>NZ_CM160042.1:0-110000 GCF_056711565.1 Pseudomonas sp. WT-JTC
GTGTCAGTGGAACTTTGGCAGCAGTGCGTGGAGCTTCTGCGCGATGAGCTGCCTGCCCAACAATTCAACACTTGGATCCGTCCACTACAGGTCGAAGCCGAAGGCGACGAGTTGCGTGTGTATGCACCCAATCGTTTTGTTCTGGACTGGGTCAACGAAAAGTACCTGGGGCGTGTTCTCGAATTGCTCGATGAGCACGGCAATGGCATGGCGCCTGCGCTTTCCTTATTAATAGGCAGCAAACGCAGTTCGGCACCTCGTGCCGCGCCAAATGCTCCACTGGCTGCCGCGGCTTCCCAAGCCCAGGCTGCCCAAGCGCCCGCCAGTCCGCCACCGCCAGCACCTGCTGCGACTTCGACCAAGCGTGCCACGCAAAAAGTGGCCGAGGTCACCGAGGAAGAACCTTCCCGTGACAGCTTCGACCCGATGGCCGGCGCCAGTTCGCAACAGGCTCCGGTTCGTGCCGAGCAACGTACCGTGCAGGTCGAAGGTGCGCTCAAGCACACCAGTTACCTGAACCGCACCTTTACCTTCGAGAATTTCGTTGAAGGTAAATCCAACCAGTTGGCGCGCGCCGCCGCCTGGCAGGTGGCAGACAATCCCAAGCATGGTTACAACCCGCTCTTCCTTTATGGAGGCGTCGGCCTGGGTAAAACCCACTTGATGCACGCTGTGGGTAACCACCTGTTAAAGAAGAACCCGAATGCCAAGGTGGTGTACCTGCATTCCGAGCGTTTCGTGGCGGACATGGTCAAGGCCCTGCAACTGAACGCGATCAACGAGTTCAAGCGCTTCTACCGTTCGGTGGATGCGTTGCTGATCGATGACATTCAGTTCTTCGCCCGCAAGGAGCGTTCCCAGGAAGAGTTTTTCCACACCTTCAACGCGCTGCTCGAAGGTGGCCAGCAGGTCATTCTCACCAGTGACCGCTACCCGAAGGAAATCGAAGGCCTTGAAGAACGCCTCAAATCCCGCTTTGGCTGGGGCCTGACCGTAGCGGTCGAGCCACCGGAGCTGGAAACCCGCGTGGCGATCCTGATGAAAAAGGCCGATCAGGCAAAGGTCGAGCTGCCTCACGACGCCGCGTTCTTCATTGCCCAACGTATTCGCTCCAACGTCCGTGAGCTGGAAGGCGCGCTCAAACGCGTGATCGCCCACTCGCACTTCATGGGCCGCGATATCACCATCGAGCTGATTCGCGAATCCCTGAAGGACTTGTTGGCGTTGCAGGATAAACTGGTCTCTGTGGATAACATTCAGCGCACCGTCGCCGAGTACTACAAGATCAAGATCTCCGACTTGCTGTCCAAACGCCGTTCGCGTTCGGTCGCTCGTCCGCGACAGGTCGCCATGGCGTTGTCCAAGGAACTGACCAACCACAGCCTGCCGGAAATCGGCGATGTGTTTGGCGGTCGCGACCATACGACGGTCTTGCACGCATGCCGCAAGATCAACGAACTTAAGGAATCCGACGCGGACATCCGCGAGGACTACAAGAACCTGCTGCGTACGCTGACCACTTGATGAACACCAGCGCAGCTAATTAAGGCAAGGGACTAGACCATGCATTTCACCATTCAACGCGAAGCCCTGTTGAAACCCCTGCAACTGGTCGCAGGCGTCGTTGAGCGCCGACAGACCTTGCCGGTGCTCTCCAACGTGCTGCTGGTTGTCGAAGGCCAGCAATTGTCGCTGACCGGTACCGACCTGGAAGTCGAGCTGGTCGGTCGTGTTCAACTCGAAGAGCCGGCGGATCCGGGTTCCATCACTGTGCCGGCGCGCAAGTTGATGGATATCTGCAAAAGCCTGCCGAACGATGCGCTGATCGACATCAAGGTCGATGAGCAGAAGCTCGTGGTCAAGGCCGGCCGTAGCCGCTTCACCCTGTCGACTCTGCCGGCCAACGATTTCCCTACCGTGGAAGAAGGCCCGGGTTCGCTGACCTGCAGCCTGGAGCAAAGCAAACTGCGTCGCCTGATCGAGCGCACCAGCTTCGCCATGGCCCAGCAGGACGTGCGTTACTACCTCAACGGCATGCTGCTGGAAGTCTCTGCCGGCGTGATCCGTGCCGTAGCCACCGACGGTCACCGTCTGGCCATGTGCTCGATGCAGGCAGATATCGGCCAGCCGGATCGTCACCAGGTCATCGTGCCGCGCAAAGGTATCCTCGAACTGGCGCGCCTGCTCACCGAGCCGGACGGCAATGTCAGCATCGTGCTGGGTCAGCACCACATCCGTGCCACCACCGGTGAATTCACCTTCACCTCCAAGCTGGTCGACGGCAAATTCCCGGACTACGAACGCGTTCTGCCGAAAGGCGGCGACAAGCTGGTTCTTGGCGATCGCCAGGCTCTGCGCGAAGCGTTCAGCCGTACCGCGATTCTGTCCAACGAAAAATACCGTGGTATCCGTCTGCAACTGGCCAGTGGTCAGCTGAAGATCCAGGCGAACAACCCGGAGCAGGAAGAAGCGGAAGAAGAAGTGGGCGTTGAATACAACGGTGGCTCTCTGGAAATCGGCTTCAACGTGAGCTACCTGCTCGACGTACTGGGCGTGATGACCACCGAGCAGGTTCGTCTGATCCTGTCCGACTCCAACAGCAGCGCGCTGGTGCAGGAATCGGATAACGACGACTCGGCCTACGTTGTCATGCCGATGCGTCTGTAATCATGCTCAGCAGAAGCTAGATGTCCTTAAGTCGCGTCTCGGTCACCGCGGTGCGCAATCTGCACCCGGTGACCTTCTCCCCCTCCCCCCGCATCAATATTCTTTACGGCGCCAACGGCAGCGGCAAAACCAGTGTTCTGGAAGCCATCCATCTGCTGGGGCTTGCCCGTTCGTTTCGCAGCACCCGCCTGTTGCCGGTCATTCAATACGAACAGCTTGCCTGTACGGTCTTTGGCCAGGTTGAACTGGCAGAGGGCGGGCAAAGTGCCTTGGGAATTTCCCGGGATCGCCAAGGCGAATTCCAGATCCGTATCGATGGGCAGAATGCGCGTAGCGCCGCGCAACTGGCAGAGATCCTGCCACTGCAACTGATCAATCCGGACAGCTTTCGATTGCTGGAAGGTGCGCCGAAGATTCGCCGACAGTTTCTCGACTGGGGCGTGTTCCACGTGGAACCGCGCTTCATGTCAACCTGGCAGCGCTTGCAGAAGGCCCTGCGCCAGAGAAACTCTTGGCTGCGGCATGGTACACTTGACGCCGTTTCGCAAGCGGTTTGGGACAGGGAACTGTGTCAGGCCAGCGCTGAAATTGATGAATACCGCCGCGCTTATATCAAAGCCTTGAAACCAGTCTTTGAACAAACCTTGAGCGAACTGGTTGAGCTTGAAGGCTTGACGCTCAGCTATTACCGCGGCTGGGACAAGGACCGTGAACTGAGCGCTGTGCTTGCCGGGTCTCTGCAGCGAGACCAGCAAATGGGGCATACCCAGGCCGGACCACAACGTGCTGATTTGCGTCTCAGACTGGGCGCGCACAACGCCGCGGACATCTTGTCCCGTGGCCAGCAGAAGTTGGTGGTTTGCGCATTACGGATTGCCCAGGGGCACCTGGTCAGCCAGGCTCGACGCGGTCAGTGTATTTATCTGGTGGATGACTTGCCGTCCGAGCTGGACGAGCACCACCGTCGCGCGCTTTGCCGCTTGTTGGAAGACTTACGCTGCCAGGTATTTATCACCTGTGTAGATCACGAATTATTGAGGGAAGGCTGGCAGACGGAAACGCCAGTTGCTCTGTTCCACGTGGAACAGGGCCGTATCACCCAGACCCACGACCATCGGGAGTGAAGGCATTGAGCGAAGAAAATACGTACGACTCAACGAGCATTAAAGTGCTGAAAGGCCTGGATGCCGTACGCAAACGTCCCGGTATGTATATTGGTGATACCGACGATGGCAGCGGCCTGCACCACATGGTGTTCGAGGTGGTCGACAACTCGATCGACGAAGCGCTCGCCGGCTACTGCGACGACATCAGCATCATCATCCACCCGGATGAGTCCATCACCGTTCGCGACAACGGCCGTGGCATCCCGGTAGACGTACACAAAGAAGAAGGCGTTTCGGCAGCCGAGGTCATCATGACCGTGCTGCACGCCGGCGGTAAATTCGACGACAACTCCTACAAGGTTTCCGGCGGTCTGCACGGTGTGGGTGTGTCGGTAGTTAACGCCCTGTCGGAAGAGCTGGTCCTGACCGTTCGCCGTAGCGGCAAGATCTGGGAACAGACTTACGTCCACGGTGTTCCGCAAGAACCGATGAAAATCGTTGGCGACAGCGAAACCACCGGTACACAGATCCACTTCAAGGCTTCGAGCGAAACCTTCAAGAACATCCACTTCAGTTGGGACATCCTGGCCAAGCGGATTCGTGAGCTGTCCTTCCTCAACTCCGGTGTCGGTATCGTCCTCAAGGACGAGCGCAGCGGCAAGGAAGAGCTGTTCAAATACGAAGGCGGCCTGCGTGCGTTCGTTGAATACCTGAACACCAACAAGACCCCGGTCAACCAGGTGTTCCACTTCAACATCCAGCGTGAAGACGGCATCGGCGTGGAAATCGCCCTGCAGTGGAACGACAGCTTCAACGAGAACCTGTTGTGCTTTACCAACAACATTCCGCAGCGCGACGGCGGTACTCACCTGGTAGGTTTCCGTTCCGCGCTGACGCGTAACCTGAACACCTACATCGAAGCCGAAGGCCTGGCGAAGAAGCACAAGGTCGCCACCACCGGTGACGACGCCCGTGAAGGCCTGACCGCGATCATTTCGGTGAAAGTGCCGGATCCGAAGTTCAGCTCCCAGACCAAAGACAAGCTGGTGTCTTCCGAAGTGAAGACCGCGGTCGAACAGGAAATGGGCAAGTACTTCTCCGACTTCCTGCTGGAAAACCCGAACGAAGCCAAGCTGGTCGTCGGCAAGATGATCGATGCGGCCCGTGCCCGTGAAGCGGCACGTAAGGCCCGCGAGATGACCCGTCGCAAGGGCGCGCTGGACATCGCCGGCCTGCCGGGCAAACTGGCCGACTGCCAGGAAAAGGACCCTGCCCTGTCCGAACTGTACCTCGTGGAAGGTGACTCCGCGGGCGGCTCTGCCAAGCAGGGACGTAACCGCAAGACCCAGGCGATTCTGCCCCTCAAGGGTAAAATCCTGAACGTCGAGAAGGCACGCTTCGACAAGATGATCTCTTCCCAGGAAGTGGGCACCTTGATCACTGCGCTGGGTTGCGGCATCGGTCGCGAAGAGTACAACATCGACAAGTTGCGCTATCACAACATCATCATCATGACCGATGCTGACGTCGACGGTTCGCACATCCGCACCCTGCTGCTGACCTTCTTCTTCCGTCAGTTGCCGGAGCTGATCGAGCGTGGCTACATCTACATCGCTCAGCCGCCGCTGTACAAAGTGAAGAAAGGCAAGCAAGAGCAATACATCAAAGACGACGACGCCATGGAAGAGTACATGACGCAGTCGGCCCTGGAAGATGCGAGCCTGCACCTGAACGAGGATGCACCGGGAATCTCCGGCGAAGCCCTTGAGCGTCTGGTGAATGACTTCCGTCTGGTGATGAAGACCCTCAAGCGCCTGTCGCGCCTGTATCCACAGGAACTGACCGAGCACTTCATCTACCTGCCGGCTGTCAGCATGGAGCAACTGTCCGATCACGCAGCGATGCAGGATTGGCTGGCCCAGTACGAAGTGCGTCTGCGCACCGTCGAGAAGTCGGGTCTGGTCTACAAGGCCAGCCTGCGTGAAGACCGTGAGCGTGGCGTGTGGCTGCCAGAGGTCGAACTGATCTCCCACGGCCTGTCCAACTACGTCACCTTCAACCGCGACTTCTTCGGCAGCAACGACTACAAGACGGTTGTTTCCCTGGGCGCTCAACTGAGCACCCTGCTCGACGATGGCGCGTACATCCAGCGTGGCGAACGCCGTAAATCGGTCACCGAGTTCAAGGAAGCCCTGGACTGGCTGATGGCCGAAAGCACCAAGCGTCACACCATCCAGCGATACAAAGGTCTGGGCGAGATGAACCCGGATCAGCTGTGGGAAACCACCATGGACCCAAGCGTGCGCCGCATGCTGAAAGTGACCATCGAAGACGCCATTGGCGCGGACCAGATCTTCAACACCCTGATGGGTGATGCGGTCGAACCTCGTCGCGACTTCATCGAAAGCAACGCCCTGGCGGTGTCCAACCTGGACTTCTGATCCCGGTCGACGCAAACGAAAAGGCCAATGCATCCGCATTGGCCTTTTTTATTGCCCGCGTTTCACTCACTCGCCGGCGTCACACTCTCCAATCGATACCCATACCCATAAATCGTCAGCAACTGCCAACCGCGATCCGCCGTCAGCCCCAGCTTGTTGCGAAGGCGATAGATGTGCGTATCCAGCGGTCGTGACGACGACATTTCTTCATGGGGCCACAATCGTTCGTACAGGTAGTCTCGCGACAGCGGTCGACCGAGGTTGCTGAACAGGCAATGCGCCAAGCGGTACTCGCGTTCGGTCATGACGATCGGTTTGCCGTCGCGAGTGACGGTCAGCCCGGCGTCGTCGAAAACCAGATCATTGAAGCTCAACCCCTCGCTAGCTGCGCGCTGCTGTCCATGTCGGCGCAGGACTGCGCCAACACGGGCCTTCAGTTCATTGGGGCGGAACGGTTTGCTGACGTAGTCATCGGCGCCGGCATTCAGGGCCTGAACGATATCGCTTTCGCTGTCGCGACTGGTGAGCATGATTGTCGCAGGCGGCGTTTCCATGTGTTCGCGGGTCCATAGCAGCAATGAAAAACCTGTGAGGTCGGGCAGTTGCCAGTCGAGGATCAGCAGGTCGAAGGTTTCCCGACGCAGTTGACGCATCAGCTCTTCGGTCCGTTCGAAGCTGTGCAGCGACCACGGCTGCTCTCCGGCTTCGGCCATTTGTTGCAGGGTTTGTTCGACCCGGAGTAATTCGGCGGGCTCATCGTCCAGAATCGCAACGCGCATACACGGTGATTCCTTGTCACTTGGGCTGCTGTTTATCGACGATAGCGGCTCAATCTATACAGTGAAAGCAAGCGGCCCACCGTTGGTCGCGGCGTCCGCTATGATTCTTGAGTCGACACCTTAGACGCAGGAACCATGAATCCATTCACTCAGCCCTGCCCTGTTGGCCATGTTTGACCAACGCCATGAAAGCCGGGAGCCAAGCCAGGTACAGCGATTGTTTCGGCAATTGGTGCGCGAGTGGTTGTGGATAAGTCTTGTGCTGTTGCCGCTGACGACACTGCTGTCCTACCGCGCGCAAGTTAACCTGGACGATGCATTCCCTGGCTTGAGCGCATTGCTTTCCCTTGGTCTGGTGACGTGCGTACTCGGGCTGTTGCTGTGGCGTCCGCGCCTGGCGCTCTGGCTGACGCTTACGGGGATGGCGTGTGCGTTGCTGACCAGTGCCGGCCTCGCGGAGTTCAAGAGATGGTGGTGGTCACCGACGCCTGCACTGTTGGGGATGCTATTTGGTTATCTGATCTGGAACTGGCGGCGCCTCAGTGTGGTGTTGACCTATTTCGGTTGGGAATTGGCGCGGCTGGACAGCGAGCCGAAAGTGTTTCCGGAGCGCCGTCGTGCCCAGTACTCCGGTGGCGACCGTCTGCAGAAACAAATCGTGGCGCTGGAACAAGCCATGAGCCTGACCCGTGATACCCACCGATTCATCGCCGATGGCCTGGAATACTTGCCGGTGGCGACGTTGATCAGCGATCCCCAGGGGCAGATCCTGCTCGGCAACCGCAAGGCCCGTGACCTGTTTGGTGGGGATCTGGTCGGCGATGATGTGCTGGAACGACTCAAACAGCTCGGTTATCCGGATATGAACCGCAGGCCGGGTTCGCCCTTATCGACACTGCCGCTGCTGGAGTTTCGCGACCTCAAGGAACGCAGCCTGCGTCTGGAGCGTGCCGGGCTATTACCGGTAGATGGTGAGATTCCGGTCGGCTGGCTATGGAACCTGACTGATTTGAGTGTTGAACGCGAGGCGGAGGAGCAGCGCGCGGTCCTGTTGCGGTTTCTGTCTCACGACCTGCGGGCGCCTCACTCGGCCATCCTCGCGTTGCTCGATGTCCATCGTCATCAAGTGGGCGGCGATTCGCCGCTCTTTGATCAAATCGAGCTACAGGTACGCCGGGCCCTGGAACTGACTGACGGTTTCGTTCAACTGGCGAGGGCGGAGTCCGAGGCTTATCAGTTTCAGCCGAGCCTGTTTGCGATGCTGGTGCTGGATGTGTTCGATCAGGCGCTGCCCATCGCGCAGTTGAAACAAATCGAACTGGTTCATCAAGTGGAAGAGCAGGCACAGGAAAGTCTGGTACTGGCGGATCAGTCGCTGCTGACCCGGGCATTGTTCAATCTGCTGGAAAATGCCATCAAGTACAGTGTTTCCGGTACTCGTATCCGTTTGCACGTCAGTCAACACGACAACTGGCTGATCTGTGAGCTCATCGATCAGGGCAAAGGCATCGCCGCCGAGGAGTTACCTGAACTGTTCAGCCAATACCGGCGCTTTTCTTCCGCCCAGGGTATCGATGGCGTGGGGTTGGGATTGTCGATGGTCAAAGCCGTTGTGGATCGGCACGGCGGGCGAATCGAGTGCCGGAGCGAGGTGGGTCAGGGCACGACATTCAGGCTGCAATTTCCGTTGTTTATGCAATGAAAGCGAACGATCCAGGTTGCTCGATCATGTCGGCAATCAACAATTGCTCCGGGCATAAAAAAACCGGCTATATCAGCCGGATTCTTTACGTCCAAAAAATACTTATGCACGTTTTTATGGTTTTTATCATCCAAATAAATATGTAAAAAAATCATAAGGTTACGTACAAATAACGACGGTTTTCAATGAAACGGTACACAGGTTATCCACAGAATCTCAGACAGCCACCTGATCGTTTGATACCGGCGCTTGCGGAGCCGGTGGCAGCGAGCCCATTTCCCGTTGCATCTGCTCGTTCCACGCCTGGACCCGGTCGTTCAATTCAGCAATGGCTCGTGGTCCTGTGCCTTCGGCATACATCGGTGCGCCAATGATCACAGTGATGACACCCTGCTTTTTCGCCCAACCGGTTTTCGGCCAGAACTTGCCTGCGTTGTGCGCAATCGGCAGCACGGGCAATTCGGCGTTGACCGCCAGTGCGCTGCCACCGCGCGAGAATTTTCCGATGGTGCCGTAAGGAACGCGCGTGCCTTCGGGGAAGATCAGCACCCAGACATTGTCCTTGAGCAACTCATCACCTTTTTGCGCCACATGCTTGAGCGCGGCTTTCGGGTTGTCGCGATCGATGGCGATCGGTCGCAACATGGCCATGGCCCAACCGAAGAACGGCACATAGAGCAACTCACGCTTGAGCACCTGGCTTAGCGGTGAGAAGTAAGCGGAGAGAAAGAACGTCTCCCACGTGCTTTGGTGGTTCGACTGAATGACGCAAGGCTGTTCAGGTACGTTCTCGGCACCCTTCACTTCGTAGCGGATACCCAGAAACACTTTGCTCAGCCACAAGGCGCAGCGGCACCAATACACGTTGATGAAGCGATAACGTGCCTTGAAAGGCAGAAACGGCGCGATAAAAAAGCTCAGGCTGCACCACAGCAAGGAGCTGGTGCCCAGCAGCAGGTAAAAGAGGAAGGTTCTGATGGCCTGCAATATCGACATGGTGACGTTTACCGTTGCGGGAGTTGCCCGTCCTATATAAAGCGCACTTCCCTTTCATCCATGGTCAGGATCAATCGAAGCGCACACTTACTCAAGGGCATTTGTGGATAAGTTCTGCGGCAATCGCCGCCAGATCGTCAAAAATCAATGTGCCAACCGGAAGGGTCTTGCCCAAAGTCTTTTCGCCTTTCCCGGTCTTTACCAAAACTGGCTGTGAATCGACGGCTTTGGCTGCTTCCAGGTCACCAAGGCTGTCGCCGACGAACCAGAGATCGGTCAGCGACACGTTGTAATGAGCGGCGATGGTTTTCAACATCCCGGGTTTCGGCTTGCGGCAATCGCAGCCTTCGTCCGGCCCGTGGGGGCAGTAGACGATCAGGCCGACTTCACCGCCCTGCTCCGCCACCAGCGCGCGCAAGCGCTCGTGCATGGCATCCAGGGTGGCGAGGTCGTAATAGCCGCGAGCGATGCCCGACTGGTTGGTAGCGACCGCTACCGTCCAGCCGGCCTTGCTCAACTGCGCGATGGCTTCGATCGAGCCGGGAAGTGGGATCCACTCCTCCACCGACTTGATGTAAGCGTCGGAGTCGTAATTGATCACCCCGTCCCGATCGAGAATCAGCAGTTTCAACAGCAACTCCTCAGCCCAGCAGCGAAATGTCGGCGACGCCGAGGAACAACCCACGCAGACGCGCCAGCAATGCATAACGGTTGGCGCGGACTTTTGCGTCCTCCGCGTTGACCATCACGGCTTCGAAGAACGCATCCACCGGCTCGCGCAGTGCAGCCAGGCGTGCCAGGGATTCGCTGTACTGACGCAAGGCGGCCATCGGTTGCACAGCCTGGTCAGCCTGCTGGATCGCCGAGTACAGGGAGAACTCGTTGGCATTGTCGAAGTACTTGGCTTCCACGACGGTAGGCACCGAGCCTTCGACCTTGCTCAGCAGGTTCGACACTCGCTTGTTCACGGCGGCCAGGGCAGCGGCTTCCGGCAGTTTGCGGAAGGCCTCTACCGCTTGCACGCGCTGGTCGAAGTCCAGGGCCGAGCCAGGCTTGAGGGCACGCACCGACAGGTAGGTGGCAACGTCGACGCCTTCGTCCTCGTAACGGGCACGCAGACGGTCGAAGATGAATTCCAGCACCGAGTCATTGAGGCCGGCAGCCTTGACCTTGGTTCCGAACGCATCCACGGCGAAAGCCACGGCGTCGGTCAGGTCCAGGTCCAGTTGTTTCTCGATCAGGATGCGCAGCACGCCCAGTGCGGCACGGCGCAGGGCATACGGATCCTTGCTGCCGGTTGGCAGCATGCCGATGCCGAAGATACCCACGAGGGTATCGAGCTTGTCGGCGATGGCCACGGCCGCACCGGTCAGGGTGCCGGGCAGTTCAGCGCCAGCACCGCGCGGCATGTACTGCTCGTTCAGGGCCAGTGCGACATCTTCCGGCTCGCCGTCGTTGAGGGCGTAGTAGTAACCGGCGACACCTTGCATCTCCGGGAACTCGCCGACCATCTCGGTCGCCAGGTCGCACTTCGACAGCAGGCCCGCACGGGCTGCCCACGCAGCGTTGCCGCCGATGCGCTGAGCGATGAACGCGGCCAGCCTGGATACGCGCTCGGCCTTGTCGTAGACGCTGCCGAGTTTTTCCTGGAACACCACGTTCTGCAGGCGTTGGTTGAAGTCTTCGAGTTTCTGCTTCTTGTCTTGCTTGAAGAAGAACTCGGCGTCGGTCAAGCGTGGGCGAACCACTTTCTCGTTACCGGCGATGATCTGCTGCGGGTCTTTGCTTTCGATGTTGGCCACGGTAATGAAACGTGGCAGCAACTTGCCGTCGGCGTCCAGCAGGCAAAAGTACTTCTGGTTGTCCTGCATGGTGGTGATCAGTGCTTCTTGCGGTACGTCGAGGAAGCGCTCCTCGAACGAGCACACCAGCGGCACCGGCCATTCGACCAACGCGGTCACTTCATCGAGCAGGGCTGGCGGAACGATTGCCGTACCTTCCTGGCGGGTGGCCAGTTCTTCGGTGCGCTTGCTGATGATCTCGCGACGTTCGTTGGCGTCGGCCAGCACGTAGGCGGCACGCAGGTCGGCCAGGTAGCTGGACGGCGAACCGATGCGCACGCTTTCCGGGTGATGGAAGCGGTGACCACGGGAATCACGGCCGGCCTTCTGGGCGAGGATGGTGCAGTCGATGACCTGGTCACCGAGCAGCATCACCAGCCATTGGGTCGGACGCACGAATTCTTCCTTGCGCGCGCCCCAACGCATGCGTTTCGGGATCGGCAGGTCGTTCAGGGAATCTTCGACGATGGTCGGCAGCAGGCTCGCGGTCGGCTTGCCGGCGATGCTCTGGCTGTAGCGCAGTTTCGGGCCGCTCTGGTCGATTTCGCTCAGCTCGACGCCGCACTTCTTGGCAAAACCCAGGGCCGCCTGGGTCGGGTTGCCTTCGGCATCGAAAGCCGCCTGGAGTGGCGGACCGTCGAGGTTGATGCTGCGATCCGGCTGCTGGGTGGCCAGTGCGGTGATCAGCACGGCCAGGCGGCGCGGGGCGGCGTAAACGGTTTTGGTTTCGTAGTTCAGGCCGGCAGCTTGCAGGCCCTTGTCGATACCGGCGAGGAACGCCTCGGCCAGGGTGTTCAGGGCTTTGGGTGGCAGTTCTTCAGTGCCCAGTTCAACCAGAAAATCCAGAGCACTCATTGTGCAGCCTCCAGCTTGGCCAGTACTTCATCACGCAGGTCCGGGGTTGCCATCGGGAAGCCCAGCTTGGCGCGAGCCAGCAGGTAGGCTTGCGCAACGGAACGCGCCAGGGTGCGTACACGCAGGATGTATTGCTGACGCGCAGTCACCGAGATCGCCCGGCGCGCATCCAGCAGGTTGAAGGTATGGGAAGCCTTCAACACCATTTCGTAGCTCGGCAACGGCAGCGGCTGGTCGAGCTCGATCAGGCGCTTGGCTTCGCTTTCGTAGAAATCGAACAGTTCGAACAGCTTGTCGACGTTGGCGTGTTCGAAGTTGTAGGTGGACTGCTCCACTTCGTTCTGGTGGAACACGTCGCCGTAGGTCACTTTGCCGAACGGGCCGTCAGCCCAGACCAGGTCGTAGACCGAGTCCACGCCTTGCAGGTACATGGCCAGACGCTCGAGACCGTAAGTGATCTCGCCGGTCACCGGGTAGCACTCGATGCCGCCCGCTTGCTGGAAATAGGTGAACTGGGTCACTTCCATGCCGTTGAGCCACACTTCCCAGCCCAGACCCCAGGCGCCGAGGGTCGGCGATTCCCAGTTGTCTTCGACGAAGCGGATGTCGTGGACCAGCGGGTCCAGGCCAACGTGCTTGAGGGAGCCCAGGTACAGTTCCTGGAAGTTGTCCGGGTTCGGCTTCAGGACGACCTGGAACTGGTAGTAGTGCTGCAGACGGTTCGGGTTTTCGCCGTAGCGGCCGTCAGTCGGACGGCGGCTTGGCTGCACGTAGGCGGCGTTCCAGGTTTCCGGGCCAATGGCGCGCAGGAATGTTGCAGTGTGGAAAGTGCCGGCGCCTACTTCCATATCGTAGGGCTGAAGTACCACGCAACCTTGCTCGGCCCAGTATTGCTGGAGGGCGAGGATCAAGTCTTGGAAGGTACGCACGGCTGGCGTAGGCTGGCTCACGAAATTCACCTGTTTCTTGGGCTGCGATTTAAAGAGCGGGAGTATACCCGATTCATGGCTGCGCACGCCCCCTGGAGCCTTATGCCACGCTGCTTTTGGTGTTCCGAAGATCCGTTGTACATGGCTTATCACGATCAGGAGTGGGGCACGCCGCTACGCGATGCGCAGGGATTGTTCGAGTTGCTTTTGCTCGAAGGGTTCCAGGCCGGGCTTTCCTGGATCACCGTGCTGCGCAAACGCGAGCATTATCGTCAGGTGATGTTCGGTTTTGATGTGCAGCGCGTGGCGCAGATGAGCGATGCCGAAATCGACGGGTTGATGCTCGATCCGGGCATCATCCGCAACCGCCTCAAGCTCAACGCGGCCCGGCGCAATGCCCAGGCCTGGCTGGCGCTGGAGGACCCGGTGGAATTTCTCTGGTCGTTCGTCGGAGGCAAGCCTGTGATCAATCATTTCAAGGATCGCAGCGAAGTCCCGGCCGTGACGCCGACTGCCGTGGAAATGAGCAAAGGCCTGAAAAAAGCCGGTTTCACGTTCGTCGGGCCGACCATTTGCTACGCGCTGATGCAGGCCTCGGGAATGGTCATGGATCACACCCGCGATTGCGACCGCTACGCGCAGCTGGCGAACGGCGGTTAGAATGGCCGCCTCGCGCACAGCACAAGATCAGGAGTGACCTGTGGATAAGTTTAAAGGCGCCTTGCTGGTAGGCGCTCTGCGGCTGTTTGCCCTGCTTCCGTGGTGGGCCGTGCAGGCCGTGGGCTCGGCGATTGGCTGGGTCATGTGGAAAACCCCGAACCGTTCCCGCGACGTGGTACGGATCAATCTGTCCAAGTGCTTTCCGGACATGGACCCCGCCGAGCGCGAGCGCCTGGTCGGGCAGAGCCTGAAAGACATCGGCAAGTCCCTGACCGAAAGCGCCTGCGCCTGGATCTGGCCGGCCCAGCGCTCCATCGACCTGGTGCGCGAAGTCGAAGGCCTCGACGTACTGAAGGACGCCCTCGCCTCCGGCAAAGGCGTGGTCGGCATCACCAGCCACCTGGGCAACTGGGAAGTGCTCAATCACTTCTACTGCAGCCAGTGCAAACCGATCATTTTTTACCGTCCGCCCAAATTGAAGGCGGTGGATGAATTGCTGCAAAAGCAGCGGGTGCAGTTGGGTAACAAGGTCGCTGCTTCCACCAAGGAAGGCATCCTCAGTGTCATCAAGGAAGTGCGCAAAGGTGGTGCAGTGGGCATTCCTGCTGACCCGGAACCGGCCGAATCCGCCGGGATCTTCGTGCCGTTCTTCGCCACTCAGGCGCTGACCAGCAAGTTCGTGCCGAACATGCTGGCCGGCGGCAAGGCGGTCGGCGTGTTCCTGCACGCCCTGCGCCTGCCGGACGGTTCAGGTTACAAAGTGATCCTCGAAGCCGCGCCAGAGGCCATGTACAGCACCGATACAGCGGTGTCCTGTGCGGCCATGAGTAAAGTGGTCGAGCGTTATGTCGGGGCCTACCCGAGCCAGTACATGTGGAGCATGAAGCGCTTCAAGAAGCGTCCACCAGGTGAAGAGCGTTGGTACTGACTGACTTGGCACACTCTGTGGATAACCTGTAGGAGCGAGCTTGCTCGCGATGGACGTTAACGATGACGTGGGCTGCCAGGTTGAACGCGGCGCCCTGGCATCCATCGCGAGCAAGCTCGCTCCTACACGTATCCACAACCGTTCATCAAAGGGCGCAGAAGATGTCCGAACACCGCAAGTCATTTCGCATCAAGATCAGTCACGAAAGCTTCGGCGATTGCCTGGGCCAGACACGCAACCTGTCGACCACCGGCGTGTACGTCAAGCATCCGAAACTGTCGGCGCTGCCCCGGGGCGCGGTGGTCTACGGACAGGTGCAGGACTTACCCACAGGCGCGCCGCGGGTACGCATGGAAGTGGTGCTGGTCGATGCCGAGGGCATCGGTTTGCGTTATCTCTGATCAGTGCGCCTGGCGTTCGAGCTTCTTCAGGAACACCGTCATTTCCTTCTCGGCCTGCTTGTCGCCATGGCCGCGAGCAGCTTCCAGGCCCTGCTCCCAGGCCTGCCGCGCGGCTGCAAAGTTCGCCTGCGCCAGATGGGCCTTGCCCAGTAATTTCCATGCTGCCGAATACTTTGGATCGAATTCGACGCAGCGTTGAAAATGCTCCGCAGCCTTGGCGTTCTCCCCCAGATCCAGATAACCCTTGCCCAGGCCGAAGCGCAGCAAAGCGTTATCCACACCCTTGGCGAGCATTTTTTCCAGGGATTCGATCATGGTGGATTCCTTGCCTGAGGCATGTCAGGGGTTGATTTGTTGTAGGAGCGAGCTTGCTCGCGATGAACCTGAGAGCGACGCGGGGTGTCTGGTTTCCAGCATTACCGTTGACGACCATCGCGAGCAGGGCTCGCTCCTACAAAGGCAGGCCAGCGCTAAATCCGCATCAGAAGAAGCTAAGCCCTACATGGAACAGCTTCTCCACATCGCGAATATGCTTTTTATCCACAAGGAACAAAATCACATGGTCGCCCGTTTCGATCACGGTGTCATCGTGGGCGATGATCACTTCTTCGTCGCGGATAATCGCACCGATGGTGGTCCCCGGCGGCAGGCCGATGTTCTCGATGGCCTTGCCGATCACCTTGCTCGATTTCGCATCGCCGTGGGCAATCGCCTCGATGGCCTCCGCCGCGCCCCGGCGCAGTGAGTGCACGCTGACGATGTCGCCCCGGCGCACGTGGGCCAGCAAGGTGCCGATGGTCGCCAGTTGCGGGCTGATGGCGATGTCGATGTCGCCACCCTGGATCAGATCGACGTAGGCCGGGTTGTTGATGATGCTCATCACCTTCTTCGCACCCAGGCGCTTGGCCAGCAGCGACGACATGATGTTGGCTTCGTCGTCGTTGGTCAGGGCGAGGAACAGATCCGCGTCGGCGATGTTCTCTTCCAGCAGCAGGTCGCGGTCCGAAGCGCTGCCCTGCAACACCACTGTGCTGTCGAGGTGGTCCGAGAGATGACGGCAGCGTGCCGGATTCATCTCGATGACTTTTACCTGATAACGGCTTTCGATGGCCTCGGCCAAACGCTCGCCGATCTGCCCGCCACCGGCGATGACAATGCGTTTATAGGTTTCGTCGAGACGGCGCATTTCGCTCATGACCGCGCGAATGTTGGCTTTGGCAGCGATGAAAAATACTTCGTCGTCGGCCTCGATCACCGTGTCGCCTTGCGGCAGGATCGGCCGGTCACGACGGAAAATCGCCGCAACGCGGGTCTCCACGTTTGGCATGTGTTCACGCAACTGCCGCAGTTGCTGACCCACCAGTGGCCCGCCGTAGTACGCCCGCACCGCCACCAGTTGCGCCTTGCCTTCGGCGAAGTCGATCACCTGCAGGGCGCCCGGATGCTCGATCAGGCGCTTGATGTAGTTGGTAACCACTTGTTCCGGGCTGATCAGCACGTCCACCGGAATCGCTTCGTTCTGGAACAACTGCTCTTCGCGGGTCAGGTACGCGGCTTCGCGCACCCGGGCGATCTTGGTCGGGGTGTGGAACAGGGTGTGGGCGACCTGGCAGGCGACCATGTTGGTTTCATCGCTGTTGGTCACGGCGACCAGCATGTCGGCGTCATCGGCCCCGGCCTGGCGCAACACCGTCGGGAATGAGCCGCGACCTTGTACGGTGCGAATGTCCAGGCGGTCGCCAAGGTCGCGCAGGCGCTCGCCATCGGTGTCGACCACAGTAATGTCGTTGGCTTCACTGGCCAGGTGTTCCGCCAGCGAACCGCCAACCTGCCCTGCACCCAGGATGATGATTTTCATCCACTCACTCCATTGAATCCATTTAACCGCGCGCAGCGGCGATCTTGATCAGCTTGGCGTAGTAGAACCCGTCGTGGCCGCCTTCCTGGGCCAGCAACTGTCGACCATGTGGCTGCTTGATTCCCGCCGCCGTGGCAAGGTCCAGCTCACGGGCACCTGGTGTGCGGGCAAGGAAGGCTTCGATGACTTCAGTGTTCTCGGTCGGCAGTGTGGAACAGGTGGCGTACAACAGAATGCCGCCGACCTCCAGCGTGCTCCACATGGCGTCGAGCAACTCGCCTTGCAGCAGCGCCAGCGCGGCGATGTCGTCGGGTTGGCGGGTCAGCTTGATGTCCGGGTGACGACGAATCACGCCGGTGGCCGAACAGGGTGCGTCCAGCAGGATGCGCTGGAACGGCTTGCCATCCCACCACGCCTGAGTGTCGCGACCGTCGGCGGCAATCAGCTCGGCGCTCAGTTTCAGGCGTTCGAGGTTTTCCCGCACCCGCACCAGGCGCTTGGCTTCCAGGTCTACCGCCACGACGCCGGCCAGTTCTGGCTCGGCTTCGAGAATATGGCAGGTCTTGCCGCCCGGTGCGCAGCAGGCGTCGAGCACCCGTTGGCCCGGTGCCAGATCCAGCAGATCAGCGGCCAGTTGTGCGGCTTCGTCCTGCACGCTGATCCAGCCATCGGCGAAACCCGGCAGGCCGCGCACGTCGGTGGCCGCTTCGAGCACAATGCCGTCGCGGCTGTAGACGCACGGCGTGGCGGCGATACCGGCATCCGTCAGCAAACCGAGGTAGGCATCCCGGGTGTGATGGCGACGGTTGACCCGCAGGATCATCGGCGGATGC
Organism: Pseudomonas sp. WT-JTC; assembly: GCF_056711565.1. Taxonomy (NCBI): domain Bacteria; kingdom Pseudomonadati; phylum Pseudomonadota; class Gammaproteobacteria; order Pseudomonadales; family Pseudomonadaceae; genus Pseudomonas; species Pseudomonas sp. WT-JTC. The sequence goes on from NZ_CM160042.1 coordinate 17,997, forward strand.
GCGTTGTTCGCCGCGCAAATGGCTTCCCACTGCTCCGGCCAGAACGCCTTCAGGGATTTCTGCAACCAGCGCGGGTGCGCGGTGCGCACCACTGGATCGCGTTCCAGCTCGGCGAAAATCGTTTCGCTCTCGCGCTGGGCGTTGCGCAGCACAGCGTTGAGCAACGCCTTGGCCCAAGGCTTTTTCAGCTTGTCGGCGCACCCGACGGTTTCACCGATGGCGGCATGGGCGGGGACGCGGGTATAGAGCAACTGATAGAGACCGACCAGCAACAGCGCCTCGACATCGGCGTCGGCGGCCTTGAACGGTTTCTGCAGCAGCCTGGCCGCCAGCGCCGACAAGCGTGGCTGCCAGCGTGCGGTGCCGAACGCCAGGTCCTGGGTGAAGCCGCGATCACGGTCCTCGACCTTGTCCATCTGTGTAGGCAGTGAACTGTTGAGCGATGCTTTTCCGTTCAGGACAGCGGCAAGTGCCTTGGCGGCGGCCAGACGCGGATTCATTGAGCGTCCGCCGCTTGGCCGAGGACGGTGCCGATGGCGAATTTCTCACGGCGGCTGTTGAACAAGTCGCTGAAGTTCAGCGCCTTGCCGCCAGGCAATTGCAGGCGGGTCAGGCACAAGGCCTGTTCGCCGCATGCGACGATCAGACCGTCCTTGCTGGCGCCGAGGATTTCACCCGGGGCGCCTTTGCCTTCGGCGAGGTTCGCGGCCAGCACTTTCAGGGCTTCGCCATTCAAGGTGCTGTGGGTGATCGGCCACGGGTTGAAGGCGCGGACCAGGCGCTCCAGCTCAACTGCCGGGCGAGTCCAGTCGATGCGTGCTTCGTCCTTGTTCAATTTGTGCGCGTAGGTGGCCAGGCTGTCGTCCTGGACTTCGCCCTCGAGGGTTCTGGCGGCGAGGCCGGCAATTGCCTGGACCACGGCCGGCGGGCCCATTTCGGCGAGTCGATCGTGCAGGCTGCCACCAGTGTCTTCGGCACTGATCGGGGTGGTGACCTTGAGCAGCATCGGCCCGGTGTCGAGGCCGGCTTCCATGCGCATCACGGTCACGCCGCTTTCGGCGTCGCCCGCTTCCACGGCGCGCTGGATCGGCGCTGCACCACGCCAGCGTGGCAGCAGCGAGGCGTGGCTGTTGATGCAACCCAGGCGCGGAATATCCAGCACCACTTGCGGCAGGATCAGGCCGTAGGCGACCACCACCATCAAGTCCGGTTTCAGCGCAGCCAGTTCCGCCTGGGCGTCTTCGTTGCGCAAGGTGGGCGGCTGCAGCACCGGGATGTTGTTTTCCAGCGCCAGCTGCTTGACCGGGCTCGGCATCAGTTTTTGCCCGCGACCGGCCGGACGATCCGGTTGGGTGTAGACCGCGACGACCTCATAAGGGCTGCTCAGCAGGGCCTTGAGGTGTTCGGCGGCGAATTCCGGGGTGCCGGCAAAGACAATGCGCAGTGGCTCAGTCATGGGTGACGTCTCTTGAAAAGAAAAAGGCTTGCCGCAGCAAGCCTTTGAAGATGGGCATCAGGCGTTCTGGCGATGAAGCTTTTCCAGTTTCTTCTTGATGCGGTCGCGTTTGAGCGTGGACAGGTAATCGACGAACAATTTGCCGTTGAGGTGGTCGCATTCGTGCTGGATGCACACGGCGAGCAAATCTTCAGCGATCAGTTCGTAAGGCTGGCCGTCGCGGTCCAGCGCCTTGACCTTGACCCGTTGCGGGCGATCGACGTTTTCGTAGAAACCCGGCACCGACAGGCAGCCTTCCTGATACTGGCCCATCTCGTCGGTCAGCGTTTCGAGCTCTGGGTTGATGAACACTCGAGGCTCGGTGCGGTCTTCGGAGAGGTCCATCACGACGATACGTTTGTGCACGTTGACCTGGGTCGCGGCGAGGCCGATGCCAGGCGCTTCATACATTGTTTCAAACATGTCGTCGACCAACTGACGCACTTCGTCGTCCACTACGGCCACTGGCTTGGCGATAGTGCGCAGACGCGGATCAGGGAACTCGAGGATGTTTAAAATGGCCATAAGCTTGATTAGTGCACGTGTGAAGTAAGGTCGGGTCGATGGCCTGGCGGGTCCGAAGACATGCAGGCTACCGTTGTAAAACGTAGCTCCCTTCTTTTGACAAGCAAGTTTTGACAGGCAAGCCGGGAGCGAGCCACCGAGGGCTCTGGCGTTTCACGCGAACGCACATAATAAAGGGATTCACCGCATGAGGAAATCACTACTCGCCCTGCTGCTCCTGGCTTCGGCAGGTTGGGCACATGGGCAAGTGCAACTTCGGGAAGATATTCCCACCATAAAGCTGTCGCCTCAGGTGCGCAGCAGCCCCGTGACCGAGGCTATCCCCAGCATTGCGCTGAAATCGATCAACAGTTTTCTGCTGAGTAACCGTATCGTCGACAAGGCCGAGGATTTCGAAGCGGCGCCCTACATTGTCGCCGGTGATGCCGAGCGCGTGCTCAGCGGCGCCGGTGACCGGATCTTTGCCCGTGGCCATTTCGACCCGGCACAGCCGGTGTACGGCATCTTCCGCCAAGGCAAGGTCTACACCGATCCGCAGAGCAAGGAGTTCCTGGGAATCAACGCCGACGACATCGGCGGCGGCGAGGTCGTGGCCACCGAAGGCGACGTCGCCACCCTGGTGTTGCAACGCACGACCCAGGAAGTCCGCCTCGGCGACCGCCTGTTCAGTGGTGAAGAACGCTCGATCAATTCGACGTTCATGCCCAGCGCGCCGGAAACCGAGATCAACGGCTTGATCATCGATGTGCCGCGTGGGGTGACGCAGATCGGCGCACTGGACGTGGTCACGCTGAACAAGGGGCAGCGCGATGGACTGGTCGAAGGCAATGTCCTGGCGGTGATGAAAACCGGCGAAACCGTGCGTGACCGGATCACCGGCCAGCCGTTGAAGATTCCCGATGAGCGCGCGGGTCTGCTGATGGTTTTCCGTACTTACGACAAACTCAGTTATGGGCTGGTGCTCAATGCATCGCGCTCACTGTCGGTGATGGACAAGGTGCGAAATCCGTAAGTTTGCCTCACAAGTTACCAACAGAGTTATCCACAGCTTATTCCCGTTTGTACGGATGCTAATAACGATCAAGGATGATCCATGTCGATGCCTACTGTTACACCGGTTTCCCCCGCGGAACTGGAAGCTCGATTACGTCTGCACCGTTTGCCGGAACTCGGTCCTGCGCGTTTCAAGAAATTGCTCGACGCCTTCGGCTCGGCATCCAAAGCGCTCAGTGCACCAGCCAGTGCCTGGCGCGCGCTGGGTTTGCCACTGGCCTGTTCCGAGGCCAGACGAAGCGCCGAGATTCGTGACGGTGCCAGCCATGCATTGGCCTGGCTGGAGCGTCCGGCCCAGCATTTACTGATGTGGGACCAACCGGACTACCCGGCACTGCTGGCGCAAATCAGCGATGCACCACCGCTGTTATTTGTCGCGGGCAACCCGGGCATTCTGGAAAAACCACAACTGGCGATGGTCGGCAGTCGTCGCGCGTCCCGGCCAGGGATGGACACCGCTGCCGCGTTTTCCCGCAGCCTGGCCGGTGCCGGGTTTGTCATCACCAGCGGCCTGGCCATGGGCATTGACGCCGCCGCGCACCAGGCCGCGCTGGACGTCGGCGGGCAAACGGTCGGTGTGCTCGGTACGGGGCTCGAGAAGTTTTATCCACAGCGAAATCGACGCCTGGCGGACGCCATGATCGCTTCGGGCAGCGCAGTGCTTTCGGAGTTTCCGCTGGATGCGGGCCCAAGCGCCGGCAACTTCCCTCGGCGCAACCGGATCATCAGTGGTTTGTCACTCGGGGTGCTGGTGGTCGAAGCCAGTGTTGCCAGCGGTTCACTGATCACCGCGAGGCTGGCGGCGGAACAGGGGCGCGAGGTGTTTGCGATGCCCGGGTCGATCCATCATCCCGGCGCCCGGGGCTGCCATCAGTTGATCCGTGACGGTGCGGTGCTAGTCGAAACCATCGAACATATCCTCGAAGCCTTGCGCGGCTGGCAACGACTGCCGTTATCCACAGAAACCTGCACCACTGCATCGAATCACCCATTGCTGAAGCTGCTGCATGCCGCGCCTCACACCAGTGAAGCGCTGGCCAATGCAAGCGGCTGGGCCTTGCCGAAAGTGCTGGTGGCGTTGACGGAACTGGAAATGGACGGTCGCGCCGTTTGCGAAAGCGGACGCTGGTTTGCGCGGGTGAGCTAGGTTTTATAAACAAGATCGGTAAACTGCACGGAGCCTTATTCTGGAGTGTTTTTCATGGTCAACAGTTGGCGTGTGCAACAAGCCGCGCAAGCAATTCGCGCCGGGGCGGTGATTGCCTACCCAACCGAAGCAGTCTGGGGTCTGGGTTGCGACCCATGGGACGAGGAAGCGGTGGAGCGTCTACTGCTGATCAAGGGCCGATCTGCGGATAAGGGGCTGATTCTGGTCGCCGACAACATCCGTCAGTTCGATTTCCTCTTCGAAGACTTCCCCGAATTGTGGATGGACCGCATGGCCAGCACCTGGCCGGGGCCGAACACCTGGTTGGTGCCGCACCAGAACCTGCTGCCGGAGTGGATTACCGGCGTGCATGAAACCGTGGCGCTGCGGGTCAGCGATCACCCGCTGGTGCGGGATTTGTGCGCGCTGGTCGGGCCGTTGGTGTCGACGTCGGCCAATCCGCAGGGGCGCCCGGCGGCACGCACGCGGATTCGCGTCGAGCAGTATTTCCGTGGCCAGGTGGATCTGGTGCTGGGCGGAAACCTGGGCGGACGCAAGAACCCGAGCGTGATTCGCGATCTGGCGACCGGCAAGGTTGTGCGTCCGGACTGAGACCGCGACATCGTTTATCGCTGGCAAGCCAGCTCCTACAGGTTCATTGCGAACCTTGCAGGAGCTGGCTTGCCAGCGAAGTCGTCCTTAAGGCAGCAGGACAACCGAACCCGTCGTGCGCCGCGCCGACAACTCGGTCTGCGCCTTCGCCGCGTCGGCCAGTGGATAACGCTGGCTGATGTCCACGGTCAACTTGCCGCTGATGATCATCTCGAACAACTCGTCGGCCATGCGTTGCAGGTTCTCGGCGTTGTTTGCATAAGTGCCGAGGGTTGGCCGGGTCACGTACAGCGAGCCTTTCCCCGCCAGGATCCCCAGGTTCACGCCGTCGACCGCGCCGGACGCATTGCCGAAACTCACCACCAGCCCACGCGGCGCGACGCTGTCGAGTGAGGTCAGCCAGGTGTCCTTGCCAACGCCGTCGTACACCACCGGGACTTTTTTGCCGTCGGTCAATTCCAGCACGCGCTGGGCGACGTTTTCGTGGCTGTAGTCGATGGTCGCCCAGGCGCCGTTTGCTTTGGCCAGTGCGGCTTTCTCCGCCGAGCTGACCGTACCGATCAGCTTCACGCCCAAGGCCCTGGCCCATTGGCAAGCCAGGGAGCCGACGCCGCCCGCCGCGGCGTGGAACAGGATGGTTTCGCCACCCTTGAGTTCATAAGTCTGACGCAGCAAATACTGCACGGTCAGGCCCTTGAGCATCACCCCGGCTGCCTGTTCGAAACTGATGGCGTCCGGCAGTTTCACCAGATTGGCCTCGGGCAAGACGTGAACCTCGCTGTAGGCGCCCAGAGGACCGCTGCCATAGGCCACACGATCGCCTATCCTGAAGCGGGTCACGTCGCTGCCCACTGCCTCGACCACGCCCGCCCCCTCTGAACCGACACCCGATGGCAGGGATGGCGGCGGGTACAGACCGCTGCGGTAATAGGTGTCGATGAAGTTCAGGCCGATGGCCTTGTTGGTTACGCGCACTTCCTTCGGACCGGGCTCGGCGGGTTGGTAATCCACATACTCGAGCACTTCGGGACCGCCATGGGCGCGGAACTGGATACGCTTTGCCATCAGAACTCTCCATAGGTCGTTTTACCAAGCTCCCTATCGGACTCCTAAGCTTGATCTTCGTCAACTGCGGCGGGTCGACTTGCGATGGTATGCTACGGGCCCATTTGCGCAGGCTGAGCTCCCATGGAGCGCCGCGTAGTATTGCCCGATTCAAGGTGATGACATGACGACCCGCACCGAGGCCGTAAAAGCCTACCTGCTTGACCTGCAAAACCGTATTTGCGCCGCCCTGGAAGCCGAAGACGGTGGCACGCAATTCGTCGAAGACGCCTGGACCAGGCCGGCCGGCGGTGGCGGTCGTACCCGCGTGATCGAAAACGGCACGGTGATTGAAAAGGGAGGCGTCAACTTTTCCCACGTCTTCGGCAGTGGTCTGCCACCCTCTGCCAGCGCTCATCGTCCGGAGCTGGCCGGCCGTGGTTTCGAAGCTCTCGGTGTGTCGCTGGTAATTCATCCGCACAACCCGCATGTGCCGACTTCCCACGCCAATGTGCGCTTTTTCATCGCTGAAAAAGAAGGTGAAGAAGCGGTCTGGTGGTTTGGCGGCGGCTTCGACCTGACCCCGTATTACGGCAACGAAGAAGATTGCATCCACTGGCACCGCGTCGCCGAGCAGGCCTGTGCGCCATTCGGCCCGGATGTTTACCCGCGCTACAAGGCCTGGTGCGACAGCTACTTCCACATCAAGCATCGTCACGAGCCGCGAGGCATCGGCGGGCTGTTTTTCGACGACCTGAACGAGTGGGACTTCGACACCAGCTTCGCTTTCATGCGCGCTATCGGTGACGCGTACATCGACGCCTACCTGCCGATCGTGCAGCGCCGCAAGAACGATGCGTTCACCGCCAAACAGCGTGAATTCCAGGAATTCCGCCGTGGTCGCTACGTTGAATTCAACCTGGTCTATGACCGCGGCACGTTGTTCGGCCTGCAGTCAGGTGGTCGCACCGAGTCGATTTTGATGTCCCTGCCGCCGCAAGTGCGCTGGGGCTACGACTGGAAGGCCGAGCCCGACAGCGAAGAAGCGCGCCTGACCGAGTATTTTCTGCAAGACCGCGATTGGTTGGCCGAAGCCTGAACGAGGAAACCTGATGGACCGTTATGTCGTATTCGGTAACCCGATTGGCCACAGCAAGTCACCGCTGATCCATCGCCTGTTCGCCGAGCAGACCGCACAGAAGCTGGACTACAACACGCTGTTGGCACCACTCGACGACTTTTCCACTTGTGCCCGGACTTTTTTCCTCGAAGGGCGCGGCGCCAATGTGACGGTGCCGTTCAAGGAAGAAGCCTTTCGATTGGCGAACAGCCTGACTGCGCGGGCGCAGCGTGCCGGTGCGGTCAATACCTTGAGCAAACTGGCCGATGGCAGTCTGCTGGGCGACAACACCGACGGTGCAGGGTTGGTGCGGGACCTGACGGTCAACGCCGGGTTCAGCCTCAAGGGCAAACGCATCCTGTTGCTCGGTGCTGGTGGTGCGGTGCGTGGTGCGCTGGAGCCGCTGCTGGCCGAGCAACCGGCATCGGTGATCGTCGCCAACCGCACGCTGGACAAGGCCGAACTGCTGGCGGAGCTGTTCGGCGATCTGGGGCCGGTCTCGGCCAGCGGTTACGACTGGTTGCGGGAGTCGGTGGACCTGATCATCAATGCGACCTCCGCGAGTCTGACGGGCGATGTGCCGCCAATCGCGTCCAGCCTGATCGAACCCGGCAAAACGGTGTGCTACGACATGATGTACGGCAAGGAGCCGACCTCGTTCTGCCGCTGGGCCAGCGAACACGGGGCCGCGGTGGCGATGGATGGCTTGGGGATGCTGGCCGAGCAAGCGGCGGAAGCGTTCTTCCTGTGGCGCGGAGTGCGCCCGGATACGGCGCCGGTGTTGGCCGAACTTCGCCGACAACTGGCCCTATAACCTACTGTAGGAGCGAGCTTGCTCGCGAAAAACCCGAGGGCGCTGTTGAGCATCTGGTTTTGCGCGTAATCGTTCACGACCTTCGCGAGCTAGCTCGCTCCTACAGAGAGCGGTGTTTCAGTCTTCAAACCGGATCGGGCATTTCTCCGCCCCTTCCAGCTTCCTCAACTCTTCCACCACCTGCGGCCGGGCCCGGCGCAAGGTCAGGCTGCGGTCCTGGCGCAGCAGGCGCCGCGCTTCCTGATGCAGCATTTCCACTCCTGAATAGTCGATGAAGTTGATCTGCTGCGCCTCGATCACCACGCGCGCGCCGTGCATGCGTTGCAGGCGTACTTGCAGGTAATGGCTGGCACCGAAAAAGATCGAGCCCCCTACCCGCAGAATGTCTTCCTCGCCATCTCGCACGTGCTGCACCCGTGGTTGCGATGTGCGTTTGAGGTAGAAAAAAAGCGAGGCCAGCACACCGGCGTAGATCGCCGTCTGCAACTCCAGCAGCAGCGTGGCGACACAGGTCAGCGCCATGACCACAAATTCGGCACGGCTGACCCGCAACAACGCACGAATGCCGCGATGGTCCACCAGTCCCCAGGCAATCAACAGAATACTGCCCGCCATGGCCGGAATCGGTATGTGTTCGATCAGTCGCGCGCCAAAAATGGCGAACAGCGCCACCCACAGTGCGGAAAAAATCCCCGCCAGCGGCGAACAGGCACCGGCCTCGTAGCTCAGTCCGGAGCGGGTAAAAGAACCGGCAGACAACGAACCGGAAAAAAACGCACCGACGATATTCGATAAGCCCTGGGCGCGAACTTCCTGGTTGGCGTCGAGCAATTGCTGCGAACGTGCGGAGATCGAGCGGGCAATCGACAGGCTGGTCACCAGCCCGAGCATGCCCACTGCCACGGCGCTGGGCAGCAAGCGCAGGATCAGGTCAAGGTCCAGCGGTAACGGACTGAATGGCGGCAGCTTGCCGGTGAAGGCGCTGACCAGTTGCACATGGCCGAACATCGATGGCCAAAGCCAGACCAGCAATGCACCCAGCACCAGAGTGATCATTAGCGTCGGCCAGCGTGGCAACCACAGCTTGAGGATCACGCCCACCACGACCGTCGCCAGCCCCAGCGCCAGCGAAGGTTTGTCCATTTCGCCGAGATGGCGCAACAAGGTGATGAAACTGTCCAGTGCGGTGGCCTGGCTGGGCAAGTCCAGCCCCAGCAGGTTAGGCAGTTGACCGATGGCAATCACCACGGCAGCGCCAAGGGTGAAGCCGAGTACCACCGAGTGAGAGACGAAATTCACCAGCGCGCCAAACCGCAGCAAACCCAGCAGCCACTGAAAGATGCCGGCAAGAAACGTCAGTAACAGGATCAGCATGACGTAGTCCTGCGACACTGGAACGGCCAGAGGACTGACGCTTGCGTACAGGACAATCGAGATGGCCGCCGTAGGACCGCAGATCAAATGCCACGATGAACCCCACAGGCAGGCGATCAGCACCGGGATGATTGCGGCGTACAGGCCGTATTCCGGTGGGAGACCGGCAATCAGGGCGTAGGCAATGGACTGCGGCAACGCGAGAATCGCACCGCTGAGGCCGACGATCAGGTCGCGCCCGACACTGGCGCGGGTTTGCCGGGGCAACCAGGTAAGGAACGGGAAGAGTGAATGGCGGCTTGGCAGGGCCATGGGGCCTCTCGGTCGGGGTTTTGCGAAAGAGTATCAGGACATGACCTGTGGGAGCGGGCTTGCTCGCGAAGGCGGTGGGTCAGACAACATTAATGTCGACTGATCCGCCGCCTTCGCGAGCAAGCCGGATCGCCGCACCGCCGCTCCCACAGGTATTGGTTACAACTTGGCTTTGACCGCCGGCAACGCATCCTTGCCATCCACGGTCTTCACACCATCGAGCCATTTATCCAGCACAGCCGGGTTGGCCTTGATCCACGCCTTGGCCGCGTCGGCATTGCTGACCTTGTTGTTCACCACCTCGGCCATGATGCTGTTCTCCATGTCCTGGGTGAAGCTCAGGTTGGTCAGCAGTTTGCCGACGTTCGGGCAGGCCTGTGCATAACCTTTGCGGGTCAGGGTGTGGACGGTGCCGGTGTCACCGAAGTATTTCTCGCCGCCCTTGAGGTAATGCATTTTCAGCTGCACGTTCATCGGGTGCGGGGTCCAGCCGAGGAAAGTCACGAATTTCTGTTTTTTCACCGCGCGGGACACTTCCGCCAGCATTGCCTGCTCGCTGGACTCGACCAGTTTCCACTGGCCCATGTCGAAATCGTTTTTCTTGATGATCTCTTGCAGCGAGATGTTCGCCGGTGCGCCGGAGCCGATGCCGTAGATCTTGTGGTCGAACTTGTCGGCGTATTTGTTCAGGTCGGCGAAGTCATGCACACCCGCGTCCCATACGTAGTCCGGCACGGCGAGGGTGAATTCGGTGCCGTCGAGGTTCTTCGCCAATTGCGTGACATCACCGCTGGCGACGAATTTGTCATAGAAGCCCTGCTGCGCCGGCATCCAGTTACCCAGGAATACATCGACCTGGCCATCCTTGAGCCCGCCAAAGGTGATCGGCACCGCGAGGGTGTCGACCTTGGCCTTGTAGCCCATGCCGTCCAGCAGAAACCCGGTGATGGCATTGGTCGCGGCGATGTCGCTCCAGCCCGGATCGGCCATCTTCACCGTCTCGCAACTCTGATCGGCAAACGCCGATGCACTGCCCAGTGCCAGGAGCCCGACCGTCAGTACTGTGGATAACTTTTGCATGGACTTCCCCTTAACGTTATTGGTTTTGGCAGGGTTGTGGATAACGTGCTTTACGCTCCAGATCGTCGAGGTCGATGTGGTTGCGCATGTATTGCTGACTGGCGTCCACCAGCGGCTGGTGATCCCAGCTCTTCAGCTTGCCGAGGGTCAGCGCCTCGGCCACGAAACGCCGGCGCCGCTGGCTGGCAAGCACCTGCTGGTGAATCGTCGGGATATTCCACTTGGCTCGCGCTTCGGCGAGAAAATCGTCGAACAACTGACGATGTTGTGGCGAATGGCTGAGTTCTTCCCGTTCGTGAGGGTCATTGTGTACGTCGAAGAGCAGGCAGGGGTCGTCTTCGCTGTAGATGAATTTGTAGGCACCTCGGCGGATCATCATCAGCGGGCTGATGGTGCCTTCGGCCATGTATTCGCCGAATACCTCGTCGTGACCGCCCTGCCCTTGCAGGTGCGGAACCAGCGAACGGCCATCCAGCGGCAAGCCCGGTTCCAGCGAGCCACCGGCCAGTTCGACGAATGTCGGTAGCAGGTCGGCGGTCGAAACGCTGGCGCTGACCCGACCGGCACCGAATTGCCCCGGCGCGCTGATCAACAAGGGAACCCGTGCGGCCATTTCGAACCAGTGCATTTTGTACCAGAGCCCGCGCTCGCCGAGCATGTCGCCGTGGTCGCCGGAGAACACGATGATGGTGTCATCGATCAGCCCGGTATCTTCGAGGGTTTGCAGGAGTTTGCCGACGTTGCTGTCGATATAGCTGCACGCGCCGAAATAGGCGCGGCGGGCGTCGTGTATCTTGTCCACAGGCAGAGGTTTGTCCCACAGGTCATAGACCTTGAGCAAACGTTGCGAGTGCGGATCGAGATCGTACTGCTCCGGCGTTGCAGGCAACGGGATGTCGGCGTCGTCGTACAGATCCCAGAAGGCTTTGGGAATCGTGTACGGGTCGTGCGGGTGAGTCATCGAAACGGTCAGGCAGAACGGCTGGTCGCCATCTTCGCGGATATGGTCGAACAGGTACTGCCGGGCCTTGAACACCACCTCTTCGTCGAAATCCAGCTGATTGGTGCGCACGCACGGGCCGGCTTGCAGCACTGACGACATGTTGTGATACCAGGTCGGACGCACGTCCGGCTCATCCCAGTTCACCGCCCAGCCGTAGTCGGCGGGGTAAATATCACTGGTCAGGCGTTCTTCGTAGCCATGCAACTGGTCCGGCCCACAGAAATGCATCTTGCCCGACAAGGCGGTGCGGTATCCGAGGCGACGCAGGTAGTGGGCGTAGGTCGGTACGTCGGCGGGGAAATCGGCGGCGTTGTCGTAGGCGCCGATCTTGCTCGGCAACTGGCCACTGACCAGGGTGAAACGCGACGGCGCACACAACGGGCTGTTGCAATAAGCGGAGTCGAACACCACGCCCTGTTCGGCGAGGCGGCTGAGATGGGGGAGTTTGACGGGCGACGGGCCGTAGAACGGCAACATTGGCGCGGCCATTTGATCGGCCATGATGAAAAGAATGTTCTTGCGCTTCATGTGATCGCGGCATTCCATAGTGGATGTTTATGCGAGAGTGCTGGCTTCGAGAATGAAACCCTCGCACTTTGCGGTAAAGCCCATGCACGGCAATGACTAGGATAAGCACAGCTTATGTATGACACCCTTGGTGACCTGTCACTGGACCTGCTTCGTGCCTTCGAAGCGGCGGCCCGACAGCACAGCTTCACTGCGGCGGCGGTTGAGCTGGGTACCACGCAACCGGCCATCAGCCAGCAGATCAAGCGCCTGGAGGAACAACTGGCGACTCGCCTGTTCGACCGCATTTATCGCGGCATCGAACTGACCGAGGCCGGGCAGATTCTTTTCGAGCAGGTTCAGCTCGGTTTGCAGAATATAGACGCAGGATTGAGCGCAATCAGTGCACAGCAACAGCATGAAGTGCTGCAGGTTGCCACGGATTTTGCCTTCGCCGCCTATTGGTTGATGCCGCGATTGCACCGCTTTCACGCGGCCAATCCGCAGGTGGATGTCAGCCTGGTCACCAGTGAACGCAGCCATAACATGCTACGTACCGATATCGATGTGGCGGTGCTGTTCGGCGATGGCCGCTTCAAGCAGGGTGAAAGCCATTGGCTGTTCAGCGAGGAAGTGTTTCCGGTGTGCAGCCCGCAGTTGTTGAGCGAGCGGACCTTGCCCTTGCCGGCCCAGGCATTGCTGGAGTTTCCGTTGCTGCACCTGCGTGGGGAACACAGCAGTAACTGGTTCGACTGGAGCGGTGTGTTCCGCGAGTTGGGCATCACCTCGGCTCCGGCGCCCGGGCAACTGCGCTTCGACAATTACACCTTGCTGATTCAGGCGGCGATTGGCGGGCAGGGCGTGGCCATTGGCTGGCGCCACCTTGTGGATAACTTGCTGGCCCAGGGGCTGTTGTGTCGACCGATTGCCGAAACCGCGATGTCCAGGTTGGGCTACTACGTGGTCCTGCCACAACGCAAACGGCGCGGAGCATTGATCCAGCGATTTGTGGACTGGTTGATGGCCGAGCAGGCCAGCAGTGCGGAGTCGTTGTCGGGGTTGTCATTGCCTTCGATTGCGGTGTGAAACGTGAAAAGATCGCAGCCTGTGCCGCGTGATCTGCCCGACCGGATTTAGAGGATTTCCAATGCAGCGCATAACGGGCTACCACGCCCATGTCTATTTCGACGCCAGCACCATCGATCAGGCGCGGGCCTTGTGTGAGCAGGCGGCGCAACTGTTTCCACTGAAAATGGGTCGCGTGCACGAGCGCCCGGTCGGTCCGCACCCGGACTGGAGCTGTCAGTTGGCGTTCGAGCCACAGGTGCTGGGCGAGGTACTGCCGTGGCTGGTGCTCAACCGCAAAGGGCTGGTGGTGTTCCTGCACCCGGACACCGGCGACGATTTGCTTGACCACACTGAGCACGCGATCTGGATGGGCGCAATCCGGCCGCTGGACCTGTCTATTTTTTGATCAGAGTGTTTCTTCAGCCTCACCGGGCAAGTGTTCGTCCAGATGCAGCCACGGCAGGCGGCTGTCAGTCCAGATGTGTCGCTCGGCCGGTGCTTGCTCGGGATGGTCGAGGGTGGCGATGGTCAAGTCGATGCTGTCCGGGCTCAGGTGCGTCACCACTGCCAATTGCGCCCCACAGTGGCCGCAGAAATATCGCGCGCAGGTAGAGGAAGAGTCGTACCGCGACGGCGTCCCGGCCAGCCATTGAAAGGCGGATGCCGGCACGGTGATCCAGGTGGTCACGATGCCGCCGCTCACCCGTCGGCAAATCGAGCAATGGCAGTGGACGATATCCTGCAGTGGCCCGCTGAATTGATAGCGCAGTTGCCCGCAGTGGCAGCCGCCGGTGTGAATTTCGTTCATGGCATTGCTCCTGATGCGTAATTACCGACGCCTTCGCGAGCAAGCCCGCACCCACATTGGCTTTGTGTACGACACAGATCCGGTGTGGGAGCGGGCTTGCTCGCGAAGGCCGTAACCCGGTTCACCTTCATGCCCCAGTCCGACGACCGGTTGTACTTCCGATCAACGCGTTCATCGCCGAAAGCTGGCTGAAAGCTTCCCCGATTAGGATCGCCCCCACTACCGGCAACAGACCGGTTGGCCAATGCCAGCGTTTTATCGCTCGCACAGCCCATTTAACAACAACAATGGTGATTCTGATGTCCTCTTCTACCCGCCGCTTCGCTGCAACTCCGTCCGTACGTCTCGTGCTTCCCGTACTGCGCTGATCCCGCCCGATCCGCCCATTCCCTAGTCGCGCTACGCCTGGAGTATTCCCATGCTGACTTTCCTTGGCTTCGCCATGGTCATCACGTTCATGTTCCTGATCATGACCAAGCGCCTTTCCGCGCTGATCGCCCTGATCATCATTCCGATCATCTTTGCCCTGTTCGGCGGTTTTTCGCCGAAGATAGGCCCGATGATGCTCGAAGGCATCACCAAGCTTGCGCCAACCGGCGTGATGCTGATGTTCGCAATCCTGTACTTCGCCCTGATGATCGACTCCGGCCTGTTCGACCCGGCCGTGCGCAAGATCCTCAAACTGGTCAAGGGCGACCCGCTGAAAGTTTCGGTCGGTACCGCCGTACTGGCGCTGATCGTGTCCATGGACGGTGATGGCGCCACCACTTACATGATCTGCGTGGCCGCCATGCTGCCGCTCTACAGCCGTATCGGCATGAGCCCGCGGATCATGGCCGGCCTGATCATCCTCGCCGGTGGCGTGATGAACATGACCCCGTGGGGCGGCCCGACCGCTCGTGCCGCCAGTGCGTTGCATGTGGACCCGTCCGACATCTTCGTACCGATGATCCCTGCGATGCTGGCCGGTGTAGTGGCGATCCTGGTCATCGCCTACTTCTACGGCAAGCGTGAGCGTGCACGCCTGGGTGAACTGCACCTGGTGGGTGATGAAATCGACCACAGCGAAATCAGCGTTTCGCAGTTCCCGGATGCCCGTCGTCCGAACCTGATCTGGTTCAACGGCGCCCTGACCCTGGCCCTGATGGGCACCCTGATCGCCGGCCTGCTGCCATTGCCGGTGCTGTTCATGGTGGCGTTCAGTATCGCCATGATCGTCAACTATCCTTGCCTGCAACAGCAGAAGGATCGCGTCGCGGCTCACGCCGGTAGCGTATTGGCCGTGGTCGGGCTGATCTTTGCGGCCGGTATCTTCACCGGTATCCTGACCGGCACCGGGATGGTCGATGCGATGTCGAAAAGCCTGCTGGCGGTGATCCCGGATTTCCTCGGCCCGTATCTGGCAGTGATCACGGCGCTGGTGAGCATGCCGTTCACATTCTTCATGTCGAACGATGCATTTTATTACGGCGTGTTACCGGTACTTGCCGAAGCCGCGAGCCATTACGGTATAACCGCGGTGGAAATGGCACGTGCCTCGATCGTCGGTCAGCCCGTCCACCTGTTGAGCCCGCTGGTTCCATCGACTTATCTGTTGGTGGCCCTGGCCGGCATCGATTTCGGTGACCACCAGCGCTTCACCCTCAAGTGGGCAGTGCTGGTTTGTACCTGCATACTGATTGCTGCTTTGCTATTGGGGACTTTCCCGGTGTTCAGCACTCTATAAGCCCAAGACTCACCACTTCGGGTCCAGGCTTCGCTGTTTGAAGCCCGGGCCCTTTGTGGTTTAACACTCGCTCAAAGGAATACACATGGATTGGCTGACCAACCCTGAAATCTGGGTTGCCTTCTTTACCCTGACCGCCCTGGAAATCGTCCTGGGTATCGATAACATCATCATGATTTCGATCCTGGTCAGCCGCATGCCCAAACACATGCAGGCGCGCACCCGGATTTTCGGGCTGGCGCTGGCCATGGTCACGCGAATTCTGCTTCTGCTGTCGATCACCTGGGTCATGCGCCTGACGGCGGACCTGTTCGAACTGTTCGGCCAGGGTATTTCCGGACGCGACCTGATCCTGTTCTTCGGTGGTCTGTTCCTGCTGTGGAAAAGCTCGCAAGAGATGTACCACGCGCTGGAAGGTGAAGATGAGAGCAACGACGAGCCTTCGGGCAAGGGCGGCAACTTCCTCTACACCATCATCCAGATCGCGATCATCGACATCGTGTTCTCCCTGGACTCGGTGATCACCGCAGTCGGCATGGTTTCCCACGTGCCGGTCATGGTCGCGGCAATCATCGTGGCCGTGCTGGTGATGATGTGGGCATCCGGCACCATCAGTGAATTCATCGACAAGCACCCATCGCTGAAGATGCTGGCCCTGTCGTTCCTGTTGATCGTCGGTACGGTGCTGATTGCCGAAGCCTTCGACGTGCACGTGCCAAAAGGCTACGTCTACTTCGCCATGGCGTTCTCGCTGGCAGTGGAAGCTATCAACATCAGGATGCGCACAACCATTGCAAAAAAGAAGGCGCAGCAAGCTCCGGTAAAGCTGCGCAAGGACATTCCGGGCCAGTAACCCGGTAATACGCAACACCCTGTGGGAGCGGGCTTGCTCGCGAAAGCGGTGTGTCAGACAACATTAATGTCGACTGACACGACGCCTTCGCGAGCAAGCCCGCTCCCACTTTGTTTTTGTGGGTTGCTTAAACCGGATTTCATGACAGTTTTGTTTCAATCCCTTCTTTGGCTATGCGATGCTGGCGCGCAGGCCGTTAGCCAACTACAGCTTATGTACAGAACGTAGAACGTCACGCGGCACCGTTAATTTGCTCCTTTGGGGCGCTACACCACAGGGGGCCGGTATGCTCACCCTGCTCAATTTGCTTTCTGCCGTGGCCCTGCTGATCTGGGGCACGCACATCGTCCGAACCGGCATCCTGCGGGTCTACGGCACCAATCTGCGCCATGTCATTGGCCAGAACATGTCCAACCGCTGGCTGGCTTTCGTCTCCGGGATAGTCGTGACAGCGATGGTCCAGAGCAGCAACGCCACCGCCATGCTTGTCACTTCCTTTGTCGGCCAGGGCCTGATGGCGCTTACGCCGGCGCTGGTCACCATGCTCGGTGCCGATGTCGGTACGGCGCTGATGGCACGGGTGCTGACGTTCGACCTGTCGTGGCTGTCGCCGCTGCTGATTTTTGTCGGGGTGATCTTCTTTCTGTCGCGCAAGCAGACCCGACTCGGGCAAATGGGCCGTGTCGCCATTGGCCTGGGCTTGATCATTCTGGCGCTGCAACTGATTGTCGAAGCGGCGCACCCGATTACCCATGCCAAAGGGGTGAAGGTGATTTTCGCCTCGCTCACCGGCGACATCCTGCTCGACGCCCTGGTTGGCGCGCTGTTCGCGATGATGTCCTATTCCAGCCTGGCCGCTGTGCTGCTGACCGCGACCCTGGCGGGTGCCAATGTGATCAGCCTGCCGGTGGCCATCGGGCTGGTGATCGGCGCCAATATCGGCAGCGGCGTGCTCGCCTTCCTCAGCACCAGCATGCAGAACGCCGCCGGGCGCCAAGTGGCGTTGGGCAGCCTGCTGTACAAACTGATTGGTCTGTTATTGATCATTCCCGTACTCGATCCGTTGGTGCACTGGCTCGATGGCTTCGATTTCAGCCCTCAGGAAATGGTTATTGGCTTTCACCTGCTCTACAACACCGCGCGTTGCCTGATCCTGTTGCCCAGTGTCGGGCCGATGGCCAGGTTCTGTGCCTGGGTGCTGCCAGAGCGCCCGCAGGCCAACGGCATGGCCAAGCCCCGGCACCTTGATCCCACGGCGTTGGTCACCCCTGGTTTGGCGCTCGCCAACGCGGCTCGGGAAACCCTGCGCATTGGCGACCTGATCGATAGCATGCTCGAAGCCATGCTCGACGTTTTGCGTGGCAAGCAAACTGCCGTCACCCAGGAAATGCGGCGCCTGACCGACGATGTCGAAGCGCTGTACGGCGCGATCAAATTGTATCTGGCGCAAATGCCCCGGGAAGATCTCAGCGATCAGGACAGCCGACGCTGGGCGGAAATCATCGAACTGGCGATTAACCTGAAACTCGCCAGCGACTTGATCGAACGCATGCTGCGCAAGGTCCAGCAGCAGAAAACCTCGCAGCGCCGGTCGTTTTCCGAAGTCGGGCTGGACGAGTTGACCGGGCTGCAGACTCAGTTGATTTCCAACCTGCGGCTCGGGATGTCGGTGTTTCTCAGCGCCGACCCGGAAAGTGCCCGGCAACTGTTGCGTGAGAAACGTCGTTTCCGTGCACAGGAACGGCGCCTGGCCCATGCTCATGTCAGCCGCTTGCAACGTAAAATCGTGCAAAGTATCGAAACCAGTTCGTTGCACCTGGAGCTGATCGCCGACATGAAACGTCTCAATTCGCTGTTTTGCAGCAGTGCCTACGTGGTGCTGGAAACATCCGAAACCGGCGCACTGGTGGTCGACGATTTGACTGACATTACGCATTCACCCTGAACGTCCACAGTTGCCTGAAGTCTGTTGAACTTACGCTAGCCGTACGGAACCTCGTTATGCGTTGTCTGTTGTTCGCCTGCCTGTTGCTTGGTTCACTCCCGTCATTCGCCCTGGATCGCTTCCAGGTCGAGGGCTACACACTGCGCAACGGTTTGCAGTTGCTGCTCAAACCCGGCACTGACCGTGGGCATGTGGCGATCCGGCTGGTGGTCGGCGTTGGCCTGGACGATTTCAATTGCGAAGAAAAGGAATTGCCGCATCTGCTGGAACACCTGCTGTTCAGCGGCATCGACGCCAGCGGCGAAGGCGGCCTGGAAGAGCGCATGCAGGCCCTTGGAGGTGAGTGGAACGCGTTCACCAGCAATGCCGATACGACTTTCGTCATCGAAGCCCCGGCGAAAAACCAGCGCAAAGTGCTCGACTTGCTGCTGGCGTTGCTGACCCAGACCCACTTCGACGACAACGCTATCAACGCAGCCAAGCAAGTGGTCGAGCGCGAAGACGGTGGCCACTACTCGCACCTGCAGCGCTGGCTCGATCGTCAGGACCTGGGCCACACGGCCAGCAACCAGCTGGCTGTGGAGCTGGGCCTCAAATGCCCGGAGCGTGCGCAAGTCCATGACCTGACCCGTGAGCAACTGGAGCGGGTGCGCAAGGACTGGTATGCGCCGAACAACATGACCCTGATCGTAGTCGGCGACCTCGACAGATTACTGCCGGCCTATCTGGAACGGGCGTATGGTGCGCTGGAAGCGATTACCCCCGGCGAGCATCCACCACTGCCGCAAATCCAGGCCAGCGCCGCCCACGAGCGCACCCTGACCCACGGTTTGGTCGGCAACGGCGTCAAATTGCACTGGCTGGTGCCGGAGCCGGTGCTGGAAGACGGGCACGACGAAACCTTCGATTTGCTCAAGGATTATCTGGATTGGGCGCTTTATCGCCAGCTGCGTCTGGCTCACGGTCTATCCTACGGGCCGTGGGCGGAACGCCAGGTGTTCGGCGGTGTGGGTTTCATGAGCCTCAATGCCGACCTTGAGCGCGACGATCTGCCAGAGGCCGAACAAGTGCTCGATGACTTGAAGGCCACACTGCTCAAGGACGGCCTCAATGTCGACACCTTTGACCGCCTGAAGCAGGCCGCGATTGCCCGTCAGGCCTGGGCCGTACAAGGTAACAGTGCATTGGCCGATTACTACTGGAGCGCCATCGGTGATTACGAGGACGGCCGCTTCGCCGACCCGGCCCGGGAGCTGCAAGGGGTGACGCTGGAAGAGGCGAACAAGGCCGTGCGTGAACTGCTGTTGCAGCCGGGGTATTTGCGGATCGAAAAACCGTTGTTCAGTTATGACCAGTTGATGTGGTTGGTGGTCGCAGTGGCGGGGTTGCTGGTGTTAAGTCTGGTGGCGTGGCGTTTTCATCGCACAAGGTAAACATTCCTTGTGGGAGCGGTGTAGCTGACCGCAAACCCTCGCCACGCGGCGCCCTCGCGGGTACCCTGTCGAGGTTTTTTCCTACGACGACTGTGAACCCGCCAAATGCAAAACCTGACCCTTTTCGTACAGCGCATTCTCGAATTGATGAAGCGCTACCCCGGGGTCATTGCGCTCGGTGGTTTCATCTCCGGGGTGTGCAGTTTCATTCTGGTCGATCGCCAGCAAGGCCTGGCGAGCTGGATTACCACCATCATGCTGATCAGCTGGATCTGGCTGATGCTGGAAAACAGCCTGACCAAGCTGTTCACGCGCATTTTCAAGCGCGAAATCCCGGAACCGTTGCTGCGCTACGCGACGCAGATGATCCATCAGGAAAGCCTGTTTTTCGTCCTGCCGTTTTTCTTCATCACCACGACGTGGAACAGCGGCCAGCTGGTTTTCACCGGGCTGCTGGGCATCGCGGCGCTGATTTCGATTGTCGACCCGCTCTACTACAAGTGGCTGGCGCCACGGCGCTGGGCGTTTCTGGCGCTGCACACCCTGACCCTGTTCGCCGCGCTGCTCACTGCGTTGCCGGTGATCATGCACCTGACCACCGCGCAAAGTTTCAAATGGGCACTGGGCATCTCGGTGCTGCTGTCGTTCCCGAGCCTGGCGTCGATCTTCCCGATTCGTACCCTGCGCAGTGCGCTGGCGATTTTGAGTATCACCCTGGGCATTGGCTTCGTCGGTTGGGAGCTGCGCTCGTGGGTGCCGCCGGCGACGCTGTGGATGACCGACGTGGCCATCAGCACGCAAATGCAGGACCGCACGCCTGGCGCCAGCCTCGACGAAGTCAGCGCCGAGCAGATCCGCAATGGCGGGCTCTACGCGTACACCGCGATCAACGCCCCGCGTGGCCTGGACGAGAGGATTTATCACGTCTGGCAGTTCAACGGTAAAGAGGTCGACCGCATCCCCCTGGATATTCGCGGCGGGCGCAAGGAAGGTTACCGGGCCTGGACCCACAAGCAGAACTTCCCGGGCAATCCGGCCGGCAAATGGCAGGTTCGGGTACTGACCGAAGATGGCCAGGTCATCGGCGTGCTGCGTTTCGAAGTCACGGACAGCACAGCGATCAAAGAAAAGTAGTACGGTTCGTGCTATTACGTAGAGCTGCGAAATCACAGAACAAGCACGGAGCTTATGATCAGCAGCACGATGGCCGGCAACGCCCGATTAGACACGTCGATCACACCTGCGCGGTTGCGGGTGACGGGCGACTGGACGCTTGCCCATTATGCTGACCTCAAGCTGTTGTGCGAAAAGCTCCACGGCCAGTACGACGCCAACACCCCCATCGACCTCAATGGTCTCGGCGCCCTCGACACCGCCGGCGCCTCGCTGCTGGTAGAACTGCTCGGCTCCGAGCGCCTTGGTCGCTCTGCCGAACATCCTGATTGCACGCTTTCCGCCGCCGATCGCGCGTTGCTGCAAACGGTCTACTGTTCGTTGACCGATTTCTGCGTACCGATCAAGGAGCCGGAAGTCAGTGTTTCCATTCAGTTGCTGACCCGCATCGGCCGCGCGGTGGACACCGTCTGGCAGGACACCCTGCAGCTGCTGGGTTTCGTTGGCCTGATCATCGAAACCATTGTCCGAGGCCTGTTCCGTCCCAAGCGCTGGCGTGTCACGCCGATGATCGCCCATATCGAACAGACCGGTCTCGACGCCGCCCCCATCGTTGCATTGCTGACTTTTCTGGTGGGCGCCGTGGTGGCGTTTCTCGGGTCGACGGTGCTGGCCACGTTCGGCGCCACTGTCTTTACCGTGGACCTGGTGGGGTTTGCCTTTCTGCGCGAATTCGGTGTGCTGCTGACCGCGATCCTGATGGCCGGGCGCACCGCCAGTGCGTTCACGGCGCAAATCGGTTCGATGAAGGCCAACGAAGAAATCGACGCCATCCGCACGCTGGGCCTCGATCCCGTGGAGTTGCTGGTGGTGCCGCGGGTCCTGGCGTTGCTGATTGCCCTGCCGATGCTGACTTTTCTGGCGATGCTGTCGGGGATTATCGGCGGTGGCGTGGTCTGCGCGGTGGCGCTGGATATCTCGCCAGCGATGTTCCTATCGCTACTGCAAACGGACATCGGTGTTCAGCACTTTCTGGTGGGGATCGTCAAAGCACCGGTGTTCGCTTTCCTGATTGCTGCCATCGGCTGCCTCGAAGGTTTCAAGGTCAGTGGCAGCGCCGAATCCGTCGGCGCTCACACCACGTCGAGTGTGGTGCAGTCGATTTTCGTGGTGATCGTGTTTGATGCGATAGCCGCGATGTTTTTCATGGAGATGGGCTGGTGAGTCGTATCCCCCGAGCGCCCTCCGAGGCGGTGATAGAAGTGCGTGGGTTGTGCAATCGCTTTGGCCGCCAGAGCGTGCACGAGAACCTCGACCTGGATTTGTACAAGGGCGAAATCCTCGCCGTGGTCGGCGGCTCCGGCAGCGGCAAGTCGGTGCTGCTGCGCAGCATTGTCGGGTTGCGCCAGCCCAGCGAAGGCGTGGTGAAAGTCTTCGGGAAAAACCTGCCAACCTTGTCCGAGGACGAGCGCTCGCGGGTGGAGCGGCGATTCGGCGTGCTGTTCCAGAAAGGCGCGCTGTTCTCTTCGCTGACGGTGACAGAGAACGTCGCCCTGCCGCTGATAGAACACGCCGGCTTGAGCCGCAATGACGCCGAGCACCTGGCGGCGGTGAAGATGGCCCTGGCCGGGCTGCCGCTGTCGGCCGCAGAGAAGTACCCCTCTTCGCTGTCCGGCGGCATGATCAAGCGTGCCGCGCTGGCCCGGGCATTGGCGCTGGACCCGGACATCCTTTTTCTCGACGAGCCCACCGCCGGTCTCGACCCGATTGGCGCCGCCGCGTTCGACCAATTGATCCTGACCCTGCGTGATGCCCTGGGCCTGAGTGTCTTTCTGGTGACCCACGACCTCGACACGCTCTACACCATCACCGACCGGGTGGCGGTGCTGGCGCAGAAAAAGGTGCTGGTGGCGGACGCCATCGACAAGGTGTCGGAAACCAACGATGCGTGGATTCACGAATACTTCCATGGCCCTCGCGGCCGCGCGGCATTGACAGCCGCCCAACAGCTCAACGAGGTCTGACATGGAAACCCGAGCCCATCATGTATTGATCGGCCTGTTCACCGTGATTGTGGTGACAGCCGCGCTGCTGTTCGGTCTGTGGCTGGCCAAGTCCAGTGTCGATACCGAGTTCAAGGACTACGAGGTCGTGTTCAACGAGGCGGTCAGCGGTTTGTCCAAGGGCAGTTCGGTGCAGTACAGCGGGATCAAGGTGGGCGACGTGATTTCGCTGCGCCTGGACCCGAAGGACCCGCGGCGAGTGCTGGCGCGCATTCGCCTGGCCGGTGATACCCCGGTCAAGGAAGACACCAATGCCAAACTGGCCCTGACCGGCGTCACCGGGACCTCGATCATCCAGCTCAGCGGCGGCACGCCACAGAGTCCGACGCTCAAGGGCAAGGATGGCAACCTGCCGACCATCGTCGCATCACCCTCGCCCATCGCCCGCCTGCTCAACGACAGCAACGACCTGATGTCCGGTGTGAACACGCTGATGCAAAACGTCAATCTGATGTTCTCCACGGAAAACATCGAGCGCATCAGCAAAACCCTGGAGCACCTGGAGCAAACCACCGGGACCATTGCCGAGCAGCGCGGCGATATCCGCCAGGCCATGCAGCAACTGGCCTCGGTCGGCAAACAGGCCAACAACATGCTTGAGCAGACCACGACGCTGATGCGCAATGCCAACGGGTTGCTCAATGAGCATGGCAAGGATGTGCTCGACAATGCCGAGCAGGCGATGAAGTCGCTGCAGGAGAGCAGCGCTACCCTCAACACTCTGATCAGCGCCAATCAGGATTCGCTCAACAGCGGCATGCAAGGCCTCAATGGCCTGGGTCCGGCCGTGCGCGAGATGCGCGAAACCCTGTCTTCGTTGCGCGTTATTACCAAACGTCTGGAGGCCAACCCCAGTGGTTACCTGCTGGGCGGTGACAAGACCAAGGAATTCACGCCATGAAGCTGATCCGGTTCGCCCTCCTCGCTGGCTTCACGCTGATCAGTTCGTGCTCGATCCTGCCCAAGCCCGAGCCCTTCGAGGTCTATCGATTGCCTTCGGTCCAGAATGCATCGGCCAGCCATGGCACGCCGCAACGCTGGTCGTTGCGTCTGACCAAACTCCAGTCCAGCGAAGCCTTGAACAGTCCGAACATTGCAGTGATTCCTCAGGGCGATGTGATCAGCCACTACAAGGGCTCGCGCTGGAGCGATCCGGTGCCGGTGCTGGTGCGCAACCGCCTGCTGGAAGGTTTCCAGCATGACGGGCGGGTGCCGTTGTTGAGCACCGATGACAGTATTTTCCAGACCGATCTTGAATTGGGTGGCAGCCTGCAGGCGTTCCAGACTGAATACCAGGGTACGAATGCCGGCGTGGTGGTGCGTCTGGATGCATTGCTGGTGCGCAGTTACGACCAGCGCATCCTCGCCAGCCGCCGCTTTGAAGTGCGCCAGCCGTTGAGCAGCGTGCAAGTCCCGGCGGTGGTAGCGGGGTTTGGTCAGGCGAACGATCAGCTGACCGCACAGGTGGTGAACTGGACAGTCGAGCAAGGGCAGAGACTCGCGCCGCCGCCAAAACCCTGAGCAAGTACACCGTCCCCTGTGGGAGTGGGCTTGCTCGCGAAGAGGGAGTGTCAGTCGACATTAATGTTGCCTGATGCACCGCATTCGCGAGCAAGTCGGATCGCCGCACCGCCGCTCCCACATTGGTTTGGTGTGTTTCAACTAGCGCTGTAAAAACGCCTGATGCAGCGCTTCCAGCGTTTCAAAGTGATACGCCGGTGCTTCAGCGCTCAGTTCTTCGTGGCTGCCGAACCCGTAACCCACCGCCGCCGCGTCCAGGCCGTTGCTTCGCGCGCCGATCAGGTCGTGCTTGCGGTCGCCGATCATCAAGGTGCTGGCCGGGTCCAGGTGTTCTTCGGCCATCAGGTGAGCGATCAGCTCGACCTTGTTGGTCCGGGTGCCATCCAGTTCGCTGCCGTAAATCACCTTGAAGTGCTTGGCAAAATCGAAATGCCGGGCGATTTCCCGGGCGAACACCCACGGTTTCGAAGTCGCGATGTACAGCTGCCGGCCTTGCCCGCTCAGGGTTTCCAGCAGCGGCGTGACGCCGTCGAACACCCGGTTTTCGTAGAGGCCGGTGACCTTGAATCGCTCGCGGTAGAAATTCACCGCTTCCCACGCCTTGGCTTCGTCGAAGTCGTAGAACTGCATGAACGCTTGCAACAGTGGCGGGCCGATGAAATGTTCGAGTTTGGCCAGGTCCGGTTCATCGATACCCAGTTTGCCCAAGGCGAACTGGATCGAACGGGTGATGCCCTCGCGCGGGTCGGTCAGGGTGCCATCGAGGTCGAATAAAACGCTTTGGTAATGCATGTTGAATCCTGAATAAGAGGGCCGGGTCAAAGCTGGTCGTAGCCTTCGGCCAGATGCAGGTCCTTGAGCTTCACGTAGTTCGCCGCGCTGTAGGTGAAAAAGGCGCGCTCCTTGTCAGTCAGCGGGCGGATCTGCTTCACCGGGCTGCCCACATACAGGAAGCCGCTTTGCAGATGCTTGCCCGGCGGCACCAGGCTGCCGGCACCGATGATCACCTCATCGTCGACCACCGCACCGTCCATGACGATGCTGCCCATGCCGATCAACACCCGGCTGCCCACCGAACAGCCATGCAGCATGACCTTGTGGGCGATGGTCACGTCATCGCCGATCAGCAACGGGAAGCCATCGGGGTTGAACGGCCCGGCGTGGGTGATGTGCAGCACGCAGCCATCCTGCACGCTGGTGCGCGCGCCGATGCGGATGCGGTGCATGTCGCCACGGATCACCGTCAGCGGCCAGACCGAGCTGTCTTCGCCGATTTCAACGTCGCCGATCACTACCGCCGAGCTGTCGACAAAAGCGCCTTTGCCGAGCTGCGGCGTGTGGTCCTGATACTTGCGAAGGTTCACGATAGGGTTTCTCTCTGTTGCTGATAGCTGCGGTGAGTGTCGATTGTAATTAAGATGGCTACATGTTTCTCCAGCCAAGGTATCAACCGTGAGCGTGAACAACCCTCTTTTGCAGTCCTACGACCTGCCACCGTTCTCCGCCATCCGCGCCGAACACGTACAACCGGCCATTGAGCAGATCCTGGCTGACAACCGTGCTGCCATCGTCGAGATCCTCAAGACCCAGGCCAAACAGCCAACATGGGCCGGCCTGGTGCTGGCGATGGACGAACTCAACGACCGTCTGGGCGCTGCCTGGAGCCCTGTCAGCCACCTCAATGCCGTGTGCAACAGTGCCGAGCTGCGTGAAGCCTACGAGTCGTGCCTGCCGGCCTTGAGCGCCTACTCCACCGAGCTGGGCCAGAACCGCGAACTGTTCCAGGCCTTCGAAGCCCTGGCCAGCAGCCCGGAGGCCGGCGGTTTCGAGGTGGCGCAGAAAACTATCCTGGAACATTCCCTGCGTGACTTCCGTCTGTCGGGTATCGACCTGCCGGAAGCCGAACAGAAGCGTTACGCCGAAGTGCAGAGCAAACTCTCCGAACTGGGCAGCCGTTTCTCCAACCAGTTGCTCGATGCCACTCAGGCGTGGACCAAGCACATCACCGATGAAGCCGCCCTCGCCGGCCTGACCGATTCGGCCAAGGCACAAATGACTGCTGCGGCCGAGGCCAAGGGCCTGGACGGCTGGCTGATCACCCTGGAATTCCCGAGCTATTACGCGGTGATGACCTACGCCCAGGACCGCGCACTGCGTGAAGAGGTCTACGCGGCTTACTGCACCCGTGCGTCGGACCAGGGGCCGAATGCCGGCCAGAACGACAACGGCCCGGTCATGGAAGAAATCCTCGACCTGCGTCAGGAGCTGGCCAAGCTGTTGGGTTTCAGCAGTTTCTCCGAGCTGAGCCTGGCGACCAAAATGGCTGAATCCAGTGATCAGGTGCTGAGCTTCCTGCGCGACCTGGCCAAGCGCAGCAAACCGTTCGCCGCCCAGGATCTGGAACAGCTCAAGGCCTACGCTGCCGAGCAAGGTTGCCCGGACCTGCAAAGCTGGGACAGCGGTTTCTACGGCGAAAAACTCCGTGAGCAGCGTTACAGCGTGGCCCAGGAAGCCCTGCGCGCCTACTTCCCGATCGACAAGGTGCTCAGCGGCCTGTTCGCCATCGTGCAGCGCTTGTACGGCATCGAGATTGCCGAGCTCAAAGGCTTCGACACCTGGCACCCGGATGTCCGCCTGTTTGAAATCAAGGAAAACGGCCAGCACGTCGGCCGCTTCTTCTTCGATCTCTACGCTCGCGCCAACAAGCGTGGCGGGGCCTGGATGGATGGTGCCCGTGATCGTCGTCGCACGGCTGGCGGGGTTCTGCAAAGCCCGGTGGCGAACCTGGTGTGCAACTTCACTCCGGCCGACAGCGGTAAACCGGCGCTGCTGACCCACGATGAAGTCACTACCTTGTTCCATGAATTCGGTCACGGCCTGCATCATCTGCTGACCCGCGTCGAGCATGCTGGCGTGTCCGGCATTAACGGCGTGGCCTGGGATGCCGTCGAGCTGCCAAGTCAGTTCATGGAAAACTGGTGCTGGGAGCCGGAAGGCCTGGCGCTGATTTCCGGTCATTACGAAACCGGCGAACCGCTGCCTCAGGACCTGCTCGGGAAAATGCTCGCGGCAAAAAACTTCCAGTCCGGCCTGATGATGGTCCGCCAACTGGAGTTCTCGCTGTTCGACTTCGAACTGCACGCCACTCACGGCGATGGTCGCGGCGTGCTGCAAGTACTCGAAGGTGTGCGCGACGAGGTTTCGGTGATGCGTCCGCCGGCCTACAACCGCTTCCCCAACAGCTTTGCACACATCTTCGCCGGCGGTTATGCCGCGGGTTACTACAGCTACAAATGGGCAGAAGTGCTGTCCGCCGATGCCTTCTCGAAATTTGAAGAAGAAGGCGTGCTCAACGCCAACACCGGTCGCGCCTTCCGTGAAGCGATCCTGGCACGCGGTGGTTCCCAGGAGCCGATGGTGCTGTTCGTCGACTTCCGTGGCCGTGAGCCATCGATTGACGCACTCTTGCGCCACAGCGGCCTGAGTGAGGACGCAGCAGCATGAGTGAGGGACCTGTGATTACGAAAAAGCGCTTTATCGCCGGGGCGGTCTGCCCGGCATGCAGCGAGCCGGACAAATTGATGATGTGGAATGAAGACCAGGTCCCGCACCGTGAGTGCGTGGCCTGCGGTTACTCTGACACACTCAATGAGCAAGGGCTGTCGGTACCCAAGGAGTTAGGTACGCGGGTTAACACCAGCGCACTCAAACCAGCCGACACCAAGGTTCAGGCGGTTCAGTTCTTCCCGAATCCGAAGCTGAAGAAAAAGCCCGACGAACAGCACTGAGTGAAAAAAGCCCCCGTTGCGCGATGCAACGGGGGCTTTTTTTATTCGATATGAGCGGACTTGAACCAGCTCTTCATTGAGCACGCGGCGAACGGGCTGGTGCTGCAATCGCCATTGGCCAGTGCCGTGCGAAGTTTGTCGACATCGGCCTGCATCATGTAGCGAATTCCATCCTTGAAATGGGTACTGTCGCCAAAGCCGCCCTGGGTCATTTCGTTCAGGGCCTCCTCCTTGGTCCAGCCTTGGATGACAACCCGGTACATAGCCGCCATCAGGCCAGTACGGTCGGAGCCGTGTTTGCAATGCATCAGCACCGGGCCTTTGGCTTCGGCAGACTTGATGGCGCGCAAGGCCTTGAGCACATCGGCGTCATCTACATGGTTGGTGCGATAAGGTAGCTGTACCTGCGTGATGCCTGGCGTGGACAACCAACTGGAGTCCGCTTCAGGCAGGAAGTTGATCACCGTGCCGACCTTGAGCTTCTCCAGAAGCGGCACCGCACCCTTGTCCGGCAAGGCGCTGCGGTAAAGCGTCGGCGACATCTGGAAGAGGTTGTATTGCTTCTCGACCGATTGAGCCCACTCAGCTGGACGAGTCGACATATTGTCGTCGGCAAGTGCCGGTGTCAGGTTAACGAGTGCAACCAGCGACAGGCATATCGCAGATAAAAATCGTGGTAAAGGCATGCTTGAGTGACCGTTCAGAAAGGGACGGAAAGATAGTGGCAAGGATCAGGCATGCACGGTCAAAGGCCTGTGAGTGGACCGTCAAAGAATCGTGAAGCCGCGGCCTGGATTACATTTCAGTGTGATAAACGCATTGAGCGGCTCGTTCAGTGCAGCGCCATAGTCAAACACTTCAACATCTACTCGAAGCTCGGGTAGTTCAGCGGGAAGACGACAAGGATACTCCATGCCCGGAGGAACAATTATTTGTTGTTGATGAACGGTGGGCGTAAGATCCAGGCTTTAAATTGTTGCCTTGTCCTTTATATGGAATGTCACGGAGAGAGCTCCCGAAAAGATATTGGCGCGTGGATCAATTGTTGTGTTTGGATACTTTCCTGATCTAATTGGCTTGATAGTTATTTGTATATCTTCCAACGAATTACCGAATATATGCACTAGCCCGCATGCATTCGGCAATTACACTATCCAGTAATCAGAAAGTCAGAGCTCATGGATTGACGATACTGGCATAGGCCTTGGCCAGCGCCTGTAGCTTGGCTTTGTCGGCAGCGCCGATGGTCCCGTCTTCGTCGACATCCTTGCCAACGGTCTTGATACTGAACGAGTTACCACCGTCTGTGGAAACAGCAGTGTAAAACTCCGAGTCTACCAGACTTTCAATTTGAGCTTCATTTTCAGCGTCCCAACTGAGTTCCTTTCGAGCCAGTTGCAGTGAAACCAGTGTGTTTGGCTCCGAATGACTCGGTTGCATAAGTTGCAGGAAGATGCCGCGCTGATTAAAAAACGACATTCATAAATCCTTTTGTTTGGGGGACTTGGTGGGTTAAATATACTGGCAGGTATTAAATCCAACCACTGACTATATGTTTCCTTAGTTTTCCTTTCATTTGTTGAACAAGTAAACTCATGAGGCCCTGTCATCAGATGAAGGGCTGAGCGGTACTGGTCGATACGCAGTGAGTCATGTACTGTATGGATATACAGATACAGGAATCCGTCGATGGTTAGCTCTCTGCCCCCACGTGGTCGCGGCACCGCAACCAACCCGCACAACCGCTTTGCCCCCAGCCATTCGGTGGCCGAAGACGACGGCTGGTACCAGGAAGTACCGCTCACCCAAGGCACCGAGGTGCGCATCGAAACGGCGAAAACCATCATCACCCGCAATACCTCGCCGGACTTGCCATTCGATCGTTCGATCAATCCCTATCGCGGCTGCGAGCATGGTTGTATCTACTGCTACGCAAGGCCAAGTCATGCCTATTGGGACATGTCGCCAGGGCTGGATTTCGAAACCAGGCTGATCGCCAAGACCAACGCCGCGCAGATGCTGGAAGAACAACTGTCCCGGCGTGGCTATCAATGTGCGCCGATCAATCTCGGCTCCAACACCGACCCGTATCAGCCGATCGAGCGTGAATACAAGATCACCCGGCAGACCCTCGAGGTACTCCTGCGTTACCGACATCCGGTGACCATCGTCACCAAGGGATCGCTGATTCTTCGCGACCTGGACCTGCTGACCGAGCTTGCCAGCCAAAGACTGGTGGCGGTAATGATCAGCCTGACCACCCTGGACGACGAACTCAAACGCATCCTCGAACCGCGGGCCGCAGCACCCAAGGCCCGGTTGCGGGCGATCAGGGTCATGCGCGATGCAGGCATCCCGGTGGGCGTGCTGTGTTCACCGGTGATTCCGATGATCAACGACAGCGAACTCGAAAGCCTGCTTGCCGAGGCCTACGACGCCGGGGCACAGAGCGCCGCTTACATGATGCTGCGCCTGCCGCTTGAAGTGGCGCCCCTGTTCGAGGAATGGCTGGTGGCCCACTACCCTCAACGGGCGGCGCATGTCCTGAGCCTGATCCGTCAGAGCCGTGGTGGCGAGCTTTATGACAGCCGCTTTG
Organism: Pseudomonas sp. WT-JTC; assembly: GCF_056711565.1. Classification (NCBI taxonomy): domain Bacteria; kingdom Pseudomonadati; phylum Pseudomonadota; class Gammaproteobacteria; order Pseudomonadales; family Pseudomonadaceae; genus Pseudomonas; species Pseudomonas sp. WT-JTC. The sequence continues at coordinate 48,997 of NZ_CM160042.1, forward strand.
GTGCGAGGATGCGCGGTGAAGGGCCGTTTGCGGACTTGCTGGCGCAGCGCTTTGCCAAAGCGATCAAGCGGCTGGGACTCAATCACCGTGAGGGGTTCAATCTGGATTGCGAAGCCTTTTGTCCGCCGGGTCGCCAAATGTCGTTGATTTGAGGACAATTGGCCTATGGTTGAGTACTGAAGAGCGTGCTCACGGATTACGCTGGTCACGTTTTTTGTGACCTGGAACACACGTTCTAGAGCGGTTCATTCAGTTTGAATTAAGATTTGGCCGCTACCTTGTTCACCGAGTGACTGATGGGTCGAAATGTTCGACCTGGATGTTTTTTAACCAGCCACTGGCTTCACACGGAACAACACGGGATGTCTCCCTGACTCCGCCAATGAGGATGAATCATGAGTGACAAGGATAAACAGCCGTTGGCTGCGTCGGCTTCAGCCCTACCCGAGGCCGAAACCGCCGATGCAGCGTTGCAGCATATCGTTGACGGCTTTTTGCATTTTCATCATGAGATCTTTCCCCAACAGGAAGAACTCTTCAAGAAACTCGCCACGGCCCAGCGGCCACGAGCGATGTTCATTGCCTGCGCCGATTCGCGCATCGTCCCCGAGTTGATCACCCAAAGCTCCCCAGGCGACCTGTTCGTGACCCGCAATGTCGGTAACGTCGTACCGCCTTACGGGCAAATGAACGGTGGCGTTTCCACGGCCATCGAGTACGCCGTACTGGCCCTGGGGGTGCATCACATCATCATTTGCGGGCATTCCGACTGCGGCGCCATGCGCGCGGTGCTCAACCCGGACAGCCTGGAAAAAATGCCCACGGTCAAAGCCTGGCTGCGACATGCCGAAGTGGCCAAAACCATGGTGCAGGAGAACTGCAACTGCTCTAACGAAAGCGAAAGCATGCACGTCCTCACCGAAGAGAATGTGATCGCCCAATTGCAGCATTTGCGCACCCACCCGTCGGTGGCCTCGCGTATGGCCAACGGTCAGCTGTTTATCCACGGCTGGGTCTACAACATCGAAACCAGCGAAATCAAAGCGTACGACGCCGATCAAGGTTGTTTCCTGCCGCTCAATGGCAGCCTGCCAATTCCCGTGGCGACGCCCAAAGCGCGCTTCTAAATCCTCCTAAATCGTTGTGTGGTTCAGCCGAGGCTGCCGTTCAGGCAGCCTGGCTTTGCCATGCCTGAAGAAAACTTCGGGAGACTCACCATGCGTGCTGCTCGACTCAAAGCTGTTCTGCCACGGGAGCTGTTGGCTTCGGTGGTTGTGTTCCTGGTTGCCCTGCCCCTATGCATGGGTATCGCAATTGCCTCGGGGCTGCCGCCGGCCAAGGGGCTGATCACCGGCATCATCGGTGGTCTGGTCGTTGGCTGGCTGGCCGGCTCGCCGCTACAGGTAAGCGGCCCGGCGGCGGGCCTGGCCGTTCTGGTATTTGAACTGGTCCGCCAGCACGGCATCGCCATGCTCGGCCCCATTTTTTTGCTGGCGGGCTTGCTGCAACTGGTGGCCGGTCGCTTGAAACTGGGATGCTGGTTTCGGGTGACGGCGCCTGCGGTGGTGTACGGCATGCTGGCCGGGATTGGCGTGTTGATCGTCCTGTCTCAGGTGCATGTGATGCTGGATGCCGTGCCCAAACCCTCGGGCCTGGATAACCTGGCAGCCTTCCCGGCGGCGCTGGCTCAGGCGTTGCCCACGTTTGGCTGGCAAGCCGGTTTGCTCGGTTTGTCGACGATTGCCGTCATGTGGCTGTGGGAAAAATGCCGTCCGCAATCCCTGCGCTTCATTCCAGGCGCGCTACTCGGTGTCGGTCTGGCCACGCTTGCCAGCCTGGTGTTGGCATTGCCGGTCAAACGGGTTGAGGTGCCGGCCAACCTGGCGGAGGCCATCGACTGGCTGAAGCCGGCGGATCTGCTCAACCTGGCTGATCCGACCTTGCTGATCGCCGCGTTTGCCGTGGCCTTCATCGCCAGCGCCGAAACCTTGCTCTCGGCCGCGGCGGTTGATCGCATGCACAGCGGCCAGCGTTCGGATTTCGACCGGGAATTGTCGGCACAAGGTGTCGGCAACATGTTGTGTGGCCTGCTCGGTGCGTTGCCAATGACCGGCGTTATCGTGCGCAGCTCGGCGAATGTTCAGGCCGGAGCATCCACGCGGTTTTCGACCATTTTCCACGGCCTGTGGCTGCTGGCGTTCGTGTTGTTGTTGTCCAGCGTGCTGCAAAGCATTCCGGTGGCGAGCCTGGCGGGCGTGCTGGTGTACACCGGCTTCAAACTGGTGGATCTCAAGGTTTTTCGTGGTTTGGCCCGGTATGGTCGGGCGCCGATGTTCACTTACGCGGCAACTGCTCTCGCCATCGTTTTCACGGACCTGCTGACTGGTGTGTTGATTGGTTTCGGCCTGACGCTGGTGAAGCTGGCGCTGAAAGCCTCTCGCTTGAAAATCAGCCTGATCGATCTGCCCCGGGAGGGGGAAATGGAATTGCGCCTGGTGGGCGCGGCGACCTTCCTCAAAGTACCGGCGCTGACCCAGGTGCTGGGCAGCATTGCGCCGGGCACTACGGTGCATGTGCCGCTCAACAATTTGAGCTACATCGATCACTCGTGCCTGGAGCTGCTGGAGGATTGGGGTCGGGCGAATGCGGCCAAGGGCTCGAAGCTGTTGATTGAATCGCGGGGATTGAAGCGAAGACTGGAGGGGCGGGTACGGACGAATACCGGCATAGGCGCGGCCGGGTAGATAACAGTGTGGGAGCGGCGGTGCGGCGATCCGACTTGCTCGCGAAGGCGGTGGATCAGCCAATTTATTTGCTGAATGGTTAACCGCCTTCGCGAGCAAGCCCGCTCCCACAGGGGGAGTTACCGATGGATCAAGCCGCCGGCTGATCCAGTTCCAGACCTACGCCCAAACGGCGGGACATGCACGGCCAGCGCTTCCACGCGGCGCCGGTGTCCGGGCTGCTGAGCTTCTCGCGGTAGGCTTCCACCAACTCTAGCGCAAAGCTCTCTTCGGTCAACATTTGTTCGAAAGCGTGATGTACGACTTCGTCCAGTTGGTTGGCAAACTCCTCACCGATCAATTGGTGAGCAATCAGGTTGGCGACAGTCATGTCCAGAGGGATCAGTGGCTGGCCGAAATGCTTGATGTACAGGTCGTTGACCTCTTCGACAAACCGGTGCGCCAGGTAGGCTTCATCCAGCAGGCTGTCGAGCCCGACATGACCGGCCATGATGGCTGGCGGCTGGAGGAAGTACTGCTCGGCGATTGTCAGCACCGGTTTGATCTGTGACTCGATGCCCGCTTCCCTGGCGACTTCATTGGCTGCGTCCAGCAGATCAGGAACTTCATTGATGTAAGCGGCGACAAAACGCGTCAGCACGCCATTGGCGTCCGCTTCCGGTAACTGGATCGCCGGGTGTAGATGAGGCAGTTTGCTTTCCAGCTGACGCGTCAGCAGGCCGGTCTCGGCTTCGTGTTGTTGGGCTTTTTGGATCTGCTCGCGCAATGCGGCGGTGTTCATGAAAACTCCAGGAAACAAGGCAATGAAATAGGGAAGACATAACTTAGCTGGCTTATGAAAAATGCTAAGACGCATTTGTCATAATTATTTCATCCTTCAGACGGCGCCGTTATATCGATTGGCCACCACTCGTCTGCATCCTTCTCCATTCGTGCCCTGCAAAGCAAGTTAATGCTGTTTCAGATGATTTACGCCTTTGCGTTGCGAGGTCAGAGGTGCTGTCTATACTCGGGGTGGAATGGAGTTAGCTGATGACGCCCGACTGCATGTGCAGCAAGGCCCGGCGATTCAAGTTCGTAGTCTGATGCAGCCGCTCCCTTGCCGCAGGTGAAAGCCGGCGGGATAACAAGAACGATAAGGGGAACCCGCAATGATGCGACATCCACATGTCTGGATGGGCCTCCTGTTGTGGTCGATTTTCAGTCAGGCGCAAGCGGCCTGGACTGTGAATATGGCGCCTGGAGCGACTGAAATCAGTCACGCAGTATTCGACCTGCACATGACCATTTTCTGGATCTGTGTGGTGATCGGCATCATCGTTTTTGGTGCCATGTTCTGGTCGATGATTCTCCACCGCCGCTCGACCGGGCAGGTGGCCGCCAAATTTCATGAAAGCACCACTGTTGAAATCCTCTGGACCATTGTGCCCTTCCTGATCCTGGTGGCCATGGCGATTCCCGCTACTGCGACCCTGATCAGGATGTACGACGCCAGCGAGCCGGAAATCGATATCCAGATCACCGGTTACCAGTGGAAGTGGCACTACAAGTACCTGGGCCAGGACGTCGAGTTCTTCAGCAACCTGACCACCCCCCAAGATCAAATCCACAACAAGGAAACCAAGGGCGAGCACTATTTGCTCGAAGTCGACAAGCCATTGGTGCTGCCGGTCGGCACCAAGGTGCGCTTTCTGGTGACATCTGCCGACGTTATCCACTCCTGGTGGGTGCCGGCCTTCGCGGTCAAGCGCGATGCGATTCCGGGGTTCGTCAACGAAGCCTGGACCCGCATTGACAAGCCCGGCATCTACCGTGGCCAGTGCGCCGAGTTGTGCGGCAAGGATCACGGCTTCATGCCGACCGTGGTCGAGGTCAAGGAAAAGGCCGATTACGAAAAATGGCTGGCCGATCGCAAGGTCGAGGTCGCGCAGCTCAAAGAGCTGACCAGCAAGGAATGGACGCTCGACGAACTCAAGGATCGCGGCGACAAGGTCTATCACACCACCTGCGTAGCCTGTCACCAGGCCGAAGGCCAGGGCCTGCCGCCGATGTTCCCGGCACTCAAGGGCTCGAAAATCGCCACCGGGCCGAAAGAGGCTCACCTGAGCCTGGTCTTCCATGGCAAGCCCGGCACCGCGATGGCGGCGTTCGGCAAGCAACTCTCGGAAGTCGATATCGCGGCGGTCGTGACCTATGAACGTAATGCCTGGGGCAACAACAAAGGCGACATGGTCACGCCTAAAGAAGTGCTGGAGCTGAAACAGGCGGAAAGCAAATGACCCGGTCTATTGCGCACGTACGGAACCGGTCGGGGCTACGTACCCCGGCTTGCCCAGCCCATCTGTTTGCAGGAGACAGGACATGACTGCTGTAATCGATGAACATGTTCATACCGCCACCGACCACGCCCACGGCCCCGTCAAAGGCCTGATGCGCTGGGTGCTGACCACCAACCACAAGGACATTGGCACGCTGTACCTGTGGTTTGCGTTCTCCATGTTCTTGCTAGGCGGTTCGTTCGCGATGGTGATTCGCGCCGAACTGTTCCAGCCGGGACTGCAAATCGTCCAGCCGGAATTCTTCAACCAGATGACCACCATGCACGGCCTGGTGATGGTCTTCGGTGCAGTAATGCCGGCTTTCGTCGGCCTAGCCAACTGGATGATCCCGCTGATGATCGGCGCGCCGGACATGGCCCTGCCGCGGATGAACAACTTCAGCTTCTGGCTGTTGCCGGCAGCGTTCCTGCTGCTGGTATCGACCTTGTTCACCGCCGGTGGCGGGCCGAACTTCGGCTGGACCTTCTATGCGCCGCTGTCGACGACCTACGCGCCGGAAAGCGTGACCTTCTTCATCTTCGCCATCCACTTGATGGGGATCAGTTCGATCATGGGGGCGATCAACGTGATCGCGACCATCCTCAACCTGCGCGCCCCCGGCATGACGTTGATGAAAATGCCGCTGTTTGTCTGGACCTGGCTGATCACGGCGTTCCTGTTGATCGCAGTGATGCCGGTACTGGCGGGCTGCGTGACCATGATGCTGATGGACATCCACTTCGGCACCAGCTTCTTCAGTGCCGCCGGTGGCGGGGACCCGGTGTTGTTCCAGCATGTGTTCTGGTTCTTCGGTCACCCCGAGGTGTACATCATGATCCTGCCGGCGTTCGGTGCCGTCAGCTCGATCATTCCGGCCTTTTCGCGCAAGCCGTTGTTCGGCTACACGTCGATGGTCTACGCCACGGCGAGTATCGCGTTCCTGTCGTTCATCGTGTGGGCGCACCACATGTTCGTGGTCGGCATTCCGCTGGTGGGCGAGCTGTTCTTCATGTACGCCACGCTGCTGATTGCGGTGCCAACTGGCGTGAAGGTGTTCAACTGGGCCAGCACCATGTGGCAAGGCTCGCTGACCTTCGAGACGCCGATGCTGTTCGCCGTGGCATTCGTGATCCTGTTCTCCATCGGCGGCTTCTCCGGGTTGATGCTGGCCATCGCCCCGGCGGACTTCCAGTACCAGGACACCTACTTTGTGGTCGCGCACTTCCACTATGTGCTGGTGCCGGGGGCGATCTTCGGGATCTTCGCCTCGGCCTATTACTGGATGCCGAAATGGACCGGCCACATGTATGACGAAACCCTGGGCAAGCTGCATTTCTGGCTGTCTTTCATCGGCATGAACATGGCTTTCTTCCCGATGCATTTCGTGGGGCTGGCGGGCATGCCGAGGCGAATCCCGGACTACAACCTGCAATTCGCCGACTTCAACATGGTGTCGTCGATCGGCGCATTCATGTTCGGCGCCACGCAGATCTTCTTCCTGTTCATCGTGATCAAGACCATTCGCGGCGGCCCCCAGGCACCGGCCAAACCGTGGGATGGGGCTGAAGGCCTGGAGTGGAGCATCCCGTCGCCGGCGCCGTATCACACCTTTACTACGCCGCCGGAAGTGAAATGAACGTACGGCCCCCTGTAGGAGCGAGCTCGCTCGCGATGAGTGTCAACGATAACGCTGGAAGCCTGACACCCCGCGGTGCTCTCAGGTTTTTCGCGAGCGAGCTCGCTCCTACATGGTTTGGCGTAGAGGCTGGTAATCATGGCTGACTCGATTTCGATGAAGAAACTGGTCACCCGGCTATTGCTTGTGGTGGCGGCGATGTTTGTCTTCGGCTTTGCCCTGGTGCCGATATACGACGTGATGTGCAAGGCCTTTGGCATCAACGGCAAGACCGCCGGGCAATACGAGGGTGAGCAAACGGTCGACACCTCGCGGCAGGTGCGTGTGCAGTTTCTGTCGACCAATACAGCCGATATGCCCTGGGACTTCTATCCCAAGGGCGAGGAACTGGTGGCCCATCCGGGGGCGGTGAACGAGATGATCTTCATCGCCCACAACCCCACTGACAAGCCGATGAGTGCCCAGGCCGTGCCGAGCATCGCGCCCAGCACAGCCGCCGCGTATTTCCACAAGACCGAATGTTTCTGCTTTACCCAGCAAGTGCTGCAGCCCGGTCAACGGATCGAGATGCCCGTACGTTTCATCGTTGACCGTGACATGCCCAAGGACGTGAAGCACCTGACGCTGTCTTACACGCTGTTCGATATCACCGCCCGACATCCACCGGTAGCTGTAAATACTGGCGGCTGAGCGTGCCCGATAAGGAGAACAATAAATGGCAACTCATGAACATTATTACGTTCCCGCCCAGAGCAAATGGCCGATCATCGCCACGCTCGGCATGGTCACCACCGTGTACGGCCTGGCCACCTGGTTCAACGACCTGAAAGCGGCGCGCCCGGAATCCCACGGGCCACTGATCTTTTTCGTCGGCGGATTGCTGGTGGCCTACATGCTGTTCGGCTGGTTCGGCACGGTGATCAAGGAAAGTCGCGGCGGCTTGTACAGCCCGCAAATGGATCGCTCGTTCCGCTGGGGCATGAGCTGGTTCATTTTCTCGGAGGTGATGTTCTTCATCGCCTTTTTTGGCGCGCTGTTTTATGTGCGTCATATCTCCGGGCCGGCGCTCGGCGGTGAAGGCGCCAAAGGCATCGCGCACATGCTGTGGCCGAACTTCCAGTTCACCTGGCCGCTGCTGGACAACCCCGACTCGAAACTGTTTCCGCCGCCCAAGGAAGTCATCAGTCCCTGGGGCCTGCCGCTGCTCAACACCGTGTTGCTGGTGAGCTCCAGCGTGACCGTGACCATCGCCCACCATGCCTTGAAAAAGGGCCATCGCGGTGCACTGAAACTATGGTTGGCGCTCACCGTATTGTTGGGCTGCGCGTTCCTTACGTTCCAGGCCGAAGAGTACATGCACGCCTACCACGAGCTGGGCCTGACCCTGGGCTCGGGCATCTACGGCGCGACTTTCTTCATGCTCACCGGGTTCCACGGCGCCCACGTGACCATCGGCACCATCATCCTGTTCGTGATGCTGATGCGGATCATGCGCGGGCACTTTGACAGCGAGCACCAGTTCGGCTTCGAAGCGGCGAGCTGGTACTGGCACTTCGTGGATGTGGTGTGGATCGGGCTGTTCGTTTTCGTTTATGTGCTTTAGAGCAGATTGTAGGAGCGAGCTACCACGGGACATGGGAAACCAGCTGGCCGCTGAAAAAGCCCCAGGCAATCAAGCCAAGGGTAAGGGCGGCCAGGGTCACGCGAACACTCAAGGCAATGACGAGCCGGTTTGAGCGGCTGTCGTCCTTGACCAGAAAAAACAGGCCGCTGAACAGGCTGACAATCGTGGCAATCAGCATCAGGACGATGGCTGCTTTGAGCATGGTTAAGACTCCGGGGGGAGAAGCGATGCACTTAAGTATAGCTATCGCGATGACCGACTTTCTGGCGATGCCATGAAGCGCTTTCGGCCGGGTATCGTGCCGACGCTGGTGGTCGCGCTGTTGCTGCCGCTACTGGTGTCCCTGGGGTTCTGGCAATTGAGCCGGGGCGCGGAGAAAAGCGCGCTGCTGCAAACATACGCCGAGCGCCGGGTCGCCGAGCCGATGGCCAGCAACGAATTGCAGTACACCACTGACCCTGCCTTTCGCCGGGTTCGCCTGCACGGCCAGTTCGATGCCGAACACAGCCTGCTGCTGGACAACAGTCAACGCAACGGCAAGGTCGGCGTCGAACTGTTGCAACCGTTTCACGATCAGGCCACCGGGCTTTGGCTGCTGGTCAATCGCGGCTGGTTGCCATGGCCGGAGCGCCGCGCTCCACCTCAATTCAAGACACCCACCGAAGCGGTAAGCCTCGACGCGTGGGTCTACGTCCCCCCCGGTGCGACGTTCCAATTGCACGCAGACCCCACAACGTTGACATGGCCGAAGCTGATTACGGCCGTTGAGCCAACCAGGCTCTGGACCGCACTGAACCGCGAAGGTTTTGCCTACGAACTACGCGCCGAAACCGGCCCCGCCACCTATCAGGCCGACTGGCCGGTGGTCGCCACGGGGCCGGAAAAGCACATCGCTTATGCCGTGCAGTGGTTCGCCATGGCGATTGCCCTGTTCGGTCTTTATCTCTATCTCGGTTGGCACAACGCAAAGGAGAAACACCATGGGAGCGGCCATGAATCCACCCAGCATGTCTGAGGCGAAACCGTCAGTGAACCGGCGCAAGGGCCGCTTGCAACTGCTGCTGATCCTGCTCGGGGTAATCGGTCCGATGATCCTCGCCACCGGCATGTACAAGCTGAATTTCTGGGTGCCCGAGGGCCGCAGTTATCACGGCGAACTGATCGGCAATGGCCAGACCCGTGCCGATATTGGCGTGCCGGCCCAGGAGGATCGCTGGCAGATGCTGGTGACGGCGCCCAAGGATTGCGCGGTGGACTGCCAGCAGCTGGTGTACCTGGCGCGACAGATCCAGATCGGCCTCGGTCGCGACGCGTCCCGCGCCAGCCATGCATTGGCCGCCGCGCAGACGTTGAACAGCGATTACGAGACTAAACTTCAACGCGAGTACCCGCAGTTGCAACGCTATTCACTGGACTTGCCGACCTACATCAAAGGTGCTCGGAGCGATGACGCGCCGCACCTGTGGATCATCGACCCCCACGGCAATCTGGTGCTGCGCTACGACCCGTCGGTGAAGGGCAAGGACCTGCTGAACGATCTGCGTCACCTGCTGAAACTGTCGAACATCGGATAAGGGCATCGTCATGGCCAAGCCTGGATTTCGCCTCGCGCTGTTTGCCACCTTGCTGGCACTGATTGTGGTGTTGCTCGGCGCCTACACCCGCCTGACCCACGCCGGTCTCGGCTGCCCGGACTGGCCTGGCTGCTACGGCTTCATCAGCGTGCCGAAAAGCGAAGCCCAACTGGCCCATGCCGAATTGCATTTCCCGGACGCTCCGGTCGAGGCCCACAAGGGCTGGAACGAGATGATCCACCGCTACTTCGCCGGCACACTGGGGATGTTGATCGCGGTGTTGGCCGGTCGCGCGTGGGTGCATCGCCGTCATCCCGGGCAACCGGTGAAGTTGCCGTTGTTTCTGTTGGCGGTGGTTGTTGGCCAGGCCGCTTTCGGCATGTGGACGGTAACGCTCAAGCTCTGGCCGCAGGTGGTCACCGGGCATTTGCTTGGCGGCTTTGCGACCTTGAGCTTGCTGTTTCTGCTGACCTTGCGCCTGTCCGGCGTACTGCCGGCGCTGACCGTGCCTCGACGCTTGCAGTACTGGGCGACGGCGGGGCTGTTGCTGGTGATCGGGCAAATCGCTCTCGGCGGTTGGGTCAGTTCCAATTACGCCGCCGTGGCCTGCATCGACTTTCCGACGTGTCACGGCCAATGGTTGCCACCGGCCGACTTCGCCAACGGCTTTCACCTTACTCAACACATCGGTCCGAATTATCTTGGCGGGCAACTGGACAGCGACGCCCGTACGGCCATCCACCTGACCCATCGCATCGGTGCATTGCTGGTCACCCTGGTATTGCTCGGCCTGGCCTGGCAATTGAAGGTGGTCGGCATGACACGCCTGGCAGGCCTGGTGCTGATCGCGCTTGGTGCACAAATCACCCTGGGCATCAGCAACGTGCTGTTCCATCTGCCGCTGCCGGTGGCCGTCGCGCATAACGCGGGCGGCGCGGCGCTGTTGCTGACCATGGTGCTGGTCAATTACCACGCCCGAACCAGTCTGGTTCGGGTCAAGCAACCAGCGCGCTGGCACTTCAGCCCGCGTAAACACTCAGCCGGGCCCATAACAACAAAAGGAGAGACGCCATGGCGATTCTGATCGGCGAACGTCCCAGTCAGGCGATCTGGCGTGACTACCTGGAACTGACCAAACCCAAAGTGGTGGTGCTGATGCTCATCACTTCACTGGTGGGAATGTTCCTCGCGACCCGTGCCGGCGTGCCGTGGACGGTGCTGATTTTCGGCAACCTGGGCATTGCCCTGTGTGCCGGTGGCGCGGCAGCGGTCAATCATGTGGTGGACCGGCGCATCGACGCGATCATGGCGCGCACCCATAAACGGCCGCTGGCCGAAGGCCGGGTTTCGCCGACCGCCGCACTAACGTTCGCGCTGGTATTGGCGGCCCTCGGGCAAGCCATGCTGCTGGCGTTTACCAACCCGCTGACCGCGTGGCTGACCCTGGCTTCGTTGCTCGGCTATGCGGTGATCTACACCGGATTCCTCAAGCGTGCGACCCCGCAGAACATCGTCATCGGTGGCCTGGCGGGCGCTGCGCCACCGTTGCTCGGCTGGACCGCTGCCACCGGTCACGTCAGCGCTGAGCCGCTGCTGCTGGTGCTGATCATCTTCGCCTGGACCCCGCCGCACTTCTGGGCGCTGGCGATCCATCGCAAGGAGGAATACGCCAAGGCCGATATTCCGATGCTGCCGGTCACCCATGGCGAGCACTACACCAAGATTCATATCCTGCTTTATACCTTCGCGCTGCTTGCTGTCAGCCTGATGCCCTACGTGATCCACATGAGCGGCACGCTCTACCTGGTCTGCGCGCTCGGGCTGGGTGCGCGGTTTCTGCAATGGGCCGTGGTGCTGTACCGTGGCACTCGGCCGCACGCGGCGATCAACACGTTCAAGTACTCTATTTACTACCTGTTCCTGCTGTTTATCGCCCTGCTCGTAGACCACTACTTATTGTTGAACCTATGACTCGAACCCAGAAAACCGTCTTCATTCTCGTCGCCCTGGTCGCACTGATCCTGGGCCTGACCGTCAACAAGGTACTGTCCGGGAAAAACCAGGGCGATCCGACCGCGCTGATCGACGCCGGCATCATTTTGCTGCCGCAGAGCCGTAATCTGCCGGAAGTGACGATGACCAATCAGGACGGCCAGCCGGTCACGATCAATGAATTGAAGGGCAAGTGGAGCCTGCTGTTTTTTGGCTACACCTTCTGCCCGGACATCTGCCCGACCACTCTCGCCCAACTGCGACAGATCAAGAGCGAATTGCCGCCCGAGGCGGTGGATAAACTGCAAGTCGTGCTGGTCAGCGTCGACCCTAATCGCGATACGCCCAAGCAGCTCAAGCAGTACCTGGGTTATTTCGACCCGCAGTTCGTCGGCCTGACCGCGGCGTCGACCGAAGAGCTGCAAAAGGTCGCCAACGCGGTGAGCATTCCGTACATTCCGGCGGACACCAGCAAGCCGAACTACACCGTCGACCACAGTGGCAACCTCGCGGTGATCGGGCCGGACGGCACCCAGCGCGGCTTCATCCGCGCGCCGTTGAACAATGCGAAGCTGGTGGCGCAGTTGCCGGTGATGCTCAAACGCAATTGAGCAACACAAAACCATGTGGGAGCGGGCTTGCTCGCGAAAGCGGTGGTTCGACCGACATTGATAGCGGCTGATACACCGCTTTCGCGAGCAAGCCCGCTCCCACAGGGGTCTATATTTCAAAGGCATAAAAAAGGGGACGCACTTGGCGTCCCCTTTTTCGTTGCAGCAGTTCTATCAGAACGCCGGCACTACCGCGCCTTTGTACTTCTCGAGAATGAAGGCCTTCACTTCCGGGCTGTGCAGGGCCGCCACCAGTTTCTTCATCGCTTCGCTGTCCTTGTCGTCCGGACGAGCCACCAGGATATTCACGTACGGCGAGTCGCTGCCTTCGATGACCAGTGCATCCTTGGCCGGATCGAGCTTGGCTTCCAGCGCGTAGTTGGTGTTGATCAGCGCCAGGTCGACCTGAGTCAGCACACGCGGGATGGTCGCGGCTTCCAGTTCGCGGATTTTCAGGTCCTTGGTGTTCTCGGTGATGTCCTTGACGGTCGACAGGATGTTGTTCGAATCCTTCAACTTGATCACGCCGGCCTTGGCCAGCAGCAACAGAGCACGGCCGCCATTGGTGGCGTCGTTCGGGATCACCACGTTGGCGCCGCCAGGTAGTTCAGCGAGGGTTTTGTACTTGCTGGAGTAAGCGCCCAGGGGCTCCAGGTGCACGCCGGCAACCGACACCAGGTTGGTGCCCTTGGCCTTGTTGAACTCATCGAGGTACGGCTGGTGCTGGAAGAAGTTGGCGTCCAGGCGCTTTTCCGCGACCTGCACGTTCGGCTGGATGTAGTCGGTGAAGACCTTGACCTTCAGGTCCACGCCTTCTTTGGCCAGGGCCGGCTTCACGAATTCGAGGATCTCGGCGTGTGGTACCGGGGTGGCCGCGACGGTCAGGGTTTCAGCGTGGGCAGAGAACGCGGCAACGGCCGCGAAGGCCACGATCAGTTTTTTCATTCAGCTAACTCCATGTGGGGCGCCCGCTTGGCGCCTGCCAGCGAATGGCCGGCTCATGTCTTACTTACGGGAAAAGTGGACGACCAATTTGTCGCCAACGGTTTGCAGTACCTGAACCAGTACCAGCAGCAACACCACTGTCACCACCATCACATCGGTCTGAAAACGCTGGTAGCCGAAGCGGATCGCCAGGTCACCCAGACCACCGGCGCCCACCACACCGGCCATCGCCGTGTAGGACACCAGTGTAATGGCAGTCACCGTAATCGCCGCGAAGATGCCCGGGCGAGCTTCCGGTAGCAAGGCATTGGTGATGATCTGCCGCGTGGTCGCGCCCATGGCCTGGGTCGCCTCGATGATGCCGCGATCGACTTCGCGCAGGGCGGTTTCCACCAGGCGGGCAAAGAATGGCGTGGCACCCACCACCAGCGGCGGGATCGCACCGGCAACACCGAGGGACGTGCCGGTGATCAACACGGTGAACGGAATCATCACGATCAGCAGGATGATGAACGGCAGCGAACGCAGAATGTTCACCACCAGCGACAACATCGCATAGACGCCTTTGGCTTCCAGCAACTGGCGCGGACTGCACAGGAACAGCAGCACGCCCAGCGGCAAGCCGAGCAGCACGGTGAACAACAGCGAACCGCCGAGCATCAGCAGGGTGTCGCCAGTGGCCAGCCAGATTTCGAGCCAGTCGATATTGGCGAAGAAACTTGTCAGGGCTTCCATTAGCGCAGCACCTCCATGTGGACGTCGGCTGCGGTGAAGCTGGCGAAGGCCGCTTCCATGTCACCGCCGGTCACGGCCAGGGTCAGTTGCCCGTAAGGGACGTCTTTGATGCGATCGATTCGACCGGCAAGGATGCTGTAGTCCACGCCCGTTTCGCGGGCGACTGTACCCAGCAAAGGTGCGTAGGTCGCTTCGCCCTGGAAGGTCAGACGTACGATGCGGCCCGGGACATGGGCAAAGTCGTCACGCTGTTCGCTTTCGTCGATGTGCTCGTCTTCTTGCACGAAGCGCTTGGTGGTCGGGTGCTTCGGATGCAGGAACACCTCGGCCACCGAACCTTGCTCGACGATCACGCCTGCATCCATTACTCCGACCTGGTCGCAGACCCGGCGGATCACGTCCATTTCATGGGTGATCAGCACGATGGTCAGCTTCAACTCGCGATTGATCTCGGCCAGCAACTGCAGGACCGACGCCGTGGTTTGCGGATCAAGGGCGCTGGTGGCTTCATCGCACAGCAAAATTTTTGGCTTGGTCGCCAGGGCGCGTGCAATGCCGACGCGCTGCTTTTGCCCACCGGATAATTGCGCCGGGTATTTGTTGGCGTGATCGGACAAGCCGACCCGGGCCAGCAATTCGGCGACGCGACGGTCGATGTCGCTGCGGGACAGTTCACCAGCCAGCGTCAGCGGCAGCGCGACGTTGTCGGCAACGGTCTTGGAGGCCAACAGGTTGAAGTGCTGGAAAATCATCCCGACCTGCTGACGGAAGCGGCGCAGGCCGTTGGCGTCCAGGGCCGTGACTTCTTCGCCGTCGACGATGATCTTGCCGCCACTGGCGTTTTCCAGGCGATTGATCAGACGCAGCAGGGTACTTTTTCCTGCGCCGGAATGACCGATCAAGCCGAAAACCTGCCCGTTCTCAATCGTCAGACTGGTCGGATGCAGGGCGGGGATTTCCTTACCGGCGACGCGGTAGGTTTTATGGACGTTTTGAAACTCGATCACGTAGCGAACCTTGTGGGGCGCGTTAGAAAAGGGTCAGCGGTTAGCCGGGCGCGCATTTTAGCCTGTCCGTATAGAGGTTCTTAGCATTTATTTCGCATTTGTCCTGTCATTTGGCAATAACGCGGAGGCGAAGGCCAAAGGAATGCCGGCTTGAAATCCTCTTGCGAGGAAGGGCGTCTTCACAAGCAAACCCTCTCCCACAATGGTTCTGCGTCGGTCACAGATCCAGTGTGGGAGCGAGTCTGCTCGCGATGCTTTCAGGGTTTGCGCGGACTCAGCACTATCTGCGCCGGAACACTGCGCAAAATCTGCCGCTCCAGCTTCAGATCAAACTCAGGATCGAGCTTCTTCACCCGTTTGGTCAGCAAATTAGCCAGCCAAGGGTAATCATTGGTGCGCGGAGCCTGAATGCTCACGTCGCACTGAAAATTCACCACATCGGCGGCGATGGCGTCCAGTTGGCGACGCAATTTGCCCATATCGTTGATATTCAGCGCGACCGTGGTGCTTTCAGCCGTTAGATCGATGACCTTGGCTTTTGGCCTGGCTTCGGCAGCCTTGAGGTCGGCTTCGGCTTTTTCCAGCTCGGCCTTGCGCGCCTGGGCAATCGAGCCGTTGACTCCACCGGTCAGCGCCGGAGCCTTGGGCATCAATGCGCGGGCACGGCTCAGGGCGGTCGCGGCGGCATCCACGTCACCCTTTTGCAACACGATCTGGCTGCGGCGCAGATAGGCTTCGGCCAGTTGCCGCTGGTACTGCTCAAGGGAAGCATCGGTAGGCGATTCGGCCTGCAAGGCTGCCAATTGGTCTTCGGCGGTCGCCAGTTCATCGCTGGCGATGTTTTGTTCCAGCTGTACGATGGCCGTGGCCCGCGCATCCGCGGCCGCGGTGGCCGCCGGTGGCGTGCTTTGGCAGGCGCCCAGCAGCAAAGAAAATGCGACAAGGAGCAGATAACGGGAGGCGAACGACTTCATTCCTGCGACTCTCTATTTGCGCAAAAAACGAGCAAGTCTACACCCCTCGACGGGGCAGAACAAAACTCAGCAGAAACAGCACGGCGGCTGCCACCACAATCGACGGGCCGGCGGGGGTGTCCTTGAACCAGGACAGTGCCAGCCCGCCACACACGGCGAGTATGCCCAGCAGGCTCGCGCCCAGTGCCATCTGCTCCGGTGAGCGGGCATGACGTTGTGCCGCGGCAGCCGGGATGATCAGCAACGAAGTTATCAGCAACACGCCAACGATTTTCATCGCCACGGCAATCACTACGGCGATCAACAGCATCAGGGCCAGGCGCAATCCAGCCACCGGCAAGCCTTCGACCCTGGCCAGTTCTTCATGCACGGTGATCGCCAGTAATGGGCGCCACAACGCAACCAGCAACCCCAGTACCGCAGCGCTCCCGCCGAGAATCCAGGCCAGATCGGTTGGACTGATTGCCAGCAGGTCGCCGAACAGATAGGCCATCAGGTCGATCCGCACTTCGTGCATGAAGCTTAGTACCACCAGGCCCAGAGAGAGCGTGCTGGGTGCGAGAATCCCCAAAAGCGTATCGGATGCCAAAGGCTGGCGTTGTTGCAATGTCACCAGCAACACCGCCAACAGCAAGCAGCCAACGGTGACGGCAACGGTCGGGCTGACATCCAGCAGGAAGCCCAGAGCCACGCCGAGCAATGCCGCGTGGGACAGGGTGTCGCCAAAATAGGCCATGCGCCGCCAGACCACGAAAGACCCCAGCGGGCCTGCAACGACG
The DNA here is from genome assembly GCF_056711565.1 of Pseudomonas sp. WT-JTC. Classification (NCBI taxonomy): domain Bacteria; kingdom Pseudomonadati; phylum Pseudomonadota; class Gammaproteobacteria; order Pseudomonadales; family Pseudomonadaceae; genus Pseudomonas; species Pseudomonas sp. WT-JTC. The sequence goes on from NZ_CM160042.1 coordinate 65,936, forward strand.
GCCAGGGCCAGGCCTGCAAGCAGGGCGTAGAGCAGAAAATCAGCCATGCTTGCAGCTATCTCCGTGAACATGGTTATGGCCCGACGCGGGCGCCTTGACCACCGAGCCATGCAAGTCGTGGGCGTGGTCGTGATGGTGGTGATAAATCGCCAGGCTTTGTGCGTTTTTTCCGAACAGCTCGACGAAAGCCGGATCGCCGCTGACCTGCTCGGGATGGCCGGAGCAGCAGACGTGACGATTAAGGCAAACCACCTGATCCGTGGTACTCATCACCAGATGCAAATCATGGGAGACCATCAGCACGCCGCAACCGTGGCGGTCGCGCAGGCGGGTAATCAGGCTGTACAGCTCCGCCTGGCCGGCCACGTCGACACCCTGTACCGGTTCGTCGAGTACCAGCAGTTCAGGTTCGCGCAACAAGGCCCGGGCCAGCAACACGCGTTGCATTTCGCCACCGGAAACGCTTTGCACCGGGCTGTCGATCACCTGTTCGGCGCCGACTTCCTTGAGTGCCGCCAGGGCCATCGCGCGGTCCACGCCTGGCACCAGGCGCAAGAAGCGCAGGACCGACAGCGGGAGGGTCGGATCGACATGAAGTTTTTGCGGCATGTAACCGACCCGCAGCTTCGGCTTGCGCCAGACACTGCCGCTGTCCGGTTTCAACAGGCCGAGCACGGCACGCACCAGTGTGGTCTTGCCGGCGCCGTTGGGGCCGATCAGGGTAACGATCTGCCCCGGCTCGACGCTCAGCTCAATGTTGTCCAGCACCGGTTGCCCGGCGAACGTTACGGCAACCTGCTCAAGACGGATCAGTGCGTTGCTCATCAAGCCCCCTGGCAGCCCGAGCAGAGACCGACCACTTCGACGGTCTGGCCTTCGACGACAAACCCGACATCCCTGGCGCTGGCGATGATCGCGTCACTGATGGACTTTTGCTCAAGTTCGATCGCAGCGTGGCATTCACGGCAGATCAGGAACTGACCCTGGTGAGCATGTTCCGGGTGATTGCAGCCGATGAAGGCGTTGAGCGAGGAAATGCGATGGACCAGGCCGTTTTCCAGCAGGAAGTCCAGCGCGCGGTACACCGTCGGCGGCGCGGCGCGGCGGCCGTCCTGCTCGCTGAGAACCGCGAGAATGTCGTAGGCACCCAGGGGCTTGTGGCTTTGCCACACCAGTTCCAGCACTCGCCGGCGCAAGGCGGTCAGGCGCAGGCCTTGACGTGCGCACAGGGCATCGGCCTCGGACAAAGCGCTGTGAACGCAATGTGAGTGGTCGTGGGGGCGGCTGGCAATCGGTGTTTTTAGCATGAGCGGCGACGAGTTTTGTGAGAGACGTTATTATGTTACTCGTTCTCGCCTCTTCGAGTAGTCATCGTGTCCCGACTTTTTTCTATCTTTGTCGCATTTGTCGCAAGTTTTCTGTTGATCGGTTCGGCGCAAGCCGAGGTCAAGGTTCTTACCAGCATCAAGCCTCTGCAATTGATCGCCGCGGCCGTGCAGGACGGCGTGGCGATTCCTGAGGTTTTGCTGCCGCCGGGTGCCTCGCCGCATAACTATGCGTTGCGCCCATCCGACGTGCGCAAGGTGCAATCGGTGGACTTGCTGTACTGGATCGGCCCGGACATGGAAGGTTTCCTGCCGCGCGTGCTCAATGGTCGTACATTGCCCAGCGTCGCCGTGCAGGACCTGCCGGGTATGAAACTGCGCCGCTTTGCCGAAGATAGCCACTCCCACGCCGAAGAAGCCGACGAACATGATCACGATCACCGTCCGGGTAGCCTGGATGCGCATTTGTGGCTGTCGCCGGTTAACGCTCGGGTCATTGCCGCGAAAATGGCAGCTGACCTGAGTGCCGCCGATCCTGACAATGCTGCGCGTTATCAGAGCAACCTGAAAGCCTTCGACGAGCGTCTCGATGCACTGGATGCGCGCCTGAAGAAGCGCCTGGCCGATATTCAGGGCAAACCCTACTTCGTGTTCCACGAAGCCTTCGATTACTTCGAGGACGCTTACGGCCTCAAGCACGCGGGTGTGTTCAGTGTCGCGGCCGAAGTGCAACCCGGTGCCCAGCACGTCGCGACAATGCGTGCGCGCTTGCAGGAAGTCGGCAAGACCTGCGTGTTCAGCGAGCCACCGCTGCGTCCGCGTCTGGCGGAAACCCTGGTAGCCGGGTTGCCGGTGAAACTGGCTGAGCTGGATGCGCTGGGCGGGTATACGCCGGCCACCGCTCAAGGGTATGAGCAGGTGCTGGAGAAGCTGGGCAATGATCTGGCGGGGTGCCTGGAGTCACTGTAACTCAACATTTGCGGTGCCCCATTCGCGAGCAAGCCCGCTCCCACATTAGACCGGGTTCTTCCAGATGGAATGCGGTCAAATGTGGGAGCGGGCTTGCTCGCGAAGCTTTTAGAGGGCGAACGGCAAAGGCGTGTTGACTGTCTGCCTCTGTGCCAATCGCAATTGAAATTCCATCGGATCGTGAATCAACACATCCTGCCCGGCAAATGACTCCGCCGCGATCAACCGCGACAACCAGAACCGTACGCAAGCCACCCGCAACATGGTCGGCCACAACTCGGCTTCGGCAGCGGTGAACGGTCGCAAGGCCGCGTAAGCGCCCAGCAAGGCCCGCGCTCGCGGTCCATCGATCACGCCGTCGTCGTCCGAGCACCAGTCGTTCAGGGCAATCGCCACGTCGTAGAGCATCGGCCCGGAGCAGGCGTTGTAGAAATCGATCAGCCCGGTCAGGTGCGTGCCTTCGAACATCGCGTTGTCGCGGAACAGGTCGGCGTGAATGTTCGCCCGCGGCAGAGCCAGGATTTTTTCCTTCTGCCGGGTGATTTCATCCAGCGCCCGTTGCAGCAGGTCTTTCTGTTCGGCACCGAGGTGTGACAGAAACTGCGTGCCCTCTTCCAGCATCCAGTCCAGGCCGCGATCGGTTTTGCGCTTGATCATGTTGCCCTGGGTCGCCAGATGCAGATGGCCGAGCAACTCACCGACCTGCGCGCAATGTTGCGCGTTGGCTTGCTTGATGTGCTTGCCGGCCAGGCGCGGTTGCAGCAAGGCAGGTTTGCCCGCCAGTTCGCGCAGGGCCACGCCGTCGGTGGTGCGCAGGGCGTAAGGCACCGGCAGGTCGGCGCCGTGCAGCACGTCGAGCAGTTCGATAAAGAACGGCATTTCCTGAACCGGACCGCGCTCGACCAGGGTCAGGACGAATTCGCCCTGCTCCAGGCTGATAAAGAAATTGGTATTTTCGCTACCGGCGGCAATCCCCTGGAAATCAAGCAGGCGGCCGAGGCCATAAGGGGCGAGAAAAGCTTCCAGCTCGGGCCGAGCCAGGGGGGTGAACACAGACATGTTTAAACTGCCAGTACGGGCGCCGCTGTTGAGCCAGCGCCGATTAAAGTTAAGGACGACTTACCACTTAAATATTTCCCACGCCGGAATCAGCATATCCGGGTAATCCGAGCGGATGAAGTTACCTTCTGATCCGTCGGCGCGTACCAGGAAATATGGCTTGCCGCCTTTGGGCGTGACTTTGATTGCATACAGGAAGCCGTTTTGGCGGTATTCCTGGATGAGCTTGTCCCCTTCCGTGCGGATCGTGACATCCGGCTCTGGTGTCGGCGCACCGTCCGCCGCCATGACGGCCAATGGGGCGATTGCAAACAAGCCAGCCAGCAACAGGCGATTTGGTGTGCGCATGATAACCTTGTCCCTTTGTCGTCAACGGTCCCGCTATTCTAGCGCCGGACCCGCCGAAAAGGTTGATCCTGCTCATGAGCCAAGCCCCCCTCGTCCTGGTGGACGGTTCTTCTTACCTCTACCGCGCCTTTCACGCGCTGCCGCCGCTGACCACGTCCAAAGGCCTGCCGACCGGCGCGGTCAAGGGCGTGTTGAACATGCTCAAGAGCCTGCGCAAGCAGTATCCGGACAGTCCGTTCGCCGTGGTGTTCGACGCCAAGGGTGGGACTTTTCGCGATGACATGTACGCCGAATACAAGGCCAACCGTCCGAGCATGCCTGACGATATGCGCGTGCAGATCGAGCCGCTGCACCAGAGCGTGATCGCCCTGGGCTTCCCGCTGCTGTGCGTCGAAGGCGTCGAGGCCGATGACGTGATCGGCACCTTGGCCCGCAGCAGCGCGGCGGCGGATCGTCCGGTGATTATCTCCACTGGCGACAAGGACATGGCGCAACTGGTCGACGGCCACATTACCTTGGTCAACACCATGACCGGTAGCAGCATGGACGTGGAGGGCGTGAAGGAGAAATTCGGCGTCGCTCCGGAGCAGATCATCGATTATCTGGCTCTCATGGGCGATTCTTCCGACAACATTCCCGGTGTTCCGGGTATCGGCCCGAAGACGGCTTCAGGCCTGCTGGTCGGTGTGAATGGCGGCCTGACCGAGCTCTATGCACAGCTCGATATCGTGCCGACCCTGCCGATTCGCGGCGCCAAGACTCTGCCGGCCAAGCTCGAAGAGCACAAGGAGATGGCATTCCTCTCCTATCAACTGGCAACGATCAAGGTCGACGTGCCACTGGACATCGGTCTCGATGACTTGCAGATGGGTGCGGAAGATCCGGACAAGCTGTTCGAGCTCTACACCCTGCTGGAGTTCAAGAGCTGGCTGAGCGATCTGCAGCGGGACGCCAAGCGTATCGAACTGAGCAGCGCTGCCGAGCCTGAGCCGGCGGTTGATCTGTTTAGCGCTGTCGAGGCCGAAGCACCCGTTGTGGCCGCTGAAGCCCAATATGAAACCATCCTCGATCAGGCGCGATTCGATGCCTGGCTGGAAAAGCTGAACAAGGCCAGGCTGTTTGCCTTCGACACTGAGACCACCGGCATCGATGCGCAGCAGGCAAAACTGGTTGGCCTGTCGTTCGCGGTTCAGGCCAACGAAGCGGCTTACATCCCGTTGACCCATTCTTACATCGGCGTGCCGCAGCAGCTGGATCGCGACACTGTTCTGCGCGCGCTCAAGCCGATTCTGGAAGACCCGAACAAGCTCAAGGTCGGCCAGCACGCCAAGTTCGACATGAACATCCTGGCCAACTGCGCCATCGGCGGCGATCAGGACAACGGCATCACCGTACGCGGCATTGCCTTCGACACCATGCTTGAGTCCTATGTACTCAATTCCACGGCCACGCGCCATGACATGGACAGCCTCGCGCAGAAGTATCTGGACCACACCACGGTAAGTTTCCAGGACATCGCCGGCAAAGGTGTGAAACAGCTGACGTTCGATCAGATCGCCCTGGAGCAGGCCGGACCTTACGCCGCCGAAGATGCGGATATCACCTTGCGTCTGCACCAGACCCTGTTCGAAAAACTCTCGGCCATTCCGAGCCTGGCCAGTGTGCTGACTGACATCGAAATCCCGTTGGTGCCGGTACTGGCGCGTATCGAGCGCCAGGGCGCATTCGTCGACGCCGCCCTGCTGGGTGTGCAAAGCATCGAGCTGGGCGACAAGATGGTGGCGCTGGAGCGCGAAGCCTTCGAGATCGCCGGCGAGGAGTTCAACCTCGGTTCGCCCAAGCAACTTGGCGTGATCCTTTACGAGAAGCTCGGCCTGCCGGTATTGAAGAAAACCGCCAAGGGCCAGCCATCCACCGCCGAAGAAGTGCTGGCCAAACTGGCCGAAGACGACTATCGATTGCCGAAAGTGCTTATGGAATACCGCTCCATGAGCAAGCTCAAAAGCACCTACACCGACCGTCTGCCGGAGCAGATCAACCCGCGTACCGGGCGAATCCATACCTCGTACCACCAGGCGGTGGCGTCCACCGGGCGATTGTCCTCCAGCGATCCGAACCTGCAGAACATCCCGGTGCGCACCGCCGAAGGGCGTCGCATCCGCCAGGCCTTTGTGGCCCCGGCCGGTTACAAGCTGCTGGCGGCGGACTATTCGCAGATCGAACTGCGGATCATGGCGCACCTGTCCCGGGATGAAGGGCTGATGAACGCCTTCCGCCACAACCTGGATGTGCACACCGCGACCGCCGCCGAAGTGTTCAAGGTCGAGTTGGCCGAGGTGACCTCCGACCAGCGCCGCAGTGCCAAGGCGATCAACTTCGGTCTGATCTACGGCATGGGCGCGCAGAAGCTCGGCAAGGACATCGGCGTCGACACCAAGACCGCCAAGGCCTACATCGATACCTACTTCGCCCGCTACCCTGGCGTTCGCCAGTACATGGACCGCACGCGTGCCCAGGCCGCCGAGCAAGGTTATGTCGAGACGTTCTTCGGCCGTCGCCTGTATCTGCCGGACATCAACTCCAACAAGCCGCAAGAGCGCGCCGCCGCCGAACGCACGGCGATCAACGCGCCAATGCAAGGCACCGCTGCGGACATCATCAAGAAAGCCATGGTCGCGGTGGATAACTGGCTGACCGCGTCTGGTCTCGACGCCAAAGTCATTCTGCAGGTGCACGATGAACTGGTGCTTGAGGTGCGTGAAGACCTGGTCGACCAGGTCCGCGATGAAATTCGCGTGCACATGAGCGAGGCCGCGAAACTGGATGTCCCGTTGCTGGTCGAAGTGGGTATTGGAAATAACTGGGATGAGGCTCACTGAGGCTTGTAGGAGCGAGCTTGCTCGCGATGGAGCGTCAGATACATCGATTTCGACTGAAATTCCATCGCAAGCAAGCTCGCTCCTACAGAAAACTGTCGTGTTCTGCTGCGGCATAGAGCCGCGGCAGAAGGCGCAGGTCGTTTAGACCGGAAGATAATCAGAGTTATTCCAAAGCTATTTGAAAAAAATCTGAACTAATCTTGCGAACCACCACTCAGAGATACTGAATGGCTGGTGAAGCCCTTCGATGCTCCTATGTTGTGTTAAGTGTTGGCAGATATCTGGACCCCGCCCTAGCGGTCTAGAGCTTGAACCCCGGAACTTCTCCCTCCCCATATGAAGTCCGGGGTTTTTTTTGCCTGGCGAAAACTGTCCGTGATGCGCTCATGCTGCGTTAAAAGCGCGGCTCGAAATGCTCATTTAGGCCCCTAAACTCCGCTTTCGAGCCGCGCTTTTGCCTTGCCTGAGCGCACCACAAACAGTTTTTGATATTTATTGAATCTCTACCTCGGCAACCTTGTCCGCCAGTTCCATCCAGCCTGCAAGCACTGTGTAGGCTTCTTCCAGGCCCATGCGCTTGGGGGCCGAGAACAGCTGGATCGTCACGAGATCGCCCCAGCCCTTGCGGATTTCCGCCTGAACCTTGAGCAGCGTGTTCTTGGCCGCGCCATAGGTCAGCTTGTCCGCCTTGGTCAGCAGAATGTGCATCGGCATGCCGGCAGCCACGGCCCAGTCGAGCATCAGCAGGTCGAAATCGGTCATCGGATGGCGGATGTCCATCATCAGGATCAGACCTTTCAAACTCTCGCGCCCACCCAGATAAGCCTCGAGGTGACGCTGCCAGTGTTGCTTGAGCGGGATCGGTACTTTTGCATAACCGTAGCCCGGCAGGTCGACCAGACGGCGTTCATCGTCTAGCTTGAAGAAATTCAACAGTTGCGTGCGCCCCGGGGTTTTCGAGGTGCGCGCCAGGCTGGCGTGGGTCAGGGTGTTCAAGGCACTCGACTTGCCGGCGTTGGAACGCCCGGCGAAGGCGACTTCGAAGCCCTCGTCATCCGGACATTGGTCGACTTTGGCGGCGCTGAGCATGAAGGTGGACTGTTGGCACAGACCGAGGATGGGATTCTTGAGTTGCATGGGATTTCCGATGTGGGCGGCGCCAGGAATGGGCGCGGCAAGCAGTGTCGCTTCCGTTTCAGTGACGCCAGTATATAATGCCGCAGATTTTGTGTGCGCTTTGTCCCAGCGTAGGATGAAGTTCACGAGAGCGACAGACCTTGATTGCGCACTAGAACGCAGCACGCTCTCAACCCTGAAAAGGTCGTTTTATGACGAAATGGCTGCTAGCTGCCGGTGTCATGATGCCGCTTTACAGCGCTCAGGCTACACAGGATCCGGAAGCTGTGTACAACCGTGTTTGTGGTGCCTGTCATTCCGGCCAACTCCCCATGGCGCCGAAAAAAGGCGATCAGGAAGCTTGGACGCCGAGGTTGGCGAAAGGTATGGAGACGCTGGTGCAACACGTGACCCAGGGTTTCAAGGCGATGCCGCCGCGTGGTTTGTGCATGGACTGCAGTGCCGAGGATTACCAAGCCATCATCCTCTGGATGAGCGAGTAAACCCGGCCCATAACTCTTAACCCTTAGCCGTAGTTGGATTAGCTGATGAAGAAATTGATCGTGAGTCTGCTGTTGACCGTGGGCATCTCAGGCTTCGCCCATGCTGCAGGTGAGGCAGTACAACCGGGTGATGCAAAAGTCGGCCAGGCCAAAGCCGCCGTATGTGGCGCCTGCCACGGCCCGGATGGCAACAGCATGGCGCCAAACTTTCCAAAACTGGCCGGTCAAGGTGAACGCTACCTGACCAAGCAATTGCACGATATCAAGTCGGGCAAGCGCACCGTTCTGGAAATGACCGGCCTGCTGACCAACCTGAGCGATCAGGACCTGGCGGACATCGCCGCCTACTTCGCCAGCCAGAAAGGCAGCGTCGGTGCCGCCGATCCGAAAGTCGTGGCTCGCGGTGAAGCACTGTTCCGCGGCGGTGATCTGACCAAGGGCATGCCAGCCTGCACCGGTTGCCACTCGCCAAATGGCGCGGGCAACGCACCCGCCGGTTTCCCGCACCTGGGCGGCCAGCACGCTCAGTATATCGCCAAGCAACTGACCGATTTCCGCAAGGAAGAAGGCGGCCGCAACAACGACGGCGACACCAAACCGATGCAGACCATTGCCAAAAAGCTGAGCGACGAAGACATCGCCGCGGTGTCCAGCTACATTCAAGGCCTGCATTAAGGCCGGCGGATCGGGCGTTGAACGGGGTGCTTATTACCTGCAACGTTAACGCTCGATTAATCCGTCCCGGCAAGTATAAAAAGGGTGGCTTTGGCCGCCCTTTTTTGTGGCCGCTGCCGTTACACTACAGAACTCAAGCCCGCCAGGATCTGTCTGATGACAAGTCGCGCGAGGCGAAAAAATTTGTCCAGGAGTGAAGCATGCGTAATCTGATCATCAGCGCCGTTTTTGCCGCTGCCAGCCTGTTCGGCATGACTGCCCAGGCCGCTGAAGCCCCCGCCGCACCTTATGTCGAACTGAGTAATCCGGTTCCGGTCGCCGTGCCTGGCAAGATCGAAGTGGTCGAGCTGTTCTGGTACGGCTGCCCGCATTGCTACGCCTTCGAACCCGTGATCAATCCGTGGGTCGAGAAATTGCCGACGGACGTGAATTTCGTACGCATTCCAGCCATGTTCGGTGGCGCGTGGGATGCTCACGGTCAGATGTTCCTGACCCTTGAAGCCATGGGTGTCGAGCACAACGTTCACGCCGCGGTGTTCAACGCAATTCAGAAAGAACACAAGAAACTGGTCGACAAGGATGACATGGCCGACTTCCTCGCCACCCAAGGCGTGGACAAGGACAAGTTCCTCGCGACGTTCGACTCTTTCGCCATCAAGGGGCAGATCGTCAAGGCGCGTGAACTGGCCAAGAAGTATGAAATCACCGGCGTTCCAACCATGATCGTCAACGGCAAGTACCGCTTTGACGTAGGCTCTGCCGGTGGCGCTGAAGAAGCGCTGCAACTGGCCGACAAACTGATCGACAAAGAGCGAGCGGCTAACAAGGCTGCCGCCAACTAAGGGCAGTCACTGCCATGCGCCGATGGGGTACTGAACGCATCGTTGGCCTGCATGATCCACGGGTCAACGAGCATCATCTGGAGTCCGCGGGCTTGCCGGCAGACAGTCGTCTGCGCTTGCTCAGTTTCAATATCCAGGTCGGTATCAGTACCGAGCGCTATCGGCATTACCTGACCCGGGGCTGGCAGCATCTGCTGCCGCACACCGGGCGTGCCGACAATCTGCAGAAAATCGGCAATCTGCTGGGCGACTTCGATCTGGTCGCCTTGCAGGAGGCCGATGGCGGCAGCCTGCGATCAGGCTACGTCAATCAGGTTGAACACCTGGCCCAACTCGGCGCCTTTCCCTACTGGTATCAACAACTCAATCGCAATCTCGGTCGCCTGGCCCAGCACAGCAATGGCGTGCTCAGCCGATTGCGCCCGTGGGCCATTGAAGATCATCCGTTGCCGGGGCCAAAGGGTCGCGGAGCCATTCTGGTACGGTTCGGCGAAGGCCCGGAAGCGCTGGTGGTGGTCATGATGCACCTGGCATTGGGCGCCCGGGCGCGCAGCCTGCAACTGGCCTACATCCGCGACCTGATTGGCGACTACAAGCACCAGGTACTGATGGGCGACATGAACACCCATGCCAGTGACCTGCTGCACAACTCCGCGTTGCGCGATCTCGGTCTGCTCGCGCCGCAACTGGAAGCGACGTTCCCCAGCTGGCGCCCACAGCGCTGCCTGGACCATATCCTGCTGAGCCCGAGCCTGACCCTGGAAAAGGTCGAGGTGCTGGCACAGCCCATTTCCGATCACCTGCCGGTCGCGGTAGAGATTCGTCTGCCGGGTTCGCTCACGGCCGATGCATTGCCCGCGTTGAGTCCTGCCCCTCGCGGATCCCATGAATGAGCGACGAAGCACAGCGCTGGAAAGAAAAATACCTCCAAAGCATCGAACAGCAGGAAAAGCTCGAACGTCGCTGGGATGCGCGGCTCGACTTGCTGCGTCGTGGACTGGTGCGCAGCACCCTGGCGGCCGAAGGTACTGACCGCGCCGTTGACCTATGCATGAAGGAAATGCGCGAGGTCGTGCGTACCGACGACATGGACGCCGGCCTGGCCGCACTGATTCCACGCCTGGAAAAGGCTGTGCTCGACTCGGAGCAGCGTCGGGAAACCCGGGTCAACCAGACCAGTGCCGCCCTGACCGCGCTGGTCACTCAGCTGCAAACATTGCCGCTGCCGCGGGATGTGAGCCGACCACTCAAGAGTTTCGCCAAGCAACTGGATGCGCGGGTCAGTCAGGCACGTGAGATACCCTTGTTGCTCAGCGAGCTGAGTGGCTTGCAAGGCAAGGCCCTGAGCCAGCTGGAGGCCCCGACGGAACCCGGTCGGCCGGGCTTGCTGCAGCGGTTGTTCGGCGGTCGTGAAGCGGAGGAGACGGCGACTTCTCCTGCGCCGGCCGCCCTTGTAACCGAGAGCCCTGCGGCGAATATCGAGTCGACCCCGCTCGTCATTGAGCCGGCTATCTTCGAAGTACCTGCTGCTGAGCGAGTTGAAGGCGAGTCCGTGCCCACCGAGCCGGCAGCCGTGGCTTTTGCACCTCCGGCTGTGGAGCCTCAACCAGTCAGCGCAGATGCGGCAGAAATCGAATCGGCCGAGAAACCGACTCCGGAAACCATCACGACACCGCCTGAGCCGGAAGCCAACCCTGATGAACTGACTGCGCAAGCATCGCCGGATAGCGTGCCCTTGCCTGCGATTCCAACGGAGGACGTGGTCGCCGCTGATCAGGCGCAATCCGGGCACGACATTCTCTACGCACTCCCGGATTCCCCCGAGCCCTCCTACAGCTCGGTGGCCAGCCACATCGAAGACACGCTGCTGGGTCTGCTTGAAGACCTGACATTGCCCGAACGTCATCGCCCGCAAGCCGAATCCATGCGCGATCGTCTGAAAAACGGTCTGAACTGGTACGAATTGCTGCCTATTCTCGACGACTTCGCCACGTTGATGCTGGCCATTACCGACAGCGGCCAGCACGAATTCGAAGCCTATCTGCAACGACTTAACGAGCGCCTCGAATCGTTCCAGAGCAACTTGCAGGCCGCCACCGCAGGACACGCCGACAACCGTTCGGCGGCGCGGCAGATGGACACGCAGATCCGCGAGCAGGTCGATGGCCTGCAAAGCAGCATGCAGGAAGCCGCGGACCTGGAAGATCTCAAGCACGTCCTGGAAAACCATCTCGAAGGCTTGCTGGGCACCATGGACCAGCACCAGAAGCAGCGCGATGAACGTGAGCAAGAGGTCGCTGCACGCCTGCACAGCCTGGCCGAGCGGGTCGCCCATATGGAGCAGGAGGCCCAGGGTTATCGCGAGCACCTTGAAGAGCAACGTCAGAAGGCATTGGTCGACCCATTGACCGGCCTGCCCAACCGCGCGGCCTGGAGCGAGCGCCTGGATCATGAAGTTAAACAATGGCAGCAGCATGGCAACACGCTGATGCTGGCCATGCTCGACCTCGATCATTTCAAGCGCATCAACGATAACTACGGGCACCTGGCCGGTGACAAAGTGCTGAAAATCATTGCCAGCGTGTTGCGCAAACGTCTGCGCGGAACGGATTTCATTGCCCGGTTTGGCGGTGAAGAGTTTGTGCTGTTGATGCCATCCACGCTGCCGGCGGCGGGGCTGAAGCTGCTGGAAAGCTTGCGTGCCTCCATTGAGGCCTGTCCGTTCCACTTCAAGGGAGAGCCGGTGACCATCACCGTGTCTATCGGAATGACCGCGTTCAGGTCGGGTGAGCACAGCGATCAAGTGCTTAAAAGAGCCGATCAGGCGCTGTATCGCGCAAAAAATGCCGGTCGCAACCGGGTGGAACCGGGCTGACGATCATTTGTTCCATTTTGTTTAATTCGATGCGATTGCCGTCAGCTCGCAAGGCATTACGTTACACTGTTGCATTATTGTCTTGTGTGTACTGCCTTTCGCCATGAAATATTTTGCTCTGATCGTGTCACTGGTTCTGCTGGCCGGCTGTGCCAGCGGCCCTCGTTACGACACTAGCCACCCTTCGGCCAATCACGACAGCCGCGTGCAATTTGTGGTGGTGCATTACACCAATGCCTCGCTGGAGCGGTCGTTGCAACTGCTGACCCATGGTGAAGTCAGCAGCCATTACCTGATCGGTGACGACAAGGGCGCCACCATCTACAAGCTGATGGATGAAAACCTGCGGGCCTGGCACGCCGGGGAGAGCGAGTGGAATGGCCGGACCTGGCTGAATTCCAGTTCCATCGGTATCGAAATCGTCAACCCGGGCTTCAAGGACACCCCGACCGGGCGCGTGTGGTATCCCTTCACCGAAGATCAGGTCCAGTCGTTGATCGTGTTGCTCAAGGACATCAGCAAACGCCACGGCATAAGGCCTCGCGACATTATCGGCCATAGTGATATTGCACCATTGCGCAAGCTGGACCCGGGGCCGCTGTTCCCCTGGAAGCGTCTGGCCGCCGAAGGCCTGGGTATCTGGCCGAACGAACAATTGGTGGCGCGCCAGCAAATGCAGTTCGCCGAACAGTTGCCGAGCATCAGCTGGTTTCAGGCGCAATTGACCCGCCTGGGTTACGCCTCGCCACAAACTGGCGAGCTCGATGTCGCAACGCGGCATGTGATAGCGGCATTCCAGATGCATTTCCGCCCGGCGCGCTTCGATGGCACTCCGGATGCGCAAACTGCGGCGCTACTCCTGGTGTTGAATCAGACAAAATAATGACGCCCGCCCGACGGTCAGGGCTTTTTCCCAATCAGCAGCTATAACTCATTGGTAATACTTCGGATATTGCACAATGCCAGCTGCTCGAGAGACCTTCCCTGGTTGGTTCCGTCACCCCTGGTTCCTGGGGCTGATGTCTGCTGTCTTGAGCGCAACGTTATTGATGGCTGGCAGCCTGTTCGTCGCCATACACCAGGTCGAGCAAAACGAAAGCGAAGAAATGAATGCTCAGGGTGAGCGCTTCCTCGCCCGCCTGGAACAGCTCTTCGGGCAACTGCGTGAAAGCCTTGACGACCTTGAAGCGCAACCGTTGCGCGGCTGCGATGCTGAAATGATCGCGACCTTGCAACAGGTTACGTTCAATTATCGCTTCGTCTACGAAGCTGCCTACATGGACTCCTCGCGAATCTGCTCCAATCGACCTCGCCAGGAAGGGCTGTCGCTGATTCGATCGCCAGACATCAAGGGCCCGACTTACAGCTATTGGCTCAACACCACCACTGAACCCGATGAAAACCGCGCCGCGCTGATGCTCGGGCGCGGGAATTTCCGGGTCGCGACCTCTCGCGGGCATTTGACCGATATGGTCGACCTCTCTCCGGGCAGCAGCCTGCTGGTTGTCCTGGACCATGGTGCGCGCGCGATTCCGGTGTTGGGCGCTACTCAGACCTGGCCGCCGGTCGAGTCCTGGCCACCAAAAAACCGTGATGCGTTGCAGATCACCCAGACACGCCTGATATACCGCATGCCCACCGACAACCCGGAGTATCAATTGGTGTTGATCAGCCCGCGTAGCGGTATGCACATCCCCGCGGTCTGGTGGTGGCTGCTGCCGGCCAGCCTGGCGCTGGGCATATGCGTTGGGTTCCTGGTGTTTCTGCTGGTGCGCCAGCGGCAGTCGCTGGACGCCGAACTCACCGGCGCGATTCGCCGTGGCGAGTTGCAGGTGCTGTATCAACCGATCTTCGACCTCGATAGCCGCAACTGTGTCGGGGCTGAAGCGTTGCTGCGCTGGCGCAGGCCGGACGGTACCCTGACCAGTCCCGATCTGTTCATTCCGATGGCGGAGAACACCGGTCAGATTCGCCAGATGACGGACTTCGTCCTGCAACGCCTGCTCGAGCAACTCGGCCAGTTGCTGCGTGCCAACCCGCATCTGTACATCTCGGTCAATCTCGCGGCGTGTGATGTGATGGTGCCGCGGATCGGCCAGGTGATGGCGAGGCTGCTGACCCTGCATCGCGTCGCTGCGCGGCAAATTGCCTTTGAGGTTACCGAGCGCGGGCTGGTCGATGTGGTGGTGGCCCGGGAAAACCTGCAGTCCTTGCGGGATGTCGGGCACCAGGTGTTGATCGATGACTTTGGCACCGGCTATTGCAGCCTCGCCTATTTGCAAACCTTGCCGGTCGATTGCCTGAAAATCGACAAAGCATTCATTGATGCGTTGGGCCATGACGCCGCCAGCAGCGGTGTGGCCCCGCACATCATTCATATGGCCCAGTCGCTGCACCTGAAGGTGATTGCCGAGGGCATCGAACATGAGGCCCAGGCCGAGTTCCTGAGCAGTGAGGGCGTGAAGTTCGGCCAGGGCTGGCTGTTCGCCCACGCGTTGAGCGCGGTTCAGTTCATTGAATTGATAACCCGGGGGCGACGCCTGGCTGGCCGGCGCCTGGATGACGAAGCGTGACCGCGACCTAAACGGTCAGCGCCATGTAGAACTGGGTACCCTGCCCCGGCCTTGAATAGACGCCCATCCGCCCGCCATGCAATTGCACGATTTCCTTGCACAAGGCCAGGCCGAGCCCGGCCCCGCCCTTCTTGCGCCCGACTTGCACGAACGGCTCGAAGATCCGTCCCTGCTGACCGTAGGCAATGCCTTCGCCGTTGTCCTCGACACTGATGATGACCCGATCGCCGTGGCGCCGGGCCTGCAGGCGTATCCGCCCGCCGGAAGCGGTATGACGCAAGGCGTTGTCGAGCAAGTTGTCGAGTACCCGGTCCAGCTGTGGCTGGTCGGCCTGCAACCGCGGCAAAGGCCCCTGCACTTCCACCAGCAGACTGATTTCCTTCTCTTCTGCCGATGTGGCAAAGCGTGACTGAGCCTGTTCCAGCAACGCTTCGATGGAGCACGGTGCCAGGGTGAGTTTCTGCAAGCCGTTCTGGTAACGGGAGAAATTGAGCAGGTCATTGATCAGCTGCATCAGCCGCTGCATTTCTTCATTCACGGTATCAAGCAGGTCGGCTTCCCGGGAGTCCGCAGCAAAGTGTGCGCGCTCACGGAACAATCCGAAGGCCATGTGCATGCCGGTGACCGGTGTGCGCAATTCATGGGAGGCACGCAATACAAATTCGCTGCGAACCCGTTCGAAGGCACGCTGTTCCGTAACGTCATGCAGCACCATCACGGCACCGAGAATATGGCCCTGGGTATGGCTGACCGGGGTCAGGCTATAGGTCAGCAGTCGCGACTCGCCGTCGACTTCGACACTCAAGTCTTCCGGCGCCCGCTCCAGCGTGCCGCCACGCAGCACCAGTTGCAGCTGATCATCGAGTTCGGGGCGCTCCAGCGCCGTGCCCAACCCCTGACCCAGGCGATCTGACTCCCAGCCCAACTGACGCTGGGCTACAGGGTTAAGGTGTTCCAGGTGGCCCTGACGGTCGATCATCAGCAGTCCGTCGTCGATGCTGTCGAGCACGGCCTGCAAACGCTGCTGACCGGCCAGCAACTCATCGACATTGGTGGCCTGATGTTCACGCAGCGCCTGGGCCATGATCCCGAAACGCCGGGTCAGCTGGTTCAGTTCCATCGCCGAAGAGATCGGCAGGGTGACATCGAAATTACCCTGGCCGATATTGTCCGCCGCCTTGGCCAAGGCCTCGATGGGCTCGCCGAAACGCCGGGCCATGGCCTGCGCGGTCACGAAGCCGATGATCAGCACCGCCAGCCCCACCAGGCCAAGTAACCCGGCAATCAGCAGTGCCTGCTCCCGGGCCTGGCGCTCGGTATCGTTGATGTTATCCAGCGCGCGCTTGTGCTCGGCGATCAGGCCATTGCGCAGTGCGTTGAATTTATCTGTGAGGTCGTCCTGGCTGCTGAGCACATTCGAGGTGTCCGGGGACGCTTCATAAGCCCGGATAAAGCGCTCGTAATCGGCCTTGGCTTTTCTGAAACCGTATTCGCTTCCTGTTTCTGCCGGTTCCTGGGCAATGCCTTGTTCGAGCAGTTCGAAGTAATGCTGCTTCGAGGCCGCGAAGGCCGCAGAGTCGGGTTTCTCGCTCAGCATGATGATTAACTGGTCGCCCAGGGTCTGACGCAGCTTGAGCCCCAGGTCCAGGGTGATGAAATTGCTGCGTATCAGCGCTTCCTGGCTGCCGGCCATCTGCATCACGCTGACCAGCCCGAGCGAGAGCCCGAGCAAGGCGACGGTGATCAGGGCGGAGATGCTCAGGAAAAGCCGGGTCCGCAATTTCATCGCCAGTTTCATCGGCTATTGCTCACAAGTTGTACTGCTTGCGTTTGCGGTACAGCGTCGAGGCGTCGATGCCCAGGATTTTGGCGGCCTGGTCCAGCGTGTCGGCGGTGGCGAGGACCGCGCCGATGTGGGCCTTTTCCAGCTCGTCCAGGCTCAATGCCGCGCCGATGCGAGGTGTATTGTTGGCTGGGGTTTCGGCCATGCCCAGATGACTGATCTCGACCCGTTCCTGCGGACAGATGATGCTCGCCCGCTCGATCACGTTGCGCAGCTCACGGATGTTGCCCGGCCAGCGATAGCTCAGCAGCGCTTCCCGGGCCTCGTCGCTGAAGGCGCGTGCGGGACGGGCGTACTCCTTGACGAAACGCGCCAGGAAACGATCGGCCAGGTTGAGAATATCTTCGCGGCGTTCGCGTAGCGGTGGCAGGTGCAAGGTAATGACATTCAGGCGATAGAGCAGGTCTTCACGGAAGCGACCGTCGCGGACCATGTCCTCAAGGTTGAGGTTGGTGGCCGCAAGGATGCGCACATCGGCACGTCGGGTCACCGGATCACCAACGCGCTCATATTCTTTGTCCTGAATAAAACGCAGCAACTTGGGCTGCAATGTCAGGGGAAAGTCACCGATCTCGTCGAGAAACAGCGTCCCGCCGTCAGCCTGGTTGACTCGGCCCAGGGTGCTTTCGCTGGCGCCGGTGAAGGCGCCGCGACTGTGGCCGAAGAGTTCGCTTTCCATGAGTTCGGCGGTCAGCGACGGGCAGTTGATCGTGACGCAGGATTTCTTCGCGCGTTTACTCCAGCCATGAATGGCTTGGGACAGTTCGCCCTTGCCGGTACCGGATTCACCAAGAATCAGGATATTGGCATCGGTCGTGGCAACCTGGCGGGCGGTTTCGAGTACCACTTTCATGGCCGGGCTGTGGGAGTCCAGGCCATCCATGGGCTTGCGTACTTCACCTTCCAGGGCTTCCAGTCGCGCCGACAGTTGCCGCACTTCCAGTTGCTTGGCGGTTGCCAGGCGCAATTGATCGGGGCTGCACGGTTTGACCAGATAGTCGGCGGCACCGGCCTGAATCGCATCCACCGCCGTGTCGACAGCCGAGTGCGCAGTGACGATCACTACCCGCATCCAGGGCGCCTGGATACGCATCTGGGCCAGCACATCGAGGCCGTTGTCTTCACCCAGGCGCAAATCGAGAAAGCACAGGTCGAAGACCTGTCGCTGCAACAGGGTATCTGCCTGCGCGGCGCTGGTGGCGGTGGCCACGCTGTAGCCTTCGTCTTCAAGGCAATAACGGAAGGTACGCAGGATAGCGGACTCATCATCCACCAGCAGAATGCGGCCTTGATGCTCAGTGGCTGATTCCATTTTCCTGCGCTCCTTAATGAATGATCTTTATTTAGGCCCGGAAAAATCGGGCAAGTTGCATGATTGATTCTGAGCCAATGCTGTCATGGCAGAGTAGCTTTCATCCGATGTATCGGTTAGCCACCCGGTTATGCGGGTCTTTTAGTAGATGCCCAGGTCCTGACAGTGGACAGCCTGTATTTCTGACATCCGCGCCCTTCTCTCAATTCAAAAAATTTACACCTTCCCTTCAAGTGAATCGTGCAATACGCACGACTGCACCCGTGGCATCGTGCAGGATGCGTGCGAAGTGATTTCCTTGGTGTGCATAAGATATTGAAATAAAAGGAGAATATTTCGAGGAAAAGGTGGCATGCGGGCTGCAATTGTCTGGTTAACCAGGGCATTCAAAGACAAACGCCCGCTATCGAATACCGACCCGAGTGGTAGGAGCTCCAGGATGAACCGTCAACGTGCCGCCCGCCTGCACCTGTCGCCTGTGCATATCCAGCAAGGGCTGTTTGCTGTTCTGGCGCTGTTGATCACCCTGATCGGTGGCCAGCAGTTTCTGCGCTGGGAGCAGAGTCGGCAGCTGGAAGCGCCATTCCTGTCGACTCCGCATCCGACCCAAACCCATTTCAGTGCTGTCGGCAGCGGTCAGGCCGATAGCCCCCCGATGCGCATGATGGATGTCGACCAGGCCGGGCCTGTGGGTGAGATGCGTCATCAAGAGCGTTGGGTGTTCTAGGCAAAACCTCCGCCGCACCCGATGCGCCGGGAAACGCAGCACCTCTAAACAGAAGCGTAAGGAGAATCACCATGTTGAGCTGGGCAATCACATTCCTGATCATCGCCATCGTCGCCGCCGTACTGGGCTTCGGTGGTATCGCGGGCACCGCCACGGGTATCGCCAAGATTCTGTTTGTCGTGTTCCTGGTGATGTTCATTGCCTCTTTCTTCTTTGGTCGTCGCGGTCGAGGCTGATATGAGAGGAGGCCACAGCGCCTCCTTCCACCTGCGTCACCTGAGGAAGGCTGGCGCATGACCAAGGGGTCGGGATGTTCTGCCTGTTTCAGGGGCGGAGTGACCTACGGGTACAGGGAGTGCCTGCGCAAGGGCCGGGTCAGGAAAAGCTGCTGCGCAAGTTCGCCGGACCGCCATGGCTCGACGGACTTGCGAAGGGCTTGAATACGCAACACATTGAAATAGAGCGCTCGTCTCGGTTTCACCAGTGTTATCGCTTCCTTGTCCTTGTTACGTCGCAAAATACTTTTCCAGGTGTTTCGCCAGCGACCGTATATCGAGAAAAAAGCATTTTCTTTGGCAATGATTTTTCGCTTCGTCCAGCGGGATTCTGCTGAAAAATCAACGTTCAGCCACTGCTCAAAAAACATTCAATCTGCTCTGTGATGACCGGTTCACGGCACTTATGCCTGCTGAAATGTCGCATTCGAACCGATTGCGACGTCGCTTTCGGTAAAAAAACTCCATGCCGATTTGGCATGGGGTAGGCGTTTACGGCATTAGACGGCGCTCCCTTGCATCGGAATAGTTGCGCCTTTTTCGCCTGCCGGAGAGCCGTCAATACGCGTTCCGGGGCACCTTATACGGGGGTAGATGCACCAGACTTTTTCGCCATAAGCGTTCCAGTTCGCGCATCTCCCTGAGTCAAACAACAAGTAAGGGTAAAGATATGAAGAAGGCAAAGCTTAGCCTCGCCTGGCAGATCCTCATCGGTCTGGTATTGGGGATTGCAATCGGTGCGCTGCTCAACCATTTCAGTGCCGAAAAAGCCTGGTGGATCAGCAACGTCCTGCAACCGGCAGGCGATATCTTTATCCGTCTGATCAAGATGATCGTGATTCCGATCGTCATCTCCTCCCTGATCGTCGGCATCGCAGGCGTCGGTGACGCCAAGAAGCTGGGGCGTATCGGCTTCAAGACCATCATCTACTTCGAGATCGTCACCACCATCGCCATCGTGGTCGGTCTGCTGCTGGCAAACCTGTTCCATCCGGGTGCCGGCATCGACATGAGCACCCTGGGCACTGTGGACATTTCCAAGTACCAGGCCACGGCGGCCGAGGTTCAGCATGAACACGCGTTCATCGAAACCATCCTCAACCTGATCCCGTCGAACATCTTTGCGGCCATGGTTCGCGGTGAAATGCTGCCAATCATCTTCTTCTCTGTATTGTTCGGTCTCGGTTTGTCGAGCCTGCAGGCGGACCTGCGCGAGCCGCTGGTGAAGATGTTCCAGGGCGTATCGGAAAGCATGTTCAAGGTCACTCACATGATCATGAACTACGCCCCGATCGGCGTGTTCGCACTGATCGCAGTGACTGTGGCCAATTTCGGCTTCGCGTCGCTGATACCGCTGGCCAAACTGGTGATCCTGGTTTACGTCGCCATCGCCTTCTTCGCTTTCGTGATCCTGGGCCTGATCGCTCGCCTGTTCGGTTTCTCGGTGATCAAGCTGATGCGCATCTTCAAGGATGAGCTGGTACTGGCCTATTCCACCGCCAGCTCCGAAACCGTGCTGCCGCGCGTGATCGAGAAGATGGAAGCCTACGGCGCGCCGAAAGCCATTTGCAGCTTCGTGGTGCCGACCGGTTACTCGTTCAACCTCGACGGTTCGACCCTGTACCAAAGCATTGCGGCGATCTTCATTGCCCAGCTGTACGGCATCGACCTGTCGATCAGCCAGCAATTGCTGCTGGTACTGACATTGATGGTCACCTCCAAAGGCATCGCCGGCGTACCGGGCGTGTCCTTCGTGGTACTGCTGGCCACCCTGGGCAGCGTCGGTATTCCACTGGAAGGCCTGGCGTTCATCGCCGGTGTCGACCGCGTCATGGACATGGCCCGTACCGCACTGAACGTGATCGGCAACGCCCTGGCCGTTCTGGTTATCGCTCGTTGGGAAGGCATGTACGACGACGCCAAGGGTCAGCGCTACTGGAACTCCCTGCCGCACTGGCGCAGCAAGGAACAACTGCCGATGGGTGAAGTTTCCAAGAACTGATGCAACACCCCTTGTGGGAGCGGTACAGGCAATAACAGACAAACCCCGGAGAAATTCGGGGTTTGTCGTTTCTGGCCACCCCGCTATCATTCGCGGATCTTTTGGGGGATTTGACTGATGCTCAATGGCCTGTGGCTTGGCTTCTTCATCGTGGCCGCCGTATCGGCGCTGGCCCAGTGGCTGATTGGCGGTAACGCCGGGATATTCGCGGCGATGGTGGAAAGCATTTTTGCCATGGCCAAGCTTTCGGTCGAAGTCATGGTGCTGCTGTTCGGCACCCTCACCCTCTGGCTCGGTTTTCTGCGCATTGCCGAGAAAGCCGGGATCGTCGAATGGTTGGCCAAGGCCTTGGGGCCGCTGTTTTTGCGCCTGATGCCCGAAGTTCCGCCTGGTCATCCGGCCATCGGCCTGATCACCCTCAACTTCGCCGCCAATGGCTTGGGTCTGGACAACGCCGCTACGCCGATCGGCCTCAAGGCCATGAAGGCGCTGCAAGAGCTCAATCCCAGCGCAACCGTTGCCAGCAACGCACAGATTCTGTTCCTGGTGCTCAACGCTTCCTCGCTGACCCTGCTGCCGGTGACCATCTTCATGTATCGCGCCCAGCAAGGCGCGCCCGACCCGACGCTGGTGTTCCTGCCGATCCTGCTGGCGACCAGTTGCTCGACCATTGTCGGCTTCCTGGCGGTGGCGTTCATGCAGCGTTTGCGCATCTGGGACCCCGTGGTGCTGGCCTACCTGATCCCCGGTGCCCTCGCCCTTGGCGCTTTCATGGCATTGCTGGCGACCCTTTCGGCGACCGCGCTGGCCGGCTTGTCGTCAATCCTCGGCAACCTGACGCTGTTTGGCCTGATCATGCTGTTTCTGCTGATCGGTGCGCTGCGCAAAGTGAAGGTCTACGAGGCCTTCGTTGAAGGTGCCAAAGAGGGTTTCGACGTCGCCAAGAACTTGCTGCCCTACCTGGTGGCGATGCTCTGCGCCGTAGGTGTTCTGCGGGCCTCAGGGGCGCTGGACTTCGGTCTGGACGGGATTCGTCATCTGGTGGCGTGGGCCGGTTGGGACACGCGCTTCGTCGATGCGCTGCCGACGGCGATGGTCAAACCCTTCTCCGGTAGCGCCGCCCGGGCGATGTTGATTGAAACCATGAAGACCTCGGGCGTAGACAGCTTCCCGGCGCTGGTGGCGGCAACGGTCCAGGGCAGTACCGAAACGACGTTCTATGTCCTGGCGGTGTACTTCGGCGCCGTGGGCATCCAGCGCGCACGCCATGCGGTTGGCTGCGCATTGCTGGCGGAGCTTGCCGGGGTGCTGGGTTCAATCGGGGTTTGCTACTGGTTCTTTGGTTGACGGGTGCCGTCAGCCAAAGTTTTCAACGCTGCTTTGCGCTGGTCCGTGGGCAAGGCACCGAGCTTCTCCACGGCCGCATAAAACTGCAGCCAGTTGCCATCCACCTGATGGAACAGCGCGGTAAAGGCTGGTACCCATTGATCGTACAAGCCAAACGGCAATAGCCGGGCATTGTTCATGGGCGCATAGATCCAGGCGTCATAGCGTTTGTCTCCAGCCCACTGACGGTCGCGCATTTGCCGGTACTCGCTACGCAAGCGCTCGAACTCGGCTGCCTTGTGCTGGCGCATTTGTTCGGTTGGCAACGGCGCGGTGTAGAGCTGTTCCAGTCGGGTGCGGGTATTGAGCACCAACTCGGTGAACTGGTCGCGCTGGCGCGCCTGCGCATTGTCAGCCGGTGGCAGGTGGCGGTAGGCGCGCCATTGGCGAGTACCTTCCTGCTCGACGAAAGTGGCAAAGGATTCGTTGAACTCCGTGTCGTCCTTCACATAGAAGCGCTGATGGGCCAGCTCGTGAAAAATCAGCGTGGCCAGTCGCTCATCGCCCCAGCCCATCATCGAACTGATGATCGGGTCATTGAACCAGCCAAGCGTCGAATACGCTTCGACGCCACCGATCGATACGTCCATGCCCTGTAAGCGTTGCACAGCCGCTTCGCCGCGGGCGGCGCTCTGGCTGTAGTAACCGCGGTAGGCCACGCAACCGGCAACGGGAAAACAGTGGTCTACGGGCTTGAGGGAAAATTCCGGCGTGGCGAAGACATTCCAGACGACGAAAGGACGCCCAATGTCGGCGTACAAGCGGTAACTCTGGTTATCCGGCAGGTGCAATTGCCGGCTGGCGAACGTTCGGGCTTTCTGCGATTGCTCCAGGTGCGTACGCAGTTTTTCATCGCTCGCCGGGTCGGCGATCACACTGGAAACAGGCTCCCTGGCCCGCAGCAACTGCAGTTGGCCGCTGGCCAATTGGCTGTAGTAGCTGACGCTGGCGCAACCGTTGAGCAACAAAAACAACACGCACGGAAACAAAACGCGAAAAACGCGATCAAGTAAACCAAGGCTAGGAAGCGGCCTGAACACAATAATTCTTCCTTGGAGAGTCTTTGCACAAGACTATCCCGCTTGAATGGAGCTCCGCTATGCGCATGTTGGTACTGACGGGTGGCCTGCTGTTTCTGGCCGGCTGTGCTGGTTTCGGAATACCCCGCCCTGATCCTGCGCAAGCCTGGATCGACCTGGACTCAAAGCAGGAAGATACGGCGCTGCAGGCGCTGGAGGTCGATAACAAGGCCACTGACGATAAACGCTATTTCGAGGTCCAGCCCGGTAGTCATGAGTTGACGGTCCGCTATCAGTTTTCGGTCCAGCCCACCAACATCGGTCCCGACGCCGAGCCGTTGTGGCGCGATTGTCAGTTGAACGTGAAATTCAACGACTTCAACGCCGGTGAGCGTTATGAGCTACAGGCGGGGAACATTGGTTTTCGGCCTTGGGCGAAACTTTACGATCAACAGCGAAAAGTGATTGGTCAAGGCAAGCCAGCGGGCTGCCAAGGCACCTGATCGGCGTTATGCTGAATGCATAATCCCTTGGGACATTCATCATGCGCAGGTTGATGCTGTTACTCGCCGCCAGTGTTGTTGCCGGTTGTCAGAGCCCGATGCCGGCGGCTAATCCGAAGATGGCCTGGGTGGAATTCTCTACGCCCTTCCCTAACGACAAGTTGCTGATGGCCGAACGACTGGATAAGCAGCGCCTGCGCGACGGGCGCTTCTTTGAGGTCACACCGGGCAGCCACGAACTGATCGTCCGTTTCGACTTTGAAGTACCCGGTGGTGGCGGATTGAGCATGATGAACGGCCCCTCTGAACGGATCTGCTACCTGACCATCAATTACGATCATTTCGAAGCCGGTCAGCGTTATGTGCTCCAAGGCCGCTCAATCGCCTTCATACCCGAGGCCCGGCTGTACAACGCCAAGCGCGAGATCGTCGCTGAAGATCGGGAGTCCTACTGCCTGATGTGAGCTGTCAGCGGTCGTTCTTCTGGTAGATGATTTTTTTGGTGCCGTTTTCGCACGAGCCCACGACCATGTTCTGGTCGTGTACTTCGTCGTTGGTGACGATTTCAAGCGTGTAGGCAGTGACGCCACTGGCCTGAATCTTGGCTTCGATCTCGGCCTTGAGTTCTTCGCAGGGCTTCGGTGCTGCGAGGGCCGAAGTGGCCAGTGCGCAACAGATAACCGCCAGGGCAAAACGTTTCATGGTTGAAGCTCCTTTGAGGCAGCACGCATATTCATGGGGTTTCGCTGCTGTCATTTATTCGACCATAGTTTTAGCGGGCAAATCTGTCACGACGCAAAAAAGATCGTAGCCTTGAGCAGCTTTTGCCGAATGATCCCGGCAGGTTGCGCAAGGCTGCGATCTTTTTCGTTTCAATGAAAATCCCGCCAACCAATGTTGCCTCCAGGCTGATCTTCGCATTCAGCAGCCTGGACACCGGGCAGCCCTATTTGGCCTTGTTGCCGGGTTCTTCGAACTGCACCTGAGTCACCCTGGGAATATTCATTTCGTCCGGTCAATCTGCTTTTTTTGCGGGATTTGTTACCTGGCTATTGAAACTCGGGTATATGCCCACATTGCATGAACACGCTTTTGGATTCGGCAGGTTTGCGTTCGCAAGAACAAACCTGCGCCCTCAATTGGAGAAGCAGGTTCATGAAACGACTGTCCGATATCAAGTTCTCGACTCTCGATCTGGTGCCGGTGCGCGAGAACGGCAGCGCGGCCCAGTCGCTGCGCAATTCGCTGGACCTGGCGCAGCACGTCGAGAAGTTTGGCTACAACCGCTTCTGGGTGGCTGAGCATCACAACATGGACGGCATCGCCAGTTCCGCGACATCGGTGCTGCTCGGTTATCTGGCCGGTGGTACGTCGACCATTCGTGTTGGTTCGGGCGGAGTGATGTTGCCCAACCATGCACCGCTGGTGATTGCCGAGCAGTTCGGCACCCTGGAAAGCCTTTATCCGGGCCGGATTGACCTGGGCCTGGGGCGTGCCCCCGGTTCCGACCAGATGACCGCACGCGCTTTACGCCGCGAACGCTCCGGCAGCGCCGACGATTTCCCGGAAGATGTGGCGGAACTGGTGCGCTACCTTGGGCCACGTACCCCGGATCAACGCATCATCGCCATGCCGGGAACCGGGACCAATGTACCGGTCTGGTTGTTGGGGTCGAGCCTGTTCAGCGCACAACTGGCGGGTGAGCGCGGGTTGCCCTACGCCTTCGCTTCGCATTTCGCACCGCGCTACATGCATGAAGCGATTCGGGTCTACCGCAATCACTTCAAGCCGTCAGCCGTTCTGGATAAACCCTACGTGATGCTCGGTGTGCCATTGGTGGCGGCCGATACCGATGAGCAGGCCGATTACCTGGCGACTTCGGTGTTCCAGCGGATTCTTGCCCTGATGCGTGGCCAAAGTCTGGTACAGCGCCCGCCGGTGAAGACCATGGACGGCCTGTGGCTGCCCCATGAGAGAGAGGCCGTGCACGATTTCCTTGGCCTGGCCATGATCGGCAGCCCGCAGAAAATACGCGCCAAACTCGAGGTCCTGATTGAACAGACCCAGGCTGACGAGCTGATTTTTACCTGTGACCTGTACGAACATTCGGATCGCGTGCATTCCTACGAGCTGCTGGCGCAGGTCATGCGAGGCTGATACTCAAACGCCAGGCGTAAAAAAGCCGACACCGTGGTGTCGGCTTTTTTTCAGGCGCAATTCTGCCTACTTTTTATAGACGATCACTTTGGCGCCCGCTTCGCATTTGCCAACAACTTTTCCGCCGGCAGCGGCACCTTTATCGACAATCTCCAGCGAATAACCGGAAACGCCCTTGGCATCAAGTTTCGCTGCGATTTCGGCTTTCAGCTCTTCGCATGGCTTGCCGCCCGCCAATGCGGTCCCCGCAAGGCTCAACAAACCTACCGCCAACATAAACTTCTTCATCGGTTGCATTCCCTGGTCGGATCATAGGGGGTAACCAGCCGTCAGCCGGACGCACTCATGTCGCGCATTGCCATTCCCTGTGGCATTCGGCCGGCGTGCAAGTTCAGAAGACTAGCCCAAAGTCAGCTGCTGGCAATCCGAAACCCGACTTTCAAGGTCACCTGAAAGTGCGCAGCCTTGCCGTCTCTGATGTGCCCACGGGTCTCGGTCACTTCAAACCATTCCATGTACTTGATGCTTTTGCTGGCCTCGGCCAGCGCGTTGTTGATCGCATCTTCGATACTGCTGGTGGACGAGCCGACCAGCTCGACTTTCTTGTAGGTGTGATGGTCAGACATGGCGTTCTCCTCGGCGTGTGAATTACAGCCTAGCAGTGATTTTTCCTATTTCTTGTGTTGGTCGTTCTCTGGATCAAGTTCAGATTTTCTGCACTTTCTTGTACCCCTGAAGTCCCAACCAACACACGCCACTCATCACCAATGCAGGAGAGCCACCATGGCCAACACCTCGTTACGCAAAGCCTCATTGCAGAGCATGGAAGCCGAGATCGAGAGTCTGCTCAAGTCTTTGGAAAGCCTGAAGGATGACGCCTCGGACGAGTCGCGTAAAACCCTCAAGACCCTGAAAAGCAACGCCGAGAATGCCTTGAGGCACTCGCGCCATCTGCTTGCCGATGCCTATGAAGAGGTCAAGGTCAAAACCCGCGAAACCGGGATTGCCACCCGCGACTATGCCCAGGAACACCCCTGGACAACAGCCGGCGTCGCCGTGGGCGCATTGGGCCTGCTGGCCGCTTATCTGTTGTGCAAACGTGATTAATCCGCTCGATGCAGCTCGTTCCTGAGCCACTGAGCCAGTTGCCGGGCGCGCCCGTCCGCGGCGCGCTTGGGTAGCCACAACGCCAGTTGTGCCGGGGTTTCACTGAAACCCCATGGTGCAACCAGGCGGCCGGCCTTCAAGTCCTCGGCCACCAGGGGTTCGGGGGCAATCGCCACACCCAGGCCCGCGACGGCGGCTTCGAGCAAATAATACAAATGTTCAAATCCCTGACCGTACTTCAACGCCCTGGCGTCGAGGCCGCGTGGTTGCGCCCAGCTCGGCCAGGCTTGCGGGCGTGAGGTGGTGTGCAACAAGGGTTCGCTCACCAGTGCAGTTTCCGGCGCGTGCCTGAGCCGTTCATAGCCGCTGAATCGAGGGCTCATGACCGGACCGATGCGTTCGCCGGCAAGCTCAAAAACCTGCATGTCCGCCGGCCAGGGTGGCTCGGCAAAGACCAGCAAGGCATCCAGCCCCGGTTTTCGCGGATCGAGATCGCCTTCTCCGGCCGACAGGTGCAGGCGCAAGTCCGGCAGGTCGGCATTGAGTCTGCCCAGTCGCGGGATAAACCAGCGCGCCAGCAGGCTTCCCGAGCAGCCAAGCACGAACGGGGCATCGGCTGTGCTTTGTGTGAGTTCGGCGCAAACACTGCGCAGGCGCTCGAAGGCTTCGCTGCTGGCGTCACGCAGGCGTAACCCGGCATCTGTGAGTTTCAGGCCGCGCCCGTCCTTGATGAACAGGCTCACACCCAAGTGTTCTTCCAGTACTTTCAATTGCCGGCTGACGGCCCCATGGGTGACGTGCAACTGCTCCGCCGCCTGACTGACGCTGTTCAAGCGGGCGGTGGCTTCGAAGGCGCGAAGCGCGTTCAGCGGAGGAAGGTCATGGCTCATGGGATCTGTGAGTTTTCCTGACAGGTTGTGGCGATCTTATCGGTTTTCAGTCCGGGGCGTCAGGGGTAGAGTTAAGCCCACTATCTCTTTATGCATCACTTCACGCATTCAACTGGAGCGCCAAATGACCCAGACTAATCTGCGCAACGGCCCTGATGCCAACGGCCTGTTTGGCGCGTTCGGTGGCCGCTACGTTGCCGAAACCCTGATGCCGTTGATCCTCGACCTGGCCCGTGAATATGAGTTGGCCAAGGAAGATCCTGCATTCAAGGAAGAACTGGCCTACTTCCAGCGCGACTACGTCGGCCGTCCGAGCCCACTGTACTTCGCCGAGCGTCTGACCGAGTTCTGTGGCGGCGCGAAGATCTACCTCAAGCGTGAAGAGCTGAACCACACCGGCGCGCACAAGATCAACAACTGCATCGGCCAGATCCTGCTGGCGCGGCGTATGGGCAAGAAGCGCATCATTGCCGAGACCGGCGCCGGCATGCACGGTGTGGCCACGGCCACCGTCGCTGCGCGTTTCGGTCTGGATTGCGTGATCTACATGGGCACCACTGATATCGAGCGTCAGCAGGCCAACGTGTTTCGCATGAAACTGCTGGGCGCCGAGGTTATCCCGGTGGTGGCCGGCACCGGCACCCTGAAGGATGCGATGAACGAAGCCCTGCGTGACTGGGTGACGAACGTCGACAGCACCTTCTACCTGATCGGCACCGTGGCCGGTCCGCACCCTTACCCGGCAATGGTTCGCGACTTCCAGGCCGTGATCGGCAAGGAAACCCGTGAGCAGCTGCAAGCCCAGGAAGGCCGCCTGCCGGACAGCCTGGTGGCGTGCATCGGTGGCGGCTCCAACGCCATGGGGCTGTTCCACCCGTTCCTCGACGACAAGAGCGTCGAGATCATCGGCGTTGAAGCCGCCGGTTACGGCATCGAGACCGGCAAGCATGCGGCCAGCCTGAACGGCGGCGTACCGGGTGTGTTGCACGGCAACCGCACCTTCCTGCTGCAGGATGACGATGGCCAGATCATTGATGCTCATTCGATCTCCGCGGGTCTGGATTATCCAGGCATCGGCCCTGAACACGCCTGGTTGCACGACATCGGTCGCGTCCAGTACACCTCGGTCACCGACGACGAGGCTCTCGCCGCGTTCCACCAATGCTGCCGCCTGGAAGGGATCATCCCTGCCCTGGAAAGCGCCCATGCCTTGGCTGAAGTGTTCAAGCGCGCACCGAAGCTGCCAAAGGATCACCTGATGGTGGTCAACCTGTCCGGCCGTGGCGACAAAGACATGCAGACCGTGATGCACCACATGGAACACTCTCAACAAGAGCAATCCAAGCAGGAGAAACACTGATGAGCCGCCTGCAAACGCGTTTTGCCGAACTCAAGGAACAGAACCGCGCCGCCCTGGTGACCTTCGTGACCGCTGGCGACCCGGGTTATGACACGTCCCTGGCGATCCTCAAAGGCTTGCCGGCGGCTGGCGCCGATGTGATCGAACTGGGCATGCCCTTTACCGATCCGATGGCCGACGGTCCGGCGATCCAGCTCGCCAACATCCGTGCTCTGGCTGCCAAGCAGAACCTGGCGAAAACCCTGGAAATGGTTCGCGAGTTCCGCAAGGACAACAATGAAACGCCACTGGTGCTGATGGGGTACTTCAACCCGATCCACAAATATGGTGTGCCGCGCTTTATCGCCGAAGCGAAAGAGGCCGGTGTCGATGGTCTGATCGTGGTCGACATGCCTCCCGAGCATAACGGCGAGTTGTGCGATCCGGCACAGGCTGCCGGCCTGGACTTCATCCGTCTGACCACCCCGACCACCGACGATGTGCGTCTGCCGACCGTGCTTAACGGCAGCTCCGGGTTTGTTTACTACGTGTCCGTTGCCGGTGTGACCGGTGCTGGCGCGGCGACGCTGGAGCACGTTGAAGAGGCGGTCGCTCGTTTGCGTCGCCATACTGATCTGCCGATCAGCATCGGTTTCGGCATTCGCACGCCGGAGCAAGCCGCGTCTATCGCGCGTCTGGCGGACGGTGTGGTCGTGGGTTCGGCACTGATCGATCACATCGCCAATGCCTCGACGCCGGATCAGGCGATCGATGGCGTGCTGAGCCTGTGCTCGGCGTTGGCCGACGGCGTGCGTAAAGCCCGCGTCAACTGAGGGTAAAGTTCCTGATACAGAGGAATTAGAGCCTCGCGACACAGACTAAACAGCAAGACCGAGGGCTTCAGGACTGCGTTCTGAAGCCCTTTTTGCTGTGTGTGATGTGAGGAAAGACCTGATGAAAATGTCGAAACGCCTGATGGCCGGCCTCGGTGTGCTGCTGCTCGGCACGACCCTGCATGCCAACGCTGATCAGCACGACGATCACGGCCGTTACGATAACCATGGTGATTATCATGGTGACGAGCGCCGAGTCCCGCAGGACTACCATCACGGTGGGCCTCCACCCCGGGATTTCGCTCCTGTTCGCCAGGCGATCCACGACAATCATGTGTATTTCGTCCGCGGTGCTCCGCCACCACCGGGTGTCATCGTGGTGCGTGGCAGGCCGCTGCCTCGGGGCTATTACGGCGAACGCCTGGATAACCGCGCGTTGAGCCGGTTGCCGTATTACCCGGGCTACGAATGGCGTCGCGCAGGCGCGGACGTTGTACTGATCGCGGCGGGTACCGGGATTGTTTATGAGGTTCTGCAGGGGGTTCTGTACTGACGGATCGGTCATCGGGCTGAACCCTGACCCCCTGTAGGAGCGAGCTTGCTCGCGAAAAGACCATCAGTTTCAACATCCTTGTTGACTGATATACCTTCGCGAGCAAGCTCGCTCCTACAAACAGGTTGCGGGGTCAGGGCAACTCTATCCCGCCCGACGCCTTGTGCAGTTTGCGCAAGTGCTCGCCAATCTGCTTCACATTGGCCTCGTTGGCGGCCATTTCGGCGGCACGGCTCGGTTCAAGCAACGCTCTCACTTCCCTGTCCAGATCCCCGGACAGCGCCAGGAGCTGCTTCTGGCGCTGGCTGGTTTCCGCTTCCAGATGCTGCCACTCGCTCTGCTGCGGCAAGCCATAACCGTTGGTGCCCAGCAGCTCCGCCGGCCGGCTGAGGAAGCCACTGTTGGCGAGAATGTCCTTGAGCGTCTCGTTGGCCTTGTCCATGCCGCCATTCTTCAGCTCTCGGGCACCCAGATAACGCTGCTTCACTTCATCCTGGGCCAATAGCAACTGTCGACGGAAACTCGCTTGCTCCAGCAGAAGCAACGCCGCACTGGTGCGCAAATCGGCTTGCTCGAACCATTGCCGACGCTCCTGGGCTTTCAAGTCCAGCCAGTCTTCGACGGTTTCCTGTTTGATCGGCAATTGCTTTTTCAGTATCTCGAACATGGCCTGATAGCGATCGCGGAAGGAGTCGAAACGATAACCGAGGCGCAAGGCCTCTCGCGGATCGTCCAGCACGCTGGTGTCCGCCAGTCCACGGCCCTTCAGTACCTCCAGCAAGCCGTTGGGCATGATGTTGTCGAGTCCCACCAGTTGCGGGTTGTTGGTACCGCCGCGCAGTAATTTCAGTTCCTCCACCGCGCAGTTGTTTGACAGGAAGAAGTAGTTGCCGTCGTAGCTCCAGTGCATCTCGGCGGCACGTTCCACCACATCTTCAATCTCTCTGCGCGACAGGTTCAGGGGCACGGAGGCCAGGCTGCGCAGTTCGGTCTTGGTGTATTCGTCGATGACCTGGGACAGCGGCAGGATAAACAGCCGTGACGGGTATTTGCCGACCAGGCCATCCCAGCTCGACAGCTGTACGTCGCCGACGAAGGCGCGGTACGACAGCACCAGATGCTGGTCCAGGTCCAATCGACAATCCGGTCCGCGTGGTCGCCCCGGCGCACAGATCACCAGGCGCAACATGCTGTGGCCCCAGCGGCTGAACAGGTTCTGGTTGGCCTCGGCCAGCAGATAGTCAACGGCATAGACCCGCTCCGGATCGACCTGGCCCAAAGGTGTCTTGGCGAAGTCGTTGCCGGCATTGAGGAAAGCGAGGGTTTTGCTGCAGGTGTCTTTGGCGGCGGGCGCCCAGCCGAAATGATCCTTGTAGTAGCGGTACAGCGCCGGGCGGCGGCAGGCGTAGCTCGGGTCGAGGAGGAAATACTCCATGTTGACCGCGACGAACTCCTTTGGACTGCTGGTCTCGTAGATATCCGGACTGCGGGCAATCTGGCGATTGTGCTGTTCGCGTTCTCCGCGACGGCCTACGTATTGCTGCCAGCCAGCGAGGTCGAGCAGGCGCGGATCGTCACTGAGGGTAAAGCGCCGATCGGACTGGCCTCGACATTGGTCGGGAATGCCAACCAGCCCTGAGCTGTTGTTGTGCCGGGTGCAGCGCTGAATCAGTTTGCGTTCGGTATCCGGCCACAGACGCGAGCGATCGTAGATGTGCGTCAGTTCGTGCAACACCGTGGCCAGCAGTTCCTTGCGCACGGTGCCATGAGGACGATGGGTTTTCCTGGTCGCGGCGCTGCCATCGGTGAGGCCGGCCAGCAGGTTGCGATTCAGATCGAGCTCGGACACCAGTGATGCCTGACCGTAGGCGTTGCGCGGCATGTCATCGGTCCAATCGACGTCGATGCGTCGATCGAGTTGCTCGATAAAGCGTGGCGGCAGTGCCTGCATGGCTTCATCAAGCAACGCCTGGCT
The DNA here is from genome assembly GCF_056711565.1 of Pseudomonas sp. WT-JTC. Taxonomy (NCBI): domain Bacteria; kingdom Pseudomonadati; phylum Pseudomonadota; class Gammaproteobacteria; order Pseudomonadales; family Pseudomonadaceae; genus Pseudomonas; species Pseudomonas sp. WT-JTC. Next base: position 99,021 of record NZ_CM160042.1, read on the forward strand.
GGCTTGCTGTTGCGCGGGAGTCAGACCTTCAGTCTTTAGATGTAACTGAAGGCCTGCGTGGGCCGTGTTGCCAAGCAGCAACAGGACCCCGGCCAGCAGCCAGGTGCCTGGACGTCTCACAGTGCGAGGATGGCTTCGGCGAGATCCCGGTCACTGGCGTCACGGGCTTCCGGCACGCGGGTGCGCAGCAAGTCGAAAGCGGACTCCAGGTGAGCGCCACGAATGTCGCCATTGCTGGCAACGAAGCTGGCAGCGTCGTCCTGGGCTTCGCGCACGATTTTCGAATCGCGAATGGACGTGGTGGTGTCGGAAGTGAAATCGAGGGTGCGCTGGGTAGCGCGGATCAGCATGTTACTGGTGGCAACCAGAGTATGTGCCTGGGTTACATCGGCCAACAGCAGCAGGCCTAAGGTGGCAGCAATCAGCGGGTTACGCATGGAACGACTCCAGAAAAACAGGGATAACTATTGGACGAGAATTGCTTGTGCCAGTTCAAGGTCGCTGGCATGAAGTTTTGCCTGGGTTCGGTGCAGATACCGCAGGGCCGACTCCAGTCGTGCGCCTCTGAGTTGGCCGTCACTGGCAATGAATGCCGCAGCGTCATCCTGGGCGGCGAGCAGCAGTTTATGGTCGAAGGGGGCGCTGGTCACCAAACTTGTGGCGTAACCGCTGGCGACGATGCCTTGGGTGGACAGGTTGAAGGCGTCATAGGCGTGGGCTGATCCACAGTAACCAAGGGCAAGAAAGACTGGAACGATCAAGAAATTCGAAGGAAGACGCATGAGACTCGACAGTTGAAAGTGAGTCCAAAGGCTAGCGCAAGGCCCGTTCTAGAGCCAGCGCCGAAACATTGGGGCAAGCCGGGCGTGCCCCATGCCTGTGCAGTCGTTTAGATTGTCAGGATCGCTTGCGCCAGTTGTGCGTCGCTTGCGCTCAGCTGTGGCGCCTGATGGCGAATGTGGTCGAGGGCGCTTTCGAGTTTCACGCCGCGGATGGAACCTTCGCTGGCGACGAAGCTGGCAGCGTCGTCACGGGCCGCGAGCACGATCTTGTCATCCTTGAACGACGACGAGACGACGTCGGTGGTCGCATCGGACGTGGCTTTGAGTGCGTTGACAACAGCGTCGGTGGTCACGATGAAGCTGGTTGCGCTGGCGTTGGCAGCCACGGCAAACAGGGCCGCAGCACTGAGCAGGCGAAGACGGGACATGGGGTAACTCCTTTGGGTAAACCAATTGAAAAGTGGCGCAGTGTCTGCAAAGTCAGACGCCAGGCGCTTGGCGCTCGCCACGTTCTGGTCTGATATTAGGCCTGAGTGTGTCGGTTCGAACAGCCCGGCATGCAAGCGGGAAGTCAGCGCCAGAACGGTTTATCCAGTTCATTGATGCGCTCGGCGTGGCTGATGCCAAGATCTGCTAGCTGACGATCATCGAGTTGAGCCAGTAAACGTCGTGTTCTCGCTCTTTCGAGACTGGCTTAGAGTGCTGTTAACAGATCTCTAACCCGGTTCAGGCAAGGTCTCGATCGAACTGAGGTGCTGGAAACATCCTGTAAAGAATTCATGATGCGGTCCCTGTCCTGATCAGTAGAGGTTCCATGCTGACACCGGCCGAACATCCACTACAGACACGCAGCGACGATATTGTACTCATTCAGTTGTTGGTTTTTGCAAACTGTACTGGTTTTCAGGTTTCCCTACTGTAAGACCGGATTTGACAGGCCAAAACGACAAAACCCGTCGTGGTTTCCCACGACGGGTTTTGTTTTTTCAATTCGGGTTGCTGGCGGTGGACCTTAAGGTCAGAGCCAGCGACGCTAACTTAGCGCCAGAACGGCTTGCTCAGCTCTTCGTAGCGTTGTGCTTCGCTAATCCCGGCGTCAGCCAGCAAACGCGAATCCAGGCGAGCCAGTTGATGGCGGCTGGTGATGCGGCGCTGCCACAACATCAGGTTGGCGATAACGCGCAGAGGCAGGGAAGCCTGGGTTTTTGCAGCGGTGTCTTCGAAGAACAGATCGGAACTGAGTGTACGTTCCATGGTGGTCATCCTTCCGCTTGTGGCGGGATTAGGTAGTGGTTTAACTGGTGCCCATGATCCTCTTGTTTGCCTAGTCTCTGTAGATACAGTTCATCTGTATTGTGAGAGCTCAGTTAACTGTTTATAGGGGGTGTACTGGTCGAAATTGAGGCAACTGTACCTGTCTGCACTGTTTAAGTGCAAAATTGCAGTTTTTGCTTCGTGGTGTGGGGATTTACTGTAGGAAATTACCAGTACAGCAGTACAGTTTTTTTCATGTTGCGAGGAGAGCAAGAGCAAGCTGACGAAACTGTGTTTGCGTCAGCTGCTTTCTGTACCAATTACTTCTTCAGCATTTGCCCGGATTCTTCCAGGTTTATGTGCCAGCTCAGGGCGTCACGCAGGATATGCGGGGTGTGCCCGCCGATGGCGCACGCGGCGGTAAAGTAATCATTCAGCGCCTGGCGGTAATCCGGGTGCACGCATTTGTCGATGATCACCCGGGCACGCTCCCGAGGCGCGAGGCCTCGCAAGTCTGCCAGGCCTACTTCGGTCACGAGGATGTCGACGTCATGTTCGGTGTGGTCAACGTGGCTGACCATCGGTACCACGCTGGAGATCGCACCGCCCTTGGCGATCGACTTGGTCACGAACACGGACAGGTGCGCGTTGCGCGCGAAGTCACCCGAGCCGCCGATACCGTTCATCATCCGGGTGCCGCAGACGTGAGTGGAGTTGACGTTGCCATAGATGTCGAACTCCAGTGCCGTGTTGATGCCGATGATGCCGAGGCGGCGCACGACTTCAGGGTGATTGGAGATCTCCTGCGGGCGCAGAACCAGTTTGTCCTTGTAGCGCTCCAGATTGCCGAACACGTCGGCGTTGCGCCGGCTCGACAGGGTGATCGAGCTGCCCGAAGCAAAGCTCAGCTTCCCTGCGTCGATCAGGTCGAAGGTCGAGTCCTGCAGTACCTCGGAATACATCGTCAGGTCTTCGAACGGCGAATCGATCAGGCCACACATCACCGAGTTGGCGATGGTACCGATGCCGGCTTGCAATGGGCCGAGCTTGTTGGTCATGCGTCCGGCTGCCACTTCCTGTTTGAAGAAGTCGATCAGGTGGTCGGCAATGGCCTGGGTCTCGGCGTCCGGTGCCAGCACAGTGGAGGGTGAATCAGCTTGGTTGGTGACCACGATGGCGACGATTTTTTCTGCCGGGATCGGGATGGCGGTGCTGCCGATGCGGTCGTCGACTTTGACCAATGGAATCGGGGTGCGGGTCGGGCGATAGGTTGGAATATAGATGTCGTGCAGACCTTCGAGGTTCGGGTTGTGCGCCATGTTGATCTCGACAATCACATGCTTGGCGAAGATCGCGAAGCTGGCCGAGTTGCCCACCGAGGTGGTTGGCACGATATGTCCTTGCTCGGTGATCGCTACGGCTTCAATCACGGCAATGTCCGGCAGTTTCAATTGCTGGTTGCGCAATTGCTCCACGGTTTCCGACAAGTGCTGGTCGATGAACATGACTTCACCGGCATTGATCGCCTTGCGCAGCGTGCTGTCGACCTGGAACGGCATGCGTCGCGACAGCACGCCGGCTTCCGTCAACTGCTTGTCGAGGTCGTTGCCCAGGCTTGCGCCAGTCATCAGGCTGATCTTCAGCGGCGTGACCTTGGCGCGCTCGGCCAGCGCCTGGGGGACGGCCTTGGCTTCGCCGGCGCGAGTAAAGCCACTCATGCCGACGGTCATGCCGTCCTCAATCAGAGCGGCAGCGTCGGCAGCGCTCATCACTTTGTCCAACAACGAAGACAGGCGAATACGGTCACGGTACATGGATTGTTATCTCGGGCAACAGGTAGCAGGACGTGCAGTCTAGTGAATTGCGCCGACTTCTGTCCCGCTACCAAGGTCGCAATCGAGGCGTCTATTCCGGGCCTTTGAAGCAAAACACCGTTACCGGATCGGTAACAAAAGCATAGTTTGTCCGACGATTTGCGCAAACAAAAACGCCCCGACAAGTCGGGGCGTTCCGGGTGCCGCGCGGGGTTAGTCGACGGCTTTGACCATGTCTTCGATGACCTTTTTAGCGTCGCCGAACACCATCATGGTTTTGTCCAGGTAGAACAGTTCGTTGTCCAGGCCGGCATAGCCGCTGGCCATCGAGCGCTTGTTGACGATGATGGTCTTGGCCTTGAAGGCTTCGAGGATCGGCATGCCGGCAATCGGCGATTTCGGATCGTTCTTCGCCGCCGGGTTGACCACGTCGTTGGCGCCCAACACCAGCACCACGTCGGCCTGACCGAACTCGGAGTTGATGTCTTCCATCTCGAACACCTGGTCGTAAGGCACTTCCGCCTCGGCCAGCAACACGTTCATGTGCCCTGGCATACGCCCGGCCACCGGGTGGATCGCATACTTCACGGTCACGCCGCGATGGGTCAGCTTCTCGGTCAGCTCCTTCAGCGCATGCTGGGCCCGGGCTACCGCCAGGCCGTAGCCTGGAACGATGATCACGGTATCGGCGTTGGTCAGCAGGAAGGTGGCGTCGTCGGCCGAACCGGATTTCACCGGGCGGGCCTCCTTGGCGCCTGCCGGACCTGCGTCCGCCGTATTGCCGAAACCGCCGAGCAGTACGTTAAAGAAGGAGCGGTTCATCGCCTTGCACATGATGTACGAGAGGATCGCACCGGACGAACCGACCAGCGAGCCGGCGATGATCAGCATCGAGTTGTTCAGCGAGAAGCCGATGCCCGCCGCTGCCCAGCCGGAGTAGCTGTTGAGCATCGACACCACCACCGGCATGTCGGCACCGCCGATCGGGATGATGATCAGCACGCCGAGCACGAAGGCCAGCGCCAGCATCACGCCGAAAGCGGTGAGGTCGCCGGTGAGCATGAACGTCACGCCCAGGCCCAGTGTGGCGAGGCCCATCAGCAGGTTCAGCTTGTGCTGTCCGCCGAACTGTACCGGTGCGCCCTGGAACAGGCGGAACTTGTACTTGCCGGAAAGCTTGCCGAACGCGATCACCGAACCGGAGAAGGTGATTGCACCGATGGCGGCACCGAGGAACAGCTCCAGGCGGTTACCGGCCGGGATCGCGTCACCGAGTTGCTGGACGATGCCCAGCGACTGTGGCTCGACCACGGCAGCCACGGCGATGAACACCGCGGCCAGGCCGATCATGCTGTGCATGAAGGCGACCAGCTCGGGCATCTTGGTCATTTCGACGCGTTTGGCCATGATCGAGCCGACAGTGCCGCCGATCAGCAGGCCGACGATCACGTAGACGATGCCGTCGTGAGCCAGTTCGGCACCTAATTTATAGATCAGGCCGACCGTGGTGAGGATCGCCAGGCCCATGCCGAGCATGCCGAACAGGTTGCCGCGCCGCGACGTGGTCGGGTGCGACAGGCCCTTGAGCGCCTGGATGAAGCAGACCGAGGCGATCAAATACAGGGAAGTTACCAGGTTCATGCTCATGCTTGCTGCACCTCAGCCTTGATTGCTTCGGCCTTGGCTGCCGGAGCTTTTGCTGGAGCCGCTTTTTTCTTGAACATTTCCAGCATGCGGCGGGTCACCAGGAAGCCACCAAACACGTTGACCGCGGCCAGGGCCACAGCCAGGGTGCCCATGGTCTTGCCCAACGGCGTCACGGTGAGAGCGGCGGCGAGCATCGCGCCGACGATCACGATGGCGGAGATGGCGTTGGTGACCGCCATCAGTGGCGTGTGCAGTGCAGGTGTAACGTTCCAGACCACGTGGTAGCCGACGTAGATGGCCAGCACGAAGATGATCAGGTTGTAGATACCGTGAGAGATCAGCATGTCTTCCATTGTTTTTATCCTCAGCCGTTCTTGCGCACGATCTGGCCGTCGCGGCACATCAGGCACGCGGCGACGATATCGTCTTCAAGGTTGATCACCAGTTGTCCTTCTTTATCGAACAACAGTTTCATGAAGTCCAGCAGGTTGCGGGCATACAGCGCCGAAGCATCGGCCGCCACGGCGCCAGCCAGGTTGGTCGGGCCAACGATGGTCACGCCATTTTCGATGACCACCTGATCGGCCACGGTCAGCGGGCAGTTACCGCCCTGGGCTGCCGCGAGGTCGATGACCACCGAACCCGGTTTCATCTGGGCCACGGTTTCCGCGCTAAGTAGCGTCGGTGCCTTGCGGCCCGGAATCAGTGCGGTGGTGATGACGATGTCAGCCTGCTTGGCGCGTTCGTGCACGGCCGCGGCCTGGCGCTGCATCCAGCTGGCCGGCATGGGGCGGGCGTAACCGCCGACACCCACGGCGCATTCACGCTCTTCGTCGGTCTCGTAAGGCACGTCGACGAACTTGGCGCCGAGGGATTCGATCTGCTCTTTTACCGCCGGACGCACGTCAGACGCTTCGATCACCGCACCCAGGCGCTTCGCGGTAGCGATAGCCTGCAAACCGGCCACACCGGCACCGAGAATCAGCACGCGCGCCGCTTTCACGGTGCCCGCAGCGGTCATCAGCATGGGCATGAAGCGCGGATAGTAGTGCGCGGCCAGCAACACGGCTTTATAGCCGGCGATGTTGGCTTGCGAGGACAGCACATCCAGGCTTTGGGCGCGGGAGGTGCGAGGCGCCGCCTCCAGGGCAAAGGCGGTAATCCCGCACTCGGCCAGCTTGGCGATGGTTTCGTTGCTGAACGGGTTGAGCATCCCCACCACAACGGTGCCGCTTTTAATCAGCGCCAGCTCGCTGTCGCTGGGCGCGACCACCTTCAAGATCAGCTCTGCGCCAAACGCGTCATTGGCGCTGCCAATGGTTGCGCCTGCCGCTGCATAGGCACTGTCGACAACGCTGGCGTTTACGCCGGCGCCGCTTTGTACAGTGACCTTATGACCCTGGCTGATCAGCTTCTTGATGGTTTCCGGGGTTGCAGCAACCCGTGTTTCACCGGTCTGGGTTTCGAGAGGAACACCAATGTGCACGTCAAATCTCCTGCGTGATCTTATTGAGTAAACCCATGCACTACGGATGGTGCGGCTGGGGCGGCCGATCAGCACGATCCCGCCAAATCAGGGCGGGGCGCGGCATTTTGCAGGCGAACTTTGTGCCCTTCAAGGGATTATGACGGGTGACGGAAAATTAACTACAAGTCACCCCGTGACCGAATGTCGCAACCAACTGGCTCAATCCCTTGCAGGTCGTGCTTTTCAAGGATTCTGGCCGAAATTTAAGAATTTACACATCGGCCGTATGAATGATGCGGCATCGCTTCGAAATAGTGGCGCAAAGCCGCGTCCTCAGGCGCTTGTGGGACGTTTGTACGACTTCTCGATACAGTTTGCTGGTATGCGACAAATACGTATATCTGTAGGGCTTATTTTTATTTGACTACGAGGTCAAGTATCGATTGAAGGCCTTTATCCCTCTAGGCTGTAGCTGTGCGCCTGATTTACCAGCCAGTCCCGAAATGCCTTCAAAGACGCGGATTCGACCTTTCGCTCGGGAATCATCAGGTAATAAGCCTTGATGCTGGACAGTGCTTGCGGGTTGGCGATCACCAGGCGTTTTTCTTTCAACTCCCGTTGAATCAGGAACGGCGGAATCAGGGCAATGCCCATGTCGTGCATGGCCGCTTGGGCGAGCATGGAGAATAGCTCGTAGCGAGGGCCTGTCATGTCTCGCGGGACATTCAGGTGTTGGGAATCGAACCATTGGCGCCAGGCATAGGGGCGCGTGGTTTGTTGCAGAAGAGGCAAATCGGCGATTTCGCCGGGTGTCAGACTGGTCTTGCTTCCGAGTAGGTCGGGGCTGCAAACGGGCATCGGATTTTCACCCATCAGCCTGTGAGACTCTGTACCTGACCAATCCGCATCACCGAAGTAGATTGCGGCATCAAAATCAGTATCGGCGAACAGGAACGGCCGCGTGCGGTTGGTCAGGTTGACCGTCACTTCCGGGTGTTTTTGCTGAAAGTCCTTGAGTCGCGGCAGCAGCCATTGGGTGCCGAAGGTCGGAACTACGGCCAACTCGATCACGTTGGTGCCCTGCTGGCCCATCACCGACAAGGTGTCGCGCTCAACCGCATCGAGTTGAGTGGCCACTCGACGGCTGTAGGAGAGACCGGCTTCCGTCAGCTTGACCCCGCGCCGCGAGCGTCGGAACAGTTCCACATTGAGGAACTCTTCAAGGCTGGCGATCTGTCGGCAAATCGCTCCTTGGGTCAGTGAAAGCTCCTGGGCGGCCTTGGTGAAGCTCTCGTGGCGCGCTGCGGCCTCGAAGCTGATCAGGGCGGTGGTGCTGGGTATCTTCCTGCGCATGTACGTCAACCTCACTAATACATCGCATAAAGGCTATTTTGCGACGTTTCGGAGTGAGAAATTAGCACAACAGTATGCGAAATCCTCGTTTGCCGTAGCGCCGATCCGGGCCTAGGATCAGTCCACGTTATTTGACCCGATTCGAGAGGACACACTCATGGGCGGTAAAGCTAGCTTCAACTGGATCGATCCCCTGCTGCTGGATCAACAGCTCACTGAAGAAGAACGCATGATTCGCGACACGGCTGCGCAGTTCGCTCAGCAGAGCCTTGCGCCGCGCATTCTTGAAGCTTTCCGCCATGAGAAGACCGATCCGGCGATCTTCCGCGAAATGGGCGAGGTTGGTCTGTTGGGCGCAACCATCCCCGAGCAGTACGGCGGCAGTGGCCTGAACTACGTCAGCTACGGGCTGATTGCCCGTGAAGTCGAGCGTATCGACTCCGGCTATCGCTCGATGATGAGCGTGCAGTCCTCGCTGGTGATGGTGCCAATCAATGAGTTCGGTACCGAAGCCCAGAAGCAGAAGTACCTGCCAAAACTGGCCTCCGGCGAGTGGATCGGCTGCTTCGGTCTGACCGAGCCTAACCACGGTTCCGACCCGGGCGCGATGATCAGTCGTGCGCGCAAAGTGGAAGGTGGCTACAGCCTCACTGGCAGCAAGATGTGGATCACCAACAGCCCGATTGCCGATGTGTTCGTGGTCTGGGCCAAGGACGATGCCGGCGATATCCGCGGCTTCGTTCTCGAGAAAGGCTGGAAAGGCCTGAGCGCTCCGGCGATTCACGGCAAGGTTGGCCTGCGGGCATCGATCACAGGTGAAATCGTCATGGACAACGTATTCGTTCCGGAAGAGAACATCTTCCCGGATGTCCGTGGCCTGAAAGGTCCTTTCACCTGCCTCAACTCGGCGCGTTACGGCATCTCCTGGGGTGCGCTGGGTGCGGCCGAGTTCTGCTGGCACACCGCTCGCCAGTACACCCTGGATCGTCAACAGTTCGGTCGTCCATTGGCCGCCACTCAGTTGATCCAGAAGAAGCTGGCCGACATGCAGACCGAAATCACCATGGCGCTGCAAGGCTGCCTGCGTCTGGGTCGTATGAAGGATGAGGGGACTGCGGCGGTCGAAATCACTTCGATGATGAAGCGCAACTCTTGCGGCAAGTCCCTGGACATCGCGCGCATGGCTCGCGACATGTTGGGCGGCAATGGCATCTCCGATGAGTTCGGTGTAGCGCGTCACTTGGTCAACCTGGAAGTTGTGAACACCTATGAAGGTACGCACGACGTCCATGCACTGATCCTTGGTCGTGCGCAAACCGGCATCCAGGCGTTCTATTAACAGGAGGACGTCCATGGGCGCGCTATCGCATCTACGGGTACTGGATTTATCGCGGGTGCTGGCCGGGCCTTGGTCCGGGCAGATCCTGGCCGACCTTGGTGCCGAAGTGATCAAGGTCGAGCGCCCGGGTAACGGCGATGACACGCGCGCCTGGGGGCCACCGTTCCTGAAAGACGCTTATGGCGAGAACACCAGCGAGGCCGCCTATTACCTGTCGGCCAATCGCAACAAGCAATCGGTCACCATCGACTTCACACGCCCTGAAGGGCAGAAGCTGGTGCGTGAGCTGGCGGCCAAGTCGGACATCCTGATCGAGAACTTCAAGGTCGGCGGCCTGGCGGCTTATGGCTTGGACTATGAGTCGTTGAAGGCGATCAACCCGGATCTGATCTATTGCTCGATCACTGGGTTCGGCCAGACCGGTCCTTACGCCAAGCGTGCGGGTTATGACTTCATGATCCAGGGGCTGGGCGGCCTCATGAGCCTGACGGGTCGACCTGAAGGCGAAGAAGGTGCGGGGCCGGTGAAGGTCGGCGTAGCGCTGACGGACATCCTGACCGGGCTGTATTCGACTGTCGCGATCCTGGCTGCGCTTGCGCATCGGGATCACGACGGCGGTGGTCAGCATATCGATATGGCACTGCTGGACGTGCAGGTGGCTTGTCTGGCTAACCAGGCAATGAACTACCTGACAACAGGCAATGCGCCTAAACGCTTGGGTAATGCTCATCCGAACATCGTGCCCTATCAGGATTTTCCTACGGCGGATGGTGACTTCATTCTTACCGTTGGTAACGATGGACAGTTCCGCAAGTTCGCGGAAGTGGCCGGGCAGCCACAGTGGGCGGACGATCCGCGTTTTGCGACCAACAAGCTGCGGGTAGCGAACAGGGCTGTACTGATTCCGCTGATCCGCCAGGCAACGGTGTTCAAGACTACCGCTGAATGGGTGGTGCAGCTGGAACAGGCTGGCGTGCCATGCGGGCCTATCAATGACCTGGCGCAGATGTTTGCCGATCCTCAGGTCAAGGCGCGCGGGTTGGCCATCGAGTTGCCGCATGCGCTGGCTGGCATGGTGCCGCAAGTGGCCAGTCCTATTCGGTTGTCCGAGACTCCGGTGGAGTATCGGTATGCGCCTCCTTTGCTGGGTGAGCATACGCTGGAGGTTCTCCAGCGGGTGCTGGGTCTGGATGCGGGGACGGTGTCAGCGTTCAAGGCGTCTGGTGTGCTTTGACCTCTCTTCTATATAGAGGGGCGCTTTCGCTCCTCTATATAGGACTCCATCGGGGCGTTTTGCGCCTTTCTGCAAGTTATTGATAGAAA
>NZ_CM160042.1:115000-4797500 GCF_056711565.1 Pseudomonas sp. WT-JTC
CATATCGACGGCGGTGTTTGGCACCTCGATGTCGGCTCATCACATCCTGGGGCTGAAGCCGGTCCCAAGGGTATGGCTGTTCGCCATTTAAAGTGGTACGCGAGCTGGGTTTAGAACGTCGTGAGACAGTTCGGTCCCTATCTGCCGTGGACGTTTGAGATTTGAGAGGGGCTGCTCCTAGTACGAGAGGACCGGAGTGGACGAACCTCTGGTGTTCCGGTTGTCACGCCAGTGGCATTGCCGGGTAGCTATGTTCGGAAAAGATAACCGCTGAAAGCATCTAAGCGGGAAACTTGCCTCAAGATGAGATCTCACTGGAGCCTTGAGCTCCCTGAAGGGCCGTCGAAGACTACGACGTTGATAGGTTGGGTGTGTAAGCGCTGTGAGGCGTTGAGCTAACCAATACTAATTGCCCGTGAGGCTTGACCATATAACACCCAAGCAATTTGTGAACTCGAAAGAGGCCAGATTGCGGTGTGTGAAGACGAAAGAACCGAAAGTTCGACGCTCACAAAACACCGATTTCCATCACATACCCAATTTGCTGAAGCGAGGCCAGCTGGCCACGACTCAGTACCCGAATTTCTTGACGACCATAGAGCGTTGGAACCACCTGATCCCATCCCGAACTCAGCAGTGAAACGATGCATCGCCGATGGTAGTGTGGGGTTTCCCCATGTGAGAGTAGGTCATCGTCAAGATTAAATTCCGAAACCCCTATCTGCGTATGCAGGTAGGGGTTTTGTCTTTATAGTAGAAGCATCAAGAATTCGTTGGTACGTCACTACAGACGGACTGACAAACAGAATTTCTTGACGACCATAGAGCGTTGGAACCACCTGATCCCATCCCGAACTCAGAAGTGAAACGATGCATCGCCGATGGTAGTGTGGGGTTTCCCCATGTGAGAGTAGGTCATCGTCAAGATTGAATTCCAAAACCCCTGTCTGCTGACGCAGACAGGGGTTTTGTCGTTTCAGGGGTATTGAAAAGCCCGTTGCGGAGCCTCTCCACAACGGGCTTTTTCACGCTCTACGCAAACAGTTTCAGCACATTGTTCATCGCATCATCGGCAAAGCCCTGCACGAAATCCTTGAAGCCTGGCAGCGCCTCGGCGCCACCCTGTGCCGGTTCGGCAATGATGGTCCAGGTGGCTCGGGACTTGTCCGCATCCAGTGATTCAACGCTCATCGCGGCCCACAGATTGGCCACACCCAGAGTGTTGTAGATAGTGGTCCAGGTCATGTGCCGCGCCTGGTCGTCCCGGGAGTTAAGCTGTTCGACCACCTGGTTGCCGTCCTTGAAAAACTTTTTGCGTAACGATGACACGCCTTCACCGGTCATTTCGATGTGCGACAGTGCCGGGATGAAGCGATCAAAGCCGGAAAAGTTACCGACCACGGCCCATACCTGCGCAGCAGCGGCGGGCACGTCCACCGAGGACACCACGTGGCAGCCTTGAGGGTTTTTGATCAGGGTATCGGGTTGCAGAGTACTCATGGTCTTGCTCCGTTGGGGTTGAGTCAGATGAAGTTGATTTCTTTGAGGTAGTCGCAGCCGCGACGCAGCAGCGCCGGGGATTTTTGCGGGTAGTGCGCACCCATAAGCCGTACGCCGGCCTGGGCGTTGTCGTGACCGATCATCGAGATGTCGCCGATGTCCTCCTCGAAGCCGTTGAGGTAGAACCCCAGCACGCCGAACAACGCGTTGTCGCTGTCGACCCGACTCAGCTGCTGCTGCCAGTCGGCGACGCTGACCATCGCGAATTCGCGCCCAGTCTCGCGGAAGGACGCCACGTAGTCGTCCCAGCTCAGGGGCTCGGGGTTGTGCAGGTTGAACACCGCCTGTTCCGGCTGATAACGACTGGCGTGGAAGGCGATGAATCGGGCGAGAAAGTCCACCGGCATCAAGTCGAAGTTCAAGGCGAACTCCGGCACCAGACCCAGCTGGATCGAGCCCTTGAGCATCAGCATCAGGCGATTCTTGTGTGGCTGGCACACGCCCGTGAGGCTGTTGAAGCTGATGTTGCCAGGGCGGTAGAGATTGACCCGGACCCCAAGCTCTCGCGCCCGTTCGAGGATGCGCTCGCCAACCCATTTGGACAGGTTGTAGCCGTTCTTGATGTAGATGGGGGGTGTCGGTGCGGCCGGCAACTCAAGCACTCGGCCGTCGGCGGATATCGTGCTGGAGGCCGAGAGCGTCGAGACGAAATTGAAGATTTTTTTGCTGCGTCCTTCGCACAGGCGCAAACATTCGAAAATCGGCTCGACGTTGTCCCTCGCCAGCGACTCGTAATCGAGGACGTGATTGACGTTGGCGGCGTTGTGCACCAGCGCGCCAAATTCTCGATCCAGGCGCTGATAAACCTCTGCTGCCAAACCGAGTTCCGGTCGTGTGATATCGGCCGCGTGAACCCGTACCCGGCTCATATCCAGGTGCTCCAGATGGTTCTCCCGCAGCGCCTGGGCAAAGCGCTCGTCCGCCGATTGCCCATTGCCGTCGCGCACCAGGCAGGCGACCTCGCTGGCCCCCCAGGCCAGCAACGCCTCGACGATGTGTACACCGACAAAACTGTTGGCGCCTGTGACGATCACCTTGTGCACATCGCCCATGCGACTGATGGGCAGAGGCTGAATATCCAGTTCGCGGAAGGCATCGCGCAGGGCCTGTTCGCTCAGCACTTCTTCGCTGCCGGAGCCGCGTACCAGTGTCGCCAGTTTCGTGATGGTGGGCAGTTCGATGAAGCGGTTGATCGAGATGCTGCGCCCGAACTCTTCACGCAGTCGCAGGAGCATGCGCGATAGCAGGATCGAGTGCCCGCCCAGATTGAAGAAGCTTTCGTCGGTGGGAATGTCGCTCGCCGGCAGCTCCAGCAACTCGGCCCAGATGTTCAGCAGCAGGGTTTCATCGGCATTGACGGGCAGGCGCCGTGGAGGGTTATCGGTGACGCTCACCGGCAGCTCCAGCAACGCCTTGCGGTCGACCTTTCCGTTGCTGGCGTAAGGCATGCTTGCCAGTTCCGTCCATGCAGCGGGGTGCATGTAGTCCGGCAGGTGCTGTGCCGCGTGGGCCTTCAACGCCTGGCGAGCGGCGCCTGGGAGGTCTTCCCGGGGTTGGGCAAGGAAGGCCAGAATCCGTCGCTGGCTATCAACGACCACGGCAACCTGGCGGTACAACCGGCTGTCGCGCAGGCAGCGCTCAATCTCTTCCGGCTCGACCCGGAAGCCGCGAATCTTCACCTGATTATCACGCCGACCGCACAACTCGATCCCTTCATCTGTCCACTTCGCCATGTCCCCGGTGCGATAGACGCGCAGGGACTGGCCATCAGGCAAGTTCAGGTCCAGATAACGCTCAGCGGTTTGCTGCGGGTTGTTCAGGTAGCCCAGGCACACGCCCGGGCCAGCGATGTACAACTCACCGACAGTCTGCTCGGCCACCGGTTGAAAGTCATCATCGAGAATAAACACCTGACTATTGGCGATCGGCGCACCCAGCGAGCGGTTGTTGTCGCCTGCCTGAAGCCGCCGCGCGGTAATCAGTACCGTGGCTTCGGTGGGCCCGTAGAGGTTGTAGAGCTTGCCCTGACGGCTCAGTTGTTCGATGACCCACGGCTCGCACACATCGCCGCCGGTCATCACACGGTCCAGGCACTGCAACTGCTCCAGCGGCAGGATGCTCAACAAGGCAGGCGGTAAAAAGGCGTGGCTCAGTTGCCGATGACGAATCAGCTCCACCAGTTGCAGTGGATCGCGGCGTTGGTCCTCGTCGGGCACGATCAGCTCGGCGCCTTGCAACAGGGTCGGGAAGATGTCGATCAGCGATGAGTCGAAACTCAATGAAGAAAACTGCAGCACCCGGCTGTGGCTGGTCAGCTGCACATAGTCGGCGTACCAATGGGTGAAGTGCGTGAGGTTGGCCTGGCTGAGCAACACGCCCTTCGGGTGACCGGTGGTGCCTGAGGTGTAGAGCGCCATGCAGGGTGCATCGGGGTCGGGGCGTTGGTGCATCAAGGGTTGAGTGAGATCCACGTCGCGGTAGTCGATACTCCCGATGTCCAGCCCCGGCATCTCCCTCGCCAGGGGATGCTCGCCATCATGCAGCAGCAACACCGCACCGGCGTTCGCCAGAATGTACTGCTGACGTTGCAGTGGATGGCTCGGTTCCAGCGGCAGGTACACTGCGCCGCTGCCCAGGATCGCCAGGATTCCGGCATACAGCGCGCTGCATTTGGGCAGGCAGATCCCGACGACTACCGGACCTTGATGCTGATCCAGCAGCGGTCGCAAACGTTGCTGGATGGCGCGGCTGTAGGCGTACAACTGGCGATAGTCGAGCGTTGTGCCGGCAATGCTCAAGGCCGGACGGTCGGCGCTCTGGATGCACTGTTGTTCCAGCCGCTCGATCATTGGCGTTTGCGCGAGTTGCTGCAGTCGTGGGTCGGCGGTGGCATTGAGGCGATGCACGAACGCGAGGCTGTCCAGGAACCGCAGGTTCTCGATGCGCTCGTAGCGGGCAGGTGCGGCGGGTTCGGCGTGTCGGAAATAGTCGGCATCCCGCGAGTAGCGGCTGACCAGCAGCGCCACGTGCTCAACCAGTGCTGTCATGGCCTGCATACGCAACGCCTGGCCGTTACCCGACGGCTCATCGGCAATGGGTACACGACTCAGCAGCGTTGAGCCATGGCAGCACAACAGGTCCAGCGAAGGCAGGCCTGACGCCTGTGGCATGCCGAGCCCCAATTGAAATGTCAGCCGTGGCGCCTGAGCAGTGAACTGAAGCGACGTGCCATCGTCGATCAGCAGATCCACAGGCCCAGGCATTTCGTCGAGTGCGGATACCCACGTCAGTGAATGACCGTGTTGTTCGAGTTCCAGCGCCAGGTTGGTCATGGCCTGGCTTTGTCCGTTGAGCAAGATGTCGAGACGTCTCATGGTGGGCTCCTCGTCAAACCAGGTAGTCGCTGAGGGCGGTTTGTACGCACGGCGATTCGAGCAGTGAACTGCTGTGGAAAAACCGCACAATGTTGGCCACCAGCGGGTGATGGCGATTGATCGGGAAGGCCAGTGCCGACATTTCGTTCTTGAGTGCGTGGCGCGCCGCGTCGTTGGTCTGCAGTGCGTCGATCAAGCGGAAGTCGAAGGATTTCTGGATGTCGTTGGTCAGGTAATGGCCAATGAACACCGGCAGGATCTGCGCGATGCAATGGCGGTCGTCTGCACTAGCCGTATGCCAGTAAATGCGTACCAGTCGTGCCCAAAAACCGGAATGGCGCCCCTCGTCCAGCAAGTGATCGGCCATCAGGCCCTTGATCGATTGCTTGACCGTGTCGTCCTTGGCGAACGCGGCAACATCGCCGGTCACGGTGTTTTCGGCGATGGCCACGCAGATCAGTTCTACAGCGCTGCGCAGGTGCTCCGGTGCGAGTGCCACGGCCACCGGTATCGCTCGGCTCAGTTCGATCTCATCCGGCAATTCAATGGGGGTGATGCCGGTCAACGCGATGGTCTGCTGCATGAAATCCATCGCCACCAGTGCGTGGTAATCCTCGTCCACCACGACAGTCATGGCGTCGTAGCGGCAGGCGAACGGGAACTCGACCGCGAAGCGATTCTTGGCGATGCTGCGGGCGGTCTTGTCGACGATCTCGGTTTCGAAAATCACCACATCGTTGATGAACTTGTAGAGCGTCTGCACCAGGGCGAAGTCGCGCAGCTGCGGACATTCGCGCAGAAAGGTTTCGCTCAGCACCAGCGGTTGACGGCTCAAGGGGTAGATCAGTTTGTCGTCGTTCTCCAGCACGCGTCGCGGGCGTGTGCGGATGGTCGCGCGACTTTCCCAGGCGTCGGCGAAGGATTGGTAGTCGACGGCGTTCATGCGCTCACCTCCATGACCGATTCGTTGATGCTCAGGCGCAGTCCGTCCCACAGGGCAATACGACTTTCCACGGCAGCGATGGCGCTGGCATACACGTCCTCCTGCCGTTGCGGGTCGCCATCGACCAGTCGCGACAGGAGCTTTTCCGCTGCCGGGCCGTGGTCCTCGGAATCGACTTCAATGTGCCGTTCGAGGTAGTAACGGAAGGTCGGCGCCTGTTCGGTGCCGATGCCCCAATCGTCGAGGATGCGCTGGAACATCTGCGGGATAACGCTCTCGCGACCGTGCAGAAACGCCGCCGCAACACAGTGACCCGGTGCATGCAGTGCGGTGTGCAGCGTATGGCGAACGAAATGTGCAGCCGCCGGGTCGACATTGATGCATTTCAAGGCCAGGTCGTAACTCACGCCTTCCTGTTGCAAGGCCACGAAGCGTTCGATGGCATCGGTGCAGGCGCCGACTTCGCGCATTGCATCCAGATACAACTCGAAGTGGCTGTAATGACCCTGGGCCGGGCGATCATCCGACTCCTCACCCAGCACGATCTCGTTGATCAACCGAGCGGCCTGGGGATCCTGCGGCGGCAGCCAGGGCAGTCGCACGCAAGTCAGCTCCTGTTGCAGGCGCTTGGTCAGTGACATGAAGTCCCATACGGCAAAAACGTGGGTTTCCATGAAGCGTCTCAGGACCGGCAGCGAATGTATTTCAGAGAAAATCGGGTGTTCGCCAAGTTCGGCTTTTATTTGAATAAGACGTTCTTTAGTTGGTTTCATGGATGGGCCTGTAAGTGATTCGGGGTGAGAAGTAATCAAGCACTTAAGTTCGCTTAAAGTTTTTCAGGGCGAACGGGTACCTCAAACGAATTGATCTTTTTCAGTGCTGGATATGCCGTGTAACTGAGGTGCTGCTGCCGCTTGTGGTTGGCAGCGAAGAAAAACTAATACACATATAAAGTGTCAATCAAGTTGTTTTGGTATTATTTTGATATTCAACTTTTTCGAAGTTGATAAGTTCCAATAAAACTTTCCATGTTGGTTTTATTTTGGCGTAGTTACTCCTTCCGGCTTATATAAGTCAGAATTAAATAAAGAGTGAATGCCTCACTCGAAGTAACTTTTTAGTTGGCGTCGTTGGGGGATGTCTGAGGGGGTGGAAGTGGGTCGTGATTGGTGCCGATCCTTCCGTTCCCGTGATGAGGCTCCTTCCTTCGCTTCTGGGGATGGGGACTACGCCATTCGCACGGAACGTCCCCGGTTTTATTGTGTCCTTGGCACCCAGAGTGGGCGCAAATGGAGGCGGCCGCCAATACCGAGACAGCATGCAATCGTTGCTATGGCCAGGTTTGCAGGCGGCGAGGCGTTGGAGCGTGATATAGCGCCGCGAGGGTGGTGTGGTTTGGGCGCAGGGGATTTGTAATCAAATTATTCGTGGGGCACATTCGGGGAAATGTGCATCAGGCGAGGCAAGCACCTTCGGTGCGCCTCGCCTGGACTTGCCGCTACGAGTTACCTGGACGTGTTCTTGGCCCGGACTTCAGGGCTGTTGAGGTAGCGCGTAATGACCTCGACCGCTCGGTTCAGGTGGTGTTCGAGCAGCTTCACGGAGCGTTCGACGTCCCGGTCTTCGGCGGCCCGTAACAATGCCTGGTGGTCGTCCTGGGACAGTTTGCCCAGGCCCATGGCTTCCAGGTTGAAACGCAAGAACCGCTCTTCCTCGATCAGGCCGTCTTCGACCAGTCTCAACAGCCGGCGATTGGGTGCCCGGCTGTAAAGCACCATGTGGAACAGGCGATTGAGCCGGCCGATTTCGGTGTAGTCGCTTTCCATTTCGAGTTCATCGATGTAACGGGCAGCCTGTTCGAGATCTTCGTCCTGGAGCAGTGGCACCGAGAGACGCAAGGCTTCGGACTCCAGCAGGATGCGCAGCGCGTAGGTTTCCACGGCGTCGCCCTGGATCAGCGGCGCGACCACGGCGCCCTTGTGGGCAACCACATTGAGCAACGATTGTGCTTCGAGCTGGCGCAAGGCTTCGCGTACGGGCATGCGGCTGACGCCGAACAGGTCGGCGAGGTCTTGCTGGCGCAGGGCCGCGCCGCAAGGAATGCGCCCGTCGAGTATGGCCGCGCGCAGGGTTTCTTCGATCACCGACCGTGCCAGATGCGCGGGAATGGGCCCGTTGACCTTGATACTGCTTAGAGGGTTGGGCTTTTGTGTCACTAAACGCACCCTGAATGACGGAATATTTTTTGGATCCAAATGACACTAGTAACTGCCTGACGGCTTGTCAAACAAGCGAACGAGTGCCTTTCTTGCAGTTTAGCGCGCCGCCAATGATCTCACCGTGCCATTGTCTTTTTCCGGTCTAACCTTCACCATTCGAACGACTCCCTCCTGCCTACCCAGGATGCCTCGCATTGGCGGCAAGTTTAACGATCCCCCGGATTTTACGCTGGCTGTGCGGCGCATTGCTGCTGGCTGGCGTGATGTTGGGCAGTTTGAGTGCCGATTGGGATTTTTCCCTGATCAGCCGGCGGGCGCAGGCATTGTACGGACCTTTGGGAGAAGGTCAGCAGCGCATTAATGATTGGCAATACTTGTTGGCCAGTCAGAAGCAGATCGGCGAGTTGGAACAACTCAATGTGGTCAATCGCTTCTTCAACAAGCAGCTGCGATATGTCGAAGACATCGATCTGTGGCATGAAGTCGACTACTGGGAAACCCCGATCGAAGCCCTCTGGAAAGGCGCCGGCGACTGTGAAGACTACGCTATTGCCAAGTACTTCAGCCTGCGTCACCTCGGTGTAGCCAGTGAAAAGCTGCGCATTATCTACGTCAAGGCACTGACCCAGAACCGCGCGCACATGGTGCTGACCTACTACTCGAGTCCGGAAGCCGAGCCTCTGGTGCTCGATAGCCTGATTGATGCAATCAAGCCCGCCAGCCAGCGAAAGGATTTGCTGCCGGTCTACTCTTTCAATGCAGAAGGGTTGTGGCTACCGGGTACCAAGGGCAACAAAAAGGTCGGCGATACCAAGCGTCTTTCGCGCTGGCAGGATGTGTTGAAGAAAATGCAGGCCGAAGGATTCCCGGTCGAGACGACTAATTAGGAGCAGGTGCTCAGATGTCTTTGTTCAAACAGCTGTTGATTGCTATCTGTCTGTTCCTGGTGGTCGCCTTCACCGGCAGTTTCATGGTCAGCCTGGAGAGCTCGCGCACTCAGTATGTCAACCAGTTGCGCTCCCATGCTCAGGACGCGGCGACGGCGCTGGCGCTTTCCCTGACACCGAATATCGACGACCCGGCGATGGTCGAGTTGCTGGTCAGCTCGATTTTCGACAGCGGTTACTACGCGAGCATCCGCGTGGTCGATCTGAAGACCGACCAGGCCCTGGTTGAGCGCACGGGCATTCCGGCGGTCAACAACGTTCCGGACTGGTTCGTCAAACTGATCGGCCTGGAGCCCGCCGGTGGTGACGCGATCGTCAGCCGTGGCTGGGAGCAGGCTGCCCGGGTCGAGGTGGTCAGCCACCCGATGTTCGCACTGGCCAAGTTGTGGCAAAGCGCTTTGGGCAGCCTGAGCTGGTTGCTGCTATGCGGCGCGGTCAGTGCGGTACTCGGCGCGCTGTTGCTGCGTCAGCAATTGAGACCGCTGGATTACATGGTCAAGCAATCCCACGCCATCGCCCGGCGGGAATTCCTCAGCCTGCCGGAACTGCCGCGCACTCCCGAACTTCGCCGGGTCGTACAGGCCATGAACCAGATGGTCGAGAAGCTCAAGGCGCTGTTTCAGGAGCAGGCGGAGCGTAGTGAAAAACTGCGGGTCGAGTCCTATCAGGACTCGTTGACCGGGTTGGCCAACAGGCGTTATTTCGAGATGCAGCTGAATGCGCGGGTGAGCAACCCGGAGCAGGCCAGTTCCGGTTATCTGCTGCTATTGCGGGTCAAGGATCTTGCCGGCCTCAATCAGCGTCTCGGTGGCCAGCGCACCGATGACGTGCTCAAAGCCGTCGGCGAGCAACTGTCTCGCGAGTGCGCCAAATATCCGGAAACCCAGAACCTGGTCACTCGTATCCGCGGTGGCGAATTTGCCGTGCTGGCGCCGGGGCTGGTGCGCGAAGAAGCGCTGCAACTGGCACAAAACCTCGACAGTGCCTTGGCCAGTCTGCACGCTACCGGCGCCACTGATGTGGCTGCCGTGGCGTCTATCGGCCTGGCACCTTTTGCTCACGGCGACTCGCCGCAAACCGTGCTCAGCCTCGGTGATCAGGCGCTGGCGCAGGCCGAAGGCCAGGGCGAGCAGAACTGGGCCTGTATCGAACACAGCCTCTCGGCCAGTGTCGGCGACGATCACCACGCCTGGCATCGAATGCTTGACCAGGCGCTGACACAGCGGCGCTTCGAACTGTATTTCCAGCCGGTAGTGGCTGCCCAGGACACGCAACTGGTACTGCATTACAAAGTGTTGTCGCGACTGCTCGACGAACAGGGCCAGACCATCCCCGCCGGGCGTTTTCTGCCTTGGCTGGAGCGCTTCGGCTGGACGGCGCGCCTGGATCGGCTGATGCTCGAACGGGTGTTGGAGCAAATGAGCGAGCATGAGGAGTCGCTGGCGCTGAATCTGTCATCGGCTACCCTGGGCGACCCGCAGGCGCAAAACAAAATCTTCGAGATACTGCGTGCGCATTCCAATTTCGGCCCGCGCCTGACCCTGGAGATTGGCGAAGAGCAACTGCCTGACCAGGCGGTACTGGAGCAGTTGACCCGGCGCCTGCGCGAACTCGGCTTCTCACTGAGCCTGCAACGTTTTGGCGGACGCTTCAGCATGATCGGCAACCTGGCACGGCTGGGGCTGGCGTACCTGAAGATCGATGGCAGCTACATTCGTTCGATCGATCTGGAGAGTGACAAACGCCTGTTCATCGAGGCGATCCAGCGCGCGGCACACAGCATTGATTTGCCGCTGATTGCCGAGCGGGTCGAGACTGAAGGCGAGTTGTCGGTGATTCGCGAGATGGGGATATACGGCGTTCAGGGCCAGTTGTTCGGCGAGCCCAAGCCCTGGGGCTGATTTGATCGCTCCCACGTAGCGCGCGGGAATGATCGGAGGGGCGCGTCAGATCAGTCCGGTCTCTTCATCATCGATCAATTGGCTCAAGCCACCCAAGGCTTCACGGGCCTGGTTTCGATCCATGAGTTTAGCCTGGGCCGCCGCCGGCAGGTCGGTGACGCGGATCACGCCTTTCTGGGTCAGCACCTGAATCAAGTCATCGAGTACCCGGATCATTTCCAGGTCACTTTGCTTGAGCTGTTTGAGGCTGTTCTCCACCGCAGCGTTGGCAAACCAGGTCTGGATTTCATGATTGTCGGCCGGCAGCGTTTCCGTGGCCTCGGCATAGGCGGCGGGTTCCACGCGTACCAACAGGCCCTGCGCATCGCGTTGCACGTAAAACATTGAGCATCCCTCAGAATTGAACCAGCGTCGTGCTGTCAGCAGCATAGGTCAACCGCATGCCAGTATGTGGCGCAGCGACGGAATCGTCACCGGGCAGTGGACGCAAACGTGACGGCCGCCCCATAAGGAACGGCCGTTTTCGTGCATCAGCTGTTGTTGTGATCGATTTTGATGGTCGGGTCGCTACCGGCAATCAGGTTGTGCAGGTTGGCGCTTGACCAGTTATTGCCTTCCAGCTTGATCGTCACGTCCGGCGTGGCCGCTGCGGCGTTGCCCGAGTTGAACTGGCCGGTCGAGCTGACTTGCAGCGACGACACGCCATCGACCGTGGTGATCTTCAGGAAGTTGTCGATGGTACTGCCGGTTTCGCCCTGCAACAGATCGCGCAGGTCGATCCGGTCACCTTCGCCGGCCTTGAAGTCCTTGATCACGTCGCTGCCGGTGTCGCCCGCTTTCCAGACGAAGGTGTCACCACCGGAACCACCGATCAGGATGTCGTTGCCCTGTCCGCCCATCAACGTGTCGTTGCCGGTGCCGCCGAGCAGGCTGTCATTGCCCTTGCCGCCGTCGAGGGTGTCGCTTCCGCCCGAGCCGAACAGGATGTCATTGCCCGCACCGCCCAGCAGGGTATCGTTGCCGTCATGGGCACCGGACACATCGAACGCGGTGTAATGCTCGGTGATGTACTGGTGCACGTTGCTGGTGGTGACTTTGCTGACGTCCACGCCGGATTGCTGCGCCACGAAGGCTTGTATCGCCTGGTAACCCTCGCCGGCAATGCCGTTGAAGCTCACCAGATCGCCGAACAGAAGGTCGTTGCCGTCGCCACCGCTGACGGTATCGTTGCCCGGCATTGTCGCTTCGGTGTGGCCGATGATCGAGTTGGCCAGATCCTTCGGATCGATGTTGGTTTGCGGCGTGGTATCCGAGTCGTACGGCTTCAGGTCGTTGAGGCTCACGTCGCTGTTAAGACCAATGGCCTCGACATTCGACAGCTTGCTCAGCAGTGTGAAGCTGCTGGTGGAGTTGCTGATGGTGTCCCCGTCGGTGCTGTTGCCGTCGCCGTCACGACCCGAGAACTCGTAAGTGCCGTCGCCCTGGGCATGCAGATAGCCGAAGTCCTTGGAGGACCAGCTACTTCCATTGCCGTTGCCATTGCCATTGCCATTGCCGTTGTTGCCGTTGCTGGTCTTGGTCCAGACCGTCACGTAGCCCGAGGCGCTAATGTCGATCTGGTGCGTGCTGTCGGGGACCAGGCTGATCGCTTTACCCAACTGATAGTTGCTGGTGGTGACCAGGCTATCGAGTGTTGTGCTGCCATACAGGGTCGGGTTGGTCGACTCGCCGCTCTGGTAGTAAGTCGGCTTGCCGTCAGTAATGAAGTACGTGAGGTTCTTCGCCCCGGTGTTGGCCACGGCGTCCGCACTCTGGAACCAGTTGGCCGTGGTTTTGAACACGTCCTCGTAGTTGGTGCCGCCGCCGGATGACATCGAGTCCAGGATCGTCTTCAACTGAGTCAGCGCATTCGGGTCTTTGAGGTTCACCGACACCGACTTGTTGACCTGGGTGTCGAAGTCCACCAGGAAGATGTTCACCGTACCCGAGTTGCTGCCCAGGCTTTGCTTTAGTGTGTTGAACACAGACGTCAGCGAGTCCTTGGCCGAGTTGATCGACGAGGAACTCATACTGCCGGAACTGTCGACCATGAACGCGATGTTGTAGTTGGTGCCTGGCACCACGGTCAGGCCGCCGATGTCGGCGACGATGATGTCGTTGCCGTCGGTGCCGGTGACCGTGTCATTGGCCGCCGTGGCAGTGACGGCGTTGTAGACCGCCGGATACACAGTCACAGGAATTTGCGAAGTGCTGCTGGCCGAACCACCCAGGGCCTCAGTGGAGGTCGAAGTCACGGTCAGGTTGAACTGGCCGTTGTAATACGATGGTGGCGTTACGCTCAGAGAGCCTAGGCTCCAGCCCGTCACGTTGGCCTCGCCACTGGTCGCAGTGACCGTGAAGGTATGTCCCGCGCCATCGGTGAGCACCGAGCCGGTCGGCATGCCGCTGATCTTCAGGCTCAGGCTTTCCGAGCCATCGGTGTCGGTCAGCGCGGTCGTGATAGCGGACAATTTCACACTGCTGCCTTCGGCGCCGGTGTTGAGTTTGTAGCCGTCGTAGTAGCCCTCGCCATTGCTGCCGTGCAAGTCGGACACGGTCACGCCGGCATTCACCAGATCCGTCACGCCCGTGTAAATCGGTACGCCGGCACTGCTCAGGTCGATCGGCGTGCTGCCATTGACCGACAGGTTGACGTCATAGTTACCCGGGCCGCTCTGGTTGTGGTGGTAGATGTCCAGGGTGTAGTAGCCGCTGGTGGTCGGGGTGAACGAACCATTGAGGTTGCCGCCCGCGCCCCAGGTGATCGCGGCGACGTTCTTGCCGCCGATGGTCACCAACAGGCTGTCATCGCCAACACCGCTGAAGGTGTAGGTCTTGCCGGCTTCGAGGTAGATCAGGCCTGAGGTTTTCGACGCCGTACCGGCGGTCACGTTAGCGTCGGACTGCACGTTGGTCACGGTGCCTTTGGAGTTTGCTGTGCCAGCGGCGTCGATCACGTTTTTCAGCGTGGTCGAGTCCGCGCCGTTGCCGCTGGTACCCAGGCCCGACAGACCGGTCCAGACTTCCTTGATCAATCCGGTGGACTTCACGCTATTGTCGGCAACGCTCAGGGTCGGGGCATCCGCCACCGGGGTGATGCCGATCTTGATCGTGCCGGTGTTGCCCAGTGCCTGGCCGTCGGTTGGCTGGAACTGGAGTTGCGCGTAATCAGCCTTTTGATCGCCAGTGCCGGGGCCATAACCGTTCGCGCCCGACTCGTTGGCATCCGGCATGAAGCGCAGTTTGCCAGCGTCGATGTCGGCTTTGCTGAAGGTCTGGTTGGCGGCGACATCTTTCCAGGTCGAACTGTCCAGATACTGCAGTTTGCCCTCGCCCGGCAGCTGGGTGATTTTCACGCCCAGGCCGGTGGCGGGGCTGTCGACGTCGCTGACGCCGAAGGTCGACCAGCCGAGAATCAGCGGCGTGTCTTCGGTGCCGGTGACGTTGACCGGTGCTGCGACCGGTGCGTCATTGACCGCCACCACATTGACCGTGGTGGTCGCGGTGTTGGAGTAATTGCTGCCATCGGTCACCTTCACGGTGATGGTCCGCGGTACGGTGCTTGGGTCTTCACTGTTGTTGGTGAAGGTGATGTTCTTGATGCGCTGAATGTAATCGGCCAGCGTCGCAGTACCGGTCAAGGTCAGTGTGATCGTGCCAGTCTGGTCATTGCTGTTGATGATGATGCCGTTGACGCTGTTGCCCAGGTTCAGCGCATCGCCTGGCTGACGGTTGGTCAGCACGACGGTTGCACCGGTCAGCATGGTGCTGTCCGGATCGGTGATGCTCAGGTCGAGATCGCCGATCGACACGCCAGGACCGGCGGTGTTCTCGGTGAACGTCACCTTGTAATCGGCCCCGGTAGCGCCGCTGGAGTTGTTGGCGTCGAGGTCCAGCACTGGCGGTGCATCGTTGTCGATGATCGAAGTGCTGACGCTGCCATTGGACGAACTGATCGCCAGATTCTCGAAGTTGCCACCAGTGACCGAATCGATCTTGACCACGAAGTTTTCGGTGCCTTCGGTGATCTTGTCATCGATGGTCGCGACGTTGAAGTTGGCACTGCTGGCGCCCGCCGGGATCTTCACGGTGTACACGCCGGTGAAGTCCGAACCGTCGGCAGCGGTACCGCTGTAGACGATTTTCAGCGTCACTTCGGTCTGGGCCGGGTTGGTCAGGCTGACGGTATAACTCGCCGCCTGGCCTTCGGTTACCGAAGTGCTGCCGCTGATGCTGGCAGTGGTGGTGTCCTGGAAGTCACTGACGCTGGTCGACACTGGCGTCTTGTCCATGCCGAGGGCTTCAAGGTTGCCGCCGCTGGCGGCCTTGATCGATTCGGTAACGGTTGGCGCGCCGATGTAGACATCGTTGCCCACGGTGACCGGCAGGCTGCCGGAGCTCTGGCCGACGGCGATGGTGATCAACTTGCCGCTGTCCAGCGTGACGGTGACCGGCGTGTCGTGTGCAGTGACAGGGATGCCATTCTTGTCGGTGATGGTCGCGGTATACGTGATCGTACCGTTCTCGCTCACCGATGGGGTCGCAGTCAATTTCACGGTGGTGGCGTCGTTGACGTCGGTAACTGTGGTGTTCACCGGGGTCTTGATCGGGTTGATCGCTTCAAGGTTACCGCCGGCCGCGTCCTTGATGGATTCGGTGACAGTGGTTGGACCTTTGTAGACGTCGTTGCCGACGGTGACCGGCAGGGTGCCGGAGCTTTGGCCGACGGCGATGGTAATGACCTTGCCGCTGTCGAGGGTCACGGTGACCGGCGTGTTGTGTGCGGTCACCGGGGCACCGTTCTTGTCGGTCAGGGTGGCGGTGTAAGTGATGGTGCCGTTCTCGTCCACGCTCGGGGTGGCGGTCAGGGTCACGGTGGTGCTGTCGTTGACGTCGTTGACCGTGGTGTTCACCGGGGCTTTCACCGGGTTGATCGCTTCCAGGTTGCCGCCGTCGGCCGATTTAATCGACTCAGTAACGGTGGTTGGACCTTTGTAAACGTCATTGCCCACCGTGACCGGCAAGGAGCCGGAGCTCTGGCCGACGGCGATGGTAATCACCTTGCCGCTGTCGAGGGTGACGGTGACTGGCGTGTTATGCGCGGTCACCGGTTGGCCCTGGGCATCGGTCAGGGTGGCGGTGTAGGTGATGGTGCCGTTTTCGTCCACGCTCGGGGTGGCGCTCAGGGTTACGGTGGTGCTGTCGTTGACGTCGGTGACCGTGGTGCTGACCGGGGTTTTCACCGGGTTGATCGCTTCGAGGTTGCCACCCACTGCATCCTTGATGGATTCGCTGACAGTGGTTGGCCCCTTGTAAACGTCGTTGCCGACGGTGACCGGCAGGCTGCCGGAGCTTTGGCCGACGGCGATGGTGATGACCTTGCCGCTGTCCAGGGTCACGGTGACCGGACCGTTCTGCGCGGTCACCGGTTTGCCCTGGGTATCGGTTAGGGTCGCGGTGTAGGTGATGGTGCCGTTTTCGTCCACGCTCGGGGTGGCGGTCAGGGTCACGGTAGTGGAGTCGTTGACGTCGTTGACCGTGGTGGTCACTGGCGTTTTCACCGGATTGATCGCTTCGAGGTTGCCACCGTCGGCCGATTTAATCGACTCAGTAACGGTGGTTGGCCCTTTGTAAGCGTCGTTGCCGACGGTCACCGGCAGGCTGCCGGAGCTCTGGCCTTCGGCAATGGTGATCACCTTGCCGCTGTCGAGGGTCACGGTCACCGGACCGTTCTGCGCGGTGACCGGTTGGCCTTGGGCATCGGTCAGCGTCGCGGTGTAAGTGATGGTGCCGTTTTCGTCCACGCTCGGGGTGGCGCTCAGGGTCACGGTGGTGGTGTCGTTGACATCGGTGACCGTGGTTTCTACCGGGGTCTTCACCGGGTTGATCGCTTCGAGATTGCCGCCGTCGGCCGATTGAATCGACTCGGTGACGGTGGTTGGCCCCTTGTAAACGTCGTTGCCGACGGTGACCGGTAGGCTGCCGGAGCTCTGGCCGACGGCGATGGTGATCACCTTGCCGCTGTCGAGGGTCACGGTGACCGGACCGTTCTGCGCGGTGACCGGTTGGCCTTGGGCATCGGTCAGCGTCGCGGTGTAAGTGATGGTGCCGTTTTCGCTCACCGATGGGGTTGCAGTCAGCGTCACGGTGGTGCTGTCGTTGACGTCGGTGACCGTGGTGGTGACCGGCGTTTTCACCGGGTTGATCGCTTCGAGGTTGCCACCCACTGCATCCTTGATGGATTCGCTGACAGTGGTTGGCCCCTTGTAAACGTCGTTGCCGACGGTGACCGGCAGGCTGCCGGAACTCTGGCCTTCGGCAATGGTGATCACCTTGCCGCTGTCGAGGGTCACGGTGACCGGACCGTTTTGCGCGATGACCGGTTGGCCCTGGGCATCGGTCAGGGTGGCGGTGTAGGTGATGGTGCCGTTTTCGTCCACGTTCGGCGTCGCGGTCAGGGTCACGGTGGTGCTGTCGTTGACGTCGGTGACCGTGGTGGTCACTGGCGTGGTGTTGGGCGACACCAGTTCCAGGTTGCCGCCGTCGGCCGATTTAATCGACTCGGTGACGGTGGTCGGCCCCTTGTAGACGTCATTGCCGACGGTGACTGGCAGGCTGCCGGAACTCTGGCCTTCGGCAATGGTGATCACCTTGCCGCTGTCGAGGGTCACGGTCACCGGACCGTTCTGCGCGGTGACCGGTTGGCCTTGGGCATCGGTCAGGGTCGCGGTGTAGGTGATGGTGCCGTTCTCGTCCACGCTCGGGGTGGCGGTCAGGGTCACGGTGGTGGTGTCGTTGACGTCGGTGACCGTGGTTTCTACCGGGGTCTTCACCGGGTTGATCGCTTCGAGGTTGCCGCCGTCGGCCGATTTAATCGACTCGGTGACGGTGGTTGGCCCCTTGTAAACGTCGTTGCCGACGGTGACCGGTAGGCTGCCGGAGCTCTGGCCTTCGGCAATGGTGATCACCTTGCCGCTGTCGAGGGTCACGGTCACCGGACCGTTCTGCGCGGTGACCGGTTGGCCTTGGGCATCGGTCAGGGTCGCGGTGTAGGTGATGGTGCCGTTCTCGTCCACGCTCGGGGTGGCGGTCAGGGTCACGGTGGTGGTGTCGTTGACGTCGGTGACCGTGGTTTCTACCGGGGTCTTCACCGGGTTGATCGCTTCGAGGTTGCCGCCGTCGGCCGATTTAATCGACTCGGTGACGGTGGTCGGACCCTTGTAGACGTCATTGCCGACGGTCACCGGCAAGGAGCCGGAGCTCTGGCCTTCGGCGATGGTGATGACCTTGCCGCTGTCGAGGGTGACGGTGACTGGCGTGTTATGCGCGGTCACCGGTTGGCCCTGGGCATCGGTCAAGGTCGCGGTGTAGGTGATGGTGCCGTTTTCGCTCACCGATGTGGTTGCAGTCAGCGTCACGGTGGTGCTGTCGTTGACGTCGGTGACCGTGGTGGTGACCGGCGTTTTCACCGGGTTGATCGCTTCGAGGTTGCCACCCACTGCATCCTTGATGGATTCGCTGACAGTGGTTGGCCCCTTGTAAACGTCGTTGCCGACGGTGACCGGCAGGCTGCCGGAACTCTGGCCTTCGGCAATGGTGATCACCTTGCCGCTGTCGAGGGTGACGGTGACTGGCGTGTTATGCGCGGTCACCGGTTGGCCCTGGGCATCGGTCAGGGTGGCGGTGTAGGTGATGGTGCCGTTTTCGTCCACGCTCGGGGTGGCGCTCAGGGTCACGGTGGTGGTGTCGTTGACATCGGTGACCGTGGTTTCTACCGGGGTCTTCACCGGGTTGATCGCTTCGAGATTGCCGCCGTCGGCCGATTGAATCGACTCGGTGACGGTGGTTGGCCCCTTGTAAACGTCGTTGCCGACGGTGACCGGTAGGCTGCCGGAGCTCTGGCCGACGGCGATGGTGATCACCTTGCCGCTGTCGAGGGTCACGGTGACCGGACCGTTCTGCGCGGTGACCGGTTGGCCTTGGGCATCGGTCAGCGTCGCGGTGTAAGTGATGGTGCCGTTTTCGCTCACCGATGGGGTTGCAGTCAGCGTCACGGTGGTGCTGTCGTTGACGTCGGTGACCGTGGTGGTGACCGGCGTTTTCACCGGGTTGATCGCTTCGAGGTTGCCACCCACTGCATCCTTGATGGATTCGCTGACAGTGGTTGGCCCCTTGTAAACGTCGTTGCCGACGGTGACCGGCAGGCTGCCGGAACTCTGGCCTTCGGCAATGGTGATGACCTTGCCGCTGTCGAGGGTCACGGTGACCGGACCGTTTTGCGCGGTGACCGGTTGGCCCTGGGCATCGGTCAGGGTGGCGGTGTAGGTGATGGTGCCGTTTTCGTCCACGTTCGGCGTCGCGGTCAGGGTCACGGTGGTGCTGTCGTTGTCGTCATTGACCGTGGTGGTCACTGGCGTTTTCACCGGATTGATCGCTTCGAGGTTGCCGCCGTCGGCCGATTTAATCGACTCGGTGACGGTGGTCGGCCCCTTGTAGACGTCATTGCCGACGGTGACTGGCAGGCTGCCGGAACTCTGGCCTTCGGCAATGGTGATCACCTTGCCGCTGTCGAGGGTCACGGTGACCGGACCGTTCTGCGCGGTGACCGGTTGGCCCTGGGCATCGGTCAGGGTCGCGGTGTAGGTGATGGTGCCGTTTTCATCCACGCTCGGGGTGGCGGTCAGGGTCACGGTGGTGCTGTCGTTGACGTCGGTGACCGTGGTGGTCACCGGGGTTTTCACCGGGTTGATCGCTTCGAGGTTGCCGCCGTCGGCCGATTTAATCGACTCGGTGACGGTGGTTGGCCCCTTGTAAACGTCGTTGCCGACGGTGACCGGTAGGCTGCCGGAGCTCTGGCCGACGGCGATGGTGATCACCTTGCCGCTGTCGAGGGTCACGGTGACCGGACCGTTCTGCGCGGTGACCGGTTGGCCTTGGGCATCGGTCAGCGTCGCGGTGTAAGTGATGGTGCCGTTTTCGCTCACCGATGGGGTTGCAGTCAGCGTCACGGTGGTGCTGTCGTTGACGTCGGTGACCGTGGTGGTGACCGGCGTTTTCACCGGGTTGATCGCTTCGAGGTTGCCACCCACTGCATCCTTGATGGATTCGCTGACGGTGGTTGGCCCCTTGTAAACGTCGTTGCCGACAGTGACCGGTAGGCTGCCGGAGCTCTGGCCTTCAGCGATGGTGATGACCTTGCCGCTGTCGAGGGTCACGGTCACTGGACCGTTCTGCGCGGTCACCGGTTGGCCCTGGGCATCGGCCAGGGTCGCGGTGTAGGTGATGGTGCCGTTTTCGTCCACGCTCGGGGTGGCGGTCAGCGTTACCGTGGTGGTGTCGTTGACATCGGTGACCGTGGTTTCTACCGGGGTTTTCACCGGGTTGATCGCTTCGAGGTTGCCGCCGTCGGCCGATTGAATCGACTCAGTAACGGTGGTTGGCCCCTTGTAAACGTCGTTGCCGACGGTCACCGGCAGGCTGCCGGAACTCTGACCTTCAGCGATGGTGATCACCTTGCCGCTGTCGAGGGTCACGGTGACCGGACCGTTCTGCGCGGTGACCGGTTGGCCCTGGGCATCGGTCAGGGTCGCGGTGTAGGTGATGGTGCCGTTTTCATCCACGCTCGGGGTGGCGGTCAGGGTCACGGTGGTGCTGTCGTTGACGTCGGTGACCGTGGTGGTCACCGGGGTTTTCACCGGGTTGATCGCTTCGAGGTTACCGCCGGCCGCGTCCTTGATGGATTCGGTGACGGTGGTTGGCCCCTTGTAAACGTCGTTGCCGACGGTGACCGGTAGGCTGCCGGAGCTCTGGCCTTCGGCAATGGTGATCACCTTGCCGCTGTCGAGGGTCACGGTCACTGGACCGTTCTGCGCGGTCACCGGTTGGCCCTGGGCATCGGCCAGGGTCGCGGTGTAGGTGATGGTGCCGTTTTCGTCCACGCTCGGGGTGGCGGTCAGCGTTACCGTGGTGGTGTCGTTGACGTCGTTGACCGTGGTTTCTACCGGGGTCTTGATCGGATTAATGGCTTCGAGGTTGCCACCCACCGCGTCCTTGATGGATTCGCTGACGGTGGTCGGACCGTTGTAAACGTCATTGCCGACGGTCACCGGCAAGGAGCCGGAGCTCTGGCCTTCGGCGATGGTGATGACCTTGCCGCTGTCGAGGGTGACGGTGACTGGCGTGTTATGCGCGGTCACCGGTTGGCCCTGGGCATCGGTCAAGGTCGCGGTGTAGGTGATGGTGCCGTTTTCGCTCACCGATGTGGTTGCAGTCAGCGTCACGGTGGTGCTGTCGTTGACGTCGGTGACCGTGGTGGTGACCGGCGTTTTCACCGGGTTGATCGCTTCGAGGTTGCCACCCACTGCATCCTTGATGGATTCGCTGACAGTGGTTGGCCCCTTGTAAACGTCGTTGCCGACGGTGACCGGCAGGCTGCCGGAACTCTGGCCTTCGGCAATGGTGATCACCTTGCCGCTGTCGAGGGTGACGGTGACTGGCGTGTTATGCGCGGTCACCGGTTGGCCCTGGGCATCGGTCAGGGTGGCGGTGTAGGTGATGGTGCCGTTTTCGTCCACGCTCGGGGTGGCGCTCAGGGTCACGGTGGTGGTGTCGTTGACATCGGTGACCGTGGTTTCTACCGGGGTCTTCACCGGGTTGATCGCTTCGAGATTGCCGCCGTCGGCCGATTGAATCGACTCGGTGACGGTGGTTGGCCCCTTGTAAACGTCGTTGCCGACGGTGACCGGTAGGCTGCCGGAGCTCTGGCCGACGGCGATGGTGATCACCTTGCCGCTGTCGAGGGTCACGGTGACCGGACCGTTCTGCGCGGTGACCGGTTGGCCTTGGGCATCGGTCAGCGTCGCGGTGTAAGTGATGGTGCCGTTTTCGCTCACCGATGGGGTTGCAGTCAGCGTCACGGTGGTGCTGTCGTTGACGTCGGTGACCGTGGTGGTGACCGGCGTTTTCACCGGGTTGATCGCTTCGAGGTTGCCACCCACTGCATCCTTGATGGATTCGCTGACAGTGGTTGGCCCCTTGTAAACGTCGTTGCCGACGGTGACCGGCAGGCTGCCGGAACTCTGGCCTTCGGCAATGGTGATGACCTTGCCGCTGTCGAGGGTCACGGTGACCGGACCGTTTTGCGCGGTGACCGGTTGGCCCTGGGCATCGGTCAGGGTGGCGGTGTAGGTGATGGTGCCGTTTTCGTCCACGTTCGGCGTCGCGGTCAGGGTCACGGTGGTGCTGTCGTTGTCGTCATTGACCGTGGTGGTCACTGGCGTTTTCACCGGATTGATCGCTTCGAGGTTGCCGCCGTCGGCCGATTTAATCGACTCGGTGACGGTGGTCGGCCCCTTGTAGACGTCATTGCCGACGGTGACTGGCAGGCTGCCGGAACTCTGGCCTTCGGCAATGGTGATCACCTTGCCGCTGTCGAGGGTCACGGTGACCGGACCGTTCTGCGCGGTGACCGGTTGGCCCTGGGCATCGGTCAGGGTCGCGGTGTAGGTGATGGTGCCGTTTTCATCCACGCTCGGGGTGGCGGTCAGGGTCACGGTGGTGCTGTCGTTGACGTCGGTGACCGTGGTGGTCACCGGGGTTTTCACCGGGTTGATCGCTTCGAGGTTGCCGCCGTCGGCCGATTTAATCGACTCGGTGACGGTGGTTGGCCCCTTGTAAACGTCGTTGCCGACGGTGACCGGTAGGCTGCCGGAGCTCTGGCCGACGGCGATGGTGATCACCTTGCCGCTGTCGAGGGTCACGGTGACCGGACCGTTCTGCGCGGTGACCGGTTGGCCTTGGGCATCGGTCAGCGTCGCGGTGTAAGTGATGGTGCCGTTTTCGCTCACCGATGGGGTTGCAGTCAGCGTCACGGTGGTGCTGTCGTTGACGTCGGTGACCGTGGTGGTGACCGGCGTTTTCACCGGGTTGATCGCTTCGAGGTTGCCACCCACTGCATCCTTGATGGATTCGCTGACGGTGGTTGGCCCCTTGTAAACGTCGTTGCCGACAGTGACCGGTAGGCTGCCGGAGCTCTGGCCTTCAGCGATGGTGATGACCTTGCCGCTGTCGAGGGTCACGGTCACTGGACCGTTCTGCGCGGTCACCGGTTGGCCCTGGGCATCGGCCAGGGTCGCGGTGTAGGTGATGGTGCCGTTTTCGTCCACGCTCGGGGTGGCGGTCAGCGTTACCGTGGTGGTGTCGTTGACATCGGTGACCGTGGTTTCTACCGGGGTTTTCACCGGGTTGATCGCTTCGAGGTTGCCGCCGTCGGCCGATTGAATCGACTCAGTAACGGTGGTTGGCCCCTTGTAAACGTCGTTGCCGACGGTCACCGGCAGGCTGCCGGAACTCTGACCTTCAGCGATGGTGATCACCTTGCCGCTGTCGAGGGTCACGGTGACCGGACCGTTCTGCGCGGTGACCGGTTGGCCCTGGGCATCGGTCAGGGTCGCGGTGTAGGTGATGGTGCCGTTTTCATCCACGCTCGGGGTGGCGGTCAGGGTCACGGTGGTGCTGTCGTTGACGTCGGTGACCGTGGTGGTCACCGGGGTTTTCACCGGGTTGATCGCTTCGAGGTTACCGCCGGCCGCGTCCTTGATGGATTCGGTGACGGTGGTTGGCCCCTTGTAAACGTCGTTGCCGACAGTGACCGGTAGGCTGCCGGAGCTCTGGCCGACGGCGATGGTGATCACCTTGCCGCTGTCGAGGGTCACGGTCACTGGACCGTTCTGCGCGGTCACCGGTTGGCCCTGGGCATCGGCCAGGGTCGCGGTGTAGGTGATGGTGCCGTTTTCGTCCACGCTCGGGGTGGCGGTCAGCGTTACCGTGGTGGTGTCGTTGACGTCGTTGACCGTGGTTTCTACCGGGGTCTTGATCGGATTAATGGCTTCGAGGTTGCCACCCACCGCGTCCTTGATGGATTCGCTGACGGTGGTCGGACCGTTGTAAACGTCATTGCCGACGGTGACCGGCAGGCTGCCGGCGCTCTGGCCTTCGGCGATGGTGATGATCTTGCCGCTGTCGAGGGTCACGGTCACCGGACCGTTCTGCGCGGTCACCGGGGCGCCGTTCTTGTCGGTCAGCGTGGCGGTGTAGGTGATGGTGCCGTTCTCATCCACGCTTGAGGTGGCGGTCAACATCACGGTGGTGGTGTCGATCGAGTCAGTGATGGACGTCACTGCTGGCTCTTTACTCAGCACCAGGTTTTCGAAGTTGCCGCCAGTGGTACCGGTGATGGTGGTGCTGACGGTGCTGCCGTTCACATAGACGTCATTGGCCGGGGTCTCGACCACGACGCTGCCAGTAGTCTTGCCGGCTTCGATGGTGATGACCGAGCCATTGCTCAAGGTCACGGTCACCGGCGTGCCGGCCGGGTTGGTCAGAGTCGCGGTGTAGGTGATCTGGCCGCCTTCGGTGATGTTACCGGTGGCAGTCAGGGTCAGCCCGGTGCTGTCCACGGAGTCGGTAATGGTGGTCACGGCCGGCGCGGTGTTCGGCACCAGGTTTTCGAAGTTGCCGCCAGTGGTACCGGTGATGGTGGTGCTGACGGTGCTGCCGTTGACATAGACGTCATTGGCCGGGGTCTCGACCACGACGCTGCCAGTGGTCTTGCCGGCTTCAATGGTAATGACAGAGCCGTTGCTCAAGGTCACGGTCATTGGCGTGCCGGCCGGGTTGGTCAGGGTCGCGGTGTAGGTGATCTGCCCGCCTTCGCTGATGTTGCCGGTGGCGCTCAGGGTCAGCCCGGTGCTGTCCACGGAATCGGTGATGCTGGTCACGGCCGGCGCGGTGCTTGGCACCAGGTTTTCGAAGTTGCCGCCAGTGGTGCCGGTGATGGTGGTGCTGACGGTGCTGCCGTTGACATAGACGTCATTGGCCGGGGTCTCGACCACGACGCTGCCAGTAGTCTTGCCGGCTTCGATGGTAATGACCGAGCCGTTGCTCAAGGTCACGGTCATTGGCGTGCCGGCCGGGTTGGTCAGGGTCGCGGTGTAGGTGATCTGCCCGCCTTCGCTGATGTTGCCGGTGGCGCTCAGGGTCAGCCCGGTGCTGTCCACGGAATCGGTGATGCTGGTCACGGCCGGCGCGGTGCTTGGCACCAGGTTTTCGAAGTTGCCGCCAGTGGTGCCGGTGATGGTGGTGCTGACGGTGCTGCCGTTGACATAGACGTCATTGGCCGGGGTCTCGACCACGACGCTGCCAGTAGTCTTGCCGGCTTCGATGGTAATGACCGAGCCGTTGCTCAAGGTCACGGTCATTGGCGTGCCGGCCGGGTTGGTCAGGGTCGCGGTGTAGGTGATCTGCCCGCCTTCGCTGATGTTGCCGGTGGCGCTCAGGGTCAGCCCGGTGCTGTCCACGGAATCGGTGATGCTGGTCACGGCCGGCGCGGTGTTTGGCACCAGGTTTTCGAAGTTGCCGCCAGTGGTGCCGGTGATGGTGGTGCTGACGGTGCTGCCGTTGACATAGACGTCATTGGCCGGGGTCTCGACCACGACGCTGCCAGTAGTCTTGCCGGCTTCGATGGTAATGACCGAGCCGTTGCTCAAGGTCACGGTCATTGGCGTTTGCGCCGGGTTGTTCAGGGTCGCCGTATAGGTGATCTGGCCACCTTCGGTGACGGTGTTGCCGGCCGTCAGGGTGACCGTGGTGGTGTCGACGGTATCGGTGACCTGGGTCACGGCCGGGGTAGTCGGTGGCGTAGCTGTGATACCGCTGCCGCCGCTGGTGCCGGTGACGGTCATTTCGATCTGGGTCGCGTCGTTATAAACAGTGTCGTTCGGGACCAATGGCACGTTGACGGTGCCGGTGGTCGAGCCCGCGGGAATCACGATCACCGCGCCGTTGGACAGCGTGACAGTCAGGTCGGTCAGCGGTGCCTGGGTCAGTGTCGCGGTATACACCAGCACGCCACCGGCCTCGGTGATGGTTGGCGTGGCGCTAAGGCTCAGGGTCGACTCACTTGGAGTGTTGGTGTTGGTGTTGGTGTTGGTGTTGGTGTTGGTGTTGGTGTTGGTGTTGGTGTTGGCGTTGGCGTTGGCGGCGGCGGTCTGGCCGCCAGTAGTGTCCTGAGCTATTTGCGCAGCAGAATTGATGCCCGCAGTCGGGAAGCCAATGGTTGGGTCGACGCGGCCAGCGGTGGCGTCGAGCACCACGAAACTGTGACTACCACCCGCGGCACCACCAGAGCCGGCCGCCGTCGGACCCGCAGCGGTGGCTTCAAGGTCTTTGGTCGGGTCGGCACCGGCGGCAATGGCTTGTTGCAGCTCTTCAACGGACGGTGCGGCTTGCGCGGTGGCGGCCGCCAGATCACTGCCGGAGTCCGGGGCGTGCGCGCTCCACTGAGTGTCACGGCCCAGATCGAGGGTACGGCCATCGGCCAGCTCCAGGGACACGGCGCCGGAAAGGCCAGTGTCGATCTGGTCACCGGCGAACAGTTTGTCGCCTTCAACGAGAACGCGGCGGATGCCCTCGGGGGACACCACGAAAACCTGACCGACAATGCTTTTGACGATGGCAACAACACTGCTCATTGAAGACTCTCCGGGGTGTCACGTTCAGTTGACTTCCATGGACCTGATGGCATCTGTCGGCGCCGACCAGTCTGGACGTACATTGCAAAATAGATGCACAAATTTGACGCATCAATTCGTCAATATATTGGCTTTATTTATTTTCGTTATTAACTTTATGCCAAACTATTGACCTTCTTCGAGCCATCCTAAACAATCGTCCCAGTAATGTCACATTGATATTTCAGCTGTGACTCGTCCTCGGTATGTGATCCAGTTCCGCTTTTTGAACTTTCCGACATACGGTCATTCCGCTTGCCATCTTCCGACGCAGCACGTTCTTTTGCTGCGATTCAAGACAAGAAGTCCTGGGAAATTCCTACAATGCGTCCGCCTTTGTTCATGGCTATACCTTTCGCCCTCGCCACGTCTTTCGTCCAGGCACAGTCCTTGCCAGACGCCATGCAACAAGCGCTGGATGTCCATCCGGAGGTCCAGGCAGGCGTCAATAGTCGATTGGCTGCGGACTATCAGTTGAAGGCTGCGAAAGGTGGATACCTGCCACGGGTCGACCTGCTGGGCGGTTATGGTCGTGAGGGCACCGACAGCGTGACTACACGAACGAACGGCAGCAGCAACCACTGGGAAACCCTGAATCGCAGTGAGTCGAGTCTGCGTCTGACCCAAATGGTTTTTGACGGTTTTGCGACGTCCAGCGAAGTAGGGCGTCAACAAGCCGCCGTCAACTCCCGCGCCTATTCGCTGTTAAGTACTTCCGAGCGTACCGGGCTGACCGTGGCCCAGGTCTATCTCGACGTGCTGACTCGTCGCGAGTTCGTGCGTCTGGCCGAGGACAACCTCAAGAGCCACCAACGCATATACGACCAGATCCAGCTGCGCACCCAGCGTGGTGTCGGCAGCGGCGCCGACCTCGATCAGGCGGAGGCGCGGATGGCCCAGGCGCGCAACAATCTGATCACCGAGCAGACCAACCTGGCTGACGCCGAAACCAACTACCTCTCCGCTGTTGGCCAGATGCCGGACCAACTTGAGCGCCCGGCGAGTTTCCTGGCGCTGATGCCGGCCAATCTGAATGAAGCCCGCGCGCAGATGCTGGAAAACAGCCCGATCCTGCGCTCGGCCGAATCCGATATCGCCGCTGCCGAGAAGCAGTACGACACGGCCAAGTCGACTTTCTACCCACGCTTCGATGCTGAGTTGGGTCGCACCGCGGACAACGACATTGATGGTCAGAACGGCCACAACAACGAATGGCAAGCCATGCTGCGCATGCGCTTCAACCTGTATTCCGGTGGCAGCAACAAGGCCGATCTGGAGTCCAAGGCCTACCTGTCGAACCAGGCGCTGGATATCCGTAACAACGCCCTGCGCCAATTGAATGAAGAGCTGGGCCTGGCCTGGAACGCCTTGAACAATGCCAACGCGCAGGTGCCGATCGCCCAGCAGTACGTCGACCACAGCACCGCCGTACGTACCGCTTACCAGCGTCAGTTCAGCCTCGGCGAGCGCACCCTGCTTGACTTGCTCGACAGCGAGAACGAACTGTTCACCTCTTCTCGCCGTCTGGCGGAGATCAAGAACGTTCAGTTATTTACTCAGTACCGAATCAAGGCGACCATGGGCGAGTTGCTCAAGAGCCAGGGAGTGGTCGCACCATTGGCATCCGTTGTGCAGAACGACGTGAAGCCCAAGGTCCAATTGCCCGGTATGAACTGAGCAGGTCCTTCATCGTTCAATTGTCAGCCAAGAGTGCCGAGCGTGGAATCAGAAGTCAGTCGGGTTCAACTCATTCATGATCCGCGCGCGTTGCATGACGATCCGTTGCTGGATGGTCTGCTCGCTCTTTGCATGCTGCACCAGAAGCCTGCCAGCGCGGCAATGCTGACCACTGGCCTGCCGCTCCCCGAGCAACGCTTGAGTGCCGAATTGCTGCCTCGCGCAGCAGCTCGCGCGGGGCTGCAAGGCCGGGTGCTGCAACGCAAGCTGGAGAACATTCCGGCGATTGCCATGCCGGCATTGTTGCTGCTCAAGGACGGTCGCAGTGCCGTCCTGCTTGGCTGGCAAGGCGAAGATCAGGTACGGGTGCTGCTCAGCGAAAGCGATGGCGGTGAGTCCTTGGTCAGCCGTGAGCTGTTGGCCGACGACTACACCGGCAAGGTCTTTTTCGCCCAGCCCCAGCACAAATTCGACGTCAATCACGGCACGCTGATTCCGCGTGCGCGTTCGTGGTTCCGCGATACCCTCAAACGTTCGCGCTGGTTGTACGCCGACGCCATCGCCGCCAGTTTCCTGATCAACATCATCGCCATGGCCGCGCCGCTGTTCGTGATGAACGTCTACGACCGCGTCGTGCCGAACCAGGCCGAAGCGACGCTATGGGTCCTGGCGCTTGGCATCACTGGCGCCTACCTCTTCGACCTGATCCTGAAAAGCCTGCGCAGTCTGTGCCTGGATCTGGCCGGCAAGAAAACCGACCTGATTATCTCGGCCACGCTGTTCGAACGCATCGTCGGCATGGCGATGAAATACCGGCCGGCACGGGTCGGCAGCTTTGCCCAGAACATCCACGAATTCCAGAGCCTGCGCGATTTCCTCGCCTCGCTGACCCTCACCAGCCTGATCGACCTGCCATTCACTATTTTGATTTTTATCGTCATCGCGATCCTTGGCGGGCATCTGGTGTGGATACCGGTGCTGGCGTTCCCGATTGCCCTGGCCATCGGCTATGCCTTGCAGAAACCCCTGGTGGCGACGATGGAACGAACCATGGCGCTGGGGGCCGAGCGTCAATCGAGCCTGATCGAAACCCTGGCCGGCCTGGATGCGGTGAAGGTCAACAACGCCGAAAGTGAACGCCAGTATCAGTGGGAACAGACCATCGGCACCCTCAGTCGCCTTGAGTTGCGAGTGAAAATGCTGTCCGGCCTGGCGATGAATATCACCCTGCTGATCCAGCAACTGGCCGGGGTGATCATGATCGTCTTCGGCGTGTACCAGATCATCGACGGCCACCTGAGCATGGGCGGCCTGATTGCCTGCTACATGCTCAGTGGCCGTGCGCTCAGCCCGCTGGCGTCACTGTCCGGGCTGCTGACCCGCTATCAGCAGGCACGGGTGACCATGACCTCGGTCGACCAAATGATGGAGCTGCCCCAGGAGCGCAACTTCGAAGAGCGTCCGCTCAGCCGCAAGGTGCTGCAGGGCGCCATTGAGTGCCGTCAACTCAACTTCACCTACCCGCAACAGCAGAACCTGGCGCTGAAGAACATCAGCCTGTCGATTCGTCCCGGTGAGAAAGTCGGCATCATTGGCCGAAGCGGTTCGGGCAAGAGTTCGCTGGCGAAACTGCTGGTGGGGCTGTATCAGCCGGATGATGGTTCGTTGTTGGTCGATGGTGTGGATATCCGCCAGATCGACGTCAGCGAACTGCGCTACAACATCGGCTACGTACCCCAGGACATTCAGTTGCTCGCGGGCACCTTGCGCGACAACCTGGTTTCCGGTGCGCGGTATGTCGAGGACGAACTGGTGCTGCAAGCGGCAGAGTTGGCCGGTGTCCACGAGTATGCGCGCCTGCATCCGCAGGGTTATGAGCTGCAAGTGGGTGAGCGCGGGCAGAACCTCTCCGGCGGTCAACGGCAAAACGTCGCCCTGGCCCGTGCGTTATTGCTCAACCCGCCGATCCTGCTGCTCGACGAACCGACCAGTGCCATGGATAACACCGGTGAAGAGCGCCTCAAGCAGCGCCTGGCAGCGGTGATCGAAAACAAGACCATGGTGCTGGTGACGCACCGGGCTTCGCTGTTGTCGCTGGTTGAACGACTGATCGTGATCGACCGCGGGCAGATTCTTGCCGACGGCCCGAAAGCTGCGGTGATGGAAGCGTTGAAGAAGGGGCAGATCAGTGTTGCTTAAGTCGGGTAAGGATTCGATCCGTCGCTACTTCAAAGGCTCTGCTTCGCTGCAGGGCCAGCCGCTGCCGGAGGTCAACAAGGCGCTGATAGAGGATGCGCCGCGTGTGGTGCGGCTGACGATCTGGGCGATCATCGCGTTCTTTGTGTTCCTGATGCTCTGGGCCAACTTCGCGGTCATCGACGAAGTGACCAAGGGCGATGGCAAGGCGATTCCATCGTCGAAGATCCAGAAAATCCAGAACCTTGAAGGCGGTATCGTTTCCGAGCTGTTCGTCAAGGAAGGCCAGATCGTCGAAGCCGGCGCACCGCTGATTCGTCTGGATGACACGCGGTTCGCTTCGAACGTGGGTGAAACGGAAGCCGATCGGTTGTCGATGGTGCTTCGGGTCGAGCGCTTGAGCGCCGAGGTTGACGACCGCCCGCTGAACTTCCCCGAGGATGTACTCAAGGCTGTACCGGGTCAGGCCAAGAGCGAAGAGTCGCTGTATATAAGCCGCCGCCAGCAGTTGCACGACGAGATTGGCGGCTTGCAGGAGCAGTTGATCCAGCGCCAGCAAGAAC
Organism: Pseudomonas sp. WT-JTC; assembly: GCF_056711565.1. Taxonomy (NCBI): domain Bacteria; kingdom Pseudomonadati; phylum Pseudomonadota; class Gammaproteobacteria; order Pseudomonadales; family Pseudomonadaceae; genus Pseudomonas; species Pseudomonas sp. WT-JTC. Next base: position 145,989 of record NZ_CM160042.1, read on the forward strand.
TGCGTGAGTTCACCTCCAAACAGGCGCAGTACCGCCAGCAATTGGGCTTTCAGCGTCAGGAAATCAACATGTCCGAGCCGTTGGTGGCCCAGGGCGCAGTATCGCCAGTGGAGGTCCTGCGCCTCAGGCGTGCCGAAGCGGAGACCCGTGGCCAGCTCGACGCCACCACCCTGGCTATTCCGCGAGCCGAATCGGCAATCAAGGAAGTACAGCGCAAGATCGACGAAACTCGTGGCAAGTTCCGCAGTGACGCCCTGACCCAGCTCAATGAAGCACGCACTGACCTGAACAAGGCCGAGGCCACCGGCAAGGCCCTGGAAGACCGGGTCAGCCGGACGCTGGTCACTTCGCCGGTGCGGGGTATCGTCAACAAGTTGCTGGTCAATACCATCGGCGGGGTTATCCAGCCAGGCAGCGACCTGGTGGAAATCGTGCCACTGGACGACACCTTGCTGGTCGAGGCGAAGATCCGTCCGCAGGACATCGCGTTCCTGCATCCGGGGCAGGAAGCGACGGTGAAGTTTACCGCCTATGACTACACCATCTACGGCGGGCTGAAGGCCAAGCTGGAGCAGATCGGTGCCGACACCATCACCGATGAAGACAAGAAAACCACCTACTACGTGATCAAGCTGCGCACCGACCGCAGCCACTTGGGCACCGACGAAAAACCGTTGCTGATCATTCCGGGGATGGTGGCGTCCGTGGACATCATCACCGGCAAGAAGACCGTACTCAGCTACCTGCTCAAACCGATCATCCGCGCTCGGGCCGAGGCGCTGCACGAGCGCTAGATCTTCAGTGGATTCACTGACGCCATCGCGGGCAAGCCCGCGATGGCGTCAGTCAAAATCCCAAAAATATGTCAGTAAGTGACAAATAACGTCACGCCGTAATCCACCCAGTCCCTTTTCAATCGCCATATCGTTATTCGTTAACGGTATTTAAATTTCAATTCTTATATCTATAAAGTCAATCTCCTGCGTACCTGTCGACCAATCGGCGCGCCGCACGACACGAACCAACACGGGATCTCCGTGAGTTTCTGATCGACGCGCGCGCCTTTGAGCGTGCCGTGCGTGGGAGTGATTTATGTCTGCAGCTTCAGCTTCGCCAAGCATCGCGCCACAATTCTTTGAAATCCGTCCGTTCAGCGGAGCGGTGGGCGCGGAGATCATCGGTCTCGACCTGTCCCGCCCGCTCAATGATGACGATTTTGCCCGCATTCACCGTGCGCACCTGGACCATCATGTGGTGGTGTTCCGCGACCAGCGCATCACCCCAGAACAGCACATCGACTTCAGTCGTCGTTTTGGCGTGTTGCAGATCCATGTGCTCAAGCAGTTCCTGCTGGCAGGGCATCCGGAAATCCTCATCGTTTCCAACATCGTCGAAAACGGGCAGAACATCGGCCTGGGTGACGCCGGCAAGTTCTGGCATTCCGATCTCTCCTACAAACAACTGCCGAGCCTGGGCTCGATGCTGCATGCCCAGGAGCTGCCATCGGAGGGCGGCGACACGCTGTTCGCAGACATGCACAAAGCCTGGAACAGTCTGCCCGAAGCGCTACGCAATGCAGTTGAAGGGCGCTCGGCGGCGCACTCCTATACGGCGCGTTACAGCGAGACCAAATTCGAAGGCAACTGGCGCCCGACCCTGACTCCGGAGCAGCTCGCCCAGGTCGCCGAAGTGGTGCACCCGGTCGTGCGTACCCACCCGGAAAACGGTCGCAAGGCCTTGTTCGTCAGCGAGGGCTTCACCACCCGCATCGTTGGCCTGCCGGAGGATGAGAGCCAACAACTGCTGGCCGAGCTCTACGCCCACAGCGTGCTGCCGCAAAACATCTACCGCCATCAATGGCAGCCCCATGACCTGGTGTTCTGGGACAACCGTTCGCTGATCCACCTAGCCGCCGGATGCCCCAGTCATCTGCGCCGCAAGCTGTTTCGCACCACCATCCAGGGCGATGCGCCTTTCTGATTTGTCGGAGATCTGATCATGTCCAAACGTCTTCCATTTGCACCGCTGGCTGCGGCCATCGGCCTGGGTTTCAGCCTGATCGCCGGCAGCCTGGTGGCGCCGCCCGTGGCTCATGCCGAAGGTGAAATCCGCATCGCCGAACAGTTCGGCATCGTTTACCTGCTGCTCAATGTGGTGCGCGATCAGAACCTGATCGAGAAATACGGCAAGCAGGAAGGCATCGACATCAAGGTCGACTGGACCCAGCTCTCGGGCGGCGCGGCGGTCAACGACGCGTTGCTCGCAGGCTCGATCGACATTGCCGGCGCCGGCGTCGGTCCGTTGCTGACCATCTGGGACCGCACCCACGGCAAGCAGAACGTCAAGGCCGTGGCCTCCCTCGGCAACTTTCCGTACTACCTGGTGAGCAATAATCCCAAGGTCAAAACCATCGCTGACTTCACCGAGAAGGACCGCATCGCGGTACCGGCGGTGGGTGTGTCGGTGCAGTCGCGCTTCCTGCAATACGCGGCGGCCAAACAGTGGGGCGACAAGGAGTTCAATCGCCTCGACAAGTACACCATCGCCGTCCCACATCCTGATGCCACGGCTGCGCTGGTGGCCGGCGGCACCGAGCTGAGCGGGCACTTTTCCAACCCACCGTTCCAGGATCAGGAGCTGGTCAATCCCAACGTTCACGTGGTGCTGAACACCTATGACCTGCTCGGTCCGAACTCGCCGACGGTGCTGTTCGCCACCGAGAAATTCCGCAACGAGAACCCGAAAACCTACAAGGCATTTATCGATGCGCTGACCGAAGCGGCGCAATTCGCGCAGAACGACAAGGGCGCGGCAGCCGACACCTACATCCGCGTCACCAAGGCCAGGATCGACCGCGCCGCGTTGCTGAAAATCATCGACAACCCGCAGTTCGAATTCAGCGTCACGCCGAAAAATACTTATCCGTTGGCCGAGTTCCTGTACCGCGTTGGCGCGATCAAAAACAAACCGGATTCGTGGAAGGACTACTTCTTCCAGGACGCCAAGCCACTGCAAGGGAGCTGACCGGGATGAATGCCCCTTTGCAAGACCACACGGTCAGCAAGTCGATCGCGGCAGCCCAGGCGCTGCTGTCGGTCGATAACGTCAGTCTGGAATACCGCACGCCGCAACGCGTGGTACGGGCGACCCATCAAGTGAGTTTCGAAGTGGATCCGGCGGATCGTTTTGTCCTGCTCGGTCCGTCCGGTTGCGGCAAGTCGACGTTGCTCAAGGCCGCTGCCGGCTTCATCCAGCCTGTCGAGGGCGAGATCCGTCTGCAGGGGCAGCGCGTCGATGCACCGGGGCCTGACCGAATTGTGGTGTTCCAGGAGTTCGATCAACTGCCACCGTGGAAAACGGTAAAACAGAACGTGATGTTCCCACTGCTGGCTTCCCGAACCCTGAAGAAAAAAGAAGCTGAAGAGCGAGCGCTGCACTATCTGGAAAAAGTCGGCCTGGCGGCGTTTGCCGATGCCTACCCGCACACCTTGTCCGGTGGCATGAAGGCTCGGGTCGCCATCGCCCGGGCGCTGGCAATGCAGCCGAAAATCCTCCTGATGGACGAACCCTTCGCCGCCCTCGACGCCCTGACCCGGCGCAAGATGCAGGAGGAGCTGCTGCTGCTCTGGGAGGAGGTGCGTTTCACCCTGCTGTTCGTCACGCACTCCATCGAAGAGGCGCTGGTGGTGGGCAACCGCATCCTGTTGTTGTCACCGCATCCGGGCCGGGTGCGGGCCGAAGTCCACAGCCATCAATACGATTTGCACAGTCTGGGTGGCGTGGCGTTCCAGGAATCGGCACGGCGCATCCATCGGTTGTTGTTCGATGAAGGTGATGCGGCGAACGCTGAGCGTGAGCTGGATTTCGCCGACATCCGCATCGCTTATTGAGCCAGGTGAGAGGAGGGCCCGATGAGCCATTTATCATCCCCGCGTGAAGAATTCGAAACCGTATTGCCGCCACTGACCAGCGTGCCGCTGGAACGCGAACTGCCTCTCGGCCAACGCCTGTGGCAACAGGGCTGGCTGCGCAAAAGCCTGATCCTGATTTTGCTTGCCGTGTTGTGGGAAGCGGTTGCCCGTTATCAGAACAACGACTTGCTGCTGCCGAGCTTTGTGCAAACCGCTCACGCGTTGTCTGACGGCCTGCTCAGCGGAGAATTGCTGGGCAAGGTATGGATTTCCCTGGTGGTGCTGCTCAAGGGCTACCTGATCGGCATCGTCCTGGCGTTTGCCCTGACTACGCTGGCGGTGTCGACTCAGTTCGGTCGCGACCTGCTGAGTACCCTGACTTCCATGTTCAACCCGTTGCCGGCCATCGCGTTGTTGCCGCTGGCGCTGTTGTGGTTTGGCCTGGGGCAGAACAGCCTGATTTTCGTGCTGGTGCATTCGGTACTCTGGGCCTTGGCGCTGAACACCTACGCCGGGTTCCTCGGGGTCTCGGAAACCCTGCGCATGGCCGGGCGCAACTACGGCCTCAAAGGCATGCGTTTCGTGTTGTTCATCCTGATTCCGGCAGCGCTGCCATCGATCCTTGCCGGCCTGAAGATCGGCTGGGCGTTTGCCTGGCGTACGCTGATTGCCGCCGAGTTGGTGTTTGGTGCTACCAGTGGCAAGGGCGGACTGGGCTGGTACATCTTTCAGAATCGCAATGAGTTGTACACGGACAAGGTATTTGCCGGGTTGGCGGTGGTGATCCTGATTGGATTGCTGGTGGAGAATCTGGTGTTCGATTCGTTGGAGCGAGTGACGGTCAGGCGGTGGGGGATGGTTCGTTGACTGTCTGATTGTGTGAAGTCCGCGCCGGTCTCTTCGCGGGCAAGCCCGCTCGCACAGTGTCTGAATGAAGTTTGCTAGCATTGCGTCTGAATCAATAAAAATCAGGCTTGAGTGCTTTCCATGCAACTACCAGACATGAACCTGTTGGTCGCCCTCGACGCCTTACTCGACGAGGGCAGTGTGGTGGGCGCCGCGCGGCGGATGAACCTGAGCCCGGCGGCCATGAGCCGGACGTTGACGCGCATTCGGGAAGCCATTGGCGATCCGATCCTGGTGCGCGCCGGCCGTGGCCTGGTGCCAACCCCCAAGGCACTGGAATTGCGCGAGCAGGTGCGCAGTGTGGTGGAGCAGGCCGGGTTGCTGTTTCGTTCGGCCGATGCGGTGGAACTGGGTTCGCTGCGGCGGCGTTTCAGTATTCGGGCCAACGACTTTTTTGTCGGCGTCTACGGCGGCAGGCTGTTCGACACCCTTGACCGGCAGGCGCCGCACTGCGAATTGCGTTTCGTCCCCGAAGGCGATGGCGATGATGAGGCGTTGCGCGAAGGGCGGATCGATCTGAGCATCAGCAACACCCGGCCGCTGACCCCCGAAGTGAAGATCCAGAACCTGTTTTCCACCCACTTCGTTGGCCTGGTGCGTGAGGATCATCCGCTGTTGGACGAAGAGATCACGGCAGAGCGCTATGCGGGTTATTCCCATATCAGTATGTCCCGGCGTGGCATTGCCCGAGGCCCGATCGATACCGCGCTCAATGCCCTGGGGCTGGAGCGGCGGGTGGCGGTGATCGCGCCAAGCTTTCATGCGGCAATGTTTGCCTTGCCCGATTCCGACCTGATTCTGCCGGTGCCCAAGGAGGCCTTGCTGAGTGTGCGGCGGCTGGGATTGAAACTGCGCTCGTTCGACCTGCCGATTCCTTTGCCGACGCTGATGTTGACCCAGGCCTGGCACCCGCGCTTCGACAAGGATCCGGCTCACCGCTGGTTGCGTGAAACGCTGAAAACCTGCTGCGATGAGACGTGGCTGGCTGCGCAGCCTGACTGAGGTGAACGCAATTCCCCCCCTGTAGGAGCGAGCTTGCTCGCGAAAAACCCGAGAACACCGCGGGGCACCTGCCAGCCAGCGTTATCGTTGACGTCCATCGCGAGCAAGCTCGCTCCTACAGGGGGTAGGGGTTTTGTATCGTTGCGTCTGGCGCACTTATAACCTGCCGATAAGTTGATTTTCGTCAGGCATCACGCTTCCTAGAATGCTTCGGTATTTCCACTCCGGAGCTTGCAGTTCATGACCTCCCTTACGGCCTCGGCACCTGTCGCCGCGGTCAGCACGGCAATCGCTCCACCCGTCTTCGGCCCGCGGATCATCATCGGCCTGGTGGGCGTGTTGCTGGCAGTGCTGGTGTCGGGCCTGAACGAGATGGTGACCAAAGTCGCCCTGGCCGACATCCGCGGTGCGTTGGCCATCGGCTACGACGAAGGCACCTGGCTGGTCGCCTGTTACACCGCGACCTCAGTGGCGGCCATGGCTTTTGCGCCATGGTGTGCGGTGACGTTCTCGTTGCGGCGTTTCACCCTGTGCGCCATCAGCCTGTTCACCCTGTTGGGTGCGTTGTGCCCCTTCGCCCCGAATTACGAAAGCCTGTTGTTGCTGCGCACCCTGCAAGGCCTGGCGGGCGGTGCATTGCCTCCCATGCTGATGACCGTGGCCCTGCGATTTCTGCCTGCCAACGTGAAGCTGTATGGCCTGGCCGGTTATGCCCTGACCGCGACGTTCGGCCCGGGCCTGGGTACGCCATTGGCCGGGTTGTGGACCGAGTATGTCGGCTGGCAATGGACCTTCTGGCAAATCATCGCCCCGTGCCTGATTGCCATGGCTGCGGTGGCGTATGGCTTACCCCAAGACCCGCTGCGCCTGGAGCGCTTCAAGTCCTTCAACTGGCGCGGTGTGCTGCTGGGTTTTCCCGCCATCTGCATGTTGGTGATCGGCATTCTGCAGGGCAATCGCCTGGACTGGTTCGAGTCGAACCTGATCTGCGGATTGCTCGGTGGCGGGCTGTTGTTGCTGGTGCTGTTCTTGATCGGCGAGTGGTCGCAGCCGATGCCGTTTTTCAAGATGCAGATGCTCGGCATCCGTAACCTGTCTTTCGCCCTGCTGACCCTGGCGGGAGTGCTGGTGGTGTTGCAGGCGGTGATCATTATTCCGTCCGGCTACCTGGCGCAGGTCCAGGGTTATCGCCCGGTGCAGACCGCGCCGATCATGCTGCTGGCGGCATTACCGCAATTGATTGCGCTGCCGTTGGTGGCGGCGCTGTGCAACTTTCGCTGGGTCGATTGCCGCTGGGTGTTGGGCCTTGGCTTGAGCATGCTGGCGTTGTCGTGCGTCGGCGGCTCGCAACTGACCTCTGCGTGGATTCGCGACGATTTCTATGTGCTGCAATGGCTGCAGATTTTCGGTCAGCCCATGGCGGTGTTGCCGTTGCTGATGCTGTCCACCGGCAGCATCAACCCGATGCAAGGGCCGTTCGCATCGGCCTGGTTCAACACCGTCAAAGGCCTGTCGGCGGTCATCGCCACCGGGGTGATCGAGGCGTTGACCACGGCACGCCTGCATTTTCACTCGACCATGCTGGTCGATCGTCTCGGCAACTCACCGTTGGCCGAACGCGACAGCGCAAGTCTCGCTCATCGTCTGCATGAGCAAGCGGTGGTGCTCACTTCCTCTGATCTTTACCTGTGCATGGCCGGTATCGCCGTGACCTTGATCCTGCTGATTTTCTGGCTGCCGACGCGGATCTATCCACCGCGCGCACCGACCTGAATGCTCCACTGAAACAGAAGGTTTTTATGAACACTCAAGCAAAGCAGAAAGTCGCGGTTGCCATGACCGCCGCATTGGCCGTCGGTGTGTTGCTGTACCTGGCGATGCCCGGCCTGTTCGGCAAGCGTACCCAACAGAACACCAACGATGCGTATGTCTCGGCGGATTTCACCCTGGTAGTGCCGCGGGTCGCCGGGTTTATCCAGCAAGTGCTGGTTGAGGACAACCAGCAGGTCAAGGCCGGGCAGTTGCTGGCACTGATCGATGACCGGGATTTGCGCGCAGCCGCCCAGGCTGCCGACGCCGAAACGCTGGTGGCCAGGGCGCAACTGCAAAACGCCCGGGCGACCCTGGAGCGCCAGGCGTCGGTAATTGCCCAGGCGCAATCCTCGGTGGTTTCGGCCAAGGCGGAAATGGCGTTTGCCGAGCATGAATTGAACCGCTACAACCACCTCGCCGGGGTCGGCGCCGGCACGGTACAAAATGCGCAACAGGCGCAAACGCGCATCGACCAGGCCTCTGCGCGGCTGGCCAATGCCACCGCGGTACTGGCGGCGGAGCGCAAGCAAGTGGAGATCCTCACGGCCCAGCGCGACGCCGCCGAAGGTGGCCTGAAACGGGCGCAAGCGAAGCTGGAAATGGCCAGCTACGAGTTGTCCTATACGAGGATCGTCGCGCCACAGGACGGTATGGTCGGCGAGCGTGCGGTGCGGGTCGGCGCCTACGTCACGCCGGGCAGCAAAATCCTCGCGGTAGTGCCGCTGGCGCAGGCTTATGTGATGGCCAATTTCCAGGAAACCCAACTGACGGATGTGCAGCCGGGGCAGGCTGTGCAAGTGCGCGTTGACAGCCTGGGCGGTGCGGCACTCAACGGTCGTGTCGAAAGCATTGCACCGGCCACCGGGGTGACGTTCGCCGCGGTCAAACCGGATAACGCCACCGGAAACTTCACCAAGGTGGTGCAGCGGATACCGGTGAAGATCGTGCTGGAGCCGGGACAGTTGCTGGCCGAGCGATTGCGGGTGGGGATGTCGGTGGAGGCGAGTATTGATACGGCCACCGCCAAGGCGAAGGAGGTTGTTCAGCGATGAAGATTTTCGTTGATCGTGCTGACGCCTTCGCGAGCAAGCCCGCTCCCACAGGGGAATGCGTTTCAATGTGGGAGCGGGCTTGCTCGCGAAGAGGGCAGTGGCAGCAACTGACTTTCAGTGCCGTGCTTGTCATGAGTCTCGGCGGCTGTACCGTCGGCCCCAATTTCCAAAAGCCCGAAACCACCGAAGTCGCCGAATGGGCCAAACCAGGTAAGCCTGCCGCCAGCCAAGCCATCGCCGAAACGATGAACAAGCGCTGGTGGGACGTGTTCAACGATCCGAAACTCTCGACCCTCACGCAACGCGCCCTGACCGACAACCTCGACTTGAAGCTCGCCAGCAGCCGCTTGCAGCAAAGCCGTGCCGTTCGCCAGGTGATCACCGCCAACCGCTATCCGAATACCGCCGTCACGGGAAGCTACGCCCGAAAACGTAACAGCAGTGAAGGCCTGAGCGACCCGTCAGGGCACAACGGCCAATCCGCGTTCAACCTGTGGGATGCCGGCTTTTCTGCCTCCTGGGAGCTGGATTTCTGGGGCCGGGTGCGTCGGGAAACCGAAGCCGCCGACGCCAATCTGGAAGTCGCCGAGAACGACCGACGCGGTGTGCTGCTGTCGGTGCTGGCCGAAACCGCCCAGGACTACATTCAACTGCGTGGCGTGCAGAACACCCGGCTCGTCACTGAACAGAATCTCGACGTCGCCCGCCATAGCCTGAAGCTTTCGCAACTGCGCCTGGCCGACGGCGTCGCGACGGATCTGGATGTCGCCGAAGCCGCCGCACAGGTGGCGGCCATCGAATCGCGCCTGCCCGCACTGGAGCAGCGCCAGTGGCAACTGATCAACGCCTTGAGTATGTTGATGGGCGAGCCGCCTCAGGCATTGGCGGCGGAGTTATCCACAGATGCGCCCGTGCCACAAACCCCGCGACAAGTCGCCATTGGCTTGCCCTCGCAGCTGGCTGAACGTCGTCCGGACATTCGCCAGGCCGAAGCACGGCTGCATGCCACCACGGCCAGCATTGGCGTGGCCAAGGGCGATTTCTATCCGCGAATCACCCTGTCGGGGAACATCGGTTCCCAGGCCATGCAACTGAGTGATTTCGGTTCCTGGGGTTCGCGTTCGTTCGGGATCGGCCCGCAATTGAGCTTGCCGTTGTTCGACGGCGGCCGCTTGCGTGGCGTGCTCGATTTGCGTGAAGCACAACAACAGGAAGCGGCTATCGCCTATCAGCAAACCGTGCTGCGTGCCTGGCATGAAATCGATGACCAACTGACCGCCTACAACGCCAGTCAGCTGCGCCGCGACAGCCTGGCCGAGGCCGTGCGCCAGAACCGCATTGCGCTGGACACCGCGCAACAGCAGTACGTTGAGGGCGTGGTGGATTTTGTCACCGTACTCACCGTGCAAGGGGCGTTGCTGGCCACGCAGGAGCAGTGGGTCGAGAGTTCGACTGGCGTGTCGCTGGCGGCCGTCGGGTTGTACAAGGCGTTGGGTGGAGGTTGGGAGTCGGTGTATCCCTTGACCGGGACGGCGCAGCGTTAAAACGCAGGCAATGATGGCCATCTGCTTGACGCTTATCGCCGCTGTCTTAGACTCCGGTAATCCGAAAGGGAGTACGGTCATGCGGATTTTCTGTGTGTTGGGGTTGGGATTGCTCTTCGCCACGAGCGTTGCCCAGGCGCAAACGCCTGTGGCAGATGACCCGCTTGCGCAAATGGATGCGGGCACCAGCGCCGCAACCAGCACCGAGGCCCGCGGTGTGTTGCGCGCCCGGGATCAGGCCGTACTGGCCAGCGAGGTGCCTGGGCGGATTGTCGAATTGCCGTTCAGCGAGGGGGAATCGTTCAAGAAGGGCGATACCCTGGCGCGGTTCGATTGCTCGGCCTATCAGGCGCAACTCAATGCCGCTCAAGCGGCCAGCCGTGGCGCGGGTGAAGAGCTGGCGCACAACCGGCAACTGGCCGCGCTGAATTCGGTCGGGCGTTTCGAAGTGGCACGCGCCGAGGCCAAAGTCAGCGAAACCCAGGCGCAGTCCCAGGTGTATCAAGTGCAGGTCAAGCGTTGCAGCGTGCTGGCGCCGTTTGATGGCCAGGTCGTCGAGCGCAAGGTACAGCGCTATGAAAGCGTACCTGCCGGCGCCCCCTTGCTGGACGTGGTCGATAATCGCACCCTGGAAATCCATCTGCTGGTGCCCTCGCGCTGGATGGCCCGACTCAAGCCCGGCCAGACCTTCAGTTTTGTTCCCGATGAAACCGGCAAGCCGCTGGATGCGACCGTCAAGCGCCTGGGCGCACGAATCGATGAAGGCAGCCAGACCCTGCTACTGGTGGCCAGCGTACCCAACGCCAGCGGGTTGCTGGCGGGGATGAGTGGCACTGCGCATTTTGCGGAGTTCAAGTGAACGCGCCGGTGAGCGGCGGTGCCGAACAGGTGTTCGCGCGTTTTCTTGATATTGAGCGCCAGACCCGCGCAGCCCGGACGCCCGTCCAGTTGGCCTACAGCCTGGTCAATGATGGCCAGGCACTGTTTGGCTTTCGCCATGCGGCACTGTTGATCGCCGCGAAGGTGCAGGCCGTGACCGGTGTCAGCACGGTGGAGCCGAATTCACCGTTTGTAGCCTTCGTCGAGCAGGCAGTGGCGCAGCTGTTCAAACGCGAACAGCTGCAGCAGGCGCGGGTCATTGCCGCCGATGTCCTCGGCGAGTCGCTGCGGGCTGAATGGCAAAGCCTGTCGGCGGCGCAGGTGTTCTGGCTGCCGCTGATCGATCGTCAGGGCGAGGTGTTCGGTGGGTTGTGGCTGGCCCGGGACGTTGTGTGGAACCCTGGCGAACAGGTGCTGCTGGCGCAACTGGGTGATACCTACAGCCACGCCTGGCAGGCGCTGCAACCGCGCAAGCCCTGGCGCCTGCGCTGGACGCGCAAACGCCGGGGCTTGCTGGTTGCAGTGCTATTGCTCGGGCTGTTGATCCCGGTGCGCCAGTCCGTATTGGCACCGGCCGAAGTGGTGCCGCTAGGCGGTCGGGTGGTGGCGGCGCCGCTGGACGGTGTCATTGCCGAGTTCCTGGTCAAGCCCAATCAAACGGTGAAGTCCGGCGAATTGCTGCTGCGCTTCGAAAGCACCACCCTCAAGGCTCAGGCCGATGTCGCCGAACGTGCCCTCGGGGTTGCCGAGGCGGAACTCAAGGCCAACTCCCAGCGCTCGTTTGCCGATGCCGAGTCCAGCTCGAAACTGGATTTTCTGGCTGCCCGGGTCGAACAGAAGCGCGCCGAGCGTGACTACGCCCGTGAACTGCTCAAGCGCAGCGAAGTGCGCGCTGAGCGCGATGGTATTGCGGTATTTGCCGATGCCGAACGCTGGACCGGCAAGCCGGTGCAGACCGGCGAGCGACTGATGGAAATCGCCGATCCGGCTCAGGCGCAATTGCGTATCGAGCTGGCCGTGGGGGACGCGATCTCTCTGGAGCCCGGCGCTGAAGTCGCATTGTTCCTCGACAGTGACCCGCTGCAACGGCACCTGGCCAGGCTCGAACGTTCGGCTTACGAAGCGCAACCCACGGCGGGCGGGCAGTTGGCCTATCGCCTGGATGCGAATTTCGAAGCACCACCCCCGCGCATCGGTTTGCGCGGCACGGCGAAAATCTTCGGTGACCGGGCGCCGCTGGCGTTGTACCTGCTGCGTCGACCGCTGGCCGGCTTGCGCCAGAGCGTGGGCCTGTAAATGAACCTGCCCGGCCTGCGTGCCGATCTGCAGCTGTCCCCGGCAGCGCCAGCGCTGGACGGCGCACCCTGCTGGACGCTGGCCGATCCGGTGCGGGGGCGTTACTTCAAGCTCGGTACGACGGCGATGCGTTTGTTGCGTCACTGGTCACTGGGCGAGCCCGAGCAGGTCCTGCAAGCGGCCAATCGTGAGCCGGGGCTGGCGCTGATCGGTGCGGATCTGGAGCAGTTGCTGGTGTTTTTGCGCAGTCATGACCTGATTACCGCCCTCGATCCCGAGCAGCGTGCCAGTTACAGCTTTAAAGCGGCTGCCCAGCGCCAGAGCCTGTGGCAAATGTTGCTGCATCAGTACCTGTTTTTTCGTATTCCGCTGTGGCGTCCCGAACGTTTTCTCAATCGTGCCTGGCCACTGCTGGAGCGCGTTGGCCCGCGAGCGCTGCGCTACGGGTTGCCCGCAGTGCTGGGGTTGGGGGTGTTTCTGGTGTCGCGGGACTGGCAGCGATTTATCGCGACGTTTCCGCATCTGTTCAGCCTTGGCGGCGCAATGGCGTTTGGCGTGGCCCTGTTCTTCGCCAAGCTCTGCCACGAGTTCGGTCACGCGTTCATGGCCAAGCGCGCCGGGTGCCGGGTGCAGAGCATGGGCGTGGCGTTCATGGTGCTGCTGCCGATGTTCTATACCGATGTCAGCGATGCCTGGCGGATCAATGATCGCAAGGCCCGGTTGCTGATTGGCGTCGGCGGTGTGCTGGCCGAGTTGCTGTTGGCGAGCATGGCCTTGCTGACATGGTCGTTTCTGCCCGACGGTCCCGCCCGCACCGCAGCGTTCATGCTCGCCAGTGCTACGTGGATCACGACACTGGTGGTCAATCTCAACCCGTTCATGCGCTTTGACGGTTATTTTTTACTCAGCGATTTCTGGCAGGTCGATAACCTGCAAGGGCGAGCGTTTGCCTTGTGCCGCTGGCGTCTGCGCGAGTTTTTGTTCGGCTATGGCGCAGCGGCGCCGGAGCCTTGGTCGTCGACCATGCAACGGCGTTTGCTGATCTGGGGGTATGGCTCATGGTTGTGGCGCGCGGCACTGTTTTTCGGGATCGCTCTGGCGGTCTATCACCTGTTCTTCAAAGTGTTGGGGATCTTCCTGATGCTGGTGGAACTGGTCTGGTTCATCTTTCTACCCATCATGAGTGAATGGCGCCAGTGGTGGGGTCGCCGCGAGCAGGCACATGGGCCGCGTGTGCTGCTCAGCGGCCTGGTGTTGCTCGGGCTGTTGCTGGTGCTCATCCTGCCGTGGCGCAGTGCCGTCGAGGTGCCGGCCATGCTGGAAGCGGGTCGGGTCAGCACCTTGCATGCGCCGGTAGCAGCACGGATCAAGGCCGTGAATGTGCATGACGGGCAGTCGGTGGCGCAGGGTGATGTCCTGATAGAACTGGAGTCGCCGGATCTCGATTCGCGCCAGGCCATTGCGCGCCGGGAAATCGAGATTCAGCAATTGCAAATGCGTCGTCAGGCCAGCCGCAGCGAAACGGCTGCCGATGCCGCAATTGTCGAGCAGCGCCTGGCCGAAGCGGTCGCCGAGTACCGTGGGCTGGCGGCTCAGCGCGAGCGATTGCTATTGCGTGCCCCCCATGCCGGCACGGTGCGTGATCTGCTGGCGCAATGGACGGTGGGTCGCTGGCTGTCCACTCGGGAGCCGCTGGCCCGGGTGGTCGAGGAGGGCGTGCGCTTGCGCGGCTATCTGGCCGAGGCCGAACTCTGGCGCGTGGCGCCGGGGGCCATCGGACGGTTTATCGCGGATGATCCGATGCATCCGGCGATTGCAGTGCAACTGAGCGAAATCGATACCAACGGTGCGGCGTTTGTCGATCAGGAGGCACTGACCTCTGATCACCACGGACCGATTGCCGTGCGTCGCGATCAGCATCAACGGGCCGAGCCGGTACAGGCACAGTACGGCGCGCGGTTGACCGCGCTTGATGAGCCCCTGGCGCCCGTGCAGCCATTACGCGGCGTGGCGGTGTTGCAAGGCCGTGGTGAGTCGGTGCTGGGCGTTGCCTGGCGACGCATGGCGGCGCTGGGTGTCAGGGAAAGCGGTTTTTAGATCGACCGATCTCTCGTCGCCGCAGGTCGTTTCGTCAACGGGCCAGCATCGACGATGCTCGGGCTGAAGGTCTAAAGTGAACCGCAAGTAAACTGTCACTGAGCGTTGCAAGGGGAAGCAATGGAGGCGCGCAGAGAAACGCCGATGGGCGACACGCAGGGACCGCACGCAAACCCTGGTTTCGTCAGGGGCGCGCAACCGATGATTCGTTGGGCGCGGGAGCATTGGCTGGTGCCGATCCTGATACTGGCGGCGCTGGTGCGCTTCTACGATCTGACCGCGGCTGCGATCTGGGGCGACGAGGGTTCCAGCCTGTTGCTGGCGCGCTATTCATTGCCGGATATCTGGCTTCATGCGGCCTACGACGTGCATCCGCCGCTGTATTTCATGCTGTTGCACAGCTGGATGGCGGTCTTCGGCGACGGCATTTTTTCGATCCGCTGCCTCAGCGCCCTGCCGGGCATCGCCTCGGTCGGGCTCGGCGTGTGGCTGGTGGATCGACTGGCTACCCGCCGCGCCGCGATACTCGCCGGCTTCCTGCTGGCGCTGCTGCCCACGGCGGTTCGTTACAGCCAGGAAGTGCGCATGTATTCGCTGTTGGGGCTGTGGTTGCTCGGGGCGACGATTGCCCTGGTGTACTGGATCCGCAAACCGCAACGCCGACGTTATCTGCTGATCTACGTCCTGCTCATGAGCGCGGCGTTCTACACCCATTACTTCACTGCGCTATGCGTGCTTTGCCATTGGTTGTACCTGGGCATCGTCCGCGTGCAGCCGGGGTATCGCCTGCGGCATATCCAGCGCGGCGACTGGTGGCTGGCGAACCTGGCCATTGTCGTGCTGTACCTGCCGTGGTTACCGGGGCTGGTCGATCTGTTGCAGCACATTGATCAACTCAAGGCCAATGGTGATGTCGGCTGGGAAACGCCGGTTACCTTCAGTTCCCTGCCGTCCATGGTGTGGTCGCTGTTGACCCAGGACGATGGCGAAAACCTGTTGCCGCTGGTGTTTGCCACCCTGCCGCTGGCCATGCCGATATTGGCCGGGGTGGCGCTGGTGCGAGACCGAAGTGTGTTCCGGGGCAGCGCGTTGCTGGCGGTCTACACCTTCGTTCCGGTGTTGCTGGTGTTCGCGGTGTCGTTCATTTCACCGATGTTCATCGAACGCTATCTCACCGCCTATGCCCTGGGCCTGCCCATGCTGGCGGCGTTGGCGATCGATCGCCTGTACAACGGCTCCCGCGTGGTGGCGCTGACGGTGCTGGTGCTGTTTGTCGGTGTCGAACTGGTGGGCCTGAACAACAACGCCACGGTAGATATCCATGACCAGGTCAATGTCATGGTCGATGACGTTAACCAGCACTTCCAGCCCGGCGATCAAATCGTCACCAGCGACATGCTCTGGTACTTGAGCTACGTCTACTACAACCGTACCGATGCCAAGCCGTTGCTGTACACCCCGCCACATGTCGACGGAACCTCGAGTCGTCCGAATGACTATGGTTTCGGCACCCTGACGGCACCGGACGAGTACCTCGACAGCCTCGGCGATTTGCCCAAGGGCACCAGGCGTATCTGGTTGATCGGTACCGCCGACGTACCGGATGAGTTTGCCCCTGTGCCCGTTCAATGGCAGTTGGGCCATCAGGTAAAGGCCGGTGGCGTTCTCGCCAGACTGTACTTGTCCGCAGTGGCCGGGAAATAAGCTGCGTCGAAGCTAAAACGTTTCGTCTGTTCATCGGATGTTAAAAAAGCTGATTTCCAGTGCTATTGACTTCGAATTGATATCAAAACACCACTGGGCGAACACTTTCCCTTCGGCTACGCTTTGTCCTACAAAAGGAATTAACGTCAAGGTGAAGGGATTGCACCAATTTCACTTTATTTCCGGTTTGCCGCGCTCAGGTTCGACGCTGCTTTCTGCCATTCTTTTGCAGAATCCGCGTTTCCATGCCGGAATGACCAGCCCCGTCGGTTCCCTGTTTTCCGGTGTCCTGGACCAGTGCAGCGCGGGCAGCGAGTTCGGCGCGGTGATCGACACCGACATGCGCCGCCGCCTGTTGCGCGGTCTGTTTGATTCCTTCTACGCCGACAAGGCCGACAAACCGGTGGTGTTCGACACCAATCGCCTTTGGAGCGCGCGGCTGCCGGCCATCAACGATCTGTTTCCCAAGGCCAAGGTGATTGCCTGTGTGCGCAACGTCGCCTGGATCATGGACAGCATCGAGCGTCTTTACCGCGCCAATCCCTATGAAAACACCAAGCTCTTCGGCGATGCCATCGAGCGCAACACCGTCTACAGCCGTTGCGAAACCCTGGCCCAACGCAATCGCCTGGTGGGTTTTGCCTGGGCGGCACTCAAGGAAGCCTATTACGGCGAATATGCCGACTCCTTGCTGATCATCGACTATGACCTGCTGACCCAGGCACCGGAGCGGGTGCTGCGGCTGGTCTACGACTTTATCGACGAACCCTGGTTCGAGCACGACTTCGAGCACCTCGCGTACGACGCTCCGGAATTCGACCAGGCCCTCGGGGTGGCCGGCCTGCACAAGGTCAGACCCAAAGTTGCCGTACAGGCCCGGCGCACCATCCTGCCGCCGGACCTGTTCAAGCAATACTCAGACTTGTCCTTTTGGCTCGATGGCTCTGCCAGCGCCGCCAATGTCATTCGTATGAAGTCCGACGCCGCGAACATTTGATCGCGGCGTTTTTCATTGATGCATTACGTTAATTCGTTCGAATTCGGGTGAGCAGCATGTGGCGGACCATTTTTGGCGGGGCAAAGGCAAAGTCACGGGTGGCCGAAGGCCAACGGACGCCAGCAGCACCCATGATCATGTCCCTTGAACCGCGCATGCTGTTCGACGGCGCCGTCGCCGCCACGGTCGCCGATACCGCCGCCCAGGCCGACAGCCATTCCACAGCCGATGCCGCCAAGACGCCGACTGCCGATCAACCGACGGCCAGCAAGGACACCCACGGCCAGGCCGATGCGACACCGGCGGCCAGCCCCGTTGCGGTGCCCGGGCAGAGCGTGATGTTCGTCGACTCCCGGGTGAAAGATGCCGACAGCCTGCTCAAAGGCGTCGCGCCCGGGACCCAGGTCGTGAAACTGGACGCGAGCAAGGATGGACTGCAGCAGATAGCCGACTACCTCGATCAGCATCAGGGCGTCAGCTCGGTGCAGATCATCGCCCACGGCAACGCTGGTGACCTGTGGCTGGGCGACAGCTATCTGTCGGCTGACAACGTCGCCGCCCGCAGCGCGGTGCTGGCGGAAATAGGCAAGGACATGAACGCTGGCGGCGACATCCTGATCTACGGCTGCTACACCGCCGAAGGCGAGCGTGGCCTGAGCTTTGTCGACTCGCTGGCGCAAATGACCGGCCGCGATGTAGCGGCTTCGAGCAACCGTACCGGCGTGGGCGGTGACTGGGATCTGGAAATCGTCACCGGCAACATTGAAAGCGCCAACGTCCTCTCGGCCACGGCCATGAGCGACTATCAGTGGGGCCTGGCCACCTGGACCGCCACCAACAACGCCAACACGGGCGTCGGCTCGTTGCGTGCCGCCCTCGCCTCGGCGCAGAGCGGCGATATCGTCACTTTCAGCACCGGCATGACGGTGCAGTTGACCTCCGAATTGCTGATCAACAAGAACGTCTACGTTGATGGCGACTTGAACAACGACGGTGTGGCGGATGTGACTCTCGATGGTCAGTACAAGACCCGAGTGATTGAAGTGGCGCCTGGCAGCACCGTGACGCTTGATGGCCTGGTGATCACCCGTGGCCTGGTCTCGGGTAATGGCGGCAACGGTGGCTACGGCGCCACGGGCGCGATGGCCGGGGGGATTTTCAACGCAGGGATTCTGACCCTGAAAAACGTTACCGTGACCTCCAACGCCGCATCCGGTGGCGGTGGCGGTGGCGGTGTCACCGGCGCTTTTTACGGCGGTGGCGGTGGTGGTGGCGGCGGCTTGGGCGGCCAGGGCGGCGGGCATGGCGGTTCGGCCGGGCCGGGTACCGGCACGTTGGGCGGCCAGGCGGGCAGCGGCGGTGTCGGTGGTTACGGCGGCGGTTATGACGCCACCCACATGGGCGGTCGCGGCGGTACCACCACTGGCGGTGCTGGCGGGGTGGGCGTTTCCTATTACAGCAACGGCGGTAACGGTGCGACGGCCACCAATGGCACGATTTCCATTGGCGGTGGCGGCGGCGGGGCCGGTTGGGACAAGGTAGGTGGCGCCGGCGGCAACGCGGCGGGCGGGATCTACAACGCCAGCAGCGGCACCATCACCGTCATTGGCACGTCGACCATCAGCAACAACATCGGCGCCGGTGGCGGCGGTGGCGGTGGCGGTGGCCAAGGCAGCAATGCCAGTAATGGCGGCATTGGCGGCCGGGGCGTCGGTGCGATCTGGAACAAAGGCACGCTGCTGATGACTGCCGCCAACTTCGCCGCCCTGGCCGGTAATGCCGCGGCCAGTGGTGCAGGCGGTACCGCGCAGGGTGGAGGTTCAACCGGCACCTCGCCGACCTCTTTCGCGACCATCTACAACGACGGTGGTGTACTCAACACCGCGTATGCACCACCGCCGACCGCGACCATCGTGGTTGCTGACACCACACTGAGCATCGGCGAAACGTCCTTGGTGACGATCACCTTTTCCGAGGCCGTGACCGGTTTCACCAACGCCGACCTGACCATCGCCAACGGTACGCTCACTGCAGTGAGCAGTAGTGACGGCGGCATCACCTGGACAGCAACCTTCACGCCGTCCGCCAGTATTTCCGATACGACCAACGTCATCACCCTGGACAACACCGGAGTGATAAACGGTCTGGGCACCGCCGGCGTCGGCACCACCAACTCCAATAATTACACGGTCGACACCGTACGCCCCACCGCGACCATCGTGGTGGCGGACAATGCGCTGAGAGTCGGCGAAACCTCGCTGGTGACCATCACCTTCAACGAAGCGGTCACCGGCCTCACCAACGCCGACCTGACGATTGCCAACGGTACGCTCACGGCGGTGAGCAGCAGTGATGGCGGCATCACCTGGACGGGGACCTTCACCCCGACCGCCAGCATCACCGATACGACCAATCTCATCACCCTGGACAACACCGGGGTCAGCGACCTGGCGGGCAATGCCGGGAGCGGCACCACCGATTCGAACAACTACGCTATCGATACCGTGCGCCCGACCGCGACCCTTGTGGTGGCCGATACCAGCTTGAGCATTGGTGAAACCTCGCTGGTGACCATCACGTTCAGCGAAGCGGTCAGCGGGTTCACCAATGCCGACCTGACGATTGCCAACGGTACGCTTACAGCGGTGAGCAGCAGCGATGGCGGCGTCACCTGGACCGCGACCTTCACCCCGACGGCCAGTGTCAATGACACGACCAACCTGATCACCCTGAACAATACCGGGGTCAGCGACCTGTCGGGCAACGCCGGCAGCGGCATCACCGATTCGAACAACTATGCGATTGATACGCTCCGTCCAACCGCCACCATCGTTGTGGCGGACACGGCGCTGAAAATCGGCGAAACCTCGCTGGTGACGATCACCTTCAGCGAGGCGGTGACCGGGTTCACCAATGCGGACCTGACCATTGCCAACGGTACACTCACGGCGGTAAGCAGCAGCGACGGCGGCATCACCTGGACGGCGACCTTCACCCCGAGCGCCAGCATCACCGACATGACCAACCTGATCACCCTGGACAACACCGGGGTCAGCGACCTGGCGGGCAACGCCGGCAGCGGCACCACCGATTCCAACAACTATGCGATCGACACCGTGCGCCCGACGGCCACCATCGTGGTCGCGGACACGGCGCTGAGAATCGGCGAAACCTCACTGGTGACCATCACCTTCTCCGAGGCGGTGAGCGGTTTCACCAACGCCGATCTGAACATCGCCAACGGCACACTCACTGCGGTGAGCAGCAGTGACGGCGGCATCACCTGGACCGCAACTTTCACGCCTTCGGCGAGCATCAACGACACCACCAACCTGATCACCCTGAACAACACCGGGGTCAGCGATCTGTCGGGTAACGCCGGCAGCGGCACCACCGACTCCAACAACTACGCCATCGACACCGTGCGCCCGACGGCCACCATCGTGGTCGCGGATACGACGCTGACCGCGGGCGAAACCTCGCTGGTGACCATTACCTTCAGCGAGGCGGTGAGCGGCTTCACCAACGCCGACCTGACGATTGCCAACGGTACGCTCACGGCGGTGAGCAGCAGCGATGGCGGCATCACCTGGACCGCGACCTTCACTCCGACCGCCAGCATCAATGACCCGACCAACCTGATCACCCTGAACAACACCGGGGTCAGCGATCTGGCGGGCAACTCCGGGAGCGGCACCACCAACTCGAACAACTACGTGATCGACACCGCCCCGCCAACCGCGACCATCGTGGTTGCCGACAACGCACTGAAAATCGGCGAAACGTCACTGGTGACCATCACCTTCGATCAGGCCGTAGCCGGTTTCACCAACGCCGACCTGACGATCGCCAACGGTACGCTCACCGCGGTGAGCAGCAGTGACGGCGGCATTACCTGGACGGCGACCTTCACCCCGACTGCCAGCATCACCGACGCGACCAACCTGATCACCCTGGACAACACCGGTGTGCAGGCTGTCGCCAGCGGTAACGTGGGCAGTGGCACCACCGACTCCAACAACTATGCCATCGACACCGTGCGCCCGACGGCCACCATCGTGGTCTCGGACACGGCGCTGAAAATCGGCGAAACCTCGCTGGTGACGATCACCTTCAGCGAGGCGGTGAGCGGCTTCACCAACGCCGACCTGACCATCGCCAACGGTACACTCACGGCGGTGAGCAGCAGCGACGGCGGCATCACCTGGACGGCGACCTTCACGCCTTCTGCGAGCATCTCCGACACGACCAACCTGATCACCCTGGACAACACAGGGATCAGCGACCTGGCGGGCAACGCCGGTAACGGCACCACCGATTCCAATAACTTCGCCATCGACACGGTTCGACCCACCGCGACCATCGTCCTGGCAGACGCTACCCTGAGTGCAGGCGAAACCTCGCTGGTGACCATCACCTTCAGCGAAGCGGTGAGCGGCTTCACCAACGCCGACCTGAGCATCGCCAACGGTACGCTCACTGCAGTGAGCAGCAGTGACGGCGGCATCACCTGGACCGCCACCTTCACCCCGACCGTCGGCGTGAATGACTCAAGCAACCTGATCACCCTGAACAACACCGGGGTCAGCGATTTGGCGGGCAACACCGGCAGCGGCACCACCAACTCCGGCAACTACACCATCGATACGGTGCTGCCGACGGCAACCATCGTGGTAGCCGACAATGCATTGAAAATCGGTGAAACGTCGCTGGTGACCATTACCTTCAGCGAAGCGGTGAGCGGTTTCACCAACGCCGACCTGACCATCGCCAACGGTACACTCACTGCGGTGAGCAGCAGCGACGGCGGCATCACCTGGATTGCGACCTTCACCCCGACCAGCGCCATCACCGACACCAGCAACGTCATCACCCTGGATAACAGTGGTGTGCAAAATGGCTCGGGCAACGCCGGCAGCGGCACCACCGACTCCAACAACTACGCCATCGATACCGTGCGCCCGACCGCCACCGTCGTGGTTGCGGACTCGGCGCTGGCGGTGGGGCAGACATCGGTGGTGACCATCACCTTTTCCGAGGCGGTGACTGGCTTCAGCATTGCCGACCTGACCGTGAGCAACGGTACCCTGAGCAGTCTGAGCACCAGCGATAACATCACCTGGACCGCGACCCTGACACCGGCGGCGAGCATCACCGATGCAACCAACCTGATTACCCTGGACAACACCGGGGTGACCGATGGGGCCGGCAATACTGGCAGCGGCACCACCGACTCCAACAACTACGCCGTCGACAGCCAACGCCCGACGGCCACCATCGTCCTGGCGGACGCTACCCTGAGTGCCGGAGAAACAACGTTGGTGACGATCACCTTCTCCGAGGCGGTGACCGGTTTCGACAACAGTGACTTGAGCATCGCCAACGGCACGCTGAGTGCAGTCAGCAGCAGCGACGGCGGGATTACCTGGACCGCAACCTTCATCCCGACCGTCGGCGTGAAGGATACGAGCAACATCATCACCCTGAACAATACCGGTATCACCGACGTGGCGGGCAACACCGGCAGCGGCACCACCAACTCCGCCAACTACACCATCGATACGGTGCTGCCGACGGCGACCATCGTAGTAGCCGACAATGCGTTGAAAATCGGTGAAACGTCGCTAGTGACCATTACCTTCAGTGAAGCGGTGAGCGGTTTCACCAATGCTGACCTGACCATTGCCAACGGCACTTTGACCTCCGTCAGCAGCAGCGATGGCGGCATCACCTGGACCGCGACCTTCATCCCGACCGCCAGCATTACCGACACGACCAACCTGATCACCCTGGACAACACCGGTGTGCAAAATGCCTCGGGCAACGCCGGCAGCGGCACCACCGATTCCAACAACTATGCCATCGACACCGTGCGCCCGACCGCTACCATCGTGGTCGCGGACACGGCGCTGAACATTGGCGAAACCTCGCTGGTGACGATCACTTTTAGTGAAGCGGTGAGCGGTTTCACCAACGCCGACCTGACCATCGCCAACGGTACACTCACGGCTGTGAGCAGCAGTGACGGCGGCATCACCTGGACGGCGACCTTCACACCTTCGGCGAGCATCAACGACACGACCAACCTGATCACCCTGGACAACACCGGGGTCAGCGATCTGGCGGGCAACACCGGTAGCGGCACCACCGATTCCAATAACTACGCCATCGACACGCTTCGACCCACCGCGACCATTGTCCTGGCAGACGCCACCTTGAGTGCGGGCGAAACGTCGCTGGTGACCATTACCTTCAGCGAAGCGGTGAGCGGCTTCACCAACGCCGACCTGACCATCGTCAACGGTACGCTCACTGCGGTGAGCAGCAGCGACAGCGGCATCACCTGGACTGCGACCTTCACCCCAACCGCCGGCGTGAATGACACGAGCAACATCATCACCCTGAACAATACCGGTGTGACCGATTTGGCCGGCAACACCGGCAGCGGCACCACCAACTCCGGCAACTACACCATTGATACGGTGCTGCCGACGGCGACCATCGTGATCGCCGACAATGCGTTGCAAAGCGGTGAGACGTCGCTGGTGACCATTACCTTCAGTGAAGCGGTAACAGGTTTTGATAACAGTGACCTGACCATTGCCAACGGCACCTTGACCTCCGTCAGCAGCAGCGACGGCGGTGTCACCTGGACCGCGACCCTCACCCCGACCAGCGCCATCACCGACACCAGCAACGTCATCACCCTGGATAACAGCGGTGTGCAAAACGCCTCGGGCAACGCTGGCAGCGGCACAACCGATTCCAACAACTACGCCATCGACACCCAGCGCCCGACCGCCACCATCGTGGTCGCCGACAATGCCCTGAACATCGGCGAAACCTCGCTGGTGACCATCACCTTCAGCGAAGCAGTGAGCGGTTTTGACAACAGTGATCTGCTGATCGATAACGCCACCCTGAGTGCGGTGAGCAGCAGCGATGGCGGCATCACCTGGACGGCCATCCTGACGCCGGCTGCCAGCATCGCCGATCCGACCAACCTGATTACCCTGGACAATACCGGGGTGACCGATGTGGCCGGCAACACCGGTAGCGGCACCACCGATTCGAACAATTACGCGATCGACAACCAACGCCCGACCGCCATCGTTGTCATGGCCGACACCGACCTGCATCCCGGTGAAACGACTCTGGTGACCATCACCTTCAGCGAAGCGGTCAGTGGTCTGGACATTTCTGACCTGAGTGTTGCCAACGGCACGTTGAGCGGGTTGAGCAGCAGCGACGGTGGTGTTACCTGGACCACGACTTTTACCCCGACGGCCGCGATCACCGACACCAGCAACCTGATAACCCTGGACAACAGCGGTGTCACCGACGCGGCAGGCAACGCCGGGAGCAGGGTGACCAACTCGGCGAATTACCTGGTGCAAACCAGCGTGCCGACCGCCAGCATCGTGATCGCCGACACGGCGCTCAAGGCTGGTGAAACGACCCTGGTGACCATCACCTTCAGTGAGGCGGTCAGCGGATTCAGCAATGCCGACCTGACCATCGCCAACGGTACACTGAGCAGCGTCAGCAGCAGTGATGGTGGCATCACGTGGACGGCGACCTTTACGCCAACCTCGAACGTAACCGACACCAACAACCTGATCACCCTCGACAATAGCGGCGTGGCCAATGCGTCGGGCAACACGGGGTCTGGCACCACCGATTCGAGTAATCTTGCCATCGACACCGCGCTGCCGACCGCGACCATCGAGGTTGCTGACACAGCGCTGAGTACCGGCGAAACCTCATTGGTGACCATTACCTTCAGCGAAGCGGTGAGCGGTTTCGACAACAGTGACTTGACCATCGCCAACGGCACCCTGAGCAATGTCAGTTCCAGCGACGGCGGGATCACCTGGACCGCTACCTTCACCCCGACGCTCGACATCACCGACACCAGCAGCACCATCGTGCTGAACACGGCAGGTGTGCAGGATCTGGCCGGCAACGCGGGCAGCGGCACGGTCAACTCCAATACCTACGACATTGACACCCAAATTCCGACCGCCACCATCGTGGTCGCCAATCCGAACCTGGGGGTGGGCCAGACTTCGCAGGTGACCATCACGTTCAACGAAGCGGTCAGCGGTTTTGATTTGTCCGACATCAGTATTGCCAACGGCACCTTGTCCGACCTGAGCAGCAGCGATGGTGGCAAGACCTGGACGGCGACCCTGACACCGGCCGCCAACGTCAATATCGCCAGCAACGTGATCAGCATCAACTATGCCGGTATCAGCGACATGGCCGGCAACAGCGGCAGCGGTGTGAGCCAATCCGACAATTTTGTCATCAACACGGTGCCAACTTCCTCGGTGGTTTTCGTGTCGGCAGACCCGGATTTGCGCAGCAACCCCCCGGTGACGCTGCCCGATGTGCCCAACGTGCCGCTGCAACCGGCCATTTTCACGCCTCCGACGGGCAACCTCGGTTCACCGTTGACCTTCCAGCCGTTGTTCGAACAGCGGGTGATCGGCAATGGCATCCGGCCGTTGGGCGATATTTTCATGAATCACGGCGCATTGACCCCGAGTTTCATCGCACAGGTTTTCAGCGGCAATGACGGCGGTGGCGATGGTTCGGGGCATGGTTTCCTCGGTTTCGGCGGCGGCGACGGCGGTGTGTTCAGCACCAGCACGCTGTCGAGCCTGTTCAATCAGGACAGCGGTGCCGAGCGTGATTCGTTGAATGCCTTTGGCAGCCAGTCGATCAAGTCCGGCGATGTTTCCCAGGGCCTGCGCGGGGTGTTTGGCGCACCGACCCTGGGCCAGCAATTGCAACAGCTCAAAGACAACGAGAAGCAGCAGGTCGATAACCTGGCCGCCGCTTTGAAACTGGCCGGCATCAGCGAAATGCAGGCCTGATGAAAACCTCCACTTGTGATGCGGCACCCAGGGGCGATGCAAGGATGAAGAGAAGTCATAAGTTGTTTGGAGCCAGTCTGCTGGCACTGGCGATCAGCGGATGCGCCGTGACCAGTGAGCCGATCGAACGCAGTGTCAGTGAGCAGCGGGCCAAAAGTGACCTGCAAAGCATGTACAAGGGGCAGGAGCCTCTTGGCGGCCCGTTGACCCTGCACCAGGCCATGGCCCGTGCGGTGAAGTACAACCTCGAAGGCCGGTTGAAAATCATGGAAGAGGCCCTGGCCAAGCGTCAGCTCGACCTCGCCAGTTTCGACATGCTGCCGCGCATGGCGCTGGACGCCGGATACGTGGGCCGCAATAACGTCAACGCCTCCAGCAGCCAGAGTGTGCGCACCGGCACGCAGTCCCTGGAACCTTCGACCTCCCAGGACCGCGACCGTGACGTGGCGGACCTGACCATGGTCTGGAACGTGCTCGATTTCGGTGTCAGTTACATCAGCGCCAAGCAGCAAGGCGACCAGCGCCTGATCGTCCAGGAGCGTCGGCGCAAGGTGATCAACACCATCGTCCAGGACGTGCGCTCGGCGTACTGGCGGGCGATGGCTGCCGAGCGTCTGCTCACGCAGATCGACAGCCTCATGGCGCGGGTCGAAACCGCGCGCAACAACAGCCAGAGCATGAGCCAGCAACGCATTGGCGATCCGGTGCAGGCCCTCGGTTATCAGCGCTCGCTGATCGAAGCGACACGCCAACTGGAAGAGCAGCGTCGTGCGTTGTCGCTGGCGAAGACCGAGCTGGCGACCCTGATCAACCTGCCAATGGGCACGGAACTGACCCTGGCGACCGATAACGGTTATGAAATTCCCGAGCTCAAGGTCGATCTGGCCAGCCTCGAACAGGAAGCCCTGACCAGTCGCCCGGAACTGCGTGAACAGGACTATCAGAGCCGCATCAGCGCCGCCGAGACCCGCAAAGCCATGTTGCGCCTGCTGCCGGGCCTGGAGTTCTCCGCTGGCGGGCATTACGACAGCAACTCGTTCCTGGTGGAACAAGGCTGGGCCGACTACGGCGTCAAAGTCACCTGGAACCTGTTCAACGTGATCTCGGCGCCTGCGGCGATCGACGTGGCCAAGGCCGGTGAAGAAGTCGCCACCGCGCGCCGTCAGGCGATGTCGATTGCGGTGCTGGCGCAGCTGTATGTGGCCAATGCCAACTACCGCGAGGCGTTGCGCCAGTTCAAGACCAATCAGCAATTGTCGGACATCGACGGGCAAATCGTCGGTCAGTTGCGCAACCGTCACCAGGCAGAGGGCATCGGCGAACTGGATCTGATTCAGGGTGAGTTGAA
This sequence comes from Pseudomonas sp. WT-JTC, assembly GCF_056711565.1. Lineage (NCBI taxonomy): Bacteria > Pseudomonadati > Pseudomonadota > Gammaproteobacteria > Pseudomonadales > Pseudomonadaceae > Pseudomonas > Pseudomonas sp. WT-JTC. Next base: position 173,419 of record NZ_CM160042.1, read on the forward strand.
CACCTTGCAGGCCGATCTGCGTCGAGACCTGTCCTACGCCGACCTGCGCAACGCCTATGGGCAAATTTTCGCCAGTGCCGGCCTCGACCCGCTGCCGGATCAGGTGCAATCGACGCAAGTACAGTCCATCGCCACGGCCCTGGCGAACCGCGAAGCGGCCTGGGCGGCAGGCGATATTACGGTTCCGGTGACGCATGTCCCCGCGCGCTGACGTGAAGGCGCCGAGCGCCAGCATCAGCCGAGCCCAGCGCGAGCGGCGCAATGGTCATCGCGGCGCGGCGATACTGCTGACCGGCCTGCCGGCGGCGGGCAAGTCGACCCTCGCGCAAGCGCTGCACGCGGAGTTGTTTGCCCGCGGACTGCAGAGCGTGGTGCTCGATGGTGACGGGTTGCGGGTGGGGCTCAATCGAGACCTGGGCTTCAGCGACAGCGATCGTCAGGAAAACATTCGCCGCGCCAGCGAACTGGCGTCGTTGCTCGTGGAAAACGGACAAATCGTGATCCTGGCGATGATCGCGCCCCTGGTGGAATTGCGCGATGTGTTCGCCCGGCGACTCGGTAACGATTACCGGGAGGTCTGGTGCAGCGCGACCCTGGCAGTGTGCGAGCAACGTGATCCGAAAGGTCACTATGCCCGCGCCCGGCGCGGTGAGTTGGCCGGGTTTACCGGGGTGTCTGCGCCATATCAGGCCCCGGTTGACGCGGCGCTGGTGCTCGATACCGGGACACAAACGGTCGAGGTCTGCCTTGATCGACTGTTGACCTGGCTCGGTGAATCCGCAGTACTGCCCAGGCCCTGAACCGGCCAGTGTTCAGGGTTTCGACGACAAGTCCGCCATGCCCTTGAGCAACTCGATCGGCAGCGGAAAGACGATGGTCGAGCTCTTGTCGCCGGCAATCGAACTCAGGGTCTGCATGTAGCGCAACTGCATGGCCCCCGGTTGGCGGCCAAGCATTTCGGCGGCCTGCATGAGTTTTTCCGAGGCCTGCAATTCACCTTCGGCGTGGATCACCTTGGCTCGCCGTTCCCGTTCGGCTTCGGCCTGCTTGGCGATGGCGCGGATCATCGATTCATTGAGGTCCACGTGTTTGATCTCGACGTTGGCGACCTTGATGCCCCAGGCGTCGGTCTGGGCGTCGAGCACTTGCTGGATGTCCAGGTTCAACCGTTCGCGTTCGGCCAACAGTTCGTCCAGTTCGTGTTTACCCAGCACCGCCCGCAGCGTGGTTTGCGCCAGTTGGCTGGTGGCGGCGAGGAAGTCCTCGACCTGGATGATTGCCTTCTGCGGATCGAGCACACGGAAATACAGCACCGCGTTGACCTTGACCGACACGTTGTCGCGGGTGATCACGTCTTGCGGCGGAACGTCCAGCACCACGGTCCGCAAATCGACCCTGACCATTTGCTGGACCACCGGGATCAGCAGGATCAGGCCGGGTCCCTTGACCTGCCAGAAGCGCCCGAGCTGGAACACCACGCCGCGCTCGTATTCGCGCAGGATGCGGAACGTCCCCCCCGCCAGTGCGATGATCAACAATAGCAGCGCGACAAGACCCAATTGCAAACCCATGACTATTCTCCGCCCGGCGCCGCGTCAGCCGCGGCCACTTGCAGCAGCAAACCCTTGCGCCCCACTACCCGCACCCATTGCCCGGGTTGCAGCGGCGTCGCGCTAAGCACTTGCCATCGTTCTCCTTGCAGATGCACCCAGCCGCCATAGGCATTGCCGGCCTGTATGGATGTCACCGCGGTCACGCTACCGACCAGCCCGGCATCACCGCTGACGGTGTGCCGTGGTCGGGTCTTCAGGGCGTGAATCACCAGGTAGACCAGCAACAGCGCGCTGACCAGTCCCAGGCCGATCATCAGCGGCTCGGGCACATCGGTATTGGTCAGGATCACTGCGCCGATCACGAACATCACGATGCCGCCCAGGCCGATCACGCCGTAATTGGGCAGGGCCGCCTCAGCGATCAGGAACGCGAGGCCGAAGGTGATCAGCCAGATCCCGATGGGGTTGGGCACCAGCAACACAACCGTGTCGGCGGCGCAGGCTGATCCGCACAACGCCAACAGCAACGCAACGGCACAACAACGCGTGTTCACGTGACCCTCCGGGAGAGTCTTGGGGTGGCTCTGTAGACAGTTTAGTTGACCCGCCGGTTGTATGAATTTTGCTCAACTGTCGACGACGTCCGATGGGCGGAATTCCCGCCGGAACGCGCCATCGGGCCTAGACTTTCAGTACCGAAAGAAATGTTAACCATCGTCCGTCAGCGGTTGTTGCGGACACCGAGGTGCATCATGCGTATGGCAAGAACCGTGCAGCGAAGCCTGGAAAAGGCTCAATGCGAATATGACATCGTCAGCCACCCACACTCGGCCAGCAGCCTCGAAACGGCACGGGTCGCAGGTATTCCTGCCGAACGGGTGGCAAAATCGGTGATCCTCGACGATCACCATGGGCATTACTTGATGGCCGTACTGCCCGCCAGCCGTCACCTTGACCTGAGCAAAGTCCGCAGCAGCGGTGAGTGGCAGGTTTCCCGCGAAAGCAACCTGGCGCACCTGTTCGACGATTGCGAACGCGGCGCCGTACCGGCGCTGGGCGAGTCCTATGGCTTGGATGTGGTCATCGATCCGCTGCTGACCCGGCAGAAAGACATCTATCTGGAGGCCGGCAACCACGTCAACCTGGTGCGCATGGACGTGCCCGAGTTCCTGAAAATGGTGCCGCATGCCGAGGTGCGGGAGTTGAGTCATTGAGTTTTGTTTCGTCAATGCTGACGTCATCGCGGGCAAGCCCGCTCCCACACGGATCTGTGTCGATCACATAACCTGTAGGAGCGAGCCTGCTCGCGATGACCGCGCAGCGGTCCCTTAATCGGTTCGCAGGAGCTAGACATGGAAAACCCGACCCACAACCTTCCTTCGCTGTTCAAGCAACTCGGCCTGCCGGACGACGCCGAAAGCATCGATAAATTCATCGCCACCCATTCACCGCTCAAACCGGATCTGCACCTTGCGGATGCATTTTTCTGGAGCCCGAGCCAGGCGTGTCTCCTGCGTGACGAGATTCTCGATGACGCGGATTGGGCGGAGGTGGTGGATCAACTGGATGTGATGTTAAGAAAGGGGCGCAGCAGCTAACGAGTGGTGTGCTGGCGCGAGAATTGTTTCAAAACTTGACGAAAAATCCCCTCCAATGCGATATTGATAGTTAGCAAACTAACAGTGTGTGTTTTCCCTCGTGCCGAATAACCTCGACGTCCTCCAGATGAACATCAGCAGTGCCATGGTGGTGGCCGCCAGGCATTGGCGCAAAATCTGCCAGACCACGCTGGTCAACTATGGAATCTCCGAAGCCTGCGCCGTTCCGCTGTTGATGATCGGACGCCTGGGCGAGGGCGTGCGCCAGGTGACGGTGGCGCAAGCCGCGGGCATGGAGAGTCCGTCGCTGGTGCGCCTGCTCGATCAACTGTGCCATGCCGGTTACGTCTGCCGGACCGAAGATGCACAGGACCGCCGCGCCAAATGCCTGAGCCTGACCGAAACCGGTCGGGACCTGGTGCAGGCGGTCGAAGTGGAACTGGTGCGCCTGCGCCAGGAAGTACTTGAAGGCATTGACCAAAGTGACCTGGAAGCTACGCTGCGGGTACTGAGAGCATTTGAAGCGGCCACGCCGCCGTCGGTGGCCAACCCTTGAACGGATTTTTCTCTGGCATGCCCCCTGCGCGGGACTGGTTCTACGGGGTCCGTACCTTCACCGCATCGATGATCGCGTTGTACATCGCCTTGCTCATGCAGATGCCCCGTCCGTACTGGGCGATGGCCACGGTGTACATCGTTTCCAATCCATTTCTCGGGCCGACCACTTCCAAGGCGCTGTACCGGGCAATCGGCACGTTTGTCGGCGCTGCTGCGGCGGTTTTGTTCGTGCCGATGTTCGTACAGAGCCCTTACGTGCTGGTAGTGGTGATTGGACTGTGGACCGGCACGCTGCTGTTTCTGTCCCTGCATTTGCGCACGGCCAACAACTACGCCTTGATGCTCGCCGGTTACACCTTGCCGTTGATCGCCCTGCCGGTGGTGAATAACCCGTTGGGGGTGTGGGACGTAGCCGAAGCACGGACCGAAGAAATCTTTCTGGGTATTGCCGTGGCGGCGGTGGTGGGTGCCATGTTCTGGCCCCGGCGTCTGGCGCCGGTGTTCAATGATTCGGTCAGCAAATGGTTTACTGATGCATCGACCTACAGCCTGCGCTTCCTCAGCCGCAACGTGCAGCCTGAAGAAGTCAGCGCGTTGCGGGCATCGATGGTCGCCACCTTCAACTCCCTGGAGTTGATGATCGGTCAGTTGCCCCACGAAGGCTCACGTCCGCAGACGGTGCGCAACACCAAGGAATTGCGCGGGCGGATGATTCACCTGCTGCCAGTGATCGATGCCCTCGACGACGCGCTTTACGCATTGGAACGGCGCACCCCCGAGCTTGTGGACAAGTTCGCGCCGTTGCTGACGGCCACCACCGAATGGCTTGGGCATAAAGATGCCGATCTCGACCGCTGGCAAGCCCTGAAGGATCAACTTGAGGCCCTGCAGCCTGCTCCCCTGGCACTGGATGACCGCAAGCAACTGCTGTTCTCCAACGCGATTTATCGCCTCGGCGAGTGGATCGATTTGTGGCAGGACTGCCGCAGCCTGCAATACGCCATCCTGTGCGAAAGCCAGGACAATTGGCGCGCGGTGTATCGGCATTGGCGGCTGGGACGGCTGAGCCCGTTTCTGGATCGCGGCCTGATGTTTTATTCCGCGGCGTCCACCGTGACCGCGATTATCGTCGCCTCGGTGCTGTGGATTCTGCTCGGCTGGACCGATGGCGGCAGCGCAGTGATCCTGGCGGCGGTGGCCTGTAGCTTCTTCGCCTCGATGGACGACCCGGCGCCGCAGATTTACCGGTTCTTTTTCTGGACGGCGATGTCGGTGGTGTTCGCCAGCCTTTATCTGTTTCTGGTGCTGCCCAACCTGCATGACTTTCCGATGCTGGTGCTGGCGTTTGCCGTGCCGTTCATTTGCGTCGGTACCCTGACGGTCAAACCGCAGTTTTACCTGGGCATGCTGCTGACCCTGGTCAACACTTCGTCCTTCATCAGCATTCAGGGTGCCTACGACGCGGACTTCCTCAGTTTCGCCAACTCCAACCTGGCCGGTCCCATTGGCCTGCTGTTCGCGTTCATCTGGACCCTGATCGCCCGGCCGTTCGGTGCCGAACTGGCAGCCAAGCGCCTGACCCGTTTCAGTTGGCGCGACATTGTCGGCCTCGCCGAGCCGGCCACGTTGTCTGAGCATCGACTGCTGGGCATACGGATGCTCGATCGGCTGATGCAGCATCTGCCACGCCTGGCCATGACCGGCCAGGACTCCGGCGTGGCGCTGCGCGAAGTTCGAGTGGCGCTGAATCTGTTGGACCTGCTCGCTTATACGCCGCGGATCCTCGGTGTGCCGCAGGTGCTGCTGCGCCAGGTGGTGGCCGAGGTGGGCGAGTACTTCAAGGCCTGCCTCAAGGCCGGTGAACGCTTGCCGGCACCGAGCCCGTTGTTGATGACCCTCGACCGTACGCGCCGCGCCCTCAGCGGTGCCGGCGACGATGAAACCCGCCGGCATTTGCTGCACGCCCTGAGCGGCCTGCGCCTGGCCCTGCTGCCTGGCGTCGAATTCGTCGGTTCCGTCGAACTCGAAGAACCGCTTCCCCATGGCATTGATGGAGCGCCCCTATGATCGGTGACCTGGATCTCAGCGGGGTGTTCCTGCCCACGCTGCTGGTGCTGATGGGCATTACGTATGTGTTGTACCTGTTGGTGCACGGGGTGCTGACGCGCCTGCACTTTTACCGTCTGGTCTGGCACCGGGCATTGTTCAACGTGGCCCTCTACGCCCTGCTGCTTGGCGCCGTGGACTCACTCAGTCGATACCTGATGACATGAAAAAACCGTTTCTAACCCTTGGTCGCGTGGTGTTGACCCTGCTGATCGTGAGCTTCGCCGTTGTCGTGGTCTGGCGCATGGTGATGTATTACATGTTCGCGCCCTGGACCCGCGACGGGCACATCCGTGCCGACATCGTGCAAATCGCGCCGGACGTTTCCGGGTTGATCCAGCAAGTGGAGGTGCGCGACAACCAGTTGGTCAAGCGCGGCCAGGTGCTGTTCAGCATCGACCCGGACCGCTTCAGGCTGGCCCTGCGCCAAGCGAAAGCGGCCGTCGCCGACCGCGAGGAAACCCTGGCCCAGGCCCAGCGTGAGGCCAAGCGAAACAAAGGCCTTGGTAACCTGGTGCCGGGTGAACAACTGGAAGAAAGCCAATCGAAAGTGGCTCGTGCCCAAGTGGCGTTGATGGAAGCCCAGGTGGCGGTCGATAGCGCACAACTCAACCTTGACCGCTCGGTGATCCGCAGCCCGGTGGATGGCTACGTCAACGACCGTGCGCCACGGACCCAGGAGTTCGTCAGCGCCGGGCGGCCAGTGTTGTCGGTGGTCGACAGCAACTCGTTCCACATCGACGGTTATTTCGAAGAAACCAAACTGAACGGCATCCATATCGGGCAGAGCGTCGACATCCGGGTGATCGGCGACAATGCGCGCCTGCGCGGGCATGTGGAGAGCATCGTCGCCGGTATCGAAGACCGTGACCGCACCAGCGGCAACAACCTGCTGCCCAACGTCAACCCGGCATTCAGTTGGGTGCGGCTGGCCCAGCGGATTCCGGTGCGTATCGCCTTCGATGACGTGCCGGACGACTTCCGCATGATCGCCGGGCGCACCGCCACGGTATCGATCATCGACGATCAGAAACGGGGGCCGGCGCAATGAGCAAGGCCTCGGGTTTGGCGGTCGCCGGAATGGGTTTGCTGCTGTCGGCGTGTCAGATGGTCGGGCCGGATTATCATCTGCCCGAAGAGGCGGCTGTCCATCGTCCAGACTTCCTGGGCGATCTGGCGGTCGACGGCAAACCGGTGGTTTCCGCACCGGTGCCGGCCGATTGGTGGCGTTTGTATCAGGACCCGCGACTCGACCAGTTGGTGCAGCAGGCCATGGCCTCCAACATCGATTTACGCGTGGCGGCGGCCAGCCTGTCGCGGTCTCGCGCGCAGGTCGATGAGGCCGAAGCGGCGGGTGGCTGGAGCGGCGGCGTGCAGATGGGCGCCCAGCGCTTGCAGGAGTCTGGCCAAGCGTTCTTGATACCGGAAAAAGTGCCGGTGGCCAACATCGGCGATATCGGCATCAGCGCGTCGTACCAGTTCGACCTGTTCGGTACCTTGCAACGCGGTATCGAAGCGGCCAAGGCCAATGCCGATGCGACGCAGGCCGCCGCCGATACTGCACGCATCACCGTCGTGGCCGATGTGGTTCGGGCCTACACCCAAGTTTGCGCGGCCAATGAAGAGCGGGAAATTGCCCAGCACTCCCTCGACCTGCAAGCCCAGAGCACCACGCTGATCCAGCGCCTGCGCGATGCCGGGCGTGGCGACGAAACCCAGGTCACCCGCTCGCAAACCCAATTCAAATCCCTGCGCGCCGACATGCCGCGCTATGAAGCGTCGCGCCAGGCCGGGCTGTACCGCTTGTCGATGTTGCTGGCCAAGCCGGTGGACCAACTGCCGGCCGGCACCGCCACTTGCGACGAGCTGCCAAAAATCGCGCAACTGATTCCGGTGGGCGATGGCGCCGCGTTGCTCAAGCGTCGTCCCGATGTGCGGCAGGCCGAACGTCGACTGGCGGTCGCGACGGCCGGTATTGGTGTCGCCACGGGCGAGCTGTACCCGAACATCAGCATCGGCGCGACCATCGGTACCGTCGGTATCCTGGACGATCTTGGCGACCCGTCTACCAACCGCTGGGGCTTTGGTCCGTCGCTGACCTGGAAGGTGCCGACCAACGGCGCCCGGGCGCGCATCCGCGAGGCCGAAGCGGTGACCCAGGCGACGCTGGCGCATTTCGACGGGGTGGTGCTCAACGCCATTCGCGAGACCCAGACCGGCCTCGCCCAGTACACCGCGTTACTGCAACGCCGCGATGCCCTGGCGGACGCCGAGCAATCGGCAAAACTGGCGGCCGACCAGACCCACCGCTTCTTCCAGGCCGGCCGCGCCTCGTTCCTGGCCGACCTGCAAGCCACGCGCACCTACATCGATGTCACGGCGCAACTGGCGGCCGCGAACACCCAGGTTGCCGCCAGCCAGATCGATTTGTTCCTCGCGCTGGGCGGCGGCTGGGAAAGCGGACGAACGCAAGCGTCGAACCCCGGCAAACCCTGAGGCCGTTGCTATGCTTTGAAGTGTTGGGAGGGCGCCCCGTGCAAAGCGCTCTTTCTTCGCACAAGGCTCGCGCAGGTCAGGGGGAAACCAATAATGAAAAACCCTTACGCTCTCGGTTTCTGGTGCGCCATCGTGGCGTTGGTGCTGCTGTCGGCCACCTATTTCTACGGCATCATGCTGGCCCACCAGATCGACAAGGCTCTGGTGTTTCTCGACAGTGCCGTCGCACTGATTGCCGTGATGTCCGTTGCGGCGGTGGCCTGGGCCTCGGTCCAGAATCAACGCATCAAGAAAAGACAACTCGAACAAGGCAAGACCCTGGTCCTGATCTGGGACACCAAGGTTGCGTTGCGCCGTGTCGAAACGGTGTTCGACCGTTATTTCTGGGGCAGTTACTGGCAACCGGGGCGCACGTTTCAGGAAGTCATGGGCGAATTGACCGGTACACCGCTGGAAAAAAGCCTCGATACCCTGAAAAAACAATGCGTGGCGCTGGACCGGCAAGTGGCTGACGACGGTCGGCACTGGCTCAACAATGCCCGGGAGCTGGCCGATGTCGCCACGGCCATGGCCCGCGAACGCTATCAACTGGACGTCTGCGATCCGCGCGCGGAAGTGACAGGCGGGGCGGTGATCAACCGCGACTTCGAAGTGCTGGTGTACACCTGGACGGCGCGGCTCAAAAGCTTTGATCATCAACTGGATGAGATTGAGGTCCAGTATTCCTGAGATCTCGATATTGGCTGTACCGACGCCTTCGCGAGCAAGTCGGATCGCCGCACCGCCGCTCCCACAGGAGTACACATTTCAATGTGGGAGCGGGCTTGCTCGCGAAGGCGATTGCATAGGCGCAAATAATCCCCAACCCTGTGAACAACCCCAAGACACTCCTTCACCTTTAATCATTGGGCCGTTCGTCGCGCCTGATGCTAATCTCCATTCCACTTTCAGCGCAGTCGAGCCGTAACCCGTCATGGGTTCAGGGAAGACGACCTCACTTTCAACAGCGGACATTGAACGGGTCATACATGAATAAATCAGCAGGCGTGCTACTGGGAACCGTTGTCGCCATCGGTGCCATCAGCGCAGGCGGAGCGTGGTTCACCAGCACCAGGCTCGAAGGTGTGTTGAACACCTCGATTGCCGACGCCAACAAGGAACTGCAAGCGGCCATGGTGGGTTCCAACGGTACCGCGTCGCTGGAACTGGTGTCGCTGGAACGTCATGTATTCAGCAGCACCGCGCACTATCGCCTCAAGGGCGAAGGTGAAATGTTCGGCGAAGCGCCGGTCGAGCTGCTGTTTGTCGATCACATCGAACACGGCCCGTTGCCGTTCTCGCGGCTGATGTCGCTGAAGTGGCTGCCGGTCCTGGCGACCAGTCACTACGAACTGGAAAAGACCCCGCTCACCGAGAAGTGGTTTGCCGCCGCCAAGGACAAATCCCCGCTGACCGGCGTGGTCAACATCGGTTATGACAACGCCACCAAGGGCACCCTCGAGTTGCAGCCGCTGGAGATGGCGCTGGATGACAAGTCGAGCATGAAGTTCTCCGGCTTGAGCATCGACGTCGACGCTAGCGCCAAGGCGCAGAAGGTCAAGGCCAACGGCTACATGGACAGCTTGAAGTTGACCACCGTTTCCGAAGACCAGGCACCGGTGCAGGTTGAATTGAACGGCCTGACCCTGGCCAGCAACCTGACAAAAAGTACCTACGGTTTCTACACCGGCGAGAACGTCCTTGAACTGGCCAGCGGCAAATCGACTTTTGGCGTCAAGCAATCGGTGCTGGACTTCAAGAAATTCGAGATGAAAAACCTGACTGAAGAGTCGGGCAGCAGCGCCTCCGGGCGCGCCGATTACAAGGTCGGCGAAGTGTCCCTGAACGGCAAGACCGTCGGTTCCGGTGCGCTGGCCATGAGCCTGAAGAACCTCGACATCCCGGCCACCCTGTCGTTGATGCAGGTTTACCAGAGCAAACTGCAGCCATATGAAAGGGCGGCGGCCGAAGCAACGGCGGCCGGTTTGCCTGTACCGGAGCTGAAACTGACCGAAGCCGAAGAGGCACTGCTCAAATCCAGCCTGGAAAAACTGCTGGCGGCCGGTCCGCGGGTGGCCCTGGAAAACCTGTCGTTCAACACCGCCAATGGTGAGAGCCGCGCCAACATGGTGCTCGACCTGACCAAGCCACAAGCCATCGACCTGCCGACCGATCAGTTGGTCAGGCAGTTGATCGCGCTGCTGGACTTCAAGCTGCAAGTGTCCAAACCCATGCTGGTCGATGTATTGACCGTGCAATCGCAAATCGACGGTCAGACCGACGCCAAGCTGATTGCCGACCAGGCCACCGCCACCGCAGACATGTTCAGCAGCATGGCGGTTGGCAGCCAACTGGCAAAACTGGATGGCAACAACATCGTCACCAATTTGCATTACTCCAACAACCAGGTGGACTTCAACGGCCAGAAAATGACCGTCGAAGAGTTTGCCGGTTTTGTGATGAGCAAGTTCGCGGATACTGGCGCCACCGAATAACGGCGACCGTTTACCCGGCAACGCCCGGCCTCTGCATTGCGCAGGCGTCGGGCGTTTTGCTGTCCGGCATCACGACGGAACGTCACGGATCAACCGCCATGCCTCCTCCCATGGCAACGGTTGTTTCATCCGCTCGGCGAGCATCGCCATGGTCCGGTCCATCTCGCAGGCCACGGCCGCCGACACCACGCCATTTGTTCCGAACAGGCCTATGAAGGGCGGATCGTAAGGGTCGCCCTTGAACTCGACTTCGTCCCAGGCCTCGCCGTGTCCGAGGTAGTCGTAGGTTTTACCGAAATGCCAGGTCCAGAAATACGGCACGTCGAGGTAATGCTCGTCACCGCCCAGCATATTGGCCGCCGCGATCCGCGCCTGCTGTTGGGCCAGTCGCCAGTGTTCGATGCGCAGGCGTTGGTTGTTCAGCGGGAACGTGGCGATGTCGCCAGCCGCCCAGAGGCCGTCGGTCACGCGCATTGTGCCGTCGACATTCAGCGAGTGATCCTGCGCTTTCGGCAGCCCGGTAAAGGCAGCGGTGGCTGGCGTGACGCCAACGCCGAGCAGCACCAGATCGGCCGGCAAGCGCTGGCCGTTGTCCAGGTGCACGGCTTCGACCTTGTCCGTCCCTTCGATCCGTGCCGCATTGCCCAGGGTATGAAACACGACGCCATTGGCTTCATGCCGCGCGCGAATGGCCTTGCCGATCGTGTCACCGAACTGCCTGGCAAACGGCACTTCGTGGCGGGCCAGCACGGTCACATTCAAGCCAAGCTGGCGCAGGGACGAGGCGGACTCCATGGCAATGAAACTGTCGCCAATGATCACGACCCGCTGGCCGGCGCTGGCGCTGTCCAGAATCTGCTGCGCATGGGCTTTGGAGCGTAAAACGAACACTTGCGGCAGGTCGGCGCCGGGCAGCGTCAGCGAGTTGGGTACACCGCCAGTGGCCAGCAGCGCGGCGTCATATGTCAGTGATTGGCCGTCAGTCAGCCGCAGCGTCCTGTTTGGCGCATCCAGGCTTGCCACTTCGCCTCGCAGGCGCTCGATCCTCTGCTCGCGGTAAAAGTCTTCGTCACGCAGCGGCGGGACTTCGCTCAGCGGCATCTCCCCGGCGATCACGTATTTGCTTAGCGCAGTGCGGTCATATCCGGCGTCGGCTTCGCGGTCGATCAACAGCAACCGGCCGCCGAAACCTTTCTCGCGCAACGCCGCAGCCGCCGCCGTGCCTGCCGCGCCAGCGCCGACAATGATGAAAGTCCGCGAATCGTCGGCCGGTGGCGTGTGGGCGTCCGGCATCGGCTGGTCGCCGACCCAGATGTCGCCGTCACGGACTTCCAGGGGGTAGCGCTTGAGGCTGTCCAGGGCTGGCGGTTCACTGAGACCGCCGTCCTCGATCCGAAACTGCGCCTTGTGCCACGGACAGGTCAGGCGCCCATGGCATATCGCCCCGTCTGCCAGCGGGGCTCCGGCATGAGGGCATTCGGCCTGATAAGCGCGCAGCTGCTCACCGGCCCGCAACAGCAGAATCTTGCTGCCCTGGACCTGCACTTCCAGGCCACGGTCTTCGGGCACATTGGCGACACGCGCAACGCGATGCAGAGTCATGATCGCTCTCCAGACAGACGTATCACTTATGAGTCTGGTACTTATCGCGAGGTTCAGCCAATTCCCCCTGCCAAGGCGCGAACGGTCCGGCTATAGTTTGCACGCCGACGACGGCCCAACACGCACAAGGTGCTCCGGTATGACCCGATTGACCTCAATCAACTCTTGGCTCGCGGCCGTAGCAGTCGCCTTTTGCGTGCAGTTCCCGGCGCAGGCACAGGAACGCTTCACCCTGAACATTCCCGGAGTCTCCGATGACCGTCTGTTCACGTCGGCCGCCGCCAGTGATTCCGCCGGCTGCGGCGGACACAACATTTCCCCGGCGTTGAACTGGAACGCCGGCCCGGCAGCCACCCAAAGCTATGCCATCGTCATGCACGACCCTGACGGCCAGAAGGGCCAGGGCATCGATCAGTGGGTGCATTACGGCATCAAGGCCGGCACTCACCAGATCCCGGCCGGCGCCGGGAGTAAACCCGGCCTCGAGGGCTTCGGCGGTATCAACAGCAAAAACACCACCGGCTACATCGGCCCGTGCCCACCCGTTGGCGACAGCGCGCACCACTACATCATCCAGATCTACGCTCTGGATCTGGCCCCGGACGCCTTGCCCGCCGGCCTGAGCCGTGCGCAGCTGCTGGAAAAAATCAAAGGCCACGTCCTGAGAAACAGCAGCGTGGTGCGGCGCTATCACCGCTAAAGGCTGATCGCCCCAGCGGATTTGCAGAAAACTGAAGTGCGCGGCATTCCGGGGATTTGGCATCCACCCCCGAAAGCGCGCACTATCAGGTCATAGCCGATGCGTTGGAGGATGCCGTGGCAAAAAAGATCGACCGCATCGCCCAAATGCTCAACTGCCCGCAAAAGGGTGAAGAACTGCGGCGAGCGATTACCGAGAGTCGCAAGGATTTTCTGCTGAATCAGCCGGAAGAAGACATTGTTGAAGACGACGACCTTGAAGAGGAGTTTTTCGAGGACGACGAAGACGATGACGAGTACGACGAGTTCGACTGGACAACAGAATGAAAAAAACCGCTTCGGCGGTTTTTTTTGTGGGCCAGGACAGCAGCGGTCGGAGACTCGTTGACCGCCATGCAGAGAATGGCACACTATCAGGTACTTTTTTACGTACCTTTGGAGCCGCCATGGAGCAGCTACTTGCAAGCCGTTCGGTCAGCATCACCGAGCTCAAGCGCAGCCCGAGCACTGTAATCGAGCAAGCCGGTTCCGAGCCTGTTGCCGTGCTCAACCACAATCGTCCAGCCGCCTATCTTTTACCGCACGCGGCCTATCAACAGCTGCTGGATCGACTACACGCTGCCGAACTTCGTGAAGCCATTGCAGCGAGCCGCAACGATCCGCGTCCGGCCGTCGCTGCCGATACAATGTTTGCCGAGCTTGATGCGCTGATTGATGAGGTAGAAGCAGAGCAACACCGTCCATGAGGCAATTGCTTTTCTCTGCACTGGCACGGGACGATTTGCTGCAAGTCGCTCGTTTTATCGCCCGAGACAATCCTGAGCGGGCCCGGACGTTTGTGGGCGAGCTACGCATGCAATGCACACGATTGATCGAACAACCGAATCTGGGTGTTTCAAGAGACGATTGCGCCAAGGGATTGCGAATGCTTCCCCATGGCCGATATCTGATTTTCTACTGTTTGATGGACGACGAGATCAAGGTCGAACGCGTACTGCATAGCGCGAGAGACATTGGCCGGCTGTTTGAAAAAAACAGCATTGATTACTAGGCGCGAAGCTTTCAAACACCCACAAAAAAGCCCCAGACCCATAAGGCCTGAGGCTTTCTCGCTACAACGTATGGTGCACCAGGCGGGATTCGAACCCACGACCCCTGCCTTCGGAGGGCAGTACTCTATCCAGCTGAGCTACTGGTGCAGCGGGCGCCATGATACTCATATGCATTGAAGGCGTCCATGCTGCTGAATCGCCTACGTTTATTACAAGCGTAACGCGCGCCTGCTACGTTGATCAGAAAAAATAGGCAAAAGCGTCGTTTTCGTTCTTTTTTTCGAACAGGCTATTGTCCTTTACCCCCTTTGATCCTAGGATTCGTTTGAGATTTCAAACGCTCTTGTCTGGGTGCTGAACCGCGCGAGTCCAATCCGTGCGCTATTTATGTGCTTCAGCCCGGTGAATGATTTCCCTGACGGCAGCCTATAGAGGCGCCTTTCTACAATCATAATTTGCTCCGCATTCGTTGCGGTGCTGTTAAGGAAAGCCGACATGCAGCTTAAAGACACCCAGTTGTTCCGCCAGCAAGCCTTCATCGATGGCGCGTGGGTTGATGCGGACAATGGTCAGACGATCAAGGTCAACAACCCGGCAACGGGCGAAATTCTGGGCACCGTGCCGAAAATGGGCGCTGCCGAAACCCGCCGTGCGATCGAAGCTGCTGACAAGGCGCTGCCGGCCTGGCGTGCACTGACCGCCAAAGAACGTGCGGGCAAACTGCGTCGCTGGTTCGAACTGATGATCGAGAACCAGGACGACCTGGCTCGCCTGATGACCATGGAACAAGGCAAGCCATTGGCCGAAGCCAAGGGCGAAATCGTTTATGCCGCTTCCTTCATCGAGTGGTTCGCCGAAGAAGCCAAGCGCATCTACGGTGACGTGATTCCGGGCCACCAGCCAGACAAGCGCCTGATCGTGATCAAGCAGCCAATCGGCGTGACCGCTGCAATCACCCCGTGGAACTTCCCGGCTGCAATGATCACCCGTAAAGCCGGCCCGGCCCTGGCCGCCGGTTGCACCATGGTGCTCAAGCCTGCTTCGCAAACCCCGTACTCCGCTTTCGCCCTGGCCGAACTGGCCCAGCGTGCCGGCATCCCGGCTGGCGTGTTCAGCGTTGTTTCCGGCAGCGCCGGCGACATCGGTACCGAGCTGACCAGCAACCCGATCGTGCGCAAGCTGTCCTTCACCGGTTCGACCGAAATCGGTCGTCAACTGATGGCCGAATGCGCCAAGGACATCAAGAAAGTGTCCCTGGAACTGGGCGGCAACGCGCCGTTCATCGTGTTCGACGACGCAGACCTGGATAAGGCCGTCGAAGGCGCGATCATTTCCAAATACCGCAACAACGGCCAGACCTGCGTCTGCGCCAACCGCCTGTACATCCAGGACGGTGTCTACGACGCATTCGCCGAGAAGCTGAAAGTGGCTGTCGCCAAGCTGAAGATCGGCAACGGTCTGGAAGCCGGCACCACCACTGGCCCGCTGATCGACGAAAAAGCCGTGGCCAAGGTGCAAGAACACATCGCCGATGCCTTGAGCAAAGGCGCGACCGTGCTGGCCGGTGGCAAGGCGATGGAAGGCAACTTCTTCGAGCCGACCATCCTGACCAACGTGCCGAACAACGCGGCCGTAGCCAAGGAAGAAACCTTCGGCCCACTGGCTCCACTGTTCCGCTTCAAAGACGAAGCCGATGTGATCGCGATGTCCAACGACACCGAGTTCGGTCTGGCCTCGTACTTCTATGCCCGCGACCTGGGTCGAGTGTTCCGTGTGGCTGAAGCCCTGGAATACGGCATGGTCGGCGTTAACACCGGTCTGATCTCCAACGAAGTCGCGCCGTTCGGCGGCATCAAGGCCTCGGGCCTTGGCCGTGAAGGCTCCAAGTACGGCATCGAAGATTACCTGGAAATCAAATACCTCTGCCTGGGCATCTAAGCCCGGAAAAAGGCATCGCTTCAAACGCAAAGGGCACGAGAGCGCTGTCCCTTTGCGTGTTTCAAACGAAATTTTCTCGGTGGCCGGGAACGCTGTGGCAGTCGATCATCGCATGCTGCCGCTGTTGTTCCCCGCCGCTTAATCCTTGAACCACGCCGCCCGATGAGCGGTGAATGAGGAAAGTATGAGCAAGACTAACGCTGATTTGATGGCCCGCCGTACCGCTGCAGTTCCACGTGGTGTTGGCCAGATTCACCCGATCTTCGCCGATTCCGCGAAGAACGCTACCGTGACCGACGTTGAAGGTCGTGAGTTCATCGACTTCGCCGGCGGTATCGCTGTGCTGAACACCGGCCACGTGCACCCGAAAGTCATCGCCGCCGTGACCGAGCAGCTGAACAAGCTGACCCACACCTGCTTCCAGGTACTGGCCTACGAGCCGTACGTAGAAGTGTGCGAAAAAATCAACGCCAAGGTGCCAGGTGATTTCGCCAAGAAAACCCTGCTGGTGACCACCGGTTCCGAAGCCGTTGAAAACTCCATCAAGATCGCCCGTGCCGCTACTGGCCGTGCCGGCGTGATCGCCTTCACCGGCGCTTACCACGGTCGCACCATGATGACCCTGGGCCTGACCGGTAAAGTCGTGCCTTACTCGGCCGGCATGGGCCTGATGCCAGGCGGCATCTTCCGCGCGCTGTACCCGAACGAACTGCACGGAGTGAGCATCGACGATTCGATCGCCAGCATCGAACGCATCTTCAAAAACGACGCCGAGCCGAAAGACATCGCCGCGATCATCATCGAGCCGGTTCAGGGCGAAGGTGGTTTCTACGTCGCGCCTAAAGAGTTCATGAAGCGTCTGCGTGCCCTGTGCGACCAGCACGGCATCCTGCTGATCGCTGACGAAGTACAGACTGGCGCTGGCCGTACCGGTACTTTCTTCGCCATGGAACAGATGGGCGTTGCTGCCGACCTGACCACTTTCGCCAAATCCATCGCTGGCGGCTTCCCGCTGGCCGGTGTGTGCGGCAAGGCCGAATACATGGACGCCATCGCTCCAGGCGGCCTGGGCGGCACCTACGCCGGTAGCCCGATCGCTTGCGCCGCGGCCCTGGCCGTGATGGAAGTGTTCGAAGAAGAGCACCTGCTGGATCGCTGCAAGGCTGTTGGCGAGCGTCTGGTAACCGGCCTGAAGGCCATCCAGGCCAAGTACCCGGTGATCGGTGAAGTTCGTGCCCTGGGCGCGATGATCGCTGTCGAGCTGTTCGAAGGCGGCGACAGCCACAAGCCGAACCCGACCGCCGTGGCAGCCGTTGTGGCCAAGGCTCGCGACAAGGGCCTGATCCTGCTGTCCTGCGGCACCTACGGCAACGTTCTGCGCGTCCTGGTACCGCTGACCTCGCCGGACGAGCAACTGGACAAAGGCCTGGCGATCATCGAAGAGTGCTTCTCCGAGCTCTGATCACCCAGTGTGACCTGATCCACAAAAAGCCCGCTTCGGCGGGTTTTTTCATGCCTCCTGGAACACATCCCGCGCATTAGCACTGTATCGAATGGCCAGCATTGGCTAAGGTTCCTGCATTGCCAGGGAGAGCTGTATGACAACCGTCATTTTACCCGCGGTTCCAAGAGTCCTGATCGCCGAGGCCGACCCCTGGTCCCGCGATCTGCTCAAGGAAGTGTTGTTGAACGTACGCTGCGATGCGCGGCTGGATTTGTGCGCCGATGGCCAGCAAGCGCTGGAGTTGTTGGCGGCCAACCCCTATGACCTGGTGATCGCCGACTGGGAGCTGCCGGGCGTCGATGGTCTGAATGTCCTGCGCAGCATCCGTCAGCGCAAACGCAATCCGCCGATGCCGTTCATTCTGATGAGCAGTCGCAGCGACAGTGCCAGCGTGCGCGAGGCCTTGCCGCTGGCGCCGGCTGCGTACCTGACCAAGCCCCTGAATATGGAAAGCCTGACCCATCGGTTGCAGGGGTTACTGTTGCACGCTGGCGAAGAAGTCTCGTGCGAGGTGCCATCGCTGGCGCCGGGCATGACGTTGTCGGTGTATCTGGAGCGTCGACGCGAATTGGTTGACGGCGCGCCGCTG
The DNA here is from genome assembly GCF_056711565.1 of Pseudomonas sp. WT-JTC. NCBI lineage: Bacteria > Pseudomonadati > Pseudomonadota > Gammaproteobacteria > Pseudomonadales > Pseudomonadaceae > Pseudomonas > Pseudomonas sp. WT-JTC. The sequence continues at coordinate 191,648 of NZ_CM160042.1, forward strand.
ATGACTGACGTGCAAGTGGCGGTCAAACGCAGCCTCAATCCCAATGGCCTCGATCTGACGGTGCTGGAAGACGAAATTCGCACCGATCCGCAGGTCACGGCCGTGCTGATCGCCGCTGCCAACAGCGCGGCCCAGCACCACGGCGTCGCGGTGCAAACCCTGTCCCAGGCGCTGCATCGCCTGGGCACCGGGCAGAGCATGAACCTGATCCTCGGGCTGGCGCTCAAGCGCAGTGCCCGGCTCAACGATCAGCAATTGGCCGACTATGCCGAGCGTTACTGGGATTTGTCCCTGCATACCGCCGAATACGCCCGGACGCTGGCGCGCTTGCTCGATCTGGATCAGGAGCGCTGCTATTGCGCCGGCATGTTGCATTGTCTCGGCGATCTGGCGTTGTTGCGTTGTTTGCAGGAATGGAAACAGGCCGGCGGCGAGCTGGACGAGTGGGAGGAGGTGGGTGAAGCGCTGGCGGAATATGGCGCGGCCTATGGTTCGGCGCTGCGCACACGCTGGCGTCTGCCGCTGGAGTTACGAGAGCTGATTGCCGCGGCCTACCAGCTCGGTGGCGGGGTTTATTCCCGCGAAGCGCTGGTGATGAACATGGCGGCGCAGATGGCGCGCCTGAGCGAGCATGAGGGCATCGAGGCGCTGGCCAAGAGCCGGACGGCGAGGTTGCTCAAGATCGGCTTGCCGGAGCTGATGCGGCTGCGCAAGAAATGAGGCTCATGCACACCCTTTGTAGGAGCGAGCTTGCTCGCGATGGTCGTCAACGATAACGCTGGAAACCTGGCACCCCGCGGTGCCCTCGGGTTCTTCGCGAGCGAGCTCGCTCCTACAGGGAGGGAGGGGGCGTCAGGCCGTGACAATCCGGTTCTTGCCCTCGCGCTTGGCCTGATACATCGCCGCATCCGCCCGGGAAAACAGGTTCTCCACGTTTTCGTCCGCGGCGGTCAGGCTGGTCAGGCCCTGGCTGACGGTGATGCCGAACGTCCGGCCTTCATGGTTGAAACTCAATTGCTGAATCTGCCGTTGCAGGCGTTCAGCCACTTGCAGGGCCATCTGTGGCGTGCACCCGGGAAACACCGCGGCGAACTCCTCACCGCCAATGCGCCCGAACAGATCACGACGGCGCAACGCTGCGCGGCCGCTTTCGGCAATGCGCTGCAACACGTTGTCGCCTTCCTGATGACCGTAGGTGTCATTGACCGTCTTGAAGTTATCAATGTCCAGCATCAGGAACGACAGCGGCTCGCCCTGCTGCCGGGCATGTGCGAACGCTCGGTGGGCACATTCGAAGAAATGACGGCGGTTGCTGCTCTGGGTCAGCGCATCGATGGTGGCCAGGCGATGCAGCTCGGTTTCCATTTGCTTCTTGTTGGTGATGTCTTCGGCGATGCCGACGATGATCACCGGTTGCCCCGGCTCGGCCTGGCGGTTGATGTAGCATTTGTCGCTTAGCCAGCGCACCTGGCCGTCGGCAGCGATGACTCGGTATTCGCGGTCTTCGACGGCGCCTTTGTCCAGCACTTCGGCAAGGCTGCGTTCGGCATGGTCCAGGTCGTCAGGGTGAATGCTGTCGCGCCATTGATTGCTGTCAGCCAGCAGTAGATCGGCCGAACGGCCAAAGATCCGTTCATAGGCGGGGCTGACGTAAAGCACCTTGCGGGTTTCCCAATCGAGTGCCCATAGCACCGCGTTGACGCTCGCCAGCAAGGTGTTGAGCAGTTGTTCGCGTTCGCTCAGGCGTGCGACTTCGCCTTGGGCATGCATCAGCGCTATCAGGGGCTGAGCGGCCTCGGGCCAATGGGACGGAGATGAGTCTTGCAGGTTTTTTGGGGCCATCGACGCAAATCTCAAAGGGCATGCCGCGTGTTCGATAGCGGCCAACACCAAACCCGCCGGGAATGGCGAAGTGTCTTTGAGATAGGGCTTTTCAGATGAAGTTCCCGCCTGGTGTGGCGAGGGAGCTTGCTCCCGCCGGGCGGTAGGGGCGACGGATTTTTGCAGTCACAAATCAATGTGGGAGCGGGCTTGCTCGCGAAGGCGGTGGGCCAGTCAATGAAGATGTCGACTGACTCACCGCCTTCGCGAGCAAGCCCGCTCCCACATTTTTTCAGACGGCGGCAGGGCGCAGGGAGTAGGTCTTCAACTGATCGGCGAAGTCGCGCAGGGATTGAATCCCGCTGGCTTCGGCCTCGTGTACCCAATCCTTGATGGCCGCCAGCATGTCGTGGCCATTTGAGCTGGTCTTGACCCAGATCTGCTGCAGGGCCAGGCGTTTTTCGTAAATTACCTTCAGCGCCTGGCTGTGCTCGAGCATGTTCTGGATGCGTACATGGTGTTTGTCGTCCAGCAGGCTGGTCTCGCGCGAAAGCAGGCGTTTGGCCCGGTGGAACTGGTGACGTACCGAGTGATCGACCTTTTCCAGCTCTTGCTTGACCAGTGGGCCGATCACCAATTTGCGGTACTGGGCCATGATCTGGAAGCGGTTGTTGAGGATCGCCATGGCGGTGTCCATGTCCAGGTTGCCCTTGCCTTCGACGCGGTGGGCAATCGGCGCAACCCGCTGAACCTTGGCCAGGCGCAGGAAGCTGAAGACTTGAATCCACGCCCAGCCGAGGTCGAATTCCCACTTCTTCACCGACAGTTTTGCCGAGTTAGGGTAAGTGTGATGGTTGTTATGCAGTTCTTCGCCGCCAATCAGGATGCCCCACGGCACCAGGTTGGTCGCCGCATCGCGGCATTCGAAGTTGCGGTAGCCGATGGCATGGCCCAGGCCATTGACCACGCCGGCGGCCCACACCGGGATCCACATCATCTGGATGGCCCAGATGGTGATGCCGATGGTGCCGAACAGCAGCAGGTCGATAACGCCCATGATCGCCACACCCAGCAGCGGGAAGCGGCTGTAGAGGTTGCGCTCGATCCAGTCTTCGGGGCAGTTCTTGCCGTAGATGCGCAACGTCTCGGGGTTTTCCGCTTCGGCGCGGTACAACTCGGCGCCTTTGCGCAGCACCGTGGACAAACCCTTGATGACCGGGCTGTGCGGGTCATCGACGGTTTCGCATTTGGCGTGATGCTTGCGGTGGATGGCGGTCCACTCGCGGGTGTTCTGCGCCGTGGTCAGCCACAGCCAGAAACGGAAGAAATGCTTAAGGCCCCCATTCAGCTCCAGGGAGCGATGGGCCGAGTAACGATGCAGATAGACCGTGACGGCAATGATCGTGATGTGGGTCATCAGCAGGGTGACTGCTACCAGTGCCCAGGGCGACAAGCCAAGAAAACCTTCGTACCACATAGGCTATAGGGCCCTCGATGAAAGAAAAAACAGCCGATGCATTATCACTAAGCCCACACAGAAAACCAGTCGCCCTTTCAGATAAGAGTGGCGGGATGTGTCTTCAAACTATAATTCCAACCTTTTTGTAGGGACATGGATCGCCGGATGTCTGCCACCTATCGCGATGCCTTGCGTGCAGCGCTGCTCTATCTGTTGCTTTCTGTGGTTTGGCTGCAGATCAGTGGCTATTTATTGAACAGTTTATTCGATAGCTCTGCCGAGCGACTGCGATGGCAACTGATCAACGGTTACGTTTGGGTGCTGTTCAGCGCCGGGTTGATCGTCATTGCCCGGGCGCGGCTGCTGCGGTGCCTGGGGATCGGCGCCACCTTGCACGAGCGCAATACCCACCGCGAGCGTCTGCGCCAGGCGGCCGCGGTGTTCGACTGCACCCGCGAGGGGGTGCTGGTCACCGATCGGGAAGGCGTGATCGTCCATGTGAACCGGGCTTTTATGGAAATCACCGGATACGGCTGTGAGGACGTACTGGGGCAGCGGCCCAATCTGTTCAAGTCCGGGCGGCATTCCCCTGAGTTTTATCAGGCGATGTTTGCCGCACTCGCCAGTGTCGGGGAGTGGAGTGGTGAAATCTGGAACCGGCGCAAAAGCGGCGAGATTTACCCGCAATGGCAAACGATCCGCCTGATCCACGACGACCGTGGCCAGCCGAGCCAGTATGTGGCGGTGTTTTCCGATATCAGTGCAATCAAGAACTCCGAACACGAGTTGATGCACCTTGCGCACCACGATCCGCTGACCGACCTGCCGAACCGCCTGCTGTTCACCGACCGCGCCGAACAGGCCCTGGCCTCGGCGCAGGTCCACAAGCGTGGCTGCGCGCTACTGATGATCGATCTCGATCACTTCAAGATGATCAACGACAGCCTCGGGCACACCATCGGCGATCAATTGCTCAAGGCGGTGGCCGAGCGCCTGGGCGCCATGTTCGGCCCGGGCATCACCCTGGCGCGTTTGGGTGGGGATGAGTTCGCCGTACTCGCCGAAAGCTGTCCGCAACTGGTTCAGGCTGCTGCGTTGGCCCAGCGGATTATCGACGGCCTCAAGGAGCCGTTCCTCATTGATGGGCACCAGCTGTTCATCAACACCAGCATCGGCATCAGCCTGTTCCCCAGCGATGCCTTGAGCGTCGAGCAGCTGTTGCGTAATGCCGACTCTGCGCTATTCAAGGCCAAGAGCACGGGGCGCAATGATTATGCTTTGTACACCGAAGAGCTGACGGCCCACGCCCAGCAACGGGTCGAGATCGCCTTCGAATTGCGCCGCGCCCTGGACCGGCAAGAGCTGCGGGTTTATTACCAGCCGGTTCACGACCTCAGGACCGGTCGCCTGATTGGCGTCGAGGCACTGGTGCGTTGGCAGCACCCGCAGCGGGGATTGGTGTCGCCAGCGGAATTCATCCCGGTGGCCGAGCGAACCGGTCTGATTGCTGAAATCGATGCCTGGGTCATGCAGCAGGCGTGCCGGCAGATGTGCCAGTGGCAGCAGGGTGGCGTAGTGCTGTCGTTCGTTGCGGTCAACGTATCTTCGCGCCTGTTCGCCCGTCGTGAGCTGTATCAGCAAGTGGCGCAGGTCCTGCGCGAAACCGGGCTGGAACCGGCGTGTCTGGAGCTGGAAGTGACCGAAAGCGCGGTGATGGAGGATCCGGAAGTCGCGCTTGAGCAAATGCATCGCCTGCGCGAGTTGGGTGTGCGTCTGGCCATCGACGACTTCGGCACGGGTTATTCATCGCTACTGCGGCTCAAGCGTCTGCCAGTGCAAAAGTTGAAAGTCGACCAGGGCTTCGTCGCCGGATTGCCGTGGGATGAGGATGATGCGGCGATCTCGCGGGTGATCATTGCGCTGGCTCAGAGCATGGGCATGCAGGTACATGCCGAGGGGATCGAGCAGGTCGAGCAGGCAGCTTTCCTTCTTGAGCAGGGATGTGATCTGGGGCAGGGCTATTGGTTCGGGCGGCCGGTGTCGGCGGAGCAGCTCGACTGGGCGCATGCGCCGGTAATCGTGTAGGAGCGAGCTCGCTCGCGATGAGTGTTAACGATGACAAGAGCTGCCTGAATGAACGCGGTGTCCCTGCCACCATCGCGAGCAAGCTCGCTCCTACAGGGGGGGCGGGCTTCTGATGGGGGCAATCCCTCGCAAACCCTTGTCCCGCCAAATAATGTCTTCTGGTTATATAAACATTCTTAAATAGTCTTTTTAAGAATATCTACACCTCTCTAGTATTGCTCTCAAGCCGCAAGCAGTGCCGACACTGCGAGGCAACCTCTCAGTTGAAGGAGCAGCAATATGAGCGCATCCCTGCGTAGCGTCGACGGTCAAGACGAAGCCACCATCCTGCGTGAAATCCAGAGTGCCCTGCGCGACCTGCGCTTTGGTGCCGTGGAAATCACCGTGCACAACGCCCAGGTGGTGCAGATCGAGCGCAAGGAAAAATTCCGTTTGCAGCAGCCGGGCAACAAGCCGGGCTGAGGCGAACCAGACACCGCGATTTCCGATATCCCATAAAAAAGCCAACAAACCAAGAATTCCAGGAGCTTTCACCATGTCGTCGATTCGCCACTTCGCTTTGGCCGCCCTGGCCAGCGCCCTTTTTGCCGGTTCCGCGGTAGCCAAGGACTACGAGCTGCTCAACGTGTCGTACGACCCGACCCGCGAGCTGTACCAGGACTACAACGCCGAATTCATCAAGTTCTGGCAGAAGGACCATGCCGGCGACACCGTGAAGATCCAGCAATCCCACGGCGGTTCGGGCAAGCAAGGCCGGGCGGTGATCGACGGCCTGCGTGCCGACGTCGTAACCCTGGCCCTGGCCGGCGACATCGACGAAATCGCCAAGCTGGGCAAGAGCCTGCCGGCGGACTGGCAAAAGCGCCTGCCGGACGCAAGCACGCCTTACACCTCGACCATCGTGTTCCTGGTGCGCAAGGGCAACCCTAAAGGCATCAAGGACTGGGGTGACCTGGTCAAGAATGACGTCTCGGTGATCACGCCGAACCCGAAAACCTCCGGCGGTGCGCGCTGGAACTTCCTCGCGGCCTGGGCCTATGGCCTGAAAGCCAACGGTGGCGACGAAGCCAAGGCCAAGGAATATGTACAAACCCTGTTCAAGCACGTGCCAGTGCTGGATACCGGCGCTCGCGGTTCGACCATCACCTTCGTCAACAACGGTCAGGGCGACGTATTGCTGGCCTGGGAAAACGAAGCCTTCCTGGCGCTGAAAGAAGAGGGTGGCGCCGACAAGTTCGACATCGTCGTGCCTTCGCTGTCGATCCTCGCCGAGCCACCGGTGGCGGTGGTCGACAAGAACGCCGAGAAAAAGGGCAACGAGCAGATCGCCGAAGCCTACCTCAAGTACCTGTACAGCCCGGCCGGCCAGGAAATCGCGGCGAAGAATTTCTACCGTCCACGGGACAAGGATATTGCCGCCAAATACGCCCAACAGTTCCCGAAACTGGAACTGGTGAGCATCGACAAGGACTTCGGCGGCTGGAAAGCCGCGCAGCCGAAATTCTTCAATGACGGCGGCGTGTTCGACCAGATCTATCAGGCGCAGTAATCTTAAATAGCCATCAATGAGCCTGATGCCTGGGCTCGTAAGTGTGGGAGGGGGCTTGCTCGCGAAGGCGGTGTGTCAGGCGACGTAAATGTTGACTGATACGGCCTCTTCGCGAGCAAGCCCGCTCCCACATTGATGCGTTTAGCGGATCGCTTTTCAACCAAGGACTTTTATGTCGCGTCGTATCTCCCCCGTCATACCCGGCTTCGGGCTGACGCTGGGCTACACCTTGGTGTACCTCAGCCTGATTGTGCTCATACCACTGGCGGCGATGTTCGTGCATGCCGCTCAACTCACCTGGGATCAGTTCTGGGCAATCATCTCGGCGCCACGGGTGCTGGCCGCGTTGAAGCTCAGTTTCGGCACCGCCCTGTGTGCCGCGATCATCAACGGCATCATCGGCACGCTGCTGGCCTGGGTATTAGTGCGCTATACCTTCCCTGGACGCAAAGTCATCGACGCCATGATCGACCTGCCGTTCGCATTGCCCACGGCGGTGGCCGGTATTGCGCTGACAGCGTTGTACACCCCTACCGGCCTGGTTGGTCAGTTTGCAACGGATCTGGGTTTCAAGATCGCCTACACCCCCTTGGGCATCACCCTTGCCCTCACTTTTGTGACACTTCCATTCGTAGTACGTACCGTACAGCCAGTATTGGCCGATATTCCCCGTGAAGTGGAAGAAGCGGCAGCGTGCCTGGGTGCGAAACCCTTGCAGGTTTTCCGCCATATCCTGCTGCCCGCGCTGCTGCCCGCCTGGCTGACCGGCTTCGCGTTGGCCTTTGCCCGCGGGGTCGGCGAGTATGGTTCGGTGATTTTCATCGCCGGCAACATGCCGATGAAAACCGAGATCTTGCCGCTGCTGATCATGGTCAAACTCGACCAATACGATTACACCGGCGCTACGTCCATTGGTGTACTGATGCTGGTGGTTTCCTTCGTCCTGTTGCTGCTGATCAACTTGTTGCAGCGGCGCATCGAAACCCCATAAGGAGGCGCACCCATGTCCCAATCGTCTATTGCTGCCGCTTCCTCGAACGCTGCCCGCCGTGGCAGTGCGACCTCGCGGCGAATCCTGATCGGCCTTGGCTGGCTGATTTTTGCGCTGTTCCTGCTGCTGCCACTGTTCATCGTGGTGTCCCAGGGCCTGAAGCTCGGCCTCGGGGCGTTCTTCACCGCGATCTTTGAGCCGGACGCGCTGTCGGCCCTGAAACTCACGGTCATCGCCGTGCTGATTTCGGTGCCGCTGAACCTGGTGTTCGGCGTCAGCGCCGCCTGGTGCGTGAGCAAGTACTCGTTCCGCGGCAAGAGCATGCTGGTGACGCTGATCGACCTGCCGTTCTCGGTATCCCCGGTGATTGCGGGTCTGGTCTACGTGCTGATGTTCGGCGCCCAGGGGCTGTTCGGCCCGTGGTTGCAGGATCACGATATCCAGATCGTCTTCGCCTTGCCGGGCATCGTGTTGGCGACGATTTTCGTTACCGTGCCGTTCGTGGCCCGTGAACTGATCCCGCTGATGCAGGAACAAGGTACTCAGGAAGAGGAGGCTGCACGCCTGCTCGGCGCCAACGGCTGGCAGATGTTCTGGCACGTCACCGTGCCCAACATCAAATGGGGCCTGATCTACGGCGTGGTGTTGTGTACCGCGCGGGCCATGGGCGAGTTCGGTGCGGTGTCGGTGGTTTCCGGGCACATTCGCGGGGTGACCAACACCCTGCCGCTGCACGTCGAGATCCTCTACAACGAATACAACCACGTGGCCGCGTTCGCTGTGGCGAGCCTGTTGCTGATCCTGGCGCTCTTCATCCTGCTGGCCAAGCAGTGGAGCGAAAACCGTATTAACCGCCTGCGCGCCAGCGCCGCGGAGGAATGATTTCATGTCGATCGAAGTGCGTAACGTCAGCAAGAACTTCCACGCGTTCAAGGCGCTGGACAACATCAGCCTGGACATCCAGAGCGGCGAGCTCGTCGCGTTGCTCGGTCCGTCGGGCTGCGGCAAGACCACGCTGCTGCGGATCATCGCCGGCCTGGAAACCCCGGACCAGGGCAACATCGTGTTCCACGGTGAAGACGTTTCCGGCCATGACGTGCGGGATCGCAACGTCGGATTCGTGTTCCAGCACTACGCCTTGTTCCGCCACATGACGGTGTTCGACAACGTCGCGTTCGGCCTGCGCATGAAACCGAAAAACCAGCGCCCGAGCGAAAGCCAGATTGCAAGCAAAGTCCACGAACTGCTGAACATGGTGCAACTGGACTGGCTGTCGGATCGCTACCCGGAACAACTCTCCGGCGGTCAGCGTCAGCGCATTGCACTGGCCCGCGCCCTGGCGGTGGAGCCGAAAGTGCTGCTGCTCGACGAACCTTTCGGCGCCCTCGACGCCAAGGTTCGCAAGGAACTGCGCCGCTGGCTGGCGCGGCTGCACGAAGACATCAACCTGACCTCGGTGTTCGTGACCCACGACCAGGAAGAAGCGATGGAAGTCGCCGACCGTATCGTGGTGATGAACAAGGGTGTGATCGAGCAGATCGGTTCACCGGGCGACGTCTACGAAAACCCGGCCAGCGATTTCGTCTATCACTTCCTCGGTGATTCGAACCGACTGCACCTGGGCGAAGACAAGCACGTGCTGTTCCGCCCGCACGAGGTGTCGCTGTCGCGCCATGAGCTGGAAGATCACCACGCGGCCGAGGTGCGGGATATCCGTCCGCTGGGCGCGACGACGCGGGTGACGCTGAAGGTTGAAGGGCAGAGCGATCTGATCGAGGCCGAAGTGGTCAAGGATCACGACAGCCTGATCGGGTTGGCGAAGGGCGAGACGTTGTTCTTCAAGCCGAAGGTCTGGCAGAAACTCGCCAACATCTAAAGCAAAAGCTTCGCGAGCAAGCCCGCTCCCACAGGGATCTGTGTCGTTCACAAAACCTGTGGGAGCGGGCTTGCTCGCGATGGCGATCTAGACTGCAGCACGCTTCGGATTGACCCGCACCCCACCCGCCCGCGCCTCGATCTGCTCTTTCAGCTCATGCCGCATTCCCAGCATGAATGCCAACTCCGCCACCACGAACAGCGGCCCGACAATCAACCCGGTCACGTCATCGACAAATGCCGGTTTGCGCCCTTCGTAGTGATGGCCGACAAACTGGATCGCCCAACCGATCACGAACATCGCCACGCCGCTGCCCAGCCACACCAGCGTGCTTTGCTGTGCCAGCGCATGACCGGCCCAGACGCTCAGCCCGAGCAACACGGTCATCAACACGCCCAGGCGCAACTCCAGACGCAGGTAAAACCACGCCGATGCCAGCGAGACGAGCACCGCCGGTGACAGCCATACGCCGCCCAGCGACCATTGCGGCCGAGACAGCAACACCGCGACGGCGACCACGATCAGCGGAATGCCGATAAAGTGCGATGCGATGTTGCGTGGGTCACGGTGGTAGGCGGCGTATTGACTGAGGTGGTCGACGAGGCTTTTCATTGTTGTTCTCCTGTGGGGTGACTGATCATGCCCCGGGGCCACTTCTCGCTCTGTCAGCCAGGCGACAATCTCTAGGAGTTTTCATGGATATGCAGGTTTGGCGTCCACGCCTGATGAGCGGTCAGTGGTTCAGCCATTTGCCTGTTTCCCTACAGGATAGTCTGCTGTCGGTGGCCAGGGTGCGGCGCTTGTCTGCGGGCCAGCGGCTGTTCAAGCGCGGCGATCCGCCCTGCGGCCTGTACGCGGTACTTGAAGGCGCGGTGCGCGTCGGTGCCGTGAGCGAGCAGGGCAAGGAAGCGTTGCTGAGCCTGGTGGAACCGCCACACTGGTTCGGTGAAATCTGCCTGTTCGATGGCCAGCCACGCACCCACGATGCGTACGGCGTGGGCCAGTGCACGCTGCTGCACATTCCCCAGAACACCTTGCTGGCACTGCTCGACGAGCATCCGCAGCACTGGCGGCAACTGGCGTTGCTGATGAGCCAGAAATTACGCATGACCTTCATCAACCTCGAACAATTGAGCCTGTTGCCGGCCCCGGCACGGCTGGCGCACCGTTTGTTGATGATCGCCGAAGGCTATGGCGAGACCATCCCTGCGCGCCGCGTTCTGCAACTGCCCCAGGAGCAACTTGCTTCAATGTTGTCGCTGTCGCGCCAGACCACCAACCAGATTCTCAAGGAACTGCAGGGACAGGGGATCATTGGGCTGAGTTACGGCGAAATTGAAATCCTCGACGCTGCCCGGTTACGGACACTGGCCACGATTTAACAGTTCACGCAGGCCCAATGTGGGAGCGGGCTTGCTCGCGAAGAGGCCGGATAAGGCAATCCACCTCCAGGATCTGTCACCGCAACCCATCCCGAAACTGCCCCGGTGTCATCCCCGTCCAGCGCTTGAACGCGCGACTGAAGCTGCTGGTGTCGGCAAACCCGAGCAGATAACTGATTTCGCTCAGCGACACCTGCGGGTCACGCAGGTGCAGCAGCGCGAGGTTTTCGCGGCTTTCGTTGAGCAGCGTATCGAACCGGCAGCCTTCATCCGCCAGGTGTCGTTGCAGGCTGCGCAGGCTCAGGTGCAGGGCCTTGGCGATGTGCTCGGCGCTGGGTTCGCCTTCGGGCAGTTGTTCTTCAATGGCGTCGCGGACCTTGCGCTCCCACGTCAGCGGCTTGAGTTGCGCCAGGGTTCGCTTGAGCACGGTTTCATTGTGTTCGGCCAGTTCCGGGTTGGCATCATCCAGGTGGCTGTCGAAGTCGATGAGGGAGAATTCCAGTCGATCCTCTTCGGCGCCGAAGTGCACGGGCGAGCGAAAGACTTTATGCCATTGGTGTGCGTCTGTCGGTTCCGGACGGCGCAGGTAGGTCGCCAGTGGCGCGTATTCGCGGCCCAGGCGATTGCGGCAGGTGCGTACGTAGATCGCCATGAACGCATCGATGGCTTCGAAGGCCGGGGCCGGGTTGCCGGAAGGGATTTTCAGACGGAAACGGTAGCGATCCTCAGCGCGGGTCAGCTCCAGTTCCAGGGCGTCGCTGACCACTTTGTGATAACGCACGATGCGCTCGAACACCTCCCGTAAACTGCCGCTGGCCACCAGCGCATAACCCAGCGCATGGAAGGTGGTCGGGCTGACGAAGCGCGAAACCCGCAGGCCAATCGCCGGGTCGCCGCTGACCTGTACCGCCAACGCCCACAGCTGTGTGGTGCCTGACAGCGGGTATCGGGCGTTCGGGTCGTCCATCAACTGTGGATCGAGCCCCGCTTGATGGCACAGCGCGGTGCTGTCGATGCCCAGGGCATCGAGTTGCTTGCGCAGGGCGCGGGTCCAGCTGGCGAGTGAGGTCGGTTCGGTCATGCTGATTGGCGCTTCCGGTCAACAGGTTGGCGTTCTCGGCTACCGCGTTGCTAGGGTACGCAAGGCAGGATGCAACCATCAATAACCAGAGGATGGAAGCATGGACCGTACTTCTGCAAGCCCCCAACGACTGAATGCAGCTCAACGATCAGCCCATATCCGTGAAGTGGTGCTGGCCAGAGGCGTCGAATTGCGCGAGCAATACCCGATTCTCAAGCATCAGGACGCCCTCGGCGCAGGCATTCTGGCCTTCGCCCTGGCCGGTATGATCGGTTCGGCCGCGCTCTACCTGACCGGGTACATGGCCTGGTGGGCGTGCCTGCTGCTCAACGCTTTTTTCGCCTCGCTGACCCACGAGCTGGAACACGACCTGATCCACAGCATGTACTTTCGCAAGCAGAAGGTGCCGCACAACCTGATGATGGGCCTGGTGTGGCTGGCGCGGCCGAGCACCATCAACCCGTGGATTCGCCGCCACCTGCACCTCAACCACCACAAGGTCTCCGGCTCCGAAGCCGACATGGAGGAGCGCGCCATCACCAACGGCGAGCCATGGGGGTTCGCACGGTTCCTGATGATTGGCGACAACATCATGTCGTCATTGATCCGCATGCTGCGGGCCAAGAGCTGGGCCATGAAGTTCAGCATCATTCAGCGCACGCTGAAGGTCTACGCGCCGCTGGCGTTGATGCATTGGGGCGCGTGGTATGTGTTTCTCGGTTTCCACGCAGCGAATGGCGTGGCGCAACTGATGGGCGCACCGATCGAGTGGTCGGCGACGACGTTGTCGGTGATGCAGGTGATAGACATCGCGGCAGTCGTGATCATCGGCCCGAACGTGTTGCGCACGTTCTGCCTGCATTTCATCAGCTCGAACATGCATTACTACGGTGACATCGAGCCGGGGAACGTGATGCAGCAGTGCCAGGTGCTGAACGCACGGTGGCTGTGGCCGTTGCAGGCGTTCTGCTTCAACTTTGGCAGCAGCCACGGGATCCATCACTTTGTGGTGAAGGAACCGTTCTACATCCGCCAGCTCACCGTGCCGGTGGGGCACAAGGTGATGCGCGAGATGGGCGTGCGGTTCAATGATTTCGGCACGTTTGCGCGGGCCAACCGGTTTGAGCGCAAGGAAGAAGTGGTCGGGGACAAGGTGCGTACAGCTCAGGCTTAGTAGTCGTTTGAAAGGGCCTCTTCGCGGGCAAGCCCGCTCCCACAGGGTTTATCGGTGTGAATGAGATCCTCGCATCACACCGGCCATTGTGGGAGCGGGCTTGCTCGCGAAGGGGCCGGATCAGGCAATATCAATCCGGCTGAAACGGCGACTCACTCAAGATCACCCCGGTCTCATCCACATAGCGCTGCCAATGTTCGATCAAGGCACTGAGCCTCTGCGGTTGGCTCGACGCCAGGTCATGAATCTCCCCCGGATCGTTGCCCAGGTCATACAGCTGCCAGGTCGCCGGCCCCACCGGCCCCGGGATGTACACAGCCTTCCATTGCCCCTGTCGAATCGCCCGCCGACCGAACAGTTCCCACCCGGTAACGGTGTGTTCGTCATGCACCTGCGCGGTCTCGCCCGACAGGAACCCAAGCCACGACTTCCCGCGAACTTCCGCCACGGGTTTGCCGTGCCATTGCTTGCCCGGATGGCGCACGCCGGCCAGGTCGAGAATGGTCGGCGTGATGTCCATCACGGTGCCGAAACCGTGGCTGATCTGTCCCTTGAGCGGCAGCCGCCGGTACGCGGATTCCGCCTTCGGTGGTGAAGGCCTTGAACAAGCGAGACGGCGCGGTCGCTACTTGCGCCCAATTCGGCCCGTACCAGACATAGGAATTGGCGCGGCCAATGTTGTCCAGGCTGTTGTCGTAATGCTGGTTGAGATAGGTCAGCAACTGCGGGCCGAATTTCGGGAACGCCTCCAGCAATGCCCCTTCGGCGCCGTTATCGGACATGAACAGGATGAAGGTGTTGTCCAGTTGCCCTTGCTGGCGCAGGTAGTCGACGACGCGGCCGATGTTCCAGTCCATGCGCTCGACCATCGCCGCATAAACCTCCATGGCGCGAGCGGAGATCTGCCGTTGTTCGTCGCTCAAGGCATCCCATTGGGCACTCAGCTGGATCAGCGGATGGGGTTCGACATCGGCCTCGATCAGCCCCAGTTTTTTGAGCTTTTCCAGGCGCTCGAGTCGCAGCACTTCAGGGCCGGCGTCATAGCGTCCGCGGTATTTTTCCACCACGTCGGCCGGCGCCTGCAACGGCCAGTGAGGTGCGGAAAATGGCAGGTAAGCGAAGAACGGCCGGGTCTGGTCACGCTCCTTGAGGTATTGCAGCAGCTTGTCGCCAAAGGCGTCGGATGAATAAAAATCCTTCGGCAGTTCGTCGATGAATTGGTCGTCTTCGATGTACAGCGCTGGCGTGGATTTCAGCAGCCGTGGCGTCGTTTCATCGTAGGTCGGCTCGAAGCCGTAATGGTTGGCCGCGCCGGGCAACAGCGAAAACGAACGCTCGAAACCCCGGGCGTGGGGCGCCAGTTCTGCGGTCAGGCCCAGGTGCCATTTGCCGCTCATCAACGTCTGGTAGCCCGCCTCGCGCAGCAGCTCGGGCAGGGCGACCACGCGGTCGTTAAGGTGCCCTTCGTAACCCGGTTTACCGATCAGGTCCGGGGTCAGGGCTTCGGCCATGGTACCGATGCCGGCGATGTGGTGGTCGGTGCCGGTCAGCAGCATCGAACGGGTCGGCGAGCAGGTCGGTGCGGTGTGAAAGTCGGTCAGGCGCAGGCCATTGTTGGCCAGCGCGTCGAGGTTCGGCGTGCTGATTTCGCCGCCGAAGGCGCCGAGGTCGGAGAAGCCGAGGTCATCGGCCAGGATCACTAGAAAGTTGGGGCGTTGCGGCATCAAGAATTTCCTTTCTCAGTAGGCAATGAAGGACAGCGGCAGATCGCGGACCTGCACCGGCACCGGGGGCTGGTAGTGATCGTCGCTGGTGAGCTCGTGAAGCAGTTCTTCGCGCAATTGGTGGAAGTCGAAGCTGCTGCGCTGGCGCGGATGGGGCAGGGCAATGTCGACCACTTGCTTGATCCGGCCCGGACGAGGCTCCATCACCACCACGCGGTCGGCGAGGAAGATCGCTTCCTCGACATCGTGGGTGACCAGCACGGTGGTGATGTTTGCCCGCGCGCGGATCGCCAGCAGTTCGTCCTGCATCTGCTGGCGGGTCAGCGCATCGAGGGCGCCGAAGGGCTCGTCCAGCAGCAGAATCCGTGGGCTGGCTACCAGGCCGCGAGCAATGGCCACGCGTTGCGCCATGCCGCCGGAGAGCTGGTGCGGATAGGCGCGGGCGAAGTCGCCGAGGCCCACCAGTTCGATGAAGTCATGGATACGCTTTTGCTTTTGCGCAGCGCTCAATGGTTCGTTGACCAGGCCCAGGCCGATGTTGTCGGCCACGCTCAGCCACGGGAACAAGCGGTGTTCCTGGAAGACGATGCCGCGCTCGCCGCCGATGCCCGTGACAGCTTTTCCGTCCACGCTGATCTGCCCGTGAAATTGCGTATCGAGGCCCACCAGCAGCCGCAGCAACGTGGATTTGCCGCAACCGCTGGAGCCGACGATGGCGACGAACTCGCCCTCGGCGATGTCCAGGTTGAATTCGCGAATGGCCTCCAGTTCGAAGCCATCGACGTCGAAGGTTTTGCCCACGTGATTGAAGCTGACAATCGGTGCGTTCATGCGTGTCTCCAGCGAGTGGCGCGGATTTCCAGGCGTTGGCCAATGAGATTGAGCAGGGCACCCGTGAGGCCCACCAGCAGCATGCCGGCCATGATCAGGTCCATGCGCAGCAGTTGCTGGGCGCCGATCATCTGGCTGCCGATGCCGCCGTTGGACGGCATGAAATATTCGGCGCCGATGGTGCCGAGCCAGGCGTAGATCAGGCTCAGCCTTAGCCCGGCGAAAATTCCCGGCGCGGCGCCCGGCAACACCAGTCGACCGAGGCGCTGACGCAGATTCAGGCGCAACACCTGCGCGGCCTCGTTCAATTGCGGTGACAGGTGGGCAACGCTGCGTTGGGTGGCGATAAACAGCGGGAAAAATGCGGCGAGGGCAACGAACACCCACTTGGCCAATTCGCCCAGGCCGAACCACGCGGTGAGCAACGGCACCCAGGCGAAAATGGCGATCTGGCGAATGGCGGCGAGGGTTGGGCCGAGCACCCGTTCACTGGTACGCGACAACCCCAGCAGCAGCCCCAATGCAAACCCCGACCCGCCACCGAGCAGCAACCCGCCAAGGGTTCGGCCCAGGCTCAGGGCCATGCCGCCAAGCAGTGTGCCGTCGAGCAAACCACTCCAAGTGGTCTGCAAGACCGCCAGCGGACTGACCAGAATGTTCGCGTCGATCCACTGCTGATCCGAGGCCAGTTGCCACAACGCCAGAAGCGCCAGTGGCAGCAGCCACGGTTGCAGGCGTTGCCAGCCTTGATAACGCGTTCCGCGACGGATTTCGGCGGTGGCGGGGTGCGGCCAGTGCACCAGTTTCCTGTCCAGCAGACCGATGCCGCGATCCATCGCCACACCGATCAAGCCGATCACCACAATGCACACGAATACGATGTCGAGCATGAACAACTGTCGTGCCCAGACCATCAGGTAACCGATGCCTTCGCTGGACGCGAGCAGTTCGACAGCGAGCAGCGAAGTCCAGCCGGCGGCCAGTGCGAGGCGCACACCGGCCATGAATGCCGGCAGTGCGGCAGGCAGCACCAGGCGTCGGATCAACAGGTGCCTGGGCAGGCGCAACACGGCGGCGGCTTCGCGCAGCCTTGGTTGCGCATCGCGCACGCCGACCAACGTATGCAGGGTCACCGGCACCACGATGGCCTTGATCAACACCACCAGCTTCAGCACTTCACCGATGCCGAAAAACACCATGAACAAAGGAATCCAGGCCAGGGTCGGGACTTGCGCCAACCCGGCGAAGGTTGGAAACACGAGGCGCTCCAGGCGACGACTGAAACCCAGTGCCGCCCCCAGGACAGCGCCTGCGCTGATCCCGGCCAGCAAGCCCCAGAGCAAGCGTTGCAGGCTGATCCACAAGTGGCTCCACAGCTCGCCTTGGGACAATTCAACGGCGCTGCTCCAGACCAGGGATGGAGCCGGCAGGATTTGCTCGCTCATCCAGTGATTGCGGCTGGCGAGCCACCAGAGGCTGAACAGGAGAGTTGGCAACAACCATGGCAACAGCCGATGGTTCAGGCTCGGCCAGCGCTGCTTGCTTTCAAGCGACGGCGCGGGCAATGGCAGGCTGAGCAGAGAAACACGGGCCATGGGTGACCTCCGTTGTCGGGTTGCAATACAGGCCTGCCTTTTGTGGGAGCGGGCTTGCTCGCGAAAGCGGTGTATCAGGCAGCCATGAAGCGACTGACACTCCCTTTTCGCGAGCAAGCCCGCTCCCACAGGTTTCTAGGCGTATGCAAAATTGATCTATAAAAATTAAAATCAATGCTATTGAGAGATAAGCGAGACCATTTAAGGCCTCCATAAGCCACTGCATCCAATGCATTCGAAGAATATTTTTGATGCTGCCAAGGCATACGCCGCGGAGAGGTCCGCAGGCGTTGATATAGATCTAAATGGTCTAAAAATGTGAATTTATAGTATTTAAGTGTTGGTTCCACTTCAGCCTACTTTCGGCTCCTCAACGCCCGTTGCCCAAGGAGCCGCACCCATGAACCTTCCCTTCAAGCGTGTCATCAGTCTGTTCGCCGCACCGGCCCTGGCGGGTCTGCTGGCCTTCACGGCCAACGCCAGTGAGCTCAAGGAAATCCGCATCGCCGTGCCGGACCTGAGTGCCGGTACCCAGCACTCAGGTGGCGGTGTTGTGGACGTACTGCGCGATCAACAGATCTTCGAAAAGGCCTTTGCCGAACAGGGCATCAAGATTCAGTGGAGCTTCTTCAAGGGCGCCGGCCCGGTGATCAACGAGGCGTTCGCCAACGGTCAGGTGGACCTGGCCTACCTCGGCGACCTGGCAGCCATCATCGGCAAGTCCAACGGCCTGGATACGCGGTTGCTCAGCGCCTCGGCGCGCGGGGTCAAGCATTACCTCGGCGTGGTGCCGGGTTCGGGGATCAAGACCCTGCAAGACCTCAAGGGCAAGCGCGTGGCAATCTTCCGTGGCACCGCCAGCCAGTTGTCCTTCGATGCGGCGCTGGCCAGCCAGGGGTTGAGCGAGAAGGACGTGAAAGTCATCAACCTCGACTTCAACGCCGCGGTCGCGGCGCTGGCGGCGAAGCAGATCGATGCCTCGTGGGGCGGTTCCGGGCTCACGGCTTTGCAGGCCAAGGGGCTGGCCGAATTGCCACTCAATACCAAGGATCTGGGGGGTGCTGGCAGTGTGCAGGCGGTGTTGGTGGGCACCGGGAAGTTTGTCGACGAGCACCCGGAGGCGGTCGCCACACTGCTCAAGGCCCAACAGCAAGCGGTGACGTGGCTGACCCAGGAAGGCAACAAGGACGCCTACATCCAGCTGGTGTCGGGGCTGGCGAGTTATCCGGCGGTGATCCTCACGCAGGATCTGAAGGATCAGAAACTGAGCGAGGTATTTCCCTCCACGCTTGACCCGGTGTTCCTTGGCAAGTTGCAGGATGCGGTGGATCTGGCTTCGCAGCAGAAGCTGATTCGCAAGTCGTTCAAGGTCAGTGATTGGGTGGCGCCGCAGTTGGCGGCTGCGAAACTTTGAATTTTTGTCGTCAATGCGGACGCTTTCGCGAGCAAGTCGGATCGCCGCACCGCCGCTCCCACATTGGATTTGCGTCGTACACAAATCCAATGTGGGAGCGGGCTTGCTCGCGAAGGGGCCCTAAACCGCAACGCTGATCTGCTGCCTGTCCACCGCCACCAATGTCTCGATCATCGCCCGCGCCGCCGGTGACAACCGGAACCCCGTGCGGCTGACAATCCCGCACCGCGCATTCATGCTCTCGATGTTCTGCGGCAGGTTGCGCCAGTGCAACAGCGCCAGCGACCCCTGGGCAACGTCCTCGATAAACGCCTCTTGCGTTCCCACGCCGATGGCGTTGGATTGCAGCACCACTTTCACCAGCGCCGGGAAATGTTCGGTCTCGATGGTGGGCGAAAAATCCACCCGGCCACTGAGGTTTGCCAGCAGTTTGCGAATGCCTGGCGGGATCTTCGTGGTCGCCAGCGGGTAATCGAACATGTCGTTGGTCGACAGGCTCTCCTTGGCCAGCAGCGGATGCCCGGGGCGGCAGAAAAACACGCCGCGCTTGGGCGTCAATGGCTGGGTCTGGAAGTTCGGATCGGACTCGAAATGGCGGATGTCGGCGATGAAGAATTCGATCTCTTCACGGCTCAGGGCACGGCTGAGTTTTTCCCAGTTATCCACCTCGAAACAGGTGCGCACTTTCGGGTGTGCATTGATGAATTGCGCCACCGCATCCGGTACCAGTTTCACCGCCGGCGCCGGGCCGCATCCAAAGCGCAGCTCACCGGCATCGAGCTTGGTCATCTGCGTCACTTCGGCACTGAGCAACGCCGCACCCTGCACCAGGCTGCGGGCGTGTTGCAGCACCACCAAGCCTTCGGGAGTGGGGCGCAAGTCCTTGTTGCCACGGTCCACCAGGACGCAGCCGAACTCCTGCTCCAGCCCCTGAATGCTGCGGCTGAAGGCCGGCTGGGTAATGCCCATGGCCTCGGCTGCGCGCACGAAACTGCGGTGTTCGTCGAGGGCGATGAAGTAACGCAACTGGCGAAGATCCATATGCTTTTCCGGCATCCTAAAAATAGCTCGAAGGCATTTGCGACGAGGGTTGACTGAGGTTTTAAATGCAACCTCTTATTCCGTCAACGAAGCATGTAGATATCTATTAGATCTAAATTGAATATAGATAGAGCAATGTTTCGCGGCCGGTTCAACCGCAAGCAGTCTGATGAGGGTCTACCCATGAGCAATGCCGCTTTCGCAGTACAACCCACTGTTCACGCGCTTGAGATCCACCCGGTGGCCGGTCGCATCGGTGCCGAAATCCGTGGTGTACAGCTTTCGGGCGAGCTGGATGCCGCCACTGTTGAAGCCATTCAACAGGCGCTGCTGCAATACAAAGTGATCTTCTTCCGCGAGCAGACCCAACTCGACGATCAGCGCCAGGAAGCGTTCGCCCACCTGCTCGGCGAACCGGTGGCGCACCCGACCGTACCGGTGCGCGAAGGCACGCGTTTTCTGCTGGAACTGGACGGTGCCGAAGGCCAGCGAGCCAGCTCCTGGCACACCGACGTGACCTTCGTCGAGGCCTACCCCAAAGCCTCGATCCTGCGTTCGGTGGTGGCCCCGGCTTTCGGCGGCGACACCCTGTGGGCCAACACCGCCACCGCCTACGACGGGTTGTCGGCGGAGCTGCGTGAGCTGGCCGACAAACTGGTCGCCGTGCACAGCAACGAATACGACTACGCCGGTACCCGGCCGGACGTCTCGGCCGAGAAGCTGGAGCGTTATCGCAAGATCTTCACCTCGACCGTCTACGAGACCGAGCACCCGGTGGTTCGCGTGCACCCGGTCAGCGGCGAGAAGAGCCTGTTGCTGGGGCATTTCGTCAAACGCATCAAGGGCTATTCCCAGGCTGATTCGGCGCACCTGTTCGGGTTGCTGCAAAGCCATGTGATTCGCCAGGAAAACATCGTGCGTTGGCGCTGGAAGGCGGGCGATGTGGCGATCTGGGATAACCGCTCCACACAGCATTACGCGGTGGATGACTACGGGACTCAGGACCGGATCGTGCGCCGGGTGACGCTCAAGGGTGAAGTGCCGGTGGGTGTGAATGGGCAGGTCAGTCAGACGGTGAAAGGGCCGGATATCGGCGGCGTCTGAGCCGACGCCTTCGCGAGCAAGCCCGCTCCCACAGGGGATCTCCAGTGTTCACACGGTCAGTGTGGGAGCGGGCTTGCTCGCGAAGGCGGCCTTTCAAGCAATAAAGAATTTCTTTTGATCGGGAACCCCGCCTTATGAGTCCGTTGCACTTCGCTCAAACCTCGTCACACCAACGGCTCAAACGCCTGCCTTTGGCCCTGCTGCTGGCAGGCAGCGCCGGTTGGACCCAAGGCTATGCGGCCGACAGCACCACCCCTGAAACCCCCTCCGCAAAAACCGCCACGGCTGACAATACGCAACTGGAAACCGTGACGGTCACTACGCGCCGCCGCGAAGAAAGTTCGCAGGATGTGCCGACGCCCATGAGCGTGGTCAGCGGCCAGACGCTGGAAGTCCAGCGGGTCTATCGCATCCAGGATTTGCAGCAACTGGTGCCCAGCGTCAACGTCGCCTACATGCATGCGCGCCAGTCCAGCGTGTCGATCCGTGGCCTGGGCAACAACCCGGCCAGCGATGGCCTGGAAGGCAGCGTCGGGTTGTACCTCGACAACGTTTACCTCGGCCGGCCGGGCATGGCGGTGTTCGACCTGATGGACATCGAGCAGCTCGAAGTGCTGCGCGGTCCGCAAGGCACCTTGTTCGGCAAGAACACCACCGCCGGCGTGATCAACATCAGCACCCGTGCGCCGACCTTTACCCCGGAGCGCAGCATCGAATCGTCGGTGGGCGAGGATGGTTATTTCCAGACCAAGGGCACGATTTCCGGGCCGCTGAACGACGAGCTGGCCGGACGTTTTTCTGCGTATCGCACCCGCAGCGACGGCGACATCAAGAACGAATTCGACGGCCATGACCTCAACGGTGGCTCGCGCGACGGCTTTCGCGCCCAGTTGCTTTTCAAGCCGAACGAAGCGTTCAACCTGCGCTGGATCGGCGACTACAACGAAGAAGACTCCAGCGCCGGCACCCGTGTGTTGTTCAACACCGGGCCGACCATCAATGGCATCAACCTTTACCAGCGCCGGGCCAATGCGGCGGGCGCGACACTGGTTGACGGTACGCACCGCAAGGTCAACCTGAACAACGACCAACACGTCACCGTGCACCAGGGCGGCACCTCGGTCGAGGCGAACTGGGCGCTGCCGAGTGACTTCACCCTGACGTCCATCAGCTCCTATCGCTGGTGGAACTTCACCCCGCGCAATGATGACGGCCTGAACGTGTCCGCCTTCTTCAACGCCGGCGTTTCGGTTGAGGACAAGCAGTATTCCCAGGAATTTCGCCTGGCGTCGCCCACCGGCGGATTCTTCGATTACGTGCTCGGCGCCTATTACTTCGGTTCCGACCTGGACAACAAATCCTTCACCTTCAACGGCCCGCAAGCGGACATCTGGAATGGCACCCCGAATGGTGCACTGAACAACGTCGACAGCATCGGCAACGGTCATATCGAAACCAACAGCTTCGCCCTTTTCGCCCAAGGCACCTGGCACCTGACCGAGCGCCTGGATTTCACCGCCGGCCTGCGCGGCACCTATGAGGAGAAAAACGCCCGGGTGACCCGTGATGCACCGGCCGGTGGTGTCGCGGTTACCGGTGCGGCGGCCGCGGCACGACGCGCTCGCGCAGGGGCCTTCGATTCCGGCGATCTGAACCAGTACAGCGCCAGTCCCTCGGGCCTGTTGAACCTCAGCTACCGCCTCACCGACGACCTGCTCACCTATGCCACGTTGTCCCATGGCGAAAAATCCGGTGGGGTCAATCTGGCTGTCGGTACGGCGCTTGTGGCTGGCCCCGATTCGCTGTTGATCGGTACCGAGCGCGCCAACAACGCCGAACTCGGTTTCAAGAGCACCCTGTGGGACCGTCGCCTGCTACTGAATGCCAACGTGTTCTGGACCCAGGTCAACGGCTATCAGACCAACGCCTTCGACGAGGTCAATCGTGTGCAGTTCCTGACCAACGCCGGCTCGGTGCGCTCCCGTGGCGTGGAACTGGAAAGCACCCTGATCCCGTTGCGCGGCCTGACGCTGAACATCAACGGCTCGTACAACGACGTCAGCTACCTCTCGTACAAGGATGCGCCGTGCCCGCCGGAAGTCAGCCTGGCGCCGGGCGCTCCAGCGTCCTGCGACCTCACCGGACACCAAGTGGTGGGTGCTTCGAAATGGATCGGCAACGCCAACGGAGAATACAAGTGGAACCTGAGCAACGGCTTCGAAGAGTACGTCACCGCCAGCTACGCGTTCCGCTCCAAAGCGGTGGGCACGGTGGAAGATTCCGACTTCGGCCAGATCCCGAGTTATGCGCTGGTCAACCTGTCCACCGGCCTGCGCGGCGACTTCAACCAGGGGCAGTGGGACGTTTCGTTGTGGCTGAAAAACGCCTTCGACAAAACCTACTACACGACGCTATGGGCGGCCGCGAACGGCGGTTATGAAGGCCTGCTCGGAACGCCACGAACGCTGGGCGTGACCGGCCGATACGACTTCTGACGGTGAAAAAGCATGCCTTGAATGAATATTTTCAATGCAGGCAAGGCATCGGTTTTTCGCCATCGGGCCAGAGCCCTTGGATAGCGGGCTCTGGCGCTGAGCGACGGGTTTTGTATATGCGTTATCGGTCTAAATAAATCATTAAAAATTACTTTAAGGACTAAGCGTTCCAGCCAATGATTTCTCCACCGGGATGTCGTCGGGGGGATGTTCACACGATGTTTCGGGTTATCCGCAAAGAGACCGCAGGGAGTGAAGCAATGGGCAATGTCCAGACCGCCGTCAGTGCACATGAAGTGCTGTGGCGCCAGGCACCCGGTGGTGAATTGGTCGACCTCGGTCGACCGCACCGGGTGCCCTTGGGCCAGTTGCGTTTGCAGCGCGCGCCCAAGGGCATCTTGAGTCGACGGGAGACGATCCTGCTCGGTGTGTTGGCGTTGCTGGTGCATAGCGCGGTGATTTACTGGGTCAATCAACAGCCGACCACGGTGTTGCCTGTCGTGCCGCCGCAGATTCCGCCGATGACCATCGAGTTCTCGCGTCCGGCGCCACCGGTGGTTGCGCCTGTGCCACCGCAACCCGTGCAGCCAGTGGTTGAGCCGCCACCACCGGTGGAAGACGAACTGGCCGTGAAGCCTCCTCCACCGAAGCCGGTACCCAAGCCCAAGCCAGTTGCCAAACCGGTAGCGAAACCAGCGCCAAAGGCTGTTGAGCAACCCCCCGCGCCACCGCAACCGGCAGCGCCCGTCGCGGCTCCGGCGCCACCTGCACCGCCGGCGCCCGCGCCTGTGACACCGGCCTCCGCCACTGCCGGCTACTTGAAAAACCCGGCACCGGAATACCCGTCGCTGGCCCAGCGTCGCGGTTGGGAAGGCACGGTGCTGTTGCGCGTGCATGTGTTGGCCAGCGGCAAGCCCGGCGAGATCCAGATCCAGAAAAGCAGCGGTCGCGATGCGCTGGACGAAGCAGCGCTGAACGCGGTGAAACGCTGGAGTTTCGTGCCAGCCAAACAAGGCGATGTCGCCCAGGACGGCTGGGTCAGCGTGCCCATCGATTTCAAGATTCATTAAACCGAAACCAAATTCGCGCGAAACGTTTACACGAGGAATACACCATGACGTTACTGGCATCTCCACTTGAATCCATCGAAAGCGCGGTGATCTGGCTGCTGGTGGTTTTTTCCGTCGCGACCTGGGGTTTGGCATTGCTCAAGGGCGTGCAGTTCGGTCGCCTCAAGGCACAGGATCGAAAGTTTCATCAACAGTTCTGGGCTGCTTCGAGTCTCGACTCGGCGGCCGAGCTGAGCGAAACCCGGCCCGGAGCGGCAGCTCGGGTTGCGCAGGCCGGTTATGCGGCAATCCAGGTGGGCGAGGCGCCGCAGGCGGCGGACCTGAGTCAGGCGATCAATCATCAGGATCGTCTGGAGCGTGCCTTGCGCCAGCAGATCGTGCGCGAGCGCCGGTCGCTGGAAACCGGGTTGGCGGTGCTCGCGAGCATTGGCAGCACCTCGCCGTTCATTGGTTTGTTCGGCACGGTGTGGGGAATCATGGAAGCGTTGAAGGGCATCAGCGCGGCGGGCTCGGCCAGCCTGGAAACGGTCGCCGGGCCCATTGGCGCGGCACTGGTCGCCACTGGTGTGGGGATCGCCGTCGCGGTGCCGGCGGTGCTGGTTTACAACTATTTTTTGCGCCGTTTGAAACTGACGGCGGCGGACCTGGATGACTTCGCCCATGACTTCTACAGCCTGGCGCAGAAGAGTTCGTTCCGCGTGCTGATCCACCCGACGGCGCACAAGGCGGCAGCCCAGGGCAACGTGCAGAAAGTGAAGGAGGCGTCCTGATATGGCCTTCTCCACGCAAGACACTGACGAGGTGCTCAGTGAGATCAACGTGACGCCACTGGTGGATGTGATGCTGGTGTTGCTGGTGGTGTTCATCGTCACCGCACCGCTGCTGACCAACGCGATTCCGATCAACCTGCCCAAGACCGAGGCGGTAGCGCCGGTGGAGCAGAAAGACCCGTTGGTGGTGAGCATCGACGGTGCCGGCAAACTGTTTATCAACAAGGACGAGATACAGTCGGATCTGCTGGAGTTCAACCTCAAGTCGGCGAAGGCCAGGGACCCCGAGGTGCGCGTGCAGTTGCAGGCGGACGATGGTGTGAATTACGGCGAAGTGGCGCGGGCCATGGCGTCGATCGAGCGGGCCGGGATCACCAAACTATCGGTGATCACTGCGCGTTAACGGATTTTCGTTTTCCGGGGCCGTCTCCTTGGCAGGGTGCGGCCCCTTTTTTTTGCCTCGATTTTCGCAACGCCGCAGTACCCCTGTGGGAGCGGGCTTGCTCGCGAATGCAGAGTGTCAGACGACAAGGATGTTGGATCTGATGGCCCCTTCGCGAGCAAGCCCGCTCCCACATTAGGCCGAGTTTAATATGCCATATAGGTCTTAATAAATAGCTTCTTATTCCTTAACGAATATATCTCGCCTCCCTATACTCGACCGGGAACAGACACGCAGGAGAGCTTCCCCATGCGCAACGAATCAATTCGCTACCTGATTGTGCCGGGCTGGCAAGGATCGCCAGAAGATCATTGGCAAAGCCACTGGCAGAACAGCCTGCCGAACAGCGCGCGGGTGGAGCAGGCCGACTGGCTGACGCCACGCCGTGAAGACTGGGTTGCGGCGCTGGCCGAGGCGATTGCCGCCGACAGCACGCCGGTCATCCTGATCGCCCATAGCCTGGGTTGCATCACCGTTGCTCACTGGGCGGCCACCGCGCCTGTGCAGTTTTTGCGTCAGGTGCGCGGTGCCTTGCTGGTCGCGCCGGCGGACGTCGAACGCCCGGCCTGCGCGCCGGCATTGCGTAACTTCGCACCGATCCCGACGGACCTGCTGCCA
Organism: Pseudomonas sp. WT-JTC; assembly: GCF_056711565.1. NCBI lineage: Bacteria > Pseudomonadati > Pseudomonadota > Gammaproteobacteria > Pseudomonadales > Pseudomonadaceae > Pseudomonas > Pseudomonas sp. WT-JTC. Next base: position 218,170 of record NZ_CM160042.1, read on the forward strand.
TTCCCGAGCCAGGTTGTCAGCTCTGACAATGACAGCGCCGTCAGCGCACCGCGAGCCTTGCAACTGGCGCGCAACTGGGGCGCCGAGGCGGGGATTCTGGCGGGGGCGGGGCATATCAACGTGAAGTCCGGTCACCAGCGCTGGGAGCAGGGTTTTGCCTATCTCTATCGCCTGCAAAACCGCATGGAACACCACGCCCTGCGCCGCGCTTGAACACTTTATTTATTTAACGCCCCCGTCTCCCGGCGGTTTTGGGCGGGAGTCTGCCATGAGCTTTGAAACCTTCGGCCAGCCGCTGCTGACCTTTCCCGATGCTGAAAAAAGTCCCCTGAGCATCCGCGCCAAGGCGCTGGTGTTTGTCGATCCGCGTTCACGGCAATTACGCGAAGACCTTGAGCAACTGGCCACGCGTTCAGTGTCAGTGCTGATCCGCGGCGAAACCGGCACCGGCAAGGAATTGCTGGCCCGCCATATCCATCGCGCCAGTGATCGCGGCGGGTTATTCGTGTCGGTCAACTGCGGCGCCATCAGCCCGACTTACGCCGACGCCGAGCTGTTTGGCTACGCCGCGGGCAACTACAGCGGTTCAGCGAGCAGTCGTGCCGGGTGGTTCGGCTCGGCCAACGGCGGCACGCTGTACCTGGACGAAATCGGCGACCTGCCGCTGCCGATCCAGATCAAACTGCTCGCCGCCCTGGAGAACCACGAAGTCACCCGTGTCGGCGCTCATCAGCCGAGCCCGGTGGATGTGCGCCTGGTGGCGGCCACCAGCATCGATCTGGCCCAGGCGGTTGCCGCCGGAAAATTCCATGAGCGGCTCTATCACTACCTCAGCGAAGGCCCGCTCGAACTGCCGGCACTGCGCGAGCGGGTGGGGGATATCCTCTCGCTGGCGGAGTACTTCCTCGGCATCTACAGCCAACGCCTGGAGCTGCCGGTACCGCTGATCAGCGAGGCTGCGCAACGCGTGCTGGAACGTCACCGCTGGCCGGGCAATACCCGGGAGCTGGAAAACGTCATCCACTTTGCGCTGTTGGTGAGTACCGGCGACGAGATCTTGCCAGAGCATTTGAATTTGCCTGATGAAGGTCTGGGACAGATCGAACGGCAGCTCAAGCAGATTCTTGGCAACGGTTCCGATGCCGAAAAAGACGCCTTGAAACAAATACTTAAAGGCACCGGCCTCCTGTAGGAGCGAGCCTGCTCGCGATGGTCGTCAACGATGACGCGGGTTTCCTGAATGCCCGCGTTGTCCTGGCGACCATCGCGAGCGGGCTCGCTCCTACAGGGTAAGGTGCGGGTTAGAGCTGTATGAACAAAATGGAATATGAAGCTGAATAAACGTTATTGTTCGGGAATAAAAAATCCCGGTATTGTCCGCTTCACGCCAGCGATAGCACTTCACTGGCACTCTCATTTTCAAGCCGTCGCCACAAGCGATTGCGATTTTCGATAAGGACACTGCATGAAAAAGGTTCTGTTGTTCACCGCGCTGGCGGCTGCCCTGACTGCGGGCCTGGCCCAGGCTGGCGAGAAACTGGTGGTTGCGGCAACCCCGGTTCCACACGCCGAGATTCTTGAGCTGATCAAGCCAACCCTCGCCAAAGAAGGCGTGGACCTGGAAATCAAAGTCTTCACCGACTACGTTCAGCCGAACGTACAGGTCGACCAGAAGCGCCTGGACGCCAACTACTTCCAGACCCTGCCGTACCTCAAGAGCTTCAACGAAGGTAAAGGCACCCACCTGGAAACCGTGATCGGTGTGCACGTCGAACCCTTCGGCGGCTACTCGAAGAAAGTCAAAACCCTGGCTGAGCTGAAAGACGGCGCGACCATCGCCATCCCGAACGAAGGCAGCAACAGCGGCCGTGCCCTGATCCTGCTGCAGAAGGCTGGCCTGATCGAGCTCAAAGACCCGAAAAACGCCCTGGCCACGCCAAAAGACATCGCCAAGAACCCGCACAACTTCAAGTTCAAGGAGCTTGAATCGGCCATGCTGCCGCGCGTGCTGGATCAAGTTGACCTGGACATGATCAACACCAACTACGCGCTGGAAGCGGGTCTGAACCCGGCTAAAGACGCGCTGGTGATCGAAGGCGCCGATTCGCCTTACGTGAACTTCCTGGTGGCCCGTCCGGACAACAAGGACAGCGTTGCCATCCAGAAACTGGCCAAGGCCCTGACCAGCCCGGAAGTGAAAGCTTTCATCGAGAAGAAGTACAGCGGCGCGGTACTGCCAGCGTTCTGATTCGCGAAGTAAACCCCTTCAAGGTTTCAAACGCCGACAGCTAGCAATAGCGTCGGCGTTTTTTTTGCCTGTGCACATTGCGTGTGGGAGCGAGCCTGCTCGCGAAGAGGGAGTATCAGTCGACACGCAAGGGAAAACAGACGTCTTCCATCTCCCGGCAAATTACGCGCCGTTCAATCCGGCCAATACCATGCGGGTTCATCCAGCATGCGCTGGCCGACAATTGCGGTCTGGCCAAGATTTTTCTCCAGCACGATGCAGTTGCAGTCGGGGTCCTGCTGCAAGGCCGAAATCAACCGCCGGGCATGGGACACCACCCACACCTGGCACTGCCCGGAGGCGCGGATGATCAAGCGCGCCAGTGCCGGCAGCAGGTCCGGATGCAGGCTGGTTTCCGGTTCGTTCAGCACCATCAATGTCGGCGGCCGTGGCGTCAGCAGCGCCGCGACCAACAGCAAATAGCGCAACGTCCCGTCCGACAACTCGGCGGCCGACAGCGGCCGCAACAATCCTTCCTGAAAGAATTCGATGGCGAAGCGCCCACCCGGCAGTGGTTCGATGTGCAGTCGTGCACCGGGAAACGCGTCGCTGATCGCAGCCCGCAACGCCTCGGGATCACCTATTTCGATGATCGTCTGCAAGGCCGCCGCCAGATCGCGCCCGTCGTGATGCAGCACCGGCGTGCGGGTGCCCAGTTGCGGTTGACGGGCCGGCGCGTCGGCATCGCTGCGAAAGTGATCGTAAAAGCGCCAGCGACGGATGAACTCGCGCATCTCCAGCACTTCCGGGGAACTGCGCAGATTGCCGACCTGATCGAACAGGCTGTCGAACGTCGGTGTATGTTGCGCCAGCACGTCCCAGCGACGATCGGCGCGGGCACGGATCATCGGGCCTTCACGATCGACCAGCAGACTGGCCGGGCGATAGAACGCGCCTGCCCACAGGCATTCGCGTTTGATCTGCGGGTCGAGGCTGAAATAAGAAGGTATCGGCGTGCTGCACCCGGGCAGCATGAAATGGCCATTGGAATCGGGCAGGCCGAGGCTGATCGAGTAGCCGAAATCCTCTCCCGCAAACCCCAGGCGCAGGCGTTTGACGCCTTGGCGCACGCTGGGCTCGATGGCGACTTCGCCGGTGCGCATGCGCCGGGAGAGGGTTTCCGGGCCGGCCCAGAAGGTTGAATCCAGCCCGCCTTCACGGGCCAGGGCATTGACCACCCCGCCGTGGGCGGTTTCCGCCAGCAGGCGCAGCGCACGGTACAGGTTGGATTTGCCGCTGCCGTTGGGCCCGGTGATCAGATTCAGTCGGCCCAGCGGGATCACCAGTTTGTTGATAGAACGGTAATTGGCCACCGCGAGAGTGTTGAGCATATGGGTTCCTGAGAGGGTCGACCGGGACTCATTGTCAGGCATGCGCAGGCGTCTATGGCAAGTGTTTCAGGGGCAAGGCAGTGCGAATTCTTTCTTCATAAGACGCACGTGCAAGGTTGAAATCCTGTTCTAAGCTCTCTGTCGAGTTGTCCACAAAAAAGGCCAAGGAGTTTGCATGGCGGTTCCCGGACTGAAAGTACTAATGGCCTTGAGTGTCGTCACCCTGCTAACGGCGTGCGAGGAGAAAAAACCCGTGCAGGAATACCTGCCGCGGGTGTTCGTACAAATCGTCAAGCCAACGGATTACGCCGCCTCGGTCACCCTCACCGGCGATATCCAGGCGCGGGTACAGACGGAACTGTCTTTCCGTGTGGGCGGCAAGATCATCCAGCGCTCGGTTGACGTCGGTGATCGCGTGACCGCCAAGCAAGTGCTCGCCCGGCTCGATCCCAAGGATCTGCAGGCCAGTGTCGACTCGGCCCAGGCGCAAGTGGTCGCCGAACAGGCGCGGGTGAAGCAGAGTGCGGCGGCGTTCGTGCGTCAGCAAAAACTCTTGCCCAAGGGCTACACCAGTCAGAGCGAATATGATTCGGCCCAGGCTGCCTTGAACAGTAGCCAGAGTGCCTTGAGCGCTGCCCAGGCGCAGTTGGCCAATGCCAGGGATCAGTTGAGCTATACGGCGCTGGTCGCCGATGCGCCGGGGATCATTACCGAACGCCAGGCGGAAGTCGGTCAGGTGGTGCAGGCGACGATGCCGGTCTTCAGTCTGGCCCGGGACGGCGACCGGGATGCCGTGTTCAACGTCTATGAATCGCTGCTGGCCCATAAGCCGAAGGATCAGACCATTGTCCTGAGTCTGGTCGACAACCCCGCCATCAAAACCACTGGCACCGTACGTGAAGTCACCCCGTCGGTATCGGCGCAATCCGGCACCGTGCAGGTCAAGGTCGGCCTCGACAAACTGCCCGAGGGCATGCAATTGGGCTCGGTGGTGAGTGCCACGGCCAGGGGCTCGGGCAAGGCGGCCATCGAGCTGCCGTGGTCGGCGCTGACCAAGAACATCAGTAAACCTGCGGTCTGGATTGTCGACGACAAGGGCAAGGCCCAGTTGCATTCGGTGACGGTCGGCCGCTACCTGACCGGCAAGGTCATCATCAGCGACGGGTTGAAGGAAGGGGACAAAGTCATCGTCGCGGGCGGGCAGTTGTTGCACCCGGACATGGAAGTCGAGATTGCCGAAAACACCTACAAGGATCTGACCTGGGGAGCCAAGCCATGAAGCCTTTATGGGCGTTGTCCATCGGGCTGGTGCTGAGCGCCTGTTCCAAAAGCGAACCACCGCCGGCACCGGTACGGCCGGTGCTGTCGATCAAGGTCCAGACCTTGAATGAAGAGGACCTGGGCCGCTTCGCCGGCAGTATCCAGGCACGCTATGAAAGCAATACCGGGTTCCGCGTGGGCGGGCGAATCGCCAGTCGTAACGTCGATGTCGGCGCCGAGGTCGAGAAGGGGACGTTGCTCGCCACCCTCGATCCTTCCGATCAGCAGAACCAATTGCGTTCGGCTCAGGGTGATCTGTCGAAAATCCAGGCGCAACTGATCAACGCCAAGGCCACTGCCCAGCGTCAGCAAGCCTTGTTTGACCGTGGGGTTGGTGCGCAAGCGCAACTCGACGCGGCCAACACCGACCTGAAAACCACCCAGGCCTCCCTCGATCAGGCCCGGGCCGCCGTCAACCAGAGCAAGGACCAACTGGGCTACACCGAGTTGCGCGCCGATCATAAAGCCGTGGTCACCGCGTGGAGCGCCGAGGCCGGGCAAGTGGTCACGGCCGGCCAGCAAGTGGTGACCCTGGCGCAACCGGACATCAAGGAAGCGGTGATCGACCTGCCCGATACCCTGGTTGATCAACTGCCCAAAGATGTGGTGTTCCTGGTCGCGGTGCAACTTGATCCGAGCATCAACACCACGGCTGTCATCCGCGAAATCGAGCCTCAGGCTCAAAGCGCCACGCGCACTCGTCGCGCCCGCCTGACCCTGGCTGAAACGCCAGTCGGCTTTCGTCTGGGCACGGCAATCAGCGTCACCTTGAGCTCGGCGATCAAGCCGCGCATCGAGTTGCCTGTCACCGCGCTGCAGGAGGTGGATGGCAAGCCGCGCATCTGGGTGATTGATGCACAGAGTAAAACCGTCTCCCCCCGTGACATCACCGTGATCAGCCGCACCGGCAACACCGTGGTGCTGGCCGGCGGCGTGAAGAACGGCGAGCGGGTGGTCAGTGCCGGTGTCAACAGCCTCAAGCCGGGGCAACAAGTGAAAATCGACGAGGACAGTCAATGAAAGGGCCTTTCAACCTCTCGGAATGGGCCCTCAAGCATCAGTCGTTCATCTGGTATCTGATGTTCGTCGCGTTGCTGATGGGTGTGTTCTCGTACTTCAACCTTGGGCGTGAAGAAGACCCTTCGTTCACCATCAAGACCATGGTGATCCAGAGCAAATGGCCAGGGGCGACCCAGGAGGAAACCCTCGAGCAGATCACCGACCGGATCGAGAAAAAGCTCGAAGAGCTCGACTCCCTCGACTACGTGAAAAGTTACACGCGCCCAGGCGAGTCCACGGTGTACGTGTACCTGCGCGACACCACCAGTGCCAAGGACATCCCGGAAATCTGGTACCAGGTGCGCAAGAAGATCAACGACATCAAGTACCAGTTCCCGCAAGGCATACAGGGGCCGTCGTTCAACGACGAGTTCGGTGACGTCTTCGGGTCGATCTACGCCTTTACCGCTGACGGCCTGACCATGCGTCAGTTGCGCGACTACGTGGAACAGGCCCGCATGGAAATTCGCGGCGTGCCGGGGCTGGGCAAGATCGAGATGGTCGGCCAGCAGGACGAAGTGCTGTACCTGAACTTCTCCACGCGCAAACTCGCCGCGCTGGGCATAGATCAGCGTCAGGTGGTGCAGAGCCTGCAAACCCAGAACGCCGTGACCCCGGCAGGTGTCATCGAGGCCGGGCCGGAGCGGATTTCGGTGCGGACATCGGGGCAATTCGCTTCGGAGAAAGACCTGGCCGAGGTCAACCTCAAGCTCAACGACCGCTTTTATCGTCTGGCCGACATCGCCGAAATCAGCCGTGGCTACGTCGATCCGGCCTCGCCGGAATTCCGCTTCAACGGCAAGCCGGCCATCGGCCTGGCGATCGCCATGCAGAAGGGAGGCAACGTCCAGGCGTTCGGCAAGGCCTTGCATACCCGTATCGACGAGTTGACTGCCGACTTGCCGGTCGGTGTCGGCATCTACAACGTCTCCGACCAGGCCGTGGTGGTGGAGGAGGCCGTTGGCGGCTTTACCAGCGCGTTGTTCGAGGCGGTGGTGATCGTGCTGCTGGTCAGCTTCGTCAGCCTTGGCGTGCGCGCCGGGCTGGTGGTGGCGTGCTCGATCCCGCTGGTGCTGGCGATGGTCTTCGTGTTCATGGAATACAGCGGCATCACCATGCAGCGGATTTCCCTCGGTGCACTGATCATCGCCCTCGGCCTGCTGGTGGACGATGCGATGATCACCGTGGAAATGATGGTCACGCGCCTGGAATTGGGCGAAACCAAGGAGCAAGCGGCGACCTTCGCCTACACCTCCACGGCGTTCCCGATGCTCACCGGTACGCTGGTCACGGTGGCGGGCTTCGTGCCGATCGGCTTGAACGCCAGCTCCGCCGGCGAGTACACCTACACCCTGTTTGCGGTGATTGCCTGTGCGATGCTGGTGTCATGGGTGGTGGCGGTGCTGTTTGCGCCGGTGATCGGCGTGCACATCCTCAGCACCAACGTGAAACCCCATGAAGGCGAACCCGGGCGTATCGGCAAGGCGTTCAACGGCGGGCTGCTATGGTGCATGCGCAATCGCTGGTGGGCCATCGGCATCACCGTACTGTGCTTTGTACTGGCGGTGTTTGGCATGCGCTACGTGCAGAACCAGTTCTTCCCGTCTTCGGATCGACCGGAAATCCTCGTGGATCTGAACCTGCCGCAAAACGCCTCGATCGACGAAACCCGCCGGGCTGTCGACCGACTCGAGGCCACGCTCAAGGACGATCCGGACATCGTGCGCTGGAGCACTTACGTCGGTCAGGGCGCCATCCGCTTCTACCTGCCACTGGACCAGCAACTGCAAAACCCGTTTTACGCGCAGTTGGTGATCGTCAGCAAAGGCCATACCCGCGAGGCCATGATGCAGAAGCTTCGCGAGCGCTTGCGCAACGACTTCGTCGGCATCGGCAGTTATGTCCAGGCACTGGAAATGGGCCCGCCGGTAGGGCGTCCGATCCAGTACCGGGTCAGCGGCAAGGACATCGACCAAGTGCGCCGACATGCCATCGACCTGGCCACCGAGCTGGACAAGAACCCGCACGTTGGCGAGATCATCTACGACTGGAACGAGCCGGGCAAAGTCCTGCGCATCGACATCGCCCAGGACAAGGCGCGGCAGTTGGGGCTGTCTTCCGAGGATGTGGCCAACCTGATGAACAGCATCGTCAGCGGCCAGTCGGTGACCCAGGTCGATGACGACATCTATCTGATCAACGTGGTCGGGCGTGCGGTGGATTCCGAGCGCGGAACACCGGAAACCCTGCAGAACCTGCAAATCGTCACGCCTGGCGGCACGTCGATTCCACTGCTGGCGTTCGCCACGGTGCGCTACGAACTGGAACAGCCGCTGGTGTGGCGTCGCGATCGCCTGCCGACCATCACCATCAAGGCGGCGATACGCGACGAGATCCAGCCGACCGACCTGGTGAGAATCCTCAAACCGTCCATCGACGATTTCGCTGCCAAATTGCCGGCGGGCTACAAGGTCGCCACCGGTGGTACGGTGGAGGAAAGCGGCAAGGCCCAGGGACCGATTGCCAAGGTTGTGCCGCTGATGCTGTTTTTGATGGCGACCTTCCTGATGATCCAGTTGCACAGCGTGCAAAAGCTGTTCCTGGTGGCCAGCGTCGCGCCGCTGGGGCTGATCGGCGTGGTACTTGCGCTGGTGCCTACAGGTACGCCAATGGGCTTCGTGGCGATCCTCGGGATTCTGGCGCTGATCGGTATCATCATCCGTAACTCGGTGATCCTGGTGACCCAGATCGAGGAGTACGAGCAGAAGGGCTATACGCCGTGGGACTCGGTGGTGCAGGCCACCGAGCATCGACGTCGGCCGATCCTGCTGACCGCGGCAGCGGCGAGCATGGGGATGATCCCGATTGCCCGGGAAGTGTTCTGGGGGCCGATGGCCTACGCCATGATCGGCGGGATCGTCATCGCCACCTTGCTGACGCTGCTGTTTTTGCCGGCGCTGTATGTGGCCTGGTACAAGATTCGCGAGCCGAAGAAAGAGGTGCAGTAAGGGCGAGCGCTTCGCGCTCTGTTCGCGAGCAAGCCCGCTCCCACAGGGTTCAGCGCAATCCCTGTGGGAGCGGGCTTGCCCGCGAAGACGTCAGCACAACCACCGCAAATCTGCGGGCTTTACACCTTGCGCCAGACACTCGCCAACCAAGGCTGCTGCTCTCGCGGCAGCCCTGCCGGCCGGTAGTAATGCTCAAGCTCCACAAACCCCGCCTCGATCAACAATTGCTGCCAGGCCGCCAGGTCGTGGTACGACCCATAACGCGGCCCGTTCCAGCCTTCCTGATTCTCGCCACGGGGATTGGAACTGAACAACACGCCACCCGGTTTCAACGCTCCCCGCAACTGCTTCAACACCCGTGGCAATTCCTGGCGCGGAACATGAAACAGCGCCGCATTGGCAAAGATCCCGTCGAAACGCTCGGCCGGCAGATCGAGCTTCAGGAAGTCCTGTTGCCACACCTCGCAACCACTGTCTTCACGGGCCAACTGCGCGAGTTTTTCCGAGCCGTCGAGGCCGACTGCCTTGTGGCCCATGCGGGTGAACGTCTGCAAATCCCGGCCCGGTCCACAGCCAAAATCGAGAATGTCGAACGGCGCCTCGCCCTGAATGTGCCGTAACAGCGCATCAATGTTCTGGCTGACATCGTGATCGCGGGTTCCTTCACGGAAGCTTTCGGCGACCGCGTTGTAGTGGCCCAGGGTGGTGGAGGTGATCTGTTCGAGGTCGTCGGGTGTTTGTTTCATGGTTGGCTGCGCAGGCAAGTGGGATGGGTCGAATATACGCCATCGGTTGGGTGGCTGCTTTGCAGTGTGGATTCAACCGGTCGATGCAACACAACTAAATTCTGTGTGAGCAGAAGGAGTGTTGCAGATGAAGCAGAGACCTCGGATCTATTACACCGAAAGTCAGAAAAAACTGATGTGGGATCACTGGCAGAAAGGCGACTCTCTCCAGCACATCGCCCAACTATTTGATCGAAACCACTCATCGATACAGCGCATCTTGGCGGAGACCGGGGGGATCAGACCCGCTGTACGCCGCAGGTCCAGATTGGCGCTGACGTTGGCTGAACGCGAAGAGATTTCGCGTGCAGTGGTGGCAGGTAACTCGATCCGTTCCATAGCCGCGCTGCTAGGGCGAGCAGCCTCTACGATCAGTCGTGAGATCAGACGCAACGGTGGCCAAGGAGGCTACCGGGCTAATCGAGCGGATCAGGCGGCCTGGGATCGCGCCCATCGACCCAAGATCTGCAAGCTTGTTGAGCACCGAGCGGTGGCGCAAATTGTTGCAGGCAAGCTTCAAGTGCAGTGGTCACCGGAACAAATTGCCGGCTGGCTGAAGCGCACCTACCCGGACGATACGAGCTATCAGGTGTCACACGAGACGATCTATCGCACCCTCTTCATACAGGCTCGCGGGGCTCTGAAGAAGGAGTTGCTTGAGCATTTACGGCGAACGCGAGCCATGCGTCGCTCGCGCCATCACACGCAGAAGAAAGAAAATCACGGTCGAATCACAGACGCGGTATCGATCCGCGAACGCCCGGCCGCAGCTCAGGATCGGGCGGTGCCAGGTCACTGGGAAGGTGACCTGCTGTGCGGTAGCAGGAACAGCCAGATTGCCACTCTTGTGGAGCGTCATACCCGTTACGTAATGCTGGTGAAGTTGGCCGGTAAGGATACCGAGACGGTCATCAGCGCCCTGATCGAAAACGCCCGCGAACTTCCCGAGGAACTCTACCAATCGCTGACCTGGGATCGCGGCAAAGAGATGGCTGACCATAAGCGCTTTACGGTGGCTACCGACATCAAGGTCTACTTCTGCGACCCTCATCGTCCCTGGCAACGGGGATCGAATGAGAACACCAACGGGTTGTTAAGGCAGTACTTCCCGAAAGGGACCGACCTGGCGGAGCACTCGCAAGCCACGCTCAATGAAGTGGCAAGGCAGCTGAACAGCCGTCCTCGGAAAACACTAAACTACGAAACGCCCGCTGAACGATTTAGCCAATCTGTTGCATCGACCGGTTGAATCCACAAGCCATTCGCGAGCAAGCCCGCTCCCACAGGAGTACGCAGTCAACTGTGGGAGCGGGCTTGCTCGCGAAGGCGGTGGAACTGACAACAAATGACTCAGCCTTTTTTCATCCCCAGACATTCAATGGAGTGATCCACCATCGCCTTGGCAATCTCCAGCAGATGCCAGATCGAGAACACCATTGCACGATCAGCCCCCTTGAGTTGATCGCCACACTGATACGCCGTGACTGAAGCGCAACGCAGCAGATCGGCAACATAGAGCTGGGTGTCTTCGAAGCTCACGTCTTTGCTGACGTTGTAGAAGCGCAGTTCATCGGGCGCTGAGGGTTGCTTGCCGGTGAGGTGGAAATCAATGGCGCGGTAAAGCGAGGATCGATCCCTGAGCGGGTCTTCGGTGATGGTTTCGTTGTCGGGATTTTCGGGAGGTGGATCGGGAACGGATTTCTTCATTGGTAAAACTCCTGGAATTAATTGGAGCCAACCGATATCGCGACTAAACGAATAGGGGTGGCGGCTGCACGCAGGTTAGTCGACCGGTCTCCAGGCAATACCGGCGCACCCGAGGGTGCCCTGCGCACAGCCACCATAACTTTCAGGTAATAAACACCTGACACGAGGTGGCGCTGTGCGCCTGGAAAGATCCGGGCGACTAAACCCGATCACTGATGAGCAGTGACGGGCCGAGACTAGCCACCGGATTTGGCAGGCGCAAGCGAGCGAAATGATCTAGGAAATGTCCTGCAAAGGAAAGGGAACAGGCCTTCGGAAACGCTGATTTCTTTGTACGAAATATCACCAGGATCGCCACTCCTGTAGGAGCGAGCTTGCTCGCGAAAAGCCTGAGGGCGCCACGGGGAATCAGGTTCCCCGCGTTATCGTTGACCTCCATCGCGAGCAAGCTCGCTCCTACAGCGTTAGCGTTTATTCAACCCCCGCGCCAACCGATCACCCCCCAACTGAATCACCGCCACCAACGCCACCAGCAGCACAATCACCGTCAGCATGATCTGGCTATCAAAGCGCTGATACCCATACCGATACGCAATGTCCCCCAACCCACCTGCACCAATCGCCCCGGCCATGGCCGAGGAGTTGATCATCGTCACCAGGGTGATGGTGAACCCGCCGACAATCCCCGGCAGGGCTTCCGGCAACAACACATGCCAGACGATGTGCCAACGCCGGCAGCCCATGGCTTGCGCCGCTTCGATCAGTCCGTGATCGACCTCGCGCAAACTCACTTCAGCGATCCGCGCAAAGAACGGTGTAGCCGCGATGGTCAACGGCACCACGGCCGCCCAGACGCCGTAAGTGGTGCCGACAATAAGCCGCGTGAACGGAATCAAAGCGACCATCAGGATCAGGAAAGGCACCGAGCGGAACAAGTTCACGAATGCGCCCAGCGCGCGGTTCAGCGCCGGGGCTTCGTAGATGCCGCCCTTGGAACTGGTGACCAGGATCACAGCCAGCGGAATGCCCGCCAACAGCGCGATCAACGACGACACGCCGACCATCAGGAACGTGTCGATAAAACCCTGCAGCAAGCGATCAAACCACATAACCCAGTACCTCCACCTGTTGCGCCCAATGGCCGGCGCGTTGACGCAACTCTTCGGCACTGAGGGATGAGCCCGCCACCGACAGCAGCAGTTGCCCAAGCGCATGGCCCTGAATCCGTTCCACGCCGCCCTGCAGCAAGCGCACTTGGCCACCGAGCGCACTGAACAATGCCGCCAGGTCTGGTTCGTCGCGCTGGCTGCCGGTGAACTGCAAGCGCAGGACCACGGCGGCATCGGCGGATGTCGCTTGCGCCAACAGACGGCTTTGCAGCTCTGGCGGCAATGCGTGCTGCAACGGCGCCAGCAGCGTCTTGCTGACCTCATGCTGTGGATTGCCGAAGACCTCCCACACCGGCCCTTGCTCGACGATGCGGCCGTGTTCGAGCACGACCACCCGATCACAGATCTCGCGGATCACCGCCATCTCATGGGTGATCAAAACGATGGTCAGGCCCAGGCGCCGGTTGATCTCGCGCAGCAGGCCGAGGATCGATTGCGTGGTCTCCGGGTCGAGTGCCGAGGTGGCTTCGTCGCACAACAGGATTTGTGGGTCATGCACCAGCGCCCGGGCAATGCCCACGCGCTGTTTCTGCCCGCCGGACAATTGCGCCGGGTAAGCCTTGTGTTTGGTCTGCAAGCCGACCAGTTCCAGCAGTTCACGGACTTTCTGCTCGCGTTGTTCCTTGGGCACTCCAGCGACTTTCAACGGCAGCTCGACGTTCTGCCAAACGGTCTTGGCCGACATCAGGTTGAAGTGCTGGAAGATCATGCCGATGCGCCGACGCAGCGCCACCAGGCGGTCTTCGTCGAACTCGCCGATGTCCACCTGATCGATCAGCACCCGACCGCTGCTCGGTTGCTCCAGGCGATTGATGGTACGGATCAGCGACGACTTGCCGGCGCCGCTGCGGCCGATGATGCCGAACACTTCGCCGCGCTGGATTGCCAGGTCGATGCCGTGCAGGGCAGCCACCGGCCCTTGCTGGCCGTTGTAGGTCTTGCCCAGGCCGATGAAGCGGACGTGGGCATGGTTCAGCTCGGGATGCAGCTCGGTGCGTTCGGCACTTTGCGGCTCTGGAATCTCCAGTCGCCGTTGGATGGCGGCGGTCATGCTCAGCTTTCCCAGCCGGCTTGATAGAGCTTGCCGTGAGCTTTATCCAGCGCGGCGCGCACAGCGGGTGAGTGCTGGTAGATATCGACGAACTTGATCAGGCGCGGGTCGGTTTTGCTCTTGGGCTGGATCACGAACTGAATCACGTACTCCTTGTGATCGAGGCCATCGAACAGCAGCGCGGAGCCCGCATCGAAGGTTTTCGACAAGCGAATGTAGGCCGGGTAGCCCTGCACCAGATCGGCATCGTCATAGGCACGTACCAGTTGCACGGCTTCGACCTGGAGGATCTTGATGTGCTTCGGGTTGGCGATGATGTCTTCTTCGGTGGCCTTGTAGCCGACGCCGGGCTTGAGGGTGATCAGCCCGGCCTTGGCCAGCAGCTGCAAGCCTCGACCGCTGTTGATCGGGTCGTTGGCGATGGCCACGCTGGCGCTTTGCGGCAGTTCGTCGAAGCTTTTGTATTTTTTCGAGTAGAGGCCGACGTTGTTGATGATCCCCGGCGCGAAAGGCACCAGGTCGAAACCCGAAGCGGCCTTGGCGTTTTCCAGGAACGGAATGTGCTGGAAGTAGTTCACGTCGATGTCGCCGGCGGCGAGGCTGACGTTCGGTGCGATCCAGTCGGTGAATTCCACCAGCTCGACTTTCAGGCCTTGTTTGGAAGCCTCTTCGACGGCCGCTTCCAGGGGAATGGCGAAGGCGGCGGTGGTGCCGATTTTCAGCGGCGCGTCGGCGGCGAATGTCACCGAGCTGAACAGGCCGAGGGCCAGGGCCAGTGCTTTGACTGGGTGAGAGAGGTAGTGCTTTTTCATGATGAGTTTTCCAGTCAGTGCATTGATTTTTTGGTGTCTGGTGGGGCCTCTTCGCGAGCAAGCCCGCTCCCACATCTGGAATGCATTCCCCTGTGGGAGCGGGCTTGCTCGCGAAGCTTTTAGCGGCGGTAAGCCGAGCCGGTATGTTGCTCAGGCAAAAACGCCTCTCGCTGAAACAGCTTTTGACGCAAGGTGCCGCTGTCGTACGCCGTCTTGTACGACCCCCGCCGCTGCAACTCGGGAATCACCAGTTCAATGAAATCCTCATAGCTTTCCGGCGTGACGATGCGGGTCAGGTTGAAGCCATCCAGCCCGGTTTCGGCGATCCACGATTCCAGCTCATCGGCCACCTGTTCCGGGGAACCCACTACGGTGATGTAGCGACCGCCGAGGGCGTGTTGTTCGAGCAATTTGCGCCGGGTCCAGTCGTTGTTTTGCAGGTGTTTGGTGGCGGACTGGATCGCGTTGCTCTTTACGTACTGGATCGGTTCGTCGATTTCATACTGAGAAAAATCAATCCCGGTGGACGCCGAAAAATGCGCCACGCCGGCTTCGGCACTGGCGTAGCTCAGGTATTCGGCGTGCTTGGCCCAGGCTAGGTCTTCGGTGGCGCCGACGATCACATTCAGGCCCATGAACACCTTGATGTCCTCGGGGTTGCGTCCGGCGGCGACGGCGCTGGCGCGCACCTTGTCCACCTGCGCCTTGGTCGATGCCTTGGTCTGGCCGCTGATGAACACGCACTCGGCATGGCGCCCGGCGAACAGCAAGCCGCGATCCGAGCTGCCGGCCTGGAACAGCACCGGCGTGCGCTGCGGCGAGGGTTCACACAGGTGATAACCCTCGACCTGATAGAACTCGCCCTTGTGCTCGACCTTGTGCACTTTCTCAGGCTGCGCGTAGATCCGCTGCTGTCGATCGTTCAGCACCGCGCCGTTTTCCCAACTGCCTTCCCAGAGTTTGTAGAGCACCTCCAGGTACTCGTCGGCCTGGTCGTAGCGACGGTCATGCTCGACCTGTTCGCTCAGGCCCATGGCTTTGGCGGCGCTGTCGAGGTAGCCGGTGACGATGTTCCAGCCGACCCGGCCACGGCTCAGGTGATCCAGTGTCGACAGGCGTCGGGCGAACAGGTACGGCGCTTCGTAGGTGAGGTTGGCGGTCAGGCCGAAACCGAGGTTTTTCGTCACCGCGGCCATGGCCGACACCAGCAGCAGCGGGTCGTTGACCGGCAACTGGATCGACTCTTTCAACGGCACGTCCACCGAGTTCTGATAGACGTCGTAGACCCCGACGATGTCGGCGATGAACAGGCCGTCGAACAGCCCGCGCTCCAGCAACTGCGCCAGTTCGGTCCAGTATTCGAGGGTGTTGTACTGAGTCGAGTTATCTCGCGGATGGGTCCACAGACCATGGTTGATGTGCCCGATGCAGTTCATGTTGAACGCGTTGAGCAGGATCTTCTTTTTAGTGGCAGCCATCAGATGGTCCCCCGCAGTGGCGGGTTTTCATCGTTGAGGTAGTAATTACCTACGGCGTGGTACTTCCAGCGCACCGGATCGTGCAGGGTGTGCACCCGGGCGTTGCGCCAGTGACGGTCGAGGCTGTGTTCGATCAAGGTCGCCTGGCTGCCGGCCAGTTCGAACAGCGTGCTGCCGGCGGCCAGGGAGATTTCTGTGCTGATGGCGCGGGCTTCGGCGACGGCAATCGACGCGGCCGCGACGGTCTCGGCATGGGTGTCGGCCTGGGCCTTGTCGAGGTATTCGCCCGCACGCTCCAGCAGCGCCTCGGCGGCGTGCAGGCGAATGCTCAGGTGGCCGAAGCTCTTGAGGGTCAGCGGATCGTCCGTGGCTTTTTCGTGGGTAGCGTCGATCCATGGCCGGGTTTTCGTGCGCACGAAGTGCAGCGCATCTTCGTACGCGGCGCGGGCGATGCCAGTGTCGATGGCGGCATGGAGGATCTGCGCCAGTGGGCCAACCGTGGTAGGGCGCTCGAAGGCGCTTTGAAAGGGGATCACATCGTCAGCGGCAACAAACACATCTTCAAATACCACTGAGCCGCTGCCGGTGGTGCGCTGGCCGAAGCCGCTCCAGTCGTCGATCACACTCAGGCCCTTGCTGTTGCGCGGGACGAACGCCAGTTGCTGCACGCCATTTTCATCCACCACCGAGGTGGGAATGCGCTGGGCGTAAATCGCGCCGGTGGCGTAGAACTTGCGACCATTGATGCGATAGCCGCTGCCGTCGCGGGTCAGGCTGGTGACGCGATCGTGGGCGGTTTTGGTGCCGAGTTCGGCCAATGCATTGCCGAAGCGCTGGCCGGCCAATACTTCGGCATAAAGACGTTTTTTCTGCTCGTGGTTGCCGTTCACCCGCAGCACTTCGAGGGCATAAAAATGGTTTTGCGGGATTTGCCCAAGCGAGCCGTCGGCCTGGGCAATCAATGCGATGACCTTGGCCAGGGTGACGTTGGAAGCGCCGGCGCCGCCATACTCTTTCGGCACGCTGATGCCCCACAGGCCCGAGCGGGAAAACACTTCCAGCTCCGGGTGTGGCAAGCGGCGCTCGCGGTCGCGCAAGGCGCTGTCGCGTTTGAAGTCTTCGGCCAGGTCGCTGGCAATGATCAGGGCTTGTTCATCGCTGGTGATGACCGCGACGTGCTGATAATTTGTCATGTTGTTCTCCAGATGTCTGGTCGTCAGATCCAGGAATGCCGATTAGGCAACGTGCCGTTGAGGCGATAGGCGCCGATGGCGTGATACTTCCAGCGCACCGGATCGTGCAGGGTGTGCACGCGGGCATTGCGCCAGTGACGGTCGAGGTTGAATTCGGCGAGGGTCGCGCGGCTGCCGGCCAGTTCGAACAGCTTTTCACTGGCCAGCAGCGAGATCTCGGTGGTCAGCACCTTGGCTTCGGCCACGGCAATCGAGGCGCGGGCGGCTGACTCGGCGGTGAGCGGCGCGGCGCTGACCTGATCAAGCACCTGTCCGGCCTTGCGCAGCAGCGCTTCGGCGGCGTGCAATTCAATTTTCAACTTGCCAATATCGGCGATCACGTACAGGTCATCACCGGCCCGCTCGACCTTGGCGTCGATCCATGGCCGGGCGCGGGTTTTCACGAAGTCGATGGCGTCGTCGATGGCGCCTCGGGCGATACCGGCGTCGATGGCCGCTTGAATCAGTTGGGAGACGGCCCCCTGAATGTTCGGCGTGTCGTTGATCTTCCAGTTATCCACAACCAGTTCGGAGTCGACTCGCACGTTGTTGAGCAAAATCGTGCCGCTGGCGGTGGTGCGCTGACCAAAACCGGACCAGTCATCGACGATGCGCAATCCCGGCGTGCCACGACGGATGAACGCCAGCACCTGCCTGCCGTCGTCATTCAATGCCTTGACCGCGACCCAATGGGCGAACAGGGCACCGGTGGAATAGAACTTCTGACCGTTGAGGACACCGTCGGCGGTCAGGCGTGCCTTCAGTTCCAAGGTGTTTTTGGTGCCGCGTTCCGGCCCGGCATTGCCGATGCGCCAGCCATCAAGAACGCTTTTGAACAGTTGTTGTTTCTGCGTTTCGGTTGCGCTGCCGAGGATCAGGTTGAGAATGCCGAACTGGTTCTGCGGGATCTGCCCAAGCGCCGGGTCGGCGGCGGAAATGATCGCGAAGACCTCGGCCAGGGTGACGAACGAAACTTGCGGGCCACCGTACTCGCGGGGGATGGAAATGCTGCCCAGGCCGCTGCGGGTGAACTGTTCGATTTCAGACCATGGGAGCTTGCGCTGCTGGTCTCGTTTGGCCGCTTGCAGGCGGGCGGCTTGCGCCAGCTCGTGGGCGGCCTTGATGGCTTGGGCATCGTTGCGCAAGACTTGTGCGGGCAACAACAGGGGGGCGACGTCCAGGTCACTCTGGACGATTGCATCTGCCAGACTGGACATCAGTGCCGCTCCTTGGCTGCACGCAATGCCCTGGCGATCTGCACTGGGGTGATTGTGTTCCGGACCATACCTACCTCACATCTCATGGAAGCGCCGCTTGTGGCGGCGCATGAAAACAAGAATGTCCGGTGGTCCGGTGTATATACCCTAAACGCGTATAAATAATTTATGAACTAACTTTTAGGAATATGGATAGAAGGATGATCCCGCTGATGTGAGTGGCCCCTGTATTCATTGCTTGCGGGATTCGGCTGCCTTGAGCATTTTTTTCGGGGGGACTTTCAGATAAGGATTGGCGCAACCGATCTTTAGCGTGCGGGGCGGTGCCCAGCGGGAGTTGTTGCCCACCCTGTCGAGAATGCAGTAGGTCACTTCCAGCCGCAGATCTTCGCCGGCTTCGAGGATGATGGCTGGCGGTATCCAGACCTGGATCGGTTGGCCGACATCGGCGGGCTCGAGTCGTGGCAGGTCCATGCGCACATCGCCCCAGCGCAGGGTGATTTCGTCGTCGACGGCCATGTTCAGGTACGGCTCGATGGTCAAGGGAACACCGCGTTTGACCTGACTCGTATTGACCCCCTGACGGCGAATCGCCTCGGGAATGTTCACCGGTGCCAGGCACTGGTTTTCATCGCCGCACAACGCGGAGGGTTGGCCGCCCGGGCAGTCGAGTTTGATCTGCACGTTGCGGCTGGCCGATATCGCCGGGCCCCGGCCAACTTGCATGACCCGGTAGTGAATGCTCGAAGTACCGTTGGCGACAAAACTTTCAGGCACCCTTAGCTGCACCGGTTGGCCGACATCGCTGGCCGTCAGTACGCGGGAGGCCACGTAGCAGTTGTCCCAGAACAGTTCTATCAGGTCGCCTGCATCCATGGCGGGGTAGGGCGCCACATCGATCAGCAGGTGCGCCGCGCAAGTGACGTTGATGCCGGTCTTGTTGGATTGCGCCAGGGTCGGGGCCGCAAGCGCGGATTTGTTCGAGGTGCTTTTCATGAAGTCTCCTTGAAGTCTTGCAACGAAGTCCGTTTCTGGAATATCAAAAAACTAAAAATCGAAGCGAAAAAAACCATTCATTACTTCGAGTTGAAATAATGATTCAAGCGTGATGAATGTTGCTGGCAGGAGACTAGATAAGAGCCATGAAGATCAGGTGTCAATAAGAAATATTAGTTATGATTGGTGTGTGTTGCTATTCAGAAAGTTCCTACACTCCCAAGTAAATAAACCATGTCCGCGTGTCGTATTTGTCTGCTGAAAACGGCGAGATACAGGCGTTTTTGTGCAAGTCGTAGGCGCAGTCCTGCCATGAGGAGCCTGATTGGCTCAGCACTGTTTAATTGTTGCGATGCATATATATGTACCGCGTGTGCGTACAGGATATGCGTGTCGAATGGATGAGTTTTGTTTGGTATTTATGAGGTGTATTTCGAGGGGTGTCACTTCCATCCATGGAAGTTTACCGTTGTTGTGCAGGGTTGTTAGTTGTGAGCGTTATTCAGGAACTTGCTCAGGAACTGTTTGGTTCGCTCTTCTTTCGGGTTGGCAAACAACGCCTTCGCTTCGCCTTGCTCGACGATCACGCCCTTGTCGAAAAACACCACCCGGTTGGCCACGTCCCGGGCAAAACCCATTTCGTGGGTGACGATCACCATGGTGCGTTTCTCTTCGGCCAGGCCGCGGATGGTCGCCAACACTTCGCCCACCAACTCCGGGTCGAGGGCCGAGGTCGGCTCATCGAACAGGATCACTTCGGGCTCCATCGCCAGCGCCCGGGCAATCGCCACGCGCTGTTGCTGGCCACCGGAGAGGCGACGCGGGTAAGCGTCCTCCTTGCCCGCCAGGCCGACCTTGGCCAAGAGCTTTTTACCCAGGGAAACGGCGTCGGCGCGCGGGGTCTTTTTCACCACGATCGGGCCTTCGATGACGTTTTCCAGGGCGGTGCGATGGGGGAACAGGTTGAAGTTCTGGAACACGAAACCTACGTGCTGGCGCAAGCGCCGCACCAGACTCTGCTGCTGGTTCAGGGGACGGCTGGTATCGATCTCGATATCACCGACCTTGATCCGGCCGCTGGTGGGTTCTTCCAGAAAATTCAGGCAACGCAGGAAGGTGGTCTTGCCCGAACCGCTTGGGCCGATGATTGCTACCACCTCGCCTTCCTTGACCTCAAGATCGATGCCGTTGAGCACGACTTGACCCTTGAACTGCTTTGTCAGTTTTTCCACGACAATCATCGGGTCAGGACTCCTGGTCGTGCCGATTGACCCGCGCTTCCAACTGGTTCTGCAGGTGCGACAGCACCGTGGCCAGGACCCAGTAGATCAGTGCGGCGGCAAGATACATGGTGAAGATTTCGAAGGTACGGGCAGTGATCAGTTGCGCCTGGCGGAACAGTTCCGGCACCTGGATGGTAGCGGCCAGCGCCGTGTCCTTGACCAGCGAAATGAAGCTGTTGCCCAGCGGCGGCAATGCGGTGCGCATTGCCTGCGGCAGGATGGCCCGGCGCAGGGTTTGCGCACGGGTCATGCCGATGCTGGCAGCAGCTTCCCACTGGCCGCGCTCGATGGAGCTGATCGCGGCACGCAGGATTTCACAGGCGTAGGCGGCCATGTTCAGCGAGAAGCCGATCAGGGCCGCCGGCAGCGGATCGAGTTCCAGACCCAATTGCGGTAAGCCGTAATAGATCACGAACAGTTGCACCAGCAACGGCGTGCCGCGAAAGAACGACACGTAGATGCGGGCGATCCAGCTCACCAGTTTGAAACGCGACAGGCGCATCAACGCCAGGCCGAACCCCATCACCAGGCCGAAGAACATCCCGCCCAGGCTCAAGATCACTGTGTAGTACGCGCCCTTGAGCAGAAAGGGCACGGAGTCCAGTGCGAGTTGAAAAGCTTCTTCCATTATTGAGTGACGTCAGCGCTGAAGTATTTTTCCGAAAGCTTTTTCAGCGTACCGTCGGCGCGCAGCTTGTCGATGGCTTTGTTCACGGCTGCCAGCAGTTCAGGCTCGCCTTTGCGCAGGGCAATGCCGGCTTCCTGACGGGAGAACGCATCACCGGCGGCGGTGGTGTCCTTGGCTTTCTTGGCGTATTCCAGCGCGGCCAGGCGGTCGATCAGAATGGCGTCGATGCGGCCGACACGCAGATCCTGGAACTTGGTCGGATCATCTTCGTAGGTGCGGATGTCAGCCTTGGGCACATTTTCTTTCACCCACTGCTCGTAGTTGGTGCCCAGACCTACGCCGACTTTCTTGCCAGACAGGTCAGCGGCGGACTTGATGTTCAGCTCGGCGGCCTTCTTCGTCAGCACCAGCGCTTGAATCCCGGAAACGGTGTACGGCTCGGAGAAGTCATACTTCTTCTTGCGCTCTTCGGAGATGGTCACCTGGTTGATGACCGCGTCCAGGCGCTTGGACTCCAGGGCGGCGAGGATGCCGTCCCATTTGGTCGGTTGCAGCTTGACCTTCACGCCCAGCTCTTTGGCCAGGGCTTCGGAGAACTCGACTTCGAAGCCGGCCAGTTTGCCGTCGGCGTCGACGAAACTGAACGGTGGGTAAGTGCCTTCCAGGCCAACGTTGATCACGCCGGCGTCTTTGATTTTTTGCAGTTGCTCACCGGCAACGGCTTGGCCAATCAGGCCAGCGCTCAGTGCCAGGCCCAGCGAGCCCACCAGCAGATTGCGACGTAGTGCGGAAAAATTCATGACAAGCCCCTGTGTTTTCTTATGGAAGACGCTTAAGGAAAGTTGGCAAATTCGGGATTTTGACGACAGCGCTATCCTGCCTTAAAGCAGCGTATGCGTCTCTCGGGAAATTCGCCTGTAGCATGACTATATGATGGTGTTTTTAGATTGGAAAATAATAATTAATCTTCTGGTTATTCCATTTTGGAATAGCTTACGTTTTCACTGTAGGAGCGAGCTTGCTCGCGATGGTCGTCAACGATAACGCTGACAACCTGACACCCCGCGGTGCCCTGTCGTCCATCGTCGGAACGCCGCCCGGAGCAGGCTCGCTCCTACAGAAAATCCTTGTACGCAAACAACGCCGGCGCCCCGCCGGTGTGCAGGAAGATAATCGGGCCCTCATCGAAACGCTGACGCCCGATTCCGTCCAGCAAGCCCGCCATGGCCTTGCCAGTGTAGACCGGGTCCAGCAGCAAGCCTTCCTGGCCCGCCAGCAGCTTCACCGCCGCCAGTGTTCCGGCATTCGGCTCGCCATAACGCGGGGCGAAATACTCATCCCATAGCTCGACCTTGAAAGCCTCCGGCAGGTTCACGCCCAGCAGCTCGGCGGTGCGTTCGGCCAGGCCTTGAACCTTGGGCCGCTGATCTTCATCGCTGCGCGAGACCGTCACGCCGATCACTGGCAGATCCGGCAGCACTTCACTCAAGGCCAGTGCCAGGCCGCTGTGGGTACCGGCGCTGCCCGAGGCCAGGACTACGGCGGCGAAGGTCAGGCCGGTGTCCTTGATTTGCCCGGCCAGTTCCAGCCCGGCACGCACGTAACCCAGGGCACCCAGCGCGTTGGAGCCACCGATCGGCACCAGGTACGGCTTCTTGCCGTTGCTGCGCAGCCGGCCGGCCAGGGCTTGCAGTTGTTCGTCGGCGTTGTCGAGGTTTTCCACCAGTTCGACCTTGGCATCGAACAAGTCGAGCAGCAGCCGGTTGCCATTGCCGGTGTAATTGCTGTCATCGGTGCCGAGGGGGTTTTCCAGAAGGGCTACGCAGCCCAGACCGAGCTTGGCGGCAATGGCAGCTGTCTGGCGCACGTGGTTCGATTGCAGCGCGCCGGCGGTGATCAAGGTGTCGGCACCCTGGGCCAGTGCATCGGCGGCCAGGTATTCGAGTTTGCGCAGCTTGTTGCCGCCCATCGCCAGCGGCGTCAGGTCATCGCGCTTGACGTACACGTCGCGACCCAGCCAGGTCGACAGGCGTTCAAGTTTTTCCAGGGCGGTGGGCTGACCGAGCAGGTCGAGGCGGTTAAAGCGGGCGAGCTGTTGTTTGATCATGGGTCCGTACTGGCCGTTGAAGATCTCAGGACTATAGGCACGCCCCAAAGCCTGGGCAACCGCCAATCGCTTATAGCCAAACGAACTGAGCACAGCACTATTGGTTCTTAATTTGCCTTGCGACCCTTGCCGTAAAGTAATTGCCGTCAGTGCGGCCAGACAGTCCGGTCGCCCGTGAGGAGTTTTTACCGTGAGTGAGCGTTCCAGCCATTGGCAATTGCAGACCATCGTCAGCCAGCTGCGCACGGCGCGTGAACAGTGGCGTGCACAAAACGGCCGGGCCAGCGGCGAGCAGGGCGGTCGCGAACTGCCCTCCCGGGCAGCCATGGCGGAGATTCTCGAAGCCTTGTGCGGTGCGCTGTTCCCGATGCGCCTGGGGCCGGTTGACCTGCGCGAAGAAAGCGAAGATTTCTACGTCGGTCACACGCTGGATGTGGCATTAAATGCGCTGTTGGCCCAGGCGCGGCTCGAATTGCGCTACGCCGCGCGCCACAGTGCCCAGGCCGATACCGAAGTCGAAGCCAAGACCATCCAGATCATTCAGGACTTCGCCCTCGCTTTGCCTGGGTTGCGCAGCCTGTTGGACACCGACGTACTGGCGGCCTATCACGGCGACCCGGCGGCGCGCAGTGTCGATGAAGTGCTGTTGTGCTATCCGGGGATTCTGGCGGTGATCCATCATCGCCTGGCCCACCATTTGTACCGTGCCGGGCTGCCGTTGCTGGCGCGGATCAGTGCGGAAATCGCCCACTCGGCCACTGGCATCGACATTCACCCTGGTGCGCAGATCGGCCGCAGTTTCTTCATCGACCACGGTACCGGCGTGGTGATCGGCGAAACCGCGATCATCGGCGAGCGCGTGCGGATTTATCAGGCGGTGACTTTGGGGGCCAAGCGCTTCCCGGCCGACGAAGACGGTCAGTTGCAGAAGGGCCAGCCGCGGCATCCGATCGTCGAGGATGATGTGGTGATTTATGCCGGGGCGACGATTCTGGGGCGGATCACCATCGGTCAGGGCTCGACCATCGGCGGCAATGTCTGGTTGACCCGCAGCGTGCCGGCGGGCAGTAACCTGACCCAGGCGAATCTGCAGCATGATGATGGGGCGCAGAAGTAGGCCTTTGAATCTCCTTTGACTGGTCTGGCCTCTTCGCGGGCAAGCCCGCTCCCACAGTGTTTTCTGTCGTTCACGGCTTTTGTGTTCAACCCGGATCCACTGTAGGAGCGAGCTTGCTCCGGGCGGCGTTCCGACGAAGCTTCTAAATCCCCCGTATTTCCTCCCTTGAACTAGCGTACAACCAGTACCGCCCAGCCCTGCGATTAGTCCTTAGCCCCCTATCCATGTTTAACTTGAACGTTCATTCAAGTTAAACCGGCGGTTCGCTGCCCGCTCACAACAGGAGGCTTGCCTTTGCTGAGTCCGATTTCCACAGCCACGTTTCTACCCTTCGAGGTGCACCGTACATGAGTGCATCGTCCATCCCTCAAGGCGGTCTGATCCGCATGAATCCGCCGGTGTTCTGGTTCTCGGCGAGTTTCATTCTGTTGTTTGGTGTCGTTGTCATCGCCATGCCCGAGCAGGCCGGTGCCTGGTTGCTGGCGGCGCAAAACTGGGCGGCCAACACGGTCGGCTGGTATTACCTGCTGGCGATGACCCTGTATCTGGTCTTCGTGGTGGTCACCGCCTTGTCCGGCTACGGCAAGATCAAGCTCGGTGCCGACCACGACGAACCCGAATTCAGTTATCTGTCCTGGGCCGGCATGCTGTTCGCCGCGGGGATCAGCATCACCCTGTTTTTCTTCTGTGTGTCCGAGCCCCTGACCCACATGCTGCAACCGCCGCAAGGAGAGGCGGGTACGGCGGATGCGGCGCGCCAGGCGATGCAGATTCTGTTTCTGCACTGGGGTCTGCATGGCTGGGGCGTGTTCGCCTTTGTCGGCATGGCGCTGGCCTACTTTGCCTACCGGCATAACCTGCCACTGGCCCTGCGTTCGGCGCTGTACCCGCTGATCGGCAAGCGCATCAATGGCCCCATCGGCTATGCCGTGGATGGCTTCGGCATCATTGCCACGGTGTTCGGCCTCGGTGCCGACATGGGCTTCGGCGTGTTGCACCTCAACTCGGGCCTGGACTACCTGTTCGGCATCGCCCATACCCAATGGATTCAGGTCGGCCTGATCACCTTGATGATGGGGGCGGCGATCATCGTTGCCGTATCCGGCGTCGACAAGGGCATGCGGGTCATGTCCGACATCAACATGCTGCTGGCCTGTGCGCTGTTGCTGTTCGTGTTGTTCGCCGGCCCCACGCAGCACTTGCTCAACACCCTGATCCAGAACCTCGGCGATTACCTCGGCGCCTTGCCGATGAAGAGTTTCGACCTTTACGCCTACGACAAACCCAGCGACTGGCTGGGCGGCTGGACCGTGTTCTACTGGGCCTGGTGGATTGCCTGGTCGCCGTTCGTGGGGCTGTTCATCGCGCGCATTTCCCGTGGCCGGACGATCCGCGAATTCGTCTTCGGCGTGCTGCTGATTCCACTTGGCTTCACCCTGGCGTGGATGTCGATCTTCGGTAACAGCGCCATCGATCAAGTGCTCAACCATGGCATGAGCGCGCTCGGCATGTCGGCCATCGACAACCCGTCGATGACGCTCTACCTGCTGCTGGAAACCTACCCGTGGAGCAAAACCGTCATCGCGGTGACGGTGTTCATCAGCTTCGTGTTTTTCGTCACCTCCGCCGACTCCGGCACGGTGGTGCTGTCGACGCTGTCCGCCAAGGGCGGCACTCACGATGAAGACGGGCCGAAATGGCTGCGAGTGTTCTGGGGTGCAATGACTGCGCTGGTGACCAGTGCATTGCTGTTCTCGGGCAGCATCGATGCGTTGAAGTCGGCGGTGGTCCTGACCTCGCTGCCGTTCTCGTTGATCTTGCTGTTGATGATGTGGGGGCTGCACAAGGCGTTTTACCTGGAATCGCAGAAGCGGATTGCGCAGATGCATTCACTGGCGCCGGTCTCGGGGTCCCGACGTGGCAAGGGCGGCTGGCGTCAGCGCTTGAGCCAGGCGGTGCATTTCCCTTCGCGGGATGAGGTCTATCGCTTCCTCGATACGACGGTGCGCCCGGCGATTGAAGAGGTGTCTGCCGTGTTCATCGAAAAGGGTTTGCACGTAGCGACACACCCGGGCCCGGCCAATGACAGCGTCAGCCTGGAAATCGGCCATGGCGATCAGCATCCGTTCGTTTATCAAGTGCAGATGCGCGGTTATTTCACACCATCGTTTGCCCGCGGCGGCATGGGCTCCAAGCAACTCAACAATCGCCGTTACTACCGGGCCGAAGTGCATTTGAGCGAGGGTAGCCAGGACTACGATCTGGTGGGTTACACCAAGGAACAGATCATCAACGATATCCTCGACCAGTACGAACGACACATGCAGTTCCTGCATCTGGTGCGTTGATCGCGGGCAGGGCGCCGGGGCTTTTCAGCCCTCGGCGCTCAGCACCATGAACAACACCAGCGCCGCCACCGGAATGCTGAACACCACCGTGCCGATCCCCAGTTCCGTACTCAACGACTGGCCGGCACTCACCACGCCGATGGCACCGTTGATCACTGTCAGCGCCAGCCACAGCAGCACAAACGCGTAGGTCAGGGTCTGGCGGCTGAAGCCGATCTTCTCGCCGATGAACAGCATCAGGGCGAGCAAGGCCAGGCCGAAGGTGATGATGATCGTGGTGTGCATGGCGGCTTCCCTCCTTGCGATAGCTATCGCATCTTCGTTGCTTTGGCGACTTTGTTCCTGTCGACCCTGATCACGCAAGCCTGTCGCGGTTTTGTTGAATTCTGCGGGCTGATCAATTTTTTGTGAAACGATTCAGCATTTAGTCGAATCCCCGGTTTTTTGCCGTCCGTGCGGGCGTATGCTGGGCGACTGGCGAAGCAGTCGATACCAGATTCAAGACAGACAAGAGAGGATTCGATGACTTACACCGCTGCCGAAAACCGCTACGACTCCATCCCTTATCGCCGTGTGGGCCGCAGTGGGCTGGTGCTGCCGGCGCTGTCCCTGGGCCTGTGGCACAACTTCGGCGACAGCACGCCGATCGATACCCAGCGCGCGTTACTGCGCACGGCGTTCGACCTGGGCATCAACCATTTCGACCTGGCCAACAACTACGGCCCGCCGTATGGCAGCGCCGAGATCAACTTCGGCCGTCTACTGCGCGAAGACTTCAAGCAGTATCGTGACGAACTGATCATCTCCAGCAAGGCCGGTTGGGACATGTGGCCGGGGCCTTACGGTCAGGGCGGCGGTTCGCGCAAGTACGTGCTGGCCAGCCTCGATCAGAGCCTGCAACGCCTGGGCGTGGACTACGTCGACATCTTTTACTCCCACCGTTTCGACCCGGACACGCCGCTGGAAGAAACCGCCAGCGCACTGGCGACAGCGGTACAACAGGGCAAGGCGCTGTACATCGGCATCTCGTCCTATTCCGGGGTGAAAACCCGTGAAATGGCCGCGTTGCTCAAGGAATGGAAAGTCCCGTTGCTGATCCACCAACCGGCCTACAACCTGCTCAATCGCTGGGTTGAAAAAGACTTGCTGGACACCACTGACGAACTCGGCACGGGCGTGATCGCCTTCACGCCGCTGGCGCAGGGATTGCTGACCGACAAGTACCTCAACGGTGTGCCGACGGATGCGCGGGTCAATCGTCCTGGGGGTGGTTCGTTGCAGGCGTCGCACTTGTCCGAGGCCAACATCGCCCAGGTGCGAGCACTCAACGAAATCGCCCGGCAGCGTGGCCAGAGCCTGGCGCAACTGGCGCTGGCCTGGACCCTGCGTGATCCACGGGTGACTTCGGCATTGATTGGTGCGAGCCGGCCGGAGCAGATCATCGAGAACGTCGGGGCGTTGAAGAACCTGAGCTTCAGTGCGCAGGAACTGGCGGAGATTGACCGGTTTGCCCAGGAGGGCGGGATCAATCTTTGGGAGAAGCCTTCGACGGCTGAGTGAGTGTTAGGCGCCAGATTCTTTTGCGCCTTTCAGATCGCTTTCGCGAGCAAGCCCGCTCCCACATTGGAACGCATTCCAAATGTGGGAGCGGGCTTGCTCGCGAAGAGGCCAGACCGGCCATTCAAGACATCAGGGTTTACTTAAAAAACGGCACATCCCCCAAAACCGTTGCCCGCTGCATCACCCGCCGCGCCGGCCGGTAATCATCCACCGCGTAATGCTGGGTCACGCGGTTATCCCAGAACGCGATGTCGTCCTGCTTCCAGCGCCAGCGAATGGTGAATTCAGGTCGCGTGGCGTGGGCAAACAGAAACTTCAGAATCGCCTCGCTTTCGGTTTCCGACAGTTCGTTGATCTTCGAGGTGAAGCCTTCATTGACGAACAGCGAGCGGCGCCCGCTGACCGGGTGCGTGCGGATCACCGGGTGTGACAGCGGCGGATTCTTGCGTCGTGCTTCTTCCCATTGGGCCAGCGCCTCGGGCGTGTTGCCATAGCGCTCCAGCGGGAATGAGCGGGTGAAGTCGTGGGTGGCGGTCAGCCCTTCGAGCAAGGTTTTCATTGGCGCCGACAGGGCTTCATACGCCGCAATCCCGCTGGCCCACAACGTGTCGCCGCCAAACTCCGGCAGCAGCTTGGCGCTGAGCACCGCGCCCAGGGCCGGGGTCGGCAGGAAGGTCACGTCGGTGTGCCAGATCGCGTTGTCGCGCACGTCGGTGACGGCGGTGTCGAGGATCAATACTTCCGGTTGTTCCGGCACATTGGGGTAGATCGGGTGAATGTGCAGGTCGCCGAAATTCGCGGCGAATCGCGCCTGTTGCTGGGGTGTGATCGGCTGGTCGCGGAAGAACAGCACCTGATGCTTGAGCAGGGCCTGCTCGATGGTGTCGCGCTGTTCAACGTTCAGCGGCTGACTGATGTCGATGCCGCTGATTTGTGCACCGAGCGCGGAGCTGAGGGGGACGATAGTCAGGTGGCTCATGGTGGTTCTCTTCAATTCGGGGTCGAGCTTTCTTGTAGGAGCGAGCTTGCTCGCGATGGCGGTGAATCAATCACAGTAGTGTTGCCTGTCGCATTGCTATCGCGAGCAAGCTCGCTCCTACAGGGGGGAGTTCAGTTATCAGTGAGCCTGGCCATGCCACGGCACCAGTTTGCGTTGCAGGGCGCGCAGGCCCATCTC
This sequence comes from Pseudomonas sp. WT-JTC, assembly GCF_056711565.1. Classification (NCBI taxonomy): domain Bacteria; kingdom Pseudomonadati; phylum Pseudomonadota; class Gammaproteobacteria; order Pseudomonadales; family Pseudomonadaceae; genus Pseudomonas; species Pseudomonas sp. WT-JTC. The sequence goes on from NZ_CM160042.1 coordinate 247,842, forward strand.
CATCGCGAAGGCGATCAGCGCGATCACCAGAATCCCCAGTACCACCACATCGGTGACCAGGAACTGTGCGGCCGACTGCACCATGAAGCCCAAACCGCTGGTGGCGGCGATCAGTTCGGCGGCGACCAGCGTCGACCAGCCTACGCCGAGACCGATGCGCACACCGGTCAGGATGTCCGGCAAGGCACTCGGCAAAATGACGTGACGGATCAACTGCGCCCGCGTCGCGCCCAAGGATTGTGCGGCGCGCAATTTCGCCGGGTCGACGGTACGCACGCCGGTCGCGGTGGCGATGGCGATCGGGGCGAAAATTGCCAGGTAGATCAGCAGCACTTTCGACAATTCACCGATGCCGCACCAGATCACGATCAGTGGCAGGTAGGCCAGCGGTGGAATCGGCCGGTAGAACTCGATCAGCGGGTCGAGCACGCCACGGGCGATGCGGTTGGCGCCGATGGCGATTCCCACCGGCACGGCGGTGAGAATCGCAAAGCCGAGGCCCAGGCCGATGCGCCCCAGGCTCGCGCCGAGGTGCTGCCACAGGGTTGAATCCATGTAACCGGAGGTCGCCAGCAGCCAGCCTTTTTGCAGGACGGCGGAGGGTGGTGGCAGGAACAGCGGCTCGATCAAACCGGTTGCCGTTACGACCCACCAGAAAACAATCAGAGCGACCAGTGTCAGCACACTGATCCAGCGAGTACTCAAGCTGCGTCGTGCCGCAGTCACGGGAGTGCCTGGCTTTATCGCTACGACGGGAATTTCGTAACTGCTCATGCGCGCTCCTGCCGCGTGGCGGCGCTGCGTTGGGAGAACACTTTGGCGAGTACGTGTTCGCGGGTTTCGATAAAGCGCGGGTCGGACTTGATTGCCCGTGCCGACTCACCGGCGGCATAACGCTGGCCGAAGTCGAGACTCAGGCGCTCGACGATCTGCCCCGGGTTCGGCGCCAACAGAATCAGGTCGGTGGCGAGGAACACGGCTTCTTCAATGTCGTGGGTAATCAGGAACACCGGCTTGGCGGTGCGTTGCCAGACTTGCAGCAATAGCTCCTGCATCTGTTCACGGGTGAACGCGTCGAGGGCGCCGAAAGGTTCGTCCATGAGCAACACGCGCGGGTCGGCGGCGAGGGCACGGGCCAGGCCGACGCGCTGCTTCTGGCCGCCGGAAAGCTGCCAGATGCGGCGGTCTTCAAAACCGGAAAGATCGACCAGGGCGAGCATTTCCCGGGCGCGGGCCTCGCGCTTGTCCCGGGCGATGCCGGCCAGTTCAAGGCCGAAGCCTACGTTGGCCAGCACGTCTTGCCACGGCAGCAGCGCGTCGTCCTGGAACACCACGCCACGCTCGGCACTCGGGCCTTTGACGGGCACGCCGTCGAGGGTGATGCGCCCGGTGCTGGGATCGACGAAACCGGCAATCAGGTTCAACAGCGAAGTCTTGCCACTGCCGGACGGGCCGAGGGCGACCAGCAGCTGCCGGGGCCCCAGGCTCAGGGAGATATCCGCCAGCACAGGTGTAGGGCTGCCGGGGTACTGTGCGCTGATGCGCTCCAGCTGTAGCAAAGCCATCGCAATGAACTCCCGATCAGTTGGTGATGAACTTGGCGCTGACGTACGGCGCGTAGTCCGGCAGTACCGCCTCGACCTTGCCTTGCTCCTTGAGGAACGCGGCGGTGTCGGTGATGGCCTTGGTGGTCGGCGCGCCGAGGGTGATCACCTGGTCAGCTGCCAGCGGGTAGACGTTGCCTTGCAGCAGCAGCGGAATGTCGCTGGCCTTGGCTCCGGACAGTTTTACCAGCTTGTCGACGTTGCCCTGGTTGGCGAGCCAGGCTTGCGGGTCTTTGCGGTAGTCGGCGTAGGCGTCCAGGGTCACTTTGGCGAACGCGGTGACGATTTCAGGGTGCTTCTCGGCGAAGTCCTTGCGCACGATCCAGGCATCGAAGGTCGGTGCGCCGAATTTGGCCAGCTCGCCAGAGGTGATCAGTACCTTGCCGTTTTCCTTGGCCACGCCGAGTGCCGGATCCCAGACGTAAGTGGCGTCGATGTCACCACGTTTCCAGGCGGCAATGATCGCTGGCGGAGCCAGGTTGAGTACGGTGACTTTCGACGGGTCGATGTTCCAGTGCTTCAGCGCGGCGAGCAGGCTGTAGTGGCCGGTGGACACGAACGGCACGGCGATCTTTTTGCCGATCAGGTCTTGCGGGGTCTTGATCCCGGAACCGTCGCGAGCCACCAGGGCTTCGGCGGCACCGATCTGGGTGGCGATGAGGAAGGTTTCCACCGGGACTTTGCGGGTGATGGCCGCCGTCAGGGGGCTGGAACCGAGGTAGCCGATCTGCACGTCGCCGGAGGCGATGGCGGCGATGATGTCGGCACCGTTGTCGAATTTGCGCCAGCTGATATCGGCCTTGGTGGCTTTTTCGTAGGCGCCATCGGCCTGGGCGACTTTCGCCGGGTCAACGGTGGTCTGGTAGGCGACGGTGACGTCGGCCGCTTGGGCCAGGAAACTCGCTGTCGCCAAGGAAGCGGCCGCCAGCAAGCGTAGAGGGAAAGTCAGTTTCATCAGAAAGCTCCTTGTCAGGCGACCGAATGTCGGCGTGAGAAAGAGACTAAGTGATCTAAGAATTCGAAAATAAATAACTTTTTCGAATTAGCTTATGAGGGGAACAATCTGTGGAGGTCAGCGGATCATGCTCTCTGTGGGAGCGGGCTTGCTCGCGAAAGCGGTGTGTCAGTCGCAGTAAAGTCGCCTGACACTCTGCATTCGCGAGCAAGCCCGCTCCCACAGGGGGGAGCTGTGTTTGATGGTCAGTTGCTGATCGCCAGAATGCTCGCCTGGTACGCCCCGACAAACACATCGAAATCACCGACTTCGTTCTGCTCCAGCTCAGCCTGCTCAGCCAGCGACGAACGCGCCCGCTCTTCAAACCTCGCCTGCTCCTCAGCCGGCAACGGCTCGCTACGGAAGAACTCGGCGTGGGCCTGGCTCTGGCGCAGGGAGAACTGGGCAAAGCTCTCCTTGTGCTCGGCCATGGCCGCCAATACCTGTGCCGACGGCGTCAGGGACGAGTCCTGGACCTTGGCCATCTGGGCGTCCAGCGCCTTGCTGTGGGCATCGCCGCCATGGCTCTGGTCGAGCATCGCGGCCAATGGCGCAATTTTCTCCAGTAACTCGCCGGCCCATTCCTTCAGGTCGACCGGATGGCCATCCCGTTGCAGTTGCAGGCCTGGACGACGGCCTTCCTTGACCACGCTGAGGAAGTTCGAAGTCGCGTTGCCGCAACTGGTGTTGGTCAGCAGCGGGCTGTCGTTGAGCGCGCAGTACAGCAGGAACGCATCGAGGAAGCGTGACTCGGTGAGGTCGATGCCCATCGGCAGGAACGGGTTGATGTCCAGGCAGCGCACTTCGACGTACTGGATGCCCCGGGCCATCAACGCCTGGATAGGACGCTCGCCGGTGTAGGTCACGCGTTTCGGGCGGATGTTGGAGTAGTACTCGTTTTCGATCTGCAGGATGTTGGTGTTGAGCTGTACCCACTCGCCATCCTGGTGGGTGCCGACTTCGACGTATGGCGCATAGGGTGTGGCCACCGCCTTGCGCAGGCTGTCGGTGTAGCTGGCCAGATCGTTGTAGCACGGCGTCAGGCCGGCCTGGGCGTTGCTCTGGTAACCCAGGTCGCTCATGCGCAGGCTGGTGGCGTACGGCAGGTACAGGGTGTTCGGGTCCAGTTGCTCCAGCTGATGCGAGCGACCGCGCAGGAAGCCGGCGTCCAGTGCCGGCGAGGCGCCGAACAGGTACATCAGCAACCAGCTGTAGCGGCGGAAGTTACGGATCAGCGCGATGTAGGACGACGACTGAAAATCGCGGTCGGTGCCGACAAAGCCTTCGGCCTGCCTGAGCAACGGCCAGAGTTTTTCCGGCAGGGAAAAATTGTAGTGGATGCCGGCAATGCATTGCATGGTCTTGCCGTAACGCAGGGCCAGACCCTTGCGGTACACATACTTGAGCTGCCCGATATTGGACGTGCCGTAATAGGCGATCGGGATGTCTTCCTCGGCCGGCAACGGGCACGGCATCGATGGGCTCCACAGATACTCGTTGCCGAGCTTGCTGTAGGCAAAACGGTGAATGCTGTCCAGGCTCGCCAGCGTGTCCGCCGGGTCGGGCAGGGCCGGAGTGATGAACTCCAGCAGCGACTCGGAATAGTCGGTGGTGATCTGTTCGTTGGTCAGCGCGGAACCCAATGCTTCCGGGTGCGGCGTTTGCGCCAGACGACCTTCGCCGGTCACGCGCAGGCATTCACGTTCGATGCCGTGAAGGCACTGTTCGAGCAGAGAGAGGTTAGCGCGCTCGCCGAGCAGGGCCAGGCGGCGGTTGAGAAGTTCGCTCAAGTTGGATTCCTTCACGCGTCAGTCGCCCCAATATGGGGGTGGGCAAGACGGTCTACAAGGGTGAAGTTAAAACTGGCGTTTTCGCCTGGTTTTCGGACCGCGCAGGCCCATACCCTGTAGGAGCGAGCTTGCTCGCGATGGAGGTTAACGATAACGAGGGGTGCCTGAGTGAAAACGGCGCCCTGACGTTCATCGCGAGCAAGCTCGCTCCTACAGGTCATTGCGCTGAAATTAACTCAAATCGATGACGACTAGCTACAGGACAGCGAACGTGCCTTGTGCTTTTGCGACCAGTTTGTCGCCCTGCATCACATCGGCTTCGACTACCAACGTGCGGCGACCCGGGTGGATCACCCGCGCCGTGCACATCACCTCGCCGTCTGAGACGGCGCGGATGTAGTTGATCTTGCACTCGATGGTCGCGCTCTGCTGGTCAAAGCCGTGGGTGCTGGAACAGGCCAGCCCCATGGCAATGTCCACCAGACTGAACAAGGCCCCGCCGTGCAGCTTGCCGCCGCGATTGCGCAGCTCGGGTTCCAGCGCCAGGGCGACTTGCGCCACCCCGGTTTCCAGGCTGTGCAGGCGACAGCCCAGTAGCTTGAAAAACGCGCTTTCGGTCAGCCCGGCGGGAATGTCCATCAGCGTTTCTTCAACTGCTTGGCGTTGGCGAACAGCGAAGCCATGGCGTTGTTGCTCGGGGCAGCGGCCGTGGTTTCCTTGCGCGGTGCAGTGTTCTGGGACTGGCGTGGCGCCGACCCCGGACGCGCGCCGCGGGCACCGTCGATTTTCTCGCCCGGGGTGTCGCTCATGCGCATCGACAGGCCTACGCGTTTGCGCGGGATGTCGACTTCCATGACCTTCACTTTCACCACGTCGCCGGCCTTCACCGCTTCGCGAGGATCCTTGATGAATTTCTCCGAAAGTGCAGAGATATGTACCAAACCGTCCTGATGCACGCCGATATCGACGAAGGCACCGAAGTTGGTCACGTTAGTCACCACGCCTTCGAGGATCATGCCCAGCTGCAGATCCTTGAGGTCTTCGACGCCTTCCTGGAACTCGGCGGTCTTGAACTCTGGACGCGGGTCGCGACCGGGTTTTTCCAGCTCTTGCAGAATGTCGGTGACTGTCGGCAGGCCGAAGGTTTCATCGGTGTACTTCTTCGGATCGAGGCGCTTGAGAAATGCGGCATCGCCGATCAGTGAGCGGATGTCACGGTCGGTCTCGGCGGCAATGCGCTGCACCAGCGGATAGGCTTCCGGGTGAACGGCCGACGAGTCCAGCGGGTTTTCGCCGTTCATGACGCGCAGGAATCCGGCGGCCTGTTCGAAGGTTTTTTCACCCAGACGCGCGACTTTCTTCAGCGCGGCACGGGTTTTGAACGCGCCGTGCTCGTCGCGGTGGCTGACGATGTTCTGCGCCAGGGTCGCGTTGAGGCCGGAGATCCGTGCCAGCAGCGCCACGGAAGCGGTGTTCACGTCCACGCCAACGGCGTTCACGCAGTCCTCGACTACCGCATCGAGGCCGCGGGCCAGTTTCAGCTGTGAAACGTCGTGCTGGTACTGGCCGACACCGATGGATTTCGGATCGATCTTCACAAGCTCAGCCAGCGGATCTTGCAGACGACGGGCAATCGACACCGCACCACGGATCGACACGTCGAGGTCCGGGAATTCCTTCGAGGCCAGTTCCGATGCCGAGTAAACCGATGCGCCGGCCTCGGAAACCATGACCTTGGTCATTTTCATGGCTGGGTATTTTTTGATCAGTTCGGCGGCCAGTTTGTCGGTCTCGCGGCTGGCGGTGCCGTTGCCGATGGCGATCAGGTCCACCGAGTGTTTGGCGCACAGCGCAGCGAGCACGGCGAGGGTCTGGTCCCACTTGTTGTGCGGCACGTGCGGGTAAACCGTGGCGTGATCCAGCAGCTTGCCGGTGGAGTCGACCACGGCAACCTTGCAACCAGTGCGCAGGCCAGGGTCGAGGCCCAGGGTGGCACGCGGGCCGGCCGGGGCCGACAGCAACAGGTCATGCAGGTTGTGGGCGAAGACGTTGATCGCTTCGGTTTCCGCGCCATCGCGCAACTCGCCCAGCAGGTCGGTTTCCAGATGGGTGTAGAGCTTGACCTTCCAGGTCCAGCGCACCACCTCGCCCAGCCATTTGTCGGCGGCGCGGTTCTGGTTCTGGATGCCGACATGCTGGCCGATCATGCCTTCGCACGGGTGCATGGTGCCCGGCAATTCGTCGCCGACTTTCAGCGAGGAACTGAGAATGCCTTCGTTGCGGCCACGGAAAATCGCCAGCGCGCGGTGCGACGGCATGCTCTTGAGCGGTTCGTCGTGTTCGAAATAGTCGCGGAACTTGGCGCCTTCCTCCTCCTTGCCGGCAATCACGCGGGCACTGAGGGTGGCTTCCTGCTTGAGGTAGTTGCGCAGCTTGTCCAAGAGGCCTGCGTCTTCGGCGAAGCGCTCCATGAGGATGTACTTGGCGCCTTCGAGGGCAGCCTTCACATCGGCCACGCCTTTTTCCGCGTCGATGAAACGCGCGGCTTCGGTTTCCGGGCTCAGGGACGGGTCGTTGAACAGGCCGTCGGCCAGTTCGCCGAGGCCGGCTTCCAGGGCGATCTGACCCTTGGTGCGGCGTTTCTGCTTGTACGGCAGGTACAAGTCTTCGAGACGGGTCTTGGTGTCGGCGAGCTTGATGTCGCGTTCCAGTTGCGGCGTCAGCTTGCCCTGCTCTTCGATGCTGGCAAGGATGCTGATGCGCCGTTCGTCGAGTTCTCGCAGGTAGCGCAGGCGCTCTTCCAGATGACGCAATTGCGTATCGTCGAGGCTGCCGGTCACTTCTTTCCGGTAACGGGCGATGAAGGGAACGGTAGAGCCTTCATCGAGTAGCGCGACGGCCGCTTCGACCTGTTGTGGGCGTACACCGAGTTCCTCGGCGATGCGGCTGTTGATGCTGTCCATAAAACCACCTGACAAATTGTGAAAGCAGGCTCGCAGGCGCTGAAACAGGGCCTTCGCGAGTCTGGTTGAGCGGCCTGGCCAGCGCCGCTGCCTGGGTCAACAGGCATTGCGTTGACCCGTGAAATCGAACAATTACTGCTGACGCCATGAAAATAAATAGCGTCCGTCTGTAGTACCTGTCTGATGTTGCCTGACACAAAAGGCCGCGCATTATAACCAGCGTTACGGCATTCGGGGGCATAGCGGATTGCCAGTGCAATGGCCGGTTTTCTGGCGCTGAAGGAAAAATCTGCTAACAATGCACACGGTGCGTATAACGGCAGCTACGCCATAATGCGCGCCGAGATCAAAGGAGCATCCAATGAGCAGCACTGCACAAACTGCTGAAGGCGAAAAAATTCTTATCGTTGACGACGATCCGGGGCTGAGCAGCCTGCTGGAACGTTTTTTCGTCAGCAAGGGCTATCGCGCCCGCGCCGTACCGAACACTGAGCAAATGGATCGCCTGCTGGCGCGCGAAGTGTTCAACCTGGTCGTCCTCGACCTGATGTTGCCCGGCGAAGACGGCCTGACCGCTTGCCGCCGCCTGCGCAACGCGAACAACCAGATTCCGATCATCATGCTCACCGCCAAGGGTGACGAGCTGAGCCGCATCAAGGGCCTGGAGCTGGGCGCCGACGATTACCTGGCCAAGCCCTTCAACCCGGATGAGCTGATGGCTCGCGTCAAGGCGGTATTGCGTCGCCAGTCGGCGCCGGTGCCGGGCGCCCCGGGCAGCGAAGACGAAAGCGTGACCTTCGGCGACTACGAGTTGTCCCTGGCCACCCGCGAGCTCAAGCGCGGCGAAGAGGTGCACATGCTCACCACCGGTGAATTCGCTGTGCTCAAGGCCCTGGTGATGAACGCGCGTCAACCGCTGACCCGCGACAAGTTGATGAACCTGGCCCGTGGCCGCGAGTGGGATGCCCTGGAGCGTTCCATCGATGTGCAGATTTCCCGTCTGCGCCGGATGATCGAACCCGATCCTTCCAAACCGCGTTACATCCAGACTGTCTGGGGCGTGGGTTATGTGTTTGTTCCGGATGGTACCGCCACCAAGTGATGGGCGATTTGTAGGAGCGGGTCATGCGGACAACGGATCAATCGATCCCGTCCGCAGACTCGCGATCCGCAATATGCGAGCATCGCTCGCTCCTGCAAGTGTTTAACGGTTATCCATGAAAACCCCCGTTTGGTTCCCCCAGAGCTTCTTCTCCCGCACCCTTTGGCTGGTGCTGATCGTCGTACTCTTCTCCAAGGCGCTGACCCTGGTTTATCTGCTGATGAACGAAGATGTGCTTGTGGACCGTCAGTACAGCCACGGTGTCGCCCTGACGCTGCGCGCCTATTGGGCTGCCGATGAAGAAAACCGCGGCAAGATCGCCGAGGCCGCGACCCTGATCCGGGTGGTGGGTGCCGGCGTGCCGGAAGGCGAACAGCACTGGCCTTACAGCGAGATCTACCAGCGGCAGATGCAGGCGGAGCTGGGGGCCGACACTGAAGTCCGGCTACGCATGCATTCGCCACCGGCGCTGTGGGTACGGGCGCCAAGCCTGGGCGATGGCTGGCTGAAAGTACCGCTTTATCCCCATCCGCTGCGCGGCCAGAAAATCTGGAACGTGCTGGGCTGGTTCCTCGCTATCGGTCTGCTTTCCACCGCTTCGGCCTGGATCTTCGTCAGCCAGCTCAATCAACCGTTGAAGCGTCTGGTGTATGCCGCGCGGCAACTCGGCCAGGGTCGCAGCGTGCGCCTGCCAATCAGCGATACGCCGAGCGAGATGACTGAGGTTTACCGCGCCTTCAACCAGATGGCCGAAGACGTCGAACAGGCCGGTCGCGAGCGTGAGCTGATGCTGGCCGGTGTTTCCCATGATTTGCGCACGCCGTTGACCCGCTTGCGCCTGTCCCTGGAGTTGATGGGTGATCGCACCGATCTGACCGACGACATGGTGCGTGATATCGAGGACATGGATGCGATTCTCGATCAGTTCCTGGCGTTCATTCGCGACGGGCGCGACGAGTCGGTGGAAGAGGTTGACCTGAGCGACCTGGTCCGCGAAGTCGCTGCGCCCTACAACCAGAATGAAGAGAAAGTGCGGTTGCGCCTGGAGCCGATTCAGCCGTTTCCGTTGCGTCGTGTGTCGATGAAACGACTGCTGAACAACCTGATCGGCAACGCGTTGCATCATGCCGGCAGTGGTGTGGAGGTGGCGGCGTATGTATCCGGGGACACCAGCGCGCCGTATGTGGTGCTGAGCGTCATGGACCGTGGTGCCGGTATCGATCCGTCGGAACTGGAAGCGATCTTCAACCCGTTCACCCGCGGTGATCGTGCCCGGGGTGGCAAGGGCACCGGGTTGGGACTGGCAATCGTGAAGCGGATTGCTTCGATGCATGGCGGCAACGTTGAACTGCGTAACCGCTCGGGCGGAGGGCTGGAAGCGCGGGTGCGGTTGCCGTTGGGGTTGTTGTTGCCGCGGGATGCCGTTTAAAGACAGCTTCGAGCGCCAAGCTTCAAGCTGCAAGAAAAAGCGGCTTTCCACTTGCCGCTTGAAACTTGCAGCTTATGGCTGCTTCTAGCCTTTGCCCTTGGTCCGGGTCATGTTCGGCCCACCATTCTTCTCTAAATGCTCAATGATGATCCCCGCGACATTCTTCCCGGTGGTGGTCTCAATCCCTTCCAGACCCGGCGAGGAGTTCACTTCCATCACCAGCGGCCCATGATTGGAACGCAGGATATCCACCCCGGCCACCGCCAACCCCATGACCTTTGCCGCACGCAGTGCTGTCATGCGCTCCTCGGGTGTGATCTTGATCAGGCTCGCGCTGCCACCACGATGCAGGTTGGAACGAAATTCGCCGGGCTTGGCCTGGCGCTTCATCGCTGCGATCACCTTGTCACCGACGACGAAGCAGCGAATGTCTGCACCACCGGCTTCCTTGATGTATTCCTGAACCATGATGTTCTGCTTGAGGCCCATGAACGCCTCGATCACCGATTCTGCGGCCGTGGCGGTTTCGCACAGCACCACGCCGATGCCTTGGGTGCCTTCCAGCACCTTGATCACCAACGGCGCGCCGTTGACCATTTCGATCAGGTCGGGAATGTCATCGGGGGAGTGGGCAAACCCGGTCACCGGCAAGCCGATCCCGCGACGGGACAGCAATTGCAGTGAACGCAGCTTGTCCCGTGAACGGGCAATGGCCACCGATTCGTTGAGCGGAAAGACCCCCATCATCTCGAACTGGCGCAGCACTGCGCAGCCATAAAAGGTCACGGACGCACCGATCCGTGGAATCACCGCATCGAAACCCTCCAGCGGCTTGCCGCGGTAGTGGATCTGCGGCTTGTGGCTGGCGATGTTCATGTAGGCACGCAGGGTATCGACCACCACCATTTCATGGCCGCGTTCGGTACCGGCTTCAACCAGGCGGCGGGTGGAATACAGACGCGGGTTCCGCGACAGCACAGCGATCTTCATGCAACACCTGTGGAGAAGGTAGATACCGGGAACACCGGCTTGTCTTGTACATACTTGATGCCTGGATTGACCACCAACTGGCCGTCGATCAGGGCTTTGGAACCGAGTAGCAGGCGATAACGCATGGACTTGCGGCAGGCCAGGGTGAACTCGACCCGCCAAACCCGATCACCGAGGGCCAGGGTGGTGCTGATCACATATCGCACTTGTGCGTGACCGTTAGAGCTTTTAATGGTTTTTCTCGTCACCAGCGGTGCCTCGCAGCGGCGATGACGCAACTGCACCACGGTGCCCAGGTGCGCCGTGAAGCGCACCCAGGGCTCGCCTTCGCGCTCGAACGTTTCGATGTCGGTGGCGTGCAGGCTTGAGGTGCTGGCACCGGTGTCGATTTTTGCCCGCAGGCCGGCGACTCCCAAATCCGGGAGCGCCACCCACTCGCGCAGACCGACAACGGTCAAATGGTCAAATGTCTTCAAAATTGCTCAACCGGTAGAAACCGCGGTGGCCGCAGGCGGCCAGATTCGCGGTATTCACGCAGAATAATGGTTAAAAGGCGACAGATATCTACGGCCCGGATTTCCAGTCTCGCAATGAGGTTATGGAATGTCAGCATTGTAATCCGGGACGACGTAATTCTTGGTACGAGAGAACGGTAGTACAGTTCACCAATATTTCAGAATGAGGAAATCCCATGGCACAAAAAAACGAAGAGGACGATAAAGTCCGCCTCGATAAATGGTTGTGGGCTGCACGCTTTTACAAAACCCGCGCCTTGGCCAAGGCGGCGATTGAAAGCGGCAAGGTGCATTGCCGGGGCGAACGCTGCAAACCGGGCAAAGAGCCACGGGTCGGTGATGAATTTGTGATTCGCACCGGTTTCGACGAGCGTACGGTGGTGGTCCAGGCCTTGTCGATCGTTCGCCGCGGCGCCCCGGAGGCGCAGACCTTGTATGCCGAGACGCAGGCCAGCATCGCCAAGCGCGAAGAGGCCGCTGCGCAAAGAAAGGCGGGAGCCCTGGGCGTGAGTACCGACGGTAAGCCAAGCAAGAAACAGCGCCGCGATCTGTTCAAGTTTCGTGGTGACAGCAACGAATGATTGGCCGGGGCCGCCGATCACATCAGTCAGGACAAGACTTGTAATTGCACCTGCGCGTAGCCATATGAGGTAATTGGCCTGTCGTGCATGTGCCATTCGTCGTAAAGCGCACACAGCCACCGGCGTGTAAGCCATAACCAGGCAGCAATACGCTATAGCCAAGGCCTAGCGTCGAATTCTGTAACCATTATTGTCACCACTTCAGATACCAGACTTATGACCGACTTACCGGATAACGACTTCACCCAACGCTTCATCTTCGATGACAGCGACACCCGTGGCGAGCTGGTCTCGCTGGAGCTCAGTTACGCTGAAGTCCTGGCCAAGCACGCCTATCCGGAGCCGGTTGCGCAACTGCTCGGCGAACTGATGGCGGCTGCGGCGTTGCTGGTCGGCACGTTGAAGTTCGATGGCCTGCTGATTCTGCAAGCCCGCTCCGAAGGCCCGATCCCGCTGCTGATGATCGAGTGCTCCAGCGAGCGCGACATCCGTGGCCTGGCCCGTTACGAGGCGGACCGTATCGCTCCCGATGCAACCCTGGCCGACTTGATGCCGGATGGCTCGTTGACACTGACCATCGACCCGAGACAGGGCCAGCGTTACCAGGGCGTGGTCGATCTTGACGGTGAAACGTTGTCCGACTGCTTCACCAACTATTTCGTCATGTCGCAGCAGATCGGTACGCGCATCAAGCTCTGTGCCGATGGCCGTCGCGCCCGTGGCATGTTGCTGCAGCAACTGCCCGCCGACCGCCTGAAAGACGAAGAAGAACGCGCCGCCAGCTGGCAGCACCTCACCGCCCTGGCCACCACCTTGACCGCTGATGAGCTGCTGGGCCTGGACAACGAAACCGTGCTTCATCGCCTCTATCACGAAGAGCAGGTGCGTCTGTTCGATGTGCAAAAACTGCGCTTCCGCTGCAGTTGCTCGCGCGAACGTTCGGCCAATGCACTGGTCAGCCTGGGTAAGGACGACGCGCAGAAACTGGTCGTGGAGCACGGTGGCAACATCGAAATCGATTGCCAGTTCTGTAACCAACGCTACCTGTTCGATGCCGCCGATGTCACCCAATTGTTCGCTGGCGCGGGTGTCGAGACACCGTCAGATACCCGTCACTAAAACGGTTCAGCGCAGGTAAATTCACTGGCTGCCGCCGGATTGACGCCGTTACGACAGGAGGGGCCTACTTTTTTTGGGCTTTTCTGGCATAATCCGGCCCACTTTTTTCGCGGTAGTAGTGCACGACTTTCTACTACAAAAACGTTTGGAGCACTCGGCCACTGGCCGACGGGGAACCTCATGACGCAAGCCAATAACGCCGTGTACACCGATCTGAGTGTTGATGATCTGGTTAAAGAAGCCCTCAACCGCGGTGAAGGCGAGCTTGCCGATACCGGCGCACTGGTTGTTCGTACCGGTCACCGTACCGGCCGTTCGCCAGTCGATCGTTTCATCGTTGAAGAGCCAAGCACCCAGGCCGCTATCGCCTGGGGCCCGATCAACCGCAAGTTCCCGGCCGACAAGTTCGACGCTCTGTGGGCTCGCGTTGAGGCATTCAACAACGCGCAAGAGCATTTCGTTTCCCACGTGCATGTAGGTGCGGCTTCCGAGCACTACCTGGCCGTGAAGATGACCACCCAGACTGCCTGGCAGAACCTGTTCGGTCGTTGCCTGTTCATCAACCCGGCCCAGTACAACCCGGCCGGACGTGAAGAGTGGCAAGTGCTGAACGTTGCCAACTTCGAGTGCGTGCCAGAGCGTGACGGCACCAACTCCGACGGTTGCGTGATCATCAACTTCGCACAGAAGAAAGTGCTGATCGCCGGCATGCGTTACGCCGGTGAAATGAAGAAAGCCATGTTCTCGGTGCAGAACTTCCTGCTGCCGGCCGCTGACGTGCTGCCAATGCACTGCGCCGCCAACATCGGCGAAGAAGGCGACGTGACCCTGTTCTTCGGTCTGTCCGGTACCGGCAAGACCACCCTGTCCGCCGACGAAAGCCGTTACCTGATCGGTGACGACGAGCACGGCTGGGGCGAGGGCGTGGTGTTCAACATCGAAGGCGGTTGCTATGCCAAGTGCATCGACCTGTCCGAGAAGAACGAGCCGGTTATCTGGAAAGCCATCAAGCACGGCGCGGTCCTGGAAAACGTCGTTATCGACGACGCCAAGCACGCCGACTACGCCGATGTCAGCCTGACCCAGAACAGCCGTGCCGCGTACCCGCTGGAGCACGTTGCCAAGCGTTCCGGGAAGAACCTCGGTGGCGAGCCGAACGCTGTGATCTTCCTGACCTGCGACCTGACCGGCGTTCTGCCGCCAGTGTCGATCCTCAACGAAGAACAAGCGGCTTACCACTTCCTGTCCGGTTACACCGCTCTGGTCGGTTCGACCGAAATGGGTTCGGGCAGCGGCATCAAGTCGACTTTCTCCACCTGCTTCGGCGCACCGTTCTTCCCGCGTCCGGCCGGCGAATACGCTGAGCTGCTGATCAAGCGCATCCGCGGCTTCGGCTCCAAGGTCTACCTGGTCAACACCGGCTGGACCGGCGGTGGCTACGGCGTCGGCAAACGCTTCAACATCCCGACCACCCGTGCAGTGATCGCAGCGATCCAGAGCGGCGCGCTGATCGGTACCGAAACCGAGCACCTGGACACCATCAACCTCGACGTGCCACTGGCCGTACCGGGCGTTGAGACTGGCCTGCTGAACCCACGTAACACCTGGGCCGACAAAACCGCCTACGACGAAGCCGCCAAAGCACTGGCCGGCCTGTTCATCGAGAACTTCAAGAAGTTCGAAGTGAGCGACGCGATCAAGGCTGCCGGTCCAAAGCTGTAATGCTGGATTGAGCTAACGAAGAAGCCGCCCCTCGGGGCGGCTTTTTTGTGCGTGTCGCTACAGGCCTTCAAATGCCTGAGTGTCCCAGCGTTGGGCCTTGATGGCCCGGTAGAGCATGCCGATGGTCAACGGCACCTTCTCGCCGCGACCCTTGGCCTTTCGCTTTAGATTCACATCGTAGCCGTCGGGCTGGAAATAACGATAGCTGTCGAAATCCACGAAATCGATGGCGAATAGATCTTCCAGGCATTCGATCAAGTGCTGTGCATCGGCACCGTTGCAACCAAGGTCGAAATTGATCGAGGTGGCAAGGCTGATGGTTTTGCGTTCGGGCAGGCCGAGTTCTTCGTGTAGCAGTTGCATGAGTTGCTGCATTGAGTGGTCGTCGGGGAAGTTGGGGGCGAGGTTCATTGCGTAGGTTCCGCCAATCGAAATGCAGGCGCCATATTGTCCTGCTCACGTTTCGACAGCCCCAGAGCGCCCGCTAGCGTTGGCCATTGGCTGACGACCTGTTTGAAACTGTTGATGATGTTTTCTGCATCCGCGCGACCTACCCGAAAATACTCCGCCACTTCCCGGGCCAGTTCCAGATCCAGGGCGTTGTCGGTATCGGTGATGTTGAGCTTCAAGCCGTCGGCGTGGGCCACCGGGTTCATGTCATAGGCGGCAGACAATCGCCACCCCCGACCCGGATCAAGGATAAAACCATGGTTGCGCAGGTGATCGTCAGTGTTGGAGACCAGAATGTTGAGCACAATTCGAGACCACAGCTCCCGCAGGTCTGCTTTGGTTTCCGAGCCGTGTTCCATGAGTACTTCGGCCAACTCAAGGTAGCTCGCACCGACAGAGGCATCGTCACCGTCAACTCGATCAGTCATGGTCATGGCCGAGGCAAAGTGCAGTCGGCCACCTCGTTCAGTGCGATCGAAGCGCTTTACCATGAAGCAGTGATGATCGCTGGCGTAGCGTCGGGCGATACCGGTCGCGACTCGCAGGCCACAATGATTGGCCAAGGCATTTACCACGAGTTCCCAGGCGCCAATGTCATAGTCATCGCGTGTGCTGGGGAACTTGGCAATCCACAAGTGACCGTGCTCGTCTGCAACGCTGGCCTTGGGGCGGGCACCACCCAGCGAACCTCCGGGTGCGATCAGCATTCTCAGCCACTCTCGGCCGTCGAGTGAGGTGTTGTCCGGATCGTTTTCCAGAGCACGGCTTGCTTGCTCCAATGCCCGCAATTCAATGAAGGGTGGGGCGGCCACGCCATTGCGGTCATCGAGAAAGTTGCCTTGGTCATTGAGCTTGTAGCGGATCGCGCCGGCCCGATAGAGATCATGTACGCCTAACAGGAAATCCGACTCGTAAAGCTTGCTGCCTTTGGCAACCAATCCATCGCGAACATCTCGTTCCATCCTCCGCTTCATCAACAACTGACCCCACCGATCCGGGCTGGAATCAGCGAACACACCAAATCGGCTTTGATGTTGCCCAGGGAACTGACGACCTTCATAGAGGCCGATTCGAGGGTCCAGCGGTGTGAAGTTCAACTCGGGGTCTGCTAGCGCCGCAGCGTCGTATTCAAATTCGAAGACGTCCGTGGAACGGGCCTTTCGGGAGTGCAAGAAACCGAGACGCCTGGGTCCATTCAAGGATTCCCAATCGGCATACACCGCAATTTGCGTCATTTTTCACCTGTCGCGGACTTGGTTTTTTTCTTGGTCAACAGATTGGAAAGTGAGTGGGTGTTGAAGGGGAAGTCAGCGGAGAGATCCTCTGTCCGGGTGGCACTTTCAATTACGCCAGTGTCTTTTTCAGGTATTGGAGAGGCCTTTTTAACTGCGCTTATTCTGCGTACTCGTCGGTTCGAGTCTTTCGCTGAGGTTGCCTTGGGTTTCAGCTGCGCGTCCTGCAGTTGACGCCCCACCTCATCGGTTGCTGCGAGTTTGTCCAAGTCTTTTTCCAGACCCAGAACCTGCATGACAGACAAGTAGGCGCCGATGGTCACTCCTGAGCCACCCGATTCCAGAGAGCGCAAGGTTGTCAGTGACATGCCCGACCTCTCGGCGACTTGCTTGGCTGTGAGCTTGCGGCGCAGTCGGGCCAACTTCAATCGCTCCCCGAATTCGGCTAGCAATCTGGATGCGGCAGGCAGGAGTGGCGCGGTTTTCTTGGCCATATGCCAATATTCCTTCATTTATTAGCCTTAGCTAGCAGAATAATAGCACTTGGATGAAAGAACATCGCTTTGCCATGAGTGCGTCCTCACCGCATTAAAAGTTTTGTGGGTGGAGCTTTGCACTGCCATTATTCCAGCTGAAATACCGATAAACAGCCAGAATAATGCCAGTTTGTCAGCGACGGCCCGGACTATAGGGTTGAGTGGTTGGTCTTCGATAGCCGACAAGGTGTCTTGTTTTGCAGGACCTTGCCGAAGCTTTCATAGGTCGTTGCTGACGGGGTTATCCACAGTGCACCGCGTTATCGTTCATCGCTGGCAAGCCAGCTCCTACAGGGGATGTGGTGGGGCTTCAGCCGGTGAGTTTCGGCAGGCGCTGCCGGGCGATGTCGAGCAGGTCGTTGCCGTCCTGGGTCAGCAGGTACAGGGCGCTGACGATCTTGGGGATGTCGCTCGCTTGGGCCTGGTTGAAACACGTGCAATAAAGGGTTTCGAGGAGGTCGCTGGCGGCGCGGATGCGTTGTCGGGCGGCGTCGAGGATCTCGAAGGGGTCGGCCTCGGTATCGATGACCAGCACTGGGGTTTCGCTGTAGCGGGTCTTGAGCGGCTGGTAGCGGGCTGGC
Organism: Pseudomonas sp. WT-JTC; assembly: GCF_056711565.1. Lineage (NCBI taxonomy): Bacteria > Pseudomonadati > Pseudomonadota > Gammaproteobacteria > Pseudomonadales > Pseudomonadaceae > Pseudomonas > Pseudomonas sp. WT-JTC. The sequence continues at coordinate 265,450 of NZ_CM160042.1, forward strand.
AGTGAGTCGGGGTTTTTCATTGAGTGGGTCCTGTGCGAAATCGGCAAGTGTTCCCGGCAGGCCGAGACACTGTTTTCAGCCGCGCTGGAAACTATAGGAGGGTATGGCGTTGCGGGACAAGACGGCCGAGATCGACAGGCTTTGTAAGGGTTTTGTCATATTTAGAGGAAGCGGACTACAGGTTGTTGGTGGGTTTTCAACGTGAAATGGCCAGGGGTAAAAATGCTTACAGCGTTTTCAGTCGCTTCGCAGCAAATCTCGGTAGAAGGGGCCTCGGACAATGTCGGGTGTTTCGAGTTTTGCGGAGGGTGTGTTGGCCTCTTCGCGAGCAGGTTCGCCCCGACAAGGGATCTGCGTCGTACTTGATTTTTTCGGTAGTGAAGGGCGAGTCGGTGTGGGTGGTTCAGACTGGCGAGGTTACCTCGACGCTGCCGAACGACCCATACAGACTTACTCGGTCGTGACCTTCGGCGCCTGGCGCGAGGCTGCTTCCAGATCCATTAATCCTCTACCGTACGCTTCACTGTTGGCATAGATGCCAGTCCGGTTCGCCGTCGCCAGCAGACGCTCGCGCACTTGCTGCGCAGTGAGCTCAGGGTAACGGCTTTGCAGTGCCGCCAATGCTCCGCTGACCAGCGCGGCAGCAGGCGAGGTGCCAGCCGTCTGGGTGTATTTGCCATCCTTGTTGGTGGTCAGCAGGCCTTGCCCTGCACCGGAGTCGCCACCCGGTACGGCAATGCACCAGGCTGCCGCCACGCCACAATAGTTGGATTTGGCACTGATGGCGCTGCCGTCGTTTTTCAATGCAACCACCGCGATCCAGCCTTTTTCCAGTTCGGGTATGGCGACAGGCAAGCCGGGTTCAGCCAAGGGTTCTCGTTTCAGTTCATTGCCGGTGGGGAAAACAAATACTGCGCCGTCCTCAACCAGTTTCCGCGCCGTCACTAGCGATTGCGGCATGACTTGCCTGTAACGCGCCTCGTTGATTTCGGTCGCCGGAATGGCGTTGGCCCACGAGTTGTTGAGTATGCGCGTGCCCTTGTCGAAACCTGCTTGCCAGGACTGAGCGATTTCACCGTCGAAGAAAAAGGGTTCGTTATCGTCGCCAAAGCGATAGGTGATCAGCTGTGCGTTGAACGCGACGCCATGCATGCCCTGATCGTTCTTGTTGGCGGCGAGGATGCCGGCCATCTGGGTGCCGTGGCCGATACGATCAAAGGTGCCGACCCGATTCTCGACATAGTCAAAACCCGGATCACGGAGCCTTCCTAGAAACTCCGGCAGGCTACTGTTCAAACCCGAGTCGATCAGTGCGACAGCCACACCCTGGCCGGTGCCGCCGCGGGCATAAAGACTTGATGCGTTGACAATCGCCAGACCTTTTTGGGCCTGATACTCCGGCGTTTCGAATGCAGCTGTGTCCAGGGAAGGCTGTTCCGGGCCGGTCAGGCATCCGCTCAACAGAAGGGGTAGTGCGAGCGCGCAGGCAAGCGGAAAAAAGTGTTTTTGGGACATGATCGTTCCTTGAAAAAGATCCGCGTATCTCACGCTTCCTGCATGATGGACACCTAGCGGAGGTTGATGGAGGTAAACCATACCGGCTGACGGAAGGCTGAGGTCAGTGGGCAAAGTGCCTCCAGTGTTTCAACCTGTGGCCAGGAATCGGTGGGTTGGGACGCTGTATCATCCCTTATCGTTTTCGCCCTCAACCTTTTCTCGACTCGCTGCGATCGCCGGCCCGGCTTTTGGCACTGCGGCGGTCAACGGAGTGACAGCTTATGCACAACACCCTGGAACAGGTTTTCGGTTATCCACAGTTCCGACCCGGTCAGGAGTCGGCTGTCAGTGCCGTGCTGGCCGGGCGTTCGGCGGCGGCGATTTTCCCCACCGGTTCCGGCAAATCCCTTTGCTACCAATTGCCGGCGGTGTTGCTGCCGCACTTGACGCTGGTGGTCTCACCGTTGCTGGCGTTGATGCAGGATCAACTGGCGTTCCTGCAACGCCATGGCATTTCGGCGGGCAGTATCGATTCGGCCCAGAGCCGCGATGACGCCAGCGATGTCATGGCCCGTGCCAGGTCCGGCGAGTTGAAGATTCTGATGATCTCGGTGGAACGCTTGAAGAACGAGCGTTTTCGCCATTTCCTGCAGCAAGTGCCGATCTCGCTGCTGGTGGTGGACGAAGCGCACTGCATCTCCGAATGGGGGCATAACTTCCGCCCGGACTACCTCAAGCTTCCCGACTATCAACGCCAGTTCAATATCCCTCAGGTGCTGCTGCTGACCGCGACGGCGACGCCCAAGGTCATCACCGACATGCAGGTGAAGTTCGCCATCGCCGCCGAGGATGTAGTGACCACCGGTTTCTATCGGCCGAACCTGAATTTGCTGGTGGAGCCGGTTCGCGGAGCGGACAAGCGCAGACGCCTGGTCGAGTGGATGAGCCAGCGCCCGGGTCAACCGAGCATCGTCTACGTCACCCTGCAGAAAACCGCCGAGCACATCGCCGAACACCTGAACCGCAACGGCATTCAGGCCGAGGCCTATCACGCCGGGTTGCCCCATGATCAACGGGAAGCGATCCAGCGTCGCTTCATGGGCGGGCAGTCCAATTGCATCGTCGCGACCATCGCTTTCGGCATGGGCATCGACAAGAGTGACATCCGCAACGTGGTGCATTTCGACCTGCCAAAATCCATTGAAAACTACAGCCAGGAAATCGGCCGCGCCGGGCGTGACGGGCAGCCGTCGGACTGCCTGGTGTTGGCCAACCGCGACAGCCTCAACGTGCTGGAGAACTTCGTCTACGGCGACACGCCCGAGCTGGATGGCATCCGTTGCGTGCTTGACGAGATGCATACCGCAGCCCCCGAAGGGCAGTGGGAGTTTCTGCTGGGGCCGTTGGCCGATCAGAGCAATATTCGTCAATTGCCGCTCAAGACCTTGCTGGTGCAGCTCGAGTTGCGCGGGTTGATCGCCCCGCGCTACGCGTACTACGCCGAGTACCGTTTCAAGTATGTGCAGGAGCCGGAGGCGCTATTGGCGCATTTCGAAGGCGAGCGCAGGGATTTTGTCGCGGCGATCATCCAGACCTCCAGCCGCGCCCGGACCTGGGCAACGGTGAATTTCGAGGCGTTGTACGAGCAGTATCAGGCCGAGCGCACTCGGGTGGTCAAGGCGCTGGATTACTTCCAGGAGAAGGGCTGGGTGGAACTCGAAAGCAAACAGATGACCGAGGTCTACAGCGTGCTGCAAAGCGGGCTCGACAGCGTCGCGTTGAGCGAGGAACTGCATGGCTGTTTCACTCGGCATGAGCACACCGAGATCGCGCGTATTCACGCCATGCTGGATCTGTTCGCCACCGACCAATGCCTGGGTTATCGCCTGGCAGAGTATTTCGGCGATCACAATGCCCCGCAGCAATGTGGTCATTGTTCGGTGTGTCATGGGCAAGTGGCGCGGCTACCGGCACCACCGGAATTGCCGGCGCTTGTGGATAAAAATTTCGAGGCGCTGTGTGGCGGTTTTATCCACAGGCACGAGCAGCACACGGGCAACCTGCCATCGGCTGAGCGCGTGACACGGTTTCTGTGCGGGATCAGTGTGCCGCTGTTCACCAGGCTCAAGGTGCGGGCGGTTACCGGGTTTGCGGCGTTGGAGGATTACCCGTACGCCGAGGTGCGCGAGTGGGTTGAGCGGCATCTCGCAGGCTGAGCTGTGGTCCTTGTGGGAGCGGGCTTGCTCGCGAAAGCGGTGGGTCAGTCACCATCACTGCCAATTGATGAGTCGCCTCCGCGAGCAAGCCCGCTCCCACAGGGATTTCAGTGTCTGACTGGGCACATCCATCCGCTGAATGTTGCCCATCACAGGAATAAATTTCAAAAAAGCCCGGTGGCTGACTATGGTGATGGCTGTCTTCGGATCGCCAACAAGAGAACAAAACATGAGCCAGACACCGTCGAACATTCAGCGTGCCGCCGTCATCGGCGCGGGCACCATGGGCCGTGGCATTGTCATGTGCCTGGCCAACGCCGGAGTGGCTGTGCAGTGGGTCGACAACAATCCGCAAATGCTGGAGCAAGCGCTGGCCAGCGTGGCGGACACCTACGCTCACAACGTGCGCCAGGGCCGGATTGATAAGGGCGAAGCCGATGCCTGTGTCGCGCGCATAACGGCGGCAGATGATTATCTGGCCATCCGCGATGTCGACCTGGTCATTGAAGCGGTGTACGAAAACCTTGAGCTCAAACAGAAAATTTTCCGCGAGCTCGATGGCCTGCTCAAACCTGAAGCGATCCTGGCGAGCAATACTTCGGCGCTGGACATCGACGCTATCGCGGCGGCTACACGCCGGCCGCAGCAAGTGCTGGGCCTGCATTTCTTCAGCCCGGCACACATCATGAAACTGCTGGAAATCGTTCGCGGTGCACGGACGGCGCCGGCAGTGCTCGACGCGGCGCTGGCGCTCGGCCAGCGCATGGGCAAGGTCAGTGTGGTGGCGGGCAATTGCGACGGTTTCATCGGCAACCGCATGCTCAATACCTATGTGCTCGAAGCGCGAAAAATGCTGCTGGAAGGCGCTTATCCCTATCAGGTGGACGCAGCGCTGCAAGGGTTCGGTTTCGCCATGGGGCCGTTCCGCATGTTCGACGTGGTTGGCGTCGACCTGCAGTGGCGCGCCCGACAACTGTCCGGTGTCGGGCAGGACGCGCCGGAGGTTCAAGTAGATAACCGACTGTGCGAGATGGGGCGCTTTGGTCAGAAGAGCGGTAATGGCTATTACCACTATGAGCCGGGCAATCGCCAGGCCGAACATGATCCACAGGTCGATGCGCTGGTGCTGGAAGTCAGCGAAAGGTTGGGGTTCCACCGTCGCGTGATCGGCCCGGAGGAAATTCTCGAGCGCTGCTTGCTGGCACTGGTCAATGAAGGCGCGAAGATCCTGCAGGAAGGCATTGCCGGGTCAGCTCATGACATTGATCTGGTTTACCTCAATGGCTACGGTTTCCCGGCGGACAAGGGTGGGCCGATGGCCTGGGCCGACCAGCAAGGGTTGGCGGACATTCACCGGCGCTTGATGGACCTTGAAACGCGTCAGGGCGATCACTGGCAGCCGGCGCGGTTGATCGGGGAGTTGGCGGCGGCCGGCAAGGGCTTTGCTGACAAGTGATTGATGTGGCGCTTGTAGGAGCGAGCTTGCTCGCGATGAATGCAACGCGGTTTTCGCCTTAGACTGGCGAACCCACTCAGGAATCAACGCTAATGCCCCAGCGCACCGACTACCCGCACTTCCAGCCCATCACCACCCGCTGGCACGACAATGACGCCTACGGTCACGTCAACAACGTCACCTATTACAGCTTCTTCGATACGGCGGTGAACACCTACCTGATCGAAGTCGGTGGCCTGAACATCCATGACGGCGAGGTGGTGGGGTTCGTGGTGAGCTCGGCCTGTGATTACTTCGCTTCCATTGCCTTCCCGGACCGCATCGAGATCGGTCTGCGGGTGGGCAAGCTGGGCAACAGCTCGGTGCAATACGAACTGGCGGTGTTCAAGCAAGGGGAAGACGAAGCCTGTGCGGCGGGGCGCTTCGTGCATGTGTTTGTCGATCGCGCGTCGAATCAACCCGTGGCGATTCCTTCAGGGTTGCGTGGGGCGCTGGAGCGTCTGGTGGTTGAATAGGGCAAAAAAAATCGCAGCCCTTGGGCTGCGATTTTTGTTGTACTCACCGGCGAGGCGCTCGAGGCCTTAGTCGCGGTAGTACCTGTGGTGGTGCTTGCGATGGCCATAGGCATGGCCGCGGCCTGGATGGTCGTCACGGTAGTAACGACGATCGTCATGGCCGCGATAGTAACGACGATCGCCGTCCTCATCATCGTACTCTTTGCCCATGTGGTTACCCAGCGCGCCACCGACGCCGCCGCCTGCTGCGGCGCCGATCAGGCTGCCGGTGGTGCCGCCCATGCTGCGGCCGACCACGTTACCGCCTGCAGCACCCAACGCACCGCCAATGGCTGCTTCGCCACGGCTGTGTTTGTTTGCGCCGACGGCGCTACCACCCGCGCCACCCAGGGCCGCGCCGATGGTGGAACCTGTACTGCCGCCTAACGACTGGCCGACGACCGAGCCTAGAACCCCGCCCAATGCGCCGCCTACACCGGCTTCGGTGGTGCCGCCAGCAGACGCGATACCGCTGACCAGGCCAAGGGACAACAAGAGAATCGAGGAGAACTTCATGGAGGAACCTCTAGGGGATGACGGCGCGATCCTGAGGCTCTGGAATGGGCGTGACAATCGAAATCCGACGAATAACACGACCTGTATACAATATTGCAAGTTACTGTTTTTTGGGTGGAACTTAACGTTTTTTTGCCGGTCTTTTATTACTTCGCAAAGGCCGTTTTCATGAGAAAGCGGCCTTTTTTGTGGGCGAAAGGAAAGTACTGAATCTGGAATGTTTGTTGTTTGATCTACCGTATTCGCGAGCAAGCCCGCTCCCACAGGGGAACGCATTCCAATGTGGGAGCGGGCTTGCTCGCGAAGAGGCCAGATCAAACGACGTGTTACGCCGACCTGGCCATGATCAGTCCAGTCTCGCTCGCCGCTTCCAACCGGATCGCCACGAACTTCGATGTCGGCGTATGGCTGCCATCGCCGATGCTTTCCAGTGGCACCAGCGGGTTCACTTCCGGATAGTAGGCCGCCGCTTGCCCGGCCGGGATATCAAACGCCAGCAGCGTGAAGCCTTTTACCCGACGTTCAACGCCATCGTCCCAGAGCGATACGATGTCTGCCTTCTGCCCCGGCTTGAAGCCCAGGCGGATGATGTCGGCTTCGTTGACGAAAAGCACATCGCGCTGACCTTTGACCCCACGATAGCGATCGTTGAGACCATAGATGGTGGTGTTGTACTGATCGTGGGAGCGCATCGATTGCATGATCAGATCCGGCAGCACACCGGTGGCGCGGGTGCGTTCGTGCACCAGGTCTTTGGGCAGCACGTTCGGGCGGAAATTGGCCCGGCCTGAAGCGGTGTTCCACTTGCGTGCGCCGGCGCTACTGCCCAGGTAGAAACCACCCGGACTCCTGACTTTCTCATTGAAATCCTTGAAGCCTGGAATGGTCTCGGCAATCAGGTCGCGGATGCGGCTGTAGTCCGCCACCAGCCAGTTCCAGTCCACCGGGTGGTTGCCCAGGGTCGCGGCAGCGATGCCGGCCAGGATCGCCGGTTCCGAGCGCATCTGGTTCGACAGTGCCTGCAACTGACCATTGGAGGCGTGGACCATGCTGAACGAATCTTCGACGGTCACCGCTTGCGGGCCTTCGGTCTGGATATCGATGTCGGTGCGGCCCAGGCACGGCAGGATCAGTGCGTCCTTGCCGTGGGTCAAATGGCTGCGGTTGAGCTTGGTGCTGATCTGCACGGTCAGGTCGCAGTTTTGCAGGGCCTGGAAGGTGCGCGGGCTGTCCGGCGTGGCCTGGGCGAAATTGCCGCCCAGACCGATGAAGACTTTCGCCCGGCCTTCAGCCATCGCATGAATCGCCTCGACCACGTTGTGGCCGTTGTGGCGTGGCACCTTGAACTGGAAGCGACGCTCCAGGGCATCGAGGAATGCCACTGGCGGCCGTTCGTTGATGCCCATGGTCCGGTCGCCCTGCACGTTGCTGTGGCCGCGTACCGGGCACAGACCGGCTCCCGGCCGGCCGATGTTGCCGCGCAGCATCATCAGGTTGGCGATTTCCTGGATGGTCGCCACCGAATGGCGATGCTGGGTGATGCCCATGGCCCAGCACATGATGACGCTCTTGCTCTTGGCGTACATGCGCGCCGCTTGTTCGATCTCTACCAGCGTCAGGCCCGACTGCTCGACGATCTGCTCCCACGGTGTTTCGTCGATGGCCGCCAGGTACTCCAGCACATTGGCGCTGTGTTCATTGAGGAAGTCGTGGTCGAACACCGCCGGTGCGCCGCTGCGCTGCGCATCGCGTTCCCACAGCAGGAGGAATTTCGCCATGCCGCGCATGATCGCCATGTCGCCGCCCAGGGCCGGGCGGAAGAACGCGGTGTTGGTTGGCTTGTCGCCGTTGGTGAGCATTTCGAACGCGTGCTGCGGGTGCTGGAAACGCTCCAGGCCACGTTCCTTGAGCGGATTGATGCACACCACCTGAGCGCCGCGCTTCACCGCTTCGCGCAGTGGTTCGAGCATCCGCGGGTGGTTGGTGCCGGGGTTCTGGCCCCAGACGAAAATCGCATCGGCGTGTTCGAAGTCGTCGAAGGTCACGGTGCCTTTGCCGACTCCGACGCTTTGCGACAAGGCGACACCGCTGGCCTCGTGACACATGTTCGAGCAGTCAGGGAAATTGTTGGTGCCATAGGCGCGCACGAACAGTTGATAGAGATAGGCTGCTTCGTTGCTGGCGCGGCCCGAGGTGTAGAACTCGGCCTGATCCGGGCTCGACAAGCTGTTCAGGTGTTTGGCGACCAGCGCGAATGCGTCGTCCCAACTGATCGGCTTGTAGCGGTCGGTTTCGGCGTCGTACCTCATCGGCTCGGTCAGGCGGCCCTGATATTCGAGCCAGTAGTCGCTTTGCTCCAGCAGCGAAGTGACGCTGTGTCTGGCGAAGAATCTGGCATCAACCCGGCGTTTGGTCGCCTCCCAGTTCACCGCCTTGGCGCCGTTCTCGCAGAACATCACCATGCCGCCTTCCTGAGAATCACCCCAGGCGCAACCGGGACAGTCGAAGCCGCCGCTCTTGTTGGTCTTGAGCATCATGCGCAGGTTTTTCAGTGCGTTGTCGCTGGTCAACCAGGCCTGGGCGACACTGATCAGTGCGCCCCAGCCACCGGCCGGGCCTTTGTAGGGCTTGTAGCGAGGGACAGGTGTCTGGTCGGCTTGACGGTGTTGACTCACGCTTGATTCTCCGACGTTGGGCTGTACACCCGCGGTGCATTCTTCTGTGGCAAATGGATGAGGTTGAGGTTGTGGCGGCGGGCCCATTGCACGGCAAGGCCGGTGGGCGACGACAGGCTGACCAGGGTCTGGATGCCGGCGCGCAAGACCTTCTGGATCAATTCGAGGCTGCAACGACTGGTGACAATCACCAGTCCGCCAGCGGTCGGAATTTTTTGCCGGATCAGCCCGCCGATCAGTTTGTCGAGGGCGTTGTGCCGGCCGATGTCTTCACGCCCCAGCAGCAACTCGCCTTGACCGTTCATGAACACAGCCGCGTGCACTGCGCCGCAATGCTGGCCCAAAGGCTGGAAGGCGCCGATGCGCTGGCGCAGGCCATCGAGCCATTCGGCCGGTGGCAGCGGGGCGCCGGGCAATACCTGAAGGTCCGGCAATGCCTGCTCGACCGCTTCCACGCCGCACAGCCCGCAACCACTGGTGCCGGCCAGTTGCCGACGCTGTTGCTTGAGGTTCCAGAAGGCGCGGTTGGCGATGGTCACTTGCGCGTATTGCGCTGACCCTGAGCCGCTGAGTTGCAGGTCATAAATATCAGTGGCGTCGATGATGATGCCGCTGCCCAGGCTGAAACCGACGATGAAGTCTTCGAGGTCCGTTGGCGTCACCAGCATGACTGCCTGGCTGATGCCGTTGTAGGCAATCGCCAACGCGACTTCCTCGGCCAGTGCGGTGCTGGCCGATTCCGAGTATTCAAGGTTACTGTAGCTATACGTCTGGCTTGCGGCGGGCGCGGGCGTTTCGAGGGCAGGCGCCGCGCAGGCTGGGCGCTTGGCGTTCATGGCATCACCGACGGATTGATCAGCTTTAAGACTAGGCGCGGCAACTTGTCACGTCTAATCGCTATTACTGATCTACCGATAGATACCGTCGATCAAGAGTTCGTCTGCGATTGCCGATAGATCGCGAAACAGGCCTCCGCCAGGGCCGAGCGTGGTGCACTGCGCCGCATGATCAGCCCCAGGCGGCCAAGGGTCTGGGCGTTCTCGATCGGTTGCAGGCGCAAGTGTTCGGCCAGCCCTTCGAGGCCACCGTCCAATGGCATCACGGCGCAACACAGGCCGCCGTGCACAGCTTGCAGCAGTTGATGAACGGCGTCGGTCTGCAGCAACGGTTGTGGGGTGAGGCCGCGGCTGTGGAAGTTATGGTCGATGGATTGGCGAAAGTGCATGCCGCTGGTGAGCATGCCCAGTGGCAGTTCGATCAATGATTCCCAACTCAGCGGCGCCTCGCCAAAGGTGAAGAAGCGTTGGTCGTAGAGCAGCCCCATGCGGGTTTCGCTGAAGGCCAGGGAGTCGAAATGTTCGGCGTCGAGGCGTTCCAGATAGGAAACGCCGAGGTCCAGGCGATTGTTCGCCAGTTGTTCGAGGATCTGCTCGGAACTCAGTGCCGAGAGTTCGAAACGCAGGTTCGGGTGCTCGGCATGCAGGCGTTGCAGCAGCGGCAGCGGATCGAAGCTCGACAGCGGCACCATGCCCAGGCGCAAGGTGCCGACCAGGTTGCCACGACAGGCGGCCGCTTCGGCGTACAAACCGTCATAGGCTGCCAGCACCGTGCGTGCCCAGGCTAATACCCGCTCGCCCGGCGCGGTGAAGCCCTCGAAGCGCTGGCCGCGATTGACCAGCGGCAGATCGAGTTCTTCTTCGAGGCTGCGCAGGCGCATGGACAGGGTCGGCTGGGTGATGTGGCAGCGCACGGCGGCCTGGCCGAAATGGCGGGTTTCGTCGAGCGCGATGAGGAATTTCAGCTGCTTGATGTCCATCTTCGCTCCTGGGCGCGGGAAGGGGGCCGATTCTATCGCAAGCGGGGTCATTGGTCGGGTTGGATTCGCAAGCGATGGCCGTGGTCTAGGCTTCTGCGTCTGGAACCTGAAACCCAAGGAGAGTGCACCATGAGTCTTTTGAGCTTTGTGAAGGAAGCAGGCGAAAAACTGCTGGATCTGCTGACGCCGGGCAATGCCAATGCCAGTGAGCAGTTGAAAGAACACATCAGCAAAGTCGGCCTGGGTAATCCGAATGTGCAGGCGACGGTCGATGGTGACAAGGTTACGGTGACTGGCGAGGTGGCGAGCCAGGAAGAGAAGGAAAAGATCCTGCTGGCGGTGGGCAATATTGCCGGGATTGGCAACGTGGATGATCAGATTACCGTGACCGGGCCGCTAGTGAAGGCCGCGGTATTCGTCACGGTGGTAAAGGGCGACACCCTCAGCGCGATTTCCAAGCGTGTGTATGGCGACGCGAACAAATACAACAAGATTTTCGAAGCCAACAAACCGATGCTGTCGCACCCGGACAAGATCTATCCGGGGCAGTCGTTGCGGATTCCCGAGTAGCCTGTGACACCGTGTGATGGCTTTCGCGAGCAAGCCCGCGAAGCAGGCGCCTCGGTATCAAAGTCCTGCAATCAAATCCCGATAATCCTCAACCGCTGCAAACTCTGCCGTATCCTTCGGCCCTTTGCGGCTGTCTGGTTCGCGTACCGCCAGCAAGTGCGCCACGCCAAAATCCCGTGCGCTGCGCAGGATCGGCAAGGTGTCGTCGATGAACAGGCTGCGCGCCGGATCGAAATCGATGTCAGCTTGCAGCGCATCCCAGAACTGCGGGTTTTCCTTGGGGAAGCCGTAGTCATGGGAACTGATCAAGCGCTCGAAGTAGGGCGCCAGTTCGACTTTTTCCAGCTTCAACGACAGCGCATCCCGATGGGCATTGGTGATCAGCACCACGCGCTTGCCGGCCCGTTTGATCGCCGCCAGAAAGGTGTCGGCATCCGGGCGCAGGGCGATCAGATGCGCGGTTTCCAGTTTCAGGTTGCGCACCGACAGCTTCAGTTCGGCGCTCCAGAAGTCCAGGCAGTACCACTGCAACTGGCCGGCATTGCGCTCGAACAACGGCTGCAATTCCATCTCGGCCATGGTCCGGCTGACCCCGTGCAGTTCGGCGTAACGCTGGGGCAGGTGCTCCATCCAGAAATGATTGTCGAAGTGCAGATCCAGCAGCGTGCCGTCCATGTCCAGCAGAACGGTATCGATGTCGGACCAGGGTAATGAAGGCATGGCAGCGTCTCGGGCAGTAGAAAGATTTCTGGCGTAAACAATCGGGAAAGCCGCGTTATAGTAGCGCGTTCACGCCAAGGAGCTTTGCATGCGCCAGAAACCCACCATACTCGCCCGCGAAATTGTCGCCACCAGTCGATTGTTCTGCGTGGAGGAGCTGAAGTTGCGCTTTGCCAATGGCGTGGAGCGCACCTATGAGCGCCTGGTTGGCAAAGGGGCCGGGTACGGCGCAGTGATGATCGTGGCGATGCTCGATGCCGAGCATGCGGTGCTGGTCGAGGAGTATTGCGGCGGCACGGATGAATACGAAATGTCATTGCCCAAGGGGTTGATCGAGCCGGGTGAAGACGTGTTGGCGGCAGCCGAGCGTGAACTCAAGGAAGAGGCCGGGTTCGGCGCGCGACAGCTGGAGCACCTGACCGAGTTGTCGCTGTCCCCCGGTTACATGAGCCAGAAGATTCAGGTGGTGCTGGCCACTGACCTCTACGAAGAGCGCCTGGAGGGCGACGAGCCCGAGCCGATGCGGGTGGACAAGGTCAATCTGCGTGAACTCTCGGCGCTGGCGCAAAATCCGCAATTTACCGAAGGCCGTGCCTTGGCGGCGCTGTATCTGGCCCGAGACCTGTTGACTCAGCGCGGAGCGTTCCAGCCATGAATTTTCCGCATCCGTTGATGGCACCGGTCATCGAGCTGGCCTTGCAGGCTGGTGAAGCGATCCTGCCGTTCTGGCGCACAGGTACGGCCGTTACGGCGAAGGCTGATGATTCGCCGGTGACCGCTGCTGACCTGGCCGCGCACCACCTGATTCTGGCCGGGCTGACGGCACTCGATCCAAGCATTCCGGTGCTCTCCGAAGAGGACGCCAACATTCCCCAAGGCGTTCGCGCTGGCTGGCAGCGCTGGTGGCTGGTCGATCCGCTGGATGGCACCAAGGAATTCATCAGCGGCAGCGAAGAGTTCACCGTCAACATCGCCCTGATCGAAAACGGTCGAGTGGTGTTCGGTGTCGTGTCGATGCCGACCAACGGCCGTTTCTATGTCGGCGGCGCCGGCCTCGGTGCCTGGCGCGGCGATAAAGGTGGTACGCCTGTGGCGATTCAGGTACGTGATGCGTTAGCGCCTGGCGAGTCGTTCACCGTGGTGGCCAGCCGTCGCCATTCGAGCCCGGAGCAGGAGCGTTTGCTGGCCGGGTTGAGCGCCAGCCTTGGCGAGCTGCAACTGACCAATATCGGCAGTTCGCTGAAGTTTTGCCTGCTGGCCGAAGGGGCGGCGGATTGTTATCCGCGCCTGGCACCGACCTCGCAGTGGGACACGGCGGCAGCGCAAGGCGTGCTGGAAGGCGCCGGCGGCGAGGTGCTGGAGTTGAACGGCGAGCCGTTCAGCTATCCGGCGCGGGAATCGCTGTTGAACCCATTCTTTCTGGCATTGCCGGCGAAGGCGGCGTGGCGGGAGAAGCTGCTGGCGCTCGCCACCCTGTAGGAGCTGGCTTGCCGGCGAAGCGGTGTGTCAGGCACACCGCGTTACATCAATCGCCGGCAAGCCGGCTCCTACAGAGGTAGTGGCGCTTAACGGTGCAACACATACTGCCCGACAAACCTCACCGCATCCTCATCACGGCCTTCATTGACGACCCGCGTATGCAGCGTCAACCGCGCTCGGCTGTAGCGCTGGAACGTGGTCAGGAATTTCTTCCAGATCACTGGGTCCGGCGCCTGGCAAATGGCGTTGGCATCGCCCGTTACCGGCAGCGGGTAACTGATCTGTCCTTCCTGAATCACGATGTGCCCGTCGGTAATGCCTTCTTCCTTGAGGCGCAAATGCAGCCAGCCCCAGCCGGCCAGGACCGCGCCGCAATACAGGCTGCCGCCGAACATGGTGCTCTTGTGGTTGACGTTGGCTTCCAGCGGCAAGTGCAGGCGCAGTTGCTGGTCATGCCAGTCGAGCACTTTGAGGCCCATGTCCCGGGTGAGGGGAATGTCGTGATGGAGGACTGATTCCAGTTGGCGACTGTCGCGGCTCATTCAGGGGCCTCTTGCTTGAAGTGGATGATTGGACGCTAGCTCAGTCGAGGTCGTCAGGGTGGGCCGAGGCGCCACTGTCCGAGAAGCTCAAACCGTGTTTGCGCAGTTTGTCGTGCAGGGTCTTGCGCGGAACGCCGAGGGCTTCGGCGACGCTGCGCACGGAGCTGTGCGGGCGTGCCAGTTCGGCGGCAATGAGGGTTTTTTCGAAGTTCTCCACTTGCTCGCTCAAACCGCCGCTGACGACTTCGACCCTGTTGCCAGCGCTGCCATCCGGCGTGCTGTTGTCGAGGGCCAGTTCCAGCCCGAGGGCAAAACGTTCGGCCGCATTTTGCAGCTCGCGCACGTTGCCGGGCCAGGTATGGCGCAGCAGCAAGGCTCGTTGCCCCGGTTGCAGTTCATGGGGCGGCAAGCCGTGGCGGGTACTGGCTTCATCGGCAAAATGCTGGAACAGCATCAGGGCATCTTCGCCCCGTTCGCGCAGCGGTGGAATCCGCAATGGCGCGACGTTCAGGCGGTAATACAAGTCGGCACGGAAACGTCCTTGATCCGCCGCCTGGCGCAGGTCTTCCTTGGTGGCGGCGATGATGCGGATGTCCAGCGGGATCAGTTGATTGCCGCCCAGGCGCTCGACCACCCGCTCTTGCAGCAAGCGCAGCAATTTGACCTGCACATCCAGGCTCATGCTTTCGATTTCATCGAGGAACAATGTGCCGCCGTTGGCGAATTCGAACTTGCCGATGCGGCGTTTCTGCGCACCGGTGAAGGCGCCGGGCTCGTGGCCGAACAGCTCGCTTTCGACCACTGATTCGGCCAGGGCACCGGCGTTGATCGCCACGAACGGTCCGTTGCGACGGTTCGATAAGTCGTGCAGCGCCCGGGCCACGACTTCTTTGCCAGCGCCGGTTTCGCCGAGGATCAGCACATCGGCCCTGGTCGCGGCCAGGGCGCCGATCTGCTCGCGCAGGCGCAGCATCGAAGGGGAGTGGCCAACCAGGCGGGCGCTTAGCTCATTGCGGTCGCTCAAGGCCAAGCGCAGGCTGCGGTTGTCCAGCACCAGCCGGCGCAGGGCCAACGCGCGACGCACGCTGTCGAGCAGGGCGTCGCTGGCGAAGGGTTTTTCCAGAAAGTCATAGGCTCCGGCGCGCATGGCCTGCACGGCTAGTGGCACATCGCCGTGGCCGGTGATCAACAGCACCGGCAGTTCAGGGTCCTGGGCATGCAGTTCGGTCAGCAGCTCCAGACCGTCCATGCCGGGCATGCGGATGTCACTGACCACCACGCCCGGCCAGTCGCGCTCCAGTTGCGCGGCCAGACCCTTGGCTTCGGCCAGCGGCAGGATTTTCAGGCCGGCCAGATCCAGCGTTTGGCTCAAGGCCTGACGCAAGTGGGGATCGTCGTCGATCAACACGACCTGAATGCGGTTGTCGATGGTCATGCACTTCGGTCCTCGGACGGTTGCAGGCTCACGCCCGGTGCGCCTGCGCGCAGTTTCAGGGTAATCAGGGCGCCGCCCTCCTTGTGATTGGCGAACGACAGTTCACCACCGAAGGCACGCATCAGGGTTTCGCAAATCGCCAGCCCCAGACCCAGGCCCTGGGTGCGGGTCTTGGTGGTGTAGAACGGCTCGCTGGCGCGCCCAAGGGCTTCCATGCAAAAGCCGGGGCCGTTGTCGCGAATGTACAGGTTGACGCCATCGGCCGTGGATTGGGCACTCAACCAGAGTTTACGTGGCGGGCCTTTTTCCGTCAGGGCATCCAGGGCGTTGGCAAGCAGATTACCGAGTACCTGGCGCAGGCGGGTTTCCCCGGCCTCGACCCACAGGGTGGCGGCGGGCAAGTCGCGGATCAGTTCGACCTCCATGCTGCGTCGGCGCTTGGCCAGCAAGGCCAGGGCATCATCCAGCGCCGGTTGCAGGGCGACGCTTTCCGGGGCGTGGCGGTCGCGACGGGCGAAGGCGCGCAGGTGGGCAATGATCGAGGCCATGCGCCCGGTCAATTCGCTGATCAGCTTGAGGTTGCCGCGGGCATCGTCGGTGCGCTGGTGATCGAGCAATACTTCGGCGTTTTCCGCGTAGCTGCGAATCGCTGCCAGCGGCTGATTGAGTTCGTGGCTGATGCTCGCCGACATGGTGCCCAGTGCCGACAATTTGCCGGCCTGCACCAGGTCATCCTGGGCGCGTACCAGCTCCTGCTGGGCCTGTTCGCGCTCCAGTACTTCCTGTTTCAGGCGCCGGTTCAGGCCTTCGAGATCGCTGGTGCGCTCGGCGACCCGACCCTCGAGTTCGCGGCGGGCCTTGGCTTCGAAGGCAATGCGTTCGAGATAATGGCGACGGCGCTGCATCATCAGGCCGAGCAACAGCATCAATACCAGCAGTGTTGCACCGCCGATGGCCACCACCGTGCGCACCGGGCGGTCGATCAGGGTACGCGGGGCGAGGATGCTGACATTCCAGCCGGTTTCGGCGATCTGCTGGGTCTGGGTCAACCAGGCATTGGGATTGAGCTTCAGCGGTTTTGGATCGCGGGTTGGGTAGGGTTGAATCGCGGTGATGGCTTTGCTTTCTTCCTCGTTCAACGGGCGGGTCGAGCGGAATCGCCACTCCGGACGCGAGGTGAGAATGACCACGCCGTTGTGGTCGGTCAGCAGCAGTTGTTCCGGGGTTTTGCCCCAGAGGCTCTCGGTGTGGTCAAGGTCGACCTTGACCACCAGCACGCCAACGATTTTTTCGCCATCGCGCACGCCGGCGGCGAAGAAATAACCGCGCTTGGCGGAGGTCGTGCCCAGGCCGAAAAAGCGCCCGAGCTTCCCGGCCATGGCTTCGCTGAAATACGGCCGGAAGGAAAAATTGCGCCCGACAAAACTGTCGTGTTTGTCCCAGTTGGAGGCGGCCAGGGTCTTGCCGGTGGCGTCCATCAGGTACATGACTTCGGCGCCGGTCTGGGTCGCAATGTCTTTCAGCAGGCGGTTGGCATTGCCTTGGGTGACGCCATCGTCCGGCGCACCGAGAACGGCGCGCAGGGCCGGTAGGTCGCCGAGGATCTGCGGCAACACTTCATAGCGGTGCAGGGTACCCAGCAGGTTGGCGACGTAGAGGTCGAGGGTCTGACGATTCTGGCTGGCCAGCTCGCTGCGGTAATAACGCTCGGCCAGATGCTCCAGCGGCCACAGCAACGGAGCCAGGCACAGTGCCAGCAGGGCCAGGCTGCGCCAACGGGGTCTGGAGGGGAGAGTCGGTTTCATGAGCAGCATGCGCCTGTGGGTACAGGCGCATTATGCCTAGGCTTGCGCACCTTGGGTCAGGTGCATCTTGATCGGGGAGCTTCAGCCGGCCTTTCAGGCAAAGACGTCGGCGTCCTTGAACAATACGCCGGCCTGATCTTTCGCCGACAGCTGCGGCGTGCCCTCCAGTTGCCAGTCGATGGCCAGGTCCGGGTCGTCCCAGCGAATGCTGCGCTCGGCGGATGGCGTGTAGTAGTCGGTGGTTTTGTAAAGGAACTCGGCAAATTCGCTCAATACCACGAACCCGTGGGCGAAACCTTCCGGGACCCAGAGCTGACGATGATTGTCGGAGGACAGTCGCACGGCGACCCATTTGCCGAAGTGCGCGGAGCTGCGACGGATGTCCACGGCTACATCCAGCACTTCACCTGCCGTGACGCGAACCAGTTTCCCCTGGGTATTTTCCAGTTGGTAATGCAGGCCGCGCAGCACGCCCTTCTGCGATCGGGAGTGATTGTCTTGAACGAATTCAGTGTCCAGTCCGGTGGCCTCCTTGAAGGCCCGGGCGTTGAAACTCTCGTAGAAGAAACCACGTTCGTCACCAAAGACCTTGGGTTCGAGGATCAGAACACCGGGCAGGTCGGTGGTCACTACATTCATGGTGGTTCTCCAGCAGTGTGCGTTTGATGGCCGCCATTCTTGCGCAAAGCGCCGACGGGGGCGAGTGTTCAAGTAAAAAACTGCCGGCCTGTTCCAGCCCCTGTAAACGACGAGTACCGGCCCCGGGGGGGTTGCGTATCGCCTTGAGCAGTGGCGATATAGGCGCCTAATAAAATTTCAGGGGTCGTTGTATGTCGCTCGCCACGTTGATTCATCGCGCCAGTTTGCCCAGCCCGCAGGTGTCTGCGGAGCAAGCGCTAGAGCTGCTGGAGGAACACTACGGGCTCAGCGGCAAGTTGCAGGCCCTAGGCAGCCAGCAAGACCTGAACTACCGCGTCGACAGCGAGCGGGGACGTTTCGTCCTGAAAATCTGCCGTGGCGACTACTCGGTACTTGAGCTTCAGGCACAGCATGCCGGCCTCAAGCACTTGGGCGAGCATCCCGATGTCCATGTGCCGCGTGTCATCGCGGCGAAAAACGGCGCGGACCTGCTGTCTCTGGACATAGGCGGCCAGGCAGTGCACGTTCGCCTGCTCGATTACATCGAAGGCCAGCCGCTGACGAGCCTCAGTCATTTCAACCCGACGGTGGTGTCCGCCTTCGGTCGCCTGTGCGGTGAAATGGACCTGGCCCTGGCGGACTTCGACCATCCGGGTCTGGTGCGAACCCTGCAGTGGGACGCCCGCCATGCTCACGCCCTGATCGCGCACTTGCTGCCGGTGATCAAGGATGAGACCCAGCGCAAACTGATCGTCGAAGCGTCCGGGCAAGCCGAGCGGCATTTGCAGGCACTGGAAGACAAACTGCCGGTGCAGGCCATTCACATGGACATCACCGACGACAACGTGGTGTGGCAGCGTGATGCGCAACGCCACTGGCAACTGCAAGGCGTGATCGACTTCGGCGACCTGGTGCGCACCTGGCGCATTACCGATCTGTCGGTGACCTGCGCCGCGCTGCTGCATCATGGCGAGGGCGATCCGTTCTGCATCTTGCCAGCGGTACAGGCGTATCACGCGGTCAATCCGTTACAACACGAAGAGCTGCTGGCGCTGTGGCCGCTGATCGTTGCTCGCGCGGCGGTGCTGGTGCTCAGTGGCGAACAGCAGGTCAGCATCGATCCGGACAATGCCTACAGCCGCGATAACCTGGTCCATGAATGGGAAATCTTCCGTGTGGCCACGTCGGTGCCGTTGGCGTTGATGGAGGCGGCGATCCTCACGGCCGTCGGCCAGAATCTCCCGGTCATCGTCAGTGAAGGCTTTGCACCGCTGTTGCCAAGCCTGGTGGGGCGTGAGTTCGCCTTGATCGACCTGGGTGTGCTCAGCCCGCATTTCGAGGCCGGGAACTGGGAGCAGGAGGGCGTCGACCAGCGCCTGCTGGATGAAGCGGTTGCGGCACATGGCTTGGCGGCCAGTCGCTACGGACAATACCGCTTGTCCCGCACCCGCCCGGACAGCGCCACTGAGCCTGATACTTGCCCGTTGCATGTCGAGTTGCGTGTGCCTCAGGGCACGGCGGTCGAAGCGCCGTTTGCCGGGGTAGTGCATCACCCATCCGCCGGCGTGCTGCAACTGGACGGCCCGCATTTGAGTGTGCGGCTTTGGGGCGTCACGCCGTCGCTGCACAGCGGCGCGGCACTGGTCAAAGGCCAGGTGCTGGGTTCGGTCAGCGGGCCGTTGATCGTGCAGTTGTGCCGTGGCGGCTCGATCGATGCGCCGTTGTTCTGCACGCCATCGCGCGCCGCTGCCTGGCAGGTGCTGTGCCCATCACCTGCCGCGCTGCTGGGGCTGGCTTGTGACGCCGAAGCGGAACTCGACGGAGCGACCTTGCTGGCCCGCCGCAATGCCAGTTTCGCCCGTACGCAAAAGCACTATTATGTCGACCCGCCGCGCATCGAGCGTGGCTGGCGCAACCATTTGATCGACATGCAGGGGCGTTCCTACCTCGACATGCTCAACAACGTTGCGGTCTTGGGCCACGGTCACCCGCGCATGGCGGCGGTTACCAGTCGCCAGTGGTCGTTGCTCAACACCAACTCGCGCTTCAACTACGCGGCCGTGGCCGAGTTTTCCGAACGTTTGCTGAAACTGTCCCCTGACGGCATGGACCGTGTGTTCCTGGTCAACAGCGGTAGCGAGGCCAACGACCTGGCGATTCGCCTGGCGTGGGCCTACAGCGGCGGCCGTGACATGCTCAGCGTGCTGGAGGCCTATCACGGCTGGACGGTGGGTGCCGACTCGGTGTCGACCTCGATCGCCGACAACCCCAAGGCCTTGAGCAGCCGCCCGGACTGGGTGCACCCGGTGACCGCGCCAAACACCTATCGCGGGGAGTTCCGCGGGCCCGACAGCGCGCCGGATTATGTGCGAAGCGTCGAACACAACTTGGCGAAAATCGCCGGGCAGAAACGCCAGCTGGCCGGTTTCATCTGCGAACCGGTGTACGGCAATGCCGGCGGTATTTCGCTGCCAGCGGGCTATTTGCAGCAGGTCTATGCAATGGTTCGGGCCCAGGGCGGCGTGTGCATCGCCGACGAAGTGCAGGTCGGCTACGGGCGCATGGGCGATTTCTTCTGGGGCTTCCAAGAGCAGGGCGTGGTGCCGGACATCATCACCATGGCCAAGGGCATGGGTAACGGCCAGCCGCTGGGCGCGGTCATTACCCGCCGGGAAATCGCCGAGGCGCTGGAGGCCGAGGGTTACTTCTTCTCGTCCGCCGGGGGCAGCCCGGTCAGTTGCCAGGTCGGCATGGCCGTGCTGGATGTGATGGAAGAGGAAAAACTCTGGGAGAACGCCCAGGTCGTTGGCGGGCACTTCAAGAAGCGCCTCGAAGCGTTGATCGATATTCATCCGTTAGTGGGCGCGGTGCATGGTTCTGGTTTCTACCTGGGTGTCGAACTGATCCGCAACCGCGAAACCCTGGAGCCGGCCACCGAAGAAACCACCGCACTGTGCGATCGCTTGCGTGAGCTGGGGATCTTCATGCAGCCGACCGGCGATTACCTGAACATCCTCAAGATCAAGCCACCGATGGTCACTTCGCGCCAGAGCGTGGATTTCTTCGTGGACATGCTGTCGAAGGTGCTGGCGGAAGGTCTGTAAACCGATCCACCAAATGAATGCGGGCCTATGTGGGAGCGGGCTTGCTCGCGAAAGCGGACTGTCAGTCGACATCTCGTTCGACTGACACGGCCCTTTCGCGAGCAAGCCCGCTCCCACATGAAAGGTGGTGTTAGTTCGATTGATATCGGCTTTTTATCGATCATTTTTGTAACCGTGGATTGATGGTGCTTTAAAAGCCGATATTTATCGGATATAAAGTCACCATAGCCCACGGCGTTTACACATACGCTTCCCTTTCTGTCAGGTATCAATGCCACTCCGGAGTCCTGAGCCATGACCACGTTGAACAGCACCCCTCGCGCCGACGGCTTCTACATGCCGGCCGAATGGGCACCCCAAACCCAGACCTGGATGATCTGGCCCGAGCGCCCGGACAACTGGCGCCTGGGTGGCAAACCGGCACAAGCCGCGCACGTGGCAGTGGCCAAAGCCATCGCCCGTTTCGAACCGGTGACCGTGGCGGTTTCCGCCGGCCAGTACGAAAACGCCCGTGCCCGCCTGGACGTGCCGAATATTCGTGTGGTGGAAATGTCCAGCGACGACGCCTGGGTTCGCGACTCCGGTCCGACTTTCGTCATCAACAACAGTGGCGAAGTCCGTGGCGTGAACTGGGACTTCAATGCCTGGGGCGGTTTTGACGGCGGCCTGTATTCGCCGTGGAACCGTGATTCGCAAGTCGGCGGCAAGATCCTCGAGATCGAGCGCAGCCCGCGCTACCGCACCGAAGGCTTCGTGCTCGAGGGCGGCTCGATTCACGTCGATGGCGAAGGCACGCTGATCACCACCGAAGAATGCCTGCTCAACCGCAATCGCAACCCGCACATGAATCGCGCGGAAATCGAAGCGCTCCTGAGTGCGAACCTGGCTGTGGATAAAATCATTTGGCTGCCGGATGGCTTGTTCAACGACGAAACCGATGGCCATGTGGATAACTTCTGCTGCTATGTGCGCCCGGGCGAAGTATTGCTGGCCTGGACCGATGATCCACAGGACCCGAACTATCCGCGCTGCCAGGCGGCGATGAAAGTGCTGCAAGGCAGCACCGACGCCAAGGGCCGCCCATTCATGGTGCACAAGATGCCGATTCCGGGTCCGCTGTTTGCGACCGAGGAAGAATGTGCCGGTGTCGATCCGGTCGATGGAACCCAGGAACGTAACCCGACTGTTCGTCTGGCCGGTTCCTACGTGAACTTCCTGATCGTCAACGGCGGCATCATCGCGCCGAGCTTTGACGACCCGCAGGATGGCCCGGCCAAGGAAATCCTGCAGAACCTGTTCCCGCAGCATGAAGTGGTCATGGTGCCTGGCCGCGAACTGTTACTGGGGGGCGGCAATATTCACTGCCTTACCCAGCAACAACCCGCGCCGCACAAGGAGTGAGTGAGGTTGTAACAGCTTGAGTTGATTGCGAAATCCCTCAGGCTGTCGATCAGCCCGCTGCATGGCACAGAGCCCGCAGCCCATCAGGGTTGCGGGCTTTTTTGTATCCGCTTGCCCACACTTCAGAAACCTTGGCACAGCTCTTGTATCTCTACTGTTGTAACTCGGGGAGGGGGAGGACTTCGATGTTCTGTCATAAACCTTGGATAAGTTAGCCGCTCACAAACCGGGAGAGAGCGCGGAAATGAACGCCGAAGTGAATGTAGTGAGCGAAAAGGCGTTGCATCCCCTGGCAGTAAACAGCGAATCGCTCCAGATTCTGGCGCACTGGTTCAAGTCCAATGGAACGCGTCAGATCAGCGAAACTGATCCGCGCCGGACGATGATCGAGCGTTACCCCGCTGGTTTATTCAGCGAAGCGGAACTGGATGCGTTGTGGGATGTAATGGAAGGATAAGAAGAACAACAACGGATTGATCAAAAAAAAGCGCTGCCGGGATGGCAGCGTTTTTTTTTGTGCGCAGATTCATGCAATCACCACGATCCCCTGTGGGAGCGGGCTTGCTCGCGATGGCGTCCGTTCAATCAATACAAATGTCGACTGACCCACCGCTATCGCGAGTTCCCACAGGGTTTTGTGTCGCAACCATTCGACCGATTCAAGCAACAGACTGAAAGCCAATCCGGCGTTTTTCCGGGGCCGTTGCGGCACTAATCTGCCGACATCGAATTTTCCTGAATTTCTGTCGGAGCTTTTCCATGATCCTGCATTACATCTACGACCCATTGTGCGGTTGGTGCTATGGCGCCAAACCGCTGGTGCAGGCCGCCCAGGCCGTGCTGCCCGTGATTGCCCACGGCGGCGGCATGATGACGGGTGCCAATCGGCAAAAGGTATCGCCACAGCTGCGCAGTTACGTCATGCCCCATGACCGGCGCATTGCCGAATACAGCGGGCAGCCGTTCGGTGAGGCCTATTTCGAAGGATTGCTGCGTGATCACACCGCCGTGTTCGACTCGGCTCCACCCATCGCTGCGGTGCTGGCTGCCGAGCAAATGGAAAGTCGCGGGCTGGAGTTGTTGGGGCGTTTGCAAAGTGCTCATTACGTGGAAGGGCGCCGCATCGCCGACGAATCGGTATTGTTTGAACTGGCCCACGGCATGGGGCTGGACCGTCAAGCCTTCGAAGGAGCCTTCAGGGCGGCCGACACCGAAGGCCATATCAGCAACAGCCGGGCTTTCCTGGCCAAGGTTGGAGGGCAGGGTTTTCCGACCCTGGTGCTTGAGGACAATGACCAATTCACCCTGATCGATATCGGGCCATGGCTGGGCAAACCCCAGGCATTTGCGCAGTGGTTGAGTCAGTCGCTGCCCGATCAGGGAGCATCCACTCCCGTAGCAGTCTGTGGCCTCGAAGGTTGCATCGATTGAATGTTCCTGCCACGTAAAGCCGTTTCTTAGACGTTTTTTGCCTATTTGTAGAAGATTCACGAAATTGACACATCATTGAGGGCGCAGCTACGATTCGGCCCAACGCCTGTGGCCGACCGCCACGACTCAAAAACAATAAAAGGCCCGCCGCGAGCAATCGTGGGCGGGCCTTTTTGTTTTTGCATTGAAACAAGAGCGCGATAGCGCCATTTCGGCCGTTCGACACAGCGCGTATCAACCGAATCAAGGAAAAAAACAAAATGTTGAACAAGCGAATCAGCCTGATCGCACTGGGGATGTTGAGCGCTACACAGGCCATGGCGAACGACCAGGCCGAATCCAAGGGTTTTGTTGAAGACAGCAGCCTCAAAGTGCTGCTGCGCAATGCCTACATCAATCGTGACTTCAAAGACGGCAACCCGGATAAATCCGAGTGGGGCCAGGCGGCCATCGGCACGTTCTCGTCCGGCTTCACCCAAGGCACCGTCGGTGTGGGTGTGGACGCTTTCGGGCTGTACGCACTGAACCTGGAACGCAGCGAAGACCGTAGCGGCGCGCAAGGCATCGACTTTTTCAAAAAGGGCGACAGCGGCCAGCCGGCTGACGACCTGTCCAAGGGCGGCGCAGCGATCAAGTTCCGCCTGTCCAGCACCACCCTGACCTACGGCGACCAGATGCCGGCCCTGCCGGTACTGAACTACGACAACTCGCGCCTGCTGCCGGAAAGCTACACCGGTACCTTGATCACATCCAAAGAGATCAAAGGCCTGCAACTGGACGCCGGGCGCTTCACCGCCGAATCGCGCAAAAGTGCTGAAGGTCGTGACAGCGGTGGCTTGAAGTCGATCAACGTATTGGGCGGTAGCTACCAGTTCACCGAGCAATTCAAGGCCGCGCTGTACGCTTCCGACGTCGAAGACGTACTGAAGAAACAATACGTGAACGCCAACTACGTGTTCCCGATCGACAAGGATCAGTCCCTGACCCTGGACTTCAATGGCTACCGCACCAAGCTGGAAGATTCCTACGTTCGCGACAACGGTATCACCGGCGACGACAACAAGATCTGGAGCCTGGCCGCCACCTACATCACCGGCCCGCACTCGTTCACCCTCGCGCACCAGCGCAGTACCGGCGACAGCAACCTGGGCTATGCCTATGGCGGCTACCAGAAAGATCAAGGCCGCATCGGCGACGGTGGCAACACCATCTACCTGGCGAACTCCTACTGGTCCGACTTCAACGCCGAAGACGAACGCAGCTGGCAAGTCGGCTACGGCCTGGACTTCAGCACCTTCGGTGTACCGGGCCTGACCTACAACGTGGCCTACGTGCGCGGTGACAACATCACCACCTCCACCAGCGAAGGCGGCACCGAGCGCGAGATCTTCAACCAGTTCAAATACGTCGTACAAAGCGGCCCGGCCAAAGACCTCAGCGTGAAACTGCGCAGCTCGGTCCTGCGTGTGTCGCAGAAGTCGAGCGAGTACAACGTCAGCGGCAACGAAGTGCGTGTGTTCGTGGACTACCCGATCAACATCTTCTGATGATCGGTTGCGGTATCGAGGCCTGATCAAAGGCTGAGAAAGAAGAAGCCCCGACTGTTAAGGATTCTGTAGGAGCGAGCTTGCTCGCGATGGACTCAAGAGCGCTGCGTTTAGTCAGTAATCACGCGGCATCGTTAACGACCATCGCGAGCAAGCTCGCTCCTACAACGGATCATTCTCGCTTAACCGAACAGCATTACGCCCGGGCCGGGGCTTTTTTCACAGCGTAATCATTACACCACGTAACGAATGAAGTTCCCGCTCCCACCTTTATCCCTTCCAGCAAACTCCATAAATTGAGCTCCAACGCCTCTCCCATCATCCCGACGGGAAGGTCACTGGAGTTTCCCTCATGCCTTTCGTAACCGTACGCATCACCCGCGATGGCGTTACCACTGAGCAGAAAGCTCAGGTGATTGCCGAGATCACTGAAACACTGGAACGCGTCCTCAACAAACGCCCTGACCTGACCCACATCGTGATCGAGGAAGTCGACACCGATAACTGGGGTTACGCCGGAATCACCACCACCCAGTACCGCAAGCAACTGGCCGAGGCGGAGGGGAAATCATGACGTCGTCCGTCACCATCGATTTCATCTCCGATGTGGTGTGCCCCTGGTGCGCACTGGGGGCGACGGCGCTGGAGCAAGCGATCGAGAACGTGGCCGGGGACATCTCGGTCGAGCTGACCTACAAGCCGTTCGAGTTGAACCCGGATATGCCGGCCGAAGGTGAACAAGCGGTCGAGCACTTGATGCGCAAGTACGGGAGAACGGCCGCCGACGTCGCCGCCGGCAAGGCCATGCAGATCGCTCGCGGCGAGGCCATCGGCTTCAAATTCGATCTGGAGAAACGCACGCATTTCTACAACACCTTCGATGCACACCGTTTGTTGCTGTGGGCGTTGCAGGAAGGGCGGCAAGTCGAGTTGAAGAGGGTGCTGCTGCAGGCCTACTTCAGCGAAGGCCAGAACCCGAGTGATCAGTCGACGCTGGTGCGTCTGGCGATTGAAGCGGGGCTGGATGGGGCAAGTGCACAAGAGGTGCTGGCGTCCGGCGCGTTCGCAGAAGAGGTGCGAGAACTTGAAGAGTACTACCGGCAGCGCGGCATCAATTCGGTCCCGGCCATGGTGCTGAACGGTCGCCACCTGGTGTCCGGTTCGCAATCGGTCGAGTACTACGAACAGATGTTGCGACAAATGGCCAAGGCACCGGCCGAAGCCTGATTACAGATTTTCTACCCCACTTTTAATTTCCAGAGGTCTTCATCATGAGCATTTCGAAAAAAGTCATTGTAATCACCGGCGCATCCCAGGGTCTTGGTGACGGTATGGTCAAAGCCTTTCGTGAACTCGGCTACCGCATCGTCGCCACTTCGCGCTCGATCAAACCGTCCACCGATCCGGACATTCTCACCGTGGCCGGCGACATCGGCGAACCGGAAACCGCCCAGCGCGTCATCCGTGAAGCGATTTCCCGTTTCGGTCGCATCGATACCCTGGTCAACAACGCCGGGATCTTCATCGCCAAGCCGTTCACCGCGTACACCGCAGAAGACTACGCCAATGTGCTGTCGGTGAACGTCAATGGCTTCTTCTACATCACTCAGCTCGCGATCGCCGAGATGGAAAAACAGGGCAGCGGCCACGTCGTCAACATCACCACCAGCCTGGTGGACCACGCCATCGACGGCGTGCCATCGGTATTGGCTTCGCTGACCAAGGGCGGGCTCAACGCGGCAACCAAATCCCTGGCCATCGAATACGCCAAGCGCGGGATCCGGGTGAACGCGGTCAGCCCAGGCATCATCAAGACCCCGATGCACGGCGAAGAAACCCACGCAGCGCTGGGCAACCTGCACCCGGTCGGGCACATGGGCGAGATCGATGATATTGCGCAAGCGGTCGTGTATCTGGACGGCGCCAAGTTCGTCACTGGCGAAATCCTGCACGTGGACGGTGGTCAGAGCGCGGGGCACTAAAAGCGTTTTGCCAAACCCCGGAAACAACAAAGCCCCTGCATTTCTGCAGGGGCTTTGTTTTGTATGGTGCCGGCACCAGACGAACGGTAGCTAGGGGCGGGGCTAGGTTTTCTGCGGGACTGGAGTTCGGTGGAAAATTTGGCGTACCCCAACCGGTAACTATAAATAAATCAGCTAGTTATGGCGCTCAGTGGAATCGAACTCGGAATTTATAGCGTATCAGCACGCTTTACCAGCATTCGGCGACCTCCGTTCGCGGAGTTTGGCCGTGCGCATTGCAGGTCGCTAAGGGGGATAGACGTGGCATATGGGACGCCGTCCTGACCGGCTAATGGGCGTCCCCTTTTCTACTTTTTTTGCTTTCAGAGATCGTCCGGCCGAAGGTTTACTAATGTGATTTCGGTGACTGCGCTTCCATCGGCAACTAAAAGGGATCTGCTCATGATCGGTTTTCTTCGCTCCAAATTGGTAGGCAGTTCAGCTGTGATGAGCAGTGGGTGCTGCTGAGCCGGAGGAGAGAACCAACCGAATACCCTGCGTGTGCCTTCCCGTGGCGGGATCATTCGAACGCCTCAGCCCATTAACCTTGAGCTACGCTGGAGTACGCAATCGAGAGCTAGCTGGCACATTGATTTTGGACATACAATCACTAGCTCTTGAATACCTCTTCCGCTACTACTTTCTGTGGAGGGACGGTTCTGGTGACCTAGCGCTCATTTTTGAGTACCAAGGAAGCTGAAATAGGTGTTGGCTACTCCAGAATAGTGTTATGAAATAAATTAGCACTGTCTGTTTCTAATAGGGACTGATAAAGAGAACAAAATGGGCGGACTACCTAGACCTAAACCTTCAATTTTGGATAATCTCAAGGTCGCCTTTATTGAGGGTGGTCGAAAAGTTTACTTTGAACCTATCGAAAAACTATATTACACATGGGACTCGCTTCACGGGGAAGTTGAAGTTTTCAATCATCAAGGTCGCCATATTGGCGCAGCATGCCCAATTACCGGAACTATGCTGAAGCCAGCAGTGCGCGGTCGTAGAGTTAATCCAAACTAAGAGGCATTTATGAATTTTATCGAGCAGTGTTTAGCCGGTGATGTCCTCTTAGAGGAAATTGACGAGTATGTGGGGAAATGGCACGACGGGGAAGAAGGAACTGATCAGGAGTTGCACGAGTATCTCGGAATGTCTTGGGAGGAGTATTCCTTGTGGGGCACTACCCCTTCGATAATTTCGTACATCATTGCAGCGCGAAGAAAAGGTTGTACTTTTGACGAGGAGTTGAATCGCGAGAGATTTGCACTTGCCGCGCGCGCCAGCACGCCAGAAGAGGCAAAGCGGATAGAAAAATGGCTTCGGCAAATAGGGAAAATTTGATGGCTCCCGAAGAGAAGATGGCGGCCCGAGTATTGGCACGTCACTCTTTGACACCACCTTATGACTTGATGGCTCTTGCATGTATTTATGGTGACGTAGAAATCATTCCATTTCCTATCGTTGCCGATGGAGTTACCATTGGAATCGGAGGGGCGGACAGACCGCAGATCTTGGTTAACTCTTTAGCGCCAGAAACCAGGAAAAATTTTACCCTAGCTCACGAACTGGGGCATATTATTATTCCTTGGCACACCGGAACCATTGTTTCGCACTTAGATGCCGACGCCGATGATTATGATTATTTACAGATGGAAAGCGAAGCAAATAGATTTGCTGCGGAACTATTAATACCAAGTTTATGGCTGAAAGAGAAGTATGACAGCTATGAAGAACTTAGTGGTTATCTGAAGTATTTAATTAAGGCGTCCAATGCTTCTCGTGAAGCTGTTTTAATTAAGGTTTTTAAAACCCTTCAGACTCCAATCATTTGCTGTCAGATTGATAGCGATGGATCGCTTATAAGATTTTATAGAACCACTACTGCACCTAACACTCCGTCTCTTGATGGGCGGGATCTTATGAATGATATCATTTTTAGGACGGAGCATAGTTTTGAGTCATTCAAGTTGAATGGATACTCTTATGTAGCTTGGTGTTTTAGTAATAAGGATATTGAGGAAAGCGACTCTCGTCCCTGGCGCGAAATTCTAGAGCAGATTTTGCTTGAAAGTGGAACTCAGCACTTGAAGCAAAGTATCAATGCAATACTTCCGGCTAGATTTCAGAAGTGCAAGAAATTGAGTGAGTCAGAAATATGTAGCGCGATCATGCGTACATATGATGGTAGGGAAGGTATTGAGGAAGCAGTTAATCACCCACTATTTGAACAGTATGTCATAAAACGTGTGAAGGAACTTCTCTCGAAGTAATGTCGAAGATATAGTCGAACCTGAATTAGGTTAATTACTCTCGCAAATTATATGTGTTGGGGCAGACACAGACCCAGTGTTGGAAGACTCACCCGGACAAGGTGCCGACACGACGCACCGCTCCTGAGGAGGGTCTGAAGAAGCTCTTCATCGTCATTCCCGCGAACGCGGGAATCCAGATGCCACGGAGGTCCTGGACCTCGGTATCGGATAGATTAAAAAATGCTCTCAATAATTTCTGAGTCGGCTTGTCAAATTCGTAACATCAACCAGAATTACGCCAAGTTTTTGTAGAAGCGCGAAAATCAATAGATGATGAACAAAAGCTGTATAGGCGTACATCTGATTTTCGTCTGCGCGATATTCATTCGCATGAGTGATGTCGTTTCTTAGTTTGCATATCGACTCTATCAACACAGAAGACAGCCCCAGCCCATTCTGAATTTGGCTTGGCAAGGAATTGAAAAAATCTGTGACGCATTTTTGCGTATTGTATTTTGATGAGTTAAATCGCTTAAGACCCTTCTCAAAGCTCAAGATCTCTTTCCGAGCTAGACCGTTTGACTTGAGGAACTCCTTTGCAGACTTGGTAAGCCCAACAAGCAACTCATCGGATAAATAACTTTTCTTGTTGTAACAGTGCTTCTCTAGTAAGCGAAAATATCCGAGTAGCCTATCTTCAATATTCCCCATGTTTCGATATTTAACATACTTAGACATGATGTCAGGTAATTCGGAGTCGGAGGAAAAATACAACTCAAATGATGATAGGGGGAACGGCGCCAATCCCCAGCTCTCAAATCTAGGATCTTTCCCAAGGGGGAGCATAATAAATTCATTAGATCGTCTAGGTTTTAAGCTGTTGTTTACAAAGTACAGAGATGCATACTTGGTAAAGCCTTGAAGGTCATATTCCAAGCTAACGCTTTGAACGGATGGCTCAATGCCAGTTAAAAAGGCAATTAAATTGTATATTTTTGAGTAAATTACCAATGGGTTGCGTTTGTTTTCATCGCTTCCAAGCGTGTAAAATAAAGAAGGTGGAAAAGCAAAGCTTTGCTCGTACGATAATGGGGAGTGGTTATAGTTGGCGTTGTATTGAACTCCTATGTATTCACAACCATTAGCCTCTGCCATGAACTCAGTTAAAAATGGCCGCACATCTCCGCCATCATGATTTACTTCAAGTATTTTCTCCTGGGTCGTAGTATGTCCCACCCAGTTATTCACCGTCTCCGAGTGAATTTGAATAGCTTGAAATCTCCCTTTTGCTGGGCCCTGTCCAGGACAAAAAATTACACTCTCTACAGTAAACTCTATTTCGTAAAATCCTACTGATGGAATATTACCGAGCGAACTCGATCTAGACCCAGTACAACGTAACCCCTTGAGAATAAATCTGTTGCGAAAGTCATAACACTTTGCCTCGGTGGTCTCCCAAGACAGGTTGCAAGAGCGCTCGGTCATGACTTTGAAAGTTATCAGTTCTGGCGTTAAGTTGAGAACGCCTGCAAATCCAGCGTCGCCTTCACTATAGACCACTTTAAAAGTATATGATTGATTCAGTACTAGCTCGGTAACCCTGTCTTGCATGATTTCCATCCTTTAATCCGAACACCCATCTTGTACTGGCATTTTGAAAAAGCAAGGTACTTTTTGTTGGGCGCACGGTTGCTGTCCGGGAACAAACAATTCTCTAAAACGTAATAGGTTTGAGTCTGCCACCGAGCAGCAACGAGGTAGCAGCTTGAGCGCGCCGAGGGCTCCATCTGCGCCGGATCCAGACTCCTACCAGCTCTCACTGGTGACAAATCGATTTGGAGTACCGGCATTCTCAACTTCAAGCCAGCCTGGCTATCTGTGGCAGATCGACGTGCAGGCCTCGCTGCTGCAGTTCCAATTGCTGTTCTACGCTGAGGGCCGGTTTGTTGAAGGGCCTCATGTAGTTTTCTCCAGACAAAGAAAACCCGCACGATTTGAGCTTGTTGACTGGGTCAACCTAGGCTTGGCGGGTGTATTGGGGTGCATTTTAGGTCGCTGGAGGAGGTCGTCAACGTCACGCTGAAGTGAAATTGTAACGGGGTAGGGGTGCAGCCAGATTTTGGTACTGGTGAGGGTTAAGACGGTATCAGGGGCTGCTTGTAGCAGTTGGATTTCTGGATGCCAGTAACAACAAAGGCCCGGTGGAAAATTTGGCGTACTCCAACTAGTAACTATAAATAAATCAGCTAGTTATGGCTTTCTGTGGAATCGAACCCGGAATGCGGGATGCTGAGTAAATTTCGCGCCGGTGTTCTGGGCCGGCCGCTGGCGATCCTTTCCACTGCTGGAGGCTTGGCTCTGGTCCACTTCTTACCCTTTGTGCACAGGCCCAGCTAACGAGGAGTTGAACTATCGCCGCGCCAAGATAAATCCTGCTGATCAGATTTGATCCGAAGTCTGTCGTGACGGCATATTGGTCCAAACCGACGGAGGCCTTGGCCATGAGCGCAGCAAAACAGTTTCACGCCCAAATCGATGGCAAACAGATTCAGGGCTGGGTGGTGAAGGACGGACGCTCATACCTAGCTTATGCGGATTTTCGCGGAAAACAGATCGTTGCCCGTGGAAGTTCCGAACCAAATGCCATTAGCAAATGGCGTGAGGAAGCCAGCTACGCAGCTAACGAATAGGACATTCAGTTCCAGGCGAACACTCAATGACCCCAGTTACGACCGAAAAAACAAGCCGATGATTGTGAAATATGAGGGCTTGAGTCAGTCGTAAAGCGCGTCTATGACGCCTTTTGAAAAAAAACTCAGAAAAAGCAGTTTTTTTTTCACGATGGGGGAGGCTTTTATGACCCCCGCTGAAGGCGTGGATGTCTCCCTCCTTAGAGGCATAGCTTTCTCCCTCCAGGAGACATTGTCGACTCCCAAAACATACTCACCGTTAAACACATCCAACTTTGAAACACATTTAGCCAACCGAGACACAGTAAACTTAACCTAAGGGGCTGACACAGGCGCCTCCCCCCCCACCGTTGCCAGCCCTGTTTAGAGCCACCATACTCCAGCCAACGGTAAATTAAGGGGGATCAGGGGATGACTAAGTTAACGACAACGGTGAAGGCGAAAAAGCCGGCGCCGGTAGAAAGCAAGGAAATCGAGAAACGGTGGGGAAAGGATTTGGTAGCGGCGGGATGGACAGCCATTCCCAATGTGCTTTTCGACTGCTCACAACAACTGGGGCTGAAACACCTGCATATCGTGATCATTCTGCATCTGGCCGGCTACTGGTGGCAGGCGGGCAATGATCCTTATCCGACCAAAGAGACCCTTGCTAAGAAAATTGGGGTAACGGCCCGGACAATCCAGCGGTCAATCGCCGAGCTTGAGGAAATGAAATTCATCACTCGACACGCCCGAAAGTCGAAGTTGGGCGGTAACCTCGCGAATCGCTATTCCTTCGATGGGATCATCGAGGCCGCTACCCCGTACGCTAAAGCCATCGTGGACGCGCGCGAGAAGCAAAAAGCTACCGGTGACGGCCGTGCTACACGTAAAAAGCCAGCCACTTTGGAATTGGTCAAATAAGAGGACAGCGGTGGACGATTCAGTCGTCGAACCCAAAGGAAGTACGACGATGAACAAAACCGCCACACAACTGGGTGATGAAAGCCTGGCAGATGCCTTCCGTGAGTTGATGAGCGTCGTCATCAGCATGCGCGAGGCAGGTGTCGAATTGAGCCAGGTGCAGCATGCGCCTGAATTCACCTACTTGCTGACTCCCAAGCAGTTTGACCGGATAAAGCGTATTTGCCGTGAAAAGGGCTGGTCGGAGCCAAACCGGAGGGGCATTTTGATTGACCTTCAAGCCATCGCTCATCCATTGGATTCTCGCGAGAGCAAAGACCACTGCACCCCAGAAGAAGCTTTGCAGATCCTGGTGAACGCGTACTGCGCTTACAGCCAGATAGGCTTGAACAAGCCCAAGCATGCTCAGGGTATTCTCTTTAACACCGGCAGAAAGGTCAGCGTAGGTAACGGCAGCTATTACGCCTTGGCGGTCGTAAAAGTATGTGAGGACGGGGCTATAAGGTACTTGGCCCCGGTTACTGCGTATCACGCAACCGAGGCCAAGATCCGAAACATTAGGTGACTACGAGGAAGGACGGCCTCGAAGGCAAGTCTCCTGCACTGAAGCAGAACAACCCATATGCCTGCGATTTCCCTTCATATGACCCTGGCTAGCCAGGCCTCCGCAGCTCCGCCGACAAATTTTCTGCTGTCTGCGTAGTCGAGATCAATGTTAAGCAAGCGCTAAGCAAATTGCAAACATTTCTCCCCCTCCAGCCCCATACGCCTCCCCCCTAGATCCCCAGAATGTCATCATTTGGCTCGCTCGATGACGCCGGTTTGACTCTCTATCAAGCACATCAGGTGATGCTTGGGCCGGATAACCGGTTCTCAGCATGGTTCCGCTTAGCGGTTGAATTGCCAGAGTTTTCCTAGGCGATGAGTGAGCAATTGTATGGTCAGCAAATAGTAATAGCGCGTCGATTCAGTGCGCTGGTTTAAGTGGTGATTCAAAAACCAAGCAAGATGTTTTCTCTGCCAAGTCCATGGATTGTCGCGTTGCCAGCGCTCAGCGATCGCTGTTTGGATAGCCTTCGCCTGACGCAGGTGGCGTTGGCGGGGGGTGTGCGATCCGGTCAGGACGCCCGCCAGGAACAGCTCCATATCGAATGGCTTGCTCATGCTCGGCCACCGATGTACGCCGATACCACGTCGATACGGCCGTGTCCGAGCTCATAGCTGATTTGTAAGCGTGCCTCTCGATCAAGGCGTGGATTGAGGCGCCAGCACCTGCCACCGTTGATGGGCGCGAGATGATGGGTGATTTGCTCATAGCGTTCGCAAGCATAGGCTGCCCGCAATTCGTGGAAGCCTTTGAGATTGTGCGTATGGAGGATATCTCGCGCGGGGCGGACGATCCCCTGCAAGAAATCGAGGTAGCTTTCGTTCGGTGCCAGCAGGTTGCGGCCGCCATCGGGCGAAACCTGTTCGGCAAACCTCAGAGCTTCTCGAATATGATCATCTACCGTAATCCAGCGAGGTGCTGACGCACCGAATCGGCCGCCTTTGGTGCCGTCCTGGATGTTGATCTTGTCGTAGTGTTCGGCTTCACGCTTGAGTCGCGGTAGGTCGGCCAGAATCGCTTCGCGCAGACGCATGCCAGTGGCTCGCGCTAACTTAGCGATGGCCGCGGCGCGCGGCTGCTGATGTTTGCAAAGTACCTCTACGATCCGCTTCAGCTGTTCGCGGTCTTGGCCTTGCGGCACTGAATGACGAGCACTGGTGCGCCGCATTCCCAGTGCCTTACTCGGACTCGGCACTTTCACATACTGATCACCGCGAAGCGCGGCCATGGTCCGATTCACACTGGACAACCGGTTTTGCGCAGTGGCGATGGCCAGCTCACCTTGTTCACCTTGTTCAACTTGTTGGCGCAGATGTCCGGCGTAGTCCAGCAAGGTCTGCCAATTAATCTGCCGCGCATCGTTAAACCCCGGCCCTTCCTCCGACCGACACCAGCGTACAAACGCCTGCCAGCGATCACTGTGTGCCTTGACGGTGCCGTAATGCCCGCCGCCAAATAGATCGCGCAATGCCTGCGGCCCGGCATAGCTCAATTGCCGGCCATAGCCAAAATTGCGCCCATCCCGCCTACCTACCAATGCGCGAGGCTTCAATACCTTTCTTCAGTGCGGAAACGATCATTTTATGTTCTTCGATAGGAGTCAGTCGGTTGATTTGCCGGTTGTAAGTGAACCCCTCATCATCGGTAGAGATCAGGCATAGCGCCTCTACTGCTCCCAGTTCCTTGAGGGCCTCAAGGCGAAAGTGACCATCCAAAAGCATGAACGAAGATAATCCATCTGTGACGATGGGCTTGGGATGCACCACCAAAGGCTCAACGACTCCGAGCTCCCTTATTGAGCTCAGAATGCTGGCGTACTTTTTACTTCCAGGTTTCAATTGCTCCACCTTACGCGAGGGAAGGATTCTCTCCAGGGGGATTGCAATGACACGTTGCTCGAATGCCTGTTTGACCTCAGTCATCACTGCGTCTCTCCAAGAATCCGATCAGCCAAAGCTTTGGGCATGTCCGGAATGTCTTCGTTGCGAAGTAGTGTCCTGAAGTACTCATCGCTCAACAGTTTGCGCATCGCGGTGACGATGATCAGCAGCCGCTGTTCATTTATGTCCGACTTTTTGATCATCACCTTCTGACGTCGAACTTCGATTTGATAAGTGTGTAGAAGCTTTTGAGGTGTAGGCTTATCCTTGCTAGGCGCTTGTTGTCCATAGCGCTTGCCGAGCGATTTTCGTTTATCGATGAGACGACGTACCCTCATTAACTGATCGCCTTTGAGTACTCCGCCTTCATAGGCGTCGATCATGGCCTGTTGCAACTCTGCGTCCGAGGATCGTGCGATATCCATCGCCAATTTTATGGATAACCAGCCGTTTTCAACTGCAGCGATCAGACGCTCCTCTCCTTGGCGCAAGAGCACAAGAATTCCATATATGTAACCTGCATCGAGACAGGTTTTTTCAGCTATCTGCTGAGAGGTATAGCCACGATCCGAAAGGAGCTGAATTGAGATTAGAAGATCACGATTCGAATGTTTTCGGCGTGCCAGATTTTCCACCAAACCGATCAGGTACCGGTCCGCTTCGCTTGCAGTTACCACAATGCACGGAATCTT
This sequence comes from Pseudomonas sp. WT-JTC, assembly GCF_056711565.1. Classification (NCBI taxonomy): domain Bacteria; kingdom Pseudomonadati; phylum Pseudomonadota; class Gammaproteobacteria; order Pseudomonadales; family Pseudomonadaceae; genus Pseudomonas; species Pseudomonas sp. WT-JTC. Next base: position 301,898 of record NZ_CM160042.1, read on the forward strand.
TCTCTCCCCCAACGCTTGAAACGCTTCAAAGCGGCCCTGGCCACAAATAATCTCATAGGGTTCGGTACCGGTTGTCGTCGGAGCGACCGTAATAGGCCGCTTGAGACCCAGCGCGGAAATGTTCTCTACTAGTCTCGCAAACACTTGTTTATTACGTGCTCGGGGGTTGAGCACTCGAATATCTTCAAGCGGAATGAGCCGAACGGTTGTCTCTTCTGCAACATGCATGGGAGCTCTTCGGTGAGTTTGAATCGCTATCATGCCACCCTCCTACAATCGCTGCGTTGCGACAGATCAGAAAGGATATCCAAGGTTTCGAACCGGTAGATGTCGAGGCTGGCCTGATTGCGTTCGGCGAGACGAAGTCGAGGGGCTTCGATGTCGATGGCGGGCAGGATGTAATAGTCCAAGGCCGCTTCTTCGTGCTCTTTCATCCGCACAGCTACGGTGATGTCAGGGCTCAAGCCGAAATCAAAGCGGATGTTCCACCGTTTGGTGCCCACCGGGGATACCTGGCATCGACTAAGCACAAGTGAGATCGTTACTTCTTCATTGACTAGGATTAGATCTGTGCGAGGGTCGACTGAAACTTTTCCCCCAACCTCCGCTATTTTTGATGTGGTTTGCTCGAGAAGCAGCGGGTGCATTTCCCGAAGTCGTTTGTTGGCTTCGATGTATTGATAGTCGCGTGCCGGGGTGTATCCAATGAGGGAATAACAACGAAGCAAGCTTCCAAAACGATGCTGGTAGGCGCTACTTGAAGGGCAGCCTTCAGCCTCGTCGATAACAAGGCCCGAAAGGTACCCGCTACGTTGGTATATAGTTTTGAGTACTTGCAGCATTTCATCATCGGGCATGCGATAGGATCGCGTTTCAATAATCGACTGAGCGGCCTTGAATAGGATTGAATTGACGATAGGGCGGAAGGCACCATTCGCCCGAATCCACTTTTCAGGTGGATTCTCTGTGCGAGTCTGCTTCAGCTTGAAGGAGCTGTGGTTCCAGACGTTGTTGCCAACGTATTTTTCGTTAATCAACACTTGGTGCACGGTGCCCCGAGACCACGATCTTGCGCGGTCGTTGAGTACTCCCTGAGCATTCAGCCAATCGGCAATCTCACTTTCACTCCTGCCTTCCTCGACGAACAAACGGTAGATGTGTTGCACCATTTCAACTTCGCACGGTGGACCCGGTACAAGAATCACACGGTCAGTCTGTATGCTTTTATGTTGACCTATCTGGAGTTCATTTTTTGGGGAGCCGCTACTATCCACTAGCTGCCGCCGGAGCCCGAAGCCTGCTGGACCACCTTGACGGTATCCCAGCTCGATAAGCCGGGACTGCCCCGCAAAGACTTTCACCGAAAGTTCGCGACTGTACTCGCCAGCCATCATCCGCTTGACGCTCTTGACGATGTTGGAGACCGGCGATCCATCATTGGTAAATTGCTCTGCACAGTATTGGACGGTGACACCGGCTTGGCGGCAGCGAACCTCATAGCTCGCGCTGACATCGGGATCTTGGAAGCGTCCCCAGCGGCTGACGTCATAGACCAGGACAGTGGAGTAATCAGCACGACCGCTCTCCACGTCAAAGAACAGTTGCTTAAGGGCATCACGCCCCTCCAGGCGTAACCCGCTTTTCCCTGCGTCGGTATAAACCTTGCTGATCTCAAGTTCGTGGGTAACTGCGTACAGTCGAATGGTATCGAGCTGATTCTCAGTCGAGTATTGCTGATGCTCAGTGGACATCCGGACGTACGCCGCTGCCAAGGCTGCGCTCGGTTCATTGAGGGTATTACCCACGCCAATGAAATTTTGCATCAACAACGTCCTCAACCTTCTCGCGGCCACCAAGACATCGTCAGAGCCGTGATCGGTTACCGCGTTTTTCGATTTAGCTCTAAAGAAGGTAGAAGATCGGGGAGGGAAAAATGTTCACGAAAACAGGCAATTCTTTTCTGGCTCAAAAACAGTACGCAGCCGGCATAGCAAGAGCGCTGCATATGGAGCTCGGAGAAACACACCAAGCCACCAAAACCTTGATGCGGTGGACGAATGCGAACGAGAGGACAGTCAAGAACTGGATGGCAGGTAGCAACGGCCCGCAAGGGGAACACCTAGTGGCATTGGTCAAACACTCTGACCTGGCGCTGGCAGCGTTTCTTGGCATGGCGGAACGACCGCATTTATTAACTGCATCGGAGCTTCCATTGCTCAGACAAAAACTCCAATCGGTTATAGAAGGGATAGATTTATGTCTTTGCCAGGGGAGGCATGAATGAACGCTATTTGCCATTAGGCGATTGGCCGCTAATGGCCGATAGCAGTCCGTTAGACAGTTTTATATTGCAAATCATTAAGTATTAGGCTTGCTTGAGCCCGGCTTGATTTCACCCGGCTGGGCGGCTTGAGCTACACTTTAAGGGTTGTGCTCACGGACGTTGAGAGCGGTCCAACGCAGAGCAGGGGAGGCAATATGTCTTGGTCGGTGATGCTGGAGCGGGAAACGAAGAGGAGACTGGTACTTGAAAAGTGGTTAGAGCATGTTGCTCAAGCTACAGCTGCTGGCGAGAAACCTAATAAGCGTAAGTTTGTTATGAACTCAAAAGGCGAACCATACGAAACCAACATTACCAGCCTCAATAGTTGGATTGATAGGTACGCTATCCATTCTTCTGGCACCTCCAGGACTGGTGCAGAAAATACCAAAGAAGCCAGTAAATCTTACGCCAACTCTGTAGCTGCCCTTGAAGACGACTTCAAAACGTTTCTTACTGAGCGACGACAGCCTGAAAATCAATACCGCTTGGACTTCTGCAGAGGACAGCAGAAATTGTTACGTGCTCTGCTGGCAGAAATTGATAGGCAGATTTTTGAGTTGGAGACCAAGCTAGCCTCGAAGCCCAAAGAGCGCCGTCAATGAGATTTACACCCGCTGGCACACCTCGTGCGACGCGATAACCCTGACCAAGTTCTACACTTGGTAGAGCGTCTAACCACAACCGTAAAAAACGAATTTAGCCACACTCCATACATCGTTCTACCTCAGTGCATTGTTGCCTTCGCTGGTATCGAGGGCGATGAAGAGGTGCAACGCGTGGTTATGCTCGCTTTGCGTTTTGTAACGCTGCCGTGCTTGTGAAGCTGATCATCCCTACAACCGATTTGCCGTCACTCTGCCCACCGTCCGCTACTGGCTGATGGCTACCCTTGGTGAGAGGCAGCTTCTGGCCGGTTGCTGCCAATCGTAGTGGATCGAAATTTCCCGTAGCGCCTCAATAACGAGCTGCGCCATGCGACTCACCAATATTTTTGAGCCGGCTCAAGAACTTAGGAAGAGACGATCACGAAACGGGGAACGAACGGGGAAAATTGCAGGAAGCAAAAGCCAGAAACGAAAAAGGCCCACCGTAAGGTGAGCCTAAGTCGTTGTTCTATATGGTGCCGGCACCAGGAATCGAACCCGGGACCTACTGATTACAAGTCAGTTGCTCTACCATCTGAGCTATACCGGCGTGTCAGGGCGACGATTATAGCGATTGGTTGGCTTCTGTAAACCCCTGAATTTTGACTATTTTTGCGCGGGCTTCAGGTCAGGCGCGCAGCAGGGTTTTCTTGAGTTTCTGAATGGCTTTCCAGGCTCGACTGTTTTGCATTGCGCGCAGCTGTGCTTCGGCCTGTTCGGCGCGTTGCAGGGCGGCGGCGAGTTGCTGTTCGGCGTCGCCGACGGGGTGGCTGAAGTTGTGGCCTTTGCAGAACTGGAACTCGTCCAGGTTGCATGGCGGGATGTCGAAGGCGGGTTTGAGGTTCAGGTGTTCTTCGGCGAGGTAGTAGGTGTTGATGCCGTCGAACAGGATGGACTGGTAGCCGGCGCCGGTGACGTGGGTTTCCCAGGTCTGGTCGCGCTCCCATGGGGTCTCGATGAGGATCACCCATGGCCGCCACCGGGTGAAGTCCATGCCGCGCAGGACGGTCTCTTCGTGGCCTTCGACGTCGATCTTCAGGAAGTGAATGTCACGGCCCCGGGCGTGCTCTTCGCAGATGGAGGTCAGGGTGCGGGATTGGACGGTCTGGCTGCGCACGTCCATGCCGGCGTCTTTGTGCATTTGCGCCATGGCCGGGTCGGCGGTCGAGAGGCCGGTGCCGGCGATGCCGTAGAAGGTCAGGCTGTCGGCGCTTTCGCCGGCCACACATTGCAGGTTGGTGTCTTTGGGGCGTTGCTGGCACAGGGCTTGGTAGTAGTTGGGCATCGGTTCGACGTTGATGCCGGTCCAGCCATGGTCATAGAACGCCTTGGTGACCGAGTCATGGGTGGGGTCGTTTGCCCCGACGTCGATGTAGAAGCCGTTCTCGACGGTTTTGAGGGCGCGCCACAGGCGTATGTCTTCGAAGTTCTGTGCGTAGGAAATGAACGTCACTGGCGCATCCTGTCGGAAGAATGTTCTTGTTCGTGGCCGCGCTGCTGGCGCCCTTGCGTGTGTGTATAACAAGAGTCATGAGAGGGTGCAAATCCCCCTGTCCGAGGTCCGGGATTAGGCGTTTATGTCGTTTTCATTAAATGCTTATGCACAATGCCGTTGGAAGCGCACTGGGTTTAGGCCGAATTTGTGGAGCTGTTCTCATTTGTCCGCAAATGCCTGTTTTTTCGATTTTTTATCCGTGTGTACAAAAAATGAACAGTATTGTTTTTATCCTGAAACTGGCATGAATCTTGGATCCATGATAATTCCATCAACAGAGTTATCCACAGGTAGGGCGTGTTTAAGCACGCTCGGCCAGGAGCAGAAAATTACGCGGCGTGAGTGGGGTTTTGCAGAAGGTGCCGACGCGGACGCTGTAGCCCTGTTCGGCGAGGAAAAGTGCCCGGTCAAGGACCAGCCAAAGCTCCAGCGGGCGTCGGAAAAGTCCGCGTAGTAGCTCAAGGTTGCGCACCTCGGCCAGTCGCTGCCAACCGGCAGCTTCGAGGGCTGGCCAATCTTGCGGGCCGATTGTGGATAACTCTTTGAGTGCGGCCAGATGATGGCAGTAATCGGCGAAGGGTGTATCCAGCCAGGCACTGGGCAGGGAAGGGGTTGGCAAATACTCGTCAATGCCGCGCAGTTGCCGTTGCAGCAAGTCGAAGCCCAGGCGCCGGGCCATGGAGGTGTCGCGTTGACGTCGCACGCGGGCACCGGCGGTAACGGTTTCGCTCATGGGCAACGCGAGGTCGTCGAGGGAAAGCTGTAAGCCGGAGCCTTGGGCGGCCGAGGAAATCGGCGAGTATTCGGCAAGACTGATCCGGTTGTAGCAGCACGGGGCTATGGCGAGTTGTTTGCAGCCTTTCGCGCTGGCGAGTTGAATCAGCCGCACATGCAAATCACCGCAGGCGTGAAGCGCGACGGGCGTGTGATACGCACTCAGTAAAGAGGCTGCATTTGCCGCGAGCACATCCTGTTCAATATGTAGCGCGTGCAGATGATGGCGCTGGCTGAGTGCCTGGCCGCTGGTTACCAGGGCCGGGTCGTATTCCAGACATGTCAGTTGCTGCCCCGGTTGCAGCAGGCGGCGCCCCAGGTGTCCCTTGCCCGAGCACCAGTCCAGCCAATGCTGCGGTGCCTCGGAAAACTGCAACCGGCTGGCGAATGCTTCGATCTGTTGCCATTTGCGCCCTGGCACATCGACGTTCAATCGATGGCCTGCCGCTTCGAGCGTGCGTGCAGGCAATTCATCCACGGCACTCAAAGCAACGGACGTCGTTGCCAGCGATGCAAAGGGTTCGGGGGCGTGCAGTAGAGCCGGCTGGTTGTGAGCGTTTTCGGCGTCGTCCAGCGTTCGCCCGCGTAGCCATGCGGCCAGCTCCGGGTAGGACGCTTCCCAAGGTAGTTGCAGATAAGTGAACGGGCGAGGTTTCCACAACGCCTGATGCTCTGTGAGAAAAGCATCCAGCGCAGTGAAGCGGGCGAGTAGCGCCTCGCCCGTCAACACGCAGCTATCAACGCCCTTGGCAGGCATCGACGCGCAACCAGCGCTCCAGCAACTTGAAGCCACGTACCAGCACATAGGCCATCAGCAGGTAAAACATGCCCGCGGCGAAGAAGATCTCCACCGGCAGGTAGGTCCGGGCAATGATGGTGCGGGCCATGCCGGTCAGTTCCAGCAAGGTCACGGTGCTGGCCAGGGCACTGGCCTTGAGCATCAGGATCACTTCGTTGCTGTAGGCCGGCAGGCCGATGCGCGCGGCGCGCGGCAGCATGATGTAGAACAGCGCTTTGGGTTTGGACATGCCCAGCGCCCGTGCCGCTTCGATCTCGCCCGGTGGAATCGCCTGAATGGCGCCGCGCAGGATTTCCGCAATGTAGGCGGCGGTGTGCAGGGTCATGGTCGCCGTGGCGCACCAGAACGGATCGCGCAGGTACGGCCACATCGAGCTGTTACGGATCACGTCGAACTGCGCCAGGCCGTAGTAGACCAGGAACAGTTGAACCAGCAGCGGCGTGCCGCGGAAAAAGAAGATGTAGCCGTAGGGAAATGCCCGCACCCACCACAGCCGCGACGAACGGGCAATGCCCAGCGGAATGGCCAGCAGCAATCCGGCAATCACGGCGATGGCCACCAGTTCCAGGGTCAGCGTTGCGCCCTGGGCCAGCTTCGGCAGCCACTTGATGATGACTTCCCAGTTCATTGGGCGCTCCTCGCGAAGCCGCGAGCGGCGCGTTTTTCCATGAAGTGCATGCCGGTCATCGCCAGCACCGTCAGGCTCAGGTACATGAACGCGGCCACCATATAGAAGGTGAACGGTTGCTTGGACACGGTCACGCCGATTTGCGCGTGACGCATGATTTCTTCCAGGCCGATCACCGATACCAGCGCCGTGTCCTTCATCAGGATCATGAACAGGTTGCCCAGGCCGGGCAGGGCGATGCGCCACATCTGCGGCATGATCAGCCGGGTGAAGATGCGCAATTTCGACAGGCCCAACGCCACGCCTGCTTCACGGTGACCCTTGGGAATGGCGAGGATCGCGCCACGAAACACTTCCGTGGCGTAGGCGCCAAAGCACAGGCCCAGTGCAATCACGCCGGCGGCAAAGGCATTGAGTTCAAGGTCGGGGTTGCCGAAGAACTCGCCCAGGGCACGCATCAGGTTGACCGTGCCGAAGTAGATCAACAGCACCCAGAGCAATTCCGGGATGCCGCGAACCAGGGTCGAATAGGTGCCGCCAAGCCATTGCAGCGGCTTGTACGGGGAAGTCTTGGCCAAGGCGCCGAGCAGACCGAGCACCAGCCCCAGGCATAGGGCCGAGAGCGCCAGTTTCACAGTCATCAGCGCGCCAGCGGCGAGCGCCGGGCCGAATCCGTAGAGGTCGATAATCATGGATTTCTTTTCAAATCGCGGCAGGCAAGGCCGGGGACCGGCGCCGTCACAAGGCGGCGTCGGTCCGGCAGGTCAGAATCAATAGATGCTGAACGGGAAGTACTTGTCGTTGATTTTCTTGTAGGTGCCATCAGCGACGATTTCTTTCAGCGCGGCGTTCAGCTTCTCGCGGATCGGGTCCTTCTTGCGCACGGCAATACCGATCTTGTCGCTTTCTTCCACCGGATCGCCCTTGAACTCGTAGCCACGGCCAGCGTCGCTTTTCAGCCACTCGTAGTTGACGTACTTGTCAGCCAGGATGCCGTCCAGACGACCCGAAGTCAGGTCGAGGTAAGCGTTTTCCTGGGTGTCATAGAGTTTGGTTTCAACGCCCGGCATGTTGTCTTCGAGCCAGGTGCCGGCCAGGGTCGCGCGCTGGGCGCCGATCACTTTGCCCTTGAGCGCATCCTTGTCGGTCTTGAAGTCGACGTCTTTCTTGGCGATGAACTGCAGCTTGTTGGAGTAGTACGGGTCGGTGAAGTCCACCGCTTGCTTGCGCTCGTCGGTGATCGACATCGAGGAGATCAGGAAGTCGAACTTCTTGGCGTTCAGGGCCGGGATGATGCCGTCCCAGTCGGAGGTGACCACGGTGCACTCGACTTTCATCTTGGCGCACAGGGCGTCGCCGATCTCTTTGTCGAAGCCGACGACATTGCCACTGGCATCTTTATTGTTGAACGGCGGGTAAGCCGCTTCGATGCCCATCTTCAGGGTTTCGGCCATGGCACCGGCGCTGAACGCCAGGGTGACAGCGGCAGCCAGGAAGACCTTTTTGTACATCTGCATGTGGGTAGCTCCGTTAGCGGTTGCTGGACATGAATTGTTTGCAGCGTGCCGAAAGCGGGTTTTCAAACACCTGCTGTGGCGATCCTTGCTCTTCTACCAGGCCCTGGTGGAGGAACACCACTTCGCTGGAGACCTGGCGGGCGAAGCCCATCTCGTGGGTCACCAGCAGCATGGTGCGGCCTTCTTCGGCCAGTGCGCGGATGACATTAAGTACTTCCTGGACCATTTCCGGGTCAAGCGCGGAGGTCGGCTCATCGAACAGGATGACTTTGGGCTGCATGGCCAGGGTGCGGGCAATCGCCGCCCGTTGTTGCTGGCCACCGGACAGTTGCGCGGGGTAGGCATGGCGCTTGTCGGCGATGCCGACCTTGGCCAGCAGGGCTTCGGCAACCTCAATGGCTTCGGCCTTGCTCTGGCCGAGCACGCGGCGCGGGGCTTCGATGATGTTGTCGAGCACGCTCATGTGCGGCCACAGGTTAAAGTTTTGAAACACAAAACCGATTTCGCTGCGCAGGCGATTGATCTGCTTGCCGTCGGCGGCCACCAGTTCACCGTTCTTCGCGGCCTTGAGCTTGAGTTCTTCGCCGGCGACCAGGATCTGGCCCTGGTGCGGGTTTTCCAGCAGGTTGATGCAACGCAGGAACGTGGACTTGCCGGAGCCGGAAGAACCCAGGATCGAGATCACGTCGCCGTCGCGGGCGGTCAGCGAGATGCCCTTGAGCACCTCCAGCGAACCGTAGCGTTTGTGCAAGTTGCGGATTTCAAGCGCGGGCGTGGCCTCAGCCATGTGCGTTCCTCATATATGTTGCGCTCCTGCTGTTGGCGGCCTTACTGGCGAGGCGGCCAACCTAGCATAGCGTTTCAATGGCAGCCAACAGCGCTACGGACGGTAAACGGCTGGCGTGTGGCAGGTTGTCGCATCGGCGCAGCAGACTGTCGCCCCATCAACAACCGAACAGCCGTTTGAACCTTGCCTGTCGATAAAAAGCGCGGTGGCTGTCGCAAAAAAGGGCGCGATGTTGCCAGCTTTGGCGGGGGGTTGGAAGCGCTATCCGGCCGAACGTGGCAGATCCGCACTTTTATCGTGCGTCGTGTCGTTTTTAGATGTGTTTCCGGTGCGCAATTTCGTTCAAAAAGTGGGTCGCAGGGTAACGTTCTGGCAAAGTGCCATTGATTTCAAGGGCTTGCGATGACTGTCCGGTCGAGTCGAAATCGCCGGGGTAGACGCTTTTGAAACATTTTGGCGCAATTATTGCGTGCAGATTCCGGAACACCCCGTTGGTTTCTTTTTACAAGAAGGACATCCAAACGGGATGCACGCATTCGCTTTTCCTTACAAAGGTAGTTTCAATGAGCAGTACCCAAAGCTCTAACGGCCTCGAACAGGGGCTCAAACCGCGTCATGTGACCATGCTGTCGATTGCCGGGGTTATCGGTGCCGGCCTGTTCGTCGGCTCGGGTCACGCCATCGCGGCCGCAGGCCCGGCCGTGCTGTTGGCCTACGCTGCCGCCGGCATGCTGGTGGTGTTGGTGATGCGCATGCTCGGTGAAATGGCGATTGCATCGCCGGACACCGGCTCGTTCTCGACTTATGCCGATCGCGCGATCGGTCACTGGGCCGGTTTCACCATCGGCTGGCTCTACTGGTGGTTCTGGGTCCTGGTGATCCCGTTGGAAGCCAACGCCGCCGCGACCATCCTGCACGCCTGGTTCCCTGGTGTGGACATCTGGGCCTTCGCCCTGGTCATCACCATGCTGTTGACCGTGACCAACCTGTTCAGCGTGAAGAACTACGGTGAATTCGAGTTCTGGTTTGCCCTGATCAAAGTGTTGGCGATCATCGGTTTCATTGTTGTGGGCCTCATGGCGATCTTCGGCTTCCTGCCGGGTAGCCAGGTCAGCGGCGTTTCCCACCTGTTCGACACCCAGGGCTTCCTGCCAAACGGTATGGGCGCGGTGTTGGGTGCCATCCTGACCACCATGTTCTCCTTCATGGGCACCGAAATCGTGACCATCGCGGCCGCGGAATCGAAGAACCCTGGCAAGCAAATCTCCAAGGCCACCAACTCGGTGATCTGGCGGATCGGCCTGTTCTACCTCGTATCGATCTTCATCGTCGTAGCCCTGGTGCCTTGGAACGACCCGGTACTGGCAAGCCTGGGTTCCTACCAGACTGTGCTTGAACGCATGGGCATCCCTAACGCCAAGATGATCGTCGACATCGTGGTACTGGTCGCTGTGACCAGCTGCCTGAACTCGGCGCTCTACACCTCGTCGCGGATGCTGTTCTCCCTGGGCAAGCGCGGCGATGCGCCGGCCATGTCCACCCGCACCAACAAAAGCGGCACGCCATACTGGGCGGTGATGTTGTCCACTGGCGCAGCGTTCCTGGCGACCTTCGCCAACTACGTGGCCCCGGCGGCGGTGTTCGAGTTCCTGCTGGCCAGCTCCGGCGCCATCGCGCTGCTGGTGTACCTGGTGATCGCGATTTCGCAACTGCGCATGCGCAAACAGCGTATGGCTCGTGGTGAGAAAATCGTCTTCAGCATGTGGCTGTTCCCGGGCCTGACCTACGCGGTGATCGCATTCATCGTTGGTGCCCTGACCATCATGCTGTTCCAGGAAGCCCATCGTGTGGAAATCCTCGCGACCGGTTTGCTCAGCGTGTTGGTGGTGGCAGCTGGCTTGATCGTGGCTCGCCGTCGCAAGCTGGAAAAAAGTGGCGCGGTGGTGTTGAACTGATTCATACCGCGTAACGCAAAACGGCCGCTGTCAGTGATGACAAGCGGCCGTTTTGGTTTCTGGGGCAGACTTACTCGGGATTAACCCAGTCTTCAACGCGCAATCCCGGGATCCGATCAAACTCCCTGACGTTGTTCGTCACCACAATGAAGCCGCGGGAACGCGCGTGCCCGGCAATCATTTGGTCATACGGCTCTATAGGTGTTCCTGCCTTCGCCAACTCCGACCGAATCATCCCGGTGTGCGCGGCAGCATCATTATCGAAAGGCAAGACTTCAAGACGGGCTGCAAATCCCTCAATGATCGCCAGGTTTTTCTCGGGAGCTGCGGATTTTTCAGCTCCGTAGATCAGCTCCATCAACGTGACAGCACTGATGCACAATTGATCGTGATGGCGATTGAAGGCCTCGCGTACGACGGGTGGTTTGTTCTTGATGGTGAAAATGCAGATGTTGGTGTCGAGCATGAATTTAATCATCAGAGCGCTTCACGTTCCTGATCGGCGGGTTGTTCGCGATCATTCATGAAGTCTGAAGTGACGCTCTCTCCATCGAACCAACTGTCCCAGCTTTCTCCAGCGGGCGTGATGATGCGCGCCCTGCCAATGGCGATAACATCCACCCGCTTGACGTCGCCAGGCATCGCAACGGCCTTTGGAAGGCGAACAGCCTGACTCCTGTTGCTCATGAAAAGGGTGGTCTGCTCCATATTTAGCCTCCTGGATCATTATGAGTACTGAGAAAGGATAGATTCCAGGTGGGATATGTCAATGGGATATACATTTCAGCGGATGTGCGTCCTCCTACACGTAATAAATAAAACGGCCGCTGTCAGTGATGACAAGCGGCCGTTTTTGTTTGAGGCGTAACCTTTACTCGGCTTTTTCTTCCGGCGTATCCAGCGTCTGGCGGTAGACGTCCAGTGCGTCGCCGAAGTCGGCAATGAACTGCGGGTCGGTCAGCCATGCCTGGGCGGCGTCGCGGTCCATGCCGTCGGCCCACATGCGGTAGTCGATCAGCATGTCGGCGGCCAGGTGGGTGGCGGCCATGCCTTCGTCGTCGGCGTTTTCCATGTCAAGCAGTTCTGGATGGTCGATGATGATGAAGGCCAGATTCGTCAACAGCACGGAGAGCATTTCGCTGCGGCTGATGGCTTCCGCGTCACGCATTTTGCTGAACATCGCCAGGGTGTATTCCGGGATCGGCTCCGGGAGATCCAGGTCGTTGTCCAGTGCCAGGGATTTACGGCCGACCATGCGGATTTGCTTGGCTTTGGCTTTTGCGCGCTTGGCGCGTTTCTGTTGCTTGTTCAGGGAGGCCATGGGAACTCAGTTCGGTTTCTGTTGGGTTTGCGCGGCAATGGCGTCGGACGCCGCCACGTAGTCAGCCTGGAAGGCCGGTGATTCGATCCACGCCAGGGCGCCAGCCTCGTCGGTTTCAGTGGACCATTGGCGATACTCGATCAGCGCGGCAAGGATGAAGTCCATCGCGCCTTCTTCGCCTTCCTGCTCGTACACCAGTTCCAGCAATGGGTCTTCGAGGAAGGCCGTGCACATGGCTTGCTGACTGGTCTTTTCGGCGTCGATCATTTTCTTGAACAGCTCGGTCAGGTCCACCGATTCGAAGTCGATGCGATCATCGTTCGGGTCCAGTTCGACCGGCGCGGCAGCCCGCTGGGTGCGGTTCTGTTTGGCCTTGGCCTTGGCGCGGGAGGCGCGTTTCTGCTGTTTGTTGGCGGAGGCCATGGGTGTTGTTCCGTAATTCGGTGAAAGGGGCGGTTGGCTCAGCTGCGTGGCACCGTTCGCCCGGGTGTGCCGGGGGCCAGCTCGCCGTTTTGCAGCCAGGACAATGCAATGGGCCATAGTGTGGCTTGGTATGCGCTGCGAAAAAAGGCGAAATGCCCAACTTCTTTTTCGCCGATGTCTTCGGGGGCTATGCGCAGGTGGGTGTTTGTGCTGCCGGTGAAGTAGGCGAGCAGGCGTTCGATCGCCGGGATCGTGCCATAGGGATCGTCGCTGATGCTGATGGCCAGGGCTTTTGCGGTGACGGCAGCGAAGTTTCTGACATGGATGCCCTGGCCGCTGGGGCGCTTCTCGTAGCGAGCGGTGGGCGTGCTCCAGTCGCGGACTACACCGGCAGGTGTGTCTTCCAGCCAGCCGAGTCGTTTGCCGGGGAAGTAGCCGCACAGCATCGTCACCAGCGGCATCACCACATGCCACTTGCCGAACAGCCGCCAGCGATGAGCGGGCGCATAGTCGCGCCAGTAAGCGAATTGTGCGCCGACCGTCACCAGGCGCCGGATTAGTTGTCCGGAGGCTCCCAGGCCCGCTGCACAGCCTCCAAAGCTGTGGCCGACCACATTGATCGGCTGCCCGGGGAATTCGCGCTGTGCGCGCCTGAGCATCGCCTCGAAATCCAGCGCGCCCCAATCGGACCACGAGGCTTGAAGCCCCTTGAGCGATCCTGGCCGCGACTCGCCGATGCCGCGGTAGTCATAGGTGATGACATCGAAGCCGTGGGCGAACAGGTAGTCGGCAAAGCGCGAGTAATGGCGGCAACGGACCGAGGTGGCGGCATTGATGATAACGACCGGGCGAGCGGCGTCCTGAGAAGGGTGCCGCCAGGTGAAGCCGCCGAGGATGAAGCCGTCCGGGGCGGTTTCCTTGAACGGTTCGCCGGGCGTGGATGTCGGCCGCGGCAACTCGACGGGAGTGGGGGCCAGTGAAGGCGTGTCCTGCAAATTCATTGGCGTCAGACCTTTGCGGGTAGCTGCCAACGATAGTCTTCATGGCGTTGATGAACAATCCGTTCGCCTCAACGCAGTGGTTGATCGAGCAGCCGCTCTTCAAGTGCCGCCCGTTCCCGATCCAGCTCGTTACGGAGCTCCTCCTCAGTTGGCAGGACAAGCTTGTACTTGCTGGCGAACAGTTGTTCGTTTCCTTCAAGCACCGAGTAACGCACCACGGATTCATCCTTTTGCGCACAGAGAATGATGCCGACAGTGGGGCCGTCTTCCACGCCACGTTTCAGGTCGTCGTACATGCGTACGTACATGTCCATCTGCCCCACATCCTGATGGGTCAGTTCACCGCGCTTGATATCGAAGATGACGAAGCACTTGAGCAGGTAGTTGTAGAACACCAGATCGATGTAGAAGTCTTTGCTGTCGGTACTGATGCGTTGCTGGCGGGCAATGAGCGCGAAGCCCTTGCCCAGCTCCAGCAAGAAGCCTTGCAGTTGTTCGATCAACGCTTGTTCGATCTCGCTTTCCTGAAGCTTTCCGGCATTGGGTAAACCAAGAAATTCCAGTACCACCGGATCACGGATGAATTCCCGAGGGCTGGCTTTCATGTTCTGAATGTTGGTAGCGGCCTCCTGCTTGACGCTGCCGCGATCGCGGCTTGCCAGCAGGCGCTCGTAATACAGTGTGTTGATCTGGCGTTCCAGAGCGCGGCTTGACCAGTTTTGGGTGGCTGATTCGTTCATGTACCAGAGACGAGCGCTGTCGTTGTCGACCCGAAGCAGGCGGCGGTAGTGGGTCCAGCTCAATTCGTGACGCAGTGCGTCACGAATTGGAAAGGCTTGATAGAACAGACGCATGTAACGAAGGTTGGAGGCGTCAAATCCTTTTCCGAATTCTTCAGCCAGCACTTTTGCCAAGGTCGACAGTAACTCTTTGCCATACCTCGCCCGTCGCGCGCCGTTCTGTTCGAACTCAACGATGTGCCGACCGATCTGCCAACAGGTCTGCACTTGAACGGTATCGACCGCCCGAAGCGCTTTCTGACGTGCCTGATGGATCAATTTGCCAAGGTTGCCAAGCAGTGATGCGAGATAGGGGTCGTGAGTGTCGTTGGGAGTGAGGGCCGTCATGAGGTCTTCCGCAGCAGATTGAGCAGCGAAAGAGCATGACCAGTGAGTACCTTTCGAAGATGCCGGGAGTTACTGAAAAGCAGGCAGGAAATACCGGGCTCTTCGGCAGGACGAGTCTAAATCCGGGCGAGGGCTGAGGAACAAATGGTGTAGTACGTTTCGTACTCAGGCCAAATCAATCTAAAACCCCTCCCTCCACCCGGAAATCCAAAGGGTGTAACCATTGGGTTCTGCAGAACCCGGGAGGCGTCATCATGAAACCCCTCCATTCACTCCTGTTACCTCTCACCGCCGTCGGCGTGTTGATGTTTCCATCGATGTCGCCCGCCGCCAGCCTTGCTCCAATCGACAGCGCTGGCGTGCAGGTGCAGCGCCAGGAGCAAAACGGCATCGCCTACCTGTCCGGCGGTATCGGCGAGGATGAGTCCAGGGCCATTCAGCAGACCACCGGCTATAACCTGCACATGACGTTCTCGGTCGGATCGCAAAATGAATACATTCCCGACGTGAGCGTCGTTATTCAGAAAGCCCCGGGGCAAACCGTGCTGACGCTCAATGACGCCGGTCCGCTGGTTTACGTGAAACTGCCTGCCGGTAAATACACGGTCATTGCGACGCGCAACGGCGAAACGCGGCATGACGTTGCCAATGTTGGCAGCGGTGCAGCCCGTAGCCTGGTTTTCCACTGGAAGGACGCGAGTTGACGAGAGGCTCTGAACCATGGGGCGCAAGTGAGCCCTGAATCTTGCAGTTCAGGGTTCCTGGGGAGGGGCGTTTGGGGGCCTGCACTTTCCCGCAGGCATAAAAAAACCCTGAATCTTGCGATTCAGGGTTTTCGGTATTTGGTGCCCAGAGACGGAATCGAACCGCCGACACGGGGATTTTCAATCCCCTGCTCTACCGACTGAGCTATCTGGGCAACGGGGCGCATTAAACGGGTTTTTCAGGGGGTCGTCAAGCAAGTTTTCAAAAAATATTTAATTATTACCGTTGCTTACGTGCCGACCCCGGATTTTGATCAATTATTGAGCAGGTGGAACGTAGCCTTCGGCCTTGGCGTAATCCTCGCCGGAGAAGTACTTGTCCATCTCGCCCTGCAGATATTTGCGATCTTCGGCGTTCATCATGTTCAGGCGTTTTTCGTTGATCAGCAGGGTCTGGTGCTTTTGCCAATCTGCCCAGGCCTTGGCCGAGACGTGGTCAAAAATGTCCTGGCCTTTGGCACCCGGGAACGGTGCGCGCTCCAGGGCAGGCAATTCTTCTTTGTACTTGCGGCACATGATGGTGCGGGTCATGACGACTCTCCTGCGTTCAATACGGCGGCCGCGCGTTCGAGCAAGGTCTTGACCGGGGCGGCAAGACCCAGGCGCGGCGGGGTGGCGAGGTTATACCAGAGCCAGTCGGCCTCGGCCACGTGATGGCCGGTCTGCTGGACCTGAACCAGCCAGGGTTCGATGGATAACTGAAAATGGCTGAAGGTGTGCACCAGGCTCGGCAACGCCTGTTGGGTGCCCAGTTCCAGCGAATGCTGCGATGCCAGGTGCTGCAGATCGTCGAGGTCGTCGAGTTCCGGCAGGCTCCACAAGCCGCCCCACAGGCCCGTGGAGGGGCGACGGTAAAGCAGAATGGCGCCCTCGGCGTTGGCGAGCATCGGCATCAGCGTGCGCTTCTGCGGGATGGCCTTACGCGGCTTGGGGATCGGGTAGCGGGTCTCCAGGCCAAGCATGTGCGCCTCACAGCCCTTTTTCAGCGGACACAGCAGGCAGCTCGGTTTGCTGCGGGTGCAGAGCGTGGCGCCGAGGTCCATCATCGCCTGGGTGTAGGCGTTGACCCGGTCGTGCGGTGTGAAGCGCTCAGCGTTGGCCCAGAGCTGTTTCGCGACCTTCGGCTCGCCGGGGTAGCCCTCCTGCGCGGTAAAGCGCGCCAGCACCCGTTTGACGTTGCCGTCGAGGATCGGCGCGCGCAGCCCCATGCTGATGCTGGCAATCGCACCAGCGGTGGACAGGCCGATGCCCGGCAGGTCAGTGAGCTTTTCCACGTCCCGGGGAAATTCGCCGCCGTACTGCTCGACGACGATTTTCGCGGTCTTCTGCAAATTGCGCGCGCGGGTGTAGTAACCCAGGCCCGTCCACAGGTGCAGCACTTCGTCTTCCGGTGCCGCCGCCAGGGCTTCGACCGTTGGCAGCGAGGCCATGAAGCGGTCGAAGTAGTTCAGCACGGTGCTGACCTGGGTCTGCTGCAACATGATTTCCGAGACCCATACCCGATATGGGTTGATGTCCTGCTGCCAGGGCAAATCGTGACGGCCGTGGCGGTCGAACCAGTCCAGCACCGCCGTTGAAAACTGCTCGGCTCTCATCGCTTGAACAGTTCCTTGAGTGCGTCTTTCAGTTTCGGGTCGACTTTGTCGCCCCATTTTTCCTCGATTTTTTCGCTGATCCTGTCGCCAGCCACCTTGGTCGCGACCTGGCTCATGCGTTCGTTATCCACGCGGCAAGCCTTGGCGCCCAGCTCCAGCGGGCCGCGGCAGCGCAGTGGCCACTCGATACCGACAAACTTGTCGCCGACCTGACAGGCCGGGTCTGGCATGGCGCTCGTATCACCTTCGACGATGATGCCGACGCGGTAGTCCATGCCCAGCACTCGCAGATCGATGTCACCGTTACCGTTGACGGCCATGCCCGGGATGCGCACTTTCAGGTCCGGGTTGCTGGCCACGCCATTACGGAAGGTCAGGTTGCCCTTGAGTTCCTGGAACGGTGTGTCCTTGCCCCGCGGCTCGCCGCTGAGGGTTTTGCGGTTGAGCGTGGCGATGCCTTTGCACAGCTGTTGCTCAAGGTTGGCATTGAGCAGCATGCCATTGTTGATGACGATACTGGCGTTGCCATTGAGGGTTTCGATCAGCGCTTTCTGGCTGTTGCCATTGCCGCTCAGGCTGCTGTTGAGCGTGACCAGGCCTTTGACCGGCGGGTTCTTGCCCTGGCTTTCGAGGATTTTTTCTGCCGGTACCCGGCTGATCTTCGTCTGCAGGTTCAGCGCCGGCACTGGCTGGCGCACATCGAGCGTGCCAGCGGTTTCGAAGTTGCCCTCGTACAGATCGCCGCGCAGGTTGGCCAGCGTCAGCAGGCCGCCCTGGCCGGTGGCCTTGAGCGTAGCGTTATGGATCGGCAGTTTTTTCAGGGTCAACTGGCCGAAGGTCAGGTCGGCGTCCACATCGAGCTTGCTCAAGCGTTCCACTGGCAACAGACGCTCGCTGCTCCACGCGTCCTTGGTCGGCGCGGGTGGCAGTGGTGTACTGCCCGCGCCAGCCAGGGCATCGGCTTCGGTGCTGGCGACTTCGGCCTGGCGTACCTGCGTGGCGCTATTGGCCTCGGCGGATTTTGGCGGCAGGTAACGATCGACGTTGAAGGTGTCGGCCTTGAGCACAGCGCGCAGCGATTGCTTGGCGAAGTCTTCGACGGCAATGCGGCCGCTGAAGGTGCTGTCGTCGACTTTCAGGTTGAGGTTGTCGAGCGCCAGGCTGGTCGGTGTCGCTGCCAATCGGCTGACCAGCTCGACTTTGCTCAGGCTGCCTTCGGCCATGGCCGGGAGTTTCTGGCCGATGCTTTCGACGAATTTCGCCAGGTCGAACTGGGCAATCGAGATGCCGCCGCTGACCTGTGGGGTCTTGTCGAGGTCGTTGACCTTCAGTTCACCCAGTGCCCGCAGTTGGTTGGCGGAGATCTTGATACCGGTCCACTCGGCCACGTTGGCGGCCTTGTCCAGCACCAGCTGGCCCTGGGCGGAGAACGTCATGGTCTTGCCTTGCAGCGGATCGCCGGTCACTTCACCGGACAACTTCATGTCTTCGAACTGATAACGCTGCAGTGCACGTGCGATACGCACCTCACCATTGAGCTCGGTGCGAACCCGCAGTGCCGGCTGGTTGGCTGACAGGAAAGCTGTGAGCTTGAGCGGAATGTTGACGGAGTCGTGAACCGCGCCGGTGCTCAACTGAATACTTTCGGCGCTGAAGCTCTTGCCGGTTCGTTCGTCGGTGTATTCAACCCGTGCGTTGTTCACGGTCAGGCTGTCGATGTCCAGACGGATCGGCTGAGGCGGTTTTTCCGCCGCGACGCTGGCTTCGGGCGCAGGTTCGATAGCGGCTGGCGGGGTGCTGGTGGCGTCGGTCTTGGCCGTAGCAGGCACCTTGCCGATGTCCTCCCAGTTGCCGTGACCATCCTTGTCGCGGTTCAGGCGCAGGTTCAGGCCTTCGACGCGCACGTCGCTCATCTGCACTTCACGGCGCAGCAGCGGCAGGACGCGCACCGACAGGCCGAGCATCTGCAAATCGGCGTACGGTTCGGTCGGTTTGACCATGGTCGCGACACTGGCGTCGTGCAGCTCCAGGCCCAGCCACGGGAACAGGCTCCAACCGATATCGCCATTGAGCGTCAGCTCGATGTGGGCCTTGTCGCGGGCAATCTGGCGAATCTCGTCTTTGTAGTCGTTGGGATCGAAGAGGTGGGTCAGGGCAAAGCCCAGCGCCACAATGATCAGCAACAGCCCGAGAAGTACCAGACCCAGGATTTTGCCGAACGCTTTCATGGGCGAGTCCTTGTAGATAGTCGAATTCAAAATTTAGCCGAGGAGTATAGCGCCACCGGATAGACGACCGGTCAGCGATCACTGCGGCAGTACATCCAGCGGCAGTTTCAGCTTGGCGGCCAGTGCTTGTGCCTCCAGGTGCCCGGCAGGTGCGAGCAAGCGCAGGGTCACGCCCGATTGCTCGGCCATTTTCCGGGCTTCGGCCACCAGTCGCTCGGCAACACCACGGCGACGGGTAATTTTTCGCACACAAATTTGTGA
Source organism: Pseudomonas sp. WT-JTC (assembly GCF_056711565.1). Classification (NCBI taxonomy): domain Bacteria; kingdom Pseudomonadati; phylum Pseudomonadota; class Gammaproteobacteria; order Pseudomonadales; family Pseudomonadaceae; genus Pseudomonas; species Pseudomonas sp. WT-JTC. The sequence continues at coordinate 321,540 of NZ_CM160042.1, forward strand.
CAAGTACCAGGCCTCTTGGTGCCTTTGCAAACGGGCCGCGCCCAGCAGGCGATCATTGAAGCGCCCGGCGATCAGCGTGCCGTCGCGCAAACAGTCTTCGATCAACTGCGCTTCCCCGGAAAACGGGGCGAACAACCATTCTGGAGCGTCGCGGTAGATCTTCTGCAGATCCTGCCGATCCTGGGACGTGGCTTGATTCAGCGACTCGACGATGATCGGCATGGTGATTCCTGTGAGGTCATGGGTGAAAGAGGTCAGATAACGTACAAAAGGTGATGTCAGTTTGGTTTTTCTGTCACTTGCAGATGGTACCCTTTGCCCGTTCGTCCGTCCTTCTGCGACCTGTTGTCGCACAACAAGGCGTCCCCCGAAAAAAACGGTCATGCCTGCGTGCATAAAGGCCGGGGGTGGACCATGGCTGGCGAACCCTACTGATAATTGGGGGAAACACAATGACTACGAGCATCACGGCGGACGGCTTCAGTGCCAGCCAGCCTGCGTTCCTGTCCAAGGAGCGGATCATCGCCAAGCCCGGTTTCAACCGCTGGCTGGTACCACCGGCCGCGTTGGCCATCCACTTGTGCATCGGCATGGCCTACGGCTTTTCGGTGTTCTGGCTGCCGCTGTCCAAGGCGCTGGGTATCACCGCTCCGGCAGCCTGCGCGCCAGACATGAGTTTTATCGCACAAGTCTTTTCGTCTCAGTGTGACTGGCCGATCTCGATGCTCGGCTGGATCTACACGCTGTTCTTCATCTTCCTCGGTTGCTCGGCCGCCATCTGGGGTGGCTGGCTGGAACATGCCGGACCGCGCAAGGCCGGCGTCGTATCGGCTCTGTGCTGGTGCGGCGGCCTGCTGATTTCGGCGCTGGGGGTGTATACCCACCAGATCTGGCTGATGTGGATCGGCTCCGGGGTCATTGGCGGTATCGGCCTGGGCCTGGGCTACATTTCGCCGGTGTCGACCCTGATCAAATGGTTTCCGGACAAGCGCGGCATGGCGACCGGCATGGCGATCATGGGCTTCGGCGGCGGCGCAATGGTCGGCGCTCCGCTGGCGGCGGCGCTGATGGGGCACTTCGCTTCGCCAACCAGTGTCGGCGTGTGGCAGAGCTTCCTGGTGATGGCCGCGATCTACTTCGTGTTCATGATCGGTGGCGCGCTGTCCTACCGCGTTCCGCCAACCGGCTGGAAGCCCGAAGGCTGGACCGCCCCGGTGAAAAAAGCCTCGAACGCGATGATCACTCATCGTCATGTTCACGTGAATGTGGCCTGGAAGACGCCGCAATTCCGTCTGGTGTGGCTGGTGCTGTGCCTGAACGTATCCGCCGGTATCGGTATCCTCGGCATGGCGTCGCCGCTGTTGCAGGAAGTGTTCGCGGGCAAATTGCTGGGCAATGACCTGGCGTTCGGTCAGCTCGACGCCTCGCAACTGGCTTCGATCGCCGCCATCGCTGCCGGTTTCACCGGTTTGCTGAGCCTGTTCAACATCGGCGGACGTTTCTTCTGGGCTTCGTTCTCGGATTACCTGGGCCGCAAAAACACCTACTTCGTGTTCTTCGCCCTGGGTTTTGCCCTGTACGGACTGATTCCGAACCTTGGTCATCTGGGCAGCGTCGCGCTGTTCGTGGCGGCGTTCTGCATCATCCTGTCGATGTATGGCGGTGGCTTTGCAACCGTTCCGGCGTATCTGGCGGACCTGTTCGGTACGCAAATGGTCGGCGCGATCCACGGTCGTCTGCTGACCGCCTGGGCTGCCGCCGGCGTGCTGGGTCCGGTGCTGGTGAACTACCTGCGTGAGTATCAATTGAGCATCGGCGTCGAGCGCGCAGCGGCATACGACATCACCCTGTACATCCTCGCCGGCCTGCTGGTGCTGGGTTTCCTGTGCAATCTGCTGGTGCGTCCGGTGGCCGACAAGTACTTCATGACCGACGCCGAACTGGCCGCCGAACAGGCGCTGGGTCATGACAAGGGTGCTGACAGCAGTACCGTGCTGGAGTGGAAAGCGGCTGCCGGCACCAAGCCGCTGGCGGTTGCGGCGTGGCTGGTGGTGGGCATTCCGCTGGCGTGGGGTGTGTGGGTGACATTGCAAAAAACAGCAGTGCTGTTCCACTGACACCAAGGTAAATGCAAAACCTGTGGGAGCGGGCTTGCTCGCGAAGGCGGTGTGTCAGTCAACACAAATGTTGAATGTGACGGCCTCTTCGCGAGCAAGTCGGATTGCCGCACCACCGCTCCCACATTTGTTTTGCGTTCTTTCCAGGTCGCTTGTATGGACATGTACATCGCCGACACCCCCGGATTCATTCCGTCAGCCATATCACCTCTCGTGTTTCTGTTTGGCGCCCGCGCCCCTATAATGGTTGCCTTTTTCGCCCAATGATTTTGCGGAGCTGGTGATGGCCGAACGTAAGGCGTCTGTCGAGCGCGACACTCTGGAAACCCAGATCAAAGCCTCGATCAACCTCGATGGCACCGGAAAGGCCCGATTTGATATCGGTGTTCCTTTTCTTGAGCACATGCTGGACCAGATCGCCCGTCACGGGCTGATCGACCTGGATATTGTCAGCAAGGGCGACCTGCATATCGATGACCACCACACCGTGGAAGACGTCGGTATCACCCTCGGCCAGGCTTTCACCAAAGCCATCGGCGACAAGAAAGGCATCCGTCGCTACGGTCACGCCTACGTGCCGCTCGATGAAGCACTCTCGCGTGTGGTGATCGACTTCTCCGGCCGTCCGGGCCTGCAGATGCATGTTCCGTACACCCGTGCCACCGTCGGCGGCTTCGACGTCGACCTGTTCCAGGAATTCTTCCAGGGCTTCGTCAACCACGCCAACGTCACCTTGCACATCGACAATCTGCGTGGGCACAACACCCACCACCAGATCGAAACCGTGTTCAAGGCTTTCGGTCGTGCCCTGCGCATGGCCGTCGAGCTCGATGATCGCATGGCCGGGCAAATGCCTTCGACCAAGGGCGTGCTGTAATGCAGACAGTCGCGGTTATCGATTACGGCATGGGCAACCTGCACTCGGTGGCCAAGGCCCTCGAGCACGTCGGTGCCGGCAAGGTCCTGATCACCAGCGATGCGAACGTGATTCGCGAGGCCGACCGGGTGGTTTTCCCCGGCGTGGGTGCCATTCGCGATTGCATGGCGGAGATCCGTCGCCTCGGCTTCGATTCGCTGGTACGTGAAGTCAGCCAGGACCGTCCGTTCCTTGGTATCTGCGTGGGCATGCAAGCCTTGCTCGACACCAGCGAAGAGAACGACGGCGTCGACTGCATCGGTCTGTTTCCGGGCCAGGTGAAGTTCTTCGGCAAGGATCTGGTCGAGGACGGTGAACACCTGAAAGTCCCGCACATGGGCTGGAACGAAGTGAAGCAGAAGGTGAGTCACCCGCTGTGGCACGACATCCCGGACCTGGCGCGGTTCTACTTCGTGCACAGCTACTACATCGCTGCCGCCAACGCGCGGCAGGTGGTGGGTGGCGGTCACTACGGTGTCGACTTCGCCGCGGCGCTGGCCGAAGGCTCGCGTTTCGCCGTGCAGTTCCACCCGGAGAAAAGCCATACCCATGGCCTGCAGCTGCTGCAGAACTTCGCCGCGTGGGACGGTCGCTGGTAAATGGCCGCCAAGAAAACCAAGCCGCCGATCCTGACCCTCACTCCTGAACAGGAGAGCGAGGCCAATCGCAAGATCAAGCGGTTCATGGAGGATCGCTTCGAACTGGACCTGGGTTCGTTCGAAGCGGCCGAAATTCTTGAGCTGTTTACCCGCGAAATTGCTCCGCACTATTACAACAGGGCGATTTTCGATGTGCAGGCGCACCTCAAAGAGAGGTTCGAAAGCATCGAAAGCGACCTGTGGGCGCTCGAGAAAAACTGATTTCCGAGCCAAGCTGAACATTCAAATTTGAAGGTTTGCCAGATGCTGATTATTCCCGCTATCGATCTTAAAGACGGTGCCTGCGTACGTCTGCGCCAGGGCCGCATGGAAGATTCCACAGTGTTCTCCGATGACCCGGTGAGCATGGCTGCCAAGTGGGTGGAGGGCGGTTGCCGTCGTCTGCATCTGGTCGACCTGAATGGCGCATTCGAGGGCCAGCCGGTCAACGGCGAAGTGGTCACCGCCATCGCCAAGCGCTACCCGAACCTGCCGATCCAGATCGGCGGCGGTATCCGTTCCCTGGAAACTATCGAACACTACGTGAAAGCCGGCGTGAGCTACGTGATCATCGGCACCAAGGCGGTGAAGGATCCGGCATTCGTCGCTGAGGCCTGCCGTGCGTTCCCGGGCAAGATCATCGTCGGCCTCGACGCGAAGGACGGTTTTGTTGCGACCGATGGCTGGGCTGAAATCAGCACCGTGCAGGTTATCGATCTGGCCAAACAGTTTGAAGCCGACGGCGTGTCTTCGATCGTTTATACCGACATCGCCAAAGACGGCATGATGCAGGGCTGCAACGTACCGTTCACCGCCGCGCTCGCTGCTGCGACCAGGATTCCGGTGATCGCTTCCGGCGGTATTCACAACCTGGGTGACATCAAGTCGCTGCTCGACGCCAAGGCGCCGGGCATCATCGGCGCGATCACCGGCCGGGCGATCTACGAAGGCACTCTCGACGTCGCCGAAGCGCAAGCTTTCTGCGACTCGTACCAAGGCTGAGGACTGACCATGGCGCTGGCCAAACGCATCATCCCTTGCCTGGACGTGGATAACGGCCGGGTGGTCAAGGGTGTGAAATTCGAAAACATCCGCGACGCCGGTGACCCGGTGGAAATCGCCCGTCGCTACGACGAGCAGGGTGCCGACGAAATTACCTTTCTCGACATCACTGCCAGTGTCGACGGCCGCGACACCACGCTGCACACCGTAGAGCGCATGGCCAGCCAGGTGTTCATCCCGCTGACCGTGGGCGGCGGCGTACGCACCGTGCAGGACATCCGCAACTTGCTCAATGCCGGCGCGGACAAGGTTTCGATCAACACCGCCGCGGTGTTCAACCCGGAGTTTGTCGGCGAAGCCGCGCAGCATTTCGGTTCGCAATGCATCGTGGTTGCCATCGACGCGAAGAAGGTTTCCGGGCCGGGTGAAACCCCGCGCTGGGAAATCTTCACCCATGGCGGTCGCAAACCAACCGGTCTCGACGCGGTTGAGTGGGCGAAGAAGATGGAAGGCTTGGGTGCCGGTGAGATCCTGCTGACCAGCATGGACCAGGACGGCATGAAAAACGGTTTCGATCTGGGTGTCACCCGCGCCATCAGCGATGCGCTGGGCATTCCGGTGATCGCCTCCGGCGGTGTCGGCAACTTGCAACACCTGGCCGACGGCATCCTTGAAGGCCACGCCAGTGCGGTATTGGCGGCGAGTATTTTCCACTTTGGCGAATACACCGTGCAGGAAGCAAAAGCCTATATGGCTCATCGCGGAATCGTGATGCGTTAAACAAACCGATACAGGCCAGTGGACATCATGGCGGGCTCAAGGCACTCTTGGGTACGCCATGGATTTCGGTAGCCAGACATGCTTAGACGCCTTCTTCTAGCCCTCGCCAGTGCTTGTCTCTTGTTGGCCACCGGGGCGTACGCAACAGACAGTCCCGATACCAACATGGTGTTGCTGACGGAAAACTTCCCGCCGTACAACATGGCGAAGAACGGCAAGAACTTCGCTCAGGACGAGAACATCAATGGCATCGCCACCGATATCGTCCGCGAGATTTTCAAACGCGCCGACATAACCTATAGCCTGACACTGCGTTTCCCTTGGGAGCGAATCTACAAACTCACCCTGGAAAAACCTGGTTACGGTGTATTCGTCATGGCACGGTTGCCGGATCGCGAAAAACTCTTCAAGTGGGTCGGTCCGATCGGCCCGGACGACTGGATCATGCTGGCCAAGGCTGACAGCAAGATCACCCTCGAAACCCTGAGCGATGCACGTAAATACAGGATTGGCGCCTACAAGGGCGATGCGATCGCCGAGACGCTGGCCAAGCAGGGGCTCAATCCGATCGTCGTGCTGCGTGATCAGGACAATGCGAAGAAACTGGTCAACGGTCAGATCGACCTGTGGGCCACTGGCGATCCGGCCGGGCGCTATCTGGCGCGTCAGGAAGGGGTTAACGGATTGAAAACCGTACTGCGCTTCAACAGTGCCGAACTGTACCTGGCACTGAACAAGGACGTGCCGGACGAGACGGTGGCCAAGCTCCAGGCGGCGCTGGATCAGATGCGCAAGGAAGGGCGGGTGGACGAGATCATGGCGCAGTATCTATAGTGATCCTGCACATACTGGTGTGGGAGCGGGCTTGCTCGCGAAAGCGGTGTATCAGGCAACAATGATGTGGACTGACACGCCCTCTTCGCGAGCAAGTCGAATCGTCGCACCGCCACTCCCACATTTGTTCTGCGGTACTTCGGATTAGCGGTATACGCCATCCTTGCCATGCGCGGCCGTCGCCCGATTACCGCGCACGCTGATCATCTGCCGGATATCGATCCACTCGATCCCCTGAGCCTTCAGCTTCGGCAGTTCTCGCTCCAAAACAGCCAGCGTCTGTGGATACGGGTGCCCGATCATCACTGCCGAACCCTGTTTGTGCGCGAGGCTTATCGCTGTCTGCAGCTGGGTGAAGATCGCTGCTTCAGTACGCTCATCGTCGAGAAACACATCCCGCGAAACGCTCGCCAGACCGATCTTCTGTGCTTCGGCAGCGGCCACGGTCTGGGCGCTGGTGCGACTGTCGACGAAGAACTTGTGCCGTCGTTGCAAGTCCGCCATCAGCCAGGCCATGGCGGCGGGTTGTGCGGTCATGCGGCTGCCCATGTGATTGTTGATGCCGCTGGTGTACGGGACCATCTTGAACGCAGCGTTCAGGCGCTTTTCCAGCTCATCGATGGGGAGTTCGGGGTGCCAGGCGAACGGTCCGGTGGCCGGATCCATGGGCATGTGCAGAATGACGATTTTGCCGGCGCGATGGGCTTCGCGGGCGAATTCGGTGGCGTGGGGCGTGTCGGGCATGATTGCCGTGGTCACCGGGCCGGGCAGGGCCAGCACGCGGCGATCCCGGGGCAGGTTCTGCCCCAGGTCATCGATGATCAGGGACAGGTAGGCTTTTTGCGGCGTGGTCGAGGCGGGCGTTGCGTGAACAACACCCGCCAGACAGCAAAGCAGACCGAGAACGTACCGCAGGCGCATCCTCAGCGGCCGGATGTAATGCTCAGCCCTTTGAGCAGGCTCAGGGCCTGGGCCAACTGGTAGTCATCGTCCTGTGGCATCGGTTTGGCTTTGCCACTGGTGCCGGTCGGTTTGTCGGCGCCGCCGTTGCCGTTGCCCAGGTGACCCTGCAAGTCAGCTTCCTTGAAGTAGTCGCTGTCCTGCTCGCTGGTGATCTTGGCCTTGCGCACTTCGATGTCCGGGACGATGCCCTGTGCCTGGATGGAGCGGCCGTTCGGCGTGTAATACAGCGCCGTGGTGATCTTCAATGCGCGTTCATTGTTCAGCGGCAGCACGGTTTGCACCGAACCTTTACCGAAACTGGTGGTGCCCATCAGCACGGCGCGTTTCTGGTCCTGCAGGGCGCCGGCGACAATTTCCGAAGCCGAGGCGCTGCCGCCGTTGATCAGCACGACCATTGGCACGGCTTCGCTTTCGTCCTTGCCGGTGGCAGAGAAGCGCAGCTCGGAATTGGCGATGCGGCCCTTGGTGTAAACGATCAGGCCCTTGGTGATGAAGTGGTCGACCACTTCCACCGCCGCCTGCAACACCCCGCCCGGGTTGTTGCGCAGGTCGAGAATGATGCCCTTGAGCTTCTTGCCGTTGTCTTTGCGCAGCTTGGCCAGGGCCTTGGAAACCTCTTCACCGGTCTTGACCTGGAACTGGGTGATGCGGATGTAACCGTAGCCCGATTCCAGCAACTGGCTCTTGACGCTCTTCACCTGGATGACGGCGCGGGCCAGGGTCACGTCGAACGGCGTGCCGCCGTCGCGCACCAGGGTCAGGGTGATTTTCTGGCCGATCTTGCCGCGCATCTTGTCGACGGCTTCGGTCATGCTCTGGCCCCGGGTGGGCTGGCCGTTGATCTTGACGATGAAGTCGCCGGCCTGAATGCCGGCCTTGGAGGCTGGAGTGTCGTCAATTGGCGACACCACCTTGATGAAGCCGTCTTCGGCGCCGACTTCGATACCCAGGCCGCCGAATTCCCCACTGGTGCTTTCCTGCAGCTCGGCGAAATCTTCAGGGCCAAGGTAGGCGGAATGCGGATCGAGGTTGCTGAGCATGCCCTTGATGGCGTTTTCCAGCAGGGTCTTGTCGTCTACCGGTTCGACATAAGCGGCCTTGATCCGGTCCATCACCTCGGCAAAAGTGCGCAACTCGTCCAGCGGCAGTGGCGCCTTGGTGGTCGCAGCAGTGCCCGCAGGCGCAACCGCCGGGGCTGGTTGAGCGGCAAACGCCAGAGGCGCGCCGATCACCAGGGCGATCGTCAGGGCCAGCGAGGTAAGGCGGGACAAATGCAGCATGTCGAACGAACTCCTAATGTAGGTGACTCAACGCCTATCCTTGCGCGTGGCACCATTGCGCAGGGTCACTCGGGTGACCCTGCTGACGAATTGCGAAATACAGCGCTGGTGTGTCCTGCCCGCCACTGTTACCGACAGTGGAAATAGGCTCACCGGCTTTTACAACGTCACCCGCAGACTTGAGCAGCGTCTGGTTGTGACCGTACAGACTCAAATAACCATTGCCGTGGTCGAGAATCACCAGCAGCCCGGCGCCGCGCAACCAGTCGGCGAACACCACTCGCCCACCGTGTACGGCATGCACCGCACTGCCGGCAGACGCGCCGATCATCACGCCATCCCACCTGGTCCGGGCATCATCGCCACGGGTTTCACCGAAGCGCGCGAGCAGTCGACCATCGACAGGCCAGGGAAGTTTGCCGCGGGTTGATGCAAACGGGCCGCCAAAGGTCTCGCCGGAACTGGAAACCAGTGCGCCGGGAGTCGACTTGACCGGTTTGCGTGGGGCGTCGTCGTTGGCGTCTGCCAGCGCCTGGGCCTCACGTAAACGCTTTTTTTCGGCTTCCTGCTGGGCAATCAGCGCTTTTTGCCGCGCTTCTTCTGCCTCACGGGCCTGGCGGGCCAGAGTTTCTTCAATGGTTTTAAGGACTTTAGACAGGTCTGCCTGATCCTGCTCGCGCGCCGCCAGTTTCTGATCGCGAGCCTTTACATCGTCATTGAGCTTGGCCAGGACTTGCTGGCGCTCCTTGCGGACTTTCTCGAGCTCGTCACGCTGGGTGTCGAGGCTGCTTTGCTGCACCAGCAGTTGCGCCTGCTGCATCGCGATGTCCTTCTCGACATTGGACAGTTGGCGCAGGGTTTCGTTGAAATTCTTCAACTGCTCCAGGCGTGCCTGGCTCAGGTAATCGTAATAGGTGAGGGTACGGGCGAATTTTTCCGGGTTTTGCTGGTTGAGCAGCAGCTTGAGGTATTCCTGGCGACCGTTCTGGTAGGCCGCGCGGGCCTGCATGGCGATCAGTCGTTGCTGTTCAGTGCGCGCGCTCTGGAGTTTTTTTTTCTCTGCGTCGAGGCGCTGTAGCTCGGCTTCGCTTTTCTTCAGCTCTTTTTGCAGGGCTTCGACCTGCTTCTCGAGCTTGCCCATTTCGGTTTCGGTGCCCTTGAGCTCCTTCTGCACACCGGACTTCTCTTCCTGCAGTTTACCCAGCAGTTTCTTCAGCTCGGCAATGTCCTGACGCGTGGCGTCCAACTGTTGTTGGGTTTCTGCGCGCTCGTCAGCAAAGGCCGGTTGGAGCAGGCATGTCAGAGCTAGGGCTATCAGGACGCGAAGCATAGGGGCGGGCGGCACCAGGGAAAGGGACGGCCTAGTATGCCCGCCATGGGCGGCAAAAAAAATGCCCATTTCTGACTGTGTGATAACTGGACTCAAAAACACCGCAAAACCAATGTGGGAGCGGGCTTGCTCGCGAATGCGGTGTGTCAGGCAACGTTGATGTCGACTGGCACAATGCTTTCGCGAGCAAGTCGAATCGTCGCACCGCCGCTCCCACAGGGTTTGCAGTGATTTGAATAACCGGGTTACACCAGAATCGAAGTCCCGGTCATTTCCGCCGGTTGTTCCAGGCCCAGCAACTTCAGCATGGTTGGCGCCACGTCCGCCAGCACGCCGCCTTCACGGACCTTCAGATCGCGCTTGCCGACATAAATGAACGGCACCGGCTCAGTGGTGTGTGCAGTGTGCGCCTGGCCGGTGGAGGCGTCGGACATTTGCTCGACGTTACCGTGGTCAGCGGTGATCAAGGCTTCGCCGCCGACTTTTTCCAGGGCTTCGACGATGCGGCCCACGCACTGATCCAGGCATTCGACGGCCTTCACCGCGGCTTCGAACACGCCGCTGTGGCCGACCATGTCGCCGTTGGCGTAGTTGACCACGATCACGTCGTAACGCTGGTTTTCGATGGCGTCGACGATGCGATCGGTAACTTCCGGTGCGCTCATTTCCGGCTGCAAGTCATAGGTGGCGACTTTCGGCGACGGAATCAGGATGCGTTCTTCGCCCGGGAACGGTTCTTCGCGCCCGCCCGAGAAGAAGAAGGTCACGTGGGCGTATTTTTCGGTTTCGGCGATACGCAGCTGGGTCTTGCCGTTTTTCGCCAGGTAGTCGCCCAGCACGTTCTCCAGGCTGCCGGCGGCGAAAGCCGACGGGGCAGGGATGCTGGCGGCGTATTGGGTCAGCATGACGAAGCCGGCCAGTTTCGGCTGGCGGGCACGCTCGAACTCACTGAAATCGTCTTCGACGAACACGCGGGTCAGCTCGCGGGCGCGGTCGGCGCGGAAGTTCATGAACACCACGGCATCGCCGTCTTCGACTTTTACCGGCTCACCGATGGAGGTGGCTTTGACGAACTCGTCGCTCTCGCCACGCTCGTAGGCTGCTTGCAGGCCTTCCTGAGCGGTGGCGGCGTTGAATTCGCCCTGGCCGTCGACAATCAGGTTGTAGGCCTGGGACACACGGTCCCAACGGTTGTCGCGGTCCATGGCGTAGTAACGGCCGATCAGGCTGGCGATCCGGCCTTTGCCCAGGGCCTGGAAGGTCGCGTCGAGCAGTTCGATCGACGATTGCGCGCTTTTCGGCGGAGTGTCGCGGCCATCGAGGAAGGCGTGCAGGTAGATGTTCCGGGCGCCGCGCTTGAAGGCCAGTTCGGCCATGGCGACCAGGTGATCCTGGTGGCTATGCACGCCGCCATCGGACAGCAGGCCCATGAAATGTACGGCTTTGCCGGCGGCGACGGCCTTGTCCACTGCGGCGCAGATGGTCGGGTTCTCGAAGAACTCGCCGTCGCGGATCGATTTGGTGACCCGAGTGAAGTCCTGATACACCACGCGGCCGGCGCCCAGGTTCATGTGGCCGACTTCGGAGTTGCCCATCTGGCCATCCGGCAGGCCGACGTCCATGCCGCTGCCCGAGATCAGGCCGTTCGGCACAGTGGCCCACAGGCGGTCCAGTACAGGCTTCTTCGCCGCGAAAATGGCGTTTGATTCGGGGCTGTCGCTGTGACCGAAGCCGTCGAGAATCATCAGGACCAAAGGTTTAGGCGTGGTAGTCATGGAATCCGCTCTGGCTTAAGTTAAAGGGGCGATGGAAAAGGGAGTCGCAGTTTAAAGCGAAGTTCCGGCCACGTCACCGCCGGACGGGGTTTGGCCCACCATAGTGGCTGTGTATACTGGCCGACATTTTAACGCCCTGGAACCTCCTTCGATGGTTGCTCACCTGATTGAATTCGCCACTAACCACTACATTCTCGTCGGTATCTTCGTCGTACTGCTGGCGTTGCTGATTGCCTATCAAATGCAGGGCGGCGGCCGTAGCCTGAGCACCGGCGAACTGACCGGCCTGGTCAACAAGGACGCGGGCGTCGTGGTCGACATTCGTCCGAGCAAGGATTTCGCCGCCGGTCACATTGTCGGTGCGGTGAACATTCCCCAGGACAAACTGGCCGCCCGCGTTGGCGAACTGGAAAAACACAAGGCCAAGACCATTATCCTGGTCGACGCCATGGGCCAGACCGCCGGCACCCACGCCCGCGAATTGATGAAATCCGGCTTCACCGCCGCCAAGCTGTCCGGTGGTATCTCCAGCTGGAAAGCCGACAATCTGCCACTGGTGAAGTGATATGAGTAGCGTCGTCGTCTATTCCAGCGATTACTGCCCTTACTGCTCGCGAGCCAAGTACCTGCTCGAGAACAAAGGCGTGGCCTTCGAAGAGATCAAGGTCGATGGCAAGCCGCAGGTGCGCGCTGCGATGGCCCAGAAGGCCGGGCGTACGTCCGTGCCGCAAATCTGGATCGGCAGCACCCACGTGGGCGGTTGTGATGATTTGTTCGCCCTGGAGCGCGCCGGCAAGCTCGACGCGCTGCTCAAGGCCTGACGGCAATACCCCAAACAAGCAAACCTAAAAGAACCCTGGATCAAGAAGGATCTGCGATGACTGACCAACAGAACACTGCTGCGAACGAAGAAGAAACTGCACCGCAATTCTCCTTGCAGCGCATTTATGTGCGTGACCTGTCCTTCGAAGCTCCGAAAAGCCCGGCGATCTTCCGCCAGCAGTGGGAGCCGAGCGTCGCTCTGGATCTGAACACCCGCCAAAAGACACTGGAAGCCGACTTCCACGAAGTCGTGCTGACCTTGTCGGTTACCGTGAAAAACGGTGACGAAGTGGCGTTCATCGCCGAAGTGCAACAGGCCGGGATCTTCCTGATCAAGAACCTGGACGACGCTTCGATGAGCCACACCCTGGGTGCGTTCTGCCCGAACATCCTGTTCCCGTACGCTCGCGAAACCCTGGACAGCCTGGTGACCCGTGGTTCGTTCCCGGCACTGATGCTGGCTCCGGTGAACTTCGATGCGCTGTACGCACAAGAGCTGCAACGCATGCAGGCTGCTGGCGAGACTCCGACCGTTCAGTAAGCATTTCTGAGTGTCGCAGCAAGTCCAATGTGGGAGCGGGCTTGCTCGCGAAAGCGGTGTAACAGTCAACGAAGATGTTGAATGTTATGACCCCTTCGCGAGCAAGCCCGCTCCCACATTTGTTATGCGCTGTTACTTGAAGTCGTTCTGGCGCCAGGCTTCGTAAACGGCCACTGCCACGGTATTGGACAGGTTCAGGCTGCGGCAGCCTTCGCGCATCGGCAGGCGCAGGCGTTGTTCGGCTGGCAGGGCCTCCAGCACTTCGGCGGGCAGGCCACGGCTTTCCGGGCCGAACAGGAATGCATCGCCCGGGACGAAACTGGCGTTGTGGAACGGACGCGAGCCTTTGGTGGTGAAGGCGAACACCCGCGGGTTGCCCAGGCTTTCCAGGCAGCTGGCCAGGTCCGCATGGCGTTGCAGGGTGGCATACTCGTGGTAGTCGAGGCCGGCGCGGCGCAGACGCTTGTCGTCCATCTCAAAGCCCAGCGGTTCGATCAAATGCAGGTGGCAGCCACTGTTGGCGCACAGCCTGATAACGTTGCCGGTGTTCGGCGGAATTTCTGGTTGGAAAAGGATGACGTGAAACATGCACGGCTCCGAAGGTAAAGATGACGCGCATTCTACGCCGCCGGAAGGCGTGCGTTCGAAACTATTCCTGCCGGTGATGGGCTCGCTGGCGATTGTCGGGGTGATGGTCGGGATGATGATCGGTCGCCTGACCACACCAGACCCCAGCCAGTTGCAGCAGGTCGAGGTGACGAACGACGGGCTGGTGGTGTGGTTCAACAACGAACCCAAGACCCACGGCGAAATGGTTGATGGCAGTGTCGCGCTGCTGTTTGGCGCCGAGGGCAAGGCACAGAAAGGCCAGCTCAAGCTCGACGGCAAGGATGTGAACTGGCGGGTACGTTTGAGCGATGGGGGGGTGTTGCTGACACTGGTCGCGGCCCGGCCCCTGCAGGGCGAGTGGGCTGGTAGCGAGGTCGACGACCGCTGGCGGCTGGAGATCCATCTCCGGGAGCAATAAAAGAGGGAATCCCCGGCCTGCCTGTACCAAGGTTCCCGAAACGGGAGGCTCGTCGCGAGTGCGGTTTGAGCCTGGTGTAAAGAGGGAACCCCTGACCTGCCTGTATCAAGGGCCCCAAAACGGTTGGGCTCGTCGCGAGTGCGGTGTGAGCCCGGTGTAAAGAGGGGAATCCCCGGCCTGCCTGTACCAAGGTCCCCGAAACCGGTCAGGTGAACTGATTCACCTGAAAGGGTTATTGCAGGGGGCGTGCCAGGTTTTAAAACTGCACAATAAAATTACGCCTCAAAACGCCGAAAGCCCCGTAATCCGGGGCTTTCGTGTTTTTTCGATAGGGGTTCGATTGTGAACGCGGGCAGGGTTTCGGAGCGGTTGCCGTGCGCGATTGCGGTTCACGGTGCCTTCAGGCGGTGCACTGGGCTTTAAATGTGGGAGCGGGCTTGCTCGCGAAAGCGGTGTATCAGTCAAAATTGAAGTCGACTGACATACCGCTTTCGCGAGCAAGCCCGCTCCCACAGGATCGTGTGCTCAGCCCTCATCCCCCTCATCATCATCCCCACCATCCACCTTCATCCCCAGTTCCTTGATCTTGCGGGTCAGGGTGTTGCGCCCCCAGCCCAGCAAAACGGCGGCATCGCGGCGGCGACCGGCGGTGTGTTTGAGCGCGGTTTCGATCATGATCCGTTCGAAGGCCGGCACGGCACTGTCGAGCAGGCTCGACTGACCGCGGGCCAGTGCCTGGTCCGCCCACTGGCGCAGGGCCTGTTCCCAGTTGGTCACGGGGGCCGAATCCTGCGGCAGGCTCAGCAACTCCGGCGGCAGGTCGCCGATGTGCACTTCGCGACCCGAAGCCATCACCGTGATCCAGCGGCAGGTGTTCTCCAGTTGCCGCACGTTACCGGGCCACGGCAGGTTCTTCAGGTATTCCTCGGTTTCGCTTTTCAGCAGCTTCGGCTCGACGGCCAGCTCCTGGGCTGCGCGGCTGAGGAAGTGCCTGGCCAGGGTCGGAATGTCTTCTCGACGATCCGACAGACGCGGGATATGGATGCGGATAACGTTGAGGCGATGGAACAAGTCCTCACGGAATTTCCCGGCATGCACCAGGGTTTCCAGATTCTGGTGAGTCGCAGCGATGATGCGCACATCGACCTTCACTGGGACATGACCGCCAACGCGGTAGAACTCTCCATCGGCCAGTACGCGAAGCAAGCGGGTCTGGGTGTCGGCCGGCATATCGCCGATTTCATCGAGGAACAGCGTGCCGCCGTCCGCCTGTTCGAAGCGCCCGCGACGCAGGTTGGCTGCGCCGGTGAACGCACCTTTTTCATGGCCGAACAGTTCGGATTCCATCAGATCTTTAGGAATCGCCGCCATGTTCAGCGCGATGAACGGCGAAGCTGCCCGCGGGCTGTGACGGTGCAGGGCGTGGGCCACCAGTTCTTTACCGGTACCGGATTCGCCGTTGATCAGCACGGTGATGTTGGAGTGGCTCAGGCGGCCGATGGCGCGAAACACCTCCTGCATCGCGGGTGCTTCACCGATGATTTCCGGGGTGCGGGTCAGGGTCGGGGTGACTTCCAGGCCTTGTTGTTCCTGGGCGTGCTGGTTGGCGCGCTTGACCAGGGAAACCGCTTCATCGACGTCGAACGGCTTGGGCAGGTACTCGAAGGCGCCGCCCTGATAGGACGCGACAGCGCTGTCCAGATCGGAGTGCGCGGTCATGATGATCACTGGCAGCCGTGGGTGTTGTTCGCGAATCCGCGCCAGAAGGTCCAGGCCGCTGGTGCCGGGCATACGGATGTCGGAAATGATCACGTCCGGTTGCTGGCGCGCCAGGCGGCTCATCACGCCATCGGCGCTGTCGAAGCTTTGTGTGGTCATGCCTTCCTGTTGCAAGGCTTTTTCCAGGACCCAACGGATAGAACGGTCGTCATCGACGATCCACACGGTTTCACTACGGCTCATGTCGATGTGGCTCCTTGTTCCAGTGGCAGAAAGATCGAGAAAGTGGTGTGGCCGGGGTGGCTGTCACATTCGATCAGGCCCTGGTGCTGGCTGATGATGTTCTGGGTAATGGCCAGGCCAAGCCCGGTACCGTCCGGACGACCGCTGACCATGGGGAAGAAAATGGTTTCCTGAAGTTCGGCAGGGATGCCCGGACCGTTGTCAATGATCTCGATCTTGGTCACCAGGCGATGGCGCACGTGGCCGATCGTGAACTGGCGCATGGTGCGGGTGCGCAGGCTGATGCGGCCCAGGCGCAGTTCGTTCTGGCTGCTGATGGCCTGCATTGCATTGCGCACGATGTTCAGCACGGCCTGAATCATCTGTTCGCGGTCGATCAACACGTCGGGGATGCTTGGGTCGTAGTCGCGCACCAAAGTGATGCAGCCCTGGCTTTCGGCCTCCACCAGCTGGCAGACACGCTCCAGCACTTCGTGGACATTGCACAGGGCCAGTGATGGCAACTTGTTGGAGCCGAGCATGCGGTCCACCAGGTTACGCAGACGGTCGGCTTCTTCGATGATGACGTTGGTGTAGTCGCGCAGGCTTTCTTCCGGCAGTTCCCGGGCCAGCAATTGCGCCGCGCCGCGAATCCCGCCCAAGGGGTTCTTGATTTCATGGGCCAGGCCGCGCACCAGCATTTTGCTGGTTTCCTGTTTGGAAAGCTGTGCTTCTTCCTTGGTGATCCGCAGCAAGCGGTCACGAGGGTGGACTTCGAGCAGCAGCATCGTGTCGCCATTGCTCAGAATCGGCGTTACTGCGTAGTCAACGGTCAGGGTCTGGCCGGTGAGGGCGGTGAGCATGGCTTCGCGCTTGGTGAACGGGTGCGCTTGTTCGACGGCCTGGCGCAACGAATTCAGTGCTTCGGCCGATTCGGTAAACAATTCACTGATGAACTGCCCATGGCTGCGCTGGCCGCTGATGGCCAGCAGCATCTCCGCCGCCGGGTTCATGTACTCGAGGCGCAGTTCGGCGTCGAGCAGGATGGTGGCGGTGGTGAGGTTATCGAGTAGCAAACGGTGGAGTGCGTCGCTAATGGTCATCGGGACCTCTTTCAGGGCGGAGCATGCGCAAGAAAACAGCGCTGGTACGGGCAAAATGCAAAAACCAAACCAAGGCTCCGAAAAGAAGCGTTCAGCGCCTGAAACGGACGTTTGACGCTCATTTACGCGGCGCTTTGCCAGCTTTAGCGGGTAGTTTCGAACCAAAATGGGTTGGAATGTGAGTACGGTGCAAGCAATTGCACCAATATAGTGCGCAAACCTGAGCGATGTTAAAAAAGTCGCAAGAAAGGATTTTTTTCTTCGGCGGGCTTGTCGCTGAGCGGGCATTCCGGCCGCTGGCCGTAGTCTTCGAGGGCGCAGGGTTTGATCTGGCGCTTCTGGGCGAGTGACGTGCGCTGCATATGGAAGGGTTGGCTGGCGGTGCGTTCGACGATGCGTCCCTGCTCATCGAGGATTTCCACGGCCAGGGTATGGCTGCCGCGATCGATGTTGCTCAACGGGAACACCGGGCTCGGGCCGGGTTCAGCAGTGGGCTCGCCATCAAGCAGCAACCGGTAGCGGTGACCGGGTTGCAGGCCGGGCTCGTTGGTGGCGCTGACGATGACTTCGCCGGCGTTGCTGCGGATGGTCGCGTCGGGCTCCGGGACCAGGATGCGCAGCACTTCATAGTGGAACGGCACTTGTGCTTCCGGGCTGCTCTGGGCAATCAACGGTTCTGCACGGGTGGGGGTGGCCGCCATTCGATTGCTCTTGGCCAGCGGTACACGCCTGGCGTTACCGGGTTTTGGCTGGTCGGTGAAAACCCGATTGCCTTGGGAGTCAACGTAAGTAAAGACCTCTGCCGATGCGGGCAGCGCGATGAGGCAGGCGAGCAGCAACCAGGTCTTCAAGGCGCGTGTACTCGTTGCACGGTGACGGTCGTGGCGGGGCTTTGCTGCACTACTTTTTCACCATCGATCACTTGCACGGCGAGGCGGTGTTCGCCGCGATCGATGTTCACCAGTTGCAGGGTCGGCACATTGCCTGGCTGGCCGTAGGGCTGGCCGTCCAGCAGCAGGCGCAACAGATGGGAGCCTTGCAGGCGCGGTTTGATCTGTACGTTAACGGTGAACGTGCCGTTGTTGGCACGTAGGGCTTCGGTGGTCGGCAGGCCTGTCAGCTCCAGCACTTCATAGGCCTTGCCGGGCTGTTCATGACGAACGACTTCAGCGGCAGGTGCGGCTTCGCCGGTAGGCTGGCGCTCGACGCTGTTGAGTGGCGGCAACTCGATCGGTTGAGCGTTGACGCCGTCGGGCGGTTGATTGCTGTACGCGGTGGTGCCGTTGGCGTCCGTGTATTTGTAGATCTGCGCTGCGGCGGGCAGGGCGATCAGCAGCAGAATGAACAGAAAACCTCGACCCATGGAATCGACCGGAAACGAAAGCGATGGGTTGCAGCATAGGTCAGGGATGTTGGTTGGCCCAGCGTGTTAACAATTGGATATGGATTCACCCAGCTCTCCAGGTCGCCACAACTCCACTGTGGGAACGGGCTTGCTCGCGAATTCGGAGTGTCAGTCGCCATCAATGTTCACTGATACATCGCCTTCGCGAGCAAGCCCGCTCCCACAGGGATTTTCAGCGGTTGTTAAATCGCGGGCACAAAAAAGGCCTCCCGAAGGAGGCCTCTTTTTTGTCACGCCGCGTGCCGCGGCGCTACCGGATCAGCAGCTGTAGTACAGCTCGTATTCCAGTGGGTGTACGAAGGTACGTACCTTGATTTCTTCTTCGCTTTTCAGGGCGATGTAAGCGTCGATGAAGTCGTCGCTGAAAACGCCGCCTTTGGTCAGGAACGCACGACCTTTGTCCAGCTCTTCCAGGGCTTCTTTCAGGCTGCCGCAAACTTGTGGGATCTCTTTGGCCTCTTCAGGCGGCAGGTCGTACAGGTTTTTGTCAGCTGCGTCGCCAGGGTGGATCTTGTTCTGGATGCCGTCCAGGCCAGCCATCAGCAGTGCAGCGAAGCACAGGTACGGGTTGGCAGCCGGATCCGGGAAACGCGCTTCGATACGGCGGGCTTTCGGGCTCGACACGTAAGGAATGCGGATCGAAGCGGAGCGGTTACGGGCCGAGTAGGCCAGCATCACTGGAGCTTCGAAGCCTGGAACCAGACGCTTGTAGGAGTTGGTTGCCGGGTTGGTGAAGCCGTTCAGCGCCTTACCGTGCTTGATGATGCCGCCGATGAAGTACAGGGCGGTATCGGACAGGCCGGCATAACCTTCGCCAGCGAAGGTGTTCTTGCCGTCTTTCCAGATGGACATGTGAACGTGCATGCCCGAACCGTTGTCGCCGTACAGAGGCTTAGGCATGAAGGTAGCGGTACGGCCGTAGGCATCGGCAACGTTGTGCACGACGTACTTCAGGGTCTGGGTTTCGTCGGCTTTCTTCACCAGGGTGTTGAACTTGACGCCGATTTCGTTCTGGCCGGCAGTTGCCACTTCGTGGTGGTGAACTTCGACGGTCAGGCCCATTTCTTCCAGTGCGTTGCACATGGAGGTACGGATTTCGTGGTCGTGGTCGAACGGCGGAACCGGGAAGTAGCCGCCTTTGACGCCTGGACGGTGGCCTTTGTTGCCGCCTTCCACGTCCTGGTCGGACATCCACGAACCTTGTTCAGAGTAGATCTTGAACATGGAGCCGGAAATGTCGGACTTGAACTTCACTTGGTCGAAGATGAAGAACTCTGGCTCTGGACCGGCGAATACGGTGTCACCGATACCGGTGGCTTTCAGGTGCTCTTCGGCACGCTTGGCGATCGCGCGCGGGTCGCGGTCGTAGCCTTGCATGCTCGAAGGTTCGATGATGTCGCAGACCAGGATCAGGGTCGGCTCTTCAGTGAACGGGTCCAGTACGGCAGTGGAGTCGTCCGGCATCAGGATCATGTCGGAGGCTTCGATGCCTTTCCAGCCAGCGATGGAGGAACCGTCGAACATTTTGCCGACTTCGAAGAAGTCTTCATCCAGCGCATCGCGAGCCGGCATGGTCACGTGGTGCTGAGTGCCTTTGGTGTCCGTGAAGCGCAGATCAATCCACTTGACGTCATGATCTTTGATGAGTTGAACCGACTTCGACATAGTGTCCTCCGGGTGGATTAGGGCTGGTAGTGGATGCCCTTAAATGTTTGTGATGCCGGCGCGAATAGTCTGCCAAGGCAACCTGCCTCACAAGGGAGCAAATTGCATGCCAGTGCCCCAGCATGGGTTTTTTGCTCCAAATTCACGCTTATAAGGCGCAAAAGCACCTTAAAGCGGAAAATCCCGCCCTACAATGTGGCGTTCATTTCAATAAATGACCCGTTTTGGTGCGCGCAAAACCTTCTGCACATTAACTGGTTAAACCTTGAGCAATTTCCGCTATAATCCGCGCCCCCCTTTTTCGGCAGGCCTCGCGCGCGCTGTTTCCATGAAATTAATCGTAAAAGTCTTTCCAGAGATCACCATCAAGAGCCGCCCGGTACGGATGCGTTTCATCCGCCAGTTGGCCAAGAACATCCGTGCCGTGCTCCGCGATCTGGACCCGGCCGTGGTGGTGAACGGCGTGTGGGACAATCTCGAGCTGGAAACCCGCGTCAGCGACCCCAAGGCCCTGAAAGAGATGGGCGAGCGCCTGAGCTGCATGCCGGGCATCGCGCACTTCCTGCAAATCGATGAATACCCGCTGGGCGATTTCGACGACATCGTCGAAAAATGCAAGCAGCACTACGGTGATGCACTGGCCGGCAAGATCTTCTCGGTGCGTTGCAAGCGTGCCGGCAAGCACCCGTTCAGCTCAATTGATATCGAAAAATATGTCGGCAGCCAGTTGCGCCGTCAGTGTGGTGCCGCCGGGATCGACCTGAAAAAGCCGGAAATCGAAGTCCGGATCGAAGTTCGCGACCAACGGTTGTTCGTGATCCACAGCCAGCACAACGGCATCGGCGGATATCCGCTGGGCGCCCTGGAGCAGACGCTGGTGCTGATGTCCGGCGGCTTCGATTCCACCGTTGCGGCCTACCAGATCATGCGCCGCGGCCTTATGGCGCATTTCTGCTTCTTCAATCTGGGCGGGCGGGCCCATGAATTGGGCGTGATGGAAGTCGCGCATTTCATCTGGAAGAAGTACGGCAGCTCCCAACGCGTGTTATTTGTCAGTGTGCCTTTCGAGGAAGTGCTGGGCGAAATTCTCGGCAAAGTCGATAACAGTCATATGGGCGTAGTATTGAAGCGTATGATGTTGCGCGCTTCCTCCCAGATTGCCGATCGACTGCACATCGAAGCGCTGGTGACCGGTGAGGCGATCTCCCAGGTGTCGAGCCAGACGCTGCCGAACCTGTCCGTGATCGATTGCGTGACCGACAAACTGGTCTTGCGCCCGCTGATCGCCAGCCACAAGCAGGACATCATCGACACGGCCAACGAGATCGGCACCGCCGATTTCGCCCGACACATGCCGGAGTACTGCGGGGTCATCTCGGTCAATCCGAAGACGGCCGCCAAACGCTACCGTGTCGAGCACGAAGAGAAAGAATTCGATATGGCGGTGCTCGAGCGTGCGCTCGAAAACGCCAAGCTGGTGCCGATCGATCGCGTGATCGACGAATTGGGCCAGGACTTGCAGATTGAAGAAGTCAGCGAAGCGCTGGCCGGTCAGATCGTCATCGACATCCGTCACCCGGATGCCGCTGAAGACGACCCGCTGGACCTTGCTGGTATCGAGGTACAAACGATGCCGTTTTATGCACTGAACGCTCGTTTCAAGGAACTGGACCCTACTCGCCAGTACCTGCTGTATTGCGACAAAGGCGTGATGAGTCGCCTGCATGCCCACCATTTGCTCAGTGAGGGGCATGCCAATGTGCGCGTTTATCGACCGAGCTAAGT
This sequence comes from Pseudomonas sp. WT-JTC, assembly GCF_056711565.1. Lineage (NCBI taxonomy): Bacteria > Pseudomonadati > Pseudomonadota > Gammaproteobacteria > Pseudomonadales > Pseudomonadaceae > Pseudomonas > Pseudomonas sp. WT-JTC. The sequence continues at coordinate 343,464 of NZ_CM160042.1, forward strand.
GCCCGGGGCTGTTTGCCTGTGGCTTGCGTCACCGGCCCCCCGATGCCGCCGTCAAGCTGTAACGGCTTTCACGGACGCTACTGTTAATCGCTGCCAAGACTTGTCAGCACACCGAATCCTCTGATCGAGATACACAAGTGATCGAAAATCTACGCAACATCGCCATCATTGCCCACGTTGACCATGGTAAAACGACCCTGGTAGACAAACTCCTGCGTCAATCCGGCACCCTGGAGCGCAACGAGCTCAACGACGAGCGCGTGATGGACTCCAACGACCAGGAAAAAGAGCGCGGTATTACCATTCTGGCGAAAAACACCGCCATCAACTGGAACGGCTACCACATCAACATCGTGGACACCCCGGGCCACGCCGACTTCGGCGGCGAAGTTGAACGCGTAATGTCGATGGTCGACTCCGTTCTGCTGCTGGTTGACGCTCAAGACGGCCCTATGCCGCAAACCCGTTTCGTGACCAAGAAGGCTTTCGAAGCCGGCCTGCGTCCGATCGTGTGCATCAACAAGGTTGACCGTCCAGGCGCGCGTCCGGACTGGGTTCTGGACCAGATCTTCGACCTGTTCGACAACCTGGGTGCCACCGAAGAACAGCTGGACTTCAAAGTCGTCTACGCCTCGGCCCTGAACGGTATTGCCGGTCTGGACCACAACGAAATGGCTGACGACATGACCCCGCTGTACCAGTCGATCGTCGACAACGTACCGGCGCCGGCTGTTGACCGTGAAGGTCCGTTCCAGATGCAGATCTCCGCACTGGACTACAACAGCTTCCTGGGTGTTATCGGTGTTGGCCGTATCGCCCGTGGTCGCGTCAAGCCGAACACCCCGGTTGTGGCTGTCGGTGCCGACGGCAAGAAGCGTAACGGTCGTATCCTGAAGCTGATGGGTCACCACGGTCTGCACCGTGTAGACGTTGAAGAAGCTGCTGCAGGCGACATCGTGTGCATCAGCGGTATGGACTCGCTGTTCATCTCCGACACCCTGTGCCACCCGGACACCGTCGAGGCGATGAAGCCTCTGACCGTCGACGAGCCAACCGTTTCCATGACCTTCCAGGTAAACGACTCGCCATTCTGCGGTAAAGAAGGCAAGTTCGTGACTTCCCGTAACATCAAGGAACGTCTGGACAAAGAGCTGCTGTACAACGTTGCACTGCGCGTTGAAGAAGGCGACTCGGCTGACAAGTTCAAGGTTTCCGGCCGTGGCGAACTGCACCTCTCGGTACTGATCGAAACCATGCGTCGCGAAGGCTTCGAAATGGCTGTAGGCCGTCCGGAAGTGATCATCCGTCTGGTTGACGGCGTGAAGCACGAACCGTTCGAAAACGTCACCATCGACCTGCCGGAAGAATCCCAGGGCAAGGTGATGGAAGAGATGGGTCTGCGTAAGGGCGACCTGACCAACATGGTGCCGGATGGCAAGGGCCGTGTGCGTCTGGAATACAACATCCCTGCTCGTGGTCTGATCGGTTTCCGTAACCAGTTCCTGACCCTGACCAACGGTGCTGGCATCCTGACCTCGATCTTCGACCGTTACGACGTGATGAAGTCCGGCGACATGTCCGGCCGTCAGAACGGCGTTCTGGTTTCGGTTGAAACCGGCAAGGCTCTGACCTACTCCCTGGAAACCCTGCAGGCACGTGGCAAGCTGTTCGTTGAACACGGTCAGGAAATCTACAACGGTCAGATCGTTGGTCTGAACAGCCGTGACAACGACCTGGGCGTCAACCCTACCAAGGGCAAGAAGCTCGACAACATGCGTGCTTCGGGTAAAGACGAAACCATCGCCCTGGTTCCACCTGTTCGCTTCACCCTGGAACAGGCTCTGGAATTCATCCAGGACGACGAGCTGTGTGAAGTGACTCCTAAGTCCATCCGTCTTCGCAAGAAGATCCTGGACGAAAGCGAGCGTACCCGCGCTGCCAAGAAAGCCAAGGCATAAGATTTAGCCCTGGCTGAACGAAAACGCCCCCGGTCGAAAGGCCGGGGGCGTTTTTGTTTGTCTGGGGTTTGGGTGGTGTTAGTGCCGGCCCCTTCGCGAGCAAGCCCGCTCCCACAGGGATTTTTGGTGTTCACAGATTTTGTGTTTCACCTTGATCCCTGTGGGAGCGGGCTTGCTCGCGAAGGCGGCCGATCAGTCGGCGCAGAAATCAGGAAATATCAGAACCGCTCAATCGACCGCGAATTCCGCTCGCGCTCCACTTCCTTCGGCTTGTACGCGCAATACCCCGGCCGCGGGCCGATTTTCGGGTGGTTGCGGCAAGTATCCGGGCGCTTTTCATAAATAGTGCACAGACGGCTCTTACGATCCAGGTACAGGCAATCGTTGTTGCTCATGCGCTGGAGGGTAAAGATTCCTGACTTCTGGTTGAAGCGCTCGACCAGGCCTTCCTTTTGCAGACGTTTGGCGATGTTCTTCGGCGGATCGCCCAGCTCGAACTCATCGACCACGCCGATGCGGATCAGGTCCTTGATCTTGACCTCGACGGGCAGGGTGCAGCAGCTGGACATGCACGAGCCGCACATCGGGGCAGAGTACTTGGCCCAGGTATCGAGGCGGTCGATCTCTGCGGCAGCGATCAGGTTCGGCTTCATCATCGTTTGTTACCAGCGTGTGCATCAGGGCGCGCGATCATACCGGGACTGGTGGATTTTTGAACAACCTTTCGCCAGTTTTTTTCGCAAGCGGTGCAAACAACCGGAAAAAACGGCACGGGCCCTGCATTCATTCAGACACATGACAACGCATTGTCGATCCAGCTCGTATTCAAGGGAAAAACTGCCGAACCAGAGCCTCTACCGCCTGTCAGACCGTCTAGGCTCAGACAATTCCAAGCTCGCTCGAGGTCCTATCGATGACTCAAGAACCACTTGTTCGCGAAGCAGAGGTGGCCGCATTCCGCGACGCCGTCTTGACCAAACTCACTTATGCGGTGGGTAAAGACCCGGATCACGCCTTCGACCATGACTGGTTCGAAGCTATTGCCCTGGCCGCGCGGGACCACATGGTCGAGCACTGGATGGACCACACGCGGCAGATCTACCGCAAAGGTCAGAAGCGCGTCTATTACCTCTCTCTGGAATTTCTCATCGGCCGGCTGCTGTTCGACAGCCTGAGCAACCTCGGCCTGCTCGACGTGGCCCGCGAAGCCCTGACCGAACTTGGCGTCGACCTTGAGCGCATCCGCTTGCTGGAGCCCGATGCGGCCCTGGGCAACGGCGGCCTTGGGCGTCTGGCGGCGTGTTTCCTGGAAAGCATGTCGACCCTCGGCATCGCCGCTCATGGCTACGGCATCCGCTATGAGCACGGGTTGTTCCGCCAGGCGATTGTCGACGGCTGGCAGCAGGAGCAGACCGAACACTGGCTGGATTTTGGCAACCCGTGGGAGTTCGAGCGGCCGGAGGTGGTGTACCCGATCGGCTTTGGCGGCGGCGTTGAAACCGTGACCGATGACAGCGGCAAGTCCAGGCAAGTCTGGCACCCGGCGGAAACCGTGCGGGCGATTGCCTACGACACGCCGGTGGTCGGCTGGCGCGGGGCGAGCGTCAACACGCTGCGCCTGTGGCGTGCGCGGGCCATGGAAGATCTGCATCTGGAGCGTTTCAACGCCGGCGACCACCTGGGCGCCGTGGCTGAAGTGGCCCGGGCCGAAAGTATCTCCCGGGTGCTGTACCCGGCGGACAGTACCGAGGCCGGCCAGGAGTTGCGCCTGCGTCAGGAGTATTTCTTCGTCGCGGCCTCATTGCAGGATCTGCTGCGCCGCCATCGCAACATGCACACCTCGGTGCTGACCCTGGGCGATCACGCGTCGATTCAGCTCAACGACACTCACCCGTCGATTGCCGTGGCTGAACTGATGCGGCAACTGGTCGACGTCTATGACGTGGCATGGGATGCGGCATGGCAGGTCACTGTCGATACGCTGTCCTACACCAACCACACATTGCTGCCCGAAGCGCTGGAAACCTGGCCGGTCGGCTTGATGGAACGCATGCTGCCGCGACACATGCAGATCATTTACCTGATCAACGCCCACCACATCGATTCCTTGCGGGCCAAGGGCATTCACGATTTCGACGTGCTGCGCGCCGTGTCGCTGATCGAGGAAGACAACGGTCGTCGGGTGCGCATGGGCAACCTGGCGTTTCTCGGCTCCCACAGCGTCAACGGTGTGTCCGGTTTGCACACCCAACTGATGCGCAAGACGGTGTTCTCGGAGTTGCACAAGCTGTACCCGGAACGAATCAACAACAAGACCAACGGCATCACCTTCCGCCGCTGGCTGTACCAGGCCAACCCCGAGCTGACTTCGATGCTGGTCGATGCCCTGGGCTCCGCGGTACTGGATAACCCTGAAGAGCGTTTGCTCGCCCTCGAACCGTTCGCCGAGAAAAATGCGTTTCGCAAGGCGTTTGCCGAGCAACGCCTGCACAGCAAGAAGGCCCTGGCGTACCTGATCCATGAGCGGCTGGGTGTCGCGGTCAACCCGGCGGCGATGTTCGACGTGCAGGTCAAGCGAATCCACGAATATAAACGTCAGTTACTCAACCTGATGCACACCGTGGCGTTGTACCAGGCGATCCGCGCGGAACCTGAAATCGACTGGGTGCCACGGGTGAAAATCTTCGCCGGCAAGGCTGCCGCGAGTTATCACCAGGCCAAACTGATCATCAAGCTGACCAACGACATCGCCCGGGTGGTGAACAACGACCCGACCGTGCGCGGCTTGCTCAAAGTGGTGTTCCTGCCCAACTACAACGTCAGCCTGGCGGAGAGCATCATTCCGGCAGCGGATCTGTCCGAGCAGATCTCCACCGCCGGTTTCGAAGCGTCAGGCACCAGCAACATGAAATTCGGCCTGAACGGCGCGCTGACCATCGGCACCCTGGACGGGGCCAACGTGGAAATGTGCGAGCGCATTGGCGCCGAGCACATGTTCATCTTCGGCCTCAGCGCGCAGCAGGTGGAAGCGCGCAAGCAGAACCATGAGTTCAGTGCCGTACCGGACATCGCTGCGTCCCATCGCCTGAACGATGTGCTGCAAGCGATTCGTGGCGGGGTGTTCTCCCCGGATGATCCGTCCCGTTACACCGGGTTGATCGATTCGCTGGTGGATTACGACCGCTTCCTGGTCTGCGCCGATTTCGACTCCTACTGGAATGCGCAGATGCGCGTCGAAGCCCATTGGCACGATTCCAAGGAATGGTGGCGTTCAGCAGTGTTGAACACGGCGCGGATGGGCTGGTTCTCGTCGGACCGGACCATTCGCGAGTACGCCACGGAAATCTGGAAGGCACTGGAGTAGTTTTCAACCGGAATGCCCGGCGACTAACGGGCCTGATCGATATACTGAGTGGCAACTGATCCCTGTGGGAGCGGGCTTGCTCGCGAATGCGGACTGACTTTCGACACAATTGTCGAGTGTGATGACCTCTTCGCGAGCAAGCCCGCTCCCACAGTGGATTTATGGGGCAAATGGAATTTGTGCCCACATTGGATTCCGGGTGACTGTTTACTAGTCTGAATCACCGGATATGCCCTGATTCAGGGCCGCTTAGGGATATCGACCATGCAATGGATTTTCATGCTGACAGGGCTGGTGCTCGGCTGGATGCTCGACGAGTCATTCAGTGATGCACTGCTGGGCGCATTACTCGGATTGGGTATCGGCCAGGCCATTCGCATTGCTCGCCTGGACCTTCGGGCAGTCGAGCAACAGCGTGTGCTACAGGCGGTCGAACAACGGCTGGCAGCGCTCGAAGCATCGGGCGTCAAGGCGCCGGAAAGCCGCGAACCGCTGGTATCACCTGAAATCCTCCTTGAAGAAGCCCCTGCGGCTACCCCGGAATTGATCTGGGAGCTGCCACCCGAACTCGAGCCGATCCCCGCAGCGGCCAGCGAAATCAGTCGTCCGACTATCGATGCCTGGAAATCCGAGACGACCGCTCGCCAAGCGCAACCGCCTGTCACACCGCGTGGCCCGAATCTCATCGAGCGCGCGATCAGCTGCGCCCGGGCCTGGCTGTTCGGCGGCAATACCGTGTTGCGGGTCGGCGTGGTGTTGCTGTTCCTCGGCCTGGCCTTTCTGCTGCGCTACGCCACCGAAGGCATGGTGGTGCCGCTTGAATTGCGTTACGCCGGCGTAGCGGCCGCAGCATTGGGCTTGCTCGGATTGGGCTGGTGGTTGAGGGCCCGCAACGGCAGTTACGCATTGATCCTGCAAGGCGCCGGGATTGCCGTGTTGTACCTGACGGTGTTTGCCGCGATGCGCCTGCATCCGCTACTCGATCCTTCGGCGGCGTTCGGCCTGCTGGTGGCGGTGACCGTCTGTTCGGCGATCCTCGCCATTACCCAGGACTCCCTGGGGCTGGCCGCAGCTGCCGCACTGGGTGGATTCGCCGCGCCCATCCTGGCCTCCACCGGTGCCGGCAGCCACGTCGCGCTTTTCAGCTACTTTGTCCTGCTTGACGCCGGCATCCTCGTCATCGCCTGGTTCAAGGCCTGGCGGCTGTTGAATGTCATCGGGTTCACCGGCACCTTCGGCATCGGTTTCGCCTGGGGCCTGCGTTCCTACTCGCCCGAGTTGCTCTGGAGCACCGAGCCGTTCCTGATTGTGTTTTTCCTGATGTACCTGGCCATTGGTCTGCTGTTCGCCCGGCGCAAGCTGATGGAGCTGAGCGATCCGCCGGCAGAGGGCAGTCGCGAAGCGCTGCTGCAGTGGTCGGCGCGCAAGGGTGACTACGTCGACGGCACGCTGCTGTTCGGCCCGCCGCTAGTGGGTTTCGGCTTGCAGTTCGCACTGGTACAGCATCTGGAGTTCGCTGCGGCGTTCAGTGCCTTGGCGCTGGGCATGATCTACATGGGGCTCGCCCGTTGGCTGATGGTCGGTCGCACCGTGTTATTGGGGGAAACCTGCCTGGCCTTGGGCGTGATCTTCGCCAGCCTGGCGATTCCGCTGGGGCTCGATGCACGCTGGACGACGGCGGCGTGGGCGGTGGAAGGCGCGGGGATCTTCTGGCTCGGTCTGCGCCAGCAAAGGCCCTTGGCCCGGGTCTTTGCCTTGCTGCTGCAATTGGGGGCGGCGCTGGCGTTTCTCGGCGAGTTGCACAGCAGCGAGAACAGCCTGCTTGGCGGTGTTCCGTTAGGCGCGCTGCTGTTGGGCGTCGCGTTGCTGTTCAGCTTCTACCAGTTGCGTAAAGCCTTGCCGGAACAGATCAGGCCTTGGGAGCTGAAAGGCCTGCCAGTCCTGGCTTGCCTCGGGCTGGCGTTTCTCTATTTGCTGGCACCGTTGTTTTTCTTCAGTCACGGTACGGTGATCAGTTGGGCCTTGGCCGGGGCGCTGACGTTGCTTGCGGGATTGCACCTGGCATCGCGCACGTTCGTGTACACCGCGCTTGCTGTGCAATTGTTGGGTGGCGCGCTGTTCCTGACGACAGGACCGTTGTTCAGTGACGACCCGCGCGCCCTGGCCCATGGCGGGTTCTGGGCGCCGCTGATGCTGGGGCTGGCTGCGATGGTCGGGGCCTGGCGTTTGCAGGTGGGGCATGCGCGTGGAGCGCTGGCGGGGCCGAGTCTGTCGCTGTTGTCCCAGGCGCTGCTGGTGTGGGGCGCAGGCTGGTGGGCGTTGGCCTGGGTCATCGACGTGCTGCATTTTGCGCCGTTGCCGGTGCAGGCGACCTTGTTGTTGAGCATCGCCGCCGCGAGTGTTGCGCTGTGGACGGTATTGGCGCTGCGCCTGAGTTGGCCGTCATTGGGAGTGCTCTGCACGGTGTTGATTCCAGCGGCGGCGCTGGTGCTGCTCGCGGCCTGGCACCCGCGTTATCACCCGGCGGCCAACTTCGGCTGGCTGGCGTGGGCTGCGGTGTTCGTTGTGCATTTCATGTCCCTGCGACGCCTGGCGACCATGCTGCCGGCGCTCGTGCCAAGCGTCGCCCATGTGCTCGGCTGCTGGCTGTTGATGGGGGTGCTGGCTCTGGAATTGCGTTATGGCTTGCTGGTGTTGTCCGAGCAATACAACGCCTGGCGCTGGCTGGGCTGGGCGATTCTGCCAAGCCTTTATCTGGTTTTGGCGGCGGCACCTCGTGCGTGGCCGTGGCCAGTGTCGACGTATTCGAGGGAATACCGTGTATACGCTGGCGCGCCGCTGGCGTTGCTGATGCTCGGCTGGTTCTGGCTGGCGAATGCCGCCAGTGACGGCAACGCCGAGCCACTGCCCTATGTGCCATTGATCAACCCGCTGGAGCTGGGCCTGTTGTTTGCGTTGTTCGGTGTCTATGTCTGGTCCCGCAGCGCCATGACACAACTGGCGGTTCGCAAGGATTACGCCAGCAAAATTACGCAAGGGGTCGCAGGTGCCTCGCTGTTCGTGTTCTTCACTGCCTTGGTCATGCGTACGGCGCACCATTGGAGCGGGGTGCCGTTCGAGCTGGGTCCGTTGCTGGAGTCGATGCGTGTACAGGCCGGTCTGTCCATCGTCTGGACCTTGATGGCCCTGAGTCTGATGATCGGCGGCCATTTGCGTCGCCGCCGTGAAGTCTGGCTGATCGGTGCTGCCTTGATCGGCGTGGTCGTGGCCAAGCTGTTCTTTGTTGAGTTGAGTAATCGCGGCGGGCTGGCGCGAATCGTGTCGTTTATCGGAGTCGGCGTGTTGCTGCTGGTGGTGGGCTATTTCGCCCCGCTGCCGCCCAAACGCGCCGAAGCTGTGCTGGATACCGAGAAACCGGCCCCGGAATCTGAAGGAGTATCGTCTTGAGTCAGAAGCTGAAGCTGGGTTGGCTGGGCGTTGTTGCAATGGGGGTGGTGTTGTCGGCGGTTGCCCAGGAAAAACCGGCGGACTTCACCACCCAAGTGCCCTTGGCGGTGGCGGGCGAAGGCCCTTGGTATCGCCTTGAACTGCCCCTGAGCGTACAACTGAATGCACGGCAGGCTGACCTGAGCGATGTGCGTGTGTTCAATGCCGTGGGCGATGTTCAGGCTTATGCCTTGGCCCGGGAGTCGGCGCAGAGCAGCGAAACCCGCACCTTGAACGAGGTGAAATGGTTTCCGTTGTACAGCTCGGTGGATGCGACTGAAACCGCGCCGAGCGTGCGGGTGCAATCGAACACCAACGGCACCTTGATCGAAGTGCAGCCCTCCAGCCAGCTGGAGGCGGGTGAGGAGGAGTTGCGCGGCTGGTTGCTCGACGCGTCCGCGATCAAGGCGCCATTGCAGCAATTGATTCTCGACTGGACCAGCGAGCGCGACGGCTTCGAGCGTTTCACCCTCGAAGCCAGCGATGATTTGCAGCATTGGCAATCCTGGGGCGAAGGGCAGGTGGCGCGCCTGAGCTTTTCCGACGAGCGGGTCGAGCAGCATGAAGTCGGCCTGCCGGGCCAGTCGGCGCGCTACTTGCGATTGCTCTGGATCACGCCGCATTCGGCACCGACACTGACGTCGGCGCAACTGCAAAGCACCAGTACCCGCAGCCTGCCGCTGCCGTTGGTCTGGTCCCAGGCGTTGGCCGGCAGCAGCTTGAAGGCGGGTGAGTACACCTGGCAGTTGCCAATGGGGCTGAATGTCGAGCGAGTGCAGGTCGAGTTGAGCCAGCCCAACAGCCTGGCGCCGGTGAGCCTGTCCGGTCGGCGCGACAGCAGCCTGCCATGGCAGCCGTTGGGCAGCGGTCTGCTCTATCGCCTGACCCAGAACGGTCAGGATGTTGTGCAAAACGAATTGCAGTTGTCAGGGCAAATCGTCCAGCAATTGAAACTGACCGTGGACGAACGCGGCGGCGGCCTGGGTGATCAGGCGCCGACGCTGAAGTTCGCCGTGCGCGCCACGCAACTGGTGTTTCTGGCGCGCGGGCCAGGGCCTTACACGCTGGTCGTGGGAAATGCGACGGCGAAGGCGGCGAACTTGCCGCTGTCGACGCTGATTCCGGATTACAGTCCGGCGAAGCTCGCGACCCTGGGCCGGGCCATGGTCGATGTCGGGGCGGTGGCAGCGAAGCCGTCGACAGGCACCACGACTGTGCCGATCGACACCAACTGGAAGAAATTCGGCTTGTGGGCGGTGTTGTTGCTCTGCGTGGTGTTCCTGGTGGCGATGGCGTTCAGTCTGCTGCGCAAGCCGACGGCCAAATCCTAGGTTGGCGCTGTCCTTGTGGGAGCGGGCTTGCCCGCGATAGCGGTATCTCAGTCAATAAAAATGCTGAGATGACCGCTACTTTCCGGCTCGCATCCAGGCCTTTTCCAACTACGCTCATCCCCGCACATGAACTCTCTTCGGCCGATCACGTCTGATAGGAGGAAATGCGCCCCGACTCGCGTTAAACTGCGCGGGTTTTTAGCCCCCCATTCCACCGGAGCCGTCCATGTCCCGCGTTACCTTGAGTCGCTATTTGATTGAGCAGACCCGCAGCAACAACACTCCTGCCGATCTGCGCTTCCTGATCGAAGTGGTGGCGCGTGCCTGCAAGGAGATCAACCACGCCGTGTCCAAAGGCGCCCTGGGTGGCGTTCTGGGCAGCATGGGCACTGAAAACGTCCAGGGCGAAGTGCAGAAGAAGCTCGACGTGATCTCCAACGAGATCCTGCTCGAAGCCAACGAATGGGGCGGTCACCTGGCCGGCATGGCGTCCGAAGAAATGGACAACGCCTACCAGATCCCGGGCAAATACCCGAAAGGCGCCTACCTGCTGGTATTCGACCCGCTGGACGGTTCGTCGAACATCGACATCAACGCCCCGGTCGGCACCATCTTCTCGGTGCTGCGTTGCCCGAACGAATACCTGAGCCAGAACGAGCCCTTGAATGAAAAGGCCTTCCTGCAGCCAGGTACCCAGCAAGTGGCTGCCGGTTACGCGATCTACGGTCCGCAGACCATGCTGATCCTGACCTTGGGCCACGGCGTGAAAGGTTTCACCCTGGACCGTGAAATGGGCAGCTTCGTGTTGACCCACGAAAACATCACCATTCCTGAATCCACCCAGGAATTTGCCATCAACGCGTCCAACCAGCGACACTGGGAAGCACCGGTACAGCGTTACGTCGGCGAATTGCTGGCAGGCGATGAAGGCCCGCTGAAAAAGAACTACAACATGCGCTGGGTTGCCGCGATGGTCGCCGACGTGCACCGCATCCTGACCCGCGGCGGTCTGTTCATGTACCCACGCGACAGCCGCGAGCCGTCGAAGCCGGGCAAGCTGCGTCTGATGTACGAAGCCAACCCGATGTCGTTCCTGGTGGAACAAGCGGGCGGCGCATCCACCGACGGTCACCAGCGCATCCTCGACATCCAGCCGGAAGGCCTGCACCAGCGTGTTGCGGTATTCCTCGGCTCGAAAGAAGAAGTTGCCCGCGTCACGGCTTACCACAAGGAATAAACCATGACCGCGCCCTGGCAGCCGTTGCTTGATTGGTGGTTCGGAAGCTCCGGATCGGCGAGTGAAGTGGCGGCGCAGAAGGGCAGGTTATGGTTCGGCAAGCGCGACAGCCAGGACCTCGAAGCGCGCGAGCGTTTCGGGGACTGGACCGAGCAGGCACTGGCCGGCGGATTGACCGAGTGGATGCAACGTCCCGAAGGTTGGCTGGCCCTGGTGCTGTTGCTCGATCAAATCCCGCGAATGATCTTTCGCGATACTCCCAAAGCCTTTGCAGGCGATCTCCGGGCGCAGAAGCTGGTAGCCCAAGGCATTGCCGCGGATTTCGACCGGCAATTGCAGCCGATTCAGCGGGTATTCATCTTCCTGGTGTTCGAGCACAGCGAAAACCTCGCGGTGCAGAACGAAGGCGTCTCGCGCTACCTCGAACTGGTGGAGCAGCAGCCGGAGGCTGATCGGGCACTGTTCAGCGATTACCTGGACTATGCCGAGCGGCATCAGAAAGTGATTGCGCAGTTTGGACGGTTTCCGCATCGCAATGCGGTGTTGGGGCGGGAGTCTACGGCTGAGGAATTGGAGTTTCTGTCGAAACCCGGTTCAAGGTTCTAGCTCTTCTTTGCGGCCGATGCCGTCTTCGCGAGCAAGTCCGCTCCCACAAGGGATTCGTGAACGACACAGATCCACTGTGGGAGCGGGCTTGCTCGCGAAGAGGCCCGAGAGAGCAATCAGATCCTGAAACTACCCACCAACTGCTTCAACCGCGCCGCCTGCTGCTCAAGATCGGCACACGCTCGCAAGGTCGACTGCAGGTTCTCCACACCCTCCTGGTTCAGCGTGTTGATCTCGGTGATGTCGACGTTGATCGACTCCACCACGGCCGTCTGTTCTTCAGTCGCGGTGGCGACCGACTGGTTCATGCCATCGATCTCACCGATGCGCTGGGTCACGCTGCCCAGGCGCTCACCAGCCTGGTTGGCGATACCAACGCTGCTTTCGCTCTGACGCTGGCTGTCGGTCATGATGCCCACCGCTGCCCGGGCGCCGACTTGCAGCTCTTCGATCATCGTCTGCACTTGCTGCGCCGAGTCCTGGGTGCGGTGAGCGAGGTTGCGCACCTCATCGGCCACCACGGCAAAACCACGACCGGCTTCACCGGCCCGCGCTGCTTCGATGGCGGCGTTGAGTGCCAGCAAGTTGGTTTGCTGGGAGATGCTGGTAATCACTTCCAGAATCTGTCCGATGTTGACCGTGTTGCTGTTGAGGGTTTCGATGTTGCCGCACGAATCGCTGATCTTGGCCGAAAGCTGCTGCATCGCCGCGATGGTTTTATCCACCACCTGTTGGCCGTCTTCGGCCAGGCTGCGGGCATCGCTGGAATGTTGCGAAGCCAGGGCGGCGTTCTGGGCGATTTCCTGGGCGGCGGCCCCGAGCTGGTTGATGGCCGCTGCCACGCTGCTGGTGCGCGAGGCTTGCTGGTCGGAGTTGTACATCGACGAGTTGGAGGCTGCGACCACGCGCAACGCCACCTCGTTGACCTGGCCGGTGGCCGAGGACACTTCGATGATCGAGGCATGGATGCGCTCGACGAAGCGGTTGAAGGACAGTCCCAGCGCACCGAATTCGTCGTGGCCGTGAATGGTCAGGCGTTTGGTCAGGTCACCTTCGCCTTCGGCGATGTCGTGCATGGCGCGGCCCATGGTCAGCAGCGGCTGCATCAGCAGGCTGATCAGCATGCCCAGCAAGGCGATGATGATCACCACGGCAATCACCATGGCGATGATTGCCGAGGTGCGGAATTCGCTGAGCATCGAGAACGCCGTTTCCTGGTCGAGCACCAGCGCCACATACCAGTCCGCCGATGGCACGCCGTTGACGTGGGTGAAAGAGATGAACTGGCGCTTGCCGTCGATCTCGACTTCTTTCATGCCCGCGCTGACTTTGGGTGTGTCGCCCGGATAGGCCTCGGCCAGGCTCTTGAGCACCAGCTTGCTGTCGGGGTGAATCAGGATCTTGCCGTCGGCACCGACGATGAACGCATGACCGTGGCCGCCGAAGTTCAACGAATTGATGATCGCGCTGACGCTGGACAGGTCGATGTCGGCGCCGGCGACGCCGATCATCTGGCCCTGGTGCTGCACCGGGGTGGCCACGGTGATGACCAGCTTGCCGGAAGACGCGGCAATGTACGGTTCGGTGACGATGCTCTGTTGGGCGCTATTGGCCGCCTTGTACCAGCCACGGGCGCGTGGGTCGTAGTCCGCCGCGCGGTTGCCCGCCGGGACCGAGAACATTACGCCGTCGGCGCCACCGAAGTAGCTCAGCTGGAAATTGCCGGTGTAGGCGGGCAGGTCGATGATCCGTTTCAGGCCAGCGGGAGCATTACCATCGGCGGTGATCTGTTGGGCCATCGACTGTAGCAATTGCATGCGGCTTTCCAGCCAGGTCTTGATGTTGCTGGTGGTCAGGCTGCCGAGTTCCTGCATCGAGGCTTCGGTGCTGTTGCGCAAGGTTTCGCGCTGGCGATAGTCGTTGAACAGGATGAAACAAGCGAATGCGACAGCCACCACGAGGGCGGCAGCCAACAAGATCTTGTGGCTGAACTTCATGTTTCTGGTCATGGGTGAGCTACCGCAGAGGGTCAGGTCTACAAAAGGGGGGAGCAAATGCCAACGACGTGGCTTTGCGTTGCATGTATGTCGACTGAACGGCGCCAAAGATTAGGCAGATTTGCTGAAAAACGACGAAATGCTCGATTAACAAGGGAATTGGTTGATTTTCGGCAAAAGGTAGACGAGTGGCCCGATAAATAGCCTGCCGGGCACGGAACCACACAGGGGTTTTCTCTTCTAAGCTTCAGCTTGGCAGCCATGCCAATCCCTTACGCCCCCCCGGAGTTTCACCATGTCGTTGCGTTCCATCGCCCTGCTTTCGTTCTGTGTGTTGCTGGCTGCCTGCAGCAAGGTCAATCAGGAAAACTACTCGAAGCTCTCGTCCGGCATGGCCAAGGCCGATGTGGAAACCCTGTTGGGCAAACCCGCCGATTGTTCAGGCGCGCTCGGCATGTCCAGTTGCACCTGGGGCGACAAGAACAGCTTTATCAGCGTGCAGTTCGCCGGTGACAAAGTGCTGATGTTTTCCGGCCAAGGCCTGAAGTAAACCGGGGCGTTTGCCCGCGGGAGAAAAATAATGAAGCAGTTATTGATCATCCTTTTCGCCGGCCTGATGTTGGCCGGTTGTGCCACGCCTGGCCAGGATCCATTGGCCCCCAAGACTGTCAAAAGCGTCAACCTCAAGCGCTACCAGGGCACCTGGTACGAGCTGGCCCGCATGCCGATGTACTTCCAGCGCGACTGCGCGCAATCCGAAGCCCATTACACGCTCAAGCCTGACGGCAACATTGCCGTGTTGAACCGCTGCCTGACGGCGCAGTGGCAATGGGAAGAGGTCAAGGGCACGGCTTATCCACAGGAGCCCGGCAAGAACGACAAGCTGTGGGTCGAATTCGATACCTGGTTCTCCAGGCTGATTCCGGGTACGGCGAAGGGTGAATACTGGGTGCTGTACGTCAGCGATGACTACAAGACCGCCATTGTCGGGGATCCAAGCCGCAAGTATTTGTGGTTGTTGTCGCGCAGCCCGACCGTGAACGGTGTGGTGCGTGAGGAGTTGCTGAGCAAGGCGCGTCAGCAGGGTTACGACACCACGCGGCTGATCTGGCGGGCGTCGGAACAGCAGATGGCCAAGACCTCGGACTGACCGTACAAACCCTTGTAGGAGCGAGCTTGCTCGCGATGGAGTGTCAGTCGACGCCAAGGCGCCTGATACACCATCGCGAGCAAGCTCGCTCCTACGGTATTGTTTCAGTGTCAGCCTAGAAGGTCACGCAGTACCTGGGTGAACGCACGATTGCTTTCTTCTTCCCCGGCATGCCGCCCGTCCCGCACAACCCACTGGCCATTGACCAGTACGTCCCGCACCTGACGATCGCCGCCGGCAAACAGCCAACGATTGAGAATCCCGTCGCCGCTGGCTGTCGCCAGATACGGATCGTTGCCGTCGAGCACCAGCCAGTCGGCGCGCTTGCCGACTTCCAGTGCACCAATCGGCTGACCCAGCGCCTGAGCACCGCCGTCCAGCGCTGCATCGAACAACGTGCGGCCGACCATTGGCTGATCCGCGCCATACAAACGATTACGCCGTTGGTCGCGCAGACGCTGGCCGTATTCCAGCCAGCGCAATTCTTCCACCACGCTCAATGACACATGGCTGTCGGAACCGATACCCATGCGGCCGCCCTGGGCGAGGAAATCCACCGCCGGGAAAATCCCGTCCCCCAGGTTGGCTTCGGTGGTCAGGCACAGGCCGGCGATGGCGCGACTCTTGGCCATCGAGGTGACTTCTTCCGGGTTGGCGTGAGTCGCGTGGACCAGGCACCAGCGCTGATCGACGTCGATGTTTTCGTACAGCCATTGCAGCGGGCGACGACCGCTCCAGGTCAGGCAGTCGTCGACTTCTTTCTGCTGTTCGGCGATGTGGATGTGCACCGGGCATTGCTTGTCGCTGGCCGCCAGCACTTCGCTGATCTGCTGCGGCGTGACCGCGCGCAGCGAATGGAAGCACAGGCCCAGGGCCTGCGCCGGCTGTTGCGCCAGGACCGGTTGCAGGCGCGATTGCAGCTTCAGGTAGTTTTCCGTGCTGTTGATAAAACGGCGCTGACCGTCGTTCGGCGCCTGGCCACCGAAACCGGAGTGGCTGTAGAGCACCGGCAGCAGGGTCAATCCGATACCGGCGGAACTGGCAGCCTGGCTGATACGCAGGGCCAGCTCGGCCGGATCCGCGTAAGGCTGACCATTGCTGTCGTGATGCACATAGTGAAATTCTGCGACCGAGGTGTAACCGGCCTTGAGCATTTCGATGTACAGCTGACGAGCGATGACGCCGAGTTGCTCCGGGCTGATTTTTCCGACGAGACGATACATCAGGTCGCGCCAGGTCCAGAAACTGTCGTTCGGATTGCCTGCCACTTCCGCCAGCCCGGCCATGGCCCGCTGGAAGGCGTGGGAGTGCAGATTCGGCATGCCCGGCAGCAGCGGGCCGCTCAACCGCTCGGCGCCATCTGCATGGGAATCGGCCTGGATATGGGTCAATACGCCGTCGGCGTTGACCTCAAGACGTACATTGTTGGCCCATCCACTAGGCAGCAGCGCGCGTTCGGCAAAGAAGGCGGACATGGTTCAGCACCCCATCGTGTGTTATTTGTATATACATATACAGACGTTTGCCTGCCCGGTAAACTCCGGCAAGCTAGCAATCTCTTTTCAACGAACAAGGATTAACCGTGCCGACTCCGCCTCCAGTCTCTCCGTTGGCCGCGAACATGGGCGACAGTCCGGCGCCCTTGTACGCCCGCGTCAAACAGATGATCACCCAGCAAATCGACAGTGGAAACTGGCCGCCGCACTACCGCGTGCCGTCGGAAAGCGAGCTGGTCAGCCAGCTGGGCTTCAGTCGCATGACCATCAACCGCGCGCTGCGCGAGATGACTGCCGACGGTCTGTTGGTGCGCATGCAAGGCGTCGGCACATTCGTCGCCGAGCCGAAAAGCCAGTCCGCGCTGTTCGAAGTGCACAACATCGCCGATGAAATCGCCTCTCGCGGTCATCGCCACACCTGCAAGGTCATCACCCTTGAAGAAGAGGCCGCCGGCTCCGAGCGCGCCCTGGCCCTGGACATGCGCGAAGGGCAAAAGGTGTTCCACTCGCTGATCGTGCATTTCGAAAACGATATTCCGGTGCAAATCGAAGACCGTTTCGTCAATGCGCTGGTGGCGCCGGACTACCTCAAGCAGGACTTCACCCTGCAAACGCCATACGCCTATCTGAACCAGGTCGCGCCACTGACCGAAGGCGAGCACGTGGTCGAGGCGATCCTGGCCGAGCCGTCCGAGTGCAAGTTGTTGCAGATTGAAAAGGGCGAGCCGTGCCTGCTGATCCGTCGCCGCACCTGGTCCGGTCGCCAGCCGGTGACCGCCGCCCGCTTGATCCACCCCGGTTCCCGTCATCGTCTGGAAGGTCGGTTTCACAAATGAGTAGCCTGAAGGTTTTAAGAGCAGTCGATTACCCGCGCATGCCCTGGAAAAACGGCGGCGGCAGCACTGAAGAAATTACTCGCGATGCCGGCATCGGCCTGGATGGCTTCGGCTGGCGTCTGTCGATTGCCGACATCGGCGAGTCGGGCGGATTTTCCACCTTCGCCGGTTACGAGCGGATCATCACTGTGTTGCAGGGCGACGGCATGACCTTGTCGGTTGACGGTCAGGTAACGCGGCCGTTGCTGCCCCTCGATCCTTTTGCCTTCAGCGGCGAAAGCCAGGTGTCCTGCACCTTGCTCGGCGGTCCGATCCGCGATTTCAACCTGATCTATGCGCCGAAGCGTTACAGCGCGCGGCTGCAATGGCTGAGCGGTGAGCAGCGGTTTTTCAGCGAGGCCGGGACTGTGCTGGTGTTCAGCATCAGCGATGCGCTTGAGGTGAAGGTCGGTAACAATGCTTCGCAGCTGGGTCGCCATGATTGCCTGCAACTGGTCGGTAACACTGGCCTGCTGGACGTCACCAGCAATGCCGCCTGCTGTGTGATCGAGCTGACTGCACGCTAATACACCATCCCTGTAGGAGCGAGCTCGCTCGCGAAAAAACCAGATTCGCTGCTGGGCATCTGGTTCTACGCGTTATCGTTGACGACCATCGCGAGCAAGCTCGCTCCTACAGGCGATGTTGTTTCCCTCCTTCAACTCCGTTTCCCTCCGCGCACCACTTTGTTACCGAACGCCCCAGCGTGGCGCAAAACCACGCTCAAGTAACAACCCGTCTATCCTCCAAAAAATTCCCTCGAAAAATTTCATCTACGCCAAAACCCTTGTTCCAGGCGCTCTGCAGCCCTTTCAGCATTTTTCTTGAATGCTCATCCAGCAAGTTGGCCGCTTGATTGCATATGCTTGTATGTACAAGTAAAGACGTATGTGTATGAGTCACGAGGACTCAACCATCGTCCACTGATTCGCCGGTGTGCACTGATGCCCATTGGCTTGCTCGCCCACTGCCTGGGTTGGTTTGGATTGATTGCTGAGGAGTTCTTTTCGTGACTGACAATAAACCTACTAAGTTTCGTGACGTTGAAATCCGTGCTGCCCGCGGTAACAAGCTGACCGCCAAGAGCTGGCTGACCGAAGCGCCGCTGCGCATGCTGATGAACAACCTCGATCCGGAAGTTGCCGAGAACCCTAAAGAACTGGTGGTTTACGGTGGTATCGGTCGTGCGGCACGTAACTGGGAATGCTACGACAAGATCGTCGAAAGCCTGACCAACCTGAACGACGACGAGACCCTGCTGGTGCAATCCGGCAAGCCGGTCGGCGTGTTCAAGACCCACAGCAACGCCCCGCGCGTGCTGATCGCCAACTCCAACCTGGTACCGCACTGGGCGAGCTGGGAACACTTCAACGAACTGGACGCCAAAGGCCTGGCCATGTACGGCCAGATGACCGCCGGCAGCTGGATCTACATCGGCAGCCAGGGCATCGTCCAGGGCACCTACGAAACCTTCGTCGAAGCCGGTCGCCAGCACTACAACGACAACCTGACCGGCAAGTGGGTACTGACCGCTGGCTTGGGCGGCATGGGTGGCGCTCAGCCACTGGCTGCAACCCTGGCCGGCGCTTGCTCGCTGAACATCGAATGCCAGCAGGTCAGCATCGATTTCCGTCTGAAAAGCCGTTATGTCGACGAACAAGCCAAAGACCTCGACGACGCGCTGGCCCGCATCGCCAAATACACCAAAGAAGGCAAAGCGATTTCCATCGCCCTGCTGGGCAACGCGGCAGAAATCCTGCCGGAACTGGTCCGTCGCGGTGTGCGTCCGGACATGGTCACCGACCAGACCAGCGCCCACGACCCGCTCAACGGCTACCTGCCGGCTGGCTGGACCTGGGAAGAGTACCGCGCTCGTGCCAAGACCGAGCCGGCAGCTGTGATCAAAGCAGCCAAGCAATCGATGGCCGTGCACGTCAAGGCGATGCTGGAATTCCAGAAGCAAGGCATCCCGACCTTCGACTACGGCAACAACATCCGCCAGATGGCGCAAGAAGAAGGCGTCGAAAACGCATTCGACTTCCCTGGCTTCGTACCGGCCTATATCCGTCCACTGTTCTGCCGCGGCATCGGTCCGTTCCGTTGGGCGGCACTGTCGGGCAACGCTGAAGACATCTACAAGACTGACGCGAAAGTAAAAGAACTGATCCCGGACGACGCCCACCTGCACAACTGGCTGGACATGGCTCGCGAGCGCATCAGCTTCCAGGGTCTGCCGGCACGTATCTGCTGGGTTGGCCTGGGCCTGCGTGCCAAGCTGGGTCTGGCGTTCAACGAAATGGTGCGCAGCGGTGAATTGTCTGCGCCAATCGTGATCGGTCGCGACCACCTGGACTCCGGTTCGGTATCGAGCCCGAACCGTGAAACCGAATCGATGCAGGACGGTTCCGACGCCGTGTCCGACTGGCCACTGCTCAACGCCCTGCTCAACACCGCAAGCGGCGCGACCTGGGTATCCCTGCACCACGGCGGCGGCGTCGGCATGGGCTTCTCCCAGCACTCGGGCATGGTGATTGTCTGCGACGGTACTGACGAGGCGGCCGAGCGTATCGCTCGCGTTCTGCACAACGACCCGGCTACCGGTGTCATGCGTCACGCCGATGCTGGTTACCAGATCGCCATCGACTGCGCCAAGGAACAAGGGCTGAACCTGCCGATGATTACTGGCAAATAACGCCAAACCTGTGGCACCGCTTTACCTGTGGGAGCGGGCTTGCTCGCGAAGAGGCCGGCACATTCAACATCTGTGCTGGCTGATACATCGCTTTCGCGAGCAAGCCCGCTCCCACAAAAAAGCAGTTCCACACAAAGCGGTTTCACAGCAAATTCCAATAACAATCCACAGAGGTTGAACCATGGCTGTTAACAGCGAACGTGCAGGCAGCAAACCGTTGATCGAGAAACGCTCGATCGACTACATCCCGGAAGCGGAAAGACACGGTCGTCTGTTTAGCCAGTTCACCCTGTGGATGGGTGCCAACCTGCAAATCACCGCGATTGTCACCGGGGCCTTGGCCGTGGTGCTGGGCGGTGACGTGTTCTGGTCGTTGATCGGACTGTTGATCGGGCAACTGCTCGGCGGTGGCGTCATGGCGCTGCATGCCGCGCAAGGTCCAAAGCTTGGCCTGCCGCAGATGATCTCCAGCCGTGTGCAGTTCGGCGTTTATGGCGCGGCCATCCCGATCGTGCTGGTCTGTCTGATGTACCTCGGTTTCACTGCAACGGGCACCGTGCTTTCCGGCCAGGCGCTGGGCCAATTGTTTGGCGTCAGTGACACCGTCGGCATCCTCCTTTTCGCCAGTGTCATCGTGCTGGTCACGGTGCTCGGTTATCGGGTGATCCATTGGATCGGCCGTGTTGCCAGTGTCATTGGCGTGATTGCCTTTGTTTATCTGTTCAGCCGTCTGATGAGCCAGGTTGACGTTGGCGCACTGTTGCAAATCCGCCACTTCAGCTGGAGCAGTTTCTTGCTCGCGGTGTCGCTCGCGGCATCCTGGCAGATCGCCTTCGGCCCTTATGTGGCTGACTATTCTCGCTACCTGCCGAGCAAGATTTCCGCGGTGAAAACTTTTTTTGCCGCAGGCGCAGGTTCGGTCATTGGTGCGCAGGTGGCAATGGTCCTCGGCGTGTTCGCTGCCGCTTCGGCCAACGGGCAATACGCCGGCCACGAAGTGGCGTACATCGTTGGTCTGGGTGGTACCGGTGCCACCGCCGCGCTGCTGTACTTCAGCATCGCGTTCGGCAAGGTCACCATCTCCACGCTGAACTCCTATGGCAGCTTCATGTGCATTGCGACCATCATCAGCGGTTTCCGTGGTGACCTGAAGGTAACGCGCTTGCAGCGTCTGGTCTTCGTGCTGGTCATCGTCGGTGCTGCGACCCTGATGGCGTTGCTCGGACAGCACTCGTTCCTCGGCGCGTTCAAGTCTTTCATCCTGTTCCTGCTGGCGTTCTTTACCCCTTGGAGCGCGATCAACCTGGTGGACTACTACTGCATCACTCGCGAGCGCTATGACGTACCGGCTCTGGCCGATCCGAATGGTCGCTACGGTCGTTGGAACCTTCTCGGTATCAGCGTCTATGTGTTCGGTGTGCTGGTGCAACTGCCGTTCATTTCCACCAAGTTCTATACCGGTCCGCTGGTGGCGGCCCTGGGTGATGTGGATATTTCCTGGGTCATCGGTCTGGTGCTTCCCGCTGCCCTGTATTACGTATGCGCAAAAAAATGGCACGGCACAGTGCCTGATCGTTTGATCCTGCCGGTCGAGCAGGGCGCGATCACCGAACAAAAGCTGAATGTGGGTCGCGCTGCGGCGCAGGCCTGATTGGACGTGGACAGGGCTGGATGCCTCTTGACTGCCGTAAGCCAATTCATGATTAGGAGCGTCACTACAATGAAATCGAACAAGACCCTGCTGACCACATTGCTTTCCATGGGCCTGCTGGCCAGCGCTGGCGCCACTCAGGCGGCGGGTTGGTGCGAGTCGGGCAAACCGGTGAAATTTGCCGGCCTGAACTGGGAAAGCGCCATGCTCCTGACCGACGTGCTGCAAGTCGTGCTGGAGAAAGGCTACGACTGCAAGACCGACAGCCTGCCGGGCAACTCCATCACCATGGAAAACGCTCTGAGCAGCAACGACATCCAGGTGTTTGCCGAAGAGTGGGTCGGCCGCAGCGAAGTCTGGAACAAGGCTGAGAAGGCCGGCAAAGTCGTCGGTGTCGGCGCGCCAGTGGTGGGTGCCGTCGAAGGCTGGTACGTACCGCGCTACGTGATCGAAGGCGATGCCAAGCGCAAGCTGGAAGCCAAGGCGCCAGACCTGAAAAACATTGCTGACCTGGGCAAGTACTCGGCGATTTTCAAGGACGCCGAAGAGCCCTCCAAGGGCCGTTTCTACAACTGCCCGGCTGGCTGGACCTGTGAGCTGGACAACAGCGAAATGCTGAAAAGCTACGGTCTGGAAAGCACCTACACCAACTTCCGCCCAGGCACCGGCCCGGCGCTGGATGCCGCCGTACTGTCGAGCTACAAGCGTGGCGAGCCGATCCTGTTCTACTACTGGTCGCCAACCCCGCTGATGGGCCAGGTCGACGTGGTGAAACTCGAAGAGAAGCCGGGCGTGGACAAGACCGTGACCATCAAGGTCGGCCTGTCCAAGACCTTCCACGACGAAGCCCCGGAACTGGTGGCCGTGCTGGAAAAGGTCAACCTGCCGATCGACCTGCTGAACCAGAACCTGGGACGCATGACCAAAGAGCGGATCGAGTCGCCAAAACTGGCCAAGATCTTCTTGAAGGAACATCCTGAAGTCTGGCACGCATGGGTGAGCGACGACGCAGCCAAGAAAATCGACGCGGCCTTGTAGGTTGGGCCTCTCCGACTGCCGGTAGCGGCAGTCGGATGCTTGATCGCAACCCCTTGATTGAGAGTCTCTTATGTTTCCCGAAAGCTTTACCTTTTCCATCGCCGACTGGGTCAACAGTTGGGTCGATTCGCTGGTTACCAACTACGGCGACGTGTTCCGGCACATCTCCGACACCCTGTTGTGGGCCATCGTCAATCTTGAAGGGCTGCTGCGCGCAGCGCCCTGGTGGCTGATGCTGGCGATCGTGGCGGGCGTGGCCTGGCACGCGACCCGTAAAGTCGTGACCACGTCGGTGATCGTCGGCCTGTTGTTCCTGGTGGGTGCGGTCGGCCTCTGGGACAAGCTGATGCAGACCCTGGCGCTGATGATGGTGGCGACGATCATCTCGGTGCTGATCGGCATTCCGCTGGGCATTCTCTCGGCACGCAGCAATCGCCTGCGTTCGGTGCTGATGCCTTTGCTGGACATCATGCAGACCATGCCGAGCTTCGTGTACCTGATCCCGGTGCTGATGCTGTTTGGCCTGGGCAAGGTCCCGGCGATTTTCGCCACGGTGATCTACGCCGCACCACCGCTGATCCGCCTGACCGATCTGGGCATTCGCCAGGTCGACGGTGAAGTGATGGAAGCGATCAACGCCTTCGGTGCCAACCGCTGGCAGCAACTGTTCGGCGTGCAACTGCCGCTGGCCCTGCCGAGCATCATGGCCGGGATCAACCAGACCACCATGATGGCCCTGTCGATGGTGGTGATCGCCTCGATGATCGGTGCCCGTGGTTTGGGTGAAGACGTGCTGGTGGGGATTCAGACCCTCAACGTCGGACGTGGTCTTGAAGCCGGTCTGGCGATCGTGATTCTGGCTGTGGTGATCGACCGCATTACACAGGCGTATGGTCGCGCACGGCATGAGGTGAGCAAATGAACAACGCAACCGTGAGCAAGATCGAAGTCAAGAACGTCTTCAAGATTTTCGGCAACCGCGCCAAGGATGCGCTGGCCATGGTCGGCCAGGGCAAGACCAAGGACCAGGTACTGGCCGAAACCGGCTGCGTGGTCGGCGTGAACGACCTGTCGCTGAGCATCGGTAGCGGCGAGATCTTCGTGATCATGGGCCTGTCCGGCTCCGGCAAGTCGACCCTGGTGCGCCACTTCAACCGCCTGATCGACCCGACCAGTGGCGCGATCCTGGTGGACGGCGTGGACATCCTGCAATACGACATGGAAGCCCTGCGCGAATTTCGTCGGCGCAAGATCAGCATGGTGTTCCAGAGCTTCGGCCTGTTGCCGCACAAGACTGTGGTGGAGAACGTCGCCTACGGCCTGAAAATCCGTGGCGAAAGCAAAGCCATGTGCGCCGAGCGTGCTCTGCACTGGATCAACACCGTGGGCCTCAAGGGCTACGAAAACAAATACCCGCATCAGCTCTCCGGCGGCATGCGTCAGCGTGTGGGCCTGGCCCGCGCCTTGGCGGCGGACACCGACATCATCCTGATGGACGAAGCGTTCAGCGCCCTCGACCCGCTGATCCGCGCGGAGATGCAGGATCAGTTGCTGGAACTGCAAAAGACCCTGCACAAGACCATCGTCTTCATCACCCACGACCTCGACGAGGCCGTGCGCATAGGCAACCGCATCGCGATTCTCAAGGACGGCCGCCTGATCCAGGTCGGCACGCCGAGAGAGATCCTGCATTCGCCGGCGGATGAGTATGTCGACCGCTTTGTGCAGCGTCGGGCGGCGGTGGTTTAAAGAGATTTGCAGTGTTTGAGCTGACCTCTTCGCGAGCAAGTCGATTCGTCGCACCGCCGCTCCCACAGTTGATCGCATTCCAATGTGGGAGCGGGCTTGCTCGCGAAGGCGGCGGTAGAGCTGCATCAATATTCAGGTTGTACGCACGAGGTTAATGATGTCCCAGGCTGAAAAAATCGTTATCACCGAGGCGCAGGTCACTTGGCGGGATGTGGTCGCCGTGGCGCGTCATGGCGCACAGCTTGAGCTGTCGGCGCCGATCTGGGCACGTATCGAAAATGCCCAGGCCATCGTCCAGCGCATCGTCACCAGCGGCGAACGTGCCTACGGCATCAACACGGGCCTGGGCGCGCTGTGCAACGTCTCGCTGCAGGACGAACAACTCAGCCAGTTGTCGCGCAATACCTTGCTTAGCCACGCCTGTGGCGTTGGTGCGGTATTGAGCGACGAGCAGACCCGCTCGATCATGTGCGCGGCCATCGTCAACTACAGCCACGGTAAATCCGGCCTGCACCGTCAGGTCGTCGAAGCACTGCTGGCACTGCTCAACCGTGGTATCACCCCGCAAGTGCCGTCCCAGGGTTCCGTGGGCTACCTGACCCACATGGCGCACATCGGCATCGCGCTGCTGGGTGTTGGCAATGTCAGCTATCGCGGTCAGGTGGTTTCCGCGCAGCAGGCCCTCGCCGAAGAAGGCCTGCAACCGGTTCGCCTCGGTGCCAAGGACGGTTTGTGCCTGGTCAACGGTACGCCCTGCATGACCGGCCTGAGCTGCCTGGCGATTGCCGATGCCACGCGCCTGCTGGAATGGGCCGACGTGATCGGTGCAATGAGCTTCGAAGCCCAACGCGGTCAGATTGACGCGTTCGACGCCGAGATCATTGCACTCAAGCCGCACCCGGGCATGCAACAGGTCGGGATCAATCTGCGGGCCTTGCTCGACGGCAGCGAAGTGATCGCCCAGAGCAAAGGCATTCGCACGCAGGATGCCCTGAGCATTCGTTCGATCCCGCAGGTGCACGGCGCCGCTCGCGACCAATTGGTGCACGCGACCAAGCAAATCGAAACCGAACTCAACGGTGCCACCGACAACCCGCTGGTGCTGGGCACCGCGGACAATTACCGCGTGGTGTCCCAGGCCAACCCTCATGGCCAGTCCGTGGCAATGGCGGCGGACCTGCTGGCGATTGCCATGGCGGAAATTGGCTCCATCGCCGAGCGTCGCCTGGACCGTTTGATCAACCCGCACGTCAGCGGTCTGCCAGCCTTCCTGGTGGCCAACCCGGGAGTAAACTCGGGGATGATGATCGTGCAATACGTAGCCGCTTCGCTGTGCGCGGAGAACCGTCAACTGGCGCAACCGGCGGTGCTCGACAACTACGTCACTTCGGGCCTGCAGGAAGATCACCTGAGCCTGGGCACTAACGCCGCGCTGAAGCTGCACCGCGCACTGGAAAATTGCACGCAGATCCTCGCCATCGAGTACCTGCTGGCGGCCCAGGCGTTCGAATTCCTCAAGGAGCAACGTTTTGGCGCCGGCACCGATGCCGCATGGCGTCTGCTGCGCGAGCGCGTTCCGGCTTACGACCAGGATCGCTGGCTGGCACCGGACATCGCCGCTGCTGCGAGCGTTTTGAAAGACCCGGCCTTGCTGCAGAAAGCTTTGCCGAATTTGAACTGATTTCCACACAACACCAACGTGCCAAGGCGCGGCTCCCCAAAAGGCAGACGCGACGGACAACGGACAACTCCGGAGCGTCTGGTGAGTTAATGACAACTCTCAAAAGGAGCACAAAATGACTGCGCTAAACCTGATCCCCGGCCAACTGAGCCTCACCCAACTGCGTGACGTCTATCAGCAGCCGGTGAAACTGACCCTCGACCACAGCGCCGCGGCCCAGATCGAGGCCAGCGTGGCCTGCGTGGAACAGATCCTCGCCGAGAACCGCACCGCCTACGGGATCAACACCGGTTTCGGCCTGCTGGCCTCGACCCGCATCGCCAGCGAAGACCTGGAAA
This sequence comes from Pseudomonas sp. WT-JTC, assembly GCF_056711565.1. NCBI lineage: Bacteria > Pseudomonadati > Pseudomonadota > Gammaproteobacteria > Pseudomonadales > Pseudomonadaceae > Pseudomonas > Pseudomonas sp. WT-JTC. Next base: position 370,113 of record NZ_CM160042.1, read on the forward strand.
ACCTGCAGCGCTCGCTGGTGCTGTCCCACGCCGCCGGCGTCGGCCAGCCGATCAGCGACGAGCTGGTGCGCCTGATCATGGTGCTCAAGGTCAACAGCCTGAGCCGTGGTTTCTCCGGCATCCGTCGCGTGGTGATCGACGCGCTGATCGCCCTGATCAATGCCGAGGTGTACCCGCACATTCCATTGAAAGGCTCGGTCGGTGCGTCCGGTGACCTGGCGCCGTTGGCGCACATGTCGCTGGTGCTGCTGGGCGAAGGCAAGGCGCGCTACAAGGGCGAGTGGATGGAAGCGACCGAAGCGCTGAAAGTCGCCGGCCTGACCCCGCTGACCCTGGCCGCGAAAGAAGGCCTGGCCCTGCTCAACGGCACCCAGGTGTCCACCGCGTTCGCCCTGCGCGGCCTGTTCGAAGGTGAAGACCTGTTCGCCGGTGCCCTGGCCCTCGGCGGCCTGACCGTTGAAGCGGTGCTGGGTTCGCGTTCGCCGTTCGACGCGCGCATCCACGCCGCCCGTGGCCAGAAAGGCCAGATCGACGCCGCCGCCGCTTACCGCGATCTGCTGGGCGAGCGCAGCGAAGTCTCCGACTCCCACGAAAACTGCGAAAAGGTCCAGGATCCGTACTCCCTGCGCTGCCAGCCGCAAGTCATGGGCGCCTGCCTGACCCAGTTCCGCCAGGCCGCCGAAGTGCTGGCCATCGAAGCCAACGCCGTCTCGGACAACCCGCTGGTGTTCGCCGCCGAAGGCGACGTGATCTCCGGCGGCAACTTCCACGCCGAGCCGGTGGCCATGGCCGCCGACAACATGGCCCTGGCCATCGCCGAAATCGGTTCCCTGAGCGAGCGTCGCATCTCGCTGATGATGGACAAGCACATGTCGCAATTGCCGCCGTTCCTGGTGGCCAACGGCGGCGTGAACTCCGGCTTCATGATCGCCCAGGTCACCGCGGCGGCCCTGGCCAGCGAGAACAAGGCGCTGTCCCATCCGCATTCGGTGGACAGCCTGCCGACCTCGGCCAACCAGGAAGACCACGTCTCGATGGCCCCGGCGGCCGGCAAGCGCCTGTGGGAAATGGCCGAGAACACCCGCGGGATTCTCGCCGTGGAATGGCTGGCGGCGGCTCAGGGCCTGGACCTGCGCAACGGCCTGAAGACCTCGCCAAAACTGGAACAGGCCCGCGCCATCCTGCGCAACGAAGTGCCCTTCTATGAGAAGGACCGCTTCTTTGCACCGGACATCAATGCGGCGACTGAGTTGTTGGCTTCGCGCTGCCTGACCGAGCTGGTTCCAACCAAGTTGCTGCCGAGCCTGTAAGGCCCCCTCCTGTAGGAGCGAGCCTGCTCGCGAAAAACGCCTGGGCAACGCGGGCATTCAGGCAGGGCGCGTTATCGTTGAGGACCATCGCGAGCGGGCTCGCTCCTACAGTGGATTGTGTAAACCCTGTGGGAGCGGGCTTGCTCGCGAATCGATTTAGAAATTTGTGGAGACTAAGGGATGAAAATCCTCTGGCAACACTGCCACGTCGCAACCATGGCGCAAGGCGTCTATTCGATTATCGAAGACGCGGCCATCGTGACGTCCGGTGCGCTCATTGAGTGGATCGGGCCGCGCGCTGACCTGCCGGCGGGCGAGTACCCGGCGGTCAACGATTTGAACGGAGCCTGGGTCACGCCGGGCCTGATCGACTGCCACACCCATACGGTGTTCGGCGGTAACCGCAGCGGCGAATTCGAGCAGCGCCTGCAAGGCGTCAGTTATGCGGAAATCGCCGCCAGCGGTGGCGGCATCGCCAGCACCGTGCGTGCCACCCGTGCGGCCAGCGAAGACGAACTGTTCGCCAGCGCCGCCAAGCGCCTGAAAAGCCTGATGCGCGATGGCGTCACCAGCATCGAAATCAAGTCCGGCTACGGCCTCGACCTGGCCAACGAACGCAAGATGCTTCGCGTCGCCCGACGTCTCGGTGCCGAACTGCCAATCAGCGTGCGCAGCACCTGCCTGGCCGCTCACGCCTTGCCGCCGGAATACAAGGATCGCGCCGACGACTACATCGATCACATCTGCGCTGACATGCTCCCGGCCCTGGCCGCCGAAGGGCTGGTCGACGCTGTGGATGCGTTCTGCGAATACCTGGCGTTTTCCCCGGCGCAGGTCGAACGCGTATTCATCACCGCTCAGAAACTGGGCTTGCCTGTGAAGCTGCACGCCGAGCAGTTGTCGTCGCTGCACGGTTCGAGCCTGGCAGCGCGTTACCACGCACTGTCCGCCGATCATCTGGAATTCATGACCGAAGACGACGCCATCGCCATGGCCGAATCTGGCACCGTCGCGGTATTGCTGCCGGGAGCGTTCTACTTCCTGCGCGAAACCCAATTGCCGCCAATGGAAGCCCTGCGCAAGCACGGCGTGAAAATCGCCATCGCCAGTGATCTCAATCCGGGTACCTCGCCGGCGCTGTCATTGCGCCTGATGTTGAACATGGCCTGCACCTGTTTCCGCATGACTCCGGAAGAAGCCTTGGCCGGTGCAACGATTTACGCCGCTACCGCGCTGGGCATGGCCGACACCCACGGCTCGCTGGAAGTCGGCAAGGTCGCGGATTTCGTGGCCTGGCAAATCGAACGTCCGGCCGACCTGTCGTACTGGCTGGGCGGCGACCTGGAAAAACGCGTCGTGCGTCACGGCGTCGAGACAAGTCTGTAGGAGAGCAACTGTGGATAAGGTTCTGAACTTCAAACAAGGCCGCGTACCGTTGCTGATCAGCATGCCCCACGCCGGTGTGCGCCTGACTCCGGCGGTCGAGGCCGGGTTGATACCTGACGCGAAAAGCCTGCCGGACACCGACTGGCACATCCCGCAGCTTTATGACTTCGCCGCTGAACTGGGCGCCAGCACCCTGGCCGCCGAATACTCGCGATTCGTCATTGACCTGAACCGTCCATCCGACGACAAGCCGCTGTACGTGGGCGCGACCACCGGCTTGTACCCGGCCACGCTGTTCGACGGCGTGCCATTGTTCCGCGAAGGCCTGGAACCTTCGAAAGAAGAGCGTGCGACCTATCTGGAACAGATCTGGACGCCGTACCACAGCACCTTGCAGCAGGAACTGGCGCGATTGAAGGCCGAGTTCGGCTATGCGCTGCTGTTCGATGCGCACTCGATCCGCTCGCTGATTCCGCACCTGTTCGACGGCAAACTGCCGGACTTCAACCTCGGCACCTTCAACGGCGCCAGTTGCGATCCTCAATTGGCGACGCAACTCGAAGCGATCTGCGCGCGTCATGACAATTACACCCACGTGCTGAACGGACGCTTCAAGGGCGGCCACATCACCCGCCATTACGGCAACCCGGCCGAGAACATCCACGCCGTGCAGCTGGAACTTGGTCAGTGCACCTATATGGAAGAGTTCGAGCCGTTCCGTTATCGGGCGGATCTGGCGCAGCCGACGCGGGTGGTATTGAAGGAACTGCTGCAAGGCTTGCTGGCCTGGGGCGAAAAACACTACAACGCATAACCCCTGTAGGAGCGAGCTTGCTCGCGAAAAACGTCAGGTCAACGTGTGCATTCAGACAGCCCGCGTCATCGTTGTCCTCCATCGCGAGCAGGCTCGCTCCTACAAGTCGCCACCGTGCAAAACACGGTCGCCTCAGTTCGCTTTTGCCGCTCGTCTGCTGCGTAATGTTTCGGCCACGGTGCACATAGACACCGGCCCGACAATAATCCGCTGCCGCACGAGATCATCCCGATGAAAAGACTGTTCACCCGCTGTCTCTCAATCTTCTGCGGCACCGCTCTGTTGAGCACCGGCGCCATGGCCGCGGACGACGCCTCCTGCAAAGCCGTGCGCATGGGCGTGGTCAACTGGACCGACGTGATCGCCACCAGTGGCATGGCCGATGTGCTGCTCAACGGTCTCGGCTACGAAAGCAAGCAAACCAGCGCCGTGCAGCAAATCATCTTCGCCGGCATCCGCGACAAGCGCCTGGACATCTTCCTGGGTTACTGGAAACCGGCGATGGATAAGAATATCGCCCCGTTCGTGGCTGCCAATCAGGTGAAGGTCATGGATAAACCGAGCCTGGCCGATGCCCAGGCCACCCTCGCGGTCCCGGACTATGTGGCGGCGGCCGGGCTGAAAACCTTCGCGGACATCGCCCGCTTCAAGGATCAGCTCGGCGGCAAGATCTACGGCATCGAGCCAGGCAGCGGCGCCAACACCACCATCAAGACCATGATCGAGACCAATCACTTCGGCCTGAAGGACTTCAAACTGATCGAGTCCGGCGAAGCCGGGATGCTGGCGGCCGTGCAGCGGGCGGTGAATCGCAAGGAGTTCGTGGTGTTTGTCGGCTGGACCCCGCACCCGATGAACATCAACATGAACATCACCTACCTGACCGGTAGTGAAGATGTCTACGGTCCGAATGAAGGCGCCGCAACCGTCTCCAGCGTGACCGCCCCGGATTACGCCGAACGCTGCCCGAACGTCAATCGGCTGCTGGAAAACCTGACATTCACCGCAGCCCAGGAAAGCCAGTTGATGGTGCCGATCATGGAGCGCCAGACGGCTCAGGATGTCGCGAAAAAATGGCTGCGTGAGCATCCCGAGGACTTGCAGCGTTGGCTGGCGGGTGTCAGCAGTTTCGATGGCAAGGATGGCGTGGCGACGGTTCAGGCCAGTCTGAAAAACTGACACCAAAACCCTGTAGGAGCGAGCTTGCTCGCGATGAACCCGAGAACGCCGCGGGGTATCAGGTTCACAGCGTTATCGTTGACGATCATCGCGAGCGAGCTCGCTCCTACAGGGGCCATATATTCCCCTGAACGGGCACCAGGCTCATGGCTCCTTACCCGCTTTCCGAGCAGATGACGGCTTTCGTCGAGAAAACCGTCAGTTTCAACAGCACCGACAGCAGCCCCGACGGTCTGCGCCAGGCCTACAGCGAGATGTGCCGGGCGTTTACCCCGGCGCGCCCGGTCGGGTTATATGTGGTCGATTTCGAGTTGGCCGGGGTTGCTGTTCGTTCCTATCAACCACCGGCCAGTGGCGCGTCGTGCATCGTTTATCTGCATGGCGGCGGCTGGGTGGTGGGGGACCTTGATTCCCACGATTTCATCTGCGCCGAATTGGCATCGACACTCGGTGTACTGGTGATCGCCGTCGATTACCGCCGGGCACCGGAGCATCCGTTTCCCGCCGCGTTCGATGATTGCCTGAAGGTCTGGCGAGCACTGCGCACCGGGCCGTTTCAACTCGACCCGGAGCGCATGCTGGTGGCCGGCGACAGTGCGGGCGGCAATCTTGCGGCGGCGCTGTGCCTGGCACTGCGCGATGCCGGTGAGCCGGTGCCGTGCGCGCAGGTGCTGATCTATCCGGGGTTGGGCGGCGATCACCGGCTGCCATCGCGCAGTGAGTGCATCGACGCGCCGCTGCTCAGCAGCAGTGACGTCGAGTGCTATCACGCGCTTTACCTGCGTGGCACCCGTCATCCGAACGCCTACGCCATGCCACTGCTCGCCACGGATTTCAGCGGACTGCCACCGGCATGGATCGCCGTGGCGCAATTCGATCCGTTGCGTGATGACGGTGTGCTGTATGCCGAGCGACTGAATGCCGCGGGCGTGGCTGCCACCCTTTATCTCGGCGAGGGCTTGGTTCATGGCTGTTTACGGGCTCGTGGGCAGGCGGTCGAGGTCGATGCACTGTACGAAACCCTGTTCGGATATCTGTCGGCAAAACTCTGACTCCGCACGGGCATGCTCATTGACGTAATTCGGGTTTATGATGCCGGACGGCAGAATAATAGAAGTCCCCCCAGGGATGACCTCGACCCCTTACGGAGTGCGCAATGCAGACTTTGTACCCGCAGATCAAACCCCACGCCCGGCACGATCTGGCTGTCGACGAAACTCACACGCTGTATGTCGACGAGAGCGGTTCACCGGAAGGATTGCCGGTGGTGTTCATCCACGGCGGCCCCGGTGCCGGATGTGATGCCCAGAGTCGGTGCTACTTCGATCCCAACCTTTATCGCATTGTCACTTTCGATCAGCGCGGTTGCGGTCGCTCCACGCCCCACGCCAGCCTGGAAAACAACACGACCTGGGATCTGGTCGCCGACCTCGAGCGGATCCGCCAGCACCTGGGTATCGACAAGTGGGTGCTGTTTGGCGGCTCCTGGGGTTCGACCCTGGCCCTGGCCTACGCGCAAACCCATCCTGAGCGTGTACACGGCCTGATCCTGCGCGGGATCTTTCTCTGCCGTCCGCAGGAAATCGAGTGGTTCTACCAGGCCGGCGCCAGCCGCCTGTTCCCTGATTACTGGCAGGACTACATCGCACCGATCCCGCTGGATGAGCGTGACGACTTGCTTGCCGCGTTCCACAAGCGACTGGTCGGCAACGACCAGATTGCCCAGATGCACGCGGCCAAGGCGTGGTCCACCTGGGAGGGCCGCACCGCGACCCTGCGTCCGAACCCGATGGTGGTCGATCGGTTCTCCGAGCCACAACGTGCATTGTCGATTGCCCGCATCGAATGCCACTACTTCAGCAACAACGCCTTCCTTGAGCCGAACCAGTTGATCCGCAACATGGGCAAGATCGCCCATTTGCCCGGCGTGATCATCCATGGTCGCTATGACGTGATCTGCCCGCTGGATAACGCCTGGGAGCTGCATCAAGCCTGGCCGAACAGTGAACTGCAGGTCATCCGCGATGCCGGTCATGCCGCTTCCGAGCCGGGAATCACCGACGCGCTGGTACGTGCGGCCAATCAGATGGCCCGTCGTCTGCTGGACCTGGCGCCTGAAGAAGCATGAAGGCTCTGCTGCAACGGGTGCGTGGCGCGCGAGTCGAGGTCGCGGGCGAGATCGTCGGTGCCGTCGATCAGGGATTGCTGGTGCTGGTGGCCGTCGAGCCCGACGACACGCGGGCCAGCGCCGACAAACTTCTCAATAAGCTGCTTAACTATCGGGTGTTCAGTGACGCTGAGGGCAAGATGAATCTGTCCCTGGCGGATGTGGGCGGCGGGCTGCTGCTGGTCTCTCAGTTCACCCTGGCTGCCGATACCAAAAACGGGTTGCGTCCGAGTTTTTCGACCGCGGCCCCTCCGGCGCTGGGCGAGGAATTATTCGACTATCTATTAAGCAAAGCGAAACAGGTGCATGGCACTGTGGCATCAGGTAGATTCGGCGCGGATATGCAGGTGCATCTGGTCAATGATGGCCCGGTAACCTTCCTGTTACAGACCTGAAAGCGTTTGAAACAAGTTTTTAAGCTCATTTCGACTGAAAACAGGGTTTTTTCGCGATAAATACTTTGTTACCCCTGATGCGTTGTAACGCGGCCTACTAGATAATCGCGCGCTACGGGGATCAGCGTTCGTTGGTCCATTTTGACTTAGGTAGAGAGTTGTCCGGATCCGATTGGGGAATCATTTCGCCCCAGCGGAGTCGGAACAATGCTCGCCAACTTGGCAAGAGTGGTTTGCAAGGGCGGTTGTTTCATACCGCAGACCGTGCAGACCCTTTAACTGGCCGTTGGTTTTTTGATCTGTTTTCGGCGAGGGTTGCTCGTGATTGTTAGTCCCTGTAACGCACCAAAATTGTCTGCCAAACGGTTGCGCAGCGCCCTGGTAGCGGGCTCTGCACTGCTCTGCCTGCTCAGCGCCGGCCAGCTTTGGGCATTCAGTCTGGATGATGTATCGGCCAAGGCAAAAGAGCTGGCCGCGCAGAAATACGAAGCGCCGCGCAGTAACCTGCCGAACGAGTTCCGCGACATGAAATTCGCGGACTATCAGAAAATTCGTTTTCTGACGGAAAAAGCCGAATGGGCTGATCAGAAGACGCCGTTCAAGCTGTCTTTCTATCACCAGGGCATGCATTTCGATACTCCGGTGAAAATCAACGAAATCACCGCGAACACCGTCGAAGAGATCAAATACGACCCGAGTCGTTTCGACTTTGGCGATATGAAGTTCGATCCCAAGGCCACTGAACAACTGGGTTATGCCGGTTTCCGTGTGCTGTACCCGATCAACAAGGCCGACAAGCAAGACGAAATCATGACCATGCTCGGCGCGAGCTATTTCCGCGTCGTCGGCAAGGGGCACGTCTATGGTTTGTCCGCTCGCGGCATGGCCATCGATACCGCCTTGCCGTCCGGCGAAGAATTCCCGCGTTTCCGCGAATTCTGGGTTCAGCAGCCCAAGCCAGGCGACAAGCACCTGGTGATTTTCGCCCTGCTGGATTCTCCTCGTGCCACCGGTGCCTATCGCCTGATCCTGCGTCCGGGCAGCGACACCATCGTCGACGTCAAGGCGCAGATGTTCCTGCGTGACAAGGTCGGCAAACTGGGTATCGCCCCGTTGACCAGCATGTACCTGTTCGGCGCCAACCAGCCGTCGAAAGTGCTGAACTACCGTCGCGAACTGCACGACTCCAGCGGTCTGGCGATCCATGCCGGCAACGGCGAGTGGATCTGGCGGCCGCTGAACAACCCGAAACACCTGGCGGTGAGCAACTTCAGCGTGGAAAACCCGCGCGGCTTTGGTCTGCTGCAACGCGGCCGCGACTTCAGCCACTATGAAGACCTCGACGATCGCTACGACAAGCGCCCAAGTGCCTGGATCGAACCGAAAGGCGAGTGGGGCAAGGGCACCGTTGATCTGGTCGAGATTCCAACCGCCGACGAAACCAACGACAACATCGTTGCCTTCTGGAACCCGGAAAAATTGCCGGAACCTGGCCAGCCGCTCGATGTCGCTTATCGTATGCACTGGACAATGGACGAATCGGCCATTCACGCGCCGGACAGCGCCTGGGTCAAACAGACCCTGCGTTCCACCGGTGACGTCAAGCAGTCCAACCTGATTCGTCAACCGGACGGCAGCGTTGCCTATCTGGTGGATTTCGAAGGCCCGTCCCTGGCGGCATTGCCGGCCGATGCGGAAGTTCGCAGCCAGGTCAGCGTCGGCGACAACGCCGAGCTGGTGGAAAACAGCGTGCGCTTCAACCCTGAAACCAATGGCTGGCGCCTGACCCTGCGGATGAAGATCAAGGATCCGGGCAAGGCCACTGAAATGCGTGCCGCATTGGTGCAGAACATTGTGCCGGCGGACCTGGCCAAGACTTCGATCCCGTCGTCGAACTCGTCGGTTGCCAAGGCCGACAAGGTTGCCGCCAAGCAACAGGAGAAAGCGGACAAGGAAGCCAAGCAAGCGGAGGCCAAGCAGGCTGAAGCGAAGCCTGTTGCAGATGCCAAGGAAAAGGCCAATAAAGACGCCAAGCAGCCTGCCGCTGCCGACGCGGCCCCAGCCACACCGGAATCGGCTCCGACTGAAGAAGTCCTGACCGAGACCTGGAGCTATCAGTTGCCTGCCGATGAGTAACTCTCAAGTACAGCCAGAAACTCTCTCCGAGTATCTGGCGCATCTGCCGATGACCGACGAGCAGCGCGCGGAACTCGCGGGTTGCCAGTCTTTCAGCGAATTGCATGAACGCCTGTCGTCATCGACGTTCGACGCCCCAACCGAAGCCGCACAGGCTTCGGTCGGCAAACGCCTGACCCTGAGCACTGCCGAAGAGCTGCAGGACGCAGAAATGCTGGCGCTCGACGCCAGCGGCCGGGTCTGCCTCAAGGCGACTCCGCCGATCCGGCGGACCAAGGTCGTGCCGGAGCCGTGGCGCACCAACATTCTGGTGCGTGGCTGGCGCCGCCTGACCGGCCGCACCAACCCGCCGAAGCCGCCGAAGGACGAACGTGTCCTGCCGGCCGCCCGCTGGCGCACCGTCGGTTCGATCCGTCGCTACATTCTGTTGCTGCTGATGCTCGGCCAGACCATCGTCGCCGGCTGGTACATGAAAGGCATCATGCCGTACCAGGGCTGGTCGTTCGTCGACCTCAACGAAGTGCTGCACCAACCGCTGCTGCAAACCGCCACGCAAGTGCTGCCGTATGCCTTGCAGACCAGCATCCTGATCCTGTTCGGGATTCTGTTCTGCTGGGTATCGGCCGGTTTCTGGACCGCGCTGATGGGCTTCCTGGAATTGCTCACCGGTCACGACAAGTACCGTATTTCCGGTGCCAGCGCCGGCGATGAACCGATTCCTAAGGATGCGCGCACCGCTCTGGTGATGCCGATCTGCAACGAAGATGTGCCACGGGTATTCGCCGGTCTGCGGGCGACCTTCGAGTCGGTTGCGGCCACGGGTGACCTGGACCGCTTCGACTTTTTCGTCCTCAGTGACAGTAACGACGCCGATATCTGTGTCGCCGAGCAACAGGCCTGGCTGGATGTCTGCCGCGAAGCCGGGGGCTTCGGCAAGATCTTCTATCGCCGCCGTCGCCGTCGCGTAAAACGTAAAAGCGGCAACCTCGACGACTTCTGCCGTCGTTGGGGCGGTGACTACAAGTACATGGTCGTACTCGATGCCGACTCCGTGATGAGCGGCGAGTGCCTGACCAGTCTGGTACGCCTGATGGAAGCCACGCCGGACGCCGGGATCATCCAGACCGCGCCACGGGCGTCGGGCATGGACACCCTGTATGCGCGCATGCAGCAGTTCGCCACGCGTGTGTATGGCCCGCTGTTCACCGCCGGCCTGCACTTCTGGCAACTGGGCGAGTCGCACTACTGGGGGCACAACGCGATCATCCGCATGAAGCCGTTTATCGATCACTGCGCCCTGGCGCCGTTGCCCGGTAAAGGCGCGTTCTCCGGCGCGATCCTGTCCCACGACTTCGTTGAAGCCGCGTTGATGCGCCGTGCCGGTTGGGGCGTGTGGATTGCCTACGACTTGCCGGGCAGCTATGAAGAATTGCCGCCAAACCTGCTCGACGAGCTCAAGCGTGACCGTCGCTGGTGCCACGGTAACCTGATGAACTTCCGCCTGTTCCTGGTCAAGGGCATGCACCCGGTGCACCGTGCGGTGTTCCTGACCGGCGTGATGTCCTACCTGTCGGCGCCGTTGTGGTTCTTCTTCCTGGTGTTGTCGACGGCGCTGCTGGCGGTCAACACGTTGATGGAGCCGCAGTACTTCCTCGAACCGCGCCAGCTCTATCCGCTGTGGCCGCAATGGCACCCGGACAAGGCGATCGCGCTGTTCTCGACCACGATCGTGCTGCTGTTCCTGCCGAAACTGTTGAGCATCATCCTGATCTGGGCCAAGGGCGCGAAAGAGTTCGGCGGCAAGTTCAAGGTGACCCTGTCGATGCTGCTGGAGATGCTGTTCTCCATGCTGCTCGCGCCGGTGCGGATGATTTTCCACACCCGTTTCGTCCTCGCCGCGTTCCTCGGCTGGGCCGCGACCTGGAACTCGCCGCAACGTGACGACGACTCCACGCCGTGGAGCGAAGCGGTCAAGCGCCACGGTCCGCAAACCCTGCTGGGCTTCTTCTGGGCCCTGCTGGTGATCTGGCTGAACCCGAGCTTCCTGTGGTGGCTGGTGCCGATTGTCGGTTCGTTGATGCTGTCGATCCCGGTGTCGGTGATTTCCAGCCGTGTCGGCCTGGGCCTGAAGTCCCGTGACGAGAGCCTGTTCCTGATCCCCGAGGAATACAATCCGCCGCAGGCCTTGCTGTCCACCGATCAGTACACCCACGAAAACCGCTGGCACGCGCTGAATGACGGCTTCGTCCGTTCGGTGGTCGACCCGCAGCAGAACGCCCTGGCGTGTTCGCTGGCGACCTCGCGTCACCGCGAGGCCGAGCCGATTGAATGGCTGCGGATCGAACGGGTGCGGCACGCGATGAAAGTCGGTCCTGAAGGGCTGACCAACAACGAGCGTGTACAACTGCTCAGTGACCCGGTGGCCCTGGCCCGCCTGCATGAGCAGGTCTGGAGCGAAGGCCACGCCGAGTGGCTGGGCGCGTGGCGCAAGTCGGTCAAGGCCGACCCCCACGCACCGCTGTTGCCGCTAAAGCCGTTGAGTGTCCAGGCGCAACTGGCCTGAAAAAACTGTAGGAGCAAGCTCGCTCGCGATGGACTCAAGAACGCCGCGCTAAGTCAGTAAAAACGCGTAATCGTTAACGACCATCGCGAGCGAGCTCGCTCCTACACAAGCCCCGCTACCCGGCGGGGCTTTTTTTTGCCTGATCGTTCCCAAACCCTTGTGCAAACGGGCGAGTAGTTTAGGATCCGTCCCCGAATTGGTGTGCCCGGATAATTTTTGTCCGTATTGGTGCGTTTCCTCCCGGGGAGCCGCCATTTTTGCGCGCCTCACAACGCAATGGTTTTGGGGACTTGAAGATGAAGAAGTATCTGTCGATGCTGCTGGTCGGCGTCACGGCACTGGTTGCAGTCAGCGCGGCGCACGCCGGTGCCATCGATGACGCGGTCAAGCGCGGCACGTTGAAAGTCGGGATGGATCCGACCTACATGCCGTTCGAAATGACCAACAAGCGCGGCGAGATCATCGGGTTCGAAGTCGACATTCTCAAAGCCATGTCCAAGGCCATGGGCGTCAAGCTGGAGCTGGTGTCCACCGGTTACGACGGCATCATCCCGGCACTGCTGACCGACAAGTTCGACATGATCGGCAGCGGCATGACCCTGACCCAGGAGCGCAACCTGCGCCTGAACTTCAGCGAACCGTTCATCGTAGTCGGCCAGACCCTGCTGATCCGCAAGGAGCTGGAAGGCACCATCAAGTCCTATAAAGACCTGAACACTGCCGACTACCGCATCACCTCCAAGCTCGGCACCACCGGCGAAATGGTCGCCAAAAAACTGATCGCCAAAGCCAGGTACCACGGTTACGACAACGAGCAGGAGGCCGTGCTCGATGTGGTCAACGGCAAGGCTGACGCCTTCATCTACGACGCGCCGTACAACGTCGTGGCGGTGAACAAGGTCGGCAACGGCAAGCTGGTGTTCCTCGACAAGCCGTTCACCTACGAGCCGCTGGCCTTCGGCCTGAAGAAGGGTGACTACGACAGCATCAACTTCATCAACAACTTCCTGCACCAGATCCACGAAGACGGCACCTACGATCGCATCCATGACAAGTGGTTCAAGAGCAGCGAGTGGCTCAAGGACATGGAGTAACTCGGTCAGCCAGATCGAGTCGTCCCATTCACGAGCAAGCCCGCTCCCACATTAGACCGAGATCAAATGTGGGAGCGGGCTTGCTCGCGAAGAGGCCCTCCAGGGCAACACAAAAACCGGAACCTGCAATGAAACAGAAAAAAGCCCAATGGCCCTGGCACGTGCTGACCGTGCTGGTGCTGATCGGCCTGGCCGGCGCGCTGTATTACGCCACCTCGCTGATGTCCTACGAATGGCGCTGGAACCGTGTGCCGCAATACTTCGCTTACCACGCCGAAGAATCCCAGCGCGCCGCCGACATCTCCACCGTCAGCGAACTGGTGCGCAAGGGCGACAGGGCTGAAGTCACCCTGCGCAACGACGCGGGTGATGAGCAGCACCTGACCGTCGACGAAAACAGTCTGCAAGTCGCCCAGGGCGATGACGTAGCCGAAGGCGACGTCGTTGGCGTGACCCGCCATTGGGCCGCAGGACCACTGATGTGGGGCCTCTGGACCACCTTGTGGCTGTCCGTGGTGTCCGGCGTTCTCGGGCTGCTGATCGGTCTGGCCACCGGCCTTTGCCGGTTGTCGAACAACCCGACCCTGCGCGACCTTTCGACCATTTACGTCGAACTGGTGCGCGGCACGCCGCTGCTGGTGCAGATCTTCATTTTCTACTTCTTCATCGGCACCGTGATGAACCTGTCCCGGGAATTCGCCGGGATCGCCGCGCTGTCGCTGTTCACCGGTGCCTATGTGGCGGAAATCATCCGCTCCGGCGTGCAATCCATCGCCCGTGGCCAGAACGAAGCCGCACGCTCGCTGGGCTTGAGCGCCGGCCAGTCGATGCGCCATGTGGTGCTGCCGCAAGCCTTCAAGCGTGTGTTGCCGCCGCTGGCCGGGCAGTTCATCAGCCTGGTGAAAGACACCTCGCTGGTGTCGGTGATCGCGATTACCGAGCTGCTTAAAAGCGGCCGCGAAGTCATCACCACCTCGTTTTCGCCGTTCGAGATTCTGTTCTGTGTCGCCGGTCTGTACCTGTTGATCAACCTGCCGCTGTCGAAAATCGCCAGCCGGCTTGAGCGGAGGCTCGCGCAAAGTGATTGAAGTCCGCGATCTGGTAAAAGTCTTCGACACCCGTGGCCAGGTGGTACGCGCGGTGGATAACGTCTCCACCATCGTTGCCAAGGGCGAAGTGCTGGTGGTGATCGGCCCGTCCGGCTCCGGCAAGTCGACCTTCCTGCGCTGCCTCAATGGCCTGGAAGAGTTCGACTCCGGCTCGGTGAGCATCGACGGCCTGCAACTGGCTGATCCGAAAACCGACGTCAACGCCTACCGTCGCGAAGTCGGCATGGTGTTCCAGCACTTCAACCTGTTCCCGCACATGACCGTGCTGGAAAACCTGTGCCTGGCGCAGAAAGTCGTGCGCAAGCGTGGCAAGAAAGAGCGCGAGGCCAAGGCCATGGCACTGCTGGAAAAGGTCGGTATCGCCCAGAAAGCCCATGAATTCCCGTCGCGCCTGTCCGGCGGCCAGCAACAACGTGTGGCGATTGCCCGGGCGTTGGCGATGGAGCCGAAGGTCATGCTGTTCGATGAGCCGACCTCGGCACTCGACCCGGAAATGGTCGGCGAAGTGCTGGATGTGATGAAAAACCTGGCCATGGAAGGCATGACCATGGTTTGCGTCACCCATGAAATGGGCTTCGCCCGGGAAGTGGCGGACCGGGTGCTGTTCTTCGATCATGGCAAGTTGCTGGAAGATGCTTCGCCAGCGGAGTTCTTCGATGCGCCGAAGGATCCTCGGGCGCAGGCCTTCCTGCGGCAGGTTTTGTAACTTCGGCGTCTGACAGACCGCTTTCGCGAGCAAGCCCGCTCCCACATTGGAATGCGTTCTCCTGTGGGAGCGGGCTTGCTCGCGAAGGCATCACCTCAAACCTTGAATTTACCCACCAGCATCTGCAGATGCGTCCCCAGCCGCGCCAGCTCAACGCTGGAGGCTGCCGTCTCTTCACTCGCTGCCGAGGTCTGATCCGACACATCCCGTACGTTCAGCACACTGCGGTTGATCTCTTCGGCCACGGCGCTTTGCTGCTCGGCGGCAGCGGCGATCTGCTGGTTCATCGCCTGGATCGCCGAAACGGTGCGGGTGATGCTTTCCAGTGAGCCACCGGCGCGGCGGGTCAGTTCGACACTGCTGTCGGTCAGGGTGCGGCTATTGTCCATGATGGTCGCGACTTGCTGCGTGCCGTTTTGCAGGCCGACGATCAGCTCTTCGATCTCTTCGGTGGACTTCTGGGTGCGCTGGGCCAGGCTGCGGACTTCGTCTGCCACCACGGCAAAACCACGGCCGGCTTCACCGGCGCGGGCGGCTTCAATTGCCGCGTTGAGCGCCAGCAGGTTGGTTTGCTGGGCCACGGATTTGATGACGTCGAGCACGCTGCCGATCTTGTCGCTTTCGCGCTTGAGTTCGCCCATGGCCTCGGTGGAGTGACCGACTTCCGCGGCCAGGCGTTCGATCTGGGCGATGGCCTCACCTACCACTTTGTCGCCTTCACGGGCTTGCTGGTCGGCCGCGACGGCGGCTTCGGAGGCCTCCTCGGCGTTGCGCGCCACTTCCTGCACGGTGGCGGCCATTTCGTTCATGGCAGTCGCGACCTGATCGGTCTCGACCTTCTGGCTGTTGACCCCGGCGCTGGTCTGCTCGGTGACGGCGGACAGCTCTTCGGCGGCGCTGGCAATCTGCGTGACACCATCGCTGATGCCGCCGATCAGTTCGCGCAAGCCCTGGGTCATGCTCTGCATGGCCCGCTGCAACTGGCCGAGTTCGTCGCGGCGCAGGGAGACCAGGTTGTGGGTCAGGTCGCCGGCGGCCACGCGCTCGGCCACGGCCAGGGTCTGGTTCAAAGGAATGATGATCTGCCGGGTAATGGCCCAGGCGGCCAGCAGGCCGAAGGCGATGGCCAGCACCGTGGCGAGGGTCAGCATGTTCTTGGCGTGGGCGGCATCGGTGTCGCGCACGACGGTTTGCGAGACGGTGAGTTTTCGGCTCATGTCCAACAGGATCTCGCCTTGGGCAGACATGCGTGCCAGGGCCTTGGCGCTGGCCACCTGGGAGTCGCGGAACTGGCTGACAGCGGCGCGGTAGGCCTTCAGCGAATCCGTCGCCTGTTGCAGGTTGGCGATGTGTTCTTCAGGCAGTTTGGCCGGCAGGCTTTCGAGGTTCTTCAGGGCGTTGTCGATGGCGTCGAGGGCTGGCTGTTCGGCTTCGCTCTTGCCGCTGTAGGTGTAGCCGCGAACCTGGAAGCGCGCCTGCTGGATCAGTTTGCTCAGGTCTATCACGCTGTTGAAGGCTGCGACGCTGTCGCCTTGCAGCATGGATTTTTCCACTTCGGCGACGCGGGCCACGGCGTTATCGGCGGTGGCGCCGAGTTTGCTGCGGGCGTCTTCGCGCTGGGCGCCGGCCTGGGTCATGTCGCCGAATGCACGACGGTATTCGGCGACAGCAGCCAGTTGTTGCTCGACCATGGCCGTATCAGCCGGTTGCTCGATCAGGCCGCGGGCGGTCTGCAGGCCGCTTTCGAGTTTGCCCAACAGATCGTTGACGGCGCCGGGACCTTGTTCGCCGCGACGCATCTCGTAATCCAGGCGTGCAATGCGCAGGTCCTTGGTCAGGTCGTTGAGGCTGGCGATGAACCCCAGTTTATCGCCACGGCTGGTCACGCCGCTCAGGCCGCTCCAGCCGGTGAAGGTGATCAGCAGGGTCAGCAACAGTACCAGACCGAAGCCGATCCCCAGCTTGCGTTTGACGCTGACGTTTCCCAGATTCTCGGCTAGCCATTGATACATGCTGAAACTCCCCGGACCGCAATTTGGTTTTATGGGGGGTATATCGGCAGGGGAACCTGAATCTGTAGGCACTGCCCGATATACGGGCGGATGATTATCTTGAGTAGAAGTTGGACCTGTGGGAGCGGGCTTGCTCGCGAAAGCGGTATTTCAAACGCAGATAATGCATTGAATGTACCGGCCTCTTCGCGAGCAAGCCCGCTCCCACAGGGGAATTGTGTCGGGGTTTAGAAAAGGCGTGCCAGCAGCGCGGTCACGGCGGTTTCGACGCGAAGAATGCGCTCGCCCAGTTGCACCGGTTGCAGGCCGGATTTGCCCAGCAGGTCGATCTCGTAGGGAATCCAGCCACCTTCGGGGCCGATGGCCAGGGTCACCGGTTCGCTGAGTGCGCGAGGGCAGGGCGGGTAATTGCCCGGATGCCCCACCAGGCCGAGGGTGCCTTCGGTGATCGCCGGCAAACGGTCTTCGACGAACGGCTTGAAGCGCTTCTCGATGACGACTTCCGGCAGTACGCTGTCCCGCGCCTGTTCCAGGCCGAGGATCAACTGCTCGCGAATCGCCTCAGGCTCCAGGAATGGCGTCTGCCAGAAGCTCTTCTCGACGCGATAGCTGTTGACCAGCACGACCCGTGGCACACCCATGGCCGCCACGGTCTGAAACACCCTACGGAGCATCTTGGGCCTTGGCAGGGCTAATACCAGGGTCAATGGCAGCTTGGCAGGAGGTGGCTGGTCGAGGGTGACACGCAACTCTGCCTCGTCGGCGTCCAGGCGCAGCACTTCGGCTGAGCCCATCAGCCCGCCAATCCGCCCGACGCGCATGCTGTCGCCGACTTCGCAGCGGTGGACTTCCTGCATGTGGGTCAACCGGCGATCACGCAGGACCACCCGGTCGGCCGCAATGAAGTCGGCATCGATGAGGAGCAGCAGGTTCACGCTTGGGTCGCTGGCGGCTGGTCGTTGTGATCGTCAGCCGGCTGGTCTTCCTGATGGTCGCTGCGCTTGCTGATCAGGCTGCCGAACAGGATGCCGATCTCGAACAGCAACCACATCGGCACAGCCAGCAGGGTCTGCGAGAAGATGTCCGGCGGCGTCAGGATCATGCCGACCACGAAGCAACCGATGATCACGTACGGGCGGATTTTCTTCAGGTATTTGACGTCGACCACGCCGATCCACACCAACAGCACCACGGCCACCGGGATTTCGAACGCCACGCCAAAGGCGAAGAACAGCGTCATGACGAAATCGAGGTAGCTGGTGATGTCGGTCATCATCTCCACCCCGGCCGGGGTGGCCGCGGCGAAGAACTTGAAGATCAGCGGGAACACCAGGTAATAGGCAAACGCCATCCCGGTGTAGAACAGCGCGATGCTGGAAATCAGCAACGGCACGGCAATGCGCTTCTCGTGCTTGTACAGGCCTGGCGCGATGAAGCCCCAGATTTGATGCAGGATCACCGGGATTGCCAGGAACAGCGAGACCATCATGGTCAGTTTCAGCGGCGTCAGGAACGGCGACGACACGTCGGTGGCGATCATCGTCGCGCCGGCTGGCAGGTATGCCCGCAGCGGCGTCGAAACGAAGGTGTAGATCTGCTGGGTGAAAGCAAACAGGCCGGCGAAGATGATGAAAATCGCCGCTACGCAGCGCAGCAGTCGGGTACGCAGCTCGGTGAGGTGCGAAACCAGCGGCATGTGCTGGTCGTTTTCAGGAAGATCGCTCATGGGGCTCGCGGCGGCAGTGTTGGGTCATGAGGGGCTGGCGCAACAGGCGCAGCCGCAGGTGTGACAGGTTCAACCAGTATGGCTGCAACAACGGGTGCAGGTTCCGCCGCTGCCGCAGGTGTTGCGACGCTGGCGGCGGGAGCCTGAATCGTCTGCTCTCCCACATGCTCCACCGGCGTCGGCTCCTGCTGGGTCGGCGTGAAGATTTTCCGCGCCTCCTGCTCAAGCGACAGGATGTGTTCGTTGTGCAGTTGCCGACGAATCTCGTCGGCACCGATTTCACGTTCAACTTCCTGTTTGATCGCGTTGAAGCTGCGCTTCAGACGCCCGACCCACAGGCCAGCGGTGCGCGCAGCGCCCGGCAGGCGCTCGGGACCCAGCACCAGCAGGGCGACGAGGCCGACGAGCAGCAGTTCAGAGAAGCTGATACCAAACATTAGTCAGTGCTCACACGTCTTTGCGGATCGGCTCTTCGACTTTTTGCGCCTGCACGTCGATGGTGTGCGGCTGGTTCACCGAGGCCTGTGGCTGAACAGGCGGAACCGGTTGGGTCGGGGTCGCTGCCGGATCGGCCGGTTTTTCGTCGTCGTTCATGGCTTTCTTGAAGCCCTTGATCGATTCGCCGACGTCGGTACCGAGGTTTTTCAGTTTCTTGGTGCCGAAAACCAGTACCACGACAACCAGGATGACGATCCAGTGTTTCCAGTCAAAAATGCCCATGCTGCTGCTCCTCTCTAATAGTTATTCAGGCGGACGGGCGCGAGGCTTTCTCGGCGTGTCCGGAGAGACCGAAACGACGGTCCAGTTCATCGAGTACAGCCTGTGGATGCTGCCCCAATTGGGCGAGCATGACCATGCTGTGGAACCACAAATCGGCGGTTTCGTAGATCACATCGCTGCAGTCACCGCTGATGGCGGCATCCTTGGCGGCAATGATGGTTTCGACCGACTCTTCGCCGACTTTTTCCAGAATCTTGTTCAAGCCCTTGTGGTACAGGCTGGCGACATACGAGCTGTCGGCAGCGGCGCCTTTGCGCTCTTCCAGTACCTGTGCCAGACGGGTCAGAGTGTCACTCATGTTTATGCCCTGCGGAATAGATGGCGTGCGGATCCTTGAGGACCGGGTCGACGGTTGTCCAGTCGCCGTTCTCGAAAACGCGGTAGAAGCAGCTCTGGCGGCCGGTATGGCAGGCGATATCGCCGATCTGCTCGACCATCAGGATGATGACGTCGGCGTCACAGTCCAGGCGCATCTCGTGCAGGGTCTGCACATGGCCGGACTCTTCGCCCTTGCGCCACAGCTTGCCACGGGAGCGCGACCAGTAAATGGCGCGGTTCTCGGCAGCGGTCAGTTCCAGTGCTTCGCGGTTCATCCAGGCCATCATCAGGACGCGCCCGGTCTTGTGGTCCTGGGCAATCGCTGGCACCAGGCCGTCGGCGTCCCACTTGATCTCGTCCAGCCAATTCTTCATCAACGACTCCGATACGGGCCCGCACTTCAAAAATCGGGGGCCTGCGTTCAATGCAGCGTCCAAACAGTGTGCCAGCGTGTTGCGCGACTGGCTATCGGCGAACGACCAGATACAAACCGACCGCCATCATGATGCCAGCCGGCCAGTAAGCCAACTGGTTCAGCGGGCCGCCAGCGGCAAGGATGGCGCCCCCGGCCAGGTGAGCCGTGCCAAGCAGGCGCAGGAACCAGTCGTCCCGGCGTCGATGCCATGTTGGAGGCGGATCGTTGGCATGGGGCTGGGACAGGCGTTCGAGCAGGTCACGCGTCATGTTGGCCAGGTGCGGGATCTGTTCGATCTGGCTCTGCACGTTGCCAAACAAGGTTTTGGGGCTGACGCGCTCGCGCATCCAGCGTTCGAGGAACGGTTGTGCGGTGTTCCACAAATCGAGGTCCGGGTACAGCTGGCGGCCCAGGCCTTCGATGTTCAGCAAGGTTTTTTGCAGCAGGACCAACTGCGGCTGCACTTCCATGTTGAAGCGCCGTGCGGTCTGGAACAGGCGCATCAGCACCTGACCGAAGGAAATATCCTTTAACGGTTTTTCGAAGATCGGCTCGCACACGGTACGGATCGCTGCTTCGAATTCGTTGAGTTTGGTTTCTGCCGGCACCCAGCCCGAATCGATGTGCAATTGCGCCACGCGGCGGTAATCACGCTTGAAGAAGGCGAACAGGTTGCGCGCCAGGTAATCCTGGTCTTCCGGGGTCAGGCTGCCGACGATGCCGCAGTCGATCGCAATGTATTGCGGGCTCCAAGGCTGCACGGTGCTGACGAAGATGTTGCCGGGATGCATGTCGGCGTGGAAGAAGCTGTCGCGGAACACCTGGGTGAAGAAGATCTCCACGCCGCGCTCGGCGAGCATTTTCATGTCGGTGCGCTGGTCGGCCAGGGTCGCCAGATCGGTGACCTGGATGCCGTAGATGCGCTCCATCACCAGCACCTTCGGCCGGCACCAGTCCCAATAGACTTGCGGCACGTACAGCAGCGGCGAGCCGTCGAAGTTGCGCTTCAACTGGCTGGCGTTGGCCGCCTCGCGCAGCAGGTCGAGTTCGTCGTAGATGGTTTTTTCGTAATCGCTGACCACGTCCACCGGGTGCAGCAGGCGCGCATCGGCAGACACTCTTTCGGCAGCGCGCGCGAGAATGAACAGCCACGCCAGATCCTGCTTGATGACCGGTTTGAGGCCCGGGCGGATTACCTTGACGACGACTTCTTCACCGGTTTTCAGTTGCGCGGCATGCACCTGTGCCACCGAGGCCGAGGCCAGCGGTTCAACGTCGAAACGGCTGAACACGTCACTGATTTTCTTGCCCAGCTGCTCTTCGATCAGCTTCACCGACACCTGCGAATCGAACGGCGGCACCCGATCCTGCAGCTTCATCAGTTCATCGGCGATGTCTTCCGGCAACAGGTCGCGGCGAGTGGACAGGATCTGCCCGAACTTGATGAAGATCGGCCCCAGGTCCAGCAACGCCAGGCGCAAGCGCGCGCCACGGCTCAGGTCCAGCGGCTTGCGCGGGAACCAGCGCCACGGCAAGGCATAGCGCAGCGCCATCAGAAACCAGGGCAGTGGCAGATCGAACAGCAGGTCATCGAGGCGGTAGCGGATCACGACGCGCTGGATGCGCAACAGACGGCGGACGGCAAGCAGCTTCATGCGTTATCGCTTGGGTCGAGGGATCGGGAAAGGCGCTCGAAACGCGCCTCGAGACGTTCCAGATCGAGCTTGATCTGGTCCAGTTCACTGAAACGGGCTTCGGCTTCACGCTGACCGACAAGGGTGCGCGACTCTTCGGCCAGGTATTCGCCCAGGTTCTGGCCCAGGCTGGCAAAGCCTTGCTGATACCAGCGGGCGCGGCTGCGCAGGTGACCGCTGACCAGTTGCGTGGGCACCGGCCCCAGCCAGCGCGAGAGTTCGTACTCCCAGTCCAGCTCCAGGTCCTGGAGGATCGCCGACAGTTCCAGCAGCACGCCGCTGTCACCGTCGAGTTCGACTTCAGGGCTGTGCAGGATCGAGGTCTTGTCCTTGCTCATGGCCAGCTTCAACAGGCTCGAAGCCGGTGCACGCAGGGTGCAGTCGGCGCCGGTTTCCCACTGGGAGGCGAGCATCAGGCCTTCGTCGCTGGGCAGGATGAACAGTTGCAGCGCCGGGCTGCGGCAGTCGACGGCAATCACCTTGCCGGTCAGATGCGCCAGCCGCGGCAGCGCCGTACTGTCGAGACGCAGCACCCGGTTGAGGCCGAGCTCAACGCTGGCGAGCAGGCCGGCGAGCAGCATCAGGGCTTGATGCCGCGGTGCAGGGCAACGATGCCTGCGGTCATGTTGTGATAGGTCACGCGGTCGAAACCGGCCTCGACCATCATCGACTTCAGGGTTTCCTGGTTCGGGTGCATGCGGATCGATTCGGCCAGGTAGCGATAGCTTTCCGAGTCATTGGTGATCAGCTTGCCCATCAACGGCATGAAGGCGAACGAGTAGGCGTCGTAGGCCTTGGACATCAGCGCATTGGTCGGCTTGGAGAACTCCAGCACCAGCAGACGGCCGCCAGGCTTGAGCACGCGCAGCATCGAACGCAGGGCATCTTCCTTGTGGGTCACGTTGCGCAGGCCGAAGGCGATGGTCACGCAGTCGAAATGGTTGTCGGGGAACGGCAGTTTTTCCGCATCGGCCTGGACGAATTCGACATTGCCGGCCACACCGAGGTCCAGCAGGCGGTCACGACCGACCTTGAGCATGGATTCGTTGATGTCGGCCAACACGACCTGGCCGGTCGGGCCGACCAGGTGCGAGAACTTCCTGGTCAGGTCGCCGGTGCCGCCGGCGATGTCGAGTACGCGATTGCCGGCACGAACGCCCGACAGTTCGATCGCGAAACGCTTCCACAGACGGTGCATGCCGCCCGACAGAAGGTCGTTCATCAGGTCGTACTTGGCGGCTACGGAGTGGAAAACCTCAGCGACTTTTTCCGCTTTCTGGCTTTCCGGAACGTTTTTGAAGCCGAAGTGAGTGGTGGGTTCGGCATCGCTGCCTTTGCGCTGATCAGTCATATCGCTGTCACCAAAAGAGAATGCGCGACATTCTAATCCCCAAGGCATGCTTTGTCTTGGCAAGGCTGAAGGTAAGATGGGTAACCATCGGGACGTTTTGACGCAGCAGAGGTCAAGACGCCTCGGGAAAGCATCCATAAAGCAGGAGTCATTTGATGGCCCGTATTAGTGTTGAACGTGCCCATGGCCTGGGTAAGGAAGCGGCTCGCGAGAAGGCCGACAAGCTGGCGCAAAAACTTTCCGATCAGTATGGCCTGGAGCCGCAGTGGTCCGGCGACACCCTGAACCTCAAACGCCCGGGTGTGAAGGGCGCGGTGCATGTCGCCGACGATTCGATTCGCGTCGAAGTGGAACTGGGCCTGATGATGTCGGCCATGAGCGGCATGATCAAAGCGGAAATCGAAAAGGCCCTCGACAAGGCCCTGGCCTGATTTCTGATTGAAATCACATCCCCTGTGGGAGCGGGCTTGCTCGCGAAAGCGGTATGTCATTGAACATTTATGTCGACTGACCCACCGCCTTCGCGAGCAAGCCCGCTCCCACATTTGTTTTGTGGTGCCTTTGCTGTTCATGTCAGTTGTTAGGGTGCCGTTTCTAATTTTTCTCCCTACTTTGTGCCAGAGCCCGACACTTATCCGGGCAGTTCCTCAAACCTTCTGCGCGTGAGGTGCACCATGGCCAAAGTTATTTTGAAGAAAAAAACCGACGCGTCGACCAGTACGCTGAGCGACGTCAAAAGCTATGCCCGCAAGATCTGGCTGGCAGGCCTGGGTGCCTACACCAAGGTCGGCCAAGAGGGCAGCGAGTACTTTCAAGAGCTGGTCAAAGCGGGTCAGGTTGTTGAAAAGAAAGGCAAAAAGGTAGTCGCTGAGAAGCTTGAAGCGGCCAATGCCGAGATCGATGAAGCCAAGAGTGAAGTCAGCACTTTCAAAGGCAAGGTCGAAGTTCAACTCGACAGGGTCGAGAAGGCGTTCGATACGCGTGTCGCAAGTACCTTGAATCGTATCGGCATTCCGTCTAAACATGACGTTGAGGCACTCTCTGCTAAGCTCGATGAGCTGACGGCATTGCTCGAACGCGTCGCGCGTAAATCTTAAGGAGAACGGGATGGCTGTTAAAAAGAAAACCGAAAAAGAAGGCAGCTCGTGGATCGGGAAGGTTGAAGATTACTCCCGAAAAATCTGGCTGGCTGGTTTAGGCGTGTACTCGAAGATCGACACTGACGGCAGCAAACTCTTCGATGCATTGGTTAAGGACGGCGAGAAAGCCGAGAAGCTCACCAAGAGCGCCGTTGGCAAGACAGTCGACGCCGCCAAGGACTCCGCTTCTTCGGCCAAGTCGCGCATCAGCGGTGTGAAAGATCGCGCACTGGGCAAGTGGGATGAGCTGGAAGGCGCTTTTGACAAGCGTCTGAACAGCGCCATTTCGCGTCTGGGCGTACCGAGCCGCAACGAAGTCAAGGCACTGCACAGCAAGGTCGATACCCTGACCAAGCAAATCGAAAAACTGACCGGTGCCAAGGTTGCGCCTGTCGCGGCGAAAACCGCAGCTGCCAAACCTGCTGCCAAGACTGCCGCCGCCAAGCCGGCAGCCAAGACTGCTGCCAAACCACTGGCAAAAGCGGCAACCAAGCCTGCGGTTAAAACCGCTGCTGCCAAACCTGCAGCGGCCAAGCCGGCAGCTAAACCGGTCGCCGCAAAAGCCGCCGCCAAACCAGCGGCTAAACCGGCAGCCAAGCCAGCAGCAAAAACTGCAGCGGCCAAGCCAGCGGCCAAACCCGCTGCGGCGAAAAAACCTGCAGTGAAAAAGCCGGCAGCTCCAAAAGCCGCCGCGCCAAAACCAGCAGTGGCAGCTGCCAAACCGGCAACACCGGTAACGCCAGCAGCTCCGGTCAGCGCATCGAACTCCGCTGCCGCGCCAACCCCTGCTGTCACCCCGACTGTCGCGCCAACTCCATCGACGCCAACCAGTCAGTCCTGATTTTCAGGGCTCAAGAAAACGCCCGGCCTGTGAAGGTCGGGCGTTTTTGTTTGTGCGCAATTCGAGAGCACCACTGACCCCGTGTAGGAGCGAGCTGCTCGCGAAAAAGGTACAGCCGACGCTACACAGCGCCTGCAATACCATCGCGAGCAAGCTCGCTCCTGCAGGGGGGGTAGAGGGGTTATTCGTGTTCCTTGAGATACTCCATCGCCATCTGCTCGGTCGCTGCCTTGATCGGCGCCAGAAGGTGTGGCGCAACCAGCATCATGATCTGGTAAACCACCAGTCGCACCTCGCCTTCACGATCGAGAATCCGCTGGTAATCCAGTGAGAACAGCAGGGTCATGGTGATCTGCTCCACCAATTGCCCCAGTGCCTGGGTATCGCTGACCAGCAGCCCTTGCGCCTGCAATCGTGCGAGCAACGACGCCAGTGTGCGCTTGAGTGCATTGAGCAGATTGCGAATGCCCTTGGCCAGTTTCGGCAGGCGCCCGGCGAGGTTCGACAGGTCCTGGAAGAGAAACCGGTAGTGGGACAGGCGTTCGACGATCAGGTGCAGGAACAGCCAGTAGTCCTCAGGCGCCAGTTCGACATCGGCCGGTGGATCGAGCAGCGGGGCGAGTTCGCCCTGAAAGCGCTCGAACAGCCCGAGAATCAGCGGTTCCTTGCCGTGGAAGTGGTAGTAGAGGTTGCCCGGGCTGATGCCCATTTCATTGGCAACTTCCATGGTGGAGACATTCGGTTCGCCCTTTTGATTGAACAACTGCAGGGCACATTCGAGGATCCGGTCGCGGGTTTTCATCCAGTCTTCTTAATGTTCGTGCCAGGCCAACCTCCAGTCCTGTAGGAGCGAGCATGCTCGCGATGGTCGTTAACGATTACGCGGGCTACCTGATTACCCGCGGCGTCTGGATATCCATCGCGAGCATACTCGCTCCTACCGGGTCGGAGACTGACTGCGGCCTTTTTTAGGTTCAGCGCACACGTACGTAGGTACCGGGCGCAGCTTCCATCGGTGGATAGTTCTGGTTGCCGAGCGCCATGTGGGTTTCCTTCTGTGCGCCGGAGCGTTCCTGAACCCAGCTCAGCCATTGGGTCCACCAACTGCCGTCGACATGCCTGCCGTCGTAGTACCAGGCGCGGGGGTCGCTGCTCAGTTTGCCGTTTTCGACGTAGTTGGCTTTCGGGTTGCTCGGCGGGTTGAGGATGCTCTGCACATGACCGCTGTTGGATAGCACAAAGCGCCGCTCGCCACCGAGCAACAGCGTCGAGCGATACACCGCATCCCACGGCGTGATGTGATCGTTGATGCCGGCGACGCTGAAGCTGTCGACGGTGACCTTCTGCAAATCGATCGGCGTGCCACACACTTCCAGGCCGCCCGGGTGGGTCAGCGGGTTGTGCTTGAAGAAGTCCAGCAGGTCGCCATGCAGGGCGGCCGGCAGGCGCGTGCTGTCGTTGTTCCAGTAGAGGATGTCGAACGCCGGCGGCTCCTTGCCCAACAGGTAGTTGTTGACGAAGTAGCTCCAGATCAAATCGTTGGGGCGCATCCAGGCGAAGACCTTGGCCATGTCGCGGCCGTCCAGCACACCTTTCTGATAGGAGCGGCGCTTGGCGGCCTCCAGAGTCTGCTCGTCGGCGAACAGCGAAGCGGGGCTATCCAGCTGGCTGTCGAGCAGGCTCACCAGATAAGTCGCACTGGACACCCTGCGCAGTTGCCGCTTGGCCTGCAAGTGGCCTTGCAACGCGGCAATGGTCAACCCGCCGGCGCAGGCGCCCATCAGGTTGACCTCGCGTGCGCCGGTGATCGCCCGGCACACATTCATGGCCTCTTCCACGGCTTCCACGTAGGTCGAGAGCCCCCATTCACGGTGACGCACATCCGGGTTGCGCCAGCTGATCATGAAGGTCTGCAGGCCGTTTTTCAGCGCGTACTGGACGAAGCTGTTGTGGGGGCTCAGGTCGAAAATGTAGTACTTGTTGATTTGTGGCGGCACCACCAGCAGGGGCTTGGAATACTGCTTTTCGCTCATCGGCTTGTACTGGATCAACTCCAGCAGTTCGTTGCGAAACACCACGGCACCGGTGGTGGTGGCGACCGTCTTGCCGACCTCGAACGCTTGCTTGGTGACTTGCCGGGGCAAGCCATCGTTGTGCAGCAGATCGTCCACCAGATGGCCGATACCACGCACCAGGCTGTTACCCCCGGAATTGAAGAGCTCCTTGACCGCCAGTGGATTGAGCAGGGTGTTGGAGGGCGATACGGCGTCATTGAGCAAGGCGAAAGCGAAGTGGGCGCGGGCGCGGTCGTCCGGGCTCATGTTGCTCTCGTCGATCCAGCTTTTGACCTGCTTCTGCCAGCTCAGATAGGCCTGCAGGCTGCGCCGGTAAAACGGGTTGAGGCTCCACGCCGGATCGGCGAAGCGAGTGTCCTGCGGGTTGGTCGGGTGCAGGGTTTCACCCAGCAGCACACGACCAAGCTGGCCGCCGAGTTTGAGGGCATGTCGGGCACTGTGCACCGGATTGCGCAAGCCATGGGCGGCCACACTGCGCAGGGTCGATAACAGATCCCGACCGCGCAGGCCGGTAATCGCACTCTGTGCATTGATGAACGCGGCGGGAGTCGGTAACGAATCCCTCGCTGGTTTCTCGCGCATGAGTCAACACTCCTTCGTCTTCAGGCTAAAAACAAACACACCGAACCAGAACACCATAGACGCTGTAACGGGTTGTTGCGCGGCGTGGCGTCCTGCCGGCCGCTGATGCAGCGGTTTAGCTGCCCAATGGCGCCGGACGCGGATGCATCACCGCGCGCTGGCGCTCCTCTTCCAGGAATTTCATGATGATCGGGGCCACAGCTTCGGCCCGGGTAATCAGGAACAAATGCCCGTCATCGATGATGTGCAGCTGGGCGTTGGGAATCCGCCAGGCCAGCAAGCGCATGTTGACCAACGGGATCAGCGGGTCATCGTCGCCGGCCAGTACCAGGGTCGGCTGACGGATCTTGTGCAACCAGTGGATGCTGGTCCAGCCGAGGCCGGCGAACAGCTGCCAGTAGTATCCGAGCTTGCCCGCTGAACGCACCTTGGCCGCATGGCTCGCGGCCAGCGTCGGGTCGCGACGGAAAGCGCCGCCGTAGATCATCGGCGCAATGCGAATTACGTGGGACGGTTGGATGTAACGTCGCGGACTGGCCATCATCCACAGCACTTTCGGCTTGCCCGGTACCATCACCGCACCTGCCGCCGTCGCCGCCAGCACGAGTTTCTTGCAGCGCTCCGGATAGTCGTAAGCGAACTGTTGGGCCAGGGCGCCCCCCCAGGACACGCCGATGACATTGACCTGCCCGTAGTCGAGATAGTCGAGCATCCGCGCCGTGAGCTTGGCCAGCCCCGGAAAACGATACGGCCGGTTCGGTGTCGACGAACCGCCGACGCCGGGTACGTCGAAAGCGATGACTTCCAGGTCCGGGTCCAGCGCCGCGATGAACGGGAACACCAGCTCCAGGTTGGCGCCAATGCCGTTGAAAATCAGCAGGGGCGTCAAGTGAGGCTTGCCGGGGCGTACCGCCGTGCGGAGCGTCTGGCCATCCAGCTCGACGGTACGGAATATGAAGGGTTGCGGCATGCTTCTGGCCCTGTGGGTCGCTCTCTTGAATTCTTCCCCATCCCCTGTAGGAGCGAGCTTGCTCGCGAAAAACGCGAGGACGACACGTTAACCAGGCAGTGCTCGTTATCGTTGACGTCCATCGCGAGCGAGCTCGCTCCTACAGTAGGGCGAGGTGTGTCAGTTACCGCTCATGCACGTAAGTGCCCGGTGCGGCTTCCCCTGCCGGGTAGGCCTTGTTGCCCAGTTTTGCCGGTGCTTTTTTCAGGTTGCCCGAACGCTGTGCCTGCCATGCCTGCCAGTGCAGCCACCAGGAGTCGGCGTGCTTGGTCGACTCTTCCTGCCAGTCATCGGCATCGGCGGGCATTTGGGTGCTGGTCATGTAGCGCGATTTCGGATTGCCCGGCGGGTTCAGAATGCTCTGGATGTGCCCGCTGCTGGACAGCACGAATTCAACGTTGCCGCCGAACAGTTGCGCCGACTTGTAGCAGGAGCGCCACGGCGTGATGTGGTCGCTGGTGCCGGCCAGCGAGAAGATGTCGGCGGTAACCTTCTTCAGGTCGATCGGCGTGCCGCACACTTCCAGTGCATCGGCGCGGGTCAATGGATTGCTTTTGAACATTTCGATCAGGTCGCCATGGAACGCCGCAGGCAACCGGGTGGTGTCGTTGTTCCAGAACAGAATGTCGAAAACCGGCGGTTCGTTGCCCAACAGGTAGTTGTTGACCCAGTAGTTCCAGATCAGGTCGTTGGGGCGCATCCAGGCGAAGACCTTGGCCATGTCGCGGCCTTCCAGCACGCCGGCCTGGTACGATTGGCGCTTGGCGGCTTCGAGGGTCTGCTCGTCGACGAACAGGGCCACGTCGCTGTCCAGGGTGGTGTCGAGCACGCTGACCAGCAGGGTCAGGGCGTTGACCTTGTTCTCGCCGATTGCTGCGTAGTGGCCCAGCAGCGCGGTGCAGGTGATGCCGCCGGAGCAGGCACCGAGCATGTTCACGTCTTTGCTGCCGGTAATGGCGGTGACCACATCAACCGCTTCCTTGAGCGCTTCGATGTAGGTCGACAGGCCCCACTCGCGCTGCTCCTTGGTCGGGTTGCGCCAGCTGACGATGAAGGTCTGCACGTTGTTGCGCAGGCAGAACCGCGCCAGGCTTTTTTCCGGGCTCAGGTCGAAAACGTAGAACTTGTTGATCTGCGGCGGTACCACCAGCAGTGGGCGTTCATGCACCTGCTCGGTGATCGGCTTGTACTGGATCAGCTCCAGCACGTCGTTGCGAAAGACCACTGCGCCCTCGGTCACACCAAGGGTCTTGCCGACCTCGAATGCGCCCATGTTGACCTGGCTCGGCATGCCGCCGTTATGCACCAGGTCCTTGGCCAGATGCGAGAGGCCATCGAGCAGGCTTTTGCCACCGGTTTCGAAGAAGCGCTTGACCGCCGCCGGGTTGGCCGCCGTGTTGGTCGGGGCGAAGGCTTCGGTCATGAGGTTGATCACGAAATGCCCGCGGCTGACGTCCTTGGGCGGCAGGTTGCTGTCGCCGATCCAGTCGTGGAGTTCCTTGCGCCACGCCAGGTAGGTTTGCAGATAACGTTTGTAGAGCGGGTTCTGGCTCCAGGCCGGATCCGCGAAGCGACGGTCATCGCTGGTCGGTAGCAGCTCGGATTTGCCGAGCAGCACGTTCTTGAGTTCAAGGCCGAAATGCGCAACATGCCTGGCGCTGTGAATCGGTTGTTTGATGGCCTGCCTGAGTACCATGCGAGCAGAAGCCAGTAGATCCTTTCCACGCAGTCCAACGACAGGATTCAGCCCCAAGGTGTTTTCCGAGGCTTGATTCTTCAAGTCATCGTTATTCTTGTTACTCATCTACGACGCTCCATTGTCCTGAGACGAGTACCGGGTCCTGCTGTGTAGTCACACAGCCAATGCCAGGTACTACTGCTCGGGGTGACCGTTAATACTGCATCGCTGCTTTTTTAATGCAGAGAGCACTGCAGGGAACTTGCCAGTTCCATTGGTTACCCGAGTTTAATTTTTTTCGCAAGCAGGCCGATCGGCGGCCCTGGAGCGGAGCATTCAAACAGATGAAATTAGAAAATGCCCTCTAAAGAGCAAGAGGCTCAGGCTAGAGCATCAGTTTGACGACGGATTCGTTCGGATCGCGGGTTTTTCCAGCCGCTTTCAGTTCGGCCAGATAGTCATCCCAGAGTGCGTCATAACGTCGCGCCAGTTCGTAGAGGTATTCCCAGGTAAACAGACCACTGTCGTGACCGTCATCGAAGGTCAGTTTCAGTGCGTACTGACCGGCCGGTTCTACCTTGGTCAGGCCTACGTTGATCTTGCCAAACTGCAGGATGGGTTTGCCGTGGCCCTGGACCTCGGCGGAAGGAGAATGCACGCGCAGGAATTCGGCGGGCAGGGTGTATTCCTCGCCGGACGCGTATTTCAGCGACAGGGTTTTCGAGGCTTTGTGCAGCTTGATGTCAGTGGGGAGTTGGGTCATGGCCTGAAGTCCGTTATGTGGCAGACCCCGATTTAAATGTGGGAGCGGGCTTGCTCGCGAAGAGGCCATGACATTCAACATCAATGTCGAATGTCAGACCGCTTTCGCGAGCAAGCCCGCTCCCACAGGGGCCGCGATTACCGTAAGTATGGCTTACAGGATATAACGGGAAAGGTCTTCGTTCTGCGCCAATTCGCCCAGGTGGCTGTTGACGTAGTCGGCGTCGATCTGGATCACCTTGTCGTCATGGGCGCTGGCCAGGTCGCCGGCGCTGAACGACACCTCTTCGAGCAGGCGCTCGAGCAAGGTGTGCAGGCGACGGGCACCGATGTTTTCGGTTTTCTCGTTGACCTGCCAGGCAATCTCCGCGATGCGCTTGATGCCGCTCGGCTGGAACTCGATGCCCAGGCCTTCGGTTTTCAGCAGCGCGCAATATTGCTCGGTGAGCGAGGCGTGCGGTTCGCTGAGGATGCGTTCGAAGTCTTCTGGCGAAAGGGCCTTGAGTTCGACACGAATCGGCAGGCGACCTTGCAGTTCCGGCACCAGGTCGCTCGGCTTGCTCAGGTGAAACGCACCGGAAGCGATGAACAGGATGTGGTCGGTCTTGACCATGCCCAGCTTGGTGTTGACGGTGCAGCCCTCGATCAGCGGCAGCAAGTCGCGCTGCACGCCTTCGCGGGATACATCGACGCCACCGGTATTGCCACGCTTGGCGACCTTGTCGATTTCGTCGATGAACACGATGCCGTGCTGCTCGACCGCTTCCAGGGCCTTGGCCTTCAACTCTTCATCGTTGACCAGGCGGCTGGCTTCTTCGTCGCGCACCAGCTTGAGCGCTTCCTTGACCTTGAGCTTGCGGCTCTTGCGCTTGCCCTTGCCCATGTTGGCGAACAGGCTTTGCAGCTGGTTGGTCATTTCTTCCATGCCCGGTGGCGCGGAGATATCGACGCCGGCCATTTCGGCGACTTCGATTTCGATCTCCTTGTCGTCCAGCTGGCCTTCGCGCAGGCGCTTGCGGAACAGCTGACGGGTATTGGAATCCTGGGTCGGGGCATCGTCGCTGCTGAAACCCATGCGTGCCGGCGGCAGCAGGGCGTCGAGGATGCGCTCTTCGGCAGCGTCTTCAGCGCGGTGGCGTACCTTGACGATTTCCTGTTCGCGCAGCAGCTTGATCGCGGCATCGGCCAGGTCACGAATGATCGATTCGACGTCGCGGCCGACATAGCCGACTTCAGTGAACTTGGTCGCTTCGACCTTGATGAACGGTGCGTTGGCCAGTTTCGCCAGGCGTCGGGCGATCTCGGTTTTACCGACACCGGTCGGGCCGATCATCAGGATGTTCTTTGGCGTCACTTCAACACGCAGTTCTTCAGGCAGCTGCATGCGGCGCCAGCGGTTGCGCAGGGCAATGGCTACGGCGCGCTTGGCATCGTCCTGGCCGATGATGTGGCGGTTGAGTTCGTGGACGATTTCACGGGGAGTCATGGGCATGATATTCAGTGGACCTCAAGCAAGAATGGGCCGTGGTGCGGTGGGCGGCACGGGCTTACTCGGCGCAGTCCTGCTCCTCAATGGTCTGGGTGTGGTTGGTGAATACACAGATGTCGCCAGCGATACCGAGGGCGGTTTCGACGATTTCCCGGGCCGACAGGTCGGTCTTTTTCAGCAGGGCGCTGGCGGCGGCCTGGGCGTAGGCGCCACCGGAACCCATGGCGATCAGGCCTTCTTCTGGCTCGACCACGTCGCCGTTGCCAGTGATGATCAGGGAGGCGTCTTTGTTGGCGACCGCGAGCATGGCTTCAAGGCGGCTCAGGGAGCGGTCGGTGCGCCATTCCTTGGCGAGTTCGACAGCGGCGCGCACCAGGTGGCCCTGGTGTTTTTCAAGCTGGCCTTCGAAGCGTTCGAAGAGGGTAAAGGCGTCAGCGGTGGCACCGGCAAACCCGGCGATGACCTGGCCGTGGTACAGGCGACGAACTTTTTTCGCGTTGCCTTTCATCACGGTATTGCCGAGGGAAACCTGGCCGTCGCCGCCCATGACGACTTTGCCGTGGCGGCGAACTGAAACGATGGTGGTCAAGGGAAGAGTCTCCACGCAGCGGGGCGAAAATGCCTTATCCCAACACATATGGGGGTGGTGGAAAGGATTTCAACTGCGGAGCGGGAGAGGGGACGAGCGGTGGCTTGGTCGAGGGTCTTGTGGTGTCTGTTCTGACGCCTTCGCGGGCAAGCCCGCTCCCACAGGGGGCGCGTAGACCTTGTGGGAGCGGGCTTGCTCGCGAAGAACGATGACGCGGTGGTCCTGAAGGGCTCAGCGGTTCTGGCGTTGTTGTAACAACAGATTACTGAAGCCGGCGCCGGCCAGTTGTTTCTGGGCGGTGGTCAGTTGTTCGCGGTTGCTGAACGGTCCGACCAGAACCCGATACCAGGTTTCGTCCTTCACCGTTCCGGACTCGACCGAGACGGCCTGGCCCAGCAGGATGATCTGCGCCCGGACCTTGTCCGCATCGGCCTCCTTGCGGAACGAACCGGCTTGCAGGAAGAATCTGGTCACTGGCGCCGCCTTGACCGGAGGTGCTGGCGGAGGCGTGATCCCGGCCAGGGCTGCCTGGGCACGAGCCGTGTCGATCTTCGCCGCTTCGGCCGGGGTGACCGGCGTTGTCGGGATGGCTGGCACTTGCGGCGTCGGCAGGGTCTTTTCCGGTACGGCATCGGGCGGCACGATGACTTCCGATTCCGGCAGCAAGGTGTAGAAGTCGTACTTCGGCTTCACCGGCTGCGTCGGGCTCGGCGGGGTCTTGTTGGCCTCGGCGATCTTGCTGGCTTTCTGTTGTTGCTGTTGCTCGACCTTTTCACGCTTGACCGTGTCGCTGCCCTTGCCCGGTTCCAGTTTCATCAGGAACACGATGAACGCGCCGACCGTCAGGCCAATGGCCATCCATAGCCAGCCCGGGATCGGTTGTTTTGCAGGAGCTTGATAACGGCTGGCGCCACGCTTGGGTGCAGGTTTTTTCTTGGCAGCCAACTTACATACGCTCCAGAGTTTCCAGGCCCAAGAGTTCCAGGCCTTGCTTGAGAGTGCGTCCGGTCAGCGCGGCGAGGCGCAGGCGGCTCTGCATTTGTGCCGGGGTATCGGCGGCGAGGATCGGGCAGTTCTCGTAGAAGCTGGAGAACAGGCCGGCAACGTCGTACAGGTAAGTGCAGAGGATGTGCGGGGTGCCTTTTTCGGACACGTTGTTCAGGATTTCACCGAACTGCGCGAGTTTCGCCGCCAGTTCGTGTTCGTGCGCCGCTTCCAGAACGATCTGGCCTTCGACTTCGCTGAAGTCCTTGCCGAGTTTGCGGAACACACCGGCCACGCGGGTGTAGGCGTACAGCAGGTACGGCGCGGTGTTGCCTTCGAAGTTGAGCATCAGGTCGAAGTTGAAGCTGTAGTCGCTGGTGCGGTGCTTGGACAGGTCGGCGTATTTCACCGCGCCGATGCCCACGACCTTGGCGATGTTGCGCAGCTCGGCTTCGGCCAGCTCCGGGTTCTTGTCCTTGACCAGGGTGTAGGCGCGTTCCTGGGCTTCGGTCAGCAGGTCGATCAACTTCACGGTGCCGCCATCACGGGTCTTGAACGGACGGCCGTCAGCGCCGTTCATGGTGCCGAAGCCCATGTGTTCCATTTCCATCGGATGGGTCACGAAACCGGCCTTGCGCGCCACGGCGAACACTTGCTGGAAGTGCAGGGCCTGACGC
This sequence comes from Pseudomonas sp. WT-JTC, assembly GCF_056711565.1. Classification (NCBI taxonomy): domain Bacteria; kingdom Pseudomonadati; phylum Pseudomonadota; class Gammaproteobacteria; order Pseudomonadales; family Pseudomonadaceae; genus Pseudomonas; species Pseudomonas sp. WT-JTC. The sequence goes on from NZ_CM160042.1 coordinate 405,093, forward strand.
TGGTCGACGAAGTACAGCGCGCGATCGGCCTTGAGCTTGCCGCTGCGGTAGCGCACGGCTGCCAGGTCGGTGGTGGCGTACAGATAGCCGCCATCAGCCTTGACGATGATCACCGGCAGCGGGTCGCCGTCGGCGTTCTTGAACTCGTCGAGGAACACGCACTGGGCGCCGTTGCTTTCGACCAGCATGCCCGCGGCCTTGAGGTCGTTGACCACATTGATCAGGTCGTCGTTGTAGGCACTTTCGCCCATCACATCGGCCATGGTCAGTTTGACGTTGAGCAGTTCGTAGATCTTCTGGCAGTGCGACAGCGAGATGTCCTTGAACTTGGTCCACAGCGCCAGGCAATCGGCATCGCCGGCCTGCAACTTGACCACCAGGCCACGGGCGCGGTCGGCGAACTCTTCGGATTCGTCGAAGCGTTGCTTGGCGGCGCGGTAGAAGTTTTCCAGATCCGACAGTTCGTCGCTGGTGATCGGGTTTTCCTGAAGATAAGCCATCAGCATGCCGAACTGGGTGCCCCAGTCGCCAACGTGGTTCTGACGGATCACGGTGTCGCCGAGGAACTCCAGAACACGGGCCACGCCGTCGCCGATGATGGTCGAGCGCAGGTGGCCGACGTGCATCTCTTTGGCCAGGTTCGGAGCCGACAGGTCGACCACGGTGCGCTGTACCGGGCCGGCCTTGCGCACGCCGATGTTGGCGTCGGCCAGGGCGGCGTCCAGGCGTGCGGCCAGGGCGTCGGTGTTCTGGAAGAAGTTCAGGAAGCCAGGGCCGGCGATTTCGGTCTTGGAGACGTTTTCGTCAGCCGGCAGCGCGGCAATGATTTTTTCCGCCAGATCGCGGGGCTTCATGCCGGCCGGCTTGGCCAGCATCATGGCGATGTTGCTGGCGAAGTCGCCATTTTTCTTGTCGCGGGAGTTTTCCACCTGGATCGCCGGCGACAGGCCTTCAGGCAACACACCTTCGTTGACGAGTTGGGTGATGGCTTGTTGGATCAGCTGGCGAATGGTGTCTTTCATGGTCTTCTCTTTCGACCGCTGGCGCGGCGGCGCATCGTGCGCTGGTGGAAAAACTGGGCATTATCCGTTGCGAAGACGGGCTTGCCAACCTTAGCAGGCAGGTTATGGATGTGTGGTGACAATTAAGGCCTCTTCGCGAGCAAGCCCGCTCCCACAGTAGATCTCGGGTGTGCACAAGTTCTGCATTCAGCACAAATTCCCCTGTGGGAGCGGGCTTGCTCGCGAAAGCGATCTCAAAATCAATACAAATCCACCGGATCAACATCCAGCGACCAACGCACCGCCCGCCCGCTCGGCATCTGTTCCAGCACCAGCAGCCAACTGGCCAGCAACCGATGCAGCGGCGCCCGGGCCGTGGCCTGCAAGAGTAGCTGGGCACGGTAACGTCCGGCCCGACGCTCCATCGGTGCCGGTACCGGCCCCAGTAGCTCGATGCCGCTCAGGTTCTGTTCGGCCAGCAAACGCTCGGCCTCGCTGCACGCCTCATCAAGGAAACCTTCGGCCTGCCCTGGCTTATGCGCCTCGGCTCGCAGCAGCGCCAAATGCGCGAACGGCGGAAGACCCGCCGCGCGGCGTTCGCTCAAGGCTTGCTCCGCAAAGGCGAAATAGCCCTGCTCGGTCAGTTGCACCAGCAGCGGATGGTCGGCCAGGTGCGTCTGGATAATCACCTTGCCCGGCTCTTCGGCGCGGCCTGCGCGGCCGGCGACCTGGACGATCAGCTGTGCCATGCGCTCGCTGGCGCGGAAGTCGCCGGAGAACAGGCCGCCGTCCGCGTCGAGGATCGACACCAGCGTCACCCGTGGAAAGTGGTGGCCTTTGGCAAGCATTTGCGTGCCGATCAGGATGCACGGCTGGCCTTTTTGAATGGTTGCGAACAACTGGTTCATCGCGTCCTTGCGCGAAGTGCTGTCGCGGTCGACCCGCAGCACCGGATAGTCCGGGAACAGAATCGCCAGGCGCTCCTCGGCCCGTTCGGTGCCGGCGCCAACGGGGCGCAGATCGACCTTGTTGCACTTCGGGCACTGGCGCGGCACGCGTTCGACGTAGCCACAATGGTGGCAGCGCAGCTCGCCGTAACGCTGATGCACGGTCATCCGCGCATCGCAGCGCTGGCACTCGGACATCCAGCCACAGTCATGGCACAACAGTGTCGGGGCGAAGCCGCGGCGATTGAGGAACACCAGGACCTGCTGCCCGGCGGCCAGGGTCTGGCCGATGGCTTGTTGCATCGGCCCGGAAATGCCGCTGTCCAGCGGGCGACTTTTGACATCCAGACGCAGGAAACGCGGCTGCTTGGCACCGCCTGCGCGTTCATTCAGGCGCAGGAGTCCGTAGCGGCCAGTGTAGGCGTTGTGCAGGCTTTCCAGCGAAGGGGTGGCGGAACCGAGGACGATCGGGATGCGTTCCTGTCGCGCCCGCACCAGTGCCAGATCGCGGGCGTGGTAGCGCAAACCTTCCTGCTGTTTATAGGAGCCGTCGTGCTCTTCGTCGATGATGATCAGGCCGGGGTTCTTCATCGGCGTGAACAGGGCCGAGCGGGTGCCGATAATGATGTCGGCCTCACCGTCCCGTGCGGCCAGCCAGGCATCGAGGCGTTCGCGGTCATTGACTGCCGAATGGATCAGCGCGATGCGGGCATTGAAACGTTGCTCGAAGCGCGCCAGGGTCTGTGGGCCCAGGTTGATTTCCGGGATCAGCACCAGTGCCTGCTTGCCGGCCTCCAGCGTTTCGCGGATCAACTGCAGATAGACTTCGGTCTTGCCGCTGCCGGTGACGCCGGCCAGCAGGAACGCGTGATAACTGTCGAAGCCGGCTCGAATCGCCTCGTATGCGGCGCGCTGCTCCGGGTTCAATGGGAGTTCCGGTTGCGCCAGCCAGTGTTCGTGGCGTGCGCCCGGAGCGTGGCGGCGGATCTCGACTTGCACCAGCTCCTTGGCCAGCAGCAAATCCAGGCTGTCCTTGCTCAGCATCAGCTTGCTCAGTAATTGATGGGCGACGCCGTGGGGATGCTGGGCCAGCGTGGCCAGGGCTTCGCGCTGACGCGGGGCGCGGGCGATGCGCGGATCATCGAGGCTGGCGCCCGGCGCGGCGGACCAGAACCGCTCCTGGCGTGCTTCGGCCAGCTCGCCCTGGCGCAGCAGCACCGGCAGCGCCCAGCTCAAGGTGTCGCCGAGGCTGTGCTGGTAATACTGGGAGGTCCACAGGCACAGCTTGAACAGCGCGGGCGGCAGCGGTGGGGTAGCGTCGAGCAGGGCCAGGGCCGGCTTGAGTTTCTCGGCCGGCACTTCGCTGGTGTTGGTGACTTCCACCAGGATTCCGATCATCTCGCGCCGGCCGAACGGTACCCGCAGGCGCATGCCAGGGTGCAGCTGGCTGCGCAGGACGCCGGCCGGAGCGCGGTAGTCGAACAGGCGGCGCAGCGGCGAAGGCAGGGCGAGGCGCAGAATGGCGTCGGGCACGCGGGGGATCTCGAATGGCGAAAAGTAACCAGCAGGGCCATGACCTGTGGGAGCGGGCTTGCTCGCGAAAACGGTGTGCCAGACGATTTGAATGCTGACTGACACTCCGTCTTCGCGAGCAGGCCCGCTCCCACAGGGGTGGCGATTTGGCCGGGAGCCTAGCAGACGGTCGGTAGAAGCGACAGCTTGCGTGATCAGGATTGTCTGGTAGAATCCGCGGCCTAATTACGTGCGGTATTCAACAATTGTGTTGGGTGGCGGCACGCTAGCCTGAGGAAGACACCATGAAAGCTGATATCCATCCAGAATACCCGGCAGTTGCTGTTACCTGCAGCTGCGGCAACAAGTTCGAAACCCGTTCGACCTTCGGCAAAGCCCTGGCGATCGACGTTTGCAACGAATGCCACCCGTTCTACACCGGTAAGCAGAAGACCCTGGACACCGGTGGTCGCGTACAGAAGTTCGCCGACCGTTTCGGTGCTTTCGGCGCGAAAAAGGCCTAAGGCCAATCAACTTGGGGAGCCGCTACGGTTTTTCCATGCTGATGAAGAAGGCGTCCCTTGCGGGCGCCTTTTTTATGTCTGCGATTTGGCTGTCTGGCGCCCAGGCCTTTTGCCCGGCGCCAGGCGACCTGGCGCCCGTTGCGGTGCAGCGGGTGGTGGACGGCGACACTTTGCGCCTGAGCGATGGCCGCAATGTGCGCATGATCGGCTTGAACACGCCGGAGCTGGGTAAAAAGGGCCGTTCCGACGAGCCGTTCGCCGTGGCCGCACGCAAACGCCTCGAAGCCTTGGTGGCGGCGAGTGACGGGCGGGTCGGGTTGGTGCCTGGCAAAGAAAGCAAGGACCATTACGGCCGCACCCTGGCCCATGTCTATGGTGCAGACGGCGCCAACCTGGAAGCGCAATTGCTTGCCGAAGGCCTGGGTTTTCAGGTGGCGGTGGCGCCGAATGTCGATCTGGTCGCCTGTCAGCAAGCCGCAGAACGCAACGCTCGTCAGGCCGGGCTCGGTGTCTGGCGCCAGTCACCTGTACTGAAAGCGGAGCAGATCAGCGCTTCCGGTTTTGCCGTGCTCAGCGGTCGTGTGAGCAAGGTGCAACGCAATCGCGGCGGGGTTTGGATCGAGTTGCAGGATTCAGTTGTATTGCGCGTTGCACCCAATCTGCTGGCGCGTTTCGATATGAATTCGCTGGAAGGCCTCAAAGGCAAGCAGGTCGAGGCGCGTGGCTGGGTGCTGGATCGCTCGCGCAAAGGCGGCCTCAAGGAAGGCCAGGCACGCTGGATGTTGCCCTTGACCGACCCGGCGATGCTTCAAGCGGTGCCGTGATAAAAAATTGTAGACATTTTTTCTGCCGATTGTGAACAGTCTAACCCTTGTAAGTCGTGGCTCTTGGCCCAAAGTCGTAGGGCAGGGCGCTTGACAGGGGTGACCGGTCAGTCTTGTGGGGACTTTGCGAGGCGCGTATCCTCGCTGACCAGTCTGTCCAACAGTAAAAGCGGAATGCCAAAATGTCTGATCTGAAAACTGCCGCTCTCGAATATCACGCCAATCCTCGTCCAGGGAAGCTGAGTGTCGAGCTCACCAAGGCCACTGCTACCGCTCGCGACCTGTCGCTGGCCTACAGCCCGGGCGTAGCCGAACCAGTACGCGAGATCGCCCGCGATCCTGAACTGGCCTACAAGTACACCGGCAAAGGCAACCTGGTTGCAGTCATTTCCGATGGCACCGCGATTCTCGGCCTGGGTAACCTCGGCCCATTGGCTTCCAAGCCAGTGATGGAAGGTAAGGGCGTACTGTTCAAGCGCTTCGCCGGCATCGACGTTTTCGACATCGAAGTCGACTCCGAAAGCCCGCAGGCCTTCATCGACACCGTCAAGCGCATTTCCATCACCTTCGGTGGCATCAACCTGGAAGACATCAAGGCACCGGAGTGCTTTGAAATCGAACGCGCTCTGATCGAGCAGTGCGATATTCCGGTATTCCACGATGACCAGCACGGCACCGCTATCGTGACCGCCGCCGGCATGATCAACGCCCTGGAAATTGCTGGCAAAACCCTGCCGCAAGCCAAGATCGTCTGCCTGGGTGCCGGCGCTGCCGCCATCTCCTGCATGAAGTTGCTGGTGAGCATGGGCGCCAACATCGAAAACATCTACATGGTCGACCGTACCGGTGTGATCCACTCCGGCCGTGACGACCTGAACCAGTACAAGGCGGTGTTCGCTCACGCGACCGACAAGCGCACCCTGGCTGACGCCCTGCAAGGCGCTGACGTGTTCGTAGGCCTGTCCGGCCCGAACCTGCTGAGCCCTGAAGGCCTGCTGTCCATGGCGGCCAACCCGATCGTGTTCGCGTGCTCCAACCCTGATCCGGAAATCTCCCCGGAACTGGCACACGCTACCCGTAGCGACGTGATCATGGCCACCGGTCGTTCCGACTACCCGAACCAGGTCAACAACGTACTGGGCTTCCCGTTCATCTTCCGCGGTGCCCTGGACGTTCGCGCCAAGCGCATCAACGAAGAAATGAAAGTGGCTGCGGCCAACGCCCTGCGTGAACTGGCCAAGCTGCCAGTGCCTCAGGAAGTGTGCGACGCCTATGGCGGCATCAAGCTGGAATTCGGTCGTGAGTACATCATTCCGAAGCCAATGGATGCCCGTCTGATCACCCTGATCTCCGATGCCGTGGCCAAAGCCGCCATCGAGACCGGTGTGGCGACCCTGCCGTATCCGAAGAACTACCCGCTCAAAAGCGTGGATGACGTGTTCAACGGCTAAGAGCAGCCGCCCATAAAAAAACCCAGCCAAGTGCTGGGTTTTTTTATGGCTGTAGGAGCGAGCTTGCTCCGGGCGGCGTTCCGACGATGGACGTCAACGATAACGCGTGTGTTCTGAATAAGCGCGTCGCCCTTGAGTCCTTCGCGAGCAAGCTCGCTCCTACAGCTGCTCCTCTAGAACAAATCGATCGGCGCCTGTTCATCCGCTGGCAACGGGCTGCCCGGTGCCGTGCCACTGCCGATCTCGTTGACCGACGGTGGCGTATCTTCGGCCTTGAACAGCTCGAAGTAAGCACCTGGCGTGCCCGGGCTGGCTGCGCGGCCGCTGACCGGATCGACTCTCAGGCTGAGGATGCCTTCCGGCTCAGGCTGCGTATGCGGCGGTTTGCCTTTGAGCGCGGGGCCCATGTAATTCATCCAGATCGGCAGCGCGACGGTGCCGCCGAATTCCTTGCGGCCCAGGCTTTCCGGTTGATCGAAACCGGTCCATACGGTCGTCACGTAATCGGCGTTGTAGCCGGAGAACCAGGCGTCCTTGGACTCGTTGGTCGTACCGGTCTTGCCGGCAATGTCGGGGCGGCCCAGGGCCAGTGCGCGACGCCCGGTGCCGAGCTTGATCACGTCCTCGAGCATGCTGTTGAGAATGTAGGTGGTGCGTCCGTCAATGATGCGTTCGGCAACGGCGGGTGCCTGTGGCGTCGGCGTAGTACCTGGGACTTCGCCCGGCGTTACGTTGACCGTGAAGGCTTGAGGGGCCGGTGCGGCAATGCCATCGCTGGCAGCGCCGCCCTGAGGCACGCTCGGTGGGTTGGCGACGAACAGTGTGTCGCCGTTGCGGCTTTCGATCTTGTCGATGATGTACGGGGTGATCTTGTAGCCGCCGTTGGCGAAGGCGCTCCAGCCGGTGGCGATTTCCATAGGCGTCAGGGTCGCGGTGCCCAGCGCCAGGGACAGGTTGGGTGGCAGGTCCTGTTTGTTGAAGCCGAAGCGAGTGATGTAGTCGATGGTCTTGCCCACGCCCATGGCTTGCAGCAAGCGGATCGACACCAGGTTGCGCGACTTGTACAGCGCTTCACGCAGGCGAATCGGGCCGAGGAAGGTGTTGGTGTCGTTCTTCGGACGCCAGACCTTGTCCAGGTACTCGTCGACGAACACGATCGGTGCGTCGTTCACCAGGCTGGAGGCGGTGTAGCCGCTGTCCAGTGCAGCGCTGTACACAAACGGTTTGAAGCTCGAACCCGGCTGGCGCTTGGCCTGCAATGCGCGGTTGTAGTTGCTCTGCTCGAAGGCGAAGCCGCCGACCAGCGAACGAATGGCGCCGTTCTGTGGGTCCAGGGACACCAGTGCGCCCTGGGCCTGCGGGATCTGGCTGAACTTCAGCGAATTGTCCGGCTGACGCTGCACGCGAATCAGATCGCCGACCTGGGCCACGTCCGACGGTTGTTTCGGGTTGGCGCCCATGCTGTTGGTATTCAGGAACGGCCGGGCCCATTTCATGGTGTCCCAGTTCACGTGTTCCTGACCGGTGCGGGTCAGCACTTGCAGGCCGTTCTTGTCGACCAGGGTGACGATGGCCGGTTCCAGGCTGCTGATGGTGCGTTGTTTGGTCAGCTCGGTTGCCCAGGCTTCGCGAGTCTTGCCCGGCAGCCGCGACTCGGGGCCGCGATAGCCGTGGCGCTGATCGTAGGTCATCAGGCCTTCGTGGACCGCGGTGTTGGCCAGTTCCTGGAGGTCGCTCGGCACCGTGGTGGTGACGCGGAAGCCTTCGGTATACGCGTCGCTGCCATAGCGTCCGACCATCTCGGCGCGGGCCATTTCGGCGATGTACGGGGCGTTCACTTCCGGAGTCGGCACGTGATAGCTGGCGTTCAGCGGCTCGTTGACCGCTGCGGTGTAGTCGGCTTCGCTGATTTTTCCGAGCTTGTACATGCGCCCCAGGATCCAGTCGCGACGCTCCTTGCTGCGCGCCGGGTTGGCCAGCGGGTTGAAGCGCGACGGCGCCTTGGGCAGGCCGGCAATCATCGCCATCTGCGCCAGGCTGACGTCGCGGATCGATTTGCCGTAATAGACCTGCGCTGCCGCCTCGATGCCGTATGCACGGTTACCCAGATAGATCTTGTTGACGTACAGCTCGAGGATCTCGTCCTTGGTCAGCTGTCGTTCGATCTGCAGGGCCAGCAGGATCTCGGTGGTCTTGCGCGAAAAGCTGCGTTCGCTGCTCAGGAAGAAGTTCTTCGCCACTTGCATGGTGATCGTGCTGCCGCCGGACTGGATGTGTCCGCTTTTGACCAGTTGGGTCGCGGCACGCATCAGACTGCTCGGATCGACGCCGTAGTGGTTGGCGAAATTGTCGTCTTCAGCACTTAGTAACGCATTGATGAAATTGGGGGGAATGTCGGCGAAACGGATCGGTGTACGGCGCATTTCGCCAAACTCTGCGATCAACTTGTTATCGCTGCTGTAGACCCGCAAAGGAATCTGCAACTGGATGCTTCTCAGCGCCTCCACGGACGGAAGCCCGGGACTAAGGTAGAGGTACGCCCCGCTCAGACCCAGAAGGAGTCCGCAGAAAACCGCGACGATGGACCAACCGAAAAACTTCAGCAGACGAATCAAGGCTTTTGGATATCCAGGGCAAAAATGAATTGGGCAACAGGGTTCAGGCTAAATGAGAACGACCCGCGCTTGAGCAAATGCGGAAAAAAACGCTGGGCATTATAAGCATTTTTCTGACCGGGAGCGTGGTTGGCGCTGCTGTCAAGACGGGCGGATTGAACGCAATGGACATTGCAGAGTCCGTAACTCACGGAAAGTCATAGGGAATCGGTAGTGCCAGGACTCTTCAACAAAAAATCCAGTACGCTGCTGGGAATCGATATCAGCTCCACCTCGGTGAAGCTTCTGGAGTTGAGCCGTCAGGGCGAGCGCTACCGGGTCGAAGCCTATGCGGTCGAGCCCTTGCCGGTTGGCGCTGTGATCGAGAAAAACATCGCTGAGCTCGAAGGCGTGGGGCTGGCCCTCACTCGCGCGCTGGCCAAGGCCAGAACCGGCCTCAAGAACGTGGCCGTGGCCGTGGCAGGCTCGGCAGTGATCACCAAGATCATCGAGATGGATGCCGGGCTTTGCGAAGACGAGATGGAAAGCCAGCTGAAGATCGAGGCCGATCAGTACATTCCTTACCCCCTGGATGAAGTCGCGATCGACTTTGAAGTCTTGGGCGCCTCCGTGCGCAATCCGGAGCGCGTCAACGTGCTGCTCGCCGCTTGCCGCAAGGAAAACGTCGAAGTCCGCGAGGCGGCCCTGACGCTGGCGGGGCTGACCGCCCGCGTGGTCGATGTCGAGGCCTACGCGCTGGAGCGCTCATTCGGCTTGCTGGCCAGTCGGCTCGCGGTCTCCGGGGAGCGTTTGACTGTCGCAGTGGTGGATATCGGCGCCACCATGACCACCCTGAGCGTGCTGCAGAACGGGCGGATTATCTACACCCGTGAACAGCTGTTCGGCGGTCGGCAGTTGACCGAGGAAATCCAGCGTCGTTATGGCCTGGCGCTGGAGCAGGCGGGTCTGGCGCAAAAGAAGGGCGGCTTGCCGGATGACTATGCCGGTGAGGTCTTGCAGCCATTCCGAGAGGCGCTGGTGCAGCAGGTATCGCGCTCGTTGCAGTTCTTCTTTGCCTCCGGCCAGTACAGCAGCGTCGACCATATCCTGCTGGCCGGCGGTACCGCGTCGGTCCCGGGGCTGGACCGTTTGGTCGAGCAGCAATTGGGCACGCCGACCCAGGTCGCGAATCCTTTTTCCGAAATGATTCTGGGCAACAAGGTCAATGGTGCTGCCCTGGCGAGTGATGCCCCGGCGTTGATGATCGCCTGTGGTCTTGCCCTCAGGAGCTTTGACTGATGGCACGGATCAACCTTCTGCCTTGGCGCGAGGAGCGGCGTGAAGCGCGCCGCAAGCGCTTCCTGCTGGTCCTGGTGGCCGTGATGGTGGGCACGATGGGCGCGGTGCTGGTCGCCAACCAGGTCATCAGTGGCGCTATCGATCGGCAAATCGCCCGTAACAATTACATCGGCAAGCAAATCGCCGTGGTCGATGAGCGGATCACTCAGATCAACGATCTCAAGGCGCGCCGTCAGCAACTGATCGAGCGCATGCGCATCATCCGGGACCTGCAAGGCAATCGCCAAATCAGTGGGCGAATGTTTGACCAGTTGGCGCGAGCCCTGCCCGACGGCGTGTATTTCACCGAAGTGAAAATGACCGGAAAGACCTTGTCCATCGCCGGAGCTGCGCAATCGAACAGCCGTGTTTCAGACTTGATGCGCAACCTCGAGGCATCAGACTGGTTCGATGCGCCGAGCCTGACTGAAGTCAAAGCGGCGGCTGCCGGTCAGGTGGAGCCGGCCAGTGTCTTCCAGTTGACCGTTCGCCAGACTCGACCCGCAGCACCGGAGGAAGGCAAATGAGGCCATCCGAATGGTTCGAAGGGCTGCGCAGGATCGACATCAATGATCTGGATACCGGCAACATGGGTTCCTGGCCGCCAGCGATCAAGTTTCTGGTGGCCGGTTTGCTCATGCTGCTGGTGCTGGCCCTTGGCTACAACTTTTCCACTCGCGACCTCGAGAGCCAGCTCGATCTCAGTCGCGAGGAAGAGTCGACACTCAAGGAACAGTTCGCTGGCAAGGCCCGCATGGCGGCGAATCTGGACCTCTACACCCAGCAGTTGAAGGAGATGGAGAACTCCTTCGGCATGCTGTTGCGGCAACTGCCCAGTGACACCGAAGTGCCCGGCTTGCTGGAAGACATCACTCGTACCGGTCTGGGCAGTGGCCTGGAGTTCGAAGAGATCAAGCTGCTGCCGGAGGTCGCCCAGCCGTTCTACATCGAACTGCCGATCCAGCTCACCGTCACCGGGGATTACCACGCCCTGGCCAGCTTTGTCAGTGGAGTGGCCGGGTTGCCGCGAATCGTTACCCTGCACGATTTCGACCTTGCCCCCGTCAGCCCCCAGGGTGGTCCGAAACTGCGCTTGAGCATCCTCGCCCGGACCTACCGCTACAGCGACAAGGGGCAGCATCAATGAGGCAGGCGCGATGTTTTTCGGTGGTGGTGTTGCTGTCTGCTCTGGCCGGTTGTGACGTCGGCGATGACTACAGCGATCTGGACGCGTACATGAACGAAATGCGCCAGCGTGGGCCGGACAGGATTGAACCAACGCCGGTATTCCGGTCTTACCCGACATTCACCTACAACGCGGCAAATCTGCGCAGCCCGTTTTCACCGCAGAGCAGTACTGATCCGGCGGCTCAACGGCGGGGCTCACGTAACGTCAAGCCCGACCCTGGTCGGGTCAAGCAATACCTCGAAGGTTTCAACATCGAGCAGTTTGAAATGGTCGGCACCCTTTCCAATGCAACGGGCTCCTATGCCCTGCTGCGCGGGGCGGGTGGGGTGCACCGGCTGAAAGTCGGCGATTACCTGGGACGTAACGACGGACGGATCGTTGCGATCAGCGGCTCGCAAGTCGATGTGGTTGAAATTGTTCCTGATGGTCAGGGCGCGTGGCTGGAGCGTCCCCGGACCATCCCTTTGAAAGAGCACTCATAGTGGAACTCGAATAATGAACAGGATTTTCGCAGCCTTCGGCCTTTCGCTATGGATAGCGTTGTTGTCGCCGATGGTACAAGCGGCCAATCTCAAGGCGCTGGATGTCGCTGCGCTGCCGGGAGACCGTGTCGAGTTGAAGTTGTCGTTCGATGAGCCGCCCCCGGTGCCCCACGGCTACACGACGGAATCACCAGCCCGGATTGCGCTGGATTTGCCCGGTGTCGCCAGTCGGTTGGCCAGCAAGACTCGCGATCTCGGCAGTGGAAATGCCCGTAGTGCAACGGTGGTGGAAGCCGGAGACCGTACGCGATTGATCATCAACCTGGCCCAGCCGGCCCCGTACGACTCGCGAATTGAAGGCAACAATTTGCTGGTGGTAGTCGGGCAGGGTGTCAAGCCGTCGGCATCCAGGTCGGCCGCCACGGCAATGCCGGTTCCGGCGCGAGCCGCAGTAACCACAGGCAAGTCCATTCGGGGTGTGGATTTTCAGCGAGGCACACAGGGCGAAGGCAATGTGGTGATCGACTTGTCGGATCCAGCGATGGCGCCCGATATACAAGAGCGCGAGGGCAAGATCATCGTCGGGTTTGCCAAAACCCGATTGCCTGAGCCGTTGCGCGTGCGTCTGGATGTGAAGGATTTCGCCACACCGGTGCAGTTCGTCAATGCCAGCGCGAGTGGAGATCGAGCCATCATCAGCATTGAGCCTGGTGGCGCGTTCGATTACTCGACCTATCAGGCCGACAGCAAGCTTACGATCAGCGTTCGCCCGGCGACGGTCGACAACCTGCAAAAGCGCAATGCCGGGCAGCATGCCTACAGCGGCGAGAAGCTTTCGCTGAATTTCCAGGACATCGATGTGCGTTCGGTGCTGCAACTGATCGCCGATTTCACCAACCTCAATCTGGTGGCCAGCGACACTGTGCAGGGTGGCATCACGTTGCGCTTGCAGAACGTGCCTTGGGATCAGGCGCTGGATCTGGTGCTGAAAACCAAGGGGCTGGATAAGCGCAAGGTCGGCAATGTCCTGCTTGTTGCGCCGGCCGATGAAATTGCTGCCCGTGAGCGTCAGGAGCTGGAATCACAGAAGCAGATTGCCGATCTGGCGCCGTTGCGTCGGGAACTGTTGCAGGTGAATTACGCCAAGGCGGCGGACATCGCCAAGCTCTTCCAGTCGGTGACCAGTGCCGAAGCGAAATCCGACGAACGGGGGTCGATCACCGTCGATGAGCGCACCAACAACATCATTGCCTACCAGACCCAGGACCGGCTTGACGAGCTGCGCAGGATCGTCACACAGCTGGATATCCCTGTGCGTCAGGTCATGATCGAGGCCCGGATCGTCGAAGCCAACGTCGACTATGACAAAAGCCTCGGGGTGCGCTGGGGTGGTTCGATACAGAACAAGGGTAACTGGAACACCTCCGGCGTCAGCAATGGGGTCAATGGGTCGTCGACCATTGGCACGCCCGGCAGTACCAGCACCAATTCACCGTTCGTCGACATGGGCGCGGCCAATAACACCTCGGGAATCGGCATCGCGTTCATCACCGATAACGTCTTGCTGGACCTGGAGCTGACGGCGATGGAAAAAACCGGCAACGGCGAAATCGTCTCGCAACCCAAGGTGGTCACGTCCGACAAGGAGACCGCCAAAATCCTCAAGGGCACCGAGATTCCCTATCAGGAAGCCAGTTCCAGTGGTGCGACTTCGGTGTCGTTCAAGGAAGCTTCGCTGTCACTGGAAGTGACACCGCAGATCACGCCCGATAACCGGATCATCATGGAGGTCAAGGTGACCAAGGACGAACCGGACTTCCTGAACAAGGTCCAGGATGTGCCGCCCATCAAGAAAAACGAAGTCAACGCCAAGGTCCTGGTCAACGATGGCGAGACCATCGTCATTGGCGGCGTTTTCTCAAATACTCAGAGCAAGGTCGTAGATAAGGTGCCATTTCTTGGCGATGTGCCGTATCTTGGCCGCCTTTTCCGGCGTGATGTGGTTTCGGAGAAAAAATCCGAGCTGTTGGTATTCCTCACTCCGCGTATCATGAATAATCAGGCGATTGCTGTGAGTCATTGATTCTGTGCGAAATTTGATTCTTGTTGGACCGATGGGTGCTGGAAAAAGCACCATCGGCCGGTTGCTGGCCAAAGAGCTGCGCCTGCCATTCAAAGATTCCGATAAGGAAATTGAATTGCGCACGGGCGCCAATATCCCTTGGATCTTCGATAAAGAAGGCGAACCGGGCTTTCGTGATCGCGAGCAGGCAATGATTGCCGAGCTGTGCGATTACGACGGTGTGGTGCTGGCGACAGGTGGGGGCGCGGTCATGCGCGAAGCCAATCGTCGGGCACTGCATGCCGGTGGGCGGGTGGTTTATCTGCATGCCTCGGTCGAGCAGCAGGTCGGCCGCACGGCCCGCGACCGCAATCGGCCATTGTTGCGTACTGCCGATCCGGCCAAGACCCTTCGGGATCTGTTGGCGATCCGCGATCCGCTTTATCGGGAAATTGCCGACCTGGTGGTCGAAACCGATGAGCGGCCGCCACGAATGGTCGTACTCGACATTCTAGAGCGCCTGCAGCAGTTGCCACCCCGTTAAAGCGCCGCGCGAAATGCGCTATCCTCGGCGTCCCGCCATGACTGCTCAAGGTTGTGGCGGATGGCTACCGAACGGCGTCACACCAGCAGAGGCCGTAGATATTCGTTAACTCAGGGCAGGATGCCTGATTCATCTTCACTGTGGGGACACATGCAGACACTCAAGGTCGATCTAGGCGAACGCAGCTACCCGATTCATATTGGCGAAGGTTTGTTGGATCAGCCTGAGCTGCTGGCCCCGCATATTCGCGGACGGCAAGTAGCGATCATCTCCAACGAGACTGTTGCGCCGCTCTATCTCGAGCGTCTGACCCGCAGCCTGGCGCAGTTCTCGGTGATTTCCGTGGTGCTGCCCGACGGCGAAGCCTTCAAGACCTGGGAAACCCTTCAACTGATTTTCGACGGCCTGCTGACCGCCCGGCATGATCGCCGCACCACGGTGATCGCCCTCGGTGGCGGTGTGATCGGTGACATGGCCGGCTTTGCCGCCGCCTGCTACCAGCGCGGCGTCGATTTCATCCAGGTTCCGACCACGCTGCTGTCGCAAGTCGACTCTTCGGTGGGCGGCAAGACCGGGATCAACCACCCGCTGGGCAAGAACATGGTCGGCGCCTTCTATCAGCCGAACGTGGTGCTGATCGATACCGCCAGCCTCAATACCCTGCCGGCGCGCGAGCTGTCCGCCGGATTGGCCGAAGTCATCAAGTACGGGCTGATCTGTGATGAGCCGTTCCTGACCTGGCTCGAAGACAACGTCGACCGCCTGCGCAACCTGGATCAGCAAGCCCTGACCTATGCCATCGAGCGTTCCTGCGCGGCCAAGGCGGCGGTGGTCGGTGCCGATGAGAAAGAAACGGGCGTGCGTGCCACGCTGAACCTGGGCCACACTTTTGGCCACGCCATCGAAACCCACATGGGCTATGGTGTATGGCTTCATGGTGAGGCTGTGGCTGCTGGCACTGTAATGGCGCTGGAAATGTCCACGCGACTCGGCTGGATCAGCGAGCAGGAGCGCGATCGCGGCATTCGTCTGTTCCAGCGTGCGGGGCTGCCGGTCGTTCCGCCAGAAGAAATGACAGAAGCCGATTTCCTCGAACACATGTCCATTGATAAAAAAGTGATCGACGGTCGTTTGCGCCTGGTGCTGCTGCGCCACATGGGTGAAGCGGTGGTGACCGACGATTATCCGAAAGAGGTTCTACAGGCCACGCTGGGGGCAGACTACCGCGCCCTGGCTCAGCTTAAAGGTTAATAAGAACACGATGACTAGTTTGCATGCCGACGAGGCTTTCCTCGGCCATTACCAGTTGAGTCACGACCCTTTTGCTCCACGGGTGCCTGGCTTCAAATTTTTCCCGGCCCAGCGCAAGCCCGTGCTGGGACAATTGCATCACCTGGCCCGTTACAGCCAGTTGCTGCTGGTGGTCACCGGCCCCGAGGGCAGTGGCAAGACCCTGTTGCGTCAGGCCCTGGTCGCCAGCACCAACAAGCAATCGGTACAGAGTGTGGTGGTTTCTGCCCGCGGCGCCGGCGATGCGGCCGGGGTATTGCGCCAGGTGGCCCAGGCGCTGAACGTCGGCCAGGCTGATGTCGACGCTATTCTGGCGCAAGTGGTGCAGCTTGCACTGACCGGGCAAGAGGTCTATCTGCTGGTCGATGACGCCGAACAGCTCGACGAGTCCGCCCTTGAGGCGCTGATGACCCTGGCTGCCGGCGCGCCTGAAGGCCGTCCGCATGTGTTCCTGTTCGGTGAATCCTCGATGATTGCTCAGCTTGATGCTTTGCATCTCGAGGAAGAGCGTTTCCATGTCATCGAACTGCAACCCTACACCGAGGAAGAAACCCGCGAATATCTGGAGCAGCGGCTTGAAGGCGCCGGTCGCGGTATCGAACTTTTCACCGCAGATCAGATCTCTGATATTCACGAAAGCTCCGAAGGCTGGCCTGGCAGCATCAACCAGGTGGCCCGCGATGCAATGATCGAAGCCATGATCGCCAGCCGCACAGCGGTCAAGCGTCCAAAAATGGGGTTCAATATGCCGAAGAAACACGTATTGGCGATTTCCGCTGTTGTCGTGGTCGCGGTAGCGGCCGCCTGGTTGATGCCGGGTCGCAACAAGGCACCGACCACGGGTGCACCGGCCAACGAGCAGGCGCAACTGCCGCTCGGTCAGGGGCAGCCAGCAGCGAATGGCGGTGCTCCTGCCGTCGAATTCGCCGGCAACACGCAACCGATGCCGTTGCCGTTGGTCGGCAACTCGCAACCGGTCATGCGCGGCCCACTGGCTGAAGCGGCAGGTGGCATTACCGAGGGTGACGATGGTGTGCCGGTCGAAGGCTCCAGCGCTACACCGCCGACTGTGACCACCACTGCGCCGCCTGTGGGCGTCCCTGCCGGCCCTGCGCCAACGCCAGCCGCCAAGCCGACCCCCGCGCCGACTCAGGTCGCCACCGCCAAGCCAGCGCCTGTTCCGGCGCCTGCTCCAGTGGCCAAGCCTGCACCAGCGCCAGCCAAGCCAGCCGTTGCTGCGGCGACCAAGCCTGTCGAGAAACCGGCTCCGGTGGCCAAGGCTGCTGGCGGTACCTGGTACGCCGGTCAGGCGCCGGGCAACTACGTGGTGCAAATCCTCGGCACCAGCTCCGAAACTGCCGCACAAAGCTTCGTCAAGGAGCAGGGCGGCGAGTACCGTTATTTCAAGAAAGTCCTCAATGGCAAGCCGCTTTACGTGATCACCTACGGCAACTTCGCCAATCGTGATGCAGCCGTTTCCGCCATCAAGGCCTTGCCAGCGAAGGTTCAGGCTGGTAAACCTTGGCCTCGCACTGTCGCCAGCGTCCAACAGGAACTGGCAACAACTCGCTGAAGATTCGGCGGCCTTACCCAGGCCGCCTCTCCAAGCACCTCAAAATTTCTACAAGTGCGCGCTGCCCTCCGGGCCGCGTGCCTTGTGGTGTCTGCGTCACAGTAGTCTTTGAGTCGTTGCGGTCAAAATTAAAAAAAGTTTTGACTAGCACAGCAGATCGCTTTAAACCTTTCACAAATGCGACATAGATTTGCGACATTTCGTCGTCAAATTTGTGAGGCCAAGTGTCGGTGTGTACAATGACCTCCCTTTTGCCCCCGCAAAGCTGGCGAACGTTCAGCGTGGATGGCAAGTGGTTGAATTGAAAAGAAATTTGCCTCGATCAGAGGCAGCCTGGTGAGAAAGTGTCTATGAAAGCAGGTCTGTACCAACCAGATGAATTCAAGGATAACTGCGGTTTCGGCCTGATAGCCCATATGCAGGGCGAGCCCAGTCATACCCTTTTGCAAACGGCCATTGAGGCCCTGACCTGCATGACCCACCGCGGTGGGATTAATGCCGACGGCAAGACCGGTGACGGTTGCGGTCTGCTGATTCAAAAACCGGACGTGTTCCTGCGAGCCATCGCCCAGGAAACCTTCGGCGTCGAAATGCCCAAGCAGTACGCTGTAGGCATGGTTTTCTTCAACCAGGACCCGGTCAAAGCCGAAGCCGCTCGCGAGAACATGAACCGCGAGATCCTGGCCGCCGGCCTGCAGTTGGTCGGCTGGCGCAAAGTGCCGATCGACACCAGCGTCCTCGGCCGCCTGGCCCTTGAGCGCCTGCCGCAGATCGAGCAAGTGTTCATCGGCGGTGAAGGCCTGAGCGATCAGGACATGGCCGTCAAGCTGTTCACCTCCCGTCGTCGCTCGTCCGTGGCCAACGCCGCCGACGTCGATCACTACGTGTGCAGCTTTTCGCACAAGACCATCATTTACAAAGGCCTGATGATGCCGGCGGATTTGACCGCCTTCTATCCGGACCTGAGCGATGAGCGCCTGCAAACCTCGATTTGCGTGTTCCACCAGCGCTTCTCCACCAACACCCTGCCGAAATGGCCGTTGGCCCAACCGTTCCGCTTCCTGGCGCACAACGGCGAGATCAACACCATCACCGGCAACCGCAACTGGGCCGTGGCCCGTCGCACCAAGTTCACCAACGACTTGATGGACCTGGAAGAACTCGGCCCGCTGGTCAACCGTGTCGGTTCCGACTCCTCGAGCATGGACAACATGCTGGAGCTGATGGTCACCGGTGGCATCGACCTGTTCCGTGGTGTGCGGATGATCATTCCGCCTGCGTGGCAGAACGTCGAGACCATGGACCCGGACCTGCGCGCGTTCTACGAATACAACTCGATGCACATGGAGCCGTGGGACGGCCCGGCCGGCGTGGTCATGACCGACGGTCGCTACGCGGTATGCCTGCTCGACCGTAACGGTCTGCGTCCGGCGCGTTGGGTCACCACCAAGAACGGCTTCATCACCCTGGCCTCGGAAATCGGTGTCTGGAACTACCAGCCTGAAGACGTGATCGCCAAGGGCCGTGTCGGCCCTGGCCAGATCTTTGCCGTGGACACCGAAACCGGTCAGATCCTCGACACCGACGCGATCGACAACCGTTTGAAGTCCCGTCATCCGTACAAGCAATGGCTGCGCAAGAATGCCCTGCGCATCCAGGCGACCATGGAAGACAACGACCACGGTTCGGCGTTCTACGACGTCGATCAGCTCAAGCAATACATGAAGATGTACCAGGTCACGTTCGAAGAGCGCGATCAGGTACTGCGTCCGCTTGGCGAGCAAGGCTACGAAGCCGTGGGCTCGATGGGCGACGATACGCCGATGGCCGTGCTGTCCCAGCGCGTGCGCACGCCGTACGACTATTTCCGCCAGCAGTTCGCGCAGGTCACCAACCCGCCGATCGACCCGCTGCGCGAAGCCATCGTCATGTCGCTGGAAATCTGCCTCGGTGCCGAGCGCAACATCTTCCAGGAGTCGCCGGAACACGCTTCGCGCGTGATCCTCAGCTCGCCGGTCATTTCACCGGCCAAGTGGCGCTCGCTGATGAACCTCGATCGTCCGGGCTTCGAGCGCGCGATCATCGACCTCAACTACGACGAAAGCGTCGGCCTGGAAGCGGCAATCCGCAACGTTGCCGATCAGGCTGAAGAAGCCGTGCGCTCCGGTCGTACCCAGGTAGTGCTGAGTGACCGTCACATCGCCCCGGGCAAGTTGCCGATCCACGCCTCTCTGGCTACCGGTGCGGTGCACCATCGCCTGACCGAAAAGGGCCTGCGCTGCGACTCCAACATCCTGGTGGAAACCGCAACCGCACGCGATCCGCATCACTTCGCCGTGTTGATCGGTTTCGGCGCCTCTGCCGTTTATCCGTTCCTGGCTTATGAAGTGCTGGGCGACCTGATCCGTACCGGTGAAGTGCTGGGCGACCTCTATGAGGTGTTCAAGAACTACCGTAAAGGCATCACCAAGGGCTTGCTCAAGATCCTGTCGAAGATGGGCATCTCGACCATCACCTCCTATCGCGGAGCACAACTGTTCGAAGCGATCGGCCTGTCCGAGGAGGTCTGCAACCTGAGCTTCAAGGGCGTACCGAGCCGCATCAAGGGTGCGCGTTTCGTCGACATCGAAGCCGAGCAGAAAGCGCTGGCCACCGAAGCCTGGAGCCCGCGCAAGCCGATCCAGCAAGGCGGTCTGCTGAAGTTCGTCCACGGTGGCGAGTACCACGCCTACAACCCGGACGTGGTCAACACCCTGCAGGCCGCTGTGCAGCAGGGCGACTACAGCAAGTTCAAGGAATACACGTCGCTGGTGGACAACCGTCCGGTGTCGATGATCCGCGACCTGCTGAAAGTCAAAACCCTGGACACGCCGCTGGACATCAGCGAAATCGAACCGCTGGAGTCGGTGCTCAAGCGCTTCGACTCCGCCGGTATTTCGCTGGGCGCCCTGTCGCCGGAAGCTCACGAAGCCCTGGCCGAAGCCATGAACCGCCTTGGTGCGCGTTCCAACTCCGGTGAAGGCGGCGAAGACCCGGCGCGCTACGGCACCATCAAAAGCTCGAAAATCAAGCAGGTTGCCACCGGTCGTTTCGGTGTAACCCCGGAATACCTGGTCAACGCTGAAGTGCTGCAGATCAAGGTCGCCCAAGGCGCCAAGCCAGGCGAGGGCGGTCAACTGCCCGGCGGCAAGGTCAACGGCCTGATCGCCAAGCTGCGTTATGCAGTGCCGGGCGTGACCCTGATTTCGCCGCCGCCGCACCACGACATCTACTCGATCGAAGACTTGTCGCAGCTGATTTTCGACCTGAAACAAGTCAACCCGCAGGCGCTGGTGTCGGTGAAGCTGGTAGCGGAAGCAGGCGTCGGCACCATCGCCGCCGGTGTGGCCAAGGCCTACGCGGACTTGATCACCATCTCCGGCTACGACGGCGGTACCGGTGCATCGCCGCTGACCTCGATCAAATATGCGGGCGCTCCGTGGGAACTCGGCCTGGCCGAAACCCACCAGACCCTGCGCGGCAACGACCTGCGCGGCAAAGTCCGGGTACAGACCGACGGCGGCCTGAAAACCGGCCTCGACGTGATCAAGGCGGCCATCCTCGGCGCTGAAAGCTTCGGCTTCGGCACAGCGCCAATGATTGCCCTGGGCTGCAAATACCTGCGTATCTGCCACCTGAACAACTGCGCCACCGGCGTGGCGACCCAGAACGAGAAGCTGCGCAAGGATCACTACATCGGTACCGTCGACATGGTGGTGAATTTCTTCACCTACGTCGCCGAAGAAACCCGTGAGTGGCTGGCCAAGCTGGGCGTGCGCTCCCTCGAAGAGCTGATCGGCCGGACCGATCTGCTGGAAGTTCTCGAAGGCCAGACCGCCAAGCAGCATCACCTGGACCTGACCCCGTTGCTGGGCAGCGACCACGTACCGGTGGACAAACCGCAGTTCTGTGGCGTAGACCGCAACCCGCCGTTCGACAAAGGCCTGCTGGCCGAGAAAATGGTCGACATGGCCACCTCGGCGATCAACGACCTGAGCGGCGCCGAGTTCGCCCTGGACATCTGCAACTGCGACCGTTCCATCGGTGCGCGGATCTCCGGCGAAATCGCGCGCAAGCACGGCAACCAGGGCATGGCCAACGCGCCGATCACGTTCCGCTTCAAAGGCACGGCCGGGCAGAGCTTCGGCGTGTGGAACGCCGGCGGCCTGAACATGTACCTGGAAGGCGACGCCAACGACTATGTCGGCAAGGGCATGACCGGCGGCAAGCTGGTGATCGTTCCGCCAAAGGGCAGCGTCTACCGTACCCAGGACAGTGCCATCATCGGTAACACCTGCCTGTACGGCGCCACCGGCGGCAAGCTGTTCGCCGCCGGCACCGCGGGTGAGCGCTTCGCTGTGCGTAACTCCGGTGCCCACACTGTCGTGGAAGGCACTGGCGATCACTGCTGCGAGTACATGACCGGTGGTTTCGTCTGCGTATTGGGCAAGACCGGTTATAACTTCGGCTCTGGCATGACCGGCGGTTTCGCCTACGTGCTCGACCAGGACAACTCCTTCGTTGACCGGGTCAACCACGAACTGGTGGAAATCCAGCGGATCAGCGGCGAGGCGATGGAAGCCTACCGCAGCCATTTGCAACGCGTGCTGAACGAGTACGTCGAGGAAACCGACAGCGAGTGGGGTCGTGAACTCGCCGAGAACCTCGATGATTACGTGCGCCGTTTCTGGTTGGTCAAGCCAAAGGCTGCCTCCCTGAAATCGTTGCTTTCCAGCACCCGTGCCAACCCGCAGTGATATGCGCCTGAAGAGTTTGATGAGGTTTTAAAATGGCTGAACGTCTGAATAATGACTTCCAGTTCATCGAGGTCGGGCGCAAGGATCCGAAGAAGAAACTGTTGCGTCAACGCAAGAAAGAGTTCGTGGAAATCTACGAACCGTTCAAACCCCAGCAGTCGGCCGACCAGGCCCACCGCTGCCTGGGTTGCGGTAACCCCTATTGCGAATGGAAGTGCCCGGTGCACAACTTCATTCCCAACTGGCTCAAATTGGTGGCCGAGGGCAATATCCTCCAGGCCGCCGAGCTGTCGCACCAGACCAACACCCTACCGGAAGTCTGCGGCCGGGTGTGCCCGCAGGACCGTCTGTGCGAGGGTGCCTGCACCCTCAACGACGGCTTCGGCGCGGTGACCATCGGTTCGGTGGAGAAGTACATCACCGACACCGCGTTCGCCATGGGCTGGCGCCCGGACATGTCCAAGGTCAAGCCGACCGGCAAGCGTGTCGCGATCATCGGCGCGGGCCCGGCGGGCCTGGGCTGTGCCGACGTGCTGGTGCGCGGCGGCGTGACCCCGGTGGTGTTCGACAAGAACCCGGAAATCGGCGGTCTGCTGACCTTCGGCATCCCTGAGTTCAAGCTGGAAAAGACCGTGTTGAGCAATCGTCGCGAAGTCTTCACCGGCATGGGCATCGAGTTCCGCTTGAACACCGAGGTGGGCAAGGACGTGACCATGGAGCAACTGCTCGAAGAATACGATGCCGTATTCATGGGCATGGGCACCTATACCTACATGAAGGGCGGCTTTGCCGGTGAGGACCTGCCGGGCGTCTATGACGCGCTGGACTTCCTGATCGCCAACGTCAACCGCAACCTGGGCTTTGAAAAGTCGCCGGAAGATTTCGTCGACATGAAAGGCAAGAAGGTCGTGGTTCTGGGCGGTGGCGACACGGCGATGGACTGCAACCGTACTTCGATCCGCCAGGGCGCCAAGTCGGTGACCTGTGCTTATCGTCGTGACGAAGCGAACATGCCGGGCTCGCGCAAAGAGGTGAAGAACGCCAAGGAAGAAGGCGTGAAGTTCCTCTACAACCGCCAGCCGATTGCCATTGTCGGTGAAGACAAGGTCGAAGGCGTGAAGGTGGTCGAGACCCGTCTCGGCGAACCGGACGCCCGTGGCCGTCGCAGCCCTGAGCCGATCCCGGGCTCCGAAGAGATCATCCCGGCCGACGCCGTGGTCATCGCTTTCGGTTTCCGCCCGAGCCCGGCGCCGTGGTTCGAGCAGTTCGAGATCCAGACCGACAGCCAGGGCCGCGTCGTGGCACCGGAGCAAGGTCAGTACAAGCACCAGACCAGCAACCCGAAAATCTTCGCCGGTGGCGACATGGTTCGCGGGTCTGACCTGGTGGTGACGGCGATCTTCGAAGGCCGCAATGCGGCGGAAGGGATCCTGGATTACCTGGGCGTCTAACCGCGATCCTGAGCTGAAATGCAGTAAAGCTGTGGGAGCGGGCTTGCTCGCGAAGAGGGAGTGTCAGTCGACAGATTTTTTGTCTGACACACCGAATTCGCGAGCAAGCCCGCTCCCACATTGGTTTTGTGGTGTTGCGAAGACCGGTGTTTCTCCGCGATAAATTGACCCGATAGACAAAAGGCTGACCTGCATTCGTGCCTTTTGCGTCTAGCTCTGAGAAAATGCCCTCACTTTTTTTCCGGATGCCGACATGACTGCCCTGAAGAACGACCGTTTCCTGCGCGCCCTGCTCAAGCAACCCGTAGACGTCACCCCTGTGTGGATGATGCGTCAAGCCGGTCGCTACCTGCCTGAATACCGCGCCAGCCGCTCCAAGGCCGGCGACTTCATGAGCCTGTGCATGAACCCGGCGTTCGCTTGCGAAGTCACGATGCAGCCGTTGGACCGCTATCCGCAACTGGACGCGGCCATCCTCTTTTCCGACATCCTGACCATCCCCGATGCCATGGGTCAGGGTCTGTACTTCGAAAGCGGCGAAGGTCCGCGCTTCAAGAAAGTCGTCAGCACCCTGGCCGACATCGAAGCCCTGCCGATTCCCGATCCGCAGAAAGACCTGGGTTACGTGATGGACGCGGTCAGCACCATCCGCCGAGAACTGAACGGCCGTGTGCCGCTGATCGGCTTCTCCGGCAGCCCATGGACACTGGCCACCTACATGGTCGAAGGCGGCTCGTCGAAAGACTACCGCAAGACCAAAACCATGCTCTACGACAACCCGCAAGCCTTGCACCTGCTGCTGGACAAGCTCGCGCAGACCGTCACCAGCTACCTCAACGGACAGATCATGGCCGGCGCGCAAGCGGTGCAGATCTTCGACAGTTGGGGCGGCGCCCTCTCGGCGGCGGCGTACCAGGAGTTCTCCCTGGCCTACATGAAGAAAATCGTCAGCGGCCTGATCCGCGAGCACGAAGGCCGCAAGGTGCCGGTGATCCTGTTCACCAAGAGCGGCGGCCTGTGGCTGGAAAGCATCGCCGACGCCGGTGCTGATGCACTGGGCCTGGACTGGACCTGCGACATCGGCAGCGCCCGCGCCCGTGTCGGCGACAAGGTCGCACTGCAAGGCAACATGGACCCGGCCGTGCTCTACGCCAAACCGGAAGCCATTCGCGCTGAGGTCGGGCGCATTCTGGCCAGCTACGGCAAGGGCAGCGGCCACGTGTTCAACCTCGGCCATGGCATCACGCCGGAAGTCGACCCGGAACATGCTGGCGCCTTCCTGCGTGCCGTGCATGAGTTGTCGGCGCAGTATCACGAGTGATCAGCACCCAATAAAAACGCCCGGCAAATGCCGGGCGTTTTTGTATGCGCAGATCGAAATGTGGGAGCGGGCTTGCTCGCGAAAGCGGTGTGTCAGTAACGAAGATGTTGACTGACAGGACGCCTTCGCGAGCAAGCCCGCTCCCACAGGGTTCTGTCTATACCGTTACACCACTTAAAGGCGGCAGTTTTGCCAGCTTCAATGCGATCAGCAGCGCAATCACCAGCAGCGTGCCGATAAACAGCCCGATGCCGTTCCAGCCACCCAGATGCCAGAACACCCCACCCGCCGTGCCTGCAATACTCGACCCGGCGTAGTAGCTGAACAGGTACAGCGACGAAGCCTGCCCCTTGGCCTTGGTGGCGCGGCGGCCGATCCAGCTGCTGGCTACCGAATGGGCGCCGAAGAAGCCGAAGGTGAACACCAGCATGCCTATGATCACCAGCGGTAGCGGCGTGAACATGGTCAGGGCCAGGCCGGCGATCATCAGTGCAATGGTGCTCCAGAGCACTTTGCGTCGACCGAGCTTGTCGGCCAGGGCGCCGATTTTCGCCGAGCTGTAGATGCCTGACAGGTACACCACCGAGAGCATCCCGACGAACGCCTGTTCCATGTGATACGGCTCGGCCAGCAGGCGATAGCCGATGTAGTTGAACAGTGTGACGAACGCACCCATCAGCACAAAGGCTTCGAGGAACAGCAGCGGCAGGCCGGCGTCGCGAAAGTGCATGGTGAAACCGTCGAGCAGGCTGCGCGGGTGCAGCGAGCGGGTGCGGAAGTTGCGCGACTCGGGGAGGATTTTCCAGAACACCGCCGCCGCAATCAGGGCCAGGCCGCCGATCACCAGCATTGCCGTGTGCCAACTGACGAAGTCGATCAGCACTCCGGTAATCAGGCGCCCACACATCCCGCCAATCGCGTTACCGCCGATGTACAGCCCCATCGCCAGACCGATGTGTTGCGGGTGGATCTCTTCGCTCAGGTAGGTCATGGCGACCGCCGCCAGGCCGCTCAATGACAGCCCCACCAATGCCCGCATCGCCAGCACCGCGTGCCAGCTCGGCAGCATCGCACTGGCAACGGTGCACAGGGCGGCGGCGAACAGCGCAGCGACCATCACCGGCTTGCGCCCGACGCGGTCGGAGATCGGCCCGGTGATCAGCAGGCCGAAAGCGAGCATGCCGGTGGCCACGGAAAGGATCAGGCTGCTTTGCGCCGCGTTGATGGAATATTCGTGGGACAACAGCGGCATCATCGGTTGTACGCAGTAGAGCAGGGCGAAGGTCGCGAAGCCGCCGCAGAACAGTGCCAGCACGGTGCGCATGAACGCCGGCGTGCCTTTTTCGATGTAGATCTCTTTCAGTTCGACGACGGCATCGTCCAGTGCGGCGGGAGGAGCTACTTGAACAAGCGGGGCGGAAGCGGTTTTCACGGTGGACCTCGGAGGAGCGCAGCCGGTCAGGCAATGAAAAAAGCATATAGCTGGCTAATGATTCAATCCAATATATTGTTCGACCTGTTTGATAGCTTCTACGACCTAATGAGGTTTTCATGGAATTGCGTCATCTGCGCTACTTCATCGCCGTCGCCGAAGAACTGCACTTCGGCCGCGCCGCACAGGTGCTGGGCATCTCCCAACCACCGCTGAGCCAGCAGATTCAGGCGCTGGAACAGGAAGTCGGCGCCCGGCTGTTCGAGCGTACCAATCGTCGGGTCGAGCTGAGCGAGGCCGGTCGGCTGTTTCTGGAGGAGGCGCGACTGGTGTTGGCGCAGGTCGACAAAGCGGCGGATGTCGCGCGACGGGCGCAACTGGGTGAGTTGGGTGAGCTGAAAATCGGCTTCACCTCGTCGGCACCTTTCAACTCGACCATTCCTCAAGCGATCTTCTCATTCCGCCAGCGCTTCCCGGCGGTACACCTGAACCTGCGGGAAATGAGCAGCACCCAGGTGGCCGATGCGCTGGTGGACGAGTCGATTGAAGTCGGGATCATGCGCCCGCTCGGGTTGCCGGACTGCCTCAGCGTGGTCGAGCTGATGCGCGAACCGCTGGTCGCGGTGCTCAGCTCCAAGCATCCGTTGGTAGAGGGCAGCGAGGAGGGCTTGTTCCTGTCAGCCCTGGCGCTTGAGCCCTTTGTGTTTTTCCCTCGCAGCTATGGCAGCGGCTTGTACGCCCAGTTGCTCAGCCTGGCGCGGGATGCCGGTTTCAACCCGCACTTCGCCCAGGAGGCCGGTGAGGCGATGACCATCATCGGGTTGGTAGCGGCGGGGCTCGGTGTGTCGGTGCTGCCGGCTTCTTACCAGCGGATGCGCATTGATGGCGTGGTTTATCGACCGCTGCTGGATCCGGCAGCGGTGTCAGCGGTTTGGCTGGTGCAGCGCAAGGATCAGAAGTCGGCGATGGCCAAGGCGTTTGTGGAGTTGTTGACGCGTAAGCTGACGCCTTGATACTCAATATTATTGAATAGTGGCCTTTAGCCTTTTCCAGATCGGACGATAACCATTTCTGTATTCATCAAACTATGGAGAAACAGGATGTTCAAGCAATTAACCTTCACCGCTTTGCTGGCATTGACCGCTCTGACTGGTGGTTGTGCTTCGGTAAAAATGGCGGATGAAAGCCAGGACGCTCAGGCCAAAACATTCCAAGTGGCCCCGGATAAAGCTCACATCTACGTTTATCGCAACGAAAGCATGGGTGCTGGCGTGAAAATGCCTGTGGCGCTGAACGGCAAGCCTGTAGGAGAGACCGTCGCCAAGTCTTATCTGATGCTGTCAGTCCCGGCCGGTCAGCAGACTTTGGTGTCTTCCGCGGAAAACGATTCGGAACTGAAACTCACCGCTGAAGCTGGCAAAAACTACTTTGTCTGGCAGGAAGTAAAAATGGGTTTCATCAAGGCGCGTAACAGCCTGCAAGTCGTCGACGACAAGACCGGTCGCGCTGGCGTTGCCGAAAGCAAGCTGATTCAGGCTCAGTAAGCTCCATTTCGAGCAGAACTCTCCTTGCTGCCGAAACTCTCCGCGCGGCGTTCCGACGATGGGCTAAAGAACGCCGCGTGTATCCAGGAAACACGCGTCATCGTTAACGACCATCGCGAGCGAGCTCGCTCCTACAGAAGATCAGAAGCTTTACCACTGTTTGTGGGACATTTCTGAACTGTCCCGGACAGGCTACAGCGCCTTGCGGCGCTGCCTACAACTACTCCAGAATCCGCCGGCTTGTGCGTTTCGAGGGCCATCGCTAACTTGATTCGGGTCACTGATGGTCAGTGATCGGGTTTAGTAGCCCGTACCTCGACGAGGCGCATTTGCGCTCCTGATAGGCAGGTATGTCCATACCTGCCCTTGACGGTAGCTGTGCGCAGGGCGCCTTCGTGCGCGCCGGCTTCGTCGGGGCCCGGTCTACTAACCTGCGTACAGCTGCCACCCTTTTGATCAGTAGCGATTCGGTGTGGCCGCCACTTTCAGGACGCTGAATCATGACCCATACGCCAAAGCCACCGGATACCGATCCGGACGCGCCACATCGGCCCAGCCCAATTTTTCTCGTCGCCCCCGATATCGACAACCACACCCTGCTGGAATACGCCTGCGTGTCGCTGGCATCAGCCAATGTCATGGCCAGTGACTTCGCCAGAGACCTGAAGGGCTCGCAGGGCCACACACTGTTGGGGATTCAGCAGTCGATCATGTTGGGGGAAATGGCGGTGAATCGGGTGTTGGATAACCTCGATCCACCGTAAACCTTTGTAGGAGCGAGCTTGCTCGCGAAACACCTCCGGGCAACGCGTTCATTCAGGCTGCCCGCGTTATCGTTGACGTCCATCGCGAGCAAGCTCGCTCCTACAGAGGAAATGTTTTTGTTTACGGCCAGCGCTTGAAAATCAGCGACGTATTCACCCCGCCAAACGCAAAGTTGTTGTTCATCACGTACCGGTTGCTCATCTGCCGAAACTCGCCGCGCAAGTAGTCGAGTTTGCCGCAGTGCGGGTCGACTTCGTCGAGATTGAAGGTGTGCACGTAGAGGTCGCGGTTCATCATTTCGATGCTGAACCAGGATTCCAGCGCACCGCAGGCGCCGAGGGTGTGGCCGAGGAAGCTTTTCTGCGAGCTGATCGGCATGTGCTCGCCGAACAGGCTGCTGGTGGCCAGGGTTTCGGCGATGTCGCCCTGTTCGGTGGCGGTGCCGTGGCCGTTGACGTAGCCGATGTCCGAAGGTTTCAGCCCGGCGTCTTCCAGGGCCAGTTCCATGGCGCGGCGCATGGTGATTTGTTCGGGACGGGTGGTGTGCTGGCCGTCGGCGTTGCTGCCGAAACCGACGATCTCGGCATGGATGCGTGCGCCACGGGCCAGGGCGTGCTCCAGTTCTTCGAGCACCAGCATGCCGCCGCCTTCACCGATCACCAGGCCGTCGCGTGCACTGTCGTAAGGGCGCGGGCTGCGTTGTGGGGTGTCGTTCTTCAGGCTGGTGGCGTAGAGCGCGTCGAAGACCATGGCTTCGGTCGGGCAGAGTTCTTCGGCGCCACCGGCGAGCATCAGCGGCAGGCGCCCGAACTTGATGGCTTCGTAGGCGTAGCCGATGCCCTGGCTGCCGCTGGTGCAGGCGCTGGAGGTAGGAATCAGGCGACCGGTGAGGCCGAAGAAGATGCTGATGTTCGCCGCGGTGGTGTGCGGCATCATGCGCACGTAGGAGTTGGCGTTCAGGCCTTCGGCCACCGAGTTGAGCAGCATGTTGCCGAACGCCTTGATCTCGTCGGTGCTGCCAGTCGAGGAGCCGCAGGCGACGCCCATGCGCCCGTCCTTGATCGACTCGTCACCCAGCAGGCCGGCGTCGGCCAGCGCTTGCTCGGCAGCGCCCACAGCCAGCCGCGAAACCCGGCCCATGCTGCGCAGTTGCTTGCGGGTCCAGTGGCCGGGCACCTTGAAGTCATCGATGGGGCCAGCCAGGCGCGTGTTGAGTTCGGTGAAACGATCCCACTCGTCCATCCGGCGAATGCCACTGCGGTTGGCCGCGAAGTTGCCGGCGATGGTGTCCCAATCGCTGCCCAGTGAGGTGATGCCGGCCATGCCGGTGACGACGACGCGCTTCATCAGCACAGGCCTCCGTTGACGGCCAGAACCTGCCGGGTGATGTACGAGGCTTCCGCCGACATCAGGAAGTTCACCGCGCCGGCCACCTCTTCAGGGGTGCCCATGCGTTGTGCGGGGATCATTTTCATCAGTTCTTCCACCGGCACGTTTTCGTCGAGCATGGCTGTGTCGATCAGGCCGGGTGCGACACAGTTGACGGTGATTTTGCGCTTGCCCAATTCAATCGCCAATGCCTTGGCCGCGCCGATCAACCCAGCTTTGGAGGCGCTGTAGTTGACCTGGCCACGGTTGCCGATCAGCCCCGACACCGAGGTGATGCAGACAATCCGCCCGGCGGCGCGACGACGAATCATCGGCATCATCACCGGGTGCAGCACGTTATAGAAACCGTCGAGGTTGGTGCGCATCACCACGTCCCAGTCTTCCTCGCTCAAGGCCGGAAAAGCTCCGTCGCGAGTCAGGCCGGCATTGAGCACCACGCCGTAATAGGCGCCGTGGGTTTCCACGTCTGCTTCGAGGATTTCCTTACAACGGGCGCGGTCGGCCACGTCGAATTGCAGGATACGCGCACGACGGCCCAAGGCCTCGATTTCGGTCTTGACGGTTTCGGCGTCGGCCAGGCCGCTGCGGCAATGCAGCACGATGTCGTGCCCGGCCTGGGCCAGGCGCAAGGCGATGGCGCGGCCGATGCCACGGCTGGAACCGGTGACCAGTACGGATTCAGTCATGACTGGACTCCTTCGGGTTCATGGAGATATTGAGCGGCCTGGGGTGGGCGATACACGTTCAGACGGGCGGTGGCGTGGATCCCCTGGGCGTTGATGTGGCACTCGAACACGCCCATGCCGTTGTCGTCTTCCAGGGAGCGAATCCCGTGGATGGTCAACTCGGTGCCGGCCGGGAAGCTTTCAACGTTGCATTCGAATTTGCGGCTGCCGAGCAGGAAGCCCAATTCCACCGCATCACCGCGCTGACGTGCTTGACAACCGGCGAAGGCGGCCACGCTCTGGGCCATCAGCTCGATGCCGACCCAGGCTGGCAGGCTGCCGTCGGTGAGACTGAACAGGCCATCGGGCTTGACGGTCAGGCGGGTGTGAATCTGCTCTTCATCGAACGCCAGGATTTGATCGATAAGGATCATGTCGCCAGCGTGGGGCAGCAGTTCGGCGAGCGGCCAGTCAATCATGGGGCGTCTCCGATAATCAGGCTGACGTTGTTGCCACCGAAGGCAAAGGAGTTGCTCATCAGGTAGCGGGGTGCAATGGACGTCAGGCGAGTGGCCGGGGTCACCCATTGCAGCGGTGGCAGTTCGGGGTCGGGCTGCCCGTCCCAGACGTGCGGTGGCAGGGCATGCTCGCGATTGTCCGGGCTCAGGCTCAACCAGCAGAACGCCGCTTCCAGCGCCCCGGCTGCGCCGAGGGTGTGGCCGGTCATGGGTTTGCTCGACGAACAGGGTACGCCGGCCGGGAACAGCGTTGCCACGGCCTGGCTTTCCATGGCGTCGTTGTGTGGGGTGGCAGTACCGTGCAGGTTCAGATAAGCGATCTGCTCCGGTTGCAGGTTGGCGCGGCCCAGGGCCTTGCGCATGGCCTGCAGGGCGCCCCGCCCCGTCGGCTCCGGGGCGGAAATGTGATGCGCATCCGAGCTGGCGCCGCTGCCGAGCAAGGCAATCGGTTGATTGTCGCCTGCACGTCTGGTCATCAGGAACAGTACTGCCGCTTCGCCAATGTTGATGCCATTGCGGTTCACCGAAAACGGATTGCAACGCTGTTGCGAGACCGCTTCCAGCGCCGAGAAGCCGTTGAGGGTCAGCTTGCACAAGGTGTCTACACCGCCACACAGCACCGCGTCGCAGATGCCCAGGTCCAACAGGCGCTGGGCGCTCATCAGGGCTCGGGCACTGGAGGTGCATGCCGTGGAAATGACATAGGCCGGGCCGCTCAATTGCAGCCACTCGGCGAGGAAGTTTGCCGGCGCCCCGAGTTCCTGTTGCTGGTAGTCGTACTCCGCTGGGAACCGCTTTTCGCGCAGGTAATGCGCCAGGCCCTGGCTGGCCTCGTCGATACCCGAGGTGCTGGTGCCCAGCACGACACCGACGCGATCGCGCCCGTAAGTCCGGATCGCGCTGTCGATGTCCGGGCGGATTTGCCGCGTGGCTTCCAGCAGCAGCTGATTGTTGCGACTGTGATGGTGCGACATGTCGGCTGGAAGGGTTGCCAGTTTGCCCTGGACCGCTGCGACTGGCAGCGTGCGTTGCGGCACCCACCCGGCTTGTTCGCGCATGCCGCCACAGTCGCCGGCAAACAGGTTGCGGGCAACCTCCTGTCTGTCGCGGCCCAGCGCGCAGACCAATCCGAGGGCATTGAGGTAAGCCGTCATGGCGTTTCACCGCTCAGGGGCGTGACTTGATAGGTCGAACCATTCGCAAGCTTCAATTCAAAATTCTGCGGTTGTGCGTAGCGTATGTCCCAGCGCTCGGGCAGGGACCGTTGTCTGCCGTGCTGCCATGCGGCGGGATAGTTGGCTGCCAGTTCATCTTTCGGCGTAAGGGCAAACAGCAGCGCCGCGAACAGTTCGCGGGCTTGCGGATTGGGCGGCAGGAAGCCATCGGACTCCCAGGTTTTATCGATCAATTTCTGGCGGGCCTGGGGAATGCCCAGCAGATCCATCATCGACCAGCGAATACCAGCCTCTTCACGCTGGACCACCAGCACCCAGTCCAGGCGGTCGTCGGGCTGCAAGAGCTGGATGTGCAGTTGCAGCGGCAACGGCAGATCCGGGGTTTTCTCGGGCAATGGCGCACGGCTGGTGCAGGCGCTGAGCAGCAGGGCCGCGGCGAGTAGCAGAAATCGCAGCATGCCCACTACCCCTGTAGGAGCGAGCTTGCTCGCGATGGCGGCGACAGATCCGGCACCCATGTTGGCTGACCCACCGCTTTCGCGAGCAATCCCGCTCCCACAGGTCGGGTATTCCAGGCGATAGGCATCAAGCATCACACAATTCCTTCAAAAGGTTTGCGCGCCACCACATTCACCAGGGTTTCTTCCCGTTGGCCAAAGGGTTTTGGCTTGCACACACCCAAGTGTTCCAGCAGGCCGAAATCCTTGGCGCGACTCCACCACAGGTACGGATAAGACACGTTTTGCTCGGTAAATTCGAAACCCTGCCGACGAATCATTTGCAGATACTGAGCAGCGCTTTTCTGCACGTGCATGGGGTGGCGGAACAACCAGCGGATCACCCAGGTATCAATGTAAGCCTCGGTGGATTCGGCGAACAGCAGATAACCGCCAGGCTTGAGCACGCGGTAGAACTCGGCCAGTGCCTGTTCCTGCTCCACCAGATGATGGAAGGTCTGGTGACAGAACAGCAGGTCGATACTGGCGTCCGGCAGCTTGAGGCTGGCGCAGTCACTGCCGATCAACTCCACTTCCATGCCCTGGCGCGCTGCTTCTTCGGCGCTCTGGGTCAGGCTCAGCAGGTCGGCGTCGACGCCAATCAGACGACCGGGCGCAAAGGCCTGGCGCAGCAGCGGGAATGACTTGCCCTGGCCACAACCGGCATCCAGCAGCACCGGGTTGACGGGTAGCGCTTCGCTGAACAGGTTGCACAAGTCGTTGATTGCCGCCCGCAGCACATAGTGTTGCCAGATCCGGCTGCGCAGGAACCACAAACCGAAACGGGTTTCTTCGACGTAGGTGTCGCTCAAGTCGTTCATGACCCATCCCTTGCACAGAATTCCGATATCACCTTCAACCGGCGCCGGGCTTCGCTGACGAACGGGTTGCGCGGGTCCCAGGCATATCCGGCAAGAATGGAACTGATCATCCCGCGGATTTCCGGCGAACTGCTCTCATGGAAAATCACATCCTGGAAGGTTCCGGCGTACCAGCCTTCGACATAGCAACGGAACGTGTCGACGCCGCGTTTGAGCGGTTCGGCGAACTCGGTTTGCCAGTCGACGGCCTCGCCTTGCAACTGGCGGTGCAATACCCCGGCGGCCATGCTCGCCGAACGCATGGCGATCGTCACGCCGGAAGAAAACACCGGGTCGAGGAACTCCGCGGCATTGCCCAGCAGCGCGAAGCCTCGGCCGTGCAGGGTTTTGACGTTGGCCGAGTAACCGCCGATGGTTCGGGCCGCGGTGTCCCACTGTGCATTTTGCAACACGCCGGCCAGGCTTGGCGTCTCGGCGATAAAGCCGCGCAGGCACTCGTCCAGATTATCGCTGCGGCCGGCGAAACGTTCCTCTGCGGCGACCACGCCGACCGAGCAGCGCCCGTTGCTGAACGGGATGGTCCAGAACCACACGTCGCGCTGGGTCGGATGAGTGGTTACGAGGATCTTGCTGCGGTCGAAGGCCGGGTGGTCGATACGGTCTTCGACGTGCGTGAACACGGCCTGGCGCACCGGGAAGTTCGACGGCGCCTCAAGGTCGAGCAAGCGCGGCAGCACGCGGCCGTAACCACTCGCATCGAGCAGGAAACCAGCCTCGATGCGGTACTCGCTGCCGTCTTCGCGGCGCACGCCGAGCTGCGGCTTTTCCGGATCAATGTCGACGCTGACGATAGTTTCGCCATAGCGGATCTCCACGCCTTGCAGCGTGGCCTGATCGGCCAGCAGCTTATCGAAATCGGCGCGCTGGACCTGAAATGTCGTCGATTTGCCGTGGCTGAACGTCTCACTGAAATCGAATGCGCTGTAACGTTCTCCCCAGGCAAACGCCGCGCCGGTTTTCAACTGGAAGCCGGCTGCGTTGACGGCGTCGAGCATGCCCGCTTCTTCGACGAAATCCAGGCAATGGGCCAACAGGCTTTCACCGATGGAAAACCGTGGAAAATGCTGACGCTCGATCACCAGCACATCGTGTCCCTTGCGCTTGAGCAATGCGGCGGCGATGGCACCGGAAGGACCGGCGCCGATGACCACGACCTGGCGAATTTCCATTTCAACGGTTGGCATGGGGGCTCCTTGCCGGGACAGCGGTTTTCAGGGGGATTCGGTGCATGCCGGTCAGGGCTGGCAGCAGTGTAGCGATCAGGCCCATCAGCATCAGTGCAAAGTACAGCGGCGGGCTGATGAGTTGCTGTTGCAGCAGCAGGTTGAGAAAAACGATCTCGCTCAAGCCGCGAATGTTCAGCAGCACACTTTCCCGCCAGCGGCTGGCGCCTTTGAACGAGGCCCCGGCCCAGCCGAGGCCAAGCCAGTTGCCCAACAGTTTGCTGAGCATCGGCAACAGCAGCAGGGCCGCCAATTGCATCCAGCCGAGGCTGTCCATCGCGCTGTGCACGTTGATCTGCACGATGCCGAACGTGAGGATCAACGGGATGGCCATGTACGTCTGCAAACGGCTCATCCACACGGCCGGCAACGGCAGCACCAGCGGCGCCTTCAGTGCGGCCATGATCAACACATAACCGATGCCGAAAATCAGCGCATTGAGCTTGTAGTGTTCAGCGACCACCAGCAGGGCGAAAAAGCCCAGGCTGTAGAGCCACGTCTGGCGCAGGCGCAGCAGCCGCAGCAGTACCGGCAGGCACGCGCCGGCCAGTGGCAGCAACAGACTGCTCAGGTGCAGGCTGCCCTGGGCAATGCCGAACAGGGTCCAGCAGGCGAGGTCGATGAGGATCGCGGTTTGCACCAGACGCCGGGTGGCGGCGGGTGGGTAATCGATGTGCCGCAGATACAGGTACAACACCGGAATCGCGGTGATGGCGAACAGCAGGCCGACGGCCAGCGAGCTGATCCACGGTTGCGGCGGCAACCACCAGACGGCTGTGGCCAGGCCGCAGGCAAACGGAATGCAAAAGCTGGGCAGGGCTATTTTCAGGCTTTGGCGATCCAGTTGCAGGTCGATCACATCGCTGAGGATGTAGCCCAGCAACAGGGCAAAGCTCAGGCTGTAGACGTTCTTCAGCCAGCCCGGTGACACCAGTTGCGCACCGCTCAATTGCCAGTGGGGCTCGATCCAGAAATACATCAACAGCGGCAAGCCGAGGGTCGCCAGCAACAACTGGCTGACGATGGGAATCAAACCGAAATGCCGGCCGACATGGGTCGCCACCGCGAACAACGCCAGTGCCATCGCCCAGAACAGCACGACCATCACGTTGCACGCTCCACGGCCGCGGGTTCATGCACCTGTCGACCGGCCCATGGCGCGAGCAGGAAGCTGAAGAACAGGCCCAGGCTCACCGACAGTCCGAAGTTGCTCACCGCCGGGGTGCTCGACACCGCCAGCAGGCCGAACGACAGCCAGGTGGTCAACGCCGCGAGCAGGGCGCCCAGCAGGCTCACGGCCGCGCCGCCGACTTGCTCGCGCATCAGGATCGCGTAATCGACGCTGATCGCCGTCACCAGCAGCAGGCCGAACAGGCTGAACAGGGTCAGCGGCTGTCCCAGCCAGCCGAGGCTGGCCAGGCTGCACAACGCCGCCAGCAGCGGCAGGGACACGATGCGCAACGCACCGCCGAGGCCGAAGGGCAGGATCAACACCAACACGATCAGCACGCAGGAGGCGAGTTTCAGTTCTGCGGCACTGATTTGGGTGGCCGCGAAGACGTTGTTCAATTCACCCAGTCGATCCACCAGTGTCACGCCGGGCAGATCCTCACCCTGGAGCCGCAGCAGGGCCGGGTTGTTGATGCCTTGCAGACTGACCATTGCCGCCACGCCGTCATCGGTCGGCCCCAGCCACAGGGGCCGGTAGGGTTCTGCCAACGGGCCGGTGAGCGCGGCGTCGATATCCACGGTCGGCAATGCCTGTAACTTTGTCAGCTCGGCTTGCAGCGCCTCACCCGGTATGCCGATGTCGAGCAACGGTTGCCAGAACGATGGCAGTTTGTTCAGCGCTTCGCGCACCTGTTGCTGTTCGTTCGGCGGGCTGACCAGTTGATTGAGCGACAGATAACCCTGGAGCTTTTCCAGGCCAATCAATTGATCCAGTCGCTCGCGCAGGGCGTTCTGGCGTTCTAGCAGTTGCTGCTGATTGGCGGCGCGTATCAGGAAGAACTGGCTGGTGGGTTGATAGCCGGTGATCCGTGCAATGGTCCGGGCTTCATCGGTCAATTGTTGAGGTGCGCCGATCCACTGGCGGATGTCGTTTTTGCTGCTCAGCTGTAACAGGCCGCCCACGCAAAAGGCGATCAGCAGTGCCAGCAGGACCGGTGTTTTCGCCTGTCTGAGCAGCGCTTCACGACAGCCCAGCAAATGCTCGCAAACGCGCAATGGCCACTGCGCCGGGCGCAGGTCTACACCCTTGAGCAAGGCCGGCAGCAGGCACACTGCAGACAAATAGGCACCGAGCAAACCGGCGGCAGAGAACACGGCGATCTGGGTCAGCGCCGGGAAGGGTGTCCAGGCCAGGGCCAGGTAGCCGATAGCGCTGGTGATCAGGCTCAGGGTCAACCCCGGCAGGGTCAGGCGCAGGGCAGGCCAGCTGTGCCAGGGTTTCAGGCTCCAGCTCTTGGACAGGTAGTGCAGCGGGTAATCGACCGCAACACCGATCAGGCTCGAACCCAACACCAGTGTCATCACGTGCATATGGCCGAACGCCGCCACGCAGGCCACCGCACCGAAGAGCATGCCCACCAGCACCGGCACGAACGCCAGCAAGACGCGCCAGCGCCGGAAGGCCAGCAGCAGCAACAACAGAATCCCGAGGGTGGCACCGCCACCGACCCAGGTCATCTCCCGGCTGGCCTGCTGTTGCCCGTTGGCTGCGTACAGCAAGCCGCTGGCGGCGAGCAGTTGCACGTCGTGCCGTGCGGCTTCTTCGCGGCTGTGCTCGAGCAGGTCGGCCACTTGCAGCGGCAGGTTCATGTCGAAGGCGTTGCCGGTGGTGCGCGCGCGCAGCAGCACCCAGCTCTTGCCATCGGCATCGGCAATCAAGGCGCCGCTGCCGATGTCCAGTTGCACCGAACCGCGTTGCGGCTGGCTGTTCTGGATGCGCCCGGTCAGGCCCAGCCAGTCATCCTGGCTCGGTACCAGGCTGTAACCGTTGAACGGGTCGAACAATGCCTGAACCCGTTGCTGGACAAAGAGATCGGGGTGCTCGACCAGCAGTTGTCGGTCCGCCGCCGAGAGCATCGCCAGGCGTCCTTGCAGCAATTGCGTGCGCAACGCCGGCAAGTCGGCTTGCAGGGTCCACTGGACCTTTTCGAACAATCCGCTGGCCAGCCATTGCTCGCCGAGGGTCTGCGCCATGGCGACGGCCTGCTGGCGATCGGTGTGGCCGACCAGCACCAGCATTTCGCGATTCAGTGGATCTTGCATGCGTTGTTCGGCACGCAGTTCCAGGGCATCGGGCGCCGTGCCGGGTACCAGTTCCATCAGATTGGCCGACAGCGGCGCGCCGTCACGCCATTGCCAACCGGCGAGCGCGAGCACTGCCAGCAACAGGATCAGAAACAGCCGTGGCAGAAATCGTTCACTCGGCAAAGTCATGTTGCTCCGCGTCGCTCAGCGGTTGGGTGCCAGTGCTGTCCTGCATGCGCAACAACGTGCTGTCGCCCTGGGTTTCGAGCAGTTCGATGCTGTGTACCAGTTCTGCGCCAGCAATGTTGATCCGGTTGAACACCTGCTTGAGCAGCATCGAGCGTGGCACCAGCGTGAGCTTCCAGTTCTGCGCGTCGCCGCTCAGGGACAACTCGAAATCCCGTTGCAGGCCGCTGCTGTCGCCTTGCAGCACGGCCAGGAACAAACGGTTCTGCTCGGCACCGGCGCTTTTACCCGGCAGCATTTGCCAGACAATACCGTCACGCCGGGCAATGCCTTTGGCGGTGATGCGATAGTCCTGTTGCAGTGGCGTTTTCAGTAGCCACAACAAGCCGTGGTTTTTTGCCAGGACGAACGTGCCCTTGCTGACCAGCGGCTGGGGCAGGGCGCGCAGGTGTTTTTCCTGGATGAAATTGCCGTGGATGACGTCGGGCCTGGCCAGTTGATCGCTGAGTTGTTGCAGATCGAAGGCGTTGGCCAGCCCTGGAATGCCCAGTAACACGCAGAACACTGTAGGAGCGAGCTTGCTCGCGAAAAACCTGAGAGCGCCACGGGGTGTCAGATGCCCAGCGTCATCGTTGACGACCATCGCGAGCAAGCTCGCTCCTACAGGAGAACGGGGGTGGCAGAAAATCATGGCAGGGCTCTCTCGACAGCATCGGTAAAGACCTTCGGCGAGGCCAGTTGCATCTCGCGGCTGGCGAGGTCGACGGCGACCTGTATCGACATGGCCCGGGTCAAGCGTTCACCGGTTTGCAGATCGCTGATCAGGTAGTTGATCTTCAAACGGTTCTCCCACTCCACCAGGTTGGCGCGCACGTTCAGTTTCTGGCCGAACACCGCGCCGCGCACATAGCGCAATTGCAGGTCGATCACCGGCCACGCGTAGCCTGACTCGTTCATTGCGGTGTAGTTGTGGCCGATCTTGTCCAGCAGCGCACAGCGGGCGACTTCCAGGTACTTGACGTAATGGCCGTGCCAGACCACGTGCATGCTGTCGACGTCAAAGAACGGTACGACGATTTCCGTGTCGGTGTGCAGAAATCCCTTGCTACGCATGCAGCCTCCAGTGTTGTTCGGCGATGCGTTGCAGGCACAGGCGCAATTCGCCTTCCAGCGCGCGGTCTTCGATGACCGGCGGGAAATCCCTGGCCAGCGCTTCGTGCATGGCGGCCAAGGCGGGTGGCAGTGGTCGTGCATCTTCGGCCTGGCCGCGCAGCCAGACACCCTGGTTAGCCGCCAGCAACGTGGCGGCCGCTACCTGTTCGGTGAGCTCCAGCACGCGGATCGCATCCCGGGCGGCGATGGTGCCCATGCTCACTTTGTCCTGGTTGTGGCATTCGGTGGAGCGCGAAAAGACGCTGGCCGGCATGGTGTTCTTCAGTGCTTCGGCGGTCCAGGCACTGGTGCCGATCTGCACTGCCTTGAAACCATGGTTGAGCATGGCGCGGTCAGCCGTGGCGCCGGACAGGTTGCTCGGCAAGCCATGGTTATAGCGCTCATCCACCAGCAGCGCGAGTTGCCGATCCAGCAGGTCGGCGACGTTGGCCACGAGGTTTTTCAGGCTGTCCATGGCGAAGGCGATGTGCCCGCCGTAGAAGTGCCCGCCGTGCAGCACGCGCTCGGCTTCGGCGTCGATGATCGGGTTGTCGTTGGCGCTGTTGAGCTCGATCTCGATGAACGAGCGCAGCCAGTTCAGGCTGTCGGCCAGCACGCCCAGCACATGGGGCGCGCAGCGCAGGGAATAACGGTCTTGCAGGCGATGCAAGGGCGCGGTTGGTGCGTCGATGGCCAGATCCTTGCGCAACCACGCGGCGACCTGCATCTGCCCCGGATGTGGCTTGGCGGCGAACAGGCGCTCGTCGAAGTGCTCGGGGTTGCCTTGCAGGGCGACAACATTGAGCGCAGTGATGCGCGTGGCCAGTTGCAGCAGGTAATCGGCGCGGGCATAAGCCAGGCACGCCAGACCGGTCATCACGGCGGTGCCGTTCATCAATGCCAGGGCTTCTTTCGGACGCAACACCAGTGGCTGCCAGCCGAGTTCGCGGTGCACATCGGCAGCCTGCCGGCGTTCGCCGCGGAACATCACTTCGCGTTCGCCGGACAGCGTGGCGGCAACGTACGAAAGCGGCGTCAGATCACCGCTGGCGCCTACCGAGCCTTCTTCCGGGATCAGCGGCAGGATGTCGTGTTCAAGGAACGCCTGCAGGCGCTCCAGCAGTTCCACGCGTACCCCGGAAACACCGTGGCACAACGACTGCAAACGCGCGGCCAATACCGCACGGGTGGCCTGGGCGTCGAGCAGCTTGCCCAGCCCGCAGCCGTGGAAGGTAAACAGATGACGGGGCAGCGCCTCGACGTGATGCAGCGGTACCGCGACCACGCAGGAATCGCCATAACCGGTGGTCACGCCGTAGATCACGCCTTCCTTGTCCAGCAGGGAGTCCAGAAAGCGCGCGCCCTTGGCGATGCGTTCACGGTACTCAGGGTCGCTCTGCAACTGCGTCGGCGCCTGGCGGTTGGCCAGGGCCAGCACGTCTTCGATGCGCAAAGGGAGTTCGCCGAAGGTTACCGGCTCAAGCGTTGGCGTCGTCATCGGTCTTCCAGAAAGGGTAAAAGTTGAACCATTGTCGGGGCGCTTCGAGGCAATAGTGACTCAGGCGCTCGGCATAGCGGGAGGCCCACAGATGAATGACCTGCTCGCGGTCGCTGCGCTTCCAGGTGATGGCGTCAGCGAACGGTTCAATGGTCAGTCGATAGTCGCCGTCGGGCTTTTTCAGGCACAGCAGCAGGTTGATCGGGCATTTCAGCAGGCCGGCCAGCAGCCACGGGCCCTGGGGGAACCTGGCCGGATGACCGAGGAAATCCACGGTCACGCTGCGCCCGCCATGCAGCGGCACGCGGTCGCCGGCAATCGCCAGCCACTCGCCGCGCTCCAGGCGTTCACTCAGTTGCAGCATGATCCCGGGGTCCAGTTCGCTGACCTGAATCAGGCGCAAATTGGTTGCCCCGGCTTCACCCAGCAATCGGTTGAACTGTTCGGCGTGCTTGGTGTGCACCAGCACGTTCATCGTGACTTTTTCGCCGAGTTCCGCCAGTGCGCGGCAGACTTCCAGATTGCCCAGGTGCGCGCCCACCAGCATCTGCCCGCGGGCACCGCGCAACTGGTCGCGCAGCAGCGCCGGGTCGACGATTTCGATTTGCTCGATGCTCAGCCGGCCGTTCCAGACGTCGAGTTTGTCGAGCATGGAGTCGGCGAAGGCCATGAACTGGCCAAACACACGCCAATGGCTCGGGCGCAGCTCGCTACGACCGCTCCAGTCGGCCAGGCGTTGCTGGTATTGCCAGGCACTGTGGCGTGCGCTGCGGCCGAACAGGAAAAAGTACAGAACGATGCCGTAC
This sequence comes from Pseudomonas sp. WT-JTC, assembly GCF_056711565.1. Classification (NCBI taxonomy): domain Bacteria; kingdom Pseudomonadati; phylum Pseudomonadota; class Gammaproteobacteria; order Pseudomonadales; family Pseudomonadaceae; genus Pseudomonas; species Pseudomonas sp. WT-JTC. Next base: position 446,978 of record NZ_CM160042.1, read on the forward strand.
AGCAGCGGGCTCAGCAGGCGCCGGCCCAGCACCTTGGCGCCGAATGCGGTGAGCTTCATCAGCCAGAAACTGCCGCGCTCCTCGCGGTCGGCCCAGTGTTGCTTGTCGGCGCTCATGCCCGCCACCGTCGCCAGAGGATCACCGGCGCACGCAACAACATGCCGAAGAACAGCCGCGTATGCATGCTGGAAATCAGCACGTTGTCGTGGAACATACGAAAATGTGAAACGCCGTCCAGCGGGTAATGGACTCTGGTTTGCAGCCATTGCATCGGCTGATTGCGCCAGGCCAGGCGCACCAGGATGTCCGAGTCAAAGTCCATGCGCTTACCGATTTTCGCTGACTCGATCAACGCCAGAACCGGTGGCAACGGGTAAACCCGGAAACCGCACATGGAGTCGCGAATCTGCAACGACAGGGTGTTGATCCAGACCATGACGTGAGTCAGGTAGCGAGCATATAAACGGCCTTTCGGCACGCTGGCGTCATATTGCGGATAACCGCAAATCACCGCCTGTGGATGGCGGCGTGATTGTTCGATGAAGCGTTTGACGTCCTGCAAATCGTGCTGGCCATCGGCATCCACTTGCAAGGCATGGCTGAAAGCCAGGCGCGACGCTTCGCGCAAGCCGGTCATGACTGCGCCGCCCTTGCCCTGGTTTTCCGCGAGTCGGATCAGGTAAACCATTTCCCGCTGGGCCAGGCGATCCAGCACCCGGGCGCAGCGCGGGCTGCTGGCATCGTCCACCAGAATGCATGGCAGGTTGCTGGCGATCAGGGCATCGACCACCGTGGTGATGGCGCTTTCGTGGTTGTACACGGGGACGATGGCGCAGGGACTATGCATGCGCTGCCTCCAGCAAGATCCGCCCGCTTGAGCAGGTAGCGGTTTCGTTGCGGTAGGCGAAATACAATTTGCCGCGCGCCGGGTCGAAGCGCAGGTGCAGCTGGATTTCATCTCCCGGGCGCACCAGTTGCTGGAACTTCAAGACTTCCATGCCGGCGAATTTTTTCGGCAGGTTCATCAATTGCTGACCCAGGCTCATCGCCCACTCCACCTGCACCACGCCAGGCAATACCGGCGCCTTGGGGAAATGGCCGCTGAAGTAGGCCAGGTCCGGTGGTACGGCCAGTTGCAGGCTCCACTCGCCATTGCTTTCGACTTGCTCCAGCACCTCCGGGGCTTTGGGGCGCGGCGCCAGCAGCAGGGCGTTGACGTCGGCCTGGGGCAGTTTGCCCTGAGCGTTCAGCGGCAGTTGTCGCAGCAGGCGCCAGCGTCTTGGCAGGGCCAGGGCTTCGCAGTGTTGGCTCAGGTGTTGGCGCAATGGTTCGGTGAGGCTGCGTCGGCCCTGATTGCGCAGCACATGCAATCCGGCCTCGCTCAGCACCAACAGCGCTCCCAGGGAGGCACGGTTTTCCTGAACGACGCCGAGCCGCGCTTCGACAACCCATTCATGGGCCATCAGCGCCTGTTCCAGCATCGGCAGCGAGATGCGTTTTTCTTCCAGTTTGACGATCCGGTCCAGTCGCCCGAGCAATTCGAAGCGACCATCGGCGGCGATGCGCGCTGAATCGGCAGTCTGTTCGACATGGCCGCCAGGCAAGTAGGGCGAAGCGATCAACAGCGCGCCATCGCTGTCTTGAGTCAGCGTGACATCGGCAAACGGCCGCCAGAGTTCAGCGCCCTGACGCCAGGCGATGCCACCGGTTTCCGAACTGCCGAAAATTTCCGTTGGCCATTGCCCCAAACGCTCATGCAGGCCCTTTGCGGCCTCGACCGGCAATGCGCCGCCGGAGGAAAACACCCGGCGCACGGCGCCCAAGGCCGGCCAGTCGAGGTTGTCGCCCATGCGCTTGAGCAGCGCCGGGCTGGCCACCCAGGCGAAGGCCGGGTACTCGCGGCTGGCGCGTTGCAGGTCTTCCGGAAAGGCCAATTGCCGACGTACGAACGGGCGCCCGGCGCACAGCGGCCACAGCACCCGGAACAACAATCCGTAGATGTGCTGGGTGGCGACGCTGCCAATGATGCACGCCGGGCCCAGGCCAGAGCCCCACAGCTGTTCAAGGGCTTCGACCTCATTGGCCAGTTGGCGCAGGTGTTTTTCGATGCGCTTGGGTTCGCCACTGGAGCCTGATGTGCACAGGCTGAGTTGGCAGTGATCGAGGTCCAGCGCCACCGCACTCAGCGGCGGATGACGAAAGTCGCTCAGGTGTGCATCGTCGGGGTGATCGCTCAGCCACAGATCAACTTCGCCTGACCAGCGTTGGCGGGTCTGCGGTTGCAGGTCAGACGGCAGCAGCACGCTGACCCCGGCACGCCAGGCGCCAAGCAATGCGATCGCCAGGTCGGCCGCATCCTCAAGGTGTACGGCCATCTGTCGCACGCCCCGGGCTTGCAGGCCGGCAGCCAGGCGCAGCGCCTGTTCGCACAGTCGGGCGTGATCCAGCGCCGGACCGGTCGTTACGGCACGGTCCGGCTGGGCCTTGAGCAGCAGGTGCTCAAGTTTTATCCAATTCATGGGTGGCCTCGTACCCTTATTCGTATGAGCCATTCAATGGCAAACATCAGGCCTATCAATCCGTAGGAAATCAGGCCGGTGTACAACGTCCACCAGCTCAGCGGCGCCCAGAGGGTCAGGGCGGCGGCACACAAACCGTTGCAAAGAAAAAAAACGCTCCAGGCGATGGTCACCTGACGGGTATAGCGAATGCCCTCGGCCGGCAATTGCGGCTCGCGTACCCTGGCCAGGCGCTCGACGATCGGCGGGCCGAATGTCAGGCTCGAGCCGAACAGCACCAACATGAAGCTGCTGATCAACACTGGATACCAGCGCAATAGCGCCGGGCTGTCGAACAGTGCCAGCAACAGGCAGAACACAATGGCCACCGTCGCCATCCACAGGCTGCCAGGCCGTCGTTTGCCGGTCAGCGCCCGGGCCAGCCACAGTCCGCCCAGCAGCAGGCCGAACTGCCAGGGGGCGAAATGCTCCATGCCGAAATACACCGCAAAGGGATACAAGAGGCCTGCCAGCAGCAGGCCGAGGCCAATCAGTCGACTCATGCGGCCGGTTGAACCAGACGGTAGACCGCCTCGACCACGTCACTGACGGTACGCACCGATTTGAATTCTTCGGCGGCGATTTTCTTGCCGGTCTGACGTTTGATGTGATCAATCAGGTCGACCGCGTCGATGCTGTCGATTTCCAGGTCCTGATACAGGTTGGATTCCAGGCTCACACGCTCGGGGTCCAGTTCGAACAGCTCGACCAGGGCATCGCGCAGGGTGTTGAAAATGTCGTCACGAGTTTGCATGGTCCGGTCTCAAGCTGCCTGTTTTGCGGTGACGAACGCCGCAAGGCTCGCCACGTTGCTGAAGTGGTTGCGTGTGTCTTTGGCATCGGCGTCGATTTTGATGCCGTACTTTTTCTGGATGGCCAGGCCCAGTTCCAGGGCGTCCACCGAGTCCAGGCCCAAGCCTTCGCCGAACAGCGTCTGTTCGTTGCCGATGTCTTCGGCGCTGATGTCTTCGAGCCCCAGGGCTTCGATGATCAGCTCTTTGATTTCCAGCACCAGGCTATGGGTGTTCAGATCGCTCATCTTCGGCGAGCTCCTTGATGAAGTAAGAATGCAAATAATCGTTGAGCTTGCGCGAGGCTTGCGGAGGCGGCCCCTGCTTGGCGAAAGTCTGTGGGTCTATATCGGCCCCAACCCGGAAACTGAAGTGCACACGCCGCTTTGGGATGCGATACCAGGGTTCGGCCTTGGTCAATGTGGTCGGGTTGACCTTGATAATGACCGGGGTGAGGATTTTCGCACCACGCACGGCGATTGCCGCACCGCCCCGATGAAAGGCTGGTGCCTGGCCGGGGCGGGTGCGCGTCCCTTCGGGGAAAATGATCAGGGTCTGGCCGTCTTTCAGCGCGTCGGCAGCCGCGTCGAGCATGTCCATGCTGCCGTCGTTGCTGATGTATTCGGTGCAGCGCAGCGGTCCGCGGGTGAAAGGGTTTTTCCAGAGGCTTTGCTTGACCACGCAGTTGGCGTGACGCACCAGGCCGATCAGAAACACCACGTCGATCAGCGATGGGTGATTGGCAACGATCATTTGCCCGGGACGACCGAGTTTTTCCGCGCCTTCAATGTTGTAGGTCAGCACCCCGGTGCGGGCCATGAAACGCACAAAAATCCAGAAACAGCGACTGACCGTTTGCCGGGCCCGCAGCCGATGGGTCCGGGCATCGCCCGGCAGGCAGTTCAGCAACGGGAAAATCACCAGGCGCAGGCACAGCCCGCCCAACCCGAACAGGGCAAAGCTCGCGGCGGTGGCCAGCAAGCGCCAGTAATAGGCGTCGCGGTTTTTCTTGGTCACGGGTTGCGTTGCCAGGTCCATACACGATTTTTCCAGGCATGTTGGCAGGTGGTTTGCTGGCCGAGCAGCATACGCAACAGATTCAGTGCGTGTGGCCAGCGGGGGTTGGACAACGCATCCGGTGGGCTGTTCAAGGACAACTGCCAGTCGGTACCTGGTGTGATCAGCAGGCCGACGGCATAAGGGAACGGCACGTCGTCGATCCAGGTCGAATAAGCCTCGGGCGGCTGCTCTTCGGTGACCACCAGCAGTACCGCGCGCGCGCCTTCCGCCAGTAGTGCGGCAGCTTCCAGCATGCCGTGTTCCAGGCCATCGCCTGCGGCAGCCAGGGCTGTCATTTCGCTGGTTTCACCCCGCATGATCGACCACAAGCCAATAATCGCGTTATGCACGGACAAGCTGAACTGGGTCGGCGACAGCGGCTGGTCGGCGGCCAGATCACTGAGAATGTCGACGGTGCGGGGCGTTTCGCCGTGACGGGAAACAAAGACCAATGGCAGATCCTGCCGGCCTTCGGCCAATGGCCAGCCGACACTGAAGGCCATCCGCGCCAGGCGGCTGAGCCGACGGCGCTGCATGGCTGGCAGAAAGGAAACGTCGGGAACGGCATCGCTGTGCGGCAGAGCGACCGGTTGTCGGCACCAGGCCTGCCAGTCGTCCACGCTTTCAAGCCCCGGGGCCCAGGCGCGCCATTGGGCGATGTTGAAGTTGATCACAGACATTCATCCCACCCTCACGGGCTTACTTGACGCGGGGGAGTGGCCAGGAGCCAAGACTCACCCTGCGTGGCGTTTGGCGCCGAGTGGCGCGCATTATCCCGGTGCCGGGAACGTGTAGCAAATGCTGGTTACATTTTGCTCAACAAGATGAAGCGGCGGGCTCGCAAAAATTGAACGATTGGTAATTATTCACAAAGTTATTGCTCCGTCTGTCGGTTCCTGCGCCGAGCTATCGGGCCGTTCAGAGCTTTTCATGCAAGAGAAGGCAACTGACTGTGTAGTCCCTTTACCGAGAAGGTAGCGAAGCAGCGCGGCTGACCACTACACTCGGTCATTCTTTGGTACACGGAGGTTTTGACATGCGGCGCGTGGTGTTCAATCAGAAAGGTGGCGTTGGCAAGTCCAGCATTGCCTGCAATCTGGCGGCGGTCAGTGCCAGCGAGGGTTTTCGCACCTTGCTGGTGGACCTCGATGCCCAGGCCAACTCCACTCAGTACCTGACGGGGCTCACCGGTAACGACATCCCGATGGGCATCGCCGATTTCTTCAAGCAGACGCTGTCTTCCGGGCCCTTCTCCAAGAAGAATCAGGTCGACATCTACGAAACTCCGTTCGATAACCTCCACGTCATTACCGCTACCGCCGAGCTGGCGGACTTGCAGCCAAAACTTGAAGCCAAGCACAAGATCAACAAGCTGCGTAAGTTGCTTGAAGAGCTGAGCGAAGACTACGACCGGATTTACCTCGATACCCCGCCGGCGCTGAATTTTTATGCGGTTTCTGCATTGATCGCCGCCGATCGGGTGTTGATTCCCTTCGATTGCGACAGTTTCTCACGCCAGGCACTGTACGGTCTGATGGCGGAAATCGAAGAGTTGAAGGATGACCATAACGAAGGCCTGGAAGTCGAAGGCATCGTCGTCAACCAGTTCCAGGCCCGCGCCAGCCTGCCCCAGCAGATTCTCGACGAACTGATCGCCGAAGGCCTGCCGGTGTTGCCTGTGTACCTGGCCAGCTCGGTACGCATGCGCGAATCCCATCAGGCCAATACGCCGCTGATCCATCTCGACCCGCGGCACAAGCTGACCCAGCAGTTTGTGGAGTTGCACAACCTGCTGGAAAACGCCTGATCTGGCTGGTAACACAGCCCCCTTGTGGGAGCGGGCTTGCTCGCGAAGAGGCCGTTACATTCAACATCTATGTTGACTGACACGACGCCTTCGCGAGCAAGCCCGCTCCCACATGGGTTCGTGTTGCTTCAGATGCCCTGGCTACGCAACCAGCTCATCAGTTGCGGTAACGGGAAGGCCCCGCTCTGCCGGGCGACTTCCCGGCCGTTCTTGAACAGGATCAGGCTCGGAATCGAGCGAATCCCCAACTGCGCTGACAACTGCTGGTTCGCCTCGCTGTCCAGTTTGGCCAGCCGACACTTGCCCTCCAGTTGCCCGGCTGCCTGCTCGAACACCGGTGCAAACGACTTGCACGGCCCACACCAGTCCGCCCACACATCCACCAGCAGCGGTAGATCACCCTTGATCTGGCTGGCGTAGTCGCCCTGCTTCAATTCAAACGGTTTGCTCAGCAGGACTTCGGCCTTGCAGCGTCCGCATTTGGGGTGATCGTTGAGGCGTTCGGCGGGAATGCGGTTGAGGCCGTTGCAGTGGGGGCAGGGGATGTGGAGTGGGTCGGTCATGTCAAATCGTCCAGTCGAAAGCGAATGATCCCTATCTGGAGCCATATCTCCAGATTTTCAATTGTGCAGTGCCTCACGACGAACAACTGATCTCCAGATGCTTGCCCCATTCCGGCGGCCTCTCTGCGTAGCTTTCCATCCCGGGTTGTTCCTCGAACGGATTGCTCAGCACCGCGTGCAGTCGGCGGACTTCCGAGTAGTCGCCGCTTTCTGCCGCTGTGATGGCCTTTTGTGCCAGGTAGTTGCGCAGGATGTACAGCGGGTTGACGGCGTGCATTCGTTGGCGACGCTGCTCTTGATCAAGTGCGCCTTCACGGGCTACCCGGGCGATATAGAGTTCGCCCCAGGCATCAAAGCCCTTGAGGTCGACGAAGTCATCACGCAGGCGGGTGATGGCCTGTTCCGGAGCTTCATCACCCAGGCGACGGAAAAACAGGCTGTAGTCGACGCCGCTGTTTTGCATGAGTTGCAGCAGGCTCTCCAGCAGCTTCTGGTCATCATCCTGCGCGGTGGTCAGGCCGAGGCGGCGGCGCATCAGGTCCAGGTAATGGGCCTGGAACAGCGGCAGGTACAGGCCGAGGGTTTCGCGCAGGGCCTCGACGCTGATGAACGGCGTCAGGGCCTGCGCCAACGCGCTGAGGTTCCACTGGCCAATCGGCACCTGGTTACTGAAGGAGTAACGGCCCTGGTCGTCGGAGTGATTGCAGATGAAGTTGGCGTCGAAGTCGTCGAGGAAGGCAAAAGGGCCGAAGTCGAAGGTGATGCCGAGGATCGACATGTTGTCGGTGTTCATCACCCCGTGGCAGAAGCCATAGGCCTGCCACTTGGCGATCAGTTCGGCATTGCGCTCGACCACTTCGCGGAACATCGCCAGGTACGGCTCCGGTTGTTCCAGGCACTCCGGGAAGTGCATGGCCAGTACGTGATCACCCAGTACTTTCTGCTGCTCGGGGCGCTTGGTGTAGTAGAAATATTCGAAGTGGCCGAAGCGCACGTGGCTCGGCGCCAGACGCAGGACCATGGCTGCGCGCTCCTGTTTTTCGCGCCACACCGGGGTGTCCGAGCCGATCACGCACAGGGCGCGGGTGGTCGGGATGTTCAGGGCGTTCAGGGCTTCGGACGCGAGGAATTCGCGGATCGACGAACGCAGTACCGCCCGGCCATCGCCCATGCGTGAAAACGGCGTCTGGCCGGCGCCCTTGAGATGCAGGTCCCAATGTTCACCGGCCTCGTTGTACACCTCGCCCAGCAGCAGGCCGCGACCGTCACCCAGTTGCGGGTTGTAGAAACCGAACTGATGCCCGGAATAGACCATCGCCCTCGGGATCGCGTCGGCCCAGAGCTTGTGGCCGCTGAACAGTTCGGCGAACTCCGGGGTTTCGGCCACGGCCGGGTCGAGGTCCAGCAGCGCCATGGCGGCGGGGCTGGCCACCACCAGGCGCGGATTGTCGATGGGCTCGGGCAGCACATGGGCGGAAAACGCGTCGCCCAGGCGGTCGTAGCGATTATCGAAGGTCAGTTCGTCGAGGGCTTTCAAGGGCCGGCTCCAGCAGAATGTCCGAGCATTCTGCTGGGGAAAGGCCGGTTAGTCGAGTTTGGCGGCGGGCGGTTCTTGCGCCGGCTTGCCGTCGACCAGAGGCACGATGGTTTTCGCTTCCGGCTCGATTGGCACCATCTTGTACTCCTGGCCGTGCAGGTTCTTGAGGTAAACCTCCATCTGCCGGAACGAGATATTGATGTGCTGCTTCTTGAACTCGCGGTTGATGAAGCGGTTGACCTCGTCGAGCACCGGGTTGCGGTCACCGAGGTCGCGCACGTGCATGCGCAACTCGTGGTCCAGGGTGCTTTCGCCGAAATTCAGGAAGTACACATGCGGCTCCGGGTCTTTCAGGACGCGCGGGTTATCGCGGGCCGCCTTGAGCAGCAGTTCTTTCACCAGGTCCAGGTCCGAGCCATAGTCGACACCGAGCTTGAGGGTCACCCGGGTGATGGTGTCGGTCAGCGACCAGTTGATCAGTTGCCCGGTAATGAACGTCTTGTTCGGGACGATGATGTCCTTGCGGTCGAAGTCGGTGATGGTCGTGGCGCGGATGCGAATCTTGCTCACGGTGCCCGACAGGTTGCCGATGGTGATGGTGTCGCCGATCCGCACCGGACGTTCGAACAGGATCATGATGCCGGAGATGAAATTCGCGAAAATCTCCTGCATGCCGAATCCGAGGCCGACCGACAGCGCCGCCACCAGCCATTGCAACTTGTCCCAGCTGACGCCGAGGGTCGACAGCGTCGAGACGAAACCGACGCCGGCAATCACATACGAGAGCAGCGTGGTGGTCGCGTAGGCGCTGCCCTGGGCCAGGTTGAGTTTCGACAGCACGAACACTTCCAGCAGGCCCGGCAAGTTGCGCGCCAGGGCAAAGGTGATGCCGATGATGATCAGCGCGCCGAGCATGTCGCCGATGCTGATCGGCACCATGCTCATGTTGGCGCCGGTGCCGCTGGTGTATTCGTAGAGGGTGATGTTGTCCAGGTACGAGAACACCGAGATCAGGTCGGCCCAGACCCAATACAGCGCTGCCATGAAGCCGCCGAGCAGCGCCAGGCGGATCAGGCGCAGGGACTGTTCGTTGACCTTCTCGATGTCCATGGTCGGCTCTTCTATCACCGCTTCGCCGTCGCCGGCCTCCTTGGCGGCCAGCCGCTTGGTCAGGGCGCGCTGGTAAGCCAGGCGGCGGGCCGCCACGCTGAGGCCGCGCACGAACGTGGCTTCGATCACCAGCCAGAACATCAGCAGGTACAGCGTGTTGATCAAACGGTCGCTGAGTTTCAGCGCGGTGTAGTAGTAGCCGAAACACACCGCCACGAACAGCGCGACGGGCAGGGCGGTGAACAGGATCCCCACGACCTTGCGGAACAGCGAGGCGTTTTTGTGGGTCGGGCTGCTGATGAGCAAACGACTGAGCAGCAGGGTCATCAAGGCGTAGCAGGTGAGCACCACCGGCATGCCGATCACGTCATCGGCCAGCGCCGCCGGTTGCAGTTCGGCAACCGCCACCACGGTCACCAGCGCCATGACCACCATGCCCAGGCGACGGACCCACCTGCGCAGGAATTCCACCTGGGGCTTTTCCCAACGGAAATGCAGTTCCGCCACGCCACCCGGCGCGAGGATCCGGTAGGCGGTGTAGAACACCAGCCAGGCCCCGGCCATCTGCAGTAACGCCGCGCCCATATTGGCGTTTTGCCCACGGGCGTCGATTTGCAAGGCCAGCCCGCACAGCGCCAGGCCCAGGGACACAGGCATTGCCAGCAGGATGTTGATCAGGATGGCCTGCGGCGTGTGCAACTGGCTGTCGCGCTTGAAATGGCCGATGTCCTGGTGAACCTTGTTCAGGCGTGCGTACAGACTCTTGCGGCGCCACAGCAACGCACCGATCAGCAGTGCCAGTGGCAGGAACAGCAGCGGGCGCTGGGTCAGGCCATCAGCCAGTTCGCTCAGGCTTGAAAGTACCGGCAGTGAATCGAGTTGATGCTGGAGGCGATCGGGCACACTGCGAATCCACTCCGGGTCCAGCGGCTTGTTGCTGGGAATCCAGAACATCTGCTCATCGAGTGTCGCCCGCAGGCTTTGCGCCGTGCTGAGCAGTTGCTTCTGGTTCAGTTGCAGGGTGATGGATTCATTGAGCACCGCGCTCAGTTCGCGATTGAGGCGCTCCAGCAGGTCGGCGCGGGTGGTGGCCAGTTCCATCAGGCTTTTGCGCAGCTGCGGTGTGACTTGCTCGGGCGGCTGGGTCGACAGCAGGTTATCGACGTAGGTGGTCGGATTGCTCAGCAACTCCCGTTGCTGGCTGACTTCGAACTGATACAGGCGAATGTCGGCGATCTGGTCGGCCAGGTTGCGGTCGAGCCGCAGGCGCGGCAACGCTTGTTTCTGTTTGTAGAGAATCTTCGAGAGCAGCAGGCTGCCTTTGAGCACATTGATTTGCTCGTCCAGGGCCGAGTCGCTCTGGGTCAGGCTGTCCAGTTGTTGCTTGGTCTGCAGGTTTTGCTGGGTGACTTCGTTGAGGCGGTCGGTGCTCTTGAGCAGGTAGTCCGAGAGCTTCAGGTTGGCCGCGCTTTCGGTGGCCAGCAGGCTGCTGCCGCCAGCTTTCTGCGCTTCGATGGATTGCTGGGTGACCGTTTCCTGGGACAACGCCAGACGCTTCTGGTTGATCAGGGTTTGCAGTTCCTGGATTTCCCGATCCAGACGATCGGATCGCTCCGACAGCAGGTCATGCTGGCTGCTGCCGAGGTCTTGCAGTTGGGTATTGCCGGCCAGTTCCTGGCGGCGCAGCGGGATCAGGGCGTTCAGCGCTGCCAGCTCGGCATTGAGCTGGTCGCGCTGCTCGGCGCTCAAGGCCTTGCCGCCGTCCTTGCCGTTCTTGAGGATGTTGTTGATCTGCTGAATGCGCGTCTGGCTGCTGGATATCTCCGCTTGGGCGCGCTCGGGGCGGGTCTGGGCGGTGATGATCAGGCTGTTGGCATCGCCCAGGGCTTTTTGCAGGTCGCTTTGCTGGGTGGAGCGCTCGGTAAGCATTTGCTCCAGCTGCTGGATCGGTTCCTTGGCGAAACGCTGTGCCACCGGTACCACGGTGCTGGCCTTGAGGCGGGTCAGTTCGCGCTGGTTCTCGAGCGTCTGCTTGGGTGCAGAACTCAACGTTTGCTTGAGATCGGCCAGCTTCTGCTCGTAGTCACGCTTGTTGTTGAGCTGGGCCAGCGTGCTTTGCAGGACGGTTTGCAGGGCCTTCTGGTCGGCTTCCGGCAATTTGCGGTCGGCGATCTTGTCCAGGTTCGCCTGCACGGCTTCGCTGGAGGGCGGTTCGGCCGCTTGCACCGCTTGCGGTAAACCAAGGGGGCCGACAGAGAGACTCAAGCCCAGCAGGGCAATGGCGAAAAAGGAGCGCAGGTTAGGCATAGAGACCGGTCAAGCAAGTGATAGTGGAAGCAGTTTAGAGGAAGAGGCCGGGACCCGGGCGACTTCCTTCGGGGAATCTGACGCCCACTTTGCCGATCTTGTTCCCGTCCATGACCGCCACGGTCCAGATGGTGTTGTTCCATTCCACCTGGTCACCCACCACCGGTGCGCCGCCGACTTTCTGGGCAATGAAGCGGGCCAGGGACATGTCCGGATCGATGCCTTCGACCTTCAGCCCATACAGGGCCGCAACCGCCGCCAGCTGGGCGTCTCCTTCCAGTACGAAGTCGCCGAAGAAGCGTAGATCGAGGCCCCGTTGTGGCGCCTGGCTGAACAGTTTTCCAAGGGCCGGCAGGTTGTGTTCATGGCCGATGACACAGAGCAAATCATCGACTTCGAGCACCGTACTACCCGACGGATGGAGCAGTTGCTCGCCACGAAACAGGGCGGCGATACGGGTGCCTTCGGGCATTTTCAGCTCACGAAGGTGCGAACCGATGCACCATTTTTCAGCGCCCAGGCGATAAACGAACAGCTCCCATTCGCTGGTGACATGCACCTCCAGGGCCGAGCGGGAGATGGGTGCAGGCTCCGGGGGCACCGTTACCTTCAACAGTTTGGCGACCCACGGCAGGCTCGTGCCTTGAACCAGCAGCGACACCAGCACGATAAAGAACGCGAGGTTGAAGTACAGCTGGGCGTTGGGCAGGCCGGCCATCAGCGGGAACACCGCCAGAATGATCGGGACCGCGCCACGCAAACCGACCCAGGAGATGAACGCTTTCTCGCGACCATGGAACGCTTTGAACGGCAGCAGGCCAACCACTACAGACAGTGGCCGGGCAAACAGAATCATCCACAGCGCCAGTGCCAGTGCCGGCAAGGCAATAGGCAGCAGATCGTGAGGCGTCACCAGCAGCCCCAGCACCAGGAACATGCCGATCTGCGACAACCAGGCCATGCCGTCGAGCATGTGCAGGATGCCGTGGCGGCTGCGCACCGGACGGTTGCCGATCATCAATCCACACAGGTAAACCGCGAGGAAGCCGCTGCCGTGCAGGGCGTTGGTCAGGGCAAACACCAGCAGGCCACCGGCGATGACCAGAATCGGATACAGGCCGGTGGCCAGGTTGATGCGGTTGACCAGTTGCAGCATCAGCCAGCCGCCACCCAGGCCGATGACGCTACCGATGCCGAACTCGCGGATCAGGTGGGTCAGCAGGCTCCAGTGCAGGCCGGTCTGGCCGCTGGCGAGCATGTCGATCAGGGTGACGGTCAGGAACACCGCCATCGGGTCGTTGCTGCCGGATTCGATTTCAAGGCTGGCGGTCACCCGTTCGTTCAGGCCTTTGCCGCCCAACAGCGAGAACACCGCCGCGGCGTCGGTGGAGCCGACAATGGCGCCGATCAGCAGGCCCTGGATCAGGTTCAGGTTGAACAGCCATGCGGCCGCCATGCCGGTCAGCCCGGTGGTAATCAGTACCCCGACGGTGGCGAGAGACAATGCCGGCCATAACGCCACACGGAAACTCGACACCCGGGTGCGCAAGCCACCGTCGAGCAGGATGACTGCCAGTGCGAGGTTGCCGACCAGATAAGCCGTGGGGTAGTTGTCGAAAATAATGCCGCCGCCATCGACGCCGGCCGCCATGCCGACGGCCAGGATAATCACCAGGATCGGGATACCAAGGCGCGATGACAGTGAGCTCACCAGAATGCTCGCACCTACCAGCAACGCGCCGATCAAGAACAGGCTGTTGATGGTCGTCGCATTCAAAGGCAGTACTCCAGAAAACTGAAAGGCGGGCACAAACTGACCATGCAGTCCGCGTGCCAGCGATTCTAACCTGTTGAAATGTGATGCTGTCAAAAAGCTTTGCAGGAGCGAGCTCGCTCGCGATGGACGTCAACGATAACGCGTGCTGTCTGATTCAGCGCGTCGTCATTGAATTCATCGCGAGCAAGCTCGCTCCTACAGGGGGCGGTGTTGGTGGATTACAGGCTGAACCGCCCAACCAGGGTGTTCAGGTCCACCGCCAGGCGCGACAGCTCGCTGCTCGCCGCACTCGTCTGATTCGCCCCGGTGGCCGACTGCACCGACAGGTCGCGAATGTTCACCAGGTTGCGATCCACTTCACGGGCCACCTGCGCCTGTTCTTCGGCAGCGCTGGCGATCACCAGGTTGCGTTCGTTGATTTCGACGATGGCGCTGTTGATGGTGTCCAGCGAAATCCCGGCACCGCGTGCGATGTTCAAAGTCGATTCGGCGCGTTCGGTGCTGTTGCGCATCGAATCCACTGCGTGCTCGGTACCGCTCTGGATACTGCCGATCATGCGCTCGATTTCGCTGGTCGACTGCTGGGTGCGATGGGCCAGGGCGCGCACTTCGTCGGCCACTACCGCGAAACCACGGCCGGCCTCACCGGCGCGAGCGGCCTCAATGGCTGCGTTCAAGGCCAGCAGGTTGGTCTGGTCGGCCAGGCCACGGATCACATCCAGCACCTTGCCGATGTCGCGGGACTCGTTGGCCAGGTCGCCGATCAGGGTCGCGGTGCTCTGCACGTCGGCGCTCATGCGTTCGATGGCGCTCACGGTTTCCTGCACCAGATCACGGCCGTCGCCGGCAGAACTGGTGGCGTTCTTCGACGCCTCGGACGTGCTGACCGCGTTGCGTGCGACTTCTTCCACGGCGCTGGTCATTTCGTTGACTGCGGTGGCAGCCTGTTCGATTTCGTTGTTCTGCCGGGTCAGGCCACGGGCGCTTTCGTCGGTGACGCTGTTGAGTTCTTCGGCGGCAGAAGCCAGCTGAGTGGCCGAGCCGGAAATCCGTTGCAGGGTGTCGCGCAGTTTGTCCTGCATCTTCGACATCGCCAGCAGCAAGCGGCCGGCCTCGTCCTGGCCGTCGACCGTGATCGGGCGCGTCAGGTTGCCTTCGGCGATTTGTTCGGCGGCGCTCAGGGCATTGGCGATCGGTTGGGTGATGCTGTTGGTCAGCAACCAGGCGAACAGCAGCGTCAGGGCGGTGGCGATCACCAACAGGGTGATCACCAGGTTGAACGCCGAATCGTATTGATCCGCCGCCTGCTGGTTGGTGTCGTGGCTCTGCTGGGTGTTGATCTCCAGCAGTTTGTTCAACACCGCGTTGACCGCTTCGGAGTTGTTGAGCAAATCGGTGTTGAGCAAAGTGCGCAGTTCATCGATCTGATTGTTGCGCGACAAGGTTTTCATCCGGTCTTCGATCTGGCGGTACTGACCCAGCAACTGCACGTATTGATCGTAGGCCGCACGTTCCTGCGGGCTGGCGATCAGCTTTTCGTAGGTCGCCTGGGCGGTGCGAATCTGCTGGTTGCGCATCTCCAGCAGTTCCATGGTTTTTTGCTGCACGTCAGGCTCGCGGTTCACCAGCAAGCGGTAGGACAACACGCGCAGGCGCAAGGTGAGCTGGGTGAAGTCGTCCAGGCTCTTGATGCTCGGCACACTGTTGTTGGTGATGTTCTCGGCCGCGCCGCGGATCTTGCTCATCTGATTCAAGGCAAACACTCCCAGAATCATCATCAAGCCACCGATCAGGGCAAAGCTGAGGAACGCCCGAGGGGCGATATTCATATTACGAAGGGACATGGGATTTACCGAAAAGAGCGCACCTGAGCGGTGCCGAGGCTGACGTATGAATGACTTATCGGTCGTACGACTGGAGTCTTGAGTCCTTGCGCGTTTTTACTGCGACCGGGTGGGTACCTTGTAGGAGCGAGCCCGCTCGCGAAAAACGCATGGACAACGCAATCATTCAGACAGGGCGCGATATCGTTCACGTCCATCGCGAGCAAGCTCGCTCCCACATAGGCTGGCGACGAAATGCGGGAACCAGATTGACCAACCGCAGTCTTTAAAACTCGCGAGGAAGGTCGCCCGTCAGCAGAATCAAGGCTTTGCGCCTGTATAACCCTGGCATCCACGGTGACTTTTCTTTATCGTACGCGCCCTTTGAAAAAGCCCGGAAAATCAAAATGTTGGAAGCATCCCTAAGCCAATTGGAACAACTGGTCAGTGACCTGGTGCAGCAGAACCAGACGTTGCTCGGCACCAACCAGACCCTGACTGCAGAACTGGCCCAGGCCAAGGATGAAAACGAAAGCCTGCAACTGAGCCTGATGGAGCAGGAAGAGAAGCAAGGCGCCACGGCGGCTCGCATCCAGGCCCTGGTTGAGCGTGTCAGCGCAGGTCCTGTCAGCGCATGAGTTACAACGCCGCAGGGGTAAAAGTCGTCTCGATCCTGGGAGAGGACTATTCGATCAAGGCACCGGCCGGGGAAGAACAGACCCTGCTGGACGCCGCGATGATGTTGAAGGCAGCCCTGGCCGAAACCAAGAGGAAGTACCCGACGCTGATCGGTGACCGACTGTTGGTGCTGGCCGCGATGAACCTGTGCTCCCAGCAGATCGAAATGCAGAAGCAGCACAAGCTCGAACTCGACCGTTACCAAGAGCAAGTCAGCGCCACGGTTGAAGTGATTTCCAAGACGATCAATCAGGCCTGATCGGCTTTGCGCACAACCAAAGAATAGATTGTCGGTTGGTTTGTATACAATCGGCACGGCTGTTGCAGTGTTTCAGCCTCTTATTCTTTGGGGGTGCTCCATGCAGTTCTGGCGACGCAGTATTCAATGGCAATTGATCCTGAGTATGGGCAGCGCCTTGCTGGTCAGTATTCTGATCGTCGTTGGCATCTATACCCTGGTGGTCAATCGGCTGGCGCAGAACTATCTGGTCGAGCAAGCCTTGCCGTCGAGCATCGAAGCGATGCGCAACGACATCGAGCGCATCCTTGTTCAGCCGCTCACGGCCGCCAAGGACATCGCCAGCAATAGCATGGTGCGCGACTGGCTGGCCGGGGGTGAAGACAGTGCCCAGACCGGCACTTTCACCACCTATCTCGAAGGCATCCGCGCCGAGCACAAGGCTTTTACCGCGCTGATTGTCGGCACCGCGTCCAACCATTACTTCACCGAAAAAGGCCTGGACCGGACCCTCAGTCGTTCCAACCCGAAGGATGCCTGGTTCTATGCGTTCCTCGACAGCAAAAAGCCGCGCACCCTCAATATCGACAACGACACGGCCACCGGAGAATTGGCGCTGTTCATCGACCTGAAAGTCGAGCAGGCCGGTAAAGTCGTGGGCGTTGCCGGGCTGGGCCTGAGCATGAAAGAGCTGTCGGAGCTGATCCACAACTTCAGCTTCGGTGAGCGCGGCAAGGTCTATCTCGTGCGTTCCGACGGTTTGATCCAGGTCCATCCCGAGGCGCAATTCAGTGGCAAGCGCACCTTGGCCGAGCAGATTGGCGAGTCAGCCGCGCAAGCGGTCATGGGTCAAAAAACTGCCACCAGCAGCAGCTTCCAGCGTGATGGCGAAGACTTCCTCGCGTTGAGCCTGCCATTGCGTGATCTCGGTTGGACCCTGGTGGCCGAAGTGCCGCAATCGCAGATCTACGCCGAAGCCCGCCGCGCCATGTGGATGAGCAGCGGCATCGGCCTGGCGGTGGCGATTGTGTGCCTGTTGCTGGTGGTGCTGCTGGCCCGTGGGTTGGTACGGCCGATTCGTCAGGTAACAGCGGCACTGGTTGCCATCGGTAGCGGTGGTGGAGATTTGACCCACCGGTTAGATTCCAGTCGCGCCGATGAGCTGGGCGATCTGGCGCGTGGCTTCAATCGGTTTCTCGACAGCCAGCGCGACATGATCGGTGAAGTGCTGACCACCAGCGAGCACCTGCGCACTGCTGTCGGGCAAGTGGCGCGCGTGGTGGACAACACCGCCGAACGTTCCGGACGGCAACAGGAAATGACCGACATGGTCGCCACCGCGGTGCATGAAATGGGCCTGACCGTGCAGGACATCGCGCAGAACGCCGGCAACGCGGCATTCGCTTCACAAACCGCCCGTGACGAAGCGCTGCAGGCGCGGGAGGTGGTGGGCGGTTCGATTCGCCACATTGAAAGCATGTCCCGGGAGATCGGCGTGGCGGCCACGGCGGTGGGTGAGCTGGCCCATCAGGTGGCGTCCATCGATCAGGTGCTGGCGGTGATTCGCGGGATTTCCGAACAGACCAACCTGCTGGCGCTCAATGCCGCCATCGAAGCGGCGCGGGCGGGGGACATGGGGCGCGGGTTTGCCGTGGTGGCCGATGAAGTGCGCACGCTGGCGCGGCGTACGCAATCGTCCACCGACGAGATCCAGCAGATGATCGGCAGCCTCAAGCAAGGTGCCGAGAACGCCGTGTCGTCGATGCATACCGGGCAAGCGGCCACGGGTACCGGCGTGGAGTCGAGCCAGAGGACTGGCGCGTCGTTGACGGCGATTACCGGTCAGGTGGAACGCATCAGCGACATGAACCATCAAGTGGCGACGGCGACCGAAGAGCAGTCGGCGGTGACCGAGGAGATCAACCGCAACGTGCAGGGCATCTCCGACCTGGCACGGGCGACTGCGGGGGAGGTCAGGGCCTGTCGGGATGATTGCCAGACGTTGCAGCGGTTGGCGGATGATTTGGCGCGGCAGATGGGTGGGTTCAAGCTGAGCTGATGTTTCATCTGTGCGGGCCTCTTCGCGAGCGAGCCCGCTCCCACACTCGACCTGCTGCGAACACATAATTTGTGAACTCCAGCGATCAAATGTGGGAGCGGGCTTGCTCGCGAATTTCAGCTACGCCACAGATTCGGGATCAGAACCACTCATCCTGCATGCCCAGACACACATCATCCCGAGCTTCAAGAATCGCCAGCTCGTGGTGGCAACCCGGCACTTCCCACGTCAGGAAGTAGCGCGCGGCCTGCAACTTGCCTTTATAGAAGCTTACGTCCGCCCCATTGCCCTTGGCCAGGCCTTCCTCGGCGCGAATCGCCTGTTCCAGCCAGCGCCAGCCAATGACGGTGTGCCCGAACACCTTCAGGTACAGCGCCGAGTTCGCCAGGCTGCTGTTGACCTTGCCCTGGGCCAGGTCGGTCAGCAGGCCGATGGTTACGGTTTGCAGGCGCGCCACCAGTTTCTCCAGCGGTTCGCGCAGTGGCGTCAGCGACTCGAATGCCTGGGCGCGTTCGGCGGTGGCGGCGATCAGGCGGATCAGTTGCTTGAGCCCCGCGCCACCGTTCTGCGCCAGTTTGCGCCCCAGCAGGTCCAGCGACTGAATGCCGTGGGTGCCTTCGTGGATAGGGTTCAGGCGGTTGTCGCGGTAGTACTGCTCCACCGGGTATTCGCGGGTGTAGCCGTGGCCGCCGAGGATCTGGATCGCCAGTTCGTTGGCTTTCAGGCAGAACTCCGACGGCCAGGATTTGACGATCGGCGTCAGCAAATCCAGCAGTTCATGGGCCTGTTTGCGTTCGGCTTCGGTCGCAAGCGTCGTGGTGTCATCGAACAGCCGCGCAGCGTAAAGACCGAGGTCGAATGAGCCTTCGACATAGGCTTTTTGCGTCAGCAGCATGCGTTTGACGTCGGCGTGCTGAATGATCGCCACCGGCGCAGTGTTCGGGTCCTTGCTGTCGGGCACGCGCCCCTGCGGACGCTCGCGGGCATATTCCAGCGAGTACAGATAGCCGGCGTAACCAAGCATCACCGCGCCCATGCCGACGCCGATGCGCGCCTCGTTCATCATCTGGAACATGTAGCTCAAGCCGTGGTGTGGCTTGCCCACCAGATAGCCGACGCACTCGCCGTTATCGCCGAAATTCAGCGCGGTGGACGTGGTGCCACGCCAGCCCATCTTGTGGAATAGGCCGGCCAGCAGCACGTCATTGCGCTTGCCCAGGCTGCCGTCGTCGTTGACCAGGAACTTGGGCACGATGAACAGTGAAATGCCCTTCACCCCGGCCGGTGCGTCCGGCAGCTTGGCCAGGACCATGTGCACGATGTTTTCCGACAGCGGATGATCGCCGCCGGAGATGAAGATCTTGTTGCCCTTGAGGCGATAAGTGCCGTCAGACGCCGGCTCTGCGCGGGTACGAATATCCGACAGCGACGAGCCCGCGTGCGGTTCGGTCAGGGCCATGGTGCCGAAGAAACGGCCATCGATCATCGGTTGCAGGAAGCGGCGTTTCTGTTCATCGGTGCCGAAGCTTTCGATCAGGTTCGCCGCGCCCATGGTCAGGAACGGATAGGACGTCGATGCGGCGTTGGCCGATTGAAAGTGGGCAAAGCAGGCCTGGGACAGCAGTGTAGGAAGCTGCATGCCGCCGGCGTCGAAACTGCGCGCGGCATTGAGGAAGCCGGCTTCGAGGAAGGCATCCACCGCCGGTTTCACTTCCGGAATCAGAATCGCCTGACCGTTTTCATAGCGCGGTTCGTTCTCGTCGCCCTTGCGGTTGTGCGGGGCGAAGAACTTCTCGGCGATGCTGCGGGCGGTACTGATGGCCGCATCGAAGGTTTCGCGGTTGTGTTCGGCGAAACGCTCACGCTGGGTCAGGCCCTCGGCATCAAGGACTTCATACAGCTCGAAAGCCAGATTACGGGAACTGAGCAACGTCTCGGACATGGCGGCCTACCTTTTATTGGAATGGGCCGAGTCTAGGCGGGGGAATAAAGGCTGAACAGGATGATTGATGATCGTGATAGTGGACCAGAGCGACGACTTGGCAGGCACCACAAAACAAATGTGGGAGCGGTGGTGCGGCAATCCGACTTGCTCGCGAAGGCGGTATGTCAGTCAACATAAATGCTGAATGTGACGGCCTCTTCGCGAGCAAGCCCGCTCCCACAGGGATTTGATTGCCAGGCAGCTATCGCGGCTGCCTGGTTTATCGGTTTTAGCCGATCGTCATCAAGCTGGCATTACCACCCGCCGCAGCGGTGTTGACGCTCAGCGCACGCTCGATCACCAGGCGTTCCAGCGCAATGTTGGTTTCGCCTTGCGACAGGCCCTGCACGCCAACGATCGCACCGGCACGCTTGGCAACCTGCTGGCACACCGCACGCAACTGGTCGGAATGGCCGTGATGCACAACCGCATCAAAAACCACTTCGTCCTTGTTCCAGTCGGAAACCAGCTTGATGCGCGCCTGAATGTCCTTCGGCAGGCGTGCGAACAGCGCCTTGCTCAGGTCAGTTTCCGGCCATACCGCCGAGCCGCCAACCGCCAGTACTGCCGCCAGTTGCGTCAGCAGATCGCCTTCGACTTCCGTCAGGCACAGCACGTGTTCCCGTGGCAGGATCGCGTAGCTGTTGCGTTCGCCGGTCGGGCCAGCCAGAACGCGGGTGATGCCGCTTTGCGATTGTGCGGCGAACTGCACGCACAGGGTGCTCAGGTCGGCGAACTTGTTGCTGTCGGCCCAGGCTTTCAGGGCAGTCAACGGCTTGCTCATGGCGTCGCGCAGACGAACGTCCGGTGCTGCGGCAGCATCGCCGCGAGCGAAGGATTGCTCGATTGCATCCGCAGGGCGCGTCGACAGCAGGCGGTACAGGTACAGCGGGCCACCGGCTTTCGGGCCGGTCCCCGACAGGCCTTCGCCGCCAAATGGCTGCACGCCGACCACGGCACCGACGATGTTGCGGTTGACGTAGACGTTACCGGCGTTGACGGTGTCGATCACCTTGGCGATGGTTTCGTCGATGCGGGTGTGCACGCCCAGGGTCAGGCCGTAGCCGGAAGCGTTGATCTGGCCGATCAGTTGATCGATGTCTTTGCGCTTGTAACGAACCACGTGCAGCACCGGGCCGAAGATCTCCCGCTGCAACTCGTCGAAGCTTTCCAGTTCGATCAGCGTCGGCATCACGAAGGTGCCGCGTTTGACTTCTTCGGCATCGGCGATGGCCACCTGGTATACGCTGCGACCTTTGTCACGCATGGCCTGGATGTGTTTCTCGATGCCGGCTTTCGCTTCAGCGTCGATCACCGGACCGATGTCCACGGACAGGCGCTCCGGGTTGCCGAGGCGGCTTTCGGCCATGGCGCCCTTGAGCATTTCGATGACGCGGTCGGCGGAATCTTCCTGCAGGCACAAGACGCGTAGGGCCGAGCAACGTTGGCCGGCGCTGTCGAACGCCGAGGACACCACGTCGATCACCACCTGTTCGGTCAGTGCCGAAGAGTCGACGATCATCGCGTTCTGGCCGCCGGTTTCGGCGATCAGCGGGATTGGACGCCCCTGGCTGTCGAGGCGGCCGGCGATGTTGCGTTGCAGCAAGCGCGCGACTTCGGTGGAACCGGTGAACATCACGCCTTTGACACGTTCGTCGCCGACCAGGCCGGCACCGACGGTTTCGCCACGGCCCGGCAGCAGTTGCAGCACGCCTTGCGGAATCCCGGCTTCGAGCAGCAGGCGCACGGCTTGAGCGGCCACCAGCGGCGTTTGTTCCGCAGGCTTGGCCAATACCGGGTTACCGGCAGCCAGTGCGGCAGCCACCTGGCCACTGAAGATCGCCAGCGGGAAGTTCCATGGGCTGATGCACACCACCGGGCCCAGCGGGCGGTGGGCGTCATTGGTGAAATCGTTGCGTGCCTGCACCGCGTAGTAACGCAGGAAGTCCACGGCCTCGCGCACTTCAGCGATGGCGTTGGCGAAGGTCTTGCCGGCTTCGCGAGCCAGCAGGCCCATCAGCGGCTGGATCTCGGCTTCCATCAGGTCGGCGGCACGTTCCAGGATCGCGGCGCGCTCGGCCGGCGGCGTGGCCTGCCAGATCGGTGCAGCGTTCAGGGCGCACTGGATTGCGTTGTCGACGTCTTCGACGGTGGCTTCCTGTACATGGCCGACCACGTCACGCAGGTCGGACGGGTTCAGCACTGGCGCCGGGGCTTCGTTGCTGGACGCGCAGCCGAGGATCGGCGCGGCTTTCCAGTGGTTGTGTGCGGTAGCGAGAAGGGCGCAGGACAGGGATGCCAGACGATGTTCGTTGGCCATGTCGATGCCGCTGGAGTTGGCGCGCTCGGAGCCATACAGGTCACGCGGCAGCGGAATGCGCGGGTGCGGCAGGCCGAAACCACCTTCCACGGTCGCCATCTGTTCGATGCTCGCCACCGGGTCGGCCACCAGTTCCTGAATCGAAATCGACTGGTCGGCGATACGGTTGACGAACGAGGTGTTCGCGCCGTTTTCCAGCAGGCGACGCACCAGGTAGGCCAGCAGGGTTTCGTGGGTGCCGACTGGTGCGTACACGCGGCACGGACGGTTCAGCTTGCCTTCGGAAACCTTGCCTACAACTTGTTCGTACAGTGGTTCACCCATGCCGTGCAGGCACTGGAACTCGTACTGGCCCGGGTAATAGTTCTGACCGGCGATGTGATAAATGGCCGACAGGGTGTGGGCGTTGTGCGTGGCGAACTGCGGGTAGATGACTTCCGGCACCGACAGCAGCTTGCGGGCGCAAGCGATGTAGGAAACGTCGGTGTACACCTTGCGGGTGTAGACCGGGTAGCCTTCCAGGCCTTCGACCTGGGCGCGTTTGATTTCGCTGTCCCAGTACGCGCCTTTCACCAGGCGGATCATCAGGCGATGCCGGCTGCGGCGAGCCAGGTCGATTACGTAGTCGATCACGTACGGGCAACGCTTCTGGTAAGCCTGGATCACGAAACCGATGCCGTTCCAGCCGGTCAGTTGCGGCTCGAAGCACAGGCGCTCCAGCAGATCCAGCGACAGCTCGAGGCGGTCGGCTTCTTCGGCGTCGATGTTCAGGCCGATGTCGTATTGCTTGGCCAGCAGGGTCAGCGACAGCAGGCGCGGGTACAGCTCATCCATCACGCGCTCGTACTGGGCACGGCTGTAGCGTGGGTGCAGGGCGGACAGCTTGATCGAAATGCCCGGGCCTTCATAAATCCCGCGACCGTGGGAAGCCTTGCCGATCGAGTGGATGGCTTGTTCGTACGAGGCCAGGTACTTCTGCGCGTCGTGCTCGGTGAGTGCGGCTTCACCCAGCATGTCGTAGGAATAGCGGAAGCCCTTGGCTTCGAACTTGCTGGCGTTGGCCAAGGCTTCGGCGATGGTTTCGCCGGTCACGAACTGCTCGCCCATCAGGCGCATGGCCATGTCGACGCCCTTGCGGATCATCGGCTCGCCGCTCTTGCCGATGATGCGGCTCAGGGACGAGGTCAGGCCTGCCTCATTGTGCGTAGACACAAGCTTGCCGGTAAGCAGCAGGCCCCACGTGGCAGCGTTGACGAACAGCGACGGGCTGTTGCCCAGGTGCGGCTGCCAGTTGCCGGTGCTGATCTTGTCGCGGATCAGCGCGTCGCGGGTGCCTTTGTCCGGGATGCGCAGCAGCGCTTCGGCCAGGCACATCAGTGCCACGCCTTCCTGGGACGACAGGGAGAACTCCTGCAGCAAGCCCTGAACGATGCCGGCACGACCGCCAGCGCTCTTCTGGTTACGCAGTTTTTCGGCAATCGAAGCGGCGAG
Organism: Pseudomonas sp. WT-JTC; assembly: GCF_056711565.1. Taxonomy (NCBI): domain Bacteria; kingdom Pseudomonadati; phylum Pseudomonadota; class Gammaproteobacteria; order Pseudomonadales; family Pseudomonadaceae; genus Pseudomonas; species Pseudomonas sp. WT-JTC. The sequence goes on from NZ_CM160042.1 coordinate 471,080, forward strand.
CTTGTTGGTGGCTTCAGCCATAGGGGCCGGCAGGCGCGCCTGCTCGATCAGCATCGGCACCACTTCCGGTTCCGGGCGACGGTAGGCGGCGGTGATCGAAGCGCGCAGCACCGATTGCGGCAGGATGCTTTCGGCGAATTCGAGGAAGCACTGGTGGGCGTGATCCAGAGGCGCGTCGACGCTGTCGTCGGAATCCTTGGTCAAACCGCTCAGCTCGGTCAGGGTTGCACCACCCTCGAGTTTTTCCAGGTAATTGAAGATTGCCTGCTTGATCAGCCAGTGCGGCGTGCGATCAATCGAAGTCGCGGCGGCCTTGAGGCGTTCGCGGGTCGGGTCGTCGAGTTTGACCCCAAGGGTGGTGGTAGCCATGTTTTTATCCTCATGTTTGCCACGACTGCGTGGCATCAGCTGGCGGCAAGATTAGCCGTGCAACTGTTGAGGTGCAACCGGGTGCAACCCTTTTTTTGCAGGAAAAATCGGCGCCTCGTCGGGAATTAAATTCTGGTACGGGCGTGCTGCTCCTGCTTGGTGCTTTTGCTTCTAGCAAAACGTCTTGACTACGCTAAAAGGGAGCAAAAAAACATTTGGATACGGGTAAAGCACGTAGGTGCAACTGATTCTCGAAAAATGGGTTGCACCTTATTTGCTTTGTTGCATAGCATTCGCGCCCCAAGGTGCAACCCGTCGAAAAGGCAGGTGTGCCGGCTGATGGCTTTCCTGGGGAAACATCAGTCATAAATGCGCGGCGTCCCGAATCGTCTGTCAAACGTCAGCGTTTGCGGGCGGTTCAACAGCTGCTGCTACATAAAAACAAAGCCAGGGCGTCACTTAATGAGCGTAACGAATCCAACCCTGATCACATTCGTGATCTACATCGCGGCAATGGTGCTGATCGGTTTCATGGCCTATCGCTCCACCAATAACCTTTCCGACTACATTCTTGGCGGTCGTAGCCTGGGCAGCGTCGTTACCGCGCTGTCTGCCGGTGCGTCCGACATGAGCGGCTGGTTGTTGATGGGCCTGCCGGGCGCTATCTACATGTCCGGTCTTTCCGAAAGCTGGATCGCCATCGGCCTGATCGTCGGCGCCTACCTGAACTGGCTGTTCGTCGCCGGCCGTCTGCGCGTGCAGACCGAGCACAACGGTGACGCCCTGACGCTGCCGGATTACTTCGCCAGCCGTTTCGAAGACAAAAGCGGCCTGCTGCGGATCATCTCCGCCGTCGTGATCCTGGTGTTCTTCACCATCTACTGCGCCTCCGGCATCGTGGCCGGTGCCCGTCTGTTCGAAAGCACCTTCGGCATGTCCTACGAGACAGCACTGTGGGCCGGTGCTGCGGCGACGATTGCCTACACCTTCGTCGGCGGTTTCCTGGCCGTGAGCTGGACTGACACCGTACAAGCCACCCTGATGATTTTCGCCCTGATCCTGACGCCAATCATCGTGCTGCTGGCCACCGGCGGTGTCGATACCACGTTCCTGGCGATCGAAGCGCAAGATCCGGCCAACTTCGACATGCTCAAAGGCACCACCTTCATCGGCATCATCTCGCTGATGGGCTGGGGTCTGGGCTACTTCGGCCAACCGCACATCCTGGCGCGTTTCATGGCGGCGGATTCGGTCAAATCGATTGCCAATGCCCGTCGCATCTCCATGACCTGGATGATCCTGTGCCTGGGCGGCACCGTCGCTGTAGGTTTCTTCGGTATCGCCTACTTCTCGGCCAACCCGGCCGTGGCCATGCCAGTGAGCGAGAACCACGAACGCGTGTTCATCGAACTGGCGAAGATCCTGTTCAACCCATGGATTGCCGGTGTCCTGCTGTCGGCCATCCTGGCTGCCGTCATGAGCACCCTGAGCTGCCAACTGCTGGTGTGCTCGAGCGCACTGACCGAAGACTTCTACAAAACCTTCCTGCGTAAATCGGCTTCCCAACTGGAGCTGGTCTGGGTCGGTCGCGCCATGGTGCTGCTGGTTGCCCTGATCGCCATCGCGATGGCCGCCAACCCGGAAAACCGTGTACTGGGCCTGGTCAGCTACGCCTGGGCCGGTTTCGGTGCCGCATTCGGTCCGGTGGTGCTGATCTCCGTGATCTGGAAAGACATGACCCGCAACGGCGCACTGGCCGGCATCCTGGTCGGCGCGATCACTGTGATCGTGTGGAAACACTTCGAACTGCTGGGCCTGTACGAAATCATCCCTGGTTTCATCTTCGCCAGCCTGGCGATCTACCTCGTCAGCAAGATGGGCTCGCCGACTGCCGGTATGTTCCAGCGTTTTGCTGCGGCTGAGGCTGATTATCGCTTGAACAAGTAGCCGGGATTAGCGCATGCGCTGACCCGATGACTTGAAAAAATGGCCCGCTTCCTCTTGGACGCGGGCCATTTTTTTGCGTTTTCACTGCCGTGTTCCCCCAGGGTCATCCGCTCAGCCACCAACCCCTGACTTGCCGGCCGGTAAAAGGTAAACTTCCCGGCCTTCGCAGGAGCAGCCATGAATTATCGTCACGCCTTCCATGCCGGCAATCACGCCGATGTGTTCAAACACCTGACCTTGACCCGCCTCATCGCCCTGATGTCGCGCAAGGAGCAGCCGTTTGCCTATCTCGACACCCACGCCGGCATCGGTCTGTATGACCTTCAGGGTGACCAGGCCAGCCGTACCGGCGAGTACCTGGAAGGCATTGCGCGTTTGTGGGATCAGCCGGATCTGCCGATCCTGACCGCTGATTACATGCAGGTGCTGCACGAGATGAACCCGGACGGCCAGTTGCGCTATTACCCGGGCTCGCCGGAACTGGCGCGGCGTCTGACCCGCCCTCAGGACCGTGTGTTGCTCAACGAGAAGCACCCGGAAGACGGCGTGTTGCTCAAGGACAACATGGCCGGTGATCGTCGGGTCAAGGTTCACTTGGGCGAGGGCTGGCATGTGTCGCGGGCCTTGCTGCCGGTGCCGGAGAAGCGTGCGGTGATGTTGATCGATCCGCCGTTCGAGAAGCTCGATGAGATGCAGCGTTGTGCCGCGTCGTTGAAGGAAGCGATTGGTCGGATGCGCCAGACCGTGGCGGCGATCTGGTACCCGGTGAAGGATCAGCGCGCGCTGCGTCGCTTCTACCAGGACCTGGCCGGCACCGGTGCGCCGAAGTTGTTGCGGGTGGAGTTGTTGGTGCACCCGTTGGATACGCCGAACAGCCTGAACGGTTCCGGCCTGGCGATTGCCAATCCGCCGTGGGGGCTGGAGGAAGAGTTGCGTGAGCTGCTGCCGTGGTTGTCCGAGAAGCTTGGACAGACCCAGGGTGGGTGGCGGATGGATTGGTTGATTGCTGAAAGTTGATCTGTGCATCAATGGCGTCCGGTCGGACGCCATCTCTAATTCTCATGTAGGAGCGAGCTTGCTCGCGAAAAACCAAAGAGCGCCGCTGGGCATCTGGCTTTACGCATTATCGTTTACGACCTTCGCGAGCGAGCTCGCTCCTACAGTCAGTTGTCAGATCGGGCAGGTCACGCCTGTGCCGCCGATCCCGCAATACCCTTCCGGATTTTTGGCCAGATACTGCTGGTGATATGCCTCGGCAAAATAAACGGTCGGGGCCTGTTCGATTTCGGTGCTGATTTCACCGAGGCCGGCCTTGGACAGTTCAGCCTGGTACGCTGCTTTGCTCTTGAGCGCGGCTTCCAGTTGTTCAGGCGAAGTGGCGTAGATCACCGAGCGGTACTGGGTGCCGATGTCGTTGCCCTGGCGCATGCCCTGAGTCGGGTTGTGCAGTTCCCAGAACATCGCCAGCAGCTCCTGGTAGCTGACTTTCGCTTTGTCGTACACCACCAGCACCACTTCGGCATGGCCGGTCAGGCCGGAGCAGACTTCTTCGTAGGTCGGGTTCGGCGTGAAGCCGCCGGCGTAACCCACCACCGTGCTGACCACGCCTTCGCGCTGCCAGAAGCGGCGTTCCGCCCCCCAGAAACAGCCCAGGCCGAAGATCGCGAAGTCGACATCTTCGAAGAACGGGCCGAGCAAGGGGGTGTCTTTAAACACAAAGTGCTTTTCAGGCAGGGTCATCGCGGTTTCGCGGCCGGGCAGAGCTTGTTCTTTAGTAGGGAGCACGTTTTTGTTCACCAGAATTTCCGAGCGCAGAACCATGACCAGTCCTCTCAGTCAGGATAATTAGACAGACAAACAGTTTGCCCGAGAGTTGGATCGCTGTCAGGCGATTGGGCCACGCGGGTAGCGCTTGAGCTTTTCGATCAGCTCGTTGCCCGGGATCGGACGGTCGAACAGGTAGCCCTGGCCGACGTCGCAGCGGTGACGGCGCAGGAACGACAACTGCTCGGCAGTTTCGATGCCCTCAGCCACAACCTTGAGTTTCAGGTTATGGGCCATGGCGATCACTGCGGAGGTGATTTCCATGTCGTCCTGGTTGTCCGGGATTTCGTGGATGAAGCTTCGATCGATCTTAATGATGTCGATGGGGAATTTTTTCAAGTAACTGAGCGACGAGTAGCCGGTGCCGAAGTCGTCCATGGCCAAGGTCATGCCCAGACGCTTGAGCTGGTCGAGCTGCAAGTGGGTGTCTTCGGTGGCTTCCAGCAGCAGGCCTTCGGTCAGCTCCAGCTCCAGCAAATGAGCGGGCAGGTCTTCTTCCTTGAGAATGCTGGCGATGGAGGCCACCAGGTCCGGATCCGAGAACTGCTTGGGCGACAGGTTGATCGCCACCTGAAGGTTGCCCAGGCCGGCGGCGGTCAGCGCCTTGCTCATGCGGCAGGCCTGGCGGGCGATCCATTTGCCGATCGGAATAATCAGCCCGGTTTCTTCGGCGACGCTGATGAACTGATCCGGGCGGATCATGCCCTTTTCCGGATGATCCCAGCGCAGCAGTGCTTCCATCCCCAGCAGGCGCCCGCTGCGCAGGCACAGCTTGGGCTGGTAGAACACATCGAGTTCGTTCTGGGTCAGGGCGCGGCGCAGGTTGTTTTCGACGAACAGCTTGTAGCTGGCCTCGGCGTTCAGCGCTTCGGTGAACACTTGCACCTGGTGTTTGCCATTGGCCTTGGCCTTGTGCAGGGCCAGCCCGGCGTTGCGCATCAGGGTTTGCGGGTCGCGCCCATGCAGCGGCGCGCAGGCCAGGCCCACGGAGCCGGTGACGCTGATCAACTGGTTGTCGACGAACATCGGTTTGTCGAGGGTCGCCAGCAACTGGTTGGCCACTTGCTGACCCTCCGTGAGGTCGCTGTTGTCCAGCAACACGGCGAATTCGTTACTGGCGAAGCGTGCCAGGCTACCGCTCGGGATCAAGCTGTTGCGCAGGCGCCGGGCCAGGCTGATGAGCAGTTTGTCGCCGGTCTGGTGGCCGAGGCTGTCGTTGATCCGCTTGAAGTTGTCGATGTCCACCAGCAACAGGCTGATCGGTGCGTCGCTGTCCCGGGCGAAGCGTTCGTCGAGGTTGCGGATGAACGCCGGGCGATTGCCGAGATTGGTCAGGTTGTCGGTGTAGGCCAGGCGCTCGATGCGTTGCTGGGCCAGTTTGGTCTGGGTGATGTCTTCGTAAATGCCGATGTAATGGGTCAGCTCGCGGTTGTCGCCGTAAACCTTGGAGATCGACAACTGGCCCCAGTAGGGTTCGAGGTTTTTGCGCCGGCTCTTGAATTCGCCCTGCCAACTGTTGCTCTTGGCCAGCGCCGAAGGTGCGTCGAACAGCAGTTCGCTGAGGTTCTCCAGGGCTGGCAGTTCCGACAGGCGCTGACCGTGCACTTCTTCGGTGGAGTACTGGGTGATTGCGGTGAAGCTCGGGTTGACGTATTCCACCACGCCATCGCAATTCACCAGCAAAAAGGCGTTGGCACTTTGTTCGACCGCACGCTGAAACAGGTGCAGGGCGCTGGTGGCGGTGCGCCGGTTGTGGTTGCTGATGACCTGGGCAAACTGGTCCGCCAGTTCGCCGGCAAAAGCGATTTCGTCCGACTGCCAGGCACGGGTCGCACCGGTTTGCTCCAGGCACAAAACGCCGACCACCTGGCCATCGACGCGGATACTGGCGTCAAGCATTGCGTTGACGTCGCACGGGCGCAGGCTTTCGGCCATCTCCCGGGTGCGCGGGTCGCGCATGGCGTTATGGGCGTCGATGGCGCGACCGGTGTGCAAGGCGTCGAGGTAATCGGGGAAAACGCTGACGTCGATCGGCTGCGGCAGCAGGTATTCCTGACTCGTGCGGTGATAGGCCGAGATCGGCACCAGCATCGAGTCTTCGAGGTGCCACAGGCTGGCGCAGTCGATTTCGTAAATGTCGCAGGCGCTGCGGGTGATCAGCTCGGCGGCTTCGCGCAAGGAGTCGTTGCTGCTGTAGCGTTGGCGGGTGAGCAGCAGGATCAGGTCCTGCTGGGCACGCACCCGGTCCAGATGCAGCAGTTGCTCCTGCTGGGCGCGCTGATTGAGTTCCAGGGCGATTTGCAGGCGCGAGTTCTGGGTTTCCAGATCCAGGGCCGGTTGCAGCGGGTCATCCTCGAACAGGCCGTCAATGACCAGCAGATAGCCGCGCAACAGGTGGCGATTGTGTTGTTTGTAGGCTTCGCCCAGTTCCAGCAGATTCAGGGAGCCCGAGGCGGTGTGCAGGGTGTAGCGGACCAGGTAATGCGTGCTTTCGGTCAGTTGTTGCTGGACCGCGTCGTGCAGTTGATAACGCGCTTCCGGCTCCATCAGGCTGGCGTAGGGCGAGCCCACCAGCGCGCACAGCTCCACGGCTGGCATGCCGAACTGGCGTTCGCAATTGGGATCGAGAAACAACAGCGCCCAGCTGGGTTCATTAAGCCGTTCGAAACGCAGCATGCCGAGCCGCGAGGGCACAGGCAACTGCGTCACTACCTCGGCCACCATACGGCTGGCGGCATCGGGTTGGCTTTTCATATGGAGGGAAACTCGCTTCGAATATGCTGAACGCGCTGGGCTCTCGCCCTCTTTACTGTTGCCTGCGGCAAGGTTGCATCATTGCGGCACCGACTGACAAGAGAGATGAAGGCCAAGTGCTATAAGAATATGTCGGCAGAACAGGCGATTTCTGCAGGCCGAATTGCAAAATTGCGATTTTGCCAGTGAAAAGCCTGTTCTGCTGACGGCCGAGGCGGCGTCAGGCCAAGGGAATATTGACCGCTTCCAGGAGCGCCCCTTTTTTGTTGAAGAAGCTCACCGAGACGTTGTTTTCGTCGACGGTGACGCGGGCAAAATTATCAGTACTGATTATTTTTGTGCAGCTAAGGGTGTGCGCAAACGTTGCGTCATCGATGGTGCTGAGCGTTTGGTCCAGCATAAATGCCTCAGCGGTTGGCGGGCCGTAGATTGGAATACAGTTCAATGGCGAGGAGACAATGGTATGGACAGCGAAGTCTTGGTCTTTCGAGTGCGTAAGCTTGCTTGTCATCGAGGCATGAACATCTCCAGCGATAAAAAACACATTTTTGACTTTATTCAAACGGATGCTTTCAAGAATTCGGTTGCGTTGCTCGGTGAAAGATTTCCACGAGTCCCCACCATCTTCTTTCAAGTCCGGGTAAAACATGACACTGGTGACGACAAATTTCACTTTCGCCACGCTGGAGGCCAACCATTCGAGCAGTGCCGTTTCTTGCTCGACATCGAGTATCCTTCGATCCTCGGGTGCCAGGTTGCGTTGCGTGCGGGTATCCAGAACAAACCATTCCACGGCGCCATGGGAGAACTTGTACCAATAATGATCGGGACGTTTGGCCAAGGTTCCATCGGCTGACAGTGTATGCGCAGGACTATGGCTGGACTGGTATATCTCATAAGCGTGCATTGCATTATTAAAAAGAGCGAGATCTGCGTCAGATTTATTGGCAGGCCAGTTATCTTCTATCTCGTGGTCATCCAAAATCATATAGGTAGGCGTTTTTGCCATGAGCTTTCGAATATTTTTTTCGGAGAAGGAACCTCTGTATTTAATTAGGAAATCATTAAGCGACGTATCTGGCACTACCCTGTTCATATCGTCGGCATAGATTTGATCGCCCACCATTACAAGTGCGTCGGTTTTGATTTTTTGCCTGACCATTGCTTTAAAGATAGTGGAGTTATTAGCCGTATGTAGAGGAAAGCCGCCAGTAAAATTCAGGTATCTGCATGAGCCTATGAGGTAGCTGCGCGATGAATCATTTTTGCCATTCTGGGTCTGGAGTTTGAATTTTTTCTTAGGCCAGATGAACGAATCGGTAAGGTCGGGATCGGCCAGAAACTCTTTGCTTGCGTTACACCAGCCCATCTGAAAGGTATATATTGTATCGGCGCTTAGCCCTGACAGATGGATTACAGCGGTATTGTCCCTGTCTCTGAGTATCGTTTCGGTGCGCACTTTCCATAATGTGTTGTTGTTTTCCCGAAAGCGGATTGCAGCTATTCTGACGCTCTTGTCTTTCGCGAGTTGATTTCCACCTCGCAGAAAAATTCTCGCCTCGTGTGGCGTGACGTGTCCAAGAATAGGGCCTACGGTAGGCTTTTGTAATTGCATAATGTTTTCCATCCATTGGTTTTTATCCTGGACAGGTTAGGGCGGGTGTAGCCAGTCTGTGCGATACATATTTATCGTCATGCCGCTGAGTTGTTTTTTTGTGTGTTCTTGTCAGTTTTATCCAATTTAATCTCAACGGTTTGCAGTGCCCCTCCGTCGCGGTCGTGGTAAGTGACCATAATCTGTCCGGCCTCGACCACAATATGGGCAAAGTTGTCTTCACTCACCACCATGCTGGTCAGCTCATGTCGATAGTCGCCGGAGGCGGTGCGGACCAGGGGTTGATCGAGGGCGAATGTGGAGGCCGTGGCATAGGGCAACATTCTGCTGTTGCACAGCGGTGACGAGACGATGGTGTGGACTTCGAAGCCCGGGTCTTCGCTGTGGGTCAACCGACTGGTCAGTGAACCGTGAACATCACCACAAATGAACACGACGTTCCTGATGCGATGTGTACGAATGGTCTCCAGCAACCGCAGCCGTTGTCCGGGAAACCCGGCCCAGGCGTCATCCCCGTCGCGTTTGGCGTCAGGGAAGAACATCACACTGGTGACCACCATCTTGACCCTGGCGGGGCTGTGGATCAGCCATTGGCACAAGGCATATTCCTGTTCAACATCAAGAATGCGTCGATCATTGGCGGACAGACTACGCTGGGAGCGGCTATCGGTGACGAACCATTCGATATCGCCATCGGTGAACTGATACCAATAGTGCTTCGGATGCCGGCTGACCCGGCCATCGTCGAGTAATTCAAATACCGGGCTGTGGCTGGCTTGATATAACTCATAAGCAGTGATGGCGTTTTCATACAGAACATCATCGCCTGATGTTTTTCTTTCCGGCCAGTTATCTTCAATTTCGTGATCGTCGAGGATCATGTAAGTCGATAAGTTGGCCATTAACCTGGAAATATGCGGTTGGGAGAAAGCCGCACGGTATTTTGCGAGTATTTGCTGATATTCGCGGTCGGGTGCGAAAAAATTCAAATCGTCGACATAGATCTGATCGCCAGTCATCAACATCGCGCTGACCGGCGGGTTGGCTTGCAGTGCCAATTGTGTGATCGAGGCGAATATCCGGTCGCCCAGTTGTGGCGCCGACGGGATACCGGCGGTCATCCGCAAGTAACGGCATGAGCCGACGAAATAGGCTCGCGGCGTGCCGACTGTGCCCGATCGGGTGCGCAAGCGATAGAGTTCCTGCGGCCATTGCAGCGGCAGTTCTTGCACCGACTCCACGGTGTGCCCGGCACTCGTGGTGCTGAACCAGCCGGCTTGATACTCGTATTCGGTATCGGCCGCGAGGTTATCGAGAACAATGACATCGGACATGTCTTGCAGGTTTGTCAGTCTTGTAAAGATACGTTTAAGCCATTGCGTATCCCCGGACTGCCGATAACGGATGCCGGCAAATACGGCGGCATCTTTTTGCGCTACTCCGCGCACAAAGATACGCGCGTGATCAGTTGTGGTGTGGCCAACTATTGGGCCGACAGAGAGTTTTAGCATGTTCGAATCCATTCGAATGAATAACTGAAAAGCCAGTGGCGTTAAAAGTTGCCGCCGTAGTTTTGGGTATTAAGGCTAAGTGTTTGCTGGCGGGAAAATACTGGGCAAAAGGGGATGGGTTGTGTGGGGTAATCAAACCAGGCATGTAGGACATTGCCTGCGTTTCGTGCAGGCAAAAAAAGCCCCGCCAAATTGGCGGGGTTGAGGTACGAGCGTGGCGCTCGGAAACGTGGAACGCGATCGGCCCTCCGGTGAAGGAGGGCCGGTCGGTGTTACAGGAGCATGGTGCGGATGTCGCCCAGCAGATCGCTCAGGCGCTTGGTGAAGCGTGCGGCAGCGGCGCCGTTGATCACACGGTGATCGTAGGACAGCGACAGTGGCAGCATCAGTTTCGGCTGGAAGGCTTTGCCGTCCCAGACTGGCTGGATGGTTGCCTTGGAGACACCGAGGATCGCCACTTCCGGCGCGTTGACGATCGGCGTGAAGCCGGTGCCGCCAATGTGGCCGAGGCTGGAAATGGTGAAGCAGGCGCCTTGCATCTCGTCCGACGAAAGCTTCTTGGTCCGGGCTTTTTCAGCCAGGGAAGCCGCTTCGGCCGCCAGTTGCAGCAGGCTCTTCTGGTCGACGTTCTTGATGACCGGTACCAGCAGGCCTTCCGGAGTGTCGACGGCGAAGCCGATGTTCACGTATTTCTTGCGGATGATCGCTTTGCCGCTTGGTGCCAGCGAGCTGTTGAAGTCCGGCAGTTCCTTGAGCAGGTGCGCGCAGGACTTGAGCAGCAACGGCAGGACGGTCAGCTTGACGCCGGCCTTCTCTGCAACGGCTTTCTGGGCAACACGGAACGCTTCGAGTTCGGTGATATCCGCCGAGTCGAATTGCGTCACGTGCGGCACGTTCAGCCAGCTACGGTGCAGGTTGGCGGCGCCGACCTGCATCAGGCGGGTCATCGGCACTTCTTCGATTTCACCGAAACGGCTGAAGTCCACGACCGGAATCGGCGGAATGCCCGCGCCACCGGTTGCGCCAGCCGCAGCGGCCGGCGCTTCCTTGGCCTTCTGCATCATGGCTTTGACGTAGACCTGCACGTCTTCCTTCAGGATGCGACCGTGCGGACCGCTGGCACCTACAGCGCTCAGCTCGACGCCGAACTCGCGGGCCAGTTGACGCACGGCAGGGCCGGCGTGAACCTTGGCGCCTGGCTTGGCGGGAGCAGCAACCGGGGCAGCAACAGGTGCGGCCGCGGCAGGTGCAGCAGCGGCTGGAGCCGGAGCGCTCGGAGCAGCAGCGGCAGGTGCGGTCGCAGCAACAGGTGCAGCAGGAGCGGCGCCTTTGACTTTCAGCTTGAGGATCAGGTCGCCGGTACCGACTTCGTCATCGAGCTTGATGGAAACACTTTCCACCACGCCAGCGGCCGGCGACGGGATTTCCATGCTGGCCTTGTCGGATTCCAGGGTGATCAGCGACTGGTCGGCGACAACGCTGTCGCCGGCCTTGACCAGGACTTCGATGATCTTGGCCTTGCCCGCCGAACCGATGTCCGGAACGTGGATGTCCTGGATGCTGTCGGCTACTGGAGCAGTCGGGGCTGCCGCAGGTGCAGGTGCAGGTGCAGCTGCCGGAGCGGCAGCCTGGGCTGGAGCCGCAGCCGGCGCAGCAGCGCCCGCCACTTCCAGGTCCAGGATCAGGTCGCCGGTGCCGACTTCGTCGTTGAGCTTGACGCTGATGGCCTTGACCACGCCAGCGGCTGGCGACGGGATTTCCATGCTGGCCTTGTCGGATTCCAGGGTGATCAGCGACTGATCAGCCGCGACGGTGTCGCCGACCTTGACCTGGATCTCGATGATCTGGGCCTTGCCCGACGAACCGATGTCCGGCACGTGCACTTTCTGAACGCTGGCGGCAGCTGGCGCGGCAGCAGGAGCGGCCGGCGCTGGAGCAGCGGCCGGTTTCTCTGCGGCTTTTGCAGCAGCCGCAGGGGCCGCAGCAGCGGCACCTTCGACTTCCAGCTCCAGCAGTTCGTCTCCTTCTTTCAGGCGATCGCCCAGCTTCACTTTCAGGCTCTTGATGATACCGGCCTTCGGCGCAGGCACTTCCATGCTCGCCTTGTCCGATTCCAGTGTCAGGATGCTCTGGTCGGCTTCGATACGGTCGCCGACCTTCACAAACAGTTCAATTACTTCACCTTCACCGCTGCCGATGTCAGGTACGCGAATGAGTTCGCTCACAGAATCTCTCCTCAGCAGTCCAGTGGGTTGCGTTTTTCCGGGTTGATACCGAACTTGGCGATGGCCTCGGCCACCACTTTAGGTTCGATGTCACCACGGTCAGCCAGTGCTTCCAGGGCTGCCAACACCACGAAATGACGGTCGACTTCGAAGAAATGACGCAGTTTCTTGCGGCTGTCGCTGCGGCCGAAACCGTCGGTGCCCAGGACTTTGAATTCCTTGGACGGTACCCACTGACGGATCTGCTCGGCGAACAGTTTCATGTAGTCGGTAGACGCGATGACCGGACCCTTACGGCCGTTCAGGCACTCTTCGACGTAGCTCAGCTTAGGCTTCTGGCCCGGGTGCAGACGGTTGGTGCGTTCAACGGCCAGGCCGTCGCGACGCAGTTCGTTGAAGCTGGTAACGCTCCACACGTCGGCGCCGACGTTGAACTCTTCGCGCAGGATCTTCGCTGCTTCACGGACTTCACGCAGGATGGTGCCGGAGCCCATCAGCTGAACGTGGTGCGCCGCTTCGCGGGTGTCTTCTTCGAGCAGGTACATGCCCTTCTTGATGCCTTCTTCGGCACCGGCCGGCATGGCTGGCTGCTGGTACGACTCGTTCATCACGGTGATGTAGTAGAAGACGTCCTGTTGCTCTTCGGTCATCTTCTTCATGCCGTCCTGAATGATCACCGCCAGCTCGTAGCCGTAGGTTGGATCGTAGGTGCGGCAGTTCGGGATGGTCGCGGCCAGCAGGTGGCTGTGACCGTCTTCGTGTTGCAGGCCTTCACCGTTTAGGGTGGTACGGCCGGCGGTACCGCCGATCAGGAAGCCACGGGTGCGGCTGTCGCCAGCGGCCCAGGCCAGGTCGCCGATACGCTGGAAGCCGAACATCGAGTAGAAGATGTAGAACGGCAGCATTGGCTGGTTGTGGCTGGAGTACGAAGTACCGGCAGCGATGAAGGAGCTCATGGCGCCCGCTTCGTTGATGCCCTCTTCGAGGATCTGGCCCTTCTGGTCTTCCTTGTAGAACATCACCTGGTCTTTATCGACTGGCTCGTAGAGCTGGCCGACGGAGGAGTAGATGCCCAACTGACGGAACATGCCTTCCATACCGAAGGTACGGGCTTCGTCCGGGATGATCGGCACGATGCGCGGGCCGATTTCCTTGTCCTTGACCAGTTGCGCGAGGATCCGCACGAAGGCCATGGTGGTGGAGATTTCACGGTCGCCCGAGCCGTCGAGGATCGCCTTGAGGGTGTCCAGTGGAGGGGTCGGGATGTTGAAGCTTTGAGCGCGACGCTGTGGTACGAAACCGCCCAGCGCATTGCGGCGCTCGGCCAGGTAACGGGCTTCGGCGCTGCCTTCTTCCGGTTTGAAGAACGGCAGGTTCTCCAGCTCTTCGTCCTTGACCGGGATGTCGAAACGATCGCGGAACAACTTCAGGCTGTCGACGTCGACTTTCTTGGTGTTGTGCGCAGTGTTTTTCGCTTCGCCGGCACCGGTGCCATAACCCTTGATGGTCTTGGCCAGGATGACGGTCGGTTGTTCTTTGTGGTTGACCGCTTCGTGGTACGCCGCGTAGACCTTGTACGGGTCGTGGCCGCCACGGTTGAGTTTCCAGATCTCGTCGTCGGACAGATCGGCAACCATCGCCTTGAGTTCCGGCGTGTTGAAGAAGTGTTCACGCACGAACGCGCCGTCTTTGGCTTTGTAGTTCTGGTACTCGCCGTCGATGACTTCGTCCATGCGGCGTTGCAGGATGCCGTCGACGTCCTTGGCCAGCAGTGGGTCCCAGAAACGGCCCCAGATGACTTTGGTCACGTTCCACTGAGCACCGCGGAACACGCCTTCGAGTTCCTGGATGATCTTGCCGTTGCCGCGAACCGGGCCGTCGAGGCGCTGCAGGTTGCAGTTGATGACGAAGATCAGGTTGTCGAGCTTCTCGCGGCCGGCCAGGGAGATGGCGCCCAGGGATTCCGGCTCGTCGCACTCGCCGTCGCCCAGGAAGCACCAGACTTTCTGTTTGCCTGGCTGGATGAAGCCACGGTGTTCCAGGTACTTCATGAAACGTGCCTGGTAGATCGCCTGGATCGGGCCCAGACCCATGGATACGGTCGGGAACTGCCAGAAGTCAGGCATCAGCCAAGGGTGTGGGTAGGACGACAGGCCCTGACCGTCAACTTCCTGGCGGAAGTTGTTCATCTGGTCTTCGGTGATGCGGCCTTCCATGAATGCACGGGCGTAAACGCCTGGCGAGGTGTGGCCCTGGAAGTAGATCAGGTCGCCGCCGTGTTCGTCGGTCGGGGCCTGGAAGAAGTAGTTGAAGCCGATGTCATACAGGGTCGCACTGGAAGCGAAGCTGGAGATGTGACCGCCGAGGTCAGAGTCTTTCAGGTTCGTACGCATTACCATGGCCATCGCGTTCCAGCGTACCAGCGAGCGAATGCGGCGTTCCATGAACAGGTCGCCAGGCATGCGTGCTTCGTGGGTAACGGGGATCGTGTTGCGGTAAGGCGTGGTGATGGCGTAAGGCAACTGCGAACCGCTGCGGGTCGCGAGCTCACCCATACGGGTCATCAGATAGTGAGCACGGTCTTCGCCTTCTTTGTCGAGAACCGATTCCAGGGCGTCCAGCCATTCCTGGGTTTCGACGGGATCGAGGTCTTGCATGGCTTGCTCCAGGGCGGAAAGGCTACCAGAATCGGTTGCCTGAGTTAGCGACTGGCCTTGTGGGCAGACGTTATGAATTCTTGGATTGCCGACAGGTTGTTCCGGCGGCGTGTAGTTTTACTACAAATCTTCCGGCATTTCAGCCCGTCTAATGTATATACGAGTAGTAAAACTACAGATGAGTGGCTCGTGGCCCCCGGCTGCGTTGTGAGAATAATCGTTAAGGTTGGTCTTTTTCCAACTACAAAAGGTAAAAGCTTGATGCTGGCTGCCAAAATAAAAGAAATTTCAGCTATTTCTAACTTTTGTTCGACACTCCCTCAGGTAGTGGGTTTTCGAAAACCACTACATGCAGTCGGTTGTACGCCGATCAAGGATAGACCATGAGCCTCCCTTCGCTTGCTGAACTGCCCGCCATTCTCCTGCCGTTTGTCACCCGCGCCGAGCAGTCGTTCCGGGCTGCCGTCGCCGCTTTGGGTGATGACCACGGGCTTTCTGCCTGGACGCCAGAGCGCTGGGCGCAATTTGCCCGCGTCACCGCCGCCAGCGATTTCGTGATTGAACAGTGTGTTCGTGACCCTTTGATGTTGCTGCAGCTGGTGCAGTCCGGCGAACTGGACCGCAGCTTCGCTCCCGGTGAGTTGTGCGCGCAGATTGCCACCGCCGTGAGTGTGGCCGAGACCGAAGATCAGCTTGGCCGCGCCTTGCGCCGTCAGCGTGCGCGCCATCAGGTGCGGATCATCTGGCGCGACCTGACCCGCCAGGCCGATTTGATCCAGACCTGTCGTGACCTCTCGGACATGGCCGATGCCAGCATCGATCAGGCCTATCAATGGTTGTACGTGCGGCATTGCCAGCAGTTCGGCGTGCCGACCGGCCGGCGCAGCGGCGAGCCGCAGCAGATGGTCATTCTCGGCATGGGCAAGCTCGGTGCGGTGGAACTGAACCTGTCGTCGGACATCGATCTGATTTTTGCCTACCCCGAGGGCGGCGAAACCGTCGGTGTGAAACGCCCGCTGGATAACCAGGAGTTCTTCATTCGTCTGGGTCAGCGGCTGATCAAGGCCCTGGACCCGATGACCGTCGACGGTTTTGTGTTCCGCGTCGACATGCGCTTGCGTCCCTACGGTTCGGCAGGTGCGCTGGTGCTAAGCTTCAATGCGCTGGAGCAGTATTACCAGGACCAGGGGCGCGACTGGGAACGCTACGCCATGATCAAGTCGCGGGTGGTGGCCGGCGACCAGGTGGCCGGCGCGCAACTGCAAGAGATGCTGCGGCCATTCGTCTACCGGCGTTACCTGGACTTTTCGGCCATCGAAGCGCTGCGCACCATGAAGCAGCTGATCCAGCAGGAAGTGCGGCGCAAGGGCATGGCCGACAACATCAAGCTGGGTTCCGGCGGCATTCGTGAAGTCGAGTTCATTGCCCAGGCGTTCCAGCTGATTCACGGCGGCCGCGATTTGAGCTTGCAGCAGCGCCCGCTGTTAAAGGTGCTGAGCACACTGGAAGGCCAGGGTTACCTGCCGCCGGCCGTGATCAGCGAGCTGCGTGAAGGATACGAGTTCTTGCGTTACACCGAACACGCGATTCAGGCGATTGCCGATCGCCAGACGCAAATGTTGCCCGATGGCGAGCAGGATCAGGCGCGTATTGCCTTTATGCTGGGTTTCGCCAACTGGACGGCTTTCCACGAACAACTGATGTATTGGCGCGGCCGCGTGGCCTGGCACTTCGGGCAGGTGATCGCCGATCCCGACGAAGAGCAGGGCGCCGAAAGCGAAGTGGTGGTCGGCGGTGAATGGTTGCCGCTGTGGGAGGAGGCTCAGGACGATGAGGCCGCTTGCCGCCAACTGGAGGAGGGGGGGTTCAAGGATGCCACCAAAGCCTTGAAAGCCCTGGCCGGCTTGCGCAGCAGCCCGCAATTGAGGGCAATGCAGCGTCTGGGGCGCGAACGTCTCGATGCTTTTATTCCGCGTTTGCTGGCGCAGGCCGTGGAGCATGACAATCCGGACCTGGTACTGGAGCGGGTGCTGCCGCTGGTTGAAGCCGTGGCCCGTCGTTCCGCGTACCTGGTGCTGCTGACCGAGAACCCCGGCGCGCTGCGGCGTTTACTGACGCTGTGTGCGGCGAGCCCGTGGATCGCCGAGCAAATCACCCGTTTTCCGTTGCTGCTCGACGAATTGCTCAATGAAGGCCGGCTGTTCAAGCCGCCGCTGGCGCCAGAGCTGGCGGCCGAGTTGCGCGAGCGCCTGACACGGATTCCCGAGGACGACCTCGAGCAGCAAATGGAAGCCCTGCGCCACTTCAAGCTGGCGCACCGCTTGCGGGTGGCCGCTTCGGAAATCGCTGGCAGCCTGCCGCTGATGAAAGTCAGCGATTACCTGACCTGGCTCGCCGAAGCGATCCTGGAGCAAGTGCTGGCGCTGGCCTGGCGCCAGACCGTGGCCAAGTACGGCACGCCGCTGCGCACCGATGGCACCTTGTGCGATCCCGGTTTCATCATTGTCGGTTATGGGAAAGTCGGCGGCCTGGAACTCGGGCATGGTTCCGACCTGGATCTGGTGTTCATCCACGATGGCGATCCGCAGGCCGAAACCGATGGACCCAAGCCCATCGATGGCGCGCAATTCTTCACCCGTCTGGGTCAACGGATCATTCATTTGCTGACGGCACAGACCAACTCCGGGCAGTTGTATGAAGTGGACATGCGTCTGCGGCCGTCCGGTGCGTCGGGCTTGCTGGTGAGTTCCCTGGGGGCGTTTGCCCGTTATCAGGAAAACGAAGCATGGACCTGGGAACACCAGGCGCTGGTGCGGGCGCGAGTGCTGGTGGGCAGTCAGGATGTCGGCCAGGCATTCGAGAAAGTCCGTGCCGCGATTTTGGGCAAGACACGTGATTTGCCGACCCTGCGCCAGGAGGTCAGCGAAATGCGCGCCAAGATGCGCGATAACCTCGGCAGCAAGAGCACGGCGGCCGGCACCGGGGCAAATGCCTTCGAGGCCACGGCGCCGTTCGATATCAAGCAGGACGCCGGAGGTATCGTCGATATTGAATTTATGGTGCAATACGCGGCCCTGGCGTGGTCCGAAACACACCCGCCATTGCTGCGCTGGACGGATAATATCCGCATCCTGGAAGAGCTGGAGCATGAAGGGCTGATGCCCGTCGAAGATGCCGGTCTGTTGCGTGAAGTGTATAAAGCGTACCGTTCCGCCGCCCACCGGCAGGCTCTGCAGAAGAACCCGGGGGTGATACCGGCTGACCAGTTCGTGGACGAACGGCGGCAGGTCATGCGGATCTGGCGTGAGCTGGGTCTACGCTGAAACGGGATATTTGATACGCCAATATTCCCTGTAGGAGCGAGCTTGCTCGCGATGGTCGTTAACGATAGCGCGGCGAGCCTGACACCCCGCGGAGTTTTCAGGTTCATCGCGAGCAGGCTCGCTCCTACAGTAGATTTACGTTGTTCTGTAGAATTCTCGAGGCGGGGAGGCGTAGGCCTCCCCGGTTCGTTTATGGAAACCACATGAAAATTCTGATCGTTGGGCCCAGTTGGGTCGGTGACATGGTGATGGCGCAGACACTTTTCCAGTGTCTGAAACAACGCCACCCGCAATGCGAAATCGACGTGCTGGCCCCCGAGTGGAGCCGGCCGATTCTTGAGCGCATGCCCGAAGTTCGCCAGGCCTTGAGCTTTCCGCTCGGTCACGGTGTCCTGGAGCTGGCGACGCGCCGGCGCATCGGCAAATCCCTGGCCGGCCAGTACGACCAGGCGATCCTGCTGCCCAATTCCCTGAAGTCGGCGCTGGTGCCGTTCTTTGCTGGCATCCCGAAACGCACCGGCTGGCGTGGCGAATTGCGCTATGGCTTGCTCAATGACGTACGCACGCTGGATAAAGATCGTTATCCGCTGATGATCGAGCGCTTCATGGCCCTGGCTTGCGAGCCGGGCGTCGAGCTGCCAAAACCCTATCCGCGTCCGGCGCTGCAGATCGACCCGGTCACCCGCGAGGCGGCTCTGGCCAAGTTCGGCCTGGCCCTCGACCGTCCGGTGTTGGCCCTGTGCCCTGGCGCCGAGTTTGGCGAGTCCAAGCGCTGGCCGTCCGAGCATTACGCCAAGGTCGCCGAAGCGAAGATCCGCGAAGGCTGGCAAGTCTGGCTGTTCGGTTCGAAAAACGATCACGCCGTGGGCGAAGACATCCGAGCGCGGCTGATTCCCGGCCTGCGCGAAGAATCGGTCAACCTCAGCGGCGGCACCTCGCTGGCCGAGGCCATCGACCTGCTGTCCTGTGCCGATGCGGTGGTGTCCAACGACTCCGGCCTGATGCACGTCGCCGCCGCGCTGAACCGCCCGCTGGTGGCGGTCTACGGTTCGACGTCGCCGGGCTTCACGCCGCCGCTGGCCGAGCATGTCGAGATCGTGCGCCTGGGCATTGAATGTAGCCCATGCTTCGACCGCACGTGCCGGTTCGGCCATTACAACTGCCTGCGCCAGCTCATGCCGCAAGCGGTGAACGAAGCCTTGCAGCGTTTGCAGGGCACCGTGGTCGAGGTCAAATAGCTTGCGGGTTCTGTTGATCAAGACTTCTTCGCTGGGCGACGTCATTCACGCGTTGCCGGCGTTGACTGACGCGGCGCGGGCGATTCCCGGCATCAAATTCGACTGGGTGGTGGAAGAAGGCTTTGCCGAGATCCCGACCTGGCACCCGGCGGTGGGCAAGGTGATTCCGGTGGCGATCCGTCGCTGGCGCAAAAACATCTGGCAGACCATCAAGAGCGGCGAGTGGAAGCGCTTCAAGCAAAGCGTTCGCGCCACCAAGTATGACCTGGTGATCGACGCCCAGGGCTTGCTGAAAAGCGCCTGGCTGACCCGTTACGTCAAGGCGCCGGTGGCCGGCCTCGATAAAAGCTCCGCACGCGAGCCCATTGCTGCGCGCTTTTATGATCGACGCCTGGCCGTTGCCCGCGGGCAGCACGCGGTGGAGCGAGTGCGCCAGTTGTTCGCCATCGCGCTGGGCTATGACTTGCCCAAAGGCCTGGGCGACTACGGGCTGAATATCGAGCGCCTGGTGGAATTGCCGCGCAAGAACCCTTACGTGGTGTTTCTGCATGGCACCACCTGGGACACCAAACACTGGCCCGAAGCCTATTGGCGCGAGCTGACCGAGCGGGTCGGCTACCTTGGCGTCGGCGTGAAGTTGCCTTGGGGCAATGCGCAGGAGAAGGCCCGGGCCGAGCGTATCGCTGCGGGTTTCAAGCACGCCGAAGTGCTGCCAAAACTGAATCTGGCAGGGGTCGGCAAGGTGCTGGCCGGCGCGCAAGCTTGTGTGGCAGTGGACACCGGCCTGGGGCATCTGGCCGCCGCGCTGGATGTGCCGACGCTGTCGCTGTTCGGCCCGACCAATCCGGGCCTGACCGGCGCCTACGGCAAGGTGCAGATTCACATGGCCAGCGACTTCCCGTGCGCGCCGTGCCTGCAAAAGAAATGTACCTATCAACCGACGGCCGAAGATGCCCGTCAATTTGACCTGAAACGCGAGTGGCCGTTGTGCTTCACGCGTCTGAACCCCGAGCGTGTCGCCAGCCGACTGAGCACGTTGTTAATGGCTGAGGAGCTGCGCTGATGCAATTGGCATTTGTCTTGTACAAATATTTTCCGTTTGGCGGCTTGCAGCGCGATTTCATGCGCATCGCCCTGGAGTGCCAGAAGCGCGGCCATCAGATCCGCGTCTACACGCTGATCTGGGAAGGCGAAGTGCCGCCGGGTTTCGAAGTGCTGGTGGCGCCGGTCAAGGCGTTCTTCAACCATCGACGCAACGAAAAGCTCAGCGAATGGATGGAGGCGGACCTGGCCCGGCGCCCGGTCGACCGCCTGATCGGCTTCAACAAGATGCCGGGCCTGGACGTCTACTACGCCGCCGACGGCTGCTTCGAAGACAAGGCGCAGAACTTGCGCAATTCGCTGTATCGCCGCTGGGGCCGCTATCGCCACTTCGCCGAATACGAGCGGGCGGTGTTCGCCAAGGGTGCCAAGACCGAAGTGTTGATGATTTCCGAGGTCCAGCAGCCGCTGTTCATCAAGCATTACGACACGCCACTGGAGCGTTTCCACCTGCTGCCACCGGGTATCGCCCAGGACCGTCGCCGGCCGGCCGATGCCGATGAAATTCGTGCAGGGTTTCGTGCCGAGTTCAATCTCAAGGACGACGAACTGCTGCTGGTGCAGATCGGCTCCGGGTTCAAGACCAAAGGTGTGGACCGCAGCCTCAAGGCACTGGCGGCATTGCCTGCCGAGTTGAGGAAGCGCACGCGGCTGTTTGTAATTGGCCAGGATGACCCCAAATTATTCCAGATGCAGAGTGCAACATTGGGGCTGGGCGACAACGTCACGTTCCTCAAGGGGCGCAGCGATATCCCGCGTTTCCTGTTGGGGGCCGATCTGTTGATCCACCCGGCGTACAACGAAAATACCGGCACCGTGCTGCTTGAAGCACTGGTGGCCGGCTTGCCGGTGCTGGTGAGCGCGGTGTGTGGTTACGCCCATTACATCGCCGAGGCCGATGCTGGCCTGGTGCTGGACGAACCGTTCGATCAGGCACAGCTGACGCAGTACCTGACCGGCATGTTGAACGACGCTCAAGCAAGGGCGGCCTGGAGCCGCAATGGTCTGGCCTACGCCGAGACGGCCGACCTTTACAGCATGCCGCAGCACGCGGCCGATGTGATTCTGGCGGAGCACGCTTAAATGAAGTTGATGCTGGCTGAACCGTTCAAGAGCCTCTGGGCCGGACGCGACCCGTTCGCTGAAGTCGAGGGGCTCAAGGGCGAGGTGTACCGCGAGCTGGAAGCACGCCGGACGTTACGCACGGAAGTCGACGGCAACGGGTTTTTCGTGAAAATCCATCGCGGCATCGGCTGGGGCGAAATCTTCAAGAACCTGGCCACGGCCAAGCTTCCCGTACTGGGTGCCGGTCAGGAGTGGCAGGCCATTCAGCGCCTGAAGGAAGCTGGCGTGCCGACCATGACCGCTGTCGCGTATGGCGAGAAGGGCAGCAACCCGGCCGACCAGCACTCATTCATCGTCACCGAAGAGTTGGCGCCCACGGTCAGCCTCGAAGATTTCAGCATTAACTGGATCAAACAGCCGCCCGAGCCAAAGCTCAAGCGCGCGCTGATCGCTGAAGTTGCACGCATGACCGGCATGATGCACCGCGCCGGGGTCAACCACCGCGACTGCTACATCTGCCACTTCCTGCTGCACACCGACAAACCGGTGACCGCAGACGACTTCAAGCTCTCGGTGATCGACCTGCACCGCGCCCAGACCCGTCCGGCGATCACTTCGCGCTGGCGCAACAAGGACCTGGCGGCCCTGTACTTTTCCGCGCTGGACATCGGCCTGACCCGCCGCGACAAGCTGCGTTTCCTCAGGGGCTATTTCCAGCAGCCGCTGCGTCAGATCCTGAGTGAAGAGGCCGCTTTGCTGGCATGGCTCGATGGCAAGGCCAACAAACTCTACGAGCGTAAACAGCGATACGGGGATGCGCTCTGATGTCGGGCTGGAGACTGGAGCCGGCCTACAGTGACCTGGCCGGTGACTTTGGCAGCCTCGAGGCCGTGTTTGCGCTGCAAGGCGAGCAAATCACCAGTGACCTGCTTTCGGAGGTCATCCGTGTCGAGCGCAATGGCGTCAACTATTACGTCAAGCGCTACGTGGGTGCTGGCAGGGGCTTGCGGCGTTACCTGGGCAAACCTCGGGTGAAGATGGAATGGCAGAACCTCAAGCGCTTCGCCAAGTGGGGTATCCCCACTGCCGACGTGGTGGCCTGGGGGCTGGAGCGGCGGGGTGTGGCCTACGTTCGCGGCGCGATGATTACCCGGGAACTGCCGCGTACCGAAGACTTGTCGGCACTGGCCGAGCGACGCGATCCGAAACTATCGGATCGCGCGTGGGTCGATACTGTCAGTCGTCAGTTGGCCCAGCACACCCGGACCATGCACGACCACCGTTTCACCCATAACGACTTGAAGTGGCGCAACTTGCTGATCGACGATGAGGCCCGACTGTTTTTGATCGATTGCCCCAACGGCGATTTCTGGCGCGGTTTCTGGCTCAAGTACCGCATCACCAAGGATCTGGCGTGCCTGGACAAGGTTGCCAAGTATCAACTGTCGGCGACCCAGCGGCTGCGCTTTTACCTGCAATACCGCAACCGGACCCGGCTCAACGCGGCGGACAAAAAACGCATCCGGCATGTGTTGAGATTTTTCGAGGGGCGCGAATGACTGATTTTCTGGCCGCTGAAGACCGTGCGCTGCTTGAGCGCCATGGCCTCGGCACGTTCGATGCGCTCTGGACCAGGCAACTCGATGCGGTGGACGAACCCAACACCGGTCGCGGGGGCTGGAGCAGTGTGTTTCGGCTGGATCTGGAAGGTCATGGTTTCTACCTCAAGCGTCAAAGCAACTATCTGACCCGTACGTTACGCGCCCCCTTCGGCGAGCCGAGTTTCGCTCGCGAGTTTCGCAACATCTCCCGTTACCGGAAGTTGGGGGTTCCGGCGCTGGAAGCGGTGTTCTACGGGGAGCGCAAGGTTAATGGCGAAGTGCGCTCGATTCTGCTGACCCGCGCCCTGGACGGTTGGGACGACCTCGAGTCGCTGCTGCAGCGCTGGGATGAATTGAGCCCTGAGCAGCACTCGGAAATCCTCAAGGCCAGTGGCGAACTGGCCAGGCAGCTGCACGCTGCACGTCAGGTGCATGGGTGCTTTTATCCCAAGCATATTTTCATGCGCGCCACCGGCAACGGCTATCAGGCTCAATTGATCGATCTGGAAAAGACCCGACCTCTGCTGTATGGGCAGCGTGACCGGATCAAGGACCTGGAACCCCTGGCGCGTCGCGCGCCCGAGTGGGGCGAGTCGCAACTGCGGCAATTACTGGCAGCCTATCTGGATCAACCGCAGGACAGCTCGCTGGTCGACAGCTGGCTGAAGCGTTTGACCGTGCGGCGCAGTCAAAAGAGGCCACGCTGATGCGTTTGTCAGAACTGAAGGCTGCTGGCCGCAATCCCGTATTGCCGCTGAGCGTATCGCTGGCCGATGCCGCCGGCCCCGCCGAGCTGCAACTGCTGAGCCTGTTGCGGGTCTTGCCGGGGCAGCGTTATGTCGGTGCCGGCGTCTGGCGTGGCCGGCCGGTGTTGGCCAAATTGCTGGTCGGCGGCAAGGCTGCACGGCATTTTCAGCGTGAACTGGATGGCGTGCGCCTGCTCTCCGCCCAGGGGCTGACCACGCCGCAGCTGTTGGCCGATGGCCTGAAGGACGGCGAGGGTGGCTGGCTGCTGTTTGATTTCCTTGAGCAGGCCGAAAGCCTGGGCGACACCTGGAAGCAGGTTGAGCAGCAGCCCGTACTGTCCGATGGGCAAGGGGCGGTGTTGGCCGAGGCGTTGGGGGCGATCGGCCAGATGCATCGCAAGGGCCTGTGGCAGGAAGACCTGCACCTGGACAACTTGCTGCGTCAGGGCGGTCGCCTGTACCTGATCGATGGCGCGGGTATCTGTTGCGAGACGCCCGGCCAGCCGCTGTCACGGCAGAAGGTCCTGGAAAACCTCGGGGTGTTCTTCGCCCAGCTACCGAAGTCGATCGAGCCTTTCATTGAAGAGTTGCTGGTGTATTACCTGCTCAGCAACGGCGAGCACGCCTTGCCCATGGAAGCGTTGCAGAAGCAGATCGACAAGGTCCGCAGCTGGCGCCTCAAGGACTTCCTGATCAAGGTCGGCCGTGAGTGCACTCTGTTCAGCGTCCAGCGCGGGGCCTTCGGATTGCGGGCGATTCGCCGCGAGGAAGAGTCGTCGATGTTGGCGGTGCTGGAGCAGGCCGATGCCTTGCTCGACCAGGGACATCTGTACAAGACCGGCGGTGCGGCGAGCGTCGGCAAGGTCGAGGTGGATGGCCGCACGCTGGTGATCAAACGCTACAACATCAAGGGTTTCGCCCACTGGCTCAAGCGCTTCTGGCGCCCGAGCCGGGCCTGGCATTCATGGCGCGAAGGCAACCGCCTGGCGTTCCTCGGGATTGCCACACCCAAGCCGCTGGCGTTGCTGGAAAAGCGTTTTCTGTGGCTGCGCAGCCGGGCTTACCTGATCACCGAGTATCTGTCGGGGCCGGACATCATCGAACGTTTTGCGCCGTATGTGGAGCAGGGCGATGCACCGGAAGCCGAGCTGGCGGCGCTGGATCATCTGTTCGCCGAGTTGATTCGTGAGCGCATCAGCCATGGCGACTTCAAGGGCCATAACCTGTTCTGGCAGCGAGACCGCTGGGCGTTGATCGACCTCGATTCGATGTGCCAGCACGCCTCCCTTGGCAGTTTCGCCCCGGCATATGCAAGGGACCGTGCGCGGTTCATGCGCAATTGGCCTGAAAGCAGCGCGCTGTATCAGGTGATTGATCAGCGGCTACCCAAAGACATCTCCAGCGCTGACTGAATCGGGCCTGCGGCCCTTTCGCGAGCAAGTCGGATCGCCGCACCGCCGCTCCCACAAGGATTGTTGGTGAACACAAAACCTGTGAGCACCTCAGTTTAAATGTGGGAGCGGGCTTGCTCGCGAAGAGGCCGGAACTGTCAGCCGAGAAAGCACACAAGTTCCTGTGAACCGTCCTACGCGATCTTGGGAAGCCATGAACTGTGGCCACAATCTCCCCGATGCTAGTTTGCCTGACGTTCCCGGAGGGCAGGCTGTGACGATCAAAATGGCAGTTGCATCAGGTGTCTTAACCGTGTCGCTAATGGGCTGCGGGACCGCCGCCACCGTCCTGCAGGATGAAGCCGAAGCAGCGCAGGGGTTGCGCAGGCAAAAGACCTATTGCCAGTCCATTCCCCGGGTCTATAGCGGCTTGGCTTACGACTTCTGTGTTTTGAATGCACCGCCAGACCCTACGGGTATTCTTGTGCCGTTCGTTTTGGTGGACCTGGCCGTGTCTGGCGCGCTGGACACCGTTGTCCTGCCATACACGATTTACCGGCAAAGCGTGGACGGCAATATCCTTGTCTATTGGCGACCTGCGCGCGGATGAAAATGCCGCGAGGTCCGCGCCGTAGTGGCTTGCCACTTGCGGCTAGAGGCTTGCCGCTGCTTTTACGCTATAATCCCGCCCTTTAGCTGTCTCTCGCCCATTGCGAGGGCACATTAATTTTTGAGGCGCTTGCGCCTGCATGCAGACTAAAGAGGCTAGACCCCTGTGGCATTGACGATTCTTGGCCTGTCCGGCGCCCTTAGCCATGATCCTTCCGCAGCCCTGTATATCGACGGCAAGCTGGTCGCGGCGGCTGAAGAGGAACGCTTCGTACGCGATAAACATGCAAAGAACCGCATGCCCTACGAATCGGCGAAGTTCTGCCTGGAACAGGCCGGTATCAAGCCGTCCGACGTTGACGTGGTCGCGATTCCGTTTGCCCCGATCAGCCTGTTCGGCAAGGCCCGCTGGCAGTACGCCAAGCGTTACTGGTACGCCCCGGACCGTGCACTCGACGCGATCCTGATGGGCAACCGTCGCTACAAGCGCTATCGCAACAAGATCGTCTGGTGCCTGGAGCAACTGGGTTTTGATCCGAAGAAGATCAAGATCGAGCCGGTCGAACACCACCTGGCCCACGCCTCCAGCGCTTATCACTGCTCCGGTTTCAAAGAGAAAACCGCGATCCTCGGGATCGACGGCAAGGGTGAGTACGCCACGACCTTCTTCGGTTATGGCGTAAACGGCAAGATCCACAAGATCAAGGAATTCTTCGATCCGGACTCCCTCGGCGGCCTGTACGGCGCGATCACCGAGTTCCTCGGTTTCGATATGCTCGATGGCGAGTTCAAGGTCATGGGCATGGCGCCGTACGGCGACGCCAGCAAATACGATTTCTCGCGCCTGGCTTCGTTCGAAAACGGCGAGCTGGTGATCAACACCGACTACGCCAACGTCATCGGCTTGCGTCGCTACAAAGAGAAGGGCAAGGGTTACTACTTCTCGCCGAAGCTGATCGAGTGGCTGGGTCCCAAGCGCGAAGGCGACATCGCCGACGAGCCTTACATCCACTACGCCGCCAGCATTCAAGCGTTGTTCGAAAAAATTGCGCTGCAGATGATCGATTACTACCTGGGCGACGTGCTCAAGGAAACCGGCAAGCTGGCCTACGCCGGTGGCTGTGCATTGAACGTCAAGCTCAACCAGAAAATCATTGCCCGCGACGACGTCAAGGAGCTGTTCGTACAGCCGGCGTCCGGCGATGCCGGTACCGCGGTGGGTGCAGCGGCCTACGTGTCTCACGCCCGTGGCGTACCGGTCGAGAAGATGGAACACGTCTACCTCGGCCCGTCGTACAGCAACGAAGATGTTATCGCTGCGTGTGCCCGTCACGAGAATAAGCCAGCCTGGCGCAAGCTCGACAACATGCCGGAGCAGATCGCCAGGATCATGGTCGATGGCAACCCGGTGGCGTGGTTCCAGGGCCGCATGGAGTTCGGTCCGCGTGCACTGGGTGGTCGCTCGATCATCGGTTGCCCGAGCGTGGCCGGCGTGGCCGACCGCATCAACCACCAGATCAAGTTCCGCGAGCGCTGGAGGCCTTTCTGCCCGTCGATGCTCGACACCGTGGCGCCGCAGATGATCAAGATCGATCACCCGGCTCCGTTCATGACCTTCACCTTCGAAGTGGCTGAAGAGTGGAAAACCCGCGTGCCGGAAGTCGTCCACGAAGACGGTACCTCCCGCGCCCAGGTGCTCAAGCGCGAATACAACCCGCGCTACTACGACATGATGAAAGCGCTGGAAGTGCTCACCGGCAACGGCGTGTCGCTCAACACTTCGCTCAACCGTCGCGGCGAACCGATGATCTGCTCGCCGACCGATGCGCTGAATATGTTCTTCGGTTCGGATCTACAGTATCTGATCATGGAAGACATCCTGGTGGTCAAAGAGGGCGCGAACGCCTATGACACGTTCGGCTGAACGCCATGTGCTGCAGTTCTGCCACGGCTATGACGGGCCGTTCCTGGACTGCGCACGGCAGTACGCCAGTCTGTTCGCGGGGAACGGTTATCGTGTGACCACGGTGTTTCTCACCGGGGCCGCCGATGCCGAAGTCGCCGCGGGCTGCGCTTCCGATGAAGTGCTGTTCATGGAGTACAGCTCCAAGGCCATTCGCGGCCTGAAGCTGGGAGCCATCGGCGATCTGCGCAAGATCGCCGCGTCGCGCAACTTCAGTTTCTGCATCGCTCACCGCTTCAAACCCATCTATATCGCCTTGCTCGGTACGTCGTTGCCGGTCATTGGCGTGCACCACGGGTTTGACGACTACAAACGCGGCAGCCGCAAGCTGTTTGCGCATATTTTTCGCAAGCGTTTGAGTCTGCTCGGCGTGTCCGACGCGGTGCGCGACGACATGCGTAATTGCCTGCCGAAGTGGCCGGCTTCGCGAATTCAGACGTTGTACAACCGTATCGACGTGGATGCCTTGCAAGCCACGCAAGTGTCGGCTCGCGAGGCCCGGGAAACCCTCGGTCTGGCGGCGGATGCCTGGATCGTCGGCAACGTCGGACGGCTGCATCCGGACAAGGACCAGGCCACGCTGCTGCAGGGTTTCGCCGAGGCATTGCCGAGGTTGCCGGGCAACAGCCAGCTGGTCATTCTCGGTAAGGGGCGCCTGGAGGAAAAGCTCAAGGCTCAGGCCCGTCAGCTTGGCATTGGTGACCGAGTGTTGTTCCTTGGTCAGGTGCCGGATGCGCGCAACTATTTCCGGGCCTTCGATGTGTTTGCCCTGAGTTCCGATCACGAACCGTTCGGCATGGTGCTGCTGGAGGCCATGGCCGCCGGCGTACCCTTGCTGGCCACGGCCTGCGGCGGAGCGAAGGAAGTGGTCGAAGGCGTGGGCATCCTGTTCCCGTTGGGCGATGCCGGACATCTGGCCCAGGGGCTGCAACATCTGGCCGGCATGGATGATCAGCAACGCCGACAGTGTGCCGAGTTGATGCTCGAACGCTTGCGCGAGCGCTTTTCCGACCGAGCGGTGCGCGATGCTTTCTGGCATTTGCCACACGTTACCGAACTGGCACAGAGGGGCTGATGCTCAACCGATTTCAAGGCTGGCGCGAGCGTGGCTGGGCGGTAGTCGACGCCTCGACTTACGCCGAAACCTGGCAACGATATGGCGGCAGCGTCGCGACTCATCCCATGGTGGTCGAGCGGCTGGCGACACTGGCCGACATTCCGGTGCGCTACCTGGCCTGGTTGCAGGGTGGTGAGATCAAGGCGGCGATCCCGACCTGGGGGCGCGACCTGGCCTTGTCCAAGGACGTGCTCAAGCGTCGCGGCAAAAAAGGTCTGTTCGACCTGGGCAACGCCGAAATCATCCTGCCGGCCGCTGCCGATGCCACGGCGCCTTTGCGCCATCGCGCGCGGTATCTGTCGGCGCTGAACGAAGGCCGTTTCACTGGCATCAGGTTGCAAGCCGAACAATTGGCCATGGCCCGCACCCCCGAAGAACTGTCGAAAAAGTTTCGCTATAACCAGCGCCGCGAATTGCGCTTGCTGGAGGAGGCCGGTGGCGTGGTGCGACCGGTGTCCGAATTTTCCAGCGCGGAGCTGGCGGCTATTTATTGCGACCTGTTCCAGCGCCGCTGGGGCTTCCCGGCGACGGGGGCCGAACGCATGGCCGACGTCATCGAGTTGCTGCGCGAGTTGCTGATCGGTTCGGTGATTTTCCTCAACGATGCGCCGATTGCGATTCAATTGGTGTACCGCGTCGAAACCCCGCAATGGATCAGCGTCGAGTACATCAACGGTGGGGTCGATCCGCAAACCCGTGAGTTCAGCCCCGGCAGCGTGCTGAGTTTTCTCAATACGCAAAGCGCCTGGGAGCATGCCCGGGCGCAGGACAAACCATTGCGCTTTTCCTTCGGTCGTGCCGACCGTGAGTACAAGGATCGCTGGTGCAACTCTGTGCCGGTCTTCACCGTATGAGCCAAGCCATGAGCCGCAAACAGCAACTGCTCAAGCGTCATCGGCGCAATAAACGTATCGGCCTGTTGATAGCGCTGGTGCTGTTGATCGTCATCGGGGTGCTGGTGGCCTGGTGGTTGCCGCTGGTGCTGGCGGTTCTGGGCTGGATTGCCCACGAAGCCTGGTTTGCCGATCATCTGTTCTACTCCCCGAAAGACGATTACCAGTACAGCTTTCCCCCGTACACGCCACAGCCCAAGGTGCACCTGAGTGGTGAACATTTGCGGCTGGACGAGGGCGTGATGCTGGTCGACGACGCGACACTGGTGCTGGCCCTGCGGGTAAAAAGCACCTGGCTGGGACGTTTTATCGATCCGGTGGTCGAGTTGATCGGGGGTGAAAGCCCAGACCGACAAACCTTCGAGCGCGGTGTAAACGGCCTGCGTTACCTCAATCTCAGTGGCCAGGCTCAGGCGCTGTCGCGTGGTGACCTGCGCTTGCGCGGGCATTTCTGTCGCGTGTTTGGCGAGCCTGTGCTGTGGGCGTTCGAGCATCCGGATTACCGGCGTCAGCGGGTGATGGTCATCGCGCCTCATGCTGATGACGCCGAGCTGGCGGCCTACGGTTTGTACAGTCAGGCCGACGAAACCTGGATCGTCACACTGACAGCGGGTGAAATCGAAGCCGAACACTATCAGCAGATGGGCCTGAACAAGGTCGATGCGGCTCGCTTGAAAGGCCGTCTGCGCACCTGGGACAGCATTGCCGTGCCACGTTGGGCCGGTGTACCCGAGGCTCACTGCGTACAACTGGGTTACTTCTGCCTGCAGTTGGCAAGCATGCAGTCCGCGCCTGCCGTGGCGGCGGGATCGCGGGAAGCGGACCTGAGCGATACCCGGCTGTTCCGTCAGTTGAATCCTTTCGCGCTGCCCGGCGATGCCGATGGTGCGCCGACCTGGAACAATCTGCTGGCGGATCTGCGCGAGTTGCTGCTGCGCGCCCGGCCCGAGGTGATCGTCCTGCCGCATCCGACCCTGGATCCGCATCCCGATCATATCTGTGCCCAGGCGGCAGTCCTTGAAGCCTTGCAGGGCCTGGACTGGCAGCCGACCACGCTATTGGGCTACGCCAATCACCTGCACGACAACGACCGCTGGCCGATGGGCGACAGCGGTGATGGCATCGCCTTGCCGCCGGCCTTCGATTCGACCCAACCGATGCAGCCTTATTGCCTGTCGATGCCGCTTGAGCAACAGCGGGACAAAGCCATGGCGTTAGGCATGATGCACGACCTGCAACCGGCGATGCCATTCAAGCGTCGCTTGCGTCGGTTGATACAACGGTTGTTGGCCGGCCGGTTGCCGCCAACCTATGGCGAGAACGAATTCTTTCGCAAGGCAGTCCGGCGCCACGAACTTTTGTGGTCCATCAAGCACACACCAGGCAATGTTTCTCAGCGGGGAGAGTTATGAGTCAGCGGTCAAAGGTCCTGCAACTGCAGCCTGACTACAACGTCAAAGCCCATGATTTCGCCGACCTCGCGGAGCAGATCGTCAAGGCCCTGCCCGGTGATCGCTATGAAGTGACCGCCGCGTTTCTGCGTGGCAAACCCGGGCCGGGCGAAGCGGTGAGCCGCGCCGACCGTTCGGTGTACTTCGAGTTTTCCGACAAGTCCCTCAAGGGCATGCGCCTGCGGGCGATGTGGCAGCTGTACAAGTTCTGCCGTCGGGAAAAATTCGATGTGGTGATCTGCAACCGCTTCAAGCCGGTGAACATGATGCTGGCGCTCAACCGCTGGTTGAAAGTGCCGTTGTGCATCGGCATTTCCCACGGTTTTGGCGAGTACGACCGTTTTTACCGGCGCCGCCAGACCCAGCGCCTGATCGATCGTCACTGGCGCTTCGTTGGCGTGTCGCCAGCGGTGAAACAGTATCTGCTGGACTGTGACTGTGGCTTCACCGACCAGAATACCTACGCCATCACCAATGCCATCGACATCGAGCAAGCCGAAGGTCTGCAACACAGTCGTGAAAAGGCCCGCGAAATGCTGGGCATCGATCCGTCGGTGCGGCTGATCGGTGCGTTGGGGCGACTGGTGCCGGTCAAGGGCCATATCTATTTGCTGCAGGCCTTTGCCGCGCTCAAGGACAAATACCCGAATACCCAGCTGGCGATCATTGGTGCCGGTCGCGAAGAGTCACGCCTGGCCGCGGAAATCGACCGCCTCGGCCTCGGCGGTCGTGCCCATTTGCTGGGGTTCAAGGAAATTGCCCTGCAGTACATTCGCGCTTTCGACATCTGGACCATGCCTTCCCTGGCCGAAGGCCTCGGGCTGGCGCTGCTTGAAGGCATGAGCGGGCATTTGCCGGTGATTGCCTCGAACGTGCCGGCCATGTTGCCGCTCATCGAGGGGGCCGGTGGCCTGGCGATTATGCCGAAGGATGTGCCGACGCTGCAGGCTGCGCTGGACACTTACCTCGGGCTGTCGGATGACGAGCTCAAGGCCAAGGGCGAGCAGGCCTTCCGTTATCTGCAACAACACCATGACATCGAGGAATTCCGTCGCGAATACCTCAATCTGATCGACTCCGGCCTGGAACAGGCCCGCAAGGAACAGCCATGAACGACGCGCAACCCATCGTCACGGTCATTATCGCGTCGTACAACCACGCCCCTTACATCGAGGAAAGCATTCTCAGCGTCCTCAACCAGACCTATCGGAACATTGAGTTGCTGGTGGTCGATGATGGCTCGAAGGATGACAGCGTCGAGCGGATCAAGGCGTTACAGGCCATCCATGGTTTCGACTTCCGGGTTCAGGAAAACCAGGGGCTGACCAACACCCTCAATGGTGCGATTGCCCGGGCAAAGGGCAGCCTGATCGTGCCGTTCGGTTCGGATGACATCATGTTGCCGGAGCGTATCGCCACACAGGTCGCTCATATGGACGGCAAGCCCGAGGTCGGCATTTGCGCCGGCAACATCGAGCTGATCGATGCCGACGGTAACCTTTACCCGGAGAAACGCCAGCGCCGGGATGTGCCGTTCCGTCGCCTGGACTTCGATGACATGTTCCTGGAGCGCAAGCCCTATCCACCGGCACCGACCCTGATGATCCGTCGCGAAGCGCTGGAGAAGGTGGGCGGTTTCGACCCGACCATTCGCCTGGAAGACTTGCTGATCGAGTTGAAGGTGACCCATGCCGGTTATTTCATCGATGGCCTGAATGTGTTGATGGCGCGCTATCGCAAGCACGCCACCAACTCCTACAAGAACCACCGCTTCATGATCGACAGCATCCTGCGTACCTATGCGCTCTTCAGCGATCACCCGCTGTATGACGAGGTGCGTTACAAGTTTCTCAATTCCATGTTCCTCAAGACCGCCAACCGCGATCGCAAGTTGGCGCGTGAGTTGCTGGCGCAGATTCCGTTCAAGGCCTGGAACAGGAAAACCTGGCGTGGGCTGGGCCGGATGTATTTCTCACGGCTGGAGAAAGACTGAGCCAGGGGCCGGATTCAAAGGGGGGAAACATGGCATTGTCCGCAATGACATGTCCCTGGCGATTGCTCAACGTTATTGAGCCGTCTTCTCCGGCTCGTTCCTGAGCTTCCTGTTCTGGCGTAACCAGTACAGGGTTTTCTTGCCGGCATTGATACCTGGTTTTTCGATGTACTGGTAAGTCAGACTGCTGATGATGATCAGCAGGCAACTGCACACGGCTAGCAGCGGCAGGAAGACCCAGGCTTGTCGGGCGTCAAGATGCAATACCGGCGGCAGTCTCTGCAGCAGAATCCAGAGCACGAACCCGTGCAGCAAATACGTGCTGTAGCTGATTTCCCCGAGCCAGCGAATGCTGCGTGGCCTCAGGGCGCCGAACAAGGTATTGCCTGACGCCACAATCACAAAAAACAGTGAAAGCAGCAGCAACGCTCCCAGGTTGAATGCACGGTTGAACACGGTAAAGGCGATCGCCAATGCGAGCAGAGCGATGATGCCCGCCAGCGGAGACAAGCTCCAGGCGACCCATTGTGGGCGACGAATCCAGTACGCCGCAGCGATGCCGCCGAGGAAGCTGGCCAGGAAATGTTTCTTCAGCGAGTGTTCCCAGCCGACCACCTGGTACAGGGCGTAGATGCCGATCAGGCACAACACCGTCTGCACCCAGCCGCCACGATAAATGAACAGCATGGCGGCCAGTGGCAGGGCCATGTAGAAAAACACTTCGTAGCCCAGCGTCCAGGTGACATTGGAGATCAGCATGCCGGTCTGGTGGTACTGGTTGACGTCTGGCCGGTCGAAGGTCAGCCAGGCCAGGGTCTGGCCAATGAGCTGGATAACCGAGTCCTTGAGCTCCCAGCCCTGCAAATGGAACACGCTGACAAACACAGTCAACATCAGCGGCAGGTAGAGCGGGTAGAGGCGAAACAGCCGCGATACTGCAAACGCCAGCCAGTCGTGTTGCCGTCCGTGGGTGAGCAAACGGTCCCAGAACAGAAAACCGGTAATCATGAAAAAGAGGGCGACGCTGCCCTGGCCGAGCTGCGAGTAGAAGTTGCTCGGCGGAAAATCGATCACGCCGGTTTGCAGAAAGATCCAGGTGATTATCGAGTGGTGCACGAACACGCCGAAAGCCAGATAGCCGCGTAAGCCGTCGATGCCGGCAAAGCGGCTTTCACCGCTATGCTCCAGCTGTCGGGCGAATCTCGGCACGGTGCGCAGCAGTAGCGCAGCGGTCGCGATGGCGAGCAGGTAGGCCGTCATCGCGATAAGCGGGTTGGTTTCGGTCATCGGTGAGCCTGGGCCGGAGGACTTCCGGCCAGCACTTGCCTGTGCAAATTATCCACGTCGGCTTTCGAAGCCGCTGCGGCGTATCCCTGCAGTAGCGCTTCGAAGTGGTCCTCGAACAGCCAGTGCCGATCTTCTGCGTAGCGCTGCATGTGGCGCAGATTACGCCGGCGCAGGGAAGGGCTCAATGATGAAGGGTAGATTCGCAGGTCGGCCAGGTCGATCAGGCCGAACTCGCCGTCCTCCAGTACCAGCACATTGCCCAGATGCAGGGAGCGGAAGTAGACCCCTTGCTGATGCAATTGAGCCATGAATTTGCCGAAACGCTCCACCAGTGCCTGGCGCACTGCCGGGGCCGTGATGCCTTGCAGGATCTGGCGCAGGGTGTTGCCTGGCAAGGGCGAGTAGTGCACAGCGGTGCTGCCGTCTTCGAACCGGTAAAGGTCGAGAATGTGTGGTGTCGGGATGCCCATGCCGCGCAGTTGCACTGCGTTGATGGCAAACCGATCGGAATAGGGTGTGAAACTGCCCGAGGTGTACCAGCGGCGGCGGCGGAACAGCTTGAGAAAGCTGCCATCGGTCAGGCGCAGGACCTTGGGGCCCAAACCATCTTCTTCGATGACCCGGGCATCGGCAATCAACTGTTGCAGGGCGCTTGGCGTTGCAGTCCTGATCGGCCTGTCCAGCAGGCGCCTGGCCCGTTGATTCATGCTCAGTGCGGCAATCAGTGCCAAGGGGATCCACAGCAGGAACCAGTGCTCCTTGGGACGAGAGATAATCCCGCCACCTTCGGTCAGGCCCGCACCGATACCGAATGCCAGCCAGGCCGAGGCCATGATAAACAGCGGTTGCACGCGATGGCGCCAGCTGCTGATGAAGCCCCACGCGAGGAAGAACAGCCATGGCAGCAGACCAATAATGCCGACGTAGTAGAGCACGCCCAGGGCAAAGCTATGGGGCTCCTGGAGGGGATAGCCGACGCCTGGGTCCAGGATCAGTTCGGCGTTGTAGCCGTGGCCGATCCATGGATGTTCAGCAATCCTGTCCAGGGTCAATTGCCAGAGCTCGATACGGAAGGAACTGCCTCTTTCGATGATCTTGTCCGCTAACAGCGCGAAAGTCGCGGCTCCGGCGATGAACATGGAGCCAAGCATGAGGACCGAGCGTCGATTCCAGCAGATGAAACACAACCACAGCGCAGCGAGCGTCAGCGCAACCAGTGGAGTCCTGGAACCGGTGGCCAGCACTGCGGCGAACATGATCGCCATCGCCGGTATGCTCAGCCAAAGTACCTGGCGCCGCTTGCAGGTCATGCTCAGGCTCAGCCAGTAGGTACAGAAAAAGCCGAAAACGTGGGAGCTGAGCAGTGGATTGTCGAACGCGCCTACACCGATCAGGCGCATTTCCGGTTGGTAGATCTGGCCGAACCTGTACAGGTTGTAGGCAGAGACGATCAGCGCCACCGTCGCGGCGCAGAACAGCAGGGGCTGGATGATTTCGCTGCGATAGCGCACCAGCATGTAGCAGCCGACGAACAGGAACAGGGTATGCAATGGCGGTTTGAACTGACCAAAGTCAATGCCGTCGTCCGGCCCCCACCACAGGCTGAGCAGTGCCCACGCCACAAACAACAGGGCTGCAATGACGATCGGTTCGTGCAGCAGTTCTTTGCTTAGCCGCGGACGCAGGCACAGGGCAATCAGTGCCGGAATGCTGAACAGGCCATAATAAAGCTTGTGATGCACACTGCGCCCCGGCAGGAAAAACAATGCACAAAGCAGCAATAAATAACCGAGCGGAAGGATCCACAAACAAATGAAATCGAAGATTCTGTTGGACGTGCTGTTCAAAGCGTTTAATTGCATGCTGAGTAACTTATTCCTGAATTGAGCGACCGTACCAAGGCAAAGACATCTGGTGGCTATTTGACGTGCCACAATACACAGACTGTATGCGATTGCCAGAACCCTGGGGAAGCTGTGCTAAAGTCAGCGTCCTTTTCATCGACATTCGCGTGATATGACCGACTCCAGTCTCTCCGCAAGCCCATCGAGCTTGAAAATCTACTTCCGTCTGCTCGGCTATGTCCGGCCGTACATCAGCCTGTTCCTGATCAGCATCGTCGGTTTTCTGATTTTCGCTTCGACGCAGCCAATGCTGGGCTACATTCTCAAGTACTTCGTCGACGGTCTATCCAACCCTGAAGCGGCGCTGTTTCCAACCGTGCCCTACCTCAGGGACCTGCAACTGCTGCAGGCGGTGCCGTTGTTGATCATCCTGATCGCCGCGTGGCAGGGATTGGGGTCGTACCTGGGCAACTACTTCCTGGCCAAGGTTTCCCTGGGCCTGGTCCATGACTTGCGGGTCCAGTTGTTCAACAACCTGCTGGTGTTGCCAAACCGGTATTTCGACAAGCATAACTCGGGGCACCTGATTTCACGTATCACCTTCAACGTGACCATGGTCACGGGGGCGGCAACAGATGCGATCAAGGTCGTAATTCGTGAAGGCATGACGGTGATTTTCCTGTTTGCCTCGCTGTTGTTCATGAACTGGCGCCTGACCCTGGTCATGGTCGCCATCCTGCCGCTGATCGCCATCATGGTGCGCACGGCCAGCAAGAAATTCCGCAAGCAGAGCAAGAAAATCCAGCTGGCCATGGGGGACGTGACGCATGTGGCGTCCGAAACGATCCAGGGCTATCGCGTGGTGCGCAGCTTCGGCGGTGAAAAGTACGAAGAGAAACGCTTCTTCGACGCCAGCCAGGGCAATACCGAGAAACAATTGCGCATGACCCGCACCGGTGCCATCTACACGCCGCTGCTGCAATTGGTGATCTACACCGCCATGGCCGTGCTGATGTTCCTGGTGCTGTTCCTGCGGGGCGATGCCTCCGCCGGCGATATGGTGGCCTACATCACCCTGGCCGGCCTGCTGCCCAAGCCGATTCGCCAGCTGTCCGAAGTCAGCTCGACCATCCAGAAGGGTGTGGCCGGTGCTGAAAGTATCTTCGAGCAACTGGATGTCGAGCCTGAAGTCGATACAGGCACCGTCGAGCGTGATGCCGTCAGTGGCCGCCTGGAAGTGCGCAACCTCAGCTTTACCTACCCTGAAACCGAGCGTCAGGTACTCAATGACATCAGTTTCTCGGTCGAGCCCGGGCAAATGGTGGCGCTGGTGGGACGTTCTGGCAGCGGCAAGTCGACCCTGGCCAACCTGATTCCGCGTTTCTATCACCACGACAAGGGCGAAATCCTCATCGATGGCGTCGAAGTGGAACAGTACAAGCTGTTGAACCTGCGTCAGCATATCGCCCAGGTGACCCAGCACGTGACCCTGTTCAGCGACACCGTGGCCAACAACATCGCCTATGGCGACCTGGCCGGCGCACCCCGTGAAGACATTGAAAAGGCGGCCCGGGATGCCTACGCGATGGACTTCATTGCCCAATTGCCCGAAGGTCTGGACACCCAGGTCGGGGAGAACGGCGTGCTGCTGTCCGGTGGTCAGCGCCAGCGCCTGGCGATTGCCCGGGCGCTGTTGAAAAATGCTCCGCTGCTGATTCTCGACGAGGCGACTTCGGCACTCGATACCGAGTCCGAGCGGCATATCCAGGCAGCCCTGGATCAGGTCATGAAAGGTCGCACCACGCTGGTGATCGCTCACCGCTTGTCGACCATCGAGAAGGCCGACCTGATCCTGGTCATGGATCAGGGGAAAATCGTCGAGCGCGGTACCCATGAGCAACTGCTGGCGCAAAACGGCTACTACTCGCGCCTCAATGCGATGGGCCTCGACGCCCCGGCCGAAGACATCGCCTGACCCCGAAAGGGCGAGCCTGGCTCGCCCCTTCGCACACCCGACGTGCAACGCGTCCGGTGATTTGTATCCAGACCTTTACGCTTCTTGACCAAACCGGAATAAATCTCGGCAACGTGCTTGTTAAGGTTCCTGAACGAACTTTGACTTGAATCGAGAGGGCCATCCCTTTCCCGCGGGTGTCTGGATGTTGCAACGTTATCTCTGGAAGCTGTTGCCCAAGCCGCAACGGGCTTTTCTGCTGGGGCGCCTGTCGGTCGTGGACCGTCAAGCGGTGAACAAGTCGATGTCGGCCAATGTCAGTTTCCCCAAACCCTTCGAGCAGCGTTCCTGCCTGTTCATCCACGTCCCTAAATGTGCCGGTAGTAGTGTCTGTGCGGCCATGTTCGACGACTGGAGCCCGGGCCACTTGCCGTTGTACTGGTACGAGCAGCAATTTCCCGAGCAGTTTGCCGCCAGTTTCAAGTTCGCGTTCGTTCGCGATCCCCTGGAAAGGGCCTACTCGGCTTACGCATTCCTTCGGGGCAACGCTTTGGGGAAACGGGATCACGCGGCACAGAAACTGGTCAGCCATTACCGCGACTTTGATGACTTCGTCGGCCGCTGGCTGCACCCGGAGACGATCCAGCGACAGCTGCACTTCGCCGCGCAAACGGATTTCCTGACGGATTCCATGGGCCATCTGGCGCTGGATTTCGTCGGCTACCAGGAGCACCTGGAGCGGGATTTCAGGTTGATTTGCGAGCAGTTGGACTATCCGGCGGATCTGCCCCACGTGAACAGGTCGCAGCAGCGGCGCCCGATGCCTGCGCGCGAGTTTTGCACGGTGCGCACCCGCAGGTTGGTGCGGCGGGTCTATCAGCGTGATTACGAGATGCTTGGATATGAATGAAGCCGCGCCGTTGTCTCGCCACTCGATCAGGCCCTACCCGTTATTGCTGTCGAGCGAAGACCGTGCGGCCCTCAAGTCGCAGACACCGCGCTGTCTCTGGCTGACGGGGTTGTCAGGGGCCGGCAAGTCGACCCTGGCCAATGCCCTGGAGCTGCAACTCAATCAACAGGGGTTGCACACCTTTTTGCTCGATGGCGACAACCTGCGCGCCGGTCTTTGCCGTGATCTGGGGATGGGGGCTGAATGTCGGCGGGAAAATATCCGGCGCACCGCCGAGGTGGCGCGCCTGATGGTCGACGCGGGTTTGATTGTGATCGTCGCGGCGATTTCGCCGTTCCGGGCCGAACGTGAGGCGGCGCGTCGATTGTTTGCAGACGGAGACTTCATCGAGGTGTTTGTGAGCACGCCGCTTGCGGTTTGCGCGCAACGTGATCCCAAGGGGTTGTATCGGGCTGCCCGGGAAGGCCGGATCAAGGATTTCACAGGCATCGACAGTCCGTACGAGGTGCCGCTGCATGCGGAGTGCGAAATCGATACGCAAGCGCTGGAAATGGGCGAAGCGTGCCGTCATCTGGCGGATTTTCTGCTCAAAAAATGAGCAATAAAAGCCGGCGAATCATCCCGTTGCAGCCTCCGCACAAGCCGACACCAACCCTGTGTTAATATCGCGCCCCTGTTCATTCTGTATGTGGGTTGCACCATGAAGTTGTCCATGCCGCGATTCGATCAAGCCCCTGTCTTGGTGGTCGGCGATGTCATGCTCGACCGTTACTGGCATGGTGGTACCTCACGGATTTCTCCTGAGGCGCCGGTGCCGGTGGTCAAGGTCGATCACATCGAGGACCGTCCGGGCGGCGCTGCCAACGTTGCCTTGAACATTGCCGCCCTGGGGGCTCCGGCCTCGCTGGTCGGTGTCACGGGTGACGATGAAGCCGCCAACAGCCTGGTCAACAGCCTCAAGGGCGCTGGCGTGCGGGCCATCTTCCAGCGTATTGCGCACCAGCCGACCATCGTCAAGCTGCGGGTCATGAGTCGTCACCAGCAATTGCTGCGTATCGACTTCGAAGAGCCCTTCGCCACTGACGCGCTGGCGCTGGCCGCGCAGGTCGATGAGTTGCTCGAAGGCATCAAGGTGCTGGTGTTGTCCGACTACGGCAAAGGCGCGCTGAAAAACCATCAGGCGCTGATCCAGGCCGCCCGTGCCCGCGGCATTCCGGTGCTGGCCGATCCCAAGGGCAAGGATTTCTCGATCTACCGTGGCGCGAGCCTGATCACGCCAAACCTCAACGAATTCGAAACCATCGTCGGTGGTTGCGCCGATGAGCACGAGTTGGTGAGCAAGGGCGCGCAGCTGATGCACGACCTGGACCTCGGCGCCTTGCTGGTGACCCGTGGCGAGCACGGTATGACCCTGCTGCGTCCGGATCATCCTGCGCTGCACTTGCCGGCCCGTGCCCGCGAAGTGTTCGACGTGACCGGTGCTGGCGATACGGTGATTTCCACCCTGGCGGCTGCGATTGCCGCGGGTGAAGAACTGCCCCACGCGGTGGCCCTGGCCAACCTGGCGGCCGGTATCGTGGTCGGCAAACTCGGTACGGCGGCCATCAGTGCGCCGGAACTGCGTCGTGCGATTCAGCGCGAGGAGGGTTCCGAGCGCGGTGTGCTGGGTCTTGAGCAACTGTTGCTGGCGGTCGATGATGCCCGTGCGCACAACGAACGGATCGTGTTCACCAACGGTTGCTTCGATATCCTGCATGCCGGCCACGTGACCTATCTGGAACAGGCGCGGGCCCAGGGCGATCGCCTGATCGTCGCGATCAACGACGATGCATCGGTCAGCCGACTGAAAGGGCCGGGCCGTCCGATCAACAGCGTCGACCGGCGCATGGCGGTGCTGGCCGGTCTGGGCGCGGTGGACTGGGTTATCAGCTTCCCGGAGGGCACACCGGAAAACCTGTTGAGCGCGGTCAAGCCGGACGTGCTGGTCAAGGGCGGGGACTACGGGATCGACCAGGTGGTTGGCGCGGACATCGTGAAAGCCTACGGCGGTACCGTGAAAGTGCTGGGGCTGGTGGAAAACAGCTCGACCACCGCGATTGTCGAGAAGATCCGCAAGTCTGAATAACGCAGCTTTTGTAGGAGCTGGCTTGCCAGCGATGGTCGTTAACGATGACGCTAATCCATTGAACAGATGCGGCGTCCTTGAGTCCATCGCTGGCAAGCCAGCTCCTACAGGGTTATGTGGGCACCTTCAGGAGCTGACCTTTTTACGCGGCACGATCTTCTTCAGAAGCAGTTTTGCCCTCCCGCGCAACCGCGCCAGCCCCGAATCCTTCCCCGGCGGGGTCAAGCCTTGCTGCCTCACCCAGTCCTTCCAGCGAATTCGTTCATCGCGCACCAGCCAGCCTTCCTGTCGGGCAAAACTCTCGGCCAGGTACAGGCCGCGCGTGCTGGCCGGGTACAGCTGATCCTTTTTCAAGGTGTAGAGCTCAGCCATCGGGTGGCCGTCCTGCAAGGGCATCAAGTACAGATCGGGTCGTTTGCGGTCGAGACGGGCGACGAGTTGATCGCCTTCCAGTCTTTCATCGACATGGAACAGGCTCAGGGATTTGGCTTCCTTGGGAACGTCCAGGCGCAAGTCGTAAATCAGTTGCAGTGACGCCGTTGGCAAATGCACATAAGCCCGCGGACGCTCCATCAGCATCAGATTGGCGCAACGTACCGGCCGCGCCGAGCCGGACAGTGGCGACAAGCGAAATGGCAGGGCTTCACGGTAATGCAGGGCGGCCGAGTAGGGTGTCGGCAGCCAGGTGTCATTGAACCGCCCGCCGAGCC
Source organism: Pseudomonas sp. WT-JTC (assembly GCF_056711565.1). Classification (NCBI taxonomy): domain Bacteria; kingdom Pseudomonadati; phylum Pseudomonadota; class Gammaproteobacteria; order Pseudomonadales; family Pseudomonadaceae; genus Pseudomonas; species Pseudomonas sp. WT-JTC. The sequence goes on from NZ_CM160042.1 coordinate 513,303, forward strand.
AGCCTTCGGGGGTTTCCAGCAGGCATTCTTCGGCAATCTCCTGGATCGCTGTGTGCAAGGGCAGGTTCAGTTCATGGGCCGGCACGTATCCGGAGATCAGCTTGAGCACCACATCGCCGCGGTCCTGCCGACGCTGGCGCACCAGCACCCAATAGTCACGATTCTGCCAATGCAGGGTCAGGCGCACCGAAACCCCGAGATTGGCCAGCTCCAGGGCAAACCGTTCGCTGTCGCCGACCGTTACCGGCCGACGACGTTGCAGGGTCTGGGAGAAATTCAGCGGCCTGCCGACGCTCTGATAAGCCAGGCCTTCGGGAGTCGCTTCGACGAATAACGGCAGGGTCTTGAAGTTGCTCGGGTTCTTTCTTATGAGCGTGCGCGGCATGTCGGCTCCTGCTTAAGGCCGCGTGGGCGGCATCAGTGGCTACGTAGGACCTGGGCAACGGTCGCGACATTGTGGGCGAGGTGCAGCGGATTGATGGTTCCGACAATAGCGCTGGCAACACCCGGATGTTCAAACAACAGCTCGAAACTGGCGCGCACCGGATCCACGCCCGGACTCAGGCATACATGACCACTGGCGAGGGCTTTTTTGACCAGAATGGCTTTGCCGTGTGCAGCAGCATAGTCAATGACGGCCTTCTCGTTCTGCTCGTTCAGATTGTAGGTGACCATCGCGCAATCGCCTTGCTCCAGCGCCTTCAGGCCGCCGTCGACGGTTTTGCCGGAAAAACCGAAACCGCGAATCTTGCCTTCGGCCTTGAGCTCGGCGAGGGTTTCGTAGACTTCGCTGTCATTGAGGATCGCCAGGTCGTTACCATCGGAGTGCACCAGCACCAGATCGATGAAGTCCGTTTCCAGGCGTTGCAGGCTGCGCTCCACCGACATTCGCGTGTGCGCAGCGCTGAAATCGTGACGGGACTGGCCGTCGGCGAACTCTTCGCCCACCTTGCTGACAATCACCCAATCCTGACGCTGGCCGCGCAGCAACGGGCCGAGGCGTTCTTCGCTGCGACCATAGGCCGGGGCGGTGTCGATCAGGTTGATGCCCAGGTCGCGGGCGAGCTTGAGCAGCATGCGTGCTTCATCGTCATCGGGGATCTGGAAGCCGTTGGGGTACTTCACTCCCTGGTCGCGGCCCAGTTTCACCGTGCCCAGGCCCAGGGGTGAAACCAGCAGGCCGGTGCTGCCCAACGGGCGATGCAAGTCGTGCAGGGTCGGTTGGCTCATGGCAGCAGTTGCTCCCAGGCAGGTACGCCCATTGGCGGCTTCGGCAGTTCAGGCAGCGCTGCCGGGTGGCTTGGCTGGATACCGTCGCGGGTCAGGCTGGCAATGACCCGGTCGGCGAAGTCCGGCGCCAGGGCGAGTTTGGTTGGCCAGCCCACCAGCAGGCGATCCTGTTCGGCGAGGAAGGCGTTATCCGGGCGGGTCAACCCCGATTGCAGCGGTTCGGCGCGATCGACCCGCAGGGTCGCCCATTGCGCGCTACTCAGATCGATCCACGGCAGCAACTGGCCAAGCTCTTTGCGGGCGGTAGCGATTTGCTCGGCGGGCTCGCGGGCCACGCCTTCGGCTTCCGCGATGTCGCCGCCCAGGTACCAGACCCATTGACCATCGGCGGCCGGGTGGGTGGTCACGGTCAGGCGCGGTTTGGTGCCGCCGCCCAGGCAGTGGGCGTACAGTGGCTTGAGGCCCGGGCCTTTGGCGATGATCATGTGCAGTGGTCGGCGCTGCATGGCCGGCTGGCTCAGGCCGAGCGCGGTGAGCAGGTCGGCGGTGCCGGCGCCGGCGCTGAGCACGATGCGCTGGGCGCGGATCTGGCGCTCGTCGACTTTCAAGCCGACCAGCTCACCGTTTTCCAGCAATGGCTCGATGTTCTGCCCGGCGAGCAAGCCATCTCCCGCCAGATCGGCCAGGCGCTGGATCAGGCTCGGCACATCGATCACCAATTCCGCCAGGCGATAGACCTTGCCCTTGAAGCGCTTGTCTTGCAGGGCTGGCGGCAATTGCTCGCCCTTGACCTGATCGACGCGACCGCGCACCGCTTTGCTGGCAAAGAAACTGGTGAGGTTGCCGGCGAGGGTGCCGGGGGACCAGAGGTAATGGGCTTCGGACAACAAACGCACGCCGGACAGATCCAGCTCACCATTGCCCGCCAGGGCTTCGCGCCAACGGCGCGGCATGTCGGCGATGGCTTCCGAGGCCCCGGTCAGGGCGCCGTGCAGCGCGTATTTGGCACCGCCGTGGATGATGCCCTGGGACTTCACACTCTGCCCGCCGCCGAGGCTGGCGCTTTCCACCAGCACGGTCGAAAAACCCTGGCGGCGCAGGCGCGCATTCAGCCAGAGGCCGGCGACACCAGCGCCGACAATCAGAACGTCGGTGGAAATAACGGATGGCATGCAGCGACCTCTGTGTTCAAGACGAGGGCGCAGTATACAGACTCGAAGTGGAGGGGATTTACTGGAGTACAAAACCTGTGGGAGCGAGCAGGTTCGCTCCCACAATGAATGGTGCTTCGGACTTAATGCCCCGCAGTTTTGGAGAAGAGCTGGATGACCACGACGCCCAGCACGATCAACGCCATCCCCAGCATCGCCGGCACGTCCAGCTTCTGCCCATAGATAAACAGTGCCGCGACGCTGACCATCACGATCCCCATGCCGGCCCATACGGCATACGCCACGCCCACCGGAACGCTGCGCACCACCAGGGTCAGCATCCAGAAGGCAATCCCGTAGCCGAGGATGACCAGCACCAAGGGCAGCGGGGTGCTGAGGCCTTTGACGGCTTTCATCGAAACAGTGGCAATCACTTCGGCGCAGATGGCTATGGCCAGGTAGTAGTAAGCGGTCATGGGTCAATCCTCGTGTGAAGTGTTGCTCTCTGAGGTCGGCATTCTAGTGAGTTTCCAGATGCGGTAAAGTCATTACCTATCTGAATAGAAGATGGGTTGAGCCATGAGCATGCAATGGAATCTGGAGCAGCTGCGGTTGTTTGTCAGCGTAGCGGAGCAGCGTTCGTTTTCGGCCGTGGCGCGGGACCAGCGCAAGGCGCAGTCGGCAGTCAGCAGCTCGATTGCGATGCTGGAAGAAGACCTGGGCGTCAGCCTGTTCGACCGCAGCAGCGGCCGTCAGCCGAAACTCACCGAAGCCGGCACGGCGTTGCTGGATGAAGCGCGGGAAGTATTGCGCCAGTGCGAACGACTCAATGGTCGGGCATTGGCAATGATGCGCGGGCAAGAGGCACGACTGCGGGTGGCGCAGGATGAAGCGATGCCGTATCAGCCGATCATCGAAAGCTTCGAGGCCCTGGCGGAAAAATTCCCCAGCCTTGAGGTGCAACTGACCAGCGCCGCCCAGGGCGATGTCGCGCGTAAGCTGGTGGAGCGGCGCGCCGATCTGGGGCTGCTGTTCTTTCACGATCAGATTCCCGAGGCGCTTGAGCGGCGGGTACTGGGCAGCGTGGAAATGGTCACGGTGTGCGGCAAGGATCATCCGTTGGCGCGCAAAGGCTCAGTGGACGGCCAGCAACTGGCGCAGCATCGGCAGTTGCTGATGTCCACGGAGTCGAGCATTTATCCCGGCAGTGATCCCGCCAGCCCGCAAGTCTGGCGCGCGGACAGTTTCTATGTGATGGCGGAATGGCTGGTGCGCGGCCTCGGCTGGGCCTGGTTGCCACGCCACGTGGTGCAGTACCCGACTTATCAGAATCAGATGGTCGAACTGGCCAGCGAATGGACCCCGCCGGCCCTGGTGGTGGAGCTGGTATGGCGCCGGGATGAACCGCTCGGTCCGGCCGCGCGCTGGCTCGCCGAACGTTTTGCCGTGCACTTGCAGACGATTGGCGAAAAAAGCCGATAAACTCCGCCGCCATGAATAGAACTCTCTACACCGCGCTGTTTTATCTGGGGCTGCCATTGGTAGCGATTCGGCTTTGGCTGCGCGCGCGCAAGGCGCCGGCGTATGCCAGGCGCATCGGCGAGCGTTTCTCCTATGGGATGCCGGCGATGAAACCGGGCGGCATCTGGGTGCACGCCGTGTCGGTGGGCGAAAGCATTGCTGCCGCACCGATGATCCGCGCCTTGCTGGCGCGTTATCCGGATCTGCCGATTACCGTGACCTGCATGACGCCGACCGGTTCGGAACGGATCTTGGCGCTGTTCGCCAATGAGCCGCGCATCCAGCACTGCTATCTGCCTTACGACCTGCCTTGCGCCGCCCGACGCTTGCTCGATCGGGTGCAGCCGAAACTGGCGGTGATCATGGAAACCGAACTGTGGCCCAACCATATCCATCAATGTGCCAAGCGCGGGATTCCCGTGGCGTTGGCCAATGCGCGGCTGTCCGAACGTTCGGCCAGGGGCTACGGCCGGTTCCGCAAGCTGACCCAGCCAATGCTGGCCGAGATGAGCCTGTTCGCGGTGCAGACCGAAGCCGAAGCCCAACGCTTTCGCGACCTGGGCGCGCGGGCGGAAACCGTCGAAGTGACCGGTTCGATCAAGTTCGACCTGACCATCGACCCGCAACTGCTTGAGCGCGCCAGCCAATTGCGCGGGCAATGGCAGGCGCTGGAGCGACCGGTGTGGATTGCGGCCAGTACCCATGACGGCGAAGACGAGGTCGTGCTGGCGGCCCATCGTCAGTTGTTGGCCAGTCACCCCGATGCCTTGCTGATTCTGGTGCCGCGTCATCCGGAGCGCTTCAATTCGGTGTACGGGTTGTGCCAGCAACAAGGCTTTGCCACGGTTCGGCGTTCCAGCGGCGATGCGGTCAGTGCAAATACTTCAGTGTTGCTTGGCGACACCATGGGCGAGTTGCTGTTTCTCTACGCCCTGGCTGACAGTGCTTTCGTCGGCGGCAGCCTGGTTCCGAATGGCGGGCATAACCTGCTGGAGCCGGCGGCACTCGCCAAGCCGGTGCTGAGCGGGCCGCATCTTTTCAATTTCCTCGAAATCGCCACGCAGTTGCGCAGTGCCGGGGCGTTGCAGGAAGTGGAGGATGCCGAAGGGCTGGCGGTGGCGGTGCAGCGGCTGTTTGAACTGCCGCGCGATGCGCAGCGCATGGCAGAGGCCGGGTTGAAGGTGATGCGCACCAATCAGGGGGCGCTGCAGCGGTTGCTGGACGGGTTGGGGCGGTTGATCGACAGGTCTTCAGTTCGCCGCTGATCCTGTGGGGGCGAGCAAGCTCGCTCCCACAAGGTTTGTGCTGTCTTGAAATCTGATGGTCAAGGTCTCGCTTTCAACTGCTCCTCCGCAGCCTTGGCCAGATCCGGTGGCAGGAAGTCCTTGTCCGGGTTGTAGTTGGGGTTGAGCCAGCGTGCCAGGGTTTGCAGATCCCCCGGATTCAACGTGCCGGCCTGTTGCTTCAGGCGCAGGTTGTCGAGGATGTAGTCGTAGCGGGTGTTGTTGTAGTCGCGTACCGAGGTGTACAGCTGACGCTGCGCATCCAGCACGTCGACGATGTTTCGCGTACCCACCTGATAGCCGACTTCGGTTGCTTCCACCGCGCTCTGGTTGGAGATGATCGATTGCTTGCGCGCCTGTACCTGCTCGACATCGGTGTTCACCGCGCGGTGCAGGTCGCGGGTATTTTCCACGACCTGCCGGCGCAGGGACTCGCGCTGCTGCTCGGTCTGGTCCAGTTGCGCATACGATTGACGCACCTGGGAGTTGATCAAGCCACCGCTGTAGATCGGGATGTTCAGTTGCAGGCCAACGGTCGTTTGCGAGACGTCGCCACCGTAGGGTATTGGCTGGTTGTTCGGGTTGCTGAAGCCCAGTGCGTCGTTGTCGCCTTTCTCGTACTTGGCTATCGCGTCAACCGTTGGCAAGTGCCCGGACTTGCGCTGCTTGAGGGTTTGCTCGGCGGCGCTGACGGCATAGTTGCTGGCCAACAGATTGAGGTTCTGCCTGCCTGCCGTTTCGACCCAGGCCTTGGCGTCGTTCGGTACTGGCGGCAGGATCGGCAAGTTATGGCTGATGCCCCAGATCGAGTTGTACTGGCGGTTGGTCAGGGTGATCAAGGCTTCAAAGGCGTCGTCCACCTGGCGCTGGGCAACGATGCGGTTGGCGCGTGCGGTGTCGTAGCTGGCTTGCGAGTTCAATACGTCGGTCTTGTCCGAGAGCCCGACATCGAAACGTTCGTTGGACTGGTCGAGCTGGCGTTTGAACGCCGCTTCTTCGGCCTTGGTCGAGGCCAGGTTGTCCTGGCTGCGCAGCACGTTGAAATAGCTTTGAGCGGTTTGCAGGATCAGGTTCTGCTCGGTCGCCGAGAGTTGCAGGGCGGCCTGTTCGTTGACTTCCTTGGCGGCCTGGAACTGGAACCAGCGATCGGCGCGGAACAAGGGTTGCGCCAGAGTGGCCTGGTACGAATGCGCATCGCGGTTGGTGGTGGCGGACGGCTGATCGAGCGACGTACGCACCTCGGAAATATTCGCCCCGCCCGAGAGGTTCGGCAGCAACCCGGCGCGGGCCTGGGGTACGACTTCCTTCTGCGCGCCGTATTGGGCGATCGCAGCTGCCAGGTCGGCGTTGTTGTTGACGGCTTCCTGATAAACGCTGACGAGGTCCGTCTTGTTCGATAAGGGCGCATCTGCTGCCCAGGCCATTCCATTGGACGCACAAGACACGGCAAGGGCCAGTGAGAGTTTGCGCAGCATAGACGTTCCCTAGATTTGATATTACACAGGTAATTTGAGCGCCAAGGCTAAGGCGCTGCCTTGGCAGCGTCAATGCGCGACTCAGCGTAGCGAGTGTAGTTGTGCATTCGGGCGGCAACAATCCTGATACTGCGTGCAATTACGCCATTCATCATGGTGTTTGCAGTGGGGTTGGCGTTCTTCGCCAGTTGTGTCTAGACTGGCCGGGTTCTTGTCGGGGTGCCTTGCTATGAGGCTGAGATCGAATAATTTCGGATCCCGTTGAACCTGATCAGGTTAGCGCCTGCGTAGGGAACAAGATTTCTCGTCACCCGGCGAGTCCTCTTGTGCTTCGTCCGGGATGTTGTTCGACAATCGAACACCCCTCGAGCACTGAGCACAGCACAGCTGGTTTTCCCAGCGCCGTGCGTCCATTCGTTTACAGGTTCGCTCCGACAAAAATCCACTGCCTGGATGCTGTCTGGAGAGCCCGTGATGACTACAAAAGCAAAAATCGCCACCAACCTGAGTGACTCGGCCAAGGTCGATCAGCAATCGGTTCAGCCGTTTACCCGCTCGCAAAAAATCTATGTTCAGGGCACGCGCCCCGACATCCTCGTGCCGATGCGCGAAATCAGCCTGGACGTGACGCCGACCGACTTCGGTGGCGAGGTCAACGCGCCGGTGGTGGTGTACGACACCTCGGGCCCGTACACCGACCCCAATGTCATCATCGATGTGCGCAAAGGCCTGGCCGACGTGCGTTCGCCGTGGATCGAATCCCGTGGCGATACCGAGCGCCTGAGTGGCCTGAGCTCGAATTTCGGCCAGGAGCGCCTTGCCGATCCGGAGCTGACCAAGCTGCGCTTCGCTCACGTCAACAACCCGCGCCGCGCCAAGCCGGGTGCCAACGTCAGCCAGATGCACTACGCGCGCAAAGGCATCATCACCACCGAGATGGAATACGTCGCCATCCGCGAAAACATGAAGCTGGAAGTGGCCCGCGCCGCCGGCCTGCTGGACCAGCAGCACGCCGGCCACAGCTTCGGCGCCAGCGTGCCGAAAATCATCACCCCTGAATTTGTCCGTGACGAAATCGCCCGCGGCCGCGCGATCATTCCGGCCAACATCAACCACACCGAACTGGAACCGATGATCATCGGCCGTAACTTCCTGGTGAAGATCAACGGCAACATCGGCAACAGCGCCCTGGGTTCGTCCATCGAAGAAGAAGTGGCGAAACTGACCTGGGGCATTCGCTGGGGTTCGGACACGGTCATGGACCTGTCCACCGGCAAGCACATCCACGAAACCCGCGAGTGGATCATCCGCAACTCGCCGGTGCCGATCGGTACCGTGCCGATCTACCAGGCCCTGGAAAAAGTCGGCGGCGTGGCCGAAGACCTGACCTGGGAGCTGTTCCGCGACACGCTGATCGAACAGGCCGAGCAGGGCGTCGACTACTTCACCATCCACGCCGGCGTGCTGTTGCGCTACGTACCGATGACCGCCAAGCGCGTCACCGGCATCGTCTCCCGTGGTGGCTCGATCATGGCCAAGTGGTGCCTGGCACACCACAAGGAGAACTTCCTCTACACCCATTTCGAAGACATCTGCGAAATCATGAAGGCCTACGACGTCAGCTTCTCGCTGGGCGATGGCCTGCGTCCGGGCTCGATTGCCGACGCCAACGACGAGGCGCAGTTCGGCGAACTGGAGACCCTCGGCGAGCTGACCAAGATTGCCTGGAAGCATGACGTGCAGTGCATGATCGAAGGCCCTGGCCACGTGCCGATGCAGTTGATCAAAGAGAACATGGACAAGCAGCTCGAGTGCTGCGACGAGGCGCCGTTCTACACCCTCGGCCCGCTGACCACCGACATTGCGCCGGGCTACGACCACATCACCTCCGGCATCGGTGCGGCGATGATCGGCTGGTTCGGCTGCGCCATGCTCTGCTACGTGACGCCGAAGGAACACTTGGGCCTGCCGAACAAGGATGACGTGAAGACCGGGATCATCACCTACAAGATCGCAGCACATGCCGCCGATCTGGCGAAGGGGCATCCGGGTGCACAGATCCGCGACAATGCCTTGAGCAAGGCGCGCTTCGAGTTCCGTTGGGAAGACCAGTTCAACCTGGGTCTCGATCCGGACACCGCCCGTTCGTATCACGATGAAACCCTGCCGAAGGATTCGGCCAAGGTCGCGCACTTCTGCTCGATGTGCGGACCGAAGTTCTGCTCGATGAAAATCACCCAGGAAGTCCGCGAATATGCGGCCAACCAACGGATCGAAGCGGTCGACGTGGACGTCGCCCAGGGCATGGCCGAACAGGCCGAGCGCTTCAAGCAGGAAGGCAGTCAGCTGTATCAGAAAGTTTGATCTGATCCGGGATTGGCGGTGCCTGTGGCGCCGCCTTCGCGAGCGAGCCCGCTCCCACATTTGATCTCCTGTGAACACAGATTTTGTGTATGACAGAGGCCAAATGTGGGAGCGGGCTTGCTCGCGAAAGCGCCAGATCAGACAGCGAAACTCTCAATGACAAAACATATTCCTCTGAGATAACACCTTGAGCATTCAACCGAGTACTTATTCACCTGACATCGCGGTGCCGACCGACAAGCGTGTGTTCGGCGGTCGCGATCTGTTTTCCCTATGGTTCTCCCTCGGCATTGGCCTGATGGTCCTGCAGACCGGTGCCTTGCTCGCGCCAGGTCTGGGCCTGTCCGGCTCGTTGCTGGCGATTTTTCTCGGCACCCTGGTCGGCGTTCTGCTGCTGGCGGCAGTCGGGGTGATCGGCAGCGACACCGGCCTGTCGTCGATGGCCGCGCTCAAGCTCAGCCTTGGTACCAAGGGCGCGAGCCTGCCGGCGGTGCTGAACCTGCTGCAACTGATCGGCTGGGGTTCGTTCGAAATCATCGTCATGCGCGATGCCGCCAGCCTGTTGGGCGCCAAAGCGTTCAGCGAAGGCAGCCTGCTGTCCAATCCGCTTTTGTGGACACTGTTCTTCGGCGCACTGGCGACCTTGCTGGCGGTCAGCGGTCCGCTGACTTTCGTCCGGCAGATCCTGCGCAAGTGGGGCATCTGGCTGCTGCTGGCCGCGTGCACCTGGCTGACCTGGAACCTGTTCGCCAAGGCCGACCTGGCTGCGTTGTGGGCCCAGGCCGGTGACGGTTCGATGCCGTTTGCCGTGGGTTTCGACATCGCCATTGCCATGCCGCTGTCGTGGTTGCCGCTGATTGCCGACTATTCACGCTTCGGCAAGCGGGCGAAAAACGTCTTCGGTGGCACCGCCATTGGTTTCTTCATTGGCAATTTCTGGCTGATGGGCCTGGGCGTGGCCTACACTCTGGCGTTCGCGCCGAGCGGTGAAGTCAATGCCTTGCTGCTGGCGCTGGCCGGTGCCGGCCTGGGGATTCCGCTGCTGCTGATTCTTTTGGACGAATCGGAAAACGCCTTTGCCGATATTCACTCGGCGGCGGTGTCCAGCGGGATTCTGTTGCGCGCCAAAGTCGAGCATCTGGCCCTGGCTATCGGCGTAATCTGCACGTTGATTGCCCTGCTGGCGCCATTGGCCCAGTACCAGAACTTCCTGCTGCTGATCGGTTCGGTGTTTGCGCCATTGTTCGGCGTGGTGCTGGTGGACCACTTCATCCTGCGCAAGCGCAGTGGCCAGGTCGCCTCGACTGCACTGCGCTGGCCGGCGCTGCTCGCCTGGCTGGGCGGGATCAGCACCTATCATTTGCTGGCCAACCTGTACCCGGATGTCGGCGCCACCCTGCCGGCGCTGATCCTGGCAGGGTTGCTGCAACTGGTACTGGGTCGGGCCTTCAGCTACGGCCGGGAAACAGCTCGGGCTTGATGATGCCGTTCAGGCGAGGGTAGGGGATCTTCAGTTCGACGTGGCCCAGCGCGTAAGGCGCAATGCTGCTGGTTTCGTACTTGAGGATCACCCCGCCGTAGGTCAGCGCCACGTTCTGGGTTTTCTGGAACGGCCAGTTCTTCACGAACTCCGGTTCCTGATCGAGCTTGGTGCTGATCAACCAGCTGTTGTGCGCTACCTGTGCCGCTTTCCAGAACGCATCTTCCTGCCCCGGCACCAGCATGTCCGACAGCGTCAGCACTTTATGCTGCTGGCGCGAATAGTTGATAAAACCCCGGCCTGGCGTGCCATGGGCACCGCCAGTGTCCAGGTAGCTGGACAACTCGACGATCACCAAGCCGTCATGCTGCTCGCGTACCTTCGCTTGCAGATAGCTGCTGTTGCGCGGGCCGGCGGTGCGCAAAAACTCTTCGCGATAGGCTGCCAGGGTCGGGGCGACTGGCGCGTCGGGCGAGGTGCGGGTCATCTGCAGCAGGCGTTTTTCGATGATGCCATCCAGTGCAGGCTCGGCCGGGAAGTGTAGGGTGTCGATATTGACCAGTGGGCAATCCGGGCTGCTGCAACCGGGCTTGAGCTGCTCGGAGGCGTCGCGGGTGGTTTCCAGGGGCGTGCGGTAGTTGGGCTGGAACAGACTCGCGCAAGCGCCCAGGGTCAGGGCGATAGCGGCCACGGAGGCAATTTTGAAAAGCGACATGTGCGTCCTTTCTGAAACAGGGGAAGGCAAAAAGATACCGGCTTCGACTCTCAACAAAGCAATCAGTTCGCCACTAAGCTAATTAGAGTGGGTTTCGCTCTCACCGTCCATCCCGCTGACGGGAAAGGGGCTGCATCAAACGTCACGGGCGCGTTAGGATGGCGCGAAGTCGAGGCCCAGGAAAAAGCAGCCTCGAACAGGATTTGCAGTAAAAGAGGATTGTCATGACGGATTTTGCCAACGCCATTCCGACCGCCGTTGATATCGTGCGGCGCGAAAAGTGCTACGAGGGCTTCTACAAACTCGAACGCGTGCACTTGCGCCACGAATTGTTCGCTGGGGGCATGAGCCGCGAAATCAATCGTGAAGTGTTCGTTCGCCATGACGCGGTATGCATGCTGCCTTACGACCCGCAGCGCGATGAAGTGGTGCTGATCGAGCAGTTTCGCGTTGGTGCCATGGGCAAGACCGACAATCCGTGGCTGATCGAACTGGTCGCTGGTCTGATCGACAAGGATGAAATACCGGAAGAAGTTGCTCACCGCGAAGCGCAGGAGGAAGCTGGGCTTGTGATCGGGGCACTCTGGCCGATGCTCAAATACTTTCCATCGCCGGGCGGCAGCAACGAATTCGTGCATTTGTACCTGGGGCGCTGTGACACTACCGGGGTGGGCGGCCTGCATGGGCTGCAAGAAGAGGCAGAAGACATCCGCGTTACGGTCTGGGCTTTCGATGATGCCCTGCAAGCCGTGCGCGACGGGCGTATTGCCAACGCGGCGAGCATCATTGCCTTGCAATGGCTGGCTTTGAACCGCGTTGAAGTGAGGGGGTTATGGTCGTAAACAAGCTGCGCGATCGCTATCGGGTGGACTTGGTGGGGCTGCAAGCGTCCTGCGAGGCGAACTACGCGCGCCTGATGCGACTGCTGCCGGACATGCGCAGCGAGCCTGCCGCGCGGCGCATCGCCGTGACCCATGGCGACCAGATGCTGGGTGTGCTGGCGCTGGAAGTGTTGTTGACCTGTCCTTACACCACGACCCTGCAAGTGCGTCAGGAACACAGCCTGCCGTGGCTGCCGGTACCGCAACTGGAAGTACAGGTCTATCACGACGCGCGCATGGCTGAAGTGGTCAGCGCCGAACATGCGCGACGCTTTCGCGGTATCTACCCTTACCCGAACGCCTCGATGCACCAGCCGGACGAAAAGGCCCAACTGAACATGTTTCTGGGCGAATGGCTGAGCCATTGCCTGGCGCTGGGGCATGAGTACGAAGTTGTCCGTTGAGCGAGCAACGCAGTTGTGAACTGCGTCAGGTTCAACAGTTTCCCCTTTCGGTCATCCCCCAGCATAATTGCGGCACTTACCCATCCCCGTGATCACGCCCTGGGAGAACGCCTTGCCGAGCGTATCCACATTGACCACCGCCGATCCGGCGTTGCTGGTGCAACTCTCCGACAGCCATCTGTTTGCCGAAGCGGACGGCACGTTGCTGGGCATGAACACCCGCGACAGCCTGCAAAAGGTCATCGAACTGGTGCGCGCGCAACAGCCGCGGATTGACTTGATCCTGGCCACGGGTGATCTGTCCCAGGACGGGACGCTGGAGTCCTACCGGCAGTTTCGTGACCTGACGCGCCAGCTCGATGCGCCGGCGCGCTGGATTCCCGGCAATCACGATGAGCCGCAGATCATGGCCGAGGCGGCGGTGCAGAGTGCTCTGCTCGAACCGGTGGTGGATATCGGCAACTGGCGGGTCACGTTGCTCGATTCGGCGGTGCCCGGCTCGGTGCCAGGTTATTTGCAGGACGAACAGTTGCAGTTGCTCGCCCGCTCGCTGAGCGAAGCGCCGGATCGTCATCATCTGGTGTGCTTCCACCATCACCCGGTGTCCATTGGTTGCGCCTGGATGGAACCGATCGGCTTGCGCAATCCCGAGGCGCTGTTCTCCGTGCTGGACCGCTTTCCACAGGTGCGGGCCGTGTTGTGGGGGCATGTGCATCAGGAAATCGACCAGTTGCGTAACGACGTGCGTCTGATCGCCTCGCCCTCGACCTGCATCCAGTTCGAGCCGGGCAGCGAGGACTTCAAGGTCGGCGAGCAAGCGCCGGGGTATCGCTGGTTGCGACTGCTGCCCGACGGGCGGCTGGAAACCGGGGTGGAGCGGGTTACCGGGTTTGATTTCACTGTGGATTACGGTTCCAACGGTTACTGAAGCACCCGTCTGTAGGAGCGAGCTTGCTCGCGATTAACCTGAGAGCGCCGCGGGGCGCCAGGTTTGTACCGTTATCGTTGACGACCATCGCGAGCAAGCTCGCTCCTACAGTAAACTCCGCCTCTTTAGCCGACGCACAGGGAGCTCAAATGTCCGGTTCGATCCTTTATATCCACGGCTTCAACAGCTCGCCGTTGTCGAAGAAGGCTTGCCAGTTGATTGACGTGATGGAGCGTCTGGGCCTGAGCGAACACTTGCGCGTTCCGGCGTTGCACCATCACCCGCGCCAGGCAATCGCGCAACTGGAGCAGGCGATTGCCGAGCTGGGGCGGCCACTGCTGGTCGGCAGCTCGCTCGGCGGCTACTATGCCACTCACCTGGCCGAGCGCCTTGGATTGAAGGCCCTGTTGATCAACCCTGCCGTCAGCCCGCACCGGATGTTCGACGGCCATCTCGGGACGCAGAAAAACCTGTATACCGAAGAGACCTGGGAGTTGACCCACGACCACGTGACGGCCCTGGCCGGGCTGGAAGTGCCGGCGCCCCAGGATCCGCAGCGTTATCAGGTATGGTTGCAGACAGCTGACGAAACGCTGGACTATCGCCTCGCCCAGCAGTATTACCGGGCATGCGCCTTGCGCATCCAGGCCGGCGGTGACCACGGTTTCCAGGGTTTTGCCGCGCGCCTGCCGGCCATGCTGAGTTTTGCCGGCATTGGCGCCGATTTGTATCAGGCAATTGATTTCACATCGCTTTGATGCGATGCCTGTTTTCATGGATTTCTTTTTTCACGCAACACTGACGACGAGACCCCATGGCCACTCCCAGCGCTAGCTCTTATAACGCAGACGCCATCGAAGTCCTCTCGGGCCTCGACCCGGTGCGCAAACGCCCCGGCATGTACACCGACACCAGTCGGCCGAACCACCTTGCCCAGGAAGTCATCGACAACAGTGTCGACGAAGCCCTGGCCGGGCATGCCAGTTCGGTGCAGGTGATCCTGCATGCCGACCATTCCCTGGAAGTCAGCGATGACGGCCGTGGCATGCCGGTGGACATTCACCCCGAGGAAGGTGTGTCGGGCGTCGAGTTGATCCTTACCAAGCTTCATGCTGGTGGCAAGTTTTCCAACAAGAACTACCAGTTCTCCGGCGGTTTGCACGGGGTGGGCATTTCCGTGGTCAACGCCTTGTCCACCGAAGTGCGGGTGCGGGTCAAGCGTGACGGCAACGAATACCAGATGACCTTCAAGGATGGCTACAAGGCCACCGAGCTGGAAATCGTCGGCACTGTCGGCAAACGCAACACCGGTACCAGCGTGTTCTTCGCGCCGGATCCGAAATACTTCGACTCCCCTAAATTCTCCATCAGCCGCCTCAAGCACGTGCTCAAGGCCAAGGCCGTGTTGTGCCCGGGGCTGCTGGTCAGCTTTGAAGACAAGGCTACCGGCGAGAAAGTCGAGTGGCATTACGAAGACGGCCTGCGTTCCTATCTGGTGGATGCGGTCAGCGAATTCGAGCGCCTGCCGGACGAGCCGTTCTGCGGCAGCCTGGCCGGTAACAAGGAAGCGGTGGATTGGGCGCTGCTGTGGCTGCCGGAAGGTGGCGACGCGGTCCAGGAAAGCTACGTCAACCTGATCCCTACGGCCCAGGGCGGTACTCACGTCAACGGTTTGCGTCAGGGCTTGCTCGACGCCATGCGCGAATTCTGCGAATTCCGCAGCCTGTTGCCGCGCGGCGTGAAGCTGGCCCCGGAGGACGTCTGGGAGCGCATTGCCTTCGTTTTGTCGATGAAGATGCAGGAACCGCAATTCTCCGGCCAGACCAAGGAGCGCCTGTCGTCCCGTGAAGCGGCGGCGTTTGTCTCCGGTGTGGTCAAGGATGCGTTCAGCCTGTGGCTCAACGCCAACCCGGAAACCGGCATGCTGCTGGCGGAGCTGGCGATCAACAACGCCGGCCGTCGCCTCAAGGCGAGCAAGAAGGTCGAGCGTAAACGCATTACCCAGGGCCCGGCGCTGCCGGGCAAACTGGCCGACTGTGCCGGGCAGGACCCGATGCGTTCCGAGCTGTTCCTGGTGGAAGGTGATTCCGCCGGCGGCTCGGCCAAGCAGGCGCGGGACAAAGAGTTCCAGGCGATCCTGCCGTTGCGCGGCAAGATCCTCAATACCTGGGAAGTCGACGGCAGTGAAGTGCTGGCCAGCCAGGAAGTGCACAACATCGCGGTGGCGATCGGTGTCGATCCGGGTGCGGCCGACATGAGCCAGTTGCGCTACGGCAAGATCTGCATCCTCGCCGACGCCGACTCCGATGGTCTGCACATCGCGACCTTGCTGTGTGCCTTGTTCGTCCAGCATTTCCGCCCGTTGGTGGATGCCGGTCACGTTTACGTGGCCATGCCGCCGCTGTACCGCATCGACCTGGGCAAGGAAATCTACTACGCCCTGGATGAAGCCGAACGTGATGGCATTCTTGATCGCCTGGTGGCCGAGAAGAAGCGCGGCAAGCCGCAAGTCACACGATTCAAGGGTCTGGGCGAAATGAACCCGCCGCAGCTGCGTGAGACCACCATGGATCCGAACACCCGGCGCCTGGTGCAGCTGACCCTTGAGGATTTCGAGGCTACCTCGGAAATGATGGACATGCTGCTGGCGAAGAAGCGCGCCGGCGACCGCAAGACCTGGCTGGAGTCCAAGGGCAACCTGGCCGAGGTTCTGGGCTGATGCGTCTGGGCTTTGCCCTGGGCTGTGGGTTGCTGCTGACGTCGATCACGGTATCCGCCGGGCCGGCGCCACAGTTGCGCCTGTTGTCCGGGCATGTCGTGGACGGCATGCGCGGCGGCAACCTGTCCGGGCTGGCGCAGTGCGGCAATGAGCTGTGGGCGGTTTCCGACCGCGACGATGATCAGATCTATCGCCTGGATACCAGCGAATCTACCTGGCAGGCCGAAGCGGTGCACATTGATGTACCACCGGTGCCTGACAGCGGCTTGCCCTGGGGGCTGAAGTCTCGTGTCTGGGGGGCTGCGTTCGTGCGTGGCGGCGATCTGGACTTCGAGGGCATCACCTGCGACGGCGCCGGTAACCGTTACGTGGTCAGCGAAGGCCATGCCGCTGTGTTGCAGGTGCCGCCAACGGGGCCTGCCGTCTGGCTGAAGATTTCGCCGATGCTGGTTCGCGAGGCGCGGGCCAGTGGTCTGTTGTTGCAGTTCAACGCACTGTTCGAAGGGCTGGCGATCAATCTGGCGGGCGATCAGATGTGGCTCGCCGCCGAACGTCAAGGTCGCGGACTGCTGATGATCAAGCGCAAACAGACAGTGTGGGATTGCGACGGTGGCTGCGTACTGCTGAGCGAGGCTGGCATGGAAATGCAGCCCGAGCAGTTCCCCCACGCAAAAGCTGTGCCGCGGGACTTCTCTGACCTGTCGCTGTTCAACGGCAAGCTGTTCACCCTTGAACGCAATGCCTACCAGATCTGTCGCCGGGATTCGCAGACGGCCAAGGTCGAGCGCTGCTGGTCGTACGCCGCCGAGTTGTTGCAGGACAACCGTCGTTATCCACAGAACTACGGATTGGAAGAGGCGTTGATCGTGGATGCCAATGGCGCCTGGATCGGTGTCGACAATAACTTCGGTCCGCGCGCCGATGGTGAAGTGCGTCCGGTGGTCTGGCGTTTCGCCGCACCGGAAGGTGGCTGGAGTGCCAGGCTGTGAGGCAACAGTCGCCGGGGCAGCGCATCGGCCGGGTGTTTATGGTGCTGGCCTGGTGTGCGGCGCTGTTTCTGGCCACGCGGTTTTTCGGCCAGTGGGAAGCGCGTCAGCAAAATCCGAATGTGGTGGTCAGTTCGCAGCAGGGCGAAGGTTTCATTGAGGTGAAACTGGTCAGCAATGTACAAGGGCATTTCGTCGCCAGCGGCCAGATCAACGGCCAGCCGGTGGACTTCATGCTCGACACCGGGGCGACCGACGTGTCGATCCCGGCGGACCTGGCCAGGCGCTTGAAGCTCGAAGAAGGTTTCGGCGTGACCCTGAGCACGGCCAATGGCCTGAGCCAGGGCTATCGCACTCGTATCGAACGCTTGCAACTGGGCGACATCGTGCTGCGGGATGTACGCGCACTGGTGGCCCCGGGGCTGCATGGCGATCAGGTGTTGCTCGGCATGAGCGCACTGAACAAACTTGAATTTACCCAGCGCGGTGGCACCATGCTGCTGCGCCAGACAACGAACCGATGAGGCCCGCATGAGCGACTCCCTTGATCTCAGCCTGGACGGTGTAGAACGCCGGTCACTGGCTGACTTCACCGAAAATGCCTACCTCAACTACTCCATGTACGTGATCATGGACCGTGCCTTGCCGCATATCGGCGACGGTCTGAAACCGGTACAGCGGCGTATCGTCTACGCCATGAGCGAGCTGGGGCTGGACGCCGATTCCAAGCACAAGAAGTCGGCGCGTACCGTCGGTGACGTGCTCGGCAAGTTCCACCCCCACGGCGACTCGGCCTGCTACGAAGCCATGGTGTTGATGGCCCAGCCGTTCAGCTATCGCTACACGCTGGTCGACGGCCAGGGTAACTGGGGTGCGCCGGATGATCCCAAGTCCTTCGCCGCCATGCGTTACACCGAAGCGCGGCTGTCGCGTTATTCCGAAGTGCTGCTCAGCGAGCTGGGCCAGGGCACGGCGGACTGGGGACCGAACTTCGACGGCACGCTGGACGAGCCGCTGGTCTTGCCTGCCCGTCTGCCGAACATTCTGCTCAACGGCACCACCGGTATCGCCGTGGGCATGGCCACCGACGTTCCGCCGCACAACCTGCGCGAAGTCGCCACCGCCTGCGTGCGCTTGCTCGACGAGCCCAAGGCCACGGTCGAACAGCTCTGTGAACACATCCAGGGCCCGGACTACCCGACCGAAGCGGAAATCATCACCCCACGCGCCGACTTGCTGAAAATCTACGAAACCGGTCGCGGTTCCGTGCGCATGCGCGCCGTGTATCACATCGAAGACGGCGATATCATCGTCACCGCGCTGCCGCATCAGGTTTCGGGCGCCAAGGTGCTGGAACAGATCGCCGCGATGATGCAGGCCAAGCCGTCCAAGGCGCCGCAAATTGCCGACCTGCGTGACGAGTCCGACCACGAAAACCCGTGCCGGATCGTGATCATCCCGGGTGCCCGGAAAAACTTCGACCACGATGCACTGATGCAGCACCTGTTCGCCAGCACCGAGCTGGAGTCGAGCTACCGGGTCAACATCAACATCATCGGCCTGGATGGCAAGCCGCAGCTGAAAAACCTGCGCGCGCTACTTGTCGAATGGCTGGAGTTCCGGGTGCAGACCGTGCGTCGTCGCCTGCAATTCCGCCTCGACAAGGTCGAGCGTCGCCTGCACCTGTTGGACGGCCTGTTGATTGCCTATCTCAACCTGGATGAAGTGATCCACATCATCCGTACCGAGGAGCAGCCACGGGCCAGGTTGATCGAACGCTTCGCCCTGAGCGAAATCCAGGCCGACTACATCCTCGACACCCGTCTGCGTCAGTTGGCGCGACTGGAAGAGATGAAGCTGCGTGCCGAGCAGGATGAACTGCTCAAGGAACAAGCCAAGCTGCAAGCCCTGCTGAGCAGCGAAGCCAAGCTGAAAAAACTGGTGCGCAGCGAGCTGATCAAGGACGCTGAAACCTACGGCGATGACCGCCGGTCGCCTATTGTCGAGCGTGCCGAGGCCAAGGCCCTGACCGAGCACGATCTGCTGCCGAACGAGAAAGTGACGGTCGTGCTGTCGGAAAAAGGCTGGATTCGCTCCGCCAAAGGCCACGAGATCGATGCCACCGGGCTTTCCTACAAGGCCGGGGACGGTTTCAAGGCGTTGGCAGCCGGGCGCTCCAACCAGTTTGCCGTGTTTATCGACTCCACCGGCCGCAGTTACTCGGTGGCCGCCCACACCTTGCCGTCGGCCCGTGGCCAGGGCGAGCCGCTGACCGGTCGCCTGACGCCGCCGCCAGGGGCGAGTTTCGAATGTGTGCTGATGCCGGAAGACGATGCGCTGTACGTGATCGCCTCCGACGCCGGTTACGGTTTCGTGGTCAAGGGTGAGGACCTGCAGGCCAAGAACAAGGCAGGCAAGGCCTTGTTGAGCCTGCCGAACAATGCCAAGGTCATGCTGCCGCGTCCCGTGGCCGACCGTGAACAGAACTGGCTGGCGTCGGTGACGACCGAAGGTCGCCTGCTGATCTTCAAGATCAGCGACCTGCCACAATTAGGTAAGGGCAAAGGCAACAAGATCATCGGGATTCCTGGTGAACGAGTGGCCAGTCGCGAAGAGTATGTGACGGACATCGCCGTATTGCCGGACGGTGCAACACTGGTGTTGCAGGCCGGGAAACGTACCTTGTCGCTGAAAGCGGACGACCTCGAGCACTACAAGGGTGAACGCGGTCGTCGGGGCAACAAGTTGCCTCGTGGCTTCCAGCGGGTGGATGCGCTGCTCGTCGAAAACCTCAATTAGGCGACTTAGAAGCGCCGAACTACGATTTAACCCGTAGTTCGGCGCTTTGCGCTGGAGTCGGAACGCATATTCACGGATGATATGGCCTTTCAAGCGTCGGCGTAGCCGCGCATTTTTAATATTTGTTGAGTATTTTCACTGTGGTCAGCCTTTTGGCGATCACCTGGATGGGACGATGACTGCTCTGCGCCTTCCTTTTATTCTCATGCTCGCCGGCGTTCTTGGCCTGGCGGGTTGCAGCGTTCACCAGCCGGTGTCGTTGTACCAGCTGGATGCTGGAAATCCGGCTCAGCCTGCACAGAACGCAGGCATGGCGGTATTGTTGGGCCCGGTCACCGTGGCCGACTACCTGCAACGCGAAACCCTGTTGCAGCGTCAGCCGGATGGCAGCCTGCAGGCCTCGACCGATGGTCGTTGGGCTGGCAGCCTTTCGTCGGATATCGATCAGTTGTTGCTGCGTCAGGTCTCAGGTCGCCTGGACAGCCAGCGCGTAGTGCTGGCTCCGGCGACAGTGGGTTTCACCCCGGACGTTCAGGTGCTGCTGACCATCACACGCCTGGACTCGGGTGAAAAACAACCGGCGATCCTCGACGCGCAATGGCGCCTGATCGACCGTCGCGGGCAGGTCCGCGACAACCGCATCATCCATTTGCAGGAACAGCATGCCGGTAGTACGGCGGCGCAGGTCCAGGCACAGGGCGTTTTGTTGCAACGCCTGGCCGAGCAACTGTCGGTGGCGATCAAGCCTCTGGCCAACCAGCCGCCGATCGCCGAAGTCCCGCGCAAGCCGGCAGCCAAGGCGGCAGCACCTGCGGTAGAGCAGGAAAAGCAGCCGAAGATCCCGATGGCCGCGCCTATTCGTACGGATATGGAAGTGTTCCGCTTCTAAGTCTGGACTGAAGCTGTTGCCCATATAAAGCCCGCCCTGTGCGGGTTTTATAGTTTCTACAGACCAGAGATTCTTATCGCCTGCCCTGGCCTCTTCGCGAGCAAGCCCGCTCCCACAGGTTCGGGGGGTGTTTACATAATTTGTGTACGACACGGACACTGTGGGAGCGGGCTTGCTCGCGAATAGGCCAGAACAGACAACAAAAAAGCCCACAGACGATCGCTCATCTGCGGGCTTTATTGTGGCCGGGCCTGAGGCTTAAGCGCGGCGCTCGTGCATCCGCGCCAATTGCCGTTCAAGCATCGATGGATACGGCTCCATCAACCGCTCCACGCAGCACGCGCCTTCAGGGCTGGCAATCGGGCGGATCCGCGCACGCTGGCGGATCAGCGCGTCATCACTGATCTTGCGCTCCACCAGCAGCAGGTTGCGGCTGTGTTGCGACAGGGCCAGGGCGTCCTGGGCGGAGTCGGTCAGCAGCAGGTCGATCTGGCTCAGGCCGAACAGTTCTTCGCCGAGGGTCAGGCCCAGTTGCAATTGCAGGGTGATGCCGCTGTCCGCGACTTCGATCTGCAACTGGTGGCCCAGGGCCCGCAGCAGCTCGCCACAGCAAATGGCGTTGGTCAGGTAATCGTCGCCGCTGTCTTCGGTGTGGAACAGCATCAAGGTGCTGCCATCGTTCAAGGTCTCCACTTCACCTTGATACAACGACGCGGCCTGATCGAGACAGTCGCGATAGCGTTCGAGCAGTTCTTCCAGGCGTGCCCGCGGCAGGCGTCGCAGTTGTTCCTGGGAGCCCAGTTGCACTGCCAGCACTGCGCTGTGTTGCGGCACGCTCGGAGTGGCCTGGCGAATGACCGGTTGCGGGTTGCTGACCAGCGATTCGTCGCGCAGATCGGCGAACGGGTCCTCATCATCGTCGTCTTCGACGGTGCTGACGATCTGCCGCGGCGCTGGCTTGAGCGCTGCTACCGGGCGACTTTCGTCGAAGCTCGGATCGCGCAGGTTGCGCACTTCGAAGGCCGGGTCGGCCTCGTCATCGACGTCGTCGATCTCCGGTTCCAGTTCCGGTTCTGGCACCGGGGCGGGTTCCGGGGCGAAGTTGGCGTGCAGCTGGCGCGCCAGGTCACCGATTTCGTCCTGGCGGTCGGTGGCCGGGGTGTATTCATCGATATTGCGCAGCCACACCCGCAGTTGCAGCAGCGGCGTGGAGAGATAACGCCCCATGCGCAGGCTCAAGGCCAAAGACAGGGCGAGCAGGATGGCGCTGAGGATACCCATGCTTTGCAGGCTGATGGTCATTGGCTGCTGGAACTGGTCCATGTCCAGGCTGATGCGCAATTGCCCGGCGGTCACGTCCTGGAAGGTGATCTTGCTCTGGTACATGCCCTCGGCTTCGCCCAGCAGGCCATGCTTGGGGCGCTGGCCGGACTCGGCGAGGATACGGTTGTCCGGACTGTAGATGGCGGCGTGGGCCACCAGCTTGTTCTTGGTCAGGTTGTTGAGCAGCACGTTGAGGCTGAGGATGTCGTTGGACACCAACAGCTCGGTGGCCGAGGTGGCCGTCTGCGTGGTCAGGCTTTCGCCCAGCGCATCCGCCTGCTCGTGCATGGCCTGCTTGAACTGCAAGCCCATCACACCGGCATAGATGACCAGGGCCAGGGCGACCAGGATCACGTTATGGCTGGCAATGCGCAATGCAATCGGTACACGGCGGTGGCGCAGTGCCCGGAAGATCAGCAGGAAGAAGTTGTCGGTTTTTACTGGCGTGGGCCGGTTCACTTGAGCTCGGCTCTTTTGTCCGTGAAGTTGACGCGCAGTATAGCGACAGGCCCTAGACCGTCAAAGCGCTCACGGTGCCCGATGGTCACTGAAAGTGGGTAGAATGCGGTTTTTTTCCACCTGCGGGGGTGCGCCTTGCGCGAAATCGTCCTGATAAACATCACTGGTGAGGACCGTCCGGGTCTGACTGCGGCCATTACCGGCGTTCTGGCCCAGGGTGGTGTGAACATTCTCGACATCGGTCAGGCGGTGATCCACGACACCTTGTCGTTCGGCATCCTGGTTGAAATTCCTGACACCGAGCAAGGCAAGTCCGTGCTCAAGGACATCCTGTTCAAGGGCTATGAGCTCGATCAACAGGTGCGTTTCACGCCGGTATCCGAACAGGATTACCAGCAGTGGGTCGGCAACCAGGGCAAAAAGCGCCACATCGTGACCCTGTTGACCCGCAAGGTGACAGCCGGGCAGTTGCAGGCCGTGAGCTCGATCACCGCCAAATATGGCTTGAACATTGACCACATCGACCGTCTTTCCGGGCGCATGCCGCTGGACACCCCGGCCGACAAGGGCAAGGGCTGCATCGAATTTTCCGTGCGTGGCGAGGCGGCTGATCCGCAGGCGCTGCGGGCAGAATTCCTCAGCGTTGCCCAGGAACTGAATGTCGACATCGCCTTCCAGGAAGATTCGCTGTTCCGTCGCAACCGTCGCCTGGCGGTGTTCGACATGGACTCGACGCTGATCGAAGCCGAAGTGATCGATGAGCTGGCCAAGGCGGCCGGTGTGGGTGACAAGGTTTCGGAAATCACCGAGCGGGCAATGGCCGGTGAGCTGGATTTCCGCGCCAGCTTCAAGGAACGTCTGGCCTTGCTCAAAGGGCTGGATGTCAATGTGCTGGATTCCATCGGCGCCTCGCTGCGCCTGACCGAAGGTGCGGAAACCCTGTTCGCCGAACTCAAGCGTCTGGGCTACAAGACTGCGATTCTGTCGGGCGGCTTCACTTACTTTGCCAAGCAATTGCAGGCCAAGCTGGGCATCGACTACGTGTTCGCCAACGAACTGGAAGTGGTCGACGGCAAAGTCACCGGCGTGGCGGTCGAGCCGATTGTCGATGCGCAGCGCAAAGCGGACTTGTTGAAGGAATTGGCACACAAGGAAGGCTTGCGCCTGGAGCAGACCATTGCGGTCGGCGACGGTGCCAACGATCTGCCAATGCTGGCGATTGCCGGGTTGGGCGTGGCGTTCCGCGCCAAGCCGCTGGTCAAGCAGTCGGCCAAGCAGGCGATTTCGACGCTGGGGCTGGATGGTGTGCTGTATCTGCTGGGCTTGCGCGATCGCGACGGCCAGCTCTGACACCGTAAAACAACTGTAGGAGCGAGCTCGCTCGCGATGAACCTGAGAGCGACGCGTGCATTCAGAATGCCCGCGTCATCGTTGACGACCATCGCGAGCAAGCTCGCTCCTACAGTTACAGTGCCGGTGTATATCGGGCTTTTGGTGAGCCCATGCCCTGACCCATCTGCACCGCTGTACCGGCGGTCATTTCTTCAGCCCACTTCACTTGATCCGGCCCGAACAGCACGACGGCGGTCGAACCCAGCTTGAAGCGACCCAGTTCCGCACCCTTTTCCAGGTGGATCGGTGCGCGGGCGGCTTCGTCGTAACGGAAGGTTTTCAGTTCGCGCTTCGGTGGCGTCACCAGGCCCGCCCAGACGGTTTCGATCGAGGCCACGATCATTGCGCCCACCAGTACCACGGCCATCGGGCCGCGCTCGGTGTCGAAAATGCACGCCACGCGCTCGTTGCGGGCAAACAATTCCGGAACGTTTTCAGCGGTGGTCTGGTTGACCGAGAACAGGCGACCCGGGATGTAGATCATCTCGCGCAGGGTGCCAGCCAGTGGCATGTGCACGCGGTGATAGTCCTTCGGCGACAGGTAGATGGTCGCGAAGTCGCCACCCATGAACGGCGCAGCATTCGCCGCATCGCCACCGAGCAGTTCCAGCACGCTGAAGCTGTGGCCCTTGGCCTGGAACACACGACCGTGCTCGATCGGGCCGAGCTGGCTGATCGCGCCGTCGGCCGGGCTGAGGATCGCGCCCGGGGTCTCGTCCAGCGGGCGGGCACCGTCTTTCAGTGCGCGGGTGAAGAACGCATTGAAGTGCTCGTAGGCGGTCAGGTCTTCGACCAGCGCCTGGGACATGTCCACCTGGTAACGCTTGGCGAACCAGGCGGTAAAGGCGTTCTTGAACCAGCGCACGCGGCATTCGGCGATGCAGCCGGCCAGTCGCGAGAGCAAGTTGTGAGGCAGCAGGTACTGGCTGACGATAAACAGACGCTTGTTCATTAACTGTCCTTGAAAAACTTAAATCTCTACGGGCGTATCGGGATGGTTGCCCCATTCGCCCCAGGAGCCGGCGTAGCCTTTGACCCGCGGATAACCGAGAGCCTTGGCCACCAGATAGGTGAAGCCGGACCGATGATGGGTCTGGCAGTGGGTAATCACTTCTTTGTCTTTGCTGATCCCGAGTTGTTCGAGGATCTGCGGCATGTCGGTGCGGATGCGCAGGTGGCGCGCCTGATCCATGCCGGCGGTCCATTCGAAATTGACCGCGCCGGGAATGTGCCCGCCCTTGGCTGCCAGGACTTTCTCGCCGGAATATTCCAGCGGCCCGCGTGCGTCCCAGATCGCCAGGTCGGCGGCGCCGAGACGGCTTTGCAGGTATTCGCGGGTGGCGGTGGGTTCGTCGTGCAGGGTCAGTGAAACCGGGCCGCCCACGGGTGGCGGGATCTGGATCGACATGGGCAAACCTTCTGCCAGCCAGGCTGGCAGGCCGCCGTTGACATAGTGGTACTTGCAGTGGCCGATGACATCCAGCAGCCAGATGAAGCGCCCGGCCCAACCGCCACCTTCGTCGTCATACACCACGTAGACCGCATCGGGGTTGTGTCCCAGTTCACCGAACAACGTTTCGAGTGCTGCCTGCGGGGGCATCAGTCCAGGGGCGGGCGCCTGACCCAGTTGCGTGCGTTTGGGATCGACAAAACGCGCGCCGGGAATGTGCCCTTCGGCGTAGCGGGCGGCACTGGTCAAGTCCACCAGAATCAGTTCGCGGGCGTCGAGGCGAGGGAGCAAGTCGCTCGGCTCGATCACCAGCGGCAAGCCAGAGAAGTCAGACATGTGAGGTCTCCAGAGCACAAAAGGGAGGATTGTAGCGCAGCTTATTGGCCTCGGTTACTAAAGCTGTGCAGGGCTTTTTCGATGCATTGTGCGGTTTTGCCGAATGCCTGTACGGAAATTTCCGAAAACGGCCCTCCGCCCTGATCCGCCACGACGATCATGATCACCCGGCCATTGTTGACCAGCGAACGCAGCAGCAGGTGTTCGCCGCTGAACTGCGAACGCAGACCGTTGGGCATCAGGGCCGAGAATTGCGCGTTGTTGGCTGGCGTCAGGCGGACCTGGGCCTGTTGCGCGAGCAGGCGTTGCAATACGTTGCTCTGGCTGACCACGAAATTCAGCCCGGCCGCCTCTTTCGGCAGGCCGGCCGTCTGGTGCACGCGCAGGTTGGCGTGGGTGCGGTCAGCCATCAGGATCATCACCCGACGCATGCCGCAGGCTGCGAGGGCGTCCCGGGCGGCGATGGTCAGGTGCATGGCATTGGTGAAGCGGCTCGGCTCGACCAGCAATTCGGCGCATTGCTTGCGCCATTTCGCCAGTTCTTCGGCGGTGGGTGCCGCGGCCGGCAGCAGTCCGGCGTGGATACGGTTCATGCCCCACGGCCAGATCAGCGATTCGGCGGGGTGCCAGAGATCGGGCATGGCATGCTGGCGCGCGCTGTTGGCGGCTTGCTGATGCAGTTGCTGCTGCACCTCATCCATCGGCATTTGCAGGTAAAGGCTGGTCAGGTACTGCCAGCGCTCACTGTGCGGGCTGTCCCAGGCGTGTTGCGCCGACAGCGCCAGGCCGTTGGCCAGCAATACCGTATTGGCCGGTTGATTGAGCCAGCGGCGCAGGGTCGGGTTGTCATCGAGGCGGTTCTGCTGACGCAATGGATGCTCGCTGTCGCGGGCAATGCGCAGGACCTTCACCAGTTCCCGTTGTTCAGTGAGCAACAGTCGATAGCCTTGCTGTACCCAGATCGGCAAGCGCCAGATCTCCACCAATGCCTGGCCGATGTCCAGCAGGCGTACACCAAACAGTTGCCGCTCGACTTTGCGTGCCGACTCGCCTTTATGGATGACCCGCAGTTCCCAGTCTTCGAGCAGTTCTGGATGGGTCAGCGCCAATGGCCACAGGGGCGAAAGGAACAGCAGGCTACCCCAGTGGATGTCCTGCCACAGGCGCGCCAGGCGACTGGCAAAAAAACCGTTGGCCTGTTGCGTGGCGTGCTGGCTGATCATCTGCAGCTGACGCAAGGCTTTGGGAATGTCGGACTGGGGGTCGGCGGGCAAGCGCGCGAGCAGCTCTTCGGTGCGCTTCAGGCCGAGGCGATTGATCGCGATCTCGAGGTTCTCCGCAGGCTCGGTCATGCTGCCGTGGGAGTGCCGGTTGGCTTCGCGAATCACGCTCAAGGCCAGGGCCGGGCTGCCTTGCATGAGGTCGGCGATGTCGCGCAGCGAGCTGCGATTGTCGCGGATGGCCTTGCAGACAAGGTCGTGGCTGGCTTGCGGGACGGGAAGGCGTACGCCATCGAGCAGCTTGATCCAGCCTTCGAGTGTCGTCGGTTTTGGCGTTGGAACGTTCGTTTCATTAACCATGGTTGGAGGCGATCATCATCAGCATTACCCGGGCCCGGAGTGGGTCAAATTGGCTTTTCGCCTGAACGGGCTTTAGTCTGGCGCAGTTTTGCCGATAAGTAGAAGAAGAGATTTTTTAACTTCCGAATATGACCTTGAACCCGACTCAGTAAGTGCTCTCCTACCTATGGCTAAAATTATCGGCATCATCGTCGTATTCGCGAGCGTGCTCGGCGGATACGTGCTTTCCCACGGCAAGATTGCCGCCCTGATCCAGCCTTTCGAGGTCATGATTATCGGTGGCGCGGCCCTCGGCGCATTCCTGCAGGCCAACCCTGGCCATATGGCGATGCACGTTCTCAAGAAAGCCTTGGGAATGTTCAGTTCACGCTTCAACCACGGGTTCTAT
Source organism: Pseudomonas sp. WT-JTC (assembly GCF_056711565.1). Lineage (NCBI taxonomy): Bacteria > Pseudomonadati > Pseudomonadota > Gammaproteobacteria > Pseudomonadales > Pseudomonadaceae > Pseudomonas > Pseudomonas sp. WT-JTC. Next base: position 541,056 of record NZ_CM160042.1, read on the forward strand.
CTGGAAGTGCTGGGCCTGATCTACGAGATCCTCAACAAGAGTCGCCGCGAAGGCATGATGGCGATTGAAGGCGATATCGAAGATGCCGCCGCAAGCCCGATTTTCGCCAAGTACCCTACGGTTCTCAAGGATGAGCGCATGACAGCATTTGTCTGCGATTACCTGCGCATCATGTCCTCCGGCAACATGGCTCCCCACGAACTTGAAAACCTGTTCGACATGGAGCTTGCCAGCCTCAAGGAAGACCTGGACCACCCGTCCCATGCAGTGAACGGCATTGCCGACGCCATGCCGGGTTTCGGTATCGTCGCGGCGGTATTGGGTATCGTGGTGACCATGGCTTCGCTGGGTGAAAGCGATCAGAAAATGATTGGCCTGCACGTCGGTGCGGCACTGGTCGGTACCTTCTTCGGTATTCTCGCGGCCTACGGCTTCTTCGGTCCCCTGGCGCATGCCCTGGGTCACGATGCCAAGGAAGAGCTGAACGTCTACGAAGCCATCAAGGCCTCGCTGGTCGCTTCGGCTTCCGGCATGCCGCCATCGCTGGCGGTAGAGTTCGGGCGCAAGGTTCTGTACCCGGCGCACCGTCCTAGCTTCGCGGAGCTGGAACAAGCGGTCCGCGGTCGCTAAACCATGGAGAACAATCAGCCGATAATCATCAAGCGCGTCAAGCGTTACGCCGGCGGGCATCACGGGGGCTCCTGGAAAATCGCCTTCGCCGACTTTGCCACGGCGATGATGGCGTTCTTCCTGGTGCTGTGGCTGCTGTCCACCGCCACCCCGGAACAGAAGATTGCCATCGCCGGTTACTTCAAGGACCCGATCGGCTTTTCCGAAAGCGGTACGCCGTACATCATTGATCTGGGTGGCACGCCGACCCTGGCGCCGGAAAACACCCTCAACCCCGAGGTGAAGTCCCAGCCGCAGCCGGACAAGGTCACCGTCGATACCGATCAGGTCGAAGGCATGGCCGAGCAGGTTGAAAAGGAACGTCTCGAACTGTTGCTGCAAGAACTGCAGAACAAGGTCGAAGAAAACCCGCAGCTGCAGAAATTCAAAGACCAGATCATGTTCGAGATCACCACGGACGGCCTGCGTATCCAGATCGTGGATGCGGAAAACCGTCCGATGTTCGACTCAGGCTCGGCCCGCCTCAAGCCGTATTTCGAAGACATCCTGCTGGCCATGGCCGACACCATCAAGGCGGTGCCGAACAAGATCAGCATCAGCGGTCACACCGATGCCAAGCCCTACACCGGTACCGGTGACTTCGGTAACTGGGAACTCTCGGCCAACCGTGCCAACGCCGCACGGCGTGCGCTGGTGGCGGGCAGTTATCCGGATGCGCAGGTGGCGCGCGTGGTCGGTTACGCCTCGTCGGCGCTGTTCGATCGCGAGCATCCGTTTAACCCGGTGAACCGTCGTATCGACATCGTGGTACTGACCAAGAAAGCCCAGCGTGCGATCGAAGGTTCGCAAGGCGCGGAGTCTGCTCCCGATGCGCCGCAAGGTTCGACTGTTCCGGGAGCCGCACCGGCTGCCCCGGTCGACCCGAACGCGTTGCCGGCGGACAAGGAGCCGTTGCCGGCTCACGAACTGCGCGAGCGCCTGAATCTGTTTGATAACCCGGCACCGAAAACGGGTGAGCCACCCAAGCAGTGACCGACAAAAAAAAGCCGACAGTAATGTCGGCTTTTTTTTGTGTTTTTCACAGATTTGGAGGCCGCTTCCTTGTAGGAGCCGGCTTGCTGGCGATGGCGGCTTCATGGTTGGCGTGATTTTTTGGTGGTGTACATATCCGTTTCTGCGGTAACGGCCACTTAGGGTTCCGCCTTTACGACGGGTTACTTGGAAGAGCGGAGCGCCGCCCGGCCCCAAGTAACCAAGGGCTCTTGCCCCTGACGTTCGGTGCCTCGCCAAGGCTCGGCATGCCCTCGCTCCGGTCCTGCTCCGTGGGCCCGCCGCGATCGGCCATCCTTGGCCGTACGCGGCTAACCCGGCATCCATGCCGGGTTGCCCACTGCGCAGAACCTGCGCTCGGCCTCTCGAGGGGGCAAGAAGATCAAAAGCCAAAGCAACAGCAACAGCAACAGCAACAGCCAAAGCGAGGCGGCCTACCGACGGCCTGATTTTGTATGGACGTGGCTCCTGAAGTTGTTGGGCGAGAGAACCCCCGACCGGTCAAGAGGATGGATCCGGGAGCGAAGTGACGTCAGAAACCGCGAGTAATTCTGGACTTCAAATCAGTGTGGAATCGTTCGGCGTTACTCCTGTTGACGCTGCGCACCGACTCGCTGCCGGTCACGGAATCCAGCGACATCGAACGCTTGAGTGTTGTTTCGTTGCGATAGGCATCAATGAAGAATTCGATGTCCCGGTCGCTGGTCAGCTTCGGCCACTTGTCCAGATATAGCGGCAGCTCTGTCGGGCCGGTCTTGAACGAGCAGATGCGCCGGTTGGTGATGGTCGCTTCGCCGATTTCGAACGGCACCCACCACGACCGCGCGGTTTTCTCCGACACCACTGCCAGCAGGTGCGTGCATTCACTGATGTTGCGCGTAATCACCCCGGTGATGTCGTCGGTGGTCTGGGATTCGGCGTCCAGTACGTCGAGGTAGGTCTTGATATTGGCCTGCATCAGGCGTGTGTTGATTTTGACCGCGTGGGCGCGATCCATGTGGCGGTAGCTGATAAAAACCGGCATCAGAAATGTCCCTTGATCGCGAGCTCGCGGTAATAGGCGCCGAGGGCGGTGAGGCGGCAGCCGGTGGAGAGGATGGCGGCGTAGTACATATGCTCGGCGTCCACCGGTTCGATGAGGCTGTGGCGGTTGCACTTTTGCAGTTGGGCGAAGACCTCGCCCTGTTCCGGGTTGAATTCAGGCTCGGTGGGCTCAAAGCTGGGGGCGAGGGGGTACACCGACTCCGCTTCGGCAAACCATTCGGGGAGTTTGCGCAGGATGTCCTTGGGGATCAGCGGCGACACTTCGCGCAGGGAAATGAACTGCGATACGTTGGTCTTGAACACCGGGCGCTGTTCCCAGGCGTCGAGGGCGTTGTCGACAAACGAATAGAGGCTGCCGGGCGTGATCTTGCCCAGGATGTTCGCTGCTCCCCCGTGCAGGGCCTGGAGCAACAAACCGGTGAATACGCCGTGCTGTGCGCCCTCCATTGCCGGCTCTTCCTTTTTGCAGGCGGTCAGAATGGTCATGCCTTCGCCGACTACGCTGCCCTCACTGCGCAAGGCGCGCAGCTCGCCGGCTGAGCCGCTCTGGCAACAATCGAGAATGATCACTTTGTTTTTGATCTTCGTGGCTTTGCTCGCCCAGTTGAGAATATCACTGAGGCGAATCCCGTCCTTGGCGCTCCTGTAATCCTGCGGGATCAACATGCCTTCGTCGGTGTCGAGGTCGAAGCTGCCGTGGCCGGCGAAATACAGCAGTGCGACATTGCAGTCCCCGGAAAACAGCTCGCGGATCTGGTCTTCGAGTTTTTCCCGGCTCAGGTAGTCCTCGGCGGAGGTCAGTACGATGTTCTTGAAGTTCGGATCGCCGTTGGCGTCGGTCTTCAGCACGGAGGCCATGGCCATGGCGTCATTGCTACAGCCGCTCAGTCGCGAAACGTGGGTGTAGTCGTTGATGCCGATAAACAGTCCTTTGCGCATGGTTACACCGCCGTATGCTCGCGAATCGCATTGATGATGTTGTTGGTGTTCCACGCGCATTCGGCGTGTGCCGCGTCACGCACTACCGTGGAAATGCGTTCTGCACCGAACGGTTTGATCGCGATGATCACCTTGCCCATGCGCTTGGCAATCTCGATTTCCTTGTTGATCCACTTGCTGTAGGTGGAATACATCCCGGCCATGATCAGTACCGCTGAACACGGACGGATCTTGTTTTCGATGGCTTCCTCAAGTTGCTTGTCGGTTTTCGCGCCGACAATCGGGTTGTCCGTTGGCACCGAATAGTTCTTGTACGTGAAACCGGGTTTCGCGTTGAGCAGGCGCACGAGGTTGTCGTGGGCGTGGGGGTAGTTCCACGAATGGCTGATGAACAAATGGTAGGTCTGCATGGGTATCCCTCGGTGTCGCTGGAGTGCGAAGAGGGTTTGAACTTAGGCGATTGCAGGGTGGCCACAAGGGGTTGGCGCGGAAAGAGAAATGTCCTACAAGTGCGCGTGCGGGCGCCTTACAGAAAGGTCTGATGTTTAACTGGGGGGAAGATCCGGCCACCGACCGCCCCGCTGAAAACAGGGCGGTCGGCGCGGCTGTTTAGTAGCCGTTTTCCGGCAGGCTGGCGATGATCGAGCGGTAGCTGTTCATCCGTTGCTGCTGCACGCGGCCATCTTCAAGGGCCTTGAGCAGGGCGCAACCGGGTTCGCGGTCATGCTTGCAGTCACGGAAACGGCAGGTGCCGAGCAGGTCGTTGAATTCGATGAAGCCGGCTTCGACGTCGGCACGGCTGACGTGGCCCAGACCGAATTCGCGGATACCCGGGGAGTCGATCAACTCACCACCGCCGGGGAAGTGGAACAGCCGCGCGGTGGTGGTGGTGTGAGTGCCCTGGCCGGACAGCTCGGACAGCGGGCCGACGCGGGTTTCGACATCCGGCAGCAGGCTGTTGACCAACGACGACTTGCCGACACCGGACTGGCCGACGAACACGCTGATGCGCCCGTCCAGTTGCGCCTGCAATTGCTCCATGCCATTGCCGTGGTGCGCCGACACTTCCAGTACCGGATAGCCGAGGGTGCGGTACACCGCGAGCAAGGCATTGAGTGCCGGGGCGTTGTTTTCGTCGATCAGGTCGAACTTGTTCAGCAGCAACAGCGGCTTGATGCCCGCATGTTCGGCTGCCACCAGATAGCGGTCGATCAGGTTGGCGTGGGGTTCGGGCAGCGGTGCAAACACGATGACGATCATGTCGACGTTGGCCGCCACCGGCTTGAGCTGGCCGCGGCTGTCCGGGCGACACAGCTCGGTGTTGCGCGGCAGTTGTGCCACGATCACGCCGATGCCCTGGTTGCCGGCACGCCACACCACCTGGTCGCCGGTCACCAGCGCCGGCAGGTTGGCGCGCAGGTGGCAACGGAACACCTGGCCGGCCAGTTCGCCGTCGCGGGCCTCGACCTCGACCTGCACACCGAAGTGCGCGATCACCAGACCGTGCTGTTCCGGGCCCAGATCGCCGCCCTCAAGTGCCTCGACAGCCGAGGACTCGCGTTTGGCGGCGCGGGCAGCGCGTTCGCCCTGAATCTTTTCGATGCGCCAGTTTTGGCGGCGATTGAGTTGGCGTTTGGCCATGGGTGTTCCGTATAAAGAATGCAGCGATTAGGTAAAACGGCCGCGAGTTTAGCACGCCCGGCTACCGGCCTAGGCTAAACTGCGCAGCATTGCCTAGGAGCCGACACATGCAAAATCCGCAGAACCTTATCTGGATCGACCTGGAAATGACCGGTCTGAACCCTGATACCGACGTCATTATCGAAATGGCCACCATCGTCACCGACAGTGACCTGAACACCCTGGCCGAAGGCCCGGTGATCGCCATTCACCACAGCGACGAAATCCTCGCCGGCATGGACGAGTGGAACACCCGTCAGCACGGCGGTTCCGGGCTGACCCAGCGGGTTCGCGACAGCCGCATCAGCATGGCCGAAGCCGAGGCCGAAACCATCGCCTTCCTGGAGAAGTGGGTGCCGAAGGGCAAATCGCCGATCTGCGGCAACAGCATCTGCCAGGATCGTCGCTTCCTTTATACGCACATGAAATCTCTGGAAAGCTATTTCCACTACCGCAACCTCGACGTATCCACGCTCAAAGAGCTGGCCGCGCGCTGGGCACCGGACGTGCGTGACAGCTTCAAGAAGGGCAGCACCCACCTGGCGCTGGACGACATCCGCGAATCCATCGCCGAATTGCAGCACTACCGCAAGCATTTCATCAAAGCCTGATGCTATAGCGCTTTCGTGGCGAGGGGGCTTGCCCTCTTTTGGTGCTCCAGCGAAGTCAGTAGACTGCGCGCCTTTCTGCAAGGACCGCCACCATGCTGCTGATGCTCTACCTGATCGCCATCACCGCCGAAGCCATGACCGGTGCCCTGTCTGCCGGGCGTCGTGGCATGGACTGGTTCGGTGTGGTGCTGATCGCTTGCGTCACAGCGCTGGGTGGCGGGTCGGTGCGCGATGTGCTGCTCGGGCATTACCCGCTGACGTGGGTCAAACACCCGGAATACCTGGTGCTGACCACGGCCGCCGCGATGATCACCGTGTTCACGGCGCGCTGGATGCGCCACCTGCGCTCACTGTTTCTGGTGCTCGACGCCGTCGGTCTGGTGGCGTTCACCCTGATCGGCTGCATGACCGCCCTGGAAATGGGCCACGGCATGCTGGTGGCTTCGGTCAGCGGCGTGATCACCGGCGTCTTCGGCGGCATCCTGCGGGACATCTTCTGCAACGATATTCCGCTGATCTTCCGGCGCGAGCTCTATGCCAGCGTCTCGTTTGCGGCAGCGTGGTGCTACATGCTCTGCATCTATCTGCAATTACCCAATGAGCAATCGATTCTGATCACCCTGTTCGGTGGTTTTCTGCTGCGCTTGCTGGCCATCCGTTTTCACTGGGAAATGCCCAAGTTCGTCTATAACGACGAAGCCTGACGCGGCCCCTTGTAGGAGCGAGCTCGCTCGCGATGAACCGGAGAACTCCGCGGGCCACCAGGCTTGCCGCGTTATCGTTGACGTCCATCGCGAGCTAGCTCGCTCCTACACAAGGCCGTGTCGTTTCAGAGCCCACTCGACATGTTCACGTACCAGTTGCGAAGGATGTTCCCGTCGCGCCTTCAGCGCTTCCAGCACCGGAATCGTAGACGGCGCGTTGCCCAGGCCTACCGCCAGGTTGCGCAACCAGTTTTCGTAACCGGTCCGGCGCAGCGGCGAGCCTTCCGTGCTGCTCAGGAATTTTTCCTCATCCCACATGAACAGGTCGGCCAGCTGCGCGTTGTCCAGATTGTGCCGCGGCTTGAAGTCGCTTTCACCGGACGGACGGGCGAAGCGGTTCCACGGGCAGACGATCTGGCAGTCATCGCAACCGAACACCCGATTGCCGATCAGCGGCCGCAGGTCTTCGGGGATCGCGCCTTTGAGTTCGATGGTCAGGTAGGAAATGCAACGCCGGGCATCCAGCACATAGGGGCCGACGAAGGCATTGGTGGGGCAGATGTCGAGGCAGGCGCTGCACCGCCCGCAGTGTTCAGTGGCATGGGGCGGGTCTACCGGCAGCGGCAAATCAACGAACAGTTCGGCGAGGAAGAAATAACTGCCTGCCTTGCGATTCAAGACCAGAGTGTTTTTGCCGATCCAGCCCAGGCCGGCCTTTTCGGCGATGGCTTTTTCCAGCACCGGGGCACTGTCGACGAAGGCGCGATAGCCGAAAGGCCCGATGACCGCCTGAATCTTTTCCGCCAGTTGTTGCACGCGTTTACGGATCAACTTGTGGTAATCGCGACCCAGGGCATAACGCGAGACGTAGGCTTTTTCCGGCTGGGCGAGCATTTTCGCCATGTGGGTGTCGCCCGCCAGGTAGTCCATGCGCAGCGAAACCACACGCAAAGTGCCGGGCACCAGTTCTTCCGGGTGCGAGCGTTTGCTGCCATGGGCGCCCATGTAGTCCATTTCGCCGTGGTAGCCGGCGGCGAGCCAGCGCTCCAGGTGTTGCTCATGCTCGCCCAGGTCGAGGCCGCTGATGCCGACTTGCTGAAAGCCCAGCTCGCGGCCCCAGTCCTTGATGGATTGGGCGAGGGCAGGCAGGTCTGTGGTGATGGCGGACATGAGGCGAGAGAAACCGGAGCTGAGGTGCGTATAATTCTGCCAGACATCGGAGCCTGAAGACGCATGCCGCACACTAAAGATGAATTACCCGACGTGCTGTACGGTGCAGCACAGGTGCGAGCGCTCGACGCACGGCTGATTGCCGCGGGCACGCCGGGCTTCGAATTGATGCAACGCGCAGCCCGCGCAACGTGGCGGGCGCTGGTACGGCAATGGCCGTCGGCGAATGAATTGACCGTGCTCGCCGGGCATGGCAACAACGCTGGCGACGGTTATCTGGTGGCCGTGCTGGCACGGCGTGCCGGGTGGCAGGTGCGCGTGTTGGCGGTCGGTGATCCGCAGCGCTTGCAGGGCGATGCCGCGCGGGCCCATGCCGAGGCGCTGGCTGAAGGCGTCGCGGTGCAGGGCTGGAGCGACCAGTGCGAGTTGCGTGGCGTTGTCCTCGATGCCTTGCTCGGCACCGGCCTGAGCGGCGAGGTGCGCGAGCCTTACTCGGCTGCCATTAAAGCGATCAATGCCGGTGGCCTGTCGGTGGCGGCGGTCGATATTCCTTCCGGACTGTGTGCCGACACCGGACGAGAGTTGGGTATCGCGGTACGCGCCGATCTCACGGTGACCTTCATCGGGCTGAAGCCGGGTCTGTTCACGGGCGACGCAGCGGATCACGTCGGCGAGCTGGTGTTCAACGATCTGCAAGCCACGGCCGAAACATACAGTGATATTCCCGTTCGCGCCCGACGTCTCAACGCGGTTAATCTTCCGCGGCCGGCGGCTCGCCCACCGACGTCTCACAAGGGGCGTTTCGGGCATGTGCTGTTGATCGGTGGCGATCATGGCCTTGGCGGAGCGATCCTGCTCAGCACCGAAAGCGCATTGCGCAGCGGCGCTGGAATGGTTTCGCTGGCAACCCGTCCCGAGCATCTGTCAGCGGCGTTGAGTCGAGTGCCGGAAGCCATGGCGCTGGGCACTTCGTCGGCCAATCAGTTGATGGGGCTGCTGGAGAAAGTCTCGGTGCTGGTGGTCGGTCCGGGCCTCGGGCAGGCCGGTTGGGGGCGTTCATTGTTGTCGGTCGCCGCTAACGCGCCATTGCCGCAAGTGTGGGATGCCGACGCGTTGAACCTGCTGGCAGGCGGTTTTGTCCGTTTGCCCAAGGATTGTGTGATCACTCCGCATCCGGGCGAAGCGGCACGTTTGTTGGGGATCAGCACTGCCGAAGTGCAGGCTGATCGCCTGGCCGCAGCGCTGGCGTTGAGCAAGAAATATTCGGCAGTGGTGGTGCTGAAAGGTGCCGGCAGCCTGATCGCCCATCCCGACGGACGTCTGGGGCTGTGTCATCAGGGGCATCCGGCGATGGCCACTGCCGGTTTGGGCGATGTACTGGCCGGTTTGCTCGGCGCGTTGCTGGCCCAGGGCATGGAACCATTCGACGCGGCCTGCCTGGCGGTCTGGCTGCACGCCAATGCCGGTGAACAACAAGGAAAATTTGGCCGTGGGCTGGCGGCCAGTGATCTGATTCCAGCCATTCGTCAGTTGTTGGAGGAGCAAGCACCGTGTCTGAAGTAACCCTGTACCTGGCCGATGAGCAGGCCATGAGCGACTTTGGCGCACGCATTGCCCGAATCACCCAAGGCCATGGCCTGATTTTTCTCGAGGGTAACCTGGGGATGGGCAAAACCACGTTGTCCCGAGGCATCATCCGCGGTCTGGGGCATGTCGGGGCTGTGAAAAGCCCGACCTTCACCTTGGTCGAACCCTACGAAATCGGCGACATTCGCGCCTTCCATTTCGATTTGTACCGTCTGGTCGATCCGGAAGAACTGGAGTTCCTCGGTATTCGCGACTACTTCGAAGACGATGCCCTGTGTCTGATCGAGTGGCCCGCCAAAGGTGCAGGCTTTTTGCCAAAGCCGGACCTGACCATTACCATTAGCCCGCAAGACAGCGGGCGTTCGCTGAAAATTTTATCCCAGGGCTCGCGTGGCGAGGCCTGGTGTGCCGCTTTGGCATTGGAATCCAAATAGATGATGGGGTTAGGTATGCGCTTTCGCGCGTTGATGGCTGCCGTAGGGGTGTTGTTTTTGGCGGTAACCGTCGACGCTGTGGCCGATTCGAAGGTCAACAGTGTTCGTCTGTGGCGGGCACCGGACAACACACGACTGGTGTTTGACCTGACCGGCCCGGTGCAACACAGCGTCTTTACCCTGACGGCTCCGGATCGCCTGGTCATCGACATCAATGGCGCGACCCTCGGTGCACCACTCAACGTCAACACCTCGAATACCCCGATTACCGCCATGCGCTCGGCTCAACGCACGCCGACCGACCTGCGGGTGGTCATCGACCTGAAAAAGGCCGTGACACCGAAAAGCTTCTCCCTGGCGCCGAACGCCCAGTACGGCAACCGGTTGGTGGTCGATCTGTTCGATAACGCCGCAGATGCCGCGCCTTCTCCAGCACCAACGCCATCGGTCGCCACGGTGCCCGCCGTGCCGGTCACGCCTGCCGAGCCGGCAATCAAGCTACCGCCCGCCCCGGCCGGCAAGCGCGACATCATTGTGGTGATCGACGCCGGACACGGTGGCGAAGACCCGGGGGCATCGGGCTCTCGCGGTGAACGCGAGAAAGACGTGGTGTTGCAGATCGCCCGCGAATTGCAGCGCCAGATCAACGGCATGAAAGGTTTCCGCGCCGAACTGACCCGTACCGGCGACTACTTCATTCCGTTGCGCGGCCGTACCGAAATTGCCCGCAAGAAAGGCGCGGACCTGTTTGTCTCGATCCACGCCGACGCCGCGCCTTCTGCCGCCGCTTTCGGTGCCTCGGTATTTGCCCTGTCTGACCGCGGTGCCACTTCGGAGACGGCCCGCTGGCTGGCCGACAGCGAAAACCGTTCCGACCTGATCGGTGGTGCCGGCAACGTCAGCCTCGATGACAAGGACCGCATGCTCGCCGGCGTGCTGCTTGACCTGTCGATGACGGCATCCCTGACGTCCAGCCTGAACGTGGGCCAGAAGGTCCTGAGCAACATTGGCCGGGTGACGCCTCTGCACAAGCAACGGGTCGAACAGGCCGGGTTCATGGTACTGAAGTCGCCGGATATTCCGTCGATCCTGGTGGAAACCGGGTTCATCTCCAACGCCAACGAAGCCTCGAAGCTTGCCGCGTCGAACCACCAGCAGGCGCTGGCGCGTTCGATCAGCAGCGGCGTGCGCCAGTTCTTCCAGCAGAACCCGCCACCGGGCACTTATATTGCCTGGCTGCGCGACTCCGGCAAGATTGTACAAGGTCCACGTGACCACCGCGTCAACCCGGGCGAGACCCTGGCGATGATCGCCGTGCGCTATCAGGTGTCGCCCGCGACCCTGCGCAGCGCCAACAACCTGTCGAGCGATGAGCTCAAGATCGGTCAGCACCTGACTATTCCGGGCACTGAATTGGCGGCCAAAGAATGAATCAGGTTGTGAACGGTGGCGCTCGAATCGAGCTGCTCAGCCCGCGACTGGCGAACCAGATTGCGGCGGGTGAGGTGGTCGAACGTCCGGCTTCGGTGATCAAGGAGTTGCTGGAAAACAGCCTCGACTCAGGTGCCAGGCGTATCGATGTCGATGTGGAGCAGGGCGGCGTCAAATTGCTGCGGGTGCGCGACGATGGCAGCGGCATTTCCGCCGATGACCTGCCGCTGGCGCTGGCCCGTCACGCCACCAGCAAGATCCGTAACCTGGAAGACCTCGAACAGGTCATGAGCCTGGGGTTTCGTGGTGAGGCCCTGGCATCGATCAGCTCCGTCGCGCGCCTGACCCTGACCTCCCGAACCCGTGACGCCGACCAGGCCTGGCAGGTCGAGACCGAAGGGCGTGACATGGCGCCTCGCGTGCAGCCAGCGGCCCACCCGGTGGGCACGTCGGTTGAAGTGCGCGACCTGTTCTTCAACACGCCGGCGCGGCGCAAGTTTCTCAAGAGCGAAAAAACCGAATTCGATCACCTGCAGGAAGTGATCAGGCGCCTGGCCCTGGCGCGCTTCGATGTGGCGTTCCATCTGCGCCACAACGGCAAGACCATCCTCAGCCTGCACGAGGCCCATGATGATGCGGCCCGTGCCCGGCGTGTGGCGGCGATCTGCGGGCCGGGCTTCCTGGAGCAGGCACTGCCGATCGAAATCGAGCGCAACGGCCTGCATCTATGGGGCTGGGTCGGCTTGCCGACCTTCAACCGCAGCCAGGCCGATTTGCAGTATTTCTTCGTCAATGGCCGTGCCGTACGCGACAAACTGGTGGCCCACGCCGTGCGCCAGGCCTATCGCGACGTGCTGTTCAACGGTCGGCACCCGACCTTTGTACTGTTTTTCGAAGTGGATCCGACTGGCGTCGACGTCAACGTGCACCCGACCAAGCACGAAGTGCGCTTCCGTGAAGGACGCATGGTCCACGATTTCCTCTATGGAACCTTGCACCGCGCCTTGGGCGATGTGCGGCCCGACGATCATCTTGCGGCGCCGGTTGCCACTGCAATCGTCCGGCCTACCGGCCTTGAAGCCGGTGAATTCGGACCCCAGGGCGAAATGCGCCTGGCCGCCAATGCGCTGCTGGAGCAGCCTCAGGCTCAGCCGTCCTTCAATACGCCGGCAGGTTCGGGTTCTGGCGCCGGTTATCAGTACCAATACACGCCGCGTCCGCAGTCCGGTGTGCCTGTCGCCGAGGCGCAGGCCGCCTATCGCGAGTTTTTTGCGCCGCTGCCCGAGGCCAATGCCGTCGCGCTACCGGCCGGGCAAGACGACATTCCGCCGCTGGGTTATGCACTGGCACAACTCAAGGGCATCTACATTCTTTCGGAAAACGCTCAAGGCCTGGTGCTGGTGGATATGCACGCCGCCCACGAACGAATCATGTATGAGCGTTTGAAGGTGGCGATGGCCAGCGAGGGCCTGAGCGGCCAGCCGTTGCTGGTGCCGGAGTCCCTGGCCGTCAGCCAGCGTGAAGCCGATTGCGCCGAGGAGCACGTCGCCTGGTTCCAGCGCCTTGGCTTTGAATTGCAGCGCCTGGGCCCGGAAACCCTGGCGATCCGGCAGATTCCGGCGCTGCTCAAGCAGGCCGAAGCCAACCGGCTGGTCGCCGACGTCCTGGCCGACCTGATGGAGTTCGGCACCAGCGACCGCATCCAGGCACACCTGAACGAATTGCTCGGGACCATGGCCTGCCACGGTGCGGTTCGGGCGAATCGGCGTTTGGCCCTGCCGGAAATGAACGGTCTGCTGCGTGACATGGAAAACACCGAGCGCAGCGGTCAATGCAACCATGGCCGACCGACCTGGACCCAGCTGGGCCTGGACGATCTGGACAAACTGTTCTTGCGCGGTCGTTGATGAACCAGTTCCCACCTGCGATTTTCCTGATGGGGCCGACTGCCGCCGGCAAGACCGACCTGGCCATCGAACTCACCAAAGTCCTGCCCTGCGAGTTGATCAGCGTCGATTCGGCGCTGGTCTACCGTGGCATGGACATCGGCACTGCCAAGCCTTCCAAAGAGCTGTTGGCGCAATATCCGCATCGTCTGATCGATATTCTCGACCCGGCCGAGAGCTATTCGGCTGCGGAATTCCGTCGTGACGCCCTGCAAGCCATGGCCGATATCACCTCGCGTGGAAAAATTCCGTTGCTGGTGGGCGGCACAATGCTCTATTACAAGGCTTTGGTTGAGGGCCTGGCGGATATGCCGGCCGCCGATCCCGACGTCCGTGCGCAAATCGAAGAAGAGGCTGCACGCCTTGGCTGGCAAGCCTTGCACGAACAATTGGCGGTGATTGATCCGGAGTCTGCGGCGCGAATACATCCGAACGATCCCCAGCGGTTGAGTCGAGCACTGGAAGTTTATCGTGTCAGCGGTCAAAGCATGACTGCCCTGCGTTTGCGACAATCTGTGCAAAGTACTGAAGCAGCCGCTTCGGGACAGCAACAATTGCCCTATACTGTTGCGAACTTGGCCATTGCTCCGGCAAATCGCCAGGTACTGCACGAGCGAATTAAACAAAGATTCACTTTAATGTTGGAACAGGGATTCATTGACGAGGTCGTAGCCCTGCGTAAGAGAAGTGACCTGCATGCCGGGTTGCCGTCTATACGTGCAGTAGGCTACCGCCAAGTCTGGGACTACCTGGATGGCAAGCTGACGTCAGCCGAGATGCAGGAGCGTGGAATCATTGCCACGCGCCAATTGGCGAAACGCCAGTTCACCTGGCTGCGCAGCTGGACTGATCTGCATTGGCTGGACAGTCTGGATTGCGACAATCTGCCGCGCGCCTTGAAATACCTTGGGACCATCTCCATATTGAGCTGAGTCCTTGCAATTGCCGTCTATCCTTGGGGGTGTGGCGGCCAAAGCCATCTGTTTACCTATTTTTTTATATTGAATCCTTAAAGGAGTGCGGCACATGTCAAAAGGGCATTCGCTACAAGACCCTTACTTGAATACTTTGCGTAAAGAGAAAGTTGGGGTGTCCATCTACCTGGTCAACGGTATCAAACTGCAAGGCACGATCGAGTCCTTCGACCAGTTCGTTATCCTGCTGAAAAACACCGTCAGCCAGATGGTCTACAAACACGCGATCTCTACAGTGGTGCCGGTTCGTCCAATTCGTCTGCCTAGCGCAACCGAATCCGAAGCAGGTGACGCTGAGCCAGGTAACGCCTGATAGGAGTCTCCTTTGTTCTTTGAGCGCCACGGTGGTGGTGAGCGAGCCATTCTCGTTCACTTGGATGGTCAGGACCCTGAGGCGCGCGAAGATCCGCAGGAGTTTCAGGAGTTGGCAATGTCGGCTGGCGCCGAGACCGTCGCGTTTTTCAACGTGCCGCGTAATCGGCCAACCGCCAAATACCTGATTGGCAGCGGCAAGGTCGAGGAGTTGCGCGACCTGGTCAAAGCCGAGCAGGTAGATCTGGTGATTTTCAATCACATCCTCACGCCCAGTCAGGAACGTAACCTCGAACGTGTTTTCGAGTGTCGCGTGATCGATCGCACGGGTCTGATTCTCGATATTTTCGCCCAGCGCGCCCGCACCCATGAAGGCAAGCTCCAGGTCGAACTGGCCCAGCTTGAGCACATGAGTACGCGGCTGGTTCGCGGCTGGACTCACCTCGAACGGCAGAAAGGCGGTATCGGCCTGCGCGGTCCCGGTGAAACCCAGCTGGAAACCGACCGGCGCCTGTTGCGGGTTCGCCTGCGGCAGATCAAGGGGCGTCTGGAAAAGGTCCGCAGCCAACGCGAGCAATCGCGCCGTGGCCGCAAACGGGCTGACATTCCGACGGTTTCGCTGGTGGGTTATACCAACGCCGGCAAATCGACGCTGTTCAACTCGGTGACCGATTCCGACGTTTTTGCCGCTGACCAGCTCTTCGCCACCCTCGACCCGACGCTGCGCCGACTCGAACTCGAGGACCTGGGCCCGATCGTGCTGGCAGACACCGTGGGCTTCATTCGCCACTTGCCGCACAAACTGGTTGAAGCATTTCGGGCTACGCTCGAAGAGTCGAGCAACTCCGACCTGTTGCTGCACGTGATCGACTCTCATGAACCCGAGCGCATGGCCCAGATTGAACAGGTCATGGTGGTGCTCGGAGAGATCGGGGCTCAAGACTTGCCGATCCTGGAGGTCTATAACAAACTCGATTTGCTCGAGGGCGTGGAGCCGCAGATCCAGCGTGATGCCGATGGCAAACCGCAGCGGGTCTGGCTTTCGGCGAAAGACGGTACAGGGCTGGACCTGCTCAGGCAGGCCGTGGCCGAGTTGCTTGGCGATGAATTGTTTGTTGGCACCTTGCGATTGCCGAACCGATTTGCTCGACTGCGTGCGCAGTTTTTCGAACTCGGTGCGGTACAGAAAGAAGAACACGATGACGAAGGCATCAGTTTACTGGCCGTTCGTTTGCCACGGGCCGAATTGAATCGGCTGGTGAGCCGCGAAGGTTTGCAACCGATGGAATTCATCGAGCAACACACTTTGCAATAAAAGCCTGAGAAAGCGGTTGTGTCGTGGTGACAGGCATTCTGTAGCATTGGTCGGCGCGCCGTGGGTGCGTCTTTGCTTTATCAGATGGAGAGCGCTATGGCTTGGAATGAGCCGGGTGGCAACTCGAATAATCAGGATCCTTGGGGTGGCAAGCGTCGTAACAACGGCGACCGCAAGGGACCACCAGATCTCGACGAGGCCTTCCGAAAGCTGCAGGAAAGCCTGAACGGTTTGTTCGGTGGTGGTAAGAAACGTGGTGGCGACGACGGCGGTGGTCCGGGCAAGAGTGGCGGCTTTGGCGGCCTGCTCGGCATCGGCCTGGTCGTGCTGGCCGCCGTTTGGCTGTACAGCGCGGTTTATGTCGTCGACGAGCAGGAGCAAGCCGTGGTGCTGCGCTTCGGCAAGTACTACGAAACCGTGGGTCCGGGCCTGAATATCTACTTCCCGCCGATCGACAGGAAGTACATGGAAAACGTCACGCGTGAGCGTGCCTACACCAAGCAGGGCCAGATGCTGACCGAAGACGAGAACATCGTCGAAGTGCCACTGACCGTGCAGTACAGGATCAGCAACCTGCAGGACTTCGTGCTGAGCGTCGACCAACCGGAAATCAGCCTGCAGCACGCGACCGACAGCGCCTTGCGCCATGTGGTGGGTTCCACCGCAATGGATCAGGTACTGACCGAAGGTCGTGAATTGATGGC
This sequence comes from Pseudomonas sp. WT-JTC, assembly GCF_056711565.1. Classification (NCBI taxonomy): domain Bacteria; kingdom Pseudomonadati; phylum Pseudomonadota; class Gammaproteobacteria; order Pseudomonadales; family Pseudomonadaceae; genus Pseudomonas; species Pseudomonas sp. WT-JTC. The sequence goes on from NZ_CM160042.1 coordinate 557,587, forward strand.
CAGCGAAATCAAGGAGCGCCTGCAACGCTTCATGGACACCTATCGCACCGGTATCACCGTTACCCAGGTCAACGTACAGAGCGCAGCGGCACCGCGCGAAGTTCAGGAAGCCTTCGATGACGTGATCCGTGCCCGGGAAGACGAGCAGCGTTCGCGCAACCAGGCCGAAACCTATGCCAACGGCGTCGTGCCGGAAGCTCGTGGCCAGGCCCAGCGCATCCTCGAGGATGCCAACGGTTATCGTGACGAAACCGTCTCGCGCGCCAAGGGTGAGGCCGACCGCTTCACCAAGCTGGTCGCCGAGTACCGCAAGGCGCCTGAAGTTACCCGCCAGCGCCTGTACCTGGACACCATGCAGGAAGTCTTCAGCAACACCAGCAAGGTTCTCGTGACCGGCAACAAGAACGGCCAGAGCAACCTGCTGTACCTGCCGCTGGACAAGATGGTCGAAAGTGGTCGCAGCACCAGCACTCCGATGAGCAGCAGTGCGGCAGCCACCAGCAATGAAGCGAATACGCGTGCGGCAGCAGATCTGCAGCAGCAGGCACGTACCAGGGAGAGTCGCTGATGAGCAATAAATCGCTGATCGCCCTTATTGTCGGCGTCGTCGTGGCGATCGCAGCCTGGAACTGCTTCTACATCGTGGCTCAGACCGAGCGTGCGGTGTTGCTGCAGTTCGGTCGCGTGGTCCAGACCGATGTTCAGCCAGGCCTGCACGTGAAAGTGCCTTACGTTAACCAGGTGCGCAAATTCGACGCACGCCTGATGACGCTGGATGCACCGACGCAACGCTTCCTGACGCTGGAAAAGAAAGCCGTGATGGTCGATGCCTTCGCCAAGTGGCGCGTGAAGGACGCAGAGCGTTTCTACACCGCGACTTCCGGCCTCAAGCAGATCGCCGACGAGCGTCTGTCCCGTCGTCTGGAGTCGGGCCTGCGTGACCAGTTCGGTAAGCGCACGTTGCACGAAGTGGTCTCCGGTGAGCGCGATGCGCTGATGGCGGACATTACTGCTTCGTTGAACAAGATGGCTGAAAAAGAGCTGGGCATCGAAGTTGTCGATGTTCGGGTCAAGACCATCGACCTGCCGAAAGAAGTGAACCGCAGCGTGTTCGAGCGTATGAGCACCGAGCGTGAGCGTGAAGCTCGCGAGCACCGCGCCAAGGGTAACGAGCTGGCCGAAGGCATCCGTGCCGACGCCGATCGTCAACGCCGCGTGCTGCTGGCTGAAGCCTATCGTGAATCCGAAGAGGTTCGCGGTGACGGCGATGCCCAGGCTGCTGCGATCTACTCCAAGGCGTACGGTCAGGATCAGGAGTTCTACGCGTTCTACCGTAGCCTGCGCGCCTACCGTGAAAGCTTCGCGAACAAATCCGACGTCATGGTTCTCGACCCAAGCAGCGACTTCTTCCACTACCTGGAAAAAGCCAAGCCTTGATACGGCGTTGACCTGAATCCTCCCGCCGGGCGGCTAAAACCTCTGGCGGGGTGATCCTTTGGGAAAACGTGTGTATGATGCGGCAGCCGGGAAATTCCCGGCTTTTTTGCGTCTGCATGTTTGATTGCTGTTTTTAAGCGGACGCCGGGCCGATTGGCTCGACAGTTTTTCGAGGAAAGTGGTTGGCGAAGCCGGTAGAAGGGCTTTTCGCTCCGTCGCTCATGCGCGTGGATTGTGTATGAGCTGATCATTTTCTGCTTCACTCAAGGCTCGCCGACAGGCTGGTCGCCCGGATATAGGGGAAGGCGTAATGGCAACGGTAGACCGCTGGCTTCTGCCAGATGGCATCGAAGAAGTACTGCCACCGGAAGCGGCGCGTATTGAAGTCGCGCGTCGTCAGGTGTTGGATCTGTTCCAGAGCTGGGGTTACGAGTTTGTCGTGACTCCCCATATCGAGTACCTGGAATCCCTGCTGACTGGCGCGGGCCAGGACCTGGACCTGCGGACCTTCAAGGTCATCGACCCGCAATCGGGCCGGCAAATGGGTTTCCGTGCCGACATCACGCCGCAAGTGGCGCGCATCGATGCGCACACCCTGCGCCGCGAAGGTCCGAGCCGTCTGTGTTATGCAGGTAGCGTGCTGCATGCTCAGCCTCGTGCCTTGTCGTCCTCGCGCAGCCCGATCCAACTGGGTGCCGAGCTGTACGGCGACGGCAGCCCGAGCAGCGACGTCGAAGTCATCAGCCTGATGCTGGCCATGCTGCAACTGGCCGATGTGCCGGATGTGCACATGGACCTCGGCCATGTCGGCATCTATCGCGGCCTGGCCCGCGCCGCCGGTTTGTCTGGTGAAGTTGAACAGCAGTTGTTCGATGCGTTGCAACGCAAGGCCATCGACGAGGTCATTACCTTGACCGAGGGCTTGCCGGCCGATCTGTCAGCCATGCTGCGCGCACTGGTCGATCTGTGCGGTGGTCGTGAGGTGCTGGTGGCTGCCCGTGAACGCCTGGCCAAGGCTCCGGCGCAGGTGACGGCGGCGCTGGACGACCTGCTGGCGATTGCCGAGCGATTGTCCGTACGTTTCCCTGAGCTGCCGCTGTATTTCGACCTGGGCGAGCTGCGCGGTTACCACTACCACACCGGTGTGGTGTTCGCCGTGTTCGTGCCGGGTGTTGGCCAGTCCATTGCCCAGGGCGGTCGTTACGACGACATCGGCGCCGACTTCGGTCGCGCCCGTCCGGCAACCGGCTTTTCCACCGATTTGAAAACCCTGGTGACCCTGGGGCGTGCTGAGATCGAGCTACCGTCTGGCGGTATCTGGATGCCTGACAGTACGGATGCAGCACTCTGGCAGCAGGTTTGCCAGTTGCGCAGTGAGGGTCAGCGTGTCGTTCAGGCCTTGCCTGGACAACCTTTGGCCGCCGCCCGTGAAGCGGACTGCGACCGGCAATTGATTCAGCAGAACGGGCTTTGGCAAGTATCGCCACTGGCTTCTTGAGTTTTCCTGCCGGCTGCCGCCGGCACCAAGTTTGCGCGAATGAGGACAAGTGTTATGGGTAAGAATGTCGTAGTCCTGGGCACCCAATGGGGTGATGAGGGCAAAGGCAAGATCGTTGATCTGCTGACCGAACATGCTGCCGCCGTAGTGCGCTACCAGGGTGGCCACAACGCTGGCCACACCCTGGTGATCGACGGTGAAAAGACCGTCTTGCACCTGATTCCGTCGGGCGTGCTGCGCGAAGGCGTACAGTGCCTGATCGGCAACGGCGTGGTGGTTGCACCTGACGCCCTGATGCGTGAAATCGTCAAGCTGGAAGAGAAAGGCGTACCGGTGCGCGAGCGCCTGCGTATCAGCCCTTCCTGCCCGCTGATCCTGTCCTACCACGTAGCGCTGGACCAGGCCCGTGAAAAGGCCCGTGGCGAGCTGAAGATCGGCACCACCGGTCGCGGCATCGGCCCGGCGTACGAAGACAAGGTTGCACGTCGCGGCCTGCGCATCGGCGACCTGTTCCACCGCGAGCGTTTCGCCGCCAAGCTGGGCGAGTTGCTGGATTACCACAACTTCGTACTGGTCAATTACTACAAAGAGCCAGCCATCGACTTCCAGAAGACTCTGGACGAGTGCATGGAGTACGCCGAGCTGCTCAAGCCGATGATGCTGGACGTCACTGCCGAGCTGCACAACCTGCGTCGCGCCGGCAAAGACATCATGTTCGAAGGCGCCCAGGGCTCCCTGCTGGACATCGACCACGGTACCTACCCGTACGTCACCAGCTCCAACACCACCGCTGGCGGTATCGCTACCGGTTCGGGTGTTGGCCCGATGTTCCTGGATTACATCCTCGGCATCACCAAGGCCTACACCACCCGTGTTGGCTCGGGTCCGTTCCCGACTGAGCTGTTCGACGACGTGGGTGCATTCCTGGCCAAGCGTGGCCACGAGTTCGGTGCGACCACCGGCCGTGCCCGTCGTTGCGGCTGGTTCGATGCTGTCATCCTGCGTCGCGCCATCGACGTCAACAGCATCTCGGGCCTGTGCCTGACCAAGCTCGACGTGCTGGACGGCCTGGAAACCATCAACATCTGCGTTGGCTACAAGAACGCTGACGGTGCAGTGATCGACGCACCGACCGATGCCGACAGCTACATCGGCCTGGAGCCAGTGTACGAAGAGATGCCGGGCTGGAAAGAATCCACCCTCGGCGCCAAGACTCTGGAAGAGCTGCCGCAGGCTGCACGCAACTACATCAAGCGCGTCGAAGAGTTGGTCGGCGCGCCGATCGACATTATTTCGACGGGTCCTGACCGCAACGAAACCATCGTTCTGCGTCATCCGTTTGCTTGATAAGTCGTTGATGTAAAACACAAAGGCCCCTTAATCGGGGCCTTTGTCGTTTATGCCTGTCGAACGGCATGACCTTTGCTGTGAACATTAAAAAAGCATTGCTTCCGGCGTGCTATCAATTTAATGGCGCCAAAGCAGAGGGATTTCAGATGTCGGCCGTTCTCTCATTGTTACAAAGCCGTTTGTTGCGGCCCGTGTTCGTTACCCTGGGTATCGCCCTTTTGGTGCAGGTGCTGGTGGCTGTTGCTCTGACCCGGAGCACGGTGACCGCGCTGGAAGCCGATCTTGGCATGCGCCTGGGCGCGGACAGCCAAAAGCTCTCCGCTGAGCTCGAGCAGGCAGGGCGCGAAGTCACATCCAGTCTGGACAGCCTCTCTACCAGTACACGCCAGCGCCTCACGGCCGGTTTATCCTCACGTCTTGAGGAAGAGCAGGCGCAATTGCGTTCGACCCTGGAAAAGGACCTGAAGGACTCTGCCAGCGACATGGCACAGCTTCTGGCTTCAGTCGCGCCCCGCGCCATGTGGGACAACGACGTTCCGACACTGTCCGAGTTCGCCCGCCGGGCCCAGCGCAATCCCAATGTGCTGTTCGTGGTGTATGACGACGCCACTGGCCAGCACCTGACGCGCTACCTCAACCGGGAAAACCCGATCAACAAGGCACTGCTGGAAAAAGGCCAGGGCGAGCGGGCGCTCGACAAGGTGCTGGATGCGGCGAAAAACGACCCTTCGGTCTTCTACGTCGAGGCTTCGATCAACCCCAATGGCGTGGAAATCGGCAAGGTCCTGATGGGGGTCTCGACTGCTTCGGTGGAGACTGATCTCGCGGCCCTCGACAAGCGCTTCGCGGCCTTGATCGCCAGCAGCGATCAACTGGTGGGCGACAGCCTCAAGGGCGCGGCCGCCGACAGCGCAGCGGCCATGCGTTCGCGTCTGCAGTCGGCTCAGTCCACGGCGGCTGAAATGAAAGCCAACACCACCGGCACCGTACAGGAAGCGGCCGCGACATTGCGCTGGCGTATCGGTGTGTGTCTGGCGGTGGTGGGTTTCGGTGTCTTGCTGTTGTTGGCGGTGGTGCTCGGTCGCCGAGTGGTCAATCGCCTGAAAATGCTGATCGTTGCCATGGATGACCTGGCGGCGGGCGAGGGCGATCTGACCAAGCGTGTGCAGATCAACAGCAAGGACGAGATCGGCGACATGGCCTCGGCGGTCAATCGCTTTGTGGATAAGTTGCAGCCGATCGTGCGCGAGGCGGGCGATGTGGCCCAGCGTACCGGTGTGGAAATTGGCGCCATGACCTTGCGCAATGCCGGTGCGGATGCGGCGGCAGGCATGCAGCGCGACGAGGTGGCGGAGAGTTTGCGTGCCTTGTCGCAGATGGCTGATGAAGCGCAGTCGGAAAGCCACGCCATGCAGGCGGCGCTGAAGCAGGTCGTGGACATTCGTCAGGCTACCGACGAAAACACCCGGACCTCGGCGAAAGTCGGCAGCCTGATCGAGGAGTTGGCGGGTCAGGTCAACACCGGTGCGCAAGTGATCGAGCGCCTGGCACAGCAAAGTGAGCAGATCGAAGTGGTGTTGACGGTAATTCACGGCATCGCTGAACAGACCAACCTGCTGGCGCTGAACGCGGCTATTGAAGCGGCGCGTGCCGGCGAGACCGGGCGCGGGTTTGCGGTGGTGGCAGATGAGGTGCGGGCGCTGGCGAGCAAGACGCAGAGCTCCACCGGCGATATTCAGGCGCACATCGTTGCGTTGCAGCAAGGTGCGCGTGAGGCGGTGGCAGCGATTGGTCAGGCCGGGCGCCAGGCCAGTGAAGGTTTGCTGGTGCTGCGCGACAGTGCCCGGTTGCAGCAGTCGGTGCAGGCATCCGTCGAGCAGGTCCACGCGGCGATCGGTTTGGCTACCCAGGCTGCGGCGCATCAGGCGCAGGGCGCGCAGGCCGTGCGAGGGCGGGTCCAGACCATTCACGCCCAGGCCGAGAAAGCGGCGCAGGCTGTCGTGGAGACCACGGCGAGCGGCAAGGTGCTCGATGGTCTGGCGGCGCAGTTGAAGGCGAGCCTGGGGCAGTTCAGGGCTTGACGGGTTGCCTGGCCCGACCCCTTCGCGAGCAAGCCCGCTCCCACATTTAATCTCTGCTGTTCACAAATAGTGAGTTCACAGCAGATCCAGTGTGGGAGCGGGCTTGCCCGCGAAGGCGATCTCAGCGACTCAGATACATCCGCGTCGTCAGCAGATAAACCGGCAATCCCGACACCAGAATCAACAGCGCCGCATAAGGTGCCGCCGCCGCAAACTCCACATTCGCGGTATGCGCCCACACCTCTGTCGCCAAGGTATTGAGTCCGGTCGGACTCAGCAGCAGTGTCGCCGTCAGTTCCTTCATCGCATCCAGGAACACCAGCGCAAAGGCCGCCCCCAGCGCCGGAAAGATAATCGGCAGTGTCACTCGGCAAAAAGCGCTGAATGATGAGGCGCCCAGCGTACGTGCCGCCTCTTCAAGTTGCGGCGCCGCTTTGTTCAGGGCGGTGCGGATCGGTGCCTGGGCCAGTGGCAGAAACAACAGGGCGTAGGCGATGAGCAGCAACGCCGAAGTCTGGTAGAGCATCGGCACGTAGTGCAGGGCGAAATACACCAGGGCCAGGGCAATGACCAGTCCTGGCAGGGCGTGCAGCAGATACGGCAAGCGCTCGGCCCAGATCGCCAGTTGACCTTTGTAGCGTACGACCAGCAGGCCGACCGGCACCGCCAGCACCAGGCAAAACCCCGCGCCTCCCAGCGACAGTGCGAGGGATGACAGCAATGCTTCGCCGATTGCCGCCACGGGAAAGGCTGCCGATGATCCCACCGCCAGCCAGTAGGCCAGCATGCCCAGCGGAATCCCGCTGCCAATGATTGCCAGCAGCAGGCAATAAAGCTGTCCCGCCACTGCCCATGGCCCCAGTTGAACCTGTTCCGCGTGTCGCGCCGCTCCCTGGCCGGTGCGCACGTGTCGACCCTTGCCGCGCACGCGTAGCTCCAGCCACAGCAGCGCCAGGCACAGCGTCAGCAGTACGGCAGAGAGCATCGCCGCGTTGGCATTGCTGAACTCCAGCTCGAACTGTTGATAGATCGCCGTGGTGAAGGTTTGCAAGCCGATGATCGACAGGGCGCCGAACTCCACCAGCATGTGAAGCGCAATCAGCAGCGAGCCCGCCAGCAACGATGGCCAGAGCAGGGGCAAGGTGACGCGGAAAAACACTCCCCAGCGATTCTGGCCCAAGGTGCGGGCCGATTCTTCAAGGGATGGATCAAGGTTGCGCAGGGTTGCCGCCACAGGCAGAAAAATCAGCGGGTACTTGGACAGGCTCATCACCAGGATCGCCCCGCCGAGCCCCTCAAAGTGCGCGCTCAGCGAAACCCAGGTGAAGCTGCTGACAAAGGCCGGTACGGCAAACGGCAGGCACAGGATTACACCCCAAATCCTGCGTCCCGCCAGATTGCTGCGTTCGAGCAGCCACGCCAGTGACAGGCCGATCACGCCGCAGGCGAGGGTGACGCCCAGCATCAATGCAAGGGTGTTGCGCAGCAGGCCGAATACGTAGGGCCGCCACAGCAGGTGCAAGGCTTGGGCCCAGCCTGCTTGCCAGGCTTTGAGTCCGACATAGGCCAGCGGCAGGAAGCTGAGTACGACCAGCAGCAATACCGGCAACACCAACCCTATGGGGGGACGCTTGCGGCGCAGGCTGGCGACAGATAGCGATGCGCTCATCAGTTCAAGCCAACGTCGCGTTCCAGGTCCAGGGCTTCTTCGGCATTGCCGAGGTCGGCTGGCGTCACGTTCGGCGCCTGCAGTTCGCTGAATGGCTTGAGCCCGCGATCAGATTCCATGCCTTTGTGCAGAGGGTATTCGGCGGTGGTCTGGGTGATCACGCGCTGGCCTTCCTCGCTGGCCATATAGGCGAGCAATTGCTGTGCTTCCTGGGGGTGTTTGCTGGATTTGAGGACTGCTGCACTGGAAACGGTGATGAGCCCGCCGACATCGCCGCCTGTGAAGTAATGCAGCTTCGAGTCGAGCTGGCCTTTTTCACGCTGCAGGGCGAACCAGTAGTAGTTGTTGACCAACACAGTGGCCACTTCGCCATTTTCCACGGCTTTCAGTGCAACCATGTTGTTGCTGTAGGTTTTGCCGAATGCGCGCAGTCCGGTCAGCCATTCTTCGGCGGCGTCCATGCCGTGCACCTTGATGATCGCGACGGCCTGTTCCTGGAAGGCGCCGCTGGTGGGCACGAAGCCGACTTTGCCTTGCCATTTGGGGTTGGAGAAATCCATCACCGAGGCGGGCAAGTCTTTTTCATCGATCAGCTTCGGGTTGAAGGCGACGACGCGCACCCGGGCGGTCACGCCAATCCAGGTGCCGTTGCCGGCCACGTATTCCTTGGGCAGAACGGCCAGTGTGGCGTCATCCGTCTTGGCCAGCAGGCCTTGTTCGCCGAGTTTGTTCAGTGGCGGCGACTCTTCGGTGTAGATGACGTCGGCGGGGGAGCGATCGCCCTCTTCGACGATCTGACTGGCGAGCTGATTGCTGCTGCCTTTGCGCACATTGACGTGGATGCCGGTCTTGGCTTCGAAGGCTTTGGCGACTGCGTCGCCGACTTCCTTGTGTTGGCCGTTGTAGAGAGTCAGGGAAACCGGGTCGGCGGCTTGGGTGATGGGAGTGGCGAGTGCCAGGCCAAGCAGGGTAATGGTCAGGCCGCGGCGCAGGGTATTTCGAAACATCATTCGCAGGGTTCCTCACTGTCGCATTGCAAAAACTTGCAACAATGATAAACGATATTGTTTCTCAAATGCGCCTTGCGGTGGCTGGCATATGTTTGCTAATTGGCTCACATCCCTTGTAGGAGCGAGCTTGCTCGCGATGGACGTGAACGTAATCGAGGGTTGTCTGAAGAAATGCGTCGCCTGAGCATGCATCGCGAGCAAGCTCGCTCCTACAGGGAGAGGGGGGGAGACGTGTTTTCAAATGCCAGAAACGCAAAAACCCGCTTTCGCGGGTTTTTGTGAAATCCAAGGCCGTAACCTTGAATTTGAATTGGTGCCCAGAAGAAGACTCGAACTTCCACGGCCGTAAGGCCACCAGCACCTGAAGCTGGCGTGTCTACCAATTTCACCATCTGGGCATTCATCTTCAGCGTTGCCGCTGTTGATGTGGCGCACTATACGGAGAGCGTTTTGATCTGTAAACCCCTGATTTTAAAATTAATAAACCAGGGGTCTAAAATGCAAAAACCCGCTTTCGCGGGTTTTTGTGTGAGCCTTGAAATTGATCTAATCTCAAGCTCGAAATTGGTGCCCAGAAGAAGACTCGAACTTCCACGACCGTAAGGTCACCAGCACCTGAAGCTGGCGTGTCTACCAATTTCACCATCTGGGCATTATCGGCAACGTCTGCGTCGTCGATGGCGCGCACTATACGGAGCGTCTTTTTAACTGTAAACCCCCGGCCTCAAAAAAACCTGAAAAAATTCACCAGCGGTCTGCAATTCAGCTTTGATGTGTCGATACAGGGCTTTAGATGGGTCGTCTTAGCTTGAAATTTCCCGTTTCATTACGCCTATGCCAAACTAACCCGCATATAGACAAGGTGAAAACTCTCTAATGGCCGATTGGCAGTCCCTCGATCCCGAGGCCGCTCGTGAAGCGGAAAAATATGAAAACCCCATTCCTAGCCGCGAACTGATCCTTCAGCACCTTGCTGATCGAGGTTCGCCTGCTAACCGCGAGCAACTGGTCGAAGAGTTTGGTCTGACCACGGAAGACCAGATCGAAGCCCTGCGCCGCCGCCTGCGCGCCATGGAGCGCGATGCTCAACTCATCTATACCCGTCGCGGCACTTATGCGCCGGTGGACAAGCTCGACCTGATCCTGGGCCGCATCAGCGGTCACCGCGACGGCTTCGGCTTCCTGGTGCCGGACGACGGCAGTGACGACCTGTTCATGAGCCCGGCGCAGATGCGTCTGGTGTTCGACGGTGACCGTGCCCTGGCCCGTGTATCCGGCCTGGACCGTCGCGGTCGCCGCGAAGGCATGATCGTCGAAGTGGTGTCCCGCGCCCACGAAAGCATCGTCGGTCGCTACTTCGAAGAGGGCGGTATCGGTTTCGTCGTTGCCGACAACCCGAAGATCCAGCAGGAAGTGCTGGTCACACCGGGCCGTAACGCCAACGCGCAGATCGGTCAGTTCGTCGAAGTGAAGATCACTCACTGGCCGACGCCACGCTTCCAGCCGCAAGGCGACGTGGTTGAAGTCGTGGGTAATTACATGGCGCCGGGCATGGAGATCGACGTTGCCCTGCGTACCTATGACATTCCCCACGTCTGGCCCGAGGCCGTGCTCAAGGAAGCCGGCAAGCTCAAGCCGGAAGTCGAAGAGAAAGACAAAGAGAAGCGTATCGACCTGCGTCATCTGCCGTTCGTCACCATCGACGGCGAAGATGCCCGCGACTTCGATGACGCGGTCTACTGCGAAGCCCGTCCGGGCAAGCTGCGCCTGTTCTCCGGCGGCTGGAAGCTGTACGTGGCGATTGCCGACGTATCCAGCTACGTGAAGCTCGGTTCGGCGCTGGATGCCGAGGCGCAGGTTCGCGGCAACTCGGTGTACTTCCCCGAGCGCGTGATTCCGATGCTGCCTGAGCAGCTGTCCAACGGTTTGTGCTCGCTGAACCCGCAAGTCGATCGCTTGGCCATGGTTTGCGAGATGACCATCTCCAAATCCGGCGAGATGACCGACTACTGCTTCTACGAAGCGGTGATCCACTCCCATGCCCGCCTGACCTACAACAAGGTCAGCGCGATGCTGGAAACGCCGAAAGCCACCGAGGCGCGCAAGCTTCGCGGTGAATACACCGACGTGGTGCCGCACCTCAAGCAGCTCTACTCGCTGTACAAGGTATTGCTGGCCGCCCGTCACGTACGTGGCGCGATCGATTTCGAAACCCAGGAAACCCGGATCATCTTCGGTTCCGAGCGCAAGATCGCCGAAATCCGGCCGACCATTCGCAACGATGCGCACAAGCTGATCGAGGAATGCATGCTGGCGGCCAACGTGGCCACCGCCGAGTTCCTGAAAAAGCACGAAATCCCTGCGCTGTATCGCGTTCACGATGGTCCGCCACCGGAGCGCCTGGAAAAGCTGCGCGCCTTCCTCGGCGAGCTCGGCCTGTCCCTGCACAAAGGCAAGGATGGTCCGTCGCCGAAGGATTACCAGGCACTGCTGGCCGGTATCAAGGATCGTCCGGATTTCCACCTGATCCAGACCGTCATGCTGCGTTCGTTGAGCCAGGCGGTGTACAGCGCCGATAACCAAGGCCACTTCGGCCTGAATTACGAGGCGTACACGCACTTCACTTCGCCGATCCGCCGCTACCCGGACTTGCTCACGCACCGGGCGATTCGCAGCGTGATCCATTCGAAGCAGGACACCCCGCACGTTCGTCGTGCCGGTGCGATGACGATTCCGAAGGCGCGCATCTATCCGTACGACGAAGCGGCCCTGGAGCAGCTCGGCGAGCAGTGCTCGATGAGCGAGCGCCGTGCCGACGAAGCGACCCGCGACGTGGTGAACTGGCTCAAGTGCGAGTTCATGAAGGATCGCGTGGGCGAATCGTTCCCGGGTGTGATCACCGCGGTGACCGGTTTTGGTCTGTTCGTCGAGCTGACCGATATCTACGTCGAAGGCCTGGTGCACGTCACTGCGCTGCCGGGCGATTACTACCACTTCGATCCTGTGCACCACCGCCTGGCCGGTGAGCGTACCGGTCGCAGTTTCCGCCTTGGCGACACCGTGGAAGTGCGGGTCATGCGCGTCGACCTCGACGAACGCAAGATCGACTTCGAGATGGCTGAAAAAACCATCAGCGCGCCGATCGGTCGCAAAAAGCGTGGCACGGAAGCGGCAGCACCTGCGGCCCTCTCTACAAAAACAGTCGCAGAACCGGCCCCGGCGAAAACCGGTCGTCGTCCTGCCAAGGAAAAGGCTGTCGAGGCCTATCGCCCAAGCGATGCGGCGGCGAAAAACGCCGAAGTGCGCAAGAGTCGTGAAATGAAACAGGCGTTGCTGGCCGGTGCGAAAAGCGGCGGTAAAGCGGCGTCTGGGGGAAAGACCAGCCGGTCGGCGCCTGACAAGGCTGTCGGCGGCAAACCAGCCAAACCGAGCAAACATCGTAAAGGTCCGCCAAAAGCGGGCTCGGCTCCAGCCAAGACTGGCGGGGCGCGTAAACCTAAGGCCAAGCCATGAGTCAGTTGGAAAAGATCTACGGCGTACACGCTGTAGAAGCGTTGTTGCGTCATCACCCGAAACGCGTAAAGCAGATCTGGCTGGCCGAAGGTCGCGGTGATCCGCGGGTGCAGACGTTGATCGAACTGGCCAACGAAAACCGTGTCCAAATCGGCCAGGCCGAGCGTCGTGAAATGGACGCCTGGGTTGAAGGCGTGCACCAGGGCGTGGTGGCGGACGTAAGTCCTAGCCAGGTCTGGGGCGAGGCGATGCTCGACGAACTGCTTGATCGTACCGAGGGCGCCCCGTTGTTGCTGGTGCTCGACGGCGTGACCGATCCGCACAACCTCGGCGCCTGCCTGCGTTCTGCCGATGCGGCGGGTGCACTGGCTGTGATCGTGCCGAAGGACAAGTCCGCGACCCTGACGCCGGTAGTGCGAAAGGTTGCCTGCGGTGCGGCGGAAGTGATTCCGCTGGTGGCCGTGACCAACCTGGCGCGCACCCTGGAAAAGCTCCAGCAGCGTGGCTTGTGGGTTGTCGGTACGGCGGGGGAGGCCGAAGTCAGTCTGTATGACCAGGATCTCACCGGGCCGACCATCCTGATCATGGGTGCCGAAGGCAAGGGCATGCGTCGCCTGACCCGCGAGCATTGTGACTACCTGGTGCATCTGCCGATGGCCGGTAGCGTCAGCAGTCTCAACGTGTCGGTAGCGACTGGCGTGTGCCTGTTCGAGGCGCGGCGTCAGCGTGGTGCGAAAGCTGCGGCGGCCGCCAAGAAAGCCTGATTGGCGCACGACCGACTTGTAGGAGCGAGCTTGCTCGCGAAGGACTCAAGATCACCGCGGGGCATCAGCTTCCCCTCGTTATCGTTGACGACCTTCGCGAGCAAGCTCGCTCCTACAGTGCTTTTGGGTGTCGAGGTTTGTTCAAATAATCACCAATTACCTTGCGCCTCCCTCGCCCCTTCTCTACAATTGCGCCCCTTGCTGTGACGGCAGGCATTGATGTGCCTTACCCACGCAAGTCCATAAGTGTCATTCACTCCTTGTCTGACCGCTTTTGAGCGGCAGGCTACAACCCGTAAGGAGCATTCATGCGTCATTACGAAATCATCTTTTTGGTCCACCCGGATCAAAGCGAGCAAGTCGGCGGCATGGTTGAGCGTTACACCAAGCTGATCGAAGAAGACGGCGGCAAAATCCACCGTCTGGAAGATTGGGGCCGTCGTCAACTGGCCTACGCAATCAACAATGTTCACAAGGCTCACTACGTGATGCTGAACGTTGAGTGCACTGGCAAGGCCCTGGCCGAGCTGGAAGACAACTTCCGCTACAACGATGCAGTGATCCGTAACCTGGTCATCCGTCGCGACGAAGCCGTTACCGGCCAGTCCGAGATGCTCAAGGCTGAAGAAAACCGCAGTGAGCGCCGTGAGCGTCGCGACCGTCCTGAGCACGAAGGCGCTGAAAGCGTTGACAGTGATGACAGCGACAACAGCGATAACGCTGACGAGTAATCCACGGACCTTTTAAGGAGCCTATCAAATGGCACGTTTCTTCCGTCGTCGTAAATTCTGCCGCTTCACCGCTGAAGACGTGAAAGAGATCGATTACAAAGATCTCAACACCCTGAAAGCCTACGTATCCGAGACCGGCAAAATCGTTCCAAGCCGCATCACCGGTACCAAAGCTCGTTATCAGCGTCAGCTGGCCACCGCTATCAAGCGCGCCCGCTTCCTGGCCCTGCTGGCCTACACCGACAGCCACGGCCGCTGAGACCGGGCAGTCGACTCGTAGCAAAGGATTGAATGCATGCGGGCCATAGCTGAGTTCATCATGCGCGGCCGTATGCAGGCCACTCTCGTAGTGGCTGGATGCGCGGCGATGCCGTTGCTGTATTGGTTGGGTGCTGCCGCCGGATGCCTTGTGCTCCTGCGGCGCGGATTGAGGGACGCCCTTGGCGTTCTTGCTCTGGGACTGCTGCCGGCATTGGTCTGGTGGCTGTACTCCGACGACCCACGGGCACTTCTGGTGCTGCTGGGGTCTGCGAGCCTTGCGTTGGTTTTGCGCGCAAGCGAGTCCTGGAACCGCGTGCTGCTGGTCAGCATAGCGATGGGAGCGGTGTTTTCAGTGGTGTTGGGGACAGCTTTTGCTCCCCAGATCGAGATGCTGGCGCAGGCTTTGATCAAGGTCATGCCGTCGCTACTCGGTGATGTCTACCAGAAGATGTCGGTAGACGAACAAGCGCGTTTCGCGTCCCTGATTGCACCGGTCCTGACCGGCCTGATTGCGGCGTTGTTGCAAATCGTCAGCTTGCTGAGCCTGCTTGTCGGGCGCTACTGGCAGGCGTTGTTGTACAACCCGGGCGGTTTTGGTCGCGAGTTTCGCGCCATCCGCTTCCCGCTGTTGCCGGCGATGTTGCTGCTGGCGTGCATGCTTCTGGGGCCGAACATCGGCTCGCAGATGGCCATGTTGACGCCGTTGTGCAGCGTACCGCTGGTGTTCGCCGGGCTGGCCCTGATTCACGGGCTGGTGGCGCAGAAGCGACTGGCCAGGTTCTGGCTGGTGGGGTTGTACGTGACGCTGTTGCTGTTCATGCAGCTGATCTATCCGTTGCTGGTGGTCCTGGCCATCGTCGACAGCCTGATTGATTTTCGCGGTCGTTCGGCACCGAAAGATGCCGATAACGCGAACGGTGAAGGTTAAAAGTTAAGAGGATTTTCACATGCAACTGATCCTTCTGGAAAAAGTCACCAACCTGGGCAACCTGGGTGACAAAGTGAACGTTAAGGCTGGTTACGGTCGTAACTACCTGCTGCCTTACGGCAAAGCTACCGCTGCGACCCCAGCCAACCTGGCTGCGTTCGAAGAGCGTCGTGCCGAGCTGGAAAAAGCTGCAGCAGATCGCAAAGCATCGGCTGAAAGCCGCGCTGCCCAACTGGCCGAGCTGGAAGTGACCATCACTGCCACCGCTGGCGACGAAGGCAAGCTGTTCGGTTCGATCGGTACTCACGACATCGCTGACGCACTGACCGCCTCCGGCGTTGAAGTGCAGAAGAGCGAAGTTCGTCTGCCGAACGGCACCATCCGCAACGTAGGCGAATTCGACGTAGCCGTGCACCTGCACGCCGAAGTTGAAGCCACCGTACGCGTTGTCGTGGTAGCAGCTTAAGCAGCACTTGTCGGCTGGCACCCTCGGGTGCTTGCCGGTAACATCGGGCACGATCCTGTTTACAGGTCGTGCCCTTTGTCTTTCTGAACCCCCTGCTTTTCATCACCCAAAACACAAGTGGCCATGAACGATATCTCCGCTCCCGAGCAATACGATCTGCAAACCGCCGCCCTGAAGGTGCCGCCGCACTCCATCGAGGCCGAGCAGGCCGTACTCGGTGGTCTGATGCTGGACAACAACGCCTGGGAGCGCGTGCTCGATCAAGTCTCCGACGGCGATTTCTATCGACATGACCACCGTCTGATTTTCCGTGCGATCGCCAAGCTGGCCGATCAGAACATGCCGATCGACGTCGTGACCCTGTCCGAACAACTGGACAAGGAAGGTCAGACTTCGCAAGTCGGCGGCCTCGGTTACCTCGGTGAGCTGGCGAAAAACACCCCGTCCGTCGCCAACATCAAGGCCTATGCGCAGATCGTTCGTGAACGGGCGACATTGCGCCAGTTGATCGGTATCAGCACTGAAATCGCGGACAGCGCTTTCAACCCGGAAGGCCGCACCGCCGCCGAGATTCTCGACGAAGCCGAACGCCAGATCTTCCAGATCGCCGAGGCCCGGCCAAAAACCGGTGGACCGGTGGGCGTCAACGACCTGCTGACCAAGGCCATCGACCGCATCGACACCCTGTTCAACACCGACAACGCCATTACCGGCCTGTCCACCGGCTACACCGACCTCGACGAGAAGACCAGCGGCCTGCAACCAGCCGACCTGATCATCGTCGCCGGCCGTCCGTCCATGGGTAAAACCACCTTTGCGATGAACCTGGTGGAAAACGCCGTATTGCGCAGCGAGAAGGCTGTCCTGGTTTACTCCCTCGAGATGCCAGGCGAATCGCTGATCATGCGTATGTTGTCGTCCCTGGGACGCATCGACCAGACCAAGGTCCGTTCCGGTCAGCTGGAAGACGACGACTGGCCGCGCCTGACCTCGGCGGTCAACCTGCTCAACGACCGCAAGCTGTTCATCGACGATACCGCCGGCATCAGCCCGTCGGAAATGCGCGCCCGGACCCGTCGCCTGGTGCGTGAGCATGGCGATGTCGGCCTGATCATGATCGACTACCTGCAATTGATGCAGATCCCGGGTTCCAGCGGTGACAACCGGACCAACGAGATTTCCGAGATCTCCCGATCCCTGAAAGCCCTGGCCAAGGAATTCAACTGCCCGGTGGTGGCGCTCTCGCAGCTCAACCGTTCCCTGGAACAGCGGCCGAACAAGCGCCCGGTGAACTCCGACTTGCGGGAATCCGGAGCGATCGAGCAGGACGCCGACGTGATCATGTTCGTTTATCGCGACGAGGTGTATCACCCGGAAACCGAGCACAAGGGCATTGCCGAGATCATCATCGGCAAGCAGCGGAACGGCCCGATCGGCTTTATCCGCCTGGCTTTCATCGGTAAATACACCCGATTCGAGAACCTGGCGCCGGGCAGCTACAACTTCGATGACGACGAGTAAGATCTTCATCGCCTGACAGGGCCTCATCGCGGGCAAGCCCGCTCCCACAGGTTTGGCGTGATCCCTGTGGGAGCGGGATTGCCCGCGATAGGGTCGCCACAATTTCCGACCATGGCCGTCGGAATTGGTCAAAATTTGTGCTATATTCCGCGCCCGCGAAATTCAATGAAAGCCAACACCGGTTATCGACATGCAAGCAGCCAAGCCGTTATTTGACTATCCCAAGTACTGGGCCGAATGTTTCGGGCCAGCGCCGTTCCTGCCCATGAGCAGGGAGGAGATGGATCAGCTCGGCTGGGATTCCTGCGACATCATCATCGTCACCGGTGATGCGTACGTCGACCACCCGTCGTTCGGCATGGCGATCATCGGCCGGCTGCTGGAGTCCCAGGGCTTCCGCGTCGGGATCATTGCCCAGCCGAACTGGCAGTCCAAAGACGACTTCATGAAGCTCGGCGAGCCGAACCTGTTCTTCGGTGTCGCGGCCGGCAACATGGACTCGATGATCAACCGCTACACCGCCGACAAGAAAATCCGTTCCGACGATGCCTACACGCCGGGTGGCCTGGCCGGCAAGCGTCCGGACCGCGCCAGCCTGGTGTACAGCCAGCGCTGCAAGGAAGCCTACAAGCACGTGCCGATCGTCCTCGGCGGCATCGAAGCGTCGCTGCGCCGCATCGCTCACTACGATTACTGGCAGGACCGTGTGCGTAACTCGATCCTGATCGACGCCAGCGCCGACATCCTGCTGTACGGCAACGCCGAGCGGGCCATCGTCGAGGTTGCCCAGCGCCTGTCCTATGGTCACAAGATCGAAGACATCACCGACGTGCGCGGCACCGCGTTCATCCGTCGTGACACGCCGCAAGGCTGGTACGAGGTCGATTCCACGCGTATCGACCGTCCGGGCAAGATCGACAAGATCATCAACCCGTACGTCAACACCCAGGACACCGCCGCCTGCGCCATCGAGCAGGAGAAGGGCCCGGTCGAGGATCCGCAGGAAGCCAAGGTCGTGCAGATCCTGGCCAGCCCGCGCATGACCCGCGACAAGACCGTTATCCGTTTGCCGTCGGTGGAAAAGGTCCGCAACGACGCGGTGCTCTACGCCCACGCCAACCGCGTGCTGCACCTGGAGACCAACCCGGGCAACGCCCGCGCCTTGGTGCAGAAGCACGGCGAAGTGGACGTCTGGTTCAACCCGCCACCGATTCCGATGACCACCGAAGAAATGGACTACGTGTTCGGCATGCCTTATCAGCGCATTCCGCACCCGGCGTACGGCAAGGAAAAGATCCCGGCCTACGAGATGATCCGTTTCTCGGTGAACATCATGCGTGGCTGCTTCGGCGGCTGCACCTTCTGCTCGATCACCGAGCACGAAGGCCGGATCATCCAGAACCGTTCCCACGAATCGATCATTCGCGAAATCGAAGAGATTCGCGACAAGGTCCCGGGTTTTACCGGCGTGATCTCCGACCTCGGCGGCCCGACCGCGAACATGTACCGCATCGCCTGCAAGAGCCCGGAAATCGAATCCGCGTGCCGCAAGCCATCGTGTGTGTTCCCTGGCATCTGCCCGAACCTGAACACCGACCACTCGGCGCTGATCCAGCTGTACCGCAGTGCCCGTGAGTTGCCGGGTGTGAAGAAAATCCTGATCGCTTCCGGCCTGCGCTATGACCTGGCGGTCGAGTCGCCGGAGTACGTCAAGGAACTGGTGACCCACCACGTCGGTGGCTACCTGAAGATCGCCCCGGAACACACCGAGGAAGGTCCGCTCAACCAGATGATGAAACCGGGCATCGGCAGCTATGACAAGTTCAAGCGCATGTTCGAGAAGTATTCGAAGGAAGCCGGGAAAGAGCAGTACCTGATTCCGTACTTCATCGCCGCCCACCCGGGCACCACCGACGAAGACATGATGAACCTGGCCCTGTGGCTCAAGGGCAACGGCTTCCGTGCCGACCAGGTGCAGGCGTTCTACCCGTCGCCGATGGCCACCGCCACCGCGATGTACCACTCGGGCAAGAACCCGCTGCGCAAGGTCACCTACAAGAGTGACGCGGTGACCATCGTCAAGAGCGAAGAGCAGCGTCGTCTGCACAAGGCGTTCTTGCGTTATCACGACCCGAAAGGCTGGCCGATGCTGCGTGAGGCTCTGACCCGCATGGGCCGCGCCGACCTGATCGGGCCGGGCAAGAACCAGTTGATTCCTTTGCACCAGCCATCGACCGACAGCTACCAGAGCGCCCGTCGCAAGAATTCGACGCCGGCCGGCAGCCATAAAGTGGCCAAGGAAAAGACCACCAAGATCCTCACCCAGCACACTGGCCTGCCACCGCGTGCCAGCGATGGCGGCAATCCGTGGGACAAGCGCGAACAGGCCAAGGCTGCGGCGTTCGCCCGCAACCAGCAGGCGGCCAAGGAGCGCAAGGAAGCGGCCA
This sequence comes from Pseudomonas sp. WT-JTC, assembly GCF_056711565.1. NCBI lineage: Bacteria > Pseudomonadati > Pseudomonadota > Gammaproteobacteria > Pseudomonadales > Pseudomonadaceae > Pseudomonas > Pseudomonas sp. WT-JTC. The sequence goes on from NZ_CM160042.1 coordinate 577,263, forward strand.
AGGGCAAGGGGCCGAAGCCGGCTCGCAAGCCGGTCGTGCCGCGCTAAGCCGCGCCTGCGCTGAACAGAACGCCAACCTTCGGGTTGGCGTTTTGCGTTTCTGGAGGAGTAAAAGCTGTATCACAGCCTGAAAGTGGGGTGTGGCAACTGGCCTCTTCGCGAGCAAGCCCGCTCCCACAATGAAATGCATTCCCCCCTGTGGGAGCGGGCTTGCTCGCGAAGAGGCCGGGTTTGGCGGCGACTATGCAACTGAACGCCACAAATACGTGCAACTCTTGCAAGCCAATTCTGCGCATCGCCCGATTTTGGTGCTGTACTGCCTCAGGCAACCGAGGAAAGCGCCAGCGTTGCTGGATGGCATAAGTCTTGCGCGCTTTCCAAAACGCTCAAGGCTCGCAGGAGGCACGCCGTGTCGATTCATGTCGCATTGCACCATGTCACGCATTACCGCTATGACCGCGCTGTCGAGCTTGGCCCGCAGATTGTTCGCCTGCGTCCCGCCGCTCACAGCCGCACGCGGATTCTGTCCTATTCGCTGAAAGTCTCGCCCGAGCAGCACTTCATCAACTGGCAGCAGGATCCTCAAGGCAATTATCTGGCGCGGCTGGTGTTCCCGGAGAAGACTGAAGAGCTGCGGATCGAAGTCGACCTGCTGGCTGAGATGGCGATCTTCAATCCGTTTGATTTCTTCCTTGAGCCCTACGCGGAAAAAATCCCTTTTACCTATGCCGCCGACGAGCGCAAGGAACTGGCGCCGTACCTGGAAACCCTGCCCCTGACGCCGAAGTTCAAGGCCTATCTGGACGGCATCGACCGCACGCCGTTGCCTGCCGTGGATTTTCTCGTCGCGCTCAACCAGCGCCTGAGCGAAGACATCGACTACCTGATTCGCATGGAGCCCGGCGTACAAACACCTGAACACACCCTCGAACAGGCCTCCGGTTCGTGCCGCGATTCCGCCTGGTTGCTGGTGCAACTGTTGCGCAACCTGGGACTGGCGGCGCGTTTCGTATCGGGCTACCTGATCCAGCTGACCGCCGACGTCAAAAGTCTTGACGGCCCGTCCGGCACCGAAGTGGATTTCACTGACCTGCACGCCTGGTGCGAGGTGTACTTGCCCGGTGCCGGCTGGATCGGCCTGGATGCGACCTCCGGGCTGTTTGCCGGTGAAGGACATATTCCGTTGGCCTGTAGTCCCGATCCGTCCTCTGCGGCGCCGATCAGTGGCCTGGTGGAACCGTGCGAGTGTGAATTCAGCCACGAAATGTCTGTGGAGCGGGTTTGGGAAGCACCACGGGTCACCAAGCCCTACACCGACGACCAATGGCTGGCGATTCAAGCCCTGGGCCGACAGATCGATGCCGATTTGCTGGAAGGCGATGTGCGCCTGACCATGGGCGGCGAGCCGACCTTCGTGTCCATTGATGACCCGGACGGCGCCGAGTGGAACACCACGGCACTGGGGCCGGATAAACGGCGGCTGTCCGCCGAGCTGTTCCAGCGCCTGCGTAGACACTACGCGCCCAAGGGGCTGGTGCATTTCGGGCAGGGCAAGTGGTACCCCGGCGAGCAACTGCCGCGCTGGTCGCTCAATTGCTATTGGCGCCGTGACGGCGTGCCGATCTGGCACAACAGCGCGCTGATCGCCGATGAACAGGAAGACTACGGTGTCGATGGCGCACTGGCCGGGCGTTTTCTGGCAAGCGTGGCCGAGCGTTTGAACATTCCGACACGCTTTGTGTTTCCAGCCTACGAAGACAATTTTTATTACCTCTGGCGCGAAGGGATGTTGCCGCAAAACGTCAGCGCCGAAGATTCGCGCCTGGAAGAGCCTTTGGAGCGTGCGCGTCTGCGCAAGGTCTTCAGTCAAGGCCTGGACAAGGTCATCGGCCAGGTCCTTCCGCTGGCGCGCACCGCCAAGGGCGATCAGTGGCAGAGCGGCCGCTGGTATCTGCGCGATGAGCACTGCCGACTGGTGCCGGGGGACTCGCCGCTGGGTTATCGCTTGCCGCTGGGTTCGCAGCCGTGGGTGAAAGCGGCGGAATATCCGTTTATTCATCCGCGAGACCCGAATCAGGATTTCCCGCCGCTGCCCGACACCGCGCAACTGCAAAGCCGGGGCGAGACTGCCGAGGTGCAGGAGCGCGTACCGAAGATCGATGAATCCGCCGACTGGCTGACCCGCACGGCGTTCTGCGCCGAGGCGCGGGAAGGCCGTTTGTACCTGTTCATGCCACCGCTGGAGCGGGTCGAGGATTACCTCGAACTGGTCGCTGCCATCGAAGCCACCGCTGAAGAGCTGATGTGCCCGGTATTGCTGGAGGGCTACGAGCCGCCGAGCGATCCACGCCTGAGCAACTTCCGTATCACCCCGGATCCGGGGGTGATCGAAGTCAACGTGCAGCCGTCCGCAACCTGGGATGAATTGGTCGAGCGCACTGAATTCCTTTACGAAGAAGCGCGCCAGACCCGGCTGACCACTGAGAAATTCATGATCGACGGTCGGCACACCGGTACGGGAGGCGGTAACCATTTCGTGCTGGGTGGCGCGACCCCGGGGGACTCGCCGTTTCTGCGTCGCCCGGATCTGCTGCGCAGCCTGATCAGCTACTGGCACAACCATCCGTCGCTGTCCTACCTGTTTTCCGGATTGTTCATCGGCCCGACGTCCCAGGCACCGCGGGTCGACGAAGCACGCAACGATGCCTTGTACGAACTGGAAATTGCCTTCGCGCAAATGCCTGAAGCGGGTGAGGAATGTCCGCCATGGCTGGTGGATCGACTGCTGCGCAACCTGCTGATCGATGTGACCGGCAACACCCACCGCGCCGAGTTCTGCATCGACAAACTCTATTCGCCGGACGGTGCCACCGGACGTCTCGGATTGCTGGAGCTGCGTGCGTTCGAGATGCCGCCCCACGCCCGCATGAGCCTGGCGCAACAGTTGTTGCTGCGGGCGCTGGTGGCGCGGTTCTGGCGCGAGCCCTATGCACCGCAGAAACTGGCGCGCTGGAGCACGGAGCTGCACGATCGCTTCCTGTTGCCGCACTTTATCGAGCAAGACTTCGCCGATGTCATCGTCGACCTCAACGCCGCCGGTTATCCGGTGCGGGCCGAATGGTTCGCCGCGCATCTGGAGTTCCGTTTTCCCAAGGTTGGCGATTACGCCGTCAGTGGTATCGCGCTGGAACTGCGCCAGGCGCTCGAGCCCTGGCACGTGCTGGGTGAAGAGGGCGCCATGGGCGGTACGGTGCGTTACGTGGATTCGTCGCTGGAGCGTTTGCAGGTCAAGCTCAGCGGCTTGCCGCCCCAGCGATATCTGCTGACCTGTAATGGTATCCCGGTGCCGTTGCAGCCCACGGGGCGGGTCGGCGAGTTCGTGGCCGGCGTACGCTTTCGAGCCTGGCAACCGGCCAACTGCCTGCAACCGACCATCCCGGTCCATGCGCCGCTGGTATTTGACCTGCTCGATACCTGGATGCAGCGATCGCTGGGCGGCTGCCAGTACCACGTCGCTCATCCGGGCGGGCGCAATTACGACAGCTTGCCGGTCAATGCCAACGAGGCCGAGAGCCGGCGCATGGCGCGTTTCTTCCGTATCGGACACACGCCAGGGAAGCTTCCTGTACCCAACATGGAAATTAACGACGAGCTACCGATGACACTCGATTTGCGACGTTTCTGAACCGTGCGCGACGCTCGGATTTTTCGTATATCCGGGCGTCACGAGCCTGCGTTAGTCTGACCATTCATTGCTGTCTGCCGAGCTTTCCATGCCTGACCTGCTAGACCGCTACCCGCTGACGGCGGGCACCTATCATGAACTGCTCGACGACTGTGGCGCCGTGCGCCCGCACTGGCGCCGGCTGTTCGAGCAGTTGCAACGCAGCACGCCGGCGCAATTGGTGCAGCGTCAGGCCCTGCTGACCCGGCAGATTCAGGAAAACGGCGTTACCTATAACGTTTATGCCGATCCCAAGGGCGCTGACCGGCCATGGGAGCTGGACCTGCTGCCGCATATCATCGCTGATGATGAGTGGGAGCGCCTGGCGGTCGGCATCGCACAACGGGCCAGGTTGCTCAATGCCGTGCTGGCTGACCTGTACGGGCCACAGCGCCTGATTGCCGAGGGGTTGCTGCCGGCGGAACTGGTGTTCGGTCACAATAATTTTCTTTGGCCCTGTCAGGGCATCAGCCCGCCTGACGGGGTCTTTCTGCATCTGTATGCCGTGGATCTGGCGCGCACACCCGATGGCCGCTGGTGGGTCACGGCGGATCGTACCCAGGCGCCTTCGGGTGCCGGGTATGCGCTGGAAAACCGCACGATTGTGTCCCGGGCCTTTCCCGAGTTGTACCGCGATCTGAAAGTGCAACACCTGGCCGGGTTCTTCCGCACCTTGCAGGAAACGCTGGCTCGTCAGGCCCCGAGTGACGGGGACGCGCCACTGGTCGTGCTACTGACGCCGGGGCGTTTCAACGAAAGCTATTTTGAACATCTGTACCTCGCTCGACAGCTTGGCTACCCACTGGTGGAGGGCGGCGACCTGACGGTGCGCGACGCCACGGTCTACCTGAAGACCCTCAGTGGCCTGCGCCGGGTCCACGCGATCATGCGCCGGCTCGACGATGATTTCTGCGACCCGCTGGAGCTGCGTACCGACTCGGCCCTGGGGGTGCCGGGGCTGCTTGAGGCTGTGCGGCAGGGGCGGGTGCTGGTGGCCAACGCTCTGGGCAGCGGTGTGCTGGAGTCGCCCGGTCTGTTGGGTTTCCTGCCGAAGATCAATCAATTCCTGTTCGGCGAAGAACTGATCCTGCCGTCCATCGCCACCTGGTGGTGCGGCGAGGCGCCGGTATTGGCCCAGGCCCTGGAAAAACTGCCGGAACTGCTGATCAAGCCGGCGTTTCCGTCCCAGAGCTTTGCACCGGTATTTGGCCGTGACTTGAGTGAAAAACAGCGCCAGGAGCTCGCCGAGCGCATGCAGGCACGGCCATACGCTTATGTGGCGCAAGAACTTGCGCAATTGTCTCAGGCGCCGATCTGGCAAGCCGAAGACGGTCAGTTGCAACCCCGTGCCATCGGCATGCGCGTGTATGCGGTCGCCAGCCGCGAGGGATATCGGGTGCTGCCCGGTGGCTTGACCCGGGTCGCCGCCCAGGCCGATGCCGAAGTGGTGTCGATGCAGCGCGGCGGCGCCAGCAAGGACACCTGGGTGCTGGGCGATCGTGCGCCCAGCGGCGAGCAATGGAAGGCCCAACGCAACATCGGTGTGCATGACCTGGTGCGGCGCGATCCGTACCTGCCATCGCGGGTGGTGGAAAACCTGTTCTGGTTCGGTCGTTACTGCGAACGTTGCGACGACAGTGCCCGTTTGCTGCGCATCATGCTGGCGCGCTATGTCGATGGCGACGACCCGCAAGCCCTGCAGGCGGCGGTGGATCTGGGCGAGCGGCTGATGCTGCTGCCCGATGAGGGTGAATTGCCGGAACGTCTGTTGGCGGCGCTGCTCGGCGATGACTGGCCGTTCAGCCTGCGTTCCAACCTGCAACGCTTGCAATGGGCGGCTTCGCAAGTGCGCGGCAAGCTCTCGCGGGAAAACTGGCAGGCGCTGGTGGAGTTGCAGCGTGAAGCCATGGAGCTGGAAACCGAAGAGCCGGATTTCGGCGAGTTGCTGGACTTCCTCAACCGTCTGGTGATGTCCCTGGCGGCGCTGTCCGGCTTTGCCCTGGATGACATGACCCGGGACGAAGGCTGGCGTTTCCTGATGATTGGCCGGCGGCTCGAGCGACTGCAATTTCTCAGCGGCAGCCTGGCGGCGTTCCTGCGGGGTGCCGGGGCTTTCGATCAGGCCGGGCTGGAATGGTTGCTGGAACTGGGCAACAGCAGTATCACCTACCGTTCTCGCTACCTGGCGGTGGCGCAGCTGATCCCGGTGCTCGACCTGTTGTTGCTCGACGAGCAGAACCCTCACGCCGTGTTGTTCCAGTTGAAACTGGTGACGCGCACCCTCAAGCGCCTCAATGATGACTTTGCGGTGCCGCGCGAAGCCGCACTGCCGCAATTGGTCGAGCGTCTGGCGCGATTCGATCTGGGCTGCCTGGAAAACCCGCTGTTCGGTGACGCGAGTGTTCGCGCCGCCATCGAGGGGCTGGCCGCGCTGCTGCAAGAGATCGCTGACGCCAGCGGGCAGGTTTCCGATCGCCTGGCGCTGCGACACTTCGCCCATGTCGACGATGTCAGCCAGCGCACGGTGTCCGTCTGATGAGCGCTCACTACCAGATTTTCCACGACACCCATTATCACTACGACAGCCCGGTGTCCCTGGCCCAGCAACTGGCGCATTTGTGGCCGCGGCCTTGTGAATTGCAGCGCTGCACCGACCGGCAGTTGCAGATCAGTCCGCAGCCGACCTCGCGTCGCGATGAACTGGATGTATTCGGCAACCCGCTGACCCGGCTGGCGTTCGAGCGTCCCCACGATGAACTGCTGGTCAACGCCAGCCTCACGATCGAAGTGTTGCCCCGACCTGTGTCGGACTTCAGCCGGTCTCCGGCGTGGGAAGGCACACGAAGTGCGCTGACCTACAGCAGCCAGCCGCTGTCGCCTCAATTGCTGGAAGCCTGCCGATACCGGTTTGAATCGCCGTATGTGCATTTGAAGAAAAACTTCGTGGAGTTTTCCGAAAGTTGCTTCCCGGCGGGTCGACCGTTGCTACTCGGCGTGCAGGCGCTGATGGAGAAAATCTTCAGCGAGTTCACCTTCGATGCCGAAGCGACACAGGTGGCGACGCCGCTGGTAGAGGTGCTGGAGCGCCGACGCGGGGTCTGTCAGGACTTTGCTCACCTGATGCTCGCTTGCGTGCGCTCCCGTGGGTTGGCGGCACGGTACATCAGCGGCTATTTGCTGACCCAGCCACCGCCGGGCCAGCCACGGCTGATTGGTGCTGATGCGTCTCACGCCTGGGTATCGGTGTTTTGCCCGGTGCTGGGGTGGGTAGATTTCGACCCGACCAACAATGTGCAACCGGCGCTGGAGCACATCACCCTGGCCTGGGGCCGGGATTTTTCCGATGTGTCGCCATTGCGGGGGGTAATACTGGGAGGAGGGAACCACGACCCGGAAGTTCGGGTAACGGTGATGCCACTGGAATAACAACGATCCACCCTGTAGGAGCGAGCTTGCTCGCGATGGACGTCAACGATGACGCGTCCTGTCTGGAAAAACGCGCTGTCTTCGATATCTTCGCGAGCAAGCTCGCTCCTACACGGACACAGATCCGGTGGGCCGGATCAGATCAACCGGCCCGGAGGTTCTCAGGCGTCGGGCGCCGAGTCTTTCGGTGCATCAACATCATCTTCTGCCGCCACTTCACCCTCAGGGTTCAGGGCAGCTTCTTCAGCTGTAGCTTTCTTGCGCTGAAGCTTTTCCTCTTTCTTCTGCTCCTTGGCCAAGTCTCTCTGACGTTTGGCGAAGGAGTAATTAGGTTTGGCCATGGGCGATCCTCTGGGGTCGAAGGTGAGGTTGAGCGGCGCATATTCTGCCCTGTATCGGTGTCGAGCCGTTAGCTGGGTTTTTGCTCGGCCCATTTTGGCGCTATGGACGGTTGCCAGGCATCCAGGGCATCGAGCAGGGTTTGCGGCGACTCGCTCACTTGCAGCATGTCACGGTGCTGCCCGCGAACGAAGCCTTCGCCGACGATGTGATCGAGAAAAGACGTCAATTTGCTGTAGAAACCGTTCACCTCCAGCAAACCCAACGGTTTGCCGTGGTAGCCGAGCTGGCCCCAGGTCCAGACTTCGAACAGTTCTTCGAGGGTGCCAAGGCCACCGGGCAGCGCGATAAAGGCATCACTGAGCTCGGCCATCCGGGCCTTGCGCGCGTGCATGCCATCAACGACTTCCAGGCGAGTCAGGCCGCTGTGGCCGATTTCCTTGTCCTTGAGGCTTTGCGGGATGATGCCGATCACTTCACCGCCGGCCGCCAGGGCCGCATCAGCGACAATGCCCATCAGGCCCACGGCGCCACCGCCGTACACCAGGGTCAGCTTGCGTTCGGCCAAAGCCCGGCCAAGAGCCACGGCTGCTTCATGGTAAGCCGGGTTGGTGCCGGTGCTGGCACCACAAAATACACAAACGGATGTTAAAGACATGCCTTGCTCCTTGGTCGATCAGGGCCACAGAGTAAAGGCATGCGCACGGCCCTCCAAGGGCTAGACTTCGTGTTTCGGCGTTTCGTACGTTCCGCTGGCGCCGCAGGCGTAGGCGGCGAGCAAACTGCACAACAGGCTGTTGATGGACATGATCAGTGCTCCGGCTTTTTTGGGTGGAGAGGGGGGGACGGCCTGATGATAGGGCCGGACCAGACGCCTGGCCGGTAGATTGTTTGCATCGTGCCCATAGCCCGAAAGTTGTATACAATTTTTGATTCAAGTCATATGAACTTGCGAAGTTTTCAGGCAGTCTTCTGTCCATTCGCATTTCTGCTAACCCTGCCTTGGAGATTCACCATGTTTGCCAAACTTGTTGCTGTATCCCTGCTGACACTGGCCAGCAGCCAATTGATGGCTGCAGAGTGCAAAGTCACCGTCGACTCCACCGACCAGATGTCTTTCGACACGAAGGCCATTGAAATCGACAAGAGCTGTAAGACGTTTACCGTGGAACTCAAGCACTCCGGCAGCTTGCCGAAGAACGTCATGGGCCATAACTGGGTGCTGAGCAAAGAAGCCGACATGCAGCCGATCGCCACCGACGGCCTGAGCGCCGGCATCGACAAGAACTACCTGAAGGAAGGCGACGCCCGCGTGATCGCCCACACCAAGATCATCGGCGCCAATGAAACCGACTCGGTGACCTTCGACGTGTCGAAGCTGGATGCCGCTGAAAAATACGGTTTCTTCTGCTCGTTCCCGGGCCACATCTCGATGATGAAAGGTACCGTGACCCTGAAGTAATCAGGCACACCGCGTCATCGTTCTTCGCGAGCAAGCCCGCTCCCACAGGGACAACACAGTACCTGTGGGAGCGGGCTTGCTCGCGAAGGGGCCAGAAGCATCAACGCATGTTCTGGCCAAAGAAAAGCCCGCTGAAGCTCAACACTTCAGCGGGCTTTTTCATTCACTCACACCTCAAGGTGCAAACGGCATCACGCGCTTGTGATGGGTCTTGTTGTAGGTGTCGCAAATGATCCTGAATGCTTCCTCGCGCACCGGATTGCCGTGCAGGAACGCATCGATCTCGGCATAGGTCACGCCGTGGGAAGCTTCGTCCGGTTTGCCGGGCGACAGGTCTTCAAGGTCGGCGGTCGGGACTTTCTCCACCAGCGACTCCGGCGCGCCGAAGCTGCGGGCGATGGCGCGGACCTGGTTTTTCACCAGGCCACTCAGTGGCGCCAGGTCGCAGGCGCCGTCACCGAACTTGGTGAAGAAACCCATCACCGCTTCTGCCGCGTGATCGGTGCCGATCACCAGTCCATGGGTCGCGCCGGCGATGGTGTACTGGGCGACCATGCGCATGCGCGCCTTGGTGTTGCCGAGCACGAAATCCACCGACACCGCATGTTTGCCTTCAAAGGCCGCCACTTCATTGGCCAGGGATTTGACCGCCGGGCCGATGTTCACGGTGTGGCGCTCGTCCGGCTTGATGAAATCCACCGAAGCCTGGGCGTCGTGCTCATCGAACTGGGTTTCGTAGGGCAGGCGCACGGCGATGAATTTGTAGGCGGCATCACCGCTGCGCTGGCGCAGTTCACGGATGGCACGTTGGGCCAGCAGGCCAGCGGTCAGGGAGTCGACACCGCCACTGATGCCCAATACCAGGGTCTTGAGCCCGGAGTTGACCAGGCAGTCCTGGATGAAGGTCACCCGCCGGGCGACTTCGGCCTCGAGGGCGGCTTCGTCGGCGAATGGCGGTTGGACCTTGAGCTGTTCAGCAATCTCACGCTGTACGGCTTGCATGAATTCACTCCTTGCTTGATGTACTTGAAAGGGCGGCAGGTACTTGGAAAACGTGTCGCAAGTAAGCGACGAAATTCGGGTCTTTGCAGTGCGTCTTGCCTGGCTCGTCGGAAATCTTTGCCACCGGCTGGTCGTTGCAGGCGCTCATTTTAAGCACGATGCTCATCGGTTCGACACCCGGAATATCACAGGTCAGGTTGGTGCCGATGCCGAAGCTGACATTGATCCGACCGCGCAACGCCCGGAATATCTCCAGGGCCTTGGGCAGGGTCAGGCTGTCGGAGAAGGTCAGCGTCTTGCTCATCGGGTCGATGCCGAGCTTGTGATAGTGGGCAATGGCTTTTTCCGCCCAGACCACCGGATCGCCCGAGTCGTGGCGCAAACCGTCGAAAAGCTTGGCGAAAAACAGATCGAAGTCGCCGAGGAAGGCATCCATGGTGATGCAATCGGTCAGGGCGATCCCCAGCAGGCCACGGTATTCGCGGACCCAGCAATCGAGTGCGGCGATCTGGCTGTCGATCAGCCGGGGGCCGAGTTGCTGGTGCGCCATGATCCATTCGTGGGCCATGGTGCCCAGCGGTTTCATGTCCAGCTCCCGGGACAGGTGCACGTTACTGGTGCCGACGAAGCGTCCGGGGAAATCGTGCTTGAGCACATTCACCACTTCTTCCTGCACGCGATACGAGAAGCGACGGCGGGTGCCGAAGTCGGCCACCTGCAATTCGGACAACTCATCACTGCTGGCGTTGGCGCTCAGCCAGTCGAACTTGCGGTAGAGCTGCTCGCGGGCCCGCTCCAGCACGACTTCGCGGTAGCGATAGCGGTTGCGCACCTCGCTGACCAGCGCCAGCAGCGGTACTTCGAACAGGATCACATGCAGCCAGGGGCCCCGCAGGCGGATAAACAGCTGACCGTTTTCGATGCCGGTGTGGATATAGCGCAGGTTGAAGCGAAACAACCCGAGGAAACGCAGGAAATCCGGCTTCAGGAAGCTGATGCGCTCCAGAAAGCTCAATTGATCGGAGCTCAGGCTCAACTCGGCCAAGCGCTCGATCTGGAAACGGATTTCCGCCAGGTAGGGGCGCAAGTCCTCGCTGTTACGGCAACGAAACTCCCATTCGACTTCGACGTTCGGGTAGTTGTGCAGCACCGCCTGCATCATCGTCAGTTTGTAGAAGTCGGTGTCGAGCAGGTTCTGCACGATGCGATCGGCAAACACACTCTCGCTCATAACGGGAATCTCCAGCGTTGCAGCGGTATTGATCAATGGCGCTAGTGGCGCATATCGGTGGCAGGGATTGCCAGCAATTTTTTGGTTCGCAACAGAACCCTGTGGGAGCGGGCTTGCTCGCGAAGGCGGCTTCTCGTTCAACATTTACGGTGACTGACACACCGCTTTCGCGAGCAAGTCGGATCGCCGCACCGCCGCTCCCACAGGTACAGCGTGCAACGCTAAATTTGCGAGATCTCGGGGCTGTCTATCTGCTCCAGCATCCACTTCACAAAGTCCCGCACCTTGGGCACTTCCGCCGAGTGCTCCGGGTATGCCAGGTAATAGGCATCGCTGCTGGGCATTGCATGCTGCCAGGGAATGACCAGCTTGCCGTCGGCCAGTTCCTCTTCCACCAGAAACCGTGGCAGCAGCGCCACGCCGCAGCCAACCTGGGCGGCGCGGATGCACATGTAGAAGGTTTCGAAACGCGGGCCGTGGTAGCTGTGCTCGGTGTGGTAGCCCTGGTGGTCGAACCAGTCGTGCCAGGCCTGGGGGCGGGAAGCGTTTTGCAGCAGGACCAGGTCGGTCAGTTGCGTCGGATCGGTAAATGGCGTGTCCGGCAGGCTGCCGGGGGCGCACACCGGCACCAACTCTTCGCCGAACAGCTTCAGGCATTCGGTACCGGGCCGTGAGCCCTGGCCGAAGTAGAACGCCAGGTCGCTGCGACCTTGCAGCAGATCGTCGGCTTCCTGCTCGCTGCACAGGTCCAGGTGGATCGACGGGTGCCGCAAGCGCCAGCCTTTCAGGCGCGGCACCAGCCAGCGCGCGCCGAAGGTGGGGGGCGTCGAAACCCGCAGGACTTCTGTTTCGCCACCGTAGGAACGCAGGTAATGGGTCGACATCTCGACCTGAGTGAGGATTTTTCGCACCTCAACCAGGTACAGATCGCCAGCCGGCGTCATCTGCAGGCGGCGGCGCACCCGGCGAAACAGCAGGTGCTGCAACAACTCTTCGAGTTGCGCGACCTGTTTGCTCACGGCGCTTTGGGTCAGGTTCAGCTCTTCGGCGGCCCGGGTGAAGCTCAAGTGCCGGGTGACGGCTTCGAAGCACTGCAACGCAGCGATCGATGGCAAGTAGCGTTTATTCAGCATGGGCGGTCCTTGGTTCTTGTTTCTTATTGCCAGCAATGCACAGCATGAATAAACGGAATGATATCTCTCTTAAAGGTCGTTTGTTGAGTAACCTCCGGGCAGCTAAAACTACAGGTCTGATCAGCCGTGATTTTCCGGCTGCACGTGTTCTGTCTTTTGCTTGAGGAGTGACCCATGGTTGCCGCATTGCTTGATCGTCTAGGTGTGAATCCGGCCCTGTACCAGAACGGCAAAGTGCCGGTGCATTCGCCGATCGATGGCAGCAGGATCGCCGCCGTGAACTGGGAAGGCGCGGCTGAAGTCGAGCAGCACATCAGTCGCGCAGATCATGCGTTCGAACTGTGGCGTAAAGTCCCGGCACCGCGCCGTGGCGAATTGGTGCGTCAACTGGGCGACATTCTGCGCGAATACAAGGCCGACCTCGGCGAACTGGTTTCCTGGGAAGCCGGCAAGATCACTCAGGAAGGACTGGGTGAAGTTCAGGAAATGATCGACATCTGCGATTTCGCCGTCGGCCTGTCCCGCCAGTTGTACGGCTTGACCATCGCTTCCGAGCGTCCAGGCCACCACATGCGCGAAACCTGGCATCCGCTGGGCGTCGTCGGGGTGATCAGCGCCTTCAACTTCCCGGTAGCGGTCTGGGCCTGGAACGCCACGCTGGCGCTGGTCTGCGGTAATCCGGTGATCTGGAAACCGTCGGAAAAAACCCCGCTGACCGCCCTGGCCTGTCAGGCGCTGTTCGACCGCGTGCTGAAGAACTTCAGCGATGCACCTGCACACCTGAGCCAGGTCATCATCGGCGGTCGCGATGCTGGCGAAGCGCTGGTCGATGACCCGCGTGTCGCGTTGGTCAGCGCTACCGGCAGCACCCGCATGGGGCGCGAAGTGGCGCCGAAAATCGCCGCACGCTTCGCCCGCAGCATTCTGGAATTGGGCGGCAACAACGCGATGATCCTCGGCCCGAGCGCCGACCTGGACATGGCCGTTCGCGCGATCCTGTTCAGCGCCGTGGGCACCGCCGGTCAGCGCTGCACCACCCTGCGTCGCCTGATTGCGCATGAGTCGGTGAAAGAAGAAATCGTCACTCGCCTGAAAGCCGCGTACTCGAAAGTACGCATCGGCCATCCGCTGGAAGGCAATCTGGTCGGTCCGCTGATCGACAAGCAAAGCTTCGACAACATGCAGGACGCGCTGGAACAGGCCCTGAGCGAAGGCGGTCGGGTGTTCGGCGGCCAGCGTCAGCTGGAAGACAAATTCCCGAATGCCTACTACGTGTCGCCGGCCATCGTCGAAATGCCGGAGCAGAGCGACGTGGTCTGTCACGAAACCTTCGCCCCGATCCTGTACGTGGTCGGTTACAGCGATTTCCAGGAGGCCCTGCGCCTGAACAACGCCGTGCCACAAGGCCTGTCCTCGTGCATCTTCACCACCGACGTGCGTGAAGCCGAGCAGTTCATGTCGGCGGTGGGCAGCGACTGCGGCATCGCCAACGTCAACATCGGCCCGAGCGGCGCGGAAATCGGCGGCGCATTCGGTGGCGAGAAAGAAACCGGCGGTGGTCGTGAATCCGGCTCCGATGCATGGCGCGGCTACATGCGCCGCCAGACCAACACCGTGAACTATTCGCTGGAGTTGCCGTTGGCGCAGGGCATCACGTTCGACTGATCGGTGATCCCCTGTAGGAGCGAGCTTGCTCGCGAAAAACGTCAAGGCAACGCGTTTATGCAGCAAGCACGCGTTATCGTTGGCGTCCATCGCGAGCAAGCTCGCTCCTACAGTTGAATGATGTGTTGGTTAGGTTTCTGTTGGAGTCTGGCAATGCCGTTACGCGAAGAGTGTCTGTGGGAAAAACTGACGCCGCAAAGGCCGGACAATTCGGCCCTCAAGGGTGAGGTCACGGTGGATGTCTGCGTCATCGGCGCCGGTTTTACCGGTTTGTCGGCGGCGGTGCATCTGCTGGAGCAAGGCAAGACCGTTTGTGTACTGGAGGCCCATCGCGCCGGCCACGGTGGTTCGGGGCGCAACGTCGGGCTGGTCAATGCCGGGATGTGGATTCCCCCGGACGAGATCGAAGCCGGGTTCGGCACGCAAGTCGGCAGCCAGCTCAACCGCATGCTGGGCGCGGCGCCATCCCTGGTGTTCAGCCTGGTGGACAAGTACGACATCGATTGCCAGCTGCGCCGCGAGGGCACGCTGCACATGGCGCACAACGCCCGTGGCGAGGCCGACTTGCGCAGTCGTGAAGAGCAATGGAAACGCCGCGGGGCGCCGGTGGAATTGTTGACCGGTCAGGCTTGCGAGCAGGCCACGGGCACCCAAAAGATTGCCGCCGCGCTGCTCGATCGCCGTGCCGGCACGCTTAACCCGATGGCCTACACCACCGGGCTGGCCAAGGCGGCCATCGGTCTGGGCGGGCAGTTGTTCGATCATTCTCCGGTCACCCGGCTCGAACGCCAGGGTCAGCGCTGGTCAGTGCAAACCGCCCAGGGTTCGGTCATGGCCGAGAAAGTGGTGATTGCCTCCAATGCCTACACCGAAGGCGACTGGACGGAGCTGCGACGCAATTTTTTCCCCGGTTATTACTATCAGGTGGCCTCGGTCCCGCTGACCGAAGAGGCCGCCCGGCAGATTCTTCCCGGCGGCCAGGGTTCCTGGGACACCCGCCAGGTCCTGAGCAGCATCCGTCGGGATAAAGACGGAAGGCTGCTGCTGGGTAGCCTCGGTAATGGCAATCAGAAACCGGCCTGGTTTCTCAAGGCCTGGGCCGATCGGGTACAACGACACTATTTCCCGTACCTCAAGCCGGTGGAGTGGGAGTGCACCTGGACCGGTCGCATCGCCTTCACCCCCGATCATTTGATGCGCCTGTTCGAACCTGCGCCCGGTCTGGTGGCCGTCACCGGTTACAACGGGCGGGGCGTGACCACGGGGACGGTGGTCGGCAAGGCCTTTGCCGACTACCTGTGTAACGGAAATCCTCAAGCGCTACCGATCCCCTTTGCCCCCATGCAGCCACTGGCCGGGGTGGGGTTGCGCAGCTGTCTGTATGAGGCGGGATTCTCGCTGTATCACGCAGGCCAGTGCCTGCGGATCGTGATCTGAATGTTGATTTTTGCAGCGGGAAGCGGCGCTTTTTCGATCTGCAGCTAGCCTGTCAATGGTGCGGGTTGTAGCAGTCCCCGCACCAGCAGTGTGCACTTCGGTGACGCACGTTGTTACAGGCTGGTTGCACGTCGTTTAATGCCGCGGTTGCAATGATGGCGCAGGCGGGTTGCGCCTCAAAAAAATAATGGTTTTACCTTCCGCGGTTTAGACGGTTGCACGCCCAATGAAAATGGGCCCGAAACAGTCGAAATAACAAGAAAGCAGCGACTTTTTTCAGAATAAAAAACCGATGGCACGGCCCTTGCTCTGAGCATTCAGTGAAGTCGCAGTGCCAATTAAAAAAAAACCATGGAGCACCACCTCATGTCCCATACGTTTTACAAGAAAGGCTTTCTGGCTCTCGCAGTGGCAACTGCGCTGGGTGTTTCTGCATTTGCACAAGCTGACGTGAAAATCGGTGTGGCGGGCCCGATGACAGGCGCCAACGCGGCATTTGGCGAGCAGTACATGAAGGGTGCACAGGCAGCGGCCGATGCGGTGAACGCAGCGGGCGGCGTGAACGGGGAAAAAATCGTACTGGTCAAGGGCGATGATGCCTGCGAACCGAAACAGGCTGTGACGGTCGCCAAGGACCTGACCGAAAAGAAAGTCGCTGGCGTAGTAGGTCACTTCTGTTCCTCGTCCACCATCCCTGCTTCCGAGATCTACGACGAAGCCGGCATCATCACGATCACCCCGGGTTCCACCAACCCCAAGGTGACCGAGCGCGGCCTGAGTGCCATGTTCCGCATGTGCGGGCGTGACGACCAGCAAGGTATCGTGGCAGGCGACTATGTCGTCGACGTGCTCAAGGGCAAGAAAGTCGCCGTACTGCACGACAAGGACACCTACGGTCAGGGCCTGGCGGACGCAACCAAGGCTCAGCTGGAAAAACGCGGCGTGAAGCCGGTGCTGTACGAGGGTCTGACCCGCGGCGAGAAAGACTTCAGCGCCGTCGTCACCAAGATCCGTGCGGCCGGTGCCGACGTGGTCTACTTCGGCGGCTTGCACCCGGAAGCCGGTCCACTGGTTCGGCAACTGCGTGAACAGGGCCTCAAGGACGTCAAGTTCATGTCCGATGACGGCATCGTGACGGACGAACTGGTGACCACCGCCGGTGGCCCACAGAACGTTGATGGCGTACTGATGACCTTCGGCGCCGACCCACGTCTGCTGCCAGACAGCAAGACCGTGGTAGACGCCTTCCGCAAGGCCGGCACCGAACCTGAAGGCTACACCCTGTACGCCTACGCCTCGGTTCAGACCCTGGCCGCAGCCTTCAATGGCGCCAAGTCCAACAAGGGCGAAGACGCTGCCAAATGGCTGAAAGCCAACCCGGTCAAGACCGTCATGGGCGAGAAGACCTGGGACAGCAAGGGCGACCTGAAAGTCTCCGACTACGTGGTTTACCAGTGGGACAAGGACGGCAAATACCACCAACTGGAAAAACAGAAGTAAGGGCTGACCTGATCGGCTGAGCCCACTGATCCCTTGTAGGAGCGGGCTTGCCCGCGAATGCGCCAGATCAGTCGACATCAATGTTGGCTGATACACCGCTTTCGCTGGCAAGCCAGCTCCTACAGGGGGCGGTGATGGGCTGCCTGATCGTGGCTGACATTGCTCCGACGTAAATCTGTATTTTCCTTAGAAGAACCGCACAGCCACATGTGCAGGTTCTCATTGCGTGAGATTGCGTTATGGATGGTATTTTCCTGCAGCAACTGGTCAACGGCCTGACCCTCGGGTCGGTCTATGGCCTGATCGCCATCGGCTACACAATGGTCTATGGCATCATCGGCATGATCAACTTCGCCCACGGCGAGGTTTACATGATTTCCGCTTACCTCGCGGCAATCAGTCTGGCTCTGCTGGCATACTTCGGTATTGAATCCTTCCCCCTGTTGATGCTCGGTACACTGATCTTCACCATCGTCGTCACGGCGGTGTATGGCTGGGTCATCGAGCGTGTTGCCTACAAACCCCTGCGTAACTCCACCCGGCTGGCACCGCTGATCAGCGCCATCGGGATTTCGCTGATCCTGCAAAACTATGCACAGATCGCCCAGGGTGCCCGCCAACAAGGCGTTCCGACACTGCTGACGGGTGCATGGCGAGTAGAAGTCGGGACCGGCTTCGTCCAGCTCACTTACACCAAGATCTTCATTCTGGTCGCAGCGTTTGTCGGGATGGGCCTGCTGACCTATGTCATCAAATACACCAAGCTCGGCCGCATGTGCCGCGCGACCCAGCAAGACCGCAAGATGGCCTCGATCCTGGGGATCAACACCGACCGCATCATTTCCTACGTGTTCATTATCGGTGCAGCGATGGCAGCCCTGGCCGGTGTGCTGATTACCATGAACTACGGCACGTTCGACTTCTATGCAGGCTTCGTCATCGGCATCAAGGCGTTCACCGCAGCGGTGCTCGGCGGGATTGGCTCGCTGCCTGGCGCCATGCTCGGCGGGATCATCCTCGGCATCTCCGAGTCGCTGTTCTCAGGTCTGGTCAACTCGGACTACAAAGACGTCTTCAGCTTCTCGCTGCTGGTTCTCGTTCTGGTCTTTCGGCCCCAGGGCCTGCTCGGCCGTCCTCTTGTGTCGAAGGTGTAAGCGATGTCTTCAACCACTAAAATAACCATTGATCTCAAAAAAAGCCTGGTTGACGCGATTCTTGCCGGCCTCGTGGCCCTGATTGTATTCGGCCCGATTGTCGGCATCGTCCTCGATGGCTATGGCTTCAACCTGGAAGCGACCCGGGTGGCCTGGATTGTCGCTATCGTCATGGCCGGTCGTTTTGCCTTGAGCCTGTTCCTGCAAACCCCAAAGGGCCTGAGAATTCTCGAAGGCTTTGAAAGCACCGGCTCCGGGGTTCATGTACTGGCGCCTGATTACAAATCCCGGTTGCGCTGGATCATCCCGCTGATGATTGCCATCGCCGTGGTGTTCCCGTTTTTCTCCAACTCCTACCTGCTGGGCGTGGTTATCCTCGGGCTGATCTACGTATTGCTGGGGCTGGGTTTGAACATCGTGGTCGGCCTGGCCGGCCTGCTCGACCTGGGTTACGTGGCGTTCTACGCCATCGGCGCCTACGGCCTGGCGCTCGGTTATCAGTACCTGGGGCTGGGTTTCTGGACGGTGTTGCCTCTGGCTGCAATTACCGCCGGCCTGGCCGGTTGCATCCTCGGTTTCCCGGTGTTGCGTTTGCACGGTGACTACCTGGCGATCGTGACCCTGGGCTTCGGTGAAATCATCCGGTTGATCCTCAATAACTGGCTGTCCCTGACCGGCGGCCCGAATGGCATGGCAGCGCCGTTGCCAACCTTCTTCGGCATCGAGTTCGGCAAAAGGGCGAAAGAGGGCGGGGTGCCGTTCCATGAGTTCTTCGGCATCGCCTACAACCCTGATGTGAAGTACTACTTCATCTACGCCGTGTTGTTCCTGGTGGTCCTGGCCGTGCTGCACATCAAGCACCGCCTGACCCGCATGCCGGTCGGCCGTGCCTGGGAAGCGCTGCGTGAAGACGAAATCGCTTGCCGCTCCATGGGCCTGAACCATGTACTGGTCAAGCTCTCGGCGTTCACCATCGGCGCTTCGACGGCTGGTCTGGCCGGGGTGTTCTTCGCCACTTACCAGGGCTTCGTCAACCCGACGTCGTTCACCTTCTTCGAATCGGCGCTGATCCTTGCCATCGTGGTACTCGGCGGCATGGGCTCGACCATAGGCGTCGTCATTGCGGCATTCGTGCTGACCGTGGCTCCGGAACTGCTGCGTGGCTTCGCCGAATACCGCGTGCTGCTGTTCGGCATCCTGATGGTGTTGATGATGATCTGGCGACCGCGCGGCCTGATTCGGATCAGCCGTACCGGTGTGACCCCGCGTAAAGGAGTAGCGCCATGAGCGAAGTCGTACTCAGTGTCGAAAAGCTGATGATGCACTTCGGCGGCATCAAGGCGTTGAACGATGTCAGCCTGAAAGTCCACCGCAATTCGATCTTCGCCCTGATCGGGCCCAACGGCGCCGGCAAAACCACGGTGTTCAACTGCCTGACCGGGTTCTACAAGGCTACCGGCGGCAAAATCGAACTCAATGTGCGTGGTCAGCAGACCAACGTCATCAAATTGCTGGGCGAATCGTTCAAGCCGACCGATTTCGTCTCGCCGAAATCCTTCGCCAGTCGGCTGTTCTACAAGGCGTTCGGCGGCACCCACCTGGTGAACCGTGCCGGGCTGGCTCGGACCTTCCAGAACATTCGCCTGTTCAAGGAAATGTCGGTGCTGGAAAACCTGCTGGTGGCCCAGCACATGTGGGTCAACCGCAACATGCTGGCCGGCATCCTCAACACCAAGGGCTATCGCAAGGCCGAAAGCGATGCGCTGGACCACGCGTTCTACTGGCTGGAAGTGGTGGATCTGGTGGACTGCGCCAATCGCCTGGCCGGTGAGCTGTCCTACGGTCAGCAACGCCGCCTGGAAATCGCCCGCGCCATGTGCACCCGTCCGCAGATCATCTGCCTCGACGAGCCGGCTGCCGGCCTCAACCCTCAGGAAACCGAAGCGCTGAGCGCGATGATCCGGCTGCTGCGCGACGAGCACGATCTGACCGTGGTGCTGATCGAACACGACATGGGCATGGTAATGAGCATTTCCGACCACATCGTGGTGCTGGACCACGGCATCGTCATCGCCGAGGGCGGCCCCGATGCGATTCGTAACGATCCGAAAGTGATTGCGGCCTACCTGGGCGCCGATGAAGAGGAAGTGGTGCTATGAGCCAACCCATCCTCGAACTCAAGGAACTGGATGTGTTTTACGGGCCGATCCAGGCCTTGAAGAAAGTCTCGCTGCACATCAAGGAAGGCGAAACTGTCAGCCTGATCGGCTCCAACGGTGCCGGCAAGTCGACCCTGCTGATGTCGATCTTCGGCCAGCCACGGGCAGCCGACGGGCAGATCCTTTATCAGGGCGTGGACATTACTCACAAGTCGTCCCACTACATCGCCTCCAACGGCATCGCGCAGTCGCCGGAAGGGCGGCGGGTGTTCCCCGACATGACAGTCGAGGAAAACCTGCTGATGGGCACTATCCCGATCGGTGACAAGTACGCCAAGGAAGACATGCAACGCATGTTCGAGCTGTTCCCGCGGCTCGAAGAGCGGCGTACCCAGCGGGCGATGACCATGTCCGGCGGCGAGCAGCAGATGCTCGCCATCGCCCGGGCCCTGATGAGCCGGCCCAAGTTGCTGCTGCTGGATGAGCCGAGCCTGGGCCTGGCGCCGATCGTGGTGAAGCAGATCTTCGCGACCCTGCGTGAACTGGCCAAGACCGGCATGACCATCTTCCTGGTGGAGCAGAACGCCAACCACGCCTTGCGTCTGTCGGACCGGGCGTACGTGATGGTCAACGGCGAAATCCGCATGACCGGCACCGGCAAGGAGCTGCTGGTCAACGAGGATGTGCGCAACGCCTACCTCGGCGGGCACTGATACCTTTCTGAAATACCCACAGCCCCGTCGAGCAATCGCCGGGGCTTTTTCTTATCCCGAACACCACGCCTCCTGTAGGAGCCGAGCATGCTCGCGATGGTCGTCAACGATGACGCGGGCTACCTGAATGCCCGCATTATCCCGACGCTCTTCGCGAGCATGCTCGCTCCTACAGGGGGATCCGGGAAATTGTGGAAAACAATATTCCAAAGCTCCCGAAGCGCGACATAAAGCCGCTGCAAATAGTTGTTTTGCCACGGTTTTGACTTGTCCCCGTTTGCTGTGGAGCCGGCTGTGAATAACGTGGGAGTAGCTGGCTGGAGGCCTTTGAATCCGTGGCCTGCAGAGCTGTGATTGTTTTTTGATCAGGCAGTTTTGCGCAACTTCAAGGCTGCTTTGTCAACCTTTTTGTTCGTGATGAAAGTGTGCGGAATCAGCGTGGACAAGCCTGTGGATAAGTCTGTGATTAAACTCTGGAAAGACTCGGCTGAAGGCCGTGGTTACTGGCTTGGCGCCATCGCCGGTTTGACCCGTCAGTCATGAAAATGGCCAAGGGCTACACAGCCGGTACTTGAGGGTCAAGCAAAAAAGTTTTAAAACCCCACGCAAAGCCTTGTGGATAGCGGCTTGCAGCTTTTCCACTTGCCCCCAAAGACTGTGGACCGGCCTGTGGATAACGTGCGCGCACATGGCTGCAGGCCACGTTGGTAAAGGGCTTGCCGGAGTTGAGCGTTTTTTGCACAGCTTGAGCGGTGGTTGCCGCTGCGAACAAGGCCGGGCATGCTGCCTGCTGATTTTCTATTCCAATGGCTGGCGATCAGCCGAAGCAAGGAGAACACGATGTCCAACACCCTGTTTATTACCGGCGCGACCTCCGGTTTTGGTGAAGCCTGTGCCCGTCGTTTTGCCGAGGCCGGCTGGAAACTGGTGCTGACGGGGCGTCGTGAAGAGCGCCTCAATGCGCTGTGCGCCGAGCTGTCCCAGCAAACGGAAGTCCATGGCCTGGTGCTCGACGTGCGTGATCGCAAGGCCATGGAGGAGGCGATTGCCAATCTGCCGCCATCCTTTGCCAAACTGCGCGGGTTGATCAACAACGCCGGGCTGGCCCTGGGTGTTGACCCGGCACCCAAGTGCGACCTGGACGATTGGGACACGATGGTCGATACCAACGTCAAAGGCCTGATGTACAGCACACGTCTGCTGTTGCCACGCCTGATTGCCCACGGTCGTGGTGCCGGCATCGTCAACCTGGGTTCCATCGCCGGCAACTATCCGTACCCGGGCAGCCACGTGTATGGCGCGACCAAAGCGTTCGTCAAACAGTTCTCCCTGAACCTGCGCTGCGACCTGCAAGGCACGGGCGTACGGGTCAGCAACATCGAGCCGGGCCTGTGCGAGAGCGAGTTTTCGCTGGTGCGTTTTGCCGGTGACCAGGAGCGCTACAACGCCACTTACGCGGGCGCCGAGGCGATTCAGCCGCAAGACATCGCCGAAACCATCTTCTGGGTGCTCAACGCCCCGGCACACATCAACATCAACAGCCTGGAGCTGATGCCGGTGAGCCAGACCTGGGCCGGGTTTGCCATCGACCGTAAATCTTAAGACCGTATAACGGCTATTCGCGAGCAAGCCCGCTCCCACAGGTTCAACGTAATCCTTGTGGGAGCGGGCTTGCTCGCGAAGGGGCCGGAACAGGCAAAACCGGACATCAGCTAGACTCCTCCCTCAAGCTACCCGCCACACCCGGCGGTCCAGAGGTACCAGAGGAGATCAAGTGAGTAATCGAGGCGAGCAGTCGCTGCTCAAACAATCGACCTTCCTGATGCTCGCCGTGACATTTGCCGGGATCATCACCGGTTTTGTTTCAGGTGCCCAATCCATCCTGTTCGATGGCTTCTTTTCGTTAATCGCGGCCTTCATCAAGGTCCTGATGCTGATCACCGCCCGGCTGATCGCCAAAGAAAGCAATCAGCGCTTCCAATTCGGTTCCTGGCACCTGGAGCCCATGGTGCTGGTGATCGAAGGTTGTTTCATATTCCTGGTGGCCGTTTATGCGTTTCTCAACGGTGTGTTCGGCATCATCAGTGGTGGCCGCGAGGTCGAACTAGGCCTGGTGATCGTCTATGCGGCGGTGTTCACCGTCGTCGAGCTCATTTATTTCTTCTACGTCCGCCATCGCAATCGCACACTCAAATCATCACTGATCCAGTTCGACAACATCAGCTGGCTGGTGGACGCGATGCTGTCGGCGGGCCTGCTGGTGAGTTTCCTGATCGCGCTGCTGCTCAAGACTCAGGGGTACGACAAGTGGGCGGTGTATGTCGATCCGATGATCCTGATTCTGCTGGCCTTGGGCATGCTCCCCCCGGCCTTCAAAATCCTTGGCCCGGCCTTACGCGATGTGCTGGGGATCGTCCCGGATCAACTGGACGACAAGGTGCGTCAGGTGATGGAGGTGGCGAAGGTCGAGCATGGTTTCGACGATTACATTTCCTACGTGCAGAAACACGGCAGGGCCTGTTTCATCGAAATACACATCGTGTTGCCGAAGGATTACTGGCTGGACGGCGTGGGGCAACTGGACAGTCTGCGTGAGGAAATTTCCACAAGGCTTGGCGAGCCGGACGCCGCGCGATGGCTGACCATCAGCTTTACCGGGGATCGCAAGTGGATTGAGTGATTGGATTTCACCTTGTGGCGAGATATTCCGCCAACCCGCGATAACAGGTCGCCAGGTGATAAGGCGTGGTTGACGGCATGTCCTTGCGGCTCACTTCGCCCTGCTCATCGCGACACTCATACCAACCGCCCGTATGCAGAAAGCGCTGTTGCAACGCCTGCAATTGGCGTTGTACCGATGCTTCACTGCCCGGGCGCAAGGTCAGGGCACGCAAGTATTCGGCCTGTGCCCAGATGCGTTGGGTTGCGTCGCGAGGGTGGTCGTCCAGTTCCAGCATCGCTCCCACGGCACCGGTCTGCTGATCGACACCCCATTGCTCGGTGAACGCAAACGCGCGCTCCAGCGAGGCATGCAGTGTCGAGCCGCGCAGCAGTGGCGAGGATTGCAACAGGAAATACCATTCGAACTGATGGCCCGGCTCGAACCAGTTATCCACAGCTCCGAGCGGCTTCTCCATCAACACCGCGCGTTGCGGGTCGATGAAGCGCTTTTGCATGGCTGTGCATAACTCGACGAGCGCGTTCTGCACAGCCGCGTCTTCGCGCACCGACAGAGTGGCGAGGAAGGCTTCGGCCAAATGCATCAGAGGATTCTGCAATGGCCCGGAGTCGAGCGAGGACCAATCACGGTCCAGGCTGGCTTCGTACAGGCCGTCGCCGGTGGCGAAGCGCTGCGACACCACTTCCAGTGCGGCGTTGAGCACTGATTCCACCAATGGCTCGCGGACCTTGTCCCAATAATGCGCGCAGGCGAACAGGATAAAGGCGTGGGTGTAGAGGTCCTTGCGCTGATCCAGCGGCGTACCTTGCGGGTCGATGCTGTAGAACCAGCCGCCATGCTCGGCATCGTGGAAATGCCGTTGCAAGGAACGGAAAAGCGCCGCCGCGCGTTCTTCAGCCTTGGGCACCTGACCGATCAGGCTGGCAAACAGGTACAACTGCCGCGCACAGGCCATGGCCCGGTAGCGTTGTGGGGGCAGCGGCCGATGTTCGGCATCCAGCGCTTCGTAGGGCAACGCCATGTCGGCATTCCAGCCCGGGCCCTGCCAGAGCGGCACGATGACGTTCAGGAAATGCTGTTGCACCGAGGCGAACAGAGCGGTCAATTCAGGCTGAGAGGCGGAGCGGGAAACAGGCGGCATTGGCTGGCGTCGTCACGGCAGGGGCGATTGCGCGACATGTTAGCAGAGGGGCAGGAATCAAGCTCAAGCGGCAAGCTGCAAGCAAGAGCAGTTCAGCTTGCCGCTTCACGTGATCAACCCGCCAACAACCACACGCCGGTCGCCGCCGAAGCCGCACCCGCCAATCGCACCAACGGTGCCGCCGCCTGCGGCAACACCCGCACCAGCGCATAACCTGCCGCGTGCAACACAGCCGTCGCCGCGACGAAGCCTGCGGCGTAGGTCCAGGGACTCGACATCTCCGGCAGTTCCAGACCATGGGCCACACCATGGAATAGCGCAAACAACGCCGTCGCAGCCAGCGCCATGCCCAGTGGTGGACGCACTGCCAATGCCACCGCCAGGCCCAGCGCCAGTACCGATGCCGCAATCCCGCTTTCCAGTGCCGGCAGGTTCAATCCTTCAAAGCCCAGCAAGCCGCCGATCAGCATGGTGCCCACGAATGTGCATGGTAGGGCCCAGCGCGCAGCACCTTTCTGCTGCGCCGCCCACAACCCCACCGCGAGCATCGCCAGCAGGTGATCGAGACCGCCAAGCGGATGGCTGATACCGGCGATCAAGCCATTGTCGCCGTGCCCCGGATGGGCGAAGGCGAGGGCCGGAGTCAGCAGCAGGGCCAGGGCGCCGAAAATGCGTTTGAGTGTCATGGATAAGCTTCCTTGTTGATAATTCGTAATCAGGCCGCGTTCAGCAAACCCTGGCGTTCGATGAAGGCGATGATCTCTTCCAGACCCAGGCCGGTTTTCTGATTGCTGAACACGAATGGCTTGCCGTTGCGCATGCGCTGCGTGTCGCTGTTCATCATGTCCAGTGAGGCGCCGACCAGCGGCGCCAGGTCAATCTTGTTGATCACCAGCAGGTCGGATTTGCAGATCCCCGGCCCACCCTTGCGCGGCAGTTTGTCGCCGGCGGATACGTCGATCACGTAGATGGTCAGGTCTGACAGTTCCGGGCTGAAGGTCGCGGAGAGGTTGTCGCCACCGGACTCCACGAGAATCAGGTCCAACCCCGGAAAACGGCGATTGAGTTGATCCACGGCTTCGAGGTTGATCGAGGCGTCCTCGCGGATGGCCGTGTGCGGGCAGCCGCCGGTTTCCACGCCAATGATGCGTTCCGGCGCCAGGGCTTCATTGCGCACCAGAAAGTCGGCGTCTTCGCGGGTGTAGATGTCGTTGGTCACGACGGCCAGGTTGTAGCGCTCGCGCAGGGCAAGGCACAGGGCCAGGGTCAGGGCGGTTTTGCCGGAACCGACCGGGCCGCCGATGCCGACACGCAGGGGTTGTGTGTTCATGTGATTCTCCAAAATAAGGGGCCCTAGGAACGGAACAGGCGGCTGTATTGGCGCTCATGGGCCATACACGCCAGGGACAGGCCGAAAGCGGCGCTGCCGTAATGATCGGGATCGATTCGAGTGGCGTTCTGTTGAGCCTGTTGAAGCAGCGGCAACAGTTCGCTGGTCAGGCGCTGGGCGGCTTGCTGACCCAATGGCAAGGTCTTCATTAGCACCGCCAACTGGTTTTCCAGCCAGCTCCACAGCCACGCGGCCAGGGCGTCCTGCGGGTTGATCTGCCAGGCGCGTGCGGCCAATGCCCAACCCAGGGCCAGATGTGGCTCGGTGCGTTGTTCGAGGAAGGCGCGGGCGGCAGTGTCGAGTTCCGGCAAGCCATTGAGCAGTTGCTGCAACGAGTAGCCCATCTGCCGGCTCTCCTGATGCAACTCGCGGGTTTCGCGACTGGCGCGGTGTTCCTCGCAGCGTTGCAGCAATTGGCCCCAGTTGTCCTCACTGGCGGCCATGCAATGGGCGAGCAATAACGGTGCCTCGAAGCGGGCCAGGTTCAGCAACATCTGATCGCTGATCCAGCGTCGGGCGCTGTCGGAGTCGTGAACGCGGCCGTTATCCACCGCCATTTCCAGCCCTTGGGAGTAGCTGTAGCCGCCAATCGGCAATTGTGGGCTGGCCAGGCGCAGCAGTGCCCAGGCCGGGTTCATGGGCGTACGCCGAACTGGTGCAGTTTCGGCGCGTAGTTGAAGTCTTCATCGCCGTGACGCGAATGATGGTGGCCACCGCCATAGGCACCGTGTTCCGGCTGGAACGGCGCTTCGATGTTCGTGGCAACGGCGCCGAGTTGTTCGAGCATAGCCTTGAGCACGTAATCGTCGAGCAGGCGCAACCAGCCGTCGCCGACCTGCAGGGCGACATGGCGGTTGCCCAGGTGATAGGCCGCGCGAGTCAGTTCGAAGGCATTGGCGCAGGTGACGTGCAGCAATTGTTCGGGGCGGGCGCAGACACGCACGATTCGCCCGTCTTCGGCTTGCAGGCATTCGCCGTCATGCAACGGCGGCTGGCCGCGCTCCAAAAACAACCCGACGTCTTCGCCTTCGGCACTGAAACAGCGCAAACGGCTTTTGCTGCGGGCTTCGAACGTAAGGTGCAGTTCGGCGGCCCAAACGGGTTGAGGGTCGATTCTGCGGTGAATCACCAGCATCGGAAGGCTTCCAGCTATGAACATTGTTCAGGCTAGAGCAAGGGGCTTGCCAATCGACGTGATGCGTAGGAAATGCCTGACGGTGGTGTAGGACGGGATTTTTTGATGTGAGGTTTTTGGATGAATTTAGTGCGCTGCTTTTGCGCTGCGCACCAAGATGATGCGATGCGCGTCACTGTAGGAGCGAGCTTGCTCGCGATGGCTGTGTGTCTGTCATATGAATGCTGACTGTGCCGACGCCATCGCGAGCAAGCCCGCTCCCACAGGTTTACTCAGTGCTGCCCAGCCCTTGCCAATGTTTGAGGCCGATAAAGATAAAACGCAGTTGCTGGGTGATTTTCGCCTGGGGCGTCAGGTGCTCGGGCAAGGCTTCGGTTGGCGGGTCGATGATATCTGGCAGGGTGGCGAACACGCTTTTGACGATCAGATCCGCCATGACGCTCAGGTCTGCGATGTCCAGATGCTGCAGTTTCGGCATCAGTGACAAATCCGCCGCCAGGTCCGAACTGATGTCTTCACGCAAACGGCCGATGGCCTTGCGTACCGGCAGCGAACCGCCGTATTGCTCGCGGGCGAGAAACAGGAACTGCGAACGGTTGGCGCTGACCACATCGAGAAAGATCCGCACCGAGGCATCGATGATGCCGCCCATCACGAATTCGTTGTGTCGTACCAGGCGAATGGTTTCGCGGAATGTCTGGCCGACTTCGCTGACCAGCACCAGGCCCAGTTCATCCATATCGGCAAAATGGCGGTAGAAACCGGTCGGTACGATGCCGGCGGTTTTCGCTACTTCGCGCAGGCTCAGGCTGCCGAATCCTCGGCCGCCGTCCATCAGGCGCCGGGCAGCGTCCATCAGGGCGTTACGGGTCTGTTGCTTCTGTTCGGCGCGGGGCAGCATCGCAAGGGCGTTTTCTGGACAGGGACGCGGCGCACTCTAGCAAATCGGCTTTGCCTGCGTCGAACGACTGTGGGGGGATCGAGCGGGGAAGTGCGACATCTATCAAGCGGACCGCTGAAAAGTCAAAAGCCCAATCCGGGGATTGGGCTTCTTTTCAGGGCGGCCATGGGGCTTAGCTCAGGGCACTGTTGCGTTCGATCACACGATCACCACCGCCTTCAGCAAGGGTTTGACCTTGTGGGGTACGATCCGAACCGCCTTCAGCAAGGGTTTGACCTTGTGGGGTACGATCCGAACCGCCTTCAGCGAGGGTTTGACCTTGTGGAGTGCGGTCGGAACCGTCGGCAGCAAGGGTTTGACCTTGTGGGGTGCGATCCGAGCCATCAGCGGCAAGGGTTTGACCTTGTGGGGTGCGATCCGAACCGTCAGCGGCAAGGGTCTGGCCCTGTGGAGTGCGATCGGAACCATCGGCAGCCAGGGTTTGGCCTTGTGGAGTACGGTCCGAGCCATCCTGAGTGATCAGGCCTTTTTCTTTCAGGCGATCATTACCGCCTTCGGCAAGGGTCTGACCTTGTGGAGTGCGTTCAGAGCCATCGGCGGCGACAGTCTGGCTGAACACCGAGTGGTTCTGTTTCACTTGTGGCGTAGCCTGGTCAGCGGCTGGCAGGGCAAAAGCAGTGCTGGCCAGCATCGAGAGGGAAAGGCTAAGCAGTAGTTGGCGTTTCATGATTGTTTTGCTCCTTGGGGGGGGGCGAGAAAGTGGGTACGAGAGCAATGCTACTCTCGATAAGTCGATATAAAAGTTCATAAACGCAATGGTAATAATCAACGGAATTGATTGTTTGCTGCGGAGGCTCTAGGCCGGGCGTTTCCGGCGAGTTGATTTGCACCGATGTGGGTATTTTCGACTCACCTGTGACATGCAAAAGTGCGGGGTCGGTAACGCTGGTTGACCAGCTGGTCATTGTTTGACTTTGAGAAAACTGTCTGTCGATTAAACCTGGCGGGTTTTTATCAGTCGTAGACTTCATGGCGAGCCGCTTGCGGTTCCCCGTTTCACATGTGCGTCGCAGTCGGGGCGCCCGGTCGTATCAGGAGCCTTGTGCAATGACGCGCACTCAAAAGACGTTTGTCTGGACCCTTTCCACTTTCCTTACCTTGTTGGTGGTGCTGGTGCTGATCATCGTGTTCTTCGACTGGAACCGGATCAAAGCGCCACTCAACGCCAAAGTTTCCGAAGAACTGCACCGCGCTTTTGCCATCAACGGCAATCTGTCGGTGGCCTGGCAGACCGAACCCGATGAAAACGGCTGGCGCGCCTGGGTTCCGTGGCCCCACGTGGTGGCCGAGGACCTCAGCCTGGGCAATCCGGATTGGTCAAAGCAACCGCAGATGGTCACCCTCAAGCGGGTAGAACTGCGTATTTCTCCCCTGGCATTGCTGGCGCAGCGGGTGGTGATCCCGCGTATCGATCTCACCGAGCCGAATGCCCACCTGCAACGCCTGGCTGACGGGCGCGCCAACTGGACCTTCAAATTCGACCCGAAAGACCCGAACGCCGAGCCCTTCAGCTGGGGGGTGGATATCGGCGCGATCGGCTTCGACAAGGGCCACGTCATCCTCGACGACCAGAGCCTGATGACTCAACTCGACGTGCTGATCGATCCATTGGGCAAACCGGTTCCGTTCAGCGATATCGTCGGCGACAAAGCGGCGAAAGCCGCGCAGGAAAAGGGCTCGTCACCCCAGGATTATGCGTTCGCCCTCAAGGTCAACGGCCAGTACCACGGCCAGAAACTCGCGGGCCAGGGCAAGATTGGCGGGCTGTTGGCGTTGCAGGACGCAGCACGGCCGTTTCCGCTTCAGGCACAGTTGAAGATCGGCGATTCCAGCGTTGAACTGGCCGGTACCCTGACCGATCCGATGAATCTCGGCGCCCTGGACCTGCGCCTGAAACTGGCCGGCACCAGCCTGGGCAACCTCTATCCGCTGACCGGCGTAACCCTGCCGGACACGCCACCCTATGCCACCGACGGCCACCTGATTGCCAGGTTGCACGAGGCCGGTGGCGCGGTGTTCCGCTATGAAGAATTCAACGGCAAGGTCGGTGAGAGCGACATCCACGGCAACCTGACTTACGTGGCCAGCCAGCCACGACCAAAACTCAGCGGCTCGTTGTTGTCCAATCAATTGTTGTTCGCCGATCTGGCGCCGCTGATTGGTGCCGACTCCAACGCCAAACAGAAGGCCCGTGGCGGTGACAGCAAACAACCGGCGGACAAGGTTCTGCCGGTCGAAGAGTTCAAGACCGATCGCTGGCGCGATATGGACGCCGATGTCGAGTTCACCGGCAAGCGCATCGTGCACAGCGAAAAACTGCCATTCAACGACCTGTACACCCATCTGGTGCTCACCGATGGCGTGCTCAGTCTCGAGCCGCTGCGTTTCGGCGTAGCTGGCGGCAAGCTGGATGCGCAGATTCGCCTGAACGGCCATGCCGAGCCGTTGGAGGGCCAGGCAAAACTCACCGCGCGGGGCTTCAAGCTCAAGCAGTTGTTCCCCGGCTTTGAACCAATGAAAACCAGTTTTGGCGAACTCAACGGCGACGCTGATATCAGTGGTCGCGGCAATTCGGTGGCCAAGCTGTTGGGCAGCGCCAATGGCAATCTGAAAATGCTGATCAATGATGGCGCAATCAGTCGCGAACTGATGGAGCTGGCGGGCCTGAACGTCGGCAACTATGTGGTTGGCAAGATCTTTGGCGACAAGGAAGTGAAGATCAACTGCGCGGCCGCTGACTTCGGTATCCAGTCCGGCCTGGCGAGTACCCGCTTGTTTGTGTTCGACACCGAGAACGCGATCATCTACATCGACGGCACCGCCAACATGGCGACTGAACAACTGGACCTGACCATCACCCCGGAATCCAAGGGCTGGCGCCTGCTTTCACTGCGCTCGCCACTGTATGTGCGCGGCAAGTTCATCAAGCCCGATGCCGGGGTCAAGGCCGTGCCGTTGATGCTGCGCGGAGCCGGGATGGTCGCGCTGGGCGTGATCGCCGCGCCGGCGGCAGGGTTGCTGGCGCTGGTGGCACCGAGTGGGGGCGAGCCGAATCAATGCGCGCCGTTGCTGGAGCAGATGAAGGCGGGCAAGGTGCCCAAGACCGTCAAAAACTGATTCGTGCAAACAGTGTTCAAGCGCCGCAAGCCTTCGATTCGGGGGCGCTTGAACGTCGTGCACTGTCCAGGCTTTCAATCCAGGTCGGCGGGTACAGGAATTTGCAGTAGCCTTGTTTCAATGTTGCGCCCCAATTTCTTGAGGACATCGGCTCTTACCAGGTTGTAGTGGCGCTCATCCAGTAAGCTGCACAACAGCCAGCTGTTGGTCTGACGGTCGTTGTCAGCGCTCAAGACAGGCTGCTCGAGAATATCGATGGAAATCTCGTGAAGCGTTTCGAACGCCACTTGCAGGGTTACCACGGTTTTGTCGTTGCGAATAATCGTCAGCAGAACAGCCGTTGAAACCGGTGTGTCCGTGGTGGTGCTCACAATAGCGTTTTTTTGCAGCTTTTCGACTATTGCCCTGATTGCCGGTGAATCACCCGGGAGGTTGACCAATTGGGCCAAGGCAATGGCGAGCGCTTGTCGTTCGTCTTGTGGAAGGGCACTCCCGGCACTTTGTTCCACAACACTCGACAGGTTTATGTTTTCAAATTCGAGTTGCTGAGTCGCTCGGTTATTAACAATCCAGCCAAATTTTATAACTGTATCTGTATAGGTGGACCACGAAGTTGCGCGGGGGCTGTTTTTTTGTTCCGCCACCAATTCACCGAACAGACTGGATGTTAAAATATCGTTTTTGAAACTGTCAGTGTGCGGGCCGCAAAAAATCATAATGTTGCCATTGACAAGCCAGGTATCAGAGACTGTTTTTTTCATGTTTTTTCCATCGCGACGTGTACGCGGGAAGTTGTTTAAATCGGCAAGTATTTGCCGATTTAAACGTATCAGCGACTGTTAGAAGTCAGGCAGGTCAGCAATGAATTTCTTGCCATTTTCGCTGAATTTTTCGTACAGGCTTTCACGCAAGCCGGAAAAGACCTTAGTGTCCAGGTAAGTGCGTACGGCGCCCGATTTTATCGTGGTGGACTGCTTGGTCGATTTCCAGAACAGAATGCCATGGGTGCTTTCCCTGGCATCCATGGCGATGCAGTTGAGGAGCATGTTCGCTTGCCCGCTGTTATCAACCCAGACCGGCGCGATGTCGAATTTTGTCTGAGCGCCGAGCTTTTTGTAGCTATCAAAAATCTTAATGGCACCGGGATTGTTCTGCACCGCCTCAACTGCCTTTTTGGCAACCCCGGCGAGAATTTGAGCAGCACTGGCGCCAATCAATCCTGCTGCTACTTCCAAGGCAACCTGATCCATCGTCAGGGCGGCTCTCTTGATAGTGACCTCCTGGATGTTCCTGTTTTGAGTCACCCAACCCAGCTTGCTCAGGCCGTCAACATAGTAACGATACCACTCGAAAAGTTGCGCGTCTTCGGGGAAATTTTTGGTGGCGGCATTTTGCATGACTAATTTGCACAAGTTGACATCGTCGATGACTACCTGCGAAACGCCGGGCAGGAATGCATCGATAGTATTAGGCATGACGCTGGCAGTTGGTTTGTCGATATCGTGCTCAGGCTTTTCAGGGGACTCAGGCAGTTCAAGTAGCGAGCGCTGTGTGGTGACTGGAAAGGTTGGCAGGGAATCAATAAATTCAAGTCGTTGTTCAAGTAGCATGAAAGTAATCCTTTACTTGTTTTTTAAACAGCCGGTTGGCTGTGGTTGTTAGAGTAAGTTAGTTTTTTTTAAAGTCTAGTTGGGGTTTGTAACTTCAGGTTTTATTGTGCTTTAAATGTTTTAATGCGGTGGTGTCGGGTTAAATGGTCTTGTGACTTGCGAAAGTATGTAGTGTTTTCGTTTCCTGATCAGCGCACCGCATGCCCGGACAACAATGCCTCCTCACGCAACCACGCAAAAAACGCCCGAACCGGTGGATGACGTTCGCGTCCCGGGACGCACAGTGCGCTATAGCCAGCACCATCGACCTGGATTTCTCCCCGGTACGGCAGCAACAGACCACCGGCCACGCTTTCCGACACCAGGATATTGCTTGCCAACACCAGACCTTGCCCGGCAATCGCCGCTTGCAGGGCGTAATGCTCTTCGTCGTATTCGCGCACGGCGGGCCGGCCGCTCGACCAGGTTTCGCCGGAGCGAGCGCACCAGGCCTCCCAGCCGTGGGCATACAGCTTCGAGTTGTGCCAGCGCACGCTGATCAGCGTCGGGGCACGACTCGACGCCAGGGCCACTTGTTCGGGGGAACCGTAGACACCGAAGGACTCATCGAACAGGCACTGGCCGTACAGGTTGGGGTAGTCGTCGAGGCTGTAGCGCAGCACCAGATCGACACTGGCGTCCTGATGCAGATCGATGACCTCGCAGTGGGTATCGAGACGTACGTTGATGTTCGGATGCCGGGCGTAGAAGCGTCCCAGCCGTGGCACCAGCCACAGCGCGGCGAAGGCAGCGGTGGTGGAGACCGTCAGGTTGGCGCTGCTGCGTTGCGGGCGCAGGGTGTCGACACTTTGCGCCACTTCGAGGAAAGCCCCGTGCAGGCTCTGGAACAACCGTTCACCGCACTCGGTCAGGCGCACCTGGCGTGGCAGGCGCTCGAACAGCGGTACGCCGAGCCAGCTCTCCAGGGAGCGGATCTGATGGGACACCGCCGTCGGGGTGACCGACAGTTCTTCGGCGGCAGCCTTGAAGCTCAACAGGCGTGAGGCGGATTCGAAGGCACGCAGGGCGGTCAAAGGTAGCGAGGCGAACACTGAAAGCTCCACGGATGAAATGGATTCATCCTGAATGATTTTTGCTCATTTGAAGAGGCGCAGCTGACAGCTTCAAGCTGCAAGCCACAAGCCGTTTGAGTTTAGTCCTTGAGGAGGTTCAGATGAGTAAAATTCTTGCCGTTCATGCCAGTCCACGTGGTGAACGCTCTCACTCGCGCCGTTTGGCCGAAGTGTTTCTGACGGCCTGGCAGGCCCGTCATCCACAGTCACAGTTGACCCGGCGCGAAGTCGGTCGGGCGCTGATACCGCCGGTCAACGAAGCATTCGTGGCCGCCGCGTTTTACCCCGAGCCTGATGCCCGGCCATTATCGATGCAGGCCGACCTGGCGTTCAGCGACGAGCTGGTCGGCGAACTGCTGGGCCACGATGTGTTGCTGATTTCCACGCCCATGCACAACTTCAGCGTGCCCAGTGGCCTCAAGGCCTGGATTGATCAGATCGTGCGCGTCGGGGTGACCTTCGATCACACCCTGGACAATGGCGTGGCCCAGTACCAACCGTCGGTGCAGGGCAAAAAAGCCCTGATCGTCACCAGCCGTGGCGGCTTTGGTTTTGGTCCGGGAGGCGAGCTGGAAGCCATGAACCATGCCGACACGCTATTGCGCACGGTGCTCGGATTCATCGGCATCACGGACGTCACCGTGGTGGCCGTCGAGGGTGAAGAGTCCGCCGAACGCACCTTTGAGATCTCCGCCGCCGAGGCTGAGCGGCGCTTGTTGGCGCTGGCCGGGGAGTTCTAGATGGCCTGGCTGTTTCTGCTGATCGCCGCCGGGTTCGAAGTCACCTTCGCCATGGGCATGAAGTACGCCGAGGGCTTCACTCGGCTCTGGCCTTCGCTGATCACTGTGGTGGCCGCTGTGGGCGGGATCTACTTCCTGACCCTGGCCATGCGCGAATTGCCGGTGAGCATTGCATACCCGATCTGGACCGCCATCGGTTCGCTGGGCACGGTGTTTCTCGGTTTCGCGCTGCTGGGTGAAAGCCTGACCGCAATCAAACTGGTCTCGGTCGGGCTGATCGTGGCGGGCGTGGCGGGGTTGAAGTAGGGTGGATGACATAGACTTGTCGTCGAGTTGTCATCTTCGCTGGTGATGCTTGGCGGATGTCTTGCTTCCGCCTTGCGTCACCCTCCGACCACAAGGATGTCCACCCATGTCGCAAGGTTCTGCCCCGCGCTATCCGCTGGTGTTGGTACCCGGAATGCTCGGGTTTATCCGCCTGGTGCTTTATCCATACTGGTACGGGATCGTCGAGGCATTGCGCCGTGGTGGTGCGGTGGTGTTCGCCGTGCAGGTCTCGCCGCTTAATTCGAACGAAGTGCGCGGCGAGCAACTGCTGGTACGCATCGAGGAAATCCTGCGGGAAACCGGGGCCGGCAAGGTCAACCTGATCGGCCATAGCCAGGGCTCGCTGACCGCCCGTTATGCGGCGGCAAAGCGTCCGGACCTGATCGCTTCGGTGACCTCGGTTGCGGGGCCGAATCACGGTTCGGAACTCGCCGATTACCTGCACGAGCATTATCCCCATGACAGCATGCGTGGCCGGTTGCTGTGCTTTTTGCTGCGGATTATCAGTGCGCTGATGGGGTGGCTGGATACCGGTTACCGCGGGCCGAAGCTACCGGTGGATATCCATGCGTCCCACCACTCCCTCACCACCGCTGGCGTCGCGCTGTTCAATCAGCGTTATCCACAGGGGCTGCCCGACATCTGGGGCGGTCACGGGCCGGAAGAGGTCAACGGCGTGCGTTATTACTCCTGGTCCGGCACATTGCAACCGGGCATTACCGATCGCGGGCGCAACCTGCTGGATGGCACCAACCGCAGTTGCCGGTTATTCGCCAAAACCTTCGTCTGCGAAGCCGGGCATTGCGACGGCATGGTCGGGCGCTACAGCTCGCACCTGGGGACGGTGATTGGCGATGAGTATCCGCTGGATCACTTCGATATCGTCAACCAGTCACTGGGGCTGGTGGGCAAGGGGGCCGAGCCGATCAGGTTGTTTGTCGAGCATGCGGCGCGGCTGGCGGCGGAAGGCGTCTAGACCGCGTTATCGTTCTTCGTCGGAACGCCGCCCGGACCAAGCCCGCTCCCACAGGGGAATGCATTCCAAATGTGGGAGCGGCGGTGCGACGATTCGACTTGCTCGCGAAGGCGGCGGCTCAGGCAACACTGACCTTGCGACCCAACACCGTCGTCCAACGCTCGGAAACAATCACCCCGCCCAAGGTCAACACTCCGCCCACCAGGTGATACATCGCCAGTTGTTCATGCAGTACCACTGCCGCAATCAATGCGGTAATCAACGGCAGCAAGTTGAAAAACTGCGTGGTCCGGCTCGGACCCAAACGCACCACGGCCTGCATCCACGCCAGCGGCGCGACCATCGAAGCCAGCAGGCAGGCGTACAACACCAGCGGAATATTCTGCAGGGTCGCGCCGACTTTCGGTGAGGCGAGGAACAGCGGAAACAGCACCACCACGGCCACCAGTACCTGCAAATACAGGAGCACCAGCGGCGGCAGTTTCAGCTGCCATTTTTTCAACAGGGTGCTGTAGACCGCGTAGGCCAGGGTGGCGATCAGCATCATCGCGTCGCCCAGGTTGACCCCGTGCTCCAGCAATATGCCAAGGCTGCCGGATGACACCACCACCAGGACACCGGTGAATGACAGCACCGCACCAGCCAGGGCCCCCATGGTCAGGCGCTGGCCGAGGCTGATGATTGCCATGGCGAGCGACATCAGCGGCATCAGCGACAGGATGATGCCCATGTTGGTGGCCGTAGTCAGGCTCGCGGCGAAGTACGCCAGGCTTTGATAGACCGCCATGCCGAGAACACCGAGGACAAGGATCTTGCCCAGGTTCGGTCGGATCAGCGGCCAATGGGCGAGCACCGGTTTGAGCATGAAGGGCGTGAACAGCAACCCGGCCAGCAGCCAGCGGTAGAAACCGATCTCGGCGGGGAAGATCGCCCCGGCCGACATTTTGGTGATCACGGTGTTGCCGGCCCAGATAAAAATGGCCAGCAGGGGATAAGCGTATTGCATCGGGAAAAACCAGAACGTT
Source organism: Pseudomonas sp. WT-JTC (assembly GCF_056711565.1). Taxonomy (NCBI): domain Bacteria; kingdom Pseudomonadati; phylum Pseudomonadota; class Gammaproteobacteria; order Pseudomonadales; family Pseudomonadaceae; genus Pseudomonas; species Pseudomonas sp. WT-JTC. The sequence continues at coordinate 614,421 of NZ_CM160042.1, forward strand.
AATGAGGGGCAATTATCCGCTTGTCTGGATGCAAGCCTATACTTCGAACCAGACAACCCGCCCCTGATGACGGACAGCATGAGCAGTAAACACATCGACCTGCTGGACTTCAGCGAACTGCCGTCGGCGGTGTACTTCCGCTACGCCGATTTCGACGCCCACGAATACGCAGCACCCCATCGACATCCCTGGGGGACGCTGGAATATGCAGCCCATGGCGTGCTGCACATGGACGTCGAGGGCAGCCGCTTCATGTCGCCACCGCAATACGCGGTGTGGGTACCGCCGCAGATCGAGCACAGTTTCTATAGTCACCAACCGGTCAACTACCGCGCCGTGTGCCTGGCGCCCAAGGTGTGCACCGATCTGCCGTCGCGAGCCTGCACCCTGGCCATCAGCGACATCCTCAAGGCGATCCTCAAGGACTTCGCGGCTCGGGACGTGAAAATTCCCGAGCAGGCTGCCGATCAGCGTCTGGCCCAGGTATTGGTGGACCAGCTACGACAGGCGCCGGTGCACGAGTGCTATTTGCCGTACGCCAGCAGCCCCGGACTGTTGGGGATCCTGGAAGCGTTGCAGGCCGAGCCGGGGGATAACCGGCCGCTGTCGGAATGGGCCGCGCGCATCCATGTCAGCGAGCGCACGCTGGCACGGCAGTTCATGCGGGAACTGGGCATGAGTTTCGGCGAGTGGCGCCAGCGCCTGCGCTTTCTGGCGGCAATCGAAGCGCTGGAAAGCCCGCGAAGCATTCAAGAAATCGCCTTCGACATGGGCTACAGCACTGGCTCTGCGTTTATCGCAATGTTTCAGCGCCAGGCCGGGTGCACGCCGGAGCAGTATCGACGCAGCCATCTGGAGAACAGGAAGGTGTAACAGGGGTTGTCTACACTCCAGTACGAGGCCACGCCCCTCGGTGTGGCAACAAGGAGAAAACTCCATGAAGATGTTGCGTGTCCCTTTGTTGATGATCGGTTTGCTGCTCTGTTCCCAAGGCTTCGCCGCCACAGCCCAACAGGAAAAGATGACCACCTGCAACGCCGACGCCACGGCCAAAAGCCTCAAGGGCGACGAGCGCAAAGCCTTCATGAGCACCTGCCTGAAGGCCGCTCCGGCGGCAAACGATGCCGGTAAAGCCTTGACGCCGCAGCAAGAGAAAATGAAAACCTGCAATGCCGACGCCGCCACCAAGGCCCTCAAGGGGGATGAGCGCAAGGCGTTCATGAGTGATTGCCTGAAGAAAAAATAATTCACAGGGATCAACTCAGTCGAGTGTGGGAGCGGCGTTGTATGGGCTGACTGGGGAGTTTCACAATTTGCCCTGCCCCCGACCAAGGTCGCCCCACACAATCCCTAGTGCTCGCACCGGATCGCTGGCAGACTGCCAATCCTTTTTATGCCGTTCGTTTTTGAGGCTGTATGCCAACGTTTTCTCAGCGTCAAGTTTTGCTGGTCATCAGCTGGGTCATCATTTTTGGCGGGTTGCTGCTGGTCCTGCCGCTGCGGTTGCTGCCCAGCCTGCTCGCCGGGTTGCTGGTGTTCGAACTGGTCAACATGCTCACCCCGCAACTGCAACGACTGATTGAAGGCCGACGTGCACGTTGGCTGGCAGTGGCGTTGCTGGGGACTCTGATTGTCAGCGTACTGTCGCTGATCTTTGCCGGCGCCATCAGTTTTCTGCTGCACGAAGCGGAAAACCCAGGTGCTTCCCTCGACAAGTTCATGGGGGTGGTCGACCGTGCACGCGGGCAACTGCCGCCGTTCATCGACGCCTATCTGCCGGCCAGTGCCGCCGAGTTTCGCGTGGCAATCGGCGAATGGGTCAGCAAGCACCTCAGCGATTTGCAACTGGTGGGCAAGGACGCGGCGCACATGTTCGTGACCTTGCTGATCGGCATGGTGCTGGGGGCGATCATTGCCTTGCAGCGTGTGCCGGACCTGACCAAGCGCAAGCCGCTGGCTGCGGCGCTGTTCGATCGCCTGCACCTGCTGGTCCAGGCGTTTCGCAACATCGTGTTCGCCCAGATCAAGATTTCCCTGCTCAACACCTTCTTCACCGGGATTTTCCTGGCGGTGATCCTGCCGCTGTTCGGCATCAAGCTGCCGCTGACCAAAACCCTGATCGTGCTGACGTTCCTGCTCGGCCTGCTGCCGGTGATCGGCAACCTGATGTCGAACACCCTGATCACCATCGTCGGTCTATCGCTGTCGATCTGGGTCGCCGTGGCGGCGCTGGGTTACCTGATTTTTATCCACAAGCTCGAATACTTCCTCAACGCGCGCATCGTCGGCGGGCAGATCAGTGCCAAGTCGTGGGAGTTGCTGCTGGCGATGCTGGTGTTCGAGGCCGCGTTCGGCCTGCCGGGGGTGGTGGCGGGGCCGATTTACTACGCGTATCTGAAGAGTGAGTTGAAGCAGGTGGGGATGGTTTGATCCGCTGGATCTTTATTGCCTGATCTGGCGCCTTCGCGAGCAAGCCCGCTCCCACATTTGAGCGTATTCCATCTGGAGGAACTCGGTTGAATGTGGGAGCGGGCTTGCTCGCGAAGGGCGCACCGCAGATTTCGGATCAGTCCATCGAGCCGTAGCGTTTTGCAGCCTCGATCGCCAGACCGCTGCCGATACTGCCAAAGATGTTCCCTTCCACATGCCGCGCCTTCGGCAGCATCGCCGAGACGCTGTTGCGCAGCGCCGGGATACCACTCGAACCGCCGGTGAAGAATACCGTATCGACCTGGTCGACCCGCACGTCGGCGTTTGCCAGCAGTTGGGTGACGCTGTTACGCACCCGCTCCAGCAGGCTGTCGATGGCCGACTCGAACAGTGCACGGCTCAAGTCCACACTCAGGCCCGCTTCAATGCGGTCCAGCGGCACGTGGCGGCTGTCGGCGTGGGTCAGCTGGATCTTGGTTTCTTCCACTTCCATCGCCAGCCAGTGCCCGGCGCGCTGCTCGATCAGTTTGAACAGGCGATCGATGCCGCCCGTGTCCTCGATGTCGTAGCGCATGCTGCCCAAGGCCAGCTGGGATTTCTGTGAGTACACCGAGTTGATCGTGTGCCAGGTCGCCAGGTTCATGTGGTGGCTGGTGGGCATGTAGGCGCCGCTCTTCATCCGGCTGCCATAGCCGAACAGGGGCATCAGGCCGGCCAGCGAAAGTTGCTTGTCGAAATCGGTTCCGCCGATGTGCACGCCGCCGGTGGCGAGGATGTCATCCTGGCGGTTATCCACAGCGCGACGCTCCGGCGACAGACGCACCAGGGAGAAGTCGGACGTACCACCGCCGATGTCGACGATCAGCACCAGCTCTTCTTTCTCGATGGTCGACTCGTAGTCGAATGCCGCAGCAATCGGTTCGAACTGGAACGAGACTTCCTTGAAGCCGATCTTGCGCGCCACATCGACCAGGGTGTCTTCGGCTTCCTTGTCGGCCATCGGGTCGTCATCGACAAAAAACACCGGCCGACCCAGCACCACTTCTTCGAACTCCCGACCGGCGGCTGCTTCGGCACGGTTCTTGAGCTGGCCGATGAACAGCCCGAGCAGGTCCTTGAACGGCATCGCCGTGCCCAGGACGCTGGTGTCGTGCTTGATCAGCTTGGAGCCCAGCAGGCTCTTGAGCGAGCGCATCAGGCGGCCTTCGTAGCCTTCCAGGTACTCGTGCAGCGCCAGGCGGCCGTACACCGGGCGGCGTTCTTCGATGTTGAAGAAGACCACCGACGGCAGGGTGATCTTGTCGTCCTCCAGCGCGATCAGCGTTTCCATGCCGGGGCGCAGCCAGCCGACGGTGGAGTTGGACGTGCCAAAGTCGATACCCACGGCACGGGCTGGAGATGCGTTGTTCATGTCTTTCAGGTTCCGGTTAAAAAACGGCCGCGCAGTGTATGTCAGAGCGCGCCAGATTCGAAGGCCGGTTATCTGCTAATTCTTCGCAAACAATGCCTTGAAAGATGGGGCATTCCCCCCAAACTACCCTGCATCAACCGGACAGCCGCGAGAGTGCTCGCAAGAAGCCCCGCCTGCTGCCGATAAACTTCTGCTGCGCCACCCGGTCACAAACTTGAGATCGGTCAGACCAATGGCTGCAAACAAGCGCATGCTGTGGCCTGTGGCGCGATTTGATAACGGATGGTGATTCCCGCGATGGACTTCAAAGACTATTACAAGATTCTCGGTGTGGAGCCGACCGCAGACGATAAGGCGATCAAGGCCGCCTATCGCAAGCTGGCGCGCAAATACCACCCTGACGTCAGCAAGGAAAAGGATGCCGAGTCCAAATTCAAGGACGCTTCGGAAGCCTATGAAGCGCTGAAAAGCGCCGACAAACGCGCCGAATACGATGATTTGCGCCGCTATGGCCAGCATGGCCAGCCGTTCCAGGGACCACCGGGATGGCAGAGCCGTGGTGGTTTCGGTGGCGGCGGTCAGGACACGGGCGATTTCTCGGACTTTTTCAGTTCGATCTTCGGCAACCGTGGGCCAGGCTTTGGGGGTGGAGGACAGTCGCGTCGCAGCACCGGACGTCGAGGGCAAGACGTGGAAATGGAACTTGGGGTTTTTCTCGAAGAAACACTGTCGACCGAGTCGAAGAAGGTCACCTTTCAGGTGCCGCAGTACAACGCGGCCGGCCAGCATGTAAGCAACACCAGCAAAAGCCTGAACGTGAAGATCCCCGCCGGTGTGACCGACGGCGAGCGCATTCGCCTCAAGGGGCAAGGCGCTCCGGGTGTGGGTGGCGGCGCCAATGGCGACCTGTACCTGACGATCCGTTTTGCTCCGCATCCGAAATTCGACGTCGAAGGCGAGAACCTGATCATCACCTTGCCACTGGCACCGTGGGAGCTGGCGCTGGGCGCCGAAGTCGCCGTGCCGACCCTGACCGGCAGGATCAACCTCAAGGTGCCGGCCGGCAGCCAGAACGGCCAGCGCATGCGCGCCAAGGGCCATGGCCTGATGAACAAGGCCGGTGAGCGCGGGTTCCTGTTCGTGCAACTGAAAGCGGTGATGCCGAAGAAATCCGACGATGACATCAAGGCCCTGTGGCAGGAGCTGGCGAAAAAAGCCGCGTTCGACCCGCGAGAGCATTTTTGATCCCTTGGAACCAAGGAGACACTGACAATGAGCAGTCCCCTGAACGTTCAACTGGACATGGCAGAATTCTGTGAGGCGACCGAGCTGTCGGCCGTCTACGTGATCGAAATCGTCGAACACGGCATCCTCGAACCTCAGGGTGCTCAGCCCAAGGACTGGCGTTTCAATGACTACGAGCTGACCCTGGCCAAGCGCGCCGCCAAGCTGCGGCGCGACCTTGACCTGGAATGGGAAGGCGTCGCCCTGGCGCTGGATCTGCTCGAAGAGGTCCAGCAACTGCGGGCCGAGAACCGCATGCTCAAGCAGCGATTGGGGCGGTTGTTGGTCGAGTAGGTGTTCTGTTGTATTTGCCTGGTCTGTCAGACCGCTTTCGCGAGCAAGCCCGCTCCCACAGGTTGTTCACCGTCCATGTGGGAGTGGGCTTGCTCCGGGCGGCGTTCCGACGAAGAACGATAACGCGGTCGCCAGGTATTAAACGTTCCTGGGCAATACCACGGTAAACAGTGTTCCGGCCGCCTCGCTGGAACTCACCTCGATGGTGCCCTGATGGGCATTAACCACTTCCTTGACGATAAACAGGCCGAGCCCAAGGCTGGTAGAAGGCTGGCCCAGTTCTTCGTCGGCGCTGCGCACCATCGGATCGAAGATCGTGCCGATGGCATCTTCGGGAATGGGGGGGCCGTAGTTGTGAACGGTCAGGCGAACTGTTTCCGGCTCGCCTGTCAGGGTCACGGTCACGTCGTGTTTGTTCGAGCCATGTTGCAGCGCGTTGCCGATCAGGTTTTGCAGTAGTTGCTGGAGTCGCCCGGCATCCCAGATGCCGCGGGTATCACCCACGGTTTTCAGGGACGGATCGCATGCGGGATTGCCGGCGCAGGCCTCGGCGATGGCTGCGTGTACTGCATCGGCCAGGTCCATGGGCGCCGGATCGATCGGCAGGCTCTTGCCCAGGCGACTGCGCACCAGTTCCAGCAAATCGCTGACCATCACCGCCATGTGCCGGGTGCCGCGCTGGATGTGGGTCGCACAGGTCAGGGCATCGCCCTCGAGAGTGGTTTTGCGCAGGAGCATTTCGATGGACATGCTCACCGCTTGCAGAGGCGCGCGCAGATCATGACCGAGGATCGCCAGAAAGATGTCCCGCGAACGGTTGACCTGTTCGGCATAGGCCGCGGTGGATTCGGCCAGGGCTTCGTCGATGGCTTCGTTGAACCGGATCATGTCCTGGAAACTGGCCATGTCGGGAGACTCAAGACTGTTGATCCACAGGCGGATCACGCAAGCGCGCAGGTGACGGAATTCGCTGGTCATCTGCACCAGGTCGAAGCCCACGGTGTGCCGCAGTTCGCCGTGGCTGGCGCCGGCCTGGTCCAGGCTTGGGGTTTTTTCCGGGCCTTCGCCGCAGGCCTTGGCCGCCTGTTCAGTGGGGGACTGGGGCTTGCTCATGTCCCGCGCCGCTGCCAGCAGGATCGATTTCGCGTGGTCGCGCAGGGCGACGCAGTCCATGAATTCGGCGGCCGGGGTGATGGTTTTGGCGAACTGCTCCCACTCATCGACGATGCAATCAACGCGCTGCACGATGAATTCGGAAAGGCGCATGTCAGGTCCCCTGAGCATTGGCTGGAAAACAGCCAGAAGCATATTAGCGCCTTTCACGAAAAAAAGAGCGCGCGCCCGGTGCCATGAACGGGAGCCTCCAGGGTGGTACTTATATATTGAAACAGCCCTGATTTTCGAACTGTGCGGTGCTTCAAAGGGGATCGGCTCAACAGTTATTTGGTCTTTTATTCAAGGTCACATTGAATAAGCTGTTGGCTCTTATCCGGTCATCAAGGAAATTTAAAATGGCTGAATTGCATGGAAGCAATACGCTGGAAACTTCTGGAAGTCTACGCACGGAAAACAGGGGCGTTCATTACAGTCGTGTATTGGATGTTGTACCGAGCGCTGTTAAAGATGCATCGATATCGAGGTTGAGAACCATAGAAGGTTTGCAGCCGCAGATACCCGAGTGGTACAGCGCCGCGCGACATATTGACCGCCAGTACCTGAAGCAGTTGATTAACGAGCGATGGCGCTTGCAAGGCGTTCTGGACAAGACCCTGGGTAACTTGCAGCACGACATCAATACATTTGCCGAACCCTTGATCAAAACCGCACTGCGGACGAACTTCAATACCGATGTGAACATCAATGAGTTCACTGTGCAGCTTGATGTGCCGATCACTATTATTCTTGGAATTGATACAGGTGGCAGTCGCGTGCGGCGCTCCACACTGCTCGAAGCTGCATTGCATAATTTCGAGGAATCGGAAACCACCGAAGGCGCATGGCGAAACACGGCTGGTATCTATCGCAAGGACCAATACGGCGGCCTTGCGCTCGACCCGACGATCACGTTGCCAAGGTTCACGTCGCTATGCCGGAGCCTGGACATCGGCGGGCAGTATCAGCAACACCTCAAGTCCATTCTCTTGCCCGAAAGCGCCGCGGCGCGGCAGACCTTGCAGCAAGGTGCAGTCGCCAGTGAGAAAGCGGCCTTTGAAGTGGCGGCACTGATCGCAAGATTGAAGGGCGATATCAGCGATCACGCGTATGGCAAGCTCCGTCAGGTGGCTGAAGGTCGTCCGGGAGTCACCCTGTATCAACGCCCGTTACTGCCTCACCGCTTGTCGCTGATGGGGTTCAGGATGACCGGCATCGTGCTGTTCAGTGCGGTCAGCGAGCCGTCGCAGATCAAACGGACCATCGATGCGTTGACCCCCGCCGAGCTGAAATTCTGGCTGGAATGGTCGCACCGAGTCCCTGTGTTACCCAACCAGGCGTACGAGCAATACAAGCTGTTGCAAGCATTCTTTGCCAATGGTCCCCAGGGCGTGACCGAAGAGTTGGCTCGCAATGAAGATATCTACCATCAGAGCCGATTGTCCGGCCCGTTGATTGCCTATATTCCGGATGATCCAGACCATCCCTTGAAGGAGTATTCGTCGCTGACCGAATTTATGAAGACGCTGATCGGTCAACTGCTGAGTACGGATTACCAGGCCTTTTTCAGCCGGTTCGTGGCACAAAAGGACAAGGGACGTTTTTTCGCCCGCGCCAATGAACGCTTCAAGACTTTCACCTGGCATCAACGCGAACCGCTGGATATGGGGCCATGGTGGCGTGAAACCGCAGTCGAGAACCCGAATGCCGAACCTGTCACCAATGCGATCGATGGTGATCTGTGGGTAACGCTGTTTATCGAACGTCGCAACAAGGCCATCGCCGACGCCAGGGTCATTGCGGTGCCCACCGGTGATGAAGATGCGACAGCCCGCTTCAAGCGCTTGACCAGTTACCTGGAACTTGGCTGGAACATCTTCAATTTCACCGCAATGCTGGTGCCGGGTCTGGGCGAGGCCATGCTCGGCGTCATGGTCGCGCAAATGCTTGCCGAGGTAACGGAGGGCATCGAGGACTGGAGCAAGGGAGATAAGGAGGAGGCCGGCAGATACTTCAATGACGTGTTGATCAATTTTGCGCAGTTGGCAGCCATGGGCGCGGGGCATGTACTGCCCGGTGGTGCTCCGACTGCAATCAAGCCTTCGTCATTTGTCGAGGGTCTCAAACCCGTGGAGATCGGCGACAAGGGGCGTTTGTGGAGCCCTGACCTCGGTCCCTATGAACGATCGATCGCATTGCCCGATGGGGCGAGGGCCAGTGACACAGGGCTGTACCGTCATCAGGATCAGGACCTGCTGCGGCTCGACGACAAGTACTACGAAGTCAAGCAGGACCCGGACACTGGTCGGTATCGGCTGCAACACCCGACTCGCGCCGATGCGTATAAGCCGCGGGTGGAGCACAACGGTGCCGGCAGTTGGAAAACCGAACTCGATCAACCACTCGAATGGGACAAGGAGCAAGTACTCAGGCGTCTGGGCGCTTCGGTGGATGGACTCTCCGATGAAACCCTTGAGCAGGTTATGACCGCCAGCGGCGTGCACGAAAATGTGCTGCGCCGACTTCACGTCGAACACGAGACCCCTCCGGCGCTGTTGGCCGATACCCTCAAGCGCTTCAAGGCCCTTGCCGATGCGCAAGCTTGCGCAGAGCAGATTCTGGCCAACCGGATCGGTGAGGAATGGGCCGATTACGCCGTGCGATCCATGACCGAAATGGACGGCTGGCCCAGTGACAAGGCCATTGAGGTCTTCCAGGGGCCGGGTCTGACAGGGGCCGCGATCAAGGAAGGCTATGCCGGGGCGTCAGCGGCCAATACGTTGCAGATGACCTGGTCGGACTTGTTGGTGGGGGCGCTGCCCGAGCGTGTGGTGGGGTTCCTGGACGAGCGGGAGCTTCGCGAACTGCTCGACGAGTGGTTATCCGGTGACGCACAGAAGCGTGCCCAGGCATTGCGTGAGCAATGGGCGGCACAGGTACGCCAGCGCAAGCGGCAGTTGTTCGACCTTCTGTACCGTCGTCGGACCCGTTCGGACGATCCTTTGGTGAACCTGCTCAAGGGCGATTTTGCAGATATCTCGGTCAGCCAGGCGCAAGAGCTGCTGGGTGAGGCGCACCCTTGCGACATGCAACACCTGACCGAAAAGAAACGTGTGCCATTGCGGCTGGCTCAACAGGCCCGGGAGGCCGCCGAACAATTGCGGATGACACGGGCCTATGAAGGCCTTTACCTCGACGGGTTGCACAGCGCTGACACTGCGCGTCTGGAGTTGCATTCCCTGGCGGCTCTGCCGGGCTGGCCGGGGGATGTGCGTGTGGAGGTTCGTGAGTATTCATTCGGGGGAGCCTTGATTGACAGTATTGGCCCTGTCGACGCACCGATCCGCAAAGTGCTGATCCTGGGGGAGGATGGCAAATACGAAGCACGGGACGACAGAGATCAACACCTGCACGGCGCAGACAATGTGTATGCCGCGGTGCTGCATGCGTTGCCGGATTCGCAACGAACAGCCCTGGACTTCGAAATCCATGAGGCAGCAAGGCTTGAAAGGCTGGTGCGAGCGCGACCGTTGGCGCGCCAGAAGCTTGAGCGGATTCTTCTGGAAAACCCCATTCGCAAACCGGCGTACGACCCGGCAGTCATGCGTCTTCGCGGTGGCATGCCAGGGTATGCGCGACTTTCGCCTGAACGGGAACTGCTGCAGCGTCGGACGACATCGCTCTATCCAGGCTTGAGCAACGACCAGGTCGGGATACTGCTGGAGCAATTCGAGCAGAACGGCGGATCTGCGAGCCAACGACTGACAGCACTTGAAACCGAATTCAACCGCTTCAACGCAACCATGCAGCGCTGGATGAACTCGCCAACCGAGTCTTTTCGTTTCAGCCCGGCAGGCGTGGCAGAGTGGAACTCGCGCAATCAGGTCTATCAGGCGCTCAGGCAATGCTGGCAGAGAACCGGGCCCGGAGGGGCTGAGGTGCCGGGCATTATTGCGCCTCAAGCGCTGGTGCTGGATGGCATGCCCTTGGGGCAGCACCTGGCGACACTTCCGAGGCTGGAGGCCAATTTCGATCACGTCACCGGCCTGGGTTTGCGCAACGCCGGCATCGGTCCGGGCGAGGAGCATTTCCTGCAGGCATTTCGCCAGGTGCGTCACCTGAATCTGCAAGGCAATCGTTTGACCCGGCTATCGCAGGGGATCGGTGATATGCGCCATCTCACCCACCTCGTCCTCAACGACAACATGATTGAACTGGATGCGCTGGCGGTAGCGCGGCTGAGACACATGACTCAACTCAGATGGCTGGACTTGCAAGGTAATCCATTGAGACTCGCCCCCGACATCAGCCAGATGCCTCATCTGCAAGTAGTAAGACTGAACGGAACAGGGTTGAGCAGTTGGCCGGTCGGGCTGTTTTCCCAGCCACGTCCGCGCAGTATTTTCATGGATCTGCGCAGCAATCCGATCAATCAGATTCCGCAAGTCGCACCGGGTTCGTTCCGCGCCGAATTGCTGGCGCGCACATTCATCAGCCGTGAACCTCAATGGCTCTCCGAGGAAAATCTGGAGACCCTCAAGCTGTATATCGAGTCGGTTGGCATGGACCCTGAGCGGCCGTATCCGCCGATGGGCACGGTGGACAGTTCCGAATGGGGGGAAGGAATTTCAGAGGCGCAGTGGCGGGCCAATCAACAGATATGGAATGCGGTTGAAGATGAGTTTCATTCGGAGTCCTTTTTCAACGAAATCAACCGGCTCACCCAATCCGCCGACTTCAGGGCTGGCGGTCTATATCGCAAGGAGCTGACGGCTAAAGTCTGGCGAATGCTGGAGGCGATGGCCGAAGACACTGAGCTGAGAACGAAGCTCTTCAGCGAGGCTGCGACACCCACGCAGTGTGTGGATGGCGGTACGCAGCTGTTCAACGCCATGGGGGTCGAGGTGCTCGTTAAAGAAGCCTACGACTTGATCCGCCCGGATCTGGTTGAGCCTCAACTGCTCGAACTGGCGCGGGGCAAATCCCGGCTCGATGAGCTGGGAGCCATTGCTCGCCAGCGAGTGGCTGAACGGTTGGCGGCGGGCGAGGGTTTCACGCGCGTCGACGCTCAAGGGAACGTCAGCGGCACCATCGACGAGGTCGAAGTTCACCTGGCGTACATGACGGAACTTGCCGAGCGCCTGGATTTGCCGTGGCAGGCGCGTGGCATGCAGTTTCGCAATATTGCCGGGGTGACAAAGGAGATGATCGAGGCGGCATTCCAGCGAATCACCGCCCTGGAGGAAGGCGATCTGCTGCGTGCGCGGATCCTCGAGCAACCGCTCTGGAGAAACTGGCTGGAGAGTGAGTACGAGGAAATCCTGAACGGGTTCAAGCGTCGTGTCGACGTCGTTACGGACTTATACGATGCCTTGCAAAGACGGACTGAAGGAACAGGCCTTTCTGTTGCGCAGAAGGCTGAGCTGGAGGTGGAAATCAAGGCGCTGGCGGTAAAGGCCGGAAGACCGGAAAACGAATTCGCTCCTGGCCGTGTCATGACCGAGGAGCAATACACCCAAGCCTTGAGTGACATCGACACTCAAATGAAGGCACAGATGAGCACACTCACCCAGCAGGCGATGGACCGGGCGGGGCTGCAACGGGTGGATATCCCGTTCACGATCGATCCCGACTATTCGGTTTAGCTGCACATGAAGCCTCGAGCCAAGGGAGTGAGCCTTGGCGTCGAGGCTTTTTTTGCACAGCGGACAGGCTCAGAACAGGAAATACCGCTGGGCCATTGGCAGGGTTTCAGCCGGTTCGCACCACAGCAACACGCCATCGGCCTTGACCTGATAGGTCTGCGGATCGACGTCAATGTTCGGCAGGTAGTCGTTGTGGATCAGGTCGGTTTTCTGCACGTCGCGGCAACCTTTGACCACGGCGATTTTCTTTTTCAAACCCAGGGCTTCGGGCAAGCCTGCATCCTGCGCCGCCTGGCTGATGAAGGTCAGGCTGGTGGCGTGCAGCGAACCACCGAAGCTTGCGAACATCGGGCGGTAGTGCACCGGTTGCGGCGTCGGGATCGATGCATTGGCGTCGCCCATCAGGCTGGCCGCAATGGCACCGCCCTTGAGAATCAGCGTCGGTTTCACACCAAAAAACGCCGGGCGCCAGAGCACCAGATCCGCCCATTTACCCACTTCGACCGAACCCACTTCATGGCTGATGCCGTGGGTGATCGCCGGGTTGATGGTGTACTTGGCGATGTAGCGTTTGGCGCGGAAGTTGTCGTTGCCTTCACCATCACCGGGTAGCGGCCCGCGTTGTTTTTTCATCTTGTCGGCGGTCTGCCAGGTGCGGGTGATGACTTCACCGATCCGTCCCATGGCCTGGCTGTCCGAGCTGATCATCGAGAACGCACCGAGGTCGTGGAGGATGTCTTCGGCGGCAATCGTCTCGCGGCGAATCCGGCTTTCGGCGAAGGCCACGTCCTCGGCAATGCTCGGGTCGAGGTGATGGCAGACCATCAGCATGTCGAGGTGTTCATCGATAGTGTTGCGGGTGAACGGCCGGGTCGGGTTGGTGGAGCTCGGCAGCACATTGGCAAGACCGCAGGCCTTGATGATGTCTGGCGCGTGACCGCCACCGGCACCTTCGGTGTGATAGGTGTGAATGGTGCGGCCCTTGAAGGCGGCAATGGTGGTCTCGACGAAACCGGATTCGTTGAGGGTGTCGGTGTGGATCGCCACCTGCACGTCGAACCGGTCGGCCACGCACAGGCAGTTGTCGATGCTCGCAGGCGTGGTGCCCCAGTCCTCATGCAACTTGAGGCCGATGGCGCCGGCCTTGACCTGCTCGATCAAAGGTTCCGGCAGGCTGGCATTGCCCTTGCCGGTCAGGCCGATGTTCATCGGGAACGCATCGGCGGCCTGGAGCATGCGCGCCAGGTGCCACGGCCCGGAAGTGCAGGTGGTCGCATTGGTGCCGGTGGCCGGTCCGGTGCCGCCACCGATCATGGTGGTGACGCCGCTCATCAATGCCTCTTCGATCTGTTGCGGGCAGATGAAGTGGATGTGGGTGTCGATGCCGCCGGCGGTGAGGATCATACCTTCGCCAGCGATGACTTCGGTGCTGGCGCCAATGGCGATGTTGACGTTGGGCTGGATGTCCGGGTTGCCGGCCTTGCCGATCGCCGCGATGCGTCCGTCCTTGAGACCGACGTCTGCCTTGACGATGCCCCAGTGATCGATGATCAGCGCGTTGGTGATCAGGGTGTCGACCACCTCGGCGGCCAGCAACTGGCTCTGACCCTGGCCGTCACGGATGACTTTACCGCCACCGAATTTCACTTCTTCGCCGTAGGTGGTGAAGTCCTTTTCCACTTCGATCCACAACCCGGTATCGGCCAGGCGCACCTTGTCACCGACGGTGGGACCGAACATGTCGGCGTAGGCTTGACGGGAAATCTTCATTCGTTCGCCCTGGAATTCAATTGAGTTTGAGACTGTTCGCTTCGCTCACAGATTCGCGAGCAAGCCCGCTCCCACATTCGATCGCGTTCCCCTGTGGGAGCGGGCTTGCTCGCGAAGGCGTCAGTGGGGACATCGCATTACTTAGAGGTCACCCATGACCCGCCCGGCAAACCCGAACACCCGGCGATGCCCGACCAGATCCACCAGCTCGACCTCGCGGCTCTGCCCCGGTTCGAAACGTACCGCCGTGCCGGCCGGGATGTTCAGGCGCATGCCGCGACTGGCGGCACGGTCGAAAGTCAGGGCGTCGTTGGCTTCGAAAAAGTGGTAATGCGAGCCCACCTGGATCGGTCGGTCGCCGCTGTTGGCCACCTTCAGGCTGAGGGTGCGCCGGCCAACGTTGAGCTCAATCTCGCCGGACTGGATCTGGTATTCACCGGGAATCATCAATGGGCTCCTTGGAGAATCTTGTAGTAGAGGGCGGTCGGCTTGTAGCGGCCGCTCGGGTCGCAGGCGTAATCGGGAATCTCGCCGGCGCGGGTATAGCCCAGCGACTGGTAGAAGTCTTCGGCGGGCGAACCGGCCTCGGTGTCGAGGTAGAGCAAGCCGCGCTTGTGCTGCAGGGCGGCCGCCTCCAGAGCGCTCATCAATTGCTGGCCCAGCCCTCGCCGCCGCGCATCTTCGCGCACCAGCAACTTCTGCACTTCGGCACGGTTCAGGCCGTTGGCTTTCTGGCACAGGCTCAGCTGTACGCTGGCCTGCACCTGCTCGTCCTCGTCCTTGACCACCACCCACAGCAACACACGGCCCTTGTTCAGGTTGTCCTGGACCTCATCGAACCAGGCATGGGCCTGAGTCGCATCGAGGTCAGCCATGAAGCCGACACTGGCGCCATGGCCGACAGCATCGAGCAGCAGGTCGATCAGGCCCTGGCGGTAATGCGCAAAGCTTTCAACGTTGACGCGTCGCAGTTGGGCGGCGTTCATCGGGCATTACTCCTGGTCGATGCCTGGCGGCTGCGCGCCGGGGTTGAGGGTCAGTTGCATGAACGTCAGGTCCAGCCAGCGGCCGAACTTGGTGCCGACCTGAGGCATTTGCCCGGTGGTGATAAAGCCGATGCGTTCATGCAAGCGAATGGAGGCCGCGTTGCCGCTTTCGATGGCGGCGACCATCACGTGCTTGCCGCAGCCTTTGGCACGTTCGATCAGCGCTTGCATCAATTGCGGGCCGAGGCCGTTACCGCGCTGGTCGCTGCGCACGTAGACCGAGTGCTCGACGGTATGGCGGAAACCGTCGAATGGCCGCCAGTCGCCGAACGAGGCATACCCGAGCACGGTGTTGTCGGCATCGACGATCACCAGAACCGGATAAGCCTGGGATTGCCGGGCGCTGAACCAGGCCTGGCGGTTGCCGAGGTCGACTGTCTGTTCATTCCAGATCGCCGTGGTGTTGAGCACCGCGTCGTTGTAGATGTCGCGGATCGCCGGCAGATCGGCATGCACGGCATCGCGGATGTGGTAAGTCATGGCGCGACCTCAGGCGATGGGTTGGTGGACGGTGACCAGTTTGGTGCCGTCGGGGAAGGTGGCCTCGACCTGGATTTCCGGGATCATTTCCGGGATACCTTCCATCACTTGTTCGCGGGTCAATAGGGTGGTGCCGAAGTGCATCAGGTCGGCCACGGTCTGGCCGTCGCGGGCGCCTTCGAGCAGTGCGGCGGAAATGTAGGCCATGGCCTCCGGGTAATTGAGCTTCACACCGCGAGCCAAACGCCGTTCGGCCACCAGGCCAGCGGTGAAAATCAGCAGCTTGTCTTTTTCGCGTGGGGTCAGGTCCATCGTAGACATCCATCCGGGCAGATTAAAAAGAGTGGGATCTGCTCCCACAGAAAGCAATTCAGGTATTCCATATTCTGGGTGCTACAGCCTCGCGACCCAGCAGGGCGGGGCGTAACAACTTCCAAAGTTCAATCAGCCAGCCTCGTGCCAACAGCGCCTCACTGGCCAGGCACCGGGCAATCAGCAATCCCGGCAACTGGGTCAAATCCCCGCGCACGTCGTTGGTCAGCGAACGGCACTTCTCCAGCAGCTCGCTATCAATTTCACCCGTCACCAGCAACGTCGCAAACACCGGTTGCCCATCCAGCCCGATAGGCGAATCCAGCAGACCGTCCGCACCGACAATGCGCTGGCGTTCATGCCAGAGCAACTGACCGTCGCGGCGAATATCCAGATGTGCCTGGAAATGCCCAAGTTCGAAACGCTCGCCACTGGCCGGGCGCCCAAGGGCCACGACGTCCCAGTAGAACAGCCGTGCATCGCCCTCAAGGTCGATGGACGTGCTGAGTTCAGCCTGGGCAGCGCTGAAAATGATCGTCTCCTGGGGCAACCATTCCAGTGTCGCGCCGGCCGCCACCTTCAATTTCAGCTGCTGATAAGCGGGACCGGCGGCGCGATACCATTTGGCCGCGCCGGGGCTGGTGATTTGTGCCCAGGCATCGCCATCGACGAAGGCCGAGATGTCCAGCCGATCACCGCCGGCAATTCCGCCGGGGGGGTGGACGATGATGTGCTGACAGACTTCCGGTCCCTCGGCATACAGGTGTTTTTGCACCCGCAACGGACCTTTGTGCCGGCGCTGGACCGGGCGAGTGGTGTTGTCGAACCTGGCGTAGCCCAGTTCCAGTTCGGCGTGCCAACTGGGGGTGAACAAGGCACCGGAAGCGGGAAGAGTCATGGTCAGTGCTTATCGTGAGGTCATCAGGATGTTGCAAAGGCTGTGCCGCAAGATATTGCAGGCAAGAGGTGGCGGTTAAATGTATTGGCGCACCAATAGTGTGCGCGGTTGCAGGTTTGACGCGACAAATTGGTGCCTTGCCTCCCGAGGCGCTCCGCTTCGGGAGGTTCCGGCTCGGTGAGTACGGAGCGTGACGACTCAGATCGTAACGAGCCCGCGTACACCTTCTGCTTCCATGTTTTCTCCGCGCCCCTGTTGCACGATTTCGCCCCGGGACATCACCAGGTATTGATCGGCCAGTTCAGCGGCGAAATCGTAGAACTGCTCCACCAGCAAAATCGCCATGTCACCCCGGGCGGCGAGTTTTTTGATCACGGCACCGATCTCCTTGATCACCGACGGCTGGATGCCTTCGGTGGGCTCGTCGAGGATCAGCAGGCGAGGGCGACTGGCCAGCGCACGGCCAATGGCCAATTGCTGTTGCTGGCCACCGGACAGGTCGCCGCCGCGCCGTTGCTTCATTTGCAGCAACACCGGGAATAGCTCGTAGATAAACGCCGGAACTTCCCTGGCTTCGCTGCCGGGAAACCGCGACAGTCCCATCAGCAGGTTTTCTTCCACGGTGAGGCGGCCGAAGATCTCCCTGCCCTGCGGCACGTAGGCGATACCGGCATGCACCCGCTGGTGCGGCTTGAGCGTGGTGATCGGCTTGCCGTCCCAGTTCACTGCGCCTTCCCTGGCCGGTAGCAGGCCCATCAGGCATTTGAGCAGGGTGGTCTTGCCCACGCCGTTACGCCCGAGCAGGCAGGTGACTTCACCGACCTTCACGTCAAACGTCAGGCCGCGCAGGATGTGGCTCCCGCCGTAATACTGGTGCAGTTTGTCGACTTGCAGCATGTTCAAACTCTCCTCATTCCCTGTAGGAGCGAGCTTGCTCGCGAAGAACCGGAGGATGACGCGTTCATCCAGTCAGCCCGCGTCATCGTTAACCTCCATCGCGAGCGAGCTCGCTCCTGCAAAGAGCAATCAGCGTCCAAGATAGACTTCGATCACCCGCTCGTTGTCCTGCACCTGTTCCAGCGACCCTTCGGCCAGCACGCTACCCTGGTGTAACACCGTGACGTGGTCGGCGATCGAGCCGACGAAGCCCATGTCGTGTTCCACCACCATCAGCGAGTGCTTGCCGGCCAGGCTCTTGAACAGCTCGGCGGTGAATTCGGTTTCGGCGTCGGTCATGCCCGCGACCGGTTCATCGAGCAGCAGCAATTGCGGGTCCTGCATCAGCAACATACCGATCTCCAGGAACTGCTTCTGGCCGTGGGACAGCAGGCCGGCCGGGCGATTGACCGAGCTGGTCAGGCGAATGGTCTCCAGCACGTCGGCGATGCGGTCTTTCTGCTCGCCGCTCAAACGCGCCCGCAGGCTGGCCCACACCGACTTGTCGGTGTTCTGCGCCAGCTCAAGGTTTTCAAACACGCTCAAGGCTTCGAACACCGTCGGCTTCTGGAACTTGCGGCCGATACCGGCCTGGGCGATCTGTACTTCGCTCATCTGCGTCAGGTCCAGGGTTTCGCCGAACCAGGCCTTGCCGTGACTGGGCCGGGTCTTGCCGGTGATCACGTCCATCAGCGTGGTCTTGCCCGCGCCGTTGGGGCCGATGATGCAGCGCAGTTCACCAACGCCGATGTACAGGTTCAGATTGTTCAGCGCCTTGAAACCATCGAAGCTGACGCTGATGTCTTCCAGGGTCAGGATGGTGCCGTGGCGCGTATTCAGGCCTTTGCCGGCGCGCTCGCCGAGACCGATCGTATCGCGGCTGGTGCCGGCGTCCTTGTTGGGCTCCACGGGGAAAAAGGCTGGCTCAAGCATGAATTCAGCCGTCGCAGTGACTCTCATGATTCACCTCTCTTTTTCAGCAGACCGATCACACCCTTGGGCAGGTACAGGGTCACGACGATGAACAGTGCGCCAAGGAAGAACAGCCAGTATTCGGGGAACGCCACGGTGAACCAGCTCTTCATGCCGTTGACCACACCGGCGCCGAGCAACGGGCCGATCAACGTGCCGCGCCCACCCAGAGCCACCCACACCGCGGCTTCGATGGAGTTGGTCGGCGACATTTCACTCGGGTTGATGATCCCCACTTGCGGCACGTACAGCGCACCGGCCAGGCCACACAACACCGCGCTCAATACCCAGACGAACAACTTGAACCCGCGCGGATCGTAGCCGCAGAACATCAGGCGGTTCTCCGCATCGCGCAGCGCGGTCAACACCCGGCCGAATTTGCTCTGCGCCAGCCGCCAGCCGATGTACAGGCTCGCCACCAGCAACAGCACCGTGGCGAAAAACAGCACCGCGCGGGTGCCCGGCTCAGTGATGCCAAAGCCAAGAATCGTGCGGAAGTTGGTGAAGCCGTTGTTGCCGCCAAAGCCGGTTTCGTTGCGAAAGAACAACAACATGCCGGCGAAGGTCAGGGCCTGGGTCATGATCGAGAAGTACACGCCCTTGATCCGCGAACGGAAAGCAAAGAAACCGAACACCAACGCCAGCAGCCCCGGCGCCAGTACCACCAGGCACAAGGTCCAGAGGAAGCTGCTGGTGCCGGTCCAGAACCACGGCATTTCGGTCCACGACAGGAACGTCATGAACGCCGGCACACCATCGCCCGAGGCCTGGCGCATCAGGTACATTCCCATGGCATAGCCGCCGAGGGCGAAGAACAGGCCGTGGCCGAGGGACAGCAGGCCGGCGTAACCCCACACCAGATCGAGTGCCAGTGCGACGATGGCGTAGCAAAGTATCTTGCCCACCAGCGTCAGCGTGTAGGCCGAAACGTGCAGCGTGTTGTCCGGCGATAACAGCGACAGCAGCGGTAACGCCAGCAGCAGAATGAGGATCACCGCGCCGACGGCAATCGTGATTTTCGGGCCGGCCTTTTGTGTGGCCTTGAGCATCAGGGGCTGGTTCATCAGTCGATCACCCGTCCTTTGAGTGCGAAGAGGCCTTGCGGACGTTTCTGGATGAACAGAATGATCAGCGCGAGGATGAGGATCTTGCCGAGCACGGCACCGATCTGCGGTTCGAGAATCTTGTTGGCTATGCCTAAGCCGAATGCGGCCAGCACGCTACCGGCCAACTGACCGACACCGCCGAGCACCACCACGAGGAACGAGTCGATGATGTAGCTCTGGCCGAGGTCCGGGCCGACGTTGCCGATCTGGCTCAGGGCTACGCCGCCGAGGCCGGCGATACCCGAGCCGAGGCCGAAGGCGAGCATGTCCACGCGCCCGGTGGGCACGCCGCAACAGGCGGCCATGTTGCGGTTCTGGGTGACGGCACGCACGTTGAGACCCAGGCGTGTCTTGTTCAGCAGCAGCCATGTGAGCACCACCACGAACAGCGCAAAGGCAATGATGACGATGCGGTTGTACGGCAGCACGAGATTGGGCAGCACCTGAATCCCGCCCGACAGCCACGCGGGGTTGGCGACTTCGACGTTCTGCGCGCCGAACACCAGGCGAACCAGTTGAATCAGCATGAGGCTGATGCCCCAGGTGGCGAGCAGGGTTTCCAGCGGACGGCCGTAGAGGTGGCGAATCACCGTGCGCTCCAGCGCCATGCCGATGGCCGCGGTGACGAAAAACGCCACGGGCAGCGCGACCAGCGGATAGAACTCGATGGCCTGCGGGGCGAAGCGCTGGAACATCAGTTGCACCACGTAGGTCGAGTAGGCGCCGAGCATCAGCATCTCGCCGTGGGCCATGTTGATCACGCCGAGCAGGCCGAAGGTGATTGCCAGGCCGAGGGCGGCGAGCAGCAGTATCGAGCCCAGCGACATACCGCTGAATGCCTGGCCGAGCATCTCGCCGACCAGCAGTTTGCGTTTGACCTGGGCGAGGCTGGTCTCGGCGGCAGTGCGCACGTTGGCGTCAGTTTCGATCCCGGGATCGAGCAAGCCTTCGAGGCGGGTACGGGCCAGTGGATCACCGGTTTCGCCGAGCAGACGCACGGCGGCGAGGCGCACGGCCGGATCGCTGTCGACCAGTTGCAGATTGGCCAGTGCCAGGCTGAGGGCGGCATGAACGCTCTCGTCCTTCTCGCCCGTCAGTTGCCGGTCGAGGAATGCAAGCTGCGCAGGTTTGGCGCTTTTCTGCAATTGCTGTGCGGCGATCAGACGGATTTTGGCGTCGGCGGCGAGCAACTGATGACTGGCCATGGCTGTGTCGATGAGGCCCCGCAGACGGTTGTTCAGGCGCAGGGTTTTCGGCTGGCCATCGACTGTCAGCTCGCCTTGTTGCAGGGCGTTGATCAACTCGATACGGGCCGGATCAGGCTGCGCAGCCCAGGTTTCCAGCAGCCTGGCTTGCTGCACGGGATTGGCGGCTACGAAGTCTTCGGCGTCGCTGGCGTGAGCGGCCATCGGTAACAGCAGGGCGATGGCGAGGAACAATCGGTAGATGGCAGTGGGCATAAAGAGTCGCCTTGCTCGGACTAAATGTGGGAGCGGGCTTGCTCGCGAAAGCGGTGAGTCAGTCACATAAATGTTGGATGTGCCGCCGTCTTCGCGAGCAAGCCCGCTCCCACAGGGAGTTGTGTTGGGCCTGAATAATCGTCAGGCCCAATGGCTCAGTTGCTCTTCACCGCATACTCCGGCTTCTTGTCGTTGCCCGGGATGAACGGGCTCCACGGCTGGGCGCGGATCGGTCCTTCGGTCTGCCACACCACGTTGAACTGACCGTCAGACTGGATCTCGCCGATCATCACCGGCTTGTGCAGGTGGTGATTGGTCTTGTCCATGGTCAGGGTGTAACCGGACGGCGCGGCAAAGGTCTGGCCGGCCAGGGCTTCGCGGACTTTGTCGACGTCGGTGGACTTGGCTTTTTCCGCCGCTTGCGCCCACATGTGGATGCCGACATAAGTGGCTTCCATCGGGTCGTTGGTCACGGCCTTGTCGGCGCCCGGCAGGTTGTGTTTCTTCGCGTAGGTCTTCCAGTCATCGACGAACTTCTTGTTCACCGGGTTCTCGACCGATTCGAAGTAGTTCCACGCCGCGAGGTTGCCCACCAGTGGCTTGGTGTCGATGCCGCGCAGTTCCTCTTCGCCGACCGAGAACGCCACGACCGGAACGTCGGTGGCCTTCAGACCCTGGTTGGCCAGTTCTTTGTAGAACGGCACGTTGGAGTCGCCGTTGACGGTGGAGATAACGGCCGTCTTGCCACCTGCCGAGAACTTCTTGATGTTGGCGACGATGGTCTGGTAGTCGCTATGACCGAACGGGGTGTAGACCTCTTCGATGTCCTTGTCGGCCACACCTTTGGAGTGCAGGAACGAACGCAGGATCTTGTTGGTGGTGCGCGGGTAGACGTAGTCGGTGCCGAGCAGGAAGTAGCGCTTGGCGCTGCCGCCTTCTTCGCTCATCAGGTATTCCACCGCCGGGATTGCCTGCTGGTTCGGTGCGGCGCCGGTGTAGAACACGTTTGGCGACATCTCTTCGCCTTCGTATTGCACCGGGTAGAACAACAGGCCGTTGAGTTCTTCGAACACCGGCAGCACCGATTTGCGCGACACCGAGGTCCAACAGCCAAATACCACGGCGACCTTGTCCTGGGTCAGCAACTGACGCCCCTTCTCGGCGAACAGTGGCCAGTTAGACGCCGGGTCGACCACCACAGGCTCGAGCATCTTGCCGTTCACGCCGCCCTTGGCATTAATCTCGTCGATGGTCATCAACGCCATGTCTTTCAACGACGTTTCGGAAATCGCCATGGTCCCGGACAACGAATGCAGAATACCGACCTTGATGGTCTCGGCGGCCTGGACAGTCCAGGTCATGCCCATCGCGGCAATGGATGCCGTGAGTGTGAAAGCCTTGATCAAACTGCGACGCTTCATTGTGCGATCTCCATGAACATTGAGTTTTTATGGTTGGCAGATGCGGACGACTGAAGGGTGTTTTGCAAGGGCTGTGCCTAAGGGGGAAAACAGTCTATTCAGAGCGGTCGCCGACGGACGAGTCCTGCGCGCCGCACCATGCTCGGGCGCGCAATGCCGGGCAGGGCACGGCTGTGCGCCCAAGTGGTGCCTGGCGATATACATATGTACCGCTCCGGGATTTTTGCACTGGATAACCTGAGTGCTCACTTAAGTCTGTATTCAGGTTGGAGCACTTTCATGGATGAGAACAAAGCCCCGAACAATGCCGCGCCTCTGATGAGCCGCGAATTTCTCTCGGCCGATGACGCGGCGCGGTATGCACACGAACAGGTTGGCCAACGACGTGACCGCAAGTTTGTCGCGATGATTTTCAAGCGCGGTGCACAGAGATTTGTCGTCACCGAGCCGGTCGAAGCCGGGGACCACTTGCTGGAAACCCAGCTGTTCGCGGTGGACGGACGAGGCCGGCCGGTCTATCCGGCCAATCATCAGTTAGACAGTTGGTTCTACTCGCACCAAGCGCTGTCGACCCTCGATGCGGCGCAGATACAGCGCCTGAAGTGGTCGCGCATGGACGCGACCGTGAGCTTGCAGATGTTCAGCATCCACGAGTTGTTCCATATCGTCACGTCAGATGTTCCGGCCTATTTGTCCGGGGCTGAAGACAGCCTGTTGTGGTTCGAGGAAGACAGTGCAGGCTGGCAGAGTCTGTTGCAGCGTCTTGGCACTCCGGCTAACCCGGGGCCTCTGGCGCAAGGCCTTGAGCAGGGCAGTGTCCTGCCGGTCGAGTTCGTCCGGGAGGTGGCGCAGGCAGGCACATTGCGGATAGTCGTCGACAACACGCCATGGGGATACCGGGGCAAGGTAACCGGTCAGTGGAGTCCGTTACCGACGCTTGGCGAACGGCCGGTGCCACAACAGGTGGCCTACGGCGCGATTTTTTCCTCGGCGGATGAAGCCGCGCAGGACCGTTTCTCCCGAATGAGGGGCCAGACCAACCAGGAGCAGACCTGGTTCGGCTTTATCCTCAAGCAGCAGGGCAAGGAGGAGTACGTCGCGACGGAGCTGGTGGCGGTCAATGGTGTTCGTGACAAGCTGTTTTCACGTCGCAGTCTCTTTCCCCTTACCCCCGACTTCATGGAGCTGGTCGCGCCGGAATCCTTCAAGCGCCACTCCTATTTTTATTCGCGTCAGCGGGTCACCCATACCCGCCCCAATCGTGAATGGCTGGCCAGGCACTTCATCGTGCCCAGAGATCTGTTCATTGTCGTGTATGACTCCCGACGACCACCCATCGTCGAAAGGCCCGGCGCGATCCCAACTTATATCGGCACGCAGGACGGTGCACTGCTCAAGTACACCCTGCGCCCGAACAGCAAGCTATTCGATAACGACACACCGAACATGGGGCTGGAGGATGTTCAGTCCAACCTGGCCAACGGAAAACTGACCTCCAGCGATTTTGTGAAGGTGGTGGCCAACAGTGGCGCATTGAGCGTCTTGCATACCAATGCTGTGTGGGACAGGGAAGGCCCGGTCGACATCAACTGGCGTCCCGCCCTGAATCTGGAGCGATGCCAGTTGAGCGCGGCCTTCGCGACGGCCGATGATGCGGTGTTGTCCGCGCGCTCCCGAATTCCGGCTGACACCGACAGGGTCTATGGCGGTCTGGTATTGAAGCGTCCGGACGGCTTGTTTGTCGCCACTCAACCAGTAATTGCGCTCCATGAGGATTTCGCTGTGGAGTGGATCTTCCCGGACGAAAGCATCGGCGCG
The DNA here is from genome assembly GCF_056711565.1 of Pseudomonas sp. WT-JTC. NCBI lineage: Bacteria > Pseudomonadati > Pseudomonadota > Gammaproteobacteria > Pseudomonadales > Pseudomonadaceae > Pseudomonas > Pseudomonas sp. WT-JTC. The sequence goes on from NZ_CM160042.1 coordinate 638,856, forward strand.
GGGCTTTTTCCTGCCGGTTGTTACATCGTCGGCCGTTACCGTTCGCGCCAGAGCCGGACTGTGCCGGTGATCCTTGAAGAAAAGCAGAGGCAACTGTACCTCAACATGCTCTCGGTCAAGGTTGTATACACCGCGTTCAACCGAGGCGGGCGGTTTCTGGACGAATACCTGTTCGGGCCGGATGGTTCGGTGATCCGTTACCGTTGCGGGACCTGGAGGCAGTTGCATGCCGATCTGGCCCGCGCGCTGAACGGTTATGGCAACCTGCCCCACGACCTGGACGCGGAGTGGATCAGGAAGCGTATCCATGAAGGGGATTTGAGCCCGGTCGAATGGATCGACTCGCTGGCAAGGAATGGCTATTTGCAGGTAGTGGTCGGCAGCCCGACCTGGGGTGTGCCACGTACAGTCGATCAGCTCGCTGTCGCCCTTGTTGAGCCCGACACACTTTCGCCTGCCACAGCGAGCAGCGAGCCGCGTTACAGCCCGATGTTTGCTCAAGAGTCCGCCGCAGCCCGGTTTGCCCATGAGCAGGCGGGCGAACGTGCGGTCCCCGGTTTCGGGTTCATTTTGCACAACGAGCGCCTTGGCACCTATCACAGCACTTTACCGGTGGCGGTGCAGGACTCGGCACTGGCATATGACCGTGTCTTTCCCGAAGGGCAATTGCCATCGGGTTACATCGTTTCAAGCGTTTATCTATGTGCCGCGCGCAATGAGAACGACGCAGGTGATGACGAGTTCGGGAGCTTTTTCTTCTCGCCCATGGCAGTGCATCAGGTATTGGCAAGGGCCAGGGTCAGCAATGGTTACAAACCTGTTTATTTTTCCTGTGCCGATGGTGCACTTTTGCAATTTGAAACAGCCTACTACACGCCAGGGGTACCACCCGAACTGGACAGTCAGTCGGAGAGACTCCTAGGCACTTTTGGCTCGTTCGAACAGGCGCGCGCCGACCTGCGTAATATCAGCCTGCGCACCTTCACTCTGGGCGATTACATCCAGCGCATGGTCAAGTTCGGGAGACTGGAGGTTCTGGTATCCAGTGATTGCTGGGTGAAGGGTTATGTGGCGCGATACTGGCAACCGCGTCATCCGGGCATGTCCGAGCAGGAGCTCTGGAGCTGGAAGCCTGAACTGCCCATGGGGCCGATATTCCATCATCCCGACGATGCTGCCAGCTACATTCAGCGGCGCGCGGGAAGCGCCTACACGCAGACGACCACCTACGAGAGCGCCATCGTGGCCAAACCCGATACCTATTCCTATTGCGGACTGGAGCCATTGCCGCAAACGGATGAGAGCCTTGCCGGCCTCGGTCGGATCTTCCGCACGCTCACGGATCCTGATACCACCCGCAGAAATGAAGTCCCCCGCTTTGCGCCAGGCTACAAACTGATGGCGAGCCATCAGCTCTACCTGTCGGGCGTCTCTGCGTTGGCAGCAGATGAAGAGCAGGTCTACAGCAGCTTCACTTCGCCGACGCTGATGCGCCTTCATACTCATGCCTTGAAGGCTAAAGGCTTCAACATCAGTGCGTACTACTACTCGACGCCCCATGGTGCGCTGATCAAGTACGTACCCGAAAATACGCAGGTTGAAAAGGAGCTGTTGCTGACCCGCCAGGTCGATTTGGTCGACGGTCGGTGGGAAACGAAATTGTCGATGGCGGATTTCATTTCGAAACTGGCTGAAATCGGCGAGTTGCGGGTATTGCAGGCGGCCGCTTTCTGGAACCGTACGGGGCGGTTGGGTCAAAACTGGAAGGTCGTTCGCCGCCAGTTGCCACTGGCACCGGTCAGGTTTCAGCGCGACGAGTTGTAACTGCGCAAGGTTCGTGCGCTACGTCAGCAGCGACGCATCAGGCCGATAAAGAACAGCCCGCCAATCGCTGCGGTAGCGATGCCAATAGGCAAGTCTTCCGGGGCGATCAGCGTGCGGGCAGCGACATCGACCCACATCAGGAACACGCTGCCGAGCAACAGACAAACCGGCAGCAACCGACGATGTTCGGCACCCGCCAGTCGACGCGCAATGTGCGGCACCATCAGCCCGACAAAGCCGATGGAGCCGCTGATCGACACCAGTACACCGGTCATCAGCGAAGCGATCACGAACACTCGCAGGCGCACTGCACGGGCATTCAGGCCCAGGGTGACGGCGGTCTGTTCTCCGGCCATCAATGCGTTCAGCGGTCGTGCCATGCCGAGCAACAGAACCAGCCCGAGCAACACACTCAGTGCCGGCACCGTGAGCAGCTCCCAGCGCGCCAGCCCGAGCCCGCCGAGCATCCAGAACATCACCGCGGAACTGGCGCGATGGTCGCCCATGAACAGCAACAGATTGGCGATCGCCATCATCACGAACGAGACCGCCACGCCGCACAGCAGCAACCGGTCACTGTCCAGGCGCCCGTGGCGACTGGCGATCATCAGCACCACCAGCATGCTCAGTAACGCACCGATGAATGCGGCAATCGGCAACGTCAGCAGGCCGACGATTTCGCCGACATGCAACACCACAATCACCGCGCCGAGGGTGGCGCCGGAGGTAACACCGAGCAGGTGTGGATCCGCCAACGGGTTGCGTGTCACCGCTTGCAGTACCGCGCCGATCAGTGCCAGCCCGGCGCCCACCAGCGCACCCAGTAACATGCGCGGCACGCGGATCAGCCAGACAATGTGTTCCTGGCCGGCGCTCCAGTCCTGCACGCCGATGCCGAACAGTTTGTGCAGCAGGATCCGCCACACCACGTCCACCGGCACCCGAGCCGGGCCGAAGCCCAGCGACACCACGCACGACACCAGCAGCACGGCGCCCAGGGCGATCAGCAGTAGCGCAAAACGACGATTGATCATTCGCCGTGGAAACCTTTGGCGAGGGTTGCCACTGCCAGCACATTGTCGATACCCGGTGTGGCCTGCACGTAAGGGATGACGATGAAGCGCTGGTCCCTGATCGCATCCACCGATTGCAGCGCCTTGTTGTTCAGCAGGAACCGGATCTTCTGTTCGGCGGTGATTTCGCTGTAGTCGACGATCACGATCACCTGCGGATTGCGCTCGACCACGGTCTCCCAATTGACTCGGGTCCAGCTCGCGTCGACGTCATCGAGGATGTTGCGCCCGCCAGCGGCGTCGATCAGCGCTTGCGGCATGCCGAGGCGACCGGACGTCATGGCGCGGTCTTCGCCGCTGTCGTAGAGGAAAACCCGGGGTTTTTCCACCGGCAAGTCATTGCCGATCTCTGCGACCTGATTCTGCATGTCGGCGATGAGCGCGTTGGCGCGATCCTGCACGTCGAAGATTTTGCCGAGGTTGCGCAGGTCGTTGTAAGTGTCTTCCAGGGTCGCGGCAGGGCGCTTCATCACGAAGGCGCAGGACTCGGTCAGCTCATACACATTGATGCCCAACGGTTGCAGGGTTTGCGGGGTGAGATCGCCGCCGACGCGCATGCCGTAGTCCCAACCGGCGAAGAGGAAATCGACGTTGGCATCGAGCAGGGTTTCCACCGACGGGTATTTGGCCGCCAACTCCGGCAGGCCGTCGAGAATGCTCTGCATCTCGGGCGTCACGGCCTTCCAGCCGCTGATGCCGCTATAACCGGCCATCCGTGGCTTGAGGTCGAGGGCGAGCATCATCTGGGTCATGTTGATGTCGTGGCTGAGTGCGTGTTGCGGTGCCTGCTTGAAGGTCAATTCGCGGTTGCAGCTTTTGATCGTCAGCGGGTAGTGGGTGGCTTCGGCCAATGCCTGGACGCTGCCCAGCAGCATCGCGAGAGAGAGGCAGGAGCGCAGCAGGGAACGCAAAGTCATGGTTGGGTTATCCAGGTGATTCGTGGGTAGCCGTGCAGCGGATGTTCATCGATCAGCGCTTCGACGCCAAACACATTGCGCAGCAGCACAGCCGTCAGGACTTCTTTCGGCGTACCGCTGGCGACGATACGGCCATGGTTGATCACGTACAGCCGATCACAAAAAGCCGCAGCCAGGTTGAGGTCGTGAATGCTCGCCAGGGTGCCGATGTTCAAGCGCTTGACCAACTTCAAAAGCTCAAGCTGATATCGCGGGTCGAGGTGGTTGGTCGGCTCGTCGAGGATCAACAACTGAGGTTGCTGGACCAGGGCGCGGGCGAGGATGACTCGCTGTTTTTCACCACCGGAGAGAGTGGCGAACCCGTGGTCTTCGAAGCCCCCGAGACCGACTGACGCCAGGGCCTGGTTGATGAGGTTCGAGTCTTCAAGCGTGTCGCCATCAAACAAGCCTTTGTGCGGCGTGCGGCCCATGGCGACCACCTCAAAGACGGTCTGGCCGAAGGCATCAGGGAACTCCTGCAACACCACGGCGATGCGTTGCGCACACCAGCGCGAGGATTGCTTCCAGACATTCCAGTGATCGAGCATGACCTCGCCGTGCTCCGGTTTGTTGAAGCGCCAGGCGCAACGCAACAGGCTGGTCTTGCCGCTGCCGTTGGGGCCGATCAGCCCGACGAACTCACCGGCGGACACGTGCGCAGAGACATCACGCAACTGGAACTGGTGATGGCAATGGCCGTGACCCAGTGGGGACCAGGTGAGGCTTGTCAGATTCAGCGAGGTCATGCAGTAACTCTTGAGGTGATGCTGATGGCCCCTTCGCGGGCAAGCCCGCTCCCACAGGAATTGCGTGATTCCTGTAGGAGCGAGCTTGCTCGCGATGGGGGCCTTGAGGTCAAAGCAGAAGTCGAGCGAACGACATGCGCGGGGGAGTTTACAGCCCATTGAGCCCCGCGCATCTCGCCTGTTTCATGATGAAGATGACGCGCTTTCAGTCTGCCGGGTAAAACGCGACAGCAGCAGGCGATCCAGCAACCACACCGCTACCAGTGAAGCACCCACCAACGGAAAGGCCACCGCCAGAACGAACATGATCACCATCGCGGTTTTCCATTTCGGCAGGTCGTGACGTAGCGGCGGCACGCCGAGTTTTCCTTGCGGGCGGCGCTTCCACCAGATCACCACACCGCTGACGGCACTGAGCAAAATCATCAGGCAGATCAGCAGCACGATGATCTGGTTGAACACGCCGAACATCTTGCCTTCATGCAGCATCACGCCGATTTCCGTGGCGCGGGCGACGGTGCCGTACTGCTCGTAGCGCACGTCGGCCAGGACCTTGCCACTGTATTGATCGACATGCAGGGTGGCGTCGTTGCGCGGGTCATCGGCGAACACCGAAATGGTGAACACGCCGGTTGCGGATTTCGGCAAGGTGATGCTGTAGCCCGGCTCGACCTTGCTCTGCGTGGCGATGTCTTGTACGTCTTGCAGGCTGATGGTCGGCGCTGCCGGGCCAGCATGCGCTCCGTCGTGGGCCATGTGCTCGGCGTGGTCACCGGACATCGGCATTGGCGTGTTTTCCATGGCCCACGGCACGGTCTGACGCGTGGCGCTGTTGAGGCTGCGTGCCTCGATGTCGGACTTCGGCACGTCATCCCACATCGCGGCAGGGAACACGTTCCACACGCCTGCAAATTTTTCGCCCCAGAACCCGGTCCAGGTCATGCCGCTGAGCAACATCACCAGCAACAGCGAGGCGCCCCAGAACCCGGTGACGGCGTGCAAGTCACGCCACAGCACCCGGCCGCGGCTGCTCAGGCGTGGCCACAGAATGCCGGCCGCCTGGCCCCGTGGCCACCACAGGAACACCCCGGAAACCACCAGCACCACGCCCCAGCCGGCGGCCAGTTCCACCAGCCGGTCACCGGCGGTACCGATCATCAATTCGCCGTGAATCGCCCGCGCGATGGCTTGCAGGTTCTTCTTGGCGTCTTGCTCACCGAGGATGTCGCCGTGGTACGGGTCGACGAAAACGTTCAGTTCCTTGCCGCTGTCGAGTACGACAAACTGAGCGCTGCGTTCGGCGTTCATCGGTGGCAGGTATTGCTTGATCGTGACTTGTGGATAGGCGCCTTTCACCCGGTTGAGCAGGTCGTCAGCCGCCAGGGTGTGATGGCCGGCAGGGACGTTGAGCCAGCTGCTGTACATCAGCGAATCGAGTTGCGGTTTGAACAGGTAAATGGTGCCGGTCAGGGCCAGCATCACCATGAAAGGCGCCACGAACAATCCGGCATAGAAATGCCAGCGCCAGGCCAGGTTGTAGAAATTCACTTTGGGCTGTTTCATCTCGTGTGCTCCGCTTGGCTGGATCTTTTAGTTGTGTGTTGGCGGTTGCTGCGCAACCGATCGCGAGCAAGCTCGCTCCTACAGCGATGCTCTTAAAAGCTCATGTCCACCTTGGTCCAGAGCGTGCGCCCCGGCTCCTTGATGGCTTGCGGGTCATTGGCGGGGAAGCCGAAACCGGCGTTGCCGGCCAGGTTCAAGTGCTCGGCGTAAGCCTTGCCGAACAGGTTGTCGACGCCGCTGCTGACCTTCCAGTTGCTGTTGATCCGATAGGCACCGTTGAGGGAAAACACGCCGAAACCCGGCGTCTTGTCGAAGTCCTTGCCGACCACGTTGCCTTTGTTCAGGTCGATGCGGTTTTGCGCGGCAACCACTCTCCACAGTGCCCCGGCGCTCCAGTTGTCTTCGCTGTAGGTCAGGCCGAAACGGGTATCCAGCGGAGGCGTCTGCGGTAACGCCGTGCCATCGCTGCTGTTCTTGCCCCAGGCGTAGGCCAGGGTCGCGTCGGCTTTCCAGTTGTCGGTGAAGTTGTAAGCAGCGCCCAGTTCACCGCCCATGATTCGCGCGTCGATGTTCTCGGCTTGCGAGGTTGTACCCATCATTGTCGGGGTGTAGTTGAACAGGATGTAGTCGCGCACCTGCCCGACGTAAGCCGAAGCCCAGGCCTCAAGTACTTCCGTCTTGTATTGCAGGCCGAAATCGAGCTGGGTGGTTTTTTCCGGTTTGATCGAATCGAAGGCATTCACCGAGCCGGCGGGGCCGGACTTGGGTGAAAACAGCTCCCAGTAATCCGGGAACCGCTGGGTGTGACCGAGGCCGGCATACACGGTGGTCGGGTTGTCGGCCAGGTCGTGCTCATAGCGGATGAAACCGCTCGGCAGGGTATCGGCGCGGGTGTCGTCGGCGGTCGGATTCGGGCGGGTCATCATTCCCGAGCCGATGGTCTGCCGATAGTCCTTGGCCGAGGCACGGTCCAGGCGTGCGCCGCTGATCAGGCGATCACGGTCGGCGGCGTACCAGGTCAGTTCGCCGAAAACGCCGTAGTTATGGAAATCGGTATCCTTGGTGTACGGCAGGTCCTTGTAGGTGTCGATGCCCATGGCGCTGCGCTGGCGATGCTCGTTGGTCTGCGCGTCGATGCCGCTGATCAGCTGCACATCGGCCCAGCGCCAGGTGGCCTTGATCCGCGCACCGAGAGTGCGACGGTCGACGTTGGAGGCCATGGGACCGGCCATCATCCCGGTGCCGGACGGCGTGCGCAGGGTGTAGTTGTCCATCACGTGGTCGGCGTAGTTGTAGTAGACCTGTGCTTCGACCTTATCCAGTACGTCGCCGATGTTGGACTGCTCGAAACGCAGGCCAAGGCTTTCGCGCAGGAACTGCGAACCGTCCATGCCGCGCCCGGCGTACCGGGCTTCACCATCGCCACGGCCGGCGGTCAGCTCCAGCAAGGTGTCGGCGTTTGGCGTCCAGCCCAGCGCCACATCACCGTTCCATTTTTCATAGCGCGACGGCACGGTGTCGTTGTTGCCGTCCTGGTAGTCGTCGGAGTGTGCGGTGTTGCCGATGACCCGCACATAACCCGACTGGCCGCCGGCTGCAGCGTCCAGCAGTTTGTCGAAGCGGCCGTAGGAGCCGGCCAGCACGCTGGCATTGACCCGTGTGCCGAGCTCGCCGAAGTGCTCCGGTTCGCGGTCGAACAGGATGGTACCGGCTGAAGAGCCCGGCCCCCACAGCACGGTTTGCGGGCCTTTGATTACGGTGAGCTTGTCGTAGGTTTGCGGCGAGATGTAGGAGGTTGGGGCGTCCATCCGGCCCGGGCAGGCACCGAGCATCATGCTGCCGTTGGTGAGAATGTTCAGCCGCGAACCGAACATGCCACGCAGCACCGGGTCGCCGTTGGTGCCGCCATTGCGCACCAGGGCGAAGCCCGGGATGGTTTTCAGGTAATCGGCGCCATCGCTGGCCGGCACCGGTTGGCGCGGGTCCTTGGGGTTGGTGACGATGGTCAATGGCGAGCTGGGTGCAACGGCGGTAATCACCGTCGGGCTCAGTTCTTCACTGTGACCGGCATGGTCATCGGCCAGCGCAGAAGGCGCCAGCAAGGCACCGCACAGGATGGCGGTGGCGTGCCCGAAACGAACAGCGGATTCGTTCAGGGCAAAGGAGGCTTGGGCAGGGCTCAAGCACGGGACAGCAGAAAACCTGGACATGACAATTTCCATCGAACAGTCGTAAACGACACGGCCGGCAGCCTGCGCAATCCCTGTGGGAGCGGGCTTGCTCGCGAAGAGGGAGTGACAGTCAACATTGATGCCGTCTGGCACACCGCGTTCGCGAGCAAGCCCGCTCCCACAGGTTGCTTTGGCTGTCTTGCGGACCGTGTGAAATCAGAAGTGAGTGTTTACGCGATGGCGGGCGGGGCGCGGGTGCGGGCGCCGGGAAAGTAGGTTTGCCGGGCATGGCCCTGGCGCGCAGAGGGGGTGGTGAAGGTGTTGACGGGTGGAATGACGAAGTTGGCGAAGGACACGCCACCGGTCAGCGCCGGGCAATTGAACAGCAGGCTGCAATAGCCGCACTTTTCCCACAGCACATGGTGCCCCGGGGCAGGCGGGCAGTGCTCGGCGGTGGCTTGCGTGCCATGGTCGGCATGCTCCATCGCCGACATGTCCATCGGCATGTCCATGCTCATGCCCGCAGGCATGCTCATCGACATGGCGCGCGAATCCATCGGCATCGACTGAGAAATCAGCGGACCGATAAAGATCATCAGCATGGCGAACAGGCTGATCCAGCTGCCGCGTGTCAGGCTCATTGCCTGATTTCGCGACCTGGGTGACCTGGCGCTAAGCGAGCGCATGGGCGTTTTCAGCTCAGGCGATTACGGCGTGTGCACGTGCGCTTGCAGGCTGTCCGGCGCCTGCTTCTGCACCGCGACTTCGACCGTCACGTCACCGGACTTCTCGAAGTGCAGCGTCATCGGGAAGCGATTGCCGTCAACCAGCAGGCTACGATCCTTGAGACCCAGCAACATCACGTGATAGGCCATCGGTGCGAAAGTGACCTCGCCACCGGCGGGCACTTCCACGCTCGGTACGTGCTGCATTTTCATCACGTCGCCTTGCATCAGGTGTTCATGCAATTGCGCTTCGCCCGCAATGGGGGTGTCGACGCTGAGCAGGCGGTCGGCGGTCTTGCCTTCGTTGTTGATCACGAAATACGCCGCAACGGTGGGCGCATTGGGTGGCAACTCCTGGGACCACGGATGCGCGATTTCCAGTTCGCCGACCTTGTATTCGTGGGCATTGGCAAAGCAGGCAGGCAGCAGCAACGCGGCCAGAACGATGAGTTTGTTCAACATGGCAGTTCTCCAGAATGATTTGAAACGCAGGTCAATTGCGAAAAAAATCAAACCAGAGGGGAGGCGCGGGGGTTGAGACTCGGCCATTGCTGGCGCGGTGACGGACTTTCAAGAGAGGTCGCAGGCAGGCTTCGGTTGGACTCGAAGTGCGCGAAATACAGTTGTGGCGTATGCCCCGGCAGCGCCACCAATGGCGCAGAACCCGAGCAGCACCAGCAATGCTGCATGTTGGAATGATCGTCGCTTTGCGGGGCTTTCTGTTCCAGGTCTCCGATGGAAATCGCCACCATCCTGGTGCCGCTGGAGCTGCAGAAACTGCCCCACAACAACTGTTCGGCCGGTGATTTCACCGATTGCGCCATCGCTCCGGACATCGGCATGGCGAGCATGTTGAACAGCACTGCGAAGCAGGCTATCCAGGCAATTGCGAGCCGTTGTCGGGACATGGGACAAATCCGTTTGGGTGGGCGATCAGGCGCGGGCTATTTAGCCTGATCAGGGCCGATAAGTAAAAAGACGGTGTGCGGTGTGGTGTCGCAGCGCCGTCCTTTCGTAGCTTTTATGATAGTCGTGAATTTCAAAGTGCCGGTAGCGTTTGAGCTTTGTTCAGAATCCGCCGGACTATAGGGTTGGAACCACTGAATGGATAATCGATGTGCTCCGGAGACGTTGCAGGAATAGTTCCGGCGGACGGGGGATCAGGAACAGTCGAAGAGCGACAGGGCCGTCAGGATTTCTGTCACCGCTCCAAACTCCCGATCAACCCTTGGCAACTCCGGCCGCTTCAAAACAATCACCGGCACCCCCCGCTCACGGGCGACTTCCAGTTTCGGCTCGGTCGCCGTGCTGCCGCTGTTCTTGCTGATCAGCACGTCGATGTTTCGCCGCTCGAACAACTCACGTTCATCGTCGATCAGGAATGGCCCACGGGCACCGATCACTTCGCAGCGCTCGTTGCCCGGATACAGGTCCAGGGCGCGCAGGGTCCAGAACTGCCGTGCAGGAATCTCATCGAGGTGTTGCAGGGGCTCGCGACCGAGGGTGAACAGCGGTCGACGGAAGGGCTTCAGGGCTTCGATCAGTTCGGCCCAATCGCTGACTTCCCGCCAGTCATCACCCGCCTGGGCTTGCCAGGCGGGACGCCGTAGCGCCCAGCAGGGGATGCCGCTCAAGCGTGCGGCGGTCGCGGCGTTCTGGCTGATTTGGGCGGCGTAGGGGTGAGTGGCATCGAGCAGCAGATCGATACCTCCATCGCGAATGAATTGCGCCAGCCCCTCGGCACCGCCGTAGCCGCCGACGCGAACCTGGCATTGCAGATCCGTCGGTATCCGACCGATGCCGGCCAGGCTGTAGATATGCTGCGGTCCCAGCGTGCGGGCAATGGCCATGGCTTCGGTCACGCCGCCGAGCAACAGGATGCGCTTCATTCAAAGGCTCCCGCATGGCCAACAATCCCGCCCTGGCGATCGATGGCAAAGACTTCCACCTGAACCTGCGCCGGCACCACGCTGCGGGCAAAATCCAGGGCGTGCTGACAGACTGCATCACCCAGGGCGACCCCGGCTGCGGCAGCCATGGCCAGTGCCTGCTGGCTGGTGTTGGCCTCGCGGATGCTCTGCTGCAAGGCCGCATCGGCGCCGACCTGCGCCGCCCATGACGCCAGTTGCGGCAGGTCAATGCTCGAATGGCGACTGTGCAGGTCCATATGCCCGGCCGCCAGTTTGCTGATCTTGCCGAAACCACCGCACAGGCTGAGTTTATCCACAGGCACTTTGCGCAGATGCTTGAGCACGGCGCCGACGAAGTCGCCCATTTCGATCAGGGCGATTTCCGGCAGGTTGTAGACCCGGCGCATGGTGTCTTCGCTGGCGTTGCCGGTGCAGGCGGCGATGTGCAGGTAACCGTTGGTTTTCGCCACGTCGATGCCCTGGTGGATCGAGGCGATGTAGGCCGCGCAGGAAAACGGCCGGACGATGCCGCTGGTACCGAGTATCGACAGGCCACCAAGAATGCCCAGGCGCGGGTTCATGGTTTTCAGTGCCAGTGCCTCGCCGTTCTCGACATTGATCGTAACGTCGAAACCACCGCTGTAGCCGAGTTCGTCGGCCAGTCGGGCCAAGTGCTCGCTGATCATTTTTCGTGGCACCGGATTGATCGCGGGCTCGCCGACACCCAGCACCAGTCCGGGCCGGGTAACGGTGCCGACGCCGCGGCCGGCCTTGAAGCGGGTCCCCGGTTCGGCGCTCAGGCGCACCTGGGAGTAGAGCAGGGCTCCGTGGGTCACGTCTGGATCGTCACCGGCATCCTTGAGAGTTCCCGCTTCGGCGCCGTCCTCGGTGAGGCGGCAAAACTCCAGGCGCATCTGCACCTGTTTGCCCTTGGGCAACACGATTTCCACGGCATCGGCCGCTGTGCCATCCAGCAGCAGGCGCGCGGCGGCGAGGCTGGTAGCCGTGGCGCAACTGCCGGTGGTCAGGCCGCTGCGCAGAGGGGCAGGTTGTTCGGCGGTTTCATCACGCATCGAAGGGTTTCGTCACGTCCAGCAAGGTAATCGGCAAGGCCTGGCGCCAGGTGTCGAAGTCGCCCAGCGGTTGTGCTTGGGCGATATGAATGCGGGTCAGCTCCCCGCCGTGTTGCTCGCGCCAGGCCATCAGGGTCATTTCACTTTGCAGGGTGACCGCGTTGGCAATCAACCGGCCCCCGGGTTTGAGTCCGGCCCAGCAGACATCAAGCACGCCTTCGCGGGTGACACCGCCGCCGATGAAAATCGCATCCGGCCGCTCCAGCCCGGCCAAGGCCTGGGGCGCGCTGCCACGAACCAGCTGCAGGCCGGGTACGCCGAGGGCATCGCGGTTGTGTTCGATCAACGTTTGGCGGCCCGCATCTGCCTCGATGGCCAGTGCACGACAGCTGGGGTGAGCGCGCATCCATTCGATGCCGATCGAGCCGCAGCCGGCGCCGACGTCCCACAACAGTTCGCCGGGAGTTGGAGCCAGGCGCGCGAGGGTGATGGCGCGCACATCGCGTTTGGTCAGTTGGCCGTCGTGCCGGAACGCCGAGTCCGGCAGGCCGGCCAGTCGCGACAGCCGCAACGTGTTGGGCTCGGCGACACACTCGATGGCGATCAGGTTCAGGTCGGCGATCGGCGAATCGTTCCAGTCGCTGGCGATACCGTCGATGCGCCGCTCGGCTTCACCGCCCAGATGTTCCAGCACGGTGAGACGGCTGGGGCCGAAGCCGCGTTCGCGCAACAGTGCTGCGATGGCGGTGGGGCTGCGGCCGTCATTGCTCAATACCAGCAAGCGCACACCGCTGGACAGGTGGGCGCTGAGTGCGGCGACAGGCCGGGCCACCACTGAAAGAGTGATGACTTCCTGCAAGGGCCAGCCCATTCGTGCTGCGGCGAGCGAGCAGGAAGAGGGCGCCGGCAGAATAAGCATTTCATCGCTGGATAAATGTCGAGAGAGGCTGGCTCCCACCCCAAAAAACATCGGATCACCGCTGGCCAGGACGCAAACGGGCTCTCCCTGTTTCGTCAAAACAGGTTCAAGGGCGAAAGGACTGGGCCACAATTGCCGTACACCGCGGATGCAGGCGGGCAACAAATCCAGCTGCCGTTGACCGCCAATGATCCGCGTGGCGTTCAGCAGAGCGTGTCGGGCATTTTTGCCTAGCCCCTTGAAACCGTCCTCTCCGATGCCTACCACTGTCAGCCAGGGGGTCATGCTGTTCCTCTTCTATCAATCGAAGCCAAATCATCGCGCTGTCGGTCTGTGTCGGTCTGTGTCGACCTGTGCGGTTGTGCATCATAGCTCGGTGTGGATTGAATTCGCCTGTTGTCAGCGGGAGAAAGCGTCATTGACGGTGATAGGGCACTATTACGGATGTATTGTTGGTACCTTTTGCAGGTCGAATCTCTTCATCCTGATTTCGCTCCGTTTGCGGTCTATGAGCGCTCTTTTGCTTTCGAGTACGTTTTTGTCAAGTTTCAGAATGGCTCGGTGCTGAATGATCTTTGTCGTCTGTTCTTCCGTGTGAAAAAATAGAAAGTTGCTCCTTTTTGTAGATGTCACCAATTCGAGATTAAAAACGGCGACTTCAAGAAAGCCCTTTGAGTCATAGCGTGCAGGTATTACCTGAAACCGCTCTCCCAAGAGACTTTGTTGGTCCAGTGAATACAGCGCGGGCTCGTCGGTTTTCAGCGCGTCGAGGGTGTCGATCATGGCGTTTCCTTGTCGGGTGTCCGGCATGGCTTGAGCGCTCTGGACCAGAAACTCCGCAATGCTGCTCGAGAGGGTGTGTTGAGTGCGGCTAAAGATGGCATCCTGAAAGACGGACCAGCCAAGAAAATTCAACGTTGTGACGTATTCATGCAGCCACTTTGTCGAGTTGGCAAAGCGACTGCTGACCATGTCTGCGGACCGGGTGGCTATCTGAGTGCAATGAGTGAAGTCGTCGTAATCTTGCAGAGAAAGTTGCTCGATGCATGAAATGAGATTGTGGGCGGTCAATGCTCCAGCCGGTGTTTTCGTGTTCATGTACTACTCCTTGTATATATCTATATTCCGTTGTTGTTTGTTTTGCATGTTGGGCAAACGTACAAGAGTGGCTGTGTGGTTTGAATAAGATTGATAGGTGAAATTGATTCTTGCTGTTTGCAAGCGAAGCAACTTTATGTCTGGGTCGAGAGTATTTCGTCGTCAAGCCGCTTGGGCTTTTCATCAGGCCGGACAAAGCAGGCATAATGCTGTCCTTCGTCTTGTACCGGTCGTCCTGTGAAGTCACGTCAGATACCCAACCGTTTGCGCCCTTCCGCCTGTCCCGGGTTGTTGCGTGTCGTCCAGGCATTGGATGGTGGCATTTGCCGGATCAAGCTCGACGGCGGCGCCATCCGTGCGCACCAGGCAATCGCTGTGGCTGATGCCGCCGAGCGATATGCCAGCGGTGCGATCGAGGCAACCAACCGGGCCAACCTGCAGATCCGCGGGATTGGCAACCAGCAAACGGCGTTGATCGACTGTCTGCTGGCTACCGATCTGGGACCACGCACGGCAGCTGGCGACGATGTGCGCAACCTGATGCTCAGCCCCGGCGCCGGGATCGACCGGCACATGCTATTCGACACACGCCCGTTGGCAGGGCAGGTCCTCGCCACGCTGCAGAGCCACGAACCGTTTCACGACCTCAGCGCCAAGTTCGCCGTGCAACTCGATGGAGGTGAAGACCTGGCGATGCTCGAGCATCCCCATGACCTGTGGCTCTCGGCGTTTGAGCAAGACGGCGAGCGACGGCTGGCGTTCGGTCTGGCGGGATGCCCGACGGACAGCCCCGCCGGTTCGGTTGCACTCGACGACGGGCATGCGCTGGTGGTCGCGGTCCTTGAGTTGTTCCTTGAACTGGCGCGCCCCGAGCAGACGCGGATGCGCCATTTGCTGGCCGGGTATTCGGTCGAGGCCTTACTGCTTCGGCTGGCTGAGCGAGTACCGCTGCAAGCCGTTGTCCGCTGGCAGCGGGATTCGGGTGCCAGTGATTTGCATATCGGCGCCCATCCCCAGGCCGAGCCCGGTGTTGTCTATGTAGGGGCTGTCCCGCCGCTGGGGCGGCTCGATCCGGCGATGCTGCGAGGCGTGGCACGACTGGCACGCGAGTTCGGTGATTCCAGTCTGCGCTTCACGCCCTGGCAAAGCCTGCTGCTGCCCAATGTCCGTGCGGAAAACGCCGCCGAGGTCATTCGGCAATTGCAATGTCTGGGTTTGCAGTGCGAAGCCGATCAGCCCTTATCCCGGTTGATTGCCTGCACCGGTTCGAACGGCTGCGGTAAAGGCCTGGCCGAGACCAAGGGCGATGCCCTGCAACTGGCTACATTGCTGCAGCGTCACGGACAATCGCCGAGCGTGCATTTGAGCGGATGCGCGCGTTCCTGTGCCGCCGCGCATACGGCGCCCGTCACTTTGCTGGCCGTCGCCCCCGGTCACTACGATCTCTATTTTCGCGATGCAGCGCAGCCGGGTTTCGGCGCACTGCACGCATACAACCTTACTATTGAAGCGGTCGCGGCTCTGCTCGACGCCCGCTCACGGAGCCCCCTTGATGCTTGATTACATCCGCGACGGTCAGGAGATCTATCGCAACTCCTTCGCGATCATTCGCGCCGAGGCCAACCTCGACCGAATCCCGGCCGATCTGGAGAAACTCGCGGTCCGTGTGATTCACGCCTGCGGCATGGTCGAGGCCATCGACGGTTTGCAGTTTTCCGAAGGTGCAGGCAAGGCCGGGCGTGATGCACTGGCAGCCGGCGCGCCGATCCTGTGCGATGCGCGGATGGTCTCCGAGGGCGTTACCCGTGCACGGCTGCCAGCGAACAATCCGGTGATCTGCACCTTGCGCGATGAGAGCGTTCCGCAGCTGGCCCGTGAATTGGGCAACACCCGCTCAGCTGCTGCCCTGGAACTGTGGCGTCCGCACCTCGAAGGCAGCGTGGTGGTCATCGGCAACGCCCCGACGGCACTGTTTTACTTGCTGGAAATGCTCGACGCCGGTGCGCCGAAACCGGCGCTGATCCTCGGTTTTCCAGTGGGCTTCGTCGGCGCCGCCGAATCCAAGGCAGCGCTGGCGGCCGACAGCCGTGGCGTGCCTTTTGTCATCATGCAGGGTCGCCTGGGCGGTAGCGCCATGGCCGCCGCCGCCGTCAATGCCCTCGCCACGGAGATCGAATGATGCAACAACCTGGACGTTTGATCGGCCTCGGCGTCGGTCCCGGTGATCCGGAACTGATTACCGTCAAGGCTCTGCGCTTGCTGCGCGAGTCGCCTGTAGTGGCGTACTTCGTCGCCAAGGGCAAGAAGGGCAATGCCTTCGGCATCATCGAAGCGCACCTGCAAGACGCACAGAACCTGTTGCCACTGGTGTACCCGGTGACCACCGAAGCCTTGCCGGCGCCGTTGTCCTACGAGCAAGTGATCAGTGACTTCTACGATGACGCTGCCGCAGAACTGGCCACGCATCTCGACGCAGGCCGCGACGTGGCGGTGATCTGCGAGGGTGATCCGTTCTTCTACGGCTCCTACATGTACTTGCACGACCGGCTCGCCCAGCGTTATCAGGCGGAAGTCGTGCCCGGTGTGTGCTCGATGCTCGGCGGTGCCTCGGTGCTCGGTGCGCCACTGGTGTATCGCAATCAGAGTCTGTCGGTGTTGTCCGGTGTGCTGCCGCAAGACGAACTCAAGCGCCGCCTGGCCGATGCCGATGCAGCGGTGATCATGAAGCTGGGGCGCAACTTTCCCAAGGTCCGCCAGGTGCTGGAAGAACTCGGCCTGGCCGAGCGTGCGCTGTACGTCGAACGTGCGACCATGGCCAACCAGAAGATCGTGCCGCTGGATCAGGTCGAGCCGATGTCCTCGCCGTATTTTTCGTTGATCATCGTTCCCGGTGAAAGGTGGCAAGGCTGATGACCCGTCCAGTTCCGGCGATTGTCATTCTCGGCAATGGCAGCCTCGCTACCGCACGCAGCATTCAGCAGGTGTACCCCGAAGCCACGATCCACGGCCTGGCCGAACGGGTCGACGGTGCGGATCGGGTCTATCACGAATTTGGCGCGACCCTGCGTGAGCTCTACCAACAGGGCACACCGATCATTGCTCTGTGTGCGGCCGGGATCGTGATTCGCACGCTGGCACCCCTGTTGCTGGAAAAGGGCGCCGAGCCTCCGGTATTGGCGGTGGCCGAAGACGGCAGCGCCGTGGTTCCACTGCTGGGTGGTCTCGGTGGCGTGAATGTGATGGCGCGGGAGATTGCCGCCGGACTTGAAGTCGCTGCGGCGATCACCACCAGCGGCGAGTTGCGTTTCGGCACGTGCCTGCTCAACCCGCCCAGCGGTTATGCCCTTGGCGATCTGGAGCTGGGCAAGCGTTTCGTTTCCGATTTGTTAGCCGGCGAAACGGTGCGCATTGAGGGTGAAGCCCCGTGGCTGGCGCAGGCGCAGTTGCCCGAAGATGCTCAGGCTCGACTGGCGGTGCATGTCAGTCATGCTGAACGGGCTCCTGCGGTCAACGAATTGTTGATCTACCCGCGCAATGTAGTGGTCGCTACGGATGCCGGCCTGGAGAACGTTGCGCAGGCGGTGCGCGACGCATTGCATCAGGCGAAGATCGCCGTGCAGTCGCTCGCCTGCCTGTTGGCTGCCGACACCGAAATGGCCAGCCCGGGGTTGCGCGAGGCGGCGCTTGAATTGGGCGTGCCGTTGCGCTTTGCCCAGGCTGAGATGGTGCTTGGCGAGCGTTTGAGTGCCGCCATAGGCCAGCCCGTTTCCATGCTTGGTAGCGACAATGTTGCCATTGCGGTGGCAGAGCAGCCGCTGGACCCGTTGCAAATTGGCCGTTCGCGTGGACGACTGGCGGTGATCGGGCTCGGGCCGGGCGCTGCCGACCTGATGGTACCAGCGGTGAAGGCGGAACTGGCCCGCGCAACCGATGTGCTGGGTTACGAAACCTACGTGCGCATGGCCGGGCCGTTTCGCGCCGATCAGGTGCTGCATTGCACCGACAACCGCGAAGAGATGCAGCGCGCCCGCCATGCTTTCGAACTGGCAGCCCAAGGGCGATCGGTGGTGGTGGTTTCCTCAGGGGATCCGGGGGTTTTCGCCATGGCTGCGGCGGTGCTGGAGGCGCTGCACGAGTCCAGTGACATCCATTGGCACAACGTCGATCTCGAGATTTTGCCGGGGGTTTCCGCCTCACTGGCGACGGCCGCCCAGGCTGGTGCACCACTGGGGCATGACTTCTGTGTGCTGTCGCTATCGGACAACCTGAAACCCTGGTCGATCATTGAAAAACGTCTGGATCTGGCAGCGCAAGCTGATCTGGCAATGGCGTTCTACAATCCGATCTCGCGCTCCCGACCTTGGCAATTGGGGCGTGCGCTGGAGATCGTCGGCCAACATCGCGCACCTGGAACGCCAGTCGTGTTAGGGCGTGATGTCGGACGCCCGGGGCAGGCATTACGCGTGACGACGCTCTCTCAATTGACTCCAGACCAGGTCGACATGCGGACCATGGTGTTGATTGGTTCATCTACGACTCGTGTGTTTCATCGTTCGCAAGGAATGTCGTGGGTTTATACGCCGCGTAGTTATGGCGATAAATTAAGCGAAATTAACTAAGTAATATGACGGTTTGGTGCAGCGTTGTTCGAGCTTGATCGCTCGACAATTGCTGCGTGTTTGTAAGGGTTGGTGGGCGTTTACATATGTCGACATTTAATCGGGTTTGATGGTGGTGTTTGGGTGGTTTAGATTCGTTTTGTCTCTGTTGGAGACTTAAGCGAACTTAAAAGGAACTGTCCGATATGGAAGTTGTAGAAGATTTTATAACTCACAGACAATGCACTGATATTGGGAAGGCGCGTCTTGCCAGGTCAAAGGCATTGTTGAACAGTGTAGCTCGTGCCAGAGCATTAATGTCGACCACTGCCTCAAGTTCACCCAAGGCGTTGGACGATTCGAGTCCTACCAAGGCTTTGGATGCTTTGGTTTTGGGTAATGCACTTATTGGTTATGGCGATAATATTTCGCTTGAGAATATGACAATTATCGAAAACCTCATAAAGTTTTCGAAGCTGGAGGCCGATCGCGAGACTAAAGATAGTCATAGCCCTGCCGCCTGGCACCGGGCTTTTCTCCAGTGTATGGAGGATATGGGCTGTTCTGTCCCCATCAACGCGAGTATCGAATACAAGAGGAGGGCTGGCAGCGGGACAATGAAAAATGTCGTCACCACTATTGTCCAGGCGGGCGTTGAAGCGGCAAAAGCGGCCATTCCAGGTGCAACCGTGCTAAGTGCCATCGCAGACAGCACATTGTCAGCATTGGAAAAAGAGCCTGAAACCATCAAGGTTTTCAACTATGAAGTTACCAGGGCCAAGGGTGTGAAACTGGCCTTGCTGCCTTGCGAGCAAACCAGGAACGGATTGGTCATAGTTTCGTTTTCATCTGTTAATCATGTTGGAGACCAAGTGGGTGGTGGGGTTTTGTTTTTGGATTTGAAAATTGCAGGTCTCGATATTTACCAGGGCTCCAACTTTCTTGCCTTTAATCCTTCTGCTTACGCTGAAGTAAAAAATGATGTCGAATTTATCCTGGCGCAGAATCGCAAAGAAGTGTTGGCTAAAAGATTTCCGCGACGCAGGCAGTGAACTCAATTAAGCCAGGGTCAGAGGCTGATTGTCTCTGGCCTGTTTGAAACATATAAGGATGTAGAGGGGGAAGGGTTACCCGGTTTGCATCATTGGGTGTTGCAGGGATTGCGATGCAGGCATCGTGCAGTGGTGAGGCACACGGATGTTTCGAGTCCACTAGCCCCACGACTTGCCAGAAACGGAGCGCTTTGTGTTCAAGGTACCAGGTACCCCTTCACCCCGGTAAAAATGATTTGCGCCGCCAGTGCGCAGACGAACAGCCCCATCAGCCGGCTGACAATCTGCAAGCCCTGATCGCCGAGTATGCGTTCGATGCGGCTCGACAGATAAAGCACCACCCCCACGGTGAAGCTGGCCAAGGCAATACTGACAATGGCGGTGAGCTTGTCGTCCCAGTGCGGCTGGCTCACGCCCATCACCAGCAAGGCACCGATGGTGCCGGGGCCGACGGTCAGCGGAATGGTCAGCGGGACGATGGTCACATCCTGCTGCACGTTGTCGGTCTGCACCGCCGATTTACCTTGTGCCATCCCGAGTGCCGAGATGAACAGGACGCTGCCTGCGCCAATGCGGAATGCATCCACGGTAATACCGAAAACGCTGAAAATCACTCGGCCGAACAAGTACAACAGCACGCTGGAGACCAGTGTGGCGACCGCCACTTTCCAGGCCAGCCGACGCTGCTCCTTGCGCGAATAACCACGGGTCAGGCTGATGAAGCAGGACAATACGAAGAATGGGCTGTAGAGCACCAGCATCTTCAAGTAAACGCTGAACAACACATGGAGCATGGTGCCGGGCTCACTGGCGAGGGAAGTCGAGGGGGAGTCTATCAGGGGTTGCGCAGTCTGTCGGCTCAGGACGTTTGGGTCGTTGCGCGATTCTGCTGGTCACGCTGGGCGACCCAATGCTCGATCAATTCTCGCAGCTGTGACAGTTCGACCGGTTTGGCCATGTGTCCGTCCATGCCGGCCTGGCGCGCGCGCTCTTTGTGTTCGGCCAGGATATGGGCGGTCAATGCCACCACGGGGGTACGGACCCGCTGGTTGCCGACTTCCCAGGCACGCAATTGCTGGGTGGCCGAGAAGCCGTCGAGGACTGGCATTTCGCAGTCCATCAGGACCAGGTCGTAGCGCTGGGCTTTCATTGCCTGCAAGGCTTCTTCACCGTTGCAGGCGGTGTCCGGTTGCAGATTGAGCTTGCTCAGCATGCCGCGGATCACCTTGGTCGAGATGCTGTTGTCTTCGGCCACCAGAATGCGGAAGTCGCTGGGGACCTTGATCGGCAGGGCAGGGCCGCTTGGCAGTGGTTGCGAGACGACCAGGCCTTTGTTGCGTTGGGTCAGCTCGTCGGCCAGGGTGGTCTTGAGGGTGTAGCCGGCCACCGGTTTGGCGAGGATGCGCTTGATCCCGGAGTTGCGCGCAATGATCTTGCTCGGCGCATTGCTGATGCCGGTGAGCATGATCAGCAGGATGTCATGGTTCAGGCTCGGGTCTTCCTTGATCTTGGCCGCCAGTTGCATGCCGGTCATGCCGGGCATGTTCTGGTCCAGCAGGACCACATCGAAGTAATCGCGCAAATGAGCCTTGGTGCGCAGCAGTGCCAGCGCTTCCTTGCCGGAAGGTGCGGCGCTGACATTCAGGCCCCAGGCGCTGCATTGCTGCACCAGCACCTTGCGACAGGTGTCGTTATCGTCCACCACCAATACCCGTGCACCCTGCAGCGGGCCGTCGAGGTCTGAGGTCGGGTGTTCGAGGCGATCCGGGTCCAGCGGCAAGGTCAGCCACAGGGTGCTGCCCTGGTTGCTGCCACTCTTGATTCCGAATTCCCCTTGCATCAAGCGAATCAACTGCCGGGCGATCACCAGGCCCAGGTTGCCACCCAGGTGGGTGGCCGAAAGGAAATGCCGGCTGTGCAGTTCGGCGTGCATCAGGGCGTCGCGTTCTTCGGCGTCCATGGGCTCGCCGCTGTCCTGCACCGCAATACGCAGGCGAGGTTTGGCGCTGCGCTCGTCGAGCGCCACGACGATCAGGATTTCACCTTCGTCGGTTTTCTTCAGGGCGTTTTCCAGCAGGCTCAACAGGGTCTGGCGCAGGCGCGTCGGGTCACCGCTGATCACCCGCGGCACTTGCGGCTGGATGAAGCTGATCAACTCGACGTTTTGCTGCTCGGCCTTGGCGCGAAAGATGCTCAGGCAGTCTTCGATCAGTGCGTTGAGGTCGAACTGCACATCGTCCAGCTCGATCTGCCCGGACTCGAGTTTGGATATGTCGAGAATTTCGTTGATCAGTGTCAGCAGCTCGTTGCCGGCGCTGTGGATCGTCTGCACATAGTCGCGTTGCTTGACCGAAAGCGGTGTGCCCAGCAGCAGCTCGGTCATGCCGAGGACGCCGTTCATCGGGGTGCGGATCTCATGGCTGATCTTCGCCAGGAACTCGGCCTTGGCGTTGATCTCGGCGTTGCTGGCCGCCAGGTCGCGACTGATGCTGAAACGGTCTTCGGTGATGCGGCGCTGGCGCTCGCTCAACGCGATGCTCATCAGCAGGCCGCTGATACAGATGAACACCAGCAATGTGGTGATCAGGCCATGGGGTTCGATCAGGGTCAGCCCCAACAGGGCGGGCAGGATGACCAGTGTCCCGAGATTGAACACCACCATGGCCGCCACGAAGAGGCGAGCCGGGCGATAACCTTTTTGCCAGTGGTAGGCGCTGATGAACAGCATGCTCAGGCCTGCCAGGGCTACCAGGCCGTAGGTAATGAAGTTCAGCGGCAAGGTATTGACGAACAACAGCATCAGGCCGCAGGCGGTGATGAGCAGGACCTCGCCGAGCAGCAACCGATTCAGCGGGTGCGGCCCGAGCGGGGAGAAAAAGCGATGGGCAAGCATCAGGCCGCAAGGCGCAGTCAGTAGCAGTGCCAGGTAAGCCCCCGGCGTTTGCAGTGCATGCCAGTCCGGTAGCCAGGGGCTGGCAAGGTTCAGCAACAGCAGCAGGCTGAGCATCAACAACCCTTCGCACGCCGCCAGCCAGAGGGCACTGCGCGAGCGGGTGTAGGCGTAGCGGATGAGATTGTGCAGGATCAACATGGCCATGCAACCGAACAGCAGGCCATAGATCAGCGTCTGGTTCTGGTTGGCAGCCGCGGTGATCGCCGATTGCAGGGTGATATAGGGCCGTAACTGGTGGTCAGAGGCCAGTCGCACGTATACATCGAGGGGGTTGTCGCTTTGCGGCAGGGCGAGCATGAAGTCGCTGCTGGGCAATGGCCGCTCGGATTGGTGCTGTTCGTTGCCCGTGCTGGATTGATCGATCAGCTTGTCGCCGTCCAGTACGTACATGTTGAACTGACGCAGGTCAGGCGCAAACATCCGCAGCAATTGTTCGTGTTTGCCCGGTGCCAGCCTGAATCGCAACCATAACGCACCATCGGGTTCGGCCGCGGTTATGCGGTCGGGTTCGATAGGGCTGAATTGATTGGTGTAGCGTGCGGAACGGATGTCGCTCAGTTGCAGGTCGCCCTGTTCGTCGAGCAATACCGCCCAGCCACTGCCTTGCGTGGCCTGGGCCGGTAGCATGCAGAGCAAGGTCAGCAAAGTGACGGTCAAGCTTATGGCAATCCTGAGCCAGCGCACGGCGAAATCCCTTCGTTAGGTTGATGCCAGAATATAACGATGCGCGGCGCCGGAATAGCCAGGCAATAAACCGTGTTCATTGCCTGGCGCGGTGTTTACCTTATTCCTGATTTTCGCCACGCTCGCGGGCAATGGCGCGGTAGCCAATGTCCTTGCGATAGAAACAGCCTTCCCAGTCAATCGCTGCCGCCAGCCTGTAGGCCTGCTGCTGTGCGGCGTCGACGCTGGCACCCATGGCTGTGGCGCACAATACACGACCACCGGCCGTCACTACCTGACCATCCTTGAGCGCAGTGCCGGCGTGGAAAACCTTGCCTTCCAGTGCGGAGGCTGCTTCCAGCCCCTTGATGGCTGCGCCTTTGGCGTAGTCACCAGGATAGCCGCCAGCGGCCAGGACGATGCCGACGCTCGGGCGTGGATCCCATTGCGCTTCAACTTTATCCAGCGCCTTGGCCAGGGCGGCTTCGACCAGCAGCACCAGGCTCGACTGCAGACGCAGCATCACCGGTTGGGTCTCAGGGTCACCGAAACGGCAGTTGAATTCGATGACTTTTGGGTTACCAGCCTTGTCGATCATCAGACCGGCGTACAGGAAGCCAGTGTAGACGTTGCCTTCCTCGGCCATGCCGCGCACGGTCGGCCAGATCACCAGGTCCATGACGCGCTTGTGCACGTCGGCGGTGACCACTGGCGCCGGGGAGTAAGCACCCATGCCGCCGGTGTTTGGACCGGTGTCGCCGTCGCCGACGCGTTTGTGGTCCTGGCTGGTGGCCATCGGCAGCACGTTCTTGCCGTCGACCATGACGATGAAGCTGGCTTCTTCGCCGTCCAGGAACTCTTCGATGACCACGCGCGAACCCGCATCGCCAAAGGCATTGCCCGCCAGCATGTCGCGCACGGCGTCTTCGGCTTCGGCCAGGGTCATGGCGACGATCACGCCTTTACCGGCGGCCAGACCGTCGGCCTTGATCACGATCGGAGCGCCTTTTTCACGCAGGTAAGCGAGGGCCGGCTCGATTTCGGTGAAATTCTGGTAGTCGGCAGTCGGGATCTTGTGACGAGCCAGGAAATCCTTGGTGAAGGCTTTCGAACCTTCCAGCTGCGCAGCACCAGCCGTCGGGCCGAAGCAGTCGAGACCGCGGCTGCGGAACAGATCCACAACACCGGCAACCAGCGGCACTTCAGGGCCGACGATGGTCAGGGAAACGTTTTTCTCGGCAAAGTCTGCCAGTTGCTCAAGTGCCAGTACGTCGATGGCGACGTTCTCGCACTTGGCTTCGATGGCGGTACCGGCGTTGCCCGGAGCCACGAACACCTTCTGCACGCGCGGATCCTGAGCCACTTTCCAGGCCAGGGCGTGTTCACGGCCACCGCTGCCAATGATCAAAACATTCATTTCAAAAACCTCGGATGACGCAAATCTGGGAACTGTAGGAGCGAGCTTGCTCGCGATGGTGGTTAACGATAACGCTGGGTGTCTGAATCAACGCGGCGTCTTATCGTTCATCGCGGGCAAGCTCGCTCCTACAGGGGAAGCCGTTCTATTAGTGACGGAAGTGGCGCATGCCGGTGAATACCATTGCAATGCCAGCTTCGTCAGCGGCTGCAATCACTTCATTGTCACGCATCGAGCCGCCTGGCTGGATCACCGCAGTGATACCGGCCTTGGCCGCATTGTCGATGCCATCGCGGAACGGGAAGAAGGCGTCGGACGCCATGACCGCACCTTGAACCTGCAAACCAGCATGCTCAGCCTTGATTGCAGCAATACGCGCGGAGTTCACGCGGCTCATCTGGCCGGCGCCGACACCGATGGTCTGGCGGTTCTTGGCGTAGACAATGGCGTTGGACTTCACGTACTTGGCGACTTTCCAGGCGAAGATCAGGTCGTGGATTTCCTGTTCGGTCGGTGCGCGTTTTGTCACGACCTTGAGGTCATCGGCGCCGATCATGCCGATGTCACGGCTTTGTACCAGCAGGCCACCGTTGACGCGCTTGTAGTCCCAGGCCGCGGCGCGGTCAGCCGACCACTCGCCGCAGGCCAGCAGGCGTACGTTGGCTTTGGCGGCGACAATGGCGCGGGCTTCTGCGCTGACGCTCGGGGCGATGATCACTTCGACGAACTGACGCTCGACGATGGCCTTGGCGGTCTCGGCATCCAGTTCGCGGTTGAAGGCGATGATGCCGCCGAAGGCGGATTCGGTGTCGGTGGCGTAGGCCAGGTCGTAGGCCTTGCGGATGCCGCCTTCGGCGTCCGGGCTGACAGCCACGCCGCACGGGTTGGCGTGCTTGACGATCACGCAAGCCGGTTTGACGAAGCTCTTCACGCATTCCAGCGCGGCGTCGGTGTCGGCCACGTTGTTGTACGACAGTTCCTTGCCTTGCAATTGGGTCGCGGTGGCGATGCCGACTTCGGCAGGCTTGGCTTCAACGTAGAACGCCGCGCTCTGGTGCGGGTTCTCGCCGTAGCGCATTTCCTGGGCCTTGATGAACTGGCTGTTGAAGGTGCGCGGGAACTCGCTGCGACCTTCGGTGCTCAGGGTGTCGGCAGCCTGGTTCACGGTGCCCATGTAGTTGGCGATCATGCCGTCGTAGGCGGCGGTGTGCTCGAAGGCCTTGAGCATCAGGTCGAAACGCTGGGCGTAGGTCAGGCCGCCGGCCTTGAGGTTTTCCAGGACGCTGGCGTAATCGCTGGCGTTGACCACGATGGCCACGTCCTTGTGGTTCTTGGCCGCTGAACGGACCATGGTCGGGCCACCGATGTCGATGTTCTCGATGGCGGTCGGCAGGTCGCAGCCAGGCTTGTTGATGGTGGCTTCGAAGGGGTACAGGTTGACCGCTACCAGATCGATCGGCTTGATGCCGTGCTCGCTCATGATGGCGTCGTCGATACCGCGACGACCGAGGATCCCGCCGTGGATTTTCGGGTGCAGGGTCTTCACCCGGCCGTCCATCATCTCGGCAAAACCGGTGTAATCAGCGACTTCCACTGCGGCAACGCCGTTGTCCTGCAGCAGCTTGAACGTTCCGCCGGTGGAGAGGATCTCGACGCCCAGGGCTTCAAGCTCCTTGGCGAATTCGAGGATCCCGGTCTTGTCGGAAACGCTGATCAGGGCGCGGCGGATCGGCAGGCGGGTAGTCTGGTCGGTCATCTCAATTTCCATCAAAAGCAAAGGAAGTCAGCAAAAAAGGCGACCGGTTTTACGCGGGCGCCTTTCTGGTTTGATTGAATGCTTACAGCAAATCGTACTGCTTGAGTTTCTTGCGCAGCGTGCCCCGGTTCAGCCCGAGCAGCTCGCTGGCCTTGGTCTGGTTGCCCTTGACGTAGTTCATCACGCACTCGAGCAGGGGAGCCTCGACTTCGGAGAGCACCAGGTTGTACACATCCGTGACGGCAGCGCCCTCAAGGTGGGCGAAATAATTGTGCAGCGCCTTCTCGACACTCCCGCGAAGGGTCTGGCCCTCTTCGCTCGGTGTATTGAGGTGCTGTTTCAAATTCACGTTGTCGCTCACGGGTGTTGTTCCACTCACTAAAGTCTCGGTCATCATCGTCATGCGGCCACCCACTCTCCGTCCCCTGTCAGGCTCTTGTAACGTTCGGCGAAAAACGCCTGAACGTTGGCGCATTGTGCATCCGTACCATCCAAACGATTGAAGTGGGCACGAAACTCCCTGGCGCCCGGCAGGGTTGCGAGATACCAGCCCACATGCTTTCGAGCAATGCGTACACCCATGACATCGCCATAGAAGGCGTGCAGGGCGGCCAGATGCTCTAGCAGAATGCGTTCCACCTCGATCAGCTCCAGCGCCGGGAGCTTCTCGCCGGTACGCAGGAAATGGTCGATCTCGCGAAAAATCCACGGCCGCCCCTGGGCGGCCCGGCCAATCAGCAGGCCATCGGCACCGGTCGCGTCGAGCACGTACCGGGCTTTTTCCGGCGAGTCGATATCGCCGTTGGCGAAGACCGGAATCGACACCGCCTGCTTGATCGCGGCAATGGTGTCGTACTCGGCTTCACCGGTGTACAGGTCGGCACGGGTGCGGCCATGCACTGCCAGCGCCGTAATGCCTGCCTGCTCGGCGATTTTCGCCACCGTCAGGCCGTTCTTGTTGTCCCGGTCCCAACCGGTCCGGATCTTCAGGGTAACCGGCACATCGACCGCGGCCACGACAGCCTGCAGGATCTCGGTTACCAAGGGCTCATCCTTCAACAGTGCGGAACCGGCAGCCTTGTTGCAGACTTTTTTTGCCGGACAGCCCATGTTGATATCAATAATCTGCGCGCCCATTTCAACGTTGGCACGGGCGGCGTCCGCCAGCATTTGCGCGTCCCCACCGGCGATCTGTACCGAGCGTGGCTCGGGATCACCTTCATGGATCATGCGCATGCGCGACTTGCGGGTGTTCCACAAGCTCATGTCGCTGGTGACCATTTCCGAGACAACCAGTCCCGCGCCCAGGCGCTTGCACAGCTGACGAAAGGGCTGGTCGGTGACGCCCGCCATGGGGGCGAGAATCAAGCTGTTATGTAATGTGTATGGGCCGATGCGTACCGCCGACATAGGACTTCCCTGTTGTGGGGCCGGATCATGGGAGTTCGAAAAAGGGTTGGCATGATACCCGCTCTCGATGACTGGATAAAGGCTGAATTGAACAAAATCTGAACAGTTATTCTGTTATTACCCGTGGTTTGGTTTGCCGGGTGGAGTCAAAAAGCCGACATCAATCCTAGGTGGATGAGGCGTTTCACTCCGGAGAGTGAAAGCTCAAACTGTAGTTCACGGCTTTGGCGCCGGGGTCGAGAATGTCCAGGGCGATGTGGATCGGCGTTTGCGGTGGCATTTCCGCCATGCCTTCGAGATCGCCATTGAGGTACTCGCCGGGTTTGAAGCGGCGGCTGGCGATCAGGTGGCCATTGAGGTCGGCGAAGCGCAGTTCCAGCAGCGGGAAGGGCTGGGAGAAGGGCGCGCGGTTATAGATGATCGCATCGACCACCAGAGCGCCATTGAACTCGGGATGGCTGCGCACCACCAGGTTGCTGCTTTTGATTTTCGCGATGTCGACTTTGGAGGGCACGATGCAGCCGATTTGCGGGCAAAGTTGCTGGAACCACGGACGATATTGATCCTGTCGCGCCAGTTCGTCGAAATGGTAGGCGATGTACTGGCCGGCGAGGGCGCCAGCGGCAATCAGCACCAGCAGCGACCACAGCAGTCGTCGGCCCCAGGGCGAGCGGCGTTTTTGCCAATCCAGTTGCAGCGGATCGTCGGTCAGGTCTTGCAGCACTTCAGCGCGCACGCCCGGCTCGCTACGCTCGCGTCGTTTGCGCAGCGGTTCGATCGAGGGCAGGTTGTCGTCGATTCCGTTTTCGTCGGTGGCCGACAGGCGTTCGTGGTTCAGCGGTGCATCGAGAGGGTCGTGCAATCGCAGCTGGGGCGGCTGCGGCTCGTCGTCCAGATCAACCGGTTCCAGGGACAGCGAAGGTTCGGTACGTGAGGCTTTGCCCGGTTCGACCGTGGGCTCTGGCGTTTCAAGGCTGTCGAGCGGTTCGTCGGCTTGCGCACGATCGGCGGCCGACTCACTGAACAGGCTGTCGGACCACGGCTCTTCGTCATCCTGCCCGGTGCTGTCGCGACGGGCGCTCAGCGAGTCGTCGCGATGGCGACCGAGTTCGGTGGCCGGCTGGATCTCCCGCTGTTCGAGCCGGGCGAGTTCTTCGTCGAGGTCGAGGCTGTCCAGGTCCAGTTCGGTCGCGCTCCATTGCTTTTGGCTGATGGCGCGCGGCGGCGATGGTTCGAGGGGCTGCGCAGGCTGCACAGGCGGAATCGGCGTCGCTACCGGTGATTCCTTGCCCGCCTGTTCAAGCAACTGCCTGGCGGCATTGAACACCTGCAGGCAGGAGCCGCAACGAACCACGCCACGCGCCACGCTCAACTGGGCATGGCTGACGCGGAAGCTGGTTTGGCAATGCGGGCACTGGGTGACGAAGCTATCGGTCATGCGGCGATCCGGATTATGCAGGCGGTCATTCTAGCGCCGACGGCCAGTGATGCGCACCCAGCCATCGCGATTGGCGATCGGATCCAGATCGAAGTCCTCGGCGTAGGCGGCAGCGACTTCGTCGCCCTGTTCGGCGAGGATGCCCGACAGCGCCAGGCGACCGCCCGGCTTGACCAGGCCGGACAACTG
Source organism: Pseudomonas sp. WT-JTC (assembly GCF_056711565.1). Lineage (NCBI taxonomy): Bacteria > Pseudomonadati > Pseudomonadota > Gammaproteobacteria > Pseudomonadales > Pseudomonadaceae > Pseudomonas > Pseudomonas sp. WT-JTC. Next base: position 668,390 of record NZ_CM160042.1, read on the forward strand.
CGGTGCCAGGGAAACCAGCGGGCCGGCGAGAATGTTGGCGACCAGTACATCGGCTTGAACCTGCGGCAGGTCTTGCGGCAGGTACAGTGGGAACAGCTCTTCGGCAATGTTGTTGCGTCCGGCGTTGTCGCGGGAGGCTTCCAGGGCCTGCACGTCGATATCGGTACCGACGGCTTGTTTTGCGCCCAGCAACAGGGCGGCAATCGCCAGAATCCCCGAGCCGCAGCCGAAGTCCAGCACGTTGCAGTCCTTCAGGTCCTGACCGTCGAGCCATTCCAGGCACAGTGCGGTAGTCGGGTGGGTACCGGTGCCGAATGCCAGGCCTGGGTCCAGCAGCAGATTCACTGCATCAGGCTCCGGCGCGGCGTGCCAGCTCGGCACGATCCACAGGCGCTGGCCGAAACGCATTGGCTGGAAGTTGTCCATCCAGCTGCGTTCCCAGTCCTGGTCTTCGATCACTTCGCTGTGGTGTTCAGGCAGCGGGCTGCCGGTCAGCAGCTCCAGATGGGCCAGTACCGGGCCGGGCTCGGTACCGCCTTCGAACAGGGCCAGCAGGTGCGTGTGCGACCACAGCGGCGTGGTGTTGAGTTCCGGCTCGAAGATCGGCTGATCTTCGGCGTCCATGAAGGTCACCGACACGGCGCCCACTTCAAGGAAAGCGTCTTCATAGGTTTCGGCTTGTTCTGGGCTGATGGCGAGACGTACTTGCAGCCAAGGCATGGCGGGCACCTTTGAAAAATGTTGATTGCAGCCTAGCGGGCTGCGAGAAGCGCGCAAGTTTACGCGAGCGCGGAGGGTTTGTGGGAGTCCACTGTACCTGTGGGAGCGGGCTTGCTCGCGAAAGCGGACTGCCTGCTACATTGATGTTGGGTGTGCAGACGCCTTCGCGGGCAAGCCCGCTCCCACAGGGAATGTGCAAAGTCACCTATCTGATGGAGCGTCCAGATACAACAAAGCCGCCCAAAGGCGGCTTTGTTGATGGGTTCGAAGCTTAGTGCTTCTCGCCAGCCAGCTTGTGCTCGAGGTAGTGAATATTCACGCCCCCTTTGCAGAAGCCTTCATCGCGGGTCAGGTCGCGGTGCAGCGGGATGTTGGTCTTGATCCCGTCGACCACGATTTCGTCCAGCGCATTGCGCATGCGCGCCATGGCTTCGTCACGGGTTGCGCCGTAGGTGATCAGCTTGCCGATCAACGAGTCGTAGTTCGGCGGAACGGCATAGCCACTGTACAGGTGCGAATCGACGCGAACGCCGTTGCCGCCTGGAGCGTGGAAATGCTTGACCGTGCCCGGGCTCGGCATGAAGGTTTTCGGGTCCTCGGCGTTGATCCGGCATTCCAGTGCGTGACCGCGGATGACGACGTCATCCTGGGTGAACGACAGCTTGTTGCCGGCGGCGATGCTGAGCATCTCCTTGACGATGTCGATGCCGGTGACCATTTCCGATACCGGGTGCTCTACCTGGACACGAGTGTTCATCTCGATGAAGTAGAAGCGACCGTTCTCGTACAGGAACTCGAAAGTACCTGCGCCACGGTAACCGATGTCGATGCACGCCCTGACGCAGCGGGCGAGGACTTCCTCGCGCGCGTTCTCGTCGATGCCCGGTGCCGGCGCTTCTTCGAGAACTTTCTGGTGGCGACGTTGCAACGAGCAGTCGCGGTCGCCCAGATGGATAGCGTGACCCTGACCATCGGAAAGAACCTGGACTTCCACGTGACGTGGGTTGGTCAGGAATTTTTCCAGATAGACCATCGGGTTACCGAACGCCGCGCCTGCTTCGGAGCGGGTCAGTTTGGCCGAGGAAATCAGGTCTTCTTCTTTATGCACAACGCGCATGCCGCGACCACCGCCGCCGCCAGCGGCCTTGATGATCACCGGGTAGCCGACTTCGCGACCGATGCGCAGAGCGGTTTCTTCGTCTTCCGGCAACGGGCCGTCAGAGCCCGGAACAGTCGGTACGCCGGCGGCGATCATGGCGTGCTTGGCCGATACCTTGTCGCCCATCAGGCGAATGGTTTCAGCTTTCGGGCCAATGAACGCGAAGCCGGATTTCTCGACCTGCTCGGCGAAGTCGGCGTTTTCCGCAAGGAAGCCGTAGCCCGGGTGAATGGCGGTGGCGCCAGTCACTTCGGCTGCGGCAATGATTGCCGGAATGTGCAGGTAGGAGTGGGCGGCCGATGCCGGACCGATGCAGACGGATTCGTCCGCCAGGCCCAGGTGCATCAGTTCCTTGTCAGCCTTGGAGTAAACGGCGACGGTCTTGATGCCCATCTCTTTGCAGGCGCGCAGGATCCGCAGGGCGATCTCACCGCGGTTGGCGATCAGAACTTTTTCCAACTTCGCAGTCATCAAAGGCTCTCCGCGGTTCAAACGATGGTGAACAGCGGTTGGTCGTACTCAACCGGCTGGCCGTCTTCGACGAGGATGGATTCGATCACACCGCTGGTTTCAGCTTCGATGTGGTTCATCATCTTCATGGCTTCAACGATGCACAGGGTGTCGCCTTTCTTCACGGTCTGGCCGACTTCCACGAAGGACGGCGAGGTTGGCGAAGACTTGCGATAGAAAGTACCGACCATCGGCGAACGGGCAACGGCACCGTTCAGTGCTGGAGCGGCGGCGGCAGCAGGTGCAGCAGCCGGAGCGGCGGCAGCGGCAGGCGCGGCAACCGGAGCAGGCATTGGTGCCGGCGCGTAGTACTGCTGAGCCGGAGTCTTGCTATGACGGCTGATGCGTACGGACTCTTCGCCTTCCTTGATCTCGAGCTCGTCGATGCCGGACTCTTCCAGCAGTTCGATCAGTTTCTTAACTTTACGGATATCCATGAATCATCAACTCCCAAGGGTCGGTCAGGGGCGGTTAACTTGTTGTTCAAGCTGTTCCAGGGCGGCCTCCAGGGCCAGTCGGTAACCGCTGGCGCCAAGGCCGCAGATCACTCCCACCGCTACGTCGGAGAAGTAAGAGTGATGGCGGAAAGGTTCGCGTTTGTGCACGTTAGACAAATGCACTTCGATGAATGGGATGCTCACCGCCAGCAGCGCGTCACGTAATGCGACACTTGTATGTGTAAAAGCTGCCGGATTGATCAAAATGAAGTCCACGCCTTCGCCGCGGGCGGCGTGAATACGGTCGATCAATTCGTACTCGGCATTGCTTTGCAGGTGCAGCAAATGGTGACCGGCTTCGCGGGCACGGCGTTCCAGGTCCTGGTTGATCTGCGCCAGCGTCGTGGCGCCGTAGGTACCCGGTTCGCGAGTGCCGAGCAGGTTCAGGTTGGGTCCGTGCAATACGAGTAGTGTCGCCATCGGCGGTTCCTTTGTTATCCGTGAGCAATTGTCAGAACCCGGCGACTATGCCGCAAAGCCTTTGTGACTGTCCAGTTCTCTGCAATAGCCGGCACGATGACCGATGTTTGCGCGAAATATATGACTGCTTGATTAAATTTGGTCATTGGCCCTGGTAACACGTTCGGCGAAGTCTTTGGCGTTGATCTCGCCGATCACCCGCACATCGGCGCGTTCGACACCGTCCTTGCCGAAAAACATCAGGGCCGGAGGGCCGAACAACTGGTAACGGTCGAGCAGGGCGCGTTGTTCGGCGTTGCTGGCGGTGATGTCGAAGCGGATCAGCCGGTAACCCTTGAGGCGTTCGACGACGACCGGGTCGTTCAGCACCTCATGTTCGATGACTTTGCAGCTGATGCACCAGTCGGCGTACCAGTCGAGCAGCAGCGGTGTGCCGGATGACCGTGCGTCGGCGAGTGCGCGATCCAGATCGACCGGTGTGCTGACGGTTTGCCAGCTGCTGGTGTTTTGCGCAGGTCCGCTGTTGTCAATGATACGGGGCTGGCCAATCGGGTTGAACGGGTCGGTCTGGCCGCTGAAGGCGCCATACCAGCAGGCCAGTGCGTAAAACAGCAGGAACATGCCGAGCAATTGGCCCAGGCGTTTGCGCGGCGGTTTATAGACGAACTCCAGAGCCCCCATGAACAGGCCGACGCCGCCCGCCAGCAAGCCGATCAGCAGCAAGGTGACCTGACCCGGCAGGATGCGGCTGAGCAGGCCGATGGCCAACCCGAGCAACAACACGCCAATTGCGTTTTTCACATAGACCAGCCACGGGCCGCTTTTCGGCAACCAGGCTGCGCCACCGGTGGCCACCAGCAACAGCGGTGCGCCCATGCCGAGGCCGAGCATGAACAGCTTCAGGCCGCCGCCCAGCGCATCGCCACTGGCGCTGATATACAGCAGCGCGCCGGCCAATGGCGCCGAAACACAGGGTGAAACCAACAAACTGGAGACCACGCCCAACACCGCGGCGCCCCACAGTGACCCGCCTTCGGTGCGACCGGCGATACGGTCCAGGCGACTGCTGATCGCGTGCGGCAGTTTCAGTTCGAAGACGCCGAACATCGCCAGCGCGAACAGCGCAAAAAACATCGCGAAAGGCACCAGCACCCAGGCCGATTGCAGCCGCGCCTGCAGATTGAGCTGGGCACCGAACAGGCCCATCAGCGCGCCGAGCAGGGCAAAGCAGGCGGCCATCGGCAGCACATAGGCCAGTGATAGATTGAAACCGCGCCAGCCGCCGACCTGGCCGCGCAGTACCACGCCGGACAGGATCGGCAGCATGGGCAGCACGCACGGCGTGAACGTCAGGCCAAGGCCGGCGAGAAAAAACAAGGCCAGTTCGCGCCAATTCCACTGATAGGCCGTCGCCGGAGCGCCGCTGCCGTCGATGCTCAATCGCTCGGTTTCCGGCGGATAGCACAGGCCTTTGTCGGCGCAACCCTGATAGGTCACGGCCAGGGTGAAGGCGCGCTGGTCGGTGCGCGGCAGCTCGACGTCGAGAATGCCGTGATAGACCTCGACATCGCCGAAATATTCATCGTGCTTTTTCTGGCCGTCTGGCAGTTTCGCGGCGCCGAGGACGACTTCGGCCGGATCTGCGCGAAACTGAAAACGGTGGCGGTAGAGGTAATAACCCTCAGTGGCGACGAAGCGCAGCTTGATCGATTGCGGCGTGCTTTCTACCAGGCTCAGCCGGAAGGCTTCACGCACTGGCAGGAAGTCGGCGCTGTTGTTGATCGAGCCCAGGGTCGAACTGGGGCGATTCTCCAGCAAGCCAGTGGCGCTGGCCGGCAGGGCAAACACTAAAAACAACAGGCAGAGCAAGCGGCGCATGACGGTCTCGCGTATCGGAATTGGGGGGATGATAGCGGACAGTTGCGGGGGTGTGCAGGGCGGGAGTTTCGTGGTGAAGGTTCTGACGCCTTCGCGAGCGAGCCCGCTCCCACATTGGTTCTGCTGTGTGCACATCATTTGTGAACACCAGAGATCAAATGTGGGAGCGGGCTTGCTCGCGAAAGCAATCTGTCAGACGCGGAACGCCTGAACGGCTGTATGCAGTCGTCCACCGAGCACCAAAAGGTTCTCCCCCTGCTCGCGGCCTTCGCCAATACGCAGCAGGTTATCCCCTCCCAACTGGTGAATCCGCTCGCTGTGGTCGCGGATCTCGCTGACAGCGCCGCTTTGCTGGGCGGTGACATCGGCGATGCGTACCGCCGTGTCGGAAATGGTCTGGATTGCCCCGACGATCTTATCCAGCGCGCCATCGGCGGCCTGGGCCTGGTTGGCGGTGGCTTCGGCGTGTTCGACCTGGGCGCGCATGCCTTCCACCGATTGTCGCGCGGCGGTTTGCAGCCCTGCGATCAAGGTCTGGATTTCTGCCGTGGCCCCGGCGGTACGTTGCGCCAGTGAGCGCACCTCTTCGGCCACCACGGCAAAGCCTCGGCCCATCTCCCCGGCCCGGGCTGCCTCGATGGCGGCGTTCAAGGCCAGCAGGTTGGTCTGGTCGGCAATCGAGCGGATCACCGTCAACACGCCCCCGATGGTGGCCGACTCTTCGGCCAGGTGTTCGATCATTTGTGCATTGCCTTGCACTTCATCCACCAGCGCATGCAGACCGGTGAGGCTCAAGCCGATGACTTTCTGTCCATGCTCCACGGCCAGGCCCGCGTGGCGGCTGGCGTCGGCGGCCTGGCTGGCATCACCGGCGACTTGTTGAATGGTCGCTTCCAGTTCGCTCAGGGAATCGCGGATCAGCGCCGTGTCGCCGGCCTGGTGCTCGGCGCCGCTGTGCAAGTCGTTGCTCAGGTCGGCCAGGGTACGGCTGCTACCGGCCACTTGTTCGGCGTTGCGGCGAATGGTCCCCACCAGGTCCACCAGATACGCACGCAAGCGGTTGAGCGAGGCTTCAATGTCATGTAGTTCGCGGTTGGTGTTGCCCAGTTCAATATCGCGGCTGAAGTCGCCTTCGGCCCAGGTCGACAGGGCCGGGGCGAGGTTGGTCAGGGTCCGGGCCAGTTTGCGCTGCAGGGTGTCGATCAGCAGCGCGATCAACAGAATCAAGCCGATCATCACGCCTTGCATCAACCGCACTTCACCCTGGATCTGTCCGTGCTGGGCGCGTACCACCGGTTCCAGCCCGGCGATGGCCTGTTGCACGTCGGCGATTTTCAAGTGAGTCGCGGTGCTGAGGTCGGCGCGTTTGCTGATTTGATCGCGAGTGCGCGAGAGCTCGGCCGGGTAGCGGGTGAGCAGACTGTTAAGCTCGCGCTTGAGGCCAACGCCGGCATCTTCGGCAACGGTTTTTTCCTTGTTCTCAAGGCCCATCATCGAGGCGAAATCATCGGTGTTCGACTCGCTGCTGGTGGTCACGCCCAGCAGCGGCAGGGCGTCGAGCTTCTCCGCCTGGGTGCGGATGTTGGCCACTTCGCGTTCGACATCGGCGGCCAGTTCACTGCGGCCGCTGCTGACCAGTTTGTCCCGCGCCAGGGACAGTTTGCCCAGGTGCTGGGAGGCGGCGAGCAGCGGCGTCAGGTAGGCCGCATTGCCACTGGCGTACTGGCTGAGTTGATCGAGACTGGCGCCCAGTTCCCGCTCGGCCTGCAGCAACAGCGCCTGCGGATCGCCAGCCAGTTTGCCGGCGGCTAGCAGGTCGGTTTTGCTGAACTCTTCAAGGGTCGAGAGGCTGGGGCGCAAGGTCTCGGCCAGGGCCGGTGGCAATTCGCCGAGTTGTTTTTGCAGGCTTTCGATGCCTTGGGCGGCACTGCTCAGGCGCAGTGCATCGCCGCTGCCAAGGTAATCTTCGATGCTGCGGGCGACTTCATTCTGAAACTGCTGCGACAGACCCAGGTAGCGCTCCATTAATAGATACGGGCGCTCAAGGGCTTTCTGCGACCACCACAGCGTAGCGCCGAGGGCCACGCACACGGCCACCAGAAGGAGGGTATTGAGATTGGTCAGCAGCTTCAGGCGCATTACGGACTACCAACGGCAGAAATGGTAAGTGCCTGAAGTTATTGCGTTTCTGTTACAGGGTTATGACCGTATCGGTCGATTCCGATAAAAAAGTGGCACTTTGCTTTGATGTGCGTGCGGCCTGTACGCGATTGCGTCCACCGTCTTTGGCGCGATACAGCGCCTCGTCGGCCTGGCTGGCCATCATCAGGCTGTCGGAGCTTTCGCATAACTCCACCACCCCGGCACTGAAGGTGCACCACAGATCCTGGGGTTGAGCGGGGTAGTGAATCTCGGCAAATCGCTGACGGATTTCATCGAGCACGTTGTAGGCCGCTTCGATATCGGTGTCCGGCATGACGATGGCGAACTCTTCGCCACCGTAGCGGCCGATGAAGTCGGTTTTGCGCAGGCGTTGTTTGAGAAACAGCGCGAGGCTCTTGATCACCCGATCGCCCATGGGGTGGCCGTGGCTGTCGTTGACCCGTTTGAAGTGGTCGATATCGAGCATGGCAAAGCTCAGCGGCTTGTTCTCGCGACGGGCGCGGAACGAGCAGTCCTCGAGCAATTGCAGGATGTGCGTGTGGTTGTACAGGCCGGTGAGGCTGTCACGGACCATCCGTGCCTTGAGGTTGCGGGCTCGCGCGGCGCGGTTGCGCACGGTGGTGATCAGGTGCCGGGGCTTGATCGGTTTGGTCAGGAAATCATCGCCGCCCTCGCTCATGGCGTCGAGCTGTTTGTCCAGGTCGTCTTCGGCCGACAGGTAAATGATCGGCACGCTGACGTAACGGTCGTTATGGCGGATCACCTTGGCCAGTTCCGTACCGGTGCAGGCCGGCATGTACATGTCGAGGATGATCAGGTCCGGCTGGAAATCCGCCAGTTCGGCCATGGCCTGGATCGGCTCGATCAACGTCCGGGTAACGATCCCGGCGCTGTTGAGCAGGCGCTCGGTGTGCAGGGCCTGGGCGCGGGAGTCGTCGATGATCAGCACTTTATAAGGTTCGTACTGGGCGACGCAGGTCAGGACTTCGATTTTCTCCAGCAGGCTCGACGCTTCGAGGGTGCCGGTGAGGAACTCCTGGCCACCGGCACGCACGGCGGCCAGGCGGGTCGGGGTGTCGGTTTCGTGCAGGCTGAAGAACAGCAGCGGCAAACGCTGGTCGAGGCCTTCCTGGGCTTCGGCGGCCAGTTTCAGGCCGACGCCGGGGCCACTGAAATCCACGTCCATGACAATCGCCGCCGGCGAGCGCTCAACCATCGACGAGCGAAATGCGTCTACGCTGTCCAGGGACTGGGCGCTGAGCCCGAAGAATTCCAGTTGCTTGGCCAGGCGCTCGGCACGGTCGTGATCCTGCAGCATCACATAGATAGGCTTGCGCAGTGGTGGCAGGAAGGTTTGATCGAGTTGGTCGCCATGGCGCAGACCGGTGCGTGACAGGCGCTGCATCAAGCGATTGAGGTCGGTGATCAGGCCGCTGCTCAGGCGTCCGCGGTTGGCATCGACCGCTTCCAGGGACTGACCGATATGGCGTGCCAGTTGCGTGTGTTCCGGTTGCTCGAAACGCTCGGCGAAACGCAGCAGACGCAGATTGGCCTCGCTCAGTTCCGAAAGGTCGGCGGTGGACCACTCACTGCGTTGCAGGCGCTGCCATATCTCAAGAATCTGACGAGCCTGATGAATTACCCGCTGGGCAAAGTGATGCTTGAGGCGCTCGCGGCTGGGGTCTTCTGGCTCGGTCATATCCTGACTACTAGTTAGGGTGCACACTGAGGTCGACTGGTGGCTCTATGCTAGCACCACTTTTCCATTACATGAGTGCTGTACGTCAATAATCTGCAATGTGACTCCATTCAGTTTGTGACCGGTCGGTCTGGTTTTGGCCCTGGAAGTCGCGGCGTGCGGAGGGCGAAGTGCATTAATCAGGGCACTTGACGGGTGTGGGGCGGCCATTGGCGAGCGATTGGCATTCGGCCATTGATGATTTTTTTGCGAGTGCTGACCGGTTCGGTTTTTCGGGTTTCAGGGGGTAAGGGATTCCCTTATGGGTGCAATCCTTACCATTAGGTGGATTTTGAGGGCGGCAGCGTCGTCGGGTGGGCAGGAACACTTTTCATCACAAGCCCGGTAATTTTCCCCTTCGATGCAATGGCGGGTGCCGGGCCAAGGCACGTTGTTGTATGGTTGTGGTCGAACCGTCGAACCCAAGAGATTGAAAGGATATCGCCATGCTGGACTGGAAGAACCGCACAGGCAGTGCGCCTGAACGTACCGCTGAACCGAAGTCGGAGGCCCGCAGTTATCTGGGCGGCCTGTTGTTCAGCCGGGCGCTGGCCACTCTGCTGGGCATCTACCTGTTGGTGGCGAGTGTCCTGGGCTGGTACTGGAGCCAGGAGCCGGCGTTGTTCCCGGTCCAGCAAACCGCTCAACTGGCGGCCGAGAAAGAAGGCAAGCAGATGGTGGTCGGCTACACCACGGTGGAAACCCTCAAGACCGTCGCCGGCACCTTGCTGACCAAGCCGGGCGGCTATATTTCCAACGACCGATTCCCGCCAGGCCTGTGGATGGACAACATGCCGAGTTGGGAATACGGCGTGCTGGTGCAGGTCCGCGACCTGAGCCGCGCATTGCGTAAAGACTTCGCCCGCTCGCAATCGCAGTCCGCTGAAGACGCCGACCTGGCCAAGGCCGAGCCGCGTTTCAACTTCGACAACAAGAGCTGGGTGCTGCCGTCCAGTGAGTCCGAGTACCAGGAAGGCATTAATTCCCTGAGCCGCTATCAGGCGCGCCTGTCCGATCCGAACCAGAAGAGCGCATTGTTCTATGCCCGCGCCGATAACCTGAACAACTGGCTGGGTGATGTCGGCACGCGTCTGGGATCTCTGTCGCAACGGCTGTCGGCCAGTGTCGGTCGGGTCAAGCTCAACACTGCGTTGAAAACCGAGGTGGTGGCACCGGGTGTGGCGCCGCAAGTCGATGAAGAAATCGTCGAAACTCCATGGCTGCAGATCGACAACGTGTTCTACGAAGCCCGTGGCCAGGCCTGGGCCTTGTCGCATTTGCTGCGCGCCATCGAAGTCGACTTCGCCGATGTGCTGGCCAAGAAAAACGCCACGGTCAGCGTGCGCCAGATCATTCGTGAACTGGAGGCGTCGCAGGAGCCGGTGTGGAGCCCGATGATCCTCAACGGCAGCGGCTTCGGTGTGCTGGCCAACCACTCGCTGGTCATGGCCAACTACATTTCCCGGGCCAACGCGGCGGTGATCGATTTGCGTCAATTGCTCAATCAGGGCTGAGTCATGGTCGATAACGCCAGGGAAGCCGCGCACCGCGCGGCGTCCGATGCCGAACAGATCGCCTGGGTCGACGAGCAGGACAACCTGCTCGGCGCCCTGGTCCGTTCCGACCTGCGCGAGCGCGGGCTGATCGGGCGCGGCACCTACATCATGTTGTTCAACTCCGCTGGCGAGTTGTGCGTGCATCGCCGCACGCTGAGCAAGGCGATCTATCCCGGTTACTGGGACGTGGCGGCGGGTGGCATGGTGCTCGCCAGTGAAACCTACGCCGAGTCGGCGGCCCGGGAACTTGAGGAAGAACTGGGCGTGAGTGGCGTGGAGCTGACCGCCCATGACCATTTTTTCTTCGAGGACACCGGTAATCGCCTGTGGTGTTCGGCGTTCTCGGCTGTGTGGGACGGCCCGTTGATCCTGCAACCGGAAGAGGTGCTCGAAGCGCGCTTTTTGCCGATTGAGCAAGTGCTGCGGGAAATCGAGGAAAAGCCTTACTGCCCGGACTCTTTGGCGGCATTGAAACGCTATCTGAGGTCTCGCGGGCAAGACGTCGCAAAAAGGCTATAAATTGGCGCCGATTGGCTCTTAGCAATCGGCGTTTTTGCCGTTACACTGCGCGACCTTTTCAAGCTGAACCGGTATGGCTGTTTCTGTAGGAGCGAGCTCGCGATGAACTTATGGACGACGCGTGTATTCTGAATGCACGCGTTATCGTTAACGACCATCGCGAGCAAGCTCGCTCCTACAAAGATGCATTACGTGTAGGTGCGAGCTCGCTCGCGAAAAACGAATGGACGACACGTGCTGTCTGATGCCGCGCGTTATCGTTGACGTTCATCGCGAGCTCGCTCCTGCAATGAAATGAATGTCGAACCGTTTCAGTAGCGCTGCCCCTGCCTGAGTGGGGCTTCGCGGTCGATGGCACTTCCCAGGTGCTGCGGCCAGTCTTTGTCCTCCAAAGAGGATTGCCGGTGGCCAAAAAAGCCGCATCCTTCGCCGCCCTGGGCGGCCTGGTATTTTCCACCGACGCAGGTCGTCATTGCCCGGAATGCAGTAAACCGGTGGACGCCTGCATCTGCAAACAGACCGTTATCCCGGCCGGCGACGGCATTGCGCGCGTGCGTCGCGAAAGCAAGGGCCGTGGCGGCAAGACGGTGACCACCATCACCGGCGTGCCATTGGCTGAAGATGCGCTCAAGGAACTGGGTACGACGTTGAAGAAACGTTGCGGTACCGGTGGGGCGTTGAAAGACGGTGTCATCGAAATCCAGGGCGATCATGTCGAGCTACTCTTGGCAGAACTGATCAAGCTCGGTTTCAAAGCGAAGAAGTCCGGCGGCTAGCAGCCTCTGTGAAAACCACCCTCGGCTTGATCCGGTCCTGATGGCATTCAGGCCTGGCGTCAGCCACATGGTTTTCACAGAGCCTGTTCATGACCGGTTTCTAAACTCACTGCGGTCGGCGGGGTCTATTGCCTCGTTGACGAACCGTCATTTTCATTCTTTAGACTGCGCCGGCCTGAACCCAGGCGACGCACTATGACTTCTTTATAGGGGACTTCGATGTCCGTACGACGCACACGCAAAGACGATGGCAGCCAATGGACAGTTGCGGACAGCCGCAGTGTTTACGGGATTCGCCATTGGGGGGCCGGGTATTTCGCGATCAATGACGCCGGTCGCGTCGAAGTTCGTCCGAACGGTCCGAGCAGCTCGCCTATCGACCTGTTCGAGCAAGTCGACCAGCTGCGCAAAAGCGGCCTGTCCTTGCCATTGCTGGTCCGCTTCCCGGACATTCTGCAGGACCGCGTGCGTCAGCTGACCGGCGCGTTCGACGCCAACATCGAACGTCTGGAATACCAGAGCAAGTACACCGCACTGTACCCGATCAAGGTGAACCAGCAGGAAGCGGTGATCGAGAACATCATCGCCACCCAGAACGTTTCCATCGGCCTGGAAGCCGGGTCCAAGCCCGAACTGCTGGCAGTGCTGGCACTGGCGCCGAAGGGCGGCACCATCGTCTGCAACGGTTACAAGGACCGCGAATTCATCCGCCTGGCGCTGATGGGCCAGAAGCTCGGCCACAACGTGTTCATCGTGATCGAGAAAGAATCCGAAGTCGGTCTGGTGATCGAAGAAGCGGCCTCGCTCAAGGTCAAGCCTCAGGTCGGCCTGCGCGTGCGCCTGTCGTCCCTGGCGTCGAGCAAGTGGGCGGACACCGGCGGCGAGAAATCCAAGTTCGGTCTGTCGGCGGCGCAACTGCTGTCGGTGGTCGAGCGCTTCCGTGCGGCCAGCCTGGACCAGGGTATTCGCCTGCTGCACTTCCACATGGGCTCGCAGATCGCCAACCTCGCTGACTACCAGCACGGTTTCAAGGAAGCGATCCGTTACTACGGCGAGTTGCGCAACCTCGGCCTGCCGGTGGACCACATCGATGTCGGCGGTGGCCTGGGCGTGGATTACGACGGTACGCACTCGCGTAACGCCAGTTCGATCAACTACGACATGGACGATTACGCTGGCGTCGTGGTCGGGATGCTCAAGGAATTCTGCGATGCGCAGAGTCTGCCGCACCCGAACATCTTCTCCGAAAGCGGCCGCTCCCTGACCGCCCACCACGCCATGCTGGTGGTGCAAGTGACCGACGTCGAGAAACACAACGACGACGTTCCGCAGATCGAGAACAAGGAAGCACTGCCGGAAACCGTGCAGTGGCTGGTGGACCTGCTGGGTCCGACCGACATCGAGATGGTCACCGAAACCTACTGGCGCGCCACGCACTACATGAGCGATGTCGCTGCCCAGTATGCCGACGGCAAGCTGACCCTGGCCGAGAAAGCACTGGCCGAGCAATGCTACTTCGCGGTGTGTCGTCGCCTGCACAACTCGCTGAAGGCGCGCCAGCGTTCCCACCGTCAGGTGCTGGACGAACTCAACGACAAGCTGGCGGACAAATACATCTGCAACTTCTCGGTGTTCCAGAGCCTGCCGGACACCTGGGCCATTGATCAGGTCCTGCCGATCATCCCGCTGCACCGCCTCGATGAAGAGCCGCTGCGTCGTGCGGTGCTGCAAGACCTGACCTGTGACTCCGACGGCAAGATCAACCAGTACGTCGACGAGCAGAGCATCGAAACCAGTTTGCCGGTGCACGCGCTGAACGAAGGTGAAGACTATTTGCTGGGAGTTTTCCTGGTCGGTGCCTACCAGGAAATTCTTGGCGACATGCACAACCTGTTCGGTGACACCGACTCGGTGAACATCTACCAGAACGCCGACGGCAGCGTGTACCACGCCGGTATCGAAACCCACGACACCATCGAAGACATGCTGCGTTACGTGCACTTGTCGCCGGAAGAACTGATGACTCACTACCGCGACAAGTGCGCCAGTGCCCGCATCAGCGCATCCGAGCGCACGCAGTTCCTCGATGCCTTGCGTCTGGGGCTGACCCGTTCGTCTTACCTGTCTTCCTGAGGTAAGCGTCACGCTGATCAGGTTGTCTGAAATTTTTCCGTTTGCCGCGGAAATTTCAGATGACCTGGTACGGCGTTTCTGTTTTTTCAAACGAAAATACCCACGTCCTTGGCGATCCATGCCATTTGGTCTTCTTTTCGCGTAGGTCATTTCCTAAGTTGTACTTCGGCACTCTACTCGGCCATGTCTCTCAGCGAGAATCCCCGGCCGCCCCTCCTGTAGAGAAACGCCGATGTTCAATCCAGTCAGCGAACCGTCATCTCGTCTGGATGTAGCAGGTCTGCCCGACTCCTTCGAGGTCCTGGCCTTTACCGGTAAAGAAGCCATCAGTGAGCCGTTCGTGTTCGACCTGGAGTTGCTGATCGATGACCCGGTGCTGGACCTTGCCAGTTTGCTGTACCGCCCGGCCGCCTTGCATTTCGGGCCAGCCGGAAACCACGTGCATGGACAGTTGCATGAACTCGTCCAGCGTGATCATGCCTCGGGGCCCCGACTCTGCCAGGTGCGCCTGGGGCCAAAACTGGCTTGCCTGGACCAGCGCTTCAGCCAACGAATCTTCAGCGGCCGTTCGGTGCCGCAAATCCTCGACCAGGTGCTCAGGGAGCATGGCATTACCGGCAAGGATCGACGCCTGGAGCTGAGCGGCGAATACCTGCCCAGAGATTTTTGCACGCAATATCGAGAGTCAGACTTGCAGTTTCTGCAGCGACTGTGCGCCCAGGAACGGCTTCACTACCACTTCGAACACCGGGCCTGCGGACACTGTGTGGTGTTTGGGGATGACCGGCAGCATTTCCCAACCGGCGAACCGGCGGTGTTCCGGAACGAGGGCGTTGGGCCGGCGGTGCGGCAGTTCGAACGTCAGCGCTGCGGGGGAACAGCAGCCCAGCGTGCCGAATGCCGGACAGACCTGGCGACCTTGCGCAGCGGTGGGCTGATGCCGCTGTCCGGTCATCCGGTTACCGAATGCAATCGACTCTGGCTGCTGACCCACGTTGAACATTGGGGCAGCCAGGATATGGCGACGCCCTACCACAATCAGGTCCGTGCCCTGCGCTGGCCTGCACCATTCGAGCCGTCCTGTGCGGCGGTCAAACCACAGATGCATAGCCTGCAACGGGCGTGGGTCGTCGAAGTCGATGAACCAGGCCCCGACCCGGCAAGACCGGTACCGGTGCAATTCGACTGGCTTTATCAGGGCGAAGGGGCAGCGCCCAGTCATTGCTGGTTGCCCCTGGCCAGGCCGTTGCAGGCCGAAATGTTCTCGCCATTGCGGGAAGGGACTGAGCTGGTCGTGAGTTTTGTCGAGGGCGATCCCGATCAGCCACAGATAGCCGGGTTGCTGCATGTACCGGCAACGATCGAGGTGACGGACACCGACGCACCCCAGGCCACCGGCACCCCTGATGAGGGCCTGGAGCAGTGGTTGCGGTCGGGAGAGCCATTGCTGGTGTTGTGCCTGCTGCCCGGCGGTGGCAGTTTCAACCACTGTGCAGAGGCATTGTGCACCTGCCGTCTGGCGACGCAGCTTGGCCAGAGCTCTGGAGCATGATCGTGACACGCACGCCCGAAGCACCACAGCAGTGGCTGTTGCTGGATGTGCCGGGCACGCCACAGGCGGGTGTCACACTTCGGCAGATGTTTGCTCAAGCCCGGTGGTCAGGGTTGTTCGAAGATACCGAGTGGCATGCGCTGCATGAGCAGGGGCCGGTCCTGGTCGATCTGCGCACCTGCCCGGCACTGGCCGATTTATGCATCGTCGACGGACAACGTTGGCCCGGGTTGCTGATGGTCAGTGAGGCCAGTGCTTCGACGTTGCTGGCGCATTTGCGGCGCATGCTCACGGTCACGCTTGGCCTGCACCGGGCCCTTTTGAACTACTACAACCCGATCACGGCCAGCTATTTTTTCGATGCCTGCGATGCCGCTGAATTGAGTCGCTGGCTGGGGCCCATCAACCAGTTGCGCTGGTTCGGCGGCAGTTGGGCGGATCGCGCGATGGGCTGTGAGGGCTGGCAGCGTGTGTCCAACCCGGGGCTGGCTGTCCGCCCGTTGGCAGTCGAGGAGAGCCTCAGCGCCGGGCAACAGGGAACACTGCAAACCTGCCTGCTCGAGCAGCATGCCTGGCGCTGGAGCCAATCCACCGGTGTCGATTTCTACCGCTTGTCGGCCCACGTGCTGGAGGGGGGGGCGCTGGGTTTCAGCGAGCGCCCGGTGCTTGATGGCTGGATATGGCTACGCTTGCAATATCCCGACGCCGTGCCCGTGCAGCCATTGCCGGGCAGGACTCAACAGGAACGCCTCGATAGCCTGCGTCACCTGTGGCAGAACGACCCACCCTGGCCATGAGGTCGAAATTGATGATGCGGCCTGTTTGGCGGCTGTTATGCGTGGCATTCGCTGGCCTGATGTTGGCCACGGTAATCGCCTGTTCGCCGTTGGAAATGCTCAATGCCTTGACCCCCGACGGTTCTTTTGGCAAGGCCGAGGGCATTGCCTATGGCAACGATCCACGGCAAAAGCTGGATGTGTACGTGCCACGCAAGGCCGGGCCGAACACCCCGGTGGTAGTGTTTTTCTACGGCGGCAGCTGGAATAGCGGTTCACGCAGTGACTACAGCTTTGTCGGCGAGGCACTGGCTTCGCGGGGCATCGTCGCGGTTCTGGCGGACTATCGCTTGTATCCACAGGTGCGCTATCCGCTGTTTCTCGAAGACTGCGCCAAAGCGGTGGCCTGGACTCATGAACACATTCGCCAGTATTCCGGTGACCCGCAACAGCTGTATCTGATGGGCCACAGTTCCGGGGCCTATAACGCCGCAATGCTGGCACTGGACCCCGGCCTGCTCGCGGCAGTGGGCATGTCGCCCCATGATTTGCGCGGCTGGATCGGCCTGGCCGGGCCTTATGATTTCTTGCCGATCCAGAATCCGGAGGTACGCCCGGTATTTTTCTGGCCGGACTCGCCGCCTCGCTCACAACCGATCAACCATGTCAGCCGAGGAGCGCCGCCGGCATTGCTGATGGCTTCGAGTGACGATGACGTGGTCAACCCGACGCGTAATACCGGTGGGCTGGCGAAAAAGTTGCGGGAGGCGGGGGTGCCGGTGCAGGACCTGTATTTCTCCCGCACCAGTCACGCCACGCTGGTGGCCACGTTATCCCGTCCGTTGCGTGGACTGGCGCCAGTGCTGGATGAAGTCTCGGCGTTTGTCGGGGCCACGCCCGTTCAGTGAGTGCTGCCGACGAACCAGCCATCGTGACGACGCAGGCGCCAGGCGATCACGCCAAGGGTCAGACTGCGCAGCAGCATGAACAACAGAAAGGTTATCCACAGGCCATGGTTGCCCCAGCCTTGCAACGCCCAGCCGAAAGGCAGCACCAGCGCCACGGTCAGCAGCATGCCGTTGCGCATTTCCCTGGCGCGGGTGGCGCCGATGAACAGACCGTCGAGCAGGTAGCTCCAGACAGCAATCAGCGGCAATACGGCGAGGTAGGGCAGGTAAATGAACGCGGTGTCGCGCACACTCTGAATGTCCGTCTGCATCTCGATGAACAGATGCCCGGCGAACAAAAACAGCGCGGCAAAGCCCAGGCTCGCCAGCAACGACCAGCCGCCGGCCACCACCAATGAACGGCGCAGGGCATCGCGGTCGCGGGCGCCGAGCGCATGCCCACACAGGGCTTCGACGGCGTGGGCCAGGCCATCGAGGGCGTGGGCGGTGAGCAGCAATCCGTTGAGCAGCAAGGCATTGGCTGCGACCGTGGCGTCGCCCAACCGCGCGCCTTGCACCGTGATCAGGAAAAACACCGATTGCAGCGCGAGGCTGCGGATGAAGATGTCGCGGTTGACCGCCAGTAATGGCCGCCAACTCTGCCACAGCGCCAATGCCGTCCAGGCGATATGCCCGGGGTAGGCGCGCAGGGCTTTGCGAGTCATCAGCAAACCGATCAGTGCACCGGTCCATTCGGCAATCACCGAGGCCCGGGCAGCACCCGCCACGCCCCATTCCAGGCCGAGGACGAACCACAGGTTCAGGGCAATGTTGACCAGGTTGGTACTGAGCAAAATCGCCAGTGGCGCCCGGGCATTCTGGGTGCCGAGAAACCAGCCGACCAAGGCATAACTGGCGAGCGCCGCCGGCAGGCCAAACAGGCGGGTGTGGAAGAACTCGCGGGTCAGTTGATCGAGCTCCGCCGACGGCTGCATGAAGTGCAACGCGACCCCGCTCAATGGCACCCCCACCGCACCCAACACCACGGCCAGGCCGATGGCGAGCAACAGGCCTTGGAGCAGAATCTGTCGCAAGGCCGCACCATCCCCGCGCCCGGCTGCCTGGGCGGCGAACCCGGTGGAGCCCATGCGCAGAAAACCCATGGCCCAGGCGAGGAAGGTATACAGACTGGCCCCGACCGCAACGGCTCCGAGTTGATGGGCGTGGGGCAGGTGGCCGATGACGGTGCTATCGACCAGTGCCACCAACGGTACGGAAATGTTCGAAAGAATCATCGGCGCGGCGAGTGCCCAGACCCGGCGATGGGTAGGGCGGTCGCGCCAGTCGGCGGTCAGGTTGGACATGCAGGCTCCTTGGAGGAGCGGGCATTGTAGCGGCACATCGAGAGCAAGCCGCGATCAATTGTGGGGTCAGTGAATGATCCAGCTAAATAACCAAAGCCCCAGCATCAGCCAGATGATCCCCATGATGAACGACGCATTGAGAAATGCACGGATCGCCGACCACATCAGTATCAGCCCAAGGATCAAGGTCACGATGCTGACGACCGAGGTATCCATGCCCAGCGCCTGGGACAAGCCTTCGACAAAATTGCTGCTGGCGTTGCTCAACAGATTGAACAGCCCACTGAGGCTATCAACGATGAAGCGGATGATCGAGCCAAGTACCTGGCCGAGCCATTCGGAAAAACCTTCTACCTGCATG
The DNA here is from genome assembly GCF_056711565.1 of Pseudomonas sp. WT-JTC. NCBI lineage: Bacteria > Pseudomonadati > Pseudomonadota > Gammaproteobacteria > Pseudomonadales > Pseudomonadaceae > Pseudomonas > Pseudomonas sp. WT-JTC. The sequence continues at coordinate 687,399 of NZ_CM160042.1, forward strand.
GAGTGGGAGTCCTGATTAAAGAGAATCGAGTCTTGGGCTGTCGATCATGCTGCCGGGTTCCCACAAGCATAGAGCGTTGCACCGGTCCTGTGGGAGCGGGCTCGCTCCCACCCGAAAAACGTTGTCACTTGCCATCCTCGGTCATCCCCCCGAAGCTATACATCTTCAGGAGAGCCCGATGAACCTTGTTGAACTGACCGAACGCCTGCACGCCATCCGTGACCGCAATGACTGGCAGCAATTTCACAGCCCGAAAAACCTCGCCATGGCCGCGAGTGTGGAAATGTCCGAGCTGGTGGAAATTTTCCAGTGGCTGACCGAAGACCAGTCACGCCAGTTGCCAGCGGATAAACTCGCCCACGCCGGGCAGGAAGTCGGTGACATTGTGCTTTATCTGTTGCTGTTGTGCAGCGAGCTGGGCCTGGACATGGAGGCCGTGGTGCGCAGCAAGCTGGCGGACAGCGAACGGAGGTTCAGCTGATGAGCGACCGTCATTTCGATCAACTGGCGACCCGTTTTGCCGAAAAAATCTACGGTGGTGCCAAAGGTGCGATCCGTCTGGCGGTGTTGCAGGCCGATCTGGCCGAAATCCTGCCCGACCGGCCGCTGCGTGTTCTGGACATCGGCGCCGGCCTTGGCCACATGTCGTTGTGGCTGGCCCAGCGTGGCCATCAGGTGACCCTCGCCGAGCCTGCCGAACCGATGCTCGAAGGGGCCCGCCAGCGTTTTGCCGAAGCCGGGCAGAGCGCCACGTTCATTCAGGCTCCCTGGCAGGAGCTGCTCGGGCAGCTCACCGAACCCTACGACCTGGTGCTGTGCCACGCCGTGCTGGAATGGCTGGCCGAACCCCATGCCATCCTGCCGGTGCTGCATCAGCTGACCAAGGCGGACGGCTGGCTGTCCCTGGCGTTTTACAACCGCGATGCGCTGATTTATCGCAACTTGCTCAAGGGCCATTTCCGCAAGATGCGCAAGAACGACATGGCCGGCGAAAAGCAGAGCCTGACCCCGCAGCAACCCCTTGATCCACGCGAGCTGGCGGCGCAACTTGAAGGCCTGTGGCGGGTCGAATCAGAGAGTGGAGTGCGGGTTTTTCACGATTACATGCCGGTGGAATTCCAGGCTCGCGCCGAGCTGGTGGACTTGCTGGAAATGGAACTGGCCCACCGTCGTCATCCGAGCTTTGCCGGGCTTGGGCGTTACTTGCACTGGATCTGTCGGCCTGTCTGATCGGAGCACGCAATGAAAAGTCATTCAGGTTTACTGCTTTTCTGCCTGGGGCTGGCCGCTTGTCAGGGCAGCAACCCCTATGTCGCCACGTCCAACCCTTTGCCACCGGCACCGCCCCAGGCCGCCAACACCTTTGACCGCAGCGCTTACCCGGCAGCCCCCCGTGACTATGGGCGCTACCGCAGTTGGGCGTGGCTCGACGGGCACCTGCCACCGGGCACCGCCTGGGCCGACTCGGCGCAGGTCGCCGAAGCGGTCAGCAATGCGCTGGATCAACGCGGCTTGCGCCCGTTGCACGACAATCGCCCGGCCGACCTGTTTGTCAGCGCCGATCTGCGCCTGGAAACCCGCTTGCGCCAGGTCCGGGACGATTACGGTTACTACGGCGGTTACGGCGGCTACGGGCCGGGATACGGCATGTACGGCAGCGTGCCGATTGTGCGTACCTATTCGGAACAGGTCGTGGTAGTTCAGGTGGATATGTTTGACGCCAGGAGTGGCCAGCCGGTATGGAGCTCGAGCGCTGAAACCGGCAACCGGGGCAGCGAAAGCGAGCGGGCCGACGCGATACGGGAGGCTGTGGAAAAGGCAATGTCGGCGTATCCTCCTAGTTAGCTTCTTGTAGATAAGAAGCATTTCACAGGATCATGCCTTCAATCGGAGAATCACCATGTTCCGCCGTTTTGCATTACTGGCAGTGGTCGCGCTGCTCAGTGCCTGCGCCGCCAACCAGGTCAATCATGACTTCGACGCCAGCCGCGATTTTGCTGCCTATCGCAGCTGGACGTGGAAAGAACCCGCCCTGCAATACCGTCCCGATGATCCACGAATCAAGAGCGACCTGACCGAACAGCGCATCCGTCAGGCGGTTGCCGATCAACTGGATCAGCGCGGTTTGCGCCCGGCCGCCGCAGGCGCCAAGGGCGATTTGAATGTGCAGACCTACCTGATTGTCGAAGAGCGGCAACAACAGGTGACCACCAATTACGGCGGCGCTTGGGGTAACCCGTGGCATGGCTACTACGGCGCCCCCATGTATAACGAAACCCGCAATGTCAGCTACAAGGTAGCGACCATCCAGATCGACATGCTCGATGGCAAGGACGGCAAGCTGGTGTGGCGCGGCAGTGACGAACAGATACTCAGCCGCACGCCGAACCCGACGGATCGTCGCGATGCCATCTGGGAAACGGTCACGCGGATATTGGCCAACTACCCACCGCACGCATCCTAGAATCAGCCGGCCTCTCAACCCCTGTGCTCCCACAGGGGTTTTTTATGCTCGACACTGGCGAGCCTGGGGATCGACCTGAGCAAAGTCGAGGTGGGTGCCAACCTCAGTTGTCACTGGTGATCTGATCCGGCAGCACAATCGGCAGCTCGATGCAGAAACGCGCACCCTCGGTGGAGTTACTGACACTCAGTCTGCCGCCCATGTTTTCGACGATGCCGTAGCTCACCGAGAGCCCCAGGCCGGTGCCGACGCCCGCCGGTTTGGTGGTGAAGAACGGCTCGAAAATCCGCTCCAGCAAACGCGGGTCGATACCGCCGCCATTGTCCTCGATCCACAGGCGTACCGAGTGCGTATCCCGTTCGGCGTGCAGCGAAATCCACGGCTTGAACCCGGGCCGGGTTTCGCGCTTGCCGAGCAGCGCGTCCCGGGCGTTGACCATCAGGTTGATCAGCACCTGTTCAAGCTGATCGACGTAGCCGCGCACCTGCACTTCAAAACCGGTCTCGTTGGTGCGCAGGTCGATGCCTTTGCCGCGCATGCCCTCGGACAACAGCGACAGCGCGCCTTCGATGGCCAGGGCCGGGTTGAACGGTTGCTGCTCGATTTCCGAGCGGCGGCCGAACACCCGCATGTGATCCACCACCCGCGCGGCGCGCTGCACCTCGGTGTTGTCGCGCCCCACGGCCTGAACTTCGAGCAACCGGCCCTGTTCATCGAATACCCCGCGATCGGACCAGAACCACCAGGCGTGTTCGTGGCCGGGCAGTTGCAGGTTGATCTCGGCGGTGCTGACCGGAACCTCGGGGCTCAGTTGGTTCAGCCGTTGGATGAACGCATCGCGCTGTTCCTCGGACATCAAGCTACCCAGGTTCATCCCCGGCAATTGCTCGGGCGCCAGTTCCAGATAAGTGGCCAACGGACGGTTGCCGAAGGTCAGGGTCAGGTCCGGCTGGTAGCGGCAGATCATCGCCGGAGAGTCTTCCACCAGAGTCCGGTAGCGTTCCTCACTCTGCCTGACCTGTTCGGTGGCGAGGGTCGCTTCGGTGACGTCCAGCCACAGGCCCACGGCTTCTACCGGCAAACCGAGGTCATCGCGCAACAGCTTCGCTTCATCCAGCAGCCAGTGATAGTCGCCGCGGCTGTCGCGCATCCGATAGCGGGCGCGCACCGAGCCTTCACGCAGTAACTGCCGCGTGCGCTCGAAATACTGCAAGCGGTCGTCGGGATGCACCCGCTCCACCAGTGTTCCGGGCGCGCAGTCGGCGAGGGTCCAGCCAAGCAGCGGCAACAGGCTGTCGCTGAAGAACACCGGTTGCAACGCACCTTCGACATAGCGCTGTACGTAAATCACCGCGGGTGAGCTGGCGATCAGATTGTCCAGGCGTGCATGGGCAGCGGCGGCGCTCTGCTCCTGGTTCTTGATGTCGCTGATGTCGAGCATGAAACCCACCAGCCGACGTTTTTTCCCCGCGCCCAGGGCCTGGCCTTGCAGGCGATACCAGATCGGTTCGGGTGCACCGTCGGGGTGATACAGGCGCACGCACAACAGCAGCGGCATGCCCGACACCTGCAAGTCTTGCAGGCGGATGCGCAGCTCTTCGCGGTCGGCGGGATACACCTTGTCGAGCAAATCCTGCACGGATAAACGTGTCGCTCCAAGGTTCAGGGTCGTGGCCAGCGAAGGTGCCAATTGCAACTCGTCGCTGTCGCTGAAAACTTCCCACCAGCCTGTGCCCAGCAATGCTTGCAGCGATTCCAGGCGTTCCAGTTGCAGATGATGCCGGTGTTCGCGCAGGCGTTCGAGCAAGGGGCTGGCGAGCGCAGCGGTGATTTGCAACCAGTCGCGCTCAGTGACATCGGGGGCGCGTTGGTGCGCCGTATAGAAACCGCACAGCAACCAGGCAACCACGCCTTGCGCATCGTGATAGGGCACGGCGAAGCCATCGGTATTGCCGAAGGTCCCTTGCAGGCGCGGGTGTTCGCGCAGGGTCAGGTGCTGCGGCGTCGAACCGCTCAAACTGTCCAGCCCCGTGCCCAGGCGTTGGCCGTTTTGCCACAGTTGTGGAGCATCGAGGGCTACGTAGTGTTGGTGAATCTGCCAACCCTGTCCCTGCTCATCGAGCAAGGCCAGGGCAATGCAGGGAATCTGAAAACGCTGGGCCAGGCTTTGCAGTTGTTCGCCGAGCACTTCGGGCAGGCGCGTCAGGCTGCACAGGCGCAACTGCTCGGTGATGTGCATTGCCAGCACCTGGCATTGTTCGCGGTTGCGCGATTGCCGGCGCTCAAGCAGCAAGTCGCCGATGTCGAGCATCTGCAACAACCAGGCATCGGTCAAGGGTTGCACCCAGCCGCGCAAATGCAGTGGCGGACCGTTGAGGCTGTAGAAGTCCAGGTCCAGGGTTTGTCCCTGCCAGTCTGCCGGTACACCTTCGATGATGAGGCTGCTGTGGGGCAACAGGAAGTCGAGCAGGTGCGGTGCCTGCGTGCCGGGGCTTTGCTGAGTCAACAGGTGCCGTAGCGGACCGCTCAGTTGAACGACACGCCCCTCGGCATCGAGCTGTATCTGCAAGCCGAAACTGGGCACCCGCTGTGTCTCTTGCGGCTCCGGCGGGGGCGGCGGATGGCGGTTGAGCAGGCGCCCGAAGAGTTTGTCGCCGGCACTCAAAGTCGCAGGCTCGCACTGGCCGTGAGGGTCGCCGGCAGATTCGGCACCCGACCGATGCCCGACAGGTTCAGGAACGGGATGGCTGCGCCATTTTGTTTGTGGGGGAGGCTGGCTTTCATGAGTGTGTCTACCCTGACCAACACTGAGTAATGTCAGCATAGAATCATTCAGCCAAAGCTGACGTTTTTTACCGAATGCAGAGCTTTGTCCTACTGATCTGGCTGACTATCCGTTTCTGCGGTAACGGCTGCTGATGGTTTCGCCCTTACGGCGACTCACTTTTTTTGACAAGCGCCTCAAAAAAGTAAGCAAAAAAACGCTCGCCCCGAACGTCCGGCCCCTCGCCAGGGCTCGGGGTTCCTTCGCTCCGGCATTCATCCGGGGGCATTGCCCTCCGCTCAGCCTCCCGAGGGGGGCGGGTGGATCAAGATCAAGAGCGACAGGCGAGCTAACGCTCGGCCTGCTGAATGGTGAAAAGCGCCTGCGTACGCCGATCTGCTTTGCTCTGCTCTTCTGTAGGAGCGAGCCTGCTCGCGATGGACGTCAACGATGACGCGGGCTGCCTGAATGCCCACGCTGTCCTGGCGTTTTTCGCGAGCAGGCTCGCTCCTACAGGGAAACGCGTTCAATCGCGATCAGGCCGGCCACCGGCCGCCAATGTCCGACCATGTGCTCCAGGCCCCCGGTACCCGTCAGTTGAAAGTCCCCGCTCGCCCCCGGTGCACTGGCCAGCAATGTCACCTCGCTGGGTAGCCGTACCGGTTTCTTGAACTGCACTGCGATCTCGACATTCGCCACTGGCAGATGCACGGCCAGTGCAGCCAGGGTGCGTGCCTTGTTCCACAGGCCATGGGCGATGGCGGTCGGGAAGCCGAAGAGTCGGGCGCTGGCTGCGCTCAGGTGGATCGGGTTGTAGTCTCCGGACACTTTGGCGTATTGCCGGCCGATGTCCGACGGCGCTTTCCAGTGTTCGACTTCGGTCAAGGCCAGGCTGCTTGCCAGTTGCTCTTCGAGCGGTTCGCCCTGGAGTTTGGCGCTGCGACAGAGCATCCGGCTTTGCGCTTCCCACAATGGCCCCAACTGATCGTCGAGGGTGGTCAGCAAATCGAAGGTCGCGCCTTTGGCGTGTGGTTGCAGGTTCTGCACCTGAACGCTGACGCGCACCCGGTTTACCCCGCCCATGGGGCGCAGTACGCGAATGCGATTGCTCAGGTGAATCAGGCCCAGCAGCGGGAACGGGAACTCCCTGGCCGTGAGCAATTGCATCTGCAAGGCAAAGCCAAGGATATGCGGGTAGGTCGGCGGCAGCAGGCCGTTGTCGGCGAAACCACAGACCTTGCGATAGGCCGCCAGGCGCTTGGGATCGACATCGACCCAGCAACGCAAACCCGAGTCGGGCAAGGTGGTGCCGGTGATTTTTCGCCGTGTCGCGGCGCGGGCGTACAACCCCGGCAGGCCGGGTTCGCGGTCGAGTGTGTGCCAGTCGGTGATCATCCTTAAGCCCCCAGAACGCTTTGCCCGCACACGCGCAACGCTTGCCCGGTGAACGCGCCGGTGCCCGGTTGCGCCAGCCAGGCCACGGCCTCGGCGACGTCTTGCGGCAGGCCGCCCTGGCCAAGGGAGCTCATGCGGCGTCCGGCTTCGCGCAGGCCGAAGGGAATGTGCGCGGTCATTTGGGTTTCGATGAAACCGGGCGCCACGGCGTTGATGCTGATGCCGCGCTTCTGGAGCAGCGGCGCCCAGGCTTGCGCCAGGCCAATGAGCCCGGCCTTGCTCGCGGCGTAATTGGTTTGTCCGCGATTGCCGGCGATGCCGCTGATGGACGCCAGCAGAACCACCCGGCTGTTGTCGTGCAGGGTGCCACTGTCGAGCAGGGCCTTGGTCAGTACTTGCGGCGCATTGAGGTTGACCGCCAGCACGGCGTCCCAGTATTCCGGGGTCATGTTGGCCAGGGTTTTATCCCGGGTGATGCCGGCGTTGTGCACCACGATGTCGAGGCCGTCGGGCAACTGTTCGATCAACTGCGCGGCAGCGTCTTCGGCGCAGATGTCGAGGGTGATGCTGCGCCCGCCGAGGCGCGCGGCGAGGGCCTCGAGATCGATCCTGGCCGGTGGCACGTCGAGCAGGATGACGTCGGCACCATCACGGGCCAGGGTTTCCGCGATGGCGGCACCAATGCCTCGTGCCGCACCGGTGACCAGTGCCTTGCGCCCGGCGAGCGGGCGTGTCCAGTCGCTGACGGGTGTCGAGCAGGGATTCAAGCGAATGACCTGCCCGGACACGAAGGCGCTTTTAGGCGAGAGGAAAAACCGCAGCGGGCCTTCCAGCTGTGTCTCGGCACCTTCGCCGACATGGATCAATTGCAGGGTGCCACCGCTGCGCAACTCCTTGGCCAGCGAACGGCTGAAACCTTCCAGGGCACGCTGTGCACTGGCGGCGAACGGGTCGCTCAGGGATTGCGGATCGCGCCCGAGAATCACCAGGTGCGCACAGTGATCAAGGTTTTTCATCAGCGGCTGGAAAAACTCGCGCAGTTGCTTGAGCTGGTCGGTGTGCAGCAGATCACTGGCGTCGAACACCACGGCCTTGAGTTTCGGTCCGTGGCCGGGAATCCAGGCCGTGGCCATTGAGGGCCCGTTGCCGTAGCTGTAGATCGAGTCGGTCAGGCGGTTGGCGAAGGCGCTGACGTGTTCCGCCAACGGCCCGCCGCCGATCAGCAGCGCACCTTCTACAGGTCGCAGTCGGCCTGCTTGCCAGCGCTCCAGTCTGGTCGGCGCCGGCAGCCCCAGGGCGCCGACCAGGCGATGGCCGATGGACGAGTTGGCGAAGTCGATATAGCGGTCGGACATGGAACGCGCTCCAGCAGCTGGGGTTGAAAGTGTGGACCATGAATGGCGATCAGTCGTTCGATCCACGAGATAAGGCCTACGCTAGTGTAGGAGCGAGCTTGCTCGCGATAGCGATAAGCCAATCGGCATCAATGTAGCTGACAGGCCGCTATCGCGAGCAAGCTCGCTCCTACAGGGGGCGGGTTTCGTTTTGAATCATTCACCAGGAGCTCTTATGACCCAGCTGCGCCGTGTCGCGATCATTGGCGGTAACCGGATTCCCTTCGCCCGCTCCAACGGCCCCTATGCCACGGCCAGTAACCAGGTGATGCTCACCGCCGCTCTCGAGGGCTTGATCGAACGCTACAACCTGCATGGCCTGCGCATCGGCGAAGTGGTTGCCGGGGCCGTGCTCAAGTTGTCGCGGGACATGAACCTCACACGCGAATGCGTACTGGGGTCGCGACTGTCGCCTGCCACCCCGGCCTATGACATCCAGCAGGCGTGCGGTACCGGGCTGGAAGCGGCGTTGCTGGTGGCGAACAAGATTGCCCTGGGCCAGATCGATTGCGGCATTGCCGGTGGCGTGGACACCACCTCGGATGCGCCGATCAGTGTCAGCGAGGGGTTGCGCAAGATCCTCCTGCAAGCCAATCGCGCGAAAACCACCGGCGACAAACTGAAAACCTTCCTGCAATTGCGTCCCCAGCATCTGATCCCCGAATTCCCGCGCAACGGCGAGCCGCGCACCGGGTTGTCCATGGGCCAGCATTGCGAGCTGATGGCCCAGACCTGGAACATCCCTCGCCAGGCACAGGATCAACTGGCGCTCGAGAGCCACCAGAAACTGGCCGCGTCCTACGCCGAAGGCTGGCACAACGACCTGATGACACCGTTCCTGGGACTTACCCGCGACAACAACCTGCGCCCGGACTCCATGCTGGAAAAGCTCGCCGCCCTCAAACCGGCGTATGAGAAAAGCGCCAAGGGCACCCTGACCGCAGGCAACTCCACACCGCTGACCGATGGCGCGTCACTGGTGCTGTTGGGCAGCGAGGAATGGGCCAGGGCACGCGGGTTACCGATTCTTGCCTACTGGCGTGACGGCGAGGCGGCGGCGGTGGATTTCGTCAACGGTGCGGAAGGGTTATTGATGGCACCGGTCTATGCCGTACCGCGCCTGCTCGCGCGCAATGGCCTGACCTTGCAGGACTTCGACTACTACGAAATCCACGAAGCCTTCGCCGCGCAAGTGCTGTGCACATTGAAGGCCTGGGAAGATCCGCAATATTGCAAAAACCGTCTCGGGCTCGATGCGGCGCTGGGCTCGATCGACCGCAGCAAGCTCAACGTCAAGGGCAGTTCACTGGCGGCGGGGCACCCGTTTGCCGCCACGGGCGGGCGCATCGTCGCCAACCTGGCGAAGTTGCTGGATGCGGCGGGCAAGGGGCGGGGACTAATTTCGATTTGCGCGGCGGGCGGGCAGGGCGTGACTGCGATCATCGAACGCTGAACACAAACAACTGTGGGAGCGGGCTTGCTCGCGAAAGCGGTATAGCAGTCAACATTGATGTTGACGCTGATGCCCTCTTCGCGAGCAAGCCCGCTCCCACAATGGATCTCCTTTGTTCACAGAAGATCTTTGGGGCGGGATGAATCAGGTACGGAACCTGCGCACCAATACGTCCAGTTCATTCGACAACCCGGCCAGGCTCTGGGAGTCCAGGCGTGCCGAGTTGGCCAGCTCCGCCACCAGTTGCGCATCGCCATGGATCTGGCTGATGTGCCGGTTGATGTCTTCGGCCACTTGATGCTGTTGTTCCGCCGCCGTGGCGATCTGGGTGTTCATGTCGCGGATCACGTCCACCGACTCGCGAATCTGCCCGAAGCTGTTGCGCGCTTCGCCGATGCGCGTCACCGATTGCTGGGACACTTCCAGGCTGGCGTGCATCTGTTGGGTCACCTGGCTGGTGCGCTTGGCCAGGTTGCCCAGCAGGCCGTCGATTTCCGCCGTGGAGTCAGCCGTGCGTTTGGCCAGGGCCCGCACTTCATCGGCCACCACGGCAAAGCCGCGACCTTGCTCACCGGCACGGGCCGCTTCGATCGCAGCGTTCAGCGCCAGCAGGTTGGTCTGCTCGGCGATCGAACGGATGGTCCCCAGGATCGACTGAATGTCGTTGCTGTCGCGCTCCAGCTGTTGCATCGACTGGGCCGACTGTTCGATTTCCTGGCTCAGGCGATCAACGCTGTTCACCGCCGCATCAATCTGCTGCTGACCTTCGCGCGCCTGGCGCTGGCCACTGTCGGCGGATTCCGCCGCCTGGCTGCAAGAGCGTGCGACTTCGTTGGCGGTGGCGACCATTTCGTGGAACGCCGTGGACACCATGTCCACGGCTTCACGCTGGCGTCCGGCGGCTTCGGCCATGTCGCTGGAGACTTGGGTCGAACTCTTGGAGGTGTCGAGGATCTTGCCCGCTGCGCCACCGATGTTCTGGATCAGGTTACGGATCGCCGTCAGGAACTGGTTGAACCAGTTGGCCAGTTGCGCGGTTTCGTCGCTGCCACGGATTTGCAGGTTCTGGGTCAGGTCGCCTTCGCCCTGGGCGATGCCTTCCAGGCCGCTGGCCACGCTACGGATCGGGCGCACGATGAGGCTGGCAAAACTGGCGCCGACGATGGCGAAGATAACGGCCAGGACGGCAGCAATGATGGCGATCAACCAGGTCAACTGGGTGGCGGAGCTCATCACGTCGTTCTGTTTGATCAGGCCGATGAAGGTCCAGCCCAGTTGCTCCGATGGCCAGACGTTGGCCATGTAGCGCTCGCCGTTCAACTCCACTTCCACCAGGCCCTTGCCGGCCTTGGCCAGTTGCGCGTAGCCGTCGCCAAGGCTGTTCAACGGTTTGAAGTTGTGTTCCGGTTGTTTCGGGTCCACCAGGACCGTGCCGGTGTTTTCCAGCAGCATCAGGTAGCCGGTTTCACCGAGCTTGATCTGTTTGACGATTTCGGTGAGCTGCTTGAGCGTCACGTCGATGCTGACCACGCCACCGTTGGTGCCCAACTTGTTGTCGATAGTGCGCACGGTGCTGACGTAGGTCGCATCGTCCTGGGCCCAGTAATAGGCCTCGGTGCGGAACGGCTTGCCCGGTTTGGCCTGGGCCGCTTTGTACCAGGGGCGCTGGCGCGGGTCGTAGTTGCTCAGCTTCGGATCATCCGGCCACGACACGTAGCCGCCCGCCGCCGTGCCGAGAATGGCATAGGCGTAGGCCGGGTGGCTGTTGCCCAGGTCCTGGAGCAGGGTGAAGACTTTCTTGTCAGCCTCGCCCTGAGGGACGCTCTCGGCGTTGGCGGCCATGTAAGTCTTGAGGCTGTCGTCGGAGTTTCGGATCAGCGGTTGCCTGGCCAGGTAGTCGACGTTCTGGCTGATGCCGTCAAAGAACAATTGCATGGCGTTGCTGACCTGACGAATCTCGCGGGCACTGCCGTCGACGAATTCGTCCCTGGCATCACTGCGCAGGTTCAGCACAACGACGGTGGCGACCAGCACCACGGGCAGGCAGGCGATGATTGCAAACGCCCAGGTCAACTTCTGTTTGATGTTCATCCGCGCTCCAGATTTTCTTGTAGGCCCACGCAGTGCAGATGACTCGCGGTTTATTGGCAGCCGTAAACGTTCTTGGTCAACCCTGATCCTTGAGTGCGGCATCGCTTTTGTTGTGGCAGCGATTGTCGGACAAATCACTCTGTCACTAAGGACTTCGGCTGTTGGCGGAGGAAATTGAGGCCTGTTGGGAAAAATCCTACGGAAGGTATGAATTGTTGTGTCAGCTTCTGTCGCAATTGGCCTCAATGCCCTTGCGCAACAAGTGACGCAGGCTCGGCTATGATCTGGAACGACCCGTGGTGGTCGTCGGTTTTACCCGATGTATTTGGCACATTGTGTGCCTCTGCAATGTTCATAAGTCGGCAACCCCTCCCCCCGGTGAGTGGATTGCCGTATAAGGAATGACTTTCGCGTGTTTGGTAATAAAGGACCCACAATAAAAGCTGATGAAGACTCCAAAACGCATTGAACCCCTGATCGAGGACGGTCTGGTCGACGAGGTGCTGCGCCCACTCATGAGTGGTAAAGAAGCAGCTGTTTATGTGGTGCGCTGCGGTAACGAGTTACGTTGCGCGAAGGTCTACAAGGAGGCGAACAAACGCAGTTTCCGTCAGGCGGCCGAGTATCAGGAAGGCCGCAAGGTGCGCAATAGCCGTCAGGCCCGTGCGATGGCCAAGGGCTCCAAGTTTGGCCGCAAGGAAACCGAAGACGCCTGGCAGAACGCCGAAGTGGCGGCACTGTTCCGTCTGGCCAATGCCGGTGTGCGGGTGCCCAAGCCGTTCGACTTCCTCGAAGGCGTACTGCTCATGGAGCTGGTGGCCGACGAGTACGGCGATGCCGCGCCGCGTCTGAACGACGTGGTGCTGGAGCCGGACCAGGCCCGCGAGTATCACGCGTATCTGATTTCCCAGATCGTGCTGATGCTGTGTACCGGTCTGGTGCACGGCGACCTGTCCGAGTTCAACGTGCTGCTGACGCCGACCGGTCCGGTGATCATCGACCTGCCACAAGCGGTGGATGCGGCGGGCAACAACCACGCATTCAGCATGCTGGAGCGCGACGTGGGCAACATGGCGTCCTACTTCGGGCGGTTCGCGCCGGAGTTGAAGAAGACCCGATACGCCAAGGAAATGTGGGCCTTGTACGAGGCCGGCACCTTGCACCCGGCCAGTGTCCTGACCGGCGAGTTCGCCGATACGCAAGAGCTGGCCGACGTGGGCGGCATCATGCGCGAAATCGAGGCCGCGCGCCTGGACGAAGAGCGCAAGCAGGCGGCCCGTGCGGCGGACGATGCGCCACCGGGCAAGGCCGAAGAACCGCCTCCACCGTGGATGCAGTGATCGGATAAAGAAAAACCCGGCTTCGGCCGGGTTTTTTGTGGGGTCTCGGGAAGCACCAAAACCCTGTGGGAACAATTGGTCTATCAGGCGCGAGCCGGTTCAGCACAACACCCCGACTCCAGATTCTTCAGAATCGGGCAATCCGGCCGATGATCGCCGTGACAGTGCTCAACCAGGTCCTGCAAGGTGTCGCGCAATTGCCCCAGTTCACGGATCTTGCGGTTCAACTCATCGATGTGCTGGCGAGCCAACGCTTTCACGTCGGCGCTGGCGCGCTGACGGTCTTGCCAGAGGGTCAGCAACTTGCCGACTTCTTCCAGGGAAAACCCCAGGTCCCGCGAGCGCTTGATGAACGCCAGTGTGTGCAGGTCGTCATCGCCATACACCCGATATCCGCTATCAGTGCGATGGGCAGCCTTGAGCAGGCCGATGGACTCGTAATAGCGGATCATCTTTGCGCTAAGGCCACTGTGGCGGGCCGCTTGGCCGATGTTCATCGGTTGTCCTCCAGGTCCTTGGGTTTCCAGGTTTTCAACAGTAGCGCATTGCTCACCACGCTGACGCTCGACAACGCCATGGCTGCACCGGCCAGCACTGGATTGAGGAAGCCGAGCGCCGCCAGTGGGATGCCGATCAGGTTATAGACGAAGGCCCAGAACAGGTTCTGCCGAATCTTGGCGTAGGTCTTGCGGCTGATCTCCAATGCGGCCGGTACCAGTCGCGGATCGCCGCGCATCAGGGTGATGCCGGCCGCGTGCATGGCGACGTCGGTGCCGCCACCCATGGCGATGCCGATGTCGGCGGCGGCCAGTGCCGGGGCGTCGTTGATACCGTCGCCGACCATCGCCACCACGCCGGTTTCTTTCAATGCGGCGACCGTGGCGGCTTTATCCGCCGGCAGCACTTCGGCATGCACATCCCGGATGCCCAGCGCCTCGGCCACCACGTTGGCGCTGCCGCGGTTGTCGCCGGTCAGCAGGTGGCTGCTGATGTTCCGTGCGCTCAGTTGCTGCACCGCTTGCAGCGCCCCGGGCTTGAGGGTGTCACCGAAGGCGAACAGGCCCAGCACTTGTGGCTCGGGGGATTGTTCGATCAACCAGGACAGGGTCCGGCCTTGTTTTTCCCACGCGATCGCCGAGTCGGCCAACGGCCCGGCGTTCAAGCCGCTGTCCTCCAGCAGGCGACGATTGCCCAGCGCCAGGCGACGCCCTTCGAGACTGCCGGCGATGCCGCGGCCGGTCAGGGACTGGCTGTCGCTGACATCGGCCACTTTCAAGTGACGTTCGACGCAGGCATCCAGAACAGCCTTGGCCAGCGGATGCTCGCTGCCGCGTTGCAGGGCTCCGGCCAATTGCAGCAGGCTCGCCTCATTACCGTCGATGGCATTCAGATGAGCAATGCGCGGGGCACCGGAGGTCAGGGTGCCGGTCTTGTCGAACACCACCGCGCCGACTTCATGGGCGCGCTCCAGTGCTTCGGCGTCCTTGATCAGAATCCCGTAGCGTGCCGCTACGCCAGTGCCGGCCATGATCGCCGTCGGTGTGGCCAAGCCCAGGGCGCACGGACAGGCGATCACCAGCACCGCAACGGCATTGATCAGCGCGGTTTCCATCGGCGCGCCATATAGCCACCAGCCGATCAGGGTTGCCAGGGCAATCAGCAGCACGGTGGGCACGAACACCTGGCTGACTTTATCCACCAGTTTCTGGATTGGCGCTTTTGCCGCCTGGGCGTCTTCCACCAGACGGATGATCCGTGCCAGCACGGTTTCCGCACCGAGGGCCTGGGTACGCACCAGTAAGCGGCCTTCACCGTTGATCGCGCCGCCAGTGACTTTGTCGCCGGGCCGCTTGGGCACCGGCAGGCTCTCGCCGCTGATCAGGGCTTCGTCGGCGTGGCTCTGGCCTTCGACCACTTCGCCGTCCACCGGAAAGCGTTCGCCGGGTTTGACCAGCACCAGGTCATTGAGACGCAGGGAACTGATGGCGACCTCTTGCTCGTGGCCATCGGTCACCCGAATCGCCCGCTCTGGACGCAAGGCTTCGAGGGCGCGGATGGCGCTGGCGGTCTGGCGCTTGGCGCGACTTTCCAGGTACTTGCCCAGCAGCACCAGGGCGATCACCACCGCCGAGGCTTCGAAATACAGATGCGGCATGCGCCCGGCGGCGGTGGCCCATTCGTACAGGCTCAAGCCGTATCCGGCGCTGGTGCCCAGGGCGACCAGCAGGTCCATGTTGCCGGCTCCGGCGCGCACGGCTTTCCACGCGGCGATGTAAAACCGTGCGCCGAAGATGAACTGCACAGGCGTGGCCAGGGCGAATTGCGCCCAGGCCGGGAGCATCCAGTGCACGCCGAACGGCTGTAGCAGCATCGGCATTACCAGCGGCAAAGCGAGGGCAATCGCGATGATCAAGGCGCTACGTTCGCGATGCAGGCGCTGTTGCTGATTGTCGGTTGACGGGTGTTCGGCTTCCCATACGCTGGCGGTATAGCCAGCCTTGGCCACGGCCGCGATCAGGGTTTGCGGCTCGATCTGGCCGAGCAGTTCCAGGTGGGCACGTTCGTTGGCCAGGTTGACGCTGACGCTTTTTACTCCCGCAACCTTGCCCAGCGCGCGCTCGACCCGACCGACGCAGGACGCGCAGGTCATGCCGTCGATGCTCAGTTCCAGATTCTGCTGTGGCACGCTGTAGCCGGCCCTGGCTACAGCCTCCATCAAGGCAGGCAAACTGTCGCTGGGTGCCTGGACCCGGGCCTGTTCAGTGGCGAGGTTGACGCTGACGGCACTGGCGCCAATGACTTTGCTCAAGGCGCGCTCGACACGCCCGGCGCAACTGGCACAGGTCATGCCGGCGATCGGCAGGTCGAACGTGGTGGATTCGGACATCGGTCGCACTCCCTGTAGTAGATGACCACAGGATCAACCTTGCCATGCTGGCAAGGTCAAGCACCAATCTTAAACGTGCCGCTGATCCCCTGTGGGAGCGAGCTTGCTCGCGATAGCGGAGTATCAGTCAACAGAGTTGTTGAATGTAACGGCCTAATCGCGAGCAAGCTCGCTCCCACCGGGGGATACAGATGTCAGTAGCCGAGGCCGGCGCGTTTCAGGTACATCCCTTCCTGCGTCATCGCGATCCGGTACTTGAGCACATCCCCGGCCTTGAGCCGGATATCCTGCGAGCCCGGCGCGAGCATGCCCGGATTGCAACCCGGCACCTGACCCGGGAGCAATTTGAGGCGCAGCGAGACGTTGCCGGGCGGCAAGTTGAACGAGGTGCTCTGCTCCTGAAACAGCCGCGCCGCCAGTTGATCGTGAATGTACACACCGATTTCGCAACTGGTCGCGACTTCCAGGCGCTCGCGGGAAATGATCAGCACGCCATAATCCTGACTGGCAGCATTGACCGAAGGCACGGCGGCGAAAAGGCTGAGAAAGCCAAACAGGCTGAAAACCGACCAGCGCATGGCTGAATCTCCTGAGTTCGAGTCATTGATGGACGCAGCTTGGCCGAGCCCGGCGCCGATTGCCAGCCCGGCAGCTAACGTCAGAACTTGACCTTGCCATGGTGGCAAGCCCGAAACTGGGTTCAATCCCGGAAAAGGAGTCATCCCATGCAAGTGTTCAACGTTGAAGGCATGTCTTGTGGTCACTGCGTCAAGGCCATCACCCAGGCGGTCCAGGCCAGAGACCCGGCGGCCAGTGTGCGGGTCGATCTGGCGAGCAGGGAGGTTGGCGTCGAAAGTACATTGACCGCTCAGCAAGTGATCGAGGCAATCAGCGAAGAGGGTTATGGCGTCAAGCTGGCCTGATTTTGATAGTTAGCGAGCTACCGGAATGTTCAAGGCGTCCATGCGCGGCTAGACTGTCGGGCTGCCGACTACTGCCCCACTGGATGCCTGATGAACTTTCGTACCATTCTGATTCTCGGCGCCCTGAGCGCTTTCGGTCCGCTGGCGATCGATTTCTATCTGCCGGCCTTTCCGGCCATGGCACTGGCCTTCGGGACGGACGAAAATCACGTTCAGATGACGTTGGCGGCGTACTTCCTCGGGCTGTCCATCGGTCAACTGGCCTATGGCCCGGTGGCGGATCGTTTCGGGCGACGCATTCCATTGCTCACTGGTGTCGGCTTGTTTACCGTCGCCTCCGTGGCATGTGCCTATGCACCGAACCTGGAATGGCTGATCGGTGCGCGTTTCGTCCAGGCCTTGGGCGGCTGCGCCGGGATGGTGATTTCCCGGGCGGTGGTCAGCGACAAATGTGATGCGGTGGGTTCGGCGAAAGTCTTTTCGCAGCTGATGCTGGTGATGGGGCTTGCCCCCATCCTCGCGCCGTTGCTGGGTGGCTTATTGGTCAACACGACAGGCTGGCAGTCGATCTTCCTGGCCCTGACCGGATTCAGTGCACTGGCGGGGCTGGCGGTTGCGACGGGATTGCCGGAAAGCTTGCCGGCCCACATACCGCGTCAACCGCTGTCGGGTGCGCTGCGTCAGTACGGCCGGTTGCTGGCCGACCCCGTATTTCTTGGCCATGCCTTGACCGGGGGCATCGCCATCGCCGGGATGTTTGCCTACATTGCCGGTTCTCCCTTCATCATTATCAAGCTCTACGGCGTTCCGGCCGAGCACTTTGGCTGGCTGTTCGGCACCAATGCCGCGGGCTTCATTCTGGTGGCACAGGTCAATGCGCGGTTGCTGGCCAAGCGTGGTCCGGCCTTCTTGCTGGCGCGCGCAGTGTGGGTTTACCTGGCGGCCGGCGTGACGCTGCTCGCGGTCAGCTCCCTGCACACCGCACAACTGTGGCCGCTGCTGATTCCATTGTTCATCTGCATCGCCAGCCTCGGTTGCATCAGCCCCAACGCCGCGGCCTGCGCGATGAGCGGGCAGGGTGGACGGGCTGGCAGTGCGTCGGCGCTACTCGGTTGCCTGCAATTCAGCGTGGCTGCCGGTGCCTCTGCGCTGGTGGGGGTGCTGCACGACGGCAGCGCCGTGCCGATGGCCATGGTCATCAGCCTGTGTGGAATTCTGGTGGTGAGTGCGGCGATGCTCACCCGGCGTTTGCAAAATGCCCGGGCGCTAGCGCAAACCCAGGTTTGAAGCCGGAATCAGCCGGCTGCACGCTGCGGGTGGAGGACGGGAATCTGGTGAGGGGCCTGGATGCGGGCTTCGAGGGTACGCGTGAAAGCGCGAGCTTCTGCTTCGCTGCGGAACGTCACGGCATGTTGATCAAGGCGAACTTGCCACTGGGACTTTGCCAGTTCTTTTATCAGGATCTTCATAGCTGAACTCCTATCGTAAAAGACGTCTCGTAAAAGATGTCTCGAAAAAGACGTTACGCAAAAGACTGCCTCGCAGGAGATTCGATTGTAGTCCCGAATACGAGCACCATTGTGACAAGGGGCAACTGTCGGACTGACGGTTTGTAACTAAAAAAAACACGACTTTTCGATGGCGCCCACGGGGGGTTGTCTGCGACCCGGACGCCCCGGTCGCAGACAAAAAAACGCGGCAGACTGATGAAATCAGCGATGGTTTTTTTCAGCGTTTCAGAACCCTTCCAGCACAATCTTGCCCTTGGCTTTGCCGCTCTCCAGCAGGGCATGGGCACGGCGCAAATTGGTCGCATTGATCGTGCCGAAGTGTTCGCCCATGGTGGTTTTCAGGGTTCCGGCATCGATCAGCCTGGCGACGCGATTGAGCAGGTTGTGCTGCTCGATCATGTCCGGGGTTTCAAACAGCGAACGGGTGTACATGAACTCCCAGTGCAGTGACAGGCTCTTGCGTTTGAGCTTGGTCACGTCCAGCGACTTGGGGTCATCGATCAGCGCCAGTTTGCCTTGCGGTGCCAATGCCTCGACCAGTTGATCCAGGTGCTGGTCGGTCTGGGTCAGACTGGCGACGTGGGTGACCTGATCCACGCCGGCCCGCTTGAGTGCTTCGCTCAGTGGCTGGCCATGGTCGATCACCAGATCGGCGCCCAGTTCCTTCACCCAGCTTTGGGTCTGCGGACGCGAAGCGGTGCCGATGACTTCAAGGGCAGTCAGTTGCTTAGCCAGTTGCGTAAGAATCGAGCCCACGCCACCCGCCGCGCCGACGATCAACAGGCTCTGGCCTTCATCGGTTTTGCCTTCGCGCACTCGCAGGCGTTCGAACAACAGTTCCCACGCCGTGATCGCAGTGAGCGGCAGGGCAGCGGCCTCGGCGAAACCGAGGGTCTTGGGCATGTGGCCGACGATGCGCTCGTCCACCACATGCAATTCGCTGTTGCCGCCGGCACGCGCAATGGAGCCGGCGTAATACACCTTGTCGCCGGCCTTGAACAGCTTCACTTCACTGCCCACCGCCTTGACCACGCCGGCCACGTCCCAACCCAGCACCTTGGCCGCGCCGCCTTCGGGCTGGACGCTCTGGCGCACCTTGGTGTCCACCGGGTTGACCGAGATGGCTTTGACCTCCACCAGCAAGTCGCGGGGGCCGGCAACCGGTTCTGGCAGTTCGATGTCTTGCAGAGCCTTGTCGTCACCGATCGGCAACGAGGCGTAGTAGGCAATGGCTTTCATGGGCGACTCCTGAACACTAATAAAGAATAGATTCGATAGGGGAGATGATTGGCTATTTCTCCTGAAGATAAAACCGGCTAAAAGAGCAGTCTCTTTCAATATTTTTTTGATAATCGGTGCTCTCGATGCTGCGTTTCGATGACTTGCAGTTGTTTGTCCGGGCGGCGGACCTGGGCAGTCTGTCCGCCGCCGCGCGGGGCATGGACATGTCGGCGGCAGTGGCCAGTGCGGCGCTCAAGCGCATCGAACAGCAACTCGGCGCCCGTTTACTGGCCCGTTCGACCCGAAGCCTGCGTCTGACCGCCGAAGGCGAGGGTTTTCTCGAATACGCCCGCGCGGCCTTGAGCAATCTCGACGAGGGACGGCGATTGCTGGCCCGTGGTCAGGACCAGGTCAGTGGGGTTCTGCAGTTGTCGGCGCCATCGGACTTTGGCCGCAATCTGCTACTGCCCTGGCTCGACGAGTTTCAACGCGAGCATCCGAAACTGACCGTGCGCCTGCTGCTGGGGGACCGCATCGCCGACCTGTTTCGCCAACCGGTAGACATTGCCCTGCGCTACGGTGAGCCGGAGGACTCCAGCCTGGTGGCGCTGCCCATCGCCCCGCAGAACCGCCGGGTGTTGTGCGCCGCTCCCGGCTATCTGGCACGTCATGGCGAGCCGCGGCATCTGGAGCAACTGGCTCAACACAATTGCCTGTTGTACATGCTTGGCAGCCGGGTCCACGATCACTGGAGTTTTCACGACGGCAAACGCGAAGTCAGCCTGACCGTCAGCGGCGACCGCTTCAGTGACGATGCCGATGTCGTGCGCCTTTGGGCCGTGGCAGGTGCCGGGATCGCTTATAAATCCTGGCTCGATGTCGCCGCCGATGTACTGGCCGGCCGCTTGAAGGTGCTGATGCCGGAGCTGCTCTGCGAGCGCGCACCGCTGAATCTATTGTGCGCCCATCGCGCACAACTGAGTAAGCCGGTGAACCTTCTGCGGGAAATGCTTGCCAGCCGCTGCGCCGTTTTGAGTAGTCAATTTCCGGGCTTTTCGGATATCGATCATTAGTCGCACAAAAAAAGAGAAATTTCTCTCAGGAGCGATCAGCACCTATGCCGGGCGGAGGACAGGATCCGACGAGCAACCCGCATATACTAGCGCCCTCATCAAATAAGTAGCGTCGAACCACCCATGGCGGGTCCACGTTCGGGTCGGCCCGACTGCATGGTCATCCGTCCGGCCTTCGCGGCATCGGCCAGGCAGCACTAAAGAGTGAGCAATGCGTTGCCGGGTTGATGGCAGTTTCCACGAATTGGCCGGCGACACATTACCGGTCAAGATGTTTCTGGGCAGTAGACGAAACGATTCAACAGGGAGTGAATACATGGAACATGCACCTTGCATCAGCCAGATCGCCACATTGCTGGCTGACCCAAAGCGCAGCGCAATGATGTGGGCCTTGATGGATGGTTCGGCACGAGCAACCGAAGAGTTGGCATTGCTGGCCGGCCTGTCACAGTCTTCGGCCAGTGCACACCTGGGACGTTTGTCCGCTGGAGGCCTGTTGAGGGTTGAAACCCGCGGCCGCAAACGCTTCTTCCGCCTGGCCGCTCCCGAGGTCGGGGCGGCAATCGAAGCACTGGCCAGCGCGACCTTCGCCAGCGCACCCCAGGATGTTCCCGATGTATTCAAGCGCAATGCGCCTCTCGTCAAACCCCGGGCGGTGCGTTCGTCATTGCTGAGTGCCCGGCTGTGCGACGATCACTTGGGGGGTACCCTGTCCGCCGATCTGTATCAGCGACTGGTGGAGGCAGGCTGGATCGAACATTTTGATCAGCGGGTCACGGTCACGCTCAAGGGCGCGGCGGAGTTGGCGGCACGGGGAGTGTTCATCCAGGCGCTGGCCCATCACAACGGCAGGGTTGCCTGCGCGTGCCCCGACTGGAGCGAAAGACGCCCGCACATGGGCGGCTCACTGGGCGCGGCATTGTTGCAGCTGTTCATGCAGTCGGGGTGGCTGAGTTTTCACAGCGATTCCCGAGCCTTGCAGGTGACAGCCTCCGGGCAACGGGAAATTCATCGTTTCGCCAGTGAGACCGAGCTGGAAATGGCGCTGTAGGAGCCGGCTTGCCGGCGATGGCGACCGTGATGGCCTTATCGCTGGCAAGCCAGCTCCTACAGGGTTTGCGTTTGCCTTCAGGGCTTTACCAACCGCGCATCGAGGCTGTTCTGCGCCAGGCGTCTGGCCTGGTCCTGGGTCATGCCCAGGTGGGTGTGCAGTGCATGGAAGTTCTCGGTGACATAACCACCGAAGTACGCTGGATCATCGGAGTTCACGGTCACTTTCACGCCGCGTTCCAGCATGTCGAGAATGTTGTGCTGCGACATGTGATCGAACACGCAAAGTTTGGTGTTCGACAGCGGGCACACGGTCAGCGGGATCTGCTCATCGATGATTCGCTGCATCAGACGCTCGTCTTCGATGGCGCGCACGCCATGGTCGATGCGCTGGATTTTCAGCAGGTCGATGGCTTCCCAGATGTACTCGGGCGGGCCTTCTTCACCGGCGTGGGCGACGGTCAGGAAGCCTTCGTGACGGGCACGGTCGAACACGCGCTGGAACTTGCTCGGCGGGTGGCCCATCTCGGAGCTGTCCAGACCCACGGCGACGAACGCATCACGGAACGGCAGCGCCTGGTCGAGGGTTTTCTGGGCCTCGTCTTCGCTCAGATGGCGCAGGAAGCTCAGGATCAAACCACTGGTGATACCCAGTTGCTGCTCGCCATCTTTCAGTGCGGCGGCGATGCCGTTGAGCACGACTTCGAACGGGATGCCACGGTCGGTGTGGGTCTGCGGGTCGAAGAACGGTTCGGTGTGAATAACGTTCTGCTCTTTGCAGCGCAGCAGATACGCCCAGGTCAGGTCATAGAAATCCTGGGACGTGCGCAGCACATCGGCGCCCCGGTAATACAGGTCGAGGAATTCCTGCAGGTTGTTGAAGGCATACGCCTTGCGCAAGGTTTCGACGTCGTTCCATGGCAAGGCAATCTTGTTGCGCTCAGCCAGGGCGAACAACAACTCGGGCTCCAGCGAGCCTTCCAGGTGCAGGTGCAGTTCTGCCTTGGGCAGGGCGTTCAGCCAGTCGTACATGATTCTTTTCTCATCAGGTGCAATGGTCGCCATTCTACAGAGGGTTTCCGCAACAATTGGTAAAACCTGACCAGGCGGTTCACCACAGCGCTTCCGGTTCCCGTCGCGGAGCCCAATCGGTGACGATGGAGGTCAGCGCCATTTTCGGTCCGATGTACGCCATGTCCGAAGCGTAGCCCACGGCGTACACGCCGCGACGCTCGGCGGCCTGGATCGGTGCGGGGTTGTATTTGTTCAAGGCCAGCTGGATGGCGTTGATGTCGCGGATCATTTCCGGGATCAGGAACGAGGCGACGAAGCCGAATTTCGGAGGGGTGTTGGCAATGGCAGTCAGGCTGGCGCTCAGGCCGATGGTCACCGCAATGGCGCAGAGCAGCTTCTTCAACGGAGGGTTGTGCATGAATTCGGACTCCATTTTGTCGTGAGGTTGGCTGGGCTCTTTGGCTTGCACAGGGCAATGCAAACGGCTGACCAACAGGACAACAAGAACTTGAAGTCGCGGTGATGCCCTCGCGAGCAGGCTCGCTCCCACAAAAGCACCGCGGTCTCTATGGGAGCGAGCCTGCTCGCGACAGGTCGGTGAAGTGCGATAAAAGTGCATGGCGCTGCACAGCTGCCACCCACTGGTGCGCTAAGGCAAAACGAAACGTTAGCGTCACCCCATGGTTTTAATCGGTGTGGTGTCAGACGCCTGCGATAAGCTGCCGTGCCGCCTGGCTGTGATCAGCGATCAACCCCTTCAAGTCCAGCCCCTCGACCTGCCCGTCTATCACTCGCCACTTGCCGCCGACCATCACCCGATCCGCACGGTCGGCGCCGCACAGCAGCAGTGCCGAGACTGGATCATGACTGCCGGAGAAGCGCAGTTCGTCGAGCTTGAACAGGGCCAGGTCGGCCTGCTTGCCCACGGCCAGTTCACCGATATCGGTACGTCCCAACAGACTGGCCGAACCTTTGGTCGCCCAGCCGAGTACGCGTTCCGGAGTGATCTTCTCGGCGCCATAGCGCAGGCGCTGGATGTACAGGGCCTGACGTGCTTCGAGCATCATGTTCGAGGCATCGTTGGACGCCGAACCGTCCACGCCCAAGCCAAGCAAGGCACCGGCATCGGTCAGCTCGATGCTTGGGCAGATGCCCGAGGCCAGGCGCATGTTCGAACTCGGGCAATGGCAAATACCGGTGCCGGCGGCACCGAGGCGGGCGATTTCATCCGGGTTGAAATGGATGCCGTGGGCCAGCCAGGTACGCGGGCCGAGCCAGCCAACACTGTCCAGATAGTCCACGGTGCGCAGGCCGAAGCGTTGCAGGCAGAACTCTTCTTCGTCGAGGGTTTCCGCCAGGTGGGTGTGCAGGCGTACGTCGAGTCTGTTCGCCAGTTCGGCACTGGCCGACATGATTTGCGGCGTCACCGAAAACGGCGAGCACGGTGCCAGGGCGATCTGGATTTGCGCGCCATCACCGCGTTCGTGGTACTCGGCTATCAGTCGCTGGCTATCGGCGAGGATCACTTCGCCTTCCTGCACGGTCTGTTGCGGCGGCAGGCCACCGTCCTTTTCGCCAAGGCTCATGGAACCGCGGGTGAGCATGGCGCGCATGCCCAGTTCGCGAACGCTCTCGACCTGCACGTCGATGGCATTTTCCAGGCCTTCCG
This sequence comes from Pseudomonas sp. WT-JTC, assembly GCF_056711565.1. Classification (NCBI taxonomy): domain Bacteria; kingdom Pseudomonadati; phylum Pseudomonadota; class Gammaproteobacteria; order Pseudomonadales; family Pseudomonadaceae; genus Pseudomonas; species Pseudomonas sp. WT-JTC. The sequence continues at coordinate 711,648 of NZ_CM160042.1, forward strand.
GGAACAGGTAGTGATGGTCGGCCGCGGTGGTGCAGCCGGACAGCAGCAACTCAGCCAGCGCGACTTTGGTGGCGAGGGCGAGTTTTTCCGGGGTCAGGCGTGCCCAGACCGGGTACAGGGTTTTCAGCCACGGGAACAGCGGCTGATTGACCACCGGTGCCCAGGCGCGGGTCAGGGTCTGATAGAAGTGATGATGGGTGTTGATCAGGCCCGGCAGGATCACATGCTCGCGGGCATCGAACACTTCATTGCAGGGGGTGGACGGTTGCTGGCCTGCGCCCAGCACTTCGACGATCAAGCCGTCTTGCAGCACCAGACCGCCACGGGCATCGAGACCGTTGGCTGTGAAAATGGCGAGGGGATTTTTTAACCAGGTACGGGTCGCAGGCATGTTGGCCGGCTCCTCTGAAAGTTGGGTTCAGGGTTGCCAGCTCAGTGTTGCCCTGTCTGCTGATCCAGGGTCGCCGGGGAGGCGAGGTGCGAAGTGTCAAACAAAACGTTGCCGGGGGCAAGCCCGGCCCGACAGGACAACCCATAACCCTGTGGGAGCGGGCCTGCTCGCGAAAGCGGTGTGTCAGGCACATACCTGTCGACTGATACGACGCCTTCGCGAGCAAGCCCGCTCCCACATTTAGATTTGGGGTATTACCAGGGAATGGTCTCACCCCGGTAATTGATGAAATGATGTCCGCCCTTGCCGACATACGCATTGACCTGATCAACCAGGCCACGGGTGCTGGTTTCGACGTCGATGTCCGCGCCTTCGCCGCCCATGTCGGTTTTCACCCAGCCCGGGTGTAGCGACAGCACGGTGAGGCTGGTTTCGCCCAATTGCGTTACGAAGCTGTTGGTCATCGAGTTCAGCGCCGCCTTGCTGGCCTTGTACAGTGCCAATTCCGGTGCATCGGGCATCGTCACGCTGCCCAGCACCGAGCTCATGAACGCCAGCACGCCGGTGTCCGGGCGGATATGCTCGACAAAATGCTGGGCCAGGTTGATCGGCGCCACGGCATTGGTGAAAAACAGCTGGCCGACTTCGGCCATCGTCGCACCACCGTTCGGTGTCTGGACATCCGGCCCTTTGACCCCGGCATTGACGAACAACAGGTCAAACACATCGCCCTTGAGTTGTTGGCTCAGGGCGGACACCGCTTGCTGATCGTCCATGTCGAGCGTTTCGATCCGCACCTTGCCCAGGGCCTGCAAGGCTTCGGTTTTTTGCGGATTGCGCACGGTGGCGGTGACTTGCCAGCCATCGGCCAACAGGGTTTTGACCAGCCCGAGGCCAAGCCCCCGGGAGGCGCCGATGATGAGTGCGGTTTTTGCCTTGGACATGAGTGGCTTCCTTGAAAATTCAGAGTCGTGGATTCAATGGACACTGTTGCCCGAGCCGTTGTTGCAACTCATCGCGCAGTGCGCCGAGTTCGGTCATGCGGGCTTCGATCAGTTTGAGTTTGTCTTGCAGCAGTTGCGTGACGGCCGCGTCGGGATCGGGCGACTGCCAGATTGCAGTGACGCTGTTGCCGATCTCGCCGAGGGTAAAGCCCAGCCGTTGAGCGGTCTTGATGTACTGCACCAGTTGCACCATGTCTGGCGGATAGTCGCGATACCCGTTGGCGCTGCGTTGCGCCGCGATCAACCCGCGCTGCTCGTAGAAACGCAGCGTGTCGCGGCTGACGGCGCTGGCCTGGGCTAATTCACCGATGCGCATCATGACCTCTCGAAGGGGGCTTGACCCTGGAGCATACTCCAGGCTTTAGCCTTGTTGCTCCCTGAATTGATGGAGCAATGTCGATGTGGACTGCAACGCAATATCGCCGCCTGGTGCAAGGCAGTGCCTGGTACGACCTGATCGTGACGGTCGCGTTTGTCACGCCGTGGAGTTTTGCGGCACTGCATGGGATTTTGACTAACGTGAGCCAGGCATTGAATTTACCCGGTGAGCTGCCGCCGTTCGAACCGCTGCACATGCTGATGGCGAATCTGCTGGGTTCGATTGTCTGCGTGTGGGCGGTGTTGCGGATTCGTGATCCGCAGCAGATTTTCGGACGGTATGACGCCGTGGCCAGATTCCTGTTCTCGGCTTGGCAGGCTTATGCACTTGCCCATGGCGCGAGTTCGTTGTTGGTGGTTTTCCTGGTGTTTGAATTGGCGTGGGGCGCAGTTCAGGCGCTGCCTGTTCGGACGCCTTCGCGAGCAGGCTCGCTCCCACATTTGACCGGGTTCACACCCATCCAGCGTGGGCCGAGGCATTGAGTGCGCCGCTTTCAAATGTGTCGCACGGAGCCGGGCACCACAGGGGGGCAGTGCCGAGAATCAAGCCCTGATTTTGCTCGTACGGTTTTGATCAAAAAATGAGCAAATGACCACGAGCCGTGTTGTACACGGCTCGGCGACGGCCATGAACGGGTTATCCACAGATTGCTCCACAGTATTTGTGCGCAAGCCCAAAGCATGGGCATAAGCACTGAGTGGCTTTCTTCTAAAGGCGATAAACCGATGTAACTGTTTGTTTTTATTTGAATTTACTCTGCTTGATGGCAGATTGGACGAAAATTGAGCAAAGTCCGCAAAGCCGCATGACAGAAGGGTTACAGCCGTATGTGCTCAGGTTATCCACAGCCGGGTGCACAGCAGATGTGGGCAAGTATGGAATAAGTGAAAAAGCGCTGTGCCCCAAAAGATTGCAGCCTGGGCCGGAGCTTTTTAGCGCTGCAACAAAATACGCCCGCGACTCAAATCGGCCAGTTGTAATTGCAAGGTGTCGATTTGCACATCACCCACGGCCAACTGCAACTCGACACCGTTGGCGGTGAAGGTTTCCTCCACAACTAATCCACCTGCCTCCGCCACCCGCAGCTTGACCAGGGCCAACTCGGCAAACCCACAAGCGCAACGCAGCGGCACCCGGCTGATCAATTCGATCTTTGGCGCCGCTTGCAGGCATTTGTTCGCACCACCGCCATAGGCCCGGGCGAGCCCGCCGGTACCCAGTTGGATGCCGCCATACCAGCGAATCACCAGCACCGCGACCTGATCGCAATCCTGTGCCTCTATCGCCGCCAGAATCGGTCGGCCGGCCGTACCGCCGGGCTCGCCATCATCGGTGCTGCGATATTGATCGCCGAGCTTCCACGCCCAGCAGTTGTGCGAGGCATTCAAGTCACTGTGCTGTTCAATGAATGCCTGGGCTTCGGCCGGGCTGGAGATGGGCGCGGCAAAGGTGATGAAGCGGCTCTTGCGAATCTCTTCGCGGTGTTCGCAAAAACCGCTGAGGGTAAAAGGCATAAGAACTTAAATTGTCGGTGTCAGGCCGCAGCCCTTGAGAATGATGCGGATCAGGTTGTCCCCGGCGTCTTCCATGTCCTGCATGGTCAACCGGGTGCGCCCGGTGACACGGCAGATCTGCGTGGCGAAGTCGGCGTAGTGCTGGGTGCTGCCCCACAACAGGAAGATCAGGTGCACCGGATCGACCGGGTCCATTTTACCGGCGTCGATCCAGGCCTGGAACACACCCGCACGGCCCTGGAACCAGGCGCGATAATCCTGGTTGAAATACTCGGTCAGGCATTCGCCGCCGCTGATGACTTCCATGGCAAAGATCCGCGAGGCTTGCGGCTGGCGTCGGGAGAACTCCATTTTCGCGCGGATATAGCGGGTCAAGGCTTCGGCCGGATCGTCCTCGGCGGTGAGGGTGTTGAAGGTGCTGTCCCACAGTTCGATGATGTTGCTCAGCACCGCCACGTACAAACCGAGCTTGTTGGTGAAGTAATAATGCAGGTTGGCCTTGGGCAGCCCGGCGTTCTGGGCGATGGTGTTCATGCTCGTGCCTTTGTACCCGTGACGGGCGAACTCGTCTTCGGCGGCTTTGATGATGGTCTCTTCGTTTTTCTGACGAATGCGGCTGACGGATTTTGCGCCGTGGGCTGGGACTTCAAAGGTCATAAGCACTTCCGAACGGGTGGGTGGGACGGCCATTGCGTTGATATCGTACCCACCGGCTTCAGACAAGTCCTTATGTGGCGCAATGATCATTAACGCGTCGCGGCCAGGCTCTCCAGAAAGCTCTCCAGCACCAGATGAGGTCGACGCCCCTTGCGTGTGACCGACGCCAGGCTGAGGTCATAGAAGCGCGTTTTTTCTTTCAGCGCTCGCAACCGGCCTTGCTGCACCCAAAGACTCGCGTAGTGATCCGGCAGGTAACCGATATAGCGTCCGGTCAGGATCAGGAACGCCATGCCTTCGCGGTCCGAGGCGCTGGCGGTGCAATTGAGCGCCTGGTAGTGAGCCTGGATTTCCGCCGGCAAACGGAAGGTGGGCGCGATGGCGTCCTGGCTGTTCAGGCGTTCGTCGTCCAGTTGTTTATCGTCGACATAAAACAGCGGATGGCCGACCGCGCAGTACAACAGCGATCGTTCGCTATACAGCGGTTGATATTCCAACCCCGACAGCGCGCTGGCCTGGGGCACCACGCCGACGTGCAGACGACCGTCGAGTACGCCTTGCTCGACTTCATTGGGCGCGATCATGCGGATCTGGATCTGGACATCCGGGCCGCGTTCTTTCAATTGCGCGAGGGCATGGGTGATGCGCATGTGGGGCAGGGTGACCAGGTTGTCAGTCAGGCCAATGATCAATTCGCCGCGCAAGTGCTGGTGCAGGCCATTGACCTCGGTGCGGAAGCTTTCCAGTGCACTTAACAGTTGCAACGCCGATTGATAGACCTCGCGGCCTTCTTCAGTCAGGGAAAACCCGGCACGTCCACGTTGGCACAGTCGTAAACCGAGGCGTTGCTCCAGATCGCTCATCTGCTGACTGATTGCCGAGCGACCGATGCCCAGAACGGTTTCCGCCGCGGAGAAGCCGCCGCATTCCACCACGCTGCGAAAGATCCTCAGCAGGCGAATGTCAAAGTCGCTGACCTGGGCCAGCGGATCGGGACGGCGAGTGCTCATGCTTGTTACTCGAAAGTTTAGTAGTGGGCTGACTGAACATTAGAAAAGTTGCATTTCACCGACTTTATCCCCGTGGCAATTTAGCTGCAACAACGGTTTTCAATCCTTACGCCGCTTATTGCCTTGCGAGGTTTCGCCCATGAACCAGCCTGAAAACGCCCCGACTTCCCTGGCCAGCCAGCTCAAGCTCGATGCTCACTGGATGCCTTACACCGCCAACCGCAACTTCCAGCGCGACCCGCGCCTGATCGTTGGCGCTGAGGGCAGCTGGCTGATCGACGACAAGGGGCGCAAGGTGTATGACTCGCTGTCGGGTCTGTGGACCTGTGGCGCCGGGCACACCCGCAAGGAAATCCAGGAGGCCGTGTCCAAGCAACTGGGCACCCTCGATTATTCGCCAGGCTTCCAGTACGGCCATCCGCTGTCCTTCCAGCTGGCCGAGAAAATCACCGACCTGACCCCGGGTAACCTGAACCACGTGTTCTTCACCGACTCGGGCTCCGAGTGCGCTGACACTGCGGTGAAGATGGTCCGCGCTTACTGGCGCCTGAAAGGCCAGTCGACCAAGACCAAAATGATCGGCCGTGCCCGTGGTTACCATGGCGTGAACATCGCCGGCACCAGCCTCGGTGGCGTGAATGGCAACCGCAAGCTGTTCGGTCAGGCGATGATGGACGTCGACCACCTGCCGCACACTTTGCTGGCAAGCAACGCTTACTCCCGTGGCATGCCGGAGCAGGGTGGTATCGCCTTGGCTGACGAACTGCTGAAGCTGATCGAACTGCACGATGCGTCGAACATCGCGGCGGTATTCGTCGAGCCATTGGCCGGTTCCGCTGGCGTGCTGGTTCCGCCTCAGGGTTACCTCAAGCGTCTGCGTGAAATCTGCGACCAGCACAACATCCTGCTGGTATTCGACGAAGTGATCACCGGTTTCGGCCGTACCGGCACCATGTTCGGCGCCACCACCTTCGGCGTGACCCCGGACTTGATGTGCATCGCCAAGCAAGTCACCAACGGCGCGATCCCGATGGGCGCGGTGATTGCCAGCTCCGAGATCTACCAGACCTTCATGAATCAGCCGACACCTGAATACGCGGTTGAATTTCCTCATGGCTACACCTACTCCGCGCACCCGGTGGCTTGCGCCGCGGGCCTGGCAGCGCTCGACCTGCTGCAAAAGGAAAACCTGGTGCAGAGCGTGGCCGAAGTCGCCCCGCATTTCGAAAATGCGCTGCATGGCCTCAAAGGCACCAAGAACATCATCGACATCCGCAACTTCGGCCTGGCCGGCGCGATCCAGATCGCTGCACGTGACGGCGACGCCATCGTGCGTCCGTTCGAAGCCGGCATGGCGCTGTGGAAAGCCGGGTTCTACGTGCGCTTCGGCGGCGACACCCTGCAGTTCGGCCCAACCTTCAACAGCAAGCCGCAGGACCTGGATCGCCTGTTCGACGCGGTCGGCGAAGTGCTGGGCAAGATCGACTGATTTGACACAACACCTGTAGGAGCGAGCTTGCTCGCGATGGGCGTCAACGATGACGGGGGGCTGTCTGGATGAACGCGGCGCCCTCAGCATCTTCGCGAGCAAGCTAGCTCCTACAAAAGCTATCTATATAGCAGGCACCCGTTGAAGGGCGCCTGTGGACAACTTTTCAGGAGCTTCCATGAGCGTTATTCCGCATTTGATAAATGGCGAACTGGTGACCGAGAACGGTCGCGCGGTTGATGTGTTCAACCCGTCCACCGGCCAGGCCATTCACAAGTTGCCGCTGGCGACTCGCGAAACCATTCAGAGCGCCATCGATGCTGCCAAGGCTGCGTTCCCGGCCTGGCGCAACACGCCACCGGCCAAGCGTGCCCAGGTGATGTTTCGCTTCAAGCAACTGCTGGAGCAGAACGAAGCGCGTATCGCCCAACTGATCAGCGAAGAGCACGGCAAGACCCTGGAAGATGCGGCTGGTGAACTGAAGCGCGGCATCGAGAACGTCGAGTTCGCGTGTGCAGCCCCGGAAATCCTCAAGGGCGAGTACAGCCGTAACGTCGGCCCGAATATTGATGCCTGGTCTGACTTCCAGCCGCTGGGCGTGGTTGCCGGTATCACTCCGTTCAACTTCCCGGCCATGGTGCCACTGTGGATGTACCCACTGGCGATCGTCTGTGGCAACTGCTTCATTCTCAAGCCGTCCGAGCGTGACCCGAGCTCGACGCTGCTGATCGCCCAGTTGCTGTTGGAAGCTGGTCTGCCTAAAGGCGTACTGAGTGTGGTGCACGGTGACAAGACCGCAGTGGATGCGCTGATCGAGGCGCCGGAAGTCAAAGCGCTGAGCTTTGTCGGTTCGACACCGATTGCCGAGTACATCTACTCCGAAGGCACCAAACGTGGCAAACGCGTTCAGGCCCTGGGCGGCGCGAAGAACCACGCGGTGCTGATGCCGGATGCAGACCTGGACAACGCCGTCAGCGCACTGATGGGCGCAGCATACGGTTCTTGCGGTGAGCGTTGCATGGCGATCTCGGTGGCCGTGTGCGTTGGCGATCAGGTGGCGGACGCGCTGGTGGCCAAGCTGGTACCGCAAATCCAGGCGCTGAAAATCGGCGCCGGTACTTCTTGCGGCCTGGACATGGGGCCTCTGGTCACCGGCCAGGCCCGCGACAAAGTCAGCGGTTATGTAGAAGACGGCGTAGCTGCCGGCGCGACGCTGGTCGTCGACGGCCGTGGTCTGACCGTGGCCGGTCACGAGGAAGGCTTCTTCCTGGGTGGCTGCCTGTTCGACAACGTCACGCCAGAGATGCGTATCTATAAAGAAGAGATCTTCGGGCCGGTGCTTTGCGTTGTCCGGGTCAACAGCCTGGAAGAAGCCATGCAACTGATCAACGATCACGAGTATGGCAACGGCACCTGCATCTTCACCCGCGACGGGGAAGCGGCGCGTTTGTTCTGCGACGAGATCGAAGTCGGCATGGTCGGCGTCAACGTACCGTTGCCGGTGCCGGTCGCCTATCACAGCTTTGGTGGCTGGAAGCGTTCGCTGTTCGGCGACCTGCACGCCTATGGCCCGGATGGCGTGCGTTTCTATACCCGCCGCAAAGCCATCACCCAGCGCTGGCCGCAGCGTGCTAGCCATGAAGCTTCGCAGTTCGCCTTCCCTAGCTTGTAAGTAGAAGGGCGTAGAAGGCCGACCCATTGGGTCGGCCTTTTTGTTTTCGGGGCTTTTTTGACCTATATGACAGTTTTGTGAAAATAGGTGTTGACGGCAGATTCTGGAGGCCTATAATTCGCCCCACTTCCGGCGCAGTCGAAACGAAAAACTCCTTGGAAAACAAAGAGTTATGTAGGTTTCGGCAGCAGGTTGCTTCAGGTCATCGAAGCCGAAAGGAAGTTGAAAAAGAGGTGTTGACAGCAGCGTGTAACGCTGTAGAATTCGCCTCCCGCTGACGAGAGATCGAAAGCGCAAGTGGTTGAAGTTGTTAAGGATTCCTTGAAAACTTCTGAAAAAAATCACTTGACAGCAAATGAGGCTGCTGTAGAATGCGCGCCTCGGTTGAGACGAAAGATCTTAGCCAACCGCTCTTTAACAACTGAATCAAGCAATTCGTGTGGGTGCTTGTGGAGTCAGACTGCTAGTCAACAGATTATCAGCATCACAAGTTACTCCGCGAGAAATCAAAGATGTAACCAACGATTGCTGAGCCAAGTTTAGGGTTTTCTCAAAACCCAAAGATGTTTGAACTGAAGAGTTTGATCATGGCTCAGATTGAACGCTGGCGGCAGGCCTAACACATGCAAGTCGAGCGGATGACGGGAGCTTGCTCCCGAATTCAGCGGCGGACGGGTGAGTAATGTCTAGGAATCTGCCTGGTAGTGGGGGACAACGTCTCGAAAGGGACGCTAATACCGCATACGTCCTACGGGAGAAAGCAGGGGACCTTCGGGCCTTGCGCTATCAGATGAGCCTAGGTCGGATTAGCTAGTTGGTGAGGTAATGGCTCACCAAGGCGACGATCCGTAACTGGTCTGAGAGGATGATCAGTCACACTGGAACTGAGACACGGTCCAGACTCCTACGGGAGGCAGCAGTGGGGAATATTGGACAATGGGCGAAAGCCTGATCCAGCCATGCCGCGTGTGTGAAGAAGGTCTTCGGATTGTAAAGCACTTTAAGTTGGGAGGAAGGGCATTAACCTAATACGTTAGTGTTTTGACGTTACCGACAGAATAAGCACCGGCTAACTCTGTGCCAGCAGCCGCGGTAATACAGAGGGTGCAAGCGTTAATCGGAATTACTGGGCGTAAAGCGCGCGTAGGTGGTTTGTTAAGTTGGATGTGAAAGCCCCGGGCTCAACCTGGGAACTGCATTCAAAACTGACAAGCTAGAGTATGGTAGAGGGTGGTGGAATTTCCTGTGTAGCGGTGAAATGCGTAGATATAGGAAGGAACACCAGTGGCGAAGGCGACCACCTGGACTGATACTGACACTGAGGTGCGAAAGCGTGGGGAGCAAACAGGATTAGATACCCTGGTAGTCCACGCCGTAAACGATGTCAACTAGCCGTTGGGAGCCTTGAGCTCTTAGTGGCGCAGCTAACGCATTAAGTTGACCGCCTGGGGAGTACGGCCGCAAGGTTAAAACTCAAATGAATTGACGGGGGCCCGCACAAGCGGTGGAGCATGTGGTTTAATTCGAAGCAACGCGAAGAACCTTACCAGGCCTTGACATCCAATGAACTTTCCAGAGATGGATTGGTGCCTTCGGGAACATTGAGACAGGTGCTGCATGGCTGTCGTCAGCTCGTGTCGTGAGATGTTGGGTTAAGTCCCGTAACGAGCGCAACCCTTGTCCTTAGTTACCAGCACGTTATGGTGGGCACTCTAAGGAGACTGCCGGTGACAAACCGGAGGAAGGTGGGGATGACGTCAAGTCATCATGGCCCTTACGGCCTGGGCTACACACGTGCTACAATGGTCGGTACAGAGGGTTGCCAAGCCGCGAGGTGGAGCTAATCCCATAAAACCGATCGTAGTCCGGATCGCAGTCTGCAACTCGACTGCGTGAAGTCGGAATCGCTAGTAATCGCGAATCAGAATGTCGCGGTGAATACGTTCCCGGGCCTTGTACACACCGCCCGTCACACCATGGGAGTGGGTTGCACCAGAAGTAGCTAGTCTAACCTTCGGGAGGACGGTTACCACGGTGTGATTCATGACTGGGGTGAAGTCGTAACAAGGTAGCCGTAGGGGAACCTGCGGCTGGATCACCTCCTTAATCGACGACTCAGCTGCTCCATAAGTTCCCACACGAATTGCTTGATTCATTGAAGAAGACGATAGAAGCAGCTTTAAGCTCCAAGCTGATAGCTCACGCTAACAGTTACAAGCTCGAAATTGGGTCTGTAGCTCAGTTGGTTAGAGCGCACCCCTGATAAGGGTGAGGTCGGCAGTTCGAATCTGCCCAGACCCACCAATTTTGTATGGGGCCATAGCTCAGCTGGGAGAGCGCCTGCCTTGCACGCAGGAGGTCAACGGTTCGATCCCGTTTGGCTCCACCATAAACTGCTTCACGTGTCGAAGAGTTTAGAAATGAATATTCCGCGATGAATATTGATTTCTAGTCTTTTGATTAGATCGTTCTTTAAAAATTTGGGTATGTGATAGAAAGATAGACTGAACGTTACTTTCACTGGTAACGGATCAGGCTAAGGTAAAATTTGTGAGTTGCTCTTAGAGCAAGTGCGAATTTTCGGCGAATGTCGTCTTCATAGTATAACCAGATTGCTTGGGGTTATATGGTCAAGTGAAGAAGCGCATACGGTGGATGCCTTGGCAGTCAGAGGCGATGAAAGACGTGGTAGCCTGCGAAAAGCTTCGGGGAGTCGGCAAACAGACTTTGATCCGGAGATGTCTGAATGGGGGAACCCAGCCATCATAAGATGGTTATCTTGTACTGAATACATAGGTGCAAGAGGCGAACCAGGGGAACTGAAACATCTAAGTACCCTGAGGAAAAGAAATCAACCGAGATTCCCTTAGTAGTGGCGAGCGAACGGGGACTAGCCCTTAAGTGGCTTTGAGATTAGCGGAACGCTCTGGAAAGTGCGGCCATAGTGGGTGATAGCCCTGTACGCGAAAATCTCTTGGTCATGAAATCGAGTAGGACGGAGCACGAGAAACTTTGTCTGAATATGGGGGGACCATCCTCCAAGGCTAAATACTACTGACTGACCGATAGTGAACTAGTACCGTGAGGGAAAGGCGAAAAGAACCCCGGAGAGGGGAGTGAAATAGATCCTGAAACCGTATGCGTACAAGCAGTGGGAGCCCACTTTGTTGGGTGACTGCGTACCTTTTGTATAATGGGTCAGCGACTTATTTTCAGTGGCGAGCTTAACCGAATAGGGGAGGCGTAGCGAAAGCGAGTCTTAATAGGGCGTCTAGTCGCTGGGAATAGACCCGAAACCGGGCGATCTATCCATGGGCAGGTTGAAGGTTAGGTAACACTGACTGGAGGACCGAACCGACTACCGTTGAAAAGTTAGCGGATGACCTGTGGATCGGAGTGAAAGGCTAATCAAGCTCGGAGATAGCTGGTTCTCCTCGAAAGCTATTTAGGTAGCGCCTCATGTATCACTGTAGGGGGTAGAGCACTGTTTCGGCTAGGGGGTCATCCCGACTTACCAAACCGATGCAAACTCCGAATACCTACAAGTGCCGAGCATGGGAGACACACGGCGGGTGCTAACGTCCGTCGTGAAAAGGGAAACAACCCAGACCGTCAGCTAAGGTCCCAAAGTTATGGTTAAGTGGGAAACGATGTGGGAAGGCTTAGACAGCTAGGAGGTTGGCTTAGAAGCAGCCACCCTTTAAAGAAAGCGTAATAGCTCACTAGTCGAGTCGGCCTGCGCGGAAGATGTAACGGGGCTCAAACCATACACCGAAGCTACGGGTATCACGTAAGTGATGCGGTAGAGGAGCGTTCTGTAAGCCTGTGAAGGTGAGTTGAGAAGCTTGCTGGAGGTATCAGAAGTGCGAATGCTGACATGAGTAACGACAATGGGTGTGAAAAACACCCACGCCGAAAGACCAAGGTTTCCTGCGCAACGTTAATCGACGCAGGGTTAGTCGGTCCCTAAGGCGAGGCTGAAAAGCGTAGTCGATGGAAAACAGGTTAATATTCCTGTACTTCTGGTTATTGCGATGGAGGGACGGAGAAGGCTAGGCCAGCTTGGCGTTGGTTGTCCAAGTTTAAGGTGGTAGGCTGAGATCTTAGGTAAATCCGGGATCTTAAGGCCGAGAGCTGATGACGAGTTACCCTTTGGGTGACGAAGTGGTTGATGCCATGCTTCCAAGAAAAGCTTCTAAGCTTCAGGTAACCAGGAACCGTACCCCAAACCGACACAGGTGGTTGGGTAGAGAATACCAAGGCGCTTGAGAGAACTCGGGTGAAGGAACTAGGCAAAATGGCACCGTAACTTCGGGAGAAGGTGCGCCGGTGAGGGTGAAGCATTTACTGCGTAAGCCCACGCCGGTCGAAGATACCAGGCCGCTGCGACTGTTTATTAAAAACACAGCACTCTGCAAACACGAAAGTGGACGTATAGGGTGTGACGCCTGCCCGGTGCCGGAAGGTTAATTGATGGGGTTAGCTAACGCGAAGCTCTTGATCGAAGCCCCGGTAAACGGCGGCCGTAACTATAACGGTCCTAAGGTAGCGAAATTCCTTGTCGGGTAAGTTCCGACCTGCACGAATGGCGTAACGATGGCGGCGCTGTCTCCACCCGAGACTCAGTGAAATTGAAATCGCTGTGAAGATGCAGTGTATCCGCGGCTAGACGGAAAGACCCCGTGAACCTTTACTATAGCTTTGCACTGGACTTTGAATTTGCTTGTGTAGGATAGGTGGGAGGCTTTGAAGCGTGGACGCCAGTTCGCGTGGAGCCATCCTTGAAATACCACCCTGGCAACTTTGAGGTTCTAACTCAGGTCCGTTATCCGGATCGAGGACAGTGTATGGTGGGTAGTTTGACTGGGGCGGTCTCCTCCTAAAGAGTAACGGAGGAGTACGAAGGTGCGCTCAGACCGGTCGGAAATCGGTCGTAGAGTATAAAGGCAAAAGCGCGCTTGACTGCGAGACAGACACGTCGAGCAGGTACGAAAGTAGGTCTTAGTGATCCGGTGGTTCTGTATGGAAGGGCCATCGCTCAACGGATAAAAGGTACTCCGGGGATAACAGGCTGATACCGCCCAAGAGTTCATATCGACGGCGGTGTTTGGCACCTCGATGTCGGCTCATCACATCCTGGGGCTGAAGCCGGTCCCAAGGGTATGGCTGTTCGCCATTTAAAGTGGTACGCGAGCTGGGTTTAGAACGTCGTGAGACAGTTCGGTCCCTATCTGCCGTGGACGTTTGAGATTTGAGAGGGGCTGCTCCTAGTACGAGAGGACCGGAGTGGACGAACCTCTGGTGTTCCGGTTGTCACGCCAGTGGCATTGCCGGGTAGCTATGTTCGGAAAAGATAACCGCTGAAAGCATCTAAGCGGGAAACTTGCCTCAAGATGAGATCTCACTGGGACCTTGAGTCCCCTGAAGGGCCGTCGAAGACTACGACGTTGATAGGTTGGGTGTGTAAGCGCTGTGAGGCGTTGAGCTAACCAATACTAATTGCCCGTGAGGCTTGACCATATAACACCCAAGCAATTTGACTACTCGAAAGAGCATCAGATTGCGGTGTGTGAAGACGAAAGAACCGAAAGTTCGACGCTCACAAAACACCGATTTCCATCACATACCCAATTTGCTGAAGCGAGGCCAGCCGGCCACGACTCAGTACCCGAATTTCTTGACGACCATAGAGCGTTGGAACCACCTGATCCCATCCCGAACTCAGCAGTGAAACGATGCATCGCCGATGGTAGTGTGGGGTTTCCCCATGTGAGAGTAGGTCATCGTCAAGATTAAATTCCGAAACCCCTATCTGCGTACGCAGGTAGGGGTTTTGTTTTTGGCGCCCCACCCCCCTGTAGGAGCGAGCTTGCTCGCGAAAAACCCGAGACCGCTGCGGGGCCTCAGGTTTCCCGCGTCATCGTTAACGTCCATCGCGAGCAAGCTCGCTCCTACAATGAAGCCAATCGCCTTCAATGTTAAAGTCGTCCCTCGATTTGCGCTTTCCAAGGAAGCCTTTATGCCGGACGCGACGTCCCTCAGTGCTGGTTTTATGGTGGTTCACGGCAATCGCCTGGACGAGTTGCGCAGCCTGGTGGTCAGCTGGATGCGTCGCTACCCGCTGGCTCCCCTGGAGAATGAAATTGCTTTGGTGCAAAGCAATGGCATTGCCCAATGGCTGAAGCTGGCACTGGCGGAAGATTCTGAGGATGACGACATGGGCGGCTGCGGGATCGCCGCCGCCATCGACGTGCAGCTGCCCGGTAGTTTCATGTGGCAGCTCTATCGCATGGTCCTTGGCCGCGATGATATTCCGGCCAAGTCCCTGCTGGATAAAGCCCCGCTGACCTGGCGACTGATGCGCCTGCTGCCGCAGTTGATCAACCAACCGCACTTCGAGCCACTGCAGCGTTTCCTGACCCATGACACCGATCTGCGTAAACGCTACCAATTGGCCGAGCGTCTGGCGGACCTGTTCGACCAATACCAGGTCTATCGGGCTGACTGGCTCGAAGACTGGGCAGACGGTCGACATCAAACAAGAAACGCCAGGGGCGAAGCCAAACCCCTGACTCCGGCCAATTGCTGGCAGGCAGAGTTATGGCGCGCACTCTTGCTGGATGTAGGGGAAGAAGGCATGGCGCAAAGTCGTGCCGGCGTCCACCAGCGTTTTGTCGAGCGAATCAACAATCTCGAAGTCGCTCCAAAGGGATTGCCCTCACGAGTGATCGTTTTCGGGATTTCTTCGCTGCCTGCCCAAGCCCTGGAAGCGTTGGCGGGATTGGCACGCTTCAGCCAGGTCCTGCTGTGCGTACACAACCCGTGTCGTCACCATTGGGCGGACATCGTCGCCGATAAAGACCTGTTGCGGCATCAATACAAACGTCAAGCCCGCAAAAGCGGGATGCCGGTAGTGATCGATCCGCAAACCCTGCACCAGCATGCTCACCCGCTACTGGCTGCCTGGGGCAAGCAGGGACGGGACTATATCAACCTGCTCGACAGCCATGACGATCCCAACAGCTATCGCTCGGCATTCCGCGACGGGCGTATCGACCTGTTCAGTGACGGTCATCCGCTGAATATGCTTAACCAGTTGCAGGATGACATTCTCGAATTGCGTCCCCTCAACGAGACCCGGGAGCGCTGGCCGGCTATCGATCTGCAGAAGGACGAATCGATCCGTTTTCACATTGCCCATAGCGCCCAGCGAGAAGTCGAGATCCTTCACGATCAACTGCTCGCGCGCTTCAGCGCCGACCCGCAATTGCGACCCCGGGACATCATCGTGATGGTCCCGGACATCGACAGCTACGCCCCGCACATTCGTGCCGTGTTTGGTCAGCTTGACCGCCAGGATCCGCGCTTCATTCCGTTTACCCTGGCGGACCAGGGGCAGCGTGGTCGCGACCCGCTGCTGATTGCTGTCGAGCACCTGCTCAAGCTGCCTGACAGCCGATTCCCCGTCAGTGAGATTCTCGATCTGCTGGACGTCCCGGCACTGCGCACTCGCTTCGGTGTCGAGGAGCGTGACCTGCCGACGCTGCACCGCTGGATCGAAGGTGCCGGCATTCGCTGGGGCATGAATGCCGAGCAGCGTGCCGGGCTCGGGCTGCCGAATGAGCTGGAGCAAAACAGCTGGCGTTTCGGCTTGCGCCGGATGTTGCTCGGTTATGCCGTTGGCAGCGCCGATGCTTATGAAAGTATCGAGCCCTACGACGAAATCGGTGGCCTGGACGCCGCGCTAATCGGCCCGCTGGTTGCGCTGCTGGACGCGCTGGAAGTGGCTCACCACGAACTCTCTCAGCCGGCACCGCCGCGGCAATGGGGCTTGCGCTTGCAGGCGTTGGTGCAGTTGTTCTTCCTTGCCAGCAACGAACACGATGACTACTTGCTGGCTCAGCTCGAAGAGCTGCGTGAGACCTGGCTCGAGACCTGCGAGTCCGTCGGGTTGCAGGACGAGTTGCCGCTGACCGTCGTCCGTGAAGCCTGGCTCGCAGGTCTGGATCAGGGCCGTTTGTCTCAACGCTTCCTGGCCGGCGCGGTCAACTTCTGCACCTTGATGCCGATGCGTGCCATCCCGTTCCGACTGGTCTGCCTGTTGGGCATGAATGACGGCGATTATCCACGTGCGCAACCGCCGCTGGATTTCGATCTGATGGGCAGTGATTACCGTCCAGGCGATCGTTCCCGGCGCGAAGATGACCGCTACCTGCTACTGGAAGCCTTGTTGTCGGCACGGGACCAGCTCTACATCAGTTGGGTGGGCCGCAGCATCCGCGACAACAGCGAGAGGCCTGCTTCGGTGCTGATCGGCCAGTTGCGTGACCACCTGGCCAGCGGTTGGCGATTGGCGCAAAGCGACAAGGACCTGATTGAAGGCATGACCCGGGAACACCCTTTGCAACCCTTCAGCGCTCGCTACTTTCACGAAGGCGATGACTCGTTCAGCTACGCCACCGAATGGCAGGTCCTTCATCAGGCGACAGAGCAGCAGGCAAGTGCCGAAGTACTCGAGGCTCACGTTCAGGACGAACCACTCAGTCTCGGTCAACTGCAGGACTTCCTGCGCAATCCGGTACGGCACTTTTTCAGCCAGCGACTGAAGGTCTACTTCGAAGCAGCAGAAGTGCCGTTGGCTGATGAAGAGCCTTTTGTCCTGGATGCGTTGCAGCGTTACAGCCTCAGCGACCGTTTGCTTGAAGCGGGGCTGGCAGATCCGGGAAATGCCGGACAGGCCCTGGAGGATCAGGCGAAACGCCTGCAAAACAGCGGGCTGCTGCCCATGGCCGGATTCGGTGAGTGCCTGCAACGTGAATTGATCGAGCCATTACCTGACTTGCTGCAACGCCACCAGCAGCTCCTGGCTTTGTGGCCAACACCGCTCGGCAGCGCGTTACCCGTCAGTCTTGAACTGCAAGGCCTGCACATCGATGGCTGGCTCAGCGGCCTGCATCAGCGCGCTGATGGTGGCTTGCTGTCTATCACTACGATCCCCAACAGTATCGGCTCGATCAAGTCGCGCAAATGGCATCGCCTGACACGCCCGTGGGTCAATCATCTGATCGCTTGTGCCAGTGGCATGGCGCTGACCACCGCACTGGTGGCCAGCGACGACAGCCTGTTGCTCGGTCCGCTGGACGGGGCCACCGCGCAGGAAATTCTCGGTGACCTGTTGTTGGCCTGGCAGTCGGGTATGCGCCAGCCTCTGCCGATCGCGGTCAAGACCGCCTTCGCCTGGCTGGGGCAAACCGACCCGGTCAAGGCCGAGGCCGCTGCGCGCAAAGCCTATGAAGGCGACGGGCAGACGACGGACGGAGAACGGCGCGAAAGCCCGGCACTCGCACGCCAATTCGCCGATTACGCTGCCTTGACCGCCGATGAGACGTTCCCCCAATGGTGTGATGCGCTCTATCGCCCGCTTCTTGAAGCCCCTTGGCGTTCACTGTCCAGCGAGGAGTCGCGCTGATGAGCACGAAGACACCGCTGGCCCTGGCGTTCCCGCTGCGTGGCAGCCAACTGATCGAAGCCAGCGCCGGCACCGGCAAGACGTTCACCATTTCCGCGTTATACCTGCGCCTGGTCCTTGGTCATGGTGACGAGGGCTCGGGGTTCGGGCGAGAGTTGCTGCCGCCGCAAATCCTCGTCGTGACCTTCACCGATGCCGCGACCAAAGAGTTGCGCGAACGCATTCGCACGCGGCTCGCCGAGGCCGCACGATTTTTCCGCGATGAAACGCCTGCCCCCGACAGCCTGATTGCCGAGTTGCGTGGCCAGTACTTGCCCGAGCAATGGCCCGGCTGCGCAAACCGCCTGGATATCGCCGCCCAGTGGATGGACGAGGCGGCGGTTTCGACCATCCACAGTTGGTGCCAGCGCATGTTGCGCGAGCACGCCTTCGACAGCGGCAGCCTGTTTACCCAGACTCTGGAAACCGACCACAGCGATTTGCTGGGGGAAGTCCTGCGCGATTACTGGCGGCTGTTCTGTTACCCGATGCAAGGTGACGCGCTCAATTGGGTGCGCAGCAATTGGGGCGGCCCGGCGGCGTTGGTGCCGCGGATCCGTGCGCTGTTCGCCAGCGAGCGGGATACGCTGCAAGGGAAAGAGCCCGCCGAGGTGATTTCACAATGCTTGCAAGAGCGACGGGTTGCCCTGATCGAACTCAAGCAACCCTGGCTCCAGTGGGCGGACGAGTTGCTTGCCATCTGTCACCAGGGCGTTGCCAGCAAGGCTGTCGACGGTCGCAAGATGCAGGCCCGCTATTTCGAGCCATGGTTCGAAAAGATCAAGGCCTGGGCCGAAGACGAATCCCTTGAACAACTGGATATCGGCACCGGCTTCACGCGCCTGACCCCTGACGGCATGGCCGAAGCCTGGAAGGGCGAAGCGCCTCGACATCCGGGGCTCGATGCGATGGCCGGCCTCAAGGCCAGTCTCGATGGGCTGCCAACACCCAATGCCGCCGTACTGCAACACGCCGCCCGCTGGGTCGGGGCACGATTCGAGGAAGAGAAACGCCGCCGTGCGGAAATGGGTTTCGACGACATGTTGCTGCGCCTTGATGCGGCCTTGCAGTCCGATGGCGGCGAGCGACTGGCCACCCTGATTCGCGAGCAGTTTCCGGTCGCACTGATCGATGAGTTCCAGGATACGGACCCTGTGCAATACCGGATCTTCGAGAGCATCTACCGGATTGAAGAGAACAGCCCCGAGTGCGGTCTGTTCCTGATCGGCGACCCGAAACAGGCGATCTACGCTTTTCGCGGCGCCGACATCCATACCTACCTGCGCGCCCGGCAGGCCACCACCGGCCGCCTGCACACCCTGGGCACCAACTTTCGCTCAAGCCATGGCATGGTCAACGCGGTGAACCATGTGTTCGAGCGTGCTGAAGCCCGGGAGTCAGGGCGCGGGGCATTCCTCTTCCGGGAGAAGAATGGCGACAACCCGGTTCCGTTCACGCCGGTTGCCTCCCAGGGCCGCAAAGAAGTCCTGTGCATAAATGATCAGGCAGTCCCTGCCTTGAACATCTGGCACCTGGCGGCGGAACAACCGTTGTCCGGTGCTGTGTACCGGCAACACCTGGCGGCTGCCTGCGCCAGTGAAATCACTGCGTTGCTCAATGGCGGACAACAGGAGCAAGCGGGGTTCACCCAGGACGGCAAGGCCTTCAGAGGCCTGCTGCCGGCGGACATCGCCATCCTGGTGCGCGATGGCAAGGAAGCGCAGGCGGTTCGTGGCGAATTGTCGGCCCGGGGTGTGCGCAGTGTTTACCTGTCGGACAAGGACTCGGTGTTCGCCGCTCAAGAGGCGCATGACGTGCTGACCTGGCTCAAGGCCTGCGCCGAGCCGGATGTCGAGCGCCCGCTGCGGGCTGCGTTGGCCAGCATCACGTTGAACCTTTCGTTGACTGAGCTGGAGCGGCTGAATCAGGACGAGTTGGCCTGGGAATCCCGGGTCATGCAGTTTCGTGGCTATCGCGAAGTCTGGCGCAAGCAGGGCGTATTGCCGATGCTGCGGCGCTTGCTGCACGACTTCCGTCTGCCCCAGGCGCTGATCGCACGCAGTGACGGCGAGCGGGTACTGACGAATCTGTTGCATCTGTCCGAATTGCTGCAACAGGCGGCCGCGGAACTCGATGGTGAGCAAGCACTGATCCGGCATTTGTCCGAGCACCTGGCGTTGTCCGGGCAGGCTGGCGAAGAGCAGATCCTGCGCCTGGAAAGTGATGAGCAATTGGTCAAGGTCGTGACCATTCACAAGTCCAAAGGCCTGGAATACCCGTTGGTGTTCCTGCCGTTCATTTGTTCGGCGAAACCGGTGGACGGCAGCCGCCTGCCGTTGCATTACCACGATGAATCAGGCAATGCCCAGGTCTCGTTGAAGCCGACCGCAGAATTGATTGCCCTGGCCGATGATGAGCGGCTGGCCGAGGATCTGCGCTTGCTCTATGTCGCCCTGACCCGGGCGCAACATGCCTGCTGGCTGGGGGTGGCTGACCTCAAGCGCGGCAACAACAATGGCTCGGTGCTGCATCTGTCGGCGTTGGGTTATCTGTTGGGTGGCGGTGCACCATTGGGCGAGTCCCCGGCGTTGCAGCAGTGGTTGCGGGATCTGCAGCAGGACTGCCCGGCGCTGGCCTATGCCCGGATGCCTGAAGCGACTGCCGAGCAATACCAGCCACCGCAAAACGACGCGGCGCTGCTGGTGCCGCTGATCCCGAAACGCAAGGCCAGCGAAAACTGGTGGATCGCTTCCTACAGCGCATTACGCATTGGCGACACCCTGAGTGTCGGCGCGGACGAGGCGCCGGAGAGCCCGCAGGCGCAAAAACTGTTCGATGACGAGCGCCTCGACCCGCAGGCCCCCAGAGAAGTGGTGGCCGGTGGTGCCGATATCCATCGCTTCCCGCGCGGCCCGAACCCCGGCACTTTCCTCCATGGCCTGCTCGAATGGGCGGGAGGCGAGGGTTTTGCTGCCGCGCCACAAGATGTAAACGACGCCATTGCCCGTCGCTGCAATCGTCGAGGCTGGGAGGGCTGGATCACCACGCTCAGTGACTGGTTGCAGCATCTGCTCAAGTTGCCGTTGGAGCTGGGCGCCGGTCAGGCCCCGGTGATATTCGGGCAGTTGACGCAGTACCAGGTCGAGATGGAGTTCTGGTTCGCCAGCCATAAGGTCGATGTGCTCAAGCTCGACGCGCTGGTGTGCCAATACACCCATAACGGCGTGGCCCGGGTGGCGGCCGAACCGGTGTTGCTCAATGGCATGTTCAAGGGCTTCATCGACCTGACGTTCGAACACAACGGCCGCTATTACGTTGCCGACTACAAATCCAACTGGCTTGGCGCCGATGATGCGGCCTACACCCAGCAGGCCATGGAACAATCGATTCTCGACAACCGTTACGACCTGCAATACGTGTTGTACCTGTTGGCCCTGCATCGCCAGCTCAAGGCGCGTCTTGTCGATTACGACTACGACCGGCATGTCGGCGGTGCGTTGTACCTGTTTTTGCGTGGCACGCGTGCGGCCAGCCAGGGCGCATTTTTTGCCCGTCCGCCAAGAGAACTGATCGAGCGTCTGGACAGACTGTTCCAGGGCAAGCCGGAACCCAAGGCCGAGCCCGCCTGGGAACAGGGAGTACTGTTATGAACCGCACATTCGCCGATTTGTTGCCCACATCGCTGGCAGCCGAAAGCCTGGCCGAACTGGCGCCGCTGAGTCGTGCCGACGACTTGCTGTTGTTGCTCACGCGTTGGGTCGAGCGTGGCTGGTTGCGAGCACTGGACAAAGCCTTTGTCGCATTCTTGCACGAGCTGGCCCCGAATGATGATCCGTTGGTGTTGCTGGCCGCCGCGTTGACCAGCCACCAATTGGGCCACGGGCATGTCTGCCTTGACCTGTTCGAGACGCTGAAAGAACCTGACTTTGCCCTGTCATTGCCACCCGAAGGTGACGTGCAAGGCGCAATGCTGTTGCCGTCGCAATTGCTGGGGTCGCTGGACGGGGCCCATTGGTGCAAGGTGCTGGCTGCCAGCAACCTGGTTGCACTGGCTGTCGACAGTCGTGACCACGTGCGCGAACGGCCTTTGGTGTTATCGGGCAAACGCTTGTACCTGCGCCGCTATTGGGCCTATGAGCGACGGATCGACCTCTCGTTGCGCGAGCGTCTGACCGAACGTGAATCCACGCCGAACGACTTGCTCCAGCGCCTTACCGGATTGTTTGGTCCTGCCCGGTCCGGTGAGGTGATCGACTGGCAGAAGCTTGCCTGCGCACTGGCGACCCGTAGCGCCTTCAGCATCGTGACGGGAGGGCCGGGAACCGGCAAGACCACCACCGTCGTACGTTTGCTGGCGTTGCTCCAGGCGCCGGCGGTCGAGGCCGGCAAGCCCCTGCGCATCCGCCTCGCCGCACCGACCGGCAAGGCCGCAGCGCGTCTGACGGAATCCATCAGCCAGCAAGTGCGGACCTTGAAGGTCACGCAAGACATTCGGGACAAGATCCCGTCCGACGTCACCACCGTTCACCGTCTGCTCGGCAGCCGGCCGGGGACTCGTCATTTTCGCCACCATGCCGGCAATCGCCTGCCGCTGGATGTGTTGGTGGTGGACGAGGCCTCGATGATCGACCTGGAAATGATGGCCAATCTGCTCGACGCATTGCCCGCCCATGCACGCCTTGTGCTGTTGGGTGACAAGGATCAGTTGGCTTCGGTAGAAGCCGGTGCGGTACTGGGGGATCTGTGTCGCGACGCCGAGGCTGGCTGGTACAGCCCGCAGACACGCCAGTGGCTGGAAGCCGTCAGCGGCGAAAGTTTGCAGGCCAGCGGATTGCAGGAAGACACGCAGGGCGCGCATCCATTGGCCCAACAGGTGGTGATGCTGCGCCATTCCCGGCGATTCGGCGAGGGCAGCGGTATCGGTCAACTGGCTCGTTGGGTCAACCAGCAGCAACCCGAAGACGCACGCAAGTTGTTGTCTGCGCGAAGCCATGACGATGTGCATTCCTTGTCCCTCAAGGGGGAGCAGGACCGGGCCCTGGAACGCTTGCTTCTCGACGGCCATGGTCAGGGCCCGCAGGGGTATCGGCACTACCTGAGCGTGTTGCGCAATCAGCGGCCGCCACTCGACAGCCCGCTGGAGGATTCGCGCTGGACTGATTGGGCTCGACAAGTGTTGCAGGCCTTCGACGCGTTCCAGTTGTTATGTGCCGTGCGCAAGGGGCCGTGGGGTGTGGAGGGCTTGAACCTGCGAGTGACGGAGGCTTTGCTGAGGGCGCGCCTGATCGACAGTGACCAGCAGTGGTACGAAGGCCGCCCCGTACTGATGACCCGCAATGACTACGGGCTGGGCTTGATGAACGGCGACATCGGCATCGCCCTCAAGCTCCCGGAGCAGGAGGGCCATGAGACTGGAAGGCAGGTTCTGCGAGTGGCGTTCCCGCGAAATGATGGCCAGGGGGGCGTGCGATTCGTCCTGCCAAGCCGCCTGAATGATGTCGAAACCGTGTACGCCATGACCGTGCATAAATCCCAGGGCTCGGAGTTCGCGCATACCGCGTTGATTCTGCCTGACGCCTTGAATCCGGTACTCACCAAGGAACTGATCTACACAGGGATCACCCGGGCCAAGGACTGGTTCACCTTGATCGAGTCGCGTGCGGGCGTGTTTGAAGAGGCGGTGAAACGCCGGGTCAAACGCTTGAGCGGGCTGATGCTGGAGCTAAAGGAGGGCCGCGACTGACAGCGCTTGCAGCGAGCCCATCAGTCGGCGAACAGCATCTCCCGGCTTTCACCCATCAGCAGGCCCTGATTGCGTTCGGTCACCTCGCGGATGTAATCCCACAACAGGGTGATCCGCTTGAGCTTGCGCAGGTCTTCGCGGCAGTACATCCAGAACTGTCGAGTGATGTTGATTTCCTGTGGCAACACCGGCAGCAGGCGAGGGTCCTGGGTGGCGAGGAAGCACGGCAGGATCGCCAGTGAGCGTCCCTGCTGCGCGGCCACGAACTGTGCGATCACGCTGGTGCTGCGCAGATTGGCACTGGCACCGGGCAGTACGTTGGCCAGGTACAACAGCTCCGAGCTGAATGCCAGGTCGTCGACGTAACTGATAAACGAATGTTTCGCCAGGTCTGCCGGGCGGCGGATGGCCGGGTGGTTGTCCAGATAATCCTGGGTCGCGTACAGCTGCAATCGGTAGTCGCACAGTTTGCAGCAGACGTACGGGCCATGCTCCGGACGCTCCAGGGCGATGACGATGTCGGCCTCGCGCTTGGACAGGCTGATGAAGTGCGGCAACGGCAGGATATCCACCGAGATTGCCGGGTAGGTGTCGACGAAGTGGCTCAGCTGCGGCGTGATGAAAAAGCTGCCGAAGCCTTCGGTGCATCCCATGCGCACATGACCGGACAGCGCCACGCCGGACCCGGAAACCTGCTCGCACGCCATGTGCAAGGTGCTTTCGATCGACTCGGCATAGCCCATCAACCGCTGGCCTTCGGCGGTCAGGACAAAGCCGCTGGTCCGGGATTTTTCGAACAGCAATGTGCCCAGCGCCGTTTCCAGGGAGCTGATGCGCCGCGACACCGTGGTGTAGTCCACCGCCAGGCGCTTGGCCGCAGTGCTGGCTTTGCGGGTGCGGGAGACTTCCAGGAAAAACTTGAGGTCGTCCCAGTTCAACGAGCCGAGGGAGGTGATGTTTTTTTGCATGTTGGACCGGTTTTTATGTGCGTTCTTATCAGAAGTTTGCACATCTATACTCCAAAAACAGCCCGTTAACCAATTCGCGGCGCATGCCTCTTCTCAAGGCGACTATTTCGCCTTGGCTCCCAAGATAACAACAAAGATCTGGAGACCCACATGAACGTATCGCTTACGCCCACTGACACCACCGTGCAGAAGGTCAAACTGTTGATCGACGGCCAGTGGGTCGAATCCAAGTCCACCGAATGGCACGACATCATCAACCCGGCGACCCAGCAAGTGCTGGCCAAGGTGCCGTTTGCCACCGCTGAAGAAGTCGATGCTGCCATCAGCGCCGCTCATCGTGCTTTCCAGACCTGGAAACTGACCCCCATCGGCGCGCGCATGCGCATCATGCTCAAGCTCCAGGCGCTGATCCGCGAGCACTCCAAGCGCATCGCCGCCGTCCTGAGCGCCGAGCAGGGCAAGACCATTGCCGACGCCGAAGGCGATATCTTCCGTGGCCTGGAGGTGGTCGAGCACGCCTGCTCCATCGGCAGCCTGCAAATGGGCGAGTTCGCTGAAAACGTCGCCGGTGGCGTTGACACCTACACCCTGCGCCAGCCGATCGGCGTATGCGCGGGTATTACTCCGTTCAACTTCCCGGCAATGATTCCGCTGTGGATGTTC
The DNA here is from genome assembly GCF_056711565.1 of Pseudomonas sp. WT-JTC. Classification (NCBI taxonomy): domain Bacteria; kingdom Pseudomonadati; phylum Pseudomonadota; class Gammaproteobacteria; order Pseudomonadales; family Pseudomonadaceae; genus Pseudomonas; species Pseudomonas sp. WT-JTC. The sequence goes on from NZ_CM160042.1 coordinate 736,646, forward strand.
CCGATGGCCATCGCCTGCGGTAACACCTTCGTACTCAAGCCGTCGGAACAGGACCCGATGTCGACCATGCTGCTGGTGGAACTGGCGATCGAGGCGGGTATTCCGGCTGGCGTGCTCAACGTCGTGCATGGTGGCAAGGATGTGGTGGACGGGCTCTGCACCCACAAAGACATCAAGGCTGTTTCCTTCGTCGGTTCGACCGCTGTCGGTACTCACGTCTATGACCTGGCCGGCAAGCACGGCAAGCGTGTGCAGTCGATGATGGGCGCGAAGAACCACGCCGTGGTACTGCCGGACGCCAATCGCGAACAAGCGCTGAATGCGCTGGTGGGCGCTGGTTTCGGTGCCGCCGGTCAACGTTGCATGGCCACCTCGGTGGTGGTGCTGGTGGGCGCGGCTAAACAGTGGCTGCCGGACCTCAAGGCGCTGGCGCAAAAACTCAAGGTCAATGCCGGCAGCGAGCCGGGCACCGATGTCGGTCCGGTGATCTCGAAAAAAGCCAAGGCGCGGATTCTCGATCTGATCGAAAGCGGCATCAAGGAAGGCGCGAAACTGGAGCTGGACGGTCGCGAGATCTCGGTTCCGGGTTACGAGAAGGGCAATTTTGTCGGCCCGACCCTGTTCTCCGGCGTGACCACCGACATGCAGATTTACACCCAGGAAATCTTCGGCCCGGTGCTGGTGGTACTGGAAGTTGCAACCCTCGATGAGGCCATCGCCCTGGTCAACGCCAACCCGTTCGGCAACGGCACGGGCCTGTTCACCCAGAGCGGTGCGGCGGCGCGCAAATTCCAGAATGAAATCGATGTCGGCCAGGTCGGTATCAACATCCCGATCCCGGTGCCTGTGCCGTTCTTCAGCTTCACCGGTTCGCGCGGTTCCAAGCTTGGCGACCTCGGCCCGTACGGCAAACAAGTGGTGCAGTTCTACACTCAGACCAAGACCGTCACCAGCCGCTGGTTCGATGACGACAGTGTCAACGACGGTGTGAACACCACCATCAACCTGCGTTAAGGAGCCGGACATGAAAATCGCTTTTATCGGTCTGGGCAACATGGGCGCGCCAATGGCGCGCAACCTGATCAAGGCTGGTCATGCGTTGCGCCTGGTCGATTTGAACAAAGCCGTGCTGGCGGAACTGGAGCAACTGGGCGGCAGCATCAGCGCATCGGCCCGTGAAGCGGCAGAGGGCGCGGAACTTGTGATCACCATGCTGCCAGCCGCCGTGCATGTGCGCAGCGTGTGGCTGGGTGAGGACGGCGTGCTCTCCGGTATCGGTAAAGGTGTACCGGCCGTGGATTGCAGCACCATCGATCCGCAGACTGCGCGGGACGTGGCCGCCGCCGCCGCGAAACAGGGCGTGGCCATGGCCGACGCGCCGGTCTCTGGTGGAACCGGTGGTGCAGCCGCCGGGACACTGACCTTCATGGTTGGCGCCACGCCTGAACTGTTCGCCACCCTGCAACCGGTACTGGCGCAAATGGGCCGTAACATCGTCCATTGTGGTGAAGTCGGCACCGGGCAAATCGCCAAGATCTGCAACAACCTGCTGCTGGGAATTTCCATGGTCGGCGTCAGCGAGGCCATGGCGCTGGGCGACGCCCTCGGCATCGACACCAAGGTGCTGGCGGGCATCATCAACAGTTCCACCGGGCGTTGCTGGAGTTCGGAGATGTACAACCCATGGCCGGGCATCGTTGAAACGGCACCGGCGTCGCGCGGTTACACCGGCGGCTTTGGGGCCGAACTGATGCTCAAGGACCTGGGGCTGGCTACTGAAGCGGCGCGTCAGGCGCACCAGCCGGTGGTACTCGGCGCGGTGGCCCAGCAGTTGTATCAGGCGATGAGCCTGCGTGGGGAGGGCGGCAACGACTTCTCGGCGATCATCAACAGCTATCGCAAACCCCTGTAGGAGCGAGCCAGCTCGCGATGGTCGTTAACGATAACGCGGGGTGTCTGACACCCCGCGTTGGCCTCGGGTTTTTCACGAGCAAGCTCGCTCCTACAGGTAAGGCGTGTGCGCATCAACATTTACCGGGGGCCGCGTCGGGCGGCTTCCCGGTTTTTTTATCGGAAAAAGATCGCAGGCTTTGTGATGGGCGTTACCAGGAATGATCGCCCATCCGGACGCTGGCAAATGTCGACTCATTTCGCGCCTGCTCCAGCGTCGTCACCGGCCTGGTCGATGGCTGCTGAACAATCGCAAGCGTTGCCGGTTTTCGACTCATTTCAGAGCCGGCGCGCTCGTCGCTAGGTGGAACGCCGAAGTACTCGCGATAGCATTTGGAAAAGTGGGGCGTAGACACAAAACCGCAGGCCGCCGTCAACTCAATGATCGACATCGACGTTTGCTTGAGCAACTGCCGCGCTCGAATGAGGCGTAACCTGAGGTAGTAACGGGACGGTGTGCAGTTCAGGTATTTCTGGAACAGCCGCTCCAACTGCCGACGTGACAGATCAACGTAATCTGCCAGGTCATCCAGGTCGATCGGCTCCTCGAGGTTGGCCTCCATCAACGCAACGATTTCCTGCAGCTTGGGTTGATGAGTGCCCAGCACATGCTTGAGCGGTACGCGCTGATGGTCCTGTTCGTTGCGTATGCGCTCGTAGACAAACATCTCCGAAATGGCGGCGGACAATTCACGGCCATGATCGCGGCCGATCAGGTGCAGCATCATGTCCATGGGCGCCGTTCCGCCGGAGCTGGTGAACCGGTTCCGGTCAAGGGTAAACAGACTCGCGCTCATGCTGACCCGCGGGAAAGCTTCCTGCATGGCGGCCAGAAACTCCCAATGCACACTGCACTCGTAGCCATCGAGCAGGCCCGCTTTGGCCAGTGCCCAGCTACCGGTGCATATGCCTCCCAGCCGCCTGGATTGACGCGCCAGGGCTTTGAGCCAGGCAATGTGCTCGCGGGTGACCACATTCTGGATACCTACGCCACCGCACACGAACACAGTGTCTGTTACCCAGGGATCGTTCCACGAGGCATCCGGGGTGATCGGCACGCCGTCACTGGCCCATACCGGCTCGCCACCGAGGCTGAACGTGTGCCAGCGGTATAGCTCTTGCCCTGACAATTGATTGGCCATGCGCAATGGCTCTACGGCCGAGGCCAGGGAAATCAGCGTGAATTGATCCAGCAACAGAAAACCAACCGATCGGGTCGTCGTACCGACGGATACGCTGGAGCTCGATGACATCGTGGTCATGTCCTCACAAAGAGAGATGGCGGCCCAAGGCACGGTAGCGTGTAACGCCCCTGCCTCGGGTACGCGCAAGTATCAGGTTCTCGCAGGTATCTCTCTTGTGTTATCCCACTGACGTCGCCCTTGCGGATTGCGCAGGTTGACGCGATGTGACCAGGCCGATAAAGGAAATCGCCAGCGCCAGGCCAATGGTCGTGCTCACTTCGGTACGGTGTTGCGGGGAGACCATCATCACTGCCAGCGCAGCGCAAATGAACGCGATCACCAGCCATGTGAGCCATGGAAACAGCCACATGCGAAAGGCCAGTTCGACGTTCTGTCGACGCAGCATCCGACGCATGCGCAACTGCGATACCGCAATGGCCAGGTACACCACCAATGCAATCGCGCCGGAGCTGGCCAGCAGGAACTCAAACAACCCGGCGGGCATGAAGTAGCTCCAAACGGTAATCGCCGCCCCCAACACGGTACTGGCGATGACCGCCGCCCGTGGTACGCCTTCGGAAGAGGTTGCCTTCAGCGCTTTCGGCGCATCGCCACGGCGCCCCAGCGAGTACAGCATGCGCGAGGCGATATAGATCGAGGAGTTCATGCAGCTGGCCACGGCAATCAGCACCACCACGTCCACCATGAACTTGGCGTGGGGAATGTTCATGATTTCCAGTGCGCGCTGGTAGGAGCCTACGGAAGCCAACAGCGGGTCATTCCAGGGCACCACGGAGATGACCACGAAAATCGACAGCAGGTAAAACACCCCGATGCGCCAGATCACCGAACGGGTGGCCTTGGCAATGTTCTGCGACGGGTTGTCGGATTCGGCTGCGGCGATGGTGACCGCTTCGGTACCGATGAAGCTGAACATGATGGTGATGAAGGCGCCGACTACCGCCGACAGGCCGTTGGGAGCAAACCCGCCGTGCTCGGCCATCAGGCCGCTCAGCCCGCTGACCTCCCGATCGGGAACCCAGCCCATCAACACGGCAAAACCCACGCCGATGAAACCAATGATCGCCACGACCTTGGCCATGGCGAACCAGAACTCGAACTCGCCGTACTTGGACACACTGAACAGGTTGGTCACCACCAGCGCAATGATCGACACCAGGGCAAACAGCCAGGCATCGATCTGGGGAAACCACTGGTTCAACACATGGCCGGCGGCCAGCGCCTCGATAGGAATCACCAGCACCCAGAACCACCAGTAGAGCCAGCCGATGGTGAAGCCCGCCCAACGGCCGATGGCCTGGTCGGCATAGGTGGAGAACGAACCGGTGTCGGGATTGGCCACCGCCATTTCACCGAGCATGCGCATGACCAGAACGACCAGCAGGCCCGAGAACAGATAGGCCAGCAATACGGCCGGGCCAGCGGCCGCGATGGCATGCCCCGAGCCTACAAACAAACCGGCGCCGATAATCCCGGCGATAGACAACATGGTGACGTGACGAGGCTTGAAGCCCTGCGCCAATTGGCCACTGGAATCCTTGGAGCTCGGGCTAATCATTATTTTTTTTCTCTGGTGAACGACATTTGAGCGGGCTGATGGGGGGCAGTGATTGTCACAATTGCCGGATACCCTTTCTGAACGCTGCGCCCTCCAGACGCTGCCGTTCTTGTCAAACCCATCATCGCGATGTGGTTATATCGGTGAAAAGCAGCGCCACCTTACCCGGCTTGTCCGACGCTCCCGTTACCTGATCGCGCCACCTTCGTATCTGAAATCGACACGGTCAAGCTTTGCGTTCGTTATGAAAACCGATTGGTCACTGAGTGGCAAAAAGCAATCACTTTGTTTTTTCAAGCGTTCTGCTGATGTAGCGGCGAAGCGTATAGCGTGGGTGTTTTGAGCGTGGAAGGGGGGAGACGAGAGGGGATGCGAGTGCGTCTATGGAAGACGATATTGCGCAACGAGTAGTTACTTGGGTAGCTACTCGTTGCAGGTGTCGCTTTTGTAACCGGGTGTCGTTTTGGGTTGGGATCAGGCAAACACAAAATACTTGCGCACGGTTTCCACTACTTCCCAGGTGCCTTTCATCCCCGGCTCGATGACGAAAATGTCACCGGCGCGCAGGTGGATCGGCGCCATGCCTTCCGGAGTGATGATGCAGTAGCCTTCCTGGAAGTGGCAGTATTCCCACTTCACGTATTCCACGTACCACTTGCCCGGCGTGCAGATCCAGGTGCCCATGATCTTGCTGCCGTCTTCGCTGGTGTAGGCGTTGAGGTTGACGGTGTGCGGGTCGCCTTCGAGTTTTTCCCATTTGCAGGCGTCGAGTACGGGCAGCGGGTGGGTGTCGCGAAGTACGGTAATCGGTGCGGTCATGATGACTCCGGGCATGAGGGAGAGCTGAAGTCGCACCCTATAGGGCTTGGCCGGGCATCAGTTGTCTGTGGTCGACATCGAGGTATCCAGAAGCGCTAGTCGATTTGCGCACGCCATGAAAAACGCCCCGGCATTCATCGAATGTCGGGGCGTTTTATTGTGCGGGGTTACTGAGCCACTGGCAGCTTTCGATGCCGGGCCATGCGCAACCGGTAGCAAGCGTAGATCAACAACACCCACACCGGCATGGCGTACACCGAGGCGCGTACCGGTGGAATCATCCAGATGACGCAGATGATCACGGCCATGAAGGCCAGGCACAGGTAATTGGTGTACGGCGACCAGAAGGCCTTGAAGCCCGGCACGATGCCGCGCTGGCCCATGGCCTTGCGGAATTTCAGGTGCGTCAGGCTGATCAGCGCCCAGTTGATCATCAAGGACGCGACCACCAGGGCGAACAGCAACTCAAGCGCTTCCTGTGGCGCGACGTAGTTGATCAGCACCGCCAGCATCGTGATCAGTGCCGATACGCCCAGAGCCAGCAAGGGAACACCCTGCTTGTTCAGTTTCATCAGCACCTTGGGTGCGTCGCCTTGCTCGGCCAGGCCATAGAGCATGCGGCTGTTGCAATACACGCCGCTGTTGTAGACCGACAGCGCCGCGGTAAGCACCACGAAATTGAGGATTTGCGCGGCGGTGTCGCTGCCGATCAAGGCGAAAATCTGCACGAACGGGCTGCCGCTGTAGGCATCGCCCGAAGCGCCGAGCGTCTGCAGCAGTTGGTCCCACGGATACAACGACAGCAGCACTGTGAGCGCGCCGACGTAGAAGATCAGTACCCGGTAAACCACCTGGTTGATGGCCTTGGGAATGACCTTCCTTGGTTCGCTGGCTTCAGCGGCGGTGATGCCGACCAGTTCCAGGCCGCCAAAGGAAAACATGATGAACGCCATCGCCATCAGCAGGCCGCTGTAGCCGTTGGGGAAGAACCCGCCGTGGTCCCACAGGTTGCTCACCGAGGCTTGCGGGCCGCCGGTGCCGCTGAACAGCATGTAGCAGCCCAGGACGATCATGCCGATGATGGCCACGACCTTGATGATCGCGAACCAGAATTCCATTTCACCGAAGACTTTGACGTTCAGCGTGTTGATCAGGTTGACCAGCACGAAGAACACCGCGGCACTGACCCAGGTCGGCACTTCCGGCCACCAGAACTGCACGTACTTGCCGACGGCCGTCAGCTCGGCCATGCCCACCAGCACATACAGCACCCAGTAGTTCCAGCCGGACAGGAAGCCGGCGAAGCCGCCCCAGTAGTTGTGGGCGAAGTGGCTGAAGGAGCCGGCCACCGGCTCCTCGACAATCATCTCGCCGAGCTGGCGCATGATCAGAAAGGCGATGAATCCGGCAATCGCGTAGCCGAGGATCATCGACGGTCCGGCCGACTTGAGCACGCCGGCGGAGCCCAGGAATAGCCCCGTACCAATGGCTCCCCCCAGGGCGATCAGCTGAATATGACGATTCTTCAACCCCCGCTTGAGCGTCCCCTGTTGCAATATTTCATCCGCCATCTGGTTCCCTTCTGGTTGTTGTGGCCAGGCCTGATTTCAAAGGACGAATATTACTCTGGGTGACCTCTTGGTTATACAGCCGCGCGTAGGGTTGAACGGTGATTTTCAAGGATTTTCACGACGTTTTGCGCTAAGTAGCGCCTCCAGCAAGGCCCTGGCATAGCCGGGCAAGTGCTCGAATGAGTGTGCGCACAGCAGCAGTTTTCGTTGTGCCCATGGCTCCTTCAGCGCGAAGCTTTTCAGCGGTTGATCCACCGTCCAGCGGCGGATCGCTGCCAGCGGCACGATACCCAGCCCGGCACCGTGCGCGACCATGCGCATCACGCCGTCGAAACCTTCGGCACGGATGCGGATTTGCATGCGCAGGCCTGTGTGCAAAGCCTGTTCTTCCAGGTACACCGCCAACGCGCTATCGGCGGTCAGGCCGACGTAGTGGTGTTGCAGCGTGTCGCTGAAATTCGGTGGTTCGCCGTCGGCGAGGGGATGCCCGGGCGGCATGATCAGTACCAGCGGATCGTCACGAAAGGGCAGGGTGTCGAGGGAGTGGGTGTCCACCGCATCCGAGACGATCCCCAGGTCCGCCGCCCCCTGGCGCAAGGCGTGGGTGATACGGGTACTGGGCAGTTCCTGCAGGTCGATGTCGAGGTTGGGGTGGTCACGCAGGAAATCGGCGAGCAATTCCGGCAAGTACTCGGTGATCGCCGTGGTGTTGCACAACAATCGCACCTGGCCTTTGACGCCCTTGGCGTATTCGGCCAGGTCCTGCTGCATGCGCTCGGCTTGTTGCATCAGGGTACGGGCATGCTGAGCCAGGGCCTTGCCGGCAGGCGTTGGCGTTACGCCGCGTCGGCCTCTTTCGAGAAACTCGATCCCCAGTGAGGCTTCCATGGCACGAATGCGCGCACTGGCCGCTGCGAGGGACAGATGACTGCGGGCAGCGCCGGCGGTGATGTTGCCGGTGTCGAGGATGTTCAGGTACAGGCGCAGGTCGGTGAGGTCGAAGTGCATCGGTACAACCTTGAATGTGATGTTGTCTGGGCGGGCGCCTTCGCGAGCAAGCCCGCTCCCACAGGTGACCGAATTCTCATGGAAGAAATGCGATCCACTGTGGGAGCGGGCTTGCTCGCGAAGAGGCCAGTCGCTGCAGTGAAGTATTCAGCCTCTGCCAAAGCAAGAGGCAGCCTCAGTATATGGCAGATTTTCAACCTGCCCTCGCGGGCTCACCATAGCCCCATGAACACACTCTCGACGTTTTACCAGAATCTCGGATTGGCCCTTTCCTTACTGGTTATCGGCACCTTTGTGCTGGCCGGCATGATCAAGGGCGTCATCGGCCTCGGCCTGCCGACCGTTGCCATGGGCCTGCTCGGCCTGGCTATGGCACCGACGCAGGCTGCGGCGCTGTTGATCATTCCGGCGACCCTCACCAATGTCTGGCAACTGGCATTCGGCGGGCATCTGTCGGGGCTGGTCAAACGGCTGTGGCCAATGCTGCTGGCGATTTTTTTCGGCACAGGGGCGGGCACGCTGTGGATCGGCATGAGCGGTGGCCATTGGGTGGTGCGGGGGCTGGGGGCGGCATTGTTGCTGTATGCGCTGAGCGGTCTGTTCCTGCCGATTTTGCGCGTGGGGCGGCGCAGCGAACGCTGGCTCGGGCCATTGTGTGGCGTGCTGACCGGATTCATTACTTCGGCCACCGGCGTGTTCGTGATTCCGGCGGTGCCTTATCTGCAAGCGCTGGGTTTGAGCAAGGACGAGCTGGTGCAGGCGCTGGGCCTGTCGTTCACCGTCTCGACCCTGGCCCTGGCCGGTGGATTGCTATGGCGCGGCGCCCTCGGCGGGGGCGAGTTGAGCGCGTCGCTGCTGGCGCTGATCCCGGCAATGCTCGGCATGTGGCTGGGGCAATCGCTGCGCCAGCGGATCAGCGCCCTGTGGTTCAAGCGCGTGTTCTTCAGTGGCCTGGGTGTGCTCGGCGGCCATTTGCTGATCAGCGGCTAGCGGACGACGGGCTGATCATCTCGATGGCGCGGATCTCGAAGTCTCGTTCCAGGTATTCATCGCGCTGCTCGAGGAACTGCTTCATGTGCGGAAGGTTCGAGTGCACGTCGAGGTGGGCCTGGGATTGCCAGATCTCGTAAAAGATGAACAGGGTCGGGTCCTGTTTGTCGCGCAACATGTGGTATTCGATGCAACCGGGTTCGGCGCGGCTTGCTTCCACGTAGCTGCTGAAAAACGCTTCGAAGGCGTCGGATTTTTCCGGGCGGGTCTTAGCGTGCAGGATGAAGCCCTGGATTTCACTCATGTACATCTCTCCTCAAGTCAGAACTGGCGCCAGTCTAAGGCAACAATCGCCTGTCGATTCGTGCTTGTGGGTCAAATGAATTTTGCCAAATCGATGCTTATTCCGCGCGAAGCCGGTCGGTACTCTGCCGCCATCGAATTCCTGACCCTTCCCGAGATCACTCATGAAAAAAGTCCTGTTGCTCAATGGCGGCAAAAAATTTGCGCACTCCGATGGTCGCTACAACACCACCTTGCATGAAGCAGCGTTGAGCGTGCTGGATCGCGGCGGCCTGGATGTCAAAACCACCTTCATCGACGAGGGTTACGACATCGCCGAAGAAGTGGCCAAGTTTCTCTGGGCCGACGTGATCATTTACCAGATGCCCGGCTGGTGGATGGGTGCGCCGTGGACCGTGAAGAAGTACATCGACGAAGTCTTCACCGAAGGCCATGGCAGCCTCTATGCCAGCGACGGTCGCACCCGTTCCGATGCCTCGCAGAAGTACGGCAGCGGTGGCCTGATTCACGGCAAGCAGTACATGTTGTCGCTGACCTGGAACGCCCCGCAGCAAGCCTTCGACGACCCGAGCGATTTCTTCGAAGCCAAGGGTGTGGATGCGGTTTACTTCCCGTTCCACAAGGCCAACGAGTTCCTTGGCATGGCCGGTTTGCCGACCTTCCTGTGCGTGGACGTGATGAAACGCCCGAACATCGAAGGTGACGTGGCACGCTATGCGCAGCATTTGACTGAGGTGTTTGGCCTCAAGGCATAGTGCTCGGCTACTATCCGATGCAACGGCCAGGAAGATCGCCGCGCCGACTCGCAAAAGAGGACACACGTGAAAGCCAGATCCGATGAGTTGCAGATTTTCGTCTGCGTGATTGAATGCGGGTCGATTTCTGCGGCGGCCGAGCAGGTCGGGCAAACGCCTTCGGCGGTCAGTCGTACGCTGTCGCGGCTGGAGGCCAAGCTCGACACCACGCTGATCAACCGCACCACGCGGCGCATGGACCTGACCGAAGAGGGCAAGTACTTCTTCGAGCACGCCAAGCAGATTCTCGATCAGATGGACGAACTCGAAGAGCGCCTGTCCTCACGCCAGCAAACGCCGTCCGGGCGTTTGCGCATCAACGCGGCGTCACCGTTCATGCTGCACGCCATCGTGCCCTACATCGATGAATTCCGCCGGCTCTACCCCGACATCCAGCTCGAACTCAACAGCAATGATTTGATCATCGATCTGCTGGAACAGAGCACCGACATCGCCATCCGCATCGGCACCCTGACCGACTCGACACTGCATGCCCGCTCCCTGGGTTGCAGCCCGCTGCACATCGTCGCCAGCCCCGCCTACCTGGAAAAGCACGGCACACCGACAGCCGTGGCTGACCTGGCCAACCATACGCTGCTGGGGTTCACCCAGAACGAAGGCCTCAACCAATGGCCGCTGCGTTACGTGCATGGCGATCGCTGGCCGATCCAGGCGTCGATCAGCGCCTCCAGCGGTGAGACCATCCGCCATCTGGCACTGGACGGCCAGGGTATCGCCAGCCTGTCGCATTTCATGACCATCGAAGACATTCGTGCCGGGCGCTTGAAAGTGTTGTTGGCCGAGTTCAACAGCGGCTATCGCCAGCCGATCAACGCGGTGTACTACCGCAACTCGCAACTGGCCCTGCGGATTCAATGCTTCCTGGACTTTATCCAGGGCAAGTTGGCGGATTATGCGAGCGCAGACTTCAAGGGTTGATTCGTGATTCCTGCGCAAGAGTGAATTGGGCCGACAGGGATTTTTCGCCAGGGATCGCTGCTGGATACTCCTTGCATCACTTATCAACGCAGGGAGTTTCTCCATGAACGTATTCGTTACCGGTGCTGCCGGTTTTATCGGCGGTTCCATCGCCACGGGGCTGGTCCAGGCCGGCTACAACGTCACTGGTCTGGTACGCAGCGCCGAACAAGCGGATGAACTTCGTGCACTGGGCATCACACCGGTGATCGGCACCCTCGACGACTCCGCCCTGTTGGCCGATCAGGCGCTGGCTGCCGACGCGGTGATCAACGCCGCCAGCAGCGATCATCGTGGTGCGGTGCAAGCATTGCTCGATGCCTTGCGCGGTTCCGGCAAAGTGTTCCTGCATACCAGCGGTTCGAGCATTGTCGGTGATGCCTCGGGTGGCAAATCCAGTGATGTCATCTACTTCGAAGACAACCTGCCGGAGCCGACTGTCGACAAGGCGGCGCGAGTGGCCATCGACAACCTGATCCTGGCGGCGGCCATGGACGGGGTGAACTCGGCAGTGATCTGCAACACGCTGATCTACGGTCACAGCCTGGGCGTCCATCGCGACAGCGTGCAATTGCCGCGCTTGCTCAAACAGGCGCGTAAAAGCGGCGTTGTACGCCATGTCGGCACGGGCCGGAACATCTGGTCCAATGTGCACATCGAGGACGTGGTGGCGCTGTACCTGCTGGCGCTGACTGAAAACGTGCCTGGCACCTTCTACTTCGTCGAAAGCGGTGAAGCGTCGTTCATCGACATGACCACCGCCATGGCCCGGGCGCTGAACCTGGGCGAGCCGCAAGACTGGCCGCTCAAGGACGCCGAAGCCGAGTGGGGCTATGAAATGGCCAACTATGGCCTGGGCTCCAACAGCCGGGTGCGCGGCAAGCAGGCGCGGGAGCTGCTGGGCTGGGTGCCGAAGCGCACGTCGGTGGTGGAGTGGATTCGCGACGAGATGGTGTGAGTTCGCTTTAGACCGCGTCATCGTTCTTCGCGAGCAAGCCCGCTCCCACATTCGGCCGCATTCCTTCTGACGAAGCGCGATCAATTGTGGGAGCGGGCTTGCTCGCGAAGGCATTTTCGATGACACAGATGATGGCCGGTCCGCCCTCGATTCCGTAACATCCGCACACTCATTTCTCGTCTCTCCCAGTGTGCGGTTCCCCATGAAAGCAAAACGTCTACGCGCCGATGTCCTGGCCGGACTTACCACTTCCTTCGCCCTGTTGCCCGAGTGCATCGCTTTCGCGCTGGTGGCGCATCTCAATCCGCTGATGGGGCTCTATGGCGCATTCATCATCTGCACCCTGACCGCGCTGTTTGGCGGGCGACCAGGCATGGTGTCCGGTGCGGCCGGCTCGATGGCCGTGGTGATCGTCGCACTGGTGGTGCAACACGGCGTGCAGTATTTGCTGGCCACGGTGTTGCTGGGCGGACTGATCATGATCGCGTTCGGGCTGCTCAAGCTCGGCAAGCTGGTGCGCATGGTGCCGTATCCGGTGATGCTCGGTTTCGTCAACGGCCTGGCGATTGTCATTGCCCTGGCGCAACTGGAGCACTTCAAGAGTGGTGAGGCCTGGTTGAGCGGTACGCCGCTGTACATGATGCTCGGGCTGGTCGCGGTGACCATGGCCGTTGTCTATGTGATGCCGCGCCTGACCCGTACGGTGCCACCGGCGCTGGTGGCGATTCTCGGTGTGGGCCTGGCGGTGTATCTGCTTGGCCTGCCGACCCGCACCCTGGGCGACATGGCGCACATTGCCGGTGGCTTGCCGACGCTGGCGTTGCCGGACATCGCATGGAATCCGGACACCCTGCGGATCATCGCGCCCTACGCGATCCTGATGGCACTGGTCGGGTTGCTGGAAACCCTGTTGACCCTGAACCTCACCGACGAAATCACCGAGAGCCGTGGTTACCCGGATCGCGAGTGCGTGGCGCTGGGGGTGGCGAATGTGGTGTCCGGTGCGTTCGGTGGCATGGGCGGTTGCGCCATGATCGGCCAGACCATGATCAACCTCAGTTCCGGCGGTCGCGGGCGCGTGTCCGGGGTAGTGGCCGGGGTGTCGATCCTGCTGTTCATCCTGTTCCTGTCACCGCTGATCGAGCGCATTCCATTGGCCGCGCTGGTCGGGGTGATGTTCGTGGTGTCGCAACAGACCTTCGCCTGGGCCTCATTGCGGGTGCTGAACAAAGTGCCGTTGAACGATGTGCTGGTGATCATCGCGGTGACGGTGATTACCGTTTTCACCGATCTGGCCATCGCGGTGCTCTGCGGCATCATCATTGCGGCGCTGAACTTTGCCTGGCAGCAGGCCCGCCAGCTGTATGCCGACAGTCATCTGGAGAACGACGGCAGCAAGCTGTATCGGCTGCATGGCACGCTGTTCTTCGCCTCGACCACACCCTTTCTCAATCAGTTCGATCCGGCCAATGACCCGGTGCAAGTGACCCTGGATTGTCGTCACCTGAGTTTTGTCGATTACTCGGCCATCGCTGCGCTGGGCACCTTGCGCGAGCGCTACGCCAAGGCTGGCAAGCACTTGCGTGTGCTGCATTTGTCCGAGCGTTGCAAGAAGTTGCTCAAGCGCGCCCGGATGCAGCACGACTGAGCTCAGCCATTCGATTGTTCCCACCCTGAGCGTGGGAACGATCTGTCTTTCGGCGATGAAAATTCGTACGGCCGACTTTCATAATTCGCGACACGCCATGTCTCTGTACGACACCTCTTATCCGTGCACGAAAATTACTTTCACCTCGTTTGAAAATCACCGACCGAAATGTTTTAAGAGTTTCACAAATATTTCGACGTGACCCTCTCGAGGAGTACCGCATGACCCCGTCCTTCGGCTATTGGCTGCTGGTGTATGCCGCCGTTGCCATCATCGCGCTGATCGTTCTGATCGCTCGTTACCGGCTCAATCCGTTCATTGTCATCACCCTGATTTCCCTCGGCCTGGCGCTGGTCGCCGGGATGCCACCCTCCGGTGTGGTGGGGGCGTACGAGGCGGGTGTCGGCAAAACCCTGGGGCACATCGCGCTGGTGGTGGCGTTGGGGACCATGCTCGGCAAGATGATGGCCGAGTCCGGTGGCGCCGAGCAGATGGCGCGCACGCTGATCGACCGTTTTGGCGAGAAGAACGCGCATTGGGCGATGGTGTGCATCGCGTTTCTGGTGGGGCTGCCGCTGTTCTTCGAAGTCGGTTTCGTCTTGCTGGTGCCGATTGCCTTTACCGTGGCACGGCGCGTGGGTGTATCAATCCTGATGGTCGGCTTGCCGATGGTCGCCGGGCTCTCGGTGGTGCATGCGCTCGTGCCGCCGCACCCGGCGGCGATGCTGGCGGTACAGGTGTATCAGGCGTCGGTGGGGCAGACCTTGATGTATGCGATCCTGATCGGCATTCCGACCGCGATCATTGCAGGTCCCCTGTACGCCAAGTTCATCGTGCCGCGTATTCAATTGCCGGCGGAAAACCCGCTGGAGCGCCAGTTCCTGGAGCGTGAGCCCCGCGACAGCCTGCCGGGTTTCGGCATCACCATGGCAACCATCCTGTTGCCGGTGGTGCTGATGCTGATCGGCGGCTGGGCCAATCTGATTTCCACGCCGGGCAGCGGCTTCAACCAGTTCCTGCTGTTCATCGGTAACTCGGTGATCGCGCTGTTGCTCGCCACATTGCTGAGCTTCTGGACCCTCGGCCTGGCGCAGGGCTTCAACCGTGAATCGATCCTCAAGTTCACCAACGAATGCCTGGCGCCGACCGCGAGCATTACGCTGTTGGTGGGTGCCGGTGGTGGCTTGAACCGGATTCTGGTGGACGCTGGCGTCACCGACCAGATCGTTGGCCTGGCCCACGAATTTCATCTGTCGCCGCTGTTGATGGGCTGGCTGTTTGCCGCGCTGATGCGCATCGCCACCGGTTCTGCCACTGTGGCCATGACGACCGCTTCAGGTGTGGTCGCACCCGTAGCCATTGGTCTGGGTTATCCCCATCCGGAGCTGCTGGTGCTGGCGACCGGCGCCGGGTCGGTTATCTTTTCCCACGTTAACGACGGCGGTTTCTGGTTGATCAAGGAATACTTCAACATGACCGTTGCCCAAACCTTCAAGACCTGGACCGTGCTCGAGACGTTGATCTCGGTCGTTGCCTTCGGACTGACCGTTGGCCTTTCTTACCTGATTTAGCCGGAGCCACCCGCATGGACATCCTCTACCAGATCCGCGCCCGTCAGGATTCCTTCAGCGCCGGTGAAGGCCGCATCGCCCGCCTGATGCTCGACGACGTAGGATTTGCCGCCTCCGCCAGCCTCGATGAACTGGCGCTGCGGGCAGAGGTCAGCACCGCCACGCTGTCGCGTTTCGCCCGCACGGTCGGCTGCCGGGATTTGCGCGATTTGCGTTTGCAACTGGCCCAGGCCAGCGGCGTCGGCAGCCGGTTTCTCGACCCGGCGGGCACGCCCGAGCAGTCGGCGTTCTACGGACAGATCGTGAGTGACATCGAATCGACCTTGCGCCAGCACCTGGCGGCGTTCGATGAGTCGCGTTTCGCCGATGCGGTGAAACTGCTGGGCAAGGCGCGGATGATTCACGCCTTCGGCATGGGCGGCTGCTCGACCCTGTGCAGCGACGAACTGCAAGTGCGCCTGGTGCGCCTCGGCTATCCGATTACGGCGTGCCACGATGCGGTGATGATGCGCGTCACCGCCGCCAGCCTCAGCGCTGAACAGGTGGTGATTGTCTGCTCGCTGACCGGGATCACCCCGGAGTTGATCGAAACGGTGGAGCTGGCGCGCAACTATGGCGCTCGCATTCTGGCCATTACGCTCGCGGGTTCACCGCTGGCGCAACTGGCCGACATCGTCCTGCCCCTGCAAAGTGCCGAAACTTCGTTCATCTACAAACCCACGGCAGCGCGCTACGGCATGCTGCTGGCCATCGACGTGCTCGCCACCGAGCTGGCCCTGGCCAATCCTGAAGACAATCAAGAACGTCTGCGGCGGATCAAACTCGCCCTGGACGAATACCGCGGCGGCGACGATCACTTGCCGCTGGGAGACTGACATGCAGTACGACACGCTGATTCGCAACGCCCTGATCATCGACGGCAGCAACAGCCCCGGTTACCCCGCCGACGTGGCCATTCTCAATGGGCGCATCGAGCGTATCGGCGACTTGCGCGATGCCCACGCAAACGAAGAAATCGACGCAGCGGGCCAGGTGCTGGCGCCGGGTTTCATCGACGTGCACACCCATGACGACACCGTGGTGATTCGTCAGCCGCAGATGCTGCCCAAGCTCAGCCAGGGCGTGACCACGGTGATCGTCGGCAACTGCGGGATCAGTGCCTCGCCGGTGAGTTTGCGCGGTGATCCGCCGGATCCGATGAACCTGCTCGGCACGGCCGCGGCGTTCGTTTATCCGACCTTCCGCGACTACCGCACGGCGGTCGAAGCGGCGAATACCACGTTGAACGTAGCCGCGCTGGTCGGCCATACGGCGTTGCGCAGCAATCATCTGGACGACCTGTTTCGCACCGCCACGGCCGATGAAATCAGCGCGATGCGCGAGCAACTGCGTGAAAGCCTCGAAGCCGGCGCCTTGGGCTTGTCCACCGGCCTTGCCTATGCCAGCGCCTTCTCGGCATCGACCGATGAAGTGATGCAGCTGACCGAAGAATTGACGGCATTCGGAGCGGT
The DNA here is from genome assembly GCF_056711565.1 of Pseudomonas sp. WT-JTC. Taxonomy (NCBI): domain Bacteria; kingdom Pseudomonadati; phylum Pseudomonadota; class Gammaproteobacteria; order Pseudomonadales; family Pseudomonadaceae; genus Pseudomonas; species Pseudomonas sp. WT-JTC. Next base: position 753,510 of record NZ_CM160042.1, read on the forward strand.
CTACACCACCCATCTGCGCAGCGAATTCGAACCGGTGCTGGAGGCCATGGACGAGGCGTTCCGGATTGGTCGCCATGCACAAAGCCCGGTGATCATTTCCCACCTCAAATGTGCCGGTGCCGGAAACTGGGGGCGTAGTCCGCAGTTGCTGGCATCCCTCGAACAGGCAGCGAAGACCCACCCGGTCGGTTGCGACTGTTATCCCTACGCCGCGAGCTCATCGACCCTGGACCTCAAGCAGGTGACCGATGCCCACCGCATCACCATCACCTGGTCGACCCCGCATCCGGAAATGGGCGGCCGCGACCTGATGGACATCGCCGCCGAATGGAACCTGTCGCTGCTCGACGCGGCCCGCCAACTGCAGCCGGCCGGCGCGGTTTATTACGGGATGGACGAAGCCGATGTCCGCAGAATCCTCGCGCATCCGCTGTCGATGGTCGGCTCCGACGGCTTGCCGGAAGACCCGTTCCCACACCCACGCTTGTGGGGCGCATTCCCCCGGGTGCTCGGACATTTCAGCCGTGACGTAGGACTGTTTCCATTGCACACCGCCGTGCACAAGATGACCGGGCTGTCGGCGGCACGCTTCGGTTTGAAGGAGCGTGGTGAAATTCGCGAAGGTCATTGGGCGGACCTGGTGTTGTTCGATCCGGCAACCATCCGCGATGTCGCCGATTTCAACGATCCGCAGCGGGCGGCGCAAGGCATCGAGGGCGTATGGGTCAACGGTGTGTTGAGTTACCGTGATGGCCAGGCCAACGGGCGCAGAGAAGGGCGGTTCCTGGCTAGGGAAGGGGATTTGCGTACGGGGTTCGAGTGAGTTTCGAGGACTGTGTCACAGTGATGGCACTTTGAAATTAAAGAATGGCATTTCCGCGCCGAAGGACTGATATCAAACCTGACAACCATTCATTGTTCGGTTACGTATTCTGTAGGAGCGAGCTTGCTCGCGATGGACAAAAGAGCGCAGCGTTTACCCGGTAGACACGCGTCATCATTAACGACCATCGCGAGCAAGCTCGCTCCCACAGGTCTTTCACCGTCTGGGGGCAATCCGATGAGCTTCGGCAAAACCACTCCGGTCCTGCGTATTTTCGACGAAGCCAAGGCAGTGGAGTTTTACGTCGACTTCCTCGGTTTCAAGATCGACTGGCAGCATCGATTCGAAGCGAACTTCCCGCTGTACCTGCAAATCTCCCGTGGCGAATGCGTGCTGCACTTGTCCGAACACCATGGCGACAGCACGCCGGGTTCTGCACTGCGAATCGAGACGGATGAGCTGGAGACGTTTCAACAGCAACTGTTGGCCAAGCAATACAGCTTTTCCCATCCACAGATTCAGGCCATGCCGTGGGGCAGCCAGGACATGACCATCGCCGACCCGTTCGGCAATCGGTTGGTGTTCACCAACGCGATCAGCCTCTGAGCCTTTAGCTTTCGTTCGACACCCGGTGGGTTTGCCGAAACTCGCCGGGCGGCATCCCGCGCCGGCTTTTGAACGTGCGGTGAAACGAGCGGGGTTCGGTGAAACCCAGGTATTGGGCGATGTCCTGAATCGGCAGGGTGCTGTTGAGCAGGTAATGCTCGGCCAGTTCCTGGCGCAGATCATCAAGGATCTGCTGGTACGACGTACCGGCCTGATGCAACTGGCGTTGCAGCGTGCGCACTGACACGGTGAGATGCTCGGCCACCTGCTCCTTGCGTGGCAGACCTTCCTTTAGCAATTGGCGCAGGATGTTTTTGACCCGTTGTTCCAGCGACGCGTCCTCCAGTGTGGCCATCAATCCCAGGGCATGTTCTTCCAGCGTGCGCAGCAATTGCGCATCGGCCTGGCGCAATGGCAACTGCAAATACGGCAATGGGACAATCAGCGCCGAGTAAGGCTGGTCGAACAGTACCGGACAGTCGAAGAACTGCTCGTACTGTGCCAGCGTCGTGTCGGCCGGACGGGCATGTTCCAGCCAGACGGCGGCCGGCGACATATGCGTGTCGGCGATCCAGCGCGCGTATTGCAGCCAGGAGCCGAGCACGTTTTCCACCAGGTGCCGGCGAATTCGCGGGCGTTGGTGGCGGCATGTCCAGATCAGGTGCACGCCGCTGTCCTGCACCTCGGCGCGGCTCACGCCCATGTCTCCCACCAGCTTTTCGAACGGCATGATGCGGCTCATGGCGTCGCCCAGTGTCGCGCAGTTCATGGTGATGTAACCCAGCACGCTCCAGGAGTTGGGCAACACGAAACGCGCGGCGTTGAGACCGAACAACGCATCGCCCGAGTGTTCGCAGAAATAATCGAGCAGCCGTTCATGGGCTTCACCCGGCAACCGCAGGCTGTTGTCACTCAACTGCTGTGCCTGCAACCCGGCAGCCGCCAACGCAGGCTCGATGGCCATGCCCAGTTGTTCGGCATGACGCAGGTATTTGAGCAGCGGCGGAACTGAAGTGAAGCCCAGGGATTGCATGATCGTTTCCTTTGATCAAGGCCCGCGTGCGCGGATGAATGCCCTGAAAGGTAATTTGAAACCACGGCTAAAGTAAATGGCTGACGCTTGCGCGACGTTTGACTCAATTGGCTACTCGAACTGGCCGGATGCGACCGTGACACTTTCGGGCGGCGCACTAGTATGGGGGCCTGAAATATCACTGATCAGAACCGCAAAAGGACACACGCATGCGACGCTGGAACGGCTGGGGAGATGCAACCACGGTGGTCGAACTGCCGGCCCAGGGCGCGAGTTTTCTCGCCCGGCGGGTGGGTGACGGTCGAGCGCTGCCCGATGCGACGCTTGAGACGGCATTGGCCCGCGTACCCCCGTCGCGGTTGCAGCAACACTTCCTGTACAGCGTGGATGCCCATGATCGTTTGTTGCATGCGCGGGGCCAGAGCCTGCCGGACTGGCTGGCGTTGCGTGAGGGCGCGCTGGGGAATTATCCCGACGCCGTGGCCTATCCCACGAGCGCTGAACAGATTCGCCGGTTACTGCTGCTCGCCCATGAACAGGACCTGTGCCTGATTCCTTATGGCGGCGGCACCTCGGTGGCCGGTCACATCAACCCGCCGAGTTCCGCGCGGCCGGTGGTGACGGTTTCCCTGGCTCGCATGAATCGCCTGCTGGATCTCGACGAAGAGAGTCTACTGGCCACCTTTGGCCCCGGCACCACTGGACCGCAGGTGGAAAGTCAGCTGCGCGCCCGGGGTTACACCCTGGGGCATTTCCCGCAGTCGTGGGAGCTGTCGACCCTGGGCGGTTGGGTCGCCAGCCGTTCCAGTGGCCAGCAGTCATTGCGTTATGGGCGAATCGAGCAATTGTTCGCCGGCGGGACCCTGGAAACCTTCGCCGGCCCATTGGAGATTCCCTCCTTCCCGGCCTCGGCGGCCGGCCCTGATCTGCGCGAGGTGGTGTTGGGCTGCGAGGGTCGATTCGGGATCATTTCCGAGGTGAAGGTACGGGTCAGCGCACTGCCCGCCGATGAGCGTTTCTATGGGGTGTTTCTGCCCGATTGGCCCAAGGCGCTGCAAGCCATCCGCCAGTTGGCCCAGGCGCGCGTGCCGCTGTCGATGCTGCGCTTGTCCAACGCGGTGGAAACCGAAACCCAGCTGGCGCTGGCCGGTCACCCGCAACAGATCGCCTGGCTGGAAAAGTACCTGGCCCTGCGCGGCGCCGGTGAGGGCAAATGCCTGCTGACGTTCGGCGTGACCGGCAACCGTCGGCAAAATGCGCTGTCCCTGCGTCAGGCCCGGCAGCACCTCAAGGCGTTCGGCGGGGTGTTTACCGGCACCTTGCTCGGCAAGAAGTGGGCGCAGAACCGTTTTCGTTTTCCCTACCTGCGCGAAAACCTGTGGAATGCAGGTTACGTGGTGGACACCCTGGAAACGGCCACTGACTGGAGCAACGTCGATAACCTCCTCACGCTCATCGAAAACAGCCTGCGCGACGCCTTGGCTGCCGAAGGCGAGCGGGTGCATGTCTTCACCCACCTTTCCCATGTCTACGGCGAAGGATCGAGCATCTACACCACCTATGTGTTTCGCCCGGCAGCGGACTACCCCGCCACCCTGGCGCGCTGGCAGGCACTCAAGCAGGCGGCCAGCCAGACCATCGTCGACAACCAAGGCACCATCAGCCACCAGCATGGCGTGGGCAAGGACCACGCGCCGTACCTGCGCCGGGAAAAGGGCGCACTGGCAATGGAAACCCTGCAGGCACTGAGTCGGCATTTTGATCCGGCCGGGCGACTGAACCCTGGCACGCTGTTGCAGGAGTGACGGCCATGAGCCTGGACTGGAACGCGGCGTGGCGACAGCAGGTGCTGCCGACGCTGGCGGATGAAACCTGGGACCTGATCGTCATCGGCGGCGGCATCAGCGGCGCCGGCATCCTGCGCGAAGCCGCGCGCCGTGGGTGGCGTTGCCTGCTGCTGGAGCAGCGCGATTTTGCCTGGGGCACTTCCAGCCGCTCTTCGAAAATGGTCCATGGCGGCTTGCGTTACATCGCCAAGGGCCAGTGGCGCCTGACCCGCGATTCGGTCCGCGAACGCCAGCGCCTGCTCGACGAAGCGCCGGGGCTGGTGGAACCGATGAGTTTCATGATGCCGCATTACCGTGGCGGTTTTCCCGGACCACGGGTGCTGGGTGGTTTGCTGTCCATCTATGACGCATTGGCCGGGCGGCGCAGCCATTGCTTCCACGACGCGCAACAACTGCGTTATCTGGCGCCTGGGGTGAAGGAAGATGACCTGCTGGGCGGCACCTGTTTTGTCGATGCGCTGACCGATGATGCCCGGCTGGTGATGCGTGTATTGGGCGAGGCCCGGGCCGACGGCGCCGTGGTGCTCAACGGTATGCGGGTGCAGCGATTGCTGCGTGAAGAGGGGCGCGTTTGCGGCGTTCAGGTCGAGGACTGCGAGGGTGGCGGACTACTGACATTGCGTTGCGGTGTGCTGGCCGTGGCCACCGGCGCGTGGGCCGAGCGCTTGCGCCCGTCCGATGCCCCTCGCCAGTTGCGCCCGTTGCGTGGCAGTCATTTGCTGTTGCCGGGCTGGCGCCTGCCAGTGGCACAAGCCTTCACCTTTCTGCACGAGCGCGACCGTCGACCGGTGTTCGTTTTCCCTTGGGAGGGTGCCACGGTGGTCGGTACCACGGACCTCGATCATCACGGCGATCTCGACCAAAGCGCGAGCATCAGCTCCGAGGAACTCGACTATCTGCTGGCTGCCTGCAGCCAACAGTTCCCCCAGGCCGAGGTGGTCGCCGCCGACGTGCTGTCGACCTGGTCGGGCGTGCGCCCGGTGGTGGGCAGCGCTGCGGGTGAACTCAAGCCCTCGAATGAAACCCGTGAACATGTGCTGTGGCAGGAACCGGGTTGTGTGACCCTGGCCGGCGGCAAGCTGACCACCTTTCGCCCGCAGGCGATCGAAGTGCTCAAGGCCTGCGCGAACATGCTCGACCGGCCCTTCAATGACGACGCCGCGCCGGTGTTCGCCGTCGTGCCGCCGCTGGCGATCCCGGGGCTCAGCGCCAACCAGTGGCGGCGCCTGGCCGGGCGGCATGGCCGTGACCTGCCGAGGCTGGCGAAGCTGCTTGTCGAACTGGGCCATGACACCGTCGGCGGCACTGACACCTTGTGGGCAGAGCTGGCCGTTGCCTGCGATACGGAAATGGTCCTGCACCTGGATGACCTGCTGCTGCGCCGCACCCGCATTGGCCTGTTGCTGCCTCGAGGCGCCGAAGATTACTGGCCGGCGATTCGCCGACTCTGCCAACCGCGGCTGGGCTGGGACGATGAGCGTTGGCAGCAGGAACAGCAGCGCTACCTGGCGTTGTGGCAACGCCATCATGGTTTGCCGGATGCCGCGCATTGATGCCCATTGAAGAGAGTTCCATGGATAACCACCCGAGCAAGCGTTACCTGTTGGCCATCGACAATGGCACCCAGAGCGTGCGCGCGCTGCTCTTCGACCTGCAGGGCAATCTGCTGGGCAAAGGCAAGGTCGAGTTGCAGGCCTACTACTCGGCTCAACCCGGCTGGGCCGAGCAGGACCCGGAGTATTACTGGGCAAAACTGGGTGAGGCCTGCCAGCAGTTGTGGCAGCAAACCGGCATCGATCGCTCGCAGATTGCCGGTGTATCCCTGACCACCCAGCGCGGCACGGTGATCAACGTCGATGCCCAGGGCAAGCCACTGCGACCGGCGATTTTGTGGCTCGATCAACGCCAGGCCGAAGTCGAAGGCGGTATCAAGGGACCGTGGGGCTGGCTGTTCAAACTGGTCGGCGCGCAAGCCACGGTGGACTACTTTCGCGCCCAGGCCGAGGCCAACTGGATCGCCCGCCACCAGCCTGAGGTCTGGGCGGCAACCGACAAGTTTTTGCTGCTCTCGGGGTTTCTCACCCATCGCCTGTGCGGGCGCTTTGTCGATTCCGTGGGGTGTTGCGTCGGCTACTTGCCCTTCGACTTCAAACGCCTGAAATGGGCCGCACCCGCCGACTGGAAATGGCAGGCGCTGGCGGTGCGTCCCGAGCAACTGCCGAGCCTGCACAAGCCCGGTGAAACCCTCGGCTACATCAGCGCCGAGGCCAGCCGCCACACCGGTATTCCCGAGGGGTTGCCGCTGATCGCCGCGGGCGCCGACAAGGCCTGCGAAGTCGTGGGTTCCGGCGTCGTCGACGCCGGCACCGTGTGCCTTTCCTACGGCACTACGGCGACGATCACCAGTACCCGGTCGCGCTACCTGGAAATCGTCCCGTTGATTCCGCCTTACCCGTCGGCGGTGCCGGATCAATACAACTGCGAGGTGATGATTTATCGCGGCTACTGGATGGTCAGCTGGTTCAAGAACGAGTTCGGCCTGCGGGAAATGCAGCAGGCCAAAGCCCAGGGCGTGGAGCCTGAGCAACTCTTCGATGCGCTGGTCGACGCCGTGCCGCCGGGCTCCATGGGCTTGATGCTGCAACCCTACTGGTCGCCCGGCATCCGCGAGCCGGGTGTGGAAGCCAAGGGCGCGATGATCGGCTTTGGTGACGTGCATACCCGCGCGCACATTTACCGGGCGATCCTCGAAGGCCTGGCGTATGCCTTGCGTCAGGGCATGGAGAAGATCGAGAAACGTTCGCGGGTCTCCATCACGCGCTTGCGCGTCGCCGGTGGTGGCTCCCAGAGTGATGCCGCGATGCAACTCACGGCGAACATTTTCGGCCTGCCGGCCGAGCGTCCGCATGTCTACGAAGCGTCCGGGCTGGGCGCGGCCATTTGCTGCGCGGTAGGGCTGGGGCTGCACGCGGACTTCCCCACGGCGATGGCCGCCATGACCCGGGTCGGAGCGGTATTCATGCCGCAACCCGAGGCGCAGCAGATCTATGAGCGACTGTACAAGGAGGTCTACCTGCGTATGTATCGACAGCTCAAGCCGCTGTACCAAAGCATCCGCAAAATCACCGGTTACCCCGCCTGAAAGAACACCGCAGATCCCCCCTGTGGGAGCGGGCTTGCTCGCGAAGGCGGAGTGTCAGTCAACATTGATTTCACTGACACACCGCCTTCGCGAGCAAGCCCGCTCCCACATTGGTCCGTGGTGTTTTTTTGCATCGAGGCGTGGCGCTATCGGAGAACTTTTCTGGTGAGTTTGGACAGTGTCAGGGCCCGGGTCGGTTGTTAGGCTCAACCCCCACGGCACATCCAATAAGAACCAAAAGCAATGAAGCTGACATTCCTCCTGTTGCTGCTTTGTGCAACGGCCCCGACGGCCTGGGGCTGGTCCAACCATACGGTGGGCAGCTACCTGGCGTTGCAGGACCTGCCGGCGTTGCGTGATGCGCCAACTGTCGAAGTCGAGCCACTGGAGCGGTTTCTCGCGCAGCAATATCAAGCCGTGAGCGCGTTACTCGACGAGCAGGAACGCTTCGCCCGCGAACACTTCGCCCAGTACCCGCCACGCCCCGACAATCTGCGATTGCCAGACGTACCTGGGGACAATCTGCGCCACGACTTCCTCACCGCGCTGCGGATCAATCCGCAGATTCATCTGGCGATGGTCATTCAACCGCTGCCCGGCCAGGATCTGCCTGAGCGTGAACACCTAATCGCCGAGCAGGTCATGGTCGAGCAGACCCTCTCGCCATGGAATCGCCAGCGCTTCATTCGCGTGACTGACAACGAAAAAGTCGCACCCCTGGCCGTGTTGGCCAGCGCCGCCGACGAGCCGGATTACGGTCACGACATCAACCTGTTCAGCGACAACCCGGGCGAAGTCGGCGCGCTGTACGGCTTCGGCCCGCAGCCCTTTGGTGACGCACGGTTTCAGTACAGCTCCCAGGCGCCGTTCCATATGGGCTTCTTCCATGAGAGCCCGGTGGTGTACGCCGCTGCCGGGTTTCTCGAACGCAGCTGGCCTGACTGGCGCGCCTACCAGTACATGGGCTTGGCGCGACTGGCCTTTGCCACCGGTCATCCTTATTGGGGTTATCGCTTTCTCGGCTGGGGCCTGCACCACATTCAGGACCTGACCCAGCCTTATCACGCCAAGCCATTGCCCGGCGTCGACCTTGCCAGTCTTCTTCTGTTGGAAGGCAAGGCACTGGCCGGTTTCGCTGCCGACAAGCAGGCGTCCATCGAACGCGTTGCGACCCGGCACATGGAAGTGGAGAAGTATCAGTCGACCTGGCTGCGTCGTTTGCTGCGTGCCGGCCAGCCCCATCCGATGCTCGACGCTTATGCCGATTCTGCCCGGGACGGCCATTACCCGCCGTACTCGGTGGACTACCTGCGCGAAGTGGTGAGTGCCGAGTCCGTTGACGAGTCCGCGGCGTTCGATGAAGCCATCGGTCAGTGGCTGGACTCGGCACCGATCACCAGCGATTTCAGCAACGGTAATCAGCTGCAGCGCGAAGATTTCGACCATCCGGCACTCAACCGGCAGTTGTTCAAACTGCTGGGGCATTTCGGTGCGCACAGCCGGGTTTATGTCACTGCGGGGTTGGCACCCTAGCCATCGCAGCCACATTGCCAGAACACAAAAACAATAAAACCAGGGGAAGGGGAACAGATCATGAAGATTCGATTTCGCCTGTCTGGCGCGGCGCTTCCTGGTGTCGGCCTGGCAGGGCTGCTGCAACTGTGCGCGGTCGACGGCGTGCAGGCCAAGGAGTTCAGCGTGCTGGACAACCAGATCACCGGTTCATTCGACAGTACCTTGTCCTACGGCCGCTTGTGGCGGGTCCAGGGCCGGGACAAGACCAACGATGACGTCAACACCAACGACGGCAATCGCAACTTCGACACCGGGCTGGTTTCCGAGGTGTACAAGATCACCTCGGAACTCGAGGCCAACTATCAGAACTACGGGATGTTCGTGCGCGGCACCGCGTTCTATGACACCCAACTGATGGACAAGCGCAACGATTACTTGCGCAACAACAAACCGTCGCAACCCAGTCAGAGTTTCCCGCAGGACGACCACTTCACTGACCAGACCCGCGATATCGCCGGCAGCCGGGTGGAGATGCTCGACGCCTACCTCTACGGCAACTGGGATGTAGCGCAGATGCCGCTCACGGCACGTATAGGGCGCCAGGTGTTCAACTGGGGCGAGGGGATTTTCTACCGTGGCGGGATCAACACCACCAACCCGGTGGATGCGGCCAAGTACCGTCTACCCGGGGCCGAAGTCAAGGAAGTGCTGGTACCGGTGGAAGCACTGAGCTTCAACATCGGCCTGACCGATTCCCTGACCATGGAAAGCTTCTACCAGACCAACTGGAAGGAAACCCGCATCGACCCGGTCGGCACGTTCTACTCGCAGACGGACCTGTTCGCCGACGGTGGCAACACCGCCTACAACAACTTTACCGGTACCGCGCTGGACACCCCGGTGCCGGGGTTCGGCAACGTGATCGATCTGTACGGTGCACTGGGCAACAACCCGGTACTCAACCAGGCCCTGAGGACTACCGGCCTGTACGCCAGCGGGGTTACCCCTGCCTTTGGCAACACCGTCAAGGTGGCCTCGGTCGGCAAGGATTTCAACGCGCGCAACGACGGCCAGTTCGGTTTCGCGTTTCGCTACATCGCAGAAGCACTCAACAGCACCGAGTTCGGGTTGTACATGGTCAACTACCACGCCAAGGAACCGACCATTTCTGCCGATCTGGGAGGGTACAAGGGCATCGACATGAATGCCCTGACCAACCTGTTGGCCGGTGTCGCCGGCAGTCAGGCGGGGCAACTGGCCAACGGCCTGGCGACCGTGGATGTGCTGGGCAACATACAGGCGCATCGGCGCTACGCCGAAGACATCCGCATGTACGGCTTCAGTTTCAACACCACCCTGGGCCAGGCATCGGTGTTCGGTGAAGTGGCTTATCGGCCGAACCTGCCCATCGGGGTCGCCGCCACCAACGACCTGATCGGCGACCTGGCCAACGGCGCTGCCGCCGCGGCAGCCGGCCAGACCATCAACATTGGCGGGCAGCAGGTCACGCTCGCCAGTCAGATCAATAACGCCCAGCGGGTGGAGGCGTTCAACACCTCCGTCGGCACCATTTACAACTTCGGTCCGAGCCTGTCGTTCGACTCGCTGTTCGGCGTATTCGAGCTGGCATCCGAACACTTGCGCGGCAGCAGCCTGCAATACACCGCTTTTGACGGCAGCACCCGTTACTTCGCTGGCACCGGTAACTTTTCCTATGTGTCCGGCGGTGAGCGCGACGACCAGGTCAACCGCAATTCCTACAGCTACACCGCGATGCTCAATGGCACCTGGAACGACGTGTATGCCGGGGTCAACGTCTCGCCTTATGTCGTCTACAAGGATGACTTCGAGGGCAACAGCTATCAGGCGGGCAACATCATCGAGGGCCGCAAGGCCTACACCCTGGGGATCAAGGCCAACTACCAGAACAAACTGGAGGCCGAGCTGCAATACACCGAGTTCTATGGCGGTGGGCAGGACAACGGCCTGCGTGACCGCGACAACGTCGGCTTCAACCTCAAGTACTTCCTTTGATCGCTACACGCAAACCCTGTGTGGGAGCGGGCTTGCTCGCGAAAGCGGTGTATCAGGCGACATCTGTGCTGGATGTGCCGCCCTCTTCGCGAGCAAGCCCGCTCCCACAGGGGATCTGCTGTGTGTTTGCAGACCTGCGGCCTTTATTTCGGAGAACGATCATGTTTCACACTTCACGATTGACCAAGACCACGCTGGCGCTGCTCCTGAGCCTGGCCGCCGGCAGTGCGCTGGCCGCAGTCACGCCCCAGCAAGCCGAGCAATTGAAAACCACGCTGACGCCGCTGGGGGCCGAACGTGCCGGTAACGCGGCCGGGACCATTCCGGCCTGGACCGGCGGCATCACCCAGGCGCCGGCGGGCTACAAGCCTGGTCAGCATCACCTGGACCCGTATGCGGCGGACAAGCCGCTGTTCACCATCACCAAGACCAACCTCGATCAGTACAAGGACCACCTCAGCCCGGGTCAGATTGCACTGTTCAACAGCTACCCCGACACCTTCCAGATGCCGGTCTATCCCTCCCGTCGCTCCGGATCGGCGCCGCAGTGGCTGTATGACAACACCTTGAAAAATGCGACCTCGGCCAAGCTGCTCGATGGCGGGACCGGTTTTGCCGATGCCTATGGCGGTGTGCCGTTCCCGGTGCCCAAGGACGGGATCGAGGTGCTGTGGAACCACATCACCCGTTATCGCGGCATCTATGTGGTCCGACGTGCCTCCGAAGCGCCGGTACAACGCAACGGCAGCTTCGCGCTGGTGACCTCGCAGCAGGAGGGGCTCTTCAACTATTACCGCCAGGGCGGGCAGTTTGCCGACCTGAAGAACATCCTGTTTTACTACCTGGCGTTCGTGAAGAGCCCGGCCCGGCTGGCTGGCGGTGCGGCGTTGGTTCACGAGACCCTGGACCAGCTCAAGGACCCGCGCCAGGCCTGGGTCTACGACGCGGGCCAACGCCGAGTGCGCCGCGCGCCGAACCTCGCGTATGACACCCCGATCGCCTCATCCGACGGCCTGCGCACGGCGGACGATACCGACCTGTTCAACGGCTCGCCAGACCGCTACGACTGGAAGCTCAAGGGTAAGCAAGAGGTCTACATTCCCTATAACAACTACAAAGTCGGTAGCCCTGAGGTGAAGTACGCGCAGTTGCTCACACCGGGCCATCTCAACCCGCAATTCACCCGTTATGAGCTGCATCGGGTCTGGGTGGTCGAAGGCACGCTCAAGCCAGGCGCACGGCATATCTATTCCAAGCGTGTGCTGTTTCTGGACGAGGACAGTTGGGGCGCCGCACTGGTGGATCAATATGACGGGCGAGGGGAGTTGTGGCGGGTGTCGATGGCCTACCTGAAAAACTTCTACGACCTGCCCACCACCTGGAGTGCGCTGGATGTCTTCCATGACTTGCAGGCGCGTCGTTACTACGTGCAAAACCTGGACAACGAAGAGCCGGCCACAGTGGACTTCGCCCAGCCGGTGCCGGAAGACGCGTACTTCATGCCGTCGGCATTGCGCCAGCGCGGGACGCGGTAAGTGGTGATATTGGCCATCCGGAAGATTGCCGGGTTTTGGTTTGACAGAATGTGCTAGCCTGCAATCAATGATTTCATTGATTGCAGGAGGCATCATGGCCAGCATCACAATTAGAAACCTTGATGAGAAGCTCAAGGAGCAGTTGCGTATCACAGCGGCTCATAACGGACATTCCATGGAAGAAGAGGCCCGGTTGATTCTGGGCAGGGCCTTGGCGACTGTTGATCGCGCCGGTGGACTTGGGAGCAGGATCCGCAACAGATTCAGCCCTATCGGAGGAGTTGAGCTTGATCTGCCAGAGCGTTCAGAGAAGGCAACTGCGGTGGATTTTTCTGAATGATAGTGCTCGATACCAACGTTCTTTCAGAGTTTATGCGAGTCGAGCCTGAAGCCCGGGTGCTTGTCTGGGTTGATGCGCAGCCAGCAATGGATCTGGCAGTCAGTGCGGTGACGGTGGCAGAAATACTTCACGGCATTGCACGCCTGCCTTCTGGCAAGCGCAAACAAAAACTTGAAGCCCATGCCATGGCAATGTTCGAAGAAGACTTTGCCGGACGCATTTTGCCGTTCGATGCTCATGCCGCTGTCGAGTACGCAACGCTGGCAGCAGGTGCTGAAGCAAATGGGCGTGCGGTTTCAATGGCAGATGCGCAAATTGCCGCCACTTGCCGAAGCCATGGGGCTGCCATAGCCACCCGTAATGTTCGGGATTTCGAGTTCAGCGGTATTGAAGTGATAGATCCCTGGATGAGCTGAGCTCCCTGTAGGAGCGAGCTCGCTCGCGAAGAACTTGCCAACGCCGCGATCATTCAGAATGCACGGGTTATCGTTGACTTCCATCGCGAGCAAGCTCGCTCCTACAGGATGAGCCTGAAGTCATCACACGCGGAAATGGCTCACCATCTGCTGCAATTGACCACCCAGCCGCGCCAGTTCAACGCTGGACTTGGCGGTTTCATCGCTCGCCGCAGCAGTCTGCTCGGACACATCGCGCACATTGATGATGCTGCGGCTGATCTCTTCGGCCACGGCGCTTTGCTGTTCGGCAGCGGCGGCGATCTGCTGGTTCATCGACTGGATATTGGACACCGTGCGGGTGATGTTCTCCAGTGACTCGCCGGCCTTGCGGGTCAGGGCCACGCTGCTGTCGGTGAGGGTGCGGCTGTTGTTCATCACGGCCGATACTTGTTGCGTGCCGTTTTGCAGGCCGGCCACCAGGCCTTCGATTTCCTCGGTGGACTTCTGCGTGCGCTGGGCCAGGCCGCGGACCTCGTCGGCCACCACCGCAAAACCACGACCGGCTTCCCCGGCGCGGGCCGCTTCGATGGCTGCGTTGAGCGCCAGCAGGTTGGTCTGCTCGGCCACGGCCTTGATCACGTCCATGACGCTGCCGATCTTGTCGCTTTCCTGCTGCAGCACACTCATGGCTTCGGTGGAACGCACCACTTCGCTGGCCAGGCGCTCGATCTGGGCGATGGCTTCGTTGACCACCTTGTCGCCTTCACGGGCTTCACCGTCCGCCGCCGCAGCGGCTTGCGAGGCTTCTTCGGCGTTGCGCGCGACTTCCTGCACGGTGGCGGTCATCTCGTGCATGGCGGTCGCGACCTGATCGGTCTCGACTTTCTGACTGTTGACCCCGGCGCTGGTCTGCTCGGTCACGGCCGACAGCTCTTCGGCGGCGCTGGCGATCTGGGTGACGCCGTCGCGGATGCCGCTGATCAAGTCGCGCAGGGTCACGCCCATGCGTGCGATGCCTTGCTGCAACACGCCGAGTTCGTCGCGACGGGTGACCAGCACGTTCTGGGTCAGGTCACCGCTGGCGATGCGGTCGACCACCGCCAGGGTGTCGCGCAATGGACGGGTGATCTGGCGAGTGATGACCACGGCGGCAATGACGCCCACCAGCAACGCCAGCAACGTGCTGACCAGCTGCAAGGTGCGCGCCCGGGCGCTTTCGGCGTCACGACGGTCGAGCTGGATCTGATACAGCTGATCGCTCAGGGAGACGATGGCGGCGCCCTGGTCGGTCATTTCCTGGCGTGCTTGCACCGCGTCATTGCTGGCGGCCTTGTAGGCCTGCAAGGCGCTGCGGTAGTTACCCAGCGCAGCCTCCAGCTGACGCAGGGCGTCTTGCTGGGAGTCGGCGAAATGCGCGTTCAGCGGTTTCAGGCTGGCGATGGCGGCATCCAGTTGGCCGACTGCCTTTTGCTCGGTCTCGGCATTGGTACTGGCGGTATAGCCGCGCACTTCGTAGCGGGCCAGCAGAAACGCTTCCCTGGCAGCAGTAATGGCCTGGAACTGTTCAAAGCGCTGGTCGCTCAGCGGCATTTGCTGAACGCGGGTAGTGATGCCATTGATCAGCGTGTTGGCGGTTTCGGCGTTGGCACCCATGGCGTCGCGGGCGCTGTTGCCGGCGCGATAAGCGTTGCGCATTTTGCCGAGGGACACCTTGTAGGCGTCGATGACGGCACCCTGCTCTCGGAGCAGCTTGAGGTTTTCCGGGCTCTTGAACTTCGCCAGCAAGGCTTGTTGCTGGGCCGAGAAGGCGTCGAGGGTGGTCTGCACGCTCTGCGCGGCGGTTTCGTCGCCGTTGGTCAGCATGTATTGCAGGCGAACCACGCGCAGTTTGGTCAGGCCGGCGTTGAGCTGGGTGATGTCGCTCATCCAGTTGCTGCGGTCGATCAGCCCGCCCAGGCTGGTCCAGCCGGTCAGGGCGAGGACGCAGGTCAGTGCCAGGACCAGGCCAAATCCCAGGCCCAGTTTCAGGTTCACGCTGATGTTGCCGAACCAGCTATTCATCAAATTCCTCCAGGAACGTAGTGCTTCTATTTCGTCGGTTGGCTGGAAGATTGTTTTTTTTGGGGGCCGCCAAGCTGTGTAAGCAAGATGTATCGGCAGCAATCCCGGGAGCTGAAAGGTTTTTGTGTGGCGGATTCTGTAACAAGGTTTTTGCAGCGTTTTAAGCTTTTTTTCACATGTCTTTCACTCGCCGACAACGCACGTTTCCTTAACCTTTGCGGATCTAATGAGGTGGTCCGTGCCGGCGAGGCGGCTTGATGTGGAATTAAGACTGAGTCTTTTCGGGATAAAACGCTCGATCGATCTGAACCGCTTCGCCCGTTATCGCAACGCTGCGGTGGTGTTGGCCTCGGCGCTGCTGGTGGTCCCGTTGATCGTGTTTTTGCTGCGTCCCGCCACCGCGCCCGACCTGGCCCACGGCAATGTGGCCGGTGCACAGGCTTTGATGACGGGATGGGCCAAGGGCGATGTGATCGTACTGGTGCGCCATGTCGAGCGCTGCGATCACTCCTCGGCGCCTTGCCTGGTTGGCAACGATGGCATTACCGCGCGCGCTCGCAGCGTTGCCGAGAGCCTCGGGGCACAGTTCAGACACCTTGGCCTGGACAAGGCCGATATCTACAACAGCCCGATCCTGCGCACGGCACAGACCGCCAACTTCATGTTCAACAAGGTTGGCACGGGGGAAGACTGGCTGATCAGTTGCAAGGGCACCATGCTGCGCGACGCGCTTGCGCACAAAGTGGCCGGGCGTAACCTGGTTCTGGTGACTCACAGCGAGTGCATGGAACAACTGGAAAAAGGCCTGAAGTTACCGCCTACGACGCTGGGTTATGGCGCTTCGCTGTTTATTTCCGCCGAAACCCCGCAAACTCCGCGCATGCTTGGTTTCATCGATGCCTCTGACTGGAGCTCGGTGAACACTCATTGAGTTTTCCCCTCCTCTTTTTGAATCAGGATTCACAATGCAGACCGCTTCTCGCTACCGCTTTTACTGGGTGAATTTCGGTATTCCGCTGGCCTGCGCGGTCGCGGTGTTCCTGATGTTCGACATGACCAAAATCGACATTGCCTTCAACAATTACTTTTTTGATCCGGTGACGCAGACGTACCCGTTGGACCAATCCCATCTGTTCGAAAAAATTACCCATAAATGGGCGCGGATCATTCCGAACTGGACCGGTGAAATTGCGATTATCGGTGCCTTGCTGTCGTTTCTCTGGCCACGCCTGAAGGCGGAAAAGCACTCGAAAATCATCGCTTTCCTGGAAAAAATCAAAGTCGCACCGGTGCTGCGCTTTGCCACCCGGCACCGTCGGGACTTTCTCTATGTGGTGTTCGCGTTTTCCATCAGCACCGGGGTCATTCACTACCTCAAGGGCCACACCAGCGTGTACTGCCCGATCGAGACCACCCTGTACGGCGGCAAAATGGAGCACGTTGAGTGGTATGAAAATTTCGACCTGCTGAAAGTCGCCGGTGACGGTCGCTGCTGGCCGGGCGGACATGCATCGGGTGGTTTCACCATGCTGGCGTTGTACTTCGTGGCTCGCCGTTATCGCTGGCGCTATTCCAAGGCGATCATGTACGGCTCGCTGACCCTCGGTTTCATCTACGGCACGACGCGGGTGCTGCAAGGCTGGCACTACATGTCCCACACCCTATGGGCTGGGATCTTTGTGTGGCTGGCATGTTTGCTGACGGCGCTGGCGTTTTACGGGCGAGCGAGGCTGGAACAGCCGGTGCTTTCCAAAGCGCAGCAAGCAGTACCGGCTGCTCAGACTCAGCCAGTGAATTGAGTCCGCTTTGAACAGCGAAACCCGCAAACCGAAAGGGCTGCGGGTTTTTTATTGGCTGAGGAAATGTCAGCGGGTCATGGGTTGGGCGCAGCAAAGATCCAGCAGGAACGGGTGCCTCACTGCGCAACGAAGTAGTAGGCCTGACGCCCCACCATCATTGTCTTGAGCACCTTCAACGGTGCGGCAGGCTCAGTGTCGCCGGAGAGCACCGCGACATTTTCAGGCGACGCACCGAGAAAATCATGCAACTGCGACTCGGTATCGAGACCTTTGAGCACGCTGCGGGTATAGAACACGCTGGCGCCGCCCAATCGTTCAGTGGCCTGGTACAGGGCAACCTGTTGCCCATTGGCCTGCATCGACTGGATCTGCTCGGTCAGCGGCAGGAAGGACAATGTCCGGTCGGCATGAGGCATCGCCCATTGTGCTGCGGCGAAGTAACCGCAAATGACCACGGCCAGGGTGCCAACCGCCAGACCGTTACGATACCCGGCCACGCGACCGGTCCAGGTCGGGGAACCTTCACGGGACTTCAGGCGTTCGAGCAGCACGCGTGCATATTCGGCAGCGATCACCGCTGCTGCGGGCGTCAGCGACATCAGGTACACCGTACGTTTGCTCGACGCCAGCGTCAGCATCACAAATTGCGCCAGCAACCACAGGGCGAAGAACAGCAAGTACCGGTTAGCCACCAGGCTTTTACGAAAATGCCACAGGCCCAGATACACCAGGATATTCCAGGGCAGGAAGGCCTGGGGCAGTTTGACCAGGTAGTAATAGTACGGCTCGTGATGCCCCGCTTCGACGAAGGAACCACTGAAGCGACCGACACTGTTGGTCAACAGCACCTCGGTCACGGCATGGGCACCGTCGCGCTGGTACAGCATCGCGAGCCAGATCACCAGCGGTACCAGCCCCAGCAGCGTCAGCAGGCCTGGTCGCAGCCAACCAGCGACGTTCAGGCGCTTGTCCATCAGGCTGGTGACCAGCAGATACGTGAAGATCACCACACCCGGCATGGCCAGGCCCAGCACGCCCTTGCTCAGGGTCGCGATGGCGATCCCCGCCACAAATAGCAATCCGTTGCCGATGCCTGTTTGTCGTTGCCCCGCAAAGAACGCCAGCAACGCTGCGCTCACCCCGAGGGCGAGCAACGCATCTTCACCGACACCGCGCACGTTGCTCCAGTAACTGGCCATGGTCGCCAGCAGAATCGCCGCCGCCCACGCGACACTGACGGGCCGGCCGAGCCGGCGCAGCATGGCGTACAGCAGCATCACACTGAACAGCCCGGCGAATGCAGACGTCAGGCGAACGGCCCACGGTGTACCGCCAAATACACGAATTGCCCCGGCGCCGAGCCACAGGCTCAGGGGTGGTTTTTCCAGAAAGGGTTCGCTGAAAAGTCGCGGCGTCACCCAGTCATTATCCAGGTGCATTTCCATGGCGATTCCGGCGACCCGCGCTTCGGTGGAGCCTTGTAATTGGTGGTTGCCAAGGGCGAAGAAAAACAGCAGGCAACACAGTGCAAACAGCAGTGGGACAGGGCGCGACATGACTTCTGGCTACCGGAAAAGGAAGGCCGAAAAAAAGGGCTGGAAAAAGTATACGGAACGCTTTCTTAACAAAGCATGAACAACTGCTGTGATCTATTAGGGGTGAAGGTCGACCTTCATTTCGCCAGCCAGTCTGGCATTCGATGCCCGGTGAGTCCCTGATTGAATCGCACAAATTCCCCCTCGATTTTTGCCAAACGTCCGGTGCTCCGAAAGGTCCTGTCTGGCTCAGGCATTGTCTTCGCTCTCCTGCTGATCGCAGGTGGTTACTGGCTGTTCGTGCCGCCGTCACCCTATGTTCCGCTGAGCGGCCTGGACCCCGCGGCAGTGTCGTTGATCGCCGTGGGCGATCAAGGCAGCGGTGACTTGCAACAATGGCGAGTGGGGCAAGCCATGGAGCGCGTCGCGGCCCGGGAGGGGCGCCTGGACATGGTGGTTTTCCTCGGCGACAACTTCTACGGCAAGCCCTTGACCGGTACTCACGATTATCGTTGGGGAACCCGATTCGAGCGTGTCTATTGGGGGCACTGGCTCAGCCATGTGCCGTTTTACGCAGTGCTGGGTAACCACGATTACCCGGTGTCGCAAAAATACGAGATCGAGTACGGCCAACAGCACCGGGGGTCGGGTCGCTGGCAGATGCCGGCGAATTTCTACATCAAGGATTTCGGTGACGTCGACGGGCAGCCATTGGTGCGGATGGTGTTCCTCGACACTTCGGCGCCACGTGAAACTCTGCAGCAGCAAATCGACTTGATCGATCAGGCGTTCCAGGCGCCCGGACCGGCTCCGGTATGGCGAATAGCCGCGTCCCATCACCCGGTGCGCAATCAAGGTGAGCATGGCGAGGAGTCGGACCTGGTCACACGGCTGTTGCCAGTGTTGCAACGCAACCACGTCGATCTGCTTTTGTCGGGTCATGATCACAACCAGCAATTGCTGTTGCGTGCTGGTGAACCCGCGTGGGTGATTTCCGGGGCGGGTGGCCAGAAGCTGGATGTCCTGCCAACGCCAACGCCGAATAGCACCTTTACTGACTCGCGGGCTGGTTTTGCCAAACTCGACCTGAGTGCCACTCAACTCAGGCTGGGGTATTACAACGACCGAGGCGATCTGGAATCCGGTTATCGCTGGACCAGAGACTGCCAGTGGATGGCCAAAGGCTGTTTGCTGCCCGAGCAATCGCAAGGGAATGGCGCGCAAGCGGCACAGTGATGGGCGGTGTCGGCTGGATAAAACCACTGGTGGCCGTCAGACAAAATCCCAGGCAAAAAAAAGCCCGCGGGAGGGCGGGCAAACCGTAGTTTCTTGAATGAGCGAGGGCAATGTACAGGCAGGAACGCAAGCGTGGGGTGAAGAAAAATTCATTTCGGTCAAAGCCCCATACCAGAGCCTGCGACACAGCTACGGCAAATGATCCGCGGCAAAGTCGGCTTCCGACCGTGCACGCAAACGACCCTTGCGGCAGGCTTGCTGGAACTGCTCGAAATCGCGCTCGTTCTGCTCGGTATATCCCCGGGCATATTTGTAGAGCGCGTCGGCCAGTGCGTCGCTCTTGCCGATGTAGCCGCTGATCACCGCCGCGTGCCCGGAAGACTTGGCATGGGCGCGAGCCAGGGCCCGGCCGCAGAGTCGGCCATAGGCCGCGAAAGCTTCGCCATCGAAGGTCTCGAGTTCGGCGGAGATTTTCATGTCGCGCAATTGCCGCACATAAAAATGCCGCCCGCTGGGGCCGGTGGTCCAGCCGAGGAACAGATCGCTGGCCGATTGCATCAGCCGCTGACCGTCGACCACCCGCTGCCCTTCATGCCGCACCCGCGACTTGGCCTTCACGTAGCCGGCAAGCACCGAGCGCCGCGCCTCCTTGAATTGCAGGAACAACGGAAACTCCTGATCGTCGGTCAGCAGTGCCACCAGGCACCGGGTGCCGACACTGCCGACGCCTACCACTTTGAACGCCATGTCCTGAGCGTGA
This sequence comes from Pseudomonas sp. WT-JTC, assembly GCF_056711565.1. Taxonomy (NCBI): domain Bacteria; kingdom Pseudomonadati; phylum Pseudomonadota; class Gammaproteobacteria; order Pseudomonadales; family Pseudomonadaceae; genus Pseudomonas; species Pseudomonas sp. WT-JTC. The sequence continues at coordinate 774,174 of NZ_CM160042.1, forward strand.
AAACGCGACACCAGATCACGGCGGTCCGCTTGCAGGGTGCCGCGATAGTCGCGCATGAAGGTGTCGTAGAGCGGACGCCAGTCCGATAGGCGCAACCAGTCATCATCGGCATCCAGCAGCGTGGTGTTCTTGTGCAGGTGGAAAATTTCCGGCAGGTCATCGCGAATGATCAGATGACCATGGGCGTCGCGTTCGCTGATTTTTGGCAGCAATTCGGCATGGGTACGACGTTCGGCTTTTTCGATGGCGCGCTGCACATGTTCCAGGGTGCTCTTGTTGGCCTGCGCCAGCAGGTCGTCATAGCTGATGGATTCGTACCAGGTTTCCAGCGCACTCTGTTCGGCGCATTCGAGCATGGTTTTCTGATAGGCGCCCACGACCTCATGGCAAACCGTGTCTTCAACCGACTCGCCATGCCGCAGATCGCGAGCCGCCACCAGGAAACTCGCCACCAGACGTTTCAAGTCCCACTCCCACGGTCCGGGATGGGCTTCGTCGAAGTCGTTTACGCTGAACAGCAGGTTGCGTTCAGGCGTTGCGAACCCGCCGAAATTCATCAGGTGGCTATCGCCGCAGATCGGCGAAACCAGCCCCATGTTCGAAGTGCCCGCCAGATCGTGGGCCTGCAGCAACGCATTGCCGCGATAGAAGGTGAACGGTGACACCAGCATGCGCCCGTAGCGCAACTCCACCAGCGATCTGACGCGCCCTTCACTCGACGCCTTGATCAGCGGTATCGGGTCGCGGGCGACATTGCCCAGGGATGCTTGCGAACGGCGCGAACACTTCTTGCGTGCATCCCTGCCTTGCTTCAAACGGTCGGTGAGGGTGGTCATGGGGGCCTATTCGACAGGTGTTGTAGGGCGTTTGCGAATTGAGTGTAGAAGGGCTTTGCGGGTTCATCCGAAGTGTTTGCCCAGCGACTAATCTGTCTGTCAGGCATCGACTCGATGCCACCACCTGGAAACAAGGAGGCCCGTGTTTTCATTGCCAGTTTCACTGCTGCTGGCGTTCCTTATCGGCTGGGTGTCTCAGCGCATGGGCATGTGCCTTGTCAATGCCATGGGGCTGCTGCTCAAACGCCGACCAACCCTGTTCGTGTCGCTGATCAGTTGCGGATTGTTCGGTCTGTTGCTCGCGCCGGTCTATGCCTTGTCTGGCGTCAGTCAGCCGCTGTTCATCCCTGAGGTTGGCTATCTGGCACTGGTCGGTGGCGGAGTGCTGTTCGGCCTTGCCTCGGTGCTCAACGACGGATGCAGCGTCGGTACTCTCACCAAACTCGCCAGCGGCAATCTAAACAAGGCCTTCACCATTCTCGGCTGGGTACTGGGGATCGTGCTGTGGCATCACCTGAACATGCTGACCGAACAGCGGGCGCTGCAAATGCCGATGATCACTGGCCGTCATTACTGGCTGGCCATCGGCATCGTGCTGCTGATTCTGCTGTTCCTGATCCGGATTCACGGCGACAAACACCTGGTGCTGTCGAGCCTGCTGCTGGGCGCACTGACCAGTGCCCTCTACACCTTCGAACCGCTGTGGACGCCCAGTGTGTTCTTCTACGATCTCTCGCAAATGTTCCGGGGCCCGGGCGACACCTCATTGACTACCCAGCGTGTGGCGGTGTTCGCCATGCTGATGCTTGGCATGCTCTGTTACACGTTGCATCGCCGCACGTTCAACTATCAGCGGTTCGCAGGGATGACCGCGGGCAGGCACCTGCTCGCGGGCGTGTTGATGGGGACCGGCGCATCGATGATGCTGGGTGGCAATGACTCGCAGATTCTATTGGTGTTTCCGACGCTGACCTGGGTGGGGACGGTGCCGTTGGTGTCGATTGTGTTGGGGATATTGGTGGGGGTTGGGGTTAAGCGGCTGCGTGCTTGAAATCGCGGCTCTGGAGTTGGACGACCTCTATGAGACCGTCCATTTTTCAAGGATCAAACCTGCATCTGCAATCGCCGCCCAACCACATCCAGCAAATCGCATCCATCGCGCAGGGACGTGACCAGCACCCGCGCCAGTTCGCTGTAAACACCCTCGTCAGTCGCGAGACTCTCCAGCAATTGCGTCGCGGTTCGAATGCGATAGGCGGCTGTTTCATGCAGCACATCCAGCGGCGCTTCGGTGTCGATCAGCAGCGACGCGATGGTGCAGTCGATGCCGCTCATCGGCATGTATCGATTCATCTCAAACCTCCACTTCATCAAGTGGCGCGACGTTGTCCAGCGCCCGATTCACCAGCAATTGCGCCAGCACGGCCAACTGCTGGATTGCCAGGGCGATGTTGCGACGCGAACTTTCAAGATCACAGGCAAGGTCGGTGCTCATGACGTTGAGCGAGGCGAGGGTTTCGCTGGCGTGGGTGAGCAGGGACGGCGTGTCGATGTTGGGGCGGAGGGTGAAGACGTGGCTGATGGGGTCGAGGTGATTGGGGTTGCGGAGGCGGGCGCTGATGGCGGGTTCGGTGGTGTTGGAGAGGTTGGATAAGTCGGGTGTTTTGGTAGTTGGATCAGATGTAGAGTCTTGTGGGATGGGGCTGTGTTTTTTCATTATGGAGATCCTGGTCAATTCATAGGAGCTGCCCCGGTTTTCAGTCTGTCAAAACTGATCGCTGATTTGCAGCGATCGGTAAAGGTTATCGTCGAGAAGAAGCGCCCGCCAGTTCATGAAAGGCGATGCGTTTTGCGGGAAATGTCCTAGGACGCGGTGAAGTTGTTGCACCGATCACAGGTCACTCGATCTCACCGTGTGCTTGAAATGATGTTCCCAAAGCCTGACCCCTAACCCGCCGCTCCGGTCCAGCGATGACCCTACCGTCAAATCCGTAATCAACGTCGGCTGTAAACCCGCATCAAACAACGCAAACCCCGCCGCCAGGCAGCAGGTTTCGGTCTGCAGGCCGCAGACCAGCACGCGCTCGACGTTCAGGCTTTTCAGGTAGTCGATGGTTTGCGCTGTGGGCGCGTAGCCGTGCTTGATGAAAATGCGGTCGGCGGGGATCAGGCTGTCATCGTCCGGCGCGGGGTGCCAGCCGAGCTGTTTTTCAAAGGGGGTGATGGACTCATCATGACGCTCGACCGTGGCGGCACTGGGCAAGGTTCCGATGAGTGCCTGGATACCGTCGACCAGCCACTGCGGCGGGGCGAAGCCGGGTTGAACGTCGATGATTAGGAGGGCTTGGCGCATGAGCTTCTCGGGGGAAATGGCCGTGAGATAGGCGACTGTGGATGCAACATATTCTGGAGGGTCTCGCTGGTCTCTTCGCGGGCAGCCAGATGCAAAGCCTGGTCGTTAGCGATGTCCATATTGCAATCATGCACATAACAACCATTGCGCGACTGCTGATGCGACCCTATCGTCGGATTTTACGTACCACAACGTGGTTTGGTGAGTTGTGAGCGTACGATGTAATGCACGTTTTCGCTGGGCTCTTCGGTGAGTGAACGAAGCGATTGAGCGGTATGGAATTGGAGACAAATCATGATTCGCAAGCGCTACTTGAAAGCCTTGGCAATGCTGCTCATCGCCGCTGGCGTGCAGTGGGTGACGCTACCTGCGTCCGCGACCGAGCAGGGTCAACAACGGCGTGAGGCCCGCGATACCAGGCAGGAAGGGCGCTCCGCTGCCCGGCAAACCAAGGATGACTGTAGAAGGGGCAATGACAAGAGCAACGTAGAATGTCGCCAGGACAAGCGCAGTACCAAGCAGGATACCCGTCGCACAGCCCGGGACATCAAGTACTGATCGTTAGCGTGAGGCCTGCTTCATACGGTTGCAGGGTTTGCGATACAGCCAGAAACAACAAAGCCCGCACAGGGCGGGCTTCGTTGGTGTCTCAATTGGTGGGCCGGTGTAATTTGAAACAGGCCAGTAACATATTGATTAATTGGGGTGATTTCCGGTTTGTATTTTAAGCTGGAATACCGATTGGAATACCGCGACAAGTTCCTGGCTTGCCGGTGACCAGTTCGGTCGCCCGCTATCGGGCGACTCCTGGCCCAAGCGTGGTCACTGAGCTAAACGACTACGGGATAACGCGCATTACCCCACAATGTTTCCGGGTTATCCAGCATCAGCAGAATAATGACCGGAGCCAGCTTGCCGAGTAGGTTGGCGCAGTCACGCAGTTGATCTCGCTTGACGCTGCTGTTCCAGGTGGCGCCCCCCAAGCATGAAGCCAGGTTCGACGAGGGATTGTAGAGTCTTATCATGTAATGGTGGCATTATGCTCCCGCAACCATACGGCTTCCGCAGGGGATGGCCCTCGCTGCTCTGTGCGCTCATCCCAACGTTTGCAATCTTGGCAACTCAGCTCGTGACGCCCATCCAAGGTCCCGCTCAAGGAATGAAGGCAATGATCAAGAAATCGGTGACGGAGCTCGCGTTCGTCAACAGTAAATCGCCGTTACCCACCGTCGAGGTCGATTCGCAGTCCATCGAGGACGCAGGTTTCAGCATCTACCGCACGGTGATGCAGGTACTCACCCAATTGGCCGAGCAGGACGCATCACTTCGGGCGACTCTCTATATGTACGGTACTGTCAGCGTCAATTTCCGCGAGCCGTGCTGGTCTGAGTTTTTGCTGGTTGCAGGTCCAGAAAAGGTGCTGCGTGCCTTGGGGGCCGGCTTTGAACGGTTGCAAGCCGTGAAGTCGCGATTCAGCGATTACATTCCGTCTTCCGCAGCCTTGCGCACTTTCCATGTTCAGGATGGCTTGGTGTGGGAACAAGAGGATGCCAGCACTTGGTACTCCCACGCCCAGACACTGGCTGACCTGACCGCTGAAGCTGACGAGGCTGAAGAGGTCGACGACGATGCCGAGCCTATCGATGAGGATGAAACGGAAGAGGCCTGGGATGCTGAGGGCCTGGAGGCTTCGGATGACCAGGAAGAAGACTCGACGGTCGTTATCGGCAACCGGAAGGCGGCTCGCTATCGGGCCGCGCGCTCGGATGCAAAAGTGAGCACCATCCGGGCAAGGATCGAAGAAGTCTTTGGGTTGCCGGAAGGTTCTGTCGCGCTCTGTGGGCCAGACGGTCGCGCGTTGCGTGGGAACGCACTGATCAGGACGCTGCGTAGACGCTGGGACGAAAATTGAGCTGGGAACTTGTACCCAGCAAGCCGAATTCGCTTGTTCGGGTCAGTACTCTGCCTTTCGCCGAATTGCTGAATACAAGCGATTGGCCATTGGCATTGGACAGCTATCAGCGTGGTTTCGTCTGGGGCCCGGATAAGCTGACGCAATTGGTCAGTGACCTCGCAGCGTATGCAGAGCAGACGGATATCACCCTGCCTTACTACATGGGGGGCGTATTACTGCATCGCGACGCAAGCCAGTCGAAGCGGTTCATTATCGATGGTCAGCAGCGTATCACCGCGCTGTCGCTGTTGTACCACCGCTCTACCGGCAAGTTGCCAGTGGGGCAGGCACTCAGCTATTCGGGCCAATCCGCGCGACATATTGCTGAAGGGTTGCAGGCATTGAAGCAAATGGAGGCGATTGCGCCGCAGATCATCGAAAGGCTACGGCTGACAGTGATTGAAGTGGACAGCACCGATCTCGCTTTCACCTTTTTCGACACCCAGAACAACCGCGGGGTGCGCTTGGAGGCCACTGACCTGCTCAAGGCCTATCACCTGCGTGCGATCGACTACGCGCAAGGGAAGACTGAACTCAAGGCAGCACTGCAGCGGCACTGTGCGGAGCGTTGGGAGAGCCTGCAACGCCACCCGGCGGTGCTAAGCCCTGGTCAGGACTTCGCCCCTAACTTATTCAATCGTTTTCTCTGGCGTGCGCGGCGTTGGCGCGGATCGCACACGCCTGCGGGGAGGCACGAACTGCTCCTAGCAGAATTCCAGCGTGACACTTGGCCCCACGTCGCCGACAGCCGTAGCCGCATTGACAGCGTGCCGCTCTACGCGACTCGGCACAATCGGCTAGCGTCCTGCATGACTCTGGCGGGAGATGGCGATTACGTACTGCAGGGCAGCCAGCTGCGAGTCGGTCAAAATCCTGCAAGCCTGCCCATGGCGTTGCGTCAGCCCATCCATGAAGGTGTTGGGTTCTTTCTATACGCAGACAAGTACGCAGCGTTGCTGCAACGGCTGATGAATGATCCTGCGCCATGCCTGCAGGTGAGCACATTCCGCACGATCTACAAACAGCTGCTGCGCAATAACCAGGAGTACCTGCGCGAGATCTTCATGCTGTGCAGCCTGATGTATGTCGATCAGTTCGAAGTTGAACAACTGACCGCCTTTGCCCTGCGCTTGGAGTTTTTGCTGGGTGCGATTCGCTTGGAGAAAAAACAGGTCAAGCAGGAAACTGCGGCCAATTTCTTTAGGCTGGCCGAGCTGAACCTGTTGGATGTTATTGCCCAGAGTTACCACCCGAAGCAGGTGCTGGACTTTCTTCAGCACCGACAACAAGTGGTGGCGTCTTCGTATGCCAACGAAACGGTAGCAACAGGGCAGGGTGTGCAGGGACGATACAAGAGGGCAGTCCTGGAATTCTATCAAGGGCAGTTGGATTCCGAATGCTTGATCCTTGCGGGTAAATCGCAATGGCTCGAAACGTACTTGAAGGCTTGCCAGGAAGATCGCCATGCGTATTGATTCCCGTCTCTTCACCTTGGAACAGCTGGCTAATCAAGACGACGCGGCCTGGTGCTTCAACGTGCCCAGGCAGCGGGTCGTGCGTTTGATGCTGGCGTTCGCGATCTCCAGCATCAGCTCGGGGAGCTCCTCGGGTGGAAGCGCAGCCATGTTCTCTTTCTTGGGCTTTTTGAATACTGCCCTGATACCGCTGATAGGGTTGGCGAAGATCAGGCCGGAGTTCACTCCGTAGGTCATGATCTCGTTAAGCCGCTGACTAAGGCGCTTGACCGTCTCCAGGCTGCCTTTCGCTTCGATCGGACGAAGCAACTCGATCACCATCGGCGCGGTGATTTTCGCGAGAGGGGTCGTCTTCAAGTCGGGAAGCACGTGCAGCGTGAGCGATCGCCAAATGTCCTCGGCGTAGGCTGGGGTGACCGAGTCTTTCTTGAGCTCGAACCAGGCTGTGGCCACGTTCTCGAAGGTGTGTTCGGTTTCTGCGCGCTTGGCCTCATTCAGAGTATTGCGCCGCACCTTCGGATCGATGCCTTGGGCGAGCAGCTCGCGTGCTTCGACTGCCATCTTTCGAGCGTTCGCTAGTGACAGTTCGGGGTAGGTCCCGAAGCCGATGTTGATGCGCTTTTTGGTCACCGGTTCGCGGTAATTGAAATTCCACAGCAACGAGCCGTTGCTGCGTACTCGAAGCTGCAAACCGTCACCGTCAGTAAGGACGTAATCCTTGGACGCGGGTTTGACTCCTTTGAGCTGTCGATCGGAGAGGCGGAGGTTTTGAGCAGGCATGAGATTGTCCTCAGGCACTGATTGGGTATTCCAAAGATTAGCACCGGATGGGCTGGAATACCGCCTGGAATACCTGAATGGCTGGAACTCAAAAAATCTCAAAAGACCGCAAAAGCGCTGGAGGCCGCGTATTTACTGGATCGCAGGCACAAAAAAAGACGTCCTTGGACGTCTTTGATTGATCATTTGGTGGAGCCGGGGGGATTTGAACCCCCGTCCGCCAGTACTCCGCTGTCGGTACTACATGCGTAGCCGTGTCTATTAAGTTAACCCTCAGCGACCCGACGGGCAGGGTGCTTTGGGCGAGTTGTGTAAGTTTTAGCCGCTTCGTCCACAACGTACTGCACGGCGATTCTGTTCTATATGACAATCACTTTGGGTTTACAGACATCCCCTGATGATTGCTGGACCCGAAGGTACCAGGAGGGAAGGGCTAAGGCTGCTTACGCAGCGAGAGCGTATTCCCCGTAGGTTTCGTCATTGGCAACTATAGGAAGTTGCAACAGTGGATTTACGAGTTCTGTTACCAACTCGGCATGCACCTAAAGTTTCGCAACCGGCGTCGAATCCTAAACGGCCCCGAGCCTGGTGCTCTTTGAATCAAGTGAGCAACAGGCATGCACAGTGTACGTCAATGCGACCCGGAAGGCCAACCCGAAGGTTGGCCTTGAAGCCTTACGAGCTTTTACCGTCTTTACTGGCTTTCTGGATTTCCTGAATCGTCTGGGTGGTTTCAGCGATGCATTTCTCCGTCCCTTCCTTGGTTTTTTGTGCCTGATAAGCCTTGGCTTGCTGAACGCTGGCTTCTACCCGGGCCTGGATTTCCTGCGCCTGGACCTGGGCCTTGGCATTGTTGATGGTTTGCAGATTGGTTTCGCAGAGATCTTCTGTGCCACCGGCGGCAAACGAGGTAGACGCTATCAGTGAGGCAGTAACGAACAGACCTGACAGTAGTACAGAACGTTTCATGTGTATCTCCTTGAACTGAGGTCCAGGCATCGCTGGCCATCAGAACGGGCTGCCGAGTTTGGGGGAGGTCCCACATGTGCAGGACTTGATCGGTGGACTACAGCAGCGCATCAGGGTTCTATTTTTCTTCAGTTGGCCCTCGCCCGGGTGACCCGATCCACGAGATAGACCAGCCCGTGGTAATCGATTCCGCCGTGTTGTGTCAGGCCGATCTCGCAGGTACGGCTGGTGGAAATCCCCTCGCTGCACTGCTGCACCGCGTCCTTGAGCGTGCGCAGCGAATGGGCGTTCAACTGCGGCGTGGTGAAGCCCTTGTCGCCAGCGAAGCCGCAGCAGTGAATACCTTCGGGAATGACCACGTTTTTGCTGCACTTGCGCGCCAGGTCGATCAGCGCCTGGCTTTCCCCCAGGTGTTGGGTGCTGCAGGTCACATGTACGGCGATGGGTGCCTCCTGTGGCGTGAACTCCAGGCGATCCATCAGGTGCGTGCGGATGAAGCGCACCGGGTCGTACAGGTCCAGGCGGGCTTCGCCCAGGTCCTGAACCAGGCGCAAGGTGCATGGGCTGGTGTCGCAGTAGATCGGGTCGAGCCCGCCGCGGCTGGCGTGCAGCAAGGCGCCAATCAGTTCCTGGCGTTTGTGTTCTGCTTGCTCGGCGTAACCTTTGGACGCGAACGGCTGACCGCAGCACAGGCTGTCCAGGTTGTCTGGGAAAACCACCTGATAACCGGCCTTTTCCAGCAGGCCGCGGGTCTTGTCGTGCAGCGACATTTGTTCCTTGTCGCCAGCTGCCGGCCCCATGGCCCGAGATACGCACGCGGCCAGGTACACCACCCGCGGGCGCTCATCGCTGATCGCCGGGCTGAAGCGAATCGGCCGTTCAGGCTGGGGCATGGCGTTGGTCCACTGCGGGATTTGCCCTTTGGACAGTTTGCTCACGGTTGCGGAAAGCTTTGCCAGTCGCGGCGCTCCCAGCAACAGGCGCGCACCATTGGCGACGTGCAGGGTGAAACGCGCCCCTTGCAGTGCCGTGGCGAAATGTCCTTCAAGCCAGTTGGCGGTTTTCGTATGCGTTGCCTTTCGGCTGCGCAGCTTTTTCACCAGTTCGCCGGTATTGATGCCGACCGGGCAGCGTTGCGCGCACAGGCCGGTGGCGGCACAGGTGTCGATGCCCTGGTATTCGTACGCGGCTTCGAGTTCGGCAGTATCGATGCCGGCGCGTTTTTTCGCCTGAATGTCGCGCCAGATCACAATGCGTTGGCGCGGGCTCAAGGTCAGGCCTTTCGACGGACAGACCGGTTCGCAGAAGCCGCATTCGATGCACTTGTCCACAATCTCGTCGGCGGCCGGCAATGGCTTGAGGTGCTTGAGGTGGATCTGCGGGTCTTCGCTGAGCACCACGTCCGGGTTGAGAATGCCGTTGGGGTCGAGCAGACGCTTGAGTTGCCACATCAACTGGTAGGCATCGCTGCCCCATTCCAGCTCGACGAATGGCGCCATGTTGCGTCCGGTGCCGTGTTCGGCTTTCAGTGAGCCACCGAACTCCACTGCCACCAGTTGCGCCACGTCGTCCATGAACGCCTGATAGCGTGCGACTTCTTGCGCGTTGTTGAAGCCTTGGGTAAAGACGAAGTGCAGATTGCCTTCCAGTGCGTGTCCGAAAAGGATCGCTTCGTCGTAGTGATGTTTGTCGAACAGCTCGATCAGGCGGTTGACGCCGATGGCCAATTGCTCGACCGGGAAGGTGACGTCTTCGATGATCACCGTGGTGCCGGTCTTGCGCACGGCGCCGACGGCAGGGAAGGTGTCTTTGCGGATGGCCCAGAGGCGGGCGTTTTCCTGTGGGTCTTCAGTGAAATCGACCTGCTTTTCCACCGGGAACGCCTGCAGCGACGCCATGATCTGCGCCAGTTGCTCGTGCAGCAAGGTGGTCGACGCGGCGCGGGACTCGATCAGCAGGGCGCAGGCATTGTTCGACAGATGCTGTACGAAAGGCGGCATGCCGGGTTTGTCCTGCACTGAACGCAGGCTGCGGCGGTCCAGCAGTTCCACGGCCGATACCGGTTGGCTTTTCAATACGGTGACTGCGTTGCAGCAGGTCTCGACATCGGGGAACACAATCAGGGCCGAGGCTTTGTTCGGATGGTCGATCACTGTGTCGTAGGTCACCGCACTGATGAACCCGAGCGTGCCCTCGGAGCCCACCAGCAAGTGGCTCAAGATATCCACAGGCTCGTCGAAATCCACCAGGGCATTGAGTGACAGGCCGGTGGTGTTTTTCAGACGGTATTTGTGGCGGATTCTCGCAGCCAGCTCGGCGTTGGCGCGGGTCTCGCGCCCCAGTGTCGCCAGGCGCTCCAGCAGGGCGGCGTGGCTTTGGCGAAACGTCGCGACGCTGGCGGCATCTTCAGTGTCGAGACGACTGCCATCGGCCAGCACCAGGCGAATACCGGCCAGGGTGTGATAGGTATTTTGCGCCGTGCCGCAGCACATGCCGCTGGCATTGTTGGCGACGATGCCGCCGATCTTGCAGGCATTGATCGAGGCCGGGTCGGGGCCGATCTTGCGTCCGAACGGCGCCAGCCAGGCGTTGGCCTGGGCGCCGATCACACCGGGTTGCAGGCGGATTTGCGCGCCCTGGCCGCGGATCTCGCGACTGTTCCAGTTATCCCCCAGCACGATCAGCACCGAATCGCTGATCGCCTGACCGGACAAGCTGGTACCGGCGGCGCGGAAGGTCACCGGCACCCGGTCGCGTTGTGCCAGTTGCAGCAGTGCCACCACTTCGTCTTCGGACTCGACGCGGATCACCAGTTGCGGAATCAAGCGATAGAAACTGGCATCGGTGCCGAAGGCCAGGGTCGACAGCGGGTCGTCGAAACGTCGCTCTTGAGGAATCAGCTGCTGTACATCACGCAGGAACGCGGCCGGTAGACTCATTGGTCCTCCAGGATCAACACCACCAGGTCTTTCGGGCCGTGGGCGCCGTACGCCAGCACTTGCTCGATATCGGCGGTTTTCGATGGGCCGGACACCAGCAATGCATTGGTCGGCATGCCCTGTGCCCATTCGAACTCCTGCTGCACCTGATAGAAGTTGTCGCGGATTTCGCTGGCCTTGAGCAGGGCGAAATGCACCGGTGGCGCGAGGCTCATCAAACGCGGTTCTTCCCGGGTCGGCCAGATAATCAGGCTGCCGGTTGCCGCGATGGCGCCGAGGGTGCCGGTCAGACTTGCCGGGGTGTCGTTGAACAGTTCGGCCTTCCACTCCTCAACCGGGCGGTCGTAGGCCTTGAGCATTGGCAGGCCGGGATGTTTCGCCCAGTGCTGTGTGATCCGTTGACCGTGGGGCGTGGTGGGTGCGATCAGCAGGCTCGGCAACTGGCGGTCCCGCAGCAATTGCGCGAGTAGCGTCGGCCACTCTTCGCCGGACGTCAGATGGATTTCCGTGTGCACCGCTTCCATCAGTTTGCGCAGTTGCGCAATGCGTTGCTCAGGCGCGTAGGTGTAAGGCTGGGTTACCAGGTCGACATCAAAGTTGTCGGCCACCGGCGTGGTGCCTGTCAGACTTTTGCGCAGCTTGGCGAGGATATTTTGCTTGGCGCTCATCAGCGGTCTCCCTGTTTGGCCAAATGTTCGCGGGCCATGTCATGCAGCGAGCGGGCAGCGGGTTTTGGTGCGCTGTGGTTTTGCGTCCAGGGGCCGACATTGCTCGGCGTGAGGGCGCGCAAACGGGTGGCGAAGAAGCCGAACAGGCGATACAGCGTCGGCGAGCTGTTGAGCTTCGCCCAGGCGTTCCAGATGAACCGTTCCTTACGCGAATACTTGCTGCCCTGACCTCGCATCACTTGATTGGGGCTGTCCGGGGCCTTGACGTTTTCTTCCCGCAGACGCCGCAGCAGCGAAGGGATGGGGATTTTTACCGGGCAGACTTCCCCGCAGGCACCGCACAGCGAAGACGCGCTCGGGTGATCCGGGACTTTCGCCAGGCCGACCATGTGCGGGGTGATGATTTTTCCGATGGGGCCGGGGTAAACCTCTCCATAGGCATGGCCGCCGATTCGGGTATACACCGGGCAATGATTCATGCAGGCGCCACAGCGGATGCAGTTCAGGGTTTGGCGCAGTTCGCTGTCGGCAAAGGCCTGGCTGCGACCATTGTCGAGCAGCACGAGGTGCACTTCCTGCGGGCCGTCGAGTTCATGCGCCTTGCGTGGGCCGGAGATCATGTTGACGTACGTGGTGATCGGGATGCCCAGGGCCGAACGGGTCAGCAGCGACAGCAGCGGCACCACATCGCGCAGGTTTTCCACGACTTTTTCGATACCGGTGACGGCGATGTGCACCGGTGGCACGGTGGTGGTCATGCGGCCGTTGCCTTCGTTTTCCACCAGCAGCAGGGTGCCGGTTTCGGCCACGGCGAAATTGACACCGGAGACGCCGATGTCCGCTTCGAAGAATTTCTGCCGCAAGACCTTGCGACCGATCTGAATGAGTTGGTCAACGTCCTTGGTGTACTCCACCCCAAGTTTGTCGTGGAACAAGGACGCGACCTGACCGGCATTCTTGTGGATCGCCGGCATGATTATGTGTGAAGGCTTCTCGTGGTCGAGCTGGACGATGTATTCCCCCATGTCGGACTCCAGGCATTCAATGCCTTGAGCCTCGAGGAAATGGTTCATCTCCATCTCTTCGCTGACCATCGATTTGCCCTTGATCACTTGCCGCCCCTCGTGAGCGCGGATGATCGAGAGGACGATGCCATTGGCTTCGTCCACCGTTTCCGCCCAGTGCACTGTCACACCGTTGCGGGTCAGGTTCTGTTCCAGTTGCTCGAGCAGCTCGGGCAACTTGGATAATGCGCGGGCACGGACTGCATTGCCCAGCGCGCGTAAATGTTCTCTTTCATGGGCATCGCTGAAAGCCGCTGCCCGTTTGCTCATCAGTGAATCCATCGCCTTGCGAAAGTTGTTTCGCAATTGCGCGTCACCCAGCGCTTTGTGGGCGCGGGTGCGGAAATCTTCTTCTACGGCAACCGTAGGAATAATCGTGGAAGTGCTCATCGGGCACCTCCGGTACGCTGCCAGAGGAAACTGGCCAGGTGCTGGCCGCGCAACGCTTCCTGCTGTTTTTCCAGCGAGCCGTTGATGTTCATCAAACAACCGCAGTCGGCACTCAACACCTTGTGCGCGCCGGACTCCTTCAACGCCCGGGTCTTGTCAGCCACCATTGCGCCGGAAATGTCTGGCATACGGACGCTGAATGTCCCGCCAAAGCCACAGCACTCACTTTCGTGATCGTGATTGACCCGCTCCACATTGCTCAACTGCGACAACAATTCGCGGCCGTGCAGGTGGGTGTTCATTTCACGGCGTGCCGAGCACGAGGTGTGCAGCGCCACTTTTACCGGTTCGCCGTTGTCCTTGAGCTGCACCTTGCAGACAAACAACAGGAACTCGGCCAGTTCGTAGGTTCTGGCGGCCAGCGCCTGAACCTGTTTCAACGTCTGCGGCTCGTCCTTGAACAAGTCCGCGTAATGCTCGCGCAGCATGCCCGCGCAGGAACCCGACGGCACCACCACCGGGTAGTCGCCAGCGAACAGCGCCAGTTGCGAGCGCGCTACGGTCCGTGCCTGCTCGGTGTAACCCGAGGTGTAGGCCGGTTGGCCGCAGCAGCTTTGCCCTTGCGGGTACTCGACACGAATGCCTTCGCGCTCCAGCAGGTGGATCGCATCCATCCCGGCTTCGGGGTAGAACAGATCGACCACGCAGGTCCCGAACAGGTAAACCCGTGACGGTTTCTCGCTGGGGTATTGCCGAGGCTCGGGCAGTGGCGGGGCGACACGGGTCGCATTCGGCACAGCGTTGTAAAAAAGCTCGCTCATCAGGCGTGTCTCCGGGTGGTCCCGGTTATCCGTCCGCTGAGGCTGCTGAATATAGAGAGAGTTGCTTTCAGCAGCCTTACAGACCGGGTTGTGAATTGCTGACGCCGGAATCACGGACCGGCGTCGGTTATTTCCATGTCGCTTGTAGTCTTAGTGCACCAGCATGCCGGTGAACCAGTAGGCCTGGGCCAGGGTGATCAAGCCGACAATCGTTGCAAAGAATAGGCTGTGCTTGAGGGTGAAGCGGAACAGATCCGATTCTTTGCCTACCAGACCGGTTGCGGCGCAGGCCACTGCGATCGACTGTGGCGAGATCATCTTGCCGGTTACGCCACCGCTGGTGTTCGCCGCCACCAGCAAGGTGTCGTTGACACCGATCTGGTGTGCGGTGGTCGCTTGCAGCGAACTGAACAGGGCGTTGGACGAGGTATCGGAACCGGTGAGGAACACGCCCAGCCAGCCGAGGAACGGCGAGAAGAACGGGAACGCCGCGCCGGTGCCTGCCAATACCAGCGCCATGGTCGAGGACATGCCCGAGTAGTTGGTGACGAAGGCGAAGGCCAGCACCATGCCGATGGACAGGATCGGCCAGCGCAGTTCGTAGAAGGTTTCTTTAAAAGTGGTCAGACCAGTTTTGATATTGATCTTCAGCACCAGCATGGAGATCAGGGCCGAGAAGAAAATCGCCGTGCCAGTGGCGGAAATCGGGTCGAGTTTGAACACTGCCGGAAGGGCGGTTGGCGCGGTCACGATCGGTGCGACCTTGATCACCATTTGATCCAGGTGCGGGATGGCGAAGTTGAATACGAAGCTGTACATCGAACCGCCGGCGGCAAACATGGCCTTGAACGGCTTCAGGGTCCAGATGGTGACCAGTACGGTGAGAATCAGGAACGGCGACCAGGCCTTGAAAATTTCCCCGAGGCTGTAGGGCGATGCCACGGTGGTGCGCTTCTGACCGAAACCACCGACGCTGGCGCTTACTACTGAGGCCGATACAGCCCCCACGATGTGTTGGCCGGCGGCGCGTTTCGGTTGCCAGACTTTCAGGAACAGGGTCAGGGAAATCAGGCTGGCCAGGGCCGAGGTGATGTCTGGCAGTTCCGGGCCGATGAAGTTCGAGGTGAAGTACTGGGTCACGGCAAAGCTCAAGCCGGCCACCAGGGCTGCCGGCCAGGTTTCCCGCACGCCGCGCAGGCCATCCATCATGAACACCAGCCAGAATGGCACGAACAGCGACAGCAGCGGCAGTTGGCGACCGGTCATGGCGCCGATCTTGAAGGCGTCGATGCCGGTCACTTGCCCGGCGACAATGATCGGAATGCCCAGGGCACCGAAGGCTACCGGCGCGGTGTTGGCGATCAGGCACAAGCCGGCGGCGTACAACGGGTTGAAACCCAGTCCTACCAGCAGGGCCGCGGTAATCGCCACCGGTGCACCAAAGCCGGCCGCACCTTCGAGGAAGGCGCCGAAGCAGAAACCGATCAGCAGGACCTGCAGGCGCTGGTCATCGGTGATCGACAGCACCGAACTGCGGATGACTTCGAACTGGCCACTCTTGACCGTCAGTTTGTAGAGGAACACCGCTGCCACAATGATCCAGGCAATCGGCCACAGGCCATAGGCGAAGCCATATCCGGCGGCGGCGAACGCCATGTCGACCGGCATCTGGAAGGCGAAGATCGCCACCAATATCGATAAGGCCAGGGTGATGCTGCCGGCGACATGCCCTTTGAGGCGGAACACGGCCAAAGCCAGGAAGAAAAATACGATGGGGATGACGGCTGCGAGTGCGGACAGGCCGAGGCTGCCGAGCGGGGTATAGAGCTGTTGCCAGGTTTGCATATGGGGTGGCCCCTAATTGTTGTTGGTCAGGCACTGATCAGCGATCCTGGATAATTGGTAAGACCAATTTACAATCGCTGTTGGCTAGGGTAAAAGCCTTGTAGGCGGTGTGTCAATTTGCCGCCCTAAAACTTTTGTCGAATGCAAAGTGCGCAGGCCGTCTGCCTGGTATGACGCAAATGCGTTGTTGCAGGTGCTGGCGCGGCGCCGATAGGCCAGAATAGAGCCCCCGGCGAGCCGTCGGATCGTGGAGAAATCGAGTTATGGGGTTTGATCAGATTCGTCAGCGCCGTTTGTCTGACGATATTGTCGAGCAGCTTGAGGGCATGATCCTCGAGGGCACGTTGAAGGCGGGTGAGCGCTTGCCGGCTGAGCGTGCGTTGGCCGAACAATTTGGCGTCTCACGCCCTTCGTTGCGCGAAGCCATTCAGAAACTGACCGCCAAGGGATTGCTGGTCAGTCGCCAGGGCGGCGGCAACTATGTGGTGGAATCACTGGGGAGCACCTTCAGTGATCCCTTGTTGCATCTGCTGGAAAGCAACCCCGAGGCGCAACGCGATCTGCTGGAGTTTCGCCATACCCTGGAAGCGTCCTGTGCCTACTACGCGGCGCTGCGTGCCACTGATGTGGATCGCGAGCGGCTGACCGCGGCATTCAACGAATTGCAGGACTGCTATTCACGTCACGAAGAGGTGAGCCGTGCCGAAGAGGGGGCGGCGGACGCAAGCTTTCACCTGGCGATCGCCGAGGCCAGCCACAATGCCGTGTTGCTGCACACCATTCGTGGGCTGTTCGATCTGCTCAAGCGCAACGTGGTGACCAACATCGGTGGCATGTACAAGCAGCGCACTGAAACCCGCGACATGTTGATCACGCAGCATCGGGAGTTGTATCAGGCGATTATTGAAGGGCGGGCGGAGCAGGCGCGGGAAGTTTCCAGTCGACACATTTTGTATGTGCAGGAAGTGCTGGAAGAGGTGCGTCAGGAAGTGCAGCGCATGGCCCGGGCGGAGCGGCGCAAGGGGATGTAGCCAGTCGGTTCCATATCGTTTGTGAGATTGCTTTCGCGGGCAAGCCCGCTCCCACAGGTACACCGAAACCCTGTAGGAGCGGGCTTGCCCGCGAAGGGAATTACTCTTCCTTGCCCTTGTTGCGCACCGCGCGCTGCAATTCGCGACCGGCGTCGCGTTCGCGCTCGGTATCACGCTTGTCGTATTCCTTCTTGCCCTTGCCCAGGGCGATCTCGCACTTGACCATGTGCTTGCTCCAGTACCAGGACAGGCACACGCAGGCGTAACCCTTTTGCTGCACGGCAGCGGAGAGCTTTTCCAGCTCGCGCCGATTGAGCAGCAATTTACGGGTGCGAACCGGGTCAGCGATGACGTGGGTGCTGGCGGTCGTCAGGGGCGTGATGTGACTGCCGAGCAGCCAGGCCTCGCCATCCTTGAGCAGTACGTAGCTGTCGACCAGCTGCAACTTGCTTGCCCGCAGACTTTTTACTTCCCAGCCGGCCAGGACCAGACCAGCCTCGAACCGATGTTCGATGAAGTAATCGTGTCGCGCCTTTTTATTTTGCGCGATGGTCCCTGTTGGGTGTTTCTTCTGTTTAGCCATAGGGGCGGCATTATAGGGAGTTGCACGCGAGTCGGCTACGGTGTTGCTACGTGCTTGAGCAGGTTGATTGAATCCCGGACAATGCGGCCTCTTTTTTGAACGCCGGACGTGATAGCGATGTCGACAGACAAGGTTTCAGTCCATGGCAGTTGGGCTAGCCGCTGGGTCTTCATACTCGCCGCGACCGGTTCGGCCGTGGGGCTGGGTAGTATCTGGAAATTCCCGTACATGGTCGGCGTCTATGGTGGCGGCGCCTTCGTGCTGATGTTCCTGGTTTGCATCGCGCTGATTGGCGTGCCGGTCATGCTGGCGGAAACCCTGATCGGCCGACGTGCCCGGCACAGCCCGGCGAATGCCTTGAAGGCGCTGGCGATTGAGGCGGGGCACTCGGGCAAATGGTCCTGGGGCGCATTCGCCGGAATGATCACGGCGTTGCTGATCCTGTCTTTCTACAGTGTGGTTGGCGGCTGGTCGCTGGATTACATCATCGACATGGGGCGTGGCGACTTCCAGGGCACGACGCCGGATCAGGTGGGGGCTTACTTCGGCAATGTGATCGCCGATCCCTGGCGCCTGACACTCTGGCACACGATTTTCATGCTGTTGTCCGCGGTGGTGATCGCCAAGGGCGTGGTTGCCGGGCTTGAGCGCAGTTTGCGCATCATGATGCCGTTGTTGTTCGTGATGGTCCTCGTGCTGCTGGGTTACAGCATGACCACCGGTCATTTCATGGAGGGCGTGCATTTCATGTTCGACTTCCACCCGGAAAAGGTCCTGGACGGCTTGTTGCCCGCGATGGGGCATGCGTTCTTTTCCCTGAGCGTGGGCGTCGGCTCGATCATGATCTACGGCGCCTACATGCCAAAGGACTCGTCGATATCGGGGACTGTCGTTGGTGTGGCGCTGCTCGACACCTTTGTGTCCCTGGTGGCCGGCCTGGCATTGTTTCCGATAGTTTTCGCGGCGGGCCTGAATCCGAGCGAAGGGCCGGGGCTGATGTTCGTCAGCCTGCCGTTTGCCTTCGGTAACGTGGCGTTCGGGCAAGTGATGGGGGTGGTGTTCTTCGTGCTGGTGGCGGTCGCTGCCTGGAGTTCGGCGATTTCCCTGCTTGAGCCGATGGTGGCCTACCTGGTCGAGCGCACTAAAGTCAGTCGTGCATGGGTCACCTTCTGGTTGGCTTTCAGCTGCTGGTTTGTTGGCCTGGGCACAGTGTTCTCCTTCAATATCTGGAAGGAGGCCAAGTTTTTCGTGAATGATGGCGGGATGTTCCACCTCTACCAATGGGGTGCAGCCGGTGGTCTCGACTTCTTTGGTGTGATCGATTTCTTTACCTCGCGACTCATGTTGCCGCTTGGCGGTTTGTGTTTCGTGGTGTTTGCGGGCTGGATCATGGGGCGTGAAGCGGTGCGCGACGAATTGTCGATGCGCAATCCTGCGCTGTTTGGTCTGTCCTTGTTCTTGATGCGCTATGTGGCGCCTATCGGCATCCTCGTAGTGTTTGCCGCCCAGCTGTGGAAGTAACGCTGACATGACAACACACATTTCACGTTCGGCCTTGCTGCCGTATCCGGCACAAGCGCTGTATGACCTGGTCAACGACGTGGCTCGCTATCCGGAGTTTCTGCCGTGGTGCTCGGCGGCCGAAGTCCTGGAGAGCTCGCCTGAGCACATGCGGGCGAGCGTTGGCGTGGCGAAGGGTGGCCTCAGCCAGCATTTCGTGACGCGTAATACTCTGGTTCCTGGCCAGTCGATCGAAATGAACCTTGAGGAGGGCCCATTCACTCAGTTGCACGGCATCTGGGTGTTCAAGGCGTTGACCGACAAGGCTTGCAAGATCAGCCTGGACCTTTCATTCGATTACGCAGGGCCGATCGTTCGTGCGACCCTGGGGCCCTTGTTCAATCAGGCGGCCAATACACTGGTGGATGCATTCTGCCAGCGGGCCAAGCAAATCCATGGTTGAGGCGGATATCGGGGTTGAGGTGGTGTATGCCGCCGTTGATCGCCAGGTGCTTCTGCCGGTGCAAGTGCCAGCAGGAACGACTGTTCGCGCCGCTTTGCTGAAATCCGGTATCGGTCAGGCATTTCCTGAGCTGGATCTGGCCGGGTGTCCTGTGGGGATCTTCGGTAAGGTGGTTGTCGATCCCGACAGCCGTTTGGTTCAATCGGGGGATCGCATCGAGATTTATCGACCATTGCTGGCTGATCCCAAAGAGGTTCGCCGGCTGCGTGCGGCCAAGGCTGCCGAGGCGAAGGCCCGGAATCAGTAAGTCACCGAACGCGACGCAATAAAAAGCCCGGACATGCCGGGCTTTTTATTGCGTCGCAAATTATTGCGGCGAGGTTTCCAGTGGTTGCGGCGTCGGGACCGGAACGGTTTCTACGCCGTCGACGTCCTTCTGGATCTGGTCCAGCAACGAACCTGGCTTGACCGGTTTTTCCGGTTTTGGCTTTTCGACGTTTTCTGCCGGGGCAGTGACTGTCGTGCCGCTGTCCTTGCCGAGGATGGCTTCGTCGCGGCTCACACCTGGCATGAAATCACCGGAGAGGCTGACAAGCTGATCATTTGGGTTGAAGATAACGCTGATGCGTTCTTGCTGGCGTTCACCGCCACCTGGTTGCAGGCTGTACAGATAATCCCAGCGATCGGCATGGAACGTGTCAGTCAGCAGAGGGTTGCCCATGATAAACCGTACTTGCTTGCGGGTCATTCCCGGGCGTAACTGGTCTATCATGTCCTGCGTGACGACATTGCCCTGCTGGATGTCGATTTTGTAAACCCCGGGGAATGAACAACCGGCGAGTGCGAGCAGTCCCACAAAGGTGAAACTGGTTAGCAAGAGCTTGGTGTTTTGCATCGGTGGGCGACTTCCACTATCTTGGCTGGGACAACGTAAACGCCGATCATACCCGCATTAAGAGAAGCTGCGAAGCAGCATCGCGAGAAAGCTGACCATGGTTGAAAATAGCGAACTACGCAAAGCCGGCCTCAAAGTGACCCTGCCACGGGTCAAAATTCTGCAAATGCTCGATTCCGCCGAGCAGCGCCACATGAGTGCCGAGGATGTCTACAAGGCCCTTATGGAGGCTGGTGAGGACGTCGGTCTGGCCACGGTTTACCGTGTTCTGACCCAGTTCGAGGCAGCTGGCCTTGTGGTGCGGCACAACTTCGACGGAGGCCATGCGGTCTTCGAACTGGACGACGGAAAGCATCACGACCATATGGTCAACGTCGAAACCAGTGAAGTGATCGAATTCTTCGACGAGGAAATCGAGCGGCTTCAGAAAGCAATCGTCGACAAGTATGGCTTCGAGATGGTTGATCACAATCTGGTGCTGTACGTGCGCAAGAAAAAGTAAGCATGTCGCGCGAACACCAGTTCGCGAAACGAGCGAAGGCGACCCCAGGGTCGCCTTCGTGCTTTCTGCCTCTATTTAAATTTAAGCTTTTGCGGCAACCACCATTTTCCTGGCATGAGCCAGGGACTCTTTGGTGAGGTCAATGCCACCCAGCATTCGTGCGACTTCTTCGACGCGGTCGTTTTTGCTCAATCTGGAAACGGCTGTGCGGGTGGCATCCTCACCGCGCACCTTGTGCACGAATAGATGTTGATGTCCTTGCGCTGCCACTTGCGGCAAGTGGGTCACGGTCAATACCTGTCCGCGCTCGCCGAGCCTGCGCAGCAACTGGCCGACGATTTCTGCGGTCGGGCCACCAATGCCGACGTCGACTTCGTCGAATACCAGGGTCGGAACACGGGAAGTCTGTGCAGTGATTACCTGGATCGCCAGGCTGATCCGTGACAGTTCGCCGCCGGACGCCACTTTCGCCAGGGCCTTCAACGGCTGACCAGGGTTGGCGCTGACCAGCAGTTCTACCTGTTCCAGGCCATTGGGCAGTAGCTCATCGCTGCTGTTGGGTCGCAGTTCAATGGTAAAGCGCCCGCCAGGCATGCCCAGGCGCTGGATTTCCTGCTCCACGGCGCTGGCCAGGCTGTTCGACGCCTGGTGCCTCAGGTCGCTCAGTTCCCGGGCCCTTTCCTGATAGTGCCGAGCATAGGACGACAGCTCATCGCTCAGTCGCTCGATGGATTCGTCGTTGGCGTTCAGGGTCTCGATTTCATCCAGCAGTTTCTGTTGCATCTCGGCAACTTCGGTTGGCTGGATGCGGTGTTTGCGTGCCAGGGTGTAGATCGCGTCGAGGCGCTCTTCAAGGTATTGAAGGCGCGACGGGTCGGCGTCGAAATTGTCGAGGAAGCGGTTCAGTTCACCTACGGCCTCTTCAACCTGGATCTGAGCACTGGTCAACAGGCTGCTGGCTTCACCCAGAGCCCCGATCGAGCTGTTCACGCTCGACAGGCGGTTGAGGCTGGCGGTGAGTGCATTGAGGACATTCCCCGAATCACTTTCACTGCATTGCTCGACGACTTGCCGGCAGATTCCCAGCAGGGTTTCGGCGTTGGTCAGGTTCTTGTGTTCCTGTTCCAGCTGCTCCAGCTCGTTGTCGCCAAGGCCGAGGTTTTCCAGCTCTTCGAGTTGATAGCTGAGCAACTGATGACGGGCGCGTTGTTCGTCACCGGAGTTGGAGAGTCGCTCCAGTTCCTGGCGGGTCTGGCGCCAGCGTTGGGCGGCGAGTTGAACCTGACGGGCAAGATCCGTCGCGCCGGCATATTCATCGAGCAGGCGACGGTGGGTATCGGTCTTGAGCAGGGATTGGTGCTCGTGCTGGCTGTGAATGTCGATCAGCAATTCGCCCAGCGCCTTGAGGTCGCCAAGCGGGCAGGGCGTGCCGTTGATATAGCCACGCGAGCGCCCTTCGGATGTGATCACCCGGCGCAGGATGCACGGACCGTCGTTTTCGAGGTCGCGCTCGGCCAGCCAGGCGCTGGCTTCCGGAATGTCGGCCAGATCAAAGGTGGCCAGGATATCGGCCTTGTCGGCGCCGGGGCGGACCACGCCGCTGTCGGCGCGATCACCCAGGGTAAGGCCCAGCGCGTCGAGCATGATCGACTTGCCCGCGCCGGTTTCCCCGGTGATCACGCTCATCCCGCGATCGAGTTCGAGATCGAGATGTTCAACGATGGCGTAGTTGTGTACGGACAGGTGCACCAGCATATGGGCCGCTCCCAGGTGTTAGGTCTGGTTATTTATACAGTGTTTTGTTTCTGGCTGACAATGCCCCTCGTTAGCTCGATTGGCTTGGTCCGACGAAACCCTTATCGCGGGCGGGAATGACAATGCAGTTGTTTTTTGTAGGGTTAATGATCGGGCCCCCCTTGAAGCCGGATTTTGCGGCCCCATATAGCTGGGCAGAAGCGCGAGTCGAGCTCGCGGACGATATTGAAAGGAGAAATCTATGGCTGACGAACAGACAGTGGATACGCAAAACCCAGACGCCAACCAGGCGCCCGAGGCTTCGGGTGAAGACCTGGCGGCTCGTGTACAAGTGCTCGAAGAGCAACTGGCAGGCGCTCAGGATCAGGCTTTGCGTGTAGCCGCCGATCTGCAGAACGTCCGCCGTCGCGCCGAGCAGGATGTGGAGAAGGCTCACAAGTTCGCGCTGGAAAAATTCGCCGGCGACCTGCTGCCGATCGTCGACAGCCTGGAGCGCGGCCTGGAACTGTCCAGCCCGGACGACGAAAGCATCCGTCCGATGCGCGAAGGCATCGAGCTGACCCTGAAAATGTTCCACGACACCCTCAAGCGTTATCAGCTCGAAGCGATCGATCCGCATGGCGAACCGTTCAATGCCGTTCAGCATCAGGCAATGGCCATGCAGGAAAGCGCCGATGTCGAGCCGAACAGCGTTCTGAAGGTGTTCCAGAAGGGCTATCAGCTCAATGGTCGCCTGCTGCGCCCGGCCATGGTCGTGGTCAGCAAGGCGCCTGCGCCGGTTTCGCCCTCGATTGACGAGCAGGCTTGAAATCCGCCGCAAGGCCCCCATTTATAAGTCAAGCGTTTAAGTGCTACCGCAGTTAGCCACCACTGCTGCGGCAACCAAATCCAAAGTTTCGGGAGAGTGAACATGGGCAAAATCATCGGTATCGACCTGGGGACTACCAACTCCTGCGTCTCCGTGCTGGAAAACGGCAAGGCAAAAGTTATTGAAAACGCTGAAGGCGCGCGTACCACGCCGTCGATCATCGCTTACGCCAACGATGGCGAAATTCTGGTTGGCCAGTCGGCCAAGCGTCAGGCTGTGACCAATCCGCACAACACCCTGTATGCGGTGAAGCGTCTGATCGGTCGTCGTTTCGACGAAGAAGTCGTGCAGAAAGACATCCAGATGGTCCCTTACAAGATCGTCAAGGCTGACAACAGCGACGCCTGGGTTGAAGTGAACGGCCAGAAAATGGCACCGCCACAAATCTCGGCTGAAATCCTGAAGAAGATGAAAAAGACCGCCGAAGACTACCTCGGCGAGACCGTGACTGAAGCGGTGATCACCGTTCCGGCCTACTTCAACGACAGCCAGCGTCAAGCGACCAAAGACGCCGGCCGCATCGCCGGTCTGGACGTAAAACGTATCATCAACGAACCAACCGCAGCTGCTCTGGCTTACGGTATGGACAAGGCGAAGGGCGATCACACCGTGATCGTTTACGACCTGGGCGGCGGTACTTTCGACGTTTCCGTGATCGAGATCGCTGAAGTCGATGGCGAGCACCAGTTCGAAGTACTGGCCACCAACGGTGATACGTTCCTGGGCGGTGAAGACTTTGACATTCGTCTGATCGACTACCTCGTCGACGAATTCAAAAAAGAAAGCGGCATGAACCTCAAGGGTGACCCGCTGGCCATGCAGCGCCTGAAAGAAGCTGCTGAAAAAGCCAAGATCGAACTGTCCTCGAGCCAGTCGACCGACGTGAACCTGCCGTACATCACTGCAGACGCTACCGGTCCCAAGCACCTGAACGTGAAGATCTCCCGCGCCAAGCTCGAAGCATTGGTGGAAGACCTGGTTCAGCGCACCATCGAACCTTGCCGCATCGCGATGAAAGATGCCGGTATCGACGTTGGCGCGATCAACGACGTGATCCTGGTGGGCGGTCAGACCCGTATGCCACTGGTTCAGAAGCTGGTAACCGAGTTCTTCGGTAAAGAAGCTCGTAAAGACGTGAACCCGGACGAAGCGGTTGCCATGGGTGCTGCTATCCAGGGCGCGGTACTGGCCGGTGACGTGAAAGACGTTCTGCTGCTCGACGTCAGCCCGCTGACCCTGGGTATCGAAACCATGGGTGGCGTGATGACCGCGCTGATCGAGAAAAACACCACGATTCCTACCAAGAAATCGCAAGTGTTCTCGACTGCCGACGACAACCAGGGCGCCGTGACCATTCACGTACTGCAGGGCGAGCGTAAGCAAGCCGCGCAGAACAAGTCCCTGGGCAAGTTCGACCTGGCCGACATTCCACCAGCTCCACGTGGTGTGCCGCAGATCGAAGTGACCTTCGACATCGACGCCAACGGCATCCTGCACGTAGGTGCGAAAGACAAGGCTACCGGCAAGACTCAGTCGATCGTGATCAAGGCCAACTCCGGTCTGTCCGACGAAGAAATCGAGCGCATGGTGCGTGATGCCGAGGCGAACGCCGAGGAAGACCGCAAGTTCGAAGAGCTGGCCACCGCTCGCAACCAGGGCGACGCACTGGTTCACTCGACGCGCAAAATGGTTACCGATGCCGGCGATAAAGTGACCGCTGAAGAGAAGACTGCAATCGAAGCGGCAGTGGTTGCCCTGGAAGCCGCCGTCAAAGGCGACGACAAGGCTGCTATCGAAGCCAAGGTTGAAGAACTTTCGAAAGTCTCCGCTCCAGTGGCGCAGAAGATGTACGCCGAACAGGCTCAGCCTGCTGAAGGCGCAGCACCGCACGACGACAAGGCGCAAAAGGCTGACGACGTTGTTGATGCCGAGTTCGAAGAAGTCAAAGACCACAAGTAAGTTGTTGGTCGGCCGGTTGACTGCCTTTGGGCAGTGACTGGTAGGATGTCGCCGCGCGGGAGCTTGCTCCCGCGTTGGCGTGTCTGGAATACGCGAATTTTTACAGTATGCGACAGTGTTCGCGTACTGGTGGTATGGCCGGGAATGCTCCTGCTTTTCGAGCCGCAAGTACCGCATTGAATCAAAGACCAGGATCGTTGAATTGACGTGAGTTGGGTCCGGGCCTGTATTGGGGCTCAACGAGTTCGGCAGACTCAGGAGGGTTTTGTCGGACGTCCTCAAGAGTGCAAAGACTTATGGCAAAGCGTGACTATTACGAAGTGTTGGGTGTTGAGCGTGGCTCAAGCGAAGCGGACCTGAAAAAGGCCTACCGTCGCCTGGCGATGAAGCACCACCCGGACCGTAATCCGGATGACAAGGCGTCGGAAGAGAAATTCAAGGAGGCCAACGAGGCCTACGAAGTGCTGTCGGATTCCAGCAAGCGCGCGGCATACGACCAGTACGGTCATGCCGGTGTCGACCCAAGCATGGGTGGCGGCGGTGCCGGGTTCGGTGGTCAGAACTTCTCCGATATCTTTGGCGATGTCTTCAGTGATTTCTTCGGTGGTGGTCGCGGCGGTTCCCGTGGTGGCGCTCAGCGCGGCAGTGACTTGCGCTACACCCTGGAACTGGACCTCGAGGAAGCGGTGCGCGGTACGACCGTGAACATCCGCGTTCCGACGCTGGTCAATTGCAAGCCTTGCGACGGCTCCGGTGCCAAGAGAGGCTCTGCGCCGGTGACCTGCCCGACTTGCGGTGGTATCGGCCAGGTGCGCATGCAGCAAGGCTTCTTCTCGGTGCAGCAGACCTGCCCGCGTTGCCATGGCCAGGGCAAGATCATTTCCGATCCGTGCGATTCCTGCCACGGCGAAGGTCGTGTCGAAGAGTACAAGACCCTGTCGGTGAAAGTGCCGGCCGGTGTCGATACCGGTGACCGCATTCGTCTGTCCGGCGAAGGCGAGGCGGGTGCTCAGGGTGGTCCGACTGGCGACCTGTACGTGGTGATCAATGTGCGTGAGCACGCGATCTTCCAGCGTGACGGCAAGCATCTGTTCTGCGAAGTGCCGATCAGCTTCGTCGATGCGGCGCTGGGTGGCGAGCTGGAGATTCCGACCCTTGATGGTCGCGTCAAGCTGAAGATCCCTGAAGGGACCCAGACCGGCAAGCAGTTCCGTGTTCGTGGCAAGGGTGTTGCGCCCGTGCGCGGTGGCGGTGCCGGTGACCTGATGTGCCGTGTGGCGGTCGAGACTCCGGTCAACCTGAGCCGTCGCCAGCGCGAAATGCTCGAGGAGTTCCGCAGCTCGCTGGCGGACGACAACAGTCATTCGCCGAAAACCACTGGCTGGTTCGAAGGCGTCAAGCGCTTCTTCGGCGATTTGTAAGGAGTCGGCATGCGACGTATAGCTGTGATGGGCGCTGCCGGGCGCATGGGTAAAATCCTCATCGAGGCCGTGCAGCAGCGCGCGCCCCTGACCGGTCTGACGGCGGCCGTTGTGCGCCCTGGCAGCACGCTGATTGGCGTGGATGCGGGTGAGTTGGCTTCGCTGGGGCGCATTGGTGTGCCGCTGACCGGCAGCCTGGAGTCCGTGGCGGAAGAGTTCGACGTGTTGATCGACTTTACGCTGCCGGAAGTCATGCTGAAAAACCTGGCCTTCTGCCGCAAGGCAGGCAAGGCCATGGTGATCGGC
Organism: Pseudomonas sp. WT-JTC; assembly: GCF_056711565.1. Lineage (NCBI taxonomy): Bacteria > Pseudomonadati > Pseudomonadota > Gammaproteobacteria > Pseudomonadales > Pseudomonadaceae > Pseudomonas > Pseudomonas sp. WT-JTC. Next base: position 801,551 of record NZ_CM160042.1, read on the forward strand.
ACCACCGGGCTGGACGCTGCGCAGAAGCAGTTGCTGGCCGAGGCGGGCAAAGATATTCCCATCGTCTTCGCTGCCAACTTCAGCGTTGGTGTGAACCTGTCGCTGAAGCTGCTCGATATGGCTGCACGCGTGCTGGGTGATGAGGCGGATATCGAAATCATCGAAGCGCATCACCGTCACAAGATCGATGCGCCGTCCGGTACGGCCCTGCGCATGGGTGAGGTGATCGCTGGCGCGCTGGATCGTGATCTGCAGAAGGTCGCGGTTTATGGTCGTGAAGGCCATACCGGTGTGCGTGAGCGTGAAACCATCGGCTTTGCCACCGTGCGCGGTGGTGATGTGGTTGGTGATCACACGGTGCTGTTTGCCTGCGAAGGTGAGCGTCTGGAGATCACCCATAAAGCCTCCAGCCGCATGACCTTCGCCAAGGGGGCGGTGCGTGCTGCGTTGTGGCTGGACGGGCGCGAGCCTGGCCTTTATGACATGCAAGACGTGCTCGACCTGCGTTAAGATGCGCCCGAAATCGGGCTCGCGCACAGCGTTCGAGCCCGGTTTTATTCCGCCAAGCGACGTCCTGTCGCATTCTCCAGCCTTTAAGGCTCATTGGCGGTAGACCAAAAATGCCTTTTTCTGTAAGCTACAGCTTTAGTGTGTCCACTAAAAGCGCGCAGAATAATTCAGTGAACAAGCGGGGTGACGTGTCCATACGTCACTCCGCTTTTTTACAACCTGCGATCGCCCTTTCAGGCTTTATTTACGGGAGGTCTTCTTGACTAAGCCAGCCATACTCGCCCTTGCTGATGGCAGCATTTTTCGCGGCGAAGCCATTGGAGCCGACGGTCAGACCGTTGGTGAGGTGGTGTTCAACACCGCAATGACCGGCTATCAGGAAATCCTTACCGATCCTTCCTACGCCCAACAAATCGTTACCCTGACTTATCCGCACATCGGCAATACCGGCACCACGCCGGAAGACGCCGAGTCCAACCGCGTCTGGTCTGCCGGCCTGGTCATCCGTGACCTGCCACTGGTGGCGAGCAACTGGCGTAACACGATGTCCCTGTCCGACTACCTGAAGGCCAACAATGTTGTGGCCATCGCCGGTATCGACACTCGCCGCCTGACGCGCATCCTGCGTGAAAAAGGCGCGCAGAACGGCTGCATCATGGCCGGCGACAACATTTCCGAAGAAGCTGCCATCGCCGCCGCCCAGGGTTTCCCTGGCCTCAAGGGCATGGACCTGGCGAAAGTCGTCAGCACCAAGGAAAGCTACGAGTGGCGCTCGACTGTCTGGGATCTGAAAACCGACAGCCACGCGACCCTCGAAGCCTCCGAGCTGCCGTACCACGTCGTGGCCTACGACTACGGCGTCAAGGTGAACATCCTGCGCATGCTGGTCGAGCGCGGTTGCCGCGTGACCGTCGTGCCTGCGCAAACGCCTGCTGCCGATGCACTGGCGCTGAAGCCGGACGGCGTGTTCCTGTCCAACGGCCCTGGTGATCCGGAGCCTTGCGACTATGCGATCCAGGCGATCAAGGATGTGCTGGAAACCGAAATTCCGGTCTTCGGTATCTGCCTCGGTCACCAGCTGCTGGCCCTGGCCTCCGGCGCCAAGACCCTGAAAATGGGTCACGGCCACCACGGTGCCAACCACCCCGTCCAGGATCTGGACAGCGGCGTGGTGATGATTACCAGCCAGAACCACGGTTTTGCCGTAGACGAGGCGACCCTGCCAGCCAACGTTCGCGCGATCCACAAATCGCTGTTCGACGGCACCCTGCAGGGTATCGAGCGTACCGACAAGAGCGCCTTCAGCTTCCAGGGTCACCCTGAAGCCAGCCCTGGCCCGAACGACGTAGCGCCATTGTTCGATCGCTTCATCAACGAGATGGCCAAGCGACGCTGATCGCTCGTCCTTGATGTAGCACAGCTTGAGGGCGGCCCCGATACCGGTGGCCCCCTCAAGTCAGAGATTGAACAAGACGGCTTGCCGACTGACCTGCGGATTTGAGTGACAAACCCATGCCAAAACGTACAGACATTAAAAGCATCCTGATTCTCGGCGCTGGCCCGATCGTGATCGGCCAGGCCTGCGAATTCGACTACTCCGGCGCCCAGGCCTGCAAGGCCCTGCGCGAAGAGGGTTACCGCGTCATCCTGGTGAACTCCAACCCGGCCACCATCATGACCGACCCGGCCATGGCCGACGCCACCTACATCGAGCCGATCAAGTGGCAGACCGTTGCCAAGATCATCGAAAAGGAGCGTCCGGACGCGCTGCTGCCAACCATGGGTGGCCAGACCGCTCTGAACTGCGCCCTGGACCTGGAGCGCGAAGGCGTTCTGGAGAAGTTCGGCGTAGAGATGATCGGTGCCAATGCCGACACCATCGACAAGGCTGAAGACCGCTCGCGTTTCGACAAGGCCATGAAATCCATCGGCCTGGCGTGCCCGCGTTCCGGTATCGCCCACAGCATGGAAGAGGCCAATGCGGTCCTCGAGAAGCTCGGCTTCCCGTGCATCATTCGTCCGTCCTTCACCATGGGCGGCACCGGTGGTGGTATCGCCTACAACCGTGAAGAGTTCGAAGAAATCTGCGCCCGTGGCCTGGACCTGTCGCCGACCAAGGAACTGCTGATCGACGAATCGCTCATTGGTTGGAAAGAGTACGAGATGGAGGTTGTCCGCGATAAGAAGGACAACTGCATCATCGTCTGCTCCATCGAAAACTTCGACCCGATGGGCGTGCACACCGGTGACTCGATCACCGTGGCTCCTGCACAGACCCTGACCGACAAGGAATACCAGATCCTGCGTAACGCCTCCCTGGCGGTACTGCGCGAGATCGGCGTGGAAACCGGTGGTTCCAACGTTCAGTTCGGTATCTGCCCGAACACCGGCCGCATGGTCGTGATCGAGATGAACCCGCGTGTATCCCGTTCCTCGGCACTGGCCTCGAAAGCCACCGGCTTCCCGATCGCCAAGGTCGCGGCCAAGCTGGCTGTGGGCTACACCCTCGACGAACTGTCGAACGACATCACCGGCGGCAAGACCCCGGCGTCCTTCGAACCGTCCATCGACTACGTCGTCACCAAGCTGCCACGCTTTGCCTTCGAGAAGTTCTCCAAGGCTGACGCGCGCCTGACCACTCAGATGAAGTCGGTCGGTGAAGTCATGGCCATCGGCCGTACTTTCCAGGAATCCCTGCAGAAAGCCCTGCGCGGCCTGGAAGTCGGTGTTTGTGGCCTGGACGAGAAAGTTGATCTGGCCAACCCGGAAAGCATGAGCGTACTCAAGCGCGAGCTGACCGTGCCGGGCGCCGAGCGTATCTGGTACGTGGCGGACGCAATGCGCGCCGGCATGAGCGTCGAAGACATCTTCGGCATGACCATGATCGATCCTTGGTTCCTGGTGCAGATGGAAGACCTGATCAAGGAAGAAGCGAAGGTCAAGACCCTGGGTCTGACCAGCATCGACCGCGACCTGATGTTCCGCCTCAAGCGCAAGGGCTTCTCCGATATGCGCCTGGCCAAGCTGCTGGGTGTGACCGAGAAGAGCCTGCGCGCTCACCGCCACAAGCTGGAAATCTTCCCGGTCTACAAGCGCGTCGACACTTGCGCCGCCGAGTTCGCCACCGACACCGCCTATCTGTACTCGACGTACGAAGAAGAGTGCGAAGCCGCGCCATCGGGTCGCGACAAGATCATGATCCTTGGCGGCGGCCCAAACCGTATCGGCCAGGGCATCGAGTTCGACTACTGCTGCGTACACGCGGCACTGGCCCTGCGCGATGACGGGTACGAGACCATCATGGTCAACTGCAACCCGGAAACCGTATCCACCGACTACGACACCTCCGATCGCCTGTACTTCGAACCAGTGACCCTGGAAGACGTGCTGGAAATCGTCCGCGTCGAGAAGCCGAAAGGCGTGATCGTCCAGTACGGCGGCCAGACCCCGCTGAAACTGGCTCGTGCCCTGGAAGCCGCTGGCGTGCCGATCATCGGCACCAGCCCTGATGCAATCGACCGCGCCGAAGACCGTGAGCGCTTCCAGCAGATGGTCCAGCGCCTGAACCTGCGTCAGCCGCCGAACGCCACCGTGCGCAGCGAAGACGAAGCCATTCGTGCCGCCAGCAAGATCGGTTACCCGTTGGTGGTGCGTCCGTCCTACGTACTGGGCGGTCGTGCGATGGAAATCGTTTACGAAGAAGAAGAGCTCAAGCGCTACCTGCGTGAAGCGGTTCAAGTGTCCAACGACAGCCCGGTGCTGCTGGACCACTTCCTCAACTGCGCCATCGAAATGGACGTGGATGCGGTCTGCGACGGCAAGGACGTGGTGATCGGCGCGATCATGCAGCACATCGAGCAGGCCGGTGTTCACTCCGGTGACTCCGCGTGCTCGCTGCCGCCATACTCGCTGCCGGCGCATATCCAGGACGAGATGCGCGAACAGGTCAAGAAAATGGCCCTGGAACTGGGCGTGGTTGGCCTGATGAACGTTCAGTTGGCGCTGCAAGGCGAAGACATCTACGTCATCGAAGTCAACCCGCGTGCTTCCCGTACCGTACCGTTCGTGTCCAAGTGCATCGGCGTTTCCCTGGCGATGATCGCGGCACGCGTGATGGCCGGTAAGACCCTGAAAGAGCTGGGTTTCACCAAGGAAATCATCCCGAACTTCTACAGCGTGAAAGAGGCGGTGTTCCCGTTCGCCAAATTCCCTGGCGTTGACCCGATCCTCGGCCCTGAGATGAAGTCCACCGGTGAAGTGATGGGTGTGGGTGACACCTTCGGTGAGGCGTTCGCCAAGGCCCAGATGGGTGCCAGCGAAGTATTGCCGACCGGCGGTACTGCGTTCATCAGCGTGCGTGATGACGACAAGCCGCTGGTTGCGGGCGTGGCCCGTGATCTGATCAACTTGGGCTTCGAAGTGGTTGCCACTGCCGGTACTGCCAAGCTGATCGAGGCTGCAGGCCTGAAAGTGCGCCGTGTGAACAAGGTGACCGAAGGTCGTCCGCACGTGGTCGACATGATCAAGAATGACGAAGTCACGCTGATCATCAACACCACCGAAGGTCGTCAGTCGATCGCTGATTCGTACTCCATTCGTCGTAATGCCCTGCAGCACAAGATTTACTGCACCACCACCATTGCTGCTGGCGAAGCCATCTGTGAAGCGCTGAAGTTCGGTCCCGAGAAGACCGTACGCCGCTTGCAGGATCTACACGCAGGATTGAAGGCATGAGCATAACGAAGTACCCAATGACCGTTCAGGGCGCTCGCGCCCTGGAAGAAGAGCACATTCACCTGACCAAGGTCGTTCGTCCGAAGCTCAGCCAGGACATCGGTACGGCCCGCGAGTTGGGTGACTTGAAGGAAAATGCCGAATACCACGCTGCCCGTGAGCAGCAGGGTATGGTCGAGGCACGGATCCGTGATATCGAAGGCCGCATGCAGAATGCGGTGGTCATCGATGTGACGAGCATTCCTCACACCGGCAAGGTGATTTTCGGCACAACCGTCGAAATCGCCAACGTCGAAACCGATGAAAGCGTGACTTACCAGATCGTTGGTGAGGACGAGGCTGACATCAAGCTCGGCAAGATCTCTGTCGGCTCGCCGATTGCCCGCGCCTTGATTGCCAAGGAAGAGGGTGATGTGGTTGCAGTCAAGACGCCTGGCGGCGTTATCGAGTACGAGATTGTCGAAGTTCGCCACATCTGAAGGCCGGCGCCCGCTTCGTGCGGGCGCCATGCTTTGGCAGCTGACCCAGATGCTGTGGGTCGGCGGCTTGTGGCTGTTGCAAATCGGTCTGTTGCCGGTGCTGGGGCGAATTGGCCTGGCGCCGCTACTGATCGACGAAATCGCCGGCACGCTCAATGCGTTGGTAGTGGGATTCGCTACGGCGTGTTTGATTTTTCAGGCTTTGGTGCTGATAAAGGCCGAGGGCCTTGTCAGTCTATGGCGGGATATTCGCGGGCAACTGCTGTTGATGGCGCTGTGCGCGTGCGCGATGTACTTCGCGGTGCGTTTTGGCTGGCCGGATGCCGTGCGTTGGCAGGCGTTCAGCTATCTTGTTCTGGGCTTTACCGGAGTTGTGCTGGTGCTGCAACCGGTGCCGGGATGGAGTGGCAGGGTGCGCGAAGCACACCCTTGACCCTTGCCATCACTTGAAGCGATGGACGTTCGACAGCTGCTTGTTGACGCTGAAGTTCTTGCGGTAGATCAGTGCCATCTTGCCGATGACCTGAACCAGATCCGCTTTGCCGACCTTGCAGAGCTCTGCAATGGACGCCAGGCGCGATTCGCGATCGAGGATGTTGAGCTTGATCTTGATCAGCTCGTGATCCGCCAAAGCGCGTTCGAGTTCGGCTAACACACCTTCAGTCAAACCATTGTCTGCCACAATCAAAACTGGTTTCAGATGGTGGCCAATGGATTTGTACTGTTTCTTCTGCTCTTGAGTGAGCGGCATAATCTGACCCCTGCGTCTGATCTTGTAAAAAGCGGCGGCCAGTTTACCCGAGCGAGTCCGGGACCGCCCAGTTAATCACGACCCGTTTTATTTCCGAGGTATCCCGTGGCCCGTTCCAAGACAAGCCTTAAGTGGCTGCAAGAACATTTCAACGACCCATTCGTCAAAATGGCACAAAAAGACGGGTACCGTTCCCGCGCCAGCTACAAACTGCTGGAGATCCAGGAAAAGGACCGTCTGATCCGTCCGGGCATGAGCGTAATCGACCTTGGTGCGGCTCCCGGTGGGTGGTCCCAGGTGACCAGTCGTCTGATTGGCGGGCAGGGCACACTGATCGCTTCTGACATTCTGGAAATGGACAGCATCCCGGACGTGACCTTCATTCAAGGGGACTTTACCGAGGATGCCGTGCTGGCCCGGATCCTCGATGCCGTCGGAAATAAGGAAGTAGACCTTGTGATTTCCGATATGGCCCCCAATATGAGTGGATTACCGGCCGTAGACATGCCGCGAGCGATGTTCCTGTGCGAGTTGGCACTGGATCTGTCGACCCGGGTGCTCAAGCCCGGTGGTGATTTTTTGATCAAGATCTTCCAGGGCGAAGGCTTCGACGAGTTCCACAAGAGCGTTCGCCAGCAGTTCGAGAAGGTGCAGATGCGCAAGCCGACCTCGTCGCGCGACCGTTCTCGCGAGCAGTACCTGCTGGGGCGCGGTTTCCGCGGACGCAGTGAGGGTTGAGTGAGTTTTCGATCAGGGTGATAGGATTTTTGTATTACGCCTTGTCAGAATTAGCGAATATTGTGTAGGAAGTGTTTCACAAAGGGTTACAGACGGCGCCTGCCAAGTCGTAGGTAATGTAGTAAGTTAGGCCGGTGAATATCATGCGAAGCGCGCGTCAGTAGCGGAGCTTGCTTCAGAGGGTAGTTAATTGAACGATATGGCAAAGAATCTGATCCTGTGGTTGATCATCGCGGCTGTCCTGGTGACGGTGATGAACAACTTCTCCAGCCCTAACGAGCCGCAGACCCTCAACTATTCCGACTTCATCCAGCAGGTCAAGGATGGCAAGGTCGAGCGCGTGGCGGTTGATGGCTACGTGATTACCGGCAAACGCAACGATGGCGACAGCTTCAAGACCATTCGTCCGGCGATCCAGGACAACGGCCTGATCGGCGACCTGGTGGATAACCACGTCGTGGTCGAAGGCAAGCAGCCTGAGCAGCAAAGCATCTGGACCCAGCTTCTGGTCGCCAGCTTCCCGATCCTGGTGATCATCGCCGTGTTCATGTTCTTCATGCGGCAGATGCAGGGCGGTGCGGGTGGCAAGGGCGGTCCGATGAGCTTCGGTAAAAGCAAGGCGCGCCTGCTCTCCGAGGATCAGGTGAAAACGACCCTGGCTGACGTTGCCGGTTGCGACGAAGCCAAGGAAGAGGTTGGTGAGCTGGTCGAGTTCCTGCGCGATCCGGGCAAATTCCAGCGCCTGGGTGGCCGCATTCCTCGCGGTGTGCTGATGGTCGGTCCTCCGGGTACCGGTAAAACCTTGCTGGCCAAGGCCATCGCTGGCGAAGCCAAGGTACCGTTCTTCACCATTTCCGGCTCCGATTTCGTCGAAATGTTCGTCGGTGTGGGTGCCAGCCGTGTTCGCGACATGTTCGAACAGGCCAAGAAACACGCTCCATGCATCATCTTCATCGACGAAATCGATGCGGTCGGTCGCCATCGTGGTGCGGGCATGGGTGGTGGTCACGACGAGCGCGAACAGACTCTCAACCAGTTGCTGGTCGAGATGGACGGCTTCGAAATGAATGACGGCATCATCGTGATTGCTGCGACCAACCGTCCAGATGTACTGGACCCTGCGTTGCTGCGTCCAGGCCGTTTCGACCGTCAGGTTGTGGTCGGTCTGCCAGACATCCGCGGTCGCGAACAGATTCTCAAGGTTCACATGCGCAAGGTGCCGATGGGCGACGACGTTGCTCCGGCCGTGATCGCTCGTGGTACTCCAGGCTTCTCCGGTGCCGACCTGGCCAACCTGGTCAATGAGGCATCGTTGTTCGCTGCCCGTGCCGGCAAGCGCATCGTCGAGATGAAGGAATTCGAACTGGCGAAAGACAAGATCATGATGGGTGCCGAGCGCAAATCCATGGTCATGTCCGAGAAGGAAAAACAGAACACGGCTTATCACGAAGCGGGCCACGCCATTGTGGGTCGTGTCGTGCCTGAGCACGATCCGGTGTACAAGGTGTCGATCATCCCGCGCGGTCGTGCGCTGGGTGTAACCATGTTCCTGCCGGAAGAGGATCGTTACAGCCTGTCCAAGCGTGCATTGATCAGCCAGATCTGCTCGCTGTACGGCGGTCGTATCGCTGAAGAAATGACCCTGGGCTTCGATGGCGTGACCACCGGTGCTTCCAACGACATCATGCGCGCCAGCCAGATTGCGCGGAACATGGTGACCAAGTGGGGTCTTTCGGAAAAGCTCGGCCCGCTGATGTACGCCGAAGAAGAGGGTGAAGTGTTCCTTGGTCGCGGCGGTGGCGGTCAGAATGCAAGCTTCTCTGGTGAGACAGCCAAGCTGATCGACTCCGAAGTGCGCAGCATCATCGATCAGTGCTATGGCACGGCGAAGCAGATTCTCACGGACAACCGTGACAAGCTCGATGCGATGGCCGATGCCTTGATGAAGTACGAAACGATCGATGCCGAGCAGATCGACGACATCATGGCGGGTCGTACACCTCGCGAGCCACGCGACTGGTCGGGTGGCACGGGTACTTCCGGCACCCCTCCGGTGGTGCAGGATGAGCGTCCGGAAACACCGATCGGCGGTCCTGCTGCTGACGTATAAGGTTTGAAATGACTTCTGTTCAGTCCTCGACCCGGTTGCCTTGCGGCAACCGGGTTCTTGATTTGGCCCAGACGCATGTCATGGGTATTCTCAATGTCACTCCTGATTCTTTCTCCGATGGTGGCCAATACAGCCAGCTCGACGCGGCCATGCGCCATGCCGAGGCCATGGTGGCGGCCGGCGCGACGCTGATCGATGTCGGCGGCGAATCCACCCGCCCCGGTGCCAGGGCGGTATCGCCGCTGGAGGAGCTGGAACGCGTAGCGCCCATTGTCGAGCGCATCAGTCGCGAGCTTGACGTCATCATCTCGGTCGACACCTCCACGCCAGCCGTCATGCGTGAAACTGCGCGCCTGGGTGCCGGGTTGATCAATGACGTGCGTTCGTTGCGTCGCGATGGTGCGCTGGATGCTGCAGCGGCCACCGGGCTACCGGTTTGCCTGATGCATATGCTGGGAGAGCCGGGCGATATGCAGGACAATCCACAGTATCAGGACGTTACAAGGGAAGTCGGTGAGTTTCTCGCCGAGCGCATGGTCCAGTGTTCATTGGCGGGTATTGCAGCCGAGCGGATCATTCTTGACCCCGGCTTTGGCTTCGCCAAAACCTTGCAGCACAATCTGAGTTTGTTCAAACATATGGAAGCCCTGCATGCCTTGGGGCGGCCCCTGTTGGTCGGGGTTTCACGAAAGAGCATGATTGGTCAGGCGTTGAATCGTCAGGTGGGAGACCGGCTGTACGGTGGTTTGGCGCTCGCGGCGCTGGCTACGGCGAAAGGTGCGCGTATATTGCGCGTCCATGATGTAGCCGAAACAATGGATGTGGTGCGGATGATTGCCGCAGTGGAATCAGCCGAATAAGAATGATGGAGCACTTATGAGCAAAAAATATTTTGGCACCGATGGTATTCGTGGGCGTGTCGGGGAATACCCGATTACTCCTGATTTCATGCTCAAGCTCGGCTGGGCTGCAGGTATGGCGTTCCGCAAGATGGGCGCCTGCAAGGTCCTGGTAGGCAAGGACACCCGGATCTCCGGCTACATGTTCGAGTCTGCGCTTGAGGCGGGGCTTACCTCCGCAGGTGCCGATGTAATGCTCCTTGGTCCGATGCCGACCCCGGCGATTGCCTACCTGACGCGCACCTTCCATGCCGAGGCTGGCATCGTGATCAGTGCGTCGCACAATCCGCATGATGACAATGGCATCAAGTTCTTCTCCGGCAAAGGCACCAAGCTTCCGGATGAAGTCGAGCTGATGATTGAAGAATTGCTCGATACGCCAATGACCGTTGTGGAATCGAGCAAGATCGGCAAGGTGTCGCGAATCAACGACGCGTCAGGACGCTATATCGAATTCTGCAAGAGCAGCGTGCCGACCGGCACCAGTTTCACCGGCCTGAAAATCGTGATCGATTGCGCTCACGGTGCGACTTACAAAGTGGCGCCGAGTGTGTTCCGCGAGTTGGGCGCCGAAGTCGTTGTGCTGTCGGCGCAGCCGAATGGATTGAACATCAACGACAATTGCGGCTCGACCCATATGGGGCAGCTGCAGGCTGCCGTCGTGGCTGAGCAGGCTGATCTGGGTATCGCGTTTGATGGTGATGGTGACCGCGTTCAGATGGTCGATCACACGGGTGCAGTGGTGGATGGCGACGAATTGCTGTTCATCATTGCCCGTGACCTGCATGAGCGCGGCAAGCTGCAGGGCGGCGTGGTCGGAACCCTGATGAGTAACCTGGGGCTGGAGCTGGCCCTGGCCGATCTGGGTATTCCATTCGTGCGTGCCAATGTCGGTGACCGCTATGTCATTGCCGAGCTGTTGGAGCGCAACTGGATCGTGGGTGGTGAAAACTCCGGGCACATCGTGTGCTTCAGCCACACCACCACCGGTGATGCAATCATTGCCGCGCTGCAGGTGTTGATTGCGTTGAGCACGCGTGAGGAAGGCCTGGCGCAGACCCGGCAGGCGCTGCGCAAGTGCCCTCAGGTGCTGATCAATGTGCGTTTCGGTGGCGGCGCAAGCCCTCTCGATCATCCGTCGGTCAAGGAAGCCAGCGAGCGTGTGACCAAGGCCATGGCAGGTCGGGGGCGTGTGCTGTTGCGCAAGTCCGGGACTGAGCCGCTGGTGCGTGTGATGGTCGAGGGCGAAGACGAAGCGCAGGTTCGTGGCTATGCAGAAGAGCTGGCAAAACTGGTTACTGAAGTTTCTGCCTGAATTCGGCTTGCCAGCCATGATTGTGTTGGGTAACATCTGCGCCCACTTTGACCGACGAGGTACAGCATGCGTCGCCCTATGGTAGCTGGTAACTGGAAGATGCACGGTACCCGCGCCAGCGTCGCTGAGCTGATCAACGGCCTTCGTGACCTGGCCTTGCCGGGCAGTGTTGATGTCGCGGTATTCCCGCCTTGCCTGCATATCAATCAAGTGATTGATGGCCTGGAAGGAAAGTCGATTTCGGTCGGCGCGCAGAACTCTGCGGTGGAATCCGGACAAGGTGCGTTGACCGGTGAAGTTGCACCGAGTCAGTTGGTGGATGCAGGTTGTTCCCTGGTGCTTGTCGGGCACTCCGAGCGCCGCCAGATCATGGGCGAGCAGGACGGAATGCTGATCCGCAAGTTCGCAGCGGCACAGGCATGTGGCTTGATTCCGGTGTTGTGCATAGGGGAAACCCTTGAGCAGCGTGAAGCCGGAAAGACTCTTGAGGTTGTCTCGCGTCAGCTGGGCAGTATCATAGAGGAGCTGGGTGTCGGTGCCTTTGCCAAGGCAGTGATCGCTTACGAGCCGGTCTGGGCCATTGGCACCGGACTGACTGCAACGCCACAACAGGCGCAGGATGTGCATGCAGCCATTCGCGCCCAGTTGGCGGCAGAGAATTCTGAGGTCGCACAAGGTGTGCGGCTTCTATACGGCGGCAGCGTGAAGGCGGCCAATGCGGTCGAACTGTTCGGCATGCCGGATATCGATGGGGGTCTCATTGGTGGGGCTTCCCTGAATGCAGATGAGTTCGGTGCGATTTGTCGCGCCGCGGGAAACTGAAAAAATGCTGGAAACAGTCGTAGTCGTTTTTCATCTGCTGGGTGCATTGGGCGTAGTAGCTCTGGTTTTGCTGCAGCAGGGTAAAGGTGCGGACGCTGGCGCGTCTTTCGGAGCAGGTGCATCAAATACTGTGTTCGGAAGCCAAGGTTCCTCTACCTTTCTTAGTAAGTTTACTGCTATACTTGCCGCAGGTTTTTTCATGACCAGCTTGGGGTTAGGTTACTTTGCTAAAGAGAAGGCTCACCAGCTGACTCAAGCAGGTCTGCCAAATCCAGCGGTACTGGAAGTTCCAAAGCAACAACCGGCTTCTGATGATGTCCCGGTGCTTCAAGAGCAAAAGTCGGCTACTCCAGCGACTGACGTGCCTCCAGCTCAAGAGCAGAAGTAAGAAGGGTTTCAAACGTAGTATTGCCGAGGTGGTGGAATTGGTAGACACGCAACCTTGAGGTGGTTGTGCCCATAGGGTGTAGGGGTTCGAGTCCCCTTCTCGGTACCAATTAGTCAGGAGAGCCCGCTGTTGCGGGCTTTCTTGCAGGTGGAAGGTTACATTGACCCTGTAGGGGATCGGTCGTATACTTCCGCCCCAGCTTTGTCGCGGGGTGGAGCAGTCTGGTAGCTCGTCGGGCTCATAACCCGAAGGTCGTCGGTTCAAATCCGGCCCCCGCAACCAGTTTAAGGAGCCCCTTTTAAGGGGCTTTTTGTTAGCTGGACACTTTCTACGCCGCTGTTCAACGGCGTTTCAAGGATGGGCGTTTAGCCCATTTTTTTATTTTGCATAGCATGCACATACATGCACTAGGGGGTTCAGGTGTCGAGCAAGCTAGAAGAGTTGCAGGCCTTGCTGGCCCCGGTGGTCGTGGCCCTAGGCTATGAATGCTGGGGTATTGAGTTTTCGGCCCAGGGTCGCCACTCAATGTTGCGCGTTTATATCGATAAAGAAGGCGGCGTGCTGGTGGACGATTGCGCCATCGTCAGCCGTCAGATCAGCGGTGTTCTGGATGTTGAAGATCCAATCTCCGTTGAATACACCCTTGAAGTTTCCTCGCCTGGCATGGAACGCCCGCTGTTCACTCTTGAGCAGTTTGCAAAATTTGCCGGTGAACAAGTGAAGATCAAGTTGCGCTCGCCTTTTGAAGGACGACGCAACTTTCAGGGCCTTCTGCGCGGCGTAGAAGAGCAGGATGTCGTGGTGCAGGTAGAAGACCATGAGTTCCTGTTGCCGATCGATATGATCGACAAGGCCAACATTATTCCCAGTTTTGACTGAGGCGTGCCAGATACTGCGGATCCCGCGGATCCAATGGCTTGCGAAAGGCGAGGCGTACGATGAGCAAAGAAGTACTGCTGGTTGTTGAGTCGGTATCCAACGAAAAGGGTGTACCGGCAAACGTTATTTTTGAAGCGCTGGAGCTGGCCCTGGCCACTGCTACCAAAAAGCGTTTCGAAGACGAAGTTGATCTGCGTGTGGAAATCAATCGCCACACGGGTGCATACGAGACATTCCGTCGCTGGACGGTCGTCGAAGAAGCAGACCTGGACGATCCGGCCATCGAAACCTGGCCGAGCAAGGTTGCCGAAACGCACCCTGGCGCCAAGGTCGGTGACGTCGTCGAAGAGAAAATCGAGTCCATCGAGTTCGGCCGCATTGCTGCACAGACTGCCAAGCAAGTCATCGTGCAGAAAGTTCGCGAAGCCGAGCGCGCTCAGGTTGTTGACGCTTACCGCGAGCGCCTGGGTGAAATCATCTCCGGCACCGTGAAAAAAGTCACCCGCGACAACGTGATCGTTGATCTGGGCAACAACGCTGAAGCGTTGCTGGCCCGTGAAGACATCATTTCTCGCGAAACTTTCCGGGTTGGCGTGCGTCTGCGTGCGCTGCTCAAGGAAATCCGCACCGAGAACCGCGGCCCGCAGCTGATCCTGTCGCGTACCGCGCCGGAAATGCTGATCGAGTTGTTCCGCATCGAAGTGCCGGAAATTGCCGAAGGCCTGATCGAAGTGATGGCTGCGTCCCGTGATCCGGGTTCGCGCGCCAAGATCGCCGTTCGCTCCAAAGACAAACGCATCGACCCGCAAGGCGCTTGCATCGGTATGCGCGGTTCGCGCGTCCAGGCAGTGTCGGGTGAGTTGGGCGGTGAGCGTGTTGACATCGTTCTGTGGGACGACAACCCGGCTCAGTTCGTGATCAACGCCATGTCCCCGGCTGAGGTTGCGGCAATTATCGTTGACGAAGATGCCCACGCAATGGACATCGCCGTTGGCGCAGACAATCTGGCTCAGGCCATCGGTCGCGGTGGTCAGAACGTGCGTCTGGCCAGCCAGTTGACTGGCTGGACCCTGAACGTGATGACCGAATCGGACATCCAGGCTAAGCAGCAAGCAGAAACCGGCGACATCCTGCGCAACTTCATCGACGAGCTGGAAGTCGACGAAGAACTGGCTCAGGTGCTGGTTGATGAAGGCTTCACCAGCCTGGAAGAGATTGCCTACGTACCGTTGGAAGAAATGCTCAACATCGACGGCTTTGACGAGGAAATCGTCAACGAGCTTCGCGCTCGTGCCAAGGATCGCTTGTTGACCAAAGCCATCGCTACTGAGGAAAAGCTGGCAGACGCCCATCCGGCCGAAGACCTGCTCTCGCTTGAGGGTATGGACAAGGATTTGGCGATGGAACTGGCGGTGCGCGGCGTAATTACCCGCGAAGACCTGGCCGAGCAGTCTATTGACGACCTGCTCGACATCGACGGCATTGACGATGATCGTGCCGGCAAGTTGATCATGGCCGCCCGAGCCCACTGGTTCGAGTAATTAGGCGCGGCCTGAGGAGAGAAGTGCATGACGCAAGTCACGGTGAAACAACTGGCCGATGAGGTCAAAACACCGGTAGAGCGCCTGTTGCAGCAGATGCGTGAGGCAGGTCTGCCGCACACCGCCGCCGAAGAACATGTGACTGACAGTGAGAAGCAATCTTTGCTGACTCACTTGAAAAGCAGCCACAAGGCGAAAGTGGAAGAACCACGCAAGATTACGCTGCAGCGTAAAACCACCAGCACCCTGCGTGTTGCTGGCAGCAAAAGCATCAGCGTTGAAGTACGCAAGAAGAAAGTCTTCGTACAGCGCAGCCCGGAAGAAATCGAAGCCGAGCGCAAGCGTGAACTGGATGAACGTCGCGCAGTAGAAAATGCTGCACGTCAGAAGGCTGAAGAAGAAGCCAAGCGTCGCGCCGAAGAAGAAGCGCGTCGCCAGCCTGCTGCTGCGCCGACCGCTCCTGTTGAAGCTGTTGCAGCGCCTGTTGCGGTTGCCGAGCCTGTGCGCGAAAGCGCTCCGGTCGTTGCGGCTGCCCCGGCTCCTGCGGCGGACACTCGCAAGCGCGACGAACAGCGTCGTCCGGACAAGCCACGTGCCGACGACAACAATCGTCGCGGTGGCGGCGATGGCGAGCGCAAAAACGCTCCGCATCGTGCTTCGGTCAAGGAAAAGGCGCCTGCTCCACGTGTTGCCCCACGTACTACCGACGAAGAAAGCGATGGCTTCCGTCGTGGTGGTCGCGGCAAGGCCAAGCTGAAGAAACGCAACGCCCACGGTTTCCAGAGCCCAACCGGCCCTGTCGTGCGCGAAGTGAAGATCGGCGAGACCATCACTGTTGGCGATCTCGCTCAGCAGATGTCGGTCAAGGCTGCTGAAATCATCAAGTTCATGTTCAAACTGGGTACCCCGGCGACCATCAACCAGGTACTGGATCAGGAAACTGCCCAGCTGGTTGCCGAAGAGCTGGGCCACAAAGTGACCCTGGTCAGCGACACCGCCCTGGAAGATTCCCTGGCCGAGTCCCTGAAGTTTGAAGGTGAAGCGGTTTCCCGTGCGCCGGTCGTGACCGTAATGGGCCACGTTGACCACGGTAAGACTTCCCTGCTCGACTACATCCGTCGTGCCAAGGTTGCTGCTGGCGAAGCCGGTGGTATCACCCAGCACATCGGTGCGTACCACGTTGAAACCGACCGTGGCATGGTGACGTTCCTCGACACCCCAGGTCACGCCGCGTTTACCGCGATGCGTGCCCGTGGTGCCAAGGCGACCGACATCGTGATCCTGGTGGTTGCAGCGGACGACGGCGTAATGCCGCAAACCATCGAAGCTGTTCAGCACGCTCAGGCTGCTGGCGTTCCGCTGGTTGTCGCTGTGAACAAGATCGACAAGCCAGGTGCTGACCTCGATCGCATCCGTAGCGAACTGTCGGTACACGGCGTGACGTCGGAAGAGTGGGGTGGTGACACGCCATTCGTACCGGTTTCGGCGAAAATGGGTACTGGCGTCGACGAGTTGCTCGAAGCGGTACTGCTGCAAGCCGAGGTCCTGGAACTGACTGCAACTCCGTCGGCTCCTGGTCGTGGTGTCGTGGTCGAGTCCCGTCTGGACAAGGGCCGCGGCCCGGTGGCTACCGTTCTGGTTCAGGACGGTACCCTGCGTCAGGGCGACATGGTCCTGGTCGGTTCGAACTATGGCCGCGTTCGCGCCATGCTCGACGAGAACGGCAAGCCAATCAAGGAAGCCGGTCCGGCCATCCCTGTCGAGATCCTCGGCCTGGACGGTACTCCGGACGCTGGCGACGAGATGAGCGTGGTTGCCGACGAGAAGAAAGCCCGTGAAGTGGCTCTGTTCCGTCAAGGCAAGTTCCGCGAAGTCAAACTGGCTCGCGCTCACGCCGGCAAGCTGGAAAACATCTTCGAAAGCATGGGTCAGGAAGAGAAGAAGACGCTCAACATCGTCCTCAAATCCGACGTCCGTGGTTCGCTGGAAGCGTTGAACGGCGCCTTGAATGGCCTGGGTAACGACGAAGTGCAAGTGCGTGTGGTCGGTGGCGGTGTCGGTGGTATCACCGAATCCGACGCCAACCTGGCACTGGCCTCCAACGCTGTACTGTTCGGCTTCAACGTGCGTGCCGATGCCGGCGCGCGCAAGATCGTCGAGCAGGAAGGTCTGGACATGCGTTACTACAACGTGATCTACGACATCATCGAAGACGTCAAGAAAGCCCTGACCGGTATGCTCGGCAGCGATGTTCGCGAGAACATCCTGGGTATCGCCGAAGTGCGTGACGTGTTCCGTTCGCCGAAGTTTGGCGCGATCGCCGGTTGCATGGTTATCGAAGGTGTCGTTCACCGTAACCGTCCAATCCGTGTACTGCGTGAAGACATCGTTATCTTCGAAGGCGAGCTGGAATCCCTGCGCCGCTTCAAGGATGACGCTTCCGAAGTACGTGCCGGCATGGAATGCGGTATCGGCGTGAAGAGCTACAACGACGTCAAGGTCGGTGACAAGATCGAAGTCTTCGAGAAGGTGCAGGTTGCTCGCAGCCTCTAATTCGCGCACTTCAAGAGCCGTGACGGGTAGCCGCATGCAAGTGCGCAGCTCGTCACCAGGACTCTAAACGCAACGCCCGGTCTGGCTTTTGTCAGGCCGGGCGTTTGCCGCTTTCAGACCTCACGGGTTTCACCGTGGGGCAGTAACAGGTAACAATACATGGCAAAAGAATACAGCCGTACCCAACGTATCGGCGATCAGATGCAGCGCGAGCTGGCACAACTGATCCGTCGTGAAGTCAAAGACCCGCGCGTCGGCCTGGTCACCATTACCGCAGTGGAAGTCAGCCGTGACGTCGGTCACGCCAAGATCTTCATCACCGTGATGGGTCAGGACAGCGCCGAAGAAATCGCACAAAGCATCAAGGTGCTGAACTCTGCCGCCGGTTTCCTGCGCATGCAGCTGGCTCGCGAGATGAAGCTGCGCAGCGTTCCACAGCTGCACTTCCACTACGACGAAAGCGTCGTGCGTGGTGCGCATCTGTCGGCATTGATCGAACGCGCAGTGGCTGAAGACAATCAGCATCCGGTTGCGGCAGAAGCCGAAGACACCAAGGAGTAATCGGTGGCTCAGGTCAAACGTATCCGTCGTAACGTCAGCGGCATTATCCTGCTCGACAAGCCGCTGGGGTTTACCTCCAACGCGGCCTTGCAGAAGGTTCGCTGGTTGCTGAACGCCGAAAAGGCAGGTCATACCGGCAGTCTCGATCCCCTGGCCTCCGGCGTTTTGCCGTTGTGCTTCGGCGAGGCGACCAAGTTCTCGCAATACCTGCTCGATTCCGACAAGGGTTATGAAACCCTGGCGCAGCTGGGCAAGACGACCACCACGGCGGATGCCGAAGGTGAAGTTCTGCAGGAGCGCCCGGTGACCGTTGGTCGCGCCGACATCGAGGCTGTACTGCCGAAATTTCGTGGGCAAATCAGTCAGATACCGCCGATGTACTCGGCACTCAAGCGTGATGGCCAGCCGCTGTACAAGCTGGCTCGTGCAGGCGAAGTAGTGGAGCGCGAACCGCGTTCTGTTACTATTACGCGCTTGGAATTGCTGGCCTTCGAAGGTGATACTGCGCGGCTGGCGGTGGATTGCAGCAAAGGCACCTATATCCGTACCCTGGTGGAGGATATCGGTGAGCAACTCGGTTGTGGCGCTTACGTTGCAGAACTGCGACGTACCCAGGCCGGGCCATTCACCCTGGCGCAGACGGTTACTCTGGAAGAGCTGGAAGCGGTACATGCCGAAGGCGGCAACGAAGCGGTCGATCGCTTCCTGATGCCATCGGACAGCGGCCTGCTGGATTGGCCACTGTTGCAGTTCTCGGAAGCGAGCGCGTTCTACTGGCTCAACGGCCAGCCGGTACGTGCCCCGGATGCTCCGAAGTTCGGCATGGTGCGGGTACAGGATCACAATGGTCGCTTCATCGGTATCGGTGAAGTGAGCGAAGACGGGCGTATCGCGCCGCGTCGACTGATTCGGTCAGAATGACCGGAACCGGCCTGTGTAACAGCAGGTCGGCGAGTGTGGCTGTTAACAGGCGCGGTCACTACTCATTTATAGATACAGGGATTTGTCCCTGGCCTGTTGAAACTGTTTTTCTGAAACAGTTTCCTGATAAAAGGATTGCCTCATGGCTCTCGACGTTCAAGAAAAAGCTCAAATCGTTGCTGACTACCAGCAAGCCGTTGGTGACACTGGTTCGCCAGAAGTGCAAGTTGCACTGCTGACCGCCAACATCAACAAACTGCAAGGTCACTTCAAGGCCAACGGTAAAGACCACCACTCCCGTCGTGGTCTGATCCGCATGGTTAACCAGCGTCGTAAGCTGCTGGACTACCTGAAAGGCAAGGACGTGAGCCGTTACAGCGCTCTGATCGCTCGCCTGGGTCTGCGTCGCTAATAAGCGATTGCGCTAGAGGTTGGTTGTCTGTCGTGCGTCAGCGGGTTTCCCGCCAGCGCATGGCAGGCTTCCAGCCTCAAGTTTTATCTGGATACCTGCTTTACCTGTGTGAGTGTACTCCGGACAACCGGTCGGGCCGATTCCCGGCGTTGCCCAAGAATTTCGCAAGAAACCAGTTCCCCCAAGAGCCACAAAGAAGGTAGGACACCGTGAACCCGGTAATTAAAAAATTCCAGTTCGGTCAGTCGACCGTTACCCTCGAGACTGGCCGTATCGCCCGTCAGGCCTCCGGCGCAGTATTGGTCACCGTTGACGACGACGTCAGCGTATTGGTGACCGTAGTCGGTGCCAAGCAAGCCGATCCAGGCAAGGGCTTCTTCCCTCTGTCTGTTCACTACCAGGAAAAGACTTACGCTGCCGGCAAGATCCCTGGCGGTTTCTTCAAGCGCGAAGGCCGTCCTTCCGAGAAAGAAACCCTGACTTCCCGACTGATCGACCGTCCGATCCGTCCGCTGTTCCCAGAAGGCTTCATGAACGAAGTGCAGGTTGTCTGCACCGTCGTTTCCACCAGCAAGAAGACCGATCCGGACATCGCTGCGATGATCGGTACCTCGGCTGCCCTGGCCATCTCCGGCATTCCGTTCGATGGCCCGATCGGCGCTGCACGCGTTGCGTTCCACGAAAGCACCGGCTACCTGCTGAACCCGACTTACGAGCAACTGGCTGCTTCGAGCCTGGACATGGTCGTCGCCGGTACTTCGGAAGCCGTTCTGATGGTTGAATCGGAAGCCAAAGAGCTGACCGAAGACCAGATGCTGGGCGCCGTACTGTTCGCCCACGACGAGTTCCAGGCCGTGATCCAGGCCGTCAAGGAGCTGGCTGCCGAAGCTGCCAAGCCAACCTGGACCTGGGCTCCACAAGCCGAAGCCACCGAACTGCTGGGCGCCATCCGTGCCGAGTTCGGCGAAGCGATCTCCCAGGCTTACACCATCACCGTCAAGGCCGACCGTTACGCTCGCCTGGGCGAGTTGAAGGATCAGGTCGTTGCCAAACTGTCCGGTGAAGAAGGCCAGCCTTCCGCTGCCGACGTCAAAGCGGCTTTCGGCGAAATCGAATACCGCACCGTTCGCGAAAACATCGTAAACGGCAAGCCACGTATCGACGGTCGCGACACTCGCACCGTGCGTCCGCTGAACATCGAAGTCGGCGTTCTGCCAAAAACCCACGGTTCGGCCCTGTTCACCCGTGGCGAAACCCAGGCTCTGGTAGTCGCGACGCTGGGCACCGCCCGTGACGCACAGCTGCTGGACACCCTGGAAGGCGAGAAAAAAGACCCGTTCATGCTGCACTACAACTTCCCTCCGTTCTCGGTGGGCGAGTGTGGTCGCATGGGTGGCGCTGGTCGTCGCGAAATCGGTCACGGCCGTCTGGCCCGTCGTTCGGTTCAGGCCATGCTGCCTGCCGCTGACGTGTTCCCGTACACCATCCGTGTCGTGTCGGAAATCACCGAATCCAACGGTTCGAGCTCGATGGCTTCCGTTTGCGGTGCTTCCCTGGCCCTGATGGACGCCGGTGTGCCGATGAAGGCGCCGGTTGCCGGTATCGCCATGGGTCTGGTTAAAGAAGGTGAGAAATTCGCCGTCCTGACCGACATCCTGGGTGACGAAGACCACCTGGGCGACATGGACTTCAAGGTAGCCGGTACCGCCAAAGGCGTCACCGCGCTGCAGATGGACATCAAGATCAAGGGCATCACCGAAGAGATCATGGAAATCGCTCTGGGCCAAGCCCTGGAAGCGCGCCTGAACATCCTCGGCCAGATGAACCAGATCATTGGCCAGTCGCGTACCGAACTGTCGGCCAACGCTCCGACCATGATCGCGATGAAGATCGACACCGACAAGATCCGTGATGTCATCGGTAAAGGCGGCGCGACCATTCGTGCGATCTGCGAAGAGACCAAGGCTTCGATCGACATCGAAGACGACGGTTCGATCAAGATCTTCGGCGAAACCAAGGAAGCGGCTGAAGCAGCACGTCAGCGCGTTCTGGGTATCACCGCTGAAGCCGAAATCGGCAAGATCTACGTGGGCAAGGTTGAGCGCATCGTCGACTTCGGCGCATTCGTCAACATCCTGCCGGGCAAGGACGGTCTGGTTCACATCTCCATGCTGAGCGATGCTCGCGTTGAGAAAGTGACCGACATCCTGAAAGAAGGCCAGGAAGTGGAAGTGCTGGTACTGGACGTGGACAACCGCGGCCGTATCAAACTGTCCATCAAGGACGTGGCAGCGGCCAAGGCTTCGGGCGTTTAATCACGCTCCACGCCTGACTGCTTCAACGTTGTAAAAAAATGCCCCGCCGTGAAAACGGTGGGGCATTTTTTTGTTTGTAGATCACAGAGATGATTGGCAACGTTGCCGGAGCCGAAACTCAGTGCTAGGTTTAGCCCACAGCCCGTGTAGCTCAGCCGGTAGAGCAGCGCACTCGTAACGCGAAGGTCGCAGGTTCGATTCCTGTCTCGGGCACCAATAGTATGATTTCAGAGGTTCCCGTAAACACCTGAAACCTAGAGAAACCGGCCTTATAGCCGGTTTTTTTGTGTCTGAATATCCTCGTATGTTCCTGTACAGCCCCAAGATTTAGGTATATATCGGTTCGATATCGAGGCGTATACCTATGGCGCGCACCGTCCCCCCCTTACCGACCCCAAGTGCGAGGCCGCCAAGCCCCGCACAAAGGACTACACCCTGTTCGACGGGCAAGGGCTTTTTTGCTTGTAAAGGCTACCGGCACCAAGGTCTGGCGCTTCAAGTATAAAAAGCCAAGCGGTAAGCCCGGTCTGGCTACGTTCGGCAACTACCCGGCCCTCAATCTGAAAGCCGCCCGTGCACGTCGAGTTGCTGGCACATAACCAAGACCCCATCGAGAGCGCTAAGCAAGCAAAGATCGAGGCGGCCAGTGAAGCGGGGCATACCTTTGAGACGGTGGCCCGGGAATGGCACGCCAGCATGGCCGGCAAATGGTCGAAGTACCACGCGGTCAGGGTGCTGAAAGAGATTGAGGTCGATCTTTTCTCTGGTCGAGTCCGGCCTATGGTCGCGTGACGCGATTGAACGGCAAATGAGCCACCAAGAGTGCAACGGCGTGCGCGCGGCCTGTATCCACAAGGCTGAGCACTTGGAAGAGCGCCGACTGATGATGACGTGGTGGGCTGAGTACTTGGACGCCAACCGGGAAAAGCACATCACGCCCTATGATTTTGCACATCAGGACATTGAAGAGGGCATTGTGATGGCGCGGGGGGTGTAAATGGCTGAGTCAGGGACTGATCGCTGGAAGGCTGTGCCTGACGAGGATGATCCTCGGAAGCTTGTCTTGGCATGGGACCCTTCTGCAAACGATGATCTGGACGAGCTTTTCGCTCGGGTAAGGGATAGGACTTCGTCGAAAGAGGACCATGCTTTTTTTGATTTTTCGATGCTCGATCGCTTCATTAGCCGGGTTTACAGGGGCGAACAGGTCGAGCCTTGGATACTCCAGTGGATGGCGGATACTTTTACAAAGTATTGATGGGCGTCTATCCAGATATCAGCCTTAAGGACGTCCGCGAACCGTGCGCCGTCGTGTTCGCCTGTACCTGATCCGTGTTACTTCGTCCGGGCGGGCCAGATGATCGCATCGATCAGGCCGGACGGCGGTTTCTTGTTGTCGAGTCCGGTGGGTGGAAACTCCCCCGCGCGCGGCTGACGGTAGGTGCCGAACAGCACGTCGAAGATCGGAAACAGCCCTGCGAAATTGCAGTCGTAGTGCTCAGGCAGTGCCGAGTGGTGAATGCGTTGATATTGCGGCGAGTTCAGAGCGAACGACATGCGGCCGAAGCCAATTCGGATATTCATGTGGGAGAACACGTTGTAGAAGCTGATGGCCGCGTATAGGCCGACGATGGCGGAATTTGCTTTGAAGATCACCCCGGTCAGCATGTAGATCGTCAGCATCTTAATCCCGTATTCAGCCCAATGATGCCGGCTGGTAGTGGTTGCGTTTAGCGCCGTATCGCTGTGGTGGAACGAATGCATGGCCCACATCACCGGAAACCGATGCTGCGCACGATGGAATAGGTACTCCATGAAGTCGAGCGTGAAAGCATAAAGCAGAAAGCCGAACAGTAGCCCCCAACCAGTGCTCGGCAGATCGATCCAACCACCACCTGCAGCATTGACGGCGACAACGGTGGCAGCGGAGACAAACGGAACAATTGCGGCCTGCGCCAAGGCGTACAACAGCGTGTAGACCAGATTAAAGCCAACCGACCTTAATGGTTGCACCTGGGCTGGATTGATGCGCTCGATGAGAAGGGCGATCACGAAGATGGCCAACAGCGGGAGGGTACCGAGTAAGGTGGCTTTAATGTCCATATTGATCTGCTCTTCTCAACGTAGTGTCTTACGAACAGCGGTGTTTGGTATTTTTTTGTATTATCGACCTGGCCGCTTCTTGTCCTTAGTCACCACATCAACCATCCGCTTCGGCGATTTTTTATGATAGTAGCCCATGACCACTCCACAACAAGCCGCCGCGACGCTTCATCGACTGGAAGGGTAGATTAAAACCCTGGAGCCTTCGCCTCAAAGACCGGCCCCTGTCCGTTTCAACCATAAATTCATGGTTTTTTGGAAAATAGCCGTCTTGGGCGAGCATGAGGAAGTGCCGGGAGGTGCGGCGTCAAAAGTTTGAGCGTTCGCAGTATCGGCCGCTGCGGCCAAACTATTTTTCCATCTCTTCAAAACGTGCATTCCTAACCACCATCCCTAAACGGGGAGAGCAATGATGGTCACAATCGCCACCCGGCGACGGCAAAACGGGGGAGGGCGTCGGCATTGGCGACCGACTGGAGGCGGAAAAATAAGGGTACTTCCCGTTTTAGGTATACGTTTAGGTATACATGGCGAGCTTAATAATATTGAGGTCCAGCAATTAAGTGGTCTTTAGATAGTATGTTCGACCCCTGTCTCGACCAGATCCCCTCGGTTATTTCACCTTTCTGCTCAAGTCCTCGACGGTACGCTTGAGGTTATCGAGTTCGCGGTCCTGATCGCTGACTTCCCGCTTCAGGCTGGAAATCTCACTGCTGTTTGAACTGGAGCTGGAGCCGCTATTGCGTTTGAGTTCTTCAACCTGCTTGCCGAGGTTGTTGATGTCGCGCTCCTGTTCGGCCACCGTGCGCTTGAGTTCGTCGATTTCCTTGCTGCTGGAGCTTGAGCTGGAACCGCTGCTGCGCTTGAGCTCTTCGATCTGCCGGGTCTGATTGTTGATCGTCTCCTGCATTTCTTTCAGATCGTCGACGCTGTATTCGCTTCTGATGAGTACCTCTTTGCCGTATTCATTGTGAATGACCGTGAACCTGTCGCCAGAGGACGTGTAGCCGCTACTCAATTCAACACTGGCCAGTGCGGTTCCCGGCAGCGCCAGGGCCCCCAGCAAGGTTGTCATCACCGTTGCGGACAGAACAGACGAAAACTTCGAAAAGCTGTGCATCACTGAGGTTCCTTGTGAAGTGCCGACATGGCACATTGCTATGACTCTGAATATGAATTTATGTTCCAGTCGCCATCAACACATCGTGTGCACAACTTTTTGCAGGGAGATGTAAAGAGTCGTGTAAATCGTCCGACAAACATCCTATATTCGGAGCCTGCATGAGCTTCGCCCAGCAGTTTTCAGATGATCCCGAATGGTTCTGAAGGCCAGACAGACCGGACTACAAGCGGTTCTTCTGCGTCAGAGAGATCCTTGATGATCCAGATCCATCTTCCATTCCCCAGATCAGCGAGAACAACATGACCGTTAAAGAGATGACCCAGCAAGCCCGACACGAAGAAGCGCTGAAGAAGTACGTGCTGGATGCTCCCGAACTGATGGACGAGATCAAGGACTTGAGTCCCGATGATCAGAAAGACCAGATTCAATGGGCGTTCGAGGATGAGGCGGAAGCCCAGGGCTTGCAGCCGTGGGAGTTGACGCTCAAGTACACCACCACCCCGGAAGAGTACGAGGTTGAGCGCCTGAAGCTGCATAAAGAAGCGGCCGAAGTGCTGGGCGTCGAGTGGGAAGAGTACTGCGAGATGAACAATCTGGTGGTTTGACACTCATGCAGGAGCGAGCTTGCTCGCGATGGACTAAAGAACGCCGCGTGCATCCAGGAAACACGCGTCATCGTTAACGACCATCGCGAGCAAGCTCGCTCCTGCAGTTTGGCAACTCACATACGTGTGATCAGAGACTCAGGCGCATCGACAGATCGACCGCCTTCACATCCTTGGTCATTGCACCGATCGAAATGTAATCCACTCCGGTCTGTGCAATCGGCAGCAACGTACTTTCGTTGATCCCGCCGCTGGCCTCCAGTTTGGCTTTGCCGGCATTCAGGCGCACGGCTTCGCGCATGTCGTCCAGGCTCAGTTCGTCGAGCATGATGATGTCGGCACCGGCTGCCAGCGCTTCTTTCAGTTCATCCAGGCTTTCCACTTCAATCTCGACCGGTTTGCCCGGGGCGATCTTGTGCGCGGCGGCAATCGCCTGCGCGATGCCGCCGCTGGCGGCGATGTGGTTTTCCTTGATCAGGAAGGCGTCATACAGGCCGATGCGGTGGTTGTGGCAACCGCCGCAGGTCACTGCGTACTTTTGCGCCAGGCGCAGCCCCGGCAGCGTTTTGCGGGTGTCGAGCAGCTTGACCTGAGTCTCGGCCACGAAGTCTGCCAGGTATTGCGCGCGGGTCGTTACGCCGGAGAGCAATTGCAGGAAGTTCAGGGCGCTGCGTTCGCCGGTCAGCAGTGAGCGCGCAGGGCCTTCGAGGTGGAACAGCACCTGATTGGGCGTCACCCGTTCGCCGTCGGCAACTTGCCAGTGCACCGCCACTCGCGGATCGAGCTGCCGAAACACCGCATCGACCCAGGCGGTGCCGCTGATGACGGCTGCGTCGCGGGTAATGATGGTGGCTTTGGCCAGGCGTTCGGCCGGGATCAACTGCGCGGTGATGTCGCCGCTGCCGATGTCTTCACGCAACGCACGGCGCACGTTGGCTTCGATTTCGGCGGTCAGATCGGCGAGACGTAGATTCGGCATAACGGACTCCACAAACAAAGTGGCTCGATTATAGGGCCATGTCAGCGACCAACCCAAGGCATCAGCGCGTTACGTTGGCGCTGGTGCCTGCATTTGGTCGAAACCCTGGCGTTGTCGGCGTTGGCCGTCGATTCCGAACAAGCGCCTGTTTCAGATCGGCAACCTCAAGCGCCTTAAACGCGGCAAGTGATCGCGCCGCGATGGATTATCGCGGCATACTGTGCCAACACAGTCGACGTTGAAGGAGTCGGTATGCAGTTGGACCCCGCGAGCGGTTGGTGTCAGGGTGTGCGTTTATGCCCTTCACCCAACTTCAATGCGCGCCCCGAGGGCGAGATTTCCCTGCTGGTGATCCACAACATCAGTCTGCCGCCCGCGCAATTTCAGACCGGCAAGGTGCAGGAATTTTTCCAGAATCGTCTGGATGTCACGGAACATCCCTACTTTGCAGGGATCGCCGACCTGCGAGTATCTGCGCACTTTCTGATTGAACGTGACGGCACCGTCACTCAGTTTGTCTCTTGTCTTGAGCGCGCCTGGCACGCCGGCGTCTCGTGTTTCGAGGGGCGGGAAACCTGTAACGATTTTTCCGTAGGCATCGAACTGGAAGGTACGGATGATCTGCCGTTCACCGATGCCCAATATGAGACGTTGACGGCCCTGACCCGGCAGCTGCAAAGCGCCTTCACGGGCATTACCGCACAACGCATCTGCGGGCATAGCGACATTGCCCCTGGGCGCAAAACCGATCCGGGGCCGGCGTTCGACTGGGCACGCTATCGGGCCGCACTGGCAAAAGAGGAAGGACGATGAGTTTTCTGGTGTTGCTGTTGGCAGTGTGGATCGAGAAGTTTTCGGCCTTGCGCCATCGCGTTCAGCGCGATAGTGGATGGACACACAAGCTGAACAGGCTTGAGGCCAGCCCGCGACTTTCGGACCGGCCATGGCTGGTGTTGTCGGTGATGGTCTTGTTGCCGGTGGCGTTGCTGGGTTTGCTGCTGGTCATCATCGAGCCGGTGGCCTACGGCTTGCTGGCGTTGCCGATCCATTTGCTGGTGGTGATCTACAGCCTGGGGCGCGGTGATCTGCTGGGCGACCTCGGGCCGTTCCGCGATGCCTGGCGTCGGGAGGACCTGCAAGCCGCGGCCCATGTCGCCAAGCGCGACCTGGATATCTGCGCGGACAGTGGCGAGCAACTGCTTGAACAGGTCGAAGGGCATTTGCTGTGGGAGGCGTACCACAGCTTTTTCGCGGTGATTTTCTGGTACTTCCTGCTGGGGCCGGTCGCGGCGCTGAGCTATCGGCTGCTGGCGCTGGCCGAAGAGCACGGGAAAAGTCCTGCGGTGGTCGAACGCGCCGGGCAACTGCGTCATGCCTTCGACTGGGTGCCGGTGCGTCTGCTGGCGGCGAGCCTGGCGTTGGTCGGCAATTTTGTCGCGGTCAGTCGGGTCATGTTGCATGAGCTGCTGAACTGGAACATCAGCGCCGCGCAATTGATCGAGAAAATCGGGCTGGTGGCCGGTGAAATTCCGGCACCGGTGGCTGGCGCAGAAGGTATCAACAACCTGGACCGTATCTGGGAACTGCTGCTGCGTGCTGCGGTGCTCTGGTATGCCGGGTTTGCGCTGTGGACGGTCCTGTCATAGCGCTGTAGTCAGAGCAGTCTCCCCTCGCAACAGGGTGATCACTTGTCCGAAGTGCATCGCCCTGTCGTTAACCTTAAGTTACAAAACCTCCTGCCGATTTAAGTTATACAGAGATAGCGCCGAATAGTGGCTATCTGCTCCCGGTCTGCGCCTGCCAATAAAAAAAATAAAAAACTGAAGGGAGACATCCAGTGAAGAGCTTGCTCTATCCCGCTGTCGCACTGATGAATCGCCTGAGCTTCGGCATGAAGTTCAGCCTGATCAGCGTACTGTTCCTGGTGCCGATGCTGGTGACCAACTTCTATCTGGTGCGTGACTCCTACCGCGAATTCCAGGGCACGCGCATCGAACTGCAAAGTCTCGACCTGTTGGGCAGCAGCCTGACGTTACGGCGCGATCTGGAAACCCTGAACAACCTGGTACAGATCAATGTCAGCCTCGGCCAATCCGGCAAGGCCGGCAATGTCGAATCGAAAATCAGCGCCCTTGAGCAGAGTATTCTGACTCGCTTGCAAGGGCTGACGGCGATGACCAGCGATCCGGAGCAGGTCGCGGTGTTTGATGGCAAGCGCGATGAAATGGTCGCCGCATTCAAGGCCCAGCAAACGGAAACCTCCCTTCAAAGCAAAAGCGCCTTGATTGGCAAGCTGGTGGGGAGCGCGCAGGTTTTCAGCCAGCTCATCACCAGCCAGGCGGGCTTGAGTCGCGACAACCAGAGCGACATGCGCCAGTTGAGCGAACTCGTCACCCTCGTCACGCCACGCGTCACCCAGATTCTGGGTGAAGGTCGGGCAATGGGCTCTTATTCGTTGGGGCAGGGGTTCATCAACTCGGCTTCGAGCACCCGTTTCGATGAATTGCTGGCGCAGATTGAAAAGCTCCAGGCCGAGTATGGCTTGAAGTTGCAGGATGCCCTGGGTTCCAGCAGAGCCGCACGCGATACCTTGGCCGCTCAGGCCGATAGCAGCCGGGCATCCTTGAAGAAAGCCAGCGAGCTGTTCGAAGAACAAGTGGTCATGGCCGACACCCTCGATGCGCCGTGGCAGGGTTTTTACGATCAAGTCAGCGCCCTGATGGACCAGACTTACCAACTCAACGAAGCGACCCTGAAGTATCTGGGCCCGCAGTTGCAGCAACGCCTGGAACAGAACCGCACGCACATGGTCTTGCAGGCGGTGGCGTTATCGGTCGTGTTCGTGTTGATCTTCTATCTCTACGGCGCTTTCTATGCCTCGACCCGCACCACGCTCAAGCGCCTGGGGGCGGTGATGGACAAGGTGGCGGCGGGGGACATGACCGTGACCTTCAGCGCCCACAGCCGCGATGAGCTGGGGGAGTTGGGCGAGGTGTTCAACGGTACGGTGAAAAAAATCCATGACCTGATCGAGCGGGTGGGGCAGACCGTCAGCGAAGTCGAGCGTCAGGCCGGGCAAGTGGAAAACGTTTCCGCGCAAAGCAACCAGGCCGTTGCCGGGCAGCGCACGCAGATCGAACAGGTGGCCACGGCCATGAACCAGATGTCGGCCACGTCCCAGGAAGTGGCGCGCAGCGCCGCGGCGGCGGTGAGCAGTGCCCACAGTGTCAACGATGAGACCATCAGCGGTCGCGGTCTGGTGGAGTCGCAGCAAGGCAGCATTGCCGCGCTGGCCAGCGAGATCGATCAAT
Organism: Pseudomonas sp. WT-JTC; assembly: GCF_056711565.1. Taxonomy (NCBI): domain Bacteria; kingdom Pseudomonadati; phylum Pseudomonadota; class Gammaproteobacteria; order Pseudomonadales; family Pseudomonadaceae; genus Pseudomonas; species Pseudomonas sp. WT-JTC. The sequence continues at coordinate 831,600 of NZ_CM160042.1, forward strand.
CGGTGCTGGTGATCAATCAACTGGCCAGCGACAGCCAGTCCATCAGCCGCGTGCTCGAAGTGATCAAGAGCATCGCCGAACAGACCAACCTGCTGGCGCTCAATGCCGCCATCGAGGCGGCTCGGGCTGGTGAGCAGGGCCGTGGTTTCGCCGTGGTGGCCGATGAAGTCCGGACCCTGGCCAAACGGACCCAGCAATCGACCGAAGAAATCGAGCAGATGATCGCCAAGCTCCATGGCGGTGTCGGCGCGGCGGTCAAGGCCATGGGCACCAGCCATGAAATGGCCAACGGCACGGTGGGGCAATCGGAGAAGGTCCAGCAGGCGCTGGAAAACATTCTGGGAGCGGTCGGCATGATCGTCGACCAGAACCAGCAGATTGCCGCCGCGGTGGAGCAGCAAACTGCCGTGGCCCACGACATCGACCAGAACATCGTCGAGATCAATCGCGCCGGCGAGCGCACCGCTGAAGGCGCACACCAGACCGAAGATGCCAGCCGGGCGTTGTCGGCTCAGGTCGTCGAGTTGAAACAGTTGATCAGTGCATTCCGGGTCTGAAATTCTCCTCGGGACCCTGTGGGAGCGGGCTTGCCCGCGAAAGCGATCGTTCAGTCACATTGATGCTGAGTGTGCCGCCATCTTCGTCGGAACGCCGCCCGGACCAAGCCCGCTTCCACAGGTTTGGTGTACTGTCAGAATGTTTTGTAATACTTTTTCCCTTTCCTGGTGGGAGTCATCCTGATTCTCTCCGTGCGCTGGTTTTTGGATTTCAATCAAGGAAGATCTACGCCGCTTAGCGCAAGGAGGAAACCGGTTATGTCTGTTGCGACAACAGGAGTCCAGGGGCGCTGTGCGCATTGTCAGCGCACATTGCGGCTTCAACCCTGGCAACTCAATGCCATCGCTATCAATGAAGCGTTTGCCTGTGCCCACTGCCAGAAACACCTTCAGTTACGTTGCCCGGAACAGATCAGGCGCTTCAAGTCGCTCGACTCTTTTTCGCTGTTGCGCGCCAGCCTGCGGATGATGGTCTGCACCGCCTTGCTGGTGGCGTTGGTGATGGAGTGGCTGGGTATGCTCAGCGTCATCGAGCAGCTGAATGCTTCGCTGATTGCCATATTCGTGTATTTCGCGGTGGTGCGTTACTTCCGCAGGCGCCAGCACCTGACGCTGATCCTGGAGGCCGCCAGGGCTCACGCCGACTGATTACCAGCCGAACACTTCGCAGCTGTTGGCGGTGCTGGCAGCCGCCAGTTGTTCCGGGCTGATTGCCATCCATTGCGCCAGTGCCGCGCAGATCGCCGGCAAGTGTGCCGGGCTGTTGCGCTGGCCGGGGAACATGGCGGGTGCCATGTCCGGCGAGTCGGTTTCAAGCACCACCGAGTCCAGCGGTAACTGCGCCAGCACGCGGTGCATGCGCAGGGCCTGGGGCCAGGTCGGGGCGCCGCCAAGGCCAAGCTTGAAACCGAGCTTGATGTATTCGCGAGCCTCTTCCTGGCTGCCGGCGAAGGCGTGGATGATGCCGGCCCGTTTCAGGCGAAACCGTTTGAGCGTGGCAATCACCGCCGCATGGCTACGCCGTACATGGATCAATGCCGGCAGATCGAAATCCGCCGCCAGTTGCAATTGCGCCTCGAACAACGCCTGCTGACGGTCGCGATCCAGGGTTTCGATGAAGTAATCCAGGCCGATCTCGCCCACCGCACACAGTTGCCGATGGCCAGCCAGGCGTGTCAGCCAGTCACCGAGTTCGCTCAGGTGTTGCGGTCGATGATCGTCCAGATACACCGGGTGCAACCCGAACGCGGCGTGCAGGTCGGGGTCGCTCTGCACCAGCTCCCAGACCCGCTGCCAATTGGCCTGATAAACCCCCAGCACCACGATCCGCCGTACCCCGAGGGCGCGGCTGTCGGCCAGCAGCGCCTGGCGGTCGGCGTCGAAGTCCGGAAAATCCAGATGGGTGTGGGTGTCGATCAGCTCCACGGTTCAATCCTGGCGAATACGCTGCTTGAACGTCCGCGCGATGGCTTGTACGCCGGGCCGGTAATCCGACTGCTCGATGGCGGCCACGGCCAGCGCGAGGGCCTTGTCGGCGATCAGTTGATGTTGCTGGGCCATGGCGTTGACCGGTAGTGGCAGGAAGTCCAGCAACTGGGTGTCGCCGAACGTGCCGAGGCGCAGCGGACGGTTTTTCAGCGGGAAGTCGTGCAGCGCATCGAACACGCCCTGCAGCAGCACGTAGGATGTGGTCACCAGGGCATCGGGTAAATGGCCCAGACGCTGCAGCAACTCTTCCATCAATTGTTTACCGCACTCGCGGCTGAAGGACTCACCTTCTTCGATCAGCACCTCACCGTTGAACCCGGCGAGAGCCTCTTTGAAGCCAGCGGCACGCTCCCGGCTGATGCTCAGCTCCGGGCGGGCGCCGATCAGCGCGATCTGCCTGGGCAGCGGCTCCAGCAGGCTGCGGGTCAGTTGCAGGCTGGCCTCGCGGTCGTCGCTGATCACCGAACAGAAATGCTCGGGCTCCATGACCCGGTCGATGGCGATGATCGGGATGCCCTTGGCCTGCAATTGGCGATAGCTGTCGTCGCCGGCCGGCAGGCAGCTGGCAACGATCAGTGCGTCGCAACGCCGGGCGCGGAACAGTTGCAGCAATTGCCGTTCGCTGTCCGGTGCATCGTCGGAACTGGCGATCAGCAACTGATAACCCCGGGCTCGCGCGCCTTGCTCCAGCAACTTGGCGATTCGCGCGTAACTGGGGTTTTCCAGATCCGGCAGAATGAATCCCAATGTGCGCGTGTGTCGGCTGCGCAAACCGGCGGCCTGTGGGTTGGGCGTGAAGCCATGTTGTTCGACGACCGCACGCACGCGTTCGACAGTGGCGCTGCTGATGCGCTGTTGTTCGGCCTTGCCATTGATGACATAGCTGGCGGTGGTGACGGACACACCGGCCAACTGGGCGATATCACTGAGTTTCAACCCGCTGTTTCCTTGTTTTTTCGAGATTGCCTCGACATTTTCGTCAATCCTAACCGATTAAGGCAGGTGACCATTGTCGCAACGCATCCGACAAGTTGAGCTTCAAGGATGGGACATTATCGAGTAACGTGCCATTCAATCTAGATTAAACGTTTCAGCAAGCGTATTTTCTACGTTATAGGCGCCTTTGGTCGGTTCTGCCGTGAAACCGCCAAAAGTGACGACCAGGCGCCAAGGCTGGCTTATTCAAAACAATACCTGGCGCCCCAAGTCGCCAAAAAGGAGAAAGCATGCTCGAGCTCACTGTAGAGCAGATTTCCATGGGCCAGTCGGCCGTGGATAAATCCGCAGCGCTGCAATTGCTGGCCCGGCATCTGGTTGCCGACGGTCTGGTTGCCGAGGGGTATCTCACCGGATTGCAGGCGCGGGAGGCCCAGGGCTCGACCTTTCTCGGTCAAGGTATTGCCATCCCCCACGGTACGCCCGAAACCCGCGAACTGGTGTTCACCACCGGTGTGCGCCTGATGCAGTTCCCTGACGGTGTGGACTGGGGCGACGGTCATATCGTTTACCTGGCGATCGGTATCGCCGCCAAATCCGATGAGCATCTGCGCCTGTTGCAATTGTTGACTCGCGCTCTCGGCGAGACTGATCTGGGCCAGGCCTTGCGTCGCGCAGGTTCCGCCGAGGCATTGCTGAAGTTGCTGCAAGGCGCGCCACAGGAGCTGGCGCTGGATGCGCAGATGATCGGCCTCGGTGTAGCAGCCGAAGATTTCGAAGAGCTGGTCTGGCGCGGCGCACGTTTGTTGCGCCAGGCCGACTGCGTGAGCAACGGTTTCTCCGCCGTACTGCAACAGGTTGAAGCGCTGCCGTTGGGCGATGGCCTGTGGTGGCTGCACAGCGAGCAAACGGTGAAGCGCCCCGGCCTGGCCTTCGTTACCCCGGACAAACCGCTGCGCTATCTCGGCCAGCCGCTCAATGGCCTGTTTTGCCTGGCCAGCCTCGGTGAGGCCCATCAAGCCTTGCTCGAACGCCTTTGCGCGTTGCTGATCGAAGGGCGTGGTCATGAGTTGGGGCGCGCCACCAGCAGTCGCAAAGTCCTCGAAGTGCTCGGTGGTGAAGTGCCCGCCGACTGGCCCAGCGCGCGAATTGCATTGGCCAATGCCCACGGTTTGCATGCGCGGCCGGCGAAAATCCTCGCGCAACTGGCAAAGAGTTTTGAAGGAGACATCCGCGTGCGGATCGTCGATGGCCACGACAGCGCGGTGTCGGTAAAGAGCTTGAGCAAGTTGCTCAGCCTCGGCGCCCGTCGGGGACAGGTCCTGGAGTTCATCGCCGAGCCAGTCATCGCCGCCGATGTGTTGCCGGCCTTGTTGGCCGCCATCGAAGAAGGGCTCGGTGAGGAAGTCGAGCCGCTGCCACCGGTAAGCCAGGTGCGCGAGGTCGTTGCCGAAATGGTCGAAGTAGTCCTCGCCCCGATGTCGGGCAGCGTGGTCCAGGCGATTGCCGCCGCGCCGGGGATCGCCATCGGGCCGGCCCATATTCATGTGCTGCAAACCATCGACTACCCGTTGCGCGGTGAGTCCGCCGCCATCGAGCGTGAACGTCTGCAGCACAGCCTGGCGCAGGTACGCCGTGACATCCAGGGTTTGATCGAGCGCAGCAAAAGCAAAGCCATTCGCGAAATCTTCATCACCCACCAAGAGATGCTCGACGACCCGGAACTGACTGATGAAGTCGATACGCGCCTCAAGCAGGGCGAAAGCGCCGAGGCGGCATGGATGGCTGTGATTGAAGCGGCGGCCCGACAGCAGGAAGCCTTGCAGGATGCCTTGCTCGCCGAGCGCGCGGCCGACTTGCGCGACATCGGGCGTCGGGTGTTGATGCAGCTCAGTGGCATCGAAACCCCGAACGAACCGGATCAACCGTACATTCTGGTGATGGACGAGGTCGGACCTTCCGACGTCGCGCGTCTCGATCCGGCTCGCGTGGCGGGGATTCTCACCGCCCGGGGTGGCGCTACGGCGCACAGTGCGATTGTTGCCCGGGCGCTGGGCATCCCGGCACTGGTCGGCGCCGGCCCCGGCGTGTTGCTGCTGGCACCGGGTACGCCGTTGTTGCTCGATGGCCAGCGTGGTCGTCTGCATGTGGACGCTGACGCAGCGACCTTGCAGCGCGCCACGGCCGAACGCGATACCCGTGAGCAGCGCTTGAAGGCAGCCGCCGAGCAGCGTCACCAGCCGGCATTGACCAGCGATGGCCACGCCGTCGAAGTGTTCGCCAACCTCGGTGAAAGCGCCGGCGTGGCGGGCGCGGTGGAGCAGGGCGCCGAAGGCGTTGGTCTGTTGCGCACCGAACTGATCTTCATGGCCCACCCGCAAGCGCCCGACGAGGCAACCCAGGAAACCGAGTACCGTCGCGTTCTCGACGGTCTGGCGGGGCGGCCGCTGGTGGTGCGCACCCTTGATGTCGGCGGCGACAAACCGCTGCCGTACTGGCCGATCGCGAAGGAAGAAAACCCGTTTCTCGGCGTGCGCGGTATCCGCCTGACCTTGCAGCGTCCGCAGATCATGGAAGCGCAATTGCGCGCCTTGCTGCGGGCGGCCGACAACCGGCCGCTGCGGATCATGTTCCCGATGGTGGGCAGCGTTGACGAGTGGCGCCAGGCCCGTGACATGACCGAACGCCTGCGTCTGGAAATTCCGGTTGCCGACCTGCAACTGGGGATCATGATCGAAGTGCCGTCGGCGGCATTGCTGGCGCCGGTGCTGGCCAAGGAGGTCGACTTCTTCAGCGTCGGCACCAACGACCTGACCCAATACACCCTGGCCATCGACCGTGGCCATCCGACGCTTTCGGCCCAGGCCGACGGCTTGCATCCGGCGGTGCTGCAACTGATCGACATCACCGTGCGCGCGGCCCATGCTCACGGTAAATGGGTCGGTGTGTGCGGTGAGCTGGCGGCCGACCCACTGGCGGTGCCGGTACTGGTCGGCCTCGGCGTGGACGAACTCAGCGTCGGGGCGCGCAGCATTGCCGAGGTCAAGGCGCGAATTCGCGAACTGGGCTTCACTCAGACTCAAACCCTTGCCCGACAGGCCCTGGCCGTGGGCAGCGCCAATGAAGTGCGTGCACTAGTGGAGGCCCTGTAATGGCCCGGATTCTCACCCTGACCCTCAACCCTGCGCTGGACCTGACCGTCCAGTTGCCGCGCCTTGAAGCCGGCCAGGTCAACCGCAGCGATGTGATGCACACCCACGCTGCCGGCAAAGGCGTCAACGTGGCGCAAGTGCTGGCGGACCTCGGGCATCAGGTGACCGTCAGTGGCTTTCTCGGCGAGGACAATCTGCAAGCGTTTGAAACGCTGTTCGCCAGGCGCGGTTTTGTCGATGCCTTCATCCGCGTGCCGGGCGAGACCCGCAGCAACATCAAGCTGGCGGAAAGCGACGGCCGCATCACTGACATCAATGGGCCGGGACCGCAGGTCAGCGAGGTGGCGCAGCAGGCCTTGCTGGATCGACTGGAGCAGATCGCACCGGGGCACGATGCGGTGGTGGTTGCTGGCAGTTTGCCGTTGGGCATCAGCGCACAGTGGTTGCAGGCGTTGATTGTGCGCTTGAAGAACCTGGGCCTGAACGTCGCCCTCGATACCAGCGGCGAGGCGTTGCGTGCAGCGCTGAAAGCGGGGCCGTGGCTGATCAAACCCAACACCGACGAGCTGGCCGAGGTGCTGGACTGCGAGGTCGTGTCGGTCCGTGCCCAGGCCGAAGCGGCGGATCGCTTGCACGCCCAGGGCATCGAGCATGTGGTGATTTCCCATGGTGCCGAAGGCGTGAACTGGTTCAGCGTTGGCTCGGCACTGCATGCCACGCCACCCAGGGTCAGCGTCGCCAGCACGGTGGGCGCGGGTGATTCGTTGCTGGCGGGGATGCTCCACGGTTTGCTCAGTGCCGATACGCCGGAGCAAACCTTGCGCACCGCCACGGCGATTGCCGCGATGGCAGTGACCCAGATCGGTTTCGGCATTGGCGATGCAGCGCAACTGGCGCAGCTTGAACAGGGTGTGCGCGTGCGTCCCCTGACAGAACAATAAGAGGGTTTGTCATGAAGTTAGCCATCGTTACGGCCTGCCCGAACGGCATGGTCACCAGTGTGCTGTGTGCCCGGTTGCTCGATGCCGCGGCCCAGCGCCAGGGCTGGAGCACCAGTGTCGAAATCGCCGATGCCGCGCATCCTGAAAAGCAACTGTCGGCGGCCACCCTCGACGCGGCCGAGTGGGTGCTGCTGGTGACCAGTGCACCCGTGGATATGTCGCGGTTTGTCGGCAAGCGCCTGTTCCAGAGCACTCCGGCCCAAGCCCTGCAAGACGTGGAAGCCGTACTGCGGCGTGGTGCGCAGGAGGCTAAGGTTTACGTCGCTGAACAAGCCGTCGTCGAACCTGTGGCGGTTGCCCGGGACACACCGCGGCTGGTGGCCGTCACCGCGTGCCCGACGGGCGTAGCCCACACGTTCATGGCCGCCGAGGCCTTGCAGCAAGCGGCCAAGCGCCTGGGCTATGACCTGCAGGTGGAAACCCAGGGCTCGGTCGGCGCGCGCAATCCATTGAGCGCGCAAGCGATTGCCGAGGCCGATGTGGTGCTGCTGGCGGCCGATATCGAAGTCGCCACCGAGCGTTTCGCCGGCAAGAAAATCTATCGCTGTGGCACCGGTATTGCCCTCAAGCAAGCGGAAGCGACCTTGAAAAAGGCCTTGGCCGAAGGCCAGCAGGAAAGCGCTGGGAACGCTGCCAAAACAACGGCCAGACAGGAAAAGACGGGTATCTACAAACACCTGCTGACTGGCGTGTCGTTCATGTTGCCGATGGTGGTGGCCGGCGGCCTGATGATCGCCTTGTCGTTCGTGTTCGGCATCACCGCCTTCAAGGAGCAGGGCACTCTGGCGGCGGCGTTGATGCAGATCGGTGGCGACAGCGCATTCAAGCTGATGGTGCCGCTGCTGGCAGGCTATATCGCCTATTCCATCGCCGACCGCCCGGGCCTCGCGCCGGGGATGATCGGCGGTCTGCTGGCGAGCACCCTGGGCGCCGGTTTCATCGGCGGGATCATTGCCGGTTTCCTCGCCGGCTATGCGGCCAAGGCGATCAACCGTTATGCGCGTTTGCCGCAAAGCCTCGAGGCGCTGAAGCCGATCCTGATCATCCCGTTGCTGGCGAGCCTGTTCACTGGTCTGGTGATGATCTACGTGGTCGGCAAACCGGTGGCCGGGATGCTTTCCGGGCTCACGCATTTTCTCGACAGCATGGGCACCACCAACGCGATTCTGCTGGGTGTGTTGCTGGGCGGCATGATGTGCGTCGACCTCGGCGGGCCGATCAACAAGGCGGCCTATGCGTTCTCGGTCGGGTTGCTGGCGTCGCAGAGTTACGCGCCGATGGCGGCGACCATGGCCGCGGGCATGGTGCCGCCGATTGGCCTGGGTATCGCCACGTTCATTGCGCGGCGCAAGTTTGCGCAGACTGAGCGCGAAGCCGGCAAGGCGGCGCTGGTGCTGGGGCTGTGCTTCATCTCCGAAGGGGCGATTCCGTTTGCCGCGAAAGATCCGTTGCGGGTGATTCCGGCGAGCATCGCCGGTGGTGCGCTGACCGGTGCGTTGTCGATGTATTTCGGCTGCAAATTGATGGCGCCCCATGGAGGGTTGTTTGTGCTGGCGATCCCGAATGCGATCAATCATGCGCTGCTTTATCTGCTGGCGATTGTGGCGGGGAGCCTGTTGACGGCGGTGGCGTATGCGCTGGTGAAACGACCAGAGGTGGTGGAGTTGGCGGTAGAACCCGTCACCGCCTGACACCTGTCCCCTGTAGGAGCGAGCTCGCTCGCGATGGTCGCGAACGATAACGCGTCAAACCAGATGCCCAGCGGCGCCTATTGGTTTTTCGCGAGCGGGCTCGCTCCTATAAGGTGGGGATGTCATGCCGGCTTCATCCAGCCATGCTTAAGTTTTTCCTTTTTCAAGGAGAACACCATGAGCGATTTCAACCTGGGGCGCCGTCGTGTCATGCAAGCGGTCGGCGCCGGATTGCTGTTGCCAGGGCTGGCGCCGGCGGTGATCGCTTCGGTCAAGGACCGGCCGCAGCTCACCGACGGCGTGCAGTCCGGTGACCTGCTGGGCGACCGGGCGATCGTCTGGAGCCGCTGCGATCGTCCCGCACGGATGGTGGTGGAGTGGGACACCCGCAGCCTGTTTCCCAACCCGCGGCGATTCGTCTCGCCCCTGGCCGATGCGCGCAGCGATTTCACTGCCCGGGTCGAACTCACCGGGCTGCCTGCCGGCCAGGCGATTTTCTATCGAGTGCAGTTTGAAGACGCCCAGAGTGGCGTTGCCAGCGAACCCTGGTTCGGTCACTTGCGCAGCGTGCCGCAGACCCGGCGCGACCTGCGTTTTGTCTGGAGCGGCGACACCGTCGGCCAGGGCTTCGGCATCAACCCGGACATTGGCGGCATGCGCATCTACGAGGCGATGCGTCGACGTCTGCCGGATTTCTTTATCCACAGCGGCGACACCATTTACGCCGACAGCCCGATCCCGGCGCAGCTCACCACGGAAGGTGGCCGGGTATGGCGCAACATCACCACCGAGGCCAAGAGCAAAGTCGCCGAGACCCTCGATGAGTACCGCGGCAATTACCGCTACAACCTGATGGATGAAAATATCCGCCGTTTCAACGCCGAAGTGCCGCAGATCTGGCAGTGGGACGACCACGAAGTGGTGAACAACTGGTCGCCCGGCAAGCAGCTGGATGCGCGCTACCAGAGCAAGGATATCCACAGCCTGGTGGATCGCGCACGCCAGGCCTGGCTCGAATACGCGCCGATGCGCCTGCAGAGCGCCGATGGCGGCGGGCGGATCTATCGCAAGCTCGGTTACGGGCCGCTGCTCGATGTGTTCGTGCTGGACATGCGCAGTTATCGCGGGGCCAATGATGACAATCTGGGCGAGGCCAAGCCGTTCCTCGGTCGTGAGCAACTGGACTGGCTCAAGCGCGAAATGCAGGCCTCGAACGCGCAATGGAAAGTGATCGCCGCCGACATGCCTTTCGGCCTCGGCGTACCCGACGGCGAAGTCAGCCCAGGTGTCACGCGGTGGGAAGCGGTGGCCAACGGTGATCCCGGCCCGGCCCAGGGACGTGAACTGGAAATCGCCGAATTGCTCGGCTTTCTGCGGGCGCGACAGGTTCACAATTTCGTCTTCCTTACCGCGGACGTGCATTACTGCGCCGCGCATCACTACCACCCTGAGCGCGCGGCGTTTCAGGATTTCGAACCGTTCTGGGAGTTTGTCGCGGGGCCGTTGAATGCCGGGAGTTTTGGGCCCAATCCACTGGACAAGACCTTTGGCCCGCACGTGGTGTTTCAGAAGGCACCGCCGACGCAGAACGTCTCGCCGTTTGCCGGGTTTCAGTTTTTTGGCGAGGTGAATATCGACGGGCAGAGCGGGGAGATGAGTGTGGTGTTGCGCGATCTGGATGGCGTGGCGGTATTCGAGCAAAAACTGGCTCCCTGTGATCCTGCAGTTGCTCGTTGCCTGGAAAATAACTTTCGAGAAAAAACCTGATGCTGGAAGTTACTGCATTCTTTTCTTTTATTGGACGTGAGTGCAAACGGCAGAGCATTGGGTGTATGTGTTGACTGGCAGTTTTAGCGGCCCCCGCGAGTCGCTTGGTTTAATATTCTGCTGAAGTTTTCTCCTGGGGTTGTAATTATCACATTTTCATATATTTGGTCACTTGATCAATATAGGTGGGCGGCTTACTTTTTTTCAACGCCACAGGGCGGATGGCCAAACTAATTAAGTTGAATGGTTTGGTGACAAGTTGAAAATTTTAGAAAGGAATCGCTATGTCCGCTGCATTGTGGGAAAAAAGTCTGGAAGGCAAAAACTACGATGAAGTTGCAACTCTTGCAGTTGCTGTTCCCCAGTCACTGGTGTCTTTGTCGACTGGGGCTGCGAATGAAGTCACTCGCGCCAACGGCTTGATACTGACCAAAGACCAAATCATTTCCCTGCGAAAATACGAAGCCACCGGGCTGGCACTTCCCACCAATGAGCGAGCGCTTGCGACTTACCTGAACTTTGGCGACGAAGAAGGGGGCATGGGTTTCACAAAAAAAGACTTTCTCATGTCTTTTACCAAGGTTAATGCCCACGCCAGTCTATGGTCGCCCCTGCGCTCGCGGATCATGCTGACGGGGACCCATTTGAAACTGTTCGGTTCGAGCATGGGTGTATACCTTACTTCGGTCGAGGAAATTTTCGCTGACGTCAAGGCGGCGAAGGCGCTGGGCACACACAAGATTACCAACTATGCGGAATTGCGCGAGTGGGAAGTGAAAGAAGGCAAGCCGTTCCCGGATCTTGCGTTGGAAGCGGACACCATCCCGGATCTGGGGGATGTGCTGGATCAGATCTTCGAGCAGGTCAAGGAGCATCTGCGCACTGCCGCTCAAATAAAATCCGATCTCGATCATTTTAGTCGGCAACTGACTAACGATGTCATTCCAACTATCAAGTTACTGTCGCTGGCACTCGAGAATAATACATTCGCATCAGACATCGAGATTTTGAATGACGAGATCAAGGAGCGTGCCAATCAGATTGATGAGTTGCATAAAGAGTACAAAGCGCTGGTTCAAAAGTCGCTTTCCTCGGCCAGCAGTTTCTCGATTATAGGTTTGGGCGTTGCCATCTATACCGGTGTTGAAGCTGAAGGGGTCCGATCTCGACGCAATGATCTCAGCCGTGCTCAGGAAGCGGCCATCAAGAGCCTCGAGAGCAAGTCCAAGGTCCTGGGATCGATCGCACGGATCAGGGGTGACATGCAGAATATGCAGACCGTTGCTCTGGATGCTGAAGTGGCGACAAACAACGTGGTGCATACCTGGAATGTGCTCCATGCCTACATCGAGAGCTCCGAAAAAGCGGTATTGAAGATCGAAGACGGCGTCCGTTTGCAGGCATTCATCACTCAGTTTCGTTTGGTGGCGGCGCCTTGGGTAAAAATCGAAAAAAGCGCCGATGCGCTTGTTGAATTGTTCCACGAGGCGGAACAGCAATACATGCTGGAATACGGTGTTCAAGGAAGAAAACCAATGAGGTCTCTGATGCAAAGCGATAGTTATCCTGCAGTGAAAGTCCAAAACCTTCAGGGCAGCAGTTCGGAACTGCGTAACCGTGCGGTGGAAGCAAAGCTGCTGTTCATGAAAACGGATTATCTTCCGGACTTGAGTGAAAAATTTCAGGCGTTACCGGTTAACGTCGCGAATGGTTCCAGGGAGGCTCAAGAGAAGGCACTGAAAACCGAGCTTTCACTTAAGAGCACGCTACAACAGTTGCTGTCGCTCGATGAAGAGTTGAGGGAGGGCGCCGATGAAATCGACGAAATTCATGACGAGCAGACGACGCTTTTGCGGGAGGCACAGACGGCCGTCAGCGAGATGTCCATCTCCTTGGGAGAGAGCCTGAAACGGTTCAATGTCGGTTATGACGAGACGGCCATGCAGGGATTCAAAACCTCGCTGATGGCTGACGTGTCAGCACATGATGCGGTGCTGGAGCGTTTGAATTCCAGCCTGACAGATCTTGAAAAAAAGCGTGGAGTCATCAACGAGGCCGTAGAGGAGCTCAATAAACTCGGCATTTCCGGTGTTGCAAAGAATGTCGAGCTGAATGTCGAGGCGGTCAAAAAACTTGGTGCCAAGCCATCTCAGATTGATCTGGTGCTGGCGGCGATCGAAAAAGTGAAACAGGATCTGCAGGGCGCAGTAAGGGATGTTTCCTTTGTCTTGATGGTAAAGCAGAACCAGGTACTTCGAGACAAGACCCTGGAAGTGCAGGCGCAAATTATGGCTGAGGGACTCGCCGTGCGGATCACTGCGGACAAGATCAAGCTGATTGAGGTTTTTTCTCAGATGCATGAGCAACGCAAACTCTACGTGGCGGCGTTCGCGGAGATCGATGAGACAGTGGCCCGTTTCTTGAGCTCGATGAAGTCTGATTCTTCCTCCCCTTTGAACAAGCAGGTTTCAGACTTCATCGTTAGCGCCAATGGTTTTGTCGATTACCTGAATCAGCTTTCGTATTTATAAGTATTGTTTTTCATACCGTGCTTGATCGGTCGTGCGTCGAGTCTCTCGATGCACGGCTTTTCAATGGTTGTTTAGCATGGGAGTGACTATCTGCAGGAGGCGGGTATGAACGAAGAGAACAGGGATTTCATATTTTTTCAGGAAGATGACTTTATTTCGTTACGCGCCTACGAATTATTTTTGAGCGAGGTGCTTCACAAGGATTTCATCATGCACTCCACCCCGGCAACCTCAAAGGTGTTGGGCGCCTATGCACAGGGCTTGAGCGAAGAGGCTGAGAGCAATCGCACCAGATTTTGGTCCTTGGTGGACGAGGACGACGTGAAGGGTATACGCACGCAAGTGCTCCTCTGCGTCAATCAGGTCCACAACCTTCGGCAGGTATTTCTTGAGGCAAGGCCGAACGTGCCCCGCTACCGACGGGTGGCTGTTGATACGCTGGGATGCGATCTGTTCGATTTCCATGCGCCGAACCTTGTGGTCTGTAGCATGTACAAGGTTTCCGGAGTCATGTCCTTTCTCGTTGAGCAGTGCAGCGTCGCCCTGAAAAACATTGAACGGTACAGTTTCAATGTCAACTCAATGGAGCGAGAGGTCCACCCAATGTTCTTCCGGATCCTTGCGGCAAGAAAGCAGAAGATAGAAACCTATGGCTTTTCGCCAGAAAAGCCTCCTTCAGGTTCCGGGACTTCCCCCTTCGATTTCAGGACACCCTACCGAGGAGACCCTGAACCGCTAACACTGGAGTTGTATCGGTTGACCCAGGTCTACGCTCGCGCTTGTTCCGCACTTTTCAACTTTGGCCATTTCCTGAACAGGATTGAGCAGTTGTTGAGCGTGATGATTGACAGGCTTGCCCTGATCACGGCTTCGTCAACGTATTCGACTCTGCTACTGACGCTGAATCTGGTGGCCAGCCTGCTGACCCCACTGCAACTGCGAATGGACAGGTTGCAGGACTGGTCAGACTTCATACGTTACAAGGGTAAATATGCTGTAGAAGATTCATGAGCAAAGCGTGGATCCAGCCGGACGAGATCCGGCTGCATGTCAGTAGACGTCGCGCCGATATCGGTTTTGTTCGATCAGCTTTTCTACCTGTGCTGCTCCGAGGACTTCCTTGAGCACCTGATCCACTCCGCTTGCCATGCCCTGCAAGCTGCCGCAAATAAAAATCACCGCACCCTCGGCCAGCCACTTTTTCAACTCTTCAGCGGACTCTCGCAGCCGATCCTGCACGTAAACCTTCTCTGCCTGGTCGCGGGAAAACGCCAGGTCGAGGCGCTCCAGATCACCATTGATCAGCCACTCCTCCAGCTCCGTTCTGCACAGGTAGTCGTGCTCGCGATTGCGCTCGCCAAACAGCAGCCAGTGACGTTGCTGACCCTCGGCAATCCGCGCCTTGAGCAGGCTGCGCAACCCGGCCAGCCCAGTGCCATTACCCAGCAGGATCATCGGCACCGGTCGGGCCGGCAGATGGAAACCACTGTTGCGTCGCACGCGCAGGCTGATGGAACTGCCCACGGGTGCGTGTTCGGTCAACCAGCCGGAGCCGACGCCGAGGTTGCCATCGGCATGCACTTCCTGGCGCACGATCAGTTCGAGCATGCCATCGGCCGGGATCGACGCAATGGAGTACTCGCGCATGGCCAGCGGCACCAGGGCCTCTGCCAGCGCCTGCGCGTGCAGGCCGACCAGATGGGCGCGGTTCTCCGGCAATTGGCGGCTGGCCAGGGCCTGTTCGAGGGTTTCCTCCAGGCCGTTGAGCTGCACCTTGGTCTCACCGTGAATCCCCAGACCATCGAGGAAATGCTCGATGACCCACGGGCAATTGCGCGGCAGCACTTCCACCAGATCACCGGCCAGCCAACTGCTGGTGCTTGGCGCGCTGAGGCCCAGCAAGTACACAGGGGATCCGCTGCTGTCCGGGTTCAGCAGTTCACGACGGGCCAGGGTCCAGTTGTCGTAGCTGGGTGCTTGCCAGGCGTCGACGGGCGCGTGGCCGGTCAGCAGCCCCAGTTGCTGTTGCCAGTGGCGCAAGGCGTAAGGATCGCCGCCGTCGACTTCCACCGGGGCGAACAAGGTCTTGCCGCCGTGTTCGCCGAGCCAGGTGTGCAGGCGCTTGGCGAATCCGCAGAAGTGTTGATACTGCCGGTCGCCGAGGCCGAGGACCGCGTAGTTCAGGCGTTCCAGGCTCGGCGTGCGACCCAGTACCTTGCGTTCGAAGCCCCTGGCGCTGTCCGGCGCTTCACCGTCACCGAAGGTACTGACGACGAACAGAGCGTTGTTCGAGCCCTGCAAGTCCTGCTCGCTGACGTCCGCCAGCGGCTGCACCTTCACGGGTAAGCCTGCGGCCTGCAATTGCCCGGCGGTCTGCCAGGCCAGTTGCTCGGCAAACCCGCTCTGGCTGGCGAAACCGATCAGCCAGGCAGATGCATCGTTGCCCGGTTGTACAAGGCCTTGGCGAGCATCCTTGATCTGGCGTTTCTTGCGGCGACGATCCAGGTACAGCAACCAGCCGGTGACGAAGAACAGCGGCATGGTCAGCGCGGTGAGAGTCAGGATGATGCGCCCGACGATGCCGAAGTAACTGCCGACGTGCAGCGCATAAATGCTGGTCAGCAGTTGCGCCTTGAGACTCTTGTCGCTGTAGCGGTCAACCCGTTTGACCACGCCGCTGGCCGGATCGAGGGTGATCTGGTTCAGCGCACGGTCGTGGGGCGAGGTTTTCAACAGGAAGTAAACGGTCGCTGGTTGGCCGGCCACTGGCGGCATGCGTACGTTATAGGAACTGAGTTGCGGGCCGGCCGCGCTGTAGATGCTGCTCCACATGGCCGCGTAATCGGCTGTCGGCGCCGGACCTGCCGGCGCCGGGCCACGTCCGCCACGCACGCGCTCGTTCTGCGGTGCATCGGAGAGCAACCGGGTCAGGCCCTTGTTGTACCACTCGTAGGACCAGGACAGCCCGGTCAGCGCCGCCAGGAGGTAAAACACCAGGCACCAGGTACCGGCCACCGAATGCAGGTCCCAGTTGAAGCTGCGGCCCTTTTTCTTCCAGTCCAGGGTCAGCCAGGCGCGCCAGCTTTTCCACTGGCGAGGCCAGCGCAGGTACAGGCCGGACAGGCAGAAGAACACCAGGATCAGCGTGCATGCACCGGTGATCTGCCGACCCGTGTCGCCCATGGCGAGGAAACGGTGCAGTTGCAGCATCAGGCCGAAGAAGTCCTGACCGGTGGCGTCGCCCAGGAACTCTCCCGTGTACGGATCGAAGTAGCGCATCTCGCCACGGCGTTCACCCGGTGGCGGGGTGAACCACACTTTGGCGGCGTTGCCGCTGTCGGTTTCCACGGTGAGCATCGAGACTTTTTTGCCCGACGCGGTTTCGATTCGCTCCACCAGTTCGGCAGGCGGCAGCACACCGGCGAGCTGTTTTTCGACCTGCAACACGGACGGGTTGAGTGCGTTCAGGATTTCATCCTGGAACGACACAGTCGCCCCGGTGATGCCCATCAGGGCCAGGACGAGCCCGGCGCTGATGCCGAAAAACCAGTGCAACTGGAACAGGGTTTTCTTCAACACGTCGCTCGCCTTGTTCGTTCAAATTGATTCATCACGGCGCGCATTATGCCGTGGGGTTGTCGAGAAGCATTCTTTTTTACGCACAAAGGCCCCGTTCATGTGAATGAACGAGGCCGGGCCCAATGCCAACAATGTAGGAGCGAGCTCGCTCGCGATGGTCGTCAACGATGACGCGGTAAACCTGATTCACCGCGCCGTTCTCGAGTTTCTCGCGAGCAAGCTCGCTCCTACAGAAGGTTGTTGGTCACGTTTCCATCAGAAGTGGAAGTTGGTGCTCAGCAATGCGGTACGACCGGCCGCCTGGTTGGCGAAGTGAGTCGAGAACGCCTTGTCGTAGTAGGTTTCGTCGGTCAGGTTCTGCACGTTCAGTTGCAGGTCGACGTTCTTGCTCAGCTTGTAGGCCGCCATCGCGTCGTAACGAACGTAGGAATCAACCATGGTGGTGTTGGCGACGTTGCCGAACACGTCATCGACATAGAACGCACCGCCACCGATGGTCAGCTTCGGCGTGACCTGATAGGTCGTCCACAGGCTGGCGCTGTTTTTCGGCGTGTTAGGCAGTTGGTTGCCGTTGTTGATCTTGTTTGCCGGCAGGTCGCCACCATCGATTTGCTCGCTGTCCATGTAGGCGTAACCGGCGAACACTTGCCATTTGTCGGTGAGTTTGCCGCTGGCCGACAGTTCGATACCTTGAACGCGGGTTTTACCGACGTTTTCAAAGGTGGTGGTGTTGGTTTGCACACGAGCGTTTTCTTTCTCGGTGCGGAAGATGTCGGCGGTCAGGGACAAACGATCGTTCAGCAGATCCCACTTGGTACCGATTTCGTAGTTCTTGGTGGTTTCCGGCTCCATGTCGCTTTTGAGCAGGTTGCCGTTGCGATCCGGCGTGCCACCCAACGGGTTGCCTTCCGAACCTTCGCCCAAGGTGTTGCCCGGCGGAGTGGCAGACGTCGCGTAGGAGGCATAGATGCTGCCGTTTTCCGCTGGTTTGTACACCACGCCGAACTGACCGGTGACGAATTCGCTGGTGTCATCGCCCTTGGACGTGGTCACGCTGGAACCGTTGAAGGTTTTGTATTCGGTATCGAAATGGTCGTAACGCAGGCCCATGTTCACCAGCCACTGCTCGGACAACTCCAGGGTGTCGAACACATACAGCGCATAGGTGTTGGCCTTGGTGTCGGTACCGGCATAGTTGCGCGAGATGGCGCCGCTCCACGGATCATTCGGATTCGGGTTGGACAGCGAGGTGCAGTTATAGCCGCTTGGCGCGCCGATCAGTGCCGGCGAGCAGTTGGTGGTCACCGCTGCCGTTCCCGGAGTAGTGTCCGTGTTGACGTTGTACGAGGACTTTTCGCCTTCCTCGTGGGTGTATTCGACACCGGTGGAGAAGCTGTTCTTGAACCCGGCGATGTAGACATCACCAAACAGGTCGGTCTGGTTGGTGGTGGTCTCGGTATTGCTCACGCGGGTGTTCGCGCGGCGCCAGACGCTGCCGTTGTTGACGTTGCCTTTACTGTCGTCCGGCTGGGTCAGGATGTAATCCTGCATGCTGGTACCGTGACGCAGGGTGTTCTTGATGGTCAGCGAGTCGCTCAGGTCGTGCTCGATGGCGAAGGTCGCCGTGTCGGTGCGGGTCTTGCGGAAGTCGCGGTTGTCCAGGCCATAGAAGTTGCTGCTGTCGCCGCCGTCATTCGGCTTGTCGGGATTGGCCTTGGTACGGGCAGCCGAGCCTGCGGCCGGGATGCTGTACGGAATACCCGAGTCCGGCAGGTCGTTGCTTTCGAGATGGTAGTAGTCGAGGTTGACGCGGGTGTCGGTGCCGAGGCCGAAGGCCAGGGACGGTGCAACACCCCAACGGTCGTAGTTGACACTGTCACGCCCGGCGACGTTGCTCTCGTGGCTCAACAGGTTCAGACGGCCAGCGGCGGTGTCGGTGAACTGGTAGTTGCCGTCGAAGGTGTAGCGCTGGGTCTGGTCGGAGCCCCAGGTGAAGCCACCGTCGAGAGAGTTGCCCAGGTGTGCTTTCTTGCTGACCAGGTTGATGCTGCCGCCAGCAGCGCCACGGCCGCCGATCGCGGAGTTCGGGCCTTTGCTGACTTCGATCGATTCAACGGCGAAGATCTCGCGGCTCTGGGAACCGGTATCGCGCACGCCGTCCAGGTAGGTGTCGCCCTGGGCGTCGAAGCCGCGGATGAACGGGCGGTCGCCCTGCGGGTTGCCACCTTCACCGGCGCCGAAGGTGATGCCTGGAACGGTGCGCAGCGCATCCTGCAAGTTGAGCGAGCCGGTGTCTTTCAAGACTTGTTGCGGAACTACGGTCACCGAGCGCGGTGTGTCGATCAGCGGTGCGGTGTACTTTGGCGAGGAGGCTTTCTCGACGTTGTAGGTCGTCTCGTCATGGGCTTGGCCGGTGATGGCGGTGGCGCCCAGCGAAATCACATTGTCCGGTGTTTTTTCGGCGCTTTTTTCCGCCGCGAAAACCATGTGGCCCGCGGAGCCGGCGGTAATCGCCATGCCGATGGCCGATGCGAGCAAACGTGGTGAACTGACCGGTACTTGTGGTTGTTGACGTGACATCTGGATTCCCCTCCCCAAGGATTTGAGGTCGCGGAATATAGGGTAAACAAGTATTCGTAACAATTGCGAAACATTACTATTCGCACTGAATTTACATTCTTTACAATTTAACCTTACGGTTTTTGCTGACTCATTCGTCAGATGTGTTTTACAAGGGCAATAAGAATCAATACCATTGGCGCCCCTTTGTTTTCAGGTGCCTTTGCCATGCTGCTGCACATTCCCGGCCTGTTCGAAAAAGACGAGGTGCAGCGCATCCGCGAAGCTCTGGAACAAGCCGATTGGGCTGATGGCAAGATCACTGCCGGCTACCAGTCGGCCAAGGCCAAGCACAACTTGCAGCTGCCCGAAGGGCATCCGCTGGCCAAGGAGATCGGCGCAGCGATGCTGGAGCGGCTGTGGAAAAACCCGCTGTTCATGTCGGCTGCACTGCCGCACAAAGTCTTTCCTCCGTTGGTGAACTGTTACACCGCCGGTGGCAGTTTCGACTTCCATATCGACAACGCGGTGCGTCAGCCCAAAGGCAGCATTGAGCGGGTGCGCACGGATTTGTCCGCCACGCTGTTCTTCAGCGAGCCCGAGGATTACGACGGCGGCGAGCTGGAAATCCAGGACACCTTCGGCACCCAGCGAGTGAAGCTGCCTGCCGGCGACATGGTGCTGTACCCCGGCACCAGCCTGCACAAGGTCAACGCGGTGACACGCGGAACGCGACTCGCCTCGTTTTTCTGGACCCAAAGCCTGGTGCGCGAAGACAGCCAGCGCGCCCTGTTGTTCGAGATGGACGGGGCCATCCAGCAACTGACCCGCGACATGCCGGATCATCCGTCGCTGATCCGCCTGACCGGCACTTATCACAACCTGTTGCGTCGCTGGGTCGAGGTATAAGTGGCGGACTTTCGTTTACGCCGCGAGGAAGTGCTCGATGGTGAGCGCCTGCGCGCGATGCTCGACGAAAGCCCGGCCCGTGCGGCACAGGCCATCCTGATCGCCGCACGTGAAGGAGAGGTCGAGGCCCAGGCCTTGCTCGGGCAGATCCTGCTGGACGGGCAGGGGATCGCGCAGGACCGGTCGCTGGCGCTGCGCTGGTTCGGCATCGCAGCGCACCAGGGGCACCTCATGGCGCGCAACATGCTCGGCCGTTGTCATGAGCATGGTTGGGGCTGTGCTGCCGATGCATCGCTAGCGGCCAGGCATTACCGAATTGCCGCCACTGCAGGGCTGGATTGGGCGATGTACAACTACGCCAATCTGCTGGCGACCGGGCGCGGGGTGGTTGAGGATCAGCTTCAGGCACTGAGTCTCTATCGCCGTGCGGCTGAGTTGGGCCATGCAAAATCGATGAATCTGCTGGGGCGGTACCTGGAAGAAGGGCGGGTCTGTCCCGCGGATCCGGCGGCGGCTCGTAACTGGTATCGACGTTCGGCCGAGAGCGGGGATTTTCGCGGGCAGTTCAGCTTTGCAGCGGTCTTGACCGACGAGGGGAATATCGAGGATGCGTTGGTCTGGTTGCGCAAGGCGTTGGCCGGTGGCAACCTGAATTTTCTGCGAGTGGCTTATAAGGCATTGTCAGCCGCCAATGATCCACAGATTCAGGCGATGGCTGTGGATTACAAACAACGTACCAAACAGCTCGAAACCTTGTAGGAGCGAGCTTGCTCGCGATGGTCGTTAACGATGACGCGTTCATACAGGATGTGCGCGTTATCCTCAGGTTCATCGCGAGCAATCGAGCGTCGACCGGCTGCTCCTACAGGGTGGGGTTACACGTAGAACGACTTCAGCGGCGGGAAGCCATTGAACTCGACAGCGCTGTAGCTGGTGGTATACGCACCGGTCGACAGCCAGTACAGGCGATCACCGATGGCCAGGTTCAATGGCAGGCCGTACTTGTAGTTTTCGTACATGATGTCGGCGCTGTCGCAGGTCGGGCCGGCGATGACCACTTCTTCCATCTCGCCCTTTTTCTCGGTCCAGATCGGGAACTTGATGGCTTCGTCCATGGTTTCGATCAGGCCGGAGAACTTGCCCACATCCGTGTACACCCAGCGCTCTACCGCGGTACGGGATTTACGCGCGACCAGTACTACTTCGCTGACCAGGATGCCAGCGTTTGCGATCAACGAACGGCCAGGTTCCAGGATGATTTCCGGCAAGTCATCACCGAAGTCTTCTTTCAGGAAGCGGATGATTTCCTCGGCGTAGGTTTCCAGGCTGTTGGTGCGGGTGATGTAGTTGGCCGGGAAGCCGCCGCCCATGTTGATCAGCTTCAGGTGAATGCCGTCTTCTTCCTTCAGGCGTTCGAAGATCACTTTGACCTTGGCGATGGCCGCGTCCCAGACGCTGATGTCGCGCTGCTGCGAGCCGACGTGGAACGAAATGCCATAAGGCACCAGGCCCAGGTCGCGGGCGAGGATCAGCAGGTCCATGGCCATGTCGGTCTGGCAGCCGAATTTGCGCGACAGTGGCCAGTCGGCAGTGGTCGAGCCTTCGGTCAGGATGCGTACGTAGACTTTTGAACCCGGTGCCGCCTTGGCGATGTTGCGCAGGTCGGCTTCGGAGTCGGTGGCGAACAGACGCACGCCCTTCTCGTAGAAGTAGCGAATGTCCTTGGATTTCTTGATGGTGTTGCCGTAGCTGATGTGGTCGGCGCTGACGCCACGGCTCAGCACTTTGTCCAACTCGTAGATCGAGGCGATGTCGAAGCTCGAGCCTTTCTCTTTGAGCAGGTCGATGATCTCGACAGCCGGGTTGGCCTTGACCGCGTAGTAGACCTTGGCGAATTCGAAACCGGCGCGCAGGTCGTCATAGGCCTGGGCAATCATCGCGGTGTCGATCACCACGAACGGGGTTTCCTGCTTGTCGGCGAACGCCTTCATTTTCTGAAAGGTTTCGCGCGCGAAATAGTCTTCGACCTGGATCGACATACTTGGGAGCTCCTATGGGCAAACTCGAAAAAACAATGGGTGCAAATGAACGTCCTCCGTATCCCCACTTTGGTTCGCCTACTTCCCAAGGCATGTCGCCGAAAGCAAAAAGGCCATGGGTCGCAGCCCTTGGCCTTGCTGTCTCGTCGTCAGTACTTGAGCCGGATGGATCGTTTCCAGCATGGACGTTCGGCGCGAACTTTAGGGCGTGAGGGGCCTGAGATCAACTAAAAATGTCGCGTTTTTGCACTCTTCTGACGTGCGTTACGGACATCACTCTTTGTAGCCGACCGAGATGACGGGCAGATGTTCCCCGATAATTTTCAAGTGTTAAAAATACCTGCACGTTCGACGCTTTTGTGTGCCAAGTTCTGGAAAAGTACGATGGCGTCAATATAGGCGACGTTGGCGTCCAGAAGAGAGGCTGGTAGGGATTTTGGCTATAAGACGGGGCGTTGCTGTAGAGCTTTTTCAAGACTCACTGTTGATATTTTTTTCCGGTGTGTGAATCGCCGAAAAATCACACGAAACCTGTGGGAGTGAGCTTGCTCGCGATGACAATTTCACGGCCAACATCGTCGTCGACCGACATTTAGCTATCGCGAGCAGGCTCGCACACAGGTTTTGCACCTTAACCAATCGGAATCAGCTTCCAATCGATCAGGCCAGCGCCTCGGCCGGCGAGACGATATTGGTCTTCATTCCTCGCGAGCGCCCCGAAATCAAGTGATGCAGTTTCTCGCAAGGAGCGTATTCGCTGATTTACGGCTGCTGCGCTCCCGAACAGGAACAAGGTCGATCAGGGTGACACTGTTCGACCGACGAATTACGGGATCGGTCGCCGATCAATAGACGTTAAGCCTAAGGCTTACGCTCTTGCGGATGGCTGGGTACTGCTGTGTGGTAACGGTAAATTGAATAATGGTGTTGAGTTGCACATTGTTTAACGTGAAGGTCCCGTTCATATCCCCTGGACCTCGATTGATAGTGGCGCCAGCTGTAGTTGTCGTCCACACGGAGGTAACGCCTGTAATTTCCCTGCCGTTTGTATCGACGAGTTTTGCCGCGACCACCAATTTGAAGTTACCCCCTTTTTTGACAAGTTGCGGGTCTGCCAGACCTCCTATGATGATTTGTGTGGGTGGGCCAGCCATTACCTTCGGCGCCAGGGAGTCGGCCTCTGGTGTTGGTGTGGCAGGTGATGTCGAATTGTTAATGTTCATGGGTGACCTCTATAACCTGGTAAGTTTATTTTTGAGAGCGTGTAGATTTGCTCCCGATTCAGTAGAGCTTTTTCCAGGCAATAGCGGACCTATCACTTTTGACAGTCTTAAATGCTCAATTTGTTAATGGCTGCAAATTTACATAGCGCCAGCGCTTGACCCTATCCCCGTTTTTCCTCTTGGGGTGGTGATGGATCAAGCGCAATGGATTATGGAAGATGATCTGTTAAGTGAGTGCCACTTCAGCCGGTGAAACAATACTGGTCTTGGCTCCGCGGGAGCGGCCGGAACTCAAGTAAGCCGCTATCGACTCCTGCGTCACCTCGCCCAAAAATACCCGCTCGGCATCCATCACCGGCAACCACGCACGATTGAACTCGTACATGCGCGACAACAGGATGCGCAAATGCTCGTCGTAGGCCGCCGTGGCGTTGAGCTCGCGCAAGTGCCGGTCTGACGATGCAGGTCGCGGCGGCTTACGTAACCCAGGGCGTTGTTTTGGTTCTTCACGGATTACCGGGATAACGACGTTCGCGAGAAGCAGCTCATGCCGAGCTCGCTCTACTGTAGGAGCGAGCTTGCTCCGGGCGGCGTTCCGACGAAAAACGTCCAGACAACGCTTGCATTCAGATACCCAGCGTTATCGTTGACGTCCATCGCGAGCGAGCTCGCTCCTACAGGCGAATCCGTACGACTTATCGAGCCATGAGCACAGCCGCGTCAGGCTGAATTGCAGGTGTTTCAGGCCCCCGACGAGTGGTCGTTACGGGGAGTGGACGTCTCTGTGCTTTAAAAAGGTTCCCATCCGGGGCAGCATTTGGCCACCCTTAATGTGCTCAACGGTTCGGTTCTTCGATCAACTTGGGCTATAATCTGCGCCCTTTTTTGAATCACCTGCCAGGCGATTTCCCATGACCAACCAGGCCGCCGAAGTCGCGAAACGCCGCACTTTCGCCATTATTTCCCACCCCGATGCCGGTAAAACCACGATCACCGAAAAGCTCCTGCTGATGGGCAAGGCGATTGCGGTGGCAGGCACGGTGAAATCCCGTAAATCCGACCGCCATGCGACATCCGACTGGATGGAGATGGAGAAACAGCGGGGTATTTCCATTACCACGTCGGTCATGCAGTTCCCGTATCGCGAACACATGATCAACCTGCTCGACACCCCGGGCCACGAAGACTTCTCCGAAGACACCTACCGCACCCTGACCGCGGTGGACTCGGCCTTGATGGTGCTCGACGGCGGTAAAGGCGTCGAGCCTCGTACCATCGCGCTGATGGACGTCTGCCGTCTGCGTGACACGCCGATCGTCAGCTTCATCAACAAACTCGACCGTGATATCCGCGACCCGATCGAACTGCTCGACGAAATCGAAGCCGTCCTCAAGATCAAGGCTGCGCCGATCACCTGGCCGATCGGTTGCTACCGCGACTTCAAGGGCGTGTACCACCTGGCTGACGACTACATCATCGTCTACACCGCCGGTCACGGTCACGAACGCACCGAAACCAAAATCATCGAGAAACTCGACTCCGACGAGGCGCGCGCGCACCTGGGTGACGAGTACGAGCGTTTCCTCGAACAGCTGGAACTGGTTCAAGGCGCTTGCCACGAATTCAACCAGCAGGAGTTCCTCGACGGTCAACTGACTCCGGTGTTCTTCGGTACGGCACTGGGCAACTTCGGTGTCGACCACGTTCTTGACGCTGTCGTCGATTGGGCGCCGCGCCCGCTGGCGCGTGTCGCCAACGAACGCACCGTGGAGCCGGTGGAAGAGAAGTTCTCGGGCTTCATCTTCAAGATCCAGGCGAACATGGACCCGAAACACCGCGACCGTATCGCCTTCATGCGCATTTGCTCCGGCAAGTACGAAAAAGGCATGAAGATGCGCCACGTGCGCACTGGCAAGGACGTGCGCATCGGCGACGCGTTGACCTTCTTCTCCTCCGAGCGTGAGCAACTTGAAGAAGCCTTCGCTGGCGACATCATCGGCCTGCACAACCACGGCACCATCCAGATCGGCGACACCTTCAGCGAAGGCGAAGTCCTGGGCTTCACCGGCATCCCGCACTTCGCCCCGGAACTGTTCCGTCGCGTACGCCTGCGTGATCCGCTGAAATCCAAGCAACTGCGCCAGGGCCTGCAGCAATTGGCCGAAGAAGGCGCGACCCAGGTGTTCTTCCCTGAGCGCAGCAACGACATCATCCTCGGCGCCGTCGGTGTGCTGCAGTTCGATGTGGTCGCCAGCCGCCTGAAAGAGGAATACAAGGTCGAGTGCTCCTACGAGCCGATCACCGTTTATTCCGCGCGCTGGATCGAATGCAGCGACAAGAAGAAGCTTGAGGAATTCTCCAACAAGGCT
Source organism: Pseudomonas sp. WT-JTC (assembly GCF_056711565.1). Taxonomy (NCBI): domain Bacteria; kingdom Pseudomonadati; phylum Pseudomonadota; class Gammaproteobacteria; order Pseudomonadales; family Pseudomonadaceae; genus Pseudomonas; species Pseudomonas sp. WT-JTC. The sequence continues at coordinate 857,401 of NZ_CM160042.1, forward strand.
GTGGAAAACCTGGCATTGGACGGCGGCGGTCACCTGACCTACCTCGCGCCGACGCGGGTCAACCTGGCGTTGATGGAAGAGCGCTGGCCGGACGTGAAATTCCGCGCGACCCGTGAGCATCACTAAGCGCTGAATGGCGACACCGCAAAGCCCACTGTGAAAGCAGTGGGTTTTTTTTGTGGGTTGAAAGGGTGGTCAAGGTGATTGCGTAGGTCTTTTCCTGCGCGCTTGTAGCTTGCCTCTGCTTTTGACCCATGGGGAGTTTGGCCCGCGACAAGCCTGTCGTTGGCGTTTAGTGTCCAAAGAACATTTCGCAAACAGTGGCCTTTTGATGATCAAGGGAATAACACGTCGGCTGATCTATCTGCTGCGGCTGGATGGCTATTTCTGCGTGATGGCCTGGGTGCTCGCGGCGCTGTTGTTCATCAATCGGCTAAGTAGCATGGTCAAGCTGTTCATGGCGCTGTACCTGCGTCAGGAGCTGGGGCTGGCGATTGAAACCGTCGGCTGGCTGCTGTCGGCCTACGGTGCCGGTCTGCTGGTCGGTTCGATGCTCGGCGGGTTGCTCAGCGATCATGTGCCCACGGCGCGGCTGACCGCGGCGCTGTTCTTCGTTTCGATGTGGGTGCTGATCTTGCTGGGAGTGGTCACGCAGGTGCCGCTGCTGGCCGGGTTGCTCTTGCTCAGCGGGGCAGTCGATGGGGCGATCCGCACGCTGCATCAACGGCTGATCATGGAGTATTGCGACGTTGCGCAGCGTTCCCGGGCACAGGCCTTGAGCCGGGTGGCTCGCAACCTCGGGATGGCCGCTGCCGGGGTGACGGGCGGCGTTTTGGCGCAGACCGATTTCCGTTGGGTTTTCTTCGGCAGCGCGGCGATGACGTTGCTGGCCTTGCTGTGGTTTGTCCATACGACGTGGCGTCGACCGGTGCCGATCCCTGACGAGAAACCCGATACCGCCTCAAGCTCAAGCCAGCCCTATCGCGACAAACCATTCCTCTGGTTGCTGGCGGCGACGGTTCTGCTCGGTATGGCGTTCGACACGGTTTACAGCACGCTGGGCAACTATCTGCGTGATTACTACCGCTTGAGCACCGAGGCGATCGGCTGGCAGTTCGGGCTCAATGCGCTGCTGGTGGTGTCGTTGCAGATTCCGTTGTCGCACTGGGGCGAACGCTGGGGGATGCGTCGGCAACTGGTGGCCGGCAGTCTGTTGCTGGCCTGCGGGCTCGGTATGTTGCCATTGGGGGCTGGGCTGTTTTATGCCTGCCTGTCGACGGTGATCTGGACGCTGGGCGAGGCGCTGTTCATGCCGCCACTGAATATGTTGGTCATGCAGCACGCGCAAAGCGGAAAAAGCGGGCAGTACTTTGGCCTTTTCTTTATGAGCTGGAGCGCGAGCGCACTGTTGTCGCCGGTGCTTGGCGGTCAGCTATATGGCCACTTTGGCGGGCACAGTGTGTGGCTGCTTGGTGCGACGCTGGCGCTGATGTCCATACCGCTGATTTATCAGGCTACCCGTTCGCAAGAGCCGGACGCGCTTTCCGGGCAAACGCGCAAAGCAGATTCGCTTAGTTGATCCGGTAATTGGGCTTATTCGAAACCAGTCTTTCCATCCACGGCATTTCCGGCCGCTCATTGGTGTCCTGTCTGGTGAACCCGGCTGATCGGAACTAGATTTCACAGAGCGCAAGCCAGGCACTTGGGGTCACCTGATAGAGGATGGAATCGATCATGAAGAACAGGTTGCTACGCGTTTTACTGCTGTTGAAAGTGATGGTGATGCTGTCCCTTGGCACCGCAACGGCCTGGGCCGAATGTGAGAATCACGATACTCAGGCATTCAGCGGGCAGGTGGGACATAGCGGATTGATGCTCGCCAAGTCCGAGTCCGAGCCGGGCGATCAGGGGCAGGGTGGGGCTGACAATGGCGATGACTCGACCACTGACGAGCCGGACTCCGATGATGAAGAAGAAGGCGACAGCCAGACTTGATTGCTGAATGGCAGGCAAAAGAAAACCCCTTCTACCTCGACTGATGCGCAATCGAAGTGGAAGGGGTTGGGTTAATTCGTGAATCCCGGCAGTAGCGAGCAAGCTCGCTCCTGCCGTTTTTTATGCCGCGCCGTCGAGGAACTGCTCGGCGTAGTGGCAAGCTACCTGGCGCCTGTCGAGCAGGCGCAGGGCCGGCTCTTCAGTGCTGCAACGCTCGGTGGCGTACGGGCAGCGCTTGTGGAAGGCGCAGCCGGACGGCGGGTTCAGCGGGTTGGGCAACTCGCCGACGATCTTGATTTTCGGCTTGTTCGGGTCCGGGTGAATCGTCGGCGTGGCCGACAGCAGTGCCTGGGTGTAAGGGTGCAGGGGACGTTCGTAGATGTCGTTCTTCGGACCCATTTCGACCGGGCGCCCGAGGTACATCACCATCACGTCATCGGCAACGTGCTGCACCACCGCCAGGTTGTGGGAAATGAACACGTAGGCGGTGTTGAACTCTTGCTGCAGATCCATGAACAGGTTGAGCACCTGTGCCTGAATCGACACGTCCAGTGCCGATGTCGGCTCGTCCGCCACCAGCACTTTCGGTTGCAGCATCATTGCGCGGGCCAGGGCGATGCGCTGGCGCTGACCACCGGAGAACATGTGCGGATAGCGCTGGTAGTGCTCGGGACGCAAGCCCACCTGCTTCATCATCGCCTGGACTTTCTCACGGCGTTCCGCGGCACTCAGGTTGGTGTTGATCAATAATGGCTCTGCAAGCTGATCACCGACTTTCTGCCGTGGGTTCAACGAGGCGTAAGGGCTCTGGAACACCATCTGCACGTCTTTGCGCAGTTGTTTGCGCTGGGCCTTGTCGGCACCGGCGACTTCCTGCCCGGCAATTTTCAAGGAGCCGGAGGACGGCTCTTCGATCAGGGTCAGGGCACGGGCCAGGGTGGATTTGCCGCAGCCCGACTCGCCTACGACGGCGAGGGTCTTGCCGGCTTCCAGTTCGAACGATACGCCGTTGAGGGCGCGAACGGTGGCGTGACCCTTGAACAGGCCTCGGGACACCTCGTAGTGACGGGTCAGGTCGCGGGCGGTAAGAACGACGGCCATTACGCCACCTCCTGGTTCAGCGGGTAGAAGCAGCGAGCGAGGCTGTTGCTTTTCTGGTCAAGGGCCGGACGTTGTTGACGGCAGTTGTCTTTCACGTACGGGCAGCGTGGCGACAGCAGGCAACCCTGCGGACGGTCGTAGCGACCGGGAACGATGCCTGGCAGGGTCGACAGGCGCGAGGCACCCAGGCTGTGTTCCGGAATCGCCTTGAGCAGCGCTTCGCTGTACGGGTGTGCCGGAATGTCGAACAGTTGCGGCACCTGACCGACCTCGACCGCCTGGCCGGCGTACATCACGCATACGCGCTGGGCGGTTTCGGCCACGACGGCGAGGTCGTGGGTGATCAGTACCAGGCCCATGTTCTGCTCTTTCTGCAACGCCAGCAGCAGATCCATGATCTGCGCCTGAATCGTCACGTCGAGGGCAGTGGTCGGTTCGTCGGCGATCAGCAGTTTCGGCTCGCCGGCAATCGCCATGGCAATCGCGACACGCTGGCTCATACCACCGGACAGTTGATGCGGGTAGGCGTCCATACGGCTGGCGGCACCCGGGATTTCAACTTTTTCCAGCAGTTCGATGGCGCGCTTGCGGGCAGCCTTGCCGGACATTTTCAGGTGCAGGCGCAGTACTTCTTCGATCTGGAAACCGACGGTGTAGCTCGGGTTCAGCGCGGTCATCGGATCCTGGAAGACCATGGACAGGTCTTTACCGACGATCTGCCGACGCTGGCGATTGTTGAGCTTGAGCATGTCCTTGCCGTCAAAGATCAGCGAGTCGGCGGTGACGATGCCTGGATGCTCGATCAGCCCCATCAGCGCCATCATGGTCACGGATTTGCCGGAACCGGACTCGCCAACGATGGCCAGCACTTCGCCCTTGTCCACTTTCAGGTCGAGGCCATCGACGACTGGCGTGGCGTTTTTGTCGCCGAAGCGAACGTTGAGATTCTTGATTTCTAACAGTGACATGGGAATCTCCTCAGGCGGCGTTCTTGAGTTTCGGGTCCAGCGCATCGCGCAGGCCGTCACCCATCAAGTTGATTGCCAGCACGCTGAGCAAAATGGTCAAACCAGGCAGGCTCACCACCCACCAGGCGCGTTCGATGTAGTCGCGGGCCGAAGCCAGCATGGTGCCCCACTCAGGGGTTGGCGGTTGTACGCCAAGGCCGAGGAAGCCCAGTGCGGCGGCATCGAGGATCGCCGAAGAGAAGCTCAGGGTGGCCTGGACGATCAGCGGCGCCATGCAGTTCGGCAGCACGGTGACGAACATCAGGCGTGGCAGGCCGGCACCGGCCAGGCGCGCGGCGGTCACGTAGTCGCGGTTCAGCTCACCCATTACCGCAGCACGGGTCAGGCGAACGTAGGACGGCAGGGACACCACGGCGATGGCGATCACGGTGTTGATCAGGCCTGGGCCGAGGATGGCGACGATCGCCACGGCCAGCAGCAGGGACGGCAGGGCCAGCATGATGTCCATCAGACGCATGATGGTCGGGCCGACCACGCGCGGGAAGAACCCGGCGAACAGACCCAGCAGGATCCCCGGGATCAGCGACATGACAACCGACGACAAGCCGATCATCAAGGACAGGCGCGAGCCAGTGATCAGGCGCGACAGCAGGTCGCGACCCAGTTCGTCGGTGCCGAGCAGGAACTGGATCTGCCCACCTTCCAGCCAGGCTGGCGGGGTCAGCAGGAAGTCACGGTATTGCTCGCTCGGGTTGTGGGGTGCAACCCACGGCGCGAAAATGGCGCAGAAAATCACCAGCAGCATGAACATCAGGCCGGCGACGGCACCTTTGTTCTTGGAGAATGCTTGCCAGAATTCTTTGTATGGCGATGGGTACAGCAGGCTTTGATCGACTGCTACCGATGGAATTGGAGTGGTCATGGTCATGATCTCAGCGCTGATGACGGATGCGTGGGTTGGCAAAGCCGTAGAGGATGTCCACTACGAAGTTGACCAGAATCACCAGGCAGGCGATTAACAGGATGCCGTTTTGCACGACGGGATAGTCTCTGGCGCCAATGGCTTCGATCAGCCATTTGCCGATGCCGGGCCACGAGAAGATGGTTTCGGTCAGGACCGCACCGGCCAGCAGGGTGCCGACTTGCAGGCCGACCACTGTCAGTACCGGAATCAGCGCGTTACGCAGACCGTGTACGAACACCACGCGCGACGGCGACAGGCCCTTGGCCTTGGCGGTGCGAATGTAGTCTTCACGCAGCACTTCGAGCATCGAAGAACGGGTCATCCGCGCGATCACCGCCAGCGGGATGGTGCCGAGCACGATGGCCGGCAGGATCAGGTGGTGCAGGGCATCGAGGAACGCGCTGACGTCATCGGCCAGCAGCGTATCGATCAGCATGAAGCCTGTGCGTGGCTCGATGTCGTAAAGCAGGTCGATCCGCCCGGACACCGGGGTCCAGCCCAGACTCACCGAGAAGAACATGATCAGGATCAGGCCCCACCAGAAGATCGGCATCGAGTATCCCGCCAGGGAGACCCCCATTACCCCATGGTCGAACAGGGACCCTCGCTTGAGTGCCGCGATCACCCCGGCCAGAAGGCCCAGGATGCCGGCGAACAACATGGCGGCCGTGGCCAGTTCCAGGGTCGCGGGAAATAGAGAGCTGAACTCGCTCCAGACGCTTTCACGGGTTCGCAGGGATTCACCGAGGTCGCCGTGGGCCAGTTTGCCGATGTAATCCAGGTACTGGGCATACAGGGGTTTGTTCAGACCTAGGCGTTCCATTGCCTGAGCGTGCATTTCCGGGTCGACTCTGCGTTCGCCCATCATGACTTCCACGGGGTCGCCTGGGATCATGCGAATCAACGCGAATGTCAGCAAGGTGATGCCGAAAAACGTGGGGATCAGTAACCCCAGTCGGCGGGCAATAAAACTAAACATCGTAAGGTGTACCTCATCAGCCGGTTAGGCGTGCCCGGCATGCCTGGGTCAGGCATGCCGGGAGTTTTCTTATCTACTTCACCTGGGTGGTGGCGAAGTTATTCGTGGTGAGTGGGCTAATGTGGTAGCCCTCTACGTTGTTGCGCATTGCAGTAAACATTCTAGTGTGCGCCAGGCTGATCCATGGCTGGTCCTGGTTGAAAATAACCTGGGCCTGTTCGTACAGTGCTGCACGTTCGGCCGGATCGGTTTTTTCCCGGGCCTTGTCGATCAGCGCCTGGAACTTGTCATTGCACCAGCGTGCATAGTTTTCGCCGTTCCTGGCCGCTTCACAACTGAGCATAGGCGTCAGGAAGTTATCCGGATCGCCGTTATCGCCCGCCCATCCGGCGGAAACCATGTCGTGCTCGCCGTTTTTCGCGCGTTTGAGCATTTCGCCCCATTCCATCACGCGAATGTCGATCTTGATCCCGATCTTGGCCAGGTCGGCCTGCATCATCTGCGCGCCGAGCATCGGGTTCGGGTTGGTGGCGCCACCGCCGTTACGGGTGAACAGGGTGAATACCGTGCCTTCCGGTACGCCGGCTTCCTTGAGCAGGGCGCGGGCCTTGTCCAGGTCGCGGGGCGGGTTCTTCAGGTCGTGGTTGTAGCCCAGCAGAGTGTCCGGGAACGGGTTGACCGCCGCGGTCGCATTGCCTTTGCCGAACAGCGCGTTGACGGCCGCTTCCTTGTCGAAGGCGATGTCGATGGCTTTACGCACACGCACGTCGCTCAGGTATTTGTGCGTGGTGTTGATGGCGATGTACGCAACGGTCATCGCGTTCAGCTCGTCGACTTTGAGCTTGGTGTCTTTCCTGATGCTCGGGATGTCGTCCGGTTTCGGGTACAGCGCGACCTGACATTCGTTGGCCTTGAGCTTCTGCAGGCGCACGTTGTTGTCGGTGGCGATGGCGAAGATCAATGAGTCAGCCGGTGCCTTGCCACGGAAGTAGTCCGGGTTGGCCTTGAAACGAACCTGGGCATCCTTGTTGTAGCGCTGGAAGACGAACGGACCGGTGCCGACCGGCTTGTTGTTCAGATCGCCGGTCTTGCCGGCCTTGAGCAACTGGTCGGCGTATTCGGCGGAGTAGATCGAAGAAAACGCCATGGCGATGTCGGCCAGGAACGGCGCTTCGCGACGGGTCAGGGTGAACTTGACCGTGTTGTCGTCGACTTTCTCGACGTTTTTCAGCAGTTCCTTGAAGCCCATGCTCTCAAAGTACGGGAAGCCTACGCTCGACAGCTTGTGCCATGGGTGGTTTGGGTCCAGCTGACGCTGGAAGCTCCAGACTACGTCGTCGGCATTCATGTCGCGGGTCGGCTTGAAGTATTCGGTGGTGTGGAACTTGACGCCTTTACGCAGGTGGAACGTGTACGTCAGACCGTCCTCGCTGATGTCCCAGGATTCGGCCAGTGCCGGAATCACATCAGTGGTGCCGGGCTTGAAGTCCGCCAGACGATTGAAGATGGTTTCGGCCACCGCATCGGCTGTGACTGCAGTCGTGTACTGGACCATGTCGAAGCCTTCGGGGCTGTTTTCGGTGCAAACCACCAGGGGTTTGGCCGAAACGCCGACTGCGACACTGAGCAAAGCAGCCGCGATGGCCGCACGTAGGGGAAGCATTTTCATCAAGAACCCTCTGCAATCAGTTAAAGGACAAAGCCGAACGGCCGATTCATCGCTGAACCAGCCGTTCGGCAGCGGTATTACAGGATGTTGAACGGAACCGTGGTCACGAGACGGAACTCGTTGATGCTGCCGTCAGCCTGGTTTTCGCTGGCACGGTGAGCGGTGTAGGTACCGCGGATCGTGGTGGCCTTGAGCGGGCCGCTCTGCACGGCGTAGGTCGCGCCGATACCGTATTCATAATGGGTTTCGCCATCCTGGGCCTGGATGCCGTCGTAACCCTTGCCTGCCACGCCGCCGTTGCCGGTGTAGTGAGTACCGTCGATACCCCAGCCGCGAGCCTGGTAGATGTTGAACTTCAGGCCCGGTACGCCGTATTCGGCCATGTTCAGACCGTAGGCAACCTGGAACGATTTTTCGTTCGGGCCGTTGAAGTCCGACAGCAGGGAGTTGGCCAGGTAGATGCCGTTGGTTTCGTGCAGGTAGTCGAAGTACTCGTTACCGTTCACTTCCTGGTACGAGAAGGTCAGGCTGTGAGCCTGGTGGGTCAGGCCGAACGACAGGGAATAGGTGTCGTTGTCGATGTCGCCGATCAGCGCCTTACCGGTTTCCTTGGTTTTGTAGTAGTTCAGGCCGGTGGTCAGGCTCAGTACCTGGCTATCGCCCAGTACGTGAGAGGCGCCGAAGTAGTACTGGTTCCAGATGTCTTCAGCCTGGGTCGCCCAGAGGCTGGTGGTCAGGCTGGCGAGCGGGTTGTAGGTGATACCGCCGGTGTAGACGTGGTCGGTTTCGACGATGCCGTTGGCGTATTCGGTGCGGAACTTGCGCTGGCTTTCTTCGGTACGCGGTGAGTTGCGGTCGAAGGTGGCCAGGTCGAAGGTCAGGTTGTTCAGCTCTTCGCTGTGGATGGCCAGACCTTCGAAGCTCGAAGGCAGTGCACGGTTGCCGATCACGTCGACCATCGGGCTGCTGAAGTTCATGCGGCCGGCGGTCAGGGTGGTGTTGGAGATACGCGCCTTGACGTTGGCCAGGCCCAGTTTGCTCCACTGGCCTTGAGCGTCGCCGCCTTCCTTGGTCAGGGTACGGTTGTTGCCCGCGCCTGGACGAGTGCCCGGTGCGCCACCGTTGTTGGATGCCAGGTCCTTGCGGTCGCGATCCAGGGCGATAGCGTTATAGGCCGCCACTTCAGTGCTGAAGCCGACAGTGCCTTCGGTGAAGCCCGAGTTGTACTTGAGGATGGTGCCCTGGACCCAGTTGATCCGGCGATCGGTCGGAGTCGAAACGCCGTCCTTCTTGTAGGCGAATTTGGCGCCGCGTTGCAGTTGCTCGTTGGCGTACCAGTTACGCGTGGTGCCGGTGATCGACTGGCCTTCGACAAAGCCGGTGGCTTCGCTCTGGGCGCTTTTCTCGTTCACGGTAACCGGGGTGAAAGCCTGGCTTTGGGTTTCTGCGTAAGCCGTGGCGGTTACGCTGCTGATGGCCAGGGCCAATAACGCGGTGCTGCTCAGTTTCATGGGTAAAGCTCCTTACTTTCTTTTTTTATACCGGTCTTTTTTTGTGATCCGGCTATTGGTTTAGAACTCATTCACGGCATCGCAAACGTTTGCTGTCGGCCAATTTGGCGAAAGACGGCAAAGCGTCTGCGTGGGGGCGGAAAAATCCGCCCCCTGGCATTTCTGGCTAATCGGTTATTTTTCTATGCTGACACCCGAGAACACATTGCGGCCGAACGGGCTCACCTTGAACCCTTCGATTTTGGCGCTCAGCGGCTGGTTGACCGTTGAGTGGGCGACTGGCGTGATCGGCACTTGCTGTTTAAGCAACTGCTGCGCCTGTTTGTAGAGCAGGGTGCGCTGGTCCCGGTCGGTGACGACCTTGGCCTGCTTGATCAGCTTGTCGTAAGCCGGATCACACCACATCGAGTAGTTGTTGCCGCCAATGGCATCGCAGCTGTAGAGCGTGCCCAGCCAGTTGTCCGGATCACCATTGTCACCGGTCCAGCCAATCAGGCTGATGTCGTGCTCGCCATTCTTGGTGCGCTTGATGTACTCGCCCCACTCATAGCTGACGATATTGACCTTGAGGCCGATCTTCGCCCAGTCAGCCTGGAGCATCTCGGCCATCAACTTGGCGTTGGGGTTGTACGGACGCTGGACCGGCATGGCCCAGAGGGTGATTTCAGTGCCTTCCTTGACGCCGGCAGCCTTGAGCAATTCCCTGGCTTTTTCCGGGTTGTAGGCGGCGTCCTTGATCGTGTCGTCGTAGGACCATTGGGTCGGCGGCATGGCGTTGACCGCCAGTTGCCCCGCGCCCTGGTAAACGGCATTGAGAATGCCTTGCTTGTTCACCGCCATGTCCAGCGCCTGACGCACTTCGAGCTGGTCGAAAGGTTTGTGGCGCACGTTGTAGGCGATGTAGCCGAGGTTGAAACCAGGCTTCTCGATCAGTTGCAGGGCCGGGTCGTTCTTCAGCGCGGTCACATCGGCAGGGCGCGGGTGCAGGGTGATCTGGCATTCGCCGGCCTTGAGTTTCTGCACGCGCACCGAGGCGTCGGTGTTGATGGCGAAAATCAGGTTGTCGAGCTTGACCCGGCTCGGGTCCCAGTAATGCTTGTTGCCGGTGTAACGGATGTTCGAGTCTTTCTGGTAGCTCTTGAACACGAACGGCCCGGTGCCGACCGGCTTCTGGTTGATGTCGCTCGGTTTGCCTTGCGCCAGCAGCTTGTCAGCGTATTCGGCCGAAAGGATGGCGGCGAAGCTCATGGCGATGTTCTGGATGAACGCGGCGTCCACGCTGTTGAGCGTCATGACCACGGTCAGCGGCCCGGTCTTTTCGACCTTGGCGATGTTCTTGTTCAGGCTCATGCCGTTGAAGTACGGAAACTCTGTCGGATAAGCCTTACGGAAAGGCTGTTGCGGGTCGAGCATGCGATTGAACGTGAACAGCACGTCATCGGCATTGAAATCACGGGTTGGCGTGAAGTATTTGGTGGTATGAAACTTCACCCCTTCGCGCAGGTGGAAGGTGTACTTGAGGCCATCCTCGGAAATATCCCAGCTCGTGGCCAGGCCCGGTACGACGTTGGTCGCGCCTTTCTCAAACTCTGCCAATCGGTTGTACAGCGGCTCGGCGGCATCGTTGTCGGTCGCAGTGGTGTACTGCGCCGTATCGAAACCGGCGGGGCTGCCTTCAGAGCAGAACACCAGGCTGTTGTTGGCGGCCTGGCTGATGGAAGTGGCGGCCAACAGGCCGGTGCCCAGCAATGCGGATAAAACCAAGGTATGGCGCATAACGCTCCCTTATCTCTCAAAGTGTTATCAATGAGCTGCCGTCCCGTGCGCAGACGTAGAGGCATCACTGATTTCAAGCCATGCACGCAGCAGTAACCGATGACCCACGCGTGCACTGGTCGGATCCCGACGGTATGAGCCACGGGTCCGGCAGTAAATGCGTAGAGTCCTAAAGACTCGTAGGAAATGGCGACGCGTCCTTACCCGACGCTGTAGTCAGCTGCGGATTTGGATGTAGGCGAATTCCTGCTTTCTCGGTAGATAAAGCAACGGCGACGTCAGAAACGTCGCCGTTGCAAAACCTTATTTGCTGACGCTGACGCCGTAGAAGGAGTTCAAGCCAAATGGGCTGATCTTGAAATCCTGCACTTCGTTGCGCATAGGCTGGAACACCGTCGAGTGAGCGATAGGTGTCATTGGAACAGCGTCTTTGAGGACGTGTTGCGCCTGCTTGTACAGTTCGGTGCGCTTGCCCTGATCGGTCGTGCGCTTGGCTTCTTTCACGATGCCGTCGAACTTCTTGTCGCACCACTTGGAGAAGTTGTTGCCTTGCAGGGAGTCGCAGCCGAACAGCACGTTCAGCCAGTTGTCCGGGTCACCGTTGTCGCCGCTCCAGCCAATCAGCATCGCGCCGTTCTCGCCGCCTTTGGAGCGCTTGATGTACTCGCCCCATTCGTAGCTCTGGATTTTGGCCTTGATACCGATCTTCGCCCAGTCGGACTGCAGCATTTCTGCCATCAGCTTGGCGTTCGGGTTGTACGGACGCTGTACCGGCATCGCCCACAGAACGATTTCGGTGCCTTCCTTCACACCGGCTTCCTTGAGCAGCTCTTTGGCTTTCTCAGGGTTGTACGGTGCATCCTTGATAGTGGTGTCGTAGGACCACTGGGTCGGTGGCATGGCGTTGACGGCCAGTTGGCCCGCGCCCTGGTAAACCGAGTCGATGATCTGCTGCTTGTTGACGGCCATGTCCAGTGCCTGACGCACTTTCAGTTGGGCCATCGGGTTCGGCTTGTCGTCACCCTTGATCTTGTCCATCACGTTGTAGGCGATGTAACCCAGGTTGAAACCAGCCTGATCAGGCACTTTCAGGGTTTTGTCTTCCTTGAGCGCCTTCAGGTCGGCCGGACGCGGGAACAGAGTGATCTGGCACTCGTTCTTCTTCAGCTTCTGGATACGTACCGACGGGTCGGTGGTGATGGCGAAGATCAGGTTGTCGATCTTCACGTCGTCAGGCTTCCAGTAGTCCTTGTTCCCGGTGTAGCGGATGTTAGAGTCTTTCTGGTAGCTCTTGAACACGAACGGACCGGTGCCGACCGGCTTCTGGTTGATGTCGGCGGCTTTGCCTTCCTTGAGCAGCTGGGCAGCGTACTCGGCGGACTGTACCGAAGCGAAACTCATGGCCATGTTCTGGATGAACGCGGCGTCAACTTCCTTGAGGGTGAACTTGACGGTGTGGTCGTCGACTTTATCGATCTTGGTGATGTTGGTGTCCATCCCCATGTCGGTGAAGTACGGGAATTCGGTCGGGTACGCCTTACGGAACGGGTCATCCTTGTTAATCATGCGATTGAAGGTGAACAGCACGTCGTCGGCGTTGAACTCACGAGTCGGCTTGAAGTACGGAGTAGTGTGGAACTTGACGCCTTCACGCAGGTGGAAGGTGTAGGTCAGGCCGTCATCGGAGATGTCCCACTTGGTCGCCAGACCAGGAACAACGGCGGTGCCGCCGCGCTCGAACTGGGTGAGGCGGTTGAACATGGTTTCTGCAGAGGCGTCGAAGTCGGTTCCGGTGGTGTATTGACCTGGATCGAAACCGGCCGGGCTCCCTTCGGAGCAGAACACCAGGTTAGTCGCTGCTTGGGCGAACGGTGCGCTGGCTAACAAGCTTGCGCCAACTAAAAACGGAATGACCGCGTGTTTAAGCATGGTGGCCTCATGATTTGTTGTCATTTTTGGAATTAGAGGACGACCTCGTGAGTCGTGCCTGCGGATACTTATGCAGGGGCCATACCCAATGCAAGATCCAGAGTGACTACAAGCCTTAAACGGTGGCACGAACGTACCTTAATGTCGCATTTGTATAACTCCTGACGCATTTGACCGTTTGCGCAGCTTTTTTACGGTGCAAACGACGCACTTTTAGGGTGCGTCCCGGACGCCTGGTGCTCCCGATCAGGGCGGGGTGTTACTTATTTATACCCCGTTTTGTGCGGTGGGTATGGCGTGAATAAGAGTGGTTATTGTTGCACTGATAGTGGCTAATTAATCTCAGTTGCACCTCGTGCAACTGCCAGCTTTTCTCAGTGGACTATCCAGTTATAGCTCATGCCTGAAAACTGCCCAAAAAAAACGGCGATCATGTGAGTGATCGCCGTTCTTCTGATTACGGGCTATCGATTCAAGGCATCAGCACTTCAATCGAACCATCGGCGGTCATGCTGACCTGGCTGGTACCGGCTTCGACATCCGGTGTCACCGGGGCGGCGTCCATGGCAGCGGCTTTCATCATCATCGGCGCGCGCAAGTAAGGCTGTGGATAACCGTTGCTGTTGAGGTTCAGGTTGACGATCTTGTAGCTCTTGCCGCCGAGGGCATCGGTGGCCAGTTGAGCGCGGGCCTTGAAGGCGCTTATGGCGTCCTTGAGCAGGGCGTCTTCGCTGGCCTTGCGGGTCGGGGTGGCGATGGCGAAGTCCATGCCGCCCATTTTCAGGTCGGTGAGCAGTTCGCCGGTCAGCTTCGACAGCGCGGCGAAGTCCGGGCTTTCCAGGCGCAGTTCGGCGCGCTCGCGCCAGCCGGTGATTTTCTGGCCCTTGGTGTCGTAGATCGGGTAGCTGTTGCGACTGCCCTGGCGCAGGGTGATGTCCTTGACTTGTTTGGCCTTGGCCAGCGCCTTGTTCATGGTGGTGCTGACGTCGGCGGCGAGTTTGGCCGGGTCGCTGTTCTGTTCTTCGGTGTAGAGGGTCACGATCATCAGGTCGCGGGCCACTTCCTGACTGACTTCGGCGCGCAGGGAAATCTGGTTGTAATGAAGCTCGTCGGCGGCCACGGCCGGGAGGCTGGCGACGGTGCCAACGCTCAGGGCGAGGAGGGCGGCGCTGCGGCGGAATGTGTGCATGAAGGCTCCTTGAAAGTTGCGCAGGGGTTCGGTCCGGGCCTGCGTGAAACCATCAGACTCTAGCTTTTATGCACTGGTTCGCACAGTTACAACTTCTATACAGATGCGCATGCCCTTTGTAGGAGCGAGCTTGCTCGCGAAAAATCCGGAAGCGTCACGGGAAGTCAGAATTCCCGCGTAATCGTTGGCGACCATCGCGAGCATGCTCGCTCCTACATGTGGCCGTTTGCCGCAGTTTTGCCTGTCGGCCCCCGCGCTTGGTTATACTCCCAGCGATCCGCCTGGAGCGCTCATCAGGAGAGCTCATGCTCGCCCCCGTTCAAATCACTTCCGCCACTCGCCAGAACCTCTGGCGGCTGACGTTCATCCGCACGTTGGTGCTGGCCGCCCAAGCCGGTTCCGTGGGCCTGGCCTACTGGCTCGAATTGCTGCCGCTGCCCTGGTTTCAATTGGCCGCGACCCTCGGTTGTTCGATGCTGTTGTGCGTGTTCACGGCGATTCGCCTGCGCACCTCGTGGCCGGTGACCGAGCTCGAATACGCCGTGCAACTGGCCTGCGACCTGTTTATCCACAGCGCATTGCTGTATTTCTCCGGTGGCTCGACCAACCCCTTCGTTTCCTATTACCTGGTGCCGCTGACCATTGCCGCGGTGACGTTGCCATGGCGTTATTCGGTGATCCTGTCGGGTATCGCGCTGACGATGTACACGCTGCTGCTGGCACAGTTTTACCCGTTGCAAACCTTCCCGATCGCGCGGGAAAACCTGCAGGTGTACGGGATGTGGTTGAGCTTCGCCCTCGCCGCCGCAGTGATCACGTTCTTCGCTGCGCGCATGGCCGAAGAGCTGCGCCGTCAGGAAGAACTTCGCGCCATTCGTCGCGAAGAAGGCCTGCGCGACCAGCAACTGCTGGCCGTCGCCACCCAGGCCGCCGGTGCGGCCCATGAATTGGGCACGCCGCTGGCGACCATGAGTGTGCTACTCAAGGAAATGCGTCAGGACCACCATGATCCGATGTTGCAGGACGACCTGAGCGTTTTGCAGGATCAGGTCAAACTGTGCAAGGAAACCTTGCAGCACCTGGTGCGCGCCGCGGAGGCCAATCGCCGTTTGGCGGTGGAGATGCAGGACGTCACCGATTGGCTTGATGAAGCCCTCAATCGCTGGCACCTGATGCGCCCGGAAGCCAGTTATCGCTTTCAGCGTCTCGGCCAGGGCGCAGTGCCGCGCATGGCGCCGCCGCCGGACTTGACCCAGGCTTTGCTGAATCTGTTGAACAACGCCGCCGATGCCTGCCCCGAAGGGCTGCAAGTGACGCTGGACTGGGATTGGGAAAACCTCACCATCAGCATTCGTGACCATGGTGCCGGTGTGCCGCTGGCCATCGCCGAGCAAATCGGCAAACCGTTTTTTACCACCAAGGGCAAAGGCTTCGGCCTGGGCCTGTTTTTGAGCAAGGCCAGCGTGACACGCGCCGGCGGCTCAGTGAAACTCTACAGTCATGAGGAAGGCGGCACGCTCACCGAGCTGCGCCTGCCCCGTGTCGCCCGAGGAGACGAACATGAGTGACGAGATCCAAGTCGAAGGCGAAGAACTGCCGCATTTGTTGCTGGTCGATGACGACGCCACATTCACCCGCGTCATGGCTCGCGCCATGGCCCGCCGCGGTTTTCGCGTCAGCACTGCCAGTTCGGCCGAGGAAGGCCTGGAACTGGCCAAGGCCGATCTGCCGGATTACGCCGCCCTGGACCTGAAGATGGACGGCGATTCGGGCCTGGTGCTGCTGCCCAAGTTGCTGGAAATGGACCCGGAAATGCGCGTGGTGATCCTTACCGGCTATTCGAGCATTGCCACTGCCGTCGAGGCGATCAAGCGCGGTGCCTGCAACTACCTGTGCAAACCGGCGGACGCCGACGACGTGCTGGCGGCGCTGCTGTCCGAACACGCCGATCTCGACAGCCTGGTACCGGAAAACCCGATGTCCGTGGACCGCCTGCAGTGGGAACACATCCAGCGCGTGCTGACCGAGCACGAAGGCAACATCTCCGCCACGGCCCGCGCCCTGGGCATGCACCGCCGCACCCTGCAGCGCAAACTGCAGAAGCGTCCCGTTCGCCGCTGAACCGGTGCTGAACGAATGCGGGCCATATCTCGCAACAAACCGAACCGATCCTCTATGATCGGTTCGTGCGTCTTCTTTTCTCTATCGAGCCTTATCCATGAATCAGAACGCTGAGTATTCCGCGGTCAACGATGCCGTGCGCGGGCAGTTTTTTCGCAAAGTGTGGGCGATGATCACGCCTTACTGGCGCAGTGAAGAGAAGGTCAAGGCCTGGACTCTTCTGATCGCGGTGATTGCGCTGTCGCTGATCAGCGTGGGGATCTCGGTGTGGTTCAACACCTGGTACAAGGACTTCTACAACGCCCTGCAAAAGAAGGACGAGGCCGCGTTCTGGCAACTGATCCTGTATTTCTGCGCGATTGCGGCGGTGGCGATCGTCGGCGCGGTGTATCGGCTCTACCTGACGCAGATGCTGACGATCCGCTGGCGGGCATGGCTCACTGAAAAGCATTTCACCCGCTGGCTGGGTGACAAGAACTACTACCAGCTGGAGCAGGGCGGTTACACCGATAACCCGGACCAGCGGATTTCCGAAGACCTCAACAACTTCACCTCCAACACCCTTGAGCTGGGTATCGGGTTGCTGCGCAATATCGTCAGCCTGGTGTCGTTCTCGATCATTCTGTGGGGCGTGTCGGGCAGCATTGAAGTATTCGGCATCACCATTCCCGGCTACATGTTCTGGTGCGTGCTGGTTTACGCCGTGGTCGGCAGCTGGCTGACACATTTGATCGGTCGTCGCCTGATAGGCCTGAACAACCAACAACAACGCTTCGAAGCCGACCTGCGTTTCTCCATGGTGCGGATTCGCGAGAATGCCGAAAGCATTGCGTTGTACAACGGCGAGCCGAACGAAAATCGTCGGTTGAGCGGCCGCTTCGGGATGGTCTGGCATAACTTCTGGGACATCATGAAAGTGTCCAAGCGCCTGACTTTCTTCACCGCCGGTTACAGTCAGGCCGCCATCATCTTCCCCTTCATGGTGGCGGCGCCGCGTTATCTCTCCGGCAAGATCGAACTCGGCGAACTGATGCAGATCAGCTCGGCATTCGGCAATGTGCAGGAAAGCTTCAGCTGGTTTATCAGTGCGTACCAGAACCTCGCTTCCTGGCGCGCTACCTGTGATCGTCTGCTGAGCTTCCACCAGGCCATGGGTGACAACGAAGGGCGTGCACCGGCCATCGACGTACAGAATTCGGGCTCCGCTCTGAAGGTGCACAGCCTCGGCCTCGACCTGGCTGATGGTCGTCACCTGCTGACCAACGCCGACATGACCGTGGAGGAGGGCGACCGAGTGATGCTCAGCGGTCGTTCCGGCAGCGGCAAGTCGACCCTGCTGCGGGCGATGGGACATCTTTGGCCGACCGGCCACGGCAGTATTCGCCTGCCATCGGCGCGCTACCTGTTCCTGCCGCAAAAACCGTATTTGCCGATTGGCACCCTGCGTGATGTCCTCAGTTATCCACAGCCCGGCGATACCTATCCGAAGGAGCGCTACGTGCACGTGCTGGAAACCTGTCGCCTGCCGCACCTGATTGCCCGTCTCGACGAAGCCAACCACTGGCAACGCATGCTGTCGCCGGGTGAGCAGCAGCGCCTGGCCTTTGCCCGTGCGCTGCTTTATGCACCGCAATGGCTGTATATGGACGAAGCGACCTCGGCGATGGACGAAGAAGACGAGGCCACGCTGTATCAGGCGCTGATCGATGAGTTGCCGGGGCTGAGCATTGTCAGCGTCGGTCATCGCAGCAGTCTGAAGCGCTTCCATCCGCGGCACATCCGTATCGAGAATGGCCATCTGGTGGACCAGACCGTGACTGCCTGAACACCACCACACCCTTGTAGGAGCGAGCTTGCTCGCGATGGACTTGAAAACGCCGCGTGGATTCAGGACGCACGCGTTATCGTTAACCTCCATCGCGAGCAAGCTCGCTCCTACAGGGGTGAGGTGATCGTACAACCGCGTTGCGCTATGATGCGCGTTACAGCAGCCGAACTTTTCGAGACAGATGTTCACCATGGAAAACCCGAACGACGCACCACGCCTCCCACGCAAGCGCCGCAGCCTCGCTCAGGAACTGGTGACGGTGCTGTCCGAGCAGATCCGCGATGGTCATCTCAAGCGTGGCGACAAGCTGCCCACCGAGTCGGCCATCATGGATGCCCATGGTGTCAGCCGCACGGTGGTACGCGAAGCGATATCCCGTTTGCAGGCGGCCGGCCAGGTGGAAACCCGCCACGGTATCGGCACCTTCGTGCTCGACACACCGAGCCCGAGCGGCTTTCGTATCGACCCGGCCACCGTGGTGACCTTGCGCGATGTACTGGCGATCCTGGAACTGCGCATCAGCCTCGAAGTGGAGTCTGCCGGGCTGGCGGCACAACGTCGCAGCCCGCAGCAACTGGCCAACATGCGCGCCGCCCTCGATGCGTTGAATGAAAGCGCCGCCCACGCCAGTGATGCCGTGGCGTCGGACTTCGCCTTCCACCTCGAGATCGCGCTGTCCACCGGCAACCGCTATTTCACCGACATCATGACTCACCTGGGCACCAGCATCATTCCGCGCACACGGCTGAATTCCGCGCGCCTGGCCCATGACGACCAGCAGCACTACATGAGTCGCCTGAGCCGTGAGCACGAGGAAATCTACGACGCCATTGCCCGTCAGGATTCCGATGCCGCCCGTGCGGCGATGCGCCTGCACCTGACCAACAGCCGCGAGCGGTTGCGCCATGCCCATGAAGAGGCTGAGGCGCAGCGAGGTTAGGCTTTCTGCTTCACGCGATTCATCGTCTGATCTTCCGCCTTCGCGAGCAAGCCCGCTCCCACATTTGATCTCCGGCGCTCACAAGTTTTGTGTTCACTGAAGATTCAATGTGGGAGCGGGCTTGTCTCCGGGCGGCGATCCGACGAAGGGGCCAGTAGTCATCTCACAAACCTTCAGTCAGTCCAAAAAATCTTTCTCTTCCGACAACGTATCTCCACTAAGTCCGTCGGTCGAGCCAATTCCCCATGCCATCGCAACACCAAAGGCCCATAAGCATGGGCTAATCACCCTTCTTGTCGAACAATTTTCCCCCGCAGCGATGAAATGCAGTTGACGGTTGTATTTTAAGTTGTACGATGACCTACAACTTCGGCGCAGGCTGAACGGTTTTCTCACACAACGTCGCTATCCAGGGTGTTCGAATAATGAATCCACAAGAACTGAAGTCCATCCTCTCTGCCGGTCTGCTGTCTTTCCCGGTCACCGATTTCAATGCTCAGGGCGACTTCAATCGCGCGGGTTACATCAAGCGTCTCGAATGGCTGGCCCCATACGGCGCCTCGGCGCTGTTCGCCGCGGGCGGCACCGGTGAGTTCTTCTCTCTGGCGGCCAGCGAATATTCGGAAATCATCAAGACTGCCGTCGACACATGCGCCTCCAGCGTGCCAATCCTGGCCGGCGTGGGTGGCTCGACCCGCCAGGCTATCGAATATGCACAGGAAGCCGAGCGTCTGGGCGCCAAAGGCTTGTTGCTGCTGCCGCACTACCTGACTGAAGCCAGCCAGGACGGAGTTGCCGCCCACGTTGAAGCCGTGTGCAAATCAGTCAACATCGGCGTAGTGGTCTACAACCGTAACGTTTGCCGCCTGACCGCGCCGCTGCTGGAACGTCTGGCCGAGCGCTGCCCGAACCTGATCGGCTACAAGGATGGCCTGGGTGATATCGAGTTGATGGTGTCGATCCGTCGCCGCCTCGGTGATCGCTTCAGCTACCTGGGTGGCTTGCCGACCGCCGAAGTCTACGCCGCGGCCTACAAGGCCCTGGGCGTACCGGTCTACTCCTCGGCGGTGTTCAACTTCATCCCGAAAACCGCGATGGACTTCTACCACGCCATCGCTCGTGAAGATCACGCCACCGTTGGCAAGATCATCGACGACTTCTTCCTGCCGTACCTGGACATCCGTAACCGCAAGGCCGGTTATGCGGTGAGCATCGTCAAGGCCGGGGCAAGAATTGCCGGCTACGACGCAGGTCCCGTGCGTGCGCCGCTGACCGATCTGACCGGCGAAGAGTACGAAATGCTCGCCGCGCTGATCGACAAGCAGGGCGCGCAATAACAACGATCAAACCGGAGCCGCTGAGCGATCAGCGGCTTTTTGCGTGAGGAGAACGACTCGTGACAAAGCGCTACGACAACTACATCAACGGTGAATGGGTCGCCGGTGCCGATTACTCGGTCAACATCAACCCGTCCGAACTGAGCGACGCCATCGGCGATTACGCCAAGGCTGACCTGGCGCAGGTCCACGCCGCCATTGACGCTGCCCGTGCCGCATTCCCGGCGTGGTCGGTTTCGGGCATCCAGGCCCGTCACGACTCCCTGGATAAAGTCGGTAGCGAGATCCTCGCCCGTCGCGAAGAGCTCGGCACCCTGCTGGCCAGGGAAGAGGGCAAGACCCTGCCTGAAGCCATCGGTGAAGTGACCCGCGCCGGCAACATCTTCAAATTCTTCGCCGGCGAGTGCCTGCGTCTGTCCGGCGACTACCTGCCGTCGGTGCGTCCGGGCGTCAACGTTGAAGTCACTCGCGAAGCCTTGGGCGTGGTCGGTCTGATCACCCCGTGGAACTTCCCGATTGCCATCCCCGCATGGAAAATCGCTCCGGCCCTGGCCTACGGCAACTGCGTCGTGCTCAAGCCTGCCGACCTGGTACCGGGTTGCGCCTGGGCCCTGGCCGAAATCATCTCACGCGCCGGCTTCCCGGCCGGTGTGTTCAACCTGGTGATGGGCAGCGGTCGCGTGGTGGGTGATGCACTGGTCAACAGCCCGAAAGTCGATGGCATCAGCTTCACCGGCTCCGTCGGTGTAGGCCGTCAGATCGCGGTCAGCTGTGTGTCGCGCCAGGCCAAGGTCCAGCTGGAAATGGGCGGCAAGAACCCGCAGATCATTCTCGACGATGCCGACCTCCAGCAAGCGGTCGAGTTGTCGGTGCAGAGTGCGTTCTATTCCACTGGCCAGCGTTGCACCGCATCGAGCCGCTTCATCGTCACCGCCGGCATCCACGACAAGTTCGTCGAAGCCATGGCCGAGCGCATGAAGTCGATCAAGGTCGGCCACGCCTTGAAGGCTGGCACCGACATCGGTCCGGTGGTCTCGCAAGCTCAACTTGAACAGGACATGAAGTACATCGACATCGGCCAGTCCGAAGGTGCACGCCTGGTCAGCGGCGGTGGCCTGGTGACCTGCGACACCGAAGGCTACTTCCTCGCGCCAACCCTGTTTGCCGACAGCACAGCTGCGATGCGCATCAGCCGTGAAGAGATCTTCGGCCCGGTGGCCAACATTGTTCGCGTAGCTGATTACGAAGCCGCGCTGGCCATGGCCAACGACACCGAGTTCGGCCTGTCGGCGGGCATTGCCACCAGCTCGTTGAAATACGCCAACCACTTCAAGCGCCACTCCCAGGCCGGGATGGTGATGGTCAACCTGCCGACCGCCGGTGTGGATTACCACGTTCCGTTCGGTGGGCGTAAAGGTTCATCCTATGGATCACGTGAGCAAGGTCGCTATGCGCAAGAGTTCTACACGGTCGTAAAGACCAGCTACATCGGCTCGTAACAAGAAACTCCGTGGTATTGGCAACGATACCGCGCCCCCTGTAGGAGCGAGCTCTGCTCGCGATGGTCTCGAGGTCGCGAAGTTCAGCCTGATGCCCAGCGTCATCGTTGACGACCATCGCGAGCAAGCTCGCTCCTACAGAACACCGTTATTACCCGCATAAAAATAATCAGTGGGAGTACATCTACATGCAATCGACCAAGCCGACTCACGTCCGCTACCTGATCCTGCTCATGCTGTTTCTGGTGACCACGATCAACTACGCGGACCGCGCTACCATCGCCATCGCCGGCTCCAGCCTGCAGAAAGACCTGGGCATCGATGCCGTTACCCTCGGCTACATCTTCTCCGCATTCGGTTGGGCCTACGTGGCCGGGCAAATTCCTGGCGGCTGGCTGCTGGACCGTTTCGGATCGAAAAAAATCTATGCGTTGAGCATCTTCACCTGGTCGCTGTTCACCGTCCTGCAGGGGTATGTCGGCGAGTTCGGCATGTCCACGGCGGTGGTTGCGCTGTTCATGCTGCGTTTCCTGGTGGGCCTGGCCGAAGCGCCGTCTTTCCCCGGTAACGCGCGCATCGTGGCGGCCTGGTTCCCTACCGCTGAACGCGGCACCGCCTCGGCGATCTTCAACTCGGCGCAATACTTCGCCACCGTGCTGTTCGCACCGCTGATGGGCTGGATCGTCTACAGCTTCGGCTGGCAACACGTGTTCATCGTCATGGGCGTGATTGGCATCATCTTCTCCGGGATCTGGCTGAAGGTTATTCACAGCCCGCGCCAGCATCCGATGATCAATGACGCCGAGTTCAAACACATCGCCGACAACGGCGGCATGGTCGACATGGACCAGGACAAGGGCAAAGGCAAGAAGGTCGACGGCCCGAAGTGGGACTACATTCGCCAACTGCTGACCAACCGCATGATGCTCGGCGTGTACCTGGGCCAGTACTGCATCAACGGCATCACTTACTTCTTCCTGACCTGGTTCCCGGTGTACCTGGTACAGGAGCGCGGCATGACCATTCTCAAGGCCGGTTTCATTGCGTCGTTACCGGCGATCTGCGGCTTCATCGGTGGTGTGCTCGGCGGGGTGATCTCCGATTACCTGCTGCGCAAGGGCCATTCGCTGACCTTCGCCCGCAAGGCGCCGATCATCGCCGGCCTGCTGGTTTCCAGTAGCATCGTGGCGTGCAACTACGTCGATGTTGAATGGATGGTCGTCGGCTTCATGGCCCTGGCATTCTTCGGCAAAGGCGTTGGTGCATTGGGCTGGGCGGTGGTATCCGACACCTCGCCGAAGCAGATCGCCGGCCTGAGCGGCGGCCTGTTCAATACCTTCGGCAACCTGGCTTCCATCACCACGCCGATCGTTATCGGCTACATCATCAGCTCCACCGGTTCGTTCAAGTGGGCGCTGGTGTTTGTCGGTTGCAACGCTTTGGTCGCGGTGTTCAGCTATCTGGTCATCGTGGGCCCGATCAAACGTGTGGTGCTCAAAGAGCCACCAGCGAACGGTTCTCAAGCCCCTGGCAAATTGTCTCAAGCGCATTCCTGAGGAGCGGCGTCATGCAGTTGATTGAACATTCCGACTCGCCGCGCTACATCCGCCTGCACGAGCGGGACAACGTAGTGATCGTGGTCAACGATCAAGGCGTACCGGCCGGTACCGAGTTTGCGGACGGCCTGGTCACCGTGGACTTCGTGCCACAGAGCCACAAGGTCACCCTGGAAGACATTCCCCAGGGTGGCCAGGTGATTCGTTATGGCCAGGTCATTGGCTACGCCTTGCAGCCGATTCCCCGCGGCAGTTGGGTCAAGGAAGATCAACTGCGCATGCCGACCGCGCCGCCGCTGGACAGCCTGCCGCTGTCCACCGACGTGCCGGCCGCGCAAGCACCGCTGGAAGGCTTCACGTTCGAGGGTTATCGCAACGCCGACGGCACCGTCGGCACGCGCAACATTCTCGGTATCACCACCACCGTGCAATGCGTGACCGGCGTGCTCGATCATGCGGTCAAGCGCATCAAGGCCGAGTTGCTGCCCAAGTACCCGCACGTCGATGACGTGGTGGCGCTGACCCACAGCTACGGCTGCGGCGTGGCCATTACCGCTACCGACGCCTACATCCCGATCCGCACGGTGCGCAACCTGGCGCGCAACCCGAACCTGGGCGGTGAAGCCCTGGTGATCAGCCTGGGCTGCGAGAAGTTGCAGGCCGGACAGGTGATGCACGACAACGACAGCTCGGTGGATCTCAGCGAACCGTGGTTGTACCGCTTGCAGGATTCCAGCCACGGTTTCACCGAGATGATCGAGCAGATCATGGAGCTGGCCGAAGTCCGTCTGAAGAAGCTTGATCAACGCCGCCGGGAAACCGTGCCGGCATCCGAGCTGATCCTCGGTATGCAGTGCGGCGGTAGTGATGCGTTCTCCGGCATCACCGCGAATCCGGCACTCGGCTATGCCTCGGACTTGCTGCTGCGGGCCGGTGCGACGGTGATGTTTTCCGAAGTCACTGAGGTGCGCGATGCCATTTATCTGCTGACCTCCCGCGCGGAAAACCAGGACGTCGCCCAGGAACTGGTACGGGAAATGGACTGGTACGACCGTTACCTGGCCAAGGGCGAAGCCGATCGCAGTGCCAACACCACGCCGGGTAACAAGAAGGGCGGGCTGTCGAACATTGTCGAGAAGTCATTGGGCTCGATCGTCAAGTCCGGCAGCAGCGCGATCAATGGCGTGCTTGGCCCTGGCGAGCGTTTCAAGCGCAAAGGCCTGATTTTCTGTGCGACCCCGGCCAGCGACTTTGTCTGCGGTACATTGCAGTTGGCGGCGGGGATGAACCTGCATGTATTCACTACCGGTCGCGGCACGCCTTACGGGCTGGCCATGGCGCCGGTGGTGAAGGTATCGACACGGACCGAACTGGCGCAACGCTGGCCGGACCTGATCGACATCGACGCCGGGCGCATTGCCACCGGGCGCGCATCCATCGAGGAGCTCGGCTGGGAACTGTTCCACTACTACCTGGACGTGGCCAGCGGCAAGCAGCAGACGTGGGCGGAGAAGCACAAGCTGCATAACGACATTACCCTGTTCAACCCGGCGCCGATTACGTAAGACCGAGTCGCCTGCTTCGCGAGCAAGCCCGCTCCCACATTGGATCAGCGTCGCATGAAGATCAAATGTGGGAGCGGGCTTGCTCGCGAAGGCGATCTACCAGACGCCGAGGTCGCCGGTGGCTTATCATTAGCCCCCTAACGACGCACACCCCAAGGTCCTTCCGGCATGCTGGCAATTTTCCTCGAAACCCTGAACATCACCGCGCCGGTGTTTGCCATGCTGTTTCTGGGGGTGCTGCTCAAGCGCATCGACTGGATCAACGACAACTTCATCCACACCGCGTCAGCATTGGTGTTCAACGTCACCATGCCGGCGCTGCTGTTTCTGGGCATCCTGCATGCCGACCTGCACGCGGCGTTGCAGCCGGCGTTGTTGATCTACTTCTCCCTGGCAACGCTGGTGTGTTTTGCCATCGCCTGGGGCTGGGCGATCTGGAAGTGCCCGCGGGAAGATCGGGGGATCTACACCCAGGGTGCCTTTCGCGGTAACAACGGGGTCATCGGCCTGGCGCTGGCGGCAAGCATGTATGGCGACTACGGGATTTCCCTCGGGGCGATCCTCGCGGCGCTGGTGATCCTGTTCTACAACACGCTGTCGACCATCGTGCTGGCGGTGTACAGCCCGGTGATCAAGTCCGATCCGTGGAGCATCTGCAAAAGCGTGTTCAGCAATCCGCTGATCATCAGCGTGATTGCGGCTGCGCCGTTCGCCTTTTTCAAGATCGGCTTGCCGGGATGGCTCGAGACCTCCGGCCAGTATCTGGCGCAAACCACCCTGCCGCTGGCGTTGATCTGCATCGGCGGCACGCTGTCGCTGGCGGCGCTGCGCAAAAGCGGCAACATGGCGCTGAGCTCCAGCCTGGTGAAGATGATCGGCCTGCCGGTGCTGGCGACGCTGGGCGCATGGCTGTGGGGCTTTCGTGGTGCGGAACTGGGGATTCTGTTTCTGTACTTCGGCAGCCCGACCGCCGCTGCCAGTTTCGTCATGGCCCGGGCGGCGGATGGTAACCATGAACTGGCGGCGGCGATCATCGTGATCACCACGTTGATGGCGGCGGTCACCACCAACGTCGGGATCTTCTTTTTGCAGTGGGGTGGGTGGATCTAGCGTCAGGATTTGCGGTGAATTGAAGGGCCGTCTTCGCGAGCAAGCCCGCTCCCACAGGGGGAATTCGTTCCAAATGTGGGAGCGGGCTTGCTCGCGAAGACGGCGCAACCAACACTGCAACTTTCGGATAGTTACTCCGGCTTCTGGTAGCTATCAATCACTTCCTGCGCCGCGCGAAACGCATCAATCGCCGCCGGCACGCCGGCATACACCGCGCAATGCAGCAGCGCCTCGCGAATCTCCTCCACGGTGCAGCCGTTGTTCAGCGCACCGCGCACGTGACCTTTCAACTCCTGCGGGCACTTCAGCGCGGTCAGAGCGGCGAGCGTGATCAGGCTGCGGGTTTTCAGCGGCAGGCCGTCGCGATTCCATACACCGCCCCAGGCGTGTTCGTTGACGAAATCCTGCAGCGGCTGGGTGAACTCGGTAGCGTTGCCCAGTGCGCGGTCGACGAAGGCGTCGCCCATCACTTGGCGGCGGACTTCAACGCCGGGTTTTTTATTCTCGGTCACGGGATTTCCCTCTTATGGTGTTGGCGACGCCAGGCGCGTAGTGACGTGAACAGCAAGAACGCCACCAGTGCCGGCAGGACGAAAAACAGCATCAAGTGTTCCAGCTTGCCGGCCAGTGGCATGCCGGTGGTGAACGACACCACGTGCAGCCCATACGCCAGGTACAAGCCCAGTAACAGCAAGCCTTCGGCGCGAGTCACCCGGTAGCCGGAGTAGAACACCGGCAGGCACAGCGCCGCGACGCCGAGCATCACCGGCAGGTCGAAATCCAGGGCGTTGGGCGACACCGACAGCGGCGACGGCGCCACCAGAGCGGTAAAGCCGAGCACGCCCAACAGGTTGAACAGGTTACTGCCAATCACGTTGCCCACGGCAATATCACGCTCGCCGCGCATCGCGGCGATCAACGAAGTGGCGAGCTCAGGCAGTGATGTGCTGACAGCGACGATGGTCAGGCCGATGATCCGCTCCGACAGCCCAAGATCGGTGGCGACCGCAACGGCAGCCCCCAACAGCAAGTGCCCGGCGTACACCAGCATCGCCAGCCCGGCGATAATCATCAGCAGGCTGCTCAGCCATGGCGCGTCGCCGTGGTGGTCATGACTCGATACCGGCCGCGCCGAATGCCGTGACTGGCGCAGCAACAGGCCCAGGTAAATCGCCAGTGCCGTCAGCAACATCACGCCGTCGGCACGGGTCAGTTCTTCATTCCAGGCGAGTACGAACACCAACAGGCTGGCGCCGATCATCAGCGGGATATCCAGGCGTACCAGTTGCCGGGAAACCCGCAATGGAATGATCAGCGCAGACAACCCGAGGGTGACGAGGATGTTGAAAATGCTGCTGCCGATCACGCTGCCGACGGCAATGTCGGCGTTATGCGCCAGGGTCGCTTGCAGGCTGACCGCCATTTGCGGTGCGCTGCTGCCGAGAGCAACGATGGTCAGGCCGATGATCAGTGGGCGTATGTGCAACCGCGCGGCAATGCGTACGGCGGCGCGCACCATCAATTCGGCGCCGATGATCAGCAGGAACAATCCGCTGAGCAATTCGATCACGCTGATCAGGGGCAAATCGGCTAATCCGAAAATGGTCGGGGCTCCATCGGTCAGTCGTCGAGAGCCTGGACCCGCACCCGGGCTGTGCCGCTTTTGAGCATGCCCAGGCGTGCGGCGGCTTCGTGGGACAGGTCGATCAGGCGGCCACGGGTGTGCGGCCCACGATCATTGATGCGCACCACGCAGGATTTGTCGTTATTGAGATTGGTCACCTTCACCCGCGTACCGAAGGGTAGCTGGCGATGGGCGGCAGTCATGGAATTCTTGTCGAAACGCTCGCCATTGGCGGTGCGTTTGCCTTGGTGTTTGGCACCGTAGTACGAAGCCACGCCGGTTTTATCGTAACCATGCGGATCGACGGTGTCGGTGCTGGCGCAACCGGCCAGGAGCGAGAGGAGGGCGCAGGCGCCGAGCAGACGTTTCATTCGAAGGTTTCCCGAAATAACTGCAGGAGCGAGCTTGCTCGCGATGGTGTGTCAGTCACGTCGATGCCAACTGACATTCCATCGCGAGCAAGCTCGCTCCTATAAGGTTTTGAGCCAGGCCTGAAATCTGGCTCCATTTCTATCAGCCTTCGAGCTTGCTTTTGAGCAATTCGTTCACTTGTTGCGGGTTGGCCTTGCCTTTGGAGGCTTTCATGGCCTGGCCGACGAAGAAGCCGAACATCTTGCCGCGCTTGGCTTCGTCTGCCGCGCGGTATTGTTCGACCTGCTCGGCGTTGGCCGCGAGCATTTCGTCCAGCACCGCCGAGATGGCGCCGGTGTCGGTCACTTGCTTGAGGCCGCGCTTGTCGATGATCTCGTCCGCGCTGCCTTCGCCGTTGGCCATCGCTTCGAACACCACCTTGGCGATTTTGCCGGAGATGGTGTTGTCCTTGATGCGCAGCAGCATGCCGCCCAGTTGCTCGGCGGAAACCGGCGATTGATCGATGTCCAGGCCTTGCTTGTTGAGCAGGCTGCCCAACTCGACCATCACCCAGTTCGCCGCCAGTTTGGCGTCGCCACCGATGCTCGCGACTTTCTCGAAGTAATCGGCTTGTTCGCGGCTGGTGGCCAGCACGCTGGCGTCGTAGACCGACAGACCGAACTGCTCCTGGAAGCGTTCGCGTTTCTGCGGTGGCAACTCGGGCAGCGTGGCGCGTACGTCGCTGAGGAACGAGTCCTCGATGACCACCGGCAGCAGGTCCGGATCAGGGAAGTAACGGTAGTCGTTGGCTTCCTCTTTGCTGCGCATCGGACGGGTCTCGTCCTTGTTCGGATCGTACAGACGGGTCTGCTGGATCACTTTGCCGCCGTCTTCGATCAATTCGATCTGACGCTGGATTTCGCTGTTGATCGCCTTCTCGATGAAACGGAACGAGTTGACGTTCTTGATCTCGCAGCGCGTGCCGAACTCGACCTGACCCTTTGGACGGATCGATACGTTGCAGTCGCAACGCAGCGAGCCTTCGGCCATGTTGCCGTCACAGATGCCCAGGTAACGCACCAGCGCGTGGATCGCCTTGACGTAAGCCACGGCTTCCTTGGCGCTGCGCATGTCCGGCTCGGAGACGATTTCCAGCAACGGCGTGCCGGCACGGTTCAGGTCGATGCCGCTGGCGCCGCTGAACTCTTCGTGCAGGCTCTTGCCGGCGTCTTCTTCCAGGTGCGCCCGGGTGATGCCGACACGTTTGACCGTGCCGTCTTCCAGGGCGATGTCCAGGTGGCCCTTGCCGACGATCGGCAATTCCATCTGGCTGATCTGGTAGCCCTTGGGCAGGTCCGGGTAGAAGTAGTTTTTACGGGCGAACACGTTGTGCTGGCCGATCTCGGCGTCAATCGCCAGACCGAACATCACCGCCATGCGCACCGCTTCCTGGTTCAGCACCGGCAGCACGCCGGGCATGCCCAGGTCTACCAGGCTGGCCTGGGTGTTCGGTTCGGAACCGAAGGTGGTGGAACTACCGGAAAAGATTTTCGACCGGGTGGTGAGCTGGGTGTGAATCTCCAGCCCGATCACGACTTCCCATTGCATGTGTGTCTCCTCAGAAGCCGGTTGGGGTGCGGGTGTGCCAGTCAGTGTTCAACTGGTACTGGTGCGCAACGTTGAGCAAGCGGCCTTCCTGGAAATACGGGGCGAGCAGTTGCACGCCGACCGGCAGACCGTCGACGAAACCGGCCGGCATCGACAGGCCTGGCAGGCCCGCGAGGTTGGCGGTGATGGTGTAGACGTCTTCCAGGTACGCAGCGACCGGGTCGCTGTTCTTGGCGCCAAGCTTCCAGGCCGGGTTCGGCGTGGTTGGGCCGAGGATGATGTCGACCTCATTGAAAGCGGCCATGAAGTCGTTCTTGATCAGGCGACGAATCTTCTGCGCCTTCAGGTAGTAGGCATCGTAGTAACCGGCGGACAGGGCGTAGGCACCGACCATGATCCGGCGCTGCACTTCTGTCCCGAAACCTTCGCCACGGGAGCGCTTGTACAGGTCTTCCAGGTTTTTCGGGTCTGCGCAACGGTAGCCGAAACGCACGCCGTCGAAGCGCGACAGGTTGGAAGAGGCTTCCGCCGGGGCGATCACGTAGTACGCAGGAATCGCGTGCTGCATGTTCGGCAGGCTGATTTCCTTGACCACGGCGCCGAGCTTTTTCAGCTCTTCGACGCTGGCCATGACCAGGTCGGCAATGCGTGGATCGAGACCGGCGCTGAAGTACTCCTTCGGCACGCCGATACGCAGGCCTTGCAGCGAACCGTTGAGGCTGGCGCTGTAGTCCGGCACGGGTTCGTCGATGCTGGTGGAGTCATTCGGATCGAAGCCGGCCATACCTTGCAACAAAATTGCGCAGTCTTCGGCAGTGCGCGCCAACGGACCGCCCTGATCGAGGCTGGAGGCGTAAGCGATCATGCCCCAGCGCGATACGCGACCGTACGTCGGTTTCAGGCCGGTGAGGTTGGTCAGGGCTGCTGGCTGACGAATCGAGCCGCCGGTGTCGGTGCCGGTGGCCGCAGGCAACAGACGAGCGGCAACCGCGGCAGCCGAACCGCCGGACGAACCGCCAGGCACGTGTTCCAGGTTCCACGGGTTTTTCACCGCGCCGTAGTAGCTCGACTCGTTGGCCGAACCCATGGCGAATTCGTCCATGTTGGTCTTGCCCAGGGTCACGGCGCCGGCAGCGGCCAGCTTGGCGACGACAGTGGCGTCGTACGGGGCCTTGAAGTTGTCGAGCATCTTCGAGCCGCAACTGGTGCGAATGCCCTGGGTGCAGAACAGGTCCTTGTGGGCGATCGGCGCGCCGAGCAGGGCGCCGCTCTCACCATTGGCGCGGCGTGCATCAGCGGCTTTCGCCTGCGTGAGCGCCAGGTCCTCGGTGAGGCTGATGAAGCTGTTGAGCTGTGGATCGAGCTGGGCGATGCGCGCCAGCAGGACTTTGGTCAGCTCTTCGGAGGAAAACTTTTTATCGGCGAGTCCGCGGGCGATCTCGGCCAGAGTCAATTGATGCATTGCAGGCTCTTTCCCTTTAGTCGATGACTTTCGGAACCAGGTACAGGCCGTTTTCGACCGCTGGTGCGATGGACTGGTAGGCCTCGCGGTTATTGGTCTCGGTCACGACGTCCGCGCGCAGGCGCTGGCTGGCTTCCAGCGGGTGGGCCAGCGGTTCGATACCGTCGGTATCGACCGCCTGCATTTCGTCGACCAGCCCGAGAATGCTGTTGAGGGCCGAAGTGATGTGTGGAAGATCGGCATCATTGAGGCCAAGGCAGGCCAGATGAGCGATTTTTTCCACGTCGGAGCGTTCTAGCGCCATTGGGATTCTCCAGTGGAAAACAAAACGGACGGCGTCCGTGTGTTAGATTGTCGGAACACTACCGCACTTCTACGGTCATAAGGCCGCGATTGTGGGGCTTGGTGCACAGAAAAGCGGCCAATTTAACATATTGGCGCCTTGCCCAAAATCCCTGTCGTTGTTAGAGTTTGCCGCACTTTTTTACCCACGCGTTGCCTAGGGTCCCTTTCCCATGTTCAAGAAACTGCGTGGCATGTTTTCCAGCGATCTTTCCATTGACCTGGGCACTGCCAACACCCTTATTTACGTGCGCGAGCGCGGTATCGTCCTGAATGAGCCCTCCGTTGTGGCCATTCGGACACACGGTAACCAGAAAAGTGTCGTTGCTGTCGGCACCGAAGCCAAGCGCATGCTCGGCCGTACTCCGGGCAACATCGCTGCCATTCGTCCGATGAAGGACGGCGTTATCGCCGACTTCAGCGTGTGCGAAAAAATGCTGCAGTACTTTATCAACAAGGTTCACGAAAACAGCTTCCTGCAGCCTAGCCCTCGCGTGTTGATCTGTGTTCCATGCAAATCCACCCAGGTTGAGCGTCGTGCCATCCGCGAATCGGCCCTCGGTGCCGGTGCCCGCGAAGTATTCCTGATCGAAGAGCCAATGGCCGCTGCCATCGGTGCCGGCCTGCCGGTTGAAGAAGCCCGCGGTTCGATGGTCGTGGATATCGGTGGCGGTACCACCGAAATCGCGCTGATCTCCCTGAACGGTGTGGTTTACGCCGAATCCGTCCGCGTTGGCGGCGACCGCTTCGACGAAGCGATCATCACCTATGTGCGTCGCAACTACGGCAGCCTGATCGGTGAGTCGACTGCAGAGCGCATCAAGCAGGAAATCGGTACGGCCTACCCGGGCGGCGAAGTTCGCGAAGTCGACGTTCGTGGCCGCAACCTGGCCGAAGGCGTTCCACGCGCATTCACCCTGAACTCCAACGAAGTGCTGGAAGCTCTGCAAGAGTCCCTGGCAACCATCGTTCAGGCCGTGAAAAGCGCCTTGGAGCAATCGCCTCCGGAACTGGCTTCCGACATCGCCGAGCGCGGCCTGGTATTGACCGGTGGTGGCGCCTTGCTGCGTGACCTGGACAAGCTGCTGGCCCAGGAAACCGGTCTGCCGGTGATCGTTGCCGAAGACCCGCTGACCTGCGTTGCTCGCGGTGGTGGCCGTGCATTGGAAATGATGGATAAACACACCATGGACCTGCTTTCCAGCGAATAAGTCGCCGGATCGCCTCTATGCTGTTGAGCGCGCAGGCGGCACTTTGCAGTGCTGCCTGTTCGCGTTTATCTTCTGTCAGTCTGCATCCAGGCCGGATTGCCGCCGTATGAATAAACAGAACATTTGCCTGGGAGGAGCGGCTTATTAAACCGCTTTTCACCAAGGGCCCTTCACTGGGCGTGCGCCTGTTGGTGCTGGTCGTGCTATCGGTCGCGCTGATGGTGGTCGACGCCCGTTTCAGTCTGCTCAAGCCTGCACGCAGCCAGATGTCGCTGGTGCTGATGGACGCCTACTGGATCACCGACCTGCCCGGACGACTGTGGGAAGGCGTTGCCAGTCAGTTTGGCAGCCGGACCGAACTCGTCGCCGAAAACGAAAAACTCAAGACTGAAAACCTGCTGTTGCAGGGGCGCATGCAGAAACTTGCCGCCCTGACCGAGCAGAACGTTCGGCTGCGCGAGTTGCTCAACTCTTCGGCACTGGTCAACGAGAAAGTCGAAGTGGCCGAGTTGATCGGCATGGACCCCAACCCCTTCACCCATCGCATCATCATCAATAAAGGCGAGCGCGACGGCGTGGTCCTCGGTCAGCCGGTACTCGATGCCCGTGGCCTGATGGGCCAGGTGGTCGAGTTGATGCCCTACACCTCTCGCGTCCTGCTATTGACCGATACCACCCATAGCATTCCGGTGCAGGTGAACCGTAACGGTTTGCGGGCGATTGCAAGCGGCACCGGCAACCCGGAGCGTCTCGAGTTGCGTCATGTGGCCGATACCGCCGACATCAAGGAAGGCGACTTGCTCGTCAGCTCCGGCCTCGGGCAACGTTTTCCGGCCGGTTACCCGGTGGCGACGGTCAAGGAAGTGATTCACGATTCCGGCCAGCCGTTTGCCATTGTCCGCGCCATTCCGACCGCCGCCTTGAACCGCAGCCGTTACCTGCTGCTGGTGTTCAGTGACAATCGTACTGCCGAAGAGCGCGCCAACGACGCCGCCCAGGCCCAGGAAAACCTGGACGCACAGGGCGGTGGTCCGATCATTCCGGCGACAGTTCCGAAACTGGTCAACCCTGCAGCTCCCGCTGCGCCGGCCGCCGCACCGGCGACTCCTGCCACGGCGGCGCCTGCGGCCACTGCGCCAGCCAAGCCAGCCACCACGCCAGCCAAGCCTGCGGCCACGCATCCTGCGGCGACTAAACCCGCTGCCGCGAAGCCTGCCGCCAAACCGCCAGTCGCCGCGCCGGCCACTCCAGTGGGGAGAGAATAATGGGCGGTGTAAAAGCATCCCGAAACGGCTGGATAGTCTGGCTGACGTTCGCCGTCGGGCTGCTGCTGAGCGTTTCGCCCCTGCCGCAATTCATGGAAATCCTGCGCCCGCTGTGGCTGGCCTTGCTGCTGGCATTCTGGGCGTTGAACATGCCGCAGACAGTCGGGATGGTAACGGCGTTTTGCCTGGGACTGGCTGAAGACGTGCTCTACGGCACCTTGTTGGGCCAGAACGCATTGATCCTGACGCTCATCACCTACCTCGTACTGGCGCTGCAACAACGCCTGCGGATGTTCCCGATGTGGCAGCAGAGCCTGGTGATCCTGGTGATCTTCGGCCTCGCCCAACTTGTACAGCTATGGCTCAGTGCCTTGACCGGCAATCGTCAGCCGACGCTGGCGCTGGTGCTGCCGGCACTGGTCAGTGCATTGCTCTGGCCCTGGATCAGTTTCGGTTTGCGCGGATTGCGTCGACGCTACAAAATCAATTGATTCGGTCTGGCATTAGACAGGGAGAGGTCTTGATGAAACGGTTGTACCTCGCCTCTGGTTCGCCGCGTCGACGTGAACTGCTCACGCAGATCGGCGTTCCATTCTCCGCCGTCAGTGCGGACATCGATGAAACCCCTTTACCACAAGAATCCCCTTCGGCCTACGTCGAGCGCCTGGCGCGCGGCAAAGCCGAAGCAGGGCGCAGCGCTGTCGTGTCCGATGGCCCGTTCTGTGTGCTCGGAGCCGATACCGCCGTGGTGCTCGACGGAAAGATTCTCGGCAAACCGGTTGATCAAGCGGATGCGTGCACCATGTTGATGATGTTGTCAGGGTGTGAGCATGAGGTCCTGACCGCGATTGCCGTGCTCGATGGCGAACGTTGCGAGTCCCGGGTTGTCACCAGTCGGGTGCGCTTTCGTGATATCAGTCGTGAAGAAGCCGCCGCCTATTGGGCCAGCAGCGAACCAAGGGACAAGGCGGGCGGTTATGGTATTCAAGGACTGGGTGCGGTGTTTGTCGCCGGGCTCAATGGAAGTTATTCAGCGGTGGTCGGACTACCGCTTTGCGAAACCGCGGAACTGCTCGGCCATTTCGGCATACCCTGTTGGCAAGCCCGGAACGCAGACCAAGCAACGTTCTGAACAGATGCGGCCATTATCGTGAACATGCCTGAACGAGACCCTGCCATGAGTGAAGAGATCCTGATCAACATCACGCCGATGGAGTCGCGCGTGGCGGTGGTCGAAAACGGTGTCCTGCAAGAGGTCCACGTCGAGCGTACGCAAAAGCGCGGGATCGTCGGCAACATCTATAAAGGCAAAGTCGTGCGGGTATTGCCGGGGATGCAGGCGGCATTCGTCGATATCGGCCTCGATCGTGCCGCGTTCATTCATGCGTCGGAAATTTCCCTGCGCGAAGGCCCAGCGGTCGAGAGCATCAGTGCCCTGGTGCACGAAGGCCAGAGCCTGGTGGTGCAAGTGACCAAGGACCCGATCGGTTCCAAGGGCGCACGCCTGACTACTCAGTTGTCGATCCCTTCGCGTTACCTGGTGTACATGCCACGCACCGCACATGTCGGCATTTCCCTGAAGATCGAAGACGAAGCCGAGCGCGAACGCCTCAAGCAAGTGGTCACTGATTGCGTGGCCAAGGAAGGTATCAAGGAGGCCGGCGGTTTCATCCTGCGCACGGCAGCCGAAGGCGCAGGCGCCGATGAAATCCTCATGGACATCCGCTACCTGCGCAGGCTCTGGGATCAGATCAGCGCCCAGATCAAGACCATCAGTGCGCCCAGCGTTATCTACGAAGACCTCGGATTGGCGCTGCGCACCCTGCGTGATCTGGTGAGCCCGAAAATCGAGAAGATCCGCATCGACTCCCGGGAAACCTTCCAGAAAACCACGCAATTCGTCGCCGAATTGATGCCCGAGATTGCCGACCGTCTGGAGCATTACCCGGGCGAGCGGCCGATTTTCGACCTGTATGGCGTCGAAGACGAAATCCAGAAGGCGCTCGAGCGCAAGGTCCCGCTCAAGTCCGGCGGTTATCTGGTGGTCGATCCGGCGGAAGCCATGAGCACCATCGACGTCAACACCGGGGCGTTCGTCGGCCATCGCAACCTCGAAGAAACCATCTTCAAGACCAACCTCGAAGCCGCGACGGCCATCGCCCGTCAATTGCGCCTGCGTAACCTCGGCGGAATCATCATCATCGACTTCATCGACATGGAAGATGAAGAACACCAGCGCCAGGTGTTGCGCACGCTCGAAAAGCAATTGGAACGCGATCACGCCAAGACCAACATCATCGGTATCACCGAACTGGGCCTGGTGCAGATGACCCGCAAGCGGACCCGCGAAAGCCTTGAGCAAGTGTTGTGCGAGCCGTGCAACGCCTGTCAGGGACGCGGCAAGCTCAAGACCCCGGAAACCGTTTGCTACGAAATCTTCCGCGAAATCCTGCGTGAGGCTCGCGCCTATCAGGCGGAAGGCTATCGTGTATTGGCGAACCAGAAAGTGGTGGACCGCCTGCTCGACGAAGAGTCGGGCAACGTCGCCGAGCTGGAAGGGTTTATCGGGCGCACCATCCGCTTCCAGGTCGAAACCATGTATTCCCAGGAACAATACGACGTGGTGCTGCTCTGAAGCGTATCGTTTTGATTGTTCAAGAATGGCTGGCCTCAGCTTTTTGCAAATTTTTTGCCATGGGGGCCATCTGACATGGACCGTCTGACACGCATTTTGGCCGCACTGACCCGCTGGGGTCTGGGCCTGTGCGCGTTGGTTTTGGTGTTGATGGCGCTCTACGTCAGCCTTGGCCGGGAGCTGACGCCGTTAGTCGCCGAGTACCGTGCCGACATCGAAAGCAAAGCCAGCGATACCTTGGGCATGCCATTGCAGATCGGCGAGCTCGAAGGCAGCTGGAGTGGATTCGCTCCCATATTGATGGCGCACGATGTGACGGTCGGCGAGGGCGCCAATGCCTTGCACCTGGATCAGGTGCGTGCGGTGCCGGACCTTTGGGCCAGCCTGCTGGCCCGTCAGGTACGCATCGCTCATCTGGAACTCAGCGGCCTGAAGATCAGCGTCAAGGAGGGCAACGACGGTCAATGGGCGCTGGAAGGATTGCCGGTGCAGCAGGACCAGCCAACTGATCCGGAACAACTGCTCGATCGCATGCAGATGATCCAGCAACTGACGGTGCTGGACAGCCAGGTAACGTTGCAGCCATTTGCCCAGTCGCCGCTGACTCTGACTTACGTCGGCGTGAATCTGAAAACAGGTGCTACCCGGCAGCGACTCGACGCCCGCCTGACCCTGCCCGACGGCCAGCCGGTGGCCATGAGTCTGCGCACCCGCATTCGTGCCAGCCAATGGAAGGACGGTGAAGCCGAGGCCTACCTGAGCCTGCCGCAAAGCGACTGGTCGAAGTGGTTGCCCGAGCGAGTGACCCAGGAGTGGAGTTTTTCCGAGATCAAGGCCGGTGGCGAGCTTTGGCTGACCTGGGGCAAAGGCACCCTGCAAAGCGCAGCAGTGCGCTTGAACGCGCCACAACTCAAGGGCGCCTACGCCGAGCGCAAGCCGATCCAGATCAATAACCTGGCGCTCAATGGTTACTTCCAGCGCAGCGCCGAAGGCGTGTCAGTGACTCTGGATTCCCTGGCGATGAACCTCGGCGAGACCCGCTGGGAAACGCATTTGCAGCTCAAGCAAAGCGCCGCCACTAATACAACCGAAGAGCTCTGGCACCTGCAAGCCGACCGGGTCGATCTCACTCCGCTTACGCCGTTGCTCAACGCCCTGGCGCCGTTGCCGGAAGGTTTTGCCAAGGTCGTCGAGCGGCTGAAAGTCACGGGTGGATTGCGTAACGTGCTGGTCGACTTGCGCCCGAATGCCACCGACGACAGCAAGTTCGGGTTTGCCGCCAACCTCGACCAGGTAGGCTTCGATGCCTATCACGGTGCGCCGGCGGCCCGAAATGTCAGCGGCAGCATCAGCGGTGACCTGGGACACGGCGAACTGCGCATGGACAGCAAGGATTTCATGCTGCACCTGGACCCGATTTTCGCCAAGCCTTGGCAGTACATTCAGGCCAATGCGCGGCTGACCTGGAAACTCGATAAAGAAGGTTTCACCCTGATCGCGCCGTACCTGAAAGTGCTGGGCGAGGAGGGCAAGATCGCTGGCGACTTCCTGATTCGCCTGCATTTCGATCACACCCAGGAAGATTACATGGACCTGCGGGTCGGCCTGGTGGACGGTGACGGTCGCTACACCGCCAAGTACTTGCCGGCGGTTCTCAGCCCGGCGCTGGATGAATGGCTGCGCACCGCGATTCTCAAAGGCGCGGTGGATCAAGGCTTCTTCCAGTATCAAGGCTCGCTCAGTCACGGTGCCGCAGACGTGGATCGCAGCATCAGCCTGTACTTCAAGGTTCACGATGCCGAACTGGCCTTCCAGCCGGGCTGGCCCCATGTCGGCAAGGTCAGCGGCGACGTGTTCGTCGAAGACAGCGGT
Source organism: Pseudomonas sp. WT-JTC (assembly GCF_056711565.1). NCBI lineage: Bacteria > Pseudomonadati > Pseudomonadota > Gammaproteobacteria > Pseudomonadales > Pseudomonadaceae > Pseudomonas > Pseudomonas sp. WT-JTC. The sequence goes on from NZ_CM160042.1 coordinate 895,808, forward strand.
GTGCGGATTCTGGCCAGCAAGGGCCAATTGCTCGACACCCAGGTCAACGATGTTTACGTCAACATTCCCCATGTGCCTGCCGGGCAGAACGTTCATCTGTTCCTCGAAGGCGGATTTGCCGGCGGTTTGGGCGATGGCCTGAAAATCCTCCAGGAAGCGCCGATCGGCACCGGGGCAACCTTTGCCGGCTGGGAAGGCGAGGGAGACCTGCAAGGCAAGTTGAACCTGGACATTCCACTGGCAAAAGGCGAGGAGCCGAAGATCCTCGTCGATTTCAAGACCGCCAAGGCACGTTTGAAACTGGCCGAGCCTGTACTGGAACTGACCCAGCTCAAAGGTGACTTCCGTTTCGACAGTGCCAAAGGCCTGAGCGGGCAGAACATCAGCGCAAGGGCATTCGACAAGCCGGTTACCGCACAGATTTTTGCTGATGGCAGCCCGGGTAAACTCAATACCCGGGTGACCGCGTCGGGCCAGGTCGAGGTCAAGAAACTGACCGATTGGCTGAAGGTGGCCCAGCCTCTGCCGGCGAGTGGCGTGATCCCTTATCAACTGCAACTGACCTTGAACGGCGCCGACAGCCAGTTGCTGGTCAATTCCAGCCTCAAGGGCGTGGCTGTCGACTTGCCTGCGCCGTTCGGCATCACCGCCGATACCGGGCGCGACACGAAGTTCCGTATGACCTTGCAGGGCGACGAACGGCGCTATTGGGTCAACTACGGGGATCTGGCGAGCTTCACGTTCGCGGCCCCGGCCAGCAATTTCGCTGACGGTCGCGGGGAATTGTCCCTCGGTGGCGGCGAGGCGGTATTGCCTGACACCAAAGGCCTGCGGGTACGAGGCGTGCTGTCGGAGCTGGACGTTGGCCCGTGGAAGGACCTGGTGGATAAATACGCCGGACAGGACCCTGGCGGCAGCGCCAGGCAATTGCTCAGCGGTGCGGACTTCAAGGTGGGCAAGCTCAGCGGTATCGGCACCACGCTCGATCAGGCCTCGATCCAGCTGACGCGCAAGGCTTCCGCCTGGGCGCTGCAACTCGACAGCCAGCAGATCAAGGGCAACGCCAACCTGCCCGATACGAACGCGGTGCCGATCACGATCAATCTGCAAACCGTGCGCCTGCCCGCACCGGACCCGGCCGTGCTGGCCGATGAAAACTCACCGGATCCGCTGGCGTCGGTAGACCCGACGAAAATCCCCGCGATGGACATCACCATCAATCAGTTATTCCAGGGCCAGGATCTGGTGGGCGGCTGGTCGCTGAAAATTCGCCCGACGGCCAACGGCATCGTGTTCAACTCGCTGGACCTGGGCCTCAAGGGCATTCTGTTGGTGGGCAGCGGTGGCTGGGAAGGCGTGCCCGGCGCCAGCTCAAGCTGGTACAAGGGACGCATCAGCGGCAAGAACCTCGCCGATGTGCTGAAGAACTGGGGGTATGCACCGAGCGTCACCAGCAAGGACTTTTATATGGATGTCGATGGCCGCTGGCCCGGATCGCCGGCCTGGGTAGCGACCAAGCGTTTCTCCGGTTCGCTCGATGCGACGCTCAATCAGGGCCAGTTCGTCGAGGTTGAAGGCAGTGCCCAGGCGCTGCGGGTATTTGGTTTACTCAACTTCAACTCCATCGGCCGGCGCCTGCGCCTGGACTTCTCCGACCTGTTCGGCAAAGGCCTGAGTTATGACCGGGTCAAGGGGCTGCTGGTTGGGACGAACGGAGTGTATGTCACCCGTGAGCCGATCCGGCTGACGGGGCCGTCCAGCACGATCGAACTCGACGGCACCCTGAACATGGTGGCCGATCAGATCGATGCGAAACTGTTGGTGACCTTGCCGGTGACCAATAACCTGCCGATCGCCGCACTGATCGTCGGTGCACCGGCGGTCGGTGGGGCGCTGTTCCTGATCGACAAGCTGATCGGTGACCGGGTCGCCCGTTTCGCCAGTGTGAAATACACCGTCAACGGGCCGTGGAAAGAACCGAAAATCACCTTCGACAAGCCTTTTTGAAAAGCCATCCTTCGGGCCTATGGAGTAGCATGACCATTGCGGCTCGCCCCTTGTAGGAGCGAGCTCGCTCGCGATGGACGTGAACGATGACGTGGGCCGCCTGAAAACACGCGTCGCATTCAAACTCATCGCGAGCAAGCTCGCTCCTACAGGACTGTGTTGATTTCAATAAGGAAAAGGTCATGTCTGTCGCGGTGATTCAAATGGTCAGCCAGAGCGATGTGCTGGCCAATCTGGCCCAGGCCCGTCGGCTACTTGAACAAGCGGCTGCTGGCGGTGCGAAACTGGCGGTATTGCCGGAAAACTTCGCCGCTATGGGCCGGCGCGACATTGCCGACATCGGGCGCGCCGAAGCACTGGGCGAAGGCCCGATCCTGCCCTGGTTGAAACAGACCGCACGCGACCTCAAGTTATGGATAGTGGCCGGCACATTGCCGTTGCCGCCGGTGGATCAACCGACGGCCAAAGTGCATGCCTGTTCGTTGCTGGTCGACGACCAGGGCGAAACGGTGGCGCGCTACGACAAGCTGCACCTGTTCGACGTCGATGTGGCGGACAATCGTGGCCGTTATCGTGAATCCGATGACTATGCTTATGGCAGCGGGGTGGTCGTGGCGGACACACCGGTCGGCCGGGTCGGACTGACGGTTTGTTATGACTTGCGCTTCCCGGAGCTCTACAGCGAATTGCGTGCTGCCGGAGCGGAATTGATTACCGCGCCGTCGGCCTTTACCGCCGTGACCGGCGCTGCGCACTGGGACGTGCTGATTCGCGCGCGAGCCATCGAAACCCAGTGTTATGTGCTCGCGGCAGCCCAAGGTGGGACGCATCCGGGGCCGCGGGAAACTTGGGGGCATGCGGCAATAATCGACCCATGGGGTCGTGTGCTGGCACAACAGGATCAAGGCGAGGCCGTGCTGCTGGCCGAACGCGACAGTAGCGAACAGGCGTCCATCCGGGCGCGGATGCCGGTGTCCAGTCACCGGCGCTTTTTCTCGCAGGGCGCCCAGCGACCTGCATCAGAACGACGAATTTAAGGCGTAAAGCATATGAGCGAGTTGTTGTCCTCAGTCAGTGAACACCTGTTGGCGCCCGGTGGCGTCACGATCGAGAGCCTGCAAGGCGTGCTTGGCGATCTGGCCGGGCCGGGCATCGATGCGGCCGACCTGTATTTCCAGGGACAGATCTCCGAGTCCTGGGCGCTGGAAGACGGCATCGTCAAGGAGGGCAGCTTCAACCTTGACCAAGGTGTGGGCGTGCGCGCGCAATCGGGTGAAAAAACCGGTTTTGCCTACAGCAATGCCATCACTCTTGAAGCCCTGGGCGCTGCGGCGCGTGCCGCCCGTTCGATTTCCCGGGCCGGGCAACACGGCACGGTACAGGCATTCACCAGCCAGGACGTCGCGCAGTTGTATGCGCCGGACAATCCCCTGGAAGTGCTGACCCGTGCCGAGAAAGTCGATTTGCTCAAGCGAGTCGACGCCGCGACCCGCGCCCTCGACCCACGCATCCAGCAAGTCACCGTGAGCATGGCCGGTGTCTGGGAGCGGATTCTGGTGGCTTCCACCGACGGCGGTCTGGCGGCGGATGTGCGGCCGTTGGTGCGTTTCAATGTCAGCGTGATCGTCGAGCAGAACGGTCGCCGCGAGCGCGGCGGTCATGGCGGTGGCGGTCGGACCGATTACCGTTATTTCCTCGGCGAAGACCGCGCCATGGGCTATGCCCGTGAAGCGTTGCGCCAGGCGCTGGTCAACCTTGAAGCCATTCCGGCACCGGCCGGAACCTTGCCGGTGGTGCTCGGTTCCGGCTGGTCGGGTGTGCTGCTGCATGAAGCCGTCGGTCATGGCCTGGAGGGCGACTTCAACCGCAAGGGCAGCTCGGCTTATAGCGGGCGCATGGGCGAGATGGTTGCGTCGAAGCTGTGCACCATTGTCGATGACGGCACCCTGGCCGGTCGTCGCGGCTCGTTGAGCGTCGATGACGAGGGCACGCCGACCGAATGCACCACGCTGATCGAAAACGGCGTACTCAAGGGCTACATGCAGGACAAGCTCAATGCCCGCCTGATGGGTGTGGCTCGCACCGGTAACGGCCGTCGCGAATCCTACGCGCACCTGCCGATGCCGCGCATGACCAATACCTACATGCTCGCCGGTGAAAGCGACCCGGAGGAAATCATCGCCTCGGTGAAACGCGGCATCTACTGCGCCAACCTGGGTGGCGGTCAGGTGGACATCACCAGCGGCAAGTTCGTGTTTTCCACCAGCGAGGCGTACCTGATCGAGGACGGCAAGATCACTGCACCGGTCAAAGGTGCGACGTTGATCGGCAACGGGCCGGAAGCCATGAGCAAGGTGTCGATGGTCGGTAATGATCTGGCGCTGGACAGCGGCGTGGGCACGTGCGGCAAGGATGGGCAGTCGGTGCCGGTGGGTGTCGGCCAGCCAACGCTGAAGATTGATGCGATCACCGTGGGTGGCACGGGCGCGTAAGCGGTTTTTGAAACAGTGAAGCTTCGGGTGAGTTGCAGGGCAACTCACCCGATCAGGGATTCAACGCAGACCGCGTTGAGTCTCGTCCAGCTCACGGATGTACTTGAAGATTTTACGGCTGGAAGCAGGAGGCTTGTTTTGCGCAACCTCATGCTGGGCCTGACGGATCATGGAACGCAGTTGCTGGCGATCGGCGTCAGGGTAGTCGACGACGAACTTTTCCAGAACGGCATCGTCACCGGCAATCAGGCGATCTCGCCAGCGCTCCAGGTTATGGAAACGCTCGTTGTACTGGCGAGTGGAGGCATCGAGTTGATCGAGCAAGACCAGAATGGCGTCAGTGTCCTGATCGCGCATCAGCTTGCCGATGAACTGAAGGTGCCGTTTACGCGCGATGTTCGCGGTGTGCTTGGGTGCATCGGCCAAGGCCCGGCGCAAGGCGTCGGTCAAGGGCAGCTTTGCAACCAAGTCAGGCTTGAGTGTTGTAAGGCGCTCGCCAAGGTCAACCAGAGCATGCAGCTCGCGTTTGACCTGGGATTTGCTTTTTTCTCCCGTATCGAGGGAGTCGTCGTAAGAATCAACCATGGTGGCAGTCCGCTAAGAAACGCCGCCATGATAACCAGTCGGGGGCCGCTTGTCCGGCCCGGTCGCTCGATGACCGTTACCGAAAGCAGAATTTGAGTGGAGAACAGCATGAGTGCAGTTGAAAGCGTCGGCCCACAAGCGTTGCCGGCACTGCAGGAACAAGTCGAGCAGATCATCGCTGAAGCCAGGCGCCAGGGGGCCAGTGCCTGTGAAGTGGCGGTGTCGCTTGAGCAGGGTTTGTCGACTACGGTGCGCCAGCGTGAAGTCGAAACGGTCGAATTCAACCGCGATCAGGGATTTGGCATCACCTTGTATGTCGGCCAGCGCAAAGGCTCGGCCAGCACTTCGGCCAGCGGTCCGGAAGCGATTCGCGAAACGGTTGCCGCTGCACTGGCCATCGCCAAACACACTTCGGAAGACGAAGCCTCGGGCCTTGCGGATGCCGCGCTGATGGCGCGGGATATTCAGGATTTCGACTTGTTCCACCAATGGGACATTACTCCGGAACAAGCCATCGAACAGGCCCTGGCCTGCGAAGCCGCGGCGTTTGCCGCCGACAGCCGGATCAAGAACGCCGACGGCACCACCCTCAGCACCCATCAGGGCTGCCGCGTCTACGGCAACAGCCATGGGTTTATCGGCGGTTACGCGTCCACTCGCCACAGCCTGAGCTGCGTGATGATCGCTGAAGCCGACGGCCAGATGCAGCGTGATTACTGGTACGACGTGAACCGACAGGGCAATTTGCTCGCCGACCCGGTCAGCATCGGCCAGCGCGCTGCGCAACGGGCGGCGAGCCGTCTGGGCGCGCGTCCGGTGCCGACTTGCGAGGTGCCGGTGCTGTTTTCCGCAGAATTGGCCGGGGGGCTGTTCGGCAGTTTCCTGTCGGCGATTTCCGGCGGCAGCCTGTATCGCAAGTCTTCGTTCCTCGAGGGCACTCTCGGTCAGAAGCTGTTTCCGGAGTGGCTGACCATCGACGAGCGTCCGCACCTGATGCGGGCATTGGGTAGTGCTGCGTTCGATGGCGATGGCCTGGCAACCTACGCCAAGCCGTTCGTCGAAAAAGGCGAATTGGTGTCCTACATCCTCGGCACCTACTCCGGCCGCAAGCTCGGCATGCCGAGTACGGCCAACGCTGGCGGCGTGCACAACCTGTTCGTCACCCACGGCGATGAAGACCAGGCGGCCTTGCTGCGGCGTATGGGGCGCGGGCTGTTGGTCACTGAGTTGATGGGCCAGGGGCTGAACATGGTCACCGGTGATTATTCCCGGGGCGCGGCGGGTTACTGGGTCGAGAACGGCGAAATCCAGTTCGCGGTCCAGGAAGTGACCATCGCCGGCAACATGCGCGACATGTTCAAACAGATCGTCGCGATCGGTAATGATCTCGAACTTCGCAGCAACATCCGCACCGGTTCGGTGCTGATCGAGCGGATGACGGTGGCGGGCAGCTAACCCTTCCTGTGACACAAAAAGGCGCGCCACCCAATGGGTGGCGCGCCTTTTTTATGGTTCTTCGCGGAGTTTCGGGAAACACAGAAACAAAAACGCCGTTTTGCTTGATGATGGTGATGGATACGGCGCTCGCCACAAAGCCGCGCGTTTACTCGCCTTCGTCGAAGTAATTGTTGATCAAGGCCACCAGCGCATCCATCGCTTCCCGTTCCTGCTCGCCTTCCGTGCTCAGATGGATTTTGGTGCCCTTGCCGGCGGCGAGCATCATCATGGCCATGATGCTTTTTCCATCGACGGTGGATTCTGGCGTGCGTCCCACGCGGATCGTGCAACCCGTGAATTGGCCGGCGACACCAACGAATTTTGCAGAAGCGCGGGCATGCAGGCCCAGCTTGTTGATGATTTCGATTTCCAGAGCAGGCATCGCGATGTGAGTCCTTTAGCTGAGGTCGCGGTGGCGAACCTGGACGTTCTTCAGGGATTTTTGCAGCGTCTGCCCCAGACGCTCGGTCAGGTAGACGGAGCGGTGATGTCCGCCCGTGCAGCCAATGGCAATGGTGACGTAGGCGCGGTTGCTGGCGGCAAAACGAGGCAGCCACTTTAGCAGGTATGTGGAAATGTCCTGGAACATCTCTTCGACATCCGGCTGTGCCGCCAGATATTCGGCAACCGGTTGATCGAGCCCGGACTGCTCGCGCAATTCCGGTTTCCAGTAAGGGTTTGGCAGGCAACGCACATCGAACACCAGGTCGGCGTCCACCGGCATGCCGCGTTTGAACCCGAAGGATTCCACCAGGAACGCAGTGCCGGGTTCCGGTTGATTCAACAGGCGCAGTTTGATGGCATCGCGCAGTTGATACAGGTTCAGGCTGGTAGTGTTGATCTTGAGATCGGCGAGGTCGGCAATCGGCCCGAGCAGGACGCTCTCGACGCTGATGGCTTCGGCCAGCGAGCGGTTGGCGTTGGTCAGGGGGTGACGTCGGCGGGTTTCCGAGAAGCGCTTGAGCAGTGTTTCTTCGTCGGCGTCCAGGTACAGGACATCGCACTGGATGTGGCGGCTGCGGACTTCTTCGAGCAGGTCGGGGAAGCGTGACAGGTGGCTGGGCAGGTTGCGGGCGTCAATGGAAACGGCGACCAGCGGCTGCACCAGTTCAGTATGAATCAGCGCTCGTTCGGCCAGTTCCGGCAGCAGGCCGGCAGGCAAATTGTCGATGCAGTAGTACCCGTTGTCCTCAAGGACGTCGAGGGCGGTGCTTTTACCTGAGCCGGAGCGGCCACTGACGATGATCAAGCGCATGATTACTGACCGTTTTGCTCGTCCAGGACAACCTGATACAGGGCTTCATTGCTCGGAGCGCTGCGCAGTTTGTCGCGCACGTCCTTGCGATCGAGCATGCTGGCGATCTGCCGAAGCAGTTCAAGGTGCGCATCGGTGGCGGCTTCCGGGACCAGCAATACGAACAGCAGGTCAACCGGCGCACCATCGATGGCGTCGAAATCGATAGGGGCGTCAAGGTGCATCAATGCACTGATGGGCGATACACAGCCCTTGAGACGGCAATGTGGAATGGCGATGCCGTTGCCAAAACCGGTGGAGCCGAGTTTTTCACGGGCAATCAGCGCCTCGAAGACATCTTGCATCTCCAGACCCGGCACTTCGCGGGCGATCAGATTGGCAATTTGTTCGAGGGCTTTCTTTTTACTGCCACCCGGCACGTTCACCAGGGAACGGCCGGGGGTCAGGATACTTTCAAGTCGGATCATGGGTTGGGAGTGTTAGCGACCGGTTGCGCCCTGAAGGAGGCTCTGGGTCTTTTCCTTATGCTTTTTGAGTTGTTTATCCAGCTTGTCGGTGAGTGCATCGATCGCGGCGTACATATCGGTATGTTCCGCGTTCGCGACCACTTCATTCCCGGGAATATGCAATGTGGCTTCGATTTTCTGCTTCAACTTTTCGACGGTCATCGTGACCTGCACGTTAGTGATCTTGTCGAAGTGTCGCTCCAGTCGTTCGAGTTTTTCGCCGATGTAGGAGCGGAGAGGTTCGGTCACTTCCAGTTGGTGTCCACTGATGTTGACTTGCATACAGCTTCTCCTTCGTTGCCAGTGCATAAAGCGGTAGACCAGATGATCTACCACTGGAACGCTGTGGCGTGGCCCTACATCAACCGCTTGCGTTCGCTCGAAGGCGCGATCCCGAGGGATTCGCGATACTTGGCGACGGTGCGGCGGGCCACCTGAATGCCTTGTGCCTCCAGTAAACCAGCGATCTTGCTGTCACTCAACGGCTTTTTCTGATTTTCCGCGGCAACCAGTTTTTTGATGATCGCCCGGATCGCCGTGGACGAGCATTCGCCGCCTTCGGAGGTGCTTACGTGACTTGAGAAAAAGTATTTCAGTTCATATATGCCCCGGGGGGTATGCATGAACTTCTGGGTGGTCACCCGTGAAATCGTCGACTCATGCATGCCGACCGCTTCGGCGATGTCGTGCAGGACCAGCGGCTTCATGGCTTCGTCGCCATATTCGAGGAACCCGCGCTGATGCTCGACGATCTGGGTGGCTACTTTCATCAGGGTTTCATTGCGGCTTTGCAGGCTCTTGATGAACCAGCGGGCCTCCTGCAACTGATTGCGCATGAACGTGTTATCGGCGCTGGTGTCAGCGCGGCGCACGAAACCGGCGTACTGGGCGTTGACCCGCAGCCGTGGCACCGACTCCTGATTCAGCTCCACCAGCCAGCGCTCGTTGTCCTTGCGCACGATCACGTCGGGAACGACGTACTCGGCTTCGGTGGACTCGATCTGCGAGCCCGGACGCGGGTTGAGGCTCTGGACCAGTTCGATGACCTGGCGCAGTTCATCTTCCTTGAGCTTCATGCGGCGCATCAACTGGCTGTAGTCGCGGCTGCCGAGCAGGTCGATGTAATCGCTGACCAGGCGCTTGGCCTCGGCCAGCCAAGGGGTCTTGGCTGGCAACTGGCGCAATTGCAGCAGCAGGCATTCGCCCAGGTTGCGGGCACCGATGCCGGCGGGCTCGAATTGCTGGATGCGGTGCAGGACGGCTTCGATTTCGTCCAGTTCGATGTCCAGCTCCGGATCGAAGGCTTCGAGGATTTCCTCGAGGGTTTCGTCCAGATAGCCCTGATTGTTGATGCAATCGATCAGGGTCACGGCGATCAGGCGATCGGTGTCGGACATCGGAGCCAGGTTCAGTTGCCACAGCAAGTGGCTTTGCAGGCTTTCGCCGGCCGAGGTGCGGGTGGTGAAGTCCCACTCGTCGTCATCGTTGCTGGGCAGGCTGCTGGCGCTGGTCTGGTAAACGTCTTCCCACGCGGTGTCGACGGGGAGATCGTTGGGGATGCGCTCGTTCCAGTCGCCTTCTTCGAGGTTATCAACCGTCGGGGCGCTTTCCTGGTAGGAGGGTTCCTGGATATCGGTGTTGGGCTTTTGTTCGGCGTTGTCGGCCAAGGGATCGGAATTGTCGAAGTCGTCGCCTTCTTCCTGGCGTTCGAGCATCGGATTGGACTCCAAGGCCTCCTGGATTTCCTGTTGCAGGTCCAGGGTCGACAATTGGAGCAGGCGGATGGCCTGTTGCAGCTGCGGTGTCATCGTCAGCTGCTGGCCCATTCTCAAGACTAGCGATGGTTTCATGGCAGGGGCTTAACACCTTATTCGCCGGCGCACATGCGCCATCCACTACAGGGCGCCGGAGCGCCAAACATAAGCAAATTATATGCCCGAAACTGCAGCGTTTGCCTAGAGCGCTGTAACAATAAAAAAGTGTTGATTTTTTATCGGGACAAGCGCTCGGACGACCTGCCAGATACCTCTGCCTTTACAGGCGGAACTCATGGCCCAGATACACTTCCTTGACCAGGTTGTTGGCCAGGATGGTCTCTGCGTCACCTTCGGCGATCAGTTGGCCGTCATTGACGATATAGGCGGTTTCACAGATATCCAGGGTTTCACGAACGTTGTGGTCCGTGATCAGTACGCCAATGCCCTTGGCCTTGAGGTGGTAGATGATCTGCTTGATGTCCCCGACCGAAATCGGGTCCACGCCGGCGAAGGGTTCGTCGAGGAGGATGAATTTCGGGTTGGTGGCCAGGGCGCGGGCGATTTCCACGCGACGGCGCTCACCACCGGACAGGCTCATGCCGAGGTTGTCGCGGATGTGGCTGATGTGGAATTCCTGTAGCAGGCTTTCCAGCTCCTTGCGACGGCCGGCCTTGTCGAGTTCCTTGCGGGTCTCGAGGATGGCCATGATGTTGTCGGCCACCGACAGTTTGCGAAAGATCGATGCTTCTTGTGGCAAGTAGCCAATACCGGCCTTTGCGCGGCCGTGCATGGGCTGGTGGCTGACATCGTGGTCGTCGATCAGGACGCGGCCCTGGTCGGCTTGCACCAGGCCGACGATCATGTAGAAGCAGGTGGTCTTGCCGGCGCCGTTCGGACCAAGCAGGCCGACGATCTGGCCGCTGTCGATGGACAGGCTGACATCACGCACGACCTGGCGGCTCTTGTAGCTCTTGGCCAGATGCTGAGCTTTCAGAGTTGCCATTACTGGGTTTTCTCGTCGGTTTTCTTCTTCGGCTGGATCACCATGTCGATACGCGGACGTGCCTCGGTGACCTTGCTGCCCGTGGCGCGACCGGCGCTGGCGAGCTTCTTGACCGTGTCGTAGACGATTTTTTCGCCTTGGGTGGTGTTGTTGTCCTTGTCGACAACTTTGGCCTTGTCGATCAGTACGACGCGGTTTTGTGCGGCGTGATACTGGATCGTCACGCCCCAGCCCTGAACGGGCTTGGTGTCGCCAGCTGTTTGCAATTGCTCGAAGTACGCCAGGTTGCCCACCGAGGTCACCACGTCGATGTCGCCAGTCGGGGTGCGGGTGATGGTCACGGTGTTGCCGGTCACCTTCATCGAGCCCTGGGTGATGATCACGTCACCCTTGTAGGTAGCAATACCTTGCTTGTCGTCCAGTTGGGCATCGTCGGCCTGAATGCGGATAGGCTGCTGTTGATCTTCCGGCAGAGCCCAGGCGCTCACGCTTCCCAGTGCTGCGCCCAGACTGAGCAAAATCGGGAGGGTTTTAACGAGCCTCATACTGTCCTCTTACGTTCGATAGCAGGTGTATCCTGCTTTCTTTCAAATACGCTTTCATTCCCTTGCCAGTCGATACACCGCCAGCGCCGTCGATTCTAACGTCTTGCTCGGTCTGCGCATATTGCTGCTGCGGGAACACCGTCATGCGGGTGCTGGTGATCAGGGTTTTACGGTTTTTCTCGTCGAAGCGCGTGATGCGCACGTCATCGATCAGTTCGACCTGTGTGCCGTCAGGGTTGACCTCGCCCTGCAGGCTCTGGACGTGCCACGGGAATTCAGTGCCGCGGAACACATTCAGGTCGGGGTTGGTCAGCAACGTCACCTCGGTCGCCTTCAGGTGCTCGACCTTGTCGGACACCAGATCATATTGCAGCCTGCCGTCGGGCAGGTACTGCACGCTGTGGGCGTTGATGGCGTAATAGTCGATCGCGCTTTCATCGACCGGCGTTACCGGCTTGTCGAGGAAGCGCTCCGGGCTGATGTTCCAGTAGCCAACCGCGGCGAATATCGCCGCGATGCAACTGAACAACAGGGTGTTGCGAAACTTTTTGCTCAGCATGGTGGGCTCACAGGTACGCGGCATTGGCCGCATCGAGGCGGTCCTGGGCGCGCAGGATCAATTCGCAGAATTCGCGAGCGGCACCTTCGCCGCCACGGGCGAGGGTGATGCCGTGAGCGTGTTCACGCACGAAGCTGGCGGCATTGGCCACCGCCATGCCCAGGCCGACGCGGCGAATCACCGGCAGGTCCGGCAGGTCGTCGCCGAGGTAGGCCACCTGTTCATAGCCCAGGTTCAGTTGGGCCAGTAGTTCGTCGAGTACCACCAGTTTGTCTTCGCGCCCCTGATAAAGATGCGGGATACCGAGGTTCTTCGCGCGTCGCTCGACCACCGGGGTTTTGCGGCCACTGATGATGGCGGTTTGCACGCCGGCCGCCATCAGCATCTTGATACCCTGGCCATCGAGTGTATTGAACGTCTTGAATTCGCTGCCGTCTTCGAGGAAGTACAGGCGTCCATCGGTCAGCACGCCATCGACATCGAACACCGCCAGTTTGATCTGTTTGCCACGTTGCAGCAGGTCCGCACTCATTACATTACTCCCGCACGCAGCAAGTCGTGCATGTTCAGGGCGCCGACCGGGCGGTCTTCGCGGTCGACCACGACCAATGCGTTGATTTTATGGTCTTCCATGATTTTCAGTGCTTCGGCGGCGAGCATCTCGGCGCGCGCGGTCTTGCCATGGGCCGTCATGACCTGGTCGATGATGGCGCTGTGGATATCGATGCTGCGGTCCAGTGTGCGGCGCAAGTCACCGTCGGTGAAGATCCCGGCCAGTTTGCCGTCGGACTCCAGAATGACGGTCATCCCCAGGCCCTTGCGGGTCATTTCCATCAGGGCATCCTTGAGCAGGGTGCCGCGCTGGACCTGCGGCAGGTCCTGGCCGGCGTGCATGACATTTTCCACTTTCAGCAACAGGCGTCGGCCCAGGGCGCCGCCGGGATGGGAAAAGGCGAAGTCTTCGGCGGTAAAGCCGCGGGCTTCCAGCAGCGCGACTGCCAGGGCGTCGCCCATGACCAGGGCGGCGGTGGTCGACGAAGTGGGAGCCAGGTTCAACGGGCAGGCTTCGTGTTCGACGTGAACATTCAGGTTGACCTCGGCGGCCTTGGCCAGCGGCGAGTCAGGGTTGCCGGTCATGCTGATCAATTGAATGCCCAGGCGCTTGATCAGTGGCAGCAGGGTAACGATTTCATTGGTGGAGCCGGAGTTCGAGAGCGCCAGGATGATGTCGTCGCGGGTAATCATGCCCATGTCGCCGTGGCTGGCTTCAGCCGGGTGCACGAAAAATGCCGTGGTGCCGGTGCTGGCCAGGGTCGCGGCGATCTTGTTGCCGATGTGCCCCGACTTGCCCATGCCGACCACGACCACGCGGCCTTTGCTGGCCAGAATCATCTCGCAAGCGCGTACGAAATCTGCGTCGATATGGGGTAGCAGGCCTTGCACGGCTTCTACCTCGAGGCGGATGGTGCGTTGTGCTGATTGAATCAGGTCGCTGGATTGGCTCATGTCAGAAATCGTATAGCCTGATGAAAAGGCGGCGATTATAGCGGTTATGATCGAATCCCTCACGCATGTTCGTCGCGCATTGTTATTCCCGGTTACCGAAAACCTTCTAAACGGGGCTTTCAAGCGGCCATGCGGTTGAACTTGGCTCGGCTTTGGCCTTGGGCGCGTACCCTTTGCGGTGATATAGTTCGCCGCCAGTTCGGCCTGCCCGGGAGGTATGTGCTTTCCTCGGAAAGCCAGGCGTCCGAGTGAGAGGCTGCATCGCAAGGAGTTTAGATGAGTGCCGATAACGCCTACGCGGTCGAGCTGAAGGGACTGTCCTTCAAGCGCGGTGCGCGCAGCATTTTCAATAATGTCGATATCCGTATCCCACGCGGCAAGGTCACCGGAATCATGGGGCCTTCCGGGTGTGGCAAGACCACGCTTTTGCGCCTGATGGGCGCCCAACTGCGGCCCACCAAGGGCGAAGTCTGGGTCAACGGTCAGAATCTGCCCAAGCTGTCGCGCAGCGACCTGTTCGATGCGCGCAAGCATATGGGCGTGCTTTTTCAGAGCGGCGCACTGTTTACCGACCTCGATGTGTTCGAGAACGTCGCTTTTCCGTTGCGGGTTCATACGCAACTGCCGGATGAAATGATCCGCGACATCGTCCTGCTCAAACTGCAGGCCGTGGGCTTGCGCGGTGCCATCGATCTGATGCCCGACGAGCTTTCCGGCGGCATGAAGCGTCGTGTCGCGCTGGCCCGGGCAATTGCGCTCGACCCGCAGATCCTCATGTACGACGAGCCCTTTGTCGGCCAGGACCCTATCGCAATGGGCGTTCTGGTGCGCCTCATTCGTCTGCTCAACGATGCGCTGGGCATCACCAGCATCGTGGTATCCCACGACCTGGCCGAGACCGCGAGCATTGCCGATTACATTTATGTGGTGGGCGATGGTCAGGTGTTGGGGCAGGGGACACCGGACGAGTTGATGAACTCGGATGAACCGCGCATTCGTCAGTTCATGACCGGCGAACCCGACGGCCCGGTTCCGTACCACTTTCCAGCGACGGATTACCGCGCAGATCTTCTGGGGAAGCGCTGATGCGCAGAATTTCATTGATAGAGCGCGTTCGCCGCTTCGGCCAGGCCGGCATCGATGCGCTGGCGGTGTTCGGGCGTTCGAGCCTGTTCCTGTTCCATGCCTTGCTGGGCCGGGGCGGTATCGGCGGCGGCTTCGGGCTACTGGTCAAGCAATTGCATTCGGTGGGCGTGATGTCCCTGGTGATCATCGTGGTCTCCGGGGTGTTCATCGGCATGGTGCTGGCGCTGCAGGGCTTCAACATTCTTTCCAGCTATGGTTCAGAGCAGGCTGTCGGGCAGATGGTTGCCCTGACGCTGCTGCGTGAGCTGGGGCCGGTGGTGACTGCCTTGCTGTTCGCCGGGCGTGCCGGTTCGGCGTTGACCGCCGAAATCGGCAACATGAAGTCCACCGAGCAGCTGTCCAGCCTGGAAATGATCGGGGTTGACCCGCTCAAGTACATCATCGCGCCACGCTTGTGGGCCGGTTTCATTTCCCTGCCGGTGCTGGCGATGATTTTCAGCGTGGTGGGTATCTGGGGCGGCTCGTGGGTGGCTGTCGACTGGCTGGGGGTCTATGAAGGTTCCTACTGGTCGAACATGCAGAACAGCGTGACGTTCACCGACGATGTGCTCAACGGGATCATCAAAAGTATCGTCTTTGCCTTTGTTGTGACCTGGATCGCCGTATTCCAAGGCTATGACTGCGAACCCACTTCCGAGGGGATCAGTCGTGCCACTACCAAGACCGTTGTATATGCCTCGTTGGCAGTACTCGGCCTGGACTTTATTCTGACCGCCTTGATGTTTGGAGATTTCTGATGCAAAACCGCACCCTGGAAATCGGTGTCGGCCTTTTCTTGCTGGCTGGCATCCTGGCTTTGCTCTTGTTGGCGTTGCGGGTCAGCGGCCTGTCCCCGACTCCGAGCACCGACACGTATAAACTTTACGCCTACTTCGACAATATCGCCGGTTTGACTGTCAGAGCAAAGGTGACCATGGCCGGTGTGACCATCGGCAAGGTCACGGCTATCGATCTGGATCGCGACAGTTTCACCGGTCGGGTGACCATGCAGCTGGAAAAACGCATCGATAATCTTCCGGCGGACTCTACTGCATCTATCCTGACTGCTGGCCTGTTGGGCGAGAAGTACATCGGTATCAGCGTGGGCGGGGAAGACACCCTGCTCAAGGATGGTGGAACCATCCATGACACGCAGTCATCGCTGGTGCTCGAAGACCTGATCGGTAAATTCCTGCTCAATACCGTTAGCAAAGAAGCTAAATGAGGAACTGTTAAATGATCTCTATCTTGCGACGTGGCCTGTTGGTAATGCTCGCGGTGTTTCCGTTGGTGTCCCATGCCGTAGCGGCGCCTTCGGCGCACGAACTGGTGCAGGACACAACCAACCGTATGCTCGCGGATCTGGCGGCAAACAAAGAGAAGTACAAGAAGGACCCGCAGGACTTCTATACGGCGCTGGACAACATCGTCGGGCCGGTTGTGGATGCCGAGGGTATTTCCAAGAGCATCATGACGGTCAAATACTCGAAGAAAGCTACGCCTGCGCAGATGAAGACCTTCGAAGAAAACTTCAAGAAGGGTCTGTTCCAGTTCTACGGCAACGCCTTGCTGGAGTACAACAACCAGGGGATCACTGTTGAACCGGCCAAAGACGAGTCGGGCGACCGTACCAGCGTTGGCATGACCGTCAAGGGCAGCAGCGGCGCGATCTATCCGGTGTCCTACACGCTGGAAAAGATCAACGGCGAGTGGAAGCTGCGTAACGTCATCATCAACGGCATCAACATCGGCAAGCTGTTCCGCGATCAGTTCGCCGATGCGATGCAGCGCAATGGCAACGACCTGGACAAGACCATCAATGGTTGGGCCGGGGAAGTCGCCAAGGCCAAGGAAGCCACCGACAAGAAACCAGAGCAGCCGGCCCAATGAATGAGTCGGCAGTCCGGATGGACGAAGCGGGCGAGCTGCGACTCAGTGGCGTGCTGGATTACCGCACCGGCCCTGGCCTGCGCGAGCAGGGCAAAGCGCTGATCAAGGCCAGCAAGGCCGCGGCGCTGGTAATCGATTGCTCGGCGGTGACCAAGTCCAGCAGTGTCGGTTTGTCGTTGCTGCTGTGCTTCATCCGCGATGCGCAGGCGGCCGGCAAGGCCCTGAGCATCCGCGGGATGCCGGAAGACATGCGTGAAATCGCTCAGGTCAGCGAGCTGACCGAGCTGTTTGCGCAACCCTGAACCGCATCTATAAAGAAGCCCTCCGTCCGAGTCCTGCTTGGCGGGGTTCGCAGGCGCGGGGCTTTTTTGTATGATGTCCGACCCGCGCGCACAGGGCGCCGATTGAGGTTGAGCATGCAGGCCAACGAAGTTAAGAGCTTTCTTGAAGGAAAGCTGCCCGGAACGAAAGTAGAAGTCGAGGGCGAAGGCTGCAATTTCCAGCTGAACGTGATTAGCGATGAACTGGCGGCGTTGAGCCCGGTGAAGCGTCAGCAGCAGGTCTATGCCCATTTGAACCCATGGATCACCGATGGCAGCATCCATGCGGTCACTATGAAATTTTTCAGCAGCGCGGCCTGGGCCGAGCGCACCTGAGCCCAAGGGCGTCGAGATTCTTATGGATAAACTGATTATTACCGGTGGCGCTCGTCTTGATGGCGAGATCCGCATTTCCGGGGCAAAGAACTCTGCCCTGCCGATCCTGGCTGCCACTTTGCTGTGCGATGGCCCGGTGACCGTGGCCAACCTGCCGCACCTGCACGACATCACCACCATGATCGAGCTGTTCGGTCGCATGGGCATTGAGCCGGTGATCGATGAGAAGCTCGCCGTCGAAATCGACCCGCGCACCATCAAGACTCTGGTCGCACCGTACGAGCTGGTTAAAACCATGCGTGCGTCGATTCTGGTGCTGGGCCCGATGGTTGCCCGTTTCGGTGAAGCCGAAGTCGCCTTGCCTGGCGGTTGCGCCATCGGTTCGCGTCCGGTAGACCTGCACATCCGTGGCCTGGAAGCCATGGGCGCGGTCATTGATGTCGAAGGCGGCTACATCAAGGCCAAGGCCCCTGAAGGCGGCCTGCGCGGTGCGCACTTCTTCTTCGATACCGTCAGCGTGACCGGTACCGAAAACATCATGATGGCCGCTGCCCTGGCCAAGGGCCGTAGCGTACTGGCAAACGCCGCACGCGAGCCCGAAGTGGTCGACCTGGCGAACTTCCTGAACGCCATGGGTGCCAAGGTTTCCGGCGCCGGTACCGATACCATCACCATCGATGGCGTCGAGCGTCTGCACACCACCACTTATAAAGTGATGCCCGACCGTATCGAAACCGGCACCTATCTGGTGGCGGCAGCCGTCACCGGTGGCCGCGTGAAGGTCAAGGACACGGATCCGACCATCCTTGAAGCCGTTCTGGAAAAACTCCGCGAGTCCGGTGCCGAAATCACCACCGGCGAAGACTGGATCGAGCTGAACATGCATGGCAAGCGGCCTAAAGCCGTGAACGTGCGGACCGCACCGTACCCGGCGTTCCCGACCGACATGCAGGCGCAGTTCATCTCCCTCAACGCCATTGCCGAAGGCACTGGCGCCGTGATCGAGACGATCTTCGAAAACCGTTTCATGCACGTCTACGAACTGCACCGCATGGGCGCCAAGATCCAGGTCGAGGGCAACACCGCGATCGTCACCGGCACCGAAAAGCTCAAGGGCGCGCCAGTCATGGCGACCGACCTGCGTGCTTCGGCCAGCCTGGTGATCTCGGCCCTGGTCGCCGAAGGCGACACGCTGATCGATCGCATCTACCACATAGATCGTGGCTACGAGTGCATCGAAGAAAAACTGCAGATGCTGGGCGCCAGGATCCGTCGCGTTCCGGGCTAGTTTCTGCTGCATGGGCACAGGGAGGTGCCCGTTGAATTGTTGTAGAGGTCGAGCCGGTTTCCGGCTCGATGCGTGTCCGGCGCCGATTGTGACCGGGCATAAGATTCCTGATTAAGGCGTTTCCCATGCTGACTATCGCACTGTCCAAGGGCCGCATCCTCGACGACACCCTGCCGCTTCTGGCTGAAGCGGGCATCGTGCCGACCGAGAATCCGGACAAGAGCCGCAAGCTGATCATCCCCACGACCCAGGACGATGTTCGTCTGCTGATCGTGCGTGCCACCGATGTGCCGACCTATGTCGAGCATGGTGCTGCCGACCTCGGTGTCGCCGGTAAAGATGTGCTGATGGAATACGGCGGCCAGGGCCTGTACGAGCCGCTGGACCTGCAGATTGCCCAGTGCAAGCTGATGACCGCCGGTAAAGTCGGCGCGGTCGAGCCCAAGGGCCGTCTGCGTATCGCCACCAAATTCGTCAACGTTGCCAAGCGCTACTATGCCGAACAGGGACGTCAGGTCGACATCATCAAGCTCTACGGTTCGATGGAGCTGGCGCCGCTGATCGGTCTGGCGGACAAGATCATCGACGTGGTCGACACTGGTAACACGCTGCGGGCCAACGGCCTGGAGCCACAGGATTTCATCGCGGCCATCAGCTCGCGGCTGATCGTCAACAAGGCATCGATGAAGATGCAGCACGCCCGTATCCAGGCGTTGATCGACACCCTGCGCAAGGCAGTGGAGTCTCGACACCGCGGCTGACTCACCTGCGCGACGTTGAGTCGCGCCCGTCTATCCGCCTCATAGCCAGAATTCTCAGGTGCCCAAGCGGATGGAGTGCTAGCTTCGGGCGCCTGAGTTTTTGCCATTCCTATGAGGCTCTCGCTATGACCGCACTGACTGCAATTCGCCGACTCAACGCTGCTGACCCGGATTTCGCGCATCATCTGGATCATCTGCTGAGCTGGGAAAGTGTGTCTGACGACTCGGTCAATCAGCGGGTGCTGGACATCATCAAGACCGTGCGTGAGCGTGGCGACGCGGCACTGGTGGACTACACCCGCCAGTTCGATGGCCTGGACGTGAAGTCCATGGCCGACCTGATCCTGCCGCGCGAGCGTCTGGAGCTGGCACTCACCCGCATCTCCGTGGCCCAGCGTGAAGCCCTGGAAGTCGCCGCGGCTCGTGTGCGCAGCTACCACGAAAAACAGAAGCAGGACTCCTGGAGCTACACCGAGGCAGACGGCACCGTGCTGGGCCAGAAGGTCACGCCGCTGGATCGCGCCGGTCTGTACGTACCGGGTGGCAAGGCGTCGTACCCGTCGTCGGTGCTGATGAATGCGATTCCGGCCAAGGTCGCCGGTGTCACCGAAGTGGTCATGGTTGTTCCGACCCCGCGCGGTGAAATCAATGAGCTTGTGCTGGCTGCGGCCTGCATCGCCGGTGTCGACCGCGTATTCACCATCGGCGGCGCCCAGGCCGTCGCGGCCCTGGCTTACGGCACCGAAAGCGTGCCGCAGGTCGACAAGGTCGTCGGCCCGGGCAACATCTATGTGGCTACGGCCAAGCGCCACGTGTTTGGCCAGGTCGGGATCGACATGATCGCCGGTCCTTCCGAGATCCTCGTGGTGTGCGACGGCCAGACCGATCCGGACTGGATCGCCATGGACCTGTTCTCCCAGGCCGAGCACGACGAAGACGCCCAGGCCATTCTGGTCAGCCCCGACGCCGAGTTCCTCGACAAGGTCGCCGCCAGCATCGCCAAGTTGTTGCCGACCATGGAGCGTGCCGCGATTATCGAAACCTCGATCAATGGCCGTGGTGCCTTGATCAAGGTGCGTGACATGGAGCAAGCCATCGAAGTCGCCAACCGCATCGCGCCGGAGCACCTCGAATTGTCCGTTGCCGATCCACAAGCCTGGCTGCCGCAGATCCGCCACGCCGGCGCAATCTTCATGGGCCGTCACACTTCCGAAGCACTGGGCGATTACTGCGCCGGCCCGAACCACGTGTTGCCGACTTCCGGCACCGCACGGTTCTCTTCGCCGCTGGGTGTGTATGACTTCCAGAAACGCTCGTCGATCATCTTCTGCTCCGAGCAGGGCGCTTCCGAGTTGGGCAAAACCGCTTCCGTACTGGCCCGTGGCGAGTCGCTGAGCGCCCACGCGCGTAGCGCCGAATACCGCATCGTCGACGAAGACTTTCCACAAGGGCAGGGGAACTGAGCATGAGTAAATTCTGGAGCCCGTTCGTCAAGAATCTGGTGCCTTACGTACCGGGCGAACAGCCTAAGCTGACCAAACTGGTCAAGCTCAACACCAACGAAAACCCGTACGGCCCATCGCCGAAAGCCTTGGCCGCGATGCAAATCGAATTGAATGACAACCTGCGTCTGTACCCGGACCCGAACAGCGATCTGCTCAAGCAAGCCGTCGCCAGGTACTACGGCGTGCAAGGCAATCAGGTGTTCCTCGGCAACGGTTCCGATGAAGTGCTGGCGCACATCTTCCACGGTTTGCTGCAGCACGATCAGCCGCTGCTGTTCCCGGACATCAGCTACAGCTTCTACCCGGTCTACTGCGGGTTGTACGGCATCCGGTTCGACGCGGTGCCGCTGGACGAGCAATTCCAGATCAACCCGGCGGACTACGCCAAGCCAAACGGCGGGATCATTTTCCCCAACCCGAATGCGCCGACCGGCTGCCTGTTGGCGCTGGAGGCGGTGGAGCAGATTCTCAAGGCCAGCCCGGATTCGGTGGTCGTTGTGGATGAGGCTTACATCGATTTCGGCGGCGAGACGGCAATCACGCTGGTCGATCGTTATCCGAACCTGCTGGTCACCCAGACCCTGTCCAAGTCCCGTTCCCTGGCCGGTCTGCGAGTTGGCCTGGCGGTGGGGCATCCGGACCTGATCGAGGCGCTGGAGCGGATCAAGAACAGTTTCAACTCCTATCCGCTGGATCGTCTGGCGATTGTGGGGGCGGCGGCCGCGTTCGAAGATCGTGAGTACTTCGACAAGACCTGCGCGTTGGTGGTCGAGAGTCGCGACAAGGTCGTCGGGCAATTAGAGGCCAAGGGTTTTGAAGTCCTGCCTTCGGCGGCGAACTTCATTTTCGCTCGTCACCCCCGGCATGATGCAGCGGGCCTGGCAGCGAAGTTGCGTGAGCAAGGCGTGATCGTCCGGCACTTCAAGCAGGAGCGGATTGCCCAGTTCCTGCGGATCTCCATCGGCACGCCAGAGCAGAATCAGGCGCTGATCGACGGTCTCGGCGACCTCTAAACCATCGCTGCCCCCCTGTAGGAGCGAGCTTGCTCGCGATGGAGTGTCAGGTTAAGCGGTGTCACTGACACACCATCGTCGGATCGCCGCCCGGAGCAAGCTCGCTCCTACAAGGGATTGTATTGGCCGCTTACTCTGCTTCTTCCTGGTCTTTGGCCGGTGCCGGTGGCGGACGCAAACCGATTTCCGCGGTCAGCTTGAGTTCCTTGCCATTGCGCATGACCTGGATCGTAACCTTGTCAGTCGGCTTGATCCGCGCCACCTGATTCATCGAGCGACGGCCATCACCGGCCGGTTCGCCATCGATGGAAAGAATCACATCACCCAGTTGCAGACCGGCCTTCTGTGCCGGACCGTCACGGAAAATCCCCGCCACGACAATGCCCGGGCGCCCGGACAAGCCGAACGATTCGGCGAGTTCCTGGGTCAGCGGCTGCACTTCGATACCCAGCCAGCCACGAATCACCTGGCCGTGCTCGATGATCGACTTCATCACTTCCATCGCCAGTTTCACCGGGATCGCGAAACCGATGCCCTGGGAGCCTCCGGACTTGGAGAAGATCGCCGTGTTGATGCCGGTCAGATTGCCGACGGCATCCACCAGCGCGCCGCCAGAGTTGCCGGGGTTGATGGCGGCGTCGGTCTGGATGAAGTCTTCGTAGTTGTTCAGGCCCAGCTGGTTGCGGCCGGTGGCGCTGATGATGCCCATGGTCACGGTCTGGCCGACGCCGAACGGGTTGCCGATGGCCAGTGCGACGTCGCCGATGCGGATGTTGTCGGAACGCCCCACCGTGATCGACGGCAGGTTTTTCAGGTCGATTTTCAGAACCGCGAGGTCAGTCTCAGGGTCGCTGCCGATCACCCGCGCCAGGGTTTCCCGGCCGTCCTTGAGCGCCACCACGATCTGGTCAGCGCCGCTGGTCACATGGTTGTTGGTCAGGATGTAGCCTTCCGGGCTCATGATCACGCCGGAGCCAAGGCTCGACTCCATGCGTTTCTGCTTGGGTGAGTTGTCGCCGAAGAAGCGCCGGAACTGCGGATCTTCGAACAACGGATGGTTGGGTTTGTTGATGACTTTGGTGGTGTACAGGTTCACCACCGACGGCGCCGCGGTGGTTACCGCGTCGGCATAGGACACCGGACCCTGCTGCATGCTGGTGGTTTGCGGCGCTTGTTGCAGATTGACGTCGAGGCTCGGGAGCCCGACCCACTGCGGGTAACGCTGGATTATCAAAAGAGCGACAAGCACGCCGGCCAACAGCGGCCAGCCGGAAAAACGCAGCGCCTTGAGCATTAAGCACTTCCTGAGAGAGTTGCAGGCGGTATGAGACCGCTCATAATGACGCGCATTATACGAGGCCGAACGCGCCTCTGAACGGGATATTTAGGAGTCTTTTATGGCCGTCGCCCTGAGCACCCTGGTCGAAGAAGCCGACCGCTACCTTAACAGTGCCAAGATTGCCGATTATTGCCCCAACGGCCTGCAGGTCGAGGGGCGGCCGCAAGTGATGCGCATTGTCAGCGGCGTCACCGCGAGCCAGGCTTTGCTCGATGCCGCCGTGGAGGCCAATGCCGACCTGGCGCTGGTGCATCACGGCTACTTCTGGAAAGGCGAAAATCCGTGCATCACCGGCATGAAACAGCGCCGCTTGAAGACCCTGCTCAAGCACGATATCAGCCTGTTGTCCTATCACCTGCCGCTGGACCTGCACCCGGACGTCGGCAATAACGTGCAACTTGCCCGTCAGTTGGACATCACCGTGGAAGGGCCGCTGGACCCGGACAACCTGAAGATCGTCGGCCTGGTCGGCTCGCTGAATGAGCCGATGACGCCCCGGGATTTCGCCCGCCGCGTGCAGGAAGTCATGGGCCGTGAGCCGCTGTTGATCGAAGGCAGCGCCATGATCCGCCGCGTCGGCTGGTGCACCGGTGGCGGCCAGGGTTACATCGACCAGGCCATTCTGGCCGGAGTCGATCTGTACCTCAGCGGCGAAGCTTCCGAGCAAACCTTCCACAGTGCCCGGGAAAACGACATCAGTTTCATCGCCGCCGGTCACCATGCGACCGAACGCTACGGCGTCCAGGCGCTGGGGGATTACCTGGCGCGGCGGTTTGCGCTGGAGCACATCTTCATCGATTGCCCGAATCCGATCTGAACGCGCGAGATCCTGATACTGTAGGAGCGAGCTCGCTCGCGATAAACCTGAGAGCGCCACGGGGTGTCAGATTCCCAGCGTTATCGTTGACGACCATCGCGAGCAAGCTCGCTCCCACAGGGGGGAGGGCGGCCAAACAGGCAGGCATATTCATATGCTCTTTCGATCTAGTTGGCGTCCTGATTAGAAGAGGTCGCTGTGCTAGGATCCCCGCTCGAACACGGCCCGCTGGCCGTTCATAAGAAAGCTTTCGTGAGTAGCCATGGTCGACAAACTGACGCATCTGAAACAGCTGGAGGCGGAAAGCATCCACATCATCCGCGAGGTGGCCGCCGAGTTCGACAACCCGGTGATGCTGTACTCCATCGGTAAAGACTCCGCCGTGATGCTGCATCTGGCACGCAAGGCGTTCTTCCCGGGCAAGCTGCCGTTTCCGGTGATGCACGTCGACACTCGCTGGAAATTCCAGGAGATGTACGCCTTCCGCGACAAGATGGTCGCCGAGCTGGGCCTGGACCTGATCACCCACGTCAACCCGGACGGCGTGGCGCAGGACATCAACCCGTTCACCCACGGCAGCGCCAAGCACACCGACATCATGAAGACCGAGGGCCTCAAGCAGGCACTCGACAAGCATGGTTTCGACGCAGCTTTTGGCGGCGCCCGTCGCGATGAAGAGAAATCCCGCGCCAAGGAGCGTGTGTACTCGTTCCGCGACAGCAAGCACCGCTGGGATCCGAAGAACCAGCGTCCCGAGCTGTGGAACGTCTACAACGGCAAGGTCAACAAGGGCGAGTCGATCCGCGTCTTCCCGTTGTCGAACTGGACCGAGCTGGACATCTGGCAGTACATCTACCTTGAAGGCATCCCGATCGTTCCGCTGTACTTCGCCGCCGAGCGTGAAGTCATCGAGAAGAACGGCACGCTGATCATGATCGACGACGAGCGCATCCTCGAACACCTGAGCGATGAAGACAAAGCCCGCATCGTCAAAAAGAAAGTGCGTTTCCGTACCCTTGGTTGCTACCCGTTGACGGGCGCGGTGGAGTCCGAGGCCGAAAGCCTCACGGACATCATTCAGGAAATGCTCCTGACGCGAACTTCCGAGCGCCAGGGCCGTGTCATCGACCACGATGGCGCAGGCTCGATGGAAGACAAGAAACGTCAAGGTTATTTCTAAGGGGCTGTCATGTCGCATCAATCTGATTTGATCAGCGAGGACATCCTCGCCTACCTGGGCCAGCACGAACGTAAAGAGCTGCTGCGCTTTCTGACCTGCGGTAACGTCGACGACGGCAAGAGCACCCTGATCGGGCGCCTGCTGCACGACTCCAAGATGATCTACGAAGATCACCTGGAAGCCATTACCCGCGACTCGAAAAAAGTCGGCACCACCGGCGAAGACATCGACCTGGCGTTGCTGGTCGACGGCCTGCAGGCCGAGCGTGAGCAGGGCATCACCATCGATGTCGCGTACCGCTATTTCTCCACCGCCAAGCGCAAATTCATCATCGCCGACACCCCCGGCCATGAGCAGTACACCCGCAACATGGCCACCGGTGCTTCCACCTGTGACCTGGCGATCATCCTGGTCGACGCCCGTTACGGCGTGCAGACCCAGACCCGTCGCCACAGCTTCATCGCCTCGTTGCTGGGCATCAAGCACATCGTTGTGGCCATCAACAAGATGGACCTCAAGGACTTCGACCAGGGCGTGTTCGAGTCGATCAAGGCCGACTACCTGCAGTTCGCCGAAGGCCTGAAGATGAAGCCCACCAGCATGCACTTCGTGCCGATGTCCGCTCTGAAGGGCGACAACGTGGTGAACAAGTCCGAGCGTTCGCCGTGGTACACCGGCCAGTCGCTGATGGAAATCCTCGAGACCGTGGAAGTGGCGGGCGATCGCAACTTCACCGACCTGCGTTTCCCGGTGCAGTACGTCAACCGTCCGAACCTGAACTTCCGTGGTTTCGCCGGTACGCTGGCCAGCGGCATCGTCAAGAAAGGTGACGAAGTCGTGGTGCTGCCGTCGGGCAAGAGCAGCCGCGTGAAGTCCATCGTCACCTTCGAAGGTGAACTGGAACATGCCGGTCCAGGTCAGGCAGTCACGCTGACCATGGAAGATGAAATCGACATCTCCCGTGGCGACCTGTTGGTTCACGCCGACAACGTGCCGCCGGTGACCGACAGCTTCGAAGCCATGCTGGTGTGGATGGCTGAAGAGCCGATGCTGCCGGGCAAGAAATACGACATCAAGCGCGCCACCAGTTACGTGCCGGGCTCCATCGCCAGCATCGTCAACAAGGTCGATGTGAACACCCTGGAAGAAGGCCCGGCCAGCGCGTTGCAGTTGAACGAAATCGGCAAGGTCAAGATCGCGCTCGATGCGCCGATTGCCCTCGACGGTTACGACAGCAACCGCACCACCGGCGCCTTCATCATCATCGACCGCCTGACCAACGGCACCGTTGGCGCGGGCATGATCGTCGCCCAGCCTCTGGCCCATGGTAGCTCCACGCACCACGGCAAACTGGCCCACGTCGCCACCGAAGAGCGCGCACAGCGCTTCGGCCAGCAACCGGCCACCGTGTTGTTCAGCGGCTTGTCGGGCGCGGGCAAAAGCACCCTGGCCTATGCGGTCGAGCGCAAGCTGTTCGACCTGGGTCGTGCGGTGTTCGTACTCGATGGCCAGAACCTGCGTCACGACCTGAACAAGGGGCTGCCACAGGATCGCGCCGGGCGTACCGAAAACTGGCGTCGTGCCGCGCACGTGGCGCGTCAGTTTAACGAAGCCGGCCTGCTGACCCTGGCGGCGTTCGTTGCGCCGAGTGCCGAAGGTCGTGAACAGGCCCGGGAACTGATCGGCAAGGAGCGTCTGCTGACGGTCTACGTCCAGGCTTCGCCAACGGTCTGCGCCGAGCGTGATCCGCAAGGCCTGTACGCGGCGGCCGGGGATAACATCCCGGGCGAGTCCTTCCCGTACGACGTACCGCTGGATGCCGACCTGGTCATCGACACCCAGTCCGTGTCGCTGGAAGAAGGCGTCAAGCAAGTGCTGGGTCTGCTGCGTGAGCGTGGCGCGATCTAAGGCTTGGCCGTAATTGAAAAACCCGCCGATGAGTGATCATCGGCGGGTTTTTTATGCCTTGTGATATTCAAATGTGGGAGCGGGCTTGCTCGCGAATGCGGTGAGTCAGTCAATATCTATGTTGAATGTCAGTCTGCCTTCGCGAGCAAGCCCGCTCCCACATTGGTTCAGCGGCGGTCAGGAAATTCGCGGTGCATCTGTTCCAGCAGAGCATCCTTGTCCTGCCACAACTGATTGATCCAGCCCTGGAATTGCAGGCGATACTCACCATCCTGGTCGTAGTTCTTGCCAATGAACTGTGGCGGAATCCTCAGCTCTTCAAAGTGCACCACCACGTCCGCAACGTTCCCGCACAACAAATCCCAAAAACCGGGACGCCCGCCCGGGTAGTGGATGGTCACGTTGACGATGGACTCCAGTTGCTCACCCATCGCATCCAGCACAAAGGCAATACCGCCGGCCTTGGGCTTGAGCAGGTACTTGAAGGGGGACTGTTGCTGGGCATGCTTGCCCTCGGTGAAGCGCGTGCCTTCGACGAAGTTGAAAATGCCCACCGGGTTGTCGCGGAATTTCGCACAGGTCTTGCGGGTGGTTTCCAGGTCCTTGCCTTTCTTTTCCGGGTGCTTCTCCAGGTACGCCTTGGAGTAGCGCTTCATGAACGGAAAGCCCAGCGCCCACCAGGCCAGGCCGATCACCGGGACCCAGATCAGCTCCTGCTTGAGAAAGAACTTCAGCGGTTGAATGCGCCGGTTGAGCACGTATTGCAGCACCAGAATGTCGACCCAGCTCTGGTGGTTGCTGGTGATCAGGTACGAGTGCTGGTAGTCGAGACCCTGCAGACCGCTGATGTGCCAGCGGGTGCGACGGACCAGGTTCATCCAGCCTTTGTTGATGCTGATCCAGGCTTCATGGGTATGGCTCATCAGCCAGCGTGCGATGCGCTGGGTGAAAGTGAACGGCAATACCTTGACCAGCGCCACGCAGAACAGGAACGAGCAGAGCAATATTGTGTTCAGTGCCAACAGCAGCGCGGCGATCACGCCGCGCAACGGGGCGGGGAGGAAGTCCAGCATTTACACATCCATAGGTCGGTTGGCGGCTTGAATCGCGGTCAGGGCGATGGTGTAGACGATGTCATCGACCTGCGCGCCGCGCGGCAAATCGTTCACCGGTTTGCGCAGGCCTTGCAGCATCGGCCCGAGGCTGACGCAGTCGGCGCTGCGCTGCACGGCCTTGTGGGTGGTATTGCCGGTGTTGAGGTCGGGGAACACGTACACCGTGGCGCGGCCGGCCACCTGACTGTTCGGCGCCAATTGCCGGGCCACGTTTTCGTTGGCGGCGGCGTCGTACTGCAAAGGGCCGTCGATGAGCAGCGAGTGCTGTTGTTCGTGGGCGAGCAGGGTAGCCTCGCGGACCTTCTCGACTTCTTCGCCGCTCGCCGAATCGCCACTGGAGTAGCTGATCATCGCCACCCGTGGCGTGATGCCGAATGCGGCGGCCGAATCAGCGCTTTGCAGGGCGATCTCAGCCAGTTCGCTGGCGCTTGGGTGCGGGTTCATCACGCAGTCGCCATAGACCAGCACCTCTTCCGGAAACAGCATGAAGAACACCGACGACACCAGGGTGCAGCCCGGCGCCGTCTTGATCAGCTGCAGGGCCGGGCGGATGGTGTTGGCGGTGGTGTTGATCACGCCCGAGACGAGACCGTCGACTTCATCCAGGGCCAGCATCATGGTGCCGATCACCACGGTGTCTTCCAGTTGTTGCTCGGCCATCGGCGCATTGAGGCTTTTGCTCTTGCGCAGCGCAACCATCGGCTCGACATAGCGCTCGCGGATCAAGTCCGGATCAATGATTTCCAAGCCAGGTGGCAACTCGATGCCCTGGGCGCGGGCGACAGCCTGCACGTCCTCGGGCTTGGCCAGCAACACGCAGCGAGCGATGCCACGGGCCTGGCAGATCGCGGCGGCCTGCACGGTCAGCGGCTCGCTGCCTTCGGGCAACACGATGCGCTTGTTGGCCGCCTGGGCGCGCTGGATCAGTTGATAGCGGAACACCGCTGGCGACAGACGCATCTCCCGTGGTGTGCCGCAGCGCTGATGCAACCAGTTGGCATCGAGGTGGCCGGCGATGAAGTCGGTGATGATTTCCGCGCGCTCGCGGTCATCGATAGGGATTTCCTTGTTCAGGCCATTGAGCAGGTTGGCGGTGTCGTAGGAGCCGGTGCTCACCGACAGCACCGGCAGTCCGGCCTGCAGGGCGCCACGGCACAGGTCCATGATGCGTGGGTCGGGCAAGGTGTCGCTGGTCAGCAGCAGGCCGGCCAGAGGCACGCCGTTCAACGCCGCCAGGCTGACGGCGAGGATGATGTCGTCGCGGTCGCCGGGGGTCACCACCAGCACGCCGGGCTTGAGCAACTCCACGGTGTTGCGCATGGTGCGGGCGCAAATGATGATTTTGGTCATGCGCCGGGTTTCATAATCACCGGCGTTGAGCACTTGCGCACCCATCAGGTCGGCGACGTCGCGGGTGCGCGGGGCGTTCAGTTCCGGTTGGAACGGAATGCAGCCGAGCAAGCGGAAATCACCGCTGCGCAGCAACGGCGAATGCTCCTTCAGGCGCGTGGCGAAGGCCTCCATGCTTTCTTCGGTCTTGACCTTGTTGAGGATCACGCCGAGGACTTTCGGGTCTTTCGGGCCGCCGAACAATTGCGCCTGCAACTCGACGCGACCGGAGAGCTCGGTCAACACTTCGTTTTCCGGTGCCGAGACCAGGATCACCTCGGCGTCGAGGCTCTTGGCCAGGTGCAGGTTGACCCGCGCGGCGTAACTGGCGCTGCGGGTCGGCACCATGCCTTCGACGATCAGCACGTCCTTGCCGATGGCGGCCTGCTGATACAGGGTGATGATTTCTTCGAGCAACTCATCGAGCTGGCCGTCGCCGAGCATGCGCTCGACATGGGCCAGGCCCAGTGGCTGAGGCGGTTTCAGGCCGTGGGTGCGCGCCACCAGTTCGGTGGAACGTTCCGGGCCCGTGTCGCCTGGATGCGGCTGGGCAATCGGTTTGAAAAAGCCGACCTTGAGCCCGGCTCGCTCAAGGGTACGCACCAGCCCGAGGCTGATGGAGGTCAGACCCACACCAAAATCGGTGGGCGCGATAAAAAAAGTTTGCATGCGGATTCTCTAAGGGAGCAGGCAATGGTGAGCACCTATGACTGGCGATCTACCGAAATTCAGTCGCCAAGGTTATCGCTAACCGAGCCTTGTGCGCACCAACCGCAGGCAAAGGGTTGGCCTATTTTTTCCTGGCGTTGCGCAGGGTCCATGACCCAGGCGCGGGATTGCCAGGGTGGTTGGTGCCGCAGGTGTTGGGTATGGCCGCAGGAAAGCTCGGCCACCCAGTGACCGTCCTCGTCCTGATGAAAGCCTGTGACCGTCGAATCCCGTCTGTCCGGGTTGTGTTCGCTTTCGGACGATTGCTTCGCTAAACTTGGCCCTTCAATCTTCTTATGCAAAAGGTCTCGCCCCATGCTGATCGCCGCCAATAAGGCTGTCTCCATTGACTATACCCTGACCAACGACGCTGGTGAGGTCATCGACAGCTCCGCCGGCGGCGCGCCGCTGGTCTACCTGCAAGGCGCAGGCAACATCATCCCGGGCCTGGAAAAGGCTCTGGAAGGCAAGGCTGTCGGCGACGAGCTGACCGTAGCCGTTGAACCGGAAGATGCTTACGGCGAATACGCTGCCGAACTGGTCAGCACCCTGAGCCGCAGCATGTTCGAAGGCGTCGACGAACTGGAAGTGGGCATGCAGTTCCACGCTTCCGCTCCGGACGGCCAGATGCAGATCGTGACCATCCGTGATCTGGACGGCGACGACGTGACCGTTGACGGCAACCACCCGTTGGCCGGTCAGCGCCTGAATTTCCAGGTCAAGATCGTTGCTATCCGTGACGCCAGCCAGGAAGAAATCGCTCATGGCCACGTCCATGGCGAAGGTGGCCATCACCACTGATTTCTGCGCTAAGCTCAGATAACTGGAGAGGCGCCCTGTGGGCGCCTTTTTAGTATGCGGCTGTCCCTGACGACGCCGCCAAGTGGCTGTTTCGAAAAGAACACGGGAATCTGGAGTACGTCATGAGTGCTTTTCACGACCTTAAATTGACAGCCCTGAATGGTCAGGAGCTACCTCTGGCGCCTTTCAAAGGCCAAGTCGTGCTGGTGGTCAACGTCGCTTCCAAATGCGGCTTGACCCCGCAGTACGCGGCGCTGGAAAACCTCTACCAGCAATACAAGGCCAAAGGCTTCAGCGTGTTGGGCTTGCCGTGCAACCAATTTGCCGGGCAGGAACCGGGGACCGAGCAGGAGATCAAGGATTTCTGCAGCCTCAACTATGGCGTGACCTTTCCGTTGTCCAGCAAGCTGGAAGTCAATGGTCACGATCGTCATCAGCTCTACCGCTTGCTGGCGGGCGAGGGCGCGGAGTTTCCCGGCGATATCACCTGGAACTTCGAGAAGTTCCTGCTGGGCAAGGACGGCCGCGTACTGGCACGGTTCTCGCCACGTACTGCTCCGGACGATCCCAGCGTCGTTCAGGCGATTGAAAAAGCCCTGAAGTAATCCTCCCTTTGTAGGAGCGAGCTCGCTCGCGATGGTTGTAGGAACACCGCGGGGCATCAGACCGCCAGCGTTATCGTTGACCACCATCGCGAGCAAGCTCGCTCCTACATCACCCAAATCAATAGTGCTGTTCAGTACGCGCGAACCTCCATATTATCACCGTCATAAAGTCATTCCATGTGGAGCGTCCCATGCCCGTCAAAGCCCTGTTCAAACCGTTCCACCTCGGCACCCTCGAGCTGCCGACCCGCGTCGTCATGGCGCCGATGACCCGCTCCTTTTCTCCGGGCGGCGTGCCTAATTCCAAGGTGATCGAATACTACCGTCGACGCGCCGCTGCGGGCGTCGGCCTGATCATCACCGAAGGCACCACCGTCGGTCACAAGGCTTCCAACGGTTACCCGAACGTTCCGCATTTCTACGGTGAAGCGGCCCTGGCCGGCTGGAAGAAAGTCGTCGACGCCGTTCACGCCGAAGGTGGCAAGATCGTGCCGCAGTTGTGGCATGTGGGCAGCGTACGTCGTATCGGCACCGAGCCGGACGCCAGCGTGCCGGGTTATGGCCCGTCGGAAAAAATCAAGGAAGGTCAGGTCGTGGTGCATGGCATGACCAAGCAGGATATCCAGGACGTGATCGCCGCGTTCGCCCAGGCCGCCAAGGATGCGCAAAGCATCGGCATGGACGGCGTGGAAATCCACGGTGCCCACGGTTACCTGATCGACCAGTTCTTCTGGGAAGGCAGCAACCAGCGTACCGACGAGTACGGCGGCAGCCTGGCCAACCGTTCGCGCTTCGCCATTGAATTGATTCAGGCGGTGCGTGCCGCGGTCGGTGAGGGTTTCCCGATCATCTTCCGTTTCTCCCAGTGGAAGCAGCAGGACTACACCGCACGCCTGGTGCAAACCCCGGAAGCCTTGGGCGAGTTCCTCAAACCGTTGGCCGACGCAGGCGTGGATATTTTCCACTGCTCGACCCGCCGCTTCTGGGAGCCGGAGTTCGACGGTTCCGAGTTGAACCTGGCTGGCTGGACCCGCCAACTCACCGGCAAGCCGACCATCACCGTGGGCAGCGTCGGCCTGGACGGCGAGTTCCTGCAGTTCATGGTCAACACCGACAAGGTCGCACAACCGGCCAGCCTGGAAAAGCTGCTGGAGCGCTTGAACAACGACGAGTTCGACCTGGTGGCGGTCGGTCGCGCGTTGCTGGTGGACCCGGACTGGGCGCAGAAAGTGCGTGACGGCCGTGAGGAAGACATTCTGCCGTTCAGCCGTGAGGCGTTGATGACCTTGGTTTAAGCGGCACTTGGACTGACGCTTTCGCGAGCAAGCCCGCTCCCACAAGTAACCGCGTTCTCTCAGGGAAATGCGATCAAGTGTGGGAGCGGGCTTGCTCGCGAAGGCTGACTCAAAAACACAGCAAATCAGGGAACAGTCGGTGCATTCGGCACCACCATCTCCCCGGCACACGCCCCGCGCAGCTGTCCCTCGAACTGCTCGATGATCGTCGCCCAGCCCTGGCGACTGGCATGCTGGCGCGCATTGAGACGTACATTGCGCAAGGTTTCCCTTTCCTCCAGCAGCCATGCCGCGGCATCGCAGAATGCTTCTTCATCCCCCGGCATCGCCAACACTCCGTTGTAGCCATGACGTATATGCTGGGCGGCCGCCGCCTGATCGTAGGCCACCACGCCGAGCCCCGAGGCAAGTGCTTCAAGTACCACATTGCCGAACGTTTCAGTCAGGCTCGGAAACAGAAACACGTCGCCTGACGCGTAGTGACACGCCAGTGCTTCACCCCGTTGGGTACCGCAGAAAATCGCCTCGGGCATTTCGTTTTGCAGTTCCTGGCGCTGCGGGCCATCGCCGACCACGATCAGTTTCAGGATGCGCTGGGGATAACTCGCCTTGAGGGTATTGAAGGTGCGCTTGAGCAGGCCGAGATTTTTTTCCGCGGCCAGGCGTCCGACATGAATGACGGCGATGTCTTCCTCGGCCAGTCCCCATTGCTCGCGCAGGGCATTCAGACGTTTGGCCGGGTGAAACAGTTCGCTGTCGACCCCTCGGGACAGCAACGCGAGTCGCTCGAAATGCCGCCGCTCCAGTTCCATGCGCTGACTGACGCTGGGCACCAGGGTCATGGTCGAGCGGTTGTGGAACCAGCGCAGGTAGTGAGTCAGCAGGCGCGTGAGCAAACCAAGCCCGTACTGGTTGGAGTACTGCTGGAAATTGGTGTGGAACCCGCTGACCACGGAAATTCCCAGTCGCCGTGCCGCACGCAAGGCCGACAGGCCCAGCGGGCCCTCGGTGGCAATGTAGAGCACGTCCGGGCGGTGGCGCGTCCAGCGCCGCAGCAGTTTGTGCATCGACGACTGACCCCATTGCAAACCGGGATAGCCCGGTAGCGGCCAGCCGCGGCACAGCAGCAACTCATCGTCGCTGCCCAACTGCTGGTCGCAGCCCTGACGCGGTCGCACCAACTCCACTTGATGCCCGCGCGCGCGCAAGCCGTCGCACAAGCGACCAAGGGTATTGGCCACGCCGTTGATTTCGGGAGGGAAGGTTTCGGTGATCAGGGTGATATGCAGAGCTGTCGTCATGACCCCAGTGTCGGTTGGGGCCATGTCGTCAGTGTGACGTCGGGATGATGGATTTGTGACTCAGCGCTGTGCCACCAGGTTTTCCGCGCCGCGTTCACGCACCCAGAACAGCGTCGCCCCGGCCACGGCGGCCGGCATCATCAGGATGTTGACCACCGGTATCAGCAGCACCAGATAGACGCTGCCGCCGAAGCTCATGCTCTGCCAGCGCTTCTGTCGCAGCCACGCGAGCATCTCGTTCCAGCCCAGCTTGTGGTTGTCCGCCGGGTAGTCGATGTACTGGATCGCCATCATCCACACCCCGAACAACAGCCACAGCGGCGCGGCGATGATGTTCACCACCGGGATGAACGAGAGGATGAACAACCCGATCGCCCGGGGCAGAAAATAGCCGAGCTTGCGCATTTCCCGGGCCAGGGTGCGCGGGATCATCGCAATCAGTTCACCCCAGCTGAAGGTCGGAAAATCATCGGTGCCGCGCACCACCACTTCGACTTTCTCCGCGAGGAAGCCGTTGAACGGCGCGGCAATGACGTTGGCGAGCATGGTGAAAGTGAAGAACACCATCAGTACGACGAGCACCACGAACAGCGGCCAGAGGATGTAGCTGAGAAAACTCAGCCAGTCGGGCAGGGACGGCATCAGCGTGTCGACCCACAGGCTGAATTGATGGCCGGCCAGATAGATCAATCCGACGAACAGCACCAGGTTGATCGCCAGTGGCAACAACACAAACAAACGCAGGCTGGGGCTGAGCACCAGCTTGAGGCCTTCGCGCAGGTATTGCGGGCCGGACAGGACAGGGGCGGGCATAAGGTGCTCCGGGCAGAGGGAAAACGCGCCGACCTTACCGGCTTTGCTGCACATGCGAAAGCGCGGTGGCGGTATCGACATTCACTGTAACAAAGACGTCGATATCGTCGGGCAGATTGCATAGAGACCACCTATGAGCTGGATTGTTAAACCGTATTTCCTTAATCTTCGCCCCCTCGATACGCTGCACCCAATCTTTTACAGGACGGTCGGGTTCAAGCCTTCCCCAAGTGCTTTCAACCGTTCTTTTTTATTCCAGCCGGCAATCCGGCGTTCCGCGCCAGGTGTTCCGGGCCGGTCAACAGGAGCAGGTCATGTCTGAAGTCCGTCATTCGCGAGTGATTATTCTCGGTTCCGGCCCTGCCGGTTACAGCGCCGCGGTCTATGCCGCCCGTGCCAACCTCAAGCCACTGCTGATCACCGGCATGCAGGCCGGCGGTCAACTGACCACCACCACCGAAGTCGACAACTGGCCGGGCGACGTCCACGGCCTGACCGGCCCGGCGCTGATGGAGCGGATGCGCGAGCACGCCGAGCGCTTTGAAACCGAGATCGTTTTCGATCACATCAATGCCGTGGACTTCGCTGCCAAGCCGTACACCCTGACCGGCGACAGCGCGACTTACACTTGCGACGCCCTGATCATCGCCACCGGCGCCAGCGCTCGTTACCTGGGCCTGCCATCGGAAGAAGCGTTCATGGGCAAAGGCGTCTCCGCCTGCGCAACCTGCGACGGTTTCTTCTATCGCAACAAGCCGGTTGCCGTGGTTGGCGGCGGCAACACCGCTGTCGAAGAAGCCCTGTACCTGGCCAACATCGCCAGCAAGGTCACTCTGATCCACCGTCGCGAAACCTTCCGCGCCGAGAAGATCCTGATCGACAAGCTGAACGCCCGCGTTGCCGAAGGCAAGATCGAGCTGAAGCTCAACGCAACCCTGGATGAAGTGCTGGGCGACAACATGGGCGTGACCGGTGCCCGCCTGAAGAACAACGACGGCAGCTTCGACGAAGTGAAAGTCGACGGCGTGTTCATCGCCATCGGCCACACTCCGAACACTTCGCTGTTCGAAGGCCAACTGACCCTGAAAGACGGCTACCTGGTCGTGCAGGGCGGTCGTGACGGCAACGCCACTGCCACCAACCTCGAAGGCATCTTCGCCGCCGGTGACGTGGCTGACCACGTGTACCGTCAGGCCATTACCTCGGCTGGCGCCGGTTGCATGGCGGCACTGGATGCCGAGCGTTACCTGGACAATCTGCAGAACGCTTGATTCAGTAGAAACGAAAAAACCGGCTTCGGCCGGTTTTTTTTGCCTTCGGAAAATACACATGTCCCTGTAGGAGCGAGCTCGCTCGCGATGGTCGTCAACGATAACGCTGGGAGCCTGACACCCCGCGGAGCTCTCAGGTTCTTCGCGAGCATGCTCGCTCCTACAGTGGGCGCTGTGGTTCAGGCCAGTTTCTTCAGGCACGCCTCAAGGATATCCAGCCCTTCCTCCAGCACCGTCGCCTCGGTGGTCAATGGCGCCAGCAAGCGAATGATGTGCCGCGACTTGCCGCTGGGCATCAGCAGCAACCCGGAGTCCCGCGCCAGGGCCAGCAGTTGGGTCAATTGTGCCGGTGCTGGCGAGCCATCGGCGTTGATCAACTCGATGCCGCGCATGGCGCCGACGCCGGTCAGACGCCCCAGATACGGCGTCAGCCTACTTGAGCGCCAGGCTTCATAGCGGCCGACAATCGCCTCTTCCTGTTGCGTGCCCCAGGCGTGCAGGTTGGCATCGGTCATTTCGTCCAGGGTCGCCAATGCCGCCGCACAGGCGATGGGGTTGCCGGAATAGGTGCCTCCAAGGCCGCCCTTGGGCAGGTTATCCAGCAGCGATCTGCGCCCGACCACCGCTCCCAGCGGCACGCCGCCGGCGATGCTTTTGCCGAGCAGGATCAAGTCAGGCTCGATACCCAGTCGCGAAAATGCAAAGCGTTGGCCGGTACGACCGAAACCGGACTGGATTTCATCGGCGATCAGCACAATGCCCTTGTCGTCGCAGAATTTGCGCAACGTCTGGGCGAACTCGGCCTCCATGGCCAGGAAACCTGCTTCGCCCTGCACCGGCTCGACAATAAAACACGCCACGTCGTCGACATCGATCTCGACGCTGAACAGGCGCTCCATGGCCTTCAGCGCATCGGCGCAAGTCACGCCGTTGTCCTGGCTGGGGAAAGGCAGGTGATACACCGGCCCCGGCAGCACGCCGACTTTCTGTTTGTAGGGCGCGACTTTGCCATTGAGGTTGAGCGTTGCCAGCGTGCGGCCGTGAAACGCGCCGTCGAAGGCGATAACCGCGGTGCGGCCGGTGGCGCCACGGACGATCTTCAGGGCGTTCTCCGCCGCTTCCGCGCCGCTGTTGGTGAGCATGCCGCTGACCGGGTAATCCACCGGTATGAACGTGCTGAGGCGATCCATCAACTCGAGGTAGGGCACATGGGGCGCGGCGTTGAACGCATAGTGGGTCAGTCGGGTGGCTTGTTCGCGAATGGCCTCGACGATGCGCGGATGGCAATGGCCAAGGTTCAGCACGCCGATGCCGCCGACAAAGTCGATGTAGCGTTTGCCGTCAGTGTCCCAGACCTCGGCGTTTTTGCCGTGGCTGAGGGTGACAGGGTGAACGATGTTGATCGACTGGCTGATGGTTTCGCTGCGCATGAATGACCGGCTCGGAAGTAGGAGGACTTCTTTTTATCTAAGCCGTGAGCGGTGGTGCGCGGCAAACGAAATAAAGTTGCCGGGTCAATCTTAAAAGTCGGGTTGTGCTTGTGATCCATTCCGCGCCATGAACGCAAAACCTGTAGGAGCGAGCTTGCTCGCGATGGTCGTGAACGATGACGCTGGGTGCCTGACACCCCGTGGCGTTCTTCAGTCCATCGCGAGCGGGCTCGCTCCTACAGGTTTAATCGGCAGCGAATTAAATCAGCGGCGAGTCAGCGGTTGCTGAGAGAACTTCACACCGGCCAGACCATGGGCGATCAACGCGCGGATATTGCCGTGATCGCTGCCTTCCGGCGTCGCCAACACCGAGCGGTAATGCTCGCCGAAAGCCAGCAGGGCTTCCGCATCGCTCAAGCCTTCGAGCAGCGCCAGACCCAGGGTCTTGCACGAGCCTTCGTTTTGCCCGGCCGCGTTTTCCACGCCGCCATTGTTGAAGGCCTGAGGCTGATAGTCGTAACCGGCGGCGATGAAGGCCAGGGTGTCGGCGAAGGCGTGTTCGCCGCTGTTGAGGCTGGCGCGCAGGGTGTTCAAATCACTCATTGGGTTTTCCTTTGGCGAACGCCGCTTGTTGTTCGGCGCTGGCTTCTTGCTGATATTGGGCTTTCCATTCGGCGTACGGCATGCCGTAAACCACTTCGCGGGCTTCGTCGAGGCTGACCTCGATCTGGCGCTCGTCAGCCGCCGCCTTGTACCACTTGGACAGGCAGTTGCGGCAGAAGCCCGAGAGGTTCATCAGGTCGATGTTCTGCACATCCTTGCGGCTGTCCAGGTGGGCCACCAGCCGGCGAAAGGCGGCGGCTTCGAGTTCCAGGCGTTGTTGATCGTTCATGGGAGGTCTCTGCGAGACAGCTGGGAGCTGCAAGATGGATTGCGGTAGGTCGAAGTTTACAGCCTGGCGCTTGAAGCTTGTAGCTAGCGGCTCGCTGCAAGCGTAATCGATACCGACTCGGCGAATCGCAGCGCGTGGGGCTTGTCGACTTCCACCTCGGCGTAGAGCACCGATGCGTTGGCCATCACCAGGTCGAGAATTTCCTGGGTCAGGCGTTCGAGCAGCGCAAAGCGGTTGCCTTCCACGTGGGCGATGATCGCCTTGGTGATCGTGCGGTAGTTCAACGCGTGATCGATGTCGTTGTCCCGTACCGCTTCCTGGGCTGCGTACAGAATGGTGAGGTTGATCAGCACATCCTGCTTGTTGAGGATTTCGTCCTCATTGATGCCGATGAAGGTACGCAGGCACAGGTCTTTGACCCGGATGCGTGCCATGCCTGGCTGAAGTTGTGGCATTGCTACTTGCTCCGTCCAATCAATTGCAGGAACTCCTGGCGGGTGTTGCTCGACTCGCGGAAGGCGCCGAGCATCACCGAGGTGTTCATGGTCGAATTCTGTTTCTCGACGCCGCGCATCATCATGCACATGTGCTGCGCTTCGATGACCACTGCGACGCCTGCTGCGCCGGTCACCTGTTGCACGGCTTCGGCGATTTGCCGGGTGAGGTTTTCCTGGATTTGCAGGCGCCGGGCGAACATGTCCACCAGCCGTGCAATCTTCGACAGGCCCAGCACCTTGCCGGTTGGAATATAAGCCACATGCGCCTTGCCGATGAAGGGCAGCATGTGGTGTTCGCAAAGCGAGTACAGCTCGATGTTGTCGACGATCACCATTTCATCGTTGTCGGAGGCGAACAGCGCGCCATTGACGATCTCTTCGACACTTTGCTCGTAACCATGGCAAAGGTACTGCATGGCTTTGGCCGCGCGCATCGGCGTATCGAGCAACCCTTCGCGGTCGGGGTTTTCGCCGACGCCGATGAGGATCTCGCGATAGCTCTGGGACAGGGCGTTCTGGGGCAGGGATAACGTCATGGTAAATCCTCGCGGGACACTTATTTGATGTGCCTTCCGCCATTGACGGTCAGGGTGGTGCCGGTGACATAAGGGTTGTCGAGCAGATAGCGCAGGCTCTGGTAGATCACTTCGCAGCCAGGCTCGATGCCCAGCGCGGACTTGGCCAGCGCTTTGGCGCGGTAGGCGGCGTCGTCCTCAGGCTTGAACAGTAGCAGGGCTGGCGCAATCCCGTTGACCTTGATGGCCGGCGCGTACCTGGCGGCGAAGGACAGGGTCAGGCTGTCGAGCCCGGCTTTGCTGGCGCAATAGCCGATGTGCTTGCTGCTGCCCCTGCGGGTCACGTCATCGCTGATGTGCACGATGTCGGCGGGGCTCGAGCGTTGCAGCAGTTCGGCGCAATGCAGGTTGATCAGGTAAGGCGCCAGCATGTGCACGCTGAACATGCGGGTGAATGCTGCGGCGTCAGTGTCCGGTGTTTCGGCCAGCCATTCGGAGGCGTTGTGGACAATCGCCCGCAAACAGTCGGTGTGGGTTTTCAGTTCGCCGATGAAGGCGAGGATCCCGGCCTCGCTGGCGAAGTCCGCGAACATCGCAGTGGCCCCCAGATCGCGCAGGGCTTGCACACCGGGACGCTCGCTGCGGTAGCTGAAAATCACGCGATGGCCATCTTCCAGCAGTCGCCGGGCGCAGTGCAGGCCGACACGCTGGCCGGCGCCGGTAATGAGGATAGGGGCTGCGGAAGAAGTCATGAACGGCTCGCGTCGCGGTGAGAGCAAAACTATACCAGCGACGGGAGCACTCTACCTATTGTGTAAAACGGGCCTGTGTGGGAGCGGGCTTGCTCGCGAAAGCGTGATGTCAGACAGTACAAATGTTGACTGATACGCCGCCTTCGCGAGCAAGCCCGCTCCCACAAGAGATCATCAGTGGTTTTGTGTGGAGGGTTCGACGGGCAAGCGGCGCACGGGTGTGCTGTTCAGCCAATTGGCCAGCAGACGGGTCGAAAGCGGGATGAAGAAATACACCATCAACGGCGTCAGGCACAGGGTGCTGATGAACACCCGGGGCAGTAGCGCCATCTCGCTCAGCAGCGGCCCCAGCACAAAGTTGAACAGCAGTGAAACCGGAAAGAACGCCAGCCAGATCGCCACGGCCTGTTTCCAGCGCGGCGGGCGTTGGCCGGTGGCACCGAACCAACCCTCAATGCCGCTGACCCGATGTTCCGTCGGGTGGGCGAACAGCTCGCTGCCGCGTCCGAGCCAGGCGCTGCGCGAGGCGGAATGCTCCCAGGCATGCAGGGTCTGCTCGTCGGCGAAGCGAAAGATAATCTGGAATTCGTCATCGCCGGGCGGAGGTGCGAGTACGCCGGAGCCGAGGTAGCCAGGAAAGTCGGTGGCCAGTTGTTCGCCTTCGCGCAACCAGGTGATCAGGTCTTGATAGCGACCGTTGGCAACGCGACGCGCGACCATCAGCGTGACGGGTGGGGTAGACATTGTGTATCTCCATAAGACATTCGCGTCGCTCCGGATAGGAACTTCGCCAGGCGCAGCGCCGGGGTGGTGGGCTGCGACTCGGAACAAGCAAGGATTATTCCTGATTCTGCCGGTTTCGTCTTTTAGCGTTTTTCTTCGATTATGAACTTGAATCATTACAGTACAGCGGAGTTAGAATGGGAATTCATCTGCACATGAATGTACAACTCCAGATGCCTGTCCTTACTGGCGTAACCTCAGGTGTACCGCAGGCTGTCTTCCTTGATCAGGCGCAGCTCTTTCCGATTCGCGAGGTGGCGCGCCTGACCGGTATCAACCCGGTCACCCTTCGCGCATGGGAGCGGCGCTACGGTCTGATCGTGCCGACACGCACTGAAAGTGGGCATCGCCTCTATTCAATGACCGATATCGAGCGTGTTCGCAGCATTCTCGGCTGGATCGACCGCGGGGTGGCGGTCAGCAAAATCGGCACGTTACTGGCCAGGGCGGTCCCCCCTGCAAACGCTGTCCCACATCATTCCCAACGACCTCGTGCTGGCCGACTACGCTCAATGGCAACAGCAGATCCGGGTTGCCGTCAGCGCGTTTGACGACGTTCAGCTGGAGCAGGTGTACGGACAGGTTTTTTCCAGCTACTCCCTGCCGGTGGTATTTCAAGACATTCTTCTCCCGGTATGGAGGCAATTGCTGCAACGCCAGGATCAATTCGGCGGGGCCAGCGAATGGATCTTTTTCGATGGTTTCCTGCGGTCGCGGGTGTTGCAACGCCTGCTGTTGATTCGCGATACCCGGCCACGGCGAGTGATCATCTGTGCCTTGGTTGGCCATTGCCGGGAACTCGAATTACTGATTGCCGCCTTGTTCCTGAGCAGCCCGCAAATGGGGGTTCGAGTGCTGCCCATTGGTCAGCCGTTCGATGAGTTGACCCTGGTCTGTGAACGGACCAAGCCCCAGGCGCTGGTGCTGTTTTCCAATCATGCGCCGGCTCCCGAGCTGCCCCGGCGTTTGAATCGCCTGGCCATGAGCCTGGAGTGTCGATTGTTGTTGGCCGGTGATGCTTCTGACCTGGCACGGGAGAGCCTCGCCAGCTCATCGATCGGTTGCCTGGGCAATGAAGGGGAGGTCATGAGCCAGCGTCTGAAGCAGTTCCTGGCGGGTACTCTGGATACTTGAAGTTCAGAGGTGCAGCGCTGGATGAGTCAAGCGATGCTGTTGCAGGATGAACTGGCGCAGACGCTCGGTTTCGTCCGTATCGCTCTGGCTCAGCTGATAGGCGTAGAAGCCCTGTTCGTTTTCTTTCTCGAAAGTGCCGCGCAAGGCAATCCGCTCATAGCCTGACGGGCTGAACCACAAGGCGAAATGCTTCGGCGGCTTGGTCTTGTTGCGAACCTCCAGCAAAACCCCTTTGCACGACACTTCGTGTACCCACAGGGCGCCAGGTTGACCCTTGGCGTTTTCCAGCGCTACCGGTTCGTCCAGTACCAGGCGCCAAGGCCGGACCATCGGCCCGCCTTCATAGATGCTCGGCACGCCGAGACGCAAATGCAGCGCATGGAACTCGTCTTCCACCAGATGCAGGGGGAAGGTCATTTGCTGGTTTTCGAAGCTGGCGTGAATGGTGACCTGCTCATGGGCCGCCAGGCGGGTGAGCAGGTCACGGATTTGCGATCCACCGTTGACCAGCAGGCTCGACGTCGCATCCCGCACATTGAGTTGCGGGTTGTGCTGCATGGTCTGGATGAAATCCAGCTCATCCTGGGTCAGGAGTGCGTCGCGTTGCATGGCCAACTCGCAAGATATAATTACAAAGTCAGTGGTGATTATATTTACTGACCATTAATTCCGGATTTGGTTTTTGCCGTTCGTCGCCTTGAGCGCAGCAAGCTCGGCCTGGAGTTCAGCCAACGGCCCC
Source organism: Pseudomonas sp. WT-JTC (assembly GCF_056711565.1). NCBI lineage: Bacteria > Pseudomonadati > Pseudomonadota > Gammaproteobacteria > Pseudomonadales > Pseudomonadaceae > Pseudomonas > Pseudomonas sp. WT-JTC. The sequence continues at coordinate 939,042 of NZ_CM160042.1, forward strand.
TCCAGGTGAGCCACGCGTTGCTGCGCCTTGACCTGCACGGTGATGTCTTTCTGTACACCGACAAAGTAGGTTTGCCCGTCCGCTGGATTTTTCACCGTTGAAAGGGACAACTCATTCCAGAACGATGTGCCGTCCTTGCGGTAGTTGCGCAGTATTTCCCGACAGGATCCTTCACGGTTCAAGGCGTCGCGAATCAATGGCAGGGCTTCCTGGTCACGGTCCCCCGACTGCAGGAAGCGGCAATCCTGATAGAGAATTTCTTCGCTGGAGTACCCCGTCAGGCGTTCGAACGCGGGGTTGACGTAAATGAGGATGTTGTCTTGCTCGCCTTCCTTTTCGGCAATCACGATACCGTCGTTTGAAGCGTTGATCACCATTTGCAGCAGTTGAGCGTCAATCATCGGAGTATCCTTTCCTGATTGATTGTCGATCGCATTCTAAAAGAACAATCCCGACCGTGCTGTTAATATCCGGGTCTTTTACCCGGATTCAGGATCAGATTTATGAAAGTCGCCATCATTTCCGGCTCGGTGTACGGCACGGCCGAAGAAGTTGCCCGCCACGCCGCCAGCCAGTTGAAAGCCGCCGGTTTCGAAACCTGGCATAACCCGCGTGCGACCCTCGCCGATATCCAGGCGTTTGGCCCCGAAGCCTTTCTGGCTGTGACATCGACCACTGGCATGGGCGAGCTGCCGGACAACCTGCAACCGCTGTATTTCGCGATTCGTGACCAGTTGCCCGCTGCCTGGCGTGGCTTGCCGGGTGCGGTGATCGGCCTGGGCGATGCGAGCTATGGCGATACGTTTTGTGGGGGCGGTGAACTGATGCGCGAATTGTTCGGTGAATTGGGCATTCGCGAAGTACTGCCAATGCTGCGCCTGGATGCCAGCGAAAGTGTGACCCCCGAAACGGATGCCGAGCCCTGGCTGGCGGAACTGGTCGGCGCACTTCGCGCCTGACCGTTGCCACGACACCCATGCCAGTCAGGGTTCTGACAGTGCAGTAAACGCTGCCTGCCAGCCCCTTACTGGCGCCGGTCATTTGACATGGATCCAGAGTTGCCGGTTGACTGACTCGCTGGGCCATAAAGCTGGCTGCCAATGCAACTACACGAACCTCAAGGGGTGACTAGACTCGGTATTCATTGGAAACACTCCATAATAAAAACCGAGGTTCCTAGCCGTGACTGTCGCTCCCGTCCAATCGCCCCATAGCGTCAAAGACCAGGTCAGTGCTGCCGAGTGGCAAACCCGCGTCGATCTCGCTGCCTGTTATCGTCTGGTGGCCCAGCATGGCTGGGACGATCTGGTTTTTACCCACATCTCCGCCAAAGTGCCGGGCACCGAAGACTTCCTGATCAACCCGTTCGGGTTGATGTTTCATGAAATTACCGCGTCGAGCCTGGTCAAGGTGGATCAGGCCGGCAACAAGCTGATGGACAGCCCTTACGAGATCAATCCGGCGGGGTACACCATCCACAGCGCCGTGCATGAAGTCCGTCACGATGTCGTCTGCGTGCTCCACACCCACACGGCTTCGGGGGTTGCCGTGTCGGCACAGAAGCAGGGGGTCTTGCCGATCAGCCAACAGTCGTTGTTCGTGCTTTCCAGCCTGGCCTACCACGCCTACGAAGGCGTGGCGCTCAACCATGACGAGAAAGTGCGGCTGCAGGCCGACCTCGGTGAAAACAACTTCCTGATGCTGCATAACCACGGTCTGCTGACCTGCGGCAGCACCATCGCCGATACGTTCCTGATGATGTTTACCTTCCAGCGTGCCTGCGACATTCAGGTCATGGCGCAAAACGGTGGCGCGGAACTGATCGCCATCGAACCGCAGATTCTGGCCGGCGCCAAAGCCATGATCGCGGGTGTCACCAGAAGTACTCAAGGAATGGGCGGAGCGCTGGCCTGGCCGGCGCTGCTACGTAAACTCGATAAACTGGACCCGGGTTATAAACTCTGATGGAACTCGCCGAGATCCCCCTGTGTGTCTGGCGCAAACGCAGCCAGGAGTTCGTATTCCATGGCCAGAGCATCCGTTACTGGACAGCGGGGCAGGGTGAGCCGCTGTTGCTCATTCACGGCTTTCCGTCCGCCAGTTGGGACTGGCATTACCTGTGGCAGCCATTGACCCAGCGTTTTCGCGTGATTGCCTGTGACATGCTGGGTTTCGGCGATTCGGCCAAACCGGCGAATCACCAATACAGCCTGCTGGAGCAAGCGGATCTGCAGCAGGCACTGCTTGAGCACTTGAATGTCGAGCAGCCGGTGCACCTGTTCGCCCACGATTATGGCGACAGCGTGGCCCAGGAACTGCTGGCCAGGCATTACGAATCGAAGGTGGAACTGGCCAGTTGCGTGTTTCTCAATGGCGGGTTGTTTCCAGAAACCCATCGCCCGGTACTGATGCAAAAACTCTTGCTCAGCCCTTTGGGCTGGATGATTGGCCGCGCCTTCAGCCGTGATGGTCTGGTGAGAAGCTTTCGACGGATTTTCGGTCCGCAGACCCGTCCCAGCGAAAGCCAGATGGATGACTTCTGGAGCCTGGTCGAAAGCCATCGCGGACCACGGATCATGCATAAACTGATCGCCTACATCCCGGAGCGACGCGTGTGGCGCAACCGCTGGGTGAGCGCGATGCAACGCGGTGAAGTGCCGCTGCGGGTGATCGATGGCGGGGTCGATCCGGTCTCCGGTGTACACATGGTCGAGCGTTATCGGGAGCTGATCCCGGACGCGGACACGGTGGTGTTGCCTGACATTGGCCATTACCCACAGATCGAGGCACCCTGCGAGGTGCTCAAGCACTACCTGGCGTTTCGCGATCAACTGCTCTTGCCGCCGCGCAAGGTGGCGTGTTCCTGAGCCTTGGATTGAACTGTTGTGGCGAGGGGGCCTGTCTATTTCTCCATCAATCATCCCCCAGCCTTATTGCGCACCATTCAGCCTCCCCCGTGTTCATTGTGACCGGCAGCGCCGTGCCTGAAACTCGGACTCATTGTCACTTGGCCTGCTGGAGTCCCCCCATGAATGAGTCTGTGCGCTTCGAAGATAAAGTCGTGATCATCACCGGTGCCGGTGGCGGCCTGGGACGGGCGCATGCACTGCTGTTCGCCAAACAGGGCGCCAGGGTGCTGGTCAACGATCTTGGCGGCTCGGCCCAGGGTGAAGGCGCCAACGCTTCGGCCGCCGACCGCGTGGTCGCGGAGATTCGCGAGGCCGGCGGCATCGCCGAGTCCAACCACGACTCGGTCACCGACGGCGACAAACTGGTGCAAAACGCCCTCGACGTGTTCGGTCGCGTCGACGTGGTGGTCAACAACGCAGGGATCCTGCGCGACAAGACCTTCCACAAAATGGAAGACGCGGACTGGGACCTGGTTTACCGCGTTCACGTCGAAGGCGCCTACAAAGTCACCCGCGCCGCCTGGCCGCACATGCGTGAACAGAATTACGGCCGGGTGATTTTCACTGCGTCGACCTCGGGCATCTATGGCAACTTCGGCCAGTCCAACTACGGCATGGCCAAGCTCGGTCTCTATGGGCTGACCCGCACCCTGGCCATCGAAGGCCGCAAGAACAACATCCTGGTCAACGCCATCGCCCCCACCGGCGGTACGCGCATGACCGAAGGCCTGATCCCGCCGCAAGTCTTCGAACAGCTCAAACCGGAGCTGGTCAGCCCGCTGGTGGTGTACCTGGCCAGCGAGAGCTGCCAGGAAACTTCCGGCCTGTTCGAAGTCGGCGGCGGCTGGATGGGCAAGGTCCGCTGGGAGCGCAGCCTCGGTGTCGGGTTCGATCCACGGGCAGGTTTCTCCCCGGAAGACGTGGCGGCGCACTGGCAGCAGATTTGCGATTTCGAAGGCGCGGCGCATCCGAAGGACAACATCGAAGCGCTGAAGGAAATGATGGGGAATTTGCAGAGGTATTCTTTGTAAAGAAAGTTTGAAAGAGGAGAAAGCTTAGGTGCTTGCTCCTCTTTTATTTACCTGTTCTAGACTTTAAAGCCAGTTTTCCCGTTATCTGACCGCCACTGTTTTATTGCATTTATCACACCTGTCGGGCTATCCTCAACACCCTCTCTAGGGTCATACAAAATGCCTGTGCCATCGGGATGCTCTGAAGTGGCAACAATGTTTTCAACAATTGCATCGTGTTCTTCTTCAGAGGCGTAATTGCCTTCGAACAAGCGCTCGATTAAAGCCATGTATTCGGCTTCTGTGTATTCTTCTAATTTGTTTTTAAGAGTCATTTTTTACTCCTTTTGTCTTTGCGTGAATTTGGATATGCGATTTAGGTGTCATGATTTGGAGATTGTCCATGTCGTAGACTTCGCCACCTTCCCCGATTGGGATGATATGGTGGATTTCATACTTGATTCTCCTACCCACTTGATCTTGAGGGGAAGTAGCTGGAGCGAGTCCCTGCTTCATGTCCATTTGCCTTAGTTTTGTAAACTGGCCGCTCAGTAGCTCATCGTTACTCACAGCCTTCCAAAATTCACTCCGGAAATTTTTAAATGACGAAAACCTCCGTCCTCGGAGTTTATCCGCAATCTGCGCGGGGATCGGTGCACCTTCGGGCATTGAGGCAGTCCTCATCCAATTTTCAGATACTAACTTTCCAGCACCGCTAGATGCACCGGGTTCGCTCCGCCGATCCCTGAACATCACAAACTGCGGCGGAATACCCGAGTCAGTCGGGAATATGTAAATAGATCCGCCAAAACTGTATAGATCCAGTTCCGGGTTTGTATCTATCCTTCCTTCGAGGGCGGTTGCGGTTGCGCCGGTGTAGGGGGCAGCGACCGGTTGTTCCACAGGAAGAGCCGTTGACGCATTGCCCGGGCTGATAATTGGCGTCCATGTCATTCCGGGGGACCGGGCGTCCGGGGTCTCGCTCCTGTAAAGGTTTAGAACTGGATCATAGGTGGCGAGCCGCACCGGCACTTTGCCAAGCACCGTTGTGCCATTTGCAACGGCAACAGCGAACTCCGTGGTGTTTTCCGTGGTTTTGGAGCCCATGGCGACCGACAGTTCGACTTCACCATTGGTGTGGGCGATGGCATGCAACTCGTCGACATCATAGGCCGTGAGATCCGAGAGCGGCACGCTCAAGGCGTACGGTTCTTTGTTATCCCGTAGCGCGTAGTAAACCAGTGCTGCAACGCCAACAACTATCACAACGCCTGAAGCTGTTCCGACGACCGCTGCCAAAGCCGTGATTGCAGTGGCGGCGGCTGAGCGCACAGCAGTCCTGATCGCGAGGGTGGTTGCCGCATCGAGCGCTAACGTTCCCGCTGCAACTGTGAACACCGGACCGCTTGCCGCCGCCGCACCCGATATGGGAAACAGGCGAAGGCTTTGTGCGGTGTTCAGCGAGTCCATTGCATTGCGACGGGCTTCTTCCTCGGCTAACCGTTGATTTTCCAGGCGCAGCTCCTCGACTTGACGCTGTACTTCGGCCTCCGCTTCCTGGCGAGCCTGCTCCGCGGCGATGTACCGTGCGGCGGCCTCAGCGGCAATCCGGGCTTGCTCGGCGGCGACTCGTTCGGCTTCTGCCAATGTGGCTAACCGGGCCTGCTCTTGCGCAAGGGCTTGTGCTTCAGATTCCGCCCTGATTCGTGCCTGTTCAGCAGCGATTCGTTGGGCTTCTGCCGCTGCCGCTGCGGCTGCGGCTGCGTGCTCCTGATCAATGGCCTGTACGGTGGCCAACCACTTATAGACTTCAGCTTGTTGCTGGTTGAGCATCTGGATTGATAGCGTTAGCAAATTCGCTTCGTGGGCAGCTCTGTACGACGCGGCCCAATTCTGCATGGCAATTCCTTTTGGACTAACCTTACTATCGATGCTCCGCGCTTTTCGATAGTAATCATGAAAGTCTTTATTGAGCGGGTTATCCCCAAAGAACTGGTGGGAAAGCAGAATTTTTTGATGTGCTTCAGCGGTCTTTCTGGCAATTAGCGTGTGGCGCACTCCTAACTCTCGAGTTATTACCTGCGCAGGAGGAAAGGGGGTGAGTGGGGCCTTCTAACCGCGTTGCGGCCAGATCTTGCTCTATGGATTGTGCTATTTGTTCTGTACGTGTTTGAAACTCCTGATCAGTTCTCATGCTGTGAGTAGTATGTTCCCGTGAATTGGCTACTACGTTATGGGGAATGCCAAACATTCCACTGTGAGGGAGGGTTGGGAATGTTCCGCGAATTATGGGTATGTGGGGAGGCGCTATTGCAGTTGTATGGATAGCTTCAGTTAATACCAATGGTGGAGGCTTCTGCATATTCATGTCCTTTTTGAATGTGCTTGATGAATCGCTGAGCATTAAATGCGCGAGAGTGGCTGGTAGTGATGTCCGTGTCACCGGCGAATTCTTGATACGTTTTAATTTACAGCAGACTCGCGGATGAATGGTCTGAGAAGGCTGTGAGTAATTGCGTAAGGAATTTGTGGGAATTTCGAGGGTAAGAATTAATTCTCTTTAAAAGATGGAAATTTCTTACGTGCTTACAGGAGGCGTTTTACACGAGCGGTTTGCCAGAGCTCTGTAAGAAACCCAATTAAAATGGTGAAATGGGTAGAGCTATTCGCTTCTCCAGTGCCGGCAAGGTCACGTACAGTGACCTTGCCGGTTTTTCAATGTCGGATCACAGTCCGGTTTTCGCAGGTGGTTCAGGGAAGTACTTGTGTACCAGCGCGGCCAGGTTTGCGGCTGTCTGCGCGTCTATCAGCCCATCGTGATTGTCCGGACGAAAATGCATCTGGAATGCCCGCACCAACTGTTTAAAACCACCCTCCATTGATGCCCCCGAAATATCGTATCCATAGGTTTTGAACAAACCCAGCAATTCGCTTCGGGCCGGGATGCCCGATGTCCTGTATTGGCACAAATACTTGTCCCGAGTGCTTTCATCGAACCAGGCGCCGATGCCTTTCAAGTACAGCGCCTGCCAGGGAAACATAGGCCCCGGGTCACTTTTGCGGCCGATCGAAACATCGGAGTGGCCCAAAACCTGCGTCGGCGTGATATCCGGGTAGCGCTTGAGGATGTTCAGCGCCAGTTGTTCAATTGCAGCAATCTGCTCGGGGTGGTACGGCGGGAAGGTGAATTCACCGTTGTTGTCAGTCGCCAGGTTGACGACTTCAATGCCGATGGACGTGTCATTCAGATTGCTGCGGTTACCCCACTGGCTGACGCCCGCGTGCCACGCGCGATAAGTTTCATCCACCAGACTGAATACTTCCTGCCCGGTATAACCGGCTCTCAGGTAACTGGGGTCGGTGATATCCGGAATCAGATAGTGCGCGCTGACATTCGGGCCGGTCAGGGCGCTGACAGAACTTGAAAAGTTAGCAGCCGTGTAGTGAAGGATCAGAAAGCGTACTCGACTGTTGACGCTTCTGGTCGAGCGATACTGGTTGTAGTTGATGGGTTTCATGGTTGCACTCGCAATAAGTAAGTTTGAAGTCGTTCGCCGACTTGCTGTTCAACTTAATGGCGTGAGTGCTGTTGGTGGTTACCTGTGCTTGTAGCCGTTTTCTGAAAGAAATGTAGGCGTGCGAAATTTTGTCTGGATGGTCAGGGTTACCGACTGGCAACCGTTACTCATCAAAAATCATTGCCCATAAAAAAGGCCGCTGCAAACGCAGCGGCCAAGGTAAGACGTTGGATCAGGAGCTACAAATCAACGTCAGTGAACATGGGGCGATAAACCGAATCTTCGATTCATCTGAAATCTTTCATCACGGCGCGAGCCGGCACATCGTGCCTTACGACGGTTTACTGTAGCAGCCAGATAAGAATAAGCCCTTGGTGTTGTAGGAAAAATACCAATTCCGGACATGCACTGTTGCAGTCCGGGCAACAGTCAGGAATCGGGCGCTCTTCGCCTGGATGATGCCCCGGTGCCAGTCATCCTTTAGAGGTACACCACGAATACCTCCTTGGTGCGCTTATCGACCCCGGTGCCCGGCAGTAGGGTGAGGCCTTCTGTCACTCACCGGGGAAGACGCATGACAAAAACAACAATGCGCGCCATCTTCACACCGCAGGCGCTGGCGGCTGCGGTCGCATTAGGCTGTTGCGCCCAGGCGCAGGCCCTTTCATTCAACATCGGGGAAATCGAGGGGACGTTCGACTCCTCGTTGTCGGTCGGCGCGAGCTGGGGCATGCGTGACGCAGATAAATCCCTGGTGGGCATTGTCAACGGCGGTTCCGGCCAGTCTTCGACCGGCGACGACGGGCGATTGAACTTCAAGAAGGGCGAAACCTACTCGAAGATCTTCAAAGGTATTCACGACCTCGAGTTGAAGTACGGCGACACCGGTGCGTTTGTGCGTGGCAAGTACTGGTACGACTTCGAACTGAAGGATGAGAGCCGCCCGTTCAAGGACATCAGCGATCACAATCGCAAAGAAGGCGCCAAGTCTTCTGGCGGACAAATCCTCGACGCTTTCGTCTACCACAACTACTCCCTCGCCGATTTGCCGGGCACGGTGCGCGCCGGCAAGCAGGTGGTCAGTTGGGGAGAGAGCACTTTCATCGGCAACTCCATCAACAGCATCAACCCGGTCGACGTGTCTGCGTTCCGTCGTCCTGGTGCCGAGATCAAGGAGGGCCTGATCCCGGTCAACATGCTGTTCGCCTCCCAGGGCCTGACGGAGAAGTTGACTGTCGAAGGCTTCTACCAACTGGAATGGGACCAGACGGTCGTCGACAACTGTGGCACCTTCTTTGGTGTCGATGTGGTGGCGGACGGCTGCAACAAGGGCTACACCGTCGCCAGCCCGGCCATTGCACCGTTGCAGCCGATTGCGGCTGCCTTTGGCCAGGGCTTCGAGGTCAGCAAGGAGGGCGTGATCGTTCCCCGTGGCGGCGACCGCGATGCCCGGGATTCCGGGCAGTGGGGTACGGCGTTGCGCTGGCTGGGGGATGACACCGAATACGGCCTGTATTTCTTGAACTACCACAGCCGCGGCCCGAGCGTCGGGACCACCACCGCCGGCCTCAGTACGCTGGCGAGCATTCCGGGGATCGTCGCTACCGCCAACCGCATCGCGCCTGGCACCGGTTCAGGCCTGGCCCAAAGTGTGATGCTCGGTCGCGGCCAGTATTACCTCGAATACCCGGAGGACATCCGCCTCTACGGCGCCAGCTTCGCCACCACGTTACCCACCGGCACCGCATGGAGCGGGGAAATCAGCTACCGCCCCAACGCCCCGGTGCAGGTCAACACCAATGACCTGACCCTGGCGTTGCTCAACCCTATCGCGGGTGGAGCAGCATCGCCCATTGCCACGTCACCGGGGGCCGACAACAAAGGCTATCGCCGCAAGGAGGTGACGCAGATCCAGAGCACCCTGACGCACTTCTTCGATCAGGTCGCGGGTGCGGATCGCCTGACGCTGGTGGGCGAGGCGGCGGTGGTTCGGGTCGGTGGTCTGGAAGCACGTACCAAACTGCGCTACGGCCGCGACTCGGTGTATGGCCAGTATGGATTCGGCGGTGATACCGACGGCTTCGTGACCTCGACTTCATGGGGTTATCGCGCCCGGGCCATCCTCGACTACAACAACCTCATCGCCGGGATCAATTTCAGGCCCAACCTCTCGTGGTCCCACGACGTCTCAGGCTTTGGCCCCAACGGTCTGTTCAACGAAGGCGCCAAGGCCATCAGCCTCGGTGTCGATGCGGACTATCGCAACACCTATACCGCGAGCCTCAGTTACACCGACTTTTTCGGCGGGGACTTCAACACCCTGACCGACCGGGACTTCGTGGCGTTGAGCTTTGGCGTGAACTTCTGATCTGGCTGATAAGGATGATTTCGATGCGCAAGACAATGTTGCAACTGGGCGCGCTGACCCTCGGGTTGCTGGCCGCCAACGTGATGGCCGCAGTGGCGCCGGAAGAAGCCAACAAGCTCGGCACCAGCCTTACGCCGCTCGGTGCGGAGAAGGCCGGCAATGCCGATGGCTCGATTCCGGCCTGGACCGGCGGCATCCCGAAAAACGCGGGCGCGGTGGACAGCAAGGGTTTCCTGGCTGACCCTTTCGCCGGCGAAAAACCGTTGTTCGTGATCACCGCGGCGACCGTCGACAAGTACAAGGACAAGCTCTCCGACGGCCAGATAGCGATGTTCAAGCGCTACCCCGAGACCTACCGGATTCCGGTCTACCCAAGCCACCGTACCGTGGCATTGCCGACGGAGATTTATGAGTCGGCCAAGCGCAGTGCGCTGAACGTAACACCGATCAACGACGGTAACGGTCTGGCCAATTTCACCGGCAATCGCTACTACGCATTCCCGATTCCGAAGAACGGCGTGGAAGTGATCTGGAACCACGTGACCCGTTACCACGGCGGCAATCTGCGGCGCACCATCACCCAGGCAACACCGCAGTCCAATGGCGATTTCACGGTGATCCGCTTCAAGGACGAGGTCGCCGTGCCGTCGTTGCTCAGCGATCTGAAACCGGGCAGCGACGATAACGTCCTCAACTACTTCAAGCAGGAAGTGACCGCACCGGCGCGGCTGGCGGGCAACGTGTTGCTGGTTCACGAAACCCTCGACCAGGTCAAGGAACCGCGCAAGGCCTGGATCTACAACGCAGGCCAGCGGCGGGTGCGGCGTGCGCCACAGGTAGCCTATGACGGTGTCGGCACCTCATCCGACGGACTGCGCACCACCGACAACTTCGACATGTTTTCCGGCGCGCCGGATCGCTACGACTGGAAACTGGTCGGCAAGAAGGAGATGTACATCCCCTACAACAGCTACAAGCTCGACTCGCCAGACCTCAAGTACACCGACGTGATCAAGGCCGGGCACATCAATCAGGACCTGACTCGCTATGAGTTGCACCGGGTCTGGGAAATCGTCGCCACGGTCAAGCCGAGTGAGCGGCACGTGTACGCCAAGCGCCACATGTACATCGATGAAGACAGCTGGCAAGTGGCGCTGGCCGACCACTACGACGGGCGTGGCCAGCTCTGGCGCGTTGCCGAAGGTCATGCCCAGTTCTACTACGATCACCAGGTGCCGGCCTACACCGTCGAAGCGCTGTATGACCTGATTGCCGGTCGCTATATCGCCCTGGGAATGAAGAACGAAGAGAAGCGCAGTTTCGAATTCAACATCGATGCAAAGGCGGGGGACTACACACCAGCGGCCTTGCGTAGCACGGGGGTAAGGTAGGTTTCCTACAGCCTCCTACATAAAAGGGTGACTTCATGGTCACCTTTTTTATAGAGGGCGATCAGTGTGTTGAATACTTCTTCAACAAGCGCTCGGGAGGGGGCTAGGGTGGCGCCAGAATTATAAAAAAAGGCGCACCACAATGACTGCAATGACGCACTGTCTGGACCGCCCTGGCTTCCTGCCCCGACTGTCGTCCCATCATCTGTCCCGCGAGCGGCTGATTGAGCCTATGCTGGTCTCGACTGCGCGGGTGAAGTTGCTTTGTGCACCGGCCGGTAGTGGCAAGAGCGCGTTGCTCACCGAATGCCTGTTGCGAGCGCCGGAGCACTGTCGGGTCTGTTGGCTGCCGCTGGCGGGGCAGCCGTTGAGTGCGGCGGATTTTCTGTTGCGCCTGACGCAAGCGCTGGATCTGCCCTCGGCGGACGAGCCGGGGCTGCTGGCGCATTTGGCCCGATTACAGGCGCCGACCTGGCTGTTTCTCGACGATTTCTGTCGCGCACCCAACCCGGAACTCGACCGGATGCTCGATCGCCTGTTGGCCGTCGCCAGCCCGACGGTTACCTGGTGGCTGAGCTCCCGTCGACGACCAGCCTGCAACTGGCCGCGGCTGCTGCTGGATGATGAGTTGTACGAGTGCGAAGGTCGGGCGCTGGCGTTTACCGAGGCCGAGGTCGGGCAGTTGCTCAGTCATGTCGAGCCGACCCTGGCAGCACAAACCGCCAAAAGGGTGGTTGAGCGCAGCGGAGGCTGGTGCGCTGGCGTGCGGATCGCGTTACTCAATGGTTGCCCGTGGGCGGGTGAGCAGGGGCGTTCGGCAACATTGCTCGATTATCTGCAACACGAGTTGTTCAACACCTTGCCATCGGAGTTGATTGAGGTCTGGCTGGTATTGGTTCATCTGCCACGCTTCAACGCCAGCTTGTGCGAGCATCTTTTCGGTATGGGGGAGGGCGCGCAGTGGCTGCACGCGTTGCAGGAAATGGGCTGCTTCATCGAGCCCTGGGAAGACTCCGTCGAGTGGTTGCGGATCTTCGAGCCACTGGCCCGGGCGATGCGTGAAGAGCCGACTCCGGCGGGGCGATCCTGGCACCGCCGCGCATGCCAATGGTTCAGCGCCGAAGAAGACTGGCAAGGCGCATTCGAGCAGGCGCTGCTGGCTCAAGAGTACGAAGTCGCTGTCAGCCTGTTGCAGCACTTCAGTTTCGAGCATTTGTTCCGGCGCGAAAATGTCTGTCTGTTGTTGAAACTCCACGAGCGTCAGCATGCTGAGCTGACCCTGGTCACGCCGCAATTGGTGGGGCTGGTTACCGCTGCGTTGTTGTTTGCCGGGCGCTTCGATCATGCCGCCGAGTGCATCGAGCAACTGGCACGATTTACCCCGCAGCCTACGGAGGCGCTGCAGCGGCAACTGCTGGCGCGCTGGCAGGCGCAACAGGGCTGGTTGCTGCATTTGCAAGGCCGCATGGAGGCGGCCCGCGCGCACTTTCTCGATGCGCTGGGCGAGTTGAGCGTCGATGCCTGGCCGGCGCGATTGTTGTGCCTGTCGGGCCTGACCCAGCAGGCGTTGCTCAACGCCGAACTCGATGCGGCACAGGCGTTCAATCGCGAGGCGTTGTGTCTGGCGCGCGCCCAGGGTTCGCTGTTGTTCGAAGGGCTGCTTGAACTCGATCACGCACAGTTGCTGGAGCTGCGCGGAGCGTCCCGGCGCGCCGAGAGCTTGTTGGCTGATGTTTTTGCACTGTTGTCCCGACAGGCTGATCGACCGACGCCGTTGTTGGGGCGAATTGCCCTGCGGCGAGGACGGCTGGCCCTCTGTCAGGGACAAGATGAGTTGGCCGCCGGTTTCTTCCAGTCCGGCCTCGAGGATTGCCTGCAAAGCCAGGACAAGCACGCGCTGTATGGCTTTCTTGGGCAAGCGCAGATAGCCGCGAATCAGCGCGATTACGCCCACGCGTTTGATCGCCTGCGCGAAGCCGAGCGCGTGATGCAGCAGCGGCAGATTCCCGATACCGTTTATCGTAGTGTGCTGCTGCAGATCAGCAGCCATTTCTGGCTGCAACAAGGGCGACCGGAGTTGGCCTGTGAGGCGCTGACCCGTGTTTTGCGTCACTATCGCGGGCCTCGTGCGCGCCAGGCGCCACCGGCCACGCTTCAGCTGATTGCCCGGGTGGAATACCAATTGGTGTTGGCACAACCCCATCTGGACCAGGCGCCAGACCCACTGGGTCGGCTCAGGGAATTGCTCGATCACGCACAACAGCACGCCATGTTGGCGCTGGAAACAGAGCTGCAACTGGCGCTATGCGAAGTGGCGGACCGGACGGGCGACACTGCGTCGGCCAAGGCTGCACTCGATGCGGGACTGGCGCTGGTGAGCCGCTGCAACGGGCAGCAGGCATTACGCGAATTGGCTTTGCGCCAGCCTGGTTTGCTCAGCCGATTACAGGGGGTGGCACCAACGGCGGACATGACCACCGACGCCAGCCTGTTGAGTGGACGAGAGCTTGAAGTGCTTGGCCTGATTGCTCAAGGCAACTCCAATCAGCAAATCGCCGAGCAACTGTTCATTTCATTGCATACGGTTAAAACCCATGCCCGGCGAATTCATAGCAAGTTGGGTGTTGAACGTCGTACTCAAGCCGTGGCCATGGCGAAGAAGATGGGGTTGATATTGCACGCGTAGCCGGCACAACCGCTGCGTTCAGAGGGGCGACGTGGCGGGATCGAACCCCATGCGCCAACTCACCGCTCGGGTGGCCGCCAACAAGCGCTGCGCAGCCGGACCGTTTTCATCGGCGTGAAACAGCGAGGTCGGCCCGACCACGGTCAGTACTGCCGCAATCTTGCCCATCGCGTTGAACACAGGTGCCGACAAGGCATCCACGCCGGGCATCAACAACCCATGCACATGATGCAGGCCCCTTTGACGGATCTGCTCGCACATCGTCGTGTACACCTGCGGATCGGCCAAGGCGTGGGCGCTGCTGTTGTGCAACTCCTGATCGCGCAGGTCCACGGTTTCACGTGCGGGCAGGTAAGCGCCAAATACCAGCCCTGTCGAAGAACTGAGCAATGGCAACACCGAGCCCAGTTGTGTCACCACCGTCACCGCGCGCACCGCCGGTTCGATATGCACCACGGTCGCGCCCTGATTGCCCCACACCGCCAGAAAGCAGGTTTCGTTCAAGTCATCGCGCAACTCGGCGAGCGGCAGGGCGGCGACTTTCAGCACGTCCATACTATTGAGTGCCGCCAACCCCACGCGCAGGGCTTCACGGCCCAGGCCGTAATGGTTGGTGGCAGCGTTCTGCTCGGCAAAGCCGCTGGCGATCAGGGCCTGCAAATAGCGGTGAACCTTGCTCGCCGGCATCTGCACATGTTCGGCCAGGCGCGACAGAGAAGTCGAGGGCGACAACTCGGCCAGAGCCTTGAGGATGTCGGTGCCAACCTCGGCCGAGCGGACTTTCTGTTTACCGTTGTTGTCGCTGGTTTTTTCCATGGTGGCGCTGTGATCCGGAAACAAATTGGCGTCTTTATAGCTTGACGGTGGATGTCGATCAAATTACGTTATGCGTAATCAAATTACGATAAAAACAACTCGGGCGTGCCTCGACCTCTGCATCAGAGCGAGCGGCCACGGCCGACTCCCTGTTCAGGAGGCTCCATGAACCCCGATTCAACGACGCCAGCGTTGGCTTACCTGTCAGGCTTCGGCAACGAATTCAGCAGCGAAGCGTTGCCCGGCGCACTGCCCGTCGGCCAGAACTCCCCGCAAAAAGCCCCGTACGGCCTCTACACCGAACTGTTCTCCGGCACGGCGTTCACCATGCCGCGCAGCGAGGCGCGTCGAACCTGGATGTACCGCATTCAGCCGTCGGCCAACCATCCGGCGTTCGTCAAGCTTGATCGGCAACTGGCCGGCGGCCCACTGGGTGACGTGACCCCCAATCGCCTGCGCTGGAACCCGCTGGACATTCCCGCCGAGCCGACCGATTTCATCGACGGCCTGGTGAGCATGGCCGCCAACTCGGGCGCAGAAAAACCGGCCGGGATCAGCATCTACAACTACTGCGCCAACCGTTCCATGGAGCGTGTGTTCTTCAATGCCGACGGCGAGATGTTGCTGGTGCCTGAGCTGGGGCGCCTGCGCATTGCCACCGAACTGGGTGTGCTTGAACTGGAACCGCTGGAAATTGCCGTACTGCCACGCGGCCTGAAGTTCCGCATCGAACTGCTCGACCCGCAAGCACGCGGTTACGTCGCCGAAAACCATGGTGCGCCGCTGCGTCTGCCAGACCTGGGGCCGATCGGCAGCAATGGCCTGGCCAATCCGCGGGACTTCCTGACCCCGGTCGCGGCCTACGAAAACCTGCAGCAACCCACCACGCTGGTGCAGAAATTCCTCGGCCAGTTGTGGGCGTGCGAACTCAATCATTCGCCGCTCAACGTGGTTGCCTGGCACGGTAATAACGTGCCGTACAAATATGACCTGCGCCGTTTCAACACCATCGGCACCGTCAGTTTCGATCACCCTGATCCGTCGATCTTCACCGTGCTGACCTCGCCAACCAGCGTCCACGGCCTGGCCAACCTCGACTTCGTGATCTTCCCCCCACGCTGGATGGTGGCCGAGAAAACCTTCCGTCCGCCGTGGTTCCACCGCAATCTGATGAACGAATACATGGGCTTGATTCAGGGCGAATACGACGCCAAGGCTGAAGGTTTCGTGCCAGGTGGCGCGTCTCTGCACAGCTGCATGAGCGCCCATGGTCCGGACGGCGAAACTTGCACCAAGGCGGTCAACGCTGAGCTCAAGCCGGCGAAAATCGACAACACCATGGCGTTCATGTTCGAGACCAGCCAGGTGTTGCGCCCAAGCCGTTTCGCCCTCGATTGCCCGCAACTGCAAAACACTTACGATGCTTGCTGGGCGACGCTGCCCGCCACTTTCGACCCAACCCGGAGATAACCCATGACGCAGACTTCCATCACTCGCAGCTGGGTTGCATCCGCCAACGGCCATGCTGATTTCCCGCTGCAAAACCTGCCGCTGGGCGTGTTCAGCCTCAACGGTTCGGCACCGCGTAGTGGCGTGGCCATTGGCGAGCATATCTTTGATCTGCAAGCAGCCCTGGAGGCCGGGCTGTTCGATGGCGCCGCGAAGGCTGCCGTCGAGGCCACCTGTGGCGGCCAGTTGAATGCCTTTTTCGAACTGGGCCGCGAGGCTCGCGTCGCGTTGCGCGAGCGTTTGCTGGAACTGTTCGCCGAGGGCAGCACCCTGCACGGCAAGATCGAAGCCCAGGGCGCAAAACTGCTGCCGCTGGCGGCGGATTGCGAGATGCACCTGCCGGCGAAAATCAACGATTACACCGACTTCTATGTTGGTATCGAACACGCGCAGAACGTCGGCAAACTGTTCCGCCCGGACAACCCGTTGCTGCCGAACTACAAGTACGTGCCAATCGGCTACCACGGTCGTGCGTCGACCATTCGTCCGTCCGGTACCGACGTGCGCCGTCCGAAAGGCCAGACGTTGCCGGCCGGTCAGAGCGAACCGACGTTCGGCCCTTGCGCACGCCTGGACTACGAACTGGAGCTGGGCATCTGGATCGGCCAGGGCAACGACATGGGCGACTCGATAGCCATTGGCGACGCTGCCAATCACATCGCCGGTTTCTGCCTGCTCAACGACTGGTCGGCACGGGACATCCAGGCCTGGGAATATCAGCCACTGGGGCCGTTCCTGTCGAAAAGCTTCATCACCAGCATTTCGCCGTGGGTTGTCACCGCCGAAGCGCTGGAGCCGTTCCGTCGTGCCCAGCCTGCGCGTCCGCAAGGCGATCCGCAGCCGCTGCCATACCTGCTCGACAAGCGCGATCAGGCCGCTGGCGCGTTCGATATCGAACTGGAAGTCCTGCTGCTCACCGAGGCCATGCGTGAGCAGAACCTGCCGGCCCATCGCCTGACCCTGAGCAACACCCGGCACATGTACTGGACCGTGGCGCAAATGGTTGCGCACCATAGCGTCAATGGTTGCCAATTGCAGGCCGGTGATCTGTTCGGCTCGGGCACGTTGTCGGGGCCGGAGAGCGGTCAGTTCGGCAGCCTGCTGGAAATTACCGAGGGCGGTAAAAAACCGATCGAGCTGGCATCGGGCGAGGTGCGCAAATTCCTTGAAGACGGTGACGAAATCATCCTGCGCGGCCGTTGCAGCCGTGACGGTTTCGCCTCCATCGGTTTCGGCGAGTGCCGTGGCAAAGTGTTGCCGGCACGCTGAGAGGAGCGGGGCATGGAACTCTATACCTACTACCGTTCGACATCTTCGTACCGGGTGCGTATCGCGTTGGCGCTCAAGGGCCTGGATTATCAATCCTTGCCAGTCAACCTGATCGCACCGCAGGGCGGCGAGCATCGGCAGCCGCCTTATCTGGGCATCAACCCGCAGGGCCGCGTGCCGGCCTTGCGCACCGATGAAGGCGAATTGCTGATCCAGTCTCCCGCGATCATCGAATACCTGGAGGAACGTTATCCACAGGTGCCACTGCTGTCCAGGGACCTGGCTGCCCGCGCTCAAGAGCGCGGCGTGGCGGCAGTGATCGGCTGCGATGTGCACCCGTTGCACAACGTCAGCGTGCTCAATCGACTACGCCAGTCGGGCTACGACGAACCGCAGGTGGTTGAGTGGATCGGCCACTGGATCGGCCAGGGATTGGCCACGGTAGAGCAGTTGATCGGTGATGACGGTTACTGCTTCGGCGCCGAGCCCGGGTTGGCGGACGTCTACCTGATCCCGCAGCTGTATGCGGCCGAGCGTTTCAACGTTTCTCTTGAGGCTTATCCACGGATCCGGCGAGTGGCGGCATTGGCGGCGACGCACCCGGCATTCATCAAGGCGCATCCGGCGAACCAGCCGGATACGCCTTAAAGCCCTACACCAACCCCATGTGGGAGCGGGCTTGCTCCGGGCGGCGTTCCGACGAAAGCGGTCTGTCAGTCACATTTTTATCGGATGTGCCGCCGCCTTCGCGAGCAAGCCCGCTCCCACAAGGGGGGCATTGCCAAAACCATAAAAAGAATCGGGAACCTTGCCATGCACAACCAGATTGCCAGCTTTCGCGCGGCACTTGATGCCCGTCCTGTGTCCCGTTATCAGTGGCTGATCCTGTTGCTCCTGGCCCTGTTATTGGTAACTGACGGCTATGACGCGCAGGTGCTGGGTTACGTGGTGCCTGCCCTGGCGCAGGATTGGGGACTGGAAAAAGCCGCGTTCGGACCGGTGTTCAGCGCCAACCTGCTAGGCCTGACGCTTGGCTCTCTGGCGGTGACGCCCTTGGCGGACCGGTTCGGTGTGCGGCGGATTCTGCTCTGCTGTGTGCTGATCTACGCCACTCTCACTGTGTTGATGGTGTTCGCCGATTCCCTGAACACCTTGATGGCCGCTCGTTTCATCTGCGGCATCGGCATGGGCGGGGCTATGCCCAGCGCCATGGCGCTGATGTCGGAATACTCGCCACCTCGCCTGCGTACCCTGATGGTGACACTGGCCGCTTGCGGGTTTTCCTTTGGTGGCGCGGCGGGCGGTTTTGTCGCCGCCGGGTTCATCGACAGCTTCGGTTGGCAAGCCGTGTTCCTCGCCGGTGGTGTGACGCCATTGCTGCTGTTTCCGTTTCTGTTCTGGTTGCTGCCCGAATCCCTGCCGCGTCTGTTGCGTGATGCACCGCCGTATGCCCGTTTGAACAAAGTCACCGCGCGCATGTTGCCGGACTGGCAACCACCTGCCGCGTCCATCGAACAAAACGAACGGGAGCAGGGCAGCAAACTGACGGTGGTGGAGTTATTCCGCAATGGTTATGCACGGCCGACGTTGCTGATCTGGGCGACATTCTTCGTCAGCCTGATCCTGCTGTATTTCATGATCAGCTGGTTGCCGTCGCTGCTGCTGGAAAGTGGTTTGAAACTCAACGAGGCCAACCTGGTGACCTCCATGTTCCTGTTTGCCGGCACCGTCGGTGCGATAGGCATGGCCTCGATCGCCGACCGCTTGAAAAGCAAAGTCCGACTGCTGTCGTGCGTGTTGGCCGCAGCGGCGGTCTGCACGCTACTGTTGGGTTTGAACCATGACAATCCGCGTTACCTGGTGGCCTGCGTGTTTGCCGCAGGGTTCTGCATCATCGGCGGGCAACTGACCCTCAATGCCTTCGCCAGTAATTTCTACCCTGCGCAGGTTCGGGCGACGGGCACCGGTTGGGCGCTGGGGGTAGGGCGTTTCGGCTCGATCCTCGGCCCGTTGTTTGGCAGCCTGCTGTTGGCAATGCACATTCCGGTGCAGCAGATTTTCTTCTTCTGTGCGATTCCGGCAGTCATTGCCGCGCTGCTGATCATCCAGGTGCGCTCGCCCTCAGACGCAACTCCAACCCCCTGTGGGAGCGGGCTTGCTCGCGAAGGCGTCGTGTCAGCCAACAATGATGTCGACTGACTGTCCGCTTTCACGAGCAAGCCCGCTCCCACAAGGTTTTGTGATTAGTGAACAATGGCGTTTGGCGGCAAATGCCCCAGCCGTTCGGTCAGGCGAATTCGCTGGATCGGATCGTCGCTGAGCAGCAGTGCGTGCTCCAGGTCAAAACGCTCAGCGTTCGGACAGTCCAGCCGCTGGTACAGGCTGGCCCGGGCCAGGTAGTCGGTGGCACTGGCGTTGCCCAGCTCCAGGACGCGATCGGCGTCGATCAAGGCATTGATGACATCGTCGTGGGACAGGTACAACTGGCGCAGGTTGCGCGACAGCCGTTGCAGCATCTGCACCGGCTCGGCGGTTTCCAGGTGCTCGGCGCTGAGCTTGATGTTCGGGCCGTACTGGCGGAGCAGTAATTCCCGACAATCGTTGGGGTAAAGGCGACGGCCGCCGCAGGGATCGAGCAAATGATCGGCGCCCGGCACCCGCAGCAGGAAATGTCCGGGGAAGTTGACCCCGACCATGGGAATCTCCAGGCCCCTGGCCAACTCCAGCGCAATCAGCCCCAGCGTCAAGGGTTGTCCACGTCGGCGTTCCAGTACTTTGTCAAGCAGTGCCACTTGTGGGCGCAAGGGTGTGAAGTCGTCCTGGGCGAAGCCAAGGTCGTTCATGCGCCGCAACAGCGGCTGGGCCAGTTCACTGACCGGCAGCATCGGCAAGCCGCCGCTGATCCGTTGTTGCAACGCCTGGAAATCGGCCAGCAGCGCTTGCGGTTCCACCTCGCTGTCGTGCTCGGCCGCAATCCACAACGCCGCCTCGAACAGCGCGGGCGGTGAACGTTGCAGGCAGGCGAAGAACGATTGGCGCGGGGTCATCAAAATCTCCGGGCAATGCCTCGTTTTAGCCCCCTCTCCGGCATTCGTCCAGTGCCGCAAAAGGGCGATCACGGATTATTTCCGAAAGATTGCATCGTGGCCGTGCTTATTCCTGTGCGCTTCTGCAATTTTTGGGCGCAAGCCTATACTGGCGACTACAAGAAGTGATTCGGGAGCCCTACGATGTTCGCTCTCATGCAAAGCACTCGCCTTGAATCGCTGCATCTGAGCGTCGACCCGGCCACCGGGTTGAAGGCGGTCATTGCCATTCATAATAGCCGCCTGGGGCCTGCCCTGGGCGGCTGTCGTTACCTTGCCTATCCCAGCGACGAGTCTGCGGTCGAGGATGCGGTGCGCCTTGCCCAAGGCATGAGTTACAAGGCGGCACTGGCCGGCCTGGCCCAGGGCGGCGGCGTGGGGGTGATCATTCGCCCGGTTCACGTGGCCAACCGTGCCGCGCTGTTCGAAGCCTTCGGGCGCTGTATCAATCAGCTCGACGGGCGCTACATCACGGCCATCGACAGTGGCACCTCAGTGGCGGACATGGATTGCATCGCCCAGCAAACCCAGCACGTCACTAGCACCACCGCGGCGGGTGACCCTGCGCCGCACGCCGCGATGGGCGTATTCACCGGCATTCGCGCCACGGCGATGGCGCGACTGGGCAGCGATAACCTCGAAGGCCTGCGCGTCGCCATTCAAGGTCTGGGCAACGTCGGTTATGCCCTGGCAGAACAGTTGCACGCCGCCGGGGCCGAACTGCTGGTCAGCGATATCGATCACGGCAAGGTGCAACTGGCGATGGAGCAACTCGGGGCTCACCCCATCGCCAACGACGCATTGCTCAGCACACCTTGCGATATTCTTGCGCCGTGCGGTTTGGGCGGGGTGCTGAACAGCCACAGCGTGACACAACTGCGCTGCTCGGCAGTGGCCGGTTCGGCGAACAATCAGCTGACGCATCTGGACGTCGCCGATCAGTTGGAACGACGGGGCATCTTGTATGCGCCGGACTACGTGATCAATGCCGGCGGTTTGATTTATGTCTCGCTCAAGCATCGGGGCGAAGAGCTGGGAACCATCACTGCGCACCTGTCGAAAATCAGTTCACGCCTGACCGAGGTGTTCGCCCATGCCCAGGCGGAAAAACGCTCCCCCGCCCGGGTGGCCGATGACTTGGCGGAGAAAGTGTTGTATCGCTGAGTTGGATATGAGTTTTCCACAGGCATGAAAAAGGCCCTGCGCCATTCGACTCAGGGCCTGTTCAATTTGGGCTTTGCTTACCTGGCGGCTTTTGGAGCCTTGGCAGGCTTGGCCGGGGTGACTGGCTCGGCGGCTTCAACAACCTCGGCCGCTGCAACAGGTTCTGCAACTTCGACCGGTGCGCTGAGCAGTTCGGACAGGGCGTCCGGCTGGCTCTTGAACGCCTTGGCGAACACATCTCGATTCTTCGCCATGTAGATCCCGGCTTCTTCCACTTGCTGCTCGGTCAGGGACGGAACGGCTTTGTGCAACACTTCAGCCAGCAATTCGGCCAGTTCGAGCATTTTGTCATGACGGTCAGCTTCGGCTTTATCCATGAACAAGCGCTCCAGATCTCGGCTGCTGCGGTATACCACTTCGACGGCCATTCACCACCTCACATGCCTTCACATTGGTTGTCGGTTTCGACTACTGTATCTATATACAGCGAAAGGATAAGCGAATCCCTGTCTTTTGGGTAGTGGCTTTTTAATGTAGACCGGATTCGACATTTGTCAGGTGAGGCGCTGCACGGGTGCGACCAAACGCCACGGCGCGCAATCCAGAGCGGCTCGCCATCATGGGCTGGCCTTTTTTCTGCATGCAGAATAACCGTCACGTCCAACCCGCATCATCCGGTCGAGCCGACCTAAGGAAGCATCATCGTGAAAATCAACTGGGCCGAAAAACTGCGGCGGAACGTACATGAACTGGCCGAGTCCCTGGGCAATCTGTTCGTCGAAACCTTTCACTACCTGGCGCTGTTCGCCATTGGTGCGGTGACCGCGTGGGCGGCGGTGATGGAATTTCTCGGAATGATCGAAGAGGGGCACATCAAGATCGATGACATCTTGTTGCTGTTCATCTACCTGGAACTGGGGGCGATGGTCGGGATTTACTTCAAGACCAACCACATGCCTGTGCGCTTCCTGATCTACGTGGCGATTACGGCGTTGACGCGGCTGCTGATTTCCAACGTTTCGCACCACAATCCGCCGGACCTGGGGATCATCTACCTGTGCGGCGGGATTCTGCTGCTGGCGTTTGCGATTCTGGTGGTGCGTTACGCTTCGTCGCAATTTCCCTCGGTGAAGATCGAGAACCCGCAACGCAAGATCGGTGCGGGTTCCAGTGAACATCCAGAGGTCGAGAAGGGCGAAATCTAGAGCCCAAGCGTAGGGCGCGGCCGCCCTTTGACGGGAGGGGGCGGCAGGGTCCGAGCGCTGCCGGTGGTCATGGCTTCGAGGATGGTCACGGCGCTGTGGCCTTGCTCGATGGCAATGCCGAATTGAATGCTTTGAACCAGACGCTTGAGGCGCTGGGGGTCATTGCGTTGTTCGGCGCTGATCATGCGTTTGGCCACCACGTGGCCACTGTTGGAAAGGGTCAGCATGATGCTGCCGTCCAGGCCCTGAATGCTCAGGTTGATCTGGTAATCCGCTGCAAAGGCATCGGTAATGAGCTGGAAAGGGTTGTCCATGATGCGTCACCGCCTGATTGAACGTGCAGTTGTTGACCGGTCGATATCGGGATTAGTTCGCAACACCGGACCATCGGCCATTCCATGGCTTGCATCAGGGATGTAGCAAGGGGCATGCCGGATGGGTTATCGGACAACCCATCCCTTTGTAGGCGCGAGCTTGCTCGCGATGGTCGTGAACGATAACGCGTCAAATCAGAAGGTTCGCGGCGCCTGAGGGTTTTTCGCGAGCAGGCTCGCTCCTACAGTGGGCCGCGTTTTCTGCACGTTTCAGGGCAATAAACCTCGACGTGCCTCCAAAGCGGTCAACACTCCACCCAGTTCACTGCCAGTCCGCCCCGTGACGTCTCTTTGTACTTGTCGTGCATGTCGGCCCCGGTGTCACGCATGGTGCGGATCACCCGGTCCAGGGAAATGAAGTGCTGGCCATCGCCGCGCAAGGCCATTTGCGTGGCGTTGATTGCCTTCACGGCGGCGATCGCGTTGCGCTCGATACACGGCACTTGCACCAGTCCGCCGACCGGGTCGCAGGTGAGGCCGAGGTTGTGTTCCAGGCCGATTTCGGCGGCGTTCTCCAGCTGCTCCGGGGTGGCACCAAGCACCTCTGCCAGGCCTGCGGCGGCCATGGCGCAGGCGGAACCGACTTCGCCCTGGCAGCCGACTTCGGCCCCGGAGATCGAAGCGTTTTTCTTGCACAGGATGCCGACGGCCGCTGCGCCGAGGAAGAACGCGACCACGTCGTCGTCGGACGCATCGGCATTGAACTTCATGTAGTAGTGCAGCACCGCCGGAATAATTCCTGCCGCGCCGTTGGTCGGCGCCGTGACCATGCGTCCGCCGGCCGCGTTTTCTTCGTTCACGGCGAGGGCGTACAGGTTGACCCATTCCATTGCTGACAAGGTGGACGTAATGACATTCGGCTTGCCGATTTCCTGCAGGCTGCGATGCAGTTTCGCCGCTCGACGTGGAACATTCAGACCGCCGGGCAGGATGCCTTCATGGCGCAAGCCTTGCTCGACGCATTCGCGCATCACCGACCAGATGTGCAACAGGCCTTGGCGGATCTCGGCGTCACCGCGCCAAGCCCGTTCATTGGCCATCATCAGTTCACTCACCCGCAGCCCGTGCTCGTTGCACAACTTGAGCAGTTCGGCGGCACTGGAAAAGTCGTAAGGCAGCAGCACATCGCCGGCCGGTGCGATCCCGGATTCGGCTTCAGCCGCTTCGATGATGAAGCCGCCGCCCACCGAGTAATAGGTTTGCTCGAACAGCTCACCGGTTTCGCCGAAGGCTGTCAGAGACATGGCATTGGGGTGATAGGGCAGGCTTTCGTTGAGCAGCAGGAGATCGGTTTGCCAGTCGAAGGCAATTTCTGCAACGCCTGCCAGACACAGTTTGCCGGTCTCGCGCAGGGTGTGGATGCGGCTGTCGATGGTGTCGGGATCGATGCGGTCGGGCCATTCGCCCATCAGGCCCATGACGCAGGCGCGGTCCGTTGCATGGCCGACGCCGGTCGCCGACAGAGAACCGTAAAGGCGAATCTCCACGCGTCGCACGTCAGCCAGAAAACCCTGTTCGAGCAGTTGTTGAGCAAAGGTCGCGGCAGCGCGCATCGGACCAACGGTATGGGAGCTGGACGGGCCGATGCCGACTTTGAAGAGATCGAAAACACTGATAGCCATGCTAAAGCCTGCACAAGTAATGGAAGAGGAATCGCCGCCATTTTTGTAGGACAAGCGCAATTCCGGCGATACTGCCCGTCAAGGTCCTACGTGACCAACGAAATTTCCTAAGACATCCTTTAGCAGGACTAAACGATGAGCCGTCAATTGCACGCCCAGACGTATGTCTGGCTGAACGTGTTCGCCTGTGCCGCTCGGCACCTGTCGTTCACCCGCTGCGCCGAGGAACTGCACATTACCCCGGGAGCCGTCAGCCAGCAGATCCGCCAGCTGGAAGAACGCCTGGGCTTTCGCCTGTTTCACCGCCGCGCCCGCGGAGTGGAGCTCAGCGCTGAGGGGCAGCGCCTGGCCATTACCGTCAACGAGGCCTTCGGCAGCATCGACGCGGAATTGCGGCGACTGGATGCGGGCATGATCAGCGGGATTCTGCGGGTGCGTTCGATCCCGTCATTCCTGAGCAAATGGCTGACGCCGCGCCTGCCACGTTTGCAGCAGCGTTTTCCGGACATTCAATTGCGCCTGGTGGCCGAGGACAGCAGCGTGCCGTTGCATGAAGGTGACTTCGATCTGGCGATCGACCTGAACGACGGCAGCTACCCGGGCCTGTTATCCACAGCCTTGCTCGATGAACAGATTTTTCCGGTGTGCGCGCCGGGCCTGTTGCGTGGCCGTCCGCCTTTGCACGGCCCGGCAGACCTGATGCACTTTCCCTTGCTGCACGACATCACCGCCTGGCGCGGCAGCTACGAGTACGCGGAATGGGAGTTTTACCTCAACGCCATTGGCTTCGAGGGAGCGGATGTGCGACGTGGGCATACCTTCAATCGCAATCACCTGACGATCGAAGCGGCCATTGCCGGGATGGGGGTGGCGATTGCCCGACGAACGCTGCTCAACGATGAGCTGGAGCGCGGGGCGTTGATCGTGCCTTTCGGACTGGCGGTGCCAAACCACAAACGCTACATGCTGCTCTATGCACCGGGTGCGCTGAGCCATCCCGGCGTGCGTGCGGTGCATGACTGGCTGGTGGAAGAAGCGGGGATTTTCCGCAGCCTGCACCCGCTGGGTGAGCGGCAGATGTAAGGAATTCGGGTTGCCAGGCAGGGCGACCCAACTCCCGACATTAACAGCGCTTTTGCTCGTTGTCCGGCTTTTTTTGCGTATGAATATTTATCTTTTTACAGGGGTTGAATTGTTCAGCGTACAGACCGATTGTGTAACCAAGAGGTCACGGTGATGACGCCCAAGGGCTTAGCTGACCGGCCTCTCGCGAGCTAGCTGAAATAAGGGATGAACTATGCAAATCCAAGTCAATAGCGATAACCATATTCAAAGCAGTAAACGACTGGAGGAGTGGGTACGTACAACCATTGAGAGCACGCTCGAACGCTACGAAGAGGACCTGACACGGGTCGAGGTTCACTTGCGGGACGAGAACGGCGACAAGCCGGGTCCCCACGATTTACGCTGCCAACTGGAAGCGCGGCCAAAAGGCCACCAACCGATTTCTGTCACCCATAAAGCCGCCAACCTGGAACTGGCGATCGACGGCGCAGCCGAAAAACTCGAGCACGCGCTTGAACACTTGTTCGGCAAATTGCGCGGCAAACCACGCGCCGCCGTGGTGCCATTCGAGCGCAGGCCTCACGCCGACAAGCTGCTGGAAGAAGAGTTTCTTGAAAACGAGCAGGCTGCCCAAAACGGCTGAAGCCTGACTTGCCTTCCCAATGAAAACGGGCCTGCATTGCAGGCCCGTTTTGTTTTCTGTGGCTTTTGGATTCCATAGCGATTGGCATGTGCCGTCGGGACAGCCGAGTTTGCGTCGCAACCAATCGCTGAGCCAGTTGTGACGGGCGTAATAGAGGGCTTCATTCGAGCTTCTTTGCGTATGAGAATATTTATCATTAATATTGCGGGCTTGCCGGCCCTGACGCTGTCGTAGCCTCACCCGGTTTTCAGGTCGAACCATGAACGCCAAACCCCGCACACTTCCCGTTTCCTATCGATTGGCGGTCGCTTCACGGGTGCTTGCTGCCGTATTTGGCGGTTACCTCGTCGCGGCTCTGGTCAGTGTCAGCCTCAGTCTTTGGCTGCCTGGCGCTCGCGCCGAAGCGGTGGTGATCGGGATGATGACTTCGTTCCTGGTGTACTTGCTGGCCGTGATCTGGTGCTTTGCCTGCGCCAGTGCGTGGCGAGCCTGGTTCGGTCTGATGGTGCCAGGCCTGATGCTGGCAGCGCTGGCTGGTCTGGCGTACGGGATGGGCCGTCCATGAAAGAGGGCTTTCGCCAGGCGATGGCCTGGTTGCACACCTGGGCCGGGTTGATTCTCGGCTGGCTGCTGTTCGCGATTTTCCTGACCGGCACGCTGGCCTATTTCAAAAGTGAAACCAGCCGCTGGATGCAACCGGAAATCCCGGTTCGTTCCGTCTCCGCCGAAACCAGTCTGACCGTGGCTCAACACTATCTTGAGCAACACGCAGCGGGCGCCTCACATTGGTTGATCGAGTTGCCCGGCGCCCGGCGGCAGGGCTTGTCAGTGCACTGGGAAGCGGCAGCGGGCAAGCCTGGCCAACACGGCGAACAACTGCTCGATCCGCTGACCGGCACCGAAGTGCATCCCCGTGAGACGCTGGGCGGGGAGTTCTTCTATCGCTTCCACTTCGAGTTGCAAATGCCCTATCCGTGGGGGCGCTGGCTGGCCAGCATCGCGGCCATGTTGATGTTCGTGGCGCTGATCAGCGGCATCATCACCCACAAGAAAATCTTCAAGGACTTCTTCACGTTTCGTCCGCGCAAGGGCCGGCGTTCCTGGCTCGACGGGCACTACGCGGTGGGCGTGCTGGTGTTGCCGTTTCACCTGATGATCACCTACAGCAGCCTGGTGATGTTCATGATGATGGTGATGCCAGCGGGCATCCTGGCCGTTTACAAGGACAACGCCCAAACCTTTTACCAAGAGGCGCTGCCTGAAGACGAAGTCCGGCCAGCCGTGGGCAATCCAGGTCAATTGCTGTCCCTGGCGCCGTTACTGGAACAGGCTAACCGGCTCGGAACGGGGGGCAGGGTTGCAGAAGTGACGGTGAACCACCCCGGCGATGCCAATGCTTCGGTGGTGATGGCGTTCGACGGGGCGGACCGTGTGGTTCACGATTTCGGCCGCACCGTGACCTTCGATGGCGTAACGGGCCGGCAATTGGACGCGACGCCGGAGCGCTCGCTGCCTGTGGCAATTGCCGGCAGTTTTTTCGGCCTGCACATGGGCCATTTCGCCAGCCCGGTGCTGCGCTGGCTGTACTTCCTGTGTGGCCTGGCCGGCACGGCCATGATCGGTACCGGGATGGTGATCTGGGTCGGCAAACGTCAACTCAAACATGCCCAAAGCGCTGGGATGCCTTTGGAGCTTAGGCTGGTGGACGTGCTGAACATCGCCAGCATGTCGGGGCTGATGCTCGCGGTGGCGACGTACTTCTGGGCCAATCGATTGTTGCCGGTGGCCATGGCCGGACGCTCGGATTGGGAGGTCAACGGTTTCTTCATCGTCTGGGGCTTGAGCCTGCTGCACGCCATGCTTCGCCGAGGGCGTGCGGCCTGGGTCGAGCAACTGGCGCTGGCGGCGTTGCTGTTTGGCGCGGTGCCGCTGTTGAACGCCCTGACCACGCCGTATCACCTGGGTATGTCGCTGGCGCAGAGCGATGGGGCCATGGCCGGGTTCGATCTGGCATGCCTGGCCAGCGGCCTGTTTTTCGCCTGGTCGGCCTGGAAAATACGTCGCTCGGGAAGGACTCAAGCCGTCAGCACAAAACGCCCGCGATCGATGGTGCTCGAACAGGAGGCGAACTGAATGTTGCTCGCCGCGTTGCTCTGTTATGCCGGGTTTACCGCGCTGTGTTTATCGATGGACCGGCATCACGCCGAGCTGCTTGGGCATAAACCGACACCGCGTCGGCGTTTCGGCCTGAAACTGCTTGGCTGGCTTTTGTTGAGTTGGTCGTTGTGGGCGGCAGTGGTGGCGGCAGGCTGGGGATCGGGCCTGGTGCAGTGGTTCGGCATGCTGATGCTCAGTGCATTGCTGCTGGTTTTACTGATGCCATACCGTCCGCACCTGGCCTTGTCCCTGGCCGGGCTGTGTCTGCTGGCCAGTCCGATTGCCGTGTTTGCGCGGTATTGAATCAATGATCACTCTCCCTCCCGAACCCCACGATATCGAGCGCGACCAACAGCGCGGTGACCGTGCGCACTTTCTCCAGGTGTTTCTCTCCCAGCGTTCGCAGATGGAAGCGCTGGTGAGTCGGCGTGTCGGTTGCCGGGCGACGGCGGCTGACCTGGTACAGGACTTGTTCCTGCGATTCTGGCGACGGCCGCTGGTGCAAGTCGAGGAACTTAGCACCTACTTGTTGCGCTGCGCCGGTAACATCGCCATCGACCATTTGCGCAGTGAAGGCACGCGGGTCCGGGCCAGCGAAGGCTTGATGGTGGAACCCCCGGACAGCCATGACAGCGGACCGCAAGCGGCACTGGAGGCGGGCAACGATTTGCGCCACGTTGAAGCGGCGTTGCGTGCGTTACCGGAGCGTACGCGGCAGATCTTTTTGCTCAATCGCATTCACGGCCGCAAATACGCCGAGATCGCCAAGGCCATGGGCTTGTCCCAAAGTGCCGTGGAAAAACATATGATGCGCGCCCTCGAAGCCTGCAAGGCGAGCCTTCGGGAACCCGAAACGCGTACGCCAGGGAAAGCACCGTGAACAACTTCGAACGCGTCACCCCGACGCCCGCTCAGGAGCAGCAAGCGCTGGCCTGGCTGAGTCTGTTGCATGACCGGCCCAGCAGCGCTGACCAGACTGCTTTCAGTCATTGGTTGCAGGCCGACCCCGCCCATGCCGAGGCTTATTCTCAGGCGCAGGTCATGTGGGAGCTGAGCGAAGGACCGGCGCGCACGCTCGCCGATGAGGACGCCCTGGCCTTGCAGGGGTATCTGAACGCCATGGACAAGTCGCGGCGCAGCACGCTCGGACGCTGGTCCGGTGCGCTGGCGATGGCCGCGTGTCTGCTGTTGATGATCAGTCTCGGCACAGGCTGGCAGCCATCGCGCTGGATCGATGACCTGGGCGCGGACTTCGTCTCGGCACCGGGGGAAATCCGCACCGTCACCCTGGCCGATCAGTCTCAGGTGACACTGGATGCCGACAGTGCCATCGCCGTGGATTTCAGTCATGGCGAGCGGCATGTGCAATTGCGTCGCGGCGCCGGTTTTTTCAGCGTGACGCATACGGGGCAACCGTTTGTGGTCGATGCGGAAAAAGGTCAGGCGCGGGTCCTGGGCACGCAGTTCGAAGTCCGTTTGCAGCCCCGCGGAGCACAGGTCACGGTGCTGTCCGGGCGAGTCGGCGTGACCGCGGACAAAAACGCCGAACAGCAAATCCTCACCGCCGGCCAGCAAGTCGCCTACGGCGAAGGCTCGGCGGAGAAACTCCACGCGGTGGATAGCGAAGCGCAATTGGCATGGCGTCAGGGCTGGCTCAATTACTACAAGGCGACGTTGGCCGATGTGGTGCGGGATTTGGGGCGCTATTACCCGGGGCGGATCGTGATGCTCAATGATGAACTGGCGGCACGCCGGGTCAGTGGCAGCTTCCCGAGCAGGAATCCGCAGGCCGTATTGAGTTCGTTGCAAGGGGTGATGGGGTTTGAGCAGCATCAGGTGTTGGGGCATCTGATTATTTTGCGTTGAAGCTGCCGGCCCCTTCGCGAGCAAGCCCGCTCCCACAGGGAAATGCATTGCAAATGTGGGAGCGGGCTTGCCCGCGAAGGGGCCAGTTCAAACACCACATCACCCCCGAATAAAAATATTTTCAAATTTTTGCTGAGGTAAATCCGATTGCCATCCGTGTAGTGACTGAAACTGCGAGTCATTCGCATCCGTTGCGGTTCTACACAGGTCATGAGTCATGAAGTCCAGGGCAAAATCGGGTTCGGTCAAACAATGGTTGGGTGTCTCTGCGCTGAGCTTTTCGGCATTGGCGTTGTTGCCGCTGAGCGTGGCGCTGGCTGCAGAGACGGGCAACCGTCAGCCGCGTGCACAGTTCAGTTTTTCTCTGGCCGCCAAACCGCTGCCCCAGGCCCTGAGTGATTTCAGCCGGGTGACCGGCATCAGCGTCGTCTACACCGATGAAGCGCCTTACGGACTCAATGCGCCGGCAATCAATGGCCAGATGAGCGCCGAACAGGCCCTGCAACGTCTGCTCACCGGCTCGGGCCTGACGTTCCGTCGCACCGACGGCCACACCATTGCACTGGAACCACGGCCGACTGAGGGTGCGTTGAACCTG
This sequence comes from Pseudomonas sp. WT-JTC, assembly GCF_056711565.1. Classification (NCBI taxonomy): domain Bacteria; kingdom Pseudomonadati; phylum Pseudomonadota; class Gammaproteobacteria; order Pseudomonadales; family Pseudomonadaceae; genus Pseudomonas; species Pseudomonas sp. WT-JTC. Next base: position 970,298 of record NZ_CM160042.1, read on the forward strand.
GGCGCGACCACCATCACCTCGGTGATGGATGAGTCCATGAGTTACCAGCCGCCTCCCACCACTTCAGTGATGCGTTCCTCGGCTCCCGTTCAGGAGATCCCGCAGACCATCAATGTCGTCCCGGCCCAGGTCATCCGCGACCAGGCCCCGCGCAATCTTGATGACGCCCTGGCCAACGTCAGCGGCATCACCCAGGCCAACACCCTGGGCAGCACTCAGGACTCGGTGATGGTCCGCGGTTTTGGCGACAACCGTAATGGCTCGATCATGCGTGACGGGATGCCGATCGTGCAGGGGCGGGGCCTCAACGCCAGCGTGGATCGGGTCGAAGTGCTCAAAGGGCCGGCCTCGCTGCTCTATGGCATCCAGGATCCGGGTGGCGTGGTCAATATGGTCAGCAAGAAGCCCGAGCTCGAGCAGTACAACGCCTTGACCTTGCGCGGCTCGAGCTATGGCGACGGCAAGAACGGCAGCGGCGGTAGCCTGGACAGTACCGGTGCCCTCGGCGATTCCGGACTGGCCTACCGCATGGTGCTGGATCACGAAGACGAAGATTACTGGCGTAACTTCGGCGTGCATCGCGAGAGCTTGATCGCGCCATCGCTGGCGTGGTCCGGCGAAAGCACTAAGCTGTTGTTCGCCTATGAGCACCGCGAATTCCTCACACCCTTCGACCGTGGCACGCTGATCGATCCACGGACCAACCATCCGCTGGACATCTCGCGCAACGAGCGTCTCGACGAGCCGTTCAACAACATGGAAGGGCGTTCGGACCTCTATCACTTCGAGGCCGATCACGAACTCAACGACAACTGGAAAGCCCATTTCGGCTACAGCTGGAACCGCGAAGCCTACGACGCCAGCCAAGTGCGCGTGACCGCCATCGACACCAAAAAGGGCACCCTGACCCGCAGCATGGACGGTACTCAAAACGCGATCAGCACCGACCGTTTCACCACCGCGAGCCTGGAAGGCAACGTGAATGTGCTCGGCATGCAGCACGACCTGCTGTTCGGCGTCGATGACGAGTACCGCAAGATTTTTCGCGAAGATTTGATCCGCCAGAAAAGTCGCACCACGTTCAGCTACGTGAACCCGGTGTATGGCCAGGAAGTGCCGGGTTCCACCGTCAGCGCGGCTGATAGCGCGCAGACCGATGAGCTGCGCAGCGATTCGGTGTTCCTGCAGGATTCCATCCACCTCAACGAGCAATGGATTCTGGTGGCCGGCGCGCGCTTCCAGGCGTACGACCAATTTGCTGGCAAAGGCGTGCCGTTCCACGCCAACACCGACAGTAACGGGCAGAAATGGGTGCCGCGTGCTGGCCTGGTATACAAGTACACCGATGCCTTGTCGTTCTACGGCAGCTACACCGAGTCGTTCAAACCCAACTCGACCATCGCGCCGTTGAGCGGCAGCAGTACCGTGCTGGACGGCAGCATCGCGCCGGAAGAAGCCAAGTCCTGGGAGCTGGGTGCCAAGCTTGACCTGCCGGGCCGCATCACCGGCAACATTGCGTTGTTCGACATCAGGAAACGCAACGTGCTGGTGGCCAATGCCGAAGGCCCGACCACGATTTACAGCGCCGCCGGCGAAGTGCGTTCCCGTGGCCTGGAAGTGGACTTGAGCGGTCAGCTCACCGATCGCTGGAGCATGATCGGCAGCTACGCCTACACCGATGCCGAAGTCACCGAAGACCCGGTTTACAAAGGCAATCAACTGCAAAACGTGGCGAAGAACAGCGGCTCGCTGTCGGCGGTCTATGACTTTGGCACCATTGTTGGCGGCGATCAGTTGCGGGTCGGTGCCGGGGCGCGTTACGTAGGTGAAAGGCAAGGTAACGCCGTGAATGATTTCGAATTGCCGAGCTACACCGTGGCCGATGCGTTCGCCACCTACGACACCAGGGTCGAAGGGCAGAAGGTCAAGTTCCAGCTCAACGTGAAGAACCTGTTCGACCGCACCTATTACACCTCGGCGGCGAGCCGGTTCTTTGTGTCGATGGGTGATTCGCGGCAGGTGACGTTGTCGAGCACTTTGGAGTTCTGACGACAGACCGCGTCATCGTTCTTCGCGAGCAAGCCCGCTCCCACAGGGGAGCAGGGTAGCCACAAAACAGGTGAGCACCACCAAACCTGTGGGAGCGGGCTTGGTCCGGGCGGCGATCCGACGAAGGCGGCAGTACAGGCGATAAAAAAACGGGGCTAGCGCAAAAATGCCTGTCGATACTCGCCGGGCGTTCCTCCCAGGGCCCGGCGAAAGCGGTTTGTGAAGTGGCTGGCACTGGAAAAGCCGCAAGCCAGGGCAATCTCCCCCAGCGGCTGCGAGGTCATGCGCAGCAACGCTCGCGCCCGGTCAAGGCGCCGTGCCAGCACGTACTGGTGGGGCGGCAAGCCGAAGCTCTCGCGAAACATCCGCGCGAAGTGGTATTCCGACAGCGCGCACAACGCCGCCAACTGACCGAGGCTGATGGCCTCGTCCAGATGGCTGTCGATGAACTCCACCAGATGCCGACGTTGATGCGCGGCCAACCCACCCTTAAGGCGCAGGCCCTGACGCATATTCACCTGGCTGAGCAGGGCATGGCTGAGCAGTTCGTGAGCCAGGCTGCTGGTGAGCAGACGCTCGCCCGGCTCGTCCCAGTTCAAGGCGATCAACCGCCGAAAGCGCAGCGCCTGCTGTGGATCATCGAGAAAGGTCTGCTCGCGCAGCTGCATTTCCCGTGGTTCGCGATCGAGCAGGGTGACGCAGCCGAGGGCAAACTGTTCGGGGCTGAAATACAGGTGGGCCAGGCGAATATCGCCGTTGATCACCCAGCCTGACTGGTGATCGGCCGGCAGGATGCACAGTTTGTCCGGCCCCCCCTTGTTGCCGGGCTGGTCGCGGCGAAAGGTGCCGGTGCCGCCAGCGAGATAGCAGGACAGCGTGTGGTGGCTGGGCGCTTCATATTCCTGGGCGTCGTGGTGATTGCTCCACAAGGCCGCAGACAAGCCGTCACCGAGCTCGGCGCTGTGCTCGAGGCGAGCATTCGGCGAACGGTTGAGGGCTTGAAAGACTTGTAGGGTATCCAGTGCAGCCATGATCGTTGCTCTCTAACACCTGCATCCAACGCCTTGCATCCTACCCCGTAGGAGTGCGCCTGCCAGCCTGTCGCCAGACAAAAGCGCAAGTTTATGCAAGTGCGCCCAGGCGTGGCGCCGGACACTGGGCTCCTGTCGAGGAGCCTTTGTCATGAACCTTTCTTTGTACCTGCTGACCGTGCTGATCTGGGGCACCACCTGGATTGCCTTGAAGTGGCAGCTGGGCGTGGTGGCCATTCCCGTGTCGATCGTCTATCGCTTCGGCCTCGCTGCGCTGGTGCTGTTCGTGATCCTGCTGCTCAGCCGACGCCTGCAAGTGATGAACCGTCGCGGGCACCTGATCTGCCTGGCTCAGGGCCTGTGCCTGTTCTGCGTCAACTTCATGTGTTTCCTCACCGCAAGCCAGTGGATCCCCAGTGGTCTGGTGGCCGTGGTGTTTTCCACTGCCACTCTGTGGAATGCGCTTAACGCGCGGGTGTTCTTCGGTCAGAAAATCGCCCGCAACGTGCTGATGGGCGGTGCGCTGGGCCTGCTTGGGCTGGGACTGCTGTTCTGGCCGGAACTGGCTGGGCATACCGCCAGCCCGGAAACTCTGCTCGGCCTTGGCCTGGCCCTGTGCGGCACCTTGTGTTTCTCGGCGGGCAACATGCTCTCGAGCCTGCAACAGAAGGCCGGTCTCAAGCCACTGACCACCAATGCCTGGGGCATGGCCTACGGGGCGGCCATGTTGTCGGTGTGGTGCCTGGTCAAAGGCATTCCATTCGACATGGAAATGAGCGTGCGTTACATCGGGTCACTGTTGTACCTGGTGATTCCGGGTTCGGTGATCGGTTTTACCGCCTATCTGACGCTGGTCGGTCGCATGGGGCCTGAGCGCGCGGCCTATTGCACTGTGCTGTTTCCGGTGGTGGCGCTGAATGTCTCGGCGTTTGCCGAGGGCTACCAATGGACGGCACCGGCTTTGGTGGGGCTGGTGATGGTGATGCTGGGTAACGTGCTGGTGTTTCGCAAGGCCAGGGCGAGCGCCAGCCCGGTGTCAGGCAAACTGGCATGAATCGCATGCCGTTCAACTATCCTTTACCGCTACCAGGTAGATCAGGCCGAGAAACATATATTCAATATTGTTTCGTGCCCAGTCAAAAGCACTGCGTTGAGCGGAATACTCCAGGTCGAACCATTCGTTGAGTATCGTTACGTATAACATCTGGTAAACAAAGATTGCGGTGGTTAAACCAATGATGGCGAATTTCTTCGCTTCGTGAAACTCATTGTGCGGTGCATCGAGTTTTCGATAGAGCTGATAAGTCCCGATCAGACAGCTCAATGTGAATATGGTCTCCAGTGTTATTATCGCCCAGTAGAAGCGATGATGAAAAAGACCTGAGCTGATCGCCCGGTAGCGCCTGGATTCATTGCCTTCGGTCGCGCTCATGCTGATGATTCTGCCGATGTATTCGGCGTATGCCGTATAGTCGGTGAAGTTGTTGATGAGGGTCATGATCCCGAAAAGCGTCGCCAGCAATACAATGGTTAGTTTGCTTCGTCTTATTATGTCTGCGGTCGTGTTTTTGTACATGTGATCGTTCTCCGAGAGCATGGCTAGTGCGTTTGTCTTGATCGGAGTCTATAGTCGGTGACCGCAAGTTGTTGAAAGCCTTGCGTTGCAGGTTGTTTCGATTGTTTATTTGATGAAGTACGGGAGTGACTGGAAAGGTTATTCAGGTTTTTTAATGGGCGGGTACATCTGCCAAGACGTACCCGGGTTCTATCAACCTTTCCACACTTGCGGATTGACCAGGTCTTGTGGCCGCTCGCCCAGCAAGGCACTGCGCAAGTTGGCCAGGGCACGATTGGCCATCGCATCGCGGGTCTCGTGGGTGGCCGAGCCAATGTGCGGCAAGGTCACGGCGTTTTTCAGCTGGAACAGTGGCGACTCGGCCAGCGGTTCTTTTTCGTACACGTCCAGCCCGGCACCACGAATGCGGTTGTTTTGCAGGGCTTCGATCAGCGCCGGCTCATCCACCACCGGGCCACGGGCGATGTTCACCAATATGGCGCTCGGCTTCATCAGCGCCAGTTCGCGATGGCTGATCAAGTGTCTGGTTTTCTCGCTGAGCGGCACCACCAGGCAGACGAAGTCGGCCTCGGCCAGCAGTTGATCGAGGCTGCGAAACTGTGCGCCGAGCTCCTGTTCCAGGTCGGTCTTGCGGCTGTTGCCGCTGTAGATGACCGGCATGTTGAACCCCAATCGACCGCGCCGGGCGATGGCGGCACCGATGTTACCCATGCCGACGATGCCCAGGGTCTTGCCATGCACATCACAACCGAACAACGGCGCACCGACGGTGGCTTGCCATTGTCCGGCCTTGGTCCAGGCATCCAGTTCGGCGACGCGGCGCGCGCTGCTCATCAGCAGCGCAAATGCCAGGTCGGCGGTGCTTTCGGTAAGCACATCCGGCGTGTTGGTCAGCATGATCCCGCGTTCGTTGAAATACGCCACGTCATAGTTGTCGTAGCCCACCGAGACGCTGGATACCACCTCCAGCCTGGCGGCGTTTTCCAGTTGGGCGCGGCCGAGTTTGCGACCGACGCCGATCAGGCCGTGGGCGTGGGGCAGGGCTTCGTTGAATTGGGCGCTGATGTCGCCGTTTTTCGGATTCGGCACGATGACGTCGAAATCCTGTTGCAGGCGTTCGACCATTTGCGCAGTGACGCGGCTGAAGGCCAGGACAGTCTTTTTCATGGGAGGCGGGCTCGTCGGACGGAGATAATGGTGAGCACGCTAACATTCTTCGCGGGATTTGTGCGAGTCGCCCAGCGGTCGTTGCAAGCTAGCAGCTTGCCGGGCGTCATCCAGTTATACTGCGGCCTTTCGCGGCTCGCTCACTGGGCCCGACAATTTGCGCACCACCCGGAGCTTTCATGACATCCCCGAAACAACCGCCGGTAGCCGACGCTTTGAGCGACGTGCAGGCAGAGCTGCCAGACAGCGTCGACTCCAGCGCCGACAGCGCAACCGAAGCCGGGATCCCGGCATTCAAATTCCCGTTCAAGCCGGGTGAGCTGGCGGCCGCCAAGGGCTCGAACCAGCCGTGGTACAAAAATGGCGCCAAGAACGGCCACACCAAGACGCCGGGCATGGCTCCGCCGGGGACTCGTCGGTCGATGGGCAAGCGCTGAGCTTTCAGCTCCGCGGTGCCTGATCTGCCGTCTTCGCCAGCAAGCCCGCTCCCACAAGGGATCTGCGTTCTTTCATGATGCCGCTGTAAAGGCCGCTATCGAAGCTGATCATGCGCCACTCAGTTCGCCTTGCCGGTCGGGCGGATGGAGTCCCATTCGGTGACGTACGCGGTCTTGCCCTTTTTGTTGTAGAGGCACAGCTCGGTGCCTTGTGCGCCTTTCATGTGCTTTTGCGGGTACTGGCCCTGGAGCAGGAGTGCGGTGTAGCCGACCCGGTCATCGAACTGCGCGGCGTTGCCCACGGGTTTGGCGTCCTTCAGACCGCTGGCCTTGGTGCAACTGACGAGTACGGCTTTGTCGTAGGTGGCCCAGGCATCAGGGCTTGAGGCGTGGGCCTGGGGGGCGAGGGCGGTGATGCAGAGAAAAGTCAGGGTTGCTGCTTTCATGGTTCTGGCGTCCTTGGATGTGCAATGGCCAAGGGTGGAGTATGCCTGACGGTTTTGGAGTGGATGTGCCGGCCTCTTCGCGAGCAAGCCCGCTCCCACAAAGGACTGCATTGAACCTGTGGGAGCGGGCTTGCTCGCGAAGGCGGCGTATCAGACCGGAACCGGCTCTCGGCGAACGGCATGCATCCCGACGCTTTCATATAGCCGCCGCGCCCTATGGTTGTCTTCGCGCACCTTCAAATCCACAAATCCTTCGCGCCGCTGCTGGAACACCTTGAACGCCTGCAACAACAGTGCGCGCCCCAACCCCCGGCCCTGAAACCGCGGGTGCACCACCAGGTTCTTGATATAGGCACTGGTCCAGCACTGACACACGCCCACCACGCCTTCGGCATCCCAGGCAATGAAGCACAGGGTCGGGTCATATTCCGGATCGGTTTCAAACTGCCGTTGCCACATGTCCAGCGCGGCGACACGCCCGCCGCCGTCGAGATAACCGAACTCCATCAACCGGTGCACGGCGGCGCCCAGTTCGGGGCGGTATTCGCTCAGTTGCAGGCCGGCTGGCCAATCGGCGGGCGGCACGACGACTGAGAGGTCGCGCCGCATCAGCCAGCAGAATTCTTCCGTCAGCACTCAGTAACCCTGTTCGGCAACCGCCTTGGCCGCAGTGATCAGGCACTGGGTCAGTTCCGGCGAAGAAAATTTGGTCAGCACCGCGTTGGCCCCGGCCAGTCGTGCTTTCTCTGCATTCATCGCACTGTCCAGCGACGTGTGCAGCAGTACATAAAGATGCGCGAAATCCGGGGTTTCTCGCAGGGTGCGGGTGAAGGCGTAGCCGTCCATCTCGGACATTTCGATGTCCGAGACAATCAGGTTGATCTGCTGCGCGGTGCCTTGCAGGTCCAGCAGGCAGTCGATGGCTTCCTTGGCGCTGCGGGCCGTATGGCATTGCAGGCCCAGGTTACGCAGGGTGTGTACCGATTGTTGCAAGGCGACCTGACTGTCGTCGACTACCAGGATGCGCGCGTTGCCGAGCAACTCGGCGTCTTCCATGCTCAGCTCGGTCGGCGCCATTTCGATTTGGGCAGGAGCAATGCCGTGGATGACTTTTTCGATGTCCAGCACTTGTACCAGGGTGCCATCGACCGACGTCACGCCGGTGATGTAGGCACGCAAACCACCGGAGCCGAAGGGCGGCGGGCGGATGTCGGTAGTCAGGCAATGGACGATCTTGCTCACTGCCTGCACGTGCAGGCCCTGCTTGGAGCGGCTGACGTCAGTAACGATCAGGCAGCCGCCGTTCGGGTCTTCCAGCGGCCGCTCGCCGATGGCACGGCTGAGATCAATCACCGACAGCGACGAACCGCGCAGGGTGGCGATGCCTTTGACGTGGGGATGCGACTCCGGCAGCCTGGTCAGCGGCGGGCAGGGAATGATTTCACTGACCTTGAGCAGGTTGATCGCCATCAGCTTGCCGCTGCGCAAGGTAAACAGCAGAAGCGAAAGTGAGTCTGCGCGGGCTTTGGTGGTGGACATAAAAACCTTCTGTGGAAAAAGGTGATGGGCGAGTGAACAATCGCCAAAAGCTATCGATGCCGGGTTATCGACTCGTACAGGGCAGGCTTTAGCTATTCGGGTGAATGGTAGTTCGTCTTCGCGAGCAAGCCTGCCCGCACAGTTGATCGCATTCCAAATGTGGGAGCGGGCTTGCTCGCGAAGGGGTCCTCACTTCATACCCAGTCTCTTGGCCATCCGCCCAAGATTCGCCCGATCCAGGCCTAGCTCACGGGCCGCGCTTGCCCAGTTGTTGTTGTGCCGTTCCAGGCAGGCACCGATCAACTGGCGCTGATAGTTTTCGGTCGCGTCGCGCAAATCGCCGGTCACCACCGGCGTGACGGTGGCAGCGGGCTGCTCGGTAGCGGCTTCAATGCTGGCATTGGGCAAGTCCAGGTCAGCGGCGCTCAGGCTGAGAATCTTCGGCCGTTCCTTGCAATTGCCCAAGGCTTTCAAGGCGCTGCGGCCAATCAAATGTTCAAGCTCGCGCACGTTGCCGGGCCAGTCGTAGGCCAATAGCGCGGCCTGGGCGTCGCTGTTCAGGCGCAGGCTATTGAGGCCCATGCGCGAGCGGTTCTGCTCCAGGAAGTAACCGCTGAGCAGCAGCACATCGCGCCCGCGATCGCGCAGGGCCGGCACCAGCAACGGATAAACGCTGAGGCGATGGTAGAAGTCGGCGCGATAACGGCCGCTGCGCACTTCTTCGGCGAGGTCGCGGTTGGTCGCCGCGATCAGGCGCACGTTCACCTGATGCTCCCTGTCCGAACCCAGTCGCTGCAGTTGACCGCTCTGCAACACCCGCAGCAACTTGGCCTGCACGGTCAGCGACAGCTCACCGACTTCATCAAGAAACAGCGTGCCGCCATTGGCCAGTTCGAACTTGCCACGGCGGTCGTTCATCGCCCCGGTAAAGGCGCCGCGGACATGGCCGAACAACTCGCTTTCCACCAATGTGTCGGGCAGCGCGGCGCAGTTGAGGCTGATGATCGGTTTGTCGGCGCGGGGCGAAGCGGCATGGATGGCCTGGGCCACCAACTCCTTGCCGACCCCGGTTTCGCCAGTGATCAGCACGGTCAGGTCGCTGCCGCCCACCAGGCTGATTTCTTCGACCAGACGTTTGTGGGCCTTGCTCTGGCCAATCATCTCGCGATTCTGCTGGCCGCTGGCCTGACGGTAAACCTCGGCGCGCTGATGTTCATCTTCGACCCGGTTGTTCAACCGCTCGATGCGTTCGGCGGCGTTGACCGTGGCGGCCGCGAGGCTGGCGAAGGCTTGCAGGGCATCCAGTTCGATGGGCTCGAAGCGCTCCGGATCGAGGGCGTCGAGGGTCAGCAGACCCCATGGCCGCTCGTCGATGAACAATGGGCAGCCCATGCAGTCGTGGACTTCCAGATGATCATCCAGGCCATCGACCAGACCGTCATAGGGGTCAGGCAAGTCGCTGTCGGCAGCGAAACGGGTCGGGCCAGGGCCGCTGAGCAGCGCTTCGAAACGCGGGTGCTCGCTGACCTTGAAGCGCCGACCGAGAGTGTCGGTGCTCAAGCCGTCGACAGCCAGCGGCACCAGCCATTCACCGTCAAGGCGCAGCAGGGCGGCGGCGTCGCAGGGCAGCAGGGCGCGCATGGCTTCCAGCAGGCGGCGATAACGCTCGCCCTCGGGCAGTTCGCGGGACAGGTCGGAGACCAGGGGCAGCAGGGCAGTGAGCAGGGGTTTTGCAGTCATAGTGACTCCGTGTAGTCGACATGACTATAAATCAGGTGGTGTCTTAATGACTATTATGTTCTTATCTTATTGATTTATAACGATTAAATAGTTGGCATGGAAGCTGATAAGCATAGGTAATCCGTTAGCAACCCGAGAACCAGGAGTCACCTTATGCTGAGCGTTCAAGACCGTGCCATCGTCAAATCCACCGTACCGTTGCTCGAAAGCGGTGGCGAAGCGCTGATCACGCACTTCTACCGCATGATGCTCTCCGAATACCCGGAAGTCCGCCCGCTGTTCAACCAGGCCCACCAGGCCAGCGGTGATCAGCCGCGTGCCCTGGCCAACGGCGTATTGATGTATGCGCGCCATATCGACCAACTCGACCAGTTGGGCGACCTGGTGGCCAAGATCATCAACAAGCACGTGGCCCTGCAGATCCTGCCGGAACACTATCCGATTGTCGGTAACTGCCTGCTGCGGGCCATTGCCGAAGTGCTGGGCGAAGAGATCGCCACCCCTGAAGTGATCGCGGCCTGGGGCGCGGCCTATGGCCAGCTGGCGGACATTCTGATCGGTGCCGAATCCAGCATCTACGACCAGAAGGAGCAGGCCCACGGCGGCTGGCGCGGGGCGCGGGAATTCATCGTGGCCGGTAAGGTCGAGGAGAGCGCAGAGATCACCTCGTTCTACTTCGAACCGGCGGACAAAGGCCCGATCCTGGTGGCGGAACCCGGCCAGTACATCGGCATGAAACTGATCCTCGACGGTGAAGAGATCCGTCGTAACTACTCGCTGTCGGCGCTGGCGAACAAGGGCCAGTACCGCATCAGCGTAAAACGCGAGGACGGTGGCCGCGCTTCCAACTTCCTGCACGACCAATTGCATGTCGGCGCCAGCATCCAGTTGTTCCCGCCATCGGGCGAGTTCGTCCTGAGCGCCAGCGACAAACCGCTGGTGCTGATCAGTGGCGGCGTTGGCATTACCCCGACCCTGGCGATGCTCGAAGCGGCGCTGGAGACCCAGCGGCCGGTACATTTCATCCACTGCGCGCGCAATGGCAGCGTGCATGCCTTCCGTGACTGGATCGACGGCTTGGCCGAGCGTCACCCGCAACTCAAGCGGTTCTACTGCTACTCCGAAGATGACGGTGTGAGCCCGGCGGCACACAAGGTTGGTTTGTTGAGCCAGCAGCAGTTGAATGCATGGCTGCCGGAGCAGCGTGACCTGGACGCTTACTTCCTGGGGCCAAAAGGCTTCATGGCTGCAGTGAAACGCCACCTCAAGGCACTGGGCGTGCCGGAGAAGCAAAGTCGTTACGAGTTCTTCGGGCCGGCAGCGGCACTGGAGTAAGGCTCTGGCGCGGTGAGTCTGCCTCACCGCGTCGCCTTCATCGCGGGCAAGCCATGCTCCCACAGGTTTTGTGTCGTTCACATCAATCTGGATCGACACAAATCCCTGTGGGAGCGTGGCTTGCCCGCGATAGCTTCACCTCGGTCCTGAACTGAAAAAAGCCAGAAAGTTAATCCCTGCTTAACCGCCTTGTCGTCTATTCCCCCGAATCCCCCCGGACACGCTCCAGACTCTCAAAGGTCCGGGCCAGCGTGTAGACTGGCGGGCACTGGAAATCTTGAAGGGAAACGCGATGAGCGATGAATCCATGCGGTTGGGGCGTGAACGGCGCTACCTGGTGTTGTTGGGCATCATTTGCCTGGCGCTGATCGGCGGCGCGTTGTACATGCAAATTGTTCTGGGCGAGGCGCCTTGCCCGCTGTGCATCCTGCAACGTTATGCGTTGCTGCTGATCGCGATCTTCGCCTTCATCGGCGCGGCCATGCACACCCGCCGCAGCATCACGGCATTCGAAACCCTGGTGGTGATCTGCGCGCTGGCAGGCGCAGGCGTTGCCGGGCATCACGTCTTTACGCAGTTCTATCCGGCGGTCAGCTGCGGCATCGATGTGCTGCAACCGATTGTCGATGGGTTGCCGCTGGCGAAGATCTTCCCGTTGGGCTTCCAGGTCGATGGTTTCTGCTCCACGCCATACCCGCCGATCCTCGGTCTGTCGCTGGCGCAGTGGGCGCTGGTCGCCTTCGTGCTGATCGTGGTGCTGGTGCCATTGCTGACGTCGCGTAACCGCAAAGCGCTGCGCTGAGGTCATCTGCCGCCACGCATTGTCGGACAAAAAAGCCCCGTTCCTCGCAGAGAGGACCGGGGCTTTTTTTGTCTTGCCGAGCCATTTCAGAGGCCAGATAAAAAGACCGTGATGTGTGACAGCCAAGGGTGCGACACATGTGCGACATGTTGTCACAGAGCCGGTGTCGCAGGGCCTTCGAGGAGGCCGGATTGGTGCATGGAAACGTAACGAAATTGGGCTGATTTGCAGGCTTCCGGTTTTTTCCGTTCCGAGCGCAATCAGGCAGTTTTAACACGGCTTGGCGAATAGCCAGAGCCCCCGTCATATCGGGGCTCAGGCAAGGTAAAGGGCAGTGAAGAGGGACCCGATACTGTCTGAACTGTGGGCGGAAGACCTACTAATTTTGGTGTTTTTGTTGAGAATTAATTTCGATAAGATGCGCCACTTTTGCGAAAACGGTTAATGATTGTTGCCGGTTCGGATAAAAATTATTTCGGGATGAGACATGGTTTATAAAACGTTACATATCTACAATCGCCCGCACTGAATTCCCGGCACTGCTCAAATCTTAACCAGGCGTGAGCAGAAACAGGGTGTCGAGAAGTCTGGTGGCTTCATGCGATGCCCAGGTGTCGGAGTCTCCAACTATCCGCACCAAATGGAATTGGTCTGTAAAAAGGCCTTTGACCACGAATTCGAATAAGAACTCACCGCAGGCCCAGGATTTGTCGAAACGCGTCTGACGCACGACGGGCATGCCCTTATTCAATCCAAGAAAAATGCCAACCCTTGGCAGGGTGAAGTGTTGGCGATCAAAACCCAACTGCATTGCGCAAGCTGCTTTAGAGGTCGTGAGATGAGTAAAAACAGGTACCCCAGACTACTAGGCTTATTGCCGCTGATCGGCACATTGCTGCTGTCAGGCTGCAACATGACCTTGCTCAATCCCAAGGGCCAGGTTGGTCTGGATGAGCGAAACCTGATCATCACCGCAACGCTGCTGATGCTGTTGGTCGTGGTTCCGGTCATCGTCATGACCTTCCTGTTCGCCTGGAAATACCGCGCCTCCAACACCAACGCTACCTACACCCCGAAATGGAACCACTCCACCAAGATCGAGATCGCGGTGTGGGCTGTTCCAGTGCTGATCATCATTGCCTTGGGTTACGTCACCTACAAGTCGACCCACGCCCTCGACCCGTACAAGCCGCTGGAATCCGACGTCAAGCCGGTGACCATCGAAGTGGTCGCGCTGGACTGGAAGTGGCTGTTCATCTATCCGGAACAAGGCATCGCCACGGTCAACAAGATCGTGTTCCCGGCGCACACCCCGGTCAACTTCAAGATCACTTCCGACGCCGTGATGAACTCGTTCTTCATCCCTGCTCTGGGCGGCCAGATCTACGCGATGGCGGGCATGCAGACCAAGCTGCACCTGATCGCCAACGAGAACGCTGAAATGGACGGTATCTCCGCCAACTACAGCGGCGCTGGTTTCACCGGCATGAAATTCAAAGCGATCGCCACGACTCAGGAAGATTTCGACGCCTGGGTAAGCGAAGTCAAAAAGGCACCTAAACAGCTTGAACAAGCTGAATACGCAGCCCTTTCCAAGCCAAGCCAGAACAACCCAGTCGAGCTCTACTCCTCGGTTACGCCGAACCTGTTCCAGACCATCGTCGACAAGTACGAAGGCATGAAACCGGGTCCTAAGGTGCACCACGAGAAAGAAGAGAAAGAAGTGGCCGCTACGGACATGAACTCGCATTCAGCTGCCGGGGCAGAGGAGTAAACGATGTTTGGTAAATTAAGTTGGGAAGCGATCCCGTTCCACGAGCCGATTGTCATGGTGACCATCTCCATGATCGCGCTCGGTGGTCTGGCGTTGTTCGCTGCAATCACCTACTTCAAGAAGTGGACCTACCTGTGGACCGAGTGGCTGACGTCGGTCGACCACAAGAAAATTGGCGTGATGTACATCATCGTCGCCATGGTCATGCTGCTGCGCGGCTTTGCCGACGCCATCATGATGCGTACCCAGTTGGCCATGGCCACCGAAGGTTCGCCTGGCTACCTGCCACCTGAACACTATGACCAGATCTTCACCGCCCACGGTGTGATCATGATCATCTTCATGGCGATGCCATTCTTCACCGGCCTGATGAACCTTGCAGTGCCGCTGCAGATCGGCGCGCGTGACGTTGCCTTCCCGTTCCTGAACTCCCTGAGCTTCTGGCTGCTGGTTTCCGGCGTGGTGCTGATCAACCTGTCCCTGGGCGTCGGCGAATTCGCCAAGACCGGCTGGGTTGCCTATCCGCCGCTGTCGGGCCTGCAATACAGCCCTGGCGTGGGGATGGATTACTACATCTGGGCGCTACAGCTATCGGGTCTGGGGACAACGCTGACGGGGGTCAACTTCCTGGCCACCGTGCTGAAAATGCGTACCCCTGGCATGAAGCTGATGGACATGCCGATCTTCACCTGGACCTGCACCTGGGCCAACGTCCTGATCGTGGCTTCGTTCCCGATCCTGACCGCTACCCTGGCTCTGCTGACGCTTGACCGTTACATGGATTTCCACATTTTCACCAATGAACTTGGTGGCAATCCGATGATGTACGTCAACCTGTTCTGGGCTTGGGGTCACCCTGAGGTGTACATCCTGATCCTGCCGGCGTTCGGTATCTTCTCCGAAGTCATCTCGACCTTCACCGGCAAGAAACTGTTCGGCCACCACTCGATGATCTACGCATCGGGCGCGATCTCGATCCTGGGCTTCATGGTTTGGCTGCACCACTTCTTCACCATGGGTTCGGGTGCCAGCGTCAACGCCTTCTTCGGTCTGGCAACGATGCTGATTTCCATCCCGACGGGTGTGAAGCTGTTCAACTGGCTGTTCACCATCTATCAAGGCCGTCTGCGTTTCACCAGCCAGGTTCTGTGGACCCTGGGCTTCATGGTGACCTTCGCCATCGGCGGCATGACCGGCGTACTGCTGGCCATCCCGGGTGCCGACTTCGTTCTGCACAACAGCCTGTTCGTGATCGCGCACTTCCACAACGTGATCATCGGCGGTGCGGTATTCGGTTACATCGCCGGCTTCGGCTTCTACTTCCCTAAAGCGTTCGGCTTCAAGCTGCACGAAGGTTGGGGCAAGGCAGCGTTCTGGTTCTGGATCAGCGGCTTCTTCGTCGCGTTCATGCCGCTCTATGCACTGGGCTTCATGGGCATGACCCGTCGCCTGAACGCCACCACCAACCCTGAGTGGGTGCCGTACCTGTACGTCGCCATGTTCGGTGCGGTGATGATCGCAGTCGGTATCGCTTGCCAGCTGATCCAGCTGTACGTCAGCGTGCGTGACCGCAACAAGCCGGAAAACATGTGCGAACACGGCGACCCGTGGAATGCACACACCCTGGAATGGTCGACCTCGTCGCCACCTCCGTTCTACAACTTCGCCGTGCTGCCGAAAGCCGACGTTGTCGACCCGTTCACCGAAGCCAAGGAAAACGGCACCGCGTACAAGGTTGCGGCCAAGTACGAGCCGATCCACATGCCAAACAACACCGCGACCGGTGTGGTCATGGGCGCGCTGTTGACCGTGTTCGGTTTCGCGATGATCTGGCACATCTGGTGGCTGGCGATCGCTAGCCTGGCAGGCACCGTGATCTACTTCGCGATCCACGCGGCCCGTGATGATCAAGGCTATATGGTGCCGGTCGACGTGATCGAGCGCATCGAAGCCGAGCAGCACAAGCGTCTGGTCGCGGCAGGGAAAATCCCGGCCACTGCCACCCGTGTTGAAACCTCGTTGGAACAGGCTTAAACCATGTCGAACTTAGTGACCAATGCTGGACACACCCATGTCGATGGACATGGGCATGATGACCATCACCACGACTCGGGCGAGATGACCGTATACGGTTTCTGGCTCTACCTGATGACCGACTGCATTCTGTTTGCATCGATCTTCGCGGCGTACGCGGTACTGGTTAACAACGTAGCGGGTGGCCCGTCGGGCCACGACATCTTCGAACTGCCATACGTACTGGGCGAAACCGCTCTGCTGCTGTTCAGTTCGATCACCTACGGCTTCGCCATGCTGGCGTTCTTCCGGGGTAACAAGAAGCAGGTCCTGGGCTGGCTGGCCATGACCTTCCTGTTCGGTGCCGGCTTCATCGGCATGGAGATCAACGAGTTCCACATGCTGATCTCCGAAGGCTACGGCCCGAACCGCAGCGGCTTCCTGTCCGGGTTCTTCACCCTGGTCGGCACCCACGGTCTGCACGTGACCAGCGGTCTGATCTGGATGGCGATCATGATGTACCAGGTGCAGAAAAAAGGCCTGACGGCGACCAACAAGACCCGTCTGAGCTGCCTGAGCCTGTTCTGGCACTTCCTGGACGTTGTGTGGATCTGCGTATTCACCGTTGTTTATCTGATGGGGACTATGTAAATGGCTAACGCAGCTCATTCCCAACATGGCCATGACAGCCACGATGCCGGTCACGGCAGCGTCAAGTCCTACGCCATCGGCTTCATCCTGTCGGTGATCCTGACCCTGATCCCGTTCGGTCTGGTGATGTACCCGACGCTGCCGAAGTCGATCACCCTGATGATCGTCGTCGCGTTCGCAGTCATCCAGGTGCTGGTGCACCTGGTGTACTTCCTCCATCTGGACCGCTCGGCCGCGCAGCGTAACAACGTGATCGCGTTTGTCTTTGCCGCGATCGTGATTGTCCTGCTGGTTGGCTTGTCGCTGTGGATCATGTTCAGCATCCACACGTTCATGATGGCGAAGTGAGGTAAGTCCGCATGTCCCTCAAGCACTTTATCCAAATCACCAAACCGGGGATCATTTTCGGTAACGTGCTTTCTGTGGCAGGCGGATTTTTCCTGGCCTCCAAAGGGCATGTCGATCTGGCCATTTTCCTGGCCGCCATGATCGGCACGTCCCTGGTGGTTGCCTCCGGTTGCGTGTTCAACAACTGCATCGACCGCGACATCGACCTGAAGATGGAACGCACCAAGAACCGGGTGCTGGTCCAGGGCTTGATCTCCCTGAAGCTGGCCCTGGCCTATGCGACCGTCCTGGGTGTCGCCGGCGTTGCGCTGTTGTACAAGGTGGCCAACCCGTTGGCCGCGCTGTTCGCAGTCATCGGCTTCATCATCTACGTCGGCTTCTACAGCCTGTACCTCAAGCGCAAGTCGGTTCACGGCACGCTGGTGGGCAGTCTGTCGGGCGCCATGCCGCCGGTGATCGGTTACGTCGCGGTGAGCAACACCTTCGACATGGCCGCGCTGACCCTGCTGGTGATGTTCAGCCTGTGGCAGATGCCGCATTCCTATGCCATTGCGATCTTTCGCTTCAACGATTACCTGGCCGCATCGATTCCGGTGCTGCCAGTCAAGCGCGGGATCCAGGTGGCCAAGAAGCACATCCTGATCTACATCCTGGCCTTCCTCGTGGCGACCTTGATGCTGACCTTCAGCGGCTACGCCGGCATGAGCTACCTCGCCGTCGCCGCGGCCATGGGCATGTACTGGCTGTACATGGCCTGGACCGGCTACAAGGCAGTGGATGACACGGTCTGGGCACGCAAGCTGTTCGTGTTCTCGATCTTCACCATTACCGCGTTGAGCGTGATGATGTCCCTGGACTTCAAAGTGCCGACCGAGTTGCTGCTGACGTACGCGCCTTAAGGTTTAGATGCTGTAACGAAAAGCCCCGCCTTCGAGAGAAGCGCGGGGCTTTTTGTTGGGGCTTTCACTGGTTTGGGGGCCACTTCGTTTTCGACTCGGACGCGGTCTCTTGTAGGAGCTGGCTTGCCAGCGATGGTCGTTAACGATAACGCGCGTGAACTGGATAAACGCGGCGCATTTGAGTCAATCGCCAGCGAGCCGGCTCCTACAGTTTCCCGGGAATGTGTGAGAACCCTTTTGTTGGGGGAGTTCTGATGGACCGTGTTGTCGCCATCGCGACGCGGTGTTTCAGGCATTTCGCGAGGATAATTCGTTGCTTTGTGCCTGTAGGAAGTTTCAAAAAAACGCGGGGCTTTTTCATTCAAACCTCCTTACTCGTCGTCCTCTGCAAAGAAGGATCTGATCATTCAGGAAAGAGGAGTATGGCATTTGGGAAACGTCCTAACGACAGCACCTGCGGTGCTAGGTATGGTCTGCCTGGACCAGCCATGAGCGAAGCGTTCACGTTGGAGCAGATGATATTGGCAGGGTATCTGTACTCGATGGACAGCAGGAGGCCGCATGAGAAGTCGTGATCTTTTTGGAGAGTTGATGCAGGGCGTTGACGAGATGGCGGCTCAACGTGAACGCAGATTTGCGAAAGGTATTGATTCAGTGGTGGGCACGCCGATTCCCGACTTGGAAACGAACGAACTCCTGGTGCAGCAGACAATGGTGCATACGCCGCCAGCTGACAACCGCTAAAGCTGCTACTTAAGAAAAAATTGAGATAATCTTTAAATCTTAAGATTTTATTGGCCCGCTAAAGAAAAACTGCGAGGCTCTCTCAAAAATGAGGATTTGCGCGATGAGCTTAGCGGGATATGCCTGTTTACAAGACACTCTGCGGCTTTCAGCTTTCCCTTTGCGCCAAACTGCCAGCGTGCAGCCCGTTACACGGCTTGAACGAATAGGTGCGACACTGGGAGTCCCTCCTGGTATTGCCCCTGCATCAGACGACCTGCTGGGACATGTACTATTCGCCTTGAAGCATGAAGGCATTAACCTCACCATTCTAGCCCAAGCGTTACCTCAGATTCCGGTACAGGCGCTTGAAGCCGAATTGCAAAAAGCGCCAAACGGGATCTACATCCGCAAGGCTTGTTTCCTTTACGAAGCGTTCACTGGCAAAGAGTTGGCTCAACACTCTCCAGTAAAAGGTGGCTTCATCCCCCTGTTCGACCCGAAGCAGTACTTGACGATGCCTGGGGAGCGCAATTCCCGCTGGCGTGTGGAGTTCAATGGTATTGGCACGCTGGCTTACTGCGCCACTGTTGAACGAACACCTCAAATCATCGAATTGCTACAGCACGACATCCTTGCGCGCGCGCAGCAATTCATTCAAAGCCTCCCATCTGGAATGATGGACCGGGCAATCAACTGGGCCTACCTGAGTGAAACCCAGGATTCGTTCGCCATCGAGAAGGAATCGCCGAGCGAGGACAAATCCCGGCGTTTTATTCAGTTGCTCAGACAGGCGCATGAACGCATCCCACTGAGCGAGGATTACTTGGTGACCCTCCAGAATGCAACGCTTTCCAATCCGTACGATAAGGCTGTTGCGTTTCGTCACGAACAGAACCATTTGGCAAATGGTTTGCACGGCGCTGCGGGGGTTACCTATGTGCCGCCCGCACCAGAGCTGTGTCGAGAACTGATGGAACAGCTTATGGCCTTGGGAAATGAATCGACAAAGCACATCGATCCGTTGGTTGCAGCCGGGATAATCTCCTTTGGATTCGTTTTCCTTCACCCGTTCATGGATGGCAATGGGCGTCTTTCCCGCTTCCTTGTTCACCAGACACTGTGCCGTGCCGGGAGCTTGCAAAATGGCTTGTTGCTGCCAGTGTCAGTTGCAATGAAACGAGAGGAGCGTCTGTATCTGGAAACACTGCAGGAATTCTCCCGACCAGCGCGTGAGTTCTGGGAGGTTCGATGGATTGATCAGGGGAATCTGTCGTTCAACTTCACGGGACACCCGGCAATCTATCGTTACTGGGATGCTACGCCAAGCGTACGATTTACTCTGGAAATGGCTAAACATGCACTCGAAGTCGAGCTTCGTGAAGAGACCGTTTTTCTTCAAAATTACGACATGATCGTAAAAGCGGTTGATGAGCGCTACGACGTTCGGGGTAGTGACTTGTCCAGCCTGGTGATGATGTGTCTATCGCAAAACGGCACGGTCTCCAAACACCGTCGTAAGCAGTACAAGTATTCGGTTCAGGAGGAGGTGTTTGACTATATCGAGCAGGTCTCGCAGGCCCTGCTTAAGGGCCAGGAGGAGGGCGAAGTCTCTGACTGGTAGCGCATGGCGCGATGGTTATCGGTGTTCATACAAAAAGCCCCGTGCATCAAGAGATGCACGGGGCTTTTTCATTCATGCGCGGTTGTTACAGGGTGCATCGAGTACCTTCACCACGTCATCGATGATTGCCTTGCTCATGTCCTGCAAAAAATGTGAGGCCCAGGCATGTCGGTCGGAATCGCGAACCATGGAGGTGTCTGAGGCGAGGAGTTTGGCGAGGTGGAGCAGGTCGGAGGCGTGGGAGAGGGCAGAGATAACCGGGACACCGGCGTTGATGCGGAACAGGGGTTCGTTGGCGTGGTAGGAGAATGGGGTGAGGCCGATGGTTTTGAGGTCTTGGGGGTAGGTCATTGGGCTTCACCTCCTATTGGGCTGGAGGTGGAGGGGGATGACTGCTGTAGCAGACGGATCGATAGCGTTCATGAGTAAAACTCCCGTATCAAATTGAGAGCTACCACGTTCGTTCTCAGGCGAATGGGTGGCAGCTATGCGCGGGCTGAGAAACCGGAGATACAGGAATCCGGCAGACCCGCAGGTCTCCCACGCACAGCCGCCATTGCACGAATGTACTGGCATAAAAAAAGCGCCGGCAATCGTGATTGGTGGCGCTTGTGCGCCCGTATCTTACTCGGATTCTCAGGCCCGGTCGCTGAATTGGCAGCGACCGGGCGAAGTTAGCCGGCAAGGATGAGGTCGGCAATCGTAGCGATCTGGTGGCCGGGGATCTCATTGGACACCGCAATCCCTGTGGGAGCGGGCTTGCTCGCGAAGGCGGTGTGTCAGGCGACAGTGATGCTGGATGTTACGGCCCCTTCGCGAGCAAGCCCGCTCCCACAGGATTTGGGGTCGACGGTTATTTACTTTGTTTATCAAGCAACCGGAAAAACCGCTCGCGCACCTGCAAACTATCGCTGTGCGCCACGTTGAAGCGCAGGAACTGACTGGCATTCGGGGCTTTGCTCAGCAACGTGCCCGGCGCCAATACCATATTGTTTTCCAGCCCCTGTCGAGCCAGCGTCTCGGCGTGCAAGCCATCCGGCAACCGCGCCCAGATAAACACGCCTTCTCCCGGCAATGAAGACAATGAACACCCGGCCTCCGCCAGCCAACCCGCCACACGGCTATTGGATTCATACAGCCGATCCACCGTGCGCCGCGCATGCTTGGCGTAGCTGCCATCGCTGAGCATGGTGCAGGTGATCTGCTCCGCCAGTTCCGAGGTCACGCCACCGCAGGCCATTTTCAGCGCGACCATGCGTGCCGCCAGTTGTGGCGACAGCACGGTGTAGCTGACCCGGCTGTTGGCGGTCAGGGTCTTGGAGAAGCCGGAGACGTAACTCACATTGTCCAGCCCGCTGGCAGCCAGGCGCGGAGTGCGGCGTTGCTGGATGTCGCAGTACAGATCGTCCTCGACAATGTGAAAACCGTAGCGGTGGCTCAACTCCACCAAGCGGTAAACCTGGGCCGGGGTGAACGAGTGACCGGTCGGGTTATGCAGTGTGCTGTTGGTCATGTACAGCACGGGTTTGTGGGTAACCAGCAGTTGCTCGAACGCGTCGAGGTCCATGCCGTCGCAATCCCGGGCGATGGTGATGACCCTGGCCCCGTGCAGCGCCAGATTGGCGTGCATGTTGAAGTAGCAGGGGTCGTCGAGCAGTACGGTGTCGCCGGGTTTGACCAACAGGCGCATCAGCAGGTCGATGGCCTGCATGGTATTGGCGGTTGTGATGATCTGGTCCACCGGCGCTTCGATGCCGAAGGTCGCCAGTTTGACCCGCAAGGCCTGGCGCAACGGCAAGTAACCGCCGGCCACGCCGTACTCGCCCATGCGCAACGACGTCGCTCGCAGGGTACTGCGTACGGCCTTCTGCAATTCATCGGCAGGTAGCCAGGAGGTCGGCAGAAAACCGCAGCCGGGGCGCAACGCGCCGTTGTCCAGCAGCAGTGCGCGGCGTACCACGCTCAGGGTGTCCTGGGGTTGCAGGTCCGGGCCGGTGCCGCTTTGCAGCGCGGCGCTGGAGCGATGCACGTAATGCCCCGAACCCTGGCGTGACACCACCAGCCCCTTGGCCCGCAAGCGGTCCAGTGCATCGACCACCGTGGACTTGCCCACGTTCATCAAGTCGGAGAGTTCGCGAATCGGCGGCAGCTTGGCGCCATGGGGCAGGCCACCGGTACTGATCGCCCGGGTCAGTTGATCGACGATCTGCTGCACCAGCGGCATGCCGGGCTGGAATTCAATGGCGGCAATGACTGCACGTTGAACCTGCATTTTACTGGTCTCTGCAGCAGTAAAGTTCGTTGGATTCTATACGAACTTGCCCTGATCAGGACACGCCTCTCTCACTACCATGCCCTTACAGACTTTTCTGAGTGCCGGCCTTTGTCGGCGGGCATTGATCCGGTTCTTGAGGTGTTGCATGGGTGTCGAAACAACGGTCGCAGTGGCCAAGCCGGTCATTAACCTGCGCCTATTCACGATCCGGATCATCACCGCTGTCTCGCTGTTCGCGGTGCTGGGCAAGGCCAACGTCTGGCTCGACACTGCCACCAACAGCATCCTGGCCCTTGGATACCGCGCCCTGTTGCTGCTGTTGCCCCTGACTTTACTGGTGCTTGGCCGTCGCTCCCTGAGCGTCACGCTGCTGTGTGCCGGCCTTGGCCTGGTGTTGCTGGCGCTGACCAGCAATCAAGGCATGGTGATGTTTGCCGCCGCCCTGTTTGCCTACGGCATTGCCATTGCCGGGTACCTGATCAAGAGCGAAGCGGCCCAGACCAAGGAAGGCGCAGCCTACAACCGCGTGGCCATGAACATGGGCAGCCTAGTGGCCGGTTTGATCCTGCTGTCGCCGCTTCTCACGCCTGCGATGTTTTTCCTCGGTGCGGCGGCGTTCGTGTTGCTGTGCCTGCCGATCGCCCTCGGCGCCACCTTCACCACCGAACCGGTGGTAGCTCGCCCGGCCAGTCAGGTCGGCAGCAATTGGGGCAACAAACTGCCCTGGGTGATTGCCGGGATCATCATGGGCATCAAGCTGTTCGGGGTGTTCTCGATCCTGCCACAGGCGATCCTGCTCAAGACCGGCGAACTGCCGGCCTGGTACGGCTTGATGCTGATCCTCAACAGCGCCGTGGTGGTGTTTGCCCAGGTGCCGGTGATGAAGCTGATCGAGCGCACCGGACGCTTCAAGGTCGTGGCGGTGATCGGGATCATCGTCGGCGGTTTTGCGGTGCTGTCTTCGCCAGCCGCGTTCCACGTCGAAACCCTCGCCGGGGCGTTGATCTGGGTGGCACTGCTGTCGATCGCCGAATGCGCCTTCAGTTACCTCGATTATTTCTCGGTCAAGCAAAACAACATGTTCGTCAAGGAAGTGTCCCTGGGTGTGGGGGCCGGGCTGACCGTGTTGATCATGCGAGTGGTGCCGGCGCCGTACAACGCGCTGGTCCTCGCTGCCATCGGCGCCGGCGGGATCCTGGCCTGGTACTGGCTCAACCGTAAATCCAATGCGTCGCTGCATGACTGAGTCAGCGTCGTTGCGGTTTTCACCTTGCAGGTCGGGGGCATCAATGAATACGACTTCATGCGTAGTAGTGGTCGGTTACAACGGCAATCGCGTGCACGACATCCAGAAGCTGCGCGAGTTGTGCAAGTCGCTCTACAACGCCAGGCTCATCCTGCTGGTCGAGAAGATTCAGCCCCATGACGATCAGGTGGCTGATCACGTCTGCAGCACTTCGCTGGCCGAGAAAGATGTGGCGGCGTCCCTTGAACTGGTGGTCGGGTGCCTGAATGCCGACAGCTGGAAGTTGATCGGTGTTCTGCCGTTCTCCGACCGTGGCGTGCTGCTCGGCGCTGCGCTGGCCAGTCACTTCGGTCTGCCGGGCATTACTACCGGCGAAGCCCGGGCGGGCCTCGACAAGCAGATCTTTCGCGGGCTCGAAGCGGCTGCCGATACCTCACCCGAAGAATACCGTCCGGTGTTTTCCGCGCGGGTCGAAAGCCTGCCGGAACTGCGCCAACGCGTCGTCGAACTGGGCGGCAAGGCTTTCATCAAACCCGCGTGCGAAGGCGCGAGCCGGGGCTGTCGCGTCATCCATCACCCTTCGGAGTGCGATGACGCCTGGCTCGCCCTGAAACCTTATCGCGAAGGCGGCATCGTCCTTGAAGAGCTGGTGCAGGACGCCCGCGAATACAGCTGGGACTACGTGGCCGGCAGCACCTGGGTCACTGAAAAAACCACCACCGAAGGCGCCTATCGCGCAGAGATCCAGCAAGTCGTACCCGCACCGCTTCCGGCTGAGGTACAGACGCGTTTGATGGCAGCCGGTCGGCACATGTCGTCTTTGGTGTCCCAGGACAATGGCGCCTGGCACAACGAAGTGTTCCTGCGCAGCGACAACCTCACCTCCGCCGTGGAAACCAACATGCGCCCCGGCGGCATGCACATCTGGGACCTGGCCAAACGCGCCTTCGTCAATTTCGATCCGTGGGAGCGCTGGGTGCGCTGGGCGGTGGAAGGCAAGGCCGAACAGCACCAGCCAGAGGCTCGCGGCTACTGCGGCATTCGCCTGCTCAAGGCACCGACCGGTGGCATCTTGCGCGCAACGCCTGACATCGAGGCCCTGGCCCGCGCACTGCGTATCGACCTGGTGGAGGGGCAGTACGCAAAGCGTATCGGCGACTCGGTCAGCGCGCTGGTCAAGGACAACTTCTCATTCATCGGCCACATCGTGTTGTTCAACGAACACTACGGGCAACTGAGCAACGACCTGTTGCGTCTGGCCGAGGCGATTGAGTCACGCACTGAGGTGACTTGCCTGGTACCGGCCACCCGCGCCGTGTGTTGAGCCAGCAAGCAGCCGTTTTTTGCATTACTGATCTAGAGGGTTCGATCCATGATCCATCACATGACCTGCGATGAACGCTTCATCGCCCTGGCCAAAGAATTTGGTTATGACATCTACGGCGAAAACACCGCAGGTGGGCACTACGCGCCGCTGATCCGTCATCACGATGAGCTGTACATCAGCGGCCTGGTGCCGCGCATGAACGGCAAGATCCATTACCCCGGCCGCGTCGGACTGGACCTCACCATGGCTGATGCGCAAGCGGCCGCCAGCATCAGTGCGATGCGTGGGCTGGCACTGATCGTCGATGCCATTGGTTCGCTGGACAAGATCAAGTCATTGATCCGGGTAACGGTCTATGTGAAGTCCACGGCGGACTTTGTCGATTTGAGCGAAGTGGCCAACGGCGCCTCGGATGTATTCAGCCATGTACTGGGCGATGCCGGTAAACATACACGCACCACAGTCGGTGTTTATCAGCTACCCAAGAATGCCGCGATAGAAGTGGACATGATTGCAGCCTTGCGCCCATCGGTTTTATAAGTTATTTCCAGACTTTACAGCGCTGAACCGTTAACTTAAGGTTTGGCGCTAAAGTATGGAGAATAAGATGAAAGGATGTGCGAATGGATAACTTTCAAGGTGCATTTTTTTCATATAAGGACTTTCGTCAAAGCCTGCACCATCGAGCGCCAAGTCCCAAGGTATGGAAAGGCACCGAACTAGCGGGTATGCGTCAGGCCCTTGAAGCCAGCGACATTGATATTGTCGCTTTGGCTCACGACAAAAGCATTGAGGGTTGTGAAGTGACGCCTGGCATGGCGATCGCCATGCAATGGCTGAATCCCGGTGTGACGCTCAACGGTCATGCTCATTCCTGGTGGCATCTGTTCATTATCCAGTGCGGCAGCGGCGTGATGACCCTCGGCGATGCCGATGAAGTCGAGGTCAGCAGCGGCGACGTGCTGCTGGTGCCGGCCTGGACCCGGCATGGGTTCGTCAACACCAGCAAATACGAGCCTCTGGCGATGCTGAACATGAGCAACATGCCACAAATGGCACTGCTCTCGAACTTTGCCGACAGCCATGGCCTGATCACCACCCAGCCGTAATTTCCCAGCGCATCAGCCAAGGGAGCCAACCAATGTTGGCTCCCTTTTTTGTTTTTCCGACCTGCCTCCGGTGTCGCCTTTTGCAGCGGTATTACCGGGGTCCTGGCTGTGCGTCTGCCGCTGGAAAACAACTTTTCTGTATCGATTGAAACAGGCAAATTCTGTATCTATCCAGCCTTCAGTCAACTAATTACGATCACTTCCCATGCACGTTAATCCCTGCAGTCAGTGAATGGAGTGTTCTATGGAAAACAGGAAACTAAAACTGTATATCGGCGCCGACTATGTCAGCGCTTTTGCGATGTCGGCTTTTGTGGCGCTCAAGGAAAAGCAACTTTCATTTGAACTTGTTATGGTGGATTTAAAGACGCGCGAAAACTATATGCCGGTTTATCGCGATCTTTCGCTGACATGCAAAGTTCCAACGCTGGTTCACGCAGGTTTTGCCTTGTCGGAGTCATCGACGATTGCCGAATACCTCGATGAACTCTCCCCAGGGCATAAAAAACTCTATCCGCAGGACATCCAGCAGCGCGCCCGTGCCCGTCAACTGCAGGCCTGGCTGCGCAGTGACTTGCTGGTGGTGCGTAAGGAGCGCCCGTTTGACCTGGTCTACTTCGGTAAAAAAGATGTGCCCCTGAGCGCCGATGCCCAAGCCGCCGTCGAGCGCCTGTTCTTCGTCGCCGATCGTTTGCTGGAGGAGGGTGCCGAGCACCTGTTCGGTGACTGGAGCATTGCCGACACCGACCTGGCAATCATGCTCAACCGGCTGGTTGCCAACGGCGACCCAGTGCCGGCACGGCTCGCGACCTATGTGCGCCGCCAGTGGGATCGCGACAGCGTCCGGGCGTGGATGGACATAGAGCGCAAAGCGCCGGCCATCGCGTAACAACACTCAGGGCAATCACCAGGAGCGCGGCCATGCAAGGACTGTCGGAGCACGAACGCTACAAACCCTATAACTCACGCACCATCCGCGACTCACCCTACTGGCACAAGTTGACGCCGGCGCTGCAGGAGGCCATGACCGTGGTAGCCCGGGTCATGCCGTTTCGCACCAACGAATACGTGTTGGGCACGCTGATCGACTGGAACAACATTCCCGACGATCCGGTTTTCCGCATGACCTTTCCCCACAAGGACATGCTGCTGCCGGAGGAATATGCCTCGCTCAAACAACTGATCGAGCAGGATGACAGCGCAGCGATCAAGCGTCGGATCGAGGCGATCTGGTTGCGCATGAATCCTCATCCGGCCGGGCAGTTGACCCACAACGGTGTCAGTCTCAACGGCAAAGTCCTGCCGGGCATCCAGCACAAGTACCGTGAGACCGTGCTGTTTTTCCCCGGTGCCGGTCAGACCTGTCATGCGTACTGCACTTTCTGTTTCCGCTGGGCGCAATTCATTGGCGAGGAAGAACTCAAGTTCAACGCCCGTGAGTCCCAGGAACTGGTCAGTTACCTGAGGCTGCACAGCGAAGTGACCGATGTGCTGATTACCGGCGGCGATCCGATGATCATGAACACCCGCTCGCTGGCCGGTTACATCGAACCGCTGCTGCAATTGCCACACCTGAAGAACATCCGCATCGGCACCAAGTCCGTGGCGTACTGGCCGCAACGTTTTGTCAGCGACAAGGATGCGCCTGAGCTACTGGAGCTATTCCGGCGAATCGTTGCGGCGGGGAAAAACCTGTCGATCATGGGGCACTACAACCACCCGGTGGAGATCCGCCCGGCCATCGCCCGCCAGGCCGTCGAGCGCATTCGCTCGACGGGCGCGACGCTGCGCATGCAGGCGCCGGTGATCCGCCACATCAACGAAAACCCCGCAGACTGGGCCGCGCTGTGGACCGAAGGCGTGCGGCTCGGAGCCGTGCCGTACTACATGTTTGTCGAACGCGACACCGGCCCCAGCCACTACTTTGCAATGCCACTGGCCCGGGCCTTCGAGATCTTCCAGGCGGCGTACCGCACGGTATCCGGGCTGGCGCGCACGGTGCGTGGGCCGTCCATGAGCACCTTCTACGGCAAGGTGTTGATCAACGGCATCGAGACCGTCGCCGGGGAAAAGGTCTTCGTCCTGCAGTTCCTCCAGGCACGCAATCCGCAATGGGTGTTGCGCACGTTCCATGCGCGCTTCGACCCGCAAGTGACCTGGTTCGACGACTTGCAACCGGCATTCGGCGAGCGTTCGTTCTTCTTTCAAACCGAGCTCAGCGCCATGCCGGAATTGATACCCGTGTTGCTGGAAACAGCGTAGGAAATTTCATGAAAAATGGGGAGATATGGAGATGAGCAGTATCCCGTTTGATCAGCGCGAGGGGGTTATCTGGCTCGACGGCGAGTTCGTCGAGTGGTCCCGGGCGCAGTTGCATGTGTTGACCCATGGCCTGCATTACGCGAGCACCGTGTATGAAGGCGAGCGGGTCTACAACGGCAAGGTCTTCAAGCTGCGCGAGCACAGTGAGCGCTTGTATCGTTCGGCGCAATGGATGGACTTTGCCATCCCCTATGAGCTGGCGGAGCTGGAAGCGGCGAGCCTTGAACTGCTGCAACGCAACAAGGTGGTCGACGGTTATCTGCGCCCGGTGGCCTGGCGCGGCAGTGAAATGATTTCCACCTCGGCGCGTTTCAACCGTGTGCACGTGGCTATCGCTTGCTGGCAGTGGCCGAGCTATTTCGACCCGGCGGCGCGCATGGCCGGCATCCGTTTGAAAACCGCGAGCTGGCGCCGTCCGCCGCCGAGCAGCAGCCCGTTCCAGGCCAAGGCATCCGGGCATTACCAGATCGCCACGCTGAGCAAGCACGACGCCGAGAACACGGGTTACCACGATGCGCTGATGCTCGACTGGCGCGGCCACGTTGCCGAAGCCACCAGCGCCAATGTGTTTTTCGTCAAAGACCGGATGCTGCACACACCGCTGGCGGATTGCTTCCTCAACGGCATCACCCGGCAGACCGTGATCGAGTTGGCCAAAGCGCTGGACTACCAGGTCGTCGAACGCACGATTTTGCCTACGGAGCTTGGCGCCTTCGATGAGTGTTTTCTCACCGGCACCGCCGCCGAAATCACTCCGGTGCAGAGCATCGATGAGCAGCGCTATCGACCGGGCGGCGCCTGCCGCGACTTCATTGCCGCTTACACCTCAACCGTAAACGCCTGATCACCCGCCAGGAATTTCACCATGTCAGATCAAGGGATTGTTGCGTCTCAACCTTACATTTCGCTGGGCCATCGTCATGAAGAACTGTCGACGGCGGGCTGGACGGTACTGACCCCCGACGAATTCGCCGATGATGTCGTAGGCACCTTGCAGGAGTTCGGTCGGATCATTCCGCAGTTCAACGGCCAGACGGCCTTTGCCATTACCCGCAAGCCGGGTTACGAAGACTTGCCGTATTCCCAGAGCATGAACGGCATCGGCCCGCACACGGAGGCGCCGGTATACGGGCCGCCGCCGCGTTATCTGGCGTTGCATTGCCATAAACAGGCCACGTGCGGTGGCGGGCACACCGGATTGGTCGACGGCTATGAATTTCTAAAGTCCCTCGAGCGCAGTGAACCGCAACTGCGCGAGTGGCTGGATGACACGCCGGTAGAATTCGTCGCCACCGCCAAACCGGGCGAACCGGAACAACGACGGGTCAAGGAGTACATCCTCACGCCGACAGAAGACGGGGATATTTTCCGCTTCAGCTACAACCAGTTTCACTACGGCGACGTGAACCCGTCCAAAGAAGCCTTGCAGCAATCGCGGGTCGCCAACAACAGCTCGTCGCTGGCCAGGTTTGCCGTGCTTGGCGAAGCGTACTTCGTCGAGCACAACGTTCCGGTGTTGATTCCCGACGGGTGCCTGCTGATTTGGGATAACTGGCGGATGATTCACGCCCGCAGTCGTTACACTGACCCGGCGCGCAACCTGACCCGCTATTGGCTGGCCTGACTTTTCCGTCGCCCTACATTCTTTTGGCGTACCCCTTTGGCGGGTACGCGCCTTACAGGTATCGCGTCATGCAAACAGCAATCGAGATCGCCCAGGTCGATCATCAACTGATCGTGCGGCTCAACCAGGCCTGGACCAAGCGCGCCACGGTGTGTTCGCCGGACAGGGGCCAGGTTGAAGAAGTGTTCGACCCCGCGCGCCCGGATTACCCGGAGTGCATGGTGCCGTTCTTCCATCATCCGAAATTCCAGGCCTTGAGCGACGAGCTCAAAAGCAGCGTGGTGACCTGGGGCTGGATCGGCTACAACCTGCGCACCGTCACTGCCGAAGAACACGTGGTCAATCCGGCGCTGAGCGTTATCGCCAAGCAGTATCTGGGCAAGGATGACTGGCATTTTCGCGAGGCCATGCAGCAAACCCTGATCGACGAGCACTACCACACACTGATGCACCTGCGCGCCATTGAGCGGACCAAACTGGATCGGGCGCTGGACCAGGATCTGGATCTGCCGCCGTCCGTCACCTACCTGCGCCTGAAGGCCCTGCATGCAGAACTGCCGGAGCAATGGCAGCGGGATCTGGCGGCGATCACTTTTGCGGTGGTGGCCGAGATCAGCGTCAACGCCTATCTGGACCTGCTGGCAGACGACCAGACCATTCAGCCGCAGAACCGCCGGGTGGCCGAACTGCACAACCGCGACGAATATGCCCACAGCAAGGTGCTGGCCGAAGTGGCGAAGGTCATGTACGCGAACATGCAGCCCACCCAGCGGGAATTTTTCGCACGCAACCTGTCAGTGGCGCTGAGTGCCTTTATCGCTCAGGACTACTCCATGTGGGAGGCGATTCTGACGCAGCTCGGGGTCGAGGATGCGGTGCTGATCATTGCCGACACCCGCGAGAGCAACAGGAACGCGACCA
Source organism: Pseudomonas sp. WT-JTC (assembly GCF_056711565.1). NCBI lineage: Bacteria > Pseudomonadati > Pseudomonadota > Gammaproteobacteria > Pseudomonadales > Pseudomonadaceae > Pseudomonas > Pseudomonas sp. WT-JTC. The sequence continues at coordinate 1,001,276 of NZ_CM160042.1, forward strand.
TCATGCGTGACTACAGTGGCCTGCATAAACTGGCCCATGACCTGGGGATCAGCGACCAGATCGATTTCGATTTTCGTCCGACCCTCAAAACCACGGCGGCCGCCTGAACCCGGAGGTGCTTATGTCCACGCCTGAGTACGAAGTGTTCGCCATCCGTGTCGGTGCCAATGCCCAGCGCACCGCCAGGGAGAATTTTCTCTATGACGCCTGCTGCGGTGATCCGAATGCGCCGATGCCACTGGATTACTACTTCTGGGTCATCCGCCACGAGCAGCAGGTGATCGTGGTCGACACCTGTTTTCAACCGGCCACGGCGCACCGGCGCAATCGCCAGATGTATCGCCTACCGGAAGAATCCCTACGGCAACTGGACATCGATCCGACGCAGGTCGAGCACCTGATCCTGACCCATTTGCATTGGGATCATGCCGGCAACCTCGGGCTGTTCCCGAAGGCGACCGTGCATTTGCAGGAAGCGGAACTGCGTTTCTGCACCGGGCCGAAAATGGTCCATCGCACGGTGAATAAAACCTACGAGGTCGAAGACGTGATGTCAGCGCTGCCGCCTCTGTTCGAAGGGCGGATGCGTTTGCACAGCGGTGTTGTCGAGGTCGTGCCTGGCGTGACGCTGCACCCGGTGGGCGGGCATACACCCGGCAGTCAGGTTGTGCGGGTGAACACTGAACGCGGCTGGATCGTGCTGGCCTCGGATGCCGCGCATTTGTGGGTCAACATTCGCGAGCGCAGTCCGTTTCCGATACTCGATGACTTGGCGCAAACCCTTGAAGCGTTCACCGAGATCGATCGCCTGGCCGACGGTGATGACCACGTCATCCCCGGCCATGACCCACTGATTGCAGAGTGTTTTCCACACTGGAATGACGACCCGCATATCATTTGCCTGCATCAGCCTCCCATCTGAAAACCACCCGCAATCCTGTGGGAGCGGGCTTGCTCGCGAAGACGGCGGCACATTCAAAATTGATGTGACAGACACACCGCTTTCGCGAGCAAGCCCGCTCCCACAGGGGAGTAGTGTCAGCCCTGATTTTTCAGGATACGTCCCAACGTCTGCAGTGCCTCATCAATCCGCGGCGAATACGGCGCGCCACAACCGATGCGCACAAAGTGATCGAAACGCCTGGCATTGGAAAAAATATCCCCAGGGGAAATCTGGATGCCGACCTTCAGTGCTTCGTGAAAAAACGCCATCGATGAATACCGGCGGGGCAATTCCACCCATAGCAGCGTGCCGCCTTGCGGGTGGGTCACGCTGGTGCCGATGGGAAAGTGGCGGGTGATCGCCGCGCTCGTCTGCTCGCGCTGTACGGTCAGGGTTTTCCTCAATCGCCGCAGGTAACGTTCGTAGGACGGTGTGCGCATGAATTCGCTGACAGCCAGTTGCGATAACGCCTCGCACCCCCGTGACTGCGTATGCTTGAGCATCTCCACACGGTCGTGCCACTTGCCGGCGCTGATCCAGCCCAGGCGCATGCCCGGTGCCAGGGTTTTGTTCAGTGAGGCGCAATAGATCACGTTGTCGCTGCGGTCCCACTGTTTGAGTGTGGACAGCGGCTGCTCGGTGTCCACCAGGTCGCCGTAGGTGTCGTCCTCGATCAGTACGGTGTTGTGCTCGGCGCACAGTTTCACCAGCCGTGCCTTGTTGGCGTCGGGCATGATGCTGCCCAGCGGGTTTTGCAGGTTGGGAATGACGATCAGTGCCTTGACCCGTTCGGGGCCTTGCAGCAGCAGTTGCAAAGCCGTCAGATTTAGACCGGTGTGGGTCGAAGCCGGAACCTCCAGCACCCGCAGGCTCAGGCTTTCGAGAATTTGCAGCAGGCCGTAGAACGTCGGCGACTCCACGGCCACGGTGTCACCGGGGCGGGTGACAGCACGCAAGGCCAGGTTGATCGCTTCAGTGGCGCCATTGGTGATCACGATCCGCTCGGGGGCCAGGTGGGTCTTGCTGGCCAGTGCCCGCCGGGCCAGGATGCTGCGCAATGCGCTGTTGCCGCAGGTCGGGCCCGCGGTGCCAAGCAGCCGGGCGTCGTAGCGCAGCGACTTGATCATGTTGTCTTGCAAGGCCTTGAGCGGATACAGCTCCGGCGCGCAGTAGGCACTGGCGAAATTGACCTTGATCGTCGCGCGCTGACTGGCCTTGAGCACCGTTGAAACCTGTTGATGAATGCCGACATACACGCTGGTATCCAGCGCAGGCGCCAGGGCAATCGGGGGGGGCTTGGGCACGCTGTCGGGCTGGCGAATGTAGTTGCCGGAACGCGGCCGGGCTTCCAGCACTCCGTAGTCCTCCAGTTCGCGGCATACCTGCACGGCGGTCGACAGGCTGACGGCGTGTTTTTCCATCATCAACCGGATCGAGGGGAAGCGTTCACCGGTTTTCAAGGTGCCGCTGCGGATAGCGTCCAGGTAGTGGTTGGCCAGCTGGCGATACAAGGGGGTCGTGTTCATGATGACCTCGGCAGTTGCACCACTGAGGTCTGGGCTGGAAAGTGAGTTGACGCTCCCCGCAGGCGGACCCGTGGTGCTCATGGGTGAAGGGAAGTGTTGTTCTGCGTCGATACTGGAAGAGTAATCGCGGATTTGCCCGAATCACGGGCAATAAAAAGCCCCGCACTGATGGCGGGGCTCTTGGGGCAGTCCCTCAGGACCTGGTGGCGAGGGGCGCCTTACTGCGCGGCAATGCTGTAGCCGTCGAACGCAGTCTGCTGCTGCAGGGCGGTGATGATGTTCTTGCGGTTGACCGCTTGCTCGGCGCCGCTGTTGTCCAGGAACGTCTCGCTTTCCAGTTCCGCCTCTTCGCCTTCGCCAACGAAGGTGAAACCGAGGAACTCCAGGGCTTCACGGTCGACGTTCAGGCGCGAGCGCGGGGTGCGCAGCGGCAAGGTGACGCTCATGCCGTCCTTGCTGATGGTGAACACTTCAACTTCTTTCTTGGCCTTGGCAGCCTTGCTCTTGCCGCCGCTCGGGTTGCTGACGGCTTGGTGCGTCTGGTTCAGCACCTTCAGGGCCAGGCCGTAGACGATTTCCTGGAACGCCGGATCGTCCTTGAAGCTGGACAGGATGCGGCTGATCGAGAACTTGCTGCTCAAGTCTTCCAGGGCGGCGATATCCGCCGCTTCAGCGTCCTTGAGCTGCTTGAGCTGGCCCATCAGTTCGTAGGCCTTGTCATCATCGAAGCTGTCGTGGGCCTGGCGGATCGCAGCGCGCAGTTCGCGAATCTGGTCGCTTTCGCGGGTGGACTGGAAGGCGTCCAGCACCATCTCGCTGATGGTTTTCGCCTGGGGTACGTGTTGTGAAAGATTGATGGAGTTTTCGTATTCCGCTTTGGACGACAAGGTGACTACGGATTCAGCGGTGTTGGAATCGGACATTGAAATTTCACTACTTCTTTGAACTTGAATAGGGGCGAAAAAGCCCGGGGGCTTTTTCAGGCCGACTAATCTATTGGACCGGGACGGTGTTGTCACGGTCCGGCTGGCCGCCGGTCATGTTTTCGTCTTCCTGTAGGAGCGAGCTCGCTCGCGATGGACGTTAACGATAACGCGTTCATTCCGGATGTACGCGGTGCCTTTGAGACCATCGCGAGCAGGCTCGCTCCTACAGGGTTAGTGGGTGTACGCAAAATCTGCGAACAACAAAAAACACTGTGGGAGCGGGCTTGCTCGCGAAAGCGGTGTGTCAGGCACCACAACTTTTCAGGCCTGCCGCGGGGTATTCAGGTTCATCGACCGCTCCGCCAACCCCGAAGCGGTCTCTTCATCGATCGGCAACGAAAAACGAAACGTCGCCCCCCGTCCCGGCACGTCGATCAACTGAATTTCGCGCCCGTGCAATTGCAGGATGCGATGCACGATCCGCAGCCCCAACCCGCCATCGCGCCGTGCGCCGCCGATGTTGAACGGGCGCAGGAACAAACCTTCGCGCAGTTCCGGGGCAATGCCGGGGCCTGTATCGCTGACCGTGACTTCGATGAATGACCCTTGCGGGCGCAGGCCCAGTTCGACTTCGCCACCGGACGGGGTATGGCGCAGGGCATTGTCGAACAGGTTGGTCAGCACCCGCTCGATCAACCCGAGGTCCGCGCAGGCCGCCGAGGCATTTGGCGCGAACGTGGCCTTGAGTTCGACTTTGCGCGCTTCGGCGGTGAGTTCGAATTTCTGGAAGATGTCCTGGGCCAGGTCGGTCAGGGAAAAGCGTTCCAGCACCGGCTGCACGAAGCCGTGTTCCAGCCGCACCAGTTCCAGCAGCGACTGCGCCAGGCCGCCGACCTTGCGGCTCTGGTCCAGCGCGATGCCGAGATAGCGACGGCGGTCGGCAGGGGACAGCGTGGCGTCCTTGAGCGACAGGGTTTCCAGATAACCGTGCAGCGAGGCCAGCGGCGTGCGCAGGTCGTGGGAGATGTTCGCCACCAGTTCGCGGCGTTCCTGATCCTGGCGGGTCAAGGAGCGCCATTGTTCGCCCAGGCGGGCCTGCATCTGCCGGAACGCGGCATCGAGCACGGCGATTTCATCGTGGCTCGCGGCTTTTTCCACCGCGACGGGCAGGGCCGGTGTGACCGGAACGCCATCGATGTCGAACTGGCTGACCGTTTCGGTCAGGCGGCGCAATGGCCGGGTGATCAGGGCAAACGCGGTGAGACCGGCAATCAGGCACAGCAGCGCTACCAGTCCGATGGACCACAGCGCTGTGTTGAGCGCCGCGCTGGTCGCGCCGCGTTCGGCCAGGCGGTCGTGATCCTCACCGAGCAGCACCACATAGAGATAACCCGCCGGCTTGCCATCAACCTTCAGCGGTGCAGCGCTGAACACCTTGCGTGCATCTACGCTGCGCGGGTCGTCGCCGAGAATCGGCAGGGCTTCGCCCCGCAACAGGCGCTGGATCGGTACCAGGTCGACCCGCTCGCGACGGATCCGGCCCTCGGGCGCGGCGCTGCCGACAATCTTGCCTTCGGTATCGAGCAGGTACACCTCGACGCTGGGGTTGACCTGCATCAGTTTGCTGAACAGATCGCGCACGGCATTGGGCATCAGGCCCTGGGTGTCCATCAGCACCGTGTCACGGGCGATGTGCTGCGCCAGGTCCCGGGACAACCCTTGCACCACTTCCTGCTCATGCATCTGGTTGGAGCGCACCTGCATCCACGCCGACGTGCCGCAGCACACCAGCAGCAGCACGGCGAACACCAGGGACAGGCGTTGCGTCAGGGTCAGCCTCATGGCTGCGACTCCTCACCGGTGGCGAATTTGTAGCCACGGCCCCAGACCGTGAGGATGCGCACCGGTTGCGCCGGGTCGGCCTCGATCTTGGCGCGCAGGCGGTTGATGTGGGTGTTGACCGTGTGCTCGTAGCCTTCGTGGCTGTAGCCCCACACGGCGTTGAGCAGGTCCATGCGCGAGAACACCTTGCCGGGCTGGCGGGCGAAGAAGTACAGCAAGTCGAACTCCCGGGGCGTGAGGTCCAGGCGACGTCCGTCGAGGGACACTTCGCGGGTGATCGGGTCGATGGCCAGGCCGTCGGTGAGCAGGCTGCCGGCGTCCATCTTCAGGTTGCGCGCCATGGCATCGACCCGGCGCAGCAGCGCCTTGACCCTGGCCACCAGTTCCAGCATGGAAAAGGGCTTGGCCAGGTAGTCGTCAGCACCCAGTTCGAGGCCGAGAATCCGGTGCACTTCGCTGGAACGCGCACTGGTGATGATGATCGGTGTGTAGCGGGCCATGGCGCGGGCGCGGCGGCAGATTTCCAGGCCGTCGACACCGGGCAGCATCAGGTCGAGGATCAGTGCATCCCAGTTGCCTTGCTGCAGCAGGCGTATGCCTTCATCGCCATCGGCGCTGTGCACCACCTCGAACTGCTCATCACGCAGATGCAGGCAGATCAGGTCGGCGATGTGCAGGTCGTCCTCGACCACGAGGACTCGTTTGGTCTGTTCCATCCCATTCCATCCTTCGGCGCATTGTGCGTGTTGCCACTACTGTAGGAGCGAGCTCTGCTCGCGATGGAGGCCAACGATGACGCGGGACACCTGCACCCCGTGGCGCCCTCGGGTTCTTCGCGAGCAAGCTCGCTCCTACAGTTGTGGCAAAGGCATTGTGCGGGTTTTTCGGCGCCCGAGTTATCACGAATTGTTTAACTTCCCGTGAGGATTTGGCGATCTCCCAAAGCCTAGGCTGTGTTCCATGAAACACCCCTGGAATTTTGGGAGACGAGCATGTTTTCACGACGGCATTTTCTTCTGGCAAGCGGTGGGCTGGGGATGACGGCCCTGGCGATTGGCCTGTTGCCGAAGTTTTCCACAGGCACCGCACTGATCAGCGAGGCCAGCGCGGCCGAGGCGTTCGAAGTGACCCACAGCGACAGCGAATGGCACGCGATCCTGAGCGAAGAGCAGTACGAAATCCTTCGCGAAGAAGGCACCGAGCGGGCCTACAGCAGCCCGCTGAACAACGAGCACCGCGATGGCACCTTCGCCTGCGCCGGTTGCGACCTGCCGCTGTTTTCCTCGGCGACCAAGTTCGACAGCCGCACCGGTTGGCCGAGTTTCTGGGCACCACTGGACAAGGCCGTGGCCACCCGCCAGGACCGTACGTTCGGCATGGTCCGCGAAGAGGTGCACTGCCGGCGCTGCGGCGGGCATCTGGGCCATGTCTTCGATGACGGCCCGAAACCCACCGGCTTGCGTTACTGCATGAACGGCCTGGCGATGAAATTCGTGCCGAAGACGGTGTGATTCCCTTCCATTCACTTTTTGCAGGTAATCGCCATGTGGCTGCTGGTCCTCGCTTATCTCGGTGGTGTGCTGACGATTGTCAGCCCGTGCATTCTGCCGGTGTTGCCGTTTGTCTTCGCCCGCACCGGACAACCCTTCGTCAAAAGCGGATTGCCGCTGCTGACAGGGATGGCACTGACCTTTGCGCTGGTCGCCACATTGGCGGCGGTGGGTGGCGGCTGGGTAGTGCAGCTCAATCAGTACGGGCGCTGGCTGGCGCTGGTGTTCGTCGCGCTGTTCGGTCTGACGCTGTTGCTGCCGCAATTGGCCGAGCGCCTGACCCGGCCGTTGGTGGCGGCGGGCAGCCGTTTGTCGGAGGCGGCGGGCGCCGATTCGCGGCCACGTCCCGGTGCTTCGTTCCTGATCGGTGTTGCGACAGGACTGTTGTGGGCGCCTTGTGCCGGGCCGATCCTGGGCTTGCTGCTGACCGGTGCGGCGCTGCAAGGGGCGAGCATCCAGACCACATTGCTGTTGCTGGCCTACGCAGCCGGGGCGGCTACCTCCCTTGCGCTGGCATTGCTTCTGGGAGGCAAGGTTTTCACGGCGATGAAGCGCTCGATCGGCGCGGGCGAATGGGTTCGTCGTGGCCTGGGCGCGGCCATGCTGGCCGGTGTGGCGGCGATTGCCCTGGGGCTGGACACGGGAGTCCTGGCGCGATTTTCCACGGCATCGACCGGCGGTATCGAGCAGGCGTTGGTGGAGAGACTGTCCGGCAAATCGCCGCGTAATAGCGGGGCGATGATGGCGCAGAGCACGGCCGCCGAAGGCGCGGTGCAAGTGGCTGACAAAACCCCTGGCACCTTGCCGGTCGAAGGCAACCTGCCACCGCTGGAGGGCGCCGTGCAATGGCTCAACTCGCCACCCCTCGATGCCCAGGCGCTGAAGGGCAAGGTCGTGCTGGTGGATTTCTGGACCTACTCCTGCATCAACTGCCTGCGTTCGCTGCCCTATGTCAAAGCCTGGGCCGAGAAGTATCGCGATCAGGGGCTGGTGGTGATCGGCGTGCACGCGCCCGAGTTTGCCTTCGAGCGTGACGTCAACAACGTCACCAAGGCAATGAAAGACCTGGGCATCAACTACCCGGTGGCCATCGACAACGAATTCAAGATCTGGCGCGCGTTCAACAACGAATACTGGCCGGCGCATTACTTTGCCGACGCTCAGGGCCGAATTCGGTATCACCATTTTGGCGAAGGCGCGTACGACGAATCGGAGCGGGTCATCCAGCAACTGCTGCGTGAAGCCGGCGCCGCCAAGGTCTCGGACGGCCTGATCAATGCCAAGGCTGACGGTGTGCAAATGGCGCCGGACAGCAACGACGTGCAGTCGCCGGAAACCTACGTCGGTTATCAGCGTGCGGAACATTTCGTACCGGAAACCGCGCTGGTACCGGACAAGGTGGCGGCCTACAACCCACCGACGCAACTGGCACTCAACGACTGGAGCCTGGGTGGCCAGTGGCATGTCGGCTCGGAGCGCGCCACGGCCAGCGCACCGGCCAGTCGCATCGTCTATCGCTTCCACGCCCGTGACTTGCATTTGGTGCTCGGCCCTGGCGCCGATGGCAAGCCGGTGCGGTTCAAGGTGCTGATCGACGGCAAGGCCCCCGGTGATGCCCACGGCATGGACGTGGCCCCCGACGGCAGCGGCACCGTGACGGACCAGCGCTTGTATCAACTGGTGCGCCAGAGCGGCGGCGTGACCGACCGGACGTTCAGCATCGAGTTTCTTGATCCGGGCGCGTCGGCTTACGCCTTCACCTTCGGTTGATATCCCTTCAACGCTTCAGGAGTTCGCCCCATGAAAACCCTTTTTACCTGGCGCCGTACCCTACTGGGGTTGGCGGCTGCCGGCATCATCAGCCAATGCTCGGCCTTCTCCTTCGGCAGTGCCGAAGAGGCGGTGATCATTCCACCGCCGGCACTCGATGAAACCACCCAGGCCCGCAGCGAAACCGCGGTGTTCGCCGGCGGCTGCTTCTGGGGCGTCCAGGGTGTATTCCAGCATGTCAAAGGGGTGAAGAATGCCGTTTCCGGCTACGCGGGCGGTGCGGCCAATACCGCGCAATACGAGCGCGTCAGCGACGGCAATACCGGCCATGCGGAATCGGTGGAAGTGACCTTCGATCCGAGTCAGGTCAGTTACGGCACCTTGCTACAGATTTACTTTTCAGTGGCGCACAACCCGACCGAACTCAATCGTCAGGGACCGGACAGTGGCACCCAGTATCGCTCGGCGATTTTCACCAAAAGCCCCGAGCAGCAGCGGGTCGCACAGGCCTACATCGCCCAGCTCGACACCGCCCATGCTTTCGACAAGCCGATCGTGACCAAACTCGAAACCTTCAACGGTTTCTACCCGGCGGAGGAGGAGCATCAGGACTTCCTGACCGAGCATCCGACCTATCCGTACATCGTGATCAATGACTTGCCGAAAGTGGCGCAATTGAAGCAGCTGTACCCGGATCGTTATCAGGAACAGCCGGTGCTGGTGAAGGCGGGGATGTAAAGGGCGATCAGAGACGCCATGGCCTATTCGGCCGACGGGTGCTTGCCCCACCGCTGTACGGCGAATTCGACGAAACGGCGCATTTTCGGCAAACGGTGGCGATCCTGGGCGTAGACCAGGTGCATCGGCCGACTGGGTGGGCAGTAATCAGGCATCAAGGCCAGCAGCTTGCCGTCCTTGAGGTCCTGCTCGACCAGGGCGTCGGGCATCATCACGATGCCCATGCCGGTTCGCGCCGCTTGATGCAGTCCGGCCGAACTGTTGATCAGCATCGGCCCGCTGACCCCTACGCTGACTTCGCCGTCGGGCCCGGACAGGCGCCACTCCTTTTGCACCGATTGCCAGTCATCCCCGGCCGGATAGGCAAAGGACAGGCAGTCGTGCTGACGCAGGTCCTCAGGTGTCCGGGGCGTGCCCCGGCGGGCCAGATACTCTGGTGAGGCGCACATGGTCAGGGTGTAGTCGATCAGCGGACGGGCGATCAGGTTGGAGGGCTCCAGCGCGCCGAGGCGAAACGCTACATCCAGGCCGTTTTCCAGCAGATCCGGGCGGCGGTTGGTCAGCACCACGTCGAGTTTCACCCGCGGGTTTTGCAGGCTGAACTCACTCAGTGCCGGTGCCAGGCGCTCGGTGCCGAAGGTCAAGGGCGCGGTGATGCGCAAAATGCCGCTCGGTTCGTCGACAGCTTGTTCGGCCAGCCGCTCGGAATCGGCCACCAACCCCAAGACTTCCAGGCACCGCTGGTAATACGCGGCACCGAACTCGGTCAGTCGCTGGCGCCGCGTCGTGCGGTTGAGCAGGCGCACACCCAGCCGCTGCTCCAGGGCCTTGAGGTGGTTGCCGACCATGGTCGTGGACATTTCGCACTGCAAAGCGGCGGCGGTCATGCTGCCGGTCTCTACCACTTTGACGTAGACGGTCATTGCCTGGAACAGATCCATTATCAAGCTCTGCTTTTAAATGATTGAAGTTTTACGGTGTTTATCCAGCTCTGGTGGCTAACCATACTGCAAAAACACCGACCCTTGCTGGAGCTTGATGTCATGACCGCCGCCTGCCTGATGAACACTTACCAACCCTTGGCCTTGAGTTTCAACAAGGGCCTGGGCACTCGCCTGTGGGATCAGGTCGGGCGCGAATATCTGGATGCGGTCGCCGGCGTGGCGGTGACCAACGTCGGCCACTCCCACCCGAAAATCGTTGCCGCGATTACTGAGCAGGCCGGGTTGTTGCTGCATACGTCGAACCTCTACAGCATCGACTGGCAACAACGGCTGGCGCAGAAACTGACGCGGCTGGCGGGCATGGACCGGGTGTTTTTCAACAACTCCGGGGCCGAAGCCAACGAAACCGCACTGAAAATCGCCCGGCTGCATGGCTGGAAAAAAGGTATCGAGCAACCGCTGGTGGTGGTCATGGAGAACGCGTTCCATGGCCGCACCCTCGGCACGTTGTCTGCCAGCGATGGCCCGGCGGTGCGCCTGGGGTTCAACAAGCTGCCGGGGGATTTCGTCAAAGTGCCGTTCGGCGATCTCGACGCGCTGGACAAGGTGCAACAGGCCTATGGTGCGCGGATCGTGGCGATCCTGATGGAGCCGATCCAGGGCGAAAGCGGCGTGCAACTGGCGCCACCGGGCTATCTCAAGGCCGTGCGCGAACTGTGCAACCGGCGCTCGTGGCTATTGATGCTCGATGAAATCCAGACCGGCATCGGCCGTACCGGCCAGTGGTTCGCGTTCCAGCACGAAGGCATCGTCCCGGACGTCATGACCCTGGCCAAAGGCCTGGGCAACGGCGTGCCCATCGGCGCTTGCCTGGCCCGCGGCAAGGCGGCCGAACTGTTTACGCCAGGCAGCCACGGCAGCACCTTCGGTGGCAATCCGCTGGCTTGCCGGGTCGGCTGCACCGTGCTGGAGATCGTTGAAGAGCAAGGGCTGCTGGAAAACGCCCGGCGTCAGGGCGAGCGCCTGCTCGATAGATTGCGCACAGAGTTGGCGGGCAACCCGAACGTCTTGGCGATCCGTGGCCAGGGGCTAATGATCGGCATCGAGCTAAAACAACCGATCCGCGACCTGAGCCTGATCGCCGCTCGGGATCATGGCTTGCTGATCAACGTCACTCGGGGGAAAACCATTCGCCTGCTGCCGCCGCTGACCCTTGATGAGCGGGAGGTGGAGATGATTGTCAGGGGGGTGGGTCGGGTAGTGACAGCGGGCTTAGGTCCTGCTCAGTAATGGTATCTGCACATCACGACGCATATTTCTCCGTCTTCAATGGCGTAGACCAGACGATGCTCAGCCGTAATCCGGCGTGACCAGAACCCGCTCAAGTTATGCTTGAGCGGTTCGGGTTTACCAAGACCGTCGAAAGGCTCGCGTTGGATAGCTTTGATCAACAGGTTGATACGTTTGAGCCCTGCCTTATCGTTTTGCTGGAACCAGAGATAATCGTCCCAGGCTTCAGGAGTGAACTCGATATTCATTCTTCAATCAGTTGCCTGGCTTTGGTTTTGCCGGCTCGCAGGTTGCCGATTGATTTGATCAAGCGCTCAGCGTTGGCTGGGGAACGGAGCAGATAGGCGGTTTCTTCGAGAGCGTTGTATTCGGCCAATGACATCATCACTACCGGTTCGCCTTTCTGACGAGTTACCAGTAGCGGGGCGCGATCTTCATTCACCCGGTCCATGGTTTGCGCCAGATGTGCCCGAGCGTTGGTGTAGTTGATGGTTTCCATGTGTTTGTCCTCGCTTGATGCAGAGAACGTACAGAAATGAGTACATGTTAGCAAGGCGATACCTACGAGTGGCTGTTACGTAGAAAGTGCATCCACATTTGTATCAAGTATCACCGAATGTTCTTCAGGACGTTTCCGAGACAGGTGTAATCCCATTCTGAGCTACATGCCATCCAACAGGCTTGTGTCCGACCACAGCTCCGAATGCTTACGAGTGACGAACCAGTGCCGTGATTTCCTCCCGACCTTCCAACCGGATTTTCGCACTGCAAAACCCCTCGAACAGTTGCTGATGCGCCGCAAACCCACTGGACTCCTGCCGTTGGCGATAACTGCCCGCCCACTCCAGCAAGGCGATCAGCAACAGGTCCTGTTCATCGCGTCCGGTCTCGCGTTGTCGAATGTTGGCCACGCATTCTTCGTCCCCGATACTCAGCCAGATCAGTGCCGTGGCCCGGTGGATTATTTCGCTGAGGATCCAGCCGTAAACTCCTTCGATCACCCAGCGTTCTTCACTTGCTGCCCTGCGCGCCATTCCCAGTGCTTCATTTCGGGGGCGGGCGATGCTGTGTTCGTCGGACAACCAGTGAATCTGGTCGAGGTCGGTCCAGGGGGTGTGTAGTTGCTCGGCCAGCCGCTGTGCCAGCCAGCTCTTGCCGGAGCCGGAGTTGCCGATGATCAGGGTTCGGGTGAGGTCCATGGGCGACACCGTTCAAATGTGGGGGCGACTTTCTGCAAGCTGACTTGATATTACCGCGGCACCTGATCCAATTGTGGGAGCGGGCTTGCTCGCGAAGGCGGCCTGACAGTCAGCCTGTCTTTTGTTGACGGTGTACATATCCGTTTTTTGGGTAGTGGCGACTTTTGGTTTCGCCCTTACGGCGACTCACTTTTTTTGACAAGCGCCTCAAAAAAAGTAAGCAAAAAAAACGCTCGCCCCGAACGTCCGGCCCCTCGCATGGGCTCGGGGTTCCTTCGCTCCGGCATTCATCCGGGGGCATTGCCCTCCGGTCGGCTGCGCGCGACCTGCATGCAATGGGTTCGACTGCGTCGAACGGCGCTGCGCGCCATTCCCCGGATGAACACCTCCGCTCAGCCGACCGAGGGGGCGGGTGGATCAAGATCAAGAGCGGCAGGCGAGCTAACGCTCGGCCTGTTGAGTGGTGAGAAGCAGTGGGCGTATGCAGGCCCATTGTAGGAGCGAGCTCGCTCGCGATGGACGTCAACGATAACGCGTGCTGCCTGAATTCCCGCGGTGTCCTGGCGTTTTTCGCGAGCAAGCTCGCTCCTACAGTTTTTCGTGGCGTCTTCTCTGCCTCAGTCGTCGACTTGCGGCGCAAGCATCCGGGTTTTCGGTGAGCCGTTCGAGTTGTGTTGGTAGATCGTCTGCGGCTGCCCCAGGTCGTTGAAAAACACCTGGCCGATTCCCGCCGAGTTCCATAGCCGCTCGCCGGCTTCGGCGTGTTCCGGGACGTGCGGGACGATGCGCATGCGTCGACGTTTGGTCAGCCAGTTCAGCGGTGAGCGTGGTGAGTACAGCCAGCGGTTGAGGCGGTCGAACCACTCGAGCAGGGTGGCGGGGAATTCATTCTTGATGCCGCTGCTGGTGATCTGCCAGATGCGCGGCCCGGCTTTGCGGTGGCGGATCAGCACTTCGTAGACGAAGGAGTAGTGCACGTCGCCCGACAGCACTACGTAGTTACCCGGCGTGCGCGAGTGGCGGAAAATGTTCAGGATCACCTGTGCCGCGCCGCGATGGGCCATCCAGTTTTCCGCGTCCACCAGCAGTGGATAACCGCACCAGCTGAATACCCGCTGTACGGTTTCGATCAGTTTGACGCCGAAGATCGGTGCCGGCGAAACGATGATGGCGCTCGGGTGGTCCAGCAGTTCCTGTTGCAGTTCGCTGAGGGCTTCCCAGTCGAGCAAACCGGAAGGCTGCTTGAGGTTCATCTCGCTGCGCCAGCGCCGGGTGCGGGTGTCGATCACCACGATGGCCGGTGTGGTCGGCAGCAGGTAATGCCAGTGCTGAAACTTCAGCAGATCATCGATCAGATCATCCTGGACCGTGCTGTCGAGGTGACGCTCGTGTGCGCCGGTGCTCAAGGCCCCGGCCTTTTCCAGTACGGCACCGAACGCATCCGGATTGTTGCCCCAGCCCTGGCACAACATGTATGCCAGCAGTGCATTGCCGATGATGCGTCGGGAGAACGGGTGGCCGTAGGCCGTTTCCTCCCATTGCGCGGAAAGGTTCCAGTCGTCGGTGATGTCGTGGTCGTCGAAAATCATCAGCGTCGGCAGATGCGCCAGTGCCCGCGCGACGTTGCCCAGGCCTGCCTTGAAGGCATCGATGCGCGTCTGTTCAAGGGCGTAGCGCTTGAGTCGTTCCGGCGTCAGCGTCGGTGCCTGTGGCGTGATCAGGGTCCAGGGCGTGGGCGACCAGACCAGCAAATACATGGCCATGACTTCGGCGAAGGTCACCAAGTGATTGTCGGCGCTGCTGCTGGTGAAAATCGGCTTGCGCACCCCGCCGAAGAAGCGATCGCGCAGGGTTTCGTTGCTTTTCAGCGCAGGAAGCAAATCGGCGCGGTGGTAGTAACTGGCAGCGTGGCCATACAACTCGGCGCTGTCGCTGACCACGGCACCTTCCAGATGTTCGCCGAACAACCCCAACCGCTCGATCAAGGCGTGAATCGCCCGCAACATCGGCCCCGCGACATCGTCGGCGTAGACCTGATCGCCGCTCATCATTAGCAACGCCGGGCGATCCGTGGCTTGGTGTTCCTGCGCGAGCAGGGCGTCGACGCACAGCAAACCGTCGGTCGCCGGGTGATGAGGCTTGCGGCAGGAACCGTGCAGCAGTTGATCAACCCGTGAACGCAGGACGAAGTTGGGGCAACCGGCCTCACCGTACAACAGGTATGGCGCCCAGTCGGCGATGCCTTTTTCCGTGCCGTCGATCAGCAGGTCATAGTCGATCGACTCATCGCAGGGCAGGGCGCAATCGAGGTGCACATCGATCAAATGCACATAGGCATGAGCCCCCACTGCAATCACCGTGCATTGCGTGGCATCGAGACGGATATCGCCCACACCCTGCAAGCGCAAGGTCAGCGCCAGCGCCCGGGAACCCACCAGCCACAGCACCAGCCGCGTGGGCTCAAGACGCCGCAGCAGCGGGCCGGCCAGGACCGGCGGCAGGGCTTGGTGATCATCGGGCAGTGGCAGTGTTTCGGACATCCGGGGTCAAGGCTCTTGGGGCATCGAGGCGGGCGATGATAGCGCAGGTGACGACCGGACAACCCTCCAGCACCGGCCGCCACCGGAAACAAAAAATGACAAGACCCCGGATAGCAAGGAGGGAGCCGCCCCGCCTGTCATCAAATGAAAAGCCATTGTCGTCTGATGAGAAGCGTCTCAAAGGGCCTCGTCCTACAGTCCAATCAGCGCAATTCGATGCAACACGCCCATATTGCAGATTGGAGAATAAGAAAAATGGCCAAAGCCGTACGCTTTTACGAAACCGGTGGTCCCGAAGTTCTACGTTATGAGGACGTCGAAGTCGGCGAGCCCGGTCCCGGCCAGGTTCGGCTTCGTCATGTGGCCGTCGGCCTGAACTATGCCGACACCTATTTCCGTAACGGTACCTATCCGATTCCTATGCCAAACGGCATGGGCGTCGAGGCCTCTGGCGTAGTCCAGGCCGTTGGTGAAGGGGTCACCAACGTCGAGGTCGGTGATCGCGTCACCTACACCGGTTTTCTCAACACCCTCGGCGCCTACAGCACCGAGCGCCTGATCCCGGCCGCGCCGCTGATCAAGCTGCCGGAAACCATCAGCTTCGAGACGGCTGCCGCGATGACCATGCGCGGTTTGACCTCCTCGTACCTGATGCGCCGCATCTACGACTTCAAGGCTGGCGACAGCATCCTGTTGCATGCCGCCGCTGGCGGTGTCGGCCTGATCGTTTCGCAGTGGGCCAAGTTGCTGGGCTTGAACGTGATCGGCACGGTGTCGACCGAGCAAAAGGCCGAAATCGCCCGGGCTCACGGTTGCGACCATACGATCAATTACAGTCATGAAGACGTCGCCGCCCGTGTTCGCGAATTGACCGACGGTGTGGGCGTCAACGTGGTGTTCGACAGCGTTGGCAAGAACACCTTCATGGGTTCGCTGGATTCGTTGAAACCCCGTGGCCTGATGGTCTGCGTGGGTACCGCATCCGGGCCGATCCCGGCGTTCGACCCGGTGATGCTGGCGATGAAAGGTTCGCTGTACCTGACCCGTCCGGCCCTGGCCAACTACATCAGCGACCCGGCCGAAAAAGCCGCGCTGGCTGGCGAGCTGTTCGACCACGTCGGCAGCGGCCGGATCAAGATCGAGATCAACCAGCACTACGCGTTGCAGGACGCCGTGCAGGCCCATCGCGACCTTGAATCACGCAAGACCACTGGCTCGTCGATTTTCGTCATTTAAGGAGCGGCCAGCCATGAAAGTCGAACAATTGACCTGCAGCATTGGCGCCGAACTGATCGGCGTCAATCTGGCCGACGCCGTCCATGACGACGGTCTGTTTGCCGAGATTCGTGCCCAGTTGCTCAAGCACCGCGTGGTGTTCCTGCGTGATCAGGACATCACCCGTGCCGAACACGTGGCCTTCGCCCGTCGCTTTGGCGAGCTGGAGGATCATCCGGTGGCCGGTAGCGATCCGGATCATCCGGGGCTGGTGCGGATCTACAAGAATCCGGACCAGCCGATGGACCGCTATGAAAACGCCTGGCACACCGACGCCACCTGGCGCGAGGCGCCGCCAATGGGTTGCGTGTTGCGCTGCGTGGAATGCCCGCCGGTCGGCGGCGACACCATGTGGGCCAACATGGTCCAGGCCTATGCAAACTTGCCGGAAGACGTAAAGGTCAAGATCGCCGACCTGCGCGCCCGCCACAGTATCGAAGCGAGTTTCGGTGCGGCGATGCCGATCGAAAAGCGCCTGGCGCTCAAGGCGATGTACCCGGACGCCGAACACCCGGTGGTGCGCACCCATCCGGAAACCGGCGAGAAGGTGCTGTTCGTCAACGCCTTCACCACCCATTTCAGTAACTACCACACCCCCGAGCGGGTGCGCTTCGGCCAGGACGCCAACCCCGGCGCCAGCGAATTGTTGCGCTACCTGATCAGCCAGGCGTACATCCCCGAGTATCAGGTGCGCTGGCGCTGGAAGCCCAACAGCATCGCCATCTGGGACAACCGCAGTACCCAGCACTACGCCGTCATGGACTACCCGCCGTGCCATCGCAAGATGGAGCGTGCCGGGATCATCGGCGACAAGACGTTCTGATCGAACGCCACCTGCATTAGCACTCGTTAACACGTCTGCCCGGCACGATCCCGGGTGGACGGGACAATCATAAGAACTGGAGTAGACCATGCAATTCTTCGACGATTCCCTGCACCCGGAAAACATGGAAAAGGTAGTCATCACCGTGGCCCCGTACGGCCCGGAATGGATGCCTGAAGATTTCCCGGAAGACATCCCGCTGACCATGGACGAGCAAGTCCAGAAAGCGGTCGATTGCTATGAAGCCGGCGCCACCGTACTGCACCTGCATGTACGTGAACTGGATGGCAAGGGTTCCAAGCGTCTGTCGAAGTTCAACGAGCTGATCGCCGGTGTGCGTGAAGCGGTGCCGGACATGATCATCCAGGTCGGCGGTTCGATCTCCTTCGCCCCGGAAAGCGATGGTGAAGCCGCCAAGTGGCTGTCCGACGATACCCGCCACATGCTGGCCGAGCTGACGCCAAAACCGGATCAGGTCACCGTGGCGATCAACACCACCCAGATGAACATCATGGAGCTGCTGTATCCGGAGTACCTGAAAGGCACTTCCCTGGACAACCCGTTGATCCATGCCGCCTACAGCGAAATGACCGTGCCAGCCGGCCCGGCCTGGGTCGCCGAGCACCTCAAGCGCCTGATGGACAACGGCATCCAGCCGCACTTCCAGTTGACCGGCATGCATGCCATGGAAACCCTCGAGCGCCTGGTGCGCAGGGGCATCTACAAGGGTCCGCTGAACCTGACCTGGATCGGCATCGGTGGCGGTTTCGACGGCCCGAACCCGTTCAACTTCTTCAACTTCATCCACCGGGCGCCGGACGGTTGCACCCTGACCTCCGAATCGCTGCTCAAGAACGTGATGCCGTTCAACACCATGTCGATGGCCATGGGCATGCACCCGCGTGTGGGCAACGAAGACACTATCATTGATCACAAGGGCGATCGCTTCGGCTCGGTTGCGCAGATCCAGCAAACCGTGCGCATTGCCCACGAACTGGGGCGTGAAATCGCTACCGGCAAGGAAGCTCGCGAGATCTACCGCATTGGCGTGCAGTACGAAACCATCGAGGAAACGCTGCTGGCCAACGGCATGGCCCCCAACCGCAAGGCCGGGCAGAAAGGCGTGCCGCAACGCGGCTGACCGATCAGGTGCGCGAGAGGCCGTGACCTCCCGCGCACCGAACTGCAACACGCTTGATAAAAAAAATAAAACGAAGCTTTGAGGAGGCTGCATGGCCTTTCACCCAATCGCCGCCGGCGATGACGACACAGATAGTGTCGGCGTTGCGCGCCAATATGCCTGGATCGTCTTTGCACTGACGTTCGGCCTGTTGATTTCCGATTACATGTCGCGTCAGGTACTGAACGCGGTATTCCCGTTGCTCAAGGGCGAGTGGGCACTGAGCGACGGTCAGCTCGGACTGCTCAGCGGCATCGTTGCGCTGATGGTGGGCCTGCTGACATTCCCCCTGTCGTTGATGGCTGACCGCTTCGGCCGGGTCAAGAGCCTGGCGCTGATGGCAATGCTCTGGAGTCTGGCGACTCTGGGCTGCGCGCTGGCGCAGGACTACCAGCAGATGTTCATCGCGCGATTCATGGTCGGCGTCGGTGAAGCGGCCTACGGCAGCGTGGGCATCGCCGTGGTGATTTCGGTGTTCCCCAAACACATGCGCGCCACCCTGGCCAGTGCCTTCATGGCCGGCGGGATGTTCGGCTCGGTATTGGGCATGGCCCTGGGCGGTGCCATTGCGGCCAAGCTGGGCTGGCGCTGGTCGTTCGCCGGCATGTCGCTGTTTGGCCTGGTACTGGCGCTGCTCTATCCGCTGATCGTCAAGGAAGCACGCATCGCTCCGCAGCGTGCCGCTCAAGTGGCGAACAAGGCAGCGGTTGTGGTCAAGCGGCCGTTGCGCACGCTGTGGTCAAGCCGTTCGGTAGTGGCGACCTATGTCGCCAGCGGTTTGCAGTTGTTCGTTGGCGGTACGGTGATGGTGTGGATTCCCAGCTACCTCAACCGCTACTACGACATGCCCACCGACAAGGCCGGCGGCATGGCGGCGATCATCGTTTTGTGCAGCGGTACGGGAATGATTCTGTGCGGCATGCTCAGCGATCGCCTGTGTCGTCACTCGCCGGAGCGCAAGGTCAGCCTGGCCATCGGATTTTGCCTGGGCAGTTGCCTGCTGTTGTCGGCGGCGTTTGCCTTGCAGGCAGGGCCGTTGCAACTGCTGCTGATCTGCCTGGGCATGCTGATTGCCACCGGTACCACCGGCCCGTGCGGCGCGATGGTTGCCAACCTGACCCATTACTCGGTGCACGGTACGGCGTTCGCCACGCTGACCCTGGCCAACAACATGCTGGGGCTGGCACCGGGGCCGTTCATCACCGGCCGGGTGTCCGACCTGATCGGTCTGCATGCCGCGTTTCAACTGGTGCCACTGGTCAGCCTCGCGGCGGCAGCGGTGTTCTTTTATGCCAAGTGTCATTACCACAGAGATATTGCCCGCCTTCAGGGTCAGCGCGTGCCTGACCCCGTCAGTGAAGCCGGGTTAGAGGTGAAGTTGTGAGTCGTCGTTTACGTATTGATGTGTTTTTCGATTTTATCTGCCCCTGGTGCCTGATCGGCAAACGCCAACTGGAGCATGCGCAGGTACAGTTTCGTAGTCGCCACCCGGATGTGCAGATCACCACGGTGTGGCATGGCGTGCAGTTGTTGCCTCAGTTGCCGGTTCAAGGTGAGCCCTTCGCCGATTTCTATCGCAAGCGCCTGGGCAACGCTGACGCCGTGACCATGCGCCAGGCCCAGGTACAGCAGGCTGCCGGGGCGGTCGGACTGACCATCGACCTCAGCCGCATCGAGACGATGCCCAACACCGCAGACGCTCACCGTCTGTTCGAACGAGTCAGCATGACGGGCAATGCCAGCCAGCGTGAGATGTTGCTCGAACGATTGTTCGCCGCGTATTTCCTGAGACGCGAAAACCTCGGTTGCCGTGAGACCTTGCTCGACATTGCCCGCTCCTGTGGCGTCGATGCGGACGCGGTGCTCGATTGCCTGAAGGGCGACGCCACGCCATTTGAAGGATCCCCCGATGCGACCAGTGGCGTGCCGAGCTTCCAGTTCGACCGCCGCATGACGGTGATCGGTGCCCAGCCTGCCCAGGCGCTGCTCGGGGCCATGAACGAAGCCCTCAAGGCCAGTGATCTCGAGCGGCAACCGGCATGACCCGGCGTATTCCGGTACCGGCCGGCAAACACCCGCAGGCCGGTGGCCGGGCGCTGTTCGAATTCGAAGACAAAAGCCTGGCGTTGTTCAACGTCGACGGGCAGTTGTTTGCCATCGACGACAGTTGCCCGCACCAGGGCGCCTCGCTGTGTGGCGGGCGTCTTGAGGGGCGGGTGATCCAGTGTTGTGCCCATGGCCTGCGCTTCGATTTGCACAGCGGCTACCTGCTTAATTCCAAAGCCGTAAAAGTCACGAACTACCCGGTCGAGATCATCGACGACCAGGCGTTCATCGTCATCGTTCCCGAGGAGGCCGCGCCATGAGCGCCATTGCTCTCACCCGTATCCACAGTCGCACGCGCGAACTGGCACCGGGGTTTATCGTCAGCCTGATCGTGGCCGCTGCCGCATCGTTTTTGTCCGAGCACTACGGTGCACCGGTCATGCTGTTCGCCTTGCTGCTGGGCATGGCCCTGAATTTTCTCGCCGATGACGGCCCCTGCAAGGCCGGTATCGAATTCACCGCCCGCACGGTGCTGCGCATTGGCGTGGCGCTGCTGGGCATGCGCATCACCCTGGAGCAAATGGCGGCGCTGGGCTGGAAGCCGATAGCGCTGGTGGTGATCCTGGTGGTGGTGACCATCAGTGTCTCGGTGGTCGCGGCCAAGGCCCTTGGTTTCCAGCGCCTGTTCGGCATGCTGACCGGTGGAGCAACGGCCATCTGCGGCGCCTCGGCGGCACTGGCGCTGGCGGCGGCGCTGCCGAACCATCCGCAGAAAGAACGCGCCACATTGTTCACGGTGATTGGCGTCTCGGCGCTGTCCACGCTGGCGATGATCGTCTACCCGATGATCGCCAACTGGCTGCAGTTGTCGCCGCAGGTGGCGGGGGTGTTCCTCGGCGCCACGATCCACGACGTGGCCCAGGTGGTTGGCGCCGGCTACAGCATGTCGACCGAGACCGGCGACACGGCCACGGTGGTCAAGCTGATGCGCGTTGCCATGCTGCTGCCGGTGATCGTCACCGCGGCGATGATCACCCGCATGCAAGGCGCCGACACGACCGGCAAGCGCCCGCCGCTGTTGCCGTGGTTCGCCGTTGGTTTTCTGATCCTTGCGTGCATCAACAGCACCGGATGGGTGGCGCCTGCGGTGCAAGGATCGGTCAACGAACTGTCGCGCTGGTGCCTGGTGATTTCCATCAGCGCCCTGGGCATGAAGACCCGGCTCAAGGAACTGGCGGCGGTCGGGATCAAGCCGATCCTGCTGATGGTCGGGGAGACAGTGTTCCTGGTGGTGCTGGTGCTCTTGCTGCTGCGCTGGGGGCTCTGAGCGCGTCACCACCCATGGTTTTATGGCAGGGCCGCACGGTATTGACTCCTCATGCCGTGGGGCTCCCGACCGGTGTCACAAACACCGGTTCTTCGCGGCGACTGTACCAGCAGTCGCCGTTTTTTTTGCCCGGTCGACTCAGAGCTCTTTCGGACCTGCGACAGGTTTTGCGCTCGATTGCCTTTGCGCCCGCCAAGTCGCCGGCGGCATCCCGAACTGACTGATAAACCAGCGGGTAAACGAGCTCGCCATCGAGTAGCCGAGCATGTCGGCAATGCGGCTGAGCGAGTAGTTCGGGTTGTCCAGGTAACGCAGCACCAGGTCACGGCGCACGTCGTTGATCACGTCGTTGAAGGCGCAGCCATCGTCCTTGAGGCGGCGTTGCAGGGTGCGTACGTTCATGCCCTGGCTCTGGGCAACCTGCTCGATGGTGGCGCGCCCCATGGGCAGCAGCAGGTAGATGGCCTTGCGCACCTCGAACAGCATCGAGGCACCTTCGTGGTTCTGCAGCGAGTCGAGGTAGCTCTGGGCGTAGCGGGCCATGGCCGGGTCGGCGTTGGGGTTGGTGGTGTCGAGGCTGATGTCGGGGCAGACGATGCCGTTGAACTCGCTGCCGAACTCCAGGTTGCAGCCGAACAGCCGGCGATGCAGGTGCAGGTTCTCCGGCGGCTGGTGCATGAAGTTGACGCTGTAGGGGTGCCAGTGCGAGCCGAGCAGGGCCGAGCACAGCCGGAACATCACGCCGATGGCCAGCTCCGTGGCCTGACGGCTGGGCATCGGCGTTTCGGTGACCACCTCTTCGCGAATGATCACCATCTTGCCGGCCTCTTCAATGAAGATGGCCAGCGAATCGTTCATCAGGTGCCGGTAATTGACCACGACCTGCAAGGCATCGCGCAGGGTGCGCTGGTGGCTGAGTAGCAGGCTGACCACGCCGAAGTCCGAGAGCTGGCGCGACTCGGCCATGCTCAGGCCGAAGGTCTGGCAACCGCTGGCGGCGGCGGAATCTTCCAGCAGGCGCACCGCGGCATCGATGGGGATGCGGGTTTCAGGCGCTTGCAATTGGGCTCTGCTCAGGCCCACGCCTGCCATGACATCCCGCGGGTTGAAACCCAGGTACTGGGTGACCTCCAGGTAGTTGGTCAAGACGGCGGCGCGGACAAGCTTGGGCATGCGAAGGTCTTCCCTGGGCCGATGGCGATTGGCGTGAGCGTGGCGACTATATCCAGCGTATCAACAGTTGAACAGTTGTCATGTCGTTGATGGTTTTCATGCTGGCCGGTCACGCACACTCTGTGTTGGTTGATGCAATCGTCCCTCATCCGTTGATTACAGTGACCTTGCGCCAACCTGCGGGTTTTTTCGACCAGCGGTCGCACTGTCCTGCTGTCCGACAATTTGTCATCAAAAGAAAAGTGCCTGACGTCCAATGTAAAGCGCTTCGGGTGGTCGCTCTTTAATGTCGACACTACAAAAAGCCCCTGGCGAAAACAGCCAGTCGAGTTATCGAGAAAGCGAAGGTGTTGACCGTGGACAAACTGCAAACTGCCGCCACCATTCTGATCGTTCCGGGTCTGCGTGAGCATGTGGCCGAACATTGGCAAACGTTGCTTGCAGCCAGGCTGGGCAAGGTGCGCAGTGTCCCGCCGTTGGAGACCGACAAGCTCGATTGCATGGCCCGTGTGCGGGCGATTCAGCACGAGCTCGAACAAATCGACGGCCCCGTGATTCTGGTCGCCCACAGCGCCGGCGTGCTGATGGTCGCGCACTGGGCGGCGCATTACAGCCGTCCGATCAAGGGCGCCTTGCTGGCCGCGCCACCGGACCTCGATGCGGTCTGGCCGGCAAACTATCCATCTTCCGAAACCCTGCGTAGCCAGGGCTGGAATCCTCTGCCCCAAGGCCCGCTGCCATTTCGCAGCATCGTGGCCGGCAGCACCAACGATCACCTCGCCAGCCTTCCAGCGGTCACCCGCATGGCAGAAGGCTGGGGCGCCGAATTGCTCAATCTGGGCGATGTCGGCCATCTCAATCCGGCCGCAGGATTTGGCCATTGGCAGCAAGCCGAGGCACTGATTCTGGAGCTGGACCGCTAGTACAAGGAGCTGGACTGGCAGTACGCCGACCGGCATTTGCCCTCATACCTTAAACGCAATCCCAAAGCGGATTGCGCGGGGGCGGCTGCGCTTAAAACAAATACAAAAAGGCGGAGACAACGCAATGCACAACAATAAGAGTCACGGCTTCACCGCAGCACGCTATACCTTGCTGGCTTCTGCCATTCTGGCCGTCATCGCTCCTGCTGCCCATGGGGTCGAGATCGATCTGGGCAATCCGGACTGGACCGCGCGCCTGGATAACACCGTCAAGTACAACTACGGCGTGCGCACCGAAAGTGCAGACAAGCGCATGCTGGGAACGCCGAACAACAACGACGGCGACTACAACTTCCGCAAGGCCGGTACCAACATCACCAACCGTATCGACCTGTTGACCGAAATGGATGTGGTCTACAAGAACGCCATGGGCTTTCGCGTCAGCGCCGCCAGCTGGTACGACAAGGCCTATGACAACACCGGCTCCAACTCCAACCCGTTCGTCAACGGCAATGGATCGACGTCGGGCCTGATCGCCAACGATCCGCGCCTGGCAGCGGTCACCCATGACAACGTCGGCAATGGCAGCCCGCACCTGAGCAACTATGCCCAGCGCTACTACAGCGGTCCTTCGGGCGAAATCCTCGATGCCTTCGTGTTCTACAGCACCGAAGTGGGCGAGGAGTCGATGTTCAGCGCCAAGGCCGGCCAGCACAACGTGTTCTGGGGCGAGACCATTCTCAACCCGGTGCACTCGGTCAGCTACGGCCAGTCCGGCCTCGACCTGGCCAAGCTTGCCGCGTCGCCGGGTACCGAAGCCAAGGAACTGTTCGTCCCGCGCAACCAGTTGTCGATGACGTTCACCGTCAATCCGGAGTTGACCGTGGGTGCCCAGTACTTCCTCGATTGGGACGCCGCGCGTCTGCCCGAAGCCGGTACTTACTACGGTGGTTCCGATTTGATCGGCTACGGTGCGCAGTCGTTCCTGCTCGGCAACACCAACGCCAAGGTGCCTGGCAGTCCGCTGGGTTGTGGCCTGGCGCCGTGCAACGCGTTGACCAACGTGCGTCGCGGACATGACCTGACACCGGGCAGCAGCGGCGACTGGGGCATCATGGCCAAGTGGTCGCCGGCCTGGCTGGATGGCACCCTCGGCGTCTACTACCGCGAGACTTCGGAAATCCTGCCGCAAGCCTGGCTGGATGCCAGGGGCATTACCTCGGCCAACCCCAACGGCACCCGGCCGGCAGGGCAAGTGCCTGCGGTGGTCAACACCCTCAACTCGCTGGACACCGCGACGTATCAACTGGCCTATGCCGACAACATCAAGATCTTTGGCCTGAGCCTGTCCAAGGACGTGGGCGGGATCAGCGTCGGTTCGGACCTGAACATCCGTCACAACATGCCGCTGGCCAGTATTCCGGCGATCGTCAGCACCACCAGCCCGCTGGGCCTGGGCAAGGGCCTCGGCCTGTTGCCGGCGCGTACCGATGCCACGGGCGTGATCTACGACACCCCGAGCCGCGGCGACAGCATGAGCGCCACCGGCGACACCTTGCACTGGACGCTCAACGGCCTGGTGACCCTGCCGAAAACCCCGGTGTTCGATCAGGCAACTGTGCTTGCCGAGCTGTACTACAGCAACCTGCTCAAGCTCGATAGCAAGAACGAGGCGCTCTACAAAGGCAAGGACACCTATCGCGGCATCGATGCGCCGACCCGGGACAACTGGGGCATCGCGGTCAACTTCACACCGACCTGGTACCAGGTGTTCCCCGGTGTCGACCTCAACGCGCCGATGTCGGTCAACGTCGGTATCGCCGGCGTGTCGCCGGTCTCCGGTGGCGGTGCCAAGGACACCGGCAACTATGCCGTGGGCGTCGGTGCCGTTGTTTACAACAAATACTTTGTCGACCTGAAGTACGTGGACTCCTTCGGCAAAACCGAAAAGTGCAACGTCAGCGGTGTAAGTACCGGCCCGAACGGCGGTGACGGCTCCACTCCCAACGCCTTTAGCGGCAACGAAAACTACGCCTGTTTCGCCGGAGGCTACTCGTCCTTCTCCGGAGGTGGTGCCACGACTGAGGACCGTGGCGCGGTGTACCTGACGATGAAAACAACCTTTTGATGCACCACTGATTTGCTCAATGCAAGCAGGAGAATAACAAGATGAAATTCGCACAAACCGTGTTGGCCGCTTCGCTGGCCATGGTCCTTGCCGCCCAGGCACAGGCCGCTGTTTCAACCCAGGAAGCTGCCAAACTGGGCACCAGCCTGACCCTGGTGGGCGCTGAAAAAGCCGGGAACGCCGATGGTTCCATCCCTGCCTACAGCGGTGGCCTGACTACGCCGCCGGCCAGTTTCAAATCCGGTGACAGCATGCGCCCGGATCCGTTTGCCAGCGAGAAACCGTTGCTGGTGATCGACGGCAAGAACGTCGATCAGTACAAGGGCCTGCTCAGCGCAACCACCGCTGAACTGGCCAAGCGCTTCCCGACCTTCCATGTCGATGTTTACCCGACTCACCGTACCGTTTCGCTGCCCCAGGCCGTTCTGGACAACGGCGTGAAGAACGCCATCGGTGCCAAGTCCCTGGAAGGTGGCCTGGCCATCGACAACGTCCTGCCGGGCGTGCCGTTCCCGATTCCGCAGTCGGGCAACGAAGCGATGTGGAACTTCCTGTTGCGCTACCAAGGCGTCAGCATCAGCTCCAAGTACGATTCCTGGAACGTCGACTCCGCCGGCGTGCCGAGCCTGGCCACCACCGGGCAAGCGAACATCTCTTACCCGATCTATGAAAACCTGTCGCAGCCGATCAGCAGCGCCGACGTGTACTACCAGATGAAGCTGGCGTACACCGGCCCTGCGCGCCGGGCCGGCGAAGCGGTGATGCTCAAGGACGCCGCCAACCCGTTGCAGCAGCCACGTCGCGCCTGGCAATACCTGCCGGGCCAGCGTCGGGTGAAACTGGCGCCGAACCTGGCGTACGACACGCCAAACCCTGGCACCGCCGGTGCGGGCACCTACGATGACGTGTTCGTGTTCAACGGTGCGCTGGACCGCTACGACTGGAAGCTGGTGGGCAAGCAGGAAATGATCGTGCCCTACAACACCTACAAGCTGACCTACGTCCAGGATCCAAAGTCGCTGACCACCGCCAACCACCTGGCACCGGACTTCGTGCGCTGGGAAAAACACCGTGTCTGGGTCGTCGAAGGCAACCTCAAGGCCGGTGCCCGTCACATCTACGCCAAGCGCCGCTTCTACCTCGACGAAGACAGCTGGACCGCTCTGGCCTCGGATCAATATGACGCCCGTGGCCAGCTCTATCGCGGCTCCTTCGCCTTCCTGAGCCAGAGCTACGACAAGCAGGTGCCGGACTCCACGCCTTTCATGATCTACGACCTGGTGGGTGGTTCGTACAACATCAACGGCGTAGTCGGTCCGTATGGCGGCATCAAGTACATCGAGCCGCTCTCCAAGGCGCAGTGGTCGTCGGAATCCCTGGCCGGCGCCGGTATTCGCTAAGCCAACCGCGTTGTAGGAGCGAGCTTGCTCGCGATGGACGTTAACGATTGCGCGTGTTTTCTGGATGCCCGCGTCGCCCTCAGGTCCATCGCGAGCGAGCTCGCTCCTACAACGGCATTGCCTGCACGGTCCACGGCTCGCGAGGCGGTGGCGCCGGGCGGACGCCAGGTTTGAACGTCAGGCACACGGATGTGTGTCCCGGCGCGGTTTTCCGAAGAGGACGCAGTATGTGTTCGTATAAAAATAATATGTTGCAGCTGGCGTTTGGCGTTGTGCTCTGCCTGTCGCAGGGCATCACCCACGCGGCCGAATACGTCGATGTGCTGGACCTGCCCGCCAGGGTCAGCGCCTTGGCGATCAACAGCCCGTTGTCCGGCATGGCCCGCGCCGGTGGGCGCGTGATCGCCGTCGGCCAGCGTGGCCATATTCTGCTTTCCGATGACGCCGGCCGGCATTGGCAGCAGGCCGCCGTGCCGGTCAGCGCCGATCTGACCGCGGTGAATTTTCCGACCACCACCCAAGGCTGGGCGGTGGGTAATGACGGCGTGGTGCTGCACAGCAGCGACGCCGGTGCGACCTGGCAAAAGCAGCTCGACGGTCGCCAGATCGGCGTCTTGCTGGTCAAGCATTACACGGCGCTTGCCAGCGCCGAACCGGGCAATGAGCAATGGCCCCAGTTGGCTATGGAAGGCCAACGACTAGCCGAACAGGGCGCGGACAAACCGCTACTCGACGTCTGGTTCGCCAACGAAAAACTGGGGTACGTGGTGGGTGTGTTCAACCTGATTTTGCGCACCGAGGACGGTGGCCAGACCTGGGCCCCGTTCCAGGATCGCACCGACAACCCGCAGGGCTTTCACCTCAACGCCATCGCCTCCACCGGCGACGGTTTGTACATCGCCGGCGAGCAGGGCCTGTTGCTCAAATGGGATGACAACAGCCAACGCTTCGCTGCCGTGCCGACGCCGTATCAAGGCAGCTTCTTCGGCGTGCTCGGCAAGCCCGGCGAAGTGCTGGTCTACGGCCTGCGCGGCAACGTGCTGCGCAGCACCGACGGCGGCCAGAGCTGGACCGCGCTGGACACCGGCCTGCACGTCAGCATCACCGCGGGCCTGATCGATGCCCGTGGCAATTATCGCTTGTTCACCCAGGGCGGGCAGATGCTGGTCAGCCAGGGGACGGGCGCGCAGTTGCATCTGGTGCAACAGCTGGCACCGACGCCGGTTGCCGGCGCCACCCAGTCCGCCGATGGCGCCTTGGTGCTGGCCGGCAGCCGTGGTACCCGCACGCTATCCGCCGACCCAGCCCTAGAACCCTAAGAGCGAGAACCCAGACATGGGCAATATCAAACAAGACGCCATGCCGGTGATCCGCGATGTGCGTGATTTCGATCGTCGCTCCGGCAACCTGCTGGAACGGCTGGTGTTCAACTATCGCCCGCTGTTCATGCTGCTGATGGCGCTGGCCACGGTGGTGCTGGGCTACATGGCGGTGACGCGCCTGGAGCTGCGCCCCAGCTTCGAAAAGATGATTCCGCAGAGCCAGCCGTACATCCAGAACTTCCTGGAAAACCGCCAGTCGCTGCGCGGGTTGGGCAACTCGGTACGGGTGGTGGTCGAGAACACCAAGGGCGATATCTTCGACCCCGGTTACCTGGACGTGCTCAAGCAGGTCAACGACCAGTTGTTCCTCACCGAAGGCGTCGACCGCGCCTGGATGAAGTCGCTGTGGAGCCCGGCGGTGCGCTGGACCGAAGTCACCGAGGACGGTTTCCAGGGTGGACCGGTGATGCCCGATACCTATTCGGGGCAGCCTGAACAAATCGAGCAATTGCGTCAGAACATCTCCCGCGCTGGCGTCGTCGGCAGCCTGGTGGCCAGTGATTTCAAATCGAGCATGCTGGTCGTGCCATTGCTGGACAAAGCCGCGGCCGGCGGACAGCGCATCAATTACCACGCGTTCTCGCAGATGCTCGAAGAGCAGTTGCGCGACAAGATCGAATACGCCGGCGACAGCGCTGCGCGTAAATCCGGGGTAGAAGGCACCGGTCAGTACAAGGTGCGGGTGATCGGCTTCGCCAAATTGATGGGCGACCTGATCGACGGCCTGATTCAGGTGATGATGTTCTTCGGTCTGGCGGTCGTCACTTCGCTGGTGATCATCTACGCCTACACCCGTTGCGTGCGCAGCACCCTGCTGGTGGTCGGCTGCTCGCTGATCGCGGTGGTCTGGCAACTGGGCATCGTCGCCTGGCTCGGTTACGCCATTGATCCGTACTCGGTGCTGGTGCCGTTCCTGATCTTCGCCATCGGCGTGTCCCACGCCGCGCAGAAGATGAACGGCATCATGCAGGACATCGCCCGTGGCACCCACAAGCTGATCGCCGCGCGCTACACCTTCCGCCGTCTGTTCATTGCCGGCGTCACCGCGTTGCTGGCCGATGCCGTGGGCTTTGCGGTGCTGATGCTGATCGATATCCCGGTGATCCAGGATCTGGCGATCACCGCCAGCATCGGCGTCGCGGTGCTGATCTTCACCTCGCTGCTGCTGATGCCGGTGGCGCTGTCCTATGTCGGCGTCGGTGCCAAGGCCGCCGAGCGTGCGCTGAAGATCGACACCCGTGCAGAAAAGCACAAAGGCTTCGGCAAGCTCTGGGATCTGCTCGATCGCTTCACCACCGCCAAGTGGGCCACGGGCGCGGTGCTGGTCGCGGTGTTGATGGGTGTCGGCGGTTACGTGGTCAGCCTCAACCTGAAGATCGGCGACCTCGAAAGCGGCGCACCGGAGCTGCGCGCCGACTCGCGCTACAACCGCGACAATGCCTACATCACCCAGCATTACGCACTGTCCAGCGACCTGTTCGCGGTGATGATCAAGACCGCGCCGGAAGGCTGCCTGAACTACAAGACTCTGGTGCTCGCCGATCGCCTGGCGTGGGAGCTGCAACAGCACCCGGGCGTGCAGGCCACGGCTTCGCTGGTCAACGCGGTGCGCCAGATCACTGCCGGCACCTACGAAGGCAACCCCAAGCTCAACAGCATCCAGCGCAACCAGGACGTGCTGAACTACGCCGCGCAGCAAGCCTCGGTGAACTCGCCGGAGCTGTTCAACACCGAGTGCTCGCTGATGCCGGTGATCGCCTTCCTCAAGGATCACAAGGCTGAAACCCTGGACGCTGTGGTGGCGATTGCCGACAAGTTCGCCAGGGAAAACAGCAGCGACGATCGCCAGTTCCTGCTTGCCGCCGGCAGTGCCGGGATCGAGGCGGCGACCAACATCGTCGTGCGCGAAGCCAACCACACCATGCTGCTGTACGTGTATGCGGCGGTGACGCTGTTCTGCCTGATCACCTTTCGCAGCTGGCGCGCCACGCTGGTGGCGCTGTTGCCGCTGGTGCTGACGTCGATTCTCTGCGAAGCCTTGATGGTGGCCATGGGCATCGGCGTGAAGGTCGCGACCCTGCCGGTGATCGCGCTCGGCGTGGGCATCGGCGTGGACTACGCCTTGTATCTGCTCAGCGTACAACTGCACTTCCAGCGCCAGGGCCTGCCGCTGTCCCAGGCCTACCGCAACGCCGTGTCGTTTACCGGCCGGGTGGTCGGGCTGGTGGGCATCACCCTCGCGGCCGGCGTGGTGTGCTGGGTCTGGTCGCCGATCAAGTTCCAGGCCGACATGGGCATCCTGCTGACCTTCATGTTCCTGTGGAACATGCTCGGTGCGCTGATCCTGATTCCGGCCCTGTCCTGGTTCCTGCTGCGCGAACGGGCACCGCAGCCCGGTTCCGTGGCGGCCGTCGAAAACCCTGAATCC
Source organism: Pseudomonas sp. WT-JTC (assembly GCF_056711565.1). Lineage (NCBI taxonomy): Bacteria > Pseudomonadati > Pseudomonadota > Gammaproteobacteria > Pseudomonadales > Pseudomonadaceae > Pseudomonas > Pseudomonas sp. WT-JTC. The sequence continues at coordinate 1,032,629 of NZ_CM160042.1, forward strand.
ACTGAACGTCCCGGCATGCCTCTTGCCGTGACCACTTCCGAGTAAACCAAGATGTCTGATTACAAAGCTCCCCTGCGCGACATGCGCTTCGTACTCAACGAGGTTTTCCAGGTGTCCCGGCTGTGGGCCAAATTGCCTGGCCTGGCCGATGTGATCGATGAAGAAACCGCCGCCGCCATCCTCGAAGAGGCCGGCAAGATCAGCGGCGAAGTGATCGCGCCCTTGAACCGCGCCACCGACGAACAGGGCTGCACCTGGAGCAATGGCTCGGTCACCGCGCCGGACGGCTTTGCCCAGGCCTATCAGGCCTTCGCCGAGGGCGGTTGGGTCGGGGTTGGCGGTGATCCGCAGTACGGTGGCATGGGCATGCCCAAGGCCATTTCCGCGCAGGTCGAAGAGATGGTCAACTCGGCCAGCCTGTCGTTCGGCCTGTACCCGATGCTGACCGCCGGCGCGTGCCTGTCGATCAAGGCTCACGCCAGCGAAGAACTCAAGCAACGCTATCTGCCGAACATGTACGCCGGCACCTGGACCGGTTCGATGTGCCTGACCGAAGCCCACGCCGGCACCGACCTGGGCCTGATTCGCACCCGCGCCGAGCCACAGGCCGACGGTAGCTATAAGGTCACTGGCAGCAAGATTTTCATCACCGGCGGCGACCACGACCTGACCGAGAACATCATCCATCTGGTACTGGCGCGCCTGCCGGATGCACCGGCCGGCCCCAAAGGCATCTCGCTGTTCCTGGTACCCAAGGTGCTGGTCAACGCCGACGGTTCGCTGGGTGAAAACAATGCGCTGTCTTGCGGCTCCATCGAACACAAGATGGGCATCAAGGCCTCCGCCACCTGCGTGATGAACTTCGATGGCGCCACCGGCTGGATCGTCGACGCACCGAACAAAGGCCTGGCGGCGATGTTCACCATGATGAACTACGAGCGACTGGGCGTGGGCATCCAGGGTCTGGCGCAGGGTGAGCGTTCGTACCAGAACGCCGTCGCCTACGCCCGCGACCGTCTGCAAAGCCGTGCGCCGACCGGTGCGCAATTCAAGGACAAGGCCGCCGACCCGATCATCGTGCATCCGGACGTGCGCCGCATGTTGTTGACCATGAAAGCCTTGAACGAAGGTGGCCGTGCGTTCTCCAGCTACGTCGCGTTGCAACTGGACACGGCCAAGTACAGCGAAGACGAAGTCACTCGCAATCGCGCGCAAGAATTGGTGGCACTGCTGACCCCGGTGGCCAAGGCATTCCTTACCGACATGGGTCTGGAAACCACCTTGCACGGTCAGATGATCTTCGGCGGCCACGGCTACATCCGCGAGTGGGGCCAGGAGCAACTGGTGCGCGACGTGCGCATCACCCAGATCTACGAAGGCACCAACGGCATCCAGTCCCTGGACCTGGCCGGGCGCAAGATCGTCGGTAGCGGCGGGGCGCTCTACCGCCTGTTCGCTTCGGAGATCCGCAACTTTACTGCCAATGCCTGCGCTGACCTTGGCGAGTTCACCAAACCATTGAACGCCGCCGTGGACACCCTCGACGAACTCACCGCGTGGCTGCTGGACCGCGCCCAGAACAACCCGAATGAAATCGGCGCGGCCTCGGTCGAGTACCTGCACGTGTTTGGCTACACCGCGTATGCCTACATGTGGGCGCGCATGGCCAAGGCCGTCCTGAGTTCGGACGTCGAGGATGATTTCCATACCAGCAAACTGGCCACCGCGCGTTTCTACTTTGCCCGGTTGCTGCCACGTATCCACTCGTTGAGCGCATCGGCCAAGGCTGGCAGCGAGTGCCTCTATGAGTTGCAGGCTGATCAGTTCTGATCGAAAGGACAAGGAACCTTAATCATGATGGCGACAAAAATAATCCCGCCCGCCGACGGCGCTTATGCCTATCCCTTGCTGATCAAGCAATTGCTGCTGTCCGGCGTGCGCTACCAGCCGGGCCGGGAAATCGTTTACGCCGACAAGCTGCGCTACAGCTACCAGACACTCAACCAGCGCATCCGCCGCCTGGCCAATGCGCTGACCGCAGCCGGGGTCAAGGCCGGTGACACGGTGGCCCTGCTCGACTGGGACAGCCACCGTTACCTGGAATGCTTCTTCGCCGTGCCGATGATCGGCGCGGTGCTGCACACGGTGAACATTCGGCTGTCGCCGGAGCAGGTGCTGTTCACCATGAACCACGCCGAGGATGACCTGGTGCTGGTGCATGATGACTTCCTGCCGCTGGTCGAACAAATCCACGGGCGACTGGAAACCGTTAAAGGCTACCTGCAACTCACCGACGACGAGGCGACCACGACCTCGCTGCCGGTGCTGGGCGAATACGAGCATCTGCTGTCCCTGGCTCCGGACCAGTATGACTTCCCCGACTTCGACGAGAACTCGGTTGCCACGCTGTTCTACACCACCGGCACCACTGGCGATCCGAAAGGCGTGTACTTCAGCCATCGCCAACTGGTCCTGCACACCCTGAACGCCGTCGGCACCTTGGGCGCCTATCAGGGCCAGCCGCTGCTGCGTTCCGATGATGTGTACATGCCCATCACGCCGATGTTCCACGTGCATGCGTGGGGCGTGCCGTATGTCGCGACCCTGATGGGCATCAAGCAGGTGTATCCGGGCCGCTACGAACCGAACAGCCTGGTCCGGCTCTACCGCGAAGAGAAGGTGACCTTCTCCCACTGCGTGCCGACCATCCTGCAGATGATCCTCAACTGCGAGGAAGGCAAGGCGACCCGTTTCGACGGCTGGAAAATGCTCCTCGGCGGCAGCGCGCTGACCCTCGGCATCGCCAGCGAAGCCAGTGGCAAAGGCATGGTGGTGCACGCCGGCTACGGCATGTCCGAGACCTGCCCGTTGCTGTGCCTGACTTACCTGCGCGACGAAGACCTGCAGCTATCCGCCGAAGCCCAACTGCCGACCCGCATCAAGACCGGCACGCCGGTGCCGATGGTCGACCTGAAGATCATTGACGCCGACGGCAATGACGTGGCCCACGACGGCGAGTCCCTGGGGGAGATCGTGGTGCGCGCGCCGTGGCTGACCCAGGGCTACCTGAAAGCCCCGGACAAAGGCGCGGAGCTGTGGCACAACGGCTGGCTGCACACCGGTGACATGGCCTCGATCGACAAGCTCGGCGGCGTGGAAATCAAGGACCGCATCAAGGACGTGATCAAGACCGGTGGCGAGTGGATCAGCTCCCTGGAACTGGAAAGCCTGATCAGCGAACACCCGGGCGTCATGTCCGTCGCCGTGGTGGGTATCGTCGATGAGCAATGGGGCGAACGGCCCATGGCGATGGTCGTCAGCGAGCCGGGGCACTTCCTCGACCGCAAGATTCTGGAGACTCACCTGCAAGCCTTCGTCGACGGCGGCCGCATCAACAAATGGGCGATCCCCAAGCAGTTCAAGTTCGTCGCCGAAATCCCCAAGACCAGCGTCGGCAAGATCAACAAGAAACTGATTCGCGAAAGCGAAGCCAACTGACCACTACATCCGGGGGCGCGGCATCGTCGAGGGATTGAGTTGCTGCGAAGGAATCAGCCTGCTACTGCCCTCGGTGGCAGGCGGACGTTGCGCGGCGTTTGCGCCCTCATCTATTGCATAATCGTGGCAAGACGAACCGCTGATTGCCATGACCACGGCGACCGGATGGGGGTGCGGCGGTGTGGGTTCACTTTCCTGCTGCCGAAAAAAAGGTCTCGCCAAGCGAGACCTTTCTTGATTCGGGGACAGGAGAAAAACGTTAAATAAATGATGGTCACACAAGGCTAGCCGAACACCACCACTGACTGCCGGCTGAGTGCCAACAGTTTTCCATCGGGTGTATGCAGGGTGGTCGAACAGGCACTGTAACCTTCAAGCGCATAATCGGTTGAGGCGTGCATGACGCACCAGGCATTGGCTGGCAGATTGATCAGCGGTTGTGGGAACTCCACGCTCCAGGTCAGCGAGCTGCCCTGAGCCAAGGCACGGTGCTGGGAGAATACCGCTGGCGGCCAGGCATCAAGCATCGCCAGTAGCTGTGTTTCACTCAACGTTGCGTCGAGGGGGGCGTCCTTCAATCGTATCCACCCTCCCGTCGACCGTGATGACGCGCCGGTAAACGGCATTCCGCCGTAGCCCCAGCGGATGTCGAAATGCTGTAAGTAGCGCGGTGCCACATCAGGCAGCAAGGGCAAGGGCTCGCACGACTCCAGGGCTGGCACCCCTGGCATTGGCTCAGCCGACAACGTCAACGCAGAAGACCTGGCGGAACCAAAGCAAGTCTGCACGGAGGTGACGGTCTGTTCCGACTGCACGACCCGGCAATGCAGTTGAGTCACTGCACTGCCTTCGCGAAGCACTTCGGTTTCGAAGAACAGCGGTTTGTCTACCGCTACGGGGCCGATGAATGTCAACGAAAGTGACCGTAGCGAACGATCCCGAGGAACGAACTGGCGCATTGCTTCGTGCGCAAGCGCCACGACGACACCACCGAAAGCAGCACGACCTTGGCTCCAACTCGCGGGAATCATCAGAGGACGATGGGGTAGACGACTTGCGTCGATTAGCGCTGAGAAGTTCATGATTCGCTCACTGTCAGTCTTTGGGGATCCAATGGTAAGTTGCCCGGCACTTGTTCGCGACTGACATAATAGATAGTTGTGTATGTAAGACGATCAAGAAAAGTTGTCGGAAGCCTGTGAATTAGCTAGTTGTCGTTGCAGTAGCTATTGGTGATTTAACACAATTGATAGTTATCATTAATGCTAAATGGCCAAATAATATTAGCTCTGAATAGGAGGTAATAATGGCTATCGCAATTGGTTCCCGTATCGAACTTGATAACGAGCGACTTGAACAAATGCACAGGCTGCGTGCCGAAGTTTTCAAGGAGCGTAAACGTTGGGATGTTTCGATCATCGCCGGCATGGAAATCGATGGTTATGATGCGCTGAACCCCTATTATCTGATCCTGGAGGATGAGCCTGGCTCTGAACGTTTGTTCGGATGTTGGCGAATCTTGCCGACCACTGGTCCCTATATGCTCAAGGACACTTTTCCGGCGTTGCTGTACGGTGCCGAAGCCCCTCATTCAGAGCGTATATGGGAATTGAGCCGTTTCGCTATCTTGCCGCGGGAAAAGTCCCCTCAATGTCTGTCGCTTGATTCAATTCTGGCAATCAAGGCCTTGATTCATTTTGCCATTGAACGGGGCGTCGATCAGTTTGTAACTGTGACCACACTTGGTGTGGAAAAACTGCTCAGGCGAAAGGGGCTCGATATCAGCCGTTTTGGCCCGGCCATGCGCATTGGTGTCGAGAATGCTATTGCGCTGCGTATAGAACTTAATGACACCACTCGTGCATCCCTGGCCATGTGAACAAAACAACGGTGGGCACTCGAAAAAGGTTAGCGAATTGATAGTTTTACGGTGAAAGTCCGTGTCTGGACCATGATCGACTATCAGTTCTGATAGTCGATTTGCTCACAGGTTGACCTGCCGCAGGTGCCTCTATCAAATGTTCTATTTGGTTTCAGCCTCCACGACCACCGGTTCAATGGACGGAAGATTCACTGCTTGCCAAATATCGAAACAGAGGAATCAACGCGATGACAAAACGAATTGTAATTACTGGAATGGGGGCGGTGTCCCCGTTGGGTGTTGGCGTTGAACACAGCTGGAAGCGTCTGTTAGAGGGCAAGTCTGGCGTGCGCAAGATCGAGCGAATAGGCGATCTGCCGGTTGAAATTGCGGGCACTGTCCCGGACATCGGTGCCGACCCTGAAGCCGGTTTCGATGCCGGCGTCTTCGTGAATCCCAAAGAAGCCCGACGCATGGATCGTTTCATCATTTTTGCCCTGGCCGCCGCCAGCGAGGCGATCCGGCAATCAGGCTGGGCTCCGTCAACGGATGAAGAAAAGGCACGCACAGCAACCGTCATTGCTTCGGGCATTGGGGGGTTGAACTACATTCGTGATGCAGTGAATTCGATCAACGAAAGTGGCGTGCGCCGTGTTTCGCCTTTTACCGTCCCCGGTTTTCTGGTGAACATGGCATCCGGTCAGGTTTCGATCAAATACGGTTTCAGAGGGCCGCTGGGAGCACCTGCAACGGCCTGCGCCGCCGGCGTGCAAGCAATTGGCGATGCAGTGCGAATGATCCAGAACGATGAAGCTGATATTGCCATTTGTGGTGGCAGCGAGGCGTGCATCAATGAGGTCAGCATTGGTGGGTTCGTCGCGGCCAAGGCAATGGCGACCAGCTTCAACGATCGCCCGGAAGAGGCCTCCCGTCCTTTCGATGCGGATCGTGACGGCTTCATTATTGCGGAGGGCGCCGGGTTGATGGTCATCGAAACCCTGGAACATGCTTTGGCTCGCGGTGCCAAACCTATCGCCGAGATTGTCGGTTATGGCACCAGCGCTGACGCCTATCACGTTACGGCGTCTCCTGAGGACGGCGCGGGCGCTCAGCGATGCATGCGGGGCGCCTTGAAGAAAGCAGGTGTTGAACCGGGCGCAGTGAAGTACATCAACGCGCATTCCACTTCGACGATGGTCGGTGACAAAGGCGAACTGGCGGCAGTCAAGGCAGTGTTTGGCCCGAAGAACGTCGCAGTGTCTTCTACCAAGTCATCTACCGGACATCTACTGGGTGCGGCAGGAGGCCTGGCAAGCATTTTTACGGCCATGTCGCTGGTTAACCAAGTGGTGCCATTCAACCTCAACTGCCACCGACCTGATGAAGACGCGCGGGATGTCGACCTGGTGCTTGGTGAACCGCGCGCCATAGAGATGGATTACGCACTGTGCAACGGCTTCGGCTTTGGTGGGGTCAACGCCAGTTTACTGCTTAAGGCGTGGCGCGACTGACACCTGCCACATCGTTCGTGTTTACCTTCGGTCCTGTCGCTTGAGCGACAGGCAGGGTGGCATCGAACTGTTCTGACTGTCATTGCCGGGTTCGCTCGGCAGTGGCCTGCTGAGACAGCGTAGAACTGCGATCCGTCGCCTGGCTTGTTCAAGCCGCTTTCCGTCATGCCTGCCCGGCCTTCCTCCAGAAAGCAGGGGCTCCCGGCCTCGGCATCCAATGGTTTGCTCCACAGATTCAGCGAACACATTGTTCAGCCTGGATCAGCACCCATCCGCGTTATTACATCCCCGATCAACTCATGCACCTGAACACTCACTGAGCTCATTCGTCGAATCAGGTATGACAACGGCGACCCGCTTGTTATGCGTGGGTGCGACAGTGACTACTGCGGGTCATTTCTATTTGTTGTGCTTGATTAAATAATTCAAGCGATGGTGTGGTGTTGTTGTTCTGCGTTATTGGTGTTTTATCGACTAGTAGTTGTGCTAGTCGGTGCTCGTTGTCAGGTGTTTGTGGGTGTTTTTTGTAAGGGCGAACTTGCCGTGCTGTCATTGTGTGTGATTGATCAGTGTGCGTGTTTTTTGTGAGCGCTTCGGTTGTCACTGTTCTTTGAGATAGTCAGTTGTTGATGTGCTTGACCAGAAAAAATTCAACTGTAAACATTAGTTGGATACATGAGGAGTGAAGTAAAAAAATGAAATACGATCCGCAAGAAGATAATTGCCCTCTGCCACACTCGCCGTTCAGAAGTTGTGTCGTGCCCCGTCCAATCGCCTGGATATCCAGTGTCGATGAAAGTGGCAATGAAAACCTGGCTCCTTTCAGCCAGTGCGGCATTCTTACATTTGATCCGCCTATGGTCATGTTTGCGGCTAACCATTATCCGACAGGTCAACGAAAGGATTCGGCCGTTAATGCTGAAAAGACCGGTTGGTTTGTCTGGAATATGGCAACCGAGGCGCTCAAGGAAGCGGTAAATATCTCCGCAATGATTGTTCCTTCCAATCAAAGTGAGTTCGAACTGGCAGGCCTCGAGAAAGTAAAGGCCGATCTTTCCGATGTGCCGATGGTGAAAGACAGTCCGTGCCACCTTGAGTGCCGTTATGTTTCAACAACGGTAGTAAAGGGTAAAAGTGAGCTGGGAACAGTGGACCTGATCATCGGTGAGGTGATTCGTGTACATATTAATGATGACTACATAAAGCCGGATGGCTGTGTCGATATCCAGAAGGTTCGGCCCATTGGTCGAATGGGATATCTCGATTATTCAGTGATCGATAATACTTTTTCCATGGAAGTGCCGATGACTGATGAAATTCGCGCGATCATGAGTGAAATCATGGCCGGCAGTGCCAATAAACCTCAATCAGTAGGAGTGGAATAATGAACATAAGTACCGTGGTTAATAATGTGATTGGCGAACTGACTGATTTTGATGTCGCGACCATCACCGACGAAACCCTGATCAGCGATATCCATTTGGTCAGTCTTGATTACGTAAGTATTCAGGTTGCCCTGAAGAAAGAGCTGGGCATCGCCATCGATGTCAACAAGTTGCCTGAGGCGAAGCTCAGCACGATGGGTGATTTTTACTCCTTCTGCCGAAGCGAGCAGGCCCGGTCCAGTACGCCGGCATAACCATGCAATCACAGCTAAGGAGAGGCGTGCAGTGCAAACCAAGAAACGGGTAGTCGTCACGGGGTTCGGTTCCGTCTGTGCTTTGGGGCGGAACACGGAAGAGATCTGGGGGGCGATAAAAGACTATCAAATGGGTTACGCCCTGCATCCGATGCAAGATCAGTCGGTTACAGCCAGGTTTTTCGGAAAAATCGATTTTCCGATAGAGCTCAAAGCGGTGCCCAAGCGCATAGCCAAGAATCTTCCCCGCTTTGCGCGGATTGGTATGTCCGCATCGGAGCAGGCATTGTGCATGGCCTTTGGCGATGACCCGGTCGCCGAGATGGACAAGCATTATTCACCCTTCGACCGTGGCGTCGTGCTGGGGACAGGGTGGGGGGGCGTCGACTCGACCATTGATAACAACGACATGTATGTCGAGTCGGGTCTCGCTTCACCGCTCAGTACCATTTTTTCCATGCATAGCGTATGGACCGGGTCGGCTTCGATGGCCTGGAACCTCAGGGGTTACCAGAACACGTTGGTCGCGGCCTGCGCCACGGGAAACATTGCCATCGGTGATGCCTGCGAAGTTATCCGCAGTGGTCGGGCCAAATGCATGCTTGCGGGCGGCAGTGAGAGCATCACCGGAGCCTACAACGTATGGTCGGTGGACATCCTCGGTGCCTTGAGCAAGGAGCAGGAGAATCCAGCGAAGGCTTGCTGTCCATTCAGTCAGGACCGTAGCGGCTTTGTGTTGTCGGAAGGCAGCGCCGTACTGGTTCTGGAAGACCTGGATGAGGCGCTCAAGCGAGGCGCTACGATCTATGCCGAGATCAGCGGCTACGCCAACTATTCGGATGCCTACGACATCACTGCCCCGGCCGAGGACTTGTTGGGGCGAGCGATGTCGATGGAAAAGGCTATCGAAGATGCCGGTCTCAATACGTGGGATATCGACTACATCAATGCGCACGGGACCTCGACTCAGCTCAATGATCTGAACGAGACCAATACCATCAAGAAGGTTTTTGGTGAACATGCCCATGCGATGCCGATTTCCAGTACGAAGTCCTATACCGGCCATCTCATCGCCGCGGCGGGCGCCATTGAAACAGTCTTTTGTATCAAGACCATCCAGACCGGTATGGCGCCGGCAACTATCAATCTGGAGCGTTCCGATCCACTTTGCGATCTTGACTACATCCCTAACGAGCATCGGTACCTGGGGGTTGTCGACAACGTACTGAACATCAACTACGGATTCGGCGGGGCAAATAGTTGCCTGGTAATCAGAAGGTATTCGTGAAATGCGTCGAAACTTTAATCATGAAGACCTGGAGAGATGGGCACAGTTTTCCGGTGATCGGAACCCGGTGCATTTTGATGCGGACTTCGCGATAAAAAATGGCCATTCCGGGCGCATTGTCCATGGAATGCTGGCCATGTTGCCGCTAAAAAATCAACTAGCGCTGGAAGCTTCCATTTGTGCCCAGGCCTGCGAGATAAAACTGCATCTCAAACACGCGGTGCCGATTGACCAGTTTGTCGAGTACACACTCAGTCCGGTTCAGAACATTAAAGTGAGTTCTAACGGAAAGTCTCTGTATATGGGCAGTGTGAAGGCGCGGGCTGCACCGCAAGTTGCAGCCCTGGCAGCAGCGGACGAGCGCCGCCCGATACTGGAACGATTCAGCGCCGAAGAGCTGGACGAGAAGTACGAGTTGTTGTCGACGCTTGTTGGTTCACCGGTACATACGAGTGTGTACTGGGACGCGATCCTGTTTTCCATTTACATCGAAGACAACCGAAAGACAGCCTTGGCCAGTGATGTTCAGCGCTTTCTCGCCAGGGAAGGCATTTCCCAGGCGCGGCCTTACGTCGTTTATCAGATATCCCATGCGCTGACACTGATGGGCAGTGATTGGTCCCGGCTTCCGGGCGAGGGCTATGACTCAACTTATTACAGCGTAAAAGGTAAGGATCTGGTCAGGGTCAACGATTCTATTTTTGCCTCTGTCGTCTTTACCTTGTACACCCAGGATCGGCCTGTATTGGCGGTAGAAATGGGGTTGATAGCCAATTTGCTGGAGGAGCCGGCATGAAACGCAAATGGATTTTCGTGACGGGTGGCTCTCGGGGTATTGGCGCGCAAATCGTGCACTCGGCCAGCCGTGAGTTCGATGTCGTGTTCACCTATAAATCCAGCGTGGACGAGGCGCGGTTGCTGGCTGAGCAGTTGAACAGTGAGCCTGGCAGGCAGGTGGAAGCTGTTCACTGCGACGTGTCAGACGTAAGTCAGGTCAATGATGTTGCACAGTCGCTCATTCAGCGTTTTGGCCCACCTTATGCGGTCATCAACAATGCGGGTGTTGCCGAGGATCGACTTTTTTCCAATCTGGATGAACCGGTCCTTAACGCGATCTTCAGTCAAAACGTCTTTTCTGCATTTTCGGTTTCCCGGGCTTTTATTGGGTCGATGATGGGGGAGTCGGATACATGCATTATCAACATCAGTTCGGTATCAGGAGTTAAGGGCAATATCGGCCAGACAGCGTATTCAGCCAGTAAGGCTGCGTTGATTGGAATGACCCGCTCGCTGGCGCTTGAAATGGCTCGATTCAACATGCGCGTCAACAGTATCGCGCCAGGCTATATCGAGACCGACATGACCAGGCACTTGAAAGAGCATGGATCAGGGTTGAAAAAAAGCATCCCGCTACGTCGTCTCGGAAGTACCTCCGAGGTGGCATCACTGGTGGATTACCTGATGAGCGAGGGCGCGGCCTATATAACCGGTCAGACGCTCGTGGTCGACGGCGGCCTGAGTTGCTGAACGTCGTTATCATCATCCAGGCGATAACTGGGTCGCTCTCTGCCGGGTGACTCATTTCAAGGAGAACATTGCATGTCCGGGATCAGTACTATCGTTAACTTTGGCTGCCTGTCCGATGAACAAAGGTGGGATGCACAGCGCTATGACTGGAACTGGCTGACGGAACTGGATGAGCATGATCGGGATATTGTGAACTTGCTCGACTGTTTGTCTGATGGAGAGTTTTCCGGCCAGGCATCAGCGGTGCAGTTTCATGACTTGCTGCTCACTGAAGTCCGTGAAGGCTACCCAAAAGACCTTGCCAATGACTGGGGGCAGATTCTTGCGTATGTCAACATCATTGCCTACGAGGAAATGCGTCATGGCATCGCGCTAGCGACGGCTTATCACTATGTTTCAACAGGTGAGCTGGGGTATGTGGACAAACTGTCAGTCCGCGAATATTCAGAAAAATACATCTGGTGCTACGAAGATAGAAAGTATTGGGATCTTTACAGTTATACCTTCGCCCATTTGTTCGGTGAGGTGGTCAACACTGAGTTGTACCGGGATGTACGCAGTCAAGTGCACCATCCGGCTCTTCAGGCGCTGATAACCAATATCATGAAAGACGAGGCACGGCACACTCAGGCGTGGGCTGCGGTGATCGAGGAAATGGTCAAATCCGACCCCGCTCATCTTGAGCGTTCGCTAGCGGTGATTGATGTCGGTTTGACGTACCACAATGCAATGGTCCATGAAACCTACTTTGAAGGGCAAAACAAACTGATGCAGTTGTTCCTGCCGGCCAAGCGCGGAGAGGGCGCTGTCGATCGTATCGTGCGCAAGAAAACACAGTTGATGGAGCAGATTTTCGGTTCCCGAAACCCTTATACCCAGGAACAGATGCGTGCCCAGCATGTTTCTTTCCTGGTTAAAGGGCTGGGGCAGACCCGAGCGGTTCATTCGCCGGAAAGCGAAGACGGGATTCTGTTTCTTCAGAACTGACAGTGTCAGGGGCGCTCTACCGAAGGCGAGCGCCGTTTTGCGACAGGCAGCCAGGACGCCGCATGAAAATTAGAAGAATTCCGTTTGATATCAAACAGGCGATGAAAATCGGTGCGGATTTCGATTTTCGCTGGGCTTATGACGATCAGACTTCACTAGTGGGACTGGGGTATTCCTTTTACCTGGAATACATTGAATATTTTTGTAACTTCGTCAGCAAACATTCGCGGGGATTGATTGCCGATGAGGGGTTGTTGGACCTTGAACATACGTTTCTGGTCCAGGAGATGCACCATGCCAAGGCGCATAAACACCTGAATTCGTTTCTGTGTCCGGGCAGTGTGTACAAAGATCAATTACACCCCAGGGTGTATCCCTATCTTCATCAGTTTCATGTGAAGAACTATGAGCCCATACTGCAAAGCGTTTCCAGGGGCGAGCGGGAAGGTATAAGGGACGCTTTGCTGAAAATTGCCGTGTTTGAAAGCAAGAATTGTATTTCCAGTTTCATTTTTTTTGAGCAACTGTTTTCCGGAAAGAATTTTGCCCGGACTTGCAATATTTCAGCGAATTTGGGTGTGCTCTATTTGTTGGGCTATCATTTCACCGAAGAAATAGAACACTGCGATGTTGCCGTTGATGTTTATCAACATATTTTTCAGGAGTCGGTCTGGAATGCTGAGAGAGTCCAGTCGGAAGTCGTGGACGCCAATCACTCAGAGCACGAAGCCCTCGCCGCAGCACAATACTGTGCAAAGCGTCTTGGCATAGATACGGATGCACGGCGTTTATCCAGTTCTCCGTTCATGTCGTATACCAAGGCGCGGCAGATTGAACTGATTGGCGCTGATTTTGATTTGAATAGCCAGCAGATTCTTGATCAGCGTCATTATTATGTGCGGCAATGGGACGAAGTGTGGGAACCCGCGCTCAGGGAACGACTGCTTGCAGAGATTGAAAACCGGACGTCCCGCCTGTGAACAGCGCTGGTGTGTTCCCGGTTTTGATTCCATACACCTGTTCAGTCGTTGCCTGTTGATCGCAGCCTGCGGTTTAAAATTCCAACACGCCGGTTTGCAAGGCTTTGACTATCGCCATTCTCCTGGAGCCGACATTGAATTTCGTTCTGACTTTTGAAAAGTGATAATTGATGTTGGCTTCTGAACAACTGAGAATGCGGGCGATCTCCCAAGTGGTCTTGCCGAAAGCGCTCCATTTGAGTACTTCCAGCTCTCGATTTGTGAGCGCAACGGGCTCTTCGGCTACTTCGTTGCCGATCAGCTTCAGGAGCGTATCAAGAGCGTAATCGCGAATAAGGGTCAGGCTGGGAAGCGTTCGCGCCAAATGGTATTTGAGTTGACGCTCCGGGATCGCTTCGAGTCGGGCGCTCAGTATTCCCACTTGGCCGCCGGCGCCGTGTACCGGCAAGCTCACGCCTTGCATCAGGCCGTGATTTTTTGCTTCTTCCCTGAAATTCAGTTGTTGTGCAGAGGTGTAAATATCGTCGAACCACACGATGGGCACCGTTGAGGTAAGACAGTGGGCAACGACGGGATCTATCCGGGCATAGTCTTCAGTGTCGTATTTCTTGCGCCACGCAGCGGGATAGTCACTGAGAATGATGGCTTGATTATTATCGGTACTGCTGTTCGGTTTGAAAGCAAACAACACACCATCACAACCCAGTGCCGTAGTATTTGACTTGAGGGCTTCGAACCAATCGCTTTTGCGCGACAAACCCGACATGGTGAGAAGTTCATCCAGTGAAATCATGATCCATTCCTTTGCTGATCTAGTCGTTCTGAACAACAGCCGCGGTATTCGAAATCCAGGTAGTCGGGATCCGGTCGCGAGCTATTTAATGTTCAATGACGTGAGTCTGGCAATGTCATCGCCAGCGGGTTTCCTTTCCTCGCATAGTAACCAGGGGGGCGTTGCGCGTTGATCCCGGGATCAGCCGACACCGCGGTGCACCAGGATTCTACAGTGTGGAGCGGACTCGATACGCCAATAAATGAAAATTATTTTATTGGGTCAAGCATCGTGATGTGAAAGCAAAACGCTGATGTCGGTAGTACTGCAAAGTTGAGACGATAGTTCCAGTTTGGTGAGGCGATTCTATAAATAATTAGTGTCGCTACTGCAAACATCTCCTGTGGGCGAATGTTTGCAGGGGCTGTTGGTATTTATAACTGGCATTTTGCATCGGCATGGGCATTTTTAACATTTTCGTTTGTGACGGGTGGATTGATGAAGTTCACGATCCTGGGTAGTCGCTGTCCTTCACGGACAGTGCGTTGTTGGTCACCCCCCGACGTTGGCCAACAGTTTCCATTGTTTGTGCCACACTAACGGGTTGTTGAAACGCCGCGCATGCCAATGCCGGCCACGCAAATCTCCAGGAAGCCCGTGCCATGAGCCTCGCCCGTGCATCAAACGTCCGCCACGAGTTCTACAAAGCCGTCTGGTTCTATTTCAAAGTGGTGTGGCCGATCTTCTCGATACTGCTGTTAGTGATCGTAGCGTTCGGCCTGATCATCGCCCAACTGGAAGGGTGGAGCCCGGATGACGGTATCTACTTCGCCTTCGTCACGGGCCTGACCATCGGCTACGGCGAACTCGTGCCCAAACTCGGCGTCTCGCGAGTGCTGGCTGTGCTGCTGGGTTTCAACGGCGTACTGCTGACCGCGACATTCGCGGCCATCAGTGTCCGGGCAATTGAAGTGACCGTGACGGCGTCACGCAAAGATATGTAGGAGCGAGCTTGCTCGCGATGGTCGTCAACGATAACGCGCGAATCCAGGATAAGCGCGGTGTTCTTGAGTCCATCGCGAGCAGGCTCGCTCCTACAGTTTTTACGGTTCCCCGATCTATGCCTCCCAACCCGCCCCGATCACCGCCGCCTGCACCAGCGGGTGCAAGTCCGCTCCCTTGTGTTCCGTCTGCCAGGCCAGCAGCTCCTTGCGCATGCCCGGCGTCCAGTACATCTGCAGATGATTACGCACCCCGAGCGCCCCCAGTTGCTGGTCCGGTTCGCTGGTAAAGTACTGGGCGATCTGGTTGGCCATCTTGATCAGGTTGGCAGTACTCATCGGCGCACCTCCGCTTTGGCGCCACGGGCGCGATCCTTGAGCAGGCGGTGTTGTTCGTCGCTGAATTCCTGGAAGCGCTTTTGCCACTCCGAAGGGTGGTAGACGCGGCTGACCTCCACGGCCGTGACCTTGTACTCCGGACAGTTGGTGGCCCAGTCGGAGTTGTCGGTGGTGATCACGTTGGCGCCCGACTCAGGGAAGTGGAAGGTGGTGTACACCACGCCCGGAGCGACCCGTTCGGTGATCCGCGCACGCAGTACGGTCTGTCCGGCGCGGCTGCCGATGCCGACCCAGTCGCCTTCGTTGATGCCACGGCTCTCGGCGTCGGTCGGGTGGATTTCCAGCCGGTCCTCATCGTGCCAGGCAACGTTTTCGGTGCGCCGGGTCTGGGCGCCGACGTTGTACTGGCTGAGGATGCGCCCGGTGGTCAGCAGCAGCGGGTAGCGGCTGTTGACCTTCTCCTCGGTGGGCACGTAGCCGGTGAGCATGAAGCGCCCCTTGCCGCGCACGAATTCCTCGATGTGCATGGTCGGCGTGCCGTCCGGTGCCTCGGCGTTGCACGGCCATTGCAGGCTGCCGTGGCTATCCAGTGCGGCATAGCTGACGTTGGTGAAGGTCGGCGTGAGGCTGGCGATCTCATCCATGATTTCCGATGGATGCTTGTAGTTCATCGGGTAACCCAGGGCGTTGGCCAGGGCCACCGTGCCTTCCCAGTCGGCCTTGCCGCCCAGCGGCTCCATGACCTTGCGCACCCGCGAGATACGCCGCTCGGCGTTGGTGAAGGTGCCGTCCTTTTCCAGGAACGAAGCGCCCGGCAGGAACACGTGGGCAAACTTCGCCGTTTCGTTGAGGAAAATGTCCTGCACCACCACGCATTCCATGGCCGACAGGGCCGCGGTGACGTGCTGGGTATTCGGATCGCTCTGGGCGATGTCTTCGCCCTGGCAGTACAGGCCCTTGAAGCTGCCGGCCAAGGCAGACTCGAACATGTTGGGGATGCGCAGGCCCGGGTCGGGTTGCAGGGTGACGTTCCACGCCTGTTCGAATTGCGTGCGGATGACATCGTTGGAGATGTGCCGGTAGCCAGGCAACTCGTGGGGGAAGGAGCCCATGTCGCAGGAGCCCTGAACGTTGTTCTGCCCCCGCAGCGGGTTCACGCCCACGCCTTCGCGGCCGATGTTGCCGGTGGCCATGGCCAGGTTGGCGATGCCCATGACCGAAGTGCTGCCCTGGCTGTGTTCGGTGACGCCCAGGCCGTAGTAGATCGCCGCATTGCCACCGGTGGCGTACAGGCGAGCGGCGGCACGGATGTCGGCAGCGGGCACACCGCAGATCGGGCCAATCGCTTCCGGCGAGTTTTCCGCACGGCTGACGAACTCGCTCCAGCGGGCGAAATCGCCGCCCTCGCAACGGGCGTCGATAAAGGCCTGGTTTTGCAGGCCTTCACTGATGATCACATGGGCCAAGGCATTGAGCATGGCGACGTTGGTGCCAGGGCGCAGAGCCAAGTGATATTCGGCACGGGCGTGCACCGTGTCCACCAGATCGATGCGCCGTGGGTCGATGACGATCAGCCGCGCACCTTCACGCAGGCGGCGCTTGAGTTGCGAGGCGAACACCGGGTGGGCGTCGCTGGGGTTGGCGCCCATCACCAGGATCACATCGGCCTGCATCACCGAGTCGAAACTCTGGGTGCCGGCGGACTCGCCCAGGGTTTGTTTCAAGCCATAGCCGGTCGGCGAGTGGCAGACCCGCGCACAGGTGTCGACGTTGTTGTTGCCGAAGGCCGCACGCACCAGTTTCTGCACCAGATAGGTTTCTTCGTTGGTGCAGCGGCTGGAGGTGATGCCACCGATGGAGTCGCGGCCATATTTTTGCTGCAGCCGGCGGAATTCGCTGGCGGCGTAGGTCACCGCTTCATCCCAACTGACTTCCTGCCAAGGGTCGCTGATGTTTTTGCGGATCATCGGCTTGGTGATGCGATCCGGGTGGGTGGCGTAGCCCCAGGCAAAGCGCCCTTTGACGCAGGAGTGGCCGTGGTTAGCCTGGCCGTTCTTGTCCGGAACCATGCGCACCAGCTGGTTGCCTTTCATCTCGGCGCGGAACGAGCAGCCCACGCCGCAATAGGCGCAGGTGGTGATCACACTGCGTTCCGGCTGACCCATTTCGACCACGTTTTTTTCCATCAACGTCGCGGTGGGGCAGGCTTGCACACAGGCGCCGCAGGACACGCATTCCGAGTCGAGGAAGTTCTCGCCACCGGCAGCGGCCACGCGGGATTCAAAACCACGCCCGGTGATGGTCAGGGCAAAGGTGCCCTGGGTTTCTTCGCAGGCGCGCACGCAGCGGTTGCAGACGATGCACTTGCTCGGGTCGTAATCGAAGTAGGGGTTGGAGGTGTCTTTCACGTCCTCCAGATGGTTCTCGCCTTCATAGCCATAACGCACTTCGCGCAGGCCAACCTGGCCGGCGACGGTTTGCAGCTCGCAGTTGCCGTTGGCCGAGCAGGTCAGGCAATCCAGCGGGTGATCGGAGATGTACAGCTCCATGACGTTGCGCCGCAGGGTCGCGAGCTTCGGCGTCTGGGTATGCACGGTCATGCCTTCAGTGACCGGCGTGGTGCAGGACGCGGGGTAGCCGCGCATGCCGTCGATCTCCACCAGGCACATGCGGCAGGAGCCGAAGGCTTCCAGGCTGTCGGTGGCACAGAGTTTCGGAATGGTGGTGCCCAGCAGCGCGGCGGCGCGCATCACCGAGGTGCCTTCGGGCACGCTGATGCTGCGGCCGTCGATGTTCAGGGTGACTTGCACCTGGCTTTCGCGGGCCGGCGTGCCCAGATCCATATCGGTTTTCGGATCGAATACAGTGATCATTGCTCGGCCTCCGAGGCTTGCAGACCGAAGTCAGCGGGGAAGTACTTGAGGGCGCTGGCGACCGGATAGGAGGTCATGCCGCCCAACGCGCACAGCGAACCGTATTGCAGCGTGTCGCACAGGTCCTTGAGGATGATCACCTGCTCATCGCGAGCGGCCTGATCTGGCGCGGCCAGCAGACGGTCGATCACCTCCACGCCACGGGTCGAGCCGATGCGGCAAGGGGTGCATTTGCCACAGGATTCCTCGGCGCAGAACTGCATCGCGAAGCGCGCCATGCGGGCCATGTCCAGGCTGTCGTCAGCCACCACTACGCCACCGTGACCGAGCATCGCGCCAATCGCAGCGAAGGCCTCGTAATCCAGCGGCGTATCGAATTGCGAAGGTGGCACCCAGGCGCCGAGCGGGCCGCCGACTTGCGCGGCCTTCAGCGGCCGACCACTGGCGGTGCCACCGCCGTAGTCTTCCACCAGCTCCCGCAGAGTCAGACCAAAGGCCCGTTCCACCAGACCGCCGTGACGAATATTGCCCGCCAGCTGGAAGGGCATGGTGCCCAGCGAACGGCCCATGCCGTAATCGCGATAGAACTGCGAGCCCTTGGCCAGAATCAGCGGCACCGAGGCCAAAGTCAGCACGTTGTGCACCAGCGTCGGCAGGCCGAACAGCCCCTGCAACGCGGGGATCGGCGGCTTGGCGCGGACGATCCCGCGCTTGCCTTCCAGAGAGTCCAGCAGCGCGGTTTCTTCACCGCAGATGTACGCGCCGGCACCCACTCGTACTTCCATGTCGAAAGCCTGGCCGCTGCCGCCGACATTCGCGCCGAGGTAACCGGCATCACGGGCAATGTTCAGCGCTTGACGCAGGGTAGCCACGGCATCCGGATACTCCGAGCGCACATAGATGTAGCCGTAAGTGGCGCCGCAGCAGAGCCCGGCAATGGCCATGCCTTCGATCAACAGGAAGGGGTCGCCTTCCATCAACATGCGGTCGGCGAAAGTGCCGGAGTCGCCTTCGTCGGCGTTGCACACAATGTACTTCTGCATCGCCTGAGTGCCACGCACCGTGCGCCATTTGATCCCGGCAGGGAAGGCCGCGCCGCCACGGCCACGCAGGCCTGAGTCGAATACCTCAGTCGCGGTCTGTTCGCCGCCCACCGCGATGGCTCGGGTCAAACCTTCGAAACCACCATGAGCCCGGTAGTCGTCCAGCGACAGCGGCTGGGTAATACCCGCGCGAGCAAACAGCAGGCGTTGTTGAGTCTTCAGATAAGGCAGCTCTTCCACCAGGCCCAAGGCCAGTGGATGGCTGGAAGGCTCGCCTTGCAGCGCATCTAGCACAGACGGCACATCGGCAGCGGTCAGCGGACCAAAACCGATCCGGCCTTGCGGGCTGTCCACTTCCAGCAGTGGTTCCAGCCAGTACAGGCCGCGCGAACTGGTGCGCTGTAGCTCCAGCGGCAGATTAAGTGCCTTGGCCTGAGTGATCAGGGCCACGGATACCTCATCGGCACCCACGGCACGGGCAATAGAATCACAGGGCAGATAGAGAGTCGGCATCACGCGTCCTCCCGGCAAGCGTCGAGCAAGGCATCCAGACGCTCAGCGCTCAGCCGCGCATGCACCCGGCCATCCAGCTCCAGGGCAGGCGAACAGGCGCAAGCACCAAGGCAATACACCGGACGCAAACTGATGCTGCCGTCGGCGCTGCTGCCGTGGTCGTCCAGTTGCAGGCGTTCACGCAACTGCGCGGCCAACTGCTCGGCGCCGCGACTCTGGCAGGACTCAGCCCGACACAGCCGCAGGATATGCCGGGCCGGTGGCGCGGTACGGAAGTCATGGTAAAAACTGATCACCCCGCGAACCTCCGCCTGACTCAGATTGAGGGCATGAGCGATCTCGGGGACGGCGACATCGGGGATGTAACCGATGCGTTCCTGAATATCATGAAGAATGGGCAACAGCGCACCCGCAGAGCCCTTATGGCGCTCCAGCAGACTGTTGACCACAGGCAGGTGCAACTCAACATCAGGCATACAGCATTCCTCACGGTCACGGACACACCAGAGGGTCGTCGGTTGTCCGAAAGTCTCGGCTGCGGCACTCACACCACGTCACGGAATCGTGGCATTTTCAGGCCGTTGGCCAGGGCACCCTGGGCGGGCATCTTGTTGTGCCCGGCGCGGTCTTCGCCGCACATCGGTAAGGGCATAAAAGCCAGATTGCCACGCCGCCTTTGATTTCTCTGCACCAGAGCGACGTGTTTGGTTCTGTCTACGACTATCCATTAAGTCTAGATGAGCGAGGCAGGGGCCGTTCACGCACTGGCCTACCGAAGGGTGATGTACAGCAAGCGTTGCCGGTGAGAAACAGCATCAGATCGGAGGGTAATTCCACGGGGCAGATACGCTGATCCACTCCGCAGCCCCCCTGTAGGAGCGAGCTCGCTCGCGAAAAACGCAAGGCAATCAACATCTGCTGTTGAATGAGCACCGTCATACTGCAAACAGCCTGAGAGGGATAATCCCCCCGCTCCCACGCTATGCATGGAAGCGGGGAAAACCCTTAACCAAGCTCACCACAGAAAATATCGGGATTCCCATCGGCCGGGCTTGTCCGCATCACCAGCGCGTATCCGCCGGACCGCAGCGAGTCATAAGCCATAGGCACGCTCTTCCAGAGTTGGATGCCCGCCTGCTCGTTGAAGTTGTCAACCACGATGCGATTGAGTGAATAGGCCGGCTTGGGCTCATGCCTGGCGCAGCTTCCCGAGTAGATATAGGTATACAAGTGCGCCGGAATTGCAGTGCCATTGGGTACACCGCCCACGAACAATGAGAGCGCCGTCTCACTACTGCTCAAGGGGGTCAGAATGGCCTGAGCGATATGCCCGGCATTGTAAGTAGTTGCATTCAAGGGAACGGCAACGATTTGCTTCGGGGCTGCACCAACCACGCAGATCCATCCTGCCGCTACCAGCAACGCCAGCGAAGTTACGACCTTCATCGTAAAACCTCCCGCCTTGTAAGGGCTCGTTGAAGAGATCCCCACTGAATTTTAGTCAGCTGTTCAAGTCCTGAGGTTATTCGGATGGTCGGTCCAATAGCCATTGGCTTGTAGCAAACCCACTACTGTAGGAGCGAGCTCGCTCGCGAAAAACGCAAGACATCCACATATCCCGCTGAATACCCCGGCCACCGCAACCAAGCCCGCTCTCACAGCGTCACGTCTGACTTTTGAAACCAAAAACCATTCTGGCGCCTCGCCCACTATCCCTCAGCCTTAGCCCCCGTCCGCTTGGACGCCAGCTCAATATCCCGTTCCCGCGTAAGCACCTTCACCGCATCATCCACCAACGCCTTACTCATCGACGTCAAATAATGCGCAGCCCAGGCATGACGGTCGGTGCCTGTGGCGTAGGCAGCATCTTCGGTGAGCGACTTGGCCAGGAACAGAAAATCAGAAGCCATCGATAGCGCATCGCAAAGGGGAACGCCGCGAGTGACGTGGAACAGTGGTTGATCGGAGCAGTAGATGGCGGGGGTTAAACCGATGGTTTTGAGTTCGGGTTGTTCGGTCATTGGCCACCTCCGAGGATGGAGAGGCAAGGGGGGAGGGTGTTACGCGATTGGGAGTTGTGCAGAGGGGAAAGCCAAATTTCAAACGGATTGATACTGCGCATTGTGAAGCTCCTTAATTTGAAGAGCTGCCGCATTCGTTACCAAGCGAATGGGTGGCAGCTGTGCGCAGGTTGGTAAACCGGGAAATCAAGGAAACCGGCACGTCCGAAGACGTCCCACGCACAGCCGCCATAACGCAGATCGCAGGCGAAAAAAAAGCGCCTGCGAACGCATGGCACTGTTGCGCATTGATTTACCTCGGGTTACCAAGCCCGGTCGCTGAATTGGCAGCGACGGTGGGAGGGTATCGTTCTGAACCTTTTCCTGCAACCTTCGAAGGCTTCGATCTCAAGCCCTCGAGACGAAAAAAGTGCTACACCCGTTTGGGCATGGGCAGCCGCTACGCTGCCCGACGCAGCATCGACGAGAAACACGGCAAACGTAGCGCGTTGTACAAGTCGAACTTGTGGTTGGTGCGCCGGCATTTAATATTCAACGCGGGATAGGTGCATCTAAATTAAGTGCCCTGTAATGGCCATTTTTGTACAAAGGATATTTAATCACTTAATATACTAAAACTTGACGTCAACCTTTCTAAATGTGATAGATATGCGACGTGCCCTCGGTACGCCGGCTTCCTTCCAGCGCTTTGGAATTTCGTGATACCAATCCTTTCTAGCCTCTCCAGCCAAAATCGCGGCACCTCTACGCTCGAGAACTACCTTATACTTCTCTTCGATATTCGATTGTAACTTGCGGCTAAATACCATCTCCCAACTTTCAAGAAGGCTGATTGTAACGACTGCGCCTCGGAAACAAGGAATACAATCAATGTGCTTCGAGATGCCTTGATTTTCGAGGTACTCGTTCACGATTACCTGATCTGGTAGCTCTTTTAGGTATTTCTCTTTGTAGAGCCTCTTCCCCAATAGTTCCGCCCATTTCGGCAATGGCCCTAAATAAGCAGAGGGGTCAATCTTCTTGGATTTATAGTCATATCGCCAACCATAATGTTGCACTTTGCGACTCATAGATGAGTCCCAAGGCGCCGAATCAATAGCCGCAAGCAACGCCGTTTCATCCCGAGGGGTGATGAATTCCGGAACAATAATCAAGCCTTGCGGGGCGTCAGTTGGTTTTCTATCAAGCTGTTTGGTAAAGGAGCGAGCAGGAGCGCGTGTTCTAGAACTCGTCACAGCAGTCGGGACTTGCACTCTTGAGCTAGACACGTGAACCGAGACTTGCTCAAGAGAGTCGGGTCTAGCTGGCAATTCGGTTAATGCGGTCGAAGGATTGGGTATTTGTAATTCTAGCGATGAGGTCGCAAGCCAATGGCGAAAGCCGCGCACATCAAGACTTGGCTGCACCTTACCAATCGCCCCAAGAAGAATTTCAACTCTTCCGTCTACTCGTAGCTTCGCAGTAGAGGTGTCGACTCGAACCTCACCTGTACCGAGCAAATCATAAGTCCCTTCATTCAAAAGTAGGGATTGTTTGATCAGCCAAGGACAATGCTGTATCGCAACGGCTTCGGCGCTGGCTCTGCAGTTTTTCTTGGTCAAATCTAACTCGTACCATCGGCCTCTATTACTGAATTTATGCTCGGCGAGCATTAAAGGTCCTTTGCGTAATAGTACCGAGTCATGCTCAATGACCCAGTTTATTGGTCCTGGGTACATGGCACTCCACTCACTGGACGAAATTTCGTCCATTAGCTGCCAAGTAGATATCGAAAGGGATTTACGTGCCTCAATAGAGCCGCGCAATTCCAAAGGTAACGCTCGAAATCCTGCTAGGTAACCAGTGAGAATCGCCCCTGTCCACCAAGCACCGGGGGGAATGGATGGCCTGTCTTTCTTCCAGAGCACATAGCGCTCGGGTTTATGCCTCAACAGGACAAGCTGGAGAGCTAATTCCAATACATCATCTTTGATCCCAAGGTCGTGAATACTGCCAAAATCTTTGAGAAGCTTCTCGGTTGTCCCTTCAAAGTGAGCTAACCGCTCCTCATCGCCCCCTAGGACACAAGCGCGCTTGCAAACCGCCTTCAGTACCCAATCTGAGCGCCAGTCTGTTCGGTTATTCGGGTCAGAAAATACTTCGATAATCGCACGCCATAATGGCGCATGATTGTCTGAAACCTCCCCCTTTCGGGACCACAGGGCCAACCCCAGCCATGGAGCATCCACCACGCGGGCGAAATCTACAGATTGCTCCCTCGAGAACCAACCACACAAGACTTGCAACCAAGGGCCAATCGCGGGCACGCATTCTAGGGCCATGGCCGCCGCGCCTCGCAGGGCATCCCAATTCGCAGGAGGGTTCTTCAAGCCAAAAGGAAACTTTTGTCGTGTTGGGACCGGCACCTCAATTTTGCTTCCAAGGAATACCTCAACTGGTTGTTGAGGGCTTTCGATATCTGCAAAATTCCGCACCTGCGCCAAAAGATGCGCCCGGTTATTGTCTGAGGGAACGGTGAAATGATCCACCGCAAAAAGCGGTAACGGCCCGTTCCATAGAATCGCTTGATCCGATGGTTTCAGGTTAGCCAACGAAACGCTTACCCAAGCACCCTCACGCCATGCCATAACGTTCGAGTTAGGGAGCTTCGTCTGGTCAAACCAGACACACACCGCAGTAAATTTTTCTGGGATACAGGTTTCACAAGGTGAACCCACCCCCAGTAGGACCCCGCGCAACGCTTCAGGAAACAGCCACTCCTCACTGAGAAATCGCATCCAAGAGCGATGATCCATCTCAATGACGAGAGGCAATCGGACCTCAGGCAAATTTGCCTTGAGGGCTGAATCATTAAGAAAATCCAGTTGTGTTTCGGGGTAATTTTTCATTGATCAAGAATATGGTTAGGAGGTAACGAGGTCAATTGCAAAGGAGATAGCTGTCCTACGCCGGCGGGGCCGTTGACCAGCACCAATTTGTCGCGCGCGCGTGCGCACAACATGTAGAGACGTCGAGCCTGAATAGCCTCTGTAACAGGAAGAGAACGGTTAAGATCCTGTAGATAAAGCGTATGAAATTCAAGGCCGATGGCTGATTCTCCCGAGATGATAGTCACCCCCGGATCACGCATTTGAATCGCCGCCTCAGCCCCCTGGCCATCGGTATTAACATACGAATCGATCCGTGCATGCGGCATCCGCTCACGTAATAATTGCGCCATACGTTCGACGTCAGCCACTAGGTAAACAATGACGCCAACAGACTCAGCTCGATTTTGTAGACGGGCAACAATCGTATCGGCAAGCGCTTCCCAGGTAGGCACGGCCATCAACTGTGGTCGATCAAAGCCAGCCCCCCTTCTAGGAGTCGCCACAGGCAGCGCCCGATCCTTATGGAAATGCGCAATAACGTCTGCAATTTCTTGTGTGTTTCGGTGATTGACGGTTAAAACAAGGGCGTTATTAAATCCTGCAGCCTGCAAATCTTTAACGTGACAACCACCTTCATGAGTAGATTGATTTTCATCGGCAAAAACTGAGACAGCTTTTGCTTTAAAGCGAACGGCCCATATTATAAAGTCAATTGGCAAGTTCTGCCCTTCATCGATAATCAAATGATCCAAATCAGGCGCAGCGTTTGATTGTGCATATCTATCTAAAATTTTAGGCCAGTCAAATCTGTAGTCATACAGCTTAGGTGCATATTCGCTGAATTTTTGGTAATAATCTTTCGAAACATAAGAGTGCATAGTTGTCGAGCGAATGTCGGCGCCCTCGTGCTCCTTTGCCAGTTGAAGTGCAACTGCGGCGAGAAGACGATTTCGAGTAACCAAAACGACGGAACGATCTAGCTCTGGGCTCACCAGCAGGCGCGCCCGCCAAATAGCCATGGATGTCTTGCCCGAGCCAGGCGGGCCGACCACCAAAACGGACTTGTCCGGTGGATAGTCGTAAACGTCGTGCTGTTCTGGAATGAGATCATTAAAACTTGGCAGATGCATTGTTAAAACTCTGAAAGGGGTAGCATTGCTACTGCAGGGCTAAAAAAAAGCGCGTAGTGAATTGAGCGGTGTTTGTCACTACCCGTAAAAATCTCCGTGCTTTCGACAACTTCCTTAAATCCGGCAGCCTCCAAACATTCCATAAATTCTGGATATAGTTTGCGCGCTCCGATGCGACCAGTATTTGTGTACAGTAAAACGGCCGGGCCTAGGCCAACTTTCTTTCGTGCGGCAACGATCTGATCGACAAGCACTTTGACGTTGATAGTGTCACTTGCCAAAAGATAAGAAAGAACGAAAATTGTGATTTCGGTGGCATTTTTTTGGCCAAAATTTAGCGTGTCGATGCTCTGGTGAAAACTGAACTGGGTACGTTCGTGAAACTCGCCCGCATCGCAAACTTTGAGTGCCAGTTGTTCGCCAAATGCGCACATCGTAGAAGAATGATCAATGCCAAAGTATCGGTACGCAACACGAGCACCGACGACATTCGCAAGTGCAAGCCCCGCCGTAAATGGACCACAACCAATATCGATTACAGTCGCGTTTTTGAACCGTTCTAAATCAGGTAATAGCATGTCGAACGCATGGATTAACTCATCAACATGCGCTTTCTGATTAAGATATGCATACAGCATGACGCGATTGAGAGGAGTAAGGTCTTCAATTTGCTGATCAAAATTCGCCTGCCCCCCTCCAATGGCGTGGTTGAAAAGCCAAGGGACATTCCGTCCGAGCGGTTGATTGGGTTCGGTTCGACAGTCAGTTTGAATTGGGAGTACTATTGCCTGTCTGCGTAGTTCTTCTAGCCAAGGCTTTCTATTAGGCATTTTGTTCTCCCGAGAGAAAATCTTTCATTGTTATTGTTCATAAGGCGGTGACGGTCTTGGGCCGGTAGCTGCAATATGGAATTTTACTAGCTCAAAGATAGCTCATAGCCATCATGATTGGCCAGTAAAAAAACCTTTCACTCATCCTTTATGTTGGCAAATTGAAGGTGCAACCTTTATCCGACTGGAACCAACACATAGCGTATTAGCGCTTTGGCTTTATTGTTACTAATTCGCACTATCACATCACATTGCTCACGCCAATGACCAGCTTGTAGCACTGCTAAAGAGGCTCAGTAGTGATAGTCTCGGTGACATAACCACTGTATGTGCGTAGCGCTATTCTCATAGGCTATTGGCGTTGATGTGATTTGGCTCTGGCAGCTGATTTTGAGTGATCTACATGTAGCCCCTGAAATCGGATGCAAGGCCATCAATTGCTAAGTATTTGGGTGGCTCAACGAATCCGGCAGCCTGGGGCAAAATCGCACGTGTTCATTTATTGAATGTCTTTCAAATAATCCTTAAGCGCAACGAGCGGGACATCAAGCTCCTCTATTGCCTGAATCCCGGCAAACTCCCCCGCCAACCTCCCCAACTCCCGCCCCAACGGCTTATCCACACCCCCAACAGCCTCCAACGCCAACCCCACACACTCACCCACCTTCACCTGAATTCCCTCAACATCCCCCCGCCGCACCAGCAACTCAAACACATCCCGCTGGTAATCCCCCATCACCAAATCATCCCGCAAGATCGGACTCTGATCTTCCGTCTCATAAGCCAGTTTGAGGGAGAAGAGGGCAACGGTTTCCAGCTGCAATTCCATGGGGGGAATCCTTGATGAGTGTCTTACTGACCGAGGGGGATGAGGGTTAAAAATTCGCTGGCAAGCCAGCTCCTACACAGGTCGCTGGGGTGTCAGGTGCTTTTCTGCAGGCGAAAAAAAAGGCCTTGCAAAGCAAGACCTTTCTTAATTTTGGTGCCCCGAGGGAGACTCGAACTCCCACTCCTTTCGAAAACGGATTTTGAATCCGCCGCGTCTACCAATTCCGCCATCAGGGCTCAATGGCGGCGAAGTATAGAGAGGTGAATACCGCTGGTCAATCAGGTACATGGAGAATTTTTGATATTTCCGCTAGACTTCCCGGCCCTGCTAGACGAACCCCATCATGCGCGTTGCTGACTTTACTTTCGAGCTCCCTGATTCGCTGATCGCCCGCCATCCTTTGGCCGAGCGTCGCGGTAGTCGCCTGTTGACCCTGGATGGGGTCAGCGGCGCCCTGGCACACCGTCAATTCACTGATTTGCTTGAGCATTTGCGCCCGGGCGATTTGATGGTGTTCAACAATACCCGGGTGATTCCGGCGCGGCTGTTTGGCCAGAAGGCTTCCGGCGGCAAGCTGGAAATCCTGGTGGAGCGGGTGCTGGACAGTCATCGCGTGCTGGCCCATGTGCGGTCCAGCAAGTCGCCGAAACCGGGGTCGAAGATCCTGATCGACGGCGGTGGCGAGGCCGAGATGCTGGCGCGTCATGATGCGTTGTTCGAGCTTGGGTTTGCCGAAGAGGTGTTGCCGCTGCTCGACCGCGTCGGGCACATGCCGTTGCCTCCTTATATAGACCGCCCGGATGAGGGCGCGGACCGCGAGCGTTACCAGACCGTCTACGCCGAGCGTTTGGGCGCGGTGGCGGCGCCGACGGCGGGGCTGCATTTCGATCAGGTGCTGATGGAGGCGATTGCCGCCAAGGGCGTCGAGACGGCGTTCGTGACCCTGCACGTTGGCGCCGGCACGTTCCAGCCGGTGCGCGTGGAGAAGATCGAAGATCACCACATGCACAGCGAATGGCTGGAAGTCGGCCAGGACGTGGTGGATGCGGTTGCCGCCTGTCGCGCGCGCGGCGGTCGGGTGGTGGCGGTGGGGACCACCAGCGTGCGTTCCCTGGAAAGCGCTGCCCGCGATGGCGTGCTCAAGCCGTTCAGCGGCGATACCGACATATTCATCTACCCGGGCCGGCCGTTTCATGTGGTCGATGCCCTGGTCACCAACTTCCATTTGCCTGAATCCACGTTGTTGATGCTGGTCTCGGCGTTTGCCGGTTATCCGGAAACCATGGCCGCCTATAAAGCCGCCGTCGACAACGAATACCGCTTTTTCAGCTACGGTGATGCGATGTTTATCACCCGTAACCCCGCACCACGTGGCCCTGAGGACAAAGAATGAGTCGCCAATGTCGTATGTCGTTTGAGCTGCTTGCCACCGATGGCAAGGCTCGTCGTGGTCGCCTGACCTTCCCGCGCGGTACCGTCGAGACCCCGGCCTTCATGCCGGTGGGCACCTACGGCACGGTCAAGGGCATGCTGCCGCGGGATATCGAGGCGACTGGCGCTGAAATCATTTTGGGCAACACCTTCCACCTGTGGCTGCGTCCGGGCACGGAAGTGATCAAGAAGCACGGCGACCTGCACGATTTCATGAAGTGGAAAGGCCCGATCCTGACCGACTCCGGTGGTTTCCAGGTGTTCAGCCTGGGCGCGATGCGCAAGATCAAGGAGGAGGGCGTGACCTTCGCCTCTCCGGTCGACGGCGCCAAGGTGTTCATGGGCCCGGAAGAGTCGATGCAGGTCCAGCGTGACCTGGGCTCGGACATCGTGATGATTTTCGACGAATGCACGCCGTACCCGGCCGATGAAGACGTCGCCCGCGTATCGATGGAGTTGTCGCTGCGTTGGGCCCAGCGCTCGAAAAACGCCCATGCCGACAACACGGCGGCGCTGTTCGGTATCGTTCAGGGCGGCATGCACCAGGACCTGCGCATGCGCTCCCTGGAAGGCCTCGACAAGATCGGTTTTGACGGCCTGGCCATCGGCGGTCTGTCGGTGGGCGAGCCGAAGCACGAAATGATCAAGGTGCTGGATTACCTGCCGGGCCAGATGCCGGCTGACAAACCTCGTTACCTTATGGGCGTTGGCAAACCGGAAGATCTGGTTGAGGGTGTGCGCCGCGGTGTGGACATGTTCGATTGCGTGATGCCAACCCGTAATGCCCGCAACGGGCATCTGTTCATTGACACAGGCGTGATCAAGATCCGAAACGCGTTCCATCGCCATGATGATTCGCCGCTGGATCCGACCTGCGATTGCTATACCTGCCAGAACTTCTCCCGCGCTTATCTGCATCACCTGGACAAGTGCGGCGAAATGCTGGGAAGCATGCTCAATACCATCCATAACTTGCGCCATTATCAAGTGCTTATGGCTGGTTTGCGCGAGGCTATTCAACAGGGTACATTGGCCGCCTTTGTCGATGCCTTCTACGCCAAACGCGGGCTTCCCGTGCCGCCTTTGGACTGAGTTTTCTGACCCCAAGATTCAACATTTGCAACTGGAGTGCTAAATGAGCTTTTTTATCTCTAATGCCATGGCAGACGCTGCAGCACCTGCGGCAGCCCCTATGGGCGGCGGCTTTGAGTGGATTTTCCTGGTCGGCTTCCTGGTCATCTTCTACCTGATGATCTGGCGTCCACAGGCCAAGCGCGCCAAAGAGCAGAAAAACCTGCTGAGCAGCCTGCAAAAGGGTGACGAAGTTGTGACCACCGGCGGCATCGCCGGCAAGATCACTAAAGTGGCCGACGATTTCGTCGTTCTGGAAGTTTCCGACACCGTCGAAATGAAATTCCAGAAAGGCGCCATCGCCGCCACGCTGCCAAAAGGCACGCTGAAAGCGATCTAAGTTTCAACTTCATATTCAATCGACGGGGCGCGCAAGGCGCCCCGCGTCATAAACGGGCGGCGTGATGCTGAACAAATATCCTCTGTGGAAATACATTCTGATCCTGGCGGTGCTGGCGGTCGGTCTGATTTATTCCGCTCCCAATCTTTACCCTGATGACCCGGCCATTCAGGTCAGTGGTGCAAGCACTGCGCTGCTGGTCAATCAGGCTGATCTGGATCGTGTAAGCACTGCGCTCAAGGAATCCGGAATCAACGTCAAGGCTGCCACCCTGGCCGCCAACGGCAAGGGCGGCCTGATTCGCCTGACCAAGGCTGAAGATCAGCTGCCGGCCAAGGACGTTGTACGCAAGGCGCTGGGTGATGACTACGTCGTCGCACTGAACCTGGCACAAACCACCCCGCAATGGCTGCGCAACCTCGCTGCGCACCCGATGAAGCTGGGTCTGGACTTGTCCGGTGGTGTGCACTTCCTGCTGGAAGTGGACATGGACAAAGCCCTCGATGCACGCCTGAAAGTCTACGAAGGCGACGTCAAGAGCCTGCTGCGTAAAGAGAAACTGCGCTATCGCAGCCTGCCGCAGCTCAACGGTGCCATTCAGCTGGGCTTCTCTGATGAAGCGACCCGCGAACAGGCTCGTAGCATCATCCGCAAGAACTTCAACGATTTCGACATTGTTCCGGCCGACCTGAATGGTCAGGCGGTGCTGCGTCTGGCGATGACCCCGGCCAAGCTGGCGGAAATCCGCGAATACTCCATCAAGCAGAACTTGACCACGGTACGTAACCGCGTCAACGAGCTGGGTGTTGCCGAACCGATCGTTCAGCGTCAGGGCGCCAACCGCATCGTGGTTGAGCTGCCGGGCGTGCAAGACACCGCCGAAGCCAAGCGTATCCTCGGCAAGACGGCCAACCTGGAGTTCCGTCTGGCTGCTGAGCCTGGCGCTTCGAAGGCCACTTCCGAGGAATTCGAGTTCCGTGAAGGCAAGCGTCCTCCTGCGCTGATCGAGCGTGGCCTGATCATCACTGGCGACCAGGTAACTGACGCCAAGGCTGGTTTCGGTGAGCACGGCACGCCGGAAGTGAACATCCGTCTGGACGGTCACGGCGGCGAGCTGATGAGCCGTGCGACCCGTTCGAACGTCGGTCGCAGCATGGCGGTGATCTTCATCGAGCAGCGTCCGGTCACCACTTACACCAAGCAAGTGGTCGATGGCGTCGAGAAAGACGTGGCGGTGCAGTCGTTCAAGGAAGAGAAGAAGATCATCAGCCTGGCGACCATCCAGTCGCCGCTGGGTGCTCAGTTCCGCATCACTGGCCTGAACGGCCAGGGCGAGTCCTCCGAGCTGGCGCTGCTGCTGCGTGCCGGTGGCCTGGCGGCTCCGATGTACTTCGCTGAAGAACGCACCATCGGCCCGAGCCTGGGTGCGGACAACATCACCAAAGGTATCGATGCATCGTTGTGGGGCATGCTGTTCGTCTCGCTGTTCATCATGGCCATCTACCGCTTCTTCGGCCTCATCGCCACCGTCGCGCTGGCGGTGAACATGGTGATGCTGCTGGCCCTGATGTCGCTGCTGGGTGCAACGCTGACCCTGCCGGGTATCGCCGGTATCGTGTTGACCATGGGTATGGCGGTCGACGCCAACGTGCTGATCTTCTCGCGGATCCGTGAAGAGATCGCCGCCGGCATGACCGTGCAGCGTGCAATCAACGAAGGCTTCGGCCGGGCGTTCACTGCGATTCTCGACGCCAACCTGACCACTCTGTTGGTGGGCGGCATCCTGTTTGCCATGGGCACCGGTCCGGTCAAGGGCTTCGCAGTGACCATGTCCCTCGGGATCTTTACCTCGATGTTCACGGCCATCATGGTGACCCGCGCGATGGTCAACCTGATCTTCGGCGGTCGTGACTTCAAGAAGTTGTGGATTTAAGGGGCTGCCATGTTACGTACAATCAACTTCATGGGCGTCCGCAACTTTGCGTTCGGCGTCACATTGTTCCTTACCGCACTGGCAATATTCAGTGTCTTCCACAAGGGCATGAACTGGGGCCTGGACTTCACCGGCGGTACGCTCATCGAGCTGACCTACGAGCGTCCGGCCGATGTCACCAAGGTGCGTGAGCAGCTGGTGACCGCGGGTTATCACGAAGCCATCGTGCAGAACTTCGGTGCGACCACCGATCTGCTGGTGCGCATGCCTGGCGAAGACCCGCAACTGGGTCACCAGGTGGCCGAAGCCCTGCAAAAGGTCGGCGGCGAGAACCCGGCGACGGTCAAGCGTGTCGAGTTCGTCGGCCCGCAGGTGGGTGAAGAACTGCGCGACCAGGGCGGCCTCGGCATGCTGATGGCGCTGGGCGGCATCCTGATCTACCTGGCTTTCCGCTTTCAGTGGAAGTTTGCGGTTGGCGCGATCGTATCCCTGATCCACGACGTGATCGTGACCATCGGTATCCTGTCGTTTTTCCAGATCACCTTCGACCTGACGGTGCTGGCGGCGGTACTGGCGATCATCGGTTACTCGCTCAACGACACCATCGTGGTATTCGACCGGGTTCGCGAGAACTTCCGTGTACTGCGCAAGGCCAGCCTGATCGAGAACATCAACATCTCGACCACGCAAACCCTGCTGCGGACCATGGCGACCTCGATCTCCACCTTGCTGGCGATCGCGGCACTGCTGTTCTTTGGTGGCGACAACCTGTTCGGCTTCTCGATTGCCCTGTTCGTCGGTGTCATGGCGGGTACTTACTCGTCGATCTACATCGCTAACGTGGTGCTGATCTGGCTGAACCTGAGCACCGAGGACCTGATTCCTCCTGCCAATACCGAGAAGGAAGTCGACGACCGTCCTTGAAGGAAGCTTCTTTCAGTGATGTAGTCCGAAAAAGGCGCGAGTTGAACTCGCGCCTTTTTTTATGCTCCAAGGCTGGGAGAAGCGCGGGTTTATCCCGTATGTGATGGTCAGGAGGTTCATGTGAACAAGTCGATGCTGGTTGGTGCTGTACTGGGTGCTGTCGGTGTGACTGCCGGGGGTGCTGTGGCCACCTACAGCCTGGTTAAAAGCGGCCCGGAGTACGCACAAGTACTCGCCGTTGAGCCGGTCAAGACGCAAATCAAGACTCCACGTGAAGTATGCAAGGATGTAACGGTCACCCGGCAGGCGCCGGTGAAAGATCAACATCAGATCGCCGGTACGGTGGTCGGTGCATTGGCGGGTGGATTACTGGGTAACCAGATCGGTGGCGGTACCGGCAAGAAGATCGCCACGGTCGCGGGTGCTGTTGGCGGTGGTTACGCCGGCAACAAGGTGCAGGAAGGCATGCAGGAGCGTGACACCTACACCACGACCCAGACCCGTTGTAATACGGTGAATGACATCAGCGACAAGGTTGTCGGTTACGACGTGCGCTATTCGCTGGACGGCAAGGAAGGCAATGTGCGCATGGATCGTGATCCGGGGAACCAGATCCCTGTGGATAAAGAGGGCAAGTTGATCTTGTCGGAGAATCAGCAGGCTCATTGATCCGCTGAAGTCAGATTCAAAAAGAAGCACCCTGCGGGGTGCTTTTTTTGTGTGCGCGACTTATGAGTTGCTGCAAACCCTCTGTAGGAGCGAGCCTGCTCGCGATGAACCTCAGAGCACCGCGGGGTGCCAGGCTTCCCGCGTTATCGTTGACGACCATCGCGAGCAAGCTCGCTCCTACAGTGGGATTGTGGTGTTTTGGAGGGCAAATTCCAGGCATAAAAAAAGCACCCCGAAGGGTGCTTTTTCTGTCGCTGGGCGCTTAGCGCTTCAGCGAGGCCGGCAGGTGCGGCTGGATCGCCGTCAGGACTGCCTTGAAGCATTTGGTGTTGCCGGCAACGACGTGGCCTTTTTCAAGGAAGTCGTGACCGCCGGTGAAGTCGCTCACCAGGCCGCCTGCTTCCTGGATCAGCAGGGCGCCTGCCGCCATGTCCCACTCGGACAGGCCCGACTCCCAGAAGGCGTCGAAGCGGCCGGCGGCCACGTAGGCCAGGTCCAGGCTCGCGGAGCCTGCGCGGCGGATGCCGGCAGTCTGGCCAACCAGGGCGCGGAACATGCCCAGGTAGTTGTCGAGGTTGTCCATCTGGTCGTCACGGAACGGGAAGCCGGTACCCAGCAGGGCGCCGTCGAGGCTGGTGCGACCGCTGACGCGCAGGCGACGACCGTTCAGTTGAGCGCCGCGACCACGGCTGGCGGTGAATTCTTCCTGGCGAACCGGGTCCAGAACAACGGCGTGTTCCAGGCGGCCACGGTATTTGCAGGCGATGCTGACAGCGAAGTGAGGAATGCCGCGCAGGAAGTTGGTGGTGCCGTCCAGCGGATCGATGATCCACAGGTACTCTTCGCCTTCGATGCCGGTGCCGGCGTGCATACCGGTTTCTTCACCCATGATCGAGTGGTTCGGGTAAGCCTTGCGCAGCGCGTCGATGATTTTCTGTTCAGCGGCGCGATCTACCTCGGATACGTAATCCTTGGCGTCTTTTTCGTCGACCTTGATGGTATCCAGGCGCTCGATGGAGCGGAAGATCAATTCACTGGCGCTGCGGGCGGCGCGCAGCGCGATATTCAGCATGGGCTGCATGGATGTGTCACCTAAGGTTGTTAAAGAAAGCCGGGCATTCTATCAGAAAGTTTCTACAGGAGAAGGACGACGTTCGCTTTCATGGCTTAACGGTAGTTTGAGCTGTAAGATTCTGCTCCCCCTATATATGTTCGAGAGCGCCTCCCTTGCTGCAAAACATTCGTGTCGTCCTGGTCAATACCAGCCATCCGGGCAATATCGGCGGGACTGCGCGCGCCATGAAGAACATGGGCCTGTCGCGGCTGGTGCTGGTCGAGCCTCGTCTGTTCCCGCACCACGAGGCCGATGCCCGAGCTTCCGGTGCCGGTGACATCCTTGAAAAAGCGCAAGTCGTCGCCACCTTGGAAGATGCCCTGGTCGGCTGCAACCTGGTGCTCGGCACCAGCGCCCGCGACCGGCGGATTCCCTGGCCGCTGCTCGATCCCCGCGAATGCGGCGCGAAAGTGGTCGAGGAAGCAGGGCAGGGGGCGGAAATCGCCCTGGTGTTCGGTCGTGAAGATTCCGGCCTGACCAACGAAGAGCTGCAGCGATGTCACTATCACGTGCACATCCCATCCGACCCTGAGTTCAGCTCGCTGAACCTGGGGGCGGCGGTGCAGGTGTTGAGCTATGAAGTGCGCATGTCCTGGCTGGCCGCGCAAGGTCAGCCAAGCAAGGTCGAGAAGGAAGAAGTGGCCTCGGTCAAAAGCGCCGAGCTGGCGACCATGGATGAGCTGGAGCGATTCTATGAACACCTGGAGCAGACCCTGGTGGCCATCGAATTCCTCGATCCGGAAAAGCCACGGCACTTGATGGCGCGCCTGCGCCGGTTGTACGGACGCAGCTCGGTCAGCCGGGCGGAAATGAACATTTTGCGTGGCATCCTCACGGAAACCCAGAAAGCGGCCCGTGGTGAGCTTCTAAAGCGGAAGGATTAATGATGTTTGAGCGTTTGCGTGAAGATATCCAGAGCGTATTCCATCGAGACCCGGCGGCGCGTAACGCTTTTGAAGTCCTGACTTGCTACCCGGGCATGCACGCCATCTGGATTCACCGTTTGTCGGCGGCCCTGTGGCGTGCGGAGCTGAAATGGCTGGCGCGGCTGGTGTCGAACTTCGGTCGCTGGTTGACCGGGATCGAGATTCATCCCGGAGCCAAGGTGGGGCGTCGTTTCTTCATCGACCATGGCATGGGTATCGTCATCGGTGAAACCGCCGAGATTGGCGACGACGTCACTATCTATCAGGGTGTGACCCTGGGCGGCACCAGCTGGAACAAGGGCAAGCGTCACCCGACTCTGGGTGATGGTGTGGTGGTCGGGGCGGGCGCGAAGGTGCTCGGTCCGTTCACTGTTGGAGCCGGCGCCAAGGTGGGCTCCAATGCCGTTGTGACCAAAGAAGTACCGCCGGGTGCCACTGTGGTGGGTATTCCGGGGCGAATCATCGTCAAACCCGACGAAGAGCAGGACGCCAAGCGCAAGGCCATGGCCGAGAAGATCGGCTTCGATGCCTACGGTGTGACTGAAGACATGCCGGATCCGGTGGCTCGTGCCATTAACCAGTTGCTTGATCACCTGCAGGCGGTCGATGGACGCCTGGAAGGGATGTGCGGGGCGTTGAAGGATCTGGGCAGTAATTACTGTGCCAAGGATCTGCCCGAGCTGCGCGAAGAAGACTTTGCCTGTGTGAAGGACAAGGATCAGAGCCAGGCCAGCTAGACGTTTTACGAGCATGCTCCCCACCCTGTAGGAGCGAGCATGCTCGCGATGGACCTGAGAACACCGCGGGGCGTCAGGCGCCCAGCGTTATCGTTGATGACCATCGCGAGCATGCTCGCTCCTACAGTACTGCTGGCTGTAACCGTCCAGCCTTTGTTATGATGCGGCCGCTCTTTTGCGGGTAAACCTGACTAAAGTACTAGGTCTTATAGTTGACTTAAATACTCGGGAATTGCATACTCGCCTCATTCCGAACTCCGTGGTAATTGTCCATGCGACTGACTACAAAAGGCCGATACGCCGTGACCGCCATGCTTGACCTGGCGTTGCACGCGCAGCACGGGCCCGTGTCCCTGGCCGATATCTCCGAGCGCCAAGGCATCTCCCTGTCCTACCTCGAACAGCTTTTCGCCAAGCTGCGCCGCAGCAACCTGGTGTCTAGCGTGCGTGGTCCGGGCGGTGGTTACCAATTGTCCCGCGACATGCAGGGCATCCAGGTCGCCCAGGTGATCGATGCGGTGAACGAATCGGTCGATGCCACCAAATGCCAGGGCCAGGGTGATTGCCATCAAGGCGACACCTGCCTGACTCACCACTTGTGGTGCGATCTGAGCCTGCAGATTCACGAATTTCTGAGCGGTATCAGCTTGGCTGACCTTGTGACTCGCCGTGAGGTGCAAGAAGTAGCCCAGCGTCAGGACCAGCGCCGTTGCAACAGCAAGGTGCCACGCCTGGACAAGATTGAAGCGTCCGCCGTCGAATGACAGCCAAAGAGCTAGCGGCACGCCAGCCAGCCTGATTTAGGAGATAGTCCATGAAATTGCCGATTTACCTTGATTACTCTGCGACCACCCCGGTTGATCCGCGTGTTGCGCAAAAAATGAGTGAATGCCTGCTGGTCGACGGAAACTTCGGTAACCCGGCGTCCCGTTCCCACGTGTTCGGCTGGAAAGCCGAAGAGTCCGTCGAAAACGCCCGTCGTCAGGTCGCCGACCTGGTCAACGCCGACCCGCGCGAAATCGTCTGGACCTCCGGTGCCACCGAGTCCGACAACCTGGCAATCAAGGGTGCGGCGCATTTCTATGCCACCAAAGGCAAACACCTGATCACCACCAAGATTGAGCACAAGGCTGTCCTCGACACCATGCGCCAACTGGAGCGTGAAGGTTTCGAAGTGACTTACATCGAGCCTCGCACCGATGGTCTGGTCACTCCGGAGATGGTCGAAGCTGAACTGCGTGACGACACCATCCTGGTTTCGGTCATGCACGTGAACAACGAAATCGGCACCGTCAACGACATCGCGGCCATCGGCGAGCTGACCCGCGCCAGGGGCATCCTGTTCCACGTTGACGCCGCTCAGTCCACCGGCAAGGTCGACATCGACCTTTCGAAGCTGAAAGTCGACCTGATGTCGTTCTCGGCTCACAAGACCTACGGCCCTAAAGGTATCGGCGCACTGTACGTGAGCCGCAAGCCACGTGTTCGCATCGAAGCGACCATGCATGGCGGCGGTCACGAGCGAGGCATGCGTTCCGGCACCCTGGCGACCCACCAGATCGTCGGCATGGGTGAAGCCTTCCGCGTAGCCAAGGAAGACATGGCTGCCGAGAACGCGCGCATCAAGGCCCTGAGCGATCGTTTCTTCAAGCAGGTCGAGCACCTGGAAGAGTTGTACGTCAACGGCAGCCAGACCGCCCGCGTTCCGCACAACCTGAACCTGAGCTTCAACTACGTTGAGGGCGAGTCGCTGATCATGGCGCTCAAGGATCTGGCGGTATCGTCCGGTTCGGCCTGCACCTCGGCATCGCTTGAGCCTTCGTACGTACTGCGCGCCCTGGGCCGCAACGACGAACTGGCACACAGCTCGATCCGCTTCACCTTCGGTCGTTTCACCACCGAAGAAGAAATCGACTACGCCGCGCAGAAAGTCTGCGAGGCCGTAACCAAGCTGCGCGCTCTGTCGCCGCTGTGGGATATGTACAAAGACGGCGTCGATATCTCGAAGATCGAGTGGGCGGCACACTAACTATAGAAGCCGCCGGATACAGGTCCTGTAGCGACGCGGCGACTGACGCAGCGTAACTGCAGGGCCTCAAGAGCGGCCCTGATGAGTGAGGATTGAGAATCATGTCTTACAGCGAAAAGGTCATCGACCACTACGAAAACCCGCGCAACGTCGGCAAGATGGACGCGGAAGATCCTGATGTCGGCACCGGCATGGTCGGCGCTCCGGCGTGCGGCGACGTGATGCGCCTGCAGATCAAGGTCAACGACGCCGGCATCATCGAAGATGCCAAGTTCAAGACCTACGGCTGCGGTTCGGCTATCGCTTCCAGCTCCCTCGCTACCGAGTGGATGAAGGGCAAGACCCTGGACGAAGCAGAAACCATCAAGAACACCCAGCTGGCTGAAGAACTGGCCCTGCCGCCAGTGAAAATCCACTGCTCGGTACTTGCTGAAGACGCCATCAAGGCGGCTGTTCGCGATTACAAGCAGAAGAAAGGCTTGATCTGATTTTCGAGTTTTGGCGACGAGTAAGGAGTCACCGATGGCTATCAGCATGACAGAAGCGGCTGCTCGACACGTGCGGCGCTCCCTCGACGGGCGCGGCAAAGGTGAAGGGATTCGTCTGGGTGTTCGCACCACGGGCTGTTCCGGCCTTGCCTACGTGCTGGAGTTTGTCGACGAGGTGGTTGCAGAGGACCAGGTGTTCGAAAGTCACGGCGAAAAAGTGATCATCGACCCGAAAAGCCTGGCCTACCTGGACGGCACCGAGCTCGATTTCGTCAAGGAAGGGTTGAACGAAGGCTTCAAGTTCAACAACCCCAACGTACGCGGTGAATGTGGCTGCGGCGAAAGCTTCAACATCTGAGGCTTGTCGTGGGTACTCCTTGTCATTTCGCTTTATTCGAGCTGCAACCGGGTTTTAACCTGGACCTTGATCAGCTGGCTACGCGCTATCGCGAGCTGGCGCGCGGCGTTCATCCGGACCGCTTTGCCGACGCTTCCGAACGCGAACAACGGTTGGCCCTGGAGCAATCGGCGAGCCTCAACGAGGCCTACCAGACGCTCAAGAGTCCGCCCAAGCGCGCGCGCTACCTGCTCGCCTTGAATGGTGGCGAGCTGCCGCTGGAAGTCACGGTGCATGATCCGGAGTTCCTGCTGCAACAGATGGAGTTGCGCGAAGAGCTCGAAGACCTGCAAGGCAGTGCCGATCTGGCAGGTGTTGCAGTGTTCAAGCGCCGCCTGAAAGTTGCTCAGGAAAAACTGAACGACAGTTTCGCAGCCTGTTGGAATGATGCAGCGCAACGTGAACAGGCTGAACGCCTGATGCGGCGCATGCAGTTCCTCGACAAGCTCACCTACGAAGTGCGCCAGTTAGAAGAGCGCCTCGACGATTAACCCAGTGCCGCTCCGGTCGCACGCCTGATATACAGATAAGTCCTGATAACGATGGCCCTACTGCAGATCGCCGAACCCGGCCAAAGTCCTCAACCGCACCAGCGTCGTCTGGCTGTGGGGATCGACTTGGGCACTACCAATTCGCTGGTCGCTGCATTGCGCAGTGGTCTTTCCGAGCCTCTTGCCGATGCCGATGGGCGGGTTATCCTGCCGTCCGCTGTGCGCTACCACGCCGATCGCGTCGAGGTGGGCGAATCCGCCAAGCTGGCTGCCGCCACCGATCCCTTGAACACCGTGCTGTCGGTCAAGCGCTTGATGGGTCGTGGTCTGTCCGATGTCAAGCAGCTTGGTGATCAGTTGCCGTACCGCTTTGTCGATGGCGAGTCGCACATGCCGTTCATCGACACGATCCAGGGCCCGAAAAGCCCGGTCGAAGTCTCTGCCGATATCCTCAAGGTCCTGCGTCAACGCGCTGAAGCGACCTTGGGTGGTGAGCTGGTAGGCGCGGTCATCACCGTTCCGGCCTATTTCGATGACGCTCAGCGTCAAGCCACCAAGGATGCGGCCAAGCTGGCCGGCCTGAATGTGCTGCGTTTGCTCAACGAGCCGACCGCAGCGGCGGTGGCTTACGGTCTTGATCAACACGCCGAAGGCCTGGTCGCCATTTATGACCTGGGCGGCGGCACCTTCGATATTTCGATTCTGCGCCTGACCGGCGGTGTTTTCGAAGTCCTGGCTACCGGCGGCGACAGCGCCCTGGGCGGCGATGATTTCGACCACGCGATCGCCGGCTGGATTATCGAGAGCGCCGGCCTGTCCGCCGACCTCGATCCAGGTGCGCAACGCAACTTGCTGCAAACCGCCTGTGTCGCCAAGGAAGCCCTGACCAACGCCGCGTCGGTTGAAGTCGCTTATGGTGCCTGGAAAGCCGAGCTGACCCGCGAAGCCTTCAATGCGCTGATCGAGCCGATGGTCGCCCGCAGCCTGAAAGCCTGTCGTCGTGCGGTGCGTGATTCCGCTATCGAACTGGAAGACGTGCACGCCGTGGTCATGGTCGGTGGTTCGACTCGCGTTCCTCGTGTTCGCGAAGCCGTCGCCGAAGCCTTCGGTCGCCAGCCACTGACTGAAATCGACCCGGATCAAGTGGTGGCCATTGGTGCTGCGATCCAGGCCGATACCTTGGCCGGCAACAAGCGTGACGGCAGCGAACTGCTGTTGCTGGACGTGATTCCGTTGTCCCTGGGTCTGGAGACCATGGGCGGCCTGATGGAGAAGGTGATTCCGCGCAACACCACGATCCCCGTCGCCCGCGCCCAGGACTTCACCACTTATAAAGACGGCCAGTCGGCCATGGCCATCCACGTATTGCAGGGCGAGCGCGAGCTGATCAGCGACTGCCGCTCCCTGGCACGCTTCGAATTGCGCGGCATTCCGGCGATGGTGGCCGGCGCGGCGAAGATTCGCGTGACCTTCCAGGTCGATGCCGACGGTCTGCTGAGCGTTTCGGCCCGCGAACTGGGTTCGGGCGTCGAAGCCAGCATTCAGGTCAAGCCATCTTATGGCCTGACCGACGGCGAAATCGCCAAAATGCTCAAGGACTCGTTCCAGCACGCCAATGACGACAAGGTTGCCCGCGTACTGCGCGAGCAGCAGGTCGACGCCCAGCGCCTGATCGAAGCGGTGCAGGCCGCTCTGGAGGCTGATGGCG
Organism: Pseudomonas sp. WT-JTC; assembly: GCF_056711565.1. Classification (NCBI taxonomy): domain Bacteria; kingdom Pseudomonadati; phylum Pseudomonadota; class Gammaproteobacteria; order Pseudomonadales; family Pseudomonadaceae; genus Pseudomonas; species Pseudomonas sp. WT-JTC. Next base: position 1,074,459 of record NZ_CM160042.1, read on the forward strand.
AGCGTCTGCTCGACGCCGATGAGCGCATGGTCATCGAGCTGCAGGTGCAGGAATTGACCGAACTGATGAAAGGTACCGATGGTTACGCCATCGAGCAGCAGACCAAGCGTCTGTCGCAAGTGACCGACGCCTTTGCTGCCCGCCGCCTGGACTCGACGGTGAAAGCCGCGCTGGCGGGGCGCAACCTGAATGAGATTGAGGAATAACGATGCCGCAGGTCATTTTTCTGCCACACGAGAAGTTCTGCCCCGAAGGCATGGTTGTGGAGGCTGAGACCGGTACGTCCATCCTCGAACTGGCTCATGAGCACCATATCGAGATGGAAAGTGCCTGTGGCGGCGTCTGTGCGTGCACCACTTGTCACTGCATCATCCGCGAGGGTTTCGACTCGCTGGAAGAGGCCGACGAACTGGAAGAAGATTATCTGGACAAGGCCTGGGGGCTGGAAGCTCAGTCGCGCCTGGGCTGTCAGGCCAAGGTCGGGACTGAAGACCTGACCGTCGAAATTCCGAAGTATTCGCTCAACCACGCAGCCGAAGCACCACACTGATTCAAGGAATTGTCATGAAACTCAAGTGGACTGATGTGCTGGAGATCGCGATCCAGCTGGCAGAAAGCAAGCCCGACGTGGACCCTATGTCGGTCAATTTCGTCGATCTGCGTCAATGGGTGATGGAACTGCCCGACTTCGACGATATGCCTGAGCATTGTGGCGAAAAGATCCTGGAGGCCATTCAGGCCCACTGGATCGAAGAACGCGACTGAGCCACGCCGCAGGTTAGGCAATACCCGAGAACCCGCGTATAATTCGCGGGTTTAATTTTTCGTAAATTACCGTTTCTGGAGTTACACCATGGCTGTTCAACGTACTTTCTCCATCATCAAGCCTGACGCCGTTGCTAAAAACGTGATCGGCGAGATCACCACCCGTTTCGAAAAAGCAGGCCTGCGCGTTGTAGCTTCGAAACTGAAGCAACTGTCCAAAGCCGAAGCCGAAGGCTTCTACGCTGAGCACAGCGCTCGTGGTTTCTTCAACGACCTGGTTGCTTTCATGATCTCCGGTCCGGTTGTTGTTCAGGTTCTGGAAGGCGAAAACGCTATCGCTCTGAACCGTGAGCTGATGGGCGCTACCAACCCTAAAGAAGCTGCTGCCGGCACCATCCGCGCTGACTTCGCTGACTCCATCGACGCTAACGCTGTACACGGTTCGGACTCCGAAGCCGCTGCCGCTCGCGAAATCTCGTACTTCTTCGCAGCTACTGAAGTAACCACTCGCTAAGCATTGGCTTAAGAGTGAAGGTGAATCCATGACTACATCGACTGTAAAAACTAACCTGCTGGGTCTGACTCAGCTGGAAATGGAAAAATTCTTCGACTCAATCGGGGAGAAGCGTTTCCGTGCCGGTCAGGTAATGAAATGGATTCACCACTTTGGTGTCGATGATTTCGATGCCATGACGAACGTCAGCAAGGCCTTGCGCGAAAAGCTCAAGGCTGTTGCCGAGGTCCGTGGTCCGGAAGTGGTCAGCGAGGACATCTCCAGCGACGGCACCCGCAAGTGGGTGGTGCGCGTGGCGTCCGGCAGCTGCGTCGAGACCGTGTACATTCCCCAGGGCAAGCGCGGCACCTTGTGCGTTTCGTCCCAGGCAGGCTGTGCCCTGGATTGCAGTTTCTGCTCCACCGGCAAGCAAGGTTTCAATAGCAACCTCACCGCCGCCGAAGTTATCGGCCAGGTGTGGATTGCCAACAAATCCTTTGGCAGCGTCCCGGCAACCGTCGACCGTGCCATCACCAACGTGGTGATGATGGGCATGGGTGAGCCGCTGCTGAACTTCGACAACGTCGTCGCGGCCATGCATTTGATGATGGACGACCTGGGCTACGGCATTTCCAAGCGCCGTGTGACCCTGTCGACCTCCGGCGTGGTGCCGATGATCGATGAGCTCTCCAAGCACATCGACGTCTCCCTGGCGTTGTCCCTGCACGCACCGAATGACGCATTGCGTAACCAATTGGTGCCGATCAACAAGAAGTATCCGCTTAAGATGCTGCTCGAGTCGTGCCAGCGCTACATGTCGTCCCTGGGCGAAAAGCGTGTGCTGACCATCGAGTACACCTTGCTCAAGGACGTCAATGACAAGGTTGAGCACGCCGTGGAAATGATCGAGCTGCTCAAGAACATCCCGTGCAAGATCAACCTGATCCCGTTCAACCCGTTCCCGCATTCCGGGTACGAGCGTCCGAGCAACAACGCCATTCGTCGTTTCCAGGATCAGCTTCATCATGCCGGTTTCAACGTCACCGTCCGCACCACCCGTGGTGAAGACATCGACGCGGCCTGTGGTCAATTGGTAGGGCAGGTGCTGGATCGCACCCGTCGTAGCGAACGTTATATCGCCGTGCGTGAATTGAGCGCCGACAGCGATGTTGCTTCGGGCGCTGCGAACAACAACTGAGAGAGGATCTCTATGTCCCTGCGCTTTGCGCTGCTTTTGCTGTTGGCCAGCCTGTGTGCTGGCTGTGTGCTTTCGGGTGACTACAGCCCGATGAAGACCAGCAAGGGCCGTGATGAAGCGCGTGAGGCATATGTGCAACTCGGTATCGGGTATTTGCAACAGGGCATGACCGAGCGCGCCAAGATCCCGCTGAAAAAGGCCCTGGAACTGGATGGCGCCGACCCTGATGCCAACGCGGCGCTGGGGCTGGTGTTCCAGGCGGAAATGGAGCCGGAACTGGCCGACGAGCATTTTCGCAAGGCGCTGTCTTCCCGTCCCGCCGATGCACGAATCCTCAATAACTACGGCAGTTTTCTGTTCGAGCAGAAGCGTTACAAGGAAGCCTACGTGCGCTTTGAACAAGCGGCCGCCGATACCCTGTATCCTGAACGTTCACGGGTATTCGAAAACCTCGGCATGACCGCTTCAATGCTGGGAGAGCGTGAGCTGGCCCGGCAGCAACTGGAAAAAGCCCTGCGCCTGAACCGCCAACAACCTCGTGCATTGCTGGAAATGGCTGAGTTGTCTTACGAAGACAGGCATTATGTGCCCGCGCGTGACTTCTACGATCGTTTTAGCCTGCTTGCCGAGCAAAATGCACGTAGTCTATTGCTCGGCGTTCGGCTGGCAAAAGTGTTTGATGATCGCGACAAGGCCGCCAGTGCAGGCCTGCAACTAAAACGACTCTATCCCGGTACGCCGGAATATCAGCAATACCTGTCGGAGCAATGATGAAAGCGGCGCATCCCGAAGTTGTAGCAGCGAATCGCGTTAACCCCGGTGAGACTTTGCGCCAGGCTCGCGAAAGCAATGGCTGGTCGCTGGCCGAAGTGGCCCTCAAGCTCAACCTCACCACCACTTCCCTGAGCAATCTGGAAGCCGGCGCTTTCGACAAGCTGCCTGGGCATACCTTTGCCCGTGGTTATATTCGCGCCTATGCCAAGTTGCTCGGCATGGACCAGGCGGTTCTGGTCCAGCAGTTCGATCAATCCACCGGTACCGATTCCCAGGGCAGCAGTGTTCATAGCCTGGGTCGTATCGAAGAACCGGTCCGGGTTTCCCACACCATTTTGCGAATTGTCAGCCTGCTGTTGCTGATCGCGGTGATCGGTGGCGGTTTTGTCTGGTGGCAGGACCAGACCTCGATGCGCACCAAGGACCTGATCGGTCTGGCACCGGAACACGTTGAAGTCGAAGGCGCCGACGGTACGACACAGATTCATCCGCTGGACGAGCCGGAAGACCAGGCTGTCGCGGAAGGCCAGATCGAAGGCGGAACCGCCCTCGCGCTGCCACAGGCCGACGCTCCGGCTGAAGCACCAGTGGAGGCCCAGGCGACTGCGCCAGCCACCCCGGCAGCGCCAGCTACGCCAGCCGCACCCGCTCATAATTCAGCGCCAGTCGTCGCAGCGCCTGTGACCCCGGCAACTCCGGCCCCGGCTGCTCCTGCCGCCCCGACCCCGGTGGTGACTGCGCCGGTCGCTCCTGTCGCTCCGGCACCTGCTCCCGCGGTAACCGCACCGGTGGCCGGCCAAGGCCAGGTTCAGGTGCAGTTCACTGCCGATTGTTGGACACAAGTGACCGACGGTAGCGGCAAGGTGCTGTTCAGCGGTCTCAAACGCAAAGGCGACAGCCTGGCAGTCAATGGCAAACCACCGTTTGCCGTGCGTCTGGGCTTTGCCCGTGGCGCTCAGGTCAGCTACAACGGCCAGCCGGTCGATGTCGCTCCGTTCACCAGTGGCGAGACTGCTCGCCTGAAGTTGGGTCAATAAGTCATGCACGGCGAATCTCCAATCAAACGTCGCGAATCTCGCAAGATCTGGGTCGGTAACGTGCCTGTTGGCGGCGATGCGCCTATCGCTGTGCAGAGCATGACCAACAGCGATACCAACGATGTCGCGGCCACTGTCGCGCAAATCAACCGCCTTGAAGCGGCCGGCGTCGATATCGTGCGGGTTTCCGTACCGGACATGGACGCCGCCGAAGCCTTCGGCAAGATCAAGCAGCTGGTCAAGGTGCCCCTGGTTGCCGATATCCACTTCGACTACCGGATCGCGTTGCGCGTAGCCGAACTGGGTGTCGATTGCCTGCGGATCAACCCGGGCAACATCGGCCGCGAAGACCGCGTGCGCGCAGTGGTCGATGCCGCCCGTGACCGCGGGATCCCGATCCGTATCGGCGTGAACGCCGGTTCCCTGGAAAAAGACCTGCAAAAGAAATACGGCGAGCCGACCCCGGCTGCGCTGGTCGAGTCGGCATTGCGTCACGTCGAGCACCTCGAGCGCCTGAACTTCCAGGATTTCAAGGTCAGCGTGAAAGCGTCCGACGTGTTCATGGCCGTCGAAGCGTACCGCCTGCTGGCCAAGGAAATCGTCCAGCCGCTGCACCTGGGCATCACTGAAGCCGGTGGTTTGCGTTCAGGCACGGTGAAATCCGCCGTGGGCCTCGGTATGCTGCTCGCCGAAGGGATTGGCGATACTATCCGCATCTCGTTGGCGGCCGACCCGGTCGAGGAAGTGAAGGTCGGCTACGACATTCTCAAATCCCTGCACCTGCGTTCCCGTGGCATCAACTTCATCGCCTGCCCGAGCTGCTCGCGGCAGAACTTCGATGTGGTCAAGACCATGAACGAGCTGGAAGGGCGCCTCGAAGATTTGCTGGTGCCGCTGGATGTCGCGGTGATCGGTTGCGTGGTCAACGGCCCGGGTGAAGCCAAGGAAGCCCATATCGGCTTGACCGGCGGCACGCCGAACCTGATTTACATCGACGGCAAGCCGTCGCAGAAACTGACGAATGACAATCTGGTGGATGAGCTTGAACGCTTGATCCGCCAGAAAGCGGCCGAAAAGGTCGAAGCCGACGCTGCCGTCATTGCGCGTGGCTGAGCCCGACTGAAGAGCCGAACGAATTTAAGGATTTAATGTGAGCAAGTCTCTGCAAGCCATTCGTGGCATGAACGACATCCTGCCCGAACAGACTCCCCTTTGGCGTCATTTCGAGGGCACCGTTTCGCGCCTGCTGGATAACTACGGTTACAAGCAGATCCGCATGCCGATCGTCGAGTTCACCGAACTGTTCAAGCGTTCCATCGGTGAAGTGACCGACATCGTCGAAAAAGAGATGTACACCTTCGACGACCGTAACGGCGACTCCCTGACCCTGCGCCCCGAAGGCACGGCGGCCTGTGTGCGCGCAGTGCTGGAGCACGGCATCACCGGCGGTGGTCAGGTGCAGAAACTCTGGTACATCGGCCCGATGTTCCGCCACGAGCGTCCGCAGAAAGGCCGCTATCGCCAGTTCCACCAGATCGGTGTCGAGGTGTTCAACCTCGACGGTCCGGACATCGACGCCGAACTGATCGTGCTGACCTGGCGCCTGTGGGGCGAACTGGGCATCCGCGATGCGGTGAAGCTCGAGCTCAACAGCCTGGGTACCAGCGAATCCCGCGGCCGTTATCGTGAAGCGCTGGTCGAGTACCTCTCGGCGCACATGGACAAGCTCGACGAAGACAGCCAGCGTCGCCTGAAAACCAACCCGCTGCGGGTTCTTGATACCAAGAACGCCGATACCCAGGCGGTATTGGTCGATGCGCCGAAAATGGCCGACTACCTCGACGAAGAATCCCGCGTGCATTTCGAGGGCCTCAAGGCTCGCCTGGACGCCGCCGGCATTCCTTACGTGATCAACCCGAAGCTGGTTCGCGGGCTGGATTACTACAGCAAGACCGTTTTCGAATGGGTCACCGACAAACTCGGCGCCCAGGGCACCGTGTGCGCTGGCGGCCGTTATGACGGTCTGGTGGAGCAAATGGGCGGCAAGCCGACCGCCGGCGTTGGTTTTGCCATGGGCATCGAACGCCTGGTGCTGTTGCTGGAAACCCTGGAGCAGATCCCGCAAGAGATCTCCCGTCAGGTCGATGTCTATCTCTGCGCCTTCGGCGAAGCCGCCGAACTCGCCGGCCTGACCCTGGCGGAGCGCGTGCGTGATCAGTTGCCGAACCTGCGCCTGCAAGTGAATGCCGGTGCCGGCAGTTTCAAAAGCCAGTTCAAGAAAGCCGACAAGAGCGGCGCATTGTATGCGCTGATCCTCGGTGACGACGAAATGGCCCAGCAAGTGGTAGGTTTCAAACCCCTGCGTGGCCAGGGCGAACAACAAAGCATTGCCTGGGATGCGCTTGCAGCACACCTGGCCACCTGCGTCGTGCAGGGTTGAAGCTGTCTAAACAGCCGAATTAGCGATTAAGGAGTATTGGGGTGTCGAGTACCGAAGACGAACATGTGGCGGAATTGAAGGAATGGTGGTCTCGCAACGGTAAGCCCCTGGTTACTGGCGGCCTGTTTGCGCTGGTCATCGTGTTCGGCTGGCAGGCGTTCCACAAGTATCAGAGCAATCAGTCGCAAGGCGCCTCGATTCTCTATCAGCAATTGCTCGAAACCACGCTGACGCCTGACGGCAAGCCTGATGCGGCCCGTGTTTCGGACCTGGCCGGCAAGCTCAACAGCGAGTTCGGCGGCAGCGCCTACGCGCAGTACGGCAGCCTGTTCGTCGCCAAAGTGGCGGTCGACAGCGGCAAGCTGGACGACGCGGCCAGCGAGCTCAAAGCCATCGTCGACAAGCCGGCCAACCCGGCGCTGGGCGAAATCGCCCGTCAGCGTCTGGCCCAGGTACTCGGTGCGCAGAACAAGGCCGACGAAGCGCTGAAACTGCTCGAAGGCGATGCCGACAAGGCATTCCTGGCCACTCGTGAAGAGCTCAAGGGCGACCTGCTGGTGCAGTTGGGTCGTACCGATGAGGCGAGCGCGGCGTATCAAAAAGCCAAGGCGGCACTGTCGGATGAAGCGGCGGTCGGTGGCCTGCAAATCAAGCTGGACGACCTGGCCAAAGGGGATGCGTGACGTGATTCGTTGGAAACATGCAGCATTGCTGGCTCTGGCCCTGATGGCCGCGGGTTGCAGCAGCAACAGCAAAAAAGAATTGCCTCCGGCCGAACTGGTCGACTTCAAGGAAGAAGTGGTTCTGCACAAGCAGTGGAGCCGTTCGATCGGTGACGGTCAGGGCGAAACCTACAACATGCTGGTTCCGGCCATCGATGGCGATACCATCTATGCCGCCGACGTCACTGGCGTGTTGATGGCGATGGACCGCAACACGGGCGACGTCAAATGGAAGAAAGATCTTGAGCTGCCTGTCTCTGGCGCCGTTGGCGTAGCTTACGGTCTGGTCACCATCGGTACGCTCAAGGGCGAAATCGTTGCCCTGGACGCCATCAACGGTGAAGAAAAGTGGCGCGCTCGCGTGTCCAGCGAAGTACTGGCACCGCCAGCCAACAACGGTGACGTTGTGGTGGTGCAGACTCAGGACGATCGTCTGATCGGCCTGGATGCTTCCACCGGTAATCGTCGCTGGATCTATGACAGCACCCCTGCGGTACTGACCCTGCGTGGTACCAGTGCGCCGATCGTGACGAACCGCCTCGCGGTGGCTGGCCTGTCGACCGGTAAAGTGGTTGCCGTGGATATCTCCAACGGCGTACCGGTGTGGGAACAGCGCGTAGCGATCCCGCAAGGTCGCTCGGAGCTGGAGCGCGTGGTCGATATCGACGGTGGCTTGTTGCTGTCGGGCGAGACGCTGTATGTCGCCAGCTATCAGGGGCGCGTTGCCGCTCTGGACCTGCAAAGCGGCCGTCAGCTCTGGCAGCGTGATGCTTCCAGCTACGCCGGTGTCGCCCAGGGTTTTGGCACCGTATATGTGAGCCTGTCTTCGGGTACCGTTGAAGGCGTCGACGAGCGTTCCACCACAGCCTTGTGGAGCAACGATTCGCTGGCCCGTCGTCAACTGTCGGCCCCGGAAGTGTTCTCCAGCTACGTTGCAGTCGGTGACCTGGAAGGTTACCTGCACCTGCTGAGTCAGGTGGACGGTCGTTTCGTCGGCCGCGAGCGCATCGACAGCGACGGCCTGCGTGCCCGTCCGCTGGTGATGGGTGACACGATTTATGTGTATGGCAACAGCGGCAAACTGGAAGCCCTGACCATCAAGTAAGAACTATGCTTGGGGTTAACCACCCCCGGCTGCTTCACCGTTTGTAAGAGTGTAGGAGCGAGCTTGCTCGCGATGGACGTCAACGATTACGTTGGCAATCTGGATTAACGCGGTGTCTTTGCGTTTTTCGCGAGCAAGCTCGCTCCTACAAAAAAGCACACGGTGATTGCCCCGAGCACCAGCCGCTGCCTCGCAGCGGCTTTTGTATTTTCTGAAATAACGAAGTGGAGAGCCGCATGGTTCCCGTAATCGCCCTGGTGGGCCGACCCAACGTCGGCAAGTCCACCTTGTTCAACCGCCTGACCAGGACTCGTGACGCCATCGTTGGCGACTTGTCCGGTCTGACCCGTGATCGCCAGTACGGTGAGGCCAAGTGGCAAGGGCGTTCCTACATTCTGATCGACACCGGCGGTATCTCCGGTGACGAGCATGGTATGGACGAAAAGATGGCCGAGCAGTCGCTGCTGGCCATCGAAGAAGCGGATGTCGTTCTGTTCCTGGTAGATGCCAAGGCCGGTTTTACCGCCGCCGACCAGATGATCGCCGAGCATTTGCGCAAACGTAACAAGCGTTCTCACGTGGTGGCCAACAAGGTCGACAACATCGACCCGGAAATGGCCCGCGCAGAATTCGCCCCGCTGGGCATGGGCCATGCGATCCCGATCGCCGGCGCCCACGGCCGTGGTATCACCCAGTTGCTGGAAGCGGCACTGAGTGAATTCCCGCGAGACGATGACGAGCCGCAGGAAGGTGAAGAGGAAGAGATCGTCGCCGAAGGCGAGGAAGCCAAGCGCATCCCTGGCCCAAGCGAAAAAGACGGGATCAAGATCGCGATCATCGGCCGGCCGAACGTCGGCAAGTCGACGCTGGTCAACCGCATGCTCGGCGAAGACCGGGTAATCGTCTATGACCAACCCGGCACCACCCGCGACAGTATCTACATCCCGTTCGAACGTAATGACGAGAAGTACACGCTGATCGATACCGCCGGTGTGCGCAAGCGCGGCAAGATCCACGAAGAAGTCGAAAAGTTCTCCGTGGTCAAAACCCTGCAGGCGATCAAAGACGCCAACGTGGTGATCTTCGTGATGGACGCCCGCGAAGGCGTGGTGGATCACGATCTCAACCTGCTGGGCTTCGCCATTGAGTCGGGTCGTGCGCTGGTGATCGCGATCAACAAGTGGGACGGCATGACGCCGAGCGAGCGCGACTTCGTGAAGGTCGAGCTGCAACGTCGACTGTTCTTCGTTGACTACGCCGATATCCACTTCATCTCGGCCCTGCACGGCACTGGCGTGGGCAACCTCTACGCGTCGGTACAGAACTCGTTCAAGTCTGCGGTTACCCGTTGGCCGACCAGCCGCCTGACCCAGATCCTCGAAGACGCGGTCAGCGAGCACCAGCCGCCGATGGTTAACAGCCGCCGGATCAAACTGCGTTATGCCCACCTCGGTGGCGCGAACCCGCCGATCATCGTGATCCACGGCAACCAGATCGAGAAGGTGCCGAAGTCCTACGTGCGTTACCTGGAAAACACCTATCGCCGTGTCCTGAAGCTGGTCGGTACGCCGATCCGCATCGAGTTCAAGGGCGGCGAGAACCCGTACGAAGGCAACAAGAACACGCTCACGGACCGCCAGGTCAACAAGAAGCGTCGTTTGATGTCGCACCACAAGAAGGCCGACAAGAAGCGTCGCGACAAGCGCTGATTCAGGTTTTTCCCGTGGGAAGAAGAGGGCGCCGATGGCGCCCTTTTTCATGCCTGCGGTTTGGGCTATCCTCGGACTCCCCCGCGCCGCCGTAGAGCCGGGTGTAGAGCAGGGAACCACCGATGATCACCAGCAAGCTGCCGAATGTCGGCATCACTATTTTCACTCAGATGTCTCAGCTCGCGGCACAGACCGGCGCGCTCAATCTGTCCCAGGGCTTTCCCGATTTCGCGGCCCCGCAGGCCCTGTGCGATGCGGTCGGCCGACATATCGCCAGCGGCCATAACCAGTACTCGCCAATGACCGGGCTGCCGGTGTTGCGTCAGCAGATCGCGGCGAAGATCGCCCGCAGTTATGGCGCGCAGGTGGATGTGGATACTGAAGTGACGGTTACCCCCGGCGCGACCGAGGCGATTTTCTGTGCCATTCAGGCGGTTATCCACAGCGGTGATGAAGTCATTGTGTTTGACCCGGCATACGACAGCTACGAGCCCTCGGTAGAGTTGGCCGGTGGTCGTTGCGTGCACGTGCAACTGGGCCTGAACGATTTCAGTATCGACTTCGAGAAGCTTGCCCAGGCACTGAGCCCGCGCACGCGGATGATCATTCTCAACTCCCCGCACAACCCTAGTGGTGCGCTGATCAGTCGTGCCGAACTCGATCAGTTGGCAGCGTTGATCCGTGATCGCGATATCTATGTGATCAGCGACGAAGTCTACGAGCACCTGGTGTATGACGGCGTGCCCCACGTCAGCGTGCTGGCTCATGAAGAGCTGTATCAGCGTGCTTTCGTGGTCAGTTCGTTTGGCAAGACCTACCACGTCACCGGCTGGAAAACCGGCTATGTGGTCGCACCACCGGCCCTGACGGCGGAATTGCGCAAGGTGCACCAGTACGTCAATTTCTGTGGTGTGACGCCGCTGCAATATGCCTTGGCCGATTTTATGGCCGAGCATCCTGAGCACGTCGAAGAGCTGCCGGCTTTCTATCAGGCCAAGCGTGATCTGTTCTGCGATCTGCTGGCACCGTCGCGTTTCAGCTTCACCCGGGTGACCGGCACCTATTTCCAGCTGGTCGATTACTCGCAGATCCGTCCGGACCTCAATGACGTCGAGATGGCCCTGTGGATGACTCGCGAGCATGGCGTGGCCAGTATTCCGATCTCGGTGTTCTACCAGACTCCACCAGAGGGCCAGCGCCTGGTGCGGCTGTGCTTTGCCAAGCGTGAGGAGACCCTGCGTGAAGCGGCGGAAAAACTATGCGTGATCTGAGTGCATTGCCCAATCTGAACGTGGCGCTGATCCAGACGTCCCTGGCCTGGCACGACCGTCAGGCCAACCTGGAGCATTTCGAGCCATTGCTGGAACAGGCTCGCGGCGCTGACCTGATCATTCTGCCGGAGATGTTCACCACCGGTTTTTCCATGGAGTCCGAGACCCTCGCTGAAGCGGAAAACGGCCCGACCAGCAAATGGCTGCGGGCTCAGGCGGCGCAGCTTGATGCGGTGATTGCCGGCAGCGTGATCGTCCAGGCAACCGACGGCAGTCATCGCAATCGCTTGCTGTGGGCGCGCCCGGATGGCGAGGTGTTGCATTACGACAAGCGTCACCTGTTCCGCATGGCCGGTGAACATAACCACTACACCCCCGGCGAGCGCCAGGTGCAGTTCGAGCTCAAGGGCTGGCGAGTGCGGCCGCTGATTTGCTACGACTTGCGCTTCCCGGTGTGGAGTCGTGACGCCCAGGATACAGATCTGCTGCTGTACACCGCCAATTGGCCAGGCGCCCGGCGCCAGCACTGGAATCGCTTGCTGCCTGCGCGGGCGATCGAGAACCTGTGCTATGTGGCGGCAGTGAACCGTATCGGGACCGACGGCAAAGGCTTTGCCTACACCGGTGACAGCCAGGTGCTGGATTTCCAGGGCGAGACGTTGCTCAGTGCCGGGGAGGCTGACGGGGTGTTCAAGGTGGTGCTGGATGCTGCGGAACTGGCAGCCTATCGCACGCGGTTTCCGGCGAATCTGGATGCGGATACCTTCGAGTTCACCTGAAATCTTTACTGTCTGACAGGGCCTCTTCGCGAGCAAGCCCGCTCCCACATTTGGATTGCGTTCCCCTGTGGGAGCGGGCTTGCTCGCGAAGGGGCCGGGAAAGGCACCACAAAAATCTGCAGGCAAACAAAAAGGCCCCAAGGTTCGCACCTTGAGGCCTTTTGCATTTCAGCGATGGGTTACGCCGCTTTCGCTTCCGGCTGGCTCAGCGAGCGGTTCAGTGCGCTGAACAGGGCCTTGAAGCTGGCGGTGGTGATGTTTTCGTCGATGCCAACGCCATGCACCGCGCGTTCGCCGTTCACACGCAGTTCAATGTAGGCCGCGGCCTTGGCATTGGTGCCCGCGCCGATGGCGTGCTCGTTGTAGTCCATGATTTCCACCGGTACCGGCAAGCCGGCCACCAGCGCTTCCAGGGCGCCGTTGCCCTTGCCGCGCCAGTGCAGATTGGTTTCGCCCTGGCCTTTGCTGGCCACTTCCACTTCAACGGAGCTGTGGCCGTTTTCTTCCTGCAGGCGATGGCTGACCAGCGCGTACGGGGTGTTGGCCTGCAAGTACTCGCTGTGCAGCAATGCGTGGATTTGCTGGGCGGTCATTTCCAGGCCCAGACGGTCGGTTTCACGCTGCACGACCTGGCTGAACTCGATCTGCATGCGACGCGGCAGGCTGATGCCATATTCCTGTTCCAGCAGGTAGGCGATACCACCCTTGCCCGACTGGCTGTTGACGCGGATGACCGCCTCGTAGCTGCGGCCGATGTCGGCCGGGTCGATTGGCAGGTACGGTACTTCCCACAGTGCGTCCGGTTTCTGCTGGGCAAAGCCCTTGCGGATCGCATCCTGGTGCGAGCCGGAGAACGCGGTGTGCACGAGGTCGCCGACGTATGGGTGACGCGGGTGCACCTGGATCTGGTTGCACTCTTCGACGACTTTGCGCACGCCGTCGATGTCGGAGAAGTCCAGTTCAGGGTCAAGGCCCTGGGTGTACATGTTCAGGGCCACGGTCACCAGATCGACGTTACCGGTGCGCTCGCCGTTACCGAACAGGCAGCCTTCGACACGGTCGGCGCCGGCCATCAGGCCCAGCTCGGTGGCGGCAACGCCGGTGCCACGGTCGTTGTGGGTGTGCAGGCTGATGATCACGCTGTCACGACGGTTGATGTGACGGCCAAACCATTCGATCTGGTCGGCATAGATGTTCGGGGTCGCGCATTCGACGGTGGCCGGCAGATTGAGGATCATCTTGTGCTCGGGCGTCGGGTTCCACACTTCGATCACCGCGTCGCAGACTTCCTTGGCGAATTCAAGCTCGGTGGCGCTGAAGGTTTCCGGCGAGTACTCGAAAGTCCACTCGGTTTCCGGTTGCTGGGCGGCATATTTGACGAACAGCTTGGCCGCGCTCACGGCGATTTCCTTGATCCCGTCCTTGTCCTGGTTGAAGACAATGCGGCGGAAGGAAGGGGAGGTCGCGTTGTACAGGTGAACGATGGCTTTCTTCGCGCCGCGCAGGGATTCGAAGGTGCGCGCGATCAGGTCTTCACGGCCCTGGGTCAGCACCTGGATGGTGGTGTCATCCGGGATGTGGCCACCTTCGATCAGGGTGCGCACGAAGTCGAAGTCGGTTTGCGAGGCGGCCGGGAACGACGCTTCGATTTCCTTCACGCCGACCTGCACGAGGGTTTTCCAGAAGCGCAGCTTCTTGACGGCGTCCATCGGTTCGATCAGCGACTGGTTGCCGTCGCGCAGGTCGGAACTGCACCAGATCGGCGCGGCAGTGATGGTTTTCGATGGCCAGGTGCGATCCGGAATGTCGATGGTCGGGAACGCGCGGTATTTCGAAGACGGGTCTTTGAGCATGCTCATCAGGAAATCCTTATTGTGTGGGCCGAAAAAAGGCGGCCTGCCGGTGGATCAAAAGTTCTTGGCGTAACGCTTGGGACGAGGCACCACGATTCAGCCCGGCAGTCGTGCGCTGACGAGGCACAGGCTGCGGTGCTGGCGGAGCTGAATGAGGGTGTGAGAGGTTTTCATGCCTTCAACCCTAACCGCGGGGGTGAAGGTTGGCAAGCAGTCGAAAAAAATTGAGAGGAATACTCGTGAACGAGTGTTTATCGAGATTTTATTGCTGTGATTGGCAGTGATTGTTTTGTTGTTTGCGCGAGGTTTGAGCTGTGCGCAATTGTGTAAAGCAGGATTTCGGGGGGCGGGGTTGGGGGCAGCCTTGGGTTTTTCTGGTGACTGCAATGCCGTCTTCGCGAGCAAGCCCGCTCCCACAGGTTTTTTGCAGTGAACACAAATGTTGTGAACACCGCCGGACACTGTGGGAGCGGGCTTGCCCACGAAGAGGCCATCAGCCTCGCCAAGGATTCAAGGCTGGAATGCGCCAATAAAGATGGCCGGATCCACCCGCGCGTCGTTCAGGCTGATGTTCCAGTGCATGTGCGGTCCGGTCGCGCGGCCGGTTGCACCGACTTTCCCGACCACCGCGCCCCGAGCCAGTTGTTGCCCCACCTTCACGTCGATTTTCGACATGTGGCAGAACATGCTGATAAAGCCCTGACCGTGGTCGACGAACACCGTGTTGCCGTTGAAGAAATAGTTGCCGATCAGGATCACTTGGCCGCCCGCCGGGGTCTTGATCGGTGTGCCAGCCGGCACGGCGAAGTCCAGGCCAGCGTGGGGGTTGCGCTCTTCACCATTGAAAAAGCGACGCACGCCGAATTTGCTCGACAGCGGCCCGTTCACCGGTTTGTCCAGCAGCAGGTTACTCGGGGTGTTGGGGCTGAACGTGCGGTAAGCGGCAATCTGCTCGGCCAGTTCACGCTCGATACGCTTGAGATTTTCCGGGTCTGGATTGACCTGCTGGGTGTTCTTCAGAGTGATGCGCTGTTCCGGGTATTTCTTGTTGCCAACCGTGAAATCCAGATTACGACCGCCGCTGCTGACCGATTGAGTCCCCGGCTTGACCGTCAGCGGCACGCCGACGATGGCCAGCCAGTTGTTCTGTTCTTTCACGACCAGGACGGGTTTGCCTTGATAAGTGGCTTTTGGCACCTGGGCAGACGTGCCCAGGTCCACCACCGCAACGCCGCCCGGTACCGGTTTGTTCAGCAGCCGGGTGATGTAGCTGTCGGCGTGGGCGTTGACGGTCAGGCACAGCAATAGCAATGGAGCCAGGAAACGCGGCATGGATCAATCCAGTAAAGAAAGGGTGACAGGTGTCAGGTGATTGTCTTCGACCCGCACTTGCAGTTCGCCTTCGCCCAGCTTGGCCTTCAGGCGCTGGCCGGTATGGGTTTGTGCGGCGCTGCGGATCGCGTTGCCGCGCTCGTCCAGCAAAATGCTGTAACCACGGCCGAGCGTTGCCAACGGGCTGACCACATGCAGTGTCTGCATCTGGCTGTGCAATTGCAGGCGACGACTTTTCAGCCCTTCGCGGATGGCGCGCGGCAGGCGTTCGGCCAGGCTGTCGAGACGCTGGCGAAGCAGTGCCAGTTGCCGGCCCGGATGTTGTGCGGCCAAACGGGTTTCCAGGCGGATCAAGCGTTCGCGACGGGTGTTGAGGCTGCGCTCGAACGCGCGGCGCATGCGCATGTCCAGGTCATCCAGGCGTTGCGCTTGCTGGCGCAGGCGCTCGCCGGGATGCCGCAGGCGCCGGGAAATGCCTTCCAGGCGTAGTCGATCGCGCATCAAGCGGTCACGCATGCGCATCACCAACCGTCGGTGCAGGCTTTCGACTCGGCGCACCAGATCGCTGGAGTCCGGGGCCAGCAATTCGGCGGCAGCGGAAGGGGTGGGCGCGCGAACGTCGGCCACGAAGTCGCTGATCGACACGTCGGTTTCATGGCCGACGGCGCTGACAATTGGCGTCACGCAAGCATCTACGGCGCGGGCCACGGCTTCTTCGTTGAAGCACCAGAGGTCTTCCAGCGAACCACCGCCGCGGGCCAGGATCAGTGCGTCGAAGCCGCGGGCATCCGCCAGTTTCAGGGCGCGGACAATTTGCGCGGTGGCTTCGCGGCCCTGTACGGCGGTGGGGATCAGCGTCAACTGCACCTGGGGTGCGCGACGGCGGAACACGCTGATGATGTCGCGGATCACCGCCCCGGTGGGCGAACTGATGATGCCGATGCGTTGCGGGTGCGCCGGCAGCGGGACCTTGCGCTCGGCACTGAACAGGCCTTCGGCGCTGAGCTTTTCCTTGAGTGCATCGAAGGCCAGGCGCAAGGCGCCATCGCCGGCCGGCTCGACGGTGTCGAGGATCAGTTGATAATCGCCGCGCCCTTCGAACAACGAGACTTTGCCGCGCACCTTGACCGCGAGCCCGTCCTTCAATGCCTGGCGAACCCGTGCCGCGTTCTGCCGGAACAGCGCACAACGGACCTGGGCGCCGCTGTCCTTTAGGGTGAAGTACACATGGCCGGAAGCCGGGCGGGCGAGG
The DNA here is from genome assembly GCF_056711565.1 of Pseudomonas sp. WT-JTC. Lineage (NCBI taxonomy): Bacteria > Pseudomonadati > Pseudomonadota > Gammaproteobacteria > Pseudomonadales > Pseudomonadaceae > Pseudomonas > Pseudomonas sp. WT-JTC. Next base: position 1,091,189 of record NZ_CM160042.1, read on the forward strand.
TTGGAGATTTCGCCTTCGACCCAGATGTTGCTGAACACGTCTTCGAGCAACACCCGCGCACGGCCGTTGAGCTGGCTGACGGTCAGGACTTCGCGGTCCAGGCCGAGTCTTGCAAAGGGATCTTTAATCATGGGGCGCAGTTTAAAGGCATTCTTCAAGTGAATGCACGACCCCTATATCACCAAATGCTCGAGGAACTGTTGAACCAGTGCCGTCGGGTGTTTGCGGTACGCCAGAGCGACGCTGCTATGACTGCCGGGATCTGCCAAAGGCAGGAAATGAACGTCGGGTGGCGCAATGTCCTGCATCGATTCCGGCAAGAGGGCTATACCAAATCCCGCTTGGATCAGTTGCAGTTGCGTGGTTTTACGCGACATTACCCGAGCTGCTTTGGGAAAGAAGCCCTGGCGCATGCACAACTCGGCAGACAGGTAGCTAAGACCGCCTCGCTGGGGATGCGGGATGGAAATAAACGCTTCGTCGCGTAGCTGCCCCAGGTTGATTTGCTGCCCGGATTTGTCCCTGGCCAGCCAGTGATCGGGCGGGACTGCCACCAGTAAAGGTTCGTCGTAGAGCGGGTCGATCTGCACCTCTTCACACTGACGGAGCACTGGCAGGCGCAATAGGCCGATGTCCAGTCGGCCGTCTGCCAACTCTTGCAGCTGCGCCTCGGAAGACAACTGAGCGATGTCCATGGACACGCCGGGATGATGTTCGAGATAACGGTCGACGCTGCGCAGCAGTCGGCCGCTCATGGGTACAGTGCTGGAATGGCTCAAACGTAAGGTGCCGTGTTGACCATTGCCGATCCTGGTGGCCATGTCGCTGGCCTTGATCAGCTCGCTCAACAGGTTTTTGGCGCGGGGTAAAAAAGCCTCGCCCGCTGGTGTGAGTTGGGGCCGCCGCGCAGTACGTTCGAAAAGTGGGGTTTGCAGGTGGACTTCCATGTCCTTGATTTGCCGGCTCAGGGCCGACTGGGCGATGAACAGACGCTCGGCTGCGGCGCCGAAACTGCCGCATTCAGCGATTTCAACGAAGTAACGCAGTTGCCGGATTGAAAGCACAAGGCATGCCTTTTTGAGATGGGTCAGTGACTTTGATGATATTAGTCGCAACGCTCAGCGATGGCTAAAGTCAGCGAACTTAAATAGAGGAGCGCTGCAATGAGCGCATTGACGTTGTTGAGCCAATGGCCTTTCGGCGTAGTGGATTGGCTGGTGATTGGCTTTGGCATTGCCCTGGCCTACATCGTGTTCGGCATCGCCGGTTTCGGCACCGCGCTGGTGGCGGGGCCGATTCTGATTCTGTTCATGCCGCTGTCGAAGATCGTGCCGTTGCTGGTGTTGCTCGATTTTGTCGGGGCATTCGGCAATCTGCTGCCGTCGCGGCGCGATGTGGCGAGGCCGGAGCTGTTGCGGTTGCTGCCTTGCATGGCGGTGGGGTGCACGCTGGGGGTGATTTTCCTGCTGAACCTCAAGTCCGACCTGTTGTTGCTGTTAATGGGGCTGTTTATCAGCGCCTATGCGATCTACAGCCTGTGGGTCAAAACCCGGCCGACGCAGTTGTCCGCGGTGTGGGCACTGCCAATGGGGACGGTGGGCGGAATGTTTGGCGCCTTGTTTGGCAGCGGCGGCTTTCTCTATGCGATCTACTTGAACAGCCGTTTGCCCAAGGAGGCGGCCCGGGCCACCCAGAGTGCATTGATCAGTTGCAGTACGGTGGTGCGTTTGAGTCTGTTTGTTATCGCCGGTGTGTATGCCGATCTGCCGTTGCTGGTGCTGGCGGTTTGTCTGTTGCCGGCCATGGCGCTGGGGCTGTGGGTCGGTCGGCGGCTGACCATGCGCTTGTCCCGCGAGGCGTTCGTGCGGCTGGTGACGTGGCTGGTGCTGGTGAGCGGGATCGCATTGATCGGGCGCTACCTGAGCACCTGAATGTTCGGTGCAGACCTGTAGGAGCGAGCTTGCTCGCGATGGACGTGAGGGCGACGCGTTTTATCAGGAAACACGCGTTATCGTTAGCGCCCATCGCGAGCAAGCTCGCTCCTAAATACAACCGGCCTCTCAATCGTTGTACTGGCTCAACAACCGCTCCAGCCGTGCACTGAGGCGGCGTTTGATTTCGGTCTCGATGTGCGGGGCGAAATCGTCGATCACGTCTTGCATGATCAACTGCGCGGCGGCGCGCAGTTCGCTGTCCAGGTGCAGCAAGTCATCCGGCTTCTTGCTGGCGGCAGGTTCAACGGTGGGGGCAGGGGGTGTCGGTACCACGGGCGGCGAAGGCTCGCTCACGGCGTCGAACAACATGGGGATCTGTTCCTGATCGCCATCCTCGACCGTGTCGGTCAGCAGGGGCGGTTGCAGGTTGTCATCGCCGAGCAATTGGCGGATTGACTCGAGGTCGTCCAGCAGGTGCGCGGACTGTTGCAGCGGTTTTGGAGTGTCCATTGGAAGGCTCAGAGTCGCTGTAAACGGTGATCTTGCAGAGGATAGCCCTGTTCGCGGTAGAAACGGAAACTCTCCCGCGCGGCCTGGCGAATCGTCGGGTCTTCCACCACCACTTCCGCCACGCGGGCGAAACGCTGGGCGAAGGCCGGGACTTTCAGGTCGAGGTTGACCAGCAAATCCTGATGCTGACCGCAATCGTCACCAAGGCCCAGGACAATCAAGCTATCCGGTTCGCTTTCGGCGGGGCCGTGGGGCACGAAGCTTTCACCCTTGAACGTCCAGAGGCGTGCGTCGAGATCGTCACGCTGGGCAGCGTCGCTGCAATGCAGGTAGACACGGTGGCCCATGCGCCAGGCTTTTTCGGTGAGCTTGCAGGCGAAATCCAGGCGTGCCGAAGGATCGGCGCTGGGCAGGATATAGAAGTCGACTTTGGTCATTGCAGTTCCTGAGCCTTGAGCGGCGCCACCTGAAAGTAGCGCCACCCAAGGTCATCGGTTTCAGGCCTTGGCGCGGTCCAGCAGGTATTGGGTCAATAGCGGAACCGGACGGCCAGTGGCGCCCTTGTCCTTGCCGCCGCTGGTCCATGCGGTGCCGGCGATGTCCAGGTGCGCCCAGTTCAGGTTCTTGGTGAAGCGCGACAGGAAGCAGGCCGCGGTGATGGTGCCGGCTTTCGGGCCGCCAATGTTGGCGATGTCGGCGAACGGGCTGTCCAGCTGTTCCTGGTACTCATCGAACAGCGGCAGTTGCCAGGCGCGGTCGTCGGCAGCCTTGCCGGCGCTCAGCAGTTGGCCGATCAGTTCGTCGTTGTTGCCCAGCAGGCCCGACGTGTGGGAACCCAGGGCGACTACGCAGGCGCCGGTCAGGGTCGCGATGTCGATGACCGCTTGCGGCTTGAAGCGCTCGGAGTAGGTCAGTGCGTCGCACAGCACCAGACGGCCTTCGGCGTCGGTGTTGAGGATTTCCACGGTCTGGCCGCTCATGGTGGTGACGATGTCGCCCGGGCGCGAAGCGTTGCCGCTTGGCATGTTCTCGGCGCAAGCCAGGATGCACACCAGGTTGATCGGCAGCTTCAGTTCCAGCACGGCACGCAGGGTGCCGAACACGCTGGCGGCGCCGCCCATGTCGTACTTCATTTCATCCATGCCGGCGCCCGGCTTGAGGCTGATGCCGCCGGTGTCGAAGGTGATGCCTTTGCCGACCAGCGCATACGGCTTCTCGGATTTCTTGCCGCCGTTGTATTGCATGACGATCAGGCGTGGTGGCTGGGCGCTGCCCTGGCCCACGGCGTAGAACGAGCCCATACCCAGGGCCTTGATCTTCTTCTCGTCGAGGACTTCGACCTTCAGGTCCTTGAATTCTTTGCCCAGGTCTTTGGCCTGTTCACCGAGGAAGGTCGGGTGGCAGATGTTTGGCGGCAGGTTGCCCAGGTTGCGGGTAAAGGCCATGCCGTTGGCGATGGCGGTGGCGTGGGTTACGGCGCGCTGCACTTCAGCCTGAGCTGCCTTGATGGTCAGCAGGGTGATTTTCTTCAGGGAGCGGGGTTCGGCTTTCTGGCTCTTGAACTGATCGAAGGTGTACTCGCCGTCCACCAGGGTCTCGGCCAGCAGGCGAGTCTTGCCATAGCTGTCGCGACCTTTGACGACCAGTTCATCCAGGGCCAGCACCGCATCGCTGCCACCCAGGCCTTTCACTGTGTTGAGGATGCCGGCGATGATTTTGCGGAACGGGCGGTCACCCAGCTCGTCGTCCTTGCCAACGCCCACCAGCAGTACACGCTCGGCCTTGAGGTTCGGCAGGCTGTGCAGCAACAGGCTCTGGCCAACCTTGCCGGCCAGATCGCCGCGCTTGAGCACTGCGCTGATCGCGCCGCCGCTCAATTCATCGAGTTGTTTGGCAACTGCACCGAGCTTGCGATCTTCGCCAACGGAAACCACCAGCGTGGCGGTCTTCAACGTTTCCGGGTTGACGCTTTTTACAACCAGTTCCATGTCCGGGTCCCTGAATTGATGGTTAGCACGCAAGCGTCCGACAGTGGTCTGCGTCGCTTGCTTATAAAATGGAAGGCGCCAATACCGATCGGCGACGAAGGCCGCAGTTTGAACCTCGCCAGCGGCGCCTGACAACCCTCGGCTGCACGATTGTAGGAGCAGCCGGTCGACGCTCGATTGCTCGCGAAGAACCTGAGACCGCCGCGGGGTTTCAGGCTCCCCACGTTATCGTTGACGACCTTCGCGAGCGAGCTCGCTCCTACAGGCGTTTCCATGCATTGCGCAGTGACAGGCGCACCCAATCACAGGATAATGCGCCATCTTTTTTCGGTGGCCCTGTCTTGCGGGCCGTCCGATACGTTTGCTTGTTTGGCCGCCTTAGCCTGACAACCCTGGAGTGTCTGGTTTGATCGTCTTCCGTTATCTATCCCGCGAAGTCCTGTTGACCTTGAGCGCGGTCAGTGCCGTGCTGCTGGTCATCATCATGAGCGGTCGCTTCATCAAATACCTCGCCCAGGCGGCCTCGGGCCTGCTGGATCCGGGTTCGCTGTTCCTGATCATGGGCTTTCGACTGCCGGGCTTCCTCCAGCTGATCCTGCCGCTGGGGCTGTTTCTCGGGATCCTGTTGTCCTACGGGCGCCTGTACCTCGAAAGCGAAATGACCGTACTCTCGGCCACCGGCATGAGCCAGCAACGACTGGTCTGGATGACAATGTTTCCGGCCACCCTGGTCGCACTCATCGTGGCGTGGTTGAGCCTGAGCCTTGCGCCACAAGGGGCCAACCAGTTTCAGTTGCTGCTGAACAAGCAGGATGCCCTGACCGAATTCGACACCCTGGAGCCAGGGCGCTTCCAGGCCCTGCGCGACGGTACCCGGGTCACCTACACCGAACGCATGTCGGATGACCGGGTCAATCTGGGCGGTGTGTTCATCTCGCAAAAGAACATCAGTTCCAACAACAAGGATCGCGGAATTTCTGTCCTGGTGGCGGAAAAGGGGCGTCAGGAAATTCGTCCGGACGGCAACCGCTATCTGATCCTGGATAATGGCTATCGCTATGACGGCAGTCCGGGGCAGGCCGACTACCGGGCGATCAAGTACGACGAGTATGGTGTGTTGCTGCCAAAACCCGACGTCAGCGACGAAGTCACCGACCGTGATGCGATGCCGACCAGCACCTTGATCGGCAGTGAAGACATTCGCCTGCGCGCCGAATTGCAATGGCGGATGTCGCTGCCGTTGCTGGTGTTCATCGTGACCTTGATGGCGGTGCCGCTGTCGCGGGTCAACCCGCGTCAGGGCCGATTCCTCAAATTACTGCCGGCGATTCTTCTTTATATGGCTTACCTGACCATTCTGATTGCCGCCCGCGGTGCCCTCGACAAGGGCAAGATCCCCGCGGCGCTGGGCTTGTGGTGGGTGCACGGAATTTTCCTGGCCATTGGTCTGGGCTTGCTCTATTGGGAGCCCTTGCGTTTGAAACGGGCGAGTCGCCGCAGTGCACTGGAGGTGGCCCGTGGTTAAGCTGGATCGCTACATTGGTAGCAGTGTGTTGATAGCGATTCTGGCGGTGCTCGGGATCATTCTCGGTCTGGCGACACTGTTTGCCTTCATCGATGAGATGAGTGAGGTCACCGATACCTACACGCTGGTCGACGTTCTGAGTTATGTGACGCTGACTGCGCCGCGCCGGATGTACGAAATGCTGCCGATGGCCGCGCTGATCGGTTGCCTGATCGGTCTGGGCAGCCTGGCCAGCAACAGTGAGCTGACCATCATGCGCGCCGCCGGTGTGTCGATCGGCCGGATTGTCTGGGCGGTCATGAAACCGATGCTGGTATTGATGCTGGCTGGCCTGCTGGTCGGGGAGTACATCGCTCCGCCTGCCGAAACCGCCGCGCAAGCCAATCGCTCGCTGGCCCAGGGCAGTGGCGATGCACAAAGCGCCAAGCACGGCCTGTGGCACCGCCAGGGCGATGAGTTCATTCACGTCAACTCGGTACAGCCCAACGGCATCCTGTACGGTGTGACCCGTTATCGTTTCGATAACGAGCGGTACATGCTGTCGGCGAGCTTCGCCAAGCGTGCCGAGTTCGACACGGATCACTGGCAGCTGACGGACGTCACGACCACGCTGTTCCACGAGCGCAGCACTGAAGTGGTGTCGACCCCGGTCGAGCGTTGGGCCGTGGCCTTGAGTCCGCAATTGCTCAGCACGGTGGTCATGGTGCCGGAGTCATTGTCGATCAGCGGTCTGTGGGGTTATATCCACTACCTGGCGGACCAGGGGTTGAACAACAGCCGCTATTGGCTGGCATTTTGGGTCAAGGTGTTGCAGCCGCTGGTGACTGCCGCCCTGGTGTTGATGGCGATTTCCTTCATCTTCGGCCCGCTGCGCTCGGTGACCCTGGGCCAGCGCGTGTTTACCGGCGTGCTGGTGGGCTTCACCTTCCGCATCGTTCAGGATCTGCTGGGACCTTCGAGCCAGGTGTTTGGCTTCCCACCGTTGCTTTCGGTACTGGTACCGGCGGGTGTTTGCGCCGTGGCGGGGCTCTGGCTGTTACGTCGAGCAGGCTGATGGCGGGCATTTTCCGACCGCTTTGACCATAAGAAACGCCCTTGTCGCAAGACCGGGGCGTTTTTGTAAGTGCCGTCTGACCTGCGAACGTGACGCTTGCGCCGTGGATCAGGTACAATTCCCGGCTATTTTTCGGCGGGCTATGCCTGCAGCCTTTTTGAGTGTTGATCCGTGAGTGATTTGAGTCATATCCGCAATTTCTCCATCATCGCCCACATTGACCATGGCAAGTCGACGCTGGCCGATCGCTTCATCCAGATGTGCGGCGGCCTTGCCGAGCGCGAAATGGAAGCCCAGGTCCTGGACTCCATGGACCTTGAGCGTGAACGCGGGATCACCATCAAGGCGCACAGCGTCACCCTGTATTACAAGGCTCGCGATGGCATCAATTACCAGCTGAACTTCATTGATACCCCCGGCCACGTTGACTTCACCTATGAGGTGAGCCGTTCGCTGGCTGCCTGTGAAGGCGCGCTGCTGGTGGTCGATGCCGGTCAGGGTGTTGAAGCGCAGTCGGTTGCCAACTGCTACACGGCGATCGAACAGGGCCTGGAAGTGATGCCGGTGCTGAACAAGATCGACCTGCCACAGGCCGATCCGGAGCGCGTCAAGGAAGAAATCGAAAAAATCATCGGCATCGATGCCACCGATGCGGTCACTTGCTCTGCCAAGACCGGCCTGGGCGTCGATGAAGTGCTCGAGCGCCTGGTGACCACCATCCCGGCGCCGACCGGCAACATCGAAGATCCGCTGCAAGCGTTGATCATCGACTCCTGGTTCGACAACTACCTGGGCGTTGTCTCCCTGGTTCGCGTTCGCCACGGCCGCGTGAAGAAGGGCGACAAGATCCTGGTCAAATCCACCGGCAAGATCCACCTGGTGGACAGCGTCGGTGTATTCAACCCGAAACACACCCCTACCGCCGACCTGAAGGCCGGTGAAGTGGGCTTCATCATCGCCAGCATCAAGGATATTCACGGTGCGCCAGTGGGCGACACCCTGACTTTGAGCTCGACGCCGGACGTCGACGTGCTGCCGGGGTTCAAGCGCATCCAGCCGCAGGTTTACGCTGGCCTGTTCCCGGTCAGCTCCGACGACTTCGAAGACTTCCGCGAGGCGCTGCAAAAGCTCACCCTCAACGATTCGTCGTTGCAATACACACCGGAAAGCTCCGACGCACTGGGCTTCGGCTTCCGTTGCGGCTTCCTCGGCATGCTGCACATGGAAATCATCCAGGAGCGCCTCGAGCGCGAGTACAACCTGGACCTGATCACCACGGCGCCGACGGTAATCTTCGAGCTGCTGCTCAAGACCGGCGAGACGATCTACGTCGATAACCCGTCCAAGCTGCCGGACCTGTCTGCCATCGAAGACATGCGCGAGCCGATCGTGCGCGCCAATATTCTTGTGCCGCAAGAGCACCTGGGTAACGTCATTACCCTGTGCATCGAAAAACGTGGTGTGCAGGTCGACATGCTGTTCCTCGGCTCCCAGGTACAAGTGACCTATGACCTGCCGATGAACGAAGTGGTTCTGGACTTCTTCGACCGCCTGAAATCCACTAGTCGCGGCTATGCTTCTCTGGACTACCATTTCGATCGTTACCAATCGGCCAGCCTGGTGAAACTGGACGTGCTGATCAACGGTGACAAGGTCGACGCCCTGGCGCTGATCGTGCACCGTGACAATTCGCACTACAAAGGTCGCCAGTTGACCGAGAAGATGAAGGATCTGATTCCGCGGCAGATGTTCGACGTGGCAATCCAGGCCGCCATTGGCGGGCAGATTGTGGCGCGGACAACCGTCAAGGCGCTCAGAAAGAACGTATTGGCCAAATGCTACGGCGGTGACGTCAGCCGTAAGAAAAAGCTGCTGGAAAAGCAAAAGGCCGGTAAGAAACGCATGAAGCAAGTCGGCAACGTGGAAATTCCACAGGAAGCCTTCCTTGCAGTGCTCAGGTTGGATAGTTAGGTCCTATGTCACTAAATTTCCCGCTGTTGCTGGTCATCGCCGTGTTCGTCTGCGGCCTGTTGGCGTTGCTCGATCTGTTGATCCTGGCCCCGCGTCGGCGTGCGGCCATCGCCTCCTATCAGGGCAGCGTCAGCCAGCCTGACATGGTCGTGGTCGAGAAGCTGAACAAAGAGCCGCTGCTGGTTGAATACGGCAAGTCGTTCTTCCCGGTGTTGTTCATCGTGCTGGTGCTGCGTTCGTTCCTGGTGGAACCGTTCCAGATTCCTTCCGGTTCGATGAAGCCAACCCTGGATGTCGGCGACTTCATTCTGGTGAGCAAGTTTTCCTACGGGATCCGCTTGCCGGTGATCGACAGGAAAGTCATCGAAGTCGGTGATCCGCAGCGCGGCGATGTCATGGTGTTCCGTTACCCGAGCGATCCGAACGTCAACTACATCAAGCGTGTGGTTGGTTTGCCGGGCGACACGGTTCGCTACACCGCCGACAAGCGTCTGTTCGTCAACGGTCAATCGATTGCCGAACAACTGGTCGGCTCCGAGCCGGGCACGCTGGGCAGCGCTGAGCTCTACAAGGAAAAACTCGGTGCGGCCGAGCACATGATCCGCAAGGAAATGAGTCGCTACCGCGCAATGCCGGACCATTCGTGGACCGTGCCGGCCGGGCACTACTTCATGATGGGCGACAACCGCGACAACTCGAACGACAGTCGCTACTGGGATGATCCGAGCATTCCCAAGGATCTGCTGGGCATGGTTCCCGACAAGAATATCGTCGGCAAGGCTTTTGCGGTCTGGATGAGCTGGCCGGAACCCAAACTCAGTCACCTGCCGAATTTCTCGCGGGTTGGCCTGATCAAGTAATCAATCACGGCGCTGTTGAACACAGCGCCGAATGCATTTCTGGAACCGACAGAAAGCATGAAACCAATGATATTCAGGACGTTATTTTTGAACACAGCGTTAATTGTCCCAAGCCTGCGCCGCCTCACGGCGATGGCAGTACAATCGAGCCACGAACTCAGCGTGGGTAAACCGTGAGCGTCTCCTTAAGCCGTCTAGAGCGTCAGCTCGGCTACACCTTCAAGGATCAGGAACTGATGGTCCTGGCCCTGACTCACCGCAGTTTTGCCGGGCGTAACAACGAACGCCTGGAATTCCTCGGTGACGCCATCCTCAACTTCGTCGCCGGCGAGGCGTTGTTCGAGCGCTTCCCGCTGGCTCGTGAAGGCCAGTTGTCGCGTTTGCGCGCGCGCCTGGTGAAAGGTGAGACCCTGGCCGTACTGGCCCGTGGTTTCGATCTGGGCGAATACCTGCGCTTGGGTTCCGGCGAGCTGAAAAGCGGCGGCTTTCGTCGAGAGTCGATTCTGGCCGATGCCCTGGAAGCGCTGATCGGTGCGATCTACCTCGATGCTGGCATGGAAGTGGCCCGTGAGCGTGTGCTCGCCTGGCTGGCCGGAGAGTTCGAAGGCCTGACGCTGGTCGACACCAACAAAGATCCAAAGACCCGCCTGCAAGAGTTCCTGCAGTCCCGTGGTTGTGAGCTGCCGCGTTACGAAGTGGTGGATATCCAGGGTGAACCGCATTGCCGGACGTTCTTCGTCGAATGCGAAATCATCTTACTGAATGAAAAAAGCCGAGGTCAGGGTGTGAGCCGTCGTATTGCCGAACAGGTAGCGGCCGCCGCAGCACTGATTGCCCTGGGTGTGGAGAATGGCAATGACTGATACAAACGCAACTCGCTGTGGCTATGTTGCCATCGTCGGCCGTCCGAACGTGGGCAAGTCCACGTTGCTGAACCACATCCTGGGTCAGAAGCTGGCGATCACCTCGCGCAAACCGCAAACCACCCGTCACAACATGCTCGGTATCAAGACCGAGGGCGATGTACAGGCGATCTACGTCGACACCCCCGGTATGCACAAGGGTGGCGAAAAGGCCCTGAACCGCTACATGAACAAGACCGCTTCGGCGGCGTTGAAAGACGTCGACGTGGTGATCTTCGTGGTCGACCGCACCAAGTGGACCGACGAAGACCAGATGGTTCTCGAGCGCGTCCAGTACGTGACCGGCCCGCTGATCGTCGCGCTGAACAAGACCGACCGCATCGAAGACAAGGCCGAGCTGATGCCGCACCTGTCCTGGTTGCAGGAACAGCTGCCGAATGCGCAGATCATGCCGATTTCGGCGCAGCACGGGCACAACCTCGATGCGCTGGAGCGGGTGATTGCCGAGCACCTGCCGGAAAACGATCACTTCTTCCCGGAAGACCAGATCACCGACCGCAGCAGCCGTTTCCTCGCCGCCGAGCTGGTGCGCGAGAAAATCATGCGCCAGATGGGCGCTGAGCTGCCGTACCAGATCACCGTTGAAATCGAAGAGTTCAAGCAGCAGGGCAAGACCTTGCACATCCATGCCTTGATCCTCGTCGAACGCGATGGCCAGAAGAAAATCATCATTGGCGACAAGGGCGAGCGCATCAAGCGCATCGGCACCGAAGCTCGCAAGGACATGGAGCTGCTGTTCGACTCCAAGATCATGCTCAACCTCTGGGTCAAGGTTAAGGGCGGCTGGTCCGATGACGAGCGTGCATTGCGTTCGTTGGGTTATGGCGACCTGTAAATCGTCTGGCAGCACATGGATCTACTGTGGGAGCGGGCTTGCTCGCGAAGAGGATGTAACATTCAGCATTAATGTTGGCTGTTGCACCGCTTTCGCGAGCAAGCCCGCTCCCACATTAGTTTGGGGTTGTCTGTAAAACCGCGATTCTTCATTGAGAGTTCCATGTCCCAAACCCCTCCCATCGGCCAACCCGCCTACGTCCTGCACTCCCGCGCCTACCGTGAAAACAGCGCGCTGGTGGATTTCCTCACGCCGCAAGGTCGGTTGCGGGCGGTGTTGCGCAGTGCGCGGGGCAAGGCCGGGACGCTGGCGCGGCCGTTCGTGCCGCTGGAAGTGGAGTTTCGGGGCAGGGGAGAGCTGAAGAATGTCGGGCGCATGGAAAGTGCTGGCGTTTCCACCTGGCTGAATGGCGAGGCACTGTTCAGTGGCCTTTATCTCAATGAGTTGCTGATTCGCCTGCTGCCCGCCGAAGACCCGCACCCCGCCGTGTTCGATCACTACGCCGCGACCTTGCTGGCCTTGGCCGAAGGTCGTGCACTGGAACCGTTGCTGCGTTCCTTCGAATGGCGCCTGCTCGATGATCTGGGCTACGGTTTTTCCCTGACCAGCGATATTCACGATCAACCCATTGCCCCGGATGGTCTCTATCGCTTGCAAGTGGATGCAGGGCTGGAGCGGGTTTATCTTTTGCAGCCAGGGTTGTTCAACGGAGTAGAGCTGCTGGCCATGGCCGAAGCCGACTGGTCCGCACCCGGTGCGTTGTCTGCCGCCAAGCGTTTGATGCGCCAGGCATTGGCCGTTCATTTGGGTGGTCGCCCGCTGGTCAGTCGCGAGCTGTTTCGCAAGCCGTAGTCTCCCCGTATGCTGTGCACCGAACTTTCTCTTCTTCTGGAGCGCTTCCGTGACCACCAGCACCCGTATTCTTCTTGGCGTGAACATCGACCACGTTGCCACCCTGCGTCAGGCCCGGGGCACCCGTTACCCGGACCCGGTCAAGGCGGCACTGGACGCGGAAGAGGCGGGCGCTGACGGCATCACCGTGCACCTACGCGAGGACCGTCGGCACATTCAGGAGCGCGACGTTCTGCTGCTCAAGGACGTGCTGCAAACCCGCATGAACTTCGAAATGGGCGTCACCGAAGAAATGATGCAGTTCGCCGAGCGCATCCGCCCGGCGCACATTTGCCTGGTACCGGAAACCCGTCAGGAGCTGACCACCGAAGGCGGCCTGGACGTGGCAGGGCAGGAAGCGCGGATCAAGGCGGCGGTCGAGCGTCTGTCGAAGATCGGCTCCGAAGTGTCGCTGTTCATCGATGCCGATGAGCGCCAGATCGAAGCCTCGCGCCGTGTCGGCGCGCCAGTCATCGAACTGCACACCGGGCGTTATGCCGATGCCGAGACGCCGACCGAAGTCGCTGAAGAACTCAAGCGTGTGGCCGATGGCGTGGCCTTCGGCCTGGCCCAGGGCCTGATCGTCAATGCCGGCCATGGCCTGCACTATCACAACGTCGAAGCCGTGGCGGCGATCAAGGGCATCAACGAGCTGAACATCGGACACGCGCTGGTGGCCCATGCGCTGTTCGTTGGGTTCAAATCGGCTGTTTCGGAAATGAAGGCGCTGATTCTGGCGGCTGCCACAAAAGCCTAAGCCGAACACAAAAAACAATGTGGGAGCGGGCTTGCTCGCGAAAGCGGAGTATCAGCCAACAGAGATGTTGGATGATAAATTGCCTTCGCGAGCAAGCCCGCTCCCACATTTGATCTCGGTTGTTCTGTCAGAGCGGCGCCGGTTCCTGCGCCGGCTTGGTCTTGTCGATCCCCGGAACCAGCAGTTTGCCCTCGGCGACCTGGTCGCCTTCAAGCTGCGGCTGCGTGACCCAGGTCAGGATGTCGTAGTAGCGCCGGATGTTCGCCACGAAATGCACCGGTTCGCCGCCTCGGGCGTAGCCGTAACGGGTTTTGCTGTACCACTTCTTTTCCGACAGGCGCGGCAGGATCTTCTTCACATCCAGCCATTTGTCCGGGTTCAACCCTTCCTTGGCCGCCAGTTTGCGTGCGTCGTCCAGGTGGCCGCTGCCGACGTTGTAGGCCGCCAGGGCAAACCAGGTACGGTCCGGTTCCTGGATCGACTCGTCGAGCTGGTCTTTCATGTAGGCCAGGTACTTGGCCCCGCCCATGATGCTCTGTTTGGGGTCCAGGCGGTTGGACACGCCCATGGCCTGCGCGGTGTTCTGGGTCAGCATCATCAGGCCACGCACACCGGTCTTGGACGTGACGGCCGGTTGCCACAACGACTCCTGGTACCCGATGGCCGCCAGCAGGCGCCAGTCGACTTTCTCTTTCTTGGCGTACGACTTGAAGTGCTGTTCGTACTTGGGCAGGCGTTGCTGCAAGTGTTGCGCAAACGTGGTGGCGCCCATGTAGCCGAGAACGTCGACATGCCCGTAGTAACGGTCCTTGAGGCGTTGCAGGGTGCCGTTTTTCTTGACCTTGTCGAGGTACTCGTTGATTTCGTTGAGCAGGCTGTTGTCGTCGCCCGGTGCGACGGCCCAGCTCTGGTTGCTGGCGTCACCGAGGTCGAAGGCGACCCGGATGTTGGTGAAGTACACCTGGTTCATCGCGACTTCGTTGGAGTCGACCAGCGTCAGGTCGATCTGGCCTTCGTCGACCATGCGCAGGAGATCGACGACCTCGACCGCGTCAGACTCTTCGTATTCGATGCCGGGAAATTTCTGTTTCAGCTGCGCCAGTTGCTCGGCGTGGGTGCTGCCCTTGAGCACCATGATCTTCTTGCCCACCAGATCCTTCGCATCGGTCGGCCGTGACTGGCCGTTGCGGTAGATGATCTGCGGGGTGACGTCCAGGTAGGAATGCGAGAAACGCACCTGCTTCTTGCGCTCTTCGCTGCTGACCAGGCCGGCAGCCGCCAGCACCGGGCCATTGGGCTTGCCTACCTGGTTGAACAGGTCATCGAGGTTGTCGGCGGTCTCGATCTTGAGCTCGACCCCCAGATCGTCGGCGAAGCGCTTCACCAGCTCGTATTCGAAGCCGGTTTCACCGTTGCGATCCTGAAAGTAGGTGGCGGGGCTGTTTCGGGTAACCACCCGCAGCACACCATCCTCCTTTACGCGCTCAAGCGTGTTGGGTTTATCAACACAGCCACCGAGCATCAGGAAGAGTCCGGTTGCGATCAGCCATTTGGCGTACCGCGGACGTAAAGCCGTTGGGGAAAACATCTGCGCAGTATACGCAAAGGACCACGGGCGCCATATCTCGACAGCGAAGGGCTTGTCTGCTAGCGATCACAAAACCGACCGAAACCCCGCAGGAATGGGCCTGATCTGCATTTTGTTACAGTAAAAATAAGCGATCACCGCACGTCCCGTTAACCTGACTTTCAAGGCAGAAACACAAATCGACACCCGAGTGCAACCGTGCGTAGCGTTTCGGGTGATGTCGCGGGCTGTTTAGGCTAGAATGCACGGCCTCAAAGCACACCCCTTCCCGAGGCTGTCCCGAAGATGTTGATCCTGCGCGGCGCTCCTGCCCTTTCTGCCTTTCGCCACAGCAAGCTCCTTGAGCAACTGAGCCAGAAGGTTCCGGCTGTCAGTGGCCTGTATGCTGAATTCGCTCACTTCGCCGAAGTTACCGGCGTCCTGACCGGCGACGAACAGCAGGTGCTTGCGCGCCTTCTGAAGTACGGTCCAAGCGTTCCGGTACAAGAACCGACCGGTCGTCTGTTCCTGGTATTGCCGCGTTTCGGCACCATCTCGCCATGGTCGAGCAAGGCCAGCGACATCGCCCGCAACTGTGGCCTGGCGAAAATCCAGCGCCTGGAGCGAGGCATTGCGTTCTACGTGGCCGGCCAGTTCAGCGACGCTGAAGCCCGGTTGATCGCTGACGGTCTGCACGACCGCATGACCCAGATCGTCCTGGGCAATCTCGAACAGGCCGCCGGCCTGTTCAGCCACGCCGAACCGAAACCCCTGACCGCCATCGACGTGCTGGGTGGCGGCCGTGCCGCGCTGGAAAAAGCCAACACCGAGCTGGGCCTGGCCCTGGCCGAAGACGAGATCGACTATCTGGTCAACGCCTTCGTGGGCCTTTCGCGCAACCCGCATGACATCGAACTGATGATGTTCGCCCAGGCGAACTCCGAGCACTGCCGTCACAAGATCTTCAACGCCAGTTGGGACATCGACGGCGAAAGCCAGGAAAAAAGCCTGTTCGGCATGATCAAGAACACCTACCAGATGCACAGCGAAGGTGTCCTGTCGGCTTACAAGGACAACGCTTCGGTGATCGTCGGCTCCGTGGCCGGTCGCTTCTTCCCGGACCCTGAAACCCGCCAGTACGGCGCGGTGCAGGAGCCGGTGCACATCCTGATGAAGGTTGAAACCCACAACCACCCGACCGCGATTGCCCCGTTCCCGGGCGCGTCCACCGGTTCCGGTGGCGAAATCCGCGACGAAGGCGCTACCGGCCGTGGTGCCAAGCCGAAAGCCGGCCTGACCGGTTTCACCGTGTCCAACCTGCAGATCCCGGGCTTCGAACAGCCGTGGGAAGTGCCGTACGGCAAGCCCGAGCGCATCGTCACCGCGCTGGACATCATGATCGAAGGCCCATTAGGCGGCGCTGCGTTCAACAACGAATTCGGCCGTCCGGCGCTGACCGGTTACTTCCGTACCTTCGAACAATCGATCACCACCCCGCACGGTGACGAAGTTCGCGGCTACCACAAGCCGATCATGCTGGCTGGCGGCATGGGCAACATCCGTGAAGAACACGTCAAGAAAGGCGAGATCGTCGTCGGCTCCAAGCTGATCGTGCTCGGCGGCCCGGCGATGCTGATCGGCCTGGGCGGCGGCGCAGCTTCCTCCATGGCCACAGGCACCAGCTCGGCAGACCTGGACTTCGCTTCGGTACAGCGTGAAAACCCGGAAATGGAACGCCGTTGCCAGGAAGTCATCGACCGTTGCTGGCAACTGGGCGACAAGAACCCGATCAGCTTCATCCACGACGTGGGTGCGGGCGGTCTGTCCAACGCCTTCCCGGAACTGGTCAACGACGGCGACCGCGGTGGCCGTTTCGAACTGCGCAACATTCCAAACGACGAGCCGGGCATGGCCCCGCACGAAATCTGGTCCAACGAATCCCAGGAACGCTACGTCCTGGCTGTCGGCCCGGCGGATTTCGAGCGCTTCAAGGCGATCTGCGAACGCGAGCGTTGCCCGTTTGCCGTGGTCGGCGAAGCCACTGCCGAACCACAGCTGACTGTCACCGACAGCCATTTCGGCAACAGCCCGGTGGACATGCCACTGGAAGTGTTGCTGGGCAAGGCCCCGCGCATGCACCGTTCGGTGGTGCGTGAAGCCGAACTGGGTGATGACTTCGATCCGTCGACCCTGAACATCGCCGACTGCGTCGAGCGCGTTCTGCATCACCCGGCCGTGGCCAGCAAAAGCTTCCTGATCACCATCGGCGACCGCACCATCACCGGCCTCGTGGCCCGTGACCAGATGGTCGGCCCGTGGCAGGTGCCGGTGGCCGACGTTGCCGTCACCGCCACCAGCTTCGACGTCTACACCGGTGAAGCCATGGCCATGGGCGAGCGTACTCCGCTGGCGCTGCTGGACGCTCCAGCGTCGGGCCGCATGGCCATCGGTGAAACCCTGACCAACATTGCCGCTTCGCGCATCGGCAAGATCTCCGACATCAAACTGTCGGCGAACTGGATGTCCGCTGCCGGTCACCCGGGTGAAGATGCACGCCTGTACGACACCGTGAAAGCGGTCGGCATGGAACTGTGCCCTGAGCTGGGCATCACCATTCCGGTGGGCAAGGACTCGATGTCCATGGCCACCCGCTGGAACGATGAAGGCGTGGACAAGTCCGTCACGTCGCCAATGTCCCTGATCGTGACCGGTTTCGCGCCAGTGACTGACATCCGTCAGACCCTGACCCCGCAACTGCGCATGGACAAGGGCACCACCGACCTGATCCTGATCGACCTGGGCCGCGGCCAGAACCGCATGGGCGCCTCGATCCTGGCACAGGTTCACGGCAAGCTCGGCAAGCAGGCTCCGGACGTCGATGACGCCGAAGACCTGAAAGCCTTCTTCGCGGTGATCCAGGGCCTCAATGCCGACGGTCACCTGCTGGCTTACCACGACCGTTCCGACGGCGGTCTGCTGACCAGCGTGGTGGAAATGGCGTTCGCCGGTCACTGCGGCTTGAGCCTGAACCTCGACAGCCTGGCGGATTCCTCCGCCGACATCGCTGCGATCCTGTTCAACGAAGAACTGGGTGCCGTGATTCAGGTTCGCCAGGACGCCACTCCGGACATCCTCGCGCAGTTCAGCGCTGCCGGCCTGGGCGATTGCGTGTCGGTGATCGGTCAGCCAATCAACAACGGCGAGATCAGCATCACCTTCAACGGTGACACCGTGTTCGAAGGCCAGCGTCGTCTGCTGCAACGTCAGTGGGCCGAGACCAGCTATCAGATCCAGCGTCTGCGTGACAACGCCGACTGTGCCGAACAAGAGTTCGACGTGCTGCTGGAAGAAGACAATCCGGGCCTGAGCGTCAAGCTGAGCTACGACATCAACCAGGACATCGCCGCGCCTTACATCAAGAAAGGCATCCGCCCACAGGTTGCCGTACTGCGTGAGCAGGGCGTCAACGGCCAGGTGGAAATGGCGGCTGCGTTCGATCGCGCCGGTTTCAACGCGATCGACGTGCACATGAGCGACATTCTCGCCGGCCGTGTCGACCTGAACGACTTCAAGGGCATGGTCGCTTGCGGCGGTTTCTCCTACGGCGACGTATTGGGTGCCGGTGAAGGCTGGGCCAAGTCGGCGCTGTTCAACAGCCGTGCCCGCGATGCGTTCCAGGGCTTCTTCGAACGCAACGACAGTTTCACCCTCGGCGTGTGCAACGGTTGCCAGATGATGTCCAACCTGCACGAGCTGATCCCGGGCAGCGAGTTCTGGCCGCACTTCGTGCGTAACCGTTCCGAGCAGTTCGAAGCCCGTGTGGCCATGGTGCAGATCCAGGAGTCGAACTCGATCTTCCTGCAGGGCATGGCCGGTTCGCGCATGCCGATCGCCATCGCCCACGGTGAAGGCCATGCCGAGTTCGCCAGCGAAGAAGCACTGCTGGAAGCCGATCTGTCGGGTTGCGTGGCGATGCGTTTCGTCGACAACCACGGCAAGGTTACCGAAAGCTACCCGGCCAACCCGAACGGTTCGCCGCGCGGGATCACCGGCCTGACCAGCCGCGACGGTCGCGTGACCATCATGATGCCGCACCCGGAGCGTGTATTCCGTGCCGTGCAGAACTCGTGGCGTTCGGATGACTGGAACGAAGATGCACCGCTGATGCGCATGTTCCGTAATGCTCGCGTGTGGGTGAACTGACAGCCGTGTACAAGCTCAGCTTTTTTGTTCCAGCCAGTCACGTCGAAGACGTGAAGAGTGCCGTATTCGCCGCCGGTGGCGGGCGGATCGGCGCTTACGATCACTGCGCCTGGCAGGTGTTGGGCCAGGGCCAGTTTCGTCCATTGGATGGCAGCCAGCCGTTCATTGGCGAAGCAGGGCAGGTCGAGCAGGTCGAGGAATGGAAGGTTGAGCTGGTGGTGGCGGATGAGTTGATTCGCTCGGTGGTGGAGGCTTTGAAACAGAGCCATCCCTACGAGACACCAGCTTATGAGGTGTGGCGGCTGGAGGATTTCTGATCTTCCAGGCTGCTGAATTGAGAAACCCGCTGAAAGTGATTTCAGCGGGTTTTTTGTTGGGCGTGATAATAGGTGACTGACGCCGATTACGGCGCTGGCGTCAGGTGAACCTCTGCCTTGAGTACTTCGATCAGGATGTTCTGGTACTCGAAGCGTCGTGCCGACATGTCCCAGCGGTCGATAAAGAACAATCCGTTATCGTCCACCTGAATCGGCGTGGAAACAATTTCACCGCTGCGGGAGCGGTGCAGCAGGTTGGTCTCGGCAGCCGAGGGGCGTTCGATCAGGAAGTGTCCCGCCTGACGCAGTCTTGACCTGTCGACAGGTAAAAAGGGCGCTGGAACTGGTTGCCGGGCGTTACTGACTTCCAGTTTGAAGTCACTGCGTATCGCCTTCCAGTAAGGCCCCGTGAGATCGGTTTCCCAGTACCCGAGGTGAATGCCTCTGGACAGTGACGGCGCGCTATCCCTGACGTGCAGGCTGACCGTGCCCAGGATTTCGGCCATTCCCGATACGCCTTGGTAGTTGTTGGTGTGGGCGCTGCCGATGAAGGCAATCCACTTATGGGGCCCGTGTGCCTCCTGGTCGGCCTGGATGACCCGGGAAGCGAAGTAGCTGAACATCTGGTTGCGGGCTTTTTCCGGATCAGGCAAGCCCTTGACGTGATAGCTGGCGGTACAGTCCAGTGCCCTGATGCGGATGCCATGTTTGTTGGCGGCCTGGATGACTTCCGAGTAGTTGTCAGAGCCTTTGTAGAACGGCATATGTCCCCGGTCCTGGGTTCTCAGGTAGGCCTTGAGGTTGCCGGGAATCCTTTGGGTTTGATGGAATACCTCCAGTTCAGCCTGGTGCAGGTCGGTGAGCAGGTGTTCGACGTAGAGTGTCTGGTAGCCCTGCTGCTTCAGCTGCTTCATCTGCTTTATCAGAAACGCCTTGCTCGACTCTGCCGAGTGGGCCTCGCCGATAATCAACCCTGGCAAGCGGCTTTCGCTGATTTGTTTCAGGAACGACTCGGGCGCGGTGCTGGCGTCGATCGTCGGCAACGTTGGCCTGGCAGGTGGAACATAGTCGGCAAAGAAGCTCTCGGCCTTGGCACTCAGGTTTTGGCGTAGCTTGATGAATTCAGAGAACGCTTCCAATCGCGATGGCTGTGACGGCACGTAGCGAGAATCCAGGCTGCGTGGCTGGTCGGCCATGCGGGCGATTTCATCTCTGAGCGACGGTGCAATATCGAAGTCGTTGAAATGTCCGGTGCCGGTGAGGGATGTAGAGGCAGTCGGTGCGATAGGCTCGGGCATCTTGTACGGTGTTTGCAGGGTTATGTGGTAGTCGCCTTTGGCGAGTGCATCACCTGGTATCTTGCCGGGGGTGTCTGACCAGATGCCCACCGATTGATTCAAGCCGACGTCTTCGATGCGCAGCGCAACCGCATTGTTCAGGTCAGCCAGGCCAGGCGTCCCGTTGTATGTGGTCATGCGCGATTGATCTACCAGGGCGATCCAGCGTTCGTGCGGTGCATCGGCCATGTCGGTTTCAATGACTTTGTGCGAGTAGTAGTTTCTCAGGCTGTTGGGCTGGGGCGTGGTCGGCGAGCTGTCGCCCATGAGCAGGACATCGTCCAGCCGATAGGAGGTCGAGGCGTCCAGTGCCCTGATTTGCACGCCTTTTTCCCTGGCCTTGCGTACGAGGGCCAAGTATGAGTACTCGGCGTCTTTTGCAATGCCGAAGGACCGGTCTATGGCCTTCAAATGTTCTTTGATGTGCCGCCATGATTTCCCTTGGTTGAACTTTTCAAGCTTGAGCTTGAAAACATCCCCTGGCAGGAACTCCACATACAGGCGCTTGAAACCTTGTTCGACCAGGGCATCCATGTTGGTAATCAGTGCCTGCTTGCTGGCGATGGAGCCTGGCACGGCACCGATGACCAGGTTCTTGTTGCCGGCAAACGCATCGCTGGCGACCAGTCGGGCCAGTGGGGTGCTGGCATCTACGGCAGGCACGCTGGCGCGAGCGGGCAGCGTGTCGAGGTAGAGGAAGAAGTTGTCCGCGTCCTTGGTCAGGCGTTCGACCTGTTGCAGGTAAACCGTACGTAACGAACGCAGTTTATTGGCGGCACTGCCTAGCACAACGCCGACCAAACCTTGGTCAATATCGGTTGCCTGGCTGATCATGAGCGCTCGCATCTGCGGGTCCATGACCGACTCAAGGTTGCTCCAGTACTTCCGTGGCATCCCATAGTCTTTTGACGGTCCGGGGGTTTCAGGCACTGTTTCGTATTTCGGCGCGCCACCGGAAACCCCGGTGCGGGTCCAGATGCCCTCGGTGTTCGGTGCGGCCAGGCGTGTGGTCGAGACCAGCTTTGCGCTGGCCGGATCGAGGCGATACAGCAAGTAGCGACCGATCACATCCGGGGTCTTCGGCGCCCAGAGTACCTCGCTGTTGAACAACACCGGCTGCATGTTGGCAGGTGCTGGGGGGGCTGTCTCCAGCTGGCTGATCAGCTTCATCGCCCGGCACTGCTCGGTGCTGGCAACTGCCAGGCGCGCGGATTTGCCGATGGGTTTGAGCGAGCGCAGGGCCGGACGCAGGTCGGTGAAGATGGCTCCGGCACTGTTGAGCAGATACCCGACGAAGTGCTCAAGGGCGGCCGAGGTGTCGCCCTGGTTGTACGCGTGCAGGGCGAGCATGCCGTCCTTGAAGGCCAGAAGCAGGCCAACGCTCAGGCTCAGAACCGGGAAAGGCGCAGTGGCGATGGTGGCCACGAACTCCACGCACGTCCAGAGAATACTGGTGATCATCTGAGTGCGGCTAGTGGTGGTGGCGGTCACTTCGTCGATCTTGCGTTGCAGCTTCATGTTGTACAGCAAATAACGCAGGTCGGGCACTGGAGGCAGTGCCCGTGTCGAGTCGTAACGTGGGGGGCTGGGGGTGGTTTTATCCAGGTCGTCGGGCAGCCCTTGTTTGGCCGCTTCCAGAAATGCCTGGACCCGGCCCCGGGATCGAACATCGACACGCAGGGTGAGATAGCCGATGAGGCCGGGGAGTTTTTTCAGCAGGTAATTGAACTGCCTGGCCTCGCGAAAGGCGATGCCGTCGGGGGAATGGGGCGTATAGAGCAGCACCGGATTGTCAGCGTGGCTGAACAGGTAGGTGTCGATGACCCATTCGCCGTCGACCAGCAGACGATGGATGGCGTAGTTGCCGCGAGTCTCCTGCGACGTGTCGCCCATGCTGGCGATGCTGCGCTCAAGCCATTGCAGGTCAACTCCGGCGATGTGTCCTTGCAGGCGACACTCCAACGCGGCACTGAGCATCTGTCGTTGAGTAATGGCCAGTACCGCATTGCGTCTGAAAGTAAACGCCGGGCTGTCCGGGTCCAGCAACTCGGCCTTGACCTTGTCGACGTAGCGCTGGCCAATCCAGACGCCGGTGACCGAGCGCGCGACGGCTTCGGGATTGGCGTTCAGGGTGCTCAGGTCAACGCCTTGCGGGCCCCTGTACCTTGCCGCGCGGGAGAATTTTTCGTCGAGAAAACCGACGCCATCGGCGTAGCCATCACGGTAGAGCCTGGTATATGTCATGGGCGCCGGTGTCTGGCTACCGATCAGCGAGGAGGGTGAATAGGCCCATACGGTGTCCGGGTCAACATCGTTCTGAGGGCGACCCAATAGCTGGTTCAAGCGCTCCCTGGCCTTTTCATGCAGGTAGGCATCGAAGCTCTGGAAGCGGGCCTCGGACTGTGGATGGTCGTTGTAGGTCTGCAAACTGCCTTCTGCATCCTCGGCGAGGGTCGAGAGTCTTCGCCTGACATCAAGGGTGGCTGAGCGATACCAATTCGGCGTGTTGAATTCGTAGTTATCGAAACGTATGGCGAGTATGTGTTCAGCCATTGATTTCAGGCATTGGCGATAGCTGCCAGCGTTGAACGTGACCTCGTTGTATTCCTGGTCGTGAAACTTCAGGCTCAGACCGCTCAAGAGGTGCTTCATCGAGTTGCGAAGGCGCAGTGGTGCCTGGCGGATCAAGTAATCGGTCATGGTGCCGGGCGGGGCCTTGAGGCCATTGTCCAGGGTCCAGCCGAGGATGTGCTGCTGGCACGCAAGCTCGCTGTCGAATGCCTGGAACTGGTGCTCTTGTGGTGCCTCGGGGGTGCAGAGCAGTACGCGGTTGACCATCCCGTTGGCATCGGTCTGGCGCATCACCCAGAGGTCCTGAAGTTGTGCGCCGTGCAGCGATAGAGTGCTGGCGCCCAGGGTGTCCGCGCTCAGTTGCGCATCGCTACCCTGACGCAAGCGCTGGATCGCCTGGTAGTCCTCTTCACGGATATGGCCTTGCAGGAAAGCGGTGTAGGCCAGGGCGTTGATCCGCTGGTCGAGCATCTGCTCGATGGCGCCGCTGAACTCGGGCCGGGCGTGCAGTTCCCGTTGCACCTGGGCAAAGTCGATCCGGGGATGCAAGGTCATCAACTGTTCCACGATCCACGCCAGGGTCAGATCCTGGTACGCATCGGGCAAGGGGCCCCCGTTGTACGTGAGAGTGGTCTTCGTCAGAAAGTCGGAGCCGGGCAGTTCGTCGCCGGTATGCAGGCCCCGCAAGGCCAGGTCGATCAGGTTGCGATTGTGTTCATAGTGGCCGACGCTGGCCACAAGCCGTTGGGTTTTGACCTGCAGGTGCTCCGGGTTCAGGTCGTGAATCTCCAGCTCATCGCTCAACCGCTCCAGCCATTGATGACGGGCCAGGGCCTGGGGGGTCGCGGCGGGGCCCAACAGGTCGAGCAGGTGCTGGCGTGCCTGGTTGTAGCTGCCCAGATGTTCAGCCAGCGCGGCCCGGCGTGCCTCGCTGGCGCTGCGATACCAATCGGGTGCGCTGTAACGCAGCAATCGTTCGAGCAGGCGTTGGGCGCGCAGTTCCAGGCGGGCGCTGAGGTCGGGCAGGGCGCTGCGGATGGCGCGGTCGAGAGCCGCGATCAATTGGGCGGGGTCGTGCTGCGGGTTGTCCACCAGGCTCAGGGTCCGGTCGACATCCTGGGTGCGCTTGGCGATCAGTGCACCGACGGTGTGTTCGAACAACGGCTGGTCGTCGATGGGTGATAGTTCCAGGGGCCAGATTCCGGCAGGGCTCAAGGCGTGGTAGCGCGTGGGCAACCTGTCGATGAATTCACTGCGCCCGCTGGCGTGCTCCATGTTTTGCCGCAAGTGGGTGTCGAGTTCGGCCAGGGTGTTGAACGACTCGATCCCTCGCGCAGGTGTGAACAGCAAGATCTGGCCGACGTCCTGCGCGCTCATCAGGTCGTTGACCACAACGCTGTTTTTTTCTGTGGCGACAAAGGCACCGGCCAGCTCGACCTGTTGCGCCTGGTAACTGAACTGCAAGGCGTACAGGCCTGGACGCAAGCTTGGGGGCAGCGCCACGCTTTCGAGCATCTTGCCTTCTTGTGGGTGCAGCAGGCGGTCCTGAACGCCGAGCCTGGCCTCATGCTCCAGGGCCGTGAACCCGGCCTCGAAGGTCATGTAGGATTTGAGTGGCCTGCCATCGATCTGCTCGCGCAGGTCCATGTCCATCAGATGCGTGTTCAAGGTGCTCTTGAGGGTGGTGAGCAGAGTCTGGCCTTCCGGGGTTTTCAGGTCGCTGTTGGCCAATGCCTGATAGTGGGTTCTGGCCTTGCTCAGGAACTGTTCCCGGTAGCGCTTGAGGATGCCGTCCAGGCGTTCCAGGTAGCGTAGTTCGGCTGTGGGCTTATGGTCGGGCAGCAGTGGGGTCTGGGCGTTGAGCAGGTGATGGCCGATTTGGTTGAGATAGCCTTTGATTTCTTCAAAGGACGGTGGGGCGGTGGGTATGCTCATGGGCACGGTCTCCAGTCGGTAGAAAGAGCCGGCAGCATGGAGAGGGAAAGGGAGGCGGTGGCGGTATATATGTATGCCACGATTTGGCGGGGGCTGGAGCCTTCGGTGGCCGGGAGAGTCTCATCGTCGGGTCGCCGTCCGGCTCCGGGCGGCGATCCGACGATGGCGGACTTTCAGTCACCAAAGCATCAAACCTTGGCACTGACCTCACTGCGATTGACCAACGCTTCCAGCGCATCACTCAAGGTCGGTGCCTTGTCGCCAATCAACAGATGCCATACGCCGCCGTCCAGCTGACTGACACCCTGGCAACCCAGTGCTTTCAAATCACATTCCGACAACGCCTTGCCATCGGCCAGTTGCAGGCGCAGGCGGGTCATGGCGATGCAATCGAGTTGCAGCACATTGTCGCCACCACCCAGCGCATTGAGCCATTGCTGCGCCTCGGGTGTCGCCACGGCGGCAGGTGGCGGCGCGTCTGTTTCTGCTGCCGGCGTCGACACGATGGCGCGACCCAATGCCGGCATCGCCAGGCGAATTTCATCGGCAATCGCGTCGGCCATCGGCCCGACCACCACTTGCAAGCTCCCGCCCTTGCCCGGACGCACCACCGCCATGGCACCCAGTGCTTTCAAGTCCGCGTCCGACGCCTTGTTGCGATCCACCATGTCCAGGCGCAACCGAGTGGTGCAGGCGCCGACGGTGATCAGGTTTTCGGTGCCGCCCAATGCCTTGATGTAGGCCCCGGCACGGTCGCTGTCCGCCACTGCGGCTTTTTCAGTGACAGCAGCGTCTTCGCGTCCCGGCGTCTTGAGATTGAAACGACGGATGCAGAAGTCGAACACCAGGTAATAGATCAGCGCATAGACCAGGCCGACCGGGACCACGCGCCAGCCATTGGTGGATTTGCCCCAGCCGAGGATCATGTCGATGAAGCCGCCGGAAAAGGTAAAGCCCAGGTGGATGTTCAACAGGTTGGTGACAGCCATGGACAGGCCGGTCAGCAGCGCATGCAGCAAGAACAGCAGCGGCGCGAGGAACATGAAGGCGAATTCGATGGGCTCGGTAACGCCGGTCAGGAACGAGGTCAGGGCCATCGACAGGAATATCCCGCCCATGATTTTGCGCCGTTCCGGCAGGGCGTTGCGGTACATCGCCAGGCAGGCGGCGGGCAGGCCGAAGAGCATCACCGGGAACATGCCGGTCATGAACTGGCCGCCTTTCGGGTCGCCGGCAAAGTAGCGCGATATGTCGCCGGTCACCAAGGCTCCTGTGGTCGGGTCGGTGAAATTGCCGAACACGAACCAGGCCATGTTGTTGATGATGTGGTGCAGGCCGGTGACGATCAGCAGGCGGTTGAGCACACCGAAAATGAATGCACCGATGCTGCCGCTCTCCAGCAGCAGCGCGCCGAAGCTGTTGATGCCGTGCTGGACCGGCGGCCAGATCAGACCGAACACCACGCCCAGGCCGACCGCGCTGAAACCGGTCGCGATCGGCACGAAGCGCCGGCCGCCGAAGAACGCCAGGTACTCCGGCAGCTTGATGTCCTTGAAACGGTTATACAGCGCACCGGCCATCAAGCCGCTGATGATCCCGGCGAGCATGCCCATGTTGATGCTCGCATCCAACACCTTGAGCGTGGACACCATCACCAGATAACCGATGGCCCCGGCCAAACCGGCCGTGCCGTTGTTGTCCTTGGCGAAACCGACCGCGATGCCGATGGCGAAGATCATGGCCAGGTTGGCAAAGATCACCTGGCCGGCGTCGTGGATGATCGCGATGTTCAAAAGGTCCGTGTCGCCCAGGCGCAGCAGCAGGCCGGCAATCGGCAGGATCGCGATTGGCAGCATCAGCGCGCGGCCGAGGCGCTGCAGTCCTTCGATAAAGTATTGATACATGGCGGTACTCCCTGGATGTTCTTGTTCTTCTGTTAAGAGCTCAGCTCAAAGGCCAGTGCTGGTGGCAGGCGTGACGCACCGCACCGGCGCTGCTCAGCTTGAGCAGGTCCAGGCTGATGCGCCGGCATTGGCTGGCATCGAGATGGCGTACACGATCCTTGATTTCACCGATCTGCACCGGGCTCACCGACAGTTCGCTCACGCCCAGCCCGATCAGCACTGGTGTAGCTAGCGGATCGGAGGCCAGCGCCCCACAAACCCCGACCCAGCGTTTGTGCTGTGCGGCACCTGCACAGGTCTGGGCGATCAAGCGCAGCAGCGCCGGGTGCAGGGCATCGACCCGGGAGGCGAGACCGGCGTGGTCGCGGTCCATGGCCAGGGTGTATTGCGACAGGTCGTTGGTGCCGATGGACAGGAAGTCCGCGTGCTCCGCCAACTGTTCAGCCAGCAGAGCGGCGGCCGGAACTTCGATCATCACCCCCAGCTCCGGGCGCTCACTCAGGCCCAGTTCGGTGCACAAGGCGTCGAGGCGCTGGCGGATATGCAGCAGCTCTTCGACCTCGGTCACCATCGGCAACAGGATCCGGCAACGGGACAACGGCGTGACGTGCAGCAGGGCGCGCAGTTGCTGGTCGAGCAATTCCGGGCGGGCCTGGGCCAGGCGAATGCCGCGCAGGCCGAGCACCGGATTGGCCTCGGCGGGCAGTGGCAGGTAATCGAGTTGCTTGTCGCCACCGACGTCGATGGTGCGGATGATCACCGACTTGTCGCCCATGGCATCGAGCACGGCCTGATAGGCGTGGTGTTGTTCCTGTTCGTCCGGGGCGGTGTGGCGGTCGACGAAGAGAAATTCGGTGCGCAGCAAGCCGACGCCGTCGGCGCCATTGGCCAATGCATCTGCCGCTTCGGTGCTGGACGCCACATTGGCGGCGACTTCGATGCGCAGGCCGTCGGTGGTCAGCGCAGGTGTATGCGCCTGGAGCTGTTGTTCGGCCCGGCGTTGCTGCTGTTGCTGTTGCTTCTGGCGCACGTCCGTCAGGCGCTCGGCGCTGGGTGTCAGTTCGAGGCGACCGCCGTCGGCGTCCAGCACTACCTGTTGCCCCTGTTGCTGATCGAGCAACGTCGAGCCCAGTGCGACCATGCACGGCAAGCCTTTGCCCCGCGCAAGGATTGCCACGTGAGACGTCGCGCCGCCTTCGGCCATGCACAAACCGGCGACACCTTGCTGACTCAGTTGCAGCAGATCGGATGGGGTCAACTCGTGGGCGGCGACGATGGCACCGGGTGGTACATCGTAATGCCAGGCTTCACCGAGCAGGACGCGCAGCACCCGTTGCTTGAGGTCGCGCAGGTCGTTGGCGCGTTCGGCCAGCAGCGTGCTGCCCAACTGCTGGAGCACGTCGCACTGCACCTCGATCGACTGGCTCCAGGCGTGGGTCGCCGCGGTGCCGAGGTCGATGGCCCGGCGGGCCGCGTCCAGCAATGCCGGGTCTTCCAGCAGCGCGAGATGGGCGGCGAAGATGGCTTCTTCGTCAGTGTTCCTGTGTTTTCTGGCCTGGTCCAGGGTGCCGGCGATTTCGCTGCGAACCTGGGTCAACGCAGTGTCGAGGGTTTGCCGTTGCTGCACCGGATCATTGTGCCCGGCATCCGCAGGCAGGCTGATCGCGTTCAAGCGCAACAGCGGCCCGCCGACCAGCCCCGGAGCGGCGCAGACACCGTGCAGCACACCGGCTTCGGCCACTCGGTTGCGCTGGATCATCGGTGCCGGGGCGGTGGCGTGATGCTCTTCGGCCAGTGCCGTGGACAGCGCAGTCAGCAAGGCTTGCAGTGCGGCTTCGGCATCCGGACCCTGGCAGCTGACCTGCACTTCGTCCTGCTCGCCGACGGCCAAACCCATCAGTCCGATCAGGCTATCGCAGGTCGCCGATTTACCGGCGAAATGCAGCCGGGATTTGCTTTTGAAACCCAGGGCGGTCTGACGGATCAACGCGGCTGGCCGGGCATGCAGACCGCCACGATGGGCGGTGCGGATGTGGCCGACCACTTCTTCGCCGGCAAGCTCCACGTCCGCCTGCGCACCCACGCCCTGGCGGCGAATGATGTGCAGCAACGGCTCGCCGACTTTCACTGACTTGAGGGTGATGGGTCGTGCCTGAAAGTCCTGGCTGTTGGTGAGGATCAGCAGGCTGACCAGGCTTTTGCATTGCTGCGCGACCTTGTCCAGGTCGTAGCGCAGCAGGGGCTGGCCATTGGCAACCCGTGCACCTTCCTGCACCAGCATCGAAAAGCCCTGGCCTTGCAGTTCGACGGTGTCGAGGCCCAGGTGCAGCAGCAGTTCGGCGCCGTTGTCCGCGCGCAGGGTCACTGCATGACCGGTGCGCGCGACATGCACCACCACGCCCGCGCAGGGCGCGTGCAGGGTATCGTTCAACGG
The DNA here is from genome assembly GCF_056711565.1 of Pseudomonas sp. WT-JTC. Taxonomy (NCBI): domain Bacteria; kingdom Pseudomonadati; phylum Pseudomonadota; class Gammaproteobacteria; order Pseudomonadales; family Pseudomonadaceae; genus Pseudomonas; species Pseudomonas sp. WT-JTC. The sequence continues at coordinate 1,120,705 of NZ_CM160042.1, forward strand.
GTCGATGGCGATCCCGTCGCCCATGGCGCCGCTGGCAAACACCGCATCCGGGACTTTGGCGAGCGTGAGCACCGGGCCGCTGAGCGGGGCGCTGAGGGTCAGCTCTTTATTGTTGTTGTGCATGGCTCGGTCTCATCAGGAAAACTATTGGGATCGACGCGGCCCCCCTGTAGGAGCGAGCTTGCTCGCGATGGTCGTCAACGAAAACGCGCGTTTGCTGGATAACCGCGGCGTTCTTTAGTCCATCGCGAGCGAGCTCGCTCCTACAAGGGTGGTTAGTGCGTACGAGTGACTTTGCTCAGGTGCCGCGGTTGGTCCGGGTCCATGCCGCGTGCAACCGCCAAACCGGCGGCCATCACGTAGAAACTCTGGATCGCCAGGATCGGATCGAGGGCCGGGTGCTCGGCGAGGGTCAGGGTCAGGTCGCGCTCGAGCACGTCATCCGGTGCGGCCAGCAGGACACGGGCGCCGCGCTGGCGCATGTCGGCGGCCAGGCTGAGCAAGCCGGCCTGTTCTGCACCGCGTGGGGCGAAGATCAGCAACGGGTAGTTTTCGTCGATGAGCGCCATCGGGCCGTGACGGACTTCGGCGCTGCTGAAGGCTTCGGCCTGGATCGCCGAGGTTTCCTTGAACTTGAGCGCCGCTTCCTGGGCGATGGCGAAACCGGCGCCACGGCCGATTACCATCAGCCGCTGACAATCGCGCAAGGCGTCGATGGCCGGGCTCCAGTCCTGTTGCGCGGCGTCGCGCAGGCCATCGGGCAAGGCAGAAACTGCCTCGAGCAGTTCGGCGTCTTCTTTCCAGTGGCCGATCAGGCGAGCGCTGGCGCTGAGGGTGGCGATGAAGCTCTTGGTCGCGGCAACGCTGCTTTCGGTGCCGGCACACAGCGGCAGGCTGAATTCGCAGGCGGCCTCCAGTGGCGAGTCTTCGGCATTGACCAGCGAAATGCTCAAGGCTCCGCGCTTGCGCAACAGGCGCAGGCTGTTGACCAGATCCGGGCTCTGTCCCGATTGCGAAAAGGCGAATGCCACCTGGCCGCTGACCTTCAATGGTGCCTGTTGCATGGTCACCACCGACATCGGCAGCGAGGCCACCGGGATGCCCAGCAGTTGCATGGTCAGGTAGGCGAAGTAACTGGCGGCATGGTCGGAACTGCCACGGGCCACAGTCATGACCACTTGCGGCGGCTGGCGGCGCAGGCGTCCGGCGATTTCGATCATCTGTGGGTCGAGTTGTTGCAACTGGACTTGCACTGCCTCGAACGAGGACAGCGCCTCTTCAAGCATTTTTGAAGTCAATGTCTTCTCCTTCGACCATGACGGCGGTCAGTTTCAATGAGCGATCCAGCCGCACGCAGTCGGCCCAGGCCCCCGGTTGCAGGCGCCCGCGTTCGGTGATGCCGAGGTAGTCGGCGGGGAATTGCGACAGGCGCTGCGAGGCTTCGGCGATGGGCAGGCCGATCTTCACCAGGTTGCGCAGGGCCTGATCCATGGTCAGCGTGCTGCCGGCCAGGGTGCCGTCGGGCAGGCGCACGCCGCCCAGGCATTTGGTCACGGTGTGGCTCCCGAGTTTGTATTCGCCATCGGGCATGCCGGCGGCCGCGGTCGAGTCGGTGACGCAGTACAGGCATGGAATCGAGCGCAGGGCCACGCGGATGGCGCCGGGGTGCACGTGCAGCAAGTCCGGAATCAGTTCGGCGTATTGGGCGTGGGCCAAAGCGGCGCCGACGATCCCCGGCTCACGGTGATGCAGCGGGCTCATGGCGTTGTAGAGGTGGGTGAAACTGCTGGCGCCGGCCTCCAGCGCAGCCACGCCTTCCTCATAGCTGCCCAGGGTGTGGCCAATCTGCATGCGGACGCCACGGCTGCTGAGGTCACGGATCAAGGCATCGTGACCGGCGATTTCCGGCGCGATGGTGATCACCCGGATCGGTGCGAGCGCCAGGTAGGCTTCGACTTCGGCCATCAGCGCCGTGTGGGCGAAGTTGGGTTGTGCGCCGAGCTTGCCGGGGTTGATGTACGGGCCTTCGAGGTGCACGCCGAGCACCCGGGCGCAGCCTTGGGGCCGCTGCTCGCAGAATTCGCCGACGGCCTTGAGCACGCTGGATATCTCGTCGCTCGGCGCGGTCATGGTGGTGGCCAGCAGCGACGTAGTGCCGAAGCGCAGGTGGGTTCGGGTGATCGTTTCGAAGGCCGGCGCGCCTTCCATGATGTCTTTGCCGCCGCCGCCGTGAACGTGCAGGTCGATGAAACCCGGGAGCAGGTATGGCAGGTCGTTGTCTGCCGGATCGCAGGGCTGGCCTTCGATCGACACGACTTTGCCGTGTGCGTGGACCAGTCGGCCGCGAACCCAGCCGTGAGCGGTGAGGATGTTGTCTTCGGACATGATCGGTCTCGGTTTTAACTGCGCGGCTACTTACCTGCGAAGCTCTGCCACAAAGTCGTAGTAGTCGTTGCGGCAATAGGTGTCGGTGACTTCGATTGGCGTGTTGTCTTCCAGGTAGCCGACCCGGGTCATCAGCAGCATCGCAGTGCCGGGGGCGATGCCGACCAAAGCTGCGAACTCGTCCGAGGCGTTGATCGCCTGGATATGCTGCAGGGCGCGGACAACCGGTTTGCCAATGCCGTCGAGGAATTCGTAGAGGGAGTCGCCGACCGATTGCGGGTTGGCAATGATCGAGGCGGGCAGGGTGCTCATCTCGATGGCCATCACGGTGTCGTCGGCCTTGCGCAGGCGTTTGAGCCGCGCGACCTTGTCATTGGGCGACAGGCCGAGGCGGATCAGCTCTTCGTGGGTCGGCAGGGTAATTTCCCGCTCCAGCCATTGCGAGCCGGGTACAAAACCCTTGAGGCGGAGCATTTCACTGAAACCGGAAAGGCGCGACAACGGTTGTTCGAGGCGTGGCGTGATGAAGGTACCGGAGCCCTGGTTACGGCGGATCAGGCCTTGTTCGAACAACACTTCCAGCGCCTTGCGGGCGGTGACCCGGGAGATGCCCAGCGTCTCGCTCAGATTGCGCTCCGACGGCATGGCCTGTTCGGCCTTCCACTGGCCGGCATGGATCGCCGCTTCCAGATTGCGTGCCAGTTGCAGGTACAACGGCGTGGGTTGGGTGTCGTCGGGGCGCAGGGCGCGGAGGTCATTCATGTAGGCATTGTCCGATGCGGTTGCAGGATGGTTGTCGCCCGGTAGTGAGGCGAAACTAATACCACTTGCATACCATGTCAACGCCGCCACCGGGCCTTTGGCTCGGGAAGTCCTGCCGTTTTGGCCGGTTTTTCAGAGGGTGGTTCTAAGTGGTATTAGCGCAGGGGGATGCAGCAGCAAAGATCGCAGCCTTCGGCAGCGTCGACAGGTCAGAGTGGTATCACTACTGTAGGCGCTGCCGCAGGCTGCGATTTTTTGAATTTATTTTTCGAGGGCGACCAATGGTCGGGGGAGTTACGGGCGGATCTCGATCATCGTGCCGTCCGGCACCAGGTTCCAGACTTCGCGCATGTCCATGTTGCGCATGGCGATGCAGCCGTCGGTCCAGTCCAGGGTGTGGAACAGGTCTTCCGGGGTGTCCTCGGTGTCCGGGGTGCCGTGGATCATGATCATGCCGCCGGGCTCGACGCCTTCACGACGGGCGCGGGCAGAGTCGCTGATGTTCGGGTAGGAAATGTGCATCGCCAGGTTGAAGCGGTCGCTGACCTTGCGCCAGTCAACCCAGTAGAAGCCTTCCGGGGTGCGTTTGTCGCCCTCCATCAGCTTTGGCCCCTTGGGCCGTTTGCCCAGGGAAATGCGATAGGTCTTGAGCGGCTTGCCGTCATTGATCAATTGCAATTGATGGGAAGACTTGAGAATCAGGATTTTCTCGATGACCTTGCCGTCCAGGGTTTCCACGGCAGAAGCCTGGGACACCGCGACGAACGACAAACAGAACAGGGCAAGCAACCAGCGCATTGAAACGATTCCCCAGGAGGTGTCGCGACTATTCATTTATAGATGTTTTTGTAGGAGCTGCCGCAGGCTGCGATTTTTCAGCGGCTACGAATGATACCAATATGGCATCAAATAATGGCAGGCTGAGCAAGCGGCGGGATCGATTCAGACCGTACGGGATAGACCTCGGTCCGCCGGTCAGCGAAGAAGCATTCTAAGGTACGACCTACCGTGCGGAAAGCCAGCTCATCCCAAGGAATGTCCGCTTCGTCGAATAGTTGCACTTCCAGGCTCTCGGGGCCGGCGGAAAAATCCAGGTCCGCCAGCTCGGCACGGAAGAACACATGCACCTGGCTGATATGTGGCACGTCGATCAGCGTATAGATGCTCAGGTTGCGCACCCGGGCGCAGGCTTCCTCGGCGGTTTCGCGAATGGCGGCCTGTTCGATGGTCTCACCGTTCTCCATGAAGCCGGCGGGCAGGGTCCAGTAACCGCGTCGCGGCTCGATGGCCCGCCGGCACAGCAGCACCTTGGTGCCCCAGGTCGCCACGCAGCCGGCGACGATGTTGGGGTTCTGGTAGTGGATGGCCTGACAGCTGTCGCAGACAAAACGCAGGCGCGAATCGCCTTCGGGAATGCGCTGGGTCACCGGGTTACCGCACTGGCTGCAAAATTTCATGCTGGGGTTCCTGAATGCTGCGCCTATCTTGGCGTGCGGCAGTGTCTGTCGGCAAGTTGTCGTTTCGCGACATGGGTCTGTTGCGGGGGTTGGGCGACCGCAGCGATTGGTGCATGATGCCGGGTAAGGCACAGATCGAGAACACTCATGCTGGACGAGCTACTGCATCGGGTTAGTAACCACACTCCGCGCACATTGGAGACCGACCGTCGTTTTCCCGAGGCCGCGGTGCTGGTGCCCATCACACGCAGTGACGAGCCTGAGCTGGTGTTGACCCTGCGTGCCAGCGGCCTGTCGACCCATGGCGGCGAAGTCGCCTTCCCCGGTGGTCGCCGCGACCCCGAAGACCCCGACCTGATTTTCACCGCCCTGCGTGAAGCCGAAGAAGAGATCGGCCTGCCGCCGGGGCTGGTCGAGGTGATCGGCCCGCTCAGCCCGCTGATCAGCCTGCATGGCATCATGGTCACGCCCTATGTCGGGGTCATCCCGGATTTTGTCGAATACCGGGCCAACGATGCCGAGATCGCCGCGGTGTTCAGCGTACCGCTGGAATTCTTCCGCAAAGACCCCCGCGAACATACCCATCGCATCGACTATCAGGGCCGCAGCTGGTACGTGCCGAGCTATCGCTATGGCGAATACAAGATCTGGGGGCTGACGGCGATCATGATCGTCGAGTTGATCAACCTGCTGTATGACGCCAAAATCAGCCTGCATCAGCCTCCCAAAAGCTTTATCAATATCTGAAGCCATCATTCGCATGGCCTGAATCCTGATTTTGCTGAAAAAAAGCCTGCCTGAGCCTTGAGGAAAACAACAATGAAATATCGTCTGGGCGACGCCCGCGTCGAAACCCATCCACAGAGCTGGGTCGCCCCCAATGCCGTGCTGGTGGGCAAGGTCAAGCTGGAAGAGGGCGCCAACGTCTGGTTCAACGCCGTGCTGCGTGGCGATAACGAGTTGATCCTGATCGGCAGGAACAGCAACGTCCAGGACGGCACCGTGATGCACACCGACATGGGCTATCCGCTGACCATCGGCACCGGCGTGACCATCGGCCACAACGCCATGCTCCACGGCTGCACTGTCGGCGACAACAGTCTGATCGGCATCAACGCGGTGATCCTCAACGGTGCAAGGATCGGCAAGAACTGCATCATCGGCGCCAACTCGCTGATCGGCGAGGGCAAGGAAATTCCGGATGGATCGCTGGTCATGGGCTCACCCGGCAAAGTGGTGCGCGAACTGACCGAGCCGCAAATCCGGATGCTGGAGGCCAGCGCTGCTCACTACGTGCACAACTCGCAGCGTTATGCCCGCGATCTGGCCGAGCAGGAAGAATGAGCACACCCGAACGCCCGGTGCCATCGCCCTGCGTGAACATTTGCGCGCTGGATGACGATGATGTCTGCACCGGTTGCCAACGCACGGTGGAGGAGATCACCCGCTGGAGCCGCATGACCAACGAAGAGCGGCGCCAGGTGCTGGGGTTGTGTCATGAGCGGGCGAAGGCCAGTGGGTTGGTCTGGATGATCGGGGCAAAACCGCGGTTGTAGGAGCGAGCTCGCTCGCGATGGACTGAGGAACACCGCGGGGTGTCAGATTCGCCGCGTTATCGTTCACGACCATCGCGAGCAAGCTCGCTCCTACAGTATCCTGTGCGGCAAATTCACAGGTACTTCCCCGCCCATGTTCTTCCTCATCGCCTACATCGGCAGCGTCGTGCTGATCAACTACGCCTTTTCCACCGCCCCGCACCTGGACATCATCTGGTCGGCCTGGGGCGGGCTGGTGTTCGTGTTGCGCGACATGGTGCAAGCCCGATTCGGCCATGGCGCCCTCGTGGCGATGCTGGTGGCGCTGGTGTTGTCCTATGTCACCTCCGATCCGTCCATCGCCCTGGCCAGCGCCACGGCGTTCGCGGTTTCCGAGTGCATCGACTGGCTGGTGTTCAGCATCACCAGGCGCCCGCTGCATGATCGGCTGTGGATAAGTTCGGCCCTGAGCATTCCCCTCGATACCTTTATCTTTTTCGGCATGATCGACGCCCTGACGCCGGGGGTGATCCTCACTGCCCTGGGCTCGAAGTTCGCCGGGGTCACCGCCGTGTGGCTGATCATGGCCTGGCGCCTGCGCAAACAGGCTGTCGTCGGCTGAAGTTCATGTAAAATGCCGCGCTTTCTCCCCATGGATCGCGCCTGGTGCGCCGTATCCTCGATGATCCGCTTCTTGAGGACCTTCAGATGACCCGTATCGGAACTCCATTGTCGCCTACCGCGACCCGCGTATTGATGTGTGGCTGTGGCGAGTTGGGCAAGGAAGTGGTGATCGAGCTGCAACGTCTGGGCGTTGAAGTGATTGCCGTGGATCGCTACGCCAACGCGCCGGCCATGCAGGTGGCGCACCGCAGCCACGTGATCAACATGCTCGACGGCGCTGCCTTGCGTGCCGTGATCGAAGCCGAGAAACCGCACTTCATCGTGCCGGAAATCGAAGCCATCGCCACCGCGACCCTGGTGGAGCTGGAGGCCGAAGGTTTCAACGTGATCCCGACCGCCCGCGCCGCGCAATTGACCATGAACCGCGAAGGCATCCGTCGCCTGGCGGCTGAAGAGCTGGACCTGCCAACCTCGCCGTACCACTTCGCCGACACCTTCGAGGACTACAGCAAGGCCGTCGAAGACCTCGGTTTCCCGTGTGTGGTCAAGCCGGTCATGAGTTCCTCGGGCAAGGGCCAGAGCCTGCTGCGCAGCGTCGATGACGTGCGCAAAGCCTGGGACTACGCCCAGGAAGGTGGCCGTGCCGGTAAAGGTCGGGTGATCGTCGAGGGCTTCATCGATTTCGACTACGAAATCACCCTGCTGACCGTGCGCCACGTCGGCGGTACCACTTTCTGCGCGCCGGTTGGCCACCGTCAGGAGAAGGGCGACTATCAGGAATCCTGGCAGCCGCAAGCCATGAGCCCGATTGCCTTGGCTGAATCCGAACGCGTTGCCAAAGCCGTGACCGAAGCCCTGGGTGGCCGTGGTCTGTTCGGGGTCGAATTGTTCATCAAGGGTGATCAGGTGTGGTTCAGCGAAGTTTCGCCGCGCCCGCACGACACCGGCCTGGTGACCCTGATCTCCCAGGACTTGTCGCAGTTCGCCCTGCATGCACGGGCCATTCTCGGCCTGCCGATCCCGTTGATCCGTCAGTTCGGGCCATCGGCCTCGGCGGTGATCCTGGTGGAAGGGCAGTCGACCCAGACCGCATTCGCCAATCTGGGCGCAGCCTTGAGCGAGCCGGATACCGCGCTGCGCCTGTTCGGCAAGCCTGAAGTCAACGGCCAGCGCCGCATGGGCGTTGCCCTGGCTCGCGACGAGTCGATCGAAGCCGCCCGCGCCAAGGCGACCCGTGCATCGCAGGCGGTTGTTGTCGAGCTGTAAAAACAGCTGCGGCGGGCCTATACCTTCTAAAGGCTCGCCTACTGATCCTTGTAGGAGCGAGCTTGCTCGCGATGGACTAGAGGGTGACGCGTTCAATCAGAAAGTACGCGTTATCGTTAACGACCATCGCGATCAAGCTCGCTCCTACAGGTCATTTATCAATGCTTCAGGCCTGTACCCCATGAATTCGCAAAGCATCATCGTCCCGAAAATCTCCACACTGCCGGTGCACGAGCCCCGAGCTCGGGCGATCGTGCGCTGGCTGGTGCGCAAGAACATCGTCCAGGAAGAGCTGACCACGTGCGGCCGCACCGGCAATCGCATGGGCCACGCCATCGCCGAGGGTGCCCGTGAGGTGGTGCTGCACCCGGACGCGCTGCCATTCGGCGAGCCGGTCAATGGTCTGGAGATCGTCACCAAGCGCTGCATCTATACGCCGGCCAAGGGTTTTCTTGGCGAAGCGGGCTGCGCCGAGTGCCGCAAGGAAGTGGGTGAAGCCCTGTTCGAAAGCCTGGAAGACTGGATGCCGGGGCGTACCGATAACTTCACTTGCCCTGAGTGCGGGCATGAAGACGACATCAACGGCTTCCTGTTCCTGCAGGAATGCGGCTTTTCCAACCTCGGTTTCATCTTCAACAACTGGGCCGAAGCCGGGTTCAAGCAGAGCTTTCTCGATGAATTCGCCGATTGGCTCGATCAGCCGGTCAGTTGGGTGAAAGTCGAACTCTGATGACCGTTGTAGGAGCGAGCTCGCTCGCGATGGTCGTGAACGATGGCGCGTGCTGTCTGAAAACAAACGTCGCCTTCAAGCTCATCGCGAGCAGGCTCGCTCCTACAAAAAAGCAGCAATACAGCGGATGGAATCCCCGTATATCAGTAATGCCAATAATAGACAGAGTTTTACATTGAACCCGAAGGGGTGTCTGACTATAATGGCGCGCTTCCATTTTCCCGCTCGGGAGCCCCCGCGATGCTGCGTATCAGCCAAGAAGCTCTGACATTCGACGACATTCTCCTAGTGCCCGGTTATTCCGAGGTGCTTCCTAACGAAGTCAGTCTCAAGACCCGCCTTACCCGTGGCATCGAGCTGAATATTCCACTGGTCTCCGCCGCCATGGACACCGTCACTGAGGCCCGTCTGGCAATCGCCATGGCTCAGGAAGGTGGTATTGGCATCATCCACAAGAACATGACCATCGAGCAGCAAGCTGCCGAAGTCCGCAAGGTCAAGAAGTTCGAAGCCGGTGTGGTCAAGGACCCGATCACCATCGAGGCTGACGCCACGGTGCGTGACCTGTTCGAACTGACCCGCATGCACAACATTTCCGGCGTTCCGGTGCTGCACGATGGCGACCTGGTCGGCATCGTCACTTCCCGTGACGTGCGCTTCGAAACCCGCCTGGATGCCACCGTACGTGAAGTGATGACGCCTAAAGAGCGTCTGGTCACGGTCAAGGAAGGCGCCAACAAGAACGAAGTCCGCGAGTTGCTGCACAAGCACCGCCTGGAAAAAGTCCTGATCGTCGACGACAAGTTTGCCCTCAAAGGCATGATGACCGTCAAAGACATCGAAAAAGCCAAGGCTTACCCGCTGGCCAGCAAGGACGATCAAGGTCGTCTGCGCGTCGGTGCTGCCGTTGGTACCGGTAAAGACACCGGTGACCGCGTTGCCGCCCTGGTCAATGCCGGCGTTGACGTGGTGGTGGTCGACACCGCTCACGGTCACTCCAAAGGCGTGATCGACCGCGTTCGCTGGGTTAAAGAGAATTTCCCTGAAGTGCAGGTGATCGGCGGCAACATCGCCACCGGCGCTGCCGCCAAGGCCCTGGCCGAAGCGGGCGCTGATGCGGTCAAGGTCGGTATCGGCCCTGGCTCGATCTGCACCACCCGTATCGTCGCCGGTGTCGGCGTGCCGCAAATCAGTGCCATCGCCAACGTCGCCGCTGCCCTTGAAGGCACTGGCGTACCGTTGATCGCCGACGGCGGCATCCGTTTCTCCGGTGACCTGTCCAAGGCCATCGTGGCCGGTGCTTCCTGCGTGATGATGGGCTCGATGTTCGCCGGTACCGAAGAAGCGCCGGGCGAGATCGAACTGTTCCAGGGCCGTTCGTACAAGGCTTATCGCGGCATGGGTTCGCTGGGCGCCATGTCCCAGGCCCAGGGTTCCTCCGACCGTTACTTCCAGGACTCCTCGGCAGGCGCCGAGAAGCTGGTTCCGGAAGGCATCGAAGGGCGTGTTCCGTACAAGGGCACCCTGAGCGCGATCATCCACCAGTTGATGGGCGGCCTGCGCTCCTCGATGGGCTACACCGGTAGCGCCAACATCGAAGAGATGCGCACCAAGCCCGAGTTCGTGCGGATCACCGGCGCAGGCATGGCCGAATCCCACGTTCACGACGTGCAGATCACCAAGGAAGCGCCAAACTACCGCGTAGGTTGAGCCTTCAAGCAACAAGCTAAGCAACCGGGGCTGTTTTATTCAGCCCCGAGTTGTTTCTGAATCACGACTGTTTCTGAATGACTTAGACGAGACTGAATCATGGCCCTCGATATTCACGCTCACCGCATCCTGATCCTCGACTTCGGTTCCCAGTACACCCAGCTGATCGCCCGCCGCGTGCGTGAAATCGGCGTGTACTGCGAACTGCACCCGTTCGACATGGACGAGGATGCGATCCGCGAGTTCGCGCCAAAAGGCGTCATTCTCGCTGGCGGCCCGGAGTCCGTGCACGAAGCCAACAGCCCTCGCTGCCCGCAGGCAGTCTTTGACCTGGGCGTGCCGGTCTTCGGTATCTGCTACGGCATGCAGACCATGGCCGAGCAACTGGGCGGCAAGGTTGAAGGTTCCGAGCTGCGTGAGTTTGGTTACGCCCGTGTCGACGTGGTCGGCAAGAGCCGCCTGCTCGACGGCATCGAAGACCACATCGACGCCGACGGCCTGTTCGGCCTCGACGTGTGGATGAGCCACGGTGACAAGGTCACCCGCATGCCGTCCGACTTCCATATCCTGGCCAGCACCCCGAGCTGCCCGATCGCTGGCATGTTCAGCGACGAGCGTCGCTACTACGGCGTGCAGTTCCACCCGGAAGTGACCCACACCAAGCAGGGCGGCCGCATCCTGTCGCGCTTCATCCTCGACATCTGCGAGTGCGAAGCGCTGTGGACCCCGTCGAAGATCGCTGAAGACGCCATCGCCCAGGTGCGTGCCCAGGTCGGTACCGACAACGTGCTGCTCGGCCTCTCTGGCGGCGTGGACTCCTCGGTAGTTGCCGCGCTGCTGCACAAGGCCATCGGCGACCAGCTGACCTGCGTCTTCGTCGACAACGGCCTGCTGCGCCTGCACGAAGGCGAGCAAGTGATGGCCATGTTCGCCGAGAACATGGGCGTCAAGGTGATCCGCGCCAACGCCGAGGACCAGTTCCTCAACAACCTGGCCGGCGAAGCTGACCCTGAGAAGAAGCGCAAGATCATCGGCCGTACCTTCATCGACGTATTCGATGCCGAATCCTGCAAGCTGGACAACATCAAGTACCTGGCACAGGGCACCATCTACCCGGACGTGATCGAGTCGGCTGGCGCGAAAAGCGGCAAGGCCCACGTGATCAAGTCGCACCACAACGTGGGCGGCCTGCCGGAAGAGATGAACCTGAAACTGGTCGAGCCACTGCGCGAGCTGTTCAAGGATGAAGTCCGTCGTCTGGGCCTGGAACTGGGCCTGCCGTACGACATGGTCTACCGTCACCCGTTCCCGGGCCCGGGCCTGGGCGTGCGCATCCTCGGTGAAGTGAAGAAGGAATACGCCGACCTGCTGCGTCGCGCCGACCACATCTTCATCGAAGAACTGCGCAAGGCCGACTGGTATCACAAGGTCAGCCAGGCATTCGTGGTGTTCCAGCCGGTTAAATCGGTTGGCGTGGTCGGTGATGGCCGTCGTTACGCCTGGGTCGTGGCCCTGCGTGCCGTGGAAACCATCGACTTCATGACCGCGCGTTGGGCACACCTGCCTTACGAACTGCTGGAAACCGTCAGCGGCCGCATCATCAATGAAATCGAAGGCATCTCCCGCGTCACCTACGACGTGTCGAGCAAGCCGCCGGCGACCATTGAGTGGGAATGAGGGTGGTTGAACTGCCTATGTGAATCAATGGCTTAGAGGAGGGCTGTCGATGATCGTGAGTACGATATCGATTGCGGCTTCCCAAACTCTAAGCCGTTGAATTCCTTGGGGTGAACGGCAGCGCCTGCGGCTTGATGGGCAAATTCGGCGCAAGCCGAAATGAGTTCATCTACTCTACCCAAACCAGATGATGCGCACGCAGTACAACGCATAAAGTCTGTGAGTAGCTTTTTCGCAAGAGGACGCTTCCATGACTGTTCTGCAATCCGTGCGTAAACTTACCGTCATCGCCAAGGATCCCGGTCTGCGCCTGGGCGACAACGGACCCATAGTGTTCGCGCAGGTCGACGTCCCCGCCGAGATGCTGGATTGGGGCCCCACTGGCTACAGGATCAAGGTGGTCGACTACAACGCGACCGAGCGGCGCGCCTACGCCAATCGCCAACGCTACCAAGACGTCAATGTCTTGCTCGATCCCTTCGCGCCGCAGGACGGCGAAACACTGCACGACAAGGCCTACCAGGCCCGCCTGCTCGCGAATCCCAATTTCCATGCCCAGAACTGCTATGCGATCGCGATGCGCACGCTGGGTCTGTTCGAGCGCGCGCTCGGTCGCCGCGTCCGCTGGTCGTTCGGCGGTCATCAGCTGCACATTGCGCCACATGCCTTCGCGCTGGCCAACGCCTTTTATTCAGAGCCCGACAGGACGCTGATGTTTGGCTACTTCTTCGACGACAAGATGCAGCCGGTCTTCACCGCGCTCAGCCACGACGTCATTGCACATGAGACGACGCATGCGGTATTGGACGGCCTGCGCACGCGCTACACGGAGCCCTCTGGTCCCGACCAGGCCGCCTTCCATGAAGGCTTCGCCGACATCGTTGCGATCCTCTCGATCTTCTCGCTACCCGAAGTGGTCGCAGCGGGTCTGGGCTTCAATGACAAACTGCCGGGCCTCGGCGAGCCGATGCAGCTGATCCCTGCCGAGAAGGTGACGGGCGATGTCATACGATCGTCGATCCTGCTCGGCATTGCTGCAGAGATCGGCGCCATTGCCGATGGTGGGCGCGAGGCTCTGCGCCAATCAGTCAAGATCGCGCCTGATCCGGACATTCTCAACGCCTCCGAAATGCTGGAGCCGCACCGACGAGGGGAAGTCCTCGTGGCAGCGATGATGCGCGCCTTCGTCGAACTATGGACCGAACGCATCGCCCAGCTCGGCACATTCGAAGGTGGTGGCTACAACCTCAAGTCTGTCGTCGAGGAAGGAGCCAAGGCCGCTGCGCAGTTGTTGCAGATGTCGATCCGTGCGATCGACTACTGTCCACCGACCGATCTCGATTTTGGCCAGTTCCTGGCCGGGCTGCTCACGGCGGATCGCGAGCTGGTGCCGGATGACAGCCGGTTCGGTTATCGCTCGCAGATCAGGAATTCCTTCAAGGCTTATGGCATCGCCCCGCCCTGCGGACAAACTGACACCGACGGATGCTGGTCGCGTTTTTCGACGCCGGATGAGCTGCAGTATTCGCGCAGCAATGCCGAAGCGCTGACGCGTGACCCTGATGAATGCTTTCGCTTCCTTTGGGAAAACCGCGAGGCACTCCGCATCACCGATCGGGGCTATACGGAAGTGCAGTCGATCGACGCGGCCGTGCGTGTCGATCCCGACGGCATTCCGTTCAGGGAAACGATTTGTCAGTACGTCCAGATCGGGCATTTCTTCGGATCCGAGCTGATGTCGGAGTGCGGCATCAAACCCTTGCCCGAGGGCTTCACGACCCGCACGCGGGCCGATCTCTTCGGCGGTGGTGTCGTCGTCTTCGACCAGTACGGTCGCGTCAAGTACCACATCTGCAATGGCCTGCTCGATGGCGCTCGGCAAGTGCGGCGCCTCGAGTACCTGCGCGATACAGGGCAACTGGGCATGCCACGGGAAGAGGCGCGCATGCGCTTCTCGAACATGCATCTGGCGCGCATGGAGGATTGACTCCATGGTCACTACCGCTCACGCCGCAGCACCGCACCCCGTCAAGGCGACAATTCGTGCCTACCAGGTCGGATTCGGCGACTGCTTTCTTCTGCGCTTCGACTACAGCGACGACAGCGCCAGGCACATCCTGATCGATTTCGGCAGCACCGGCATGCCGAAAAACGATCCGAAGGCGGACATGAAGCACGTGGCCGACGACATCGCGCAGCAATGTGGCGGCAAGCTCGATATCGTGGTCGCCACCCACCGGCATGCCGATCACATCAGCGGGTTCGCGACGTCCGACAATGGCGATGGTCCTGGTGATGTGATCCGGGCACTGAAGCCTGATCGCGTGCTGCAGCCATGGACCGAGGCGCCCGAAGCACCTGAGAACTGGGCGGGCCCGACTGATGCGGCAGCGGCGAAGAAGGCGTTTGACACGCGTGTTGCCTCGCTCGAAAGCATGCATGCCATCGCCGAATCGGTGGTGCGGCGTCTTGACGGCGAGAAGGGCTTCAACGCCCAGTGGCCGTTCGCCGACCGCCTGCGCTTTCTCGGCGAGGACAACATCAAGAACCTCTCCGCGGTAAAGAACCTGATGACCATGGCCGGTGATGAGACACGCAACGTCTATCTGTTTCACGGCTGTGATGTCGCTCTCGATGAAGTCCTGCCGAGCATCAAGGTGCACGTGTTGGGCCCCCCGACATTGCAGCAGTCGAAGTCGATCAAAAAGTATGCGAAAGCCTCGAGCGATTACTGGTTGCGTGCGAATCCCCTGGTGGCTCTCGGTGTGGATGGCGAGCTGGCTACGCAGTCGAACAGCAAGCTGTTCCCACAGCTATCGAAAGAAGAAATGTTTCGCAAGACGAGCCTGCCAAGCGAGATGCGCTGGGTCGCGGAACGGGTCGACAACGCGGAAGCTGATCAATTGCTCGGGATCGTCACGGCGCTGGATGACGCCATGAACAATACGAGCCTGATCCTTTTGTTCGAAGCGGGAACCAGGAAGCTGTTGTTTCCCGGTGATGCGCAACTGGAGAACTGGAACTACGCGCTCCAATCGGAGATGGCGGAACTGCTCGACGACGTCGATTTCTACAAGGTCGGACATCACGGCAGCCTGAACGCAACGCCCAGGGCGATGTGGAGCCGCTTCAACAAACGCAACGAGGAACAGACACCCGATCGCCTCAAGACCGTGATGTCAACGATGGCGGGCAAGCATGGTGGCAAGAAAGGTGCACCGACTGAAGTGCCGCGCATACCACTGGTGGACGAACTGAAGGCCCAATCGGAGCTTCACAACACGCAGGATCTGAAAGCCGGCGATCTTTGCGAGATCATCGTGATCGACCTGAGATGAAGAAAACCATTGGGTGAGAAGGATCCAGCGCCATCCAGGGCATCTCGACCTGAAAGCGCAAATCGTTTTTCACAAACTCGCTCGTATGCAGGTCGGCGTTGTCCTGATCGGTGGCGCGGAAGCGGTGGATCAGCGGGACTCAATTGAGTTCATCGGCTCTCGTTCCTTGAGAAAATGGATGTCGAAGATGCCCCGTACGCTCTAGCAATGTGCACTACATGGTTACGCCCATTTGCGATTCGATTTCGGGTACGGACAGGGCTGTACCGCGTCCCGATTTAGCCTGTATGTCCGATGCCGCCCTGCGTCCATCCGCCGCGCAGCCCTTACTGTTTCGCAATCGCAGGTGTATCGTATTCGCCTTTTGCGGGCCGTGGGCCTGTTGCTGATTCGTGAGGTAGTTGAGTTCATGTCGTTTACCCGTCGCCAAATACTCGGTGGTCTGGCCGGTCTTGTTGTCGTTGGCGTGGGAGCCGGTGGCGCGTCGCGCTACTGGCTGGGCAAGATGGCCGACGCAGATGCCGGTCACGACTATGAACTGATCGCCGCACCGCTGGACGTCGAACTGGTGCCGGGGCACAAGACCGAGGCTTGGGCCTTCGGCCCGTCGGCACCAGGCACCGAGTTGCGCGTGCGCCAGGGCGAATGGCTGAGGGTGCGTTTCATCAATCATCTGCCGGTCGCCACCACCATCCACTGGCACGGCATCCGCCTGCCGCTGGAAATGGACGGTGTGCCTTATGTGTCGCAATTGCCGGTACTGCCGGGTGAATATTTCGACTACAAGTTCCGCGTGCCTGACGCTGGCAGTTACTGGTATCACCCGCACGTGAACAGCAGCGAAGAGCTTGGCCGTGGGCTGGTCGGGCCGTTGATCATCGAAGAGCGCGAGCCGACCGGATTCAAGTACGAGAAAACCTTGAGCCTCAAGAGCTGGCATGTCGACGAGGTGGGCAATTTCGTCGAGTTCAGCATTCCCCGTGAAGCGGCCCGTGGCGGTACGGCGGGGCGTCTGTCGACCATCAACGGGGTCTCGCAGCCGGTGATTGATTTGCCAGCCGGGCAGATCACCCGTGTACGCCTGCTCAACCTCGATAATACTTTGACTTATCGCCTGAACATCCCCGGCGTCGAAGCGCAGATCTATGCACTGGACGGCAACCCCATCGAGCCACGCCCGCTGGGCAAGGAGTACTGGCTCGGCCCCGGCATGCGCATCTGCCTGGCGATCAAGGCGCCAGCGGCCGGTGAAGAGTTGTCCCTGCGCAACGGTCCGGTGCGCCTCGGCACCTTGCGTTCGGTGGCCAATGGCGACGCGCCGACCGAGTGGCCGCCGGCACTGCCGGCCAACCCGATCGCCGAGCCGGACCTGGCCAATGCCGAGAAACTCAACTTCAATTTCGAATGGGTGGGCTCGGTGTCGGTCAATATCGACAACGGCAAGCCGCCAAGCCTGTGGCAGATCAACGGCAAGGCTTGGGACATCACCGACAAGACTTGCGCCGACCGCCCGATTGCCAAGCTTGAGAAGGGCAAGAGCTACATCTTCGAATTGAAAAACATGACTCAGTATCAGCACCCGATTCACTTGCACGGCATGAGCTTCAAGGTCATCGCCTCGAACCGGCACAAAATCATTCCGTACTTCACCGACACCTACCTGCTGGGCAAGAACGAGCGCGCCCAGGTGGCGCTGGTGGCGGATAACCCTGGCGTGTGGATGTTCCATTGCCATGTGATCGACCACATGGAAACCGGCCTGATGGCCGCGATCGAGGTGGCGTGATGCGTCAGATTCGACCCGCCGCCATTATCGACCGCAGCCGTGATCGGGACTTCATGCGTGAAGCCCTGGTGCTGGCCGCGCAAGGTGCCGCCCTCGGTGAAGTGCCGGTGGGCGCGGTGCTGGTGCAGGACGGTGAAATCATCGGTCGCGGCTTCAATTGCCCGATCAGTGGCAGCGACCCGAGCGCCCACGCCGAGATGGTCGCCATTCGCGCTGCCGCCCAGGCCGTGAGCAACTATCGCCTGCCAGGCAGCACGCTGTATGTGACCCTGGAGCCGTGCAGCATGTGTGCGGGCCTGATCGTGCATTCGCGGATTGCGCGGGTGGTGTACGGCGCGCTGGAGCCCAAGGCCGGGATTGTGCAAAGCCAGGGGCAGTTCTTTACCCAGGGCTTCTTGAATCACCGGGTGCTGTATGAAGGCGGGGTGTTGGCGGAGGAGTGCGGGGCGGTGCTGAGCGAGTTCTTCAAGGCCCGGCGCGCCAAGCCCTCAGACTGAACACCGAACCTCTGTAGGAGCGAGCTTGCTCGCGATGGAGTGTCAGGCTAAGTGGTGTCGACTGACACACCTTCGCGAGCAAGCTCGCTCCTACAGATTCTTGCGTTACTTTCTGGCGACGATGACAGCCCGCATCGGTGCCGGTAAACCTTCGATGGTCTTGCTGTGATCTTCCGGATCAAGGAAGTCACTGAGCGACTGATACTTCATCCACTCCGTCCCGCGCTGTTCCTCGATCGTGGTGGTGCTCACATCCACGCACTTCACATCGGTGAACCCGGCACGACGCAGCCACAACTCCAGCGCCGGCACCGATGGCAGGAACCACACGTTGCGCATCTGCGCGTAACGGTCTTCCGGCACCAGTACCTGGTGTTTATCGCCTTCGACCACCAGGGTTTCCAGCACCAGTTCACCACCCTTGACCAGGCAATCCTTCAGCGCCAGCAAATGCTCGATGGGCGAGCGGCGGTGGTAGAACACGCCCATGGAAAACACCGTGTCGAAACCTTCGAGGTTCGGCGGCAGGTCTTCGAACGGGAAGGGCAGGTGCCAGGCATTGGGCTTGGACAGGTAACGTTGCACCGCCTGGAACTGGCAGAAGAACAGCCAGTTCGGGTCGACGCCGATCACGCTGTCCGCGCCGGCGCCAAGCATGCGCCACATGTAGTAGCCGTTGCCGCAGCCGACATCGAGGATGCGCTTGCCTTTCAGATTCAGGTGCGGGGCGACCCGCGACCATTTCCAGTCCGAGCGCCATTCGGTGTCGACGTGCACGCCGAACAGGTCGAACGGCCCCTTGCGCCATGGCGACAGGCCCATCAACGCGGTGCGCATTTGCGCGCGGGTTGCGTCATCGCAATCGGTGTCCAGCTTCAAGCCGTTGAGCAAATCGACTTCAGTTGGCTGGATCTGTGGCAGGGCGTCCAGCGCGCTTTGCCAGCGCTCCAGGTCGCCATGACCTTTTTCCATTTTCTTGTCGAGTTGCGCTTGCAGGGTGTTGGCCCAGTCGGCCAGCGGTGTTCCGGCCAGACGGCGGGCGAGGGGGGACAGATCAATCATGGCAAGGCAATCAACGAGGCAAAGTTAAGACACTGGAACCACGGCACGACTTTCGAGAACCCGGCGGCCAGCAGGCGTTCGCGGTGTTCTTCGAGGCTGTCGGGCTTCATGACGTTTTCGATGGCGCTGCGCTTCTGGGCGATTTCCAGCTCGCTGTAGCCGTTGGCGCGTTTGAACGCCACGTGCAGGTCAGTGAGCAACGCGTGTTCTTCGGCATCGTTGAAGCGCAGCTTCTCCGAGAGGATCAGCGCGCCACCGGGCAGCAGCGATTGGCGGATACGCGTCAGCAACGCGGTGCGCTGGTCCGGGGCGATGAATTGCAGGGTGAAGTTCAACGCCACCACCGAGGCTGGCTGAAAGTCGAGGGCAAGGATATCGCCTTCGATCACCTCGACCGGCAGCAGCTCCTGGAACATCGAATCCTGTCCGTTGAGGTACTCGCGGCAGCGTTCGACCATCGCTGCCGAGTTATCCACAGCGATCACCCGGCAACCGTCGGTGCGCACGTGCCGGCGCAGGGCCTGGGTCACGGCACCCAGCGACGAACCCAGGTCGTACAGCACGCTGCCCGGCTGGGCGAACTGCGCGGCGAGCACACCGAGGTTTTCAACGATGGTCGGATAGCCCGGCACCGAGCGCTTGATCATGTCCGGGAACACCCGCACCACGTCCTCGTTAAAGGCGAAGTCAGGCACCTGGGCCAGAGGCTGGGCGAAAAGGCGATCGGGTTCTTTGCTCACGGCGGTTCCAGCGGTGTAGGTGGAAAAGGCCGGCATTTTAGCCAAGTTGGCGCGCTGATGCGCGGGTTGTCTGATAAACCGGCGGGCAGGTCCGGATTCTTCGTTGGCCGTGAGATTGCTTTCGCGAGCAAGCCCGCTCCCACATTTGACCGCATTCCAATGTGGGAGCGGGCTTGCTCGCGAAGAATTCAGCGCGGTTTTGTGCCAAACGCCGAAGCGGTGATCCCCCATTGCCCCAGCCAATAACTGAGGATGATCACGTAAGGCGCCGCGTCGAATGGCACTACGAAACGGCTGATGCCAATCACACTGTCGGAAAACACAAACGCCACGGCCCCGCCCGCCGCCAGCAGCGCTGAACGCTTGGAAACATCGGTACCGAGCCGCGCGAGGGCGCGCCAGAGCATGGCGCTGATCGCCAGGCCGTAGACGATAACCGGGATCAACAATGGCCCCAGCCCATGGGAAATCAGAATTCCCAGCAGAATGGCGCCGACACTGAGGGCAATGAACAGCGGCAGCAACGCCGGACGCCGGCAATCGCTCAGGTAGGCTTTCAGATAGGCCAGATGCGCAACCAGAAACGCGCCCAAGCCAAACACGAACAAGTCCCCCGGCCACGCCAGCAGCACGTCGCCGAGCAAGGAGAAGATCAAGCCCAGGCTGATCCAGCGTCGATATTCGCCGGGCGGTGCGTCGTGCAGCCACCCGAGCAGCGCCAGCACCGGCAGTGGCTTGACCAGCAGGCACAGGAGAGACGCATGCACGCTCAGGCCGTAAAGAAAGGTTACCGCGCCCATTAGCGCCAGAATCAGCCAACCCACGGTCAGTTAACCGAGATCGCGCAGTCGAAGGATTCGACCGGCAGCACTTCCGGCGCCCACGGCTGTTGCGAGGTCAGGCGCAAACGCCCGGTGCCGGTCGCAAACGCCTGGAAGCGCCAGGTCGATACCCCGGCCGCGCCGACGATGCCGGCATCTTCCGGGTTTCGATAAACCTCTGGCCCCAGGGCGTGCAAGACACCACCAGCCGAATCCTGGATCGCCCAGCGATAACCCGTGGTCGGATTGCTCGGCAGGGTCAGGATCAGGTTTTGCCCGTTGGTGAGTTTCACCGGACATTCGCTTTGTTTTTCCACGGTCACGTTCTGTTTCGGTTGCGTGGCACACGCGGCCAGCAAGGCGAGGGCGAGGGGGACAAGCAGGCGAATGGGGGACATGAGGTCAGTGGCTCCGGCGTTCACGACGAACGGCGAGCATAACCGAGATGAGACAAAGTGTGACAGCTGCGGGAATTGGTGTTGTGAGTACCGACGCCTTCGCGAGCAAGCCCGCTCCCACATCAGACCGAGTGGCTTGCTGATTACGCGATCAAATGTGGGAGCGGGCTTGCTCGCGAAGACGATGGAGCAGGCGCTAGTGATATATCAGAACAGCACCTTCGCCACATCCGCAAAGCGCTTGGCAAAGTGCACGGTAATGCCTTCCGTCAGGTATTCCGGTAGCTCCTCGAAGTTCCCGCGGTTGGCCTCTGGCAGAATCAGTTCGAAGATCTTCTGCCGCCGCGCCGCAATCACTTTTTCCCGCACCCCGCCAATCGGCAATACATGCCCGGTCAACGTCAGTTCGCCGGTCATGGCCACGCCTTTTTTCGGCGGCTGGTTGCGCGCCAGCGACAGCAGGGCGCTGGCCATGGTCACGCCGGCGCTCGGGCCGTCTTTCGGCGTGGCGCCTTCCGGCACGTGCAGGTGGA
Organism: Pseudomonas sp. WT-JTC; assembly: GCF_056711565.1. Classification (NCBI taxonomy): domain Bacteria; kingdom Pseudomonadati; phylum Pseudomonadota; class Gammaproteobacteria; order Pseudomonadales; family Pseudomonadaceae; genus Pseudomonas; species Pseudomonas sp. WT-JTC. The sequence continues at coordinate 1,142,026 of NZ_CM160042.1, forward strand.
CGAAGGCTTCGTCGAAGAACTTCGGATCGCCGCCATACGACTTCAGGTGCGAGCTGACGTAGCTGTAGGCGATCTCCGCCGACTCTTTCATCACGTCACCCAGCTGCCCGGTGAGCTTGAACCCACGGTTGAGGGTGTGGATGCGCGTGGCTTCGATCGGCAGGGTGGCGCCGCCCATGCTGGTCCAGGCCAACCCGGTGATCACGCCGACACCCGCCAGCACCTGCTCGTTGCGGAACACCGGCTTGCCGAGGGAGGCCTCCAGGTCTTTCGGCCCGAGCTTGATCACAGCCTGCGGCTCGTCGAGCAGTTTCATCACCGCCTTGCGCACCAGTTTGCCGAGGTTTTTTTCCAGCTGGCGCACGCCGGCTTCACGGGCATAACCGTCGACCAACGCCTTGAGCGCGCTGTCGCTGATGCTCAGGCTGCTCTTGGACACGCCGGCTTTCTCAAGCTGCTTGGGCCACAGGTGACGTTTGGCGATGGCGACTTTTTCCTGGGTGATGTAACCCGACAGGCGGATCACTTCCATCCGGTCCAGCAGCGGGCCGGGGATCGAATCGAGGGTGTTGGCGGTGCACACGAACAACACTTTCGACAGGTCCAGACGCAGGTCCAGATAGTGGTCGAGGAATTCGACGTTCTGTTCCGGATCGAGGGTTTCCAGCAGCGCCGAGGCCGGGTCGCCCTGGTAGCTCTGGCCCATCTTGTCGATCTCGTCGAGCATGATCACCGGGTTCATCACTTCGACGTCTTTCAACGCCTGGACCAGTTTGCCCGGCTGCGCGCCGATGTAGGTGCGGCGGTGGCCCTTGATCTCGGCTTCGTCGCGCATGCCGCCGAGGCTGAAACGATAGAACGGCCGGCCCAGGGATTCGGCGATGGATTTGCCGACGCTGGTCTTGCCCACGCCCGGCGGACCGACCAGCAGTACGATGGAGCCGCTGATCTCGCCTTTGTACGCCCCGACCGCGAGGAATTCGAGGATGCGGTCCTTGATGTCGTCGAGGCCGGCATGATGTTTGTCCAGCACCTTGCGCGCGTGCTTGAGGTCGAGTTTGTCCTCGCCGTAGACGCCCCACGGCACCGAGGTTGCCCAGTCGAGGTAGTTACGGGTGACTGCGTACTCGGGCGAGCCGGTTTCCAGCACCGACAGCTTGTTCATCTCTTCTTCGATGCGCTTTTGCGCTTGCGACGACAGCACCTTGCCGGTCAGTCGTTGCTCGAACTGTTCGAGGTCGGCGCTGCGGTCGTCCTTGGTCAGGCCCAGCTCCTGCTGGATGACCTTGAGTTGTTCCTTGAGGAAGAACTCGCGCTGATGTTCGCCGATCTTGCGGTTAACTTCGGCTGAAATCTCTTTTTGCAGGCGCGCGACCTCGACTTCCTTGCGCAGCATCGGCAGGACTTTTTCCATGCGCTTGAGCATGGGCACGCAGTCGAGCACTTCCTGCAGTTCGCTACCGGTGGCCGAGGTCAGCGCGGCGGCGAAATCGGTCAGCGGCGACGGGTCGTTGGGGCTGAAGCGGTTGAGGTAGTTCTTCAGCTCTTCGCTGTACAGCGGGTTGAGCGGCAGCAGTTCCTTGATCGCATTGATCAGCGCCATGCCGTAGGCCTTGACCTCGTCCGTCGGCTCGGTGGGCTGGTGCGGGTATTCGACTTCCACCAGGTACGGCGGGCGGTGATGCTTGAGCCAGGTCTTCAGGCGCACACGGGTCAGGCCCTGGGCGACGAACTGCAGCTTGCCGTTTTCGCGGCTGGCGTGGTGCACCTTGACCAGGGTGCCGTACAGCGGCAGGGCCGAGGTGTCGAAGTGGCGCGGGTCTTCCTGGGGCGTGTCCATGTAGAACAGGGCCAGAGAGTTGTGTCCGGACTTGGCCACCAGGTCGAGCGTCTCGGCCCATGGCTCTTCATTGACGATGACCGGCAACACCTGGGCCGGGAAAAACGGTCGGTTGTGGATCGGGATGATGTAGACCTTGTCCGGCAGGTTCTGGCCGGGCAGGGCCAGGCCTTTGCCGGCTGTGTGGTGCGGTGCGTTTTCCGGGTCTGCGTATTCGCTCGGGTCTTCGGGGAATTCTTGCTGGTCGCTCATGGGGGCACCTGCGCAATGGGTATGGGTCTTAGATGGGGCAGGTTGGCGGTGGTTTCAACGGTCATTTTCTGCAACGCGGTGTTTCGAAGGCGTGTTCAGCGCAGAGACAGGTTAGCTGGATTTCGGCATGACACCGGCCCCCTGTAGGAGCGAGCCTGCTCGCGATGGTGTGTCAGTCGGCATCAATTTGCCTGACACACCATCGCGAGCAAGCTCGCTCCTACAGAGTGGTTTTGTGGTGGCAACAAAAAAGGCGACTCCTGTGGGGGAGTCGCCTTTGATGTTTACTGCCGCTGATACTTATTCCGACAGTTTGTACGCAATCACATAGTCACCCATCTTGGTGCCCAGCGAGCCGTGGCCACCGACGACCAACAGCACGTACTGCTTGCCGTCCTTGCCGGTGTAGGTCATCGGCGTAGCCTGGCCGCCAGCCGGCAGGCGAGCTTTCCACAGCTCTTTGCCGGTGTTGACGTCGTAGGCGCGCAGGTACTGGTCCAGGGTGCCGCTGAGGAAGCCGACGCCGCCTGCGGTGACGATCGAGCCGCCCATGCTCGGCACGCCGAGGTTCATGCCGACAGGAATTGGCGAGCTGTCGCGGCTGGTGCCGTTCTTGCGTTTCCACACGACTTTGCCGGTGGTCAGGTCGATGCCGGCCACGTAGCCCCAGGCCGGAGCCTGGCACGGTACGCCGAACGGCGACATGAACGGGTGCATGATCACCGCGTAAGGTGCGCCCGTGTTCGGTTGCACGCCCGCTGTTTCGCTCTCGCGCTTGCTGCCGGCTGCTACTTCAGCACGTGGCACCATTTTCGAGACGAAGGCCATGTAGTTCGGGCTGGTGAACAGCAGCTGGCGAACCGGGTCGACCGAAACGCCGCCCCAGTTGAAGACGCCGACGTTACCCGGATAGATCAGGCTGCCCTGTTCCGACGGCGGGGTGTACTGACCTTCGTAGCGCAGCTCCTTGAACTGGATGCGGCACAGCATCTGGTCAAACGGGCTGGCGCCCCACATGGCTTTTTCGGTCAGTTCCGGGGCCAGCAGGTTCAGGTCCGAACGGGCCTGGGTCGGGGCGGTGTGGTCGCCTTTCACGGCGCCTTGCGGAACCGGGATTTCCTTGATCGGGATGATCGGCGTGCCGTCACGACGGTCGAGGACATACAGGCTGCCCTGTTTGGTCGGAGCGATCAGCGCAGGTTTCACGCCGTCGGCGGTTTTCATGTCGAGCAGGGTTGGCTGGCTGCCAACGTCCATGTCCCACAGGTCGTGGTGGGTGAACTGGTAGTTCCAGCGTACCTTGCCGGTAGCGAGGTCCAGGGCGACCAGGCCGGCGCTGAATTTCTCGGCGCCTGGAGTGCGGTCGGCGCCCCACTGGTCAGGCGTCTGGTTGCCCAGTGGCAGGTAGACCATGCCGAGTTTTTCGTCGACGCTGGCCAGCGACCACATGTTCGCCGAGTTGCGGCTGTAGGTCTGGCCCGGGGCCAAGGGTTCGGTGGCGTCCGGGTTGTTGCTGTCCCAGTTCCATACCAGATGACCGTCGCGCACGTCGTAGGCGCGGATCACGCCGGACGGCTCGTTGGTCGATTCGTTGTCGGTGACGTGGCCACCCATGATCACCAGATCACGGGTGATCGCGGCTGGCGAGGTGGAGTAGTAGCCACCGGCGGTGAACGGGCCGATGCCTTGGGTCAGGTCAACCACACCGTTGGTGCCGAAGCCTTCGCAGATCTTGCCGGTGTCGGCGTTGAGTGCGATCAGGCGTGCATCGGCGGTTGGCAGGTACAGGCGACGCGGGCAAGCCTGGGCAACGGCTTTGCCGGCCTCGGAGATGACGGCGGACGCAGCGGTTTCAGACTTGGCGTAAGCGGCTTCGTCGTAGTACGACACGCCACGGCAGGTCATGTGGGCGAAGCCCTTGAAGCCCACCGGGCTCTTGATCTGCGGGTCGAAACGCCACAGTTCCTTGCCGGTGTCCGGGTCCAGCGCCAGCACCTTGCTATGGGCGGTGCAGGCATAGAGCATGCCGTTGGCCTTGAGCGGGGTGTTTTCGTTGGTCAGTTCCACCGGGTCATCGGCGGTTGGCAGATCGCCGGTCTGGATACGCCAGGCTTCCTGCAGCTTGCCGACGTTACCCGGGGTGATCTGCTTGAGCGGCGAGTAGCGGTCACCGAATTCGCTGCGGCCATAGGCCTGCCAGTCTCCGTCAGGCATTTGTGGCGCAGTGCTGGCCATGTCAGCCGAGTCACGACCCAACTCGCCAAAGGTCTCGCCCGGATGGGTGAACTGGCTAGCCAGGGCGGTAACACCGGCCAGGACCACGGCCACGCTCAAGGCGCCAGTGCCCATGGGGGCAGGGCCGTTGATCAGCAATGGGCGACGGAACCACGGCAGCAGCATCACCACGCCGAGGGCGAACCACAGCGCCAGGCGCGGCACCAGTTGCCACCAGTCCAGGCCGACTTCCCACAGGGCCCACACAGTGCTGGCGAACAGCACCAGGGCATACAGGCCCAGCGCTGCGCGGCGGGCGGCGATCAGCAACACGCCGGTCAGCGTCAGGCCGATACCGGCCAGCAGGTAATACAGCGAGCCGCCGAGCATGCTCAGCTTGATCCCCCCGGCCAGCATGGCCAGGCCCATCAGTAGAAGCAGTATGCCGAGCAGGGCCGGCAATAGACGGCTTCGACCCAAGGCACCATCAGTGCTCATAGTGTGATTCTCCGTGACGTTTCAAGTAGTCCCGCGCCAGTTCACTGTAGATGACGATCCGGCGCGGGCAGGGTTCATATAAAACCGGTTTGGCTGACGCAGTCCCTGTAGGAGCGAGCTTGCTCGCGAAAAGCCTGAGAACGCCGCGGGGTGTCAGGCTCGTAGCGTTATCGTTCACGTCCATCGCGAGCAAGCTCGCTCCTACAGGGGTTTGTGGTGTTGCTTAGAACGACGACTGGATCTTGATCCCGCCAATCAGCGCGTCATCGACCTGGTCAACGCCACCGGGATGGCGGATGTATTGCAGGTTCGGGCGTACGGTCAGCCAATTCGTAACGTGCACGCCGTAATAGAGTTCGGCGCTGTATTCGGTGTCCTGCGGTGGCAGGAAGGCCGGATCGTCGAAGTCGAAGACGGCATGGGCCTGGTTGGTCGCCTCGGCGTTTTTGCGCAAGGCCGGGTTGACGTGCACGCGGGCCATGGCGAAACCGATGTCGTCCTTGGCGCGGGCATCGAACGGGCCTTTGTAGACAAGGCCGGCCTGGACGTAGTTGTCGATGGCATTGGTTTTCTTGTCGTGCATTGTGCCGTTGGCGAACAGGCTCAAGCCGCGGGAGTGGTCGCTGGCGAGGCTGGTGACTTGCTGTTGAAGGCCCAGCCACACGCCGTGTTTGCTCGAGGCGCTGCGGTAGGCCTCGCCACTCAGGGCGGCAGGCTGGCCGTTGCTGTCCTTGTAGACGTCGGTGGCCTTGGCGCTGCTGTAGTAGTAACCGGCGCGATATTCGCCCGGCAGGCCGTTGAGCTTCGGCGTCCACACCAGCTCCACCGGCAGGACCGCGCCCTGGGTGCCGCTGCCGCTGAGCTTGAAGCCATTGCCGCGATCCAGGTTCGACGAGTTTTGCTCATAGGCGCCAACCTGCGCGTACAACTCGGGCGTCAGGTGATATTTGACCCGCATCGCCCACTGGCTGACCGGCCAGTTGTACCAGATGTCGCCCGCCCAGTTGCCGACCTGGGAGCCGCAGAACGCCAGGTTCTGGAAGTCGCAGGGGAAGCTGTTGAAGTCTTCGCCCTCACCGAAACGGCCGACCTTGATATCGAGCTTCTGATCGAAGAATTTCTGCTGATACCACATCTGCGTCAGGCGCCAGGTCTGGCCACGTCCCCAGACTTCCTGGGCCGAGGTGAAACCGCCGACGCGCGGATCGTTGATGCGGTCGTTGCTGATGTTGTTGCCGCTGCGTTCGGTAATGGTCAGCTGAAACTCGGCATCGTCCCAGCCGAGGATCTTCTGCAAGTCCAGGTGGGTGCCCAGGCCGAACTGGTCGCTGTAGCGCGCGGTGCGGTCGTGGTCGTGGCCACCGTGCAGGTTGCTGCCCATCTCGCCGGTGTAATCGACTTTGAAGTCGTAGCCTTTTTCCGCAAGTTCAGTGCGAGTGCCGTTCCAGTCGCCGAGCATCCACGGTGAGTCGCTTTCGAATGCCGCAGCGGCCTGGACACAGCTGGCGAGGCCGAACGCGGTGAATCCGCCGATCAGTTTGAGGACGTTGTGGCAAGAGACAACCTTAAAGACAGCGCTGTCTTTCGAGAATCGTAAATCAGGCATAGAGAAGAAATTCTTGATCTTTTTCTGGGGGATGAGCGGAAGAAGTGGCTGGCGGAAGCGTTTCAGCTAAGGCAGGCGCAAGGATAATGATCTGTTACAAATAGAGAAAGGGGTTTTACTGACATGCATCCTTTCAATTTTGGTAACAGTGTTCTCCTGTAGGAGCGAGCTCGCTCGCGATGGTCGTGAACGAAAACGCGTAAAACCAGATGCCCAGCGGTGTCCTTGCGTTTTTCGCGAGCAAGCTCGCTCCTACAGGATCCCAGAATCCCAGAATCCCAGAATCCCAGAGTCCCAGAGTCCCAGAGTCCCAGAGTCCCAGAGTCCCAGAGTCCCAGAGTCCCAGGGTCCCAGGGTCCCAGGGTCCCAGAACCCCGGGATCACCTACATTTAACAGACCGCTTCCCCCCAACGAAGCCCTCGGCTAAGGTGCGCGGCTTCCCATCCCTACATCGCTGAAGGCCCGGCATGACCGAACAGACCCACGACCCGCTGCACGGCGTAACCCTGGAGCAAATCCTCAACACCCTGGTTGAACACTACGAATGGTCGGGGCTGGCCGAGCGCATCGATATCCGCTGCTTCAAGAGTGACCCGAGCATCAAGTCGAGCCTGACGTTCCTGCGTAAAACCCCGTGGGCGCGGGAGAAGGTTGAGCGCCTCTACGTGAAACTGATGCGCACCAAGCGTCCGCTCTGACATGTTCATCCCGTCAGTCGCGCGGCGTCGTTTCGCCGCCATCGCTGCCGTCCTTGGCTGGGCCGGATTGAGTATCCAGCTGTACCTGATTTTCTACTCGCGCTGGACGCTGGCAGCCAGTTTGACAGGTGGCCTGGTGAGCTTTTTCAGCTATTTCACCGTGCTCAGCAATACGCTGGTGGCAACCGTGCTGACCTGTGAAGCGACGTCCCGCGAGTCGGCCGCGCGCCGCTGGTTTTTGCAGCCGTGGGTCAGCAGTGGAGTGGCCGTGAGCATCGCCGTGGTCGGCCTGGCCTACAGCCTGTTGCTGCGTCACTTGTGGCATCCGCAAGGCTGGCAATGGCTGGCCGATGAGCTGCTGCATGACGTCATGCCGCTGTTGTTTCTGGGCTATTGGTGGTGCTGTGTGCCCAAGGGCATGTTGCGCTTGGGGCACATCGCGTTATGGGTGATTTATCCACTGGTGTACTTCGCCTATTCCCTGTTGCGCGGGAATTTGCTGGCGGTTTATCCGTATCCGTTCATTGATGTGGAGAAGCTGGGTTATCCACAGGTGTTTATCAATGCCGGGGGATTGCTGGCGGGGTTTGTGGTGATTGCGTTGTTGTTGATCGCGTTGGATCGATTGCGCGCTGCCCGCAAGTGAACGCTGATTGTGGTGAGGGGGCAAACCCTCTCGCCACAATATTGAGTTGCTGTCATTCCTCGTCGCTGTCATCCAGCCGCCAGTAACCGACGGCTTTTACGAACTGTTCATCCAGCCCATGCTCATCGAGTAACACCCGGCGAATCTGCCGCGACACCTTGCTCTCGGTCGCGACCCAGGCATACAAGCTTCCTGCAGGAACCTGGATCTGACGCACAGTGCTCAGCAAGTGGTCCTTGCCACCTTCGCGCAGCACCCAGAGCACATTGATCTCGGCAGCGCTCTGCAGTACTTGTTGCTCCTTGCCGTTCTCCACTTCGACAATCACCAACGCCCGGCGATTGGCCGCCAGCCCTTCCAGGCGGCGGGCGATGGCGGGCAGGGCGGTCTCATCACCGATCAGCAGGTAGCTGTCGAAAATGTCCGGCACGATCATCGAGCCACGGGGCCCGCCGATGTGCAGAAACTGACCTGGCTTGGCCTGTTCTGCCCAGGTCGAGGCCGGGCCGTCGCCGTGCAGGACGAAATCGATGTCCAGCTCCAACGTGTTCAGGTCGTAGCGGCGCGGCGTGTAGTCACGCATGGCCGGCATCGCCCCGTTGTCCTTGCCGGCGCCAAGCACCAGGGTTTCCAGGGCTGCAGCTTGCTCGGCGTTCTGCGGGAACAGCAACTTGACGTGATCGTCCGTACCAAGGCTGACGAAACCTGCCAGTTCCGGACCGCCCAGCGTGATCCGACGCATGCGTGGAGTCAGGTCGACTACCCGCAGCACTTCCAGGCGACGCCGTTTGATTTCGTGCATGACGCGGTGAATGGTTTGGGAAGGCAGGATAACGTCGATCATTCGGCTGTCTCCTGGGCAGGCTGAACGGCAGGGCCGTCGACAATGGCTTTGGCGGTGTTGTTGAGCAGGGTCGAGACGCGCCGGATTTCTTCCGGGCTCCAGCGGCCATGGTGCAGTTGCAGGGCATGGCGCAGGTTGTGCACCGCCTCGTGGATTTCCGGTGGACGATCATGACCGCGCAGGGAGCGTTTGCTGACATCGATGCGCACCCGCACACCTTCAAGTGCAACGGCCTGCTCGATCAGGGACTGGCGCCCGGCGTCTGTCACGCCGTAGCGTTTTTTTCCGCCTTCGGCGTCGCCCTGGATCATTTCGCTTTCTTCCAGAAAGGTCAGGGTCGGATAGATCACTCCGGGGCTGGGGCTGTAGGCGCCATCGAACATGCCTTCGATCTGGCGGATCAGGTCGTAGCCGTGGCAGGGCTGTTCGGCGATCAAGGCCAGCAGCAGTAATTTCAGGTCGCCGGGGGCGAACACTCGCGGACCCCGACCACCGCGTTCACGGCCGGGGCGCTTCTCGAAACCGTCGTGGCCGTCGCCGTGTTCGCGGTGGGGGGAATGATGGTCTCTCATTTTCGCTTTCTCTCGTCGTGTTTAGATACAACTTAAGATATATCTTAACGATAATGCAAGACCGCCCGACCAGCGGACGCCCCCAGCGTCACCCCTGAGAAACCGTCAAGATCGAAAAATTAGTGGGTATTAATGCAGGCGAATAACTTGAAATTAGTGTTAACTCTCTAATGTCATGTTTTCGACTATTGTTTGCGGGGCTTGTAGTATCGGTCTTACAGAAGTAACTTCGTGAGTGGTTGCTAATCATTGCCTATAAAGTGCGATTTGTAGTCTGTCTCTTACAGTCAAACATTGGTTTTTATGTTGTTTCAGGTTTTTTCTTTCCAGGGTGGTAGCACTTTGGCTACGCACTTGCAGGAATTTGCCTGCTTACTTTCCAGATCTATTGAATCATCATCTTTCGGCGTTGAAAGTTCAGCTGAGCAAATAACTGCTCGTGACTGTTTTTGCTCATCAGGAACTTTCAACTCTTTAATCCTTTTAAAAGACAGGTACTGAAAGATGTTCAAGAAAATCGCGTTTGCTGCTCCTCTGGCTGTTCTGGCACTCAGCTCCTCGATGGCATTCGCCGCTACCGAAGCCCGGCACTCCATCAGTCTGACTGCCAATGTTCCAACTGACGATTTCTACGCGGTACCAGTCGATGCAGATCTGGTCAACAAGGATCAGGACATGAGCTACAACCCAGGCATCGACGCCATGAAAACCGTCGACGGGCACTTTGACGTCCTTCACACCGCCGGCAAGGTCAACGCGCGACTCGAAGGCGTTCCAAAGCTGATTGCCGGTAGCAAAACCATTGATTTGAAAGTCGAACTCAATGGCAAGACGTTGAACACCACTTCGCAGGAAGTCGTTGGAGATACTGAGTCCAATACGCGTTATCGTGCACCGTTCAAAATCAGTGCAGTCACTAGCGGTAAACCTGATGCAGGCGACTACACCGGTGTTGTCATGCTGGTCGTTGAACCTTCTGTCTAAGTAAGGCATTCGACGCTAAAACGCTTACTTATTCCAAGTAACGTACTCGGTCGGCAAACTTTCCGGTTTGTCGGCCGTGCTTTGACTTTCCCGTAATCAGAGTACTTTTTCATGTTCCCGATGACGCCCATCGCGGCAGCGCTTGCGCTGCTGTTATGTAGCAGTGCATTTGCGGCGCCGACTTCCGTTGTTAATACGCCGCGAAGTTTGCTGGCCCAGGCCAAAGGCCTGCCGGCAGAGTTCGAGGAGCACTTTTTCGATGTTCCGTTGGCGGTTCGGGTCGAACTCGATCAACAGCCCCTCGGCGAGGCGATGATTGTGTTATCTCGCGATGACCGGGTCACCTTGCTCGATTTCACCGACACCAGCGACAGCCGTTTCAGCGCCAGCGAGCGCGACACCTGGGCCGATATACTCAAGCCCGGCGTGGCGCTGGGCTCCTGCAGCGCAAAGTGCCCGGAGCAAATGCTGGCCGTTCACTACAACCTGGAAAATTCATTGCTGTCCGTCGTTACGGAAAATGCCGAGCGCGACAGTGAAGCCAGACGCTTCTACGACCAACCCGAAGGCGGCAGCAGCGGCCTGATGGTACGCAACCAGCTCAATCTCAATGGCGGGCAGGATCAGGACCTGGGCGGCCGATTTGGCCTGGAAGCCAGCGGTAGCATGGGCAACTGGAGCCAGACCTTCAATATGCAACTGGCGCGTCTGGGCGGGCCGGACGACAAGCTCTACCACGCCGTACATGAGCTGCACACCCAGCGCGAACTGCAAGGCAGTTTTTTCCGACTGGGTTACTTCACCCCCAATTCCGAAGGCCTGACCCGGCAACCCCGTTCGTTCGGCACCAGCCCCGATACGGCGGTTGGCTTGATGTTCGGCAGCTCCGACAGCCTGGCGATCAACTCACCGAAACCCAGCGTCTATCCCGTATACGTCACCGCCAACCGCCAGGCTTCGGTGGAAATCTATCGCGATGGCCTGCTGCTCAACACCCAGTCGGTGCCGGCCGGGTTGCAGACCCTCGATACCCGGCCATTGCCGGGAGGTATCTACGAAGTGGAAGTGCGCCTGATCGAAGACGGCCAGATCACCTCGACCACCCAGGAGCTGATCTACAAACCGACCAACTGGCGCAACCACGACGAGCGTTGGCGCTACAACCTTTTTGCCGGCCAGGAAACCAGGCTGCTCAGCAACTGGAATCAACAGGACAGTGGTGACGCCACGGCGGGGGCGGCGGTCAACTACCTGCTGCATCCTCGGGTGATTCTCGGACTATCGGCGCGTCAGGTTCGGGAAAAACTGCAATACGGCACCTCGGTCGATTGGAGCCTGGCCAACAGCACCAGTGTCTACGCCAATTTTTACCAGACCGAAGACCACGGCACCGGCATCGATGTGCAGGGCCTGTACAACTACGGCTCGGGCAGCCTGGTGGTCAGCCACAACCGCAGTTGGCTCGACACCACCAACACTTTCGACACGTTGCCCGACGGTACCCGAGTACGCCAGCGCAATGTGTTCACCGGCGAGACCAGCAACTCGTCATTGGCGCTCAACCATCGGATCAGCCGCAGCAGTTCGTTGAATGCACGGGTTTCCCACAGTGACGGCAATGTTGAAGGCGTAGGCGTGGATCTGGGCTGGACCCAGCGCACCACAGTGATGGGCAGCGATGCCAACTGGCGTCTGTCGCTGTTTGATCGCCCCGGCAGCTTCAGCAGTGGCGATGCGCGTAACCGTGGTGTCGACTTGAGCATCAACATGGCATTGGGCGGGCCGGGTCAGCAGATATCCGGCAGCATCGGCACGCGCACCGCACGGGACGGCAGCCGCGACAACAATGCATCCCTGGGTTATCGCAAGGATTTGCAGGATCACGTCTTGCAGAACGTCTCGGTGACCGCACTGACCGATACCTACGGCGTCGGCGTTTCCAGTCTGGCGAACTTGCGCACCGACAGTGTGAACGGTGACGGCTTCATCCAGCGCTCGTCCTTCAACGGCAACTTCACCGGCGGCCTCAACGTCGACAGCACCCTGGTGGTCGGCGGCGACAAAATGCTCATGACCAGCCAGCACCAAGGCCGGGGCGCGGGGATGATCGTCGATGTGGAATCCGATATCGACGGCATCGCCCTGCGCGCCGATGACTTGAGTGGTGGTAGCGCGGCCCTGCGCCCGGGGCGCAACTTCATCCCGATCACGGCGTACCAGAACAGCTCGGTGAGCTTCGACTTCCAAGGCAACCACGCGCCGGCGGCAACCATCGAGCCCTCGCGCACCCGCTATCACCTGAACAAGGGTGGCGTGGAGTATCGCAAGGTGCGGGTGATGAAAACCTTCACCGTGCTTGGGCGTTTGCTCGATGCCCAAGGGCAGCCGCTCAAGGGCCATCACGTGATCAACCACGCCAGCCGTGGGGTGAGCGAAGTCGATGGCTTCTTCTCGATGGAAATGAACGCCGGCTCGCCGACGCTGGAAGTGCGTCATGCCGATCAGTTGCTGTGCCAGTTCCGCCTTGATGCGAGCCTGCATCGCAGTGAAAACAACGTGCTGATGATCGGTGATCTGCGCTGTACGCCGGATACCTTGGCGGATGCGTCTTATCAATCCGAGAAGGCGGGTTAACAATGATGAAGTTACTCTGCAAAGAACGATTGATCGCTCGAATCAGCATTGTGTTATTGGGGATATTGGTGTCTTTGGTATCACAACGTGTGGTTGCGCTGGATGTGAATATTACTGCCTTATTCAGACCGGATCCGGCAAATCCGTTGAAAAACGAGTTTATTAACACCACTCCACAAAGTGGCTATTGCGAGGCGCTGCCACAGTACTGTGTCAATCCGCCATTAATCAGTTTTCGACTCCCGATGCGTTTTCGATCGGCTTTCCCGATCAAGGCTAATCATCCTGTGCAGTCGGACGGTGCAATGTTCGGCGTCCCTGGACAATGGAGAACACTCCAGGTCAGGCACGTTTCGACCGGTGAAATGGCGGAGGTAGAAGTCAGGGTGGCAGGTATAGGGACCACTCATTTACTGGAAACACCCGTTCAGGAAATAGTGGGGGTGCCAGAGAGTACTTCTTCCGCTACGGCATTCGAAATGTTATGGGAGGGAGGGGGATGGGTCCATGGCGCCGGCCCCTGCAAATCCACGGGGTATCATGGTTCGAACTCATGGATGTATGGCTTTTTCTTAAGCGTAGATGCAACAGATGGTGTTTGTGCGAAGAAGGCCTTGTTTGAGATTCCTGTACTCAAGTACGACCATCTTGATCTGGGCTATGAACTGAGAACACCCAATCCGTTGAAGATGGCCACGGGTGTATATGTCGGAAGTATTATCTACACCATAGGGCCGCGAGGGGATATCGACATGGGGAATAACATGGTTGCCGAAGGCAGCAGTGTTATCAATCTCATGTTTACTCTGACGGTAGAGCACGAACTAAAGGTTGAACTTCCGCCGGGTGGTAACAAAATTTCGTTGGTGCCCCAGGGTGGCTGGCAAAGTTGGCTGCAGGCGGGACGCAAGCCCGTGCGGCTATTTCGTGACCAGACTTTCAATATATCGGCGTCTTCGCGTTTCAAGATGCATCTGGAATGTGAGTTCAGTGCCTTTCCCCACGATTGCCTGCTGGATGACCGAGTCTCTAAACGTGGGGTGGCGTTGCATGTCGGCGTCAGTCTGCCCAATGGGCTGACCGACATGGCCGGCCAACCCGTCAGGCAAATGCGCCTGCGCGCGGGAGCGGCCAACGCATTGCAGTTCCAACCGGGGTTCTACGTCGATAGAGCGCCGGGCGTGCTGCACTTTGAAGTGCCGCAGGACCAGATGGAATTCATGCTCAAGCCGGGTGCAGGTCCCTTTTACAGGGGCAATGCCACCGTTATCTGGGATTCGGAAGTCTGATGGGCAGCGTAGCCATAGTGCGGGTTCGCAAGAGGGTCAATGTCATGAGGTTCAAGGTTATGAAACGTGTGTGGTTATTGCTGGGTTTGTGCGGCTTTTCCTTGGGGCTCCAGGCCGGCCCGCAAATCAATGTCGGCACGGTGTACGACTATCTGGATGGCGAAAAAAGCACGTACCTCAAGCGCGTGTTCAACAGCGGCGACAGCACCGCGTTCGTCAAGGTCAACATCCTGGAAATCATCTATAACGCTGACGGTACGTCCAGTGAAGTGCCGGTCAAGACCCAGGCCGATGCCAGCGGCCGCGATGGGCTGATGGCCAGCCCGGCGCGGTTGATCGTGCCGGCCAACGGCATGCAGGGCACCCGTTTGCTGCACATGGGCAGCCGCGACACCGAGCGCTATTTCCGTGTGCGCTTCGTGCCGGTAGTGCCGGAAAAGGAAGACGAGTTCGCCGTGTCGGCGGAAGAGCGCGACGACTACAAAAAGAACCTGTCGGCGGGAGTCAACGTCATGACCGGCTTCGGCACGGTGTTTTTTGTTCGCCCGAGTAATGCGCGTTTCGACAGCGTGATCGACGACACCCCCGAGCGTTATCGCCTGCGCAACAAGGGCAATACCGTGGTGGTGATCGACGAGTTCCGCAACTGCTCGCGCAAGAACGAAACCGAGTGCGAACCGACCACCAAGCACCATGTGCTGGCGGGCAGGACCTTCGAGTTCGAGAAGAAGCCCGGGCGCGAATACCGTTTCAATGTGGTCGAGGGCGACAGCAAGAAAACCCTGCGCATCGCCAGCCAATAACAGCGCCTGCCGAGCGGTCCCGTACTTGATGCAACAGGTAATTGATATGAACAAGCAAGTGGCTTGCGCCTTGTGCATGGGCGCCCTGATGCTGAACAGCGCGCTGGCGTACGCGGCGCGGGAAGAGCACAGATTCGAAGTGTCGGTGGACATTCCGACCCTGGGATTTTACGTGATACCCGCCGAATCGAACTGGATTCATCGTGAACAGACACTGTCGTGGGATCTGGGCACCTCGAGGCTGGGAGGGCTACGCAAAAATTTCGACGTGCGCCATGACTCCGGCGCCATCGAGGCCCGGCTGGAGAGTGCGCCGTATCTGTCCAATGGACGCGACGAGCAGAACATTTTCCTGCAGGTCCAATTCAATGATCGCTTGTTGAGCCATGAGCCTCAGCCCCGGGAAGTGGTGCCGGCGGAACAGGCCAGGACCGGCGGCCGTTTCCCTCTGGTAATTACACCGAGGCCGCCGGCCGGCGGCTACAAACCGGGGACTTACTATGGAAATGTCTTGCTGGTCTTCAGTGCGGCCGCGCCATGAAATTTCATTTTCATTGCGGGCTTTTGGAGCGGTTAATCGAGGTACAGGGAATGCACTCAATAAATAAACTGAAGTGCACGCTTATAAGCGTGTTTACTTTGTTTTGTTCAATGTCATCAAACGCAGCGACCATTGAGATGACAGCGGTGTTTCGTCCTGATCCGTCGAAACCCATGCACAACGTGTTTCAGAATACGACACCACAGAGCGGGCATTGCAAGGATCATCCGAATTATTGTGAGGAGGGGGTTTTCAGTATCGGGGTACCGATTCGTTTCAGGTCCGTCGCGCCTTTCCTGCCGATGCATGATGAGCGCCAGGGCCCCATGTTTCGGGTGCCGTCATCCTGGAAAGAGCTGAATGTCACCCATGACGTTACCGGGGAAACCGAAACAGTCAGAATGCGGGTCGTGGGCATAGGTGGCGCGTACACAGTCAAACTGCCGTTTCCCGAAGGCATGTGGAACAGTCCTTGGGGGTATGCTCCTGCTCCCTGTCGACATGGTGGTGTGGCCTATGCCAGCCCTTACTTTTATGCCTTCTTTTGGAAAGTGCCGCCCAATGCGGGCACTTGCGCAAAACAGGCTATTCAGTTAATTCCCGAAACTTATGGGTTTGCTTATCAGGATCTGACTTTTTCTTATGAGCTCGAAACGCCTCAGCCTCTGAAAATGTCGTCAGGGACCTACAGGGGCGTGTTGTCCTACAGTGTGGGGCCACATAAAGAATTCGATATGGGCGATATCATGTTGCCCGATGATGATGTCATCCAACTTGATTTTGCATTGAACGTAGAACACACCCTCAAAGTCGATATTCCGCCGGGTGGTAACAGCGTTGTGTTGGAGCCCAAAGGCGGTTGGCAGAGCTGGTTGCAGGCGGGGCGCAAACCTGTGCGGCTGTTCCGCGACCAGACCTTCAACATTTCCGCGTCATCGCGTTTCAAGATGCATTTGATGTGCGGACACAGCACCGTCTATGACCAATGCGGGCTTTATAGCATTGAGGCGAGGCGTATGGTTGGGATCTATGTCAGCGTCAGTCTGCCCAATGGTCTGACCGACATGGCTGGACAACCCGTCAGGCAAATGCGCCTGCTCCCGGGAGAGGCCAATGCGTTGCAATTCCAACCGGGGTTTTATGTCGATAGAGCGCCGGGCGTGCTGCACTTTGAAATGCCGCCGCAACGTGTGGAAGAAATGCTCAGGCCGCCAGTAGGTCAACGTTACAGGGGCTCTGTCACCGTTATCTGGGATTCGGACGTCTGACGCAGAGCGTCGCAATGCTCCTGGACGGGCTGGCGGCAGTCGCCAGCCCGTCCAGGCACTGCACTGTTATTGCCCGGCTCGCCTTAACGCCTCGCGAGTCAAGCGTCTCGACAATTCCTTCTCTTCGTCGCCCAGGTCAACCAGCAATCGGTCAAAGATCGCATCGCTGATCGGCTCATCGGCAAAGACCACCGTGGGTGGCACCGGCAGATCATTCATCAGCTCCCACAGGCGGTTTCGCAGTTCACCCCGGTCTGTGTCCGCAGCTTGCGTCCACTCCCGCTGCACGCTGCGCAACGTCTCCAGTCGCTCGTATTTGGCCTGGTAGATTCGCTTGTTGGCTTCCATTCGGGCTGGATACCTTTCGCGCAGATAATCTTCCCAGAAATGCTGCTCAAGCATTTTGTTGACCAGGCCATCGCCTTCTTCCAGCGTCAGCACTGTGTCATAGGCCTGATTGACCATGGCATCGGTCACTCCGGACACGGGCCTGAAAAGCATGCCTTCGGATTGCCACGGCAAGCCCAGGCGCTGCGCCAGCCCGGTCTGGTAAGCCAGATAGACCTCTACATCGTCAGGGTTGCCGCCACGACTGGCGACGTCGGCACGGGCGATTTCATTGACCTGCTCCAGGCGAGCGGCACCCTTGGTCAGCGTCACCAGTTTGTTTTCAAGCTCGACGCGGTTGGTGGAGTACGAGTACGCCTCGGAGGCCAGCACCCGGATACCCATGTTGTTGAACAGTTTCGCACCGGCGTCGGCACAGTCCACGGGGGCGATGGCCATGGTGAACAGCTCCTCGCGCAAGCGTGTGTCGACCTGTACTGCATCGAGCATGCGCCAGATGCGTTGACGCAGCTGATCGCGCGCCGGGCCGCCGGCTCGATAGTCGGCCGAGTCCTGGGTGTTGACCAGCACTTCCATGAAGCGCTGGGCTCGGGGTTCGTCGATCAGGTCCGACCACAGAGTGGCGCGGTCAATGCCCCAACCGGGTACATCACTCCAGTGGTCGATGCTGATCATGGGGTCGATCTGACTGGACCAGGGCACGACGGGCTCCGGCGGCAACGAAAATGAGCGACGCATTTGCTGATAGAGCAATTGATCGACATCAGACAAATTGCCAACACTCAGGCGGCTGCGCGCCACGATCCAGGCGTGAGCAGAGCCAGGCACCACTTCGGGAACCCGGCGGATCGGGTTTGCTCGCAGGTCCAGCAGGAAGCCACGGGGTCTGGGTTTGCTGAACGTTCCGTTCGGCCAGGCTGAAAGTCCCGTGTTCTTCAGCCCCACGACTTTCAGGCGAGGCATGCGCCCGATGTCCGGGCTCATGCCCAAAGGGTTGTCATCGAGCCGGAGGATTTCCAGGCGGGTCATTTTTTTCAGCCGATTCACTGTGGCCAGGTCCAGCACGATCTTGTTATCGCTCAGGCGCAGGCGTTCCAGCCTCGGCATCGTGTCCAGCCTTTTGGGCAGTATCGTCAGCTCGCAACCTTTGGCGCTGAGTTCACGAAGGTTGGGAAAGTCCTTGAGAATTCCGTTCAGCTCAATCGAAAAACGCGTGTTGTCGAGTTTGAGCTCGGTGACCTTGTCGAGGAATTTTTTCAGCTCCGGGCGTTTTGACCACCAGGTTTCCAGGTCCAGCGGCAAGAGCTCCCGAGAGAGGTCAAGGGAGTAGCTGGCCGGGTCGGTGCGGTTACCGAGGTCGGTGTTTTTGCGCCGGAAACATTCAATGAGCCGTTCGGCAATGTGTTGTCCGCCATCATCGCGGAAGCTGGTACCGCCGGGTCCCCAGGCCTGGGGTTGCTGATATTCCCAACGGTTGACGATTGTCCGCAGTTCGTCGAGCTCGTCCTCTTCGCGTTCCATGGCTTTGAGCGGCTCGCCTCGTTCGATCAAGGCATCGGCGTATGTATCGACCTCGCGTTCGCTGAAATGCGGGTAGAGGTCGCGAATGCGATCGTGCACGGTTGCGCCGTCCCTGCTCAAACCACCGCCACGCACCAGCAGCAGGGTTTCGTGTTCGGCAACGGGCCGCAAGGGCGGGGTGGCGAGGACTGTGCGACGTTCGGTGGGGGTGGCCTTGGCGATGACCCATTGTCTGAAAGACTCGCCGTCGCCCGGCCTGTAGCCCAATACGTTGCGCCCGTTCTTTTGAGTGGCATGGAGGAGGGCTTCAAAAAGACCTTCCGCTTCGTGGATCGGCTGGTCCGAGCCATCGCGTACGGTGTATTTTCCGGTGGCGTCCCGAATCAATACCCGCACCTGCGTTGCATTTTCGGAACCGGTGTCGCAACGAAGTTCGCCATCGAACGTTCCCTGGCGGATTTCAATGCGCAGGTCGGCAAAGGTATCGGTGTAGATTCGCAAGACTCCCAGCGCCAGGCGTTCGGTATCGATGCTGCTTAATGAGTCAAGGTACAGGCCCTGTGCCGCGCGAACCGATCGTGTTTCGAATTGGAGTTCGCGTGCGCGGGTTTTCAGGCGCAGTGGCAGGCGCTTGTTTTGCGCGATCCGCTGGCGCTCCGAGGGGGTGGCACTGGCGAGGATTCTTTGTGCGATGCTTTCTGGCAGGTCCGGGAAGTCGCTGAACAGCTGGCCAATTTCGGGGGAGGGCACCGGGGCGGGGCTGGCGGTCGAACCGATGCGTTGCAGGGTATCGCTCAGCAGCGGCGGCGGTGGCGCGAGCTCAACGTGCATCCTGCGCAGTTCGGCCTCTTCGCTGCCGCTGACCTGACGGATCCGCTCGAGTTGCCGGTCGCTGTAACCGTCGGTGCTGTGACCGAGGCGGCGCATCAGCGTCGAGCCTTCCCACTGCCGAGGGTTTTCCGTTTCGCTGACCCAGGCCCCGTGGCCGTTGTGTTGCAGGGTGGGCGCATAGGCGTCGGCGCGTTGCGGATGCTGGATGCGGTGTTGCCCGGTTACCGGGTCCTGGCGTACCTGGTAATGCTGGTTGTCCAAGCGTACAAGGCTTTGCTCTTGATGCTGGTAGATACCCAACCGGTCTGGCCTGGCGGTGGTGGGCAAGACGATGTCGGGTCGCTGATAGGGTGCCAGGTCGGGGTGCCACAAACGCGTCTGGCCGTTGGCCGACTGGACCGGTTTGAGTCCCTCGAAAAACGGCGAGAGCTGCGTCCGGGCGTAGTTGCCCAGTGCGGCTCCCCCCGCGAACGCAGCGAACTGAGCGACACTTTCCAGCACGCCGATGGCCTGTTCAGCCGCCTCGATCAAGCGACCTTCGGCCAGGTCGACAATGCCTTCGACCACTTCGTCGGTCAGTTGATAGACGGTATACGCCAGCATCAGCTCGCCCAGCCTCGGAACGAAGGGTGTCACCACCAGCAGGGCGGCATTGAAAATGTCCGAGAGCATTTTCTCCAGATTGTCCCACCAGGCCCAGCGAGCGATGCGGTCGGCGTACTCGGTGGTGATCGCGATCTCCCGGGCGTCGTTGAAAATCTTGTTCATGCTGCGTTTGTAGAGGTAGTCCCACGGGTCGCCGGTATAGCGCAGCTGGCGATCCTCCTCGAACTTCGTCACGCGAAATTGCAGATTCGGGTTATTCACCGGTGTGTCGCGCCAACTCGGAAGGTTGGAGCCCGGTGGGGCGGGTTGCCATGTCACCTTGCTCAGGCGCGCGTTCAAATTGGCAAAAAAATGCCCACGCTGGTTGTGGGCGACAAACCGGCTGAAGAACTGTTGGTAGTTGTCATCGGGCTCTGTGCTGCGCAGCTGGCGGGTCAGTTCCGCCATGAATTGCAGCGACGACGGATACTCCTTGAGCGGATGCTGCGGATCGTGCGGGACGTACGCAATCAGCGGCGCAGGGGTGTTGCCGGTGAGTGACGAGTAGCTGATCAGCACGATGCCGGTCAGTGCGGCGTCCATCATCTCCAGGGTGTAATAGCTGACGGGGTGACCGTTCCAGTGCGGATTCCTGTGGCCGTCAATCAAGCCTTGGATGACGTGATGGGCGTGCTGGCCGATGTCGTTTTTCATCAACGCCATGTGTGCCGCGACTTTGAGTGCACGTTTCTGGTTGAGAGTGACTTTGTAGCGCAAGAAGTTGCTGGCCACCGGATTGGTGGACAGCAGGTAATCGCGCAGATGCTGTTCGTACAGGGCGCCGATGTTCAATTCGCGACACAGTGACGTGAACTGCTTGATGCTGATTTTGTGCAGCAGGTGTTTGGTGAAGAAGTGACCGCGCTCGTCGGGGCGGGTGATGAACCCCGAGTCCGGGGTAAATGTTTCGCCACTGGAAAAGTTGTGCAGCGCCGCATCCAGCAGGGATACGTTGCGAGCCTGAGTGCTTGAAGAGAAATCATGCACCCACCAAGACGTTTCTCTCGGTGCATAGAGTCGCAACCAGGTGTCTTCGACATCGTCTTCAACACCGTAGCGGTCCTTCAACGCCTGTTGCAACAGGGGTTTGGCAAAGGCGTAGACATCTTGCAGATTGCTCAGCATCCGGTCGATATCGTTCTGGGCAGTCCAGGCCAGCTGCATGTCGCTTTTAAGGTTTTGATGGGCCGTGGCCGACGCATTCCTGTGCCAGTCGGGGAGGGTCAGCCTGACGGTTTTCAGGGCTTTGACAGTGGATGTCGAGGTGCTCAGCAGCCAGGAAGGAATGGCCTTTTTTACCAACTCATAGTGGACACTTTTATCCACAGGAACTGATGGCGCCTGCGCGGGTGCCGCGAAGGGTATGGGCATGGTTTGATCGTCCGTTGATCGTGAGTGGAGCCACCAGTCTAGGCAGGCGCCATGCCCGGAAAAAGCTTAAAGATCGGTTTGAAACACCGCCGTTTGCGGCTCGACACTCTCAGAATTCAGACATGAACAATACATGGATACCACCACGTCATCGCACAGCCGTCGACGCACCAGGCTGGCACATGGTGTGAGTGCCCGGTTGCAGATACGGTGTCAGGATCGGTGCCATGCCCTTGAGCACCTGCACGGGCAGCGCCGAGGTGAACGTGAAGTTCTCGGCCGAGCGTCCCGGCACGAACGCAGTCAGTGTGCCGAAATGGTGGTCACCGATGTAGAACACGAAGGTCGCCGTGCGGTTGAGTGATTTGGAACTGAGAATCCGCCCGCCGGAACCGATGGCCTCGATACGGTTGTCACCGGTGCCGGTCTTGCCGCCCATGGCCAGCGGGGTGCCGTCCGGCAGTTTGAAACTGCCGGCCACGCGTTTGGCCGTACCGGCATCCACCACTTGTGAAAGGGCTTCGCGCATGGCCGTGGCGACCTCGGATGGCATCACCCGTTTGCCGACGTCCGGGTCATTGATCAGTTGGGTTTCATAGGGTGTGTTCGCGGCGAAATGCAGGCTGTCGATGCGCAGGGTCGGCATGCGCACGCCGTCGTTGAGGATGGTGCCGATCAGCTCCGCCAGCGCCGCCGGGCGGTCGCCGGAGCTGCCGATGGCGGTCGCCAGCGACGGCACCAGGTGGTCGAACGGGTAGCCGACTTTCTGCCAGCGCTGGTGAATGTCGAGGAACGCCTCGATTTCGAGCATGGTGCGGATGCGGCTGTCGCGAGCACCCTTGTGCCGGCTTTTGAACAACCAGCTATAGACCTCCTGGCGTTCGAACTGGCTGGCTTTGACGATCTCACCCCACTTGGCGTCGGGGTGATTGAGCAGGTAGCCCATCAGCCACAGGTCCAGCGGGTGAACCTTGGCGATGAAGCCTTGGTCCGGCAGGTCGTAGGTGCCGGGACCGTAGGCCTCGTAGAGCCGCACGAGACGTTCGTCAGTGAGTTTTTCCGTGAGCTTACCGGTCAGGTGCGAGCGCACGAAGGCATTGAAGCTTTCCTGGCTGGCCTGTGGCAGCAGATAGCGGTGCACGGCGGCCATACGGATCGGGGTCGGACGCATGCTGTCGAGGAAGGTTTCGAGCCGCTCCTGGGTGTCCTTGTTCTTGTACTTCTTCCAGAACTTGAGCAGGAACGAAGTACCTTCACGGTCGGCGAACGAGGCCAGGTATTCCTGACGCCGCGGGTCGCGGTCGTCCTTGAACAGTTCGGCACTGCTGTTCGCACCGGAGTAGGTGGTGTAGCGCACCAGGTCACGCATCAGGCGAATGAACGGCAGGTTGATCGACTCGCGCAGGGCGTCGCGCAGGGTCGGTATGCGGCCGTTGTCTTCCTTGCGGAAGTTGTGGAACACATGCAGGCCGCCCCCGGTGAAAAACGCCTCGCCGGGGCTGGCGGAGTATTTGCGGTCCAGGGCCGCGCCGAGCATTTTTGGCAGGTCGCGGTCCTTGTTCTCGATCAGGTAATCGACCGCCCAGCGACTCAGGCGGTCCTGATCCGGTACGTCGACTTTCTTCAGTTCCGCAACGTCCATGCCGGCGTATTTGTCGTGCAGCTCGGAGATGATTTGCAGGTAGGTGGTCAGCACGCGCATTTTCGCGGTGGAGCCCAGTTCCAGTTTGCTGCCTTCGTTGATGTCGAACGGCTGGTCGGTGCTGTCGGTCTGCACCCTAACCCGCGAGCCGTCCGGGGTCAGCTCGAACAGGGTGAAGCTGTAGCGTACCTGGGTGGTGCTGGTGGTGGTCAGAAGTCGTTCGCCGATCAGGCCGATCTGCGTGGCAAACCCAGGGTCGGCCAGTTTTTTCAGGTACTCGGTGGCCTCCGATTGCAACTCGCCTTGCAGGGTGCTGGTGGCGGACAGGTCGAGGCGGTCGAGGTCATACAGCGGGCGATTGAGCATGCCGGCCAGACGGCTGCGCGCCACACTGATGCCCTTGTTGGTTTCAATCGGTTGAATGGTCGGCTGGGTGGCCCAATCGCGGTAGGTCACCTTGCTGGCCAGGGCGGCGGCGGCGAACTGAGCGTCGATCACATTATTTTGCGCCAGCAGGCGAATATGGCTGTCGGTGAGGTCGGCCAGTTCATCATGGCCTTTGGTCAGGTAATGCGACGGGCGGCGCTGTGCAATCATCAACGACAGCATTTCACGCAGGGCCAGGCCTTTTTCCGCCATGGTTTTCGGATCCGTTGCAGTGCTGGTCAGGGCTTCGTTGGCCTGCTTGAAGTCCGAGCCATACCACACGCGCAAGCCCTCAGCCATGCCATGCACTTCGCCGTGCCCCGGTACGGCTGATAACGGCACGCTGTTGAGGTAGTCGCGAACCACGTTCTGCCGGGCTTCGAGGGTTTGTGGCCCGGCCTGATAGGCGCGCACGGTGGCGGAAATCATCTGGCGGATCTTTTCCGCGCCATTGACCGTCAAGCCATCGGGGGAATGCCGGTACTTCTCCAACTGTGTGGCCAAGGTACTGCCACCGGCGGACTGGCCGGGCACGTGCAACATCTTGGCCACCTGGGACCATGCCGCCATGCCGAACCGTGGCCAGTCCACCGCCGGGTTGGCCAGCGGTTGTTGGGGGTCGAGCAGGAAGCGGTTCTCGATGAACAGCAGGCTGTTGACCACCACTGGCGGGATCGAGGTAAAGGTTGAATAAAGCTGCTGTGGATAGTGGTACTGGTAGAGCGGCGCTGCGCGGCAATCGGTGATCGACAGCCCGGCCTGGATTTTTTCGGCATAAGGCACGAACAGGCCCTTGTCGCTGTACTTCAACAGGGCCGGAGAAAAACGGGTTTGCGCCTCGACGACGAAATCGCGCTTGATCAGGCGCGGCAGGAATTCATCCAGAGAGCTGTAGCCCAGGCGCCGATCGAACGGCCCGTCGCCCGGATAGCGAATGGCATCGCTGGGGCCGGGTTTGAGCTCATAGTTGAGGGACGCAGCGTATTTGCTGACTTCCCGGGCCTGGAACTTCGAGGTACGCATTTCCCTGGCAGCCGCCAGCCCCACGACAATCGCGATAATCAACAGCAATAGCCAGAACGCTCCCCATCCGTGCCTGGAACGACGGGGTTTTTCAGGTATAGGCGCTTCATCCTCACGTTCAGTCGGAACCACGGTTTTACTCGAATCGGTTTGCCACAAAGCGCCCATAGTCGACTGATCCATTCACGCAGATTGATCGGACTTGACTCAAGCTTAGACGGTGGTTGGCGAAGGTGAAAAAAATGTGAAGGGCAAAATGATGCACGGACACACCGTTAATTGGGCTGATTGAAGCAGTTGTGGCGAGGGGGGCTTGCCCCCGTTCGACTGCTTCGCCCGAGCGCGGGCCGGCCAAACGGGGGCAAGCCCCCTCGCCACAGGTGTCGTATGGTTTGAGAGGGGGGTGGTCTGTAATGCCCGGGGTAGAGCGTTAGCAGGGGGAGATACGACTTTGGCAGGGGCATGACGATGCACCATTGTTGTGCAATACTCGGCGCCGCTTTTCCCACTGATTTTGCGGGTTTTTCCCACAAGACAGGTCTGCCCACGAAGCAGGCCCGGTTCGGGAAGCGAGGGCTTACCGGTCAGCGCTTCGCCACTCGGTGGTCATATCCAATAACAAGACGAGGATGTCCCCCCATGCCTGTAGGCAATCACCTGCCCCACGGCGAAACCGCTCAGGGCGGTCCGCTCAAACGTGAACTCGGCGAGCGGCATATTCGCCTGATGGCACTCGGTGCCTGTATTGGCGTCGGTCTGTTTCTGGGTTCGGCCAAGGCCATTGAAATGGCCGGTCCGGCCATCATGCTGTCCTACATCATCGGCGGTCTGGCGATCCTGGTGATCATGCGCGCCCTCGGCGAGATGGCCGTGCACAACCCGGTTGCAGGCTCGTTCAGCCGTTACGCCCAAGACTACCTCGGCCCGCTGGCGGGCTTCCTGACCGGCTGGAACTACTGGTTCCTGTGGCTGGTGACCTGTGTTGCGGAAATCACTGCCGTCGCGGTGTACATGGGGGTCTGGTTCCCCGAAGTGCCGCGCTGGATCTGGGCACTCGCTGCGTTGGTCAGCATGGGCTCGATCAACCTGATCGCAGTCAAGGCCTTTGGCGAATTCGAATTCTGGTTTGCCCTGATCAAGATCGTCACCATCATTGCCATGGTGCTGGGAGGTATCGGCGTCATTGCGTTGGGTTTCGGCAACGACGGCATTGCCCTTGGGATTGCCAATCTGTGGACCCACGGCGGCTTCATGCCCAACGGCGTGCAAGGCGTGCTGATGTCCCTGCAGATGGTGATGTTCGCCTACCTGGGCGTGGAGATGATCGGCCTGACCGCCGGTGAAGCGAAGAACCCGCAGAAGACCATCCCTGACGCCATCGGCTCGGTGTTCTGGCGGATTCTGCTGTTCTACGTCGGAGCCTTGTTCGTGATCCTGTCGATCTACCCATGGAATGAAATCGGCACCCAGGGCAGTCCGTTCGTAATGACCTTCGAGCGCCTGGGCATCAAGACTGCCGCGGGCATCATCAACTTCGTGGTGATCACCGCTGCGTTGTCGTCCTGCAACGGCGGCATCTTCAGCACCGGGCGCATGCTCTACAGCCTGGCGCAGAACGGCCAGGCCCCGGCCGGTTTTGCCAAGACCTCGAACGGTGTGCCGCGTCGCGCCTTGCTGCTGTCGATCGGTGCCTTGCTGCTGGGCGTATTGCTCAACTATCTGGTGCCGGAGAAGGTCTTCGTCTGGGTAACGGCGATTGCCACCTTCGGCGCGATCTGGACCTGGGTGATGATCCTGCTGGCCCAGCTCAAGTTCCGCAAAGGCTTGAGCGCCAGCGAGCGAGCGGGCTTGAAGTACCGCATGTGGCTGTACCCGGTCAGCTCGTACCTGGCGCTGGCATTCCTGGTGCTGGTGGTCGGCCTGATGGCGTACTTCCCGGACACCCGCGTGGCGCTGTATGTGGGCCCGGCGTTCCTGGTGCTGCTGACGGTGCTGTTCTACGTGTTCAAGCTGCAACCGACCAATGTTGCGCAAGGCGCGGTGCGTTCGGCTTCGTAAACTTGTAGGAGCGAGCTTGCTCGCGATGGTCGATAACGATAACGCGTGTTTTCTGGCTAAACGCGGCGCTCTTGAGTCCATCGCGAGCTCGCTCCTACAAAAAACGCCGACCCATTGTAGGAGCGAGCTTGCTCGCGATGGTCGTTAACGATGACGCGTGTTTTCTGGCTGAACGCGGCGCTCTTGGGTCCATCGCGAGCGAGCTCGCTCCTACAAAAAAACGCCGACCCATTGTAGGAGCGAGCTTGCTCGCGATGGTCGTTAACGATGACGCGTGTTTTCTGGCTGAACGCGGCGCTCTTGGGTCCATCGCGAGCGAGCTCGCTCCTACAAAAAAACGCCGACCCATTGTAGGAGCGAGCTTGCTCGCGATGGTCGTTAACGATGACGCGTGTTTTCTGGCTGAACGCGGCGCTCTTGGGTCCATCGCGAGCGAGCTCGCTCCTACAAAAAAACGCCGACCCTTTGTAGGAGCGAGCTTGCTCGCGATGGTCGTTAACGATGACGCGTGTTTTCTGGCTGAACGCGGCGCTCTTGGGTCCATCGCGAGCTCGCTCCTACATATCAGGCGGGCGCAGTTTGCAGTGATCGATTCAAGCGCTTGTTTAACTCCAGCCATGCCCCCAGCAACGCCATCAACCCTGCACCCACCAGCGCGGTAAAGACCTGCATGGCGAAGGCGTCATCGGTCAAGGCGTTGACCATGTCCGCCAATGGCGCCAGCAGCACGCCCAGGCAGAAAATCTCCAGCGAGAAACGGCCCATGCGGCAACTTTGCTGAGCGAACCAGTTTTGTGTCCATCCGCTGTCGGGTATCAGTTTCGCCGTGACGTAGGCCAGTGCGAGAAAATGCAACAGGCGCACGGGGGACAGGTTGGTCTTGCTGATGGGGTACAGGGCGTTTTGCAGGCTCGCCGGCACCACGGCATCGTGTATGTCCGGCCAACGCCACAGGACGGTCAACGCACCGGCGACCACGACATACAGCGCCGCACTCACAAACAACGGCTGGCGCAGCAATGGGCGGGTTTCGGGCGGTCGCGGGCGCTGGCTGTGAATCGCGGCGGCACCGCCGAGCACGAACAGCAACTGCCAGGCGACAGGATTGAAATACCACACTCCGTCCTTGATGGCCGCCAGGTTCCAGCCAGCCAGTGGCACCATCAAATACAGTGCCAGGGACATCGTGACCACCACCCAGGCCTTGCGCACCAACATCGGCAGCACCAGCGGCAAGCCCGCCAACAGCACGATGTACAGCGGCAACGGGTCCATCAGGTTCGGCTTGAAGCGCAACAGCAGTTCATCGATCAGGGCCTGCTGAGGGTTGCTGATGAAATGATGCATGCCCATTTCCTCCACCAGATCCCGTGTTTCCACGTGACTGTTGGCGAAAAACACAATGCCCATCAGCATCGCCAGAAGGAAGATATGCACCACATAGAGCACCCACGCGCGGCGCAGGATTTTCACGCAGGCGATCAGGAAACCGTCTCGGGCCAGGACTTTGCCGTAGGCCAGCACAGCCGCGAAACCTGCCAGAAACACGAAAACCTCGGCCGCATCGCTGAAACCGAAATTACGCAGGGTGATTTGCCCCAAAGGGTTGTGGGGCACGTGATCCCAAAAGATGAAGATCAGTGCCAGACCACGAAAAAAGTCGATCCGGTGATCGCGTGCTAACGTCATGACGGCAGGCTCGTAACAGCGAGTGAAAACGGGATTGGCCGCGGGTGCAAAAGGCCGCAGGTCCAACCGGCGGCGCGCAGGGTGGACTGATTCGCGGGCAATTGCAAAACCGGGATATTACCGGATGTCTCGAGTGTTGCTCCAAGACTCAGCCGCTGGTCTGAAAGGCCCGTCAATCTGCGATTTCTGACAGCAGACGGACTCAAATACTTATGGGTGCAACGTTCTTAAAGCGGGAGCCTCGCATGAGACTGTTGTGGAAAGGGCTGTCCAGTTACACGGTGATCGGGGTCGCCAACACCCTGATTCACTGGCAGATCTTTTTCCTGTTGAGCGTGGCGGCCGGCCTCAGCCAGGCGATCAGCAACCTGACCGCCTTCTGCGTGGCGGCGTCGTTTTCCTTCTACATGAATGCGCAATTCACTTTCGCCGCCAGTGCCACGGTCGCGGGGTATCTGCTGTTTCTCCTCGGCATGGGGGCATTGAGCCTGGGGATCGGCCATCTGGGCGATGTCTGGCAATTGCACGGTTTGCTCACCGTGGTCGTGTTTTCGGCGTTGAGCCTGGTGTTCGGTTTCCTTTATTCCAAATACGTGGTGTTTCGCGAGCGTGATCAATGAAAATCTCGCTCATTGTCCCGGTGTTCAACGAAGAACAATCGATCAACCTGTTTTACCAGGCCGTGCGCCGCGAGCTGCTGCTGGGGGGCGCCGAGGTCGAAATCGTGTTCATCAACGACGGCAGCTCCGACCGCACGGCCGAGCAGGCTACGGCACTGGCGCAGGCGGATGATCAGGTCATGCTGATCAATTTCTCGCGTAACTTCGGTAAGGAACCGGCACTGTTTGCCGGCCTGGAGCACGCCAGCGGCGATGCCGTGATCCCCATGGATGTCGACCTGCAGGACCCGATCAGTGTCGTCCCGTTACTGGTCGAACAATGGCAGAAGGGCGCCGATGTGGTACTCGCCAAGCGCCGCAACCGGGACGTCGACGGCTACCTCAGGCGTCACAGCGCGTCGATTTTCTACCACGTGCTCAATCGCATCGCCTACACCCGCATCGAGGAAAACGTTGGCGACTTCCGGCTGATGGATCGCAAGGTGGTCGACGTGATCCGGTCCCTGCCCGAGCACCAGTTGTTCATGAAAGGCGTGTTGTCGTGGGCCGGGTTCAACACCGTGGTGGTGGAGTTCGAGCGGGCCGGGCGCGTGGCGGGGAGCAGCAAGTTCAATGGCTGGAAGCTGTGGAACCTGGCACTGGAAGGCGTGACCTCGTTCAGCACCGTGCCGCTGCGCTTGTGGACTTATGTCGGTGGCAGTATTTCGATTTTCGCGGTGCTGTACGCCGTGTACATGGTGCTGGACAAGATTTTCTTCGGCAACAGCGTCCCCGGCTATCCGTCGCTGATGACTGCCATCCTGTTTCTCGGCGGCGTGCAATTGATCGGCATCGGCATCCTCGGCGAGTACATAGGTCGCATCTATATCGAGGCCAAGCACCGGCCGCGCTACGTGATCAAGGACATCGTCGGCGGTAAAGCCCGGGGCGGGCGCTAGCATGGGCCGGTTCAGCGACTTCTTCGTTCGCGAGCTCAGCCGGCATCAGGTCTGGCGGTTTTTTCTGTTCGCGACCTTCTTGTATGTCCTGCCGTTGATCCTCGCCGATTTTCCCTACATCGATGACAACTGGCGCTCGCTGTCGGCGGGCATGGCCTGGTCCGAGCAGGGGCGACTGTTCACCCAGCTGTTCTACAACGTGCTGACTTTCACCCATGCCGCGCCGAACATTTTTCCCTTGCCCTTGTTGATCGCCACGCTGGCCATGGCGTCGGCGCTGACCAGCCTGACGTTCCATTATTTCCGCCAACCCAGCGTTGCTTGCTGCCTGGTGCTGTTGCCGCTCTGGTACAACCCGTTTTTCCTGCAAAACCTGTCTTATCAATACGACGGTCCCGCCACGACCCTGAGCCTGGTGGCGGTGATCTACGCGATCACTTTTCGCCACCCCTGGCGCGGCGTGCAATGGCTGGTGCCGTCGTTCCTGATTGCCTTGGCGCTGGGACTGTATCAAGTCAGCCTGAATGTGTTCCTGGGCCTGTGTTGCCTGGAATTGCTCAGGGCCTCCAACGATCAAACAACCCCGGTGCCCTGGCGCGACCTGCTGGGCTGGAAAACCGCCCAGCTCTTGCTCGGTGGATTGATCTACAGCATCAGTGCTTATCCGTTCATGGGCTCCAATCGCACATCGCTGCTCAATTGGACGGCCCATCCCTTGATGCAGATCCAGATCAACATTGCCCGGGTCCTGGAAAAAGTCGTGCTGCTGTTCCATGGCGGATGGCTTTGGGTGTTCGGCGGGTTGTCATTGTTTGCGCTAGCCGGGGCGGTGCGGTTGGGGCTGAACGTAGCTGCGCGCCAGGACAGCGGACCGAAGAAACTGTTGATCAGCCTGGTGTGTTTGCTGACATTACCGGTGGTGACACTGCTGGTGTCCGGTGTGACGTTGTTTTTCCGCGACTTCAACGAAGGCGCCCGTACCTTGATGGGCTTCGCTGTGCTATTGGTGATGTTGCTCTATTTGAGTCATCTGGCGCTGGCGTCGATCCATGAGCGATTGCCACTGTTGTTGATCATTCCGCTGCTGGCGATGCTGTCGTTGTCGTTCGCCTATGGCCGGGTGCTGACAATGCAGAAAACCTTCGCGTCCATGGCGTTGACCAGCCTTGAGTACGACATCGCCAGTCGTCAGGCGCTGCGCGAGGCAAAACGTATTTACCTGTCGGTGACTTACTCCGACTACTGGTTAACGGCGGCAGCCGGCTCGTTCAAGCAGATGCCGGTGCTGCATTACCTGCTCAATACCGACTTTTACATGCTGGCCGAGAATCTGCCGAAAGCCGGCATCACCAACGTGGTGGCGGAACAGGAGCGGCGCAATGCGACGCGGGTCGGCTATCAGGGTTATCCGGCGTTGGTCGAAAGCCAGTTCTACCGGATATACCTGATCGGCGATTACGGTTTTATCGTGATGAAGGAGCCGACCCCGACCAAAACGCTGCGCTGGTGATGCGCGATTCTGACCGGGACGGCGAGGTCATGCTGCCGCTATTTCATGGGGCTCGAAACTGTCGGCCCGGGCCATCTGCCACATCCGTGAGTAGAACTCACCGTTCACTTCACCGGTCAGCAACTCGCCGGGCTTGAGGAACACGTGCAACTGCGAGAACAGCTTGATCTCGGTCGCCGACATGCGCCGTACCAGGTGCTTGGCCGACAGTTGCGACGGATGTTCGAGGCCGGCCGCGGCAAGCATTTCCGCCAGGGCCTTGAGGGTGTTGCGGTGGAAATTGAATACGCGCTGGGCTTTGTCCGGTACCACCAGCGCACGCTGGCGCAGGGTGTCCTGAGTGGCGACGCCGGTCGGGCATTTATTGGTATGGCAGCTCTGCGACTGGATGCAGCCGATGGCGAACATGAAGCCGCGCGCCGAGTTGGCCCAGTCGGCGCCGATGGCCAACACGCTGGCGATGTCGAAGGCGCTGACGATCTTGCCGCTGGCGCCGAGTTTGATCTTGTCCCGCAGGTTCAGGCCCACCAGGGTGTTGTGGACGAATAGCAGGCCCTCGCGCATCGGCACGCCGATGTGGTCGGTGAACTCCACAGGCGCTGCGCCAGTGCCGCCTTCCTTGCCATCGACGACGATGAAGTCCGGCAGGATGCCCGTCTCCAGCATGGCCTTGGCGATGCCCATGAACTCCCACGGATGGCCGAGACAGAACTTGAAGCCCACCGGTTTGCCACCGGACAACTCACGCAGTTGGGCGATGAAATGCATCATTTCGATCGGCGTGGAAAACGCCGTGTGGCGCGACGGTGACACGCAGTCCTCGCCCATCAGGATGCCGCGGGTTTCGGCGATTTCCCGGGTGACCTTGTGCTTGGGCAGGATGCCGCCATGGCCGGGTTTGGCGCCCTGGCTCATCTTGATTTCGATCATCCGCACTTGCGGCGTCCGGGCTTGCGCCGCGAAGCGCTCCGGGTCGAAGCGACCGTCGCTGGTGCGGCAGCCGAAATAGCCGCTGCCCAGTTCCCAGGTCAGGTCACCGCCGTGCTCGCGGTGATAGGGGCTGATGCTGCCTTCGCCGGTGTCATGGGCGAAGTTGCCGAGCTTGGCGCCCTGGTTCAACGCGCGGATCGCATTGGCGCTGAGGGAGCCGAAGCTCATGGCCGAGATGTTGAACACCGACGCCGAATACGGCTGGGTGCACTGCGGACCGCCGACGGTGACGCGGAAACTGCTCGGGTCGCTCAATGGCGCCGGGCGCATCGAATGGCCGATGAATTCGAAACCCGACTGGTACACGTCAATCAGCGTGCCGAACGGTTTGTCGGCGGTTTCGTTCTTGGCCCGGGAATAGACCAGCGAACGCTGGGCCCGGGAGAAGGGCAGGGCGTCGCTGTCGGATTCGAGCAGGTACTGGCGGATTTCCGGGCGGATGCCTTCGACCAGATAACGGATATTGCCGAGGATCGGGTAATTACGCCGCACAGCATGCGGACTTTGCAGAAGATCGAACAGGCCGATCAGACTGAGGACGGCGGTGACAGCGGTAATTGGCCAGAGCCAGTCGTATTCAAGGAAGGGCAGGCTGGCGAGGGTGAAGATCACGCAGACGGCAAAGAAGGCGTAGCGGCTCAGGAGTGACAGGCTCATACGGTTTCCTTGGGTTCGGACTCAATGAATTTGGCAATGCATAAATCAATGTGGGAGCGGGCTTGCTCGCGAAAGCGGTGTGTCAGCCAACATAAATGCTGTATGAAATACCGCCTTCGCGAGCAAGCCCGCTCCCACAGAAAAGCAGAGCGTTCCACAGGGCATTCAGGCATTTTGTGCCTGGAGAAAAATCGAAAACAGCTCGGACTGGGATTTGATTCCCAGCTTGCTGTACATGTGTTTCTTATGGACTTTCACGGTTTCGACGGAGATTTCCAGCTTACGAGCGATTTCTTTACTGGAGCAACCGCTGAGCATCAAACGCCCGACATCCAGCTCCCGGGCCGTCAACTGCGCGCCTTTGAGTTGCTGCACCGACGCTTCCAGTTGCACCCGCCAGTCGGCTTGCGGCGGCGCGGGGGCCAGGGCCACGACTTCATTGATTTCATAAGGTAGACGCTGGCGTAACAACCCGAGTACCCACGGCTGGATCAGCGACAGCAAGGCGATCTGCTGGCTGCTGAAGCGCTGCGTGCTGCCCAGTGACAGGCACAGCGTGCGGTCGCCTTCGAGCTGGCAATTGAACTGGATTTCGTCGGCCACCACATTCAGACGAAAGTAGCGCTGGTAATACTCGGTCAGCTCGAAATGCTCCGGGGCCACTTCCGACAGACGATACAGCCCGGTGCGCGATTGCTCGCGGCAGGCGATGTAGAACGGGTCGAGCAGGTACAGGCCGCGCAGGTAATCCTGGAACAACTGGTCGGGGCTGCCATCTTCGCCCGGGCACTCGGCGAACACCTGCGGACGCTGGTCGGCGCTGAAAAGCAGGGCCACCCAACTGTCGAAAGTCACGTATTGATCCAGCAAACGCACAAGCTGGGTCCAGAAATTGGGCTTGTCCAGGGCGTCGATCAGTTGCCCCACCGAACGGTGCCAGGCGATGTCGTCCAACGAGAGTGTCATGCATCTACCCCTATCGTGTTACCCCAGCGGCGTGATTCCCCGCCCGGTTGCTTGCTGCGCATACTGGCGCACAGACACCGACCGGGCAATCTTTCTGCCGCCCGGCCCATGACAAGGAATATCCATGAAGGTCGAGCTCGCCCAATTGGCAGGTCGTGACAACGACACGGCTTACAACCTCGAACGCACCCTGGCGGCCATTGCCGCATGCGGCGCCGACACGCAGCTGATCATGTTCCCTGAGGGCCACTTGATGGGCTTCCCTTCGGCCGAGTCCGTGGCCGAGGTGGCCGAGCCGCTGGACGGACCCTCCGTCAGTGCAGTGATCGCCGCCGCTCGCCAGCACAATATCGCCGTGGCCATCGGCATGGCCGAAAACGACAACGGCCGTTTCTACAACACCACGCTGCTGATCACCCCCGAAGGCATCTCCCTGAAATACCGCAAGACTCACCTGTGGGCCTCGGATCGCGGCGTCTATGAGGCGGGTGATCGCTACGCCACCTGCCTGTGGAACGGTGTGCGCGTGGGCCTGCTGATTTGCTACGACATCGAGTTCCCGGAAAGCGCCCGTGCCTTGGCGCAACTCGGCGCCGAGTTGCTGATCGTCACCAACGGCAACATGGACCCCTACGGCCCCACCCATCGCACCGCGATCATGGCCCGCGCCCAGGAAAACCAGGCGTTTGCGCTGATGGTCAACCGGGTGGAAGAGGGTGATGGTGGCTTGCTCTTTGCCGGTGGCAGTGCGCTGGTCGATCCGTTGGGCACTTTGTTGTTTGAAGCCGGACGCGAGGAAGGGCAGTTCGCGGTCGAGCTGGACCTGAACCTGTTGACGGCGGCGCGCCAGGATTATCGCTACCTGGATGACCAGCGGCTGAAGTTGCCGGGGGAGAGGGTTGAGCATGCTTGTGGGTTGCGCGAGCTGCTGATTCCTGTGCGTTGATCCGGATTTTGTGTTGACCGGGCTGACGCCTTCGCGAGCAAGCCCGCTCCCACATTGGTCTTGTGAACGCCCGAGATCCCCTGTGGGAGCGGGCTTGCTCGCGAAGAGGCCGGCACAAACAACACGCATGCTCGACCCTTGACCCAAGAACAATAACGCAACACCCGAATATCCTGCGCCGAACTCGGCTCTGCCATAAATCCAATAAAATCCGGAGTAGTCGCTCATGGCTCGTTTGCAACGCACCCTGTCACTGGGGTCGGTGGTGCTGTTTGGCATCGCCTACATGACGCCGATCATTGTGCTCGGCACCTTTGGCATCCTCGCTCAATCCACCGCCGGCATGGTGCCGGCCGCTTACCTGGCGGCGTTGGTGGCCATGTTCTTCACCGCCATGAGTTACGGCCGCATGGCCTCGGCGTTCCCGGTGGCCGGCTCGGCCTACAGCTATGTGCGCAAGGCCATCAGCCCCAAGCTCGGCTTCATCGCCGGTTGGGCGGTGCTGCTCGACTACCTGTTTTTGCCCATGGCGATCTGGCTGATCGGCGCGGCCTACCTCAACTCCGCCTTCCCGGCGGTGCCGCAGTGGATCTGGGTGTTGGCGTTCATCGGCATCACCAGCGCGATCAACATCATCGGCCTGAAACTGGCCAACGGCATCAATGCCTTGCTGATGCTGGTGCAGTTCCTGGTGCTGATCGCCTTTGTCGCGCTGTGCGTGCACTACGTCGGCGGTGACGCCAGCACGCCGTTGTGGTCGATCAAACCGTTCTTCAACGGCGATATGCAGATGCCCTTGATCATGAGCGGCGCGGCCATTGCCTGTTATTCGTTCCTCGGTTTCGACGCGGTCAGCACCCTGACCGAAGAAACCCGCGATCCACGCCGCACCATTCCCCGGGCGATCATGCTGATCACACTGATCGGTGGCCTGATTTTCGTCGGCGTGTCGTATTTCGTGCAGATCGCTCATCCGTCCTTCCAGTTCGATAACGTCGACTCGGCGGCCTATGAAATTGCCCGCAACGTCGGTGGCGACCTGTTCGTCTCGATCTTCCTGATCGGCCTGATCGTCGGCCAGTTCGCTTCAGGTCTGTCGGCGCAGGCCAGCGGCTCGCGCCTGCTATACGCCATGGGCCGTGACGGTGTGCTGCCGAAATCGTTCTTCGGAACCTTGCACGAACGTTTCGGCACGCCGATCAACAGCATCCTGCTGTGCGCGGTCGTGGCCTTGCTGGCGCTGAAACTGGACGTGACCACCTCGACCTCTTTCATCAACTTCGGCGCGTTCCTGGCATTCAGCCTGGTGAACCTGTCGGTGATCTTCCATTACTGGATCGGTGGCGAGAAAAAAGGCCTGCGCGAGTTCGTACTGTTCCTGCTGTTCCCGTTCATCGGCCTGGCGGCGGATTTGTGGCTGATGGTCAGCCTCGATCATTTGGCGGTTTACCTGGGCCTGAGCTGGCTGGCGATTGGCGTGATGTACCTGGCGGTGTTGACCGGTGGTTTCCGTCGCCAGCCGCCGGAAATGGATTTCCAGGAAGCTGCATAGAGGAAACTGTAGGAGCGAGCTTGCTCGCGAAAAACCTGAGAGCACCGATGGGCATCTGGTTTTACGCGTTTTCGTTCACGACCATCGCGAGCAAGCTCGCTCCTACAGGGCGGACATGTGATCCTTGGCGCTTTTGAGTTGAAGGCCTTTGTTCATGACGACGTTTTCTGCCCAGCCCGCTGGACTTATCCACATCGCCGCCGCCCTGTTGATCGGCCCTGATGGCCGCACCTTGCTGGTGCGCAAGCGCGGCACCACGGCCTTCATGCAACCGGGCGGCAAGATCGAGCCCCATGAACTGCCGGTTCACGCCTTGGCCCGGGAGCTGGAAGAAGAACTTGGGCTGGACATCGACCCGGCGCAGGCTGTTTACCTCGGTCACTTCTCGGCTCCGGCCGCCAACGAACCGGGGTTTGTCGTACACGCCGAGCTCTTTCAGCTGAATATTCATTGCGACGTCACTCCGGCGGCGGAGATCGAAGAAGTGCTCTGGATCGACCCGGCCACCGATGGCGGTGTCAGCCTGGCGCCATTGACACGGGACCTGATCTTGCCGTTTTATCGAGCATCGCTGACCGCGATCGCCTGATCATTACGCAAAGGACTTCGCCCATGATCCCGCTTCAAGACTTGCTGATTTTTGCTGCTGCCGCGTTGCTGATGGTGCTGACGCCGGGGCCGAACATGATCTACCTGATTTCTCGCTCGATCTGCCAGGGACGCAAGGCCGGGGTGATTTCGTTGCTGGGGGTGGCCGCCGGATTCTTCGTGCACCTGTTTGCTGCGGCCGCCGGTTTGACGGCAGTGTTTTTGGCGGTGCCGATGGCCTATGAGGTGTTGAAGTGGGCCGGTGCGCTGTACCTGTTGTGGCTGGCCTGGCAGGCGGTCAAACCCGGTGCGCGCTCGCCGTTCGAGGCACAGCAGTTGCCCCCGGACTCGTCACGCAAACTGATCACCATGGGTTTTCTGACCAGTGCCCTGAACCCGAAGATCGCAGTGTTCTATCTGTCGGTGTTTCCGCAGTTCATCACGCCGGAGCACGGCTCGGTGTTCAGCCAGAGCATCATCCTCGGCCTGACCCAGATCAGCGTCAGTTTTTGCGTCAACCTGATGATCGCCATGTTTGCCGCGGGCATTGCCTCATGGTTCGTCAACAATCCGACCTGGCTGGCGATGCAACGCTATTTCATGGGCTTCGTATTGTCGGGGCTGGCGGTGCGGCTGATGCTTGAGCAAAAACGGATGGCCTGAGCATGTGGATCGAGCGACTGGATGCCAGCCATGCCCTGGACTATCGGGCACTGATGCTCGAAGCCTATGACCTGCACCCGCAAGCCTTCACCTCGAGTGTGCGCGAGCGGGCGGCGATGCCACTGGGCTGGTGGGAGTCGCGCCTGACCGGCAAGCTCGATGTGGTGTTCGGTGCGTTCGAGGAGGGCAAGTTGGCGGGCATTGTCGGGCTGGCGTTCGAACCTCGGGAAAAGGTCCGGCACAAGGCGACGTTGTTCGGCATGTACGTGTCCGCCAACGTTCGCCAGCGTGGACTCGGTTTTCATTTGGTGCAGGCTGTTCTGGCCGAAGCGCGGTCCCATCAGGAACTGCGATTGATCAAATTGACCGTCACCGCCGGCAACGATGCCGCGTTCAACCTGTACCAGCGCTGCGGCTTCATCCAGTTTGGCCTGGAGCCGATGGCTGTGCGGGTGGGCGAGGATTACTTCGACAAGATCCACATGTGGCGCGAGATCTAACCATCACATGGATCCCCTGTAGGAGCGAGCTCGCTCGCGATGGTCATCAAAGATAACGCTGGAAGCCTGACACCCCGTGTTGCTCTCAGGTTTATCGCGAGCAAGCTCGCTCCTACAGATGGATGTGTTGTTCTAGCGAACGGCGCTAACCCCATCCAGCGTCGAAAACGACGTGTCCTTGGCCGTCAGCAAAAAGTCGCGCATATACGGTGCATCCAGCATGTCGGCGCGGATCGCCGCATACAGCGTCGCAAACAAGCCCTTTTCGCCCAATCGCTTGGCCTTCACATAACCCCGGGAGCTGTACTCGTGCAGCGCCCAATGGGGCATGCCACATACACCACGACCGCTGGCTACCAGCTGCATCATCATCACCGTCAGTTCCGAGGTGCGCACCTGGGCCGGTTCGATGTCGGCGGGTTCGAGGAAGCGGGTGAAGATGTCCAGCCGGTCCCGTTCAACCGGGTAGGTGATCAGGGTTTCCGGGAGCAGGTCTTCGGGGACGATATAGGCCTTGCCGGCCAGGCGGTGCTGGTTGGCCACCGCCAGCATCGCTTCATAGGTGAACAGCGGTACATAGGTGATCCCGGCCAGGTCCACCGGGTCGGAAGTCACCACCAGGTCCAGGTCGCCACGGGCCAGCGCCGGCAACGGGGCGAAGGAGAAACCCGAGGCCAGGTCCAGTTCGACTTCCGGCCAGGCATCACGGAACTGGTCGATGGTCGGCATCAGCCACTGGAAGCAACTGTGGCATTCGATGGCCATATGCAGGCGCCCGGCGGTGCCACCGGCCAGACGACTGATGTCGCGCTCGGCGGCACGCAGCAGCGGCAGGGTGGCGTCAGCCAGTTGCAGCAGACGCAAACCGGCGCTGGTGAAACGCACCGGTTTGGTCTTGCGCACGAATAACGGCATGCCCATGCGCTCTTCCAGCTCCTTGAACTGGTGGGACAGGGCCGACTGCGTCAGGTGCAGGCGGTCGGCCGCATCCACCAGGCTGTCGGCTTCGCGCAAGGCGTGCAGGGTCTTCAGGTGACGGATTTCAAGCACCGGGGGCTCCATGAGGAAAACTTGTCGATAAACCGAAAAGGTTGAGTTTGTCTCATGTTGATGCCGCTGTCGACCATAAGCACGGCGGAGCACATTGCGTGCTCCGCCGTTATTGCTTCACAGTGCGGAAAAGTGCTTGTTGCCTAGCGGTTTACCGATGTCGCCGCGCCAGATCGACTCGACCGCGGCACCGCTGCTGGCCGTCGCCTCCTGCCATTTCAAACCGAGGTTGCGCTGTGCGGGCAATTTCAGGTGGCCTTTGACGAAGTCGCTGAATTGCGACGTCGCCGAAGTGTAGTGAAAGTGCGCATACCATAGCGTTCGCGCCGATTCACCGGTCAGGTCGCGTACCTCGTACTCCTGCAGGAAATCCCGGCGGCCATCCGCGCGTTTGCCCAGGTCCCGCAGTCCGCCTTCCTTGCGGATATCCACCACCTTCTGCTCCAGCAGATAGTCCAGATAGCCCTCGGTAGGCGTGGCGCTTTTAAGGGTTTGATCGATACGCAGGGTGCGTGCGGCCCGCGTCAATTCATCTGCACGGTTGCGCAATTGCACGACCATCGGCGCAGACGGCGAGAGCTGTTCGATGGCCTGGGCTCGAAGCCTCAACTCCGCGGCTTCGCTGATCAGCATGTGTTCAAGGTCGACCGGCGACATGTCCTGAGTTGCGTAGCTCTGGACCTTGGCCTTGTAGGTGTCCACCGCATCGAGTCGACGGCGGGCATCGGTCAGCAATGAATCCAGGTCCCTTTGAATGTTTTGAGCTGGTTGCTCCACAGGATTGGCCAGGCGGAATTTGCCATGGATATCCTGCTCCCAGACTTCGTTGGTTGCGCCTTGGCCGGTCAGGGTGTATCGCCGCGTTTGAGTGGTCGGTTCCCAGTGCTCGACGCCGATCAGTAGCTGATCGTCATCGGTAATGAAGATTTTCTTGTTGCCATGCCCCGGAGCGGAGGCCAGTGTCGGTTCCTGAATGCCCTTGCGCGCCCGCTCGGCCATCCTTTCGATGCCCTCCATCAAGGGAGCGACCCATTCCAGGTGAAAGTGCTGTGGATAACTGGCGGTCCAGATTTTCATGTCGCGGCGAAACTGACCGTACGCCTCGAGGCAGTCGCGCAGTATTTGAGTACGTTGCGCCTTGGTCGCGGAGACTTCGGACAGGCTGTATTGAGTGAACAGTGCACGATCCACCCTGGCCCGCAGGTTCCGGGACTGCTGTTGCAGATAGAGCCACGAGACATCACTGGCCGTATCGAAACGCTTGATCACTTCCAGGAGGTGCCCGGTTTTCAGGTAAAGCTTGTTGGCCTCGCTCAGGCGTCCTGCGAGCATTCTGACGGTGGGCGTCAATTGTCTCTTGTGTGCGGCGACGGTCATGCGCTCGTACCACAGATTGAAATCGCGATGGATGACATCGATGGCATCCAGTTCGCGGACGAAGTCCACGCGCACCTTTCTGATGTGCTCGAGAACGCGCAGGCGCGCGGCGAGGTCATCGTGTGGCATCCGGTCCAGGCGGAGGATGAGGGCGTCGCTCAGATCCAGCAAGTTGACCGCGCGATGATTGGCAAAGTACAGGCGCTGCTGGTGTCGGTCAGCCAGAATCAGCGCGTCATTGCTCTGCATCTCCACGAGGGCACGCCTTTTATTGCCTTGGGTCAGAGGCAATAGATCAACCAGTGTCCGGTAATGCCTGGAGGCCATTTCAATGTCGGTGATGCAGGACGTTTCGGCGGCCTGTCTGAGGGCCGCACGATTCTCGAGGGTGCTGCCGTTGTAATTTTGCAGCACGGTATTGGTCCGTGACACTTGGGCATCGAGTTGCGGTGCCAGGTTGTCGGCAGCCTCAGTCAATGCGTGTTGCCGACGAAAACGCTGATCGGCCCACCAGCGTGGCAACCGTTCGCGAATCGCCGCTGGCCAGAGTGGATCGAGTCCGTCGGCCAGGTGACCCAGGACGGCGCCGCCACCGAGCCCCCCACCTTCGAATGTCTTGCCGTGGACATGGAAGTAAGTATCCCAGTCACCCGCTTCATCAACCGCTATCGGCTGCTTGTAGGTTTTCATTCGAGTGCCGGTCAAGCGCCAGTTCCGTGAGTCGTTGCTCCACTCGATCTGGAAAATGCGACCCTGTCGAACGATGAAGTCGCCGTCTGCATGCCGATAGACATTGCGATAGATCCCGTGAGTCCCTGGCTGCAGGCCGGCAAGACTGATCAGGTTTTCGTACTCGTAACCCGCGAATCGCTCGACAACTTGCCTGGCATGACGGATGGCCCTCAAGGGACGTAGCGCCCTGGCGGCATTGCCCGTTTTTCCGAGCTGTCGTACTCGCGTCAGCGAACGAGCCGCCGTCGCCGGGCTGGAACCGGCACTGGCACCGGGAAGGATGTCCATCGCGGCGTCGATCAATGACATAAGCACCGATTCCACTTCGGCCAGACCATGACCGACATCGCCACGAAGGAAAGCGCCAACCGCCAGATTTGCGCTGCTCCAGGCGTCATACAATGCGATGGCCGTGCCCACGAAAGGCACCATGCCCAAGGCCATTTTCAGGTAGTTGTACAGAGCGCCGCACTTCAATGCGGCACGCTCAAAGTACAAGGCATCGTTGGAGCGCGATGTCGTCCGGTGCGCTTCGAGCAAACGGCCCATGTGGACATTGACCAGGTGGACCGCCAGTGAGGTGGTGGCCGGCCAGGCCATGCCCGTGCCGATCATGGCATCGAAGTTTTTCAACAACGCCTGGTTGATCCGGCTGACGTGGTGTTCAAAATTGCCATTGATTGCGCGGCCGGCCAGGTAGTTGACCATTCGTGTCTGCAGGCACAGGTTGAACAGGGCTTTGCGCGCTTCTTCAAGGGTGTCGTACTGACGTAGAAAGACACCGTCAGGGCTGTCGGGCAGGTAAAGCAGGGTCAGGCCGCTGATCTGTTCCACGATGAAGGTGACGCCGGCCAGGGGGCTCGGCCCCTGATGCGGGGTGTCCTCACCGCCCACCGTCAGGTGCGCTGGCAATAGCACGATGTGTTTGCCGTTGGCCGCATAGGCTTCACGGCTATTGGCCTCGATGGCGATCTCCAGCAACCGGTGCCCGTCGGTGGTGATCTGTCGTTGCAGCAAAGCGAACTCGCCTTGCAGTTTGAGCATCAGGCGCCACGGCTCGCTCAGGCATTCGCGACGATATTCATTGCTGAAGGTCGACGCAGCCACGCTGCCGAGGAAGGTCTCGCGGATCAGCGTTTCATAGTGTCCGGCCAGGTCAAGTTCGGTAACCAGCGCGCGCAACCACATTTGGGTGATGCCGATTTGCAACTTCTGACGTTGTGCCTCATCGGCCCCGCTCATCTCGACTCGCATGAACGTCAGGCGCAGCCACATGGCTTCATCGATATTGCTGAGTGCCAGCTCGGCGAGTGACAACTTGCTGCGTTGCTGGCTGGCAAACAGCATGTTTTGCTGAGGCGTACCTGGCGCGGCACCCTCCATGACGACTTTTTGCCAGTAGGTAGAGTCGGGCAGGTCGAGCAGCACCTCGACCTTTTCTGTGAGGCCAAACTCCAGGCTCAGCTTGATGTCGATGGCCTTTTCAGCGAAGGCTTCCCTTGGCGGCAGATCGCGTTCGAGCAGTTCATGGGAGCGCTTCATCGCCTTGATGTAGGCAGTGAACAACCCTTTGAGTCGCGAGCGCTGAGCCTCGGGCAGCGTGCCAAGCCATTGTGGCAAATTGCCCGCCAATACGCCGCTCTGGTGTTGCTCGAGCAACTGCGCGTAGGCCAGTTCCCGAGCGGCCGGGATGGGTACCGTGAGGCTGGCCAGGGCTTGCTCGCGCAGTTTTTCCAGGGCTTGGCTGCGCTGATCGGCACGTTGCGGCGCGGGATTGTCGGCAATGATTCGGACTGCCTGTTGTTGGCAGGCATAGAGCTGGTTTTGCAATGAGTATTCAATCGGATCACGGGACAGCACCGACAGGCGTAGCACCAAAGTGTTTTCGCTGGCCGTCAGTTTGAACACTGTCCTTTCCAGGGCCTGTCTAGAGTCAAAGCGTTGCAGTCCTCCAAAGTAGCCAGGCCAGTAGAGTAAAAGGCTATGGGGCGCGTCGGTCAGCAACGCGGACGGATGAGTGAAAAGCAATACGCCATCCAGTTCCTGGGGGACCGGCGTGCTGGCGCCCTCGACATCGGCCGCTACCAGCGTAACGCGGGCCACCGCCACGTCAGCTTGTTGATCCGTTTTATCCGGCGCGTCCAGGACGGTTTTGAGCCATTGATGTTCTTCGGCGCTGATCTGGTTCAGGCTCAGTTGAACATCGGCCTCGGCACGCAGGCCGGCGAGACGTGCCTGGTAAAGAGCGGTGTAGTGAGGGTTTGGCAGGTTGCGCAGTTCCAGCAGATTGAGCGGGTTGCGGGTGTCGAGTAGCGTTGACGCAGCAGTGGCGCTGGCCTGTTCGGCGGCCGTCAGTGCATCAAGTTGCTGTTTCAGCACGGACAGGAGGAAAGCATTGGACGTGTCGAACAGGCTTTCCAGTGCCGCGTGCTGCTGCGTCAGGGCGCTACGTCGCCCATTCAGGGGAATGTCGGGGTTCAACAGGCCGAACAGGGACTGGTCATCAACCTCGTTCGGGTCCGTTGGC
Source organism: Pseudomonas sp. WT-JTC (assembly GCF_056711565.1). Classification (NCBI taxonomy): domain Bacteria; kingdom Pseudomonadati; phylum Pseudomonadota; class Gammaproteobacteria; order Pseudomonadales; family Pseudomonadaceae; genus Pseudomonas; species Pseudomonas sp. WT-JTC. Next base: position 1,185,886 of record NZ_CM160042.1, read on the forward strand.
GACAGGTCAGTGGGCTGGGCAAAAACTGCCTGGCGCTGCGACTGACTGACCTGTGCTGTGGACAAATGCGTCAACAGGAAGTCGACACTACCGGTCAGCGGGGCATTTGCCAGCACGGTGTAATCGATGCTGGCGACGCCCGGTCCGGACGAGTCAATCAGTTGTTGCTGATGCTCGATCAGCCAGCGTTGCATTTCATTGCGGTTCTGGAAGTTCACCCAGGCCACTGGCCGGGAAGGCAGATATAACATTTGCGCGACCACTTGACCGGTATCCCGGGTGATGACCAGGGCCCCGGCAAGTTCGATGCGTGTGTCATCGGCGGTCTTCAGCGTCAATCGTTCGACCTGGATCGCCGGGACCTCAGGCGTCGTTGCCGGTTTGGCGGGATCAATCAGCGTGTGCACGGACTTGATCTGCTCGACAGTCAGGCTGCCCTGGGCGAATGCCAGTTGGCTCGATGCCTCGAAATGCTGGTGATACAGCCTCATCGCCAGGGCTCTGCGTGAAACGTCGGTACCGCGAGCGCGGGTGCTCCACCAATGACCCTCGAGTATCGACTGCGGGCTCTGCGCCATGAGCTCGAGCCATTGATCGCGGTACTCATTGCAGCGCGCCGAAGCGCTCAGTATCAGGCTTTCATCCAGGCTGGACGGCAAAGTGCGCGTGAGACCGAATTCGGCCGGTAGGGGGGTGGGTTCGTCGACCATGACGATAGTTCTCCAAAGGGCCGGGCGTGTGCCGGCGTTGCCCCCATTAAAGGTTCGTCGTATCAGGGACTGGCGGTACATAGTTATCGTGCAGTGCGCTTTTGCTTCTCGACGACCGCTCGGCACCCTTCATCAAACTGTCACGGAACTGTGGCAGCGCGCTTGAACAAACTTCATCAGACTCGCGCTCTACCGGGGTTCTGCGTTTTGGTGTTTTTCCATGGGTGCTGCATTTTTTTCACGAATCGTATTTTTGGCCGCGCTGGTGTTCGGCCTGCCGTCTCTGGCGGCCTCGCGTTGTGACGTCAATGTTCCGACCGAACGGGTGGATCTGGCCCAGGTAAGCCTGGCGTACCAGAGCATCGGCCGTGCGTCGGACCCGGCTTTGCTGTTGGTGATGGGGCTGGGCGGGCAATTGATCCACTGGCCCGACGAAGTGGTGGTTGCCCTGTGCCAACAAGGTTTTCGGGTGATTCGCTATGACAATCGCGATGTCGGCCTTTCGAGCTGGCGACAGCCACCGGGCGAGGCCAACCTGACGTTCGAAGTGCTGCGCTACAAGCTCGGCTTGCCGGTGTCGGCACCGTACTCGCTGACCGACATGGCCGACGATGGCCTGGGGTTGATGGATGCCTTGCACATCGAGCAGTTCCATGTGCTCGGTGCGAGCATGGGGGGAATGATCGCCCAGCGCATGGCGGCCATGGCGCCGCAACGGGTCGAGAGCCTGACCCTGATCATGACCTCCTCAGGCGCCGAAGGCTTGCCGGCACCCAGTGCAGCGCTGGTGCAACTGCTTGCCCGTCGTGGCGCACCGAATCGCGAAGTGGCGCTGGAACAACAGGCCGACCTGCTGGAGGCGTTGGGTAGCCCGATGGTGACCGATGATCGTCAGGCGCTGCTGCATCAGGCGGCGCTGTCTTATGACCGGGCGTTCAATCCCGAAGGCGTGAAACGCCAGATCATGGCCATACTCGCCGAACCAAGCCGGGTGGCGCTGCTCAACCAGCTGCGGGTTCCGGCGCTGGTGGTGCACGGTACGGCCGATCCGCTTTTGCCGGTGATGCACGGCGTGCACCTGGCGGCGCATTTGCGTGGCAGTCAGTTGATCCTGATTCCGGGGCTGGCCCATCGCTTTCAGGAGGCGTTCAAGGCACCGCTGCTGGCGGCGGTGTTGCCGTACTTGCGGGCGCATCGTGAAGACACTTCGCACTGGGCGCAGATCGAACCGGTGGCCGACCGCAACCTCCTCTAACCCCCCAATCCAATGTGGGAGCGGCGGTGCGGCGATCCGACTTGCTCGCGAAAGCGGTGTGTCAGTCAACTCAAATGCTAACTGATACTCCCTCTTCGCGAGCAAGCCCGCTCCCACAGGGGAAGGCATTCAGCCGTGAAAGCGTAGCCATGCTGTCACCAAAGCAGTGACCGCCATTAACCACGCCAGTTTCGGGCGGCGGGGCTCGCTTAATGGCTCAGGCCGTACTTTTTCACTTTGTCGAACAGCGTGGTCTTGGCCATGCCCAGTTCCTGGCTGGCCTGGGTCAGGTTGCCGCCGCTGCGTTGCAAGGCATCGCTGAGCAGGTTGCGCTCGAACGCTTCCACCGCTTCGGCAAAGGCCAGGCCCTGATTGCCACCGCTGGCACCGGTTTTCTTGAACGCCGGCAAGCCCAGGGCAAAGCGCTCGGCAACGTTGCGCAGTTCACGTACGTTACCCGGCCAGTCGTGGCTCATCAGATTCGACACGGTCTGGTTGTCCAGTTCCGGCGCGATGCGATCGAAGCGCAGGGACGACTGCTGCAAAAAGTGTTCGAACAGTTGCAGGATGTCCTCGCGGCGCTCGCGCAGCGGCGGCAGTTCCAGGGTCACCACATTGAGTCGGTAATACAGGTCACTGCGGAATTCGCCGGCCTTGCTCGACTCGACGAGGTCGGATTTGGTCGCTGCGATGACGCGGCAATCCACCGCCACGCTCTGGTTCGAACCGAGTCGTTCGAGGGTGCGTTCCTGCAACACCCGCAGCAGCTTGATCTGCAAGGGCAGGGGCATGCTTTCCACTTCGTCGAGGAACAGCGTGCCGCCATCGGCGTGTTCGATCTTGCCGATCCGCCGTTTACCCGCGCCGGTAAAGGCGTTGGCCTCGTGGCCGAAGATTTCGCTTTCGAAGAGGTTCTCCGGCAGGCCGCCGCAGTTCAGGGCGACGAACTGCCGGGTGTGCCGCCGACTGAAATCATGCAGGCAGCGCGCAACCAATTCCTTGCCGGTACCGGTCTCGCCTTCGATCAGCACGTTGGCCGAGGTATCGGCGACGTTGGCGATCAGTTCTCGCAAGTTCTGCATGGCCGGCGAGCGTCCGATGATCCGACCTTCGAGGGAGTCGCGCTCGGCCAGTTGCCGACGCAGCGACGACACCTCTCGCGCCAGGCTGCGTTGCTCCAGGGCGCGGCGGGCGACATCCACCAGGCGCTCGGGGGAGAACGGCTTTTCCATGAAGTCGTAGGCGCCTTTCTGCATCGCGCCGACGGCCATGGAAATGTCGCCGTGCCCGGTGATCAGCACCACCGGCAGGCTGCGGTCGCGAGCCTTGAGCCGGGTCAACAGTTCCAGGCCATCGATGCCCGGCAGGCGAATGTCGCTGACGACGATGCCGGCGAAGTTTTCGCCGACCCGCTCCAGGGCTTCTTCGGCGCTGCCCACGCCAATGCAGGGAATGTCTTCCAGGGTCAGCGCCTGTTGGCAGCCGAGCAGCACATGGGGGTCGTCTTCGACGATCAATACACTAAGGTCGTTGTTCATATTGGCTCGGCGGGAGTGGGGCTTACCAACGGTAAACTGAGGACGAATGCGGTGCCACCGCTGGACGGGTGCTCGACACCCAGGTGACCGCCGGTGGCGGCGGCCAGGCTGGCGGAAAGGGTCAGGCCAAGGCCCAGGCCCTGTTCGCCGGGTTTGGTGGTGAAGAACGGCTCGAACAGGTGCTTGCGCGCTTCGGCGTCGATGCCATGGCCGTTGTCACGCACCCGCAGCCGGTACTTGCCTTCGGAAACTTCGCCTTCGAGCCACAACTCCGGCAACGGCTGTGCTTGCATCGCATCCAGGGCGTTGCCGATGAGGTTGACCAGAATCTGCTCCAGGCGGGTCTGGTCGATTTGCACCTGCACATCGGTGAAGTCGCGATGCAATTGCAGCTGAATGTTTTCCACGCGGCCACCGTGCAATTGCAAGGCCGCGTCCACCGCTTTGCCGAGGCAGGCCTGGCCCTTGTCGTCCCCGCGCCGGGCGAACGAGCGCAGGCTGGCAGTGATCCGGCCCATGCGGTCGATCAGTTCGTTGATGGTCTTGAGGTTGGTGCTGGCCACGTCTAGTTGACCGCGTTCGAGGAAGCGCACGGTATTGCCGGACAAGGTGCGCAGCGCCGCCAGCGGCTGGTTCAGTTCGTGGGCGATGCTGGTGGACATCTGGCCGATGGCCGCGAGTTTTCCGGCCTGTACCAGTTCATCCTGGGCGCGGCGCAAGGTCTCTTCGGCGAGCCGGCGTTCGCGGATCTGCCCCTTGAGCCGTTCGTTGCTGGCGCGCAGGTCGGTGGTGCGTTCGGTAATCCGACGCTCCAGCTGACTGTTGGCTTCCTGCAAGGCTTCCCGGGCCGCGAGGCGCGTGGCGATCACCTTGCGCCGCTCGTTCCAGGCGATCAACAGGAACGCCAGGAGGGCAAACGCCACGGCCACCAGAATCCCCTGGTTGATCGCTTCGCGGCGCAAGTCCTGCAGCGGCGTCAGCAAGGTGAAATTCCACGGCGTATCGCTGAGCGGCCGGGTTTGCGACAGGTAGCTGATGTTTTCTTCGTCGGACACCAGTTCGCTGTTGGCCGGGAAGGTCAGTTTTTCCACGCCTTCGGACAGGGTTTCCCGGGCCAGCGGCTGCAGTTCGTTGAGCGGGAACCAGTAGTACTGCAGGCTGCGGGCGAGTTTTTCCTTGGTTTCTTCGCTCAGCGGCACCACCGACTTCAAGCGCCGGGCCGGATCGCTGGACAGAATGATGATGCCGTTCTCGTCGCTGACGAAGGCTTCCAGGCGCGCCCGCTGCCAGCGTTCTTCCATGGCTTCCAGGCGGACTTTGACCACCGCGACGCCAATGATCTTGCCGTGTTCTTCCAGGCCATGGGCCAGGTAGTAACCGGGCTCGCCGTTGGTACTGCCGATACCATAGAAGCGCCCCGGCTGACCGCGCACGGCGTTCTGGAAATAGGCGCGGAAGGACAGGTCTTCACCCAGGTAACTGTCGACGTCGCGCCAGTTGCTGGTGGCCATGACGCGGCCGGTGGTGTCCATCACATAGATGGCCCGACTGCGGCTGCGCCGGTTCAGGCCTTCGAGGTAAGCGTTGACTGTTTGCCGGTGTTCCGGGGTCGGGTCGGCCAGCAACTGCGAAACGCTGGTTTCGAGCTCCAGCAGGCTGGGCAGGTAGGTGTATTTGCTGATTTCGCTTTCGACGGCACGGGCGTGCAGTTCCAGCTGACGCTGGCCGTTCTCGCCAAGGCTGCGAATGCCGTAGTGCTCACTGATCCAGAAGCCGATATAGCCCAGGCCGATCATCATTGCGATGATCAGCGGCGGCAGAAACAAATGACGAACCAGACGGGGTTTCACGGCGAGTGATGGCGACGCTGCGCGATAAAGATTGGGGTCGCATTTCATCACAGATGCCTTGGGTCAACCAGCGCTGCCCGCCTCTCTGTAGGAGCGAGCATGCTCGCGATGGTCGTCAACGATGACGCGTTCATCCTGGATGTACGCGGTGTCTTTGAGTACATCGCGAGCAAGCTCGCTCCTACAGGGGAGGGGCGTACAGCCTTTAGTGCTGCAGAATCTTGTTGAGGAAGTGCTGTGTGCGCTCCGCACGGGCGTTGATGTCGCCGAAGAATTCCTCTTTCGGGCAGTCTTCGATGATCTTGCCGGCGTCCATGAAGATCACCCGATCGGCCACTTTACGGGCGAAGCCCATTTCGTGGGTCACGCACATCATGGTCATGCCTTCGTGGGCCAGTTGCACCATCACGTCCAGCACTTCGTTGACCATTTCCGGGTCCAGCGCCGAGGTCGGTTCGTCGAACAGCATGACGATCGGGTCCATCGCCAGCGCACGGGCAATCGCCACACGCTGTTGCTGACCACCGGACAGTTGGCCAGGATGCTTGTGGGCATGGGCCGAGAGACCGACACGCTCGAGCAGTTGCAGGCCCTTCCTGGTGGCTTCTTCCTTGCTGCGGCCCAGCACCTTGATCTGCGCGATGGTCAGGTTTTCGGTGATGGTCAGGTGCGGGAACAGTTCGAAGTGCTGGAACACCATGCCCACGCGCGAACGCAGTTTCGGCAGGTTGGTCTTCGGGTCGGCGATGGAGGTGCCGTCGACCACGATGTCGCCTTTCTGGAACGGTTCCAGTGCGTTGACGCACTTGATCAGGGTCGATTTGCCGGAACCGGATGGCCCGCACACCACGATCACTTCGCCTTTTTTGACCTCGGTGCTGCAATCAGTCAGTACCTGGAAGTCCCCATACCACTTGTTGATGCTTTTGATAGAGATCATACGGCGAACCTTTTTTGCAGACGCTTGACCAGCTGCGAGGCGGCAAAGCTGATGATGAAGTACACGAGACCCGCGAAGACCAGGAACTCATTGGAGCGGCCAATGATGTCGCCACTGGCGCGCGAAGCATTGAGGAAGTCCACCAGGCCGACGGCGTAGACCAGCGAGGTGTCCTGAAACAGGATGATGCTCTGTTGCAGCAACAGTGGAGTCATCTTGCGAAACGCCTGCGGCAGGATGATCAGGCGCATCATCTGGCCGTAAGTCATGCCCAGTGCCTGGGCGGCGCCCATCTGGCCCTTGGGAATCGACTGCACGCCGGCGCGGACGATTTCGCAGAAGTACGCCGCTTCGAACATCATGAACGCCACGATGCACGAGGCGAACGCGCCGATCGGGGTGTCTTCGCCGGTGATCCAGCGCAGCACGAACGGCACCGCCAGGTAGAACCAGGTGATGACCAGCAGCAACGGGATCGAACGGAAATAGTTGACGTAGGCGCCGGCGATGTTCGACAGCAGTTTGCTGTGGGACAGGCGCATCAGGGCCAGGATCGTGCCGAGGATGATCCCGCCGACCACGCCCATGATCATCAGCTTGAGGGTCATGATCATGCCGTTCCACAGGCCCGGCAGGGACGGGATGATGCCCGAGAAGTCGAATTCCATCATTTACCCCCTACGGAGATCAGGCCCGGTACGGCGACTTTCTTCTCGACCAGGCGCATCAGCAACATCAGGCTCATGTTCAGGGTGAAGTAGATCAGCGTTGCCAGGGTAAAGGCTTCGAACAGGTTGGCGGAGAACTCGGCAGTCTGTTTGGTCTGCGCGAGCAATTCCATCAAGCCGATCAGCGAGGCCACGGAGGTGTTCTTGAAAACGTTCAGGAATTCCGAGGTGAGCGGCGGAATGATGATCCGGTAGGCCTGGGGCAGCAGCACGTTCCAGTAGATCTGCGGCAGCTTGAAACCCATGGCGCGGGCCGCGGACTCCTGGCCTTTGGGCAGGGCCTGGATACCGGTGCGCACCTGTTCGCAAACCCGGGCGGTGGTGAACAGGCCCAGGCACACGACGACGCTGAGGAAGGCCGAAGTGGTCGGGTTCAGGTCCTGCTTGTACCACTCTTGCAGGTCGGCAGGCAGCAGATCGGGTACCAGGAAGTACCAGATGAACAGCTGAACCAGCAGCGGCACGTTACGGAAAAGTTCGACGTAGCAGGTGGCGATGCCCGATACGATGCGGTTCGGCACGGTGCGCATGACGCCCAGGATCGAGCCCAGTGTCAGGGCGATGATCCAGGCCGCGATGGCGATGCCGATGGTCCAGGCCAGACCGGACACGTACCAGTCGAAATAGGTCTCGCTGCCCACGCCGGTGGACTTGAAGAACACGCCCCAGTCCCAGTTGTAATTCATTAGGGTCTCCCCTCGGATTCGATCGATGTACAAATGCCCGCTTGGGGGAAGCTCCGTTCCCGCCTGTCCTTGGGGGACAGGCACACGCGCTCGGCTCGACAGACACCGGTTCGAGTGTTTCCAGAAATGCCAGCAGGGAGTGCATTCCCCTGAAAGGGCTACGGCCCTTTCAGGGGATAAGGTTAGTCAGAAATCAGGATTTCTTGTCGTCAGCCGCTTTGTCGGTCGGATTGGCGATCAGGGCCTTGAGTTCGTCGCTCATCGGGAAGTTCAGGTTCAGGCCCTTTGGCGGGATTGGCTGCATGAACCACTTGTCGTAGATCTTGTTGATCTCGCCCGAAGCGTAGGTGGCCTTGATGGCATCATCCACGGCCTTTTTGAACGGCTCGTCGCCTTTGCGCACCATGCAGCCGTAGATTTCGAAGGACTGTGGAGTGCCGGTTACAGCCCAGTCTTTCGCGTTCTTGGCCTTGGCCGCTTCACCCGCCAACAGGGCGTCATCCATCATGAACGCGACGGCACGGCCGGTTTCCAGCATCTGGAAGGACTCGCCATGGTCCTTGGCGGAGATGACGTTCATGCCCATCTGCTTGTCGGCATTCATCGACTTCAGGATGCGCTCGGACGTGGTACCTGCGGTGGTCACGACGTTCTTGCCGGCCAGATCCGGGAAATCCTTGTACTTGGAGTCAGCCTTGGACAGCAGGCGAGTACCGATTTCGAAGATACCGACGGAGAAGTCAACTTGCTGCTGACGCTCGACGTTGTTGGTGGTGGAACCGCACTCGAGGTCCACGGTGCCGTTCTGCACCAGCGGGATGCGGGTTTGCGAAGTCACCAGGTTGTATTTGACCTGGAGATTCGGCATGTCGAGGTCTTTTTTCAGGGCATCAACGACTTTCAGCTGAATGTCGTGGGAGTAGCCGACCGGTTTGCCGGAAGCGTCTGCAATGTAGGAGAACGGAATGGAAGCGTCGCGATGGCCCAGGGTGATGACACCGGACTCTTTGATCTTCTTCAGGGTGCCGGTCAGTTCCGCGGCGAAAACTGGCGTGCTGATCAGAGCGGCAGCAATGGCTGCGCCCAGGATGTGGGGAACGATGCGCATCAAATTTTCCTCGACATTGTTTTTTTTATGGAGCCAGTTCATCGGCCCTTTTGTGCTGCAAAACACCTGAGCGCTACGATGAGTGGGCGCAAAGGACATTCGTCGAAGAAGTGTAGAGCATGACTCGTGCCAGACCAGTCTGAATTAGTCAAAGTGTTGATTTATAAAGGAATTAAATATTTTTTGCGCTGAAACTTCAGTGAAGTGATCCGGTTAACCGAACTGACCGTCAGGTCGCGTTCGGAAAACCGAATGGTGGCGGGGTGCTACCCGGCCATCAGGGGTATTTGCGCTTGTCCGGCGCTGGCGGGAAGTACTGGTACAACCAGGTCTCACTTAGCGTGCGGTCGTTGGTGCGGATGAACAGCCGCAGCTCGACAGGGTCAGTGCTGTCGTTGGTCGGGTACCAGTCAAACAGGATGCGGTAGCCCTTGATGTCATCCAGCTTGAGTACGCTGAAGTCCTTCACCTCGCCGTTCGAGCAAGTGACCACCGGCTCGATGCCCGCGCCCTCTGGCAAGCGGTCCAGGCCGCCACCGGTGAAGTCCACGGCGAAACGACGGGCCCAGACTGGCGGGTAATGCTCGCCCGGTGCCCAGCCTTCGGTGAAGCCGCCCATCCCGGAACGGGTGGCGTTTACCCGTGCCAGCGGCGTACCGACCGGTGGCAATGCGCTCCAGTAGAGCTTGTAGCCGTAGTTCAGCGAGTCGCCGGCAGCCACCGGTTTCTTCGGGGTCCAGAAGGCGACGATGTTGTCCATGGTTTCGCCGGTGGTGGGGATTTCCAGCAGGTCGACCGAGCCTTCGCCCCAGGCGGTGGTCGGTTCGACCCACAGGCTCGGGCGGCGGCTGTACCAGTCGACGGTGTCCTGATAGCTGGCGAACTCGTGGTCGGTCTGTACCAGGCCGAAACCTTTCGGGTCCTTGTCGGCGAAAGCATTGAATTGCAGGGTCGCCGGGTTATTCAGCGGGCGGCAGATCCACTCGCCGTTGCCGCGCCACATGGCCAGGCGATCGGAGTCGTGGATTTGCGGGTGAATGGTGTCGCACATCCGGCGTTCGTGGGTGCCGCAACTGAACATGCTGGTCATCGGCGCAATGCCCAACTGGTCGATGGCGGTGCGGGCGTTGATGTGGGCGTCGACCTCCATCACCACGCGTTCGGCCTGGCAGTCGATATCGAAGCGGTAGGCACCGGTGGCGCTCGGCGAGTCGAGCAGGGCGTAGACCACGAAGCGGGTGCTGTCCTTGTCCGGCGTCTCGAACCAGAATTTGGTGAAGTCGGGGAACTCTTCACGTTTTTTGGCGTAGGTATCGATGGCCAGGCCGCGGGCCGACAAGCCGTACTGGCCGGTGGCGTCCACCGCACGGAAGTAACTGGCGCCTAGAAACGACACGACATCGTGCTTGTCCAGTTCCGGGGCCTTGAACAGCTTGAAGCCGGAGAAACCCAGGTCGCCCTTGAGCTGTGCGGTGTCGACCGTGGTGTTTTCATAGTTGAACAGCGATGGGCGGAAATGCACTTCACGCGCCTGGCGTGTCCTGGGGTCGACGCTGTACATGCGCACTGGTTGCTTGAAGCCCATGCCGACATGGAAAAACTGCACGTCCAGCTGACCGTTCAGGTCATTCCACAAAGAGTGGTTGGCGTCGTAGCGGATCGCGTTGAAGTTCTGCGGCGTCATGCTCGCCAGGGTCGGCGGCAGCTGTTGCTTGGTGTCCTGGTAGCGATTGCTGGCGAGCTGTCTGGCCTGGGTTTTCAGCGCTTCGAAGTCGAACGCGGTGGCCTCGCCATCAGCGGTACCGGCGTTGGCGGCCCAGGCCTGAGCGGCCAACAGGCCCGTGGCGGACAAGCCGGTGTAGGCAGCAATGGCCATGGAGGCTTTGAGCAAGTTCCTGCGGTGCATAAGTACAACCTGTCGTGAACAATCCCGCGCCGTTCCTGGCACGTGCTGGATCAGAAATATCGGTTCGGACATGCCTTCGGCCAAACGCAACGGACTTTGAAACAGATGCCGGATAGCTTAAACCGTTCGATTGCAGAGCAAAATTGATTGATGGCATTGCGCCGGCCCGGCAATGAAACAAGACATGTCGAGAAACAATTCCGACAGTGGTTTCTGATTTGAAGGGTATTTCTGCCTTTTTCGACTAATTACTCTAAAAACCGCTTTTCAGCGCCCGGATTATTTCTATTCTGTGTGCATGACCGGTCTATGCCCGAAAGGCCGGTGCGCTTCAGTCGGCACGATGCGGCTGCTGAAAAGGAGGAGGGCGATGCGGTTTTTTTTTTGCAGTTTTCTTTGACGTTCAGAAGGACATCGTCCATGTCGAAAGTACAGAACATCGCCGAATTGTTGGGAATCCTTCCGTGTCTGGCCATGGGGCGGCGAAGACGCCGGCTCAATAGCGAGGAAATGAAACTGGTGGAGCGCTACCGGGAACTGTCGGAGAGTGACAGGGTTGCGATGAGGTATCTGGTGGACGCGATGAGGAGTGTTTCGCGGTTCTGAGTGGACCTGATCACCGTGAAAGCCATTTGGCTTTTTCGGTGGTCAGGCCCTGCATTAGCGTGCAATGCCCGAGTCGATCGCCTGGTTGAGCAATGTAGGAGCGAGCTTGCTCGCGATGAATTCAAGAGCACCGCGTATAGCCAGTGAACCCGCGTAATCGTTAACGACCATCGTCGGATCGCCGCCCGGAGCTTGCTCGCTCCTACAGTTTTTTCACGGGGCGATGTTCGTCAGCGACTGACCTTCCACGCATCCCCTGCAGGCGCCGTGCCGTGGTCATACGGCTTGGCGATCCACATGTAGAGCAAGCCCAATCCGATCACGATGGCGGTACTGAGCACCATCGCGTAGTTGATGTACCACGCGGCATCCGGCGTACGTGGCCAGGCCATGTTGATGATGGCTCCGACACCATAGGCCAGCGCGCCGATGTTCACCGCCCAGCCCCAGGCGCCGAGGGTGAATTTGCCGCTCGGTTTCCAGCCCTTCATGCGGGCGTACAGGGCCGCGAGCACAATCATCTGGAACGCCAGGTAGATGCCGATTGCCGCAAAGCTGACGATGGTGGCCACCGCGTCTTGCAGGAAGAAGCCGAGGATGATGATCAGTGCCGGCAGGACGCCGGACACGAACAGCGCGGCAACTGGAACCTGAGTCGTAGGGGAAATCGTCTTCAGCAGTCGGCTGCCGATGACCATTTCATCACGGGCGTAGGAATACAGCAGACGACTGGCTGCTGCTTGCAGGCTGATCACACAGGAGATGAAGGAAATCATCACCACACCCATCACCACTTTCGAACCGATTGGTCCAAACGCGTTGTTGAGGATGGTGGTGACTGGGTCCTTGTCGGTGCCGTCGATCACCGCTTGCATGTCCGGCACGGCCAGGATCAGCGCCAGGCAGGCGAACATTGCCGCGATGCCGCCGATGTAGATGGTCATGCGCATGGCCACCGGAATTTTCTTGCTCGGGTTCGGGGTTTCTTCGGCCACATCGCCGCAGGCCTCGAAGCCGTAGTACAGGAACATCCCCGCCAGCGAAGCGGTGAGGAACGCTGGCAGGTACGAGCCGTCGACGCTGATGTCGAAGGTGTTGAACAGCACGCTGATCGATTGATGACGCTCGAAAATCAGCAGGTAAACACCCACGATCACGGCACCGACCAGTTCGCACAGAAAACCGAACATGGCGATCCGCGCCAACGCCTTGGTGCCGCTGAGATTGACCAGAGTGGCGAACAGCGTCAGAAACAGGGCAATAATTATGTTCGTGTTGTTGCTCGGTTCAAAGCCCATCATGGCGGCGAGGTACGGACCGGCACCCACGGCAACCGCCGCGATGGTGACGCACAGGGCGATGGAGTAGATCCAGCCGACCATCCACGCCCAGCGCTTGCCCACCAGACGGCGGGCCCATGGGTACACGCCGCCGGAAATCGGGAACTGCGATACCACTTCGCCGAAGATCAGGCACACCAGCAACTGGCCACAACCGACCAGCAGATAGGCCCAGAACATCGGTGGCCCGCCAGCAGCGAGGCACAGGCCGAACAGGGTATAAACCCCTACGACCGGGGACAGATAAGTGAAGCCCAGGGCGAAGTTTTCCCACAGGCTCATGCTGCGATTGAAGTTGGAGGTATAGCCCAGTTTGCGTAGCTGCTCGGCATCGCTGTCGGCAACGGCTGCTGAGAGATCGGGTGATGCACTCATGTGTATTTTCTCCGGAAAATCGGCAGATTTCGGATGTCCGAAACCGTGGCGGGGCCTTGAGGGCACCGCCCGGATCGGTGGTTATTGTTTTGTCTTCTTTGGGGTGGAGCCTGGTGGTGCGTGTTGCCGGTTTCTGCCCTGAAACCGAGGTGAGACCTTCGCTGTAGGAGCGAGATTGCTCGCGAAAAACCTGAGGACACCGCGGGGCGTCAGGTTTCCCGCGTCAACGTTGACGTCCATCGCGAGCAAGCTTGCTCCTGCTAGTGCTTGAACATCACATGCCGTACGACGCTGTAGTCCTCCAGTCCGTACATGGACATGTCCTTGCCATAACCAGACAGCTTCTGACCGCCGTGAGGCATTTCGCTGACCAGCATGAAGTGCGTGTTGACCCAGGTGCAGCCGTAATGCAAACGGGCTGACAGACGATGGGCGCGGCCGACATCGGCGGTCCATATGGAAGAGGCCAGGCCGTAGTCCGAATCGTTGGCCCAGCCCAGCACTTGTGCTTCATCGGTGAATTTGGTCACCGATACCACCGGCCCGAACACTTCGCGACGGACGATTTCGTCATCCTGCTGCGCATCGGCCAGCACCGTTGGTTCGAAGAAGAAGCCATTGCCTTCCACCGCCTTACCCCCGGTGATCAGGCGGATGTGCGGCTGGGCCACGGCGCGTTCGACGAAACCGGCGACACGGTCACGATGTTGCGCGGTGATCAGCGGGCCGAGTTCGGTCGACGGATCATCCTGCATGCCGTACTTGATGCTGCTGACGGCGGCGCCGAGTTTCTCGACGAACTTCTCGTAGATGCCTGCCTGGGCATAGATACGGCAGGCAGCGGTGCAGTCTTGGCCGGCGTTGTAGAAACCGAAGGTGCGGATGCCCTCGACAGCGGCATCGATGTCGGCGTCGTCGAAGATGATCACCGGGGCTTTGCCGCCCAGCTCCATGTGCATGCGTTTGACGGTGTCGGCGGTGCTGGAAATGATGTTCGAACCGGTGGCAATCGAACCGGTCAGCGAGACCATGCGCACTTTCGGGTGAGTGACCAGCGGGCTGCCGACGGTAGGACCACGGCCGAACACCAGGTTGAGTACGCCGGCCGGGAAGATATCCGACGCCAGTTCGGCCAGGCGCAGGGCGGTCAGCGGAGTCTGTTCCGATGGTTTGAGCACCACGGTATTACCGGCGGCCAGGGCCGGGGCGATTTTCCAGGCGACCATCATCAATGGGTAGTTCCACGGCGCGATGGAGGCGATCACGCCCACCGGATCGCGGCGGATCATTGAGGTGTGCCCCGGCAAGTACTCGCCACCGGCCGAACCGCTCATGCAGCGGCTGGCGCCGGCGAAGAAGCGGAACACGTCGGCAATTGCCGGGATTTCGTCGTTCAGCGCAGCGCTGTAAGGCTTGCCGCAGTTGTCCGATTCCAGTTTGGCCAGCTCCTCGCCATGGGCCTCGATGGCATCGGCGAGTTTGAGCAGCAGCAGCGAACGCTCTTTCGGCGTGGTCTGTGACCAGCTGTCGAACGCGGCGTCGGCGGCGCGCACGGCGGTATCGACCTGGGCTTCGCTGGCTTCGTTGATTTCCACCAGCACACTGCCCAGCGCCGGGTTGAACACAGGTTGGGCGGGGCCTTCGCCGTCGAGCAATTGGCCGTTGATCAAGAGTTTGGTTTGCATGTTCATGTCCTCTTTGGTGCTTTTATTGTTCTGTCGGAACCCGAACCTGTAGGAGCGAGCTTGCTCGCGAAGGATGCAAGGGCACCGCGTGCATCCAGGCAACCCCTGTCATCGTTAACGTTTTTCGCGAGCAAGCTCGCTCCTACAGGAGATGTTGGTTGTCAGTTACTTACCGCCACTCCCCGCAACGCTTTCACCGCCACGGGTCAGGTAATAGGCGCCGAGGATCGGCAGCATGGTCACCAGCATCACCAGCATCGCCACGACGTTGGTCACCGGCACGTCCCGTGGGCGGCTGAGCTGGTTGAGCAGCCACAGCGGCAGGGTGCGTTCATGGCCGGCAGTGAAGGTGGTGACGATGATTTCGTCGAACGACAGGGCAAACGCCAACATGCCGCCGGCCAGCAACGCCGAGCCGAGGTTCGGCAGGATGATGTAGCGGAAGGTCTGCCAGCCGTCGGCGCCGAGGTCCATCGAGGCTTCGATCAGGCTGTGTGAAGTACGGCGCAAGCGGGCGATGACGTTGTTGTAGACGATCACCACACAGAAGGTCGCGTGACCGACGATGATGGTGAACATCCCCGGTTCGATTCCCAGTGTCTTGAAGGTCGCCAGCAGCGCGATCCCGGTGATGATCCCCGGCAAGGCGATCGGCAGGATCAGCATCAGCGAGATGCCCTGCTTGCCGAAGAAATCCCGGCGGTACAGCGCAGCCGAGGCCAGCGTGCCGAGGATCATGGCGATCAGGGTGGCAATCGAAGCGATCTGCAACGACAGCTTGATCGCTTCGAGCACGTCCGGCCGCGAGAACGCCACACTGAACCAATTCAGGGTGAAGCCCTTGGGCGGAAAACTGAACGCCGCGTCTTCGGTGTTGAAGGCGTACAGGAAGATGATCAGGATCGGGAAGTGCAGGAACAGCAATCCGCCCCAGGCTGCGATGCGCAGGCCTATGGAAGCTTTCTCAGAGTGCATCGAAGGCCCCCAGTCGTTTGACGATGGACAGGTAGATGGCGATCAGCACGATCGGCACCAGGGTGAAGGCAGCGGCCATTGGCATGTTGCCGATGGCACCTTGTTGGGCGTACACCATGCTGCCGACGAAGTAGCCGGGCGGGCCGACCAGTTGCGGCACGATGAAGTCACCCAGGGTCAGCGAGAAGGTGAAGATGGAACCGGCGGCAATGCCCGGCACCGACAGCGGCAGAATCACTTGCATGAAGGTCTGGCGCGGCTTGGCACCGAGGTCGGCGGAGGCTTGCAGCAGCGATGGCGGCAGGCGCTCCAGCGAGGCCTGGATCGGCAGGATCATGAACGGCAGCCAGATGTAGACGAACACCATGAAGCGGCCCAGGTGCGAGGTCGACAAGGTGCTGCCGCCAAAGCCCGGAATGCCCATCACCAATTGCAGGAGCGGTTCCAGCCCCAGATGCTGCACGAACCACTGCGCCACGCCGCCCTTGGCCAGCAGCAGCGTCCAGGCGTAGGCCTTGACGATGTAGCTGGCCCACATCGGCATCATCACCGCGATGTAGAAAAACGCCTTGGTCTTGCCCGTGGTGTAGCGCGCCATGTAGTAGGCAATCGGGAACGCTACGATGGCGCTGGCGATGGACACGACAATCGCCATGCCCAGGGTGCGCAGGATGATGTCGAAGTTCGACGGCTGGAACAGCGCGGTGAAGTTCGCCAGGGTCAGGTCAGGGGTGACCGCCATGGTGAAGTCATCGAAGGTGTAGAAACCTTGCCACAGCAGAACCAGCAATGAACCCAGGTAGATCGCGCCGAACCACAGCAGCGGCGGTACCAGCAGTAGCGACAGGTAAAAATTCGGCCGGCGATACAGCAGGTTGGAAAACCTGCGCAGCAGCGAGCCGCTGGCCGGAGATTGAGGGATAGCCACGGTGTTCATCTCACACCCCGCCTGCAACGGTA
Source organism: Pseudomonas sp. WT-JTC (assembly GCF_056711565.1). NCBI lineage: Bacteria > Pseudomonadati > Pseudomonadota > Gammaproteobacteria > Pseudomonadales > Pseudomonadaceae > Pseudomonas > Pseudomonas sp. WT-JTC. Next base: position 1,202,548 of record NZ_CM160042.1, read on the forward strand.
TCGTGCAATGGAATCATTGCCTCGCGCGCCCAGCGTGCGCTGATGCGTTGCCCGGTCTGGTGCTGTGTACTGGTGTCCAGCCATTGGTTGTTGGCCTTGCTGATGTTCAGGGTCTGGCCGTTTTCCAGTTTCAGCTCATAGCGAGTTGCACTGCCTTGGTACTGGATGTCATGTAGCAAACCGCTGACTTCAATCTCGTGGTTGGCCAGCGGGCCGTCGGCGAATCGCACGTGTTCCGGACGAATCGAGAACGGCTGCGGGTTGCCGCTCAACTGCCTGGCCAGGTCGCCACGAATCACGTTGGAGGTGCCGACGAATTCCGCCACGAAGGTGGTGGCCGGTTTCATGTACAGGTTGCGCGGGCTATCGACCTGTTCGATGCGTCCCTTGTTGAACACTGCCACGCGGTCGGACATCGACAGCGCTTCGGTCTGGTCGTGGGTTACGAAGATGAAGGTGATGCCGAGCTGGCGTTGCAGCTTTTTCAGTTCGCCCTGCATTTGCTCGCGCAACTTCAGGTCGAGTGCACCGAGGGGTTCGTCGAGCAGCAGTACCCGTGGGCGGTTGACCAGGGCGCGGGCCAGGGCCACACGCTGGCGCTGGCCGCCGGACAGTTGCACCGGCTTGCGGTCGCCGTAGCCGCCGAGGGCGACCATGTCGAGGGCTTCTTCGGCGCGCTTCTGGCGTTCGACTTTGCCGACGCCTTTGACTTTCAGTCCATAGGCGACGTTGTCGCGAACGTTCATGTGCGGGAACAGCGCGTAATCCTGGAACACGGTGTTCACGTCACGCTGGTAGGGCGGCAGCCCGGCGGCTTCGGCGCCATGAATACGGATGGAACCTGCGCTCGGTTGTTCAAAACCGGCGATCAGGCGCAAGCAGGTGGTTTTGCCCGAACCGGAAGGCCCCAGCATGGAGAAGAACTCGCCGTCCTGGATGTCGATGGAAACCCGGTCGACGGCTTTCACTTCGCCGAACTGACGGGAAACGTTGGTGAACTGGACTGCAAGTGTCATGGCGCGGTGCTCCAAAAAGGCGAAGGCCGTCGCAGCGGCCCTGCCTGGACTTCTGAAAAATCTGAATCGAATACGCTGTGCTGGCTGTGGAGAGCCCCTGTGGGAGCGGGCTTGCTCGCGAATGCGGTGTGTCAGGCAACATCAATGCTGGATCTGATGGCCTCTTCGCGAGCAAGCCCGCTCCCACAGGGACGGTGTCAGTTCACAAACTATCTGCCGCCCATGATCGCGATGTAGTCCTGGGTCCAGCGGCTGTACGGCACGAACTTGCCGCCTTCGGCCTGCGGGGTTTTCCAGAAGGCGATCTTGTCGAAATTGTCGAAACCGTTGGTCTTGCAGCCCTCGGCGCCGAGCAATTCGCTACCGGTGCATGCTGCCGGGACTGCCGGCAACGAGCCGAACCACGCCGCAACATCACCCTGGACTTTCGGTTGCAGCGACCAGTCCATCCACTTGTAGGCGCAGTTCGGGTGCTTGGCCTCGGCGTGCATCATGGTGGTGTCGGCCCACCCGGTGGCGCCTTCTTTCGGGATGGTCGAAGCGATTGGCTGTTTCTCGTTCATCAGGCCGTTGACCTGATACGGCCACGCGCCTGAGGCGACCACGCCTTCGTTCTTGAAGTCGCTCATCTGTACCGTGGTGTCGTGCCAGTAGCGGTGAATCAACGGCTGCTGGGCGCGCAGCAGATCGAGCACGGCCTTGTACTGGGCTTCGGTCAGTTCGTAGGGGTTCTTGATGCCCAGTTCCGGCTTGGCGGACTTCAGGTACAGCGCCGCGTCGGCGATGTAGATCGGGCCGTCATAGGCCTGCACGCGACCCTTGTTCGGCTTGCCGTCCGGCAGGTTTTCCGCATTGAACAGCACGCCCCAGGTGGTGGGCGCGGTCTTGAATACATTGGTGTTGTACATCAACACGTTCGGGCCCCACTGATATGGGGTGCCGTAGGTCTGCTTGTTGACCACGTACCACGGTCCGTCCTTGAGGCGTGGATCGAGGTTTTTCCAGTTCGGGATCAACGCGGTGTTGATCGGCTGCACACGCTTGCCGACGATCAGGCGCAGGGAGGCGTCGCCCGATGCCGTCACCAGATCGTAACCACCCTTGGCCATCAGGCTGACCATTTCATCGGAAGTGGCCGCGGTCTTGACGTTGACCTTGCAGCCGGTTTCCTTCTCGAAACCGGTCACCCAGTCGTAGGCCTTGTCGCTCTCGCCACGTTCGATATAACCAGGCCAGGCCACAATATCCAGTTGGCCTTCGCCCGCCCCGACAGCTTTGAGCGGCTCGGCGGCCTGGACGCTGGCGCTGGCCAGCAGCGCGGTGGTGATTGCACTGAGCAGTGCGGTCTTGTGCACGAACATGGGAATTCCCTCTTCTTTAATTATGGTCGGGGCAGTGTCTTGAACGTGGTGATGCAGGTCTTGGTGCCTTGTTATTAGCTTAGTCAGAGATGCTCGCCGTGGCGGGCCATGATGTGCCGCACCACGCTGTAGTCCTGAAGCGAATCACTGGACAGGTCCTTGCCGTAGCCCGAACGCTTCAGGCCACCATGGGGCATTTCGCTGACCAGCATGAAATGGCTGTTGATCCAGGTGCAGCCGTACTGCAGGCGCGCCGCGACCTGCATGGCCTTGTCGAGGTTCTGGGTCCAGACCGACGAGGCCAGGCCGTATTCCGAATCGTTGGCCCAGTCCACCGCTTGTTCCAGTTCATCGAAACGGGTCACGGTGACCACCGGACCGAACACTTCGCGCTGGACGATCTCGTCACTTTGCTTGCAACCGGCCAGCAGGGTCGGCTGGTAATAGAACCCGGCGCCGGAATGCACGGCTGCACCGGTGACCCGTTCGATGTGCGGCTGGCCGAGGGCGCGCTCGACAAAACTGGCCACGCGGTCACGCTGGCGGGTGCTGATCAGCGGGCCGATTTCGTTGTCGGCGTCGCGTTTACCGGCGAAGCGCAGGCTGCCGACGGCCGCGCCGAGTTCGGCCACCAAACGGTCGTGAATCCCGGCCTGGGCGTAGATGCGGCAAGCGGCGGTGCAGTCCTGGCCGGCGTTGTAATAGCCGTAAGTGCGCACGCCCTCGACCACAGCCTGAATGTCGGCATCGTTGCACACGATCACCGGGGCCTTGCCGCCGAGTTCGAGGTGGGTACGTTTGAGCGTTTTCGAGGCGGCCTGGAGGATTTTTTGCCCGGTGACGATATCGCCGGTCAGCGACACCATGCGGACCTTCGGATGGCTGACCAAATGGCTGCCGACGCCTTCACCACCACCGCAAATGATGTTGATCACACCCCGTGGCAGGATCTCGGCCAGCGCCGGCGCCAGGGCCAGAATCGACAGCGGGGTGTGTTCCGACGGCTTGAACACCAGCGTGTTGCCGGCGGCGAGGGCCGGGGCGATTTTCCACGCGGCCATCATGATCGGGTAGTTCCACGGCGCAATCGACGCCACCACCCCGATAGGATCGCGGCGCACCATGCTGGTGTAGCCCGGCAGGTATTCGCCGCTGAGCTGGCCGGTCTGGCAGCGCACGGCACCGGCGAAGAAGCGGAACACGTCGATCGTGGCATTCAGGTCATCCTGACGGGCCAGGTGCAACGGCTTGCCGCAGTTCATGGATTCGAGGCGGGCCAGCAGGTCGGCGTTTTTTTCGATGGTGTTGGCGATGTCCAGCAACAGGTTCGAACGCTGCTGCGGTGTGGTGCGTGACCAGCTGGCAAAGGCACGATTGGCTGCGAGGATCGCGGCTTCGACCTGCTCGGTGCTGGCTTCGGCGATCCGGGTCAGGACTTCCCCGGTGGCCGGGTTGAGAATCGGCTCGACGCAGCCTTGGCCGGCGACTAATTCACCATCGATCAACAATGCGGTGAACAACGGGGTCTGCGCACCAGCCATTTTTCGGGTTCTCTTTGCTTGTGTGGCTTGTTGTGTAGACATGGCAGCGCTCCCTGTGACCGGGGGCCGGCTGTCTTTATTAGATGTAACAAGACTAGTGCGCGGCCCCGAGGACAACAAATACTAAATACTGAACGTGGCGTTCGATTAAATAGATGGCTTGCGCCCGCCGTGGGGTTGTTCGCGGGCGACCGTGAGGAACGGGTCCACCAGCGCCGGCCGCGCCGTGCCGCGACGCCACGCCAGGCCGACATCGAGGGTCTGGCTCAGGTCGGCAATCGGCCGGGCTTCGATGATGTCGCCCTCCAGTGACCATGGGCGATAAGTCATGTCGGGCTGGATCGACACCCCCAATCCGGCGGCCACCAGGCTTCGCACTGCCTCGGTCGAGGCCGTGCGCAGGGTGATGCGCGGTTGCAGCGAAGCGGCGGACCACATGCGCTGGGCGTTGCGGTCCATTTCATCGACGTTCAGTTGAATCAATGGCTCGCGGGCGACGTCGGCGAGGTTGATGCTGTCGTGTTCCAGCAACGGGTGTTGGGCCGGCAGCCAGAGCCGGTGCGGCGAATGGGTCAGCACTTCAGTCTGCAGGGCGTGGCGGTCTTCGAGGTTCGAGAGGATCAGCACGCCGACATCGATCTCGCCGCTGACCAGCAAATGCTCGATGTACGGGCGCTCATCTTCCATCACGCGGATTTCCACGTTGGGGTAGGCGCGCTGGAAGCGCGTGAGCAAATCCGCCAGGTAATAACCGGCCACCAGGCTGGTCACGCCGACGATCAACTGCCCGGCGACCTGGTCGGTACTTTGTTGCAGGCTGCGTTTGGCGTTGTCCACGGTGGCCAGGATCAAGTGCGCCTGACGCAGGAATTGATGCCCTTGGTGGGTCAGGGTCATGCCCTTGGCGTGGCGGCTGAACAGGCTGATGCCGATTTCTTCTTCCAGTTGCTGGATGGCCAGGGTCAGGGTCGACTGGGAAATGAACGCGGTTTGCGCGGCGGCCGAGATCGAGCCGGTCTCGGCCACGGCAATGAAATGACGGATCTGGCGCAAGGTCATCATGGGAAAGCACCCGGTGGGCTGTTTTTATCGATTTGCGAGAGTGTATATCGTTTTTTTTGAAAGGCCGCTTTATGGGAGGCAAGCGTCAAGCGGCAAGCAGAAAGTCTTGAGCAACATCTCGAAGCACTCTTGCGAGCAGCCATCGGGGGCTTTCCATCTAGGCTGGTGGCCTTGGTTTCAGGCTTAACGTCTAGTGGAGGCGGTGAATGAACACCCGTGGATTGCTCGATCAACTACTCAAGTCCGGCCAGGACCTGTTGCAGAACAAGGCCGGTGGCTCGCAGCAAAAGGGCGCGAACGCTGGCACAGGCGCCCTTGGCAGTCTGCTCTCCGGCGCGAGCGGCGGGGCATTGGCGGCAGGCGCCATGGGCTTGCTGCTGGGCAGTAAAAAGGCCCGTAAGGTCGGGGGCAAGGTCGCGGTCTACGGCGGTCTCGCCGCATTGGGCGTGCTGGCCTATAAAGCCTACGGCAACTGGCAGTCACAGCAGGGCGGTGCAGCCGGTGCGGAGCCGCAAACCCTGGACCGGGTACCCGCCGCGCAAGTCGAGTTGCACAGTCAGGCGATTCTCAAGGCGTTGGTGGCGGCGGCCAAGGCTGATGGGCATGTCGATGAGCGCGAGCGTGCCTTGATAGAAGGTGAATTCACCCGGCTCGACAGCGATCAGGAACTGCAACACTGGCTGCACGCCGAGCTCAACAAGCCGCTGGACCCGAGCGATGTCGCCCGCGCCGCCCGCTCCCCGGAAATCGCCGCCGAGATGTACATCGCCAGTGTGATGATGGTGGACGAGGAAAACTTCATGGAGAAGGCCTACCTCGACGAGCTGGCGCGGCAGCTCAATCTGGAACCGGGGTTGAAGGTCGAGCTTGAGAAGCAGGTTCGCCAGGCTTCCCTGTAAACCTGTAGGAGCGGGCTTGCCCGCGATGGTGGTCATTCAGTCAGTGAATGGCTGTCTGACACTACGCTTTCGCTGGCAAGCCGGCTCCTACAGGGTTCTTCGCCGGACTCAAGAATTGCGTACGACGCAGACCAGACTTTTCAATGGGATGAGAAGTGGTACGCATCCGTCTTATAACTGAAACACCGCCCTCGGCTATACTCCCCGCATTTCGAATCGGACCCGAGGATTGACTGTGAAGAACTGGACGTTGCGCCAACGCATTTTGGCGAGTTTTGCGGTCATTATCACCATCATGTTGCTGATGGTGGTCGTCTCGTATTCCCGACTGTTGAAGATCGAAAACAGCGAGGCCAGCGTGCGTGAGGACGCTCTGCCAGGGTTGTATTACAGTTCGATGATTCGTGGCGCGTGGTCCGACAGTTATGTACGCATTCAGGCCATGCTCGGCCTGGAGGAAGGGCAGGGCTTCTCTGCCGAGGATGCCGCGAACTTCAAGGGCTTCGCTGAGCGGTTGAAAGAGCAGATGGACCTCTACCGTACAACGATTACCGACGAAGAAGACAGGGTCGATTACGCAGCCTTCGAAAAACTTCATGAGGACTACCACCGGATTCTGGCCGAGGTGATCGAGTTGTATAAACGCAACCAGAACGCCGAGGCCGTTAACATGTTCAAAGGTGAACTGACCCCGACCTGGACAGCGGGTCGAATGAAGGTCAATGACATCCTGCGTCATAACAAGACTGTGGCGGACACAGAAATCGCGGCCATTGATGATGCGGTGCTCACCGCCAAAGTCATCATGGGCATTTCCCTGGCGATTGCGGTACTGGCCGCCGCCCTCTGCGGCCTGTTGTTGATGCGCGCCATCATGGCGCCGATGAACCGCATCGTGAAAATCCTCGAGATCATGCGCACCGGTGACCTCAGCAGCCGCCTGAACCTGGAGCGCAAGGACGAATTCGGCGCGGTGGAGACCGGTTTCAACGACATGATGACCGAGCTCACTTCTCTGGTGTCTCAGGCCCAGCGCTCGTCGGTGCAGGTGACCACGTCGGTGACCGAGATCGCCGCGACATCCAAGCAGCAACAGGCCACCGCCACGGAAACCGCCGCCACCACCACGGAAATCGGCGCGACCTCCCGTGAGATCGCCGCCACTTCCCGGGACCTGGTACGCACCATGACCGAGGTCTCCACCGCCGCCGATCAGGCTTCCGTGGCCGCCGGTTCCGGGCAACAGGGCCTGGCGCGCATGGAGGAAACCATGCACTCGGTGATGGGCGCGGCCGATCTGGTCAACGCCAAGCTGGCGATCCTCAACGAGAAGGCCGGCAACATCAATCAGGTGGTCGTGACCATCGTCAAGGTCGCTGACCAGACCAACCTGTTGTCGCTCAACGCTGCCATCGAGGCCGAGAAGGCCGGGGAATACGGACGCGGTTTTGCCGTGGTCGCCACCGAAGTGCGGCGCCTGGCGGACCAGACGGCGGTGGCCACCTACGACATCGAGCAAATGGTGCGCGAGATCCAGTCGGCGGTATCGGCCGGGGTCATGGGCATGGACAAGTTCTCCGAAGAGGTGCGTCGCGGGATGTCCGAGGTACAGCAGGTCGGCGAGCAGTTGTCGCAGATCATCCATCAGGTTCAGGCGTTGGCGCCGCGGGTGCTGATGGTCAACGAAGGCATGCAGGCCCAGGCTACCGGTGCCGAGCAGATCAACCATGCACTGGTGCAGTTGGGCGATGCCAGCAGCCAGACGGTCGAGTCTCTGCGCCAGGCCAGTTTCGCCATCGATGAGCTGAGCCAGGTCGCCGTAGGGCTGCGCAGCGGCGTTTCGCGATTCAAAGTCTGATGAGCGAAATCACGGCCAAACGCTCTGTCGTGAAGCAGGCGCCGCATGCATTGTTTCTGGTGTTTCGCATCGGCAGCGAACGCTATGCCTTGAAGGCTATCGAAGTGGCCGAGGTGCTGCCGCGCCTGCCATTGAAGCCCATTCCCCATGCCCCCGCCTGGGTCGCCGGGGTGTTCGCCTATCGGGGTGCCGTGGTGCCGGTGATCGACTTGAGCGCACTGGCGTTTGGTACGCCTGCACAGGCCCGTACCAGCACTCGATTGGTGCTGGTCAACTATCGCCCGGATGAAACCTGCGAGACACAGCTGCTCGGGCTGATTCTGGAGCAGGCGACCGACACCTTGCGCTGCGATCCGGCGGATTTTCAGCCCTACGGCCTGGACAATCGCCAGACGCCTTACCTCGGGCCGGTCCGCAAGGACGAGCAGGGCTTGCTGCAATGGGTACGGGTCAGCGATCTGCTGGAGGATCAAGTGCGCGCATTGTTGTTTCCCTCGCCGCCAATGGATCCGGCGCTGCTGGAGGAACGGCCATGAACAGCGATCAGCGTTTTTTCGACTTCCTCAAGGAACGTATCGGGCTCGACGTGACCTCGGTGGGGCCGGCGATCATCGAGCGAGCGGTGCGCCAGCGCAGCATCGCTTCGCAAGCACCCTCGGCCGATGAGTATTGGCGAACCTTGCAGGGCTCGCGGGACGAGCAGCAGGCATTGATCGAAGCGGTGATCGTTCCGGAAACCTGGTTCTTCCGGTATCCGGAATCATTCGCCACGTTGGCGAAACTGGCGAGCAAGCGCCTGGTCGAGATCAACAACCTGCGCGCACTGCGGATTCTCAGTTTGCCGTGCTCCACAGGCGAAGAACCGTACTCGATCGCCATGGCGTTGCTCGATGCCGGGCTCCAGCCACACCAGTTCAAGGTCGACGGCATGGACGTCAGCCCGTTGTCGGTGGAAAAAGCCAGACGAGCCTTGTACGGCAAGAATTCCTTTCGCGGTGACGACATTGCGTTTCGTGACCGCCACTTCATGGCCGAGGGCGATGGCTATCGTCTGAACCCGCGTGTGCAGGAGCAGGTGCGCTTGCAGGTCGGCAATCTGCTGGATCCGGCGTTGCTGGCCGGTGAGCCGCCATTCGACTTCGTGTTTTGTCGCAACCTGCTGATCTATTTCGACCAGGCGACCCAGAAGCAAGTCTTCGAAGTGCTCAAGAGCCTGACCCACGTTGACGGCGTGCTGTTTATCGGCCCGGCCGAGGGCGGTCTGCTGGGGCGTCTGGGGATGCGCTCGATCGGTATCGCGCAGTCCTTTGCGTTCAGTCGACAGGGGACTTCGGACCCTGAACCCTTTCCGGCATACGTTCCGGCACCATTGCCCGTGCCGCAACCGCTGCGTACTCCACCGCCTGCGCCAGTGCGCAGTCGTCCATTCGCCAGTGTCGTGCCGCTGGCTGCTGCGCCGAAAGCGTCTGGTACCGATACGGCCGTGCTGCTGGCGAACATCGCCGCGCTGGCCAACGAAGGCAAAAGCGCCGAGGCGAGGGCTGCGTGTGAAAGCTATTTGCGCAGTCATGAACCGGTAGCCCAGGTGTTCTATTGGCTGGGGCTGCTCAGCGATGTCGCCGGGAACGTCCTGGAAGCCCAGGGCTTTTATCGCAAGGCGTTGTACCTCGAACCGCAATATCCCGACGCGTTGATGCACCTGGCCGCGTTGCTGCAGGCCCAGGGCGACGCGGCGGGGGCCAGACGATTGCAGGCGCGAGCCGTGCGCAGCGCGCGCGCCGCCGACAGTGAGCGTAAACGATGATCGCCTCCGACACCTTTAGCGTCACCCGGGATGCCCAGGCCATCGACGACTGCTGGAACCGTATCGGTATCCACGGCGACAAGTCCTGCCCGTTGCTGGCCGAACATGTTCATTGCCGCAATTGTGCGGTGTATTCGGCGGCCGCCACACGCTTGCTCGATCGCTATGCATTGCAGCAGGAAGATCGCGGGCCAGTGTCCGTCGCGGTCGAGAACGAGGTAAAAACCCGTTCGCTGTTGATGTTCCGTCTGGGGGAAGAGTGGCTGGGCCTGGCTACGCGTAGTCTGGTCGAGGTGGCGCCGCTGCAAGCGATTCACTCCTTGCCGCACCAGCGTTCCCGCGCCTTGCTCGGCGTGGCGAATGTGCGCGGCGCGCTGGTCGCCTGTCTGTCACTGGTGGAGCTGCTTGGCCTCGACGGCACCAGCAACGTGGCACCCGGTACGCGGGTCATGCCGCGCATGCTGATCATCGCGGCCCATGGTGGGCCGGTGGTGGTGCCGGTAGACGAAGTCGACGGGATTCACGCCATCGACGAGCGCATCCTCGATACCGCATCGCGCTCGGGTGCTCAGGCCAGCGCCAAATACACCCGTGGCGTGCTGCCATTCAAAGGTCGCAGCCTGCGCTGGCTGGATGAAGAACAGCTGCTGTCCGCCGTGACCCGGAGCCTCACATGACCCCCGAGCAAATGCGCGACACCTCTTTGCTGGAGCTGTTCAGCCTGGAGGCCGAAGCCCAGACCCAGGTCTTGAGTGCCGGCCTGCTGGCGCTTGAGCGTGACCCGACCCAGGCCGATCAGCTTGAGTCGTGCATGCGTGCCGCGCACTCGCTCAAGGGCGCGGCGCGGATCGTCGGCGTCGATGCCGGGGTCAGCGTTGCCCACGTGATGGAAGATTGCCTGGTCAGTGCCCAGGAAGGGCGCCTGTCGCTGCGCCCCGAGCACATCGATGCGTTGCTGCATGGCACCGATTTGCTGATGCGCATCGCCACGCCGGGCAGCAACCCGGAGGTTGCGGACATCGAGGCCTATGTGGCGTTGATGACGCTGTTGCCGAACTCTGCGGGTGCGCCGGGTGCGCCTGCTGCGCCGGTGATGTCCGAACTTCAGCTCGAAGTATCTGTGCCCGAGGTTGAGCCGGTGGCGCCTGCCGCCGAACCGCCACCAGCCTCGCGCAGCGCACGCACCACCGAAAATGGCGAGCGAGTGTTGCGTGTCACCGCCGAGCGCCTGAACAGCCTGCTCGATCTGTCGAGCAAATCCCTGGTGGAAACCCAGCGGCTCAAACCGCACCTGGCGACCATGCAGCGACTCAAGCGCATGCAGAGCAACAGCCTGCGAGCGTTGGAGAGTCTCAATGTTCACCTCAAGGATCACGCCTTGAGCCTGGAAGTGCAGGAAACCCTTGAGGACGCGCGTCGTTTGCTCGCGCAATCCCAGCAGTTGCTCATGGAAAAGAACGCCGAACTCGATGAGTTCGCCTGGCATGCCAGCCAGCGGGCGCAGGTGTTGTACGACACGGCGCTGGCCTGTCGCATGCGGCCGTTTGCCGACGTGCTGACCGGGCAGGTGCGGATGGTCCGCGATCTGGGGCGCGACCTGGGCAAACAGGTGCAGTTGGTGATTGAAGGCGAGAAGACTCAGGTTGATCGCGACGTACTGGAAAAGCTTGAAGCGCCACTGACTCACCTGTTGCGCAATGCGGTAGACCATGGCATCGAAACCCCGGAGCAACGCCTGCTGGCAGGTAAGCCGGCTGAAGGTCTGATTCGCCTGCGAGCTTCGCATCAGGCCGGTCTGCTGGTGCTGGAATTGAGCGATGACGGCAACGGCGTGGACCTGGAGAAGGTTCGTCGCAGCATCGTTGAGCGAAATTTATCGCCCGCGCAAACCGCCGCGCAGTTGAGCGAAGAGGAGTTGCTGACGTTCCTGTTCCTGCCCGGTTTCAGTCTGCGCGACACGGTCACCGAGGTGTCCGGTCGCGGCGTCGGCCTGGATGCGGTGCAGCATATGGTGCGGCAGTTGCGCGGCGCGGTGGTGCTGGAGCAAAAGGCGGGCGAGGGCAGTCGTTTCCACCTTGAAGTGCCACTGACCCTGTCGGTGGTGCGCAGCCTGGTCGTGGAAGTCGGCGACGAAGCCTATGCCTTCCCGCTGGCGCACATCGAGCGCATGTGCGATCTGGAGCCGGCGGATATCGTGCAGGTCGAAGGTCGTCAACACTTCTGGCACGAAGGCCGGCATGTCGGCCTGGTGGCGGCCAGCCAATTGCTGCAACGCCCGGCCAGCCAGAACAGCGGGCAAACCCTGAAAGTCGTGGTGATTCGCGAGCGCGATGCGATCTACGGCGTGGCGGTGGAACGGTTTATCGGTGAGCGGACGTTGGTGGTGCTACCGCTGGACGAGCGTCTGGGCAAGGTGCAGGACATTTCCGCCGGGGCCTTGCTCGACGACGGTTCGGTGGTGCTGATCGTCGATGTCGAAGACATGTTGCGTTCGGTGGAAAAACTGCTCAATACCGGGCGTCTGGAGCGCATTGCCCGTCACGGCAATCAGGTGGTCGAGGCGGCCCGCAAACGAATTCTGGTGGTGGATGATTCCCTGACCGTGCGAGAGTTGCAGCGCAAGCTGTTGCTCAATCGCGGATACGACGTGGCGGTTGCGGTGGACGGCATGGATGGCTGGAACGCGTTGCGTTCGGAGGATTTCGATCTGCTGATCACCGACATAGACATGCCGCGCATGGACGGCATCGAACTGGTCACGCTGCTGCGTCGGGACAATCGCCTGCAGTCGCTGCCGGTGATGGTGGTGTCCTACAAGGATCGTGAAGAGGACCGGCGCCGTGGACTGGATGCCGGGGCCGACTATTATCTAGCCAAGGCCAGTTTTCATGACGACGCCTTGCTCGATGCAGTGGTCGAGCTCATCGGAGGAGCGCGTGCATGAGGATCGCAATCGTCAACGACATGGCCATGGCGGTGGAGGCCCTGCGCCGCGCCCTGGCATTCGAGCCGGCGCACGAAGTGGTCTGGGTCGCGGGCAATGGCAAGGAGGCGGTGCAAAAGTGTGCCGAACAGACGCCGGACCTGATCCTCATGGACCTGATCATGCCGGTGATGGACGGGGTGGAAGCCACCCGGCGGATCATGGCCGAAACGCCCTGCGCCATCGTCATTGTCACTGTGGATCGGCAACAGAACGTGCACCGGGTGTTTGAAGCCATGGGCCACGGCGCGCTGGATGTGGTCGACACCCCGGCCCTCGGTGCCGGCAATGCCCGGGAGGCGGCAGAACCGTTGCTGCGCAAGATCGCGAACATCGGCTGGCTGATCGGTGACAAAAGTAATCAGCCGCGATCAATGCCTGGCCCGCCACGCGGTTCGGCCTCGCGCAAGCGCCTGATTGCCATCGGCTCCTCCGCGGGCGGACCGGCAGCGCTGGAAGTCTTGCTCAAGGGACTGCCGCGTGATTTCTCTGCGGCCATCGTGCTGGTGCAACACGTTGACCAGGTGTTTGCCGCTGGTATGGCCGAGTGGCTCGGCAGCGCCAGCGGCCTCGACGTGCGCCTGGCCGAGGAAGGCGAGCCGCCGCAAAGCGGCACGGTATTGCTGGCCGGCACCAATCACCATATTCGCTTGCTGAAAAACGGCACGCTGGCCTACACCGCCGAGCCGGTCAACGAAATCTACCGGCCCTCCATCGATGTGTTCTTCGAGAGCGTGGCCAGTCACTGGAACGGTGACGCCGTGGGGGTTTTGCTCACCGGTATGGGGCGTGATGGCGCCCAGGGGCTTAAACTCATGCGCCAACAGGGCTACCTGACCATCGCACAAGACCAAAGCAGCAGCGCGGTATACGGCATGCCTAAGGCGGCCGCGGCTATCGATGCTGCCGTAGAGATTCGCCCGCTGGAAAAGATAGCGCCACGATTGCTGGAGATTTTTCCAAAATGACTATCATTAGCAGCAATCCTGGCACAGGCAGTTCTCAGGTGAACGCACATGAATGAATTACAGCTCGACGACTTCAAGACTGACGAAAATGCTGCCATGGTGTTGTTGGTGGACGATCAGGCGATGATCGGCGAGGCAGTACGGCGCGGGTTGTCGAACGAGGAAAACATCGACTTCCACTTTTGCGCCGATCCACACCAGGCCATCGCCCATGCAGTCCGCATCAAACCGACAGTGATCCTGCAGGATCTGGTCATGCCCGGCCTTGACGGTCTGAGCCTGGTGCGCGAATACCGCAATCACCCGGCGACCAAGGACATTCCGATCATCGTCCTGTCGACCAAGGAAGACCCGCTGATCAAGAGCGCGGCTTTCGCGGCCGGGGCCAATGATTATCTGGTCAAGCTACCGGATACCATCGAACTGGTCGCGCGCATCCGCTATCACTCGCGGTCCTACATGACCTTGCTGCAGCGGGACGCGGCGTACCGGGCGTTGCGGGTCAGTCAGCAGCAGTTGCTCGACACCAACCTGGTGCTGCAACGCCTGATGAACTCCGATGGCCTGACCGGGTTGTCGAACCGTCGGCACTTCGATGAATACATGGAGCTGGAATGGCGCCGTTCGCTGCGTGAGCAGAGCCAGTTGTCGTTGCTGATGATCGATGTGGATTACTTCAAGACCTACAACGACACTTTCGGCCACCTGGAAGGCGACGAGGCCTTGCGCAAGGTCGCCACGGCGATCCGCGACGCCAGTGCCCGGCCGTCCGACCTGCCGGCCCGCTATGGCGGTGAAGAATTCGCCCTGGTGCTGCCCAATACCTCCCAGGGCGGTGCGCGCCTGGTGGCGGAAAAACTACGCATGACCGTGGAGGCCTTGAAGATCCCCCACAGCTCTCCGAGCGAAGGGTCGAGCCTGACCATCAGCATCGGTCTGGCGACCATCACCCCGAAAACCGGCAGCAATTGCCGTGACCTGATCCTGGCGGCGGACAAGGGGCTGTATCTGGCGAAGAACAATGGGCGCAACCAGGTAGGTATCGGCTGAACAACCTTCCTTTGTAGGAGCGAGCTCGCTCGCGATGGTCGTTAACGATGACGATGGCTATCTGAATAAACGCGGTGCCTGAGCGTTTTTCGCGAGCGAGCTCGCTCCTACAAGGGCTTGGCTTTTCGGCCAGGCGGACTGCCGTTGGCGGCCGTTTGCCGTTATACTCGTCGGCTTTCAAAAGTTCGCCTACGAGTGCTGCCCGTCATGGAAATCAACCCGATCCTGAACACCATCAAGGACCTGTCCGAGCGCTCCGAAACTATTCGGGGGTATCTTTGACTACGATCAAAAGCACGAGCGTCTGACCGAAGTCAATCGCGAGCTTGAAGATCCGAGCGTCTGGAACAAACCTGAATATGCCCAGGAGTTGGGCCGCGAGCGCTCTGCGCTGGCACAGATCGTCGATACCCTGGACGAGCTGAACACCGGTCTGGCCGATTGCCGCGACCTGCTGGACATGGCCGTCGAAGAAAACGACGAAGGCGCAGTGGGCGATGTCGTCGCCGAGCTGGCCCGTCTCGAGGAAAGTCTGGCCAAGCTGGAATTCCGCCGCATGTTCAGCCACGAAATGGACCCGAACAACGCCTATCTGGACATCCAGGCCGGTTCCGGCGGCACCGAAGCCCAGGACTGGGCCAACATCCTGCTGCGCATGTACCTGCGCTGGGCCGACAAACGCGGTTTCGACGCGACCATCATGGAACTGTCCGCCGGTGAAGTCGCCGGGATCAAGGGCGCGACCGTGCACATCAAGGGCGAATACGCGTTTGGCTGGTTGCGGACCGAGATCGGCGTACACCGTCTGGTGCGCAAGAGCCCGTTCGACTCCGGCAACCGTCGCCACACCTCGTTCTCCGCGGTGTTCGTCTCGCCAGAGATCGATGACAAGGTGGAAATCGAAATCAACCCGGCAGACTTGCGGATCGACACCTATCGCTCCTCCGGTGCCGGTGGTCAGCACGTAAACACCACCGACTCGGCCGTACGTATCACCCACGTACCGACCAACACCGTGGTCAGCTGCCAGAACGAACGTTCCCAGCACGCCAACAAGGACACCGCCATGAAAATGCTGCGGGCCAAGTTGTACGAGCAGGAAATGCAGAAGCGCAACGCGGCGTCCCAGGCGCTGGAAGACACCAAGTCCGATATCGGCTGGGGTCATCAGATCCGTTCTTATGTACTCGATGCCTCGCGCATCAAGGATCTGCGCACTAACATCGAGCGCAGTGACTGCGACAAGGTACTCGACGGTGATATCGACGAATACCTGGAAGCGAGCCTGAAGTCCGGGCTGTAAGCAATGCAATACGGGATCGGCTGACACCCCCCGATCCCTTGTAGGAGCCAGCTTGCTGGCGATCCCCGGCCGCAGGCCGGGGACAACGAACCAGATGGAATATCTAAAGACATGAGCGACCTAGAACTCGATCCGCAAGCCCTGCAACAGGAAGAAAACTCCCTGATCGCCCTGCGCAAGGAAAAGCTTGCTGCCGAGCGCGCCAAGGGCAATGCCTTCCCGAACGACTTCCGCCGCGAAAACTACTGCGAGCAACTGCAGAAACAGTACGCGGACAAGACCAAGGAAGAGCTGGCAGAGGCTGCGATCCCGGTCAAGGTTGCCGGTCGTATCATGCTCAACCGTGGCTCGTTCATGGTGATCCAGGACATGACCGGGCGAATCCAGGTCTACGTCAACCGCAAGACCCTGTCCGAAGAAACCCTGGCCGCGGTGAAAACCTGGGACATGGGCGACATCATCGCCGCCGAGGGCACCCTGGCCCGTTCCGGCAAAGGCGACCTGTACGTTGAAATGACCAGCGTGCGCCTGCTGACCAAATCCCTGCGCCCGCTGCCGGACAAGCACCACGGCCTGACCGACACCGAACAGCGCTATCGTCAGCGCTACGTTGACCTGATCGTCAACGAAGACGTGCGCCAGACTTTCCGCGTGCGTTCGCAAGTCATCGCCCACATCCGCAGCTTCCTGATGAAGCGTGACTTCCTGGAAGTGGAAACGCCGATGCTGCAGACCATTCCTGGCGGCGCGGCAGCCAAGCCGTTTGAAACCCACCACAATGCGCTGGACATGGGCATGTTCCTGCGTATCGCGCCGGAGCTGTACCTCAAGCGGCTGGTTGTTGGCGGGTTTGAGAAAGTGTTCGAGATCAACCGCAACTTCCGTAACGAAGGTGTATCGACTCGTCACAACCCTGAATTCACCATGTTGGAGTTCTACCAGGCTTACGCCGACTACGAAGACAACATGGACCTGACCGAAGAACTGTTCCGCGAACTGGCTCAGCTGGTTCTGGGCAGCACCGACGTGCCGTATGGCGACAAGGTGTTCCACTTCGGTGAGCCGTTCGTGCGTCTGTCGGTGTTCGACTCGATCCTCAAGTACAACCCCGAGCTGACCGCTGACGACCTGAACGACATCGACAAGGCGCGGGCTATCGCGAAGAAGGCCGGCGCCAAGGTGCTGGGCTTCGAAGGCCTGGGCAAGCTGCAGGTGATGATTTTCGAAGAGCTGGTCGAGCACAAGCTGGAACAGCCGCACTTCATTACCCAGTACCCGTTCGAAGTGTCGCCGCTGGCCCGTCGTAACGACGAGAACCCGAACGTCACCGACCGTTTCGAGCTGTTCATCGGCGGTCGTGAAATCGCCAACGCCTATTCCGAGTTGAACGACGCGGAAGACCAGGCCGAGCGCTTCATGGCCCAGGTGGCCGACAAGGACGCCGGCGATGACGAAGCCATGCACTACGACGCCGACTTCGTTCGTGCGCTGGAGTACGGCATGCCGCCAACGGCGGGTGAAGGCATCGGTATCGACCGCCTGGTGATGCTGCTGACCAACTCCCCGTCGATCCGCGACGTGATCCTGTTCCCGCACATGCGGCCGCAAGCGTAAGTGTTTCAATTAAAAAACCGCCTTTTCAGGCGGTTTTTTATTGCCTGTCTGGTACAAACGTATCAACTTGTTACTTTCATCTGAGAGGAAATACCTGTCGTGATTCGTGCAATGGCTCAAGAAGGTGCAGCGGGTATCGCCACTGCGGTCGCTGAAAGCGTTCAGTACCAGGGTCGCAAGGCCAGCCGACAGGGCAGTGAACAGCGGCGACAGGACATTCTCGACGCCGCGATGCGCATTGTCGTGCGCGATGGCGTGCGTGCCGTCCGGCACCGTGCGGTGGCCGCCGAGGCGCAAGTGCCGTTGTCCGCGACCACCTACTATTTCAAGGATATCGATGACTTGCTCACCGATACCTTCGCCCAATACGTGGAGCGCAGTGCGGCGTACATGGGCAAGCTGTGGGTGAACAACGAGGGGCTGTTGCGCGACATGATCGCCAGTGGCGATGGCAGCCCGCAGGCGCGCTCGAAACTGGCGGACGACATTGCACGGCTGATGACCGATTACGTTCACCGGCAACTGGTCAATCGCCGTGAACATTTGATGGCCGAGCAGGCGTTCCGCCAGGAAGCGTTGCTGAACCCGCGCCTGGCCGAACTGGTGCGCTCGCATCAGCAAATCCTGTTGCAGGGCTCCTGCCAGCTTTTCCAGGTGCTGGGCTCGCGCGAACCGCATCAGGATGCCAAGGTGTTGACGGCGATTATCGGCCGGATGGAGTATCAGGGGCTGCTCAATGCAGGCGAGCCTGCCGCCGAGGAGGAAATGCTCGGCATCCTGACGCGCTACATGCACCTGGTGCTGGCGTCGGAGTAGTCCCGGCTGGTGCTTTCCCCTGTGGGAGCGGGCTTGCTCGCGAAAGCGGTGTATCAGTCGACTTAAATGCTGAATATTGAACCGCCTTCGCGAGCAAGCCCGCTCCCACAGGGTGAAGCCGTGTGATCAAGGGAGTGTTGAATGAAAGCCTGGCGTGTCGTTGTGATCGCCTTGTCGTTCCTGCTGCTCAGTGGCTGTCTGGTAACCTTCAAGGAGCCGCTGCCCACAAGCGAACCCGCGCCCAAGGGATTGCTCGGCAAATGGACCAGCACCAATGGCTGGGGCGAGCCGCTCAACCTCGAACTGACCCGCGTCGGCGACAACCGCTATCAGGCCGTCAGCTATTACCGGGCCAAGCCCGGGGAGCGGGAGGCTTATTCCTTCACGGTGTCGCGCCATGGCAACCGCTGGTATCTGTCGGCGAAGGTACCGGCACAGTTCGGCGGGCATTTCACCATTGGCGGTTTTGAGCTGACCGACAAGCATGAGCTGGTGGTCTACAACCTCGACCTCGACCAGATCAACCAGGCCATGCAGCAAAAAGCCCTGAGCGGTGAGAGCTTCCAGACCAGCGACGGCGATGGCGTATTGGTCGACAGCAACATGGATCAAGTCGCCGCCTACCTCGACGACCCGGCCAATTCCGATGTGTTCGTCGAAGCGGTGCGCTACCAGCGTCAGGCCAAAGCCAAATAACCGGCAACAACAGGTTTCTACAGGAGTTTCGGGTGGACGATTACCAACAGTCGATACGCATTTTGTCCGATCGCATCGTGCTGGCGCAGACACCGATCCGTGTTCTCGATGCGGTCAAATGGGACGACAACATTCGCAAGGGTTTCCTCAAGGCCAAGGGCAAGGAAATGCCGGCAGTGGACCGCGACTACTACCTCAACCGGCCATTGGCGTTCGATTCCAGCAAAGTGAAGCTGGAGTTCCAGAACATCGAGCGCGACATCACCCGCCAGCTTGGCCAGTTCAACCCGGTCGGGCAGATCATGCGACGCATGTGCAAGGAATACCGCATGGTGGTGCGCATGCTCGAAGCACGTGGCACCGAGGATTTCGGCCTGATTTCCCAGGAGCTGTACGGCGCCGCGTCCGACGCATTCCATGCTGGCGACCCGACCCTGTCGGACCTCGGCATGATGCTGTCTGAATACCTGAACAACATCGACGGCCGTGGCGATCTGAAAGATGAACCGAAAACGCTGACTGCCAAGGATGCGGTCGACATGTTGCAGCATCGCTTGAACAAGGTGTTTGGCGAAGCCGAGGAAACCATTCGGGTGTTCGAGTCCGACGGCATCGTCGCCGATGCGGCGGCCGGTGCCGACTACATCAAGATCCGCACCGACGCGATGTTCAACGAGCGTGACGTGCGGGCCCTGGAAGTCCACGAAGGGCTGGTGCATGTAGGCACGACGCTCAATGGTCTGAATCAGCCGATCTGCACCTTTCTGTCCAAGGGGCCACCCTCGTCGACGGTGACCCAGGAAGGCCTGGCGATCCTGATGGAAATCATCACCTTTGCTTCCTACCCGAGCCGCCTGCGCAAGCTGACCAACCGCACGCGGGCCATTCACATGGTGGAGGAGGGCGCGGATTTCCTGCAGGTGTTCGAGTTCTTCCGCGAACAAGGCTTCGAGATGCCCGAGAGCTACAGCAACGCCAGCCGCGTGTTCCGCGGCTCGGTGCCGACAGGTCTGCCATTTACCAAAGACTTGTCCTACCTCAAGGGCTTCATCATGATTTACAACTACATTCAACTGGCGGTGCGTAAAGGCAAGCTGGAGCAGATACCGCTGCTATTCTGCGGCAAGACCACCCTGGAAGACATGCGCACCTTGCGCCAGTTGGTGGATGAAGGCCTGGTGGTACCACCGAAGTATTTGCCGGAACAGTTCCGTGACATGAACGCGTTGTCGGCGTGGATGTGTTTCTCCAACTTCCTCAACCACCTGAGCCTGGACCGCATCGAGGCGGATTACTCCAATATCCTTTAAGGCAGGTGAGATCCAAATGTGGGAGCGGGCTTGCTCGCGAAGGCGGTGTTTCAGCCAACTGAAATGTTGAATGTCAAACCGCTTTCGCGAGCAAGCCCGCTCCCACAGGGGCATGTATTTCAATCGTCAAAGCGAGGTTTCAACGGATGAGAATCCTCGGCATCGTCTGCCTTCTCCTGGCATTGAATGGCTGTAGCTCACTGTTGTTCTACCCCGAGCCCGGGCAGTTGTTCACCCCGGAAAAGGCCGGGCTCGAATACCGCACCGTCACCTTGAACACCGCCGATGGCCTCAAGCTGAATGCGTGGTGGCTGCCGGTGAAGCAAGGGGTCGAGGTCAAGGGCACGGTGCTGCACCTGCACGGCAACGGCGGAAACCTGCCCATGCACCTCGGCGGGAGCTTTTGGTTGCCGAAAAATGGTTACCAGGTGTTGCTCGTGGACTATCGCGGTTATGGCTTGTCCGAAGGCAAGCCGAGCCTGCCGGCAATCTATCAGGACATCGATGCAGCGTTCGCCTGGCTGGACAAGGCACCCGAGGTTCAAGGCAAGCCGCTGATCCTGCTCGGCCAGAGTCTCGGTGGCTCGATGGCCGTGCATTACCTGGTCCGGCACCCGCAACGCCAGAAGCAACTCAAGGCCATCGTCCTCGATGGCGCACCCGCCAGTTACCGCAGCGTGGGCCGGTTTGCCCTGAGCAACTCATGGTTGACCTGGCCGTTTCAGGTGCCGTTGTCATGGCTGGTGCCGGACGGCGACAGCGCGATCAACTCCATGGCGCAACTCAAGGATGTGCCGAAACTGCTCTACCACAGCATCGACGATCCGATCGTGCCTCTTTCCAACGGCATCCGACTGTATCAAGCTGCGCCGCCGCCGCGAGTGCTGCAGCTGACCCGTGGCGGTCACGTGCAGACGTTCGCCAATCCGGTCTGGCGTAAAGTCATGCTGCGCTATCTCGATGACCCGCAGCATTTCAACGGCCTGCGCCGCCTGGGTGAAATCCCCAATTACCCGGCACCCCCGAATTCTGAAGATGAACCACCAGAGAGTCCGCAATGAGTGAAGAACGTAACGCCATCCCGCTGATCATCACCGGTATCTGCAGCATCCTCGGCACGGTCGGTGCCCTGTGGTGGTACGGCTACCTGCACTTCGCCAAGCCTGAGGATGCGTTGCTGCTCAACGAGTTCACCATGCTCAAGACCATTCCGGGCGAAGACTACAAGGTCTCCCTGGAACCGGCGGCCCAGGTGGCACAGTGCATCGATGGCGTGCTGGTGCTGTTCGACATGGAACAAAAAGGCCTGACCGGTGTGCTGGTCGACAGCAAGAAAAAAGCCGTGCGTTGCATGGGGCAGGAAACGCCGCAGAAGCTGGAGCAGTAAAGAAAACTGTGGCTATCAAAGTTCCCTTGTGGGAGCGGGCTTGCTCGCGAAGGCGGTTTAACATTCAACATCCAGGTTGACTGATACACCGCCTTCGCGAGCAAGCCCGCTCCCACAGGGTTCAATGCTTCTGTTTGTCGTCAGGCAGCGACAAATCGTGCAGATGCCGACGGGACAGGGCCAGGAAGCGCGGGGTCGGCCCGATGTCTTCGTACAGCGGATCGCCTTCTTCGTCGGTGGCGACCACGGTCGAGCCTTTGACGTACGGGAAGCTTCTTTCCAGCTCCTCCAGCGCGGCGCCGATCAGATCGCCGAGCAGTTCTTCGGGATGCCGCTTGGGGTACATCTCGATGATCGCGGCCAGCCGTGCGGCCGACTCGACGTCCAGATGAATCGAGTAGCCGGTGTCGGTCAGGCGACCCTTGGCGTTTTCTTCCCAGTGGTGGGCAAGTTCGCGGATTTTCATATTGACCTCATGGCGCTCCCGCTCGTGGCAGGCAGGGTGAGTGTCCGGCTTTGGCCGGCGATGGCCGTTGTACGGTTTATCTTCAGACTAGCTTCAACAGGCAAGGTTTAAAGGTCCTTCGTCGTCTTGCTTGTAAGAACCGGTCTGGGGCGGCACTCTCTAGGGTACTAGCCGCCCGGATTTTTGCTGGAGACCTGCTGATGACCGATATTGATGCACGCTTGCGCGAGGACGTTCACCTGTTGGGTGAGCTGTTGGGCAACACCATTCGTGAACAATATGGCGACGGTTTTCTCGACAAGATCGAGCAGATCCGCAAGGGCGCCAAGGCTGACCGGCGCGGCTCCGTGGACGCCGAACTCAGTGCCAGCCTGAACCAGTTGACCGAAGACGAATTGCTGCCGGTAGCGCGGGCGTTCAACCAGTTTCTCAACCTGGCCAACATCGCCGAGCAGTACCAGTTGATTCACCGCCGCGAGGAAACCCAACAGGCGCCGTTCGAAGCCCGGGTGCTGCCGGAATTGCTCGCCCGCCTGCGCGCCGAGGGGCATGGCGCCGAAACGCTGGCCCGGCAATTGGGGCGACTGGAAATCGAGCTTGTACTGACCGCGCATCCCACCGAAGTCGCGCGCCGCACGCTGATCCAGAAATACGATGCCATCGCCGCGCAACTGGCGGCCCAGGATCACCGTGACCTGACCAGTGCCGAGCGCGGGCAGATCAAGACCACCTTGCAGCGCCTGATCGCCGAAGCCTGGCACACCGAAGAAATTCGCCGCACGCGTCCGACGCCGGTGGACGAAGCCAAGTGGGGTTTCGCGGTGATCGAACATTCGCTGTGGCAGGCCATTCCCAATTATCTGCGCAAGGCCGATCAGGCCCTGCATGCCGCTACCGGCCTGCGCTTGCCACTGGAGGCGGCACCGATTCGCTTTGCCTCGTGGATGGGCGGTGATCGCGACGGCAATCCGAACGTGACGGCGGCGGTTACCCGGGAAGTCTTGTTGTTGGCGCGCTGGATGGCGGCTGATCTGTACCTGCGCGATGTCGATCATCTGGCGGCTGAACTGTCGATGCAGCAGGCCAGCGATGAATTGAAAGCCAAGGCGGGAGACAGCGCCGAACCTTACCGGGCCGTGCTCAAACAGCTGCGCGAACGCCTGCGGGCCACGCGCAACTGGGCGCACAGTGCGTTGACCGGCGCCACACCCGCCGGCGCCGATGTGCTGCAGGACAATCGAGAACTGCTCGATCCACTGGAGCTTTGCTACCACTCTTTGCACGAGTGCGGCATGGGCGTGATCGCCGACGGGCCGTTGCTCGATTGTCTGCGCCGGGCAGTGACCTTCGGTCTGTTCCTTGTCCGTCTGGATGTGCGCCAGGACTCCTCGCGGCACACCGCCGCCATGACTGAAATCACCGACTACCTCGGCCTGGGCCGCTATGAGGACTGGAGCGAAGAAGAGCGCATCGCCTTCCTGACGCGTGAACTGAGCAATCGTCGTCCCTTGCTGCCGGCGTACTTCAAACCCTCCGCCGACACCGCCGAAGTGCTGGCGACCTGCCGGGAAATCGCAGCTGCGCCGCAGGCATCCCTCGGTTCCTATGTGATTTCCATGGCCGGTGCGGCTTCCGATGTCCTGGCTGTGCAGTTATTGCTCAAAGAGTCCGGTGTGTTGCGGCCGATGCGCGTGGTGCCGCTGTTCGAAACCCTGGCCGACCTCGACAACGCAGGTCCGGTGATCGAGAAGCTGCTGCTGTTGCCGGGCTATCGCGCGCGCCTGCAAGGGCCGCAGGAAGTGATGATCGGCTATTCCGACTCGGCCAAGGACGCTGGCACCACCGCGGCGGCCTGGGCGCAGTACCGGGCGCAGGAGCAACTGGTGGATATCTGTCGCTCGAACGCCGTTGAACTGCTGTTGTTCCACGGTCGCGGTGGCACCGTGGGGCGTGGCGGCGGCCCGGCCCACGCGGCGATCCTGTCGCAGCCGCCGGGTTCTGTGGCGGGGCGTTTCCGCACCACCGAACAGGGTGAAATGATTCGATTCAAATTCGGCCTGCCAGACATCGCCGAACAGAACCTCAACCTGTACCTGGCCGCCGTGCTTGAAGCAACCTTGCTGCCTCCACCGCCACCGACGCCTGAGTGGCGCCATTTGATGGACGAACTGGCCGCAGACGGTGTCAGTGCTTACCGCGCCGTGGTCCGGGAAAATCCGCAGTTCGTGGAGTATTTCCGCCAGTCCACGCCGGAACAGGAACTCGGTCGTTTGCCGCTGGGCAGTCGTCCGGCCAAGCGTCGGGCCGGGGGCATCGAAAGCCTGCGGGCGATTCCGTGGATCTTCGGCTGGACCCAGACGCGCCTGATGCTGCCGGCGTGGCTGGGTTGGGAAGCAGCACTGAGCAAGGCACTGGAGCGTGGCGAAGGCGAACTGCTGGGGCAGATGCGTGAGCAGTGGCCGTTCTTCCGCACCCGCATCGACATGCTGGAAATGGTCCTGGCCAAGGCCGATGCCGACATTGCGCAGTCCTACGATGAGCGTCTGGTCGAGCCGAATCTGTTGCCATTGGGTGCGCACTTACGCGACCTATTGTCGCAGGCGTGCACCATCGTTCTCGGTCTGACCGGGCAGTCGCAGCTACTGGCACATAGCCCCGCGACCCTTGAGTTCATCCGCTTGCGCAACACCTACCTCGACCCGCTTCATCTATTGCAGGCCGAGTTGCTGGCCCGTTCGCGATTGCAGGACGTGGCGCAGGGCAGCCCGGTAGAACAGGCCTTGCTGGTGTCTGTCGCGGGGATTGCCGCCGGTTTGCGTAACACCGGCTAAGGTTTTTGCCGTGGGGTCAGGCATCCGGCAGGTGAGTCGGATGCCGCTGTATGACGGGTTGAAAAGTGCTGTCAGGCGACAGTTAATGATGGGGTTGCGACTTGGGGAACTGTGCGCAATGGTCGCAACAGGCAGCGGTTTCTCCGACTTTTGGCGTCTTGTGTGGGCGCAGCCTGCTGTGTATCTTGAGCAGCCTTTGACCGTTTGGGCGGTCACGACCCTATTTTTGAGATTGGCCCCACGAGGCGAATCTGACGTTATCCATATAAAAAATTGAGGAGCACATCGATGCGCGTCATTCTGCTGGGAGCTCCCGGGGCCGGTAAAGGTACTCAGGCTAAGTTCATCACCGAAAAATTCGGCATTCCGCAAATCTCCACCGGCGACATGCTGCGTGCTGCGGTCAAGGCCGGCACCGAGCTGGGCATCAAGGCCAAGAGCATCATGGATGCCGGCGGCCTGGTGTCCGATGACCTGATCATCGCACTGGTCAAGGACCGCATCGCCCAGTCCGACTGCGCCAACGGTTTCCTGTTCGACGGCTTCCCGCGCACCATTCCCCAGGCTGAAGCCCTGGTGACGGCCGGCGTCGAGCTGGATGCAGTGGTTGAAATCGCCGTCGAAGACGAAGAAATCGTCCAGCGTATCGCCGGTCGTCGTGTTCACGAGGCCAGCGGCCGCGTGTACCACATCGTCTACAACCCGCCGAAAACCGCAGGCAAAGACGACATCACCGGTGAAGAGCTGGTACAGCGCAAGGACGACACCGAAGAAACCGTGCGTCATCGCCTGTCGGTCTACCATTCGCAAACCAAGCCGCTGGTGGACTTCTACCAGAAGCTGTCGGCTGCCAATGGCAAGCCGCAGTACAGCCATATCGAAGGCGTCGGCTCGGTTGAAGCGATCACCGCCAAGGTACTTGAAGCGCTGAGCTGAAAAACCTGATCCGCTGCATCATCCACGGCCCGCTTGCGGGCCGTAGTTGTTTATACTGGCGCACTTTTTCTGACCTCTTTTACGGAAACATCGATGAGCACCTTGCTGGCCCTGGACACCGCGACTGAAGCTTGCTCCGTTGCCTTGCTGCATGACGGCAAGGTCACGAGCCATTACGAGGTGATCCCGCGCCTGCATGCGCAGAAGCTGTTGCCAATGATCCAGCAATTGCTGGCAGATGCTGGCACCACCTTGCAAGCGGTCGATGCCATCGCGTTTGGCCGTGGCCCGGGTGCCTTCACGGGCGTGCGCATCGCCATCGGCGTGGTGCAAGGGCTGGCGTTTGCCCTGGATCGCCCCGTTCTGCCGGTGTCGAACCTGGCGGTCCTGGCGCAACGTGCGTTGCGCGAACACGGCGCCACCCAGGTCGCCGCCGCGATCGATGCGCGCATGGATGAAGTGTATTGGGGTTGCTACCGCGAAACGGCCGGGGAGATGCGCCTGGTGGGTGCGGAAGCGGTACTGCCGCCGGAGTCCGCTGCATTGCCGGCCGATGCCAGTGGCGAGTGGTTTGGCGCAGGCACTGGTTGGGGCTATGGCGAGCGTATCGCCGTCAGCCTGAGCGGGCAGGACGCGGGTATGTTGCCCCACGCCGAAGACCTGCTGACCCTGGCGCGATTTGCCTGGGAACGCGGCGAGGCGATCGTGGCCGACGAGGCGCAGCCGGTTTATCTGCGGGATAAAGTGGCGACGCCCAAGGCGCGTTGATTCACGCAGTACCTGTGGGAGCGGGCTTGCTCGCGAAGGCGTAGTCACATCCAGCATTTGACGTGGCTGGCCCACCGCTTCCGCGAGCAAGCCCGCTCCCACAGGGTTAGGGGTCTGCGCTAACTCTGCCAAGCATCATTTTCTAACCCGGCTTTTAAACCTTTTGCCTTTTATGTGTTCTAGTTATCACTCGGCGGTTTGCGAAGCGGGTTTTGCGCCACTAAACTGCCATCACTGATTCCGAGTATGCACGTATGCGTATAGACGGCGTTTCCTCTCAGTCCTACCCCATCAAGCGCAAACCTCGCAAAGGCCGCGTGGTGGAAGACGACGCCATCGATATCGAAGGCGAGCTGGAATTCCCGACTGAAGAGCAACTGGCTGCCCGCGCCGCCAAAGCCTCTGCGCAAAAACTGAGCAATCTTCCCGCCCGTCAGCAAGACATGATTTACCACCGTGCCATGAGCAAAAGTGTGGCGACAGCCCTGGCCAGCTATCTGAGCACTGCCGGTTTCGTCGATTGGGAAGCGGATGTGCTGAGGCTCGACCTGTACATCTGATGGTGCTGCCTTATTACCTCGGTTGTCCGTCCTGGAGCGAGAACGCCTGGCGCGATTACCTGTATCCGCCCGACGCCAAAACCGCTGATTTTCTTGATCTCTATTGCCAGGTATTCAATGCCGTGGAAGGCAACACGACCTTCTACGCCAGCCCGGCTGCCGGCACCGTGCAGCGTTGGGCCGACACCATGCCCGAACATTTTCGTTTCACCGCCAAGTTTCCCGGCGAGATCAGCCACGGGGGCGACCTGCGCGAGCAGTTGACCGCCGCCGACACCTTCCTGCAATTGCTCAGCCCCCTCGGTGAACGGGTGTCGCCGCTGTGGTTGCAGTTGTCGAAAAGCTTCACACCCCAACGTTTGCCCGAACTGGCCGGATTTATCGATGCCCTGCAGCGGCCGCTGGCCGTTGAAGTGCGACATGATGACTTTTTCGCCAGGGGTGACAGCGAGCGAATGCTCAATCGCCTGCTGCTGGATCGCGGTGTCGAACGTATCTGTCTCGATCCCCGTGCGCTGTTCAGTTGCACGTCTACCGAGGCTTCGGTACTGCACGCCCAATCGAAGAAGCCCCGTGTGCCACCGCGCCCGGCGGCATTCACGCAGTTCCCGCAGGTGCGTTTTATCGGCCACCCGACGCTTGAGGCCAACGATACGTTTCTCGAGCCATGGGTCGAGAAAATCGCGCTATGGATCGAAGAAGGCCGTACGCCGTACATCTTCCTGCACACGGCCGACAACCTGCTGGCGGCGAAACTGGCGCAGCGTTTTCATGCCCGACTGATGCTGCGTTTGCCTGGCTTGCCGGCGCTGCCTGAGCTATACAGAGAACCCGTCGCCGAGCAACTTGGCCTGCTCTGAGGCGGATTCCTTCCCCTCTTCAGGAGCCTGCCCAATGGATGCGCAAACCCTTCGAGCCCAGGCGTTCAAAGCCCTTCATGAGCGCCCCGGCGTTTTTGTGATTCCCAATCCGTGGGATGCCGGTTCGGCGAAAATGCTTGCCAGCCTCGGCTTCGAGGCGCTGGCGACCACCAGTGCCGGCTATGCCTTTTCTCAGGGCCGTGCCGATGGCGGATTGACCCTGGACGATACCCTGTTGAACGTTCGGGCGATTGTCGCCGCCAGCGACTTGCCGGTTGCTGTCGACCTGGAAAACGGCTTTGCCGACAACCCCGCTGATTGCGCGAAAAGTATCCTGCGCGCAGCAGAGGCCGGAGCCGTCGGTGGTTCGATTGAAGATGCCACCGGCCGCGAAGAAGGCCCGATCTATTGTTTCGAACACGCCGTGGCGCGAATCGAGGCCTCTGTCGCGGCCGCTCGCAGTTTGCCGTTCCCCTTCACATTGACCGCCCGGGCCGAAAACTTCCTGCACGGCAATCCCGATCTGAACGACACCATCCGCCGCTTGCAGGCATTCGCCGAGGCCGGTGCCGACGTGCTTTACGCACCTGGTCTGCGCAGCGCCGAGGAGGTGTTGGCAGTGGTGCGTGCCGTGGCGCCAAAACCGGTGAATGTGTTGATGTCGGGCGGCTTGAAGCTGACTGTCGAGCAGTTGGGTGAAATGGGCGTCAAACGCATAAGCGTCGGTTCGGCGCTGGCACTGGCGGCGTATGGCGAATTCTTCCGCGCAGCCGAAGAAATCCGGTCCTCAGGAACGTTCGGTTTCACTTCGCGGTCGATGCCGTACCAGAAGGCCAATCAGTTCTTCAAAGGCTGAACATTGAGTGTGGCAGGGTGCTGAGGATCAGGCGGCGATGCGCAGGTTCTGCAGGATGATCGGGCGGGCCCAGCCATTGTCGAAATCGAGTTGTTTCTGCTGTTCCACCCGTTCTTCTGGCGAGAATGGCGGGAACGGCTTGTCGAGCAGGTCGAGTTCGAATTCGGCGATCGGCAGGTGCAGCGGACGTGGTTGCGGGGCAGGGCTGGCTTCTGGCAGCGGCTGACCGGCGTTCAGCACGATCGGGCGCACCCAGCCGCTTTCGAAGTCCTGTTGTTTTTGCTGGGCGACGATTTCATCCACCGGGAACGGTGGGCGTGGTTTGTCGGCCAGGTCCATTTCGAATTCGGCAATCGGCAGGAACAGCGGCTCGGGCGGGCGGATCGGGGTGTCCTGCACGTCGCATTCGCGCTGGGACACGATGTGTGCCAGCAGGTCGCTGCCAACGGTGGGTTCAACCGGGCTTTCGAGATCGACCGGTGGAAAGTTCAGCGATTGCGGCAGCACTTCACCCGACTGTTCGGCCAGCGCCCGGGCAAAGAAATCCTGCCAGATGTGGCTGACGCCGCTCAGTGCCTGGGTGTTTCGCAGGTTGTAGTCGCCGTAGGGCGAGATAAAACCTGTGATTGTGGGTTGAATGTCTGACATTTCTCTCGGTCGACGCTCAGCTCTGGCAAAATGCTCGATAGTTTTGTTATCGGCCGTTTTTGCCGATCATTAATTTTTTGAGCGTGTTTTCCGATGATTGATCAACCTGCGGCCTGCCGCATCCATGTCCAGGCCCTGGACGCGGCTTTCGAGCCACAAGCCGAGCAATGGGCCGAGCGCCTGGGCTTGCCGATGCAAGTGGCGGACGGCGAATTTGCCTTGCAGGTGGGTGACCAGGGTTTGCAGCTGCAACAGCTGGGGCCGGATGCGCCGGGGCCGGTGCGGGTGGACTTCGTCGAAGGCGGTGCGGCCCATCGCCGGTTGTACGGGGGTGGCAGCGGGCAGATGATCGCCAAGGCCGTCGGCGTCGCCCAAGGCGTGCGCCCGCGGGTGCTGGATGCCACGGCGGGGCTGGGCAAGGACGCGTTCGTGCTGGCCAGCCTCGGTTGCGAGATGAGCCTGATCGAGCGTCAGCCGCTGATTGGCGCCTTGCTGGAGGATGGCCTGGCCCGTGGTGCGGAAGATTTCGACGTGGCGCCGATCGTGGCGCGCATGCGCTTGCTCAAGGGCAATTCGATCGAGGTGATGCGCAACTGGGAGGGTGAACCACCGCAGGTGATCTACCTTGATCCGATGTTCCCGCACCGTGAGAAAACCGCGCTGGTGAAGAAGGAAATGCGTCTGTTCCGGCCGCTGGTCGGCGATGACCCGGATGCACCGGCATTGCTCGAAGCCGCGTTGGCCCTGGCCAGCCACCGGGTGGTGGTCAAGCGTCCGCGCAAGGCGCCGTGCATCGACGGGCCGAAGCCGAGCCATGCGCTGGATGGCAAGTCCAGTCGGTATGACATTTATCCGAAGAAGGCATTAAAGCCCTAAGACCGCAGCGCCTGCTTCGCGAGCAAGCCCGCTCCCACAAGGGGTCTTGTGATCACCATAGATCCAATGTGGAAGCGGGCTTGCTCGCGAAAGCGTCAGTACAATCACTGCAACTTCATCTGCCTCAGTCAGGCCGATAAGCCCGCATAAACAACCCCACCACTTCCCGTACATGGCCCTCCGCCGCCTCGCCAACCGGTGGCTCGCCGCAGCCATACAGCAAGCGGAAATTCCCGGCGCCCTTGAGCAGGCAGAAGAAGTGCTCGGCGGCGTTGTGCGGCTTGTCGATGCGCAGCACACCACTTTCATCGATCTTGCTCAGCAAGCGTTCCATGCCTTGCAGCATGCGCTGCGGCCCGGCCTCGAAGAATATTTGCGCGAGTTTCGGGTCCTGGCTGCCCAGGGTCATCATCAACCGGTGCAGGTTCACCGATTCATCACTGTTGATCAGTTGATGAAAACCGCGCGCGATATTCAGCAGCACGGTTTCCACTGCCACGCCTTCCGGCAATTCGAAGAACAGCGGGGGCAACTGCTCCTCGCACTTGGCCATCACGGCGGCGGAGAACAGTGTCTCCTTGTCGTTGAAGTGGCTATAGACCGTCAGCTTCGACACTCCGGCCTCGGCTGCGACAGCATCCATGCTGGTATTGGCATACCCCTTACTCAGAAACAGCACTTTCGCTGCATCGAGAATTGCCTGGCACTTGACCAAGTCCTTGGGTCTGCCTGGGCCATTGGGTGCTGAAAGATTGTTTGGCATATTCGTTTTTATTACTGGACTGGTGAGTTTGCTATTAATAACATACTGCTCAGTATAATTATTCAAAGCACCATTAGCGAAAGGTCCTTCACCATGTTCCGCTATGCCTTGCCCCTCGCGTTGCCAGTCACCCTGGCTTTTTTATTGTCTGCGTGTGGTCACGAAGAGGCACCGCAAGTCAGCGTGCGCCCGGCCATGGTGGTCCAGCCAGAGCCCTCGGGGCAGTCCATGGAAAGCTATCCTGGTGAAGTTCGCGCGCGTTACGAGCCGGATCTGGCGTTCCGTATCGGCGGCAAAGTCAGCCGACGACTGGTCGAGGAAGGGCAGCGGGTCAAGGCCGATCAACCCTTGGCGGAGCTCGACCCCCAGGACGTGCGTCTGCAGCTGGAGGCCACCCGGGCCCAGGTTGCCGCCGCTGAAGCGAATCTGAACCTGGTGCGCTCCGAGCGTGATCGCTACAAGACCCTGATGGAGCGTCAACTGGTCAGTCGCTCGCAGTACGACAACGCCGAAAACCTCTACCGCTCCGGTGAAGCCCGCCTCAAGCAAATCAAAGCCGAATTCAACGTTTCCAATAACCAGGCCAGCTACGCCGTGTTGCGTGCGCCGCAGGACGGTGTCGTGGCCAAGCGTCTGGTGGAAGTCGGGCAAGTCGTGGCCGCCGGGCAAACCGTGTTCACCCTGGCCACCGATGGTGAGCGTGAAGTGTCGATCAGCCTGCCGGAGCAGAATTTCGGCCGTTTCAAGGTCGGTGAGCCGGTGTCGGTGGAGCTCTGGACTCAACCCGATCAGCGCTTCGAAGGGCGTATCCGTGAACTGTCGCCGGCGGCTGACCCCAAGTCGCGCACCTTTGCGGCGCGCATCGCGTTCAACGCCGGCAAGGTTCCTGTCGAGCTTGGCCAGAGTGCCCGAGTGTTCGTGCAGGCTGCCGACGCGATCCCTCTGTCCGTTCCGCTCTCAGCGCTGACGGCCGAAAACGGCGTGACCTATGTCTGGGTCGTCAGCGCCAACAACACCTTGAAGAAGACTCCGGTGCGCGTTGGTGCCTTCGGCGAGAAAAGCGTACCGGTGCTTGAAGGGCTCAACGCCAGCGACTGGGTGGTGGCTGCTGGTGTTCATGTGCTTCTCGAAGGGCAGCAGGTACGCCCGGTGGATCGTTCGAACCGCGTGGTCAATCTGGCAAACAAGGAGTAAGCCCCGATGCGCTTCAACGTTTCCGAATGGGCGCTGCGTAATCGCCAGATCGTCCTGTTCCTGATGCTGTTGCTGGCCATTGTCGGCGCACTTTCCTACACCAAGCTCGGCCAGAGCGAAGACCCGCCGTTCACCTTCAAGGCCATGGTGATTCGCACCAACTGGCCGGGAGCGACCGCTCAGGAAGTCTCGCGCCAGGTCACCGAACGCATCGAAAAGAAACTGATGGAAACCGGCGAGTACGAGCGCATCGTGTCGTTCTCCCGACCAGGCGAATCCCAGGTGACCTTCATCGCCCGCGACTCCATGCACTCGGTGGAGATCCCGGAGCTCTGGTATCAGGTACGCAAGAAGATCAGTGATATCCGTCATACCCTGCCGCCGGGAATTCAGGGGCCGTTCTTCAACGATGAATTCGGCACCACGTTCGGCAATATCTACGCCCTGACCGGCGAGGGTTTCGACTACGCGGTGCTCAAGGATTACGCGGACCGCATCCAGATCCAGCTGCAACGGGTCAAGGATGTGGGCAAGGTCGAGCTGCTGGGATTGCAGGACGAGAAAATCTGGATCGAGCTCTCCAACGTCAAGCTCGCCACGCTCGGTTTGCCGCTGGCTGCCGTCCAGCAAGCCCTTGAAGAACAGAACGCGGTGTCCACGGCAGGCTTCTTCGAAACCAGCAGCGAACGATTGCAGCTACGGGTGACAGGGAATTTTCAGACGGTCGACGAGATCAAGAACTTCCCGATCCGCGTCGCTGATCGTACCTTCCGCATTTCCGATGTGGCCGACGTGCGGCGTGGTTTCAATGACCCACCGGCGCCGCGCATGCGCTTCATGGCGCAGGACGCCATCGGCCTGGCGGTGGCGATGAAGGACGGCGGTGACATCCTGGTGCTGGGCAAGGCGCTGGAAATCGAATTCGCCCGCATTCAGAAAAACCTCCCGGCCGGCATGCAGCTGCGCAAGGTCTCCGACCAACCGGCTGCGGTAAAAACCGGTGTTGGCGAGTTTGTGCAAGTGCTGGTCGAGGCGCTTGCCATTGTGTTGCTGGTGAGCTTCTTCTCCCTCGGCGTGCGTACCGGCATGGTGGTGGCCCTGGCGATTCCGCTGGTGTTGGCGATGACCTTCGCCTGCATGTATTACCTGGGCATCGGCCTGCACAAGATCTCCCTCGGCGCGCTGGTACTGGCGTTGGGCTTGCTGGTGGACGACGCGATCATCGCCGTGGAAATGATGGCGATCAAAATGGAGCAGGGCTTCGACCGGGTCAAAGCGGCGAGTTATGCCTGGACCAGTACTGCGTTCCCAATGCTCACCGGTACGCTGATCACCGCGGCCGGCTTCCTGCCGATTGCCACGGCGCAATCGGGCACTGGCGAATACACCCGTTCGATCTTCGAGGTGGTCACCATCGCGCTGCTGGCGTCGTGGGTCGCCGCCGTGGTCTTCGTGCCGTACCTCGGGGAAAAACTCCTGCCGGACCTGGCGAAAATTCATGCAGCCAAGCACGGTGCCGGCCAGCCCGATCCGTATGGCACGCCGTTTTATCAGCGCGTCCGGCGGCTGGTGGAGTGGTGTGTGCGCTGGCGTAAAACCGTGATCGTGGCGACCGTGCTGTTGTTCATCGCCTCCATCGTGCTGTTCCGTTTTGTACCGCAGCAATTCTTCCCGGCATCGGGTCGTCTGGAGTTGATGGTCGATCTGAAACTGGCCGAAGGCGCTTCGCTGAGCAACACCGCGGACGAGGTCAAACGCCTCGAAGCGCTGCTCAAGGACAAGGCGGGGATCGACAATTACGTGGCCTACGTCGGCACCGGTTCGCCGCGTTTTTACCTGCCGCTGGATCAGCAACTACCGGCGGCGAGCTTCGCCCAGTTTGTCGTCCTGGCGAAAACCATCGAGGAACGCGAAGCCCTGCGCACCTGGTTGATCGCAACGCTCAATGAGCAATTCCCGGCCTTGCGTTCGCGGGTCACGCGTCTGGAAAACGGTCCGCCGGTTGGCTACCCGGTACAGTTCCGCGTGACCGGGGAGCACATCGAAGAGGTGCGGGCGCTGGCGCGTAAAGTCGCGGCCAAGGTTCGCGAGAACCCGCATGTGGTCAACGTCCACCTGGATTGGGAAGAGCCGAGCAAGGTGGTGTACCTGAACATCGATCAGGACCGCGCGCGGGCGCTGGGCGTGAGCACGGCGAACCTGTCGAGGTTCCTGCAAAGCTCCCTGACCGGTTCCAGCGTGAGCCAGTACCGTGAAGACAACGAGTTGATCGAGATCCTGTTGCGCGGCACCGTGCATGAGCGCACCGAGTTGTCATTGCTGCCGAGCCTGGCGGTGCCGACCGATAACGGTCGCAGCGTCGCGCTGTCGCAGATCGCGACCCTGGAGTACGGTTTCGAAGAAGGCATCATCTGGCACCGCAACCGTCTGCCCAATGTGACGGTTCGTGCCGACATCTATGGCAAGGAGCAACCTGCGACGCTGGTGCAGCAGATCATGCCGACCCTCGATCCGATCCGCGCCGAACTGCCCGATGGCTACTTGCTGGATGTCGGCGGCACGGTGGAAGACTCCGCGCGCGGACAGAATTCGGTGAAGGCTGGCGTGCCTCTGTTCATCGTGGTGGTGCTGACCTTGCTGATGCTGCAACTGCGAAGTTTCTCGCGCACGGCGATGGTGTTTCTGACGGCGCCGCTGGGGTTGATCGGGGTGACGCTGTTCCTGTTGGTATTCCGTCAGCCGTTCGGTTTCGTGGCCATGCTGGGGACCATCGCCTTGTCCGGGATGATCATGCGCAACTCGGTGATTCTGGTGGATCAGATCGAGCAGGATATCGCGGCGGGGCTCAAGCCTTGGCAGGCGATCATCGAGGCGACGGTGCGGCGGTTCCGGCCGATTGTGTTGACGGCGCTCGCGGCGGTGTTGGCGATGATTCCGCTGTCGCGCAGTGTGTTCTTTGGGCCGATGGCGGTGGCGATCATGGGGGGGTTGATTGTTGCCACGGCGTTGACGCTTTTGTTTTTGCCCGCCCTTTATGCCGCTTGGTTTCGGGTTCGCAAAGAGTCGGTTTGAGGGGTTGACCTTGGCGGCCTTCGGGCCGACCAGGCTGTTTTTTGATGGTGTACATATCCGTTCCTGCGGTAACGGCGGCTGGCGGTTTCGCCCTTACGGCGAGTCACTTTTAACAAGCGCCTTAAAAGTAACCAAAAGCGCTCGCCCCTTGCGTACGGCCCCTCGCTAAGGCTCGGGGTTCCTTCGCTCCGGTATTCATCCGGGGGCATTGCCCTCCGGTTGGCTTCGCTGCACCTACATGCAATGTGTTCGACTGCGTCGAACGGCGCTGCGCGCCAGTCCCCGGATGAACACCTCCACTCAGCCTCCCGAGGGGGCGGGTGGATCAAGATCAAGAGCTGCAGGCGAGCTAACGCTCGGCCTGATGAGTGGTGAAGAGCATGGGTGTACGCCGATCAACTGTAGGAGCTGGCTTGCCAGCGAAGGCGGCCTGCCAGCCGACCAATCTCTTGCAGGCATACCCGGATCAACTGTGGGAGCGGGCTTGCCCGCGAAGGCGGCCTGACAGCCAACCAATCCCTCACAGATGTACCCAAACCCCTGTAGGAGCTGGCTTGCCAGCGATGGCGGCCTGTCAGCCAACCCATTCCTCACAGATGTACCCAGCCCAATTGTGGGAGCGAGCCTGCTCGCGATGACGGACTTACAGTCAACATTGTTTATCGCCCAAGCCATTCATTCAGACTATTCCCACAAGATTTTCAGCTTGCTCGTCGGAAGCCCGATCTCTAGCCTTTGCTCGTCGCTGTCAATTCAGCGACCGGGACTGCAAGCCCGCCAATAGTTTGTTAGGCGCCCACTGGCGCACCTATAATCGTGGCGCTTTTTTAGCGACCACCGATTTATGGTGGCTGTGTGCGGGAGATCTTCGGATCTGCCGAGGTTGCCTAACGACTCGGTCTTGCAGACCTGCACACAGCTGCCACCCATCATCTGCAAGTGATGCTGGCTGCTCCAACTTTCGTTAGGAGCTTCACAATGATCAAACCCAGCCCAAACCCCCCGGCTTTAGAAACTGCAGAACATATCGGCGCTTCAAGTCGCCCCTGCCCAATTTTCACCATCCGCCCAGACGTCGATTCCGAAACCTTGCTGGTCCACGCCTACGAAACCCTCGCCTCAGCGAATGTAATGGCAACCGAACTGTCGTCCATCCTGACCGGCCCGACCTGCAATCTGGCACTCGGTATTCAGCAGATGATCGTCCTGGCGCAGTTATCAGTGAATCGCGTCCTCGACCAGCTGGATCCGCAGCAATAGCCAAAGGAAGAAGCCGGCTGAACCTTTGCCAACCAGCGGGCTTTCATTGTTCCTACATCTATCTCGGACCCGTCTGATATTGAGGCTGAAAAACTCAGGTGTTGTACTCGGAGTCCGGTTTTACGCATGTTTGAGACAGCGCCATGAAAAATCCACCTACGTTGAGGGGGCGGTCCGATCCGGTGTTTGATCGGCTGTTGCGATCGCCCCACAAGGAACGCCTTTCGCAATACCTCGCCTTGCTCAAGCCTCTGGACGATCAGGGGCGTTACCTGCCGTTCGATTCATTGCGCTACCGCTGGGCACCCGGGCTGGATTCGAACCTGTGCTGGGCCTTGGTCAAGAAAGCGCGGACTGCACAGTATTCGAGCCTTTTGCCATTGGGTGAACCCGCGTGCTGGCTGAAATTCATGCTGACGCCGCAGGCGCAAAAAGCCATTTCCGTAGTGGATCGTCAGGCGACGACCGCAGTGCTGGAATACATGACCGGCCAGATTGGCGAGCGCGCTCATTTCAGCTTTTTGCTCAATGATCTGATCGAAGACGAAGCCATCAGCAGCAGTCAGCTTGAAGGTGCGGCCACCACGACGCGGGTGGCCAAGGACATGCTCAAGCGCCATCGCACGCCGCGCACGCCGGATGAGCGAATGGTCATCGGTAACTTCAAGATGATGAACTTCGCCTGGGAGCAGCGTTACGAGCCACTGAGCGTCGAGCTGATTGCAGCCATGCATCGGGTTGGCGTCGAGGGTATTGACGATTTGCAGTATTCGCCCGGGGTCTTCAGGATCAACGATGACGTCGTAGTCCAGGATGGCGAGGGCAACACCGTGCATTCGCCACCGCCTGCAACAGGGCTTGTGTCCCGCTTGCAGTTGCTGGCCAAGTGGATCAACCAACCCCAAAACAACCCTCATCAAGCGAACTACCTTCATCCATTGATCAAAGCCATCGCGCTGCATTTTGTCCTGGGTTACGAGCATCCTTTTCGCGACGGCAACGGTCGGGTAGCGCGCGCGTTGTTTTACTGGTTCATGTTCAAAAATGACTTCTCGGCGTTTCGCTACATCGCCATCAGTGTTTTGTTGCGCAATGCGCCGTTGAAGTACGGGCGGTCGTATTTGAATACCGAGGCGGACGACCTGGATCTGACGTACTTCATCGATTTCCAGTGTTCGGTGGTGTTGCGGGCTGTGGGCAGTTTTACCGAGGCGTATCGGAAAAGTCTGGACGATGTGCAGCAATTTGATTGCTGGTTGCGTGAAAGTGGTTTTCTCGACCAGCTCACGGAGAAACAGCGGGCGTTGTTTCAAGTGGCCAGGAGCGGAATGGCCAAGGAGTTCACGGCGGTCAACGTGAAGGCGAATCTGGGTTGTTCCTACAACACAGCGTCAGCCACGCTAAATGGGCTGGTCGCGTTGAAGTTGTTCGAGAAACGCAAGATGGGGCGCCAGTGGGTGTTCTTTCTAAGACCCGTATCAGCGGCCTGAACTTCTGTGGGAGCAAGCCTGCTCCCACAGGTTTTGTATCGCGGCTCAGAGCGTACCAAACACCTTCTTCGCCAAACTGGTCGCCGCAGCTGCCGGGTTCTGGCGGATGGTTTCTTCCTGTTTGCCGATCATTTCGAACAAGCCGTTCAACGCCTGCTCGGTGACGTAGTTTTCGACGTTGGCGTTTTTCGCATCCACTACGCCCATGGTCGCCGCTTGCCCGGCGAACGAGTTGTATTGCTGGGCCAGGCCAACCTGGTCGGTGGCTTTCTTGACGATGGGCAGGAACTTGGCGCGGATCTGTTCGCGGCTGGTCTTGTTCAGGTATTGCGTGGCCGAGTCGTTGCCGCCGCTGAGGATGCCCTTGGCATCTTCCACGGTCATTTTCTTCACGGCATCGACGAGGATCGGCTGGGCCTGGGTGACGGCGGTTTCCGCCGCTTTGTTCATGCTGGCTTCCAGCTCGTCGACCTGATCGCCCATGCCGAACTGTTTCATCTTGCTCGCGACTTTGCCCAGTTTGCCCGGCAGTTCGATTTTCACGTCCGGGTTGTTGCTGAAGCCGCCCGGGGTGCCGAGTTGTTTTACGGCCAGTTGCGCACCTTGGGTCAGGGCGTCCTTGAGGCCGCCGGTGGCGTCTGTCTGCGACAGGTCGCTGAGGGACAGTGCGAGTGCACTCGCGGAAATCATCAGGCCTGCGCACAGGCCGGCAAAGCGAAGGGTAGGGCGGAACATGGCAGCTTCCTTGTTAGAAAATGAATTAGCGAACGGCGTCGACGCGGATTTTCAGTGGCTGCGGATCGCTGCCATCAAGCTGTACAGCGTGGTGTTCGGTGGTGATGAACAGCAACTTGCCGTCAACTTCGATGCGCGCGCTCACCGAGTAGCGATGACCCGGCTTGACCTGGGCGGGATCGTAACTCAGATGGAATGGCAGAGGCACCTGTCCTGTGATCTGGCCCTTCTGTTCGTCAAGGATCAAGGCTGGCGCGTCGGCCACCGATACATCCTGCAAGCTGACACTCAGCGTGGCAGTGGGTGGCAGCGCAATGCGTTGCAAGTAAAAAACTTCACCATCGAGTGATATTTCAGGCGCGGGCGAAGGCGTTTGGCAGGCTGTCAGCAAGGCAAGCGAGGCGAGCAGAGTCAATTTTTTCAAAAGTATTTCCGTGTAGAAAGCGCCAGTAGAGTACTGGCGCCTGTGCGACGACGTAAGCGGCGTTTACGCTTAGCGTCGATCTGTACGTTGAATTCAGCCACCGAAAACCGGGGGCTGAACAATTTCAGGCATTAGTATCAATTTCGCCGGTTTAAGACCCAGCGACAGTCGGTGCTGACCATGGCTCTCGAATGAGCCGGTCAGTGCGTAAAGTTGGCCAGGCTTGATCATGGACGGGTCATATTTCACGTAGATGGGGGTGATTTGCGCGGTCAGGCCTACACCCTCACTAATAGTGATCTCAGCCTGGTCATCAGTAGTCATTTCAATCAACTTAACTAACAGCTTTGAGTCAGCAGGGTAACCAATTCGGGGCATCCAGGACTTTTCCACAGCGATGTAGCCCACAGGGCTCAAGTGAATGTCCGTATCGTGATCGCCTCCCGCCCACCAGAAATTTTGCTCCAGATCCAGGAGCAGTGCGGTCCCTTGATGGGAGATTTTTACATTGATGGAGAAGCGGCTTCCGATTTTGTTCAACTCAGAATCGACCATAACCGGGAAGCTGATCGGACGCGTCGATGGAAGTTGGTTGCTCCCCCACCGGCTGTGAAGTCTGGGCGCATCCCTGTTGGTAATGTCTTGTACTCGAATGCTTATTTCGCAGGCCTCCGGTAGTTCAAAGTCTGGAGGAAAGCGCAGGAAGGTATTGATTGTATGTTGGGGCATGATGATTTCCTTATCAATGGACTCGTTGGAAATGACGAGCGCTGAGCTTATCTCCCGAGTATTCGAGCGTTATGTAGGAGGCGTTCGCTAGACGAAAGCGAATTGATGACGGGAAGGGTCAGCAAGCGTCCTTGCTTCTGACATTTCAATGGGTCATGCCCGCTCGACAAGGTCGGCCGCATCCTCACTGCGATGCAACGCCACCTGGCGGATCGACAATCGAATCTCCGCCGGCAACACCCGCTTGGCCGCGCCTTCGGCCAGT
Source organism: Pseudomonas sp. WT-JTC (assembly GCF_056711565.1). Classification (NCBI taxonomy): domain Bacteria; kingdom Pseudomonadati; phylum Pseudomonadota; class Gammaproteobacteria; order Pseudomonadales; family Pseudomonadaceae; genus Pseudomonas; species Pseudomonas sp. WT-JTC. Next base: position 1,242,949 of record NZ_CM160042.1, read on the forward strand.
TCGCCGAGCAGTTCGTGATAGCCCAGCTTGCCGGCCTCGTCGCGCTTGAGCACCTCGAGGTCGAGCAGGGTCTGGATGAAGTGGCGGAACAGGCTCTTGTCGAAGAATTCCGGGGCGTTCAGGCCATGCAGGATCGACAGGCGCTGGGCCATGACCGTGCACAGGTCTTCCAGCTCTTCGGCGCTGATGCTGTTCTGGCCGCTGTTGAGCAGCAGGGACACGGTCATGTAGAAGCGCTGCAGGGTCTGGGCGATGCTTTTCGACAGCAGCGTCAGCAGCACGAAATGCCGTGAGCTTGGCGCCGGGCGCAGGTACACGGCGTTCTCGAAACGCAGCAGGCCTTGTTCGACGAACGCTTCCAGCCACTGGCCGATCACCGCATCCAGTTCGTCGAGCGTCCAGCGGATGAACAGCTCCGCTTGCAGGTACGGATACAACGCATGGGTGTAGCGCAGGATCTGTTCGCGGTTCATGCGCGAGGCGCTCTGGAAGAAGCTCGCCAGCAACGCCGGCAGCGCGAAGATGTGCAGCACGTTGTTGCGGTAGTAGGTCATCAGGACCGCGTTCTGCTCGTCCAGATACAGAATCTTGCCAAGGGCGTCGCTCTGCTCGGACAGCAGGTCCATGTCCTTCACGTGCTTGATCAACGCTCGGCCATCACCGTCCGGCAGGGTGGTGTGCGGCGAGTACGGAACCTTGCGCAACAGCGCCAGATACAAGTCGAGGACCCGCGCCATGGCGCGATCGTCCAGTGCCAGACGGCTGGTGGACAGCAGCGCCAGCGCCACCAGGTTGACCGGGTTGATCGCTGCTGCCTCGTTCAGATGCTGCGCGACTTTCTCGCCGAGACGGTTGGTGGTTTCGTTGAGCCAGGCAGGTCTGAATTGCGGGCCGAGTTCCTGTTTGCGCCAGTCGGGCTGTTCGCTGTCGAGGAATTCCGCCAGTTTGATCGGCTCGCCGAAGTTCACCGCCACCTGGCCGAAGCGCTGCTTGAGGGCGCCGATGACTTTGAAGATGTCGAAGATCGACTCTTTCTTCTTGCTCGCGCCGCGCAGTTCGCCGAGGTAGGTGCGGCCTTCCAGCACGCGCTCGTAACCGATGTACACCGGCACGAAGACGATGGGCATGCGCGACGAACGCAGGAAGCTGCGCAGGGTGATCGCCAGCATTCCGGTCTTCGGTTGCAGCATGCGCCCGGTGCGCGAACGGCCGCCTTCGACGAAGTACTCCACCGGGAAGCCTTTGGTGAACAGCGTGTGCAGGTATTCGTTGAACACCGAGGTGTACAGCGGGTTGCCCTTGAACGTGCGACGCATGAAGAACGCACCGCCGCGACGCAGCAGGCCGCCGATCCCCGGCATGTTGAGGTTGATCCCGGCGGCGATGTGCGGCGGGGTCAGGCCATTGCGGAACAGCAGGTAGGACAGCAGCAGGTAGTCGATGTGGCTGCGGTGGCAGGGCACGTAGATCACTTCGTAACCCGGGGCGACCTTCTGCACGCCTTCGATGTTGTTGACCTTGATACCGTCGTAGATCTTGTTCCAGAACCAGCTCAGCACCACTTCCATGAAGCGGATCGCGGTGTAGGTGTAGTCCGAGGCGATCTCGTTGCCGTAGCGCAGGGCCTGGGCCTTGGCTTTTTCCGGGGAGATGTTTTCGCGCTCGGCTTCGTCGAGGATCGCTTGCTTGACCAGCGGCTGGTTGAGCAGGCCCTTGACCAGGTTGCGCCGGTGGGAAATGTCCGGGCCGATCACCGCGGCCTTCAGGTTGCGAAAGTGCACCCGCAGGATGCGTTGGGCCATGCGCACGGTGCGCTCGTGGCCCTTGTCGTGCTCGATCAGTTCGCGCAGGTGGATCGGCGCGGAGAACTGCACGCGGGTCTTGCGTCCCAGCACGATGATGCTCAGCAGGCGACGCAGGCGCCCGGTCACCGCCCAGCTATCGGCGAACAGGAGTTTCCATGGGCTGTTTTCGCTGTCCGGCGACTGGCCCCAGAACACGCTGACCGGAATGATCTGCGCATCTTCGGCGGCGTTCTGGCTCAGGGCGCTGACCAGGCGGGTCAACGTCGGCGGCGCGCCGCGCTTGTCCTGGCGGCCGAGCCAGTCCGGGTCCGGCGTCAGGTAGAAGAACGCGGCAGGTTCCAGCAGGTTGCCCGCCGATACCGGCAGCACCGGGCGTGGCAGACCGGCCTTGCTGCACTCGGTGTCGACCACGGCGAGGTCGGTCAGCGAAGGGTTTTGCAGGACGTAGAACACCGGACGACTGCGGTCGAGGTTAAGGGTGAACGACGACTGGTTGATCGTCTCCGAGCGAACCCAGAGGTACAACAGTCGGCGCAGGGTGCCAAACACAAGACGGCGGAACGGGGAACGGGTCATACGGCTTCTGCGTGAGTGAATAGAACCAAGCGTTTGCTCGGGAGGCCGATAGTGTGCCGGATTCGTCGAAAATCGGCAAAAAAGCGCGTAAGTAAACTCTTGTTGAGAGTTTTAGCGTCTGTCATATACTCGGCGCACTGTCGCCGTTGCCCTCATGGGACCGGTATGCGCAGGCTGACGTTCCCGAGGCTTTCCTGCGAAAAGCCCGATCAATAATAAAAAGGGAGTATGAACAAATGGCAACACGCGAAACCGGCAACGTGAAGTGGTTCAACGACGCCAAGGGCTACGGTTTCATTCAGCGCGAAGACGGGGTGGACGTGTTCGTGCATTACCGCACGATTCGTGGCGAAGGCCACCGTTCGCTGACTGAAGGCCAGCAGGTCGAGTACGCGGTGGTGCAAGGGGAGAAGGGCTTGCAGGCTGAGGATGTGGTGGGGCTGTAAACCCACTCCTCGGTTCACCCAAAAACCACTGTAGGAGCGAGCTTGCTCGCGAAGAACTCAAGGACGCCGCGCTTTCCCGGAGTTGGCGCGTTATCGTTGACAACCATCGCGAGCAAGCTCGCTCCTACAGGGGGCGGTGTTCAGGCTTCAGGCCGTCTTCCAGGTGATTTCTTCTTCACCGTCGGCGCTGATGCGAATCCAGCGATCAGCCGTCTCTTCACCTTCCTCCTCGACCCAGCTACCCGGTGCGCAGCGCACTTCGACGTTGAGCGCGGCAAAGGCCGCGCGGGCGCAGGCGATGTCGTCGTCCCATGGGGTCTGGTCGCTTTCCAGGTACAGGCTGTTCCACTTGCCGACCGCTTTTGGCAGCCAGGTCACGGGCACGTTGCCGGCCTTGCACTTGTAGGTCTGGCCTTTCTGCACCCAGTCGGTGCAGGGGCCCAATGCCGTGCCGAGCCAGGCCGAGATGGCCTTGTGGTCGACGTCGGCGTCTTTCAGGTAAATCTCGATATCGGGCTGGCGCATGGATGTCCTCACTGCGGGTCTGAAAAATCCATTCGCGGATTTAGCCGGTCTTGAGCCGTTACCCAAGACCAAAAATTAAAGTTGCTCTCTGATGACTACTGCAGAACGAAATAATCGTAGCGCATCGACACGGTGACCTCGAACGGCTCAGCCTGCTCGATCACAGCTGCACGGCGCTCGGCACTGGCGCGCCAGCCGTGAGGCGTCATGGCCAGCAGATTCGCCCGGTCCTGACCGCTTGCCAGCGTCAGTTTGTATTCCAGGGTTTCGCTGTGCTCAAGCACCATGCCTTCGGGCACCAGGGCCAGATGCTTGTCGTCGGTGTATTCGCGAACTTCGTCGTACAGCCGTTCACGCAGTTCCATCAGGTGGCCGCTGGTCGGCCCGACTTTCATCAGGCCGCCGCCGACGCTGAGCAGGCGTTTGGCCTCTTCCCAATCCAGCGGGCTGAAGACGCTCGCCAGGAATTGGCAGCTGCCGGAAGCCAACGGCACCCGCGCCATGCTGGCGATCAACCAGGTGAGCTTTGGGTTGCGTTTGCAGGCGCGCTTGACCGCTTCGCGGGAAATGTCCAGCGCGTAGCCGTCAGCATCCGGCAAGGCCTCGGCGATCTGCGCGGTGTAGTAACCCTCGCCACAACCGATATCGACCCAACGTTGCGGCGCATAACCTGCCGCCAGCTCCGCCAGGCGCCTGGCCACCGGGGCATAGTGCCCGGCGTTGAGGAAGTCGCGGCGGGCTTCGACCATCGCCTGGTTATCCCCAGGGTCGCGGCTGTTCTTGTGTTGCACCGGCAACAGGTTCAAGTAACCCTGGCGCGCACGGTCGAAGCGATGCCCGGCGGGGCAGACCACGCCGTTGTCCACCGCGTTCAGCGGTTCACTGCAGATCGGACACGCCAGCATCAGGCGAGCAACTTGATCAGGGTCTGGTAGTAGATCTCGGTCAACACGTCGAGATCGGCCGCCAGCACACGTTCGTTGACCTGGTGGATGGTCGCGTTGACCGGGCCCAGTTCAACAACCTGGGTGCCCATGGTTGCGATGAAGCGGCCGTCGGAGGTGCCACCGCTGGTGGACGCCTTGGTTTCACGACCGGTGATGTCCTTGATGCTCGACGACACCGCGTCCAGCAGTGCGCCCGGTTCGGTGAGGAACGGCAGGCCGGACAGGGCCCAGTCGATGTGCCAGTCCAGGTCATGCTTGTCGAGGATGTCGGCCACGCGCTTTTGCAGGCCTTCAACGGTGGACTCGGTGGAGAAGCGGAAGTTGAACACCGCCACCAGGTCGCCCGGGATCACGTTGGTCGCCCCGGTGCCGGAGTTGACGTTGGAGATCTGGAAACTGGTCGGCGGGAAGAAGTCGTTACCGTGGTCCCAGTGCTCGGCAGCCAGTTCGGCCAGGGCCGGGGCCGCGAGGTGGATCGGGTTCTTCGCCAGGTGCGGGTAGGCCACGTGGCCTTGCACGCCGCGCACGGTCAGCTTGGCGCCGAGGGAGCCGCGACGGCCGTTCTTGACCACGTCACCCACCAGGGTGGTGCTCGACGGTTCGCCGACGATGCACCAGTCCAGGCGTTCCTTGCGCGCGGCGAGGCGTTCGACCACTGCCTTGGTGCCGTGATGCGCCGGGCCTTCTTCGTCGCTGGTGATCAGGAACGCGACTTTGCCCTTGTGATTTGGGTAGTCGGCGACAAAACGCTCGGAGGCGACGGTCATGGCGGCGAGGCTGCCTTTCATGTCGGCGGCGCCACGGCCGCAGAGCATGCCGTGTTCGTCGATCAGCGCGTTGAACGGTTCGATCTGCCAGGCCGACACCGGGCCGGTCGGAACCACGTCGGTGTGGCCGGCGAAGCACAGCACCGGACCGTCGTCCTGGCCGTGGGTGGCCCAGAAGTTATCCACATCTTCGATGCGCATCGGTTCCAGAGTGAAACCGGCATCGCCCAGGCGTTGCATCATCTGCTTCTGGCAATCGGCGTCGATCGGCGTCACGGACGGACGGCGGATCAGGTCGATGGCGAGTTGAAGGGTCGGCGAAAGGTCGGCGTGGGCCGTCATGGAAAACTCCGGAAATCATGAATGTGGGCGCGGACTAACTGTGGGAGCGGGCTTGCTCGCGAATGCGGTGTGTCAGCAAACATAAATGTTGATTGTTACAACGCATTCGCGAGCAAGCCCGCTCCCACAGGAGATTGACCGTCAATAAGACCGTACATCACGCCAAGCCCCGCAAAATGGCGGTTATCTTAAAGCAAAACGGCGACCATTGGCCGCCGTTTAGTGCATCCGCAGAGATTTAGACGACAGGTGCCGTTTCAGGTTCGGCGATCGGTTTCGGCAGCGACGACAGGAACGCCATGATCAGTGCCGCGACGTACGGCAGCGACTGTACCAGCAACATGGTGACCCAGAAGCGCATGTCGTTGCTCGGCAGGCCCTGCACCAGGAAGATCCCCAGCGCCGCGCCCCACAACAGCAGCATGATGAACATCTCTTCCCGAGCTTCCGAAATCGCTACCCAGAAACCGTGGTTATCGGCGTTTTTCGGCGTGCGGAAGAACGGAATGCTGCTGGTGAAGAAACCGTACAGCACCGCTTTGGCGATGGTATGGGACAACGCCAGACCGGCCAGTGCCGCGCAGAAGGCATCCTTCAGGTTGACCCCGACCGCACGACGGTAGAGGAAGATGATTTTGGCGACCTTGAACACAAACAGTGCCAACGGCGGGATCGCGAAAATCAGCAGCGGTGGATCGACCCGGTGCGGCACGATGATCATGGCCGCCGACCACAACAGTGCGCCGACGGTGAAGAAGATGTTCATGCCGTCCGCCACCCACGGCAACCAGCCCGCGAGGAAGTGATAACGCTGGCCACGGGTCAGCTCGGTGTCCTTGCCGCGCAGCAGGGCGGCGGTATGGCGCTTGATGATCTGAATCGCTCCGTAGGCCCAGCGGAAACGCTGTTTCTTGAAGTCGATAAAGGTATCGGGCATCAGGCCCTTGCCGTAGCTGGAGTGGTAATACGCCGCCGACAGGCCTTTCTCGAATACCCGCAGTCCCAGTTCGGCGTCTTCACAGATGCACCAGTCGGCCCAGCCCAGTTCCTCGAGCACCGAGCGGCGGGTCATGGTCATGGTGCCGTGCTGGATGATCGCGTCGCGGTCGTTGCGGGTGACCATGCCGATATGGAAGAAGCCTTTGTATTCTGCGTAGCAGAGCTTCTTGAAGGTGCTTTCGTTCTGGTCGCGGTAATCCTGCGGCGACTGCACCACGGCGATTTTCGGGTCGGCGAAGTGCGGCACCATGTGCTTGAGCCAGTTGCGGTCGACGCAGTAGTCCGAGTCGATCACGGCAATGACTTCGGCATCCTTGGCGGTGTGCGGAATCAGGTAGTTCAGCGCGCCGCCCTTGAAGCCGGCCAGCGGTGCCACGTGGAAGAACTTGAAACGCGGGCCGAGGGTTGCGCAGTAGTCACGCACCGGTTCCCACACCGCCGGGTCCTTGGTGTTGTTGTCGATGATCAGGACTTCGAAGTCCGGATAGTCGAGGTTGGCCAGGGCGTTGAGGGTCTGTTTGACCATCTCCGGCGGCTCGTTGTAGCAGGGAACGTGAATCGACACTTTCGGGCGATAGCTGGAATCGCCCACCACCGGCAGGAATTCACGACGACGCTTGTGCACCCACACGGCTTCAGCCAGTTCGTGGGCTTCGGTCAGCAGCACGATAAACACCCCGAGCGCACCGAGGGCGAGCAAGAAGCCCACCGTCAAGCTGAACCAGGTGCTGTATTGCTGGCTGTAGTCGTAACCGATCCACACCAGCACCGAACCGCACAGGAACGCGATGAAGGTCAGGAAGGTACGGCCACGCTGACGCAGGGCCGAGCCGTCGATCATCAGCAGGGTCAGCGACAACAGCGCCAATACCACCGAACCAATGGCCAATACGCGCCACTGCGGAATCGCCACTACCGGGCCTTCGAAGTTGAACTTCTGCTGGCGTGCGGCGTTGAACACACCCCAGTAGGCGCCGACGGAACCTTCGTCACTGGCTTTCCACGGCTGGTCGAACGCTTCGATCACGAAGTAGTTGAAGCCCTGGCGGTTGAGCTTGTTGACCAGGGTTCGCAGGTAAATCGCCTGGTCCGCCGGTGAGGCATCGGCGCCACCGCGCATGCGGCCGTTGCTCGGCCAGCCCACTTCGGACAGCAGCAGCGGCTTTTTCGGGAACATCTTTTTCAGATCGCGGGCGCGGTCGAGGACGAACTGTCCGGCCTTGTCCATCGGGATGAATTCCCAGTAAGGCAGGATGTGCGCGGCGATCAGGTCGACGTGTTTGGCCAGTTCCGGGTGTTCTTCCCAGACGTGCCACTGCTCGGACGTCGTCACTGGCACTTTCACGGCGGCGCGCACGCGATCCAGCATGACGCTGAGTTCCTTGGCGGTAATTTCCTTGCGGAAGATCGCTTCGTTGCCGACCACCACACGAACCACGCTGCGTGAGGAGTTGGCGATTTCGATGGCACGGGTAATTTCCCGTTCGTTGCGTTCCTGGTCCGGGCTGATCCAGATCCCCAGGGTCACCCGCAAGCCGAATTCTTCCGCCAGTTTCGGGATGTCTTGCAGGGTGCCATCGACCGAGTAGATGCGGATGTTGTCCGTCAGCTTGCTCATGATTTCCAGGTCGCGACGCATCTCATCGTCGGTCGGATACTGTTCCTTCTGTGGGAATTGTCCTTGCTGGAACGGTGAGTAGGAGAAACCGGAGATCTGCTCCGGCCAGTTGGGGGCGGTGACCGGGCGATTGATCAGCGCCCAGAAGCCGGTAAACAAGGCTGCGATGGCGAGCACCACGACCAGGTTGAGTCCAAATTTACGCGATGACATGGTTATTTCGGGTTCCAAAGGCTGTGGAACGAGGGGACGGTCGGCGGCCGTAAAGGGGCGCGCATCCTACACCGGCAGTTCACTGAACGTATATCGGACAGGGAAATGCCTGACGTTGGGCAGTTAACTTTCACATAAGTTCTTACACTTGTAGCTTGAAGCTTAAAACTTAGTGCTGCGAAGCCCTATACTGCGCGCCGGTTTTTGGGGTAATGGTCATGAGTACAGAAGATCCGCGGTTTGCAGGCATCGCCCGTTTGTATGGCATCGAAGGCCTTGAGCGCCTGCGTGCGGCCCATGTGGCGATCGTTGGCGTCGGTGGTGTCGGTTCCTGGGCGGCGGAAGCCATGGCGCGCTGTGGCGTGGGCGAGATTTCGCTGTTCGACCTGGACGACGTCTGCGTCAGCAACGCCAACCGTCAACTGCATGCGCTGGACAGCACGGTGGGCAAGCCCAAGGTCGAGGTGATGGCCGAGCGTCTGCGTGGGATCAACCCGGACTGTACGGTGCACGCGGTGCCTGACTTCGTTACCCGCGACACCATGGCCGAGTACATCACGCCGAACATCGACTGCGTGATCGACTGCATCGATAGCGTCAACGCCAAGGCTGCGCTGATCGCCTGGTGCAAACGTCGCAAGATCCAGATCATCACCACTGGCGGCGCGGGCGGGCAGATCGACCCGACGTTGATCCAGGTCTGCGACCTGAACCGCACGTTCAACGACCCGCTGGCGTCGAAAGTGCGCTCCACGCTACGCCGTGATTACGGCTTCTCCCGCACCGTGACCCGCCACTACAGCGTGCCGTGCGTGTTTTCCACCGAGCAACTGCGCTACCCGAAACCGGACGGCAGCATTTGCCTGCAGAAGAGTTTTGTCGGCGATGGCGTGAAACTCGACTGCGCGGGCGGGTTTGGCGCAGTGATGATGGTGACGGCGACCTTCGGCATGGTCGCGGCAACCAAGGCGGTGGACAAGATCGTGGCCGGCGTGCGGCGGCCAGCGGATCGGGTCAAGCCTCAGGTTTGAGTGTTGCTGTTGATGGCCCCTTCGCGAGCAAGCCCGCTCCCACATTGGATTTCGGTCGTACACAAAAACTGTATTCACTGAAGATCAAATGTGGGAGCGGGCTTGCTCGCGAAGGCGATCAACCTGCCAGCTCATTCATCCGCTGAAGCACCGCATTCAAGCCATTGCTGCGGGATTCGGACAACTGGCGCCCCAACCCCAACTGATTGAACCAGTCCGCCAGATCCACCTGCTGCAACTCAGCCGCCGACAGCCCGTTGACCCGCGCCAGCAGCAACGCCACCAACCCGCGAATCAGGCGTGCATCGCTGTTGGCGCTGAATTGCCAATGGCCATCACGCAATTCGCCCACCAGCCACACCTGGCTTTCACAGCCGTGCACCCGGTTGGCGTCGCACATCTGCGCGTCACTCAACGCTGGCAGACGCTCGCCCCATTGCATCAGCAGGCGTGCGCGTTGTTCCCAGCCGGCGGCTTTCTGAAAGGTGTCGAGTGCCGTCACGGCATCGGCAGGCAGGTTCATCGCAGCAACTCCAGTGTCTGATCCAGGGCTTCAAAGAACCGCTCAATGTCTTCGGAATCGTTGTACAGCGCTAACGACACCCGAATCGCCCCGGCCAGTTCGAAGCGTTTGAGCAGCGGCATCGCGCAGTGATGGCCGGCGCGCACCGCGATCCCTTGTTCGGTCAGCAAATGCGCGAGATCGGAGTTATGCACACCCTCGACGGTAAAACTGGCCAGTGCCACTTGCGGCCTGGCCAACAGGCGAATGCCATTGCGCGCCTCAAGGCCCTTGAGCAGGCAGGCATGCAGCGCCGCTTCATGGGCGGACACGGCGTCCTGATCGAGCCCGGCGAGGTAATCCAGGGTCGCTCCGAGGCCGATCACACTGGCGATCGGTGGCGTCCCGGCCTCGAAACCCAGCGGTGCCGGGCGAAAACGAGCGTCGTGATAATTGGCATCCAGCACCATTTCGCCGCCGAACTGCCAGGGGCGCAGCTGTTGCAGCGCTGTATGACGCCCGAACAGCACGCCCAGGCCATCGGGGCCGTAGAGCTTGTGGCTGGAGAACACATAAAAATCGCAGCCCAGCGCTTGTACGTCGTGGCGGCCATGGACCACGCCCTGGGCGCCGTCGATCACGGTCAGTGCGTTGTGCGCCTTGGCCAGCGCCAGCAATTGCGGCAGCGGCTGCCACGCGCCAATCACGTTGGACAGTTGACTGACCGCCAACAGCCGTGTGCGCGAGCCGATCAGGCCAGCAGCGGCTTCAAGGTCGATCACACCGTCGACATCCAGCGGCAGGATCACCAGTTTCAGGTCGCGGCGGTGCGCCAGTTGCTGCCAGGGCAAGAGGTTGGCGTGATGCTCCAGGGCGCTGACGACAATCTCGTCGCCCGGATTGAAAAGATGTTCCAGGCCGTAGGCCAGGAGATTCAGCGCGGACGTCGCACCGTGGGTAAAGATGATCTGACCGCAATCGCCCGTATTGAGCCATTGCGCGACTTTGCGGCGGCTGTCCTCGAAGGCCTGGGTGGCGTGAGCGCCGGGCAAGTGCTGCGCCCGATGCACGTTGGCCGCGCCGTTGGCGTAGTAATGCGCCAGGGCATCCAGCAGGGCTTGGGGTTTTTGCGTGGTGGCGGCGTTGTCCAGATAGGTCTGGCCTTGCCGTTGCAGGGCGGCGATGGCCGGAAAATCGGCACGCCAGGGAGAGAGAATCATCATGTTGTTCGCCTGTACGCCTGACCCCTGTAGGAGCGAGCTTGCTCGCGATGGACGCCTGGACGACACGGGCTGTCTGATGCCGCGCGTTATCGTTGACGTCCATCGCGAGCAAGCTCGCTCCTACAGAGGTGCGGGTGGTCGTGTGGCTTAGTTGTGAGCGTGCAGCGCTTCGTTCAGTTCGATGGCCGATTTGTGGGTTTTGCATTCCACGGCGCCGGTCTCCGAATTGCGACGGAACAGCAGGTCTGGCTGGCCGGCCAGTTCACGGGCCTTGACCACTTTGACCAGCTGATTGTTTTCGTCCAGCAGCGCCACTTTGGTGCCGGCGGTCACGTACAGGCCCGACTCGACGGTGTTGCGGTCGCCCAACGGGATACCGATACCGGCGTTGGCGCCGATCAGGCAGCCTTCGCCGACCTTGATCACGATGTTGCCGCCACCCGACAGGGTGCCCATGGTCGAGCAGCCGCCGCCCAGGTCCGAACCCTTGCCGACGAATACGCCGGCGGATACGCGGCCTTCGATCATGCCAGGGCCTTCGGTGCCAGCGTTGAAGTTGATGAAACCTTCGTGCATCACGGTGGTGCCTTCACCCACGTAAGCGCCCAGGCGCAGACGCGCGGCGTCAGCGATACGCACGCCGGCCGGAACCACGTAGTCGGTCATTTTCGGGAACTTGTCCACCGAGAACACTTCCAGCAGCTCGCCGCGCAGGCGGGCTTCGAGTTGCAGCTCGGCCAGTTCGCTCAGGTCGACCGCGCCCTGGCTGGTCCAGGCCACGTTCGGCAGCAGCGGGAAGATCCCGGCCAGGTTCAGGCCATGTGGCTTGACCAGGCGATGGCTCAGCAGGTGCAGCTTGAGGTAGGCCTCAGGGGTGGACGACAACTGGGCGTCTTCAGCCAGCAAGGTGGCAACCAGCGGCTTGTGGCTCTCGGCCAGGCGGGTCAGCAGCTTGCCTTGTACCGCGTCGATGCCTTTCACGGCTTCAGCCAGTTGCGCGGCCTGCGCGGTGGTGAAGGTGATGGCCTGGTTGCCTTCGCTGTAACCGAGGATCGGCGCAATGGCAGCGACCAGTTCGGCGGACGGGTTGAGCAGCGGCTGGGCGTAGAACACTTCCAGCCATGCGCCTTGACGGTTTTGAGTGCCGACACCAAAGGCCAGGCTGAACAGGGTAGTGGACATGTTGATACCTCTAGCAAATTGAAACGGGCTGCTTACTTGAGCGCGGCCGCGTAGATATCTGGCTTGAAGCCAATCAGGGTTCGTTCACCGAGATCAAGCACCGGGCGCTTGATCATCGAGGGTTGTGCGAGCATCAGTTCGATGGCTTTCGTCTGGTCGAGATCGGCTTTGCGTTCGTCGTCGAGCTTGCGAAAGGTCGTGCCTGCACGGTTCAACACCACTTCCCAGCCGTGCTCGTTGCACCATTGGGTCAGGTGTTCACGGTCGATACCGACCGCTTTGTAATCATGAAAGTCATAACTGACAGCGTGTTCATCGAGCCAGGTGCGCGCCTTTTTCATGGTGTCGCAGGCTTTGATGCCGAAAAGGTGCAACGTTTTGCTTGAAACGGTCAAGGAATTGCCCCCTTTGCAGGTGCCGTAAATAAAAGGTGACGGATTATGCCATGGCCGGACGGTTTCGCGGCGGCTGTGGTCGGGTTTGTATTTGTGTCATGCCATTAAACCTTTGTAGGAGCGAGCTCGCTCGCGATGGTCGTTAACGATATCGCTAAGTACCTGTCACCCCGCGTTGCTCTCGGGTTCATCGCGAGCAAGCTCGCTCCTACAGGGATTGTGGTGTTTCTGGATGTTCAGGCGTGCGACATTGGTGCAAGGGTCAGCAGACAGTCTAAGCGTCTAATATGGCACTTCAATGCTGTCGACTGTCCGGGAACCACGCTTTATGCAAACCGCTTACACCGTCCTGATCCTGTTGATGCTGGTCGGCGTTTCGCGCCTGATTGGACGGGTGATTCCGCTGCCATTGCCTTTGGTGCAAATTGCCGCGGGGGCCTTGCTTGCCTGGCCAACGCTCGGGCTGCATGTGGTGCTGGACCCCGAACTGTTCCTGTTCCTGTTCCTGCCGCCGCTGTTGTTCTCCGACGGCTGGCGCATGCCCAAGCGCGAATTCTGGCGTCTGCGCGGACCGATCCTGACCCTGGCGGTGGGGCTGGTGCTGTTTACCGTGGTCGGCGCCGGGTATTTCATTCACTGGCTGCTGCCCGGTGTGCCGTTGCCGGTGGCGTTTGCCCTGGCGGCCGTGCTGTCGCCGACAGATGCGGTGGCGGTGTCGGCCATCTCCCGCAACAGACTGCCCACACCCTTGATGCACATCTTGCAGGGTGAGGCGCTGATGAACGATGCCTCGGGCCTGGTGACGTTCAAGTTTGCGCTGGTGGCAGCGGTGACCGGTGTGTTCTCGCTGGCCAATGCCAGCCTGACATTCATGCTGGTCGCCGTCGGTGGTCTGGCCGTCGGGGTGGCCTTGAGCTGGCTGGTCGGCCGCCTGCGGGCGTGGATGATCGCGCGCGGCTGGGATGATCCGGCGACGCACGTGGTGTTCATGTTGCTGCTGCCGTTTGCGGCCTACGTGCTGGCCGAGCGCATGGAAGTGTCGGGCATCCTGTCGGCGGTGGCGGCGGGGATGATGCAGAGCTGGCTCGATCTGCTGCCGCGCCAGACCAACACCCGCTTGCTCAATCGCAGCGTCTGGTCATTGCTGGAGTTTGCCTTTAATGGCTTGATTTTTCTGCTGTTGGGCCTGCAGTTGCCGGATATCATCAAGGCTGTGGCCAGTCACGAACCTTCGTTGTGGCCGACACTGCTCTATCGCTGCTTCGACGTTCTGGCGATTTTTCTGGTGCTGCTGGTGTTGCGGTTTGTCTGGGTACAAAGCATCTGGCGTCTGTCCATTTTTGTGCGGCGCTGGCGCGGCAAGGATGAAATAACACGGGTGCCGAGCGCGCGTTCATGCTGGCTGCTGACTGTCGCAGGCGTGCGTGGCGCCGTGACCTTGGCCGGTGTGATGTCGGTACCGATGCTCATGGGGGGCAGCGCCTTTCCCGAACGCGACCTGCTGATATTCATTGCCGCCGGGGTGATTTTGTTGTCGTTGATTGCCGCGTGCATTGCCTTGCCGTTGCTGCTGCGTGGTATCGAGAAAAGCCCGGACGACAAACGCCGCAATGAAGTGCGCGACGCCTGGCGCAAGACCGCCGAAGCGGCCATTCATGCGCTCGAGGCAGAAGAGGCCAACCCACAGGACGCCGCCCAATCCGCGCTGGCCGCCGAACTCAAGGCGCGGATCATGTCGGAGTACAGGCATCAGCTGGAGGTGTTCAACGATTCCGCTGAAGCCCAGGCCCTGGCCTTTAAGATGGACTTGCTGGAGCGGCGTTTGCGCTTGAAGGCGCTGCGGGCGCAGCGCCTGGAGTTGTATAGCCTCAGTCGTCAGCACCAGATAGGTGATGACGTGTTGCGTGAAGTGCTGGGTGAGCTTGATTTGAGTGAGGCCAAGCTGGGCCAGGTGAAGTAAACCTGGCCGTCACCGGACGGGGGGTTATTTGCGGCGCTGGATGAAATCGCGAATCCGCTCGGCGGCTTCAACGCACTCCGCCAACGGCGCAACCAATGCCATCCGCACACGCCCGGCCCCCGGATTGACGCCATCGACATCACGCGAGAGGTAAGAGCCCGGCACCACGGTCACATGCTCCTGTTCGAACAGATCGCGGCAGAACGCTGCGTCGTCACCGGCCACATTCGGCCACAGGTAGAAGCTGCCATCCGGACGCTGCACGTCCAGCACCGGGCTGAGGATCTCCAGTACTGCATCGAACTTCTCTCGGTACAACGCACGGTTGGCGCGCACATGCACTTCGTCGTTCCACGCGGCAACACTGGCCAGTTGCGTCTGAACCGGCATCGCGCAGCCGTGGTAGGTGCGATAGAGCAGGAAGCCCTTGAGGATGTCGGCGTCACCGGCGACAAAACCCGAACGCAGGCCTGGCAGGTTCGAACGCTTGGACAGGCTGTGGAACACCACGCAGCGCTTGAAGTCCTTGCGGCCCAGCTCCGCGCAGGCGCTGAGCAGGCCTGGTGGCGGGGTTTGCTCGTCGAAGTAGAGTTCGCTATAGCACTCATCGGCGGCGATCACGAAGTCGTACTCGTCGGCCAGTGCGATCAGCTTTTTCAGGGTTTCCACCGGAATCAATGCACCGGTTGGGTTGCCTGGCGAGCACAGGAACAGGATCTGGCAGCGTTTCCAGATGTCCGGCGACACGGCATCGAAATCCGGGTTGAAACCGTTTTCGTCCAGGCACGGCAGATAGTGCGGCTTGGCGCCGGCGAGGAACGCCGCGCCTTCGTAGATCTGGTAGAACGGGTTCGGGCTGACCACCAGAGCGTCATCGCCACGGTTGACCACGGTCTGGGTAAAGGCGAACAGCGCTTCGCGGGTGCCGTTGACCGGCAGCACGTTGCGCGCCGGGTCGATCCAGCCTTTGGGGACATCGAAGCGCCGCTCGCACCATGCCGCGATGGCTTCACGCAGGGCCGGAATGCCGAGGGTGGTCGGGTACACCGCCATCTGATCCAGGTTGCTGGCCAGGGCTTCGGCGACGAAGCTTGGCGAACGGTGTTTCGGCTCGCCGATGGACAGGGCGATAGGGCGTTTGTCCGGATTGGGCGTGACACTGCCGAGCAGGGCGCGGAGTTTCTCGAACGGGTAGGGCTGCAGCTGGGTCAGAGCGTTGTTCATCGATAAATCTCGTTCGGTGTTGGAGCGGCGCTGGTCCCTGTAGGAGCGAGCTTGCTCGCGATGGTCGTCAACGATAACGCGTTCTTGCCAGGATAACGCGGTGTATTTGAGTTCATCGCGAGCAGGCTCGCCCCTACATAAGGGCGGGCCGTTGTTGATTCAGATGCTGATGCGCGACAGTTTGATATCCGGTTCCTGGTTGACGCTCAGTTGTTCGACGATCGCATCCTGCAGGCGGCTACACAGCAGCGGGTCGGACAACGGCAGATTGTTGGCGTCGGTGATGAAGAACACGTCTTCCACGCGCTCGCCGAGGGTGGCGATCTTGGCATTTTGCAGTGACAGATCGAACTCCAGGAAAATCGTCCCAATCCGCGCCAGCAGGCCCGGGCGGTCAGGCGCCGTGAGTTCCAGCACCGTCACCTGGCGCTGGGCGTCGTTGTGGATCGTCACTTGTGGCGCAAAGGCGAAATGCTTGAGCTGACGGGGCACCCGGCGCTGGATGATGGTCGGGTAGTCGTCCGGGTTGCGCAGGGCTTCGGTCAGGCCGTCGCGGATTTGCTTGATCCGTGCCGGGTTATCGCCAATCGAGTCGCCGTCGGTGTCGAGCACGATATAGGTGTCGAGGGTGAACTGGCTGCTGGAGGTGATGACCCGGGCGTCGTGAATGTTCAGGTTGAGCTGGTCCATCGCAGCCACGGTCACGGCAAAGAAGTCGTGCTGGTCGGGGGCGTAGATGAAGATCTGTGTTCCGCCTTCGAACTCGCGCTGGGTGGTTTCCTTGATCAGTACCAGTGGCCCGCCGTCGGCCGGTTGCTGGAGGATCGCGTCGCTGTGCCAGGCCACATCGCCGGCGGTGTGACGCAGGAAATAGTCGTCACCCAATTGCGCCCACAGTTGCTCGACATCGTCCGGGTCGGTGCCGCCGCGCACCAGGATATCCAGGGCCGCGCTTTGGGTCTGGCGGATCTGCTCTTCGCGATCCACCGGGTTCTCCAGGCCACGACGCAGCGCGCGCTTGGTCTCGGTGTAGAGCTGGCGCAGCAGGCTGGCGCGCCAGGAGTTCCACAGCGTCGGGTTGGTGGCGTTGATGTCGGCGACGGTCAGCACATACAGGTAGTCGAGGCGGGTTTCGTCGCCGACGATCTGTGCGAAATCGTGGATCACCTGCGGGTCGGACAGGTCCTTGCGCTGGGCAGTTGTCGACATCACAAGGTGGTTTTGCACCAGCCACACGATCAGGCGGCTGTCCCATGTGGGCAGTTGATGGCGCTGGCAAAAGGCCTCGGCATCCACGGCGCCGATGTCCGAGTGATCGCCATGCCGGCCCTTGCCGATGTCGTGGTACAGGCCGGCCATGTAAATCAGCTCTGGCTTGGGCAGCTTGCCCATGAGCTTGCTGGCCAGCGGGAATTTTTCCGACACCTTGGTGTACTGCAACTTACGCAGGTGCTTGATCAGGTTCAGGGTGTGGGCATCGACCGTATAGATGTGGAACAGGTCATGTTGCATTTGTCCGACGATAAAGCCGAATTCGGGCAGGTAACGCCCAAGGATGCCGTAACGGTTCATCCGCCGCAGATTGCGGTGGATGCCGATCTTGCACTTGAACAGCTCGATGAACAGGCTGGTGTTGCGAATATCGTTGCGGAAGTCGTCGTCGATCAGGTGGCGGTTTTCCCGCAGCAGACGAATGGTGTCGGCGCGCACGCCCTTGATTTCCGGCTGCTGGGCCATCAGCACGAATATTTCGAGCATGGCGAACGGCGTGCGGCGGAAGACGTTGTCGTTGCGTGCTTCGATGTAGCCGTCATGCAACTGGAAGCGCGAGTTGATCGGTTGTGGTGGCGCTTCGTCTTCCGGTGCGAGGATGACTTCCTCGAAGTGCTGGATGATCAGGTCGCTGAGCTGGGCGATGCTCATCACCACCCGGTAATACTGCTGCATGAAGTTTTCGACGGCTTGCTTGGCGTCGTCGCCCTTGAAGCCCAGCAGCCCGGCAATGGTGCGCTGGTGATCGAACAGCAGGCGGTCTTCGGCACGACCGGCGAGCATGTGCAGGGCATAACGAACCTTCCACAGGAACTCCTGGGAAGAGGCGAGCAGGGCGTTTTCACTCTCGACCAGGAATCCTTCACCAGCCAGTGCCCGCAGGTTCAGGGTGCCGTACTCGCGACGGGCCACCCAGAGAATCGTCTGGATATCCCGCAAGCCGCCGGGAGAGCCTTTGACGTTGGGTTCCAGGTTGTATTCGGTGTCGTTGTACTTGTGGTGGCGGGCCTTTTGTTCGGCACGCTTGGCCAGGAAGAAGTCCTTGCTCGGCCACATGTGCGCGGTGCTGGTGACGTCCAGCATGCGCTGGCGCAAATGCTCGGGGCCGGCGATGGTGCGGCTTTCCATCAGGTTGGTGACGACCGTCAGGTCGGCGCGGGCCTCGACGGCGCACTCGTCGACCGAGCGAACGCTCTGGCCGACCTCCAGGCCGATGTCCCACAACAGCGTCAGAAAACGCTCTATGGAATCGCGGAAAACTTCGTGGTCGGCGCTGTCCAGCAGGATCAGCAAGTCGATATCGGAATAAGGGTGCAATTCGCCGCGGCCGTAGCCACCGACCGCGACCAGTGCAATGCCGGCTTCGGAACTCAAGCTGAACTGGTTCCACGCCTTTTGCAGGATGTTATCGACAAACCAGGCGCGATCCTCAATCAGCCGGCGAATGTCCCGGCCGCTGCGAAAACGCTCGTCGAGCACCTCGCGGGCCTGGCGGATCGCCTTCTTGAAGGCCGCGATCGGGCTTGCCTTCAGGGCCAGTTCAGCTTGGAACTGGCCGCGATCGAAGAGTTCGGGATCCACCTGCGGCATCGATTGGCTTTCCTTTCTATAGGCGATGTACGGTAACGGGATCAGGCCGAAACGCGAGGGATGGTGTCATCGCTGCGCAGGGTGAAGATCTCGTAACCGGTTTCGGTCACCAGCAGGGTGTGTTCCCACTGTGCCGAGAGCTTGCGGTCCTTGGTGATCGCGGTCCAGCCGTCGCCCAGTACCTTGGTGTCGGCCTTGCCCTGGTTGATCATCGGCTCGATGGTGAAGGTCATGCCGGCCTTGAGTTCCATGCCGGTGCCAGCGCGGCCGTAGTGCAGGATCTGCGGCTCTTCGTGGAACACCTTGCCGATGCCGTGACCGCAGAATTCGCGAACCACCGAGAAACCGTTCTTTTCAGCGTGCTTCTGGATGATTTCGCCGATGTCGCCCAGGCGGCAGCCAGGCTTGACGATTTCAATCGCCTTGTACATGCATTCCTGGGTCACCTGGGACAGGCGCTCGGCCCAGACCGGCACGTTGCCGACATGGAACATGCGGCTGGTATCGCCGTGGTAGCCGTCCTTGATGACGGTGACGTCGATGTTCAGGGTGTCGCCATCCTTCAACGGCTTGTCGTTCGGGATGCCGTGGCAGACCACATGGTTGATCGACGTGCAGATCGACTTTGGATAGCCCTTGTAGTTGAGCGGGGCAGGGATGGCTTTCTGCTCATTGACGATATAGTCGTGACAGATCTGGTTCAGTTGATCGGTGGTAACGCCCGGCTTGACATATTCGGCAATCATTTCCAGCACATCGGCGGCCAGTTTGCCGGCGATACGCATCTTGGCGATATCCTCGGGGGTTTTGAGGGTGACGGTCATACAGGCTCTCTCTGCGCTCGATGGCGCTTTCCAAACGAAAAGGGCATTGCGCGATCGATCTTCGCAGCCCTGAAAAATGCGATTCTACCAGACGATCAGCGCAAATCTGCGCCTGTGTGCATCGCTTCTCTTTATAGAATGGTGCATTCTTGGCGGATTCCAAGGGGTGGAGCAAAGTGCCCGCCAGGATTTCAGAATCCGGGTTCCGTTTTGCCCTGCCTTGTGGTATAAAATGCGCCGCTTTCCGGGGATGTCCCGAAAAGCCTAAATCCACACACGTGTCGACACGATGACCTGGGTGCCTTCAGCTGATGCTGCTGGTTGGTCATTGGGATACGTGGAGGCCAAACCCGACTTATTAAGGAACTATCATGTCCCAAGTCAACATGCGCGATATGCTGAAGGCCGGTGTGCACTTCGGTCACCAGACCCGTTACTGGAACCCGAAAATGGGCAAGTACATTTTCGGCGCGCGTAACAAGATCCACATCATCAACCTTGAAAAAACCCTGCCAATGTTCAACGAAGCTCTGACTTTCGTAGAGCGTCTGGCCCAGGGCAAAAACAAGATTCTGTTCGTCGGCACCAAGCGTTCCGCTGGCAAGATCGTTGCTGAAGAAGCAGCACGTTGCGGTTCGCCGTACGTCGATCACCGCTGGTTGGGCGGCATGCTGACCAACTTCAAAACCATCCGTGCTTCCATCAAGCGTCTGCGTGACCTTGAAGTTCAAGCCGAAGACGGTACTTTCGCCAAGCTGACCAAGAAAGAAGCGCTGATGCGCACTCGTGACCTGGAAAAGCTGGATCGTTCCCTGGGTGGTATCAAGGACATGGGCGGTCTGCCAGACGCTCTGTTCGTTATCGACGTTGATCACGAGCGCATCGCGATCACCGAAGCCAACAAGCTGGGCATCCCGGTTATCGGCGTAGTCGATACCAACAGCAGCCCGGAAGGCGTTGACTACATCATCCCAGGCAACGATGACGCAATCCGCGCTATCCAGCTGTACATGGGTTCGATGGCTGACGCTGTAATCCGCGGTCGCAACAACGTTGCCGGCGGCACCGAAGTATTCGTTGACGAAGCTCCGGTAGCAGCAGCTGAGTAATTGACGCCTTGGCGTTGACTCAGTAAGCAAAAAGGGGGCTTGGCCCCCTTTTTGCCACCTCGAAAACCATTTGTCGGCGCCCACTGCTCTATCTGTAACGTGCGGCAGCTAACAAGGGTGGTTCGGGAAGAATTGATCGCCCGTTCGATCGGGTGGAATGGTTGAAAACCTATCCAAGAGGATTTTGAAATGGCAGAGATTACTGCAGCGTTGGTCAAAGAACTGCGCGAGCGTACCGGCGAAGGCATGATGGACTGCAAAAAGGCCTTGACCAAGGCTGGCGGCGACATCGAGAAAGCCATTGATGACATGCGTGCTTCGGGCGCCATCAAGGCTGCCAAGAAAGCCGGCAACGTTGCCGCTGAAGGCGCAATCGCCATCAAGGCCGACGACAAGTCCGCCGTACTGCTGGAAGTGAACTCGCAGACCGACTTCCTGGCCCTGCAAGACGACTTCAAAAACTTCGTAGCTGAAAGCGTTGAGCAAGCCTTCGCCGAGAAGCTGACTGACGCAGCTCCGCTGATCGCTTCTCGTGAATCGGCTCGTGAAGCCCTGGTGGCCAAAGTTGGCGAAAACGTCAACATCCGTCGCCTGGTTCGCGTTGAAGGTGACGTCGTTGGTACCTACCTGCACGGTAACAAGATCGGCGTTGCTGTTGTCCTGAAGGGCGGCGACGTCCAACTGGCCAAAGAAATCGCCATGCACGTAGCAGCCAGCAACCCTGAGTTCCTGCTGCCATCGCAGGTTTCTGCCGAAGCCATCGAGCGCGAGAAAGCTGTATTCCTGCAGCTGAACGAAGACAAGATGAAAGGCAAGCCTGCTGAAATCGTCGAGAAGATGATTGCCGGCCGTATCACCAAGTTCCTGGCTGAAGCCAGCCTGGTTGAGCAAGCTTTCGTGATGAACCCGGAACTCACCGTGGGTGCCCTGGCCAAGAAAGCCGGCGCTGAAATCGTTTCCTTCACCTACTTCAAAGTCGGCGAAGGCATCGAGAAGCCAGTGGACAACTTCGCAGAAGAAGTTGCTGCCCAGCTGGCTGCCGCCAAGCAATAAGACGGTTTTTAACTGTCGCCCAGAAGAGGCTGCCCGCTCACGCGCGCAGCCTCTTTTCAGATGGGGCACCAATTTTTAATTGGTTTCCTTTTGGAACTGGCTTACAAAGCCATGTTCCGATGGCGCTGAAGCAGCGCCAAGCTAGATTGAACAGCCAGCTGTAAACAGCTCGCAAAGAATTTTTAAAATACGCCGCAGGAGAGATTCGCAATGGCTCAGCAGGGCAGTGGTTATCAGGCTCGCTATAAACGCATTCTACTCAAGCTTAGCGGCGAGGCCCTGATGGGCTCGGAGGAGTTCGGGATCGACCCGAAAGTTCTGGATCGCATGGCATTGGAAGTTGGCCAGCTGGTCGGCATCGGTGTTCAGGTCGGTCTGGTTATCGGTGGTGGCAACCTGTTCCGCGGTGAAGCGCTGAGCAAGGCTGGCATGGACCGGGTCACGGGCGACCACATGGGCATGCTGGCCACTGTGATGAATGCCCTGGCCATGCGCGACGCCCTTGAGCGCGCCAACATCTCGGCCATCGTGATGTCCGCTATTTCCATGGTTGGCGTGACCGATCACTATGATCGCCGCAAGGCCATGCGCCACTTGAACTCCAAGGACGTGGTGATTTTCGCGGCCGGTACCGGCAACCCGTTCTTTACGACGGATTCGGCTGCCTGCCTGCGTGCAATCGAAATCGATGCCGATGTCGTGCTCAAGGCGACCAAGGTCGATGGCGTCTACACCGCTGACCCGTTCAAAGACCCGCATGCCGAGAAGTTCGATCATCTGACCTACGATGAAGTGCTGGATCGCAAGCTGGGTGTGATGGATCTGACGGCCATTTGCCTGTGCCGCGACCATAAAATGCCGCTACGCGTATTTAACATGAACAAGCCCGGCGCCCTGCTGAACATCGTGCATGGCGGCGCTGAAGGAACCCTGATCGAGGAAGGCGAACAATGATCAACGAAATCAAGAAAGACGCTAAAGAGCGCATGCAGAAGTCTGTGGAGTCCCTGTCGCACAACTTCGGCCGCATTCGTACCGGCCAGGCGCACCCGAGCATCCTGGAAGGCGTGATGGTGCCGTACTACGGCGCTGACACCCCGATCAAGCAAGTGGCCAACATCACCGTCAAGGACGCCCGTACCCTGCAAGTCGTTGCCTTCGAGCGCAACATGCTCGGCGCAGTCGACAAGGCTATCGGCAGTGCGGGTCTGAACTTGAACCCGACCAACCTCGGCGAGCTGCTGTTGATCAGCATGCCGGCCCTGACCGAAGAAACCCGCCGTGGTTTCACCAAGCAGGCCCGTGACGTGGCAGAAGACGCTCGTGTTGCCGTGCGCAACATCCGTCGCGATGCCAACAGCTCGTTGAAAGATCTGGTCAAGGAAAAAGAGATCAGTGAAGACGAAGAGCGTCGCGCCACTGGCGAGATCGACGATCTGACCAAGAAGTTCGTGGCTGAAATCGACGCGAAGCTGGCAGAGAAAGAAAAAGACCTGATGGCCGTATAAGGGTCGCGTTTTCATGGAAAAGACTAAGCAGACTGCACCGTCCGCGGTGCCGCGCCATGTCGCGATCATCATGGATGGTAACAATCGCTGGGCGAAAAAGCGCTTTATGCCGGGTGTCGCCGGGCATAAAGCGGGTGTGGATGCGGTACGTGCGGTCATTGAAGTCTGCGCCGAGGCCAAGGTCGAAGTGCTGACCCTGTTCGCCTTTTCCAGCGAGAACTGGCAGCGTCCGGCCGATGAGGTCAGCGCCTTGATGGATCTGTTCTTCAAGGCGCTACGTCGTGAGGCCAAGCGCCTCAACGACAACAACATCAGCCTGCGCATCATTGGTGACCGCTCGCGCTTTCATCCCGAGCTGCAGGCTGCCATGCGCGAAGCTGAAGCCATGACCGTTGGCGCCAATCGTTTTATCCTGCAGATCGCCGCCAATTACGGCGGTCAGTGGGATATCGCACAAGCTGCGCAACGACTGGCGCGAGAGGTTCAGGCCGGACACTTGCGTCCGGAAGACATCACGCCTGATCTGCTGCAGACCTGCCTGGTCACGGGTGACCTGCCGCTGCCGGACCTGTGTATCCGTACCGGTGGCGAGCACCGCATCAGCAACTTCCTGCTCTGGCAGCTGGCCTATGCCGAGTTGTATTTCTCCGACCTGTTCTGGCCGGACTTCAAACACGATGCCATGCGCAATGCGCTGGCTGATTTCGCTTCCCGCCAGCGCCGCTTCGGTAAAACGAGCGAGCAGGTCGAGGCTGGAGCCCGGGTTTAATGCTTAAACAACGAATCATCACCGCGCTGATCCTGCTGCCGATTGCCCTGTGCGGGTTTTTCCTGCTTGAAGGTTCCGGTTTTGCACTGTTCATCGGGCTGGTCGTAACCCTTGGTGCCTGGGAATGGGCTCGACTGGCGGGTTTCGCCGGTCAAGCGTTCCGCGTTGGCTATGCCGCCGTGGTCGCTTTGATGCTGTTCCTCATGTACATCCTGCCCGGCCTCGCGCCTTGGGTGTTGGGTGCTTCGGTATTGTGGTGGGCGGTGGCGACGTATCTGGTGCTGACCTATCCGCGTTCGAGCGAGCATTGGTCCAACGCGGCGACCAGGCTGGTGATCGGCCTGTTGATTCTCCTGCCTGCGTGGCAAGGTCTGGTGCAGATCAAGCAATACCCGCTGGGTAACTTGCTGATCCTGGCGGTGATGGTGTTGGTCTGGGGTGCCGATATTGGTGCCTACTTCTCCGGTCGTGCTTTCGGCAAGCGCAAGCTCGCACCGCAGGTCAGTCCGGGCAAAAGCTGGGAAGGCGTGTACGGTGGGCTGGCGCTGAGTCTGGTCATTACCACATTCGTTGGCCTGGTGCGCGACTGGACGGTGGCCGAACTGTTCAAAGGGCTGATCGGTGCCGCGCTGATCGTGTTCATTTCGGTGGTGGGCGATCTCACTGAAAGCATGTTCAAGCGCCAGTCCGGGATCAAGGACAGCAGCAGCCTGCTTCCGGGTCACGGTGGCGTGCTGGATCGTATCGACAGCCTGACGGCAGCGATTCCGGTGTTCGCCGTACTGTTGTGGATGGCGGCACCATGAGCCGCCCGCAACAGATTACCGTTCTGGGTGCGACCGGCTCGATTGGCTTGAGTACGCTCGACGTCATCGCTCGCCATCCTGATCGTTATCAGGTCTTTGCATTGAGTGGCTTCACTCGCTTGAGTGAGTTGCTGGCGCTCTGCGTGCGCCATGTCCCGCGGTTCGCTGTCGTGCCTGAGGTCGCTGCTGCCCGCACCTTGCAGGATGATTTGCGCGCGGCGGGTCTTTCGACCCGTGTTCTGGTGGGTGAGGAGGGTTTGTGTCAGGTCGCTTCCGATCCGGAAGTCGATACGGTCATGGCGGCCATCGTCGGTGCAGCGGGGTTGCGCCCGACACTGGCGGCAGTCGAGGCTGGCAAAAAGATCCTCCTGGCCAACAAGGAAGCGTTGGTCATGTCCGGCGCACTGTTCATGCAGGCGGTGCGCAAAAGTGGGTCGGTGTTGCTGCCGATCGATAGCGAGCACAACGCGATTTTCCAGTGCATGCCGCTCGATTATGCCCGTGGCCTTGAGGCGGTCGGTGTGCGTCGGATCTTGCTCACGGCTTCCGGAGGTCCGTTCCGGCAGACGCCAATGGCTGAACTGGCGCATGTTTCACCTGATCAGGCGTGCGCGCATCCGAACTGGTCCATGGGGCGAAAAATCTCCGTTGACTCGGCCAGCATGATGAACAAGGGGCTTGAGTTGATCGAAGCCTGCTGGCTGTTCGATGCCAGGCCGGCGCAGGTCGAGGTGGTGATTCACCCGCAAAGTGTGATCCATTCGTTGGTCGACTATGTCGATGGTTCTGTCCTCGCGCAGCTGGGTAATCCGGACATGCGCACGCCCATCGCCAATGCCCTGGCCTGGCCGGAGCGGATCGACTCGGGTGTGGCGCCTCTGGATCTGTTTGCCATTGCACGGCTGGACTTCGAGGCGCCCGATGAAGAGCGTTTCCCTTGCCTGCGCCTGGCCCGTCAGGCGGCCGAGGCGGGTAACAGCGCACCGGCGATGCTTAATGCGGCGAATGAAGTGGCAGTGGCGGCATTTCTCGACGAGCGGGTTCGATATCCGGAAATCGCGAGTATCATCGAGGAAGTACTGAATCTTGAGCCCGTAGTGGCAGTGGACGATCTCGATGCAGTGTTCACGGCAGACGCAAAGGCGCGATTGCTGGCCGGACAATGGTTGAGCCGGCACGGGCGGTAAATGCTGCGGATAGTTGACCCAGGCAGCAGCGGACAGGTTTGCGGAGAAAGTAGATGAGCGCGCTCTATATGATTGTCGGCACCCTGGTCGCACTGGGTGTGCTGGTTACCTTCCACGAGTTCGGCCATTTTTGGGTCGCACGTCGCTGTGGGGTCAAGGTACTGCGCTTCTCCGTTGGCTTCGGCATGCCGTTGCTGCGCTGGCACGACAGGCAAGGCACCGAATTTGTCGTTGCTGCCATCCCGTTGGGTGGCTACGTGAAAATGCTCGACGAGCGCGAAGGTG
This sequence comes from Pseudomonas sp. WT-JTC, assembly GCF_056711565.1. Classification (NCBI taxonomy): domain Bacteria; kingdom Pseudomonadati; phylum Pseudomonadota; class Gammaproteobacteria; order Pseudomonadales; family Pseudomonadaceae; genus Pseudomonas; species Pseudomonas sp. WT-JTC. The sequence goes on from NZ_CM160042.1 coordinate 1,269,107, forward strand.
AAGTGCCGCTCGATAAGCTTGATCAAGCCTTCAATCGCAAATCCGTTCGTCAGCGCATTGCCATCGTAGCGGCGGGGCCGATTGCCAACTTCCTGCTGGCACTGTTTTTTTTCTGGGGATTGGCAATGCTCGGCAGCGAGCAGGTGCGTCCGGTCATCGGGGCTGTGGAGTCTGGCAGTATTGCGGCCAAGGCGGGTTTGAACCCGGGTGAGGAGATCGTGGCCATTGATGGCGAAGCGACTTCCGGCTGGGCGGAGGTGAATCTGCAACTGGTTCGTCGTCTGGGCGAAAGCGGCTCGTTGCAGGTAATGGTTCGCGAACAAGGCTCCACGACCGATTCTCCTCGAGAACTTGCGCTGGACAAATGGCTCAAAGGGGCTAACGAGCCTGACCCTATCCGTTCGTTGGGGATTCGCCCGTGGCGTCCGGCGTTGCCGCCTGTGCTGGCCGAAATCGATCCAAAGGGGCCAGCTCAGGCTGCCGGCCTGAAGACCGGCGACCGGTTACTGGCGCTCGATGGTCATACGCTGGATGACTGGCAGCAGGTCGTCGATACCGTGCGTATGCATCCTGATACCAAAATCATGCTGCGGGTCGAGCGTGACGGTGCTCAAATCGACGTCCCGGTGACGCTGGCCGCTCGCGGCGAGAGCAAGTCACCCAGCGGTTACCTGGGGGCAGGGGTGAAGGCTGTCGATTGGCCACCGGAAATGATCCGCGAGGTCAGTTATGGGCCATTGGCAGCGATTGGCGAGGGTGCCCGACGCACCTGGACCATGAGCGTGCTGACCCTCGATTCACTGAAGAAAATGTTGTTCGGTGAGCTCTCGGTAAAAAACTTGAGTGGACCGATAACCATTGCTAAAGTGGCGGGCGCTTCGGCCCAGTCGGGTGTTGCTGATTTCCTGAATTTCCTTGCTTATCTGAGTATTAGCCTGGGGGTTCTGAATTTGCTGCCCATTCCTGTGCTGGATGGGGGGCATTTGTTGTTTTATCTGATCGAGTGGGCGCGTGGTCGCCCCTTGTCGGATCGGGTGCAAGGTTGGGGGATACAGATCGGTATCAGTTTGGTGATCGGAGTGATGTTGCTTGCTCTGGTCAATGATCTGGGTCGTCTGTAACGTCGCTGAATTGCGAATCTGCCGCATTTTGCGGCAGTTTGTTTATTGCCAGTTGGAATAAGAAAGGACTTCATGAAACGTCTGCTGCTAACTGCGGTTCTCACCGTATTGATGATCGCCGAAGTTCACGCCGAGTCCTTCACTATCTCTGATATTCGCGTCAATGGCCTCCAGCGGGTCTCCGCGGGTAGCGTCTTTGGTGCTTTGCCGTTGAACGTCGGTGAACAGGCGGATGATCGACGCCTGGTGGAATCCACTCGTGCGTTGTTCAAAACCGGTTTCTTTCAAGATATCCAGCTGGGCCGCGATGGCAACGTCCTGGTCATCACTGTAGTCGAACGTCCGTCTGTCGCCAGTATCGAGATCGAAGGCAACAAGGCGATCTCTACCGAAGACCTGATGAAAGGCCTCAAGCAATCCGGTCTGGCCGAAGGCGAGATCTTCCAGCGTGCCACCCTTGAAGGTGTACGTAACGAACTGCAGCGCCAGTACGTCGCCCAGGGTCGCTACTCGGCCACCGTCGATACCGAAGTGGTGCCGCAGCCGCGTAACCGGGTTGGCCTGAAGGTCAATATCAACGAAGGTACCGTTGCAGCCATCCAGCACATCAACGTGGTGGGCAACACGGTTTTCCCCGATGAAGACCTGATCGACCTGTTCGAACTCAAGACCACCAACTGGTTGTCGTTCTTCAAGAACGACGACAAGTACGCCCGTGAAAAACTCTCCGGTGACCTGGAGCGCCTGCGTTCCTACTACCTGGACCGTGGCTATATCAACATGGATATCGCTTCGACCCAGGTTTCCATTACGCCGGACAAGAAACACGTCTACATCACCGTCAACGTCAACGAGGGCGAGAAATACACCGTTCGTGACGTCAAGCTCAGCGGCGACCTGAAAGTCCCTGAAGACCAGGTCAAGTCCCTGCTGCTGGTGCAAAAAGGCCAGGTGTTCTCGCGCAAGCTGATGACCACCACCTCCGAACTGATCACCCGTCGTCTGGGTAACGAAGGTTATACCTTCGCCAACGTCAACGGCGTGCCTCAACCGCACGATGAAGATCACACCGTAGACATCCTGTTCGCGGTCGATCCGGGCAAGCGTGCTTACGTGAACCGCATCAACTTCCGTGGCAACACCAAGTCCGAGGACGAAGTGCTGCGCCGTGAGATGCGTCAGATGGAAGGCGGCTGGGCTTCGACCTACCTGATCGACCAATCCAAGACCCGTCTGGAGCGTCTGGGCTTCTTCAAGGAAGTCAACGTCGAGACACCGGCGGTGCCGGGTGTCGATGACCAGGTCGATGTCAACTACAGCGTTGAAGAACAAGCCTCCGGTTCGATCACCGCCAGCGTCGGTTTCGCCCAGAGCGCCGGCCTGATCCTCGGTGGTTCGATCACCCAGAACAACTTCCTGGGTACCGGTAACAAGGTCAGCATCGGCTTGACCAAAAGCCAATACCAGACGCGTTACAACTTCGGTTTTGTCGACCCCTACTGGACCGCCGATGGCGTGAGCCTGGGTTACAACGCCTTCTACCGCACCACCGACTACAACGACCTCGACGTCGATGTGGCGAGCTATGCCGTTGACAGCATGGGTGCTGGCGTGAGCGTCGGTTACCCGATCAGCGAGACTTCACGCCTGACCTTCGGCCTGACTGCGCAACAGGACAAGATCAAGACCGGTCAATACACCGTCGACGAGATTTTCGACTTCGTTAACCGTGAAGGCGATCAGTACCTGAACTTCAAGGCTTCGGCCGGCTGGTCCGAATCCACCCTGAACAAAGGCGTATTGGCGACCCGTGGCCATTCTCAAAGCTTGACGGCGGAAGCCACCGTACCGGGTAGCGACCTGTCGTTCTTCAAACTCGATTACCGTGGCCAGTTGTTCCAGCCACTGTCTGAAAACTACACCATGCGCCTGCACACTGAATTGGGTTATGGCGACGGTTATGGTTCGACCGACGGCTTGCCATTCTATGAAAACTACTATGCTGGTGGTTTCAACTCGGTTCGTGGCTTCAAGGACAGTACATTGGGGCCGCGCAGTACTCCGAGCCGTGGCGCAGGCAGTACTGGCAACCCGGGCACTCTTGCTGACCCGGATCAGGATCCACTGCCGTTCGGTGGTAACGTCCTGATTCAAGGTGGTGCAGAGGTTCTGTTCCCGATGCCGTTCGTCAAGGATCAGCGATCCCTGCGTACCTCGGTTTTCTGGGATGTGGGTAACGTATTCGACTCCAAGTGCCAGCAGACGACCAACACCAACCCTGCGTCGAAGTCCAATACGCAGTGTAACGATGTCAGCCTCAGCAACCTGGCCAGTTCCGTGGGGGTAGGTGTGACGTGGGTAACTGCGCTGGGTCCTCTGAGCTTCGCGTTGGCCATGCCGGTCAAGAAACCGGATAACGCTGAGACTCAAGTGTTCCAATTTTCCCTCGGCCAGACGTTCTAAGCGTCTGACCCAAGATAACGACAATGAATTTTGTAGGAGTGCATCGTGCGTAAGTTGACTCAATTGGTTCTCCTGGCCAGCGTACTGGTCGCTGGTCCGGCATTTGCCGACATGAAAATTGCCGTTCTGAACTATCAGATGGCTCTGTTGGAGTCTGACGCGGCCAAGAAGTACGCCGTGGATGCCGAGAAGAAGTTCGGCCCTCAGCTGACCAAGCTCAAGACGCTGGAAAGCAGCGCCAAGGGTATTCAGGACCGCCTGATGGCCGGTGGCGACAAAATGCAGCAAGGCGAGCGCGAGCGTCTGGAGCTTGAATTCAAGCAAAAGGCCCGTGACTTCCAGTTCCAGTCCAAGGAACTGAACGAAGCCAAAGCCGTTGCCGACCGTGAAATGCTGAAGCAGCTCAAGCCGAAACTGGACAGCGCTGTGGAAGAAGTCATCAAGAAAGGTGCTTATGACCTGGTCTTCGAGCGTGGCGCAGTGATTGATGTCAAGCCTCAGTACGACATCACTCGCCAGGTTATCGAGCGCATGAATCAGCTGAAGTAATCCATGACCGTGACCATTAAGCTCGGCCAGCTGGCCGAGTTCCTCGGCGCCACGCTACGTGGCGACCCCGAGAAAGCAATTACTGGGCTAGCCACCTTGCAGGAGGCTGGCCCAGCTCAGTTGAGCTTTCTTGCAAACCCCCAATACCGTAAATACCTGGCAGGCAGTCAGGCGGCAGCCCTGTTGCTGAAAGCCGCTGACGCCGAAGGTCATTCCGGGGATGTGCTGGTGGTGCCGGATCCTTACGCGGCCTACGCACGTGTTTCCCACCTGTTCGATCCAAAGCCCAAGGCCGCCGCCGGCATACATCCAACGGCGGTGATCGCCGCGGATGCAGTGGTCGATCCTGCGGCGAGTATCGGTGCGTTTGTGGTGATCGAAAGTGGTGCGCAGGTTGCAGCCGGTACGACTGTCGGCGCGCATTGCTTCATCGGCGCTCGCAGCGTGGTGGGTGAGGGTGGCTGGCTCGCGCCGCGTGTGACCTTGTATCACGACGTTCGCGTCGGCAAGCGGGTTGTCATTCAGTCCGGTGCAGTGCTCGGCGGCGAAGGCTTCGGTTTTGCCAATGAAAAAGGCATCTGGCAGAAAATTGCCCAGATTGGTGGTGTGCTGATCGGCGATGATGTGGAAATTGGCGTGAACACCGCTATAGACCGCGGCGCGTTGGCCGATACCATCATTGGCAATGGCGTGAAACTCGATAACCAGATTCAGATTGCCCACAACGTTCAGGTCGGTGATCACACCGCCATGGCGGCGTGCGTCGGGATCTCCGGCAGCACCAAAATCGGCAAGCATTGCATGCTCGCCGGTGGTGTAGGCCTGGTGGGCCATATTGAAATTTGCGACAACGTTTTCCTCACCGGGATGACCATGGTGACCCACTCGATTACCGAGCCAGGCGCCTATTCTTCCGGTACGGCCATGCAGCCGGCAGCCGAGTGGCGCAAAAGCGCGGCACGCATTCGTCAGCTAGATGACATCGCGCGGCGTCTGCGTCAGCTGGAAAAGCAAGTAGGGGAAGTGACCCCTGACGGTAATGCTTCATCAGATGGCTGATACCATTTCCATATCAAGTGTGCACAGCCGCTAGACTGCCTCCTTGATTTGCTAGCGGAACGTGCGTCAGTCGCGCGCTCCCAATCTTTACATAGGCTTCCCCCCGAAATGATGGACATCAACGAGATTCGCGAATACCTGCCTCACCGTTACCCGTTCCTGCTGGTGGACCGGGTAGTGGAGCTGGATGTTGAAGGCAAGCGCATTCGCGCCTACAAGAATGTCAGCATCAACGAGCCGTTCTTCAATGGTCACTTCCCTGCGCATCCAATCATGCCGGGCGTATTGATCATCGAGGCCATGGCTCAGGCTGCCGGGATCCTTGGTTTCAAAATGCTCGACGTGAAACCGGCCGACGGCACTCTTTATTACTTCGTCGGCTCCGACAAGCTGCGCTTCCGCCAGCCGGTTCTGCCAGGCGATCAACTGATCCTTGAAGCCAAGTTCATCAGCTGCAAGCGTCAGATCTGGAAGTTCGAATGCCAGGCTTCGGTCGATGGCAAGCCTGTCTGCTCCGCTGAAATCATCTGTGCGGAACGCAAGCTATGAGTTTGATTGACCCTCGTGCAATCATCGATCCGACAGCCGTTCTGGCTGAGGGCGTCGAGGTCGGCCCGTGGTCGATCGTCGGCGCAGGTGTGGAAATCGGCGAGGGGACAGTCATCGGGCCACACGTAATCCTCAAGGGCCCGACCCGAATCGGTAAGCACAATCGCATCTACCAGTTTTCCTCGGTGGGTGAAGACACACCTGACCTGAAGTACAAGGGCGAGGAAACCCGCCTGGTGATTGGTGATCACAACGTCATCCGTGAAGGCGTGACGATTCACCGTGGCACCATCCAGGACCGTTCGGAAACGACCCTGGGCGACCACAACCTGATCATGGCGTATGCCCACATCGGCCACGACAGCGTAATCGGCAACCACTGCATCCTGGTGAACAACACCGCATTGGCGGGCCATGTGCACGTGGAAGACTGGGCGATCCTCTCCGGCTTCACCCTGGTTCATCAGTATTGCCACATTGGCGCCCACAGCTTCTCAGGCATGGGGACGGCGATCGGCAAGGATGTTCCTGCGTATGTCACGGTGTTCGGCAACCCGGCCGAAGCCCGCAGCATGAACTTCGAGGGCATGCGCCGTCGGGGTTTCAGCGAAGATGCAATCCACGCACTGCGTCGTGCCTACAAGGTGGTGTACCGCCAGGGCCTGACCGTGGAGCAGGCGCTCGCCGAGCTGGCAGAGCCGTCGGCCCAGTATCCGGAAGTGGCGGTGTTCCGTGACTCCATCCAGTCTTCGACTCGCGGCATTACCCGCTAATCATGGCCAATCTGTGTATTGCGCTGGTAGCGGGTGAGGCTTCCGGTGACATTCTGGGTGCAGGCCTCATGCGCGCGCTCAAGGCTCGTCACCCAGCCGTCGAATTCATCGGTGTTGGCGGTCCGCTGATGCAGGCCGAGGGCCTGACCACGTACTTCCCGATGGAGCGTCTGTCGGTGATGGGGCTGGTGGAAGTCCTGGGTCGCCTGCGCGAGTTGCTGGCGCGGCGCAAAAAGCTGGTCGCCGACCTGATCGCCGCGAAGCCGGACGTGTTCATCGGTATCGATGCACCCGACTTCAACCTCAATATCGAACTCAAGCTGCGCCAGGCCGGGATCAAGACCGTGCACTACGTCAGCCCGTCGGTCTGGGCCTGGCGGCAGAAACGCGTGCTGAAGATTCGCGAAGGCTGCGACCTGATGCTCACGCTGTTCCCGTTCGAAGCCAGATTCTACGAAGAGAAAGGCGTGCCGGTGCGGTTCGTCGGCCATACCCTGGCCGATGCCATTCCACTCGAAGCCGATCGCGCTGCTGCACGGGCCGAACTCGGTTTGCCCGACGGGCCGCTGGTGGCGTTGATGCCCGGCAGCCGGGGTGGTGAAGTTGGCCGGCTCGGTGCGTTGTTTCTCGATACCGCGCAGCGCCTGCGGGCGTTGCGCCCGGGGGTGCGGTTTGTCATGCCATGCGCCAGCCCACAGCGTCGGGCACAGCTCGAAGAGCTTTTGGCCGGTCGAGATTTGCCGCTGACCCTGCTCGATGGACAGTCTCATCTCGCCCTGGCAGCGTGCGATGCGGTGTTGATTGCTTCCGGCACAGCAACGCTTGAAGCATTGCTGTACAAGCGGCCGATGGTGGTCGCCTATCGCCTGGCGCCGCTGACGTTCTGGATTCTCAAGCGCATGGTGAAAAGCCCTTACATTTCGTTGCCGAATTTGTTGGCCCAGCGTCTGTTGGTGCCCGAGTTGTTGCAGGACGATGCCACGGTCGAAGCGCTGGCCAAGACGTTGTCACCATTGATCGAGGGTGGGGAAGAGCAGACCCGCGGTTTCGATGAGATTCACCGGACCCTGCGTCTGGATGCCTCCAACCAGGCTGCTGATGCAGTGCTGAACCTGATCGGCCAAGTGAAATGAGTAAAACGAACATGCAGATGGGGCTGGATTTCACCTTGGTGGCGGAAGTCGAAGAACTGGTTGCCGGAGTCGATGAAGTCGGTCGCGGCCCACTCTGTGGTGCAGTAGTGACGGCGGCGGTGATTCTTGATCCGAACCGCCCGATCCTCGGCCTGAACGACTCGAAGAAACTCACTGAGGCCCGCCGCGAAAAGCTCTACGACGAAATCTGCGAAAAAGCCCTGAGCTGGTGCATCGCTCGTGCCGAAGTCGAAGAAATCGACGAACTGAATATCCTGCACGCCACCATGTTGGCCATGCAGCGTGCGGTCGCGGGGCTGCACATTCAACCGAAACTGGCGATGATCGACGGCAACCGTTGCCCTAAGCTGCCGATGCGTTCCGAGGCGGTGGTCAAGGGCGACAGCAAGGTGCCGGCCATCGCGGCGGCTTCGATTCTGGCCAAAGTCAGCCGTGATCGGGAAATGGCCGCGTTCGAACTGATTTATCCGGGTTACGGCATCGGCGGGCATAAAGGCTACCCGACACCCGTTCATCTGGAAGCGCTCACCCGTCTTGGCCCGACCCCGATTCACCGGCGTTCGTTTGCCCCGGTGCGGCTGGCGTATGAGGCGCGGGAAGGTCTCATCGAGAGTTAGTCGCGAGGCTGATTTTTTTTAGCAGGGCCCGGTACAATCCGGGCCTTGTTGTTTTCAAGTTCACAGACAGGATCACTATGCCGGCTTCATTCGTTCACCTACGCCTGCACACTGAATACTCCCTGGTCGACGGTCTGGTGCGGATCAAGCCGCTGGTCAAGACCCTGGTCGGCATGAACATGCCTGCCGTAGCGGTCACCGACCAGAACAACATGTGTTCCCTGGTCAAATTCTATAAAAACGCCATGGGTGCCGGGATCAAGCCGATCTGCGGTGCCGACCTGTGGCTGTCGAACAAGGATCCGGACAACCCGCTGAGCCGGATCAGCCTGCTGGTGATGAACGCCGAAGGTTATCGCAACCTCACCGAGCTGATTTCCCGCGGCTTTATCGATGGTCAGCGCAATGGCGCGATCATCATCGAGCGCGAATGGGTCGCCGAAGCCAACGCTGGCTTGATCATGTTGTCGGCGGCCAAGGAAGGCGAGATTGGCCAGGCCATGCTCAGCGGCAACCCCGCCGAGGCCGAAACCCTGGCCCGCGAATGGATGGAAGTGTTTCCGGATCGTTTCTACCTGGAAATCCAGCGCACCAACCGCCCCAACGATGAAGAGCAACTGCACGGCGCCGTGGCCCTGGCCGAGAAGCTCGGCGCGCCGCTGGTGGCGACCAATGACGTGCGCTTCATCAAGCAGGAAGACTTCGCCGCCCACGAAACCCGCGTTTGCATCGGTGAGGGCCGTGCCCTCGACGATCCGCGGCGTTCGAAGAATTACAGCGATCAGCAGTACCTCAAAAGCGCCGGGGAAATGGCCGAGCTGTTCAGCGACATTCCCGAGGCGCTGGAAAACACCGTCGAGATCGCCAAGCGCTGCAACATCGAAGTGAAGCTGGGTACGCACTTCCTGCCCAACTTCCCGATCCCCGATGGCATGACCATCGACGAATACTTCCGCAAGGTCTCGTTCGAAGGTCTGGAGGAGCGGCTGTCGGTACTGCTGCCCAAAGACACCACCGAAGACTACGAGGCCAAGCGTCAGGTCTATGTCGACCGGCTGAATTTCGAGCTGGATATCATCATCCAGATGGGCTTCCCCGGTTACTTCCTGATCGTGATGGACTTTATCCAGTGGGCCAAGAACAACGGCGTGCCGGTAGGTCCTGGCCGTGGATCGGGTGCGGGATCGCTGGTGGCCTATGTGCAGAAGATCACCGACCTTGACCCGCTGGAATACGACCTGCTGTTCGAACGTTTCCTCAACCCGGAACGGGTATCGATGCCCGACTTCGACGTCGACTTCTGCATGGACGGTCGTGACCGGGTGATCGACTATGTGGCCGAGAAGTACGGCCGCAACGCGGTAAGCCAGATCATCACCTTCGGTTCCATGGCCGCCAAGGCTGTGGTCCGCGACGTGGCGCGGGTGCAGGGCAAGTCCTATGGCCTGGCGGACCGTCTGTCGAAGATGATTCCGTTCGAAGTCGGCATGACCCTGGAAAAGGCCTACGAGCAGGAAGAGATCCTGCGCGACTTCATCAAGGTCGATGAAGAAGCCGCGGAAATCTGGGAAATGGCCCGCAAGCTCGAAGGCGTTGTACGTAACGTCGGCAAGCACGCCGGTGGTGTGGTTATCGCGCCAACCAAGCTGACCGACTTCTCGCCGATTTATTGCGACGAGGCCGGCGACGGTCTGGTAACCCAGTTCGACAAGGACGACGTCGAGGCGGCCGGCCTGGTGAAGTTCGACTTCCTCGGCCTGCGGACCCTGACGATCATCGACTGGGCGCTGAAAACCATCAACCGCGACCGCGCCAAGGTCAACGAGCCGCCGCTGGACATCGCGTTCATCCCGCTGGACGACAAGCCGACCTACACCTTGCTGCAAAAGGCCGAAACCACGGCCGTGTTCCAGCTTGAATCCCGGGGCATGAAAGAGCTGATCAAAAAGCTCAAGCCCGACTGCCTGGAAGACTTGATCGCACTGGTGGCGCTGTTCCGTCCGGGCCCGCTGCAATCGGGCATGGTGGACGACTTCATCAACCGTAAGCACGGTCGCGCGGAACTCGCGTACCCGCACTCGGATTACCAGTACGAAGGCCTCAAGCCAGTACTGGCACCGACTTACGGCATCATCCTGTATCAGGAACAGGTGATGCAGATTGCCCAGGTCATGGCCGGTTACACCCTCGGTGGTGCAGACATGCTGCGTCGAGCCATGGGCAAGAAAAAGCCCGAGGAAATGGCCAAGCAGCGCGGTGGCTTCATTGAAGGTTGCGCCACCAACAATATCGACGCGGACCTTGCCGGTAACATTTTCGACCTGGTAGAAAAATTCGCCGGTTACGGCTTCAACAAATCCCACTCCGCTGCCTATGGCCTGGTGTCGTACCAGACCGCGTGGCTGAAGGCCCACTACCCGGCGCCGTTCATGGCCGCGGTACTGTCGGCGGATATGCACAACACCGACAAGGTCGTGACCTTGATCGAAGAAGTGCGGACCATGAAGCTGCGTCTCGACGCGCCGGACGTGAACACTTCCGAATTCAAGTTCACGGTGAACGACGAAGGCCGGATCATCTACGGCCTGGGTGCAATCAAGGGCGTGGGTGAGGGGCCGGTCGAGGCGATTACCGAAGCGCGTCTGGCCGGTCCGTTCAAGGATCTGTTCGATTTCTGCGCGCGGGTCGACCTCAAACGCATCAACAAGCGCACCCTCGACGGATTGATCCGCAGCGGTGCCCTGGATCGCCTCGGGCCGTATTTCCACGATGAGCAGAAAGCCTACCAGGCCAACATCGACCGCAATCGCGCGGTGCTGCTGACGGCCATGGAAGAAGCGATCAAGGCGGCCGAACAGACCGCGCGCACCCAGGACAGTGGTCACTCCGACCTGTTTGGCGGCCTGTTTGTCGAAGAAGACGCCGACGTCTATGCCAATCACCGCAAGGCCAAGGAACTGACCCTCAAGGAACGCCTGAAAGGGGAGAAAGATACCCTCGGCCTGTACCTGACCGGTCACCCGATCGACGAATACGAAGGTGAAATCCGTCGCTTCGCCCGTCAACGCATCATCGATCTGAAACCTGCACGTGATACCCAGACAGTCGCCGGGATGATCATCGCCTTGCGGGTGATGAAGAACAAAAAGGGCGACAAGATGGGGTTCATCACCCTCGACGACCGCTCCGGGCGGATCGAGGCCTCGCTGTTTTCCGAAGCGTTCCATGCTGCGCAATCACTGTTGCAGACCGACGCGATGGTGGTGGTCGAAGGTGAGGTCAGCAACGACGACTTCTCCGGTGGCCTGAAGTTGCGGGTCAAGCGGGTGATGAGCATGGAAGATGCGCGCACCAATCTGGCCGAAAGCTTGCGCCTGAAGCTGCATGCCAGGGACCTCAAGGGCGATCAGCTACGCTGGTTGGGCGAACTGTTGAAGCGTCACCGCGGTGCATGCCCGATCACCATGGACTACACCAGCCCTGATGCGAAGGCGTTGTTGCAGTTCGGCGAAGGCTGGCGGATCGATCCGGCGGATGCGTTGATTCAAGCCCTGCGTGACCAGTTCGGGCGAGACAACGTCTTCCTCCAATACCGTTGACGGTCAGTGCTATCAGATTGCCCTGACCTTGACCTGAATTTTTAATCTCGACCTCAGCGCGCCTGTCCCTTAAGGTAGGGCGCGAATAGACAACCGGCCGGCCCAAGATCACTTGGGACTCGACCCAAGACGGACGCCTATGAACCCGAATTTTCTAGATTTCGAACAGCCGATCGCCGACCTGCAAGCCAAGATCGAAGAGTTGCGCTTGGTCGGTAATGACAATTCGCTGAATATCGGCGATGAGATCTCCCGCCTGCAGGACAAGAGCAAAACGCTGACCGAAGACATCTTCGGCAAGCTGACCAGCTGGCAGATCGCACGTCTGGCGCGTCACCCGAAACGTCCGTATACCCTGGACTACATCGAACACATCTTCACCGAATTCGACGAACTGCACGGTGACCGTCACTTCTCCGACGACGCTGCGATCGTTGGCGGTATTGCCCGTCTGGATGACAAGCCGGTGATGGTTATCGGTCACCAGAAAGGCCGTGAAGTGCGCGAGAAGGTTCGCCGCAACTTCGGCATGCCGCGTCCGGAAGGCTACCGCAAGGCTTGCCGCCTGATGGAAATGGCCGAACGTTTCAAAATGCCGATCCTGACCTTCATCGATACCCCGGGCGCTTACCCTGGCATCGACGCTGAAGAGCGCAACCAGAGCGAAGCGATTGCCTGGAACCTGCGGGTGATGGCGCGCCTGAAAACCCCAATCATCGCCACCGTGATCGGTGAGGGTGGTTCCGGTGGTGCACTGGCGATCGGTGTCTGCGACCAGTTGAACATGCTGCAATACTCGACCTACGCGGTGATTTCGCCGGAAGGTTGCGCTTCGATTCTGTGGAAAACCGCCGAGAAAGCACCGGATGCCGCAGAAGCGATGGGCATCACCGCCGAGCGCCTCAAAGGCCTGGGTATCGTCGACAAGGTGATTGGCGAGCCATTGGGTGGCGCGCACCGTGACCCGGCCGCTGCAGCCGCATCGATCCGCGCCGAGCTGAGCTCGCAACTGGCGATGCTGAAGAAGTTCGACAACGACGCGCTGCTGGCCCGTCGCTACGAGCGTCTGATGAGCTACGGTCTCTGATCTGACCTCGGCTTGAATGTGGGAGCGGGCTTGCTCGCGAAAGCGGTATAACAGTCGACCTATGTGTTGAATGTTGAACCGCTTTCGCGAGCAAGCCCGCTCCCACATTTGATTTGCGTGAAGTGATCGATATGAATTTGCCTGCCAAGCTTTTACTGAACCTGAAACCTTGGCGCAATGCTGCGACCTGGCACATCGCCTACTCGGGAGGCCTGGACTCCACCGTCCTGCTGCACCTCCTTGTACACCTTGCAAAAACCGAATCCCTGCCGGCGCTGAGCGCCATCCATGTTCATCACGGCCTTCAAGCTGTGGCCGATGCGTGGCCGGAGCATTGTAGTTCGGTGTGCGCTGCGCTGGGCGTCCCGTTGCAGATTGTTCGTGTACAGGTGCAGCCCGGCGCCAGTCTGGAGCGAGCGGCCCGGGACGCGCGTTATCACGCGTTCAGCGAAGTGATTCGGCCTGGTGAAGTGCTGCTGACAGCCCAACACCGTGACGATCAGGCGGAAACCTTGCTGTTCCGCTTGCTGCGTGGAGCCGGAGTGAGAGGTCTGTCGGGCATGCCACGGCAGCGCCCACTGGGTAAAGGGCACCTGCTGCGGCCTTTGCTCGATGCGACCCGCGCCGAACTGGAAGCCTATGCGGCGGCGCATCAATTGGGCTGGATTGAGGACCCTTCCAATCAGGATCGACAATTCTCGCGCAATTTCCTGCGTCATCAGGTGTTCCCGGTGTTGACCACGCGCTGGCCACAGGCGATGGCGACCATGGCTCGCAGTGCTGCGCATTTGAGTGAAGCCCAAGGGCTGCTTGATGAGCTGGCACAGATTGACTTGAACCAGGCGCGCACCGCCAATGAATTCGATTGGCTGGGGCTGCCGTCGCTGGAACTGGCTTCACTGGAGAAACTCTCCGCCGCGCGTCAGCGCAATGCGCTCAGTCATTGGCTCGAACCGCTGACTCGCCTGCCGGACACCGACCATTGGTCGGGTTGGGAGGATTTGCGCGACGCCACCGGCGATGCCTGCCCGGTGTGGCGGCTGGCCGAGGGCGAACTGCATCGGGCGGGCGGGCGGGTCTGGTGGTTGTCCGGCCGCTGGTTGCGTCCTCTGCCCGCCGCCTGCGCGTGGCAGGCCCCGGCGTCACCACTGGCAATTGCGGACAACGGCGTGGTTTCGCTCACCGGGCAAATCCCCGATGGCCCGTTACAGATCCGCTATCGTGTAGGGGGAGAGATCATGGCTTTGCCGGGTCGCGGCCATCGGGACCTGAAACGTTTGCTCAATGAAAGGGGTGTACCGTCCTTCGTGCGCGGCAGATTGCCGCTGCTCTACAAACAGGGGCAATTGCTCGCGGTAGCGAACCTCAAGGGGCTTGATGGTGGTGTGATCGGCGACTGGCATTTGCATTGGCACCCACTGAACGAAGATCAAGGTTTGAGCTGAAAGGGGCTTTCCGGTAGACTACGCTCCCTTCTTGATACAACTTCTGTGGATTCGCCTGAATTGCAGGAGTTGCCGATTACCAAGCAGTCTTTGCTGGGCGATTCCAAAAAATGTGTAGCGAGCAACGAACCGGTGATTCATTTTCCGGTCTGTCCCAACGCGGCGGTTTTTTTGAAAGGTGCACTGTGATTAATGCAGGTGATCGGGGGCTTCGGCCTTCCTTCGCTTTCCCCGGCGGCTCGGACCGCTTTAACGCAGACTTCTAGGGTTTTTCATGACGCGCTACATATTCGTCACGGGCGGTGTTGTTTCTTCATTGGGGAAAGGCATTGCATCGGCATCATTGGCGGCCATCCTGGAGGCGCGGGGACTTAAGGTCACCATGCTGAAGCTGGACCCGTACATCAACGTCGACCCGGGCACCATGAGCCCGTTCCAGCACGGTGAAGTGTTCGTCACCCACGACGGCGCCGAGACCGACCTGGACCTGGGCCACTACGAGCGGTTCATCCGCACGACCATGACCCAGAACAACAACTTCACCACCGGCCGTGTCTACGAGCACGTTCTGCGCAAAGAGCGCCGTGGTGACTACCTGGGTGCAACCATCCAGGTGATCCCGCACATCACCGACGAAATCAAGCGCCGCATCATCAAGGGTGCTGGCGATGCCGACGTGGCAATGGTCGAGATCGGTGGCACCGTGGGTGACATCGAGTCGCAACCGTTCCTCGAAGCGATCCGTCAACTGCGTTTCGAAGTCGGCGCCAAGCGCGCGATGCTGATGCACCTGACTCTGGTGCCGTACATCGCCACTGCCGGCGAGACCAAAACCAAGCCAACCCAGCACTCGGTGAAGGAACTGCGTTCCATCGGCCTGCAGCCTGACGTGCTGGTGTGCCGCTCGGATCACCCGATCGACATCTCGTCGCGCCGCAAGATCGCGCAGTTCACCAACGTTGAAGAGCGTGCGGTGATCGGCCTGGAAGACGCTGACACCATCTACAAGATCCCGGGCATCCTGCATTCCCAGGGCCTGGACGATTTCGTCGTCGAGCGCTTCGGCCTGCAATGCGGCGGTGCCGATCTGTCCGAGTGGGAAGCCGTGGTCGACGCCAAGCTCAACCCTGAGCACGAAGTCACCATCGCCATGGTCGGCAAGTACATGGAACTGCTGGACGCCTACAAGTCGCTGATCGAAGCGATGAGTCACGCCGGCATCAGCAACCGTACCAAGGTCAACCTGCGCTACATCGATTCCGAAGACATCGAGAACCAGGGCACCGCTCTGCTCGAAGGCGTCGATGCCATCCTGGTACCGGGCGGCTTCGGTCTGCGTGGCGTTGAAGGCAAGATCACCGCCGTTCAATACGCTCGCGAAAACAAGGTTCCGTACCTGGGTATCTGCCTGGGCATGCAAGTGGCCGTTATCGAGTTCGCCCGTAACGTGATGGGCTGGAAAGACGCCAACTCCACCGAGTTCGATCGTGCGAGCGGTCACCCGGTCGTGGGTCTGATCACCGAGTGGGAAGATGCCACCGGCGCTGTCGAAACCCGTACCGAAGCCTCCGACCTGGGCGGCACCATGCGCCTTGGCGCACAGGATTGCCTGCTTGAGCCGGGCTCGCTGGTTCACGGTTGCTACGGCAAGGACGTGATTGTCGAGCGTCATCGTCATCGCTACGAAGTGAACAACAACCTGCTGCCGCAAATCATGGAAGCCGGTTTGAAAATCTCCGGTCGTTCCGGTGATGGCGCACTGGTTGAAGTGGTTGAAGCTCCGGATCATCCATGGTTCGTCGCTTGCCAGTTCCACCCTGAGTTCACCTCGACGCCACGCGACGGTCACCCGCTGTTCAGCGGTTTCGTCAAGGCAGCGTTGGCTCAACACCAGAAGAAGGCGTAACCCCGATGGCACAGAAGATCATCCGCGTCGGCGACATCGAGATTGCCAACGACAAACCCATGGTGCTGTTCGGCGGCATGAACGTGCTGGAAAGCCGTGACATGGCCATGCAGGTTTGCGAAGAGTATGTGAAGGTCACCGAGAAGCTCGGCATCCCTTACGTGTTCAAGGCCAGTTTCGACAAGGCCAACCGGTCTTCTGTGACCTCCTATCGTGGTCCTGGCCTGGAAGAGGGCATGCGCATCTTCCAGGACATCAAGCAAGCCTTCGGCGTGCCGATCATCACCGACGTCCACGAGCCTGACCAGGCCGCGGTCGTCGCTGAAGTCTGTGACATCATCCAGTTACCAGCATTCCTGTCGCGCCAGACCGACCTCGTGGTCGCGATGGCCAAGACCGGTGCGGTGATCAACATCAAGAAAGCCCAGTTCCTCGCCCCCCAGGAAATGAAACACATCCTGAACAAGTGCGTGGAAGCAGGTAACGATCAGTTGATCCTCTGCGAGCGTGGTTCGAGCTTCGGCTACAACAACCTGGTCGTCGACATGCTCGGCTTCGGCATCATGAAGCAGTTCGAATATCCGGTATTCTTCGACGTGACCCACGCGCTGCAAATGCCCGGCGGTCGCTCCGATTCCGCCGGCGGCCGTCGCGCCCAGGTCACCGACCTGGCGAAGGCCGGCATGAGCCAGTCGCTGGCCGGCCTGTTCCTGGAAGCCCACCCGGATCCGGACAACGCCAAATGCGACGGTCCTTGCGCCTTGCGTCTGGACAAACTGGAGCCATTCCTGGCCCAGCTCAAGGCTTTGGACGAGCTGGTGAAGAGTTTTCCGACGGTAGAAACCGCGTAATCCTCAATTCTCCCTGTAGGAGCTGGCTTGCCAGCGAAAAGGCCTGGAATCTTTCAGCGATTTCAAGGGCGCCTTCGCTGGCAAGCCAGCTCCTACAAAAAGTAATATGACCCACAAGTTATAAATCGAGCGGTACAAAGCGTTTTCGTCAACTTTGGAGTGTTTACAACAATGGCTAAAATCGTCGACATCAA
This sequence comes from Pseudomonas sp. WT-JTC, assembly GCF_056711565.1. NCBI lineage: Bacteria > Pseudomonadati > Pseudomonadota > Gammaproteobacteria > Pseudomonadales > Pseudomonadaceae > Pseudomonas > Pseudomonas sp. WT-JTC. Next base: position 1,286,474 of record NZ_CM160042.1, read on the forward strand.
AGGTCGTGAAGTTCTCGACTCCCGTGGCAATCCCACCGTGGAAGCGGACGTGCTTCTCGACAACGGCATCATCGGCAGTGCCTGCGCGCCGTCCGGTGCTTCCACTGGCTCGCGTGAAGCGCTCGAGCTGCGTGATGGCGACAAGAGCCGTTACCTGGGCAAGGGCGTTCTGAAGGCCGTAGCCAACATCAACGGTCCGATCCGCGACCTGTTGAAAGGCATGGACCCAAGCGACCAGAAAGCGCTCGATCTGGCAATGATCAAGCTCGACGGTACTGAAAACAAAGGTTCCCTGGGCGCCAACGCGATCCTCGCCGTTTCCCTGGCCGCGGCCAAGGCGGCAGCACAGGACCAGGACCTGCCGCTGTACGCTCACATCGCCAACCTGAACGGTACCCCGGGTGTCTACTCGATGCCGGTTCCGATGATGAACATCATCAACGGCGGCGAGCACGCCGACAACAACGTCGACATCCAGGAATTCATGGTTCAGCCGGTTGGCGCCAAGTCCTTCTCGGAAGGCCTGCGCATGGGCACCGAGATTTTCCACCACCTCAAAGCCGTGCTGAAGGCCCGTGGCCTGAGCACTGCCGTCGGTGACGAAGGTGGTTTCGCGCCAAACCTGGCTTCCAACGAAGACGCTTTGAAAGTGATCTCCGAAGCCGTGGCCAACGCCGGTTACAAGCTGGGCACCGACGTGACCCTGGCCCTGGACTGCGCGGCCAGCGAATTCTACGAAGACGGCAAGTACAACCTGTCCGGCGAAGGCCAGGTGTTCACCGCCGAAGGTTTCGCTGACTACCTCAAAGGCCTGACCGAGCGTTACCCGATCATCTCCATCGAAGATGGCCTGGACGAGTCCGACTGGGCTGGCTGGAAAATCCTCACCGACAAAATCGGCGAGAAGACCCAACTGGTAGGCGACGACCTGTTCGTAACCAACACCAAGATCCTGAAAGAAGGCATCGATAAAAAGATCGCCAACTCGATCCTGATCAAGTTCAACCAGATCGGCACCCTGACCGAAACCCTGGAAGCCATCCAGATGGCCAAGGCTGCCGGTTACACTGCCGTGATCTCGCACCGCTCCGGCGAAACCGAAGATTCGACCATTGCCGACCTGGCCGTGGGCACCTCGGCTGGCCAGATCAAGACCGGTTCCCTGTGCCGTTCCGACCGCGTTTCCAAGTACAACCAACTGCTGCGTATCGAAGAGCAGTTGAACGGCAAAGCCAAGTACAACGGTCGCGGCGAATTCCGCGGTTGATAAGGTAAAAAGTCAGCGGATTGTGTCGAAAAAAATCGCTACAGCGACGTTTTTGCCACTAATCTGATGCCTTATAAGCACAAGCCTGGTTCTTCCAGGCTTCGTGCTATCAGTAGCTTCATGTTTTGGTATGGCTGTCTTTTTTCACTGGATACCTGATATTCGATGCGCAGTCCCAATTGGTTGTTCCTCGTCTTGCTCCTGCTGCTGGCTGGCCTGCAATACCGCCTGTGGGTGGGTAATGGCAGCCTGGCGCAAGTGGCCGACCTGACTCAGCAGATCGCGGATCAGCAGGCCGAGAACCAGACATTGCTGGAGCGCAACCGGGTGATGGACGCCGAAGTCAGTGAGTTGAAAAAGGGCATGGAGACCGTTGAAGAACGGGCTCGCCATGAGTTGGGCATGGTCAAGGACGGTGAAACCCTTTACCAGTTGGCCCAATGATCAAGTCGTTACCGGCCTTCTGGGCCGTGATTCCTGCCGCGGGCGTCGGTGCCCGTATGGCCGCGGACCGTCCCAAGCAATACTTGCAACTGGGCGGGCGCACTATTCTCGAACACAGCCTCGGCTGTTTCCTTGGTCATCCAGGCCTGAAAGGTTTGGTGGTCAGTCTTGCTGTTGACGATCCTTATTGGCCGAACCTGGCGTGTGCCAGTGATCCGCGGATTGCCCGGGTCGAGGGCGGTTCCGAACGTTCAGGGTCGGTGCTCAATGCGTTGCTGCATCTGCACGCACAGGGCGCTGATGATGAGGATTGGGTTTTGGTTCACGATGCCGCACGGCCGAACCTCAGTCGTGACGACCTGGACAAGCTGCTGGCGGAACTGGCTGACGATCCTGTCGGCGGACTGCTGGCGGTCCCGGCACGGGATACGCTCAAGCGCGTCGACCAGCACGGTCGTGTGCTCGAAACCGTTGATCGCAGCGTGATCTGGCAGGCCTACACACCGCAGATGTTCCGCCTTGGGGCGTTGCATCGGGCATTGGCGGACAGTCTGGTGGCTGACGCGGTGATCACCGACGAAGCGTCGGCCATGGAGTGGGCAGGGCTTGCGCCACGGCTGATTGAAGGTCGAGCTGACAACCTCAAGGTCACTCGGCCGGAGGATCTGGAATGGTTGAGGCAGCGTTGGGCTAACCGCCGCTAGAAGGTTTGGGGGCAGCTTCTGGACCGCGTCGCGTCTTTCGCGAGCAAGCCCGCTCCCACATTTGATCGGCGTTGCCCGCAATTCTTGTGAACAACCTTAATCCCCTGTGGGAGCGGGCTTGCTCCGGGCGGCGTTCCGACGAAAGCGATGGTCCAGGCAGCTGACATCTCGCTGACACACCAACAAAACACTAGCACCGGTACTCCGGCCGTACGGCCAACCCTTCCTTCAAATAATCCACCAACTTGCGCACCTTCGGCGACAAATGCCGTTGCTGTGGATAAAGCGCCCACACCGCCGTGTTCGGTGGTTGATGCGCCTCCAGCAATGAAATCAAAGCACCGCTTTTCAGATGCTCCAGCACGTAGTAATCCGGCAGCTGACACAGCCCTACGCCCTGTAGCGCGGCATCCAGCACTGCTTGCCCACTGTTGCAGCGCCAGTTTCCCTGCACCCTTTGCGAAAATTCCCGCCCGTTCTGTTCCAGTTGCCAGAGGTCCGAGCTGCCGATGAGGCAGTTGTGGCGGCTCAGTTCCGAAAGGCTGTGCGGACGCCCGTAGCGTTCGAGGTAGGAGGGCGATGCACAGAGATGCATCCGCCGTGGCGCGAGGCGGGTGGCGACCAGTCGTGAATCCTGCAAACGCCCCAGGCGGATCGCCAGGTCGAGGCCCTCATGTACCAGGTCGAGTTGCCGATTGGTCAGTTCGATATCAATCCGCAGTTGCGGATACAGCCCCATGAAACGCGTCACCAGTGGCACGATGAAGCGTTCGCCGTAAGCCACGGCGCACGTCATGCGCAGCATGCCTTTGGGCTCGCTGGTCAAGTCGCCGACCGCGCGCAACGCTTCTTCGCGTCCATCCTGCAAGCGCTGGCAGTGTTGCAGGAAGGTTTGCCCTGCCTCGGTCAGCGTGACCCGGCGGGTGCTGCGGTAGAGCAAACGGGTTTGCAGGCGTTCTTCGAGGCGTACAATTTGTCGACTGATGTGAGAGGAAGAAACCCCGAGGCGTTCCGCGGCAGCGGTGAACTGGCTGCATTCGGCCACGGCGACAAATTCGTCGATTCCTTCCCAGCGGTTTTCGGACATGGATGATTATCCCTGTACAGCAATAATGTTTTGCTTTTGTCCGGATTATTCACTGTAAGGCGCTGTATTACACTCCCTGTCTCGTTTTCTTCACTGGAGAGTCATCATGATCAAGTCGCGCGCCGCCGTTGCCTTCGAGGCCAAAAAGCCCCTCGAAATCGTTGAAGTCGATGTCGCCATGCCCAAGGCCGGCGAAGTATTGCTGCGCGTGGTGGCCTCCGGTGTCTGCCACACCGATGCCTACACCTTGTCCGGCGCCGATCCGGAAGGCATCTTCCCGTCGATCCTCGGCCATGAAGGCGGGGCGATCGTGGAAGCCATCGGCGAGGGCGTGACATCCGTTGCCGTCGGCGACCATGTGATCCCGCTGTACACCCCGGAATGCCGAAAGTGCAAATTCTGCCTGTCGGGCAAAACCAACCTCTGCCAGGCGATTCGCGCAACCCAGGGCAAAGGCTTGATGCCGGACGGCACATCGCGGTTTTCCTACAAGGGCGAAACGATTTTCCACTACATGGGGACGTCTACGTTTTCCGAGTACACCGTCCTGCCGGAAATTTCCGTCGCCAAGATCGCCAAGGAAGCACCACTGGAAAAAGTCTGCCTGCTGGGTTGCGGTGTCACTACCGGTATCGGTGCAGTGCTCAACACCGCCAAGGTGAAACCAGGTGACACCGTGGCCATTTTCGGCCTCGGCGGCATCGGTTTGTCGGCTGTCATCGGCGCGGTCAAAGCCAAGGCTGCCCGCATCATTGCCATCGACATCAACCCGGCCAAATTCGAAATTGCCAAACAGCTGGGTGCAACCGATTGCGTGAACCCGAAAGACTTCGATCGTCCGATCCAGGAGGTCATCGTCGACATGACCGATGGCGGCGTCGACTTCTCCTTCGAGTGCATCGGCAACGTGCAGTTGATGCGTGCCGCGCTTGAGTGCTGCCACAAGGGTTGGGGCGAGTCGGTGATCATCGGTGTGGCCGGTGCCGGCCAGGAGATTTCAACTCGTCCGTTCCAGTTGGTCACCGGCCGCGTCTGGCGCGGTTCGGCGTTCGGCGGCGTGCGCGGCCGTACCGAGTTGCCGAGCTATGTGGAAATGGCCGAGACCGGTGAAATTCCGCTGGATACCTTCATCACCCACACCATGGGCCTGGAAGATATCAACAAGGCGTTTGACCTGATGCATGAAGGCAAAAGCATCCGTAGCGTCATTCATTTCTGAGAAGCAGCTGCAAGCGTCAAGCTTCAAGCGGCAAGCAGATCGCATCAGCTTGGCGTTTGAGGTTTGGGCTGCTACTGAGGAGTTTGCTATGAGTTTGGAAAATATCTCCTGCCAGAAAAGCTTCGGTGGTTGGCACAAACGCTATCGCCATCGCTCAGAAGTACTCGGCTGCGACATGGTGTTTGCCGTGTATCTGCCGCCGCAAGCGGAGCAGGGCGGCAAGCTGCCGGTGTTGTACTGGTTGTCCGGCCTGACCTGCACCGACGAGAACTTCATGCAAAAGGCTGGCGCCATGCGCATGGCCGCCGAGTTGGGGCTGATCATCGTCGCACCGGACACCAGCCCTCGCGGCGCCGATGTACCGGGTGATCCGGACGGTGCCTGGGACTTCGGCCTCGGCGCCGGGTTTTATCTGAATGCCACCCAGGAACCGTGGTCGCGCCACTATCGGATGCATGACTATGTCGTGCAGGAATTGCCAGCATTGGTTGAAGCCCATTTCCCGGCGTCGGACAAGCGCGGCATCAGCGGCCACTCCATGGGCGGCCATGGTGCGCTGGTTTGCGCGTTGCGCAATCCGGGGCGTTATCTGTCGGTGTCGGCGTTCTCGCCGATCAACAATCCCATGGATTGTCCATGGGGGCAGAAGGCCTTTTCCCGTTACCTGGGGGAAGACCGTTCGAAGTGGCGCGAGTGGGATGCCTGTGCACTGATCGCTGAGGCCGACGAAAAGCTGCCGCTGTTGGTCGATCAGGGAGATCGTGATGATTTTCTGGCCACCCAGCTCAAGCCTGAGGCCCTGCAACAGGCGGCAAAATTGGCCGATCATCCGCTGACGTTGCGCCTGCAACCGGGCTACGACCACAGCTATTTCTTTATCGCCAGTTTCATCGACGATCACTTGCGGCATCACGCGCATGCTTTAGTGCCCAGTCTCACAAGTACTGTTCCTTTTTGACGGCGTCTGTTGCCATCATGCTGCGTTGCCGCTCCTCGCCATAGCGAGCTATGACTCGTCGCGACGCCTTGCCTGATGGCAACAGCCACTCGTCAAAAGAGGAACGTACTTGTGAGACAGGACACTAGCTGCCCAATAGCAGGTAGAATCACGCCCTGACAAAAATCGGGGCGTTTTTTTATGCGTATTGGCCACGGCTATGATGTGCACCGTTTCGCTGAGGGCGATTTCATCACTCTGGGCGGTGTGCGCATTGCACACAGTTTCGGGTTGCTCGCTCACTCTGACGGTGACGTCCTCTTGCACGCCTTGAGCGATGCCTTGCTCGGCGCCGCGGCGCTGGGAGACATCGGCAAGCATTTCCCGGATACCGACCCGCAGTTCAAGGGCGCCGACAGCCGTGCGCTGTTGCGTCATGTCGTCGCACTGGTCCATGCCAAAGGCTGGAAAGTCGGCAACGTCGATAACACCATTGTCGCCCAGGCGCCGAAAATGGCCCCGCATATAGAATCGATGCGCGCGCTGATTGCCGCGGATCTTCAAGTAGAGTTGGATCAAGTGAACGTGAAAGCTACCACCACCGAAAAGCTCGGCTTTGTCGGTCGCGAAGAGGGCATTGCCGTGCACTCCGTTGCCTTGTTGCTGCGCGCATGAACGAACAGCAATTGCTCGGCCCGAGGGCTTACGGTGAACCCCTTGGCACAGCGGTACTGAAAGCGATCGCGGAAGATTTCCAGGTCGACGAAGTCCTCGACATCCCCCTGAGTGGCGAAGGCGAACACCTGTGGATCTGGGTGGAAAAACGCGGTCTGAACACGGAAGAGGCGGCGCGGCGGATTGCCAAGGCGGCTGGCGTGCCATTGCGCACTGTCAGCTATGCAGGGCTCAAGGACCGTCAGGCGTTGACCCGCCAGTGGTTCAGCGTGCAATTGCCGGGCAAGGCCGACCCTGATCTGTCGGCCGCGGAAAACGATACGCTGAAGATCCTCAAGACCGCCCGCCACAAGCGCAAACTGCAACGCGGTGCGCACTCGGCCAACGGCTTCACGTTGCGCCTGACGCAATTCGCCGGCGACAAGTCGGCGATTGAAGAGCGCCTGCAACTGATCGCCAAACAAGGCATCCCCAATTATTTCGGCGCTCAGCGCTTCGGCCATGACGGCGGCAACGTTGTCGATGCCCGCGCCTGGGCCGCGCGCAAGGCCTTGCCGGAGCAGCGCAACGTGCGCTCGCGGCTGCTCTCCACGGCGCGCAGTTTTCTGTTCAATCAGGTGCTGGCCGCACGTGTCGCCGATGGCAGCTGGCAGCGTGCCCAGGTGGGCGATCTGCTGGCGTTCACCGACAGCCGCAGCTTTTTCCCGGCAGGCGAAGCCGAGTGCAGCGACCCGCGCCTGGCGATTCTCGATCTGCACCCGACCGGTCCGCAGTGGGGTGAAGGTGACTCGCCGGCCACGGGCGCTGTCCATGAATTGGAGCAGGCTATCGCCGCACGCGAAGCGGATTTGCGTGACTGGTTGATCAACGCCGGTATGAGCCACGAACGTCGCATCCTGCGGCTGCCCATTGGCGGGTTGACGTGGCATTATCCCGAGCCTGACATTCTGCAACTGGAATTCGTCCTGCCGGCCGGATGCTTCGCCACTGTATTGGTGCGCGAGCTTGTTGATCTGGTGCCGGTGGGGCAGACGGACAGCCCATGCGTATTCTGATTTCTAACGATGATGGGGTAACCGCACCCGGTCTCGCCGCGCTTTATGCTGCGCTGGCGGATTACACCGAATGCGTGGTTATCGCCCCGGACCAGGACAAAAGCGGCGCCAGCAGTTCGCTGACGCTCGACCGTCCGTTGCACCCGCAAACCCTGGCCAACGGCTTTATCAGCGTCAACGGCACGCCAACCGATTGCGTGCACCTGGGCCTCAACGGCCTGCTGGAGCGCGAAGCGGACATGGTGGTTTCCGGTATCAATCTGGGTGCGAACCTGGGGGACGATGTCCTGTATTCCGGTACGGTGGCGGCGGCCCTTGAGGGGCGTTTCCTGAAACACCCTTCGTTTGCCTTTTCACTGGTCTCACGCCAGATAGAGAACCTTCCCACAGCTGCCTATTTCGCGCGCAAACTGGTCGAAGCCCATGCTGACCTGGATCTGCCACCGCGCACGGTACTGAACGTGAACATTCCCAATTTGCCGCTGGACCGTATCCGCGGTATCCAGTTGACCCGCCTGGGCCATCGCGCCCGAGCCGCGGCACCGATGAAAGTGGTCGATCCGCGGGGCAAGTCCGGTTATTGGATCGCGGCGGCCGGGGATGCCGAAGACGGTGGCCCGGGTACCGATTTCCATGCGGTGATGCAGGGTTATGTTTCGATCACGCCACTGCAACTGGATCGCACGTTCAATGATGCCTTCAGAAGTCTGGACGGCTGGCTGGAGGGGCTGCGCTGATGGGGCGCGAACAAGACGATATGCTGCGTCGCGGCATCGGCATGACCTCACAGCGAACCCGCGAGCGGCTCATCCAGCGCCTGTACGAGGAGGGCATTTCCAACGCCAGGGTGCTGGAGGTCATTCGCCGGACCCCGCGTCACCTGTTCGTCGACGAAGCGCTGGCGCACCGTGCCTATGAAGACACGGCGCTGCCGATTGGCAATAACCAGACCATCTCCCAGCCTTATATGGTGGCGCGCATGAGCGAGCTGCTGCTGGAGGCCGGTCCCCTCGACAAGGTGCTGGAGATCGGTACCGGGTCGGGTTATCAGACGGCGGTACTGTCGCAACTGGTCGAGCGTGTGTTCTCGGTCGAGCGCATCAAGGTTCTGCAGGATCGGGCAAAGGAACGCCTGGTCGAACTGAACCTGCGCAACGTGGTGTTCCGCTGGGGCGATGGCTGGGAAGGCTGGCCGGCACTGGCGCCATACAACGGGATTATCGTCACGGCAGTGGCGACCGATGTGCCCCAGGCACTGCTTGATCAGTTGGCACCGGGAGGGCGAATGGTGATCCCGGTCGGGTCCGGTGAAGTCCAGCAGTTGATGCTGATCATTCGCGAGGAACAGGGTTTTTCCAGGCATGTTCTGGGGGCTGTGCGCTTCGTGCCATTGCTCCATGGGCCACTGGCCTGAGCATTTGTTTTGGCGCGCTGAATTCTCTTCGATTGCCTTTGTCTTACAGCGGCATCGTTTGGTTGAACGGGATTCATCGTCAGGCAGCAAACGTGTGCGCGACAGCGATTCGCCACATTAAAGGTAAAGCGTGCACGGCCCGTTATACTTGCGACAGTTCATGCCGGACTCCGGTATTTCACATTTTCAGCCACCACAGAGGGAGCGGCGGGTGAGTCTCACAGTCATTGCGCAGCGTATGAGTAAAACGAGCTTTCAGCGCCTGGTGACTGGCCTTGTCTTGAGCACCTTGCTGGTCGGTTGTTCCAGCAACAAATCCAGCGATGTTCGTGTGCTGGACCGCAACAATGCCGCGGCCCAGCGCCCGGCCGTGACCACCGGACAATACGTCGTTCGGCCCAAGGACACCCTGTTCTCCATCGCCTTCCGTTACGGCTGGGACTACAAGGCTCTTGCGGCACGCAACAACATTGCAGCGCCTTACACCATCCATCCGGGTCAGACGATTCGCTTTGATGGTCGAAGCGATTCAACGTCGACGGCGGTGGTCAGTTCGTCCAGTTCAACACCTTCGTCGTCGAGTAAAACCACGGTCATCCGTCGTCCGGTAAACGGTTCGACCACCAGCACAACGACAGTTGTGCCGTCCGTCGCGAACAAGCCTGCACCTGCTCCACTGCCCCCTCCCGGGCCAGCCCCGACCGGCTGGGGATGGCCATCTAATGGCATTCTGATTGGGAAATTCTCTTCAAACGGTAGTTTGAATAAAGGAATTGATATCGCCGGAGATTTGGGACAGCCTGTTTTAGCTGCGTCTGATGGGACGGTGGTTTATGCCGGGAGTGGCTTAAGGGGCTACGGCGAATTAGTAATCATCAAACACAGTGAAACCTACGTCAGTGCCTACGGACATAACCGCAGGCTTTTGGTTCGGGAGGGGCAGCAGGTCAAGGTTGGGCAGACAATTGCCGAAATGGGGTCAACGGGTACAGACCGGGTGAAACTGCATTTTGAGATTCGCCGCCAAGGTAAACCTGTAGATCCGCTGCAGTTCCTGCCACGTCGTTGATCGCTTACCAGCCTGTTCCGTCGCGTAGAGGGGACAGGCTCCAGCGTTGCCAGGGATAAAGGCGCCGCTTGAGCTTGAGGTCGAACTCACCAAAGGACTATAACAATGGCTCTCAGTAAAGAAGTGCCGGAGTTTGACATCGACGATGAGGTTCTCCTGATGGAGAGCGGCATCGATACGGATTCGATGTCGAATGATGAAGGGGCGGCTCCACCTTCCGTTCGTGCCAAATCCAAACACTCCGCATCGTTGAAACAACACAAGTACATTGACTACACGCGGGCACTTGATGCCACGCAGCTGTATCTCAATGAAATTGGTTTCTCTCCCCTGCTGTCACCCGAAGAAGAAGTTCATTTTGCGCGCCTGTCGCAAAGTGGCGATCCGGCCGGGCGCAAGCGCATGATTGAAAGTAACTTGCGGCTGGTGGTGAAAATCGCCCGACGCTATGTCAATCGTGGGCTGTCGCTGCTGGACCTGATCGAAGAGGGCAACCTCGGCTTGATCCGGGCGGTGGAGAAGTTCGATCCGGAACGCGGCTTCCGCTTCTCGACCTACGCGACCTGGTGGATTCGCCAGACCATCGAACGCGCAATCATGAATCAGACCCGGACCATCCGGTTGCCGATCCATGTGGTCAAGGAGCTGAATGTGTACCTGCGGGCCGCGCGGGAGCTGACGCAAAAACTCGACCATGAACCCTCTCCCGAAGAAATCGCCAACCTGCTGGAAAAACCGGTTGGAGAGGTCAAGCGCATGCTCGGCCTTAACGAACGGGTTTCTTCGGTCGACGTCTCGCTGGGTCCGGATTCGGATAAAACCCTGCTGGACACCCTGACTGACGACCGTCCGACCGATCCATGCGAGCTGTTGCAGGACGACGACCTGTCCCAGAGCATCGATCAATGGCTCTCGGAACTGACCGACAAGCAACGCGAGGTGGTTGTACGCCGCTTCGGTCTGCGCGGTCATGAAAGCAGCACCCTTGAAGACGTAGGCCTGGAAATTGGCCTGACCCGGGAGCGGGTCAGGCAGATTCAGGTGGAAGGCTTGAAGCGGCTGCGCGAGATCCTGGAAAAAAATGGTCTGTCGAGTGAATCGCTGTTCCAGTAAGGCACTCACTGCGATGGCATAAAAAACCCCGGCCGACTCGGGGTTTTTTTTTGCCTGGACCGGGGACGGAATCCGCTCGGGATTGTGCTTTCGTGCTGTAAGCCTTGGCGTACTCTTGCGTAAGTGTTCGTTATTTTTACACCCTGGCATTCGTCTATGCTGAGCGCTTCTAACATCTATCTTTATGATTTTTATGGTTATTTTTTGTTGTTGGTGATGTGTGGCAGCCAGGTTTCGCACCAGGGGGCGATTGATCCCGGAGGAGGAAGCTCTAATATTCAGGCTGTGTCGACGGACTGACACGCCCTTCAAGGATGGGGGGAGAAGGACATCGCAGGAAGCGATTCATCAGGATGATGAAAAGGAACACAGGGGATGAGGAAAAAATGCGGGCGGGTCAAACCGCCCCTTTTTTTGTCTGCAGAAAAAGCAAAAAGGCCCTTGTGGGGCCTTTTTCGGGAGCGCGGGGGTAATCAGCGTTCCAGTTGTTCAATCTTGCCTGGCTTGCCATCCCATTCTGCGGAATCGGGCAGCGGATCTTTGCGTTCGGTAATGTTCGGCCAGATATCAGCCAATTCAGCGTTCAGCTCGATGAAGTTTTCCATGCCGGCCGGAACTTCATCTTCGGAGAAGATAGCCACGGCAGGGCATTCAGGTTCGCACAGCGCGCAATCGATGCACTCATCCGGGTGGATCACCAGGAAATTCGGGCCTTCGTAAAAGCAGTCCACCGGACAGACTTCTACGCAGTCGGTGTACTTGCACTTGATGCAGTTGTCGGTGACGACGAAGGTCATTTCTAATTTTCTCCTCAGGCGCGGCTTGCTGCGCCCCTTCTCGTAGGGGTCGCCAGGTTCGGGAGCGATAGTCTGCTGGCCAGGCTATTAGCCAGCAGCATCCCAAACCGCGCGAGATTCTAACAGCTTGCAAGCCGCTGCGTTAGATCCGTGTCTTTAGTGTATAGAGCATTTCGAGTGCACGACGTGGTGTCATGTCGTCCAGATCGAGCTTGGCCAGTTCTTCCAGCACCGGGTGCGGCAGGCTGGCAAACAGATCGCTCTGCAGCGGCGCAGCCGGTTTGCCTTTGGTTGGTGCAGGCACTTCATGGGGCAGGGCGGTGTCTTCCAGGCGGCTCAAATGCTCGCGAGCACGGGTGATGACCTCACTCGGCACACCCGCCAGTTGCGCAACGGCCAGGCCATAACTCTGACTGGCCGGCCCGGGCAGCACATGGTGCAGGAACACGATGCGTTCATTGTGCTCGGTGGCATTGAGATGCACGTTGGCCACCAGCGGCTGGGCTTCCGGCAGGACGGTCAGTTCAAAGTAGTGGGTGGCGAACAGCGTGTAGGCACGCAGGTGCGCCAGGCGTTCGGCCGCCGCCCATGCCAGGGACAGGCCGTCGAAGGTGCTGGTGCCGCGCCCGACTTCGTCCATCAGTACCAGGCTGCGTTCAGTGGCGTTGTGCAGAATGTTCGCGGTTTCGCTCATCTCCACCATGAAGGTCGAACGCCCGCCGGCCAGGTCATCGCTGGAGCCGATCCGGGTGAAGATGCGGTCGACCAGGGACAATTCGCAACTGGCCGCTGGCACGAAGCTGCCGATGTGCGCCAGGAGCACAATCAACGCGGTCTGGCGCATGTAGGTGGATTTACCGCCCATGTTCGGGCCGGTGATCACCAGCATGCGTGTGTTGTCGTCCAGGCTCAGGTCGTTGGCCACGAACGGCGTGGTCAGCACTTGCTCGACCACCGGGTGACGACCCTGGCTGATGCGCATGCACGGTTCGCTGACGAAGCGCGGGCAGTTCAGGTCAAGGTTCAGTGCACGCTCGGCCAGGTTGCTCAAGACGTCCAGTTCAGCCAGGGCGCCAGCGGTGTCCTGCAACGGTGGCAACTGGGCGATCAGGTCTTCGAGCAGCGCTTCGTAAAGCATCTTCTCGCGGGCCAGGGCGCGGCTTTTGGCTGACAATGCCTTGTCTTCGAACGCCTTGAGTTCCGGGGTAATGAAACGCTCGGCGCCTTTGAGCGTCTGGCGACGGATATAGTCGGCAGGTGCCGATTCCGCCTGCTTGCTTGGCAGTTCGATGAAGTAGCCGTGGATGCGGTTGTAACCGACCTTCAGGTGCGACAGGCCGGTGCGGGCTTTTTCCCGGGCCTCGAGGTCGATCAGGAACTGTCCGGCGTTTTCGCTGAGCGACTGCAATTCGTCGAGTTCGCTGTCGTAGCCGGTTTTCAGCACGCCGCCGTCACGAATGACTGCAGGCGGGTTGTCGATGATGGCTTTTTCCAGCAGGGCCGCCAGTTCCGGGTAGGTGCTGGTGATGGTGGCGAGTTGCTGGAGGTGCGGCGCTTCGAGCTCCGTCATTGCCACTTGCAGTTCGGGCAGTGCGCCGAGGGCGTCACGCAAGCGGGCGAGGTCCCGCGGGCGGGCATTGCGCAGGCCGATCCGCGCAAGAATCCGCTCGATGTCACCGATTTCCTTGAGCTGCGGTTGCAGTCTTTCGAAGCGGTAACCGTCGAGCAGGCAAGTGATCGAGGTCTGGCGCGCCAGCAGCACTGTCAAATCGCGTAACGGGCGATTCAGCCAGCGGGTCAGCAGACGGCTGCCCATGGCGGTCTGGCAACGGTCCACCACCGATTGCAGAGTATTGTCGCGGCCCCCGGCCAGGTTGGTGTCGAGTTCCAGGTTGCGACGGCTGGCGCCATCGAGCACCACGGTGTCGTCCAGGCGCTCATGGCGCAGGCTGCGTAAATGGGGCAGGGCGGTGCGCTGGGTTTCCTTGGCGTAGGCCAGCAGGCAGCCGGCGGCGCCGATCGCCAGGGTCAGGTTTTCGCAGCCAAAGCCCTTGAGATCCTGGGTCGAGAATTGCTGGCACAGGCTTTTCAGCGCCGAATCGCGCTCGAAATCCCACGGCGCGCGGCGACGCACACCGCGGCGTTTTTCTGCCGGCAAGTCCTTGGGCCAGTCATCCGGGATCAGCAGTTCCACCGGGTTGACCCGCTCCAGTTCTGCCAGCAGGTTTTCCCAACCCTTGATTTCCAGCACGCTGAAGTTGCCACTGGTGATGTCCAGCACCGCCAGGCCGAACAGGCGCTCATCACCCAGAACGGCGGCGATCAGGTTGTCCCGACGCTCGTCGAGCAGCGCCTCGTCACTCACCGTCCCCGGCGTGATGATGCGCACGACCTGGCGCTCCACTGGCCCTTTGCTGGTGGCCGGGTCGCCGACCTGCTCGCAGATCACCACCGATTCGCCGAGTTTCACCAGTTTTGCCAGGTAACCTTCGGCGGCATGGTAAGGAATCCCGCACATCGGAATCGCCTGCCCGGCCGACTGCCCGCGGGCGGTCAGGGTGATGTCCAGCAACTTGGCGGCCTTCTTCGCGTCTTCATAGAAGATCTCGTAGAAGTCGCCCATGCGGTAAAACATCAGCTGGTCCGGGTGCTGGTTTTTCAGGCGCCAGTACTGCTGCATCATCGGGGTGTGGGAGGACAGGTCGGAGACGGCTTTATTCATCGGATTGTCAGGAAGCTCGTTGAAAGAGGTGGGGCAAAAGCGGGGCAAAGGCCGGGCTTTTCCGCGATGGGCGCAAGGTTACCATGGGCGGTCTACCCGACGCAGGCGCCACGGCCCGGTGACATCTTTTACGATGCAAAAAACATGTTATGCATCGATTATGCAAATCGGCATTTGTCTTCTTCGAAAAGAACAAGCACTATGCGCATTATGCAAAAACGCAACGTATCTACCGTATTAAGAGCATTGCTCGATCAGCACGGGATCTCCCCTACGGAGCTTCACCGTCGTACCGGCGTGCCTCAATCCACACTCTCGCGCATTCTCGGCGGGAAAATCGTCGATCCTTCGGATAAGCATATTTCGAAGATCGCCGGGTATTTCTCGGTGAGCACTGACCAGTTGCGTGGCCGCGCGGACGTCGTGCCTGCCGCTAATGCCGGGCGCTCTCCTGTGCATTCGGAGCTCAAGGATATAAGTCTGTGGGACGATGATACCCCTGTCGATGACGACGAGGTGTCGGTCCCCTTTCTTCGCGAGGTTGAATTGGCTGCAGGATCGGGAAGATTCGTCATCGAGGAAAGCGAGCGCTCTAGCCTGCGCTTCGGCAAACGAAGCCTGCGTCATAACGGCGTGCAGTTCGACCAGGCCAAATGCGTGACGGTGCGGGGCAACAGCATGTTGCCGGTACTGCGCGACGGTGCCACGGTCGGGGTCAATGCCGGCAAGTGCGGCATTGGCGATATCGTTGACGGCGACCTTTATGCAATCAATCACAACGGCCAATTGCGGGTGAAGCAGCTGTATCGCCTGCCGACCGGGATTCGCCTGCGCAGCTTCAACCGCGATGAACATCCGGACGAAGACTACACCTTTCAGGAAATTCAGGGGGAGCCGATTGTTATCCTCGGACATGTCTTCTGGTGGGGCATGTACGCCCGTTAATGCCCGTACGTTCAGATAAAACCCGCTTCCCGAGCGGGTTTTTTTTTGCGTGCTCAAATCATTGGATTGTTTTTCAATGCGTAAATGCATTGACTGACTATGCGTTGATGCATAATCTGATTGCCTATCTATAAAAAACACGGAGTGACCATTCACTCAAGGAGGCATGAAATGACCGCTGAGCAATATGCGTTGCTGGACATGCCTCTGTGGCTGCTCATCATCCTGCCAATACTCGGTGGCGTTACCGGTGAAATGTGGCGTGCCGATAAAGACGGCGTTCGTGGCTGGCCCCTTGTGTGGCGCCTGATCCTGCGGTCTGGCTCCAGCATGATTTGCGGCGCCTCGGTCATCATGCTGCTGCACGCCGCCAATGTTTCCATTTGGGCTGCTTGTGCGGGGGGCTGCTTAACGGCGATGGCCGGGACAGACGTAGTTTTAGGGCTATATGAGCGTTGGGCAGCCAAGCGCATCGGTATCGCTCCTGTTGCGCCCGGTGACGTGGAAGATTGATTCCCCCGACAGGCCTTTTCCAGAGCCTCTGCTTCTTTACATTTTGATCGGTCCTGTAGCTTGCAAGTGCGGTCTGCTCGTGTACGGTTAACCCATCCCGCCCCATCAGGAGATGACCGTGAAAGTAATCACCCAGCTCGCCGCTGACCTTGGCAGGCAATTGCAGATTCTCAATGCCCATGTTTCCACGGCCGAGTCCTGTACCGGAGGCGGGATCGCCGAGGCGATCACCCGTATTCCGGGTAGCTCGGCGTGGTTCGAGGCCGGTTATGTCACTTACTCCAATCTGCAGAAGAACCTGCAACTGGGTGTCCCGGTGGAGTTGTTCACCACGGTGGGGGCGGTCAGTCGCGAGGTGGTCGAAGCGATGGCCAGGGGCGCGCAGGAGAAAAGTCGCGCATTTTTTTCCGTGGCGGTCAGTGGCGTGGCCGGGCCGGACGGTGGTTC
Organism: Pseudomonas sp. WT-JTC; assembly: GCF_056711565.1. Taxonomy (NCBI): domain Bacteria; kingdom Pseudomonadati; phylum Pseudomonadota; class Gammaproteobacteria; order Pseudomonadales; family Pseudomonadaceae; genus Pseudomonas; species Pseudomonas sp. WT-JTC. Next base: position 1,302,882 of record NZ_CM160042.1, read on the forward strand.
GCCGAGCAAGCCTGTGGGCACGGTATGGCTGGCCTGGGGCGTTGGCGAGCGAGTGTTCAGCGAGCGGCAACACTTCCCCGGTGACCGCGACGAGGTGCGCCGACAAACGGTGAAGGCCGCGCTAGAGGGGCTGCTGCGGTATGCCGCGGCAGAAATCTCAAATCAGGGGTAGGCGATCCTCAAACGCTGTGGAATAATACTGGCTACTTATACAGGTGTTGGCCGTCAGGCCTTATTGATTACGTGAGGACTTTAATGGACGACAACAAGAAGAAAGCCTTGGCTGCGGCCCTGGGTCAGATCGAACGTCAATTCGGCAAGGGTGCCGTAATGCGTATGGGCGATCAGGACCGTCAGGCGATCCCGGCCATCTCCACTGGCTCTCTGGGGCTGGACATCGCTCTCGGCATCGGCGGCCTGCCAAAAGGCCGTATTGTTGAAATCTACGGTCCTGAATCTTCCGGTAAAACCACGTTGACCCTGTCCGTGATCGCCCAGGCTCAAAAAGCCGGCGCGACCTGCGCATTCGTCGACGCTGAACACGCCCTCGACCCTGAGTACGCCGGCAAGCTGGGCGTCAACGTCGACGACCTGCTGGTTTCCCAGCCGGACACCGGCGAGCAGGCCCTGGAAATCACCGACATGCTGGTGCGCTCCAACGCAGTTGACGTGATCATCGTCGACTCCGTGGCCGCCCTGGTGCCAAAGGCTGAAATCGAAGGCGAAATGGGTGACATGCACGTGGGCCTGCAAGCCCGTCTCATGTCCCAGGCTCTGCGTAAAATCACCGGTAACATCAAGAACGCCAACTGCCTGGTGATCTTCATCAACCAGATCCGTATGAAAATCGGCGTGATGTTTGGTAGCCCGGAAACCACCACCGGTGGTAACGCACTGAAGTTCTACGCATCGGTTCGTCTGGACATCCGTCGTACTGGCGCGGTGAAAGAGGGTGATGAAGTCGTCGGTAGCGAAACCCGAGTCAAGGTTGTGAAGAACAAGGTGGCTTCGCCGTTCCGTCAGGCCGAGTTCCAGATTCTTTACGGCAAGGGCATCTACCTCAACGGTGAGATGATCGACCTGGGTGTTCTGCACGGTTTCGTCGAGAAGTCCGGTGCCTGGTATGCCTATGAAGGCACCAAGATCGGTCAGGGCAAGGCCAACTCGGCCAAGTTCCTGGCGGATAACCCGGAAGTCGCGGCAAAGCTGGAGAAGCAATTGCGTGACAAGCTGCTGTCGCCTGCATCGGTTGCGGACGCCAAAGCTTCTGCGGTCAAAGAGACCGAAGACGACCTGGCTGACGCTGATATCTGATCGAAGCGATGACCGCCGTACTCGATACACTCGTCGCGGTGCGGCGAACCGCAATGGACCTGCTCGCACGACGCGAGCACGGTCGTGTCGAGCTGACGCGTAAACTGCGTCAGCGCGGCGCCCTCCCTGAAATGATCGAAACAGCACTCGACCGGTTGACGGAAGAGGGGTTGTTGTCCGAAACCCGTTATCTCGAAAGTTTCGTTTCCTACCGCGCCCGTTCCGGTTATGGCCCTTTACGCATTCGCGAAGAATTGAGCCAGCGCGGCCTGCAGCGCACCGATATTGAACTCGCCCTGCGTGAGAGCGGTATCGATTGGCAGGAGCAACTGGCCGATACCTGGCGACGCAAGTTCTCCGGGCAATTGCCGGCAGACGTCCGGGAGCGGGCCAGGCAAGGCCGGTTCCTGGCGTATCGGGGATACTCCATGGAAATGATCAACCGCCTGTTCAGCGGTCGAGGGATGGATGATTGAACTGAAACGGCCCGCTATTTCGATAGCGGGCCGTTTTTTATGCCTCACGTAACTTTTGACGGCTCCCGTGTGCGCTGCTGTATCTGGGCTTTTGATTGTGTCCAGTTTTCCGGCAGGTTGATGTAGTCCACAAGCTCGCGCAGGCGGCCATGATTGCGGGCGTTGAAGTTGAAGACCAGCCGCGCCAGATGGCTGAATTCGGCTTCGTCATGTTCTTCACTACTGTAAACGTGCTGATGGAAATGGTCGTTCAGACACAGGTCGCCGAAAGCCACCTGTATGTGTTCGAGTGCGCTGTCGCTGAGTGCGTGATTCATGCGAATCAGGAACTGGTGCTTGAGCCAGCGACTGGAGTGGAAGTTGCCGTAGAACTGATTGATGTGCTCTACCGCTTCTTCGACGTTGTAGACCAGTTTCACCAGCTTCATGTCAGTGGGCAGGATGTAGTGGTTTTCCTCCAGTTGCTGGTGAATGAAGTCCAGTGCGCCTTGCCAGAATTTTCCGCCCGGCGTGTCGAGCAGCACCACTGGCACCAATGGGCTTTTGCCGGTCTGGATCAGTGTCAGCACCTCCAGCGCTTCATCCAGGGTACCGAAGCCACCCGGGCACAGCACCAGGGCATCGGCTTCCTTGACGAAGAACAGCTTGCGGGTGAAGAAGAAGTGGAAGGGCAGCAGGCTGGTCGTGCCGTCGACGGTGGGGTTGGCATGCTGTTCGAAGGGCAGGGTGATGTTGAACCCCAGGCTGTTTGCCAGTCCGGCGCCCTCATGGGCGGCGGCCATGATGCCGCCACCGGCGCCAGTGATCACCATCATCTCCGAGCGCGCCAGCGCGGCACCGAGTTCCCGGGCCATGCTGTAGAGCGGATGTTCCATGGGGGTACGGGCCGAGCCGAAGACAGTTACCTTGCGCCGCCCCTTGAATTGTTCGAGCACGCGGAAAGCCTGTTCCAGTTCGCGCAGGGCTTGCAGGGTGATTTTGGCATTCCAGCGGTTGTGGTCTTCCTGGGCCATGCGTAGCACGGTCAGGATCATGTCGCGGTAGATCGGGGTGTTCGGGCTGTTGGGTGAAATCAGCTTGAGCTGTTCTTCGACCTTGCTGATGAGGTCGTGGCCGCTTTCTTCGAAATGACGGCTCAGGAGGTCATTCGGTTGGTAAGGCATTCAACTTCTCCTTCTGCACAGAACCCTCGGCCCGACAACGTGCGTCGGTGCCACGACACTTCATGTGTCGCTGTCTGCCCCGGCCCATGCCTGGGCGATCTACTTGACCCGAAAAACACCGGGTCATCCAAACAGGCTCTGTTTTTCCCTTGGATGAAAGAAACATTCGCACAATACGGCAAGCGATGGGCAGCCCCTTTCCAGCCCTGAAAAATGAACGTGGATAATCTGAAATCTAGACCTTTACAGTGATTTGCGCTGTCTTGATCATTGCGCCACAAAGTCTTTCCTGGCAACCGCTTATTGACGATATGCAAGGTGGTTTCACCGCTCGTCCGAACGTACGTCGCCTGTGCCGCACTCTGATTTACTAAGTTACAGGTGTCACACGACAGCTTTGCGTCAATGGCATGGCGCACGGTACAAGCGGTTCAAGGATTTATCGCTCAAACAAGAGTGAAGTGCAGGGAGGCGGGAAACCATGACCAGAGTCGTTCTGGAGATCGATACGCAACTGTATCGATTGCTGAAGTCATCAGCCGAGACCAATCATTTGAGTCTCGAAGAGGAGTGCTGCCGGCGTTTGCGTGGCGGCGAACGCCGTTCGCATTACTTGCAGGCGCTGCTGGCGGAATTGCGCGCCGAAGATGAACAGCGGCGCGCCAATTCCCGGTGATTACTTTTTCTTCTTCGCTGGTTGCAGGCAATCCGATTCCTGGAAGCTTGCAGAGCCGACTGGACGGTTGGTCTTCACCTCGGTGAAGTCGTAACGCATGATCGCGCCCTTGGCCATCAGCTTGCGAAACCCTTCATTTCTGCAGACAGAAGCTCCCAACTGGAAGTACACCGCTTTGGGGTCTGCACGCATCTTGTCGGCGTGGCTGCTCTGCACGCTCAGATGGTTGATCAGCTGCTTGCCTTCAACGGTGTAGCCTTGATCGAGTATGTCTTCGTTGATCGCTCGTGGAGTGCCGACGCTGCTCTGGGTGGCGACGTTTTGCAGCATTTTGTTCAGTTCCGTGTCTTTCAGGGACGCAGCCTGGGCGTTGAAGGACGACGCCAGCAAAATGGCCGCGGTAGGAACGATAAGGCGCAGCATGAAACTCTCCTGGTTCAGTGATGGGGGTTGGACCCGTCACGTGACTGTGCGTTCAGTGGCGGCGAATTATAGGGGAGGCAGGCTGGACGGTACAGGCTTGCACCGGGCGGTCTGGTAAACTGCTGGCACTTTTTACCCTGTCGAGTGTTTTTCGTGTCGATTTCCCTTCTCTGCGGGCGTTGCCCGCTATGAGTCATACCCGCGCGCGCTTTGCCTTGAATGCCGTAGCCCGCCTGCGCGATCAGCGCGAGGAGGAGGGCATCAAGCCGATTCAGGCCCGCGGCTGGCGCGCACCGCGTTGCCGTGATTGCCGGGTGATCGAGAGTCACTGCCTGTGCGCATGGCGTCCGCAGGTCGCTACCCGCTCCGGCGTGTGCCTGATCATGACCAACAAGGAAGTGTTCAAGCCGAGCAACACGGGTTGGCTGATCGCCGACGTGGTCCCGGACAACCATGCCTTCATCTGGTCCCGTACGGAGGTCGATCCGAAGTTGCTGGCGCTGTTGTCCGACCCGCAATGGCAGCCTTACCTGGTGTTTCCGGGGGAGTACGTCGCGCCTGAGCGTGTGACAAACAGCGTGGATGTCGATGGCACGAAGCGCCCGTTGTTCATTCTGCTGGATGCGACCTGGACCGAGGCGCGGAAGATCTTTCGCAAGAGCCCCTATTTCGATCGATTGCCGATCCTCAGCCTGCTGCCGGAAAAACTCTCCCGCTACCGGTTGCGCCGCTCGACCCGCAGCGAGCATCTGTGCACGGCGGAAGTGGCGGCGCTGTGCCTCGACCTTGCAGGCGATGTAGCCGCGGCCTCGGTGCTGGATGCCTACTTCGATGTGTTCAGCCAGCACTACCTCGACGCCAAACATCAGTTGGACATGAACGTTTCGACCCCGGCGCACGCCGAGTTGATGCCCTATGTCCAGCCGGTCACGCCATTGCTGGACTGATTGTCGCGGATATTGCAATAAAGTGTACCGGCCATGCGGCTTGACCACCCCGGCTTCGCTGGGCATGCTTGGCGCCGATTGGGGTGCGGCCAAAGTTTGCAACGCGGTTTTTTGCGTTGAGCGTGCCTTGTAAGTGCAGCTCCGTGGCTGTGCCTTGAGTTGCTTTGGCGAGGCCCGAATGCATCGGGCGTCCCACGAAAAACAGGATCATTTGAAAAATGGCCACATACGAAATCCTGATTGCCGATGACCACCCACTTTTTCGTAGCGCCTTGCATCAGGCGCTGACCCTTGGCCTTGGCCCGGATGTCCGCCTGGTGGAAGTGGCGAGCATCGCCGAACTGGAAGTCCGCCTGACAGAGAAGTCCGACTGGGATCTGGTACTGCTGGACCTGAACATGCCGGGAGCCTACGGTTTTTCCGGGCTGGTCCTACTGCGCGGTCAGTACCCGCAGATTCCGGTGGTCATGGTCTCGGCTCAGGAGGAGCCAACCATCATGGTCAAGTCCCGTGAGTTCGGCGCCAGTGGCTTCATTCCCAAATCCAGCGACTTGAGTGTGATCCAGAAAGCCGTGCGGGCGGTCCTCGATGGCGACGTGTTCTGGCCACCGCAGGCGTTCGAAGCGGTCAGCGTTTCCGATGAGGCGAAAGCGGCCAGCGAAGGTCTTGCCAGCCTGACGCCGCAGCAATTCCGGGTGCTGACCATGGTCTGCGAAGGCTTGCTGAACAAGCAGATCGCCTACGAGCTGAGTGTTTCCGAGGCGACGATCAAGGCGCATGTAACCGCGATTTTCCGTAAACTGAATGTACGGACCCGGACCCAGGCCGCGCTGCTCTTGCAACAACTTGAGTCAATTTCCAGCCATTAAAGGCTGGCAACTTCACGCTTTTTTGACTTTGGTTGAACTAGCTTTCCCACTTCCTTTTTGTCAGTTGCCCACCCTATGTCACCTTTCAAAGGCCAGACCGGCCTGAAACGAATCCTCAATGCTTCCGGTTATTCGCTGGACGGCCTGCGCGCAGCCTTCACCGGTGAAGCCGCCTTTCGGCAACTGGTCTTGCTCAACGTCATCCTGATTCCCTTGTCGTTCTTCCTGAATGTCAGCCGGGTCGAACGGGCATTGTTGATCGCGGTATGCCTGTTGGCATTGATCGTCGAGTTGCTCAACTCGGCAGTGGAAGCAGCCATCGACCGCATTTCCCTTGAGCGGCATCCGCTGTCCAAGAATGCCAAGGACATGGGCAGTGCCGCCCAGTTCGTGGCATTGAGCATGATTGCCCTGGTGTGGGCGGTGATTCTGCTCTAGGCGATCGTTGGCAGCACGATCTCGTCGCTGCGCTGAACCCCGGCGGTGAAAGCGCGGCACAGGTCGAGGAACTCGCGCATCGCCGAGGTCTGATATTTCTGTTTATGCCAGATGAAATAAAACTGTCGCGCCAGATCCAGATCCGGCGTCTCGACAGGCACCAGGCTGCCGCGGCGGAATGCGTCGCGCAAAGCCAGCCTGGAAATGCAACCAATCCCCAGACCTGACTCCACCGCGCGCTTGATCGCTTCGGTGTGCTCAAGCTCCAGGCGGATATTCAAGGAAGTGCGGTGATGGCGCATGGCTTGATCGAAGGTCAACCGTGTGCCGGAGCCTTGTTCGCGCAAGATCCACGCTTCGTGACTCAACTCCTCCATGGTGGCCGTGCCGCGCTTGGCCAGCGGATGCTGAGGGGCGCAAAACACCACCAGTTCGTCCTCGACCCAGCTTTGTACTTCGATGTCCGGGTGACTGCAGTCACCTTCGATCAGACCCAGATCAATTTCGTAGTGGGCCACTTGTTGCACTATGTTGGCAGTGTTCTGCACGTGCAGCTTCACCTGGCTTTCCGGATGGCGCTGCATGAAGCTGCCGATCAGCAGGGTGGCCAGGTAATTGCCGATGGTCAGGGTCGCGCCCACGGCCAGCGAGCCGAAGCCGGACTTGCCGTTGAGCAGGTCTTCGATTTCCTTGGCCTGGTCCAGCAAGGCCACCGCCTGGGGCAGCAGCTGTTTGCCGAGCGCATTGAGGCTCAGGCGCTTGCCGGCGCGGTCGAACAGCTGGCAGCTGCACTGGCGCTCCAGTTCGGTGATCGAGGTGCTCGCCGCCGATTGCGAGAGGTTGAGCAGGCCCGCAGCACGGGATACGCTTTCCTGCTGGGCGACGGCGACGAATACTTGAAGTTGACGGAGAGTAAATCGCATATCGATATAACCGATAACCCTTATCTTAATAATCCATTTAACAGATATTGTTACTGCTATTAGAATGCGATGCAATTGCGCACCGCATCTTTAGCAGCGCATGCGCAGACCAATCTCCAGGAGTCCCACGTACATGAGCAACATGAACCACGAGCGTGTCCTCAGTGTTCACCACTGGAACGACACTCTGTTCAGCTTCAAGTGCACCCGTGATCCGGGTCTGCGCTTCGAGAACGGTCAGTTCGTGATGATCGGCCTGCAACAGCCCAACGGCCGCCCGCTTATGCGCGCTTACTCGATTGCCAGCCCGAACTGGGAAGAGCATCTCGAGTTCTTCAGCATCAAGGTGCCTGATGGTCCGCTGACTTCGCAGTTGCAGCATCTGAAGGAAGGCGACGAGATCATCATCAGCAAGAAGCCTACCGGCACGCTGGTGCTGGATGACTTGAAGCCTGGCAAACATTTGTACCTGCTCAGCACCGGTACCGGTCTGGCGCCGTTCATGAGCGTCATCCAGGATCCGGAAACCTACGAGCGTTTCGAAAAAGTGATCCTGTGCCACGGCGTGCGTTACGTCAACGAAGTCGCTTACCGCGAATTCATTACCGAGCACCTGCCGCAGAACGAATTCTTCGGCGAAGCGCTGCGTGACAAGTTGATCTACTACCCGACCGTGACCCGCGAGCCGTTCGAGAACGAAGGTCGCCTGACCGACCTGATGCGCAGCGGCAAGCTGTTCAGCGACATCGGTCTGCCACCGATCAACCCGCAGGACGACCGCGCCATGTTGTGCGGCAGCCCGAGCATGCTCGACGAGACCAGCGAAGTGCTGAACAGCTTCGGCCTGAAGGTTTCGCCGCGGATGCGCGAGCCGGGTGATTACCTGATCGAGCGTGCCTTCGTCGAGAAGTGACCGCAGGTCACCTTGTAGGAGCTAGCTTGCTAGCGATGGTCGTTAACGATAACGCGTGTTTCCTGGTGTAACGCGGTGAGTTCGAGTCCATCGCTGGCAAGCCAGCTCCTACAGTAGATGTGTATTGCAAAGAAAAGCCCGCATGGCCTGAGAAGGTCATGCGGGCTTTTTCGTTTCCGGGTTTATTTAACCGGGATAACTTCCAGGACCCGGATCACGTTTGTTTTCGGGTAGTGCCAACGCACATCCAGATCCCAGAACTGCGCACCGTATTCCCGCTCGGGTGCAGGTGTTTGATAAGCCGGGCGTGGATCCTGCGCCAAACATTGCTCGATCAATTCCACCAAGGGTTCTTCAAGGCGCTGAGCGTGCCCGTGAGCCTGTTCCAGGGCGCTGTCCGTCCACTGCACGGGAATCAGCTGCGGCGCGGCGCTGGCGATGCTGTTGGTGGCTGTAGCGATGATGTCGGCGTAGGGCACGTAGGGTTTGATATCGAGAATCGGCGTGCCATCCAGCAGATCGATGCCCGATATCCACAAACGGTTGGCTTCGACCTTGTCCAGTTTCACCACTGACTGTCCGATGCCATTGGGGCGATGGGTGGCGCGGGTGGCAAACACGCCCATGGATTTATTGCCACCGAGGCGAGGAGGGCGGACCTTCAAGCGTGGCTTTTCCTCCAGGGCCTGGTGGAACAGGAACAGCAGCCACACGTGGCTGACCTGCTCCAGGCCCTGTACCGCGTCCCCTTGATCGAACGGTGCCACCAGTTCCAGCACCCCACGGGCGGCCGGGGCCAGCTGCGGCTGGCGCGGAATGGCGAACTTCTCCTTGAAGCAGGAGCGCACGAAGCCGATGGGGGAAACGCTGTAGGTCATGGTTTGAGGTCGAAGCGGGAAGAGGGTGGGCATGATAACCCGATCGACCTGTGTTCAGTGGTGGCTGTGCCGGCCCTTTCGCGAGCAAGCCCGCTGCCACATTTTTGTGAACAACTCAGGACCAATGTGGGAGCGGGCTTGCTCGCGAAAGCCACACCGCCGATCTACAGGCTGAACCCGCCATCCAGCGGAATGATATTCCCGGTCATATAAGCCCCGGCAGTACTCGCCAGGCTGATCGCCAGCGCGGCCATCTCTTCCTCGCGGCCCCACCGCTTCATCGGGATCAGTGCAGTATCCTGCGCCAGCGCCTGTTCATCATTGCCGATGTGCTGGGTCATCTTGCTCGGAAAGCGCCCCGGGGCGATCACATTGACGTTGATGTGCTGGCTCACCAGTTCGCGCGCCAGAATCCTCGACAGTTGATGCAACGCAGCCTTGCTCGGCCCGTAGGCATATGCCTGTTCGCCGAAGGATGAAATCCCAGCCACTGAGCCAATGTTGATGATCCGCGCGGGATTCTGCGCCGAGCCGGCCTTGCGCAGCAGGGGCAGGAATTGCTGGATGCAGTTGAATACCGACGTCACGTTGAGCTGCATGACTTTTTCCCAACCCTTGATCGGGTAGCTCTCCAGCGATGCGCCCCAGGTGGTGCCGGCATTGTTCACCAGAATGTCCAGATGGCTGATCTGCTCGCCCAGGCGTGTGGCCAGTTGCAGGACGCCCTCTTCGGTGGCGAGGTTGGCAGCCATGGCATGGCAGCGTCCAAGCGCACCGAGTTCGTCGGCGGTTTGCTGGCAGGCTTCGGCGTCACGGGCACAGACGTACACGGTGGCGCCCGCCTCGACGTAGGCCTTGGCGATCATCTTGCCGATACCACGGGTGCCGCCGGTCACCAGGGCGGTGCGGCCTTGCAGGGAAAAGTAGGGGTGCATGGCGAATCCTGAAAACTGAGGTCTTAACACCCTAGTTGTCAGCCGCCAGAAGCGGAGCCACTATTTTTGCGCGGAATAGGGTGGCATTCCGCCTTGTAGGAGCTGGCTTGCCAGCGAAGGATGAGAGAGCGCCGCGTTCATCCAGTCAGCACGCGTTATCGTTTGCGACCATCGCTGGCAAGCCAGCTCCTACAGAAAACAGATGTGTCTTGAGCTTATTGCGGGCGAACGCGCAGGGTCAGGCCCTTGAGGAAGTTACGCAGCAACTGGTCGCCGCACGGGCGATAGTTGGTGTGGCCGAACTTGCGGAACAGCGCGCTCAGCTCAGGCTTGGACACCGGGAACTCGGCGGCCTTGAGGATCGCGTGCATGTCGTCTTCTTTGAGCTCGAACGCCACCCGCAGCTTTTTCAGGATGATGTTGTTGGTCACGGGCACTTCGATCGGCTGCGGCGGACGGCTTTCGTCCTTGCCACGCTTGAAGATCACCAGGCCGTCGAGGAAATGTGCCATGACTTCGTCCGGGCAGCGTACGAAACCTTCCTCGTCTTCCTCTTTCTTGTCGAGGTAGGTCACCAGGTCAGGCAGGGCCACGTCCAGGCCGCCGAGCTTGATGATCTCGATGACTTTCTTGTCGCTGATGTCGAGCATGTAGCGCACGCTGCGCAGTACGTCGTTATGAATCATGTGTGCAGTCCTGATAATTCAGCTATGGGCGCCGCCGAAAGCAGCAGCGCCGAAAGATGTGGCGGCGGCGCAAGCCTTAGAACTTCTCTTTGCCGGACAAGTAGCGCCATTGCCCCACGGGCACTTTGCCGATGGACACGCCGCCGATGCGGATGCGGCGGATGGCGACGACCTTCAGGCCGACGGCCTGGCACAGCTGGGCGATGATGCCCGGTTGCGGGTTCTTCATGGCGAAGCGCAGCCGGTTTTCGTTCTGCCAGCTGGCCTTGACTGCCGGCAACTCCTTGCCCTTGTGGGTCAGGCCGTGATTCAGGCGGTTGAGGCCGTGAGCCACCATTTCGCCTTCAACCTCGACCACATACTCTTGCTCGATCTTGCTGGAGTCGGCGGTGAGTTTGCGCAGGATTTTCCAGTCCTGGGTGAACACCAGCAGACCGCTGGCGTTGGCCTGCAGGTCGGTGCTGGCGGTCAGTCGCAGGAAGTGCCCGCGCAACGGGCGCTTGCCGTAGCGGTGTTCTTCGCTCAGGGTCTCGGCGCCGAGGGTGGCCATGGCGGTGTCTGCGTCCATGCCGGCAGGCACATTGAGCAGCAGGGTCACCGGTTCCGGCGCAGTGGCCTTGGCTTCAGGATCAAGTTCGACTTTCTGGGTGCCGACCTTGAATTGCGGCTCGTCGATGACCTCACCGTCGACGGTGACCCAGCCGCCCTCGATGAACAGCTCAGCCTCCCGACGGGAACAGCCGACGAGTTCGATGAGGCGTTTGGAGAGACGAATCGGGTCAGTCATGTCAGGGCCGTAACAAAAAGGGGGTGGGCATTGTACCTGCCTGGTGCCGGTTAATCCCGATTCCATTTACGCGCAGTGCTTTTTGTAGGAGCTGGCTTGCCAGCGATGGATTCAAGAGCACCGTGTTTATCCTGAAAGAACGCGGCGCTCTCTCATCCTTCGCTGGCAAGCCAGCTCCTACAGTTGTACGTGTTGTGTCAGCCCTGTTGTGAAAGCTTTTGGTTTTGGCGCAAACGCATGTGCAGCAACGGATACGGCTGCCCCATGCCATCGACTTCAGAGCGGCCGATGACCTCGAAACCCTGCTTGAAGTAGAAGCCGAGGGCTTGCGGGTTCTGTTCGTTGACGTCCAGTTCGTCGGCGTTCAGGTGTTCCAGGGCATAGCGCAACAATTTTTTGCCCAGGCCTTGGCCGCGATGGTCAGGGTCGATGAAGAGCATTTCGATCTTGCCGGCCGCGACGCCGGCAAACCCGGTGATACGTTGGCTCGAATCCTTGGTGCAGATCAACATCACCGCGTCGAGGTAGCGAGTCAACACCAGGTTTTTCAGCAGTTCGATGTAACTGTCGGGCAGAAAGTCGTGAGTGGCGCGTACCGAGGCCTCCCAGACCCGGGTCAATTCTTCGTAGTCGCTGAACTTCGGCGTTTGGATGACCGAATGCTGACGCATGCCTGTCTGCCCCCCTGATGCGTGATTGGTGTGAATCCGTTCAATCTCAAACGATAGCCGTAAAAAAGCCCCGCATCTCGTCAAGAGAGCGGGGCTTTGCGTATTTTTTGCGTTTAGATCTGTTCAGCCCACAGGTCGTATTCGTCGGCGTCGGTCACTTTGCACCAGACCTTGTCGCCCGGCTTGAGGTTGCTGCCGTTGTCGATGAATACGTTGCCGTCGATTTCCGGGGCGTCGAAGAAGCAGCGGCCTACCGCGCCTTGCTCGTCAACTTCATCGACCAGCACTTCGATCTCGCGGCCGATGCGCATTTGCAGGCGCGCCGAACTGATGGCCTGCTGGTGCGCCATGAAGCGCTCCCAACGATCCTGCTTGACGTCGTCCGGGACGACTTCCAGGTCCAGGTCATTGGCCGGTGCACCTTCTACCGGCGAGTACTGGAAGCAGCCGACGCGGTCGAGTTGTGCTTCGGTCAGCCAGTTCAGCAGGTACTGGAAGTCTTCTTCGGTTTCGCCAGGGAAGCCGACGATGAAGGTCGAACGGATGATCAGGTCCGGGCAGATTTCGCGCCAGTTCTTGATCCGCGCCAGGGTCTTGTCTTCGAAGGCCGGGCGTTTCATCGACTTCAGCACTTTCGGGCTGGCGTGCTGGAACGGGATGTCCAGGTACGGCAGGATCTTGCCGGCAGCCATCAGCGGGATCAGCTCGTCAACGTGCGGATACGGGTAAACGTAGTGCAGGCGAACCCAGACGCCAAGGGTGCTCAGGGCTTCGCAGAGTTCGGTCATGCGGGTTTTCACCGGCGCGCCGTTCCAGAAACCGGTGCGGTATTTCACGTCGACGCCATAGGCGCTGGTGTCCTGGGAGATCACCAACAGCTCTTTGACGCCGGACTTGACCAGGCGCTGGGCCTCGTCGAGCACGTCGCCCACCGGACGGCTGACCAGTTTGCCGCGCATCGACGGGATGATGCAGAAGCTGCAGCTGTGGTTGCAGCCTTCGGAAATTTTCAGGTAGGCGTAGTGGCGCGGGGTCAGCTTGATGCCTTGTGGCGGCACCAGGTCGATCAGCGGGTTGTGGTCCTGGCGGGGTGGCACGACTTCGTGCACGGCATTGACCACTTGCTCGTACTGCTGCGGACCGGTCACGGCCAGCACGCTCGGGTGCACGTCGCGGATGTTGCCTTCTTCGACGCCCATGCAGCCGGTCACGATGACCTTGCCGTTTTCCTTGATGGCTTCGCCGATCACTTCCAGGGACTCGGCCTTGGCCGAATCGATGAAGCCGCAGGTGTTGACCACCACGACGTCGGCGTCCTGGTAGGTGGACACGACGTCATAGCCTTCCATGCGCAGCTGGGTAAGGATGCGCTCGGAGTCGACCAGTGCTTTGGGGCAGCCCAGGGATACGAAGCCAACCTTTGGATTGGCCGACGCAGGAGTGGTGGACATGTCTAACCTCGGTATTTTGTGACGCCTCGTGCCGAGTGCGGCAAGACGACGAACGGGCGCTCATTTGGCGCCTCTGATCAAAAAGTGCGCAATTCTAGCGATGGTAAGCGCACTTGACCAGCTTTATGCAGGGAAATACGACGAGTGCTGCGCTATGCTTCGCGCCGTTACGCTTTACTGTTTTTTTACAGTCAACAAAACGTCTGTAACGTGAAGTAAAACAGCGCATGCTGCACGACAAAGCATAGTGCTTCTTTCAAAGAAGCCCGAGTCTGGGTAGTAGGAGTGGTGGATGGGTCAGGCAAGTAGTCAGGCTGCGGGCGCCGAGCATACGGCGGTGAAGCCGATCGGTATGCTGGTCGCGGCAGTCGGGGTGGTTTATGGCGATATCGGCACCAGTCCGTTGTACACCCTTAAAGAAGTGTTTTCCGGAGGCTATGGCGTGCCGGTCAACCATGACGGGGTGCTGGGGATTCTGGCACTCATTTTCTGGTCGCTGATCTGGGTCGTGTCGATCAAGTACATGATGTTTGTACTGCGCGCCGACAACCAGGGCGAAGGCGGGATCATGGCCTTGACCGCGCTGGCCAGGCGGGCGGCGGCAGGGCATGCCAGATTGCGCACGTTGCTGGTGGTCTGCGGGCTGATTGGTGCGGCGCTGTTCTATGGCGACAGCATGATCACCCCGGCGATCTCCGTGCTGTCGGCGATTGAAGGCCTGGGCCTGGCATTCGAGGGCATCGATCATTGGGTCGTGCCTCTGTCGCTGGTGGTGCTGGTCGCGCTGTTTCTGATTCAGAGTCACGGTACCGCGCGGATCGGCATTCTGTTCGGGCCGATCATGGTCACCTGGTTCCTCGTGCTGGGCGCACTGGGCGTCTATGGCATCAGCCAGCATCCGGAAGTCCTCGAAGCGATGAACCCGGTGTGGGGCGTACGTTTCTTCATGGTCCATCCGGGCATGGGCGTGACGATTCTCGGCGCCGTGGTGCTGGCATTGACCGGTGCCGAAGCGCTGTACGCGGACATGGGCCACTTCGGTCGCAAGCCGATTGCACGTGCCTGGTTCATCCTTGTACTGCCGGCGCTGGTGCTCAATTATTTTGGCCAGGGCGCCTTGCTGCTGGGCGACCCGGAAGCTGCCCGTAACCCGTTCTACCTGCTGGCACCGAGCTGGGCATTGATCCCGCTGGTCGGCCTGTCGACCCTGGCCACGGTGATTGCCTCGCAAGCGGTGATTTCCGGTGCGTTCTCCCTGACCCGTCAGGCGATCCAGCTCGGTTACATTCCGCGCATGCACATCCGGCACACCTCCAGCGCTGAACAGGGCCAGATCTACATCGCCGCGGTGAACTGGGCGCTGATGGTCGGTGTGGTGCTGTTGGTGTTGGGTTTCGAATCCTCCGGAGCCCTGGCCTCGGCCTATGGTGTGGCGGTGACCGGGACCATGCTGATGACCAGCATTCTGGTGTCCGCGGTGATCCTGCTGCTGTGGAAATGGCCACCGGTGCTTGTGGTCCCGATGCTGTTGGGTTTCCTGTTGGTAGATGGTGTGTACTTCGCCGCCAACGTGCCGAAAATCATTCAGGGCGGTGCATTCCCGGTGATCGCCGGTTTCGCCTTGTTTGTGCTGATGACCACTTGGAAGCGCGGCAAGCAACTGCTAGTGGAGCGTATCGATGAAGGTGGGCTGCCGCTGCCGATCTTTATCAGCAGCATTGCCGTGCAACCGCCGCATCGTGTGCAGGGCACGGCGGTGTTCCTGACCGCGCGACCGGACGCTGTGCCCCACGCGCTGTTGCACAACCTGCTGCATAACCAGGTGTTGCACGAGCAAGTGGTGCTGCTGACGGTGGTCTACGAAGACATCCCGCGGGTGCCGCCATCACGACGGTTCGAGGTCGATGCCTACGGCGAGGGGTTCTTCCGGGTGATCCTGCATTTCGGCTTTATCGATGAGCCGGACGTGCCCCAGGCATTGAAGCTGTGTCATCTCGATGAACTGAGCTTCAGCCCGATGCGTACCACGTACTTCCTCAGCCGCGAAACGGTCATCGCCTCCAAGCTCGAAGGCATGTCGCGCTGGCGCGAGGCGCTGTTTGCGTTCATGTTGCAGAACGCCAACGGCAACCTGCGCTTCTTCAATCTGCCGCTGAACCGGGTGATTGAGCTGGGGACGCAGGTGGAGATGTAAGCGACCCACAAAAAGCCCCCGTTGCCTTGCGGCATTGGGGGCTTTTTTGTGCCTGAGCAATAAACTGGAAGACTACGAAGATCCAGTGTGGGAGCGGGCTTGCTCGCGAAAGGGGCGTGTCAGTCGACATAAATGCAATTTGATACACCGCCTTCGCGAGCAAGCCCGCTCCCACAGGGGATGTGTGGTGTCTGTCGGAATGTAAAAGCCCCCGCTACCGTGAGGTAACGAGGGCTTTTTTCGGCTGGCTCAGATCACTCTGTAGCAGCCGTTTCCTTAGGCTGACGCTTCTCGATCACATCCACCAAACGCTTGGCCAGCGCCGGGTAGTTCTCGTCGAAGTGGTGGCCGCCTGGCAGCTTGATGGCTTCGCCCACCGCAGTCTTGTCGGTGCAGCCGCTCTCGTCGGTTTCTTCTTCACCGTAGATGCACACCACTTTGGCGGCTGGCAGCTTGGCCATTTCCGGTCCGGTGGCGGCTTCCTTGCCAGCGTTGCCGAGCCAGCCTTCGACTTCGATCTCGAAGCTGCCGGTACGGGCGAAGGCCAGCAGGATGATCGCGTCGACGCGTTGCTGCTCGGACTCGGCCAGGCGGTTGTAGATCGCCGGCAGGACATCGGCGCCGAACGAGTAACCGGTCAGGATGAAGCGCTTGGTGCCCCATTTTTGCCGGTAGTGTTGCATCAGTTCAGCCAGGTCCAGCGCGCTTTGCTCCGGGCTCTTGTGCTGCCAGTAGTAGCGCAGGGTGTCGATGCCGACCACCGGGTAGCCGATCTTGGCCATTTCGCCCGCTACATCGCGGTCGAGGTCGCGCCAGCCGCCGTCACCGGACAGGAACAGGGTCACGGTGTCCCTGGCCTGACCGGCTGGCACTTCGACCACCGGGATCTGCAGGCCGCCAGCAGCTTTGTCGCCACCGACGAGGATCTTGCGCAGTTCGTTGTTCAGCACTTGCGGCAGGTTGATGTCGTAGTCGCTGATGCTGGTTTCAGCGTTCGGTTGATCACGCACGAAGCCGGCACTGGTGTCGTCCGGGTTGTCGTTCCACGCGACCAGCCAGTGACCGTGGGCGGCGCTTTTTGGCAGCAGGTGAGTGCAGCCGCCCTTTTCCAGGGCCAGGTCGACCGAGACCGCCTGGGCCTTGTCATTCTTCTGCTCGGACAGCCAGCGCCAGGCCAGCACGGCACCCGGGCCGATACCGCTGACCAGGGTCGCCGGGCCTTTGAGTTCTCTCAGGCCCGATTGCAGGGCGCGGCTTTGCAACAGGCAGTCCTTGGGCAGGATCACCTGGACGATTTGCGCCGAGCCACTGCGGCTCAGGGTCAGCAACTGCTTGTCGCTGAGTTTCTGGTCTTCGTTGACCGCCACCAGCACCTGGGCGCGAGGCGTAGTGCCGGGGATGACACGGGTCATCGCCGCACCATCGGCCGGGTTCAGCAATTCGAGGGTCGGTTCCGGTGCCGGGCGTTTCAGGTACCAGTAACCGCCACCGAGAATCAGGGCCACTATCACCAGCGTGCCCAATACATACCGCAAGGAGCGTTGAATCATCAGCGTTTCACCAATCCGGTCAAGCCGCCCGCGATCAGGGCAGCAGTGTCGGCCAGCGCAACCAGCGGATCGAGTCCGGCGGGCACGGCCATATAACGGGGTTCCCAATCAGGCTGGAACTTGTCTTTGAAGCGGCGCAAGCCTTGGAAGTTGTACAGCTGCTCACCACGGCGGAATACCATCGAGCCCAGGCGCTGGGTCAATGGTGCGCCGCGACGGGGTTGCAACCCCGACAACGGCACCATGCCCAGGCTGAAACGCGCGTATCCATGATTTTTATAATGCTGGATCAGGCCGACCATCATGAACTCCATGGTCAGCTTCGGGGCGTCCGGATGGGCGCGCATCAGGTCGAGGCTGGCCAGGTCGTGGCCGTAGGTCTCGAGCAAGTTGGCGAACGCGACCGGGCGTCCTTCGAAACGAATCACCGCGATGCGGAAATACTTGAGGTAGTCATCGCTGAAGCGACCCAGCGAAAAACCTTTCTCGCGGACGTTCTTGCCGGTCAGCCAGGCATCGGAAATCACCTTGAGCTCCTCCATCGGCGCGTGGCCCGGCTCAAAGATTTCCAGCGACAGGCCGTCACGGGTGCCTCGGTTCCAGGTGTAGCGCAGGTCCTTCATCTCCTTGCCCTTGGCCTCGAGATCAAACCGCTTGAGATCGACCCGGGCTTCTTCGCCGAGCTTGATCGCGGTCAGGCCGATGTCCATGTAGTAGGGCAGGTTCTCCGCGCGCACTTGGTAGAACACGGGGCGGGCGTGGTGGATGTCGCACAGGTCGCGGAACTGCCAGATCATTTCCGCCCGTTGCTGGCCCGGGCCGATCGGGTCATATAACGCCACCAGGCTGCGGCCACGGCGGGCGTACATCAGGAACGCTTCGTCATTGGGGTGGAACAGCAGCGCCTTGTCACCGGTCAGGGCCAGACCGCCATCCGGTTGGGCCGATGCCATGAGGATCTTGCTGGCGCGCTCCAGTTCGTCGGACGTCGGCAGGTGAATGACCGGACGCGCGGTGCGCAGCAGCCAGGTCAGCGACACCACCACCAGCAGTACGGCAGCCCCGAGCAGCGAACGCAGGCCGCGAGGGGCATCGGCGTCCAGAGTGAACTGCCACCAGAGCTGGTGGCTGTACGGAACGTCCTGGTAGGCGAACAGCAGCAACCAGATCGACGCACCGAGCACGCACAGGCTGGCCACCAGGTACAGCGGCGAGAACGGAACTTCGGTCAGGCGGCTGGGGCGATAGAACGAGCGGCGGAATACCCCGAGCAGGCTTGCCGTCAGCACCATCAGGCTGGCTTCTTCCCAGTCGAAGCCTTTGAGCAGTGAGAGCAGGGCGCCGACCAGCAACAGAATGGTGGTCAGCATCCACGCCGCCGACAGCCGGCGGCGCAGCCCCTGGGCCAGCAACAGACAAAGAACGCCGACCAGGCTGGCGCCAAAGTGCGAAGCGTCGACCAGCCGATGGGGGATCAGAAAACCGATATGTTCCAGGCGGGTATCGATTTCCGGGGTGGCCCCGGAGAACAGCAGGACAACACCGGACAGAAATACCAGCACCGCCAGGATCGGAGCCGCCAGGCCTGAGGCCGCGCGCAATGTCTGGCGTGTCTGGAACAGGCGCTGACCTTCGTTGATCAGTAACAGCACGCAGGCCACCAGCAATGGCAGGACCACGTAGATCAAGCGATAAAGCAGCAGGGCGGCCGCCAGGGGCGCAGCACCAAGTGTGTCGGAAAACGCCGCCAGCAAAATCGCCTCGAACACCCCGACGCCGCCCGGCACATGGCTGAGCACGCCGGCGGCCAGGGCCAGCAGGTAAACCAGAAGGAACGCACCGAAGGGCGGCGTTTCCGGCAGCAACAGATAGAGCACGGTCGCGGCGGCGGCTACGTCCAGGGCGGTGATGACCAATTGCAGGAGCGTCAGGCGGCTCCCGGGCAAGCGCAAGGTGCGGCGCCCGATCATGACCAGCAGGTTGTCCGGGTAAGGCTGTTCCGGCAGCCGCCGACGGTAGATGCCGATAGCCAGCACCGAAAACAGCATAAGCACGGCGGTTGCTATCACGCCCAGCAGCGTCTCGGAGAGCCCCAGGGCGGTGGACGCGGCCGGCAGGTCGCTGAGCGTCGCCAGGGCGGCCAGCGGCGGCAGGGCGCAGCCCAGCGAGAGGCTGGCGAACAGTGTCATGCGGGCGACTTCAGCCGCTCCCACACCATGACGGGCATAGAGGCGATAGCGAACCGAACCGCCCGACAACATTGAAAGACCGATGGCGTTGCCAATGGCAAAGGCCGTGAAACCGCCCATTGCCAGCGTGCGCGGTGCCAGGCTCACGCCGGCATAGCGGCTGGCCGACCATTCGTAGCCGAGCAGAATGATGAAACCCGCTACGGTTGCGGCAAGGGCGCCCATCAAGGCTGGTTGTGGAACTTCGAGGATCGAATCGTGCAGCGCGTAAAGGTCGAGTTCGCTCAACAGGTGGCGACAGGCAATCAGCGCGATTGCGAACAGCAGCAGGGTGACCGCCAGGCCAATGGGTTGACGGTACTTGCTCAACAGATCAAGCAGGCGCAGACGCTCAGCCTTGATCGGTTGTGTCGCTGTGACGGTGTCTTGTGAATCAGACGAGTTGGCGCGCATCAATCACCTCTTGGATTGTGCGCGACAGGATGGGGGTATCCAGCCAAGTTACCAATCCCTGTAGAAAAAAATAATCACAAATATTAACGCCTATCACCCGGCAGCGGGGACGGCGCGTCATCAGTCGTGAAGGCTTCAGTCTGCGATAGAGCATAGTCTGAACCCCGAGCATGGGTGGCCCCAAACGGCTTGCTGCACAGTGACAGATCATTGTTGCGAAAGGACTTTTTCAACAGATACAAAAAAGGCCACTCTTTCGAGTAGCCTTTTTTGATGTTTGGTTGCGGGAGCCGGATTTGAACCGACGACCTTCGGGTTATGAGCCCGACGAGCTACCAGACTGCTCCATCCCGCGTCTGTGTGGCGGCATTCTATAGAGTAATGCCGGGGTGTCAACCGTTAATCCTGAAGCAGGTCAAATAAACGTTGAATCGCGGCAAACGGTCGCAGCCCTGGCCTAAGTTTCGGAATCAGAACGATTTCTGCTTTCTGCCAGATTCAGCAGGTTGGCTGGTTTCGGTGCCCGGTGCTGCAAAACAGACGCGCACAAAAAAGGCCACTCTTTCGAGTAGCCTTTTTTGATGTTTGGTTGCGGGAGCCGGATTTGAACCGACGACCTTCGGGTTATGAGCCCGACGAGCTACCAGACTGCTCCATCCCGCGTCTGTGTGCCGGCATTCTATAGAGAAACGCCGGGGTGTCAACCTTCAATTCAGATAAAACCTGTTCCGCTTCAATCGGTTAGCTTGTCGACAGGTGGGTTGGCCAGCCTGTGAGGCAGGCGGGGCAAGGCCTGCGGCTCTATTGAGAATGTTTTTTCGATTGAAAAAATAAATTTATCAACGACATTTCCCACGAGTCGAAAAGAACATTCAGACTACTGGTGCTATATACAGGTGTCGGTGAGATACTGCATATCCGGCATACCCAGATGCCTTTTCCTTGCCATGAAAACTGCTTTGCCATGACTCAGCGAAAGATCATCCACGTCGACTGTGATTGTTTCTACGCCGCCATTGAGATGCGTGACGACCCGCGCCTGGCCGGCAAGCCATTGGCGGTGGGCGGGTCGGCGGATCGGCGCGGGGTGATCGCCACCTGCAATTATGAGGCGCGAGCGTATGGGGTGCGTTCGGCAATGTCCTCCGGGCATGCCTTGAAACTGTGCCCGGACCTGATCATCGTCAAGCCGCGCATGGATGCCTATAGAGAGGCGTCCAGGGAAATCCACACGATCTTTCGCGATTACACCGAGATCATCGAGCCACTTTCGCTCGACGAAGCGTACCTCGATGTGTCGGACAGTGCGCATTTCGCGGGCAGTGCGACGCGAATCGCCCAGGACATCCGGCGCCGGGTCTCCAACCAACTGCATATCACCGTGTCGGCGGGTGTGGCGCCGAACAAGTTTCTGGCCAAGATCGCCAGTGACTGGAAAAAGCCCAACGGCCTGTTCGTCATTACTCCGGACCAGGTCGAGGACTTTGTCAGTGGCTTGCCGGTGAGCAAATTGCACGGGGTCGGTAAAGTCACCGCCGACAAGCTCGGCAAGCTGGGCATTTCCGATTGCCTGCAATTGCGCGAGTGGGACAAGTTGGCACTGGTGCGTGAGTTCGGCAGCTTTGGCGAGCGGCTCTGGAGCCTGGCCCGTGGGATCGATGACCGCGTGGTGCACAACGACAGCCGTCGTCAGTCGATCTCTGTTGAAAACACCTACGACGTTGACCTGCCAGACCTGAAGAGTTGCCTGGACAAGTTGCCCGAGCTGCTGGAGACCCTGGCCGGTCGCATGGCACGAATCGACAGCAGTTATCGTCCGGGCAAGCCATTCGTCAAAGTGAAGTTCCACGACTTCACCCAGACAACATTGGAGCAGGCCGGGGCAGGGCGGGATCTGGGGAGTTATCAGTTGATGCTGACCCAGGCCTTCAATCGCGGCGGTAAACCGGTGCGGTTGTTGGGTGTCGGCGTGCGGCTGGAGGACTTGCGGGGCGGGTTCGAGCAGATGGAGTTGTTTGAGCGGTAGTTCGGAGGTGAATCTGCGGGCCCCTTCGCGAGCAAGCCCGCTCCCACATTGGATTTGAGGTGTTCACAAATCCAGTGTGGGAGCGGGCTTGCTCCGGGCGGCGATCCGACGAAGCTTTTGGCTTTTTAGTTCAGCCCCGGATTCGCCACCAGTCGTTCGCCATTGCGGGCCAGCGACTTGAGGAATTCGCTCTGCAATTCGGGATCATTGCGTGTCAGTTCGATCAGGCTCTGTTCCAGCTCACTGGCTTCTTCTTCAAGGCCCAGTTCCGACAGGCGCTTGACCCGATGTACCCACTGGCTCACCTCATCGCCTTCGAGGTCGTCGTAAATCAGGCCGTGGGCCTCATAGAGCTTGCTGCGCAGGTTGCTGCTGATGGCCAGGGTGGAATCGCTGTGCACGTTGCCCTGGGCATCCTCGACACGGATCAGCAACCGGCTCAGATGATTGATGTCATGTTCGGCGAACGGGCTGTCCAGCAGATTCAGGCGCAGCACGCCGTTTTTGTCGGTGGTCAGCTCGAAGGTTTCCTTGCCGGCCTTGACCTCGACCGGGCGCTCGCTCCAGGGCAGGCTTGAGTACTCCGTGCGTTTGTCGCGCTGGACTTCACCAATGCCGGCCAGGTTTTGCTGCGCGCGGCCGTGGGACTGCACGTTCATGAACGGGTTGAGCCCGGCAAAACCGTAGCTCAGCCAGTCCTTGGTCACGCTGTCCGGCAGATTGCCGAGGGTGAACACATTGACCACGTTGGCACCGATACCCGCCACCACGGCCACCGCGCCCAGCGGGATTTCGTAAATCTCCCGCCAGGGTTGGTACGGCGTATAGCGGTCGTAGTGACGCGTGACTTCGTATTCGGTGACTTCGAAAGTCTTCTGTTCGTGAATTTTCACCCGCCGTTGCGGCAGCTCAAGCACCTTGGGCTCACCGACATCGATCTGCAGGCTGTGATCGAGCAATTTGCGCTCGACACGTTCCTCTTGCTCGCTGCGTTGTGACATGTGGTTGGCACAGCCGCTGACCAGCAGGGTGCCGCACAAGGCAGCACCACCGAGGCCTAAGGTGTTTCGCTTGAACATGACGCCTCTATATCTGGTATCAGCGGCGGATGCGGGCCTGAAGGAAGGACAGCACCTCGGCGACCGGTAGCGCTTGTGCGTCGGCCTCGGTACGGCTCTTGTATTCCAGGTTGCCTTCGGCCAGGCCGCGGTCACTGACCACGATCCGGTGTGGAATGCCGATCAGCTCCATGTCCGCGAACTTGATGCCCGGGCTGGTTTTCTTGTCACGGTCGTCCAGCAGCACTTCGAAGCCGGCAGCGGTCAGTTCCGCGTACAGCTTGTCGGTGGCTTCGCGAACCTGCTCGGTTTCGTAGCGCAGCGGCACCAGGGCAATCTGGAACGGCGCGAGAGTGTCGCTCCAGATGATCCCGTTTTCGTCGTTGTTCTGCTCGATGGCAGCCGCCACCACGCGGGACACGCCGATGCCATAGCAGCCCATTTCCAGGGTGACCGGCTTGCCGTTCTCGCCCAGCACTTCGCATTTCATCGCTTTGCTGTACTTGTTGCCCAGCTGGAAGATGTGCCCGACTTCGATGCCGCGCTTGATTTCCAGGGTGCCTTTGCCGTCCGGGCTCGGGTCGCCGGTCACGACGTTACGCAGGTCGGCAACGGTCGGAACAGGCAGGTCGCGCTCCCAGTTCACGCCGAAGTAGTGTTTGTCGTCGATGTTGGCACCGATGCCAAAGTCGCTCATCAGTTCGACAGAGCGGTCGATGATGATCGGCAGCGGCAGGTTCAGCGGGCCGAGGGAACCGGCGCCGGCGCCAATGGCGTCGCGCAGTTCGCTTTCCGAGGCCATGACCAGCGGGCTGGCAACGCCTGGCTGGTTGGCCGCCTTGATTTCGTTCAGCTCATGGTCGCCACGGATGATCAGGGCAATCAGCTTGCCTTTTTCTTCAGCGTGCACCACGAGGGTCTTGATGGTTTTCTCGATCGGCAGGTTGAAGCCTTCGACCAGTTGCGCAATTGTTTTTGCGTTCGGCGTGTCGACCAGGCGCAGTTCTTCGCTCGGAGCGGCGCGCGAGGTTTCCCGTGGCACGGCTTCGGCTTTCTCGATGTTCGCGGCGTAGTCGGAGCCGTTGCTGAAAACGATGTCGTCTTCACCGGACTCGGCCAGCACGTGGAACTCGTGGGAACCGGCACCGCCGATGGAACCGTTGTCGGCTTCAACAGGGCGGAACTTCAGGCCCAGACGGGTGAATACGTTGCAGTAGGCCTGGTGCATGCGGTCGTAGGTGACCTGCAGCGAAGGCTGGTCGGCGTGGAACGAATAGGCGTCCTTCATGATGAATTCGCGGCCGCGCATCAAGCCGAAGCGTGGGCGGATCTCATCACGGAATTTGGTCTGGATCTGGTACAGGTTGATCGGCAGCTGCTTGTAGCTGCTCAACTCGTTGCGCATCAGATCGGTGATGACTTCTTCATGGGTGGGACCTGCGCAGAAATCGCGACCGTGGCGATCCTTGAAGCGCAGCAATTCAGGGCCGTACTCTTCCCAGCGCCCGGATTCCTGCCACAGCTCAGCCGGTTGCGTGCTCGGCATCAACACTTCGAGCGAGCCGGCGGCGTTCATTTCTTCACGAACGACGGCTTCGACCTTGCGCATTACCCGCAAGCCCATCGGCAGCCAGGTGTACAGGCCCGAGGCGAGTTTGCGGATCATGCCGGCGCGCAGCATCAGCTGGTGGCTGATCACGACCGCGTCGGAAGGCGTTTCTTTTTGTGTGGCGAGCAAAAATTGACTGGTGCGCATGGTTGGCCGTTATCGATTGCTGATGACGAGAAATGACGGAGCATTGTACGGGGCAGTTCCGCTGGCGTACAGGCGTGCGGTCGGTGGTGTGGCAGGAGGGCGCGATTCACTCGGCCCTCCGCGACTTTTCCTGGGTAAAGAACCTACGATTCTTCGGCGACCGGGGTCTGCACCGGTTCCGGTGTAGGTGTCGGGCCTGCGCGGCGGTTTTCCTGGAACCAGTGCAAGGCGATCAACAGCAGGGTCGGGACGCCCAGCAGGGCGGTAATCAGGAAGAAGTCGTGATAACCGAACTTCTCCACCATGACCCCGGAGTAGCCGCCGATCAGGCGTGGCAGTAGCAGCATGATCGAGCTGAGCAGGGCGTACTGGGTAGCGGAGAACTTGAGGTTGGTCAGGCTCGACAGGTAGGCGACGAAGGCTGAGGTGGCCAGGCCTGAGCTGAAGTTGTCCAGGGAGATGGTCAGCACCAGCATGTTCAGGTTGGGGCCCATGTCGGCGAGCATCAGGAACAGGATGTTGGTCGCCGCGGAGGCGACTCCGCCGATGAACAGGATCGGCAGGATGCCGAAACGCACAATCAGCAGGCCGCCCATGCCGGCGCCGAACAGGGTCATGATCAGGCCGAAGATTTTGCTGACGCTGGCGATCTGGTCCTTGGTGAAGCCCTGGTCGATATAGAACACGTTGGCCATCACCCCCATGACCGTATCGGACATCCGATAGGTGGCGATCAAGCCGAGCAGCAGCAGCGCTTGCCAGCGGTATCGCAGGATGAAGTCGTTGACTGGCGTCAATACCGGCGCCAGGCCGCGTCGGCCCATGGCCGAGAGGCACAGGGCGGTGAGCGTGATGTAGAGGATGGCCCGCAGGAACGCGCGGTCTTCGAGCAACAGGTCGAGCAGGCTCACGCCTTCGAACAGTACGCTGGCAAAGTCGGTGTTGTAGAGCTGGGTGAACATGGCCGGCACGGACACCAGCAATATGATCAGCACGAATACCGAGGCCAGTTGATGCACGAAACTGTAGCGCCCGGCCTGCAGTTGCGTGCGTAACGGCACGGGTGGTTCGCGCATGAACAGTGAAGTCAGCAGTGCCGGGACCATCAGCGCCCCGAACAGGATGTAAGTGCCGGCCCAGGCCGAATGCTTGTAGTTGAAGCCGGTGGAGCCAAAGCCTTCGGCGAAATACAGCGCGCCTGCAGTCGCCAGCAGTGCGGCGACCCGGTAACCGGACATGTAGCTGGCGGCCAGGGCGGCCTGGCGATTGTCCTCGGCGATCTCCAGGCGATAGGCGTCTACCGCAATGTCCTGCGTCGCCGAGGCGAAGGCGACGATCACCGCGATAGCGATGAGCCAGGAGAGATGCTTTTGCGGGTCGCAGAATCCCATCCCGATCAGGCCAAGGATGACCAGTGCCTGGGACAATACGAGCCAGGAACGTCGTCGACCGAGTTTGCCGAGCAATGGCAGTCGCCATTGGTCGAGCAGCGGTGACCAGACCCATTTGAAGGCATATGCCAGGCCGATCAGGCTTGCATAGCCAATGGTTTCGCGAGCCACGCCGGCTTCACGCAGCCAGACCGAAAGCGTCGAAAACACCAGCATGTAAGGCAGGCCGGCGGCGAAACCAAGCAGCAACAGCACGAGTGTCGAGGGGCTGGCATAAGCGGCGAGCGCGGCGCGCCAGGTTTTACGGGGCATGGGCTGGAGTCTGCCTCAAGAAATACGGAAACAAAGGGCGCACTCTAACCGCTGTGCTCTACCGGACGCCAGCCATGGCGCTGAATATCAACACGATTATTCAGGACACTGATGCCCTCCATGCGCAATCGTGCGCGCTGCTCATCCCCCGAAGGGCTGCCGACCGGCAGGCTGATACGTCCGTTTGCGCCCAGAACGCGATGCCAGGGCAACTTGCTGTCGCTCGGCAATTGGCTGAGGGTGCGGCCGACCCAGCGGGCGGCGCGACCCAGTCCTGCAAGCTCGGCCAATTGACCGTAGCTGACGACCTTGCCCTCGGGAACTTGCGCCAGTGTCAGGTACAGCGCCGTGCGTCGGATTTGCGCCGCACTCTCGGGTTCATCGGTTGGATCGGTCACGTCCGTCATTCCTGAAAAAGTCTGCTTTACCGTCGTTAGAGTAATTCCTGTGCAGGAAGTTGAGAAATGAACTCAACAGAAATAGTCGGGTCAGTCCTTGTCAGGGCCTTGTTCCAACGGATAATGCCGACTTTTCTTGCAAGCCCGAGCCTGTATTTTGCATATGTTGTCCAGATCCCTGCTGTGTCTCGCTGTCCTCAGTGCTTCCACTCCCTTGCTGGCCGATACCGTGTGGTTGAAGAACGGTGACAAGCTGAGTGGCAAGATCACGCTGTTCGATGGCGGCAAGCTGCTGATCCAGACCGAGTACGCCGGTGCGGTGACGATCGACTGGAAACAGGTCAAGACCCTGGACAGCGATCAGGAATTGCTGGTCAAGCAGGATGCCTACAGTGGCGAGAAAGCCAAGGCGCTGAAAGCGGCGGATGCCGGCAAGGTCACGCTGGCCAATGGTGAAGCACCGAAGACGGTCGAGCTGGCGAGCATTCAGCAGATCCTCAAGCCAAAACCGGTGGTCGAGGATCTGGTGTGGAAAGGCAACGTCGATATCGCGCTGGATTATCAGCGGGCGGAAAACGATACCGATGACTACGGCATCGATTTCAAGACCAGTGCGCGTCACGGTCGCTGGCGGCATACCGCCGAAGGCGAATACAACCGTGAGTTCCAGGACAGCGTGGTGACCACCGACAATTGGCGGGCCGAGTACTCCATCGACCGGTTCCTGACCGAGCAATGGTTCTGGCAGGGGCGCCTGGTGTACAAGCGCGACAAGGTCGAAGACCTTTCCCGTCAGCGCACCGTCGGTACCGGTCCCGGCTATCAGTTCTGGGATGACGAGCTCGGGGCCTTCTCCCTGGGGTCGTTGATCAACCACACGGACTTTGAGTTCTCTGATGGCAGCAAGGACAATTTCTACGCCCTGGCCATGAAGTGGGACTACAACCGCTACCTGATCGGCAAGCGTGTCGAGTTTTTCACCAATGGTGAGGTCGGCAAGCCGCTGTCGGGCGTGGCCGACTACGCACTCGATGCCGAGATGGGGTTGCGCTACAAGGTGACTGACTGGGCTTCGCTGAACCTGAAGGCGGAGCGGGACATCATCAGCGGCACCGACGATGCGGATCTGGACAAGACACGCTACACCGCAGGGTTTGGCGTGACCTGGTAAGGACATCAAAAGATCGCCGCCTTGTGTGGACAAAAAACGTCCGCCCACAAAAAAGCCCCGCTGTTGAGAGCGGGGCTTTTTACTAAAGCAAGTACAAGTTAGATAACTTGAACTTCTTCAGCTTGCATGCCTTTCTGACCGCGGGTAGCGATGAAAGAAACCTGTTGGCCTTCTTTCAGGCTTTTGAAGCCGTCGGACTGGATAGCTTTGAAGTGAACGAACAGGTCGTCACCGGATTGTGGAGTGATGAAGCCGAAGCCTTTTTCATCGTTGAACCACTTAACGGTACCGGTTTGGCGATTAGACATGGTGTAACTCCTTGAACAAAGATAACTGCGACTCAGGAAGAACCCTGGCCGAGACTGAGTGCAAAGAGCAGGAAAAATTCTTGTAGATGGTTGGATCGAAATTCAACATATCGTGTAGAGATTCTCAGTGACACAAGCAGCACAGTGACGTCACCTTAACCCTTTTTCCGGGACGTGCCAATGCTTCTTGCGCAGGTTTCTCTGTTTTAAGGATCGGCGGTGTGACGGTTCGTCGCCAGCGCAGGTAATTCCTGCATGTTCGGCGAGAATTGCACCGCGGACTTTGAACCCGGCGGCGCGCCCGGTAAGATGCCGGACAGAATTTTTCGACCTCGCTATTCAGGACACCCGCCATGAGCATCAAATCGGACAAGTGGATTCGCCGCATGGCGCAAGAGCACGGCATGATCGAGCCTTTCGTCGAGCGCCAGATGCGCGGCAGCGACGATAGCCGTGTGATTTCCTATGGCGTGTCGAGCTATGGCTACGATGTACGTTGCACCAATCATTTCAAGGTGTTCACCAACATCAATTCGGCTATCGTCGACCCGAAAAACTTCGATGCCGGCAGCTTCGTCGACATCCACAGCGACGTATGCATCATTCCTCCGAACTCCTTCGCCCTGGCCAGCACCGTCGAATACTTCCGCATTCCGCGTAATGTATTGACCATTTGCCTGGGTAAAAGCACCTACGCGCGCTGCGGCATCATCGTCAACGTCACGCCGCTCGAGCCTGAGTGGGAAGGTCACGTGACCCTGGAGTTCTCCAACACCACCAATCTGCCGGCGAAAATCTACGCGAACGAAGGCGTGGCGCAGATGCTGTTCCTCGAGTCTGACGAAGAGTGTGAAGTGTCCTACAAGGACCGTGGCGGCAAGTATCAGGGCCAGCGTGGCGTGACCCTGCCTCGCACCTGAGTCAACCGTCCGGCAAATATCTGGAATTCCTGAGCGGGCGTACACTCTATGGAGTGTACTGCTCCGATCCGCGCAAGGCGGGTCGGGCCATCGCTCAGGAGTGCCGAATGAAGATCGATCCACGAATCAGTGCCGAACTGGCAAGGCTTGAACCCAATCAGGTTGGCGTTCTGGCCTGGTACTTGATGGCACATCCACCCGTCAGCATGGCGGGGGGCATCCCTGGTCAGCCTGACCCTGATACCCCGAACGAAGAGCCGATGGAACCTGGCGAACCCACTTTGCCGGATGAGCCACCGCCTGCGCCTGTTGTCTGACAGGCCAGACGCTACCGATCAAAAAAGTGGGAGCGGCGGTGCGGCGCTCCCACAGGTTATTTTTTCAGCCGTTACTTCAGGTTGCCACTCAGGAACTGCTTCAATCGCTCGCTTTTCGGATTGCCCAGCACGTCTTCCGGCGTGCCTTCTTCCTCAACCAGGCCCTGGTGCAGAAACAACACCTGGCTCGACACTTTGCGGGCGAAGCTCATTTCGTGGGTCACCATGATCATGGTCCGGCCTTCTTCGGCCAGGCCCTGGATCACTTTCAGTACTTCACCCACCAGTTCCGGGTCCAGCGCCGAAGTTGGTTCGTCGAACAGCATGACTTCCGGTTCCATGGCCAGTGCCCGGGCAATCGCAACCCGTTGTTGCTGACCGCCGGACAGGAATGCCGGGTACTGGTCCGCCACACGGGAGGCCAGCCCCACCTTGTCGAGGTAGCGCCGGGCGCGGTCCTCGGCTTCTTTCCTGTCGCACCCCAGCACCCGGCGCGGAGCCATGGTGATGTTTTCCAGCACTGTCATATGGCTCCACAGGTTGAAGTGCTGGAACACCATGGCCAGGCGGGTGCGAATGCGCTGCAGTTCATTGGCGTCGGCCACGTGCATGCCGTGGCGATCCTTGATCATGCGGACGTTCTGCCCGTCGAGGCTCATGGCGCCGTCGTTGGGTTGTTCAAGAAAGTTGATGCAACGCAGAAAAGTACTTTTACCCGAGCCACTGGCGCCGATCAGGCTGATGACGTCACCGGTTTTGGCCTTGAGTGAAACACCTTTGAGGACTTCATGGTCGCCATAGCTTTTATGCAGGCCTTCGATGGTCAATTTGTACATGGGGCATGCATCCTCAAGGCGAAAGTAGATAGCCGCTGCGATAGGCTTCGGTGCCCGCGACGTGGGCGATCACCATGCCGGCAGTGGCCATGCGACGCAGCGAACGGGCGTACATCAACCCGGCGGCGGAGCAATGAACGGGGGTGACGTGATCGTTGACCGGATCAATGATCTCGGCGATCAGTTGCCCTGCTTCCAGGTACTGTCCCGGTAGCGCGGTGAACACCAGCAGCCCGCCGACGGGCGTAGCCACCGGTTCTACGCCGGCCAGAGGTGTCGCCGGATAGGGCAGCTCGGGCAGGGGCGCGGGTTCGCCGGCGATCGCGCCGAAATGGATCAGGTAGTCGATCAACGCCTGACAGTCGAGGCTGGCCAGCGGGTGATTGACGTCGCCCTGGCCGCGCAATTCGACGGTCACGGAAAAACTGCCCGGCGGAATGTCGAAGTGTTCGCCGAAGCGTTCCTTCAACTGCCACCAGAGCAGGGTGAAGCATTCGTCGAACGACTGGCCACCGGAATCGGTTGCCAGCAGGCTGGCTTCGGCACCGATGTAGCGGGCCAGCGGCTCGACCTGCGGCCAGGCTTCAGGTGTGGTGTAGAGGTGTGCGACCGCTTCGAAATCGCAATGCAGGTCGAGCACCATGTCGGCGTCGCAGGCCAGTCGCTGCAGGGTCAGGCGCTGGGATTGCAGTTGGGTGCTGGCGGTCTGCCGGGCCAGCGCATCGCGCAGGCTGCTGCGGACCAATTGCTGATTGTGCTGCGGATCGTCACCGAGCTTGCCTTCGATCGCGTTGCCGACTTCCTCACTGAGGTCGACGAACCAGCGGTTGAAGTTCTGGCCGCTTTCCAGCTCATAGCGGCCCAGCGGCACATCCATCAGCACCTGTTCCAGGCCCACCGGATTGGCGATGGGCACCAGCACGATTTCGCTACGCAGGCGACCGGCAGCCTCCAGCTCCGCCAGTCGTTGCTTGAGGTGCCAGGCCACCAGCATGCCGGGCATTTCGTCGGCGTGCAGGGAGGCCTGGATGTATATCTTGCCGTTGGCCGGTTGTGGGCCGAAGTGAAAACTGTGGATCTGTCTCGCGGTCCCCGGCATTGGGGACAGCAGGTCATGTTTCTGGTGGCGCATGTACGTTAAGTCCTAGTGGGTCGGCCCGAGGAAGGCCAGCCATCGACGTTCGGCAAGGCGAAACAGGCCGACCAGCGCAAAAGTGACGGTCAGGTAGATCAGCGCGGCGATGCCGAACGACTGGAAAGTCAGGAAGGTCGCCGAGTTGGCGTCCCGCGCGACTTTCAGAATGTCCGGGATGGTCGCGGTGAAGGCCACGGTGGTCGAGTGCAGCATCAGAATCACTTCGTTGCTGTAGTAAGGCAACGAGCGACGCAGGGCGGACGGCATGATCACGTAGGCATACAGCTTCCAGCCAGTGAGGCCATAGGCCTTGGCCGCTTCGACTTCACCGTGGGCCATGCTGCGAATCGCCCCGGCGAAGATCTCCGTGGTGTAGGCGCAGGTGTTCAGGGCGAACGCCAGGATGGTGCAGTTCATCGCATCGCGAAAGAAGCTGTCGAGCAGCGGTTGCGCACGCACGGCGGCCAGGCTGTAGATCCCCGTGTAACAGATCAGCAGCTGAATATAGAGTGGCGTACCCCGAAACAGATAAGTGTAGAACTGCACCGGCCAGCGAATGTAGAAGTGTGGAGAAACCCGGGCGATGGACAGCGGGATCGACACGATGAAACCGATGAAAATCGAAGCGCTGAGCAGCCACATGGTCATGGCCAGGCCGGTGATGTTCTGTCCGTCGGTGTAGAGGAAGGCTTTCCAGTATTCCTGCAGGAGTTCGATCATCGTACGGCCTCCCGGGTGCCGGCAGCGTAGCGGCGTTCGAGCCAACGCAGAACGAAGTTGGAGGCACTGGTGATCAACAGGTAGATCAAGGCGGCGAGTACCAGGAAGTAAAACAGTTGATAGCTGCTTTTACCCGCATCCTGGGCAGCCTTGACCAGGTCGGCCAGGCCGATGATCGACACCAGTGCGGTAGCCTTGAGCATCACCATCCAGTTGTTGCCGATACCCGGCAGGGCAAAGCGCATCATTTGGGGGAACACCACGATCCAGAAGCGCTGGCCGCGTTTGAGACCGTAGGCGGTGGCCGCTTCGACCTGACCGCGCGGCACGGCGAGGATGGCGCCGCGGAAAGTTTCGGTGAAGTACGCGCCGTAGATGAAGCCCAGGGTCAGAACCCCGGCGCTGAACGGGTCAATCTCGATGTATTCCCATTCCATGTAGTCGGTGAGCGACGTCAGCCAGGTTTGCAGGCTGTAGAAGATCAGCAGCATCAGCACCAGATCCGGCACCCCGCGAATCAGCGTGGTGTAGCACTGGGCAGGCAGGCGCAGCAGTTTTACTTTCGACAGCTTGGCACTGGCGCCGAGCAGGCCGAGCAACACGGCCACCAGCAGCGACATCGCCGATAATTTGATGGTCATCCAGGTACCTTGCATCAGCAGCGGACCGAAGCCCTTGAGGCTGAAGGCAGAGAGCCCCAGATTTTGCAGGAGGTTTTCGAACATAAATCAGCAACCTGATCGGATGAAAAAAGCGCCCATCAAGAGATGGGCGCCGGGCATTATTTGCCGCTGTACAGATTCAGATCGCCAAAGTGTTTCTTCTGAATGGTGGCGTAGGTGCCATCATCGTGTAACGCTTTGATACCTTTATCCAAAAGCGCTTTCAGCTCGGTGTTACCTTTCTTAATGCCAACGGCTGTTTTGGCTGGCAGCAAAGCGTTGTCGACCGGCTTGCTGACATCGTAATCGGCACCCTGTGGGGACTTCAGGAAGCCCAGTTCGGCTTGCAGCATGTCCTGGATCCCTGCATCGAGACGACCGGAAGTCAAGTCGGCGTAGACCTGATCCTGGTTGGCGTACGCCTGGGTTTTTACGCCGGCCTTGTCCAGAACGGCTTTGGCATAGGCTTCCTGAATGGTGCCTTGTTCGTAGCCGACGGTTTTGCCCTTGAGCGAGGCAACGTCTTCAGTCACGCCAGAACCTTTCTTGAACACGTATGCGGTCGGGCCGGAGAACAGCTCGCTGGAGAAGTCGATCACTTTTTCGCGGGCCGGGGTAACGGTCATCGACGAGATCACGCCGTCGAATTTGTTGGCCTTAAGGCCAGGGATCATGCCGTCGAAGTCACTTTCGACCCACTTGCACTTGACCTTCAATTCGGCGCAGATCGCGTTCCCCAGATCGATGTCAAAGCCAACCAGGCTGCCATCGGCCGCTTTCGACTCGAACGGTGCGTAGGAAGGGTCAACGCCGAAACGCAGTTCTTTGTACTCCTTCGCCATGGCGGAGCCAGCAGCCACGCACAACGCCAGTGCAGAAAGGGTCAGCAATGCTTTTTTCATTATTCAATCCCTAAATACCAATATGAGCGCTCGTGGCGCAGAATTGTTGTTACTGGAAAGCGTAAGACCTATTGAAAGTAGCAATTTCCGAACCAGAGTGCCGAACAAGCGTTTAAAAAGGCGCTTGGAAATGGCCGGATACAGATTTATGCACGAAAACGGGCGCAGGGAAATGGGCGCACCCGTTCGGTTCAAAAAGAAAAAATATTGAGGATGAAAAGAGGGCCTAGCCGAGCAGATTTTGCAGGGTCGCCAAAGTGTCGGCTTCGTCGATCGACTTGTCCTTGCGCCAGCGCAACATCCGCGGGAAGCGCACGGCAATGCCACTTTTGTGACGGCGGGAGAGGGCGATGCCCTCAAAACCTAATTCAAACACCAGGCTTGGCTGAATGCTGGTCACGGGCCCGAACTTTTCCACCGTGGTCTTGCGCACGATGCTGTCGATCTGGCGGATTTCGTCATCGCTCAGCCCGGAATAAGCTTTGGCGAACGGCACAAGGGAGCGTTCGCTGGCATCTGGCGGGCCGTCCCAGACGGCGAATGTGTAATTGCTGTATAGGCTGGCCCGGCGTCCTTGCCCTTGTTGCGCATGGATCAGCACGGCGTCAACGCTGAACGGGTCGACTTTCCATTTCCACCACACGCCCATGTTCTTGGTCCGGCCGATGCCGTACAAGGCATCACGTGCCTTGAGCATCAGGCCCTCGACACCGAGGGCGCGGGATGCCTCGCGCTGGCGGGCGAGGTCGAGCCAGGTGTCGCCGGTCAACAATGGCGAGAGGCGCAACCGCGGATTGGCGCAATCACTGGCTACCCATTCCAGTTGCGCGCGTCGCTCGGCCTGGCTCCGGTTGCGCCAGTCCTCACCCTGCCACTCGAGCAAATCGAAGGCGAGCAGTACCACCGGTACTTCTTCGAGGGTTTTCCGGTCCAGGGTCTTGCGACCGATGCGTTGTTGCAGGTGGGCGTAGGGTTGCGCCGCTGGTTCGAAATCCGTTTCGACGGCGGTTGGCGCAGATTTCCAGGCGACGATCTCTGCGTCGATCACCGTCCCGTCGGGAAGGCCCAGAATCAAACTGTCCAGTTCCGGGAAGCGCTCGGTCACCAGTTCCTCACCCCGCGACCAGATCCACAGACGTCCGTCGCGCTTGATCACCTGGGCGCGGATGCCATCCCATTTCCATTCCGCCTGCCAATGCTGGACGGGACCGAGCAGCGTTTCGAATTGTTCCACCGGCGGCGACAAGGCATGGGCGAGAAAAAACGGGTAGGGCTGGCCGCCACGCTGGGCGTGTTCATCGAGCGATTCGGCGGCGATCAGTTTCAGAAAGCTGGTGGCGCTGGGGCGATGGGACTGCTCGGTGTAACCCACCAGCCGCTGCGCCACGCGTTTGCTGTCGAGGTGGGCCATGGCTGCCAGGGCGCGGGTGACCAGTAACCTGGACACCCCGACGCGCAAGCTGCCGGTGATCAGTTTGATGCAGACCATCAGGCTCAGGCTGTCCAGTTGCGCCCACAGAATCGGTAACCGATGCGCGAGGGACTGCGCTGGTTCGCCGCGCAGTGGCAGCAGTTTGTCCTCGACCCACGTGGCCAGCCCGTCGGTTGAACTGTGTGACACCTGCGGTAAAACCAGCGAAATGGTTTCCGCGAGATCACCGACGGCCTGGTAACTCTCTTCGAACAGCCATTCCGGCAAACCGGAAACCGCCACGGCCAGTTCGCGCAATACCCGCACCGGCACCAATTGCCGGGGGCGTCCCCCCGACAGAAAGTACACCGCCCATGCGGCATCTTCCGGCGCGGCCTGGGTGAAGTAGTTTTGCATTGCCGCCAGTTTGGCGTTGTTCGAGGTGGAGGCGTCCAGTTCGGCATACAGCTCGGCGAACGCCTTCATGGCAGCACCTCGGCAGGCCCGGCCTGGGCAATGATCGCGTCTTCTTCGTCATCACCGTATTCGGTGTCGAACGCTGTGGCATCAAGACCCTGCTCGCGCAGCTGGCGTACCAATGCACCGGCCGATCCATGACTCACCATGACCCGTTCGGCGCCGGTCTGTTCGATAGCCCACAGCAGACCGGGCCAGTCGGCGTGGTCGGACAGCACGAAGCCTCGGTCCACACCGCGCCGTCGGCGTGTGCCGCGCAAACGCATCCAGCCACTGGCGAATCCATCGCTGTAATCGCCGAAGCGGCGCATCCAGTTGCTGTTCGCCGCCGAAGGCGGTGCCAGCACCAACGCCTTGCGCATCATCGGGTCGCTCTTTTTGATTTCGGCGGCATGAATCGTGGGCGGCAGATAAATCCCCGCTTCGCGGTAGATCCCGTTGATCGGTTCCACTTCGCTATGTACCAGGACGGGACCGAGTCGTGCATCGATGCCATGGAGAATGCGCTGGGCCTTGCCGAGGGAGCAACAGAACAGCACGCTGGTTTTTTCGACAGCGGCATTGGCTTGCCACCATTGATTGATTTCGGCAAACACCTGGGCCTGGGGTTGCCAGCGGTAGATCGGCAGGCCAAAGGTCGATTCGGTGATGAAGGTGTCGCAGCGTACGGGTTCAAACGGTGCGCAAGTGCCGTCGGGTTCGATCTTGTAGTCCCCGGAAGCCACCCAGACTTCTCCAGCGTATTCCAGTCGTACTTGTGCCGAGCCGAGCACGTGGCCAGCGGGATGAAAACTGAGGAACACACCATGATGCTGCAGGCGTTCGCCATAGCCCAGGGTTTGCAGGTCGATGGCCTGGCCCAGTCGCATGCGCAGAATGGCCTCGTCGGGCGCTGCCGCCAGGTAATGCTGATTGCCGGAGCGGGCATGGTCGCCGTGGGCGTGGGTGATCACGGCGCGTTCGACCGGCCGCCACGGGTCGATATAAAAGTCCCCGGCTGGGCAGTACAAACCTTCGGGACGCGAGACAACAAGGTCCATGGCATTGCCGGAATGGAGGAATTTGTTAGCTAAGAGTCTGATATGGGGCGTGAAGTTCTATCGGGACTCTGTGGGCGGATGAAATACCAATGTGGGAGCGGGCTTGCTCGCGAAAGCGGTCTGACATTCAAAGTAATGGTTGAATGTTCAATCGCCTTCGCGAGCAAGCCCGCTCCCACAAGGGATCAGTGTCAATCCTTTGCCCTGTGTTACTTGCCGGGGGTCAGCGTCAACCGCGCCTTGCCATAGGCGTTGTCGAAGTTCTGCGGCTGCATCGGCAGGCTCATGTATTGACCCTTGAGCCACGGTTCGATGCTGTTGAGGTAATTCGGGCTGGCCGGGTTGCCGGACTGGCCGGTGCCGTTCTGCGCCATCAGCGGTTCGGACTGGCCGAAGTCGACGATAAAGCGCATGGCTGGCGCCAGCGTGGTGTTGAAGTCCTGGCCCCAGGCGAAGGCGGCGGTGTTGAGCGTGGTGTGATCGCCGCCGGCCGGCAGCGGTCCGCGTACGGTCTGGCCGCTGGTGTTCTTCCATTCATAGCGATGCAATTTGCCCCACTGCCAGGCTTTGTGATCGCTGCCCAACTGGCTGTCGCCTGCGCTGATCGCCGCGGCGAGGCTGCGAGCGAGGATGGCCGGTTTGTCTTCTTTCTGCGCGGTGCGCACGTCATCCCAGAACGGACTGTCCTCACGCCCGAGCAAATGATCGGCCTGGGCCGAGTAAGACAACTTGCCGTCGGCGATAAAGGCCTTCCACGCCGGGCTGCTTTCCGGGCCCAGTTCATCGAGGAAGATCTGCCGGATGCTTTCCTGCAGGAACAGTTCGTAGATTGCCGCATCGGTGGAGGTCGGGCCGAGCTTGCCGTCGAACGCCATCAAGCGGCTGTAGGCCTCGTGTGCCTTGGCGCGATCGGTCGCCGGCAAGGCGTCGATGGCTTGCTTGAGTGGCTGGGACATGCCCGGCGCTTCAAACATCTTCTTCAGCTTGGCAGCGAAGGTCGTGGTCTGGTCGTATTGCATGGCAATCAGGCTGCGGCTGTCATGTTTGCCTGCGCCGGCCAGTTCGGCCAGGCGCTCGCCGCGCTCCGGTGCCGCCCACGAATTGGACAATTGCATGCCGTAGCCATGGGGAATGACCCGCTGGTTGGCAGTGCCAAGCCAGCCTTGGGCTGGGTCCTGGTCGTACGGGTGCAGCATCGGGTCGGCATAACCGTCCCAATCGTAGCGGCCTTCCCAGCCCGGCGAGGGCAGCAGGCCTTCGCCTTCGCGGCGGTTCGGGTAACGACCGGTGACTTGCCAGCCGATGTGGCTGGCATCGGCAAATACCAGGTTCAGCGCGATGGCGCGGATTTCGCGGCTGGCATCCGAGGCTTTCTCAACGCTCTGGGTGCGGGACAGGTCGAAGAACGCGTCCAGGCTCTTGTCGTCGGTGAAGTTCGGCATCTGCAAGGCCAGGCCGAAACCGTTGGCCAGGGTGGTGCCCTGTGCGCTATTGAGCAGCGGGCCGTGGCGGGTTTCGTACACGGCTTCGCGAATCGGCCGCTGGCCTTTGACGAAATAGGTTTCGTTGCGCACGATCGCCGGTTGCCATTTCCCGGCGTTTTCGTAGGTGAGCCCGTTGCCCTGGCGCTTGATCTTCTCCAGGAACAGGTCCTGGTTGTCGCCCATCACGGACGTCATGCTCCACGCCACTTTGCCGTTGAAACCACCGAGCACCATCGGCAGGCCGGCGATGGTCACGCCGGACGCCTGATATTTCGGCGCACGAATCTGCACGTAACTGAACAGCGAAGGCACGCCCAGCGGGCCGTGACTGTCACTGGCCAACAGACTCTTGCCGCTACGGCTGCGTTGCGGCGCGATGGCCCAGTTGTTCGACGAGGTGGCACCCAACAAATTGAGGTCCGACAGTTGCCCGGTGGCTTTACTGAGTTCGGCCAGCCCCGGGACTTGCCCGTTGAGCTTGAGTCCTTGCAGTTTTTCACTTTCGGCGACCGGCAGTTTTTCATCGGGTGCCGACGGCGTCAGCCACGCGAGTTTGTCGGTGGTGACGGTCTGGGCCAGTACCAGCGAGGAAATTTCTTCCGGCAGGTTGGTCGACTGGCTGAAGTTCAACAGGCAGAAAATCAGCGCCGAATCTTCCGGCTGCCAGTATTCAGGCTTGTAGCCGCTGGCCGCCAGGTCCGCCGGCAGTTTGTCGCGGTAGCGGAACAGGTAGGCGTTGACACCCCGCGCATAGACCTCGAAGAAACGCTTGAGGCGCGGCGACGAGGCCTTGTACAACTCGCCAGCACTTTTCTTCAGGTTGACCGCCCGCATGTAACGGTCGGCATCCAGCAGGTCCGCACCCTGCATCTCGGCCAAGCGGCCCTGGGCCAGCAGGCGCAGGGTGACCATTTGCGTGATGCGTTCGCTGGCATGCACGTAACCGAGGGTGAACAGCGCGTCGTGGAAGCTGTTGCTTTCGATCAGCGGCATGCCCATGGCATTGCGGCGCACCGAAACGTTCTGCGCCAGGCCCTTGAGCGGTTGTACGCCGGAGGTCGGCGGGAGGGTGTCCTGGGCGTTGAAGTTCTGACAACCGGTCAGGCTCAAGACACCGGCCACTGCTGCGGCAACGCCGAACCGGGGTAGAAAGTGAGTAAGGGCTGGCGAGGCCATGGCAAAGCTCCTGCGGGGGTAGAGGCGGCGGTGCGCAATAAAGGCGCTACGTTAGTGAGCGGGAGGTGGCCGCGCAAGCGGGGTGCAAGGTTATTTCAGGATTTGTCTGATAAACCTGAAAGATCGCAGCCTTGCCAGTCGCCATGGGTGATGTTGAAGTGCGACTCGCTCAACAATCCTGGAGAACAGTCGGCATGGAGCTCAAGGCAAACGCGGCACTGATCATCATCGATCAACAAAAAGGCATCCTTCACCCCAGACTCGGCCGCAGGAACAACCCGCAGGCCGAAGTGCGCATGCTGGAAATGCTCGACCATTGGCGGCGCACCGCTCGGCCGGTGATCCATGTGCAGCACCTGTCCCGCTCAGAGGACTCAGTATTCTGGCCGCAGCAGTCGGGGGTGGAGTTTCAGGAGCGCTTTGCACCAAGGGCCGGCGAACGCCTCATCCAGAAACAGGTGCCGGATGCGTTTTGTTCGACGGGGCTGGAGATTGAGTTGCGCGAGGCGGGGATCGGGCAGTTGATCATCGTCGGTGTCGCGACCCACAACTCGGTGGAATCCACGGCGCGCACCGCGGGTAACCTGGGGTTTGATACGTGGGTGGCCGAGGATGCGTGCTTTACCTTCGACAAGGCTGACTTTTTCGGCAATGCCCATGGCGCCGAGGAGGTGCATGCGATGTCGCTGGGGAATTTGCACGGTGAGTATGCGACGGTGGTCAGCAGTGCCTACCTGTTAAACGCTGACTGAAAAACCTGTAGGAGCGAGCTTGCTCGCGATGGTGTGTCAGCTACACAGGTGTCGACTGACAGTCCATCGCGAGCAAGGGATCTGCATTCACACCACAGGTCTGCTCGCGAAGACGATTCAACAGGCGAAGCAAATCTTCGCCCGAAGCATCAAGCGCCGTGGCACTTCTTGAATTTCTTGCCGTTGCCGCACGGGCACGGATCGTTGCGGCCGACGTCTTTCAGGGCGTTGCGCACCGGTTCCTGGTGAGCGTGGCCGCAGTTCGGACCGTGGACATGACCGTGGTCGTGATCATGCTGGTGATGG
The DNA here is from genome assembly GCF_056711565.1 of Pseudomonas sp. WT-JTC. Classification (NCBI taxonomy): domain Bacteria; kingdom Pseudomonadati; phylum Pseudomonadota; class Gammaproteobacteria; order Pseudomonadales; family Pseudomonadaceae; genus Pseudomonas; species Pseudomonas sp. WT-JTC. The sequence goes on from NZ_CM160042.1 coordinate 1,343,376, forward strand.
TCATGATCGTGGTTGCAGTCAGGGCCGTGGACGTGGGGTTGCTGGGTCATCGGTGTTGCTCCGGAATTAAATCGGCGGGGATTATCACGCCATTGCGCGCCAGGTGCACGTAGTGGGCGATGAATATACCGGTTTCCAGTTCACCTTCCAGACGATAGGGAATGGGTTGATCGGATTTTTTCAGCAGTTTGGCCAGGTCACGCACCTTTGACCACAGGTTGGTGCGGATCGGCACCTTGAAGTAGGCGCTGTGTTTGGGGCCGACGGTGAACCAGTGTTCGTGCTCGCCTTCGGCCAGCAGAATGTCACCCAAGTGAATGCGGTACTCCAGACTGCGCACCGTCAGGTCGCTGTCGTTGGGATTGTCGATGCGAAAATGCAGGAGGAGTTTCTGTTCCAGCAATTTGGCCCGGACCACCTCTATCTTCACCAGATGGACTTCGGGGTCCGGCAAATCGTCGCCGAACCACGATACGCAGCCGCCGAGTCCCAGTGCCAGGAACAACGTGAGCAGATAGCGTGCGCCGCGGTGGATGATCATCGTGCTGTTTCTCCCTTGAGCCCCAGTCTAGACCCAAAAGATCGCAGCCTTCGGCTACTCCTGCGGGGTGGACAGGCATTCCATGTCCTAGCTGCTGAAATACCCCGAGCAACACTTCTTGAACTTCTGCCCACTCGCACACGGGCAGGCGTCATTGCGTCCGGCCTTGAGCGGCACGGTGGGGTCGATGAAATACCAGCGCCCGGTGTTTTGCACAAATGACGAGCGCTCGCGGTGGCTGTGCTCGCCACCGCTGTCGTGCCACCGCGCGGTGAAGGTCACGAAGGCGTGTTCAGGCTGGCCGCCCAGTACTTCGGAGCTTTCCACCTCAAGGCCCAACCAGGTACTTTGCGCGCTCCAGTCGCTGATCGATTGACGGTCCAGACCGGCCTGCTGGGCAGGCAGGGTGGTGGCTACCAGATAATCGACCAGCCCCAACACATAGGCGCTGTAGCGCGAGCGCATCAAGGCTTCCGCGCACGGCGCCGGGTGCCCGGCATGGTAGTGACCGCAGCAGGCGTCGAGTGGGGTGCCGCTGCCGCAAGGGCAAATGGATGTACTCATGGCATTACCACCAGTATTTCCCGAAGTTTTCCGGATTGGCCCAAAAGCGCGAATTCAGCCAGTCGGGGACTTGTTTGTATTCAAGCAGATCGTAGGTAAACAGGGTCAGGACCTGTTCGTCCCGTTGGAAGCGTTCGCTGGCTTGCAGGGCCAGGGAGAAAAAGTCGGTTTCCTGCCAGCCACAGGCCGGCAAATCCGCTAGCACTGCGATGCGGCTGGCGTTGAGGTTGCGGATGCCACCCAGCAGGTTCAGGCCGTCGCGCTTGGGCAAGTGCTCCAGGCAATCGACCACCAGCGCCAGGTCGAATCGGCGGGCTGCCAACTCGGCGGGCAACGGCCCGGGGGCAGCGCAAGCGACGCTGCTTTCCGGGTGCGCGAGTTTGAACGCTTCCAGTGCCGGGAACTCGCTGGCGCCGATCAACAACAGGCGTGCGGGGGCATATCGGTCAAGTAAAGCGGCCAGTGCCTGTTGCGGCGTGCGTGAAGAAATATCTGCAGTCATCGAAGATCCTCAATCAGATCTGCCAAGACTAGCCTGCCCGAACGTTCGGGCCTAGAGCGGCTTGGCGACAAAAGCACGAACTTGTCGCCAATGCGTGAATAAACAGCATGGCCTATTGCTGGCGGAGTTTAAAACTCGGGTCTTTACTACCTGAATCGGTTCTAAGCCGATCCTTCAGGAGAAAACTAGATGAGCATAGTTCGGACAGCATTACCCTTGGTTCTGCTAACCAGTGTCTTGACTGGTTGCGCAGGTTTGCAGAAAACCGATTGGCCGACCTGCGCGGCGGTTGGTGGTGTCGTGGGCGCGGGCCTCGGTGCGACCGAAAGCTCGGCATGGGCAGGGTATGGTGCTCTGCTCGTCGGCGGCACGGCAGCGGCTTATTGCTGGGTTCACGGGGATGGCGACGAAGACGGTGATGGTGTGCCGGACAGCCGTGACAAGTGCCCAGGCACGCCAAAAGGCGTTCAGGTCGATGCCAACGGTTGCCCACCACCAGCACCTGTGGTCGAAGAAGCGGTTGTGGTCAAGGAAGAAACCATCGTCATCCGCGATGTTCACTTCCAGTTTGATAAAGCCACGCTTACCTCGTCCGACAAACTGGTACTCGACAAGATTGCCACTCGCCTGAAAGCCGAAGCCCCGACTGCCAAACTGACCGTCACCGGTCATACCGACAGCGTGGGCAGTGATGTCTACAACCAGAAACTGTCGGATAAACGCGCCCACTCGGTGGTTGAATACCTCATCTCGCAAGGCGTACCTCGCAGTAACTTCGTGTCGGTTGTCGGTGCCGGTGAAAGCCAGCCGGTTGCTGACAACAAAACCGCTGACGGTCGTGCACAGAACCGTCGTACGGAAATCAAAATCGAGCGTTAAGCCCCCCTCGCATCCGCGCCTTGTGCAGTCGCGGATGCGGGTCTTTACTCCTGTGTAACCGGTATTGGCCGGGGACACAGGAGCTTTCAACATGATCGTTCTCACAAGGACCGTCTTGTCGGTTCTGCTACTTGGCAGCCTCTTGACCGGCTGCGCGACCCACAGTGATGGCACTGCCCCCCTCAATCAACGAACCTGGCCAATTTGCAGCCTCATCGGTGGTCTGGTTGGTGGTGGTCTGGGCGCCATCGAGAGCGGTAGTTGGGCCGCGGGTGGGGCGGCGCTGGGTATCTTGTCCGGCGGTTTGATCTGCTATGCCCAGGATGGCGACGAAGACGGCGACGGCGTTTTCGACCGACGCGACCGTTGTCCTGACACTCCCGCCAATACCCCGGTCGATCATCACGGTTGCCCGATGCCGCAGTATCCGGCCGCCAGCGTCAAACCCGAGCCCGCGCAATCCGAAGTCATCACCCTGAGCGATGACGTGCTGTTTGCCTTCAATCAATCCGACCTGACCCCGACGGCCAAGAGTCGACTGGATGCGTTGATGAGCAAGTTCGAGGATGCCGATGTGGTCAGCATCAAGGTGGTCGGCCATACCGACAGCGTCGGTTCGGATACTTATAACCAGGCCTTGTCGGAGCGACGCGCCAGCAGCGTGGCGGAATACTTGCTGAGCCAGGGTGTGGCGCCGAACAAAGTCACCAGCGAAGGCAAGGGCAAGAGTCAGCCGATTGCCGACAACGACACGGAAGCAGGGCGTGCGAAAAACCGTCGCGTGGATCTGCATATAAACCGCTGAGCCAAGAGATAGAGCCGTCGAGCGACAGTTGTGAGCGCAACGACGGCCGTTCGGCGGCCTGCATGAAGAATTTTCCGTTGCCCTCTGGCTTAACCCGCGTGGAAGCCGTTACTGTGCGCGCAAACAATAATTCTCATCGGGGGGGCGTATGAAAGTCATATGGGGGCTGGGGCGGTTATTGACCCTGGTGTTCTGGTCGGTGGTGCTGGTCAACCTGCTCACGCCGTTCGTCTTTCCGCTGCACCCGTTGGTCAATCTGGCCGGCGGCCTGTTGGGATTCATCCATCTACTGGAAGCGTTGCTGTGCTATCGCAGCCTGCGGGGTCGTGCCCATCCCTGGCTTGACCGCCTGAAGATCGTCATTTTCGGCGTATTCCACCTGCAAACCATTCCAGCCCCTACCGCTTCGAAGGCTTCCCATGCGTAAACTCTGCCTGCTCGCCGCACTCATCAGCCCATTGGCCTGCGCACAGGTGGTGAGTGTCGAACCCAACTCGTTGATGCGCTTGCCCAACACCGCCAGTACCCTGCAACTGGAACGCCTGGAAGTGGCCGATTACGGCACCTTGCTGATTCCATCGAACGTCACCGAAGTCACCGTGGGTGAATTGCATCTGGGGCGTGAAGCGCGCATCGCCATCGTGCCGGGGGAGCAGGCGCTGGCGCTGAAGGTCCGTCGCGCCGATTTGTCAGAAGGCAGCCAGATCACCGCCCGTGGCGCACCCGGGACCTATCAGAAGGCCGCTCGATCCGGACGCAATCTTGATTTGCAGATCAAGGCACTGAATGCACCGCAATTGATCGTTGATGCCCGTGGTGGCGCGGGCGCACCGGGGTTTGTCGGTCTCGATGGGGCAAACGGTGAGGAACCGGGGTGCACCTGGGGTCAGGCCGGTCGTGGTGCCGATGGCAGTGATGGCAGCAATGGACAGCCGGGGGCGCCGGGAGCGCTGGTTAAACTGGCGGTGCCGCACGACTTCCCGGCAGACCGAATCAAGGTTCAGGTGGCTGGCGGTGCCGGTGGCCTGGCCGGCCCGGGCGGCAAGCCGGGCGCGGGTGGCAAGGCCAAGGGCTGCCTGATCTACAAGGCCGATGGTGGCAAGAGCGGTAAACCTGGCGCCGACGGGCAACCGGGGCCTGAAGGCGCGGTGGGTTCGGTGACGGTTCAGCGGTTGTAAGCAATCGCCGAAATGTGTGTCGTCCAGTCGATTGTCTTTGCGGGCAAGCCCGCTCCCACATTGGATTACGGAACCCTGTGGGAGCGGGCTTGGTCCGGACGGCGTTCCGACGAAGCGTTTAAAGCGTCGGCCGAACCGACGCAATCGCCACCACAGCCAACCCCACCAGCAGATTTATCCCCACCAAGCGGCGAATCCGCCCCAGCACCGCCGCCCCCGCCGGCCAATCCTGCTCGGCCACGGCGGTGCGCAGTTCCGGCAGCATCAGCGCCTGAATCCTGATAAACAGCGCGGTCATCACCACATACAAGCCCATCATTACCTGCACATAGCGCGGCGCGTTTTCAAAACCGGTGAAGTGCAGATTCAGCATGAGCACGCCGCTGACCGGCAACAGCACCACCGCCACCCAGACCCAGCGGAAAAAACCTTGAAACACTTCTACCCATAACTTCAGCCGGGCATGGCCTTCAAGTGCCTTGATCGCGGCGGGGCGCAGGACCATCCAGGCGAAAAACATGCCGCCGACCCAGACCAGGGCCGCCAGTACATGCAGGCTATAAATGAGGCTAAAAGGTGTCATTGGGTTACTCCGTTCTGCGCGGGATTCATTAGCGGGGTATGATAGCCGCCGAACCGAACCACTGAAAATTTATCCAGCGTTTTTTGCGCCCGACAATCCATGATCAGCACCGAACTCAAAACCACGATCCAGGGCGCCTACTCGCGTTTTCTCGAAGCCAAGAGCCTCAAACCGCGCTACGGCCAACGCCTGATGATCGCCGAAGTCGCCAAGGTCCTGGGTGACATCGACACCGACGACGAAGGCCGGCGCAGTGGCGACCCCGCGATAGTCGCGGTGGAAGCCGGCACCGGTACCGGCAAGACCGTGGCCTACAGCCTGGCAGCGATTCCCACGGCGAAGGCCGCCGGCAAGCGCCTGGTGATCGCCACGGCCACCGTGGCCCTGCAAGAGCAGATCGTCTACAAGGACTTGCCCGACCTGATGCGCAACAGCGGGCTGAACTTCAGCTTCGCCCTGGCCAAGGGGCGCGGGCGCTACATGTGCCTGTCCAAGCTCGACATGTTGCTCCAGGAAGGCCACGCGCAGACCGCCACGGCGCAGTTGTTCGAGGAAGAAGGCTTCAAGATCGAGGTCGACGAGGCCAGTCAGAAACTGTTCACCAGCATGATCGAAAAACTCGCCGGCAATAAATGGGACGGCGACCGCGACAGCTGGTCCACCGCCCTGGAAGACGCCGACTGGGCGCGTCTGACCACCGATCACAGCCAGTGCACCAACCGTCATTGCCCGAACTTCGGCCAGTGCGCCTTCTACAAGGCCCGCGAAGGCATGGGCAAGGTCGATGTGATCGTCACCAACCACGACATGGTCCTGGCCGACCTGGCCCTTGGCGGCGGCGCCGTGCTGCCGGACCCGCGCGACACCATCTACGTGTTCGACGAAGGCCATCACCTGCCGGACAAGGCCATCGGCCATTTCGCCCATTACACGCGCCTGCGCTCCACCGCCGACTGGCTGGAAACCACGGCCAAGAACCTCACCAAACTGCTGGCCCAGCATCCGTTGCCGGGCGACCTGGGTAAGTTGATCGAGCAGGTGCCGGAGCTGGCGCGGGAGATCAAGACCCAGCAGCAGTTCATGTTCACCGCGTGTGAGCAGGTTGCCGATTTCAAACCCGGCGAAGACGTTGAAGGCCGCGAGCGCCCGCGTCATCGATTCGTCGGCGGGGTGATTCCCGAGCACATGCGCGAAATGGGCATCGAACTGAAGAAAGGCTTCGCACGGTTGACCGACGTGTTCACCCGCCTGACCGACCTGCTCAAGGAAGGCATGGACGGCGAGGTCAACATCGGTATCGCCAGCAACCAGGCCGAAGAGTGGTATCCGTTGTTCGGCAGCCTGTTGTCCCGCTCTTCCGGCAACTGGGAGTTGTGGACCGCCTTCACCGTCGAAGACCCGGAGGACAACCCGCCCATGGCCCGCTGGCTGACTCTGGCCGAAAGTGGTTCGCTGTTCGACATCGAGGTCAACGCAAGTCCCATCCTGGCGGCGGAAATGCTCCGGCGCAATTTGTGGAACGTGGCCTATGGCTGTCTGGTGACCTCGGCGACCCTGACCGCCCTGGGTACCTTCGACCGCTTCCGCATGCGCGCCGGCCTGCCGAAAAAAGCCGTGACGGCGGTGGTGCCAAGCCCGTTCCATCATGCCGACGCCGGTGTGTTGCGGGTGCCGAACCTGAACGCCGACCCCCGTGATGCAGCGGCGCATACCGCCGCGATCATTCGTGATCTGCCTGAGTTGGTCGAAGGCTCGCGGGGCACCCTGGTGCTGTTTTCCTCGCGTAAACAGATGCAGGACGTGTTCGATGGCCTTGACCGTGACTGGCGCAAGCAAGTGTTCATTCAGGGCAACCTGTCGAAACAGGAAACCCTGAACAAGCACAAGGCGCGAGTCGATGGCGGGGATTCCAGCGTGTTGTTCGGCCTGGCGAGCTTCGCTGAAGGGGTCGACTTGCCCGGTGCCTATTGCGAGCACGTGGTCATTGCCAAGATTCCTTTCTCGGTGCCCGATGATCCCGTCGAAGCAGCCTTGTCCGAATGGATCGAGGCCCGGGGCGGCAATCCGTTCATGGAAATCTCCGTACCGGACGCCTCGCTGAAGCTGGTCCAGGCCTGCGGCCGCTTGCTGCGTACCGAAGAAGACCGCGGCACCATCACCTTGCTCGACCGGCGCCTGGTGACCCAGCGCTATGGCAAAGCCATCCTCAACGCGTTGCCGCCGTTCCGTCGAGAAATTTCCTGACGCACCGGTGGGCAATTTTGCCCACCGCGTTGTCTATCTCTCTGCCATCGCTTTTCCACTGGCCCATTGAAGGTCGTTAGGGAGAATTTCGTTCTCATGATTTGCCGTTCGTTGCCTGCCGTTTTTGCCCTGCTGTTCGCAACACCTCTGCTGGCCGCTCCCGCCGGCCAGCAGACGCTGTTCAACTTTGTGCGCCCCGCCGACGTGGTCCAGGTGGCGACTCAGGATGCCAGCCTGCCGCAATCCAACGCCGAGCAAACCCCCGAGGGCGAAGTGCTGCGCCGGGTGACATTTAACCCGGTCGCCCGGCCGACTTTGCGCCTGACCCCGCAAACCGGCGCCTGGGACTGGTCGCAGTCGGGCGTCATGAGCCTGCGGATCCAGAGTGCGATGAACTGGGCCTTGACCCTGTACGTGACCATCCAGAGCAACGACGGCAAGACGCTGGTCAGCCGTGTCGATCTGCCGGCGGGGCCTGCGCAAACCCTGTTGGTGCCACTGCAAGCGACATCACCGTTGAGCCAGGGCATGAAGGCTGGCCCGCCGATGCCGATGACCGTCGATGGCCAACGTGTGTTGCTGGCCAGTAGCGCCGGTGAACTGGATCGCAGAGAAGTGGTGTCGGTGAGTTTGTCGATGGACCAGCCGAAAGCCGCGCAGAGCATCCTGCTGGAGCGCTTTGGTGTGCAGGACGGTGAGTCGGTCACCCAAGCCGTGTACGGCGGGTTGGTGGACGCTTACGGCCAGTCGACCCGGGGCAAATGGCCGGAAAAGATCGGCAGCGACGAACAACTCAAAGGCGCCGCGAGCAAGGAGCAACAACAACTGAAAACCTGGCTGGCCGAGCGTGAAAAGTCCTCCCTGGACAAATTCGGTGGTTTGACCAAAGGCCCATCCTTCAAGGCCAGCGGTTTTTTCCGCACAGAAAAGCGTGACGGTCGCTGGTATCTGGTGACGCCTGAAGGCCACCCGTTCTATTCCCTCGGGGTCAATACCGTGGCCCCGGATGTCAACCAGACCTATGTTGCCGGCCGCGAGTGGATGTTCGAATCCCTGCCCAAGGCTGACGAGGCGCTGGCCAGCCACTATGGTGAAGGCGACAACCGTGGCGGCAACGGGGCCGATCAAGGGCGCGGCTACAATGCCGGTCGCTGGTATGACTTCTACGCTGCCAACCTGCAGCGCTTGTATGGCGATCCTTGTGGCCCGGGCAGCGAAACCAAAGCTGGCGTCGCCGAGGCGGCCAAGTCCGAAACGACGGAAGCGAAAGCTGCTGAGGCAAAAGCTGTCGAACCGTGCAAAGCGAAGTTCGACGAGCAGCGCTGGGCCGGTCACACCCTTGATCGCTTGCAGGCCTGGGGTTTCAACACCATCGGCAACTGGAGCGCTCCGGTATTGGGTAACGCTGATCGCGTGCCGTACACCTTGCCGCTGTCGATTGTCGGCGACTACGCCAGCATCAGCACCGGCACCGATTGGTGGGGCGGCATGCCCGACCCGTTCGACCCGCGTTTTGCCATGGCCACCGAACGCGCCGTGGCGATTGCCGCTCGCGACCATCGTGACGATCCATGGCTGATCGGTTACTACGCCGACAATGAGCTGGCCTGGGCCGGTCCCGGCGATGACCCGAAAGCCCGTTATGCGCTGGCCTACGGCACCTTGAAAATGACCACCGACGTGCCGGCCAAGCGCGCGTTCCTCAAGCAACTGCGCGACAAGTACCGCAATCAGGATGGCCTGTCGAAAGCCTGGGGCATTGATCTGCCGGCCTGGGAACTGATGGAAGATCCGGGGTTCGTACCGCCGCTCCCGAGCGCCGAACACCCGGAAATCGAAGCTGACTTCAAATACTTCCAGAAGGTCTTTGCTGACACTTACTTCAAGACCATCTCCGACTCACTCCAGTGGCACGCGCCTAACCAGCTGCTGCTCGGCGGCCGTTTCGCCATCAGCACGCCGGAAGCCGTGGAGTCCTGCGCCCAGTATTGCGACGTGTTGAGCTTCAACATGTACACCCTGCAACCCCAGGATGGTTACGACTTCGCCAGGCTGCGCAGCCTCGACAAACCGGTGCTGGTCACCGAGTTCAATTTCGGCTCGACTGATCGCGGCCCGTTCTGGGGTGGCGTCACGCCGTTGGTGAAGGAGGAGGACCGTGGTGCGGCGTATGCCAACTTCCTCAAACAGGCCTTGAGCGAGCCGTCGATTGTCGGCGTGCATTGGTTCCAGTACCTCGACCAACCGGTCACCGGGCGCCTGCTTGACGGTGAAAACGGTCACTTCGGGTTGGTGGGCATCACTGATCTGCCGTTCCAGGGCTTTGTCGACAGCGTGCGCAAGAGCAATCTGGCGACAGTCGAGCAACTGGGCAAAGAGGCCGAGAAGTCAGCGGCCGCCGCCGACAAAGCCAGCCACGACGCCGAGGGCGGCCGCAAGGCCGAGGCCGGCAAGGGACCGGGGAAGGGCGCTGGTGGGCATTCCGGGAAAGGTCACTGAGTCCTCGCCGCAAAAGCTTGGCGGCGCAATAACCGCCCGGCCCAACCCTGTTCCCAAAACCCTCAAGGGCTGGAACAATGCCCGCCACTTTGTAGAGCGTTAATCCGGGGAGTTGCGGGTGCAGATTCAGGGTCATTACGAGCTTAAGTTCGAGGCGGTGCGTGAGGCTTTCGCGGCGTTGTTCGACGATCCCCAGGAGCGTGGCGCCGCGTTGTGCATTCAGATCGGTGGCGAAACCGTCCTCGATCTGTGGGCCGGCACTGCCGACAAGGACGGGGCCGAGGCCTGGCACAGCGACACCATCGCCAACCTGTTCTCCTGCACCAAGACCTTTACCGCAGTCACCGCGCTGCAATTGGTGGCCGAAGGCAAGCTGCAACTGGATGCCCCGGTTGCGCGCTACTGGCCCGAATTTGCCGCTGCCGGCAAAGAGTCTGTCACCCTTCGTCAACTGCTCTGCCATCAGGCCGGCCTTCCGGCATTGCGCGAATTACTGGCCCCCGAAGCCCTTTACGACTGGCAAACCATGGTCGGCGCCCTGGCCGCCGAAGCGCCGTGGTGGACGCCGGGCGAAGGTCACGGTTACGCGGCGATCACCTATGGCTGGCTGGTCGGCGAGTTGCTGCGCCGTGCCGACGGCCGTGGGCCGGGTGAGTCCATCGTTGCGCGGGTCGCCAGGCCGTTGGGCCTGGACTTCCATGTGGGTCTGGCCGACGAAGAGTTCTATCGCGTGGCCCACATTGCGCGGGGCAAGGGCAATGTCGGCGATGCCGCCGCCCAGCGCCTGTTGCAAGTGACCATGCGTGAGCCAACGGCCATGACCACCCGGGCGTTCACCAACCCGCCGTCGATCATGACCAGCACCAACAAACCCGAGTGGCGACGCATGCAGCAGCCAGCCGCCAATGGCCATGGCAATGCCCGCAGCCTGGCCGGGTTTTACGCCGGCCTGCTTGACGGCAGCCTGCTGGAAAGCGAAATGCTCGATGAATTGACTCGTGAGCACAGCCTCGGCGAGGACAAGACTTTACTGACCCGGACCCGTTTCGGCCTGGGTTGCATGCTCGATCAACCGGACGTTGCCAACGCCACCTTCGGCCTTGGCCCGCGGGCGTTTGGTCATCCGGGCGCCGGCGGCTCCATCGGTTTTGCCGACCCGGAGTACGATGTGGCCTTCGGGTTTGTGACAAATACCCTGGGGCCGTACGTCTTGATGGACCCGCGTGCGCAAAAGCTGGCGCGGGTTCTGGCCACTTGTCTGTAAAAGCGGCTATCGGGTTCCGGGACTGGAACCCGATTGTCTTTTCAGTTTCAAAGCGTCTGCTTATACGGGCCCATGCGGCCTGATTTTTTGACTTCATTTTTGTGGATATCCAATGTCATCCAATAAAACCCTCGCCTTGGCCCTGTGCTTCGCTATCACCGGTTGCGCACAGACTCCACAGAAAGACGCCACGGCACCGGTCGCCAAGACTGAAAGCGGCAGCCACTGGTACTGGCCGTTCGGTTCCGACGACAGCGCTGGCAAGCCTGCGGTCAAGCCGGAGGTGAAACCTGAAGTCAAACCCGTTGCGGTGGCCAAGGCCGGAACCGATAGCGGCAGCAAGTGGTGGTGGCCGTTTGGCGGTAGCGAGCAGAGCGCCGCCAAGGCTGTACCGATGCCTGACCCGAAAGTCACCCAGGCCTGGCTTGACGACTATGAACCGCGCCTGCGCGAGGCGGTCAAGGGCAGCAACCTGCAACTCGAGCGTCGCGAAAACGTGCTGGTGGTGACTGCGCCGGTCGAAGGCTCGTTCAACCCTGATCGTCCGGCCATGTTGCTGCCGGTCACACTCGGTCCGTTTACCCGCATTGCCAAAATCCTTGAAGCCGATCCAAAGACTGCTGTCCTGATCCTCGGCCACAGTGATACGTCCGGCGCTGCGCCTGCCAACGTCAAGCTGAGCCAGGAGCGTGCCCAGGCCGTCGCGGCAATTTTCCGTCTCAGTGGTTTGCAGCGTGATCGCCTGATGCTGCGTGGCATGGGCGGTGATGCGCCGCGCGCCGCCAACGACAGCGTGGAAGGGCGTGCGTTGAACCGCCGCGTGGAGCTGCTGGTGACCCCGCAAAACACCATGGCCGCACTGCTGAGCAAGTACAACATGCCGGCGCCGGCCCCTGTGACCAGGGTCACTGCCGCTGACGTCAAGCCGGTCGCCAAGCCTGTGACACCGGCCCCGGCGTCTAAAAAAGCGGCTGTTCCAGCGGCGAAAAAAGCCCCGGCGAAAAAAGCTCCGGCCAAGAAAGCACCTGCGAAAACTGCAACGCCGGCGAAGAAAACCACGCCAGCCAAAGCCTCCGCGGCTGACAAGAAAGGCGCCACCACCGATACTGCAAAGCAGTGATTCGTTAACCAAAAGGAATGCGCCATGACCCAGGGCCTGGCTGATATGCGTCGTGACTACACCCGGGATGGCCTGACCGAGGCGCAAGCCCCGGCCGAGCCGTTTGCGTTGTTCCACCGGTGGTTTGCCGACGCGGTGAAAACCGAACAGGCGCCGGTGGAAGCCAACGCCATGACCCTGGCCACCGTTGACCAGGACGGTCGACCGCATTGTCGCATTCTATTGCTCAAGGGCCTGGACGAGCAGGGCTTCACCTTTTTCACCAACTACGATAGCGCCAAGGGCCAGCAACTGGCCGCGAATCCGTTCGCGGCCATGACGTTTTTCTGGCCGGCGCTGGAGCGCCAGGTGCGCATCGAAGGGCGGGTGGTGAAGGTGACACCCGAGGAGTCCGACGCCTATTATCAGGTTCGTCCGCTCGGCAGTCGTCTGGGGGCCTGGGCGTCGCCGCAGAGTTGCGTGATCGCCGATCGTGGCGAGCTCGAAGCGCTGCTCAAGGACACCGAGCAACGTTTCAGCGACACCCAGCCACATTGCCCGGAACACTGGGGCGGTTATCGCCTGCTGCCGGAGCGTATCGAATTCTGGCAGGGCCGCCCAAGCCGCCTGCACGACCGCCTCAACTACCGCCAGCAGGGCGCCGACTGGATTCTTGAACGCCTGGCACCCTGAGCCGCCTACCGACCGGGATAGTCTGCCGCAGCGGCCTCCAGCCACTTCGGCAGGTCTCGACGCTTGATCTTCTGCGCCCGGGCACTTGCCAACCGCTCGAGCATGAAGGCTTTTTTCTGCTCGTCCTTTCCTGCCAGCGCCAGTGCCAGGTCGCGGTCCATCCAGCGTTTGATCCGCACGTACAGCCACCAATGGAAGTACAAACCGGCAACAGTCGTGACGACGATGATAAAGTAGTCCATGAAAATCCTTGGTCGGCGGGGCGGTTTTCCGATTTTGCCGCTACTGTGTGAGTTCGTGGGGGGCGCCTTAACGGGGCCTGAATTAAAGCAATTTTACCCGGGTGATGCCGTGACAGGCGTCAAGCCGCGGGGTCTAATGAACATCTGTTTCTTTGGAGTTGATGCTATGCGTAAGTCTGTTCTGCTGGTTGCTTCCTTTTCCACGATGGCGATGTTGCTCACTGGTTGCCAATCGAGCCTGACCGGTGACTCCTACTCCCGTGACGAGGCGCGTCGTGTGCAGACCGTTCGCATGGGTACCATCGAAGCGCTGCGTCCGGTGAAAATCGAAGGCACCAAAACCCCGATCGGCGGCGCTGCGGGCGCAGTGGTCGGCGGCGTTGGCGGCAGCTCCGTCGGTGGCGGCAAAGGCAGTGTTGTTGCTGCGGTCATCGGCGCAGTCGCTGGTGGCCTGCTCGGTTCGGCCGCTGAAGAAGGCCTGACCCGCACCCAGGGCGTGGAAATCACCGTGCGCGAAGACGATGGCAGCATGCGCGCCTACGTTCAGGAAGTTCAACCGAACGAAGTGTTCCGCGTTGGCGAGCGTGTGCGCATCGCCAGTGTGAATGGCACCAGCCGCGTTTCGCACTAAGCGCAAACACCGGATAAACAAAAAACCCGATCAGGTGACTGATCGGGTTTTTTGTTTTTCAGCTGAGGGGCGTCTTGATTGGCGCCAGGCGTTATCGCTGTTTATCAGGAGGCCAGCGCGGTGCTCTTGCGGCTCGCCATCGCCGTCACTGCATAACCGATCAGCGCGGCCAGTATCGAACCGGTCAGGATCCCCATGCGGTCCATCCCGGCGAAATCACTCACGCCCGGCTCAAAGGCCAGCGAGCCGACAAACAGGCTCATCGTGAAACCAATGCCGCAGAGAATCGCCACACCCAGCACCTGGCCCCAATTGGCGCCTTGGGGCAGGGCGGCGATACCGGTTTTCACGGCCAGCCAGGTCAGGCCGAAGACACCGACGGTCTTGCCCAGGAGCAGCCCGATGGCGATGCCCATGGGCACATGGTGAGTGAAGCTTTCGACGGTGACGCCGCTCAGGGACAGGCCGGCGTTAGCGAAGGCGAACAGCGGCAGGATGCCGTAGGCGACCCACGGGTGCAGGGCGTGTTCCAGGGTCAGTAGCGGCGAAGGCTCGGCATTTTTCGTGCGCAGCGGAATGCAGAAAGCCAGGGTCACGCCGGCCAGCGTGGCGTGGACACCGCTCTTGAGTACGCAGACCCAGAGGATCAAGCCAATGATCATGTACGGTCCGAGCTTGACCACCCCAAGCCGGTTCATCCCGATCAGCGCCGCAATACAGGCCGCAGCCAGTGCCAGGGACAAGGTCGACAGCGCGCCGGAATAGAAGATCGCAATGATGATGATCGCGCCAAGGTCGTCGATGATCGCCAGGGTCATCAGGAACAGCTTCAGCGAGACAGGAACGCGTTTGCCCAGCAATGCCAGCACGCCAAGGGCGAAGGCGATGTCGGTAGCGGTCGGGATTGCCCAGCCGTTGAGGGCTGGTGGCGTGTCGCGATTGAGGTACCAGTAGATCAGCGCCGGCACCACCATGCCGCCAATCGCCGCCGCGCCGGGCAGGACGATTTGCGACGGTCTGGACAACTGGCCGTCGAGGACTTCGCGCTTCACTTCCAGGCCGATCAGCAGGAAGAACAGTGCCATCAGGCCGTCGTTGATCCACAGCAGCAAGGGCTTGGCGATTTTCAGCGCGCCGATCTGGGCCACCACGGGGGTGTCCAGCAGGCCGTTGTACAGCCACGACAGCGGCGAATTGTTGATGATCAGAGCCAGAACGGCAGCGGCAATCAGTAGCAGACCGCTGGCAGCTTCCAACTGAAAGAAACGCGTGAAAGTGCTACGCAGAGGCAAGGTCGCTCTCCATCCGTGAATTCAAAAGGTGTTACACCCTAACAAGTACTGTTAGTTGTTAAAACAAAAGTTATATTCTTTTTTGTTATATGTCGTTACAACGTAATCTGCCGGCAAGGACCTGAGCCTAGCAGTTGCCGGGCGTATTGGATCTCAGCTGTACCTGTGCTGTATGTAGGTTTTTTCCTAAGCTTGATAGTTGAGCCCTGTGACAAGGCCCACTCTTGCCTGATTCAACGAGAAAACCATCATGAGCGACAACCGACAGTGGTCCCGCGAAGCGATCCGGATCATCGAAGCCGACTTCCAGCGCAGCGCCGACACACACCTGATTCCCTTGCCGCTACCGGGTTTTCCAGGCATCGAGTTGTACTTCAAGGATGAATCCAGCCACCCCACGGGCAGCCTCAAGCACCGCCTTGCCCGCTCGCTGTTTCTGTATGCGCTGTGTAACGGCTGGCTCAAACCCGGTGCGCCGGTCATTGAAGCTTCCAGCGGTTCGACGGCGATTTCCGAAGCGTATTTCGCACGCATGCTGGGCTTGCCGTTCATTGCGGTGATGCCGGCGACCACGTCCAGGGAAAAGATCGCGCAAATTGCCTTCTACGGTGGCCAAAGCCACCTGGTGGACGACCCGACCCAGATCTACGCCGAGTCCGAGCGTCTGGCTCGCGAACACGACGGGCATTTCATCGACCAGTTCACCTACGCCGAGCGAGCCACCGACTGGCGGGCGAACAACAACATAGCCGAGTCGATCTTTCATCAGATGCGTTTCGAGCAGCATCCCGAGCCGAGCTGGCTGATTTCCAGCCCCGGCACCGGGGGCACCACGGCCACCCTGGGCCGCTACGTGCGTTATCGCCAGCATTGCACTCGCGTGCTGTGTGCCGATGCCGAGCGTTCGGTGTTCTTTGATTACTACCAGACGGGCGATGCCAGCCTGCGTCTGGATCACGGCTCGCGTATCGAAGGCATCGGCCGGCCGCGTGTGGAAGCGTCGTTTCTGCCCAAGGTGATCGACGCGATGGTCAAGGTGCCGGATGCCTTGTCACTGGCGGCCATGCACTACCTTGCAGAGCGTCTGGGACGCCATGTGGGCGGGTCGAGCGGGACCAACCTGATCGGCGCACTGATGGCCGCTCAGCAGATGAAGGCGGCGGGGGAGACGGGGTCGATGGTGGCGATTCTGTGTGACGGCGGCGAGCGCTACGCCACGACCTATTACGATCCGAAGTGGCTCAAGGCCCAGGGGTATGAATTGAGTGGCTTGATGGCTGCGGTAGCGGCGACCGTTGAGCGCGGTGAGCCATTGCCGGCCTCGGTGCTGCGCGCCAATATCTGACACACCGAAGATCGAATGTGGGAGCGGGCTTGCTCGCGAAGACGGTTTCACATCCAACATATGTATTGGCTGATCCACCGCTTTCGCGAGCAAGCCCGCTCCCACATTAGAGTGGTATCAGGCCTCGAGACCGAGGATGTCCCGGGCCACCGCTTCGGCAATGCGAATCCCGTCGACACCCGCCGAGAGAATCCCGCCCGCGTAACCGGCACCTTCACCGGCCGGGAACAAGCCTTTCACGTTCAGGCTCTGCATCGACTCGTTGCGGGTAATGCGCAGTGGCGACGACGTACGCGTCTCGATTCCGGTCAACACCGCATCGTGCAGCGAGTAACCGCGAATCTGCTTCTCGAACGCCGGCAAGGCTTCGCGAATCGCTTCGATGGCGAACGCCGGCAAGGCCAGCGCCAGATCACCCAGGGCAACGCCCGGCTTATAGGACGGCTCGACGCTGCCCAATTCGGTGGACGCTTTGCCTGCGATAAAATCGCCGACCAGTTGCGCCGGGGCTTCGTAGTTGCTGCCACCCAGCACAAAGGCGTGGGATTCCAGGCGTTCCTGCAGCTCGATACCGGCCAGCGGACCGCCCGGATAATCGACTTCCGGGGTAATGCCGACGACGATGCCGGAGTTGGCATTGCGCTCGTTACGCGAGTACTGGCTCATGCCATTGGTCACGACGCGGTTCGGTTCGGACGTCGCCGCCACGACCGTACCGCCCGGGCACATGCAGAAGCTGTAGACCGAACGACCGTTCCTGGCGTGGTGCACCAGTTTGTAGTCGGCGGCGCCCAGTTTCGGGTGGCCTGCGTACTTGCCCAGGCGCGCGCGGTCGATCAGCGACTGCGGGTGCTCGATGCGGAAACCCACCGAGAACGGCTTGGCTTCCATGTACACGCCACGGCCGTGGAGCATGCGGAATGTATCGCGGGCGCTGTGGCCGAGGGCCAGGATCACATGTTTCGAATGGATCTGTTCGCCGCCGTTGAGCTCGACGCCGACCAGTTGGCCGTCATCGATCAACACGTCGGTGACACGCTGCTGGAAGCGCACTTCGCCGCCAAGGGCGCGAATCTGCTCACGCATGTTTTCCACCACACCGGTCAGACGGAACGTACCAATGTGCGGTTTGCTGACGTAGAGGATTTCTTCCGGCGCGCCGGCCTTGACGAATTCGTGCAGGACCTTGCGACCGAGGAAC
The DNA here is from genome assembly GCF_056711565.1 of Pseudomonas sp. WT-JTC. NCBI lineage: Bacteria > Pseudomonadati > Pseudomonadota > Gammaproteobacteria > Pseudomonadales > Pseudomonadaceae > Pseudomonas > Pseudomonas sp. WT-JTC. The sequence goes on from NZ_CM160042.1 coordinate 1,360,938, forward strand.
TTCGGATCCTTGATCTGGCTGTACAGCTTGCCGTCGGAGAATGTCCCCGCGCCGCCTTCGCCGAATTGCACGTTGGATTCCGGGTTGAGCACGCTTTTGCGCCACAGGCCCCAGGTGTCCTTGGTGCGCTGGCGTACTTCGGTTCCGCGTTCGAGGATGATCGGCTTGAAGCCCATTTGCGCCAGCAGCAGCCCGGCGAAAATCCCGCACGGACCGAAGCCGACGACGATCGGACGCGCATTCAGGTCGGCCGGAGCCTGGCCTACCGCTTTGTAGCTGACATCCGGTGCCACGTTGACGTTACGGTCGTCGGCGAACTTGTGCAGCACCGCCGCCTCGTCGCGAACTTGAAGGTCGATGGTGTAGATGAAACACAGTTCCGAGGACTTTTTACGCGCATCGTAGCTGCGCTTGAACAAGGTGAAATCGAGCAGGTCATCGCTGGCAAGCCCTAAGCGCTGCACGATGGCAGGGCGCAGGTCTTCATCGGGATGGTCGATCGGCAACTTGAGTTCGGTGATTCGTAACATGGCGGGATCCGGTTCGCGGGGCGCACAACTGCGCCAGGGCGTTTGAAGCCGGCAATTATAAGCCCCAAAGGCAGCGTCCAGTGAGGCAAAAACCGCCTCTCGTCGAATCAGTCGTCGCGCGATCCTCCGAAATAACCGCATCCGCGCTGAACCTGGCCGTCAATTCGCAGCTCGGCGCTCATGTGCTGGATGCTGCCGGTGCTGCTGTCGACGCAACGTTGCGGTGCAACCCAGAGTTCGATGTGCTGGTTGTTGGCTTCGGTGCTGAGGTTGAAACGGCCATCGCCCAGTTGCTCCTCGACGTAGGGCACGGCCAGCGGCGGCTGGCCGGCGCGGTCGACGACCATGCCTTTGCCGCTGACTTTCACGCTCCACTCCGGGGTGTGCCCGGCGGCGCGCAGAATCAGCTGTTTGAAGTTCGGATCATCGCACGCCGTGCCCGAGCGCTCGACGCGGTACAACTGCTCCAGATCGAACTGGCCGTCACCACCGCTGCCGGCCACAACCCGTCCGCGCACGTCGGCAAACAGCTTGCCCTGTTTGTCCGCCAGGCTGGCGGCCTGCTGCAGGACACTGGTACCGCCCGTGTCGTTGACTACATAGCGGTTTGCCTGGTTGCACGGCTGGAACACCAGTTTGCCATCCGCTGCGGTCAACTGGCCTTGCATGCGTGTCTGGCCGACATGGGAAGCGCTCTGCCGTTCACCCTCGAACAACTGGCAAGCGGCGAACAGCGGAAGCAAGGCGACGAGGACTAGGGAACGGGCAACACGCATCTTGGGGTCTCCTGACAGGTGCCGCCACGTTACTCAGGCAAGCCTGTGATCACAAGGCTTGTGTGTCGGGGATTGAGTTGCCGGAGGCGTAGCGTCTTTCATCAACCATGGACATTGCTGCTGTTTTTTTTGGTACTGATCGGTGCCAGCCTGATCTGTCATCGATGGTTTGAACGGCCGATGCAACAGTGGCTGCGACAGTTCGGGCACGGGCGTCTGGCGAACGGCGTGATCGTTCGCCAGTAACGCGTCTGTCAGAAAGGACGGTCAGCCGACGTGAAAGGTCTGACCTGTTTGCAGGCCTTCCACGCTCTTGGCGTAGGCCAACGCCACATCTACCGCAGGAACCGGCTTGAAGCCGCGGAAGTACGGCGCGTATTTGCCCATGGCTTCGACCAGGACGTTCGGGCTGATCGAGTTCACACGCAGGCCGCGCGGCAGTTCGATGGCGGCGGCCCGGACGAAGCTGTCCAGTGCACCGTTGACCAGCGCCGCTGAGGCACCGCTGTAAATCGGATCGTGGCTGAGCACGCCAGTGGTGAAGGTGAACGAAGCGCCGTCGTTGGCGAACTCGCGTCCGATCAACAGCAGGTTGACCTGGCCCATGAGTTTGTCTTGCAGGCCCAGGGCAAAGCTCTCTTCGGTCATCTCATTGAGCGGGGCAAAGGTCACGTTGCCCGCGGCGCACACCAGTGCGTCGAATTTGCCGGTCTGCTCGAACAGTTTGCGAATCGAGGCGCTGTCGCTGATGTCGACATGAAAGTCGCCGCTGGTGCGACCGATGCGGATGATTTCGTGGCGTGGCGACAGTTCTTTGTCGATGGCCGAACCGATGGTGCCGCCTGCGCCGATCAATAGAATTTTCATGGATGTTGATCCTCGTTGTGGATTGAACGAGGTATCAGTTTAGGGTGGTTTTTTCTGCAGATAAGCGCGCTAATAGGCAACCTTTGGTTTTCAAATGGAAACAATCCATGAGCGAGATGGATGACCTGGCCGCGTTCGCCGTGTTGATCGAAGCGGGAAGTTTCACCCTGGCGGCGCAGCAGCTCGGTTGCAGCAAAGGCCAGTTGTCCAAACGCATCAGCCAGTTGGAGGCGCAGTTCTCCGTGGTGCTGTTGCAACGCACCACCCGCCGCCTGAGCCTGACCGCTGCCGGTGCTGCGTTGTTGCCCCAGGCACAGGCGCTGGTGGTGCAAGTCGAGCGGGCGCGCCAGGCCCTGGCGCGTCTGAAGGACGACATGGCCGGCCCGGTGCGGATGACGGTGCCGGTATCACTCGGGGAAACCTTCTTCGATGGCCTGCTGCTGGAGTTCTCCGCCAAATACCCTCAGGTGCAGATCGAACTGGAGCTCAACAACAGCTACCGCGACCTGTCCCGTGACGGCTTCGACCTGGCGATTCGCTCTGACGTGGCCATTGACCAGCGACTGGTGGCGCGCCCGCTGCTGGCGTGGCAAGAGCTGACCTGTGCCAGCCCGGCTTATCTGGAACAATACGGTGAACCGCAAACGCCCCAGGCGTTGGCCGAGCATCGTTGCCTGCTCAACAGCCATTACAGCGGCCGCGAAGAATGGCTTTATCACCAGCAGCATGAGTTGTTGCGGGTGCGGGTGTCTGGGCCGTTCGCCAGCAACCACTACAACCTCTTGAAGAAAGCCGCACTGGTCGGCGCCGGTATTGCGCGCCTGCCATCCTACTGCTTGCCAACAGAACTGGCCGACGGGCGCTTGCGATGGCTCCTGCGCGATTATCAGACCCGCAGCATGCCAATGTATCTGGTGCATCCGTATCAGGGTGGATTGCCCAAGCGCACGCAAGTGCTGGCGGACTATTTGATCGGGTGGTTCAAGCGCAGTGGGGAGGCGTTGGATCGGTTGTAAATCTTCACACGCACGTCGTCCTGTAGGAGCGAGCCTGCTCCGGGGGGCGTTCCGACGATGGACGTTAACGATGACGAGGGTTGTCTGAATGAACGCGGCGCCCTCCAGTTCTTCGCGAGCAAGCTCGCTCCTACAGAAGAGGGTTTGCGTAGTCAGGGAGGTTGGCAGGCATAAAAAAAACGGCCCGCAAAGGCCGTTTTTTGTTTACCGCAAAGGCTTAGCCACCGAGGTACGCGTCACGCACTTTCGGATCGGTCAACAGCGCTTCACCGGTGCCTGTCATCACTACCCGGCCGTTCTCCAGAACGTAGGCACGGTCAGCGATTTTCAGTGCCTGGTTGGCGTTCTGCTCGACCAGGAACACGGTCACACCGTCCTTGCGCAGCTGTTCGATGATGTCGAAGATCTGCTGGATGATGATCGGTGCCAGGCCCAACGACGGCTCGTCGAGCAGCAACAGCTTGGGCTTGCTCATCAGCGCACGGCCGATGGCGAGCATTTGCTGTTCGCCGCCGGACATGGTGCCGCCACGCTGGCTGAAGCGTTCTTTCAGGCGTGGGAAAAGTCCGAGGACCTTGTCCATCTGTTCCTGATAATCGCCCTTGTCGGTGAAGAAACCACCCATGGAGAGGTTTTCTTCCACGGTCAGGCGGGAAAACACCCGACGACCTTCCGGCACCACGGCAATGCTCTTGCGCATGATCTGCGAGGAGTCCTGGCCGACCAGTTCCTCACCCATGTAGCGGATGCTGCCGCTGTGGGCCTGCGGCGAACCGCAGAGCGTCATCAGCAGGGTCGACTTGCCGGCACCGTTGGCGCCGATCAGGGTCACGATCTCGCCCTGACGGACTTCGACGTTGACGCTGTGCAGGGCCTGGATCTTGCCGTAGAAGGTGGAAACGTTTTCGAACTGCAGCATTTACGCTTCCCCCAGGTAGGCTTTGATCACTTCAGGATTGTCGCGGATCTGTTCCGGTGTGCCGTCGGCCAGGGGCGTGCCCTGGTTGATCACGACGATGTGGTCGGAAATGCTCATGACCAGTTTCATGTCGTGTTCGATCAGCAGCACGGTGACGTTGTGCTCTTCACGCAGCACGCTGATCAGCGCCTTGAGGTCTTCGGTTTCCTTCGGGTTCAGGCCGGCGGCCGGTTCGTCGAGCATGAGGATCCGCGGACGGGTCATCATGCAGCGGGCGATTTCCAGGCGACGTTGCTGTCCATAGGCCAGGGTGCCGGCCGGGCGGTTGGCGAACTCCTTGAGGTGAACCTTTTCCAGCCAGTACTCGGCGTACTCCATGGCCTCGCGCTCGCTTTTGCGGAACGACGGGGTCTTGAACAGGCCGGACAGGAAGTTGGTGTTCAGGTGACGGTGCTGGGCGATCAGGAGGTTTTCGACCGCCGTCATGTCCTTGAACAACCGCACGTTCTGGAAGGTGCGCACCACGCCCTTGAGGGCGATCTTGTGGCCGGGCAGGCCCTCGATCGGCTCGCCGTCCAGCAGGATGCTGCCGCCGCTCGGCTTGTAGAAGCCGGTCAGGCAGTTGAACACGGTGGTCTTGCCGGCGCCGTTGGGGCCGATCAGAGCCACGACCTGCTTTTCCTTCACGCTCAGGGCTACGCCGTTGACCGCCAGCAAACCGCCGAAGCGCATGCTCAGATTTTCTACTTTAAGGATCTCGCGGCTCATTTACGCAGCTCCATGTGAGGACGTTGCATAGGCAGCAGACCTTGAGGACGCCAGATCATCATCAGCACCATCAAGGCGCCGAACATCAACATGCGGTATTCGCTGAAGTCACGCATCAGCTCGGGCAACAGGATCATCACGACAGCTGCGAGGACCACGCCCAACTGCGAGCCCATGCCGCCCAGCACCACGATGGCGAGGATGGTGGCCGACTCGATGAAGGTGAACGACTCCGGCGTGACCAGCCCTTGACGCGCGGCGAAGAAGCTACCGGCGAAACCGGCGAAGCAGGCACCCAGGGTGAAGGCCGACAGCTTGATCACGGTCGGGTTCAGGCCCAGGGCACGGCAGGCGATTTCGTCTTCGCGCAAAGCTTCCCAGGCACGGCCGATTGGCATGCGCAGCAGGCGGTTGATCACGAACAGCGCGAACAGCGCCAGCAACAACGCAACGAGGTAGAGGAATACCACCTTGCTGACCGGGTTGTAAGTCAGGCCGAAGTACTCGTGGAAGGTCTGCATGCCTTCGGCGGCCGTTCTATCGAAGCTCAGGCCGAACAGCGACGGTTTGGGGATGTTGCTGATGCCGTTCGGTCCGCCCGTGAGGTCCGTCAGGTTACGCAGGAACAGACGGATAATCTCACCGAAGCCCAGGGTCACGATCGCCAGGTAGTCACCGCGCAGACGAAGTACCGGGAAGCCCAGCAGGAAGCCGAACGTCGCAGCCATCAGTCCGGCGATGGGCAGGCAGATCCAGAAGCTCAGGCCGTAGTAGTGCGACAGCAGCGCATAGCTGTAGGCGCCCACCGCGTAGAAACCGACGTAGCCCAGGTCGAGCAACCCCGCCAGACCGACCACGATGTTCAGGCCCAGACCGAGCAGTACATAGATCAGAATCAGCGTGGCGATATCCACCGCACCGCGCGAGCCGAAGAACGGCCACACCAGAGCGACCACGATCAACCCCATGATGATCCAGCGTTGGGTGCTGGGCAGGGTCATGAAGTGGCTGACCTTCGGCGAAACCAGCGAGCCTTTCGGCGCTGACTTCATCATGGTGCTCCACTGCTTGTCGAACAGCACCCGCAGGAACATCAGCACCGAGCTGGCGGTGATGATGAACAGCGTGGAGGTACTGGCACCCAGTACTTCGAGGTTGATGCCGGCGATGGACAGTTTCAGACCGAGTACCGGATAGGCCACGGCCCAGACCAGCAGGGCGCTGAACAGCGCTTGTTTAAGATTCCTAGTCATACTTTCTCAATCTCCGGACGCCCCAACAGGCCGGTTGGCCGGAATAACAACACCAGAACCAGAAGGCCGAAAGCCACCACGTCCTTGTACTGGTCACCGAATATATCGGCACCGAATGCTTCCGCCACCCCCAGCACCAGCCCACCGAGCATGGCGCCCGGAATGCTGCCGATGCCACCCAGTACCGCCGCGGTAAAGGCCTTGAGGCCCACCAGGAATCCGGCGTTGGGGTTGATCACGCCGTACTGCATGCTCAGCAGTACAGCCGCCACGGCCGCCAGGGCGGCACCGATGACGAAGGTCAGGGCGATGATGTTGTTGGTGTTGATGCCCAGCAGGTTGGCCATCTTGATGTCTTCGGCACAGGCCCGGCAGGCGCGTCCCAGGCGTGAACGCGAGATGAACTGGGTGAGGCAGAGCATCACCACCAGGGTCACCACGAACACCAGGATCTGCATGTAGGAGATCAGCACTTCCTGTGCGCCGCCCGGACCGAAACTGAAGCTGCCCGGAATCAGGTTGGGGATCGATTTGTCCTTGGAGTCCTGCGAGAGCAGTACGGAGTTTTGCAGGAAGATCGACATGCCGATGGCCGAGATCAGCGGGATCAGACGGTTACTGCCCCGCAGAGGGCGGTAGGCGATCCGTTCGATGCTGTAGCCGTAGGCACTGGTTACAACGATGGTCGCCAGGAATGCGGCGGTCATCAACAGTGGCAGAGAATGGATACCCAGCATGGCCAGTCCGGCAAGGACGATGAAGGCCACGTAGGAACCGATCATGTAGACCTCGCCATGGGCGAAGTTGATCATTCCAATAATGCCGTAAACCATTGTGTAGCCAATGGCAATCAGGGCATAGGTGCTGCCAATGGTCAGCCCATTAACCAGCTGTTGGAAGAAGTGATAGATCTCAGGCATTACAACGCTCCTAAAAACCTGATACGCATTTCACTGGTGGAGTCATGTTCCGGCCCGGGCTGTGTGGTCTGTAGCCACCTTCGCACGAGCGTTTGCCAGCGAACCGCTGGTGACGGTTTTAAGATTTTCAGGTAAATCAGCTCCCGGATCGCGGGACTCTGACCTATTAACCTCGTAAAACAAAGCCCACTGCTTGCGCAGTGGGCTCTATTACTCATGGAGCCAGTTTACTGAGGCGAAACTTCGGTCTTTGGTTTACCGAAATGCCACTGATAAACCACGAACTTGAAGTCCTTCAGGTCGCCCTTGTCGTCGAACGACAGGTCGCCGGTCGGAGTCTTGAAGGTGCCTTTGTGAATGGCTTCAGCCACCTTGGCAGTGTCTTCGCTCTTGGCGGTCTTGATACCTTCGGCGATCACTTCGACGGCCGAGTAGGCCGGGAACACGAACGGGCCGGTCGGGTCCTGTTTCTTGGCGGCGAACGCCTCAACCAGCGCCTTGTTGGACGGGTCTTGGTCGAAAGATTTCGGCAGGGTCACCAACAGGCCTTCGGAAGCGTCCTGGGCGATTTGCGAGATGGAGTCGTTGCCCACACCTTCAGGCCCCATGAACTTGGCGTTCAGGCCCTTTTCCTTGGATTGACGCAGGATCAGGCCCAGTTCCGGGTGGTAGCCGCCGTAGTAGACGAAGTCGACGTTGGCTTGCTTGAGCTTCTGAATGATCGAGGAGAAGTCCTTGTCACCCGCGTTGAGACCTTCGAACACGGCAACCTTGACGCCTTTGCCTTCGAGGGTTTTCTTCACGGAAGTGGCGATGCCTTCACCGTATTGCTGTTTGTCGTGCAGCACAGCAACGATTTTCGGTTTTACGTGGTTGGCGATGTAGTTACCGGCGGCAGGGCCCTGGGCGCTGTCCAGGCCGATGGTGCGGAACACCATTTTGTAACCACGTGCGGTGATGTCCGGGCTGGTGGCAGCCGGGGTGATCATGATCACGCCTTCGTCTTCGTAGATGTCCGAAGCCGGTTGAGTGGAGCTGGAGCAGAGGTGACCGACAACGAATTTCACACCATCGTTGACCACTTTGTTGGCGACGGCCACGGCTTGTTTAGGGTCGCACGCGTCGTCGTATTCCTTGGCTTCGAGCATCTTGCCGTCGACGCCGCCCTTGGCGTTGATCTGCTCGATGGCCATCTTGGCGCCGATGAACTGCATGTCGCCGTACTGAGTGACCGGGCCGGTTTTAGGGCCGGCGATGCCGATCTTGATGGTGTCAGCTGCGAACGAATGGCTGGCAACCCCGGCCAGAACCATAGCGGCAAACAGTTTGGAAATCTGCTTAGTAGCCTTAGTCATAGTGCTCCACTCTTACTGTTGTAGTTTTTATAGTCCTGGCGCCGAAAGCAGCAGAACCGGGTCAGATATCTGCGACATTCCCCGGAAAAGTCCCTCGGCAACTGTACCGGTACAGTGTAGAGCGCCGATTGTCGGCCTGGGAAGGCGGCGCCGGGGGACAAAACCTGCAGATGTCGCTTTATTGAAAGAAAAAGACAGAATTGCGGCGGGGGTGTTGAGAGGCTTATAGCCGTATTCCGTGCATTCCCTGGCTTTCCTGCGCTTTTCATTTCGGTCACTCAATTGCATCCGGGTTTTTCTGCCAGACAACCGACGTTATCATTCGCGTCGATTTCTTTTCCGGACAGTCCCATGAATCAAGAACCTAGCACCCTCTATGCCAAGCTGCTTGGTGAAACCGCATCTATTTCCTGGAAAGAGCTGGAGCCGTTCTTTGCCAAGGGTGCCCTATTGTGGGTCGATCCTGGCCTGGATTTGATCGCCGCCGCCGAGGCGGTGGCCCAGGATGAAGGGGAGAAAGTGGCTGCCTGGCTGGCTGCTGACAAACTCGCCAAGCTGTCTGAAACACGGGCGCTGGATCTTTTTGAACGTGATCCGCAGTTGTGGGCCGTGGTTGTTTCGCCGTGGATTCTGGTCCAGGAAAGGGCGCAGGCTTAATAAGCTGCACCTGAATGGTGCACTGCTTTCAGAGGGAAAAGTGTGTAGCCGAGTAGCGTGATGGCACGTTGCCGTAGAGAAAGGCCACAGCCTCACGGTGACGTAAACGTAACGGGAACAGTTGAGAGGGCAACTGAACGGCTGCTCAATTGTTTCTGGACGTTGAATTGCGGTGACTTTGAGGTCGCCTTCGTCGGAACGCCGCCCGGAGCAAGCCCGCTCCCACATTTAACCGTGTTCCTCCAGAAGGAATGCAGTCGAATGTGGGAGCGGGCTTGCTCGCGAATGGGGGCGACGCTTAGTAAGCCGTCTTGCCCGTATGGTTGTTCAACGAAATGACCTTGGTCTTGCCGATGCGGTGACGGTAGATCTCGCGCAGGTACTTGATCGCTTTCTTCACACAGTCGCGCGACAGGCGGATGTCGTTGATCGAGACGAATTTTTCCTTGTCGTTGATCAGTTCGCGGTACTTCTTCTCGTACATCGGCTTGATCGCGTACCAGTTGGTATCGAGGATCTTTGCCGGGTTCTCGAATTCGTTGAGCAAGTCGTCGATGCGGCCTTCGTCGAATTCTTCCTGGACGATGAAGTCCAGGATCGAGTTGTCCAGGGTTTCGTCGAAACGGTAGGCAGACTTCGCAAAGCAGCGCTTGATGAAGGCCACGATCAGCGTCAGGAAGTCGTCCGACAGGCACGGGCTCTTGGCGATCAGGGTGGTCAGCGACAGGTTGGCCGATGCACCGATCACCAGCGCGTAGCGCTTGAGCGTGGTGTTGGGGAACAGGCTGTTGAGGTGAGTCTTCAACCGGTTCAGGTCCATGTAGGACAGCTTGTAGTCCTTCGGCAGGGAAACGATCGACACCACCGACGAGCAATTCTTGAAGAAGTGCAGGTCATGCAGGGCCGCCGCGTCATAACCCGAGTTCTTGTACTGCTCCAGCGACGCGCGATAGCGCTTGGACTCGATCGGCAACAGGCTGATGCCTTCGATGGCCTGGGTGACCTTGTTGAAGTGCGGCAAGTCGATCGAACGGAAGAACAGGTCATCGATGTTCAGGCGCTGCGGCTCTTTCTCGAACACCTTGAATTTGTCGCTGCTCGGCGGCGGGGTTTCCGGCACCACGGACTCGGCATAGGCAATCGCCACCGGGCCGGCCAGGCTCATGAACAGGTCGTTGGCGTCCAGGCGGATGGTTTCGCCGATGTCGATGCCGGCACGACGGAAATAGTTCTGGTCGTAGTCGGTGGTTACCGCCTGGGCCGTCAGAATGTTGAAGATCTGCTGCGAGATGTATTGGTTGGCGTGCTTTTCCATGGCATTGACATCAATGTTCTGGATATTGCCGTCATCGTTCTCTTCGGCGTAACGCATGATGTCGTTGGAAATCAGCATCATCGCGTTCCACGGGCGGATGCGGCCCATGACGCTGGCTTCGCTGCTGTCTTCGTTGGCGAAGTTGTAGGAGAAGTCCCACTCTTCCGACAGGTACTTGCACAGCAGGCGACCGGCGTTGATGTGCAGCGCCTCGGACATTTCACTGCGGTGATCGGAAATGTTCGGCAGTACACAGATGCCACTGGTGAAGATCGGTTCGAAGACGAAGGAGTGGCCGCTCTTGCTGTCGTGCTCGTCCATCGGTTTGGTGTCGAACGTCTTGTTCATGTACGAGTGTTGCTGGGCCAGGCCGAATTCCGAGGCCATGCCCGAGCCGGTACCGCCGCCGGCACTGAAGATCGAGAAGTACAGGCGCGACTGGTTGGCCTTGATACCGCAGCTGTCGATCAGGTACGAGTGAATCATTTTCCAGTCAGGGCTGGAGAAACGCTGGGTGTCCTTGTTCAGGATGATCTTGGCCAGGTACTGGCCGAGGATCGGCGCGTTACCGGCGCCGCCGGCGTGGACTTCCGACAAGTCCATGATTTTCATCTTGCTGTAGTCACGCAGGAAACCGCTTTTTTCGCCCTTGCGCGAGAAACGGATGCGTCCGGCGATGTCCTTGTCCAGGTCGCCGAGCATCACCAGCGGCTCGACCAGAAACACCGGCTTGGTGTTTTTGTTCTGGCCCAGGCGCAGGTTGTTGCGGATCCACTGGGCCGGGCTGTAGCCCTTTTCGGCAAATCGCTTGTCCGGCGACAGGCGATCTTCGTTGTTGAATTCGTTGAGGTAGAACTTGCGGGCGTTGTACACCAGCTCCGCCACGTCCAGCGCAATGTTCGAGCCGCAGCGGCCCAGGCCGATCAGGCACACCGACGGGAATTCCTGGTCGTTGTGCTGTTCGCTGTCGCCTTCCAGATGCGGCGCGCGCGGGAACACCATGTCGCGCAGGCCGTCGAGGTTATCGAGGATGCGGTCGGTGTTGGTTTCGGTGAAGTACAGGTATTGCTGGGTCGCCAACGGGCGGGATTGAATCAATGGCTTCGGTGATGACGGGCTGTTGGCCGCGGGGCTCAACGTCAGATCGGTTACCGCAGTGGCCGGGGTGTTTTTAGAAGTCATTGTTCGCCATCTACCTGGGCTGATTGGTTGGCCGACTCACTGTCGTCGAACCGTCACGGAATAGAATCGCGTCTTTTTTCAGCGCGTACTTGGACCATGCCTTGGTCTTTAGCCTGAGCGTCACTCGGAGTGAATCCTTTCCTAAGTCATGATGGATCGGCCAATATTTGGCGATCTTTAATCAAAAGGAGGCTAAATGATGTCAACGCTACCTTCGCTGGGGTTTGCCGGGATCGGCCTGATGGGGCTGCCGATGTGCCGGCGCCTGCTGGCCGCGGGCTATCCGCTGGCGGTATGGAATCGCAATCCGGACAAGTGCAGGCCGCTGGTGGAGGCAGGCGCACGCCAGGTCGCCAGCCCGGCCGAACTGTGCCAGCACGCCGACGTGGTGATGTTGTGCCTGGCGGATACGTCGGTCGTACGCGAGGTAGTGTTTGGTCCGGCAGGCATTGTCGAGGGGGCAGGAAAAGGCCGGTTGCTGGTGGATTTTTCCAGTCTGGAACCCAATGCCACGCGGGAAATGGCCGCGGAGCTCGCCAGTAGAACCGGCATGGGCTGGCTCGACTCGCCGGTGTCCGGTGGCGTGGTCGGTGCCGAGGCTGGAAGCCTGGCGATCATGGTGGGTGGCGAGTCACGGGATCTGGAACGGGTTCGTCCTGTTCTGCTGAACCTGGGGCAGCGGGTGACGCACATGGGCGGCGTCGGGGCAGGGCAGGTGACCAAGGCGTGCAATCAGATGATCGTCGCCTGCAATGCATTGGTGATTGCCGAAGTGGTCGCGCTGGCCGAACGTTCCGGGGTGGATGCAAGCCTGATCGCCGAAGCGCTGGCCGGCGGCTTTGCCGATTCGAAACCGTTGCAGATCCTGGCCCCGCAGATGGCTGGAAACCGTTTCGAACCGGTCAAGTGGCACGTGCGCACGTTGCTCAAGGATCTGGACACAGCGGTGAAGTTTTCCCGTGAGCAAGGCTCGGCTACACCGATAAGCGGTCTGGCCGCGCAGTTGATGCGCCTGCATGGAAGTCAGGGTTTCCTTGAAAAAGACCCGTCTACGTTAGTGCAGATGTACCGTGAGCCAGACTCAGCGTCGTGACGGTATAGGCGTGTTTGCGCTGGTTGATTTCGTTCAGCACCGGATGCAGCTCGGCCAGTGGCACCGGCCGACTGAGCAAATATCCCTGGACGAAGTCACAGCCATGGTTTTCCAGGAACTGGTATTGCTCGAAGGTTTCGACCCCTTCGGTAACCACTTGCAGGTGCAGGGTATGGGCCATGACGATAATCGCCTGGACAATTTCCATGTCCTGGGTGGCCTTGGGGATGTCCTGGATGAACGAGCGGTCGATTTTCAGCGTGTTGAGGGGCAGGCGCTTGAGGTAGGCCAGGGATGAATAGCCGGTGCCGAAGTCATCGATCGACAGCGACACGCCAAGGGCGCGTATCTGCCGCAGCAGCACCAGGGTATTGGCGATATTGCCCATCAAGGCGTTTTCCGTGACCTCCAGTTCCAGGCGGTGGGGTTCCACACCGGTGGCCCGCAATGCGTACTCGATTTCATCGGCCAGTTCTTCGCGCGCCAGGTTCAGGGGCGAGCAATTCACGGCGATCTTGAGCTCTTCACAGCCCTGGCGCGACAACTTGCCCAGATCCTCGCAGGCCTTGCGCAGCACCCAGTTGTCCAGCTCGGCGATCAGTCCGTTGGCCTCGGCGATGGCGATAAAACGATCCGGTACGAGTAAACCGTGGACCGGGTGTTGCCAGCGGATCAAGGCTTCGAGCTTGCTGACCTGACCCGTCTTGAGGTCATAGATCGGTTGGTAATAGAGCATCAGGCCGGTGTCTTCACGCAGGGCGTGGCGCAACTCTTCTTCCAGTTGCAGCTCCAGCGTGGCGCGGGTTTTCAGGTTGGCGCTGAAAAAATTCAGGCTGTTGCGGCCGCTGCCCTTGGACTGATACAGCGCCAGGTCGGCGTTCTTCAGCAGTTCCTCACATGTCTTGCCGTCTTCCGGAAACATGCTGATGCCGATGCTGGTGGTCATGACCATGCGCCGGCCGGCCAGCTCGATGGGTTCCTTCATTTTCAGCATGATGCGTTGGGCCAACTGCCGCGCTTCGTCACGGTCATGCAGGTCAATGAGCAGGCAGAATTCGTCGCCACCGAAGCGTGCGACCACATCCTCGTGACTGCGAATCGAGCTCTTGATGTGCCCGGCAAGCACTTTGAGCAGTTCGTCACCGGCATCGTGGCCAAGACTGTCGTTGATCCGCTTGAAATGATCGATGTCCAGGAACAGGACCGCCAGCATCCCGGTCTCATTGGTTTTCTCGATGAGCTTTTCGGCGAAGACCTGGTTGAACCCGCGGCGATTGATCAAGTTGGTCAGCGGGTCGTAGTGCGCCACCTGCTGCAGCGACATGCGGGCCTGGTCCAGCTGGCTGAGCAGGGAGTTGACCCGTTGCAGGTCGTGGTCCTTGTGTTGCAGTTTCTTGTCCGCCAGTGCCGCACTGATGCTGCTGCCGATGATCAGCAGGGTCATGACCGTCACGGTCAGCGCCAGTTGCAGATGGCTTTGTTCGCCGGATTGCGCTGGCAGGCTGCCGTTGGGCAGTACCAGGTTGAAGGCGGCCATGGCAGTGAGGTGCATACTGAGGATGCCCGCCCCGAGCAGCAGGCTGGCGCAGCATTTGAAGAGCTGATGCAGCAAGCCGGCGCCATTGCGCAGATACCATGCCAGCAACAAGGCTGCCAGCGCGGCACCGATCGCGAGCGCGATGGAAAGGGCAAACAGACCCGGATGGTAATAGACCGAGGCACTGGAGTGCATGGCCGTCATGCCCACGTAATGCATGGTCGCGATACCCAGGCCAATCCCGATCGATGCCTTGAGGCACTGTTGCAAATTCAAATCAGGGAGGCTGAGGGTATGCATTGCCAGCCACGCGGCGAGCAGCGCGATGGTTAGCGAGAACACCGTGACAGGCAGTTGGTAGTAAAGGCCGATAGGCGCCTGGAATGCCAGCATCCCGACAAAATGCATGGCCCAGATGCCGCCGGCCAGGCATCCGCTGCCCACCCAGCGCCATCGTGTTTTGGAGGCGGATTTTTCAGCGTGAGCAACCCGTTCGGCCATGTCCAGTGTCGCGAAACAACCGACACAGGCGACCAGATAAGCCAGTAGCACCAGAAAAGGGTCATGTGCGCAATTGAGTATGACCTGCCCACTCTCTGGTAGCTCGGTAATGAAATGCAAACCAAGCCACTCCATAGCATGCCCCATCGTTATCCCTCAGGCCGGCGCAAGGAGCGCCGGCGAATGCCTTGGAGTATAGAGGGCATGTATAGAGTGCAAGCGATAGTGGCACATTGGCACCAATGATTTTGATATTAACCTAATAGCGATTGGTGCTAATACTCAGGCGATTTGCTTCTGAGGCGTCTCGAACGCGGGTTGCAGGGCCGGCAAGCCGAATGCGGCACGGGCCGCGTCGCAATCGGGATTGACCAGGCCATCGACCCATGAGGCGTCGAACTCCCGGCAGGTGCTGGAGCGTTTTTCGTAAATCGAGCACTGCACCGTACTGCCCACGTCGCCCACAAGGCTTGTGCAGCGCACGGGTTTACAGCCGGTGCCGATCATCGCGACCCGGCTGGGGCTGATCTGCTCGACGAGCTCATCGGGTACCGTCCCCCCGGCAGAAGCGCATTCACCCCAGAAAAATGACACGCGAAAATGAGAACAGCAGGCACCGCAATTCAGACACGGACTGGCTTCGGACATGGGCGATTATCGTAAGGAGGAGTGGAGACACAGGGGGGGAGCAAGGCCGCTATTCTAGGCTTCGCCAACGGCTTGGGAAGGGGGGTGGAAAGGTATTTTTCAACGAGCGGACGGACTGCGAAATACCCATCCTGCGAAAGCTCCTACAGGTTGCGTTCCATGGGTTGGTATCAGCCTGGCGAATAATGAAAGACAGGTGTGGCCGGCCTGTCTAGATTGCAAAGTCCGGGGGCAGTGACGCCCCAAAAACAATAAAAGAGACGGACCCATGCAGAACTCGACCCAAGCGGCCAATGCCTGGCGCATCCTGTTCCTGTTGTTCCTGGCCAACCTGTTCAATTTTTTCGACCGTACCATCCCGGCCATCATCATCGAGCCCATTCGCATGGAATGGCACCTCAGTGATTTCCAGTTGGGGATCATCGGTACGGCTTTCACCATCGTCTACGCCATTGCCGGCTTGCCGTTGGGGCGCATGGCCGATACCGGTTCGCGCAGCAAGCTGATGGGCTGGGGGCTGGCGGTGTGGAGCGGATTGACCGCCGTCAACGGTATGGTGGGCAGCTTCTGGAGCTTCCTGATCGTGCGCATGGGCATCGGCATCGGCGAGGCCAGTTACGCGCCAGCCGCCAACTCACTGATCGGCGACTTGTTTCCGGCGCACCGCCGGGCGCGGGCCATGGGCATCTTCATGCTCGGGTTGCCGTTGGGGCTGTTGCTGGCGTTCTTCACCATCGGCGCAATGGTCAAGGCGTTCGATAGCTGGCGCGCGCCGTTCTTTATCGCGGCGGTGCCCGGGCTGATCCTCGCGATCTTCATGTTTTTCATCAAGGAACCGAAACGCGGCGCCGCCGAGAGTGTTCAGGTATCGCAGGAAAAGATCGATCGGCCGATCCGTCGGGTATTGGCTGTGCCGACATTCCTGTGGCTGGTGATGGCCGGCCTGTGTTTCAACTTCGCCACCTATGCCTGCAACTCGTTTCTGGTGCCGATGCTGCAACGGTATTTCCTCATGCCGTTGCAGGAGGCCGCGGTCGCCACCGGAGTCATTGTCGGCGTGACCGGGTTGTTCGGCCTGACCCTCGGTGGCTGGATCGCAGACAAGATTCACCAGCGGATTGCCAATGGGCGGCTGTTGTTTGCGGCGTTCAGCCTGATGATTTCGACGGTCTGCACCGCGTGGGCGCTGCATTCCGGGCGCATCGAGATTGGGGTGTTTGTCGCCGTATTCAGCGTCGGCTGGCTGTTCGCCTACAACTTCTACACCTGCGTGTACACGGCGATACAGGATGTGGTGGAGCCGCGTTTGCGGGCGACGGCAATGGCGTTGTTCTTTGCCGGGTTGTACCTGTTGGGCGGTGGCTTGGGGCCGGTGGTGGTCGGCGCCTTGTCAGATCACTTTGCCCACTCGGCGATGCTGGCGGACGGTGCCGCGCAGATGACCGAAGCCTTCAAGGCGGTCGGCCTGCACGATGCGATGTACCTGATTCCGGTGGCGCTGTTTTTCACCGTGGTGTTTCTGTTCATGGCTTCGCGGTGTTTTGTGCGCGATGCCAAGCGGATGAAGGCGGGGTTGGTGGCGGTGGTTGAGCCTGAAGGTTCAGTGGTGACTGCCTGATCGCTTTCGTCGGAACGCCGCCCGGAGCAAGCCCGCTCCCATAGGTTCTGTGGTGTTCACAGATTCTGTGTACGACGCGGACACTGTGGGAGCGGGCTTGCCCGCGAAGAGGCCATCACCAGCGCTACAAAGTTCAAATGAATAAAAAGGCCCGCATCACTGCGGGCCTTTTTTTCAGCAAGGTGGAGTAGGGGACTTAACCCGCCACCAACACCCGAATCGCTTCCAGTCGCAGCGCAGCCTTGTCGAGCATGGCCAGGCCTTGCTCGCGTTGTTTGCGCAGGGCAACCAGTTCGCTGTCGCGCACGGTCGGGTTGACTGCTTGCAACGCGGTCAGGCGCGCCAGTTCTTCTTCGGTATCGGCGGCCAGGCGACGCTGCGCCTCGGCGACACGCTCGGTGTGGCGAGGCAGGATCTTCGCTTCGCCGGCATTTATCCGTGGCGTCAGCTGGTCGCGCTGGGCCTGGATGAACTTGTTGGCGCTGGCACGCGGCACGCTTTCGAGTTGATCGTTCAGGGTTTCGAACGAGACGCGGGCCGACAGGTCGTTGCCATTGGGATCGAGCAGGCAGCGCAGGGCGGCCGGCGGCAGGTAGCGGCCCAGTTGCAGCGAGCGCGGGGCGACCACTTCGCTGACATACAACAGTTCCAGCAACACGGTGCCCGGCTTGAGTGCCTTGTTCTTGATCAGTGCCACGGCGGTGTTGCCCATGGAGCCGGACAGCACCAGATCCATGCCGCCCTGAACCATCGGGTGCTCCCAGGTGATGAACTGCATGTCTTCGCGAGACAGCGCCTGGTTACGGTCGTAAGTGATGGTCACGCCTTCGTCGTCGCCCAGCGGGAAGCTGGCGTCGAGCATTTTTTCGCTCGGCTTGAGGATCAGTGCGTTTTCCGAATGGTCTTCGCTGTCGATGCCAAAGGCGTCAAACAGTGTTTCCATGTAGATCGGCAGCGCGAATTGATCGTCCTGCTCAAGGATATCTTCCACCAGTGCATCGCCTTCGCCCGCGCCACCGGAGTTCAGCTCCAGCAAACGGTCGCGGCCGGTGTGCAACTCGGCTTCCAGGCGCTCACGCTCGGTGCGGGCTTCGTCGATCAGCGCTTGCCATTCGACATCGTCTGCTTCTTCGAGCAGCGGCAGCAGGCGCGGGCCGTACTGGTGCTGCAAGGCGTTGCCGGTCGGGCAGGTGTTGAGGAAGGCGTTCAGAGCTTCGTGGTACCACTGGAACAGACGTTCTTGCGGGCTGGTTTCCAGGTACGGCACATGCAGTTCGATGACGTGTTTCTGGCCGATCCGGTCCAGTCGACCGATACGTTGTTCCAGCAGGTCCGGGTGGGACGGCAGGTCGAACAGCACCAGGTGATGGGAGAACTGGAAGTTGCGGCCTTCACTGCCGATTTCCGAACAGATCAGCACTTGCGCGCCAAACTCTTCGTCGGCGAAGTAGGCGGCGGCGCGGTCACGCTCGAGGATGTTCATGCCTTCGTGGAACACCGTGGCCGGGATGCCGGAACGCACGCGCAGGGCGTCTTCCAGGTCCATGGCGGTTTCGGCGTGCGCGCAGATCACCAGCACTTTGGTGCGCTTGAGCATCTTCAGCTGATCGATCAGCCATTCGACACGCGGGTCGAATTTCCACCAGCGTTCTTCTTCGCTGGCATCCGGTTGGGCCTGGAAGCTGACTTCCGGGTACAGCTCGGCGTGATCGCCCAACGGTAGTTCGAGGTATTCGTCCGGGCATGGCAGCGGGTACGGGTGCAGCTTGCGCTCCGGGAAACCCTGCACGGCGGCGCGGGTGTTACGGAACAGCACGCGGCCGGTGCCGTGACGGTCGAGCAATTCGCGCACGAGGCGGGCGCTGGCTTCGGTGTCGCCATCGTTGACGGCGGCCAACAGGGCTTCGCCTTCGTTGCCGAGGAAACCGTGGATGGTCTCGTGTGCTTGCGGCGAAAGACGCCCCTTGTCCAGCAACTCCTGAACGGCTTCAGCCACCGGGCGATAGTTTTCGCTTTCGGCGCGGAAGGCTTGCAGGTCGTGGAAACGGTTCGGGTCGAGCAGGCGCAGACGAGCGAAGTGACTGTCCTGGCCCAGTTGTTCCGGGGTGGCGGTCAACAGCAGCACGCCAGGAATGGTTTCGGCGAGTTGCTCGACCAGCGAGTATTCAGGGCTGACCTGATCTTCGTGCCACACCAGGTGGTGAGCCTCGTCGACCACCAGCAAGTCCCAGCCTGCCGCGAACAGCGCGTCCTGGGCTTTCTCGTCGTCCACCAGCCACTCAAGGGCGACCAGCGCGAGTTGGGTGTCTTCGAACGGGTTGCTGGCATCGCTTTCGATGAAGCGCTCTTCGTCGAACAGTGCAACCTGCAGGTTGAAGCGACGGCGCATCTCTACCAGCCACTGGTGCTGCAGGTTCTCCGGAACCAGGATCAGCACACGGCTGGCGCGGCCCGAGAGCAATTGGCGATGGATCACCAGGCCGGCTTCGATGGTTTTGCCCAGGCCCACTTCGTCGGCCAGCAGAACCCGTGGCGCGATTCGGTCGGCGACTTCGCGGGCAATGTGCAACTGGTGCGCGATCGGTTGCGCACGCACGCCGCCCAAGCCCCAAAGGGAGGACTGCAACTGGCGGCTGGTATGTTCCAGGGTGTGATAACGCAGGGAGAACCAGGCCAACGGGTCGATCTGGCCGGCGAACAGACGGTCACTGGCCAGACGGAACTGGATGAAGTTCGACAGTTGGGTTTCCGGCAGGGTGACCACTTCGCTCTGCCCGTTGAGGCCGTGGTAAACCAGCAGGCCATCAATGTCGTCGACTTCGCGGACGGTCAGTTTCCAGCCTTCGAAGTGAGTGATGGTGTCACCCGGCGAAAAGCGCACGCGGGTAAGAGGCGCATTCCGTAGCGCGTACTGGCGAGTGTCGCCAGTGGCCGGGTAGAGCACGGTCAACAAGCGGCCGTCCTGTGCCAGAACGGTGCCTAATCCCAGCTCGGCTTCGCTGTCACTGATCCAGCGTTGCCCCGGTTGATACTGCTGCGCCATGCTGCCTGACTCCCACCTGAAAAAGCGGGCTATCTTAACGGAATGAGGGCTTCAGGGCCAAAGGACTCTCAGAAAAACTCACAGTCTTACGTTAGCCCACGTATGCATGACGCGCCGCTCGGTGCACTAATGAGTGCCAATTGGGTCACAGTTTGCGACCGATGGCTCAAGTCGCCATCCCCGCAGCCGACAGCCTGCTGACAGGAGACCGAAAATCATGCTGCCACCGATGCTCCCCCTGAGTGCCGTGCCGATCACTTCACAAACCGACCCGATCCGCCAGCGTCCGGATATTCCACCGGTGGTGTCGGTGCAGGAAAGCTCCAGTGAAAGCACCATTGACCTGCAAAAGCGCAATCCTGAAGAGGACGGGGCAGTGCTGCGCGAGGAGCAGCGCCGCAGGCAGGAGCAGGAGCGGCGCCGTCGTGAAGCCGATAATGACCCCGAGGCTCACCTGGCGATTCCCGGCGATGAACTCAATGCCGACAACACCGTACCGGTCGCACCGCTGATGGAAGATCAGCCGCGGCAGGGACTGTGGGTCGATATCGAGATTTGAGTGCAGGCTGGTCAGCGCGGCCGTCAGGCCGCATTATTGGCGGCAGGGTTGCCGAACGCTACGGCGGCTGAAACTCATTTCAAGCGATGCACTGACCGCCATGAGCCAAGACGACAAACTGATTGACCTCAATGCTGAACGCGCCAAGCGTGTTCATGACCTCAATGACAAGCGGCTCAATGAAGTTCGCCAGGCGTTCGAGCAAGCCATGCCATTGGGCAAGGCCAAAAAAAAGCCGAAAAACAAACCGAAAAAACGCTGATCCCCACCCCGCATTCATTGATGCGGGTCAAACTTTTCCCTTCCTCTTGCCCGGTCTCGGGCGACATTGATCCCGGTCAATATTCTGTCCTGCCCGTTTGGTTAACTTAGCCCCATCGCAACAGGGCAAGTTCAGGAGACGCGTCATGTTTTTCGACAACGTGGTGATCGCCGGGGTGCTGACTGTCAGCCTCATGTTGGTTTTTTTTGCAGGATTCGGATTTTTTATCTGGAAGGATTCGCATAAGCGGAAGTAACCGCAGGTCTTTCTGGATGTAATGAGCACGCAAGGCATTTTGGGCAACTTCGGTTGCCCTTTTTTTTGCCTGCGAAAAACTATCGGTAAACACGTAACCCTGTAGGAGCGAGCTCTGCTCGGGATGACTGCAAGAACAACGCGTACATTCAGGCAGCCCGCGTCATCGTTGGCGTCCATCGCGAGCAGAGCTCGCTCCTACAGTGATTTTTTGTGATTGGCGGATATAAAAAAGGCGCGGTCCTTGCGGAGCGCGCCTTTTTCGATGCGGCTGTATCAGCTACCCAGTGCCTTCGAGGCCAGCCAGAACAACCCGGCCGACAGGGCCACGGTGGCTGGCAGGGTCAACACCCAGGCCAGCAGGATGGTTCTGACGGTGCCGCCTTGCAGGCCGCTTTTGTTGGCGACCATGGTGCCCGCTACGCCGGAGGACAGCACGTGGGTGGTGGAAACCGGCAGGCTGAAGATGTTCGCCATGCCGATCAGGCTGGCGGTGGTGATCTGCGCCGACATGCCCTGGGAGTAAGTCATGCCTTGCTTGCCGATCTTTTCGCCAATGGTCAGTACCACGCGTTTCCAACCGACCATGGTGCCCAGGCCCAAGGCCAGTGCTACCGCCAGAATCACCCAGAACGGGGCGTATTCGGTAGTAGTGGTCAGGTCTTTGCGCAGCTTGTCCAGGTCAGCCTTTTCACGCGCCCCGAGAGTTGGCAACTTGCTGACTTTCTTCGCGGTGTCGTCCAGGCAGAGCAGGTAACGACGTACTTCGATGCGGCTTTCCGCCGACAGCGAATGGTAGTCGGCTACACCCTTGAGGGTGTCGAGCAGGGCGGTAATGGTCGGTTCGGTCTGTTGCGGGTTGCAACGGAATTTCTCCGGCAGGTCGCCGTCCAGGCTCTTGCCCAGGGCCAGGAACTCGCCCAGGGTTTCGGAATTGCGCTGGTAGAACTGGCTCAGGTGCAGGGTCGCGTCGCGAGTCCGCTCGATCTGATAGGTCGTGCTGTTCAGGTCGAGGACGAACTGCGCCGGCACGATACCGATCAGGACCAGCATGATCAGGCCGATACCTTTCTGGCCATCGTTGGAACCGTGTACGAAGCTCACGGCCATGGCCGAGATCACCAGTACCAGGCGATTCCAGAACGGCGGGTGTTTTTTGTCGTCGATCTTGCGGCGCTGTTCCGGCGTCTTGTGCATCTTCGACAGCGGACGCCACCATTTAAGACCGATCAGGATCAGCGCGGCGATCAGGAAGCCGGCCATTGGCGAGAACACCAGCGACATGCCGATATCGATCGCCTTTTGCCAGTTCACCCCGTCGGCCAACGGAATTTCGTTGATCAGGGCGTTGGCCAGGCCCACGCCGAGGATCGAACCGATCAGCGTGTGGGAGCTGGAGGCGGGGATACCGAAGTACCAGGTGCCCAGGTTCCAGGTGATGGCTGCGGCGAGCAACGAGAACACCATCGCCAGGCCATGGCCGGTGTTCACATTGATCAGCAGTTCTACCGGCAGCAGGTGGACGATGGCATACGCCACGCCGACCCCGCCCAGCAGCACGCCGAGGAAGTTGAACACACCGGAGAAAAACACCGCCAGGTGAGGCGGCATGGCTTTGGTGTAGATAACGGTGGCCACCGCGTTAGCGGTGTCATGAAAGCCGTTGATGAACTCGAAGGCGAGGACAAAGGCCAGGGCGAGCAAGAGGCTCACAAGCACCCAAGCATCCAGTCCGCTGAATAAATCGATCATGAAGGTTTTCTGACCCGGTCATAAGGGGGCGCGATTATGCCAGAAAAGACTGCTAATCAATGCACTAGCTGCTCATCGGTAACATTCTTCAACGAATTTTTTTGCCGCAGCACCTAAAACCCCAGGGTTTTGCTGTGTTTTTTAAGTGGTTGATTTCGTTGAAAAAATACGCCGTAACAAAACCTTCACGACCCGGGAAGAGGGGCTTGAATGGTTGTACGAAAAATCTGAGAAATAGGTCAGATATCAGAAATCCGCCTGATTCTACGATGGTGATGGCCGCTGCCCGCTTGTAGCGGGCGCGAAAGGCAACATCAATACATCCCGCTTTTAACAGGTGCAGAGGCAGGCCCTTGTAAGGATCAGGCCAAAGCAGTCACGGCTCTTCGGCTTTGAGTTCCTTTTCCATTTTTTGAAGTTCTTGCTGGAAAACCTGATCCTGAACGGTGGCGCGTTTACGCCAGGGTTTGCGTTCCGGTTCGGGTTGAGCGGCGTAAGTGGTGACTTCTCCGCCGTAAACTTCCTTGTAACGTTGTTCCTGGCGCTCTAGTTCCGCGCGCAGTTCGTCTTTCGTCACAGTGCTACCTGATTGAGTTTGGATAAATTCTGGTGAAAACGCGCTGTATCAAATCGACTGATCACGTTCATCGAATGGGCAATGCCCCTCAAGGCATCGTTTTGGCAACGGCGTGATCAATACTTCCATGTCACAGGCGGCTACGACACCAGAGATAAATAGCTGACGTAGCTTCAGTCTCCTGTTTCAGCAAGCGCAATGGCAAGGCTGTGCAATGCGTATCTGGCGCTTGCTACGGGCAACGGCGATGGAACATCGCATTGCCGGGCAGCGGGTTCGGCAAGTAAAAAACCGAAGTGCTACTGAATTGTATTATAGCGGCCGATTTGAAGAACACTATCTCCAAAGAGTTAAAAGTGAATCTTGGTGTGTGACCGTTTTGTTGCTCAAAACTTGCGATTAACTGGAACGTCGACTGATACCACATCGCCGAGATGCCTTTCTGACGCCGTTAAGCCGAACAAGTTTCGGTATTTGGATTGCTTCATTAAGTCCTGTGTCAAGTCGATGTAAACAGCGGTTCGTGAGTCAGCGGAAAACCGGGTATCAGCGGATCGGGTGATTGACAGGGTGGATTGCGATTATCGGTCGAGCGTTCGATAATCGCCCGGAGATGGCGGGCCGGGCTTGAGTGCCAGGCGGTAGCCCTTTGTAATAGTCGCTGATCCGAGTGGGTAAAAGGACCTTGTATGAACGATCAAATGCGCAATTCCTTCGCTTCAGTGGCTCCCCCCATCGTTGCCTCACCGGCCAAACGGATCCAGGCGCTGACCGGCGACCCGGACTTCATGACGTCCCTTGCCCGTGGCCTGGCCGTGGTGCAAGCGTTTCAGGAGCGCAAACGGCACCTGACCATCGCCCAGATCAGTCACCGCACGGAAATTCCCCGCGCCGCCGTGCGACGTTGCCTACACACCTTGATCAAACTCGGCTACGCCACCACCGACGGCCGCACCTATTCGTTGCTGCCCAAAGTGCTGACCCTCGGCCATGCCTATGTGTCATCGACGCCGCTGGCGGTTTCCGCCCAGCCTTACCTGGACCGCATGAGCGAGCAACTGCACGAGGCCTGCAACATGGCCACGCTGGAAGGTGATGACATTCTGTACATCGCCCGCTCTGCGACCACCCAACGCCTGATTTCGGTGGACCTGTCGGTGGGCGGGCGCTTGCCGGCCTATTGCACGTCGATGGGGCGGATTCTGCTGGCCGCGCTGGATGACACTTCGCTGGGCGAATACCTCGATCACGCTGAATTGCAGGCCAAGACCAGCCGTACGATTCACACCCCCGAGGCACTGCTCGAATGCCTGCAAGAGGTGCGGCAGCAAGGCTGGTGCATCGTCGACCAGGAGCTCGAGCAAGGGCTGCGTTCGATTGCCGTCCCGGTGTATGACGCCTCTGGCCAGGTGGTCGCGGCCCTCAATGTCAGCACCCACGCCGGACGAGTCAGCCGCAATGAACTGGAACAGCGTTTTCTGCCCGGCCTGCTGAGTGCCAGTCGCGACCTGAGTACCCAGTTGTTCTCCTAAGCTGTTCGATAAACGCACAGAGTCGCGTTCAGCGAATTGACGCTGTTTCCTGTGGATCATTACTGTCGCGACTGCGTCAGCCCCGGCTGGCCCCTTTTCGACTGTGATCCACGGAATAAAAATAATGAACCAGCCTCAGTCTGCTGTAGGTAACTGCCTCGACGTGCAGTCCTTCATCAACGCTCAACCCATTTCGCGCTACCAGTGGCGGGTGGTGATCCTGTGTTTTCTGATTGTCTTTCTCGACGGCCTCGATACCGCGGCCATGGGCTTCATCGCGCCGGCGCTGTCTCAGGATTGGGGGATCGATCGTGCCAGCCTTGGCCCGGTAATGAGCGCAGCCTTGATCGGCATGGTCTTCGGTGCACTGGGCTCCGGTCCTTTGGCTGACCGCTTCGGGCGAAAAGTCGTACTGGTCGGGGCGGTGTTTCTATTCGGCGCCTTCAGCCTGGCCTCGGCCTACAGCAGCAATGTCGATCAGTTGCTGGTATTGCGCTTCCTGACCGGCCTGGGGTTGGGCGCAGGCATGCCGAATGCCACGACCCTGCTGTCGGAATACACCCCGGAGCGCAAGAAGTCCTTGCTGGTGACCAGCATGTTCTGCGGTTTCAACCTCGGCATGGCCGGCGGCGGATTTATCTCGGCCAAGCTCATTCCGGCCTTTGGCTGGCACAGCCTGCTGCTGATCGGCGGAGTTCTGCCGCTGATCCTCGCCGTCGTTTTGCTGCTTTGGCTGCCGGAGTCGGCGCGTTACCTGGTGGTGCGTAACCGCGGTACGGACAAAGTGCGCAAGGCACTGGCGCCGATTGATCCGACAGTGGTGGCCCAGGCGTCCAGTTTCAGCGTGCCGGAACAGAAAACCGTGAAGGCGCGCAACGTGTTCGCGGTGATTTTCTCCGGCACCTTCAGCGTCGGCACCTTGCTGTTGTGGCTGACCTACTTCATGGGCCTGGTGATCGTTTACCTGCTGACCAGTTGGCTGCCGACGCTGATGCGTGACAGTGGCGCAAGCATGGAGCAGGCCGCCTTCATCGGTGCGCTGTTCCAGTTCGGTGGCGTGTTGAGTGCGGTGGGTGTGGGCTGGGCGATGGACCGGTTCAATCCGCACAAGGTCATTGGCACTTTCTACCTGCTGGCCGGGGTGTTTGCCTACGCGGTAGGGCAGAGCCTGGGCGACATCGCGCTGCTGGCAACGCTGGTGCTGGTGGCCGGGATGTGTGTCAACGGAGCGCAATCGGCAATGCCGTCGCTGGCTGCGCGTTTTTATCCGACTCAGGGGCGGGCCACCGGGGTGTCGTGGATGCTCGGGATCGGTCGCTTCGGCGCCATCCTCGGGGCGTGGATGGGCGCGACGCTGCTGGGGCTGGGCTGGAACTTCGAGCAAGTGCTGACGGCGCTGGTGATTCCGGCGGCGCTGGCGACCACGGCGGTGGTGATCAAGGGCATGGTCAGTCATGCGGATGCGACCTGACAGCCTGATCCGGAATCTCGTGTGTATTTGAAGGCCTCTTCGCGAGCAAGCCCGCTCCCACAGGGATAAGTGTGATCCTTGTGGGAGCGGGCTTGCTCCGGGCGGCGATCCGACGAAGCTTTTTGGGGATAGGTAGCCAGACAACAATGTGTTCGATAATCGAACGCTCAGTCGATTATCGGATTGTTTGGCCTTTTTCAGAAGCTTAACCTTCAGTCATTCCGGCGCTGCGCATCGGCGCCTTCTTCCACTGTCGGTTAACAATAAACGGGAGCCTGCCCCAATGGCTGAAATCCTTTCGCTGCACGACGCGGTGAAGCAATTCGTAAACGACGGCGATACGGTCGCGCTCGAAGGCTTTACCCACCTGATCCCGACGGCGGCGGGTCACGAAATCATTCGCCAGGGCAAGAAAGACCTGACCCTGGTGCGGATGACCCCTGACTTGATCTACGACCAGTTGATCGGTGCTGGTTGTGCCCGCAAGCTGATTTTCTCCTGGGGCGGCAACCCGGGTGTCGGCTCCCTGCATCGCCTGCGTGACGCGGTGGAGAAACAGTGGCCGCATGCGCTGGAGATCGAAGAACACAGCCATGCCGACCTGGCCAATGCCTACGTCGCCGGCGCTTCCGGCCTGCCGTTCGCGGTCCTGCGTGCCTACGCCGGTTCCGACTTGCCGAAGGTCAACCCGCTGATCAAGTCGGTGACTTGCCCGTTCACTGGTGAAGTACTGGCCGCCGTGCCTTCGGTGCGCCCGGACATTACCGTGATTCACGCGCAGAAAGCCGACCGCAAGGGCAACGTGCTGCTCTGGGGCATCCTCGGCGTGCAGAAAGAGGCCGCACTGGCCGCCAAGCGCTGCATCGTCACCGTTGAAGAGATCGTCGACGACCTCAATGCGCCGATGAACGCCTGTGTGCTGCCCACCTGGGCCTTGAGCGCGGTTTGCCACGTACCTGGCGGCGCGCACCCGTCCTACGCCCACGGTTACACCGAACGCGACAACCGTTTCTACCAGGCCTGGGACCCGATTGCCCGCGATCGTGAAACCTTCACCGCGTGGATCAACGAATACATCCACGGCAGCGCTGACTTCAGCGAGTTCCAGGCCAAACTGGCCGCCGCTTCGGAGGCGAAGTAATGACTTACACCACCAATGAAATGATGACTGTCGCCGCCGCTCGCCGTTTGAAGAATGGTTCGGTGTGCTTCGTCGGTATCGGCCTGCCGTCGAAAGCGGCCAACCTGGCGCGCCTGACATCCTCTCCTGATGTAGTACTGATCTATGAATCGGGTCCGATCGGTGCCAAACCAAGCGTACTGCCATTGTCGATCGGTGACGGTGAGTTGGCGGAAACCGCCGACACCGTGGTACCGACTGGCGAGATTTTCCGTTACTGGCTGCAGGGCGGACGCATCGACGTCGGTTTCCTCGGCGCGGCGCAGGTCGACCGTTTCGGCAACATCAACACCACCGTGGTCGGCGATTATCACGCGCCGAAAGTGCGCCTGCCAGGCGCCGGTGGCGCGCCGGAGATCGCCGGTTCCGCCAAGAGCGTGTTGATCATCCTCAAGCAGTCGGCGCGTTCGTTCGTCGATAAACTCGACTTCATTACCTCGGTCGGCCACGGCGAAGGCGGCGATTCGCGCAAGCGTCTCGGCCTGCCGGGCGCCGGCCCGGTCGGGATCATCACCGACTTGTGCATCATGGAGCCGGAGGAGGGTACCCACGAATTCGTGGTCACCGCGCTGCACCCGGGCGTGACCCGCGAGCAAGTGGTCGCCGCCACCGGTTGGGCAATCCGTTTTGCCGACAACGTTGAGCAAACCGCCGAGCCGACCGAGGTCGAACTGACCGCGCTGCGTGATCTCGAAGCCCGTACCGCTGCGGCACACGGCCAAGCCCCGGGAGAAGCGTGATGCGTGACGTTTATATCTGCGACGCGATTCGTACCCCCATCGGCCGTTTCGGCGGTGGCCTGTCGACGGTGCGTGCCGACGACCTGGCCGCCGTGCCGATCAAGGCCTTGATCGAGCGCAACCCATCGGTGGACTGGAACGCGGTGGACGAGGTGTTCCTCGGCTGCGCCAACCAGGCCGGTGAAGACAACCGTAACGTCGCGCGCATGGCGCTGTTGTTGGCGGGGTTGCCGGAAACCATTCCCGGCGTGACCCTCAATCGTCTCTGCGCTTCGGGCATGGATGCCATCGGTACCGCGTTCCGCGCAATCGCCAGTGGCGAGATGGAGCTGGCGATTGCCGGCGGCGTCGAGTCGATGTCCCGTGCGCCGTTCGTGATGGGCAAGGCCGACGCAGCGTTTTCGCGCAACATGAAGCTCGAAGACACCACCATCGGCTGGCGCTTCATCAACCCGCTGATGAAAGCGCAGTACGGCGTGGACGCGATGCCGCAGACCGCTGACAACGTGGCCGACGACTACAAAGTGTCCCGTGAAGATCAGGACGCCTTTGCCTTGCGCAGTCAACAACGCACCGCCGCCGCGCAATCCGCCGGGTTCTTCGCCGAAGAAATTGTCGAAGTACGGATTGCCCACAAGAAGGGTGAAACCGTGGTCAGTCAGGACGAGCATCCTCGCGCCGACACCACCCTGGAAGCCCTGACCAGACTCAAACCGGTCAACGGCCCCGACAAAACCGTCACCGCCGGCAACGCCTCCGGAGTGAACGATGGCGCAGCGGCGCTGATCCTGGCCTCGGCCGAAGCCGTGAAGAAACACGGCCTGACCGCCCGCGCCAAAGTGCTGGGCATGGCCAGCGCCGGTGTCGCGCCGCGGGTGATGGGGATCGGCCCGGTGCCGGCGGTGCGTAAACTGACCGAACGCCTCGGTGTGGCGGTCAGCGATTTCGACGTCATCGAACTCAACGAAGCGTTCGCCAGCCAGGGCTTGGCGGTGTTGCGTGAACTGGGGATCGCGGACGACGCGGCCCAGGTCAATCCGAACGGTGGTGCGATTGCCTTGGGTCATCCGTTGGGCATGAGCGGCGCGCGACTGGTGTTGACCGCGTTGCATCAGCTGGAAAAAACCGGGGGCAAGAAAGGTCTGGCGACCATGTGCGTCGGCGTCGGCCAGGGTCTGGCCTTGGCGATCGAACGTGTCTGACACGTCCCGTCGACTAACAAGAACTGAGGAAAGTGTAATGACTGACAAGCCTGGATACCGTCGCCCGCAGGCGGGCACTCAGCCGGAGTACCTGCACCCGACCTATCAATCCACCAACTTGCGCTCGCCGTCCAAGCCGTTGGTGTTTCTGCCCCATTCGTTGTCGGAAATCACCGGACCGACCATCGGCGCCGAGCGCGTCAACGAGAAGGATAACGACCTGACCGCTCAGCATGAGGGGCAGCCACAGGGTGAGCGCATCATCATTCACGGCCGTGTCCTGGATGAAAACGGTCTACCGGTGCCGGGGATTCTGGTAGAGATCTGGCAGGCCAACGCCGCCGGCCGCTACGCCCATGCTCGCGACCTGCACGACGCACCGCTGGACCCGAATTTCACTGGCACCGGCCGCACCGTGACCGACGCCGATGGCTGGTATCAGTTCCAGACCATCAAGCCTGGCGCTTATCCATGGGGTAACCACCACAACGCGTGGCGCCCGGCGCATATCCATTTCTCGCTGTTCGGGCCGAGTATTCTGACGCGCCTGGTGACGCAGATGTATTTCCCGGGTGACCCGCTGCTGGCGTACGACCCGATCTACAACTGCGTGCCCGATACCAGCGCCAAAGAGCGTTTGATCGCCACGTTCGATCTGGAAAAAACCATCCCTTCCTATGCCCTCGGTTATCGCTGGGACATCGTATTGCGCGGCCGCGATGCCACGCCGATGGAGAAATAAGATGACGCTGACTGCGACCACGTCCCACACCGTCGGGCCGTACTACCACATCGGCCTGACCTGGCTGAACCGCGAAAACCTGACCGTCGAACAAACCCTGGGCGAGCGCGTGGCGATCACCGGGCAAGTGGTCGACGGCAATGGCGACATCGTCAACGACGCGATGCTGGAAGTCTGGCAGGCCAACGCCGCCGGCAAGTATGACCACCCCGAAGACGACCAGGACAAACCCCTGGACCCGAACTTCGAAGGCTTTGGTCGGGTGCCGGTGGATGCCGAAGGACGTTTTCGTTTCACCACCATCAAGCCGGGTACTGTCGAGGGACTCAAAGGCACGACTCAGGCGCCGCACCTGGTGGTGCTGGTGTTTGCCCGTGGCCTGGTGAAGCACTTGCTGACACGGATTTACTTCGATGGCGAAGCGGCGAATGTGAACGATCCGCTGCTGGAGTGCGTGCCGGCCGAGCGTCGGGGTACTTTGCTGGCGAAGAAGGATGCAAGCGGTGTGTACCAGTGGAATGTGATTCTGCAGGGTACCGATGCCGAGACGGTGTTCTTTGATTATTGAGTGAACACCATAAATCCCTGTAGGAGCGAGCTTGCTCGCGAAAAAGGTCTGGGCAACGCGGGCATTCAGGCAGCCCGCGTTATCGCTGACGTCCATCGCGAGCAAGCTCGCTCCTACAAGGGATCGCGTTACCGATCCATCTGTGGAACGGGGCTGTTGCAAAGTGTGTCTAGACTCTCACTGTCCCCATTGAGTGAAAAACAATGACAACGCCAACCGCTACACCCGCGTTATATACCGGCGAAGAGCGCAGAAAACGGATCTTCGCCATTGTCGGCGCCTCGTCCGGCAACCTGGTCGAATGGTTCGACTTCTATGTCTATGCCTTCAGTGCGCTGTATTTCGCGCCGGCCTTTTTCCCCTCCGACAACCCCACGGTGCAGTTGGTCAATACCGCGGGCGTGTTTGCCGCCGGGTTCCTGATGCGACCGATTGGCGGCTGGATTTTCGGTCGGTTGGCAGACAGGCACGGGCGCAAGAATTCGATGTTGATCTCGATTCTGATGATGTGCTTCGGCTCGTTGCTGATCGCTTGCCTGCCGACCTATAGCAGCATCGGGATCTGGGCACCGATCCTGTTGCTGTTTGCGCGTTTGCTCCAGGGCCTGTCGGTAGGTGGCGAGTACGGCACCACCGCCACCTACATGAGTGAAGTCGCCCTCAAGGGGCAGCGCGGTTTCTTCGCTTCGTTCCAGTACGTGACGCTGATTGGCGGGCAACTGCTGGCGGTATTGGTCGTAGTGATCCTGCAACAGTTCCTCAGTGAAGACGAGTTGCGTGCCTACGGTTGGCGGATTCCCTTCGTGGTGGGGGCCATGGCGGCGCTCGTGTCGCTTTATCTGCGTCGTTCGCTGAAAGAAACCACCAGCAAGGAAATGCGCGAGAACAAGGACGCCGGCAGCATCAGCGCACTGTTCCGCGACCATAAAGCCGCGTTCATCACCGTACTGGGTTACACCGCCGGTGGTTCGCTGATTTTCTACACCTTCACCACGTACATGCAGAAGTACCTGGTGAACACCGCCGGCATGCCGGCCAAGACCGCCAGCTACATCATGACCGGCGCGCTGTTCCTCTATATGTGTATGCAACCGGTTTTCGGCATGCTCGCCGACAAGATCGGCCGGCGTAACTCGATGCTCTGGTTCGGCGCCCTCGGCACGCTGTTCACCGTACCGATCCTGTTGAGCCTGAAAAGTGTCAGCAGCCCGTTCCTGGCCTTTGTATTGATTACCCTGGCACTGGCGATCGTCAGTTTCTACACCTCCATCAGTGGCCTGGTGAAAGCCGAGATGTTCCCGCCAGAGGTGCGTGCACTCGGTGTCGGCCTGGCGTATGCGGTGGCGAATGCGATCTTCGGCGGTTCGGCGGAATACGTGGCCTTGAGCCTCAAGGCCGGGGGGATGGAAAACTCCTTCTACTGGTACGTCACGGTGATGATGGCGGTGGCGTTCCTGTTCAGCCTGCGCCTGCCGAAACAAGCCGCGTACCTGCATCACGACCTTTGATCTTTTCGCGCGGGCCGTAGCGGCCCGCGCCTCCAGGAATTGTTTATGAACCAGCGACCGGGCAATCAATTGTTCGATGCCTATTTCACTGCCCGCGATATGCGCGACGTGTTTTGCGATCAGGGTCGGGTCCAGGCCATGCTCGATTTCGAAGCGGCACTGGCCCGGGCCGAAGCGCGGGTCGGGTTGATTCCGTCGAGTGCTGTTGCGCCGATTGAAGCGGCTTGCAGCGCCGGACTTTACGATTTTGCGGCGTTGGGCGAGGCGATTGCCACGGCGGGTAACTCGGCGATTCCGTTGGTCAAGGCGCTGGGCAAGCAGATCGCGGCCACCGATGTCGAAGCCGAACGTTATGTGCATCTGGGCGCGACCAGTCAGGATGTGATGGACAGCGGCCTGGTGTTGCAACTGCGCCGTGCACTGGAACTGATCGAAAGCGATCTGGCGCAACTGGGCCAGACCCTTGCGACGCAGGCCCAACGCTATACGGCCACGCCGCTGGCCGGGCGCACCTGGTTGCAACACGCAACGCCCGTTACCCTCGGCATGAAGATCGCAGGCTGGCTGGGGGCGGTGACGCGCAGTCGCCAACGCCTGGCGGAACTCAAGCCACGACTGCTGGTACTGCAATTCGGTGGTGCATCCGGGACCCTGGCGGCCCTTGGTGAACAGGCCATGCCGATTGCCCGGGCGCTGGCCGAAGAGCTGCAACTGACCTTGCCCGATCAGCCATGGCACACCCAGCGTGACCGCGTGGTGGAGTTTGGGGCGGCACTCGGACTGATCGCCGGCAGTCTCGGCAAGCTCGGTCGCGACATCAGCCTGCTGATGCAAACCGAGGCCGCCGAAGTGTTCGAACCCTCGGCACCGGGCAAGGGCGGTTCCTCGACCATGCCGCACAAACGCAATCCGGTGGGCGCGGCGGTGCTGATCGGCGCGGCGACTCGCGTACCCGGTTTGCTTTCGACGCTGTTCAGCGCCATGCCCCAGGAACACGAGCGCAGCCTCGGCCTGTGGCATGCCGAGTGGGAAACCCTCCCGGAAATCTGCTGCCTGGTGTCGGGCAGCCTGCAGCAGGCGTTGTTGATCGCTCAAGGCCTGGAAGTGGATGCCGGGCGCATGGCTCGCAACCTCGACCTGACCCAGGGGCTGGTACTCGCCGAAGCAGTGAGTATCGTCCTGGCGCAACGGGTTGGGCGCGACACCGCACACCATCTGCTGGAGCAATGCTGCAAACGCGCCGTGGCCGAACAACGTCACCTGCGTGCGGTACTCGGCGACGAGCCGCAAGTAACCGCCGAACTGTCGGCGAAAGAACTCGATCATCTGCTGGACCCCGCCCATTACCTCGGTCAGGCCAAAACCTGGGTCGAGCGGGCGGTGGCTGAACATTCTGCATTGACTGCCTGAAGGAGACTGCTGTGGCTTTTGTACAACTCGCCGAGGGCGAACTGCATTATCAAATTGAAGGACCGGTCGATGCGCCGGTGCTGGTGCTGTCCAACTCCCTGGGCACGGACCTGCACATGTGGGATGCGCAAATTGCAGCGTTCACCGAGCATTTTCGCGTGCTGCGTTTCGACACCCGTGGTCACGGCAAATCCTTGGTGACACCTGGGCCATACAGCATCGAGCAACTGGGCCGCGACGTGCTGGCGTTGCTGGATGCCTTGCACATTGAGCGCGCGCATTTCTGCGGTCTGTCCATGGGCGGGCTGATCGGCCAGTGGCTGGGGATCAATGCCGGCGAGCGCCTGAACAAGCTGGTGGTGTGCAACACCGCAGCGAAAATCGGCGATCCATCGGTATGGAACCCGCGTATCGAAATGGTGCTGCGTGACGGTCAGGCGGCCATGGTCGCCCTGCGCGATGCGTCGATTGCCCGCTGGTTCACCCCGGACTTCTCGGCAGCCAACCCGGCGGCGGCCAAGCAGATTACCGACATGCTGGCGGCGACTTCGCCTGAAGGTTATGCGGCCAATTGCGCAGCTGTGCGCGATGCCGATTTCCGCGATCAGTTGTCCTCGATCAAGGCGCCGCTGCTGGTGATCGCCGGCACTCAGGATGCGGTCACGCCGCCGTCGGGTGGGCGTTTCATTCAGGAGCACGTGCCGGGCGCCGAGTACGCCGAGTTCTATGCCGCGCACCTGTCCAACGTGCAGGCCGGCGCTGATTTCAGCGAACGCGTTCTGGCCTTTTTGAAGGCTCGTTGAGGGAAATTCCGTGGACGAGAAACAACGTTACGACGAAGGCATGAAAGTCCGTCGCGCGGTACTGGGAGACGCTCATGTCGACCGCAGCCTGACCACCCTGACCGAGTTCAACTCGGAGTTTCAGGAGATGATCACCCGCCACGCCTGGGGCGACATCTGGACCCGCGAGGGCCTGCCGCGCCACACCCGCAGCCTGATCACCATCGCCATGCTGATCGGCATGAACCGCGAGGGTGAACTCAAACTGCACCTGCGCGCTGCCGCAAACAACGGTGTCAGCCGTGGAGAGATCAAGGAAGTGATCATGCAGAGTGCGATCTATTGCGGGATTCCGGCAGCCAATGCGACGTTCCACCTGGCCGAGTCGGTGTGGGATGAGTTGGGGGTTGAGTCGCGGGAGTGATTCGCGCGCAGATTTCAAATACACCGAAGAACCAGTGTGGGAGCGGGCTTGCTCGCGAAGGCGGTCTGTCAGTCGAAGTTTTTGTTGGCTGACAGACCGCCTTCGCGAGCAAGCCCGCTCCCACATTTGTTCAGTGTTTACAACAGGCTGATCGGGTAGCTGATGATGACGCGGTTCTCATCGAACTCGTTGTTGCTGTAGTCGCGACGCATGGTCGAGTTGCGCCATTTCACGTTCAGGTCTTTCAGCGCACCGCTCTGCACGGTGTAACCCAGTTCTGATTCACGTCCCCATTCCTTGCCATCGGTGATGCTGCCGGTGTGCACGTTATCGCCACTGATGTAGCGGTTCATCAGGGTCAGGCCCGGTACGCCGAGGGCGACGAAGTTGTAGTCGTGGCGCACTTGCCAGGACTTTTCCCGGGCATTGTCGTAGCTGGAGTTGTAGCTGTCGTTGGCCAGTGTGCCGCCGCTGGTGCCGTTGACCCGCATCCAGGCGTTGTCGCCGGTGAGTTTCTGCAGGCCGACGTAGAACGTGTTGCCGCCGTATTTGGCCGAGAACAAGCCGTACATGGTCTTGTTGTCCAGCTCACTGGCCCGGGCGCTGCCGTCATCCTTGCCGTAGAAGAAACCGAGGTTGGCGCCCAGGGTCCAGTCGCCAAGCGGTTGGCTGTGGATCAGATTGATGAATTGCTGGCTGTAGATGTCCTTGAGCTCGGCGTTCCACAGACCGATCTGGGTACGTTTGTCGTTGAACAGGTATTCACCGCCCTGGAAGTTGAAACGGTCGGAGGTGAACGCGGCTTTGCCGGTCATCGACATGTCGCTCATGCTGCTGTCGTCGCGTGGGCTGTTCTGGCGGAACTGGCCGCCGTAGAGCGTCAGGCCGTTGATTTCCTTTGAGGTGATCTGGCCGCCACGGAAAGTTTGCGGCAACGAGCGACCGTCGTCCGAACGCAGGATCGGCAGCACGGGCATCCATTCGCCAACTTTGATTTCGGTCTGTGACAGCTTCGCCTTGAACGCCACGTTGGTGCGGCCGAAGTTGTCCGCCGGGCGGCCGTCGTGGTCCAGCGGCAGCAATTGCGTACCACCGGTGCCTTTGCCGCCGTCGAGCTTCACCGAATACAAACCGAGCACATCCATGCCGAACCCGACGGTGCCCTGGGTGAACCCGGACTTGGCGTCGAGGATGAAACTCTGTGTCCATTCTTCAGCCTTGCCCTGGGCCTTGGTCGGGTTGGTGAAGTTGCGGTTGATGTAGAAGTTGCGCAGGTTCAGGTTGACCTTGGCGCCTTCGACAAAGCCCGGCTCTTCGGCGCAGGCGGGCAGGGCGGTACTGGCCAGGGCGGCGGCGATCAGGCCGGGAACGAAATATTGCGCGGTGGAAGGCGTCATGGACTCGGGTCTCTCTAATTCTTGGGGATGAAGCGGGGTGATGCCGCAACCCGGGGTTGCAGACGAACATTGGAATTCAGCACAAACGAAGTGGATCAGCCGGAGAGGGCGGGGCGCGGGGGCATGGTGTCGAACCTGTTGTTATTGGTTTTGTGGGTCGGATGGTGAATGGAATGTACTAGATGGTTCAATTGTTAAAAGCAGGTTTTGGGCGATTATCGAACGCAACATTGGCCGGGGATTTGTGTTGTTTGTACTGGCCCTTTCGCGAGCAAGCCCGCTCCCACATTTAACCGGGTTCTTCCAGAAAGAAACGCGGTTGAATGTGGGAGCGGACTTGCTCGCGAAGAGGCCAGTCCGGGCACCACAGTTTTCTCGCAGCCAACAAAAAGCCCACCAAAAGGTGGGCTTCTCGTTTTCACAGCGCTATCAGAAATACTTCATCTTCGGCGCTTCTTCTTTCAACGGCTCGTTCTTCGCCGTCTGTTCGTTCCAGCCACCACCCAGGGCCTTGTACAGGTTGACCTGGCTGACCAGTTGCGCCAGACGGTCGGTGATCAACACCTGTTGCGCACTGAACAGCTGACGCTGGGCATCGAGGAAGGTCAGGTTGCTGTCGACACCGATGCGGTAACGACGCTCGGCCAGGCCGTAGTACGCCTGGTTGGCACTGACGAAATCTTTCTGTGCCTGCAACTGCTGGACGTAGGTCTGGCGGGCGGCCAGGCCGTCGGCGACTTCCTGGAAGGCCGTTTGAATGGACTTCTCGTAATTCGCCACGCTGATGTCTTTCTGGATTTTCGAGTAATCCAGGCTGGCGCTCAGGGCGCCGGCGTTGAAGATCGGCAGGTTGATCTGCGGCTGGAACAGCCAGGTGCCCGAACCACCCTTGAACAGGCCGGACAGGTCCGGGCTCAGGGTGCCGGCATTGGCCGTGAGGCTGATGCTCGGGAAGAACGCAGCCCGTGCCGCGCCGATGTTGGCGTTGGCGGCCTTCAGGTTGTACTCGGCTTGAAGGATGTCCGGACGACGCTGCAGCAGGTCCGACGGCAAGCCGGGCGGAACGTCGCTCAGCAGGTCGTCGTCAAGCGGTTTGGCCGCTTGCAGGTTGGCCGGGACTCCAGTGCCGAGCAGCAGCACCAGGCTGTTCTCGTCCTGGGCGACCTGACGAGTGTACTTGGCCAGTTGCGCACGGGCGTTTTCCACCGAGGTGCGCGACTGCGCCAGGTCCAGGGCCGAAGCGACGCCGACTTCGTTGCTGCGGGCGGTGAGCTTGTAGCTCTCCTCGAAGGTGGCCAGGGTGTCCTGGGTCAGCTTGTACAGTTCCTTGTCGGCCTGCCAGGTCAGGTAGGCGTTGGCCACGCTGGCCACCAGGCTGATCTGCGTGCTGCGACGGCCTTCTTCAGTGGCGAAGTACTTTTGCAACGCTTCTTCGTTCAGGCTGCGAACCCGACCGAACAGGTCGAGTTCATAGGCGCTGACCCCGACCGTGGCCGAGTAGGAACTGGTGATGCCGGCTTTGCCGGTCTGCGAAGCGTCAGCCGGAACGCGCTGACGGCTGCCGGTGCCGTTGGCCGAGACGGCCGGGAACAGATCAGCGCGGGAGATGCGGTACTGAGCCGCAAACGCGTCGATGTTCAGGGCCGCGACACGCAGGTCCCGGTTGTTTTCCAGGGCAACCTGGATCAGCTGTTGCAGCGCCGGGTCATGGAAAAACTGCTTCCAGCCCTGCTCGGCAGCAGCTTGCGCCGGTGCCTGGGCCGGCGAGTACGCCGGGCCCTGCGGGTATTGCCCCGCCACCGGTGCTTCGGGCTGCTGATAATCAGGTATCAGCGAGCAACCACCGAGCACGAAGGCGGCGACTGTCAGGGAGAGTAGCGACTTGCTCATTAGCCAGCCTCTTTAGAAGTTTCAATAGCGTCATCCTGGTCGGCGATTTTACGCTGGCCAATGGACGACACGGTGACGAAGAACAGCGGGACCCAGAAGATCGCCAGCACAGTGGCCGTGATCATACCGCCGATCACGCCCGTACCGATTGCATGCTGGCTACCGGAACCTGCGCCCGTGGATATCGCCAGTGGTACCACACCCAGCACGAAGGCGAGCGAGGTCATGATGATCGGTCGCAGACGCATGCGGCAGGCTTCGATTGCGGCATCGCGCAGGCTACGCCCTTGTTCGTGCAGTTCCTTGGCAAATTCGACAATCAGAATGGCGTTTTTCGCCGCCAGACCGATAGTCGTCAACAGACCTACCTGGAAGTACACGTCGTTGGACAGACCGCGCAGGCTGGTGGCCATCAGTGCACCGATGATCCCCAGCGGTACCACCAACATCACCGCGATCGGAATCGACCAGCTTTCATACAACGCCGCCAGGCACAGGAACACCATCAGCAGCGACAGGGCGTACAGCGCCGGCGCTTGCGAACCGGACAGACGTTCTTCGTACGACAGGCCGGTCCAGGAAATACCGACGCCCGCCGGCAGTTTCTTGGCAATGGCTTCGACCTCGAGCATGGCTTCACCGGTGGAGTAACCCGGTGCCGGGGCGCCGAGGATTTCCATCGCTTCCACGCCGTTGTAGCGAGCCAGTTTCGGCGAACCGTAAATCCACTCGCCCTTGGCGAACGCCGAGAACGGAACCATGGTGCCGCTGGCGTTGCGCACGTACCACTTTTGCAGGTCTTCAGGGCCCATTCGAGCGCCTGGCTTGCCTTGCACGTAAACCTTCTTCACCCGACCGCGGTCGATGAAGTCGTTGACGTAGCTACTGCCCAGGGCAATCGACAGGGTGTTGTTGATGTCGGCGATGGTAATGCCCAGGGCACTGGCCTTCTCGTCATCGATTTCCAGCTGGTATTGCGGTTCGTCGTTCAGGCCGTTCGGACGCACCTGAGTGAGAATCTTGCTTTGTGCGGCCATACCGAGGAACTGGTTGCGCGCTTGCATCAGTTTTTCGTGGCCGATACCGGCGCGGTCCTGCAGGAACACGTCGAAACCGGTGGCGTTACCCAGTTCCAGTACCGCCGGTGGCGCGAAGGCGAATACCATGGCATCGCGGAAGGTGAAGAAGTGCTGCTGGGCACGGGCCGCCACCTTGAACACGTTGTTCTCGGCGTTACGTTCGTCCCAGGGTCTGAGCATGATGAACGCCATACCCGAACTCTGGCCACGGCCGGCGAAGTTGAAGCCGGTCACGGTAAACACCGAGTTCACCGCATCGCCCTCGCCGCCATCCTTGCCCGGGCGCAGCAGGAATTCACGCATTTCATCGACGACCACCTGGGTACGCTGGGCTGTGGAGCCGGCCGGGGTTTGCACTTGGGCGAACAGTACACCCTGGTCTTCCTCAGGCAGGAACGCCGTTGGAATGCGGGTGAACAGCCAGATCATGCCAACCACGATCAGCAGGTACGCCAGCAGATACGGGATCTTGCGCTGCAGGATATTGCCGACACCGCGTTCGTAGCTGCGAACGCCGCGGTCGAAATTGCGGTTGAACCAGCCAAAGAAGCCACGCTTGGGTACGCCGTGCTCGCCTTTCGGGATCGGCTTGAGCATGGTGGCGCAAAGTGCCGGGGTGAAGATCAGCGCGACCAGTACCGACAGGGCCATGGCCGAGACGATGGTGATCGAGAACTGTTTGTAGATCACACCGGTGGAACCGCTGAAGAACGCCATTGGCAGCAGAACCGCCGACAGCACCAGGGCGATACCGACCAGTGCGCCCTGGATCTGGCCCATGGACTTCTTGGTGGCTTCTTTCGGGGACAGGCCTTCCTCGCTCATCACCCGTTCGACGTTTTCCACCACGACGATGGCGTCGTCCACCAGCAAGCCGATGGCCAGCACCATGCCGAACATGGTCAGGGTGTTGATGCTGAAACCGGCGGCCGCGAGGATGCCGAATGTACCGAGCAATACCACCGGCACGGTCATCGTGGTGATGATGGTGGCACGGAAGTTCTGCAGGAACAGGAACATCACCAGGAACACCAGGGCGACCGCTTCGACCAGGGTGTGAACCACGCCCTTGATCGATTCGGTTACGACCGGAGTGGTGTCATACGGGAACACCACTTCCATCCCTTGCGGGAAGAACGGCTTGAGGCTGTCGATGGTCGCGCGCAGGGCCTTGGCGGTATCGAGAGCGTTGGCACCGGTGGCCAGTTTCACGGCCAGGCCGGAAGCCGGGGCACCGTTGAACTGGGCGTTGATGCTGTAGTTCTCGCCCCCCAGACCGACTTCGGCAACATCCCTCAAGCGAACCTGGGAACCATCCTTGTTGACCTTGAGCAGGATCTTGTCGAACTCTTCCGCGGTCTGCAGGCGGGTCTTGCCGATGATCGTCGCGTTCAACTGGGTGCCGGGCAGGGCAGGCAGGCCGCCGAGCTGGCCGGACGACACCTGGACGTTCTGCGCGGCGATGGCGGTTTTGACGTCGATCGGGGTCAGGTTGTAGTTGTTCAGCCTGGCCGGGTCGAGCCAGATGCGCATGGCGTACTGGGAACCGAACACCTGGAAGTCGCCGACACCGGCGGTCCGCGAGATCGGGTCCTGCATGTTCGACACGATGTAGTTGGACAGGTCGTCCTTGGTCATGCTGCCGTCACGCGACACCACGCCGATCACCAACAGGAAGTTCTTCACGGCCTTGGTGACGCGGATACCTTGCTGTTGCACTTCCTGCGGCAGCAGCGGGGTCGCCAGGTTCAGCTTGTTCTGGACCTGAACCTGCGCGGTGTCGGAGTTGGTGCCTTGCTCGAAGGTCGCGGTAATGGTCATGGTGCCGTCGGAGTTACTTTCCGACGAGACATAACGCAGGTGATCGATACCGTTGAGCTGTTGCTCGATCACCTGAACCACGGTGTCCTGAACCGTTTGTGCCGAAGCACCCGGGTAGGCCACGGAGATGGCGATCGCTGGAGGCGCAATGCTCGGGTACTGGTTGATCGGCAACCGGAGGATCGATAGTGCCCCGACCAGCATGATCACCAGGGCAATTACCCAGGCGAAAATCGGACGGTCGATAAAAAATTTCGACATGGTTTACTCCCCTTGGCCGCCAGAGGCTTTGTCAGCTACCTGGGCGGGGGCCGGGTTCTTTACGGCTACGTTGGTCGCTTCACTGGCCTTGACTTCGATGCCAGGTTTGACGAATTGCAGACCTTCGGTGATCAGGCGATCGCCGGCCTTCAGGCCGTCTTCGATCAGCCATTGGTTACCGACGGTGCGGTTGGCCTTGAGTTGACGCAGTTCGACCTTGTTGTCCGGGCCGACAACCAGTGCGGTCGGCGTACCTTTGAGGTCGCGGGTCACGCCTTGCTGCGGGGCCAGGATCGCCGCGCTGTTCACACCGGCCAGCAATTTGGCGTGCACGAACATGCCTGGCAGAAGGGTGTGGTCAGGGTTCGGGAAAATGGCGCGCAGGGTGACGGAGCCGGTGGTCTGGTCAACCGAGATTTCGGAGAACTCCAGCTTGCCGTCCAGCTTGTAGTCGCTGCCGTCTTCGAGGGTCAGCTTGACCGAGGCCGCATTGTCGCCGGCTTTCTGCAGGCGACCGCTTTCCAGCTCACGGCGCAGTTGCAGCAGCTCGACCGAGGACTGCGTCACGTCGACGTAGATCGGGTCGATTTGCTGAATCACCGCCATCGCATCGGCCTGGGCGTTGCTGACCAGTGCGCCTTCGGTCACCGAGGAACGGCCGATACGGCCGGTCAGCGGGGCGTTGACCTTGGTGTAGCGCACATTGATCTGCGCGGTTTGCAGCGCGGCTTCCGATTGCAGGCGGTTGGCTACTGCGGTGTCGTATTCCTGACGGCTTACGGCTTGTTCGTCGACCAATTGCTTGTAGCGGTCGGAAATCGACTTGGTCGAACGCAGGTTCGCTTCGGCGCTGGCGAGCGTTGCTTCATAGATCGATGGATCGATCTGATAGAGCTGCTGACCGGCCTTGACGTCGCTGCCCTCCTTGAACATGCGCTTGAGAATGATGCCGTTGACCTGAGGACGGACTTCGGCAATGCGGAATGCGCTGGTGCGGCCTGGCAGATCGGACGTCAGGGTGAAAGCTTGAGGTTGCAGAGTCACGACGCCGACCTGAGGCGGTGGGGCGGCCGGTGCTGCCTCTTCCTTTTTGCATCCGCTGAGCAGCGATGCCAGGGCGACGGCGGCGACCAGAGCGGTAACAGCTGGCTTGAATTGCATGAAAATCCTCGGGTCAGGCGCGCAAGGAGCGCACTAGAAAGGTGGAAGGTTGAAAAGTGTATGCCGAGTGGATAAGTAGCTTGCTAAGGAATATACTTACGTACATGGCTGTTTGTAAATACCCAGGCTGCGTATCAACACCGTTACACCAGCCGTTACACAAACCGTTGAAAGGTTGGAATTGTAGGCCGGGGACGAACCCCCAGAACGTTCGCCCCACTTTTATTCAGCTGATATTCAGACATCGCTGAAGCACCCTGATTGAGGTTG
Source organism: Pseudomonas sp. WT-JTC (assembly GCF_056711565.1). NCBI lineage: Bacteria > Pseudomonadati > Pseudomonadota > Gammaproteobacteria > Pseudomonadales > Pseudomonadaceae > Pseudomonas > Pseudomonas sp. WT-JTC. The sequence goes on from NZ_CM160042.1 coordinate 1,403,779, forward strand.
TACTGCCATGGTCCGTCGTACCAAAGAGGAAGCTCAGGAAACCCGCGCGCAAATTCTCGTGGCGGCCGAAAAGGCCTTTTTCGAGCGAGGCGTGGCGCGCACGACCCTGGCGGACATCGCGACCCTGGCCGGCGTCACTCGAGGGGCCATTTACTGGCATTTCAGCAACAAGGCGGATCTGGTGCAGGCCATGCTCGACACCTTGCATGAGCCACTGGAAGAAATGGCCAAGGCCAGCGAAAGCGAAGACGAACTCGATCCCCTGGGTTGCATGCGCAAACTGTTGATTCATTTGTTTCATCAAATTGCGCTGGACCCGAAAACCCGACGCATCAATGAGATTCTTTTTCATAAGTGCGAATTCACCGATGAAATGTGCGACCTGCGCCAACAACGCGTGTCGGCCAGCCTCGAATGCAATGTGCGGATCGGCTTGGCCCTGAGTAATGCCGTGAACCGCGGTCAGTTGCCGGAAAACCTCGACACCGCCCGCGCCGCGATCAGCTTGCATGCTTATATAGACGGCATCCTGTACCAGTGGTTGCTGGCCCCCGACAGTTTTCAATTGCACACCGAAGCCGAGCGTTGGGTTGATACCGGACTGGATATGCTGCGCTTGAGCCCCAGCCTGCGCAAATGAAACAAAATACGTAATTGGCTCCGCGTGTGTCAGCCGGGGGCTTTTTGTCACTCGATGCGCCGTAATGGGGTGCTTTTATATACGCACCCTCGTCGGGATGACAGGTAGCAAGCTCAGTATTTTGTAGGGAAATTGTGTCGAGTCTGTGAGAAATCCATATAGACCTTGTGGGAGCGGGCCCGCTCCCACAGTGGATAGTGTTAAACCGTCAAATATTAAAAAGCCCCGGCTCTTTCGAGTCGGGGCTTTTGCGTTACTACAGTTGCCGGTTACAGCGCCGGGTAGTCGATGTATCCGACCGGGCCCTTGGCGTAGAACAGTTCCGGACGCGCTTCGTTCAGCGGCGCGTCAGCCTGCAAGCGTGCCGGCAGGTCAGGGTTGGCAATGAAGGGTACGCCGAAGGCCACTGCATCGGCCTTGCCGCTGGCGAGCAATGCGTTGGCGCTGTCCTTGGTGAAGCGCTCGTTGGCAATGTAGGGGCCACCGAAGGCTTCCTTGAGTTGTGCGCCGAGGCTGTCGGCACCTTCTTTCTCGCGCGAGCAGATGAAGGCAATGCCACGCTTGCCCAGTTCGCTTGCGACGTAGGTGAAGGTTTCGGCCAGGTTGTCGTCGCCCATGTCATGCAAGTCGGCGCGTGGCGACAGGTGCACCCCCACGCGGCCGGCACCCCAGATTTCGATGGCGGCGTCAGTCACTTCCAGCAGCAGGCGCGCACGGTTTTCCAGGGAGCCGCCGTAGTTGTCGGTGCGCTGGTTGGTGCCGCTTTGCAGGAACTGGTCGAGCAGGTAACCGTTGGCGGCATGGATTTCCACACCATCGAAACCGGCGGCCTTGGCGTTCTCGGCTCCGACGCGGTAAGCGTCGACAATGTCGGCGATTTCAGCGATTTCCAGGGCGCGCGGGACAGGGAAGTCGGCCAACGGGCGAACCAGGCTGACGTGGCCCTTTGGCTGGATGGCGCTCGGCGCGACCGGGGCTTCACCGTTCAGGTACAAACCGTGGGAAATGCGGCCCACATGCCACAACTGCAGGAAGATCTTGCCACCCGCGCCATGGATAGCCTTGGTCACGTTGGACCAGCCGCGCACCTGATCGTTGGACCAGATGCCCGGGGTGTCCGGGTAGCCGACGCCCATCGGGGTAACCGACGTGGCTTCACTGAGGATCAGGCCGGCGGAAGCGCGCTGTACGTAGTACTCGGCCATCAGCGCGTTCGGCACGCGACCTTCGTCGGCGCGGCAGCGGGTCAGTGGCGCCATGATGATGCGGTTGGCCAACTCGAGGTCGCCCAGTTTGATCGGATCGAAAATAGTCGTCATTTAATGCAACCCTCGTGAGGTAATGGTCTGTCAGTTGGTAGCAGGGGCCAGATCGGGATTGCCGCTCTGACGGAAGGTAATCAGGGTGACCAGCAGGGCGAGTACCGCCAGGGCCGCTGCGGCGAGGGGGACGCTGGTCAGGCCGAAGCCGTGGGCGATCACGCTGCCGCCGACCCAGGCACCGAGTGCGTTGCCGATGTTGAAAGCGCCGATGTTCAGGGTCGACACCAGGTTCGGTGCGTCTTTGCCGAAGGTCACCACGTTCACCTGCAAGGCCGGTACGGCGGCAAAGCACGCGGTGGCCCAGAGGAACAGGGTGATTTCGGTCGGGATCAGCGCGACGCTGGTCCAGGTCAGCACGGTGGACACCACGGCCATGGTGATGAACACGCCGATCAGCGTGGCGGCCAGGCCTTTGTCGGCCATCTTGCCGCCGATGATGTTGCCGACCGTCAGGCCCAGGCCGATGAGCATCAGGGTCCAGGTCACGCCACGGGGCGAGACGCCGGTGACTTCGCCCAGCAGCGGCGCGACATAGGTGAACAGGGTGAACACCGAGGCGGCGAACAGTGCCGTCATGCTCAGGGACAGCCAGATGCCACCGCCCTTGAGCGCGGCCAGTTCGGCGCGCATGTCGAGTTTTTCTTCATCACGCTTGGCTGGCAGGAAGCGGATCAAGCCGATGAGCGCGATCACACCGATCACGGTCACGGCCCAGAAAGTCGAACGCCAGCCGGCTTCCTGACCGAGGGCAGTGCCCAGCGGTACGCCGAGGACGTTGGCCAGGGTCAGGCCGGTGAACATCAAGGCCACGGCCGAAGCGCGTTTGTTGGCAGGAACCAGGCCGGCAGCCACCACCGAACCGATACCGAAGAAGGCGCCATGACAAAGGGCCGTCACCACACGGGCAAACATCAGCACGTTGTAGTCACTGGCCACTGCACAGAGCAGGTTGCCGATAATGAAAATGCCCATCAACGCCACCAGCGCAGCCTTGCGCGGCAGCCTGGAGGTGGCCAGCGCCATGAACGGCGCGCCGATGGCCACGCCCAGGGCGTAACCGGTCACCAGCCAGCCGGCACCGGGAATCGACACACCGAGGTCAGCCGCCACGTTGGGCAGCAGGCCCATGATGACGAACTCGGTGGTGCCGATGGCGAAGGCGCTCAAGGCCAGGATGAGTAGCGAGAGGGGCATGGGGTAATTCCTTTTTTAAGCTGACTGACGTTAAGGGTCAGAGCTCTTTACTGAATGTTTTGAGGAATTCCTGGATGGTTTCCTCGTTGCGTTTGAAAAAGTGCCACTGGCCGACTTTGCGGCTGCTGATCAGGCCGGCGCGTTGCAGGGTCGCCAGGTGTGCGGACACCGTGGATTGCGACAGGCCGCAACGCTGATCGATCTGCCCGGCGCAAACGCCGTGTTCGTTACTGTGGGACTGGTCGGGAAATTCGACGGTCGGGTCCTTGAGCCAGTGCAGGATTTCTCGCCGGACTGGGTGTGCCAGGGCTTTTATTATTTCGTCGAGATTGATGGTCATGATGTGGGCTCGTGATGTTTAAAACGCTATATCGCGATGAGGCGAACTTTAAATCGGTATTTCGCGATATACAAATATGATTTGGCTCTGACCAGCTCACATTTCGATATATCGAGTTATAACGATATGTTGAGTGTAACAAGGCAATGGGGCAGTGCTAAGCTGCGCCCATGAACTATCTCGCACATCTTCACCTCGGTGGCCAGCGTCCTGGTCAATTGCTCGGCAGCCTGTATGGCGATTTCGTCAAGGGACGGCTGCAAGGGCAGTTCGCTCCGGAAATCGAGGGGGCTATCCAGTTGCACCGCAGCATCGACGTGTTCACCGATCGCCATCCGCTGGTGGATGTCGCGTTGTCGCGTTTTTCTCTGACCCGTCGTCGCTACGCGGGGATCGTGCTCGACGTGTTTTTCGACCATTGCCTGGCCCGGGACTGGGCGCTGTATGCCGACCGGCCCCTGGCGCTGTTCACCTCGGACGTTTACCGGGTGCTGTCCAGCGAACGGCAATTGCCGGGGCGGCTGGCGCAGATTGCACCGCACATGGTGGCCAATGACTGGTTGGGTTCTTATCGGGAGTTCGAAGTGCTGGAGCAGGTATTGCGCGGGATCTCGCGTCGCCTGACCCGGCCGGAGGAACTGGCAGCGGCGATGCAGGAGTTGCGGCGGTTGTATGAACCGTTGAGCGAGGACTTTCGGTTGTTCTATCCGCAGTTGCAGGATTTCGCCCGGAACTATCCAACGACATAAACCCCCTGTGGGAGCGGGCTTGCTCGCGAAGGCGGTGTGTCAGCCGACATAGATGCTTAATGACACACCGCTTTCGTCGGAACGCCGCCCGGAGCAAGCCCGCCCCCACAGGGGATATTCGTTCAGGCTGCGATAGCTGGGCGCATCGGGGCTTGCTGTTTTTCCGGGATCGCCCCGAACAACGCTTTCTGCACCGCCTGCTGCGCTTCGAACGCCAGTGCCGCGCGTTCCCGGCCCTGGCACTCGATTGGCTTGAGCAGATGAATCTCCACGCCGCCACGGTCACTGGCGAACAGACGCATCAGGTGCGAGAGCAGATCATCGTCGCCAATGAACGGTGCCAGCGCGCAAGGCTTACCATCACGCACGTAACGAATTGCCACCGGCTGCATCGCCACTTCGGAGTCGATGGCGGCGGACAGCAGGCGACCATGGAAGGTACGCAGCGAACGGCCATCAGTGGTGGTGCCTTCCGGGAACATCAGCAGTGGATAGGCTTGTTCCAGGTGGCGGGTCATCTGCTTGCGGATCAACTGGCTGTCACCCGAGCCACGGCGGATAAACAGGCTGCCGGCCTTGGCCGCCAACCAGCCGGCCACTGGCCAGGTGCGCACTTCGGCCTTGGACAGGAACGACAGCGGCGTGAGCATGCCCAGCAGCGGGATGTCGGTCCAGGACACGTGGTTGCTGACCCAGAGCATCGGTGCCTTCGGCAGCTCGCCGTGGACGGTCACGTCAAAGGGCAGGGCGTTGCTCAGGCGGGCCATGAAAAACCGCGACCAGCGCTGACGACGCGCCATCGAATGGGCCATGCCCAGGCGCTCGAATATTCCGAACACGCTGGCCATGCCCAGGCCCAGCGTCACCACCATCAGCACTCGCGCGATTCGCGCGTACACCCGTAACCGGCTCATTACACAGCCGCCTTGAAGTGTTTGGCGTAGCGCGGGCAGAGTTCGTCGCGCTTGAGCAGGATGAACACGTCGGCGACCTGGAAGTCTTCGTCCCAGCATGGCTCGCCGCAGATCTTCGCGCCCAGGCGCATGTAGGCCTTGAGCAGCGGTGGCATTTCGGCAATCACGTTCGACGGGATGTCCAGGCTTGGCAGCGGATTTTTCGGCTCGGCGCGCAGGTGTTCGGTGCACAGGTAACGTTCGCGCAGACGCTGCATGATCGCGTGGGCCTGCACGCCGCCATCCTGCATCGGAATGCTCGCGCAACCCATCAGGTAGCTATAACCGCCCTGGTTCAGGACTTCGGCCAGTTCACCCCAGAGCACGGCGATGGTGCCGCCGTTGCGGTAGGCCGGGTCGACGCAGGTGCGACCGATTTCCAGGATCGGGCCTTGCAGGTGCACCAGGCCGTGGAGGCTGAATTCTTCTTCGCTGTAAAACTTGCCCAGGCTGCTGGCAGCCGTGTGGTCGAGCAATCGGGTAGTCGCCACCAGACGCCCGGTGTTCAAGTCACGCACGCCGATGTGGGCGCAATGAACGTCGTAGTCATCCATGTCCAGACCCAGTTCAGCGCCCTTGAGTTTGGCGTTGAATTCGCCGCTGAACACGTTGAAGCGCAAGGCCTGGGCTTCCTGCAACGCCTCGGCGCCCAGCAGGCGTTCGGCTTGCAGGCGGCGTTCGTTGCCGGTGTCGCTGATGCGGGCGATCTGAGTCATGGCGAATCTCCGTGCGGGCTGCTCACCCGTCTTTGGGCTACAGCGAATCGACTTTCTTTGTCTAGCCGTGTTGTGCAAAGTCAGGCTATGTAGCCCCGGTGTCATCGCCATTAAGCTTTGGTGATGCTTATATGACAGCCCTCAAGGAGCCTCTTATGCCCTGGCAATCCCTGTTGAACCGCCGCGATCGCTTGCCCGCCAACCCGGATCTTGCCGAGGGTTTCGCGACCTTGTTGCAGCAGTTGGGAACGGTCACGCCGTTTGAACTGGCAGTGCTCGGCGGGCGGTTGATGGCGACACCGGGGCTGGCATTTCTGGTGGGGTATCAAGCGGCCTTGCGCATGCTCTGGCCGAGTGCGCCACTGAGCCTCGGCGCGTTGTGTGCCACCGAACGGCGCAGCCTGCGCCCGGCCGACATGCAAACCCGGCTGAGCGGTTTGCGTCTGAGCGGACGCAAGGATTTCGTCACCGCCGGGGATGCCGCCGACTGGCTGCTGGTGGCGGCGCGCAGCGAGGCGCCCGGCGCCGATCCGCGCTTGAGCCTGGCGGTGATCTATCGCGATGAACCGGGTGTGCGCGTGGAAAAACTGGCGCCGATTCCATTGATGCCGGACATCAGCCATGGCCGGTTGTTTCTCGATAACGCCCTGTGCGAGTTGCTCGCGGGGGATGGTTGGGATGCCTACGTCAAACCGTTCCGCACGCTGGAAGACATCTATGTAATGAGCGCCATGACGGCGTGGTTGTATGGCGTCGGCCAGGAATGCGATTGGCCGCAATCCTTGCAATTGCGTCTGCTGGGATTGTTGGCCGGGTGCGCGGAAAGCAGCCGTCAGCCACCGACCAGCCTGGCCGGACATGTGCTGCTTGGCGGGTTGTTTGCACAGTTCGAAGGGCTCAAGGCTGAAGTGAACGAGGCACTGGCTGGAGGGCCGGCGGAGTGGGAGGCGATGTGGCAGCGCGACCGAGCGGTGATGGAGTTGGCGGCGGGCGCGCGGGGCAAGCGGTTGGCCAGGGCGTTGGCGGAATCTGCGTTACCCTGACTGGCCTCATCGCGAGCAAGCTCGCTCCCACAGGGGATCTCAGGCGCACACAAAATCAAGCAGGGCACAGAACCTGTGGGAGCGGGCTTGCTCGCGAAGACGGACTGATTGGCAGCATGAGTTTCTGAACTGTCATCAACCTCGACTAGGCTCAGCAAGTTCAATCTCTGAGCCCCTGCCATGCCCAAAGGCTTGTCCCTGATTTTCATGCTGTTGCTCAGCTTCACGGCCCAGGCCGAATATTGGCCTGCCGAGCAATGGCCGACCGCCCCGACGCCGACCGGCCCGGCGCTTCAAGCCCTGGAGGCCTACGCCTTCCCATCCCGCGATGACACCACACGCCAGGGCATTCGCACCGATGCCTTGCTGGTGATCCGCGACGGCCAGTTGCTCTACGAGCGCTACGCCGGTCCGACGAAGGCCGAGACGCCGCACCTGACCTGGTCGATCAGCAAGAGCCTGATGGCCACGGTCCTCGGTGTGGCCTATGGCGAAGGCTTGTTCAAGCTCGACGACCCGGTGGCGAAGTTTTATCCGCCCCTGCAAAAACACCCCGACATGACCATGGCCGACCTGCTGCACTGGGCCTCGGGCCTGGATTGGCAGGAGGACTATGAATACGCACCGCTGAAGTCTTCGGTGGTGGCCATGCTCTACACCCGCGGTCACCACGACATGGCCGCGTTCACCGCAGCCCATGCTGCGTACACGGCGCCGGGCCAGGCATTTCGCTACTCCAGCGGTGACAGCAATCTGTTGTCCGCCGCGCTGAAAACCATCGTCGGCCCCAGCCGCTATCCCGACTACCCGTGGACTGCATTGTTCGAACCGCTGGGCATTCGCCACGCGGTCTGGGAAACCGATGCCACGGGCACCTTCGTCGCTTCGTCCTATGCCTACCTCACTGCACGGGATCTGGCCCGGGTCGGTCTGTTGATGGATCGCGAGGGCCGCTGGGGAGACAAGCAACTGCTGCCCAGGGACTGGGTGGCGTTCAACCGCGAGCCGTTCGCTCACTATCACGCCCATCAAGACGATACCGTCCCCGGCGGCCAATGGTGGCTCAATAGAGCCGTTGAAGGCGCGGCGCGACCCTGGCCCGATGCCCCCGCCGATACCTTCGCGGCGCTGGGCCATTGGGGGCAGGCGTTGTATGTGATCCCCAGTGAACACCTGGTGATCGTCCGCTACGGCGATGACCGCGACGGCAGTTACCGGCACAACCAATTGCTCAAGCTCGCGCTCAACGCCGTTGCCGGGAAGGTGCAGCCGTGACCGGTTTCATTCGCCGTCGACCGATCGCTTCCCTGTTGCTGATCCTGCTGATCGCCTTGCTCGGCTGGATCTGGCACGAACGGGTGGCGCTATGGGCGTTCCCCAACATCATCAGCGCATACACGGCCAAGGAATACTGTTCGTGTCGCTACGTGATGAACAACGACGCCGAGTACTGCCACCGTTATGTGAAACAGTGGCTGCCTGCCAGCAGCTTTACCGATGAACCGGCCGGCAAGCGTGTCGCGGTCAGCGGCATGGGCCGCAGCAACAGCGCCGTGTGGATCGGCGAGCGCCAGGGCTGCCGCTTGCAACCCTGACGGCGCTGAAGTCTTGAGGTGGGGCGACAGCTCCCTCGCCACAAAAGCGGGTTTGGAGCAGCAGACGGCTTGCAATGCGCTGAAGGCCGGTTAAGGTTCAGCACAGGTTTATCTGCCCCACGAGTCTTTATGTTGATGCGCTCCACCCTCCAACCCCTCGCTTTCCTACTGCTGGCAGGCGCCGCTTTATCGGCCCGTGCCGATTGGTACCTCGATGGCGAGTCTTCGCGCCTGTCGTTTGTCAGTACCAAAAACGCCAATGTCTCTGAAGTGCAGCGCTTTCTGGTGCTGCACGGCAAGGTCGATCCCGAGGGGCTGGCGCAGGTGGAGGTCGAGCTGGAGTCGATCAATAGCGGCGTTCCGTTGCGCGATGAGCGCATGCGCAAGGCGCTGTTCCAGATCGACCGGTTTCCCGAGGCCTTGATCACCACGAAAATCGATCTGCGCCCGATCAACGACCTCGCTCCCGGCGCACAGCTGGAGTTGCGCCTGCCGCTGACGGTCGACCTGCATGGCAAACAACACGAGTACCAGGCCCAACTGCTGGCGACCCGTCTGGATGACCGGCGCTTTCAGGTGGTGACCCTCGAACCGCTGGTGATCAACGCCGAAGATTTCGATTTGGTTCCCGGCCTGGAAGCATTGCGCAAAATGGCCGACCTGTCGGCGATCAGCCTGTCGGTACCGGTGGGTGCGGTACTGATTTTCACGGCGCGCTGACATGGCCGGTGCGATTTTTCCCTGGCGCGAAGGCAACCATTTCGAACTGCTGGTCGACGGCCCACAATTTTTTCCGCGCATGCTGGTGGCGATTGCCCGGGCGGAAGAACAAGTCGAGCTGGAGCTGTATCTGGTGGAGGCGGGCGCCTGCGCCGAAGCCATGGTTCAAGCCTTGGTGCAGGCCGCCGAACGCGGTGTACGGGTGCGCTGTCTGTTCGATGATTACGGCAGCCTCGCCTTTACCCTGGCCTTGCGTCAGCGACTGATGTCCGCCGGTGTGGAGCTGCGCTTTTACAATCGCCTGAGCTGGCGACGTTGGGTCGGCAACTTTTACCGCGATCACCGCAAGCTGCTGCTGGTGGACCAGAGCCTGGCCGTGGTTGGCGGCACAGGTGTCACAGATGAGTTCTGGACGCCGGGCGAAGACGTCAGCGAATGGCACGAAGTGATGGTGGAAATCACTGGCCCGCTGGTACTCGACTGGCAGCTGCTGTTCGATCGGCAGTGGATTGCCAACCGCCATCGACGCGCCTGGCGACCGGCCTCGCATTTCGGCTTGCCGCGGTTACCCCGCGTGCCTTCCCAGGGCGAGGGCATGGGCCGGGTGGCGTATGCCGACGCCCGTCAACACCGGGACATTCTGCAATCGCTGGTGCGCGCCCTGAACAGCGGCCATCGACGGATCTGGCTGGCCACGCCGTACTTTTTGCCGACCTGGAAAGTCCGCCGTTCCCTGCGCCGGGCGGCTGCCCGGGGCGTCGATGTGCGCTTGCTGCTGACCGGCCCGCGTACCGATCACCCGTCCGTGCGTTATGCCGGCCATCGCTATTACCCGCGACTGCTCAGGGCCGGAGTGAAGATCTACGAATACCAGCCGTGTTTCCTGCACCTGAAAATGGTCCTGATCGATGACTGGGTGAGCATCGGTTCGTGCAACTTCGATCACTGGAATCTGCGCTTCAACCTGGAAGCCAACCTGGAAGCACTGGACCCCGGATTGACCCGAGCGGTAGCCGCGAGCTTCGAGCACGACTTCGCCTTGAGCCAGCAAGTCAGCCTGGAAGAATGGAAGCGGCGGCCACTGTGGCGGCGAGTCAAGCAGCGGGTGTGGGGATGGGTGGATCGGGTGGTGGTGAATCTGCTGGATCGGAGGGGCTAGTGCCCGATTTCCGTAAACACTGAGATCCAATGTGGGAGCGGGCTTGCTCGCGAAGACGGAGTGTCAGACAACGAAGATGTCGACTGACAGACCGCTTTCGCGAGCAAGCCCGCTCCCACATTTGTTTTGTGTTGCTTCAGGGATTACAGCAACTCAAAACTCTGCTGCGTCACGTCCGCTGAATCCAGGCCGATCTGCACATTGAACTTGCCCGGCTCTGCCGCGTACTTGAGCTGGGTGTTGTAGAACTTCAGGTCGTCCTCGGTGATGGTGAAGTGCACGACCTTCTGTTCGCCGGCCTTGATCATCACTTTCTGGAAGTTCTTCAGTTCCTTGATCGGGCGGATCATCGAGCCTGCCACGTCCTGGATGTACAACTGCACCACGGTTTCGCCATCGCGCTTGCCGGTGTTTTTCACCGTGACACTGGCGTCGAGCTTGCCGGTCTTGTTCAGGGTGGTCGACGACAGCGCCATGTCGCTCAGGCTGAAGTCGGTGTAGCTAAGGCCATAGCCGAACGGGTACAGGGGGCCGGTGGTGTCATCGAAATACTGCGAGGTGTAGTTGCCCGGTTTGCCCGGGGTGAACGGCCGGCCAATGGTCAGGTGGTTGTAGTAGGTCGGAATCTGGCCCACCGAACGCGGGATGCTGATCGGCAGTTTGCCCGACGGGTTGTAGTCGCCGAACAGCACGTCGGCGATGGCGTTGCCGCCCTCGGTGCCGGTGAACCAGGTTTCCAGGATCGCGTCAGCCTGTTCTTTCTCTTCGAGAATCGTCAGCGGGCGGCCGTTCATCAACACCAGCACCAGCGGTTTGCCGGTGGCTTTCAGGGCACGGATCAGCTCGCGCTGGTTTTCCGGGATGTTCAGGTCGGTACGGCTCGACGATTCGTGGGACATGCCACGGGATTCGCCGACGGCGGCGACAACGACGTCAGCCTCCTTGGCCGCTTTCACCGCTTCGTCGATCAGCACGTTCGCCGGACGCGGGTCATCCACCACTTCCGGGGCGTCGAAGTTGAGGAAGTTCAGGTAGCCGAGGATTTTCGGGTCGCTGGTGATGTTGGCGCCACGGGCGTAGATCAGTGTCGACTTGTCGCCCAAGGCGTTGGTCATGCCGTCGAACAGGGTCACCGATTGCGCCGGCTTACCAGCGGCGGCCCAGCTGCCCATCATGTCGATTGGCGCCTTGGCCAGCGGACCGACCAGCGCGATTTTCGCGGTTTTCTTCAGCGGCAGGGTTTCGTTCTGGTTCTTCAACAGTACCTGGCTGCGGCGCGCCACATCACGGGCCTCGGCGCGGTGCAGGCGGCTGTCGGCGTAGGTGTCGACCGGGTCATCCTCGGCCTTGCCGATGCGCAGGTACGGGTCCTTGAACAGGCCCATGTCGTACTTGGCGTCCAGTACCGCACGCACGGCGTTATCGATATCGCTCTGCTGGATCTCGCCGGACTTCAGCAGCCCTGGCAGCTCTTTGCCGTACAGGGTGTCGTTCATGCTCATATGGATGCCGGCCTTGATCGCCAGCTTCGCCGCTTCGCGACCGTCGGCGGCAACGCCGTGCTTGATCAGCTCGAAAATCGCTCCGTGGTCGCTGACAGCCAGGCCCTTGAAGCCCCACTCCTTGCGCAACAGGTCGTTCATCAGCCAGGTGTTGGCCGTGGCCGGCACGCCGTTGATCGAGTTCAGCGCGACCATGACCCCGCCAGCGCCGGCATCGATGGCGGCGCGGTACGGCGGCAGGTAGTCCTGGTACATCTTGACCGGGCTCATGTCGACCACGTTGTAGTCGCGACCGCCCTCGACCGCGCCGTACAGGGCGAAGTGCTTGACGCTGGCCATGATGCTGTCGGCGGCGTTGGCGCCGGTGCCCTGGAACGCCTTGACCATCACGCCGGCAATGCGCGACACCAGGTAGGTGTCTTCGCCGAAGCCTTCGGAAGTACGGCCCCAGCGCGGGTCGCGGGAGATGTCGACCATCGGCGCGAAGGTGATGTCGAGGCTGTCAGCCGCGGCTTCCTTGGCGGCGATGCGCCCGGACAGGCCAATGGCGTCCATGTCCCAGCTCGAGGCCAGGGCCAGCGGGATCGGGAAAATGGTGCGGTGGCCGTGGATCACGTCGTAGGCGAAGAACATCGGGATCTTCAGGCGGCTGCGCATGGCCGCGTCCTGCATCGGCCGGTTTTCCGGGCGGGTAATGGAATTGAACGTACCGCCGATGTTGCCTGCCGCGATTTCCTTGCGGATCATTTCGCGCGGCATTTCCGGGCCGATGCTGATCAGGCGCAGTTGGCCGATTTTTTCATCGAGGGTCATTTGCTTCATCAGGTTGCTGACGAAGGCTTCCTTGTTCTCCAGGGGTGCGGGCGTCGTGGCGGCCAATACGTTATGACTGGCCAGGCTGACGAACAGGCCCAGCAAACACAGCTTCTTCATGAATAGTTTTCTCTAGGGCCCAAACGGCGATGTACACGCCGGCCAGCCAAAATTTAGGGAGCGTCTATTGTTGTTCGGGTGCCGGCTCAACAAACCAGAGCCAAAAACGACAGCCAGAGGGCGGATGCGTTTTTGTGCAGGGCCTCTTTTTAGCCCATCGGCCCGTTGCAATCCAGAGGCGCGGGCGATTATGCCCCAAGACCCGGCTCAGAAGGTTTCACGGTCGGTTTTTTCATGAAATGTACAAGGGAGCGTCATTGTGATGAATGTAAGTCCAACCTACCGTTCGCGTTTGCAGGTCGTCACGCTGCTGGTGCTGGCCACGTTGCTGACCGCCTGTGGCATCAACAATATTCCGACCCTCGACGAACAGGCCAAGGCCGCCTGGGGCCAGGTGCAGAACCAGTATCAGCGGCGCGCCGACCTGATTCCCAACCTGGTGGAAACCGTCAAGGGCTATGCCAGGCATGAAGAAGAGACACTGACGGCGGTCATTGAGGCCAGGGCCAAGGCCACGTCGATCCAGGTGGATGCCTCGACCCTCGACAACCCGGAAAAACTCAAGCAGTACCAGCAAGCCCAGGATCAACTGAGTGGCGCCTTGAGCCGTTTGATGGTGGTTTCCGAGCGTTATCCGGACCTGAAGGCCAACCAGAACTTCCTCGCCTTGCAATCGCAGCTTGAAGGCACCGAGAACCGGATCAGTGTGGCCCGGCGTGATTTCATCCTCGCGGTGCAGAAGTACAACACCGAGATCCGCACGTTCCCTGGACGCCTGTGGCACAGCGTGATGTACAGCAATCTACCGGTTCGCGAGACCTTCGAAGCCACACCGGGGGCGGAAAAGGCCCCCGAGGTCAAATTCTGAAAAGCGCTGATCGGCGTCACCACGCAAGAGGTTGCCAATGCGCGTCCTGAAAACAGGCCTGTTGCTGTTGTTGTGGGTGGTGACGATCACGGCCCGGGCCGAGCTGAGCTTCCCGGCGCTGACGGGGCGGGTGGTCGACAACGCGCAGATGATCGAGCCATCTGTGCGCGAGCAACTTGCCCGGCAACTCCAGGCCCATGAGCAAGCCACCGGCGAACAGCTTGTGGTAGTGACTTTGGCGGATTTGCAAGGCGCCGACATCGCCGACTTCGGTTACCAACTGGGTCGCCACTGGGGTATCGGGCAGAAGGACAAGAACAATGGTGCCTTGCTGATCGTCGCCCGCAACGAGCGCAAACTTCGCATCGAAGTCGGCTACGGCCTGGAGGACCGACTGACGGACGCCCAGAGTTCGGTGATCATCAACCGGGTCATCACCCCGGCGTTCAAGGCCGGCAACTTCAGCAAGGGCATCAGTGACGGCGTGGCGGCGATGCTGGTGGTGCTGGGCGGCAACCCCTTGGACGAACCCTCCACGGCGTATGAATCCAGAGGCGATCCTGGGGACGATTTTGTCTCGCGGCATCCCGGGTTGTTCGTGTTTTTGGTGATGTTGTTCATCCTGACTGTTTTTGTGTGCCAGATGCTCGGTATCCTTCCCGCCGGCCGGGGCGGCTCCGGTGGATCCGGGGGCGGTTTTGGCGGTGGTGGATTTGGCGGCGGCGGTGGAGGGGGAGGCTTCAGCGGCGGCGGGGGCAGTTTCGGCGGGGGTGGTTCGTCCGGCGGCTGGTGATAATAAAAACGAGCAGGCAATTCACGACATGGCACTACTGACTGAACACGAACAACGCAAGGTCGCCGAGGCAATTGCCCGGGTCGAGCGCGATACCGATGCAGAGCTGGTGACCGTGCTCGCGGCCCGCGCCGACGACTATGCGTACATCCCGTTGCTGTGGGCCAGTCTGCTGGCGCTGCTGGTGCCGGGCATCGTGCACTACCTCACTGGTTGGCTGACCATGCACAGCCTGCTGATGGTGCAATGGGCCATCTTCATCATCCTGTGCCTGGTGTTCCGCCTGCCGAAAGTCACCACCCGTCTGATCCCGCGCTCGGTGCGCCACTGGCGCGCCTCGAACCTGGCGCGCCGGCAGTTTCTGGAGCAGAACCTGCACCACACCGAAGGCCGCACCGGCGTGCTGATTTTCGTTTCCGAGGCCGAGCGTTATGTGGAAATCCTGGTGGATGAAGGGATATCCAGTCGCCTGGACAACAAGAACTGGGACGCCATCGTCGCCACGTTCACCCAGCAGGTGAAGCAGGGGCAGACGCTGCAAGGGTTTGTCAGTTGCATCGAAGCCTGCGGCGAGCTGCTCAAGGTGCATGTGCCAGTGACCCACGTGCGCAATGAGTTGCCGAACCGGTTGGTGGTGCTTGGCTAGGTCCTGGCATGGCGTTGTGTAGCGCTCGCCGCTACAACTCCCGTCAATTGTCCGGGGTCGGCCTTGTCGTCAGTATTTCTCTCTGACAGTGGACGCCCAGTGACGGGTGTTCCCGCGTAGAGGGATTCTTATGCCAACCCAACAATCGAATGACTCTTTGGCACGGGTAGCTCGTGGCAGAGAGGGAAGTACGCCAACGGCGAAGCTGACGGCGAAAGAAACACAAATCCTGATGTGGTGTTTCAAGGGCAAGACTTCCTGGGAAATCGCCAGGATCGAGAATTGCGCGGAATCCACCGTCAACTTTCACTTCGCCAATATTCGCCGAAAGTTCGACGTCAGCTCTCGCACTTGTGCATTGCTCAAGGCGATCGAGTCGGGGGCGATCCTGGTGGACTCGGTCATTGCGCGAGGTGCACATGAGCCTGACTGATTCGACCTACAACGGTATCAGCGGGCTCATGTTGGGAATGGGGATTGCCACTCTGCCGGTTGTTGATGGCGAGGCGCTGTTCGGTGCAATGCTTGGCGCGTGGCTGGTCACTACCACTCGTACTGACTTCAAGGCCTGGCAGCGCATCGGTTCCTGGTTGTTGTCTGCAGGTGTCGGTTACCTCTTTACGCCTGTCGCGCATCCGCTGGCGCCTTTTCTGACAGCCGGCGTAACAGCCTTTTTTTGTGCGCTAATCGTTATTCCCATCAGCATCAAGCTCATGCAATGGATCGATAGCGCGGGTATCGGCGAAATCATTCGACATCTGAGAGGGCGAAGATGACAGGTCGTGAAAGGGTTGCTTTGGCTGGGTGACAGGCGTTGCTCGCTAGAACCGTGTGTTCAGGCTGACGGGTTATCAGTGCGATGAATAACTTCATTACCGGCAGGCCATCAAGTTTCATTCGAAAGTTTAAGTGTTGCCAGGATAGAGGCCATTTCGGAAAGTCTGAGTTCCATGTCACGCAGTCGTTGTTTTTCCTCGAGTGCGTTTTGTATGGCGCAGCGATCATCTTCGTCGAGCAACCGCCAGAGCGCGAGAATGGTGTTTTCCCGTGTTGTGCTTTCCTGATTGGCTTCCGAGGAATCAGTAACTCTTTGTCTCAGAATCGGCCCTTCACCCAGCAGCAGCCAGTCAAGGGAGATTCCCCGGGCTTGAGCGATTTCTACGCATAATGAGTATGGTGTGCTGTCGCGGCCTCGCCAGCTACTAAGGGTTTGCGGGCTGATCTGTAGCGCGGAGGATAAAGAAGCATCGGTTTTTGTACCGGTAACTTGCTTCAGGCGAGCCAGAACAGCTTGTGATTTTTTGCTACGCAATTTGAGCCTCTTCCTTTTGACATATGCTTTTTGAGTGCCTAATTTATGCGTAATGAGTACTTTTTTTCTTGTAAGTAATCAATCACTAAAGATGAGTCAGAAGAATACGATGTCGAAACTTCCTAATGGTATCAGGGTGATTTCCTACGAGCTTGGCTCGAACCCATTACAGGTCTGCCCGATGCACTTCCTTATGTCTGGCAGACACTGTTCACAAGGCCGGAACACCACAAAGAACCTCTCAAGCAGTATTGCGTTTGATCAGGTTGATTGCCACCCAATGACCGTCGGGAATCAAGCATGAGTACTTATAAAATGGTGTGTCCGCACTGCTTGAACAGGATGCGCATCCGCACTAGTGAGGGCCGACATATTTTCCTGCGGGTGGCCTATCTGCAATGTACGTCGGAAGCGTGTGGTTGGTCGGTACGTGCCGAATTTGAAATGACCCATGAACTTTCGCCCAGTGGCATGCCCAATCCGGCTGTACGCCTGCCGTGCGCCGGACCCGATTTGCGCCGTGCCGCCGGGCCTGTTGCAGTCAGTCCTGGCACGACAGAAGTGGCGCAGGAGGGGTGAGCATGAAGGTCATCGATCAAGATGCAGATCTGAATGAGGAACTATTGGCTATGGCCCAGGCGTTTCTGGGGCGTCATGAAAGTGAAGGGGGGATCGACGATCAAGTCCTGTTTTGTCGTGCGGTGAAGCATTTGCAGAATATGGATGTACCGGTGTACCTGGCGGAAAGGCTGGTTAGTCGTGCCTACGGCGTACTCAAATCGTGCAACGACCGTCGTCGCCTGGACATCGATGCAAGTTCCGAAACGGTTGCCGTGGTGACCGACCCCGCCAATGGCCTGACCTGGGCAGTACCAGTGGGGCTTATCGTCAAACACATCATCAACTCGCCGAACAGCCGCAGGCTTCGACTGGTGGAACCCTGAGGTTTCGATGGTTGTATCGAGGTCCTGGGCCGCATGACTGGGACCTGCCACAAAATAACCCCGTGCCCAAAGTCCTCGTCCCCCTTAAAATACCGGCATTATTCGATTTGCATCGCCTGAGGCCGTTTTTTCATGTCCGTCACCGCCACTCCCGCCAGCCTCGCGCCGGATCATCACGCCCAGTTCATCGACCTGCTGCGAACCAGCATCGAGCACAATGCGTTCATCAAACTGGTGCTGGCCAAGTACGCGGGCGATGAAACGGACCTGCAGCGGATCATCATCAAACCGGTGACGGTCAAGGCGCAGCCTTGCCTGTCTTTTGTCTACCGCTACAAGACTCGCGATATCACCAGGAACCTGCCGCTGGCCGAAGGCGTGGCGAGCATTGCCGGGCTGCTGCCGGCGTCGTTCAAAAATGCGCATTTGTTGTCGTTGACCGACGAAGCCCAGCTCGAATACAGCAAAAAGGGCAAGTCATCGCTGTTCAAGAGCAAGCCTCAGCAATTGCGCGAAGTGCCATCGACCGAGCACAACCGTGAGAAAAACCGTTTTCTTGACCTGAGCCGGCCGTTTCTCACCGACCTGGGGGTGACCAACAAGCAGCATGAGCTGATCCCGGCGATGTCGCGCAAGTGGAAGCAGATCAACAAGTTCATCGAAGTGTTCAGCCATGCGCTGACCTCGTCACCCCTGGCGCTGGACAAACCGGTGCGTGTGGCGGACTTCGGTTCGGGCAAGGGGTACCTGACCTTCGCCATCCACGATTACCTGCGCAACACCTTGAAGGCCGAAGGCGAAGTGACCGGCGTCGAGCTGCGTGAAGACATGGTCACCCTGTGCAACACTGCGGCCGCCAGGCTTGAACATCCGGGCCTGGTGTTCAAGTGCGGTGACGTGCGCAGCGTGGCACCGAGCGAACTGGACGTGATGATCGCCCTGCATGCCTGCGATATCGCCACCGACTATGCGATCCACACGGGCATCCGCTCCGGTGCGGCGATCATCATGTGTTCACCGTGCTGCCATAAACAGATCCGCCTGCAGATCCAGAGCCCGGCGCTGCTCAAGCCGATGCTGCAATACGGCTTGCACCTGGGCCAGCAGGCAGAAATGGTCACCGACAGTTTGCGCGCGTTATTCCTTGAGGCCTGCGGCTACGAGACCAAGGTGTTCGAGTTCATCTCACTGGACCACACCAACAAGAACAAGATGATCCTGGCGGTCAAGCGCGCCGAGCCGGTCGATCCGGCTCAACTCTTGGAAAAAATCCAGGAGCTGAAGGATTTCTACCACATCACCGAGCACTGCCTGGAAACGTTGCTGCGCGCTGACGGTTACCTCGCGGCTAAGGTTTGACCTGAATTGCGGCCGGTAATGTGCCCGGTTGCGCCGGGCGCACTGCAGTCTTGCGTCCCAGCATCACCGTCACGATCACCCCGCCAGCAAACAGCCAGGTAATCGGCTCCACATGTTCACCGAAGAACAGCGCCGAGAAGGCGATGGTGAAGAAGATCTGCAGCAACTGGATCTGACTGACCCGGGCAATGCCGCCCATGGCCAGCCCGGCGTACCAGGCGAAGAAGCCGATGAACTGCGAAAACAGCGAGACGTAGCCGAAGGCCCACCAGGTCCTGGCGGAAATCTCGCCCTGATGTTGCAGCGCCAGGTACACCACCGGGCCGATCAGCAGCGGCGTCGACAGCACCAGCGCCCAGCAGATCACCTGCCAGCCGCCCATCTCCCTGGCCAGTCGGCCTCCCTCGGCGTACCCCAGCCCGCCCACAGCAATGGCGCCAAGCATCAGCAAGTCACCGGCCTGAATGCTGCCGGCACCGCTGATTAGTGCATAACCGAGCACCAACGCACTGCCCAATGCGGCACAGGCCCAGAACGCTTTCGAGGGTCGTTCATGGGACAACCACGCGGCGTACAGTGCCACGCACAGCGGCTGTAGACCGTTGACCAGCGCACCGTGGGACGCCGGCAAGGTTTGCATGGCCCAGGCCGACAACACCGGGAAACCCAGGATCACCCCGGCCATCACCAGCGTCAGGCCTTTGACCTGTTTCCAGGTTGGCCATTTTTCCCGCTGCCACAGCAACAGCAACGCCGCCGGAACCGCCGCAAACAGTGCCCGGCCCAGGCCGTTGAGCAACGGGTGGAGTTCCTGCACGACAATCCGCGTGAAGGGCAGGGTGAGGCTGAAGATCACAACGCCGAGCAGGCCCAGGGCCATGCCGGTGTTTTCGCGCGAGGACATGATGGCAACCAGAATCTTGGGGGGTGGAAGAGGCCTTTATCTAGCCATAAACCCGGGGTAAACCGCTGTTACAGCTAGGCACAGACTTATCCGTACAGTTTGCGGGCCCCTGTGGGAGCGGGCTTGCTCGCGAAGAACGATAACGCCGTAGTAGCAGGTTATTACCCGCCCCCAAGGATAAGGACTACCTTGAATACTCCTGCACGCCCACTTCCAGAGGAGTCCTCCCCATGGCTGCGAAAAAAATTCTGATGCTGGTTGGTGATTACGTCGAAGACTATGAAGTGATGGTGCCGTTCCAGGCGCTGCTGATGGTCGGCCATACGGTACACGCCGTTTGCCCGGACAAAACCGCCGGCCAGACCGTGCGCACGGCGATCCATGACTTTGAAGGCGACCAGACCTACAGTGAAAAACCCGGTCACCTGTTTGCCCTCAACTTCGATTTCGCCAAGGTCAGCGCCGCCGATTATGACGCCGTGCTGATTCCGGGCGGCCGTGCGCCGGAATACCTGCGCCTGAACGAAAAGGTCCTGGAGCTGGTGCGCGCTTTCGACAAGGCCGGCAAACCGATCGCCGCCGTGTGCCATGGCGCGCAGTTGCTGGCGGCAGCGGGTGTTCTCGAAGGTCGCGAATGCAGCGCTTATCCGGCCTGCGCTCCGGAAGTGCGGCTGGCGGGCGGTACGTATATCGATATTCCGGTGACGGACGGCCATGTTCAGGGCAATCTGGCCACGGCTCCGGCCTGGCCTGCGCATCCGAACTGGCTGGCCGGTTTCCTGGGGTTGCTGGGTACAAAAATCACGCTGTAACGAGGGACATGTCCATGTGCGAGCTGTACGTCAAAGCCGACCCGATTCTTTACGAATCGCGCTCCCGCTCGCTGCGCATCTGCGGGGTGGTCACCACCCTGCGGCTGGAAAATCAGTTCTGGGACATCCTCAGTGAAATCGCCGAGGTCGACGGCATGACCACCAATCAGTTGATCGCCAAGCTGTATGAAGAGGTGATGGACTATCGCGGCGAAGTGGTCAATTTCGCCTCGTTCTTGCGGGTGAGTTGTACACGGTATTTGAGTCAGCGTCGGAGTTCGGCGCCGGAGTTGTCGGTGGTGCGGGCGACGGCGAAGTAGATACATTTTTAGCGCCGCAATCGGCCTCTTCGCGAGCAAGCCCGCTCCCACAGGTTCAATGTGATACCTGTGGGAGCGGGCTTGCTCGCGAAGGGGCCGGCACAGGCGACAGATGCCTGAGGCTAGTCTTTACTCTGAAGCGCACAACCTCTCAATCGCCAAGGAGAATCAACATGTCCGGATGGTATGAAGTGAGCAAAAGCAGCAATGGCCAGTTCAGGTTTGTCCTCAAGGCGGCCAACGCCGAGACCATTCTGACCAGCGAGCTGTACACCACCCACGCCGCCGCCGACAAAGGCATCGCCTCGGTCCAGGCCAACAGCCCGCTGGATGAGCGTTACGAGAAGAAAACCACCAAGGATGGCCATCCGTATTTTAATCTCAAGGCGGCTAACCACGAGATCATCGGCAGCAGCGAGGCCTATTCCTCCGATGCCGCCATGGAGAAAGGCATCGCCAGCGTGAAGGCCAATGGCCCGAGCAAAGTGGTAAAGGACAAGACGTTGCCGGTGCTTTGAGATCAACACTCATCCCCTGTGGGAGCGGGCTTGCTCGCGAAGAGGCCGTCACATTCAACCTGTCTATTGAATGTTCCACCGTCTTCGCGAGCAAGCCCGCTCCCACATTTTGGTTTTGTGTATGGCAAGAAGTCAGCGCAAGGCGTTCAGCAGCTTTTGCAACTGACCACAACCCGCCTCACTCAACGGGAACACCGGCAACCGCGGATCCCCGACCTCCAGGCCTGTCGCCCGCAAGCCCGCCTTGATCGTCGCCGGCAAGCCACCCTTGAGGATGAAATCCAGCAGCGGCAACTGGTGATAGAACAGTTCGCGGGCCTTGTGCAGATCGTTTGCCAACACCGCTTCGTACAAATCCAGGTTGAGCTGCGGGATCAGGTTTGGCGCAGCGGTGCACCAGCCTTTTGCGCCAGCGGCGAAGGCCTCCAGGGCCAACGGATTGCAACCGTTGTAGAACGGCACCTGGCCTTCGCCGAGACGTTGCAGTTGATGCATGCGCTGGATGTCGCCGGTGCTCTCCTTGACCATTGTCACGTTTTCCACGGCGTTGACGATACGCAGGATCAGGTCCACCGACATGTCGGTGCCGCTGGTGGCCGGGTTGTTGTACAGCATGATCGGCACGCCGATGCTGTCGCCGATGGCACGGTAATGGGCGAGGATTTCCGCTTCGCTGAGTTTCCAGTAGGACGCGGGCAGCACCATCACCACATCGGCGCCGTGAGCTTCGGCGAAACGCGCGCGGCGCACCGCTTTAGCGGTAGTCAGGTCGGACACGCTGACAACGGTCGGCACGCGCCTGGCCACGTGCCTGATGCTGAACTCGCTGACCTGATCCCACTCTGCGTCGCTCAGGTAGGCGCCTTCACCGGTGCTGCCCAGCGGTGCGATGGCGTGTACGCCGCCCTCGATCAGGCGGTCGATGGAGCGCCCGAGGGCATCCAGGTCAACGCCTTCGCCGTGGGGGGTGAAAGGGGTGATGGTGTAGCCGATGATGCCGTGAATGTTTGCGGTGGACATGGTGTCTCTCCGTTCGGTCGATGGGTTCAGTTCAGGCAATCGGCGTGTTGGCGCAGGATCTGCCGGGCGTAGTAGTTGAAAGCGGCGGCATGCCGCTTGGGCCGGGCAATCCAGTCGTGGGCTTCACGGCCCAGTTCGGGAATGATCGGCTTGATGGTCCCGGCGCTCATGGCCAGCAGTTGCAGTTTCGCTGCGCGTTCGATCAGTTGCGCGATGACGCAGGCTTCTTCGATGGTGCCGCCGGTGGACAATTGGCCATGGTGCGAAAGCAGGATCGCCCGTTTGTCGCCCAGTGCCCCGGCAATCAGCTCGCCTTCCTCGTTGCCCACCGGCACGCCCGGCCAGCCTTCGAGAAACGCGCAGTCGTCATAGAGCGGGCAGAGGTCCATGTGGGAAATCTGCAACGGCACTTCCAGCATCGACAAGGCTGCAACGTGGGTCGGATGGGTGTGAATGATGCAGTTCACATCCGCTCGGGCGCGGTACACCCAACTGTGAAAACGATTGGCCGGGTTGGGCATGTCGTGGCCTTCGAGCACCTCCAGGTCCTCGTTGACCAGCAGCAGGTTGCCCGCAGTGATTTCGTCGAAACCCAGGCCCAGTTGTTGAGTGTAGTAAGTGCCGGGTTGCGGACCACGGGCGGTGATTTGTCCGGCAAGGCCGGAATCGTGACCGTGTTCGAACAGGATGCGGCAGGTCAGGGCCAGCTTTTGCCGGGCGGTCCACGTATTATCCGCCAGGGTATTTTGCATTTGGCTCAGCGCGTGCTTGACCAGTTGCTCTTTGGGCAGTGCTAATGTCTTGGCCATATCGGTGTCCTTTGGGTGATTCAATGGACGTCGGGTTTGCCCTTCACCGGTTCCTCGCAAAGTCGTCGGTGAGTGCAAATGACACTAAAGAGGCTATATGACACCTTGTGTCATTGGCAAGGACAAATCGTTGCCTCCTTGATGGATAAATCGCTCTACATGTCTATCCGTTTGAAATTACTCAGAAAAAAACTTGGCGTGACATTGGAAACCCTGGCTGAACAATCGGGCATGACCAAGAGTTACCTGTCGAAAGTCGAACGCGGGTTGAACACGCCGTCGATTGCTGCGGCCCTGAAACTGGCCAAGGCGCTGAATGTGAAGGTCGAGGAACTGTTCTCTGAAGACAACGTCAGCCTCGACAGCTACAGCCTGGTGCGCAGCCACGAACGGCAACCCTTGGGTGTCAGTGACAACAATTCGGGTTACGCGGTGCTGGCCCATCAGGTCAGCGAACGCAGCCTGTTGCCGTTCATCATTTATCCGCCGGCCGAGTTCACCGACAAGACCTTCAAGGAGCATTTGGGCGAGGAGTTTCTGTTCGTCCACGAAGGGCGGGTGGAGGTGGACTTCATGAACGAGCGCGTGCTGCTCGATCGTGGTGATGCGTTGCACTTCAATGCGCAGAAGCCGCACCGGATTCGTTCGGTGGGTGAGGTGCAGGCGCAGTTGCTGGTGGTGGTGCACAGCTCTGAAGAATGAGTTGACTGCAAAAGCATCGCGAGCAAGCTCGCTCCTACATGGATCACGCTGAACCTGTGGGAGCGGGCTTGCTCGCGAAGGCGCTAATCGTGTCGCCGCTAGACTTCAACCGGAACCGTGAGCTTCGGGCCACCCAACGCGTGGCTCTTCGAATCAAAAAACCGCAACTCAACCCCCGTCCCCTCGAACACTTTCGCGTAATGCCGCTTCTGGTGCTGGATGAACGCCTTGCTGCGCGGGTAAATCGAGATCGCCACCACCTGCGGTTTCGCCAGGCGCAAGGCGTGGATGATGTGGCTGTCCTGCTCCCCCAGCGCATGGCCGAAGATGCACAGCGCCTGGCCGTGACCGAGTAACTGCTCGTAGCAGAACGACAGATAGTCCGAACTGCGAATGGTCTTGAGCTTGTCCGCACTCGGGCCTTCATTGACGAACAGCGGCACGTCGTCGAGGGTCTTGATCGTGTTGTTGATGGCGAAATTGCCCAGCAACGTGCCCTCGGTCGACATCAGCTTGCGCGCCGTACCGTCCTGGTTGCGCACCAGGTGCAGACCGCCGTGCAGGTACAGCAAGCGGGTCTTGTCGGTGGCCGTGTCGCTCAGGTCGAAAGCGGGTTCGGCACCCTGGAACAGATCGGTGATCGCCTCAGGCTGGTGTTGCACCGCCCAGTAGTTGAGCAGGTCGTAATTGGTGGTGAACACCGTGCGGTAGCTGGCCAGTTCCTGATTGATGGTAACCAGCGTCGAAGGCACTACCAGCCGCCACGGAATATGCACCGCGTGCACGGTGTTGATCAGCGCTTCCTTGATCGCGTAGTAGCGATTGCGCGGGGCGGCGGAGCTGACGGCCAGGGCCTTGTTGACCCGGCTGGTGGTTTTCAACGCGCTCAGTACCTGCTCGAAACTGCGGGTCTGCATCGCATCGAACACGCTGAGTTCGGACGGGCTCAGGGGTTTTTCTTCAACGGTGCGCGCGTTTTCGAACAGCGACTCGTAGCCGAAATCGTCCCACACCGCGCGACTGGCACCGTTGCCCACCAGCAAACCACTGAACGAAGTGCTGCTGCGCAAGGCGTTCCAGTCTTCAAGTTGGGCATCGACATCCTGGAAATCGGTCATTGCGGTCTTCGTCTCACGGCAAAAGGTCTATGGGCGGCGACTTTATCACGAGCGGGTGCCTGGACCACGGCACGACTTGGGTGAAGAACGTTATGCTGCAACTTCGCCCGAGCCGACTTCGCCGAGTACCCGATGCTGCAAAAAAGCCTGATCCGCCGTCTCGACCTGATCACTCTGCAACTGTTCGTCGCCGTCCATGAAGAGGGCACGCTGACCCGTGCGGCGTCGCGCGAAGCGATTGCCGTCTCGGCGGCGAGCAAGCGTTTGATGGAACTGGAGGAGGCGTTGGGCATCAGCCTGTTCGTGCGCCAGGCCAAGGGCATGTCCCTGACGCCGGCCGGTGAAACGCTGCTGCACCATGCCCGGCAGATGCTGTTCAACGTCGAGAAAATGGGCCTTGAACTGGGCGAGCACAGCCACGGTGTGCGCGGCTATGTGCGGATGCTCGCCAACCTGTCGGCGATCATTCAGTTTTTGCCCGAGGACCTGCGGGACTTTTCCGAGCGTCACCCACAGGTCAAGACCGACCTCGAAGAACGCCCCAGCGCCGGGGTGATCCAGGGTGTGCTCGACGGGGTGGCCGACCTCGGCATCTGTTCCATCGACAGCGACATCAAGGGCCTGCACAGCGTGCTGTATCGCCAGGACAAGCTGGTGGTGTTGATGCCGCCACACCATCCATTGGCGAGCCGCCCGAGCGTGGCTTTCGCCGATACGCTGGACAGCGATTACGTCGGCCTTCATGCCGCCAGTTCGATCAACATGCGCACCCACGCCGCCGCCCGCCAGGCCGGCAAGGTGTTGCGGGTGCGCATTCATGTGCCAGGGTTCGACGCCATGTGCCGCATGATCCAGGCCAACATGGGGATCGGCATCCTTCCGCAGCGGGCCTATGAGTTGTTTGGCCGGGCGCTGGGTTTGCACGCGGTGCCGTTGACGGACGAATGGTCTGACCGGGCGTTGATTCTGGTGGTGCGGGATGAGGCGTTGTTGTCGCCGGTGAGCCGGATGTTGTTTGAGCATTTGCGGGGTTCAGCCTGACAGGTCCCGGTTGATTGCACCGGCCCTATCGCGGGCAAGCCCGCTCCCACAGTGGGCAATGTGAAGCACAAATTGTGCGAACACCGAAGATCCCTGTGGGAGCGGGCTTGCCCGCGAAGGCGGCCCTGAGGTCGCGACAATCTTCCAGAGCGTTCGCATTTCGCGAACGCCCGTTGCTAACTGAAGGTTGGATTCCCGAGTCCCCTGTCCTCTAGCCTTGGCTCATATTCCAAGAACAAGAGGTACCCCGCGATGACTGCCCCCTTGAGTGCGATCAAAGTGATCGAGATCGGCACGCTGATCGCCGCGCCGTTTGCGGCGCGCATGCTGGCCGAGTTCGGCGCCGAAGTGATCAAGATCGAAGCCATGGGCCAGGGCGATCCCCTGCGCAAATGGCGCAAGCTGCACGAAGGCACCTCGTTGTGGTGGTACCTGCAATCACGCAACAAGAAGTCCCTGGCGCTGAACCTCAAATCCCCGGAAGGCATCGAACTGGTCAAGCAACTGGCGACCAGTGCCGATGTGCTGATCGAGAACCTGCGCCCCGGCGCCCTGGAGAAACTCGGCCTCGGTTGGGACGTGTTGCACGCGCTCAACCCCAACCTGACGCTGGTACGGATTTCCGGATACGGCCAGACCGGCCCGTATCGCGATCGTCCGGGTTTCGGTGCCATAGGCGAAGCCATGGGCGGGATCCGCTACACCACCGGCACGCCCGGTTCGCCGCCGGCGCGGGTCGGCGTGAGCCTTGGCGATTCCCTGGCTTCGCTGCATGCGGTGATCGGTGCGCTGATGTCGCTGCTAAGGGTCAAGACCGGGCAGGGCGGCGGGCAAGTCGTTGATGTGTCACTGGCCGAAAGCGTGTTCAACGTGATGGAAAGCCTGGTGCCGGAATACGACATGCTGGGCCATGTGCGTGAACGCAGCGGTGGCGCCTTGCCGGGGATTGCACCATCCAACACCTATCTGACCGCCGACGGCGCCTACGTGGTGATTGCCGGCAACAGCGACCCGATCTACCGGCGCCTGATGCAAACCATCGGCCGCGCCGATCTGGCCGAAGCGCCGGAGTTCGCCCACAACGACGGACGCGCAGCCAAAAGCAACCTGCTCGACGCCGCCATCACCCACTGGACCAGTAGCCTGCCCATTGACGAGGTGCTGGCCGCGCTGGAAGCTGCCGAAGTCCCGGCCGGACGCATCTACTCGGTGGCCGACATCGTCGCCGACCCGCACTATCGGGCGCGGGACATGCTGCTCAATGCCGAGCTGCCCGGTGGCGCCACGGTGAAGATGCCGGGCATCGTGCCGAAACTCTCCGAGACCCCCGGCGGTGTGAACTGGTCCGGCCCCGGGCTGGGCCAGCACACCGACGGCATCCTCGCGCAACTGGGCCTGACTGCAACAGACATCGAACGCCTGAAAGTCGAAGGAGTGGTGCAATGATCAGCGATTATTCCGACCACCTGATCGTGCAGGAAGTGTCCCCGCGCGACGGTTTGCAAATCGAGCCGACCTGGGTTGAAACCCACGACAAGGTAGCCTTGATTGACCAACTGTCGTTGGCCGGATTCAGCCGTATCGAAGCCGGTTCGTTCGTGTCGCCCAAGGCCATTCCGGCACTGCGCGATGGCGAGCTGGTGTTCAAGGGCATCACCCGGCAACCGGGGGTGATCTACGTCGCGCTGATCCCCAACCTCAAGGGCGCGCAACGGGCACTGGCGTGCAGGGCCGATGAGCTGAACCTGGTGATGTCCGCCAGCCAGACCCACAACCTGGCGAACATGCGCATGCGTTGTGAGGATTCATTGGCGGCGTTCGGTGAGATTGTGCACTTCGTTGGCGACAGCCCTGTGCGACTCAACGCCAGCATCGCCACCACCTTCGGCTGTCCGTTCGAAGGCAAGATCGATGAGGACCGCGTACTGCAAATCGTCGAGGCCTATCAGGAACTCGGCATCCAGGGCATTACCCTGGCCGACACGACGGGCATGGCCAACCCGCGTCAGGTCGACCGGCTGGTGCGCCGGGTGCTGCAAAGGGTCTCCTCATCAGACCTGACCCTGCATTTTCACAACACTCGCGGCCTTGGCCTGTGCAACGTGCTGGCCGCTTACGAGGCCGGTGCCCGGCGCTTCGACGCGGCCCTCGGCGGCCTCGGCGGCTGCCCGTTCGCACCGGGAGCGTCGGGAAACATCTGCACCGAGGATCTGGTGAACCTGTGCGATGAAGTCGGCATTCACACCGGCATCGATTTGCCGCTGCTGCTGAAACTGTCGCGAGGACTGCCGGCGCTGCTCGGTCACGAAGTGCCCGGCCAACTGGCCAAGGCCGGGCGCAATTGCGACCTGCACCCGATCCCTACCTGACACCAATCCCCTGTAGGAGCGAGCATGCTCGCGATGGACGTCAACGATAACTCTGGATGCCAGATACCCCGCGGCGATCTCAGGTTCATCGCGAGCGAGCTCGCTCCTACAGTGAAATCGAACATTTACCAGACAACAAAAACAATCGGACACCCACGGGAAGTCCGCCTGGAGAACCACAATGAGCCTCAATGCACTGGAGGCGGGCGTGAGCCCGTCCGTTAGCCACGACACCGAAAAAGCCCTGGTCAGCAAAGTCGCCTGGCGCCTGATGCCGCTGATCATGGTTTGCTACCTGTTCGCCTTTTTCGACCGCATCAACATCAGCTTCGCCAAGTTTCAGCTGCAAGCCGACCTGAGCCTGAGCGACACCGCTTACGGCCTCGGTGCCGGGTTGTTCGTGGTCGGCTATGTGATCTTCGAAGTGCCGAGCAACATGATGCTGTACAAGGTCGGTGCCCGGCGCTGGATCGCCCGGATCATGATGTCCTGGGGGCTGGCCACGGCAGCCATGGTGTTCGTCAACAGCGAATGGCAGTTCTACGTGCTGCGCTTCGTGATCGGCGCGATGGAGGCGGGTTTCGCCCCGGGCGTGTTGTATTACCTGACCCTGTGGTTCCCGCAGCACTATCGCGGGCGCATCACCTCGATGCTGTTCCTGTCGTCGGCGTTCGCCGGCCTGGTGGGCGCGCCGTTCTCGGGCCTGGTGCTGCAACACCTCGACGGCGTGCTGCAAATGCGTGGCTGGCACTGGCTGTTCCTGCTCGGTGGCGTGCCATGCATCGGCCTCGGTCTGCTGGTGTTGACCCTGCTCAAGGACCGTATCGAAGACGCCCATTGGCTGACGGCTTCGGAGAAGACCTTGTTGGCCAGCCGCATCGCTCAGCATGAGCCGCACAAGAGCGGTGGCTCGCTGCTCGCCGCCCTGCGGATCCCGGGTTTCCTGACATTGGGGCTGATCTATTTCCTGATTCAGGTGGCGTCCTACGGCTTGAATTTCTGGGCGCCGCAACTGATCCGCAGCGCCGGCACCGAAAGTCCGGTGATGATCGGCTTGCTGACGGCCATCCCGTACATCTGCGGCGCCATCAGCATGGTGGTGATCGGACGCCTGTCCGATGCTTCTGGCGAGCGGCGCAAGTATGTCGCCGGTCTGGTGGCAGTCGGTGCGGTCGGGTTCTTCTGCGCGGGGATCTTCGCCAGCCACACGACCTTCCTGATTGTCGCGTTGGGCCTGCTCGGTGCCGGGATCATCGCCTCCATCCCGAGTTTCTGGACCCTGCCGCCGAAACTGCTGGCCGGGGCCGGTGCAGGTGCTGCCGGCGGGATCGCGGTGATCAACACCCTGGGCCAGTTCGGCGGCATCGTCAGCCCGGTGATGGTCGGCCGGATCAAGGACCTGACCGGCAGTACCACGCCGGCGCTGTATGTCATCGGTGTTTGTGCGCTGATCGCGGTTGCGCTGTTGCTGTGGGGGTTGCCGCAGAAGTTGCGCACACTCGACAAGGCCTGATGCCATAGACCGCCTTCGCGAGCAAGCCCGCTCCCACAGGAACCGCGTGCCTCCCTGTGGGAGCGGGCTTGCTCGCGAAGGCGGCCAGGAGAACACCCTGGCATCGTCGGTTGCCCCATCAACCCGCCGTCACCAACCCTTTGGCCGGTGCATCAAAAAATTGAATCAACACCACCCCGGCCATCAAAAGCACCACCCCGAACACTTTGGGCAAGCTGATTGGCCGCTCCGCCAACCCGAACCAGCCGAAGTGATCCAGCAACAACGACGCCACCACTTGCCCCGCCAGCGCCAATGCCATGAACCCCGCGGCACCGAGTTTGGGCAGCAGCACCAATGCCAACGAAATGAAGCACACGCCAAAAGCGCCACCTGCCCACATCCAGAGTGGCGCCTTGTTGATGAATGCCAGAGACGGCAACGGTAAACGCATCGCAACGATGATCGGCAACAACACCACAACGCTCACCAGCAACGAGGCGAGCGTCGCCCACAACGGATGACCCAGGCCGCGTCCGAGGTTGACGTTGATTGCGCTCTGAAACGGCACCACCGCCCCGGCGAAGGCGGCCAGCAGCAACCAACCCGCCCAATGCAACGTACTCATGATCGATCTCCAACAGGTTTTGCTGGACTCTAGAGTATTCGTCGCGCAGATTTAAATTCCGTTTTGTTATCCAGAACATGCAGCAGATGAATGATCTTCGACGTATCGACCTCAACCTGTTGGTGATCCTCGACGCCTTGCTCAGTGAGCAACACGTGACCCGGGCGGCTGAGCGTCTGCACTTGAGCCAGCCAGCGGTCAGTCATGCGCTGGCGCGGTTGCGCGACCTGCTTGGCGATCCGCTGCTGGTGCGCGCCGGGGCCGGGCTTGTGCCGACTCCGCGAGCGCTGGAACTGGTGGCGCCGCTGGCCGAAGCCCTGGCCCAGGTGCAAGCGCTGCTGGCGCCCAATGCCTTCGATCCCGCGACCACCCAGCGTACCTTGCGCCTGGCGATGTCCGACTACGGCGCCGCCATTGTTCTGCCGGGACTGATCCGTACGTTGCGCCACGAAGCGCCGGGCATCGATCTGCAAATCAGCCACGGCAGCCGCGAAAGCATGCTCGACGGGGTGCTCAACGGTGACATTGATATCGCCGTCGGTGTGTTCCCGGAAATGCCCAATGACTTGCGCAGCACCCCGCTGTTCGAAGAGCACTACGCCTGCCTGGTGGATCGCAAAAGCTTGCCCGCCGACGGTGTGCTCGACTTGCCCACCTACCTGGCACGGCCTCACGTCCTGCTGGAGATGCGCGGCAGCGGCACCCCGGAAATCGAGCGGGCCCTGACCGCCCTGCGTGAACGCCGCCGCGTCGCCATCAGCCTGCCGCACTGGAGCGTGGCCCCGGAACTCATCAGCGGCACCGACCTGATCCTCACGGTCGCGTCCCGAGGCTTGCGCGATATCGATGAGCAATCACTGATTGTCGTCCCGCCGCCGTTTCACATCCCTTCGTTCACCTTCGTACTGGTCTGGCACAAGCGGCGAGGCGGGGATCAGGCGTTGAACTGGTTGAATCGGAGGATTGGGGAGGGGATCGAACGCTAGGGGCTTTTCCAAATGGCCTTTACCAATTGGAAGGTGGCAGACGACGCGTATGAAAAACCCGTAGTACCTGAAGCCGACCTTGGCGAACCCGGTAGGGAATCAAATAGGGGCGGTCAGGCATGACCCATTCCCGGGTACCGGGTAAGCGCCCCTCACGACCTGTCGATGGAAATCGGGCAAGGTGATCGACACTGGCGAGAATTGCCTGGACAAAATCTGCTGCAGCTTCTGGATTCTCGATGGCGATGTACGCGGCTTCGTCATCCAGATTCTTTAACGCCGTACGCAACCACTCAACGCGCATTCGCCGCCCACTTGTCAGCAACTGCGTTCACTTCTTCTTGTGTCGCGAAGTCACCTTCATCGGCTTCCTTCAAGGCTTTCTGAATTTCCTCGATTTGCCACGCTTCACGGGCCAGGTATTCACGCAGCGCATCCACGGCCAGAAATGATTTGCTGCGACCCGTTGCTTTGGCAAGACTCGCTAGGGTATCGGCGATTTCGTCTGGTACACGCAGGGACATGACTGACATGGTGTGTCTCGATCGATGTAGTGGTTTGTAATACAACATACTACACCGTCATCGGTGGGGCGGGACCAGCCCGTTCGTCTGTCGAGATGTTTCAGTCGACAGGCAATGACCTGATATAGACTGGCCACCATTCACCAAGCAGTTCAAAAGGACTCCCCATGACCCCATCGTTGCTAATGGCCGTGCTTGCCTCGGGTTTTATCTACGGCATCACCCCGGGGCCGGGTGTGCTGGCGGTGTTCGGCATTGGCGCGGCTCATGGGCGGCGGGCCGGGGCGGGGTTTCTGTGCGGGCATTTGCTCGGTGATGTGGTCTGGTGCAGCACGGCGCTGATCGCGATTGTCGGTGCGCGGGAGATCGGCAGTACGGCGTTCGACGTGCTCGGTGTGCTCAGCGGCCTGTACCTGTTCTGGCTCGGCTGGCGTGCGGTGCGCGCCCGGCGCAGTAGCGGTGATGCGCCGCAGGGCCCGGCGCGGCAGCCGTTCTGGCACGGTATCCTGTTTGGCCTGACCAATCCCAAGGCCTATCCGGTGGCGGTGGCGACGTTCACGGCGCTGTTGTCGAGCCGCGCGGAACTGCTCCACTGGTCAATGCTGCCGACACTGATCGGCCTGAGCTTCGTCGGCGGGTTGCTCGCCTACGCTATTCTCATCGGCATCGTCGGTGCACGGCGGGTGCGCAGCTTGTACCAGCGTCATGAACTGGCAATCACCCGGTTGTGCGGGGTAATGTTCATCGGTTTCGCCATCAATGCGCTGGTCCACGCGTTGCCGGGGCTGATGCCGGACAAGGCTTGAAGATAATCACAGGGATGCAAGGCTGAAGGGGCAGGGATGATTGAAGAGCGCTGCATTATCGGGGCACCCACGCTGAACCATGGAAAACCGAAATTCCGCGCCGCTGGCGAGCTATATCGATCTGTTGCTGGACGCCGTCTGTGCGGTGGATAAACAGGGCCGCTTCGTCTTTGTCAGTGCGGCGTGCGAGCGCATATTCGGCTACAGCGCCGATGAGATGATCGGCCAGCCGATGATCGACATGGTGCACCCGGCCGATCGCCAGCGCACCCTCGACGCTGCCCGGGAAATCATGGGTGGCGAGCCCAAGCTCAACTTCGAAAACCGCTACCTGCGCAAGGATGGCCGCGTGGTGCACATCCTCTGGTCGGCACGTTGGTCCGAGGTCGACCAGTTGCGCATCGCAGTGGCTCGCGACATCACCGAACGCAAGCAGGCCGAATCCCGGCAGGCCGCGTTGTATGCGATTTCCGAGGCGGCCCATGCGGCAGAGGATCTGCTGGCGTTGTTCAAGCGCATCCACTTGATCATCGGCGAATGGCTGCCGGCACTGAATTTTTCCGTGGCGCTGTACGACGAGCACTGCGCGCAACTGAATTTCCCTTATCACGTCGATGACCACGAGCCACAGCCCGAACAACCCGGAACCATGACCGGACGCCTGTGCACCGAAGTGATCCGCACGGGGCAGCCGATCCTGCTGACCCCGGACCAGAACACACCGCCTGCCGGCTTCGAAGTGCTGGAAACCGGGCAGAACGCACCGTGTTGGCTGGGTGTGCCGCTGAACTCGCAAAACGGCACCATCGGCGCGTTGATCGTCAAAAGCATTCCGGGCGGTGAACGCTACACCGAGCAGGACATGGAACTGCTGCAGTACGTCTGCGCCCAAGTCGCGACCGCCATCGAGCGCAAGCAATTGCACGCCCGCCTGCAACACATGGCCCAGTACGACCAACTGACCCAGCTACCCAATCGTGAGCTGCTGCGCGACCGGCTCAAGGCGTCACTGCGATTGGCCCGTGAAGACGGCGGGTACATGGCGCTGTTGTACGTCGACCTCGACCGCTTCAAGCAAGTCAATGACACCCATGGCCACGCGGTTGGCGACATGCTGCTGCAAGCGGTGGCCAACCGGCTCAAGGGCTGCGTGCGGGAAACCGACACCGTGGCCCGCATTGGCGGCGATGAGTTCGTGGTGCTGCTACACAGCATTCACGCCTCGAAAGACACCGATATCGTGGTCGAAAAAGTCCGTCAGGTCCTGGCCCAGCCCCTGCGTCTGGACGGGCATAACCTGAGCATCCAGCCAAGTATCGGCGTCGCCCGATACCCTGATCACGGCACGGAAGAGAAGCAGTTGTTCCGGCATGCCGACGAGGCGATGTATTGCGCCAAACGCGAACATCACCTGCGAATGGTCTGAAAGCCGGACACCGTTCGTCGTGGTATCCACGCAATTTTCTAAACCTTTTGCGACGCGCAAATTCAGATTCTATGCGGGCTACGGCTCGCCGCGATCATCATCAAGAGGAAGAGAATCATGCCTAACTCAAGAAACTCGAACTCGGGAAACTTCCCCAACGACCGAACGAAGGCTTCTGAAACCGGTCGCAAGGGTGGGAAAACCACCACCACGACCGTCGATAAAGACCCGGCGAAGCCCGACATGGGCCGCAAGGGCGGTCAGAAATCCCGCTAAAGGATGCAGGTGGTTTTGATTGAGAGGCGGGGGCGAAAGCTCCCGTTTGAATTGGAAAAAGGAGGGCGCGACCATGAACCGCATGGCCACCCGATTATGCAGTGCCAGTTTTGCCATGTTACTGGGCTTTTTATCCAGCAGCGTCTTTGCCCAGTCGCCCGCCGAATTTATCGACGAGGCTTCGGCACAAGGGATCGCCGATATTGAAGCGAGTCGCCTGGCGCACCAGAAATCCGAGTCCAGGGAAGTCAAGGACTACACCATCATCGTCATCAACGACCGTACCACTGCGAACCAGCACCTGGCGAAAATCGCCAAACAACTGGATTTGCCGGTGGCCCCGCGCGAAGAAATTGTCGAAAAGGCCAAAGCCCTGATGCCACAAGTCATGGATGGGGCGACATACGATGCGGCCTATACAGCCAGTCAAGTGAAGACCACGCAGGAAGCCATCGATCAGTTGCAGCAGGAAGCGCAGACCACCGACGTGCCACAGATCAAGGCATTCGCCGAAGAAACCCTGCCTAAATTGCAAAGTCATCTGCAAATGGCCAAGGCGTTGCAGGCGAGGAGTTGAGCGTCAGCAGGTCAAGGGCAATCTCAACGCACTCCACCAAAGGTCGGGATAGGGCAATTGCTTCCAGTCGAGGTATCGTAGCGATCCGGTTGCTGGCCTCGGCCAGGACGACACACCGACAGGAGAACGCAATGAGTTGGTCCGCCAAGCAGTACGTCGCTTTTGAAGATGAGCGCACCCGTCCCGCCCGTGACCTGCTGGCGGCCATCCCCGCCGGGGACGTGCGTTCGGCCATCGATATCGGTTGTGGCCCCGGTAACTCCACCGAGCTGCTGGTCGAGCGTTTTGCCAACGCCACGGTGCGCGGACTGGACAGTTCGACCAACATGATCGAGGCCGCGCGCAAACGCCTGCCGAATGTGCAGTTCGATGTTGCCGACATCGACACCTGGAACGACAGCGGCCCGTTCGACGTGATTTTTGCCAACGCGGTGTTGCAGTGGGTGCCCGATCACGCAGCGTTGCTGCCTTCACTGGTGAATAAATTGGCACCGGATGGCAGCCTGGCCATCCAGATGCCCGACAACCTCAATGAGCCTTCACACCGCTTGATGCGCGAAGTGGCCGCGGACGGTCCATGGGTGGGCAAACTGGCAGGCGCTGCCGGGCAGCGCACGGAGATGGACAGTGCCAGCGGTTACTACTCGATACTCAAAGCCTGCTGCACCCGCGTCGATGTGTGGCGCACCACCTACCATCATCCCCTCGCGGGCGGTGCGTCTGGTGTGGTGGAGTGGTTCAAGGGCAGCGGTTTGCGGCCGTTCCTCGATCCGCTGGACGAGGCGGAGCGGGCGCAGTACCTGAAGCAGTATCAGGCGGCTATCGAGCGGGCGTATCCGGCCTTGGCCGATGGTTCGGTGCTGTTGCCGTTTCCGCGACTGTTTATCGTCGCGACCCGTTGATGCAAAAAAGGGACAGTTGATGAGCGTCATCTGTCCTTTTTTTGCCGCTTGGAAACATCACTGAGGCTTGTTTTTTTTCGAGCGTCGGGCGCTCAAGTATTCAAAGGCAAACGAGGCAAAGCCGAACAACCCGATCATTGAAATGATCATGATTCCCAACTCTGAATTGTGCATGTTGATCTCGGGGGCGAAGGGTGAGCCGGGAGAATAAGGGATCAATTGCCGGGCTCAACGCCGCTCTACGGTTTCTTTATTCGCGTACCGGGATCCATACGCAAAAGATACGAGCGCCCAGGCGGTGGGCTCAGCGCTGGACTCCGATCAACATCATCATTGGCCGCTCCCGTTCCTCCGCCAGCGCCGGTTGCGCCGTCACCTCGGCATCACTCGGCCCCCATTCGTTGACATGCCGGATGCTGAAGCCAGCGCCTATCAGCATGTTGAGCAGCGTGCCAATGGTGCGGTGCTGCTTGATCACGCCCTCGGCCAGCCAGTTGGTCACGCGCTCGCCTTCCATCTGATAACCATCCACCGGCCAACTCTTGCGACCCTCGGCATCGATGATCCAGCCAGGATTACGCGGCGCCATGAAGATCGGGTGTTCGATGGAAAACACGAAATGCGAACCGGGTTTGAGCGCCGCGTGGACATGGGCGAACAAACCCGGCAAGTCCTTGATGTAGTGCAGCGCCAGGGAGCAGTAGGCCAGATCGAAACCGCTGGCCGGCAGGTCGAGGGCTTCCAGGTCGGCGCGCTCGTAACGGATGTTGGATGCGGATGTGGTTTTGCGTGCCTGTTCCAGCATCTTTTGCGAAACATCCAGGCCGAGCACGCTGTCAGCGCCTTGCTCACTGGCCCAACGGCAAAACCAGCCATAGCCGCACCCGAGATCCACCACCTTCAGCCCCTGCATTGGTGGCAGCATGGCTTTCAATGCAGGCCATTCCGGCGCTGCATCGAGACCGCCGATGGAGCGGGCCATCTGGCTGTAGCCTTGGAAAAACTCAGGGTCGTCGTAGATGTTCTGGGTCATGTCAGGGGCTCCAGTCTGTTCACTCGATCACGTCGACTTCCACCAATGCCCACGTACAACCTGCGTACTTTGGATTGGCTGAATGCAGGGTAACGCTGCTGGCTGAGGGGAAGGGCGCACCGTCCTCGATGAGCATCTCGAAATGCCCCTCGATGGCTTGTTGAACCATGGTTATCGCATCTTCCAGATCTTCACCGGCGCTAAAACAACCTGGCACATCCGGGACTTCCACGCCCCACGCATGTTCGTCGTCGCCCATGGAAATCGCAATCGGGTAAAACATGTTCATGGCCCTCCGTGAACACAGCGGGTGGGGTTATGAATCCCAAAGGGCGCCCCCGAAAGGCGCCAGGTGGACTGTCAGGAAGGTTCTGCATCCATGCGTCGAGCGATGACGTCCAGCACATCGCATCCATCGCGCAATGGCACGCAGCAGAGCAATGCGAAGTCGCTCAGGACCACTGTGTCGGAGGTCAGGTCGCCACGCATCGCGAGGTTTTCAAGGAGCTGAGTGACTGCTCGAATTCGGTAACTGGCGGTGCTGAGCAGGGAGTGCAGGGGTTGGGTGGTGTTGACGTATAGAGAGGGGAGATCGTCGGCGTTGCTGGTTAAAGCCATGAACTCTTTCATGAGTATTGCTCCACTTAGTTGAGGTCTACCAGCCGATCGTCGCCAAACGAAAGGGTGGCAACTGTACGCAGGTTGGCGAACCGGAGTGGAAGCCGGCAGATCCGAAGATCTCCCGCGCACAGCTGCCAAAAAACGACAACTCTACAGATGCAAAAACGCCTGCAAGCAAGCCAGTGCGCTTTTGCATTCCACTTCAGGTCGCCAAACCCGAAACGCCATTTTTGGCGCGCTCGGACTATAGGCCTCGTGGCAAAAGCACAGCAATGCGCAAGTGTACGGACATTTCCCAGTGTCGTGTAGGACGTTGCTTTTTCGAGTGTTGCGCTCTGTTGATCCATAAAAAACAGGCCGTTGCCCGACTTCGGCAAACCCATCAACAGCTCCCATCTCTCAATCCTCAAACGCAGAACGCACAGCCTCCACAACGCGCTCTGCCACGCGCTCATCTTCAAGTTGCGGATACCCTTTCTTCAGCTTGCCCGACACCGTCCAGCCATTCTCCTTGATAGAGCGAATGATGCGGTTCGCATCCTGGTCTGGCATTTCCAATACCTCTTTCAACTGTTCCTGAGCCCGCTGAAAGATCACCAGTACTCTGGCTTCATCCGCCATTTCCTTTTTAATCGTGTGCTCGATAACGCGTGCGGTGTACAGGACGTGTTCGGTCAGATCGGGATAGCGCCAGGCAAAGCGCGCGTCCTCATATTCATCGAAGATGAAGTTGCTGCGAGTACCGTCCTCGTAGGTCACGAGTTCGCCGAACCGATGGGCCGTCGCGTAACGTCGCATGAACGGTCGCGAGAATACTTCCAGCGTACGATCGTAGCCGGCCCTGAAGTCGATCGAGCTTGTGATTGTGGCAGACACCGGCAATATCACGCCGTCGGGCACTGCCTTGTCCCGAACCAGGGTGTCGTTGATCAGGAAGCGGTGAATCCGGCCATTCCCGTCGCGCATGGGATGGATGTACACGAAGCCAAATGCCAACACTGCGGCACGTGCCACTGACTCAGCGCCACGGGTTGCAACCTCAAACTCGTTGAGGCCTGCCAAGAGCTGAGCGAGGTCTGCGAAATCGGGGGCAATGTAATGCACGATGTCCTCGCGCATTGTTGCTTGGCCAACAAATACGGGAGAGCGCCGCAAGCCCAGTCCGATGGCGTCATGTCCAAGAATGCCAGCTTGCAGGGAATGCAGGCTGTCGTTGCTCAACGGGTCTTTGATATGACCGCAGTACTGGGCAATGACATGGGCAAACCGCTGGATGCGATCCGCCTGGTCGGCTTCCTTTTCGATGAGAAAGCTCGCGCGCGATTCCTTGAATGTCAGCCAACTGGCCGTACGCATCAGGATGTCGGCACCAAAGGCCTGATCCAATTCACCCAATGCTTCGCGCAGATTGAATTGCAGAGCTTCCTGCACTGGCACCGTACGGCGAACCAAGGGGCAGAACTCAGCCGTCCCCGGCAGGTTGTTGTTGATGCGCCAACGACGAGTTCGCAGAGCTTCGCGACGAGTCAGATAGTCCTGGGGCGAAAGTACATCGACATAGCCGCCATTGGTCACGTCAGGCACATCCAGGCGTTCGCCTGTCAGCCATTCGTAGAGGAACCCCGTGCGGCGGGCGTATTGGCCGAAAGGCTCCCGTCGACACCACTCTTCGACAGGCTGCGGGCCTATGGCTGCGAACAGACGGGCGAAGAACTCGAGGTGGATCTCTTCGTACTTGAGGCCGAATTCGAAATGTCCTGCGAAATCGTCTGCGGGCCGATAGCTTGTCGGGTATCGGTTTTCCACATTGCCGTCGGTTTCGCGATTGACACGTACCGTGCCGATCATGGATTCGACGCGCAGAGGCTGTGCCAGTGCGATGTCGTAACGGGTCGCGAGGGTCTTGAAACCGACTTGCATTGACGAAATCCTTTACTGGGACAAGAAAAACGCTAACAGAACCTTGATCTTATGCGAAAACGCTAATTTCGAAACGGTGGAAACACTAATGTCGGATTGAATTTGATAACAAATCCGTATTTTTCGAAAAAAACGCTAACAGGTCTTAGGATAGACGCTATCGCCCTGGGGCACTTGCGAATCGATCAGGGAAAATGGCGGAATGGCTGAAGAAGCAAAATCCACCAAATCCCGGGCATAAAAAAACCGGCCATCAAGGCCGGTTTTTTCTGTCTCTACATCCCCCGTCGAAACCATCTGACGTGAGATCAAAATTCGATTGGAGCGGGTGAAGGGAATCGAACCCTCGTTATCAGCTTGGGAAGCTGGAGTAATGCCATTATACGACACCCGCTCAGAGCGGTGACTTTGTACCAGATACGGCCGGCGATTTGAAGTTTTTCTTTACGTGGGGCGGGTTTAACCCGGATGTATCAACAATGCATGGAGCCCGTGACGGTCGATCGCGGGCAAGCCTCGCGCCTGTGCAATACGTTTAACGCAGCAGGGCGGGGCTTGCTCGCGATGACGTTACTTCAGCTTGCCAATGCATGTTGGTCCTGGACGTACTGGTAACGCGGTCGGCTTTCGTGTTGCGACGATTTCAGGAAACCCATCAGTGCGTTGCGGCTGTCCCGGCAGGCGGCTTTGTGCTCCATGTCGAGAAAGTGGCCGGTGGCCTGAATGGTGTTGAACGTGCTGTGTTGCACGTGGCCGGCGAATAACCGGGCGTCGTCGGCGGCGGTGTATTCGTCCCATTCGCCGTTGAGGAACAGCACCGGCACATCAATTTTTTTCGCCGCATGCAGGTAGCACTGGCGGTCGCTGTGCAGCACCTCGTTGATGTGGAAGTGCATCTGCCCGTACTCATGCTCGGCCAGGGAGCTGACGTGGCGATAGTTGAAGCGTTTGAACAGCGATGGCAGGTGTTTGCCGATGGTGTCGTTGACCAGGTGCCCGACCCGGTCGCGATCCAGGTTGCCGAGGTGTTCGACGCCGCGCTCGAGGTAGTCGAGCATGTGCGCGTTGATCACCGGGGAAAACGAGCTGATCACGGCTTTTTCGATGCGCCGTGGCCGTTGCGACAACGCCATCATGGTCGCGGCGCCGCCCCAGGAAAACGACAACACGTGCTCGGCGGCGAAGTGGTCGATCAGTTCCAGCAGGATCTGCCCTTCGATTTCCTTGGTGAGCATTTTTTCATGCAGGTTGTGGGCTTTTGACCGGCCCGCGTAGGGCTGGTCGTAGCAAACGACGTTGAATTGCGGATGGAGGTTTTTCACGGTTTGTGCAAACGACGCAGTCGTGGCCATCGAGCCGTTGACCAAGATAATGGTCTTCTCTGCGGCGTCTGCGCGATAGAACTCCGTGTAAACCCGATACTGACCCTGTATATCCAGCACAGCGATTTCTGGCCTCATGTCATAAGACTCCTGGCAAGCGGGTATGCGCGCAAATGAGATTGCACGAGCTTTGTGACAGGTAGGCATATGCCTTGGAATTTGCTGGCCCATGTCGATCCAATGCAGTCCGGTCGACGGGTATTGTTATTGGCGGGCAGTCTGCCGGGTGAGGCCGGAACCCATGGGTTCCTACCGGCAAAAAGTTTCTTGGAAGTATGTGGTGACTCATCGGTCACATTTCGGCCGACGTCCTGATTCAAGCAGGGGTCACATCATTGCGCAAGTGCCGTTGGTAAATTGTTCGACAACTTTCTGCTGAGCGGTCGTGCGCTTAGATCGATCGGATCTCTTCGTCGGTCAGCGGCCGGTATTCGCCCGGTTTCAACGCGTCGTCGAGCACCAGCGGCCCCATGCGTTCGCGGTGCAGGCGCAGTACCTTGTTATCGAAGTGGCCGAACATGCGCTTCACTTGGTGATAGCGGCCTTCGACAATGCTCAGCCGTGCCGATTTTGGCCCGAGCCGCTCTAGCCCGGCCGGTTGCGTGGTGAGGTCTTCGAAGGCGAAGTACAGCCCTTCACTGAATTTGATCGCGTATTCGGGGCCGATGTCCTGCTCGGTTTCGACGTAATAGACCTTGGGCAGTTTGGTCTGCGGTTGAGTCAGGCGGCGCGACCAACTGCCGTCGTTGGTGATCAGCATCAGGCCGGTGGTATTGAAGTCCAGGCGGCCGGCGATGTGCAGTTCGTCCTTGCCCGGTTCATGGATCAGATCGAGCACGGTCGGGTGCTGCGGATCCCGCGTGGCGCTGACGCATCCGGCGGGCTTGTGCAACATGAAATGGCGCAGCGGTTTGCCGACTTGCAGCACGTCGTCGTCCACTTCGACGCGGCTGAATTCGCGGACTTCGCTGTGGGGGTCACTGACGACTTTTCCGTCGACCCTGACGCGTTTTTCCACTAGCAACAGGCGTACCTGCTTACGGTTGAAGCACGGCAGGTTGCTGAGGAATCGGTCGACACGCATGACTAGGGATCAGTGCAGAAAGGGGGGCGCATCTTACTTGATCGATCCGGACGTTGCTTGCAACTGCGCCTCGACCTCGGCGCAACGCGGGCACAGGCACGAGGCGTCGCGCAGTTCCGCCGGCAGCGCCTGGAGCACTGCCGGGTCGATGCTGACACCGTAGCACCAGCAGGCGCGGTCGGCGGTTCGCGGGTCGGCCAGGGTGCAGTCGTTGGGGGCGCCGCAGGCGGCGCAGAGGTCAGGCTGGTTCATGGACGGAGTGAGACATTTCCACGCAGGTTCGGTTACGGCCACTTTGCTTGGCCCGGTACATCGCATGATCCGCCCGTGACAGCAGGCTGTGCAAGGTGTCATCGGGTTGCAGGGTGGTGAGGCCGATGCTCACGGTCAATTGCAAGGCCTTGTCGTTGTAGGCGTAGCGCTGTTGTTCCACGTGCTGGCGAATTTTCTCGGCAATCATCAGGCCTGTCTTGCCGTCGGTGTCCTTGAGCAGCACGATGAACTCTTCACCGCCCCAGCGGCAGACGATGTCGGAGTGCCGCAGGCAACTTTCCAGATCCCGGGCGAAACCGATCAGTACCTGGTCGCCGGCCAGGTGGCCGTAGGTGTCGTTCAGCGCCTTGAAGTGGTCGAGGTCCAGCAGCAGGGCGGTCAGCGCTTTGGGCTCGCGCCGGGCTTCCAGCATGGCCTGTGCGGCCAGCAGGTCGAAGCCGCGACGGTTGGGCAGTTCGGTCAGGCTGTCGAGGGTGGCCTGGGCCTGGATCCTGTCCTGAAAGCGTTTGATCACCCGGTTGAGCAGCGCCAGCACGGTCAGCGTGACCAGCAGGCAGATCAGCAGGTTGAGGTACAGCGACTGGCGGATTTCACCAAGGGCGCTGTCTTCGCGTTTGTCGACGAACAGGTACCAGTTCAGTTCCGGGATAAAGCGTACGTTGAGGAAATGTCCCTGGCCCTGCACGGAATATTCATAGCTGCCGCTGTGGGGTTTGGGCAGCCGACTGACCAGGTCTTTCATGCTGTCGAGTTCGCCGAGTTTCTGCCCGATGCGCGCACCCTGCGGGCCCCCTTCGGCGCCGGTAAGCACCAGGCGTCCGAAGTTGTCGACGAAATACACGCTGCGCTGATAACGCTGCTGGTACTTGTCGATCAGCTTGATCACCGCGTCGACGGTCAGGCCAACCCCGGCCGCGCCGATGAATCGGTCGTTGTAGTCGTAGACCTTGTAGTTGATGAAAAAGGTCAGGTTGTCCTTGTTGGCGAGGTCCGGGTCGACGTTGATTTCGTACGGATCCTTCATGTCCCGCACGCGGAAGTACCAGGCGTCGCGGGGTTCGGTGGCCTTGACCTGTTTGAGCACACCCTTGGCGTGGTAGTAGGTCAGGCTGGTGTTGGAGACGAAGAACGCGGTGTACGCGCCGTAGTGGGTCATGACCTCGTTGAGGTAGCGGGTCATCTGGTCGGAGTCTTTTTCACCGTTGACCACCCAGTCGCGCATGAAGGTGTCGCGGGCCATCATCGAGGAAATCAGGATCGGCCTGACGAGGTCTTTCTGGATTTCCGAGTAGACGGTGTCCGAGGTCAGCGGCAGCTCGGTGTTGACGATGTTGTCGCGGATCGATGCCCGGGAGGCGTAGTAGCTGAGAAAGGAAGTGGCGAGGAAGCCTGCGCCCAGCAACGCGACCAGCGTGAGAACCAACGAACGTTGAGAATACAGCGGCGAGCGAAGCGGCATGGCAGTTCCATTGGCAGCAATCCGATGGCGAGCATTCTAATTGCGCGGCG
Source organism: Pseudomonas sp. WT-JTC (assembly GCF_056711565.1). Lineage (NCBI taxonomy): Bacteria > Pseudomonadati > Pseudomonadota > Gammaproteobacteria > Pseudomonadales > Pseudomonadaceae > Pseudomonas > Pseudomonas sp. WT-JTC. Next base: position 1,447,619 of record NZ_CM160042.1, read on the forward strand.
GGGAAATAACTGCCCTATGTGCGCCGCGAATGGTCGTTCCTGCGTTCCACAGAGGTTGCGCGTGGTCCTTGTGGGAGCGAGCAAGCCCGCTCCCACAGGGGGGGTGTTCAAGCCAGTGATTTCAGATACATCCGCCACCCGCCAAAATGGCTGATGTTCACCGCGCCCTCCAGCCCATGCGCCTCGCAGATAAACCCGCTCTCCCAGCGACCGTCCGCCAGTTGCACCTTGCCCAGCCCCAGCGGTGCCGCAATTGCGGTCAGGAACGAACCCAGTTCACGGCTGGGCAATTCCCAGACTTCCACCGCAATCGCCACGCCGCCATCCTTCACGCGGACCATGCCCGGGCGAAACGGCGGGCCACCGGCCAGGGCATAGAGTTGATAGTCCGGCGAGCTGAAGGTCGTTTCCACCCACCGGGCACCGCGCTGCCTGAGTTGCCAGTTCAACGCCAGCCCGTCCAGATGCGCGCCGCAGACCACCAGCCGTGCCCGATCATGGCGTGCAACCGTCACCGGTGCAGGTGCGGCCAAGCCTTGCTGACGCTGCAGGGCATCGGCCACGCTCAACAGATACTGATCGGTAAAGGCCCGGCCAAACAGCGTCACGCCCCATGGCAGGCCGTTGTCCATGAACGCGCTGGGCACGGCGACGGCGGCGTAATCGAGCAGGTTCATGAAGTTGGTGTAGTAGCCCAGTTCCGAATTGCGCAGCACCGGTTCAGCCTCGAGCTCCGCCAGCGTAATCGGGCGGCCGATGGTCGGCGTGACGACGCAATCAAGGCCCTCCAGCGCCGTATCACACTGGGCCTTGAGCGCTTGTAGCCGGTATTGGGCGCGGAAGGTTTGCACGCCGTCGACGGCGGTTGCCTTGGCCAATACGGCGCGAATCACTGGCAACACGGCCTCGGGGTTTTGCGCCATCAACTCCCCGGCCACGCTGTAGCGCTCGGCCACCCACGGCCCTTCATAGAGCAAACGTGCGGCCTCCAGAAACGGTGACAGGTCCAGTTCCACCGCTTCGCCGCCCAAGGCCTTGAGGCGGTCGATGGCATCACCGAACAACAGCGGGCCTTCAGGGCAGCCGAAGAATTGCAGGTCCTGCGCGCGCGGTACGCCGAAACGGAACGGCCGTGGTGTGCCGAACGCCGAGCCGTCGTTCCACAACGGATTGCTGCGGCTGTATTCGTCCCGAGGGTCGAGGCGCGCGGTGAGCGCCAGCAACTGGCTGGCCTCCCGCGCCGTGGCGGTGAACGTGGTGACGCAATCCAGCGTTCGGCAGGCCGGTACCACGCCGGCTGTCGAAATCAGGCCCTTGGTGGCTTTCATGCCGACCAGATTGTTCAACGCCGCGGGCACGCGCCCGGAGCCAGCGGTGTCGGTGCCCAGCGCAAAACTCGCGACCCCGAGCGCTACCGCCAGCGACGAACCGGCGCTGGAACCGCCCGACGGGTACTCCGGCAACACGCTGTTGGGGCACGCGCCATAAGGTGAGCGGCTGCCGTTGAGTCCTGTGGCGAACTGGTCGAGGTTGGTCTTGCCCAGCGGAATCGCACCGAGGGCCAGCAGTTGTTCGACGATGGTTGCCGAACGCTCTGGCACGTAGGCAAATGCCGGGCACGCCGCCGTGGTCGCAATGCCTGCCAGGTCGATATTGTCCTTGATCGCGAACGGCACGCCATACAGGGGCAGGCTGTCGAGGTCGCGACCGTCGAGGGCGGCGAGGTAAGGCTCCAGTTCTTCGGCGCTGAGCAAGTGGATGAACAGGTGATAGTCCGGGTTCAGCGCGGCGGCTTTGTCCCGCAGGACCGGCAGCAGTTGCCGGGGGGTGAGGCTGCCGTCGCGGTAGGCGCTGCGCAGGGCGTCGAGTTGCAGGTTGATGTTCATGGCATGAGTCCTTGGCAAAATGGGTTCAGTCGAGTTCCAGCACCACGACGCGCTGTCCGGCGCGCACCGCCGAACCCGGTTGCACGCGAATCTCGCGCACCACGCCGGCCATTGGCGCAAGCAGGGGGATTTCCATCTTCATCGACTCCAGGATCACCAGCACATCACCGGCCTCGACGCGGTTGCCGGCCTCGACCCGGACCTGCCAGAGGTTGCCGGCGATGTGGCTGTCGACGCTCTGTTGAGCGCAGGTCAATGGCGCCTCTTCGGTCGCTTCCGGGGCCGGTTCTTCACTGTCGAAATGGGCCTGGCCACTGGCGATCCAGCGTTCGCGTTCTGCATTGAATGCGCCTTTTTGCTGATCGCGAAATGCGCCAATGGTCTGGGCTTGCTGTGCCAGGAACGCCTGGTAATCCGCCAGATTCAACTGGCTGTGCTCGATGTTCAGGTCGAAGCGCCCGAGGGGGAAATCCCGGCGGATGCGCAGCAGTTCATCGGCGCTGACCGGGTAGAAACGGATCTGGTCGAAAAACCGCAGCAGCCACGGTTTGCCGTCGAACGCGGCGACTTCGCGGTAGCGGTTCCACATCTGCAACGTACGCCCGACAAACTGATAGCCACCGGGGCCTTCCATGCCGTAGACGCACATGTAGGCGCCACCGATGCCCACCGAGTTTTCCGCGGTCCAGGTGCGCGCCGGGTTGTACTTGGTGGTCACCAGGCGATGGCGCGGGTCGAGCGGGGTGGCGACCGGTGCGCCGAGGTAGACGTCACCCAAACCCATCACCAGATAACTGGCATCGAACACCGTGCGTTGGACTTCATCGAGGTTCGGCAGGTCGTTGATGCGGCGGATGAACTCCAGGTTGCTCGGGCACCACGGCGCGTCCTTGCGCACGGTGGTCATGTATTTCTCGATGGCCAACTGGCACGCCGGGTCGTCCCAGGACAGCGGCAGATGGACGATGCGCGAGGGCACTTGCAGGTCTTTGGCGGCGCACACGGCGTCCCATTCCCCGGCGACGATGCCGAGCAGGTCGGCCAGTGGCAGTTGCTCGGGTTGATAGTGGATTTGCAGCGAACGAATGCCGGGGGTGAGGTCGATCACGCCGTGCAGGTGTTTGCTTTCCAGGGCCTGCATCAGGGCGTGGGCTCGGAAGCGCAGGACCAGGTCCAGTTCCGGGGCGCCGATTTCGAGGAGCAGGTTGGTGTCGCCGGACAGTCTTGCGACCAGCCGGGTGTCGTCCTGCCCCAAATCCAACACCACGGGCGACACCATCCCCTGTGGGAGCGGGCGTGCTCGCGAAAGCGGTGCTTCAGACACATCAATGTTGACTGACACGCCTTCTTCGCGAGCAAGCCCGCTCCCACAGTGATCCCATTTCAAGGCAAGGTTTCGCGCTGTCTTGAGGTCGACAGGAATGAACTGCACCTTGTCCCCGGCCTTGAGCTGCCCCAGTTGCCAAAGATCCGCCTCGATCACTGTCACGGGGCACACGAAGCCGCCGAGGCTCGGTCCATCCGGGCCGAGGATCACCGGCATGTCTCCGGTAAAGTCCACCGCACCGATCGCATAGGGATTGTCGTGGATGTTCGACGGATGCAAACCGGCTTCACCACCGTCGGCGCGCACCCATTCCGGCTTCGGCCCGATCAGGCGCACGCCGGTACGGCTCGAGTTGAAATGCACTTCCCACTGCGTGGTGAAGAAGGTGCCGATGTAGTTTTCCGTGAAGTATTCCGGGGCGCCGTGCGGGCCGTAGATCACACGAATCTGCCGAACCGCGGGCAACTCGGCGAGCTGTTCTTCAGCCAGTTGTTGACCGGCGCTGCGGTCATTGAGCGCAGGCACGTGCAACACGTCGCCGGCCCGCAAGGCGCGACCGCCGTGGCCACCAAACTGGCCGAGGGTGAAGGTGCTTTTACTGCCCAGATATTCCGGCACCTGCAGGCCGCCGCGCAGGCACAAATAGCTGCGGGCGCCTGCACCGGCAATCGTGCCGAGGCTCAAGGTGGCGCCTGCCGGAACCCTCAGCGCGGTGTTCATCGGTACGCTTTCACCGTTGAGCAGCAATGGAATCTGCGCGCCGGTCACCGCTACCACCGCCTCGCAATTGAAGCGCAGCAATGGCCCGCTCATGGTGATTTCCAGCGCCGCCGCGCCTTCGTCATTGCCCAGTAAACGATTGCCCAAACGCAGCGCGCGACTGTCCATCGGGCCCGAGGGCGGCACGCCGACTGCCCAGTATCCGAGGCGGCCGGGATAGTCCTGAACGCTGGTTTGGGTGCCAGCGCTGAGCACCTCGAAGGTGTTGGCCTGATAGACCAGGCCTTCCAGGCAACGGGTCCAGGGTTGACCGCTGGCGAAAGGCCCATCCAGCAGAATCTGCCGCAGGTAATCGCGGTTGGTTTCCACGCCGTAGAGCAGGCTGGCGCCCAGCGCCTGATGCAGGTCCGCAGCAGCTTCTTCGCGGGTCGGCGCCCAACTGATGACCTTGGCGATCATCGGATCGAAGTACGGCGGGATCTCGCAGCCCGCCTCGACCCAGGTGTCGATGCGCAGCCGAATGCCATCGGTCACCGGGAAATCCACGGCGGTGAGCAAGCCCGGGCTGGGTTGAAAGTCGCGCCCCGGATCCTCGGCATACAACCGCGCCTGAATCGCATGCCCCACAGGTTTCAGAGCCTGTACCAGATCGCTCAGCGGCGGCAGGTCGCCGGCCGCCAGTTGCACCATCCAGCGCACCAGGTCGACGCCCCACACCTGTTCTGTGACGCCGTGCTCCACCTGCAAACGGGTGTTCACTTCCAGAAAGTAGAAACGCCGGGCATCGCTGTCGAAGACGAACTCCACGGTGCCGGCGCTGCGGTAATTCACCGCTTTGGCCAGTTTGATCGCCGCCGCGCACAGTTCATTGGCCATGCCGTCGGGCAGGTTCGGCGCCGGGGTTTCCTCGAGGACTTTCTGGTTGCGCCGCTGTACCGAGCAGTCACGCACGCCGAGGGCGATCACTTGACCGTGACCGTCACCGAATACCTGCACTTCCAGATGACGGGCGCGCTGGATGTACTTTTCGATGAACACCCCGGCGTCGCTGAAATTGTTCTGACCCAGGCGCTTGACCGTTTCGAAGGACTCGCTCAACTCGGCCGCACTGCGGCACACGCGCATGCCGATGCCACCACCGCCGGCGGTGCTCTTGAGCATCACCGGGTAGCCGATCTGTTCAGCGGCCTGCAGTGCGGCATCGAGGCTGTCGAGCAGCTCGGTGCCTTCGAGCATGGGCACGCCGTGTTGTTTGGCCAGGGCGCGTGCAGTGTGCTTGAGGCCGAACACGCGCAATTGTTCGGGCGTCGGGCCGATGAAGGCGATGTTGGCGGCCTCGCAGGCTTCGGCGAACGCGGCGTTTTCCGAGAGAAAGCCGTAGCCGGGATGGATCGCGGTGGCGCCATTGTTTTTGGCGATGGCGAGGATTTTATCGACCGCCAGGTAAGTGCCGGCGGCCGCGCCTTCGCCGAGGCTGTGGGCCTCATCGGCTTGCAGGATGTGCAGGCTGGCGGCATCGGCTTCGGAATACACGGCAACACCCTGCACTTGCAGCTCGCGCAAGGTCCGCAGGATGCGGCAGGCAATGGCGCCGCGGTTGGCAATCAGGACTTTTTCGAACATGGCATAACCCCTGGAGGGGATGCGGGCCGTCCCGCAGTTTTTCGATGAGAGCCGGGGTCGTCCCCGGCGGCAGAATCAGATTTCTTCAAATCACCGCCGCCCCCCTGTAGGAGCGAGCCTGCTCGCGATGGTCGTGAACGATTACGCGTAAAACCAGATGCCCAGCGGTGGCTTCGGGTTTTTCGCGAGCGAGCTCGCTCCTACAGGGGGTGGTGATGTTCCTGAGGTTTGAGGCACTGGCCTGAACGGGCCTGGCACAAGGCAAACAACCAGCGGCGCAATCCCGGGAATTTCAGTTCCATACCAGCAGCTCCGCAGGGGTGGGGTTGTAGGCATTGCACGGGTTGTTCAGTTGCGGGCAGTTGGAGATCAGCACGATCACGTCCATCTCGGCCCGCAGGTCGACGTACTTGCCCGGTGCCGAGATGCCGTCTTCGAAGGTCAGGCCGCCGTCGGCGGTGACCGGCACGTTCATGAAGAAGTTGATGTTCGGCCCGATGTCACCCTTGCCCAGGCGGCCATCGTGAACGCAAGCGCGCAGGTAGTTGTCGCGGCAGCTGTGCATGTAGCGTTTTTCCAGGGCGTAGCGCACGGTGTTGCTCTCTTGCGCACAGGCGCCGCCGAGGGTGTCGTGGCGCCCGCAAGTGTCGGCGACGATGGTCAGCATCGGCTTGCCGAGGTTGGAAAACAGCACGCTGCCGGTGCTCAGGTACACGCTGTTCTGCCGGCGCAGGGTGCGCTGCACGTCGTAGCGTTCCTTGGGGTTGGCGACGCTGTAGAACAAGGTGTCGACAGCCTGATTGCCTTCCAGATCGAGGATGCGCAGGGTCTGGCCAGCCTTGACCTCCATCAGCCAGGGTTCGCCGGCGGGGATGGTGGCGCGGTAGACCGCTGTTTCTGGCAGTTTTTGAACAGTGGCGATGGCGAGTGACATGGCAGCGATCCTCAGGCGAACAAACGGTCGGTGTTGATGAAGCCGCGCTCGTTTTCCGGACGCGAGGTGCGGCAGTGTTCGGCGACGCTGGGGTCGGCGTTCATCCAGCTCAGCTTCAAGGGTTTCGGCGCGTATTCAGGCGCCGGGTCCATCGGGTGCTGCAGGGCGGTGAGCACTACCAGCGTGTCCATCGGCGCATACAACTCGATGTAGTCGCCGGCCCTGGAATTGCCCGCGACGAAATGGAAGCGCCCGGCATCGTCGACGTTCACGCGGCTGAACAGGTTGAGGGTCATCAGCAGGTCGGACAGGCCCAGTCCCCACTTGCCCAGTTCCACCAACAGGTTGTCGGTGCCGTTGCGAAAGAAGCCGTTGCGCAGTTCCTGGTAGCGGCCCGCGCCGTACTTTTGCGCCACTTCTTCAGCGCAGAGCACACCGCCCAGGCTGTCGCTCCAGCCGCAGGTGTCGGCGGTGATGGCGGCCAGCACGCGGCCCATGTCCGAATACAGGCAATGGCCGGCGGTTAGCCTGGCGGTGTGTTGGCACTTGAGGCTGTCGGGCAGGTTCAGGCGTTCGGTTTTTTCATTGGCGTTGAGCAACGTCAGGCTGACGTTGGCGCCGCCGCGCAGGTCGGTCAGGCGCAGCAATTGGCCGCGCTTGAGCACGAAGGAACGATGGCCGCCGCCAGGGAGCATTTCTTCGGCGAAGGGCGGGAACAGTCGGGGCGAATCAGTCATGGGCAAAACCCTCTCAAGCGGTTCGAAGTGAGCCCGCCAGTTGCACTGGCAAGGCGTCGACGGCGGCACGGCGGGTGCGGCGGTCGCTGTTCAAAGGGATGTCGTAGGTGATGCGTGCGCCATAGGCACCGGGGGCGTGCGGGTCGAGGCGGACCTTGTCGAACACCAGCAGCCGCGTGCCAAGGCTGAAACCTTCGGACAGGTCATGGGTGACCATGAACACCGTCAGTCGGGTCTCGCGCCACAGCTCCAGCAGCAGGGCGTGCATGTCTTTGCGGATGCCCGGATCAAGGGCGCCGAACGGTTCGTCGAGCAGCAGCACGCGCGGCTTCATGATCAGCGCCTGGGCAATGGCCAGCCGTTGTTGCATGCCTCCGGAGAGTTGCGCCGGGTACTTGTCCAGCGAGTGCCCAAGGCCGACTTTTCGCAGCAACTGCGATGCCTGTTCGCGGGCCTCTTTTTTGGCACTGCCGAACAGGCGTCCGAGCAACGGCGAGCGCGGCAGTTCGAGGCCGAGGGCAACGTTGTCCAGCACGCTCAGGTGCGGGAACACCGAGTAGCGCTGGAACACCACGCCACGGCTGGCATCCGGCTCACCGGCCAAGGGCTGACCGTCGAGCAGGATCTCGCCGCGACTGGCGCGTTCCTGGCCGAGCAGCAGGCGCAGGAAGGTCGATTTGCCACAACCGGATGCCCCCACGAGCGTGCAAAACTCACCCTCGTCGACATTCAGGTTCAGGCCTTCGAGCACCACTTGATCGGCGTATCGCTGCCAGACGTTTCTAACGGTGATGAAGCTCATTTGGCGACCCCCTGGTGCCAGGGGAACGCACGCCGGGTGAGGTGTTTGAGGCCCCAATCCATCAGCCAGGCGAGCAGGGTGATCCACACCACGTACGGCAGGATCACATCCATTGCCAGGTAGCGGCGCACCAGGAAAATCCGGTAGCCAAGGCCGTCGGTAGAAGCGATGGCCTCGGCGGCGATCAGGAACAGCCACGCCGAGCCGAGCATCAGCCGCAGCGAGATCAACAAGCGTGGCAACAATTGCGGCAGCACCACCCGCAGCATCAGGGTCCAGGTGGAAGCGCCAAGGGTCTGGGCCTTGATCAACAGCTCCACGGGGATTTCCCGGGCGCGCTGTTCCAGGTCCCGGGCCAGGGCCGGAGTGATACCGATGACGATCAGCATCACTTTCGACAATTCCCCCAGGCCGAAGACGATGAACAGGATCGGCAGGATCGCCAGTGGCGGCACCATCGACAGCACTGTCAGCAAGGGGGACAACGGCGCACCGAACAGCGGCAGGGTACCGGCGGCGATGCCCAGGCACAGCCCGGCCAAGGCGCTGATTCCCAGGCCGATAGCCAGGCGTTGCAGGCTGGACGCCGTGTCCTGCCAGAGCAGGTATTCGCCGGTACGGGTGTCGGCCACGAACGCCAGGCGTTTCACCGCGTCGGTCATCTGCACGGCGCTGGGCAGCAACTTGTCGTTGGGGTTGTCCGTCAGTCGCTCGGCCGAGCCCGTGAAGTAGGCGAACAGCACCAGGGCGAACGGCAGGATCACCAACAGCAGGCGACTCGGGCGGTCCGGGTGACGGTTGATCAGGCGCATGGCCAGTTCTCCTGATTACAGCTTGGCGTCGGCGGCCATCTGCACGTAGCTCGGGTCGAAGCGCAGCTTGAGGTTGCCTTTGTCGCCGCTGGTCACGCCGTTGGCGAAGGCCATGCCGACCGCGCTGGTGTCCTTGGCGCCTTCACCCAGCAAGCCGTGCTGGAAGGAGAACTCGGCGACCTTGCGCATGGTCTCCGGCAGTTGTTTGCTGGTGCTGAACGCCAGGGCTTCCTTGGGCGTGGCGAAAAGTCGGGTGGTGTCCAGTTGCGCCTGGAAACCCGCCAGGTCAGTACCGGAGGCTTTGGCCATGTGTTCCAGCGCGGCCTTGCTGGCCGCGTTTTTCTGGTTCATCAACTCGACGACTTCGAACCAGGCACCGGTCAGCGCTTTGCCCAGGGCCGGGTTGTCTTTGAGGGTGGCGCTGTTGACCACCATCATGTCCATGATTTCGCCGGGGATCTGGCTGGAGTTGAACACTTCGCTCACCCCGGGCTTGGCCTTGATGTCCGAGAGCATCGGGTTCCAGGTGGTGACGGCGTTGACCTGATCGGTGTTGAAGGCCGCCGAGATATCGGCGTCGGAGGTGTTGACCACTTTCAGGTCTTTCTCGGTGAGGTCCACCGAATCCAGCGCCCGGGCCAGCAGGTAATGGGAGACCGACAGCTCCACCAGATTGACGTCCATGCCCTTGAGGTCGATGACTTTCTTGCCTTCGCCCTTGAGCACGATGCCGTCGTTGCCATTGGAGAAATCGCTGACGATCAGTGCAGTGCTGTCGACGCCACCGGCGGCCGGAATGGTCAGTGCGTCCATGTTGGTCATGGTGCAGCCATCGAACTGGCCGGCGGTGTACTGGTTGATCGATTCGACATAGTCATTGAGCTGTACCACGTCGATCTTGATGCCGTACTTCTTCGCCCATTTGTCGACGATGCCCTGGCTGCCGGCATATTCCCATGGCATCCAGCCGGCATAGATCGTCCAGCACACGTTGAAGTGATCTTTCTGGGCAGCCTGGGACGAGACGCTCACGAGGGCTGCAAACGCAGCGGCGAAGAGGGCGGGTAAACGAAGCTGGGACATGGTGGTTCTCCAGTTGATCAAGGACGGACAGGACGGCAGCGGCACCGTTAGCGGTGGCTTGTCTCCCGGGCTTTTATCCCGCCGTGTAACCTCAACTGGAGGTCGCCAACTCTCGGACCAGTCACTCGCGATTGCGAGCCGGAACCCTAGTCAGCCATTTGCAAATTGTGGTGCCGCGAACCTGTAGTGACTCCTGCACGGTTTTGTTAAAGCGAGAGGCGTGCCAAGTTGGTCCGAGCGCTCTGGCGCGGGGGACAGGGAGGGCGAAGGGTTTGATTGGCAAGGCGGACTGCCTTGTGATGGTGCGCAGGCGCACCTCATTGGAACGTATCCACCGCTGATCAGAAGGTGGGTGCGACGTTGCACTTGGCAGGGATTTGCCAGTCAAAACAGATGTCAGCCGGTCTGTGCTGGCTGCTGTCACAGGTCTTTACGGAGGCCGTCATGTTACGTCGATTGTTGTTCGGTGCACTGCTCGGTGTGGGATTGTCTGGCTGCTACTACTACGACGGTCCTGCCGATGTCTACGCGGCACCTTATTACTATCCCGGTTACTACTCGCCTTACTACTACGGTTACTACGGCCCACGTTATTACGGTGGCTATCGCTCCTATTACTACGGTGGGCATGGTTATTACCGTGGACACGACTTTCACGGAGGTGGGCATCATGGCGGTGGATTTCACGGTGGCCACCGTTAATCGTGGTGTGAATGGATGAAAAACCTTTCATCGGCCAGATGTTTCTACTTGTTTCAGAGACGCACCAGATTCTGAATTCGATGTCTGATCTATCGACAGTTCACTGAACATTTGACTGTCGCCTGCCAGCGTCGCTGGTGTGGTTCACCCGCGGTCCAGGAGGCCGCCATGCATCGCCAAATTCTTCTGCTTGCTGTGTTGGGATTGTCCCTAGGTGGGTGCGAGCCTTACTACGACGAAGGAGGCAGTTACTACAGTTCCGAAGTCTACACCTCGCCTGCGCCAAGCCATTACGCCGGGGGGAGTTCCTACTATTCCAACGGTTACTACACGCCGCCGCCCCGGTATTACGTGCCGCCAGCGCGGTATTACCAGCCGACACCGCGTTATTACTCGCAGCCGCGGATGTATCAGCCGCGCTATTACCAGCCCGCTCCGCGTTACTACCAGCCATACCGGGGCGATTACCGGATGCATCAGAACCATGGCTGGGACGGCCGTAACCACAGGGGCTGGAACAATGACTTTCGCGATCACGACGGGCGCGACCATCGCGACGGGCGTGGCGATCACAACTGGCGGGGCGGCCACCGATAGATTTTTATAGAACACAGATCTGATGTGGGAGCGGGCAAGCCCGCTCCCACAGTTCGTTCAGTACTCGGATAGATCCGCCAGCGGATGCCGACCTTCCCAGGCCTTGTGGAAATGCGCCTCTACCACCGCGTCCGGCACATTGTTGATGTCCGGCCAGTGCCAGTGCGGCTTCTGATCCTTGTCGATCAACCGGGCGCGTACGCCTTCGCTGAACTCCGGATGACGACAGCAGTTGAGGCTCAGGGTGTATTCCATCTGGAAGACTTCGGCCAGCGACAGGTGCCGGGCACGGGCGATCTGCTCCCATACCAGGTGCGCGGTCAGCGGTGAGCCTTCGCTCAGGGTCCTGGCTGCACGGCTCAGCAGCAGGTCGCGGTGATCGCGCAAGGCGCTGATGGCCTTCCAGGCGCAACGCACGTCGCTCACATCCAGCAACTCGTCGATCTGCTGACGACGCGGCAGCCACTGGGCTTCGGGCATCTGTGCCACGGCTTCCTGCTGCAAGGCCTTGAGCAGGCTGTTGAGCTGCATGGGCGTCTGTTCCTGCCAGTTCAATTGCAGCAGTCCGTCGATCAGTGCCGGCTGTTGATCGTCGAGCAGGAAGCGGTCGGCCAGGTCCAGATCGATGGCATCGCGGCCGTTCATGTGCGCGCCGGTCAGGCCCAGGAACAACCCGAGCTTGCCGGGCAGGCGCGACAGGAACCAACTGCCGCCAACATCCGGGTACAGGCCGATGCTGATCTCCGGCATGGCCAACCGGCTGCTCGGCGTAACGATGCGAATGCCCGCACCTTGCAACAGCCCCATGCCACCGCCGAGCACATAGCCGTGGCCCCAACAGATCAACGGTTTGGGGTAGGTGTGCAGTTTGAAGTCCAAGCGATATTCCGCCGCAAAAAACAGCGCGGCCAGTGGCGGTACTTCACCCGGATGGGCGCGACTGGCTTCCACCAGGCTGCGCACTTCGCCACCGGCGCAAAAAGCCTTGGCGCCATTGCCGCGCAAGAGCACGCAGACGATCTGCGGGTCCTTGGCCCAGGCCTCCATGCGGTCGCGCAGGGCGTTGATCATCGGCAGGGACAGGGCGTTCAGGGATTTTTCGGCATCCAGGCTGGCGACGCCGATGCGGGCGCCGTCGGTGCCGGTGAGTTCTTCGAAGTGCAGGTTCATCATGACCTCGATCGGGAAATTGAGGGTTAAGTATGATCGCTGTGTGGGAAAGTGCTGGATCTGCGTCAGATCAATTGACAAGCGCGATGGGCCTTCTTAGGGTTCGCCCCATTGTTTTTGCCGGGTGTAACCATGACTGCTGACGACCGTATCAAACTCGAACCGGGCTGGAAGGAGGCACTGCGTGCCGAATTCGACCAGCCCTACATGGCAGAGTTGCGCAATTTCCTGCAACAGGAGCGGGCGGCCGGTAAGGAGATCTATCCGCCGGGGCCGATGATCTTCAACGCGCTCAATTCCACGCCGCTGAACAAGGTCAAAGTGGTGATCCTCGGTCAGGATCCCTATCACGGCCCGGGCCAGGCCCATGGTTTGTGCTTCTCGGTGCAACCCGGCGTGCCGGCGCCACCGTCGCTGGTGAACATCTACAAAGAGCTCAAGCGCGACCTGAACATCGACATCCCCAACCACGGTTACCTGCAGAGCTGGGCCGATCAGGGCGTGCTGATGCTCAACACCACCATGACCGTCGAGCGCGCCAATGCCAATGCACACAAGGACAAGGGCTGGCAGTTTTTCACCGATCGCATCATTGAAGTGGTCAGCCAACAGCAGCCGCACCTGGTGTTCATGCTGTGGGGCGCCCATGCCCAGAGCAAGCAGAAGCTGATCGATGCGACCAAGCATCTGGTGCTGACTTCGGTGCACCCGTCACCGCTGTCCGCCTATCGTGGCTTCCTCGGTTGCGGGCACTTCAGCCGGACCAACAAGTTTCTGGAACAGAATGGCGAGACGCCGATCGAGTGGCGGTTGCCGCCAATCTAAAAGCTTCGCGAGCAAGCCCGCTCCCACACTGGATTTTCGGTGTTCACAAAACCCATGTGGGAGCGGGCTTGCTCGCGAATCGGGCAACTCGGTCTTTCAGACAGAATCCGGGCCCCGGTTCCAGTACTTGAACAATGGCTCCGCCAGAAACAGCACAAACAACAACCGCATCACCTGCATCGCCGTCACCAGCGGTACCGACAGTTGCAGGTTTTCCGCCGTCAGGCTCATCTCGGCAATGCCGCCGGGCATCATGCCCAGGGTCAGCGAGCGCAGATCCAGGTGGGTCAGCGCACTCAGACCCAGCGCCGCCGCCGTTGCAATCAACATGGTCAATACCGTGCCGATCAAGGTGCGCCCCATGAACGATGGCGCACGGCGGAAAAACTGCCGGTTGAAGTGACAGCCCAGACCGCTGCCGATCAACCATTGGCCGATCTGGCTACCGCCATTGGGCAGGCCGATGTGCAGGTCCCAGCCGATGCTGACTGCCGCACTGACCAGCAACGGCCCGAACAGCCAGGGGTTGGGTTGACGCAGGCGTTCCCAGATCCAGGCCGCCAATGCGCCTGCCGGGAACAGCAGGGCCAGCCAGCGCCAGTCCACCGCGGTGGCATGTAAAACCGGGTCACCATCGCCCAGTAAATATTTGAAGGCCGCCGGCACGCAGAGTACTACCACCAGCACCCGCAAACTCTGCCCCGCCGCCACACGGCTGAGCACCGCGCCATTGCGTGCACCGAGGTTGACCATCTCACCGGAACCGCCGGGCATGCTGGAAAAGAACGCCGTGGCGCGATCTTCACCTGTGCGGCGCATCAGCCATACGCCGACGACCGCAGACAGGCTGGTGATCAACGCACCAAAGAAGATCAGACCGAAATGACTCAGCACCTGCTCCATCACCAGCGGGGTGAAGTGCAGGCCAATGCCGATACCGACGATCCACTGGCCGCACTTGCGGCCGCCAGGGATTTCGGCCAATTGCCAGGGTGTCAGGCAGCGCACGAGGATGATCGCCAGCAACGAGCCGACCATCCACGGCAAAGGCCAGCCGACCTGGCTGGCGAGGTAACCGCCAAGCAGGCCGACCAGCGGGGTTCCCCACCAGGCTTTGAACGGTGTTCGATCAGACATCGGCAATAACGCGCCGTGCAACCGAACGTTTACGCCAGATGCGCACGATCGGCACCAGAAGCATGACCACGATCAAGCCCCAGACACCGACAGTGATGCCGCTCGACCAGAGGATGTCCAGCGAACCGTTGGAGATCGACAGCGCCCGACGCAGGTTCTGCTCCATCAAGCCGCCGAGGATGAACCCCAGCAGTACCGGCGACAACGGGAAATCCAGCTTGCGCAGGATGTAGCCGAAGATGCCGATACCGATCATCAGGAACAGGTCGAACGTGGTGGCATGCACCGCGTACACGCCGATAGCGGTGATGATCGCGATCATCGGCACCAGTGCCCAGTTCGGTACCGCGAGGATCTTGGTGAAGATGCGGATCATCGGGATGTTGAGGATCACCAGCATGATGTTGGCGATGAACAACGATGCGATCAGGCCCCAGACGATGTCCGGCTGCTGCTGGAACAGCAGTGGGCCCGGCGTGATGTTGTACAGCGACAGTGCGCCGATCATCACGGCCGTGGTGCCTGAACCAGGAACGCCGAGGGTCAGCATCGGCACCAGCGCGCCACAGGCTTCTGCGCCAATGGCGGTTTCCGGTGCAGCCAGGCCACGCTTGTCGCCTTGTCCGAATTTTCCGCTTGGGCCGGCAATGCGTTTCTCGGTCATGTAGGCCACGGCGCTGGCCAGTGTCGCGCCGGCACCCGGCAGCACGCCCATGATGAAGCCGAGCACACCGCAGCGCATGTTCACCCAGAACACCGAGGCGGCTTCCTTGAAGTTGAACAACATCCGCCCGGTAGCCTGGAAGGCTTCCTGGCCACGGTGGGTTTTTTCCAGCAGCAACAGAATTTCGCTGATGGAGAACAGGCCCAGCACCAGCACCACGAATTGAATGCCGTCGGTGAGGTGGATGTTGTCGCCGGTGAAGCGGTACACGCCGCTGTTGGCATCGATGCCGACGGTCGACAGGAACAGCCCGATCAATGCCGCGATGAATGTCTTCAGCGGTCGATCCCCGGCCATGCCGCCGAGGCAGACAATCGCAAACACCATCAGCACGAAGTATTCCGCCGGACCGAAGGCAATCGCCCATTTCGCCAGCATCGGCGCGAACACCACCATGCCGCAGGTCGCAATGAAGGCGCCGATGAATGAACTCCAGGCCGACAGCGACAGTGCAACACCTGCCAAACCTTGGCGGGCCATCGGGTAGCCGTCGAGGGTGGTCATGACGGTGGAGGCTTCGCCCGGGATGTTCAGCAGGATCGAACTGATCCGGCCGCCGTATTCGCAGCCCAGGTAAACCGCCGCCAACAGGATCAGTGCCGACTCCGGCGGCAGGCCCAGCGCGAAGGCGATCGGGATCAGCAACGCCACGCCATTGATCGGGCCCAGTCCCGGCAGCAGGCCGACGACCGTACCGATCAGCGTGCCGCTGAGTGCGGTCACCAGGTTGTAAGGGGTCAGTGCGACGCCGAAGCCATGACTCAAATAACCAAGCGTATCCATATCAGTTCTCCAGAACGTCGAGCAGGCCCAGAGGCAGTGGCACGTCCATGACTTTGTCGAACAGCAGGTACAGGCCGACGCTCATCAGGCTGATGATCACCGCGCCCGGCAACCAGCGCCCGCCGTACAGGCGCGCCATGGGTATGCCAATCAGCATGCTGCTGAGGATGAAGCCCAGCGGTTCGAACAGCCCGGCGAAGACCAGCAGCAACAGCACGCAAACACCGATCTTGTTCAGGGTTTCGCGATCCATTGGCGGATCTTCATCGGTGTGTTTGATCGGCGAGGGGCGATACACCATGTACACCAGCGCCAGGCCCATCAGCCCCAGCATCAGCAGGGGGAAGGCTCGCGGGCCGATCGGTTCGTAGGAAAAAGGTGCCTGGTAGGGCCAGGCCATCGCCACCAGGCTGAGGCAGGCCAGCAACAGCACCGAAGCAAAAATGCGTTGTAAGAGCATGAGGAACTCCTGTGCTGCGACCCCGCCGAACGGAGTCGCAGCCGCTAGACAGAGACGATCACTGGATCAGGCCGAACTCTTTGGCCAGCACTTTGTAGTCCGCGACCTGCTTCTTCACGTAGGTGTCCAGCTCCGGGCCGGTCATGGCGAACGGGAAAAGCTCGCGCTGATCGCGCAGCTTGGCGAAGTCTTCGGAGGCCAGCAGTTTGTCGAACGCAGCTTTCCACCAGGCGTAGTCTTCGTCGCTGACTTTTGGCCCGAGGTAGAAACCGCGCACCACCGGCCAGACGATGTCGTAGCCTTGCTCGCGGGCCGTCGGGATGTCTTTCATTTCCGGCTCGTCCAGACGCTTGTCGGAGAACACCGCCAGCAGGCGCATGTCACCGCTGAGGATGTGCGGCATGGAGTCGGAGATGTCGGTGCTGCCGACCTGGATGTGACCGCCGAGCAGGGCGGTGGCAATTTCACCGCCGCCTTCGAGGGCAACGTAGCGCAGGTCGCGTGGGTTGATCCCCGCGGCCTTGGCGATCAGTGCGGTTTGCATCCAGTCCTGGCTGCCGACGGTGCCGCCGGAACCGATCACCACTTTGCTCGGATCTTTCTTCAGTGCCTTAACCAGATCGTCGAGGGTCTTGTAGGGCGAGTCGCTTTTAACCGCAATGGCGCCATAGCTGGTGCCAACGGCGGCCAGCCAGCGCACGTTGCTTTCATCGAAACGGCCGAACTTGCCTTGGGCTAGGTTCAACAGCGAGCCGCTGGACCAGGCCACCAGGGTGCCAGCATCGGCCGGACGCTGGGCAACCACCGCGTTATACGCCACCGCACCGACACCGCCGGGCATGTAGGTCACGCGCATAGGTTTGGTCAGCAGTTTTTCGTTGATCAGCGCGCTTTGCGCCAGTTTGCAGGTCAGGTCGAAGCCACCGCCGGGCGAGGCCGGGGCGATGCATTCCGGGCGTTTGGGTTCGGCGAGCGCCTGGCCGGTGAACAGCAGGACGCTGGCGGCGAGAGCGATTTTACGCATTGACAGGTTCATTCAAGTCTCCTTGGGAGTTGTTGTTATGGACGTACTGAATTACCAAAGGGCAACGCTATAGCTCACCAGCAGACGCACTTCATCGGCATCGCGAGCGGAGTAGTTGGAACGGTAGGTGGCATTGCGCAGACGCACGGCGACATCCTTGAGCGCGCCGCTTTGTACTACATATTTGATCTCGCTGTTGCGTTCCCATTCCTTGCCTTCGTCACCGTTCTTGAGCTTGATGTTGTCACCGCTCACGTAACGGCTCATGAAGCTCAGACCCGGGACGCCGAGGGTGACGAAGTCGAAGTCATAACGCGCTTGCCAGGAGCGCTCTTCGGCACCGGCAAAGTCGTTGATCTGCACGAAGTTCACCAGGTACGGGTCGGTGCCATCCACATACGGGAACGCGCTGTCGCCGGACATGTGCTGGTAGCCCGCGCTGAACTTGTGCCCGCTCAGGGCGTAGCTCACCAGACCGTTGAGGGACTTGTTGTCGATCTTGCCGCCACGGGCCTCGCCCTGGTCATCACTGATGGCAAACCGCAGGTCGCTGGCGAAGGTGCCGGGGCCGAACGGCTGCGAGGCAACCAGCCCGAGATAGTGCTGGTTGTAGACTTCATCGAGTTGCGCGAAGTGGTAGCTGCCGGTGATCTTGTCGGTGAACTTGTAGTCCACGCCGCCAAAGTCGAAGTGTTCGCCGGCCACCGTTCCGGCGAAGCGGCTGTTCTTGTTGTTGAGGGCAACGTCCTCGAAGTCGGTGCTGTCGCGATCCTTGGCCTTGTCCAGGCGCCCGCCGGTGAAGGTCAGGTTCTTGATCTCTTTGGAGGTCAGCATGCCGCCTTCAAAGGTCTGCGGCAGGATGCGCCCGTCGTTGGGCTTGAGGATCGGCAGCTCCGGGATCAGGCTGCCGATTTTCAGCTCGCTGGCGGAGATTTTCACTTTGCCGGTCAGGCCGAGCTTGGAATATTCGTCAGCCGCGCGCCCGTCGTCATGGGTTGGCAGCAGCCCGGTACCGGTGCGGTCCGGGCTCGAATCGAGCTTGACCCCCAGCATGCCCAGCGCATCGACACCGAACCCCACGGTGCCGTCGGTGTAGCCTGATTTCAGATTGAGCATGAACCCCTGGGCCCACTCGTCACGCTTGGATTGCTGGGCACTGGTACCGTCGCGAAAATCGCGATTGAAGTACATGTTGCGGGTTTCGAAAGTGGCCGAGCTGTCTTCGAAGAATGCGGCGTGGCTCAAAGGTGAAAAACCGGCAAGGGCGGCAGCGCTGGCAAGCGCAGTGTGGCTGAAACGGGAGAGGCGGGCAGGCGCGATAGCCTGGGTCTGCAAGGACTGCATGGATGACTTACTCCGTTTATTGTTCTTATTTGTCGAAAACGCTTCGAGGCGTTTTTCGTATCGCTGTATGGCCGCAGCGACGGCAGTCGAAACTGTCCGTGGCTGGACTGTAACGGGCTAACCTTTCGCTAAGCTTTCAGCTGACTTTCACGGTTTTCGGGCTTCACAGCGGCGGTTGCGGCTGTAAACTCCGCGCCAGAGAATGGCGTCGACCATCCCTGAATGAGGTAAAGATCCATGCGTGTCCTGCTCGTCGAAGACCATCTGCAGCTCGCCGAAAGTGTCGCCCAGGCGCTCAAGGGCACCGGGCTGACCGTGGACGTCCTGCACGATGGCGTGGCGGCCGACCTGGCGCTGGGCAGTGAGGAATACGCCATGGCGATCCTCGACGTCGGCTTGCCGCGCATGGACGGCTTCGAAGTGCTGGCGCGCCTGCGGGCACGGGGCAAGAATCTGCCGGTGTTGATGCTGACCGCGCGCAGCGACGTCAAGGATCGGGTCCACGGCCTCAACCTTGGCGCCGACGATTACCTGGCCAAGCCGTTCGAACTGACCGAACTCGAAGCCCGGGTCAAAGCCCTGTTGCGCCGCAGTGTGCTGGGCGGTGAACGCATTCAGCGTTGCGGTGTGCTGGCCTATGACCTGGAAACCCGGCGCTTCACCCTCGGCGAAGAATTGCTGACCCTGACTTCCCGCGAGCAAGCCGTACTCGAAGCCCTGATCGCACGCCCCGGTCGGGTGATGAGCAAGGAGCAATTGGCGTCGCAAGTGTTTGGTCTCGATGAGGAGGCCAGCCCCGATGCGATCGAAATCTATGTGCACCGCCTGCGCAAGAAACTCGATGGCCAGCCGGTCGCCATCGTGACGTTCCGGGGCCTCGGTTACTTGCTGGAAAGCCGCGATGCATAAGCCCAGCAGCCTGCGCTGGCGGTTGCTGTGGAACCTCGCGCTGTTGCTGGTGGTTTTGATGCTGGCCAGCGGGTTGAGCGCCTACTGGTACGGTCGCGAAGCCGCCGACACGGCCTATGACCGGACCTTGCTGGCCTCGGCGCGGACCATCGCCGCCGGTGTCTCCCAGCGCGACGGCAGCCTGAGTGCCGACGTGCCCTACGTGGCCCTCGATACGTTTGCCTACGACAGTGCCGGGCGAATTTTCTACCTGGTCAACGACATCAATCAGAAGCTGATTTCCGGTTACGAAAACCTGCCCGCGCCACCGCCGGGAACGCCGCGCACCGATGACTATCCAGCGCTGGCGCGTTTCTACAACGCCCAGTACCGCGGGCAGAACGTACGCGTGGTGAGCCTGCTCAAGCCCGTGAGCGACCCGAACATGAATGGCATGGCGGAAATCCGCGTGGCGGAAACCGATGAAGCGCGCGTCAGCATGGCCCGCAGCCTGGCGGCGGATACGTTGCTACGCCTGGGCATGCTGGCAATCGGTGCGTTGATGCTGGTGTGGTTTGCGGTGAGTGCCGCGTTGCGCCCGCTGGAGCGCTTGCGCACGGCGGTGGAAGAGCGCCAGCCGGACGATCTGCGTCCTTTACCGTTGGTGGAAGTGCAGCGCGAATTGTGGCCGCTGGTGCGCGCACTCAATCACTTTACCGAGCGCTTGCGCGGCCAGTTCGAGAAACAGGCGCAATTCATTGCCGATGCCGCCCATGAACTGCGCACGCCATTGGCAGCGCTCAAGGCGCGACTGGAGCTGGGCATGCGCTCGGCTGAGCCCGATACCTGGCGCAGCACGCTGGAAACCGCTGCCCAGGGCACCGATCGCTTGACCCATCTGGCCAATCAGTTGCTGTCCCTGGCACGGGTCGAAAATGGCGCCCGGGCGATTGCCGAAGGCGGCGCGCAGTTACTCGACCTGAGTCAGTTGGCTCGGGAGCTGGGCATGGCCATGGCGCCGTTGGCCCACAAGCGCGGCATTGCGCTGGCGCTGGAAGCGGATGAATCCGTCTGGTTGCGGGGCGAGCCGACGCTACTGAACGAACTGCTGAGCAATCTGGTGGATAACGCCCTGGCTCACACGCCGCCCGGTGGCAACGTGATTCTGCGCGTCTCGGCGCCCGCCGTGCTGGAAGTCGAAGATGATGGCCCCGGCATCCCTCTTGAAGAGCGCGATCGGGTATTCGAGCGCTTTTACCGACGCAATCAGCAAGTGGCCGGTTCCGGATTGGGGTTGGCGATTGTCGGCGAGATCTGTCGTGCGCACCTGGCACAGATCAGCCTGCACGATGGAGAGCACGCAGGGTTGAAGGTGCGGGTGAGTTTTATTGCGGGGGAGTGATGCAGCGCCTGTTCGGACCTCTTCGCGAGCAAGCCCGCTCCCACACTGGATCTATGCAGCACCACAAATCCCTGTGGGAGCGGGCTTGCTCGCGAAGGGGGCGACGCGGTCTTTGATCAGTAAAACATCGTGCGAGTTTCTTCCAGATCGGCGCACATCGCCGCGTCGTCGAAGTCGATTCCGAGCACCCTGTAGGCAGGCACATTCAGCGCATCGGTACGGGCAAGCGGATGATCGGTGTCCTGGAAGCAATACAGGCTGGCCACCTGCACCAGATCCACATAGTCGACCTGCGCAGACTGGCGTTTGAAGTTCAGGTATAGCCGCGGCACTTGCACCAGCATGTCGGGAAATTCCCAGACACTGAGCAGTTTTTCGCCGATCAGCGGATGAATCTGGTCGATTACATGGTTGAGGCTGACCGGGTCGGACAGCAGCTCATAGTGATCTTCGGCGTAGGTCAGGATCGGCAGCACGCCGATCTGATGCACCAGCCCCCCAAGGGCCGCCTGATCGGGCTTGAGCTGGGTGTAGCTGCGGCACAACGCATAGCTGACACCGGCGATTTCCAGGCTTTTACGCCAGACATCGCGCATCTTCTGTTCCACCACGTCGGACCGGGCATGGAAAATCTGCTCCATGACCAGGCCGATCGCCAGATTGCTGCTGTAGTTGATGCCCAGGCGGGTGATCGCCGTGTGCAAATCGGTGACTTCCTGGGTCGCGCGCAGCAACGGGCTATTGACCACCTTGATCAGGCGCGCCGACAACGCGGCATCGCGGCCGATCACTTTGCTCAGGGTGCTGATGCTGATTTCCGGGTTTTCTGCAGCCCTGCGAATTTGCAGGGCCACTTCCGGTAACGTTGGCAGAACCAGGTCATCGTTATTGATGGCCTCAACCAAATCCTTTTGGACCTTTTCCGCCAGCTCGCTCATTTAGTCTCTCTAGGTGTCGCGCCAAGTGCTGCCGTTATTGCTGGATTTCGCGATCGCGGTCCAGTTCATAAGGCAGGTCGAGCAGTTGCAGGGACGGTCCTTCGAGCGCGCCCAGGTGGATGTCTCCACTCTCTGCTGCTTCGGCTTGCAACACCGCCAGGAGTTCGATGTTCTGCCCGGCGCGGGCAGCCAGCACCACTTCGCCGATGGAACTGCCGTGGGTCGGGGAAAACAGCGCGATACCCGGTTCAGGCAGCTCGCTGGCAGCCAGTTGCAGGCGATACAGGCGGCGCTTGAGTTTGCCCAGGTACTGCATCCGCGCAACGATTTCCTGCCCGGTGTAGCAGCCTTTCTTGAAACTCACGCCGCCGACCGCTTGCAGGTTGAGCATCTGCGGGATGAACAACTCGCGGGTGCCGGGCATGACCTGACCGATCCCTGCGCGGACCTGACCCAGCAGCCACTGGTTCAGGTCGCCTTCGCTCAGCACGGCCGACAGCTTGCCTTTGACCGCATCGGCTTGACCGGCGGCGACCCACAACTCGGCGCGTTCCGGCGAGACACGGATGGCGATCAGTCCATCGCCGCGCACGACGCTGTCGGTTTCTGCCGGCAGGTCCAGACCGAGGCTGGCCAGTGCAGCATCGCCATGGTCAACGCCCAAGCGCACCCAGGCGGCACTTTCGTCGGTCAGTTTCGATTTGGAGAACACCGCGTATTTTTTCAGGTCCGCCAGTTGCGGTTCGAGCAATTCGGTGGCCATGGCCAGGACCACGCCGTCACCTTCGAGCAGGATGCGGAAACTCGATTGCATCCGGCCTTTTTGCGTGCAGCGCGCACCGAGGCTGGCCCGGGAATCGCTCAGGTAGTTGAGATTGCAGGTCAGTTGGCCTTGCAGGAATTTGCTGGCGTCCGCGCCGCGGACCGCGAGAACACCTTCATGAGAAAGCGTGCAGAAAAAAGCAGAATCGGCCATGAGTCATCGCAGGGTAAAGAGTCTGGCGGACATCATAAGGTGGCGCCTTCGAAATGGGTAGTTCACAAAGGATCGCCGGTGCCGACCAAAGCCGACTGTTCGACGGGGCGCGGGCCTGTATACTTGCGGCCTATTTGAGGAGCGCTCCATGGTCGAAGATGTTGAACTGAACCGCCTCTTTTGGCACAGCCGCCGCGGCATGCTTGAGCTTGACGTGTTGCTGGTGCCGTTCACGAAAGAGGTTTACGCAACGCTCAACGAGGTAGATCGCGCGTTGTACGTCCGACTGCTGACGTGTGAGGATCAGGACATGTTCGGCTGGTTCATGGAACGCAGCGAATCCGAGGATCCTGAACTGCAGCGCATGGTTCGCATGATCCTGGATCGTGTCCAGCCCAAGTAACGGGTTCGAATGCCGCTGGCATGCCTCACGGCAGTTGCTGGCGGCGTATCTCTTGGCCCAGCTGTTCGCGTTGGGTTCGTTGTGTCTACTGTCGATTCCGGTCTGGGCCAGCTCGCTCGGCGTCGCGCTGTGCGTGGCTCACGGAGCCTGGCTGTTGCCCCGGCAGATCCTGCTGACGCACCCGCAGGCATTTTGCGGCTTGCGACGCGACGCCGATGGCTGGCAGTTGTGGAGTCGGGCCAAGGGTTGGCAGCCCGTCCAATTAAGGCCGGACAGCCTGGCGCTGCCGTTGGTGGTGGTACTGCGTTTCCGTCTGCGTGGCGAGCGCCGGGTCAGGGCCATTTGCGTGCCCCGGGATGCGCAGGCGGCGGATGTGCACCGACGCCTGCGGGTGCGGCTCAAATTCAGCCGACGTAGGTGGGCGGCACCAGAATAGTGTCCAGCGCGACCGGCAACATGTCCGGGTAGTCGAGGGTGTAATGCAGGCCGCGGCTTTCCTTGCGCTCCATGGCTGACAGAATCATCAGCTCGGCAACCTGGGCAAGGTTGCGCAGCTCGATCAGGTCCCGGCTGACCTTGTAGTTGCTGTAGAACTCGTCGATTTCATCCAGCAACAATTGCACACGGTGTTGCGCCCGTTGCAGGCGCTTGTTGGTGCGCACGATGCCGACGTAGTCCCACATGAACCGCCGCAGTTCATCCCAGTTGTGCGCAATGATCACGTCTTCATCGGAATCGGTGACCTGGCTCGCGTCCCAGGCGGGAAGGGGGGCTGGCATCGAAATCGTGGGCAACTGTTCGATAATGTCCGCGGCCGCCGAACGGGCATAAACGAAACATTCCAGCAGCGAGTTGCTGGCCATGCGGTTGGCGCCGTGCAGGCCGGTGAAACTGGTTTCGCCAATGGCGTACAGTCCCGGCACATCGGTGCGGCCCTGTTGATCGACCATCACACCGCCGCAGGTGTAGTGCGCCGCCGGGACCACCGGAATCGGTTGTCTGGTGATGTCGATGGAAAATTCCAGGCAGCGTTCGTACACCGTCGGGAAGTGCGTCTTGATGAACGCTTCGGGCTTGTGGCTGATGTCCAGATAGACGCAGTCGACGCCCAGGCGCTTCATCTCATGGTCGATGGCCCGGGCGACGATGTCCCGTGGCGCCAACTCTGCCCGTGGATCGAAACGCGGCATGAAGCGCTCGCCGTTGGGCAGCTTCAGGTGGGCACCTTCGCCTCGCAGGGCTTCGGTGATCAGGAAGCTCTTGGCTTGCGGGTGATACAGGCAAGTGGGGTGGAACTGATTGAATTCCAGGTTCGCCACCCGGCAGCCCGAGCGCCAGGCCATGGCGATGCCATCGCCGCAGGCGCCGTCAGGGTTGCTGGTGTACAGGTAAACCTTGGCCGCTCCACCAGAGGCGAGGATCACAAAACGGGCACCATAGGTGTCGACTTCGCCGGTGCCGCGATTGAGCACATAAGCGCCGAGGCAGCGATCACCTTCAAGTCCCAGGCGTTTCTCCGTGATCAGGTCAACCGCAACCCGCTGTTCCAGCAGTTCGATGTTCGGTCTTTTCCTGGCCTGGTCGAGCAGGGTTGTAAAAATGGCAGCGCCGGTGGCATCGGCGGCGTGGATGATGCGCCGGTGGCTGTGACCGCCCTCGCGGGTCAGGTGGAACTCGAACCCGCCATCTTCGTTGCTCGAGTGTTCATCGCGGGTAAAGGGCACGCCTTGGTCGATCAGCCATTGAATCGCTTCCTTGCTGTGCTCGACGGTAAAGCGCACGGCGTCCTCATGGCACAGGCCGCCGCCGGCATTGAGGGTGTCATCGACATGGGATTCAACGGTATCGGTGTCATCCAGCACGGCCGCAACGCCGCCCTGGGCCCAGAACGTCGAGCCATTGGCGAGGTTGCCCTTGCTCAGAACGGCGATGCGCAAATGACCGGGCAAGGTCAGCGCAAGGCTCAAGCCGGCAGCACCGCTGCCAATTACCAGAACATCGTGTTGAAACTGTTGGCTCATTTCAGGATTCCGCTCAAAGCGACCCGGGTCGGGGGTGGCGCAGCCGGACTGGCGAGTCGAGTCGAGTCGGCCGTACAGCCCACTAGTATATAGAGGGGGGGAGCGGCACAATACCCGAGCCAGCATGGCATTGTGAAACTACTGTGACGTAAAACAACGGTCGGTTCGTCGGATGTTTTTCTGCCCGTTGGGCGCGAGAATGACTGTATCGCCGATTTAACAGTCATTTTCGCTTCACGGTTGCACAATGTTGGTTCGGCACAGCTATAAATATTTGGAACTTTTGCCAAAGGGCCAAGATCAATAGACGGTTGCCTGAAACAAGGGACAGCGTCGGCTTCAGTCAAGGATTGCGGTTCGATCCTTGTCGAAGAATCCGATGACAAGATTATTCGCGCAGCCGGGTCAACTCGCGCTGCGCTTTTCGTGCGTGCCAAATCAGAGCCCGCAGGAAACTTGCCTGGAGGGGGAGAACTTTTGCGAAAAGCCCGAGTCTATGTTTGCAAGTCTGGTCGTTTGGTTCTGCAAGCCTCCTCCGAGCTCATCGAGGAGTGTTCATGCTAACCCAGGAAGAGGATCAGCAACTGGTCGAACGCGTTCAGCGCGGCGACAAGCGTGCTTTCGATCTGCTAGTGCTGAAATACCAGCACAAAATTCTCGGGTTGATCGTGCGTTTCGTGCACGACACCCATGAAGCCCAGGATGTGGCACAAGAAGCCTTTATCAAGGCATACCGTGCACTTGGAAATTTTCGCGGAGACAGCGCGTTTTATACGTGGCTTTACCGCATCGCCATCAACACGGCGAAAAACTATCTGGTTTCACGCGGCCGTCGGCCGCCGGATAGCGATGTCAGTTCCGAGGATGCAGAGTTCTACGATGGCGATCATGGCCTCAAGGATCTCGAGTCGCCAGAACGGGCTTTGCTGCGGGATGAGATCGAAGGCACCGTCCATCGAACCATTCAGCAACTGCCGGAAGATTTGCGTACGGCTCTAACTTTACGTGAGTTTGATGGTCTGAGTTACGAGGACATTGCGAGCGTCATGCAATGTCCGGTAGGCACCGTGCGCTCCCGGATCTTCCGCGCCCGGGAGGCCATCGACAAAGCCCTGCAGCCGTTGTTGCAGGAAAACTAAAGACAGCGGCGACAGCCAAGAGAGGAACGCCATGAGTCGTGAAGCCCTGCAGGAATCGCTGTCCGCAGTGATGGATAACGAAGCGGACGAATTGGAATTGCGTCGGGTATTGAATGCCTGTGACGATGTTGAAACCCGTGATACCTGGGCTCGTTATCAGATCGCTCGGGCAGTGATGCACAAGGATCTGCTGCTTCCACGTCTGGACATCGCTGCGGCTGTTTCTGCTGCCCTGGCTGACGAAGCCGTACCGGCAAAACCTTCCCGCGGTCCATGGCGCAGCCTGGGTCGTCTGGCGGTCGCAGCTTCCGTGACCCTGGCGGTGCTGGCCGGTGTGCGTCTGTACAACCAGGATGAGATCGCCGGTGTCGAACTGGCCCAGCAATCCAGTCAACCCGCATTGGCCGTTCCTCAAGTAAAAGGCCCTGCTGTCCTGGCAGGCTACAATGAGAGTTCGGAAGCCACCGGCCCAATGGCCAACGGCGTTTTGCAAGGTCAGCCAGGCTGGCACGATCAGCGTCTGCCAGGTTACTTGCGCCAACATGCACAACAGGCTGCACTGAAAGGTACTGAGAGCGCTCTGCCTTACGCTCGTGCCGCAAGCCTGGAAAACCGTTAAGGAGGATCATGCGCGCCATACCTCTATTTTCGCTTCTGCTCAGTGGCTGGTTCATCGTTCCAGCCCAAGCCGATGATGCCCAGGACTGGTTGACACGCCTGGGCCAGGCAGAGCAACAGCAGAGCTTTCAGGGTACTTTCGTCTACGAGCGTAACGGTAGTTTTTCTACCCATAACATCTGGCACCGTGTCCAGGATGGAAAGGTCCGCGAGCGATTGATCCAGCTCGACGGTTCCGCTCAGGAAGTCGTGCGCATTGATGGGCATACTCAATGCGTCAGCGGCACACTGATAGCAGGGCTTGGGGACTCCCCCAACTCCGCTGCCCGTGCACTCGATCCTCAAAAGCTCAAGAATTGGTATGACCTCGCTGTCGTCGGCAAGTCGCGTGTCGCCGGGCGTCCTGCAGTGATCGTCTCGCTGACACCCCGCGATCAACACCGCTATGGTTTTGAACTGCATCTGGACAAGGAAACCGGCCTGCCTCTGAAGTCTTTGCTATTGGACGACAAGGGGCGGTTGCTGGAGCGCTTCCAGTTCACGCAACTGGATACCAAAGACGATCCTTCCGAAGGCGACCTGCAGGCCAGTACCGATTGCAAGCCGGTCAACCTCGAAAGTGACAAGGCTTCTGCCGTCAAGACTGCCCAGGTCTGGCGATCCGACTGGTTGCCGCCGGGCTTCGAGCTGACCAGCAGCACCGCTCGCAAGGATCCGGAGACCAAAACCCAGGTCAATAGCCTGTTGTATGACGATGGTCTGGCGCGCTTTTCGGTATTCCTCGAGCCGTTGAATGGCGCAACAGTCACCGACACCCGTACTCAGTTGGGGCCGACCGTTGCGGTTTCCCGGCGCTTGACCACGGCACAGGGTGAGATGATGGTGACCGTCGTCGGCGAGATACCGGTCGGTACTGCTGAGCGGATAGCGCTTTCGATGCGTACCGACGCTGCTGCAACCAAGCAGTGAGCTAAATTCGAAATGTTTCGTGAGCATTTCAATTTGCAAATTTCCCATAAATTTCTTATAGGTCAGAGCCCCTCGGCTCTGGCCTTGTTTGTTGTTCCCGGAACAAAAATACCGGCGTATTGTTCCCGGTGTTCCTTGCTCCATATCGCTTAACCATGCTCGTCGTAACGGGAGCCGTATGTCGATACCACGCTTGAAGTCCTACCTTTCCATAATTGCCACCGTGCTGGTGCTCGGTCAGGCGGTCACCGCCCAAGCGGTCGAATTGCCTGACTTTACGCAACTGGTCGAACAGGCCTCGCCTGCGGTCGTGAACATCAGTACCACGCAAAAGCTGCCGGATCGCAAAGTCAGCCAGCAAATGCCCGACCTCGAAGGCTTGCCGCCAATGCTGCGCGAATTCTTCGAGCGGGGCATGCCGCCGCAATCGCGTTCACCTCGCGACCGTCAGCGTGAGGCCACTTCCCTGGGCTCGGGTTTCATCATCTCTACTGATGGCTACATCCTGACCAACAACCACGTGATCGCCGATGCTGACGAAATCCTCGTTCGTCTGGCTGATCGCAGCGAAATGAAAGCCAAGCTGATCGGTACCGATCCACGTTCCGACGTGGCGCTGCTGAAAATCGAAGGCAAGGATCTGCCCGTGCTCAAGCTCGGCAAATCCCAGGACCTGAAGGCCGGCCAATGGGTTGTCGCGATCGGTTCGCCATTCGGCTTTGACCACACGGTGACCCAAGGTATCGTCAGCGCCGTCGGTCGCAGCCTGCCGAACGAAAACTATGTGCCGTTCATCCAGACCGACGTGCCGATCAACCCCGGCAACTCGGGCGGCCCGCTGTTCAACCTGAACGGTGAGGTGGTCGGGATCAACTCGCAGATCTATACCCGCTCCGGTGGCTTCATGGGGGTGTCGTTTGCAATCCCGATCGACGTGGCAATGGATGTTTCCAATCAGCTGAAATCCGGTGGCAAGGTCAGCCGTGGCTGGCTGGGTGTCGTGATTCAGGAAGTGAGCAAGGACCTGGCCGAGTCGTTCGGTCTGGAGAAACCTGCGGGTGCGCTGGTTGCCCAGATCCAGGATGATGGCCCGGCTGCCAAGGGTGGCCTGCAAGTTGGCGACGTGATCCTGAGCATGAACGGTCAGCCAATCGTCATGTCGGCCGACCTGCCGCATCTCGTTGGCGCATTGAAGGCTGGCTCCAAGGCCAATCTGGAAGTGATTCGTGACGGCAAGCGCAAGAATGTCGAACTGACGGTCGGCGCGATTCCGGAAGAAGGCAAGGAGCTGGATGCGCTGCCAAAATCCAGCATCGAGCGCAGCAGCAATCGTCTCGGTGTTTCCGTGGTCGAGCTGACTGACGAGCAAAAGAAAACCTACGACCTCAAAGGTGGCGTGCTGATCAAGGAAGTACAGGACGGTCCTGCCGCCATGATCGGCTTGCAGCCGGGTGATGTGATCACCCACCTGAACAACCAGGCCATCGGTTCCACCAAGGAGTTCGCGGACATCGCCAAGGCGCTGCCGAAGAACCGCTCGGTGTCGATGCGGGTACTGCGTCAGGGTCGTGCTAGCTTCATCACCTTCAAACTGGCTGAATGACCCGGTTGTCGGTTGAATAAAAAACCGCCTCGAAAGAGGCGGTTTTTTTATGTCCGGACTTATTGTCTCCGAAGGCGTCAGCCCATCATGTCCTTGATCATGCGCTCCTGTTCCATCAGTTCGCGTTGCCGCGCGTCGATCCGCGAAGACAGCGGGAAGTTGCTGCCGGCCTTGCGCTTGGCGAAGTCCAGTTGCTGGATGGCCTGTTTGTAGTCTCCGACCAACGCAAAATACTCGGCGCGAGCCTGATGCAGGCCGATGATATTGCCCGACAGGCCGCGCGTCTCGGCAACCTGATACCACACGTCCGGGTCGTCCGGACGCGACTTGAGCAGGCCTTCAAGGGCTTTCTCCGCTTCGCCGGCGCGGTTCTGCTTCAGCAGCAAGTCGACGCGCACCTGATTCAGCGGGTAGTTGCCGGGGAACTGGGTTATCAATCGGTCAACCCGGGACTGGGCATCGGGCAGGCGATTGTTGGTGATGTCCAGATCTACCTGAGCCAGGTTATAGATGATTTCGTTGGGTGACCTGGCCAGCAGCTGCTTGAGGTTTTCCCGCGCTTCGTTCAGTTGACCGCCCTTGATCTGGGCGATTGCCAGGCCGTAGCGCGCGACGTCGTTTTTCGGGTTCTCGTCGAGCTGGGCGCGGAAGCGCTTGGCGCCGAGCCCCGGGGTTTCTTCATAGATCAGCTGGACGCGTGCGCGGATCAGTTGATAGCGCATGCTGTCTTCGACGCCGCCTTTTGGCGCCTGTTCGGCACGGTTGCGGGTGTCGGCGATACGCGATTCGGTGACCGGGTGAGTCAGCAGGAATTCCGGTGGCTTGGCATCGTAGCGGTACTGACGCATCAAGCGTTCGAACATGGTGGGCATCGACCGGGGGTCATAACCGGCCTTTTCCAGATTGAGAATACCGATGCGATCGGCTTCCTGTTCGTTCTGGCGGGAGAATCGCCGTTGTTCCTGAATGGCCGCGGCCTGTGTACCAGCAATGGTCGCGATCCCGGCGTTACCGCCGCCCGCGGCTGCAATCACGATACCGGCCAGCAATGCGGCCATCATCGGTACTTGCATGCGTTGTTGCGCTTCGACGCCCCGGGCAAAGTGGCGCTGCGACAAGTGAGCCAGTTCGTGCGCCAGTACCGAGGCATACTCGCCTTCGGTCTGGGCATTGAGGAACAGGCCACCGTTGACCCCGACGATCCCGCCCGGCGCGGCAAAAGCGTTGAGCTGCGGGCTGTTGATCAGGATGAACTCCAGGCGCCGGTCGGTGACCTGGCTGGTCTCCACCAGTCGGTAAACGCTGGATTCCACGTAATCCTTGAGTTGCGGATCGTTTAGCTGCGAGACCTGGCTGCGCAGCATTGCCAGCCAGGCCCGGCCAAGCTGGTATTCCTGTTGCGGTGAGACAATGGCAGAACTGGCGTCGCCGAGTGACGGCAGGTCGTCGGCGAAGCCCGGTGAGGCGAGCAGGCAAGCGAGCGTCAGCAGGGTAGGGCGCAAAAATGTCATGCACAAAGCCTTAGTCGACAAAGACCTTACTGTAGCCGGACACCGGCGTTGCGACCAGATATTCTAGGCAACTCAACCACCTGACCCGGAGTGATGCAATGACCGACGCTGTAGCCCATGACGTTGAACTGGACGCCAGTGGCCTGAATTGCCCGTTGCCGTTGCTCAAGGCCAAGATGGAACTCAACCGGATGGTCAGTGGTGCGGTCCTCAAGGTCATCGCCACCGATGCAGGTTCGCAGCGCGACTTTCGCACCTTTGCCCGATTGGCCGGTCATACCCTGCTTCGTGAAGAAGATGACGCGGGTGTTTACCGCTATTGGTTGAAAAAAGCCTGAAATCGGCTGCGTTTACTCCTAAGGATTATTGATGTTCAAAGTGTTACGCGACTGGATTCAGCGCTATTTCTCCGATGAAGAAGCGGTGGTGCTGGCTGTCCTGCTGTTTCTGGCGTTCACCGCCGTGCTGACCCTGGGCGGTATGCTGGCGCCGGTGCTCGCCGGGATGGTGCTGGCGTACCTGATGCAGGGGCTGGTGGTGGCTCTCGAGCGCTTGCGCGTGCCGGGTTGGGCCGCGGTGGGGCTGGTCTTTGCGTTATTCATGGGGGTGTTACTGGTATTCATCGTGGTTGTCGTGCCGTTGCTGTGGCACCAGTTGATTACGTTGTTCAATGAGTTGCCCGGCATGCTGGCCAAGTGGCAGTCGCTGTTGCTGCTGCTGCCCGAACGCTATCCGCACCTGGTATCCGATGAGCAAGTGTTGCGGGCCATCGAAGTGGCGCGGGGCGAAATCGGCAAGTTTGGTCAGTGGGCACTGACGTTCTCGCTGTCGAGCCTGCCCTTGCTTGTGAACATCATGATCTACCTGGTGCTGGTGCCGATCCTGGTGTTTTTCTTCCTCAAGGATCGGGCCATGATCGGCCAGTGGGTGCGCGGTTACCTGCCCCGTGAGCGGGCGTTGATCACCCGGGTCGCGCATGTCATGAACCGGCAGATCGCCAACTACATTCGCGGCAAGGTCATCGAAATCTTCATTTGCGGTGGCGTGACCTATATCGCCTTTGTTGTTCTCGAGCTCAACTACGCGGCGTTGCTGGCACTGCTGGTGGGGATTTCGGTGGTGGTGCCTTATGTCGGCGCCGTGGTGGTGACTGTGCCGGTGTTTCTGATTGCGCTGTTCCAGTGGGGCTGGAGCGATCAGTTCATTTACCTGATGGCGGTTTACGGGATCATCCAGACGCTGGATGGCAACGTGCTGGTGCCTTTGCTGTTCTCGGAGGCGGTCAACCTGCACCCGGTGGCGATCATTTGCGCGGTGCTGCTGTTTGGCGGGTTGTGGGGCTTCTGGGGGGTGTTCTTTGCGATTCCCCTGGCGACGCTGTTCAAGGCTGTGCTGGACGCCTGGCCGCGCAAGGAGCCGGTGGTGGCGCCGCTGCTTTAACTGTCAGCTTTGATTTTTTCAGTGAGGCTGATGGCCCCTTCGCGAGCAAGCCCGCTCCCACAGTTAACCGAGTTGTTCAGAAAAACACGGTCCAATGTGGGAGCGGGCTTGCTCGCGAAAGCGTCCGGATAGGCGCTAGAGGAATCAGGCTTTATTCAGGGCCTGAGCGGCAGCCAAAACGGCATCAACATGCCCCGGCACTTTCACGCCGCGCCATTCCTGGCGCAACACGCCTTTGGCGTCGATCAGGAACGTGCTGCGATCCACGCCCATGTATTCCTTGCCGTAGAGCTTTTTCAGCTTGATCACGTCGAACAGCTGGCAGATGGCTTCGTCCTTGTCGCTGATCAGCTCAAAGGGGAACTCCTGCTTGCACTTGAAGTTCTCGTGGGATTTCAGGCTGTCGCGAGACACGCCGAACACTTCGGTATTGGCGGCCTTGAACGCCGCGTATTGATCACGAAAGCCCTGCCCCTCGGTCGTGCAGCCCGGCGTGCTGTCCTTGGGGTAGAAGTAGATCACCACCTGCTTGCCTTTCAGGCCGGCGAGGCTGACGGTCTGGCCGCTGGTGGCGGGGGCTTCGAAATCGGCAACCGGTTGGTCGATGGCAACGGCCATGAAAGCTTCCTTACATTGGGTTCTGAGGGCGCCAGGGTTCGATCAGGGCGTCCAGGTTCAGCGCGTCGGCAAAATCCAGGAACTGATCGCGCAGCCAGCTGATCTGCACGCCGGGCGGCAAGGTCACGGTAAACGTGGCATTGAGCATGGTGCCGCCGGTCTGCGGAGCCTGATAGGTGTCGCAGGTCAGGTTTTCCAGTTCGACGTTGTGGTCCGTGAAGAACTGGCATAGCTCGTTGATGATGTCCGAGCGGTAGGCCGAGCTCACATAAGCGACGTACGGCAGGGCCTGGGGGCGGTTTTCCAGGGCGGCGCTGCGCACCACGTTGACCGTGAACGCATGCCGCTTGGCCAACACTGGCAGGCTGCCTTCCAGGCGTGCCAGGGCATCCCAGCTACCGGAGATTTCGAGGACCAGCGCACTGCATTCGCCATGACGGGTCAGGCGGGAGGTGACCACCGCGCAGCGGTTTTCATGGCTGGCGCGGCACAGGACGTTGGTCAGCTCCATGGGGTTGGCGCCGAGCGCACTGATGACAAGGAATTGTTCGCGGACTGTGGGGGTGGACATGCAGCATTCCTAAAGCGATGAGCGGTCGGTAGGTTGACAGGCGTTGGCCGTCGGGGTGCGCCTGCGCGTGCCCATTCAGAAAACCCCGGGCTGCGGCTCGCAACTCGCTCCATAATATAGCTGGAGCGCGCAGCGGCGATGCTGGAACGGGGCCTGGGAGGCCGAAAAGGGAGGCTGGAACCCGGCGTACAAGCTGATCAGTACCGATCAAAGTCTGAAGGGTAGCGAAAACCGGCGCCAAGGGGAATGGCGGCAGCACAGTACTTCGCTTGTGCAAGCATCTTGGCGCCAGTACCATTACGGCTCTCTTTTTCCGGCAGGAGCGGTTTCATGATTGCGGGCAGTATGGTGGCACTGGTCACACCCATGGATGCACAGGGGCGTCTTGACTGGGACAGCCTCAGCAAACTCGTGGACTTCCACCTTGAAAACGGCACCCATGCCATTGTCGCCGTCGGCACCACCGGCGAGTCGGCAACGCTTGATGTAGACGAACACATCGCCGTCATCAAGGCCGTGGTCAAGCAGGTCAACGGTCGCATTCCGGTCATCGCCGGCACCGGCGCCAACTCGACCCGCGAAGCCGTCGAGCTGACCCGCAACGCCAAGGAAGCCGGCGCCGATGCCTGCCTGCTGGTCGTGCCGTACTACAACAAGCCGACCCAGGAAGGCCTGTACCTGCACTTCAAGCACATCGCCGAAGCGGTCGACATCCCGCAGATTCTCTATAACGTTCCCGGCCGCACCTCCTGCGACATGCAGGCCGAGACCGTGATCCGCCTGTCCACCGTGCCGAACATCATCGGCATCAAGGAAGCGACCGGCGACCTCAAGCGTGCCAAAGCCATCCTCGATGGCGTCAGCAAGGACTTCATCGTTCTTTCCGGCGATGATCCGACCGCAGTCGAGCTGATCCTGATGGGTGGCAAGGGCAACATCTCCGTTACCGCCAACGTCGCTCCGCGTGAAATGGCCGATCTGTGCGAGGCCGCCCTCAGGGGTGACGCCGAGACTGCGCGGGCCATCAACGAAAAACTGATGCCGCTGCACAAGGACCTGTTCATCGAAGCCAACCCGATTCCGGTGAAGTGGGCTTTGGTTGAAATGGGCCTGATGCACGAAGGCATCCGCCTGCCGCTGACCTGGCTGAGCGCACCTTGTCACGAAACGCTGCGCACGGCCCTGCGCCAGTGCAGCGTCCTGGTTTAATTGAGGAAGTACAACGCATGAAGCGAATGGCCGGACTTTCCGCACTTGCCTTGATTATCTCCAGCACCAGCGGCTGCGGATGGATCTGGGGCCCGGAAGGTTATTTCCGTGACCGCGGTAGCGATTACCTGGAAGCGCAACAGACTGCACCGATGCAAATGCCACCGGATGTCCGTGCTGCCAAGCGTCTGGATCCGCTGTTGCCGATCCCGCGCAACGTGGCTGATGACACCGCCAAGGGCGAGTACGTCGTTCCTCGGCCGCAGCCGCTGACCGCCGCTGCCGACGCCAGCGCCTACTCCCTGCAGAAGAGCGGCGGTTCCAGCTCCATCCTGGCCCAGAACCCGCCGGCCGAAGTCTGGCCTGTGGCTGTTCAGTTCTTCCAGGACAACGGCTTCCGTCTGGATGAACAGCGTCCGCAAACCGGCGAATTCACCACGACCTGGCAACATTCCGACGAACTGTCCGCGGCCGTGGGCAAACGCCTGAGCGCGGCCGGCGTCGGCACCGACAGCGAAACCCGCGTGCGGGTGCGCATCGAGCCGGGCGTGCAGCGCAACACCAGTGAAGTCTATGTGGTCAGCGCCGAGCGTCCTGCCGGCAGCACCGCTGACGTGGCATTCACCAACCGTTCGGTCAACACTGGCCTGGACGCGGCGCTGGTCGACGACATGCTCGCGAGCATGAGCCGTATCTCGGAGAAGGGCGGTTCGGTGTCGATGCTGGCTTCGCGTGATTTCGACGCACCCAGCCGTGTCAGCCTGAGCGAAGACGGCAGCGGCAACCCTGTGCTGAACGTCGGTACCGACCTGGATCGTGCCTGGGCGAGCGTCGGTCGTGCGCTGGAACAAGGCGAATGGCGCGTTGAAGACATCAACCGCAGCCTGGGCCTGTACTACATCAACCTGGCAGAAAAAGCCGAGAAGAAAGACGACAAGCCAGGCTTCTTCAGCAGCCTGTTCGGCAGTGCGCCGAGCAAGGAAGAGCTTGACGCCCGCGCCGAGCGTTATCAGGTTCGCCTGAGCAAGGTTGGCGAGAACGTCCAGGTCACCGTCGAGAAAAACATCAACACCGTGGCGCCGGCAGATGTGGCGCGTAAAGTGTTGAGCAAGATTCAAGACAACCTGGGCTGATCCTATGCGTTTTGCCGTTCTCGGCAGCGGTAGTCAAGGGAACGGCACGCTGGTAGCCAGCGCTGATACGTACGTCTTGGTCGATTGTGGTTTTTCCCTGCGGGAAACCGAAAAACGCCTGCTGCGCCTGGGTGTGAACCCTGCGCAGCTGAGCGCGATACTCGTGACCCACGAACATGCCGACCACGTGCATGGCGTGGGTTTGCTGTCTCGGCGCTACAATCTGCCTGTCTACCTCAGTCGCGGGACCTTGCGCGGGATGCGCAAACCGATTGAACCCGCAGGCTTTCTGGCCGGCGGCGAGCAGCTGCAAATCGGCGACTTGAGCATCGGTGTCATTGCCGTGGCCCACGATGCACAGGAACCGACGCAATATGTATTCAGTGACGGTGAGCGGCGCTTTGGGCTGTTGACCGACCTGGGTTCGTATTGTGACAAGGTGCTGGACGGTTATCGGGACCTCGATGCGTTGATGATCGAGTCCAATCACTGTCGTGACATGCTGGCCCGCGGTCATTACCCGTACTTTCTCAAGCAACGGGTGGGCGGTGAGCTGGGGCATTTGAATAACCATCAGGCGGCATTCCTGGTGGCCGAGTTGGGCTGGAAAGACCTGCAACACCTGGTCCTGGCCCATCTGAGCAGCAAGAACAACCTGCCGCAGCTGGCCCGGCAATGTTTTGTCGACACCCTCGGGTGCGACCCGGACTGGCTGCAACTGGCCGATCAAGATTCAGGGCTCGACTGGCGCCACATCGCCTAGCCCATCTACTTAGCAAGCGGAGCCCATCATGGAAAAACGTGAAGAACTCTACCGCGGCAAAGCCAAGTCGGTTTACAAGACCGACGACGCTAACCGCCTGATCCTGCTGTTTCGTAACGACACCTCGGCGTTCGACGGCAAGCGTATCGAACAGCTCGACCGCAAAGGCATGGTGAACAACAAGTTCAACGCCTTCATCATGCAGAAGCTCGAAGCTGCTGGCGTGCCGACCCAATTCGACAAATTGCTGGGCGACAACGAATGCCTGGTGAAGAAGCTCGACATGATTCCGGTCGAGTGCGTCGTGCGTAACTACGCCGCTGGCAGCCTGGTCAAGCGCCTGGGTGTCGAAGAGGGCATGAAGCTCAACCCTTACACCTTCGAGCTGTTCCTGAAGGACGACGCCAAGGGCGACCCGTTCATCAACGAATCCCACGTCGTGGCATTTGGCTGGGGCACCGCCGAGCAACTGGTTCGCATGAAAGAGCTGTCGCTCAAGGTCAATGAAGTCCTGAGCAAACTGTTCGACGACGCCGGCCTGCTGCTGGTCGACTTCAAGCTGGAATTCGGTGTGTTCCACGATGGTTCCATCGTTCTGGGCGACGAATTCAGCCCGGACGGCTGCCGTCTGTGGGACAAGGCGACCGGCAAGAAAATGGACAAGGACCGCTTCCGTCAGGGCCTCGGTGATGTCATCGAAGCTTACGAAGAAGTCGCCAATCGTCTGGGCGTACCGCTTTAACCGACGCAAGCATCTGAAAGCACAGAAATATTTCGCTTGGGGGGTTCGCTTCCTGCGAAAGTGTTGTTATGATGCGCGCCGTTGGAGAGATGCCAGAGTGGCCGAATGGGACGGATTCGAAATCCGTTGTACCTTCACCGGTACCTAGGGTTCGAATCCCTATCTCTCCGCCATTACATGGAAAAAGCCCCGTAGCTGAAAAGCTACGGGGCTTTTTCGTTTCTGAGGCCTTTTTCAGTGGTCTCTCGCTGCCGGCATCCCGCCCCGGTACTGGAAACTTTGTCGAACCAGGCACCGCATCCAAGTGGGAAAACATAAGCCTGTTTCCAGGAAAACTGCTCGCTCAGAGCGGCTTTGTTGCAACCCGCCTTACGGCTGGGTATGGCCCGGTTTTCCCTTGATCAGTTCCTGGACGTCAGTAAACGGCCTCAATCTGTTGAACTTGAGTTGGATAGACGGCAGTCGCGCCAGCTACCTAAACTGTCAGCAGATTTGGGGATCGGGGACAGTGGATGAATCGCAACGAACTTCGCAAGGCCGATATCAACCTGATGGTGGTATTCGAAACACTGATGCTCGAGCGCAATGTCACTCGGGTGGCGGAAAAGCTGTTTCTCGGTCAACCAACCATCAGCTCCGCGCTTAACCGCTTGCGTGCGATGTTCAATGATCCGCTGTTCATACGTGTTGGCCATCGCATGGAGCCGACGGCGCGGGCAGAGGAGATCATCAAGCACCTGTCGCCGGCGCTGGATTCCTTGTCCGTGGCCTTGAGCCTGACCCATGATTTTGACCCGGCCAGCAGCACGATGTCGTTCCGCATCGGGTTGTCCGACGATGTCGAATTCGGGCTGTTGCCGCCATTGCTGCGGGCTCTGCGCCAGGAGGCACCCAACGTGGTGTTTGTGGTGCAGCATGTCGATTACTGGCGAATTCCCGACTTGCTGGCATCCGGCGATATCACGGTGGGTATCAGCCAGACCCGCGGCCTGCCGGCCAATGCCAAACGCAAGTTGCTGCGGCACATCCAGCCCAGCATTTTGCGCGCCGATGCCTCGGATACGCCGTTGACCCTCGATGAATATTGCGCGCGACCGCACGTGCTGGTGTCCCATACCGCCAATGTCAGTGGCTATGCCGACGAGTGGCTGGCGGATATCGGTCGCACGCGCCAGGTAGTGCTTTCGGTGCCGCAGTACAGTGCACTG
This sequence comes from Pseudomonas sp. WT-JTC, assembly GCF_056711565.1. NCBI lineage: Bacteria > Pseudomonadati > Pseudomonadota > Gammaproteobacteria > Pseudomonadales > Pseudomonadaceae > Pseudomonas > Pseudomonas sp. WT-JTC. The sequence continues at coordinate 1,486,461 of NZ_CM160042.1, forward strand.
CCGGCCCTGCTTGCCGGCACCGACCTGATTGCCAGCCTGCCGGATTACACAGCCGAGGCGATGGCCGCGTCGGGAGTGCTGTTCAAGGAGCCCTTTCCCTTCAAGACACCGACCCTGGACCTGTCCATGGTCTGGCTCAGCCATGTCGATAGCGACCCTGCCGAGCGCTGGCTGCGTTCGCGCCTGGAGGCGTTCATGAGTGAGCGTGCCGTATTGCCGCTGCCCGAATGAACAGGGTGGCGCTGTGTTATATGTACGACCTTTCCACCCCACTTGAAGGAAGCAACTCATGCCTCACCTGCACATGGAATACACCGCCAACCTGACTGATCTGAATGCCGATGTGGCATTGATGCGGTTGAACAATACGCTGGTGGGTTCCGGTCAGTTTGCTGCCGAATTCGACATCAAGAGCCGCGCGATCAAAGTCGAGACGTTCAAGGTTGGCACGGCATTGGCTGAGCGGGCGTTCGTGCATGTGAAGCTGGCGCTGTTGAGCGGTCGTTCCGCACAGATCAAGCAACAACTGTCTGAAAGCCTGCTGGCGGTGGTTCAGGACCTGTGTGAATGGCCGAGCGACATTGAAGTCCAGCTGTGCGTGGAGATTCTCGACATCGATCGCGATTCCTACAGCAAGACCGCCATCAGCCACTGAGTATCAGGCGCTTTGCTGTTCGACACAGGCCTGGATCACTTGCTCTCGCAACCAAATGTTGGCGCTGTCCTGATCGACACCCTGGTTCCACTGCATGTCTAGGGTGAACCCCGGCAAGCCCTCGGGCGCTTCACAGTGATCGAAGGTGTCCGCACCGGCCAGCAGTCGCTGGATGCGTCGGGGCAGGGTCAAGGCATAGTCGGTGCCGGTAATCAGCTTCAGCGCTGCGCTGTAGCTGTTGGCACGTGCGACGATCTGGCGCTGTCGAGACTGCCGCGCGAGCCAGCCGTCGACCATGTTGGTGGCGGACGTCCAGGGTGTCGGGAACACGTGTCGACGTTCGACATAGGTTTGCAGGCTCAAGCGTGGTTCCGCCGGCGTGGCGCGTTTGTCGAAAACACACACCAGATCATCTTCGAGCAGCGTCTGCGATCTGAAATCGACGTGACTGCGATGAAAGTTCGGACCGAAGCACATCACCAGGTCGAGGCTGCCTTCGCGCAACGCTCTGGCAGGAATATCGGCTTCGAGTTTGACCACGTTGATCATCACCGGGAGATCGGCAAGGTCGAAGGTTTTCAACAGGCGCGGCAGGATCAGTTGCTCGAAGTATTCCGGTGCGCAGATGTTGAAGGTCACGGGCTGCAGTCCAGGGTCGAACGTGGGTGAGCCGGTGTGACACAGGTTGATGCTTTCGAGGATTTTCAGCACGTGAGGGTACATCGCGCCGGCCTTGCGGGTGGGCTGCATGCCGCCGGTACGGGTATTGATGAACAGCTCGTCCTCGAAGCCGGTGCGCAGTTTTTTCAGGCAGTAACTCACCGTGGACTGGCTGACGCAAAGCGTCTCGGACACCTCGGTGACGCTGTTTTGCTCGTACACGGCGACGAACACCATGAGGTCCTGCATGTCGAGTTTTCTAAGCGAATTACTGTTCAGCATCCATTGCGTCTCGCTGCGTCCCTTGCGCTGACCGTGTGCAAGGATGAGCGAGTGATCCTAGCGGAATGAGGGAGCAGGGAGAATGCCTCGCCGGAAGTTTCGCCCAAGGCCCTTTCAGCCCCGGACCATCGCCGACACGGCGCGGCGGCTGGACATCAACAGCGCGAACATGCCGACACCCACCAGTACCGCGCCGGCCAGCTCCAGCGGCAGCGGCATCTGGCGCCCCCAAAGCCAGTGGAACATGGTGATGAACAGCGTGCTCAGGTAGATGTAGGAAATCACCGAGGACGGTGCGATCACACCGATGGCCCGATGCAGCAGCCAAAACGTCGCCAGGGTGGCAAACACCGCCAGGTACATCAGCCAATAAAAATCGTTGAGCGTCAGTAATGATGCCGAGCGCCAACCGCCGCTGAAGCCACAGAACGCCAGCAGAAACAGCGCACCGAACAGCATGTTCCAGAATGTCATGGACACCGGCCCGCGGCCCTTGAGGCTATTGGCTTTCAGGCGTTGGCTGAGGGGGGCGTAGAGTGCCATGGCCAGGCAGCCGATGCCGTACACGGTCAATGCATAGGGTGATGGCAATTCGCCGGGGCCGCCGCCTTTCATGATCAGCAACACTGCGCCGGCAGCGGCGAGCAGCATCGGTACAATCCGTTTCTTCAGGCTGTCGTCAGGTGTCAGCACGGCTTCGAAAACCAGGGTCATCAGCGGCACCAGGGTGAACATCGTCCCGGTGTTGACGGCCGAGGTGTAGCGCAATGCTTCGAACAGTGAGCCGAAGTACAGCGCCAGCAGCAGGCCGAGCACGGCGTGACCGAGCAATGCGCGGGCGGTCATGACGGCATCGCCTTTGAGCAGCAACAGCGGCAGAAACACCACGGCGCAAAACAACAGGCGCAAACCGGTCAGCAGGATCGGGTCGATGGCCTGGCTGACTTGTGCCGCTGCGGAAAACGATGCAGCGATCAGCAAGGCCCAAAGCAGCATACTGGCGTGAGCGGCGGCGATTCCGGTGGTTTTCATGGCGGGCTCCGGGTCAATGGATGTGGCGGCTGTAGTGCCTTGGGTTGAAGCGCAAAACCATCAACATCATCAGCGCCATGACCGCCGTCAGCGACCACCAGGCCCATTCAAAGCTGCCGAGCCGGTCGCGAATTATCCCGGCCAGCAGCGGCGACAGGCCGGCGATCAGGTAGCCGATGCCTTGAACGAACGCGGTCAGGCCACCGGCGCGCAAGGGATTGTCCAGGTGATCCAGCGATACGATCAGGCTCATCGGAAACAGGCCGCCAATGCCCAGCCCCAGCAGGCATGGCCACATCAGGCTCAAATGCTGCGGGGTCAGGATCAGTCCGCAGAAACCGGCGATGATCAGTGCAAGCAATACCATCAGTACGATGCGGCGGTCGCGGCTGCGATTGGCGATGAGCGGAGTCAGCAGCCCCGACAGCACTTCCATGGCAGTCAGAAATCCCAGCAGCAATCCGGCGTGCTGTTCGCTCCAGCCCTTTTCCACGTAGTACGGCGCCAGCCAGGCCAGAACGCAGGTGTAGGACGCAGTGCCCAGGCCAAAGAAAATCGCCAGTAGCCAGGCACGGGAATTGGCGAAGAACGAACCTCTATTTGAAGCCTTTGAATCCAGTGTCGGCATCTCTGCCCGTTGGCTGCTCCAGCACAGCAATGCCAGCACGGCGAGTACCGCCCAGATCGCCAGGCCCATACGCCAGCTGCCGGTTTGCTCCATCACCAGCGGCGCAAAGGAAGCACCCATGGCGGCACCGCCCATGATCGACGTGACGTAGAGCCCCATGCACAAGGCAACGTGGTCGCTGAAGCGGGATTTGATCAGCGTTGGCATCAGGGCCTGGATCAGGGCAATCCCGATACCTGCCAGCACTGCGCTGAGGAGCAACTGCGCTGCTGAATCAAGGAACAGCCGGGAAACCGTGGCGAGGCCGATGATCAGCAGCGAGAACATCACCGTGCGCTGATCTCCAAGTCGCTGGCTGATGCGCAGGCCGACAAACATCGCCAGTCCCATGGCCATGACCGGCAACAGGGTCAGCAGTGAAGCCAGGCTGAAGCTCAGGGGGATTTCGACGCGAATTGCCGAGAGCAGAGGCCCGACAGCGGCCATGGAGGGGCGCAGGTTCAGGGCAACCAGGACAATGCTGAACATCAGCCACAGGGCAGGGCGGGCGGTGGCGCGAGTGTTTTCCATGATCGGACCTTGAACAGTAGGGGTCCGATTAGGCGCGCGAGTCCTGGAGGCCGCAAATCAGAAAGTCTGGTGTGGTATTTAGAAATTAAATACAAGTCACTGCAATGCAGCCCCCCACACGGGGGGCATCACTGAACAGCCAAATGTTTAGCCAGACTACATCCAAGGTTCTTCAAATCCTGATTTAACGACTTGATCCATCGTGTGAGGCTGCGGGTCATCTGTTTTCTGCGGTTCTCCCTATGGACGGTTGGCCAGTCGCAATCCACTTCAAGGCATCCACCGACGCTCGAGCGTCGAGCCTTGGTCGTCGATTCACGCCCGCCATCGCCCCCAACCTCTCTGCACTTCCTTCTGAACTGGCCTTCTGGGCGCTGTGGCATTGCCGCCATGCGCGCCCGCCGGATTCCTGCTTTTTCCGCTGATTGTCCCTACCTGTTCCGGTTGATGCCGGGATTGACGATCGGGTGCTTTTGCGTACCCGTCTGACACGGAAAAAGAGAACTCCCATGAGCAGTGCCACCCCCTCGTTTGCCACCAGGCTTGAAGCCCTGACCTTTCTGGAACAGAACCCGGATATCGAAATGTTCGAGCTGTTCATCCTCGACAACAACGGGGTGCCGCGGGGCAAGTTGCTGCACCGTGACGAGTTGCTGGCGGTGTATGAAAGCGGGCGGCCTTTGCCGAGTACCATCCTCGGGCTGACCATCAACGGTGATGACGTGGAAAACTCAGGGCTGGTCTGGGACGTCGGTGATATCGACTGCCGGGCCTACCCGATCAGCGGCAGCCTCACGCGTATGCCGTGGCGTCTGATACCGACTGCGGCCGTGCAGGTGAGCATGCACCCGACGCAAGGAATGCCCGCCACCATTGCCGATCCCCGTCATTTGTTGGCGAAAGTCATCGAAGGTTTGCAGGCTGACGGCTATTACCCGGTCATGGCGGCGGAACTGGAGTTCTACCTGCTGGATCAGCAACGCGACGGCAATGGCCGGCCTCAACCGGCACGGGATGTCGATGGCGGACGTCCGCGCGGCACTCAGGTCTATGGTTTGCGCGAGCTTGAACAGATCGAACCGTTCCTGGCCGATCTTTATAGCGCCTGCAAGCTCCAGGGGATTCCTGCACGCACGGCCATTTCCGAATACGCACCGGGGCAAGTGGAAATCACCCTGGAGCACCGCACCGATGCGTTGCTGGCGATGGACGAAGCCGTGCGCTACAAGCGTCTGGTCAAGGGTGTGGCGCACAAGCACGGCATGACAGCCTGCTTCATGGCCAAGCCTTTCGATGACCTGGCCGGTACCGGGATGCACATGCACGTGAGCCTGGCGGACAAGGACGGCAACAACCTCTTTGCCAGCGAAGCCCCGGATGGAACGCCACTGCTCAAGCAGGCTGTCGCCGGCATGCTCGGTACCTTGCTCGATTCGCTGTTGCTGTTCTGCCCCAACGCCAATTCCTATCGTCGATTCCAGGCCAACAGCTATGCGCCTCTGGCGGCCACCTGGGGCGTGGACAATCGCACCGTGAGCCTGCGCGTACCCGGCGGGCCGGCGTATTCCCGGCACATCGAGCATCGTATTTGTGGCGCAGATGCCAATCCCTATCTGGCGGCTGCGGCGATACTGGCCGGTATTCATCGCGGTATCCGCGAACAACTCGACCCTGGTGCGCCGGTGGAAGGCAATGGCTACGCCCAGGCTGCGAAACTGTTGCCGACAGACTGGCTGACCACATTGCGCTCGCTGGAAGGTTCCGGTTGGGCCCGGGAAGCGTTCGGCGGGGAGTTCCTCGGAGTCTACCTGGCGGTGAAACGCGCCGAATATCGCCAATTCATGGGAGAGGTCGGTGAGCAGGACTGGCGCTGGTACTTGCACCAGGCTTGAGTCGAAGCTGAACCATTCTCAAACAGTCTGAAAGTTTCAGGCTGGTTTTATAAGCCAACTAATTGTTGGCTTCTTTTTCACAAAAAATTGATGGTTGGCTACCTAAAATTAGAGCTGCCTCGGTAAATGAAATTTTCACATTTACCGAAGGCACTTCTTTTCAGGACCCGCCGAACCTCATGCTCAAGATTAAAGCCGTGCGCCCCGAATGGGTGACACTGATTGCCAGCGCATTTTTGTTAGTTGGCTTCAATTTTGTACTCTGGCAACACCTGTTCGAAATCACCGCATCCGATGGTAAAGGCATCGTCATGCGCGTGGCCTTCGGGGTGATGATCTTCGCGGCCTTCAACATTGTGCTGACCCTGCTGGCCTTCCGGCCGGTGCTCAAGCCGGTCCTGACCCTGCTGTTCATGATCAGCGCGGGCGTGGCGTATTTCATGAGCCAGTATGGTGTCCTGATCGACACCGGCATGTTGCGTAACTTTGCGGAAACCAATGCTACGGAAGTGCGCGACTTACTGTCGCTCAAGTTGTTTGTTTATATCGTGCTACTTGGTGTTTTACCGACTTGGCTGTTGTGGAAGACACCGATTGATTACCGTCGTTGGCACCGTGAGCTACTGAGTAAAGTCCTGGTGGCTTTTGCCTCGGCAGCGGTCATTGGTGGTGTTGCACTGGTTAACTACCAGGGCCTGTCCTCGCTGTTTCGCAATCACCACGAATTGCGCCTGATGGTGGTGCCAAGCAACTACATTGGTGCCTCGGCCGGTTTCTTGCGTGAAAAAGTAGCCACTGCACGACAGCCCTTTGTCAAAATTGGGGAAGATGCCCAGCGCAATCTGGCCTGGCAAACCCACGGGCGCAAATCCCTGACTGTTCTTGTCGTGGGTGAAAGTGCCCGGGCAGAGAACTTCGGTATCCTTGGCTATAGCCGTGACACCACGCCGAAACTGAGTAAGGAAGACGGCCTGATCGCCTTCACCGATGTGCACTCCTGCGGTACTGAAACTGCTGTATCGGTGCCTTGCATGTTCTCCAACATGGGACGCAAGGACTACAACGCCAGCAAGGCAAAGAACGAAGAAGGCCTGCTGGACGTGCTCAAGCATGCGGGTATCGACGTGATCTGGCGTGACAACCAGTCAGGCTGCAAGGGTACGTGCGATCGCGTCACCGTTGAAGACGTCAGCAATCTGAAAGATCCGGCGCTGTGTGCCAACAGTGAATGCCGCGACGAAATCCTGCTGCAAGGACTGCAACATTTCATCGATACCCTCGACAAGGACACGGTATTGGTACTGCACCAGATGGGCAGCCACGGTCCGGAGTACTTCAAGCGTTATCCGAAAGAGTTCGAGCGCTTCACCCCGGTTTGCGAGAGCAATGCCCTGAACAATTGCAGTCGCGAAAGTATCGTCAATGGCTACGACAACACCCTGGTATATACCGACCATGTGCTGTCTACCCTGATCGATCTGTTGCGCAGTAACCAGGACAAAGTGGATACCGCGATGCTGTATCTGTCGGACCACGGCGAGTCTCTGGGCGAATACAACTTGTTCCTCCACGGCACGCCTTACATGCTGGCACCGGAGCAGCAAAAGCATGTAGCCATGTTTGCGTGGTTCTCCGACAGCTTTAAGAAGTCGTTTGCGGTAGATACCCACTGCCTGCAACAGAGTCGTGAAAAGCCCTTGAGCCAGGACAACCTGTTCCATTCGATGCTCGGGCTGCTGGAGGTCAACAGCAAGGTCTACAACCAGGATCTGGACATGTTTGCCGGATGTCGTGGTCCAGTGGCCGACGGTGTGTTGGCCAAAGATTGAGTGCTCCGGTTTTGTTTCACGCGGCGGCCGCGGACCTGCGGCCTGTAGAACTTTTATCAAGAGCCATTGCACATGTCCGCTCAACCCCCATCCGCCATCGAGCTTGAGATTGCCCGACGCTACGATCAGGAGCACGCGCGCGTCTGCCTTCAGCCGCAAGCGCCGGGCCTGGCCGGGCGTCTGGCGCTCTGGCGTGAGGAGCGTTTGGTGCGCAATGCACTCAAGGTCGCCGGCGAGCCGGGGTTGATCCTCGACGTGGCCTGCGGTGTGGGGCGTTTCTGGGCGGTGCTGGCCGAACATGCCAATCGGGTGATTCTCGCGACGGATCCGTCCCAGGACATCCTCGATCATGCCCGCACACATCACCCGCAGAGTCTGTTGAAGCGGATCAAGACCTTTCAAAGTTCCGCGTTCTCGATTGGCTTGTCGGAGAACGCGGTTGACAGCATTTTTTGCATGCAACTGTTTCAGTACCTTGCCAATCCGGAACATCGACTGGCGATGCTTGGCGAATTTTACCGGGTCAGTCGCGATACGGTGATTGTCGCGGTGCGCCTCGACAGTCGTTTCAAGGGCGCGCGTTCAGGCGTGGAGGGGCCGTTCCCGAGCAAGGCCGAGGTGGAAAGCGAGTTCAGGCAGGCGGGTTTCCGTTTGCTCAGCCATCAGGACTTTTTGCCCGGCTGTGCGCGGATGCGGATCTACGTGCTGGGTAAGACCAGCTAGCCCGACGTTGTCGGACTATTCTTCATGTCACGCAGTAATTTTCGCTAATGCTCTTGTTCAGTGGATGCGCGGAAATCGCCGGGGGCGATATATACTGCGCGCCATTCTTCAAGGGAGAGCCGTGTGGCCATCGATATTCACTGGATTCGCGACAACGATAGCCTCGGACGGTTGTGTGCCGAGTGGCAGCAGTTGCCATTCGTTGCCCTCGACACCGAATTCATGCGGGTCGACACCTTCTACCCGATCGCCGGCCTGCTGCAGGTCGGTGATGGCGAACGCGCCTACCTGATTGATCCGCTGACCATCGACAACTGGCAACCCTTGGCCGCGTTGCTGGAAAACCCGGCCGTGGTCAAAGTTGTCCACGCGTGCAGCGAAGACCTCGAAGTCCTGCTACGCCTGACCGGCAGCCTGCCGGCGCCACTGTTCGATACGCAGCTGGCTGCCGCTTACCTGAACCTCGGTTTTTCCATGGGCTATTCGCGACTGGTGCAGGAAGTGCTCGGCATCGACCTGCCCAAGGGTGAAACCCGCTCCGACTGGCTGCAACGCCCGCTTTCCGAAACCCAGATCAGCTATGCGGCCGAAGACGCCGTGCATTTGGCTGAAGTCTTCGTAAAGCTGCGTCCAAAGCTGTCTGACGACAAATACGTCTGGGTCCTGGAAGACGGTGCCGAACTGGTGGCCAACCTGCGCCGCGAGATCGACCCTAACGAGGTCTATCGCGATGCCAAGCTGGCCTGGAAGCTGTCCCGCGCCCAGCTCGCCGTTTTGCGTGAGCTCTGCGCCTGGCGCGAAAAGGAAGCTCGCGCCCGTGACCTGCCTCGCAACCGGATTATCCGCGAGCATTCGCTGTGGCCATTGGCTCGCACGCAACCGGACAACCTCGGTGCCCTGGCGAAAATCGAAGACATGCACCCGCGTACCGTGCGTCAGGACGGCCAGTTTCTGCTTGATCTGATCAAGCGCTCTGGCAGTGTGTCGCCTGATCAATGGCCGCCAGCCGTGCCAGAGCCATTACCGGTTGACGCTGCCGTGCTACTCAAGCAGCTCAAAGCCATCGGCCAGGCCGAAGCCGAGCGCCTGAGCATTGCGCCGGAACTGATGCTGCGCAAGAAAACCCTGGAAGCGCTGCTCAAGAGCGGCTTCCCCAATGGTCCCTACCAATTGCCTGATTCGCTGCGTGGCTGGCGCCGCGAATTGATGGGCCAGGCGCTGCTCGACAGCCTGGCCACCGCCGGAGAACAGCCTTGAAACGTATTTGCTCCATCTACCGCAGCTCGAAGAAAAACGAAATGTACCTGTATGTGCTCAAGAGCGATGCTCTGGAGCGCGTGCCGGATGCCCTGATGGCAGCCTTCGGCAAGGCCATCCACGCGTTCGACATGGTGCTGACCCCCGAGCGCAAGCTGTCGCGTGAGGACATCGCGGTCGTACTGGAAAACCTCGAAAAACAGGGTTATCACCTGCAAATGCCGCCTGCCGAAGACGAGTACATCGAGCACTTGCCGGAAGAGTTGTTGCGTCGCAACGATCCGGTGTGAGCGGCAGACAGGCTCTGTTCAGAGTGGTTATGAAACACTGATTGATTTTAGCGATGGCAGCATCGATGGAGCACAGCTCTGTCGGCGGCCGTCTGCACCGTTTTTGAAAGGTTTGAAGCATGCGCGTCCTGATTGCTGAACACGACCACCCTGTGTACGCCCGACTGTTGCGCGAGGCGGCACCGGATCTGGAGGTGCTGACCAGCGGTGACTCCGCCGAACTGGCCAGCCAGGCCGCCGATTGTCCGGTGTGGCTCGGCCAGCCTGATTTACTGGCGACCCTGTTACGCCAGGGCCATCAGCCGCAATGGCTGCAATCGACCTGGGCCGGCATTACGCCGCTGCTGGCCGATGGTTTGCCGCGGCACTATCGGCTGACCCGTGCAGTCGGCATCTTCGGCCAGGTCATGGCCGAGTACGTGCTCACGTATATGCTCGGTCACGAGCGTGAAGTGCTGGCGCGACTGGTCAGCCAGGTCGAGCGCAAATGGGACAGCCGCCATGGCCAGAGCCTGGCGGGGCGCAAGGTGTTGATCGTCGGCACGGGTGACATCGGTCAAAGTGTCGCGCAGTTCCTCGTGCCGTTTGGCGTCGAGTTGTATGGCGTTGCCAGCAGCGCGCGTCAGCAGGCACCGTTTATCGAAGTCGGTTCACTGGCGGACCTGCCGCGGCTGGTCGGTGAGGTCGATTACGTGGTCAATCTGCTGCCGAACACGCCGGACACCCACGATATCTACGATGCGGCGCTGTTCAGGCAATTCAAGCCGACCGGGTTGTTCATCAATGCCGGGCGCGGTGTGGCGGTGGTCGATGCGGAACTGGTGGATGCCTTGAAGGAAGGGCATCTGGCGGGTGCGGTGATCGATGTATGCCGTCAGGAACCATTGCCCCAGCGTCATCCATTCTGGACGGCCTGGGGCCTGCTGCTGACCGGCCACAGTTCGGCACCGACTTCGCCGTCGATGATGGTGAAGCTGTTTGTCGAAAACCTGCGGGCGTATCAGGCGGGAGAGGCGTTGCGCGGGGAAGTGGATTTCGATCGCGGGTATTGATTCGCCGCAATCAAAAATGTGGGAGCGGGCTTGCTCGCGAAAGCGTTGTGTCATTCAACATATCTTTGTCTGACACGGCCTTTTCGCGAGCAAGCCCGCTCCCACATTGGTTTTGCAGTGTGGCTTAGAGGGTGAAGTCGCCTTCAGCCGCCAACTCGCTCAATGGACGACGCGGGCTGGGTTCTTCACGGGCTTGCAGGTAGTCCGCCAGGCTTGCCTTGTCCCCCAGCTTGCCCACCGCGACGGCGGCGTGCAGGGCGTAGCCTTCAGGAATGTTCAGCTCCTTGCGGGTCAGTTCCTGGTCGAAACCGGCCATCCCGTGGGTGTGCCAGCCGCTCAGGCTCGCTTGCAAGGCCAGGTGGCCCCAGGCGGAACCGGTGTCGAAGGTGTGCCACAGGGCCGGGGTTTCTTCGGTGGCGCCAGGCACGGCGAAGGTGGTTTTCGAAATCACGATCACCAGGGCCGAAGCGTGTTGCGCCCAGCTGCGGTTGAACTCGTTCAGCAGGCCCAGGTAACGCTCCCAGTTCGGCGTGTCGCGACGTGCGTAGAGGAAGCGCCACGGCTGCGAGTTGTAGGCCGAGGGTGCCCAGCGGGCGGCTTCGAAGAAGCTCAGCAGGGTTTCCTCCGGAATCGTTTCGCCAGTGAAGGCACGGGGCGACCAGCGATCGGTGAACTGAGGGTGAATGGCGTAATCGGCAACGCGTGGGTTGGCACTCATCAAGAGATTCCTTGCTACGTTTGAAAGTGGGAGCGACGCAAAACCCTACTTGGCAGCGCGAAAACTGACAAGCCCGTTCTACCGACAGTCGCCAATGCTTGGCCCAAGGGGCTTCGGGCACTAGACTGGCGGCCTTTTCACCACCTGATGTCGATGCTCGAACCATGGCCGCCAAAGTAGAACCGTTCTGGATACGCAAAACCCTCGATCAACTCGATCAGGAGGAATGGGAGTCGCTGTGCGACGGCTGTGGATTGTGCTGCCTGCAAAAGCTTGAAGACGAAGACGACAACAGCGTTTATTACACGCGCATCGCCTGCAAATTGCTGGACCTGAAAACCTGCCAGTGCACGGACTATCCTAACCGTCGTGACTCTGTGCCGGACTGTATCCAGCTCACGCCGGGAAAGGCCGACGAATTCAAATGGCTCCCGCCGACCTGCGGCTATCGCCTGGTCAGTGAAGGCAAGGACCTGCCGTTGTGGCATCACCTGGTGTGCGGTGATCGCGATGCCGTACATCACGAGCGGATTTCCCAGTCCGGGCGCATGCTCGCCGAAGGCAGCGTGCCGGAAGACGATTGGGAAGATCACCTGATTTTCCGCGCCGGCTGACAGCCTGACGGTTAACGTTTCACGAAGGAGTGTGTATGGCTGTGGGATGGCGGCAGGCGTGGTTCATTGGATTACTGACCGTGAGTTCGCCCGTATGGGCAGCGAACAAGGTCAATCTGGATTATCACGTGCACCTGTTGCCGCAGAGCGATCAGGCCGAAGTGCGCCTGACGCTCGCCCAGGGTTCGGCGGTGCGCAGCCTGGATTTTGACCTCGGCGATGGCAGCCGCTACAGCGATTTCAAGGCTGACGGCCAATGGCAACTGACCCCCGGCAAAGCGGCGCGAGGAGTCTGGCGTCCGACTGCTGACAAGGCCAGCCTGACCTACCGCGTGAATATCAGCCACGGGCGCAAGAGCGGCAGCTTCGACACGCGCATGACGCCAGACTGGGCGTTGATGCGCGGCGAAGATCTGGTGCCGGCGGCCAAACTCGATCAACAGGATGGCATCGAACTGGTTTCACGCCTTGAGTTCGAGCTGCCCGGTGGCTGGAAAAGCGTTGAAACCGCGTGGCCGCGCATTGGTCAGAACAAATTCCGTATCGATAACCCCTCCCGACTGTTCGATCGGCCCACGGGCTGGATGCTCGCCGGCCAGCTTGGCAGCCGCCGTACGCGTCTGGGCGAGACGGAAGTCACCGTCGCCTCGCCACTGGGGCAGGGTATGCGGCGAATGGATGTGCTGACGCTGCTGACCTTCGTCTGGCCGCAAGTGCAGGCGCTGTATCCGCGTCACCCTGGCAAACTGCTGATCGTCGGGGCCAATGATCCAATGTGGCGCGGCAGTCAGTCGGCGCACGAGTCGATCTATCTCAACAGTCACCTGCCGCTGGTCAGCGAAAGTGGCAGCAGTGCCCTGGTCCGTGAGTTGGCCCAGATGTTCGGGCGGATCAACGGCACGCAGCGCAGCGACTGGATCAGTGAAGGCTTTGCCGAGTATTACGCTATAGAACTGGTACGCCGGGCCGGCGGCATGAGCGATGAACGCTACGAGAGTCTGCACGGCAAGCTGGTCATGATCAGCCAGAAAGTCACCACGCTGCGCGGCGAGTGGATCAACCCGGCGCAGCTGGCCAGGGCAGTGGTGTTGCTGCAGGAGCTGGATCGCGAAATTCGCCTGAAAACCCATAACAAGCGTTCGCTGGACGATGTGTTGCGCGGGGCGATGCGGCAGGGGGATATCGATACCAAGGCGTTTGTTCAGCTCAGCGAGAGCGTGATCGGTGGTTCTTCAAAAGTGCTCAGTACCGAGTTGATTCAGTAACACCGCCATTCGCGAGCAAGCCCGCTCCCACATGGATTGCGCTGAACCTGTGGGAGCGGGCTTGCTCCGGGCGGCGTTCCGACGAAGAGGCCGGTTGCCTCAGCGCAAATCCGGATTCAAACCCCGGCTTTCGGCTTGCCGGTAACGTTGGCGGTTTTGGTCGCCGCCTCGGCATTGGCCTTCAACTGGCTCAGTTCTTCACCCGCCCGCTGGATTTTCGCCCGCACGTTGTTCATGTCCTGGCGGCCTTTCTCCAGCAGGCTTTTCGCCGAACTGTGGCCGGTAACGCCGCGCGCCAGGGCGACGCCGCCGATGGCCACCTGGATCAGGCCAAAGATCCCGCCACGACGCAGGCCCTTGCCCACCATCACCACGCCGCCGGCCAGGGAGCCGATGCGTTCCCAGCCCTGCACGTTTTGCCCGGAGGGGCCCTGGAACGGGGTGGATTCGATACGCTCGACGGGTTTGAGTTCGCTCATGGTCTGTCTCCAGGCTTCAGTGATCGATAGACAAGCTGACTGCCCGGGCAGGCAGCTCGTTCAATCGGATGTGCGGCGATTCAGCGGAATTTTGGCCCGGAGCGGGTATTGAGCCCCTTGGCCATGCGGTCGTAGAGCACGACGTTGACCGTGGCGGCCAGGTTCATGCAACCGGTGGTCGGAATGTAGACCACGTCTTCACACCAGTCGCGAATCTCTTTGTCCAGCGATCCGTCTTCCGGGCCGAAGATGTATAGCGCGCGATCCGGGTGGGTGTATTCCGGCAACGGGCGAGCGCCTTCGACCAGTTCCACGGCGACGGGCACACAATTGAGGGGCAGGATTTTCTTCAGGTCGTCGATGCCGATCAGCGGGATGTCGTAGTGCACGCGCTTGGTATCGGTGACGAAGTCGGCGGCGCGCTCATAGCGCTTGCCGGTGTAGAACACCGATGCCACGCCATAACAGCCAGCGGCTCGCATCACCGAACCTACGTTTTCCGGTGATTTGGGGTTATACAAACCAATGCAGCTGTACCGTTTGTCTGCCACGAGCGGGGTGCCTTTCGGGAAAAAAGCGCGATTATACGGGGATTGGGGCGGGGGTGTTCGGTTTGAGATTGGCGGTGTCGAGGCGATTGTTTTCGCGAGCAAGCCCGCTCCCACAGTTGACCGAGGAGCCCATACGGACGCGGATCAATGTGGGAGCGGGCTTGCCCGCGAAGAGGCCAGTTCAGGCGCTGAAGAGTTTCAGTCTTCCTTTTTCATCAACCCGGCGAGCGCCGCAAATGGATTATGCGTGGCCTTGGCGATTTTCGGCGTGCTGAGGGAGCCTTCGTCGAAATACTGCTGGTCGGTATACCGCGAGTGTTCGTTATCGTGGCAGTACAGGCACAACAACTCCCAGTTCGAGCCGTCCTGCGGGTTGTTGTCGTGGTTGTGGTCGCGATGGTGCACCGTCAGTTCGCTCAGGCGCTTGCCGGAGAACTCACGGGCGCAGCGGCCACAGACGTGCGGGTACATCTTCAGGGCCTTGTCGCGGTAGCCCATTTCCTTGTCGCGCTGGTTGTCGGCGAGGATGCGATCCAGCTTGGACGTGTTGGTCGGGGTGGACGAACTCATGGGTTCACCTTTGCAGAAAGACTAATGACGGTATTAAGCGAAGTTTAGCTCAGCCCTTGAGCTTCTCGGCAATCCAGATGGTGTGGCGGGTGCCCTTGTTGCCATGGGCGAAGACCTGCACTTCGTCAGCCTTGAAGCCGGCTTTCTTCAGTTTGTCGGAAAATTGCCGGTCAGCGCTGGCCGACCAGACCGCCAGTACACCTTTTGGTCTCAGGGCCTTGGCGCAGGCACTGAGGCCACCGGCGGAGTACAGCCAGCTGTTGGCTCTCTGGGTCAGGCCTTCGGGGCCGTTGTCGACGTCGAGCATGATGGCATCGAAGCCCTGGGGTTCGGCTTGCAGGACTTTGGCCACGTCTTCCATGCGAATCACCGTCCGCGGGTCGAGCAGCGGATTGCCAGCCTTCTCGCCCAGCGGTCCACGGTTCCACTCCACGACACCGGGGACCAGTTCGGCGACCACCACTTCAGCGGTCTTGCCCAGGTGCTTGAGCGCCGAAGCGAGGGTGAACCCCATGCCCAGGCCGCCGATGAGCACCCGTGAGTTTGGTCGACCGGCGACTTTGCGACACGGGATCTCGGCCAGGGCATCTTCGGAGCCATGCATGCGCGTGTTCATCAATTGTCCGCCATCGCCACCCTGGATCTTGATGACGAAATCCTCGCCGTATTCGAACAGGCACAGGGCACCGCCGTTTTCAGGAATGGGAGTGGTGTCCAGCAGAACGAAACGTTTCATGGGGCTCACTTGAAGAAAATTGGCTGCACAGGGGAGGGCAAACAGACGCAGTTGGGAGTAGCCTGTTCATGACGACAAGGCCAACGGAGCCATTGATGAAGCGCACTATTCTAACGGCCATTGCCCTGGCTGCGCTCTCGATAACTGCAGTGCAGGCTCAACAGTTGCAATCGATTCCCGTAAGCCCCGCACCGGTACCCGGTTCACCCGGCACTGCGACACCCACGCCGTACCCGCAAATCAGCCCGGTGCCTTTGCCTAAAGTCGGCCCTGGCAGTAGCGGTCCGCCGTTGGTGCCGATTGAAATGCCGAGCCCGCCGGCCAAGGACCAGCCGATACCGGGCCTGGAGCCCAATCCGCCGAAAATCAAGTCGCCGGGTGGCTAGACCTGCTGCGAAAGCAGTTGGCCGTCGGCCATGCGCAGGCGTTTGGAAAGGGACACGGCGAGGGCGCGGATGATCTTGGCGGCGATTTTCGGTGCGTCGTTGAGCATTTTTTCCAGCGAGTCCTTGCCCAGGTTGAGCAACTGGCAATTGCTTGCGGCCACGCAACTGGCCGAGCGCCGTTCGCCGTCGAGCACGGCCATTTCGCCGAACGAGCGGCCGCTGCGCAACGTGGCGATGGTGACTCGCTGCCCGTCAGCGGTGGTTTTCTGCACAGCCACCTGACCGGTATGGATGATGCACATGAAACTGCCGGCATCGCCCTCCTGGAAGATCTCCTCGCCCTGGGCAATGCTGCTGATACTGAAGTAGCCCGAAGCCGCGGCAAGGTCCGCCGGCAGCAGTTGATTGAACAGGCCGCAATCCATCAGCCAGTCGCGAATTTCGTTGTTCAGAAAAGTTGGTTCAGACATGTCGTCACGGTCTTTATTGTTGTGTCTGTTACTGGCTCGAATTTGAAGTCACCGCAAATCCCCTGTGGGAGCGGCGGTGCGGCGATCCGACTTGCTCGCGAAGGGGCAGTAACATTCAGCAGAGATGTTGACTGACACACCGCCTTCGCGAGCAAGCCCGCTCCCACATGGGTTTTGTGTTATATCGGCCGCCGGTGTACGCAATTAAGACCGGCACACCGCGCCAGGTTCCTCAGGCAATGCCCAAAACCTTGAACAAAAATGCATATTCGAGTGCTACGTCACGCAATCCCTGATATCGACCGCTCATCCCGCCATGCCCGGCACCCAGTTCTGTCTTGAGCAGTAGTGGATGGCTGTCGGTTTTGGTCGCGCGCAGTTTCGCCACCCACTTGGCGGCTTCCCAATACTGCACACGGCTGTCGTTGTAACCGGCGATCACCAGGGTCGCCGGATAAGCTTGTGCGGTGACGTTTTCGTAAGGGGCATAGGCCTTGATCCGGTCATGGACGTCCGGCTCTTCAGGGTTGCCCCATTCGTCGTATTCCGTAACGGTCAATGGCAGGTCAGGGTCGAGCATGGTGTTGAGTACGTCGACGAACGGCACTTCGGCGATGGCGGCGCCAAACAGCTCCGGCCGTTGATTGAGCACTGCGCCGATCAGCAAGCCACCGGCGCTGCCGCCGCTGATCGCCAACTGCGCTGCAGTGGTAAAGCCTTGGGCGATCAGGTGCTCGGCGCAGGCGATAAAGTCACTGAAGGTGTTGTGCTTGTGCTCCTGCTTGCCGGCGCGATACCAGGCTTCCCCCAGTTCGCCACCGCCACGCACGTGGGCAATGGCGAACGCCATGCCGCGATCCAGCAGGCTCAGGCGCGCATGGGAAAACCATGGGTCGAGGCTTTCGCCATAGGCGCCATAGCCGTAGAGGTACAGCGGCACGGGTTTGCCCAGGTCTGTGCGCTTGATCACCAGGCTGATGGGCACTTGCGTACCGTCCGGGGCGGTGGCCCACAGACGCTGGCTGACGTAGTCGTCGGCATCGAACGGGCCGAGCACCGGGGTTTGCTTGAGAACTTTCTGCTCGCCGGAAGCCAGGTCCAGTTGGCGGATTTGCGCCGGACGGTTCAACGCTTCGTAGCGCAGGCGAATCCGCTGGCTTTCGAATTCCAGGCTGTTTTGCACATGCAGGCTATAGGCCGCATCCGGCAGTTGCACGCGATAAGGCGCCAGGCCTTGCGGATGAACCTCGATGACCGGCAAGCCGCCGACCCGCAGGCTCAGGGTCATGGCCCCGGTGTTCAGGCTGATGCCGTCGATCATCACCGTGTCGCTGTGGGGGATCAGGTTCTGCCAATTGGCTACGGTCGGCGCGGCGCCGGTATCGACGGCCGTGTACAAGGCGAAATTGATACCGTCACGGTTGCTGCGAATGAACCAGGTCGATTGACCGTCGAGTGCACCGTGGTCGACGTCGTACTCATGATCCTCGACCCGTGGTGCCAGGCAGGTGAACGCCTGCTGGGGCTGGGCGGCATCGAGGACCCAGACTTCGCTGGTGGTCTTGCTGCCCACGGACAGCAGCAATTGCTGCTCGGAGCTTGAGCGGTAGCAATGCATGAAGAAGCGACCGTCCGGTTCATGGAACACTTCTTCGGCCGCCGTGCCGTCCAGTCGATAGCGATACAGCTTGTGCGGGCGATGGGTGTCGTCCAGTTCGCCAAAGAACAGCGTCAGGCTGTCGTTGGCCCAGGTCATGCTGCCGTCACAGTCCTGGAATTCCAGCTCGCTGACGCGGCCGTCGGACAGTTCCTTCACGAACAGCGTGTAAATTTCGTCGCCACTGGAGTCGACGCTGTAGGCCAGGCGCTGATGATCCGGGCTGATGCTGAACGCCCCCAGGGAAAAGAAGCCGCCGTTGGCCAGTTCGTTCGGGTCCAGCAGCAGTTGTTCGCGGCTTTCGTCGAGGGTCAGGCTGTCATCGGCCGGACGCGGGCAGCGGTAGTGCCGGGCGTATTCATCGCCCGCCATGGTGCGGGTGTAGTACAGATACGGTCCCCATGGCGAGGGCAGGGACAAATCGGTCTCGAGAATCCGCCCCTTGATCTCCTCGAACAGGGTTTCGCGCAGCCCGGCCTGGTCGGCGGTCTGCGCTTCCTGATAGCGGTTTTCGGCTTTCAGGTAGTCGAGCACTGCATCGGTGTCGCGCTCTTGCAGCCAGGCATACGGGTCGGAGCCATCAGCCTTGTGGGCAATCGGAGCGTCGCAAGTGTTGGCGGATAGGGGCATGAAGGGCTCTCGAGCAGTGTACGGAATAGGGGCTTGGCAACCTGTGGGAGCAGGCTTGCTCGCGAAGGCGTCGGGTCAGTCAATATCATTGTTGAATGATAAGCCGCATTCGCGAGCAAGCCCGCTCCCACAGGGCCGCGCTTAACTGTCAGGCATTGATGCAGCCTGATGGGCGAAAAGCCGTTATCATAAGCGCCTCTTTGCCTGCCTTGCCATGGACACCATGACCGAGAACGACTATCTGATCGCTTGGGGCCTCTACGCCTTTGCCGCTTTGGGCTGCCTGTTGGTGTGGATGCGCTTGACCCGCTGGATGTGGCGTTGGCTGCGTGAGCCGCTGCGGCTGGCGATGGCAGTGTTGCTGTTCAGCCCGACCATCATCGATCCGGTCAAGGATAAAATCGCACCGGCCGTCGCCATTACTGCGCTCGACCTGCTGTTCAAGGTCGGCAATAACGCCTGGCGGGCGATTTCCGATCTGTTCATGTACGGCATGATCGCGTTCGGCCTCTATCTGGTGCTGGTGGCGATCCGTTTCCCCATCGAACGTGCCTCCAATGCCCGCAAGGAGCGCGAGGCTGCCACCAAAGCCGCCGTCCGTGCCGACGAGCCTGAGCATGATCAACCGTTCGGCGGTGCCGGCGATGATCGTTACGGTCGTCCACCCGTGCCGAGCAATCCTCAGCGGATGCGAGTCGAACCCCGTTTGTAACCTTGCCCCTGCGATTGAGCGAGAGTCCGAGCATGTGTGAGTTATTGGGCATGAGTGCCAATGTCCCGACCGATATCGTGTTCAGCTTTACCGGGCTGATGCAGCGCGGCGGACGCACCGGCCCACACCGCGATGGTTGGGGCATTGCCTTCTATGAAGGCCGTGGGCTGCGGTTGTTCCAGGACCCGGCGGCAAGCTGCGAGTCGGAAGTCGCGAACCTGGTGCAGCGTTATCCGATCAAGAGCGAAGTGGTGATCGGGCACATCCGCCAGGCCAACGTCGGCAAGGTCTGCCTGTCCAACACACATCCGTTCGTCCGTGAGTTGTGGGGACGCAACTGGTGTTTCGCCCATAACGGCCAGTTGGCGGACTTTCAGCCCGCGGCCAGTTTCTATCGCCCCGTGGGTGACACCGACAGTGAAGCGGCGTTCTGCGATTTGCTCAACCGCGTGCGTGGGGCATTCCCCGAGCCGGTCGAGGTCGAAGCACTGTTGCCGGACCTGGTCGCCGCCTGCGCCGAGTACCGCAGCAAAGGTGTGTTCAACTGTCTGCTCAGCGACGGCGACTGGCTGTTCTGCTATTGCTCGACCAAATTGGCGCAGATCACCCGTCGTGCACCGTTTGGCCCGGCACGCTTGAAAGATGTCGACGTGATCGTCGACTTTCAGGCCGAAACCACGCCTAACGATGTGGTCACCGTCATCGCCACCGAACCCCTGACCGAAAACGAAACCTGGACCCGTTACGAACCGGGTCAATGGAGCCTGTGGCGACGCGGCGAATGCGTCAGTCAGGGCACGACCGAATAAGGACTCCTTGCATGTTGCTCAGTTATCTACGGCTGGTGTTGTTTGCGGCGGGCCTGTTGATCGGTGTCCAGGTGCCGGGCTTCATCAGCGATTACGCCAAGCGGGTCGAAGCCCATCTGATCGAGGCGCAAGCCGGATTGAGCGGCTTTCAGAGCACCGCCAATCAGTTCTTCAAAGGTGACATGCAGGCCCTGGTGGCCCATTACCGTGCCAGCGAAGACCCGATCTTTCGCAGCGACGCCGACAGCCTGAGCAACCTGCTGACCCGCCAACTGGCGCTGGACAAGCAATTCCAGGCGATGCAAGGACCGTGGTACATCCGCTTCCTGCAAGTGGTGCTGGCCGCTGATCCGGACATCCGCAAGGAAACCTGGAATGGCTACAGCTACCAGATCCTGTTGACGCCCGAAGCGATGGCTTGGGGCATGAGCGGCGCCTTGCTGCTGTCGTTTGGCCTGGAGTGCCTGTTCCGCCTGATTGACTGGGTGGTGCTGGGCGGCAAGCGTCTGCGTCAGAGTCGGCCGATCGAAGAGCGGGATTTGCGGGGGTTGTAACACCGTCGAACGTCAAGGAGCCGGCAAGCCGGCTCCTTGCTTGATTACCAATCTATCGAATAGGTCAGGCTCAAGGTACGGCCTTCGGCGTTGGGGAATGGCGCTTTGGCGTTGGCCTGGGCGAACAGGTTGACGTACGTTCGGTTGGTCAGGTTGTACACCCCGCCTTCCAGGCGACCGACAGGCAAGTACACGGAGCCGAGCAGGTCCACCAGCGTATAGCCTTCAATGTCACGCCCGTTGTTGTCCTTGGCGGCAGCGTCGTAACTGGCCAGGTGCATGCCTTGCAGGCGCAGGCTGTAGTCGTCTTCGGTGTAGCCGACGAACAGCGTGGTTTTGGCCGGTGAAATGCGTGTCGCCGGCAGATCGATCCATTTCCCGTTCTGCTGGGTCTCGCCCTTGGCCCAGGCATAGGTGCCACCCACCGACCAGTGATCGGTCGCGCGGTAGGTCAGGCTGTTTTCGATGCCGCGAACCCGCTCCTTCTGATTGATCAGACGCAAGACACGGCTATTGGCATCGTAGAACTGGGTCACGTCCGAGGTGTTTTCATAGACGGTGACGTCGGCCTGCCATTTGTCCCAGTCACCGCGCCAGCCCAGCTCGTAGCTGTCGACCTTGATGGCCTGGGCGTTGAGGCTCTGGATGTCGAAGGTGCTGCTCACGTCACGCAAGAAGCGCTGGATGTCCGGCAGCGAAAAGCCCTGGCTGTAATTGGCGAAGACGTCCTGATGTTCACTCAGGTGATAGACCGCGCCCAGGTTATAGAGCGTCGCGTCGTATTTGAGGGTGTCCCCGGGCAGGATGGCGCGTACGCCGGTCTGCACGATCTGACCGTAAGCGATGCTGTCGGAGACCTCGCTTTCGATCCATTCACGGCGCACGCCGCCACGCAAGGTCCAGTCTGCGATGTCCCAGGACATCTGCCCGAACAGCGCCTTGGTGGTGGTCTCGATATCCGGGCCCATCTCGTAAGTGGTGCCGGTCTTGGTGTAGGTCAGCCCTTTGAGGGTGTATTGGTCACCGCGTTGGCGGGAGCGTTCGTGATCATAGTCGGCGCCCCAGACCAGGTTGCCTGTGGCACTGCCGATGGCCGGCAACGGCGTGTCGATGGCCGCACGCAACCCATAGACATCCTGCACGCTGTTGTTGTCGGCGATCCCGGCCTTGCCCCGCGAAAGGTCCGGGAAGAACAGCGCGTCGGCCCGGCGCCAGTAGCTTTCCAGTTGCAGGCCCTGGCCGTAGAAGTCGTTATCGGTGTAGTTGAGGTTGGCCGCCTGGTTATGGGTGTAGGGCTGGTCGTCGAGTTTCAGTCCCTTGACCGCCACGGCCTGTTGCAGGTTTTTCGGGTCTTTTGTGTAGCCGGTGTCCTGCTGGTCCTTGTAGTCCTGCAGCGACAGGCTGAGTTTTTTGTCGGCATCCAGTTCGTAACCGAAACGACCTTGCAGGTCATAGGTTTCGGTGTCCATGTTGCTGCCCTGGGAGGTGTCCTGAGGGATGCGATTGCCATTGCCGTCGAACTGATCGTTGCGCTGGGTCAGGTCGGCGGACACGTACCAGTCCAGGGCATCCTTGCGCCCGGTCGCACTCTGAAAGGCCTCGTAGGCGAAACCCTTGCTGTTGAGGTTGTTGCCGCTGGTCAGGCCCAGTTTGCTGCTGTAGGCAAGGTCCTGACCCTGATTGCGCTTGGTGATGATGTTGATGATGCCGCCCGAAGCACCGGCACCATAAATGCTGCTGGCGCCGGAAACCACCTCGATGCGTTCGATACTGGCCGGTGCGATGCTGTTGAGCTGGCGGAAGTTGTCACGCGTGGCGTTCTGCGACACGCCGTCGATCAACACCAGCATGTTGCGCCCGCGCAGGGTCTGGCCGAAGTTGCTCATCCCGCCGCTGGACGGCGCCAGGCCAGGAACCAGTTGTCCCAGGATGTCGGAGACCCGACGTCCCGCGCCACTCTGTTGGCGGATCTGTTGTTCGTCGATCACCTGGACCGAACCTGGGATCGAGGCAATGGTCGCTTCGCTACGAGTCGCGGAAACGACGGTGGCTTGCATGTTCAATGTTCCGGGCTGCTGGTCGGTGTCCTCGGCCCAGGCCTGGACGCTGACGGAGCCGAGCAGCGGAATCAGCAAGGAAAGTTTGGTTCGGGTCATGAGTTGGTCTTTTTTTTAGTCGTGATAAGTGTGGGTAGATACGATTGCCGGGCGGGGTGTGGTGGTGAACGAGCGCACCCGGCGGATCCCGGCGGCGGCCAGTGCGTAAGCGACAGGGAGCAGTGCGCCTTGCCAGATGCCCAGAGCAACCGGCTGATGAGAAAACCCAACTATTCGTTAGCCCGTGCCGTGGCTGCCAGCGTCAGGGGGCAGAGCCAGGCAACGCCCTCGATGAGACGCAAGGTGTAAGCCGGATCAGGCGTTGGAAGCAGCGCTGGGCGGCGGGCTCCAGGGCATTGCTCAAAGGGTCGAGGGTGATGCGGTGGGACTGGAAGGCAGGAGTGCCGAGGGCTTCGCTCCAGTGCGAGAGCAATTGCTGCTGTTTTTGCGTGTAAGCGCGCATCAAGTCCGATTCCTTCTGGACAGTGGTTTAGCTGAATGCGCGCAGAGAATACATTTTCAAAATATTAATGCAAATGATAGTGATTGCTACTTGTGCAGTGAGGGGCCTTTTCAGAGGCTGGCCAGGGGTTTGCTCAAGACCATGTAGTGCTCGCCCACCTTCTGCGCATAGTGCTCCACTACGTGCTGACACAACGTCACGATCTCTTCGACCCACTCTGCGCCGACCCGCCATGACACCACCACTTGCAGGTTGGGCGGGCGTTGCTCAATGTCCAGCAAGGTCAATTCCCCTCGCTCCAGTTCCTCGGCCACCAGCACCGGTGGCAATGCGCCGATGCCGAAACCGTCGCGCAACAAACGGGTAATCGCCGACACCGAATTCACGCAGTTCAACCGTGGCGCCATCACGCCATTGGCCTGCATCAGGGCGAGCACTTCCTGATGCGGATGGGAGTTTTTCGAGTAGGTGATGATTCGCTCGTTCGCCAGATCGGCGACGCCTGAATACTCGCGGTTGTACAGGGAATTGCTGGCGACGATCCAGCCCATGGGGTGGCTGGCCAGTTCCAGGCTGCGCACGCTTTCATGGCGCAGCAGGTCGGTTTGCAGGATCACATCGAGAAAGCCTTTTTGCAGCTGATCGCAGAGGTTGAGCGAGGTATCGGCCACCAGCTCGATTTCCACCAGCGGGTAGTGATCGGTCATCTGCGCCACCAACGGGCTGAGCCAGGTATGGATCACCGTGTCCATCACGCCGATGCGCACCCGTCCGGCCTTGCTCGAACGGGTCTCGATCGACTGCTTGAGCGCCTGCATGGTGTCCATCATCTGCTCGGCGTAATCAAGCACTTTGAGACCTTCGGGCGTCAGGCTCACGCCGCGCGAGTCCCGCAGAAATAGTTTTACCCCGAGCTCACCTTCAAGCACGGCGATGCGGCTGGAGATCGAGGCCTGAGTGGTGAAGAGCTTGTCGGCGGTCAGGCGGAAACTCTTGAGTCGGGCGACCCAGACAAAGGTCTCGAGAAACTTCAGGTTCATGGGATAAGGATTTCTTATGTCTAGGGCGGGTTTTTATTAGTTGGACGCAGCAGGGGCGCGCATCCAAGAATCGACGCATCCGGTTCCCAACGATAGGCGTCGTCGGGGCTCAGAACAATACCAATAAAATCAGCGCGGAGATTTGCCATGAGTGCGCCCGACACCACCGCCATTCCGAAAGCCTCGGCCCGCCCGGGACCTTTCGACTGGTATCGCAACATCAATCAGCAGGAACGCCGCACCTTCTGGAGCTGCAAGATCGGCTATGGCCTGGACGGCATGGACACGCAGATGCTCAGCTTCGTGGTGCCGACCCTGATTGCCATGTGGGGCATCACCACCGGTCAAGCCGGGCTGATTCATACCAGTACGCTGATCGCTTCGGCCATCGGTGGTTGGGTGGCAGGGATTCTGTCCGACCGCATCGGTCGTGTACGCACGCTGCAACTGACGGTGTTGTGGTTTGCGTTCTTCACCTTTCTCTGCGGCTTTGCCCAGAGCTACGAGCAACTGCTGATCGCACGAACCCTGATGGGCTTCGGTTTCGGTGGCGAGTGGACGGCCGGGGCGGTGCTGATCGGTGAAGTCATTCGTGCCAAGGACCGTGGCAAGGCCGTTGGCATGGTGCAGTCCGGCTGGGCGCTGGGTTGGGGGCTTACCGCGATTCTGTATGCGCTGCTGTTCTCGGTATTACCACCGGAAGACGCCTGGCGTGCGCTGTTCATCCTCGGCATCGTGCCGGCAATCTTCGTGATATTCGTCCGCCGTCTGGTCAAGGACCCGGAAATCTATCGTGAAGCCAAGGCCAGACAGGAACCGAGCAATCCGTCGAAGTTCTACGAGATCTTCGCCCCCGGCATGCTGTTCACCACGATTCGCGCTTCGTTGCTGACCACTGGCGCGCTGGGTGGCTACTACGCCATCACTTCCTGGTTGCCGACTTTCCTGAAGAATGAACGCGGTTTGAGCGTACTCAATACCAGCGGTTATCTGGCGATGGTGATTGTCGGGTCCTACGTCGGTTATGTCATCAGCGCCTATTTGACCGACATTCTGGGACGCAAAAAGAACTTCATCCTGTTCGCCGTCGGCTCGTTCACCATTGTGTTGCTGTACACGCAACTTCCGGTCAGCAACGGCGTGATGTTGTGGCTGGGCTTTCCGCTGGGTTTCTTCGCCTCGGGGATTTTCAGTGGCATGGGCGCATTCCTGACCGAGTTGTTCCCTACACGCATTCGTGGTTCCGGCCAGGGTTTTTGCTACAACATCGGCCGCGCGCTGGCGGCGTTGTTCCCGCTGCTGATCGGCTTGCTCAGCCAGACTGTGCCGCTGAGCGTGGGCATCGGTGCCTTTGCGGCGGTTTCCTATGGCGTGGTGATCCTCGCGGCCTTGAGCCTGCCGGAAACCCGTGGCAAGCAACTCGACGCTCAGTAACTGATAACCTGCGGGCGTGTCTTATAGATATGTCCCGCAGCAAAAAAGAATAAAGCCTACAGGAGTGTTCAGCGTGAGCCGCCTGCTATTGAACTGCGACATCGGCGAGAGTTTCGGCAGCTGGACCATGGGTCTGGACGCAGAAATCATGCCCTTCATCGATTGCGCCAACATCGCCTGCGGTTTTCACGCCGGCGACCCGAGCGTCATGCGCAAGACCGTCAGCCTGGCCCTCAGCCACGGTGTGCAAGTTGGCGCGCATCCGGCCTATCAGGATCTGGTGGGGTTTGGCCGCCGCTCCATGGCGTATGCCACCCAGGAACTTCAAGACATTCTGCATTACCAGATCGGCGCCCTCGACGGCATCTGCCGGGCCCAGGGCGGCCGGGTCAGTTATGTCAAACCCCATGGCGCGATGTACAACGACATGATGGCCAACCCGGTGCAGTTGCGCGCCGTCTTGCAAGCGGTGGCGTCCTACGACCGCAATCTGCCATTGATGTTGATGGCGACCAAAGACAACAGCGCCGCCCAACAAGTGGGCGATGAATACGGCATCACGCTGTGGTTCGAGGCCTTCGCCGATCGGGCTTACGACAGCGCGGGCAGGCTGGTCTCGCGCCAACTGCCGGGAGCGGTGCATCACGACCCGGAAAAGATTATCGAGCAGGCGCTGACCATTGCCCGTGGCGATCAGCTCACCGCCAGCGATGGCAGCGCCCTGCTTTTGCAGGCCAACACCCTTTGCGTGCACGGCGACAACGCCAGTTCGGTCGCTGCCGTGCAACGCATCCGTGAAGCCTTGAACCGGCAGAGTGCGTCATGAAGCTGCGGGTGGAGGTGGTGGCGCTGGATTGCCTGATGGTGCGCCTGTTCGATGAAATTGCCGAAGCCAACATGCCGTGGATGCTGGCGGCCAGTGAAAGTCTGCGTACGGCATTCGGTGCGCATCTGATCGACCTGGTGCCGTCCTACACCACACTGATGGTGCATTACGACTTGACCGCACTGAGTCCTGCCCAGGCCCGGGAGTTGATTGCCATGGCGCTGATCGATCTGTCGCCCAATGCGCGTACTCGCGGTACCTGTCATGTGTTGCCGGTGTGGTATGACTTGAGCGTCGGACCGGAGTTGAGCCTGTTGGCGCAACGCAGCGGATTGGCGGTGGAGGAGGTGATCCGTCGTCACAGCGAGCACGAATATCAGGTGTTCGCCCTGGGTTTTGCGCCGGGCTTCGCCTTCATGGGGCTGGTGGAAGAGGTGCTCGCTGCGCCGCGTCTGAGCACGCCACGCAAGAAAGTCGCCGCCGGAAGTGTCGGCATCGCCGAACGGCAAACGGCGGCTTACCCGGTGGTGTCGCCAGGCGGCTGGAATCTGATTGGCCGCACGCCGGCCAGATTGTTCGATCGCAACCGCGACGGCTACAGCCTGATGCAACCCGGCGACACCGTCCGGTTCGAAGCAGTCGGCCATGCCGAGTTCATTAACCTGGGCGGTGACGACACGCCATTGGAGGCGCAGGCATGAGCCGTCTGACGATTGAAACAAGTACGCCGCTGTGCCTGTTGCAAGACGCTGGTCGATTCGGCGTGCGGCATCTGGGCGTGACCCAGGGTGGCGCGGCCGATTGGCGTTCGATGTCCTGGGCCAACTGGCTGTTGGGCAACGGACTGGATGCGCCGGTGATCGAAATCACCCTCGGCGGGTTTACCGTCGTTGCCGAGGAAGAATGCGTGCTGGCCTTGGCCGGAGCGGATCTTGGCGCGCAGGTGGACGGCGAGGCGCTGGCACCGTGGCGCAGTTTCAGGCTGCATAAAGGTCAGCGTCTGCAATTCACTCAACCGTTGCTCGGCGCCCGAGCCTATCTGGCGGCGCCGGGTGGGTTTGATGCACCGAAAGTACTGGGCAGCATCGCGACGGTAGTCCGTGAGGAGCTTGGCGGCCTGGACGGAATGGGTCATGCGCTGGGTAAAGGTGCGTGTTTGAGCTACTCGGGCAATTCGGTGATGTTGCTGCGCGAAATGACCGCAGACCAGCGGCCGGACCTGAACCTTGATACTCCGTTGGACCTGGTCCTCGGTGCACAGATTGGCGAGTTCAGCGGGCAGAGCCTGTTCGATGCGTTCAACAGCGCGTGGAGCCTCGACAGCCGTGCCGACCGAATGGGTATTCGCCTGTTGGGCCCGGCGTTGCAGTACCAGGGCAAGCCGATGATTTCCGAAGGCATCCCGTTGGGCGCGGTGCAGGTACCGCCGGACGGGCAGCCGATCGTGCTGCTCAATGATCGGCAGACCATTGGCGGTTATCCGCGTCTGGGAGCATTGACGCCGCTGGCGCTGGCGCGCTTGGCGCAATGTTTGCCGGGCGCGCGGGTGCGGTTGCGGCCGGTGGTGCAGGAAGTGGCGCATCGCGAACAGGTCGAGTATTTGCGGCGCTTTTTGAACGGCTAAAAGCTTCGTCGGAACGCCGCCCGGAGCAAGCCCGCTCCCACAGGAGTCTTGTGTACAACAAAGATCCAATGTGGGAGCGGGCTTGCTCGCGAAGGCGTCTGAACAGACAGCAGAGATTATTTGGAAAGAAACCGCATCCCTTCCTCAAGCCCGCGCAATGTCAGCGGATACATCTGGTCCTCGATCAAGTCCCGCACGATATTGGTCGAAGAGGTGTAGCCCCAGGTGTCCTTCGGATACGGGTTGATCCAGATGAGCTTCTTGTACTTCTCCTTGAACCGCTGCATCCACACGTAACCGGCTTCTTCGTTCCAGTGCTCGACGCTGCCGCCCGGCTGGGTGATTTCGTAGGGCGCCATGGCGGCGTCGCCGATGAAGATCACTTTGTAGTCGGCACCGTACTTGTGCAGCAGGTCCATGGTCGACGTGCGCTCGGAGGTGCGGCGCATGTTGTTCTTCCACACCGATTCATAAATGAAGTTGTGGAAGTAGAAGTACTCCAGATGCTTGAACTCGGTCTTGCAGGCCGAGAACAACTCCTCGCAAATCTTCACGTGGGCATCCATCGAGCCGCCGATGTCGAACAGCAGCAACAGCTTGACGGTGTTACGCCGCTCCGGCCGCATCTGGATGTTCAGCAACCCCGCATCCTTGGCGGTGTGATCGATGGTGCCATCGATGTCCAGCTCTTCCGCCGCGCCCTGACGGGCGAACTTGCGCAGGCGGCGCAGGGCGACCTTGATGTTGCGGGTGCCCAGCTCGACTGAGTCGTCGAGGTTCTTGTATTCGCGCTGGTCCCAGACCTTGGCCGCCTTGCCCTGGCGCTTGCCGGCGTCGCCGACCCGAATGCCTTCCGGGTTGAACCCCCCGGAGCCGAACGGGCTGGTACCACCGGTGCCGATCCACTTGTTGCCACCGGCGTGGCGTTCCTTCTGTTCTTCCAGGCGTTTCTTGAACTCTTCGATCAGCTTGTCCAGGCCGCCGAGGGACTGGATCGCCGCCCGCTCTTCATCGGTCAGCGAGCGCTCGAACTCCTTGCGCAACCAGTCTTCGGGAATCAGCGCTTGCAGGTGGTCGTCGAGTTTTTCCAAGCCATTGAAGTAGGCTCCGAACGCCCGGTCGAACTTGTCGAAATGCTTTTCGTCCTTCACCAGGATCGTCCGGGACAGGTAATAGAACTCGTCCATATCGGCGAAGGTCACGCGCTTTTTCAGCGCATTGATCAGGTCCAGCAGCTCGCGCACCGAGACCGGTACCTTGGCTGCGCGCATTTCATTGAACAGGTTGAGCAGCATGGCATCAGCCTCTTAGCGGGTGCCGCGCCGGCTCATGAACGCCAGACGCTCCAGCAGTTGCACGTCCTGTTCGTTTTTCACCAGCGCACCGGCCAGCGGCGGGATGGCCTTGGTCGGATCGCGCTCGCGCAGCACCGCTTCGCCGATGTTGTCGGCCATCAGCAGTTTCAGCCAGTCGACCAGCTCGGAGGTCGAAGGCTTTTTCTTCAGGCCCGGCACCTTGCGCACATCGAAGAACACGTCCAGCGCTTCACTGACCAGGTCTTTCTTGATGTCCGGGTAATGCACGTCGACGATCCGCTGCATCGTGGTGCGATCCGGGAACGCGATGTAGTGGAAGAAGCAGCGGCGCAGGAACGCATCCGGCAGCTCTTTCTCGTTGTTGGAGGTAATGATGATGATCGGGCGTTTTTTCGCCTTGATGGTCTCGTCGATCTCGTAGACGTAGAACTCCATCTTGTCGAGTTCTTGCAGCAGGTCGTTGGGGAATTCGATGTCGGCCTTGTCGATTTCGTCGATCAGCAGGATCACCCGCTCTTCGGATTCGAAGGCTTCCCAGAGCTTGCCCTTTTTCAGGTAGTTTCGAACGTCGTGGACCTTTTCCGTGCCCAGCTGCGAATCGCGCAGGCGGCTGACCGCGTCGTACTCGTACAGGCCCTGGTGAGCCTTGGTGGTGGACTTGATGTGCCAGGTGATCAGCTTGGCGCCAAAGGATTCGGCCAGTTGCTCGGCGAGCATGGTCTTGCCGGTGCCCGGTTCGCCCTTGACCAGCAGCGGCCGCTCCAGGGTGATGGCGGCGTTGACCGCCAGCTTCAGGTCATCGGTGGCGACGTAGGCCTGGGTGCCTTCGAACTTCATCTGCTAATCCTCGAACGGTAACGCCGACCTGAACGCGGCAGGGCGGGGGCGCAATAAAAGAGTCAGCCCCGACTATAACGCGGTGTCCGGTCGACTGTGAACGCAGACGGCTTATTCAGTCTCTGAATGGAGCGTCACATCTTGACTCAGTCTCGACTGCTGGCCAGTATGTTGGTATCGCCAAGTTGGCGATACCATGCCAGGCATGTCTACTAAATACCGATTTCGAGATACGTATCGCATTCAGTTGCGTGAAAAGGATCATCCGCCGCCACACGTTCATCTGACGGGTGGCGGGCTGGACGTCATGCTGAGCCTGGAAACTGCCGAAGTGATGGTGGGCAAGGCGCCGCCACTGATTCTCAGGGAAGCTCTGGACTGGGTCAGAGCCCACCAGACTCAATTGCTGGAGGATTGGAAACGATGCTACCCATGAAACGACCACGGCTATCGGCAGTGCAAGCGCTGTCGGATTATCGTTTGGCGCTGACGTTTATCAATGGTCAGCAGCTGATGCTCGATTTGAGCTGCGACCTGCATGCCTATCCAGGCCTCCAACCTTTGCAGGGAGTCGCCTTTGATCATGCTGCGCTGGGTGACGATGGCTGGAGTGTCGAATGGCCTGAGCTTGATATCCAGATTGGCGCGGACACTCTCTACCTGGATGTCTTGGCACAAAATGCCGTCGACGAAAACACCCGGATCTTTATTGATTGGCGTGCTCGCACCGGGTTACCGCTTCATCAGGCGGCTGAAGCACTGGGGGTCAGTACCCGCAGCATCACCCGATACAGCAGTGGTCGCGAAAAGGTGCCGCGATCGTTAGCCTTGGCCTGCCTGGGCTGGGATTTCCTGCAACTGCAAGCGAATTCGC
Source organism: Pseudomonas sp. WT-JTC (assembly GCF_056711565.1). NCBI lineage: Bacteria > Pseudomonadati > Pseudomonadota > Gammaproteobacteria > Pseudomonadales > Pseudomonadaceae > Pseudomonas > Pseudomonas sp. WT-JTC. Next base: position 1,517,992 of record NZ_CM160042.1, read on the forward strand.
CCCGTGCGGCAGAAGGCGCTGGCCGGTACATCGTCACGCGCAAAAATTAGCCTGCATCCGGCTTCGATCCAAAGCCATAGACCGCACTGATAAGCGGACGTCCGACCTGACTGGACGCCTGCTGGCAAGAGGCTTACCTTGATGCCCTATTTCAATGCTGTCGTTAAGGACCCAGCCATGAGCCGCATTTTCGCTGACAACGCCCACTCCATCGGCAACACGCCGCTGGTGCAGATCAATCGCATTGCGCCGCGTGGTGTGACCATCCTGGCCAAGATCGAAGGGCGCAACCCCGGTTACTCGGTCAAGTGCCGGATCGGCGCGAACATGATCTGGGATGCCGAGAGCAGTGGCAAACTCAAGCCGGGCATGACCATCGTCGAACCTACCTCCGGCAATACCGGTATCGGCCTGGCCTTCGTGGCTGCCGCCCGTGGCTACAAACTGATGCTGACCATGCCGGCGTCCATGAGTATCGAGCGCCGCAAGGTGCTCAAGGCACTGGGGGCCGAACTGGTGTTGACCGAGCCGGCCAAAGGCATGAAGGGGGCCATCGAGAAAGCCGGTGAAATTGTTGCCGGCGACCCGTCGAAGTACTTCATGCCGGCTCAGTTCGACAACCCGGCCAACCCGGCCATCCACGAAAAGACCACCGGCCCGGAAATCTGGAACGATACCGACGGTGCGGTCGACGTGCTGGTGGCAGGCGTCGGAACCGGTGGAACCATCACTGGAGTTTCACGGTATATCAAGAATACCCAGGGCAAACCGATACTCTCGGTGGCAGTGGAGCCGGCGGTGTCGCCGGTGATCACCCAGGCCCTGGCCGGTGAAGAAATCAAGCCGAGCCCGCACAAGATCCAGGGCATCGGTGCCGGTTTTGTGCCGAAGAACCTCGATTTGTCGATGGTCGATCGGGTGGAGCTGGTCAGCGACGAAGAGTCCAAGGCCATGGCCTTGCGCTTGATGCAGGAAGAAGGGATTTTGTCCGGGATTTCTTGCGGCGCCGCCATGGCAGTGGCCGTAAGATTGGCGGAAACCCCGGAAATGCAGGGCAAGACCATTGTCGTGATCCTGCCGGACTCCGGTGAGCGTTACCTGTCGAGCATGCTGTTCAGTGATCTGTTCACCGAACAGGAGAATCAGCAGTAAGTGCTGAACATTGCTGATCTGCATCAGCCCGCGTTCAGGCGTTTTATGTTAAGAAATGCTTTGTTGCACATTCATTAACATTGAATGTTGAAAAGTGCAGGTTTTTCATCGGGTCGGTAGTGTTTATCATGCCAGCAGCCATGTCGGACAATGGACGTGGCGCACGTGTCGCTTATCTTCAAAGGAGTTGTTGATGACCTTATCGTTTGCCGCGAAGGCCTCGTTGTTGCTGCTGTTTCTCGGCAGCACCCTCTATGTGCATTTACGCGGCAAGGCGCGTCTGCCGGTTTTGCGCCAGTTCGTGAACCATTCGGCGCTGTTCGCTCCCTATAACGCCTTGATGTACCTGTTTTCCGGTGTGCCTTCGAAACCGTATCTGGATCGCAGCAAGTTCCCGGAACTGGATGTGCTCAGGGACAACTGGGAGGTGATTCGCGACGAAGCGATGCACTTGTTCGACGAGGGGTATATCCGTGCGGCGGCAAAGAACAACGACGCCGGTTTCGGCTCGTTCTTCAAGAAGGGCTGGAAGCGGTTTTATCTCAAGTGGTACGACAAACCGCTGCCTTCGGCCGCAGCCTTGTGCCCGAGAACCGTGGAATTGGTCAGCAGCATTCCCAACGTCAAAGGCGCCATGTTCGCGCTGCTGCCGGGCGGCAGCCATCTCAACCCGCATCGCGATCCGTTTGCCGGTTCCCTGCGTTATCACTTGGGCCTGTCCACCCCCAATTCCGATGATTGCCGCATCTTTGTCGACGGTCAGGTTTACGCCTGGCGCGATGGCGAGGACGTGATGTTCGACGAGACCTACGTGCACTGGGTCAAGAATGAAACGGAAAAGACCCGGGTCATCCTGTTCTGCGATATCGAGCGTCCACTGAGCAATCGCTTCATGACCCGCATCAATCGCAGTATCAGCGCCTGGCTGGGTCGCGCCACCGCTCCTCAGAACCTGGACGACGAGCGTGTGGGCGGGATCAACCAGGCCTATGCCTGGAGCAAGAACTCCAGCGACAAATTCAGTGGTGTGGTCAAGCAATGGAAGCGGCGCAATCCCAAGGCCTACCGTGTACTACGCCCGGTACTGGCGGTGGCGGTGCTGACGTTGTTGGGGTATTGGCTGTTTGGCTGACAGGCGCTCCTGGAAACAAAAAAAACCGCTCGTAGTGAGCGGTTTTTTTATGATTCTTCACGGAATCCAGAGCCCCCCCAAAAAAAAGCTGCACAATGCGGACTCTGAGCCGACTGTCGTTACTGGCCTGTTGGCCAAGTCGTTGCAATCCATGTCGAACGCTGGTTATAGTCGGCGCACGGTGAGTTCGGACTCACGTTTTTATCCCTCGAGCAAAGATCAGCCCAATGCCTGCATCCCTCATCAACGCGGTAGTCGATTCAGCGGTCAACGCTGGCGTCGTGCCGTGCGGGAATCAGCAGCCCGGGCAGATCAGTCATTACCCCCCTCCTGTCAGTCGCACGCCAGTGTGCGCGGTGGTCTCGCCGCCAGGCGTTGGCATTTCGGGCTGATCAGCTGCTTTCTGCTGGTCCCCTGCCTGCCTGAAAAAAACGACTGAATTTCAGCTTCGGCTGAGTTGGCTTTTTGCCTGACTACAGGTGGTATTCATGCTTGTCCTTTCGAAAAAGTCCGCGCTCGCGGCGGCGTCCACGAGCCTGTTCGTTCTGCTGTGGAGCAGCGGGGCGATTTTCTCCAAATGGGGCCTGGCCCACGCGTCGCCCTTCGCCTTCCTGATGTTCCGTTTCGTCATTGCGCTCTGCGGCCTGGTGTTGCTGGTGCCGTTGCTCAAGCTGAAGCTGCCCAAGGGCGGCAAACCGATGATGTATGCGATGGCCACGGGCGTGGTGTTGCTGGGGGCTTATCAGATTTTCTATCTGCTGGCCCTCGACCTCAAGGTCACGCCCGGGGTGATGGCGACCATCATGGGCGTGCAGCCGATCCTCACCGTGGTGCTGATGGAGCGTCAGCGCTCCTGGAGCCGGATGTTCGGTCTGGCCCTGGGGCTGAGCGGGTTGATCATGGTGGTTTATCAGGGCATCGGACTGGCCGGGATGTCGCTAGCCGGGATGCTTTTCGGTTTGCTCGCGCTGGCGAGCATGACGTTCGGTTCGATCATGCAGAAACGCATCACCGACAATCCCCTCGGCACGCTGCCGGTGCAATACCTCGCGGGGCTGTTGTTATGCGGGGTCTTCGTACCCTTCCAGCCGTTTCACTTCGAACACGGCAGCGGTTTCATCCTGCCGGTGCTGTGGATGGGGCTGGTGGTGTCGGTGCTGGCGACGTTGTTGCTGTACCGCTTGATCGCTCGAGGCAATCTGGTGAACGTCACCAGCCTGTTTTACCTGGTGCCGGCGGTAACGGCAGTGATGGACTATCTGATCTTTGGCAATCGCCTGGCGATGTTGAGCCTGTTCGGCATGCTGTTGATCATCGTCGGTCTGGTATTCGTCTTCCGTAAAACCGCTTAATTGCGGACAAACTTTGTGATTTTTGGCGTCTGATCGGCCGTCTTCGCGAGCAAGCCCGCTCCCACAGGTTCAAGTGCTGAACACAAAATTTGTGTACGACTCGAATCACTGTGGGAGCGGGCTTGCTCGCGAAGGCGTCATAAGCAGCACTATAAAACTATCGGTCAGTCACCAAACCCGGTTTCACGGCAGCCGGCTTCAACACCAACCACAACGCCAGCGCAATCAACACCCCGCCATAGATATGCGCCATCGACAGCGGCTCGTCGAGAAACATCGCCCCCCACAACACCCCGAACAGCGGAATCAGGAAGGTCGTGGTCATCGATTTCACCGGACCAATCGAGCTCAGCAGCCGGAAGTAAATAATGTAGGCAAACGCCGTGCAGCCCAGACCCAAGCCCAGCAACGACAGCCACACGCTCCAACCGCCCCAGCTCGCCGGTGGCTGGCTGATCACGCTGTAACCGAACAGCGGCAGCAGGAACAGCGTCGCGCCAAGCATGCTGCCCAGTGCCGACAAACGGCTGTCGAGACCACCGGCCTGATCGAGCCAGCGCCGGGCCAGGAAACCGGCAAAACCGTAGCACGTGGTGGCGAGCAGGCAGGCTACGGCGCCCATCAACAACCCGATATCGAACGCCACCGGGCCCGCGCGGGTCAGCACGCCGACCCCGAACAGCCCGAGAAAAACTCCGCCGAGCTTGGCGGCGGTGAGCTTTTCATGGAAAAACAGGCCGCCGATCAGCACGCCCATCAGCGGCGTGGTGGCGTTGAAAATCGACGAATAACCGGCGGGCAGTACTTGGGCGGCAACGGAGTACAGGGTCGCCGGGATGCCGGAGTTGATCACCCCGAGCAGCATCACGGTCTTGAGTTTGCCTTTGAAATCCCAGCTGGTGCGCATCAGGCCAAGAATCACCAACAGCCCGACCGCGGCAATCGACACGCGGAAAAACGCAGTAGGCAGGGAGCCGATCACCGGGGCGATGATGCGCATGAACAGAAAACTCGCACCCCAAATGGCCGCCAGGGACAGTAAACGGAAAATATCGACGGGGTTCACAGTGCGTTCCTTCCTTGAGGGAGGGGCGAAAGTGTTGCTGAGTGTGAGATCGATGGCAACCGAAAACCGGACGTTGAACTCTTCAGGGCGTCGATGACGCGGCGGCCGGAAAATTACGCTTCTCCTGCACCCGGTTCACTGGCTAAGCTCAAGCCTTCCGAATTCCCGCAGAGGTCTCAACATGCCGCAGCAATGGCCAGCCGCCGACATCGCCCGCTTGATCCTCGATGGCTTTGACGATTACCGCGAGCATTTTCGCCAGATCACCGACGGCGCCCGGGCCCGTTTCGAGCAGGCCCTGTGGCAAGAGACGCAATCGGCGTCGGCGGCACGAATCAATCTGTACGAAGACAAAGTCGGTGAAACGGTGGAGCGGCTGCGCACCGCGTTTGACGCCGACACGCTGGACGTCAGCTGCTGGCCGCTGGTCAAAAGCGCCTACATCAGCCTGATCGACCTGCGTTTCGACGATGAGCTGTCCGAGACCTGGTACAACTCGATCTTCTGCGGGCTGTTCAGCCATGACCTGATCAGCGACGGCTGCATGTTCATCCACACCACCCGGCCGAGCCTGCGTCGCGCCCGGGCTGCGCAAACCCGCACCTACAAGCCGCAAGGCCAATTGTCGGCAATGCTCGCCAGCATTTTTGACGACTACCGCTTCAGCGAAGAATACGCCGACCTGCCCGGGGACCTGCGCCGCCTCGAAGCGCAACTGCGCGAGAACCTGCCGGATTGGGTGTGCAAGGACCCGGAGTTGAGCGTCGAGCTGTTTTCCTCGGTGCTGTACCGCAATAAAGGCGCGTACCTGGTGGGGCGCATCTACACCGCCGACGAGCAATGGCCGCTGGCAATTCCATTGCTGCACCTCGAAGGGCGCGGCATCCAGATCGATGCGCTTATCACCGACGAGGCGGACGTGTCGATCATTTTCTCCTTCACCCGCTCGTATTTCATGGTGGATGTGCCGGTGCCGGCGGAGTTTATCGGCTTCCTGCGGCGTATCCTGCCGGGCAAGCACATTGCCGAGCTGTACACCTCGATTGGCTTCTACAAGCACGGCAAATCGGAGTTCTACCGGGCCCTGATCAATCACCTGGCCAATACCGACGACCAGTTCATCATGGCCCCCGGTGTGCGCGGCATGGTCATGAGCGTGTTCACCCTGCCGGGTTTCAACACCGTGTTCAAAATCATCAAGGACCGTTTCTCGCCGTCGAAAAACGTCGACCGCGCCACGGTGATCGAAAAGTACCGTCTGGTGAAGAGCGTCGACCGGGTCGGGCGCATGGCCGATACCCAGGAGTTCGCCGACTTTCGTTTCCCGTTGAGCAAGTTCGACCCGGCGTGTCTGGAGGAGTTGCTGGAAGTCGCGCCGTCCACGGTGTCGGTGGAAGACGACACGGTGCTGATCCGTCACTGCTGGACCGAGCGACGCATGACCCCGCTGAACCTCTACCTGGAAAACGCCAACGAGGCGCAGGTGCGCGAGGCCCTGGAAGACTACGGGCTGGCGATCAAGCAACTGGCGGCGGCCAATATCTTTCCCGGCGACATGCTGTTGAAGAACTTCGGCGTCACCCGTCATGGCCGGGTGGTGTTCTACGACTATGACGAGATTTGCTTCCTTACCGAGGCCAACTTCCGGCACATCCCGCAACCACGCACCCCGGAGGACGAAATGGCTTCCGAACCCTGGTATTCGATCGGGCCGCTGGACGTGTTCCCGGAAGAGTTTCCGCCGTTCCTGTTTGCCGATTCCGGGCAGCGCCGGTTGTTCGACCAACTGCATGGCGAGTTGTACAACGCCGATTACTGGAAGAGCCTGCAAGAAGCGATTCGGGCGGGGAAGGTGATTGATGTGTTCCCGTATCGGCGCAAGGGCCTGGATTAAGAGTAGCGCCGGTACGCATCCCCTGTAGGAGCGAGCTTGCTCCGGGCGGCGTTCCGACGATGGTCGTTAACGGTGACGCGGGAAACCTGACACCCCGTGGCGTTCTTGAGTTCATCGTCGGAACGCCGCCCGGAGCAAGCTCGCTCCTACAAGGGATCTCGCTTGTCCTTTAAATCTGCGACAATCTGCCTTCTGCGCCACTAGACGACCGAATTGCGTACCCGATGACCGACGAATCGCCCTCCATCGACAAACTGCTGAAAAACCTCGATCACGCCATGCTCGCCGACCGCCACCGGCTGCGGCGGCAGTTGCTTGAGCTGCGCAAGAAACCCGACGAGGCCAAGCTGGCCCAATGGGTGACTCGCACGCAGGCGTCCTGTGATCAGGTGCTGGCGCGCAAGGCCAGCCTGCCGGTGATTCGTTACGACGACAGCCTGCCGATCGCCGCCAAGCGCGACGAAATCAAGAAAGCGCTGGAACAGCACCAGGTGCTGATCATCGCCGGCGAAACCGGTTCGGGTAAAACCACCCAGTTGCCGAAGATCTGCCTGGAAATCGGTCGCGGCCAGCACGGCCTGATCGGGCACACCCAGCCGCGCCGAATTGCTGCGCGCAGCGTCGCCAGCCGGGTGGCTGAAGAGCTCGGCACGCCGCTGGGCGCGCTGGTCGGCTATCAGGTGCGTTTCGAGGATCAGAGCGACTCCAACACCCTGATCAAGCTGATGACCGATGGCATCCTGCTGGCGGAAACCCAGAACGACCGCTATCTGGAACGCTACGACACGATCATCGTCGACGAAGCCCACGAACGCAGCCTCAACATTGACTTCCTGCTCGGCTACCTGAAAACCCTGCTGCCGCGTCGCCCGGACCTGAAGGTCATCATCACCTCGGCGACCATCGACCTGGAGCGCTTCTCCAAGCACTTCGACGATGCGCCGATTGTCGAAGTGTCCGGCCGTACTTTCCCGGTGGACACCTGGTATCGCCCGCTGACCCTGGAGCAGGACGAAGAGGGCAACCGCGTCGAGGACGACTTGACCGTGGACCAGGCGATCCTCGCCACTCTCGACGAAATTGCCGCCCATGAGCGCAGCGAGCGCCGCAGCCCCGGTGACGTGCTGGTGTTCCTGCCGGGGGAGCGCGAGATTCGCGACGCCGCCGACATGTTGCGCAAGGCCCAGCTCAAGCACACCGAAATCCTGCCGTTGTACGCGCGCCTGTCACCGGCCGAGCAGCAGCGAATTTTCCAGTCGCACCCAGGCCGTCGCGTAGTCTTGGCGACCAACGTCGCGGAAACCTCGCTGACCGTGCCGGGCATCCGTTATGTGATCGACAGCGGCACCGCGCGCATCAGCCGTTACAGCTACCGGGCCAAGGTTCAGCGTCTGCCGATCGAGGCCATTTCCCAGGCCAGTGCCAACCAGCGCAAGGGCCGTTGCGGACGGGTCGAGCCGGGCATTTGCGTGCGCCTGTACAGCGAAGAGGATTTCCTCGGTCGCCCGGAGTTCACCGATCCGGAAATCCTGCGGACCAACCTCGCAGCGGTCATTTTGCAGATGTTGCATCTGCGTCTCGGCGAGGTCAGCGCGTTCCCGTTCATCGAGCCGCCGGATGGCAAGGCCATCAGCGACGGTTACAACCTGCTGCAGGAACTCTCGGCGGTGGACCGCAACAGCCAATTGACGCCACTCGGTCGTCAACTGGCGCGGCTGCCGGTGGACCCGCGCATGGGGCGCATGTTGCTCGAAGCGGCGAAGCTCGGCAGCTTGCAGGAAGTGCTGATCGTCGCCAGCGCCATGTCGATCCAGGACCCGCGCGAGCGTCCGCCGGAGCGTCAGCAAGCGGCGGATCAGGCCCACGCCCAATGGAAAGACGCCGACTCGGACTTCGCCGGGCTGGTCAATCTGTGGCGCGGTTTCGAGGAGCAGCGCCAGGCACTGAGCGCCAGCCCGTTGCGCAACTGGTGTCGCAAGAACTTCCTGAATTACCTGCGCCTGCGTGAATGGCGCGACTCCCATCGTCAGCTGAGCCTGATCTGCCGCGACATGCAGTTGAGCCTCAATAAAGAGCCGGCGGACTATCCGAAATTGCACAAAGCGGTGCTGGTGGGGTTGCTGAGCCAGATCGGCCAGAAAACCGAAGAGGGTGATTACCTCGGTGCACGCCAGCGGCGGTTCTGGATTCATCCGTCGTCGGGTATCGGTAAAAAGCGTCCGCAGTGGCTGATGACTGCCGAACTGGTGGAGACCACCAAGCTCTACGCGCGCATGGTGGCGAAGATCGATGCCGACTGGATCGAGCCGCTGGCCGGGCACCTGATCAAGAAAAACCACTTCGAACCCCACTGGGAGAAGAAGCGCGGCCAGGTCGTGGCGTTCGAGCAGATCACCCTGTTCGGGTTGATCGTGGTCGGCCGTCGGCCGGTGCATTACGGCCCGGTGGACCCGGTGGTGTCTCGCGAATTGTTTATCCGCGAAGCACTGGTGCGCGGCGAGATCCAGTCGAAGGCCAAGTGCCTGACCGCCAACAAACAGTTGCTGGAACAACTCGACGAACTGGAAGCCAAGGCCCGTCGTCGCGACATCCTCGCCGACGAAGAAACCCTGTTCGCCTTCTACGACGCGCGACTGCCGGCGGAGATCCATCAGACGGCGACCTTCGACAGCTGGTATCGGATCAACAGCCAGAAAGACCCACAGTTGCTGATCATGCGCGAAGAGGACGTGCTGGCCCGCGAAGCCAGTGAAGTCACTGCCCAGCACTATCCGGATACGCTGCACATCGGCGACCTGGAACTGGCGCTCGGCTACCACTTCGAACCCAACCATCCACGGGACGGCGTGACCCTGCGCGTGCCGGCACCGCTGTTGCCGATGCTGCCACCGGAACGCCTGGAATGGCTGGTGCCGGGTGTCATCGAAGCCAAGTGCATTGCGCTGGTGCGCAACTTGCCCAAGGCCTTGCGCAAGAACTTCGTACCGGTGCCGGACTTCGTCAAGGCGGCCTTGCAGCGCATGAGCTTTGCCGAGGGTTCGCTGCCCCAGGCCCTGGGGCGCGAGCTTTTGCGCATGACCGGTGCGCGGGTCAGCGATGAAGCCTGGACCGAGGCGGCGCAGCAGGTCGAAAGCCATCTGCGGATGAACCTGGAAATCGTCGACGGCCAGGGCAAGTTCCTCGGTGAAGGTCGCGATCTGGCCGAGCTGACTGCGCGTTTCGCCGAAGCCAGCCAGGCTGCGCTGGCCGTCCCGCAATCCGCGAAAAGCCAGCAGCCCGTCGAGCCGAAAGTATTTGCCGCCGTCGCCGAGAAAACCCAGCAGAAGATCGCCGGGCTGTCGATGACGGTGTATCCGGCACTGGTGGAAGAGGCGGGCACGGTCAAGGAAGGACGTTTCTCGACGCCGGCCGAAGCCGAGTTCCAGCATCGCCGTGCGCTGCAGCGCCTGCTGATGCAGCAACTGGCCGAATCGGCGAAGTTCCTGCGTGGCAAGTTGCCGGGCCTGACCGAATTGGGTCTGTTGTATCGCGATATGGGGCGTGTCGATGCGTTGGTGGAAGACATTCTGCTGGCCAGCCTCGACAGCTGCATTCTTGAGGGCGAACACCCGCTGCCTCGTGACGGTGCGGGTCTGGCGTCCCTGGCTGAACGCAAGCGTGGCGCCTGGACCGAGCACGCCGAGCGCGTGGCGAAGCTGACCCTGGAAATCCTCAAGCTCTGGCACGGCTTGCAAAAGCGCTTCAAGGGCAAGATCGATCTGGCGCAAGCCGTGGCTCTGAACGACATCAAGCAACAGCTCAGCCACCTGGTCTATCCGGGGTTTGTCCGGGAAATGCCGATGCAGTGGCTCAAGGAGTTGCCGCGTTACCTCAGGGCCATCGAGCAACGCTTCGAAAAAATCGGTGCCCAGGTGCAGCGCGACCGGGTCTGGAGCGGCGAATTGAGCGGCCTGTGGACGCAATACCAGACCCGCGCCAGCAAACACGCCCAGGAAGGCAAGCGCGATCCGCAGCTGGAGTTGTATCGCTGGTGGCTGGAGGAATACCGGGTTTCGCTGTTTGCCCAGCAACTGGGAACCAAGGTGCCGATCTCCGACAAGCGGCTGAACAAGCAGTGGAGCCAGGTAGAGGCCTGACACACCCCTGTAGGAGCGAGCGCGCTCGCGATGGTCGTCAACGATAACGCTGGGTGTCTGACACCCCGCGGCGTTCTTTAATCCATCGCGAGCGAGCTCGCTCCTACAAGTGCGGCGTCGCTCTCGCAAAAGGGGCGAAAACCCAAGGTTTATGGCAAACTTCGCGACCATAAACGCCGGTTTCGCGACCCAGAGCCTTCGACCCGGTTGCGAGCAGGAATAAAGCGATTCCAGGTTTGCGTCCCCCGGATGGGAATAGACCCTTTGTGTATTGGTACGACGGTGCCAATGCTTTCTGCCTGAACAGATTAGAGACACGACCATGCATAAAGTCGTCATCAGTGGCACCGGCCTGTACACCCCGGCCAACAGCATTTCCAACGAAGAGCTGGTCCAGTCTTTCAATACCTACGTCGCGCAATTCAACGCCGACAACGCCGATGCCATCGCGCGCGGTGAAGTGGAAGCGTTGACCGAATCCAGCGCCGCATTCATCGAAAAAGCCTCCGGCATCAAGAGCCGCTTTGTCATGGACAAGGACGGCATCCTCGACCCGCAACGCATGGCCCCACGCCTGCCGGAGCGTTCCAATGACGAGTGGTCGGTGCTTTGCCAGATGGCCATTGGTGCGGCCGAACAAGCCTTGCAGCGCGCCGGCAAGACCGCGGCGGACATCGACGGCGTGATCGTCGCCTGCTCCAATCTGCAACGTGCCTACCCGGCCATTGCCATCGAAGTCCAGGAAGCGCTGGGCATCCAGGGGTTCGGTTTCGACATGAACGTGGCGTGCTCTTCGGCGACCTTCGGTATCCAGACCGCCGCCAACAGCGTGCAACTGGGCCAGGCCCGGGCGATCCTGATGGTCAACCCGGAAGTCTGCACCGGCCACCTGAACTTCCGTGACCGCGACAGCCACTTCATCTTCGGCGATGCCGCCACCGCGGTGATCATCGAACGTGCGGACCTGGCGACGTCCAAATACCAGTTCGACATCGTCAGCACCAAGCTACTGACCAAGTTCTCCAATAACATCCGCAACAACTTCGGCTTCCTCAACCGCGCGGCGGAAGAGGGTGTCGGCGCCAGGGACAAACTGTTCGTGCAGGAAGGCCGCAAGGTGTTCAAGGAAGTCTGCCCGATGGTGGCCGAACTGATCGGTGAGCATCTGCAGGAAAACCAGCTCAACGTCAGCGACGTGAAGCGCTTCTGGCTGCACCAGGCCAACCTCAGCATGAACCACCTGATCGTCAAGAAACTGCTGGGCCGCGATGCCACCGAACAGGAAGCCCCGGTGATTCTCGACACCTACGCCAACACCAGTTCCGCCGGTTCCGTGATTGCGTTCCACAAGAACCAGGACGATCTGCCCGCCGGCTCGCTGGCCGTGCTCAGTTCGTTCGGCGCCGGTTATTCGATTGGTAGCGTGTTGCTGCGCAAGCGCTGAAATTGTTCGCGGTAAAAAAAATCGCAGCCAATGGCTGCGATTTTTTTTGCGCAAGTACAACGAGAAAACAGAAACAGCCTGGCGTTGTTATATCGGAGGATGATGGGGACCGAGATAACAATGACAGGCTGTAAAGGCGTCCCGGGCTTCCTTGCCCGAGTCGTGTAGCGGGGTGAATCAGAACTTCGCTTCGGCATCCAGTTGCAGGGTGTTGATGTCCGAATCGGTTTTCTTGATGTTGGCGTTGGTCTGGTCCGAGGTCGCCATGAAGTAGGTCGCGCCCAGGGCGAAGTTCTTGTCCAGGTCGTAGCTCACTTTCAGCTTGCTGCCGCGCGAACCGGTGAAGCCGTTGGCGAAGTCGGAGTCGGTGAAGGCACCCACCACAGCGTTACGCTGCACGTCGCGGTAGTTGTAGTCCAGGTTGAAGCCGTAGACCTTGGACTTCACACCGGCCAGCCAGCCAGTGTCCTGGTCGTTGCTGGCATCTTTGTTGTTGACGTACTGACCATACAGCGACAGCGGTACTGGCAGGTTGGTGAAGTCCAGCTGACCAAAACCTTCGTACAGTTTGAAGGTTTCGTTCGGGCTGTTGCCGTTGACGGCCAGTGCGCATGGAGCGGTGACGGTGCCGGAGGTAGGGCAGGCACTGTTCTTGTCGTTGTCGTAGGAGTAGATACTGCCGCCCAACGTCATTTTCATGCTGTCGGTGATGGCGAAGCGTGCGCCCAACTGGCCAGCGTACAGACGCAGGTCGTGCTTGAACTGCACGCCTTCACCGTCGACGTTGTCCTTGAGGGTGTAGTGGCCGGCGCTACCGAACAGCTCGGTGCTGCCGCTCAGCGGGTATTTGTAGGTGACGGCCAGACCTTCAGGGTTGATGTCGCTGTCCCAGATGATGTCGCCCATGCTCACCCATTGTTGTGGCATCTTGCCGCCAACCAGGTGCAGGTTCTTGATCGCGTCAGGGTGGTAGTCGATGTAACCCTGGTCCAGCCAGATCTGCTTCTTGTCGAAGTAGTTGTTCAGGTCCTGGTTGGTCGAGCGAGCGTCGTCGTTGCTGCCGGTGGCGATGCGGATACCGGTGTCGACTTGCGGGTTGATTTCGCTGTAGGCACCCAGGCGGGCACGAATGCGCTGACGGTCCTGGTCCTTGTTGTTTGGCACGCCATCGTTGTGCACGGTTTCTTCACGGAAACGTACGTCACCCTTGAACTGGGTCTTGGCGGCCCACGCCAGCTTCTGGTCGAAGGTGCTCAGTGCGTCGGTTTTCTTCGCGGTGGCCGCGATTTGCTCGTTAGTCTCTTGCTGAGCCTGACGGGCGATCTGCTGGTCTTTCTGATCCCTGGCCAGCTCGGCTTGCAGTTCGCTGTACTGCGCGTTGGTAATCGAGCCGTTAGCCTTGAGCATGTCGAGCAGTTTGGCGTCGACTGCGGCACTGGCCGGAACACTCATGGCCAGCAACAGGCCGCCGCACAAGGCCGCCGCAGTTTTCGTGGAAGCAAGACGCATATCAATCTCCGAAGATGAGAGGGGATGACAGAGCCATCCGGGACACACCGACCGTAAGGGGCGGAAAACAGTGGCCGGGTATAACCCGGCGCTCTAAAAACAGGCGCCAGTATCGCGATGGTTTATGACAGAGCGGTGGCAATGTGATGTCATGTCGGTGACGATACAAAGTCGCCGTGAACTATTGAGTTAGAGCACTGTCGTCGTTTTGCCCGTGTGCATTGCGCAGCGATAGGCGATACTCGCGGGGCTTTCACGCCATGAAGAGTGAGGACGGTGATGCCGTTGCAACGCCTGCAAAGACTGTCAGAAATCGCCCCGCAGACCTGGGACGCCCTGGTTCCGGAAAGTCAGCCTTTTCTGCGTCACGCTTTCTTGAGCGCACTGGAAGACAGCGGCAGCGTCGGCCCCCATTCCGGTTGGCAGCCCGAGCATTTGCTGCACGTTGAAGGTGAGCGCCTGATTTCCGCGCTGCCCAGTTATCGCAAGTGGCACTCCTACGGCGAGTACGTGTTCGATCACGCCTGGGCCGATGCCTGTGCCCGCGCCGGCATCGATTACTATCCCAAACTGTTGACCGCGGTGCCGTTCAGCCCTGTCAGCGGGCCGCGGCTGTTGGCGGCCACGGTAGAAGACGGCTTCGAATTATTGAACAGCCTGCCGGGCTACCTTGAGATAGAACAACTCTCCAGCGCCCACATCAACTTCACCGATCCGTTCACCGACGCGGCGCTGAGCGAGCAGCCCGGCTGGTTGCAGCGCGTTGGCTGTCAATACCACTGGCAGAATCGCGGTTACCGGGATTTCCAGGACTTCCTCGACGTGCTGAGTTCGCGCAAGCGCAAACAGATGCGTAAGGAGCGTGAGCAGGTGACAGGGCAGGGCTTTGAGTTCGAATGGCTGGAGGGGCGGGAGCTGAGTCAGGCGCAATGGGATTTCGTCTATGCCTGCTACGCCAATACGTACGCGGTGCGCCGGCAAGCGCCGTATCTGACGCGGGCGTTTTTCAGCCTGTTGGCCGAACGCATGCCGGAGTCGATTCGCGTGGTGCTGGCCAAACAGGGTTCACGGCCGGTGGCGATGGCGTTCAGCCTGGTGGGGGGCGACAGCTTTTATGGGCGTTACTGGGGATGCCTGTCGGAGTTCGATCGCCTGCATTTCGAGACCTGTTTCTACCAGGGTATGGACTATGCCATTGCCAACGGTTTCCAGCGTTTCGATGCCGGGGCCCAGGGCGAGCACAAACTGATTCGTGGATTCGAGCCAGTCATTACGCATTCCTGGCACTACCTGCGGCATCCGGGGTTGAAAGCGGCGGTGAAAGACTTTCTGGAGCAGGAGCGGCTGGGGGTGATGGCTTATGCAGAGGATGCGAAGTCAGCCTTGCCTTATCGACAAGGCTGATCTTCACCTTATGGCGTGTCAGTTGTCTTCCTTGCCCAGCCAGCGATACAGCACGCCGCCGACGACTGCACCGAGTAGCGGCGCGACCCAGAACATCCACAGTTGTTGAATCGCCCAGCCGCCGACGATCAGCGCCGGGCCAGTGCTGCGCGCCGGGTTGACCGAGGTGTTGGTGACCGGGATCGAGATCAGGTGGATGAGCGTCAGCCCCAGGCCGATGGCAATCGGTGCCAGTCCGGCCGGTGCACGTTTATCGGTGGCGCCGAGGATGATCAGGATGAACATCGCGGTCATCACCAGTTCACAGACGAACCCTGCCGCCATCGAATAGCCGCCAGGCGAGTGTTCGCCGTAACCGTTGGACGCCAGGCCTCCCGCCAGTTCGAAACCGGGTTTGCCGCTGGCAATGAAGTACAGCAGGGCGGCTGCAATCACGCCGCCAATGACCTGGGCAATGATGTAGGCCGGCAACTCATTGGCCGGAAACCGCCCACCCACCACCAAGCCGAGGGACACCGCAGGGTTGAGATGACAGCCGGAAATATGGCCGATGGCGAAAGCCATGGTCAGCACTGTCAGGCCAAACGCAAAGGACACCCCGAGCAGGCCGATTCCCACCTGCGGAAACGCCGCCGCCAATACCGCACTGCCGCAACCACCCAACACCAGCCAGAACGTACCTACCAACTCAGTAGCCGAACGTTTTAACAGAGACATGAGAGAGTGCCTTTTCGAGATTATGCTGCCTTGTGCATCCAGCCGATGGACTGCAGAACCACCTCCAGAAGGTTGAAGTGAGTACAGCACGGTTTTTTCAGAATTCCAGCAGGCATAAAAAACCGCCAGGCCCCGTTGTTGGCGGGCTCTGGCGGTTATCTAAAATTTTTCGGCTGTAGGAGCGAGCTTGCTCGCGATGGTCGTCAACGATAATGCCGGGAGCCTGACAGCCCGCGGCGTTCTCCAGTTCATCGCGAGCAAGCTCGCTCCTACACAGGTTCGGTGGCCATCTTCAGGATCAATCGATCCCGACAAATCCACCGGTCTGGTGTTGCCACAACCGTGCATACAAACCGCCGTGGGCCAGCAGTTCGGCGTGGGTTCCGGTTTCGGCGATGTTGCCGTTTTCCAGCACCACCAGCCGGTCCATCCGGGCGATGGTCGAGAGCCGGTGAGCGATGGCGATCACGGTCTTGCCCTGCATCAGGGTTTCGAGGCTTTCCTGGATCGCCGCTTCGACTTCCGAATCCAGTGCCGATGTGGCCTCGTCCATGATCAGGATCGGCGCGTCCTTGAGCAGCACACGGGCAATGGCGATGCGCTGGCGCTGGCCGCCGGAGAGTTTCACTCCGCGTTCACCGACGTGGGCATCGAAACCGGTGCGGCCTTCGGCGTCCGAGAGTGAAGGAATGAAACCGTCAGCCCGGGCCTTGTGCACCGCTTCCCAGAGTTGCGCGTCGGAGGCGTCGGGTTTGCCGTACAGCAGGTTGTCACGGATCGATCGGTGCAGCAGCGACGTGTCCTGGGTGATCATGCCGATGCGTTCGCGCAGGCTTTCCTGGCTGACGTGGGCGATGTTCTGGCCGTCGATCAGGATGCGTCCGCCTTCGACGTCGTACAGGCGCAGCAGCAGGTTCACCAAGGTCGATTTACCAGCACCGGACGGGCCGATCAGGCCGATTTTTTCACCAGCCTTGATGGTCAGGTTGAGGTCGCCGATGATCCCGCTCTGCTTGCCGTAGTGGAAGTCCACCTGTTCGAAGCGCACTTCGCCACGGGCCACCGCCAAAGGCTTGGCCTGGTCGCGGTCGGTGACGGTGACCGGTTGCGAGATGGTCTGCAGACCGTCCTGCACCATCCCGATGTTTTCGAAGATGCCGGTCACCACCCACATGATCCAGCCGGACATGTTGACGATACGGATCACCAGGCCGGTGGCCAGGGCAATCGCCCCCACGCTGATCAGCGACTGCGTCCACAACCACAGGGCCAGGCCGGTGGTGCAGACGATCAGCAAGCCGTTCAAGCTGGTGATGACCACGTCCATGCTGGTGACCACGCGGCCAGCCAGTTGCGCCTTTTCGGTTTGCTCCTTGATCGCTTCGCGGGCGTATTGCTGTTCGAAGTTGGTGTGGGCGAACAGCTTCAGGGTGGTGATGTTGGTGTAGCCGTCGACAATCCGCCCCATGAGTTTGGAGCGCGCATCAGACGCCACCACCGAGCGATCCTTGACCCGTGGCACGAAGTGATAGAGGGCGCCGATGAAGGCGAAGATCCACGTCAGCAGCGGAATCATCAGGCGCCAGTCGGCTTCGGCGAACAGCACCAGCGAACTGATGGCGTAGATCAGCACATGCCACAATGCATCCACGGCTTGCACGGCGGAATCGCGCAGTGAGTTGCCGGTTTGCATAATGCGTTGGGCGATGCGCCCGGCGAAGTCGTTCTGGAAGAAATTCAGGCTCTGCTTGAGCACGTAGCTGTGGTTCTGCCAGCGGATCATGCTGGTCATGCTGGGACTCAGGGTCTGGTGCACCAGCAGGTCATGCAAGCCCACGAAAATAGGGCGCAGCACCAGCGCGACCACCACCATCCAGGTCAGCTCGAGGGCGTGCTCGCGGAACAGATTGGCGTTCGGCGTGCCTTGGGCCAGGTCGATGATGCGGCTCAGGTAGCTGAACAGCGCCACCTCGATCAATGCGCCAATCAGGCCGACGATCAACAGGGCGGCGAAGCTCGGCCAGACCTGCTTGAGGTAATAGGTGTAGAAAGGGAAGACCCGGTCCGGCGGAGACGCCGTCGGTGCTTCACGGAAAACATCGATCAGTTTTTCGAAGCGGCGATAAAGCATCGGTTGTTCGCCCGCGAACGGGCTCTCCTTTTAACGGTTTGAGCGTTGCCGGCAAACACCGGCAACGGCTCGGACATCCTTGTCCAGCTTAGTCTCAGTCGATGCGCTTGGCGGACTTGATGAGCACCGGGTCGATAGGCACATTCTGCATGCCTTGCTTGGTGGTGGTTTGGGAGTTGACGATGATGTCCACTACATCCATGCCCTTGACCACCTTGGCGAATACGGCATAACCGGCATCACGGCCCGGATCGAGGAAGTCGTTGTCCTTGACGTTGATGAAGAACTGGCTGGTGGCCGAATCCGGATCGGAAGTGCGCGCCATCGACAGCGTGCCACGCACGTTATGCAGGCCGTTGCTGGCTTCGTTCTTGATCGGATCCTTGGTCGGTTTTTGCTGCATTTGCTGGGTGAAACCACCGCCCTGGGCCATGAATCCCGGGATCACCCGGTGGAAAATGGTGTTGTTGTAGAAGCCGCTGTCGACGTACGCAAGAAAGTTCCTGGTACTGATCGGGGCCTTGACCGGGTCCAGTTCGATTTCGATCTGGCCGTTGGTGGTGTCCAGCAGCACATGCGGGGCCTTTTCCGGCGTAGCGGCCATCAGGTTGGCGGCAAACAGGACGGAGCCTGCGGCGAGGGCGATTTTTTTCAGCATGGGTCAGTGATCCTGAGTGGTGGTGTCGACTGCGGTCAGAAACTCCAGCAGCGTCTGGTTGAAGTGTTCCGGCTGGTCCAGCGGCGTGGCGTGGCGTGAATCGGCGATCACCACCAGCCGCGCGTCGGGCAGCAGTTTTACGTAGTTTTCCTTCAGTGCCACGGGTGTGTAGTCACGGTCGGCACTGACGATGAGGGTTGGACAGGTGACCTTCGAAAGTCGTTCCTGAACCCCCCAGCCCACAATGGCATTGAAGCTGGCGAGATAAGCATGTTTGTCGTTTTTTGCCCAGCGCTCGGCCATCTTTTGTCGCAAGTCGGCCTGCCCGGGCTTCGGGAACAACTTGTCGCCCAACGCCTTGCCGATGGTGCCAAGGCTGAGGGCGCGCATCAGGCTCCAGCGCTTGAACCACTGCCAATAGTCATCGCGGCTGCGCAGTTTGACCTCGGGCGCGCTGTTGACGATGCACAGGCTCTTGAGCAGTTGCGGCTGATCCACAGCCAGCTGGAAGCCGATCATGCCACCCATCGACAGGCCGACATAGTGTGTCGGCCCGAGATTGAGGTGTTCGACCAGTGCAATCAGGTCAGCGCTGAACCCGGCAATGCTGTAGCGCTCCCGGGGTTTGTCCGAACGGCCGTGACCGCGCACATCCGGGACGATCACCCGGTAACGGGTGGCCAGTGCCGGGATCTGTTTTTCCCAGTCCAGCGTGCTGGAGCCCAGACCGTGGACCAGCAGCAGCGGCGTGCCGTGACCATATTCCTCATAGTGCAGGTTGCAACCTTCGTGTTCGAAATAGGCCATGCATACACTCCGTGTCAGGCTTGTTCGGGGGCGGCGAACGGTGCGTCCAGTGGTGCGGTGTCAAACGTACGCAGCAGTTCGATAAGAATCTGCGTGGCCGGCCCGAGTGGTTTGTCCTTGTTCGAATACAGGTAAAAGCTCGGGTTACGACTGCCGCCCTGATCCAACGGTAGCAGTTTGAGCGTCCCCTCCTTGAGCTCTCGTTCGATCATGTGCCGGGGCAGCCACGCAAACCCCAGACCGCTGCTGACGAACGTTGTGGCGGTGGCCAGGCTGCCGACGGTCCAGCGCTGTTCAGCACCGAGCCAGCCGACGTCCCGTGGTTGCTGGCGGCCCGAGTCGCGGATCACCACTTGCATCTGGCTTTCCAGGTCCTGAAAGCTCAGTTCGCGGTTGAGACGGTGCAAGGGATGCTCCGGGTGGGCAACGGCGACAAACTCGACATCGCTCAATTCTGCGCCCAGGTAACCGGGAATACTGAACCCGGTGATGGCCAGGTCGGCCACGCCTTCGAGCAGCACTTCCTCCACACCCGACAGCACTTCCTCACGCAAGCGCACCCGGCAGCCACGGCTTTGCGGCATGAACGCGGTCAAGGCGCGGACGAGGCGGGCACTCGGGTAAGCGGCATCGACCACCAGGCGCACTTCGGCTTCCCAGCCCTGCTCCATGTGATGGGCCAGGTCTTCGAGTTGACTGGCCTGTTTCACCAGTTGCCGGGAGCGGCGCAACAGCACGCCGCCGGCTTCGGTCAGCACGGCTTTGCGTCCGTCGATGCGCAGCAAGGGTACACCGAGCTGATCCTGCATGCGTGCCACGGTATAGCTGACCGACGATTGCGAGCGATGCAGTGCCTCGGCGGCCTGGGCGAAACCGCCGTGATCGACCACGGCTTGCAGCGTTCGCCATTGATCAAGGGTCACGCGGGGCGCTTTCATGTTGAGCTCCTCTTGTCCTAAGCTGGCAGCCCTTACTGGAGGCTGCTGAATGAAAAAATTCTGTTGTGTGCTGCTGGCGCTGCTGCCGCTGACGGCGATGGCTTACCCGATCGATGTAAAAAAAGACCTCAACGGCATGAAGATCGATTACCAG
This sequence comes from Pseudomonas sp. WT-JTC, assembly GCF_056711565.1. Classification (NCBI taxonomy): domain Bacteria; kingdom Pseudomonadati; phylum Pseudomonadota; class Gammaproteobacteria; order Pseudomonadales; family Pseudomonadaceae; genus Pseudomonas; species Pseudomonas sp. WT-JTC. The sequence goes on from NZ_CM160042.1 coordinate 1,538,486, forward strand.
ACCTACGACACGGATAACGACATCGGCTCCATCCAGGTGGCCAACTACGGCGACGTCGATGCGAGCTGCAAGGTCGTTTTCATCAATGGCCCGGAAGCACCGCGTAGCCGCAAGATCGATGTACCCGCCGGCAAGCACAAAAATGCCACCGCCAAATTCACCCGCAGCATCATCAAGCTGCGCATCGAGCTGACCTGCACCCCGAAATGACAGCAATCTCCTGTGGGAGCGGGCTTGCTCGCGAAGGCGGTGTGTCATTCAACGTTGATGTCGACTGACACGGCCTATTTGTCGGAACGCCGCCCGGAGCAAGCCCGCTCCCACAGAGTATGTTGAGCTTATAAACGAATTTATTGATGGGTTATAGCAGTTATTTGCGCTTTTTCATCGATATGACTCTGTTTAACCTTCACTCCATCGACCTACAGCATTCTCAGATGGAGGCTACATCCCATGTCCCGCGTTCTGATCATCGAAAGCAGTGCCCGTCAGCAAGACTCGGTTTCCCGCCAACTGACCCAGACGTTCATCAGCCAGTGGAAAGCCGCTCACCCGAATGACCAGATCACTGTCCGGGACCTGGCCGTCAAGCCGGTGCCGCATCTGGACATCAACCTGCTGGGTGGCTGGATGAAACCCGCCGAGCAGCGCAGCGAGATCGAACAGGCGTCCCTGGAGCGCTCCAACCAGTTGACCGACGAATTGCTCGCCGCCGATGTGCTGGTCATGGCCGCACCCATGTACAACTTTGCGATCCCCAGCACCCTGAAAGCCTGGCTCGACCATGTACTGCGTGCCGGTGTGACCTTCAAGTACACCGAAACCGGTCCGCAAGGCCTGCTCAGCGGCAAGCGCGCCTTTGTGTTGACGGCTCGCGGCGGCATCTACGCCGGCAGCACCGCCGATCACCAGGAACCGTACCTGCGTCAGGTCATGGGCTTCATCGGCATCCACGACGTGACGTTCATCCACGCCGAAGGCATGAACCTGGGCGGTGACTTCCAGGAGAAAGGCCTGAACCAGGCGAACGCCAGGCTTTCGCAAGTGGCCTGACCGGTTAATCGCCAGATAATCGCTGGATGGTCTAGTGACCTGGCGCAACCCTTCAAGTCTGTACGCGCATCGAACCTCCCTTCGCACTTGTTGCTCCTGAGTGCTCTGGCCCGATTGAACGCTTTAGCGAGATCGGGCTTTTTTTTGCCTGCGATTTGACGAACACCTACAAAACCTTGTGGGAGCGGGCTTGCTCGCGAAGGGGGACTGTCAGTCCACATAAATGTTGGATGACATATCGCTTTCGCGAGCAAGCCCGCTCCCACAGAGGTTTTGCGTCATGGCTACTGTCGCGATAAGTGGCAAAACCCGCTATCGTCGCCGCCATTCGAAATGAGGCGAGCATGGGCTATCTACTTATTGTCACGCTGATCCAGGCGTTTTCCTTCAGTTTGATCGGCGAATACCTGGCCGGTCATGTCGACAGTTACTTCGCCGTGCTGGTACGCGTGCTGCTGGCGGGGCTGGTGTTCCTGCCCCTGACCCGCTGGCGCTCGGTGGAACCGGCATTCATGCGTGGCATGCTGTTGATCGGCGCGTTGCAGTTCGGCGTGACGTACGTCTGCCTTTACTTGAGCTTTCGCGTACTGACGGTGCCGGAGGTGCTGCTGTTCACCATCCTTACGCCGCTGCACGTGACCCTGATTGAAGATGCATTGAATCGTCGCTTCAATCCCTGGGCGCTGGTCGCGGCACTGGTGGCGGTGGCGGGGGCGGCCGTGATTCGCTTTGACCGGATCAACCCGGATTTCTTCATGGGTTTCCTGTTGCTGCAACTGGCCAACTTCACCTACGCCGCCGGGCAGGTGCTCTACAAACACCTGGTCGCGCGCCATCCAAGCGACTTGCCGCATTACCGCCGTTTCGGCTTCTTCTACCTCGGCGCACTGGCGGTGGCGTTGCCGGCGTTTCTATTGTTCGGCAAACAGAACTTCCTGCCCGAAGCGCCGTTGCAATGGGGGGTGCTGCTGTTCCTCGGCCTGGTTTCGACCGCTTTGGGGCTCTACTGGTGGAACAAAGGCGCATGCCTGGTCAACGGCGGTACCCTGGCGGTGATGAACAACCTGCATGTGCCGGTGGGCTTGCTGATCAACCTGCTGATCTGGAACCAGCATGAAGAACTGGGGCGGTTGTTGCTTGGTGGTTCGGTGATTTTGCTGGCGGTGTGGATCAGTCGGTTGGGTATCCGGCGCGCAGCCAGATTCGTGTAGGCGTTGCCGCAGGCTGCGATTTTTTGACGAAGAGCTGCTCGCATTCGGTTAGCAGCGAGCGTTGGACTAGTGGTGGGTAATGCTCGGATGACATCTATCTGAGCATCATTTGTCTGGTTTTTGAAATGACGTGTAATGCTAATGTGTTTCTCTTGAAACGTTTATGTTTAATGCTTCTTTTGCTTATTGTTCTGCCGTCTTTCGTGTTGGCTGATGAGGCACATGCAAAAGACTGGAGAGAGATTACTGTTAATGATCTTTCTGTCATTCGACAACTGGTAGTTACTTCTCATCCAGGCGCTATAGACAGTGAAAATGAGTCTTTTTCAGACTGGGTTGAACGGGGTTATCTGGATGCCAGTCAGCTGTCCAGACGCGTCAACTCAAGGAAAGACTCCCTGGCCGTGCTAAATTTTTACATTGCAGGCTTCAAGGACGGACACGTAGGGCTGAATCAACCTGATAAAGGAAGTTCGTCCTGGGCAGGTTTCATTCTGGATATGCGAGGTCGGAGTTTTGTTGTAAGGCACGTCGCTGAAAATTGGCCTGTACCGCTGCCGCCGATAGGCTCCGAGGTTATATCGTGTGATAACAAATCGGTCCGCGAGAAAATTGAGAATGAAATATCTCCATATATTGATCGCAGACTTGATCTACAGTCCACCTGGTTGCATTTGGCTCAGCAGTTAACTATCGATGATGCCAGTTATCCCGTACTGTCGAGAGACTTGTCAAAAAACTGTCTGGTTGCTCTTCCAAATGGAGAAAGACAAAACTTTGCGTTGCTGTGGCAAGAGGATTCCGGGCAGCTGAAGGCTTTCCTGCGCCGACCCCGGCCACCTCAATCGCTCCAGAGTTTGGGAGAAGGGCGATATTGGATACATGTATCAAATTTCATGCCGTCAGCAGCCGAGAATGCTTCCCTGGATAAAATGCTTGAGGCCATCAAGCGTATTAACGATGCCAAGCTGGTTGTGCTTGATACAAGAGGCAATCGCGGTGGTAACAGTTTGGTCGGTGCTGAAATACTTTCTGCACTGTTAGGCTCGCAAAGGGTAAAAAATCTGGGCGAGCCATCTCGTGCGTATGCGATGTGGCGTGTTTCTCCTTTTGCACTATCAACGCTCAATAATGCTCTAACTACCATGGAGAGTGATTATGGAAAAGACAGCGAAGCTTATAAGTTTGTTCTTGGTCTGACCGGATCGATGGAGTTCGCGCTTCACGAGAAGAAAGACTGGTTACGACAGCCGAGCGCATCCTCGGTCCTCCAAGAAGGAGCGAGAGAATCCAATGCCCAAGGTTTTAAAGGCAAGCTTGCACTGGTTACTGACTCTTTTTGCGCGAGTGCCTGTCTAGACTTTGCGGACGTTGTTCTTGCAGTTCCGGGGGTTGTCCATCTAGGGTTACCAACCAGCGGCGATACACTGTATATCGACATAGGCTCTCAAACTCTGCCGAGTGGTGCTCAGTTCTGGCTGCCGTTAAAGGTATGGAGAGGCCGAGCGCGAGGAAACAATCAAAGTCATGATCCGCCATTTGTTTTTAATGGCGATATAAACGATACACCTGCAGTTCAAAAATGGGTTCTTGATCATTTTTGATCGGATCGGCGCCATTTCTGAAGCACGCCGCAACACGCCAACCTTGTGGGATGCCCAAAAGTCATTTGGGCGCCAATTGATCCACCAGAAACCCGATAAACGCCCGGGTCTTCTGCGGCACTCGCCGTGCCGACGAATACACCGCGTTGATGGTGATCGCCGGGGCCTGCCATTCGCACAGCACCGGCACCAGTCGCCCGGCTGCCAGCGCATCCTCGACGATGAAGTCGGGCAGCAGGGCGATGCCCATGCCGGCTTCGGCGGCCTGGGCGAGCAAGTCGCCGTTGTTGGCGTGCAACGGGCCGGTGACGTTTACCCGCTGGGTTTCCTTGCCATTGCACAGTTGCAGGCTGACTCCACTCTGTAGATACCCGTAGTTCAGGCATTGATGGGCGCGCAGATCCTGCGGAGTCTGCGGAACGCCCGCGCGATCGAGATAAGCCGGGGATGCCACCATGATGCGCGGTGCGGGCGCCAGTTGCCGGGCGATCATCGTCGAGTCCGGCATGCTGGCGATGCGGATGGTTACGTCAAACCCGCCCCGCACCGGGTCGACTTGCTGGTCGCTGAGCACCAGTTGCAACTCGATGTTCGGGTGCAATTCATGAAACAACGGAATCAACGGCCCCAATCGCCGTAGACCGAACGACATCGGCGCATTGACCCGCAATACACCGCGTAACTCGCCGATGCCGTCACGGGCGCGTTGCTCGGCTTCGTCCAGCGCCGCCAATACCTCCCGTGCTGCTTCGAAATACTCGGCTCCGGCCTCGGTCAGGTGCAGGCTGCGGGTGGTGCGTTGCAGCAATTGCACGCCGATGGCTTCTTCCAGTGCCTGAATCTGTTTACTGACTTTCGAGCGCGGCACGTCCATGGCCCTGGCGGCTGCGGCGAAGCCGTTCTCGCCGACCGTGACGACGAAGGCACGCATGCATTCGATGCGATCCATATTGTCCCTATTTTGGAATCAATGATTCTCGATTTTAGGTAATTGTCCCTTTTATAGCCAGCCCCTAAAGTGACATCCAAGCCGACAGCAAAGCCTCTTGCGGCAACGTCGACTAACCCTGAACTCATTCGAAAGTATCGACATCAAAAGGAACGCGCCATGTCTATCCGTGAACTGCTCAACCCAACCAACTCCGCCCTGATCCTGATCGACCACCAGCCGCAAATGGCATTCGGCGTTCAGTCCATCGACCGTCAGACGCTGAAGAACAACACCGTGGGCCTGGCCAAGGCGGCGAAGATCTTCAATGTACCGACCATCTACACCTCGGTCGAAACCGAAAGTTTCAGCGGTTACATCTGGCCGGAATTGTTGGCTGTGCACCCGGATCAAAAGCCGATCGAACGCACTTCGATGAACTCCTGGGAAGACAAGGCACTGGTTGACGCGGTGAAAGCCACCGGGCGCAAAAAACTGATCATCGCGGCACTGTGGACTGAGGTCTGCCTGACGTTCCCGGCATTGGAAGCCCTGGCTGAAGGCTACGAGGTCTACATTGTCACCGACGCTTCCGGTGGCACCAGCAAAGAGGCCCACGACATGTCGGTGCAACGGATGATTCAGGCCGGCGCGGTACCGGTGACCTGGCAGCAGGTGCTGCTCGAATACCAGCGTGACTGGGCGCACAAGGACACTTACGAGGCGGTCATGGAACTGGTGCTGGAACACAGCGGCGCGTACGGCATGGGTGTGGACTATGCCTACACCATGGTGCACAAGGCACCGCAGCGGCAGGTCAAGTAACCCGCAAATTCTGAAAACGATGTAACCCTTGTGGGAGCGGGCTTGCTCGCGAATGCGGTGGGTCATTCAACATTGATGTCGACTGACACTCCGTTTTCGCGAGCAAGCCCGCTCCCACATTTGTTTTTTGTGGGGTTACATCATGCGTTTTTCGGCTTCGGGAATGTGACTCGCACCCAACACCGCCGGCAGCAGCCCGGCCCGTAAATCCGTACCACTCGGCTGCTGGTACAGGCTCAACCCGAACTCCGGCAGCACCGCCAGCAGGTAGTCGAAAATATCCCCCTGAATCCGCTCGTAATCGGCCCACGCCGTGGTGCGGGTAAAGCAGTAGATTTCCAGCGGAATACCCTGGGCCGTGGTCTGCATCTGGCGGACCATGCAGGTCATGTTCGTCTGGATTTCCGGGTGACTCTTCAGGTAGGCCAGCGCATAGGCGCGGAACGTGCCGATATTGGTCATCCGCCGGCGGTTGGCCGACATGGCCGCGACGTTGCCCTGGGCTTCGTTCCAGGCCTTGAGTTCGGCCTGTTTGCGGGTGATGTAGTCGGTGAGCAGGTGCACCTGGGACAGTTTCAGTTCCTCGTCGTCACGCAGAAAGCGTACGCCGCTGGCGTCGATGAACAGGCTGCGTTTGATCCGGCGACCACCGGAAGCCTGCATGCCGCGCCAGTTCTTGAACGACTCGGACATCAGGCGCCAGGTCGGGATCGAGACGATGGTCTTGTCGAAGTGGTGCACGCGTGAGCTAAGGCGAGAGATAGACAGTAGACATGTTTAAAATCAATGAGTTACGTACGAGTGGATTTGTCTATTTTTTTTCAGTGTGATGGACATGCCAGATTGTCGATTTACACATAATCCACTCCTAGCGTCTTCAACTTGAAAATCTTGCGATTGGTGAGGTGCTGATAATTTGAGGCCGCCGCCAGGCGTCCTTTGATTTGTACCAATACCGCCCCACGGTTGATCTCGGAATCTCCAGCATCCTCATGACCTCAGCTTGGGAATGGCCTTTTGCTTTTAACTCTTGAACGGCCTTCCATTTTCTCTCTGCTCCATCGATCTGCCGAGAGCGAATTTTTTGGGGTTTCGTGGGGAGCTGTTCGTCCAATAACGCTATACCATCCAATTCTAACAGCGCCGTTTGCAAGATTTGTCGTGGTGATTTCTGTTCGTGCGCAGATTGAACCTAGGCTAGTAGGGATAGTGTCCTCAATGAAAATGCTGAAGCGTAAATTGGGTAAAGACCAACACTACCGGCATGTAGATAGCAGCCGTTTCGCTTGAAAAGCAGGATTTAACACGCTGGCATTTTTGACTCTTCACAACTCCTTTGAATTGGTAACGCCCGAGCCGCAGACAAACAGAGCGACCTCAAAGCCGGATTTCCAACCTGCGCTAGGGTCACCGCATGTCAGTGAACTCTTTCTAGATCCAGTGTCGTTGCACAGTTGCTTTGTGTATTCCCAGTCGTCGGGACGTCTCTGCTTGGGTTAGGCCTGCTTGCTTCAATTCCTGAATAGCCTTTCGCTTCGCAGCGGCACCTACTGACTGCGGCGCCTCCAGTTTCCGAGGCTGGCCAGGTAGTGAATCATCTATCACTCCCAAATGCTCGAGTTCGGTCAAAGTCTCGAGCAGAACACTGCGGGCTGTTCTCCCTTCATCCGCAGCAGTAACGAGCGCCATGAACGACAAAGGTTTCACTCCGAGGGTCTGCGCCAGGTCGCAGGTGAGGTCAAACGTAGCTGACACTTTGGCCGCCTCGAGTCGGCTGATGTGCGCCTGATCTGCGGCCTGGTTGTGGAGATCTTTTTGGGAAAGGCCCTGCCTGATCCTGAGCCACTGCATGGTGGCAGCGTATGCGTTTCGCAACGACATCCATCGCTCCTTTCAAAAGGAGACGGTATGACGTGTTTGCGGTGACTCGTTCAAATGTATATAGTCATCTAGACGAGTCGCTTGGTGGTGGCTTTTTGCTTTTCCATATCCGAGTGAAGCCGATTCGTTTTCCAGCGCTTTCAAGGGGCCGCAATTGACAAGTAATTCTCTCGAGTACGAACCGCTACCGGAGAGCCGAGTCTCGCTTGCCGGTACGTACTTGCCTCGTGCCGATATCGAAGAGATGGTGACCGAGCGATTTCCGAGCAAGGCCTATTGCCTAGTAGAGGACTGGATCATTTTTCATGTCGACGAACCCGCTGAATCCCTAGCCAAAGTGCGCGCTCAAGGCCTACAGGCAATGTTCCTCTATTCCCACTGTGTTCTTTGGGACGGGCATGGCAGGTTCTCGCCCGGTAGCTGGGTGCGTTCGACTTTGTGTGTTTCGTTCGATGATGTTTGCCTGTTTGAAACCAGGAACACAGTTTATGTGCTGGTTGGCCAAGGGCGCGAAATGACTGCATCGCTCAAGACAATATTTGCTTTATGTTAACTGCCAGTCTCGCTAAGCGAGGCTGCCCGGATGAGACTCACGATGTTCCGTACAAGTATTCATGACCAAGCTGGCTTCACCGGAATGTTCGGCGACGGCTTGGCACATTGGCATTCTGTATCAAGAGCGCTACCGACTCACTGGTATCACGTCAGCATCAAACGACGGCATGAAGATCGGCTCATGCCTTACGAAGAATTTCTCAATGATGAATCGAGTTTGGTGCATCTGCTCACCGCACAGGACGAAGACCTTGTTGTCCATGAAGTGCAGGTGGTCACTCCTGGTCGGATGAACAAGCGGTCAGGTTGGCGTATGGAAAAACTTAAGGTTTTGTCGATGGGCTTCAACAAAGCGGAGGTGCCGGTCTGTGTTTTGGAGGTCGAGAGCGGTCGCCTCTACTCCGATTCTTTTGACCGTGATTTCAAAGTCCAGTCGCTTACGGGGCTGAAAGAGTTGTACCGATGCCGTGCTATTGAGCCGGTCGCAGATCGAGTTATAGGTCTTTAAGGCATGGCCATGACAGAGCCCAATACGGTGGTTGTCGACTTCCATATCAAAAGATACTCAGACTTCGATCTTCTCCGTATCGCTCGCGCCGTACGCCAGATATATCAGGCACCTGTGACGGCATACCTGATAGACGTCTACATCCCCGCATGCACTGCAATAGGCGTGGTTTTCGGTCACGACCATTTTCTGGATGGCCATCGGATTCGCACATCCGACATCCAGTACGTCGAAAAGGAAGGTCGGTTTTGGGTCTTAACGACGTTGAATTCGCGATATGTGGTCGCGACATTCAAGCGCGATGGCGGACGCAATAGCCTGCGGGATTTTCTTCGCATATTGGAACATAGCTAAATCCCCAAACCTGAACGGCTGCACTGATTTTTAACCCCAGCGCCTGGGCACGGAATGGCCTTGTTCACGCGAGGAGGTCAAACAGTTGGTTTGGCACCTACTCAGCGGGGTACGACATCAGGGGCGCGGCATGAGTTTTTTAGGGCGATGCATCAGCTTTGTTTGCCAGGACAAGAGATCAGCGTCAGAGCAAGCAAGGGAGCGCCGATTCATCAGGTCAGTCAATGGATTGCAGACTCTTCAGGTGACACCGGATGGAGGTATGTCCATCGATGCCGAGGAGATGCGTGAGCAAGTGATAGCAGCCCGGCGTGCACTTAAGCAGTTCGTGCGAAAGCCATAACTCTCCGCTGATGGGCAACGCGCTCGATCATGTTTGGGACTCACCGGGGTTTGCCGGCCTGCGGCTCGAAGATGCGATAGCAGGAACGCGATTGCAGCATGGCCATGGGTATCAAGGGCGATGTGCAAGGCCCGAAAAACTGCTGCAATGACGGCTGAGTCTTTCACATATGGTGGAACATGAAATCTATCACCTCGAGCGCTGAAAACGCGGTAATCATCAAAGCATTCATCCACACAGGCGAAGCGCTTGGGCTCGATGACATTGAGCTATCAGCGATTTTGGACGATCACGTTTTCACGTTAATGCTTATACGACAGGGAAATCAGCTACTCCAACTTGGGCCGGAGGCCAGGAGTCGAGCCCTGCTTTTGATTCATTTGCATCAGTCACTACTCGCAGTGGTAGGCAACGAGCAAAATGCAAGGAACTGGCTATGCAGCCATAACAATGGTCTGTGTGGTCGTCCCTGTGACCTCATCACATCCCACGCGGGACTTGAGCAAGTCGCTCAGTATCTAGCCGCTAATCGCGCGCTCATCTAACTCGTCCGCTTAAGCCTGTCAGGCCGATGCATTACGGCTAGACATCGCTTTGAATTCGATGTCTGTGGTGACACAAAAAATATTTCTTCGATTAGCTCAAGGTTTCTTAAAACGATCCGTTGGTCATCTATATGTACGTGATGAGCAAACAGCCTTGAACCCATACACCATCGCATTTATCCAGCGCCTGAAAGGCGCAATATCGTTTTCCGAAACGACTCGAGGTAATCGTCAGCGTAGAGCCTGGGAACGGCTGATCAATTACATCGAATCATCCGATTCCCTGGCCGAGTTTGACAAAGCCGCAGCGCGGGCCGAGGGGTATGCTCAAGCCCTTGTAGACGGGGAACAGATCGACACCACGTCCACGGAGCGTGACCTACTGATTATCGCGACAGTAGATGAGTGGCGGCGTTTCATTCATACGAACCTTCCGGCCAGCCTGTAACCATCCTCCTCTAAGGAAACTCATGTCTTCCACATTTTCGCGTAACGCAGATGACGAGCTCTCAGACTTCAGCATTCAAATGCCTCGGCGCCCCCTGGCTACCACAGTCCATCATTGCCCTATTGATGTCTTGGCTCGCGGATTCGAAAACTACCAAGCGGATCCAACGAATGCCCATGATCAGTATCCGTGGGCTGCACGATTTGTTTTGGGTATCCCGGTTCCTTCTTGGCAGCGGGGACTGGTGTGGAATGCAGGACAGAAGTCGCGATTCATTCTCGCAGTATGGGCAGGCGCAGATCTGGGGAGTTACCTCACCAATTCTTGGTGCGGCTATTCAGAAGCTGGGAAGGCCCTGGCGGAGAACAGTCAAATTCTTCTGGATGGGCAACAACGTTTACACAGCCTTCAGGAGTTTTTTTTGGATCGTCTGGCCGTTCCGGATATTCAGGGGCAGCCAAGGGTCTGGTCAGAGATTGGCACTGTCGAGCGCAAACGCTTTCTGTCCACGCCTTTTGCACATTCAGACGTCTGCTCCGACGACGAGCTTGCTTTGCGTAAGACGTACGATCTTTGCGCCCCCGGTTTAGCGCCTCGGACTCACGAACAGCGCACGGTTCGCTAGATCCCGGATACTGAGTTGTTCGGGCACGCCCCCTGGGGGTGGCTGTCGTAAACCAAGTCTTGCCAGCTTGCTCCTTCGGGCTTCGATCCTTCAAGCCAATAAAGTTTTGGCCTGCGCGCTCCGAGCGATCCCCTAGGAGAACGAGCTTCTCCATATTAATCAGCCTTGCCTGTATTCGCGCCGCACATAGGTTCTGAGACCCAGTGTTGAATTTTGCGCACGAGGTAAACTCGTAACGGTGATCTGGTTAACTAGCCCCAGTGGCAACCATCTGGTAGTAGCTAAGGTAAATTTGCCCGGTCTGCGCAGCATGTCTTTTTTTCCGGAGCAGCAAGCTTACGAAGTCGATCCGCTCTTCCAAGACGGCCATCAAGTCACCTCCATCAACCAGCAATATCGAGGCTCCTCCGGCCTGGTGTGCGGCAACGCCTTCTGAAGAGAAGCCGTTGATGGAGAGGAAGATCCCCAAGGTGTTTTCCAGCTTGGTTCTCACCTTATCGGTAAAGATGGCAAGGTCAGCCTTGTTGACTGGTTCCTTTTGCCACTTGGCTTCGAACAGGTACTCCGTTCCCTCCAGGGAAAAGGCCCCGTCGATCTGTTCACCGAGATTCTTAAACGAAGCTTTAGGGTCAAGGTCGAAAAGTTCGAACAGCTCATACATGACGCGCTCCAGTTCGAAGCCTCGGGCCTGTGCACTATCAAAGCCAATCAGAGCCAGATAACGGGCGTTGATCGTTTGGAGCTTCTGCCGTACGGCAGCGTTTTCGCGAAGCTTCTTAGCGGCGTCTTCCTGCCTGCGCTTGATTTCATCTTGCTCTTTTTTAACGTCTTGGTGCGGCTCAACTAGCGATTTGAGCTGGTTGACGGCATTTTTGGCTTTCACCACCTTCTGGGCACCATCTTCCAAGCGCTGGAGGTGTGAAAAGTCAGTCAGTTTGCAAAGCTCGTAGCAAATTTTTGTCAAATCGCCGAGATGGGCGTCGGGATTCGCATACAAAAAATCGACAACGTCCGAGGCGATTTGGCGTTTGTAATTTTCCCAGTTAAAACGGGGGAGGATTGCTGGAGTGGAGAGACAAAGCTGTAGAAAACCGCGCAGCTCAGATTTATACCAGTACACCGAGCACAGGGCTTCTTTGAGCGCCATGACTCCTGCGGGGGAAAGCTGCTTGGCCATGAAATTCACCAGATATGTAGGTCATATGCGCCGCCCACGACGGCGGTAAACCCGTGTGAGGCATCTGGTTCGTTATAGCAGCTAATACAGATAGCCACCCTACCACTCCAGCGCTCGGATCAGGTCTATGAAGCAGTATGTTCACAACGTCTGACTTAAGTGTTCTAGTTCAAATCCACGGCCCTTACACGACAGGAAATTGAACCTTGGATGATTGTGAAAAAAGCGCAAGTGAACAGTGGCTATATGCGAATGCACCGGGGTTTAAAGAGCTGCCTGATAAAGATCGCCGGGCCATTTTCGACTTCTCCTTTCTCTGGAGCCTTTTTGAGGCGCAGGTCATGGACAACTGTGCCCAGGCACGAACCATTTCAGAGCGGGTCAATGGCTGGGTCGCTGAAAACAGGATTCATCCTGAGGTGTATGAAGAAGCACTGGCCTACTTCAGGAACCGCTACTTCCTGAACGGTGAAACAACTCATCATTATGATTACCTCAACCTTCGTAGAACGGACTACCCCGAGTTGGTAGGCCGCGTCATCAAAGGCAAAAGTGACGATCCCGGCGACAGCATGCTATGCATCCTGATGATCGTCTGGCGGCTTAGAAACAACCTCTTCCACGGCTCGAAGTGGGCATACCAAATTCGTGGTCAGCTAGACAATTTCACGCACGCCAACGCTGTACTGATGAAAATACTGGAGCGGCACGGACGGCTCTGACACCACCAGCCCGCAGGCTAGGTTCATGGTTTTGCCTCGGTCAAATAGTCCAAGATATGTGAAAGCTCACTGAAGGTTTTGCATACGACAAGTCGCCCTGGATCGTTCTCTGCCGGTCAAGGGTTTGAAGCATGCGGATAAGTCGGATGCAATTGGCTGGTTAGGTCGAATGCTAGCGAGGGCAAGTCAATGCAATCACTCACATGGGATAGCAGTCGGTCGCGGACAGGCTGTAACCTTGCAGCTTTATCACTCTTGGAACATCACCCATGTCGCGCCTTGCCGAATACCGCCGTCTAGAACAACAACTTGCCGCACAGCTAGCTGAGCTCGAGGCCATGAAAGGCGATACCGCTATCCAAGCGGAAATGGAATTTGAAAACAAACTTCGAGCTTTGCTCGCTGAGTACGGTTTCTCTTTGCGCGACGTCATTAACCTCCTTGATCCAAAGGCCAACGTCCGTCAGCAATCGCCGGTCGGCCAAGAAAAAACTACTCGCAAGCCGCGTGAAGTGAAGGTCTACAAAAACCCTCACAACGGCGAAGTCGTTGAGACCAAGGGTGGTAACCACGCAACGCTGAAAGCGTGGAAGGCTGAGCACGGTGCCGAGGCCGTAGAATCCTGGCGTCAGTGATCATGGCCTCCTTCGGGAGGCTTTTTATTGTGTTCTGTAACGTAGTTTTCTTCGTTGTAACGTAGGCAACGTTACAGTGGAGAAAATTACGTTACAGGCTCAATGGGCCGACCAGTCATATGGATTCGTTCTGTCTGTGGCCACATCAGTAAATCTCTACCGGGGGGATATCGATGCAGGGAGTGGGTATTCGTCGGCATTAAGTACCCAGCCTTCCTTCAAGGAGAAGTCGACCCGAGGTGGGGAGAAAATATCGATCAGTTGATTCCGCCCGTCGTCCATGCCTCGTGATGTGTGAATCGCTGGAGGAGGAATAACCGCTAGAGATGGTGAGGCACAGAACTCGTGGTCGTCGGCCCGCCAGGTATTCAAGTCGGAGTTCCAAGGCCAGCGCACGTGGTGAGTGAACGCGCCTTCAAGGGCAAGTGATCCCTGCTCGAAGTCATCGTGGTGATGCGGAGACAGCTTGGTAACATCCCGTGGCCCCATCTGTACGGGGAGTACATTGATCATGAAGGTTGAGCAACGCCAGATTCGACCGAATCTCCCCGGCTCGTCAGCTACATCAAGGCCGTAGTGCCTTACCTTAGGGCTGGTTGGTGGTTCCGGCCATTTTTCAAACGGAGGGATGTTCGCGTGTTGAGTTTCGTACGCTTCGGAGTTCGTGCAAAGATCGCAAACATCGTTGTTTTGGGTCGTAATCATAAGCGTGAGACGACCTCCGTCTTGCAAACGGATCGAACTTGGGCCAGCCGGTACGAATGCTATAGAACCACCTTTCACGTGGGTCTGGACGCCTCCCCAGGTGATTTCGAAAGGCACGTTGGCATCTAGGGACAGAACGGCATATTCGTCCACCTGATTTAGTCGCTGGATCTCACCGCCCGGTTTTGCATCGACGTAGCCTACGACGAAGTTTTGGCCACGTGCGTACCAAATTTCCACGTGGTCTTGGGAGACAGATGGGGGGGTAGCATAGAAGCGAGCATACTGAGCAGGGTAGGACTCAGCAGCTTGTGCTTGACCATATGCTGCGAGACTAGCTCGGGGATCAGTGGACTGGCCCATGGTGGCTCCTGTGGGAAAAATTAGGTTCTGGCTGAGTTGAGAGTTGTGTAAGCGCTCAAGGCCTGGGCGGCAGCCGTGCGGAGAAAACCTTGGTCAGAAGATACAACGAAAGCTGCCACTCCTTGGGCGTAGAACTCTGCCGCCTCTTGGGGGGTTGAGGCCAAGAGAAAAACAGTCTTTCCAGCTTTATTGGCTGCACTGATTACCTTGGTGGTTGCCTCCTGAACTGCTGGCGCCCCAGGCTCCCGATCATTGAGAGCAACCGCCATATCCCCACGTCCGATAAATATCGCGTCTAGGCCCTCTACTTCGAGAATTTCATCGATGTCGGACACTGCTTTCGGATCTTCAATCATGCCTATCACGATGACTTCGTCATCAGCCTCATCAACGTGCTGCCATATGGGCTTTTGCCCGTAGCCACCTGCGCGAGGGGAGTTTGAGAAGCCACGCCCCCTGCTATAACGGCTGTCAGCCACCAATGCTCGCGCTTTTTCGGGTGAGTCTATGTGCGGGGCAATGACTCCGGCGGCACCAGAATCGAGAGGGGATAGGATATGGCTGGTAGATGTCTCGGCGACCCTTACTAGCGCGGCGATTCCGCTAGCTTTAGCTGCGAGCAGTAGATGATCAATTGTTCCTCTATCAAATGGCGCGTGCTCCGCATCAATAACTACGAAGTCAAAACCGAGATCTCCGACTATCTCAATCGCTTGGGGCGAAGGAGATTTAATGAAGGTGCCGATCATTGCGCGATCTGTTGTTTTCAATCGTTGCCGAAAACTTGCCTTAATAGAGTTCATACATAGGTGCCTTGATTCTTGAGCCTCTGCCTTGAGGAAATCAGTCCGATTGACGGACTACGGATGGCAGCTATACAGGGCGGCATTGCCGCTCTGTTGTGCTGGATTAGCTCGCGGCCAAAAAACGAATTGCAGCGGTCTTAAAATCCTGGTCTTCAGGAAGGTGGAGATGATCAATGCCAGTCAGGATTTTTACTGATGATTGCGTAATAGAGTCGGCTAGTAGATCTACGGGATACGCGACTGTGTCTGCGTCGCCTGTGACCAAAAGCACTGGGCACTCCACCGCCCGAAGCCGTTCGGGTGTCAATTGCGGGTTAGGCTCTCGTCTTAGGCATGCGGCGATGGCTAGTGGGTCATTACCTGCAGCAACGCCGTACCGGGCAAGCAATTTTGCTACGGGCGGGGAATCCTCTGGAATTCCGTCTTCGAGGCATTGGGCTACGACGCCACCAAGCGCTTCTGGTGCAAACACGTTTCCTCCCAATCCACCTAGGACAAGGGAGGAAAACCGTCCTGGCTGCCTTGCTTGAATCTCAAGCAACACTTTGCAGCCTAGCGAGTAGCCGATTCCGTACAAAACTTGGTGATCAGGCAGTTGGGCTATGACGTCACCCGCGAGGTCAGCATATTCTGCAGGATCATGTGATCGAACCGCGTTACCGTGGCCGGGCAGATCGATACCCACCGGATCAAATCCAGCATCACGTAGTAGATCAAACCAGCCGTTGGCATCCCAGACGGATTGCGCGGATCCCCCCCACCCGTGGATGAGCACAACAGATTTACGATCAGTCAATTTAGACATGGAACGTGTCCTCCAAGTGATCAAGGGGTAACGCTGAAAATCGAAGCAGACCCCAAGCCGTAACTATTAGTGCGCAGCGGCGTCCCAACCTTCAGAGCCGATGCCTTGGCCAATTCCTAAACGACGTTCAGCTGAACGCAACGTGTTTTCGATCAACATCGTGACTGTCATCGGGCCTACACCACCTGGCACAGGCGTTAACCAAGAGGCACGTTCTTTCACGGAAGCAAAATCGACATCGCCCACAATGCTCCCGTCAGGGAGCTTGTTTATGCCGACGTCAATTACTATTGCATCACGCTTGACTAACTGGCCGGTGATGAGACCTGGCACACCAGCCGCTACGATAAGGATGTCTGCCAAAATGGTGTGTTGCGCAAGATCACGGGTTTTTGCGTGACAAACTGTAACAGTGGCTTCTTTCTGCAGTAGCATAAGTGCCATAGGTTTTCCAACAATGTTTGAAGCCCCTACAACAACAACATTTTTACCTGCTACATCTATACCTGTAGTATCCAACAGTAGTTGAACGCCATAGGGCGTACATGGTGGAAATATACTGTTACCTACAACCAAACTTCCGACGTTGTAAAGATGAAAGCCATCAACATCCTTATCAACAGCAATTGACTCTAGGATCTTTCGCATGTCGATATGGGGTGGCAACGGCAACTGGACGAGTATGCCATGCACTTCCTCGTCTTCATTAAGCTTGGATATAATTTCTAGCAGCTCGTCTTCCGTCGTATCTGGAGGCAGCAGGTGAGGAAATGACTTAAGGCCACAATCATCGCAGGCGTTAATTTTATTTCTTACGTAGACCCGAGACGCGGCATTGTCCCCTAGAAGAATCACGGCCAAGCCGGGGCGAATTCCTTGATCGATTAATTTAGAAACCCGAGTTCTGAAAGCTACTCGCAGCTTTGATGATAATGCTTTGCCATCGATAATTTTGGCAGTCATTTTACTCTCCAACATACAGCGGGCAGGCAAGCATCTATGTTTGATAAGCAACTACCCCGATCTGCTCCTTATTCCTAAGAACAAGGTGCAGTCGCGGTATTAGCAGGTTGCGTTAACTGCCTTGGAACACTATTGTCTTGTTGCCATCGACAAATACGCGGCGCTCAATGTGGTATTTCACTGCTGCTGCTAGAGCCATGCACTCATTGTCACGCCCAACCCGAACCAGCTCTTGAGGTTTATAGCTGTGATCAACACGCGTGACGACTTGGTCGATGATGGGCCCTTCATCAAGGTCGGACGTAACGTAGTGTGCCGTGGCGCCAATCTGCTTCACACCTCGCTCGAAAGCTTGATGGTAAGGCATAGCACCCTTGAAACCAGGCAAGAAAGAGTGGTGAATGTTAATGCATTTACCAGCCAACTCAGCGGTCAGTTCATTGGAGAGGATTTGCATATACCGAGCCAAGATCACCAGCTCCGATTGCGTTTCGGCAACAATCTCAATTAGCCGTGCTTCCTGTTGCGCCTTGTTGTCAGAATTCACTGGAAGATGAACAAAGCGAATACCTTCCCGCTCAGCCATAGGCCGCAGTTCCTGATGGTTCGATACTACTGCAGTGATCTCCATGTTGAGATCGCCTTTTCGGCGGCGATATAGTAGGTCATCCAGACAGTGATCAAATTTCGATACCATGATTACGGTTTTTACTGGAAGACTAGGATCAAAGAAGTTCCAAGACATACCCAGCCGTTCGGCGATATCTACGAAACCGTCTTTGAGCTCTGCAAGCTTAGGCGCCGATGCCTCGGGCTTAAAAACCGCGCGCATGAAAAATCGTTCTGTGGATTCATCATCGAACTGTTCAAGGGAGCAGATGTAGCAATCATTCTCGGCAAGAAATGAAGTAACTGCGGCGACAATGCCCTTAGTCGCTCTGCAGGTAGCATTCAAAATATACGTCTTTTCATTTTTTGGCTTATCTGGCGCAGCCATGATAATTCTCCGCACACATGATCATTAATACATAACGCTAAGTGAAATACTTCAATAACACTTGAATCACAGCTTGGTCAGGTCGGCTCGGCGCGTGTCCTGCTTGTACGGAGCGCGAGCAACAGTGGCGCGAAGTTTGATTTGTGGCGTACCTGGATCTCCCCACAGAACTTCTACTTCAGTGCCTGGTTCAGCATAAGCGACATCTATGAAGCTAAGTGCTAGAACTTTGCGGAAGTAGAGGCTGTAACCAGGGTGGGTGGCGTGGCCCACGGTTTTGCCATCTTTGAGAATCAGATCAGTCCAAGCCATCTGATGCGGAATATCCGGGTATTCAAACTGACGATAGACTTCACCATCGCTGAACAGTGACGCGTGGACAGCCTTGACATCGTCGCTGTTGAACTCAAGAGTCACGACTTTGCGACGGGGAGTCTCCAATTCAATCTCAAGCGCTTTCCGTCCGATGAATTCATGATCAAAGGAGATATTCTTGCCCCAGCCCATTTCAACCGGACTGCGGTATAAGCCAGTGAGATCATCGCCGTCCCAACTTCCGGTAAATGCACCTGAAAAGTTGAATCGCAAAACCGTCTCAAAAGGAGTGCCTCGCCAGGCGTCGGGCAGATTCTTATCGTCCGCCATGAAATCTAAATAAGCTTGTTGGCTTTTGTCGGAAAGCGCGTTGTAGAAATGCATGCTCCCGGTGGGGTAGCAAGCTTCAAGGTGGTTGATCATCAAGTTCCTTGCGCCCAAGCGGCGCATGCCGAATTCCGGGGCAATTTCCATGACTGCCGCAACCAGCTCGTCTCGCTCCGTGATTGGGCCCTGCAATTCAAAACCAATTTCACCAGCCATACCCTGGCGCAGAAAGGTAACATCTAGGTTTTTAACCTTACCTTTTTTTGTATACATGAACTTGACGTCTCTCAGGCTTTCACCTGCGAGCTTTTCGCAAAGTGCCAGCGCGTTAGGCCCGGAAATTTGCATTTTATAGCTAACCGGGAAACTGGCTTCCGCGTCATAGCCTTTCGATTTCAGGTGGTAGTAAACCCACTGCGGCGTGCCGCATTGATATTCAAAGTCGTCCTCTGCGTGCCGAAACAAGACCCCTTCGGAAATAACTTTCCCCTCCTCATTGCATTGAATGCAATGTTTGGCACGATCAAGGGGCATGTTGTCAAAGCTATTGGTGGAGAGTTCAGTGAAAAGCTTCAGGGCATCGGGGCCCTTGATCCGGATTTGCGGAACAAATGACCAATCACCCATGTAACAAGTGGTTTTCCAAGACATCTGCTCATCCATCCACCCGGTGTATTCAGGGGTGTTTCCGGTAGTAGTAGATGCATAATGAGGCACATAAGAAGTGAAGGCGCGAAAATCAGAAGCTTTAGCCATGATAATAACTCCGGTTAATCTTATTTTAATAGGGTGTATAAATTAAAACGCGACTGAATTTCGCCCCTTCAATTGAAGCATTTGTCGCGCTTCTTCTGGCGTTGCAACTTCAAGCGATAGAGCTTCGATAATAGTACGGACACGCTTTACTTGGGCCGCGCTAGATGTTGCAAGTTGACCAGGGGATTCCCAAAGAGAGTCCTCTAGTCCAACCCGCACGTTTCCGCCAATAGACGCCGAAATGGCAGCAATAGGCATTTGTCCTCTGCCTGCTCCTAGAACAGACCACACATAGTCTTTTCCAAACAGACGATCCGCAGTGCGGCGCATTTGCAGGATATCTTCTGCGTGACCACCGATGCCGCCCCGTAGTCCGAATACCGACTGAATGAACAATGGTGGTTTCAGAAGTCCGCGCTCAAGAAAATGCGCAGCGGTGTATAAATGACCAATGTCATAGCATTCAATCTCGAACCGTGTTTGATTCTCGCTGCAAGATTCGAGAATGTACGCAATGTCTTTGAACGTGTTTTTGAAAACTCGGTCATCACTACCTTCGAGATAGGGCTTCTCCCAGTCATGCTTGAATTCTTTGAATCGGCCAAGCATTTCATAAAGGCCGAAATTCATGGAGCCCATGTTGAGAGAGGCAATTTCTGGTTTTAACTGTAAAGCTGGTTGTAGTCGCTCTTCCACTGACATCGTGGGCGAGCCGCCGGTGGTTATATTTATGATTGCGTCAGAACTTTCTTTGATCTGAGATACAAACTTACGAAACAGATTTACATCTTGAGACGGCCTGCCATCTGAGGGATCACGCGCGTGCAAATGTACAATAGCAGCGCCGGCTTCAGCTGCCTCTATAGCGGCTGTGGCAATTTCAGACGGGGTTACAGGAAGGTACGGCGACATTGATGGCGTGTGAATAGAACCTGTCACTGCACACGTGATAATGACTTTCTTGTTCATGAGAATACCCTAATCAAACTCAGCAGAAGCTAAGTCGAGGTTATGATTTGTTCAGGCGGTCAAGCGGAGTGCTGAATGATGGATTCATGCTCGGCTTGACGAGGGATCGCTATGAACAATTCCTGCCCCGACCGCAAAGGTTGTCTCGCCTGAATAGAAATCAACCTGGAAATCTGTCCGCTCATCACAGGCTTGAGCAGCGGCAGCCGCAGCGATCCAAAGTCGTACTTCCGACCCGCCATATCCAGCGGCATCCAAGACTTCGGTGTCCGTCCAGTTATCAAAATCCGCCAAGTTGCCGCTGGCCAGAGTAGACAGGAACTTTTTGTCCCACTCCTCGTTAATCCAAGGAGCTTTAAAAGTTCCTTCGACTAAGTCTTGGCTCAACTTGTCCATTCCAACTACAACATCATTTCGCCATTTTTCGCGAGTAATTGGCCCTTTCTCTCCGCCATGGACAAGGTAGTTCCTGACATCTAGGTTTGGAGCCGTGTGGTACTGCGGAAACACAAAGTCAGTCTGGTGAGAAAGACCGCCAGTACCGAGAAATGCGATACGCTTGTTCAACGAACGAGCAAAGCGGCCAATTTCTTCGCCCAGCAGACGGCAGCGCCTAAGAGTAGGTCGAGGGTCTGCAATGGTGTTGATATTGATGGGAAGAACTGGGCGGGAGTTAAGTTCACCCATGAAATAGTGCAAGGGATTCGAAAACCCATGATCGACTTCCATGGCGTATGAAGTCGTAATGTCAAACTCATGATCATTCAGGTGATTTGTCAGTGCCGTCGCCACATCCATAGGGACGTCTAGCGGCCCGGGCCATCCGCCACAGTCGTCCAAAGCCTCGGCAGCATGAATTACTACAAACTGGGGCATAAGCTTCAGGTGGATACCATCCATGTGGTTTCCGCCGAAGATGATCACCAGTTCTGGATCGAATGCTTTAAATTCCTCAACGCGTTTCTCATAGCACTGCCAAAACTCAGCGTTTGCTTCTACCCCAAGAGACTCCTGGATTTTCGTAAGCGGGACATGAGGTACGCACGCGAGAAAGCCTGCAGAGGTGTTGTTTACAGATGTGTTGTTGTTATTGGACATGTGAGGACTTCCTGGAAATATTAAGTTCGCTGAGCAAATTTGGCCGCTGATGCGCCGACGAAAATTGGCTTGATTAGTCGGCTTTCAAACAGCCATTCTCCAGTTGCAGACAGCACCAACACGTCTTCCACATCGGCAATGGTCGAAGGTGTGTCTGAGGGCAACGGCAAGGATCCGGAACCTGCAAAAACGATCACGACGGATCTCACGAGTACGCGCTCACTACTCGTTACCTCTGGGGCGAAACCGCTAGAAAAGTGCCGAGTGATTCGGCCAGATGATTGGCTTTGGCGAGCGCGCTCCGTGAAGAATTTCTCGATTTGATCTCGCCCTACCAACTCAAGCGCGCCCAGTTGGAGGGTTCCATTAGGGGTAAACAAAAGCTGAACAGCTTTGTCTGCGCTTCCATCCGCGCATGCCCAGTAGGTTTGATTTAGGTGTAGCAAAGAGAGATGCATCTCAGGAGAGATCATGTTGGCCTCTGAAGCGGCTAGCGCAGTATGAGCCTCAGCTCTCTGCTCATTCTTGTAGTGACATTGCCCAAGGGGCATGCGTCGTTATGGGCTCAGATTGACTCATAGCAACGGGAGTTGCGCGCCTGTAAAGGACATCCGATTAGGAGCCCAGAGACGAGGGTGTCGAGCATCCAGCTCTCTTGGTAGAAGGATGGGGATCTCGATTTAGGGGAGGTATAAGGCAGGGGCAGGTAGCGAATTGCAGCGGCTGAGATACCACGTCAGCTCTTGGGCTGGCGGATCGCTAAGTACGGGGAAGCGGCCCACAGTGATGATGAATTTCGATCCATCCTTTGCGCATGAGTGGGAACGATCAGTGCGTTCTTCTAAAGCGCGTCCTGCACCGCATGCCGATGAAGCAGGCCAGTGATATGCCGTGCTAACTGATATCACTCGATAGGTCAGTGGCGGTCAATTGCTTCCTCCGAATGATCCAATCCAACGGTGCGAGAGAAGCTGTTGGCCCAAGCCGGGAAGATAGTTCCATCACAAAGGTCGACGAGCTGTTTGCCATCCGCTTATACCGAAGGGGTAGAGAGACGGGGCGCGAGGTCGCCCTCTTACGGTTGACGAAGAGTAGAGCGGTATTGAGAGGGGGTGGTGTTAAAAGCTGATTTGAACAGCCGAGCGAAATGACTTTGATCGACGAAACCGACCGACCAGGCAATATCGCTGATGGACACGATGGCCTGTGAGGGGGTCGCTAGCAATTGGGCAGCTTTGTTCAATCGTGTCTCAAGCAGCAAGCCGCTGTAGCTTTCATTGAAAGCCGCCAACACTCGGTGGAGGTGGCGCGTGCTGATGCCGAGATGTCCCGCGATAGTAGCAGGGGTGAGGTTTGGGTTTGGATAGTATTCCAGGATGAATCTTTTAATCCGGGTAGCGAGCTCGGAATTATGTTTGTCAGGCATTTTGACGTTTGCGACCAAAGCGCACATGGCGCCGAACTGGTCGGCAAGTACGAATCGAGGCAGTGGAGCTGTTTCCAAGCCGGCATCGGCAAACGCTGTCAGTAATCCTTGGAGCGGAAGCGACCATGCGCCACCCACGCCGAGTGGCTTTCCGACTAGAGGATTGGGGTCTGGAACCCATTTCCTCAACCAGTCCTCTGGCATGTGGGCGGTGAGGCAAATGCTACCGTCGGGAAATTCTAGAGAGTATGGCTTTTGATCCGATAGAAGGACGAATGCACCGGCGGGCACCTCAGAGATTTCGCCACAATGAGAGACCTGTATGCGACCTTTTCTTGCATAAAGCAGTTCGAAAAAGGGTCTTTGATCCCGCTTGGCCATTTCAATGGAGCGAGAGGTTTTCTGGGAGTCGCATTCCAAAAAATTGAGATCTATGGGCCCTAAGCCATAGCGAGTCCAAGACGCTCGAAATGTGTCCTGCAACTCGCTTTCCACTGACATTTCAGCGATTTCTGCAGACACTACCGCTTTGAAAGCACTCAGTGGTGCCAGGCTTTGGGCGTCAGCCGTAGACCACCTTTTGTCTCGAGCTTCACTGGGAGTGATCACCATAATGGGGCCTCCCTAGGTGAGTATTCTGCGAGACCTTCCGCAGAAAATGTTGGATTCAGCATCTCGGGTGCCTCTTGTTTTTATTATGAATTCTAGTCCGCGTTTCACGATGCCCGAGCCAAAACCTTGGAGAGCTGGACGCTTCAGCGCTCCGTTAACGGCGTGGCGCATTATTTCACTCTATCCCAGGAAAACAGGGCGGACAACGTTTGGCGATGACGTGCTGGACACGTCCCTGAAATCCTATTCCTAGGTCACTTAGGTGCGCGCATCGATTTCAGGTCTCTGGCAGTCTGGCCTTGGATCGGCGCTACCTTGGTAGCACATCTGATCGAGTGGAGCTTCCCTGTGGCCTTTGCCCGATACTTGGAAAAGGCTAGACCGGACAGAATTGCGACCTCGATCTACACGCTTCTATCAATAAAAATAAAGAGAATAAGTCGTGAACAAAGTCCTCTTCCTTGCAAGTGTTGTCCTCTTGTCTCAAATCCCAAGTATTTGCTTCGGAGCTAACGGAACTCAGCTTACCGGCTACGGAGCCAAGGCGGCGGGTATGGCGGGCGCTAGCGTAGCATTTCCCCAAGACGCTATCGCAGCGGCTAACAACCCGGCAGGCATGGCCGAAGTGGGAAGTCGCATTGATGGTGACTTCCAAATTCTGTACGTCGACACGGATACCGAGTTTCTGAACAGTGAGAACAAACATAGCGGCAAGCGCTATGCGCCGATCCCAGAGTTCGGGGTTAACTATCAGATCAATGACAAGCTTTCATTGGGGTTTTCTACTGCGGCCAGCGGTGTGCTCTTCCGTTATGACGACGCGCTTATTCCAAATCCAAACGTGGATCGGGCGAAAGGTGCATTTATCCAAGCGATAGGGCTTCCGACTATTGCATATAAGGTAACTGACCAGTTTTCCTTAGGCTTTTCGCTTGCATTGGCGGCACAGCGACTTGAAATCCAGGGAATTCCTTTGCCTGATGGGAGTGCAAGTAATCCTGCACACGGGGCTGAGTATTCCTATGGCGCAGGGTGGAGAGCAGGTGCTCTTTGGAAAGCCAAACCTTGGCTTTCGGTAGGTGCCATGTACGCAAGCAAGATCAAAATGAGTAGCTACGACGGCTATGAAGATGACCTCCTTTCCACGGTGAGTGGCTCTATTGATATACCAGAACAATATGCTGTTGGCCTGGCGGTAAAACCAACTGATGCTTTAACTGTAGCGCTAGACTGGCAGCATATATCCTGGCAGAACAGCGATGCTTATCATGAACTGTTCGGGTGGCGCTCGCAGGATATTATCAGGCTTGGTGCTGCCTATGAGATTTCACCTGAGTGGACTGTTCGAGCTGGTTACAGCACTACTCGCAAACAGTTTCCATCAGATTATACCCTGCAAAACACCTTGTTGGTTGGTATTAATCCTAAGGCCGCAACGATTGGAGTGACTCGCAGCTTCAAAAATAACGGCGAGTTAACCCTTGGATATGAATACGATCTAAGTACAAGCTCAACGGGAACCGGCCCGAGTGAGGGCACTAAGATACATACAAATATGGGTTTCGTAACTGTCGGGTACGGCTGGAAGTTCTGATTCCAAGTCTAAAGCGTCTTTAAGTCGGTATTTTTTGCTAAAAGTTTGAGGGATATTGAATGTACTCTGGAATTACCATGAGCCTCTTTCGGCTGCCTGAAGGATTTATTGAGTGGCGCTTGGATACGTCTGGCCCAGTTAATATCCTAAACCAGCAAGCCATACGCGAATGGGCCGAGGCGTTGGATGTCCTCGAACAAACCCGCGATATTAGAGGGCTGGTCATTACCAGTGGAAAAAATAGTTTCATTGCGGGCGCAGATATCAAAAGTTTTCCATCCATCTTTTCCGGGAGCGAGAAAAGCGTTGAGCAGTGGGCTGCTCATTGTCAGTTGCTATGCAACAGGATAGAGACGTTACCTTTCCCTTCTGTCGTTGCTATAGAGCGGTTTGCGCTGGGTGGTGGGTTGGAGTTTGCGCTCAGTGCAGATTACAGGGTTATCACAAATGGTTCGCGCCTGGGGTTGCCGGAAGTGACGCTTGGCCTCTGTCCTGGATGGGGAGGTTCGGTTCGTCTTTCCCGCTTAATTGGCCTGGACGCCGCTCTGAACTATGTAGCCGGAGGTAAGACCATTGACTCTGACGCTGCAGTTTCCATTTGTTTGGCTGACTTGGCGGTTAAGAGTGAAGATCTTCTGAGTGAGTCCATGGCCCTTCTGAAGTCCAGAGCTCGGTCACGTTCCCTTTGGGAGGGTAGAAGAGAGTTGAAACGAGCTCCCATCCAATCCTATTCATTCAAAAACACCGACGGACACCCTGAGATTCACGATCAGTCCTTCCAGGCACCAGTGGAAATTTATCGCTTAGTCCTATCAAACGCCTCCGAACCCTTCGATGAAGCTCTACGAGCTGAGCGAAAACTGTTTGCAAAGCTTTCGAAACTCCCTGAGGCTCGAAACCTTGTGAGTTTGTTCATCGCAGAACAGGCGATGAAGAAGCGATCTGCGCGTTGCGCCACTGCATTACCCAAAGTAAAAGTGGGGGCTGTAGTGGGGGCAGGAGTTATGGGCGGAGGTATCGCTTACCAAATGGCGACAAACGGTCTTAAGGTCGTGTTGAAGGACATTACGCAACCGGCTTTGGATCTAGGCATAGACACCATTAAGACGTATCTCTCTAAGCAAACTAAGCGTGGTAAATTGACGGCGTTCGAAGCTGAGACTGCTTTGGCTAAAATCACCTCGACGTTGGACGATGTCGAAATTTCGCAGTGCCAAGTTGTAATCGAAGCTGTGGCGGAGAATGTCGACATAAAAAGTACTGTATTGGCTGCGCTAGAGGAAAAAATTCCAGATAGTGCCTTACTTTCATCTAACACCTCTACAATTTCCATCAACACATTGGCCGAAGGTCTTTCTCGGCCTGAAAATTTCTGTGGCATCCATTTCTTCAATCCCGTCCCGGCGATGTCACTGGTCGAGGTTGTGCGGGGTGAGAAGACGTCTGAGGACACAATCTCGCGAGCAGTGGCATTTGCTATCAATATTGGAAAGTCGCCAATTGTAGTAAATGATGGAGCAGGATTTTATGTAAATCGAATTTTATTTCCTTACTTTAATGCCTTCAATCTTTTACTAAATGCTGGTGTTGGATTTAATCGGATAGATTGCGTTATGGAACGTTTCGGCTGGCCTATGGGGCCGGCAGCGTTAGCTGATGTTATCGGATTGGATATTTTGGTGCACGCAGACAAAGTCTTGCAGGATGCCTTCCCAGAGCGGATGAGTCACCAAGTTCCAGTAATTGCAGAAAAGTTATTGAGCGCGGGCCTCTTTGGCAAAAAAAGTGGCTTAGGATTTTATAACTATATTGATGGTCTCGTTGGTGGCAATCAAAAACTCCCCTCACTCAAAGCTGAAGTCTACGCCAATGGGACGATTGCAGAACATGAAATCTCCGATCAAGAGATTGTAGATCGGCTGATGATCCCGATGTGTTTAGAAGCTGCTCGTTGCCTTGCTGACAATACGATTTTCAGTGCCGAAGATGGAGATCTTGCAGCCGTAATGGGGCTGGGATTCCCACGATTTCGTGGAGGGCCGCTCAGCTATATCCACACAGTCGGTACAGATGTTTTTGTAAGGTCTGCATCGTCATTAGGGCATTTGGGGCCGCTTTATGAAGTTGGCTCATCATTGGAATCAATCAATGAGTGCAGGTAGTTAGAGTCTTTCTCAAAGGGCGTGAGTCGTTAATTATATATAGCGACTATTGATAATTAAAATTTTGAATGTTCTATGTCGTTTTTTTACTGCCGCCCATAGAGGATCTTGCCGTGCTCAATCTGCGTAGGCATATGGAAAACATTAATGTTCAGTATAAGCTGGCGCTGGGCTTCTCTATTGCCATAATCATTGGTCTTGGAGTGACGATTTCGGGTTTTGTAGGAACCTATAAGTTGTCTTCATTGATTCACGAGAACTGGCAGGTGGCAGGGCTTGAGAGGAAGCTCCTATCTCTGAACGTCAGATTTTACCAACAGTTTCCCGAGGTAGGTGCCAATACGACGGGGGTATTGCCTCGTGAGCAGTATTCCTATCCAACCGGATACACATATGTGGACTCATCGACCGAGAAAGCGCTAATAAAAATTGAATCTGAGCTCGTTGATGTCCAAAAGACTCTCGATACCATGAAGTCTGACTCTTCGCCGAGTCCAGGTAGTGATCTGACCGCTGGCGAGGCCTTAGCGAGCACCATAAAAAGTGCTGGATTAACGCTCACTGGAGCAGCGACGCAGATCTACGCGGAACAGCAGAGAACGATTTATGTTATCTACTGGTTTTTAATATCTGCCTCCGTCTTGGCTATGATAGGAAGCGCCTTCGCCGTTATCGTCATATCACGCCAGCTTGTTCCTCCAATCAAAATTACGGCCTCCGTTGCTCAAAGCATTGCAGAAGGGGATTTAAGGGAGATTGCCCCCTCAGGCCGCCGCGACGAAATCGGCCAGCTACAGCGCGCTACTCATTCCATGTGCTCGGGCCTTCGAGATTTGGTTGGTCGCATAGGCGAAAGCGCAGCACACCTCAGCAGCGCCTCCAGAGAACTGCTCGAGGATGGTAGCGAAGCTCAGATCAATATAGATCAACAACGCGCACAGGTTGAGCAGGTTGCGGTAGCGATTAATCAGTTGGTGTTCACCGTACAAGAGATCGCGCGCAATACAGAGGTCGCTGCAGTTTCAGCCGCAAGCTCGGACGCGAGGGCGAGAAACGGGGAAGTTGTTGTTCGCGATACGGTAGCCCAGATAGAACATCTCGGGGAGGAAATGGATGAGCTTGGTTTAGCAATGGAAAGGCTTCGTCTGGACGGAGCTAAGATCGGTCAGATCGTAGACGTCATCAACTCTATCGCAACGCAAACCAACCTACTGGCGCTAAATGCGGCAATTGAAGCCGCGCGAGCTGGGGAGCAAGGCCGTGGTTTCGCAGTGGTCGCAGATGAAGTCAGGGCTTTGGCAATGCGAACTCAGCAATCGACCACAGAAATAGAAAGCCTAGTAGACGCACTCCAGCAAGGTAGCTCAGCGGCCTCCTCACTGGTATTGCGCGGGAACGACCGTACTCGTGAAATCGTGACCAAGGCGAAGGACGTCAGGACTCTCTTGTTAGAGTTCGGCCAGTCTATTGCCGAGATTCAGGCGATGAATCAGCAAATTGCTGCGGCTGCGGAACAGCAAGGCGCAGCTGTAGGCGAGATAAACCGAAGTATTAAACACGTCAGGTCATTGGCAGATGCATCTGCGACAACGGCAGAGCGAAACACTAAATCGATTCGAAATTTGGCGGAATTAGGCTCTGAGTTGACGGCGTCCGTGAGTCGCTTTCGGCTTTAGCAAAATGCAAGTTCGGTTACTATTGCTCCAACATCAATTTGCGCCAGACTATCGTTGGAGGTGATGACGGTGCGGGTTTGGACTGCAACCCGATTTTTTCTGGAGGTGGAGTCCAGTCAATCCAAGATTCGTCTGATGAGTGACCTTCATGTGGGGCTGAGCCACGTGTCTCATCCGGCACGATGGCCGAGTTACTGATCAGTAACTCGGCGCCCTCCAATTGTCCTTGAACTTGATCTGATTTGGGAGACCGCACGGATTTGCATGTTCTCAGATTCTCGACAGTCATTACCCTATTTTCCTAACCTGTTCGCATACGTATGACTGCAAACGATATGAACCCTCGTCCCGAGTTCCGAGTTCCGACTATCGAGTGTCAGTTGTACTCATATGTGCTTGATGATTACCTTGCCTTTGGCTCTGCCCCGTTCGACATACCTCAAGGCCTCAGCCACTGATTCAAAAGGGAAGGTTCGGTCGATCACAGGCTTGATAACTCCGGACTCGACAAGCGCAGTGATTTTTTCCAATTGAGCACCGCTCGCGCGCATGAAAACGAACGAATATCTGACGTCCTTTTTGCGGGCTTTTCTGCGTATGCCGCTGCTCAACAGACGCATAACCCAATCCAATCCCCAGGACAGTTTTTGCTCTTGTGCGAACTCTGCCGTCGGTGGCCCTGAGATAGAGATGAGCTGGCCTCCAGGCTTGAGAATGCTGAGTGATTTTTCCAGCTCGACAGGGCCGAGGCTGTTCAATACAACATCGTAGTCGCGCAAGACGTTTTCGAAGTTTTGCTGCTTGTAGTCGATGACGACGTCTGCCCCCAACGCCTTAACCCAATCCACGTTACTGGTGCTGGTCGTCGTCGCGACGAAAGCGCCCAGATGTTTTGCAAGCTGGATGGCAATTGTGCCGACGCCACCGGAACCCGCGTGGATAAAAACTTTTTGCCCCTTTTTCAACCGGGCTGTTTCAACCAGCACCTGCCAGGCGGTCAACGCAACCAAGGGAAGAGAAGCAGCTTCTTCCATGGGGGTATTTTTGGGTTTCAGTGCGAGGGCACTTTCCTCAATCGCGATCAGCTCGGCAAAGCCTCCGATGCGCGCCTGGGGAGGGCGGGCATAGACCTCATCTCCGGGCTTGAAGTTGCGCACCCCTGACCCCACGCGAACGACGACGCCGGCTAAGTCGTTACCCATAATCAGCGGGAATGTGTACGGCAGGATCAGTTTGAATTCACCTTTGCTGATCTTCGAGTCCAGTAGGTTGACGCTGCTGGCATGCACCTTAACAAGGACGTCGTTGATTCCCGGTTCCGGTTCCGGTACCTCGCCAATACGTCCATGATTCTTGCCGTAACGGTCGATCAGGAAGGCTTTCATGATTCGGTTCTCATGGTTCAATGGGACGGCAGCAGGCACAACCCAGCGTGCTGCTGTAAGGCGAGCCGAGGGCGTTCAGGCATTCAAAAAAACCGTCGCTCTCGTCACGAAATCAGAGTGATATTGGAAGATCCCGCCATGACCCGCGTCGGGGTAAATGATCAGTTGTGAATTTGGTATTCGGTTCGCCAACTCGGCAGAGTTAACAGTGGGAACCATGATGTCGTTATCACCGTTTACAATCAGTGTGGGTATCTGAATCCGGCTGAGATCCTGAGGCTGTTGCCGGCCCCAAGCTTGAATCGCCTTTAGCTGCCGCATGAAGGCGGTAGGCGTTGGATTCTTGTCCCGGCCTTTCTTACGTTCCTTCAGTCGATCTAAAAAATCCCTTGCAGCTTTTTGCCCATCGGCTGTACCGGTGAAGAAAAGGTAAAACTTCGGATCGCGCATTGTCACAAGCCCCTTAAGCATCAACGGCCACGACACAGACCACACCTTGTCGATACCTTGGCCGTCCGCCGGCCCGGTACCAGTCAGAATAAGTTTGCGCACTATCTCAGGGGCTCTCAGCGCAATGTCCTGTGCGACGAACCCACCCAGTGAAAAACCCAGCAGGTCGACTTTTTTGAATCCCAGAGCGCGGATCACGGCGATGGCATCGTCCGCCATCTCACTGACGGTCAAAGGTGCGGATCCACCAGATGCGCCGATTCCCCGATAGTCAGTGGCAATGATTCGCCGAGTGCGGGCCAGTCCGTCGAGGATGCGTGGGTCAAAGTTATCCAGGACTGCGCCCCAATGATTCAACAACACGAGCGGTAACCCGTCTCTCGGCCCCAAGTCCCGGTAGGCAAATGCTGTTCCTTCGACAGTCACCTGCTGGTTCGCGACGGAGACAAACTGCGCTGGCAATCCAAGGTCACGATTTGTGGCTTCAACGATCATGTGCACACCGTGCCCTGATGAGGGGTGGATGAGTGAATGTAAGAAAATCTGCAGCAAGCGCCTGCACATCAAGGAATGCGTATCAGCGCCTGCAGCCTGATAATCACGCCTTGGCTTGATAGCGCTCGGCGACTACAGATTGGCGAATCTCAGAAAGCAAACCTTGGCGGGCTGCCTGCAGAGCATCCCAACGAGCGGCGTCTTGTAGCGGTGGAATGGTCACCGGCTCGCGACGATCAAAACCGACCAGCGCAGCATTGACCAGATCGCCCACATCCATAATTTCGCTCAAGGTGTTGATGTCGATGCCCGCACGTTCCCAGATTTCGGTGCGAGTGGCTGCCGGCAGCACGGCTTGCACGTATACGCCTTTGGGCGAAAGTTCCAGGCTCAGACCTTGAGAAAGAAACAGTACAAACGCCTTGGTCGCGCCGTAGACCGTCATCCCGAACTCAGGTGCCAGGCCAACAACCGAGCCTATGTTGATAATCGCGCCGTCCCCTGCTTGTGCCAGGCGTGGGGCGATGGCGCTGGCAAGTCGTACCAGTGCGGTAGTGTTGAGCGTAACCAACTGAGCAACGCTGTCGGTGGATTGTTCGATAAAGTTGCCGGATTGCGCGGCGCCTGCATTGTTCACCAGGATGCCAATACTGGCGTCGTCGCGTAGGCGAGCCTCGACCGTCGTCAGATCGCTGATTTGGGTCAGGTCAGCCTGGAGAACATCAATGGTGACGTTGTGTTGCTCACGCAGCCGTGCTGCAAGAGCATCCAGCCGCCCTTTGTCGCGGGCAACCAGTACGAGGTCGTGTCCGCGTTGTGCAAAGCGCTCGGCGTAGGTAGCGCCGATGCCAGTGGAAGCGCCGGTAATGAGAACGGTGGTAGGGATGCTCATGAATTGATCCTCAGTTTCGGATATCGATAGGCGAGTCATGCGTGGTGTCCGGAGGACGTGCGCAGACGTGATTTTCAGCCGTGACGGGTACTGGATTCAGCAAGGGTTGGGTAGTCGATGTAGCCTTCTGCACCGCCGCCATACAGGGTCGCAGGATCGAATGCCGACAAAGAGGCAGCGGTTTTAAGGCGCTCCACCAAGTCCGGGTTACCTATGAAGGGACGTCCAAAGGCGATCAAGTCAGCCTTGTCATCGTTGAGTTGAGAAGTGGCCAAATTCACGTCGTAGCCATTGTTCGCGATGTAAGTATTTTTGAAGCGTTGGCGCAAAGAACCAAAGTCAAAGGGTGCAATATCGCGCGGCCCGCCAGTCGCGCCTTCGACCACATGGAGGTACACAATGCCCAAGGCATCGAGTTGGTCGACAATGTAGTCAAACTGGGCCTGCGGTTCGCTGCTGGAGACACCATTGGCTGGCGAAACTGGCGATATACGGAT
Organism: Pseudomonas sp. WT-JTC; assembly: GCF_056711565.1. Classification (NCBI taxonomy): domain Bacteria; kingdom Pseudomonadati; phylum Pseudomonadota; class Gammaproteobacteria; order Pseudomonadales; family Pseudomonadaceae; genus Pseudomonas; species Pseudomonas sp. WT-JTC. The sequence goes on from NZ_CM160042.1 coordinate 1,571,193, forward strand.
GCCTGTGCGTTCTGCTCCGACCTCGGCTACTACCGCCGCCGTCACTTCCAGCAGTAGGCGAGCGCGATTTTCAATCGAGCCACCGTAGGCATCGGTGCGGATGTTGGCACCGTCCTTGACGAACTGATCCAGCAAATAGCCGTTTGCACCGTGGATCTCTACGCCATCGAATCCCGCCGCGATGGCATTGGCCGCCGCTTGGCGAAAATCATTGACGATCCCGGGAAGCTCGCTGATATCAAGCGCACGCGGCTCTGAAACGTCCACGAAGCTATTGTTGACGAACACCTTGGTCGCGGGACGGAGAGCGGAGGGTGCTACCGGAGAGGCACCGTTGTCCTGCAGGTCAACGTGCGATACGCGTCCGACATGCCACAGTTGCAGGAAAATTCGTCCGCCATTTGCGTGGACGGCATCGGTGACCTTGCGCCAGCCATCAATCTGCGCCTGCGTGTAGATACCGGGCGTATCCTGGTAGCCCTGTCCCTGCTGCGAGATCTGCGAGGCTTCGGAGATCAACAGGCCTGTAGAGGCTCTCTGGCTGTAATAGGTTGCAGCGAACTCACTCGGGACGAAGCCTTCTCCCGCACGGTTACGCGTCAGCGGAGCCATCACGATTCTGTTGGAAAGTGTCAGCGAGCCGAGCGTGTACGGCTCAAATAACGTCTTATCGTTCATATCGTTTCCATACTCGTTAATTAATGAAGGCGACATGCGCCGTGCCAGGGAAGATTCGCGTTGACGAATTTATGATGTCGATCATACTCAAAACTGTCAATGCTTTTGATTATGATCGACATCAGAGTATGATGAGGGCATTGCTTTGAGATGCAGAGGCGCAGGAAATGAAGATCACCAAGGCGCAATCACTCGCCAATAGAGCTCACATCGTTGAGACGGCTTCAGAGCTGTTTCGCGAGCGTGGCTACGATGGCGTGGGGGTGGCTGAACTCATGGCAGCAGCCGGATTTACGCAAGGCGGTTTCTACAAGCACTTCGGCTCCAAGGCTGATTTGATGGCTGAAGCGGCAGCGAACAGTCTTTCGCATTCGCTGACCAGTTCCGAAGGTCTCGAAGTTACTGAGTTCATCGATCTGTATGTGTCGAGGGATCACCGAGACGGTAGGGGCATCGGTTGCACCATGGCGGCCCTTTGTGGAGACGCTGCGCGTCAATCAGATGAGTTGAAAGCCACCTTTGCCAGCGGTGTAGAAAGCACTCTGGCAGCGCTTGAAGAAAAGTACAAAGCGAGCCAAGACGCGCCGCCGGATAGGGTGCGGGCAAAAATGATCGACATGCTGGCGCATGCAATCGGTGCCGTCATGTTGTCGCGCGCCTGCCCAGATGATTCTTCTCTGGCTGATGAAATACTCGAGGTTTGCCACGCTGAGATAATTGCGTCATTGCCGTTGTCGCCAGTCAGTGAGCCGCAGGGAAACACATAGATAAACGCTTTCAGTTACGGCGCTGGCTCCTTCTAAATCGGCCCTACTTTCGTAGACATCCGAAGGTCTGCTTCTGGCTTTGGTTGCTGATATTTACTGGCCGCTTTCGACCTGTTTCTCATGCTGGATTGCGATACCGCATCAGAATTGGCTAGTATACGATTCATATGCATTTCATATTAGGCAGGACGATGGGCATCGTAAAAATTTCAGAAGACATGCATGAGCATCTGCGTGTCGCCAGCGCTGCGCTAAATCGTTCGATCAATGCTCAGGCCGAGCACTGGATGCGAATCGGGATGCTTGCGGAGCTGCATCCTAACCTGGATCACAGCGACATCTGCCGGATGATGATTCGTGCGGAATTGACTGGAGGCCTCGATTTGAAACAGCTCTGTGTACTCGCGGACAGTCCGCAAAGCGCTCAGGCTCATGCCACATCCAGGGCCGAATAATGAAAGCGAATGTCCCTATTAATACCCAGTCAGAAATTGCCCAGTCACTTATTGCCGGTACTCTGGCTGCCGAGGTGCTGGCGATGATTACTCCCCATGTGAAAGCGGGGGTCACCACCGACGAACTGGATCGGCTTTGTCACGATTACATCATCAACGTGCAAAAGGCCATTCCGGGCAATGTCGGCTATCACGGCTTCCCTAAAACCGTGTGTACATCGGTCAACCATGTCGTCTGTCATGGCATCCCTTCGGCTACAGCTCTGAAGGATGGCGACATTCTGAATATCGACATTGCTGTGATCAAAGATGGCTGGTATGGCGATACCAGTCGCATGTATTTTGTTGGCGAGCCCAGCGCGCAAGCTCGGCGTCTGGTCAAGACAACCTATGAAGCCATGTGCGCTGGCATTCGAGTCGTGCGCCCCGGCGCTACGCTGGGCGATATTGGTCATGCCATTCAGACGGTCGCAGAAAAGAACGGATTCAGTGTGGTACGCGAATACTGCGGTCACGGTATCGGCAAGATCTACCACGACGAGCCGCAGATCCTTCATTACGGTTATCCAGGCCAAGGCCGGAAGCTGGAAGCTGGGATGATTTTCACCATCGAGCCCATGCTGAACATGGGTAAACGCCATGTGAAAACCCTGGCCGACGGCTGGACAGTGGTCACCAGGGATCAATCCCTGTCTGCTCAGTGGGAGCATATGGTGGCAGTTACTGACGATGGCTTTAAGATTTTGACGCCTTGGCCTGACAGTACCGAGGAATATCCCGCCATCGTTCAGTAGCCATTCTGTTTCATTGATCAGAAACCACTATCAGGCTGTCATGGTGCATATCAAAAAGATGTATCGATGTTGTCATCCAGCCAATCAGGTTGAATGGGTGTGAATGGGTGTGTAATTGGTTAAGGCGCTTAAGCAACTGCATTCACCCAGGGCGAATACTTGCTGCGACTAACTCAGCGATCCCACTTTGGATCGCGACGATGTTGTCATCGAGGGCTTCGAGCGCACCTTGGACATTCTCGACGACATCTACAGCACCACGCTCGCCCACCCATTTTGCGAGCTCCTACACAGCCGCGCGTAGGGCATCCTGATTGTGGCTGATGTATTGAAGTACAGATGCAGCAGTTCGAAGCTCTTTCCTCCTGGAATGGCCGGCTCGAATCGTTCCACCGCACCGTGACGGAGGTGGCCAGGATTTTTACTCTTCCAGAGTTCCCTGGGCGACATATCGCCGGTGAAACCACTCGCACCTTTCCACAGCAGACTTATGGGCATCTACTGGCGACTCGCCAATCTCGGCGGGGTATGTCTCAGGTTTCATCGCTCGAAGACGGTCGAGCTCTTCGAGATTTTCCAGAGCCTCTTTAAGGCGCCTCACACTGATGATCTCAGCGATCTCTTTGAAAACCGGATCCGGGCCATGGCTCCGAAACCACTCCTCTAGGCTGGAGTAAATCTGAAGGTGCCGGTTGTCAAAGCCACCGATACACTGGTTGGCATCAAACGGATACCGTTCGCTCTCATACTGATGGAGAACGAAATCCTGGAGTCTGCGCGCTGTTGAGTAGGTATCGTCGAGCAAAATGTCTTTGTGCAGTTCGTAAGGTGACTGAGGCATTGACTGGCGCTCGCTGGGTTCAGATCCGTCATTGTAGCTACTGCGCCTGAAATGGCCTCTTTGACGGGCTACTGGTTGAAGATGGCGTGACTGGATCTGTCGCGCCTGGTACCTCAGCTAACGGCCCCGTGAGCACGGTCATAGGGTTTCGGCCTGGCCAAGCTAGCGTTGCGTGGATCGTGCCCTTCGAGTGAGCAACTTGCTTTTACAGATGCCACGTGTAGTGATCGCCCCCAAGCGTCCAATTGAACGGCAGCTTGGCCAGTTCACGTGACCACAAAGCGAGGCTTGGTAAACTTTCGATCACGTAGTACTCGCGAACGTTAGTAGACATAAGTTTTGAACACGGATCTTTCCGTAATGTTACAAGGAGGAAAAATGGCAAAAACAACTAAATATGAAAAGCGGCTAACACTGTTTATTGACTTTTTGGGCTTTAGTGAAATTGTTAATTCCACTGTTTCGGATTCTAAATCGCTGGATAAATTAATTGATGCGCTGGCCGATACGGCAGAGACAGCAAGTTATGGTAGAGCGGCTGACTTTCATGCAACCCAGTTTTCAGACTGCTTGGTAATTTCCTATAAATTCGAAAGGCCGGAGACGTTATTTGAAATTGTAAATAAACTTAGTTTGATAGTGGTGAGAGTCGCTGCTCAGGGCTATCTGATTCGTGGCGGCCTAACCTACGGTGATCTTCTGCACACGGACAAGGTTGTTGTAGGCCCAGCCATGATCCGCGCCCATCAACTGGAGTCAAAGATCGCTCAATCGCCTCGCGTGATCCTTGATCCAGATGTGTTCAATCATGCTTTGAAAAAGCCTTCTGCTGATGTGCTGAAAGCAATAAAAAAATTCCTCAGACGGGATAAAGATGATGGGCTTTGGTATTTCGATTATTTTTCATCGAACACGGTGGCCGGAACAGTAGTTGGGGAATTCGACTTCTATCCAGATTACTTAGCGAATTTATCAAGACTGATAAAGCGCGGATTGAAGCATCCCAATCCTAGCGTTCTTGAAAAATATGTTTGGATGCAAAAGCGTTACAAGGCCGCTAGAAAACCTTTCTTAGGGGCTCCTGATTATCATTCTGATAGAAAAGCTTTCCCAGGATATCTGGAATCAATCGAAAACCTTCCAGATTTAAAAAAGGCGGCAGCAGAAGCAGTTAAAATTATTGCCAAAGCTGCGAAGAAAAAAAGTAAGAAACAATAATTCAAAGTTCCCCGACTCAGAAGGGGTCGACCTTTTTCATCATCATGGGGTTAATGATGCTTTGATCTAGTGTGGTCTCTGACATAATGTGACCTCACGCTCACTGGGCCATTGCGGGTATGACGAACATGCCCGCTACGATAGTGGCCGCTAACATGCTGCTCTAGCCAGGCAGGAAAAAACGACAGCATTTGAGTGTGATGCCGATAAAGGTCTGGATTCTGCTGCATCAGATATTGCTCGAAATCATCAATATCTCGATAGGCCTCAATGAGTTTCCTGTTCCTGTGAAGGTAATAGCGCGAGAACCATCCTGTAGTAGAGCCAGTTGCATTGAGCTTGGCCAGAAGCGGTGCTTCTTCTAGGGAGGCCTTGAAGCCCTCTGTCCATATTAAGAGCAGCAGCAGGCCCACTCCCGCAATTGTCATGTGGCCACTGTCGTAGATAAAAGAGTATATCGCTGCCGGCGAGGCCCAACCCCACATTATCCATCCAAAGAGGAACACGGGGAGGAAGAACATTGGTATAAAAAACAAACCGATTACCATAACAATCCAGGCACCGATAATCTCGGGGGACTTCGACCAAGCGTTCGGCATCTTTTTCTCCCTAACGCCGTGTAGGCGCACGTTCTGCGTTTTTTATTCCACAGGCTTGCTACATTCGCTTTGCCAGTAGGCTAGCGGTAAACTGATGGTAGCTTGGATTGTGCTAATCAACTGTATTTCACTGCCTGTCTCCAATCGCCTCTTGCCAGAGCCAAACCTGGTGGATCTTGGACTCAGTATTTCAAGGCAGCATAAGTGAGATCGTATTTTTCAACTCTTCGAATTCGTCAGGAAAATTTTTATATACAATACCGCACACCAGTATGAGGCATCGTTCTGGATCTAGGTTTACTTGCTCACCAACTTCGGTGAATTCCTCATGCTTGCCTGCTTGCAACGCATATTCGACAATTGCAGATGCGCGCGCAGAGTCAACACCTAGTTCAACGCCTAGCTCCAGAGGTATTTCGCTGCACTTTTGCAAAAGCCAAGCTTCAGGCCATGTATCACCTGGGAGGTAGCTTGTTCGTGCAAGTAACCAATTGGTGATCTCATCATCTTTTCGCTCCGCCATGTTTTTGGCATGTTCAATGTTTTTAGCTTGGAGCTTTCTCTGATCAGCGTCGTATACAGCCAATATGTTCGCGTGCTCATTTCTTAGATAGTTGGCTGCCAACTGGCGAGCCACTGCCGCAGCGGAGCCTATGCGAGTGACATTGACTCTGCTGCGGGTGTTTCCATCCAATACGGTTTCGATCATTACTTTTGCGACTGGGTCTTCAACAAATAACTCGAGTTCTTTTTCGCCAATTGCACCCATTTTTGAGAACGCAAACTCCGCTGAAACTCCAGGGGTTATCTTCGTCTTGCCTCCATTCGTCTCAATAAAAAACCTAGCATCGTCAGGAAGGCATTGAAATATTTGCTTTGAATGTGTTGTGCATACAACTTGAGTTCCTGTACTCATGCAAACTTCTTTCAGGCGCTCAATAAATAGTCTTTGAGCCTTTGCATGGAGGCCAAGTTCAATTTCATCGAGAACTAATAAGGCGCCTTCGCCGGATGCATAAATCGTGGAAAATATATCAAATAACGCGTTTTCACCTGCACCCATGTTAAAGCCAGAGTAGACTACATCGCCAACCTTAACAATTGGGAGTCCGTACTTTCTGTATTCTAATTGCCTGTAATCATCGTATCGCTTACCAAGGACATAACCAACCGCATCCTTTACCTTTTCCTCCCAACCATGAACTCTCAAATCTTTGAAGGCCCGAGAGTAAGACCGTGACTGACTGCGTTCAGCATGAGGAACAATACGTTCGATACCCAAAAAAACCACAGTCCGGTTAACCCTGGTGTCGTAGTCGTTCCACTTCCCGCCGGCCTTCTTTTTTCGTACTTGCCATCCAAGTCCCTCAGGCCTGCTTTTCCAATTGTTATGAGCGATGCCGTACCAAATTTCTACTCCGGGAGGAGCAATTTCTTCTGAATGCTGCACAAAAAAATCGGAAAATGTGTAATAGCTTCTAGTGCGCTTCGGAAGTTTAAAGCCCTCCGTCCTATTGTGATAAGCGCAGGCCGCCAGCGCCAACATAGTTGACTTTCCGGATCCATTGACTCCGGCAAACGCGGTGATCGGATAGTCGAGATTTACCTTGAATGATGTTAGCCCGCGAATGCCACCCTTTGTTATTTGAATGCTTCGAAGAAGGGCTTTGGTATTGTCCTTGCCGAACCACTTTCGTAATTTTTTATCTAGATTACTTTCCCTGTACTTCATCGGCTCTCCCAGTATTGACTTAGTACTGGCTAAAAGGTTACGTGGCGATTTGCTATACCTATCACAAATCTCGGAGACTATCGAGTGAGCCAGGAGACTTTTCCATGACGCTCTGGATCTTTAGGGCTATGGGCAAAAGATCGCTTCACAACAAAATTAGGCTGGGCCGATACGTGGCTTTAGGCTTAACGCTTCGGGGCCTTCCAAGTCAGCCATTAACACGCTGCACCACGTGCCAGGGCGAGAGGTCGCCCCAGCGCTGAGAAAGATGCAATAGCCGCATTGGGCGCTAGGTGCCTTAAACTTGCCTGTTCCGCTCCATTATAAAATCAGTGAAGGCATTCGCAGGGTTGTGGCCACCCTCGTCACCGGCCCTCCCAAGCGCCTCTGCGGTGACATCTGTCGTGGGCCAAACACAGCCGCTAACGAATTCATGCAGACAGCCCAGGCCATCCAGCTTCATGAAGAACTCATCATTGGTTTCGCCCTTCTGCCGCTTGGTGTAGTAGTACGAGAGCGCACTCGTAAGCACGTCGGTAAGCTGGATACCATCAGAATCGTGTGAGGCACTGAAGGCCAACGTATTCAGCCTCAGGGGCAACTCAATCTGGGCGTTTCCGAAACCAATCACTTGTTGCTCTTCAGCCTGTTCTTCGAGCTCGGCGATTGCCGTGAAAAAATCGGCCTGCCGCTCCAGTGGCTCCGAGTCATCGCATATTGCGTCGAACCGGGCGTGCTGCCTTCCCCACTCAACACACAGCGAAAAGAAAGCCGGGATCGCAGGGTTGAAGGTACTCTTGGGCAAATCTTCGAGGGCGTCCCGGACAATCACCGAGGTCATCGACAGCACTTCGAGCTCCCACTCCATCGGCAGCGTGCTCTGTGCGGCAGCTTCTTTCATCACTTCCAAATGCTCGTAGAACGCCGTGATTGCTTCCTCGCTCTTCTCGCCGCACATGTCGTAGTAGACGGAGAGGAATTGATCGAAGCAAGCATCCCCCACTGCGAGGGGAAGGCAAGCGAAGAGCATGTTGCTCAGAGCGATGTTCTGGCCGTTCTCATAGAGGTTGAAGTCGAAGTGGGAGTAAAGCAGCGGCTCCAGGAGGTCATCGATCACCTTGGTCAACAGCATGAATCGCTTGTGAAATACCTGTGCCTTGAAGCGCTCAGGCGTCACCAAGTCAGACTGGAATAGCTCAATGATCCGATCTTGCCCTCGCCCAGACTTACGAAGCTTTTTGAAGTGGATTTCAGGGGCCTGCCTGGAGCGCAGCGGGCGCAGGAGCTGCTCACACTCTTCCGCGCTGAAATCACATGAGCCAAGGATGAACAATGGCTGATCAAGGTCGGCCAGCTGCCGCCCGGTGTTGCCCGACTCGTCGAAGTAGATTGTCGCCATTTCGCCGCCCTGATTTATGACCTACGCCGAGTATCAGGCCAAAGCCGGAGGAAGGGAAATAAGGCCATGGAGGAGCCGCATCAGAGCGTGCCGGCAAGGTAGCCGCAGTCAACCATACAAGCTGCTTACCCGGAGCCCGGTGACTAGGTAGCGTGGCGCTTGATCCGGCTCGGGTTTAGGGTGGGAAGATGATGCGGAGTTGGGTTCCCTATACACGTTATGGGCGAAAACACGGCCACCTGGTCAGCTTCCACATCCGGGTTCCCTGGCACGGTCGCACCTACACGGATCGAAGGTCGACGAAATGACATAACCATCCACGACAACGACGGACATTCCGTAATGTCCCCAAAACGGGACATTAGCGAACGTTTCGCGGGTTAATGACCCCAAAAGGGGTCATTATGAGTGACGTCGCTTTTAGATAGCTAATCTGAACTCCTGGCCGCAAACCATCTGCAACCTAAACTCAAGTTTTTGTTAAACCGCAGGTAGCAGCCATGGTTACTTTGGGCCAAATTCAGTTACGAGGATTCTGTACTCTTAATCCAGACTCGGTCAGAGAGTTCCTGGAGCCCAATCTTGGTAGCGGAGAACAAGATGACCAATGGAATCAAACCCTTGAAATTTATGATGCATACCTGACAGTCACCGGGTTCGACCCGACTACACTATGCCTAGACGACTTCATAGCGCTTAGAGGATTTATGAATGCGGAGATGGAATTCACCGAAGAAGCCTCCAAAGACATTGCATGACAGTTGTGTAAAATGTTCATCCGCAAAAACGCACTAAGTCGGACACAGGCCTCATTAATTCTGGGTGCGGCACAACTGCAGTGCAACGAAAAATATCTGACAGGTGAACCTTCAAAGCATCAACTGCTAATTTACCAATCACTCTTCTCAACCAAAGATCTGGGCCGCCCTGCATACGTAGATTTCGCCTCGCTTGGATCCGCATTCAGCGACTCATCTTTGCAATTCTTAAGCAGTTTGCTCTCAAAGTATCTTGCCTCACTTACTTGTGAACAGGCTGCAACAGATGCCGGACTGATAATCGGATTAGTACAAGGCCTGCTGTATCAAAACCCTGGCGTTGACTTCGGTGACATCCACCTCCCTGCGACGTGCTCAACAGAATTTATTTCAGTCGCTCGGGCCAGTGCAGAATGGCAAATGCATGGTGCTGGTTTCTTCCGTGAGGACGTGGCTGAAAACTGGAAGTATGTCTCTACTGTGATCCTAAATTTTTTTGTGGCTAATAATGTCCTCCATCTTGATAAAGCCGGTCGTCGATTGCTAGCACCCAATTAACTCAGTACTGCAGGATCTCGGCAGAGCGTTCTCGTGAGTCCCACCTCGCCCCGGAACCGTTCCCTTGGCGCAGCTACCGAGTGACCTTGGTGCGAGCCACCTCGTCCCTGGAGAGCTTTGGATTCAGTCCTACATAAGGCATCGGCACCGAGCACCTAGCTCCCTATCGATGAGTTTGCAAAACTTGTCCCCTCGGGCCTCAGATACTCCACCAAAACGCAGGTGTCCAGCCAGAGCGCCCTTGTGGAGCATTATGCGAAATCTGTAATATCACGCTGCTGGCACTCACTGCCGAGTGACCAACTGCCATGGAGAAAGGAATGTTCGGCTTCTTGAAGGTTGTCGTAGGCGCAGGGGGAACATTCGCAGCCGTCGGAGCTGCCATGTTTTACTCAATGTACGCCGGTTGGTTCAAGTCTGAATTACTCAAAGGCTTGCCAGGCGAATCCATCTACAAGCTGTTCTTATACTCCCTTGGAAGTTGTGTATTCTGCTTTGTTTTATTAGTAGCACTGCAAGCGCTCCGCAAAAAACCGACAATTTCCGCATCATCAGATAACAGCTCCACTACAGTTGTCTCCACGGGTCGTGGCAACGTTACTGTACATAAGAAATGAGCCTCTTAACGCCAGATATTGAAGCCACGGCATCGAACGGCGGATTAACAGTAGTCAGCACCGGAAGTGGGCCTGTTACGATAGCAGCAACTACTGCCGCTATCTCATCCTTGCTCAATCCGCTGCTAATTAAGATCGTGTCGACTCATACCCCGTATGATGAAATCCCAGACCTAGAGGTGGACTACCCTGAGGTCGACGAAAAAATCGAGTACAACGGGGTCTCTGTGTATGCAGAAATCATCGTCGACAACGTAGGTTATATGGAGCTTATTGAAAACCTTATTTCGACTATCGATGATGAAGACCCTGGCGCACAAAAAAGATTTCTTTTCGCCATACATCAAAAATACAAAACCGCTAGGCGCGAGTTATTCATGCGCCAGGCGGAGCGACCGGTTAGTCCTGAGCAAAAATTGAATATAATCAGGATAGGCTCAGACGAACTTATTTTAAAAGTCGCCGAGCTTATAGTTGACATTAAGACTGGCTTCCATGGCGTTCCATCTGAGCTAGTTGATTGGGCCAGGCAGCTGATAGTTTGCTATGGCTTCATTCACTGCAAGATATTGGAGCCTCCTCAATGATCATTCAGAATACCAGCTCCCCACTCAAGAGTCTTTACATTATTGGCGGGCGGGTACTGATGGTTCTAAATTCTAGTGAGTTCGGCGCCATGAGCCCACTAGCACTTTTCGAAAAGTATCAAGAAAGATTTGAGCGCGTTTCGTTTGCTTACATTCTGTACGCGCTCGACTGGCTCTACATAACTGGATGTGTAGGGCTCACGAAACAAGGTGATATTTCTTTATGCAACTAATTAGATTATCTGTGTTTGATGGAAGCGAAGAAATACGTACCATAACCTTCAAGGAAGGTCTGAACATAGTTACGAACCTGGGGGAGACTGGCAACCAGATTGGCAAAAGTACGTCGCTTCGAGCCTTGGCATTTTGCTTGGGTGGAAAGTCTGAGCCACTCTGGAAAGACCCCGACAACAACAAGGTTAACGAAAAAGTTAAAGAGTTCCTAACGAAGGGCGATGTAAAGTTCGAACTAACTCTAAAAATTTCCTCAATCACTCACACCATCACTCGAGTGCTCTCGAGAAAAATGGGAAAAAATCGCGAAAGCATCACAGCCATTAGCACTATCGATGGTGTGGTACATAAGAGCGGCGCATCTTTCACTCGCGAATTGCCACGCCTGTTTGGATATACGAGAGAGCAACCTAAGTTTAACTCAATTCGAAGCAAGTTTTTCCGAACCAATAGAGCCACCAGCAACAACACACTGGAATACTTACACACCTACACAAGCGACAATGATTACGACCTGATCTACGCTTATCTTTTTGACTTTGAGTTTATTGACTCCGTTCGCCAGGTTAATTTAATTGAACACCAAATACAACTAGAAGACAATCGTATCAGGACATTGCTTGGCGGCCTTCCTCTCGACAACCGTCAGGAAGAGCTTTATGAAATCGATTCAAAAATATCCGACTTGCAAATCAAAGAAGATGAATATGACATCTTTGAATCTCAAAGCTATGCTATTGCAGAGCTCCGCGAGTCTCGAAGAAGCGTGGCCGCGTTAACATCACGTATTGTCAGCTTGGAAACAAAGCTTTACTACAACAACAAAACAATTGAGCGATACAAAAATAGCCTGGTAGAGGTAAACGTAGGGGAGATCACCTCTCTCTACAACGAGGCTAAATCATTAGTACCAAATCTAAGTAGAACCCTAGAGGAAACAATCGAATTCCATAATTCAATAATGAGCCGCAAGGCTGCTTATGTTGAGGAGATGTCCGCAGAGACAGCAGACGAGCTCGACAGCTTAAGATTAAGTTTAGGGCGACTTCTGGTTGAGGAAAAGAGTAAAGTAAAAGACCTTTCCAGAGATAGCCACGTCAGCGGGTTGATTTTGGTTGAGAAGCAGATGCAAGATTTGCGAGAAGCTCGAGGCAGGCTTGCTTATGTCATAAGCGAGGTAGAGGACTCTCGCAAGAGAATTAAGGATTTAGAAAGTACCGCCGAAGGCGTGAAGCGGAGTATCGCAGTCCACTACTCAGACCTAAATTCAAAGCTCGATGTATTCAACGAGGCCTATACCGAAATCACAAAAAGATTATTCGTTACTCATCACAACGAACTTGTGGTTTCAGCCGACCAGAAAGGCAAGGCAGACTTTAAAATTATCAATGAAGAGCTTAATACTGGCGACGGTGTTCCCAGGGCTGCAGCCATGGCATTCGACATGGCCTATGTATATTTTTTGAATAAATTTAAATCCAAACTACCAGCCTTTACCGTCCAAGACTATCTAGAGGTTGTCGATGAAGACAAGTTGACCAAGCTATTCAACTTCGCCAACGAGAAGAACATTCAGACTGTTGTAGCCATATTAAATGACAAACTAGATGGCTTCGACAAAAAGTTCCTAGAAGAAAATACCGTTCTCCGTCTCACTAAGGACGTAAAGTTCTTCAAGCTCTAGCCAGACCGCACCAGGCGAAGAAGAAAGGGGCGCAACGGCGCCCCTAGTACACTCAATCAACTGGCTAAGCTATCAGTCACCGGCCTGAAGTGATTGGGTAGCGACGGTCACGACCAAAGCCACGCTCGGTCACACGTGGGCCCACCGCCGCGTGGCGCCGCGTATACTCGTTCAAGTCAACCAAGGGACTCACCTTCCGCACAACCTCCTTGTCGAAGCCCTTTTCGGTGATGGCATCAGCCGACAAGTCGTGCTCAATGTACGTCCTGATTTCCTCAAAGACTCAGAAAGAGACGATTTGCTTCTTCGCCAATCAATGGATGTGATGACCTTGGCTCCGAAGGCGCGCTCGGATATTGGAGACTGCTGATGCTGCCATTCATTGAAGAGTACCTACCCAGCGCGGTTTCCCCCGTTGGCAAGTGGTCAAGTCTAGGAATACCTGACCGGGGCCTTGGCCTTTATGGGCGTATTCGTGAAGGACTTCCTTTCACGTTCCTGAGTCAGCTGGCAAACCAGGTTGAAATCGACATGAGGCTGCTCAGTAGGAGCGTCGGCATATCCCCCTCCATGCTGACACGCAGAGCGAAGGCGGGACGCTTCACTAGCGCGGAGAGTGATCGCCTATATTCACTGACCAAGGTTCTCCATGCCGCCAATGATCTCTTTGAGGGAGATAAAAAAGAGGTCAGCAGCTGGATGACCATGCCTATTCGAGGACTTGGTTTTAAACCGCCTTTAGCCATGCTCGGCACGAGAGTCGAAGCAGAAGCTTTTTTGGATTTGATGGGGCGTTTGGAGCATGGCGTAGCCTTGTGAATTGCTCCAGGTGCCGTAGACCTGTTGCAGAACCTCTGTGATAGACCACCCAGCAGGAAATGGTCAGAGGGAAGATGCCTACGGCTTTCGTACGAAATGCTTAAGCGCATGACGACTCGCAATTACTTGCTCGCGTATTTCATCGGGATCTATGGACATGCCGCCCTCACGCGTGACGCGAAGAGTTTTGAGGCCATTGAGCGCACTGATGAATGCTCTCTCCTGGGGCTGCTCCGACATAGGCTTTTGTCTCTCCAGAACCATCCAACGTGCCGCCAGAGTCGTTTCATGCCGTTCTCTCAGTGCTCGAATTATGAGAGACATCTTCGATGATGAGCAGAAAAATGTCCTGAACTTTTGTGTCGCCGCTATCTGTCAGTGAGCTCTTGATAATGGATTCGTATCTGAATTCTTCGGGCGCTCGCCATGGAGGGCTTCGACTTCAAGAGCTATTGCCCACTAGATAACACCCCACACCGATGTATGCTCCTGGAGCATTTTTTGCTTGAGAAGCATAACGAAGGCCGGCGCCGAGCTGTTTGATCATGAATCACTTGAAGAAAAATTACTCGTCTCCCATGTTATTTTTGTTGTTCTGTTAAAGTCCCATAAAAAAATTCCAAGGTTTTTCAAACGGATAGGAATTATCTATATATTGACAGATTGCCTATTCGGCATAACTTGGCCATTTTACAGGCTTCATCGATTAAATCGTGAGCTGTGTCAGTTGACGTACCAGTTCCGATGTTCAAGAATTATTAGCAGTCAGCCTTAATCGCAAATCCATAGGTGTGTGCCAAGCCAATCAGAGGGCAAGAAAGAAACATAAGTGATAATGTGTTTAAAGTGCCCTGTTCGATATATGTCAGTGGTTGCACTAAATTCTAGGGTATCTATGCTGTTATTCGGTAGGTAGGTTTTCGACTAAGTAGAAAACTAGGCTTTGTCGATTTTTTGATTCAGCTAAGTATTTTGAACTTTTGACTTATTTGTTCTTATGGCGCTTATAGTGCCATAAGCATCCTCGTGTGATGCTTTGGAAAGATAGCTTAGAAATGTATCGGCTACGGCGTATTGCTGCAAGATTATGTGTGGCTAAGTCTAAGCTGCAAATCGCTTAAGCAAATTTGGTTATTTATGACATCGGATTTTGCCTAGTCTGAGGGGGTGCTATGTCTGATGTGAAGGCAGTACCAAAATGCCTCTATCACAAGGTAATTTTGAAAAATGTACAACTGTGGGAGCCCTGTGGCGAAGAAGAAGCTACCGAGTGGCTTGTCAATCAGGAGGGATGTAATAGTAAATCTAGGGGATATCCGATTAGGCCCATGCGCCTGCAACCTCCGTCAGCACCTCGGCTTTATGTGATCGTTCAACCGGACGGAGCCTTGTGGCTGGAGGGCTGCCTGTATCTTTTCTGGTGTTGGTCTACGAAGGGGGATAAGGACTCAACTGCCTCCAATGCTGCTGGCGATCTATGCGACATGATGAACAAGCTTGGAAATGGCGAAAAAGATTACAACATCTTTCGCGGCCCTAAATCTGAGCGCCCGACCTATTTCTACAAGTCAGAACTCAAGCTAGAAATTGCCAAAGGCAAAATAAAACGAAAGACAGCTAATAGGAAAATTACTAACTGCGTCGGCCTTTATACGTGGAAGCTCGTCTATCGCGGTTTTAGGCCTGAAGCGGAAATGTGGCAAGAGCAAATAAAGCAAAGGCGATATACCGATAAATATGGAGTGATGCAAGTCAGGGAGGTTAAATCAACAGACTTGTCGTTTAAAAATAAAGATTCTATTTCGACCGGGCGATTTATTCGAGATGGTGGAAAGCTATATCCTATCGCCCGCGAGAATCAGAAGATACTTCTGGGTGTACTTGCCGAGCTAAAAAATGTTGAGATGCTATTGGTGCATATTGTTAGTCTCACAACAGGGTTAAGAATACAGTCAGCTCTGACCCTTCGTCATAGTTCTATTTTATGTAATGTTGGATCGGATGCTGATCCTAATAAATATGCCCTGTATCCCATTGAAATAGGAGAAGGAACATTAGTCGAAGCCAAAAATAGTAAGGCGCAAGTGGTATTAATGCCTGCTTGGGTTCACCGTGTGCTTCATGTCTATGTAAATTCAGAGCGTCACAAGACCAGGTCTGCCTTGTCGCCGATAACGGATGACGCCAGCCAATACGTGTTTTTAACTAGAACTGGATGGCCATACTATGTCGCCGAAGCTGATCAATCTCTTTTTGATTTTAGCGCCGAAAAGGGCTCGGCAATAAGACAGTTCGCTCAGAGGGTAAAAGAAAAACTCAAGGAGGCTGATGCGTACTTCAGCTACCAGTTTCACGATTTAAGAGCTACTTTCGGCATGAATCTTCTGGAGGATTACATGAATCAAGTAAAGGACGGAAAAATGAATCAACTTCAATTGTTGGAAAAACTCAGAAGCAGGTTGAATCACGAAGACGTGAATGTGACATTGGGGTATCTCAGATATAGAGAGGATCACCCGCACCTTGCCCAGGCCCAGTCCGAATTCGAAACCCACCTTGAAGAGCTTATTCATACGGAAATATCGAAACATGATGAGTCGCGAGCGGGAAACGTATGTAGTTAGCTTGGAAAATCATACGTTTGAGCAATTCTCAGATTTGATAGCGTCGCAGCCGATAGAAGGTGTAGTTTTACATTTTGTAGACAATCGTAGAATAGATCTCGGCTGCCTTTGCTATGCCATACGAGATGAAATTAAAAAAATCCCAAAGCCGGTACAGTCATCCTCCCTCAGACATGAGCGATGCGAGCCTCTTCGATCATGGTGTGTTGAAAGTATCTCCAGATTTTACTTGGGCGCTAGCCCACACTCGATCTATGTTAGTGCGTTTGAACTGGTAACTTTTGTCAATTGGTGTGATTCTAATTACTACATAGATTTTTTACAGGATGCTGATACATACAAGCGTGCCATAGACGCATATACTCAACATCTCACCGCAGCCATGGGAAAAGATGGTGGCATAGCGGTGTTTACTGCCAACCGTCTGCAGTCCCAAGCTGTACATAGTGGCTCGCTATTTTTTCCCGCAACGTCCGTAAATTTTTTAAGCGACTTGCCAATTATTTCCAATAAGGGATTCTGCAGTGAACCAACTGCAACTCCGTCGCAACAGGATATGGTCAATCATCTGACGCCTTGTCAATACTTGTTCGATGGTCTTACCGATTTTGTGCTAAAGGGGCTGCCGTTTCCTCATCGAATTTCCTATATGGAAACAGAAGCACTCGTATTGCCTGCAGCATACGCAATAACCACTCCCGATATTGTTCAGTCCAGACCCAAGATAAATAACGGAACCATTTGGGATTACCACCTTGGAGAGGTTAGCTCTCTTGCCAACGCCTCGGCTAAATCGATTAGCCCTAGTCGACCGCTAATCTGGCACCTCAACAAAGCTCATAAGCTACTCGAGCAATCAAATGCTGATCTGCGCCATCCAAAGCGTCTTTGGATAGCTAAAATTGCACATGATGCATTCATTTCTCTATTTGTAGCAAACGCGGGCCTTAATGAAGCTCAGCTTAGGAACATGGGCTGGTCAGAGAACTACGAAACTTCAACCAGCGAAAGCGTGGGGTTCGTAGTGATCAAGTACCGTGCAGGAGAAATGGAACAAAATTTTGAGATTAAAAAGACCTTTCTCAAGCAATTTAAGAAATTTCTTATGCTTCGACGGTTTCTGTGCGGAGACGGGCGCTCCGATTACCTGTTCGTTAACTACACCAAGAACAAGCTTTACAATAAGCCTATAAGACCTAACGCCATAACCCATTTTAATGACCAGGTGAAAAGGTTTCTTGATCCGAAATATGTAGGGCTCACATACAAAGATCTGCGGAAATATAAGTCGGTTTACTTGCTCTCTAAGAATTTTACCGTAGGTGTGGTCGCTGCCGTCATGCAGAACAGTGGCGATACAGTTCTGAAGCACTACGCGCAGGCCGAAGAGAAACAAGCAATTGATGAAATTTCTACTACATTAAATTTTGTGTTATCAATTCTCGAGCAGAGATTGAAGGTTGAAACGCCTAGTGGTGGTTGCTCCGGTGAACAGCCGTCTAATGCTGAGGATCCTCCGGATCAGTATGAACCCAATTGCCGGAATTTCGTCGGCTGCATTTTTTGTAATGAGTTTAGGCTGCATGCGGATGAGGTTTCTGTTCATAAAATGCTAAGCATGCGCTATGTGACAGCCGAACGCTTGTCATCCTGTACTGATCTCGATCAATTTCAAGCTCTGCACGGCAAAGCGATTGAACGGATAGACCTCATCATGGCGGATCTTATTGAATTGCGGCCAGAGATGACAGCGGTAGTAGAAAGAATTAGAAGCGAGGTTGAGGGTGAGTTCAAGCTTTCCCCGTATTGGGAGACGTTGTATGGACGTTTGCTTAAGTTGAAGGTGATCAGATGAAAAAGGTTAATCAAAACTCAAATTTCATATTCAATGACTACGAGCTCAATGCGTGTCCCACGAAGAGTGAATACTTTAGTACTGATGTGTATTACGGCATGTCATTTGCGCGCGTGGGCCCCCAGACGGTCATTTCTCGTTCCAAGGAGGGTAAACCAATCTCCCGCTTTGTGGATGATGAATGGTTCCTGCCTGCGTTCGCCTTTAACGTCACTGATAACCCTTACTTTTCTTTTCTACCTTTTTACAAGGATTGCGACTTTAACTCCCATAATGCAGAGGTGTGCAAGAAATTATTCCTTATGAAGATGTTCTCTCCCAATTCGAAAACGGGAGTCGCCTTGCGTATACCTTCAATGCATGTAACTCGTCAAGTTCTACTGAATATGGCAGAATTTTGCGCTCTTCGTAAATGGAGGCTCGAAGAGCTGTTCAGCTCGGTCGATAAATTCAAAGCTTTCCAAGTTTCGATTGAACACCAGTCTAAAAATAGGGCGCTAGTTGCTCTCGTAAGGACTTTGAATGGGATGAGTAGTGATGAGAGGGGCTTTCCGTTGGATGGGTTGGTTTTTCCTTACATGCAAAAAGCTGCAAAAAAAATTAGGAGCGAAGGTCAGCAATTTCCGATAATTCCTAGTCGTATCCTTTTGTTTAAGTACGAACAGTATCAGTCATATATTAATGATTTTTTGATGTGCTTCAATAATATTTCCGATTTTCTTGATCGCTCCGCTGACAACCCCCTATACGGTAAGCATAAAGATACTCATAAAAATCCAGAGTGCAGGGGAAGCAAAGCGAATGCGACGCAGTTGGCTGCACACTTGGACAACCCTATCAGCTTCCAAGATGCCATTAGGGAGAATGGGCTAAGGGAAATGAGTGGCAAATATAACTGGCGAAGTGCTCCCCACGTTCTTGGATTCCTGACCAAGGTGTCACACTGTGCAAAAAATCTAATTCACTTATTCACATTAATGCGTGATCACGAAGTGAAAAGCTTGAAAGTGGACTGCTTAGAGCCCGTAAGAGGGTGGAATAATGATGCGCTTTACGTCGCCGGAATCACAACTAAGCTCTATAGCGCAGCAAAGCCCAGGCAGTGGATTACGACTGACGCAATCCTGAAGCCAGTCGACGCCTTGAGTAAAATAAGGGAAATTCTTAATCCCTACATAAATAACTCAGAAAATTATCTGTTAATTTCAACAGCCGTTCATCCTGTGGCTACTACGAAGCCATCGAGGAACAAAATTAAGCAGACCAGTGTAGAGCATCTTCTCGAGCCGATTAACATTACCGAGGATGATATACAAGAGCTCGAGACTGTGGATCCACTGAGGAACTGGCGTGCAGATCCACGCTTCAAAATTGGTATGCCTTGGAGGATAACTTCCCATCAATTCCGTCGAACTATGGCTGTTTTTTGCGCCCAAACTGGGCTCATCACTCTTCCATCATTGAAGCGTCTTTTGGGGCACTTGACTAAGGTGATGAGTCTTTATTACACAAAAGGTTGCTCTGCTGACAATTACTACTTCAAACTCATCAACCCAGAACTGGCTGAGGAGCTCAGGAAAGCTAAGTTTGAAGCAGATGGAGCGATGTTCATCCGCGAGGTGCTTCATTCTACGGATAAACTTTTTGGCATTAAGGGCTCCGAAATTATGAGTCAACGCTCAAGCTCAGTTTGGGTGAGCCGCGCCGTAGAGGAAACAGTTTCGTTAGCTTCACAAGGCCTGATTGCACACACCGAAACGCCTTTAGGTGGCTGTGCATCTCCAACGCCATGTGATAAACGCGCACACGGTAACTTCTTTACTTGCCCTGGTTGCCGACACTTGATAGGAAAGGATTCTGTACTGAACGATACGCTTGCGATCATGGAGTTCGACCTTGCGGAGCTTGATCCGGCTAGCATGGAATATAAGGCGGAAAAGCAGAATCTTGAGGACTTCATTGAACTACGAAATAGACTTATTGCTAAGGCGTCTTAAATCAATAAATAACTTTTAACAGGATCATCCATGGCCATCGATAACGAAGAATCCGATACCCTTAAGCGGTATTACGATGCGCTGAACCGACTTTTAGCCAAAGACAGCAGAATTACTATGAAAGCTGTGGCTATTGAGGCTGGAAGAAGTGCCACCAGCATCAAGAAAGACCGCCCTATCTTCGCACCGCTCATTGAAGAGATTCAGTTTCGTGCCAAGGAACAACAGGAGCGAATCACTCCTGGCACCCAGAAGATTGAGCAGGCACAGACAAAAGCTGCAAAGGCTAGGGCTACTGCTGACAGTTACAAGTCAAAGTATAAGGAGGCTCTCGCAAGGCAGTTCATGGCTCTGATTGCTTGGGACGAAGCCATGCAGGAACTTCGCAAATTGAAAAAGGTTGTACAGATAAAGCCACCTGCACGCCCCGGAGGCTAATCGCCAACAGTTTGATAATGCAGCGGCTTTCTACAAGCAAGGTAAAAAGCATGTTAGGCATCATCACAATCGGCTGTTCGAGTCATTGGCCCCGTGCGTTTCAGTTTCATGATCCACAAAAAAATTCGCGCCGCCCACGCGCAAAGACTGTGAATAGGATGCTCATCCGATTTATGAATTTTGGTGACTAGCTGCGGTATTTCTCTGCACTTTGCAAACGGCATCTTAATGTCGTACTAAAAACTGTTGTCATCACTTGCTCTCCTTTGTGCTCTCTACTGATATTTGTTGCGCTGGACGCTTCTTCCCTGTGTTGGATAAGACTGCCAGAGTATGTGTCTGTCTATTTGTGATGAGCTCACGAGATCAGCTAAACCGAGGGAGCTCACGCGTAGTTTTGCACCTTGACCGTGTGCAAGGTGATGTCCACCACATCGCCATCGGCGCCCACCTGGGGCATCTCGATCCAGTCGCCGACCCGCAGCATGTCGTTGCTGGTCAACTGCACGCTGGCGACGAACGACAGCAGGGTGTCCTTGTAGACCAACAGAATCACCGCCGACATGGCACCCAGACCCGACAGCAGCAACAGCGGCGAGCGGTCGATCAGTGTGGCGACGATGATGATCGCGCCAAACACGTACAACACCATTTTCGCCAGTTGCACATAGCCTTTGATCGAGCGGGTGCGGGCATGTTCGGTGCGGGCGTAGATGTCCAGCAGGGCATTGAGCAGGGCGCTGACCGCCAACAGCAGAAACAGCAAGGTGAAGGACAGCGCCACGTTGCCCAGGAATTTCAGACTGGTTTTGCTCAGGTCCGGCACCAGATTGAGCCCGAACTGGATCACAACCGAAGGCGTGATCTGCGCCAGGCGATGGAACACCTTGTTCTGCAGGAAATCATTGACCCAGTGCAACGCCGGCTGGCGGCCGAGCATTTTGGTCGCGTGCAAAATGAGGTAACGCGCCACCCGTCCGAGGAACAGCGCCAGTGCCAAAAGCAACAGCAGCGACAGGCTGGAGTGCACGAGCGGGTGCTGGTCGAGGGCGCCCCAAAGGTCTTGGACGTTGATCCAGAGCTGTTTGATATCCATGGTTGAAACGATTCTTCTGTAGAGCGCGAGGGGCGATTAGAGCATTTAAGACGCTTTGTATTACGTTTGGGGCAAAATCAGGCAACAAAAAACCAACTCTTTACCGCCATTTGTATAAAGAAACTCGGCCTGAGCGCTCGAAACCGTTACCCTATGCAGCTGTTTTTTTGCATTTCTTCGAGGTAGCACCCGTGTTTTCCCAATTCGCCCTGCACGAACGCCTGCTCAAAGCCGTGGCCGAGCTGAAATTTGTCGAGCCAACGCCTGTGCAAGCCGCGGCCATTCCGCTGGCGCTCCAGGGGCGTGACCTGCGGGTGACGGCGCAAACCGGTAGCGGCAAAACCGCTGCATTCGTTTTGCCCATCCTCAACCGTCTGATCGGCCCGGCGAAAATCCGCGTCAGCATCAAGACCCTGATCCTGCTGCCGACCCGCGAACTGGCCCAGCAGACCCTGAAGGAAGTTGAGCGCTTCTCGCAGTTCACCTTCATCAAGTCCGGCCTGATCACCGGCGGCGAAGACTTCAAGGTCCAGGCCGCGATGCTGCGCAAGGTGCCGGACATCCTGATCGGTACACCGGGCCGGATGATCGAGCAGTTGAACGCCGGCAACCTCGACCTCAAGGAAGTCGAAGTCCTGGTGCTCGACGAAGCCGACCGCATGCTCGACATGGGCTTTGCCGAAGACGTGCAACGCCTGGTGGACGAATGCCCGAATCGTCAGCAGACCATGCTGTTCTCCGCCACCACTGGCGGTTCCGGCCTGCGCGAGATGATTGCCAAGGTCCTGAACAACCCTGAGCACCTGCAACTCAACGCGGTCAGCCAGCTGAACGACACCACTCGCCAGCAAATCATCACCGCTGACCACAACCAGCACAAAGAACAGATCGTCAATTGGCTGCTGGCCAATGAGACCTACCAGAAGGCCATCGTCTTCACCAACACCCGCGCCATGGCCGACCGCATCTACGGCCGCCTGGTGGCGCAGGAATACAAAGCGTTCGTGCTGCACGGCGAGAAAGACCAGAAGGATCGCAAACTGGCGATCGACCGCCTGAAGCAGGGTGGCGTGAAAATTCTCGTGGCCACCGACGTCGCCGCTCGTGGCCTGGACGTGGACGGTCTGGACCTGGTGATCAACTTCGACATGCCTCGCAGCGGCGACGAATACGTGCACCGCATCGGTCGTACCGGCCGCGCCGGCAACGATGGCCTGGCCATCTCGCTGATCTGCCACGGCGACTGGAACCTGATGTCGAGCATCGAGCGCTACCTCAAGCAGAGCTTCGAGCGTCGTACCATCAAGGAAGTCAAAGGCACCTACGGCGGACCGAAAAAGGTCAAGGCCTCGGGCAAGGCCGTCGGCGTGAAGAAGAAAAAGACCGACGCCAAGGGCGACAAGAAGAAAACTGCCGCCAAGACTCCGACCAAGCGCAAGAGCGCCAACCGGCCGAAGAGCGATTCCCTGGTCAGCAAGGACGGCATGGCCCCGCTCAAGCGCCGCAAGCCGGAAGCGCCGGCGGCCGAGTAAGTCGTTGCAGGTGACTTAAGAAAAACCCGGACAGTGTCCGGGTTTTTTATGTCTGATGATTATCCGCCGTGGCAGCAGCTCGACTTCTCCTGTTCCTCATATTTGTCATGATGCCGCACCCACTCCATGATTTCGTCCTCATTGCGGCCCTTGGGCGTCAGGTCGAGGTAGTTGTAGGCGCCGACCAGCAAGTCCAGGCCCCGGGCATAGGTGGAGTAGGTATGGAAAATTTCCCCGGCGTCATTGCGATAAAACACGCTGAGGCCGGGGAGTTCTTCCTCGGAGCCGTCGGTTTTTTCGTAGTTGTACGTGGCCTTTCCGGCGGCGACGTCTTCGGCTCGGGCACAGACGCCAAAGTCGTAGTTGAAATCGCATCCTGCTGACGACACCCAATCGAACCTCCAGCCCATGCGCCGCTTGAACGCCTGGAATTCAGCGAGCGGTGCGTGGGAAACCGCCACCACTGCAATATCGTGGTGGGCCAGGTGCTGGTTGGCGCCGTCGATGTGGTCGCTAAGGAACGAGCAACCGGGGCAGCCCTCGTCCCAGCCCTCGGCGAACATGAAGTGATAGATGACCAACTGACTGCGGCCGCCGAACAGGTCCGCCAGTTTCAGTTCGCCGTTGGGGCCCTGGAAGCGGTAGTCCTTGCCGATTTTCACCCAGGGCAGGGCGCGGCGTTCGGCGCTGAGTTTGTCCCGGTCCCTGGTGAAGGCTTTCTCGCGGACCAGGTGCTGTTTACGGGCGACGAGCCATTCTTCCCGCGACACGACGGGGTGATTCTGGATGTTCATGCTGTGTTCTCCTGCGTGGGGCTGGGAGGTGACCTACACAGCCTAGTCGTTTGGCTTGTGTGGAATTCGACATACCGCCGGTCGGTCGTGAGTAAGAGCCAGCTACAGGTATTGAGACAGGCTCGCTCCCACATGGGATTTGTGTAGCACTTAGCCTTGTTTCGCTGCTTTCAAGCACTTCAGATCGCTGAAGTCCTTCCTCACGCCCTCTATTTTCTTCAACAGACGTTCGCGCTGGCTTGGCGTGCTTTCAGCCATGAGGTCCACGAACAGCGAGCGCGCCTGGGCCTCGGTGTTGGCAAAGGCCTGACGATAGGCGGGGGTCCACAATCGCTCACGATTGACCAGTAGCGTTTCGATTCGTTGTGGGAATTGCGGGCTCTGGCGTTGCGCGACCGCCGCACTGAACTGTTTCTGCCAATGCACACGGTTGGCAATCCACTGGGAGTTCTGGTCGCCCAGGGCGTTCGACCAGCTGGTGACTCGCTGTTGCTGGGTGCTGTTGAGTGGCCCGAGCCAGTCGCTCAGGCGCTTTTCCATGCGTTCGCCACGCTCCTTGATCTGCAGGTCGAGGGAGGGCTTGAGGTATTCCTCCTGGTGCTTGCGCTGGTCCTTGGCGAAGGCTTCATTCATCTCGGCGACTTGCTTGTCATCCAGCCCCTGCAGCAACTCGATGGCCGATGGGGTGATTTCCCGCGCGGTCTCGGCGATCGCCTGTTCGGCTTCACGGGCGCGGGCCCGCAAGGCAGCATCGGTGATCTGGTTGGTCGCGATCATGGTTTGCAGGCGGTCCAGCCAGTCGAGGTAGCCGGGCAATTGGGTGGTGCAGTGCCAGCTCAGGTGTTCCTTCAGGCGTACGTTCAGCCAGCTTTTTTGCTCGCCGTTCATGTCCAGGTAGTCGCTGAGCGTCCACGGGATGATCACGTCGAGGTTGCGGTAGGCCAGGCCTATGCGGCTGCACGCGCCGAGGGTGAGGGCGATGGTCAGCACAACGGCAATGTGTTTGAACCAGCGGGACATGGGCGAATCCTTGCGATAGCCAGTCTTCGGGGGTCTGATTCTTATGTGAACCCAGGATGAGCCTGGCAGTTCAGCCGGGCAACTGCTGTCGCTCGTCGATATTCACAGGATTTGATGGAGTGTCGCGGGGAGAAACGAGGGTTCCAGTCCAAGCGCTTCGAAGTTCAAAGCGCTTTGGGACCAGGTGAAGCGGGGGGATTACTTTTTGCCCAGGGTGATCTGCTTGGACGGGCCGAATGTCTGGCCGCTGACGCCTTTGGCAATTTGCTGGATTTCACCGCCGGACTTGAGGAACGCAGCGATCTGGCTGTTGATCGATTCGCTGGTTTCGACGGCTGGAGCTGGCTTTGCTTTGCTGGTGGATGCTTTTACGCGCATGGCGGCCATTAACCTGTAGAAAATTAACTTGGCCAGGCATCGTACAGGAATCACCGGGTAATTGCTTGGCAAATATCCCCTCGCAATAATCCTGAGGTCGGGGTAATTAATCATTGGCCGATATTCGAAGCAGGTGTCTAAGCCGCTGTTTTAACTAAGAACATTGCCTGAAAAAATACCGCGTTACGCTTGCCATGGCATGGCGTAAATGCCCGGATCGGTCTGACGAGCGGCCAGGTTTGCGATGAAAACCCGGAAAAATCAGGGCCTCCAGAGGATTTTCGCGCGCCACCGGGCCGCGTACCGAACGCAGCGCTCAAAACCGAGTAGAATGCCGCCCACGCAATGAGGGTATTGGACATGGCTTTAGTCGGGCGTTACAACAGTTTGCAAGTGGTTAAACACACTAACTTCGGTTTATATCTGGACGGTGGCGCGGATGGCGAAATCCTTCTGCCTAATCGTTATATCCCAAAAGATATTCCTAGCGAAGATGAAGACTGGCTCAACGTTTTTATTTATCTGGACAGCGATGACAAACTCATCGCAACTACTGAAAAGCCGAAAGTTCAAGTCGGCGAGTTCGCCAGTTTGAAAGTTGTTGAAGTCAACAGCATCGGCGTATTCCTGGATTGGGGGTTGCCGAAAGACCTGTTGCTGCCGTTCTCCGAAGAGAAGCGCCAGATGACCGCGGGCGAGTATGTGGTGGTGCACGTCTATCTCGACAAGCACACCCGTCGCATCACCGCGACCGCGCGCCTGGACCGCTACCTGGACAAGACCCCGGCCAACTACACCGCAGGCCAGGAAGTGGATTTGCTGGTAGCCGAAGCCACGGACATGGGTTTCAAGGCCATCATCAACAACAAGCATTGGGGCCTGATCCACAAGAACGAAATCTTCAAGTTCATGCGCGCCGGTAAAGAAGAAAAGGGCTTCATCAAGGAAGTTCGCGCCGACGGCAAGATCAGCCTGAGCCTGCAGCCGGTCGGTCAGGAAGCGGCCACCAGCCTGAACTCGAAGATCCTCGCCAAGTTGCGCGAAAACAACGGTTCCCTGGCGGTCAGCGACAAGAGCGATCCGGCGTTGATCAGCAGCCTGTTCGGTGTCAGCAAGGGCAACTTCAAGAAGGCCATTGGTGCCTTGTACAAGAATGGCCAGATCGTCATTCATGCCGATCGCATCGAACTCAGTTGATGTTCTGACACTACACAGAGCCAGGGTGGCGCAGGCAGAGAAGTAGAGGTCTCTGACAGGCGGCATTTTCTGGCCATCTGGTTAATAATCGACAACATGATTTTGCGCCCCGGTGTTTTCTTTTCCAGTGAGAAGGCCGGGGCTTTGTTTTGACTGCCGAGTCTTTGCCATGGATTGTGTGTTCGAGGTGTTCCGGTGAGCGCCACCCGGCGCAGCGCCGACGGGTTTGCCCTGCAAGTGATGGTCGGGTTGTGCCTGGTCTGGGGCGTTCAACAGGTGATGATCAAGTGGGCGGCGGCCGATATCGCGCCGGTGATGCAGGCGGCCGGGCGTTCCGGTATGTCGGCGTTGCTGGTCGGGTTGCTGATCTGTTGGAAGGGCGGCTGGAACCAGGTGAGTACGACCTGGCGGGGCGGCCTGTTGGCCGGTGCCTTGTTTGGCCTGGAGTTCTTCTTCATTTCCGAAGGCCTGCAACTGACCACGGCGGCGCACATGTCGGTGTTTCTCTATACCGCGCCGATCTTCACCGCATTGGGTGTGCACTGGTTGCTGCCGAGTGAGCGTTTGCGGCCCTTGCAATGGCTGGGGATTGTATTGGCCTTTATCGGGATTGCCATCGCGTTTGCCGGTGGGGTGTCCTGGGACAATCTTGATTACCGCATGTTGATGGGCGATGCCCTCGGTGTGCTGGCGGGCGCGGCTTGGGGCGCGACCACCGTGGTGGTGCGCGCCTCGCGGCTGTCGGAAGCGCCGGTAACCCTGACGCTGTTCTATCAGTTGATTGTCGGTTTCTTCGGTTTGCTGTTGATCGCGCTGCTCAGCGGCCAGATCACCCATGTCAGCCTGACCACCGTGGCAGTCACCAGTGTGCTGTTCCAGGGCGTGGTCGTGTCGTTCTTCAGTTACCTGGTGTGGTTCTGGCTGCTGCGCCGTTACCTGGCAGCGAACCTCGCGGTGTTTTCGTTCATGACGCCGTTGTTCGGCGTCACGTTCGGTGTGGTGCTGCTGGGCGAGGCACTGAGCCTGAACTTCATCATCGGTGCGGTGCTGGTATTGGCGGGTATCACCTTTGTCAGTGCCGAGCAGTGGCTGCGCCGTCGTCTGCGCCAAGCCCTCGGGCAGCACTGAGCGGCGCGAGCGACAGGCCGCCGGCAACCAGCAAGCCGCAGCCGGCAACCACCAGTGCCGGCTGCAAACCGCCACTGAAATGACTGCTTAGCGCCGCCAGCAATGGCCCGCTGAGCTGGCCCACGGCGAAGCAGGCCGTCAGCAGGCCGGCATTGCGTTGGGTCGCGTGGGGTGCCAGTTCCCGGGACCGTTGCATCACCAGTTGCATGCAGGCCAGGAACGGCGTGCCGCACAGGATCACACCCAGCGCCAGGCCTGGCCCGTTGCCCAGCAGGCAGGCGAACACGCCAGCGGCTTGCAGCCATAACGTCGCCATCAACCAGTGACGCGTGGCGTCGGGCTTCTGCCGACGCAAACTCACCAGCACCACACCGGTTGCCGCCGCCAGGCCAAAGCACGGCCAGAACAGGTCGGCCTGCCATTGGCCATGGAATTGCGCGTTGGCCATTTGCGACAGAAAGGTCGCCGGGATGATGTAGCCCAATCCGTACAAGGCATAGATCAAGCCCAGGCGACCGATGCCTTGAGTGGGCGACGGGCTGGCGCTGGGTGCAGCAGTCGCGGTGGCGACCGGTTGTGGCAGGAACGGCAGGATCCCCAGCAGCATCGCCAGACCTACAGCGGCGTACACCAGCCACAAGGTGGCGGATGTCTGGCCCAGCAGGTTCGAACCCAGGGCCAACAAACCGGTCAGAAAAATCCCCAGGCCCGGTCCGGCGAAGACCAGGGCACCGAGCCGAGGACGACCGGCCGCTGCCGCGAGCGGCTGGCTCAAGGCGGTGATCATCACCAGCACCCAGGCGCTGGCCACACCGGTGCCGAAGCGCAGCAGCAGGTGTGACCAGAAACCATTGGCCCAGAACGAAGCCAGGGTCAGTAGCACGCACAGCCACAATCCGCCGAGCAAGCGCCGGCGCACTTGCGCGGGACGCCGGGAAAACATGGCGTCCACCGCGCCGATGAAGTAGCCGAAGTAGTTGGCGGCGGCAATCAGCCCGGCGGCGGTCAGGTCGACCTGACCTTCGCTGAGCAGGTGCGGCAGTTGCGGTGTCAGGGCAAAACGGCCGATGCCCATGGCCATCATCAGGGCAATGAAACAGGCGGATAAGCGAATCAGGGGGGACATGGTCTGGATTCCGTTCAGAGGATCAATGACCGTCAGGCTAGGACTGATTGACTTTCTTTAAAAATGAATAATAGTGAGTAACTTGTTCTGTTTTGGAGAGTGTCGTGGAGTTCAGCCAATTGCGCATCTTTCAGGCGGTGGCCGAAGAAGGGTCGATAACCCGAGCCGCCGAACGGCTGCACCGGGTGCCGTCGAACCTGTCGACCCGGCTCAAACAGCTGGAAGAGCAACTCGGCGTCGAACTGTTCCTGCGCGAACGTCAGCGTTTGCAGCTGTCGCCTGCGGGAAAAGTCTTGCTGGACTACACCGCCAAGCTGTTTGCCTTGCGCGATGAAGCCAGCGCGGCGGTGCAGGGTGGGCAACCGGCGGGCGACTTCGTGCTCGGCACCATGTACAGCACCGCCGCGATTCACCTTCCGGGGCTTTTGGCGCGCTATCACCGCTTGTATCCGGCCGTGAACCTGCAAGTGCAATCCGGCCCCAGCGGGGAATTGCTCGAAGGCCTGCTCACCGGTCGACTCGATGCGGCGCTGGTGGATGGCCCCATGGAACTGGCCGGGCTCGACGGCGTTCCCTTGTGCGACGAGCGCCTGGTGCTGATCAGCGAGGCCGATCATCCGCCGGTGCGCAGTGCGCTGGATGTGGAAGGGCGCGCGGTGTTTACCTTTCGTCAGGGTTGCTCCTACCGCATGCGTCTGGAAGCCTGGTTCGCCCATGACCACGCGGCCATGGGCCGGGCGATGGAGATCGAGTCCTATCCAGGCATGCTGGCGTGTGTGATTGCCGGTTCCGGTGTGGCGCTGATGTCGGAGTCGATGCTCGCCAGTTTGCCGGGCCGTGAGAGTGTGGCGGTGCATCCGTTGGCCGAGCCGTTCGCCAGCGCAACCACCTGGCTGATGTGGCGCAAGGGCATGGTCGGAGCCAACCTGAATGCATGGATCGAGCAGCAACAGGTGGTTTTTCCGCCGACACCGCTGCAGGCGCAGGAAATTGCCTGAACACAGGCTGATTGTGATGGATTCAGTAACAGATCATTGCGACTTTGCACGAGCATTGCGCAGGACTTCGGACTATTATCAGTGCGAACGAGCTTCAGAATTTTGGCCGCTCGGCACTACCCTGAAGGGGGCACCATGAAAGAGAAAATCCAAAACTGGCTGCATGACCTGGGCGTTGCTCTCGGTTTGATCGAGCCGCCTCTGCAACCCGTGCCTATTCGTACTGATGACGAACAGCGCCGACGCCAGCAGCGTCGCCGGTAAAGCAGATTCCGGATCGCTAGTGAGGGTGGGCTTGTTCCGACAAGCCCCCTCGCCACAGAACAGCATGCTGCCATTCAATCCTGATTGTCAGAGACTGCGCATTTGGCAACCCAGCCTCAATGCCGCCCAATCTCCAGCAAAAACCGGCTCAAATCATTCGCCGTCCTGGCGGATTTCAGTATCCGGTCTTCCTCGGCGGTAAACGCCGTTACACCCAGCTCATCTTCCAGATGGAAGATCAGTTCTTCGATATCTTCCTTATCCAGTCCCAACTGCGCCAGGCTGGCGTTGTCGGCGAAGTCATCCCGGCTTTCCAGCAGGCGGCTGATGTAGCGATGCACGACAGCGCGAACGGCAGCTTTTTTCATGAATGTTCTTCCAGGAGGGGGGGCTCTTTGTGCCGGTACAGTTCCTGCCGTTGAGTACAGCAGGCTTCAGCCGTGTGAGCGCTGCCATTCGTCAATCATGCTACGCAAGTGCGCACCGGAAAAACTGCCGAAATGTCCGCCATGCACTGTACGGATCGGCAGCGTACGCAAGCGTTGCAGGCTGCGCGCGTAGTCATCGAGGTTGGAGTGGTAGGCGTCTTCGATCAGCGGGCCGTCGTAGATGATGTCGCCGCTGAACAAGGTCTCGGTGGCGGCTTCGTACAGGCAGATGCCCCCCGGCGAGTGTCCCGGCGTGTGCACGACTTGCAACACACGGTTGCCCAGGTCCAGCACATCTCCATCTTCGATAAACCCCGTGGCTGGTGCGGCTCTGACCCGGTATTCGGCGTAGCACAGCGGGCAATCCGGGTGGGCTTCGAACATGTCGTCGCCGACAAAGGCCTTGCTCAAGTCGTTGTCGCCATCCGGTGCGGCCAGAATGTCCGCTTCGGCCGGATGCACCAGCCGTTCAGCGAACTCATGATGACCGGCGATGTGATCGAAATGGCAGTGGCTGGCCACGGCCACCAGCGGCCGCTCGGTGATCCACGGCAGTTGCTCGCGCAGGCTGACCAGGCCCGAGCCACTGTCCAGCAGCAGGTCCTTGTCACGGCCCTGGATGTGCCAGAGGTTGCAGCGGTAGAAGGGGCGGATGTACGGCTCGTGGATCAAGCGGATGCCGTCGCTGAGCGATTTCACTTCGAACCACTGGTCACGAGAAACAATTTTCATAAAACGTTTTCTCCAGACGAAAAAAAACGGGTGTGGCAACCGACGCCACACCCGTCGAAGAAAGCATCAAGTCGTTATGTTCAGCTTAGGCCGCGCTGGCTACTGCTACCGGGCGGCGGGACATCAGGCTCACTACCACGAAACTCACCAGGCCTACACCGAGGCTGTAGTAGATCGGGGTGTTGGCGTCCAGGCCGTCCTTGAACATGAACAGCAGCGCAGTGGCGAACCCCATGCCCATGCTGGCGATGGCGCCGGCGGTGGTGGCGCGTTTCCAGAAGATCGCGCCCATCAGCGGGATCAGCATGCCGCCCACCAACAGGTTGTAGGCCAGGGTCAGGGCGCTGATCACGTCGTTCACGACCAGGGCAATGGCCAGCACCACACAGCCGGTCAACAGGGTGAACAGGCGGTTGATCGCCAGGCTCGACTGTTTACCGCCACGCAGTTTCGGCAGCAGGTCTTCGGTCAGGGTGGTGGCAGCGGCCAGCAGGCCGGCGCTGGCGGTGGACATCATGGCGGCCAGTGCGGCAGCGATCACCAGGCCACGGATACCGTCCGGCAGGGACAGTTTGACGATGGCGGCGAAGGCGTTGTTGACGTTGTCCAGATCCGGGATCAGTACGTGTGCAGCCATGCCGATCAGGGCACAGGCCAGACCGTAGAGGATGCAGTAGATACCGGCAGCGGTACCGGCAACCTGAGCCACCTTGGCGGTCTTGACGGTGAACACCCGTTGCCAGATGTCCTGACCGATCAGGATGCCGAAGAAGTAGATCATGAAGTAGGTGATGATGGTGTCCCAGCCGATGGTGGTGAAGCTGAAGCTCGCCGCCGGCAGTTTCATCACCAATTCATCCCAGCCACCGACGCGGTACAGGCAGATTGGCAACAGGATGAACATCAGGCCTACGGTCTTGATGATGAACTGGACGATGTCGGTCAGGGTCAGGGACCACATGCCGCCAATGGCCGAGTAGATCACCACGACGCCGCCGCCGAGCAATACCGAGATCCAGAACGGCAGGCCGAACAGCACTTGCAGAACGGTGCCGATTGCCAGGATCGAGGTCACGCCGATCATCAGCGCGTAGGCCAGCATGATCACCGCGCTCGCGGAGCGGGCCATCGGGTTGTAGCGCTTTTCCAGCACCTGGGTAACGGTGTAGATCTTCAGTTTCAGCAAAGGTTTGGCGAGGAACAGGTTCAGCGCGACGATCCCGCAACCCAGTGCGGCACACAGCCAGAAACCGGAGATGCCATGTACGTAGCCCAGACGCACGGTGCCCACGGTGGACGCGCCGCCCAGAACGGTGGCAGCCATGGTGCCCATGTACAGGCTTGGGCCGAGGTTACGACCGGCGACCAAAAAGTCTTCGTTGGTCTTGGCCTTGCGCATGCCGTAGTAACCGAGAAGCAGCATCG
This sequence comes from Pseudomonas sp. WT-JTC, assembly GCF_056711565.1. Classification (NCBI taxonomy): domain Bacteria; kingdom Pseudomonadati; phylum Pseudomonadota; class Gammaproteobacteria; order Pseudomonadales; family Pseudomonadaceae; genus Pseudomonas; species Pseudomonas sp. WT-JTC. The sequence continues at coordinate 1,603,965 of NZ_CM160042.1, forward strand.
CGGCGGCGTAGATGAGTACAACGAATAAATCCAAAGCCATTATGGCGTGTCTCCGATTGTCTTTTTTATGTGAGGCTGAAAATCAGTCCCCTTGTAGGAGCGAGCTTGCTCGCGATAGCGGTCTGTCAGTCACATCAAGGGTGGATGTGCTGCTGCCATCGCGAGCAAGCCCGCTCCCACAGGGGTAGTGCGTATATCAGGCGACTTGTTGCATCGCCGGTTTGGCGAGCGAATCCGTGCTCTTGTTGCGAAGGTCGTTCGGGCCGTACACGGCGCTGGCTTCCGGGAACATTTTGAGCAGGACCAGGTAAACCACCGAGGCCAGGCCCAGGGTCACTGGCAGGCTGATGTCGATACCATCGGCCAGGTTGCCCAGGGGGCCGACAAATTGCCCCGGCAGGTTCACAAAGCACAGGCCGACCGCGGCACTCGGGATCCAGGCCCCCATGCCACGCCAGTTCCAGCCGTGGGTGAACCAGTAGCGGCCGCCTTTCTCGCCACGGGTGAACACTTGCAGGTCATCCGGGCAGTAGAAGCCGCGACGGGCCAGCAGGCCGATGATCATGATCACCATCCAGGGGGTGGTGCAGGTGATGATCAGCACGGCGAAGGTCGACACGCTCTGCACCAGGTTCGCCGCGAAGCGCCCGATGAAGATGAAGGCAATCGACATCACACCGATCAGCAGCGTGGCCTTGACCCGCGACAGCACCCGTGGGAACACGCTGGACATGTCCAGGCCTGTGCCGTAGAGCGAGGTGGTGCCGGTGGACATGCCGCCGATCACTGCGATCAGGCACACCGGCAGGAAGAACCAGGTCGGGGATACCGCCAGCAGGCCGCCGACATAGTTGTTGGCGGCGATGTAGTCCGGTGCCTTGATCGCCACGATGGTCGCGGTGGTCAGGCCGAACAGGAACGGAATGAACGTTGCGATCTGCGAAATCACCACCGCCGCCATGATGCGACGCTTGGACGTATCACGCGGAATGTAACGCGACCAGTCGCCGAGGAACGCACCGAAGGAAATCGGGTTGCTCATGGCCACCAGTGCAGCACCGATGAAGGCGGCCCAGAAACCGGGTTGGCCCATGCTGACGGTGCCAGCGTAGTTCGCATCGAAAGGACCGGCAAAGGCGAAGACGCCCAGCAGGAACAGCAGGCTGGCACTCCACACCGCGATCTTGTTGACCCACAGCAGGAAGCGGAAACCATAGATGCACACGGTCAGCACCAGAATCGCGAACAGACCGTAGGCCAGGCCCAGGGTCAGGTCGGTTTCCGGCAGGCCGATCAGGCGTTTGGCGCCACCGATCAGCGCATCACCCGAACTCCACACCGAGAGCGAGAAGAAGGCGATGGCGGTCAACAGCGACAGGAACGAACCGACGATCCGCCCGTGCACGCCAAAGTGCGCACCGGAAGACACGGCGTTGTTCGTGCCGTTGATCGGGCCGAACAGGCCCATTGGCGCGAGGATCAGCGAACCCAGCAGTACGCCCAGCACAATCGCCCAGACGCCCGCCTGGAAAGACAGGCCGAACAGCACCGGGAAACTGCCGAGGACGGCGGTTGCAAAGGTGTTGGAACCACCGAAGATCATCCGGAACAAGTCCGTCGGGCCTGCGGTGCGTTCGTTGTCCGGGATCTGTTCGACCCCGTGGGTTTCAATTTGCGTAAGGCTTTGGTCTTTGTTGTTGTTATTCATGATCAGCTCCGATCATAAAGGCGCGCTCATCGTGCGTGAGCGTCACCTGTGTTGGCTAAGGGGTTGGCAGCCCTTCCGGCATCGCGGACAAATGTTCGTGACAGGCCAGCCATAGGCCTTGTTGTTCTTGGCCAGACGCTTGTTTCTTGAAAACAATCGTCTCGCGCTCCTGGCTAAAGTGCTGCTCCCCTTGCATGCGCAGCTCGGTGGCTACGTCATGGATGAAAATCGCCACGTCACCCTGCAGGCTGACGAAAGCGTTGCTCGAGGTGCAAGAGAGCACCTCGAAGCCATCCTCGGCGCGCCAGCTGTCCCACATCGCCTGATAGGCGTCGCGCGACAGCAGGGGCTGCTCGAGGGTGTAGAAGACGAAGCTGGCATCGGCGCTGAACGCGCCGAAATAGGCTTCGCGATCGTTACGGGCAAAAGCGGACACCAGATCGGCGGCGGCTTTGAGAACCTGATCACGTTCGTTCATGGTCCATCCTCAGCGGTGGACTACGCCAGGCAGTACGCAGAGCATTTCGTACAGCAGGTTGGCGGCCAGCAGCGAGGTGTTACCAGTGGTGTCGTAAGCGGGCGAGACTTCTACCAGATCGCAACCGACCAGGTCGAGGCCTTGGCAGCCACGAACGATCTCGATCGCCTGAATGGTCGTCAGACCGCCGATTTCCGGGGTGCCGGTGCCAGGAGCCCAGGCCGGGTCGATGCCGTCGATATCAAAGCTCAGGTAGACAGGACCGCCACCGACTTTCTCGCGGACTTCAGCCATCAATGGCTCCAGCGACTTGTGCCAGCACTCTTCGGCCTGAACCACACGGAAGCCCTGGTTGCGGCTCCAGTTGAAGTCGTCAGCGGTGTAGCCCTGGGCGCGCAGGCCAATCTGCACGACCCGGTCCGGATCCAGAAGGCCTTCTTCAACGGCGCGACGGAAGGTGGTGCCGTGGGCGATTTTCTCGCCGAACATGTGATCGTTCACATCGGCGTGAGCGTCGATGTGCACCAGGCCGACCTTGCCGTGCTTTTTATGGATGGCACGCAGGATCGGCAGGGTGATGGTGTGGTCGCCGCCCAGGGTCAGGGGGATCACGTTGTGTTCGAGGATGTCGTCGTAGGCTTCTTCGATGATGCGAACGGCGTCCAGCAGGTTGAAGGTGTTGATCGCCACGTCGCCGATGTCGGCAACCGACAGCGAGTCGAACGGTGCAGCGCCGGTGGCCATGTTGTACGGGCGGATCATCACCGATTCGGTGCGGATGTCGCGAGGCCCGAAACGGGTGCCAGGGCGCAGCGAGGTACCGATGTCCAGCGGCACGCCTACGAAGGCAGCGTCCAGGCCGGCAGCAGTTTTCAGGTGGGGGAGTCGCATCATGGTGGCGATGCCGCCGAAGCGCGGCATTTCGTTGCCGCCCAGTGGTTGGTGAAGAATCTTGTCCACGGGTAGGGCCTCATCGTCGTTGTTTTATTTATGTCGGTTGCGCCGTTCACGGGAGTACGGGCGAACCTTGTGGCGCCGATTCTGCGAAATGTAGTGGCCGGGAAGAATCGCTACGGGCAAATACTTAGTTCAGATTTTTCTAAACTAATGGATGTGACAGCGATAGACTTCACTCCATGCGCAGACACCCTGATGCCTTTCAGTCCAGGGGTGAACACTGCAATCATTGTGGGAGCGGGCTTGCTCGCGAAGGCGTCATGTCAGTCGGCATTAGTGTGAATAGGCACACCGCTTTCGCGAGCAAGCCCGCTCCCACAGGGATTGTGTTTCCACAGTAGTACTTTGCGCCGCCTTTCGATCGGAGTTCCCATGGCCAACGCTTTACCCGACCTGAAACTATTGCGCATCTTCGTCAGCGTGGTGCGACACCAGGGCTTTGCCAACGCCCAGCAGGAGCTCAATCTCTCGACGTCGGCCATCAGCACCTACATGAGCCAGCTCGAAGCGGCCCTCGGCCTGGTGCTCTGCCATCGCGGTCGTGGCGGTTTCAGCCTGACCAGCAAGGGCGAACTGTTCCATCAGGAAACCCTGCGTCTGTTGGGCGAGCTCGAAGGCTTCGAGCAATACGCTGCTGCCCTCAAGGGTGAACTGCGCGGGACCTTGAACCTTGGGGTCATCGACTCCACCGTCAGCGACAAGGCCCTGCCGTTTGCCGAAGCCATCGGTGCCTACAGCCAGGAACACCCGGCCGTGCACTTGCACCTGTCGGTGATGAGCCCCTACGAATTGCAACTCGGCGTACAAGACAACCGTCTCGACCTGGCCATCGGCGCGTTTTCCACGCGCATGAGCGGCCTGGTGTACATGCCGCTGTACCGTGAACAACACTGGTTGTATTGCAGCACGCGGCATCCGCTGTTCAACGAGCGGCGCATTCCCGAACAAGTCATCACGCAGCAGCGCATGGTCGGTCGCGGCTACTGGAGCCAGGCCGAACTGGCGCGTCACGGCTTCAAGCACAGTGCCGCGACCGTGGAAAGTATGGAGGCCCAGCTGATTCTGGTGCTGTCCGGCGCCTACATCGGCTACCTGCCGGAACACTACGCCCAGGCTTGGGCCGACAAGGGGGACTTGCGGGTGCTGCTGCCGGCGACCTTCGGCTATCAGGCGCCATTCTCGATGATCGTGCGTCGGGGCCGTAGTCGCGAGCCGTTGATCCAGACGTTTCGCGACTTGCTGAAAGCCCAACTGAACCAGGCCTGAGAAGATGTCCAGAATCCAATGCCCGCGCTGCCTGCGCCCGCAAAGCCACTGCCTGTGCCCATTGATCCCGAGCCTCGACAGCCGCACCCGCGTGTTGCTGTTGCAGCATCCGAGCGAAGTGAACCATGCACTGAATACTGCACGGCTGGCGGCGTTGGGCCTGAACAATGCCGAGTTGATCGTGGGGGAGGTGTTCGAGGATTTGCCGACCTTGTTGAGCCGGCCGGGGTATCGGGCGCGCTTGTTGTTTCCCGGCGAAGAGGCGCAACCGATGCAGGCCTGTGCCGCAACGGACGAGCCGTTGTTGCTGGTCGTCCCGGACGGCACCTGGCGCAAGGCGCGCAAGTTGCTGCACCTCAATCCGCTGCTGGCGGCGTTGCCGAGGGTGACGCTGGCCGAGGGCGGTGTGTCCCGTTATCGCCTGCGCAAGGCGCCGGGACCGGGAGCATTGTCGACGGTGGAGGCGATTGTGCAGGCGCTTGAAACCCTTGAGGCACCGACTTCCTTTGCGCCATTGCTCAGGCCGTTCGAAGCGTTGATCGAGGGGCAGATTGCGGCGATGGGGGAGGAGGTTTTTCAGCGTAATCATGGGCCGAAGTAGGCGTCGTCAATGCCGGCCCCTTCGCGAGCAAGCCCGCTCCCACAGAGGGTTGCGTCGTGCACAAATAAAGTGAACACAACTAAACACTGTGGGAGCGGGCTTGCCCGCGAAGAGGCCGGTTCAATCACTGCAATCTTCGAATAAGGACTACCGCTCCCGCATTGCCTCGGTCCGAGCTTTAAGCACCGGTTTAAGCAAGTAATCGAGCACCGTCTTCTCCCCGGTAATAATGTCCACCGTCGCCACCATCCCCGGGATGATCAGCAGCGGTTTCACGTCCCCGCCCAAATGGTTCTTGTCCGTACGCACCTGAATCAGATAGAAGCTGTTGCCCTTGTCGTCGGTGATGGTGTCGGCGCCGATCAACTCCAGTTTGGCGCTCAGGCCGCCGTAGATCGTGTAGTCGTAGGCACTGAACTTGACCATGGCTTTCTGGCCCGGATGCAGGAATGCAACGTCCTGTGGTCGCACCTTGGCTTCGATCAGCAGGTTGTCTTCCAGCGGCACGATTTCCACCATGTCGCTGCCGGGCTGGACCACGCCACCGATGGTGTTGACCTTCAACACCTTGATGATGCCGTGAACCGGGGAGACCACGGTGGTACGGGTCACGCGGTCGTCGATGGCGATGCTCGATGCTGTGATTTTCGACAGATCGGTGCGCTTCTCATTCAGCTCTTTGGCGGCTTCCGAACGGAAGGTCTGTTCCGACTCGTCGATCTTGCTTTTGATCTCGTTGATTGCCGATTCCGCCCGGGGAATCGCCAGGGTGGTGGCGTTCAGTGAGCCGCGAATCTCCACCGCGCTACGTTTGAGGCGCAGGATCTCCACCGGTGATACCGCGCCGGTGCCCACCAGTGGTGCGGACATGTTCATCTCTTGCTGCAACAACGCCAGGCTTGAACTGAACTGCCCCTGTTTCGAGCGAAATTCTGCCAGCTCCTGGGTTTTTTGCCGAAGTTGTTCGGTCAGGGTGCGCTGTTCGCTGGCCAGTCGGCGTTGCCGCTGTTCGTACAGGGAACGCTCGTCTTCAGCCACTTGCGGAGCCTTGGCGATCACTTCTTCCGACAGCTTGAACGGCCGGCCTTCGGCTTCGGCAGAAAGCCGTTCGACCTGCGCGGTCAACGCGTATCGGTCGGCTTCACTTTCGCCCTTGTTCGACAGGTAGCGCGTGTCATCCAGGCGCAGCAAGGTGTCGCCCTTGTTCACCATTTGTCCTTCACGAATGAAAATTTCAGTGACGATGCCGCCCTCCAGGTTCTGGATCACCTGGACTTTGCTCGACGGAATCGCCTTGCCTTCACCCATGGTCACTTCCTGCAGCACGGCGAACCTGGCCCAGACCAGTGCGCTGGCCAACAACGCGGCGGCCAGCCACACGGTGATTCGCGACCAGCGCGGTGAGTCCTGCACCGAGGCGCCGGCGGTTTCCGGCATGAACTCGGTTTCGGCACTTTTGTTGAAACTGTCGAAGTAGCCACGGGAACCCTGATCGGCAGACATGGACGACTCCTAGACCGCCGCAGAGCCGACACGGCCCTTGCGCAGTGCATCGATGACCGCTTCTTTCGGACCGTCGGCGACAATCCGTCCGTTGTCCAGCACCACCAGGCGATCCACCAGGCTCAGCATCGAGGTGCGGTGGGTCACCAGCAGGAGGGTTTTGCCCTGGACCCAGCCGTGGAGTTTTTTCCTCAGGACGTCTTCGCTGCTGTTGTCCATGGCACTGGTGGGCTCGTCGAGCAGCATGATCGGCGGGTCGAGCAACATGGAACGGGCCATCAACACTGCCTGGCGCTGGCCGCCGGACAGCAGTTGCCCACGTTCGCCCACGGGCCGGTCGAAACCTTGCGGGTGTTGCCGGGCCAGTTCGGTGACGCCGGTCATTTCCGCCACTTCGAGCATGCGTGAGTCGCTGATATAGCGCGCGCCGAGGGTCAGGTTGTCGCGCAGGCTGCCGGCCAGCAACGGCAGGTCGTGGGCGACGTAACCGATTTGATGGCGCAGGTCGGCGACATCCAGTTGCCGCAGGTCCAGGCCATCGAGCAGCAACTGGCCTTGATCCGGTTCATAGAACCCCATCACCAGTCGCGCCAGGGTGCTTTTGCCTGAGCCGCTGCGGCCGATGATGCCGACGCGCTCACCGGCTTTCACACTGAAGCCGACATTGGCCAGGGCGGGAGAGCTCTGGCCGTTGTAGTGGAAGGTCACGCTGACAACATCCAGCGCGCCTTGCAGTTGGGTGCGCTCCAGCGGCCGCTGTCTGGCGTCGCGCTCCTGGGGCAGGCCCATCAGTGCATCGGTGCTTTTCATGGTCAGTTGCGCTTGCTGGTAGCGCGTGATCAGGCCGGCGATTTGCCCCAGTGGCGCCAATACGCGGCTACCGAGCATGTAGCTGGCCACCAGGGCGCCGACGCTGAGGTTGCCGGCGATGATGCTGTAGACCCCGGCGACGATGGTCGCCATGCCGGACAACTGCTGGATGAACAAGGTGCCGTTGGTGGCCAGGGCCGACAAGTTACGCGCATGGCTGTCGAGGCGGGTGAGGGCGCCGTGAGTGCTTTCCCATTTGTGCTGGCGCTCGCTTTCGGCGCTGCAGGCCTTGAGGGTTTCCAGGCCGCTGAGGGTTTCGATCAGCAATGCCTGGCGTTCGGCGCCGAGGCTGAGGCTTTTCTGCACGGTGTCGAGCAGGCGTACCTGGATCACCATGGCGAAGATGATAGTGATAGGGAACGCCAGTATCGGGATCACCACCAGCCAGCCTCCGAGCAGGCCGATCACCAGCAGCATCAGCAGGCAGAAGGGCAGGTCGATCAGGCTGGTGAGGGTCACGGCGGTGAGAAATTCCCGCAAGCCCTGAAAGTCATGAATGCTTTGGGCAAAGCCCCCGATGGTCGCCGGCCGCGCTTTCATTGCCATGCCGGTGATGCGCTCAAACAGGGTGGCCGACAGGATCACGTCGGTTTTCTTGCCGGCGGTATCCAGCAAGTGCGCGCGCACGACCCGCAGCACCAGTTCGAAAGCGGTGCCGATCAACAGACCGATCGCCAGCACCCACAAGGTCGACGTGGCCTGGTTCGGCACTACGCGGTCGTAGGTCTGCATCACGAACAGCGGCACCATCAGCCCCAGCAGGTTGATCAGGAAACTCGCCAGAATCGCGTCGCTATACAGCCATTTCGACAGCTTCAGCGTATCGCGAAACCAGGCCTGCACCCGGGGCACCAGCGGCGAGCGCAAGTCTTCGAGTTCGTGGCGCGGGCGGGCAAACAGCGCCTGGCCACTGTAGTGTTCGGCCAGTTCCTCAGGGCTGAGCCATTGTTCGCCACCGTCGGCTTCGCTGGGCAGGATAAGCACCTTGCCATCCTCGCCATAACGGCGCAGGACGGCCGTGCGGCCGTTGTTGAGCAACAGCAGCACGGGCAGGTTGAGCGCGGAGATGTCCTTGAGGTCACGGCGCAGCAAGCGCGCCTGCAAACCGGCCCGGGCCGCTGCACGGGGCAGCAGATCCAGGCTCAGGCGTTGGTGTGCCATGGGGAGCCCGGCACTCAGGCTGGCGCGACTGACCGTCGCGCCGTGGAGTTTGCAGAGGATCACCAGACCGTCCAGAAGCGGGTCATCGAAGCTCAGGCGCGGATCGATACCGGTGTTGCCGGTCTCCATGCTGGTCATTGAACCCTCCCGTGCACTACTTCATTTCAGGCAGACGCGCTTCGTTTTTCACTTCGGTCTGGGCGATCGCGTCGGCGGGCAGTACAACGCGTTGTTTGCTCAACAACTGGCCCATGTTCGCCAACACGCGGTACATCGAAAACTCTTCGGTGTAGCGCACTTCGGTGTAGCGACGGTTGGCGTTGTAGAGTTCGTTTTCACTGTCGAGCAGGTCCAGCAGGGTCCGTTGACCGAGGCCGAACTGATCCTGGTAGGCCATGCGTACGCGCTTGCTGGTGTCGGCGTATTCACGGGCGGTCGGGGTTTGTTTCTTGGCATTGACCATGGCATTCCAGGCCAGGTGAATGTTCTCGTTGAGCTGGCGCAGGGCATTGTTACGGATGTCCATGGCCTGGTTGATCTTGTGTGAGTCGGAGGCCAGGCGTGCCTTGTCGCTGCCGCCGCGGAACAGGTTGTAGTTCATCACCACGCCGACCCGCCATTCGTTGTCATGGCCTTCATCGCCCTGCACGTTGTTGTTCGCGCCCACTGCCGCCTCGGCGTCGAGACGCGGGTAGAACGGCGACTTGGCGACTTCGTACTGGCTTTCGGCCGATTGCACGTCGGCCTGGGCGGATTTCAGGTAAGGGTTGTTTTCCACCATGCTCTGCTGGGCTTCGGGCAAGGAGGCAGGGACTTCGCCGCGAATCGATGGCGGGGTTTCGAGTTCATCGGGCATACGCCCTACAACGGCGTAAAAGTTCGACTCGGCGTCAGCCAGATCCACTTCGGCGGTGTCGAGGTTGTTTTCCGCCAGTGCCCGGCGAGCCGTGGACTGGTCGGCATCGGCGTTGCTGCCCACGCCGCGCTGGGTGCGCAGGCCGATCTGGTCATTGACCCGCAAGTGCGCTTGCAGGTTGTTTTTGGCCAGTGTCACCAGTTCGCGGCGCTTGAGCACTTCGAGGTAAACCTCGGTGGTGCGCAGGGCCAGATCCTGAGCCGTACCCTGAGCGTAATAGGCTCGCGAGTTGACCACGCCCTGGGTGCGTCCGACTTCATTGGCGGTGTTGAACCCGTCAAAGAGCATTTGCCGCAGGCGCAATTCCGACTGGGTGTAGTTGAGGGTTTCGGTGTGGTGATTGCCGAACGCCCGGGTATTGGTGTTATCGCTATACGCGCGCCCGTAGGCGGCATTCAGATCAACCGATGGATAAAAGCCCCCTTTGGCGACCTTCACGTCCTCATCCGCCGACAGGCGGCTGTCCACCCGTGATGCCAGCTCCGGATGGGTCGCGATTGTGCTCTGGATCGCTTCGGTCAGCGTCATGGCCTGAGCCTGGGACGAGCAGGCCATGGCCAAAAGAACCGCGCTGCAGAGGGGGGTTAATAGGCGCATGTACATCTCCCTGATTGCTGATGGTGCTTATCAATCGCCAATTATTTGACGATATTTATAGGTAAAGTTGTTTCATGTCTTTAACAAAAGAGCTAAGAACATTCTGGAGCGTAGCTAAGAAATTTTTTTCATAACGACTATGCAAAAAAAAACTTATGCGCTCTGCGAAATCCAGCACATTGTTCAATGCGAAAGCCCTTGTTTTATGGGCGCTAGGGCGCTTGTCGGGGTTTGAAGAAAATTCCAATCCACTTATCGACATAGGGCGGAGAAGTGCTGGAGGGGAGGGACGCGAGCGATCTGGTGGCGACGGTTTTTTGTCACTTGAGTGATTCAGGATCGCTACGCATCGCTCACAGGCAACGTTGTTGCGCACAGGGATCCGATGCCATTGATTGCAGAGGGTTTTTCCCAAAATCGTAAACAGCGCCGTGAGCGACTGGCTGGGCGAGATCGTTGCCAGGGCCACGGCTTACTCAAGTAAACCGGTACCCGGAACACGATTCGCCAGACAACCCGTTTGAGCCATGAGCATGTTCTTCGCGCAAACAAGGTGCCGACAGCGGTTGGCAGCGGAGGAAGTGCACATGGCTACGCTCATCGGCATCGTCAGTAAGGTCATCGGTCAGGTGTTCGCGGTCGCGAGCGACGGCACCCGGCGTACTTTGGTCGAGGGGGATCGGCTGTTCGCCGGCGACCAACTGAGCACTGGCGCTGAAGGCGCGGTGGCGGTGCACCTGCAAAATGGCCAGGAGCTGACCCTCGGGCGCGGCAGCAGCATGCAGATGACACCGCAGCTGCTCGCCAATCAGATTCCCCATGTGGACTCGCATGAAGCGGCGACGCCGAGCGAAGCGCAACTGACGGATGTCGAACAGCTGCAAAAAGCCATTGCGGCGGGCGACGACCCGACCCAGAGCGCTGAAGCCACCGCTGCCGGACCTGCCACGACTACCGGTGTACCGGGCGGCATCCAGGGCAGTGGTCATAGTTTCGTCATGCTCGAAGAGGTGGGCGGGCGAGTCGACCCAATCATTGGTTTCCCCACTGCCGGTTTCAATGGCATTCCCGAACTTCCCGAAGAACGCCTGAACGCTAATCCGGACAACAACGTTGTAGAGGCCGCTGCCCCTGTGGTGCCGCCAGTGACGCCAGAGGTTCCGAACAATCCGGTCAGCCTCGACGGTCTGTCGGCGCAGAATGGTGAGCTGACCGTCAATGAAGCCAACCTGGCCGACGGATCGGCGAGCAACCCAGGCGCGCTGACCCAAAGCGGCACCTTTACCGTCAATGCGCCCGACGGGCTGGCCAGCCTCAGCATCGGCGGCATCAACGTGATCAGCGGCGGCGTGCCGGCAGGTATTCCACAGTCGATCACCACCCCGTTGGGCAGCACCTTGACCATCACCGGTTACAACCCGGCGACCGGTGTGGTCAGTTACAGCTACACCCTCAACGGTGCCGAAACCCATGCAAGCGGCGAGGGTGCCAATAGTCTCGGCGAACACATCACTGTGGTGGCCAACGACAGCAATGGCGACACCACCACCGGTTCGCTGGATATCAACATAACCGACGACGTGCCCAAAGCGGTCGACGACAGCAATGGCACGGCCTCGGAAACCCTGCTGACCCTCAATGGCAACGTGCTGAGCAACGACGTGCAAGGCGCCGACCGGGTAACGCTCGGCGAAAACAGCGGCCCGATCACCCCCGGCACCTTCACCGGTACTTACGGCACTTTGGTGCTCAACGCCAACGGTACCTACACCTACACGCTGAACGTCAGCGATGCCGACTTCAAGGCCCTGCACGGCGGCGGCAGTGCGACGGAGACCTTCACCTATACGCTGACGGATGCCGACGGCGACAGCAGCACGGCCAACCTGGTGCTGCAGATCCACAACAACGACGATTCGGTGACGGTTGGTGGATTGAACGTCGAGGGTGGCGAGTTGACCGTCTTCGAGAAAAACCTCAGCGACGGCAGCAGCCCGGATACACCGGCCCTGACCCAGAGCGGCACCTTTACCGTCACCGCGCTGGACGGTGTGACCACCCTGAGCGTCGGCGGCATCGCCGTGGTCACTGGCGGTGTGGCCGCGGGCTTCCCGCAATCGATCACCACGCCATTGGGCAGCACGCTGACCATCACCGGCTTCAACGCCGCGACCGGCGTAGTCAGCTACAGCTACACCCTCAACGATAACGAAGCGCACCCGACGGCCAACGGCGCCAACAGCCTGCCTGAGCAGTTCGCCGTGACCGTGGTCGATGACAACGGCACCACCGCCACCGGCTCACTGGACGTGAGCATCGTCGACGACCTGCCAAAAGGCGTGGACGACAGCAACGCCAGCACCGCTTCGGAAAGCCTGCTGACCCTCAACGGCAACGTGCTGAGCAACGACGTGCAAGGCGCGGACCGGGTGACAGTGGGCGAAAACACCGGTCCGATCACCCCCGGCACTTTCACCGGCACCTACGGCACCCTGGTGCTGAATGCCAATGGCACCTACACCTACACGCTTAATACCAGCGATGCCGACTTCAAGGCCTTGCACGGCGGCGGCAGTGCGACGGAGACCTTCACCTATACGCTGACGGATGCCGACGGCGACAGCAGCACGGCCAACCTGGTGCTGCAGATCCACAACAACGACGACTCGGTGACGGTTGGTGGTTTGAACGTTGAGGGCGGCGAATTGACCGTCTTCGAGAAAAACCTCAGCGACGGTAGCAGCCCCGACGCACCGGCCCTGACCCAGAGCGGCACCTTTACCGTCACCGCGCTGGACGGTGTGACCACCCTGAGCGTCGGCGGCATCGCCGTGGTCACTGGCGGTGTGGCCGCCGGCTTCCCGCAATCGATCACCACGCCATTGGGCAGCACGCTGACCATCACCGGCTTCAACGCCGCGACCGGCGTGGTCAGCTACAGCTACACCCTCAACGATAACGAAGCGCACCCGACGGCCAACGGCGCCAACAGCCTGCCCGAACAGTTCGCCGTGACCGTGGTCGACGACAACGGCACCACCACCACCGGTTCACTCGACGTGAACATCGTCGACGACTTGCCGAAGGGTGTGGACGACAGCAACGCCAGCACCGCCTCGGAAACCCTGCTGACCCTCAATGGCAACGTGCTGAGCAACGACGTGCAGGGCGCCGACCGGGTAACGCTCGGCGAAAACGCCGGCCCGATCACCCCCGGCACTTTCACCGGCACCTACGGCACCCTGGTGCTCAACGCCAACGGCACTTACACCTACACCCTCACCACCAGCGATGCCGACTTCAAGGCCCTGCACGGTGGCGGCAGTGCGACGGAGACCTTCACCTATACGCTGACGGATGCCGATGGCGACAGCAGCACGGCCAACCTGGTGCTGCAGATCCACAACAACGATGACCCGGTCACGATTGGCGGTTTGAACGTCGAGGGCGGCGAGTTGACCGTCTTCGAGAAAAACCTCAGCGACGGCAGTGCACCGGATGCCGCGGCGCTGATCCAGAATGGCACCTTCACCGTCACGGCCCTGGACGGTGTAACGACCCTGAGCGTCGGCGGCATCGCCGTGGTCAGCGGCGGCGTGGCGGCCGGCTTCCCGCAATCGATCACCACCCCGCTGGGCAGCACGCTGACCATCACCGGCTTCAACGCCGCAACCGGCGTGGTCAGCTACAGCTACACCCTCAACGATAACGAAGCGCATCCGACGGCCAATGGCGCGAACACTTTGCCTGAGCAGTTCGCCGTGACCGTGGTCGATGACAACGGCACCACCACGACCGGTTCGCTGGACGTCAACATCGTCGACGACCTGCCGAAGGGGATGGACGACAGCAACGCCAGCACCGCCTCGGAAAGCCTGCTGACCCTCAATGGCAACGTGCTGAGCAACGACGTGCAAGGCGCCGACCGGGTAACGCTCGGCGAAAACGCCGGCCCGATCACCCCCGGGACCTTCACCGGCACCTACGGCACCCTGGTGCTCAATGCCAACGGCACTTACACCTACACGCTGAACCCCAACGATGCGGATTTCAAAGCCTTGCACGGCGGTGGCGACGGCACCGAAACCTTCACCTACACCCTCACCGATTCGGACGGCGATACCAGCACCGCGAATCTGGTGCTGAACATCTACAACAACGATGATCCGGTGCTCCTCAACGGCCTCAACGTGTATGGCGGCGAGCTGACGGTCTACGAGAAAAACCTGAGCGACGGCAGCAGCCCGGACGCACCAGCCCTGACCCAGAGCGGGACCTTCACGGTGACCGCCCTCGATGGCCTGCAAACCCTGACTGTCGGCGGCATCGCCGTGGTCAGCGGTGGCGTGGCCGCCGGCTTCCCGCAATCGATCACCACGCCATTGGGCAGCACGCTGACCGTTACCGGGTTCAACGCCGCGACCGGTGTGGTGAGCTACAGCTACACCCTCAACGATAACGAAGCCCATCCAACGGCTAACGGCGCCAACAGCCTCACCGAGAACTTCAACGTTGTGGCCACCGATACGGACGGCGACAGTTCGACCGGGCAGATCAACGTCAACATCATCGACGACCTGCCCAAAGGCGTGTACGACAGCAACGCCAGTACCGCCTCGGAAACCCTCCTGACCCTCAATGGCAACGTGCTGAGCAATGATGTGCAAGGCGCCGACCGGGTAACGCTCGGCGAAAACAGCGGCCCGATCACCCCCGGCACTTTCACCGGCACCTACGGCACCCTGGTACTGAATGCCAATGGCACCTACATCTACACACTGAACACCAGCGATGCCGACTTCAAAGCCCTGCACGGTGGCGGCGACGGCAGCGAAACCTTCACCTACACCCTCACCGATGCGGACGGCGATAGCAGCACGGCCAACCTCGTGCTGCAGATCCACAACAATGATGACTCGATCACGATTGACGGTTTGAACGTCGAGGGCGGCGAACTCACCGTCTTTGAAAAAAACCTCAGCGACGGCAGCAACCCGGACGCACCGGCCCTGACCCGGAGCGGCACCTTTACTGTGACCGCGCTGGACGGAGTGACCACCCTGAGCGTGGGCGGCATCGCCGTGGTCAGCGGCGGTGTGGCGGCGGGTTTCCCGCAATCGGTCACCACCCCGCTGGGCAGCACGCTGACCATCACCGGGTTCAATGCGGCGACTGGTGTGGTGAGCTACAGCTATACACTCAACGACAACGAAGCCCACCCGACCGCCAACGGCGCCAACAGCCTGCCTGAGCAGTTCGCCGTAACCGTGGTCGACAACAACGGCACCACCGCCACGGGTTCACTGGACGTCAACATCGTCGACGACCTGCCCAAAGGCGTGTACGACAGCAATGCTTCAACGGCCTCGGAAACCCTGCTGGCCCTCAGCGGCAACGTGCTGAGCAACGACGTGCAAGGCGCTGACCGGGTTGCGCTCGGCGCTAACGCCGGCCCGATCACCCCCGGCACTTTCACCGGCACCTACGGCACCCTGGTGCTGAATGCCAATGGCACCTACACCTATACGCTGAACACCAGCGATGCCGACTTCAAGGCGTTGCACGGCGGTGGCAATGGCAGTGAAACCTTCACCTACACCCTCACCGACTCGGACGGCGACAGCAGCACCGCCAACCTGGTGCTGAATGTCTACAACAATGATGATCCGGTGGTCCTCAACGGCCTCGACGTGTATGGCGGTGAGCTGACGGTCTACGAAAAAAACCTCAGCGATGGCAGCAGCCCGGATGCACCGGCGCTGACCCAGAGCGGCACGTTTACCGTGACCGCGCTGGACGGCGTGACGACCCTGAGCGTCGGCGGCATTGCCGTGGTCAGCGGTGGCGTGGCCGCCGGCTTCCCGCAATCGGTCACCACCCCGCTGGGCAGCACGTTGACCATCACCGGCTTCAACGCCGTGACCGGTGTGGTGAGCTACAGCTACACCCTCAACGATAACGAAGCGCACCCGACTGCCAACGGCGCCAACAGCCTGCCTGAGCAGTTCGCCGTGACCGTGGTCGACGACAACGGCACCACCGCGACCGGTTCACTGGACGTCAACATCGTCGACGACCTGCCCAAAGGCGTGTACGACAGCAATGGCACGGCCTCGGAAACCCTGCTGACCCTCAGCGGCAACGTGCTGAGCAACGACGTGCAAGGCGCTGACCGGGTAACGGTCGGCGCAAACAGCGGCCCGATCACCCCCGGCACCTTCACCGGGACTTACGGCACTTTGGTGCTGAATGCCAACGGTACCTACACCTACACGCTGAACCCCAGCGATGCCGACTTCAAGGCGTTGCACGGCGGTGGCAACGGCAGCGAAACCTTCACCTACACCATCACCGATGCCGACGGCGACAGCAGCACCGCCAACCTGGTGCTGAATGTCTACAACAACGATGATCCGGTGGTCCTCAACGGCCTCGACGTGTATGGCGGTGAGCTGACGGTCTACGAAAAAAACCTCAGCGACGGCAGCAACCCGGACGCACCGGCCCTGACCCGGAGCGGCACCTTTACTGTGACCGCGCTGGACGGAGTGACCACCCTGAGCGTGGGCGGCATCGCCGTGGTCAGCGGCGGTGTGGCGGCGGGTTTCCCGCAATCGGTCACCACCCCGCTGGGCAGCACGCTGACCATCACCGGGTTCAACGCCGTGACCGGTGTCGTGAGCTACAGCTACACCCTCAACGATAACGAAGCGCACCCGACGGCCAACGGCGCCAACACCTTGCCTGAGCAGTTCGCCGTGACCGTGGTCGACGACAACGGCACCACCGCGACCGGTTCACTGGACGTCAACATCGTCGACGACCTGCCCAAAGGCGTGTACGACAGCAACGCCAGTACCGCGTCGGAAACCCTGCTGACCCTCAGCGGCAACGTGCTGAGCAACGACGTGCAAGGCGCCGACCGGGTTGCGCTCGGCGCTAACGCCGGCCCGATCACCCCCGGCACTTTCACCGGCACCTACGGCACCCTGGTGCTGAATGCCAATGGCACCTACACCTATACGCTGAACACCAGCGATGCCGACTTCAAGGCGTTGCACGGCGGTGGCAATGGCAGTGAAACCTTCACCTACACCCTCACCGACTCGGACGGCGACAGCAGCACCGCCAACCTGGTGCTGAATGTCTACAACAATGATGATCCGGTGGTCCTCAACGGCCTCGACGTCTATGGCGGTGAGCTGACGGTCTACGAAAAAAATCTCAGCGATGGCAGCAGCCCAAGCGTGTCGGCCCTGACCCAGAACGGCACCTTCACCGTGACCGCCCTCGATGGCCTGCAAACCCTCACCGTCGGCGGCATTGCCGTGGTCAGCGGTGGCGTGGCCGCCGGCTTCCCGCAATCGGTCACCACCCCGCTGGGCAGCACGTTGACCATCACCGGCTTCAACGCCGTGACCGGTGTCGTGAGCTACAGCTACACCCTCAACGATAACGAAGCGCACCCATCTGCCAACGGCGCCAACAGCCTCCCCGAGAGCTTCAACGTCGTCGCCACCGATACGGATGGCGACACGATGACCGGGCAGATCAACGTCAACATCATCGATGACCTGCCGAGCGCCAAACCTGACTCGTCGTCGGTAGTGGAGGGCGGCACCGTCAACATCAGTGTGCTGGGCAACGACGTCAGCGGCGCCGATGGTCCGGCGACGGTGGTCGGCGTGCGCGCCGGAAGCAATACCTCGACGTCGGCGATCGGCGGGCTGGGCAACCAGATCAACGGCACCTATGGCTACCTGACCCTCGATGCCAACGGCAACGCGGTGTATCACAGCAATCAGAATTCGGTCGGCGATGCGGGGGCCACTGATACGTTCACCTACACCGTGCGCGATTCCGATGGCGATGAAAGCACTACCACCATCACCATCGACGTTGCCAATAGCGCTATCAAGGCCAACCCCGATAGCGATGTGACGGTTTACGAAAAGGCCCTCGACCTGAGCAAGGACGGCCAGGACCTGGCAGCCGGTACGGTTACCGGCAGCGACCCGGGCAACACCGGCGAAACCGCGTCCGGCACACTGGTCGGTTCGGTCTCGGGTGGCAGTGGCACGCTCACCTACACCCTGGTCGGCAGCGCCACCGGCACCTACGGGCAGATCCTGCTCAATCCCGACGGCAGCTACACCTACACCCTGACCTCGGCACCAAAAACTTCGCCGAATGCCAACGACGGGCCGAACAGCCTGAGTGAAAGCTTCACCTACAAAGCCACCGATGCGCTGGGTAACAGCAGCACCAGCACAATCGTGGTCAATATTGTCGATGACGTGCCCAAGGCGGTGGCAACGGATCGCTCGGTGGCGGCGGTGGAGATCGACTCCAACCTGCTGATCGTGCTCGACGTCTCCGGCAGCATGGCCGATCCTTCCGGCGTGTCGGGCCTGTCGCGGCTGGATCTGGCCAAGCAGGCCATCAGTGCCTTGCTGGATAAATACGATGACCTGGGCGATGTGAAAGTGCAGCTCGTCACCTTCAGCAGCAGCGCCACCGACAGGACTTCGGTGTGGGTCGATGTCGCGACCGCCAAGACACTGCTGGCCGGCCTCACCGCGAACGGCGGCACCAACTACGACGCGGCCGTGGCGACCATGCAGACCGCGTTCAACACCTCGGGCAAATTGACCGGTGCGCAAAACGTCGGTTACTTCTTTTCCGACGGCAAGCCCACCGCCGGCCAGGAAATCGGCAGCGCCGACGAAACCGCGCTGAAAGCCTTCCTCGATGCCAACAACATCAAGAACTACGCGATCGGCCTGGGCAGCGGCGTGACCAACGCCAACCTCAATCCACTGGCCTATGACGGCAGCAGCCACACCGATACAAATGCGGTGGTGGTGACCGACCTCAACCAGCTCAACTCGGTGCTGTCCGGCACTGTAATCGGCGCGCCGGTGACCGGTTCGCTACTGGGCGAGGGCGGTTCATTCGGCGCCGATGGCGGCTTCATCAAAACCATCACGGTGGACGGCACCACGTACACCTACGATCCAAGCGGCAACAGCAATCAGGGCTCGCTGAACTTCAGCGGCGGGCCCAACCACGGCACCTTCAACACCGTGGACAACACGTTGAGCATTGCCACCAACAACAGCGGTACCTTGCAGATCAATCTCGACACCGGTGAATACGCCTACATTTCGCAGAAAACCACGTCGGTGTTGATCACCGAAAACATCGGATTTACCGCCAGCGACAACGACGGTGACCTGGCCAGTTCCACCCTGACGGTCAAAGTCATACCGAACGCGCCGCCGGTGGCCGCCGATGATAACGTCATCACCAACGTGCTTTCGGGCACCATCGTGGTGCCGGGTGAACTGTTGCTGGCCAACGACACCGACCCCAACGGCGATCAACTCTCGGCGACACCAACCTCGTTCAACACAGGCTGGATAGCGAGGGGCGCGGACTTCACCGGTACCGGCGCGATCAGCTTCGCCGGCACCAACAACAACAGCGCCAACCAGAATCTGTCAGACGTGCGCAATGCCTTTGCGGCTAACACGGCGGCGATGACGGCGGTGCTGGTGGTCAGTGGCTATCTTGGTGCGGTGTCCAACTCCAATGCCAACGATGAAGACCTCATCACAGTCAAGCTGAAACAAGGTGAGACGCTCAACCTCGATCACAACCTGGCGAGCGGACACATCACGATGGAGTATTCGCTCAACGGCGGGGCGTTCGTAAACATCGCCGATGGCGGCACCATCACCGCAAGCGCGGACGGCACTTACCAGATCCACATGACCAACATCACCGACCCCGGTAACGGCAATACGAATGCGGCGGAAAACTATCAGCTGACCATGACCGTCAACTACGCCGGGGCACACGATGTCACCCCGGACTACCACGGCACCTACACCGCCAACGACAACCATGGTGGCAGCGACTCGGCCAACCTGACCATCAGCTATCAGGATGGGCACACCCTCACCGGCACCAGCGGGGATGACATACTGGTGGCGGGCACGGGCAACAACATCATCAATGCCGGCGACGGCAACGATGTGCTCACCGCCGGCTCCGGCAACAACGAGCTGCACGGCGGCGCCGGCAATGATTGGCTCTACAGCGGCCCGGGCAATGACATCCTCGATGGCGGCACAGGCATCGACACGGCCAGTTTCTCTCACGCCACCGCCGGGGTAACCGTCAACCTCAGCCTGGCCGGTGCGCAAAACACCCTCGGCGCAGGCACGGACACCCTGACCGGCATCGAAAACCTGGTCGGGTCGAACTTCAACGACACCCTGACCGGTGACAACAATAACAACGTGATCAACGGCGGCCTGGGCAACGACATCCTCAATGGCGGGGGCGGCGATGACTTGTTGATCGGTGACCTGGGCAACAACACCCTCACCGGCGGGGCAGGGGCCGATACGTTCCAGTGGCTCAAGGGCAACAGTGGCCACGATGTGATCACCGACTTCACGCCCGGCACCGACAAGCTCGACCTGTCGCAGCTGCTGCAAGGGGAAAACGGCACCACGGCTTCGCTGGATGACTACCTGCACTTCACCGTCACCGGCAGCGGCCCATCGACGGTGACCAGCATCGATGTCAGCGCCATGGCCGGCGCCGCGCCGAACCAGACCATCGACCTCGCTGGTGTCAACCTCGCCAGCCATTACGGTGTAACGCCGGGGGCGGGCGGGGTGATCGCGGGCGGGCATGACACGGCGACCATCATCAACGGCATGCTCAACGATCATTCGTTGAAGGTGGATACGGTGTGACCTGAAAACCTGAACGAAAAAATCCGCCATTCCTGTTTAAGGGATGGCGGTTTTTTCATTCAATGGTTTCCAGCCAGGGTTTTGCCTGGCCACTGGAGTCTTTAACGCAGAACTCCGGTAGTAATCGTCCAGGGATCAGACTCTGAGTTGTCACCATAGTCTGCCAGCGCGATAAATTGATAAGTGGTTTCGTATTCCAGACGTGTAACCAGTCTGGCCCATTTACCGTTATCGTCGGTCGGTTCCAGCTTCGGATCGGTGACGCCATTGATCTTCAGCTTGATCTGCGCTGACGGGGCCGCATCACCCCTGACAATTACATGGTTGTATGGGGTGCTACCGTTGTCCTCGATCAGGCCGTCCGAATCGTACACGCGGGTATTGCGCGGCTTGATGGTGGATGCCACGGTAAAAGTGCGGGGTGGCGCTGTGATTTCCTCATCGCCATAGTCCGCCTTGGCGGCGAGGCTGTAGGTGCCGTCTGTCACATCGAGCAGAATGTTCCAGGCACCATCGCCGGGATTGGCAGTTGCGATGGCATCTTTCATGGGGGCGCCGCCATTGAGTAGTTGAATGCTCTCACCGGGCATGGCATGCCCCTTGATGATCAACTGACTCTTGTCGGTTGTGCCATCTTCAGGAACAGAAGGGCCGCCTTCGGATTCGAGGACGTCATCCAGGCTCAATTCCACATCCAATGCGGCGGGGAAGGTGAAAGCGCTGGATTCTTTGTCATTGGCCGCCCTGATCCTGATGCTGTAGTTGCCAGCGGTCAGCCCGTCGAAGGTGAGTTTGAACAGCCCATCACGGTCAACAGTGGCTCTCTTGCCCGTGGAGGTGTTGCCGTTGATCGCTTCTACTTCCATATCGGGAGGTGCGTAGCCGGAGAACTCCAGCGAGTCGCCGTCGTAGGTGCCGCCATTTTCGATCGGGCCATCCTTGCCAGTGACTTTGTCGATGATCGGCGTCTCGGTCGCCAGAACGAACGTTTTGGGCGGACGGGAATAATCGTAAGGCACGGATTTCTCGATAGCGTCAAGGCTGTAGCGCTTGAAGTCCGGCAGCGTGAACTGTTTGATCCAGACTCCTGAACCATTGCTGGTCACGTCAGTGATTGTGTTCTTGCCATCGCGAATCCCGAGCGCCTTGTTTGCGCCGGCCGTACCCTTGAAACTCAGGGTTTTGTCAAAAGTAACGCCTTGTTCAGCAACGAGATTACCACTGCTGTCTCGGACTTCATCGAAGGTTACTTTCGCTGTTGCTTCACTCGGTGTGTTTGGCGTAAGTACCGAGGTGTTCGGGGGGGTAGCGGTCATGATGATGACTCCGGGTGTTGAAAAAGTTTGGGTGCCGGAGTGATTTAAAACCTCGTTGGATAGCTTGCCTACGCTCATAAATAACAGGTGCAAGCTGGTTTTCGATCAATGATCGGAGTGGCATTGGCTGCCTGGAAAGGTTGGCTTTGGCGGCCCGATCAAGCGCCCCATCGCGCCGAAAACACCCAGTTCCGTGATGGCCACCAACTCCCCCGACGTTTCGACCATCTCGGCAATCAGCGGCAAATCAATGCTGTGGGTCGCGCGAAAGATCGCGTCGATGAACAGTCGCTTGTCAGGCTGCTCGTCGATGTTGCGAATGTAGGCTCCATCGATTTTCAGGTACGCCAACCCCAATTGGGTCAGGTTGCCGATCTGGCTGAAGCGCCCGCCAAAGTGTTGCAGGCCCATTCGATAACCGCTGACAAGCAGGCTGTGACTCAAACGCTGCAATTCGTCGGGGGAGGGCAACTGGCTTTCGTCGATTTCCAGGGTCAGGAGCGGCGCCAGTTCCGGCAGGGAGTCGAGCAGGTCGAGGATAGTTCGCCATTGCACCGGGTCGCGCAGGGTGCTCCCGGACAGGCTCAGTGCCAAGGGCCTGCGGTCGGCCACCAGGTCGTCCAGCGTGGCCTCGAGCATTGCCATGTCGAACCGTGCCGACCAGCCGAGACGCTCGATCCACGGCAGGAAATGCCCGGCGGCTATCGCCTCGCCCTGTGGGTCGAGCAGGCGTGCGAGCACTTTGTGGTGCAGCACCTGACCGGGGTCGGCACATTGCACGACGGGCTGGAAGTACAACTGCATTTTACCTTCAGTCAGGGCATCGTCGATCCAGGTGCGCCAGTCGTGCTGGGTGTGATTCGGCGCGGTGTCACGATGGCTCAAATGCACCCAGGGTCGCTCCGGATGTTGCCGGGATTCAGTCAGTGCCTGATCCAGGCGCAGGAGTACGGTGCCGATTGACTCACAGGGGCGGTAGGCGACAACGCCCAGATGGGCGACGGGCATGCAATCACTGGCACCGGTCAGGCGCAGGTTCTCCAGGCTGGCGCTGACATCGGCGGCCAGGCGCGCGGCATTTTCAGCGTCCAGACCCGGTGTCAGCAGGCTGAATTCGCCACCACGATTGCGTGCCGCCAGCCAGGTGCGACGCTCGGGCAATTGAGCCAGGCGCTTGAGCAATTCGCCTACGGCACTGATCAGCGCGTCAGTTCGTTGGCCGCCCAGTCGCTGGTTGAGCCCGTTCAGGTCGTTGATCCGTAACATCAGCAAATGGCCATCGCGACTCTGTTCGCACTCGCGTAAATGGTCGGTCAGTTGCTCGTCGAGCAGGCGCCGGTTGGCCAGGCCGGTGAGGCTGTCCAGATAGGATTCGGCCCGCAGTTTTTCGCTGCGCGCAGCTTCTTCGCTGAACAGGGCCTTGAGCTTCTCGACCATCTGGTTCATGGCCAGCACCACCCGTTTCAGTTCCGGTGTCCGTGGCAGTTTCGACAGGCTTAGAAACTCGCGGTTACTGATGGCTTCAGCTTGTCGGACCATGCTGTCGAGGGGACGAAATTGCCGGCGCAGCATCCATCCGCCAATCACGGCGCTGAACAGCCCGCACAGCAGCAACCAGACCAGGCTGCCGAGGGTGCTGTCCCAGAGCTTGGCCAGGGCGAACTGCGGATTGCTCAGCACTTCGACCCGTGCCAGTTGTTCCCAGCCGCGCATGACCAAGGCGTCGCCACCTTCCGGGCGCAGGTTGACCAGATTGACGAACCAGTCAGGCACTGCGTCGATTTTCGTCGGTGCGCTGCGTTCCACCAGGGTTTGCTGATCCTTGAGCCTGATGACGCGGATGCTGCTGAAATAGCCGCTGTCGAAAATCGAACTGACCATCAGCTCCATCATTGCCGGGTCATCGACCTGTGCTGTCAGCGACAGCCCCAGCGCAGTGGCTGCGTCCTGGGCGTGGGCGCGCAGTTGACCGAGCGTTTGCTCGCGGGAGCTTTCCAGGCTGGCAAAAAAACTGCCGCTGAACGCCACCAGCAGGAACAGGCAGATGGCCAGGAACAACTGTTTACGCAGTGTCATACATCGCTCCTTGGCATGGCGGTCAGCCCTCGCCTATGTCGAACCCTTCGGCCTGCATTTTTTTCAGCACGTCCTGCCAGCGCGACAGCTTTTTCGAGTCGCTGCTGCGCTGGCCGCCGTTTTTGCCCGGCAGGTACAGGCCTTCGGCGTTGAAGGCGTACACCGGCAGCAAGTCTTTGCGTTGGGACGCGGGGCGGATATCGCCGATCAGGTTGTCCAGCACCAGTGGGTCGGCCGTGGGGGAGTTGTAGAACGTCAGCACCATGTGTGCCTGGTTCTGGTTCAGGGCCTTGACGTAGGTGATGCGCAGTTTTTCGCTGGGAATGCCGAGTCGGCGCAGGCTGAAATACTTCGCCAGCGCGTAGTCCTCGCAATCGGCGGCGCCCTTGATCAGGGCTTCAACGGGGGTGGCCCAGTAATCGGCCTGTTGCCAGATGCGTGTGTCGTCCTGGAAGTTCAACTGCTGATTGAAGAAGCGGTTCACCGCGTTGAGCTGCTCACGTTCGGGCGCGCCGCGTGCACTTTGCAGCATTTGATTCCACGCCTCGATCCGGTTTCGTGCCGGTCCCGGCGGGCCGTAGCGTTTTTCAACGGATTGCAGAATCTGCGCAAAATCCCAGTCGGCCCCGACCCCGTTGAGTAAGGTCAGTAGCAAACCAGCCAGCAGCAACCATTCGCCGAGCCGAAGTCGGAGCGCGGGCCATCCTGGACTACGCAGACTGCGGGCCATGTCTGGCTGCTCGAGTGTAGATGGGTGAAGTTTAGGTGGAGTTTTTACCGGGGCAGGGCAGGTCGTCGGACGGGACCCGCCACCAATAGCCGGGGGAGCTTCAGAAATTGCGCAGGGTTTTTTGCCTGAGGATGTAGATCGTCACGAGCACCGCACTGGTCAGCATGAACCCCCGTGCCCAGGGAAGCGGCACCAGATAGCAGGAGAACAGGATGCTCGCCCACATCAGGCCGATGGCGTAGACCTTGCCCTTGAGCGGGATGCCGTTGCCGTCGAGGTAGTCGCGGATCCATGGGCCAAGCCGTGGATGCTCAACCAGCCATTGATAGAAGCGCGGGGAACTGCGGGCGAAGCAGGCAGCCGCCAGTAGCAGGAAAGGGGTGGTGGGCAATACCGGCAGGAAAATCCCGATCACCCCCAGCGTCACGCTCAACCAGCCGATGGCCAGCAGCACGTAACGCAACATCAGGGGGCGGTTGCCTATGGGGTTGTCCATAGGCAGAACCTTAGTGGTGACGGGGTTTGAGAATCGCCGGTTTTTCGTCTGGAGCGTTGCACAGCAGGTACAGCGCAGTCAGGGCTTCCGGGATCTGCACGATCATGTCGTCCATCAGGTTGGCATCGGCGGCAATGTCGGAGAACTCCGGTTGCTCGTCGAACAGGCCCGAACCGACCATGATCGGCAGCAGCATTTCGCTGACTTCGTCTTCGGCGGTTTCGAACCAGGCTTCTTCGCGCAGGAACACGCCTTCCATGAAACCGATGCACCAGCCGCGCAGTTCGGAATCGTCCGGTTCGTCGCCCAGGTCCAGGTCGCACGGCAACTCGAACTCTTCGTCGGAGGCCAGTTGGCGGGCGATGTGGGCCTTGAGGCCGATCAGCGTGGCTTCGATCTCTTCGCGCTGGGCCTCGCTGCTGTAATGCGGCTCTTCGGCGAACAGTGCGTCGATCCATTCACGCTCGGGAACCGCTTCGGAACAGATCGACAGCGCGGTGAGGTAGCCGTGGGCGGCCACGTAGTCCAGCGCCTCGTCATGCAGTTCATCAGCGTCGAGGAAGACTTGCAGGCGGGTTAGTTGCTCAGCGAAGGACATTAAAGGACTACCTTGGGGAATGTTCGATGCGGGAATTCTAGGCCTTCTTGAGCGCTTGGGCCAGCCGCACGGTAAATGTGAGATTGAATTGAGTGTCTTATCAGCGGTGCCCTTTGCCGGACGGGGCTCGGGTATACTCGCGCGTTTTGTGATGCCCTGCTGGCGTCACGGCTGAAATGTGAAGCGACATGCAATGCGCACTTACGATTTGTCGGTGCAGCCTTGCGGGTTCTGAACCAGCCTTGCAGGGATGTTTCGGTGATTTTTGGAGTTTTTATGCTCGAACAGGCTCAACGCGTCCTCAAGGACATCTTCGGCTACGACAGTTTCCGTGGCCGCCAGGGTGCAATCATTGAGCGCGTGGCCAGTGGCGGCGATGCCCTGGTCCTGATGCCTACCGGTGGCGGCAAATCCCTGTGCTTCCAGGTCCCGGCACTGCTGCGCGAAGGCCTGGCGGTGGTGGTCTCGCCGCTGATCGCGCTGATGGACGATCAGGTCGCCACCCTCGAAGAGCTGGGCGTGGCCGCCGCCGCATTGAACTCCACCCTCAGCGCCGAGCAGCAGCGTGACCTCGCCGCCCGCATCCGCCGCGGTGAAGTGAAAATGCTCTACCTGGCACCGGAACGACTGGTCCAGCCGCGCATGCTGTCATTTCTGCAAGGGCTGAACATCGCTCTGTTCGCCATCGACGAAGCACACTGCGTGTCGCAATGGGGCCACGATTTCCGTCCGGAATACCTGCAACTGGGCCAATTGGCGGAAATGTTCCCCGATGTACCGCGCATCGCCCTGACCGCCACGGCCGACAAGCGCACCCGGGAAGAAATCGTCACCCGGCTGCACCTGCAAGATGCCGAGCGCTTCCTGTCGAGCTTCGACCGGCCGAACATCTTTTATCGCATCGTGCCCAAGGAACAGCCGCGCAAGCAGTTGCTGGCGTTCCTC
Organism: Pseudomonas sp. WT-JTC; assembly: GCF_056711565.1. Taxonomy (NCBI): domain Bacteria; kingdom Pseudomonadati; phylum Pseudomonadota; class Gammaproteobacteria; order Pseudomonadales; family Pseudomonadaceae; genus Pseudomonas; species Pseudomonas sp. WT-JTC. The sequence continues at coordinate 1,630,955 of NZ_CM160042.1, forward strand.
GCCGAACGCCGTAGCGATGCGGGCATCGTGTATTGCCTGTCGCGCAAGAAAGTCGAGGAAGTCGCCACATTCCTCAGCGAGCAAGGCTTTCCGGCGCTGCCGTACCACGCCGGCCTGCCCAACGATCTGCGGGCCTACCATCAGAAACGCTTCCTCAATGAGGAAGGCCTGATCATGGTCGCGACGGTGGCCTTCGGCATGGGCATCGACAAGCCCAACGTGCGTTTTGTCGCGCACCTCGATTTGCCGAAATCCCTTGAGGCCTATTACCAGGAAACCGGTCGTGGCGGCCGTGACGGCCTGCCGGCAGACGCCTGGATGGCCTACGGCCTGCAAGACGTGGTGATGCTCAAGCAGATGCTGCAGAACTCCGAAGGCGACGAGCGTCACAAGCGCCTGGAGCAACACAAGCTCGATGCCATGCTCTCGCTCTGTGAAGAAACCCGCTGCCGCCGGCAAACGCTGCTGGCCTATTTCGACGAAGACATGCCCGAGCCTTGCGGTCATTGCGACAACTGCGTCGACGGTGTGCAGACCTGGGATGCCACCGAGCCTGCGCGTCAGGCGCTGTCGGCGATCTACCGCACCGGTCAGCGCTACGGCGTCGGACACCTGGTGGATGTGTTGCTGGGCAAGGACAACGAAAAAGTCCGCAGCTTCGGCCATCAACACCTCTCGGTGTATGGTGTCGGCAAGGCGATGGCGGAGGGCGAATGGCGTTCGCTGTTCCGTCAGCTGGTGGCCCGTGGTCTGGCCGACATCGACCTCGAAGGCTACGGCGGCTTGCGCCTGAGCGACAGTTGCCGGCCGCTGCTCAAGGGCGAGGTGACCCTGGAATTGCGCCGCGATCTCAAGGCGCAAACCGTGGCGAAAAGCAGCAAGAGCCAGGCAAGCCAACTGGTCCGCGGCGAAGAGCGCGAGCAATGGGAGGCCCTGCGTGCCCTGCGGCGCAAGCTTGCCGAAGAGCATGGCGTGCCGCCGTACGTCATCTTCCCCGACTCGACCTTGCTGGAAATGCTCCGCAGCCAGCCGACCTCGCTGGCGGAAATGGCCAGGGTCAGCGGCGTCGGTGCGCGCAAGCTGGAGCGTTATGGCGAGGCCTTCCTCGAGGTGCTCGGCGGCCAGGTCGATGCGCCGAAAGCGGTGGCCGACGTGCGTCACGAGCTGATCACTCTGGCGCGGGCGGGTATGACGCCGGTGCAGATTGCCGGTCAGTTGCAGTGCTCGGAAAAGAACGTCTACACCATGCTGGCCGAGGCGATCGGCAAGCAGCAGTTGTCGTTGGAACAGGCGCTGGATCTGCCTGAAGACCTGATGGGGGAGGTCCAGGACGCGTTCCTCGACGGCGAAGGCGAGTTGCCACCGGTTTCCGAGATCGCGGCGCTGTTCGCGGGCCGGGTACCGGAAGGGGTTTTGTACTGCGTTCGGGCTGCCTTACAGTCGGAATTCGAGATTTGAGACATCTGTAGTGCTGATGTAACGATTCAGTACAGATCAAGTCTTGCCTCAAGCCGAGGCTCATGCTTAGCTGACTAATAATTAGTTTTAATTTATTTCAGTCTGATCATGAGTGTTTTATGCCGTTAACCGATCAACACCGCTTTGGCATGCAATTGGCCCAGATGTCCCGCGGCTGGCGTGCCGAACTGGACCGCCGGCTGGCGGGCTTGGGCTTGTCCCAGGCACGCTGGCTGGTGCTGCTGCACCTGGCGCGTTTCGATGAAGCACCGACCCAGCGTGAGCTGGCACAAAGCGTTGGCGTCGAAGGCCCGACCCTGGCCCGTTTGCTCGACAGCCTGGAAAGCCAGGGGCTGGTCCAACGTCAGGCAGTACTGGAAGACCGCCGGGCGAAGAAAATCGTTCTCTGCGCACCGGCGCGCCCCTTGATCGAACAAATTGAAACCATTGCCACGCAACTGCGTCACGAACTGTTCGAAGGCGTCGATGAGGCGGACTTGAAGGTGTGCATGCGCGTTCACGGGCACATCCTGAGCAACCTGGAAAAATCCTGAGGCATAACCGGCTGCCAGGTTTTTGAGATAGCGCATTGGGCGAACTATAAGAACTACTCGGCAATATCGTGTTCGTAACGGATGTACGAACGCGTGCGGATGGTTTCTATAGATCTCAAGGATGCTCATGTTCAAGTGTTGGCGATTGGTTTTGCGCGGTGGTTCTCAGTGGTTGCTGGCCGGGGCCGCGGTCACTTACTCGGCATGGACACCTGCGCTGGGGCTGGGTGAAATCACCCTGCATTCGGCGCTGAATCAGCCGCTGCGCGCCGATATCGCACTGGTGGATGCGGCTGGCCTGGAGGAGAACGAGCTGTCGGTGAGTCTGGCAACGGCAGGCGAGTTCAGTCGTGCCGGGGTCGACCGGGTATTGTTCCTCGACAACCTGAGGTTCACCCCGATCCTGCGCGGTAGCCGCCACTTGATCCAGGTGACGTCCAGCAAGCCCGTCAGTGAGCCGTTCCTGAACTTCCTCGTGCAGCTCAATCGGCCCAACGGTCGGTTATTGCGTGAGTACACGGTACTGATCGATCCGCCAGGCTCGCCGGGCGTTGTTCCCGCCAGCGATGAACCGCTTCCCGGTTCCCCGGCGCCTGCATTCCCCAGTGTTCAACCGGCCGTACCGCGGTTACCCGTGACAAGCACGACATCAGAAACTGACGTCCCCGTGGCTGATCCAGCTGTTGAACAACTGGCCGCCAGCACCCTGCAAAACCATCAGATGCAAACCACTGTCGATGAGCTCAACGCGAAGCTTCAAGGCCAGGATGAGCTGATCGCCGGCCAGAAAAAACAGTTGGCGGAGCTGCAAACCCAGCTGGCGGAGCTCAGGAAGGTAAAGGCGCAACCAATGGCTTCTGATGCAGGGGCGCCAGCCTCCGCTATTGCTGAAACCCCCGGGGTTGGCTGGCTGCCGATTGCCGGCGTGTCAGCGCTGATGACGTTGCTGGCGCTGGGCTGGTTTGTTCGCCGCTGGCGCCAACAGCATCAGATCGCAATGTCAGAGGCTCTGTCGTCACCGCATGAACCGTTGGCTGAGCTCATTACCGAGCCAGTGATGTGGCCCCCTGTCATGCAACCGCCCACTGCGCATCGCGACGGGGGGCCAGCCAGTGATGGGCTTGAGCGGGTCGATAGCGCTCGCTCCATCCCGGTCGCCGCTGACGATGTATACCAACTCAACCTGGAGGATCTGTCCATGGCGTCGAGTTGGGAGGTGATCAGCCCAAACGAGAGCAAGCAGTCGGCTGCCCTGGCCATGATCGAGCCTGTGTTCGAGTTGGAGGCGCTACCTGTTCCGCCGACTCGGCAGCCACCGGCCGGGCTATCATAGCGGCGTCGTCAAACTCTGGAGTCAAGTCCCGTCATGAACACCGGCAAACCGGAAGTCGTCATCACCTATTGCACGCAATGCCAGTGGCTGTTGCGCGCGGCCTGGCTGGCCCAGGAATTGCTCAGCACCTTTGGTGATGACCTGGGCAAAGTCTCCCTGGTGCCAGGCACCGGCGGGGTCTTTCATATTTACTGTGACGCTGTGCAGATCTGGGAGCGCAAGGCGGACGGCGGCTTCCCTGAAGCCAAGGTGCTCAAGCAGCGGGTCCGCGACCAGATCGACCCCGACCGTGACCTGGGGCACAACGACCGCACTCAGTGAGACGCGGCCTCGGCGGTAACGGCTTTCCTGCTTGAGCTACTTGAGAACCTGCTGGATACCACGATCGCCACAATGATCAGCGCCCCCCCCAGCAACATGCGCAGGGTCGGGTTTTCGTTGAACAGCAGCCAGGCGACGGTGATGCCGTAGACCGGTTCCAGGGCGAACACCACGGCGGCAGTGCGTGCCTTGATCACCGCGAGGCTGGCGACGAACAGGCTGTGGGCGACACCGGTACAGAACACACCGAGCAGGCCGATCCACAGCCAGTCGATGGTGCGAACTTCGCTCAAATGAGGCGCCGCCACCGGCAGCAGGCACAGGGCAACCACCACGTTCTGACACAGCGCTGCCTGCACGGGCGGGACGCGCCCGGAGCTGGCACGGTTGGTCAGTGACAGCAGGGCGAACAGCAACCCGGAACCCACGGCCCACAGCAGGCCAGTGGTGGCTCCGCTGGCCAGATCAAAGTCAGGTGTGACCAGCACCAGCCCGACACTGACCAGCAGCACCAGCACAATTTCATTGGCGCGAATGCGCTCGCGGAAGATCAACCCTTCAAGGATCACGGTAAATGCCGGGAAGCTGGCAAAACCGAGCGTTGCAATCGCCACGCCTGCGACTTTCACCGCAATGAAGAAACTCACCCAGTGCCCGGCCAGCAACAAGCCGCTTAGCAGCAGTCGACGCCAGTCCACGACCTCGAGTTTCCGCCAGCGAGTCTGGCTGGCGAACCGTGCGAAAAACGCCAGCGCAAGGACAGCAAAAGCAGCCCGGCCGAAAACGATGATCGCCGGTGACGCGGCAGCCAGTTTGCCGAACACGCCGGTCAGGCCGAACATCAATGCGCCGATATGCAAGGCGCCAAGGGCAGTACGGGGAGTCATCGCGATCCTTAACGGCAAACGAACAGAGGCATCATTGAAGCGCGTCATCGCCCCTCAAGTCTGTCGGCAAACTAGCGTTTTTTGTCGCCAGCCTCGCGCCGCAGTTTCCCGGGCGATGCCCCGAACTCGCGCAGCACCGCGGCCGCGAAGGCACTCTGGGAGCTGTAGCCGACGCGGCTGGCAATCTCGCCGATGGGCAGTGCCGAGTTGCGCAGCAAACTCACCGCGATATGCAGGCGTCGGCTGCGGATGTAGTCCATCGGCGTCTGCCCGCATTCGGCCACGAAGCGTGCATGCAAACGGGCACTGGAAAGGCCGGCCACCCGGGCCAGGTCGGCCACCTGCAGGGGGTACGCCGCGTACTGATCGATGTGTGCATTCAGCGCGGCGTAGGGCAGGCGCCGACCGCCGATGGCGTCAGGCCTGCTGTTGTTGAGACTGGCCAGTAGCAGCACCGCGCCTTGTTGTGCGATCAGCGGATCATCGACCGGACTGTTCGCCAGCCAACTGACCAATTGGCTTTGCCCGGCGTCCAGGGGCAGGCGGCCGGCGTTGTCGAGCAAGCGCCGGCTGGACTCGGCGTGATCGCCCAACGACTGGGCAACCCATTGTTCGCCGGGTACATCCAGCACCAGGCAGCGGCTGCCATTGGCGCTGCCACAAGCGTGATGCGCTCCGGAGGGCACCACCACGAAACTCTGCTGGACCACCTGGCTACCATGGCCGTCGACCTCGAAATCCAGGGCGCCCGAAAGCCCGAACACCAATTGCGCGTGGTCGTGGCTGTGGACGATCAGGTCGTGGCTGTATTGGCGAAGCGTGAGGATCGGTCTCATCGCAGGTCTCCCGGTTCAGGGTGTCAGTCTACACCGAGCGGGCCTGCCAGCGCTGTCACAGGACTGACTTGACGCTGTCATGGACCATTAACCGGGCCGGGGCAGACTTGGCAAAACTTGCCAGAGGGTTGCCCATGACCAGCGCCGAGCTCGCCAAACCCACCCGTAAGCAACGCGTACGGACTTTATGGATTTCCGATGTGCATTTGGGCACCCGGGATTGTCAGGCTGAACACCTGTCGCAGTTTCTCAAGAGCTACCACGCGGACAAGATCTACCTGGTCGGCGACATCATCGACGGCTGGAAACTGCGCGGCGGCATGTATTGGCCGCAAGCGCATACCAACGTGATCCGTCGCCTGCTGACCATGAGCAAGCGCGGCACCGAGGTGATCTACGTCACCGGCAACCACGACGAGTTCCTGCGCCGCTATTCGAAGCTGATTCTGGGCAATATCCAGCTGGTGGACGAAGCCGTGCACGTCACCGCCGACGGCCGGCATCTGCTGGTGATTCACGGCGACCAGTTCGATGTGATCACCCGTTACCATCGCTGGCTGGCCTTTCTGGGGGACTCGGCCTACGAATTCACCCTGACCCTCAACCGCTGGCTCAATCATTGGCGCGCGCGATATGGCTACGGCTACTGGTCGCTGTCGGCCTACCTCAAGCATAAGGTGAAAACCGCGGTCAGCTTCATCAGTGACTTCGAAGAAGCCATCGCCCATGAATGCGTCAAGCGCGAGCTGCACGGCGTAGTGTGCGGGCACATTCACCATGCCGAGATACGCAAGGTCGGCGAGGTGGACTACCTCAATTGCGGCGACTGGGTGGAGTCGTGCACCGCGCTGATCGAGCACTGGGATGGTTCGATCGAGTTGTATCGCCTGGCGGACGCCCAAGCCCGTGAGGCGCAGTTGAAGGCGACCAGGGTTGCCGAGTTGGCCTGACAGGCATTCGGTGTTTGTACCGGCCTCTTCGCGAGCAAGCCCGCTCCCACAGATTTCGAGGTGTTCACAAAATCTGCTTCCACCAAAGCTCCCTGTGGGAGCGGGCTTGCCCGCGAATGGACCGCAAAGCGGTCCCGCTGGATCTGTCAGGCCGGAGCCCGCTCTTCCATCGCCGCCTTGTAAATCGAGTTCCTGGGGTGCGCAAACAACCGCTCCATCATCGGCTCGAAAAAGCTCAATGGCAGCGTGTCGTACGCCGGGTCAAACGCCGCCGCATCGTACCTGGCACAGAACTCGACGGTCGCCTGGTACTGCGGATGGTCCTGGAATTGTTCACGCAGATACCGATCCATGCCCAGGTGATGGAAGAAGTAGTAGCCCTGGAATATCCCGTGCTTTTCCACCATCCACAAGTTCTCGGCGCTGACGAACGGCTTGAGGATCGCCGCCGCGATGTCCGGGTGGTTGTAGGAACCCAGGGTGTCGCCGATGTCATGGAGCAGGGCGCAGACCACGTATTCTTCGTCGCGGCCATCGCGCCAGGCGCGGGTGGCGGTTTGCAGGGAATGGGTCAGGCGATCCACCGGGAACCCGCCAAAATCACCCTCCAGAAGCTTCAGGTGCGCCACGATCCTTGTCGGCAATTGTCGCGCGTAGGCACTGAAGTCAGCGGCGATGATCGCCCAGTCTTCCTGCGTGCCGTCCTTCATGTGGGTGAAGCGGGCATTGGCGTTCATAGGCAATTCTCTTGTGACTGATGTTATCTAGAACGGAACGCGTCCCAGAACCATGTCCCGATACATGACAAAATCGCCGAGCAGGCTATAGAAGGGGTGTTGGAACGTTGCCGGGCGGTTCTTCTCGAAGAAGAAATGCCCGACCCAGGCAAAGCTGTAACCCGCCACAGGCAGGGCCCACAACAGCATCCATATCCCGCGACCAATGGTCAGCGCCAGAATCAAGATAACCAGTGTCGTGCCGATAAAGTGTAGGCGGCGGCAGGTACTGTTGCTGTGCTCGCTGAGGTAGTAAGGGTAAAACTCGGCAAAGCTGTTGAAGTGTTTGATGTTTTCCACGACTGCGATCTCTGTGGCTATTGTTCTGGCAGCAAGTTGTTCTGCGGGTGGCATATTTGAGTCTAGAGTGATCAATGGCATCAGGCAGTGACAATAGGCGCCACTTTAATATCCTTCGGTCAATAGCCGTAGCATGCGGCTCACCATGTAAGAAAACGCCATGAGCGAACGAACGACTTCTGCAAGCTGGGCGATGGGGATTGTCAAAGCGCTGGAGATGGACGGCCTGGATTGCCGGGTTCTGTTCAAACAGCTGGGACTCGACTACGCGGCACTGGATGATCCGGACGCACGCTTTGCGCAGGATTCCATGACACGGCTGTGGCAACGCGCGGTCGATCTGTCCGGCAACCCGGCCATCGGCCTGAACATGGGCAAGGTGGTGCGACCGGCGCAGTTTCATGTGGCGGGTTACGCCTTGATGTCCAGCCAGACCCTGGGCGAAGGCTTTCAGCGACTGGTGCGCTATCAGCGAATCATCGCCGAAAGTGCCGACCTGAGTTTCAAGCTGCTGGAAGAAGGCTACGCGCTGATTCTGACGGTACATGGCGACCATCTGCCGCCGACCCGGCAAAGCGCCGAAGCTTCAATGGCCTGTGCCTTGGCACTGTGCGGCTGGTTGACCGGGCGTACATTGCATCCACGCAAAGTGTTGTTGCAAGGCGCCGAGCCGGTCGATCTGGAACCCTATAAACAAGCCTTCCATGCACCGCTGGTGTTCAATGCGCCATACGATGCGTTGATTTTCGAACGCGCGGACATGGAAGCGCCGCTGCCGACGGCCAACGAAGCCATGGCATTGCTGCATGACCGCTTTGCCGGCGAGTACCTGGCGCGCTTTTCCGAAAGCCGCGTGACCCACAAGGCGCGGCAGGTGTTGTGCCGCCTGTTGCCCCAGGGCGAGCCCAAGCGCGACACCGTGGCCCAGGCGCTGCACCTTTCCCAGCGCACCTTGCAGCGGCGCTTGCAGGAGGAGGGCACGAGTTTTCAGGCGTTGCTCGACGACACTCGGCGCGAACTGGCCGAGCAGTACCTGGCGCAACCGAGCATGACCTTGCTGGAAATTGCCTACTTGCTGGGGTTCGCCGATCCGAGCAACTTCTTCCGCGCTTTCCGCCGCTGGTTCGCTGCCACTCCCGGCGAGTACCGGATACGGCTGCTGCAAACATCTGAAGCGGTCAATGACGCCAGAATGCCGGAATGCACAGCACAAACACCGTAATGATCTCCAGTCGGCCCAGCAGCATGCCGAACGAGAGAATCCACTTGGCGGCATCCGGCAGGGTGGCGAAATTGCCCGCCGGGCCAATGGTCTCGCCGAGTCCCGGGCCGACACCGGACACGGTACTGGCCGCGCCGGTGAGGGCGGTCATCCAGTCCACGCCGAGCAGCGACAGCAGCAGCGCAATTACGCAGATGGTGATTGCAAAGAAGAACGAAAAGGTCAGGATCGAACGCACGATTTCTTCGTCGAGGCGGTGACCGTTGTATTTCTGCTTGATCACCGCCCGAGGGTGAATCAGCTGGTTAAGGTTGGCCTTGAGCAGGATGTAGGCCACCTGGAAGCGGAAAATCTTGATACCGCCCGCGGTCGAGCCGGAGCAACCGCCGACAAACCCCAGATAGAAGAACAGCATCAGCGAGAAATTGCCCCAAAGGCTGTAATCCCCGAGTGCAAAACCTGTCGTCGTCACGACCGACGTCACGTTCAGCGCCACATGCCGCAGTGCCTCCAGCCAATGCAGCTTGGTGGTCCACCAGTACCAGGTGCCGAGCACCAGCCAGGTCACCAGCAACATGCCGAGAAGACCCTGCACTTGCTCGTCCTTGATCAACGCCCGGTGGTTGCCGCGTAGCGTCGCCACGTAGAGGGTGAACGGCAGGCTGCCGAGAATCATGATGACGATCGCCACCCAGTGCACCGCCGGTTGCGTCCACTTGGCCAAAGACTGGTCAGACGTCGAGAAACCGCCGGTGGAAATCGCCGACATCGCATGGTTGATCGCATCGAATGGGCTCATTCCGGCCCACCAGAATGCCAGGCTGCCGAGAATGGTAATGCCGACGTAGGCCGCCACGATCAGGCGCGCCACCATGTGGGAGCGCGGCATGACCTTTTCCGAGCGATCCGAGGATTCAGTCTGGAACAGCCGCATGCCGCCGATGCGCAGCAACGGCAGAATCGCCACCGCCATGCCGATGAAGCCGATGCCGCCGATCCAGTGCAGCAACGAGCGCCACATCAGGATGCCGGGCGACATGTTGTCCAGGCCATTGAGCACGGTCGAACCGGTGGCGGTGATGCCGGACATGCTTTCAAAAAACGAGTCGGTGTAACTGATGTGCTGGGTCAGCAGGAACGGCAGCGCGGCGAAGATGCACACCACCAGCCAACTGCTGACGGTCAGCAGGTACATATCCCGGGGACGCAGGTGAATGTGTTCCGGGCGACCGGGAATCACCAGGGCCAAGCCGGCGACAAAGGTGATCATGCTGGCCCAGAGGAACGACGGCAGATCGCCGGTGTGGTCGAAAATGACCAGCGTGGCCATGGGGACGACCATGGAGATCGCCAGCGTGATCAGGAAGATGCCGATGATGAAACCAATGATCCGTAAGGTCGGCAACGCCATGAGGTCCGCTCGGCTGATAGGGGAAAGGGCGCCATTCTACCCGCGGGGCGGGGCATGTAAACCGGCACTGCTGCGGCAGTTGCAGCTAGAATAGCCGCACAAATTTTCCAGGAGGTGGCCGATGCAGGCTCTCGACGCTTTGCTCAACCGTGTTTCCGTTCCACGACTGATTGACCCGGCACCCACTGCCGAGCAGCGCGAAGTGCTGTTCGGCGCCGCCATGCGCGCGCCGGACCACGGTCATTTGCAGCCTTGGCGTTTCCTGACGGTGGAAGGCGCGGCGCGCGAGCAAATGGGTGAGTTGCTGGCCGAAGCGGCGAAGCTTTCGGACAGCGAAGTCAGCGAAGCGGCCATCGACAAGGCGCGCAATGGTCCGTTACGAGCACCGCTGGTGGTGGTGGTGATTGCGCGGTTGCAGGATCACGTCAAGTATCCGAAGTCCGAGCAGTTGCTGGCGGCGGGCTGTGCGGCCCACGGGATTTTGCTGGCGGCGTATGCACAGGGCATTGGAGCGGTGTGGCGTACCGGTGACCTGGCTTACTCGCCGCATGTGGCCAAGGGGTTGGGCCTGGCGGAGGGGGAAGAGGTGATTGCTTTCCTGTATCTGGGCACCCCGCAGAAAGAACCGCGCGTGGCCGAGAAAGTCGACCTGGCCGAGTTCGTCAGTGCCTGGCCAGGTAAAGCCTGAACACCCCGGGCAAGCCCGCTCCCACAGGTTTCAGGGTTGGACAACTGCGCCTGGGACGAGAGGCAATTCCAGGCTGGCAATGAACCCGCCCTCCGGGTGATTGGCCAGCACCAGGCTACCCCCATGTCGCTCCGCCGCGCGGCGGGCGATGGCCAGGCCCAGGCCGTGTCCGGCCGCTGTCTGCCCCGGTGCCCGATAGAACGGCTCACCGAGCTGGCTCAAATGTTCGGCACTGACCCCAGGCCCGTGGTCGCGCACAGTCACGACGATCCGCTCACCCTGGCGCAATGCCTGCATTTCGATCGGCAGGCCTCCCGCCGGATTGAAGCGCTGGGCATTGCGCAGCAAATTGTCGACGGCCCGCTCGATCATGGTCGGCCAGCCCTTCAGATTCAGTTGCGACTCGGCTTCGAGGTGGACAAGTTGCTCGGGTGAACCGAGTTGCGCATCCTTTTGCAGGGTATTGAGCAAGGCATTCAGATCCACCTCTTCCGCACTGGCGTTATCGGAGTCGACCCGGGCCAGTACCAGGATTTCGCTGATCAGCGCCTCCAGTCGGTCGCACTCGCGGGTCAGGCGCGGCCAGAGCTGTTCCCGTTCTTGCGGGGTGGCCCGTTCGGCCAGCGCCAGCGCGATACGCAGGCGGGCGAGGGGCGAACGCAGTTCGTGGGACACATCCCGCAGCAATTGCCGCTGACTGCCAATCAGGCTTTGCAGACGCGCGCCCATGCGGTTGAAGTCGTTGGCCAGCACGCCAAACTCGTCGCGACGGCTGGACAGTTTGACCAGGCTGTTCTGTTGATAAGCGGTCTGTCCAAGGTCATGCACCGCTCCGCGCAGGCGGCTGAGCGGGCGGGTGATGGAAAAGGTCACCAGCAGGCTGAACAGGGTCAGCACCACCAGGGCGATCCCCAGTGCGCTGAGTGGCCAGAGCAGGCTCTCGCGGTGCCAGGCGTCCAGTTCCGGGTGTGGGATGCGGTAGATGAACAGGTAGGTGTCGCCGGTTTTTTCGCTGGTGAACTCATCGGTCAGACGCCGCCATGGCAGGCGCCGGTCTTCATTGTTCTGTCGCGCCTCAAAGGCTGCCGCACGTTTCGGGAAGGTGCCGCGCACGACCGGGTCGCCGCTCTCGTTAAGCACCTGAACGTCGATGTGATACTGGCGTTTACGTTGCTGGAGAATGTCCTGGGCGGCGTCTTCGCCCTGACTTTCGTAAGTTTGCGTCCATTCTTCGGCCAGCGTGTTGAGGCCTGGGTGGCGGCTGAGAATCCATGCGTCCTGGTTGAGCATGTGCCCGAGCAGGATGGAAAGCCCTGCAACCAGAGCGATGGCCAGCCAGAAGCTGGCCAGGATACGCCAGAACAATGAACGCACGGAAAATCCTCAAACGAGCGCAACCCTTGTAGGAGCGGGCTTGCTCGCGAAGGCGATTTGTCAGTCAAGAACAATGGTGACTGATACTCCGCCTTCGCGAGCAAGCCCGCTCCCACATTGAATTGTGTGGTGTCAGACCCAACGGTGTTCAGCCGTCGGGTCCAGGGTCAGCGCATTATTGCGCTTTTTGCGGTTGTTGCGCTTTCCAGGCTTTGAACTCAGCCCACTCGGCGCGACGTTCAGCCTGTTTTTTCTGGATCTCGTCAAATTTCTTCTGTTGATCCGGTTTCAGCACGGCGCGCACGTCAGCTTCGGCTTTCTGGTGCTTGGCGGCCATTTCGTCTTTCATGGCTTTCTGGTCGGCTGGCGAGAGTTTCTCCAGGTACTTCTCGACCAGTTGCTTACGCTCGTGCATCTGCTCGCCCATGATCTTGCGGATCTGCTCGCGCTGTTCGCGGCTCAGGTCCAGTTGACTGTACGGGCCCTTGCCGTGCATGCCGTGCATCTGACCGCCGTGGTGCGAACCGTCCATCGGCCCATCCATCGGGCCTGTGCCTTCAGGCATGGCCATGGCGACGGTCGGCAGGGCAGCAGCGAACATCAGAGCGATAAGAGTCTTGCGCATGGTGTATCTCCTTGTCTCGTTCCCGGTACGTTCCGGATGAGTACAGATTACGCAGATCAAGGTCAGCGGCGGTCAGCGGAGCGTAAAGCTTGGGTAAAGATGAATTTGCGCCGACCTGACAAAACGTCCGGGTGACTGACTGTAGGAGCGAGCTCACTCGCGATGGGCTCACAGGCAGCGCTTTTTTCCAGATAGTATGCGTAATCGTTGAACTCCATCGCGAGCGAGCTCGCTCCTACAAGCTGTAGTAGTAACCACGGCTGCGCAGGGCCACGATGCGCGGGCGGCCATCGGGGTGTGGGCCGATCTTCTTGCGCAGGTTGCTGACGTGCATGTCCAGGCTGCGGTCGTACAGGGTCAGCTTGCGGCCGAGGGCGATCTGCGCCAGTTCCTGTTTGTCCAGGGGCTCGCCGGGTTGCTTGAGCAGGGCTTCCAGCAGGCGGCTTTCGGAAACGGTGAGGGTGAACTCCTGCTCGTCGATGCTGACCACCCCGCGTACCGGGCTGAAACACAGGTCACCCAGTTCCATCTGGCTGGACACCGCAGCCGGGTGACTACGACGCAAGACCGCGCGCAGGCGGGCGGTCAGTTCCCGTGGATCGCAGGGCTTGGCCAGGTAATCGTCGGCGCCCAGTTCCAGGCCGAGGATCCGGTCCAGGGGCTCGCCCCGTGCCGAAAGCATCAGTACCGGCAAATCCGGGTGATCGCTGCGCAACTGCTTGAGCAGTTCCAGCCCGCTGCCATCGGGCAACATCACATCCAGCACCACGGCTGCGGGGGCGGTTTCGGCCAGCGCGCGGCGTGCGCTCTGGCCGTCGTGACAGGCACGCACCTGAAACCCTTCCTGGCTCAGCCAACTGCTCAGGAGTTCACACAGCTCCTGGTCATCATCAATCAGTAACAGCTCGCTCATGACTCACTCAATTTAGCCATTGTCGACGTTTTCGACTTGCTCCACTGGCGAAGATACCGCAGAGCAGAGCCAATAGCGCTACCCCGGCGCCAACGACAAACCATTGTTGCTGCTCGGTCAGCAGGTGCGGCAGCGGACTGCTGGCCTGGGCTTCCTTGAGTTGCAGCTTCAAACGCTGGTTTTCCTGGCGCAACCGGGCCAGCAGCGGGCTTTCGCGTTCGCCATCGGCAGTTTGCAGTTGTTTGCTCAGTTCTTCCCGTTGCCGTTCGCTTTCTTTCAAGCGTTGCTGCAACTCGGTGATATGGCTGCCGGCGCTCAAGGAAAGCGGCGTCGAGTTTCCACCCTCGGCGTTTTCTTCACCGTGGGCGGGTGCCACGACCGACAACGTGACCAACATCAGACACAACGGACCCTTGCGCATCGCGACTCCTGATTCCAATACGAGTATTGGGCAGGTTGTCGGCCGGCAATCGAGAATAATGAGCGATTGAGAACGCGATGAACCGACAAGGTTCATCGCGTGGGGATGTTTTACGGCAGGACTTGTTTGAACGGCTTCACCAGAACGTTGGCGTAGACGCCCGCGGCGATGTACGGATCAGCGTCTGCCCAGGCCTGTGCTGCGCTCAGGGAGTCGAATTCGGCAACGATCAGGCTGCCGGTGAAACCCGCCGCGCCCGGATCATTGCTGTCGACGGCCGGGTGTGGGCCGGCCAATACGATGCGACCTTCGCCCTTGAGCGCTTGCAGGCGCTCGAGGTGCGCAGGCCGTGCGGCCAGGCGGGCTTCCAGGGAGTTGGCGACGTCTGTGGCAATGATTGCGTAAAGCATGTCAGTCCTCGGTTTTTGGCGTAGTGGTGTCGGCATCGTGCAGATGGCGGGACAGGTAGATGCCCTGGCCGACCAGGAACAGCAAAGTCATGCCCAGGCTGCCGAAGACCTTGAAGTCGACCCAGTAGCTCTGGAAGGTGAACGCGACAAACAGGTTGGCGGCGCCGCAAAACAGGAAGAAGGCGATCCAGGCGATGTTCAGGCGCGTCCAGACCGGCTCCGGCAAGGTCAGTGCGTGACCCATGATGCGCTTGATCAGCAGGCTGTCACCGACGAAGTGGCTGCCAATGAACGCCAGGGCGAACAGCCAGTTGACCACTGGAGCTTTCCACTTCAGGAACGTCTCGCTGTGGAACGCCAGGGTCAGGCTGCCGAAGACCAGGCAGGCGATCAGGGTCAGCCACTGGCTCTTCTCCAGCTTGCGCTGCTTGATGAACAGCGTGCCGTAGACCACCAGGGAGCTGACGATCAACATCGCGGTGGCGCTGTAAATACCGCCTACAGTGAACTCATGGCCGGCGATGTCGACGACCCGTGGATCGGTTTTGAAGACGATGAAAAACAGCAGGAGCGGGATGAAATCGATGAATTGTTTCACAGTGGCAGCCAGAAGCAGGATGTGGCGGCATAATAACAAACATATGGGCGCGCGATAGCGCCAGCTGATTTGAGGTTACAAAGCCCTGTGAATGTTGATTTGCACTGCCATAGCACGGCCTCCGATGGCGCCCTGGCGCCTGCGGTTCTGGTGGCGCGGGCGTTCGAGAAGGGCGTGCAAGTCCTGGCCTTGACCGATCACGACACCCTTGAAGGCCTCGACGAGGCCCGGCACGCGGCTACCGCACTGGGCATGCAACTGATCAATGGCGTCGAATTGTCCTGCACCTGGGGCGGCGCGACCATTCATGTCCTGGGCTACGGTTTTGACGTGAACGCCGTACCGTTGGTCGAGGCGATCGCCAAATTGCATGATGGCCGTTGGCTGCGCTCCGAGGAAATCAGCCGCAAACTGGCGTTGAAAGGCATGCCGGGGGCGCTGGAAGGCGCCCGCAAGATCCAGCAGGAGCTGGGCGACAGCGGTAACGCGCCGGCCCGCCCGCATTTCGCCGACTGGATGGTGCGTGAAGGTTTCGTCAAGGATCGCGCCGAGGCGTTCCGCAAATGGCTGGGCGCCGGCAAGCTGGGCGACGTCAAGCAGCACTGGCCGACCCTGGAGGAAACCGTCGAAACCCTGCGCGCGGCCAAGGCCTGGGTCAGCCTGGCGCACCCCTGGCACTACGAATTCACCCGAAGCAAGCGTCGTCGCCTGATTGCCGACTATATTCAAGCAGGGGGCCACGCCATCGAAGTGGTCAATGGTTACCAGCCTGCCGAGCAAGTGGGCAGCCTGGCCATTCTGGCCCGCGAATTCGGTCTGCTGGTCAGTGCCGGCAGTGATTTTCATGGCCCCGGAGGCTGGTCGGAAATCGGTGAATACCGGCCACTCCCGGAGGATCTGCCACCGCTATGGTGTCGATTCAAACATGACCCAGTTATTGCCGCCGTCTGAACAGGTAGAGAATGTGAGTCAATTTTTCCAGATTCATCCGGAAAACCCGCAAGCGCGCCTGATCAAACAGGCGGTCGAGATCATCCGCAAGGGCGGGGTGGTGATTTATCCCACAGACTCTTCCTACGCCATTGGTTGCCAGATCGGCGACAAAGTGGCTGTGGAGCGCGTGCGACGTCTGCGCGGGCTGGATGAAAAGCACAACTTCGCGCTGATTTGCTGCGACCTGTCGCAGCTGGGGCTGTTCGCCAAGATCGATACCGGCACTTTCCGCTTGCTCAAGGCCCACTTGCCGGGGCCGTACACGTTCATTCTCAACGCCACCCGCGAAGTACCGCGACTGTTGCTGCACCCGAAAAAGCGCACCATCGGCCTGCGGGTGCCAAGCCATCCGATTGCCCTGGCACTGCTGGAACAGCTCGGCGAGCCATTGATGAGCGTGAGTCTGATCATGCCCGGTGAAACCGACCCCATGTATGATCCCCATGAAATGCGCCAACTGCTCGAACACCAGGTCGATCTGATCATCGACGGTGGTTTCGGCGGGATCAAGGCGTCCACCGTGATCAACCTCGCCGACGGCGAGCCGGAAGTCATTCGCGTTGGTTGCGGCGACCCTGCGCCGTTCATGGTCGAGGCCTAGATGTCCGCAGTAGAACCCGTCGACAGTCAGGCCGGAGCCCAGCAGGAACTGCCCTTCGCCATGGTCTATGGCCAGGCGGTCATGGAAATGCCGCTGGACCTGTACATCCCGCCGGATGCCCTCGAGGTCTTCCTGGAGGCGTTCGAAGGCCCGCTCGACCTGCTGCTGTACCTGATCCGCAAACAGAACATCAATATCCTCGACATCCCGGTGGCGGAAATCACTCGCCAGTACATGGGCTATGTCGAGTTGATGCAGTCGGTGCGCCTCGAACTGGCCGCCGAGTACCTGGTGATGGCCGCGATGCTGGCCGAGATCAAGTCGCGGATGCTGTTGCCACGGGCCGAAACCGTCGAAGACGAAGAGGAAGACCCGCGCGCCGAGCTGATCCGTCGCTTGCAGGAGTACGAGCGTTTCAAGGCTGCCGCCGAAGGTATCGATGGCCTGAGTCGCGTCGGTCGTGATGTCGTCGTGCCCAAGCTAGACGCCCCGGAAGCCCGGGCACGCAAGCTGCTGCCGGACGTGCGCTTGTCCGAGTTGCTGTTGTCCATGGCCGAGGTGTTGCGCCGTGGCGACATGTTCGAAAGCCATCAGGTCAGCCGCGAGGTACTGTCGACCCGCGAACGCATGAGCGATGTGCTGGAACGCCTCAAGGGCGGCGGTTTCGTGCCGTTTGTCGAGCTGTTCACCGCCGAAGAAGGGCGCTTGGGCGTGGTGGTGACCTTTATGGCGATCCTTGAACTGGTCAAGGAATCCCTGGTCGAGCTGGTGCAAAATGAGCCATTTGCCGCGATCCACGTGCGAGCCCGAGCCGAATAACGAGTTGAATCATGAATCTGACTGAACCCCGCGAGCTGGCGCCATTGCTTGAAGCCTTTCTGTTGGCCTCGGGAAAGCCGCAATCTCTGGAAAGCCTGTTCGAACTCTTCGAAGAAGGCGAGCGCCCCGAGCCGCCGGTCTTCAAGAAGGCCCTGACGATTCTGGCGAAGTCCTGTGATGGCCGCGCTTTTGAACTGAAGGAAGTGGCTTCGGGTTATCGTCTGCAAATTCGCGAGAAGTTTGCGCCGTGGGTCGGGCGTCTGTGGGAAGAGCGCCCGCAGCGCTACTCCCGTGCCATGCTGGAAACCATGGCCCTGATCGCCTATCGCCAGCCGATCACCCGGGGCGAAATCGAAGACGTGCGGGGCGTGGCGGTCAACAGCAATATCGTCAAGACCCTGATGGAACGCGAGTGGATCCGCATCGTCGGCCACCGTGACGTACCCGGCAAACCGGCGATGTTTGCCACCACCAAGGCATTCCTCGATCACTTCAACCTGAAAAACCTCGACGACCTGCCGCCGCTGGCGGAACTGCGCGAGCTGGAGCCGGATCCGGTGCTCGATTTCGACGACGCCCCCGTACCCGCCGGTCTGCAAGAGTTGGCCGACGCCAGCGCCGAGCCGGAAGAACCGAAGGAAGAAACCAGTTTCCACACGCTGTTGCTGGAGCTGGACAGCATGGAGGAGGGGCTCAAGACCGACTTCGACGACTTGCTGCGTGATGGCGCCGAGTTCCCCACCGATTTGGCACCGGAGACGAATGAACCGGAATCCGACGTTGTGCAGATCGAGCCGGAGCCTGAAGTCGAGCCGCAGCCTGAAGTAGAGCCGGAGCCGGAGCCGGAGCCGGAAGACGACATCCTCGGCGTTGCCGAAGCCCGGGAAAAACTCCTGGCCGCCGTGGCAGCCCTCGAACAGCCGAAACCCGAGCCGCAGCTGTCGGACGAAGAGGCCGAAGCCCAGGCCCTGGCGGAAGCCATCGAAGCAGAACGGCGCCAATTCGAGGATTGATGCGATTCTTGAGTATTGTGGAAATCCATTGTGGGAGCGGGCTTGCTCGCGAATGCGGTGGGTCAGCCAATAAATATGCCGACTGACACGCCCTCTTCGCGGGCAAGCCCGCTCCCACAGGGATTGCTGTCTGCAGAAAGTGAATGTCACCGGCCGGCGGAAAAACAAATAACCTTGCTTTGATCAGCTAGTCTCTGATGCGCAAACGCCCTCATGCGCGTATGATTCGCGACCCTTCGGCGATCCCTTCGCCAAAGTACCCAGTTTTCAGACCACACCGGGAGGTGCCCAGATGAGTATCAAAGACCAGCAAGACGACCAGCCAATCGGCCCAGCAGGCGAAAAACTGCAGAAAGTCCTCGCCCGTATCGGCGTCGGCTCGCGCCGTGACGTGGAAGCCTGGATCAGCCATGGCCGGATCAAGGTCAACGGCAAAGACGCCACCCTTGGCCAGCGCGTCGACATGCACGACGCCATCACCATCGATGGCAAGGTGATCAAGCGCGAAGAGGCCGCCGAATCGGTCCGCCGCGTGATCATGTACAACAAGCCCGACGGTGAGATCTGCACCCGTGTCGACCCGGAAGGCCGCCCAACCGTGTTCGACAAGCTGCCGCGTCCGAAAGAGGGCCGCTGGATCAACATCGGCCGTCTCGACATCAACACCACCGGTTTGCTGATGTTCACCACCGACGGTGAGTTGGCCAACCGCCTGATGCACCCGTCCTACGAGATGGATCGCGAGTACGCCGTGCGTGTACGCGGTGAAGTCGATGACGAGATGATCGAGCGCCTGAAGGCCGGTGTTGTCCTCGAAGACGGTCCGGCGCGTTTCACCGACATCCAGCAGGCACCGGGCGGCGAAGGTTTCAACCACTGGTACCACTGCGTGGTGATGGAAGGTCGTAACCGCGAAGTACGTCGCCTGTGGGAATCCCAGGGCCTGGTGGTCAGCCGTCTGAAGCGCGTGCGTTTCGGTCCGGTGTTCCTCAACTCTGACCTGCCGATGGGCCGCTGGCGCGAAATGAGCCAGTACGAAGTCGACGTCCTCAGCGCGGAAGTCGGCCTGACCCCGGTGGCCATGCCGCAACTGAACGCCAAGAGCAAGGACAAGCTCGACCGGATGCAACGCAAGTCGTCGCGGCCGATGGCCAGGACCGAACGTGTACGCACCCTGCGTCCAGCGAATGGTGGACCTGCAGCCCCGCGTGAAAACCGCGAGCCGCAGATCGAAGGCGAGCGTCCAGGGCGCAAGCCTGCGGCGCGTCAGGACGGCGAACGCGGTCCACGCACGCCACGTCCGGCCAATGGCCGTACTGAGCGTGGTGAAGGTCGTGGTACGCCGGTAGCCGATCGTCCGGTCGACACCAAGCGCCCGGCCAAGCCTGCGCCGAAGCGTCCGGGGATCAAGCTGGTCGACGGTGACACGCCATCGGGCAAGCGCCGTGGCGCACCGGCCGGTTCCGGCCAGCGTCCGGGCTTTGGTCGGCGTAAGCCGGAGTGAGGCAGCGGTAAGCTGCAAGTGAAAAACGCCAACCTTCGGGTTGGCGTTTTTTTTCGTCTGGCTTTATGTCTGTGTCGTTTTTGAGGCCGCCTTCGCGAGCAAGTCGCAGCACCGCAATGTCCGAAGTGGAAAGCCAGAATTACGCGTTGTAAAGAAAACATGACGAAATCCACAGATTAACCCCGTGGATTCGCCACTCTCTGGATTCCGTAAGAAAGCGCTTACACATCGGCGCCTTCCTTCCTCCTTCCCTCCGTCTAGCCCGCTTGTTTCACCGCTCCATGCAGGGTGTTATGCGCGCCATGCCTGTCGTGCAGGTGCATAACAAAAAGGAGGCGCAATGAACGCCGCAATCCGTTTCCATCTCTCTGCGAGAGGCGGTATTCCTGCCTTTCCCGTCGATGATCCGCAAGGGTCTGACCCATTTTTTGCAGCCGCCCGAACCTCTCGGGGCGGACACAGGCAATCCCGGCCATAGACGCGCTTGTCCAGCGGGTCTGGCAGCAGGGGGTTACAGGTGTACAATGCGCCGCGTTTTACCTGTGACCTCCTGCGCATCAGCGCAAACCTCAAGGCTATCCGCCTTGTTCACTCCGCCGCGTCACGAGCGTGTCGGGTTCGATTTCGTCGCAGATAAAAACAAACAGGTGACGCATGACCGTTGTAAATACGCTGAACTCCTGGTGCTTGCGCTGGGGTTTGATCGGTGCCGCTTAACGGATTTCCTGAGCAGCAACGTCTACTGAACATCATCAAACCTTGCGTGAGACCCTTTTCATGAGTGGACAACACCCGCAATCAGGCGAGCTGAAACGCGGCCTGAAAAATCGCCACATTCAATTGATCGCCCTCGGTGGCGCGATCGGTACCGGCTTGTTCCTCGGCTCGGCCGGGGTACTGAAATCCGCCGGCCCGTCGATGATCCTCGGCTACGCCATCTGCGGCTTCATTGCGTTCCTGATCATGCGCCAACTGGGCGAAATGATCGTCGAAGACCCGGTGGCCGGCTCCTTCAGCCATTTCGCGCACACCTACTGGGGCGGCTTTGCCGGCTTCCTGTCGGGCTGGAACTGCTGGATTCTGTACATTCTGGTAGGCATGTCCGAGCTGACGGCTGTCGGCAAGTACATCCACTACTGGGCACCGGACATCCCGACCTGGGTGTCTGCCGCCGCCTTCTTCGTGCTGATCAATGCGATCAACCTGGCCAACGTCAAGGTGTTCGGAGAAGCCGAGTTCTGGTTTGCGATCATCAAGGTCGTGGCAATCGTCGGCATGATTGCCCTGGGCAGCTACCTGCTGGTCAGCGGTAATGGCGGCCCGCAAGCAGCGGTAAGCAACCTGTGGTCCCATGGCGGCTTCTTCCCGAACGGCATCAGCGGCCTGGTAATGGCCATGGCTTTCATCATGTTTTCCTTCGGCGGCCTGGAAATGCTCGGTTTCACCGCAGCCGAAGCCGACAAGCCGAAAACCGTGATCCCGAAAGCCATCAACCAGGTGATCTACCGGATCCTGATTTTCTACATCGGTGCACTGGTTATCCTGTTGTCGTTGACCCCGTGGGACAGCCTGCTGACCACCCTGAACGCCTCCGGTGATTCCTACAGCGGCAGTCCGTTCGTGCAGGTGTTCTCGATGCTGGGCAGCAACACCGCTGCGCACATCCTCAACTTCGTGGTCCTGACCGCTGCCCTGTCGGTGTACAACAGCGGCACCTATTGCAACAGCCGCATGCTGCTGGGCATGGCCGAGCAGGGCGATGCGCCGAAGGGCCTGGCGAAGATCGACAAGCGTGGCGTGCCGGTGCGTTCGATCCTGGCCTCGGCGGCCGTGACCCTGATCGCAGTACTGCTGAACTACCTGATGCCGCAAAACGCGCTGGAACTGTTGATGTCGCTGGTGGTGGCCACCCTGGTGATCAACTGGGCGATGATCAGCTTCTCGCACTTCAAGTTCCGCCAGCACATGAACAAGACCCGGCAGACGCCGCTGTTCAAGGCCTTGTGGTATCCGTACGGCAACTTCATCTGCCTGGCGTTCGTGGTGTTCATCCTTGGCGTGATGCTGTTGATTCCCGGGATCAATCAATCGGTGTACGCGATTCCGGTGTGGCTCGTGTTCATGTGGGGCTGCTACGGCATCAAGAACAAGCGCAGTGCGCAACATGTAATGCAGTCTGCCAGTGCTTCGGTGAAGTAAACGCAGAGCGCAGTAACAACAAACCCGGCCATGTGCCGGGTTTGTTGTTTTCATGGCCCACATAAATCCCTTTGTGGGAGCGGGCTTGCTCGCGAAAAGGGCGTGTCAGTCGACATCTTTGTTGGCTGACCTGACGCATTCGTCGGAACGCCGCCCGGAGCAAGCCCGCTCCCACATTTTTTCCTCGCATGCCTTATCCTGCACACTCTGAATACGGACGCTTTTCCATGCTGGTCATTTCCAACAACGTGCATCTGCCGGATGCAGAGATCGAGTTGACGGCCATTCGCGCGCAAGGGGCGGGTGGGCAGAACGTAAACAAGGTCTCCAGTGCCGTGCACCTGCGCTTCGACATTCCGGCGTCGTCCTTGCCCGAGTTCTACAAGGAGCGGCTGCTGGCACTGCGCGACAGCCGCATCACCAGTGACGGTGTGCTGATCATCAAGGCCCAGCAGTACCGGACGCAGGAGCAGAACCGCGCCGATGCGCTGTTGCGGCTGACCGAGTTGATCCTCAGTGCCACCAAGGTCGAGAAGAAGCGCCGTCCGACCAAGCCGACCCTCGGCTCGAAGACCCGTCGCCTCGAATCCAAGAGCAAGCGCGGCAACATCAAGGCCGGGCGCGGCAAGGTCGACTTCTAACGGGCGTCCCGCGCCTCGCGTTGCTTCGGTGCCTGTCGGTACAGGTAAACGCTCAGCGTCAATCCGCTCACCGCAGCAAGGGCGGCGAACAGGAAGATCGAAGCGAAACCGAACCCGGCGGCAATGGCGCCAGCGACCGGTCCGGTGATCCCCAGTGACAGGTCGATGAACAGCGAATAGGCGCCAACGGCTGCGCCACGGCTGGAGGCCGGTACCAGGTTGACCGCTTCCACCCCCAGCGCCGGAAACACCAGCGAAAAGCCGAAGCCGCTCAGTGCCGCACCCGCCAGCGCCCAATGCGCATCCGGTGCCAGCCACAGCAACAGCAATCCCAGGGTTTCCACTGACAGGCAGGCAATGGCGACGCGAAAGCCGCCGAGGCGGTTGATCAGGTTGCCGAACAGCAAGCGCGCGCCGATGAAACTGGCACCGAACAGGCTCAGGCACAGCACGGCGTTATCCCAGTGTTGCGTGGCGTAATACAGGGTGATGAAGGTGGCGATGGTGCCGAAACCGATGGAGCCCAGGGCCAGGCCACAGCCGTGGGGGAAGACCCGCCCGAGCACGTGCATGAACGGCAGGCGCTCACCGGCAACGATAGGCGCGGCGGTTTTCGGCCAGGCCAGCAGCAGGCCGAGCACGGCCAGCAACATAATACTCACCCCCATGCTCCACAAGCCCAGTCGATGGACGATCAACACGCCCAAGGGCGCGCCGACGGCCAGTGCGCCGTAGCTGGCGATACCGTTCCAGGAGATGACTTTGGCGGTGTTCGCTGCACCGACCCGGCCGATACCCCAGCCAATCGAGCCCGAGCCTACCAAGCTCTCCGCGCTGCCGAGAACCAGGCGTCCGATCAACAGGCTGATCAGGCTCAAGGTCGGCAGGCTCTGGGTCCAGGCCGAGATCAGCATGAACACGCCGCTCAAGCCGCAACCGGCCAGGCCATACATCACTGCCAGTTTGCTGCCCTTGTTGTCGATGATCTTCCCGGCATGGGGGCGGCTGAGCAGGGTGGCCAGGTATTGCACGCTGATCACCAGGCCCGCGATCACCGCGCCGAAGCCCAGGTCGCTGTGGACGTAACCGGGCAACACGGCCAGGGGGATGCCGATGTTCAGGTAGCCGATGAAGGTGAAAAGGACGATGGAAACAACTTGCAGCGTGACCGCCAGGGGGCGCTGGTTTTCAGGCATGGGTAAAGGTCCACGGTAAAGCAGGATAGATAGGCTGCTTATGATAGCGGTGTGGACGGTCGCAGGTTATGAAAAAGTAAAACTATTTGCCCGGAGGTGTCATTCGGGTTTGACGGGAGCGACCAGTTGCGTGGTGACCAGGGCGGCCAGCGCATTTTCTTCGCTGCCGAAGCGGGCGAGCAAAGCGGCTTGTTTTTCGGGGGAGAGGCGATTCCAGATCTCGATCATTTTCTCGGCAGTGCCGATCAGGACGCTGGCTTGCGCTTCGCTGAAATCATCGGTCATGGTCAGGCTCGTTTCAGGCAGTGTGGAAAGCGCATGTTAGCGCTTTCCACACGGTCTGTACCGCGGGTGTTTCAGTCTTCGCTGTCAGCCTGGCGGCGGTCAGTGGCTTCTTTCGGCTCGGGCTGTCGGGCTCCGGCTTGCTGCGTGGGCGTCTGCTCAGGTACGTGCAGGCTTGGGAAGGGGAGATTGGGAATCTCGTGCATGGTTGCGCTCCTCGCTAAGTCTGTTGATAGATCTGGTAGATCCGCGCTTTAAAAAAAGCCTTGGCAGGATACAGCACTAAAAATGACAAACAGACTTTTATATCCATTTGTTTCGACGGATGGGATTGTATAGACAGGTTGAAACAACTGTAGGAGCGAGCTTGCTCGCGAAAAACGTCAACGATAACGCAGGGGTGCTTGACACCCCGCGGTGTTCTGGCGTCCATCGCGAGCTAGCTCGCTCCTACAGGAAGGGGGCAGGATTATTTGCAGACCTTGGCAATTGCTTCGGCCAGCAAATCCAGGCGCGTGGCATCAATGCCTGCGACGTTGGCCCGGCCGGAGTTGACCATGTACACGCTGTGGTGCTCGCGCAGTTGCCTGACCTGATCCGGCGACAGGCCGGTGTAGGAGAACATCCCGCGTTGCACGCCAATGTGCGCAAAGCGCTCGCGCAAACCGTGAGGCTCCAGCGCCTCCACCAGACCGCTGCGCAGTTGGGCGATGCGCAGGCGCATGCCTTCCACTTCGTCAGCCCAGAGGTTTTTCAGCTCCGGGTCGCCGAGGATGGTCGCGACCACGGCCGCACCGTGATCCGGCGGCGTCGACCATAGGTTGCGGGCGATATTGGCCAGCTGGCTGCGGATGTCGGTGAGCTTGTCGGCGGTTTTCGCGCAGACAATCAGCGCGCCGGTGCGGTCGCGGTACAGGCCGAAGTTCTTCGAGCAGGAACTGGTGATCAGCAGTTCCGGCAACTCGGCGGCGAACAGCCGGGTCGACCAGGCATCCTGTTCCAGGCCATCGCCGAATCCTTGGTACGCGAAGTCGATCAGTGGCAGCAATTCGCGCTTGCGTACTACCTCCAGCACCCGATGCCAGTCGTCGTGGGACAGGTCGAAACCGGTCGGATTGTGGCAACAGGCGTGCAGCAAGACCACGTCACCCTTGGGTGCTTCATTGAGCGCTGCCAGCATGCCTTCGACGTCGAGACGGTTGTCACTGCCGACGTAGGGGTAGTGGCTGACCTTGACCTTGGCGGCCGCGAAAATGCTTTCGTGGATCGGCCAGGTCGGGTTGCTCAACCACACACCGCGGCCTGGCAGGCATTGGGCGATGAAGTCCGCGCTCAGGCGTAGCGCACCAGTGCCGCCGGGCGTCTGGGTGGCGCCGGCGCGTTGTGCGCTGATCAGTTTCGAATCGGCGCCCAGCACCAGTTCATTGATGGCCTTGCCGAACGCAGGCTCGCCGTGGCCACCGATGTAGGTCTTGGTGGATTGACGCTCCACCAGGCGTTGCTCGGCAAGCTTCACCGATTCAAGAATCGGCGTCAGGCCCTGGGCGTCTTTATAGACGCCCACGCCCAAATCGAACTTGCGCGGGTTCGGGTCCTGCGCGTAGGCCTCCATCAGGCCGAGGATCGGGTCGCCAGGTACTCGACCGATGGCGTCGAAATGCATTATTTGCGCCCCTCAGCGTCCTTCGCTACTTCGTCAGTGCGCGCGGCCATGATGAAGTCGTTGCGGTGCAGGCCCTTGATCGAGTGGCTCCACCAGGTCACGGTCACTTTGCCCCACTCGGTCAGCAGGCCCGGGTGATGGCCTTCGGCTTCGGAGATTTCACCGACGGCGTTGGTGAAGGCCAGGGCATGTTTGAAGTTCTTGAACAGGAAGACCTTTTCCAGCTGCATGATGCTGTCGCGTACTTCGATGTTCCAGTCCGGGATCTGCTTGATCAGGATCGGCAGTTCTTCATCGCTGACTTGTGGGGCGTCGGCGCGGCAGGCTTCGCAATGGGCTTGGTTCAAAGTGGACATGGTGTGGTTCCTGAAATCGAGTGTTTTTATATCGGTCGACAGTTCCGTCACGCTAAACCAAAGCGACGGTGACTGACAGACTCACTTGTCAGCAAAAGTCGCGGTTCACGCAGCCTTTGGCGGAAATTTCGGGGTGTGCAGACCCATCTGCATCGCTTGCTTGACCATGCCCATGATGTCTTCGTGGGCCAGGTCGAACAGGCGCTTGAGGTTCGGCAGAACGAAATACAGGGGTTGCAGGATGTCGATGCGGTACGGCGTGCGCATGCATTCCAGCGGGTCGAAGGCTTGATGTTCAGGCTCGTTCGACAGGCAGTAAACGGTTTCCTTCGGCGAAGACAGAATGCCGCCGCCGTAGATGCGCTGGCCTTGCGGGGTGTCGAGCAGACCGAATTCGATGGTCATCCAGTACAGGCGCGCCAGGTACACGCGCTCTTCCTTGGTCGCCTTGAGGCCGAGCTTGCCGTAGGTGTGGGTGAATTCAGCGAACCAGGGGTTGGTCAGCAACGGGCAGTGGCCAAAGATCTCGTGGAAAATGTCCGGCTCTTGCAGGTAGTCCAGTTCTTCGCGAGTGCGAATAAAGGTCGCCACTGGAAACTGCTTGCTGGCCAGCAATTCGAAAAAGGTCTGGAAGGGAATCAGTGCCGGAACCCGGGCAACCTGCCAACCGGTAGTTTCACCGAGGACCTTGTTGATTTCGCCGAGTTGAGGAATGCGGTCGTGGGGCAGACCGAGTTTTTCGATACCGTCCAGGTATTCCTGGCACGCACGCCCTTCGATCACTTTCAGTTGACGAGTGATCAGCGTGTTCCACACCGCGTGTTCTTCGGCGGGGTAGTCGATAAAACCTTGCGCATCGGGCTCGCGAGCCACGTATTGCGTCTGCTTCATGCTGCTCTCCTGCTAGGGGGATTCGTTCTTGTTATGTGCTGCTATAGACCTAGGAATACCCCATGAATTGCACTGTTGCAGCAGGTGTCGGGCGTCGTGCACAGGAAAACTCCTCGATAAACGTAAAATTTTCGTTACGAATTTGTCGCGATCGCGCAGCCATTGAGATTTCCCGGTTTGAAAAACGCTTTGCCTGTCACATAATCTTGACGACTATCTGGGTGCCTCGAAAGAAAAATGCGATCGAACGCGCACTGCAATACCCCTGTGGGAGCGGGCTTGCTCGCGAAAGCGTCGGCATAGTCAACATTGATGTATCAGACAGACCGCCTTCGCGAGCAAGCCCGCTCCCACAGGACCTCAACCTCACTCACTGCATTTTCGGGCCTTTTATATGCGTATCAAAGTCCACTGCCAGAACCGCATAGGCATCCTGCGCGACATTCTCAATCTGTTGGTGGAGTACGGGATCAACGTGGCCCGCGGTGAGGTGGGCGGTGAGCATGGCAATGCCATCTACCTGCATTGCCCGAACCTGATCAACATTCAGTTCCAGGCCTTGCGTCCGAAATTCGAAGCGATTGCCGGGGTCTTTGGCGTCAAGCGTGTAGGCCTGATGCCCAGCGAGCGTCGGCACATGGAGCTCAATGCACTGCTCGGTGCGCTGGAGTTTCCGGTGCTGTCGATCGACATGGGCGGTTCCATCGTCGCGGCCAACCGGGCAGCGGCGCAGTTGCTCGGAGTGCGGGTCGACGAGGTGCCGGGTATTCCCCTGTCGCGGTACGCCGAGGATTTCGATTTGCCGGAACTGGTGCGCGCCAACAAGTCGCGGATCAACGGGCTGCGGGTCAAGGTCAAGGGTGATGTGTTTCTGGCCGACATCGCGCCATTGCAATCGGAGCACGACGACAGTGAGGCCATGGCTGGTGCGGTGCTGACGCTGCACCGCGCCGACCGGGTGGGCGAGCGCATCTATAACGTGCGCAAGCAGGAGCTGCGCGGCTTCGACAGCATCTTTCAGAGCTCGAAAGTGATGGCCGCGGTAGTGCGCGAAGCGCGGCGCATGGCGCCGCTGGATGCGCCGCTTTTGATCGAAGGGGAAACCGGTACCGGTAAAGAATTGCTGGCGCGAGCCTGCCATCTGGCCAGTCCTCGCGGGCAGTCGCCGTTGATGGCGCTCAATTGTGCCGGTCTGCCGGAGTCCATGGCCGAGACTGAACTGTTCGGTTATGGCCCTGGTGCCTTTGAAGGGGCGCGGGCCGAAGGCAAGCTCGGGCTGCTGGAGCTGACGGCGGGCGGTACGCTGTTTCTCGATGGCGTTGGGGAAATGAGCCCGCGCTTGCAGGTGAAATTGCTGCGCTTCTTGCAGGACGGTTGCTTCCGTCGTGTGGGCAGCGATGAAGAGGTCTACCTCGACGTGCGAGTGATCTGCGCGACCCAGGTCGACTTGTCCGAATTGTGTGCTCGCGGCGAGTTCCGCCAGGACCTCTATCACCGCTTGAATGTGTTATCGCTGCACATCCCGCCGTTGCGCGAATGCCTCGACGGCTTGACGCCGCTGGTGGAGCACTTCCTCGATCAGGCCAGTCGGCAGATCGGCTGTTCGCTACCCAAACTCGCCCCGGCGGCCATGGAGCGGCTCAGTCACTACCATTGGCCGGGTAACGTGCGGCAACTGGAGAATGTGCTGTTCCAGGCGGTTTCCCTGTGCGACGGCGGCACGGTCAAGGCCGAGCATATTCGTCTGCCGGATTATGGCGTGCGTCAGCCGCTTGGCGATTTTTCGCTGGAAGGCGGGCTGGACGAGATCGTCGGGCGTTTCGAGAAAGCCGTGCTGGAGCGGTTGTATTCCGAGCATCCTAGCAGTCGGCAACTGGGCAAGCGCCTGGGGGTTTCACATACCACCATTGCCAACAAGTTGCGCGAGTATGAGGTGGGCAAGACCGAGTCTTGACTGAAATCTGCGGCGTAATTGCCGGCCTCTTCGTCGGATCGCCGCCCGGAGCAAGCCCGCTCCCACATTTGGACGGCGTTCTCCCTGTGGGAGCGGGCTTGCTCCGGGCGGCGATCCGACGAAGGCGACAGTTCAGTCACTCAAGAGGCCGGCTCTTGCCACCCACCGGCATGACACCGCCGGTTTTTCGTCTCCGATACAAATCACCAATCCCCTCTGATCCCTTCAAGTCCTTTGTTTGCCGGGCCTCGCGCCGCCAAAAACAAGTTGGTCTGCAAATTGCTTATGGCTCAGCAGTACAGCAGTGGACGGCAAACGTCCGGCAGGCAGAGGAAAGAGTGTGGACAAGTACCTTTATGTGGCAATGACCGGCGCCAGCCAGAATGCACTGGCGCAAAAGGCTCATGCCAACAACCTCGCGAACATCTCCACCAACGGCTTCCAGAAAGACCTGGAGCAGGCCCGTTCGATGCCGGTGTTCGGTGACAGCTTTCCGGCGCGTGCGTTTGCCATGTCCGAACGCCCAGCCACCGATTTCTCCCCGGGCTCGCTGGTGGAAACCGGCCGCGACCTCGACGTTGCCGTGCAAGGCAATGGCTGGATTGCCGTGCAGAACCCCGATGGCGCTGAAAGCTACGTGCGCACCGGCAGCCTGAACGTTGACGCCCTGGGCGTGTTGCGCGCCGGCAACGGCATGCCGGTCATGGGCAATGGCGGGCCGATTGCCGTGCCGCCGGAGCAGCAGATCGAAGTCGGTGAAGACGGCACCATCAGCATCCGCGCAATGGGCGAAGGTCCCCGGGTGATGGCTGAGGTCGACCGCATCAAGCTGGTCAACCCGGACCTCAAGAACATGACCAAGGGCCTGGATGGTTCGATCCACACCAAGGACGGCAAGCCGGCGCAGGCTGATGCCGGCGTCAAGCTGGTGTCCGGGTTCCTCGAGTCGAGCAACGTCAATGCCGTGGAAGAGATGACCTCGGTACTGGCCTTGTCCAAGCAGTTCGAGCTGCACATCAAGATGATGAACACCGCCAAAGACGATGACCAGGCCATGGCTCGGGTCTTGCAGATCAGCTAATTATCAGAACGTCGCGCCGTAAAACAGGCGCACGAGGAGAATCGAATGCTTCCGGCTCTATGGGTTGCCAAAACAGGTCTGTCCGCCCAGGACACCAACCTGACCACCATTTCCAACAACCTGGCGAACGTGTCGACCACGGGTTTCAAACGTGACCGCGCCGAGTTCCAGGACTTGCTCTACCAGATCAAGCGTCAACCAGGCGCCCAGTCGACCCAGGACAGCGAACTGCCGTCGGGCCTGCAACTGGGTACCGGTGTGCGCATCGTCGGCACCCAGAAAAATTTCACCGCCGGCAGCCTGCAAACCACCGAGCAGCCACTGGACATGGCCATCGACGGTCGCGGTTTCTTCCAGATCCTGCAACCGGACGGCACTACGTCCTACACCCGTGACGGTACGTTCCACCTGGACTCCAACGGCCAGATCGTGAACGCCAGTGGCTTTGCCCTGGAGCCGGCCATTGTCATTCCGAACGACGCGCAGACCTTCACGGTCGGCCGCGACGGCACCGTGTCCATCACCATTGCCGGCAACCCGGCTGCCCAGGTGATCGGCAACCTGCAAACCGCCGACTTCATCAACCCGGCCGGCCTGCAGGCAGTGGGCAACAACCTGTTCCTGGAAACCGCTGCCAGTGGCGCGCCGCAAGTCGGCACACCGGGCCTGAACGGTTTCGGCACCACACTGCAGAACACCCTGGAAACGTCCAACGTCAGCACCGTTGAGGAGATGGTCAACATGATCACCACCCAGCGCGCCTACGAGATGAACTCCAAGGTGATCTCCACCGCCGACCAGATGCTCTCGTTCGTAACGCAGAATCTGTAATCAAGTCTATGTGGCGGCCCTGAGGCTGCCTGCTACACCGTGAGGTAGGGTCATGAATCGCTATGTATCTGTTCTGGCACTGAGTGGGATCGCCGCGCTCGCAGGTTGCGTTCCTGCGACGCCCAAGCCCAATGACCCTTACTACGCTCCGGTGTTGCCGCGCACGCCGTTGCCGGCGGCGGCGAACAACGGCTCGATCTATCAGGCCGGTTTCGAACAGAACCTCTACAGCGACCGCAAGGCGTTCCGGATCGGTGACATCATCACCATCACCCTGAACGAAAGGACCCAGGCCAGTAAAAACGCCAACTCGCAGGTGGCCAAGAACAGCAAGACCGGCATCGGCCTGACCTCGCTGTTCGGTTCTACGCCCAACACCAACAACCCGTTCGGCGATGGCGATCTGAGCCTGAGCGCCAGCTACGAAGGCGACCGCGCCACCAAGGGTGACAGCAAGGCGGCCCAGGGCAACACCCTGACCGGCTCGATCACCGTAACCGTAGCCGATGTGTTGCCCAACGGCATCATCGCGGTGCGCGGTGAGAAGTGGATGACCCTCAATACCGGCGACGAACTGGTACGGATTGCAGGTCTCGTTCGCGCCGATGACATCGCTACCGACAACACCGTGTCGTCGACCCGTGTCGCCGATGCGCGCATCACCTACTCGGGCACCGGTTCGTTTGCCGATGCGAGTCAGCCAGGCTGGTTCGACCGTTTCTTCCTCAGCCCGCTGTTCCCTTTCTAGGTGGCTTTCCAGTTGAGCATGTTGAACTTCAAACACCTTATGGTGGGCGCCCTGTTGCTGTCCGTGGCCTTCGATGCTCAAGCCGAGCGCCTGAAGGACATCGCCAGCATTTCCGGCGTGCGTTCCAACCAGTTGATCGGCTACGGTCTGGTGGTCGGGCTTAACGGCACCGGCGACCAGACGACGCAAACCCCGTTCACCCTGCAGACCTTCAACAACATGCTCTCGCAGTTCGGCATCAAGGTGCCGCCGGGCTCGGGCAACGTGCAGTTGAAGAACGTCGCGGCGGTGTCGATCAGTGCCGATCTGCCGGCGTTCGCCAAGCCGGGGCAGCAGGTCGACATCACCGTTTCGTCCATCGGCAACTCCAAGAGTCTGCGCGGCGGCACCTTGCTGCTGACGCCACTCAAAGGTATCGACGGCAACGTCTATGCGGTGGCCCAGGGCAACCTGGTGGTCGGTGGTTTCGATGCGGAAGGACGAGATGGCTCGAAGATTACCGTCAACGTTCCGTCGGCCGGACGCATCCCCGGTGGTGCGTCGGTGGAGCGCGCGGTGCCGAGTGGTTTCAACCAAGGCAACAGCCTGACGCTGAACCTCAACCGTTCCGACTTCACCACCGCCAAGCGCATCGTCGACAAGATCAACGACATGCTCGGCCCAGGCGTGGCCCAGGCCATCGACGGCGGTTCGATTCGCGTCACCGCGCCGCTCGATCCGAGCCAGCGGGTCGACTACCTGTCGATCCTGGAAAACCTTGAGATCGATCCGGGCCAGGCGGTGGCGAAAGTCATCATCAATTCCCGTACCGGCACCATCGTGATCGGTCAGAACGTCAAGGTTTCCCCGGCCGCCGTGACTCACGGCAGCCTGACCGTGACCATCACCGAAGACCCGATCGTCAGCCAGCCCGGCCCTCTGTCCAATGGCACGACGGCGGTCGTGCCGCGTTCGAAGGTCAATGCCCAGCAGGAAGCCAAGCCGATGTTCAAGTTCGGCCCTGGCACCACCCTCGACGAGATCGTGCGGGCGGTGAATCAGGTCGGTGCGGCACCAGGTGACTTGATGGCCATTCTTGAAGCGTTGAAGCAGGCCGGCGCCCTGCAAGCCGACCTGATCGTGATCTGAGGACGGCCATCGTGGATATGCGCAAGAGCGGTCTGGTCAGCAGCAGCGATTCGGGCTCCTATTCGGACCTCAATCGTCTGAATCAGCTCAAGGTCGGCGACAAGAACAGCGACGGCAACCTGCGCAAGGTGGCGCAGGAGTTCGAATCGCTGTTCCTCGGGGAAATGCTCAAGTCGATGCGCTCGGCCACTGAAGCGCTGGGTCAGGACAATCCGCTCAACACCCCGGCGGCCAAGCAGTACCAGGAAATGTACGACCAGCAATTGGCCGTTTCCATGTCTCGCGAGGGTGGTGGTATCGGCCTGGCGGACGTGCTGATGCGCCAGATGTCGAAGAACAAACCGCTGGCGCCGGGTGAAGCCGCCGCTGCGTCGCTGGCCAAACAGGAGGCCGCGAAAGCAGCCGTTCAAACGCCAGTAGCGGCAGGCACGGTGGCGATCAATGGCCCGCTGTCGCGGGTCAACGGTCAGCGTCCATTGTGGGCTTCGCGATCGGTGCATGCGCCGCAGGAGGCGGGTGAGGGTGGTCATCGCAATGACATGGCGCTGATCAATCAGCGACGCCTGGCATTGCCGCCGAAGCTGGCTGATCGTCTGTTGGCCGGGCTGGTGCCTTCGGCGACGACCACAGCTGCGACGGTCAACAAAACGCAATTGCCGGAGCGCACAACGGCCACCGGCTCGGGGCCGCTGTACAACGGCGACTGGCTGGCGAACGCGCAACAATCCTCCTCTGGGGGCATGCAGATTTACGGTCGCGCCATGGCGCAGATTCCTCTGGCGCCGCCGAAGAAAGCCTTCAGCTCCGCCGACGATTTCGTCAACACCATGTTGCCGATGGCCAGGGAAGCGGCGGCCCGGATCGGTGTCGACCCACGTTACCTGGTAGCCCAGGCGGCCCTGGAAACCGGTTGGGGCAAGTCGGTCATGCGCCAGCAGGATGGCAGCAGCAGCCACAACCTGTTCGGCATCAAGGCCGGCAACAGCTGGCAGGGTAATTCTGCGCGGGCGATCACCAGCGAATTCAGAAACGGGCAGATGGTCAAGGAGACGGCCGAGTTCCGTTCCTACGACTCCTACAAGGACAGTTTCCATGACCTCGTGACTTTGCTGCAGACCAACAATCGCTATCAAGATGTCGTGAAGTCGGCCGATAACCCAGAACAGTTTGTACGCGAGTTGCAGAAGGCCGGTTACGCAACCGACCCGGACTACGCAAGCAAGATTTCGCAGATAGCCAAGCAGATGACGAGTTACCAGAACTACGCTGCGGCGGGCGTTTCCACCACGCCTTTATAGGCACAAGGTATAAGGTCTGAATCATGAGTTTGCTCAATATCGGGATGTCGGGGCTGAGTGCTGGCCATAACTCGTTGGTGACGACCGGCAACAACATAGCCAACGTCGACACCGCCGGGTACTCGCGCCAGCAATCTGTGCAGAGCAGCAAAAGCTCGATTCAGTACGGCAACGTGTTCATCGGTACCGGCACGACACTGGCCGATGTGCGCCGTGTGTATAACTCGTATCTCGACTCGCAGCTGCGTACCGCTACCTCGCTCGACAGCGAAGCAGCGTCGTACAACGCTCAAGCCACTCCGCTGGACGCCACGCTTTCCGATAGCAACACCGGGCTGACCGGTGTGCTGCAAAAGTTCTTCACCTCGATGCAAGGCGTTTCGAAGTCGGCCACCGACGATACGTCCCGCCAGTCGGTGCTGACCGGTGCCCAGGCGTTGTCCGCCCGCTTCAATTCGATCGCCAAGCAGCTGAACGACCAGAACACCAACCTCAATGGCAGCCTGGGCGACATGGCGGATCAGGTGAACAAGCTGTCCACCACGATCGCCACGCTCAACCAGAAGATTTCCGAGCTCTCCACCGGCAGCAGCCAGCCAAACGACCTGCTGGACTCGCGTAACGAAGCCGTGCGCCAACTGTCCGAGCTGGTCGGTACCCAGGTGGTCGAACGTGGCAACAGCTACGACATCTACATCGGCAGCGGTCAGCCACTGGTGGTCGGCAACACCACCAATACACTGCAAACCGTGCCGGGCAACGATGATCCATCACGCATGGCGCTGCAGCTCAACCGTGGCTCCAGCACCATCGATGTGACCTCGGTGATCAGCGGCGGTAAAATCGGTGGTCTGCTGACTTATCGCAATGAAGTGCTGGACCCTTCGCTCAATGAGCTGGGGCGAGTGGCACTGGTGGTCGCTGACCAGATCAACAGCCAGCAGGCGCAAGGTATCGACAAGAACGGTGATTTCGGCGCGGCGATCTTCAACAACATCAACAGTGCCGCGCTGGTCAGTCAGCGCAGCATTGCGTCGGCAGGCAACAGTGCCGGCTCCGGCAACCTGGATGTCACCATCAAGGACACCGGCAAGCTGACCACCAGCGACTATCAGGTGACGTTCACCAGCGCAACCAACTACACCGTCAAGCGCTCGGACGGCACCGACATGGGCGCGTTCAGTACCACGACGACTCCGGCTCCGGTGATCGATGGCTTCAGCCTGAACCTGAACGGCGGTGCGCTGAGCGCCGGCGACTCGTTCAAGGTGACGCCGACTCGAGGCGCGGCGGCCAGTATCCAGACCGTGCTCACCGACCCGAAAAAAATCGCCGCCGCCGCCCCGTTGACCGGCGTGACCAGTGCCAACAACAGCGGCACCTACACCCAGCCGACGCTGAGCAGCACCATCGATATCTACAACCCGGCGGCCCAGGCGGAAATGCAGACCGCGCTCAAGTACTCGACGCCGGTCAAACTGGTTTTCGCAGCGGCCAGCGGCGGTAGCCAGAACTACAACATGGTCGATGCCAAGGGCAACTCGATCGGCACCGGCACCATCGTTCCCGGCCAGAGCAACACACTGAACCTGAAAGTGGGCATGGTCGATGCCAGCGGTGCTCCGGTCATGGACAGCAGCGTCACGCCGGCGGTGCAGAAGACGTTCACCGTGCAGACCACGGTCGGCGCCACGCCAGCCAGCGGCGAAAGCTTCGCCATCAACCTGGCTGGCGCGGCGTCTTCGGACAACCGCAATGCCCAGGCGCTGGTCGGACTGCAAACCAGGCAGACCGTAGACACCGGCACGGCGAGCAAGGGCATCAGCCTGACCGATGCCTACAACAAACTGGTGACCAACGTCGGCGCCAAGGCGGCCCAGGGCAAGTCCGACAGCGAGGCCACCACGGCGATCCTGGCCAACGCCAAAGGGGCGCGGGATTCGAACTCCGGGGTCGACCTGGATGAAGAAACCGGCAACCTGGTCAAGTACCAGCAGTACTACACCGCGTCTTCGCAGATCATCAAGGCTGCGCAGGAAATTTTCACCACGCTGATCAACAGCCTTTAAGGAGTCGTAATTCATGCGCATTTCCACCGCCCAGTATTACGAAATCACCGCTGCGAACTACCAGCGCAACTTCAACAAGGCCATCGCGACCAGCAACGAAGCCAGCAGCCTGACCCGCGTCAATACCGCCGCCGATGATCCGATCGGTGCCGGTCGTTTGCTGCAGTTGGGTCAGCAGAGCGCGATGCTTGATCAGTACGGCACCAACATCCAGAGCACCAAGAGCGCGTTGAGCCTGCAGGAAACGACGCTCGACTCCATCGGTACCGCTTTGCAGCGCGCCAAGGAACTGGCCCTCGCCGCCAGCAACGGCATCGCCACCGACGCGGACCGCAAGGCCTATGCTTCGGAGTTGGGTCAGATCCAGCAACAAGTGTTGGGCCTGATGAACTCCAAGGATGCGAACGGCAACTACGTGTTCTCCGGTTCGAAAACCGACACTGCGCCTTATTCGCAGAACTCGGACGGTACCTACAGCTACAACGGCGACCAGACCACCGTCGACCTTGGCATTGGCGATGGCATGACGATCGGGACCAACACCACCGGCTGGGATGCGTTCCAGCAGACCATCAATACCGGTCGCACCCAAACCACCATGACCGCTCCGGCAGTGGATGACGGTCGCGTGGTGCTGTCCAACGGTACGGTCGGCACCAGCTCTACCTACAACGCGAAGTTCTCTGGCGGCCAGCCCTACACCGTCAGTTTCCTCAGCAGCACCCAGTTGAAGATCACCGACTCGCTGGGTAACGACGTTACGACCGAAGCCAGCCAGAACGGCGTCATCAGCAACGCCAACGGTGCCAACCAGACGGTCAGTTTCCGTGGCGTTGACCTGAAGCTGAACATCAACCTCAAATCCACTGATACCAACCCGGATGCGGTGATCGCCGGTCACAGTTTCAATCTGTCTTCCACCACGGATACCTTCAACACTTCGCGCAGTGCCGGTAACGCGTCGACCGCAGTCATCACCGGTTCCAGCGTGACGAACCAGACGGCGTACACCAACGCCTTTCCATCGGGCGGGGCGATCCTCAAGTTCACCAGTGCCACCGATTTCGACCTGTATGCGGCACCGATCACCGCCGACAGCAGGCCGGTGTCGTCGGGCACCGTGGCGGGCGGCAACGCCACTGCGGCGGGTGTGACGTTTGCCTTGGGCGGTGGCGCCCCGGCGTCCGGCGACCAGTTCGTGATTCAGTCCAACAACCATCAGACCCAGAACGTGCTCGATACCCTGGGCCAGATGATTACCGCGCTGAATACGCCAATCGACGGCAACCCGGTGGCCAAGCAGGTGTTTCTGGGCGCCATGGAGTCGGGAATGGGCAACATCGACAGTGCGGCCAACCAGATCGGCTCGGCCATCACCACGATCGGTGCCCGTGGTCAGGCGCTGGATAACCAGACCGCGACCAACGAGAGCCTGACCCTGGCGAACACGGCGAGCCAGTCGTCGATTCGCGATTCGGACCCGGCCGAAGTCATGACTCGCCTGACCTTGCAGCAGACCATGCTGCAGGCCGCGCAGCTGGCGTTCAGCAAGATTTCCCAGTTGGGCCTGTTCAACAAGATCTGATGGCGGTCGGGCGCGCAGGCGCCCGATTGTCTTGCCCCTTCAGTATTTATCGTCTTTTTTGCGGTAACAAAGGGCTCGCTTTTCAGGGCGGGCTCGCGCCGCCTGTGAGCCCGCCGTGAATTCACTCCCGCTTGTCAGCCTGGTCATTCCTGCCTTCAATCCGCGCTTCTTCGGTCGTGCCTTGCACACGGCTGTGAGTCAGAGCTACGGCAATCTGGAGATCATCGTTTGCGATGACAGTCGCGGTCATGAGATCGAAGAGATCGTGGCTTCGGCGGTTGAGCAGGGCGCGGCCGTACGGTATGTGCGAAATCCGCGAACCCTGGGGCTGGTGGGCAACTTGCAAGCCTGCCTGGAGCAGGCGCAAGGCGAGTACATCAAGTTTCTTTGTGACGATGACCAGTTGTTCTCGGCCTGCATCGAGCGTCAGGCCCAGGCGCTGATCGACTGCCCCGACGTCAATCTGGTCGTGGCCCAGCGGCTGCTCTGGGATGCCGACGACATGCCGCTGCCTTCGCGCCTGGAAAACACCCCGCTTTCCCCGGTGGGCGGGGTGTTCAAGGGCGAGGACCTGCTGGCGATCTTCGAAAACTTCCCGGTCAACATCCTCGGCGGCTTCAGCAACGCGATGTTCCGTCGGGCGGACGTGCTCGAACTGTTCCCGGCACTGACTCAGCCCGGCCATTGCTTCGTCGCGACCCTCGATTTCGCCTTGTACGTCTGCCTGATGCGGCGCGGAAATCTGGCGGTGTCCAATCACGTGCTCGGGGTCGAGCGCCTGTACCCGGAGCGTTTGAGCGGCCAGCAGGCGATGAAGGACGCGGCCGAAACCGAGCGGCAATGGCTGTCGCAGATGCTCAAGGCCCGTGGCGGCGAATCTGCGCCGGCGCAGGGTTGGGTGCGTTATGTGCCATTGACCAAAGTGGACGAGTCACCGCGGGTTTGGGAGGAATTGCCGCTGAGCCGGACCCTGGGGACAAAACAGACTACCCAGGACTGGCATGTCGGCATCGCCAGTGTCAGTTTCGCGCAACTGTATGCCCAGTGGCTGGCGTGCCGCACGATCACCGACGGTCAGCGCGAGCTGCTGGCGGATACGCTCGAAGCCTGGCCGAGCAGACCCAAAATCGTTCCGGTCATCATCGATGAGCATGGCAGTCGTTCGTCGCTGGAGCTCACCCTGCAATCGCTGGCAGATCAGGATTACGCCCCTGAACTGACACTGGTGCTGTCGGCATCCTGTACGCAAGCCGGGCTGGACGAGCGTGTGTTCCGCTTGCCGTTGCAGGACGACTGGCAGCAGCAAATCAACACCCTGTTGCCGCAACTGGAAGGCGCTGGCTGGTTCTATCTGTTGCGTGCCGGTGATCGCCTGGTGGCGCCGGCCTTGCTGATCATGGCTGAACGAATTGCGCTGTCGCGCACGCTGACCTGCCTGTACAGCGACGAAGGCGGGCTGCATCAGGGGGAGTCGGCCGAGCCTGCATTCAAGCCGGACTTCAACCTGGACCTCATGCGCAGCTATCCCTACGTCGGGCGAGCGCTGGCATTCGAGCGCGAGCAGTTCCTGGCGCTGGGCGGATTCGATTCGGCATACGGTGAGCTGGCGCCACACGATATGTTGTGGCGCATGGTCGAGCTTAGCGGCACGCACGTGGTCGGACACGTTTCGGAGGTGCTGCTGGAGTCGGCGTTCGACCTGACCAAATGGCTGTCGCTGCCGGAAGTGGTGGACACCAATCCGCGGCTGCTTGAGGCGCACTTGCATCGCCTGGGTGTCGCCCACGACATTCGCCAGGGCAGTTCGCAACTGCTCAATCGGATCGACTATCACCATGCCGAGCGGCCGCTGGTGTCGATCGTTATCGTCAGTAAAGATCAGACCCTGGCGTTGCAACGTTGTGTCGAGAGCCTGCTGGAGAAAACGGCCTACGGCGAATACGAGTTGCTGTTGGTGGACAACGGCAGCGAGAGCGTCGAGGCGCTTGACTGGTTCGCCGGCATGGCGCAACTGGGCAGCGACCGGATCCGGGTGTTGCGCAGTGAATTGCAAGGCAATGCGGCGGCGGTGCGCAATTTCGCCGTGCGGCAGGCGGCTGGCGATTACGTCCTGATGCTCAATCCTTACACGGTGATTACCCAGGCCGAATGGCTGGGTGAATTGCTCAACCATGCCCAACGTCCGGAAGTTGGCGTGGTGGGGGCCAAGTTGTTCAACCCCGATGGCCGCGTGCTGCATGCCGGCCTGATTCTCGGGTTGCAAGGGCCGGCCGGCGTGCCGTTCCATGGCGAGATGCTGCACGCAGCGGGCTACATGTACCGCTTGCAGGTCGCCCACGATTTCAGTGCTGTCGGCGGCGA
This sequence comes from Pseudomonas sp. WT-JTC, assembly GCF_056711565.1. Lineage (NCBI taxonomy): Bacteria > Pseudomonadati > Pseudomonadota > Gammaproteobacteria > Pseudomonadales > Pseudomonadaceae > Pseudomonas > Pseudomonas sp. WT-JTC. Next base: position 1,671,245 of record NZ_CM160042.1, read on the forward strand.
TTGCCTGATGGTGCGCAAGGCGGTCTTCGAAGCGGTCGGTGGCCTGGATGAGCAGGGCCTGGCACAGTCCCTCAACGAAGTGGACCTGTGTTTGCGCGTCGGCCAGGAAGGCTATCTGGTGGTCTGGACACCTCACGCGCAACTGGCGTTGGGCGCGCAACCGGCGGCGGTTGTGCATGAAGATGACCAGGTCCGCAGCGAACGGGAGCAGGAAGTTTTCTACAAACGCTGGCTGCCGATCGTGGCCCGTGATCCGGCCTACAACACCAACCTGGCGTTGCAGGGATTGGGCGGGGCAAGCTTCAGTCTGGAGCCTGGATTGCGCTCCGGTTGGAGCCCGTTTTCCAAGGCGCAATTGCCGAAGATTCTCGCGTTGCCGGTCAACGCGTCCGCCATCGGCCATTACCGGGTCACGCAACCGTTGATTGAGCTGGAGGCGGCCGGCAGGGCACAGGGGCGCATTCATTACAACCTGCCGACCATCATCGAAGTCGAGCGCCATTCGCCTGACGTGATCATCTTGCAGGGGCGCTATTCCGAAGGTCCGATCAACGAAATCCCGAGCCTGCAAAAATACTCCAGCGCACGACGCATCTATGAGCTGGATGACTTCGTGATCAACGTTCCGCACCGCAATGCGCACATCCGCAACATGCCGGGCAAGGACGAAATGGAGAAGCTGGTCCGGCGCGCCATCGGCATGTGCGATCGCGTGGTGGTCTCCACCGAGCCGCTGGGCAATGCGCTGTCGGACATGCATCACGACATTCGCGTGGTGCCCAACATGTTGGCGTCGCACTTGTGGACCGACCTGCGCGGCCAGCGCCGCACCTCGAAGAAGCCTCGGGTCGGCTGGGGCGGCGGCACCAGCCACCACGGTGACCTGGCGGTCATCGCCGATGTGGTCCGCGAATTGGCCAATGAAGTCGACTGGGTATTCTTCGGCATGTGCCCGGACGATTTGCGCCCGTACATGCACGAGTTTCATGGGGTGATCGGGCTGGATGTGTACCCGGCCAAGCTGGCCAGCCTGAACCTGGATCTGGCATTGGCTCCGTTGGAGTTCCACATCTTCAACGATTGCAAGAGCAATCTGCGGCTGCTGGAGTATGGCGCTTGCGGTTACCCGGTGATCTGCACCGACACCGAGGCCTATCGCGGCTACCTGCCGTGCACCCGGGTCAAGACCAACTCCACGGATGAGTGGCTGCAGGCGATCCGCATGCACCTGGCCGATCCGGACGCCAGCTATCGCATGGGCGATGAGTTGCGCGAGATCGTGCTGCGCGACTACGTGCTGCGCGGCGACAATTTGCGCTACTGGGAAAATGGCTGGCTGGCGGACTGACAGTTCACGCATCCATCCTGACCAGGCAGGCGACGTTGAGTCGCCTGCCTTTTTTTGGGTCCTTCACAGATAACGCAATACTTGTAGGAGCCGGCTTGCCGGCGATGGACTCAAGTGCCCCGCGTTTAACCAGTCCATACGCGTTATCGTTAACGACCTTCGCCAGCAAGCTGGCTCCTACAGGTCTGTGTTCCCCCGGGATTTATTGAGGAGCCATTTGCCCGCAAGACCCTGGCGCAGTACGCCGCAGACCTCTCTTCGTATCGCCAGGCACTGAACTGAAAGAGCTGGCGCGTTTCCTGCAAGTCCCCCTTATATCGCCATAAAACGAGCACTTCCGGTGAGTCCGGACGTGCCCTGAACGGCGGCAGGTTTAACCCGGATGGCCCGCAAAAGCTTGATACAGCTTGGCTGAGCCCTGTGACGAACGAGAGGGAAAGGGATGAAGGCAGTTATTTTGGCGGGTGGCCTGGGTACGCGGATCAGCGAGGAGTCGCACCTCAAGCCCAAGCCGATGATCGAGGTCGGTGGCAAGCCAATTCTCTGGCACATCATGAAACAGTACTCCGCTCATGGAATCCACGATTTCGTGATCTGCCTTGGCTACAAGGGCTATGCGATCAAGGACTTCTTCGCCAACTATTTCCTGCACACCTCCGATGTCACGTTCGACATGCGCAACAACCGCATGGATGTTCACCAGAACTACAGCGAGCCATGGCGCGTCACGCTGATCGACACCGGCGAAGAGACCATGACCGGCGGCCGGTTGCGCCGTGCCCGCCGCTACCTCGAAGACGAACAGGCGTTCTGCTTCACCTATGGCGACGGCGTGTCGGACCTCAACATCGGTGCGTTGGTTGATTTCCATCTCAAGCACGAAAAACTGGCGACCGTCACCGCGGTACAACCACCCGGTCGCTACGGCGCGCTCAATCGCGATGGCGACAAGGTCCTGGGTTTCACCGAAAAACCTCGCGGCGACGGTGGCTGGATCAATGGCGGGTTCTTCGTCCTCTCGCCCAAGGTCCTGCCGTTGATCGAAGGCGACGACACCTCGTGGGAGTCCGGCCCGCTGGATGGCCTGGCCGAGCGCGGCGAACTCATGGCGTTCCAGCACGACGGTTTCTGGCAGCCGATGGACACCCTGCGTGACAAGAACCACCTCGAGGCGTTGTGGCAGAGCGGGGAGGCCCCATGGAAACAATGGGACTGAGCACGCAATTCTGGCGCGGCAAGCGGGTGCTGGTCACCGGGCACACAGGGTTCAAGGGCAGCTGGCTGACGTTGTGGCTGCAAAGCCTGGGCGCCGAGGTCAGCGGGTTTTCCCTTGATCCGTCCACCGAGCCGAGCCTGTTCGAACTGGCCCGCGTTCACGAAGGCATCAATGATCAGCGCGGTGACCTGCGTGACCTGGGGGCCTTGCTGGAACTGATTGCCGAGACCCAGCCGGAAATCGTCCTGCACCTGGCGGCCCAGCCGCTGGTGCGCGAAGGTTACCGCGACCCGTTGGGCACCTATTCCAGCAACGTCATGGGCACCCTCAATCTGCTCGAAGCGATCCGTCAGGTGGGTGGCGTGCGCGCCTGCGTGCTGGTCACCACCGACAAGGTCTACGCCAATCAGGAATGGCTGTGGCCATACCGCGAAAACGAAGCGTTGGGCGGTCACGATCCCTACAGCAGCAGCAAGGCTTGTTGCGAATTGCTCGCGCAATCCTATGTCGCCTCGTTCTTTGCGCCTGAAAAGCACGCCGAGCACGGTCTGGCGTTGGCCACGGCGCGCGCCGGCAACGTGCTCGGAGGCGGCGATTTCGCCCCGGAGCGGTTGATTCCCGACGTGCTGCGGGCGTGGTCGGCGGATGAGCCCGTGACCTTGCGCTATCCGCAGGCGGTGCGCCCATGGCAACACGCGCTGGAACCGCTGGCCGGCTATCTGCAACTGGCTGCCGGCCTGTTTGAGCAAGGCCCGGAATTCGCCGGGGCGTGGAATTTCGGTCCCGGTGAAGCGGACATGTGCAGCGTCGGTGAAGTGGTCGAACTGCTCGCCAGCCGCTGGCCGCAGGCACGCGGGCTGCGCATCGAACCGAGCGATATGCATGAGGCCGGCCTGTTGCGCCTGGACAGCAGCCGCGCCCGTCAATTGCTCGGCTGGCAACCGCGCTGGTCGTTGCAGCAGTGCCTGACCCAGACCCTGGATTGGCATCTGGCGTGGCAGAACGGCGATGACATGCGCGCCATCAGCCTGGCGCAATTGAACCTGTACCGAGGCGCACTGTGAGTGAATTTTTGTTGAAGGCGTTGCCGTTGAACGGTTTGTTCAGCGTGCAGCACAAACGCTTCGAGGACCAGCGCGGACACTTTTCCCGGTTATTTTGCGAAGGCAGCCTCAGTGCGTTTGGCCAGGCGTTTCATATCCACCAGATCAATCACTCCTGCACCCGCGAACGCGGTAGCGTGCGTGGCCTGCATTACCAGAATGCCTGTGCGCCGGAAGCCAAATTGATCACTTGCCTGCGGGGTGAAGTCTGGGATGTCGCGGTGGATTTGCGTCCCGACTCCGAGACCTTCCTGCACTGGCACGCCGAACACCTGCGTGCCGGCGATGGCCGCAGCCTGTTGATTCCGGCCGGGTTCGCCCATGGCTTCCAGACCCTGAGTGCCGACGCCGAGCTGCTTTACCTGCACAGCAACGACTACATGCCGGAACACGAGGGCGGGTTGTCGGTGCTCGATCCTCGGCTGGCGATTGCCTGGCCGCTGCCTGTCAATAATCTGTCGGTGCGCGATGCCAGCCATCCAGCGCTCGATGAACACTTCGCCGGAGTGCGTCTATGAACTGCCGTGGTTGCGCCGCTGCGCTGACCCTGCCGCTGATCGACCTGGGCACCTCGCCGCCGTCCAACGCCTACGTGCGTGTCGACCAGCTGGAGCAGGTCGAACAATGGGTGCCGTTGAAGGTTGCCGTGTGCCAGCAATGCTGGCTGGTGCAAACCGAGGATTACACCAGCGCCGACAGCCTGTTCGATGCCGAGTACGCCTATTTCAGTTCGTTCTCCAGCACCTGGCTGGCCCATGCCGAGCGTTATGTGGCCGAGATGGTGGAGCGCTTCGGCCTGACTGCCGACAGTCGCGTGGTGGAAGTCGCGGCCAACGACGGTTACCTGCTGCAGTACGTGGCCAGGCGCGGCATCCCTTGCCTGGGCGTCGAGCCGACTCGCAGCACCGCGCAAGCGGCGCGGGAAAAGGGCCTGGAGATTCGTGAGCTGTTTTTCGGTCGCGATACCGCCGCGCAGTTGAAAAGCGAAGGCTGGGGCGCCGACCTGATGGCCGCCAACAACGTGTTGGCCCACGTCCCGGATATCAACGATTTCCTTGGCGGTTTCGCGACGTTGCTCAAACCGACGGGCGTGGCGACTTTCGAGTTCCCGCAGTTGCTGACCCTGATGGCCGGCCAGCAGTTCGACACGCTGTACCACGAACACTATTCCTACCTGTCGCTGACTGCTGTGCAGACGTTGTGCGAGCGCAATGGCCTGCAAGTGTTCGACGTCAGCCAACTCTCGACCCATGGTGGTTCGCTGCGGGTGTTCGTGCAGCGACTGGACGGCGAGCGTCGCGAAATGCAGCCGGCGGTTCAGCAACAGCTACAGGCCGAACTTGCTGCCGGTGTGAAAACCCCTGAGTACTACGCGACCCTGGCGCCCGCCGCCGAGCGCATCAAGCATGACCTGCTGCGCTTCCTGTTGCAGGCCAAGGCCGACGGCAAGCGCGTGGTCGGTTATGGCGCCGCGGCCAAGGGCAACACCTTGCTCAACTACGCCGGTGTCAAAGCGGACCTGCTGGCCTGGGTCGCCGATGCCAACCCGCACAAGCAAGGCAAATACCTGCCCGGTAGCCGCATTCCGATCGTGTCGCCAGCACAGATCGACATCGAAAAACCGGACTACGTGCTGGTGCTGCCGTGGAACCTGCTGGATGAGATCACCCAGGCCTTTGCCGGCATTCGTGCATGGGACGGTCGTTTTGTCATTGCCATTCCCGAGTTGATCATTCGATGAGCCGAATTCATTACACCAAACCCAGTGTCGGTGAGCTGGAAGCTGACTATGTACTCGATGCCGTGCGCCATGGTTGGGGAGAGCGCTGCTACGAGTACCTGACGCGGTTCGAAAAGTCCTTTGCCGGGCACGTGGGAGCGACGTACGCGATTGCAACGTCCAGTTGCACCGGCGCGCTGCATATGGGGATGGCGGCGCTGGGCATCGGTGTCGGCGATGAGGTGATCCTCGCCGATACCAACTGGATCGCTTCGGCCGCGCCCATCACCTATCTGGGTGCGACGCCAGTGTTCGTCGACGTGCTGGCAGACAGTTGGTGCCTTGACCCACAGCAGGTTCGACGGGCGATTACCCCAAGGACCAAAGCGATTCTGGCGGTGCACCTCTACGGCAATCTCTGCGACATGGATGCGTTGCTGGCCATCGGTCGCGAGTTTGGCCTGCCGGTCATCGAAGACGCTGCCGAGGCAATTGGCTCGCAGTGGCGCGGTCAAGCGGCCGGTTCGCTGGGCGCGTTCGGCGCGTTTTCCTTTCACGGCACCAAGACCATGACCACCGGTGAAGGCGGCATCTTCGTGACGTCGGACAAGGCCCTGTATGACCGTGTACTGACCCTGTCCAACCATGGTCGGGTGGCGGGCAGCAGCAAACAGTTCTGGCCGGATTTCCTCGGTTTCAAATACAAGATGAGCAACCTGCAAGCCGCCGTCGGTTGCGCGCAGGTTGAGCGGATCGATGAGCTCATCCAGCGCAAGCGAGCGATCTTCGCTCACTATGCCGATGCCCTGGCTTCCTTGCCGGGCCTGTCCATGAACCCCGAGCCGGACCATTCGCGTAACGGTTACTGGATGCCCACCGTCGTCTTTGACCGCGAACTGGGGATTACCCGGGACATGTTGATCGCCGCTTTCCAGGCCGCCGATATCGATGCGCGGGTGTTCTTCTGGCCGCTGTCGTCCTTGCCGATGTTCAGCGAACTGACGGCCGACTCGCCCGTGGCGCATTCGCTGCCGGAGCGCGCGATCAATCTGCCGAGCTACCACGACATGACCGATGACGATCAGCGCCGGGTCATCGAGGTGCTGCGCGCGCTGGTACTCAAAAGGACCCGGCTATGAAGGTTTACCTGCTGGGGGCGGCCAATCCTGAAGCGGTCCGGATGATCCTCACCCTGCAACGCAGCCAGCCGGACGTGCAGTTCGCCTTTCTCGATAACGATCCGGCGAAGCAAGGCACGCTGTTTTATGGCGTGCCGGTGGTAGGTGGCACCGACAAGGTGCCCGAGCTGAAAGGGCCCGACACACGCTTTGTCAATTTGATCACCGGCTCCACGGCGCTGCGTTACCGGACCACCTGCGAGATCGTCGAGGCCGGTGGCACCCTGGGCAACTTCATCCACCCGGGCATCGATCTGACGATGATCACGATGGGCGTCGGCACGTATCTGCAAGAGGGTGTGATCATGCAGGCGCAAGTCAGCCTGGGCGATAACACCAGTATCAGCGCTGGCAGCGTGGTGGGGCATGAGGGGCAGATCGGTCATTCCGTGTTCATGGCGCCGGGTGTCTGCATTGCCGGTTGTGTCGAGATCGGGGACGGCACCTTCATCGGCACCAACGCCACGATCCTGCCGCGATTGCGCATCGGCCGTTGGGTCACCATCGGTGCGGGCGCCGTGGTAACCAGGGACGTTCCAGACTATGCGGTTGTGGTGGGAAGTCCCGCCAGGACCATCAAGACCAATCCTGCTTCCTTTCAAGACGGTCGGGTTTTCAAGTAACCCCCGCGACCAATTTCCGGAGAGTCTGTAATGAATCCTCATGAGCAGTTTCGTGAAGAAGTAAAAGAGAACATCGAAGGCCTGCAACAGGACAAAGCGTTGCAAGCCACGTCGCTGGACTGGGTTGGCACGACCGCCAGGCACAAGTACACCTACAACTTCAGCTGGATGGGCCGCCCGATCATTCAGTTCCCCCAGGACATGGTCGCCATGCAGGAGATCATCTGGGCACTGCGGCCGGACATCATCGTCGAGACCGGCATCGCCCACGGCGGCTCGCTGGTGTTTTACGCCTCGATGCTGGAACTGATCGGCCATGGCGAAGTGCTGGGCGTCGACATCGATATCCGCCAGCACAACCGTGAGGCAATCGAAGCGCACCCGATGAGCAAGCGGATCCAGATGATCCAGGGTTCGAGCATCGATCCTGCAATCGTCGATCAGGTCCGCCAGCGCGTCGAAGGCAAGAAAGTGCTGGTGGTCCTGGACTCCAACCACACCCACGAACACGTGCTGGAAGAGCTGCGGGCCTATGCTCCGATGACCTCGGTGGGCAGCTACTGCGTGGTGATGGATACCGTGGTTGAAGACATGCCGGAAGATGCCTTCCCGGACCGCCCGTGGGGCAAGGGCGACAACCCGAAGACCGCGGTATGGGCTTACCTGGAAGAAAACCGTGATTTTGAAATTGACCAGGCCATTCACAGCAAGCTGCTGATCACCGTCGCGCCGGACGGCTATCTGCGCCGCGTGCGGTAATCGACAAGACATCGTTGGGTTTTTTCGGCGATTCGCCGTTGTGGGGAAATGTATGCAAGGCAAGACTAATTCTGAACACGGGTTGGCACTCAACGAACAGTTGACCGTGGTGCTGATGTCTCACGAGCGGCCGGCATTTTTACGTCGGGCAGCACGTTTCTACAGCGGCTTGCCTTGCAGGATTCTGGTGCTGGATTCTTCGACTGAAGGTCAGCCGGGCCTGGCCGGGCAGTACGAGAATGTGGATTACCAGCATGTCCCGCAGTTTGGCTACTGGGGGGTTCGCGCCAAGCTGGCTCATGGCGTGGAACAAGTGACCACACCGTTCATGGTGTTCGCCGCCGACGATGACTTCCATGTGCACGACGCCCTGCGCGCAGCCGTGGCATTCATGCAGGACAATCCCGATTACGGCCTGTGCCACGGTTACAGCATGATGTACCTGTCGCAACCCAACAGCGTCAGCTACTTCCGGCGTGACAAGAAGGTCTGCGAAGACTATTGCTCCGAGCACGCCGAGGAGCGTGTGCTCGACTACATGCACCAGTACCTCCCGCCTTTCTATGCCGTACAGCGCACCGACCTGGTACGTGACTGGTATCAGGTCATGCCTCAGGATACGTCCTTCCAATGGCAGGAAATCGGTCACACCTATTACATGCTGGCGCGGGGCAAGGCGCGGATTCTGCCAATCCCGTATGTCGTGCGTGAGATGAACTACGGGTATTCGGATCACAACACCGAGATCTTCCACACGCTGGCTCATACCGATGCCAGGACGGTCGCCGAGCGTGAAACCTTTGCCGCCTTCCTCTTCGGGCTGCCGACTCAAGTTCAAGGCGAGGACCCGGAGCAAGGCAAGCAGTTCGCGCTGCAAAGCTTTGAAGCCTTGGCCGACAGCTTGCGCACCGGTCGCGCACTGACCACCGAACTGATTATCGAGTCCGCCTGGACGAGCGTCGAGAAAGGCCCTGTGCGCCGTTTCGGCCCCAAGCAATACGTCGAGATGCCGTTCTACAACCAGGCATTTTTCGATGAGTTGACCCAGTTCGAGTTCCTGTTGCACGCCATGCCGGCCGGTCGCGTTCAGTTGCAAGGCCTGGAAGGTATCTGGACCCGTCAACAGAGCCTGATGCTGGCGCATAACAATGACACGCCGGAAAGTGTGGTCGACCGTTTGTGGCAAGCCCACGACAGCAACGTGTTCAACCGCGTGGTGGTCAAGCGCCTGGCGGCACAGCTGGAGCTGCTGGGCGAAGACGAAGAGGCGCAGCCCCTGCGTGACTGGGCTGCACGTCTGGAGGCGGTGTCGGTCGAGGGCAATGGCGCGACGTTCGACAAGATGCTGTCCGGTCGTTTGCTCAAGTGGCTTGCACCGCGTCAGCCCGATGCACATGAGGCTGAGTCGATCGCCCGGCACCTGGCGGCCAATGACGGTGGCCCACAGTTCGGGATCTTCCTGCTGGACCTGGATAACGATATCGACAAGCTGCAAGTCTCTCTCGACAGCCTGCTCGAAGGTCACAGCAAGGCGTTCAGGATTGTGGTCTTCACCACCGGTGAAGCACCGGCGGCGACCACGGCGCAGAACACCCTGCACTTTGTCCGGGTCACGCAAAGCAACTATGTCGATAAACTGAACCAGAGTGCTCGTCAGTCGACCTGCGATTGGTTGCTGCTGGCTGAAGCCGGTGACGAATTCACCGCCGGTGGCCTGTTGCGCGCCAGCCTCGAGCTGCTGTCTGCTGCGGATTGCCGCGCCGTTGCTACCGACGAAATCCAGCGCACCCCGGAAGGCGCACTGGTGGACGTGTTCCGTCCGGGCTTCAATCTTGATTTGCTGCAAAGCCTGCCGGCCCTGATGGCGCGTCACTGGCTGATCCGTCGGGAAGTGTTCATTGAAGTCGGCGGTTACCAGCCTGACTTCAGCAAGGCCCTGGAATTCGACTTGCTGCTGCGCATCATCGAGCAGGGTGGCCTCAACGGACTGGCCCACCTGGACGAGCCGCTGGTGATTGCCAGGGCGCCGGTACTGGAAGAAAACGCCGATGAGCGCCTGGCGTTGTTGCGCCACCTGGGCAATCGTGGCTACAAGGCCAAGATCACTTCGACGGTGCCAGGTACCTGGCAGATCGATTACCGCCACACCGAACGCCCGCTGGTGTCGATCATCGTGCCGGCCGGGGATAATCTTTCGGCCCTGCAACAGTGCCTGCAAGCCGTGTTGCTGCGTACCCGCTACATCCAGTACGAAGTGCTGATCGCGCTCAACCCGAATCAGTCGGCCGAGGTCAACGATTGGCTGGGCACCTACCAGCATCCGAAAGTCAGCGTGCTGCGTGCCGAGCAGACCCTGAGCGACGCGGCGTTGTACAACGCGGCCAGCCTGCAGGCGCAGGGCGAGTATCTGGTGCTGTTGGCTGCCGACAGTGAAGTGGTCAACCCGAACTGGCTTGAGTCGTTGCTCAATCACGCCCAGCGTCCGGAAGTCGGTGTGGTCGGTCCCAAGTTGATCGACCGCGACGGCAAGGTTACCCAGGCCGGCCTGATTCTGGGCATGAACGGTGGTGTGGGGTCAGCCTTTGTCGGTGAAAAACGCGACGCCGAAGGTTACCTGCACCGGTTGGCGCTGGAGCAGAACTACTCGGCGGTATCGAAGGTGTGCCTGATGGTGCGCAAAGCGTTGTTCGACGACCTGGACGGTCTGGACAGCGTGACCTTCGCCGATGGCTTGAGCGATGTCGATCTGTGCCTCAGGGCCGGTCAGGCCGGTTACCTCACCGTGTGGACGCCGCTGGTGCAGGTCATTCATTCGGGTGAAGTGCCACAGGTGCCGCAGGCCCTCGATGCGCTGCGTGACAAGTGGGCGCCAGCCTTTGCGCAGGATCAGGCCTATAACGCCAATCTGGCCTTGAGCGGCAAAGGTTTTGCCCTGGGCGAAAGTGCTTCGGTGAACTGGGCGCAGTTGCTCGGGTAGGCCCGGCGAACAGGTATAAGGATTCAAGGCATGTTCAACGGAAAATCGATTTTCATCTCAGGCGGCACCGCTTCGTTCGGGCGTCATTTCGTCCGTCGCTTGCCGGACAAGCGCGCCCATGCCTGGTTACCAGCATGATTCCATACGCTCGGCAAAGCCTTGATCAGGCGGACATCGACGCCGTGGTCGGTGTATTGCAGTCTGACTGGCTGACCCAGGGACCGACCATCGAGCGCTTTGAGCGAGCGATGGCCGAACGCTGCGAGGCAGACTTTGCCGTGGCGGTGTGCAATGCCACGGCGGCCCTGCACATCGCTTGCCTGGCGGCGGGGCTCGGCCCGGGCGACTGGCTGTGGACGACGCCGAACACCTTTCTCGCCTCGGCAAACTGTGGTCGCTATTGCGGTGCCGAGGTGGATTTTGTCGATATCGACCCGCTGACCTGGAACCTCGACGCCGCTGCGTTGGCCGTCAAGCTGGAGCGCGCCGAGCGTGAAGGCAGGCTGCCGAAAGTGCTCGTGGCCGTGGCGTTCTCGGGGCAGAGCTGCGACATGCGCAGGATTGCCATGCTGGCCAGGCGATACGGTATTACCGTGATCGAAGACGCGGCCCATGCCGCCGGTGCGTCCTACGCCGGGCGCCCGGTGGGTTGCGGCGAGTTTGCCGCGATGACCGTGTTCAGTTTTCATCCGGTGAAGATCATCACCAGTGCCGAGGGTGGCATGGTGATGACCAACAGCCCGGAGCTCGCCGAGCGTTTGCAGCGCTTGCGCAGCCACGGCATGACCCGGGATCCGCAGCAGATGACCGGATCCAGCCACGGCCCCTGGTACTATGAGCAGGTGGAGCTGGGTTTCAATTACCGCATCACCGACCTGCAAGCGGCCCTTGGTTTGTCGCAGTTGAACAAACTGGATGAGTTCATCGAGCGTCGGCGTGAACTGGCGGCGCGTTATGAGCGCTTGCTGGCGTATCTGCCGCTGACCCTGCCCGGTGCGCAGCCTGAGGCCGAGTCGTCATGGCATCTGTACGTGGTGCGCCTGCAACTCGATCAGATCAGTCTCACTCATCGTGAGGTGTTCGAGGGATTGCGAGCTGCCGGGATCGGGGTGAACCTGCATTACATTCCCGTGCATTTGCAGCCTTACTATCGTGATCTCGGGTTTGCCGAAGGTGATTTTCCGCAGGCCGAACGTTACTACGCCGAAGCCATCAGCCTGCCGTTGTACCCGTTGCTCAGTGATGAGGAACAGGACTATGTGGTCGAGCAGATGCGGCAGTTGATCGAAATAATCCAGCCATTGCGGCGTGTGGGAAATGTGTGATGCGTGAACTGACCGAGCAGGAAACTTTCTGGCAGGGCGAATTCGGCAACCAGTACGTTGATCGCAATGTCGGACAGCCGCTGGTGGCCGCGAACCTGGCGTTGTTTGCCAAGGCGTTGACGCGGGTCGGGCGTATCGACAGCCTGGTGGAACTGGGCACCAATGCCGGCAACAACCTGCAGGCACTGCGTCAGCTGTTGCCCCGTTGCGAGTTGTTCGGCGTGGAAATCAATGCCAGTGCCTGTGCCGCTGCCCAGGCGTTGGGTATTGCACACATCTGGCAGGGTTCGCTGTTCGATTTTCCTCGCGAGCGCACCTTCGACCTGACGCTGAGCAAAGGCGTGCTGATTCATCTGGCACCGGAGTTGTTGCCGGCCGCTTACGCGCAACTGTATGAGCTGAGCCAGCGCTACATACTGATCGCCGAGTACTACAACCCGGCGCCGGTCGAGGTCCCGTATCGCGGCAACAGCGGCAAGTTGTTCAAACGCGACTTCGCCGGTGAAATGCTTGATCGATATGACGACCTGCAACTGCTCGATTACGGTTTTGGCTACCACCGCGATCCGCAATTCCCGGTGGATGACATCACCTGGTTTGTCCTGGAAAAACGCCGTTGAACAACGTCGCCATCATCCCGGCCCGGGGTGGCAGCAAACGCATACCCCGCAAGAACCTCAAGCCGTTCGCCGGTGTGCCGATGATTGCCCGCTCGATTCAGGTCGCCCTCGAGTCCGGGCTGTTTTCCCGGGTGGTGGTCAGTACCGACGACGAGGAAATCGCCGGGCTGGCGCGGGAGTGCGGTGCTCAGGTGCCCTTCATGCGCCCGGCGGCACTGGCCGACGACTTCACGGGTACCGCAGCGGTGATCGCCCATGCCCTGCAAGCCTTGCGCGAACAAGGCGACGAGTTTGCCCGCGCCTGCTGCATTTACGCGACCGCGCCGTTGTTGCAATCGCGATTTCTTGTCCAGGGGTTGAGCCTGCTGGAGCAGCATCCCGACAAGTCTTTCGCATTCTCGGTGTGCGACTTTGGTTTCCCGGTTCAGCGAGCCCTGACCCTTGATGATCAGGGCGCATTGACGGCACTGTATCCGCAGTATCGTGATACCCGCTCCCAGGATCTGTCGATCGCCTATCAGGACGCCGGGCAGTTCTACTGGGGCCGCAGCGATGCCTGGTTGCGTGGCGAGGTGCTTTATTCTCCGTACAGCCTGCCGGTCATCCTGCCACGTCATCTGGTGCAGGACATCGACACACCGCAGGACTGGAAACGCGCGGAGTACCTGTATGCCGCGCTGAAAGCCGGAGGTGAACTGCAATGAGAGTACTGATTCGCTCTGACGCTTCGCCAACCATCGGCAGCGGCCACATCGCGCGCTGCCTGTGCCTGGCCCGCGTATTGCGCCGGCAGGGCAGTCATGTGGCGTTCGCCTGTCGCCTGTTACCGGGACATCGACTGCAGGCATTGCGGGCCGAAGGTTTCGAAACCTTCGAACTGCCCGAACGCTACAGTGATGAAGACCCGCAGCAAGCCATCGAATCCATGTTGCCATGGCAGGCAGACATTGCCGCGCTCGGGCCGTTGCTGGAACACCAGCCGGCGTTTGACTGGATCATTGTCGACCACTACGGCCTCGATCATCACTGGCAGACGGCCGCGCGGCGCTGGGCGCCACGGATCGCCGTGGTGGATGACCTCGCCACGCGGACCTACAGCGCCGATTTGCTGCTGAACCAGAATCTTTCGGGGACTCCAGAGGCTTATGCGTCGTTGCTGGCGCCAGGCTGCCGGACATTGTTCGGCCCCCGGTTTGCCATGTTGCGCGACGAGTTCCATTGCCCGGCCATCGAAATCAAGCCCCGGGCCCGGCGCGTGCTGGTGAATTTCGGCGGGTTCGACGCTGCCATGCAGACCCATCATGCAATGCTGGCGCTGGCGGACTTTGCTGAACTGGAAGTCGATTTTGTCGCCGGTGCGGGTAATCCGGCCTGGGCACAGATGCAGGCGTTGGCGGCGAGTCGGCCGCACTGGCGCCTGCACAGTTTTGTCAGCGACTTTTATCGATTGATGACCGAAGCCGACCTGTTTGTCGGGGCGGGTGGCGGCACCAGTTGGGAGCGGGCGGCCATGGGGCTGCCGACGATTTGCATTGCCGTGTCGAACAACCAGCAGGCCAATGGCGAGGTAATGGCGGCGGCGGGCGCCCATGTGTTCATGGGGGCTCGCGAGCACGTCAGTGTCGAGCAACTGCGCCTGGCCATCGGCTTTGTCGCGGGTAACCAGGGTTTGCGCCAGAGCCTGGCACAGCGGTCGCGACAGCTTGTCGATGGCCGGGGTGCGCAGCGGGTGGCGGCGGCGCTGGCCGGCGCGGTGCTGAAGATGCGCCCGGCGACCCTGGAGGATGCGCAGTTGTTGTTCGACGGGCGCAACACCCTGGCGGTGCGCCGCTGGTCGCTGGAGACCGGCGTGATCGAATGGCCTGCGCATCAGAACTGGCTTATCGCGAGCCTGAGCAATCCCCGGCGGCTGTTGTTGATTGCCGAGGCTGATGACGGTCCGGTCGGTGTGTTGCGTTATGACGTGCGCGGCTTTAGCGCCGAAGTGTCGATTTATCTGTTCGAAGGCCGGTTCGGCCTGGGCTGGGGCAGGGCGCTGCTGGCCCGTGGAGAAGCCTTCGTGATGGCCCGTTGGCCAGAACTGGAGTCGCTCACCGCCCAGGTGTTGCCCGCTAACCAGCCGTCGCTGAACGTCTTTCGCGAAGCCGGTTTTACCCAGAATGCCTGCGCGTTCACGCGCGTATTGAAGGATCACGCAGATGACTAGCTTCAAGATCGGCGAGCGCCTGATCGGTGCCGATGCGCCGCCATTCATCATTGCCGAGATGAGCGGCAACCATAACCAGTCCCTGGACATGGCGCTGCAAATCGTCGAGGCCGCGGCCAGGGCCGGTGCCCATGCGCTGAAGCTGCAGACGTACACCGCGGACACCATGACCCTGGACCTGGCCGAAGGCGAGTTCTTCATCAAGGACCCCAAAAGCCCGTGGGCCGGTACTTCGCTGTACGCCTTGTATGAAAAGGCCCACACGCCCTGGGAATGGCACGCACCGATTTTCGCTCGCGCCAGGGAATTGGGCCTGCTGGCATTCTCCACGCCCTTCGATGAGAGCGCCGTGGATTTCCTCGAAAGCCACGACGTGCCTGCCTACAAGATCGCCAGTTTCGAAAACACCGACCTGCCGCTGATACGCCGGGTCGCCGCGACGGGCAAGCCGCTGATCATTTCCACCGGCATGGCCAGCATCGCCGAACTCGATGAAACCGTGCGCGCCGCCCGCGAGGCCGGGTGCAAGGACCTGGTGCTGCTCAAATGCACCAGCACCTATCCGGCATCACCGGCGAACAGCAACCTGAGGACGATTCCTCATCTGCGCGAGTTGTTTGATTGCCAGGTGGGGCTGTCCGATCACTCCATGGGCGTCGGTGTGTCCGTGGCGGCGGTGGCACTGGGGGCAACGGTGATGGAAAAGCATTTCACCCTCGACCGTGCGGCCGGTGGTGTCGACGCCAGTTTCTCGCTGGAGCCCTCTGAACTGGCCAGCCTGGTGATTGAAACCGAACGCGCCTGGCAAGCCATGGGGCAAGTGCATTACGGCGTCACCGAGGCCGAACGGCAATCCCTGGTGTACCGTCGGTCGCTGTATGTCGCCCAGGACATGGAGGCCGGAGAGCCCTTCGATGCGACGAATCTGAGAACCATCCGTCCGGGACTCGGGCTGGCGCCCAAGCATGCGCAAAGCCTCCTGGGACGCCGTGCCCGTCAGGCCATCAAGCGTGGAACAGCGCTGGACTGGTCGTTGGTCGAATAACCCCAAGCGGCGCTGATTCGGCAAAATGCGTGACCTGCGAGTCATAACGGGCATCTTCACTGTATTGTATTGACCGGGAAGATGGCGCCTGACCCTTTATCGGGTTCAGTGATAGTCCTTGACGCTTCCCTGCCGTCGCCCTGGGGTGACGGTAATCCAGGTTTGTCGGCGCCCCTCGATTGCTTGCGAGTGGTGGTATTGGGCTGTTTATTATTGGGAAGCCGTAATGATTGGCATAAAAAGCATTGCGAGCTACGTTCCTGTAGCCGGCGTGGACAATTACGCACAAGGTGCAAAATTCGAGAAGGATGAAGAATTCATCCTGGGCAAGATCGGTTCGGCTTTCCTGCCGCGCAAAGGCGTTGATCAGGAAACCTCCGATCTGTGCGTTGAAGCGGCCAATGCGCTGTTTGCCAGCAACCCTGATCTGAAGCGTGAATCCATCGATGCGTTGATTGTCGTCACCCAGAACGGTGACGAAGAAGGCCTGCCACATACCGCAGCCATCGTGCAGGACAAACTCGGCCTGCCGACCAGCGTCGCCGCGTTCGATATTTCCCTGGGCTGCTCCGGTTACGTCTACGGCATCTATGCGATCAAGGGCTTCATGGAGGCCGCTGGCCTGAAGAACGGCCTGCTGATCACTGCCGACCCGTATTCGAAGATCGTCGACCCGGAAGACCGTAACACCACCATGCTGTTCGGCGATGCCGCCACTGCGACCTGGATGGGTGAAAATCCGACCTGGGCACTGGGCAAGGCCAAGTTCGGCACCGATGGTTCCGGCGCTCCGCATTTGAAAGTCACTGACGGCGTGTTCTTCATGAACGGCCGCCAGGTCTTCAACTTCGCGCTGCTCAAGGTGCCGGCACATTTGCATGAGTTGCTGGGCGAGTCGCAACTGAGTGCTGACGACATCGATGCGTTCTGCATTCACCAGGGCAGCGCGGCGATTGTCGATGCGGTCGCGCGGCGCTTCGAAGAATGCCCGCAGAAGTTCATCAAGGACATGGTCGAGACCGGTAACACGGTGTCGTCGAGCATCCCATTGCTGCTGGAAAAGCATATTCTCGATTCCGAATGGAGGCGCGTTGCGCTCAGCGGTTTCGGAGTGGGGCTGTCATGGGGTTCGGCGATCATCTATCGCCCTTGAGTGAAAGTCTTTTAATAAAAAAGGCCGGTACAAAAAAGCGCTCAAGGGTTAACCTTGAGCGCTTTTTTGCTTGTAAGGAATGCGAGGTAGCATGAGCGAATGCTTTGAAGACAATGCTCAGGTTATCCAGCGGCGCTGGCCGTCGCTGTATGCGCGATTGGAAATGGAAGACCACCTGGCCATCGAGGTCGAACTGATCGAAGGGCGGGACTCGACGTTGTGTGTGGGTGGCATCCAGCTCACCAGCCGCCATGATCGCTTGGGTGAGGCCCGTTTGCAGGCCGCCAGCCTGGCGCCAGACAAGCCAATACTGCACGTTTACGGCACCGGTTTCGGCGATTTGCCTTCGGTCTTGCTGGAGCGCGCGGGGCTTGAAAAGCTCTATGTCCATATTCTCAACGGCGCGCTTTTCGCACTGGTGTTGCAACTGATCGATCAACGCCAATGGCTGAGCGATCCGCGCGTGCAACTGCTGTATGCCGGCGATCTGTCGGACATCTGCACCCCGTTTTTTGCGTTGCCGGCGGAAATGCTGCTGGCGGATGACTTCAGTGCGAAGATTCGTGATCGCCTGGTCAGCGAAGTGCACCTGAGTTTCAACAATCGGGAATTCGACCCGCAATCTCCCGTGATTCAGCAACGCTTGCAGGACACCCTCGAAGTGCTGCTTGCCGATGATGATGTGGCACAGCTGTTTGGCACTTGTGCCGGGCGTGAAATCTATGTGATCGGCACAGGGCCCAGCCTTGAAGGCAACTTCGAGCGCCTGGCGGCCGTGCGCAATCAAACGCCACGTCCCCTGTTCATCAGTGTGGATACCGCCTACAGGCCCCTTCGCGAGCACGGAATCAAACCTGACCTGGTGGTGAGCATCGATCAGCGCATCAGTGCGCTGCACTTGCCGGGCGAAGACTCCGAAGGCATTCCGCTGGTGTACTTGCCTTTGAGCGATCCACACATGCTGAAGGCCTGGAACGGCAAACGCTATGGCGGTTATTCCGCCAGCCCGATCTATGCCGCACTACGTGAGCAACACCCACGTGCGCAGCTCTACGTCAGCGGCAGCGTGATCCATCCGGCAGTTGATCTGGCAGTGAAGATGGGCG
Organism: Pseudomonas sp. WT-JTC; assembly: GCF_056711565.1. Classification (NCBI taxonomy): domain Bacteria; kingdom Pseudomonadati; phylum Pseudomonadota; class Gammaproteobacteria; order Pseudomonadales; family Pseudomonadaceae; genus Pseudomonas; species Pseudomonas sp. WT-JTC. The sequence continues at coordinate 1,689,624 of NZ_CM160042.1, forward strand.
CGCAGCGCATCACGCTTTTCGGTGCGGATTTTTCCTTCCCGATGAACAGGACCCATACCGGTTGGAATGATGGTGACCTGGGTCCGCCAGTGAACCAGGCCCGTCACTGGGTGCACGATGGACATGGACAGAAGGTCAAGACGCAATTGAATTTCCGCAGTTACCTGTGCGAGCTCGAACGTTACATTGCCAGGCATCCCGAGGTGCAGTTCTTCAATAGCAGTCGGGCTGGGGCAATGATTGCCGGTACGCAATTCAATCAGGATTTCGTGCAATGAAGCCTCAAGTGAAAGGCATCCAAGAGTACCGGCAGTGCGCAGGACTGTTTCGCCTGGGGCGTGATGTCGAGGCGGCTTTGAACATGGTTGATCTGTTCGATGAGGCGCAGCGGCTGTTTGCACAGGCACCTCAGGATGTTCAGCAGGCCTGGGCCTTGATGCTCAGGCAAATGCTGGCCTGCCAGGAGCGCCAGGATTGGCTGGGGCTTGCCGATTTCATGGAATATGAGTTGATCGAATTGCTCGAAAACATGCCGGCCTGAGGGGCAGCAACAGCTTTGGCACGGGCGTTTGTGGGTTGGACAGTTTCATGGCGTCATTTTTTTGCGGTTGAGGGGCGCTAAGCCCTTGTTTTCTCGGGGGTGGCAGGGTGATGGCATTTTTTTTCAAAAAAGCCCTCAAGCAACCTGCCAACCCGACGATAACTATTACGAAGGTTCTCTAGGCCATACCCGGCGGTTGCCAGGGCCGGAAGCCGCAGTACCCAACCAACGAGGAATTCGTCATGGCTTTAACTGTAAACACCAACACCACGTCGCTGGGCGTTCAGAAAAACCTGAACCGTGCTACCGATGCACTTTCGACCTCGATGCAGCGCCTGTCTTCCGGCCTGAAAATCAACAGCGCCAAGGACGACGCCGCCGGCCTGCAGATCGCAACCCGCATGGCTGCACAGATCCGTGGTGGTACCCAGGCAATCCAGAACGCCAACGACGGTATCTCCGTTGCCCAGACCGCTGAAGGCGCGCTGCAAGCTTCGACCGACATTCTGCAGCGTATGCGTGAACTGGCTGTTAAAGCACGTAACGGTACCAACAGCACCGCTGACCAGACCGCTACCAACTCCGAATTCGCTCAGATGTCTGACGAAATCACTCGTATCTCCGCTTCCACCAACCTGAACGGCAAAAACCTGCTGGACGGTACGGCTGGTACCATGCAACTGCAAGTTGGCGCCAACACTGGCTCGGCCAACCGCATCGACCTGGTGCTGAGCTCCAAGTTCGACGCCGTTTCCCTGTCCGTAGGCAGCGGTACTGTTGTTCTGACCGGTGCGACTTCCGCTACCCTGTCTGCCAACATCGACAACGCGATCACCGCGATCGACGCTGCTCTGGCATCGATCAACGCCACCCGCGCAAACCTGGGTGCTTCGCAGAACCGTCTGACCAGCACCATCTCCAACCTGCAGAACATCGTGGAAAACACCACTGCTGCACAAGGCCGTGTACAAGACACCGACTTCGCCGCAGAAACCGCGAACCTGACCAAGCAGCAAACCCTGCAACAGGCTTCCACCTCGGTTCTGGCCCAGGCCAACCAACTGCCTTCCGCTGTACTGAAGCTGCTTCAGTAATTTCGGAATGAGTTTGAGCGGGGGAGTGTGCTTGTCACGCTCTCTCGCTTTTTACGTTAAGAGGTGATGGGCATGGAGATGAGCGTAAAGCTTGGCGTGTCTTATCCGGCTCCCCAGCCAGCGAGCAGCGTCTCGGATAAAGCACCGGAAAAGCCTGAAGCCGTCAGCGTGACTCCAGTGGCGGACAAGAAGCTGGATGCGGATGACACTCACCTGAAGCAGGCGGTGCAGCAGATCGAAAAGTTTGTGCAGTCGATCAAGCGCAATCTGGAGTTCTCGATAGACGAGCAATCCGGAAAGGTCGTCGTCAAGGTGATTGCAAGCGAAACGGGTGAGGTCGTGCGACAGATCCCTTCCGCAGAGGCCCTCAAGCTGGCGGAAAGCCTGAGCAATGCGAGCCACGTATTGTTCGACGCTAAAGTTTGATAGCTGGCATGAATAGTGTCTGTAAGTTCTTGGGCGCAGGTATTGGCCAAAAGAGTGGCAGCAACCTGAAGGGAGACGCAAAATGGCAAGTCCAATTTTACCGGGTTCGGGCTTAGGCTCTGGCCTGAATATCGGTGATATCGTCACTGCGCTGGTCAACGCCGACAAATCTGCCAAGCAGACGCAGATCGATACCCAGACCAAAACCAACACGCTGAAGATTTCCGGTGTCGGTTCCTTGAAAAGCGCACTGACGGCCTTTCAGACGGCGCTGACCAATCTCGGTAGCAAGACCAATCCTGCGTTTGCGGGCTTTACCGCCACTTCGGGTACCCCGTCGATTCTGGGTGTAACTTCCGACAACACCGCAGTTGCCGGTACCTACAGCGTTGTTGTGAATAACCTGGCCACCAGCTCGAAAGTAGCCAGTGCTTCTTTTGCCGGCGGTGCCGCCAGTGCCATTCCGAGTGGTACTCTGAAAATCAGTCAGAATGGCACTGATTACGATGTCACGATTCCAGCCAGTGCGACCCTGCAGAGCACCCGGGATGCCATCAACTCTGCGCAGGCGAGCAATGGTATTTCTGCCAACATCGTGACCGACAGCAGCGGTGCGTCGCGACTGGTGATCAGTTCCAGCAAGACCGGCGCGGGTTCCGACCTTGTGGTCAGCGGTATCGCCGGCCTTGCAATCGACGGTACCCAACCGATGGGCGCCAACCCTTCGGCTGCAAGTTCCGGTGCTGTCAACGGAGTTGCGGTGGATGCATCGCTGACCATCGATGGTCTGGCAGTGACCAGCAAGAGTAATACGGTTACCGGCGCAGTCAGTGGCCTGACCCTGAACCTGGCGTCCGCGAGCACGGGTACACCGCCGGCTGCTGCGACCGTCACCGTTGCGACCAACACCACCGGTTTGCAAACATCGATCCAGTCGTTCGTCGATTCCTACAACACCCTGATGAACACCATCAACTCCCTGTCCAAGGCGACAGAGGGTGCCGATGGCAAGCTGACGGTTCAGGCGGCGTTTACCGGTGACTCGATGCCGCGCTCACTGATTTCCGATATTCGCAGTGTACTGACGGCTCCTGGTGCGGGCGGTCCTTTGGCGGTGCTGTCGCAGATCGGCGTGATGACAAACGAGAAAACCGGCAACCTGGCATTCGACACGACGGCGTTCAACAAGACGATGTCCACCGGCGGTATGAGTGGCCAGGTGCAGCAGTTGTTCAGCGGAACCAACGCGACCAACGGCCTGCTGGCGCGCATGGGCACTGCAATCAAGCCTTATGTGCAGGCTGGTGGCTTGCTCGACCAGCGCAATAGCAGCCTGCAGAGCGTGAGCAAGAACCTTTCAAACCAACAGTCTGCGCTGGACTTGCGTGTCGCGAACATGACCAAGACGCTGACCGCCAAATACAACGCAATGGACCTTTTGGTCGGGCAAATGAAAGCGACGGCGACTAACATCACCTCGTTCTTCACGTCCTTGAACGCCCAGAAGTCCAACAGCTAGTCATGAGCTGACGACAAAAACCCGGCTACGCATTTTAGCGTGTGCCGGGTTTTTGTCTTTTGCTCTAAAGTTTTCCGGTACGCGGACGATACACTGCTCATACGAGTCATTGTGGTAATGAGGTAGAACATGAATCCAATGTTAGCCCTTCGGCAGTATCAGAAAGTGGGCGCGCACGCCCAGACGTCCGAAGCGAGTCCGCATCGTTTGGTGCAAATGCTCATGGAAGGTGGCCTGGACCGTATCGCTCAGGCCAAAGGCGCCCTGGAACGCAAGGACATTCCCGGCAAGTGTGTGTCGATCAGCAAGGCGATTGGCATCATCGGTGGCTTGCGTGAAGGCCTGGATCTTGAAAATTGCGCCGATGCCGTGGGCGAGCTCGACAGTCTTTACATCTATATGATGAAGCGCCTGGCCGAGGCGAACATCAGCAGCGACCTGAAGATTCTCGATGAGGTCGCGGGGTTGCTTCGCACGGTGAAAGAAGGCTGGGACGGCATTGCTGAGCCAGGTCCGCAGTTCTAGGGAGATCGCCATGAGTCTTGTATTGCAGCGAATAGAACAAACCCGTGAAGCGCTGGTCGGTGCCTTGGCCGAGCGCGACTGGGAGGCTATCGGTCAATTGGACCTGGATTGCCGTTCGTGCATGGAAGACGTCTTGAGCGAGGCTTCGCTGGACGAAGAAGTTCTGCGCAGCAATCTTGAGGAGTTGCTGTATGTCTACAAGCAACTGCTTGAGGTGGCGATGGGGGAGAGGCAGGCGATAGTCGATGAAATGTCTCAGATCCAGCAAGCGCGGAACGCGGCAAAGGTTTACCATCTGTTTGGTTAATTAACCCCAAGTTAATCCAGACATGTGCGCCATAAATTTGACTGTGCACGTTTTTTTGACTTAACTAGTGGCTGGTTCCAGATTTCAGTCGTCTTCAGGCACAACGTGTCTGCAAGCGTCTAGCTTGCCCCAGCATTTTGGGCATTGAGTTGACTAGGGAAGTTGCTATTGCATGTGGCGTGAAACCAAAATTCTGCTGATCGATGACGATAGCGTCCGCCGCCGCGACTTGGCGGTGATCTTGAATTTTCTCGGCGAAGAAAATTTACCCTGCGGTAGCCATGACTGGCAGCAGGCTGTCGGCTCATTGTCGTCAAGTCGTGAAGTAATCTGTGTCCTCATCGGGACGGTAAATGCTCCTGGTGCACTTCTGGGCTTGCTTAAGACACTCTCGACCTGGGATGAGTTCCTTCCGGTTTTGTTAATGGGCGATAATTCTTCCATTGACCTGCCGGAAGACCAGCGTCGCCGGGTGCTTTCGATCCTCGAAATGCCGCCCAGCTACAGCAAGTTGCTCGACTCGCTGCACCGTGCCCAGGTCTATCGCGAGATGTACGACCAGGCCCGCGAGCGCGGTCGTCATCGCGAGCCCAATCTTTTCCGCAGTCTTGTCGGCACCAGCCGGGCGATTCAACACGTCCGTCAGATGATGCAGCAAGTCGCCGATACCGATGCCAGCGTGCTGATCCTCGGTGAGTCCGGCACCGGCAAGGAAGTGGTTGCACGCAACCTGCATTACCACTCCAAGCGCCGCGAAGCGCCGTTCGTGCCGGTCAACTGCGGGGCGATCCCGGCCGAGTTGCTGGAAAGCGAATTGTTCGGTCACGAGAAGGGCGCCTTCACCGGGGCGATCACCAGCCGCGCCGGTCGATTCGAGCTGGCCAATGGCGGCACCCTGTTCCTCGATGAAATCGGCGACATGCCGCTGCCGATGCAGGTCAAGCTGCTGCGCGTGTTGCAGGAGCGCACCTTCGAGCGCGTGGGCAGCAACAAGACCCAGAGCGTCGACGTGCGCATCATTGCGGCGACCCACAAGAACCTCGAAAGCATGATCGAGATCGGCACCTTCCGCGAAGACTTGTACTACCGCCTGAATGTGTTCCCGATCGAGATGGCGCCGCTGCGCGAGCGGGTCGAAGACATTCCGCTGCTGATGAACGAACTGATCTCGCGCATGGAGCACGAGAAGCGCGGTTCGATCCGCTTCAACTCGGCAGCGATCATGTCGCTGTGCCGGCATGGCTGGCCGGGCAACGTCCGTGAACTGGCCAACCTGGTGGAGCGCATGGCGATCATGCATCCGTACGGTGTGATCGGCGTGGCCGAGTTGCCGAAGAAATTCCGCTACGTCGACGATGAAGACGAGCAGATGGTCGACAGCCTGCGCAGCGATCTGGAAGAGCGCGTGGCCATCAACGGTCATACGCCGGACTTCACGGCCAACGCCATGTTGCCTCCCGAAGGCCTGGACCTGAAGGACTACCTCGGAGGTCTGGAGCAAGGGTTGATTCAGCAGGCGCTGGATGATGCCAATGGCATTGTGGCGCGCGCGGCCGAGCGGCTGCGTATTCGTCGCACCACGCTGGTGGAAAAGATGCGCAAGTACGGCATGAGCCGTCGTGATGGAGACGAACAGGCGGATGATTGACGCCTGTTTTTCAAGTCATTCATTTACAATGAGTTTTTTTTAGGCACGGGTATTGCTACGTCCCTCGCAACGTTCCGTTTCACTGACGGTCAGCCAAGCGAGAGAGCACAATGCCCCAAGCCGCCCAGATGTCTCCTGTCCCTGATGCTTCGCGGCAACCGTCGTCCGTAGAGCAGGCGAGTCGGCTGGGCCTTGAGCAGGCATTCGCGCTGTTCAATCAGATGTCCAGTCAGTTGACCGATTCCTACAGCATGCTTGAAGCCCGGGTAACCGAGCTCAAGGGTGAACTGGCGGTGGTCAGTGCTCAGCGCATGCAGGAGCTGGCGGAAAAAGAACGCCTGGCCAACCGCCTGCAAAACCTCCTTGATCTGTTACCCGGCGGTGTCATTGTCATTGACGCCCAGGGCATCGTGCGCGAAGCCAATCCGGCAGCGTGCGAGTTGCTGGGTTTGCCGCTGGAAGGTGAATTGTGGCGCCACGTCATTGCCCGCTGTTTTGCACCACGCGAAGACGATGGTCATGAAGTCTCCCTCAAGAATGGTCGACGCCTGTCGATCGCCACGCGCTCGCTGGACGCCGAGCCCGGCCAGCTGGTGTTGCTCAATGACCTGACCGAAACCCGTCACCTGCAGGATCAACTGGCCCGACATGAACGTCTGTCGTCGCTGGGGCGCATGGTCGCTTCGTTGGCTCATCAGATACGCACGCCGTTGTCCGCCGCGTTGCTGTACGCCAGCCATTTGACCGAGCAGGAGCTGCCGGTCGCTACCCAGCAGCGCTTTGCCGGGCGCCTCAAGGAGCGCCTGCACGAACTGGAGCACCAGGTGCGTGACATGCTGGTGTTCGCCCGGGGCGAGTTGCCGCTGACCGATCGCGTGACCCCTGCTCAACTGATGCAGTCGTTGCAGGCGGCCGCGCTGACCCACGTGCAGGATCTGCCGATCCGCTGGCAGTGCGACAGTCACTCGGGGGCGTTGCTGTGCAATCGCGACACGCTGGTCGGAGCGATCCTCAACCTGATCGAGAACGCCATTCAGGCCAGTGCCGGTCAATTGCGCCTCAAGATTCACCTCTACACCCGCGGCAACAACCTGCGCCTGTGCGTCAGTGACAGTGGCTCCGGTATCGATGCCGGCGTTCTGGCGCGATTGGGCGAACCCTTTTTCACTACCAAAACCACCGGCACAGGTCTTGGTCTGACCGTGGTCAAGGCAGTGGCGCGTGCTCATCAGGGAGAATTGCAGTTGCGTTCGCGGCTCGGTCGCGGCACCTGCGCGCAGGTGATCCTGCCGTTGTTCAGCAGCGCTCAAGGGGCGGAGTGACGCACATGGGGATCAAGGTTCTGCTGGTCGAGGACGACCGCGCGTTGCGCGAGGCACTGGCTGATACGCTGTTGCTCGCGGGGCACGATTACAAGGCAGTGGGTTCGGCTGAAGATGCGCTGGCTGCTGTCGGCGACGAGGCCTTCAGCCTGGTGATCAGCGACGTCAATATGCCGGGCATGGACGGCCACCAGTTGCTCGGCATGCTGCGAGTGCGGCAGCCGCAGTTGCCGGTGTTGCTGATGACGGCTCACGGTGCGGTCGAGCGTGCGGTCGACGCGATGCGCCAGGGCGCGGCGGACTACCTGGTCAAGCCATTCGAACCCAAGGCGTTGCTCGATCTGGTGGGGCGTCATGCCCTGGGCAGCCTCGGCCTTACCGAAGGTGAAGGGCCGGTAGCGTTCGAACCGGCGAGCGCGCAGTTGCTCGAGTTGGCGGCGCGGGTCGCACGCAGCGATTCCACGGTGCTGATCTCGGGTGAGTCGGGCACGGGCAAGGAAGTGCTGGCGCGTTACATCCATCAGCATTCTCATCGCGCCCGTCAGCCGTTCATTGCGATCAACTGCGCTGCGATCCCGGACAACATGCTCGAAGCGACCTTGTTCGGTCACGAGAAGGGCTCCTTCACCGGCGCCATTGCCGCGCAAGCCGGCAAGTTCGAGCAGGCCGACGGCGGCACCATTCTGCTCGATGAAATTTCTGAAATGCCCCTGGGGCTCCAGGCCAAATTGCTGCGCGTGCTGCAAGAGCGCGAGGTCGAAAGGGTTGGGGCGCGCAAACCGGTCACGCTGGATATTCGTGTGGTCGCGACCACCAATCGCGACCTGGCGGGTGAGGTAGCGGCGGGGCGCTTTCGCGAGGACCTTTATTATCGCCTGTCGGTGTTTCCTCTTGCCTGGCGTCCATTGCGCGAGCGCACCGCCGACATCCTGCCGCTGGCCGAGCGCCTGCTGGCCAGGCACGTCAATAAAATGAAGCATTCGCCTGCCAGGTTGTCGCCCGAGGCTCAGGCGTGCCTGATCGGTTATCCGTGGCCGGGTAACGTGCGCGAACTGGACAACGCGATTCAGCGTGCGCTGATTTTGCAGCAGGGTGGCTTGATCCAGCCGCAGGATTTCTGCCTGGCCGGGCCGGTGGCTTGCGCTCCATTGCCGGCGTTGGCGCAGGTGCCGGTGCGTCCGGTGGAAGTCGAGGCCGAGTCGGCCGGGGCGCTGGGAGATGACCTGCGTCGCCATGAATTCCAGATGATCATCGACACCTTGCGCGCCGAGCGCGGCCGTCGCAAAGAGGCGGCCGAGCGCCTGGGCATCAGCCCGCGAACCCTGCGTTACAAGCTGGCGCAGATGCGCGATGCCGGCATGGATGTGGAAGCCTATCTCTTTGCCACCTGATCCCTGGTTCCAATACCTGGACCTGTTCCTGTAGGAGCGAGCTCTGCTCGCGATGGACTCAAGAGCGCCGCGTTTTTCCTGCAATCCCGCGTTATCGTTAACGACCATCGCGAGCAGGGCTCGCTCCTACATAGATCGGAATGAAGCTCGGGACGGGCTTTTGTATGACTCAGCCATGGAGCTGGCACCCTTGTTGCTAACACCTCACTACCCGCCGAGTGAGTGTCAAAAAATTGCGGGTCGTCAAAGAGAGAAACCATGAGCCAAGGTATTGAATTCAATCGGTTGATGCTGGATATGCGCGCCATGCAAATGGATGCCATGTCTGCGCCGAAATCGACGGCCGTCCCTGAAGTGGCGGGCAGCAGCTTTTCCGACATGCTCGGCCAGGCCGTCAATAAAGTGAACGACACCCAACAGGCTTCCACTCAGTTGGCCAGCGCCTTCGAAATCGGTAAAAGCGGCGTCGACCTCACAGACGTGATGATTTCCTCGCAGAAGGCCAGTGTGTCATTCCAGGCATTGACCCAGGTGCGCAACAAGCTGGTTCAGGCCTATCAAGACATCATGCAGATGCCTGTTTAAAGGACGAGATTGAGTCATGGCAGAAGCAGTCGCCGATAACGTTCCGGCCAAGGCCACTCCAATAGACGGCAAGCCGCCGCTGTTCGGATTGTCCTTCCTGGAAAACCTCTCCGAGATGACCATGTTGCGTCAGGTGGGCCTGTTGGTCGGCCTGGCGGCGAGCGTGGCGATTGGCTTCGCCGTGGTGTTGTGGTCCCAGCAGCCGGACTACCGGCCTCTGTACGGCAGCCTTGCCGGCATGGACGCCAAGCAGGTCATGGATACCCTGGCCTCCGCCGATATTCCGTACACCGTCGAACCCAACTCCGGTGCCTTGCTGGTCAAGGCCGATGACCTGTCCCGTGCGCGGCTCAAGCTCGCGGCCGCTGGTGTCACTCCCAGCGACGGCAACATCGGTTTTGAAATCCTCGACAAGGAACAGGGGCTGGGCACCAGCCAGTTCATGGAAGCGACCCGCTATCGTCGCGGCCTCGAAGGCGAACTGGCCCGCACCATTTCCAGCCTGAACAACGTCAAGGGTGCCCGCGTGCATCTGGCGATCCCGAAAAGTTCGGTGTTCGTGCGCGATGAACGCAAGCCGAGCGCTTCGGTTCTGGTTGAACTCTATTCCGGTCGCTCCCTCGAACCAGGCCAGGTCGTTGCCATCATCAATCTGGTGGCGACCAGCGTTCCCGAACTCAGCAAGTCGCAGATCACCGTAGTCGATCAGAAAGGCAACCTGCTGTCGGATCAGGCGGAAAACTCCGAACTGACCATGGCCGGCAAGCAATTCGACTACAGCCGTCGCATGGAAAGCATGCTCACCCAGCGCGTACACAACATCCTGCAGCCGGTGTTGGGCAACGATCGCTATAAAGCCGAAGTGTCCGCCGATGTGGACTTCAGTGCGGTCGAGTCGACTTCCGAGCAATTCAACCCGGATCAACCGGCATTGCGCAGCGAGCAGTCGGTCAACGAACAACGTACCGCCAGCAATGGTCCGCAAGGCGTGCCGGGTGCCTTGAGCAACCAGCCGCCGTCGCCGGCCTCCGCGCCGCAAACCACCGGTGGCGCGACCGCGTCGGCCGGCATGGTGCAGCCAGGCCAGCCACTGATCGACGCCAACGGCCAGCAAATCATGGACCCGGCCACCGGTCAGCCGATGCTCGCACCGTACCCGGCGGACAAGCGTCAGCAATCGACCAAAAACTTCGAACTCGACCGTTCCATCAGCCATACCAAGCAACAGCAGGGCCGATTGAATCGCCTGTCGGTGTCGGTGGTAGTGGACGATCAGGTCAAGATCAACCCGGCCAACGGCGAAACCACCCGTGCGCCATGGAGCGCCGATGAATTGGCGCGCTTCACGCGCCTGGTTCAGGATGCGGTCGGCTTCGATGCCAGCCGTGGTGACAGTGTCAGCGTGATCAACATGCCGTTCTCCGCCGAGCGCGGTGAAGTGATTGCCGATATTCCGTTCTACTCCCAGCCGTGGTTCTGGGACATCGTCAAGCAAGTGCTGGGTGTGTTGTTCATCCTGGTGCTGGTGTTCGGTGTATTGCGTCCGGTGCTCAACAACATCACCGGTGGCGGCAAGGGCAAGCAGCTGGCCGGCATCGGCAGCGACGTCGAGTTGGGTGGCATGGGCGGCCTGGACGGCGAGCTGGCCAACGACCGCGTCAGCCTCGGCGGCCCGCAAAGCATTCTGCTGCCGAGCCCGAGCGAAGGCTATGACGCACAGTTGAACGCAATCAAGAGTCTGGTGGCAGAAGATCCGGGTCGTGTGGCCCAGGTCGTGAAAGAGTGGATTAACGCAGATGAGTGATAACCGAGCCGTTGCCGCCAAACTGTCCAAGGTCGACAAGGCCGCCATCCTGTTGCTGTCCCTGGGCTCCACCGACGCGGCCCAGGTGCTGCGCCACATGGGCCCCAAAGAGGTTCAGCGCGTGGGTGTGGCCATGGCCCAGATGGGAAATGTGCACCGCGAGCAGGTCGAGCAGGTGATGAGCGAGTTCGTCGATATCGTCGGCGACCAGACCAGCCTGGGCGTCGGCTCCGACGACTATGTGCGCAAAATGCTCACCCAGGCCCTGGGTGAAGACAAGGCCAACGGCCTGATCGACCGCATCCTGCTTGGTGGCAACACCAGTGGCCTCGACAGCCTGAAGTGGATGGAGCCGCGCGCCGTCGCCGACGTGATCCGTTACGAGCACCCGCAGATCCAGGCGATCGTGGTGGCGTATCTCGATCCGGACCAGGCCGGTGAAGTGCTCGGCAACTTCGACCACAAGGTGCGGCTGGACATCATCCTGCGAGTCTCCTCGCTGAACACCGTACAGCCAGCGGCCCTGAAAGAACTCAACCAGATTCTCGAGAAGCAGTTCTCCGGCAACTCGAATGCCTCGCGCACCACCCTGGGTGGCATCAAGCGTGCGGCGGACATCATGAACTTCCTCGACAGCTCGATCGAAGGCCAGCTCATGGATTCGATTCGCGAAGTCGACGAAGACCTGTCCGGTCAGATCGAAGACCTCATGTTCGTCTTCAACAACCTGGCCGATGTCGACGACCGCGGGATCCAGGCGCTGCTGCGCGAAGTGTCCTCCGATGTGCTGGTGCTGGCCCTCAAGGGGTCGGACGAAGGCGTCAAGGAGAAGATCTTCAAGAACATGTCCAAGCGTGCGGCCGAACTGTTGCGCGACGACCTGGAAGCCAAGGGCCCGGTGCGCGTCAGCGACGTGGAAACCGCGCAGAAGGAAATCCTCACCATCGCCCGCCGTATGGCCGAAGCCGGAGAAATCGTTCTCGGCGGCAAGGGCGGCGAGGAAATGATCTAACACCATGGTCAAGAATGATGATGCACCCACTGACCTGATCCGGGCCAGGGATGTCAGTGGCTTCGATACCTGGGCACTGCCCAGTTTCGACCCGCCGGAACCCGAGCCGGAACCGGAGCCGGAACCCGAGCCGCCGGAAATGGAGGAAGTGCCGCTGGAGGAAGTCCAGCCACTGACCCTCGAAGAACTCGAAAGCATTCGCCAGGAAGCCTACAACGAAGGCTTCGCGGTGGGTGAGAAAGAAGGATTCCACAGCACCACGCTCAAGGTCCGCCAGGAAGCCGAAGTGGCCCTGACGGCCAAGATCGGGGCGCTGGAGCAATTGATGAGCCATCTGTTCGAGCCCATCGCCGAGCAGGACACCCAGATCGAAAAGTCCCTGGTCGACCTCGTGCAACACATCACCAGGCAGGTGATCCAGCGCGAACTGGCGATCGACTCGTCACAGATCGAACACGTGATGCGCGAAGCCCTCAAGCTCCTGCCGCTGGGCGTGGGCAATGTGCGGCTGTACATCAATCCGCAGGATTTCGAACAGGTCAAAGCCCTGCGCGAACGCCATGAAGAAACCTGGCGCATCGTCGAGGACGAATCGTTGTTGCCTGGCGGTTGCCGGGTCGAGACCGAACACAGCCGCATCGACGCCACGGTGGAAACCCGAATCGCGCGGGTGATGGACAAGCTGTTCGATCAGTTGCACGAGCAGGCCTTGCACCCGGCGGCGCCGGACGTCAGCCTGGAACTGCCGATCGAAAGCAAGCCTGCGTCGGACATTGCCGATGCGCCTTGAACGCACCAGTTTTGCCAAGCGCCTGGGCAGTTATGCCGAGGCCACGCAATTGGAGGGCGCACCGATTCTCGAAGGGCGCCTGCTGCGCATGGTCGGCCTGACCCTCGAAGCCGAGGGCCTGCGCGCCGCCATGGGCAGCCGCTGCATGGTCATCAATGACGACAGCTATCACCCGGTGCAGGTCGAAGCCGAAGTAATGGGCTTCTCCGGCAGTAAAGTCTTCCTGATGCCAGTCGGCAGTGTCGCCGGCATTGCGCCCGGTGCCCGAGTGGTGCCCCTGGCGGATAACGGTCGCCTGCCCATGGGCATGAGCATGCTCGGACGGGTGCTCGACGGTGCCGGTCGTGCCCTGGACGGCAAGGGCGGGATGAAGGCCGAAGACTGGGTACCCATGGATGGCCCGACCATCAACCCGCTCAAGCGCGAGCCGATCAGCGAACCGCTGGACGTGGGCATCCGTTGCATCAACGGCATGTTGACCGTCGGTCGTGGCCAGCGGCTTGGCCTGTTTGCCGGTACCGGTGTCGGTAAATCGGTGTTGCTGGGAATGATGACGCGCTTTACCGAGGCCGACATTATCGTCGTCGGGCTGATCGGTGAACGGGGTCGTGAAGTTAAAGAGTTCATCGAGCACATCCTCGGTGAAGAAGGGCTCAAGCGTTCAGTGGTGGTGGCGTCCCCGGCGGACGATGCGCCGCTGATGCGCCTGCGCGCTGCCATGTATTGCACGCGCATCGCCGAGTATTTCCGCGACAAGGGCAAGAACGTTCTGTTGCTGATGGATTCCCTGACCCGATTCGCTCAGGCCCAGCGGGAAATCGCCCTGGCCATTGGCGAGCCACCGGCGACCAAGGGCTATCCGCCGTCGGTATTCGCCAAGTTGCCGAAACTGGTGGAGCGGGCGGGTAACGCGGAGAAGGGCGGAGGTTCGATCACCGCGTTCTACACCGTGCTGTCCGAAGGCGACGACCAGCAGGACCCGATTGCCGACTCGGCGCGGGGCGTGCTCGACGGGCACATCGTGCTGTCCCGGCGCCTGGCCGAGGAAGGGCATTACCCGGCCATTGATATCGAGGCGTCCATCAGCCGGGTGATGCCGGCGGTGGTGTCGCCGGAGCACATGACCCGTGCGCAGTATTTCAAGCAGCTGTGGTCGCGCTATCAGCAGAGCCGCGATCTGATCAGCGTTGGCGCCTATGTCGCCGGCGGAGATCGGGAGACCGATCTGGCGATTTCCCTGCAACCGCAATTGGTCAAATACCTGCGTCAGGGCCTCAACGACAGCATCAGCCTGGGCGAAAGCGAAGCGTATCTCGCCTCGATCTTCGCGCCCGCGGCAGGCGGTTAAGCGGTCATGGCCCAGAGTCGGGCGGGCCGGCTGGCGCCGGTGGTGGAAATGGCCGAAAAGGCCGAGAAAACCGCGGTCCAGCGCCTGGGGCACTTTCAAGGGCAGGTTCGCCTGGCACAAAGCAAACTCGCCGACCTTGAAGCCTTCCGTCTCGACTATCAGGAACAATGGATCGTACGTGGCAGCGGCGGTGTCTCGGGTCAATGGTTGCTGGGTTATCAGGGCTTTCTTGCGCAACTGGGCACGGCCATCGACCAGCAGCGGCAAAGCCTGGCCTGGCATCAGAACAACCTCAACAAAGCCCGGGAAACCTGGCAGCAGGCGTTTGCCCGGGTCGAGGGCCTGCGCAAACTGGTTCAGCGCTATGCCGATGAGGCGCGGGCGCTTGAAGACCGGCGTGAGCAGAAATTGCTGGATGAATTGTCCCAGCGCCTGCCACGGCAAAATCACCCGTAGGAGCGAGCTCGCTCGCGATGAACCTGTGAGCGCACGGGGGTGTCAGGTTTACAGCGATAATATTGACGACCATCGCGAGCGAGCTCGCTCCTACAGCGATAGCGATTTGACAGTCGCCAAAACCTCCCGCCTTGCTCCAACCTCTACCAAATGCTAAACCTTGTGCAAGCGGGTTTACCAATGACAAGGAAGCCATGAAATGTCAGTCGTTACAGAAGTCTCTCCGGATGGGCAAAAACTGACGATATCGGTCAAGGGACGATTCGATTTCGCCAAGCATCAGGAGTTTCGCCAGTCCTACGAAGATAAACAGCTATCGGCGGTTGTGGTCGACCTGAAAGACGCCACTTACCTCGACAGCTCGGCCCTGGGCATGCTGCTTCTGCTGCGTGATCACGCCGGTGGCGATGATTCCGATATCCGCGTCGTCAACAGCAGTACCGACGTGCGCAAGATCCTCGCCATCTCCAATTTCGACAAGCTGTTCGACATCAGTTGATTGCCATGCAGCCACTGGAGCCGCTGACGATCCTGATTGCCGAGGACAGCGCCGCCGATCGCCTGCTGTTGTCGAGCATCCTGCGCCGCCAGGGGCACGAAGTGCTGACGGCGGCCAACGGTGCCGAAGCGGTCGAGGCGTTTCGCCAGCAGCCACCGCATCTGGTGTTGATGGATGCGCTGATGCCGGTGATGGACGGCTTCGAGGCGGCCCGGCAGATCAAGGCCCTGGCCGGGGAAACCCTGGTGCCGATCATCTTCCTCACTTCCTTGTCCGAAAGCGAAGCGCTGGCCCGTTGTCTGGAGGTTGGCGGTGACGACTTTCTGGCGAAGCCGTACAACCAGGTGATTCTCGCAGCCAAGATCAAGGCGATGGATCGCTTGCGGCGCTTGCAGGACACGGTGCTGCAACAGCGAGACCAGATCGCCGGGCACCACGACTACCTGCTCAACGAGCAGCGTGTGGCCAAGGCCGTTTTCGACAAGGTGGCGCACTCGGGCTGCCTGAATGCCGCGCCGAACATCCGTTATCTGCAATCGCCCTATGCGCTGTTCAACGGCGACCTGTTGCTGGCCGCGTTCACGCCGGCCGGAGACATGCACGTACTGCTGGGCGACTTCACCGGCCACGGTCTGCCGGCGGCAGTGGGGGCCATGCCCCTGGCCGAAGTGTTTTACGGGATGACGGCCAAGGGTTATGGCCTGGCGGAAACCCTGCGTGAGATGAATGCCAAGCTCAAGCGCATCCTGCCGGTGGACATGTTCTGCTGTGCCACGTTGCTGTGCCTGAGTTTCCAGCGCCGTTCGGTGGAAGTGTGGAACGGTGGAATGCCGGACGGTTACCTGCATTGCATTGCCAGTGGCGAGCGAACGCCGCTTCCGGCGCGGCACCTGCCTTTGGGGGTGCTGAGCCCGGAAGCCTTCGATGAATGCACCGATGTGTTTCCCATGGCGCTCGGGGATCGGGTTTTCCTGTTGTCCGATGGGGTGATCGATACCTGCGACGCCAATGACCAGTTGTTTGGCGAGCAGCGATTGCAGCAGGTGTTTGCCGCCAACCGTCAGCCAGATGCGCTGTTCGAAGAACTCGAGCAGGCGCTGCGCGATTTCGGCGGAGAGAACCGCGACGATGTCAGCATGGTCGAAATCAGCCTGGTGGAGCCGGCGCA
Source organism: Pseudomonas sp. WT-JTC (assembly GCF_056711565.1). NCBI lineage: Bacteria > Pseudomonadati > Pseudomonadota > Gammaproteobacteria > Pseudomonadales > Pseudomonadaceae > Pseudomonas > Pseudomonas sp. WT-JTC. The sequence goes on from NZ_CM160042.1 coordinate 1,706,059, forward strand.
GATCACTCCGCCAGCGTTGATCTACTCCGACAGCGGCCAGTCCTGTCCGCTGGACTGGTCGGTGAGTTTCGAATTTCGCGCCGCCACGCTCAAGCGATTCAATCCGTTGCCCTATCTGTTGCAGTTGCTGCTGGAGGTGCATGGCCTTCGGGCTCAGAGCGGTGCGCTCTACAGCGTGCTGGCGGAGCTCTACTCCAATGCGCTGGAGCATGGCGTGCTGGGGCTGGATTCGCGCCTCAAGCGCGATGCCTCGGGTTTTGCGCGATATTATCAAGAGCGCAATGCGCGCCTGGACGAGCTTCAGGAGGGCTATGTACGGCTGCATTTGCAGGTGGCGCCAACAGACGACGGCGGTTGCCTGACCATTCACATCGAAGACAGCGGCAAGGGTTTCGATGTCGAGCGGGTGATGCAAAGGCCTCTGGATGACATCCGCCTGTCGGGACGTGGGGTCAGCCTGATCCGCCAGTTGGGGCGTAATGCCCGTTGGACCGACGATGGTCGAAGTGCACGCGTGGAGTTTATCTGGGACGCTCTGGCATAATCCGCGCATTCTTGATCAAGGAGTGAGCAAGTGGCTGACATACATCTGGACCCGGACGTGCTGAAAGCGTTGCGGGAAGTCATGGAAGACGAGTTTTCGACTTTGATCGATACCTTCCTTGCGGACTCCGAAGAGCGGCTGCGGCAGTTGACCATGATTGTCGACGCTACGCAGATTATCGAGGCTGCCCATAGCTTCAAGGGCAGTAGCAGCAACATGGGGGCGACTCGCCTGGCCGAGCTGTGTCATGACCTGGAGCAAGATGCCAAAGTGCAGAGCGTTTCAGACCTGGGGGCGAAAATCGCTGAAGTCGTCCGGGAATTCGCGCTTGTCCGACCTCTGTATGAGGAGGCGCGTCAGCATTCTCTCTTGGCCATCGCGACCGTTCGGCCTCATTGATCGCGACCGAACAAAACTGGCGCAACCTTTGCATTCAACTCTCCCGACTGTACCTACGATCCCAGTGCAGCGGAGACCGTTAAATGCCCGTTACCCCCAATATTCCTATTCAGGCTGCCGTACAGGCCAAGACTCAAGCCGCCTCCGCCAATCCTCCGGCGCTGACCGCTGAGCCCGGGGACAAGGCCGCAAGCTTCGCTCATGTCTACGCCAATCAGGCACAGGGCAAGCCCAATGCGGTGGCGGATGCCTCATCCAGGACGAGTCGTGACAAAGCCTCCGATGTCGCCGGAAAAAAAGACGCTGGCGACGACAAGTCTGCCGCCGAGGAACCGGTGGTTGCCGATGGCGGCAAATCCTTGCCTGCCGACAAGCCGCTGCAGGCTGACGACAAGACAGCCGGCGATGATGCCTCGGATGCCGCCCCGGCGCTGGTCGTCGATGCTGCGCCGGTCGATCCGGCGCTTGATCCCTCATTGCAGCAAACCGTACAGCCAGTGATGCCTGCGCCAGCGCCGGTGCCGACAACGCCTGCCGTGGCCGAAGCAGCGCAGCCAGTGGTTGAAGCACCGGTTGCTGCGGCGATCACGGCTGCAAACGCTCCGGCACCGACCGGCACCGACGGCGATTTCGATCCCGAAGCCGATCCGCTCGACGCATTGCCGGCGGTGCGTCTGGCGATGGAGCAGAGCGGTCATGTCTCGGCGTCCAGCCAGGCGCAGCCCAAGTCTGCACCGACACCGGCGCAAGCCCAGGCCCAGGCTGACGGTGAACTGACGCCAGCGCAAAACTTTGCCGCCGGCATGGCGACCATGCTGGATATTCAGGGCGACAAGAGCAGCACGGGTCAGGGGGACGACAAGGCTTTCAGCGGCTTGCTCGATGACGGTCTGAAGGATCTCAAGTCCGCCAGCAGCGACACCCGTGTCGACGATTTCGCCAACCGCCTGGCAGCGCTGACCCAGGCGGCCACTCCGAAGACCGCCAATGCCTTGCCGGTGAACCAGCCGATCGCCATGCATCAGAGCGGGTGGACCGAAGAAGTGGTGAACCGGGTCATGTACCTGTCCAGCGCCAATCTCAAGGCGGCGGACATCCAGTTGCAGCCCGCCGAGCTGGGACGCCTGGACATTCGGGTGAACATGGTTCCCGACCAGCAGACCCAGGTCACGTTCATGAGTGCGCATCCGGGAGTCCGCGAGGCGCTGGACGGCCAGGTCCATCGCTTGCGCGACATGTTTGCGCAGCAGGGCATGGGGCAGGTCGATGTCAATGTTTCGGACCAGTCTCGTGGTTCGCAGCAGGGACAGGAGCAGGCTCAACAGGGCCAGAGCGGGCGAACGAGCGCCAGTGGTGGTCGTCTTGAAACCATGGATGACGAAATCGCCCCGAGCATCACAGAAGTTGCCGCAACGGCTACCAGCGTGATCGGCTCCAGCGCCGTCGACTACTACGCCTGATCAAACATAAACCCTGTGGGAGCGGGCTTGCTCGCGAATACCGTTTAACATTCAACATTGATGTTGACTGTCACAACGCATTCGCGAGCAAGCCCGCTCCCACATTTGTTTGGCGGTGCTCTTCAAAAAGGCGTCTGTCCACCCATCTCCCTCCCAACCGTTCTGGCATAACACTTGCTCTTGCCTTGCCGTGCGACTGTGAAAACCCGAATAGTGACGGATTATTGGCATGGCGAAGAGCGACGCAGCAGTAAAAGACCCCGCAACCAAAGGCAAACTCAAGCTGATTATCGTGATCGCGGTGGCCCTGCTGCTGGCGATCGGTGTGTCCGTGGGGGCGACCTGGTACTTCATGCACAGCGCTCAGAGCAAGCCTGCCGCCGCCGTGGCGGAGACGGCTCCCGTCGGCAAGCAGCCAGCGATTTTCGAGTCGATGGCGCCGGCCTTCGTGGCCAACTTCAACCAGAACGGTCGCCAGCGCTACATGCAAGTGAGCATCACCATGCTCGCGCGCAACCAGGCGGATCTGGATGCGCTCAAGGTTCACATGCCGGTGATCCGCAACAACCTGGTCATGCTGTTCTCCGGGCAGGACTTTGCGACCCTGGCGTCGCCGGTCGGCCAGGAAATGCTGCGGCAGAAAGCCACCGCCAGCGTGCAGGAAGTAGCGCAGAAAGAGCTCGGCAAAGTGGTGGTCGAACAGTTGCTTTTCACTAATTTCGTACTGCAGTAGGAACACGACATGGCCGTGCAGGACCTGCTGTCCCAGGATGAGATCGACGCGCTGCTGCATGGCGTCGACGATGGTCTGGTACAGACTGAAAACGCTGCCGAACCCGGTAGCGTCAAAAGCTATGACCTGACCAGCCAGGATCGCATCGTCCGTGGACGCATGCCGACCCTGGAAATGATCAACGAGCGTTTCGCCCGCTATACCCGCATCAGCATGTTCAACATGCTGCGGCGCTCGGCAGACGTAGCGGTCGGCGGCGTGCAGGTGATGAAGTTCGGCGAATACGTGCACTCGCTGTACGTGCCGACCAGTCTCAACCTGGTCAAGATCAAACCCCTGCGTGGCACCGCGCTGTTCATCCTCGACGCCAAACTGGTGTTCAAGCTGGTGGACAACTTCTTCGGTGGTGACGGCCGGCACGCCAAGATCGAAGGGCGTGAATTCACGCCGACCGAGCTGCGCGTGGTGCGCATGGTGCTGGAGCAGGCCTTCGTCGATTTGAAGGAAGCCTGGCAGGCGATCATGGAAGTCAACTTCGAGTACATCAACTCGGAAGTGAACCCGGCCATGGCCAACATCGTCGGCCCGAGCGAAGCCATCGTGGTGTCGACCTTCCACATCGAACTCGATGGCGGCGGCGGCGACCTGCACGTGACCATGCCGTACTCGATGATCGAGCCGGTGCGCGAAATGCTCGACGCCGGCTTCCAGTCGGACCTCGACGACCAGGACGAACGCTGGGTCAATGCCCTGCGCCAGGACGTGCTGGACGTCGACGTGCCGATCGGCGCAACGGTGGCTCGTCGTCAGTTGCGCCTGCGCGACATCCTGCACATGCAGCCGGGGGATGTGATCCCGGTCGAGATGCCGGAAGAAATGATCATGCGCGCCAACGGCGTGCCGGCCTTCAAGGTCAAGATGGGCTCACACAAGGGCAACCTGGCGTTGCAAGTGATCGAGCCGATCGAGCGCCGTTGACTGGCGCTGGTACCCATTCGCGAATAACCGAATTCTGAACTTTTGCTCGCCGAGGACACTGACAATATGAACACCCAAGACGACCAGGCTCTGGCCGATGAGTGGGCTGCGGCCCTGGAAGAAACCGGTGATGCCGGGCAGGCCGACATCGACGCCTTGCTGGCCGCCGATTCCGGCAGCTCCGCCTCCAACCGCCTGCCAATGGAAGAGTTCGGCAGCGTGCCGAAAAACAACGATCCGGTGAGCCTCGAAGGCCCGAACCTGGACGTGATCCTCGATATCCCGGTGTCGATTTCCATGGAAGTGGGCAGCACCGACATCAACATCCGCAACCTGCTGCAACTGAACCAGGGTTCGGTGATCGAGCTTGATCGCCTGGCCGGCGAGCCGCTGGACGTGCTGGTCAATGGCACGCTCATCGCCCACGGCGAAGTGGTGGTGGTCAACGAGAAGTTCGGCATCCGCCTGACGGACGTGATCAGCCCAAGCGAACGCATCAAGAAGCTGCGCTGAGTGAAAAAGCTTCTGGGGGCTGTGCTGGTCATGCCGTTCAGCGTGCTGGCGGCCGAACCGGTTGCAACGGCGACCACGGCTGCTGCGCCAGCGGTGAACAGTGGTGTGGGCGGCCAACTGACGCAACTGGTGTTCGGCCTGCTGCTGGTGCTGGGGCTGATCTTCCTCCTCGCCTGGTTGCTGCGTCGGGTCCAGCAGGCCGGACCGGCCGGCAAGGGGCAGGTGATCGACATTGTCGGCTCCCGCGCACTGGGGCCTCGCGACCGGCTGATGCTGGTGCAGGTTGGCAACGAGCAGATTCTGCTCGGCCTGAGCCCGGGCAGCATTACTGCGCTGCACGTTCTCAAGGAGCCGGTGCAAGTGCCGAGTAGCGAGAAGCCGACGCCGGAATTTGCCCAGCGCCTGTTGGAGATGCTGGGTAAAGATCAGAAGGATAAGAAGTAATGGGTGCGCTACGCATCGTCTTGACGCTGGCCCTGATGCTGGCCTCGCCGCTGGCATTCGCCGCCGATCCGCTGTCGATCCCGGCCATCACCCTGGGCACCAATGCGCAGGGTGCGCAGGAATACTCGGTCAGCCTGCAAATCCTGCTGATCATGACCGCGCTGAGTTTTATCCCGGCGTTTGTCATGCTGATGACCAGTTTCACCCGGATCATCATCGTCTTCTCGATCCTGCGCCAGGCCCTGGGCCTGCAGCAGACACCGTCGAACCAGATCCTCACCGGCATGGCACTGTTCCTGACCCTGTTCATCATGGCGCCGGTGTTCGACCGGGTGAATCAGGACGCCTTGCAGCCGTATCTGGCGGAAAAGCTGACGGCCCAGGATGCCGTCGCCAAGGCGCAGGTGCCGATCAAGAATTTCATGCTCGCCCAGACCCGTACCAGTGATCTGGAGTTGTTCATGCGCCTGTCCAAGCGCACTGACATCGCGACGCCGGATCAGGCGCCGCTGACCATCCTGGTGCCGGCCTTCGTGACCTCCGAGCTCAAGACGGCGTTCCAGATCGGTTTCATGATCTTCATTCCGTTCCTGATCATCGACCTGGTCGTGGCCAGTGTGCTCATGGCCATGGGTATGATGATGCTGTCGCCGCTGATCATTTCCCTGCCGTTCAAAATCATGCTGTTCGTGCTGGTGGATGGCTGGGCGTTGATCATCGGCACCCTGGCCAGCAGTTTCGGTGGTGTCTCGCCATGACCCCTGAAGTCGCCGTAGACATTTTCCGCGAAGCCCTGTGGTTGACCACCATGATGGTCGCCGTGCTGGTGATTCCGAGCCTGCTGGTGGGGCTGTTGGTGGCGATGTTCCAGGCCGCCACCCAGATCAACGAACAGACCCTGAGCTTCCTGCCGCGCCTGCTGGTGATGCTGGTGACGCTGATCGTCGGTGGTCCGTGGCTGGTGCAGACCTTCATGGACTACATCATTCAGCTGTACGGCAGCATTCCTCAGGTCATCGGCTAAACCATGTCACTGCTTGCGCTGACCGATACGCAGATCAGCACCTGGGTGGCGACGTTCATGTTGCCGCTGTTTCGCGTCGGCTCCTTGCTGATGGTCATGCCGGTGTTCGGCACGACCTTGCTGCCTCGGCGCATCCGCCTGTATTTCGCATTGGCCATTACCGTGGTCATCGCGCCGGGCCTGCCACCGATGCCTCCGGTCAATCCCCTGGACCTTAGCGGGTTGTTGCTGATCGCCGAGCAGATCCTCATCGGCGCGGTGATGGGCTTTTCCTTGCAGTTGTTCTTCCAGGCCTTTGTGGTGGCCGGGCAGATCGTCGCCATTCAAATGGGCATGGGCTTCGCCTCGATGATCGACCCGGCCAACGGCGTATCGACGGCGGTGATCGGGCAGTTTTTCACCATGCTGGTGACGCTGCTGTTCCTGTCCATGAACGGTCATCTGGTGGTGTTCGAGATCCTCACCGAGAGCTTTACCACGTTGCCGGTGGGTGGCGGCCTGATGGTCAACCACTACTGGGAACTGGCCGGCAAGCTCGGCTGGGTGCTCGGTTCGGCGTTGTTGCTGGTGCTGCCGGCGATTACCGCGCTGCTGGTGGTCAACATCGCGTTTGGCGTCATGACCCGGGCGGCGCCGCAACTGAACATTTTCTCTGTCGGCTTCCCGCTGATCCTGGTGCTTGGGCTGTTTATCGTCTGGGTCGGGCTGGCGGACATTCTCAATCAGTACCAACCGCTGGCCTCCGAGGCCTTGCAGTTGTTGCGCGAAATGGCACGGGCGCGCTGAGTCATGGCTGAGAGCGAAAGCGGTCAGGACAAGACAGAAGACCCCACGGAGAAACGCAAGCAGGACTCCCGTGAAAAAGGCGAGGTCGCACGGTCCAAGGAGCTCAACACCCTGGCGATCATGCTGGTCGGTGCCTCGGCGTTGCTGATTTTTGGCGGCGCCATGGCGCAGGACATGATGGAGCTGATGCGCATCAACTTCTCGCTGCCGCGGGAAGTGATCCTGGATCAGCGCTCCATGGCCACCTACCTGATGCGTTCGGGGCAAATTGCCCTTTGGTCGATCCAGCCAGTGATGATCACGCTGGTGCTGGCCGCCATCATCGGGCCGATTTCCCTGGGGGGCTGGCTGTTCGCGGCGAGCTCCATGGCGCCCAAATTCAGCCGCTTGAACCCCGTCCCCGGGCTCAAGCGCATGTTCTCGACCAAGTCGCTGGTCGAACTGCTCAAGGCCCTGGCCAAGTTCATCATCATTCTGTTCGTGGCGCTGGCGGTGTTGTCGTCGGACATCGATGACCTGCTGCGTATCGCCCATGAACCCTTGGACATGGCCATCATTCACAGCCTGCAAGTCGTGGGCTGGAGCACCTTGTGGATGGCCTGCGGGCTGATCCTCATCGCTGTGGTGGACGTGCCGGTGCAGCTCTGGGAAAGCCACAAGAAACTGCTGATGACCAAGCAGGAAGTGCGTGACGAGCACAAGGATCAAGAGGGGCGGCCGGAGGTCAAGCAGCGAATTCGACAGCTGCAGCGCGAGATGTCCCAGCGGCGGATGATGGCCGCCATTCCCGAGGCCGACGTGGTCATCACCAACCCGACGCACTACGCCGTGGCGCTCAAGTACGACCCGGAAAAGGGTAGTGCGCCGGTATTGCTGGCCAAGGGGACCGACTTCCTGGCCCTGAAGATTCGTGAAATCGCGGCGGCCAACGAGATCCTGTTGCTGGAATCCCCGGCGCTGGCGCGCTCGATCTACTACTCCACCGAGCTTGAGCAGGAAATCCCCGGCGGGCTCTATCTGGCGGTTGCGCAGGTACTGGCTTACGTCTATCAGATTCGCCAATACAGGGCGGGTAAAGGCAAGCGGCCGGATCCGCTCAAGGATGATCTGCCGATTCCGCCGGATTTGCGCCGCGATTCCTGAGTTTCGCGCTGTCGCTGACGGCCCCATCGCCGGGTTCGACGAGGTCCTGTGGGAGCGGGCTTGCTCGCGAAGAGGCCTGCCCAGGCAACACATATCCCCCTGAAAAATCGCTCTATTTCTCCCTTTGCAAAAGTTGGAAAGCTTCTTGCAGTAGCCGCTCTGCGCCCGCTTCAGGCGTCAAAAGTTTGCTTTAAAGGAACGGGGAAAACCGGTGGATCGCTCTCAGTTAATCAACAGTGCCCGCAGCAACATTGCCGACCTCAGTCGAGGCAATCTGGGCGTGCCGCTGTTGCTGCTGGTCATGCTGGCGATGATGATGCTGCCGGTGCCGCCGTTCCTGCTGGACGTGTTCTTCACCTTCAACATTGCGCTGTCCATCGTCGTGCTGCTGGTGTGCGTCTACGCCTTGCGCCCGCTGGATTTCGCGGTGTTTCCGACCATTCTGCTGGTGGCGACGCTGTTGCGCCTGGCGTTGAACGTGGCCTCCACGCGGGTGGTGATGCTCCACGGCCAGGACGGTCATGCGGCGGCCGGCAAGGTGATCCAGGCGTTCGGCGAGGTGGTGATCGGCGGTAACTACGTGGTCGGTATCGTGGTCTTCGCGATTTTGATGATCATCAACTTCGTCGTGGTGACCAAGGGTGCGGGGCGGATTTCCGAGGTAAGCGCGCGTTTCACCCTCGATGCGATGCCCGGCAAGCAGATGGCGATCGACGCCGACCTCAATGCCGGCCTGATCGATCAGGCCCAAGCCAAGGCCCGCCGCTCGGAAGTGGCCCAGGAAGCCGAGTTCTACGGCTCCATGGACGGTGCCAGCAAATTCGTCCGGGGTGACGCCATTGCCGGCCTGTTGATCCTGTTCATCAACCTGATCGGTGGTATGGCGGTCGGTATCTTCCAGCACAACATGAACTTCGCCGACGCCGGCAAGGTGTATGCGTTGTTGACCATCGGTGACGGTTTGGTGGCGCAATTGCCATCACTGTTGTTATCGACAGCGGCAGCGATCATGGTGACCCGTGCTTCCGGCTCGGAAGACATGGGCAAGCAAATCAATCGCCAGATGTTCGCCTCGCCCAAGGCGCTGGCGGTGGCGGCGGGCCTGATGGCGGTCATGGGCCTGGTGCCCGGCATGCCGCACTTCTCGTTCCTGAGCATGGCGGCCCTGGCGGCTGGCGGCGCTTACCTGTTCTGGAAAAAGCAGAACGTCGCCAAGGTGCAGGCCCTGCAAGAGGTCAAGCGCCAGCAGGAGCTGCTGCCGTCGCCGGCCCGCGCCCAGGAAACCAAGGAGCTTGGCTGGGATGATGTGACGCCCATCGACATGATCGGCCTGGAAGTGGGTTATCGCCTGATTCCACTGGTGGACCGCAACCAGGGTGGCCAGTTGCTCGCGCGGATCAAGGGGGTGCGCAAGAAGCTGTCCCAGGATCTCGGCTTCCTGATGCCGACCGTGCATATCCGCGACAACCTCGACCTGGCGCCAAGCGCCTATCGCCTGACCCTCATGGGGGTGATCCTGGCCGAGGCGGAGATTTACCCGGATCGCGAGCTGGCGATCAACCCGGGGCAGGTCTACGGCACGCTCAATGGCATTACCGCCAAAGATCCGGCTTTCGGCCTGGAGGCGGTCTGGATCGAAATCAGCCAACGCGCCCAGGCGCAATCCCTCGGTTACACGGTGGTCGATGCCAGTACAGTAGTGGCTACCCACTTGAACCAGATACTCTACAAGCATTCCAGTGAGCTGATCGGTCACGAAGAAGTGCAGCAGCTCATGCAATTGCTGGGCAAAAGCTCGCCGAAACTGGCCGAGGAGCTGGTGCCGGGCGTGGTTTCGCTGTCGCAGTTGCTCAAGGTGCTGCAAGCGCTGCTGGCCGAACAAGTGCCTGTTCGCGATATCCGCAGCATTGCCGAGGCCATCGCCAACAATGCCGCCAAGAGTCAAGATACCGCCGCGCTGGTGGCTGCCGTGCGTGTTGGCGTATCCCGCGCAATCGTCCAAAGCATTGTAGGCACTGAGTCGCAGCTGCCAGTCATCACGCTGGAGCCAAGGTTGGAACAGATATTGCTCAATAGTCTGCAGAAGGCAGGACAAGGCTCGGAAGAGGGCGTTCTGCTGGAGCCAAGCATGGCGGAGAAGTTGCAACGCTCGTTGATCGACGCGGCGCAGCGTCAGGAGATGCAAGGTCAGCCGGTAATTCTGCTGGTGGCCGGTCCGGTTCGCGCGATGCTCTCGCGATTTGGCCGACTCGCAGTCCCGGGTTTGCATGTGTTGGCTTACCAGGAAATTCCTGACAACAAGCAAGTGACCATCGTTGCGACAGTAGGGCCCAACGGCTGAGGTAGTGGTTTATGCAAGTTAAGCGTTTTTTCGCCGCCGATATGCGTCAGGCCATGAAGCTGGTTCGCGATGAGCTGGGCGCTGATGCCGCCATTATTGGCAACCGCCGGATCGCCGGGGGTGTCGAGCTGACGGCTGCGCTGGATTACAAGTTGTCGGCGCTGGCGCCGCGGGTTCCGAACATGGAGCTCGAAGACGAGCTGCGCAAGACTCAGTCGCGGATCGTCACCGCCCAGGCCGAATTGAGCCTGCGTGGCGATGGCGAGAGCGACAATGCTACCAACCGCCAGTTGTTCGCCGGCTTGCCATTGACCGCCGCCGAGCCGCTGATCGAGCCGACGTACGCCGAGCCCCGTCGCCCTGCACCGGCCGCTGCGCCAGCGTCCGGTGGCGTAGACCCGCGCGCGTTCGACTCGATGCGTTTCGAGCTCAACAGCCTGCGCGAACTCATGGAGGTACAGCTTGGCTCGCTGGCCTGGAATCAGCTGCAAGGCAGTCGTCCGGACCAGGCCAACCTCTGGCGTCGCCTGCAACGCATTGGCCTGTCTGGCCCGCTGTCGCGCGACCTGCTGGCAATGATCACGGAAATCGAAGAACCTCGTCAGGCGTGGCGCATGTTGCTGGCGCACCTGGCGCGCATGATCGTTACCCCGGAAGTCGAGCCGCTGGAAGAGGGCGGAGTGATCGCCATGGTCGGCCCTGCCGGCATGGGCAAGACCACCACCCTGGCCAAGCTGGCTGCCCGTTACGTGCTCAAGTACGGCGCGCAGAACATTGCGCTGGTGAGCATGGACAGCTTCCGCATCGGTGCCCAGGAGCAGCTCAAGACCCTGGGGCGCATTCTCAACGTGTCGGTGACCCACGTCGACCCGGGCCAGTCGCTGGTGCAGGCGCTGGAACCCTTGCTGCGCAAGCGCGTAGTGCTGATCGATACCGCGGGCCTGCAGGCCAGCGACCCGGCCCTGCGCATGCAGCTCGAAAGCCTGGCCGGTCGCGGCATCCGTTCAAAAAATTATCTGGTTCTGGCAACCACCAGCCAGAAACAGGTTCTAACGGCCGCTTACCACAGTTACAAGCGTTGCGGGCTAGCTGGCTGCATCCTGACTAAACTGGATGAGACGGCAAGCCTGGGCGAGGTGTTGAGCCTGGCCATCAGTCATGAGTTACCCGTGGCCTACCTGACCGATGGCCCGCGGATCCCGGATGATTTGCATCTGCCGCGCCGTCATCAGTTGGTCAGTCGCGCCGTCAGCGTGCAAATGCAGGAAGAACCCAGCGAAGAAGCCATGGCTGACATGTTCGCTGATATTTACCACAGCCAAACCAAGCAGGTTGGCTAAGGTAGTAATGAACAGTTTTTGTACCTACATCGATGGTCTGCCATGCATTGTTCCGATTGCGAACGCGCAGCCAGTAATGTGGCCTCCGTCTATGCAAGACAAGGTAAAGAAATAACATGGGCAGCATGCATCCCGTACAGGTGATTGCGGTGACCGGCGGCAAAGGTGGCGTCGGGAAAACTAATGTGTCAGTGAACTTGTCCCTGGCTCTGGCTGAGCTTGGCCGGCGCGTCATGCTGTTGGACGCCGACCTGGGACTGGCGAACGTCGACGTTCTGCTGGGCCTGACACCCAAACGTACCCTGGCCGACGTGATCGAGGGCCGCTGCGAACTGCGCGACGTACTGCTGCAGGGACCAGGCGGCATCCGTATCGTTCCGGCCGCATCCGGCACTCAGAGCATGGTGCATCTGAGTCCTGCGCAACACGCCGGCCTGATCCAGGCCTTCAGTGATATCGGTGACAACCTCGACGTATTGGTGATCGACACCGCTGCGGGCATAGGTGACTCGGTAGTCAGTTTCGTTCGCGCAGCCCAGGAAGTGCTGCTGGTGGTGTGTGACGAGCCGACCTCGATTACCGATGCCTACGCCTTGATCAAGTTGCTCAATCGCGACTACGGCATGAACCGCTTCCGCGTCCTTGCCAACATGGCCCAGAGCCCGCAGGAAGGGCGCAACCTGTTCGCCAAGTTGACCAAGGTCACGGATCGCTTCCTCGACGTCGCCCTGCAATACGTCGGCGCTGTGCCCTACGACGAAAGCGTGCGCAAGGCTGTGCAGAAACAGCGCGCCGTCTACGAGGCTTTCCCGCGTTCCAAGTGCTCGCTGGCGTTCAAGGCCATCGCGCAGAAAGTCGATACCTGGCCGCTGCCTGCCAACCCGCGCGGGCACCTGGAGTTTTTCGTCGAGCGCCTCGTGCAGCAAACAGCAGGACCCGTGTTATGACAGCAAGCGGTTACAACCTCTACAAGAAATCGGCGCGTGATGCGCAGTACGAGCTGATCGAGCGTTACGCGCCGCTGGTTAAACGCATTGCTTACCACCTGCTGGCGCGCTTGCCGGCCAGTGTCCAGGTCGAAGACCTGATCCAGGCCGGGATGATCGGCCTGCTTGAAGTGTCGACCAAATACGACGCCAGCAAAGGCGCCAGTTTCGAGACGTACGCGGGCATTCGAATCCGCGGCGCCATGCTCGATGAAGTGCGCAAGGGGGACTGGGCGCCACGTTCGGTTCACCGCAATACGCGCATGGTCAGCGACGCGATTCGCTCGATTGAAGCGAAAACCGGCCGTGACGCTAAAGATCACGAGGTTGCGGCCGAACTCCAATTGAGTCTCGACGATTACTACGGAATTTTGAACGACACCCTGGGCAGCCGGTTATTCAGTTTCGACGATCTGTTGCAGGACGGCGAACACGAAGGGCTGCACGAGGATGGCGCGAGTGCTCATCTCGAGCCGTCACGCGATCTGGAAGATGAACGCTTCCAGGCTGCGCTGGCGGATGCGATTGCCAATTTGCCGGAGCGTGAGCGACTGGTGTTGGCGCTGTACTACGACGAAGAGTTGAACCTCAAGGAAATCGGTGAGGTCCTGGGGGTCAGCGAATCGCGGGTCAGCCAGTTACACAGCCAGTGCGCGGCCCGTTTGCGGGGGCGTTTGGGGGAGTGGCGAGCGCGCTGAAGGCAGTGTGGGGACACTGCGAACGAGGCTGGTGTGGTGTTGAACTGCGCCAGTCGCGATCTGTTGTGCTCCAGACAGTCATTGAGTGCTTTGCCGGATTGATTGAAATGGCGCGTCCAGGTGCTGGGCGCGTTTAAGACTGCTTGGAGGTCGAATTGGACAAGAACATGAAAATCCTCATCGTTGATGACTTCTCAACGATGCGGCGGATCATCAAGAACCTGCTGCGTGACCTTGGGTTCACCAACACCGTCGAGGCCGACGATGGCACTACCGCCATTCCGGTGCTCAACAGCGGAAGCATCGACTTTCTGGTAACGGACTGGAACATGCCTGGCATGACCGGTATCGATCTGCTGCGCCACGTGCGTGCCGATGAAAAGCTCAAGCATCTGCCGGTGCTGATGGTGACCGCTGAAGCCAAGCGCGAGCAGATCATCGAAGCGGCCCAGGCCGGCGTTAACGGCTATGTGGTCAAACCCTTCACGGCCCAGGCGTTGAAAGAAAAAATCGAGAAGATTTTCGAACGCATCGGTTGATGAGTGCGCCACGGGGGAGCTATGGACAATAACGAAACCTCATTGGGCGATTTCGAATCGACCCTGAAAAAACACGCCGTCGAATTGGTCGCAAGCCTTGAAAAGGGCAAGTTCGGCGACGCGGTGCAATTGATCCATGAGCTCAACCAGACCCGTGACCGCGGCCTGTATCGGGAAGTGGGCAAGCTCACTCGCGAACTGCATAGCGCGATCGTCAATTTCCAGATTGACCCGCACATGCCGCAAGCCGAAGAAGTGTCGCAGATTACCGATGCCACCGAGCGTCTGGGGTATGTGGTCAAGCTGACCGAAGCTGCGGCCAACCGCACCATGGATCTGGTGGAAAGTGCCACGCCACTGGTCAATGGCCTGGCGGATGAAGCCCAGGCCTTGAGCACGGACTGGGGGCGTTTCATGCGTCGCGAAGTCGGGGCGCAGGAGTTTCGTGAACTGGCCCGGCGGGTCGACGGGTTCCTGGCGCGCAGCGGCACGGACAATCGCGCGGTGTCGGGCAACCTGAACGACATCCTGCTCGCCCAGGATTACCAGGACCTCACAGGGCAAGTGATCAAGCGCGTGACCCAGTTGGTCACCGAAGTTGAAAGCAACCTGCTCAAGCTCGTGCTCATGGCCAGTCAGGTGGACCGCTTTGCGGGCATCGAACATGACCGTGAAGCGATGCTTGCTGAAAAAGATCCACAAAAACATCTCTCTCAGGGTGAAGGTCCGCAGATTCATGCCGATAAAAGAGAAGACGTTGTGTCCGGTCAGGACGATGTGGACGATTTGTTATCCAGCCTGGGGTTTTAGAATTTTAGGCATTTTAGGTTTTTAGACCTGTCTGTTAGGAGCACACCCTTAATGAGCTTCGGCGCCGATGAAGAGATCCTTCAGGATTTCCTGGTTGAGGCCGGCGAGATTCTAGAGCAACTGTCCGAGCAACTGGTCGAGCTGGAAAGCCGTCCGGATGATGCGGATTTGCTCAATGCAATTTTTCGCGGTTTTCACACTGTAAAAGGGGGCGCCGGCTTCCTCCAGCTCAACGAGCTGGTGGAGTGCTGCCACATCGCCGAGAACGTGTTCGACATCCTGCGCAAGGGTGAACGTCGCGTTGATGCGGAACTGATGGACGTGGTTCTCGAAGCGCTGGACGCGGTGAACAGCATGTTCAGCGAAGTCCGCGAGCGCGGCCCGATCACGGCCGCGACACCTGAACTGCTCGCGGCGCTGGCCCGTCTGGCCGAGCCGCAATCGGCTGACGAGGCAGTAACTGCGCCCGTCGCCGCCGTGGTCGAAGCGCCAGTGGCTGAAGCTGATTCCGGCGATATCACCGACAATGAATTCGAACAACTGCTGGACTCGCTGAATGCCGTCAAGGCTCAGGCCGAGGCGCCGGCAGCTGTTTCTGCGCCGGTCGGCGATGCCGCGGCCAGCGACGAAATCACCGACGCCGAGTTCGAGTCGTTGCTCGATCAACTGCACGGCAAGGGCCAGTTCGCCGTCGATGCGGTGGTCCCGGCGCCCGTCGCGCCAGAGGCCCCGAAAGCGGCCGGCGACAGCTCCGACATTACCGACGATGAATTCGAGGCCTTGCTCGATCAGTTGCATGGCAAGGGTAACTTTGCCGTCGAGGCACTGGAGTCGGCCATCGCTTCGGTGCCTGCAGCCGCAGTGCCAAGCGCGGCGGCGGCCGGTAGCGACCTGATCACCGATCACGAATTCGAATCGCTGCTCGACGAACTGCATGGCAAAGGAAAGTTCAGCGAAGTCGGCAGCGCGGCGACGGCCAACGGTTCGAACGCTTCCGTTGCGGCACCGGTGGCCAAGGCGGCGGCGCCGAAACCTGTGGCCAAGGCACCCGAGCCGAAAGCCGAAGCGCCGGCCCCGGTCGCTGCTGCACCTGCTGCAGCCCGTACTCCGGCTGCGCCACCGGCGGAAAAACCGGCGAGCGAAGCCGAGACCACCGTACGTGTCGATACCGCGCGTCTCGACGAGATCATGAACATGGTCGGCGAGCTGGTGCTGGTACGTAACCGCCTGGTCCGCCTGGGCCTCAACAGCGGCGACGAAGCCATGTCCAAGGCCGTGTCGAACCTCGACGTGGTCACGGCCGACCTGCAAACCGCGGTCATGAAGACCCGGATGCAACCGATCAAGAAAGTCTTCGGGCGCTTCCCGCGCCTGGTTCGCGACCTGGCTCGCCAGCTCAAGAAAGAGATCAACCTGGAGTTGGTCGGCGAAGAAACCGACCTCGACAAGAACCTCGTCGAGGCCCTGGCCGACCCGCTGGTCCACTTGGTGCGCAACGCAGTCGACCACGGCATCGAATCGCCGGAAGAACGCGAAGCCTCGGGCAAGGCCCGTGGCGGCAAAGTCATCCTGGCGGCCGAGCAGGAGGGCGATCACATCCTGCTGTCGATCTCCGATGACGGCAAAGGCATGGACCCGAACGTCCTGCGTTCCATCGCGGTCAAGCGCGGCGTGATGGACAAGGATGCGGCCGATCGCCTGAGCGACACCGAATGCTACAACCTGATCTTCGCCCCGGGGTTCTCAACCAAGACCGAGATCTCCGACGTATCGGGTCGTGGCGTGGGCATGGACGTGGTGAAAACCAAGATTTCCCAGCTCAACGGTTCGATCAACATCTACTCGGCCAAGGGCCAGGGTTCGAAGATCGTCATCAAGGTGCCGCTGACCCTGGCGATCATGCCGACGCTGATGGTCATGCTCGGCAACCAGGCGTTTGCGTTCCCGCTGGTGAACGTCAACGAGATCTTCCACCTCGACCTGTCGACCACCAACGTCGTGGACGGCCAGGAAGTGGTGATCGTGCGGGACAAGGCGCTGCCATTGTTCTATCTCAAACGCTGGCTGGTCAGCTCCGCCGCTCACGAAGAGCAGCGCGAGGGCCATGTGGTGATCCTTTCGGTGGGCACGCAGCGGATCGGCTTTGTCGTCGATCAACTGGTGGGCCAGGAAGAAGTGGTCATCAAGCCATTGGGCAAAATGCTCCAGGGAACCGCAGGCATGTCCGGCGCCACCATCACCGGTGACGGCCGCATCGCGCTGATTCTCGATGTTCCGAGCATGCTCAAGCGTTACGCCACACGGCGTATTTGATTCTGGTGGAGCGGGGCGCCTGGCCCCGCTCCATCTAATGGAGTGTTTATGGCAGTCAAAGTCCTGGTGGTGGACGATTCGGGGTTTTTCCGCCGCCGCGTCTCGGAAATTCTTTCAGCGGATTCGAATATCCAGGTCGTCGGCACGGCGACCAACGGCAAAGAGGCGATTGATCAGGCGCTGGCCCTCAAGCCCGACGTGATCACCATGGACTACGAGATGCCGATGATGGACGGCATCACCGCCGTGCGGCACATCATGCAACGCTGCCCGACCCCGGTCCTGATGTTTTCCTCGCTGACCCATGAAGGCGCGCGGGTCACCCTCGATGCGCTGGATGCCGGCGCGGTGGACTTCCTGCCGAAGAATTTCGAGGACATCTCGCGCAACCCCGAGAAGGTCAAGCAACTGCTGTGCGAGAAGATTCTCAGCATTTCGCGCAGCAATCGTCGAGTCAGCGCCTACAGCGCTCCGGCGCCTGTCGCTGCGCCAGCCCCGACGCCTGCGCCTTCCAGCGTGGGCAGTTATGGCAGCAGCGCGCCCGTGCGTCCGGCAGCGGCACCGATCCCGGCGCGTACGCATGCGGCCACTACGTCGTCGCCCGCGCCAAAACGCAAACCCTACAAGCTGGTGGCCATCGGTACGTCGACCGGCGGCCCGGTAGCCCTGCAACGGGTCTTGACCCAATTGCCGGCCAGTTTCCCGGCCCCGATCGTGCTGGTTCAACACATGCCGGCCGCCTTCACCAAGGCCTTTGCCGAGCGCCTGGACAAGCTCTGCCGCATCAGCGTCAAGGAAGCCGAGGATGGCGACATCTTGCGTCCGGGCCTGGCGCTGCTGGCGCCGGGTGGCAAGCAGATGATGATCGACGGCCGCGGCGCAGTGAAAATCCTCCCGGGCGACGAGCGTCTGAATTACAAGCCATGCGTGGATATCACGTTCGGTTCGGCGGCCAAGTCCTACGGCGACAAAGTTCTGGCGGTGGTCCTGACCGGCATGGGCGCCGACGGCCGTGAAGGCGCGCGCCTGCTCAAGCAGGGCGGCAGTTCGATCTGGGCGCAGGACGAAGCCAGTTGCGTGATCTACGGCATGCCGATGGCCATCGTCAAAGCTGAACTCGCCGACGCGGTGTACAGCCTCGACGACATTGGCAAGCACCTGGTCGAGGCCTGTATCTGATGGATGTCCTAAGCCTGATCGGCATCATCATGGCCTTTGTCGCCATCATCGGCGGCAACTACCTTGAAGGCGGTCATCTGGGCGCCCTGGCCAACGGCCCGGCAGCACTGATCGTGCTCGGTGGCACCATTGGCGCCGCGCTGCTGCAATCGCCGATGAGCGCCTTCAAGCGCGCCATGCAGATCCTCGCCTGGATCCTGTTCCCGCCTCGCGTTGACCTGGCCGGTGGCATCGACCGCGTGGTGAACTGGAGCCTGACCGCCCGCAAGGAAGGCCTGCTCGGCCTGGAAGGTATCGCCGACGCCGAGCCCGACAACTACGCGCGCAAAGGCCTGCAGCTGCTGGTCGACGGCGCCGAGCCGGAAGCGATCCGCAGCATTCTGGAAGTGGACTTCTATACCCAGGAAAGTCGCGATGTCGAAGCGGCCAAGGTCTTCGAAAGCATGGGCGGTTACGCGCCGACCATCGGCATCATCGGTGCGGTGATGGGCCTGATTCACGTCATGGGCAACCTGGGTGATCCATCGCAACTGGGTAACGGCATCGCCGTGGCCTTCGTCGCCACCATCTACGGCGTGGCCAGTGCCAACCTGGTGCTGTTGCCGATTGCCGCCAAACTCAAATCCATCGCGTTGCGCCAGTCGCGCTATCGCGAGATGTTGCTGGAAGGGCTCCTGTCGATCGCCGAAGGTGAAAACCCTCGCTCCATTGAGTTGAAGCTTCAGGGCTTCATGGATTGATGGGGGTAAAGGACTATGGCACGCCGTCGCCAGCATGAAGAGCATGTAAACCATGAACGTTGGCTGGTTTCCTATGCGGACTTCATCACCTTGCTGTTCGCCTTTTTCGTGGTGATGTACTCCATCTCATCGATCAATGAAGGCAAGTACAAGGTCATTTCCGAGGCATTGATCGGGGTCTTTACCGACTCCGACCGTTCGCTCAAGCCGATCCCCATCGGTGACGAGCGGCCGAAGACCGTGACCCCGGCCAAGCCGCTGGTCAAGGACAGTGACCAGGTCGATGCCGGTGTTGCCGGCGCCAGCGATCCACTCAAAAGTATCGCCGATGACATCAGCGCGGCGTTCGGTGACCTGATCAGCTCCAACCAGATGACCGTGCGCGGCAACGAGTTGTGGGTCGAGATCGAGCTCAATTCCAGCCTGTTGTTCGGCAGTGGCGACGCCATGCCCAGCGACATCGCGTTCAACATCATCGACAAGGTTGCCGCGATCCTGAAACCGTTCGATAACCCGATTCATGTCGAAGGTTTCACCGACGATCAACCGATCCGCACCGCGCAATATCCAACCAACTGGGAACTGTCCTCGGCCCGCTCGGCAAGCATCGTGCGCATGCTGGCGATGCAGGGAGTGAACCCCGGTCGCCTGGCTTCGGTGGGCTATGGCGAGTTTCAGCCGGTGGCCAACAACGCCACTGCCGAAGGCCGCGCGCGCAACCGTCGGGTGGTGCTGGTGGTGTCGCGCAACCTCGATGTTCGCCGCAGCCTGACCGGCACCGGAACCGCCCATGCGCAACCGGATGCCGCATTGAAGCGTGCTGGCACACAAACTGCACCGACCCCGGTCAAGTCGCCGGTACGAGAGAGCGCCGTCAATTCTCCGTCACCCGCATTAACACGTTGAGCTATTTCTCGGTCGATCCATTCGGCCGGGAGGAACAATCCGAATGAGAGTCTGGGCAGTCGCCAATCAAAAGGGTGGTGTCGGTAAAACCACTTCCTCCATCGCTTTAGCCGGTTTACTGGCGGAGGCGGGCAAGCGCGTGGTCGTGGTCGATCTCGACCCCCACGGCTCCATGACCAGCTACTTCGGTTACGATCCCGACGCTCTGGAGCACAGCAGCTACGACCTGTTCCTGCACAAGGGCAACGTGCCGCAAGGCCTGCCGGGTCAACTGCTGCTGTCGACCAGTGACGAACGCATCTCCCTGTTGCCCTCCAGCACCGCACTGGCCACCCTTGAGCGCCAGTCGCCGGGGCAGAGCGGCTTAGGCCTGGTGATTGCCAAGAGCCTGGCGCAACTGTGGCAGGACTTCGATTACGCCGTGATCGACAGCCCGCCATTGCTCGGCGTGCTGATGGTCAATGCCTTGGCGGCGAGCCAGCAACTGGTGATCCCGGTGCAGACCGAACACCTGGCGGTCAAAGGCCTTGAGCGCATGGTCAACACCCTGGCGATGATCAACCGCTCTCGCAAACAGGCGCTGCCGTTTACCATCGTGCCGACGCTGTTCGACCGGCGCACCCAGGCGTCCCTCGGCACGTTGCGCGTACTACGCGACAAATTCCCCGACGAAATCTGGCAGGGCTATATCCCGGTGGACACGCGCCTGCGCGATGCCAGCCGTGCCGGACTGACCCCTTCGCAGTTCGACGGCAAGAGCCGTGGCGTTCTCGCTTACCGCGCGTTGCTCAAGCATCTGCTGGCGGCACAACTTGTTCCGCAGGTGGCCTGAGATGAATCCAGCCCCTGTAGGAGCGAGCTTGCTCGCGATGGACGACAACGATAACGCGGGCCTCCTGGAGATACGCGGCGCTCACACCTCCATCGCGAGCAAGCTCGCTCCTACAGGTGCGTGCCAATGAACCGGCCGTTGAAGACCACGTCGCGGCCGCAACTGGCTTTGCAGTCGTACCTGGATAGCTTGCTGCAGGAAGTGACCGAAGAATTCACGCTGCCCATAGAGGCAGTGGCCGAGGCTATAGCGGCCGAAGCGGTGCTGGACGAGTTCCAGGCCGCAGTGCTTGAAGAGCAGGCCCGCGACGCCGCAACAGCTGTCACGGCCGCTCCGGTGCAGGCATCGGTAGCGCCAGCATTCAAGGCTCCCGTGATCGAAGCCCCGGCACCAATCATGGCGCCGGTATCGACCATCGCACCGTTGCTCCAGGCGTTGGTGCCGCCGGCCGCAGAGGTGCAGCCAGCACCGGAGCCAGTGGTTGTCGAAGTGCATCAAGCGCTGGTGGCGCCCGTCGTTGAAGTTCATCTGCCGCCGAGCAATACGCCGCCACCGGTGGACACCGATGGTCGTCCGTCCTGGGCCGCCGAACCGTTCGAATGCCTGCTGTTCGATGTCGCCGGCTTGACCCTGGCGGTGCCGCTGGTGTGCCTTGGGTCGATTTACTCCCTGGCCGGTCACGAGTTGACACCGTTGTTCGGCCAGCCGGAATGGTTCCTTGGCATCCTGCCCAGCCAGGCCGGCAACCTCAAGGTGCTCGATACCGCGCGTTGGGTCATGCCCGACCGTTACCGCGACGATTTCAAGCAAGGCCTGCAATACGTGATTTCGGTCCAGGGCTACGAATGGGGCCTGGCCGTGCATCAGGTCAGCCGCTCGTTGCGTCTGGACCCGAATGAAATCAAATGGAGAAGTCATCGAGGTCAGCGGCCATGGCTCGCCGGCACGGTGATCGAACACATGTGCGCCTTGCTCGATGTTGCCTCCCTGGCCGAGTTGATCGCCAGTGGCGGGGCAAAGCACATGTCCGGCAGCAAGCCGAACCACACACCGACAAACATTAAATAAACAACAGGCGACGCCACTCGATGGCGTTGCACGAAACACACACCGCCAGGGCGGTTTCTTGAGGGGACAGGGTATGAATGACAAGGCGACGGCGGCAAAAGGTTCCGAAGATCCGATCCTGCAATGGGTCACCTTCAAGCTGGACAACGAGACCTACGGCATCAACGTGATGCGCGTTCAGGAAGTCCTGCGTTACACCGAAATCGCCCCGGTCCCGGGCGCCCCGAGCTACGTGCTGGGCATCATCAACCTGCGCGGCAACGTCGTCACCGTGATCGACACCCGTCAGCGCTTCGGCCTGATGAATGCCGAGATCAGCGACAACACCCGTATCGTCATCATCGAAGCCGACAAGCAAGTGGTCGGGATCATGGTCGACAGCGTGGCCGAAGTGGTTTACCTGCGTCAGTCGGAAATCGAAACCGCGCCGAACGTGGGTAACGAAGAGTCCGCCAAGTTCATTCAAGGCGTGTGCAACAAGAACAACGAACTGCTGATCCTTGTCGAGCTCGACAAGATGATGAGCGAAGAAGAATGGTCGGAACTGGAGAGTATCTGATTGATTCTCGAGGTTGCGGTCATTGTCCTGTTCCTGTTCTGGGCAGGCACGCTGGCAATGTTCCTGGCATACATCCGCGGTCAAAAGCAGATCGCCGCGCAACAGACCCAAGGTGATGCGCTGCGCGATCAGCGCATCAAGGACCTGGGCAAACGCGTCGACGACTACCAGAACGGCAATGTGCGCATGGGTGAAGACCTGCATGAGCTACGCGCGATAGTCGCGCCACTGCCGGACAAACTCGCCCAGCTGGAACAGCGTGATCCTTCGAGCCTGTCGTTTGCCCAGGCTGCGCGACTGGTCGGGATGGGCGCCAGCGTCGACGAACTGACTCAGTCCTGCGGCCTGACCCAGGCTGAGGCGGAGTTGATGAGCAAGTTGCACAAGAACTGAGTTTTGCGAACTCGCTGAAATCGCTTTCGCGAACAGGCTCGCTCCCACAGTCGTTCTATGTCGGACACAAAAGATGTGTTCACTGAAGATCGCCTGTAGGAGCGAGCTTGCTCGCGATGGTCGTTAACGATGACGCGGGTTTCCTGGAGAAACCCGGCGCTCATACCCCCATCGCGAGCAAGCTCGCTCCTACAGTGGTTCTATGTCGAACACAGAACAGGTGTTCACCTGAGATCACCTGTGGGAGCGAGCCTGCTCGCGAAGGCGCCTGCGAATGCGCCGCTATCATCCCCGCGATCCGACGCATCCCCCTTCATCCCCAGACAGGTATTACGCCGTCGTAGTCTCCTGCCTATAGCCTTCTCAGATCCCGCCGCCTTGTAATTGCAACCTGCCATCAGTAGTTTGATCATCTTGTTCAAAATATGCAGTGCCAGGGAGGCTTATGATCGACATTTTGCGTGGTACACCGCTGTGGGTTTATGCGGTTTTTCTGATCCTGACTTATTACGGTGTCATTGCCTGTTTCAAGAATCACGTGTCGAAAAGGTCATTGCAGATCACTCCGGTGATATTCGTGATCCTGTCTCTGGCTTCGCTGAATCTCTCCCAAGGTGTAGTCATTCCCCTCTCGGCCTACGTACTCGGGCTATTGGCTGGATCGTTACTCGCATTGCGTTTTTACTCGTACACGAATGTGAAGTGCGTGGGAGAAACGTTGGAGTTGGGCGGTACAGTCAAGGTGCTGATGGTGTATTGGGGCTTCTTTGCATGGCGTTACTACCTTGGCTATCAGGCAGCGATGTATCCGGAAATGGCCAATGAATTGCCGATGACGGCATGGTCGGCACTGGGGGCTGGCCTTATCAATGGATTGATTATTGGTCGCAGTCTCAAGCTTTTGCGTTTTTTCAAATTTGAAAGCGTCGCGCAGACATCGATGAAGAGAGTGCGCAAAAGCGGCTAGAAGCCTGTAGGAGCGAGCCTGCTCGCGATGGACGTTAACGATGACGCGGGCTTCCTGGAGAAACGCGGCGCTCATGCCTCCATCGCGAGCAAGCTCGCTCCTACAGTGGTTCCATGTCGAACACGGAGCATGTATTCACCTGTAGGAGCGAGCTTGCTCGCGATGGACGTCAACGATGACGCGGGCTCCCTGGAGAAACGCGGCGCTCATGCTTCCATCGCGAGCAAGCTCGCTCCTACAGTGTTTTTATGCCGGACATGGAATATGAAATGGCATCCTCGAATCCTCAGTAATCATCCCCGCGTTCAGTAATGTCCTTCTCGGCCAGCAGCGCTTCCTGATCCATCCCCGCCGGAAATTTCCCCTTCAGATTCCACGCAAATGCAATGATCTCGGCAATCGTCAGATAGAGCTCCTGCGGAATGCTGTCCCCCAGCTCCATGCGCGCCAGCAGTCTCACCAGTTCGGCGTTTTCGTAGATCGGCACTTCGCAGTCGCGGGCGATGCGCAGGATTTCTTCGGCCAGTTCTTCGTCACCCTTGGCGGTGAGGGTGGGGGCGTGGGTGCCGTCGTATTTGAGGGCGATGGCCTGGCGTGGGGTGTTGGGGTTGTTCATGCGGTGTCATCCACCCAGCGTTGTTCGAGGCGGGTTTGCGGGCCTTGGGGCGGTGTGCCGAGGTGGCAATCCAGGTCGCCGACGTTCAGGCCGGCGGACAGCAAGCGGTCACGCAGCCCGCTCAGATTGCTTTCGATCAGGCTGGCGGTGTAAGGCCGCTCTGCCCAGAGCTGGCTGGAGAGGGTGCCTTTGATCAGTTGCGCCTGAATTTGCAGCGGCCCCAAAGGCGCCATGGCGAAGGCCAACTCCACACGCCACAGCTGTTGTTTGGGTTCGCGTTCTTCGCGACGTTCCTTAGGCTGTTCTTTTTCGGGCGCGTCTTCACGCTGGATTTTGACCTGCAGCGGCACGATGTCCTGCATGTTGCGCATCGGGATTTCCAGCTGCCAGGTGCTCATCAGGCGGCCGTCGGCGGTGACGCCGGTTTGTTCCAGGCTCGACAGCTGATGGCTTTGCAGGCGCGAAACTGCCGCAGCGGCCAGGCGCAGCAGGTGTTCGAGGTCGTCGTTTTCTCCATCGGCGCTTTGCAACAGGCGTTCGGGCAGCGGGAAACCGGTTGGCGACGGTTTGGCGCTGACCTGACCGAGCATGCCCAGGGCATTGCGGACAAAATTCGGCATGGCCTGGGCCAGGGTATTGGCGGCGATGATCGCGCCGAGGCTGGTGTTGGCCGGCAACCCCTGACTCAATTGCGCAACCAGTTTGAGCAGGTCGCCTTTCATGTCCGGTGCGAGCGTCGGGTTTTGCCCGGTCAGCAGTTTACTTTCGAGAAACACACCGCTGCTGGCCAGGGCTTGGGCCAGGCCCTTGGGGGTGCTCAGTTGCTGGACATCCGGCAGGCCGGCGAGCAGCCGGGCAGCGGCGCTACGCAATTCAACGGATGTCTGGTCCGAGGCCGGAAGGTTCTGCAGGAGCTTGAGCAGGCCGTCCAGCGAGCCCTGGCGGATTTGCTGGTCGACCAGTTGCCGGGTCACCGCCAGTTGTTCCTGGCGGCTGCTCAGTGGCACGAATTTCAGGGTCTGGGTGTCCTGCACCTGCGCGCTCAACAAGGTGCCGATGCGCAAGGGCTGCGGGCTGTCGATGCTCAGGGTGCTGCCGCTCAGTGCGGTATTGAGCAGGCTCACCATCGAGCGAAACACCATGGGCTGGCCGGGCACCTGCGGTAGTACTTGCGAGGTCAATACCTTGCCCTGCAGCAGGGTGCCAACGGGCAATTGCGTGGTGTCGAGGCGGGTAAGGGTGGCGACGCTGGAGGCAATGGCCTGTTGCACCGTCACCGCCAGATTGCCGGCCGAGGGTTGGCTGACGACCAGCGTGGTGCCCTGGGCCAGCGGTTGATTGCCGGTGGTCTGGACCGTGGTCTGGCGGCCGTTGTCGAGGGTGACCTTGAGCAGCATCTGGAAAGTCTGATCCGCCTGCTTGAGCGACAACACTTCGGCCTGGGCGGTTTGACCGACGCTGATCAGGCCCTCCACCGGCGTCAGCAACTTGAGCAACTCACCGCTGACCACCTGAGCACGTGAAGTCACCGGGACGGTTTGCGCTAGCGGGAGGATGTTCATTTCGCCTGTCATACGCGGTCACAACCTGAGGAAAATGCACTCTTTAGAGTAAGGTCTGGCATGTATAATGCCGCGCCGTTGTATCCAAAAATGGCGAAAATTTTGCAATTGTTTGACGCAGCTCTCTAGAACAAGACGTCATTGCATCTATGCTGCATCTCTTTAACGGCCGCGCCAGTGCCGACTTGAACCGTATAAGGCCCGTAAACCCTTGACCAGTCCAGTCCTGCAAACCGTTGCCCTTGCCTGTGAGCGAGACCTTCGGCTGCTCTTCGAAAATCTCGATTTGAGACTGGCCAGTGGCGAAATGGTGCAAATCAGCGGCCCCAACGGTAGTGGCAAGACCAGTCTGTTGCGCCTGCTTTCAGGTTTGATGCACCCGACCGCCGGTCAAGTGCTGCTCAACGGCAAGCCCCTTGATGAGCAGCGCACTGAGCTGGCGCGCAACCTGCTGTGGATCGGCCATGCGGCGGGAATCAAGGATTTGCTGACACCGGAGGAGAACCTGAGCTGGCTCTGCGCCCTGCATCAACCGGCCTCCCATGAAGCGATCTGGCAAGCCCTGGCGGCGGTCGGGCTGCGCGGATTCGAGGATGTGCCTTGCCACACCCTGTCCGCTGGTCAGCGGCGTCGCGTCGCATTGGCGCGTTTGTATCTGGACAGCCCGCCGCTGTGGATTCTCGATGAGCCGTTCACCGCCCTCGACAAGCAAGGCGTGGCGCAACTCGAAGAACACCTGGCCGGCCACTGCGAACGTGGCGGCATGGTGGTGTTGACCACCCACCACACGCTGAGCCGGATGCCGGCCGCTTATCGCGACATCGATCTGGGGGATTGGGCCGTATGAGTGTTTTTGGCCTGTTGGTCGCCCGTGAGGCCCGTCTGCTGTTCCGCCGTCCCGCGGAGCTGGCGAATCCGCTGGTGTTTTTCGCCATCGTGGTTTCCTTGTTCCCGTTGGCGGTCGGCCCCGAGTCTCAATTGTTGCAAACCTTGTCTCCGGGGTTGGTCTGGGTCGCGGCACTTTTATCGGTTTTGCTCTCGCTGGACGGGCTTTTCCGCAGTGATTTCGAAGACGGATCCCTTGAACAGTGGGTCCTTTCGCCGCACCCCCTGGCTCTTCTGGTTTTGGCCAAAGTGCTGGCACACTGGGCTTTTTCCGGCCTGGCACTGGTTTTGCTCGCACCTTTGCTGGCACTGATGCTCGGTTTGCCTGCCGCCTGTCTGCCAGTGTTGCTGCTTTCGTTGCTGCTCGGTACACCGGTACTGAGCCTGCTCGGTGCGGTGGGTGCGGCACTGACAGTAGGTTTGAAGCGTGGTGGCCTGTTGCTGGCACTGCTGATTCTGCCGTTGTACATCCCGGTATTGATTCTTGGCAGTGGCGCCTTGCAGGCGGCCTTGCAGGGCATGCCGGCGACCGGTTATCTGCTGTGGCTTGGTAGCCTGACCGCCCTGGCGATAACCCTGACACCTTTTGCAATAGCTGCTGGCCTGAAGATCAGCGTCGGCGAATAATGAGGTCTGGTTGTT
Organism: Pseudomonas sp. WT-JTC; assembly: GCF_056711565.1. Taxonomy (NCBI): domain Bacteria; kingdom Pseudomonadati; phylum Pseudomonadota; class Gammaproteobacteria; order Pseudomonadales; family Pseudomonadaceae; genus Pseudomonas; species Pseudomonas sp. WT-JTC. The sequence goes on from NZ_CM160042.1 coordinate 1,733,459, forward strand.
TTTTGACCAGTAAAGACCCTGGCTCTTCACAGTAAAGAGCAACCGTGATGGAAACAGTATGAACTGGACGTGGTTTCACAAGCTCGGCTCGCCCAAATGGTTTTACGGCATCAGCGGCAAAATGCTGCCCTGGCTGAGCGTCGCGGCGTTGCTGCTGATCAGCGTTGGCGTGGTCTGGGGCCTGGCCTTCGCGCCGCCGGACTATCAGCAGGGCAACAGCTTTCGCATCATCTATATCCACGTTCCGGCCGCCATGCTGGCGCAGTCCATCTACGTGATGCTGGCGGTGTGCGGCATCGTCGGGCTGGTGTGGAAAATGAAACTGGCCGACGTCGCCCTGCAATGTGCGGCGCCCATCGGCGCATGGATGACCGCCGTGGCGCTGGTCACCGGCGCGATCTGGGGCAAGCCGACCTGGGGCTCGTGGTGGGTCTGGGATGCACGCCTTACGTCCATGTTGATCCTGCTGTTCCTGTACTTCGGTCTCATTGCGCTGGGCAACGCAATCAGCAATCGTGACAGCGCGGCCAAGGCCTGTGCGGTGCTGGCGATTGTCGGCGTGATCAACATCCCGATCATCAAGTACTCGGTGGAGTGGTGGAATACCCTGCACCAGGGCGCGACCTTCACCCTCACCGAAAAACCGGCGATGCCCGCTGAAATGTGGCTGCCATTGCTGCTGACGGCGTTGGGCTTCTATTGTTTCTTTGGCGCGGTGTTGCTGCTGCGCATGCGTCTGGAAGTACTCAAGCGCGAAGCCCGGGCCAGTTGGGTCAAGGCCGAAGTGGAAAACAGCCTGGAGGTCGCTCGATGAGTTTTGCTTCATTCGGCGACTTCATCGCCATGGGCCATCATGGCCTGTATGTCTGGTCAGCCTATGGCATCTGCCTGGCGGTGCTGGCCCTCAACGTGGCGGCGCCGATCCTGGCCCGCAAGCGGTATCTGCAACAAGAGGCGCGTCGTTTGCGCCGGGAGAACGGCAAGTGAATCCGCTGCGCAAAAAGCGTCTTATCATCATTCTCGCGATCCTGGTCGGGGTCGGCGCTGCCGTCGGCCTGGCCCTGAGCGCCCTGCAGCAGAACATCAATCTGTTTTACACACCGACCCAGATCGCCAACGGCGAAGCCCCGCTGGACACACGAATTCGCGCCGGCGGCATGGTCGAGAAGGGTTCGCTGGAGCGTTCCAGCGATTCCCTGGACGTGAAGTTCGTCGTCACCGACTTCAACAAATCCGTGACCATCACTTATCGTGGCATCCTTCCGGACCTGTTCCGCGAAGGGCAGGGCATCGTCGCCCTGGGCAAGCTCAATGCCGATGGCGTGGTGGTGGCCGATGAAGTGCTGGCCAAGCACGACGAGAAGTACATGCCGCCGGAAGTGACCAAGGCATTGAAAGACAGCGGTCAATCGGCTCCAACGCCCGCGAAGGAGGGTTGATCCATGACATCCGGCATCTTTATTCCCGAACTGGGTCATCTGGCGATGATCCTGGCCCTGTGCTTCGCCCTGGCCCAGGCCGTGGTACCGCTGCTCGGTGCGTGGCGCAATGATCGCCTGTGGATGAGCCTGGCCCAGCCGGCCGCGTGGGGGCAGTTCACCTTTCTGGTGTTTGCCTTCGGCTGCCTGACCTACGCCTTCATGGTCGATGACTTCTCCGTGGCCTATGTGGCCAACAACTCCAACAGCGCGTTGCCGTGGTACTACAAGTTCAGTGCCGTGTGGGGCGCCCACGAAGGCTCCTTGCTGTTGTGGGCCTTGATTCTCGGCGGCTGGACCTTCGCGGTGTCGGTGTTTTCCCGGCAGTTGCCGCAGGTCATGCTGGCCCGCGTGCTGGCGGTGATGGGCATGATCAGCACCGGTTTCCTGCTGTTCCTGATCATGACCTCCAACCCGTTCAAGCGCATCCTGCCGCAAGTGCCCGGCGACGGTGCCGACCTCAACCCGTTGCTGCAGGACATCGGCCTGATCGTGCATCCGCCGATGCTGTACATGGGCTACGTCGGCTTCTCGGTGGCCTTCGCCTTCGCCATCGCCGCGCTGATGGGCGGTCGCCTGGATGCGGCGTGGGCGCGCTGGTCGCGTCCGTGGACCATCGTCGCCTGGGCGTTCCTCGGCATCGGTATTACCTTGGGGTCGTGGTGGGCGTACTACGAACTCGGCTGGGGCGGCTGGTGGTTCTGGGACCCGGTGGAAAACGCCTCGTTCATGCCATGGCTGGTGGGCACCGCACTGATTCACTCGTTGGCGGTCACGGAAAAACGTGGCGTGTTCAAGAGCTGGACCGTGTTGCTGGCCATCGCTGCGTTCTCGCTGAGCCTGTTGGGGACTTTCCTTGTGCGTTCCGGCGTGCTGACGTCGGTGCACGCCTTTGCGTCCGATCCGGAACGCGGGGTGTTCATCCTGATTTTCCTGCTGTTCGTGGTCGGTGGTTCATTGACGCTGTTCGCCCTGCGCGCGCCGGTGGTCAAGAGCCAGGTGGGCTTCAACCTCTGGTCCCGGGAAACGCTGTTGCTGGGCAACAACCTGGTGCTGGTGGTGGCGGCATCGATGATTCTGCTCGGCACCTTGTACCCGTTGATTCTGGACGCCATGACTGGCGCCAAGCTGTCGGTCGGCCCGCCGTACTTCAACGCGCTGTTCATTCCGTTGATGGCGCTGCTGATGGTGGTGATGGCGGTCGGCGTGATCGTGCGCTGGAAGGACACCCCGGTGAAATGGCTGGGGAGCATGCTGACTCCGGTGTTGCTGGGCAGCGCCGCCATGGCCGTGGTGGCCGGCGTCGCGTACGGTGATTTCAACTGGGCAGTGCTCGCCACCTTCATGCTCGCCGCCTGGGTGTTGTTGGCCGGCGTGCGTGACATCTTCGACAAGACCCGACACAAGGGCCTGATCAAAGGCCTGCCAACCCTGACCCGCAGCTACTGGGGCATGCAGATCGCGCACCTGGGCATTGCCGTGTGTGCGCTGGGTGTCGTGCTGTCGAGCCAGAACAGTGCCGAGCGTGACCTGCGCCTGGCGCCGGGCGAGTCCATGGACCTGGCGGGTTATCACTTCATCTTCGAAGGCGCCAAACACTTTGAAGGCCCTAACTTCACTTCCGACAAGGGCACCGTCCGGGTGATCCGCAACGGCAAGGAAGTCAGCGTGCTGCATCCGGAAAAACGCCTGTACACCGTGCAGAACTCGGTGATGACCGAAGCCGGCATCGACGCCGGGTTCACCCGCGACCTCTACGTCGCCCTCGGTGAACCGCTGGGTAACGGTGCCTGGGCTGTGCGCGTGCACGTCAAGCCGTTCGTGCGCTGGATCTGGTTCGGTGGTTTGCTGACAGGTGCAGGCGGGTTGCTGGCGGCGCTGGATCGGCGTTATCGGGTCAAGGTAAAAAGCCGCGTGCGCGAAGCACTGGGCATGTCTGGAGCCACTGCATGAAGCGTTGGTTGATGTTGTTGCCACTGGCGATTTTTCTGGTGGTTGCCGTGTTTCTTTACCGTGGGTTGTACCTGGATCCGGCCGAGTTGCCTTCGGCCATGATCAACAAGCCGTTCCCGGAGTTTTCCCTGCCGACGGTGCAGGGCGACAAGACCTTGACCCGCGCTGACCTCCTCGGCAAACCGGCGCTGGTCAACGTCTGGGGCACCTGGTGCATTTCCTGCCGGGTCGAGCACCCGGTGTTGAACAAGCTGGCCCAACAGGGCGTGGTGATCTACGGCATCAACTACAAGGACATCAACGCCGATGCCTTGAAGTGGCTGACGGATTTTCATAACCCGTATGCACTGGATATCCGTGACGACCAAGGCTCGCTGGGCCTGAACCTCGGTGTATACGGCGCGCCGGAAACCTTCTTCATCGACGCCAGGGGCGTCATCCGTGACAAGTTCGTCGGTGTGATCGACGAGCAGGTCTGGCGCGAAAAACTGGCGGCCAAGTACCAGGCGCTGGTCGACGAGGCCAAGCCATGAAGCGCTGGATCGCTGCCGCCGTTCTGGGCCTGAGCATGGCGGGCGTGGCCCACGCGGCCATCGACACCTACGAGTTCGCCAACGAAGGCGATCGTGAGCGTTTTCGCGAGCTGACCAAAGAGCTGCGTTGCCCCAAGTGCCAGAATCAGGACATCGCCGATTCCAACGCCCCCATTGCCGCCGACCTGCGCAAAGAGATTTTCCGCATGCTCGGCGAGGGCAAGGACAACCAGCAGATCATCGACTTCATGGTCGACCGCTACGGTGATTTCGTCCGCTACAAACCGGCCCTGAATGCCAAGACCGCCTTGCTCTGGTTCGGCCCCGCCGGCTTGTTGCTCGGCGGTGTGGTGATCATCGCGGTGATCGTCCGCCGTCGTCGCGTGCAACGTGCCGACACCCCGGGCTCGCTTTCTGCCGAGGAGCGCTCGCGCCTCGACCACCTGTTGGATAAAACCAAGAATGATTGATTTCTGGCTCGCTGCAGGTCTGCTGCTTCTGGTTGCCCTGAGTTTTCTGTTGATCCCGGTGCTGCGCAGCCGTCGCGCCCAGCGTGAAGAGGATCGTACCGCCCTGAACGTGGCGCTTTATCAGGAACGCGTGGCTGAGTTGCAGACTCAGCAGGAAGAGGGCGTGCTCGATGCGGCGCAAATGGATGCCGGTCGCGCCGAAGCCGCCCGTGAGTTGCTGGCGGACACCGAAGGCGTCGAAACGCCGCAGGTATCGCGCTTGGGCAAACCCTTGCCGTTGCTGGCGGCCATTCTGGTGCCGGTGCTGGGTCTGGGGCTGTATATGCATTACGGTGCCAGCGACAAGGTCGAACTGACCCGCGAATTCTCCCAGGCACCCAAGACGATGGAGGAGATGACCCAGCGCCTGGAGCGTGCGGTCGCCGCTCAACCGGATTCCGCTGAAGGCACGTACTTCCTCGGTCGTACCTACATGGCTCAGGATCGCCCGGCGGATGCGGCGAAAATGTTCGAGCGCACGGTGAACCTGGCCGGGCGTCAGCCCGAGTTGCTCGGTCAATGGGCCCAGGCCCAGTACTTCGCCGATGGCAAAAAGTGGTCGGACAAGGTCCAGGCCCTGACCGACGAAGCGCTCAAGGCTGATCCGAAGGAGGTCACCAGCCTCGGCCTGCTCGGTATCGCCGCGTTTGAAGGCGAGCGCTATCAGGACGCCATTGATTACTGGAATCGCCTGCTGGCGCAGTTGCCGCCGGACGACAAATCCCGCGAGGCGTTACAAGGCGGGATTGTCCGGGCCACGGAGAAGCTGGTGGCCAGTGGCGGCAAGGTTGCGCAAGCACCGGCAGCCAGGGCCTCGGCTTTGCTCAAGGTCAGCGTCGATCTGGCAGCGGACCTCAAGACCAAGGTCCAGCCTGGCGACAGCGTGTTCATCTTCGCCCGTGCGATCTCCGGTCCTCCGGCCCCGCTGGCGGTCAAGCGCATGACCGTGGCCGACCTGCCGGTGACTGTCGAACTGGGTGATGCCGACGCGATGATGCCGCAATTGAAACTGTCGAACTTCCCTGAAGTCCAACTGGTTGCGCGTATTTCCCGTGCCGGCAAACCTACCGCTGGCGAATGGATCGGTCGCAGCCAGCCTCTGGCCAGCAGCACCACCGCGCCGCAAACACTGACCATCGACAGCCCGGACAAATAACAGGAAAACGCAATCATGACCGCATTCGCTCGTATCACCCTGCTCAGCGTCGTTATGGGGTTAAGCGCTTGTGCGGTCCAGCGACCAGCGGAGCATGAGGCACCACCGCCGATCCCGCCGTCGCAGCCCAGCCCCACGCCTTCGACGTCGCCCGTACCGAGCAAGCCGAGCATCCCGGCCAAACCCTCCAAGCCGTTGCCACGTACCTCGGCCAGCTTCGCGCCACCACCGGGGGGCAACAGCCATTGGGATCCGAAGCTTGGGGTGTATGTGCTGGATGACCAGCCCAATACTTTCTATCGCCAGCGTACCTACTATCGCTGGGATAATGGTTGGAGCCGGTCGATCAGTCCGAAGGGGCCGTGGGAGGAGACTGATATCCACGGTGTGCCGGGTGGGCTCGGGCGGCAGTTCGGGCAGTAACGCATCAAGGCGGCTTTCGGGTCACCTTTTTTGTGCCTGGTCTGGAATGTGATTGGTGGCTCACTGCTGAACACTGTGGGAGCGAGCCTGCTCGCGAAGGCGGCCTGACGGAGTACATATCCGTTTTTTGGGTAACGGCGGCTTATGGTTCCGCCCTTACGGCGGGTCCCTTTTGTCAAACGACACAAAAGGAACCAAAAAGTCTCGCCCCTTACGTACGGCCCCTCGCTTAGGCTCGGGGTTCCTTCGCTCCGGCATTCATCCGGGGGCATTGCCCTACGGTTTGCTTCGCTGCACCTCCCTGCAATGTGTGCGGCTTCGCCGCACGGCGCTGCGCGCCCATCCCCGGATGAACACCTCCGCTCAGCCTGCCGAGGGGGCGGGTGGATCAAGATCAAAAGCGGCAGGCGAGCTAACGCTCGGCCTGTTGAGTGGTGAGGAGCGTGGGGTACGCCGGTCTGCTTTTGCTCTGCTCTGCTCTGCTCTGCTCTGCTCTGCTCTGCTCTTGCTCTTCTGTGGGAGCGGGCTTGCTCGCGAATGCGGTGGGTCAGAGAAGAAGATGTCGATTGTCACACCGCTTTCGCGAGCAAGCCCGCTCCCACAGTTGACTGGTGCCGGGCCAAGGTCCGTTTACGCCTCCTGAACCACGGTGGGAACGAGCCTGCTCGCGATCAGGCCGGCGAGCAGACCGCCTCGCTTCTGCTTTTGTTTTTGCTTTGGCTTTTGATCTTCTTGCCCCCTCGAGAGGCCGAGCGCAGGTTCTGCGCAGTGGGCAACCCGGCATGGATGCCGGGTTAGCCGCGTACGGCCAGGGATGGCCGATCGCGGCGGGCCCACGGAGCAGGACCGGAGCGAGGGAATGCCGAGCCTTGGCGAGGCACCGAACGTCAGGGGCAAGAGCCCTTGGTTACTTGGGGCTCTTCCAAGTAACCCGCTGTAAAAGCGGAACCGTTAGTGGCCGTTACCTAAATAACGGATATGTACACCGGTAAAAAAAAACACGTCGCCCAACACCCCTGACGCGAGATTGACCTGCGCTGCGAGGACACCCTCAGCTTATACCGTGATCAAGTGGAGAACCCGCTGGTGCAACCGGTGTCGGTGATGGATCATACGCCGGGCCTGCGGGCTGATCTGATGCAAGAGCAATCAGGACAGTCTGCCGTGGGTACGGCAAGCAGGGCGACAAATGAAGAGGTTGGTTTGATGGCAGGCAGGTTGATCTATCTCATCGGGCCTTCAGGTTCGGGCAAGGACAGCCTGCTGGATGCTGCGCGAACACGGTTGGCCGAACGCGGCTGCCGCATCGTGCGAAGGGTCATCACGCGTTCGGCGGAAGCTGTGGGCGAAGCGGCGCTGGGCGTCAGTGCAGAGGAATTCGCCGATATGGAGGCCCAGGGCGCATTTGCCCTGAGCTGGCACGCCAATGGGTTGTCCTATGGCATCCCACGGGAAATCGACGATTGGCTGGCCGCCGGGCAAGACGTACTGGTCAATGGCTCTCGCGGGCATTTGCAGAACACGCGCCTGCGCTATCCGAACGCGTTGGTGCTGTTGTTGACTGTGGATCAGGCAGTACTGCGCCAGCGCTTGCTGGAGCGCGGGCGGGAATCGCCGATCGAGATCGATCAGCGGCTGGCACGCAATGCCCGATTCAGCGAGCAGCTGCTGGCGGAGGACCCGGCCGTGCACGTGCTCGACAACTCCGGGCCGCTTGAGCAAACGGTCGAACGGTTGCTGGTCTGCATTGACGAGTAACGCGCATCCGCCTGTCAGGCCTTCCAGGTCAGGCAGTACCCAGTCCTTCCTCCTCCCTTCAAGTCCTGCCATACAAGCGAGCCTGCTCCGGTCGGCGATCCGACCGGGTTTTGAGGCCTATGCCGTCGCCAGCGAAACCTTCTGCGAAACACTCAGGAACCGCAGCAATGCCAGCAGCGGAAACGCACTGCCGACGATCACGATCCACAACCAGCCGCCGTGTTCGTACACCGCGCTGGCCACCGAAGAGCCGAAGGCGCCGCCGATGAAGATGCTGGTCATGTACAACGCATTCAGGCGGCTGCGGCTTTTGCCGTCGAGGGCGTAGACCGCGCGCTGGCCGAGGACCATGTTCATCTGCACGCAGAAGTCGAGCACCACGCCGGTCACGGCCAGGCCGATGACGCTGTAGGCCGGGTGGATGAACGCCGGCACGAAACTCAGGCTGGCGAACAGCAGGGCCAGCAATGATGCGATGCGGGTGTGTCCGGCATCGGCCAGGCGTCCGGCGATCGGGGCGGCAATGGCGCCGATGGCTCCCACCAGCGCGAAAATCGCGATCTCGCTTTGCGACAAACCGTGATTACGCGCCAGCTCCAGCGGCACGGCAGTCCAGAACAGGCTGAAGGTGGCAAACATGCAGCCCTGGTAAAACGCACGCTGGCGCAGCACTGGTTGCTTGCGCAACAGCGTCCACAGCGAGCCCAGCAATTGGCCATAGGACGCGCTGTGATCCGGTTCACGCTTGGGAATGGTCACCGCCAGCACGATGCTGATGGCCGCCATCAACACCGCGGCAATCACAAACATCGCCCGCCAGCCGAAGTGGTCGGCTACCACACTGGACACCGGCCGGGCCAGCAGGATGCCCAGCAACAAACCGCCCATGATTGCGCCAACCACGCGGCCACGTGTTTCTTCCGGCGCCAGGTGCGCAGCCAGCGGAATCAGGATTTGCACTGAGACCGAACTGAACCCCACCAACAGCGAAATCAGCAAGAACACGTTCGGCTGATCGGTGAACGCCGCGCCCAGCAGGCTGACAATCGCCACCAGCGTGGTGGTGATCATCAACCGGCGGTTCTCCAGCAGGTCCCCCAGCGGCACCAGGAAAAACAGGCCCAGCGCATAGCCGATCTGAGTCAGGGAAACGATCAGGCTGGCCATGGCATTGGTCAGGCCGATGTCCGGGGCGATCAGGCCGATGATCGGCTGGGCGTAGTAGATGTTGGCGACAATGGCGCCACAGCAGAAGGCGAACAACAGCACCATGCCTCGGGTCATTGTCGCGGTGCCGTGGGGCACCTGGGTCGCTGGGTTCATAACGGGTCTCGCTGTACGGAAAGGATTGCGCGCAGGCTAACGGGCTGACTGAAACGGCGGAAGCGGGATTGGAGTGATAGTAATCATTCCATTGCGGAATGACTGGCGGACGCGTGTGTCGTGCGCCGAAGTGCCTTGCGTCAGAACACTGGAGGTGAATGATACATTCACTTACTTCTTGTTCGATAGCGTGCTTATGTTCTCTCTCCACGTCTTGTAGCCAGAGGGTCGCTCCATGAATGCGATGTTCCGTCAGCTGATTCGCTGTGTTTCATTCGTCACCTTGACCAGCGTCTTCAGCGCTGGCCTGGTTCTGGCCGAAGACGCACCCGGCACGCGCATCGGTGTGCGTGGCGAGATCACCGGCGTCAGCCCGGACGCTCTGAAAGTCCATGCCAACAGCGGCGACAACGTGGTGATCAATCTGACCAAGGACACCAAGGTCCGCGCCGTGACCCTGGCCAACATCGAAGACATCAAGCCCGGCAGCTACATTGGCTCAGCCGCTATTCCTCAGGAGGATGGCACCCTCAAGGCCCTGGAGGTCCACGTTTTCCCGCCGGAACTGGCCGGCAGTGGCGACGGTCATCGGCCGTTTGACCTGGTCAAGGGCAGCAGCATGACCAACGGCAGCGTCGGCGACCTGGTGGTGAGCAATGGCCGGGTGCTAACCGTCAACTACAAGGGCGGCCAACAGAAGATCCTGGTGCCCGAAGACGTACCCATCGTCAACCTGATGCCGGCCGATCGCAGCCTGTTGAAGGTGGGCGTGAAGATCGTGACCTTTGTGACGCAGAGCGCTGACGGCACGCTCACCGCTCAATCCATCTCGGCGGGCAAGGATGGCGTGACACCGCCGATGTAGCCGGTACTTGGCAACCAACCATTCGAAGAAAAACCCGCAAAACCCCGGTAGCTAGAATCTACAGGGGGGATCACTTCAATGAGTCCTTACAAGCGGGAGTATCACGATGAAAATCGTATCTTCGCTGGCGTTTGTCGTAGCAGTCGGCGGGCTCTGCGGATGTTCGACAGTGCCTGACAACCAGGTCACCAACGTTCCCCTGTATGGCACCTCGGCCAATGCCGGGAAAATCGGCCGACCGATCATGATGCCCAGTGGGCATGACACCGTGTTCTGGTTTGCGGTCAGCGGCGAGCCTATGGGCAGTGCGTTACCGGGCCGTCTGCTGGCTTACATCTACCCGGGCAGTTGCGCGAACCTGGGGGCGAAACCGGCCTATGACATGAATGACGGACCGAATGCGCGGTTCTATTCGGCGGCGTCGCACCAGTATTTCTGGAAAAGCGCACCGGTCGCGGTCGAGACCCTTCGAGCCGGCGGCTATGCCCTGGTGGTGCGTGAAAGCCCGGCCGATGGTCACCAGGCTATTTTCTGCGGCAACCTGAGCTGAAATTACAGGTGAAAAAACTGTGGGAGCGGGCTTGCTCGCGAAGGCGGCGCAACAGTCGACATCAATGTTGAATGTGATGGCCTCTTCGCGAGCAAGCCCGCTCCCACAGGCGTTGCAGTGTTCAGATCATCACTGACCGCTGTAGATCTGGTCGAAAACCCCACCGTCATTGAAGTGGGTCTTCTGCACAGTGCGCCAGTCACCGAAGGTCTTCTCGACGGACAGGAAGTCCACTTTCGGGAAACGGTCGGTGTACTTGGCCAGCACGGCCGGGTCACGCGGGCGCAGGTAGTTGGCGGCGGCGATTTCCTGGCCTTCAGGCGACCACAGGTACTTCAGGTATTCCTCGGCGGCGGCGCGGGTGCCTTTCTTGTCGACCGATTTGTCGACCACCGACACCGGTGGCTCGGCTTCGGCGGAAACGCTTGGGTAGATGACTTCGAACTGATCACGGCCGAACTCGCGGGCGATCATTTCCGCTTCGTTCTCGAAGGTCACCAGCACGTCGCCAATCTGGTTGGTCATGAAGGTGGTGGTGGCGGCACGACCACCGGTATCGAGTACTGGCGCTTGCTTGAACAGTTTGCCGACGAATTCCTTCGCCTTGTTCTCATCACCGCCGTTTTTCAGCACGTAGCCCCAGGCCGAGAGATAGGTGTAGCGACCGTTACCGGAAGTCTTCGGGTTCGGCACGACAACCTGAACGCCGTCCTTGAGCAGGTCCGGCCAATCCTTCAGGGCTTTCGGGTTGCCTTTGCGCACGATGAACACGGTGGCCGAGGTGAACGGCGCGCTGTTGTTCGGCAGGCGTGTGACCCAGTTGTCCGGGACCAGTTTACCGTTGTCGGCCAGGGCGTTGATGTCGGTGGCCATGTTCATGGTGATCACGTCAGCCGGCAGACCGTCGATGACCGAGCGCGCCTGTTTGCTGGAGCCGCCGAAGGACATTTGCAGGGTGATGTTTTCGTTGTGCTCGGCTTGCCAGTGTTTCTGGAACGCAGTGTTGTAGTCCTTGTAGAAATCTCGCATCACGTCATAGGAGACGTTGAGCAGGGTCGGTGCAGCCTGGGCGATGTTGCCCAGGGCCAGGCCAGCGGCGAGAAGTGAGGCGCCAAAGAGTTTTTTCACTGCGCATTCCTTGTTCTTTGTGTAGGAGCCGCCGCACCAACACTGTAGGAGCGAGCCTGCTCGCGATGGACGCTAACGGTGACGCGGGCTGTCTGAGTGCCCGCGTTGTCCTGGCGTTTTTCGCGAGAGAGCTCGCTCCTGCAAGTGGTGCGGTCGATACGATTTTGCCAGCGACTATAACCGGGCTCGTATAGTCCTTTAAAGATTAAAAAGCTCTTTGCTTATTCCCGTTTCTTGAATAGCGCATTGCCGCAACGGGAGCAGAACGACGCTTCCTGTTCGTGGCTGTTTTTCGCACACACCGGGCAGTCGTGCTGCAACTGGCCGCCACGCATGGCCGTGGCCAGTTCGGCGGTGAAGATCCCGGTGGGCACGGCAATGATCGAGTAACCGGTGATCATCACCATCGACGAGATGACCTGGCCCAGTGCAGTCTTGGGCACGATGTCGCCGTAGCCGACGGTGGTAAGGGTGACGATCGCCCAGTAAATGCCCTTGGGAATGCTGGTGAAGCCATGTTGCGGGCCTTCGACCACGTACATCAGGGTGCCGAACACCGTCACCAGGGTGCAGACGCTGAGCAGGAACACGAGGATTTTCTGCTTGCTGCCGCGCAGGGCATCGAGCAGGTAATGGGCTTGCTTGAGGTAGGGACCGAGTTTGAGCACGCGGAAGATCCGCAGCATCCGGATCACCCGGATGATCAGCAGGTACTGGGCATCGCTGTAGTACAGCGCGAGGACGCCGGGCACGATGGCCAGCAGGTCCACCAGGCCATAGAAACTGAAGGCATAGCGCAGGGGCTTGGGCGAGCAGTACAGGCGCAGGATGTACTCGCCGAGGAAGATCACCGTGAAGCCCCACTCGATGAACGCCAGCAGGCTGGCGTAGTTCTGGTGGACGTCATCGATGCTGTCCAGAATCACCACCACCAGGCTGGCGAAGATGATCAGCAGCAGGGCGGTGTCGAAGCGTCGCCCGGCAACGGTATCGGTCTGGAAAATAATCACGTACAGGCGATTACGCCACGTGTCGTTGCTGATCATGCACATAGCCTTGGCCGCAAATCAACGCAGCCTAGGTTGATTCTCCCCGGTAGCGCAAGGCGCGCTTTCGACGGTGGCTTTGCCGAGCATTTGCACAACGCTGCGAATCAGCCAGCAGGCAAGAATGAACGGCGCGGTCAGCGTGGGCAAACCGATGGCGGCAAAGACCGGCGTCAGCACCAGCGCCAGGCCGATGCCAACCAGGGGCAGCCAGGGGTGGCGACGCTGCGAGCTGAAGGCGAGGGCGGCGAGTACCGCGTTATAGCCACCGAGACCGAGCAATGCACTGTAGAAGTCGTGGTGCAGCAGGCTCCAGCCCATGCCAGCGACAGACGCCAGCAACGCCCAGCCGAATGCGCGACGATCGGCGATCAGCAAACCGGCGGCAATCATCGCACCGGCCAATGGATGACCGAGGAACATCACCTGACCAAGACCTTTGAGTGGCGCGGCGAGCATGTTCAGGGTGCTGACTTCGATCAAATGCGGCTCTGTCGAGGGCGTGGCGAAGCACAGCAGCAACCAGCCGAGTCCGACGAAGGGCGCGGTGTAGGCCGGCAGGTATTGGCTGACCCGGACGCGTTTGAGCCACTGCTGGGTGATCATCGCGCTCAGGCCACCGGCGGCCAGAATCAGCAGCGGCATCATCGCCGACCAGGGGAAATACAGGCTCAGCAACAGACCGAGCAGAACGCCGTTGTAGCTGAACAGCCCGGCCTGGCGATCAGCCTTGGCATAGTTGCGACGTTGCGCGGTGAGCAGCCCGGCGACACCGCCGAGCAAAGCGCCGCCGAGCAAGGCGGGCGCCGTGAACAGAATGGCCAGCAGGCACAGCAGGCCGCACAGCGGATTGCGCTGGAGAAAGATCTGGCTGAAGCCGTTGAGCAACGCTTCGGCCCAGTCGGGGCAGTGGGTGTTGAAATGGTTGGCAGGCATGATGAAGTCTGTGGTGTTTCCGGTGAATCGTGTCGCCTGCTTCGCGAGCAAGCCCGCTCCCACATTGGTTCTGTGAACGACACAAAACCAATGTGGGAGCGGGCTTGCTCGCGAAGAGGCCAGTTCAGGCGCTAAATCAATGTCTCAATGCGCAAAGAGTTAGTCGATCCCGGCTGCCCAAAGGGCACACCGGCGGTGATCAATAACGTGTCGCCACGCTGCGCCATGCCCTGGGCCTGGGCAATCTCCAGTGCCGTCGAGCAGACTTCATCGACCTGACGCAGGCGGTCGTTGACCACCGAGTGCACACCCCACGCCACGCTCAGGCGACGGGCGGTTTGCAGGTTCGGTGTCAGGTTGAGGATCGGCACCGTCGGCCGCTCCCGCGCCGCGCGCAGGCTCGATGCGCCGGACTCGCTATAGTTCACCAGCACCGCCACCGGCAACACGTTACTGATGCGGCGAATGGCGCAGCTGATCGCGTCGGAAACTGTCGCCTCGGCTTTCGGCCGGCTGACGTCGAGTTGAGTCTGATAGTCCGGACCGTTTTCCACCTGGCGGATGATCTTGCTCATCATCTGCACGGCTTCGAGCGGGTATTCGCCGGACGCGGTTTCCGCCGACAGCATCACCGCGTCCGCACCTTCGGCCACGGCGTTGGCCACATCGGTGACTTCGGCGCGGGTGGGCGCCGGGGAGAAGCGCATCGACTCCAGCATCTGGGTCGCCACCACCACCGGTTTGCCGAGCTGGCGGCAGGTGCTGATGATGTTCTTCTGAATCTGCGGCACGCTTTCGGCCGGCACTTCCACACCCAGGTCACCGCGGGCGACCATGATCGCATCGCTCAGTTCGGCGATCTCGCGCAGTTGTTCGACGGCCGAGGGCTTCTCGATCTTGGCCATCAGGAAGGCCTTGTCGCCGATCAGGGTACGGGCTTCGCGGATGTCATCGGGACGTTGTACGAACGACAGCGCCACCCAGTCCACACCCAGCTCCAGACCGAAGGTCAAGTCGCGGCGGTCCTTGGCGGTCAGCGGGCTCAGGTCGAGCACTGCTTGCGGCACGTTCACGCCTTTGCGGTCCGACAGTTCGCCGCCATTGAGCACGGTGGTGTCGATGGCGTCGGCGTACTTGGTTACTACCCGCAGGCGCAACTTGCCGTCGTCCAGCAGCAGGTCCATGCCTGGTTCCAGCGCGGCGATGATTTCCGGGTGTGGCAGGTTGACCCGGCGCTCATCGCCTGGCGTGGCATCAAGGTCCAGGCGCAAGGCCTGGCCGCGTACCAGTTGTACCTTGCCATCGGCGAACTTGCCGACCCGCAGTTTCGGGCCTTGCAGGTCCATCAGAATGCCCAGTGGATAATTCAGCTGGCGCTCGACTTCACGAATCCACTGAAAACGCTGGGCGTGGTCGGCGTGATCGCCATGGCTGAAGTTCAGACGGAAGATGTTGACCCCGGCCAGCACCAGCTCACGGATG
This sequence comes from Pseudomonas sp. WT-JTC, assembly GCF_056711565.1. Classification (NCBI taxonomy): domain Bacteria; kingdom Pseudomonadati; phylum Pseudomonadota; class Gammaproteobacteria; order Pseudomonadales; family Pseudomonadaceae; genus Pseudomonas; species Pseudomonas sp. WT-JTC. The sequence goes on from NZ_CM160042.1 coordinate 1,748,599, forward strand.
TCGTCGATACCGTCGATGGCCGGACCCAGGGTGGCGAGGATTTTGACCTTTTTGTCAGGTGTCATGTTTAGTGCTCTCAAGGATCAGGATGGCGCGGAAGTCGTTGACGTTGGTACGGGTCGGCTCGGTGACGATCAGGGCGTCGAGTGCCTCGAAGTAGCCGTAGCCATTGTTGTTGTCCAACTCGTCGCTGGCGCTCAACCCCATTGCTGCGGCGCGGGCGTAGCTGTCCGGGGCCATGATCGCGCCGGCGTTGTCTTCCGAACCGTCGATGCCGTCGGTGTCACCGGCCAGCGCATAGACGCCGGGCAGGCCCTTGAGGCTGTCGGTCAGGCTCAGCAGGAATTCGGCGTTACGCCCGCCACGGCCATTGCCGCGCACGGTGACGGTGGTTTCACCGCCCGAGAGAATCACGCAGGGCGCCGCCAGCGGCTGGCCGTGCAGGACAATCTGCCGCGCGATGCCGGCGTGGACTTTCGCCACCTCGCGGGATTCGCCTTCGAGGTCACCGAGGATCAGCGGACTGAATCCGGCCTGACGGCATTTCACCGCCGCCGCTTCAAGGGATTGCTGTGGGCGGGCGATCAACTGGAAATGACTGCGCGCCAGGCTCGGATCACCGGGTTTGACGGTTTCCGATTCGGGGCTTTGCAGCCAGGTGCGCACCGAGGCCGGAACCTCGATGGCGTAGCGTTTGAGGATTGCCAGCGCTTCGGCCGACGTGCTCGGGTCGGCCACGGTAGGGCCGGAGGCGATGACCGTGGCGAGGTCGCCCGGTACATCGGAAATCGCATAGGTGTAGACCGTGGCAGGCCAGCAGGCTTTGCCCAGGCGGCCGCCTTTGATCGCCGAGAGGTGCTTGCGCACGCAGTTCATCTCGCCGATGGTGGCGCCGGACTTGAGCAGGGCTTTGTTGATCGACTGCTTGTCGGCCAGGGTGATGCCTTCGGCCGGCAGTGCCAGCAGGGCAGAGCCGCCACCGGAGAGCAGGAAGATCACGCGGTCGTTCTCGCTGAGATTGCTGACCAGTTCCAGCACACGCTTGGCCACGGCCAGGCCGGCAGCGTCCGGTACCGGATGCGCGGCTTCGACCACTTCGATTTTTTCGCAAGGGGCGCCGTGACCGTAACGGGTAACCACCAGGCCGGACACTTCACCCTGCCAGCAGCGCTCGACCACCTGGGCCATGGCAGCTGCGGCTTTGCCAGCACCAATGACGATCACGCGACCGCTGCGGTCGGCAGGCAAATGGGCTTCGAGGACTTGTTGCGGATGCGCCGCGTCGATGGCTGTGGCAAACAGCTCGCGCAGCAATTGTTGCGGATCGACCGACATGGCGGGCTCCCGGAATTCTTGTTATTGGGTTTGTCGCGGACCCTGTGGGAGCGGGCTTGCTCGCGAAAGCGGTGGTTCAGTCAGTATCCATGTCGACTGACACTCCCTCTTCTCGAGCAAGCCCGCTCCCACAGGTTTGATGCAGGGTGGGACAGGCTTACTTCTTGTCGCGAATCGAGAAGTTCGCCATGTGTTCCAGGCCCTTGATCAGCGCCGAGTGGTCCCAGTTGCTGCCACCGATGGCCGCGCAGGTGCTGAACACTTGCTGGGTGTTGGCGGTGTTCGGCAGGTTGATGTTCAGCTCCTTGGCGCCTTGCAGGGCCAGGTTCAGGTCTTTCTGGTGCAGGCTGATGCGGAAGCCTGGATCGAAAGTGCCCTTGATCATGCGCTCGCCGTGCACTTCGAGGATCTTGGAGGACGCGAAACCGCCCATCAGTGCTTCACGCACCTTGGCTGGATCGGCACCGTTCTTCGAAGCGAACAACAGGGCTTCAGCCACGGCCTGGATGTTCAGGGCCACGATGATCTGGTTGGCCACCTTGGCGGTTTGACCGTCGCCGTTGGCGCCGACCAGGGTGATGTTCTTGCCCATGGCCTGGAACAGCGGCAGGGCGCGTTCGAAGGCGTCGGCATCGCCGCCGACCATGATGCTCAGGGTCGCAGCCTTGGCGCCGACTTCACCGCCGGAGACCGGGGCGTCGAGGTATTGCGCGCCTTTTTCGTTGATCTTTGCAGCGAAAGCCTTGGTGGCGGTCGGCGAGATCGAACTCATGTCGATCACCACTTTGCCTTTGCCAACACCAGCGGCAACGCCGTCGGCGCGGAACAGCACGTCATCGACCTGCGGGGTATCCGGCACCATGACAATGATGAACTCGGCTTCCTGGGCAACTTCTTTCGGGTTCGCCAGGGCAACGGCGCCAGCGGCGACCAGGTCGGCAGGCGCAGGGTCGTGGTGGGCCGACAGGAACAGGCTGTGGCCGGCTTTCTGCAGGTTCGCTGCCATTGGGTGGCCCATGATGCCGGTGCCGATAAATCCGATTTTAGCCATGAGAAAATCCTCTTGTTTTTGTGCTGCTGCTTATCTGTAGGAGCGAGCATGCTCGCGATGGACGTTAACGATAATGCGGGCCGTCTGATGCCCCGCGTTGTCTGGGCCTACATCGCGAGCATGCTCGCTCCTACAGGGGGCTGCGTTAGATTGCGTTATGGGTCTTGAGCCAGCCCAGACCGGCTTCAGTGGTGGTCAGCGGCTTGTATTCGCAACCGACCCAGCCCTGATAACCGATGCGGTCCAGGTGTTCGAACAGGAAGCGGTAGTTGATTTCACCGGTACCTGGTTCGTTGCGCCCCGGGTTGTCCGCGAGCTGCACATGGTTGATCTCGCCCAGGTGCGATTGCAGGGTGCGGGCCAGATCGCCTTCCATGATTTGCATGTGATAGATGTCGTATTGCAGGAACAGGTTGGCGCTGCCGACCTGCTCGCGAATCGACAGGGCTTGCGCCGTGTTGTTCAGGTAGAAGCCTGGAATGTCACGGGTGTTGATCGCTTCCATCACCAGCTTGATACCCGCCGCTTGCAGCTTGTCGGCCGCGTACTTGAGGTTGGCGACGAAGGTTTTCTCCACAGTGGCATCGTCGACGCCTTGTGGACGAATACCGGCCAGGCAGTTGACCTGGGTGTTGCCCAGCACTTTCGCGTAAGCGATGGCCAGGTCGACACCGGCACGGAACTCTTCAACCCGATCCGGCAGGCACGCGATACCGCGTTCGCCCTTGGCCCAGTCACCGGCCGGCAGATTGAACAGCACTTGGGTCAGACCATTGGCGTCGAGCTGGGCCTTGATTTCGGCGGAGCTGAAGTCGTACGGGAACAGGTATTCGACACCGCTGAAGCCGGCCTTGGCGGCCGCTTCGAAACGGGCAAGAAAGTCCTGTTCGGTGAACAGCATGGACAGGTTGGCTGCGAAACGCGGCATGGTGGTCTCCCGTATGTGTTTGAGGTCCCCTGTGGGAGCGGGCTTGCTCGCGAAGGCGGTGGTTCAGTCAGCATTGTTGTCGACTGACAGTCCCTCTTCGCGAGCAAGCCCGCTCCCACAGTAGGAGCGGTCAGCTATCAATCAAGCAACGAAATCGCAGTCGGTGCGTCGTCGCCGACCAGCGCCAGGTCTTCGAATTCGTTGACGGCGTTGATCTCGGTACCCATGGAAATGTTGGTCACGCGCTCCAGAATGATCTCGACGATCACTGGAACCTTGAACTCTTCGATCAGTTCCTGAGCCTTGCGCAGGGCAGGCTGGATCTGAGCCGGTTCGAACACACGCAGCGCCTTGCAGCCGAGGCCTTCGGCCACCGCGACGTGGTCGACACCGTAACCGTTGAGCTCCGGGGCGTTGAGGTTGTCGAAGGACAGCTGCACGCAGTAGTCCATGTCGAAACCGCGTTGTGCCTGACGGATCAGGCCCAGGTACGAGTTGTTCACCACGACGTGGATGTAAGGCAGTTTGAACTGAGCGCCGACCGCCAGTTCTTCGATCATGAACTGGAAGTCATAGTCCCCCGACAGGGCCACGACTTTACGGTTCGGATCAGCCTTGACCACGCCCAGCGCTGCCGGAATGGTCCAGCCCAACGGGCCTGCCTGACCGCAGTTGATCCAGTGGCGCGGCTTGTAGACGTGCAGGAACTGCGCGCCGGCAATCTGCGACAGACCGATGGTGCTGACGTAGCAGGTGTCTTTGCCGAACACCTGGTTCATTTCTTCGTAAACGCGTTGCGGCTTGACCGGCACGTTGTCGAAGTGAGTCTTGCGCTGCAGGCTGGCTTTACGATGCTGGCAGTCTTGCAGCCAGGCGCTGCGGTTCTTCAGTTTGCCGGCGGCTTGCCATTCGCGAGCGACTTCGATGAACACGGTCAGCGCGGCAGCGGCGTCGGACACGATGCCCAGGTCCGGGGTGAACACGCGGCCGATCTGAGTGCCTTCGATGTCGACGTGAATGAACTTGCGGCCTTCGGTGTACACGTCGACCGAACCGGTGTGACGGTTGGCCCAACGGTTACCGATGCCCAGCACCACGTCCGACTTCAGCATGGTCGCGTTGCCGTAGCGGTGCGAGGTCTGCAAGCCAACCATGCCCACCATCAGCGGGTGATCGTCCGGGATGGTGCCCCAGCCCATCAGGGTCGGGATAACCGGAATACCGGTCAGCTCGGCGAACTCCACCAACAGATCGCTGGCGTCGGCATTGATGATGCCGCCACCGGCCACCAGCAATGGGCGTTCAGCCTGATCCAGCAAGGCCAGAGCCTTTTCGACTTGAACGCGGCTAGCGGTCGGCTTGGCCAGCGGCAGTGGCTGGTAAGCGTCGATGTCGAATTCGATTTCAGCCATCTGCACGTCGAACGGCAGGTCGATCAGCACCGGGCCTGGACGGCCGGAGCGCATTTCGTAGAAGGCTTTCTGGAACGCGTAAGGCACCTGGCCCGGCTCCAGAACGGTGGTTGCCCACTTGGTTACCGGCTTGACGATGCTGGTGATGTCGACAGCCTGGAAGTCTTCCTTGTGCATACGGGCGCGGGGTGCCTGGCCGGTAATGCAGAGGATCGGGATCGAGTCGGCCGAGGCGCTGTAGAGCCCGGTGACCATGTCGGTGCCGGCAGGGCCGGAAGTGCCGATGCACACACCGATGTTGCCAGCCTTGGTGCGGGTGTAGCCCTCGGCCATGTGCGAGGCACCTTCAACGTGGCGAGCGAGTACGTGATCGATGCCGCCGACCTTTTGCAGGGCGGAGTACAACGGGTTGATGGCGGCACCCGGGATGCCAAAAGCGGTATCGACCCCTTCACGGCGCATCACCAGAACGGCGGCTTCGATTGCTCTCATTTTGCTCATGGTTTTGTGCCTCTTTACGTTTTGTAATTGTATACAAGTGGCTTTGCGCAGAGTGTATTCACGGCGGACGGCGCAGGTCAATCCATTTTCTCAAGCGCTCGTTTCATTCGTCGGAAGCCCAATCTACTGTGGCTTTTCGTCGCATGTGGCGCCTTTCGATAATTATTGTATACAAAAAAATAATTCATTGTGTTCTATTTGTTGCATCGAGCTGCGGCACAACGGCGCAGCCCAACGACTTTCCGAAAAACAAAATGAGGACGGCACCATGAGCGCTTTAACCTTGAAAGTCGCAGTCAACCTGGTCAACGAGGCCATCAGTGCAGGGCGGGCCATCTCGGCAGCGCCCCTGACCATTGCGGTACTGGATGCCGGGGGGCATCTGATCACCCTGCAGCGCGAAGACGGCGCCAGCCTGTTGCGCCCGCACGTCGCCATCGGCAAAGCCTGGGGCGCCATTGCGCTGGGCAAAGGGTCACGCCTGCTGGCGCTGGACGCCCAGCAACGCCCGGCGTTTATCGCCGCGTTGAACAGCCTGGGGCAGGGCAGCGTCGTGCCGGCACCGGGTGGTGTACTGGTTCGGGATCAGGACGGGAATGTGCTGGGAGCGGTGGGGATCAGCGGGGATCTGTCGGATGTTGACGAGCAGTGTGCGATCAATGCGATCGAGGCGTTGGGGCTGGTGGCGGATGCGGGGGTGGCGGCTTAAATCTCACTGGCTGAACTAGCGCTTTCGCGAGCAAGCCCGCTCCCACACGGGATTTTCTGCGCCCACCAATCCCCTGTGGGAGCGGGCTTGCTCGCGAAGGCAATTTCTCAGACACATCCAGCTAAAAGTCTGGCCCACCCTCCCATATTCCCCGGTCTAGCCTTCTGATGATTTCATCATGAGAGAGGGCAAGGGAATGCCTGAGCTGTCAGCTTCACACCGCCTGCGCATCGGCCGGTACACCGAGCCAAACCGCATCTATCTACTGACTGCCAATACCTTGAAGCGAGAGCCTGTTTTCAGGGATTACACCTTGGGTCGCTTGGTGGTCCATCAATTCAGGCAAGCACAGAATGATGGCTTCGCCGATTCCTTGGCCTGGGTAGTCATGCCCGATCATTTTCATTGGTTGATTCAGTTGAACAAAGGCTCATTGGGACAGCTGATGTGCCAAACCAAATCCTTGAGTGCCCGAGCAATCAATGCGGCTACTGGCAGAACAGGTAGCCTCTGGCAGCAAGGTTTCCATGACCATGCCTTAAGAAAAGAAGAAGATCTTGTGAAGCTGGCTCGATATGTTGTGGCTAACCCATTGCGGGCAGGACTGGTCGAGAAGCTTGGCGACGATCCGTTGTGGGATGCGATTTGGGTTTGATCTAAAACCGAGTTGTCGCCATTCGCGAGCAAGCCCGCTCCCACACCGGATCTTCAGCGCCCACCAATCCCCTGTGGGAGCGGGCTTGCTCGCGAAGGCGCGCGCCGCGGTCTACCGCTCGGGCTCACACCCCTTGAGCACCAACCGGATAATCGTCTGCGCTGCCGCTTCGTAATCCTCTTCATCCAGCCTGGCCTTGCCGGTGATGGCGGTGATCTGCCAGTCGAAGTCGGCGTAGGTCTGGGTCGCGGCCCAGATGCTGAACATCAGGTGGTTGGGGTCGATGGGGGCGATTTGTCCGCGGTCGATCCAGGTCTGGATGCACTCGATGTTGTGTTTGGCCTGGCCATTGAGCTGTTCGACCAGATCGCTGCTCAGGTGGGGGGCACCGTGCATGATTTCGCTGGCGAACACCTTGGAGGCGAAAGGCAGGTCGCGGGAGATGCGGATTTTCGAGCGAATGTAGCCGCTGAGCACTTCACCGGGTTCGCCCTCCGGATTGAACGGTGTCGAAGCCTGCAGGATTGGCTCGATGATACTTTCCAGAACCTCGCGGTAGAGGTTTTCCTTGGATTTGAAGTAGTAGTAGACGTTGGGCTTGGGCAATCCCGCCTTGGCTGCGATGTCACTGGTTTTGGTCGCAGCGAAGCCTTTGTCGGCAAACTCCTCACTGGCGGCACGCAGGATCAGTTGTTTGTTGCGCTCGCGGATAGTGCTCATAACCCGGGTGATTCCTTGCCTGTTCTGGCGGTTGCGCATGGTATCACCGGCCTCGCGCGGCGCTCAAGAATGCACCGCAGCCCGCGCTGCCGCGCTATGCTGCTGCGCATTCATTGCAGAAGGAAACCCGATTCATGGCAGGAAGCAGTTTGCTGGTGCTGATCGACGACATCGCGGCCGTGCTGGACGACGTGTCATTGATGACCAAAATGGCCGCCAAGAAAACCGCTGGCGTACTCGGTGACGACCTGGCACTCAACGCCCAGCAAGTCAGCGGCGTGCGGGCCGAGCGGGAAATCCCGGTGGTCTGGGCGGTCGCCAAGGGTTCGTTCATCAATAAATTGATCCTGGTGCCGTCGGCGCTGGCCATCAGTGCGTTCATTCCGTGGCTGGTCACGCCGCTGTTGATGCTCGGTGGTGCTTATTTGTGCTTCGAGGGGTTTGAAAAACTCGCCCACAAGTTCCTGCACAGCAAGGCTGAAGATCAGGCTGAACATGCCGAATTGGTCGAGGCGGTGGCAGACCCGGCGGTGGATCTGGTGGCGTTTGAAAAGGACAAGATCAAGGGCGCGATCCGTACCGACTTCATTCTCTCGGCCGAAATCATCGCCATCACCCTCGGCGTCGTGGCCGAGTCGGCGCTGAGCCAGCAAGTCATCGTGCTCTCGGGGATCGCCATCGTCATGACTGTCGGTGTCTACGGGTTGGTAGCGGGCATCGTCAAACTCGATGACCTGGGGCTGTGGCTGACCCGCAAGCCTGGTCAGATGGCCAGGAGCATCGGTGACGCCATTCTGCGCGCTGCGCCGTACATGATGAAAAGCCTGTCGGTGATTGGCACTGCGGCGATGTTCCTGGTAGGCGGCGGCATCCTGACCCACGGCGTGCCGGTGGTGCATCACTGGATTGAAAGTGTCAGCACAGGGGCAGGCGGTGCCGGGTTTATCGTGCCGACGTTGCTCAATGGGGTAGCGGGGATTGTGGCGGGTGCGGTGGTGCTGGTTGGGGTCATGGCTGCCGGCAAAATCTGGAAAACGCTCAAAGGCTAAAGCCAACACCAAACAAATGTGGGAGCGGCGGTGCGGCGATCCGACTTGCTCGCGAAAGCGGTCTGTCAGTCAATGTTGATGTCGACTGACACTCCGTCTTCGCGAGCAAGCCCGCTCCCACAGTGCTTTTTTTGGGGGGTTACTCGGCGATCTGCAACTTGCGCGCTTCGGTGTATACGTAACGCACTTTCTCGTACTCGAACGGCGAGTTCATCTGGCCATAGCGGAAGCTGGTCTGGTGGCGCTTGTCGATGCCGCGCAGGATCCAGACTTCCGGATGGTTGGAGCTGACCTCGGCGACGTTGAGGAAGTTGATCGCACTCTCGGCCGTGTAATCCACCACCAGGCCACTGGTATCACGCAGGTTCGACGGACCGAGGATCGGCAGGACGAAATAAGCGCCGCCCGGCACGCCGTAGAAGCCCAGTGTCTGGCCGAAGTCTTCGCTTTGACGCGGCAGGCCCATGGCGGTGGCCGGGTCCCACAGGCCGGCGATGCCGATGGTGGTGTTGAGCAGCAGTCGCCCGGTGGTTTCCAGTGAACGCTGGCCCTTGAGTTGCAGCAGGCTGTTCAACAAGTTGGGTACGTCGCCCAGGTTGTTGAAGAAGTTGCTGACACCGGTACGCAGGAAACTCGGGGTGACGTAGCGGTAACCATTGACCACCGGCATGAACACCCATTGGTCGAAGCGGTAGTTGAAGTGATACACGCGCCGGTTCCACTCTTCCAGTGGATCGTAGACAGCCAGTGCGCTGAGCGTCGAACGTTCGAACTCGCGCTGATCCAGGCCCGGGTTGAACTTGAGTTTGCTCAACGGTTCCTTGAAACCGTCACTGTCGACGACCACGGGAGCGTTGGCTTTGCTGTTGTCGGCATTGGCGACGCCTGCACAGAGTAACGCTGCGAACAGCAGGAGATATTTAGCCACGGAAGAACTCCAGCATGGCGTCGCTGTTGACGCGGTAGTTAATGTTGCCGCAGTGGCCACCGTGCGGGTAAACAGTCAGGCGATCACCGAAGGTCCTGCGCAGGAAGCCCAGGTCGCCAGGGCCGAGGATCACGTCATCGGCGTTGTGCATGACGGCGATTTTCGGGCTTTCGTGCAGATAGTCCTTCAGTGCATACAGGCTTACCTGGTCAATCAATTGCAGCAGGCTGCCGCCGTCGGTACGGGCGCGCCACATCGGGATGACCTGTTCGGTGATGTAGCAGTCGAAGTCGCATTGCAATGCACGCTTGAGGAATGGCGTGAGGCTGGTGCCCTCGGTAATCGGGAACTTGGGTGGGGTGATCAGGCCGCGGCGGTTGATCAGGTCCGAAGTGAAGGCAATGTCGGCCGCCGAAAAGCGGAACGAAGTGCCGATCAGCATGGCCATCTGTTCGTTGCTCAGCTGCTGTTTGGACTGCTGGAAGTCGTAGACCAGAGCGTCGTTGAGGTCGATGTAGCCCTTTTGCTGGAAGTAGCGGGTCAGTTTGTTCAGCACCAGCTCATAGAATGTGGTGCTGTTGTTGATGCCCTTGACCTCGGTCTGGACCAGCTTGTCGAGGTTGGTGATCGAGGTATAGAGGTTGACCGGCGGGTTGAGCAGCAGGACTTTCTTGAAGTTGAAGCTGCGGCGGGTTTCATCCAGGTGCGAAACGAAAGCGGCATCCAGTGCACCCAGGCTGTACCCGGTCAGGTAGTAATCGGTGACCGGCACTTTCGGGTTCTGTGCCCGCACGGCCTGCATCACCCGGTACATGTCTTCAGCGTCTTCCTTGGAAATGCCCGGCGTGGCGAAGCGCGATGCGGCACTCATGAAGTCATAGCTGGTGGGCGATGACAGCTGCACCACGTGGTAGCCGGCTTTGTAATAGAGCTTCTTCAGGTATTCGTTCAGGCTGCTGTCATAGCGTGCACCGGTGCCGGCGATCAGGAAAATCAGCGGCGCGGCGTGATCCTGCGTGGCAATGCGGTAGTCGAGTTTCTTGACCGCCCAGAAATTATCCGGCAAATCGAATTCCCGTTCCGGACGCAAGGTGACGCTGCGCACCGCCTGATCGATGTCACCGTCCAGGGGCAGCTCCGGACGCAGGTCCGGCGGCGTGGTCGCGATGGTCGCCTCGAACGGATTGGTCAGGGGGTAGCCATAACTGGCGGCGTCAATGTCGACCGCCAGTGCGGACGCACTCAATATAAGGCCGCCAAACAGGGCGGCGAAGCGCAAGGAACGGAGCATGACTATATCCCTTAGAGGAAGGTGCCGAATGAGTTTCGCAGGCTATGACCGCTGGATTTGCGCCAAAGTGCCACGCATCGGCACCAAACAGGCCTGATTTCGACGTAATAGTAGCTGGACGATACACTTTGCAGCGATTGAATGCCCAGTTAACAGTTGTTAATGCTTGCGCAAGGCTGTCGTGCGATTAAGCTGGCCGCCGTTTTTCGCCTTTTGGAGTGTTACATGTCCCGCCGTTTGCCCGTGATTTTGCTGCTTGTGTTGCTGCCGCTATGGCTGGCCGCCAGTTATGGCGCGCGTTATGGCTTCATGGAGGATGCGCAATGGGTCGGCATTTGCGTGGATGAGGCAAGCCGCTGGGAGTGCCAGGTGCGTTCCAGCCTGGGGCTGATGATCCACTTCGGGGTTCTGGGCTGGGCTGCGCTGGGCGCGGCGATCATCGGCTTTGTCGTGCCGGGGCGGGCAGGCTGGTGGCTGGCGGTGCTGGCGCTGGTGTTCGGGTTTCCGGCACTGGCCCTGTACAACACGACGCTGGCGGTGTTTGCGGTGGTGATTGCGGGGTTGCGGTTGGTCAGGGAGTCTCGCGGCGCCTGACCGTCAGCCTTCGCGAGCAAGCCCGCTCCCACATTTGATCGTTGTCGAACACAAAGTAGATGTTCGCCGAAGAGCCATGTGGGAGCGGGCTTGCTCGCGAAGAGGCCGGTCAAGTCGCTAAAGAGTCAAACCTTGCGAACCCGCAAGCAACGCCACAACGCCGCCACCATCAACACACTCGCCAGCGCCCAGCCCCAGGCCTGCTGATTCTGCAAGCCTTCACGGAACAACTGCGGCGCAATGCCGGCACCGATGATAAAGGTCAGCAACGCGATCTCGCGGCGCGGCACATTCACCGGGCGGCACAGATAAACCAGCGCCGGCACGATGAACGCGACGCTCGGGAAACTGCGGTAGCGCGGGTCGAACACCAGTTCCAGCATCATCACGGCTGCCGCGAAACCTGCCGTTGCCACCAGCCAGCCAGCACGGCGTTCGAGCAAGTCGAAAGCCCGCCCGCGCCAACCGCTGCGAGGGCTCAAAGTCAGCGCGGCATGGGCCAGCGCGAGCAGATTCAGGGCAGTCAGCAATGCGACCCACAACCACTCACTGGTAAAGCGCGTGGTAACCCGTGCCAGGTCACCCCAGGCGCCAATCGAGCACCCCGCCAATGCGCCGAGCAGGGGCAGCACCAGCGCCGAGCGCGTCGTGCGAACCCGGCCGCCAAGCAGCAGCGTGCCGATGAAGATCAATCCGCCAACCGACAGCCATTGCGACCAGTACGGTACGTTTGTCACTGGCCCGGCCAGCACGCCCTTGTCCTGGCGATCGGCATCGAACAATCCCCAGTAACCCCCGACCGCACCTTCACTGGCACGTTTCCACGGCTGGTCGAAGGCTTCGATCAGGTTGTAGTGCCAGCCCTGTTGCTCGGCCATGGCGACAAAACCACGAATGAACCTGGCTTCGTTGACCCGGCTCGGCAGGGCCGTTTCACGCTGGCGACCTTCGCTTGGCCAGCCGGTTTCGCCGATCAGTACATCCTTGGGCGCGAACTTGTTGCCGAACACCTGGCGTACTTCGGCCACATGTTGAAGGGCTGCGTCGATGTTCGATGGATCATCTTCCCAATACGGCAGCAAATGGATGGTCAGGAAGTCCACGGCGGGGGCGATTTCCGGGTGCTTGAGCCAGAACTCCCAGACGTCGGCATAGGTGACAGGCTGTTTGACGTGGCTTTTGACCTTGTTGATCAGCTTCGCCAATTGCGCGCCGGTGACTTCCTTGCGCAACAGGGTTTCGTTGCCGACGATCACCGCGCTCACCACATCCGCGTTGGCGTTGGCCGAGGCGATCAGCAGGTCGACTTCTTTTTCCGTGTCCACCGGGTTGCTGTTGACCCAGGCGCCGATCATCAGCTTCAAGCCATGCTTGCGCGCCAGATCCGGCAGGGCTTCGAGGCCGGTCATGGAGTAGGTGCGGATGCATTCGAAGCTTTTGGACAGCAGCGCGAGGTCGGCATCCATGCGCTCGGGGCGCAAGTTGAATGGCACGTCGAACGGCGATTGGTCTTTGTCGAACGGGGTGTAGGAGGCGCATTGCAGCTTGTGCGTCGCGCTGGCGACATCCGGCAGGATCACCGGTTTGCCAATGCCGTACCAGAAACCACCGAGGGCAAAAAGCCCCAGCAGGCAGGCGAATAGATAAGCAGGAAAAGGAAAGCGTGATGTCGCGGACATGGTCAGGCCGTGTGGGAACAAAGCGGCGCATGTTACCTGCATTTACCGCGTGCTTGGTGGCCTGCATGATTTTGACATGCAAAGTTCGGGCGGAGCCTCCGGTGCGTAGGTCGCGTTAAAGGTTAATGGCTTTCTGATGTCGTTTCTCGATGGATTGAGGTCGCTGGCAGAGCAGGTCGCGATGAGCGTCAGGTTGATTATCGAAGGCGTCAGTACTCCGCTGATGTTCCAACGAGTTTGCGGTAGGCGTGATGGGGGCGCTGTGCACCATAACAATACGTTTAAGCGACTCGGCATCCGTCGAGCGCAGCACTTTCGGGGAAGTAACGATGAAGATGCGACGACTCTTGGGCGCAGGTGCCGCTTTGGTGCTGGCGATCAGCGCTACCGCGGCCAGTGCCGCCGGTAAGGAAGTGACTTTGGGTTATGTCGACGGCTGGTCGGACAGTGTCGCCACGACCAACGTGGCGGCAGAAGTGATCAGACAGAAACTCGGCTACGACGTGAAGCTGCAAGCGGTCGCTACCGGGATCATGTGGCAGGGCGTGGCCACCGGCAAACTCGACGCCATGCTGTCGGCCTGGCTGCCGGTGACCCACGGCGAATACTGGGCGAAGAACAAGGATCAGGTCGTCGATTACGGCCCGAACTTCAAGGACGCGAAAATTGGCCTGATCGTGCCGGAGTACGTTAAGGCCAAGTCCATCGAGGACCTGAAAACCGACGACAGCTTCAAGAAACGCATCGTCGGCATCGACGCAGGTTCAGGTGTGATGATCAAGACCGATCAGGCCATCAAGGACTATGACTTGACCGGGTATCAAAACAAAGCCAGTTCCGGCGCCGGCATGATCGCCGAGTTGACCCGTGCCGAGAAGAAAAACGAATCCATCGCCGTGACCGGTTGGGTGCCGCACTGGATGTTCGCCAAGTGGAAACTGCGCTTCCTCGAAGACCCGAAAGGCGTGTACGGCGCGGCTGAAACCGTGAACAGCATCGGCAGCAAAGGCCTGGAGGCCAAGGCACCGGAAGTGGCCAAGTTCCTGAAGAACTTCCAGTGGGAATCCAAGGACGAAATCGGTCAGGTCATGCTGGCGATTCAGGACGGTGCCAAGCCTGATGCCGCCGCGAAGGATTGGATTGCCAAACACCCAGAGCGTGTTGCTGACTGGACTAAATAAACTTCGATCAAGCGTCTAAGCTGCTTTTCCCTGTGGGAGCGGGCTTGCTCGCGAATACTGACTGTCAGTTGACTGAGAGGTTGACCGACATGCGGCTTTCGCGAGCAAGCCCGCTCCCACATTGATTTGTGGCGTGCTGATAAATGGCGAAAACGCCATGTGGTTCTAAGACTAAGGTCGTCTGGAACCTGCCCCGCAGCCGCATAGAGTGGATACCGTTCCAACTAAATCTGTGCTGCGAGGATAAAAACAATGAACGACAGCATTTACCTCTCGATTCAAAACAGCCCGCGCTTCAAGGAGCTGGTTAGCAAGAGGGAACGATTCGCCTGGATTCTTTCGGCGGTCATGCTAGGGCTTTACTCCGCATTCATCCTTTTGATCGCTTACGGGCCGCAAGTGCTGGGGACGAAAATCAGTCCCGAGTCTTCGATTACCTGGGGCATACCGATCGGCGTCGGGCTGATTGTTTCGGCCTTCGTCCTGACCGGCATCTACGTACGACGTGCCAATGGCGAGTTTGACGACCTGAACAATGCGATTCTCAAGGAGGCTCAGCAATGATCCGGCGTCTACTGGCTCTATTGAGCATCGCGGCTTTTGCACCGGGCGCCTGGGCGGCTGACGCCCTGACCGGTGAAGTGCATAAACAACCTCTCAACGTCGCTGCGATCCTGATGTTCGTTGTGTTCGTGGGGGCCACCCTGTGCATTACCTACTGGGCCTCCAAGCGCAACAAGTCGGCTGCCGACTACTATGCGGCGGGTGGCAAGATCACCGGGTTCCAGAACGGTCTGGCGATTGCCGGCGACTACATGTCGGCCGCCTCGTTCCTGGGGATTTCCGCGTTGGTGTTCGCTTCCGGCTATGACGGGCTGATCTATTCGATCGGCTTCCTGGTGGGCTGGCCGATCATTCTGTTCCTGATCGCCGAGCGCCTGCGCAACCTGGGCAAGTACACTTTTGCCGACGTGGCGTCCTATCGCCTGGGGCAAACCCAGATCCGCACACTGTCCGCCTGCGGTTCGCTGGTGGTGGTGGCGTTCTACCTGATCGCCCAGATGGTCGGTGCCGGCAAGCTGATCCAGTTGCTGTTCGGCCTCGACTATCACGTCGCGGTGATCCTGGTGGGTGTGCTGATGTGCCTTTACGTGTTGTTCGGCGGCATGCTGGCGACCACCTGGGTACAAATCATCAAGGCTGTCCTGCTGTTGTCCGGCGCTTCCTTCATGGCGCTGATGGTGATGAAGCACGTCAACTTCGACTTCAACATCCTGTTTTCCGAGGCGATCAAGGTTCACCCTAAAGGTGAGGCGATCATGAGTCCGGGCGGTCTGGTGAAGGATCCGGTTTCGGCGTTCTCCCTCGGCCTGGCACTGATGTTCGGTACCGCGGGTCTGCCGCATATCCTGATGCGCTTCTTCACCGTGAGTGACGCAAAGGAAGCTCGCAAGAGCGTGCTGTACGCAACCGGCTTCATTGGCTACTTCTACATCCTGACCTTCATCATCGGTTTCGGCGCGATCCTGCTGGTCAGCACCAACCCGGCCTTCAAAGACGCGGCCGGCGCGTTGCTCGGTGGTAACAACATGGCGGCGGTACACCTGGCCAATGCGGTCGGTGGCAGCATTTTCCTGGGCTTCATCTCGGCGGTGGCGTTCGCGACCATTCTGGCGGTCGTTGCCGGCCTGACCCTGGCCGGTGCTTCGGCGGTGTCCCACGACCTGTATGCCAGCGTGATCAAGAAGGGCAAGGCCAACGAGAAGGATGAGATTCGTATTTCGAAGATCACCACCGTTGCCCTGGGTGTGCTGGCCATTGTTCTGGGCATTCTGTTCGAAAGCCAGAACATCGCGTTCATGGTGGGCCTGGCGTTCTCCATCGCGGCGAGCTGCAACTTCCCGGTGCTGCTGCTTTCGATGTACTGGAAAAAGCTGACCACTCGCGGTGCGATGATCGGTGGCTGGATGGGGCTGATCAGTGCGGTAGGCCTGATGATCCTTGGCCCAACCATCTGGGTGCAGATCCTGCATCATGAGAAAGCCATCTTCCCGTATGAGTATCCGGCGTTGTTCTCGATGATGATTGCCTTTGTCGGGATCTGGTTCTTCTCGGTTACCGACAAGTCCACTGCGGCTGACAATGAGCGGGCGTTGTTCTTCCCGCAGTTTGTTCGTTCGCAGACCGGGTTGGGGGCGAGTGGGGCGGTTTCGCACTAAGGCTTCAATGTTTTATATATAAGTTGCACTGACATCCAATGCCCCGGTCGAGAGATCGGGGCATTTTTGTTGGGCGATAATCGACCGGAATTTTTTTGGTGTGTATATCCGTTGCTGCGGTAACGGCGACTTAGGGTTTCGCCCTTACGGCGACTCACTTTTTTTAACAAGCGCCTTAAAAAAAGTAAGCAAAAAAAGCGCTCGCCCCGAACGTCCGGCCCCTCGCCAGGGCTCGGGGTTCCTTCGCTCCGGCATTCATCCGGGGGCATTGCTCTACGGTTTGCTTCGCTGCACCTCCCTGCAATGTGTGCGTCTGCGCCGCACGGCGCTGCGCGCCATTCCCCGGATGAACACCTCCACTCAGCCTGCCGAGGGGGCGGGTGGATCAAGATCAAGAGCGGCAGGCGAGCTAACGCTCGGCCCTGTAGGAGCGAGCTTGCTCGCGATGGACGTCAACGATGACGAGGGCTGTCTGAATCCCCGCGGTGTCCCGGCGTTTTTCGCGAGCAAGCTCGCTCCTACAGGGGGGCGGTCACGTTAGATCAGGCCGGCCAGCAGGCCGCTTCGCTTTTGCTTTTGCTTTTGATCTTCTTGCCCCCTCGAGAGGCTTCGTTCCGGTTCTGCGCAGTGGGCAACCCGGCATGGATGCCGGGTTAGCCGCGTACGGCCATGGATGGCCGATCGCGGCGGGCCCACGGAGCAGGACCGGAGCGAGGGAATGCCGAGCCTTGGCGAGGCACCGAACGTCAGGGGCAAGAGCCCTTGGTTACTTGGGGCCGGGCGGCGCTCCGCTTTTCCAAGTAACCCGCCGTAAGGGCGGAACCGTAAGTGGCCGCGGCCAAAGAAACGGATATGTACACAATTAAAAAAGGAAAACAAAAACGGCCTCTATATAAGAGGCCGTTCCCGGTACAACTCAACACGCTACAGCAAGACAACTCTTACTTGCGGTCTTCCAGCTTGGTGATATCACGCGACTCGTAGCCGGTGTACAACTGGCGCGGACGGCCAATCTTGTACGGGCTGGAGAGCATTTCTTTCCAGTGGGAGATCCAGCCGACGGTCCGCGCCAGGGCGAAGATCACGGTGAACATGCTGGTTGGAATGCCGATCGCCTTGAGGATGATCCCCGAGTAGAAGTCGACGTTCGGGTACAGCGAGCGCTCGATGAAGTACGGGTCGGTCAGGGCGATCTCTTCCAGGCGCATGGCCAGTTCGAGTTGCGGATCGTTCTGGATGCCCAGTTCCTTCAACACTTCGTCGCAGGTCTGCTTCATGACGGTGGCGCGCGGGTCGCGGTTTTTGTAAACGCGGTGACCGAAGCCCATCAGTTTGAACGGATCGTTCTTGTCCTTGGCCTTGGCGATGAACTTGTCGATGTTGGAAACATCGCCGATTTCATCGAGCATGGTCAGTACGGCTTCGTTTGCACCGCCGTGGGCAGGGCCCCACAGTGCAGCGATACCGGCGGCGATACAGGCGAACGGGTTGGCGCCCGAGGAGCCCGCCAGACGCACGGTGGACGTCGAGGCGTTCTGCTCGTGGTCGGCATGGAGGATGAAGATCCGGTCCATGGCCTTGGCGAGCACCGGGCTGATCGGTTTGATCTCGCACGGGGTGTTGAACATCATGTGCAGGAAGTTTTCCGCGTACGACAGGTCGTTGCGCGGGTACATCATGGGTTGGCCCATGGAGTACTTGTAAACCATCGCGGCCAGGGTCGGCATCTTGGCAACCAGGCGGATCGCGGAAATTTCGCGATGCTGCGGGTTATTGATGTCCAGGGAGTCGTGGTAGAACGCCGAGAGGGCGCCGACTACGCCGCACATGACGGCCATCGGGTGGGCGTCGCGACGGAAGCCGTTGAAGAAGGTCTTCAGCTGCTCGTGAACCATGGTGTGGTTCTTCACGGTGCTGACGAACTGGGCCTTCTGTTCTGCGGTCGGCAGTTCGCCGTTGAGCAGCAGATAGCAGGTTTCCAGGTAGTCCGACTTTTCAGCCAGCTGTTCGATCGGGTAGCCGCGGTGCAGCAGAATGCCGTTGTCGCCGTCGATATAGGTGATCTTCGACTCGCACGAGGCGGTCGACATGAAGCCTGGGTCAAAGGTGAAACGGCCCGTGGCCGTCAGGCCCCGAACATCGATAACATCGGGACCAACGGTGCCGGTTAAAATGGGCAGCTCGACGGGGGCTGCGCCCTCGATGATCAACTGCGCTTTTTTGTCAGCCATGTGGCCTCCTATTTATGCTTGAAATCATCAGACAGACCCCCCACGCAGGGCCCGCACCACTATAGTGAGATAAATTCGAATGTCAATTTGCCTAAAGTCTTGCTCCAGAAGGCTTTAACCGGACTTTTTCCTCGAAATTGACTGCCATTTACGCCTTTTATGTCAGTTGCGCAATCCGCTGTTTGGGTTAGGTGTTTGCGTTGTCATTAGTAGCCTAACTGTCTATACTCGGCCACCGACCGCCAAGGGCTTTTGGGCTTGCTTTCATTGGGGGTCGCATCCCTGGGTGGTGGTTACCTGACCAGTGCACTCCCCAACAACTTTGCCCTGATTGTTAGGGGCTCTTCAGTGTGAAAAAAAAGCCGTGAAAAGCCAACGACCTGTAAACCTAGACCTAAGGACCATCAAACTCCCAGTCACTGCTTACACGTCCATTCTTCACCGTATTTCCGGTGTCATCCTCTTCGTGTGCCTTGCCATCATGCTTTACGCATGGGACAAGTCGCTGAGCTCCGAGGAAGGCTTCGGTCAGGTGAAAGCGTGTCTGACCAGTCCGCTAGCCAAGCTAGTGATTTGGGGCATCCTGTCCGCTCTGCTGTATCACCTGGTAGCCGGTGTGCGCCATTTGATCATGGACATGGGCATCGGTGAGACGCTGGAAGGCGGCAAGCTGGGCTCGAAAATCGTTATCGCCGTTTCCGTGGTGGTAATCGTTCTGGCAGGAGTTTGGATATGGTAACTAACGTCACGAACCTGTCGCGTTCGGGCCTCTATGACTGGATGGCGCAGCGCGTTTCTGCGGTCGTTCTCGCGGCTTACTTCATCTTCCTGATCGGATACATCGTGGCCCATCCTGGCCTCGAGTACGCCCAGTGGCATGAACTGTTCGCCCATAACGGGATGCGTATCTTCAGCCTCCTGGCCCTTGTTGCCCTCGGCGCTCACGCCTGGGTCGGCATGTGGACCATCGCGACCGACTACCTGACGCCAATGGCGCTGGGCAAGTCCGCGACGGCTGTGCGTTTCCTTTTCCAGGCAGTATGCGGCGTTGCGATGTTCGCTTACTTCGTCTGGGGTGTGCAGATTCTCTGGGGTATCTGAGTCATGGCTAACATTCCAACGATTTCTTTCGACGCCATCATTATTGGTGGTGGCGGTGCCGGCATGCGCGCAGCGCTGCAACTGGCACAGGGCGGTCACAAGACTGCCGTGATCACCAAGGTTTTCCCGACCCGCTCGCACACTGTGTCCGCTCAAGGCGGCATCACCTGCGCAATCGCGTCTGCCGACCCGAACGATGACTGGCGCTGGCACATGTACGATACCGTCAAGGGTTCCGACTACATCGGTGACCAGGACGCTATCGAATACATGTGTCAGGAAGGCCCGGCTGCCGTTTACGAGCTGGACCACATGGGCATGCCTTTCTCGCGTACCGAGCAAGGTCGTATCTACCAGCGTCCATTCGGCGGTCAGTCGAAGGATTACGGTAAAGGCGGGCAGGCTGCCCGTACTTGCGCCGCTTCCGACCGTACCGGTCACGCGCTGCTGCACACCCTTTATCAGGGCAACCTGAAAGCCGGTACCGTGTTCCTGAACGAGTACTACGCTGTCGATCTGGTGAAGAACGGCGAAGGCGAGTTCGTCGGTGTGATCGCGATCTGCATCGAAACCGGTGAAACCACCTACATCCGCGCGAAAGCCACCGTGCTGGCGACCGGCGGTGCAGGCCGTATCTACGCTTCGACCACCAACGCCCTGATCAACACCGGTGACGGCGTTGGCATGGCGCTGCGTGCCGGTGTGCCGGTACAAGACATTGAAATGTGGCAGTTCCACCCGACCGGCATCGCCGGCGCTGGTGTATTGGTTACAGAAGGTTGCCGTGGTGAAGGTGGATACCTGATCAACAAGCACGGCGAGCGTTTCATGGAGCGTTATGCTCCGAACGCCAAGGACCTTGCTGGTCGTGACGTTGTTGCCCGTTCGATGGTTAAAGAGATCATCGCCGGTAACGGTTGCGGTCCGAACGGCGACCACGTGATGCTCAAGCTCGACCACCTGGGCGAGGAAGTGCTGCACAGCCGTCTGCCAGGCATCTGCGAACTGTCGAAGACTTTCGCGCACGTTGACCCGGTTGTCGCTCCGGTTCCGGTTGTTCCGACTTGCCACTATATGATGGGCGGCGTTGCCACCAACATTCATGGCCAGGCGATCACCCAGGACGCCGAAGGCGTGGACAAGATCATTCCTGGTCTGTTCGCGGTAGGTGAAGTGGCTTGCGTATCGGTACACGGCGCCAACCGTCTGGGCGGCAACTCGTTGCTCGACCTGGTGGTATTCGGCCGCGCTGCCGGCCTGCACCTGGAGAAGGCTCTGACCGACGGCATCGAATACGATGACGCCACCGAAGCCGATATCGAAGCGGCCCTGTCGCGCCTGAACGCACTGAACAACCGTACCGACGGCGAAGACGTCGCTACCCTGCGTCGCGAGCTGCAAAGCTGCATGCAGAACTACTTCGGTGTATTCCGTACCGGCGAATACATGCAGAAAGGTATCGCTCAGCTGGCTGAGCTGCGTACCCGTATCGCCAACGTGAAGATCAACGATAAGTCGCAGGCGTTCAACACTGCACGTATCGAAGCGCTGGAACTGCAAAACCTGCTGGAAGTGGCCGAAGCTACCGCTATCGCCGCTGAAGTTCGCAAGGAGTCCCGTGGTGCTCACGCCCGTGAAGACTTCGAAGACCGTGACGACGAAAACTGGCTGTGCCACACCCTGTACTTCCCGGGTGACAAGCGCGTCACCAAGCGTGCCGTGAACTTCTCGCCGAAGACTGTTCCGACTTTCGAACCTAAAGTCCGGACTTATTAAGGGTGACCGCCATGTTGCAAGTCAGTGTTTATCGCTACAACCCTGATCAGGACGCAGCGCCGTTCATGCAGGAATTCCAGGTCGATACCGGTGGTAAGGACCTGATGGTGCTGGATGTGCTGGCCCTGATCAAAGAGCAGGACGAAGGTTTCTCCTATCGTCGCTCTTGCCGTGAAGGTGTTTGCGGTTCCGACGGCATGAACATCAACGGCAAAAACGGTCTGGCGTGCATCACGCCGCTGTCTGCTGTCGTAAAAGGTAACAAGTTGATCGTTCGTCCTCTGCCAGGTTTGCCGGTTATCCGTGACCTGGTCGTCGATATGAGCATCTTCTACAAGCAATACGAGAAGGTTAAGCCATACCTGCAGAACGACACGCCGGCTCCGGCCATCGAGCGTCTGCAGTCCCCTGAAGAGCGTGAAAAGCTGGACGGTCTGTACGAGTGCATCCTGTGCGCTTGCTGCTCGACTTCCTGCCCGTCCTTCTGGTGGAACCCGGACAAATTCCTGGGCCCAGCTGCCCTGCTGCAAGCGTACCGCTTCCTGGCAGACAGCCGTGACACCAAGACGTCCGAGCGTCTGGCTTCGCTGGATGACCCGTTCAGCGTATTCCGCTGCCGCGGGATCATGAACTGCGTCAACGTATGTCCGAAAGGCCTGAACCCGACTAAGGCCATCGGTCACATCCGTAACATGTTGCTCTCGAGCGGCGTGTGATTCAGCTGCTGTACCCGTAGAACCGCTGTACCCGTAGATGCTGCGGCGCAGGCTTCAACCGGCGCCGTAGTTTTAACCTGAGCAGCAGCTTAAAAGGCTGCGGCTCTTATTTTGAAGAAATGAGACAAGCAGGGGCATCCGGGCTGGTACCCGGACTATCAGTGTGATCCTAGTGGCTTGTTTTGGTCGCTGCATTCGGACTTCTGCAAGTTTGCTCGGTGTCGACACCGATGGTGTTCCCCTAACCGAGGGTGACCAAGCATGCAAGAAAGCGTGATGCAGCGCATGTGGAACAGTGCCTACCTATCCGGTAGTAACGCTGCCTATGTGGAAGAGCTTTACGAGCTCTACCTGCACGACCCTAACGCTGTGCCAGAAGAGTGGCGCACCTACTTCCAGAAGTTGCCTGCCGACGGCAACTCTGCCACCGATGTTTCGCACTCCACAATTCGCGATCATTTCGTCTTGCTGGCAAAGAACCAGCGCCGCGCCCAACCGGTTTCCGCCGGCAGCGTGAGCAGTGAGCACGAGAAGAAGCAAGTTGAAGTGCTGCGATTGATCCAGGCCTACCGTATGCGTGGCCACCAGGCAGCCCAGCTTGACCCGCTGGGGCTGTGGCAGCGTCCTGCACCTGCAGACCTGTCGATCAATCATTACGGCTTGACCAATGCCGATCTTGATACGACCTTCCGTGCCGGCGACCTGTTCATCGGCAAAGAGGAAGCGAGCCTACGCGAAATTCACGAAGCGTTGCAGCAGACATATTGCCGCACCATCGGCGCTGAATTCACGCATATCACCGATTCCGAGCAGCGCCAGTGGTTCCAGCAGCGTCTGGAAAGCGTGCGCGGTCGTCCGACGTACTCCGCCGACATCAAGAGCCACCTGCTCGAGCGCGTGACCGCCGGCGAAGGCCTGGAAAAATACCTGGGCACCAAATACCCGGGCACCAAGCGTTTCGGTCTGGAAGGCGGCGAGAGCCTGATTCCGATGCTCGACGAGCTGATCCAGCGTTCCGGTTCCTACGGCACCAAGGAAATCGTCATCGGCATGGCCCACCGTGGCCGTCTGAACGTGCTGGTCAACACCTTCGGCAAGAACCCGCGCGAGCTGTTCGACGAGTTCGAAGGCAAGAAGAAGGTCGAGCTGGGTTCCGGTGACGTGAAATACCACCAGGGCTTCTCGTCCAACGTGATGACCACCGGCGGTGAAGTTCACCTGGCCATGGCGTTCAACCCGTCCCACCTGGAAATCGTATCCCCGGTGGTCGAGGGTTCGGTTCGCGCCCGTCAGGATCGTCGTAACGACCCGACCGGCGAGAAGGTTCTGCCGATCTCCATCCACGGTGACGCTGCATTCGCAGGTCAGGGCGTGGTCATGGAAACCTTCCAGATGTCGCAGACCCGCGGTTTCAAGACCGGCGGTACCGTGCACATCGTGATCAACAACCAGGTCGGTTTCACCATCAGCAACCCGCTGGACTCGCGTTCCACCGAGTACGCGACCGACGTTGCGAAAATGATCCAGGCGCCGATCCTCCATGTGAATGGTGATGATCCGGAAGCCGTATTGTTCGTGACCCAGCTGGCCATCGACTACCGCATGCAATTCAAGCGTGACGTGGTGATCGACCTGGTCTGCTACCGTCGTCGCGGCCACAACGAGGCCGACGAGCCAAGCGGCACCCAGCCTCTGATGTATCAGCAGATCACCAAGCAGCGCACCACCCGTGAGCTGTATGCCGATCGTCTGACCCAGGGCGGTGTGCTGGACGCAGAGCGTGTTCAGGCGAAAGTCGACGAATACCGCAACGCGCTGGACAACGGTCTGCACGTGGTGAAAAGCCTGGTCAAGGAGCCGAACAAAGAGTTGTTCGTGGACTGGCGTCCATATCTGGGCCACGCCTGGACCGCGCGTCACGACACTCGCTTCGACCTCAAGACCTTGCAGGAGCTGTCCGCCAAGCTGCTGGAGATCCCGGAAGGCTTCGTGGTTCAGCGCCAGGTTGCCAAGATCTACGAAGACCGCCAGAAGATGCAAGCCGGCGGCCTGCCGATCAACTGGGGTTACGCCGAAACCATGGCGTACGCGACCCTGGCGTTCGAAGGTCACCCGATCCGCATGACTGGCCAGGACATCGGCCGCGGTACGTTCTCGCACCGCCATGCTGTCCTGCACAACCAGAAAGACGCGGGTACCTACATCCCGCTGCAGAACCTGTACGACGGTCAGCCGCGTTTTGACCTGTACGACTCGTTCCTGTCCGAAGAAGCGGTATTGGCGTTCGAGTACGGTTACTCGACCACCACGCCGAATGCCCTGGTTATCTGGGAAGCCCAGTTCGGCGACTTCGCCAACGGCGCCCAGGTAGTTATCGACCAGTTCATCACCAGTGGCGAGCACAAGTGGGGCCGTCTGTGCGGTCTGACCATGCTGCTGCCGCACGGTTATGAAGGTCAGGGTCCGGAGCACTCCTCGGCTCGTCTGGAGCGTTACCTGCAGCTGTGCGCCGAGCACAACATTCAGGTGTGCATGCCGACGACGCCGGCTCAGATCTACCACTTGCTGCGCCGTCAGGTGATTCGCCCGCTGCGCAAGCCACTGGTAGTCCTGACTCCGAAGTCGCTGCTGCGCCACAAGCTGGCCATCTCGACGCTGGAAGATCTGGCCGAAGGTTCGTTCCAGACCGTTATTCCGGAAATCGATGCCCTGGACCCGAAAAAGGTCGAGCGCGTTGTTCTGTGTAGCGGCAAGGTCTACTACGACCTGCTGGAAAAACGCCGTGCCGAAGGCCGTGACGACATCGCCATCGTGCGTATCGAGCAGCTGTACCCGTTCCCTGAGGACGACTTGAAAGAAGTCCTGGCTCCTTACACCAACGCCAAGCATGCCGTCTGGTGCCAGGAAGAGCCGATGAACCAGGGTGCCTGGTACTGCAGCCAACACCACTTGCGTCGCAGCGTCGCCAACCTCAACAAGTCTCTCGTACTCGAGTACGCGGGCCGTGAGGCTTCTGCTGCACCTGCATGCGGTTACGCATCGATGCACGCCGAGCAGCAGGAACAACTGCTGCAAGACGCCTTTACTGTTTAACGCCTTCGCGCACCTGAAACCGAATTTAAGGAACCACAGATAATGGCTATCGAGATCAAAGCCCCCACTTTCCCGGAATCGGTTGCCGATGGCACCGTTGCCACCTGGCACAAACAACCGGGCGACGCGGTCAAGCGCGACGAACTGATCGTCGACATCGAAACCGACAAAGTCGTGCTGGAAGTGCTGGCTACCGCTGACGGCGTGCTGGGCGCAATCGTCAAGAACGAAGGCGACACCGTTCTGTCCGACGAAGTCCTCGGCTCCATCGTTGAAGGCGGCGCTGCTGCTGCCGCTCCGGCTGCCGCTGCTGCTCCGGCCGCTGCTGCCGCAGCTCCAGCTGCCGGCGCTGACGAAGACGCTATCGCAGCTCCAGCCGCTCGCAAGCTGGCCGAAGAAAACGGCATCAACCTGGCGTCCGTCAAAGGCACCGGCAAAGACGGTCGTGTAACCAAGGAAGACGTGGTTGCCGCTGTCGAAGCCAAGAAAGCCGCTCCTGCTGCAGCACCTGCCAAGGCTGCCGCTCCGGCTGCCGCTGCTCCTGTGTTCGCCGCTGGCGACCGCATCGAGAAGCGCGTACCGATGACCCGCGTTCGCGCCACCGTGGCCAAGCGTCTGGTTGAAGCTCAGTCGAACATGGCGATGCTGACCACTTTCAACGAAGTCGACATGACCGAAGTCATGGCGCTGCGTTCGAAGTACAAGGATCTGTTCGAGAAGTCCCACAATGGCGTACGCCTGGGCTTCATGTCGTTCTTCGTGAAAGCAGCCACCGAAGCGCTGAAACGCTTCCCGGCTGTCAACGCCTCGATCGACGGCGGCGACATCGTTTACCACGGCTACGCTGACGTCGGCGTTGCAGTTTCCAGCGATCGCGGCCTGGTTGTACCGGTCCTGCGTAACGCCGAACTGATGAGCCTGGCTGAAATCGAAGGCGGCATCGCCACCTTCGGCAAGAAAGCCCGCGACGGCAAACTGTCGATGGACGAAATGACCGGTGGTACTTTCACCATCACCAACGGCGGTACTTTCGGTTCGATGATGTCGACCCCGATCGTCAACCCGCCACAAGCAGCCATCCTGGGCATGCACAACATCATCCAGCGTCCTATGGCCATCAACGGTCAGGTCGTTATCCGTCCGATGATGTACCTGGCACTGTCCTACGATCACCGTCTGATCGATGGCAAAGAAGCTGTGACCTTCCTGGTGACCATCAAGAACCTGCTGGAAGATCCGGCTCGTCTGTTGCTGGATATCTGATAGAAGCAGCCATGAGCTGCAAGCCCAGGCTGTCGGAAAACCCGCAGCCTGGCTTGTCGCTCGCGGCTTGAAGCTTTTCGCTAAAGAGGATTTTTTGAATGTCGCAGAAATTTGACGTAGTAGTGATTGGTGCGGGCCCTGGCGGTTACGTCGCTGCCATCAAGGCCGCGCAGTTGGGTCTCTCCACTGCCTGCATCGAGAAGTACACCGACAAGG
This sequence comes from Pseudomonas sp. WT-JTC, assembly GCF_056711565.1. Classification (NCBI taxonomy): domain Bacteria; kingdom Pseudomonadati; phylum Pseudomonadota; class Gammaproteobacteria; order Pseudomonadales; family Pseudomonadaceae; genus Pseudomonas; species Pseudomonas sp. WT-JTC. Next base: position 1,775,247 of record NZ_CM160042.1, read on the forward strand.
AAGGCAAACTGGCTCTGGGCGGTACTTGCCTGAACGTCGGCTGCATTCCATCCAAGGCCCTGCTGGACAGCTCGTGGAAATTCCACGAGGCCCAGGACGGTTTCGCGATCCACGGTATCAATCACGCTGGCGTGACCATGGACGTGCCCGCGATGGTCGGCCGTAAAGCCAACATCGTCAAAGGCCTGACCTCTGGCGTTGCGACCCTGTTCAAAGCCAACGGTGTGACCTCCATCCAGGGTCATGGCAAGCTGCTGGCCGGCAAGAAAGTCGAAGTCACCAAGCCAGACGGCTCGGTTGAAGTCATCGAAGCCGAAAACGTCATCCTGGCTCCAGGTTCGCGTCCGATCGACATTCCGCCAGCTCCGGTTGACCAGAATGTGATCGTCGACTCCACCGGCGCCCTGGAATTCCAATCGGTACCCAAGCGTCTGGGCGTGATCGGCGCTGGCGTGATCGGTCTGGAACTGGGTTCGGTCTGGTCGCGTCTGGGTGCAGAAGTGACTGTCCTGGAAGCCCTGGACACCTTCCTGATGGCAGCGGACACCGCTGTTTCCAAGGAAGCGCTGAAAACCCTGACCAAGCAGGGTCTGGACATCAAGCTGGGCGCTCGCGTAACCGGTTCCAAAGTGAACGGCGACGAAGTCGTTGTGAACTACACCGATGCCAACGGCGAACAGAACATCACGTTCGACAAGCTGATCGTAGCCGTTGGTCGCCGTCCGGTGACCACTGATCTGCTGGCTGCCGACTGCGGCGTGACCCTGGACGAGCGCGGTTTCGTGCACGTTGACGATCACTGCGCCACCACCGTACCGGGCGTCTACGCCATCGGCGACGTGGTTCGCGGCATGATGCTGGCGCACAAGGCCTCGGAAGAGGGCATCATGGTCGTCGAGCGCATCAAGGGCCACAAGGCCCAGATGAACTATGATCTTATTCCTTCGGTTATTTATACTCACCCGGAAATCGCATGGGTTGGTAAAACCGAGCAGGCCTTGAAAGCTGAAGGCGTTGAAGTTAACGTCGGCACCTTCCCGTTCGCAGCCTCTGGCCGTGCCATGGCTGCCAACGACACCGGTGGTTTCGTCAAGGTCATCGCAGATGCCAAGACAGACCGCGTTCTGGGCGTCCACGTGATTGGCCCAAGCGCTGCAGAACTGGTTCAGCAGGGCGCGATCGGTATGGAGTTCGGCACCAGCGCTGAAGACCTGGGCATGATGGTTTTCTCCCATCCGACCCTGTCTGAAGCCTTGCACGAAGCTGCTTTGGCAGTGAATGGCGGCGCCATCCACATCGCCAACCGCAAGAAGCGTTAAGACAATAAGAAACCACGGCGGAATGGCCCGTCGTGAGCCTTGCATGCAAGACTCACCGCGGAATATCCGCTGGACGCAGTCTTGCATAGCTGCACCGGGTATCCGGAAAGGCTATGCAAGCAGCAGTCACAGGTGGTGCGGCACTTGAATGAGTGCAGCACCGAATGCGCAGTACCTAACGAAGACGGTAATAAGCATGAATCTTCACGAGTATCAGGGTAAGCAGCTGTTCGCTGAATACGGCCTGCCAGTTTCCACCGGTTACGCGGTAGACACCCCGGAAGCAGCAGCAGAAGCTTGCGACAAAATCGGCGGCAGCGAGTGGGTTGTCAAAGCCCAGGTCCACGCCGGTGGTCGCGGTAAAGCGGGCGGCGTCAAGCTGGTTCGCAACAAAGAAGACGCCAAAGCCTTCGCACAGCAGTGGCTGGGCAAGCGTCTGGTGACTTACCAGACTGACGCCAACGGTCAGCCAGTCACCAAGATCCTGGTTGAATCGTGCACTGATATCGCTAAAGAGCTGTACCTGGGCGCTGTCGTTGACCGTTCGAGCCGTCGTATCGTGTTCATGGCTTCCACCGAAGGTGGCGTGGACATCGAGAAAATCGCTCACGACACTCCAGAAAAAATTCTGAAAGCCACTATCGACCCACTGGTTGGCGCTCAGCCATTCCAGGGTCGCGAGCTGGCATTCCAGCTGGGTCTGGAAGGCAAGCAAGTTGCCCAGTTCGCCAAGATCTTCGTAGGTCTGGCCAAACTGTTCCAGGATCACGATCTGGCCCTGCTGGAAGTGAACCCGCTGGTGATCAAGGCTGACGGCGATCTGCACTGCCTGGACGCCAAGATCAACATCGACGCCAACGCCATGTACCGTCAGCCTAAGCTGAAGACTTTCCACGATCCGTCGCAAGACGATCCGCGCGAAGCGCACGCTGCCAAGTTCGAACTGAACTACGTAGCGCTGGAAGGCAACATCGGTTGCATGGTCAACGGTGCTGGCCTGGCCATGGGTACCATGGACATCGTCAACCTGCATGGCGGCAAGCCAGCCAACTTCCTCGACGTGGGCGGCGGCGCTACCAAAGAACGCGTTACCGAAGCGTTCAAGATCATCCTGTCCGACACTAACGTCGCTGCAGTACTGGTCAACATCTTCGGCGGCATCGTTCGTTGCGACATGATTGCCGAAGGCATCATCGGTGCAGTGAAAGAAGTCGGCGTGAAAATCCCGGTTGTTGTTCGCCTTGAAGGCAACAACGCTGAGCTGGGCGCTAAAGTACTGGCAGAAAGCGGTTTGAACATCATCGCTGCTACCAGCCTGACCGACGCTGCTCAACAAGTTGTCAAAGCTGCGGAGGGCAAATAATGAGCGTCCTGATCAATAAAGACACCAAAGTTATCTGCCAGGGTATTACCGGTTCGCAAGGTAGTTTCCACACCCAGCAAGCCATCGAGTACGGCACCAAGATGGTTGGTGGTGTAACTCCAGGCAAAGGCGGCACCGAGCACCTGGGCCTGCCAGTGTTCAACACCGTGAAAGACGCCGTAGCTGCCACTGGCGCCACCGCCAGCGTGATCTACGTTCCGGCTCCTTTCTGCAAAGACTCGATCCTGGAAGCTGCCTTCGGCGGCATCAAGCTGATCGTGTGCATCACCGAAGGCATTCCTACCCTGGACATGCTGGACGCTAAAGTTAAGTGCGACGAGCTGGGTGTTACCCTGATCGGCCCTAACTGCCCAGGCGTAATCACTCCAGGCGAATGCAAGATCGGCATCATGCCAGGTCACATTCACTTGCCAGGCAAGGTCGGTATCGTTTCCCGTTCCGGCACCCTGACCTACGAAGCTGTGAAGCAGACTACTGACGCCGGTTTCGGTCAGTCGACTTGCGTCGGCATCGGTGGTGACCCGATCCCGGGTTCGAACTTCATCGACATCCTGAAGCTGTTCCAGGAAGACCCGAAGACCGAAGCGATCGTGATGATCGGCGAGATCGGCGGTTCGGCTGAAGAAGAAGCGGCTGCCTACATCAAGGCACACGTGACCAAGCCGGTTGTTTCCTACATCGCTGGTGTGACTGCTCCTCCGGGCAAGCGCATGGGCCATGCTGGCGCAATCATCTCTGGCGGCAAAGGCACTGCAGACGAGAAATTCGCTGCTCTGCAAGACGCAGGTGTTAAAACCGTGCGTTCGCTGGCAGACATCGGCAAGGCCCTGGCCGAGCTGACTGGTTGGGCTGTCAAGTAAGCCTCGTGCTTGGCTGACGCTTCACCAAACAAAGGCCACCTTCGGGTGGCCTTTGTCGTTTTCGAGGTCATGCGGTGTCAGGACCGGCCCCTTCGCGGGCAAGCCCGCTCCCACAGGGAGTTGTGCCGTATGCAATTTTTGCGAACGACCCGGTCAACTGTGGGAGCGGGCTTGCTCGCGAAGACGGACTTACAGGCGCCAACCATTTACATGCGAAAATGCGACACGCAAATGTCGTAGATCGGATAGTTCGCCCTCTAACAGTGCGTTTATCGGCCAAATTCGTTAATCTACGCGCCATTTTTGCGTCCGCGGCCCACAAGGCGGCAACGCGCTAAAAGGGTCGGTCTTATACGGACTGACAGCATTTCCCTCACCCATAGGGAAATCCCTCTCTAAATTCCGATTCAGTAGTGTGGTATTTCCTTAATGAAAGTGTTGAAAGGCCAGGACATCCTGGCACTTGGTTTTATGACGTTTGCCCTGTTCGTCGGGGCCGGCAATATCATCTTCCCCCCTATCGTCGGTTTGCAGTCCGGACCTAATGTCTGGATGGCGGCGCTGGGTTTCCTGGTCACCGCGGTCGGTCTGCCGGTGATCACCGTTGTGGCCCTGGCCAAGGTCGGTGGTGCAATGGATGCGTTGAGCAGCCCGATCGGTAAAATCGCCGGCGGCCTGTTGGCGGCGGCGTGCTACCTGGCCGTGGGCCCGCTGTTCGCAACGCCACGTACCGCGACGGTATCGTTCGAAGTGGGTCTGGCGCCGCTGACCGGCGAGAGCCCGCTGGCATTGTTCCTGTACAGCTCGGTGTACTTCCTGCTGGTGTTCTTCATCTCGCTGTATCCGGGCCGTCTGCTGGATACCGTAGGGCGCTTCCTCGCTCCGCTGAAGATCATCGCCCTGGCGGTGCTGGGCATTGCCGCATTCGCCCTGCCGGCCGGTGACATTGGCCAGGCAACCCCTGAATATGTGGCGGCGCCGTTTTCCCAGGGCTTCATCAATGGTTACCTGACCATGGATACCCTGGGCGCCCTGGTGTTCGGCATCGTCATCGTCAACGCCATCCGTTCCCGTGGCGTTGAGTCGCCAGCACTGATCACCCGCTATGCGATCATCGCCGGTCTGATTGCCGGTGTGGGCCTGGCGCTGGTGTATGTCAGCCTGTTCCGTCTCGGTTCGGGCAGCCATGAAGTGGCCGCAGGCGCTACCAACGGTGCGGCGGTACTGCATGCTTACGTGCAGCACACCTTCGGTTCGCTGGGCAGTGGTTTCCTCGCTGTGTTGATTTCGCTGGCGTGCCTGGTGACCGCGGTCGGCCTGACCTGTGCCTGCGCCGAATACTTCAGCCGAGTGCTGCCACTGTCCTACAAGACGCTGGTCATCATCCTGGCTGCATTCTCCCTGCTGGTGTCCAACCTGGGCCTGACCAAGCTGATTGCGTTCTCGATCCCGGTACTGACCGCGATCTACCCGCCGTGCATCGCCCTGGTGGCCCTGAGCTTCTGCAAGGACTTCTGGCACGAACAAGGTCGCATTGTCGGTCCGGTCATGCTGGTATCGTTCCTCTTCGGCCTGATCGACGCCCTGAAGGGTGCAGGTCTGGCGGACTGGATGCCGACGCAATTGGCCCACCTGCCGCTGAGCGAGCAGGGCCTGGCCTGGCTGGTGCCATCGGTGATGACACTGGTCGTCGCAGTTGTCTTTGATCGTCTGCTGGGCAAGCGCGAAGAAGCCTTGGCTTAAGTCGCTCCACGGCCCGCCACAAGCGGGTTTCGAGCAGAAACGGAAATGCCCCGTCTCAATCGATACGGGGCATTTTTTATGGGCGTGAGGCAGTGTCTTTTTCCTTAAGCTAACGTCGAAGCACTTTGTGGGAGCGGGCTTGCTCGCGAATGCGGTTTATCATTCAACATGGATGTCGACTGACACTCCGCTTTCGCGAGCAAGCCCGCTCCCACAGGTTTTCGGTATTTCGCCCTTACATCACAAGGACCTGCATGTCGTTCATCCAAGCCAACCTGATCCACATTCTTGCCGCCATCTGGTTCGTTACCTGCTGGGGCGGGTACACCCGTTATGCCACCTGGAAAGGCCGTGACACTGCATGCCTGGCCAGTGTGCTGCACCTGTATCGTGAGGACTGGATGCGCCGCATGCTGCTGCGTGACAACCGCATCGCCGATGCCAGCGTGATCGGCAATCTGGAGCGCAATGCTTCGTTCTTCGCCTCCAGTACATTGATTATCCTGGCCGGTATTCTCACCGTGTTGGGGGCTTCGGAGCGGGCGGTATCGTTGCTGGCAGATATCCCGATGGTGCAACAGGCGTCCCAGGGCATGTCGGAAATCAAGTTGCTGTGCCTGGCGCTGGTGTTTGTCTATGCGTTCTTCACGTTCAGCTGGTGCATGCGCCAATACAACTTTGCGGCGGTACTGGTGGGGTCGGCACCGATGGCCGGCGAGCGCCATGTGTCGGAGCAAGAGCGCAAGGCGTTTGCCTCCCGCGCGGCCCGCGTCATCTCCATGGCTGCCAACCAGTTCAACTTCGGGCTGCGTTCCTACTACTTCGGCATGACCATGCTGGCCTGGTTTGTCAGCCCATGGTTATTCATGTTGATGAGTGCCGGCGTCGTGTTTGTGTTGTACCGCCGCGAGTTTCATTCCGACGTTCTCGACGTGATGGTCTATACCCCTACAGAGGCGCCGTTGCCGGAGGTAATCAAAGAGGCTGCTTGATGAGTATTCCATTCTGGTGCGTGTTTATCAGTGCCGTGTTGATCTACCTGGCGCGAATCCCCGTTACCAGCGCCATGAAAGAGCAGGGCGGCTACGATAACCACCTGCCGCGCCAACAGCAGTTGCAACTCACAGGCCTGGGTGCCCGGGCAGTAGCCGCGCATCAGAATAGTTTCGAAGCGTTCATGTTATTCGCGGTGGGTGTGTTGATGGCGCATACCACGCAGACGGCGGGATGGCTGATCGACTGTCTGGCGATCATCTTTGTGGTTTCGCGGGTTATTTACCTGGTGTGTTACTGGAAGGACCTGGCCTGGCAACGCAGTATGGTTTGGCTGGTGGGATTAATCTGTTCGCTGTTGCTGATAATTAGTCCGACTTTTCGGACGATTTTGCTCTAACCGCTTTTTTGAAGACAAAAGAAAACCCGCACTTGGCGGGTTTTCTTTTGTCACGCTAAAAACCGGATTAGTTCTTAGGCGCTTCCGGAGCGGCCGGAGCGGCTGGAGCGGCTGGAGCGGCTGGAGCGGTCGGAGCAGCCGGAGCAGCCTCTTTCGCCGCGTCGTTCATTTTTTGCTGGGCTTGCTCAGCATTTTGGTTAGCATCTTGAGCTTTGTCCTCGGTTTTTTTGCCGCAGGCAGCGAGACCGAGGGAAGCGGTCAACATCAAGGCAATAGCTAAAGTCTTACGCATGGGGTGTTTCTCCTGATGAAAAGCATCTACTGGCCTTAAGAGCCCACGCATCAGGGTTAAGTTCCTTAATTCTTTCAGATATATAAGTTTGCTCTAGTGCGGAACTTTTACCCGAACCTCCACCGCACTCTACGAACATCAACAAGAGTTTTAATAAAATGGCTGAAAACCCCGTTTTTGAGCGTGCGATGCGCTTTCTGTCGGCGCTGCGACATTGTCAGGTACTTGGACTAAGCGTTCACAGCGCCAGCAGCGAGGGGCTGACGATTGTGCTGCCGTACAGCCCGCAGATCGTCGGTAATCCCGAAACCGGCGTGATTCATGGCGGGGCGCTGACTTCGTTGATGGACACGGCCTGTGGCATGGCGACACTCTGCGTGCTCCCGGAGTTCGAAGTCTGCCCGACCCTCGACCTGCGCATCGACTATATGCACGCTGCCGAGCCGCATAAGAATGTCTACGGCTTTGCCCAGTGCTATCGGGTAACCACCGACGTGATTTTTGCCCGTGGCTTCGCCTATCAGGATGACCCCGGGCAACCCATTGCCCATGTGGTAGGCACTTTCATGCGCATGGGCAAGGGCATCAAAGGTACCAAGGGCTTTGCTGGCGCGGTTGCCGGAGGTGCGCAATGAGCGAGTCTCTGAAGGAGCAATTGCAAAAGGCCCACGAGCAGGGCGATTACGCCTCGCTGCTGGATCTGATTCCTTATGCCCGGCTTATCGGCGTCGAATGCTCAAGGGTGGGAGATGAGTTGCTGTTCAAGCTGCCAGCGAACAAGGACAACATTGGTAACCCTTTGTTGCCGGCGATTCACGGCGGTGTGATCGCCGGTTTCATGGAATTGGCCGCTGCGCTGCACTTGCTGGTGTTTACCGGAACGCCCGGGGTACCGAAGATCATCGACTTCTCCCTGGATTACCTGCGTGCCGGGCAGTTTCGCGATACCTGGGCCCGATGCCAGGTTTGCCGCCAGGGCCGCCGGGTTGCCAACGTGGCGATTACCGCCTGGCAAAGCACCGAGGCCGAACCCATTGCCACGGCCCGTGCACATTTCAAACTCGAGGAGCCCTTGAAATCCTGAACTCAGCCCCAAACTCTGAGAACAACCCGCCGCTGACCCTCAAGGTCGCGGCTTATGCCATCTGATTGGAGTTTGATGACCATGAGTGTGGAAACTCAAAAGGAAACCCTGGGCTTCCAGACCGAGGTGAAGCAACTGCTGCATCTCATGATCCATTCGCTGTATTCCAACAAGGAAATTTTCCTTCGCGAATTGATCTCGAACGCCTCTGACGCTGTCGACAAATTACGTTTCGAAGCCCTGGCCAAGCCAGAGCTGCTGGAAGGTGGTGCCGAACTGAAAATCCGCGTGAGCTTCGACAAGGACGCTAAAACCGTCACCCTCGAAGACAACGGTATCGGCATGAGCCGCGAGGATGCGATCACCCACCTGGGCACCATCGCCAAGTCCGGCACCGCCGATTTCATGAAGCACCTGACCGGCGACCAGAAGAAAGATTCGCACCTGATCGGCCAGTTCGGTGTCGGTTTCTACTCCGCATTCATCGTCGCCGACAAAGTCGACGTGTTCAGCCGTCGTGCCGGCAGCGCCGCCAGCGAAGGCGTGCACTGGTCGTCCAGGGGCGAAGGCAATTTCGAAGTCGCGACCATCGACAAGGCCGAGCGCGGTACCCGCATCGTCCTGCACCTGAAATCCGGTGAAGACGAGTTCGCCGATGGCTGGCGTCTGCGCAATATCATCAAGAAGTACTCCGACCATATCGCCTTGCCGATCGAGTTGCCGAAAGAAGTGGCAGCCGCTGAAGGCGAAGAGAAACCGGCCGTCGAGTGGGAAACCGTCAACCGCGCCAGCGCCCTGTGGACCCGTCCGCGTACCGAGATCAAGGACGAGGAATACCAGGAGTTCTACAAGCACATCGCCCACGACTTCGAAAACCCGCTGAGCTGGAGCCACAACAAGGTCGAAGGCAAGCTGGAGTACAGCTCGCTGCTGTACGTGCCGAGCCGTGCGCCGTTTGACCTGTACCAGCGTGAAGCGCCAAAAGGCCTGAAGCTGTACGTGCAGCGCGTGTTCGTCATGGATCAGGCCGAGTCCTTCCTGCCGCTGTACCTGCGCTTCATCAAAGGCGTGGTCGATTCCAACGACCTGTCGCTGAACGTGTCGCGGGAAATCCTGCAGAAAGACCCGATCATCGATTCCATGAAGTCGGCGCTGACCAAGCGCGTCCTGGACATGCTGGAAAAACTGGCGAAGAACGAGCCAGAGCAATACAAGGGCTTCTGGAAAAACTTCGGTCAGGTCATGAAAGAAGGCCCGGCAGAAGATTTTGCCAACAAGGAAAAAATCGCCGGTCTGCTGCGTTTCGCATCGACCACTGGCGACGATGGCGAACAGGTTGTCGGCCTGGCCGAGTACCTGGCGCGCGCCAAGGAAGGTCAGGACAAGATCTACTACCTGACCGGCGAAACCTACGCGCAGGTCAAGAACAGCCCGCACCTGGAAGTCTTCCGCAAGAAAGGCATCGAAGTGCTGCTGTTGACCGACCGCATCGACGAGTGGCTGATGAGCTACCTCAGCGACTTCGACGGCAAGAGCTTCGTCGACGTGGCGCGCGGTGACCTGGACCTGGGCAACCTGGACTCGGAAGAGGACAAAAAGGCCGCGGAAGAAGTCGCCAAGTCCAAGGAAGGTCTGGTCGAGCGTCTGAAGACTGCATTGGGCGAGTCCGTTGCCGAAGTGCGGGTTTCCCACCGCCTGACCGACTCCCCGGCGATCCTCGCCATCGGCGAGCGGGACCTGGGCCTGCAGATGCGTCAGATCCTCGAAGCCAGTGGCCAGAAGGTGCCGGATTCGAAGCCGATCTTCGAGTTCAACCCGGCTCACCCGCTGATCGAGAAGCTCGACAACGAGCAGAGCGACGAGCGCTTCGGCGACCTGTCGCACATCCTCTTCGATCAGGCAGCCCTGGCGGCTGGCGACAGCTTGAAAGATCCGGCGGCCTATGTGCGTCGCCTGAACAAGTTGCTGGTTGAGCTGTCGGCTTAACAACGTTGTATAAAAACCCGCTTCGGCGGGTTTTTTCATTCTGGTGTTCAAAATCAGGAGTCAGACATGAGCCAAATCACTGTACGTTCCGTTGCTTATCAGATTGACGGCCAGGCTTACGAAAGCCGCCTGGCCTTTGATGCCGACCATAAAGGCCCGCGTCCGGGATTGTTGATGGCGCCGAACTGGATGGGCGTCGGTGCCGGAGCCGAAGAGATCGCCAAATCGGTGGCGGCCAAGGGCTACGTGGTGCTGGTTGCGGACCTTTACGGCCAGTCGGTTCGTCCAACGAACAACGATGAGGCGGGCGCGGCGATGATGCCGCTGAAGAACGACCGGGCATTGCTGCGCAAGCGTATGCAGGCAGCGTTCGAACAATTGCAAAAGCAGGGCGAAGCGGCGGTCGATACGTCGAAACTGGCAACCTACGGTTTCTGCTTCGGTGGTTGCTGCGCCCTGGAATTTGCCCGTACCGGCGCGCCGGTGAAGGCCGCGGTGTCGTTCCACGGCACGCTGGACACGCCGAATCCGGCCGATGCGAAAAACATCAAGGGCAAGGTGCTGGTGTTGCACGGTGCCTCCGATCCACTGGTGCCGAAGGAGCAGTTGCCAGCGTTCGAAGATGAAATGAACGCGGCCGGTGTGGACTGGCAATTGCTGAGCTACGGCGGTGCGTTCCACTCGTTCACCGACCCGCACGCCAAGGTGCCGGGCATGATGATGTATGACGCGAAGATTGCCGCACGGGCATTCACGTCGATGCATAACTTGCTGGATGAAGTGTTCAAGGGCTGACCATGATTTGGTCGGTGTGAGTGCCGGCCTCTTCGCGAGCAAGCCCGCTCCCACATTGGAATGCTGTTCCCCTGTGGGAGCGGGCTTGCCCGCGATGGCGGTATAACTGGCGCCGAAAATTTTAAGGCAGTTCGATCCGCTCAACTTCCCCCGGCACCGTCGGCCAATCCCCCGCCGCCCAGCGCCGGCGCGCTTCATCGATAGCAGCTGGATCGCTCGCGACAAAATTCCAGTTGATCCGCCGTGGCCCGTCCAGTGGCGCTCCGCCAAACAGCACGGCATGACAGTCGCTCTCGGCGAACAGCGTCATCTCTTCCCCGGCCGGCAGCACCACTAGCGTGTAGGGCTCCAGCAGCTCGCCCTCCAGTTGCACCTCGCCGCTCAACACATACAGCGCACGTTCTTCATGTTCGGTGGGAATCAGCAAGGACGTCGCCGTTTGCAGGTGCAATTCTGCGTACAGCGTAGGAGAAAGCACCGGTACCGGCGATTCCAGGCAAAAGCCTGACCCGGCAATCATGCGAATCTTCACCCCCAGGTTTTCGCTGACCGGCAATGTGGACGCCGGATGGTGGCTGTAATGCCCTGGGCCCTGTTCTTTGTCCTTGGGCGAAGCCAGCCAGATCTGCAAGCCGTGCATCGTGAAGCCGCTTTCTTTAAGGGCCTCAGGCGTGCGTTCGACGTGGGCGATGGCGCTGCCGGCCGTCATCCAGCTGACATCGCCGGTATCGACAACCTGATCGGAACCGAGGCTGTCCTTGTGCTGGATCTGCCCCTGGAACAAGTAGGTGAGGGTCGACAGGCCGATGTGCGGGTGCTGGCGGATGTTCATGCCTTTGCCCCGCGGATAACGGGTTTCCAGCATGTGATCAAAAAACACGAATGGTCCGACGCTGCGGCACTTGGCGGATGGCAGCGGGCGGAGAATCGGCTGGCCTTCGACATCTTCGGTGCGGGGGCGGATCACGAGCGGAGTGTTCATGGTGCATTCCAGACTGAGCGGGTGATGCGGTCGAGCATAACCCGCTTGCGCAGCCCTTGCCGCTATTGGCTGAACGCGCCTTCGGACAAGTGCGTTTCGATGCTGACTTCAGTCGTGGTCATCAGCTTGTGGATCGGGCAGCGATCGGCCACGCGGTGCAGTTCCTCGCGTTGGGCGTCGGTGAGCACGCCCTTGAGGGTCAGCTTGACGTGCAGGGCGTACTTGCCTTTCTGTTCTTCACTGTTGTCGCGTTTGACCTCGACGCCGACACCGGTCAACGGGATGTCTTTTTTCTTCGCATACAGCTTCAAGGTCAGGGCCTTGCACGCGCCGAGTGCAGCGTCGAAGTAATCGTGTGGCTCGGGCGCCGAGCCTTCGCCGCCTGCGGTGGTCGGCACATCGGCAAAGAGTTCATGGTCATCGATTTGCACGCTGTGACGGAAACCTTCGGCGCAGACGGTGTTGACAGTAACGGTCATGGGAAACCTCGTAAGCAACGGGACATTTATTCGATCAAAAAAGACCTTGAAGGTATAGAGCATGGTGCCGGATGTGCGTTCCGGTTTTCTTGTACGGGTGGGTCTTTTCGCTGAATCGTTACCGTAGCAGTAATGGTGTTTTGATATCACTTTTTCGTCTTACGCAAATTTTCAACAGTCCGATACCGTCTAAAGAACCAGCTGCCTGATGCAGCGCTTTTGGAAGGAACCAGGGGAATGAGTATCAGAAGTCTCAATATTGCGCCACGCGCGAGTCTCGGTTTTGGCCTGTTGGCGTTGATGGTGTTTGGCTTGGGGGTGTTCGCTCTGCTGCAAATGTCGAATATGCGGGCGCAGTCCGATCAGGTCGATGACAACTGGCTGCCCAGTGTGATGGCGGTCGGTGATATGAGTCAGGACATGTTGCGACTGCGGGCGCTGACCATGCGTCTGCTGATCAATCGCGAGCCACAGGCACAGGCGCAGAACGTCAACAAAATCAACGAACTCAAAAGTGTTCTCGACGATGCCAAGCAACGTTATGACAAGTTGATCGTGCTGCCTGAAGATCGCGTGTTGTTCGATCGCTTCAAGGCTGCCGAGGGTAAATATCTGCAGTTCCAGAGTCAGGTGATGGCCCAGGCTACCCAGGGACGGGTGGAAGAGGCCGCGGCCATTCTCAATGGCGAGATGAACCCGCTGGCCGATGAGATCACGGTCACCCTCAGGGAGTTGGTCGAACTCAACAAGCACAACGCCAATCTGGCGACTGCAGCGGGACGCCTGGTGTTCAACCAGTCGCGGGTCTGGGTCGGGGTAATGATCGGTGTGACCGCGCTGATCACCATTGGCCTGGCACTGCTGTTGACACGCAGTATCGTGTTGCCGCTGTCACAGTCGTTGAAAGTGGCCGAGGTGGTCGCCGGCGGCGACCTCACTGCAGCTATCAGCATTACCGGCAAGGATGAGCCCGCGCGGCTGCTGCACGCGCTCAAGAGCATGCAACAGAGTTTGCGTGAAACCATCCAGCGTATATCCGATTCATCCAGTCAATTGGCCTCGGCTTCGGAGGAGCTCAGTAGCGTCACGGAAGACGCCACCCGTGGCCTGCATCAGCAGAGCCTGGAGATCGAACAGGCGGCCACGGCGGTCAACCAGATGACCGCGGCCGTGGAAGAAGTGGCGAGCAATGCCGCCGCAACGTCGCAGGCCTCGCGCGAGTCCGACCGCATTGCCCAGCATGGTCGCGAACAAGTGCATCAGACAGTACTGTCGATCGAGTCGCTGGCTGAAGATGTCACCACCAACGTCACTCAGGTCGAAGACCTGGCGCAGAAGGTGTATGGCATCACTACGGTGCTGGACGTGATTCGCGCGATTGCGGAGCAGACCAATCTGTTGGCGCTGAACGCGGCAATCGAAGCCGCGCGGGCCGGGGAGGCCGGGCGCGGGTTTGCGGTAGTGGCCGATGAGGTGCGGGCCCTGGCGCATCGCACCCAGCAATCGACCCGGGAAATCGAGCAGATGATTACCGGTATCCAGCAGGGCACCGATCTGGCTGTCAGCTCCATGCAGCAGAGCAACACCCGGGCGCGCTCGACGCTGGAGGCAGCGAAAGCGGCGGGCGTGGCCCTGGAAGATATCGCCTCGGCATTCACCGTGATCAATGAGCGCAATATCGTGATCGCCAGTGCCTCGGAGGAACAGGCGGCGGTGGCGCGGGAGGTGGACCGCAACTTGATGAATATCCGTGACCTGGCGCAACAGAGCTCGGCCGGAGCGAACCAGACCAGCGCGGCGAGTCAGGAATTGTCGCGGTTGGCGGTAGACCTGAATACGCTGGTGGCGCGGTTTTCGGTCTGAATGACAGGCGAGCGTAATACTGTTCAGTCAAGGATTCTGTAGGAGCGAGCTTGCTCGCGATGGTCGTTAACGATGGCGCGTGTTTACTGACTAAACACAGCGCTCTTGAGTCCATCGCGAGCAAGCTCGCTCCTACATATCGGTCCGGATCAGCTGCCTTTGACAGCCTTGCCGTTGACCGTGCCGTCCAGGAGCATGATGTTGTACTCCTTGCCGTCGGTTTCGACCTGTTGCAGGCGGACCAGCAGGTAATCCCAGTCCTTGGCGAACCACATCACGGTGATGCGTTTGCTTTGTGTCGGGTCGCGCACGCGCTCAACCTTGATCGCTTCGATCTGACCGGCCTTGGTGTCGACTTTTTCCGTGCCGAGCACGCGGAAATCATAGGTGTCGACTTCACCGCCATCGACCACCTGATAGCTCATGGTCTTTTTGCCGGCGGCCACGTCGTGCTGCAGTGCCAGTTGATAGGTCGACTTGTCGACCATGCCGCGGTTCAGTGGAACCTTGACCGGATCGCCACGATCGGTGCCGGTGACCATCTTGGCGTTCCAGTCGAAGTCCAGATCAGCCTTTTTCGCCTTGCCCAGACCACCACGTTCGAAGTGGTACGACTGCGGCAGCAGGGTGTCCTTGTCCAGGGTCAGGGTGCTTTCTTCGGTCAGGCTGGCGATCATCATCGACGCCTTGAAACTCAGTTTCCATTTGCCGTCGCTGGTTTTTTCCAGGCTGCGTTCGGCAGTGCCGCTCATGGGCAGCTGTTTCCAGTCGGCGGTGTAGCTGGCGGAGAAGGGTTGAAGGTCTGCCGCCTGGGCGAAGGGCAAGGCGAGCAGAGCGCAAGCGAAGAGCAGGGCGCGACGCATAAAATCTCCTAGTTTCGAATCAAGTGGCCGCTGGCCGCGAGTAACTGTCCATCCAGTAAAGCACCTTGCTCGCCGAGGGCTAGACGGCCTTCGGCAAACCAGCGTACGGCCATCGGGTAGATCAGGTGTTCCTGAACATGGACCCGCTGCGCCAGACTCTGCGGCGAATCCTGTAACTCTACCGGTATTACAGCCTGTACGACCAGTGGTCCGCCATCGAGTTCCTCGGTGACGAAGTGCACGGAGCAGCCATGCTCGGCGTCGCCAGCCTCCAGCGCGCGCTGATGAGTGTGTAACCCTTTGTATTTGGGTAGCAGCGAGGGATGGATATTGAGCAGGCGACCCTGATAGTGGCGTACGAAACCCGCGCTGAGAATGCGCATGAATCCGGCCAGTACCACGAGTTCGGGATTGAAGGCGTCGATCAGTTCGATCAGTGCGGCATCGAAGGCCTCGCGACCTTCGAAAGCCTTGTGATCCAGGGTGCGGGTGTCGATACCCGCGTCCCTGGCGCGTTGCAGGCCGTAGGCGTCGGCGCGGTTGGAAATCACCGCAGCGATGCGGACCGGGCTGTCGCCGGTCCGCGTGCTGTCGATCAGGGCCTGCAAGTTACTGCCGGTGCCGGACAACAGCACCACGACATCACAGGTCTTAGGCATCAGTGAGCCTTGAGGTTCTTTAGTTCAACCTGAGCCGCGCCTTCGGCGGCGGTGGAGATCTGGCCGATGACCCAAGGCTGCTCGCCCGCTTCGCGCAGAACGTTCAGGGCTGCTTCAACGTGCTCTTGAGCCACGCAGATGACCATGCCCACGCCGCAGTTCAGCACGCGGTGCATCTCGTTCTCGTCAACGTTGCCTTTCTCTTGCAGCCAGTCGAACACGGCCGGGCGGTTCCAGCTTGCTACGTCAACCACGGCTTGTGCGCCTTTTGGCAGCACGCGCGGGATGTTGTCCAGCAGGCCGCCACCGGTGATGTGGGCCATGGCTTTGACGGCGCCGGTTTCCTTGATCAGCTTGAGCAGCGGCTTCACATAGATGCGGGTCGGAGCCATCAGCAGGTCGGTCAGCGGCTTGCCGTCGAGCTGGGTGTTTTCGATGTCGGCGCCGGACACTTCGATGATCTTGCGGATCAGCGAGTAGCCGTTGGAGTGCGGGCCGGAAGACGGCAGGGCGAGCAGGGCATCGCCGGCGGCAACCTTGGAGCCGTCGATGATTTCGGATTTTTCCACGACGCCGACGCAGAAACCGGCCAGGTCGTAGTCTTCGCCTTCGTACATGCCCGGCATTTCAGCGGTTTCGCCGCCAACCAGCGAGCAACCCGACAGTTCGCAGCCAGCGCCGATGCCGGTTACAACCTGGGCAGCGGTGTCGACGTTGAGTTTGCCGGTAGCGTAGTAGTCGAGGAAGAACAGCGGCTCGGCGCCGCACACCACCAGGTCGTTGACGCACATGGCAACCAGGTCGATGCCGATGCTGTCGTGTTTGTTCAGATTCAGTGCCAGACGCAGCTTGGTGCCGACGCCGTCAGTACCGGAAACCAGCACAGGCTGCTTGTAGCCGGCCGGGATTTCGCAGAGGGCGCCGAAACCGCCCAGGCCGCCCATGACTTCCGGGCGCGCAGTGCGCTTGGCGACGCTCTTGATGCGTTCGACCAATGCTTCACCGGCGTCGATGTCTACACCGGCGTCCTTGTAGCTCAGGGAGGGTTGCTTGCTCATGATCCAGGCCTTTAGGGGGGGATTTCTGGGTAACGACCGAGTCCATCGGGACCGCTCAAACAGGCGAAGGCGAGGGCCATACGCGAATTTCAGGGTGCCCGGCTGTTGCCGGTCTGCGAAGGCGCGCGATTTTATCAGGCTTGAGCCGCAGCGGCCATCCTCAGGCCGACAGCAGGGCCATATCCGTTCAAAAAAAACCGTTGATGCGCGCTGTCGATGGCATCCTGCATGGCTGTATAAGGTATCGAGATTAACCGTCTATCGTTATGACAGTGCGAAAACATACCCCGGACGTGTGAATGTTTTGTATCGGGCGATGGTCACAGCCTTGCTCGATCGTCTTCATGCGGTCTGTTCCAGCCGCTCTTGTCGTCAGGAATCTCCCATGCGTTTTTGTAATTTCTTGTTTGCAGGTTGTTTGTCATTGGTCAGCCTGGTCGGTCATGCCGAAACCGTCAAAGGCCTTTACCAGGTACGCGAGCCGGTGAATGGCCAGTCGCCCGAGGAGCGCGACCAGGCCACTCAACGAGCGTTGGACACCTTGGTGTTGCGCCTGACCGGCGACCCCAAGGCCGCCCAGAGTCCGGGGCTGGCAGCGATTCGCAAGGACCCGCAACAGATCATCAGCCAATACGGCTTTGATGCCGGGCCGCCGGAAGTCCTGAAAGTCGATTTCGACCCGGGCACCACCGAGCAGGCCCTGCGCCGCGCCGGACTGGGCGTGTGGGGGGCCAGTCGGCCGTCGATCCTTGGCTGGTGGTTGAATGATTCCGCCGAGGGCTCAAGTCTGGTCGGCGACGGTCAGGCCAGCGCGGCACCGCTGCGTCGGGCTGCACAGCACCGAGGCTTGCCGCTGCGCCTGCCATTGGCGGATTTGAATGAGCAGATCGTCGCGACCGCGCCGAATCTGGAAGGTGCGGATCCCGCGCCTTTGCATGCGGCCTCGGAACGCTACAACGCCGATGCCTTGCTCGCGGTACACGCCCAGGAAGAGGGCGGACAGTGGCAAGCCAAGTGGCGTCTGTGGCTGGGCGATCAGAAAGAGGCCGGCACCGTGCAGGGTGCCGATCAGGCCGCGGTGGCCGATGCGGTGATGCTGGCGGTCAACGAGCGCCTGGCGCCGCGGTTTGTCGCCAGACCTGGTGCTTCGAGCACGCAATTGCTGGAAGTGCAAGGCATGAATCTCGAGCACTACGCATCCCTTGGGCGCTTGCTGGAGCCATTTGGCGGGCGCGTTCAAAGCGTCGAGGGCGACCGGATCGTGTACCTGGTCAATGGCAGCGCCGATCAACTGCGTGCACAGCTGTCGCTGGCGAGGCTGCAAGAGGCGCCGGCGGGGCAGGCCCCGACTCCGGCAGTGCCGGTTCAGCCTGTCGCCGGTGGTGCGGTGCCTGCCCCAGCGCCGGCCCCGACACCGCAACTGCGTTTTCGCTGGTAGTTTTTCTTTCTTTATATAGAAGCAATGGAGTGGTTCATGGCCGATACGCGGCGTTGGTTCTGGCTCGGTGGGGTGGTCCTGCTTTGCGCGTTTGTCTGGTTGTTGCACCCGATCCTGACGCCGTTCCTGGTGGCACTGCTGTTGGCCTACCTGTTCGATCCGCTGGTGGATCGACTGGAGAGGGCGGGCCTGTCCCGAACCTGGGGTGTAGTGGCGGTGTTTACCCTGTTTACATTGATCTTCACCGCGTTGCTGTTGGTGTTGGTACCGCTGCTCGCCAGGCAGTTGTTTCGTTTGTATGAACTGGCCCCGCAGATGCTCGACTGGATACAGCACACTGCGTTGCCTTGGGCGCAATCGAAGTTCGGCCTGTCGGACGGTTTCTGGAAGTTCGACAAGCTGAAGGCAGCCATCAGCGAGCATATGAGCCAGACCACCGATGTTGTCGGCGTGGTGCTGAGTCATGCCACTGCCTCGGGGCTGGCGTTGATTGGCTGGCTGGCGAATCTGGTGCTGATTCCGGTGGTGAGCTTCTACTTGTTGCGCGATTGGGACCTGATGATGGCCAAGATCCGCAGCCTGCTGCCCCGTGAGCGTGAAGAGCGCGCGGTGTCGCTGGCGGGTGAATGCCATGAAGTGCTCGGAGCGTTCGTTCGCGGACAGTTGCTGGTGATGGTGGCCTTGGGGGTGATCTACGCAGCAGGCCTGATGCTGGTCGGGCTGGAACTGGGTTTGTTGATTGGCCTGATTGCCGGTCTGGCGGCGATCGTGCCGTACATGGGGTTTATCATTGGCATTGGCGCGGCGCTGATTGCGGGGTTGTTCCAGTTCGGTGGTGATCTATACCCGATGCTTGGCATCGTCGCGGTGTTCATGGTCGGCCAGGCACTGGAGGGTATGGTGCTGACGCCGTTGCTGGTCGGTGACCGGATCGGTCTGCACCCGGTGGCGGTGATTTTCTCGATCCTGGCCGGTGGCGAGCTGTTTGGCTTTACCGGTGTGCTGCTGGCATTGCCGGTCGCCGCAGTGATCATGGTGCTGGTGCGTCATGTGCATGATTTGTATAAGGATTCTGAGATCTACTCGGGCGTCGACGAACCGGAGCTGTAAGGGTTGTCGACGGGCGATGGCGGGCTGCCCGGGTTGGTGCCGGGTCGGCCTGCTTGCATCGTGCGACTGTCACATGCACCGCCAAAGAATCTGTCACCAAACCGGGGCGTTAACGCAAACCTTTGATTTTGCTTGTGGTCTGTCGCATTGTGCGGTCCGCTTCACGGGTATAAACTTCGCAAACTTTACACAGAGGCCACTAACGGTTCCTTTGGAACTGTTCAGTCAGCATGAAACCGATTCAGCTGCCCCTAGGTGTGCGTCTGCGTGACGACGCCACCTTTATCAATTACTACCCAGGCGCCAATGCCGCTGCACTCGGCTATGTCGAGCGGCTATGCGAAGCCGACGCCGGCTGGACCGAAAGCCTGATCTACCTTTGGGGCAAGGATGGGGTAGGGCGTACGCACCTGTTGCAGGCCGCCTGCCTGCGCTTCGAGCAATTGGGGGAACCCGCGGTGTATCTGCCGCTGGCCGAACTGCTCGATCGCGGCATTGAAATTCTCGACAACCTTGAACAGTACGAACTGGTCTGTCTCGATGACCTGCAGGCGGTTGCCGGCAAGGCGGACTGGGAAGAGGCGCTGTTCCATCTGTTCAATCGCTTGCGCGACAGCGGCCGACGCTTGCTGATTGCCGCGTCGACCTCCCCGCGCGAGTTGCCGGTGAAGCTGGCAGATCTCAAATCCCGCCTGACCCTGGCCTTGATCTTCCAGATGCGCCCGCTGTCCGATGAGGACAAATTGCGTGCCTTGCAATTGCGCGCATCCCGTCGCGGGCTGCATCTGACCGATGAAGTCGGGCATTTCATCCTGACTCGCGGTACCCGCAGCATGAGTGCGCTTTTCGAGCTGCTGGAGCGTCTCGATCAGGCCTCCCTCCAGGCTCAGCGCAAGCTGACCATCCCGTTTTTGAAAGAAACCCTCGGCTGGTAAACCCGCTGAAACCGGGGCTTTGGCGGGTTTTGGCATATTTCAGGCGTCAGAAAACCCGCTTTCCTGCACGGTGGCAGGCTGCGTGTGAGTTTTAAATGGGCTTAAGCGCTTAGATGTAAACGAGAAACGGATAAGTCACAAAAAGATCGATTGAATTTGCAAATGAGGTTGATAGCGGGCATAGTCTCGGCTTCTTTACAACTTTCAGCCACGGTCGTGCCCATGCTCAATCGCTTCGCACCCCTCGTGCCTCTCGCACTCGTTACCCTGCTGTTCGGTTGCGCTGCCCACACTCCGGTGTCCCAGCAAGTGCCGCAACAACAGGTTCAAAACTCCGTTACTGCCCAGTCCTCCTCTCTTTTCCAGGAAGAGCTGGCTACCGAAAAAGAGCTCGCAGACTTCGCCGGTGGCAAGTCCTACCAGCTTCCGGTACTGGCCGACAGCATCCTCGAACGTGGCATGTCCCTGATCGGTACCCGTTACCGTTTCGGCGGTACCTCTGAAGCCGGCTTCGATTGCAGTGGTTTCATCGGTTACCTGTTCCGCGAAGAAGCGGGCATGAACCTGCCGCGCTCCACCCGCGAAATGATCAACGTGGACGCTCCACTGGTCTCGCGCAGCAAGCTTGAGCCGGGCGACCTGTTGTTCTTCGCAACCAACGGCCGTCGCGGTCGCGTCAGTCACGCCGGGATCTACCTGGGTGACAACCAGTTCATCCATTCCAGCAGCCGCCGCAGCGGTGGCGTGCGGATCGATAGCCTGGGTGACAGCTACTGGAGCAAGACCTTCATCGAAGCCAAGCGCGCCCTGGCAATGGCGCCTAATGCGTCGCCAATCGTCACTGCCCGCAAATAAGCGCACAGTTTGTAAGGCAAACTTAAAGTCTTACTTGAAGTTTGCCATATAACCGCTAGAATCCTGATGTATGAATGATGGCAAACCGCCTGCGTCCCGCGCAGGCGGTTTTCTTTTCTGCACTCCCGGCAGAAAAAGCCGCAGCCAGATCAGGATGCTCTGCTTATGACGACGTCGGCCCGCCTCGCAATCATGTTCTTCGCAGCGCTGCTCAGCGCTTGTGCCAGCCGTACACCGCCACCAGCGCCGGTGGTTCGTGCCCCCATCGTATTTGGCTCTTCACAAGCGTTTTCGCCCGAGGCGGAAGACGTGCTGTTTCGCGCGCTCGGTCTGGTGGGCACGCCTTATCGCTGGGGTGGCAATACGCCGGATTCCGGATTTGATTGCAGCGGCCTGATCGCTTACGTTTACCGCGATGTCGCCGGCATTTCCTTGCCGCGCACCACTCGCGAGATGATCTCCATGCAAGCGGCGAGTGTGGGCAAGGAAGGCCTGCAAACCGGTGACCTGATTTTCTTCGCCACCAATGGCGGTTCCCAGGTCAGTCATGCCGGCATCTACGTGGGGGAAGGGCGCTTTGTCCACGCGCCGGCCACCGGTGGCACCGTGAAGCTCGACAGCCTGTCCAAGACGTATTGGCAAAAGGCTTATCTGAGCGCCAAGCGTGTTCTGCAGCCTGAACATCTGGCGCGCAACCCGTAACTTCCGGAGCTGGTTGTCATGACTGCTCGCACCCTCAATCTCGACGATTCGCTGTATCAGTACCTGCTCGACGTCTCGCTGCGGGAAACCCCGCTGCTCAAGCGCCTGCGCGATGAAACCCAGGCGCTGCCCATGGCTCGCTGGCAGGTGGCGCCGGAGCAAGGGCAGTTTCTCGCTTTGCTGGTGAAACTGACGGGGGCCAGGCGCTTGCTCGAAGTCGGCACCTTTACCGGTTACAGCGCGCTGTGCATGGCGGCGGCATTGCCCGCTGACGGTTCGCTGATTTGCTGTGATATCCCCGGCGACTACAACGCCACGGCCCTGCGCTATTGGCAGGAAGCCGGGCTGGCCGGACGCATCGATCTGCGTCTGGCGCCTGCCCTGGAAACCCTCGGCAAGCTGGACCACCCAGGCCAGTTCGATCTGATTTTCATCGATGCCGACAAGGCCAACTATCCGGGTTATCTGGAACACGCCCTGCGATTGCTGCGGGTTGGCGGGCTGGCGGTGTTCGATAACACCCTGTGGAGCGGGCGCGTGCTTGAGACCAATCCAGAGAGCGCGGACACCCGGGCGATCCAGGCGCTGAACCGGGCGTTGAAGGATGATGCGCGGGTGGATCTGTCGTTGTTGCCGTTGGGGGATGGTTTGACCCTTTGCCGCAAACGCTGAACCCCGTGGGAACGGGCTTGCTCGCGAATACAGGCTGTCAGTCGACTGATGTGTTGGCTGATACACCGCATTCGCGAGCAAGCCCGCTCCCACAGGTTCAGTGACTTACTTTGCTGCCGACACTCGCCATACCTTGTTCCCCACATCATCGGCCACCAACAGGTCACCCTGCCGGTCGATCACCACGCCCACCGGCCGGCCCATGGCTTCTTCCTTGTCGTTGAGAAACCCGCTGAGCACTTCAACCGGGTTTCCGACTGGCTTGCCAGCGCGGAAGGGCACGAAAATCACTTTGTAGCCGCTGTGGGGCTTGCGGTTCCAGGAGCCGTGCTGGCCGATGAAGGCGCCTTCCCTGAATTGCGCCGGCAACTTGTTGCCTTCGGCAAACGCCAGGCCCAGTGACGCCGTGTGTGGGCCGACGGCGTAGTCCGGGGTGATAGCCTTGGCCACCAGGTCCGGGTTTTGCGGCTCGACGCGAATATCGACATGCTGGCCGTAGTAACTGAACGGCCAGCCATAGAATGCACCGTCTTTAACCGAGGTGATGTAGTCCGGTACCAGATCACTGCCGATTTCATCCCGTTCGTTGACCGCTGTCCACAACGCACCACTGCGCGGTTCCCAGGCCATGCCGTTGGGGTTGCGCAGACCTGAGGCAAAGATCCGGTGCTGGCCGGTGGCGCGATCCACTTCCCAGATCGCTGCACGACCTTCTTCCTTGTCCATGCCGTTTTCCGCAACGTTGCTGTTGGAGCCCACAGTGACGTAGAGCTTGCTGCCGTCCTTGCTGGCGATGACGTTTTTGGTCCAGTGGTGGTTAAGCGGGCCGCCTGGCAGGTCAATTACCTTGATCGGTGGTGACTGGATCTGCGTATCGCCACTTTCATAGTGAAAGCGCAGAAGGCGATCGGTATCGGCCACGTACAGGTCATTGCCGACCAGCGTCATGCCGAAGGGCGAATTGAGGTTTTGCACAAACACCGTGCGGGTTTCCGCAACGCCATCGTGATCCTTGTCGCGCAGCAAAGTGATGCGGTTCGCGCTGGGCACGCGAGCCCCGGCACGCCCCATGACTTTCTTCATCACCCAGCCGCGAACGCCTTTGCCGTCTTCGGGTTTCGCTGGTGCGCTGGTTTCCGCCACGAGCACATCGCCATTGGGCAGCACATAAAGCCAGCGCGGGTGATCCAGGTCTTCGGCAAAAGCGGCCACTTGAGTGCCCGTTGCTGCGACGGGTTTCGCACCCTGTGGCCAGCCGATGGCCGGTGCGATGTTCACGGTCGGGAT
Organism: Pseudomonas sp. WT-JTC; assembly: GCF_056711565.1. NCBI lineage: Bacteria > Pseudomonadati > Pseudomonadota > Gammaproteobacteria > Pseudomonadales > Pseudomonadaceae > Pseudomonas > Pseudomonas sp. WT-JTC. The sequence goes on from NZ_CM160042.1 coordinate 1,799,006, forward strand.
CAGGGTTTTGTTCGGTTCCGGCAGTCGGGGCGAAGGGCCGGTGCCATCGGAGACTTGCAGGCGGGAGGTCTCGCTGCAAGCGGCGAGCCCTCCTGAGAGCGCGATAACGAGAACGAGCGAGGGCGTGCGCATGCTGGTCTTCCCTATGAATGCCTTGTTCTAATCATAGAGAAGCGTTATCGACCGATGGTTCAACCCTTAGCCGCGTGTTTCCTTGAACAGCACCGCAATGCCGGGGTGATAGTTGCCAGCTTCGTTGCGCAATTTGCGGTAGGCATAAGGGAAATACCAGGCGACGGCGCAGGTGTGTTCCTTTTGCAGGTCGTCGACCATGTCCTGGAGTTCTTCCGGCGTTGCGCCTTGCTGGGCTTTTTGCGGGGCGACGAACAGGCAGCCGAGTTTCAGGTCGCTGGCATGGCTCACTCGCTTCGCATCGCTGGCGATGTCGACCAAGGCCTGGGTCAGGTTGAGGCTGTTGACCCGTGGCCAGCGCTGGCTGACCTGGATGTAGGCGCGGGTTTCGGGCGAGGCGAGGAACAGGTCGGCACGGCCGTTGCGGTCGCCTTCTTCGGTCTGTTTGCGGGTGGGGGTCTGTTGCAGCGTGACCATCTCGGCCATCCAGGCCGCGGCAGAGAGCAGTCCGAGATTGGCTTTTTCGTCATGCCAGTACGGTGTGTCGCCATCGCCACGGACGGCGTTATAGCGGTCGATGCATTCGAACCAGCGCTCGAGCACCGGACGCAGGAATTCCAGCTTTGGATTGCTGATGATCATGCCTTGCATGGGCTCACCCTTGTTATTGTGTTGTGGGGTTGTGGCTCTTTGATATCACTGCTGCGAGCGTGGCACAAGATTGACGTCAGATTATTGATTGACGACAGTTATTCGGCAGGTGGCCGCCCGGCTTTAATTGACGCTCCACCCCCAACCCTCTAACCTTCGCGGCTTGTTTCAGGTGCTCTGTGACTTGGGTCGACAGAGTGAAACAGGGAAGCCGGTGAGTGAGTCCTTCTGTTTGTCGAAGGCCTGCAATTCCGGCGCTGCCCCCGCAACGGTAAATGAGTGAAAACTGTGTGTGATGCCACTGTGTCGATTCGATGCGGGAAGGCGCACAGTCCGGCCCCGCGGCCACTCATGAGCCCGGAGACCGGCCTGATTCATCCAGCGGCATCACGGTGGGCGATGCCAGGCTTGTTGCCTTCTTTTGCTGTGCCTGCCCGCCGTTATTCCTGCCTCAACGGAGAGCTCCCCCATGACTGATACCCCCGATCGTGACGAACGCCACCTGGCGCGCATGCAGCGCAAAAAAGCCGTGATCGACGAACGCATCGCCAATTCCCCGAACGAATGCGGCCTGTTGCTGGTGCTGACCGGTAACGGCAAAGGCAAGAGCAGTTCGGCCTTTGGCATGCTCGCCCGCGCCATGGGGCATGGCATGCAATGCGGCGTGGTGCAGTTCATCAAGGGCCGCAACAGCACGGGCGAAGAGCTGTTTTTCCGGCGCTTTCCCGAGCAGGTGCGTTTTCATGTGATGGGTGAAGGTTTTACCTGGGAAACCCAGGACCGTCAGCGCGACATCGCTGCCGCCGAAGCCGCCTGGGCGGTGTCGCAGCAACTGCTGCGCGATCCGTCTATTGGTCTGGTGGTGCTGGACGAATTGAACATCGCACTCAAGCATGGCTACCTCGACCTCGATCAGGTGCTCAGCGACTTGCAGTCCCGGCCACCGATGCAGCACGTGGTGGTCACCGGTCGTGCCGCCAAGCCGGAAATGATCGAGATGGCTGACACCGTCACCGAAATGGGCGTGATCAAACATGCCTTCCAGGCCGGGATCAAAGCGCAGAAAGGCGTCGAGCTGTGAGTCGCACTTTATGAATAGCCCTCGTCAATGCCCGGCGGTACTGATTGCCGCGCCGGCTTCCGGCCAGGGCAAGACCACCGTCACCGCGGCGCTGGCCCGATTGCATCGCAATCAGGGGCGCAAGGTCCGCGTGTTCAAGTGCGGCCCGGACTTTCTCGATCCGATGATTCTCGAGCGCGCCAGCGGTGCGCCGGTGTATCAGCTGGACATGTGGATGGTCGGCGAGCAGGAGAGTCGCCGGTTACTGTGGGAAGCCGCGGCCGAAGCCGACCTGATTCTGATCGAAGGCGTCATGGGGCTGTTCGACGGTACGCCGTCGAGCGCCGATCTGGCGCGGCATTTTGGTGTGCCGGTGCTGGGTGTGATCGATGGCACCGCCATGGCCCAGACCTTCGGCGCATTGGCCCTGGGGCTGGCGCGTTATCAGCCGGACTTGCCGTTCGCCGGCGTGCTGGCCAACCGCGTCGGCACACTGCGCCATGCGCAACTGCTCGAAGGCAGCCTGACTGAAGGTTTGCGCTGGTACGGCGCGCTGTCCCGGGAAACCGGGATCGAACTGCCGAGCCGGCACCTGGGGCTGGTTCAGGCCAGTGAGCTGAACGATCTCGACCTGCGCCTCGATGCGGCCGCCGATGCCCTGGCCAGCAGCTGCGAGGTCGCGCTGCCACCGGCAGTCGAGTTCGCCGCACCGGATGCCATCGCCGCCGAACCGTTGCTGGCCGGTGTGCGCATTGCCGTTGCCCGGGATGAAGCCTTTGCATTCACCTACGGTGCGAGCCTGGACTTGCTGCGGGCGATGGGCGCCGAGTTGTCATTCTTCTCGCCGATCCGCGACCGTGCGTTACCAGAGGCCGACAGCCTGTACCTGCCGGGTGGTTACCCGGAGCTGCACCATGTTGCGCTGGCGCAGAACACCACGATGCTCGATGCGATCCGCGCCCACCACCAGGCAGGCAAACCACTGCTCGCCGAGTGTGGCGGCATGCTGTATCTGCTCGATTCGCTGACCGATGTCGAGGGCACTCGCGCCGAACTGGTGGGCTTGCTGGCCGGTGATGCGGTCATGCAAAAGCGTCTGGCGGCGCTGGCGTTGCAAGCGGTGGAACTGCCGGAAGGTTCGCTGCGCGGGCACACCTACCACCATTCGCTGACGACTACTGAATTGACACCGATTGCCCGTGGCTTGAGTCCTAACGGTGGGCGAGGGGCGGAAGCGGTTTATCGTGAGGGGCGGATGACTGCCTCCTATGTGCATTTCTATTTTCCGTCCAATCCGTCGGCGATTGCCGCGCTGTTTGCGCCTGACCGAAAGGGCGCCTTCGCGAGCAAGCCCGCTCCCACAGGGGATCGAGTTTCATCAGGCCACTCACTTTCAAATGTGGGAGCGGGCTTGCCCGCGAAGAGGCCATGACGGATAACGGATTTTCCGAGGCCGAACGCGCAGCGGTCTATCGCGCCATCGCCGAACGCCGCGACATGCGCCACTTCAGCGGCGGCACCGTCGAGCCTGAATTGCTCCGGCGCCTGCTCGAGGCCGCACACCAGGCACCCAGTGTCGGTCTCATGCAGCCTTGGCGCTTCATCCGCATCAGTGATCGCACCTTGCGCGGGCAAATCCAGGCCCTGGTGGAAGAAGAACGCATCCGCACCGCCGAAGCCCTCGGCGAGCGCAGCGATGAGTTCATGAAGCTCAAGGTGGAAGGCATCAACGATTGCGCCGAGGTACTGGTCGCCGCACTGATGGACGAGCGCGAGCAGCATATCTTCGGCCGCCGCACCTTGCCGGAAATGGACATGGCCTCACTGTCCTGTGCCATCCAGAACCTGTGGCTGGCGTCCCGCGCGGAAGGGCTGGGCATGGGCTGGGTGTCGCTGTTCGAACCCCGGGCACTGGCGGACCTGTTGCGGCTGCCGCCGGGCGCCAAACCGCTGGCGGTGCTGTGTCTGGGACCGGTCAAAGAGTTCTACCCGGCGCCGATGCTGGTGCTTGAAGGCTGGGCGCAGGCGCGTCCGCTACATGAATTGCTGTACGAAAATTTCTGGGGAGTGAGTCAATGAGTGTGGCGTTGTTGAGTGTCGCCGCGGTTGCGCTGGATGCGCTGCTGGGTGAGCCCAAACGCTGGCATCCGCTGGTGGCGTTCGGCCGTTTTGCCGAGCGCATCGAGCAACGTTTCAACGGTGGTGGTCGCGGTTGGCGCAGCCATGGCGTCACTGCGTGGGTGATCGCCGTGTTGCCGCTGACGCTGCTGGCCACGGCATTCTCCTGGGCGCCTTATGTCGGCTGGATCGTCGAGATACTCGCGCTCTATTGCGCCCTCGGCATGCGCAGCCTCGGCGAGCACGTCGAGCCTGTGGCCAAGGCCCTGCGCGGTGGTGATCTTGATGAAGCACGCAAACGTGTGAGCTATCTGGTCAGCCGTAAAACCAGCGAACTGGATGAAACTGAAGTTGCCCGTGCCGCTACCGAGTCAGTATTGGAAAACGGTAGCGATGCGGTGTTCGCGGCGTTGTTCTGGTTTGCCGTGGCGGGTGTGCCGGGCGTGGTGCTCTACCGCCTGAGCAATACGCTGGATGCGATGTGGGGCTATCGCAATGAGCGCTTCGAGCGGTTCGGCTGGGCGGCGGCGAAGATCGACGACGTGCTCAATTACATTCCTGCGCGTCTGGTGGCACTGACTTACGCGCTGCTGGGCAAAACCCGGCTGGCGTTGAAATGCTGGCGCACCCAGGGCCCGACCTGGGACAGCCCGAACGCCGGCCCGGTGATGGCGGCGGGTGCGGGTGCGCTGGGTGTCGAACTGGGCGGGGCGGCGATTTATCACGGCGAACTGCATCAGCGTCCGCAGTTGGGCGAAGGCGTGCCGGCGGATGCCGACTCCATTGACCGGGGCTGGCAATTGGTCCAGCGCGGGGTATGGTTATGGCTGCTGATTCTCTGCATGGGGGCTGAGTTTTATGCTTGAGCACGGTGGGCGGCTGCGCAAGGCAGCGCTCGAGTACGGCATCGATGAAGCTGACTGGCTGGACCTGTCCACGGGGCTGGCACCCTGGCCGTTCCCGGTGCCGGATATTCCGCTGCGGGCCTGGGCCCGTTTGCCGGAGACGGACGATGGTCTGGAGCAAGCCGCCTGTGATTACTACGGTACCTTGCAGGCGCTGCCGGTGGCCGGCTCGCAGATGGCGATCCAACTGCTGCCGCGATTGCGTCGGGCGGGCAAGGTCGGCGTGTTGTCGCCGTGTTATGCCGAGCATGCCGAAGCGTGGCGTCGCAACGGCTACATCGTGCGGGAAGTGCTGGAGCAGGAAGTCGACTTCTTTATCGACAGTTTCGACGTGCTGGTAGTGGTCAATCCGAATAACCCCACAGGCCTGAGCCTTACGCCCAGTCGCTTGCTCGACTGGCACACGCGACTGGCCCAACGCGGTGGCTGGCTGGTCGTGGACGAAGCGTTCATGGATAACACGCCGCGACTGAGCCTGGCGCCGTTTGCCCATCAAGTCGGGTTGATCGTGTTGCGCTCCTTCGGCAAGTTTTTCGGCCTGGCCGGCGTGCGCCTGGGCTTTGTGCTGGCGGAGCGCAAGTTGCTCAAGTTGCTGGCTGAACAAGTGGGGCCGTGGGCCGTGAGCGGGCCGACCCGGGTGGTGGGCCACGCCTGCCTGCGCAATACCGAAGAGCAGACCCGGCAACGGATACGCGCGGATGACGCCAGCGAGCGCCTTGCGTCGTTGCTGGAGCAACATGGGTTCCAGCCGCAGGGCGGTTGCGCGCTATTCCAGTGGCTGGTCACCGAACGCGCCGAAGAGCTGCATGAGTTCATGGCCCGGCGCGGCATTCTCCTGCGGTTGTTCGCGCACAACAGCAGCCTGCGATTCGGCTTGCCCGGTGACGAAGCCGCCTGGGTGCGACTGGCGCAGGCGTTCGAAGATTTCGCCAAGGAAAACCAATGACCACGCTGATGGTGCAGGGCACCACGTCGGATGCCGGTAAAAGCACACTGGTGACCGCGCTGTGCCGTTGGGCCACGCGCCAGGGCACAAGGGTGGTGCCGTTCAAGCCGCAGAACATGGCACTCAACAGCGCGGTGACCGCCGACGGTGGCGAGATCGGTCGCGCCCAGGCGGTACAGGCCCAGGCCGCGCACCTTGAACCGCACACCGACATGAACCCGGTGCTGCTCAAGCCCAACAGTGACACCGGTGCCCAGGTGATCATCCATGGTCGCGCCGTCACGACCATGAACGCCGTTGCCTATCACGACTACAAAGCCATCGCGATGCAAGCGGTACTGGCCTCCCACCAGCGCTTGAGCGCGGAGTATCCGCTGGTGATGGTCGAGGGCGCGGGCTCGCCGGCGGAAATCAATCTGCGGGCTGGCGACATCGCCAACATGGGCTTTGCCGAAGCGGTGGATTGCCCGGTCGTGCTGATCGCCGATATCAATCGCGGCGGGGTTTTCGCCCATCTGGTGGGCACCCTTGAACTGCTGTCGCCGAGCGAACAGGCGCGGGTCAAAGGATTCGTCATCAATCGTTTCCGTGGTGATATCGCGTTGCTGCAACCCGGTCTCGACTGGCTCGAAGAACGCACCGGCAAACCGGTAATCGGCGTGTTGCCGTACGTGATGGACCTGCACCTGGAGGCCGAGGACGGCATCGATCAACGCCAGACCGATAAAGCCGACCAGGTACTGAAAGTGGTAGTACCGGTGCTGCCGCGCATCAGCAATCACACCGATTTCGATCCGCTGCGCCTGCATCCGCAAGTGGACCTGCAATTCATCGGCCCCGGCCAGGCGATTCCACCCGCCGACCTGATCATTCTTCCTGGCTCGAAAAGCGTGCGCAGCGACCTCGCGTACCTGCGGGCCAATGGCTGGGAAACCGCAATCGCCCGGCACCTGCGTTACGGCGGAAAACTGCTGGGGATTTGTGGCGGCCTGCAGATGCTCGGCGAGCAAGTGCATGACCCGCTGGGTCTCGAAGGTGCGCCGGGTTCCAGTGTCGGTTTGGGGCTGCTGGCGTTCCAGACTCAACTCGAACAAGAGAAGCAGTTGCGCAATGTGCGTGGGCGTCTGGCGCTGGAAGATGCGCCGGTTGCGGGTTATGAAATTCATGCCGGCGTGACCACCGGGCCGGCGCTGGAAAATGCCGCCGTGCAACTGGATGACGGTCGCTGTGACGGTGCGCAAAGTTTGGACGGGCAGATTTTCGGCACCTACCTGCACGGGTTGTTCGAATCGCCGGCGGCGTGCAGTGCGCTGTTGCGCTGGGCCGGGTTGCAGGATGTGCAGGCCGTGGATTACCACGCCTTGCGCGAGCGCGATATCGAGCGGCTGGCGGATCTGGTGGAGAAGCATCTGGATACCGGGCTGTTGCGGGAACTCTGTGGAATCTGAGGTGGAAGCTCTGGCCTCTTCGCGAGCAAGCCCGCTCCCACGGTTGACCGCGTTCTAAATGTGGGAGCGGGCTTGCTCGCGAAGACTGAAGTGGCCACACCGCTCATTTGAAAGGATGTAACCATGCTGCAACTGATCCTCGGCGGCGCCCGCTCCGGCAAGAGTCGCCTGGCTGAAAAACTCGCCACCGACAGCGCTCTGGCCGTGACCTACATCGCCACCAGCCAGCCGCTGGATGGAGAAATGAGCGAGCGTGTGGCCCATCACCGCGCCCGTCGTCCTGTCGAATGGGCATTGATCGAAGAGCCCGTGGAACTGGCTCGGGTGCTGCGCGAATCCGCCCGTACCGACAGTTGCCTGCTGGTGGATTGCCTGACCCTGTGGCTGACCAACCTGCTGATGCTCGACGATGCCGAGCGCCTGACAGCCGAGCGTGATGCCTTGCTGGACTGCCTGGCGTCGCTGCCGGGTGAAATCATTTTTGTCAGCAACGAGACCGGAATGGGTGTCGTGCCGCTGGGCGAATTGACTCGCCGCTATGTCGATGAGGCCGGTTGGCTGCATCAAGCTCTGGCTGAGCGCTGTCAGCGTGTCGTGCTGACCGTCGCCGGCCTGCCCCTGACTCTGAAAGGAACTGCGTTATGACTCAATCCTGGTGGCTGAACCCGAGCAAGCCAGTCGATACCCAAGTGGTCGAACAGGCACTGGCGCGGCAACAGCAACTGACCAAACCGGCCGGCTCCCTCGGTCAGCTGGAATCGGTGGCGGTGCAACTGGCGGGTTTGCAGGGGCGGGTCAAGCCGAGCCTGGAGCAGGTGTGGATCGCGATATTTGCCGGCGACCATGGCGTCGTCGCCGAGGGCGTGTCGGCGTTTCCCCAGGAAGTCACCGGGCAGATGCTGCACAATTTCGTCAACGGCGGTGCGGCGATCAGCGTACTGGCGCGGCAACTGGGCGCTTCCCTGGAAGTGGTGGACCTGGGCACGATAACGCCGTCGCTGAACCTGCCGGGTGTGCGCCACCTGAACGTCGGCCCGGGCACGGCGAATTTTGCACAGGGTCCGGCCATGACCGGGGCGCAGGGGCAACTTGCCTTGCAGGCCGGCCGTGACAGCGTGCAGCGAGCAATGGCCAGCGGTGCGCAGCTGTTTATCGGTGGCGAAATGGGCATCGGTAACACCACCGCCGCCAGCGCCCTGGCGTGTGCCTTGCTCGATTGCCCGGTGGGCCATCTGACCGGACCCGGTACCGGGCTCAACGCCGAAGGGGTCAGCCACAAGGCCCAAGTGATCGAGCGTGCCTTGGCATTGCATGGCGCGCAGCGTGACGATGCCTTGCAAACCCTGTTCAACCTCGGCGGTTTCGAGATCGCCGCGCTGGTCGGTGCCTATCTCGCCTGTGCCCAGGAGGGTGTCGCGGCGCTGGTGGACGGTTTCATCTGCAGTGTCGCGGCTCTGGTTGCGGTGCGCTTGAATCCTGAATGCCGTCAGTGGCTGTTGTTCGGTCATCGTGGCGCCGAGCCGGGCCATCGTCATGTGCTGGAAACCCTGAATGCGCAACCGTTGCTCGATCTTGGCCTGCGGCTTGGCGAAGGCAGTGGTGCGGCATTGGCCGTGCCGCTGCTGCGTCTGGCTTGCGACCTGCACGGGCAAATGGCGACCTTCGCCGAGGCCGCCGTGGCAGATCGTCCGGCATGACCTTGCACCTGGATCTGTTGCGCCACGGTGAAACCGAACTCGGCGGCGGGCTGCGTGGCAGCATCGATGATGCGTTGACCGACACGGGCTGGGCGCAGATGCGCGCCGCCGTGGTCGGCCGAGGCCCATGGGATCGGCTGGTCAGTTCGCCGTTGCAGCGTTGTGCGCGGTTCGCCGAGGAGCTCGGTGCGCAATTGGCTGTGCCGGTGCAACTGGACAACGACCTGCAAGAGTTGCATTTCGGCGCCTGGGAAGGGCAGAGCGCGGTGGCGTTGATGGAAACCGACGCACAGGCGCTGGGCTTGTTCTGGGCCGACCCCTATTCGTTCACACCGCCTCAGGGTGAACCGGTCGCAGACTTTTCGGCACGGGTGCTGGCTGCGCTGGAGCGGTTGTATGCGAGCTTTCCCGGTGAGCGCATTTTGCTGATCAGCCACGGCGGAGTGATGCGACTGTTGCTGGCACAGGCTCGCGGGCTGCCGCGAGAACAACTGCTCAACGTCGAGGTCGGCCATGGCGCGGTGTTTTCGCTGACGCTGGAATCCGCTGGCTTGTTGAAGGAAGTGCTCTGACCATGCTGCCGTTCTGGATCGCCCTGCAATTTCTCGGCAGCCTGCCGATTCGCCTTCCCGGCATGCCCGAGCCTCGGGAACTGGGGCGGTCGCTGCTGTTTTATCCGCTGGTGGGATTGCTCTTTGGCGCGATTCTGTGGGCAGTGAACTGGCTGTTGCTCGGCACGCCGACGTTGTTGCATGGGGCGTTGCTGCTGAGCGTTTGGGTCTTGCTCAGTGGCGGGTTGCATCTGGATGGCCTGGCGGACAGCGCCGATGCCTGGCTCGGCGGCTTTGGCGATCGTGAGCGTACGCTGACTATCATGAAAGACCCGCGCAGCGGTCCGATCGCCGTGGTGACGCTGGTGCTGGTGTTGTTGCTTAAATTCAGCGCGCTGCTGGCGTTGATCGAGCAACCGCATTCGCTCGCCTTGATCATCGTGCCGTTGATAGGGCGCAGCGCATTGCTCGGCCTGTTCCTGACCACACCGTACGTGCGCGCCGGTGGCCTGGGTCAGGCGCTGGCCGATCATCTTCCGCGTTCGGCGGGCAGGCAGGTGTTGGCGGTCAGCGCGCTGGCCTGTGTGGTGATCGCCGGCGTCAGTGGTGTGCTGGCGCTGGTGCTGGCAGTAGTGGGGTTTGTCTGGCTGCGCCAGGTGATGTTGCGGCGCCTGGGTGGCACGACGGGGGACACAGCAGGGGCAATGCTGGAGTTGCTGGAAGTTGCAGTGCTGGTAGGCTTGGCGCTGTTCTGACTGTTCCTCCGGTTCTGTAACTTGATTTAAACGACTCGCGGGTATATACACGCACCATGCTCGATTCCCAATGTTTATGCATCAACCTGCGTCGCGCCGCCCGTGGCGTCAGCAGGCATTATGACGGCGCTCTCGACGGCTTCGGGATCAACGTTGCGCAGTATTCTTTGCTGTGCAATCTGCAGCGTCTGGATCAGCCGAGCATCTCGGTCCTGGCCGAGGCCATGGGTCTGGATCGCAGCACCCTGGGGCGCAATTTGCGGGTGCTGGAGGGGGACGGCCTGGTGACGCTGGTCGAGGGCGAGGACATGCGCAATCGCATCGTCCTGCTGACCGAGGCCGGGGCAGAGCGTCTCAAGGCTGCCTTGCCGGCCTGGGAAGCCGCACAGCAGCGTTTGATCGATCGCCTGGGAGCCGAGAAGCGCGAAACCTTATTGAAGCTGCTGGACGAACTGGCGTGATGCCGGTTTTTCCGATCTTAAGCGGGTATATACCCGCTATTGGAGAATAACAATGACATCGATGTGGCGTACTTGCGGCTGGGTTCTGTTGGGGAGTGCGCTGATCCTTGCGTTGTCTCTGGGGGTTCGACATGGCTTCGGGCTGTTTCTGGCGCCGATGAGCGCCGAGTTCGGCTGGGGCCGTGAAGTGTTTGCCTTCGCCATCGCCTTGCAGAACCTGATCTGGGGCCTCGCTCAGCCATTCACCGGTGCATTGGCCGACCGCTTCGGCGCGGCGAAAGTGGTGCTGATCGGTGGCGTGCTGTACGCGGCCGGGCTGATTTGCATGGGGCTCTCCGATTCCGCGGTGACCTTGTCGCTGAGCGCCGGCCTGTTGATCGGCATCGGACTGTCCGGTACGTCGTTCTCGGTGATCCTGGGTGTGGTCGGTCGCGCAGTGCCGCCGGAAAAACGCAGCATGGGCATGGGCATCGCCAGTGCTGCCGGTTCGTTCGGCCAGTTCGCGATGTTGCCCGGCACACTCGGTTTGATCGGCTGGCTTGGCTGGTCCGCGGCGCTGTTGGCGCTGGGCTTGCTGGTGGCGCTGATCGTACCGTTGGTGAGCATGCTCAAGGACAAGCCGCTGCCAGTCCTGGGTCACGAACAGACCCTTGGCGAAGCACTGCGCGAAGCCTGCTCTCACTCCGGATTCTGGCTGCTGGCGTTCGGCTTTTTCGTGTGCGGATTCCAGGTGGTGTTCATCGGAGTGCACTTGCCGGCCTATCTGGTGGATCAGCATCTCCCGGCGACGGTCGGCACCACGGTGCTGGCGCTGATCGGCCTGTTCAACATCTTCGGTACCTACACCGCTGGATGGCTCGGCGGGCGGATGTCCAAGCCGCGTTTGCTCACCGGTTTGTACTTGCTGCGGGCAGTGGTGATTGCGTTGTTCCTGTGGGCGCCGGTGACCACCATGTCGGCCTACCTGTTCGGCATGGCCATGGGCTTCCTGTGGCTGTCGACGGTGCCGTTGACCAACGGTACGGTGGCGACCTTGTTTGGTGTGCGAAACCTGTCCATGCTGGGTGGGATTGTTTTCCTGTTTCACCAGCTCGGTTCGTTCCTGGGCGGCTGGTTGGGTGGCGTGGTGTACGACCGTACCGGCAGCTATGACTTGATCTGGCAGGTCGCGATTCTCTTGAGCCTGTTGGCCGCCGCCCTGAACTGGCCGGTGCGTGAACGGCCGGTGGCGCGCCTGCAAACACAAATGAGTGCGACATGAACAGCCTTTGGCCACGGATCACGATTCTTGCCGTCTGCGCGTTGCTGCTCGCCGTGGTGTGGTGGGGCTGGCATCAGGGCGGGCTGGCGCTGATGCAGTTGGGCATGGGGACTTGCTAGCGCGATGGCGGGGCGAGTAACGTCGAATCCAGACGAATTCCCAAGGGTGTCCCGAGATGCTGATGCGCTGGCTGGCAGTTCCCGCGTTACTGGTCGCTTTTTCCGGGTGGGTTCACGCGGCGGATTGCCCGGATCTGTTGCAGGGCTCGTTGCCCAAGCTGCGTGCCAAGGAATCCATCGATTTGTGCCAGCGCTTCGCCGGTAAACCGTTGGTTGTGGTCAATACCGCAAGCTTCTGTGGCTTTGCTCCGCAGTTCAAAGGCCTTGAGGCGCTGAACCAGCGCTTCAAGGGGCAGGGACTTGAGGTCATTGGCGTTCCGTCCAATGACTTCAAGCAGGAGTCGAAGGATGGCGCCGAGACTGCCAAGGTCTGCTACGTCAACTATGGCGTGACCTTCACCATGACCGAACCGCAAAAGGTTCGTGGCGACGATGCGACGCACTTGTTCAAAGTCCTCGCCAGTCAAACCAGCGCGCCGAAGTGGAATTTCTACAAGTATGTGGTGGATCGCCAAGGCAAGGTGATCGCCAGTTTCTCCAGCCTGACCAAGCCGGATGATCCCGAGTTCATTGCTGCGGTGGAGAAAGCCCTGGCTTCGCCACCGCGGGTTGCGACCCCCTGACCTGTAGGAGCGAGCTTGCTCGCGAAAATCTCAAGGCGCCTCCTTCACCCAGTCAGCACGCGTCATCGTTCGCGTCCATCGCGAGCAAGCTCGCCCCTACAAATGAAAAGCCCCGCCTCCGTGAGGAGAGCGGGGCTTTTTTGATTCCGATGGCGAGCGGTTCAGGCTCGCCGGGAATCATCAGAAGCGGTAGGTCGCACCGACACCGAAACCGTTGGCGCTGTTTTCGTACTTGGCGCTGTAACTGTCTACCAGGTTGGAGTGATCCACCTTGACAGATTCTTCCTTCAGGTAGGAGTAGGCGACGTCGATGGTCAGATCATCGGTGACGTTGTAACCGGCGCCAAGGCTGAAGATTGTGCGGTCACCTGTAGGAATGCGTGGGGATCGGTCGGTATTGTTGGTAGGCGACTGGTCAAAGCTCAGGCCGGTGCGCAATACCCACTGCTTATTCAGTTGGTAGGAGGTACCGATGGCGTAGGCCCAGGTATCGTGCCAGTTCTGCTCTTCCGTAATGGTGCCGAACAGGGCCGGGGACAATGCACCGCCTTGTGCCGCCGTTACGCCGTCGTTGTTGACGGTGATGTCTTTCAAGCGGCTCCAGCGAGTCCAGGTGGAACCTGCATAAAGGGTCCACGCATCGGTCAGCTGTTGTGTCACGGAGAAGTCGACAGATTCAGGTGTTTCGATTTTCAGCGAAGCATCGTATCGATTGCTTTTCAGGAAGGCGGAAGGTGAATTTGCGCCTGCGCTGATATCGGTATGACCTTCAATCTTGTATTTCACTTTCGAGTGATAGGTCAGGCCGACACGAGTGGTGTCTGTTGCTTGTACCAGGACCCCGAAGTTGTAGCCAAGAGCGACATCATCCCCTTTGATTTTGACGTGGGTATCGCCAAAAAGAGGTACATCCGACTCCAGTGTGCCGCCAATGCGGTTGATGGTCGGGCCGAAACCAATCGATACTTTGTCGTTAAAGGCGTAGCTGACGGTAGGCTGGAAGGTGACAACCTTGACTTCACTCTTGCTGCCGAAACCGGCACCCTGGAAGCCATTTTCATAGTCGGTAATCAGACCAAAAGGTGCGTAGACACCGAGGCCGAATGCCCAGTGATCATCAATCGGCTTGACGTAATAGCCCATCGGAACGGCTGTGAATGGCACCATGTCGCCTTTGTTGGTACCCGGGTGGGCGCCTTGGGCGTCTTTGATATCAGTCGAGGCATCGATAGCTGCGATCCCGCCAGTGACTTCCTGGCGCTTGATTCGCGACATGCCGGCAGGGTTGCCAAAAACAGTGCTTGCATCATCGGCAGAGGAAGATCGCCCGGCAAAACCTGTACCCATCCCGCTGATGCTTTGTTCGTTGAGGGCAAAGCCACTTGCGAAAATCTGGGCGGATGCCATGGCAACGGCGAGACTGATGCTGGTTTTGAGCATTACTTTTTTCATTATTAGAACTCCTGGTGATCACCGGGGCGAAAATTACCAACATTTTCGTCCCGGCGCCATAGGCTGTATGCCTTGATTTAGAGCGGTTTTGTAGGACAATCCGACCAGAATCGCGGCGTGATGCGCGAACTTTGGATCCAGAGGTGTCAGCAGGCTACCTGATTCAGGGGTGAAACACAGGTTTGCCAGGCGCAGGTGAAATCACGCAGGCGCCCCTGGGGCTGAAATGTCTGGCGCCAGATTCTGGCCATACCCAACAAATCATCCGGGGCGGGGAGGGGGGTATTCTGTTCTTCCACCAGCAGCCAGGCGATGGCTGTGGCGTATCGCAGGTTGACGGTCAACTCGAGGTGCGGGCCACTCAGAAACGCATGCTGGCTGGCCAGGCCGCGGACCAGGCTCGCACGTTCCGGATCAAGGGCCAGATAATGGTCCCAAAGGGCTTGGTGGCGGGGCTCGGCGATGCGGTACAGGCCGTGCCCACGGCGGTCATGCAGAGCGGAACCAAGGGCGGACTGGCTGGCGGCAATGCCCAGCAGCAGGGATTCGGCAGTAGCGCTATGTTGTCCGAGATAGATCAATGTCGGACGAATCACATAGCGGCACAGTTCGCTGGCAGCGATACCCATAAAACCCTCGAAACCTGAATTGGACGGCGATACCTGAAAGGGGGGCTTGGCAGCTGTGAATCGGCTCAGGCTCGCCGCAAGCGGGTCAAGCCGCTTGAGTTGAAGTGTAGTGTCATATTCGCGCCGTAAAGGCCTGTTTTTAAAATATTTCCAGCGAGCAGTTATAACCGTTATACCGGATCGTGCTTAGTCGTGGTTCGAGGGGAGGGAAACATCGGGCAATAAAAAGCCCCGCTTTTCGGGCAGGGCTTTCGGGGTTTTCAGCCTTTCTGGCGTTTCAGGCAACCAGTGCCTGACGGGTACGCTCGATCACGGCCTGCAGCGGCTCGGCGCTGGAGTATTGATCGGGGTACAGGCGTTCGCTGTGACGAGCGATGCCGTGTTCGTTGACCAGGGTGAAGCTGAAGCAGCCTTTGCGGGCAGCCATGATCAGGCAGTTCATTGGTGCAAAAGCGTTGGTTAGGGTGCGAATGGCATCCTGAGTCTGGATTTGAGTAGACATTATTGGGTGTTCCTACAAATGACACGGATAAGAACCGTGCAACGTTAAAACGTTCCAGTAACGTCGATCACCATTGACCGAACGAAGAACCCGACTGGAACAAAGCAGCCAGTTTGAAGCGCTTATAAGTTGGCGCGCTTGGGCTGGCAGGTAGGTACTTAGGAGGGCAGGCAACACATCAAGGGCAAAGGTTCTGGGCCCGGGGTGAAGATCCTGATCAATTTGCAGGTTGGTTCGAGCAGAGTAAGCAGGCGGGACAACAGCCTTTGCTTTCGATTCAAAGGTTGTGTTTGCGCAAGATTTACCTGGAAACCATCGAGGTGGTCGATCCCGCTTGTTCGGTAGAGGCTTCCGTCGGGAAGGCTGACCGGGGGGATTTGTTCGACCAGAATTGACTTTCAGCTTGGTACTAACGCCGCGGATACTAACGGATTGAACTGGTTAAGGGAAGTGTGCTAGCAAAAAGAATTTCCCGGCAGGTGCCTGATCTGGCTGTTTTGCCCTGTAGAGGTGAGCAAAAAGCTGCGCTGCCTGCGATTGATGCGCCCTGTTTCAGGACAAAATCCGACCACCGGTCATCGAGGTTTGTAGCTGCACAGCGGTCTAAATTCCGGGTTTGCCAGGGTTTATCCCCAGGCTTGACAAAAAATGCGCCGAAAAAGTGCATCGATATAACCGTCGCAAAGGCACTTGTGCACATTAGTTGCGCAGCCTGTCACCCCGCTGTCATCTCATGTTCAAGCACGATAGCTGCCTGTAACCAAAATTTAAGTCAATGAAAAACATCGCTTTTTTTTACTGGTGAAAAAATCGTCAGTTTGACTGCGAGCCCCATTCCACAGGGCTTTGAGCGGGTTCAAGGGCGGTTGTCCACTGAGTTATCCACAGCTTCTGTGGATTGTCCCGAGCGCTTGCTCTAGGACGGGCGTGCCGGGATATTTTCAGCTTTACCTGTAAGAAAAAGAGAGTAAAGTTGCGCGCCTTCCGATCTGCCCCACAGTGCTTTATGAAGTTTCGCTCAGCCCCTGTTTCCTCTTCCTCCACATCACCCTCTGTTGCCCCTACCAAGCGCTTTTCCATGCGCGTGGCAGAGTGGCTGTTGGACAGTCCGCATCTGGGCGAAAACCGTAACGTCAAACACATCGCCGGACGTCTGCTCAAGCAGCCGGCCCGTGAAGGCGTGGTGGCTGCGCAAAGTCGCCTTGGCCAGTTGATGTGCCGGGAATGCGGGAACGCCCGGGACCGCCGGATCGGTCAGGACCTGCTGCGTCAGGCCGCTCGGGCAGGCGATCGCCGCGCTCAACAGGAACTGGGGTTGATCGAAGACTGAGCTGTCCAAGATCAGGCGCCTTGGTTAACCTTCAGGCTTTATCCGAATGGCAGGAGTGGCTATGGCAATGGACTTGACCAGCATATTGCTGGGTCTGGCAGCGGCTGGGTTGCCGTTGCTGGTATTGGCCTGGCAACTTCAGCGTCGGGCCAGTACCACGCTGGCTGACGTTGCGCTGCTGCAAGAACGTCTGGCCATGGCGCAACTGGCGCAGGACGGATTGAATGCACAACTTGAATCCAGCCGCGATGAAGTCGGCGATCTGACCCAGGCCAATGCCGCCAAGCAGGCTGATCTGGCTGCGCTGCGTCGTGAAGTCGAACTGCTGCAGATCGAGCGCGACGACGCCCGGGACGCCGCCCATGCGTGGAACATCGAGCGCGCCGGCAAAGAAGCCGAATTGCGCCGCCTGGATGCCCAGGCCGCCTCGCTCAACGCCGAATTGCGCGAGCAACAGGACAGTCATCAGCAACGCCTCAACGACTTGCAAGGTTCACGGGACGAGTTGCGCGCGCAGTTTGCCGAGCTGGCGGGGAAAATTTTCGATGAGCGCGAGCAGCGTTTTGCCGAAACCAGCCAGCAGCGCCTGGGGCAGTTGCTCGATCCACTCAAGGAGCGCATCCAGTCCTTCGAGAAACGTGTCGAGGAAAGCTATCAGAACGAGGCTCGTGAGCGTTTCTCCCTGGCCAGGGAGCTGGAGCGTCTGCAGCAGCTGAATTTGCGCTTGAGCGATGAAGCCACCAACCTGACCCGCGCCTTGAAAGGACAGAAGACCCAGGGCAATTGGGGTGAACTGATCCTTGAGCGCGTGCTCGAACATGCGGGGCTGGAGAAGGGCCGCGAGTACCAGACTCAGGTCAATCTCAAGGGGCCGGACGGCGAGCGCTTCCAGCCGGACGTGATCATTTATCTGCCGGGCGACAAGCAGGTGGTGGTCGACTCCAAGGTCAGCCTGACGGCCTATCAGCAATACGTGGCGGCTGAGGACGAGGCTATCGGCCAGATCGCCATCAAGCAACACGTGCTGTCGTTGCGAAATCACGTCAAGGGCCTGGCCGGCAAGGATTACAAGCGCCTCGATGGCTTGCACAGCCTGGATTTCGTGTTGCTCTTCGTGCCGATCGAGGCGGCGTTTTCTGCCGCGTTGCAGGCCGAGCCGACGCTGTTTCAGGAGGCATTCGACCGCAACATCGTGATCGTCAGCCCCACCACGTTGCTGGCGACCCTGCGCGTCATCGACAGCCTGTGGAAACAGGAGCGCCAGAGCCAGAATGCCCGGGAAATCGCCGAGCGGGCCGGGTGGCTGTACGACAAGTTCGTGCTGTTCATTCAGGATCTGGACGAGGTCGGCAATCGCTTGCAGCAACTGGACAAGGCCTACAGTTCGGCACGCAACAAGCTGACAGAGGGACGAGGCAACCTGGTCAGCCGCAGTGAACAACTCAAACTGCTGGGCGCACGGGCGAGCAAGAGCCTGCCGGCGGACTTGCTGGAGCGGGCGATGACGGATGTCGATGGGTTGGTAGAGCTGCCTGAGTAACTTCCAGCCCAAGGCTGCGTCGGAACGCCGCTGCCTCCTGTGGGAGCGGGCTTGCTCGCGAAGAGGCCGGCACATTCAACATCTCTGTCGCCTGACACTCCGACATCACCACGTCACTCAAACCCTACAACGGCAAATACCGGCTCAACAACGCACGCAACGCTGCCGGCTTCACCGGTTTGGCCAAATAGTCCAGCCCCGCAGCATGCACCTGATCAACCGTCTCCGGCCGGCCATCGGCGCTGATCACCACCCCGGGAACCGGCTCGCCCATCTGGGTGCGCAACCAGGCCATCAAGTCGGTTCCGGTCTCGCCATGATCGAGGTGGTAATCCACCAGCGCCAATTGCGGGCGCACGCCTTCGGCCAGCAGCGATGCGCACTCTTCGCGATTACGCGCGGTCCAGACCTGGCAACCCCAGCGGCTGAGCAGGCTGTTCATGCCGATCAGGATGCTGTCCTCGTTGTCGATACACAGCACCTGCGCGCCATTGAGCAATTTGCCATTGAGCTCGGCGACTTTGACCGGCGCTGCGGTTTGCGCCCTGGCCAGCGGCACGCTGACGCTGAACACGCTACCGCGTCCCGGCCAGGAGCGAACGCGCAGGGTATGACCGAGCACGCGACATAGCCCGTCGGCAATCGCCAGCCCCAGGCCGAGGCCTTTTTCGGCCCGTGTCTGGTGGCTGTCGAGGCGCTTGAACTCTTCGAAAATCACCTGCTGTTTATCTTCCGGAATACCTGGCCCACGGTCCCAGACTTCCAGGCACAGTTGTTCTTTGCGCCGACGAACCCCCAGCAGCACCGGCCCTTTGCCGTAGCGGAAAGCGTTGGTCAGGAAGTTCTGCAGGATCCGCCGCAGCAGTTTGATGTCGCTGTCGACCCGCAGCGCGCTGCCGCGAACCCGGAACTCCAGTTTTTGTTCTCGCGCCAGTGCCTTGAATTCGGTACCGAGGGTGTCGAACAGTTCGTTCAGTACAAATGGCTGGCGATTCGGATTGATCTTGCCGTTCTCAAGGCGGGAAATGTCCAGCAGGTCGCTGATCAAGTCCTCGGCCGAACGCAGCGAGCTGTCCAGGTGCTCGACCAGTTTCTGCGCTTCGCCGGACAAACCGTCGTCCTGATGGGAGAGGGCGGCGGAGAACAACCGCGCCGCGTTCAGCGGTTGCATCAAGTCATGGCTGACCGCCGCGAGGAAACGGGTCTTCGACTGGTTGGCCGCCTCGGCGTTGCCCTTGGCTTCGGTCAGGGCAACGTTGAGTTGCGAGAGTTCGTGGGTCCGTTCGGTCACCCGTTGCTCCAGGCCTTCGTTGGCCTCGGTCAGCGCCTGCTCGGCTTCGCGGAACGCGGTGATGTCGGTGAAACTCATGACGAAGCCACCGCCCGGCATCGGGTTGCCGATCAGCTCGATCACCCGGCCATTGGGGAACAAACGTTCGGAAGTATGCGCGCGGCCCTGACGCATCCAGTGCAGGCGACGCGCGACGTGAACTTCGGCTTCGCCGGGGCCGCACAGACCGCGATCGGCATTATGGCGAATGATGTCGGCAATGGGCCGGCCGACACTGATCAAGCCGTCCGGATAGTTGAACAGCTCCAGGTATCGACGGTTCCAGGCCACCAGTTTCAGCGACTGGTCGACCACGCTGATGCCCTGGGTAATGTTCTCGATGGCGCCCTGCAGCAAGGCGCGGTTGAATTGCAGCACCTCCGAGGCTTCGTCGGCGATGCGCACGACGTCCTCCAGTTGCATCTCCCGGCCTTCAATGGCGGCTTTTACCACCGCGCGGGTCGAGGAGGCGCCGAGCACACCGGCCAACAGGCGTTCGGTATGGGCGATCCATTCACTGTCGGCGTTCTGGTTCGGGTTGAAGCCTTTGCCCTGGCGATAGGCAAAGCGGATGAAGCTTTGACGGGCGCGTTCTTCACCGACGAAGCGCGCCGCCAGTTGCAGCAGGTCGTCGATCTGCACCGCCAGCATTGAGCGTGCGCTGGGGCGGGCACTGATTTCCTGGCCGATGAAGCGGCCTGCTTGCCAGTGCTCGGAAACCCGGGTGCGCGATAGCACCGAAACCCAGGCGAACAGCGTGAAGTTGCCTGCGAGTGACAGCACCACGCCTTGGGTCAGCGGGGTGATCGGCAGGTTCAGTGGATTGCTGTGCAACCAGGCCAGCCCAGGGAATGTGCTCAGGGACAGGCCGAGGCTGAGGGCGGCAATCGGCAGGATCAAGGTGTAGAACCACAGGAACGTGCCCGCGGCGAGGCCAGCGAAAACGCCGCGGCGGTTGGCCTGTTTCCAGTACAGCGCACCGAGCATGGCGGGGGCCAGTTGGGTCACGGCCGCGAAGGCAATCTGGCCAATGGTCGCCAGGCTGGCGGTCGAGCCCAGCAGGCGGTAACTGACGTAGGCCAGCAGCAGAATGACCACAATGCTGACGCGGCGCACCGACAACATCCACTGGCGGAACACTTCGAAAGGGCGCTCGGCGTTGTTGCGACGCAGCAGCCAGGGCAACAGCATGTCGTTGGACACCATGGTCGACAGCGCCACGCTGGCCACGATCACCATGCCGGTGGCCGCCGATGCGCCACCGATAAACGCCAGCAGGGCCAGCGCCGGATGCGCCTGGGCCAGGGGCAGGCTGATAACGAAGGAGTCCGGCAACACTGAGCTGGGCAGCATCATCTGGCCGGCCAGGGCGATTGGCACGACAAACAAGGCAGCGAGGGCGAGGTAGGCCGGAAACACCCACTTGGCAAGGCGCAGATCCTGGGGGTCGATGTTTTCCACAACAGTCACGTGGAACTGCCGTGGCAAGCAAATGATCGCCATCATCGCCACGCCGGTCTGCACCACCATCGACGGCCAGTTGATGGTTTCCTTCCAGTACTGCTCAAGCCGCGGCGCAAGCATGGCCTGGTCGAACAGGTCGTCGAAACCGTCGTACAGGCCGTAGGTCACGAACGCGCCGACGGCGAGAAACGCGAACAGCTTGACCAGCGACTCGAAGGCAATCGCCAGCACCATGCCGCGGTGGTGCTCCGTGGCGTCGAGGTTGCGGGTACCGAAGACGATGGTGAACAGCGCCAGCACCAGCGACACGATCAGTGCGGTGTCCTGGGCACGGGTGCCCATGGCGTCGGCTCCGGCGCCGATCAGCAGGTTCACGCCGAGCACAATGCCCTTGAGCTGCAGCGCGATGTAGGGCAGCACGCCGACCAGGCAAATCAGCGCCACCACCACCGCCAATGGCTGGGATTTGCCATAGCGTGCAGCGATGAAGTCGGCGATCGAGGTGATGTTCTCCTGTTTGCTGATCATCACCATTTTTTGCAGGACCCACGGCGCACCGATCAGCAACAGGATCGGCCCGAGGTAAATCGGCAGGAACGACCAGAGCTGTTCGGCGGCCTGGCCCACGGCGCCGAAGAACGTCCAGCTGGTGCAATAGACCGCCAGCGACAGGCTGTACACCCAGGCACGCACACGCGGCGGCAAGGGCGCGCTGCGACGGTCGCCATAGAAGGCGATGGCGAACATGATGGCCATATAGGCCAGGGCGACGGCGGCAATCAGCCCGGTGGACAGCGACATGGGGACTCCAGACAAAAGACTCCCGGGCCTGCGCCCGGACAGACAGTCTCGCACGACCGCCAGCGTTAGTCAGTGTCGACCAAGGTCGTGGCGTGGCGGGGTGTCGCAGGGGGATTTGCGATGTCTGGACTGGCCCCTTCGCGAGCAAGCCCGCTCCCACAGAGGCGGTGAACGCAGGGCAAATGTGGGAGCGGGCTTGCTCGCGAATGGCGGTATTACGGAATCAACGCAATTTCGATCAAGCGATGCAGTTCTTCAAGTTCCAATGGCGCCTCGGAAAACAGGATACGAAACACCGTCGGCGCGGCGATCAGATTGATCAGCCGATCGACACTGGGCTTGGGCGCATCCGGATAGCGATCCAGAATCGTCTGCAGTTGCCCGCCAATGATCGTTGCGCAGTAACTCGGCTTCAGCGCCGCCTGCACGTCGCACAGCATGTTACGGCCGGGTTCGGAGCTCATCTCGTCCAGGTACTGTTCCGCCCAGGCCCGCACATCACCGTGAAGGCTGCCGGTATTGGCCGGTTCGTTGTCAGGCTGCATGCGGGCGAGGGCGACGTCGGCCAGCAGCGCCGACACATCGCCCCAGCGCCGATAGATGGTTGACGGCGTGACGCCTGCGCGCGCAGCTATTTGCGGGACGGTCACGTTTGCGCGGTCCTGTTCCTGCAGGAGTTGGCGCACGGCCGAATGAATCGACTCTTGTACCCGTGCGCTGCGGCCGCCGGGGCGTAATGTGGGAGCTGTCATCCTGTGTTTCCTGTATCGCGTCGGGTCCTGTTGCAGGCACTCGGTCCTGAAAGCCATGCCTGGGACCTTAACACAAAGAATTTGCTTTAAGAGGGATCCAGTAGCACACTCCGCAAAAGCAAAAAATTAGCTTTTGCGGAGTGTGTCCATGCCCGGTTCTCGTTCAAATCGTTCCAGCCTGTGGTTTCTGGCAGTGACCTTGCTCAGTTTTCTGGCAGCCTCCACTGCGCCGACGCCGCTGTATCACCTGTACCAGGAGCAGATGCAGTTTTCTGCCGCGACGCTGACCCTGATCTTTGGCGTGTACGCCCTCAGCCTGTTGGCGGCGTTGCTGACGGTCGGCTCGCTGTCGGATTACCTGGGGCGCAAGCCGGTGATTTTTACTGCGGTGATTCTGAACATTCTGGCGATGCTGCTGTTCATTCACGCCGACAGCGCCGCCTGGCTGATCAGTGCCCGAATTCTGCAAGGTTTTGCCACCGGGATGGCTACCGCCGTGCTGGGCGCAACACTACTGGATACCGACCGCGAGCGGGGGCCGCTGGTCAATAGCGTTGCACCGTTGACCGGCATGGCTATAGGTGGGCTGGGCTGCGGTGCGTTGGCCGAGTACGCCCCGGCTCCGTTGCATCTGACTTTCTGGCTGCTGCTGGCGTTGTTCGTGATGCAGGCGTTTTATGTCTGGCGCTTGCCGGAAAGCGTCTCGCGGCAGGCCGGGGTTTGGGCGTCATTGCGACCGACTCTGCATGTGCCACTGCAAGCGCGCTCCACTTTGTGGCGAGTGCTGCCGCTCAATACTGCCCTGTGGGCCCTCGGCGGTTTCTACGCATCCCTGGCGCCTTCGTTGGTGCGCACCGCCACGGGCTCGACCTCGAACATGATTGGCGGCGCGACCGTGGCCGCCTTGACGCTGACCGGCGCGCTGATGATCTACAGCATGCGCAACCGACCCGCCGGCAAGGCGTTGTTATTGGGCGCCAGCATGATGCCAACGGGTGTCGTGCTGATTTTGCTGGGGGTGCACAGTGCCAGCCTGCCGCTGTTCTTCCTTGGCACACTGGTCGCAGGATGTGGTTTCGGTTCCGGTTTTCTCGGCACCTTGCGTAGCCTGGTGCCGCTGGCCTTGCCCCATGAACGTGCCGGGCTGGTGTCGGCGTATTACGCGCTCAGCTATCTCGCCTTTTGCCTGCCATCGCTGCTGGCCGGGAACCTGAGCCGTACCCTCGGCCTGGTAGCGACCACCGATGGGTATGGTGCGGTGTTGATTGTTCTGGCCCTTGGCGCTTTGGCAGGTTTGATACGCCCGCGTTCAGGCAGGGCGTGTGAGGCCAATCCATGACATTGCGACACGGGCATGCCTGATTGAATATCTATAAAGTAGATAAGATATAGAGAAATTACCCGTTATATAGATATTCTATTCGGATCTAACATGGGCTCTACCTCACGAGAGGACAGGAGTACGCCATGACATGCGCCAATAGCATCAAGCCCGGAATCAAACCTTTCAGTCACTTGCAGCATCCCCGCGAAGTGATCCGCCAGTTCACCCCTAACTGGTTCGCGGCCACCATGGGTACCGGCGTGCTGGCGTTGGCGCTGGCGCAATTGCCGGTCGCCATACCCGCCTTGCACGCCTTCGCCGAAGCCCTCTGGTTGTTCAACATCGCGCTGTTTCTGCTGTTTACGGCGATGTACACGGCGCGTTGGCTGCTGTTTTTCGACGAAGCACGACGGATCTTCGGCCACTCCACGGTCTCGATGTTTTTCGGCACCATCCCGATGGGCCTGGCGACCATCATCAACGGCTTCCTGGTGTTCGGCTTGCCACGCTGGGGTGAAGGCGTGATTCACCTCGCCGAGGTGCTGTGGTGGCTGGATGTGGCGATGTCGCTGGCTTGCGGCGTGCTGATTCCCTACATGATGTTCACCCGTCAGGAGCACAGCATCGACCAGATGACAGCGGTCTGGTTGTTGCCGGTGGTCGCGGCAGAGGTGGCGGCCGCCAGCGGTGGCCTGTTGGCACCGCATCTGGCCGACGCTCATTCGCAACTGGTGGTGCTGGTGACCAGCTACGTGCTCTGGGCCTTTTCCCTGCCGGTGGCCTTCAGCATCCTGACCATCCTGTTGTTGCGCATGGCCCTGCATAAACTGCCCCACGAAAACATGGCCGCCTCTAGCTGGCTGGCCCTTGGCCCGATCGGCACCGGTGCCTTGGGCATGCTGGTACTGGGCGGCGATGCACCGCTGATTTTTGCGGCCAACGGGTTGCCGGGCATCGGTGAGATTGCTGCAGGATTGGGTCTGGTGGCCGGCATCACCCTGTGGGGCTTCGGCCTGTGGTGGATGCTGATGGCGCTGCTGATCACTGTGCGCTACCTGCGTGCCGGCATTCCATTCAACCTCGGCTGGTGGGGTTTCACCTTCCCGTTGGGCGTCTATTCTCTGGCGACGTTGAAGCTGGCCAGTACCTTGAGCCTGACGTTTTTCAGTGTGTTCGGCTGTGTGCTGGTGGCGTTGCTGGCCGTGATGTGGCTGATCGTCGGCAAGCGCACAGTGCTGGGCGCCTGGCGTGGCGAGCTGTTTGTCTCGCCTTGCATTGCCGGATTGAAGAAATAACCGGTCAGGATTAGGTAATGTGTGGCCTGGATCGGCTTTTGATAATCCAATAAGAATCCAGGCCACTCGCTACCTAACATCAGGGACACATGGAAGATGAGTCACCCCTCACAGTTCACCTTGCTGCGCACCCGGCGCTTCCTGCCGTTCTTCATCACCCAGTCCCTCGGGGCGTTCAACGACAACGTGTTCAAGCAGTCGTTGATCCTCGCCATTTTGTACAAGCTGACCATCGAAGGTGACCGCTCTATCTGGGTCAACCTGTGTGCGCTGCTGTTTATCCTGCCGTTTTTCCTGTTCTCGGCCCTGGCCGGCCAATTCGGGGAAAAGTTCGCCAAGGACGCGTTGATCCGCCTGATCAAGCTAGGGGAAATCGTCATCATGGCGGTCGGCGCCGTCGGCTTCCTGTTCGATCACCTGTCGTTGATGCTGGTGGCGCTGTTCGCCATGGGCACCCATTCGGCGCTGTTCGGGCCGGTGAAGTACTCGATCCTGCCGCAGGCCCTGCGTGAGGATGAGCTGGTAGGCGGCAACGGCCTGGTGGAAATGGGTACCTTCCTGGCGATCCTCGCCGGCACCATTGGCGCCGGGGTCATGATGTCTTCGGCGCATTACGCGCCGGTGGTGTCCACGGCGATCATCGGCATTGCCGTGCTCGGCTACCTGGCCAGCCGCAGCATTCCTCGTGCTGCTGCCGCCACACCGCAAATGCGCCTGAACTGGAACATCTTCAGCCAGTCCTGGGCCACGTTGAAACTCGGCCTGGGGCAAACTCCGGCGGTGTCGCGCTCGATTGTCGGCAACTCGTGGTTCTGGTTTGTCGGGGCGATCTATCTGACGCAGATCCCGGCGTATGCCAAGGAATGGATGCACGGCGACGAAACCGTGGTGACGCTGATCCTGACGGTGTTCTCGGTCGGCATCGCCTTGGGTTCGATGCTGTGCGAGAAGCTCTCCGGACGCAAAGTCGAAATTGGCCTGGTGCCGTTCGGATCGTTCGGCTTGACTGTCTTCGGTTTGCTGCTGTGGTGGCATTCCGGTGCAATCCCGGACAGCGCCACCGGTCATGGCTGGATTGAAATCCTCGGTTTCGGCCACGCCTGGCTGGTGTTGCTCGACATCCTCGGCCTGGGCGTTTTCGGCGGTTTCTATATCGTGCCGCTGTACGCGCTGATCCAGTCACGTACCGCCGAGAACGAGCGGGCGCGGGTGATTGCCGCCAACAACATCCTCAACGCGTTGTTCATGGTGGTGTCGGCGATTGTCTCGATCGTCTTGCTGAGTGTGGCCAAGCTGTCGATCCCGCAACTGTTCCTGGTGGTCTCGTTGCTGAACATCGGCGTCAACGCTTACATCTTCAAGATCGTCCCCGAGTTCACCATGCGTTTCATGATCTGGCTGCTCAGCCATTCCATGTACCGCGTCGAGCACCGCAACCTGGATCTGATCCCCGATGAGGGCGCGGCGTTGCTGGTGTGCAATCACGTGTCCTTCGTCGATGCCTTGCTGATTGGCGGCGCGGTGCGTCGGCCGATTCGCTTTGTTATGTATTACAAGATCTACAACCTGCCGGTGCTGAACTTCATCTTCCGCACCGCAGGGACGATTCCTATCGCGGGGCGTCATGAAGACATCCAGATCTACGAAAAGGCCTTCACGCGCATTGCCCGGTATCTGAAGGACGGTGAGCTGGTGTGCATCTTCCCCGAGGGTAAATTGACCGCCGATGGCGAGTTGAATGAGTTCAAGGGCGGCTTGACGCGAATTCTCGAAGAGACGCCGGTGCCGGTGATTCCGCTGGCCTTGCAGGGGTTGTGGGGGAGTTTCTTCAGCCGCGATCCGGGCAAGGGGCTGTTTCATCGCCTGTGGTCGCGAGTGACCCTGGTGGCAGGGCCGGCGGTGGCGGTTGAGGCGGCGGAGCCTGCCAGGTTGCAGGCGTTGGTGGGGGAGTTGCGCGGGGCCGTAAGATAATCGGTGATTCTACCGGCCTCTTCGCGAGCAAGCCCGCTCCCACAGGTTTTGTGTTGTGCCACACATAGTAGGCACACCTACAATCCCTGTGGGAGCGGGCTTGCTCGCGAAGGCGATAGTGGCTTAGGCGCTGACCTTCAGGCCAACGAGCCCTGTAATGATCAGCGCCACACTGGCCAGCCTCACCAGCGCCATGGATTCGCCAAACAGAATGATCCCGGCGATCACCGTGCCAACGGCACCGACACCGGTCCAGATCGCATAGGCCGTACCCAGCGGCAATTCCTTCATGGCAAGGCCGAGCAGGCCAAGGCTGACAGCCATGGCCGTAACGGTCAAAACAGTGGGGAGCGGGCGGGTGAAGCCGTCGGTGTACTTGAGGCCGACGGCCCAGCCGACTTCGAACAGGCCGGCGAAAAACAGAATGATCCAGGACATGAAGACCTCCATCGTCTGACGGGGTCGTCCCCAGATTAATGACTCGATCGAGCTGCGGGGTCGTCCCCGCGATGCGCAATATAGTGCCCAGTATTAACCCGGGGATCAAGATCGCGGATCAAGATCGCGGATCAATCAGTGGCTTGTTGGGCGGCGATTTCCCGCTCCTGTTTCTCGCTCATGCGACGAAAGTAAGTCGACAGCAGAGCCCCGGAAATATTGTGCCAGACACTGAACAATGCACTGGGCACCGCCGCCAGCGGCGAGAAGTGCGCACTGGCCAGGGCCGCGCCCAATCCGGAGTTCTGCATGCCTACTTCCAGGGCCAGGGACTTGCGCTGTGCCAGAGGCAACTTGAACAGGCGCCCGGTGAAGTAACCCAGCAAGTAGCCAAAGCTGTTGTGCAGCATGACCACAGCCATGATCAGCAGGCCGGACTCGGCAATCTTCGCCTGACTGGCGGCAACTACCGCAGTGACGATGATCACGATGCTCACCACCGACACCAGCGGCAATACGTCCACTGCGTGCCTGACCTTGTCGCCAAGCAGCCGTTGGGCAACCACGCCCAGCACGATCGGCAACAGCACCACTTGCAGGATCGACCAGAACAACTCCATGAACGACACCGGCAACCAGGCCGAGGCCAGCAGCCAGATCAGCGCCGGCGTCAGCAGCGGAGCGAGGAGGGTGGTGACGGCGGCGATGGCCACCGACAGCGCCAGATCGCCGCGGGCCAGCCAGGTCATCACGTTCGACGAGGTGCCGCTTGGGCAGCAGCCCACCAGAATCACGCCGACGGCGATCTCCGCTGGCAAGTGGAACGCCTGGCAGAGCAACCACGCCACGCCGGGCATGATCACGAAATGTGCAACTACGCCCAGGGCCACGCGCCATGGATGGCGAGCGACTTCGGCGAAGTCTTCGAGTTTGAGGGTCAGGCCCATGCCGAACATCACCAGCCCCAGCAAGGGCACGATGGCGCCTTTGAGGCCGAGGAACCATGCCGGCTGCAGAAATGCCACGGCAGCGAAAATCAGAACCCAGTAAGCAAAGGTGTTGCCGACAAAGCGACTCAATGCAGCCAGTGCGCGCATGACTTGATCCTTATTTTTACGTAACACCACAAAACCCCTGTAGGAGCGAGCTCGCTCGCGATGGTGTGTCAGTCACCCCTCTTTATCTGACACACCATCGCGAGCGGGCTCGCTCCTACAGGAGAGATCACTGGTCCTTAGATCCCCTGCGGAGTCTCTTCGCCACCCAGCGCTTCAACCAGCGCCGGCAGGAAGTCGCCGAAGGTCAGCATCATCAGGGTGAAGCTGGCGTCCAGTTGGCCCAGGGCTTCGTCGCCGCCGTCCTGTTCCGCCTGGTCTTGCAGCAGGTCTTCGAACTTCAGGCGCTTGACCACCATTTTGTCGTCGAGGACGAACGACAGTTTGTCCTGCCAGGCCAGGGACAGTTGAGTGACCACTTTGCCGGTGCTCAGGTGCAGCTGGATTTCTTCGCTGGTCAGGTCCTGGCGCTTGCAACGCACGATACCGCCGTCTTCGTGGGTGTCGCGCAGTTCGCACTCGTCCAGCACAAAGAAATCGTTTGCGGCTTTCTGCGTGGTGACCCACTCGGTCATGGTCGCCGTCGGGGACATTTTCACGGTCAGCGGGCGCACCGGCAGGGTGCCGATCACTTCGCGCAAGGTCGACAGCAGGTCTTCGGCGCGTTTCGGGCTGGCCGAGTTGACCAGGATCAGGCCCTGTTTCGGCGCGATGGCGGCGAAGGTCGAAGAGCGACGGATAAAGGCGCGGGGCAGGAAGGCCTGGATGATTTCATCCTTGATCTGATCGCGTTCCTTCTTATAGACCTTGCGCATTTGCTCGGCTTCGATCTCTTCGACCTTTTCCTTGACGGCGTCACGCACAACGCTGCCCGGCAAAATACGTTCTTCCTTGCGCGCGGACACCAGCAGGAAGTCACCGCTGACGTGCACCAGCGGCGCATCTTCGCCTTTGCCGAACGGCGCGACGAAACCGTAGGTGGTCAACTCCTGGCTTGCACATGGGCGCGCCAGTTTGGTGGCCAGTGCAGTTTCCAACGCCTCGGCATCAACAGGCAGATCTTGGGTCAGGCGATAGATAAGCAGGTTTTTGAACCACATGGGGTGAGTCTCTCCTTTATACAAAGGCGGGCATTATTGTCTTCGCCGTGCCATAGGCCAACCTTTCTCTAAGCCTTTGGAAGGCCTGAGAAAATTATTTTAAAAAGTGCTTGCCAGAGGTTGGGTCGCTCCGTAGAATGCGCGCCACACCGAAGCGAAGGGTGATTAGCTCAGCTGGGAGAGCGTCTGCCTTACAAGCAGAATGTCGGCGGTTCGATCCCGTCATCACCCACCATTCGTTTCAAGTGTTTAGCGCAGCGGTAGTTCAGTCGGTTAGAATACCGGCCTGTCACGCCGGGGGTCGCGGGTTCGAGTCCCGTCCGCTGCGCCATATTCGGTAACCTGGAACACTGAACGCCAGGTCACCACGGAAAAGCCCGCTTAGGCGGGCTTTTTTCTGTCTCATGTATGACTGTTGTTCCTGTGGGTTGCATCGTTTCACCGGTTTTTAGATTTTTTTGAAAAAACTTCAAATAAATCAACACTTTATAAAAACCTGTGGCATAATGTGCCCCGCAACGAAGGTAAAGGGTGATTAGCTCAGCTGGGAGAGCGTCTGCCTTACAAGCAGAATGTCGGCGGTTCGATCCCGTCATCACCCACCACTTTCAACGCTACGCGCAGCGGTAGTTCAGTCGGTTAGAATACCGGCCTGTCACGCCGGGGGTCGCGGGTTCGAGTCCCGTCCGCTGCGCCATATTCGGTAATCTGGAACACTGAACGCCAGATCACCACAGAAAGCCCGCCTAGTGCGGGCTTTTTGCTGTCTGGGATTTGGCTTTTCTCGCTCCTTGTAGGAGCGAGCTAGCTCGCGAAGATCGTTAACGATAACGCATAAATTCAGATGCCCAGCGGCGCCCATTGGTTTTTCGCGAGCGAGCTCGCTCCTACAGTTCGGCGTTACGGCTGTGCCGGTAGTCGCTGACGGCTTCATACACCGCCTTGCGCAGGCGATTGATCCCGCCAATGGGGCGGTGCGCCTCAAGGCCAAACCAGGGATTGAACGACTGGTTGTCGCATTGCAGGTTCAGCGCCGGTGTATCGAAGTCCTGTGCTGGCACGTTGATCCGCGCCACCGTCTCGAAGGGCGCATCACTCTCTCGCCACTCAATGCTGGTGTCTTCGATCGGCATGTACTTGTTGGCGTCCTGTCGCTGGATTTGCAGAGCGAAACACGCGGGTACCCGGTCGGTGGACAGCTGTTGGTTCAGCGCATTGCGCAGAAAGTTCGGCAGCTTGCGATTTTGTTCCGGCAGGTTGTAGGCCGGGCAGTTATCCGGATCGGGTATGACCCGGAACTTCGCATTGGCTTCACCGAATTTGTAGGGTGAAACCGAAAAGTACGTCGTCCGGGTTGGGCTCGACGGGGCGGGGGACAATGTCGCCAAGGCAATAAACAGGTGGCGAACCTGCCAGGCGCGTGGATCCCAGCCGGGGAAAAAAGCCATGATCTTTTTACCGTCAGCCTGGGCGGCGACGTTCTGACGGTATTCGGCGACATCACTGACAAAGAAGTTCGGATGGCTGAACATCACAAAGTCCTGTTCGCTTCGCCCCTGCCGATCGCTCAACAGTTGTTTGCCCGGAACATCGAGCAGTTTGATCGCCATGCCCCTGGCGTCGCGGATGCTGTCGAACTGCGGGTAGGCATTGCCGTTGGACAGGCGCATCGTCGCTCGCCAGGTTTTACCCGGTTCGCTGAACACGCCCTGGCGCAGTTCGCCTGGCAGTTCCGGCAGCACCTGAACCTCGGCCTTCACACATCCGTGGGCCTTGGCATGGGCGTCGCGCAGGTAGCGAGTGCTTTCACGGTGCTGATCGACGATGCGTACGGCGGTCTGGATGATGTCCCGGGTCATCGCGGCTTCGCCGTCCGCAATCAACTCCTGCGCCGGGACCGGCCCGCGATGCTGCCAGGCAAACCAGGCGGTGGCCAATGCCCAGCCAAGCACTCCGAGACCCAGCAGCCACAGCAACAGCTTGCCGAGGAAGGCGCCCAGGCGCAGCCAGAGAGTTGTCAGCATGGGAAAGTCCTTTTGACTGGGGCTGTGGTCATGGCAATTGCGCTTCCAGCGGGCCGCCCAGCACTTTCAGGTATTCCAGCAGTGCCCAGCGTTCCTCCGGCTGCAACCAGCGGCCGATCACGCCATTGCCGAGTTTGCCGGCACGGAATTCATGACCACTGTTGTGGTTGCCAGTGATTCGCGTGTCGAACAGAAAACCATTGGTAAAGGCTTCGGTGCGGTAACCCAGGTGTCCCGGGTCGTATTCGAAAGTGCCTTTGTAGAAGGTGGTCGCACGCTCATCCTGAGGCGACAGCAATTGATAAATGCTCGGTACCGAACCGTTGTGCAGAAACGGCGCCGTCGCCCATACACCCGCCAATGGCCTGGCCTTGTACGAACGCAACTCGCGCACGCCGATCGGCAGGCCGAAACCGTCCATTGCCGGACGCTCGGCAGGGGTGACATGGGCGTCCTGATACGCGCGGTCCAGGACAAATGCCGTGACATAGGCCAGCCCCCTGGCCACGGACATCTTGCTCAGGTCCAGTGGTTCGTCGGGTTTCGGCTCTACATCAAGTTGTTCCAGTTCCGCCTGATTCCATTGCAGCGCTGTCAGGTCGAAGCGGTGGTCGGCGATGTTGTTGGCCGCACCGGGATCTGTGCCGATGTAATCCACCGGGAGCATTTTCAGGTGCTGAACGTATCGTCCCTCGCCCTGGGTGGTGCTCGGTACATGACAACCCGCGCAGTTTTCCGCGAACAAGGCGCGCCCCTTTGCTGCCAGGGGTTTGTCGACTGCGCCCAACAGATCTTCCGGCCAGGCGGGAGGCGAGAGTCGTTGCAGGGTTTTTTCGATCAGGTGCAGGTCGCGCACACGGACACTGGAGGGATAGCGGGCATCGCCCATCAGCGGCTGACCATTGTTGTCAAAGAAGTCCAGGGTGGCGCCGACGCCAAGCGCCTCGCCGATGTTGCGGGCCATCGGTTGTTTCGCCGAGCCGTTCCACTGCACCCATTCGAACGTCCACATGTCCCACAACTGCGGATAATCGACCGGGGCATTGGCTATGCGGTAGTTTTCGGGGGAAATCGCGTCACCGAAGCTGGCGTTGGCAATGCGTCCGAAGGCGTCTGTGCGCCCCGGGCCTTCCTCGGTCGGATAGAGCCCGCGATGGGTGTCGTTCCAGGCCACTTTGAGGAACGTATCCAGTGAAGATTTGAATTCCTTGCGCAGCTGTTGGTGACGGGCGTCATAGTCCTGGCCCAGCACAGTGCGTGCGAAACGTTCGAATTTCCACGGGTTGTAGTAGGTCGAGGTCAGGCTGGCCACCAGCGCTTGTCCGAAACTGCCCCCTTTGAGTGTAGGAACACTGGACGGCAGGACATGTTGCGCCGAGCCGCCGTCGATACGCACGGCTTGTCCTTTGAAGCGCAGTTCTCCGGTGTGGCAGGCCGCGCAGGTGATATCCAGAAACACATCCGGGCTCCCCGCATTCTGGTGCCGGGTAAAGCCTGCCGGGAGGTTGCCGGGGTTGTTCGGTGTCGGTTTCTGGCCGGGATCCACCAGAAAACCGAAGCGGGCGAGGTACTCGGGGGCGGCGAAGCGTTGCTGCGAGAAGGGCAGTTCGAGGGCGGTGAACCAGTCGTAGCGCAAGCCTTTGACCTGAGTGCCCTGGGGGGTGAAGTAATAAGTCTCGCGGTCTGCGGCGCTCCATTGCTCCAGGTAATGCACCTGTTGAGCAGGCGACCAGGCCGGCAATTTCGGGTTGGCGACGTAGTAAAGAACCACGGCCATGACCAGCCCGAACAGTACTGCGATGAGAACCAGCAAGCGTAGGAAGAGGCGCAAGATAAACATCCATGTCAAGTTGTCATGCCGTTATGCCTGAGTACCCAGGGTGCGGCAAGAGGCCATTACGCCAGATGTTGCGGGTTCTGGAATCAGTCTGCGTCGGAACAAGATGAAAGAAGCTTCATCAGCCGAATTGTGAAATGCGTTTAAACACCTGAACTTATCAAGTGTTTCCGGCTCTCATGCCGGTAGCCATTGGTCGTGGCGGCCTGATAAGCTCGCGGCTTTACTCGATTGCCCTTTAGGCGCATGAACAAGGAAATAGCATGAAACAGCATCGGTTGGCGGCGGCGGTGGCCCTGGTTAGCCTGGTACTCGCGGGTTGTGATTCGCAGACCAGCGTAGAGCTGAAAACCCCGGCGCAAAAAGCTTCCTACGGAATTGGCCTGAACATGGGCAAGAGCCTGGCTCAGGAAGGCATGGACGATCTCGATTCCAAAGCTGTAGCCCAGGGCATCGAAGACGCCGTCGGCAAGAAAGAGCAGAAGCTCAAGGACGAAGAACTGGTTGAGGCGTTCGCCGCACTGCAAAAGCGTGCCGAAGAGCGCATGGCCAAGATGAGCGAAGAGTCGGCCGCTGCCGGCAAGAAATTCCTCGAGGAAAACGGCAAGAAAGCCGGTGTGACCACCACGGCTTCGGGCCTGCAGTATGAAGTCGTGCAGAAAGCCGATGGCCCTCAGCCAAAGCCGACTGACGTAGTGACCGTTCACTACACCGGCAAATTGACCAACGGCACCGTATTCGACAGCTCCGTCGAGCGCGGCAGCCCGATCGATCTGCCGGTCAGCGGTGTGATCCCGGGTTGGGTCGAAGGCCTGCAACTGATGCACGTTGGCGAGAAGTACAAACTGTACATCCCGGCTGACCTGGCTTACGGCGCTCAAAGCCCAAGCCCGGCGATTCCAGCCAATTCGGTGCTGGTATTCGACCTGGAACTGCTGGCCATCAAGGACCCGGCAAAAGAAGACGCCGAAGCCAAGTAACCAGCGTCTGCTTCGATAACAACGCCTCGCTCATGCGGGGCGTTGTTGCATCTGGCGCCCGGCAGGGGTAAACAAAACGAACAGACGCTCTAGACCGGAGTCTCACGCATAGTAGTGTTGCCGGTAGACGCACAACGCCGCCAAGTCAATGAAATTATGGGTTTTTTTTGATGAGTAAAAAACGCCCGATCTGAACGCAAGCCTTGTAAAGCGGGGCTTTCAGCGGTGAAAAGCAGCTCTGTTCACAAGGTTATCCACAATTTGTGTGGATAACATTTCAACGGGAGAAATCATGAAAGCACCCTGGAATTTCGCTCGTTTCCTGCCACTGGCCGGGCGCCTGCTGGCACGCGGTCGATTGCCGACCCTGTTGTTCGCGGTCGCCAGCAAAGGCGCGAGCCAGGGCAACCGACTGGGCAAGCTCAAGGACGACTTGAAGCTGTTGCAGGCACTCTGCCTGGCCTACTGGCGCGGGGAATATCGCGCCATCAGCCCCAAGGCGCTGATTTCGGTCGTCGCGGGCCTGATGTACTTCCTCAGCCCGGTGGATGCGATCCCGGATTTCATTCCGGTATTCGGCATGTTCGATGACATTGCGGTATTGGCGTGGCTGATGAAAGTGCTCGACGACGAACTCAATGCCTTCCGCACCTGGCGCAAACGGCAGGCGCCGGAAAAGCTCGCGGTGGTTGAGCGTCTGCCTGACACCCCCGAGCAGCTTCAACTTCAAGGCCCGAAAAAACACTGAGCCGATTGCGACCTGTTCATAGATTGATGCCCCCCGCGACCTTGGCCGCTGTTAGGATTACACTTCTAAGGAAAAGTGCCGACTCGCTAAGTGTTTTTGTCCTACGGGGTAGTCATGGATATTCAGATAATTACACGCGAAGGCGAGCCCGAATATGCGGTTCTGCCATGGGCTCAGTATCAGGCGTTACTGAAAGCAGCAGGCATCAAAGAGCAAGCGTCGCCTGAAGCCGTGAAGCTTCAGGCGGCAACACCAGACCCGATTCTTCCGGGTCTGGATCAACTACGCAGTTTGCGCGAAGGAAAGGGCATCGCCATCGAGGCGCTGGCCCGCACGGTAGGCATCAGCCCGTCTTACCTGGCCATGATCGAAAGTGGCGAGCGTCTGCCCGACGCCGCGATTCGCCGCAGCCTGGCCTGGGAATTGACGGTGCCAGGGTGGAGGGAAGAATCGTGAGCGTACGTATCAGTCGTCAACACTGGGACGGATTGCTGGGCGAACTGGATCAGGCGCGTCGCCAGCGCCATCTGTTGACGTATCGGGCATTGCTGGAGCGTTTGCAGCTGCCGACCCCGGCCATGCAGACCCTGACTGCGGCCCTTGAGCATCTGGCGGCCCTGGACGCGAAGGCGGAGCAACCATTGCGCAGTTCACTGGTGATCAGTCAGGGCGCCAGCCGTTTGCCACGTACCGGGTTCTTTGAGTGTGTCGAGCGCCTCGGGCGTTTTTCCGGGCCGTCGGACGGCGTTGCCGCTGCGTCCTGGCACGCTTCGGAAGTGGTGCGGGTGTTCGAGTACGAATACCCGGAATCGGCCGAGGCCTGAGTGTTTTTACAACTCAAGGCACGAGCCGGTTACTGGCTCGCGCGCCGATTGTTTCACTGGTCATGGTTTGTCCGCCAGCCACGAGGCTGGCGCTGGCTCGAAGGCCAGTTCGCCCGCATGGCCAACCTGGGCAATGTCGGCGCCCAGAGCTTCTATGGGCACATCCTGACGTTTCGCGGCGTCGGCCTCGGTGCTCGTGAGGAGGGCGTGCGTTTGTTGCGCCTGGCGGCATTGGCGGGCGATGGCAAGGCGGCGTATCAAGTGGGTGTGATCAGCCTGGCCGGGACAGCGAGCAAGGCGCCGGACCCGGCTGAAGCGGCGCGGTTCTGGGGGATGGCTGCCAAGGCTGGGCATCCGTTGGCCGAGATCAAGCTCAAAGAGTTGGCGTCTCGCGGTCCTTTGGATAATTAGTGGCTGGTCTGGTGCCTTCGCGAGCCTGCTCGCGAAAGCCTCAGTTCAATCACCGCTGCCCCACGAACAACTCCCCATCCGACATCCGCTGCGCCAGACTGTCAATCACATGCACGCTGTACCCCTGCACATTCTTCGCATGGTGCTTGGCCTGCGAAGCCATCTCCGCCAACTGGCTCGCATCGAGTTGTGCACAGGCCTGTGGATGAAGGTGCACCACCCCTATCGACAGCGACAACAGCGCAAACTCCTGCCGCACGCCCTGGCGATTCGGTGCGATGAAGCAGCCGGCCTCCAGGTGCTCGCTGCGGTAGAAGCGCCGGCATTGGCTCTGGAAGTCGTCGAGCAACTGGTTCAAACGTTTGCGCCAGTCTTCCGGGCCAAGCACCAACAGGAAATCGTCACCGCCGATGTGGCCGACAAAGTCGCGGGAGGGGTCGACGCGGTCGATCAGGCATTGCGCCAGGCACAGCAGGACTTCGTCACCGCGGCCATAGCCGTAGATGTCGTTGAAGGGTTTGAAGCTATCGATGTCCACGTAGCAGATCACCGATTCCCGTTGCTGTTGCAGCAGCCGCGTCAGGCATTGCTGGATCGGTACGTTGCCCGGTAGCAAGGTCAGCGGGTTGGCGTAGCGGGCCTGTTGGATCTTCAGTTCGGTGATCAGTTTGAGCACGTCTATTACGCGGCCCAGCCCGAGATAGCCACCATTGAGGGTGATGATGAAATCCTCTTCGATACGCTGGCGGGCACGGCTGGTGATCAGGCGGCTGACTTGTTGCAACGACTGGCTCAGCTCGACGGCGAGGAAGTCATCGCTCATCAGGCGGCTGATGGGCTTGCGGGCGAACAGGTCGGTGGCAAAGGGCTTGAGCAGGACGTCGGAGAGCGAATGACGATGGACAATGCCGCAGGGCTGACCCTGTTCATCCAAGACGGCCAGCGAGTTCAGGTTGGCCTGGCGGCGAAAGGCTTCGAGCACCGTGGCGGTCGGGGTGTCCCGGTCCATTGCGGGTTGCTCGTTGAGCAGGGCGCTGAGGTCGCTGCCGTCTTCGCTCAGGACCACGGCGGTGCTGTCCTGTCGGGGCATCAATGCCCGGGCATCCCGCGGCGGGTGTTCCTGGGGGCGGCAGAGCAGGTAGCCCTGCACCAGGTCCACGCCCATTTCGGTCAGCACCGTGAGCTCTTCGGGTAGCTCGATACCTTCGGCGATGACTTGCGCCCGCGAGGCCTTGGCGATTTGCAGGATCGAGCCGACGAATTCGCGCTTGAGCGCATCCTGATGAATGCCATCGATGAAATGCCGGTCGATTTTCACGTAGTCCGGCCGTAGCTCGGACCACAGCCGCAAACTCGAATAGCCCGCGCCCAGATCATCCAGCGCAATCGAAAAGCCCATCGCCCGATAGTGATGCAGGGCGGTTTGCAGCAACTGGAAATCATCCGCCGGCGTCTGTTCCGTGAGCTCGATGACCACCTGACTCGGCGGAATGCCGAAGTCCTGCAGCAATTGCAGGGTACGCCCCGGTTGATGCGCCGCTTCGAGCAGGGATTCCGGAGAGACGTTAAGGAACAACAGGCCAGGCAGTTGTTGTTCATTGAAGCGTCGGCAAGCGTTTTCGCGGCAGGTGATTTCCAGCTCGCTCAGGCGTCCGGCCTGGCGGGCGACGGCGAACAGGGCGACAGGGGAGTGCAGAGGGCTGTTGGAGGGGCCGCGACTGAGGGCTTCGTAACCGAGAATGCGCCGTTCAGAGAGGCTGATGATCGGCTGGAACAGGCTGTGCAAACCGCTTTGAGTCAGGATCGAGCTCAATGCACTCAGCTGTTCGGTTGTGGTCATGGCGATCTCTGGCGATAAAAAAAGGACCGGGCGTGCCCTTGGTAAAAAGTGCACGCCCGGTCCTTTATTTCACGACAGAATAATGACTGTTTAATGACGCTCCGGGGAGCGTCAGCATTAAATTGCCATCATTGTTTGTAAAAACTCAGTGCTTGGCCACTGCCGTATTGAGTTTCAGGTAATCCAGCAGAATCCGCCCGGTTTCGCTCAGGTAGGCATCGTCTTCCGGTTTGGTCTTGGCATCCTCGGCCGCAATGGCGTCCTCGTCTTCTTTCTTCAGCTCTTTGAGCGGTTCTTCGCCCTTGGCCTTGCGACGGATGTTTTCCATGGTCAGCTGTTTGGCTTCGATGTCGGCGTGCTGGGCGCGCCGCTCGGCTTCATTGAGGCTGACGGTTTTTTCGGTCATCAGTTTCTGCGCCAGGGCCAGCTTGTCGCGGATGAACACGAACTCCGCATCCTTGGCAGTGCGCACGTCATGCTCAGACTTGAGCTGCGAAATGTACGGCTTGAACGGATCCACGGCAGGCTTGATCGCAGCCTTGATGGTGTCCCACGGCATGGCTTCCGGCAGGGCGCTTTCACCGATTTCCTTGGTGTCGATGATCGACGGGTAATCGATGTCCGGCAAGACGCCCTGATGCTGGGTGCTCTGCCCGGAAACCCGGTAGAACTTGGCCAGGGTCAGTTTCAGTTCGCCATGGTTGAGCGGCTGAATGGTCTGCACGGTGCCTTTGCCGAAGGTCTGGCCGCCGATGATCAGTGCGCGGTGGTAGTCCTGCATGGCACCGGCAAAAATCTCCGAAGCCGAGGCGGACAGGCGGTTGACCAGCAACGCCATCGGGCCTTTGTAGAACGCACCCGGGTTTTCATCTTCCAGGACATCGACGCGGCCATCGGCGTTGCGCACGAGCACGGTTGGGCCTTTGTCGATGAACAGGCTGGTCAGCTCGGTGGCCTCTTGCAAGGAACCGCCGCCGTTGTTACGCAGGTCGATGACCACGCCGTCGACTTTGTCTTTCTGCAACTCGGTCAGCAGTTTCTTGACGTCGCGGGTGGTGCTCTTGTAATCCGGGTCGCCGGCACGGAAGGCCTTGAAGTCCAGATAGAACGCCGGGATTTCGATGATGCCGAGCTTGTAGTCCTTGCCGTCCTGTTTCAGGTTCAGCACCGATTTCTTCACGGCCTGGTCTTCGAGCTTCACCGCTTCACGGGTGATCGGCACGATCTTGCTGGTCTGGTCGTTCGGCGCATTGCTGGCCGGGATGACTTCCAGGCGCACCACGGTGCCCTTCGGACCGCGAATCAGCTTGACTACTTCGTCCAGACGCCAGCCCACCACGTCGACCATTTCCTTGTTGCCCTGGGCCACGCCGATGATCTTGTCGGCCGGTGCAACCTGCTTGGTCTTGTCCGCCGGACCTGCCGGCACCAGGCGCACGACTTTCACCTGGTCGTTATCGCTCTGCAACACGGCGCCGATGCCCTCCAGGGACAGGCTCATGTTGATGTCGAAGT
Organism: Pseudomonas sp. WT-JTC; assembly: GCF_056711565.1. NCBI lineage: Bacteria > Pseudomonadati > Pseudomonadota > Gammaproteobacteria > Pseudomonadales > Pseudomonadaceae > Pseudomonas > Pseudomonas sp. WT-JTC. The sequence continues at coordinate 1,838,895 of NZ_CM160042.1, forward strand.
TCTCCGCGTTATCCGGCGACAGATAGTTGGTGTGCGGGTCGTAGGACATGGCGAAGGTGTTGATGTACGCCTGGAAGATATCTTCCGCGCGGGTCTGGTCCAGGCGTGCCAACTGGTTCTTGTAGCGCTTGGTCAGGGTTTCCTGGATCTGCTTGGGCTCTTTGCCGGCGATCTTCATCCGCAGTACTTCATCCTTGACGCGTTTGCGCCACAGGTCGTCGAGTTCTGCGGTGGATTTGAGCCAAGGGGCGTCCTTGCGGTCGATCAGCAAGGTTTCCTTGGTGGTGAAGTCTATCTTGTCGACGCCTTTGTCCAGCTCGGCAAGGGCGAAGTCCAGACGCGCCTTTACGCGGTCCAGGTAGCGCTTGTAGATGGTGAACCCGGCGTTCAGGTCGCCGCTCTTGAGGAAGTCGTCGAACTGGGTCTTCCACTTGTCGAATTCGGCAATGTCGCTGGCCATGAAGTAGCTGCGCGACGGATCCAGCAGCTTGAGGTAGCTGTCGTAGATGATCACCGAGCGTGCGTCATCGAGTGGCGGCTTGCTGTAGTGGTGGCGCTTGAGCAACTCCACGACGTTCAGACTGGCGATCACTTCGTCACGATCGGGTTGAAGCTTGTCCCAGCTATTGGCTGCGAATGTATTGCTCGACATCGGCAGCAAGCCGATACCGATGAACAAGGCGAGGGCAGTGCTGGGGAACAGATGCTTCATGCTGATTCGACGCGGGGACAATTGATAACGCATATTAGGCCGTCTTTGAAGTCGCCGGTTCTCTGGGAGCCGGTCGCATAATGCAAAAAGCCCGGCGCTACAGCTTCGGGCTCAGTCCAGACTCACTATGGAGGCACTGTGAAAGCATTGCAAGGCGTTGACGGTCAAGTGGTATGGGTTGATGAGCCCAGTCCTGCGTGCGATGTAGGACAAGTTCGTATTCGAGTGGCGGCATCGGGCCTCAATCGCGCCGATTTGTTGCAGAAGGCCGGCCTTTATCCGCCACCGCCAGGGGCCAGCCAGGTGCTCGGTCTAGAGTGCTCCGGCGTGATCAGCGAGGTCGGCGCCGGGTCTTCCTGGCAGGTGGGCGATCGGGTTTGCGCCTTGCTGGCCGGGGGCGGGATGGCCGAAGAGGTGGTTGTCGACGGGCGGCATGTATTGCCGGTTCCCGACGGAATGTCACTGGTCGAAGCGGCGGCATTGCCCGAAGTCTATGCAACAGTCTGGCTGAATCTGTTTCAACTGGCGGCGCTCAAGCCGGGTCAGAAAGTTCTTCTGCATGCCGGGGCAAGTGGAATTGGTTCAGCGGCCATTCAGCTGTGCAAGGCCTTCGGTAACCCGTGTTGGGTCAGCGTCGGCTCCACCGAGCGACTGGCGTATTGCGAAGCGCTCGGCGCCCAGGGCGGCGTGGTGCGTAACGATGATCTGGAGAGCCTGCGGGACCTGGGGCCGTTCGACGTGATTCTCGACCCGGTGGGCGGTAATTATGCGGCGTTGAACCTCAAGCTGCTCGCGCAGGATGGCCGTTGGGTTTTGATCGGTTTGATGGGCGGGCGCGAGGCCAAACTGGATCTGGCCCAGGTGCTGGCCAAGCGCGTGCAGTTGCTGGGTTCGACGTTGCGCAGCCGTGATGATCAATTCAAGGCCGATCTGTTCCGCGACCTGAGCCTGCATGTGTGGCCGTTGTTTGCCGAGGGGCGCTTGAGCCCGCAACTGGCCAGGGCCTTCCCGATCAAGGAAGCCGAGGCGGCGTTTGCCGAATTGGCGAGTAATACCGTGGCGGGGAAGGTGGTGCTGGTGATTGACGAAAGCCTCACCTGATATCTGTTGTAGGAGCGAGCTTGCTCGCGATGAACTTGAAGGCGACGCTGGTTATCAGGTAGCACGCGTTATCGTTCACGACCATCGCGAGCGAGCTCGCTCCTACAGGGTTATCTGTTATTTCCAGTCATGAATCGGCCAGCCGGCTTTTTCGGCCTGCTCGCGCAGCACCGGATCCGGGTTGACCACGTGGGGGAAATCCACCTTCAGCAATAGCGGCAGGTCGTTGCGCGAGTCGGAATAGAAACTCGCGCCTTCGAGGTTTTCCTCTTCCGCATCCAGCCATTCCAGCAAGCGGGTGATCTTGCCTTCGCGGTAGGTCAGGGTGCCGACGGTGTTGCCGGTATAAGCACCGTGTGCCACTTCCAGCTCAATGCCGAGAATCTCGTCGATGCCCAGGCGCTCGGCAATCGGCTTGACCAGATGTACCCCCGAGGCCGAGATCACCAGGATGCGGTCGCCGGCCTTGCGATGGGCGGCGATGGCTTTGGTGGCGTCGCTGAAGATGATCGGTTCGATGAAGTCTTCCACCCAGGGGCCGACCAGATGCTCGACTTCTTCGGGCGTGCGGCCGATCAAGGGTTCCAGGCTGAAAGCCATGTAGTCCTCCATCGCCAGGTGGCCCCGGCCGTAGGCATCCATCAACTCCTTGTCACGACGCAGGAAGGATTCGCTGTCGACCCAGCCGAGGCGGACCATTTGCTCGCTCCACAGTGAGGCGCAGTCGCCGTGGATCAGGGTTTCGTCCAGATCAAAAATTGCCAGGGCCATCAGTGCAGTTCTCTCTTCAGGATAAGCAAAGGCATCAGGCTACCTCACACAGGGCCGTCGGATCGATGGAAAGTGCCAGGCGCTGACCATCGGGGTGCAGATCGGAGGCCGAACGGTTGAGCACATCCACCACCAACTCCACGCCCCGGGCTTCGATCCGGTAGCGAATCACGTTGCCCAGCAGGCTGTGGCTGCGTACCTGTGCGTCCAGTTCGCCATTGAGGCTCAGTTCGATGGCTTCCGGGCGAATCGCAATCCGATGATTGACCGGGCGCTGCAGCAGTTTCGTCGCGCTGTCGGCGTCCAGCAGGTTGTAGTTGCCGATAAAACCGGCGGCGAACACATCCACCGGAGCGGTATAGAGGGTTTCGGCGTCGCCGCTTTGTACGATTTTTCCCTGATTCATCAGGAAAATCCGGTCAGACATGGTCAGGGCTTCTTCCTGATCGTGTGTGACGAATATCGTGGTCAGGCCCAGTTCGCGCTGGATCTGACGGATCTGTTCGCGCAGGTGCTTGCGGATACGCGCATCGAGGGCCGACAGCGGTTCGTCCAGCAACAACAGCCGTGGTCGGGTCACCAGTGAGCGGGCGAGGGCGACACGCTGGCATTGGCCGCCGGACAACTGATGCGGATAGCGGGCGGCAAAATCATTTAGCTCCACCAGTCTCAGCACTTCGGCGACGCGCTTCTGGCTATCGTCGGCGTTGACCTTCTGCATGCGCAAACCGAAGGCGACGTTCTGCTCGACAGTCATGTTGGGGAACAGCGCATAACTCTGGAACACCATGCCGATCCCGCGCTTCTGCGGGCTTAACGGCACGATATCGACACCATCGAGCAGGATCTTGCCGCCATCCACCGAGGTCAGGCCGGCGATGCAACGCAGCAGCGTGGATTTGCCGCAACCCGACGGGCCGAGCAAGGTGACGAACTCGCCCTTTTGAATTTCGCAATTGATGTCGCTGAACACTGTGGTGCCCGCGTAATTCTTTTGCAGATGTTGGACGCTGACATAGCTCATTCGCTTTTGTCCTTGTTCAAGATATTGGCCGCCCAGGTCAGAACCAGCACGAAAAAGAAGTAGGAAATCACCAGCGCACTGGTGAAGTGGCCGCTGCTGTTGCGCATGTTGTTGAGATAGACCTGCAAGGTTTCGTAACGGGTGCCGACGAGGATGTTGGCGAACACGAACTCACCGAACAGGAACGAGAACGACAGCAGTAACGCCACCATCAGGCCCTTGCGCAGGTTCGGCAGCACCACCAGGAGCGCCGCCTGAAAAGTGCTGGCGCCGAGCAGTTGGGCGGCGTCCATCAGGTCGCGCAGGTTGATCGCCTGCAGGTTGTTGGTGATCGCCCGATACATGAACGGCAGCGCCACGGTGAAGTAGCAACCGATCAGGATCCACGGCGTGCCGACCATGGCGAACGGCCCGGAACCGTAGAGCTGCAACAGCCCCACCGACGACACCACCGGCGGCACGGCGAAGGGCAGCAGGATCAGGATATTCATCAGCGCATCGAGTTTCGGGAAGTGGTAATGCACCACGAACAGCAACGGCAGAATCAGCACCACCGAAAGAATCAATGAACCAACGCAAACCAGCAGCGATTGCCCGAACGCTTGCAGGAAGCGCGGATCGCTCCACAGATGCACGTACCATTTGATGCTGAAACCGCTGGGCAGGATGGTGGCCGACCAACTGCTGGAAATCGAATAGATAAAGGTGCCGAGCAGAGGCAACAACAGAATGGCGAACAGCAGGTAGACCACTACCCGGTGGTAGATACCGATGGGGCCCAATTCAGCGCGAGTCATGGTAGCTCCTCTTCAACAGCAGCTGATGCACGATGGTCACCAGGGTCATCAAGGCCACCAGCACCACGGCCAGGGCGCTGGCCAGGTTCGGGTCCAGGGAAATGTCACCGGACACCATCGCCGCGATGCGGATTGGCATCACGTTGAAGTTGCCGGTGGTCAGGGCGTACACCGTGGCGTAGGCGCCGAGGGCATTGGCCAACAGGATCACGAAGGTGCCAAGCAGTGCCGGGGTCAGCACCGGCAGGCCGATGTGGCGCCAAAACTGCCAGCCGTTCGCGCCGAGCAGCGCGGCGGACTCGCGCCAGTCTTCGCGCAAGGCGTCGAAGGCCGGGTAGAGCAGCAGCACGCCAAGGGGAATCTGGAAGTAGGTGTAGAGAATGATCACCCCGGTTTTCGAATACAGGTTGAAGTCCTGAATGATGCCGGCCTGTTTGAGCATGATGGTGAAGGTGCCGTTGAAACCCAGCAGGATGATGAACGCAAAAGCCAGGGGCACGCCGGCGAAGTTGCTGGTCATGTTGGCGAAGGCGTTGACGAAATTGCGCAGTCTCGAGTCGACCCGGCGCAAGGAGTAGGCCCCGAGCACGGCGATGATGATCCCGAATACGCTCGACCAGAAGCTGATCTCGAGGCTGTACTGGATCGCCTGCATATAGAACTTCGAATTGAATATCCTGGTGAAGTTGGCCAGGCCCCAACCGAACTCTTCCGATTCCAGGCTATTGATCATCACCCACACCAGCGGGGCGATTTCGAACACGATGAAGAACAGGGCGAAGGGCACCAGGCACAAGGCAGCCAGCCATTTGCCGCGCGTCATGGAGGTCACTTGAGCAGCTCCCGGCACACGGGTTTGTCGTGGGGCACGCCCAGCAGTTCGCACACGGTGCCGCAGATTTCGGTCTGTTTTGGCGTGGCTTTGGCGTTGAAACTGAACGCATCGCCGAGCACGAACAGCGGTACTTCGCGCTCTTCGGGCAGCAGGCCGTTATGGGAGCGGTCGTTGTTCATGCCGTGGTCGGCGGTGACCAGCACCTGATAACCGGCATCGAGCCAGCCTTGCAGGTAGTCGGCCAGGATGATGTCGGCCGAGCGGGCGCTGTTGCGGTACTGCGGGGTGTCGAGGCCGTGCTTGTGCCCGGCGTCGTCGATGTTCATCGGGTGGATCAACAGAAAGTTCGGCGAATGGCGCTGGCGCAGGCTTTCGGCGTCGGCGAACAGGTGCGAGTCGGGGTAGTGGTCGTTCCAGTAGAAATGCCCGTGCTGGATCGGCAGTTCCGGGTCGTCGGTGTGGCGATCCCGGGCCGCCACGAAGGGCGAACGGTTGTACAGCTCGCTGACCCAGTGATAAGCCGCCGCGGCAGTCACAAGGCCGGCGTCGGTGGCGTAGTGATAGATGCTGCGCTGGTTGGACAGGCGCGAGACGTTGTTGTGGACGATGCCGCTGTCGATGGGCGCAACGCCCGTCAGGATGCATTCGTACAGCGGGCGGGACAGGGCGGGCAACTCGCACTCCAGTTTATAGAGTGCGGCGCGTCCGGCGCCGACGTAAGCCTGCAGGTGCCCCATGGCGTGGCGCGCGACTTCGTAATTGAGGCCGTCGAGCACGACAAGGATGACGTTGTGTTTCATAGGGGCAAAAACTCCGTGAAACAGGAATTCGGAAATTTCGGGTCCAACTCAATCCCTTTGTGGGAGCGGGCTTGCTCGCGAAAGCGGTCGATCATTCAACATTGATGTCGACTGACACGCCGCTTTCGCGAGCAAGCCCGCTCCCACAGGGATCTACAGCATTACTTCATTTCGACGATGACTTCTTCATTCCACTTCTGAGGCAGGGCCTTGGAAGTCTTCTCCCACGCATCCGCGTCCTTGATCGGCGTGACCTTCTTGTACTGCTCGTTCGGCAGCAGCTTGGCCTGCACTTCGGCTGGCAGGGTCAGGTGCTCGGCACGGATCGGACGGGCATTGCCCTTGGCCAGGTTGATTTGGCCGGCATCGCTGAAGATGTACTCGCGGGCCAGCTTGGCGGCGTTCGGGTTCTTCGCGTACTTGTTGATGATGGTGGTGTAGCCGGAAATCACCGAACCGTCGGACGGGATCAGCACCACGTAGTCATCCGGGTTGGCCATCTTGGCCTTGTAGCTCAAGCCGTTGAAGTCCCAGACCACGCCGACTTCGATCTCGCCCTTTTCCATGGTGGCAATGGTCGGGTTGGCCATCGACAGACGCCCTTGCTTGGCGATGTCGGCGAACAGCTCCAATGCAGGCTTCAGGTTCTTCTCGTCGCCACCGTTGGCCAGTGCAGCGGCCAGTACGCCGTTGGCGGCCTGGGCTGCGGTGCTCACGTCACCGATGGACACCTTGTATTTGCCGCCCTTGAGGTCAGCCCACTTGGTTGGGGCTTCCGAGCCGTGCAGCAGTTTCTTGTTGACGATGAAAGCGATGGTGCCGGTGTAGGCCAGGGCCCAGTGGCCATCCTTGTCTTTAGCCCAGGTCGGCACCTGGTCCCAGGTGGATGGCTTGTAGGGTTGGGTAACGTTCTGCTTGACCGCGATCGGGCCGAACGCTGCACCGACGTCGCCGATGTCGGCGCTGGCGTTGTCTTTTTCAGCGGCGAACTTGGCGATCTCCTGGGCCGAGCTCATGTCGGTATCGATGTGTTTCAGGCCGTACGTCTTGGCCAGGTCTTCCCAGGTGCCTTTCCAGTTGGCCCAGTCATCGGGCATGCCGACGCTGTTGACGGCGCCTTCCGCTTTCGCAGCGGCTTCCAGGGTTTTCAAATCATCAGCCGCCATGGCGGCGGTGCACATTGCAATGGTCGAGCCTAACAGTGATGCCAGGAAAAACTGTTTCATTCCGAAGCTCCTTGGGTCGTGTTCAACGCTGCGATTGCGGTTTGTGTTGGTCTAGGTCAGCAATACCTGAGCCAATTTAAGGGGGCTGGATGACACTTTGATGTCGTTCGTCGCCCTGGATGACTATTTGTTCGACGGTATCGCCAGTGGCCTGCTAAGCGTAGACCATGGTCAAGGCCCCGGCTGGCAAGGGACTTGGCCGATGAATTGCAGGTTCTTGCAGCCAGCGAATGGCGACCGTTGGGCAGCTTTGTCACATCTCGGTCATCTGCACTGCCTACGCTTGCAAGCTATTGAACGAGCCGGATTACGCTGCGGTTCTGCCCCGAATTGGTGCTGGTCTAGTCCAGATAGGAAACGTTGATGCGTGACGAGGCAACAAAAGCGGTAACAGCCATCGGTCAGGTGCTTCAGGAGCAGATCGACCATGGACTGTTGACTCCCGGCAGCAAATTGCCGGCCGAGCGCAAGCTCAGTGAATTGTTCGGCACCACGCGGATCACTTTGCGTGAGGCGTTGTTGCAGTTGGAGTCACAAGGGCAGATCTACCGCGAGGAGCGCCGCGGCTGGTTCGTCTCGCCGCCACGCTTGGCGTACAACCTGATGCAGCGCAGCCACTTTCACGCGATGGTCAGCGCCCAGGGGCGGGTGCCGTCCACCGAAGTGATTTCGGCGCGCTTGCAACCAGCATCGGCAGCGGTCTGCGCCTGGTTGCAATTGCCGGCGCTGTCGAGCGTGATCCAGATCTGCCGCTCACGGCGGATCGACGGGCGACTGGTGCTGTATGTGGAGCACTATCTGAACCCGCAGTATTTTCCCGGGATCCTCGATTTCGATTTGAATCAGTCAATCACCGAGTTGTATGCGCGGCATTACGATTTGCACTACGGGCGGGTGCGTTTCGAGATTGTACCCACGGCCTTGTCGGTGGACGCGGCGGCGGCGTTGAAGGTGTCGGCGGGCAGCCCGGGCTTGCAGATTGCCCGGGTCAACTATGACCAGCATGAACGCTTGATCGACTGCGACCTGGAGTTCTGGCGGCATGATGCGATTCATGTCGGGGTGGATGTGGTCTAACGTCCGACCCACCTACACGGACTGTTCTGGCGCACCACCCGCGGTAATCACCTGAATGCTCATCCGCGGTGTCGCCAGATCCAGTCCGGCTTCATCCATGTGCCGCTTGAGCGACAGGTTGAACGCTCGCGACACTTCCCACTGCTTGATTGGCGCGGTCTTGAAGCGGGCGCGGAGGATCGCGTTGCCCGATTCGAAGCTTTCCACTCCCTGAAACTCCAGTGGCGACCAGATATTGCGCCGTTGCAGCGGGTCGGTGCGCATTTTCTGGCCGACTTCGCGCATCAGTTTGATTGCGTTGTCGATGTCCATGCTGGCCGGCACTGCGACCCGGAAGATCGCGTAGCCGAATTCCCGGGAGTAGTTCTTGATGCTTTTGATTTCACTGAACGGAATGGTGTGGACGATGCCATCGATGTCCCGCAGGCGCACGGTACGGATGGTCAGGCCTTCAACCGTGCCGAGGTGGCCGCCGACATCCACGTAGTCGTCGATGGCCAGGGAGTCTTCGATGATGATGAACAACCCGGTAATCAGGTCGGCTACCAGCGACTGCGCACCAAAGCCGATGGCCAGGCCGATCACGCCGGCACCGGCCAGCAGTGGCGTGACGTTCATGCCCATGTTCGCCAGGGCGACGATCAGCGCGACGATGAAAATGGCCACGAACAGCACGTTGCGAATCAGCGGCATCATCGTCTGCGCGCGGGCATTGGCCAGGCCTTTGCGCGAGCGGGTCAACGCGTGATGCACGGCGGTGTCGCTGAGAATCCAGATCAGCCAGGCGAACAGCAGTGTACCGGCGAGGCTGAACAGCTTGACGCTGACTTCGTGGCCGTCGCCTTCGGTAAAGCGGATCAACGACATGCCCCAGACCCGCAGGCCGAGTTCGATAAAAGCCAGCCACACCAACAGGTGGACGATGGTGTAGAAGAAGTTTTTCAGCCGCTCCGAATACACCGCGTAGCGCCGGATGCCGCGCTGCGGTTTGAGGGCATGGCGGCGTACCAGGCCGTTGATGACCATGCACAACACCAGCAAAACCGTGCAGATCAGTGACTGGCGCAGAGCGGTGCTGGTGTCGCCGGCGGAAATGAATGTCGCGAACAGCGAGATAGCCACCAGCACCAGCGCCGGCACGTACCAGAAGGTGCCGAGAATCGACAGGGTGTCGTTGAGGGCGCGTCGGGTCAGGCGTCGGGACAGCGGCTGGTTGCGGATCAGGTGGGCGATCGGCCGGCGGAAGCGCAGGATGAACCGCCCCGTGGAAAGCGCTGCCAGGACATTGGCGACAGTCGCGGCGGTATGGGCCAGATGGCTGCCGAGGCTATCGACCAGTTGCGGATCGCTCAGCGCTTCACCAAACGCGGCAAAGCTGCCGATCAGCCACAGTGGCCGAAACGCCTGGTGCCGCAGGATGTACAGAGCGCGGTGGCGGTGCGGGCCGTCGAGCAGGGAAAAGGCAATCACGCAGATGGCCGAGAAGCAGGTGCCGACCACCAGTGCATAGGCCAGTACCATGGCCAGGCTTTTGCCCAGGGACGAGGGCAAGGCGTAGCTCATGTAGACGGTGATCACCAGGGCGATCAGCCATGGCCCGAGTTTGCGCAAGGCGAAGCGCAGCATGTCGAGGGCCCGGGGGTGTTGCGGCAGTTCTTCAGGCAGGCCGAAGCGCATCCGCACGCGGTGGCTGATCCAGATCAGGGCGGCGGCCAGCAGGCTCCAGACCACCAGGATCATGGCGAAGGCAAACAGCATGGGCAGCCATTCGTTGGCCGGCAACGCCAGCGCCACCAGTTCTTCCCTGGCCTGATCGAACTCACTGGACCAGCGCGTGAGCGGACTGTCGTCGCCGGTAAACTTCTTCTCGATATTGGTCAAGGTTCCGCCGATCAGGCCCAGCACGCCTTCTTCGGTAATCGGCTGGGCCTTTTTGGTGGCGTCACGGAGCTTTTTCAGGTCGGCCAGCAGCTTGGTACGTTGCTGATCGTTCTCCAGCGACTTGATCACTTCGTCCAGGGATTGCCCCAACGGCTCCTGTGCCTCGGGCTGGGTCTTGGCCTGGCTGGTGAGCAGGCTTGGCAAGCCGGCCGCCTGGGCGGGCGCCACTGACAGCAGCGTCATCAGGCAGGCAAGGAAAATACACGGGAGGGCAAAAAGACGAGCGAACACTAGGCGGTCAACCTCGCAAGGGGCGGATCGACCGAGTGTACGAGCGCGTCAAAATCAATGCGAGCCAAGGGCGATGAATTATTCGTTGAGTTTGGCGAGGATCTTGATCACCACGGTCGCGAGAATGGTCAGCATGCCGATCCACATGACAAACACACCGGCATTCTTGTCGCGAAAGTTGAAGCCGACGGCGAGCATCAGCATCCCGGCAAGAATCGGGATGAGCATGGCGTGAAAGGTGGACATCGAAATCATGGTGACAGCCTTGTCGAAGGGATACTGGGAGTCTAGGCAGCTTTTTTGCGCGGTGTTGCCTGTCCGTCTGTCTGTAGGAGCGAGCTTGCTCGCGATGGACTTCAAGGCGCTGCGTTTATCCAGAAAGCACGCGTAATCGTTCACGTCCATCGCGAGCAAGCTCGCTCCTACAGGGTATTGCGGGGTTTACGGCAAATCGCGGCAGGCGTAGAACGCGCTCAGCACCTTGACCAGGTGCGCCAAGTCATGGCTGCCGCACAGTTCGCGGATCGAGTGCATGGCGAACGTCGGCAGGCCGATGTCCACAGTGCGCACACCCAGGTGGCTGGCGGTGATCGGGCCGATGGTCGAACCGCAGCCCATGTCGCTGCGCACCACGAAGCTTTGCACCGGCACTTCTTCAGCCATGCACAGGTGACGGAAGAACCCGGCGGTTTCGCTGTTGGTGGCGTAGCGCTGGTTGCTGTTGACCTTGATCACCGGGCCGGCGTTGAGTTTCGGGCCGTGGTTGGCATCGTGTTTATCGGCGTAGTTCGGGTGCACGCCGTGGGCGTTGTCGGCCGAAACCAGCAGGGATTTCTGAATGGTGCGTACGAACTCATCACCTTCGGGCAGCAGGCGACGCAAGGTTTGCTCAAGCATCGGGCCATCGGCGCCGCAGGCCGAGCAGGAACCCACTTCTTCGTGATCGTTGCAGACCAGCACGCAGGTTTCGTCGGTGTTGGTGGTCAGCAGCGCTTGCAGGCCGGCGTAGCACGACAGCAGGTTGTCCAGGCGCGCGCCGGCGATGAAGTCGCCATGCAAGCCAATGACCGCAGCGCTTTGGGTATCGTAGAAGCTCAGCTCGTAATCGAGCACCACGTCCGCGTTCAAGCCGTGTTCACGGGCGAGTTGGTCGGTGAGTACCGCGCGGAAGTCCACGCGCTCGTCACCGGCAAATTGCGCGAGGATCGGCGGCAGTTCGGTCTGGGCGTTGATTGCCCAGCCCATGTTGGCTTCGCGGTTTAGGTGAATCGCCAGGTTCGGAATGATCGCGATCGGAGCCTCGAAGTCGATCAACTGGCTCTCGACCTTGCCATCACGCCGGAAGGTTACGCGGCCCGCCAGCGACAGGTCGCGGTCGAACCACGGTGCCAGCAGCGCACCGCCATACACTTCGACGCCCAATTGCCAGAAGCCCTGGCGTTGCAGTTCCGGTTGCGGCTTGACCCGCAGGCACGGGCTGTCGGTATGGGCGCCGACCAGGCGAATGCCGCCGTGCAGGGGCGAGTGGCGGCCCATCTTGATTGCGACAATCGAAGAGTCGTTGCGGGTGACGTAGTAGCGACCGTTGGCTTCGGTATTCCACGGCTCGCGTTCGTCGAGGCGCTGATAGCCCGCCGCTTCCAGGCGCTTTACAAGGCTGGCGGTGGCATGGAACGGGGTAGGGGAGGCCTTGAGAAAATCGATCAGGCCTTGGTTCAACTCTTCGCGCATAAAGTAGCTCCAGACAGCAATGGCGCCAGTTTAACGTATTGGCTTGGTAAATGGCGCCGCACTGATGGTGGGGCTGGTCACCGAAATCGAATCTGGAGGAGATCCCTTGTGGGAGCGGGCTTGCTCGCGAAGGCGTCGGGTCAGTCAATACATCGTTGAATGACACACCGTATTCGCGAGCAAGCCCGCTCCCACAGTTTCAGAACGGTGCCGGGCACTCGAAGCGCAGGCGTTCGCCGGTCTGGGGATGGGTGAACGTGAGCATGCTCGCGTGCAGGCACAGGCGCGGCCAGGCCGCCAGCGCCTGCTCATGGGCATACAGCCCGTCACCCAGCAGCGGATGACCAATGGAGAGCATGTGCACGCGTAACTGGTGGGAGCGGCCGGTGATCGGTGTCAGCTCGACGCGACACCAGTCGCCACAACGTTCGAGCACTCGCCAGAAGGTCAGCGCATGTTTGCCGAATTCGTGATCGACCACATGCCTTGGCTTGGTCGGCGGGTCGTAGCGCAGCGGCAAATCGATGCTGCCACTGTCCAGTTCGGGTTGACCCCAGCACAAGGCGGTGTAGGCCTTTTCGGTTTCGCGGTCGTGAAATTGCCGGGACAGCTCGCGATGGGTGTCCGGATCGCGGGCCAACAGGATGATGCCCGAGGTCTCCCAGTCCAGCCGATGGACGATCCGCGCTTCCGGGTAGCCGTTTTCTTGCAGGCGGGTAATCAGGCAGTCCTTGTTGTCATCGGCCCGGCCAGGGACGGAGAGCAACAGGGTCGGTTTGTTCACCACCAGTACGGCGGCGTCCTGATGGATGATTTGGACGTTGGACAACGGCATTAAAACAGCCTCGTAACAAACGCCAACGGCGGTTCAGGCCCCCCGCAGTCGCGCGTGGGGTCTGAACCGCCGTGGCTCCAGCCGGATCGACTCAGCGATCAGGCAGGGTGATATTGAGTTCCAGAATCGAGCAGCTGCCCTGGCTTTCCAGTGCGACATGCACGTCATCGGACCCGATATTGACGTACTTGCGGATCACCTCGACCAGTTCCTTCTGCAAGGCCGGCAGGTAGTCCGGGGTACTGCGTTGGCCGCGTTCGTGCGCCACGATGATCTGTAGACGCTCTTTCGCTACCGACGCGGTGCTTTGCTTTTTGTTGGCACGAAAGAAGTCAAAAAGGTTCATTGCTTAGTTGCCTCCAAACAGGCGCTCGAAGAATCCCTTCTTCTGTACATCGAGGAATCGATGATCCACGGTCTTGCCCAGCAGGCGGTCAACGGTATCGCTGTAGGCTTGGCCGGCATCGCTCTGGTCGTCGAGAATCACCGGAACACCCTGGTTGGATGCCTTGAGCACCGCCTGGGATTCCGGGATCACGCCGAGCAGGGTCACCGAAAGGATTTCCTTGACGTCTTCTACGCCGAGCATTTCGCCTTTGCTCACACGTTCCGGGTGATAACGGGTAATCAGCAGGTGTTCCTTGATCGGGTCTTCGCCGCGTTCGGCACGACGGGACTTGCTGGCCAGCAGGCCGAGCATGCGGTCCGAATCTCGTACCGAGGAGACTTCCGGGTTGGTCACGACGATCGCTTCATCGGCGAAGTACATGGCCAGGTGGGCGCCTTTCTCGATGCCCGCCGGGGAGTCGCAGACCACGAACTCAAAGTCTTCCTTGAGTTGCATCAGGACTTTTTCCACGCCTTCGACTGTCAGCGCGTCTTTGTCGCGGGTCTGGCTGGCGGCCAGCACGTAGAGGTTTTCCAGGCGCTTGTCTTTGATCAGGGCCTGTTGCAGGTTGGCTTCGCCGTTGACCACGTTGACGAAGTCGTAAACCACACGACGCTCGCAACCCATGATCAGGTCGAGGTTACGCAAACCCACGTCGAAGTCGACGATAACTGTTTTGTGACCGCGCAGAGCGAGGCCGGTACCGATAGCGGCGCTGGTGGTGGTCTTACCCACACCACCCTTGCCGGATGTAACCACGAGAATCTTGGCCAAGGTGTTTCACCCCTAAGGAAAAAGGACTTTTCAGTCCCTGAAAAACATCTCCTGTAAAACTACTGCAGTCGGACAGCCTTGGCTGGAATCCGGTTTTGAGCGGCGTTTACCCCCGGTAAACACTGCTTTCGGCCTTTTTCCTACTTCGTTTGAGCCGTTTTCGCTACGTTTTAGAGATGCTTGGAAAATGCGGCAGTATCCGTTAAAGCCGAATGATGTTCAACACGTCGCCGGACAGGCTGACCTGCACACCCGAACCCCATAGCGGGTCGCGGCGCAGATCTTCGGAAACCTTGTAATGCCCGGCGATGGAAATCAGTTCAGCACTCATTTGCTGACAGAAAATCCGCGCCTTGGTGTCGCCCTTGACGCCGGCCAACACGCGACCGCGCATCGGGCCGTATACATGGATGTTGCCATCGGCGAGAAGTTCCGCCCCCGGGCTGACCGAGGAAATTACCACCAGGTCGCTGCCCTGGGCATAAATCTGCTGGCCACCGCGTACCGGCGAGGTGATGATTTTCGTCGGCTTGATGGTTGGCTCTGGCGGTTTTTCCGGTTTTTTCTTCGGTTCGCCTTCGCTCAGGTCCAGTGGACGCTCCCGGGCACCGGACGGTGGCAGCACCGGCAGGTCGACCGCGATGGCGGCGGCAATGTCTTCGATACGGCTGGCGCGGATCGCCAGGGTACGCAGGCCATGCTGGCGGCAGACGCGCATCAGCCCCGGCAGATCGACAGCGCCTTCGTTGGCCGGGAGTTTGTCCAGGGCCAATACCAGCGGCGCGTTGCTGAAGAAGTTGGGCGCCTGGGCGACCTTGGCGGCCAGTTGCCGATCAAGGCTTTCAAGGTCGTTACGGGCCAGTTCCAGCACCGTAATGGCCAGCATGCTGCCCTTCAACTGGAACACGGGATCTTGGTCTAGCGGTTCGGTTTGGCTCATGGTCGGCATACAACGACTTGTCACTAAAAGTGCCGAGACTTATAACGAGAACGCCCGCAGGCCGCAAGCCGGGTCGAACGATGTAGAATGCGCGGCCATTGTCATTCCGGAAGCATTAATGGACCGCCCGCGTTTTCGAAAAGCATTTCTATCTCCACGTTTCTGGCCGCTGTGGTGTGGCCTGGGGCTGTTGTGGCTGATCGTCCAGTTGCCGTATCCGGCACTGCTGTGGATCGGTCGCGTACTGGGCGCATTGATGTATCGCGTGGCCGGCGACAGACGGCGCATTGCCCAGCGCAACCTGGAACTGTGCTTTCCTGAAAAAACCGCCGCCGAACGCAAGCGCCTGCTCAAGGAAAACTTCGCCTCCACCGGCATCGCTTTTTTCGAGATGGCGATGAGCTGGTGGTGGTCGCGTAAGCGCCTGGCGACTCTCGCTCACGTTGAAGGGCTGGAATATCTGCAGCAGGCCCAACGCGAAGGCAAGGGCGTGATCCTGATGGCCCTGCATTTCACCACTCTGGAAATCGGCGCGGCGCTGCTCGGCCAGCAACACACCATCGACGGCATGTACCGCGAACACAAGAATCCATTGTTCGACTACATCCAGCGCCAGGGCCGCGAGCGGCACAACCTCGATTCGCTGGCGGTGGAACGCGAAGACGTGCGCGGCATGCTCAAATTGCTGCGCTCGGGCCGCGCGATCTGGTACGCACCGGATCAGGACTACGGCGCCAAGCAAAGCATTTTCGTGCCGCTGTTCGGCATTCAGGCCGCGACCGTTACCGCCACCAGCAAATTTGCACGGCTGGGCAAGGCGCTGGTGGTGCCGTTCACCCAGGAGCGCCTGGCGGACGGCAGCGGGTATCGCCTGGTGATCCATGCGCCGCTCGAAGGCTTCCCCGGCGAAACCGAAGAAGCCGACTGCCTGCGCATCAATCAGTGGATCGAAGGCGTGCTGCGCGAGCATCCCGAGCAATACCTGTGGGCCCACCGCCGCTTCAAGAGCCGTCCACCGGGCGAGCCGAAGCTGTACGCCAAACGCGTGTAGGAGCGAGCTCGCTCGCGATGGTGGCCAACGATAACGCGGGGTACCTGACACCCCGCGGCGTTTTCACAACCATCGCGAGCAAGGGAACAGGTCGAAGCAACGAAATCCCATCAGGCACCAAGGAGAGTTGTGCATGAGTCCAGGCGAACCGGTTACAGGGTTGATTCTTTCCGGCGGCGGGGCTCGGGCGGCCTATCAAGTCGGCGTGCTGGCGGCGATTGCCGAATTGCTGCCGCCGGGGGCGAGCAATCCGTTTCCGGTGATCGTCGGCACCTCGGCGGGCGCGATCAACGCAGTCAGCCTCGCCAGTGGGGCGATGGACTTTCGTAACGCCATCGAACGCCTGACGGCCTTCTGGCAGGGTTTTCGCAGTCATCGGGTATTGCGCAGCGACTGGCCCGGGGTGATCCGCCAGGCCAGCCGCTTTGTCAGCCACAGTTTGCTCGGCATCGGTAAACACATGCCGGTGGCGCTGCTCAACAGTTCTCCGCTGCGCCATCTGCTCAACGACAAGCTGCATATGGGCGGCATCGCCGAAGCGATCGCACAGAAGCAATTGCATGCGGTGGCGGTCACGGCGTTCGGCTATGAGTCCGGTCAGGCAGTCACCTTCTATCAGGGCGGCGGCAAGATCGATGCCTGGTTGCGCCATCGACGCATCGGCGTTCCCACCCAATTGTCCGTCGAACACCTGCTCGCCAGTTCGGCCATTCCACTGCTGTTCGCTCCGGTGAAAATCGGCGAGGAGTACTTCGGTGATGGCGCGGTGCGTCAGTCGGCGCCGATCAGTCCGGCGCTGCACCTGGGCGCCAGTCGCGTACTGGTGGTGGGCGTCAGCGGCAACCCGCGTGGCTTTGATCCGGCGCAGCCACTGCAACGCGCTTACACCGGGCAACAACCCACCCTGGCGCAGATCGGCGGGCACATGCTCAACAGTACGTTCATTGATAGCCTGGAAAGTGACATCGAGTTGCTGCAGCGCTTGAACCAGTTCAGCCACCTGATGCCCGACGGTACGCCGACCCGCGCCTTGGGCGTGGCGCCGGTGGACGTGCTGGTGATTTCACCAAGCCAACCGATCGACGAAATTGCCGCGCGACATCGCCAGGAATTGCCGCCTGCATTGCGTCTGTTCCTGCGCGGGCCGGGCGCGACCAAGACCAGTGGGGCAGGGGTTTTGAGTTACCTGCTGTTCGAGGCGGGGTATTGCAGCGAGTTGATCGAACTGGGGCGGCGGGATGCGTTGGCCAAGCGCGGGGAGTTGTGCCGGTTTCTGGGGATAGTGGAGCCTTTGGTTTCGGCTTGAGATCGGCGGTGCGGCTATCTCTTGTAGGAGCGAGCTTGCTCGCGATGGAGGAAAGGACGCCGCGGGGTATCAGGACCCCAGCGTTATCGTTCACGACCATCGCGAGCGGGCTCGCTCCTACAGGAGGTTTTCAGATCAGAAGTGAACCTTGACCAGGAAGCTGGTCACGCTCTGATCGGTCTTGAAGCCCTGGCTGTCTTCGATCCCGTACTTGTTTTTCCAGTAGTCATACTCGACACCGACGTACAACTGCTTGGCACCCAGGTTCAGCGCCTTGCCCAGGTCGTATTTGACCTGCGGATTGAAGTGCAGGTTGGCGTGGTATTCGCCTTTTTTGTTCACATCATTGTCGACGACCCAATCCATGAAGCCGTCGATCAGCACGTCCGAGCCACCCACCGGGATGGTGTAGGACCAGACCGGCGTGACCTGCCAGATGTTGTCGCCCGGGCGGTCGCCTTCGGTGTGACGGTTGTAGAAGTTCAACTGGAAGTAGTCGAAGCCCGGGATGGCCAGGTCGAAGCCTGGACCGATCAGGTAGGACTCGGTGTCGTCTTCACCGAACTCGTAGGTCATGGCCAGCAGCACGTCCTTGATCGGGCCGAACTCGAATTTCTGGTCGAAGATCTTGTTGAACGACAGGCGTGGGCTGAACTCGCCATAGTGGGTGTTCTTACCCGCAAAGGCGTCTTCCTTGCCGTTGTAGAAGATTTTGTCGATGAAGAAGAAGTTGTCGCCGTACTTCCAGCCATCGGCGTGTTCGAAGGTCACCGTCTGCTGGATGCGCGGGTTGACCTGGAAGTCCTTGCCATACAGGTAGGTCAGGCTGTTGTTCTGCCACTGCAGCAAATCGCCGGCCATGGCCTGGCCCCCGGCCAGCATCGATCCCGCCAGCATCAGGCTAGTGCACGTACGTTTCATTCGGTTGCTCCCAAAAAGTAGGTGGTTCCACGTTATTTTTTTAAGGTCGGCGCTCTGGTGTGGCGCCTGTTTCCGTAGCGGTAAAAAATTATCCATTCGGTCAGCTTCAGTGCTGTTGGCAAGAGCTGGGCCAAGGCTTTCAAAAAGCAAAAAAACTCCCGTTCGGCGGCTCAAGAGCAGTCGATTGAGAGGGGTTTTGGAGTGCCTTGGTGCCTGCCAGCGCCGGGATAAGTTGGCCTGCTGGTCAGGTTTTAAATCCGGGCTTTTTTTTAAACCGGATTCGGGCGGCCGCGGAGAATACTGACTCCTCGGCCAGGTCTCAAGTGCTCCGCAACGGCGCACCGACGACAGGTTTGGGGCGCGGTTGCGGGGCAGCATCAGAAATGCACCTTCACCAGCAGGCTGGTGGTGTTTTCATTGGTGTCGAAGTGGCTGCTGTTTTCGATGCCGTACTTGTCTTTCCAGTAGCTGTATTCGGCGCCGACATACACCTGTTTCTCCCGCCAGCCCAGGGCCTTGCCCAGGTCGTACTTGATCTGCGGGTTGAAGTGCAGGTTGGCGTGATAAGTGCCGTGTGAGTTCTGGTCGTTATCCACCACCCAGTCCATGTAGCCGTCGATCAACAGGTTCGAGTTGCCCAATGGCAGGGTGTAGGACCAGGCCGGCGTGATCTGCCAGACATCGTCGCCGGGACGCGAGCCTTCGGTCTGACGGTAATAGAAGTTCAAGGTGAAGAAATTGAAGCCCGGTACCGCGAGGTCGAAACCAGGGCCGATCAGGTAGGCCTCGGTGTCGTCTTCGCCGTTCTCGTAGGTCATGGCCAGCAGCACGTCCTTGACCGGGCCGAATTCGAAACGGCGGTCGAGGATCTTGCCGAAGGAGAGGCGCGGGCTGAACTCGCCGTAATAGGCGTGGACGCCTTTGTTCCGGTCTTTGTCGCCGTTGTAGTAAGTGCTGTCGATGAACATGAAGTTGTCGCCGTACTTCCAGCGGTCGGCGTGTTCGAAGGTGATCGTCTGCTGGATGTGCGGGTTGACCACGAAATCCTTGCCGTACAGGTAGCTCAGGCTGTTGGTCTGCCACAGCAGCAAATCGCCGGCCATGGCCTGACTCGCGGCCAGCAGGCCGCCACACAACAGCACGTTGGTTTGTGTCCGAATCATCTGTTGCTCCCTCTTGTTTTTATTTTTGCGAGGCGCAGGCAGCCCCAAACCCTGTAGGAGCGAGCTCGCTCGCGATGGTCGTCAACGATTACGCGTGTTGTCTGAATACCCGTGGTGCTCTCGGGTCCATCGCGAGCAAGCTCGCTCCTACAGGGGGGGGCGTGTCTTTACCTGTCAGTGGGCGTGGCAGTCGTTGACGGCTGCGCGTTCGGCGCCGCCAAGGATGTTGAACAGCAGGTTCAGCGTCAGCGCGCTGAGGGTGGCCATGGCGATGCCGCTGTGGGTGATCGGACTCATCCACACGGGCAGGTGGGCGAAAAACTCCGGGCGCACCACCGGGATCAGACCCATGCCGATGCTCACCGCAACCAGTAACTGGTTGCGACGGTCACCGATGTCGGCTTCCTGGAGAATCTTGATCCCGGTGGCGGCGACCATGCCGAACATCGCGATCGCTGCGCCACCCAGTACTGCCGGAGGAATCGAGGCCACCAGGAACGCGGCTTTGGGCAGCAGGCTCAGCACGATCAACAACCCGCCGGCGACGATGGTCACCGAACGGCAGCGCACGCCGGTCATCTGCACCAGGCCGATGTTCTGGGCGAAGGAGGAGTGGGTGAAGGTGTTGAAGAACCCGGCGAAGAACGAAGCGCCGGCATCGCACAGCAAGCCGCGGCGCAGCATCCGTGGGCAAACTTCCTGGCCGGTGATCTTGCCCAGCGCCAGGAACATCCCGGTGGACTCGACGAAGATGATCACTACCACCAGGCACATCGAGAGGATCGGTGCCAGTTCGAATTTCGGCATGCCGAAATGCAACGGGGTGACGAATTGCAGCCACGGCGCCTGAGCCATGCCACTGAGGTCGACCATGCCGAGCAGGCCGCAGAGCACGTAGCCCAGGCACATGCCGATCAGCACGGAAATATTGACCCAGAAACCGCGCATGAAGCGGTGCACCAGCAAAATGGTACCCAGTACCAGCGCGGCAATGGTCAGGTAGATGGGGGAGCCGAATTGAGCGGCGTCAGCACCACCGCCGGCCCAGTTCACGGCCACGGGGAACAGCGACAAACCGATCGAGGTGATGACCGTGCCGGTCACCAGCGGCGGGAAGAAGCGTACGACTTTGGACATGAACGGGGCGATGAGCATGCCGAAGAACCCGGCGGCGATGGTGGCGCCGAAGATCCCCTGCAGGCCGATACCGGGCATGCCGGCCATGGCGACCATGCTGCCGACGGCGGCGAAACTGGCGCCCATCATCACTGGCATGCGAATGCCCATGGGGCCGATGCCGAGGGACTGGACGATGGTGGCAATACCGGCCACCAGCAGGTCGGCATTGATCAGGAAGGCGATTTCTTCACGACTCAGGCCTGCGGCCTGTCCGATGATCAGCGGCACTGCGATGGCTCCGCCGTACATCAGCAGAACGTGTTGCAGGCCAACCAGGATCAGTTGCAAAAGGGGCAAACGCTGAATGGCGGGTGCGTCGGGGATGCGCGCTTCGGATAGCTCGGACATGCAACACCTCGGATCTTTTTTATTCTTTTGATTTTGTGCATCAGGCAAACCTGTGGGAGCGGCGATGCGGCGTCCCGACTTGCTCGCGAAGAGGCCATAACATTCAACATTGTTGTTGACTGACCCGACGCCTTCGCGAGCAAGCCCGCTCCCACAGGATTGATGGTGTCCATGTGGGAGCGAGCCTGCTCGCGAAGCTTTTTACTTAGTTGGTCGGAGCACCCTGAACAATCCAGGCACCGATCAGGTCACGTTCCTGCTGGGTCATCTGTGTGATGTTGCCCAGTGGCATGATCTGGCTGGTGACGGCTTGCGCCTGGATGCGCGCCGCGTTCTGGCGGATCTGCTCGGGGGTGTCGAACATCACACCGGCAGGGGCCGCGCTGAACAGAGGGCTGGTCGGCTTGGCCGAATGGCAAACCGCGCAACGTTCCTGAATCACGCTGTGCACTTTGTCGAAGCCTGGGCCGGCATTGGATGCTTGCGCCGGTGCAGCTGCAGGCGCTTCGGCAGGTTTTGCTTCAGCAGGTTTCAAACCACCACCCACGGCTGTTTCCGGCAATGGTTGGTATTCGATTTTCGCCGGTGCCTTGGCCACTTCCGGGCTGTTCAACGGCGCAGGGCCGGTGACGTAAGCCAGGCTGATCATGCCGACGGCTGCCACAGGCAGGGTCCAGGCAAACTTGTGGCTGTCGTGACGGGTGTTGAAGTAGTGACGCACCAACACCGCCAGAACCGCGATCCCGGCCAGGATCAACCAGTTGTACTGGCTGCCGTAGGTGCTCGGGAAGTGGTTGCTGATCATGATGAACAGCACAGGCAAGGTGAAGTAGTTGTTGTGGCGCGAACGCAGCAGGCCTTTGGCCGGCAGTGCCGGATCGGGTGTGCGGTTTTCGGCGATCGCCGCGACCAGTGCGCGCTGCGCCGGCATGATGATGCGGAACACGTTGCCGACCATGATGGTGCCGATGATCGCGCCGACGTGCAGGTACGCACCCCGCCCGCTGAACACTTTGCTGAAGCCGTAGGCCGCGCCGATGATCAGTACGAACAGGATGAAACCCAGCAGGGCAGGGCGTTTGCCCAGGGCCGAATCGCACAGGAAGGAGTAGATGAACCAGCCGATGAACAACGAGCCGAGGCCGATGGCCACGCCTTCAGGACCGCTCAGGGTGCTGCCCGGAGCCAGCAGGTAGAGCGTCGGGTTGGAGTAGAACACCACGCACAGCAGCGCGATACCCGACATCCAGGTGAAGTAGGCTTCCCATTTGAACCAGTGCAGGTTGTCCGGCATGGTCGGTGGAGCCAGTTTGTATTTTTCCAGGTGGTAGATACCGCCGCCGTGGATCGCCCACAAATCGCCAGCCAGACCGCTTTTCGGGTTGACCCGATTGAGGTTGTTTTCCAGCCATACGAAATAGAACGACGCACCGATCCAGGCCACGCCAGTAATCATGTGAACCCAGCGCACGCTCAGGTTCAGCCATTCCAACAGATGTGCTTCCACAGTCTTTACCTCTCGC
The DNA here is from genome assembly GCF_056711565.1 of Pseudomonas sp. WT-JTC. Lineage (NCBI taxonomy): Bacteria > Pseudomonadati > Pseudomonadota > Gammaproteobacteria > Pseudomonadales > Pseudomonadaceae > Pseudomonas > Pseudomonas sp. WT-JTC. The sequence continues at coordinate 1,861,569 of NZ_CM160042.1, forward strand.
CCGTCACTCTTGTTGTCGAGTGATCGGACCTTCTCTTATTGGTGGGGGGCGAGGATCAAACGCTCATCCTCTTTGAAAAAATGCTCATCGCAGTTATTGCCTGTGCCACTGCGATCAACCACCAGGAAGTCATCCCGCTTTTCGATCGTCAGCACCGGGTGGTGCCAGACGCCGCGATGGTAATTAATGCCCTGCCTGCCGTTGGTGACGAAGGCGCGGACCAAGCCTGATACAGGTTCATCGCCAAGTGGCGCGACCACGATCAGAAAGGGGTTGCCGAGCAGCGGAATGAAAGCCTGGCTGCCCAGCGGATGACGCTCCAGCATGCTGACGGTCAGCGGCATGTCCTGCGCGTCGGCGCGGAAGATGCTGATGATCGCCTTGTCCTCTGGCGTGGCGGTTTCCACCGACGCCAGTTTGTGGAAGCGCATGGTCGAACCGTTGTTGATCATGAAGTGATCGCTGCCGTCGGTTTCGATCACGTCACCGAAAGGGGCGAAGGCTTCTTTGGTCAGCGGTTCAATCGTCAGTGTGCGCATGCTGGTCTTCTTAATCTGTTTAGGTATTGATGGTTCTTTGTAGGAGCGAGCTTGCTCGCGATGGTCGTCAACGAAAACGCGCCCAATCTGAATGAACACGGTGTCTTGACGTTTTTCGCGAGCAAGCTCGCTCCTACAGGCTCAGCATTACTTCGCTACCTTGCCCAAAACGCGCAGGCGGCTTACACCACCATCCGGGAACACGTTCAGGCGGATGTGGGTGATCGGACCCAACGCCTTGATCTGCTCGGCGAAGGTGTGTTCGGCGTGCATTTCCAGCTTCTGGCTTGGCAGCAGTTCGCGCCAGAACAGCGACTGGGTTTCGATCTGGCTGTCGGTACCGCCCTTCACGAAGGCGCCCTGGATCGAGCAGCTGTCCGGGTAGTTGCCCTTGAAGTGCAGGGTGTCGACGATGACTTTCTCGACTTCACCGGCATGACCCAGGGCGACGATGACCCAGTCATTGCCCGGAGTACGACGACGCGCGGTTTCCCAGCCATCGCCCATGTTGATGCCGCGACCCGGGTTGAGGATGTTGCTCATGCGGCCGAAGTGTTCGTCGGAGCAGGCGAGGGCGCGGCCGCCGTTGAGGGCCGCGGCCAGGTCGACTTGCTCGTTGTCGCCGATGGCCGACCAGTCGCGGAACGGCACACCGTACACACGCAGACGGGCTACGCCGCCATCCGGGTAGATGTTGAAGCGCAGGTGGCTGAAGGCCTGGTCGTTGTTGATTTCGTGGTAGTGGTGGCTGTTGCCTTGCAGCTCGACGGCCGACAGCACTTCAACCCACTGGGTGTTTTCGTTCGGCTCGCCCGAGGCCAGGAAGCAGGCTTCCAGGGAGGCCGACGGCGGGAAGTTGCCGGTGAAGAATGAAGTGTCGATGTCGACGCCCTTGATCGAACCTGGCACGCCCAGGCGAATCACTGCGCTGTCGAAGCCTTCGAAGCGCTTGCGACGCGATTCCCAGCCGTCCATCCACTTGCCGTTGTCATCGAACACGCCCTCCTTCCATACGGCCGGGGTCGGTTGGAACAGACGGTTGGCGTCTGCGAACCAGTCATCGGTGACCGAGATGATTTTGGTGCCCAGGCGGGCATCGGCCAGGTTGACGAACTTCTCGAAAGGTACGGCGTAAGCTTTCATTCTTCTTGTCTGCCTTTAAATAAGTGGCTTGGGATACTTGCCAGGCCCCGGGCGGTTTCGGCGTTCTTGAGTCCGCCGGGGCCAGGCTTGCTATAGGGTCAGTAATCGGAACAGGGCGATCTTGTTGATCTCCGCCAACGCGCACTTGAACTCGGTGTCGACCGGGTTGTGGATGCGCGTTTCGAACGCTGCGAGGATCTGATGCCGGTTGCTGCCTTTTACCGCCATGATGAAGGGAAACTTGAACTTGGCCTTGTAGGCGTCGTTCAGCTCGGTGAAGCGAGAAAACTCTTCGGCCGTGCATTGGTGAATACCGGCGCCGGCCTGTTCATTGGTGCTGGCTTCGGTAAGTTGGCCCTGGACGGCGGCTTTGCCGGCCAGGTCCGGGTGAGCGTTGATCAGGGCCAGCTGACTGGTGTGATCGGCGCTCAACAGGATGTCGCTCATGCGCTGGTGCAGGGTTTCGATCTCGTCGATCGAAGCGTCCTGGCCCAGGTCGAAGGCTTTCTCGGCCACCCATGGCGAATGTTCGTAGATGTCGGCGAAAGCGGCGACGAAAGCATCGCGGCTCAGGGTCGATGGTTTGACGGTTTGAAAGGTGCTCATTTGGCAGCCCCTGTGTACGGGTGGGTTTCGTGCCAGTGGCGCGCGATGTCGACGCGACGGCTGAACCACACCTGTTCATGACTTTTAGCGTATTCGATAAAGCGCTTGAGCGAAGCCAGACGCGCCGGACGGCCGATCAGGCGGCAGTGCAGGCCGATCGACAGCATCTTCGGTGCCTCGGCGCCTTCGGCGTAGAGCACGTCGAATGCATCCTTGAGGTATTCGAAGAAGTCGTCGCCCTTGTTGAACCCCTGGACCTGGGTGAAGCGCATGTCGTTGGTGTCCAGGGTGTACGGGATCACCAGGTGCGGCTTGCCGGTCGGGTTGTTCGGTTCCCAGTAGGGCAGGTCGTCGTCGTAGGTGTCGCAGTCGTAGAGGAAACCGCCTTCTTCCATCACCAGGCGACGGGTGTTCGGGCCGGTGCGGCCGGTGTACCAGCCCAGCGGGCGTTCACCGGTGATTTCGGTGAGGATGCGGATCGCTTCGAGCATGTGCTCGCGTTCCTGGGTTTCATCCATGTACTGGTAATCGATCCAGCGATAGCCGTGGCTGCAGATCTCGTGGCCGGCATCGACCATGGCGCGGATCACGTCCGGGTGACGCTGGGCGGCCATGGCCACGGCGAAGATGGTCAGCGGAATGTCGAATTCCTTGAACAACTTCAGGATCCGCCACACGCCGGCACGGCTGCCATACTCGTAAAGGGACTCCATGCTCATGTTGCGCGCGCCTTGCAGCGGTTGCGCAGAAACCATTTCCGAGAGGAACGCTTCGGACTCTTTGTCGCCGTGCAGGATGTTGCGCTCGCCACCTTCTTCGTAATTGAGTACGAACGACAGGGCGATTCGGGCATTGCCCGGCCAGTGTGGGTGCGGAGGGTTACTGCCGTAACCGACCAGGTCGCGTGGGTAGTCAGCGCTCACTGCAGGCTTCCTTCTTATTCGATGATGACGGTTGGTGTGACGCAGCTGAAGATTGAATGGCAGGCTGGCGTCACAGCGATGGGCTGATTGTATACAACTTTATATTCACTTTGTAAGCCTGAATTTTCGCATTTTTCACCGGCCGTCATCTTTTACTGCGATTGGCGTGAGCCTGCAAGAAATCTGCCTGACTGGTCAGTAATTTGATGAGGGGGTCATAGGCTGTGCGGTTTGGCCAGAAATCGATGCTAAATGCGCCGGTGGCAGGGATTATGGGAAAAATGTCGTTTTTATTGTGTACAATTTTTTTGAAAAGTGTCTTAATCAATCGCTCGCCGCAGCTTTTCGTGCTCCGAATCGGTGCGGTCTCCTTTTCAACTGACTTCGGGAGGCGCGAAGTCTGACTGCTCCACGCAGGCAGGCGCGCAGAATCAATGGGACGTTTGACTACACACGTTTTGGACGCAGCACACGGTTGCCCGGGCAGCTCGATCAAGGTTGAGTTGTACCGCGTTGAAGGTTCGCAGCTGGAATTGGTCGCCACTGCTATCACCAACAGCGATGGCCGTGTCGATGCACCGCTGCTGCAAGGCGATGACTACCGCACCGGGGTCTATCAGGTTCAGTTTCATGCCGGCGATTACTACCGCGCCCGTGGCGTCAAGCTGCCGGAGCCGGCTTTCCTGGATGTCGTGGTGCTGCGTTTCGGCATCTCCGCCGAGCAGGATCACTACCACGTGCCGCTGTTGATTTCGCCTTACAGCTATTCCACCTATCGCGGCAGCTGATCCCCCAAGCAGCTGCTGCACCCTGGAAGCGACTGCGCATATAGCTTCTTTGGTCTTTCGCCCGCTCACACTGCGGGCTTTTTTTCACCTTGCGAAAATCGGTGCCTGTGATGCCGTCTTCGCGAGCAAGCCCGCTCCCACACTGGATCATCTTCGAACACAAATACCCTGTTCACTGAAGATCAACTGTGGGAGCGGGCTTGCTCGCGAAGCTTTTGCTGTTAGCGGCTCAACAGAGACGCAGCACCCGCGCCACTGAACAAGCCCGCACTGATCCTGTTGAACCAACTCTGCCCCTTGCCGCTGCGCAGATACCGCGCCGCACCATGGGCGCCGAGGCCATAGGCCAATTTGCACAGCAGGTCGAGCAGGGTCCAGGTCGCGATCATCACCAGCAATTGCGGCAGGAACGGCTGTTCGGCACTCAAGAACTGCGGCAGGAAAGCGGCGAAGAACAGAATGTCTTTCGGGTTGCTCGCACCCAGCATGAACGCACGCCCGAACAGTGCACGAAAGCGTGGCACCGCTGCTGCCTGTGGCACTTCAGCGCCGTGGGACGGCTGGCGCGACTGCTGCCAGCTCTGCCAGGCGAGGTAGAACAGGTAAAGGGCGCCAAGAATCTTCAGGGCGCTGAACAACTGTTCCGAAGCCAACAGCAACGCACCCAGGCCCAACGCCGAAGCACTCAACAAGCAGATCGAGGCCGATACGCCGCCAAGAAAGGCCGGACAGGAGCGGCGCAGGCCGTAATTCAGGCTGTTGCTGATCATCAGCAAAGACAGCGGCCCCGGGATCAGGATCACTATCAGCGCAGCGCCGCTGAACAGCAGCCAGGTTTCCAGACTCATCACTTTCCTCCATTTGCACAAAAGCCCCACCCGACGGGGTGAGGCTGTTTTCAAGCCGGTACGGCGTGTGGTTTACAAGAAGATGAACTTGGCGATGAAGATCGCGCAGAGCACCCACAGGCTGACCGAGATTTCCTTGTACTTGCCGGTGCCGGCCTTCAGCGCCACGTAGGTGATGAAGCCCAGCGCGATACCGTCGGCGACCGAGAAGGTCAGCGGCATCATGATTGCGGTGACGATCGCCGGAATGCTGTCGGTCGCTTCGTCCCATTCGATGTGGGCCATGCCGCCCATCATCAGCATTGCCACATAAATCAGTGCGCCAGCGGTGGCATAGGCGGGAATCATGCCGGCCAGTGGTGCGAAAAACATTGCCGCAATAAATAGCACACCCACGGTGACTGCGGTAAGACCAGTCCGACCACCAGCGGCTACACCGGCAGCACTTTCCACATAGCTTGTCACTGGTGGAACACCCACCACTGCACCGAATACGCTGGAAGCACTGTCGGCTTTCATGGCGCGGGAAAGGTTTTCGATCCGGCCATCAGCGCCCACCAGGTTGGCGCGCTGGGCAACCCCCATCAAGGTGCCGGCGGTGTCGAACATGTGCACGAATAGGAACGCCAGGACCACACTGATCATGCTGACGTTGAACACGCCGGCGACGTTCATGGCCATAAAGGTCGGAGCCAGGCTCGGCGGGGCCGACATGATGCCCTCGTAGTGCACCAGCCCAAGGCCCCAGCCGGCGAGGGTCACGGTGATGATGCTGATGAGGATCGCGCCGAACACCTTGTGGTAGCTGAGGATGGCGATCATCAGGAAGCACACGGCGGCGAGCAACGGGCCGGGTTCGCGCAGGGAGCCGAGCTTGATCAGCGTGGCCGGGCTATCGACGACGATACCCGCGGTTTTCAGGCCGATCAGCCCCAGGAACAGCCCCACGCCTGCGCCCATGGCGAAGCGCAGGCTGACCGGGATGCTGTTGAGCAACCATTCGCGGATCCGCGAGAACGTCAGGATCATGAACAACACACCGGAAACGAACACCGCACCGAGGGCGGTTTCCCAGTTGTAGCCCATGGTGCCGACCACGGTGTAGGTGAAGAAGGCGTTCAGCCCCATGCCCGGTGCCAGGCCGACTGGCCAGTTGGCGTACAGGCCCATCAACAGGCAACCGAGTGCGGCGGCGATGCAGGTGGCGACGAACGCGGCACCGTGATCGATCCCGGCGTCGGCCATGATGTTGGGGTTGACGAAAATGATGTAGGCCATGGTGATGAAGGTTGTCAGTCCGGCAATCAACTCGGTCTTCACCGTGGTGCCATGCAAGCTGAGTTTGAACAGGCGTTCCAGCAAGCCATTGCGTAATGGCGGCGAGAGTTCCAGCGTCGATGCTTCGGATTTGCGGCTTTCCACAGCGAATACTCCTCAAGAGTTTTATTGTTATTTCCAGGGCCGGACCCATGAGGGTGGCAGCGGCCCTTTGAGGCACTTGCGAATTTGTTGACCGCTTGGTCAGGAACTCGCACGAGGTGGATTATGCTTTTGTATACAAAGAAAGCAAATAATGTTTTTGATTTTGTAGACGAAATATTTGGCAATAGGGATATATCGCCTATTCTGGCCTCTTCGTCGGAACGCCGCCCGGAGTAAGCCCGCTCCCACAGGGGGGAATGCGGTCGCCTGTGGGAGCGGGCTTGCTCGCGAAGGCGTCGGTTCAGCCACTACAAATCCAGCAGATTGAATACTCAGTCTGCCGACAACTGGCCTTTCCCCAACGCGAGGTTCACCGCCAACCACCCATTCACCGCTGTCTCCCCAGCCTCGGCAAACACCCGCTCGAGCAATTTCACCTGCTCGCGGCGCAACGACTGTTCGAAACGAGCGCCGTCATCGGTCAACTCCAGCAGCCGCTTACGCTTGTCCGACTCGGAAGCGACGCTGTCCACCAGATGCATTTCCACCAACTGACGCAGCGGCATGTTCAGCGCCTGCTTGCTCACCCCGAGCAATGCCAGCAGCTCCTTGACGCTCAGGTTCGGATAGCGGGCGATGAAAAACACGATGCGCTGATGCACCCGACTCAGGCCACGACGTTCGAGCATTTCATCGGCCTTGGCGGTGAAGGCCTGGTAGCCGAAGAAAAACGCTTCCATGGCTTGTTGCTGGGAAAGCGGGTTTTTAAGGTCAAGCATATTGACGTATCCATTCGATCAAGCGTAATTTCGGTCAACAAGTTTGACTCATTTTCCACATGCCTCGCTACCGGTGATCCCATGGCTTTTTCCGAACGTGTCTCGCGCCTTAAAAGTTCTTTGATCCGTGAAATCCTCGCCGCGGCCCAGCGTCCGCAGATGATGTCGTTTGCCGGTGGCCTGCCAGCCGAAGCCATGTTGCCGAAAGTCGAATGGGCCGACATGCCGCTGTCCATCGGTCAATACGGCATGAGCGAAGGGGAGCCGGCGCTGCGCGAAGCGTTGGCCGGCGAAGCGCGAGCGCTGGGTGTGCCGTGCGAGGCCAGCCAGGTGCTGGTGGTCAGTGGTTCACAGCAGGCCCTGGACCTTGCCGCCAAGCTGTACATCGACAAGGGCACCGAGATCCTGCTCGAAGCGCCGACTTATCTGGCTGCGTTGCAAATCTTCCAACTGTTCGGCGCCGATTGCCTGACCGTGCCGCTGGAGGCCGACGGGCCGAACCTGGTGGAGCTTCGCGCTCGCCTGGAACAACACCGCCCGGCCTTCATCTACCTGATCCCGACCTTCCAGAACCCATCGGCCGTGCGTTACAGCGAATCCAGGCGCGATGCGGTGGCGGCGTTGCTGGATGAATTCGGCGTGACGCTGATCGAAGACGAGCCTTACCGCGAACTGACCTTCGACGGTGGCAGCGCCACGCCGATTGTCAGTCGCTTGAAAAAAGCCAGCTGGATCTACACCGGCACCGTGTCGAAAACCCTGCTGCCGGGTTTGCGCGTCGGCTTTCTGATCGCCAGCCCTGACCTGTTTCCCCATCTGTTGAAACTCAAGCAATCGGCGGACCTGCACACCAATCGGGTCGGGCAGTGGCAGGCACTGCAATGGATCGGCAGCGAAAGGTACCGGCAACACCGCAGTGAGTTGCGTGATTTTTACCGTGGGCGTCGGGATGCGTTTCAGGCGGCACTGATCACGCATTTCTCTGATCTGGCGGACTGGAACGTGCCGCAGGGTGGGCTGTTTTTCTGGCTGAAACTCAAGCAGCCGCAGGACACCCGCACCTTGCTCGACGCCGCGTTGGCCAATGACGTGGCGTTCATGCCGGGCGAGCCGTTTTTCCCCGAGCCGAATAACCATCCGGGGTATCTGCGGTTGAACTTCAGTCACATCGACCCGGTGCGGCTGGATGAGGGGCTCAAGCGGTTGGCGGCGGTGGTGCGTGCGGCACAGGCTGCAAAGGCAGCCTAGAAACAAATAAACCGGCCAATGGGCCGGTTTATTTTTGTCTGAAGTTTGCGGTGCCTGTGCCGGCCTCTTCGCGAGCAAGCCCGCTCCCACAGTTGATCGCATTCCCCCTGTGGGAGCGGGCTTGCTCGCGAAAGCGTCCGTCAGAGCACTACATAACCATCAGGCTGCAGCGAAACGCTTATCCAGATAATCAATGATCACCTTGGACTCATACATCCAGGTAGTCTGGCCATTCTCTTCGATACGCAGGCACGGCACCTTGATCTTGCCGCCTTGCTCCAGCAGGGTCTGGCGATCCTGTTCGTTGTTCTTCGCATCGCGAAGGGCCACCGGCACATTCAGGCGGCGCAGGGTACGGCGGGTCTTCACGCAGAACGGGCAGGCGTGGAATTGATACAGGGTCAGACCCTTGGCGGCGGATTCGACCTGGGCCTGAGCGGCGGCAGGGCGCTTTTTCTTGCTCGGGCGCGTGATGAAGTCGATGAAGATGATCAGTTGGCCAAGGCCGACACGAAGCGCTTTTACGAACACGTTGAAAGCCTCACGGTGCAAATGAATAAGGGCGCGCAGCTTACCTGATTTTTTACGGGCGAAAAAAAACCGGCGATGAACGCCGGTTTTCTTCGTGCCGCGAATTACTTGATGAGGCTGAGGAATTCGCTGCGGGTGGCTGCATTCTCGCGGAACTCACCGAGCATCACCGAGGTGATCATCGTCGAATTCTGCTTCTCCACACCGCGCATCATCATGCACATGTGCTTGGCCTCGATCACCACCGCAACGCCCAGGGCGCCGGTGACTTGCTGGACCGCATCGGCGATCTGGCGGCTGAGGTTTTCCTGGATCTGCAGGCGGCGGGCGTACATGTCGACGATGCGCGCCACCTTCGACAGGCCCAGGACCTTGCCGCTCGGGATGTAGGCGACGTGAGCCTTGCCGATGAACGGCAGCAGGTGGTGTTCGCACAACGAGTACAACTCGATGTCCTTGACCAGCACCATTTCGCTGTTGTCGGAGCTGAACAGGGCACCGTTGGTGACCTCTTCCAGTGTCTGTTCATAGCCGCGGCAGAGGTACTGCATGGCTTTGGCGGCACGCTTGGGCGTGTCGAGCAGGCCCTCGCGGGAGACGTCCTCGCCCAGTTGGCCAAGGATCGCGGTGTAATTCTGTTCCAGGGACATGAAACTACCTGTGGGATTTTACGCAAAGGGCAAGGGTACGGTGGCGGACACGACGCTGCAAGCGTGGCGCATCAGCTTTACTCGTCGCGACCTTCCATCATGGTGCGTTTGAGCATGACGTAAACCGCTCCGGCACCGCCGTGTTTCGCCTGGCACGAGGTGAAGCCGAGCACCTGTGGATGCTGGCGCAGCCAGGTGTTGACGTGGCTCTTGATCATCGGCCGCTTGCCGTCCAGGCGTACCGCCTTGCCATGGGTGACGCGCACGCAGCGGATTTCGAACCGGGTTGCCTCGGCCAGGAACGCCCAGAGGGTTTCCCGGGCCTTTTCCACGCTCATGCCGTGCAGGTCGAGGCTGCCTTCGAACGGAATCTGTCCGGTCTTGAGCTTGCGCATCTGGCTTTCCTGCACGCCATCACGTGCCCACATCAGCTCGTCTTCAGGGCCGACGTCGATGACGAACTGATCGGACAGCCCGTCAACGGTGGTGGATTCGGTACGCACGCTGGCCGCCTGACGCAGCTTGGCAATCTGCGCGCGGTCAGCCTTGGGTTTGCCGGTTTCGGCGCGATCGTGCTTGATCGGCTTGACGCCTTGGAGCGCGCTCTTGAACAGGGATAAATCGTCGTCTTGCATGTCAGCCTCCGCGAAGGGCGGCCAGTTTACCCAACTCGAAGCGAATCGGGCGCGACAAAAATGCGCGCGACGTTTGGCTCAGTCGTGTTTTTTCATCAGGTGCGGGGACATGGCCAGTTCCCGCGACTGTCGCGAGCGACGACGGCAACGGCGCCACAGCCAGACCCCGAGGTACAGCACGAACAGGCCGATGACCAGGATCACGGCAGCCCCGGTGCGGCTTGTGTTCAATTCACCCAGGGCAGGTGCGTGGCCGAGCAGGCTGGCGGTACCGGCCATGGCGAGCAACACGCCGCACATCGCCAGCAATGCCGCGAACGTCGCGCCGATTCGAAAACGCCAGTTTTTTTGGCCTTTGGGCCGCAAGCGGCGAGCGTCAAAACCATCGGATAACTTCATTCCGACCTTCCTCAATGGGTATCGGCCCTTCGACCGGGAGTTGACCGGGATGTTCCTGAGGCTAAGACAATTATGGCAAATGAGAGATTTTTGCGGATGAGCGGCGTATCAGGCCGCTCATTGAGCGTCGATCAGATCAGTTCACAGGTCAGCGCGAGGGTGGCGAAGTTGTCGCCCATGATCGCCATTTCCGTCTGGTGAACGTGTTCGGCACTGAGCACTTTGCCCTTGTAAGGCAGGTCGCGGGTGGCGCAGGCGTCTTCCACCAGGGTGCAGCGGAAGCCCAGGTTCTTGGCCGCGCGCACCGTGGTGCTGACACTGGAGTGGCTCATGAAACCGCAGACGATCAGGTCGAGGGCGCCGAGGTCTTCCAGGCGTTTTGCCAGTTCGGTGCCGTGAAAGGCGCTTGGCAACAATTTACCGATGACGGTTTCACCACTCTGTGGCTCCAGGCCCGCAATGAACTCACCACCTACGCCCTGGGGGTTGAACAACCCGCCGAGTGTGCCAAGGTGGCGGACATGCACGATCGGTCGGCCGGCTGCACGGGCAGCGGCGAGCAATTGCTTGATGTTGGCGACTGCTTCATCCATGCCACTCAGGGCCAGGGGACCGCTGAGGTATTCTTTCTGGGCATCGATGATGACCAGCGTTGCATGGCTCAGATTGGCCGCTGCATAACCGCGGCCGCTGAGTTGAAACATCGTTTTTGGAACGGACATTCTGGGGCTCCTTGGAGTGGGGCTTTTGCGACATTGTCCTCTGGCTGAGCGGTTCTGTGAATCGCTACGATCGTAGGTGCCGTCGTTGCTGGCCTGTAGCCTTGTCAATAGTCGCATTTTGTTCAATAGCCAGGCGAAAAAACGGATAACTCCTACAGTTGAGTCGGAAGTTTTCCCGCGTCGTCGTGGCGCCGTTTGACTGGTAGAATCCCCCGTCGATTTTTCTGGAGTTTGCCGTCGTGATCACTTCCCGCCTTCGCACCCTGCGTGACCATATCCGTTGGGCTGTCAGCCGCTTCCATGGGGAGGATCTGTTTTTTGGCCATGGTACCGACAACGCCTGGGACGAAGCCCGTCAGTTGGTGTTGGGTGCGTTGCACTTGCCTTGGGAAATCGCCGACAGTTACCTCGACTGCAATCTGGAAGACGACGAACTGGTCCACCTGCAGAACTTGCTCAAACGTCGTATCGAAGAACGGGTGCCTACCGCGTATCTGCTGGGCGAGGCCTGGTTCTGTGGCATGTCGTTCATCGTCGATGAGCGCGTGCTGATCCCGCGCTCACCCATTGGCGAACTGATCGAAAATCGTTTTACGCCGTGGCTGGCTGCCGAGCCGGCGCGGATTCTCGACCTGTGCACCGGTTCCGGTTGCATCGGCATCGCCTGCGCCTACGAGTTCCAGCATGCCGAGGTGGTGTTGGCGGACCTGTCGTTCGAAGCGCTGGAAGTGGCTAACCAGAACATTGAGCGCCACGGCGTCGATCAGCGCGTGTACACGGTGCAGGGCGACGGTTTTGACGGCTTGCCGGGGCAACGTTTCGACTTGATCGTGTCGAACCCGCCCTACGTCGATGCCGAAGATTTTGCCGACATGCCGGACGAGTACCAGCACGAACCGGAACTGGGCCTGGCCTGCGGTGACGACGGTTTGAACCTGGTGCGGCGCATGCTTGCCGAAGCGGCGGATCATCTGACCGAGAAGGGCCTGCTGATTGTCGAAGTGGGCAACAGCCAGGTGCACGTCGAGGCGTTGTACCCGGAAGTCGACTTTGCCTGGCTGGAGTTCGAGCGTGGCGGCCATGGCGTGTTCATGCTGAGCGCGCAGCAGTGCCGGGAGCACCAGGCGTTGTTCGCTTCTCGCGTCTGACCTTTTGTAGGAGCGAGCGAGCTCGCTCCTACAAAGATTAGCCATTACCGATGCGTGGCAATCCAGATCAGCAACCCCGCCTGAAACACCGCAAACGCCACCAGGCAAGTAATGGTAAAGCGCAGCCCGGCGTCTTCGCGTTTGTATTTGCTGACTTTCTCTTCGTGTTTCTTGAGTTTGACTTCCTGCTCGGCCAGGTTCTGCTCGGCTTGCTGAAGCATCTGCGCCGCCTCGAGAATTTCCACGACCTGCAGTTTTTCGCTGTTCCAGTCGCCAGTCAGGTCGCTGAGCTGGACCGGCTTGACGCTGCCTTTCAAATGCTGGGCATCGGCATACGCCACGTCGAAACCGTGCACGCGCAAAAAATGATCGCGGCGCAGGCGGGTGTCTTCGTTCAGCGCATCCTTGTTGTTCAGGTCAAAGCCGTCGACGGTATAGGTCGGCCAGCGCTTCTTCGCCCAGTTGATGCCCTGGGCCGCCAGGAACCGGCCAATGCCACGGTTCAGCGGTTCAACCTGCAAGCCGCTTTGCGGGCCGAAATGCACGCGCTTGTCGGCGTGATCGACCCACACGTCCAGATGATTCTGTTCCTTGCGTACGCGCTGGCCGGGCAGGGTGATGCTCATGCGCATCAGGCTGTGCTCCTTGTCGTTGCGCTCGGCATAGCCGAACTCGACAAATCGCAATGGGCGCCCGCCTGTGTTGCGGTCAGTCTGCAGCGGTGACAGACGGAGCATCTTGTGGTGCTCGACGTGGACGTCCGCCCAGGGCAGCTCGACCGCTGGCGGTGCGTCTTGTTCAGCGCTGGTGTCGGGTGAAGTCTGGGTGTCAGTCATAACGGCGAGATCCTGTCCAAGCTCGGCTTGTCGCCAACCAATGTGGTGGCGACAAAGGCTTATCGGCCGTTTTTTTCAAGACTGGAGGGCCAGGGGGCGTGAAAACTGGTTGAGAACGCCCCCTACAGCGGTCAACTGGTGCGAAGTCCGTCAATAAACCCGAGGATTCGCGTGCCCAGTTCTGCTGCCAGGGGTAATTGCGGGTCTTTATAGGAAGCCAGTTGGCGTTTGACGTCGTTGGGCACGATGCGCATGACGTGGTTCATGCCCTCGATCAGCGCCAGTTCGGCGTCCGGTTTGGCCGCCTTGAGCAGCCTTGCGTCATTGACGCCGACCTGGATGTCGTTGCTGCCCTGGATGATCAACGCCGGCATCGTCAGCTTGGCAAACGCTGCGGCCGGGTCCTGGCGGAACAGGGAAATCAGGTACGGTTGAACGCTCGGACGGAAAATGGCCTGCAACGGTGGCGGCACGTTGTCGTCGGGTTTCCCGGCCTTGAGGCTGTCGAGCAACTCATTGCTGCGCAGCATCAGCGGCGGTGGCAGGCGATTGCCCAGTTGCTGGCGGATGACCTGATCAACCGGTCTTGCGCTGCCCGAGACAGAAATCACCGCGTCGGCATCAATGCCGGGCGCTGCGAGGCTGGCGATCAAGGCACCCTCGCTGTGACCCAGCACAATCAGCTTGCCGAAACGCGGATCGGCCTTGAGCTTGTGGCCCCAGGCTTGGGCGTCGGCGACATAGGCGTCCACGGTCAGGTTGCGTTCATCCGGTGTGGCCGCCAGGCTCGCGGCAACACCGCGTTTGTCGTAGCGCACACTGGCGATGTTGTGTTTGGCCAGTACCCAGGCCAGCCGCTTGAGGCTGTCATTGCGCCCGCCGTCGGTGTTGTTTCCGTCACGATCAGTAGGGCCGGAGCCGGAAATGATCAGGACAACCGGCACGGGTTCGTCGGATTTTGGCAGCAACAGCGAACCGAAAAGCTCGCCGGTACCGGTATCCAGCGAGATCGGTCGTTGCAGGACGGTCGCCTGGGCGAAGCCGGAAATCAGGGTAAGGCTCAAGGCTAGAACTCGCAGCATCATCGCGCCATCATCAAGAAGATGCCGGTTGGACTCACAGGCACCCATAAGGTTCGAGGATGAACTACTTGGGTAGCCTGCGTATACTGGCGCGCATTACGTATTCAGGTTCATTTCACGGAGCGTCCTGCATGTCCGGCAATACCTACGGCAAGCTGTTCACTGTCACCACCGCTGGCGAAAGCCATGGTCCGGCGTTGGTCGCCATTGTCGATGGCTGCCCGCCGGGCCTGGAGATATCCCTGGAGGATCTGCAGCGTGACCTGGACCGTCGCAAGCCCGGCACCAGCCGCCACACCACCCAGCGTCAGGAAGCCGACGAAGTCGAAATCCTCTCTGGCGTGTTCGAAGGCCGCACCACCGGATGCGCCATCGGCCTGTTGATCCGCAACACCGACCAGAAGTCCAAGGACTACTCGGCGATCAAGGATCTGTTCCGCCCGGCCCACGCCGACTACACCTACCACCACAAGTACGGTGAGCGCGACTACCGCGGCGGCGGTCGCAGCTCGGCCCGTGAAACGGCGATGCGCGTGGCGGCGGGGGCGATTGCAAAAAAATACCTGGCGAGTCAGGGCATCGTCATTCGCGGCTACATGAGCCAGCTCGGGCCGATTGAAATCCCGTTCAAGACCTGGGAATCGGTCGAGCAGAATGCCTTCTTCAGCCCGGATCCGGACAAGGTGCCGGAACTGGAAGCCTACATGGACCAGTTGCGCCGCGACCAGGATTCGGTCGGCGCGAAAATCACGGTGGTCGCCGAAGGCGTGATGCCGGGCCTGGGCGAGCCGATCTTCGACCGCCTCGATGCCGAACTGGCCCATGCGCTGATGAGCATCAATGCGGTCAAGGGCGTGGAAATCGGTGCCGGTTTCGCCAGCGTCGCCCAGCGTGGCACCGAGCATCGCGATGAAATGACCCCGCAAGGTTTTCTCAGCAATAACGCGGGGGGCATTCTCGGCGGTATTTCCTCCGGTCAGCCGATCATTGCGCACCTGGCGCTGAAGCCGACGTCGAGCATCACCACGCCGGGCCGCTCCATCGACATCCATGGCAACCCGGTGGAAGTGATCACCAAGGGGCGTCACGACCCGTGCGTCGGCATCCGCGCCACGCCGATCGCCGAGGCGATGATGGCCATCGTGCTGATGGATCACCTGCTGCGTCACCGCGGGCAGAACGCCGATGTGCGTGTGAGCACGCCGGTGCTGGGTCAGCTCTGAATGGCTGACTTCACAGTCGCAGCCGTCTGATGGCGACTGCGGCGCTCCCGTACTGGCGGCTCTCCAGTTTCTATCTGTTCTATTTCGCCTTGCTCGGTTCTACAGCGCCGTTTCTGGCGCTGTATTTCGATCACCTCGGATTCAGTGCCGCGCGCATCGGCGAGCTGGTGGCGATCCCGATGCTGATGCGTTGCGTGGCGCCGAACATCTGGGGCTGGCTGGGCGACTACACCGGCCGGCGGCTGGCCATCGTGCGCTTCGGTGCGATGTGCACGCTGCTGACCTTTTCACTGATTTTCGTCAGCAAGACCTACGCCTGGCTGGCGATGGTCATGGCCTTGCATGCGTTTTTCTGGCATGCGGTGTTGCCACAATTCGAAGTCATCACCCTGGCACATTTGCAGGGGCAGACCTCGCGCTACAGCCAGATTCGCCTGTGGGGCTCGATCGGTTTCATCATCACCGTGGTCGCGCTGGGCCGGCTGTTCGAATGGCTGAGCCTGGACATCTACCCGGCGGCGCTGGTGCTGATCTTGGCTGGCATCGTGCTCAGCAGCCTGTGGGTGCCCAATGCCCAACCGGCGCCGGGCAACCGGGTGGCGGGGGAAGGATTCCTCAAGCAATTGCGCAGCCCCGGCGTGCTGGCGTTTTACGTATGCGTGGCGCTGATGCAGATGAGCCACGGGCCGTATTACACCTTTTTGACCCTGCACCTTGAGCGACTGGGTTACAGCCGTGGCGTGATCGGCATGCTCTGGGCGGTCGGCGTTGTCGCCGAGGTCCTGATGTTTCTGGCCATGAGCCGGATCCTCGCGCGCGTCTCGCTGCGCCGGGTGCTGATGGCCAGCTTTCTGCTGGCGGCGTTGCGTTGGCTGTTGCTGGGTTCGCTCGCGGAGTTTCTTTGGGTGCTGCTGTTTGCCCAGGTGCTGCACGCGGCGACATTCGGCAGCTTTCACGCCGCTGCCATTCAATTCGTGCAACGTAGCTTCGGTGCGCGCCAGCAAGGCCAGGGCCAGGCGTTGTACGCCGCACTGGCCGGCACCGGTGGCGCATTGGGCGCGTTGTACGCCGGTTACAGCTGGAACGCCCTCGGCGCGGCATGGACCTTTAGTATTGCCAGTCTCGCAGCCGTTGCGGCTGCCGTTATCATTGCCACATGTATGCAAGAGGACAGGCCATGAGCCTTACCCGTGAACACCTCGCCCAGGAAATCATCGACGCCGGGCGTTTTCTGTACGGCCGCGGCTGGTCGCCGGCCACCAGCAGCAATTACTCGACCCGCCTGTCGCCGACCGAAGCCTTGCTGACCGTGTCCGGCAAGCACAAGGGTCAACTCGGCATGGACGATGTGCTGGCCACTGACCTGTCGGGCAACAGCCTGGAACCGGGCAAGAAACCGTCCGCAGAAACCCTGTTGCACACCCAGCTCTACAGCTGGCGCCCAGAGATCGGTGCCGTGCTGCACACCCACTCGGTGAATGCCACCGTGCTGTCGCGCCTGACACCACAAGACTTCATCGAGTTCGAAGACTATGAACTGCAAAAAGCCTTCAGCGGTGTGACGACCCACGAATCCCGGGTGCGCGTGCCGATTTTCGACAACGACCAGGACATTGCGCGCCTGGCCGCCAAGGTGCAGCCTTGGCTCGACGCCCATCCCGATTGCGTCGGCTACCTGATCCGCGGTCATGGCCTGTACACCTGGGGGGCGCGCATGAGCGATGCCTTGCGGCAGATCGAGGCCTTTGAATTCTTGTTCGAGTGCGAGTTGAAGACGCGCTCGCTCTTTAACCGTAACGCATGAACCGTTAAGGAGTTGCCACGATGAGCAGCCTGTCCGTTTATCACGTCTCCAGCCCTGAAATGCCCAACAAGGTGCTGACCCATTTCGAAGACATCGCCTCGACCCTGGCCGAGCAGGGCGTGCGCTTCGACCGCTGGCAAGCGGCGGCGAAGATCCAGCCGGGCGCCACTCAGGAAGAAGTGATTGCCGCCTACCAGGAGCAGATCGACAAGCTGATGACCGAACACGGTTACGTTACCGTCGACGTGATCAGCCTCAACAGCGATCACCCGCAAAAAGCCGAACTGCGTGCCAAGTTCCTCGACGAACATCGCCACGGCGAAGACGAAGTACGATTTTTCGTTGCAGGCCGTGGCTTGTTTACCCTGCACATCGACGATTACGTCTACGCGGTCCTGTGCGAGAAAAACGACCTGATCTCGGTGCCGGCCGGTACCAAACACTGGTTCGACATGGGCGAACATCCGCATTTCGTCGCGATCCGTCTGTTCAACAACCCGGAAGGCTGGGTGGCCAACTTCACCGGCGAAGACATCGCCAGCCAATTCCCGCGTCTTGAGGACTGAGTCGATGCCGATCAAAGCGATTCTCACCGACATCGAAGGCACCACCAGCGCGGTGAGTTTTGTGTTCGACGTGCTGTTCCCTTATGCCGCCAAACACTTGCCGGCGTTTGTCCGTCAGCACGCCGAACGCGCCGACGTGGCAGAACAACTGGCTGCCGTGCGCCGCGACAGCAATGAAGCGAATGCTGACGTGGAGCGGGTCATCGGGATCCTGCTGGGCTGGATTGCCGAAGACCGCAAGGCCACGCCGTTGAAAGCGTTGCAGGGAATGGTCTGGGAGCAGGGCTACCAGGCCGGGCAACTGAAAGGCCACGTCTACCCCGACGCCGTCGAAGCGCTGAAGCACTGGCACCAGGACGGCTATCAACTGTTCGTTTATTCCTCGGGCTCGATCCAGGCGCAGAAGTTGATCTTCGGCTGCTCGGAGGCGGGGGATTTGACGCCGCTGTTCAGCGGCTACTTCGATACGACGTCAGGGCCAAAACGCGAGGCGCAGTCCTACGCCAACATCACCCAGGCGATCCAGGTCGAAGCGGAGCACATTCTGTTTTTGTCGGACATCGTCGAAGAACTCGACGCAGCGCGCGCGGCGGGTATGGCCACTTGCGGCCTGGCCCGTGAGGGCGGGGAGCTGGTGGGGCATGTCACTGTGGACAGCTTTGCGCGGATAAATCCTTCAGCCTTCTAAACACCGGACAACTTGTGGGAGCGGGCTTGCTCGCGAAGAGGGTGTGTCATTCAATGATGATGTTGACTGAAACACCCTCTTCGCGAGCAAGCCCGCTCCCACATTGGTTTTTTACAGCGAGTGATAGGTCGGCAGGGCAAACCGTTGCTGGCTTTGCAGCAGGGAAATCTGCGGCAGTTCACTGGCCTGTTCCGCGAGGTCGCGGCGAATCGCACTGATGACCCACATCAGTTGGTCGCCATTGTGCAATTGCTGGTAAGAGATCGAGCGCTTGAATTCTCTGCCGTCGTCGCTGCACAAGGTCAGCAGGATCCCGCCATCAGGGCGGTCCTGGGTAGTGACTGCGAAGTTGGAGAACAGGGACGAAAATTTTTCCTGGATAAGGCTCATGTCTTTCAGCTCCGTGATGACTTGAATGGCAAGCATGGGGAGGCTGTTGCAGCCTTTGTGCCAGTAAATTCAGTTGAGTAATATTGTTAAAAATCAATAAGTTAGGTTTTTCAGTGTTTTTTGCTTTCGTGCAATCTGCATGAATGGCCATCGTGCATCCTGCATTTTGCAGGTATGTCGGCGACTCGATGGAACCAATTGGCGTGCACGGGATCACCTTCGCGCAGCGCAGTCGCAGATCAAGATCGCGGATCAAGATCGCAGATACAAAACATTTCAAAAACCGCGTGTACAGCTCAAGAACCGTTGACGTATTTTCGGGCTCAGTCATCGCCGCCCGACAATAAAAAAACATCGAACGGGAGCAATCATGAGCCGTACGTCGAACGACACGATTACCTGGGGCATGATGCTCCGCAAGCTGCCTTCCATTGCCAAAGCCATCCCCCGGGTGGTGAAGGGCATGAAGGTCGCCAACGTCACGGACCCGACCCAGGCGTGTGGTTTGGGCTGGTGTTTCGAGCAAGCCACGTTGCGCAACCCGGATGGCCCGGCGCTGTTGCAAGACGACGTGAGGCTCAGTTACTCCGAGGTCAACCAATGGGCCAACCGCATTGCCCATCACCTGATCGGCCAAGGCATCTGCAAGGGGGATGTGGTGGCGGTCTTCATCGAGAACCGCCCGGAACTGCTGGTGACGATTCTGGCGGTGGCCAAGGTCGGCGCGGTCAGTGCGCTGCTCAATACCTCGCAGACCCGCGACACCCTGGTGCACAGTGTGAATCTGGTGTCTCCGGTGGCGATCATTGTCGGTGAGGAGTTGGTCCCGGCGTACCTGGCGGTTCGTGATCGGGTGTCGATCAAGGCTGACCGAACCTGGTTCGTCGCCGATCGGGACACTTCTCGCCAACCGGGTATCGCGCCTGAAGGTTTCATCAACCTGATGACCGTCAGTCTCGATGATGCCAGCGACAACCCGGCCAGCAGCCAGCAGATTTTCTTCGACGATCCCTGCTTTTATATCTACACATCGGGCACCACGGGGCTGCCCAAGGCCGGCGTGTTCAAGCATGGCCGCTGGATGCGCAGCTCGGCGAGTTTCGGCATGATCGCCCTGGACATGCACCCGGACGATGTCGTCTATTGCACCTTGCCGCTGTACCACGCCACGGGACTTTGCGTGTGCTGGGGGGCGGCCGTCAGTGGTGCCAGCGGGTTTGCCATCCGCCGCAAATTCAGCGCCAGCCAGTTCTGGAACGACGTGCGCAAGTACCGGGCGACCACCATCGGTTATGTCGGCGAACTGTGCCGCTACCTGGTCGATCAACCGCCCAGCGTCGACGACAGCCGGCACGAGGTGAAGAAGATGATCGGCAACGGCCTGCGTCCTGGAGCCTGGAACGAGTTCAAGACCCGCTTTGCGGTGAATCACATCTGCGAGCTGTACGCTGCCAGCGACGGCAATATCGGGTTCACCAACATTCTGAATTTCGACAACACCATCGGTTTCTCCCTGATGTCCTGGGAACTGGTGGCGTACGACCACGACAGCGGCGCACCGATTCGTGAAGCCAACGGCCTGATGCGCAAGGTCGCCAAGGGCGAGCAGGGGCTGTTGCTGGCAAAAATCTACGACAAGGCACCACTGGACGGTTACACCGATCCGCAGAAAACCGCCAAGGTCGTGCTTCACGATGTATTCGAGCAGGGCGACCGCTACTACAACACCGGCGATCTGTTGCGCAACATCGGCTTTGGTCATGCGCAGTTTGTCGACCGCCTGGGGGATACGTACCGCTGGAAGGGTGAAAACGTGTCGACCACGGAGGTCGAAAACATCCTCCTGAAACATCCGAGCATTTCCGAAGCCGTGGCCTATGGCGTGGAAATCCGCAACACCAATGGCCGGGCCGGAATGGCGGCGATTACCCCAGCCGAATCCCTGGCAACCCTGGACTTCAGCGAACTGCTGGCCTTCGCCCGTGAGCAAATGCCGGCTTATGCGGTGCCGTTGTTCCTGCGGGTGAAAGTGAAAATGGAAACCACCGGGACATTCAAATATCAGAAGACCCGCCTCAAGGACGAAGCCTTCGACCCGGGTAAAACCGGTGATGATCCGATTTATGCCTGGCTGCCGGGGACCCAGACCTATGTGCAGGTCACGCAGCAATTGTTGTCTGACATTCAGGGCGGCAAATACCGCTATTGAATCTGGCTATGGCGGCCCATGAGAAAAAACAAGTGACAGTGTCGGGACGGCTCGGGAAACTGTCGGCTTCTACGAATGACAGAGAAGGGAGTGCCCAATGTCAGACAAAAGCCGCCAGATGACCCCCGAAGAAGCCGCTGAATTTGCCGAACAGGTATTCAACAAGGCACGGGAGGGCGATGCGGCGATGATGGCCGCGCTGCTGACCAAGGGGTTACCGCCGAACCTGCGTAACCACAAGGGCGATACCTTGCTGATGCTGGCCGCGTACCACGGCCATGTGGAAACGGTAAAAGTCCTGCTGGAGCACAAGGCCGACCCGGAGATCCGCAACGACAACGGACAGAGTCCGATTGCCGGCGCCGCCTTCAAGGGCGACCTGGCGGTGATCAAGGCCTTGGTCGGCGGCGGTGCGCAGGTTGAAGGTTCGTCCTTCGATGGCCGCACGGCGCTGATGATGGCGGCGATGTTCAACCGCGTCGAAGTGGTCGATTACCTGATCAGCAAGGGCGCCGACCCGAAAGCCAGGGACGCCAATGGCATCACCGCGCTGGACGCGGCGAAAACCATGGGCGCTTCCGATGCCGTTGCGCACCTGGAAAAACTGCTGGGCTGACGCAGAGCCTTGTGGCGAGGGGGCGCTCACTACAGGTCCACATTTGCGCTATCCTTCGCGCCCTCAATATTCCCCTCGCTACAGGATCCGCCCCATGAAAGCCGCACTCGTCGAACTCATCAGCAAAATCAGCTCCGGGTGCATGGGCGAAGACGAAATCCTCAAGGTCGCAGACGAAGCGGCGCAGGCCTACGCCGATCCGCAGGCTTTTCTGACCGCCAATCCGGACATCAACTACGACGACAGCTTCCCGATCCCGCTGGGTGAGTGGGTGGTGGTCGGCAGCCTGCCGGAAACGGTGCTGTTCCAGGCTGACACCTACATGGACCTGTTCGCCCAGGTTGTCGCCTCGTTCGGCCCGGGTGTGGATTTCAATCTCAAGCCCAAGCAGCTGGCCAGGACCGAAGCCCTGACCGCACTCAACCGCATCCAGGTGCAGATGAGCAGCCTGAACAAGGAAAACGGTGGCTACACACTGATGAACTTCAGCCAGTTGCTCGATGACGAGTTGCAGGTGGTGCTGGTCTACGGCAATGACGTGCCACGCGTGCTGGAATTGTGCGCTGAAGTCGGCATCGCCGCCGCGCCATCCCTGGAAGCCCTGAAAGTGGCGATCCACGTTTGATAGCCAAATACTGTCAATAAAGCGGAGCCCTCGCGACGACCGTCTATCCTGAGAGGGCAAATCACTCTTCAGGAGCGTCACCATGGGTTCCACGTTCAACAGCCTGGTTGCCTTGATCATTTTTGTCCTGGACATCTGGGCCATCATCAACGTATTCAAAAGTAGCGCCGAGACCGGGATGAAAATCCTCTGGGTACTGTTGATCGCGCTGTTGCCGGTGCTGGGACTGATCATCTGGGCCATCGCCGGGCCACGGGGCAATGTCAAACTCTGACGGATTTCCCGCAAACAACTCCGGCCCTGTGGGAGCGGGCTTGCTCGCGAAGAACGATTACGCGGTTCGCCGACAAACCGAGTTGCCTACTTCGCGAGCAAGCCCGCTCCCACAGGATTGTGGCAAGTCGAACAACTGAGGTTCGACCTGTCATGTTCCGCGACGTAGAATGCGCGCCTTTCCCGGTCAATCGAGACAATCGATTGGCCATCATGGGCGGGTAACCGTCCGTTGCCACCCGCATTCATCGGAGCACTTCCCATGAGCAACACCCCTGCCAGCGACTACCTGGAAACCCTCTACGAAGGCTACGGCCAGCGTTTTCGCATGGATAAACTGCTGCACGAAGTGCGCACCGAACACCAGCACCTGGTGATCTTCGAGAACCCGCGCATGGGCCGGGTGATGGCGCTGGACGGTGTGATCCAGACCACCGAAGCCGACGAATTCATTTATCACGAAATGCTGACCCACGTGCCGATCCTCGCCCATGGCAGCGCCAGGCGCGTGCTGATCATCGGCGGCGGCGACGGCGGCATGTTGCGTGAAGTGGCCAAGCACCGTAGTGTCGAGCACATCACCATGGTCGAGATCGACGGCACCGTGGTCGACATGTGCAAGGAATTCCTGCCGAACCACTCCAAGGGGGCATTCGATGATCCGCGTCTGAACCTGGTGATCGACGACGGCATGCGTTTCGTCGCCACCACCACCGAAAAGTTCGACGTGATCATTTCCGACTCCACCGACCCGATCGGACCGGGGGAAGTGCTGTTCTCGGAAAACTTCTACCAGGCCTGCCGCCGCTGCCTGAACGAAGGCGGCATTCTGGTGACCCAGAACGGCACGCCGTTCATGCAGATCGAAGAAGTGAAGACCACCGCCGGTCGCCTGCGCAGCCTGTTCCCGGACTGGCACTTCTACCAGGCCGCCGTGCCGACCTATATCGGTGGCTCGATGACCTTCGCCTGGGGTGCCACCAATACCGCTTATCGCAAGTTGTCCCGCGAAACCCTGCAACAGCGCTTCACGGGCAGCGGCATCATCACCCGCTACTACAATCCAGAAATCCACATCGGTGCCTTTGCCTTGCCGCAATACGTATTGCAGGCAGTGAACAAGCCAAGCAACGACTGATCTTTCAGTCCGCGCACGAAACCTGTGGGAGCGGGCTTGCTCGCGAAGAGGGAGGGTCAGTTGAAAACAAGTCGGCTGACACACCGCTTTCGTCGGAACGCCGCCCGGAGCAAGCCCGCTCCCACATGGCTGCGCTTGACGGGTTAAAGCGGGTGTCGGGAGAGATTTTCACATCCGCCGATATGTTTGATCTGGCGGAACATCAGCCAGCTAACAAGGTCGAGATAGAGGTGAACCCATCAATGGGGTTTATCGAGGAGGCACCAATGCAAAAGTGGAAAGTCACTTTCGTGGATGATCATGGCGAAACCGTCAACGAAGTCTTCGAGTGCATCGAGCGCCCGGACTACGAGCGTGCCGCCAGGCTCATCAAGGCCAGGCTTCTTCCTGTCGCTGCCGAACTGGATCTGAACGATCTGGAAGGGCGGACCACTGATGCGAGCGTCAAAGAACTCAAGGCGCAGAACAGCATTCAAATCCTCGGTATTGCTCCAATCTGAACGACACCTGTCGCATTCAAATCCAGACCTTGGCAGAGGCTCTATCTTGGGGCTACTCTGCAAGCGAGATCAGCGAATGAATCGCTAAGGTCTGGTCTTGTCAGCTCCATGCTTGTTTCCCGCCGGCACATCGGTTGCCGTCGCTCGCGCTGTTCGGTTGCGGGTGAGGGAGTACGGAAAGTCTATCCATCGTTTTGAGGAGGACGTTTCATGAGCACAGCCTATCAAGAAGACATCAGCAGCAGCGTACTGCGCCGCATGAAAGAAGGCGGTTTTGACTTTTCGCGGTTTCATCCCATCGAGTTCTACGCCATTTTCCCGGACGAGGAGCGGGCACGCAGGGCGGCAGGTCATTTCCACCGTGGTGAATCCCTGGATGCGCAAATCAGTGTGCGCGACGACGGCGCCTGGGCGCTGGAACTGTGCAAAGTCATGTATGCCACCTACGACGACATCGGCGATTTCGAACAGGGTTTCGAAGCGGTGGTCGAGCCGTTGGGCGGCATCATCGAAGGCTGGGGTGTGAAACAGGAGGTACGAGGGCGACTCGCATAACCTTATGAACAGTGACAATTGGCAATGACGGCCGACCTTCGGGTTGGCCGTTTTCATTTTCGCCGCCAGGACATTGAACACAATCCGGTAGAAGCTGGCTTGCCAGCGAAGGCGTCCTCGAAGAGTAACCCATGACTTGCTGGCCCCATCGCCAGCAAGCTGGCTCCTACGGACTATGCTGGTGACAGGCGATCACTACGCCTTGCAATGAAGCGGGGGCGATCAGGTTGGGGCATTTGTCGCACAGGATTGGTGCGGTGCGTGCGTCTTGATTATCCAACCGATTGAAATTTAAGCGTTTATGCCGATGGCACGGGCCTTGCGAAGGTCTGGACGTCCGAGTGACAAGGAGTACGGCATGATCCGCACCTATTTTGATGAGATGTACGATGCCGGCGGCCTGGTCCGCCCGCATTATCGGGAGTTTGCCCGTTGGCTGGCCGAGACGCCTGACGAGCTTCTGGCACAACGGCGACGCGAGGCCGATCTGTTGTTTCATCGCGCCGGGATTACTTTCACGCTCTACGGAGACGAGCAGGGCACTGAGCGCCTGATTCCGTTCGACACCATCCCGCGCAGCATTCCTGCCAGTGAATGGCGGGTCGTCGAGCGCGGCTGCATCCAGCGGGTCAAGGCGTTGAACATGTTCCTCGCCGACCTTTACCACGAGCAGCGCATCATCAAGGCCGGCATCATTCCGGCCGAACAGGTGCTGGCCAACGAGCAGTACCAGTTGGCGATGCAGGGCCTGGACCTGCACCGCGATATCTACTCGCACATCTCCGGGGTCGACCTGGTGCGCGACGGCGACGGCACCTACTACGTGCTCGAAGACAATCTGCGCACGCCCAGCGGCGTCAGCTACATGCTTGAAGACCGCAAGATGATGATGCGCCTGTTCCCCGAACTGTTCGCGGCGCAACGCATCGCTCCTATCGACCACTACCCGAACCTGCTGCTCGACACCCTGAAAAGCTCAAGCCCCATCGACAACCCGAGCGTGGTGGTGCTGACACCCGGCCGCTTCAACAGCGCGTTCTTCGAGCATGCGTTCCTGGCGCGGGAAATGGGTGTGGAGCTGGTGGAGGGCGCGGACCTGTTCGTGCGTGACGACAAGGTCTACATGCGCACCACCGACGGGCCGAAAGCGGTCGACGTGATTTATCGTCGCCTCGACGACGCTTTCCTCGATCCGCTGGCCTTCAACCCGGAGTCAATGCTCGGCGTGCCGGGGCTGCTGTCGTCCTACCGCTCCGGCAACGTGGTGCTGGCCAATGCCATCGGCACGGGGGTGGCGGACGATAAGTCGGTGTATCCGTTCGTTACCGACATGATCCGTTTCTACCTCGACGAAGAGCCGATCCTGAAGAACGTGCCGACCTGGCAATGCCGTAACCCTTCTGAACTTTCCCACGTGCTGGCCAATCTTCCAGAACTGGTGGTCAAGGAAACCCAGGGTTCCGGCGGGTACGGAATGCTGGTGGGGCCGGCGGCGACGGCGGCGGAAATCGAAGCCTTCCGCGCGCGGATCATCGCCAAGCCCCATGCGTATATCGCCCAACCAACGCTGTCGCTGTCGACTTGTCCGACCTTTGTCGAAAACGGCATTGCACCACGCCATATCGACTTGCGGCCGTTTGTCCTGTCGGGTCGTGAAACCCGGGTCGTGCCCGGCGGTTTGACCCGTGTCGCCCTGCGCGAAGGCTCCCTGGTGGTCAACTCCTCCCAGGGTGGCGGAACCAAGGACACCTGGGTGGTCGAGGATTAAAGGAAGCCTGCCATGTTAAGTAGAACTGCCTCGGATTTGTATTGGATGTCGCGTTACCTGGAGCGGGCGGAAAACCTCGCACGGATGCTCGACATCAGCTATTCGCTGTCGCTGATGCCGCAAGACGGTCGTGGCGACGGTTTGCACGAATTGGCCATGCCGCTGTTGATCACCGGCACCCTGGACGATTACCTGGAGCGCCATGGCGAACTGCATGCCGAACGGCTGCTGCATTTCTTCGCCCTGGATGCGGCCAACCCGGCGAGCATCTACAGTTGTCTCGGTGCGGCACGGGCCAGCGCCCATGCGGTGCGTGGGCGCATCACCGCCGACATGTGGGAAAACATTAACGCCACCTGGCTGGAAATTCGCGGTATTGCCGAGCAGGGCCTCAGTCGCTACGGCATGAGCCGTTTCTGCGAGTGGATCAAGGAACGTTCCCACCTGTTCCGGGGCGCGTCCTACGGCACCATCATGCGTAACGATGCGTTTCGCTTCATTCGTCTGGGGACCTTCATCGAACGGGCGGACAACACTTTGCGCCTGCTCGATGCCCGCTACGAAATGGCCGGCGATCAGGCCGAAGCCGTCAGCGATGGCACCGCTCACGCGTATTACCAGTGGAGTGCGTTGTTGCGGGCGTTGTCGTCGTTCGAGGCCTACACGGAAATCTACCGCGACGCCCCCGGCGCCCGGCATGTCGCCGAACTGCTGTTGCTGCGGGCGGATGTACCGCGATCCCTGCGCGCCTGCACCGAAGAAATCGACCAGATCCTCGCGCAATTGCCAGGGGCCAATGGTCGCCCCGCACAACGCCTGGCGGCAGAAATGGACGCGCGCCTGCGCTACACCGGCATCCATGAAATTCTCGAAGAAGGCCTGCACGCCTGGCTGACCGAGTTCATCCCGCTGGTGCGCCAGTTGGGTAACGCGATACACAGTTCTTATCTGGAGGCCGCATGAGACTTTCCATTAGCCACGAGACCACCTATCACTACGAAGACAAGGTGCGGGCGAGCATCCAGTACCTGCGACTGACTCCCCACGACAGCGAGCGCCAGCACGTGCTCAGCTGGCAGCTCGACCTGCCTCGTCCGGTGCGGGCGCAACTCGACCCGTTCGGCAACATCCTGCATGTGCTGACCATGGATGAGCCGCACGAGGCGATCATCATCGGCGCCCGTGGCCAGGTCGATATCGACGAGTTGCGTGAGGCCGAGCACGAGAGCCAGTCGGCACTGCCGTTTCTGCGTTTCACCCGTTTGACTGAAGCCGACTCCGCCCTGCGTTCGTTCGCCGAGAACGCGTGCAAGCAACGCCGTGATCGCACGGCGTTGATCGATCTGATGCATGGACTCAACCAGCATATGACCTATACGCCGGGCTCCACGGAAGTGGACACCAGCGCAGCCCAGGCTTTTGCCGGGCGCTCTGGCGTGTGTCAGGACCATACCCATGCATTTCTTGCCTGCACGCGCAGCCTGGGTATTCCGGCGCGTTATGTGTCGGGGTATCTGTACAGCGAGAACAGCGAACACCTGGCCAGCCACGCCTGGGCCGAGGCCTGGCTGGATGACGCCTGGTACAGCTTCGACGTGACCAACGAACTGGCCCGGCCGGAACGTCACCTGAAACTGGCGGTGGGCCTGGATTACCTGGATGCCTGCCCGGTGCGCGGGATGCGTCGGGGCGGCGGGTGTGAGCAGATGCATGCCAAGGTGCTGGTTTCACCGACGCCAGCGCCGGTGATTTCAGTGCAGCAGCAGTAGGATCGGGGATACCGCTTCGCGAGCAAGCCCGCTCCCACATTTGATTTGCGGCGCACAGCAATTCCAATGTGGGAGCGGGCTTGCTCGCGAAGAGGCCGGTCCATACAGCACAAGGCTTAGGGCTTCACCTTCCGGCCCGACATATGCTTGAGATACCCCACCAACATCCCCAGGTCCCCATCCGGTAACACCTCGGTGGAGAACCCTGGCATCTTCGCCTGCGGCCACTGGCGCAAGCTCTGTGGATCGCGGATGTAGCGCTTGAGGAAGTCCGCGCCAAAATATTCGGTCGGGTTGTACGGAATATTCAGGTCCGGCCCGAACTGCGAGTCGCCAGCGCCATTGAGTCGATGGCATGCCAGGCAGTTCTTCTGGAACAACGCAAAACCCTTGTACACCGGATCATCGGCCCTCAATGCCGGATCGGGCAGCAGGGCGGGAAAGCGCTCGGCCACGGGCGCCAGGCGTTTGATGCTCGTGACCTGGAACGGCCATTGTTCGGGGCTGATGTTGCCGGCCTGCGGGTTGGTCCAGACCAGATAGAACGGCCCGGCGCCTGGCTTGCCTTCGGATAGCGGTGGCCAGGGCTTGCCAGGGTCTTCAATCGCCAGCCACGCCTGTGCCCCCTGGGAGTTGAGCAACGGCGCTGCGGCCATTTCGGCGGCAAAGCCATCCAGGGCCACGGCTTGCAGGTGGTCGTCGGGCTTGATGCCGGTCAGCAACGCGGACAGAGGCACGGCGCGGTAGCTCATGTCCCGTTTGTAGGAAACGTCGTCGCTGATGTCGATGGTTTGAACCTGAGGATGCTTGAGCAATTCCTCGGTCTGCCAGGTGCGACTGTTCGCGCCCAGCTCCAGGTTCAGCTGTGCGGCATACAGGGGCGAGCCGAACAGCAGGGCCCCGAGCAGAATGAGTATTTTCAAATGATCGCCGTCCATGTCGTGGAAGTGCCGCCAAGGTTGGCACAGCCACGCTGGCCCGGGTAGCGGGCCAGTCACATTTTGATAGTGGCAATTCAAAAACCGTGACGCCGTATCTTTCAGACGCGACTAGCCGATCACCTTGGTCAGGTTCGGCAATATCAACAACAATGTGGTGGCGAAAAGGATGAGCCCGGCTTGTCGTACTTTCGATTGTTTGAACATGGCTTGACCGCCTTTATTGTTATTTCCTGATGCCTGCCTGCATTGCTCCATGACGGCAGGTGCACTTCCTGTAGCGACGAGCGCCTCGGCAAAACCCGACGACAACTTCGTACAAGTTCACCTTAGAGCCCGCGCAGCGCTTGGCTTAGATCCATTTCGTATGGAGTTGTTACGATTCGCTTTAAAAAAGACATGAGGCCTATTGCCAGCTTTCTTGGCGCCCGTTGGCTAGACAGCTTGGTGTCCGGAATCGGTAAATCCGGTAGCTCACTACCGTCCGTCTGAGCGTGAGCGTCAACATCTGTGAGCGCTGCGGTCATTGAATCAAACGCGGCTCGGGCCAAGAGTGAGCACTCGATATTCACCCTCCCGCACTGTGGTTCGAGGACGTCATGACCCAAGCATTGATTTTCGACGCGTTACGCACGCCCCGTGGCAAAGGCAAGGCCGACGGCGCCTTGCACAGTGTCAAACCGGTGGACCTGGTTGCCGGTTTGCTCACTGCGCTGCAACAGCGCACGGCGCTGGACACCAGCCAGGTCGATGACGTGGTGCTCGGCTGCGTGACGCCGATTGGCGATCAAGGCTCTGACATCGCCAAGACCGCCGCTCAGGTGGCCGATTGGGATGTCAGCGTGGCGGGGGTACAGATCAACCGTTTCTGTGCTTCGGGGCTGGAGGCGGTCAACCTCGGTGCGATGAAAGTGCGCTCCGGCTTCGAGGACCTGGTGGTGGTCGGTGGTGTCGAGTCGATGTCCAGGGTGCCGATGGGCAGCGATGGCGGGGCCTGGGCGCTGGACCCGGCGACCAACCTGCACAGTCACTTCACACCACAGGGCGTGGGCGCGGACCTGATCGCCACCCTTGAAGGCTTCAGCCGTCAGGATGTCGATGCCTACGCGCTGCATTCCCAACAAAAGGCTGCGCGGGCGCGGGCCGATGGTTCGTTCAGCAAGTCGCTGGTGCCAGTGCAAGACCAGAACGGCATCATCCTGCTCGATCACGATGAGTTCATCCGCGCCGATTCGACCCTCGAAGGCCTGGGCAAGCTCAAGCCGAGTTTCGAGATGATGGGGCAGATGGGGTTCGATGCCACCGCGCTGCGGGTCTATAGCCATGTCGAGCGGATCAATCATGTGCACACCCCCGGCAACAGCTCCGGGATCGTCGATGGCGCGGCGTTGATGCTCATCGGCTCCGAAGCCAAGGGCCGGGCGCTGGGCCTGCAGCCACGGGCGCGGATTGTCGCCACGGCGGTCACCAGCACCGATCCGACCATCATGCTCACCGGTCCCGCGCCGGCGACCCGCAAAGCGTTGGCCAAGGCCGGGCTGCGGGTCGAAGACATCGATCTGTTCGAGGTCAACGAGGCGTTCGCTTCCGTGGTGTTGAAATTCATCAAGGACATGGCCGTCGATCCGGACAAGGTCAATGTCAACGGCGGTTCCATCGCCATGGGCCACCCGCTGGGCGCCACCGGCTGCGCCATTCTCGGCACGCTGCTGGATGAACTGGAAGCCCGGCGCCTGCGTTATGGCCTCGCGACCCTGTGTGTCGGCGGCGGCATGGGCATTGCCACCATCATCGAACGCCTCTGAGCCCGGACTTCAAGGAATCCAGTTATGAACGAAGCCATTCGTTACGAAAAAGGCCAGGACCAAATCGTCGTCCTGACCATCGACATGCCAGGCCAGAGCGCCAACACCATGAACGCGGTGTATCGCGAGGCCATGGCTGACTGCGTTGCGCGCCTGGTGGCCGACAAGGACAGCATCGCCGGTGTGATCATTACCTCGGCCAAGAAAACCTTCTTTGCCGGCGGTGACCTCAATGAATTGATCAAGGTCGGCAAGCCCGAAGCCAAAGCCTTCTACGACATGGTACTGACCCTCAAGGGCCAGTTGCGCACCCTGGAAACCTTCGGCAAACCGGTGGTTGCGGCGATCAACGGCGCGGCACTCGGCGGCGGCTGGGAAATCTGCCTGGCCTGCCATCATCGCGTAGCGCTGGACAACCCGTCGGTGCAACTCGGTCTGCCGGAGGTCACCCTCGGCCTGCTGCCGGGCGGCGGGGGCGTGGTGCGCATGGTGCGCATGCTCGGAATCGAAAAAGCCCTGCCATACCTGCTCGAAGGCCAGAAAGTTCGCCCGCAACAGGCGTTGCAGGCGGGGTTGATCGACGAGCTGGCAGCAGATTCCGAAGAGCTGATGGCCAAGGCGAAGGCGTGGATTCTCGCCAACCCGGCGGCGGTACAACGCTGGGATGTGAAGGGTTACCAGATTCCGGGCGGTACGCCGTCAAACCCGCGAGTCGCTCAGATGCTGGCGATTGCACCGTCGATCCTGCGCAGCAAAACCCAGGGCACGATGCCCGCACCGGAGAAAATCCTGTGCGCAGCGGTCGAGGGCGCCCAAGTGGATTTCGACACGGCGCACCTGATCGAAACCCGCTATTTCACCGAGCTGACCACCGGCCAGGTCTCGAAAAACCTGATTGGCACGTTCTGGTTCCAGCTCAACGAAATCAATGCCGGCGGCTCGCGGCCTCAAGGCTTTGCGCCTTATGTCACCCGCAAGGTCGGGGTGCTCGGTGCCGGGATGATGGGCGCCGGAATTGCGTTTGTCAGCGCGTTAGCCGGTATTGAGGTGGTGCTCAAGGACATCAGCATCGCCGCGGCGGAGAAGGGCAAGGCGCATTCGGCGGCGCTGCTGGACAAGCAAGTCGCTCGCGGACAAATGAGCATCGAGCAACGCGACACCGTTCTGGCACGCATTCAAACCACCGCAAGCGATGCCGACCTGGCTGGTTGCGACCTGATCATCGAGGCCGTGTTCGAGGATCGTGACTTGAAGGCCAAAGTGTCGTTGGCGGCGCAAAAGGTCGTCGGCGCGGACGCGGTGATCGCTTCCAACACATCGACCTTGCCGATCAGCGGCCTGGCGTGCGCCGTGCCCGATCAGAGCAAGTTCATCGGCCTGCACTTTTTCAGCCCCGTGGAAAAAATGCCGCTGGTGGAAATCATCAAGGGCGCCAATACCAGCGACGAAACTTTGGCCCGTGGGTTCGATTACGTCCTGCAAATCCGGAAAACCCCGATTGTGGTCAATGACAGCCGCGGTTTCTTCACCTCAAGGGTGTTCGGCACCTTCACCAACGAAGGCATTGCCATGCTGGGTGAAGGTGTGAACGCAGCGATGATCGAGACTGAAGCACGCAAAGCCGGCATGCCTGTAGGGCCGCTGGCGATCTCTGACGAAGTTTCCCTCAGCCTGATGAACCATATCCGCCTGCAAACAGCCAAGGACCTGCAGGCAGAGGGCAAACCGCTGCGAGAGCATCCGGCATTTGCCGTGATTGACTTGTTGCTCAATGAATACAAGCGTCCGGGCAAGGCTGCCGGGGGTGGTTTCTACGAGTATCCGGCGGGCGGCCAGAAACACCTGTGGCCACAGTTGAAAACCCGCTTCGAGAAAACCGACGGGCAGATTTCACCGAAGGATGTGCGTGATCGCTTGCTGTTCGTGCAAGCCATCGAAACCGTGCGCTGTGTGGAGGAGGGCGTGTTGACCTCGACGGCGGATGCCAACGTTGGCTCGATCTTCGGTATCGGTTTTGCCGCGTGGACCGGCGGTGCGCTGCAGTACATCAACCAGTACGGCGTGCAGGACTTTGTCGCCCGCGCCCAATACCTGGCCAAGCAATATGGCGAGCGGTTCGCACCGCCTGCATTGCTGCTGGAGAAGGCCGCCAAAGGGGAGGCATTCTAAGGGCGCGATGACGCATTTCGGGGCTTGCCTTGTCACGGTGTTTCAGGGCAGGCTCTGGGGTGTGCATTATTCCCATCACGTGTCAGGTATTTTTTATGTCGTTACGCATCTGCATTCTGGAAACCGACCACCTGCGTCCGGAATTGGTTGACCAATATCAGGGCTACGGGCAGATGTTCAAACACCTGTTTTCGCAGCAGCCGATTGCCGCCGAGTTCACGGTCTACAACGTGGTGCAGGGTGAATACCCAAGCGACGACCTGACATTCGACGCCTACCTGGTGACGGGCAGCAAGGCCGATTCCTTCGGCACCGACCCGTGGATCGAAACCCTCAAGAAATACCTTCTGACCCGCTACGAGCGCGGCGACAAGCTGCTGGGCGTCTGCTTTGGTCATCAGTTGCTGGCATTGCTGCTCGGCGGCAAGAGCGAGCGTGCGACCCAGGGTTGGGGTGTCGGCACCCACAAATACAAGCTCGCCGCCAAGGCGCCATGGATGAATCCGGTGCGCGAAGAGCTGACGCTGCTGATCAGCCACCAGGACCAGGTCACGTCGCTGCCGGAGAACGCCACGGTCATTGCCTCCAGCGATTTCTGCCCGTATGCCGCCTACCACATCAACGACCAGGTGCTGTGCTTCCAGGGGCATCCGGAGTTCATCCACGACTACTCCCGCGCCCTGCTGGAGATTCGCCAGCAGGCACTGGGTGAGCAGGTCTACTCCAAAGGTATCGCGAGCCTGGATCAGGAGCACCACGGCACCACGGTTGCCGAGTGGATGATGCGGTTTGTCGCACACAAGCCAACATCTGTTTAAAACCCGTAGGAGCGAGCCCAGCTCGCGATGGTGGTGAACGATAACGCGCCAAACCTGACAGCCCACGGTGCTCTCAGGTTTTTCGCGAGCAGGCTCGCTCCTACAGCCACCCCGACTTCTTGAAACTCGCCCACAACCCCAGACAACCCACCGTGATAAATCCCAGCACGCCGAAATAGCCGTAGTGCCAGTTCAACTCCGGCATGTTCTGGAAATTCATCCCGTAAATCCCCGCCACCGCCGTGGGGAAGGCCAGAATCGCCGCCCAGGCCGCAAACTTGCGTTGCACCACGCTCTGGCGAGAGGCCTCCAGCAGCACCCCGACCTCAATCGTCTGGCTGGCAATATCCGCCAGGGTCGTCAGGTCTTCCATTTGCCGCGTCACATGGATCTGCACGTCGCGAAAGTACGGGCGCATGTTTTTATCGATAAACGGGAAACTCAGCCGTTGCAATTCCTCCCCGATCTCAATCATCGGTGCCACATAACGACGCAAGCGCAAAACATCACGACGCAGGCCATGCAGCTTCTGGATGTCGTAGTCATTCAACACGCCGCATAACACGTTGCGCTCCAGCTCATCGATTTCCGCGTGAATGACTTCGCCCATCGGCTGGTAGTTCTCGATCACAAAATTGAGGATGGCATAGAGAACGAAATCTTCCCCGTGCTCAAGCAATAGCGGACGCGCCTCACAGCGTTGACGGACATGGGCGTAGGACGCCGAGTGACCGTTGCGTGCAGTAATGATGTAACCATTGCCGGCAAAAATATGCGTCTCGATGAACTCGAGTTTGCCTTCATGACGGATGGGCGAATACGTCACGATGAACAGCGCATCGCCGAAGGTTTCCAGCTTCGGCCGGCTGTGCTTTTCCAGGGCGTCTTCAATGGCCAGTTCGTGAAGGTTGAACTGGCGCTGCAGATTGTAGAGCTCCTCGGCATTCGGCTCCTCGAGGCCGATCCAGACAAAGTGTCCGGGCTTGGCAGCCCAGGCTGCGCCTTCGTCGAGGGTGATATTGGTGACTCTCTTACCGGCGCTATAAACCGCAGCAGCAACAACTCTACCCATGATGGTGGTTCACTTCTTTTGGCAGCTTTCAATTGGCAACATATGCAATGCCAGTGTTGATCAGCTTAGCCTCGCAGTGTTTGCGAGTCAGCTAAATCTGCCGAGTTCGCCGGTAAAGTCTCGCAGACAAAAGAAAACCCGCGCCAGGCGGGTTTTCTTGTTCAGGCGGCTTGCAGTTGCCGGTCCATCGAATCGATGCATTCACGCATCTGCTCGCGGCACTGGGCAATCAGCATGGGCATGTCGTCCAGGCTCAATCCGGCGGTGGGAATCGCCGGCAACGAACGAATCAGAATTTTCCCGCTGCGCCAGCGGTTCAATCGCATGTGTTTGACGTAACTGCTGACACACACCGGCACGATCGGCACCCCGGCGGCAATGGCCATCTGGAATGCGCCTTTCTTGAAGGGCAGCAAGTCCTCACCCAGGTTGCGCGTGCCCTCCGGGAAGACCCATATCGAGGTGTCCTTGTTTTGCAGGGTGTGGGTGGTGGTCAACATCGACTTACGCGCCTTGTGCGCATTGCCACGGTCGATCAGCACATTACCGGCCAGCCAGAACAACTGCCCGAACAGCGGCACCCATTTCAGGCTCTTTTTGCCGATGCACACGGTACGACGGGGCACTACGTTGCCAAACACAAACAAGTCGTAGTTGGACTGGTGATTGGCGATGATCACACAGCTGTCAGGCTTATCCATCAACGGCCCGACTTCGGCCTTCACCCGCAAGCGCAATATACACATGGCCGGCCACGCGTACAGGCGTGCGCACAGACGGCTGTTGTCCGGGTTGAACGGCCGGCACAGGCCGAGAATCACACCCAGCACACCCGCCACAATAAAGTGCAGGCCCATCAATGACATACGCAACAAAAACAGCATTTACAGGCCCCACCGGGACAAAAGGTGGCGCAGTGTACGGATGTGCACTGTTTTCGGCAATTGCTCCCAGAGTAGTGGGAGATAGCCGATGTTTGTGCTGATGTTTCCGACTAATCGGTCAGATACGGTCTAGAGCAGTTACAGGCGTTTAACACAGACATGTATGAAAAAGCCCGACACGACGGTCGGGCTTTTATTTGTAGCAGGTCCGGGCTTAACCCAAATGTGCCTGGTCCTGGATGATCGCGTTGTCCAGGGCCTCCAGCAGCGCTTTGCGCACTTTCAATTTGGTGTTCTTGTGGGCGGTCATGTTGATCTTCTTCAACTGGCGAGCCGCCGCCAGTGCCGCGCCTTGCAGTTCTTCAGCCGACACCACGACATCCAGGAAACCGGCAGCCACGGCGCCTTGCGGGCTGAACATCTCGCCGTTGACCACGGAACGCTGAAGCGCCACTTTGTTCAGGCGGTCACGGGCGATCTCAATGCCCGCGTGGTGCATGGTCATGCCGATCTGCACTTCGTTCAGGCCAATGCTGAACGGGCCCTCAACACCGATGCGATAGTCGGCGGACAGCAGCAGAAACGCGCCCTTGGCCACTGCATGCCCCGGGCACGCAACGATCACCGGGAAGGGGTGCGACAGCAGGCGACGGGCCAGTGTCGAGCCAGAGGTCACCAGTGCCACGGCTTCTTTAGGGCCGGCCGTCATCACCTTCAAGTCATAACCGCCGGAGAGAATGCCCGGCTGGCCGGTAATGATCACCACCGCACGATCAGTCACGGCCTGATCCAGTGCAGCGTTGAACGCGGCAATCACATCCGGGGAGATGGCATTGACCTTGCCATTGCTCAAGGTCAGGGTCGCGATACCGTCTTCGAGATGGTAGGAAATCAACTCACTCATGACGCTATTCCTTTCAATAAAGTTGGGCAGACGTTACCCACCGCCGCAAGCCAGGTAAAGCGCCGTGACTGACCCGCCAGTCACCCTTTGCCCGCCCGCCAGGCGTAGCCCGCCGTGCCTGCTGCCCGTTCCCCTCTATATAGAAGAGGGGGCGAAGCCGGAGATTGGCCGGTTTGCCATGGTCCAGAGTGAGCTGAAACGCTGAATCGCGTTAACCGCATGAAAATTCTGAAAAAAATGTTTGCCATCAGAAAAGCTTTCGACTACATTAGCGCGCCTCGACAGACAGAACATGTTTGAAGAGATACGGTGAAGTGTCCGAGTGGCTTAAGGAGCACGCCTGGAAAGTGTGTATACAGGAAACTGTATCGAGAGTTCGAATCTCTCCTTCACCGCCACATTCTGAGAACCCTCGCAAATCCATGGTTTGCGGGGGTTTTTCTTTTTCAGCTGTACTACTTGATTGTACTGCTCACTACATCCCGCCTTCTGACACTGCGATCCATACCTTTCGACGTCCCGTGTGTCTCTACTACGTCAGCTTGAGTCGTTCTAACGCATAGTCCTTACCTGCCAGGGTAAGTTCAAAAGTGGTGGCGCCGAACGTACCCCGTGTCACTTTTTGCTTCACAAGACGTTTAGCCTGGAGTTGCTTCAGACCGTCTTCAACTTCCAGCTTGCTGAGTGAGACAAGTTTGCAAACCGAGTCCAGGTTTGCAATTTTCCTGAAGTTTGCATGATAGGCCAAAGCTTCCATCAGCAGCGTTTGGTTATCTGTCAACTGTGGAAACTGAGGGTTGTTCGTTTTGTAAACCTTTCGCTCTATCTCATGTAGCTCGCCGTAAGTTCCGTCAGGGGTGCGGTAGTAGTAAATCGCTGCGGTCAGAATGCTGATCAACGCCGCGCTAATCATCAGCAGCGACCAATTCGGCATTGGCGTTTCTAACAGAAGCCAGTTCCACGCACGTACCAGCCAGCCTTTGGTATCTGCCAACAACGTCAACTCGAAGTAAGTGTCGAGCAGCTTTGTGGCAGATACCAAGGCGACAAGGAAGCCTCCGGTTGAGTAGGCAATAGTCTTGAAAGTGAAGGGGAAATGATTGCCTTCTGCTGTCATGCTGCTCGTCTCCAGTGTAGAGAACCGACGCTATCAGCATAGCAGTGGAAAAGTGGCGCCCTGGCATTGGTGCGGGTGGGGGAGATGCTGATCCCGTAACATTGCCGGCGTTCGATGCACTGGCTGAATATCTGAACAGGAAGGAACAGCAATGATCACCACTACCACCCATTCCATTGAAGGTCGGCAAATTACGGCCTACCTGGACATCGTCAGCGCCGAGTCGGTGCAAGGGATCAACGTCGTCCGTGACGTGTTTGCCGGGATGCGCGACTTTTTTGGCGGGCGCTCCCAGACACTGGAGCGAGCGTTGAAGGAAGCGCGCATTCAGGCCACCGATGAGATCAAGGAGCGGGCGCGGGCGCTTCAGGCGGACGCGGTGGTCGGGCTTGATTATGAAATCAGCATGCCGGCCGGCAAGGGCGGGATGGTCGTGGTGTTTGTGACCGGGACTGCAGTCAAGTTGCGGTGAAAGTACGAAGCCATTCGTCGGTCACGGGGAAATCAGAACGGCAAGTCCATTAGTGACCGGCTAGTCTGAAAAACCTTGGCGATCGATATTGTTTCGG
This sequence comes from Pseudomonas sp. WT-JTC, assembly GCF_056711565.1. Lineage (NCBI taxonomy): Bacteria > Pseudomonadati > Pseudomonadota > Gammaproteobacteria > Pseudomonadales > Pseudomonadaceae > Pseudomonas > Pseudomonas sp. WT-JTC. The sequence continues at coordinate 1,900,268 of NZ_CM160042.1, forward strand.
CAAAAGGGCTTGCCGGTGTCGATCCCGCTTTTTGAAAGGGGTGATGAGATGGCTGATCCGTATATCGAGGACGATGGCGCAGAGTTTCCGATCAACAATTGCGTGCGGTGTGGCCAGACCCAGTATGTGGCCAGTTTCGGCGAGGACCAGACAGAGGTCGACAAGATCAAGACCAGGGCGTGCCGGGTACTGAAGGGCAAATTCCTGCCCAGGGTGACAGCACCGGTCAGGAAGTAAACGAACGCGAGTAAACCCCGTCAACGAACGGGGGTTTTGATGATCGAAAGGGTTGCATGACAAAATTTTCAGGCGGCTGATCTTTCACAAACTTTTCACAGCTCCCTCCGTAATCTCGACTCATCCGTTAGAAAGCAACACCTGGCCCGTCTCCCCAGCGGGCTTTTTTTTGTCCGTCATAAAACCTTTTTCAAAAATGCTGTCCAATCGTCGCCAATCGCGAAGTTGGACCGGTGTGCTGGACTTTATCCGCGCAAAAGCATTCAATCTCGCCCCCTTTTTGTGTACCCCTATTTTTGAGGTTTTTGTCATGCGTTTAACACTGCCCGCTCTGGTTCTGGGGCTTCTGGTTGCTCAAGGTGCAATGGCTGGTGACGGTACTGCCGCGCTGGGCGGTGGCTTGGGCGGCGCATTGGGTAACGTGGTCGGCCAGAAGATGGGCGGCAGCACTGGCGCAGTGATTGGTGCGGGCGTCGCTGGCGCGGCGGGCAGCGCAGTTGCCGCCAAAAAAGGTCATCGCACCAGCGCTGCTATCGGTGGCGGTGTCGGTGCGGCCGGTGGTTCGGTGATCGGTAACAGCCTCGGCGGCAAATCCGGTGCCACCATCGGCGCAGGCTTGGGTGGTGCATTGGGCGGCGGCGTAGGCAGCAACCTGGCCAATGGTCACAAGCGTCACTGATCCTGATCCAGAATTGAAAAGAGCCCGGCTTGATGCCGGGCTTTTTCATTTATGAACGTTTTACGCCGCAGCGGCTCAAATCTTCCATACTCCTGAAGAATGCGAGGTGTGCCATGAATCCGAAAACCGACGGCAATAAAACCGCAAGCCTGAATGCTCGACGATTGATGTTGCCTGCGATTGTTTTTGGATTGCTGGTCTCTCAGGTGGCGCTGGCGGGAGGTAATGGAGATGCCGCGGTAGGCGGTGGTCTTGGTGGGGTGTTGGGCAACGTTGTGGGTGGCCAGGTGGGCGGCAGTACTGGCGCAGCGATTGGTGCGGGTGTCGGCGGAGCGGCCGGTAGTGCCATTGGCGCGCCCAAACACAGTCGCACCGAGGCGGCGGTAGGCGGTGGTTTGGGCGCGGCGGGTGGTTCGGTGGTCGGCAACAGTCTTGGTGGTTCGACCGGATCGGCCATCGGCGCGGGCCTTGGCGGTGCAGCGGGCGGCGCGGTCGGCAATGATCTGGGGAGTGATAGCGGCCATTCCCATTCCGGTAACGGTTATAAACACTCGAACAAGCACCACAAGAAGCATCACTAGTTAAGCGAGGCATACCATGACTGCGGAAACCGAAGGCAAGGAAGAAAAAGGCCCGAGCGAACTGCCGCTTATCAACGATCCCGGCAATGAAGATCCGGGATCGCTGATGGATGATGCAACGGTGCCGCTTAACGATGCTGATGATGCGGGCGATGTGGGGAACATTGATTTTGAAGATGAGGAAGAGGACGAGGATTGATCGAGCCGGGTTGCCGGGTCGAACGTGTCCATCGCCAAGTCATGCCGATGGCGATGGACCGGGTGAGCAAGCTATTACGAAGCGACAGTGAGGAAGTCCGGGTCCCGATTATTTCTTTAAACAGTCGAACCAATGGGTTCAATTGCGGTTTCAGAAATCTCCCAGGACTCCCGTGAGTTCCCGCGATACAAGTAGCTTTTTGGAAGTTTTGGTGAGGGCGCATCAGGCTCACCTTCATCAACCTTTGCCACTCCCCCCCGATCCGTCACCAGACATCCCGGCTTGCTCGCCTGCGGACAATTTCCGCCCAACCCCGACGGACTCACCCACCCCGTCGGGTTCCGGGCGTATCGATACGGGTTCAACCCGCCGGCCAACTTGAGTGGATCCTGCGTCAGATAACGACCGATGTCCGGATGGTAGTAGCGATGCCGGTTGTAGTGCAGGCCGCTCTCAGTATCGAAGTATTGCCCCTGAAACCGTAGCGGCTGTTCGAGGCGTTCGTCGTTGCCGTGGCTCGGTTCGCGGAGTTTGCCGTGGGCGGTGTATTTGGCGGACCAGACGATGGCGCCGGCGTAGCTGGTCAGTTCCTGCGGGGTGCCGAGATGGTCGAGTTGGTAGTAGAACGGGCAGGCGTCTGCCCGACCTTTGCCGTCGAGCAGCGCCAGTGGGCGGAAGCTGCCGGGTTCGTAGACGTAGCTGCGGTAATGTCGGGGGCCGCTTTCAGCGATGAGCTGGTCGCCTTGCCAGAAGAATTGCGTGGTCTGGCCGTCGATGGTTTTGCGGATGCGCCGGCCGAAGGCGTCGTAGCGGTAGCTGACACTTTTACCCTCCGGGGTGCTGACGCTGATCAGGCGGTGCTGGCTGTCGTAGGTGAACTCGGTGACCCGGGGCGGCATACCGCGACATTCGCGGATCAGATTGCCGAAGGCGTCGTAGTCGTAGTGGCTGTCGCCGCGGCGGCGCAGGCGGTTGCCCTGGAGTACGCGCGGGCCGGGGCGGTCGTGGATCAGCAGGTTGCCGGCCGGGTCGTGGGTGAAGTTCTCTGCGGACTGGTCGCGGGCGTGGCGCACTCCGGTCAGGCGGTCGAGCGCGTCGTATTGGTAGCGGTGTGAACCGTGGCGGCTGTCGGTAATTTGCAGGAGATTGCCTTTGGTGCTGTAGGCATACTTGCGGCGGTACAGTGGTCGTTGCTTTTGGCTGACGGCATGGGCCTGCAAACGGTCTTGCTCGTCGTAGGCATAATCGCTGAGCAGCAGACCCTGTTGGCGTTGCTGTTCGCGTCCGCCGACAAAACGATGGCTGGTCAGGCGCGTGCCGTTGAGGTCGATGGCAGTAAGTGCGCCCCCCTTGGCGTGGTGATAGTCGAGGACGCAGGCGTCCGGCAGGCTTATACGCTTGAGCCGACCGCAGGCGTCGTAGCCGTAACGCAGGGTACCCGAACCCTGATACTCGGTGATCAACCGGTCCTGGCGGTCGTATTCGAACTCCAGCGGATGGTCCTGGCCGTCATCGACGCTGATCAGTCGCCCGAAGTTGTCGTAGTGGTACTCGACCTTGACCCCATCGGGCAGAGTTTTGACCAGTAGCCGCCCAGCGCTGTCACGTTGATAGCCGGTAACCAGCTGCGAGCCGTCGTCGCCAAACTCGGTTTTCTCCAGCAACTGGCCATTGAAGTCGTAGCTGTAGGCGGTACGACGGCCATCGAATCCGGTTTCCTGTCGGATCAATCCGCCCTGGGTGTAGTCCAGCCGGTAAGTGTCACCGACCTCGTTGTCGATCTCTGTGAGCAACAATTGCGCAGGGTCGTAGCGGTACTTCAGTGCGCTGCCGTCGGGGTTGATCCGACGGCTGACCAAGTGCAGGTCGTCGGCGTATTCGTAACGGGTTACCCGTCCCAGTTCGTCGGTTTTGGCAGCGACCTGGCCATAGGTGTTATAGCGCCAGACACGGCGGGCACCGGTGGGCAGCGTAGTCCGGGTCAGTCGGCCCATGGCGTCCCACTCAAAACCGGTGACGGCACCGTGTTCGTCCTGCCGGGTAATCTGCCGCCCCAACGCATCGTAGGAAAAAGTGCGAAGAGCACCGTCCGGCAGGGTCTCTTCCAGCAATTGTCCCAAGGCGTTCCAGACAAACCGGTGACTGCTCTGGTCGGGAAAACGGATAGTCAGCAAGCGTCCCAGCGGGTCGTAGAAGAAGCGGGTGATCTGCCCGTCGGGATCGGTGACGGCAGTGATGTCGCCTTGGGCATTGCGTTGGTAGCTCCACGTCGCCTGACTGTGGGTGCGGGTGTGCAGGAAATGGTGACGATACTCGTAGGACATGGGCGTCTCATCCGGCGCAAGCAGTGCGATCAGCCGGCCCTGATCGTCCCAGATGTAACGCACTTCCATCTGCGCAAACGAGGCCCAGTAACGGATGCAGCGGGCTGCCTTGCCCGAGCGCTCCCACGCCCAGAAGAAACTCGCGCCGCCAGCCAGTTGCCGTTGCAGGATGACGTGCTGCTCGTCGTAGTCATAGCGCTCGCTTTCACCTGCGGCGTTGGTTGCCTCGATCAAGCGCTGGCGGGCGTCGTAGCGGTAGCTGACCAGTGTCTGTTCGGTGCGCCAGGTGTGCGCCTCGGAGCCGCTGCGCTGAAACACCTGATAGTCGACGGCCACCAGGTGCTTGAGGTCGTAACGCAGCAGCAAGGCGCGGTCGGAGCCGTTGTCCAGGCGCTGAATCCGGTCAAAGCGGTCACGCTGTACCGTGAGGCGGTTGCCATAGGCGTCGCTGATCGCGCTGAGCCGGCCGTCGTGGAAGTGATAAAAACGCGCCACGTCGCCGGCCAGGGCGAGGATCAGTTCGTCCGTTTTCTCGCCGAGGTAAATCGCCGCCCGCGAAAGGTTGTTGTGGATCAGTGGGCGCGCCGCCACCGGCCAAGGAAACGGCGTGCGGCGGTTTTCGGGGTCGATCCACAGCACCTGCCCGCCGTGAAGTTCCAGGTGCTGGGACAGCGAATGACTCCAGCCAAAACCGAGGCCGCTGTCGAGTTCGACGGCACTGGTGCGATAGAAGCGGGTGAAGTCGAACGGCAAGATCCCGTCGAGGGTGCCTTCGGTCAGGGTCAGCAGTACTTCGCCGGTAACCATCGACACAGGGCAGTTGTGAGTGGCGGTGCGCCCTGCGCTTTCGATCCTGTACGCCCGTGTCAGGGGACCGCTGGTGGGGCATGCCAATACCTTTTGGGGATCGAACATCGGCAGACTTTCGCTTGGCGGAATGTGGAGTCCGAGACTCTGCGGATGACCTGCAAGGAAAGAAGTCAGCAAGGTTGGCGTTTGCTGTAGGGCGATTCGCTAAATAACGTAGAGCCATTCGGCGTGGTTCTGGATTTCATCGTTGCTCTGGGCCAGCGGCGCTCGCTATGCTGCTGAATCCTTTAATCCATTCGGGCATCAGGCCGTTCCTGAGCTGCCCGCGATGCCTCGGAAAACGGATCAGATGCGATGAATGCACCACTGAAAGCATTCGGCCCGATCAAGGCCGTGATTTTTGATATGGACGGCTTGTTGCTGGATACAGAGGGCATCTACACCGAAGTCACGGCCATTATCGCCGCGCGTTATGGCCGGACGTTCGACTGGAGCATCAAACAGAACATCATTGGTCGGGGTGCGGGCGATCTGGCGCGTTATGTGGTTGAAGCGCTGGACTTGCCGATTACGGCGCAAGAGTTTCTGGTGATCCGCGAGCCGCTGATGCGCGAGCGTTTTCCTACCGCGCAAGCAATGCCTGGCGCACAGGAGCTGGTACGGCATCTGAAGGCCAACAACATTCCCATTGCCGTCGGTACCAGTTCTTCAAGCCAGTCGTTCGGCCAGAAAACCACCTTGCACCGCGACTGGTTCGCCTTGTTCGACTTCATCGTCACCGCCGATGACCCCGAGGTGGGCGCGGCCAAACCGGCACCGGATATTTTCCTGACGGCGGCGCGGCGCCTTGGCGTCGCGCCCGAGGATTGCCTGGTGTTCGAGGATTCGCCCTTTGGTGTCACCGCAGCGAAGGCGGCGGGGATGACGGCGATTGCAATTCCGGATGCGGCAATGGCCGATGCCAGGTATGCACATGCCGACGGTATTCTTCGTACGTTGAAGGCGTTCGAGCCGGGCGCTTATGGTTTGCCGGCGCTTGAGCGGGCCTGACGACAAAAAATGTGGGAGCGGCGGTGCGGCGATCCCACACTTTGATCGCGTTTAATGCGTCAGGCGCCGAAGCCACCGTCGATGGTCAGGCTGGCCCCTGTGATATAGCCGGCTTCAGGGCCGACGAGGTAGGCGACGAAGCTGGCGATCTCCTCGGCCTTGCCGTAACGGCCCACGGCCATCATCGGGATCAGGCTTTCCGCAAAGTCACCGTCGGCCGGGTTCATGTCGGTGTCGACCGGACCTGGTTGCACGTTATTGATGGTGATGCCTTGCGGGCCGAGATCACGGGCCAGGCCTTTGGTCAGGCCGACCAGTGCCGACTTGCTCATGGCGTACGGGCCGCCACCGGAGAAGGGCATGCGGTCGGCGTTGGTGCTGCCGATGTTGATGATGCGACCGCCTTCGGTCATGTGTCTGGCGGCGGCCTGGGTGGCGATGAACACGCTGCGCACGTTGATGGCCAGGGTCTGGTCAAAGTCTTCGAGTTTAAACTCGGCCAGCGGCGCGACGGCCAGTACCCCCGCATTGTTGACCAGGATATCCAGGCGACCGAAGGCTTCTACCGTGGCTGAGACGGCACCGCGGATCGCCTCGGCGTCGGCGCTGTCAGCCTTGATGGCCAGGGCCTTGCCGCCCTTGGCGGTAATGCTGTCCTGCAGTGCTTCGGCTTTTGCCGTCGAGCTGACATAAGTGAAGGCAATGGTTGCGCCTTCAGCAGCCAGGCGCTTGACGATGGCTGCGCCGATGCCACGGGAACCACCTTGAATCAATGCCACTTTGCCGCTGAGGTTCTGAGTAGTCATGTCGATCTCCAAGTCCCGAGGCGAGATGTCCCGGTTGATGGAGCCTAGTATCGATTCAGGATTACATGCTGTGTAGACCATAATTGCGATAGTCTGTGTAAACCAAAAGTTTATAGTGGCGACTATGGAAACCTTCAGCAGTATCGAATGCTTTGTGCGCAGCGCTGAGGTCGGCAGCTTTGCAGAAGCGGCGCGACGCTTGAGTCTGACCCCGGCGGCAGTGGGCAAGAGCGTCGCCAAGCTCGAGGCGCGCCTGGGCGTCAGATTGTTTCAGCGCAGCACGCGCAGGCTGACCCTGACGGAGGCCGGTCAGTTGTTTCTCGGCGAAGTCAGCGGCAGCCTGCACACGATCCAGAATGCCGTGGCCAATCTCGCCAGTGCCGGAGGGCAGCCGGCGGGCACTTTGAAAGTCAGCATGGGGACGGTGTTCGGTTGTTTGTACATTGTGCCGATGCTCGGCGAGTTTCTGCGGCGATTCCCGGCGATCAACCCGGACTGGCACTTCGACAACCGCCAGGTCGATCTGATCGGGCAGGGCTTCGACGCGGCAATCGGCGGCGGCTTTGAGTTACCCCAGGGCGTGGTGGCGCGCAGGCTGAGCCCGGCGCATCGGGTGTTGGTGGCTTCGCAGGCTTACCTCGAGGCTCATGCGTCGATCAGCGAGCCGGATGACCTCAAGCACCATGACGGGATTCTGATCCGCTCGCCACAAACCGGTCGTGTGCGCTCCTGGCAGTTGACCCATCGCAATCACCAGCACAGCCCGTTGACGCTCAATGCGCGGATGACCATGAGCGATTCCGAGGCTGCCTGCGCCACGGCCGCGCAGGGTCTGGGCATTGCGCTGGTGAGCATGCCGTTTGCTGCGGGCTATCTGGAGTCGGGCAGATTGCAGCGGGTGTTGCCGGACTGGTACATCGACGATGGCTACACCTCCGTCTATTACGCCGAACACAAACTGCTGCCCGGCAAGACCCGGGTGTTTGTCGATTTCATCATTGAACAGTTTGCCGAGCGGGGGTTGGGGCAGAGGTTCAGTGCGGTTTGAGCCAAGTTCTAGACCGGGTTGCCCCCTTCGCGAGCAAGCCCGCTCCCACATTTGATCTGTAGTGAATACAACATCTGTATTCAACGCAGATCCAGTGTGGGAGCGGGCTTGCTCGCGAAGGAGGCAACTCGGTCAACAGTTGCGAACTTAACGAGCAAACCGCCCCGGCCAGCCAATGATGTTTTTCGGCCGCGGTGTCGCATAAGTCCGCACCTTCGATGTCGACAACCCCAATCGCACCAGCGATTCGGCGATGGTCACCGCCGCCGTGACGCCATCCACCACCGGTACGCCGGTACGTCGGCGAATCTGCTCGTCCAGTCCGGCCATGCCGCCGCAGCCCAGGCAAATCACTTCGGCCTTGTCCTGGGTCACCGCCAGTTCGGCCTGATGCACGATGGCTTCCAGTGCGCGCTGCGGCTCGTGCTCCAGTTCCAGCACGGCCAGACCACTGGCCCGAACCGAGGCGCAGCGATCCCAGAGGCCGGAGAGCTTGAGGCGATCTTCGATCAGCGGCACGGTGCGGTCGAGGGTGGTGACCACGGAATAGGCGTGACCGAGGAACATCGCCGTGCTGGCGGCGGCATCGGTGATATCCACCACCGGCACGTTGAGCAATTCCTGCAGGCCTTCACGGCCGTGTTCGCCGTAACCGGCCTGGATTACCGCATCGAAGGGCTGGTCGTAGGACATCACCCGGTCCATGACCGCAATGGCCGCCAGGTAGCTTTCGAAATTGCCCTCGATGGAGTCGGCGCCGAAGTGCGGGGTGAGGCCGACGATTTCCGTGCCGGGCGACGCGACGGCTTGCGCCGAGCGGGCGATGGCCTGGGTGATGGATTCGGTGGTGTTGACGTTGACCACGAGAATGCGCATGGGGAGTCCTTATTGCAGGTGGTTCCGCGGCCCGACAACGTCAGGCCGCGACAGGATTAATGGCTGGCGTTTTCGACTGCGATTGATTCGCCACTGACATCGGCATAGTGCGGTTGGCGTTTGGCGATGATCAGGTAGAGCATTCCGGCGATCCCGGCACCGATCAGCCAGGAGAACGGCGACACGCTGTGGAAGCCCGGTACCAATGCCAGGACGATGGCGATCAAGGCTGCAGGAATGAACGCCGCCACCGCGCGCAAATTGACACCGCGGCTGTAGTAATACGCGCCGTCAGGGTCTTCGCTGTACAACTGCGGCACGTTGATCCGGCCTTTTCGTACCTGCCAGTAGTCGACCATGATCACGCCGTACAACGGACCGAGCAGGGCGCCGAGGCCGGACAGGAAGTACACGATTACCAGCGGGCTGTTGTAGAGGTTCCACGGCAGGATCAGCACGGCGATGGTCGCGCTGATCAGCCCGGCGCGGCGGAAGGTCAGGTATTTCGGGGCCAGGTTGCTGAGGACGAACGCTGGGGCGACGAAGTTGGCCATGATGTTCACCGCCACGGTGACGATCAGGAACGCCAGGCAGCCGAGCACCAGGAAGAAGGTGTTGGGGATCGAGGCGATGATTTCGGTCGGGCTTTCGATGATCCGGCCATTGATCTGGAACTGCGCACCGCACAGCAGGACGGTGATGGCGGCGAACACCAGGATATTCACCGGCAGGCCCCAGAAGTTGCCGACCTTGATGGTCTTGCGGCACGGCGAAGAGCGGGCGAAATCGCAGAAGTTGAGGATCAACGTACCGTAGATCGCCAGCCACAGCGCGCCACCGGCAAAGATGTTGCGCCACATCTCACCGCCCGTCAGCGGCTCTCGGATCGACCAGGCAATGGTCGCGTCGGCCTGGGTGTACATCCACGCGGCGAGGGCGGCGACGGTCAGCAGAATCACCGGGCCGGCAAACGCCTCGTAGCGCCGCACCATCTCCATGCCATAGGCAAGGATCGCCAGTTGCACGAACCAGATCGCGACAAAACACACCCAGCCCAGGGTCGACAGGCCCAGGATCGAATTGTGGTCGTAGTCGGCGAACCCGGGATGGACCGCTGTCAACAACACGCGAAAGACGACGGACGCCAGGTACGTCTGGATACCGAACCAGGCGATGGCTATCACGGCGCGGATCAACGCAGGAATCTGCGCCCCATGAATGCCGAAACTGATTCGGCTGATGACCGGAAACGGCACCCCGGTCTTTTGCCCCATGTAGCCGGACAGGTTCATGAAGAAGTAAACCAGCGCCGCACCGATCCCCAGGGACAGCAGGATCTGCCAGCCACCCAGGCCCAGGGCATACAGACCGATGGCGAAGGAGTAGTTGGCAATGTTGTGAACGTCATTGGTCCACAGGGCAAAGATGCTGTAGCGGCCCCAGCGCCGGCCTTCGGCCTTGGTCGGCGCCAGGTCTTTGTTGTGCAGTCGGGGGCTGAGCACGACAGGGCTGTGATGCGCCTGATTGTCGGCGATGTGGGTGGAATGGGAGGAGGGTAGATCCAGCGCGATGTTGTTATTGGAGAGACTAGTACGCATTCCGGCAGGCTCCTGATGCTCGACATCGCGATGACTGTGCATGAGCGTTGGCTCGACAAATCTTCGTCGCGGGTGGCGAAAATCATTGGTTACGGGGCATCTGCAGCCTGTACGGGATAGGGCGCTTCAGGCTTGCGGATCTAAAGTGTGTGTATGTTTTGAGTTGATTGTATACAAAACATGTATGCACTTAAGCCAGAACTGTGCCAGTCGGGAGTTCTATGAAACGTGCTGCTCATTTCGTTTTGTTATGGCTTATCGCCAATTTACTGAAAAATAAATAATTTAAATTGACCGATTGAACAGGTATTTATTTTAAGAAAGGGACTCAGGAGGGCGTGGCGGCGCACATCAGGCGGTGGGATGTAACTTTTGGGGGCGCAGAAACAAAAAGTGCACACATAAATGGCACCGACGGTGACATTCTTGTGTACACATTTACGGGTATTACGAAAACCCTGTAGGAGCGAGCATGCTCGCGAAAAACTCTGGATAACGCGGGCACTCAGGCAGCACGCGTTATCGTTGACGTCCATCGCGAGCAAGCTCGCTCCTACAGAGGGGTATCACATGGCTCGGGATCAGGCTTTGGACTTGCTGATGATATTCCCCGCATGCAACCCGCATTCCTTCTGCGTCGCTTCTTCCCACCACCAGCGGCCTTCGCGCTCATGCTGGTTAGGCAGTACCGGACGGGTGCAGGGTTCGCAGCCGATGCTGATGAAGCCGCGCTCGTGCAGGCTGTTGTAAGGCAGTTCCAGCATGCGGATGTAGCCCCAGATCTCTTCGCTGGTCATTTGCGCCAGCGGGTTGAACTTGTACAGGGTGCGTTCAGGCGTGGAGAACGCGGTGTCGATCTCCATCACCGCGACGGCGCTGCGGGTGCCGGGGCTCTGGTCCCGACGCTGGCCGGTGGCCCAGGCTTTCACGCCAGACAGCTTGCGGCGCAACGGTTCGATCTTGCGGATGCCGCAGCATTCGCCATGGCCGTCCTTGTAGAAGCTGAACAGGCCTTTTTCCTTCACGAAAGGTTCGAGTTTCGTGTAGTCCGGCGACACCAGCTCGATGTCGATCTTGTAGTGCTCGCGCACCTGATCGATGAAGCGGTAGGTCTCGGGGTGCAAGCGGCCGGTGTCGAGGCTGAACACCTTGACGTTCTTGTTCAGCTTCCAGGCCATGTCCACCAGCACCACATCCTCGGCGCCGCTGAAAGATATCCACAGGTCATCGCCGAACTCGGCAAACGCGAGTTTCAGGATGTCCTGGGCGGATTTGTTGGCATAGGTCGTGGCGAGTTCCACGACGTCGAACGTTGGGCTCATCAGGGCGGCTTCCTACAGGTCGGTGGCGCTGGGCGCTCTATATGGGGTTGATGGTAACAAAAAGCCGCACGGGCCGGGGCATCCTCTGCGTTGCGCAGGCAGGCCCGAGTCGCTAGAGTTCGGCAGTCTTTTTGCTCGCTCGACTCAATAATCAATACAAATGGGAGTGTCTTGTGGAAATTGCCTGTCTGGATCTTGAAGGTGTGCTGGTCCCGGAAATCTGGATCGCCTTCGCCGAAAAAACCGGTATCGAGTCCCTCAGGGCTACCACCCGGGACATTCCCGACTACGACGTGCTGATGAAGCAGCGCCTGCGGATTCTCGACGAGCACGGCCTGAAGCTCGCCGACATTCAGGAAGTGATCGCCACGCTCAAGCCGCTGGACGGCGCCATCGAGTTCGTCGACTGGCTGCGCGAGCGGTTCCAGGTGGTGATCCTGTCAGACACCTTCTACGAGTTCTCCCAGCCGCTGATGCGCCAACTGGGCTTCCCGACCTTGCTCTGCCATCGTCTGATTACTGACGACAGTGGGCGAGTCACTGGCTATCAACTGCGTCAGAAAGATCCCAAGCGTCAGTCGGTCCTGGCCTTCAAGAGCCTCTACTACCGGGTGATCGCTGCGGGGGATTCCTACAACGACACCACGATGCTGGGCGAGGCCGATGCCGGGATCCTGTTCCATGCGCCGGACAACGTGATTGCGGAATTCCCGCAGTTCCCGGCAGTGCACAGTTTTGCAGAGCTGAAGCAGGAGTTCATCAAGGCTTCGAACCGGGCCCTGAGTTTGTAATCACATTCCCTGTAGGAGCGAGCTTGCTCGCGATGAACCTGCGAGCGCCGCGGGGTGTCAGGTTTCCAGCGTTATCGTTAACGACCATCGCGAGCAAGCTCGCTCCTACAGGGATGGGTGTGATCAGAGGTTTTGCAGCGTATCGAGCAGCACCTTCACCTTGGTGATCGACTCCTGGTACTCAGCCTGCCACTCCGAGTCCGCGACAATCCCGCCGCCGCCCCAGCAACACACCTGCCCGTCCTTGACCAGCAAGCTGCGGATGGCGATGGAGCTGTCCATCTCGCCGCGCACGTCCAGGTAAAGCAACGAACCGCAATACAGTCCGCGCCGGGTTGGCTCCAGCTCATCGATGATCTGCATGGCGCGAATCTTTGGTGCGCCGGTGATCGAGCCGCCGGGGAAACTGCCGGCGATCAGATCCAGAGCGTCGCGGTCATCCGCCAGTTCACCGGTGACACTGCTCACCAGGTGATGCACGTTCGGGTAACTTTCCAGGCTGAACAGTTCCGGCACCCGTACCGAACCGGTGCGGCAGGTCCGGCCGAGGTCATTGCGCAGCAGGTCGACGATCATCAGGTTTTCCGCGCGATCCTTGGGGCTGGCCAGCAGTTCGGCGGCGTTCGCCGCGTCTTGCTCAGGCGTCAGGCCCCGAGGTCGAGTACCCTTGATCGGGCGGGTTTCCACATGGCTCTGGCTGACTTTGACGAAGCGTTCCGGTGACAGGCTGAGTACGGCATCGCCGTCGGGCAAGCTCTGGAAACCGGAAAAAGGCGTCGGGCACGCTGCGCGCAGTGCACAGTAAGCGGCCCACGGATCACCCTGGCAGGGCGCGCGGAAACGCTGGGCGAAGTTGACCTGATAACAGTCGCCGGCCTGAATGTATTGCTGGATGCGCTCGATTGCCTGTTGATACTCGTCAGCGCTCAAGTCGGCAGTCATCGGGGTGAGCAGTTTGAATGGAGCAAGCACTTCCGCTGCAGGCTGGCTGAACAGGTCGATCAGGCGCTGACGTTCGCTGTCGGGCAGAGTCGGGTGGAACACCAGTTGGCTGGTCAGCGAAAGGTGATCGCTGATCAATGCCCAGCCGTACAGGCCGAAACGCGCGTCAGGCAGTTGCAGGTCGTCCCGCGCCTGGCTCGGCAGGCGCTCCAGATGCCGGCCGAAGTCGTAACTCAGGTAACCGATCAATCCACCGGCAAACGGCAACTCATAAGGTGTCGGCAAAGTAGCTTCGCCCAGGTGTGTCAGGTTTTCGCGCAGGCGTTGCAGGAAAGCGTCGCCACTTTCGTCGGGCGATACCGTCAGCTGTTCCAGCGGCCAGGCACTGAGCAGGTCATAGCGACCGCGGTCGGCGCCGGGGCGGCCACTGTCGAGCAGCACGGCACCGGGCGCATGGCGAATCGCCGCGAAGTATTGGGCGGGGTTGGCGCGATAGGGCAGCGGGTGTACGGAACAGGTCAGCATGGGCGGGGGAGATCAGCCATCGAGGCGGGGTGGCGATTGTAGTCCCCTCGGAGAATTGCTCCTAGAGGGGATTGATTGCTGTAGGAGCGAGCTCGCTCGCGAAAAACGCCGGATAACGCGGGCAATCAGGCAGCACGCGTTATCGTTGACGTCCATCGCGAGCAAGCTCGCTCCTACAGGAGAAGGACCTCAACCCACGACCGCAGGAATATGCCCAAACATTTCCTGCACGAACGCCACGCGCTCTGCGACCGTTTCGGTCACGCCACGAGCCTTCAGGTCTTCCAGTCGTGCTTCCACCGCATGAGTGCGCGACGTCAACCCGCAGTCATTGGCAATCTGGATATTCAGCCCCGGCCGGGCGTTGAGCTCCAGAATCAGCGGGCCTTTTTCCTGGTCCAGGACCATGTCGACACCGATGTAGCCCAGCCCGCACAACTCATGACAGCCAGCGGCAAGCTTCATGAAACCGTCCCAGTAGGGCAGTTGCACGCCATCCACGGCATTCGTGGTGTCCGGGTGTTTGTTGATGATGTTGTTCAGCCAGGTGCCGCGCAGGGTCAGGCCGGTGGCCAGGTCCACACCGACGCCGATGGCGCCCTGGTGCAGGTTGGCCTTGCCGTTGGACTGACGCGTCGGCAGACGCAGCATGGCCATCACCGGGTAGCCCATCAACACAATGATGCGGATGTCCGGCACGCCTTCGTAACTGATGCTCTTGAAGATCTGGTCCGGAATCACGCGGTATTCAATCAGCGCCCGGTCACGGTGACCGCCCAGGGAGTACAGGCCGGTGAGGATGCTGGAAATCTGGTGCTCGATTTCTTCATGGCTGATGATCCGGCCGGACACCGTGCGATAACGCCCTTCAAAGCGGTCGGCGATGACCAGGATGCCATCACCGCCAGCGCCCTGGGCCGGTTTGATCACGAAGTCACTGCGTCCGTCGACGATCTCTTCGAGATTGTCGATTTCCTTCTCGGTGGAAATCACCCCGTAGAGTTCCGGCACGTGAATGCCGGCGGCAATGGCGCGCTCCTTGGTGATGATCTTGTCATCGACGATCGGGTACAGGCTGCGCTTGTTGTACTTGAGCACGTAGTCTGCGTTGCGCCGATTGATTCCCATGATGCCCCGGGCTTCCAGGGCCTTCCAGGTTTTCCAGAAACCGAACATCAGGCGTCAGCCTTTTTCAGGAAGGCCTTGAAACGCACCAGTTCGGTCAGGCGATAACCGCGATAACGGCCCATAGCCAGCATGAAGCCCACCAGGATCAGCAGGATCGCCGGGAAGGTGAACACGAAGTACACCAGTTCCGGCACGGTCATGATCAGGTGTGCCAGGGACGCGGCGAACAGTGTGCCAATGGCCACTTTCATGGCATGGCCGCCGCCACGTTCTTCCCAGGTGATCGACAGGCGTTCGATGGTCATGGTCAGGATCACCATCGGGAACAGCGCCACCGACAAGCCGCGCTCCAGGCCGAGTTTATGGCTGAACAGGCTGATCGCCGCAATCAACACCACCACGAACGTCAGCACCACCGACAGCCTCGGCAGCATTTGCAGCTTCAGGTGTTCGAGATAGGAGCGTAGCGACAGGCCCAGCGCCGTGATGATGGTAAACAGCATGATACCGAAGCCGAGCTGGGTTTCGCGGAAGGCCAGGGCGATCAGCACCGGAGTGAAGGTGCCCAGGGTCTGGATGCCGACCAGATTGCGCAGGATCAGGATCACCAGCACGCCGATCGGGATCATGACCATGATCATGAAAGTCTGCTGGGTTTGCAGCGGCAGGCCGTACAACGAGTACTCGAGGAAGTTGGCGTCGGTGTTTTCGTCGGTCAGCTTGGCCAGGCGAATGGCGTTCATTTCGCTGTTGTTCAGGCTGAAGGTCACGTTGGCTTTCTTGCCGCCGTCGACGGTGATCAGGTTTTCGTCGCCGGTCCACCACAGCAGGCGGTCGGACGGCAGGCCCTGTTCACCGGTTTCCGGGTTGAAGTACAGCCAGTCGGTGCCATTGAAGCTGCGCAGCCACAGTTCCGGCAGTTGCGGCTGGTCGGCCACCAGGCGAATGGTGTGGACCTTCTCGATCGGCACATGGGCGATGGACAGCAGCAACTCGACGATTTTTGCCTTGTGCGCGGTGGATGGATCACCGGCCAGCAACAGTTTCACGTTGTCGTCGTTGAGGTTGTTGACCCGCTTGATGGCTTCGCCGACGAAGGTTTCGACGTCGGCCGAGTGCTGGCGAATCGGTGCGAGCAGGGCTTCGGCAGCGATTTTCTCCGGGCCTTCGATGGTCATGCTGTCGCGAAAGGTCGGACCTTTGATCTTGGCTTTCTCACCGGAATAACGCTTGGTCAGCACCAGGCGGTAATACAGCGTCTGATTGCCTTTGGCCCGGCGTGCCGACCACGTGACCTTGCGATTGCCGTCGACCCGGTTCACCGCCACGCCATAGTTATTGGAGATGAAGCTCTCGTTGAGGCTGACGAAGTCGCGGCTCAGTGGTGGCACGAACATCTGGATCTTGACCGGGTCCTTGGCACTGGCGACGAACTCGACCTTGGCGTCGATGTTCCACAAGTCGTCGGTGGCGTCTTCGGTTACCGGAATGCCCAGCACGAAGATCTGGTAGGCCGTAACTGAAATGCCCAGCACCACCAGGATGGCGATCAGCAGTTTCAGATGAAGGGTAAGAGAGCGCATTTGAATTACTCGGCGGTATAAGCGTCGGTGGTGCAGGCGGGTTTGCCGGCAGCATATTTAAGGCTGGGGTCAACCAGTGCATCGAAGCGCTTGAGCGCTTCGGAGCCAATCAGTAGCGGGTATTGGAAGGCACTGCGGTCGGTCAGGTTCACTTCGATGCTGCGCAGGGCCGAGCCCATGCAGATATCCAGTTCGATCACCGGACGGGCGGTGTATTTCTTGCCTTCCTCCGGGTCGTAGTCGCCGGCCCGGCGCTTGATCTTGCTGACACGGGCCAGCGGGCGTTCGATCGGGTGCGAATGGGCGGCGTCGATGGCCAGATAAAAGCGCACCCACGACTCGCCGTTGCGTTTGAAACGCTTGATATCCCGTGCACTCAGGGATGCGGTTTTCGCCCCTGTGTCGAGTTTGGCCGCCACTTCCAGATCAATGCCATTGAGCGATGCGTACTCATTGAGGCCATACACGGTCTTTTCCCCAGCCATTGCGTAGCCGGGCAGGCAAAGTAAATAAAGGAAGGCAGGGAAGGGCTTGAGTCTCATAAATCCTGGTGCGCAGCGGTCCGACTTGATTCAAGGCCCTGGCATCGCTGCGCAAGCTCCCTCGTATGCCTATCAGGGTTTTATGACAGACAGTGCAGATGTGACAAACAAATGCGGCGGCATTCTAGCACGGTGGTTTGCTGGCGCCAGCGCTGGCGGGTGGCTATGCACCGTCAGGTTGCTTCGTTATGGTGCAACCGGTTATCAGAAGATTGTCGACAATATCGATTTATCCTTTGACTGTGTCGCCTGTATTCGTTAGTTTTTGCGGCATTGGCTCACAAGGTGTCGACAATATGCTGGATCAACTCGATCCCCCGGTTTTAGCGCAGGACGATACGGAGACCCTGTCCGAGAACGTCTTTCGTCGCATTCAGGCGGCTATCGTCAAAGGCGAGATCGCGCCGGGCAGCAAAATCTCCGAACCGGAGCTGGCGCGCACCTACGGCATCAGCCGTGGCCCGCTGCGCGAGGCCATCCACCGTCTGGAAGGCCAGCGCCTGCTGGTTCGCGTACCGCATGTCGGCGCGCGGGTGGTGTCGCTCAATCACGCCGAGCTGCTTGAGCTTTATGAAATCCGTGAATCCCTGGAAGGCATGGCCTGTCGCCTCGCCGCCGAGCGCATGAGTGTCGAGGAAATCGACGAATTGCGTCGGGTCCTGGAAACCCATGAGCGCGATGAAGCGTTTCAGGCAGGCAGGGGCTATTACCAGCAGGAAGGCGATTTCGACTTCCATTACCGAATCATCCAGGGCAGCGGCAACCGCACGCTGACCCAAATGCTCTGCGGCGAGCTCTATCAGCTGGTGCGCATGTACCGCATCCAGTTTTCCACCACGCCCAATCGCCCGCACCAGGCGTTCGCCGAGCACCACCGCATTCTCGATGCCATCGCCGACCGTGACGGTGAGCTGGCCGAGTTGTTGATGCGCCGTCACATCGGCGCCTCCAAACGCAATATCGCCCGTCACTACCAGGACGGCGTTAACCCGACAGCCAAACGAGGTGAGTCATGAGTTTGAACAAGAGCACACCAGGCCAGCGTTTCCGCGATGCGGTCGCCAGTGAACATCCACTGCAAGTGGTCGGCGCGATCAACGCCAACCACGCGCTGCTGGCCAAGCGCGCCGGTTTCAAGGCGATCTACCTGTCGGGTGGCGGGGTGGCTGCCGGCTCCCTCGGCGTGCCAGACCTGGGCATCACCGGTCTGGATGACGTGCTGACCGACGTGCGCCGTATCACCGATGTATGCGATCTGCCATTGCTGGTGGACGTGGACACCGGTTTCGGTTCCTCGGCGTTCAACGTCGCTCGCACTGTCAAATCGATGATCAAGTTCGGTGCCGCGGCGATTCACATCGAAGACCAGGTCGGCGCCAAGCGCTGCGGTCACCGTCCCAATAAAGAAATCGTGACCCAGCAGGAAATGGTCGACCGCATCAAGGCGGCCGTCGATGCGCGTACCGATGACAGCTTCGTGATCATGGCCCGTACCGACGCCCTGGCGGTGGAAGGCCTGGAGTCTGCCCTGGATCGCGCCGCCGCGTGTATCGAAGCCGGCGCCGACATGGTGTTCCCGGAAGCCATCACTGAACTTGAAATGTACAAGCTGTTCGCCAGCCGTGTGAAAGCGCCGATCCTGGCCAACATCACCGAGTTCGGTGCGACGCCGCTGTACACCACCGAACAGCTGGCCGCTGCCGATGTATCGCTGGTGCTGTACCCGCTGTCGGCGTTCCGCGCCATGAACAAGGCTGCAGAAAACGTCTACACCGCGATCCGCCGCGATGGCACGCAACAGAACGTCATCGACACCATGCAGACGCGCATGGAGCTTTACGATCGCATCGACTACCACACCTTCGAGCAGAAGCTCGATGCGTTGTTTGCCGCAAAGAAATAATGAACACCGTGTACCTGTAGGAGCGAGCTCGCTCGCGATGGTGGGCTATACACCGCGGGGTATCAGTTTTCCCGCGTCATCATTGACGTCCATCGCGAGCAAGCTCGCTCCTACAGATGAAAGATTGGTTTCCCTAAAAAATTCAAGAATTGGAGACAGCAATGGCCGAAGCAAAAGTACTCAGTGGCGCCGGGCTCCGTGGCCAGGTAGCCGGGCAAACCGCACTGTCCACCGTGGGCCAGTCGGGTGCCGGTCTGACTTATCGTGGTTATGACGTTCGTGAACTGGCGGCTGACGCGCAGTTCGAAGAAGTTGCCTACCTGCTGCTGTACGGCGAGTTGCCGAGCAAAGCGCAACTTAGCGCCTACATCGCCAAGCTGGGCAAGCTGCGTGACCTGCCGCAAGCACTGAAAGAAGTGCTGGAACGCATCCCCGCCGACGCCCACCCGATGGACGTGATGCGTACTGGCTGCTCGTTCCTGGGCAACCTGGAACCCGAGGCGGATTTCTCCGAGCAGCATGACAAGACCGACCGTCTGCTGGCCGCCTTTCCGGCGATCATGACTTACTGGTATCGCTTCAGCCACGAAGGCAAGCGCATCGATTGCGTGAGCGACGAGCCGTCCATCGGCGGCCACTTCCTGCACCTGCTGCACGGCAAGAAACCGAGCGAGCTGCACGTCAAGGTGATGAACGTTTCGCTGATCCTCTACGCGGAGCACGAGTTCAACGCGTCGACCTTCACCGCGCGTGTTTGCGCATCGACCCTGTCCGACCTGTTTTCGTGCATCACCGCAGCCATCGGCTCGCTGCGCGGCCCGCTGCACGGCGGTGCCAACGAAGCGGCGATGGAAATGATCGAGCGTTTCTCGTCGCCGGAAGACGCGATCAAAGGCACCCTCGGCATGCTCGAGCGCAAGGACAAGATCATGGGCTTCGGCCACGCGATCTATAAAGACAACGATCCGCGCAACGAGGTGATCAAGGGCTGGTCGAAGAAGCTCGCTGACGAAGTGGGTGACAAGGTGTTGTTCCCGGTGTCCGAAGCCATCGACAAGACCATGTGGGAGCAGAAGAAACTGTTCCCGAACGCCGACTTCTACCATGCCTCGGCGTACCACTTCATGGGCATCCCGACCAAGTTGTTCACACCGATTTTCGTCTGCTCGCGCCTGACCGGCTGGGCCGCCCACGTGTACGAACAGCGCGCCAACAACCGCATCATCCGTCCAAGCGCCGAGTACACCGGCGTTGAACAGCGCAAGTTCGTACCAATCGAACAACGCTGAATGGTGGAGGCTACAGCGCTGGTCACTGAATGAACCGAAAACCAGTGTGGGAGCGGGCTTGCTCGCGAAGACGGACTGACATCCAGCATTGATGTTGATTGATACACCGCTTTCGCGAGCAAGCCCGCTCCCACATTTGACCGAGTTCACTTCAGTACCGGTGTCTGGCCCCGCCTTTTGTAACTACCGTGACCGAGTCCTGACGATGAACACACAATTCCGTAAACCGCTGCCCGGCAGCCACCTGGATTACTTCGATGTCCGCGCAGCGGTCGAGGCGATCCAGCCTGGCGCCTATGACACCCTGCCGTACACCTCCCGTGTGCTGGCGGAAAACCTTGTGCGTCGCTGCGACCCGGCCACGCTCACCGAATCCCTCAAGCAATTCATCGAGCGCAAGCGCGACCTCGACTTCCCGTGGTTCCCGGCCCGCGTGGTGTGCCACGACATTCTCGGCCAAACCGCGCTGGTCGACCTCGCCGGCCTGCGTGACGCCATCGCCCTGCAAGGCGGCGACCCGGCGCAAGTCAACCCGGTGGTGCCGACGCAGTTGATCGTCGACCACTCCCTGGCCGTCGAGCGTGGCGGTTTCGATCCCGAGGCGTTCGAGAAGAACCGCGCCATCGAAGACCGTCGCAACGAAGACCGCTTCCACTTCATCAACTGGACCAAAAAGGCGTTCAAGAACGTTGACGTGATCCCGCCAGGCAACGGCATCATGCACCAGATCAACCTGGAGAAAATGTCTCCGGTGATTCAAGTGCGTGATGGCGTGGCCTTCCCCGACACTTGCGTCGGCACCGACAGCCACACCCCGCACGTCGATGCACTGGGCGTGATTGCCATCGGTGTCGGTGGCCTGGAAGCCGAAAGCGTGATGCTCGGCCGCGCCTCCTGGATGCGTCTGCCGGAAAGCGTTGGCGTCGAACTGACCGGCAAGCTGCAGCCGGGCATCACCGCCACCGACATGGTGCTGGCGTTGACCGAGTTCCTGCGCAAGCAGAAAGTGGTCGGTGCCTGGCTGGAGTTCTTCGGCGAAGGCGCCTCCGCGCTGACCCTCGGCGACCGTGCAACCATCTCCAACATGGCCCCGGAATACGGCGCCACCGCGGCGATGTTCTACATCGACCAGCAGACCATCGACTACCTCAAGCTCACCGGTCGTGAAGACGAGCAGGTGCAGTTGGTCGAGAACTACGCCAAGACCACGGGCCTCTGGGCAGACAGCCTCAAGGGCGCACAGTACGAGCGCGGCCTGACCTTCGATCTGTCCTCGGTAGTGCGCAACATGGCTGGCCCGAGCAACCCGCACGCCCGTGTGGCGGTTTCGGATCTGGCGGCGAAAGGCATCTCCGGAAAGTGGGAAGACGTACCGGGCCAAATGCCGGACGGCGCGGTGATCATCGCCGCCATCACCAGTTGCACCAACACCAGCAACCCGCGCAACGTGATCGCCGCCGGCCTGCTGGCGCGCAATGCCAACAAGCTCGGGTTGATCCGCAAGCCTTGGGTCAAGTCGTCCCTGGCACCGGGCTCGAAAACCGTGGCGCTGTACCTCGATGAAGCCGGCCTGACCGATGAGCTCGAGCAGCTCGGTTTCGGCGTCGTGGCTTTCGCCTGCACCACCTGCAACGGCATGTCCGGCGCACTGGACCCGGTGATCCAGCAAGAGATCATCGACCGCGACCTGTACGCCACTGCGGTGTTGTCCGGCAACCGTAACTTCGACGGCCGGATTCACCCGTACGCCAAGCAAGCGTTCCTCGCGTCGCCGCCATTGGTGGTCGCTTACGCCATCGCCGGCACCATCCGTTTCGACATCGAGAAGGATGTACTGGGCGTGGTCGACGGCAAGGAAATCCGTCTCAAGGACATCTGGCCAAGCGACGAAGAAATCGACGCAGTCGTGAAAGCCTCGGTAAAACCCGAGCAGTTCCGTCAGGTCTACATCCCGATGTTCGCCATCCACGAAGACACCGGCCCGAAAGTCGCGCCGTTGTACGAGTGGCGCGAGATGAGCACCTACATCCGCCGTCCGCCGTACTGGGAAGGCGCGCTGGCCGGCGCGCGTCCGCTCAAGGGCATGCGCCCGCTGGCGGTACTGCCGGACAACATCACCACCGATCACCTGTCGCCGTCCAACGCCATCATGCTGGACAGCGCCGCCGGCGAATACCTGGCGAAAATGGGCCTGCCGGAAGAGGACTTCAACTCTTACGCGACTCACCGTGGTGACCACCTGACCGCGCAGCGCGCGACCTTCGCCAACCCGAAACTGTTCAACGAAATGGTTCAGGAAAACGGCAAGGTCAAGCAGGGTTCGCTGGCCCGTGTCGAGCCGGAAGGCAAAGTGATGCGCATGTGGGAAGCCATCGAAACCTACATGGATCGCAAGCAGCCGCTGATCATCATCGCCGGCGCCGACTACGGTCAGGGTTCGTCCCGCGACTGGGCCGCCAAGGGCGTGCGCCTGGCGGGTGTGGAAGCGATCGCCGCCGAAGGTTTCGAGCGCATTCACCGCACCAACCTGGTGGGCATGGGTGTGTTGCCGCTGGAATTCAAACCGGGTACCAACCGCCATACCCTGGCCATCGATGGCAGCGAAACCTACGACGTGATCGGCGATCGCACGCCGCGCGCCGAGCTGACGCTGGTGATCCATCGCAAGAACGGCGAGCGCGTCGAGGTGCCGGTGACCTGCCGCCTCGACACCGCTGAAGAAGTGTCGATCTACGAAGCGGGCGGCGTGTTGCAACGCTTTGCTCAGGACTTCCTCGAAGAATCGGCGGTTGCCGTTTAATACACGCATTGCAGACACGGGGCTTTGAGTCCCGTGTCTGCTTTCAGATCAGGAGTAACGAGCACTATGGCTCATGCACCGCAAATCAAGATTCCTGCTACCTACATGCGTGGCGGCACCAGCAAGGGCGTGTTTTTCAGCCTCAAGGATTTGCCTGAATCGGCACAGGTTCCCGGCCCTGCTCGCGATGCCTTGCTGTTGCGCGTGATCGGCAGCCCCGACCCGTACGACAAGCAAATCGACGGCATGGGCGGCGCGACCTCCAGCACCAGCAAGACCGTGATCCTGTCGAAAAGCATCAAGGCCGATCACGATGTCGACTACCTGTTCGGTCAGGTGTCCATCGACAAGCCTTTCGTCGACTGGAGCGGCAACTGCGGCAACCTGTCGGCGGCCGTCGGTTCGTTCGCCGTCAGCAATGGCCTGGTGGACGCCAGCCGCATCCCGCACAACGGTGTGGCGGTGGTTCGCGTGTGGCAGGCCAACATTGGCAAGACCATCATTGCCCACGTTCCGATCACCAACGGTGAAGTGCAGGAAACCGGCGATTTCGAGCTCGATGGCGTGACCTTCCCGGCGGCCGAAGTGCAGATCGAGTTCCTCGATCCGGCGGCGGACGAAGAGGGCGGTGGCGGTTCGATGTTTCCTACCGGCAACCTTGTGGATGATCTGGAAGTGCCCGGCGTCGGTACCTTCAAGGCGACCATGATTAACGCCGGTATCCCGACAATTTTTATCAATGCCGAAGACATCGGCTACAAAGGCACCGAGTTGCAGGGCGCAATCAATGGCGACCCGAAAGCCTTGCTGATGTTCGAAACCATCCGTGCTTACGGTGCGTTGCGCATGGGGCTGATTTCGAACATCGACGAAGCCGCCAAACGCCAACACACCCCGAAAGTGGCCTTCGTGGCCAAACCGGCGGACTACGTGGCGTCCAGCGGCAAGGCGATTGCCGCAGGGGATGTCGACCTGCTGGTGCGTGCACTGTCCATGGGCAAGTTGCACCACGCGATGATGGGGACGGCGGCCGTGGCGATCGGAACGGCCGCCGCGATTTCCGGCACATTGGTGAACCTCGCTGCGGGCGGTGTCGAGCGCAACGCGGTGCGCTTCGGTCACCCGTCCGGCACCTTGCGCGTCGGCGCCGAGGCCAGCCAGGTCAACGGCGAATGGACCGTGAACAAGGCGATCATGAGTCGCAGTGCGCGGGTGTTGATGGAAGGGTACGTGCGCGTGCCGGGGGATTCGTTCTGACCCATACCCTCTGTAGGAGCTGGCTTGCCCGCGATGGTCGTGAGCGATAACGCGTAAACCAGATAACCAGCAGCGGTCTTGAGTTTTTCGCGAGCGAGCTCGCTCCTGCAAGAGTGAATCGAACATGAGTGCCAACGTCGACCTGAACAACCGCCCCGACTACGACAAGGTCCTGCAGGACATTGCCGATTACGTCCTCAATTTCAAGATCGAGTCCGAAGAGGCGCTGGACACCGCCCGTAACTGCCTGATCGATACCTTGGGTTGCGGCCTGCTGGCCCTGCGTTTCCCCGAATGCACCAAGCACCTGGGGCCCGTGGTCGAAGGTACCGTGGTGCCGTTCGGTGCTCGGGTTCCCGGTACGTCTTTTCGGCTGGATCCGGTCAAGGCGGCTTGGGATATCGGTTGCATCGTGCGCTGGCTCGACTACAACGACACCTGGCTCGCCGCCGAGTGGGGGCATCCGTCGGATAACCTCGGCGGCATTCTTGCGGTGACCGATCACCTGTCGCAAAAGCGCCTGGCCAATGGCGAGGCGCCGCTGACTGTGCGTACGGTACTTGAGGCGATGATCATGGCTCACGAGATTCAAGGCGTGATCGCCCTGGAAAACTCGTTCAACCGTGTCGGCCTCGATCACGTGATTCTGGTGAAGGTCGCCTCGACCGCGGTCACGGCCAAGCTGATGGGCGCCAATCGCGAGCAGTTGTTGTCGGCGTTGTCCCACGCCTTCGCGGACGGTCAGGCCCTGCGTACATACCGGCATGCACCGAATGCCGGCTCGCGCAAGTCCTGGGCGGCGGGGGATGCGTCCAGTCGTGGCGTGCGCCTGGCGGACATTGCGATGCGTGGCGAAATGGGCATTCCCGGTGTGCTGACGGCCAGGCAGTGGGGCTTCTACGACGTGCTGTTCAGCCATACGAATAACGATCTGGCACTCAAGCCAGCAGACAAGCGTGCATTCAGTTTGTCGCGACCGTACGGTACCTACGTGATGGAAAACGTGCTGTTCAAGATCAGTTTTCCCGCCGAGTTCCACGCGCAAACGGCCTGCGAAGCGGCAGTGACGCTACATCCGCAAGTGCGTAATCGCCTGCATGAAATCGACCGGATCGTCATCACCACCCACGAGTCGGCGATCCGCATCATTTTCAAGGTCGGGCCGCTGGCCAATGCCGCCGACCGAGACCATTGCATCCAGTACATGACTGCCGTGCCGCTGGCCTTCGGCAATCTGGTGGCCGAGCACTACGAAGACGATTTCCACAGGGCGCATCCGCTCATCGATGTGCTGCGCGACAAGATGGTTATCGTCGAGGAACCGCGTTACACCCGCGAATACCTGGAGGCGGATAAACGCTCGATTGCCAATGCGCTGCAGGTGTTTTTCAAGGACGGGTCCAGCACCGAGAACGTGGTGGTGGAGTACCCGATTGGCCATCGTCGACGCCGTGCCGAGGGCATTCCGTTGTTGGAGGAAAAGTTCAGGGCGAACCTGCTGACACGATTCACCCGTCAGCGTAGCGAAGAGATTTTTGCGTTGTGCAAGGACCAGGCGCGGCTTGAGGCAACGCCGGTGAACCGGTTTGTTGATTTGTTTGTGATCTAGGAGACCGCGTTATCGTTCATTCGCGAGCAAGCCCGCTCCCACATTTGATCGCATTCCTCCTGGGTAAACTCGGTCAAATGTGGGAGCGGGCTTGCTCGCGAAGGCGGCAGATCAGGCGCTACAAATCTATTTGAACCGCCGCTCGACGCCTTTCTCCACGAGAATCTTCGCGGAGATTTCTTCCACGGAAAAATGCGTGGAGTTGATGTTCGGGATGTTTTCGCGGCGGAACAGGTTCTCGACCTCGCGCACCTCGAACTCGCACTGGGCGTAGCTCGAATAGCGGCTGTTGGGTTTGCGTTCGTTGCGAATCGCGGTGAGGCGGTCCGGGTCGATGGTCAGGCCGAACAGCTTGTGCTGGTGGGCGCGCAGGGCGGACGGCAGTTGCAGGCGTTCCATGTCGTCTTCGGTCAGCGGGTAGTTGGCTGCGCGAATACCGAATTGCATCGCCATATACAGGCACGTCGGCGTCTTACCACATCGCGACACGCCCACTAGTATCAGGTCGGCCTTGTCGTAATAGTGCGTGCGTGCGCCGTCGTCGTTGTCGAGGGCGAAGTTTACGGCCTCGATACGCTCCATGTAATTGGTGTTGGCGCCGATGGAGTGGGACTTGCCCACGGTATAGGAAGAATGCTCGGTCAGTTCCTGTTCAAGCGGTGCCAGGAACGTCGAGAAGATGTCGATCATGAAACCATTCGAGGTTGCGAGAATCTCACGAATGTCCTGATTGACAATTGTGTCGAAGATGATCGGACGGAAGCCGTCGGTTTCGGCGGCCTTGTTGATTTGTTGTACCATGGCCCGCGCTTTGTCCACGTTGTCGATATACGGCCGCGTGACTTTGCTGAAGGTAATGTTTTCGAACTGCGCCAGAAGGCTTTGACCCAGGGTTTCGGCGGTAATGCCGGTACCATCGGAGATAAAGAAAGCAGATCGTTTCATTTGCACCTTGGGCCTTAAGCTAGTGACGAATCTTGGATATGATAGGCGCGATTTGCCGGCCGCCAATGGCCCGCATTCTCACTTATTTTCCAGGTCCAGGCCATATAGCTGGCAAACGCTCCATAGAGCAGCCGGTTTCTGAGCTTTTCCAACACAGTTAGTGGAGAGATCACCTTGGTAGAGTACGTAGTTTCCCTCGATAAGCTCGGCAAACACGATGTTGAGCATGTGGGGGGCAAGAACGCATCCCTGGGCGAGATGATCAGCAACCTGGCAGGTGCCGGTGTATCGGTGCCCGGTGGCTTTGCCACGACCGCTCAGGCTTATCGTGATTTCCTGGAACTGAGCGGCTTGAATCAGCAGATTCACGATGCCCTCGATGCACTGGATGTCGACGACGTGAATGCCCTGGCCAAGACCGGTGCCCAGATCCGTCAATGGATCATGGAAGCCGAGTTCCCTGAAAAGCTGAATACCGAAATCCGCACCGCGTTCGCAGCGCTGTCCGCCGGCAATCCTGACGTGGCCGTGGCCGTGCGTTCTTCCGCTACCGCCGAAGACCTGCCGGACGCATCCTTCGCCGGTCAGCAGGAAACCTTCCTGAACATCCGTGGTGTCGAAAACGTCATTCGCGCCGCCAAGGAAGTATTTGCCTCCCTTTTCAACGATCGCGCGATTTCCTATCGCGTGCACCAGGGCTTCGACCACAAGTTGGTAGCCCTGTCGGCCGGCGTACAGCGCATGGTCCGCTCCGAAACCGGCACCGCCGGCGTGATGTTCACCCTCGATACCGAATCGGGTTTCCGTGACGTGGTGTTCATCACCGGCGCCTACGGCCTGGGTGAAACCGTCGTGCAAGGCGCGGTGAACCCGGATGAATTCTACGTCCACAAAGGCACACTGGCCGCCGGTCGCCCGGCGATCCTGCGCCGCAACCTGGGCAGCAAGGCCATCAAGATGATCTACGGCGACGAGGCCAAGGCCGGTCGTTCGGTCAAGACCGTCGACGTGGACAAGGCCGAGCGCGCACGTTTCTGCCTGACCGACGCCGAAGTCAGCGAGCTGGCCAAGCAGGCGATGATCATCGAGAAGCACTACCAGTGCCCGATGGACATCGAATGGGCCAAGGACGGTGACGACGGCAAGCTGTACATCGTGCAGGCCCGTCCGGAAACCGTGAAAAGCCGCACCCAGGCCAACGTCATGGAACGTTACCTGTTGAAAGAAACCGGCACCGTGCTGGTGGAAGGTCGCGCCATCGGCCAGCGCATCGGCGCCGGCAAGGTGCGCATCATCAAGGACGTGTCCGAGATGGACAAGGTCCAGCCAGGCGACGTACTGGTGTCCGACATGACCGACCCGGACTGGGAGCCGGTCATGAAGCGTGCCAGCGCCATCGTCACCAACCGTGGCGGCCGTACCTGCCACGCGGCGATCATCGCCCGTGAGCTGGGTATCCCGGCCGTAGTCGGTTGTGGCAACGCCACCCAGCTGTTGAAAGACGGCCAGGGCGTGACCGTTTCCTGCGCTGAAGGCGACACCGGTTTCATCTTCGAAGGCGAACTGGGCTTCGACATCAAGAAGAACTCCGTTGACGCCATGCCTGAGCTGCCGTTCAAGATCATGATGAACGTCGGCAACCCCGACCGCGCCTTCGACTTCGCACAGCTGCCGAACGCCGGTGTGGGCCTGGCTCGCCTGGAGTTCATCATCAACCGCATGATCGGCGTGCACCCCAAGGCACTGCTGAACTACGACGGCCTGCCGCTGGACATCAAGGAAAGCGTCGACAAGCGCATCGCCGGCTACAACGATCCGGTAGGCTTCTACGTCGAGAAACTGGTCGAAGGCATCAGCACCCTGGCGGCTGCGTTCTGGCCGAAGAAAGTCATCGTGCGCCTGTCGGACTTCAAGTCCAACGAATACGCCAACCTGATCGGCGGCAAGCTGTACGAGCCGGAAGAAGAGAACCCGATGCTGGGCTTCCGCGGTGCGTCGCGTTACATCAGCGAATCGTTCCGCGACTGCTTCGAGCTCGAGTGCCGCGCTCTGAAGCGTGTGCGCAACGAGATGGGCCTGACCAACGTCGAAATCATGGTGCCGTTCGTCCGTACCCTGGGCGAAGCGAGCCAGGTGGTCGATCTGCTGGCGGAAAACGGTCTGGCCCGTGGCCAGAACGGTCTGCGCGTGATCATGATGTGCGAACTGCCGTCCAACGCCATCCTGGCGGAAGAATTCCTTGAATTCTTCGACGGTTTCTCCATCGGCTCCAACGACCTGACCCAGTTGACCCTGGGCCTGGACCGTGACTCCGGGATCATTGCGCACCTGTTCGATGAGCGAAATCCGGCGGTCAAGAAGCTGCTGGCCAATGCCATTGCCGCGTGCAACAAGGCCGGCAAATACATCGGCATCTGCGGTCAGGGCCCTTCGGACCACCCGGACCTGGCCAAGTGGCTGATGGAACAGGGCATCGAAAGCGTGTCGTTGAACCCGGACTCCGTGCTGGAAACCTGGTTCTTCCTGGCTGAGGGTCAGGCTTCGGCTTGATCGTGTGAAAACGGGCCGCTCTCTCTGTAGGAGCGAGCTTGCTCGCGATGGACTTCAACGATAACGCGTTTATCCTGGATAAACGTGGTGTCCTGAGGTTCTTCGCGAGCAGGGCTCGCTCCTACAGGGAGCGGTCTTTTTGAGATTCAAGTAGGGCGGGCTCCTGTAGGATGCCGCCCTTTTTTGTGCAAGAGATTATGCAAAGCAGCAGCAACCTATTTCCTGTCGCCCTGATCAGCGCCGAACGGCGCGGTGATCTGAGCGAAGATGTGTATCGTTTGAAGCCCGGCAACAGCCCTGACTTCACCGTCGAGCTGGCTGTGACGCGTCTCGGCTTGGCCGATGAGCCGTCTTCCCGCGGTGTGCCGGTGATCCTGCTGCACGGCAGTTTTTCCAATCGCCGGTTCTGGTTTTCTCCCAAGGGCCTGGGGTTGGGCGCTTATCTGGCCCGGTTGGGGTTCGACGTCTGGATTCCGGAAATGCGCGGTCACGGCCTGTCCCAGCGCAACCACGACTATCGCAAGAACCGTGTCGCTGACTACGCTCGCTATGACTTGCCGGCCATTGGCGCGTTCGTGCGCGAACAGAGCGGGCAGGTCCCGCACTGGATCGGTCACTCGCTGGGCGGCATTACACTGGCAGCGGCGCTGGGCGGCGAGTACATCGGTGAGCCAGTCGTGGCTTCGGCGGCGTTTTTTGGCGCCCAGGTCAGTCGCACCTACTGGCCATTGAAGATTCCGCCGGTGGAGTGGAGCGGTCGCTTCATTCTCAAACGTTTTGCCCAGTTGTCCGGATCAAGGCTCAAGCGCGGTCCGGAGGACGAGCCTATCGGCCTGGCCCTGGAAAGCATGCGTTGGTACGGTCTGTTCGGGCGCTTCGGCGATGCCGATAAAAACTGGTGGGACGGTTTGGCCGAGGTCAAGTTACCGGTGCTTGCCGTGAGCGCAGCGGGTGATCATCAGGATCCCGCGTGGGCTTGTCGCAAACTGTTCGAGCAGTTCGGTTCCGAGCACAAGCAATTTATCAATCTGGGTCGTGACCAGGGTTTTGTCGATAATTTCGGCCATGTTGAAATGCTTGTCAGCAAACCTGCCCAGGCTGAAGTCTGGCCTTTGGTGGTTCGCTGGCTGGCGGATCAGCAGACGCCGTTGTTGGGAGAGCAAGGGGATTTGGCCGCGGCGGTTTGAACCTGATGCTCTAACAAGGGCATTTCGCTCTGGTCGGCTTGCGGCTAAGATATGACGCATTGAGCTGTTCTGGTCACTTTCCGTGACTGAGCCATCACTGATGTTCGTGCTGTCTTCCTCTTTACAGGAGTTTCTCGATGATCCATTACCTCACGCCTGACCTGTGCGATGCCTATCCGGAACTGGTGCAGGTGCTGGAACCGATGTTCAGCAATTTCGGCGGCCGTGATTCTTTCGGTGGCGAAATCGTGACCATCAAGTGTTTCGAAGACAACTCGCTGGTCAAGGAGCAGGTCGAGCTCAAGGGCAATGGCAAGGTTCTGGTGGTCGATGGCGGGGGCTCCCTGCGCCGCGCGCTGCTGGGCGACATGCTCGCCGAGAAAGCGGCCAATAATGGCTGGGAAGGCCTGGTGATCTACGGTTGCATCCGTGACGTCGACGTCATTGCGCAAACCGACCTGGGGGTCCAGGCGCTGGCCAGCCACCCGATGAAAACCGACAAGCGCGGGATCGGTGATCTCAACGTTGCCGTGACCTTCGCTGGCGTGACCTTCCATCCGGGCCATTACATCTATGCGGACAACAACGGCGTGATCATCTCGCCCAGCCCGCTGAAAATGCCTGAATAAAAACGGCTGCAGATCAGAGGAGTGCGGATGTTCGAGGAAGAAAACGCGCAATGGGGGCTGGTGCATGCCCTGGTGCTGGACGGTAGAGGCGGCGCGCGTTCGATTGCCCGGACTGAACTTGATGACTTGCAGCTGCAGGCGCATGAAAGCCTGTGGCTGCACTGGGATCGCAGTCATCCGCAAACCCGGACCTGGTTACGCAAATCCAGTGGTCTGAGCGAATTCAGCTGTGACCTGTTGCTCGAAGAAAACACCCGTCCGCGACTTTTACAGCTTTCCGACAGCGAACTGCTGCTATTTTTGCGCGGGGTCAATCTGAACCCCGGTGCCGAGCCGGAAGACATGGTGTCGGTGCGGATCTTCGGTTCTGCCCAGCGGGTCATTTCCCTGCGTTTGCGTCCATTGCGCGCCACTGAAGAGTTGCTGGTGCAATTGGCCGACGGCAAAGGGCCGAAAACAGCCTCCGAACTCATCCTGTACATGGCGCAGTACCTCACCAACAAGGTGCAGGATCTGGTCAGCGACCTCTCGGAAGTGGTCGATGAGGAAGAAGAAAAGCTGGATGCCGACGAACGGTATGCGCCGGAACACGGTGCAGTATTGCAGATCCGTCGCAGGGCCGCCGCGTTGAAGCGTTTTCTTGCTCCGCAGCGGGATATTTTCGGGCAGTTGACCCGGATCAAGTTGCCCTGGTTCGTCGAGGACGATGGTGATTACTGGAACGAATTGAACAACAGCCTGACCCGCTACCTCGAAGAGCTGGAATTGACCCGGGAGCGGGTGGGGCTGGTTCTGGAAGCGGAAGACCGTCGGTTGAGCGTGCGCATGAATCGCACGATGTATCGCTTTGGCGTCATCACCGGGATCTTTTTGCCGATGAGTTTTCTGACCGGGCTTCTGGGGATCAACGTCGGTGGAATTCCATTCTCTGCCAGCCCTTATGGCTTTCTGATCGCCTGCCTGATGATGGTCTCGGTGGCGCTGGGGCAGTGGTGGTTGTTCCGACGTTTGCGCTGGGTCTGAGGGAAACCATGTGACCCGATCAAAACTCACCGCGTCTTCCACAGACATCACGAGAGGTGCGTATGCACGATCCGTTTGAACAGTCTTTGCGCGACATGCTCAACGCCTCACCGTCCACCCGGGACGACGATGCGTGCCTTGGGCGAGTACTCAAAACCGCCAACCGCCAGGTCGGCGCAGGCGATCTGTTCAGCCTGCTTGGCCGCTGGCTGCCCGCCCTGATGATCGCCCTGAACAACGGCTCGGCCCATGTCGCGCCAGTGTCCCGTCTTCGCAAACCTACCGCTCGCACTGCTGATAAGGCTGATTGAATATGGAACTTGATCTCTGGACCCAGAGCCTCGTCACTGCAATGACTGCGTTGTGGACCAAGGTTGCGAACTTCATTCCGAACCTGTTCGGCGCACTGGTCGTGCTGCTGTTGGGTTTCGTCGTGGCCAAGCTGCTGGACACCCTGCTTTCCAAATTGCTCGCCAAATTGGGCCTTGATCGCTTGATGGGTGGCACCGGTCTGACCAAGCTGCTGTCCCGCGCCGGATTGCAGGTTCCCATTTCGACCCTGATCGGCAAGATCGTCTATTGGTTCGTCCTGCTGATTTTTCTGGTTTCTGCCGCAGAATCTCTTGGGCTTGAACGAGTTTCAGCTACGCTGGATATGCTTGCGTTGTATGTACCGAAGGTTTTCGGCGCGGCGCTGGTGTTGCTGGTAGGCGTTTTACTGGCGCAACTGGCCAACGGGCTGGTGCGTGGAGCGGCAGAAGGCGTAGGCCTGGACTATGCTGCAGGGCTTGGACGAATTGCCCAGGGCCTGGTGATCATCATCAGTATTTCGGTTGCGATCAGCCAGTTGGAGGTCAAGACCGACCTGCTGAACCATGTGATCGTGATCGTTTTGATAACCGTTGGTCTGGCGGTAGCGCTGGCCATGGGCTTGGGAAGCCGGGAAATTGCCGGCCAGATCCTTGCGGGTATCTACGTGCGTGAGCTGTACCAGGTTGGGCAACAAGTGCGTGTTGGCGAGGTCGAAGGCCAGATCGAAGAGATCGGCACGGTTAAAACCACATTGCTGACCGATGAGGGTGAGCTAGTCTCTCTTTCCAATCGGATCCTCCTTGAGCAGCATGTGAGTAGCCGCTAACCCGGCAAACCCTGCTAATGTATGCCGCCGCAAAATGCCCGCTGATGCTGGCTGCGGCGGACATTGACCTGACTGTCGGCCCGACTTGTTTTGAATAAAGCCCAATCGTTATCCATGCGCTACGACCCCCGCGAGCTCTCTGATGAGGAGTTGGTCGCGCGCTCGCATACCGAGCTGTTTCACGTAACACGCGCCTATGAAGAACTGATGCGGCGTTACCAGCGAACATTATTTAATGTGTGTGCGCGATATCTCGGGAACGATCGTGATGCAGACGATGTCTGTCAGGAGGTCATGTTGAAGGTGCTGTATGGCCTGAAGAACTTCGAAGGTAAATCGAAGTTCAAGACGTGGCTATATAGCATCACGTACAACGAGTGCATCACACAGTATCGGAAGGAACGGCGAAAGCGTCGCTTGATGGACGCATTGAGTCTTGACCCCCTCGAGGAAGCGTCCGAAGAAAAGGCGCCGAAACCTGAGGAAAAGGGTGGACTTGATCGCTGGCTGGTGTATGTGAATCCGATTGACCGCGAAATTCTGGTGCTACGTTTTGTCGCAGAGCTGGAGTTTCAGGAGATCGCAGACATCATGCATATGGGTTTGAGTGCAACAAAAATGCGGTACAAACGCGCTCTGGATAAATTGCGTGAGAAATTTGCAGGCATTGCTGAAACTTAGTTCAGCGCAAATATCTCTTACGTGTAGGCAAGTTCTGTTAGACTTGCCGCCGAGTTGTCCCCCGGTTTGCGGGACTGCTTCACAATCACCAGATGGGGATTTAACGGATGAAACTGAAAAACACCTTGGGCTTGGCCATTGGTACTCTTATTGCCGCTACTTCGTTCGGCGCACTGGCACAAGGCCAAGGCGCAGTTGAAGGCGAGCTCAACTACGGGAAGAAGTACAACGACAGCGTTAACAACGTTGAAGACGGCTACACTCCTGGCGCCTCCATCGGTTACTTCTTGACCGACGACGTATCGTTGAACTTGACCTACAACAATGACGACCACACCCGTTCGAACAACGGTACTGGTAATCAGAAAATCGAAGGCGACCAGTTCGGTCTGAACGCTCAGTACCACTTCAACAACGCTGGCGACGCTCTGCGTCCTTACGTTCAAGGTGGTGTCAAGCACGGCAGCATGACCAACGTAGCCGCTGACGGCCACACCGGTCGTGACCAGTCGACTTTCCTGACTGCTGGCGCTGGCCTGAAGTACTACTTCCTCGAAAACGTCTACGCTCGTGCTGGCGTAGAAGCTGACTACAAACTGGACAACGGCCGTTGGGACTACATCCCGTCCGTAGGTCTGGGTGTGAACTTCGGTGGCGGCAACAAGCCTGCTGCTGCTCCGGTTCCAGCACCAGAAGTCTGCTCCGACAGCGACAACGATGGCGTTTGCGACAATGTCGACAAGTGCCCGGACACCCCGGCCAACGTAACTGTTGACGCTGATGGCTGCCCGGCTGTTGCTGAAGTCGTTCGTGTAGAGCTGGACGTGAAGTTCGACTTCGACAAGTCGGTAGTCAAGCCAAACAGCTACGGCGACATCAAGAACCTGGCTGACTTCATGAAGCAGTACCCATCGACCACCACTACTGTTGAAGGTCACACTGACAACGTCGGTCCTGACGCTTACAACCAGAAACTGTCCGAGCGTCGTGCAAACGCCGTTAAGCAAGTTCTGACCAACCAGTACGGTGTTGAGTCGTCCCGCGTTCAGTCCGTTGGCTACGGCGAATCCCGCCCTGTTGCTGACAACAAAACTGAAGCTGGTCGCGCTGTTAACCGTCGCGTAGAAGCGCAGGTTGAAGCTCACGCTAAGTAATTAGCGCGCAGCTCTGAGAAAAGCCCGGCTCAGGCCGGGCTTTTCTTTGCCTGCGATTTGGTGAGGAAGGACGCGTCAGGCGCGTTGAAGTCCAGCATTGATGTCGACGAATGGAGCCTCTTCGCGAGCAGGCTCGCTCCCACAGGAGGGGATGGCGTTAGCTGCGACTGCGCCGATCACCAGGATTGCCGGGCTTTTCAACTCGAAGGCACAGGCATCTTCCTCCATTGCCATCAGGCTGCTTCGACATTCCCGTTGATGCGGCAACGACGCGTTTTCAATCATCGCAACCGGCGTGTCTGCGGCCATTGCCCCCGCCAGCAATTGCTCACGGATTTCGCTGAGCTTTGCCACCCCCATGTAGATCACCAGTGTCGTGCCACCTTGGGCCAGCGCTTGCCAGTTCAGGCTGCAGTCATCCTGAGTGTGGGCGGTCACCAGCGTCACCCCGCGTGCCACGCCGCGCAAGGTCAATGGAATATCGCATTGCGTCGCGCCTGCCAGCCCGGCAGTGATGCCGTTGACCAATTCGGTCTCGATGCCACGCTCGCGTAGCCACTGCGCTTCTTCACCGCCACGCCCGAAGATGCACGGGTCGCCCCCCTTGAGTCTCACCACGCATTTTCCCTGGCGGGCATAACGCAGCATCAGGCGATGGATAAAGGCTTGCGGCGTTGAACGACAGCCACCGCGCTTACCCACCGGAATAATCCGTGCATCGGGGCAATGTTCCAGCACCGCGTCGTTGACCAGATCGTCGATCAGCACCACATCCGCTTCCCTCAACGCCCGAACAGCTTTGAGGGTCAGTAACTCGGGATCGCCGGGACCTGCACCCACCAGCCAGACTTTTGCACTCATAGTGTTTTCCTCACGAGATGGCGGCTTGCGGCTGCGCTGTGGCGGCCAGCAAACGCTTGATTTCCGGGACGCAGGAGCCGCATTGCGTGCCGCAACCCAATTCTTGTTTCAAGCCCTGCAAGTCCAGGCCGCGGCGGATGCCGGCGCAGACCGCGTTCTGGCTGACGTTTTTGCAGTTGCACAGGGTTTTGTTGCCGATCTCTTCAGCGTCGACCTGGCCCGGTGGGGCACTCAGTGGCGCCAGCAGCCAGCGCCGTAGCTGTTCATCGGCGCGACCTTCAAGCCAGAGGTTTTGCAGCCAGTGCCGGGCGAGGGTTTCACCCGCCAAGCGGATCGCGGTGATCCGGCCGTTCTCGATCCGCACGCGTTTACCGATGGAGCGTCGTGGATCGTCGTAGGCCAGGACCGGTCCATCGTTTAGCCCCAGGCATTGATCGATATCGCGCAGCAGTTGCGGATCTGGCGCCATGGCGCTGGCAGCGCGTATCAGCAGTGCAGGGCGCTCGCGACCGGTCAGGCTGAGGCTGACGTAGGAAAACGCCTCGCAGAGAGGGCGTAGAGTCTCAAAATGTTGTTGGACATCGCCCTCTATCAGCGCGAAAAGGTGCCAAGGCAATTGCACCGGTTCCAGGCGCACGCCGCTGTGTTTGAGCTCCGGTTGTTTCGACAAAGGGTCGAAGGCGGGCAGGGTGAGGCTGTTCACGCCCCCCTTGAGAAAACGGTCACCAAAATGCATCGGCAAGAAGGCTTGGCCCGGACGCACACTGTCGTCACTGGCGACCGGCATGATCACCGCGCCGCGGCGGCTTTTCAGGCTGATCAAATCGCCTGTTTGCAGGCGATGCCGGCGCAGCTCATCCGGGTGCAGGCTCAACACGGCTTCACTGACATGACCGAACAACTGCGCGGCGGTGCCGGTGCGGCTCATGCCGTGCCATTGATCACGCAGGCGGCCGGTGATCAGGGTCAGCGGGAAGCGTGCATCGCGTTGCTCTTTGGCGGCACGATACGGATCGGCCACGAACTGTGCGCGTCCGCTGGAAGTCGGGAAAATGCCGTCGAGATAGAGGCGGGCGGTGCCTGCGCTGGACCCCGTAGGAAAGGGCCATTGTTGCGGGCCGATTTTGTCGAGCAACCCGTGGCTGATCCCGGACAAGTCCAGATCCCGACCACGCGTCAGCTGTTTGTATTCGTCGAAGACCTGCGCCGGGGTTTCAAAGGCAAACAGGCTGGTCGCTTCCGGACGCAGATGTTTCTCCAGACGCTGTGCGAAATCCACCGTGATCGCCCAGTCCGGACGTGCTTCACCCGGTGCGACGATCGCGCGGCGGACATGGGAAATACGCCGTTCGGAGTTGGTCACCATGCCGTCCTTTTCGCCCCAGCTGGCGGCGGGCAACAACAGGTCGGCAAACCTGGCGGTTTCAGTGGTGCGAAAGGCCTCCTGCAAGACCACGAACGGACAGGCTTCCAGTGCCGCGCGCACGGCAGTCTGATCGGGAAGAGACTGCGCGGGGTTGGTGCAGGCGATCCACAAGGCTTTGATCTTGCCGCTGGCCACCTGCTCAAACAACTCGATGGCAGTCAGCCCCGGGTTTTCAGGCAGTTGATCAACGCCCCAGTAAGCGGCCACGTCGGCACGGTGCTCAGCGTTGGCGGCGTCACGATGGCCCGGCAGCAGGTTAGACAGGCTACCGGTTTCCCGCCCGCCCATGGCATTCGGCTGACCGGTCAACGAGAAAGGGCCGGCACCCGGGCGGCCAATTTGCCCGGTGGCCAGGTGCAGATTGATCAGTGCACTGTTTTTCGCGCTGCCTGCGGTGGACTGATTAAGCCCCATGCACCACAGCGACAGAAAGCTTGGTGATGTACCGACCCACTCGGCACATTGCTGCAATTGCTCGACGCTGATTCCGCAGAGCTGCGAAACCATTTGCGGCGTGTAGTCACGCACCAGGCTTTTCAGCTCAGCCAGACCTTCGGTGTGGTCCCTGATGAAGTCACGATCAATCCAGTCTTCCCACAGCAGCAGATGCAAAATCCCATGGAACAGGGCGACATCGGTGCCAGGCAAGATCGCCAGGTGCAGGTCAGCCAGATCGCAGGTATCTGTACGACGTGGGTCAATGACGATGACTTTCATCTGCGGCCGGCGGGATTTGGCTTCTTCCAGCCGACGAAACAGCACCGGATGGGCGTAGGCCATGTTGCTGCCGACGATCATCACGCAATCGCTCAACTCCAGGTCTTCGTAGCTGCAGGGCGGGGCGTCGGCACCCAGGCTGCGTTTGTAGCCGACCACCGCCGAGGACATGCACAGCCGCGAATTGCTGTCGATGTTGTTGGTACCCACCAGGGCACGCGCCAGCTTGTTGAAGGTGTAGTAGTCCTCGGTCAACAGTTGCCCGGAAATGTAGAACGCCACGCTGTCCGGGCCATGTTCGGTTATGGTCGCGGCAAAAACGCTGGCGGCGTGATCGAGGGCGGTATCCCAGTCG
Organism: Pseudomonas sp. WT-JTC; assembly: GCF_056711565.1. Classification (NCBI taxonomy): domain Bacteria; kingdom Pseudomonadati; phylum Pseudomonadota; class Gammaproteobacteria; order Pseudomonadales; family Pseudomonadaceae; genus Pseudomonas; species Pseudomonas sp. WT-JTC. The sequence continues at coordinate 1,938,833 of NZ_CM160042.1, forward strand.
GTGCGGTGGCGGGCAAGGCCTTTGCCCAGGCGCAGTTCGGGGTACAGCGCCCGCGCCGTCACGTCCCCGGTCAGGTGCAGGGTCGAGCCCTTGCTGCACAGTTTGCCGAAATTGGCCGGGTGTGCCGGATCGCCGCTGACGCCGAGGATGCGCTCGCCGTCGTGCTCGATCAGCACCCCGCAGCCGACCCCGCAGTAACAGCAGGTGGACGCGGTGATCTGGCGGTCCATCAGCCTGCGTCCCGCAAGGCCAGCATCACTCGGCCATTTTCGACCCGTGCCGGGTGGTGGTGGGCGCAGCCGACGTCCGGGGCCAGGGCTTCGCCGCTTTGCAGATCGATTTGCCAGTTGTGCAGCGGGCAGGCCACTCGTTTGCCGTAGATCAGGCCTTGGGACAGCGGGCCGCCCTTGTGCGGGCAGCGGTCATCGAGGGCGAACACTTCGTCGTCGCTGGTACGAAAAATCGCGATGTCTCCCTTTGGGCCGGCGACGATCCGCGAGCCCAGGGCATTGATTTCATCCAGTGCGCAGATATCCAGCCAGTTCATGCCAGCACCTCCAGGTTTTTCACGGGGATGACGTCGAATTCTTTTTTCAGCTGTGGCTGTTCCAGGCGTTCCTTCCACGGGTCCTGTTCGAACGACAGCGAGAATTGCAGGCGATCGTTGAGCGCCTTGCGACGCTCCGGGTCCTCAAGCACGGCTTTCTTGATATGGTCCATGCCGACCCGCTGCAGGTAGTGCACGGTGCGTTCGAGATAAAAGGCTTCTTCGCGATAGAGCTGCAGGAATGCACCGTTGTATTCGCGGACTTCCTCGGCGGTTTTCAGTTTGACGAAGAATTCCGCGACTTCGGTCTTGATCCCGCCGTTGCCGCCGATGTACATCTCCCAGCCGGAGTCCACGCCGATGATTCCTACATCCTTGATGCCGGCTTCCGAGCAGTTGCGCGGGCAACCGGAGACAGCCAGTTTCACCTTGTGCGGTGACCACATGTTGAACAGGTCATGTTCCAGCTCGATACCCAACTGTGTGGAGTTCTGGGTGCCAAAGCGGCAGAACTCACTGCCGACGCAGGTTTTCACCGTGCGGATGGATTTGCCGTAGGCGTGGCCGGACGGCATGTCCAGGTCTTTCCATACCCCTGGCAGGTCTTGCTTGCGGATGCCCAGCAAGTCGATGCGCTGGCCACCGGTGACCTTGACCATCGGCACGTTGTACTTGTCGGCAACGTCGGCAATGCGCCGCAGTTCCGAAGGATTGGTCACACCGCCCCACATCCGCGGGACGACAGAGTAAGTGCCGTCTTTCTGGATGTTGGCGTGAGCTCTTTCGTTGATCAGGCGCGATTGCGGATCGTCCCTGGCTTCCCCCGGCCAGGTGGAAATCAGGTAGTAATTGAGTGCCGGCCGGCAAGTGGCGCAACCATTGGGTGTGCGCCAGTTCAGGTAGCTCATGGTGCCGGCGATGGTCAGCAGGTGCTGCTCGCGAATGGCCTGGCGGATCTGTCCGTGGTTGAGATCGCTGCAGCCGCAGATGGCCTTTTCGCTTTTCGGCTTGACGTCGGCGGCGCCGCCCACGGTGTTGATCAGGATCTGCTCCACCAAACCCGCGCATGAACCGCAGGAGCTGGCCGCCTTGGTGTGTTTCTTGACTTCGTCGACACTGAACAGCCCGTGCTCCTGGATCGCCTTGACGATGGTGCCTTTGCACACGCCGTTGCAGCCGCAGACCTCGGCACTGTCGGCCATGCTCATGGCTTTGTCCTGGCCCTGGTGTCCTACGTCGCCGAGTGCATTTTCACCGAACATCAAGTGATCGCGGATCTCACTGATGGCATGGTTTTCACGGATCTGCCGGAAATACCAGCCGCCATCTGCCGTGTCGCCGTACAGGCAGGCGCCGACCAGCACGTCATCCTTGATCACCAGTTTTTTGTAGACCCCGCCGATCGGGTCCGAGAGGGTAATGGTCTCGGTGCCTTCACCACCCATGAAGTCGCCGGCGGAAAACAGGTCGATGCCGGTGACCTTCAGTTTGGTTGAGGTCACCGAGCCCTTGTAGGTGGCAAAACCGAGTTGCGCGAGGTGGTTGGCGCAGACCTTGGCCTGTTCGAACAGTGGCGCCACCAAACCATAGGCGATGCCGCGATGACTGGCGCACTCACCGATGGCATAGATCCGCGGGTCGTAGGTTTGCAGGGTGTCGTTGACCAGAATCCCGCGGTTGCACGGAATGCCGGATTTCTCCGCCAGTTCGGTATTGGGGCGAATGCCGGCGGCCATCACTACCAGATCCGCGGGGATGATGTCGCCGTTCTTGAATTGCACCGAACCGACCCGGCCGTTGCCCGCGTCGTGCAAGGCCTGGGTCTGTTCGCACAGGCGAAAGTGCAGGCCACGAGCCTCCAGGGCGGTTTGCAGTAATTGGCCGCTGGTCTTGTCCAGTTGCCGCTCCATCAACCACTCGCCGATGTGTACCACGGTGACGTGCATGCCCCGCAGCATCAGGCCGTTGGCGGCCTCCAGGCCGAGCAGACCGCCACCGATCACCACGGCGTGCCGGTGGGTTTTCGCGGTGTCGATCATGGCCTGGGTGTCGGCGATGTCGCGGTAGCCGATCACGCCCTCAAGGGTGTTGCCGGGAATGGGCAGGATGAAAGGTGTCGAGCCGGTGGCGATCAGCAGGCGATCGTATTCGGCTTCGCTGCCGTCTTCGGCAATGACCCGGCGCCTGACCCGGTCGATCTCCACCACTTTGCGGTTGAGCAGCAGTTTGATGTTGTTGTCCAGGTACCAGCTCAGGTCGTTGAGCACGATCTCTTCGAAGGTCTGTTCGCCCGCCAGCACCGGCGACAGCAGGATGCGGTTGTAGTTGGTGTGCGGTTCGGCGCCGAAGACCGTGATGTCGTACAGCTCTGTGCTCAGTTTGAGCAGTTCTTCCAGGGTCCGGACCCCGGCCATGCCGTTGCCGATCATCACCAGTTTTAGTTTTTTCATCAGGTTCTCCGGGGAGCTCAGGCCTGCCTCATCAGGGTTCAGGCCATGCTCGACAAATTTTGCGCAAACAAAAAAAGGCGTCCCGCCAGTTACCTGGCGAGGACACCTTTGTCCTGGTCCCGTTCTCTCGGGAAGTGCAGCCTTCGTCGTTGAAGCCTGCGCTTTATGTCTGTTGAAAGAGGTAATGCAGCGGTTGTGCCAAGTCGCTCAGGTCCCGTGTTTATTGGCGTTCATCCTCTTCATAGGGACAGAATCGTGAGGGAATGCACCGATTCAAAGCGCGCTGCCCGCTAATGGAGCGCAACCACCAGCAGCACCAGATTGAGCAACAGCGATACCAGCGCCAATGTCCGCCAGACTTTCAGTGGCTCGCGTTCCAGCAACGGCTTGGGGCGCACATTCAAACTGCGGCGTTCGCCCTGTTCGATCAGCAGCAGCCATTCTTCCGCCGTTTCGAAGCGTTGATCGGGGGCCACCGCCACGGCGCGCTCCAGGTTATGGGCGATCCAGTCCGGCAAGTCGGGCCGGTAGCGGCTGGCGTTGACCGGGATGCCAAACCTGGGGCGCTGGAACGCTTCGATTTCGCCATAGGGATAGTGCCCGGTGAGCAGGAAATACAAGGTCACACCGACGGCGTACAAGTCCTGCTGTGGCGTCGGCATTTCGCCGCGAAAGGCTTCTGGCGCGATGTAACTGGGTGTACCCGGCAGGGCCCAGGGTAGATCTTGCGAGAGACCGGGGCAGTAGGCGAGGCCGAAATCCAGCAGGCGCAGCTCACCATCGTGCCCCAGTAACAGGTTTTCCGGTTTGATATCGCGATGCAGAATCTGCCGTCGATGCAACAGGCCGACCGCTCGCAACAAGCGTTCGGCGATGTCTTGCCACTGGGGCAGCGGCAACGGTCCGCTTTGCTCATACCGTTGCGCCAGGGTAGCGCCCGAATATTCACGCATCACGTAGTACAAATGCTGACGCTGACTGGCGGCATGGACTTCAGGAAAATGTCGACCGGCCACGCGTTTGAGAAACCACTCTTCCGACAGCAGTGCTTGCCCGGCCTGGTGATCGTCGTGCAGGCGCCCCGGCAGCGTTTTCAGCAGCCAGGGTTGTTGCTGATTGTCGCGAACGCGATAAAGCAGTGATTGCTGGCTCTGGGCGACGATCCCCTCGACTTGCCAGCCCTCGAACGCCTGACCCGGTTTCAAGGCTGGCGGCAGTGGCCATTGCTGCAAGTGAATCAACGCATCGCCAATGCTTGCTTCACCGAGGGCATCAATCCGCACCAGTAAAGCGCTGGCATTGTCCTGGCTGCCCGCCAGGTGTGCGGCATTGACCAGGGTTTGCGCAGCGCTTTTCAAGTCCGGTTGATCACGCAGGATCGCCGCAATGGCGGTATCGCCCAGGACGGCCCAGATGCCATCGCTGAGCAGGACGAAACTTTCATCGGGGCGCAACTCACCGTCAAGAAAATCCAGCACCAGATGTTGATCGAGGCCCAGCGCCCGTTTCAGCACATGTTGCATGCCCGGCTGGTCCCAGACGTGATCCTCGCTGATTCGCTGCAATCGATCGGCGTGCCAGCGATACACCCGACAATCACCGACATGGGCCAGGGTAAAACGCCGACCGCGCAGGACCAGCGCACTGAGGGTGGTCAGCAGCGGTTGTCCGCCGCCGTTGGCCTGCAACCAGCGGTTTTGTGCCAACAGCAGACGGTCAAGTGCCTGGGCGACGCTCCAGGTTTCCGGCGTGGCGTAGTAATCCAGCGCCAGCGCCTGCAACGTCGAACGGGCAGCCAGACCGCCATCGGCGCACTGGCTGACACCGTCGGCGATGGCGAACAGGTAGCCTTTGCTCGCCGCCAGCGCAGGAGCCGGCGTGACCAGGCGCAAGGCATCCTGGTTTTCCTCGCGGGGACCGATGGCGCTGGCTTCGGCGAAACTCAGTTGCAGGCTCATCGCGACCTCAGACCCGCGCAGCTGTCACGGCGGCCGAACCCCAGGTGGTTCTCCAGCGGCGTTTCACGCCGTGCAGGCCGAACCAGGCCAGCACGCCGAGGCTGGCGAACAACCACAGCGCCAGTTGATAGCTGCCGGTGCTTTGCTTGATCGCGCCCATGCCGGCCGCGAGGGCAAAACCACCGATGCCGCCAGCCATGCCGATCAGGCCGGTCATCACGCCGATTTCCCGACGAAAACGCTGCGGCACCAACTGGAATACCGCGCCATTACCGGCACCCAAACCGAGCATGGTGCAGACGAAAAGCGCCAGTGCGGCGTAGGAGTTCGGCAGGTTGAAACCTACAGCGGTAATGCAGATTGCCGCGACGGTGTACATCGCCAGCAAGGTCCGAATACCGCCGAAACGGTCAGCCAGCGCACCGCCCAAGGGGCGCATCAGGCTGCCACCGAACACGCAGGCAGCGGTGTAGTAGCCGGCAGTGACCGGGCTCAGGCCGTACTGGTCGTTGAAGTAACCGGGCAGGGCGCTGGCCAGGCCGATGAAGCCGCCGAACGTCACGCTGTAGAAAAACATGAACCACCAGCTGTCACGATCGCCCAGGGCCTTGAAGTAGTCGGCCATGGATTTGGCTTTTGGCCGCTCGGGGGCGTTTTTGGCCAGCCAGGCGAAGACGATCAGGGTCAGGATCAGCGGAATCAGGGCGAAGCCGAACACGTTGCTCCAGCCAAACGCCGCCGCCAGCACCGGGGCGATCAATGCGGCGAACACCGTACCCGAGTTCCCTGCACCGGCGATGCCCATGGCCTTGCCTTGATGCTGCGGCGGATACCACTGCGATGCCAAGGGCAGGGCGACGGCGAAAGACGCGCCGGCCATGCCTAGGAACAGCCCCAGCAGCAACGCTTGCTCGTAGCTGTGGATACCGAGTTTCCAGGCGCCGAACAGGGCGCAGATTACAATGACCTGACCGATCAGGCCGGCTGTTTTGGGCGACAGGCGATCAGCCAGCATTCCCATGATAAAACGCAAGACCGCCCCGGCCAGAATGGGCGTGGCCACCACCAGGCCGCGTTGCTGCGTTGTCAGGTGCAGGTCGGCGGCGATCTGTACCGCCAGAGGTCCGAGCAGATACCAGACCATGAAGCTCAGGTCGAAATAGAGGAAGGCTGCGAACAATGTCGGTGTATGGCCAGATTTCCAGAAGCTTGAATTCATCGCGCACCTCAGCTGTGAAGAGTCTCGGAAGGAGTCATGAGCTTGCAGGTGGGGCGCCGTTACGGCCGCACCACCGGCCCCGTGCTGTGGGGCCAAAACGAAAAAACGCCGCGACCCGATTCGCCAGGGGCAAATGAGGTGCGCGACGTCTTTGTCGTAGGTGGGGCAACCGCCGTTGGTTACCTGTGGTGATTACTTAGCGAGATTTGTGCCAACAGTTAGAGACCGAGTCGCCGCCATTCGCGAGCAAGCCCGCTCCCACATGGATAGTGGGTGTCCACAAAACCTGTGGGAGCGGGCTTGCTCGCGAAGGCAATAGAACATTCACCACTGGACTTCAGCCAAGCAACTCGCTCATGGCAATGATCTGCTCCGCCACTTGAATCAGCTTCTGCTGTCGGCTCATCGCCTGGCGGCGCATCAGGGTGTAGGCCTCTTCCTCGTTGCAATTCTTCATTTTCATCAGCAGCCCTTTGGCCAGTTCGATGCGCTTGCGCTCGGCCAATTGCTGGTCGCGGGCATGCAACTGGGCACGCAAGGCCTGGTCGCTTTCGAAGCGCGCCATGGCCACATCGAGAATCGGCTGCAGGCGTTGTGCGTGAATGCCTTCGACGATGTAGGCACTGACCCCGGACTTGATCGCCTGTCGCATCACCTCGGGGTCGTGCTCGTCGGTGAACATCACAATCGGTCGGGGCTGGTCGCGAGTCACCAGCACCACTTGTTCCATGACATCGCGCCCCGGTGACTCGGTATCGATCAGGATCACATCCGGACGCACCGTTTCGACGCGTTCGGGCAAGTCGATGGTCAGGCCGGATTCATCGATCACTTCGAAACCGGCCTCGGTCAGGGCGGCCTTCAGGCGTCCGACTTTTTTGGCAGTGTCGTTGATCAGCAGGATACGCAGCATGTTCGTGGTCTCCTGTCAGCGGCTGGCAAAAAGGGTTGAGCTGTCGCTCAGGGCGTGCAGTTTGAAACTGCGGGCATAGCCGGCCGGGTCCGAGCCGTCCCAGATTTTGCCGTCGATCAACTGACTGCTGCGCATCTCCTTACCCAGTGCCGCGACACCTACAGCGCTGGCCGCTTCACGATATAAGTCTAGTTGCTGGACTTGACGGGCCACGGCCAGGTAATCCGGGTCGTCGCGCAACAAACCCCAGCGACGGAATTGGGTCATGAACCACATGCCATCGGACAGATGCGGCAGATTGACCTCGCCTTCACCATGGAAGCGCAGGGCGTGCGGGTCTTGCCAGCGATTGCCCAGACCATCGGCATAGTCGCCCAGCAGGCGCGGCTCGATGCATTCCAGTGGTGCATCGAGGTATTGCGCTGCACTGAGCAATTGCGCGGTGCTGCGACGATTTTCGCTGCTTTCTTCGATGAAGCGACTGGCCTCCAGAATCGCCATCACCAACGCGCGGGCAGTGTTGGGGTATTGCTCGACGAAGGCGCGGGTGCAGCCCAGGACCTTTTCCGGGTGATCGGGCCAGAGGGTCTGGGTGGTCGCCATCGTGAAACCAAGACCCTGTTGCACTGCGCTGGCGGACCAGGGCTCACCGACACATAAACCGTCGATGCGCCCTGCTTGCAGGTGCGCGACCATTTGTGGCGGCGGCACCACCACGCTGTCGACATCCTGCAGCGGGTGAATGCCCTGGCTGGCGAGCCAGTAATACAGCCACATGGCATGGGTGCCGGTTGGAAAAGTCTGGGCGAAGGTGAGTTTTGAGCGAGTTTGGTGCACGTGCCGATCCAATGCCTCAGGACTGGTCACTCCCAGCGCCTGCAAGCCGCGGGACAGATTGATGCTCTGGCCGTTCTGATTCAGGCCCATCAACACGGCCATATCGGTCGCGGCCACACCACCGATGCCCAAGTGAACGGCGTAGACCAGACCGTAGAGGCTGTGGGCTGCATCGAGTTCGCCGCTGACCAGCTTGTCTCGAAGGTTGGCCCAGGACGACTGGCGCTTGAGGTTCAGGGTCAAGCCGTGGGGTTGGGCGAAGCCCTGGGTGGCGGCGACAACCACCGAGGCGCAGTCGCTCAGGGCCATGAAGCCGAGATTGATTTCGGTTTTTTCCGGGGCATCGCTGCCATTGACCCAGGCCAGAGGGCCGGCTGACGGTTCGTTCATCGCGCGTTCACCTTGCAAAAAAAACGTCGTCACCGGTCCGTGCATGAGCAGGCCGGGGACGACGCCATTGTCTTTGCACACATTCCGTCGTTGGCATGGGTGCTGGTGCCTTGAATGGTGCAAGGCATATGCCAGTCCGGGCTTCATCAGCTTTCCATCAGGATTCAACGCGCCATCTCTTTCATCCTGCCGACTCCTGATCGTCAGGCTGTGAAGGAGGTTGGCGTGCACATCGAATCACCAGGCGCACCAGGTTTCCCTGATGCCCGTTTCAGCGGGCGGGTGCTGCATCTGTGCGTCAGCGAATCCCCTGTACATCTGGTTTCGCAACGGTGCGCATCGGCCTGCCACCTGCAGGTCGGCTGGGAAGGGCTGATTGCGATGAACGGAGTATTTGAGGTGCGCGGCAGTGTGCAGGTCTTGCCAATTCCGCAAGCAGCACTGGTGAAACTGCAAGTGTTCATCGATCTGGGGAACGCGCTGAACGATCAACGACTCAACCAGGCTCCCTGGGCGGCATTGCCGGTGGCGCATCAAACCGTTCAGTCCGAGAGAGCGCTTGAGCGCTGGTATATCGAACAGGCCATGACCGGTGGTTTGGCTTATCAAGCCTTTGCCAGCGTGCTGCGTCATACCGAGAGTTACGGACTTGTGCGTTTCCTGCTGGAGCAGGGCACCCACAGCGAAAAGTTGAGCATCCTGGCGCAGCGTTATGGCGTTTCCGTGTCGCATTTTCGTCGACTGTGCCAACAGGCGCTGGGCACGGCAGCCAAGCCTGCCTTGCGTGGCTGGCGGACGGCCCAGGCACTGCTGAACATGAGTCTGCAGGACGGCTCCCTGACGGATGTGGCGCTGGAGTTCGGTTTTGCCTCTTCTTCGCATTTCTCCAAGGAAATCCGTGAACTGGTGGGCTTTGCCCCCAGCAGCCTGGCCGACATTACCTACCTTCCAGGCAAGTGAGTCGATGAACCGCCGATCGTTGTCCATATCCCTTTTGCCCATCTGCTTAAGTGGCGTGTTCCTGCTCGCACCCTTTGCCGCGCAGGCCGATGTTTTCAGTTTCGAGGCCCGTGAACAGAGCGCACGCACCTTTTTCAGCGAGCTGTCCGGATCACTGGGCAAGCCGGTGATCGTCAGCAAGGCTGCTGCGATCAAGCGGATCTCCGGTACGTTCGATCTGCTCGTGCCGCAACGAACCTTTGAGCGCGTCGCCTCGCAAATGGGCTTGATCTGGTACAGCGACGGTCAGGCGATTTATCTGTATGACGCCCCGGAAATCAAAAGCTCCATGGTCTCGCTGCAAACCCTGACCGTGGCCAGGCTGCAGGCGTTCCTGGAGCGCTCCGGATTGCACGATGCCCGTTATCCGTTGCGTCATGACGGTCTGCGTACTTTCCATGTGTCGGGGCCGCCGATGTATGTCGATCTGGTTGTGCAAGCGGCCGGGATGATGGATAACCAGCGCTCGGAACTGTTGCTGGGCAAGCAGCAGATCGGTGTCATTCAGGTACGGAACACCTTTGTCAGCGACCGTAAGTACGAACTGCGCGATGACAAGGTGACCATCCCCGGGCTGGCCACCGTGATCGAGGATCTGTTGCGCGGTGAGACGCGCGAGTTCGAGCCGTCGGTGGCGCAAGTTCCTGCGCCGCGTCCACAGGGATTGATGCCGGCGTTTCCCCTGGAAGGCCTGGCAACCAACCCTGCGGATCAGGACCCGGCAGCGCCGCGGATCATTGCGCGAGACATGGCTGCCGGAAACATTCGGGTAGTGGCATACCCGGACACCAACGCCTTGCTGGTCAAGGGGTTGCCGGAGCAAGTGCGCTTTATCGAGAACCTGGTGAGTGCGCTGGACACGCCGAAACGACACGTGGAACTGTCGTTGTGGATCATTGATTTGCACAAGGATGAACTCAATCAACTGGGCATCAACTGGCAAGGTGCGTTGAGGTCGGGGAAATTCGCTGCATCGCTCAATGCCGGCTCGGCGACCACCCTCGATGGCCTGTCGTTCGTGACCCAGGTCATGGCGCTGGAGCGCACCAACCGGGCCAACGTGGTCTCGCGACCGGTCATCCTCACCCAGGAAAACGTACCGGCGATCTTCGACAACAACCGCACGTTTTATGCCCCGCTGGTGGGCGAGCGCAGTGTCGATTTGCAGCACGTCACCTACGGCACGCTGGTCAGTGTACTGCCCCGTTTCGCCCAGGCGGACGAGGTCGAGATGTCGCTCAATATCGAGGACGGCAACGAGGTCGAAAAACCGGATCAGGGCAAGCAGCCTGGCACATTGCCGACGGTCGGCCGCACACGGATCAGCACGGTGGCGCGGGTGCCTCAGGGCAAGAGTCTGTTGGTGGGCGGTTTCACCCGCGATGACAACAGCGAGCAAGTCGGCCGGATCCCGGTACTGGGTTCGATTCCGTGGGTCGGACGCTTGTTCAGCTATCGGCAGAATCGCTCGGCCAATACGGTGCGGGTGTTCCTGATTCAACCCAAGGAGATTGTCGACGTACTGCAACCCGCCACGACTGAACCGGCCACGCAGTTGCTGAGCCCGGAGCAGCATGAGCGTGTGCGCCGTGCCTATTTTCGGGCAGCCATAAAATGATCCTGCCACCGATTTCCACCGGAGGGCGAGCCGCCCAGGCGAGGCTTAATACCGAGAAAGCTGCTGAGCATCCACAGCCGCAGGCAGATGCCGATATCGATCTCGACGACAGCGGTACGACCGCCACCGTCCAGCGCTTTGTACACAGCAGCGATGAAATGTCCGCGGCACTGGCGCAGTTCCGTGGTCGTCGGCATTTCGAACTCAAGTCCGACACCCTGACCGATAACTTCGAAAGGGTCCTGGACGACGACACCGTGCCCAAGGCGCGACAGATACTCAACCTTGCCCGGTTGACCGATAAATCCGTCACCTGGCTGTTGCAAATGGCGCGAAAACTGTTCGCCGATGACAGCGACCTGGCATTGGTGCTACGAGAACTGTTGCGCCGCAGGAAACTCGAGACAGGCACTCGTCGGCGACTCGAAACGCTGTTGCAGACGGTGGTTGCCCAGGGCTCCCCCAAGCGCATGAACGCCGGGATCAACGCCGCCCTGAAAGCCCGGATGTTCGGTAAAGGCATGGCGGTGCACGCAGGCCTGTTGCGTGAGACGTACCGCGATTTTCTCGAGTCGGACCAAGGTCCGCTCAGTTGCTACCAGGGCTGGATCGCGCTGTACGGTCCACACCAACGCATGAGCGTGCTGGCCTTCATCGAAGCGGCGTTGCTCACCGACATCAGTGCCCAGGATCCCAGTTGCTCGCGCGCAGAGTTCGGCCAACTGCTGGTCAGGGTGAACGAGCTGAAGTGCCTGCGTTCAGCCGATGAGCTGTTCATCGGCCGCCTGCTCGGTGATGCTCTCATCTGCCGGCACAACCCCCACGAGCCTGACTGGCTGGTGTTCCTGTTCGGCCTGTTGGCCTACCCCGATGAGCTAGATCAGCTGCTGCTCGGCGCATTGGGCGAGGGCGTGCTGTTGAGTCCGCACCGTGAACGCTCGACCGTTCTACAAACGGTGCGCCGGCTCAGCCTGCAACTGCCGACACCGCTGTTTGCCGATGAAGAGGCGCCGGTGCGTCTGGCACAGCAGTTCACCCGACTGGCTGACATCGCCTATGCCCACGAATGTATTGAGCAGCGACGCCGCGGTGGTGGCTCATGACTTTTTCCCGGAACTGACCTGCCATGCTCAATGTGTTTTTGCGCAACGTCGGCGCGCGCCCGGAGCTGCTGATCCTGACGCTGATGGTGATGATCATCGCCATGCTGATCATTCCCCTGCCGACAGTGCTGGTGGATTTTCTCATCGGCCTGAACATCGTCATCTCGCTGCTGGTGTTCATGGGCTCGTTCTACATCGAACGCATCCTCAGCTTTTCGACGTTTCCGGCCTTGCTGCTGTTGACCACGCTGTTTCGCCTGGCGCTGTCGATCAGCACCAGCCGGCTGATTCTCAGTCAGGCCGATGCGGGGGAGATCATCGCGTCCTTCGGTGAGTTCGTGATCGGCGAAAGCCTGGTGGTGGGCTTCGTGATTTTTTCCATCGTCACCATTGTCCAGTTCATCGTGATCACCAAGGGCTCGGAGCGGGTGGCCGAAGTCGCGGCGCGCTTCTCGCTGGACGGCATGCCGGGCAAGCAGATGAGCATCGACGGTGACCTCAAGGCCGGCGCCATCACTGCCGAGGAAGCCAGGGAAAAACGCAGCGTGCTGGAGCGCGAAAGCCAGTTGTATGGCTCGTTCGACGGCGCGATGAAGTTCATCAAGGGCGATGCGATCGCCGGCATCATCATTATCTTCGTCAACTTCATTGGCGGCATGGCCATCGGCGTCGGGCAAATGGGCATGGACATGTCCACAGCCTTGTCGACCTACACCCTGTTGACCATTGGCGATGGTTTGGTGGCGCAGATTCCCGCACTGCTGATCGCCATCGGTGCCGGTTTCATCGTCACTCGTGTCAACGGCGATGACGCCAACCTGGGGCGCAACATGCTCGCGCAGATGCTGGGGCATCCGTTCGTGCTGGGGGTGACGGCGCTGCTGGCGGTGGGTGTCGGCCTGCTGCCCGGGTTTCCGTTGCTGACTTTCCTGCCTATTGCCGCCGTCCTGGCACTGGTGGTGTTCGTCCGGCAGCGCAAGGCTTCCCGAGGTGAAAGTACAAATGAAAACCGCCCGACCTCTGCCCAGGGGGATGCCATGCAGAGCGGATCGGGTCTGCTCGACGACATTGACAACATTGCCACCGAAACCGTCGCCTTGATGTTGCTGGTGCCCACGGCGCGGTTGGAAGAGTTGAGCAAGGCCCGCTGGGCCGCACGTTTTCGCAGCCAGTTTTTCGTCGACTACGGGTTGCGCATTCCCGAACCGCAGATTCGCCCCAGCGAGGCGTTGCCGGCCCATCAAGTGGCGGTATTGATCAATGAAGTACGCGCCGAACAGTTCGACATCCATTTCGATCAATGGCGTCTGCTCGACTACTCGCCGGAGCTGGAGCCCCTGGGCATTGCCCTGGTGCGTGGCAATGACAGCAATCGCCTGGGCGGAATCTGGGTCAACGCGGCCGACAGGGAGCGGGTGCAGCAGTTGGGGTATCACCTGCGTGCGGCGGACGAGGAATGCTATCGCTGCCTGGTCACGCTGCTGGCGCGCAATATCCAGGAGTTTTTTGGCGTGCAGGAAACCAAGCAACTGCTCGACGAAATGGAAGCGCGCTACCCCGATCTGCTCAAGGAAGTGTATCGCCACGTCACGGTGCAGAAGATCGCCGAGGTGCTGCAGCGGTTGATCGGCGAGCGCATTTCAGTGCGCAACATGAAGCTAGTTCTCGAGTCGCTGGCCCATTGGGCGTCGCGGGAAAAGGACGTACTGGCACTGGTCGAGCACGTCCGCGGCGCGATGGCCCGCTACATCAGCAACAAGTTTGCCCAGGGCAATGACCTGCGTGTGCTGTTGTTGTCGGCGGAGTTCGAAGAGGTGGTGCGACGAGGGATTCGACAAACGTCGGGCGGCAGTTTCATCAACCTGGAACCGGCCGAGTCGGAGGAGCTGATGGACCGACTGTCTGTCGGTCTGGACAGTGTGCACATCGCCCACAAGGACATGGTGCTGCTGTGTTCGGTCGATGTGCGGCGCTACATCAAGAAGCTGATCGAGGGACGGTTCAGGGAGCTGGACGTGATGTCGTTCGGCGAAGTTTCCGAAACGGTCTCGGTCAATGTCATCAAAACGCTGTAAGGAAAACCTGTAAATGATGCCAATGGATATCGCTGACCTGTTGCGCGAAGCACTGCGCCACAGCGGCTGCAAGGACAGCCAGATCGGACATTTTGACAGTCACAGCACGATTGAAATGCAAATGAGGGATCTGCCCGATGTCAACGTCGGGGACGTGGACGGGGATATATGGGTCTGGGCCGCAGTCATGGAGATCGGGCCTGCACAATTGGGCCATAGCGCCGCTGCGTTGTTGCAGATTTTACTGCAGGGTTGCCCCTGGTCCCACAGTGGGCAGTTGCACCTGTGCGAGGTAGAAGGGCAGCTCGAGTTGCGGTTGATGTGCAACGAACACGCCCTCAGTGATGCCAGCCATTTCGCCCAGGCCCTGGACCATTTTGTGGTGGTGCTCGAAGAGCTGTACGGCATTCTGCGTCTGTGAGCGGGCGACTGGAGAGAACCGCTGCCCATCCTTTGCGACTGAGCGGTCCCTTGGTTGAAGCGGCGCTGGGCAACGTGGTGATCGGCGAGGTCTGTGAAGTGCGTCGGCATTGGCGCTTGCCTGATATTGCGGCCAGGGCGCAGGTCATTGGCTTCAAGCCCGGTGCTGTGTTGCTCAGTTTGCTCGGCGATGCGAAAGGCTTGTCCAGGGAGTCGATGATTGTGCCCACGGGCGCGACACTGCAATTGACCTGCAGCGACGCCTTGCTCGGCAGCGTGGTCGATCCCCGGGGCGTCATCGTCGAGCGCCTGGCGCCGTCAACGGCGGTGGCTCAACAGGACTATCCCGTGGATGCCGACCCGCCGTCGTACCAGCAGCGGCGCCCGGTGGCGCAGCCGCTGCGCACCGGCATTCGTGTCATCGACGGCTTGCTGACCTGCGGTGTCGGTCAGCGCATCGGCATTTTTGCCGCTGCCGGTTCCGGCAAAACCACCTTGATCAACATGTTGATCAACCACACTGACGCCGATGTATTTGTCATCGGCCTGATTGGCGAACGCGGGCGCGAAGTGACCGAATTCATCGAGCATTTGCGCCAGTCCGAAAAGCGCTCCCGTTGTGTGGTGGTGTATGCCACTTCGGATTTTTCGTCGGTGGATCGTTGCAACTCGGCCCTGCAGGCCACGGCCATCGCCGAGTATTTTCGTGACCAGGGTCGGCGCGTGGTGTTGTTGCTCGACTCGTTGACACGCTACGCCCGGGCTCGACGCGACCTGGCCCTGGCGGCCGGTGAAGCACCGGCGCGGCGGGGGTATCCGGCCTCGGTGTTCGATGCCTTGCCACGCTTGCTGGAGCGACCCGGTGTGACCGCTTCCGGCAGCATTACGGCCTGGTACACGGTCTTGCTGGAAAGTGACGATGAGCCGGACCCGATCGCCGAGGAGATCCGTTCCATTCTTGACGGCCATGTGTACCTCAGTCGTGCCCTGGCGGCCAAAGGTCACTACCCGGCGATCGATGTCTTGCGCAGCGTCAGCCGCGTGGCGACGCAAGTCACCCCGCCCGAGGTACAGCAACTGGCGGCGGCGACCCGGGAAATGCTGACGCGACTTGAGCAGCTGCAGATTTTCCTCGATATGGGCGAGTACACCCAAGGCGCCGATGCCGCCAATGACCACGCGCTGCAGCACCGCGAGGCCCTCACCCGGTGGCTGCGTCAACCCACGCAAGAATGTTGTGAACCGGAAGAAACCGTACGGAGCTTGCATGAACTCATTGCCTGATCGGCAGCGTTTGTTGGCGTTCAGTCTGTTTCGTCGCCAGCGTGGCGAGCGGGCCGTACTGCGTACGCAACAGCAATTGCAGCCGCTGCTAAAGGAGCGGGTCGATTTCGAAGGGCAGGAAGCTGCGCTGCAAAGTCTGCTGGCCAGTCATCGCGCCAACGACTGTGTGCTGGATCACGGGCAGCTGTTGGCGCTGCTGCGCAGGCAGGCCGTGATCCGTCGGCAGATCGATCTGTTGCGGGTCGAGCTAGATCGTGTGGATCAGCAGTGCCGACAGGTCGAGAAAACATTGAATGAGCAGCGCGAGCAACTGCGTTTTCTGCAGCGCAAACACGACAAGTACGAGCGGTGTGTCCAGCAGCTGTTGCGTGAGCAACGACTTGAGCGGGTGCGCCGGGAAGAGCGAGAGACAGAAGAAATGAGCGGAGTTCAGCGATGAAAGATGTATCTGTCATTTCACTTCTGCCGGTTCAGGCCCTGGACCCCGTCACCGAAGGCTCCATGGATGAGCTGCGAGACATGCTTGTATCTGAGCAAGAGGAGGAGCTGCCGCAAGGTGTACTGGAGCTTATGGCGACCTTGATCCTGCGTCATCGCCCCGTGATCGAAACGGGGCGCACAGGGTCTCGACAATCGATGGCCATCGCCCAGGCGACGGATCTCGAGCGCGACGAGGTACGATCGACTGCCCGGGTGGCGACGTCTTATCCACAAGCGAGCCCGTTGTACGGCAAGCCGATAAACCATTTGTTGCCGCAATCAATGGCAGCTGCTGCTTCCCCCATCAATCGGGTCACAGCGTCACCGCACTTGAATCCGCCAACTTCGAGTTCGGTTGAACCGGCATTGATCGGGCGTCCATCGATCGCGGTTGAGCCGGTGTTGATCGAGCGCCCATCGAGCACCGTCGAATCACTGTCAGTCGAGCGTGCTGCCAATTCCAGTGCACCGTCGGTACCCACCTTCGATGGGCCATTGCCCGAAGCCTTGTCGAGCCATCCAACCCCGCGCCAGGTGCCGTGGGTTGCACGACTTTCCATCCTTCCACCTGCGACACTGCAACCGCTGCCAGCGCTCGACGTAACGCTTGAAACCCTGTCGGGTTCGGACCGGAGTTTGCTGCAGGTACCGTTCAACAAAGGCACTGCCAGCGGACAAGTGACCATTAGCCGCGTGCCAGACGAACCCACCCGGAACCTGCAGCTCAGCCCGAGCAATGCCTTGGTGTTCGAGCAAATCAAGGTGCCCTTCGAGCAGGTTCGCGAGCCTGCCTGGCGGCTGACAGACAGCGGCGGCGAGCAACAGCGTCAGGGCTCCCACCAGGCGCCGGACGACGAGCAGGCCGAAGATCCCGGGCTTCCGGCATGAGCGCGTTGAAACTGCGCAGGGTCGACGCCCAGGCGCATGCCCACCTGCAGGCGGTTCAACGCTGGCGGTGTGCCGGTCACTGTGCAGGGGCGGGTCGGCTGCCAAAGCTGCCCGGCTATCTAGGTTTTCGCGCACGGGGTAATGACGGTGGCTGGCGGGGGCTGATCGTCGCCCGCGACTGGCTGCATCACTCGCTCCCCCAATTACAGTCGCTGTTGGCGGTCGAGTGCTCGGTGGCGAGTATCGCCGGGTTGTTTCGAGCGGTACCACAACCCTTGCTGCCGGGAGTGGAGGAGTTGCACTACCGGGAGATGGCCGATGTCGATTGTGTCGTCCCCAACGAACTGCCAACCCACGACTTGCCGTGGCTCGACACGCCTCTGGGGCGAGTGTGGTTTACGCAATTGCCCTGCGCACGCGTCGTTCATGAAACCCGGGGGGCCAACTCGTGGCTGAGTGATTTGCCGCTGCGTCTGGAGCTGATGCTGGGTGTCAGTCACCTGAGCGTTGCGCGCCAGATCCGACTGAACGAGGGCGATGTCCTGCGGATCATTCAGCGCACTCAACAATGTTGGCTGACGGATCGATGCCTCGGCGTTTTCACGTTTACCGAAGAGGGAATACTCATGCAATCGACCGTGGCCGATGCCCATCAACAGAACATGCCGGAACCCCGTTCAGAGGCCGGCCTTGATACTCTGCCGGTACGCCTGGAGTTCCTGCTCGCTACCCATGAAATCGACCTGGCCACGCTGTCGCAGATCATCGACGGACAACTGATCCCGCTGGCTGACGATGCCGCACGGCAAATCGAGATTCGCGCCAATGGCAAGCGAGTTGCCCGTGGGGAACTGGTGCAACTGGACGAACAGTTGGGCGTCGAATTGCTCGAGGTCTATCGGAAACCCCGCGATGAATGACGTCTCGCTGATCGCGCTGTTGGCATTCGCGTCCTTGCTGCCGTTTCTGGTAGCGGCAGGCACCTGCTACATCAAGTTTTCCATCGTCTTCGTTATCGTGCGCAACGCCTTGGGATTACAGCAAGTGCCGTCGAACATGGCCCTCAATGCGATTGCCCTGATGCTGGCGGTTTTCGTCATGACGCCAGTGATGAAGCAGGGGTATGGCTATTACAAGGCAGAGGCGGTGGCGTTCACCGATATCGAGTCAGTGGTGAATTTTGCCGAGAATGGTTTGGGCGGCTACAAGGACTACCTGCGCAAGTACACCGACCCTGAACTGGCGCTGTTCTTCGAGCGGGCCCAAACGGTGCAGGATGAACACGAAGCCGGTCTGCCTGCCGATGAAGAACTCACCCCCTCGTTGTTTGCATTGCTGCCAGCCTATGCGCTGAGTGAAATCAAAAGCGCGTTCAAGATCGGCTTCTATCTGTATTTGCCGTTCGTGATTGTCGACCTGGTCATCTCCAGCATCCTGCTGGCGCTGGGCATGATGATGATGAGCCCGGTGATCATTTCGGTGCCGATCAAACTGGTGTTGTTTGTCGCCCTGGACGGCTGGGCATTGCTGTCGACCGGGCTGGTCAAGCAATACCTGACCTTGCTGGCGTAGGGGCGGCCATGAACGATCTGGTCTATGCCGGCAACAAGACCCTGTACCTGATTCTGTTGATGGTGGCCTGGCCGATCATTGTCGCCACGGTGGTCGGCCTGGTGGTCGGGTTGATTCAGACCGTGACCCAGTTGCAGGAGCAGACGCTGCCATTTGGTTTCAAGCTGCTGGCGGTTGCGGCGTGCCTGTTTCTGCTCTCGGGCTGGTATGGCGAAACCCTGCTCGATTTCAGTCGTGAAGTCATGCGTCTGGCGTTGGGCTAGGCCGATGTCGGTGACCTTGTTTTTCGATCTGTACGCGTTGTTCGCCGCGGCGATTCTGGGCGTTGCACGGCTGGCGCCGATTTTTTTCATGCTGCCGTTTCTCAACAGCAGCGTGCTCACTGGCGCTGCGCGTCAAGCGGTCATTGTGTTGGTAGCGCTGGGGTTCTGGGCCTACGTTGGTGTGCCATTACCTGCCCTCGACGGGCTGGCGTTCTTTGGTCTGTTGCTGCGCGAGGCGGGGATTGGTGTATTGCTGGGATGCCTGCTGTGCTGGCCGTTCTGGGTACTGCACGCCATGGGCAACCTGATCGACAATCAGCGCGGGGCGATGCTCAGCAGCACTGTGGACCCGGCGAACGGTGTCGACACTTCGGAACTGGCGAACTTCCTCCAGTTGTTCGCCGCCGCGGTGTATCTCGAAGGCGGCGGCATGCTGTTGATGCTTGAGACCGTCGGCCACAGTTACCGGATCTGTGCGCCGGCTAACGGCTGCGAGCTGTACCTGCAACCGATCCTGAGCCTGTTGGATGCGCTGGTGAGCAAGACACTGGTGATCAGCGCGCCGGTGGTGGCCACTCTGTTGATCAGCGAAGCGTTGCTCGGCTTGCTGTCGCGGTATGCGCCGCAGATGAACGCATTCTCGGTGTCGTTGACGGTCAAGAGCCTGGTGGCATTGGTGGTGTTGATGCTGTATTTCGCCGTGCACCTGCCGGACGAAGTGCTGCGCATGGGAATGAAGTCCCAGGCGCTGGAGCATTATCTGGGTGCCGACGGGGAGGCGGTCGATGTCGTCCAGCGCCTCGAAGACTGAGAAGCCGACAGCCAAGCGCCTGCGGGATGCGTCGCGCAAGGGGCAGACGTTCAAGGCCAAGGACCTGGTGGTCACCTGCCTGACCCTGTGCGGCATCAGCTACATGGTGTTCAACAGTTCGCTGATTGAAATCATGGAAGTCTATCGACGCATCATCGCCAGTGACTTCGACGTCGACCTAAAAAATTACTCGGCGATGCTGGTGGTCGTGGGGCTCAAGGCGCTGCTGCCGCTGTTGCTGGTATGTGTCCTGACCAGTGCATTGCCCGCGTTGCTGCAAAGCGGTTTTGCCCTGGCCAGCGAAGCCTTGAAGCTGAACCTGGGTGCGTTGAACCCGATCAATGGCTTCAAGAAACTGTTCAGCCTGCGCACGGTCAAGGACACGGTCAAAGCGCTGTTGTATCTGGGCAGTTTTGCCCTGGCGCTGTGGATCGTCTGGGTCACGCAGCGGCAATTGCTGTTCGCCCAACTGTTTGCCCAGGCACCGGATCTGTTCGCCATCTGGGGGCATTTGCTGCTGGTGCTGGTGTTGGTGTTTCTGGCCTGTGTCCTGTTGATCGTGGTGCTCGATGCGCTCAGCGAGTATTGGCTGTTCATGAAAGATCAGATGATGGACAAGGACTCGGTCAAGCGCGAACACAAGGAGCAGGACGGCAATCCGGAAATCAAGGGACGTCGTCGTGACCTGCATCGGGAATTGCTGTCGGAACAGGTCAAATCCGACGTGCGCAGCTCGCGGATGATCATCGCCAACCCGACCCACATTGCCATCGGCGTGTATTTCCGCCCGGAAATCACCGTGCTGCCGTTCATCTCCCTGATGGAAACCAACCAGCGCGCCCTGGCCGTTCGAGCGTATGCCAAGGAGGTCGGTGTGCCGGTGATCAACGATATCGCGCTGGCCCGGCGGATCTTCAAGACCCACCAGCGCTACAGCTTCCTCCAGGTGCAGGAAATCGAAGAAGTGCTGCGCCTGTTGATCTGGCTCGAACAGGTCGAACAAGCCTGACCCCGATCCTTGTAGGAGCGAGCTAGCTCGCGATGGTCGTGAACGATAACGCGCAAAAAACTGACACCCAACGGCGCCCTCTGGTTTTTCGCGAGCGAGCTCGCTCCTACAGGGGGGCAGGGGTCGTTATCCATCCCGGCGTTGGCATGAGCGCAATTTGGCAGCGCCTTCGCCAGCGCTTTGGCTCAATGCATTGGTCAGCAGCGCTGACGTTTTTTCAGGAGTGTGGCTGATGAGTCGCAACAACAAAGAAGATGAACAGGTCGCCCTTGAAGTGGTGGATGCGGTGCTCGCAGGCGCGCCGTTGAAGGATGTGCAGGGCATCAGCGATGAGCAGATGAACAGCCTGTATGCCTTTGCTCACCAGTTTTATGAGCAGGGCCGGCTGGACGACGCCGAGAAGTTCTTTCACTTCCTGTGCATCTACGACTTTTACAACAGCCATTACTGGATGGGGTTGGCCGCGGTACACCAGCTCAAGCAGAACCATCAGAAAGCGATCGACCTGTATGCGATCGCCTTTGCCCAGGGCAAGAACGACTGGCGGCCGATGTTCTACACCGGCCAGTGTCATCTGGCGCTGGGTAAGGTCGGAAAAGCCAGGTTGTGTTTCGAACATGTGCTTGAGCAGGCCTCGGAAGATGATCTGCGCAAGCAGGCTCAGGTGTATCTCGACACCTTGAGTCAAATTGAAAAGGACTGTTCGGAGGACTGAACATGAGTGAAATCAGAAGCACTTTCAATCCGGCATTTCAGGGGGCATTGAGTCGAACTGACGCTTTTGAAAAATATGGCAAGGCCGCCGCCGAAGCTGCCAGGACGGTGGACTTTCAGAAAGCCGGCCAGGAGGCGCTGGCTCGCCTGATGTCGATGAATTACGAAGGTCAGCACGGCACATCCCCAAGTGGCGCGGGAAGACCAGTGCTGCATGCGCCACCGCCCCGTGCTGACGGTAATAAACAGGAAGCCAACGGTGATCTGTTCACGTTGTTGATGGCGATGATCAGCGAGCTGATTGGTGAGGTCGATGTCAACAAGCTGAAGAATCGCCTTGCGATGTTGCAAAGCATGGCCGGCGCTAAACAACAGGGGCATGAAAAACTGGCTGCCGAATATGCCGCTGCGGTCGAGGCATTGGCGACAGCCGAGGAGGCCATCGGCGGCAGCCAGGAAAAACTCGAGAAACTGCGCGAGCGTGTTCAGCATTTTCAGGGCCTGCTGGAGGAAAGCGAAGCCCGCCTGGCCGAACTTGATCCGGAGTCACCGGAATATGCGAGCGAGCTGGCGCATCGTGACCAGCTCAAAGGCGAGTTGGCGGACCATATCCAGACGTTTCAAAAAGCCACCAATGCTCACCTGAAACTGATCGAGATCGCCAATGCCTGTGCCAAAACCCTGGCCGTGGTAGCCGCGAAAGCACAGGAGGCCGGTCTCGGCGGTTCCTCCATCAAGGAGTCCCATGAAAAGACGTTGAGCAGCAGCGCGCTGGCGCTGTTGAACCGACTGAAAATCATCGAGCTGTTGGGGGAGTCCGCGCAGAACAAGGAGGAACTCAGTCAGGAGCTGTTCCAGGAGTTGCAGGCCAGGCTTCAGGAGCACATGAAACTTGAATCGGAAAAGTATCTGGAGGAAGTCCGCAAGGCCGAGGCGTTGCAAAAGACCATGGGCTGCATCGGCGCGATCGTCGGCGCCGTTTTGGCCGTGGCGACCATCGTTGCCGGCGTGCTGACCGCCAACCCGGTGCTTATCGCCGTGGGCGTGATCGGTGCGGCGATCATGATTTCCGATGCGGTGGTCAAGGAAGCGACCGGAAAGTCGTTCATGGCCGAAGCCATGAAACCGCTGACCACCGTGATGCAGGAAGCCATCAAGTTGTTCACCGAGCTCTACATCAAGTTGCTGTTGGCTGTTGGCGTCGATGAGGAAACGGCGAAGGACATTGCACAAATCGCCGGCATGATCCAGGGCATCGCCGCAACCCTGGCTGCCGTTGCGCTGGTGGCCGTCGTCGGGGTGCAGGTGATCGGCCCCATGGTCAGCGCCGTCGCTTCGAAACTGGCTTCGGTCATTGCCCAGGCGGCACCGGCGGCGATGCAGGCAGCCCGGCAATTGGCTACATCGGTGGGCAACTCGCTGACCCAGATGCTGACCCAACTGCGCAGCTTCATCACCAGTGGCGCCGACCCTGTGACACTCGCCCGTTACGCCGCCAACCTTGAGATCGCTCAGGCCTTCACCGAGTTCAGCAATGTGGCGGTGCAGGGCGGATTGCAGATCAGGAGTGGCGCACACCAGGCCCAGGCTGCCGTGCATTTGGCTGATGTGAAGGTGCGCATGGCGATCAGCGAGGAAATCACGTCCTACCTGACCCGACTGGTCGAGGATTACGGCAATGCGATGCAGGACAGAACCCGTCAGGTCGAGCAGGTGTTTGCCGATTTGCAGCGCAGTCATTCCGTGAGCCTGCATATCGCACGGCACGTTTGAGCATATGGATAAAAGGAGTTTCTAATGAGCGGATCCAGCCCTGTTGGCAGCACCTCGCCTGCGGTATTCATTCACGATCTGGCCAACGATGCCGGCCTGAGCGAATTGATTACCCAGGAACGGTTTTCAAAAGATCGCAATGACAAACGCCTTTCGGATTCGGCGTTGATCGACCAGGTCGTGGGAGTGCAAGTGCTCCATGACACTCAACCCACGGCGGTTACTGCCGAGGCGCTCAAAAACACCATTAATGCCTACCAGCCCTCCGATTCCGATTGGCAAGACTTTGCAGGGGGCATGAGTTTGCTCGACGATAAAGTCAGGAACGATCTGATGTTCGACCCCGGCGCCTGGGAAAAACACGCGAGTGTACTGGTTGCCGCCATCATCGCACTGAACATCGCGCGGGTAGCCAATGCGCAACTGCGCGGGCATTTCAGCGTCATGGCCGCCGACGCCGCCAAGTCCCAGGGCGCCGCCATTGTCGAGTCGGGCAGGGCCGCGCTCAACAGTGCCATCACCGCCGCCGTGGTTTCCGGTGCCATCGCCGGCTTCGCCATGGTCAAGACGTTCCAGGGGCTAGGGCTGAAGCATGCGGACATCAACCTGCACAAGCGCAACTCCCTGGACGCCGGCAACGTCGAACGCGACCTCAGGCGTGACCGAAACCGCGATGACTGGAACCCGCAAACCACCTACAAGATCAAGACCTTCGATGATTTTGGCCGCACCACCTCAGTCGATTTCAAACCCAAGGGCTCCACGCTGACACCTCAAGAACAAGCCTGGTTCGACGGGGAAATGCTCAAGGCGCAGAAAGTCGGGCAGACCTCGGACTGGTTGAGCCAGATGGGCGGAAAGGGCATTGAGAAGAAGCTGGAAATTGGTCGTGCGCTCAACGCAATGTCGATGAGCATGAGCCAGGTGGTGTCCGGCATGGTGCGCATGGCCGAGCACGCTGCACGTGAGCAGGAGGTCTTGCAGCAAAGTGCGCAGAACACCCAGAAGAGTTTGAGCGATGAAGTCGGGCAGAAAGATTCGGCCGAGGCGGCGCTGTTGCAAAAGCTGATGGAGATGGTGATGCAGCTGTTTCAATCGCGCGCTGAAGTCATTCGCGCCATAAGTGCTTGAGCAGGGGAACAGCATGATCATTACGAAAACCACGCTGTCAGCGCTTAAACCACCGGCAGATTTCAACGTGGGCACTGAAACATCCGTACCTGCTGAAATGCTTCGAGACGTCAATACCGCTTCTGCCTTGGCGGGGTTGCTCGAAAGCTCGACTAAAACGCTCAATCGTAGCCTTGAAAATCTTCTTAAAGCCCAACCGGACAAATTTCAGGTGCGGTCGCAGATGGGCGCGCAGCAAGTTGAGCAGTACGGCGCACTGATCACTCATTGCTTGCAAACGCTTTCTGCGGAACAGCGGCAGAAACTCTTCGAGCACAGCCTGCAAAAGATGCCCGTGCCGGCTGAGATTGTGGACGATTTCGAAGCTGGCGTGAAATCATCGAATGATTTTTTCGATAAGCTGCTTGAACTGATCGACCTGATCAAGAACGGTTATCTGGCCGGTTATGAACATATCATCGCGGCTTACTCGGAGTTCTTTAAGGACTTCAACGCGGAGATAACTGCAAAGTTAAAGGACTGGATTGAAGGCGCGAACGAAGGTAAAGAGGTCAAGATAAATGCGGGCGACATCAGGCACGCGTTGCATGCGCTGATTGGAAAGTACTCACCTCCAAATCCGGCGGCAGTATTGTTTCCCGCTCCAGGCATGGCAGGCGCTACCAGGGAGGAAGCAGAAAAATGGCTCAAGGCGTTAGGCCTGCCTGCCACCTGCCTTCACAATAACGGGGACGGCACGTTCAGCGTGGTCATGGACCTCGGGCCGCTGAATACGATGATGAACAGCCTGCCACCCAATGTTTATTGGATTACTTGGGATACCGCGAAATTCCAGGCCTGGCAAACCGGTTTCAATGCCCAGGAGGAACGCATGAAAAACATGCTGCAGTCCTTCACGCAGAAGTATTCGAACGCCAACTCTTATCATGACAATTTCAACAAGACTTTGTCTTCGCATCTCAATCAGTTTTCCGACATGTTGAAGGCTATGTTGAATTTTTGATGCGTATGAAAATAGCGTAATCAAGAAGTTTTCACTCTCATGAAGCGGGTGTCACGGTTCGTCTGAACTCGCCTTACGCCTGCTTCTCACTGCACTGGATAAAGAATGTCGAATGATTTGAGTAATGCTTTTGAAGTTGAAAGCAAGGTAATCAAGGTGTTGTCGGATTACTTTCCTGCGGGCCGACGAAAAATTCAGATCGATTCGCGGTTGCTGGAGGATTTGTGTGTGGACTCCATAAGTCTGGTCGAAATCGTGATGGCGCTGAATGAAACGTTCGGTATTGAACTGTCTGAGGCTGATGTCGGGACGTGGAGGACGGTCAAGGATGTTTGTTTTTCGGTGAAGGGTATGGGTGGTTTCAATGACCCAGATAAAAGCAGCCTGTAAATTGATGTGCTGTTAATCAATGTAACGAAAATTCCTACAACGCTTTCCGGAAAAACATTTGATTTCAATAGCTAAGTCCTACGGATTAGTCCCGCTCAACTTTCTATAGTCGCGCAGCTTGTCATCTTGAGCCTGACCACCCACAGGCTCAATTGCGCTTCAGTACCTTTCTATAGAGATGTCTCAGAGTATGGACAGTGCAGCTGATCGAACGCCGGTGAAATCATTTGTTTTTAAACACTGGCAATTGCAAAGCGATGGAACGCTGATGCGAGATGGACAAGGAGTTCACATCCCACCCAAGGAGTTGAACGTATTGCGTCTGCTGCTGAAGTCGGCGGGTTCGGTGGTCAGCAAGGATCTTTTGCTGGATCAGGTATGGCCCGGGATGGATGCCGCGGAGGAGTCGTTGACTCGTTGTATTTACGCCTTGCGCAAGTTGCTCAGGGAGAACAGGGATTTTATTGCAACAGTGTACGGCCAGGGTTATCGATTCACCTGTCCGGTTGTCGAGCTCGACGCGCCGAACCAGGCGAAGACCGCATCACCTTCGCTGGCCGTTCTGCCATTACGAAATCTGGACGAGACTTCAGCGCTGGATCTGCAGGATGTAATGATCCGTCAGTTGACCACTGTATTCGGCGGGGCATTGCATATCATCCCCTCGGGATTGATGGCGGCCTGCAGACAACCAGTCGATGTGCGCTCGTTGGTTGAGCAGTTCTCCGCGGACTACTGCCTGAGTGGGCGCTGCACCGGCACGAGTGAACAACTGTGGTCGGTCGAGTTGATCCGTGGCAGCGATCACACTCTATTGCATGGTCAGACACTGGACGCCTGTGACCTCGCAGAGGCGCTTGGCACATTGGCCTGTCTGGTTGCGCAACGTACTCCAGGGCTGCGTCCCGTTGGTGACTCTTGTGCTTCGTACCCAGCCGCCGTGGCTTATCTCAGTGGCTTGTGCAGCTTGCAACAGCACACGCCGCAAAGCCTGCGCGATGCCCTGGTGCAGTTTCGACAGTGCCTGAAATTCGATGCCGGGTATGCGCCGCCCTGGTGTGGTTTGGCGGATGTGTGGCTGGGGCAGGCGATGATCGGTCTTTGTTATCAGGGACGAGCGGTGGAAGAGGCTCATACGGCGATTTCCAATGCATTGGCACTGGACCCTGGCAGCATTCCGGCTTTGACTCGCCTGGCGCTGCTCACCAGTCTTCGCGGTTGCGAACAGGCGGCGCAGGCGCTTTTTCGACGTTGTCTCCTGACTGCCGACCAGGCTGACGTGCATTACTTTCATGCGTGGCATCACTGGTTCTGGCGGCGCAATGAGCTGGCGGCACAGAGTATCGACAAGTGCCTGCATCATGATCCGGATTGCGTAAGGGCGCAGGTCTTGCGCGTGCGTATCGCGCTTTCACAAGGCGCCACCGAAGCCGTGCTCATGGCGCGTCGGGCCCTGCAGCAAGGTAAAGGGGGCAATCCTCTGTCGATGATTCTGCATGCACTGGTGTTGGCGTACTTCGGTCAGCATGCGGTAGCCTGGCATGAACTCGAACAAGCCGGTCTGGTTGAAAGCGCTGTCGGTGAGCAGGGGCTGGCAGCCTGGAGTGTGCTATTCGGAGGCAATCCACTTATCGCCCGCAACCAGTATGCAAACTGGATGCGCCTGATGAAGTCTCCAGCCATTGGCGAGGGGCAGGGTGGGGCAGTTATTGCGCCACTCTGGCAATCCTTGCTGCGCTCGACAGACGTTTGCCATCCGGTGTCGCCCCCGGCTGTTCCATTACAGGATCGGCCGGCGTTCGATAAAGGACGGCGTCTGGCATGAGGCTGCGCATGATCAACGGGTTGATCGTGCTGGTGTGTCTTGGCGCGGATCAGGCCCATGCCTGGTGCTGGAGTCGAGCAGGGGAGCAGCATGCAATCGAACCCGAACTGCTCCGGGCGATTGCCGATGTCGAATCAGGCCTGCAGCCAGGTGCAATCAACCATAACAAGGACGGCACACGGGACATCGGGCTGATGCAGATCAACAGCAGCCATTTTCCCCGATTGAATGCACAGGGCATCACCGAACAGCGGCTGCTGGATGAGCCTTGCCTCTCGGTCGAGGTCGGTGCGTCGGTGCTGGCCGGTTTTGTCGCCCGTTATGGTTACAACTGGACAGCGGTGGGCGCCTACAACGCCGGCAACTCACCCCGCATGCAAGCCGCGCGTCTTCGCTACGCACGCAAGGTCTGGAAGCGTTATCAGGTCATCACGGCAACTTGAGACGGTTGGCTGGGGGATTCTGATGCTCTTCAGGGTGTAATCGGCAGAATTCGATCAGGAACCCTGCCGCCAGCCTTTCTACCATGGCCACTCATTTCACAGCTCTGGAGCTTGAACGGTGACTGTCCTGGCGGCCCCCACCTCGCGACCCTGCGTGTTACGGATACTCAACGGTCCGCTGCAAGGCTGCGAATTCCCCCTGGGCGAAACCACCACCTTGTTCGTGGTGGGGGCGGTGGATCTGCTGGGGGAGGGGGCATTGACTGCCAGCGTTCCGGCGGATGCCATCTTCATCCCCCTGGATCAGGGGGGCTGCAATTTTGAGGTGCTGACGGATCAAGTCACGACGGATGGCCTTTCGCTGCGGCTGCTCAACGAGTCAGCCGAAATACGCCACTGCGACTTTCAAACCAGGGTGCAGGTCGGCGAACTGCAGATTGCCTTGCGTCCCGGGAATCAATCCTGGGTGCCTGAAGTGCTGCGACCGCCCCACAGTATTTCATCCGATACAGCCACTGTCGTGTGGTGGCGCTCCCCTTTGACGCGATGGGCCGCCAGCGGCCTGGTGCTGGCTGTGCTGGTCGCCTTGGTCGGCATCTGGTCGGTCCCGGAACCGACGCCTGAAACCGATGTTCGCGCGCTGATCGCAGGTGCCAGTGCGCAGGTGGAGGTGCTGCCCGGTCGTGATGATTCGGTCTATGTATTTGTGACTTCCGAGCGCGATGCCGGCTGGAGCCGGCAGGTATTGATGCGCCACAACACGCTGAGCGGCAAGGTGCTGGTGATCGACCAGGAACGTCGTCGACTGGAGCAGCTGTTGGTCGACCATGATCCGCAACTCGCCTGGCACTCCCTCGATCTCAAGGACCCGTCGGTACCGCGACTGTTGCTGAGCGCTCAACGCAATCTGCTGACGCCCCAAAAGCAAAAAGCACTGCTCGATGCGCTGCTGGCAGCTGCCCCTTATGCCCGGGATATCGCGGTGCAGGTACAGGATGACCACCTGCTCAGCGATCTGGCGCAGGACGGCTTGCAACGCCTTTCACTGGGCTATAGCCGGGTCGAGCAGGGTGACAGCGTCACCTTTGCAGTGACCGGCAACTTGCAGGATTCCGAACTGGCCGCCGCTCGCCAATACATCGACGATTTTTACCGACAGTGGGGTAATCGCTTCGTGCATTTCGCTGTCGAGCTCAAGGACGACACGCTCAAGGGCAAATCGTTTCTAACCGGCCCGCAGGGCTACATCAAGATGACCTCGTCATCCTGGCATTTTCCAACACAACACTGAAAGGTGATTCATGGCTGAGATCGGTAGACCCATAGACTTTCCCGATGACTTTCTCGGGCGTCAGGCCGCAGCGTTCGAAAACGGTGCCGCCTCCCTCAAGACCGCGCTGGACAAAGCGTTGGAAGACTTGAAGAAGGATGCATCGGACCCCGGTCTGCTGGCCGCCTATCAGGCCGCATTTTCCTCCTACACGGTATTCCGGAACGCCCAGACGAACACGATCAAGGGCTTCAAGGACATCGACATGGCGATCATCCAGGCGGCTCGCTGACGCTTTCTTTCCGGCCGGCCATTGGTGCGTGACGATGGCCATTCTCATGGGTGCATCGCATGTCTATTGAAAACATTTTCGCTTCGTCAATCCAGCGCACAGCGTTCACTGAGTTGCGCGGCCCGCAGACGGGTCCGATCGTTTCCCTGGAGTCTCGGTTGATCGAAGCGTTCGCCGGTTCCGCAGTCAACAGCGAGCAGGAGGTGGCAGCCATCAACCAGGTAATGCAAAGCCCCGATATCGCCAGCCCTGAAGTATTGGCGCAATTGCAGGAGATGACCGGGCAATACAACGTGGACATCAATTTGCTCAACGTGCTGGTGCGCAAAGCGGTCGGCACGGCCGAAACCCTGTTGCGTGCGTCATGAAGCCAGGCGTGTTGTTGATGGTGTTGTGCCTGGCGCTGTCGGGGTGTCGCCAACCCAATCTGCTCGAAGGGCTGGACCAGCAGCAGGCCAATGAAGTGCTGTCGGTCCTGCAACGCAACAACATCGCGGCGGTGAAAATCGACGCTGGCAAATCCGGCTATTCGGTGAAAATCGATCAGGTGGATTTTTCCGCCGCCGTCGATTTGCTCAACCTCTATTCGCTGCCCTCCAGGCCACGCCTGCAAGTGGCGCAGATGTTTCCCGCCGACTCTTTGGTCGCCTCGCCCCGCGCTGAAAAAGCCCGGCTGTACTCAGCGCTGGAGCAGCGGCTCGAACAGTCGCTGGGTGTGCTCGAAGGTGTGGTTTCAGCGCGGGTACATGTCAGCTACGACCTGGATGCCGGTGAAGGCGGGCGCAAGTCGCCGCCCATTCACCTCTCGGCGGTGGCAATCCATGAGCGCGATATCGAACCGCAATTGCTGATCACCAATATCAAACGTTTTCTCAAGAACAGTTTTGCGACGGTCGAGTACGAGAACATCTCGGTAGTGTTGTCGAAACGGTCCCCGACACAGCATGTCGCGCCGTCCGTGGCCGCTACGCAGGGGCATTCGTACTGGACGTGGTTGTTGGCCGTAATCACCGGACTGTTGTTGGCCGGTGGCACAGCCTGGACTTACCGCCATTCGAACGCAGGAGGGCGTGATGTCGCACGCTGAATGTTTAGGGCAAATTCTCGCCGAGCCTCTGGGTTACCTGCACCCTCAGCGCCTGACTGTCCCGGCGGGATTCGATAGCCCTGAGGCAAGAAACCTGCTCAACCGGATAGTGCTTGAAGGTCTGGAACTGCAAGGTCCGTGGCCTTCGCCATCGCTGACCTCCGTGGCGAAACAATGGGTTCGCCATTGGCGACAATTGCCCCGAATCGCCAGGTTGATGGGCGCTCATCGCTTGATGCCCGATCTGGCGCGAGGAGCGGCGCTGCTCTGCCTGCCATTGCCATTGCGCCGGTTCGCCGGTTGCAACTTAAGAGTCAGAAGCGGCCTGCCAATCGAATCCTTGCCTGTTTCAATGGAACAGGTCGAAGCCGCTGGCCTCAATGCGTTATGGAGCTGGCACGAGCAAGTACCGGCCATGTTGCTCGAACGCCTGGCCCTGCAATTTTCCGAACCGGTTGTGCGCTTGCACAAGCAATGGCCGGTCACTGAACCCAGCCCGGTGCTTTTCTTTCTGGCGGTGCAGCATGCTCGACACTATCCGAACCCTGACTGAACTTCCCGAGTCGAGCGAGGCGCTGGTGTTGCGCGAGGACATTGCCGCCGCGCGTCGGCGTCGCACCTTGCAGCAGCAGGCGCAGCGCTGGGCCCGTGATTGTATCGAGCAGGCCCGACGTGATGCCGTGGCAGTTTGCGCCCAGGCCTTTCAGGAAGGCTATGCCGAGGGCATCTTGTGCGCGACCGGGCAGTTGGCTGACGGTTTGCTGAAGTCCCAGGCGCTGGGGCTGCAATTGCGCAAAGACCTTGCGCAGGCCGCCCGCGATTTGCTCGCACAAGCCTTGAGTCGTCCCGAATGGCTGGATGACATGCTGGAGCGCTGGCTGAGCGAGCAACCGGGCGACACGGGCGCGGTGTTGCAAGTGCTGCTGCCACTGCATTGCCGGCCGCAAGGCAAGGAACTGCGCGAGCGCTTGCGCGGGCTCTGGTCCGGCGAACTGGTCCTCGACTATCACCCGCAAGAGCGCTATGTGGTGCGGCTTGCGGATCAGTTGCTCGAATTCGATGTGGAAACGGCCCGGCAACGGCTGGAACCGCGGTTGCTGGCGTGCGTGGCGAATCTGCCGGAGTCGGTTCGCGCTCTGGACCGGGTTTCCATGCAGGCCCTCACGGATCTGTATTCGACCTTTGCCGAACGCTCGGCCGGTTGCAATCAAACTGCCCCGACCGAGGTCCGCCATGAGGATTGAAACCGCTTTGAGTCTGCGCACGACTGAGAGCGGGGAGAGCACAACGGTCGGGTCGCTTGAGTCGCGTGTGCTTGCGGCCAGCCAGAACGTGCCTGAAAACAAGCGCCCGGACCCCGAATTCGAGCGCTTGTATGTGTTGCTGTCGACCATGGAGGGGCAGGGAGAAAAGGTCATCCATGAGTTTCTCCGTTCACTTCGAAGTGCAGATGGAGAATCGCCCGCGTACCCCACTGCCAAGGCGTTGATGGCAGTCACCCTGCAGGTGCTGTTTCGATTGAAGGACGACGGGCTGGAAAAATCGCAGCTTTATAAGGAAATCAAAGGTGCCAATGGCCTCGCGTTCAGCATGGACGTCTTCGTCAAGAGCTTCCTGCGTGATGTGTTCCAACCGATGGAGGATGAGGCTTGGGAGAAGAGTGAGTGGTGAGGCCGAGCAGTAAAAATTTTATTAGCTGATCAGGGAAGCAACGATGGTTAACTCGATTGGTGGTTCAACTGGAAATATCTTTGCTATTTCAGGCAATGACACCTCACGCGTCAGTTCAGCTGGCAGCCGTTTGATAGAGGCTCTTGATCTCGCGAGCCCGGGTTTTCAAGCGCGAACGCTGGGATCACCCAGGGACGTTGCCGCGGGAATGACGCGCCTGGCTCGCAGCGTTGAGAGTGCGTTGCAGCAGTGCCGTGAAGAGCAGGGCGAGACAGGTCAAAATGTGGTAACAGCGGTGAATGCCTTCATTGAAGAAGGGGGCTCTCTGCAAGGGGAGCAATTGGGGGCGCTATCCGCTGCAGTCAACCAGCTCAATGCACTTGATACCCAGCAAACCCGCGAAAGTCGAATGCAGTCCTTTGTTGATGCGGGCTTGGGGTGGCTTGAGAGCGCCCGAGGGCCCGGGCTGAACCTGCTTAATGTTACGGCGCGCACAGGCCTGGTTGTCGCGCTGACCACAGTATTGCGTCAGCTGGTCGGTTTTTACGTGGAGAAAGCTATTCGGGAGGGCGATTCACCCGAGACATCTCGCGCATGGGAGGTGGCCGCCATCACGATGATTGGACCGGCACTGAGCCTGATGGGGGCTATCCGCGATGAGTGCGCAGGCACCGCCAATCTTCAGACTCGACTGGGCCGAGTGTGTATGGCGAGCATCACGATGGGGTCGCTGATCGCGGCGCATCTTACCGGTGCATCCAGCTCAATGCTATCGACGGCGATCAATACGACTGTTTATACATTTGCCCGGGACCTGTGCAATGCCTTCTTTCCTTTGAATGACAACGCCGGAGCGGTGACTGCCCAAGCGACGGGAGTCTCCATGGCAGCTTTTGGTACGGTGCAGTATCTGTTGGAGCAATTGGGCGCACTGATGCCTCTCAGTGGCCCGGGGCGCGCTGCGACGGGCGTTGGTTGGAGCCTGGGGGCCGATGCCATTGCCGGGACGCTCAATGCTTTTGGCGCGGTGATTGACGATTTCGTCTTTATCCTGTGCCGAAGCTGGCCGTTGTTATCGCCATCAGTGGGGTTGGGGTCGGTATCGGTTGACCCCGAATCACTCCAGCAACGTGTCCTTGAAGTGCGCACCGAAGCACGCGTGCCCACGGCACAACAGGCGGGGAATGCGCTGTTCAATAACGGGGCGTCGCGAACTTGTGCGTTTATGAGCCTTGTTCTTATCTTGGGGGCCATAGCCGTTAAACTGTCGTTGACTGAACTTGGTGAAAACACTCAAGCTCAACTCCTGAATATCGGCCTGGGGATAATGATGATGCTCATCTACTTCCCATTCATCTGGAGTTGCTCCCAGAGCACGCCTGAGGCCAAACCTGCAGCGCAGTTGCAGGCGTAACCTGATTGGCCACCACCCGGCTCGACAGCGGCGATCCGGGTGGTGGATGAGGTCTGCGACGTTGAATCGCAGAGTTTCTCGCCCGCCACCCTCCACATGGCTATAATCGCCCCACTTTTCGCCGCCCTGAGTCCAACCCGCCCATGTACACCCTGGCCCGTCAGCTGTTGTTCAAACTCTCCCCGGAAACCTCCCACGATCTGTCCCTGGACCTGATCGGCGCGGGCGGACGTCTTGGGCTCAACGGCTTGCTGTGCAAGGCCCCGGCGAAAATGCCGGTGAATGTCATGGGCCTGGACTTCCCGAATCCGGTGGGACTGGCCGCCGGCCTGGACAAGAACGGCGCAGCCATCGATGGCTTCGCCCAACTGGGTTTCGGTTTTGTCGAAATCGGCACCATCACGCCGCGTCCGCAGCCGGGCAACCCGAAGCCACGCCTGTTCCGTCTGCCGGAAGCCGAGGCGATCATCAATCGCATGGGCTTCAACAACCTCGGCGTCGATCACCTGCTGGCCCGTGTGGCGGCGGCCAAGTACAAGGGCGTGCTGGGTATCAACATCGGCAAGAACTTCGATACGCCGGTCGAGCGCGCGGTGGATGACTACCTGATCTGCCTGGACAAGGTTTACGCCCACGCCAGCTATGTGACGGTCAACGTCAGTTCGCCGAACACGCCGGGCCTGCGCAGCCTGCAATTCGGTGATTCGCTCAAGCAGTTGCTGGCTGATCTGGCCGAGCGCCGTGCGGAGCTGGCCTTGCGTCATGGCAAGCATGTACCGCTGGCGATCAAGATCGCGCCGGACATGAGCGACGAAGAAACCGCGCAGGTTGCACAAGCGCTGATCGAAACCGGAATGGATGCCGTCATCGCCACCAACACCACCCTGAGCCGCGTAGGCGTCGAAGGCATGGAGCATGGCGACGAGGCCGGTGGTCTGTCTGGCGCACCGGTTCGCGACAAGAGCACCCACACCGTGAAAGTGCTGGCATCGGAACTGGGTGGTCGCCTGCCGATCATCGCTGCCGGTGGCATTACCGAAGGCAAGCACGCGGCGGAGAAAATCACCGCAGGCGCGAGCCTGGTGCAAATCTATTCGGGCTTCATCTACAAAGGCCCGGCGCTGATTCGTGAATCCGTAGACGCCATCGCCGCCCTGCGCTGAGCCTTTGTACTTGTAGGAGCGAGCTTGCTCGCGATGGTCGTTAACGATAACGCGTGCTTTCTGGATACACGCGGTGTTCTCGGGTTCATCGCGAGCGAGCTCGCTCCTACAAGGGGTTGTTCTGGGCCAATAAGCAGGCATAAAAAAGGGCTCCTTAAAAGGAGCCCCTGGGCCGGAGCCCGCCGTCCGGATGGGACGTGCGTGGTTAATTCAGTACAAAATCAGATTGTCGTGTCGGAGTGTTGTGCCCTGTAATTAGCCGACGGCGTGAAGTTCGTTGAGTCTGTGGATTCCCGCAGTGCCGGTCATACCGTCCCAGTTGTCGCCGCGTCCTTCTCGCCAGCCGTTGATCCAGGCTTGACGTACCGACGGTAGAGTAAATGGGCAAAGCTCACGGGATTTACCACCAACGCCATATTGATATCCGCGCAAAAATGCTCTTTCCAACGGATCACGCTTAAGTCTTCTCATAGGGTGTTGCCCTCACTTGTTGACTGTATTTATCGCGTTGACCTCAATCGAGGTCTGGCAGAAATGTCTGCCGTTGGGGGCTCGCTGCCGGCGTGGCGAGCCAAGGTGTTGGCGTCCGTTGTGGCGCCAACCTGTATTGAGTTCTAACCAATGCGTCACATCGAGGGAATGATCGTTTTGTCATAAGGACGTAACTATTAATGTGCTAAGGCCATAAGTAACAGCGTGTTTGTAGCGTATTTATTGGCCAAACCCCGGTATGATCGGCCCTGCGCTGGATGATGGGCTTAATCCTTTAGTGAGAATGGCTCCCGTTGCCGGGAAGCACTATTCGACGAAGGGTCGACTTATGACATTTTGTTGCATCAACTTTTTTATCTGCCCTTGCATCTAAGCTCATTTAACCCGGGCAGCAAGGGTGGAACGGCACAACTTCGTGCTACGCGGGCGCTCTTCGAGAAAAGCGCCTGATTGAAAACCGGACCGGCAATGCGTTGCCCGGTCACTCAGCTAAAGGTTCTGGAATTCCCATGTCCGATCGTTTCGAACTCTTCCTCACTTGCCCAAAAGGCCTTGAAGGCCTGCTCATCGAGGAAGCCGTCGGGCTTGGCCTTGAGGAAGCGCGGGAGCACACCTCTGCCGTGCGCGGCATGGCCACGATGGAAACCGCTTATCGCCTGTGCCTGTGGTCGCGCTTGGCCAACCGCGTGCTGCTGGTGCTCAAGCGTTTCCCGATGAAAGATGCCGAAGACCTGTACCACGGCGTGCTGGACATCGAGTGGGAAGACCACATGCTCAATGACGGCACCCTGGCCGTCGAATTCAGCGGCCATGGCTCGGGTATCGACAACACCCACTTCGGCGCACTGAAGGTCAAGGACGCCATCGTCGACAAGTTGCGCACCCCGCAAGGCGACCGTCCGTCCATCGACAAGCTCAACCCGGACCTGCGCATCCACCTGCGCCTGGACCGTGGCGAAGCCATCCTGTCCCTCGACCTGTCCGGTCACAGCCTGCACCAGCGTGGTTATCGCCTGCAGCAAGGTGCGGCACCGCTGAAGGAAAACCTCGCGGCCGCGATCCTGATTCGTTCCGGCTGGCCACGTATCGCAGCCGAAGGCGGCGCTCTGGCCGACCCGATGTGTGGTGTCGGCACGTTCCTGGTGGAAGCGGCGATGATCGCCGCCGACATCGCGCCGAACCTGCGTCGCGAGCAGTGGGGCTTCACCGCCTGGCTCGGTCACGTTCCGGCGCTGTGGAAAAAACTCCACGAAGAAGCGTCCGAGCGCGCAGAGGCCGGGCTGGCCAAGCCACCGTTGTGGATTCGCGGCTATGAAGCCGATCCACGACTGATTCAACCGGGCCGTAACAACGTCGAACGGGCCGGCCTGAGCGAGTGGATCAAGATCTATCAGGGTGAAGTCGCGACTTTCGAGCCGCGCCCGGACCAGAACCAGAAAGGCCTGGTGATCTGTAACCCTCCGTACGGCGAGCGTCTGGGCGACGAGGCGAGCCTGCTCTACCTCTACCAGAACCTCGGCGAACGCCTGCGCCAGGCCTGCCTGAACTGGGAAGCGGCGGTGTTCACCGGCGCGCCGGACCTGGGCAAGCGCATGGGCATCCGCAGCCACAAGCAGTATTCGTTCTGGAACGGCGCCTTGCCGTGCAAGCTGCTGCTGATCAAAGTGCTGCCGGACCAGTTCGTCACCGGCGAGCGCCGCACCCCGGAGCAACGCCAGGTCGAGCGTGAACAAGCCGCCTATGATCAGGCGCCAAACGAGCCGCAGGAACGCAAGTTCAACAAAAACGGCAACCCGATCAAGCCGACACCGGCACCGGCTCCGGTGGTCGAGCAGCCGCGTCTGAGCGAAGGCGGGCAGATGTTCGCCAACCGCCTGCAAAAGAACCTCAAGGCCATGGGCAAGTGGGTCAAGCGTGAAGGCATCGACTGCTACCGCGTCTACGATGCCGACATGCCGGAATACTCAATGGCCATCGACCTGTATCACGATTGGGTCCATGTGCAGGAATACGCCGCGCCGAAATCCATCGATCCGGAAAAAGCATCGGCCCGCATGTTCGATGCCCTGGCAGCCATCCCGCAGGCGTTGAACATCGACAAGAGCCGTGTGGTGGTCAAGCGCCGCGAGCGTCAGAGTGGCACCAAACAATACGAGCGCCAGGCGGCGCAGGGCAAATTTGTCGAGGTCAATGAAGGCGGCGTGAAGCTGTTGGTGAACCTCACCGACTACCTCGACACCGGTCTGTTCCTCGACCACCGGCCGATGCGCATGCGTATCCAGAAAGAGGCGGCCGGCAAACGCTTCCTCAATCTGTTCTGCTATACCGCAACGGCCAGTGTGCATGCGGCCAAGGGCGGCGCGCGCAGCACCACCA
Source organism: Pseudomonas sp. WT-JTC (assembly GCF_056711565.1). Taxonomy (NCBI): domain Bacteria; kingdom Pseudomonadati; phylum Pseudomonadota; class Gammaproteobacteria; order Pseudomonadales; family Pseudomonadaceae; genus Pseudomonas; species Pseudomonas sp. WT-JTC. The sequence continues at coordinate 1,976,713 of NZ_CM160042.1, forward strand.
GTGTCGACCTGTCGAAAACCTATCTGGACTGGGCACGCCGCAACCTGTCACTGAACGGTTTTTCCGACAAGAACCGCCTGGAGCAGGGAGATGTGATGGCGTGGCTCGAAGCCAGTCGTGACGAGTACGAGCTGATCTTCATCGACCCGCCGACGTTCTCCAACTCCAAGCGCATGGAAGGCGTGTTCGACGTGCAGCGCGACCAGGTGCAACTGATTGACCTGGCCATGGCGCGTCTGGCGCCTGGTGGGGTGTTGTACTTCTCCAACAACTTCCGCAAGTTCGAACTGGAGGCCAACCTCGGCGAGCGTTATGCGGTCGAGGAAATCACCGCCCAGACCATCGATCCGGATTTTGCCCGCAACGCCAAGATCCATCGCGCCTGGAAAATCATGGCTCGTTGACGGTTGAACCCACCTGTAGGAGCGAGCTTGCTCGCGATGGTCGATAACGATAACGCGTGCTTTCTGAATGCACGCGGAGTTCTTGAGCCCATCGCGAGCAGAGCTCGCTCCTACAGTGCTTCGGCGAGCGTTATGCGGTCGAGGAAATCACCGCCCAGACCATCGATCCGGATTTTGCCCGCAACGCCAAGATCCATCGCGCCTGGAAGATCACGGCCCGTTGACGGTTGAACCCACCTGTAGGAGCGAGCTTGCTCGCGATGGTCGATAACGATAACGCGTGCTTTCTGAATGCACGCGGAGTTCTTGAGCCCATCGCGAGCAGAGCTCGCTCCTACAGTGCTTCGGCGAGCGTTATGGGGTCGAGGAAATCACCGCCCAGACCATCGATCCGGATTTTGCCCGCAACGCCAAGATCCATCGCGCCTGGAAAATCATGGCTCGTTGACGGTTGAACCCACCTGTAGGAGCGAGCTTGCTCGCGATGGTCGATAACGATAACGCGTGCTTTCTGAATGCACGCGGAGTTCTTGAGCCCATCGCGAGCAGAGCTCGCTCCTACAGTGCTTCGGCGAGCGTTATGCGGTCGAGGAAATCACCGCCCAGACCATCGATCCGGATTTTGCCCGCAACGCCAAGATCCATCGCGCCTGGAAGATCACGGCCCGTTGACGGTTGAACCCACCTGTAGGAGCGAGCTTGCTCGCGATGGTCGATAACGATAACGCGTGCTTTCTGAATGCACGCGGAGTTCTTGAGCCCATCGCGAGCAGGGCTCGCTCCTACAGGGTACTGGTCAAATTAGTGGCTAATAGCTATAACTCAACTCATGGCCAAAGGGCTTTCCCGCACCTGGCGTTTTGAGTTTGCGTTTTATGTCGTTGCACGCCGTGCGCCCAAAAATCCTGGGGTTTATCAGCGAAGATGTCTCGGCCTGGCTGATCGCGCTGCTGGTGTTACTTGTCGGCGGGGTGCTCACTGGGTTGTTGGCGTGGTCGACGCTGAATCTGTTTCACCATCAATTGCGGCAACGCTTTCAACTGCTGGCCAGTGAGCGTTACAGCCGTATCGAAGAGCGTTTCGAAGATCAGGAGCAGCGCCTCGATGGCCTGCGCCGTTTTTTCGCCAATTCCGATTCGGTTTCCCGAGCCGAATTCGACGGTTATACCCAGCCTTTGCTGCTGCGAACCCAAGCCTATTCCTACGCGGAACGGGTCACCAGCGAGCAGCGGGCGGCGTTCGAGCGCCGTGTGCGTGACGAAGGCTTGAGTAACTTCTCCCTGCGCGAACTCGATGCCGACGGTCAGCTGAAACTGGCGGGCGAACGTGACGAGTACGTGGCGGTGCTCTATAGCCAGACCCAAAGCAAGCTCGGTTCTCCCCTCGGTTACGACTTGCTGGCCCAGCCGCTGCGGCGCGCCACGCTCGATCGGGCTGATCAGCATGCCGGTATGGCGGTGTCGCAACCGATGCATCTGGTGAATATCGAGCCGGCTTATGCACGGGGGGTGCTGCTGGTCGCGCCGGTCATGCAGCGCAACAGTCAGTACCACAAGGCCACGAAGCCCTACGGTTATGTCATGGCCGTGATCAGCATGCGCCAGTTGCTGGCGGACGGACTGCCGGAAGCGAACCGCGATTATCTATCGGTGCGCATCCTCGATTTGTCGACCGACGACCAGCATGAAGTGCTGTTCGAGTCGCCCAACCCGCCGGCCATCAGCGAGTTGTCGGCCACGCGCCTGTTGCGCATGGCCGACCATGACTATCAAGTCGATATCCAGCCCAGCGAAGCCTTTATCCAGGCCAACCATTCATCGGTGACCAGTGTGATGGTGCTGGGTGGTTTGCTCAGCGCGCTGCTCAGTGCGTTGCTGTATGTGCTGGTCAGTCAGCGGCAGCGGGCGTTGCGACTGGTCGAGCAACGCACCCAGGAGTTGCGCGATCGGGAGCAAGAGCTGCGCGGCACCCATGGTCAGCTGCGTGGCGTGCTGAATGCCGCCACCCAGGTTGCGATCATCGCCACCGACCTGCGCGGCGTCATCAGCACGTTCAACGCGGGTGCCGAGCAGATGCTTGGCTATACCAGTGCCGAAGTGGTCGGCCATATGACCCTGGAGAGCCTGCACCTGCCCCGGGAACTGGCCGCTCGCTCGGCGGAGTTGAGTGCACGTTATGGCAAACCGGTTCCAGCCTGCCACGCGATGCTGGTCGAAGGCGACATGGAGGGCAGCCACGAGGCGCGGGAGTGGACGCTGGTGCGCGGCGATGGCAGCCATTTGATGGTCAACATGCTCGCGACACCGGTGCTCGATGAGCAAGGCCTGTGGGTCGGGCACCTGGCGGTGTGCATCGATATCACCGAACGCAAACGGGTCCATGAAGCGCTCGCGGCGCGGGACCTGCTGTTGAAGAAACTCAGCGCCCACGTGCCCGGTGGCATCTACCAGTTCAAGATGGAGTTCGACGGGCGCTTCAGTGTGATCTACGCCAGCGACGGCATTCGCGAGATCTACGAGCTGGAGCCCGACGTGCTGCTGCTCAATGCCGAGTCGATCTTCACCCGGATTCATCCGCAGGACACCACCCGTGTCCGCGCCTCGATCCGTGCCTCGGCCGATACCCTCAGCCCCTGGCGCGAAGAATACCGCGTGCAACTGCCGCAACGTGGTTTGCGTTGGGTTCGCGGCGAAGCCACTCCGGAGGAACTGCCCGGTGGCGGTGTGCTGTGGCACGGCTACATCTCGGACATTTCCGATATGAAGCGGGTGGAAGAAGAATTGCGCGCGTTGTCGGTCACCGACTCGCTGACCGGTATCCACAACCGGCGTTATTTCCAGGAGCGCCTGACCACCGAAATGGCCAGGGTAGAGCGCGGCGGTGGGGATTTGTCAGTGATCATGCTCGATATCGACCATTTCAAGCGCATCAATGACCTGCATGGCCATGCCATTGGTGATCGGGTGTTGCAGGCGGTCTGCCAACGGATCGGCCACCGGTTGCGTCGCACCGATGTGTTCTGCCGCTTGGGCGGTGAGGAGTTCATGGTGCTGTGCCCGGATATCAACGGCGAACATGCCTACATTTTGGCCCGGCAATTGTGGCAAGGCTTGCGCAGTTCACCCATCGAAGATGTCGGTACCGTTACCGCCAGTTTCGGGATTGCCAGTTGGCGGGCCGGAGAGGGCGCCGATGCCTTGCTGTTACGCGCGGACTCGGGGGTCTATGCGGCGAAGCAGGCAGGAAGGGATCGGGTAGAAGGGGAGATGAATTAACCCGGGTTGTACGCGACTCATGTGGGAGCGGGCTTGCTCGCGAAGGCGGTTTGTCAGTCACATCGAGGTTGGATGTGCCGCCGTCTTCGCGAGCAAGCCCGCTCCCACATGGGGTGTGTGGTGCTTTACAGAACCGAAGCCGTCTGCGGCGTTTTCGGTTGGCGGTACAGGTCGAGCAGCACCTGATCGAGCACAGAAGAGGCGCCGAACGGGGCCTTGTCGTTGAGGATCGCAACCACCGCCCAGGTGTTGCCGTTGACGTCGCGACTGAAGCCGGCAATCGCCCGCACGGTGTTCAGGGTGCCGGTCTTGACATGGGCTTCACCGCGCATCGCAGTGGTCTTGAGGCGCTTGCGCATGGTGCCGTCGGTGCCGGCAATCGGCATCGAGCTGATGTATTCGGCGGCATACGGGCTGTGCCACGCCGCTTCGAGCATCGAGGCCATTTCCCGGGCGCTGACGCGCTCTGAGCGGGACAGGCCGGAGCCGTTCTCCATCACCAGATGCGGCGCAGTGATGCCTTTTTTCGCCAGCCACTGACGTACCACACGCTGGGCGGCCTTCGCGTCGTCACTATCGGCGTCGGTGCGGAAGCGTTGGCCAAGGCTCAGGAACAACTGCTGGGCCATGGTGTTGTTGCTGTACTTGTTGATGTCGCGGATGACTTCCGCCAGGTCCGGCGAGAATGCCCGGGCCAGTACCTTGGCATCTTTCGGTGTTGGCGCCAGCACATCCTTGCCCTGGATGCTGCCACCCAGTTCCTTCCAGATCGCCCGGACGGCGCCGGCGGTGTAGGTCGCATGGTCGAGCAGCGACAGGTAAGTCTGCGAGCTGCAGCCTTCACCCAACTGACCGCCGACGGTCACGGTCACGCTGCCATCGGCCTGTGCCACCGGGTTGTAGCGCACGCCACCGGTGCATTGCTTGGAGTTGAGGGCCTTGACCTGGTTGTCGATGCGGATGCTCGCAATCGGCGGTTCCACCGAGACCAGTACCTTGCCCGAATCATTGCGTGCGACGAAGCGCAGCGCCTTGAGGTTGACCAGCAGCGAGTCGGGCTTGACCAGGAACGGCTTGTTCTCGTCGTTGCCGTCGTCATTGAACTCCGGCAGTTGCGGTTGCACGAAGAAGGTTTTATCCAGCACCAGATCGCCGGTGACCTGGGTGACACCGTTGGCACGCAGGTCACGCATCAGCAGCCAGAGTTTTTCCATGTTCAGCTTCGGATCGCCGCCACCCTTGAGGTAGAGGTTGCCGTTGAGGATGCCGCCACTGAGGGTGCCGTCGGTGTAGAACTCGGTTTTCCACTGATGGTTCGGGCCGAGCATTTCCAGGGCCGCGTAGGTAGTGACCAGTTTCATGGTCGACGCCGGGTTGACCGAAACGTCTGCGTTGAACACCGTCGGGGTGCCGGGACCGGTGAGCGGGATCATCACCAGCGACAGGGCGTTGTCCTGCAACTTGCTGGCCTTCAGGGCTTTTTCAACGTTGGGCGACAACGCAGTGTTGATGGGGGCAGCGGAAACAGAGAGGGCCAGGGGGAGAAGAAAACCGGCCAACAGCAAAGGACGCAAAGATTTGATCATCTGAAATAAAACCCTACAGCCGAGGGGAAATAAGATGAGGGCATGGCGATAAATTCCCTCAATGGTCATGAAAGTGTCGGCATTATGCCCCAAGGTGTCACCGCTTGTGCCGTACGCGGGCGGTCTGACGGGCTATTTTTTACCGACGGTAGGCATAGTGGCCCACAGAGTCAGGCAATCGGCGGCTTAAACTGCTAAAGTGCCGCCCGTTATTACTTAAGAGGATTGTTCCAATGGCGACTAACCGTTCCCAGCGTCTGCGCAAAAAACTGTGCGTCGATGAATTTCAAGAGCTGGGTTTCGAACTGAACCTGGATTTCAAAGAAGATTTGGCTGATGAAGCCATTGATGCTTTCCTCGATGCGTTCCTCAAAGAAGCCATGGAAGCCAACGGCCTGGGTTATGTTGGCGGCGACGACTACGGTCTGGTTTGCCTGCAGAAGCGTGGCTCGGTCAGCGCTGAACAGCGCGCTGCCGTTGAAGCCTGGCTCAAAGGCCGCACCGAGCTGACCAGCGTTGAAGTCAGCCCGCTGCTGGACGTCTGGTACCCGGAAAAGCCGATCAATCCGGTAGCTTGATGTTCTGAAAAAAACGGCGACCCGAGGGTCGCCGTTTTTTTGCCTGCTCTTTGTAGGAGCGAGCTTGCTCGCGATGAACCTGAGAGCGCCGCGGGGTCTCAGGTTTCCAGCGTTATCGTTGACGACCATCGCGAGCAGGCTCGCTCCTACAGTTCAGGATCACCAGCGTCACCACCCCCGCGACAATCCCCCAGAACGCCGAACCGATGGAAAACAGCGTCAGCCCCGATGCCGTGACCATGAAGGTGATCAGCGCGGCTTCACGCTCCTTCACTACGCTCATGGCAATGCTCAGGCCGTTGATGATCGAGCCAAACAGCGCCAGCGCAGCAATCGACAGCACCAGTTCCTTGGGCAGCGCGGCAAACAATGCGGCGAGCGTCGCGCCGAACACGCCGGCGAACCCGTAGAAAATCCCGCACCAGATGGCTGCGGTGTAGCGCTTGTTGCGATCTTCATGGGCGTGCGGTCCGGTGCAGATCGCTGCGCTGATCGCCGCCAGGTTGATCCCGTGCGAGCCGAACGGTGCCAACAGCAAGCTGGCGATGCCGGTGGTGGTGATCAGCGGCGAGGCTGGCACCGTGTAACCGTCGGCGCGCAATACGGCGATACCGGGCATGTTCTGTGACGTCATGGCGACGACAAACAGCGGGATGCCGATGCTGATGGTCGCTGCCAGGGAGAAGTGTGGCGTGGTCCAGACCGGCGTCGCCACCTCCAGGTGAAAACCGCTGAAGTCCAGCAGCCCCATGAAGCCTGACAATGCCGTGCCGATCAGCAATGCCGCCAACACCGCATAGCGCGGCGACAGGCGCTTGACCAGCAGATAAGTGACAAACATCCCCAATACCAGGCCGGCGCGGTGTTGCGCCGCGACGAAAATCTCGCTGCCGATCTTGAACAGGATCCCTGCCAGCAGGGCGGCGGCCAAGGATGCCGGGATTTTTTTCACCAGCCGTTCGAAGCTGCCGGTCAACCCGCAAATCGTCACCAGCACCGCGCAGGTAATATAGGCACCAATGGCCTCACCGTAGCTCACGCCGCCCAGGCTGGTGATCAGCAGCGCGGCACCAGGGGTCGACCAGGCAATGGTGATCGGCGTGCGATAGCGCAGGGACAGGCCAATGGAGCACACCGCCATGCCGATGGAAATCGCCCAGATCCACGAAGAAATCTGCCCGCTGCTCAGGCCCGCCGCTTGCCCGGCCTGAAACATCAGCACCAGGGAGCTGGTGTAGCCGGTCATCATGGCGATGAACCCGGCGACGATGGCCGAGGTCGAGGTATCGGCCAATGGACGGAGTTGGGTGTGCGTGGCGTCGTTCATGACGGCGGTGTTCCTTATACCAATGAAGATGTCCGCAGCGATGCAGAGCCATGTGGGAGCGGGCTTGCTCGCGAAGAGGGCGTGTCAGTCGACATTGATGTTGCTGACAGACTGCATTCGCGAGCAAGCCCGCTCCCACAGGAGGGCGGATTCTGCGAACAAGCCTAAACTCAAAAGTAACCAGGCGTTGCGATACAGCCGAGGCAACATTCAGCCGTACAGTCGTGTTGCCACCATCCATTGTGTACAATCGTGGTGTTTTTTACGCGATACTTGCCAGCGACCCACTGTGCCGTATTACAGTCACCGTCAATTCGCCGCAGTTCTTCCGACTCGAGTGCCCATGAACGAACAGTTGCAACCCCTAAAGAAACAGCCGCGAGCAGGCAAAGCCGGCCGCAGCGGTACCCAGGACGATATTGTCTACGCGCATATCTTCGAGGCCATCCTCGAGCAGCGTCTGGCGCCCGGCACCAAGTTGAGCGAAGAAGCGCTGGGGGAAATTTTCGGGGTCAGCCGCACCATCATTCGCCGCGCCTTGTCGCGCCTGGCCCATGAAGGCGTGGTGCTGCTGCGTCCGAATCGCGGCGCCGTCGTCGCCAGCCCGAGCGTCGAAGAGGCGCGACAGGTGTTCATGGCCCGACGTCTGGTCGAGCGCGCGATCACCGAATTGGCGGTGCAGCACGCCACCGCCGAGCAGATTGCCGAATTGCGCCAGATGGTCAACGACGAGCGCGACAGCTTTTCCCGTGGCGACCGTGGTGCCGGCATCCGCCTGTCGGGCGAATTCCACCTGAAACTGGCCGAAGCGGCAAAAAACGCCCCGTTGATCAGCTTCCAGCGCAGCCTGGTGTCCCAGACTTCGCTGATCATCGCCCAGTACGAAAGCGGCAACCGTTCCCACTGCTCCTACGACGAGCACACCCAGTTGATCGACGCCATCGAGAAACGCGACGCTGAACTGGCGGTCGACTTGATGATGCATCACATGGATCACATCGACAGCAAGCTCAACCTCGACGAGGAAAGTGCTTCGGATGATCTGCATGCGGTGTTCTCGCATTTGTTGCAGACCAAGAAGCCAGGGCGTTCGCCAGCGAAAATCTGATGGACCGCGGTGCCTGCTTCGCGAGCAAGCCCGCTCCCACATTGGAATGCGTACACCTGTGGGAGCGGGCTTGCTCGCGAAGGCGGCATCAATGACACAAAAAATCCCCCGGGGCTGAACACCACCGGGGGATTTTTTATGCCTGGCAAATTTTACCGCTGATGCACCAGATTCCCCGCCGCATAAGTTTGCAGCACCGTCCGGTCATCCCCCAGCGTCATCAACACGAACAACGTCTCGGCGATGTTATTGGCCTGCTTCAGGCGATAGCCCAGCAGTGGCGTGGCGTTGTAGTCCAGCACCAGGAAGTCGGCGTCGGTGCCCGGTTGCAGGTTGCCGATCTTGTCTTCCAGACGCAGCGCGCGGGCGCCACCGAGGGTTGCCAGATACAGCGACTTGAACGGGCTCAGGCGTGCGCCTTGCAGCTGCATGACCTTGTAGGCTTCGTTGAGGGTTTGCAGCAGCGAGAAACTGGTGCCGCCGCCCACATCGGTGCCGATGCCGACATTGAGCTTGTGCTTCTCGGCCATCGGCAGGTTGAACAGGCCGCTGCCGAGGAAGAAGTTCGAGGTCGGGCAGAACGAGATGGCCGAACCGGTTTCTGCCAGTCGCGCGCACTCCTCATCGCACAGGTGCACGCCGTGGGCGAACACCGAGCGCTCGCCGAGCAACTGGTAGTGATCGTAGACGTCCAGGTAGCCCTTGCGTTCCGGGAACAGCTCCTTGACCCACTCGATCTCCTTGAGGTTTTCGCTGATGTGGGTCTGCATGTACAGATCCGGGTATTCAGTCAGCAACTGGCCGGCCAGGGTGAGTTGTTCCGGGGTGCTGGTCGGTGCGAAACGCGGGGTGACGGCGTAGTGCAGGCGACCCTTGCCGTGCCAGCGCTCGATCAACGCCTTGCTTTCCACGTAGCTGGATTCGGCGGTGTCGGTCAGGTAGTCCGGCGCGTTGCGGTCCATCATCACCTTGCCGGCGATCATCCGCAGATCCAGCTGTTGGGCGGCTTCAAAGAACGAGTTCACCGATTGCGGGTGCACGCTGCCGAACACCAGCGCGGTGGTGGTGCCGTTGCGCAGCAGTTCCTTGATGAAAATGTCCGCGACTTCGTCAGCGTGGGCCTTGTCGGCGAACTGGCTTTCGCACGGGAAGGTGTAGGTGTTGAGCCAGTCCAGCAATTGCTCGCCGTAGGCGCCGACCATGCCGGTTTGCGGCAAATGGATGTGGGTATCGATGAAGCCGGGAGTGATCAGTGCGTCCTGATAGTGGGTGATTTCGACGTCGGCCGCCAGGGTCGGCAGCAGTTCGCTGGCGTGGCCGAGGGCGCTGATCTGGCCGTTATCCACAACCAGCAAACCGTCTTCGAAGTACTCGTAGGAGGCTTCGATGCCCACGATGGCAGGGTCGGCGATGCTGTGCAGGATGGCGGCGCGGTAGGCTTTTCGAGTCAGAGGCATGAGAATTCTCAGTTGGAGGCTTGGCTGCGGCGTGACGCAGGCAGCAATTTGGCAATCGATCCGGTGCTGGCGGTGTGCTGACCGAAATTCGCGTTATAGGTGGCGATGATTTCGCCGGCGATGGAGATGGCGATTTCCACAGGCAACTTGCCTTTGACTTCGCCGATACCCATCGGGCAGCGCATGCGTTGCACGACGCTGGTGTCGAAGCCGCGGTCGCGCAGGCGATGTTCGAACTTCACGCGCTTGGTCTTCGAGCCGATCAGGCCGAAGTAGGCGAAGTCGTTGCGCTTGAGAATCGCGGCAGTGAGTTCGAGGTCGAGTTGATGGTTGTGGGTCATCACGATGCAATAGCTCCCGGCAGGGAGATCATCGACTTCATCCACCGGTTCTTCGCTGACGATCTTGCGTACACCATGGGGGATCTGTTCGGGAAACTCCGCATCCCGCGAGTCGATCCAGCGCACCCGGCAAGGCAGGCTGGCCAGCAGTGGCACCAGCGCCCGGCCCACGTGGCCGGCACCGAACACGGCGATCTGCGCCTGTACCTGGCCCATCGGTTCGAACAGCAATACCGTGGCACCACCGCAGCATTGGCCGAGGCTGGCACCGAGGCTGAAGCGCTCCAGATGGGTGTCCTGTTTGCCGCTGGCCAGCATCTCGCGGGCAATCTGCATGGCCTTGTATTCCAGGTGTCCGCCACCGATGGTGTCGAAGGCCTGGTTCGCGCTGATGACCATCTTCGAGCCGGCATTGCGCGGCGTCGAGCCGAGCTCTTCGATGATGGTTATCAGCACGCAGGGCTCACCCCGGTTTTGCAGGTCGGCGAGGGCGTCGATCCAGTTGTACATGTTCACCTCGACATCGTTGTTGTCTGTTCGGGCCTCTTCGCGAGCAAGCCCGCTCCCACAGGGGATTGCATTCCAAATGTGGGAGCGGGCTTGCTCGCGAAGGCGGCGCCTCGGTCTTAGAGTGAAGCCAGCTCGGTTTCAGCCTCGACAGCCTTCGCCGCCTTCAACTGGCGCATCTGCTCACAGCCCCACAACACCCGCTCCGGGGTCGCCGGTGCATCGATTTTCGGTTGATGCCTGTAATCGCCCAGGCTCGCCACCGCGTCCTTGATTGCACACCACGAGGCGATGCCAAGCATGAACGGCGGCTCGCCCACGGCCTTGGAATGGAACACCGTGTCTTCCGGGTTCTTGCGGTTTTCCACCAGCTTCACCCGCAGGTCCAGCGGCATGTCCGCCACGGCCGGGATCTTGTAGCTGGCCGGGCCGTTGGTCATCAGCTTGCCCTTGTTGTTCCACACCAGCTCTTCCATGGTCAGCCAGCCCATGCCCTGGATGAAACCACCCTCGACCTGGCCGATGTCGATGGCCGGGTTCAGCGAGGCGCCGACGTCGTGGAGGATGTCGGTGCGCAGCATCTTGTATTCGCCGGTCAGGGTGTCGACCAGCACTTCGCAGCACGCCGCACCGAAGGCGTAGTAGTAGAACGGCCGGCCACGGGCCTGGCTGCGGTCGTAGTAGATTTTCGGGGTCTTGTAGAACCCGGTGCTCGACAGCGACACCTGAGCGAAGTACGCCTGCTGGATCAGTGCTTCGAAGGTCAGGATATGGTCGCGTACGCGCACGTGGCCGTTGTGGAATTCCACGTCCTCTTCGCTGACCTTGTATTGGCGGGCAGCGAATTCCACCAGGCGTTGCTTGATGGTTTCCGCCGCGTTCTGCGCGGCCTTACCGTTAAGGTCGGCACCGCTGGAAGCGGCGGTCGGCGAGGTGTTCGGTACTTTGTCGGTGTTGGTCGCGGTGATTTGCACGCGGTCCATTTCGACCTGGAACACTTCGGCCACGACCTGCGCGACCTTGGTGTTCAGGCCCTGGCCCATTTCCGTGCCGCCGTGGTTCAGGTGGATGCTGCCGTCGGTGTAGACGTGCACCAAGGCGCCTGCCTGGTTGAGGAAGCTGGCGGTGAAGGAAATACCGAATTTCACCGGGGTCAGCGCCAGGCCTTTTTTCAGGATCGGGCTATTGGCGTTGTAGCGACGGATGGCTTCGCGACGCTCGGCGTACTGGCTGCTTTCTTCCAGTTCGGCGGTCATCTCCTCGAGCATGTTGTGCTCGACGGTCTGGTAGTAATGGGTGACGTTGCGCTCGGTCTTGCCGTAGTAGTTGGCCTTGCGCACTGCCAGCGGGTCGAGGTTCAGATGCCGGGCAATCGCGTCCATCACTTCTTCGATGGCGACCATGCCTTGCGGGCCGCCGAAACCACGGTAGGCGGTGTTCGACGCAGTGTTCGTCTTGCAGCGATAACCGTTGATGGTCGCGTCGCCCAGGTAGTACGAGTTGTCGGAGTGGAACATGGCACGGTCAACAATCGAGTTCGACAGATCCGGCGAGCAGCCGCAGTTACCCGCCAGTTCCAGCTGGATGCCATGCAGGCGCCCGCTGTCGTCGAAGCCCACGTCGTATTCGACATAGAACGGATGGCGCTTGCCGGTCATCAGCATGTCTTCGACCCGTGGCAGGCGCATCTTGGTCGGTTGGCCGGTCAGGTGCGCGATCACCGCGCACAGGCAGGCCGGGCTCGCGGCCTGGGTTTCCTTGCCGCCGAAACCGCCGCCCATGCGGCGCATGTCGACGACGATCTTGTTCATCGACACGTCCAGCACTTCCGCCACCAGTTTTTGCACTTCGGTGGGGTTCTGCGTGGAGCAGTAGACGATCATGCCGCCGTCTTCAGTGGGCATTACCGAAGAGATCTGGGTTTCGAGGTAGAAGTGCTCCTGGCCGCCGATGTGCAGCGTGCCCTGGATACGGTTTTTCGCGGTCGCCAATGCCCCTGTCGAATCACCGCGTTGATGGGTGTGGGTGTCCAGCACGAAATGCTTTTTGCGATAGGCCTCGACCACGTCCAGCACCGGTTCCAGGTCTTCGTATTCGATCACGGCGGCCATGGCGGCCTTGCGTGCGGTCTCCAGGTCGCGGGCGGCCACGGCCACCACTACCTGACCGACGAACTGCACCGTGTCGATGGCCAGCAACGGGTCGCCGGGCATCAATGGGCCGATGTCTTTCAGGCCCGGTACGTCTTCGTGGGTAATGGCGATGCGCACGCCTTCGAAGGCGTAGCAGGGCGCGGTGTCGATGCTGATGATGCGGGCATGGGCGCGGTCCGACATGCGCGCATAAACGTGCAACTGGTTCGGAAACTCCAGGCGGTCGTCGATGTACTGCGCTTCACCGGCGACATGCTTGGCGGCGCTGTCGTGCTTGACGCTGCGGCCGACACCGGTGGTCAGGTCCTTGGCGAACAGTTCAGCCAATTCGGCTTGGGTCTTCTCTACGGCGTGATGATTAGACATAAGCGGTCACCCGAGTCTCGATGTGCGGTGTTTGCAGTTCGATGAAGTATTTGCGCAGCAGGTTCTGCGCGCTGAGCAGGCGATATTCCTTGCTGGCGCGGAAGTCCGAGAGCGGCGTGAAATCTTCGCCCAGGGCGGCGCAGGCGCGTTCAACGGTGGCGTTGTTGAATGGCGAGCCAAGCAATGCGGCTTCGCAGGCGGCAGCGCGTTTCGGGATGGCCGCCATGCCGCCGAAGGCGACGCGGGCTTCAGCGACGACGCCGTTTTCCAGGCGAATGTTGAAGGCAGCGCACACGGCGGAAATGTCGTCGTCCAGGCGCTTGGAGACTTTGTAGGCGCGGAACAGTTTTTCGACGCTGGCGCGCGGCACGATGATCTTCTCGATGAACTCGCTTTCCTGGCGCGCAGTGACGCGGTAATCGATGAAGTAATCCTCCAGCGCCAGGGTGCGGCGGGTGTCGCCTTTGCACAGGACGATTTGCGCACCGAGGGCGATCAGCAGCGGTGGCGAGTCACCGATTGGCGAGGCGTTGCCGATGTTGCCGCCCAGGGTGCCCTGGTTGCGGATCTGCAAGGACGCGAAGCGGTGCAGCAGTTCACCGAAGTCCGGGTACTCGGCGTTCAAGGCCTCGTAGCAATCGGAAAGGGATGTAGCGGCACCGATTTCCAGGCGATCGTCAAAGCGATCGATGCGCTTCATCTCGGCGACGTTACCGACGTAGATCATCACCGGCAGAGTGCGGTGGAACTGCGTGACTTCCAGCGCCAGATCGGTACCGCCGGCCAGCAGGCGGGCCTGTGGATAAGCGTCGTAGAGATCGGCCAGGTCGGCCACGGTCAATGGCACCAGGCAGCGTTTGTCGCCGCTGTTGAGTTCGCCGATATCGGTCGGGGCAATGGCTTTCAGGCGCGCGATGGTCTCGGCCTCGCGGGCGTCGAACTGGTCCGGTTGCTTGGCGCAGCAGGATTGCTCGGCGGCTTCCAGGATCGGCCGGTAGCCGGTGCAGCGGCAGAGGTTGCCGGCCAGTGCTTCGTGGGCCTTGGCATGATCCGGTGCATCGCTGTTCTTTTGCAGGGCAAACAGCGACATCACGAAGCCTGGGGTGCAGAAACCGCATTGCGAGCCGTGGCACTCGACCATGGCTTTCTGCACGCTGTGCAGTTGACCTTTGTGCTTGAGGTCTTCAACGCTGATCAGTTGTTTACCGTGCAGGGACGACACGAAGGTCAGGCACGAGTTGAGGCTGCGATAGCGAATGTGTTCGCGGCCGTCATCATCCGTCTGCAATTCGCCGACCACCACGGTGCAGGCGCCGCAGTCACCGCTGGCGCAGCCTTCTTTGGTGCCGGGTTTGCCCACATGGTCGCGCAGATAATTGAGCACGGTCAGGTTCGGGTCCAGGGCGTGCTCGCTACGGAGTTCCTGGTTTAGTAAAAACTGGATCACGGAAGGCCTCGCAGACTCATTATTGTTGTTAACCGATAGGACCGAATTTAGCAGGTCTGACTTTTCGGTCAATGATTTTCTGACTTAAAGGTCAGGAAAATGCATTTTGTCGATCAACCACCTGTTCGTTAATTATTGTCGCTGGTTCGTTAGCCTGCCTTTTTGCTTGAATTTGCTTGAATCGTGCCAAAAAACCTCCGGGCGGGCACTCCGCCCTGATGCAGCAATTGCGCTACACTGCGCCGCTTGTACAGATCAAAGAGTTTGAAGGACAACCATGACGTTCAAGGCGCCGGACAGCCTCGCCGAGCAAATCGCTCACCACCTCGCCGAACGCATCATTCGCGGCGAAATGAAGCCCGGGGAGCGCATCCAGGAACAGAAGGTCACGCTGGCCCTCAATGTCAGCCGTGGTTCGGTCCGCGAGGCTTTGCTGATCCTCGAGCGCCGGCACCTGATCGCGATCCTGCCGCGCCGTGGCGCCCACGTCACCGAGCTCACGCCGCACAAGGTGCAGAGCCTGTGCACGCTGATGAGCGAGATGTACATCCTGCTGGCCAACTCCGTGGCCAGTGGCTGGAAAGTCCAGGCCGACCTGGCGCCGTTCGTGCAAATCCAGCAGCGCCTGACCGCCAGCTACGAGCGCCAGGACATCCACACCTTCGTCGATGACAGTTTCAACGTGATGCGTGCCACCTATGGGTTTGCCAACAACCCGTACTTGCAGGAAACCGTCGAGAATCTGCAGCCGGCCATGAGTCGCGCCTATTTCCTTGCCCTGGACCAGCGCAAGGCTTCGATGAGCGAGTTCCTGGAACTGTTCGAACGCTTGCTCGCGGCCGTGATCGCCCGTGACTTTGCGCAGATTCGCGTGGTGCTGACGGCTTACGCCCAGCGCAGCTGCGATCTGGTGATCTCCGCTCTGACGGACGCCTGATCTTGCGGCTCAAGTGCATCAAGCTGGCGGGGTTCAAGTCCTTCGTCGACCCGACCACGGTGAACTTCCCCAGTAACATGGCGGCGGTGGTCGGGCCCAATGGCTGCGGCAAATCGAACATCATCGACGCCGTACGCTGGGTGATGGGCGAGAGTTCGGCCAAGAACCTCCGTGGCGAGTCGATGACCGACGTCATCTTCAACGGCTCGACCAGCCGCAAACCGGTGAGCCAGGCGAGCATCGAACTGGTGTTCGATAACTCCGACGGCACCTTGCTCGGCGAATACGCCGCGTACGCGGAAATTTCCATTCGCCGCAAAGTGACCCGCGACAGTCAGACCACCTATTACCTCAACGGCACCAAATGCCGGCGCCGCGACATCACCGATATCTTTCTGGGCACCGGCCTCGGCCCGCGCAGCTACTCGATCATCGAGCAGGGGATGATCTCCAAGCTGATCGAATCCAAGCCCGAAGACCTGCGCAACTTCATTGAAGAGGCCGCGGGGATCTCCAAGTACAAGGAGCGCCGGCGCGAGACGGAAAACCGCATTCGCCGCACCCACGAAAACCTTGAGCGCCTCACCGACCTGCGCGAAGAGCTTGAGCGTCAGCTCGAACGCTTGCACCGCCAGGCCGAGGCCGCCAAGAAGTATCAGGAATTCAAGGGCGAGGAGCGTCAGCTCAAGGCCCAGCTGTCGGCCTTGCGCTGGCAGGCGCTGAACGATCAGGTCGGCCAGCGTGAAGCGATCATCGGTAATCAGGAAGTTTCCTTCGAAGCCCTGGTGGCCGAGCAACGCAATGCCGACGCGAGCATCGAGCGCCTGCGTGACGGGCACCACGACCTGTCGGAGCGCTTCAATCTGGTGCAAGGGCGCTTCTACTCGGTCGGCGGCGACATTGCCCGGGTCGAGCAGAGCATCCAGCACGGCCAGCAGCGTCTGCGGCAATTGCAGGACGACCTGAAAGAAGCCGAGCGCGCACGCCTGGAAACCGAATCGCACCTGGGCCACGACCGCACGCTGCTGCTGACCCTCGGCGAAGAGCTGGACATGCTCACCCCGGAGCAGGAAGTCACCAGCGCCGCCGCCGAAGAGGCCGCTGCCGCGCTGGAAGAATCCGAAACCACCATGCATGGCTGGCAAGAGCAGTGGGATACGTTCAACCTCAGCGCCGCCGAGCCGCGCCGTCAGGCCGAAGTGCAGCAATCGCGGATCCAGCAGCTGGAAACCAGCCTTGAGCGTCTGGCCGATCGCCAGAAGCGTCTTGGTGAAGAGCGCGCCTTGCTCTCGGCGGACCCGGAAGACGCGGCGATCATGGAACTCAGCGAGCAGCTCGCTGAATCCGAAGCGACCCTTGAGGATTTGCAGACCAGCGAAGAAGCACAGGTCGAAAAGCTTGAGCAATTGCGTCAGGAGCTGCAGCAGGCGCTGTCGGCGCAACAACAGGCCCAAGGCGATTTGCAGCGGCTCAACGGGCGGCTGGCTTCGCTTGAAGCCTTGCAGCAAGCCGCGCTCGACCCGGGTACCGGTACCGCCGAATGGCTGCGCGAGCAGCACCTGGCGGATCGTCCGCGCCTGGCCGAAGGGCTGAAGGTTGAAGCCGGTTGGGAGCTGGCGGTGGAAACCGTGCTCGGTGCCGACTTGCAAGCGGTGCTGGTGGACGATTTCAACGATTTCGATCTGTCGGGCTTTGCCCAGGGCGATTTGCGTTTGCTCAGCCCGGCCAGCGATGGCGTACGAGTGCCGGGCAGCTTGCTGGACAAGGTTGAAGCGCAGATCGACCTGTCGCCATGGCTGGGGCAGGTCAAGCCGGTCGACAGCCTTGAACAGGCCTTGGCCTTGCGCGGGCAACTGGCTGCCGGGCAGAGCCTGATCAGTCGTGACGGTTACTGGGTCGGTCGGCATTTTCTGCGGGTGCGCCGGGCCAGTGAAGCGGAAAGCGGCGTGCTCGCCCGTGGTCAGGAAATCCAGCAACTGGGCCTTGAGCGCGAAGCGCTTGAAGCCGCTGTCGAAACCCTGGAAACCCAACTGCAGAATCTCAGGGCCCAGCAGCGTCAGCAGGAAAACGGTCGCGAACATTTGCGCCGCTTGCTGCAGGACGAAGCGCGTCAGCAAGGTGAGTTGAAGGCTCAATTGTCGGCCGGCAAAGCCAAGGTCGAGCAATTGACCCTGCGCCGTACCCGCCTCGACGAAGAGCTCACCGAGCTGGACGAACAACGCGCCCTGGAGCACGAAAACATCGGCGAAGCGCGCCTGCAATTGCAGGAAGCCCTCGACAGCATGGCGCTGGACACTGAGCAGCGTGAGTTGCTGCTGGCGCAGCGCGACAGTTTGCGTGAGCGCCTGGACCGGGTGCGTCAGGAAGCGCGGCAACACAAGGATCACGCCCACCAGTTGGCGGTGCGTTTAGGTTCGCTCAAGGCACAGCATGATTCGACGCGCCAGGCGCTGGAGCGTCTGGAGATGCAGTCCGAGCGGCTGACCGAAAAGCGCGAGCAACTGAGCCTCAATCTGGAGGAGGGCGAAGCGCCACTGGAAGAATTGCGTTTGAAGCTCGAGGAGTTGCTCGACAAACGCATGACCGTCGACGAAGAGCTCAAGACCGCGCAGATCGCCCTTGAAGACGCCGACCGCGAATTGCGCGACGCCGAGAAGCGCCGCAGCCAGGCCGAACAACAATCCCAGTTGATTCGCAGTCAGCTCGAAACCCAACGCATGGAATGGCAAGCCCTGACCGTGCGCCGCAAGACCTTGCACGACCAGTTGCTGGAAGACGGCTACGATCTCCACGGCGTACTTGCGACATTGACTGCCGAGGCCAGCGAGAAGGAAGCCGAGGAAGAACTTGAGCGCATCGCCGCGAGGATTCAGCGCCTGGGCGCGATCAACCTGGCGGCCATCGATGAGTACCAGCAACAATCGGAGCGTAAACGTTATCTGGATGCCCAGAATGACGATCTGGTGGAAGCGCTCGACACCCTTGAGAACGTGATTCGCAAGATCGACAAGGAAACCCGCAACCGTTTCAAGGATACCTTTGATCAGATCAATGGCGGTTTACAGGCGCTTTTCCCAAAAGTTTTCGGTGGAGGCCGCGCGTATTTGGAACTGACGGGCGAAGATTTACTCGATACAGGGGTAACAATCATGGCGCAGCCGCCCGGAAAGAAGAACAGCACCATCCATTTGCTCTCCGGCGGCGAAAAAGCCCTGACCGCATTGGCCCTGGTTTTTGCGATCTTCAAATTGAATCCGGCGCCGTTCTGCATGCTCGATGAAGTTGACGCGCCGCTGGATGACGCTAACGTTGGACGCTACGCGCGATTGGTAAAAGAGATGTCACAGACAGTGCAGTTCATCTATATCACCCACAACAAGATCGCCATGGAAATGGCCGAACAACTGATGGGTGTGACGATGCACGAACCCGGTTGTTCACGTCTGGTGGCAGTGGATGTCGAGGAGGCGATGGCGATGGTGGACGCCTGAGTCGTGATTGCAGGAAGAGTGTTTACGGTTCGTAGGACTCTTTTCCACGCTTCGACTTGCTGGCCAATCGACATATTCGCGCTAGCCGACGTGGTAGACGGTGTAAAGTTACCTTTGGTCGTGCTAGTTTAATGTCAATTTTTCGTATACGTGGGCAAAACGCCTGTCAGAACATAGAGTTGGCGCCACGTTTTAAAGCGGTTTACAGGTTGTAAACCCCTTATTTTTCAGCATTTTTCATAGAGGCACGGGATTACATGGAAATCGGTCTGCGCGAGTGGCTGATCGTCATCGGCATAATTGTCATTGCCGGTATTCTTTTCGATGGCTGGCGCCGTATGCGCGGCGGCAAGGGAAAACTGAAGTTCCGTCTTGATCGAAGTCTGTCCAACCTGCCGGACGAGGACAGCAGCGCCGAGCTGCTGGGCCCGCCGCGAGTGCTGGACACCCATAAAGAGCCGCAACTGGACGAGCAGGACCTGCCGTCGGTGAGCATGCCGGCCCGGGAGCCTCGCGAGTCGGGCTCCAAGCGCGGCAAGCGTGGCCACAGCGAGCCTTCCCAGGGCGACATGAACCTCAGCCTGGATCTGGACGGCGGCCCGAGTTTCAGCAGCCGCGACGATGATTTCCCGGCCGAAACCAAGTCCTCGCCATCGGTCGGCGACAAGGAACAGCCGCAAGCTGAAGAAGTGCTGGTGATCAGCGTGATCTGCCGCGACGCTGCCGGCTTCAAGGGCCCTGCGCTGTTGCAGAACATTCTGGAAAGCGGCCTGCGTTTCGGCGAGATGGATATTTTCCACCGTCACGAAAGCATGGCGGGCAACGGTGAAGTCCTGTTCTCCATGGCCAACGCCGTCAAGCCGGGCGTATTCGACCTGGACGACATCGACCACTTCAGCACCCCGGCGGTGAGCTTCTTCCTGGGCCTGCCAGGCCCTCGCCATCCGAAGCAAGCCTTCGACGTGATGGTGGCCGCGGCGCGTAAACTGTCCCAGGAGCTCAACGGCGAACTGAAGGACGACCAGCGCAGCGTACTGACCGCCCAGACGATCGAGCACTACCGTCAGCGCATCGTGGAATTCGAACGCCGCGCCCTGACCCAGAAGCGTTGATTGAAATGGTTATTCCCGCGCGGCGCGCGGGATGATCGGCAAAACGGATTGAGCAGCCTCGGCTGCTCTTTTGCTTTATGAGAGAACACCCATGACCGCCGCCAAGAACCGTATTTTAGAGCTGCGCGCTGAGCTGGATCAGCACAACTATCGTTACCATGTGCTCGACGAGCCGAGCATTCCGGACGCCGAATACGACCGCTTGTTCAACGATCTCAAGGCGCTGGAAGCGGCCAATCCCGAACTGATCACCAGCGACTCGCCCACCCAGCGAGTGGGCAGCGCGGCGCTGTCGGCGTTTACCCAGGTGCGCCACGAAGTACCGATGCTCAGCCTCGGCAACGCCTTCGAAGAAACCGACATGCGTGAGTTCGACCGTCGGGTGACCGAAGGCCTGGATTTGCCGGCGGGCGACCTGTTCGGTGGCGGCGCAACCGTTGAATATAGCTGTGAACCCAAGCTCGATGGCCTGGCCGTCAGCCTGCTGTATCAGGATGGCATCCTGGTGCGCGGCGCGACCCGCGGTGATGGCACGACTGGCGAAGACATCAGCGTCAACGTGCGCACGGTACGCAATATTCCGCTCAAGCTGCACGGCACTGGCTGGCCGGCGACCCTGGAAGTGCGTGGCGAAGTGTTCATGTCCAAGGCCGGTTTCGAGCGGCTCAATGCCACGCAGCTGGAAGTCGGCGGCAAGACCTTCGCCAACCCGCGCAACGCGGCGGCAGGCAGTTTGCGCCAGCTGGATTCGAAGATCACCGCCAATCGTCCGCTGGAATTCTGCTGCTATGGCATCGGCCAGGTGTCGGCGGACATTGCCGACACGCACGCCGGCAATTTGCAGCAACTCCAGGCCTGGGGCATGCCGATCAGTCATGAGCTGAAGCTGGCGCAGGGTATCGCCGAATGTCTGGATTACTACCGCGACATCGGTGAGCGGCGCAGCGCGCTACCTTATGAAATCGACGGTGTGGTGTTCAAGGTCAACAGCATTGCCTCCCAGCGCGAACTGGGTTTTCGCGCCCGTGAGCCGCGTTGGGCCATCGCCCACAAATTCCCGGCGATGGAAGAACTCACCGAACTGCTCGATGTGGAGTTCCAGGTCGGCCGCACCGGTGCAGTGACGCCGGTGGCGCGTCTGAAACCGGTCAAGGTCGCCGGTGTCACGGTGGCCAACGCCACGCTGCACAACATGGATGAAGTGGCGCGCCTGGGCCTGATGATCGGTGACACGGTGATCATCCGTCGTGCGGGTGACGTGATTCCGCAAGTGGTGCAAGTGGTCATGGAGCGTCGTCCGGAAAGCGCCCGGCCTGTGCAGATTCCCGAGCTGTGCCCGGTGTGCGGTTCCCATGTCGAGCGCACGCAACTGATCAAGCGCAGCAAGGGCCGCGAGACGGTCAGCGAAGGCGCGGTGTATCGCTGCGTCGGCCGCCTGGCCTGTGGCGCGCAACTCAAACAGGCAATCATTCACTTCGTGTCCCGGCGCGCCATGGACATCGAGGGCCTGGGTGAGAAGAGTGTCGAGCAACTGGTGGACGAAGGCCTGGTGAGTTCGCCGGCCGATCTGTACGCCCTGACGTTCGAGCAGATCGTCGATCTGGAAGGCTTTGCCGAGCTGTCGAGCAAGAACCTGCTCGGCGCCATCGAAGACAGCAAGAGGCCAGGCCTGGCACGGTTCATCTACGCCCTCGGCATTCCCGATGTCGGCGAGGAGACGGCCAAGGTGCTGGCCCGCTCCCTGGGTTCGCTGGAGCGGGTGCAACAGGCCTTGCCACAGGTGCTGACGTACTTGCCGGACGTCGGGCTGGAAGTCGCGTACGAGATCCACAGCTTCTTCGAGGACGCGCACAACCAGCAGGTGATCGCCGATTTGCTCAAGCATGGCATGCAGATTCAGGATCAGGGCGAGTTGGGTGCCGAGTTTGCCGCAAGTACGACATTGGGCGGTTTCCTCGACAAGCTGCATATTCCGTCGGTCGGTCCGGGAGGGGCGCAGAAACTGGCGGACAAGTTCGGCTCGTTGCAGGCGGTGATCGGCGCTGACTGGCTCGACATGCGTCAGGCGCTACCGGAGAAACAAGCCAATTCGGTGCGCGAGTTCTTTGCGCTCGAAGAAAATCGCCAATTGGCCGAAGCGGCCGAGAAGCAACTGGTCGATTTCGGCATGCACTGGCAGAGCGAGAAGAAGGTTGTCGAAGGCTTGCCACTGGCCGGGCAGACCTGGGTGCTGACCGGCTCCCTGGAGCTGATGAGCCGCGATGTGGCCAAGGACAAGCTCGAAAGCCTGGGGGCCAAGGTCGCCGGCTCCGTGTCGGCCAAGACCCATTGCGTGGTGGCTGGACCCGGCGCGGGCTCCAAGTTGACCAAGGCTAATGAGCTGGGCTTGAAAGTGCTGGATGAAGAGGCGTTTGTTGAAACATTGCGCGGGTACGGCAAGGTAGATTGAGCAGCAATTCAACCTGTAGGAGCGAGCCTGCTCGCGATGGTGGATCAGGCGCATTGATGTCGACTGACACTCCATCGCGAGCAGGCTTGCTCCTACAGGGGGTGCGTTCGACCTGGGAACGATCCTCCTTGGGAAATGATCTAGTCTTGGCAAGCCCAGGGAGAGATCGCCATGTACCGTTTCTTCGAACAGCTCAGCTCGCGCATCACCGCGCCGTTCATGGGTGAAAGTTCGCGCAACAGCAAGGTGTGGCCATGTCGTTGCGGGCAGTCGCTGTTTTTTCGCAACAGCCAGTGCCTGGCCTGTTCGGCGGCGTTGGGTTATCAGCCGGAGCAGAGTCGCTTGTCCTCACTGCAGCCGGGTGCGCAAGCGGGCACCTGGCTGCTTGATGTCGATCTGGAGGCTGGCCTGTTTCGACGTTGCGCCAACCTCGATTCCCCGGCGGCCTGTAATTGGTTGCTGCCTGCCAATGACCATGAAGTCTTGTGCGTTGCCTGCAGTCTCAATCGCACCATTCCTGATCTGTCGATAACCGAGAATCACGAGCGCTGGCGCAAGGTGGAAACCGCCAAGCGGCGTCTGGTCGCGCAACTGGTCAGCCTGGGGTTGCAGGTGCTTCCCAGGACAGTCGATGAAGAGGCTGGTCTTGCCTTCGATTTCATCGGCATGGACCTCGAAGGCAAACCGCCCACCACGGGGCATGCCAATGGCTTGATCACCCTCGATATAAAGGAAGCCGACGACGCGCACCGCGAGCAGATGCGAGTGCATTTGCACGAACCCTATCGCACGCTGCTCGGGCATTTTCGTCACGAGGTCGGGCATTACTACTGGGACCGCTTGATTGCCAGCAGCCATTGGCTGGAGCCTTTTCGCCGGTTGTTCGGCGATGAGCGCGCCAGCTATGCCGAAGCCATTGAGCGACATTATCAGCAGGGTGCGCCGCCCGACTGGCAACAGCACTACGTCAGCGCCTACGCGACCATGCACCCGTGGGAAGACTGGGCGGAAACCTGGGCGCATTACCTGCACATGATGGATGCCGTGGACACCGCGCTGGGCTTTGGCATGAGCGCTCGGGAACTGGAATTCGACTATCAGCCGTTTCCGCCTGAAACCCTCTACGATCCGCAGCATCCAGGTGGCGGGGCTTTTCTGTCATTCGTCAATGCGTGGATCGAACTGGCCGGCATGCTCAATGAACTGTCACGCAGCATGGGGCAGCCGGATTTCTATCCGTTCGTCCTGCCGCCTGCGGTGATCGCCAGGCTGCACTTTATCCACCTGGTGATTCAGCAGGAGGGCGGCAGGGCGGACGAGGTGCTTCAGGCGCAATAGCAAGTGCTTGAACCCCCTCATATTTTTAATCCTAACCAACGGTTGTAACTTCGCCTCAGATAGGTACAATGGCGCGGCTCGCCGTCAGGTGAGCGTCGTTATGGTGACCCCATCGGTCCCCCCGCAACGATCAGCCGTGAACCCGGTCAGGCCTGGAAGGGAGCAGCCGCAGCGGTGACATTGTGTGCCGGGGTGTGGCTGGTGGGGTCGCCACCTATCTCTAAATCCTTGAGTCTACAAGGATTTGTCAGTAAAAAATCTCGAAGTGTGACTGCGTTCTGGTACGCCAAAGTGGTGCGCCATGCGAGCGTACAGGCTTTACGTTTGCACTCTTCAAAACCTTACTGCGCTCTCCAATTGCCTTGCTGTGGCATCTTTGCACACCTTCTCGCTGCTGGCCCAGGTTGGCAAACACTCCACACTCCATTGGCTACGTGTCCTGGTCCGATCAGGGGCAATCTTCCGTTGATTTTTTGGGTTTACCGGAGTCATCGCCATAGGCAAATCGAATAGTTGGCCATGTTGTTATGAAGATTCGATATTTGCACGGATTGATATCTGGTCCTATTGGTTATTATGGGTAAATGCTTAGTTCTATCAAGTTGTAAGGAACGATAGTTTCAAGGCATTAAGGCAGGCGTGCGTTTTGAAAGGAATCGTGAAAGTGTCGGAGTTTTGACTTGTCGCTGAGTCGGGCGGGGACGGACTTCAGTCTTGCCATTAGAGTGTTTTCAAGGTGGAGGCTTGAGGTCTGATTTTTAGCTAGGCTGTGATGAACAGTGGTGACGTAATCGCAGTGTCGACAATGTCAGTGGGTAAGGGGGTGCAAATTAAGGCACCTCAAAACGGATTTTGGTTGCTTTTCGGGCGGGAGTGTCTGGCATGAGTTCATTGTCTACAGTGCTGCAGTCGAGATGGGTCGGATTTTATAGCGGAGTTATCCTGGCGGGGGTGTGGAGTGTTTTTGCTTATGCTCATCTGGTCCGATTTCAGGAAACGCATGAACTGACCATGCTTTTGTTCTGTCTCGCCGAGACGCTGACAGCAGTTTTGTACATTTTTCGAAGCGAACCAAAGACGGTTTCGGTCATTCCGCTCGACTGGTTGATGGCGGCAGGTGGGACGTTTGCCCCATTATTTTTCCGGCCGGAGGCTTGGGGAATACTCCCGTGGGCGAGTTTTCTGATTGTTGTGGGAACGGTCATTCAGGTGCTGGGGGTGCTTTCTCTAAACCGCAGCTTTGCGATCGTTGCAGCGAAGCGGGTTATCAAGACTGCATGGATGTATCGCGTGGTGCGTCATCCTATCTATGCCAGTTATTGTCTGACGTTTACGGGCTATGTGTTGGAAAATACATCGCTGGCGAATGTAACGATCTATGCAGCAACTATCGGTTTTCTGGTCGCGCGAATATTTCGAGAGGAAGCGCATCTTTCTCTTGATCCATTATATCGAGAGTATATGCAGGGTGTTCGTTTTCGGCTTGTTCCATTCATATTTTAGTTTCCGGGTGTTGACTGGCACGCTTACATGTGGGGTTGCCACCTTAACGCCAGGCGAGTGTTCTCTCGCGTTATCTTTCTGAAAACACCCTTTGGCTAGTTGCCAGGATCTTGTCCGGGGCGGTTTTTTGTTGTTTCCGATTTATCCACAGCCACAGGCTCGCCACCGATATACAACCGAACAGTCTCATCGATCTCCCCGGACATCTTCATCCGCACCAGTGTGCGCAGAATGCGCTCCACCGGCACTTGCGGGTCGTTGCGTACGTAGCAGCCGATATTCTGCTCCTGCAGCACCGCCACACTGTGCAGTTGTTGTTCCGGCAGCAGGCGCTGATTGAACCAGTCCAGGCTCCATTGATTGCTGACTGCATAGCGGTTGCGGCCGGCGAGGAGTTTTTCCAGCACCTGTTCCTGGCTGCGTGCGTCGTCGCGATGCAACTGGTTGGTGTCGAACAGCGGTTGCAGGGTCGGGTAGCTGTAGCTCAGCACGGTGCCGATGGACTGGTTTGGCAGATCTGCCGGGTTCACGGCGTCGGGCTGCGCATGCCGGGCGACCAACAGGTCGGGCTGGGTAAAGAGCGGGATGCTCCAGATGTAGTCGCCGGACTGCCGGGGCAGCCACGATTGCGCGGCATAACAGCGGACATCGACCTCGCCTTGCTCCATGGCGCTTTGCACTCGCCCGCGGGGCAATACATGGAATTCGGCCGGTAAGCCGACCTGGGTCGCGAGACTGAGCATCACGTCATACAGGATGCCCTGGGTCGGTTTGCCCCGTTCCAGTTGCACCATGGGCATGGTCCAACTGTCGCTTATCACGAAGCGCAGCGGTGCTGGCGCGGCCGCTCCGTCCAGGCTGATCAACAGCAATGCCCCCATGGCCAGCCTCATAAATACTCCGTTAAAAGCCCCCGATGTGCAGCTTGGCCAGAATACACGAGCGCACCGGATGCAATTTGTGCCTTGCTCCGCTAGCATTAGCCGCTTCTGCTTCCTTCGCTGCGACGGTTTTCGATGAGTTATCAGGTTCTTGCACGTAAATGGCGTCCGCGCTCGTTCCGCGAAATGGTCGGCCAGACCCATGTGCTCAAGGCTCTGATCAATGCCTTGGACAGCCAGCGGCTGCACCACGCCTACCTCTTTACCGGTACCCGTGGGGTCGGCAAGACCACCATCGCGCGGATCATTGCCAAATGCCTGAACTGTGAAACAGGTATCACTTCGACCCCCTGCGGTGAATGCTCGGTGTGCCGCGAAATCGACGAAGGCCGCTTTGTCGACCTGATCGAAATCGACGCCGCGAGCCGCACCAAGGTCGAAGATACCCGCGAATTGCTCGACAACGTGCAGTACGCCCCGAGCCGCGGGCGCTTTAAGGTCTACCTGATCGACGAAGTGCACATGCTCTCCAGCCATTCGTTCAACGCGCTGCTCAAAACCCTTGAGGAACCGCCACCCTACGTCAAGTTCATCCTGGCGACCACTGATCCGCAGAAACTTCCGGCAACGATTCTGTCGCGGTGCCTGCAGTTCTCCCTGAAGAACATGACGCCGGAACGCGTTGTCGAGCACTTGACCCACGTGCTGGGTGCCGAGAACGTACCGTTCGAAGACGATGCGCTGTGGTTGCTGGGCCGTGCCGCCGACGGATCGATGCGTGATGCCATGAGCCTGACCGATCAGGCCATTGCCTTCGGTGAAGGCAAGGTCCTGGCGGCCGACGTGCGGGCGATGCTCGGGACGCTCGATCACGGGCAGGTCTACGACGTCCTGCATGCGCTGATCGAAGGCGATGCCAAGGCGTTGCTCGAAGCCGTCCGCCACCTGGCCGAACAGGGCCCGGACTGGAACGGCGTGCTTTCGGAAATTCTCAATGTGCTGCACCGCGTTGCCATCGCCCAGGCGTTGCCGGAAGGTGTCGATAACGGTCATGGCGACCGTGATCGCGTGCTGGCACTGGCCCAGGCGTTGCCGGCCGAAGACGTGCAGTTCTACTACCAGATGGGCCTGATCGGCCGCCGCGACTTGCCGCTGGCGCCGGATCCCCGGGGCGGTTTTGAAATGGTGTTGCTGCGGATGCTGGCATTCCGGCCCGCAGACACCGCGGATGCCCCAAGGCAACCGCTAAAGCCAGTGGGGATCAGCCAGGCCACAGTTGATTCCGCAAATTCAGTGGCTGCCGCGCCGGTTGTTGCGCCGGTAGTCGCTGCGGCCGTAGCACCGATAGCGGCTGTGCCGGTGGCGGCGCCAGCGCCTGCGCCGGAACCGGAAGCGCCGGTCGTTGTGCCAGAGCCTGCGCCTGCGCCTGTGGTTGAAGCGGTGGTGGTTGAAGAGGTTGTCGACCTGCCATGGAATGACCCGGTCGAGCCCGCGCCCGTTCAGCAACCGGCGGTGGAGCCTGTACTGGAAACCGCCAGCGAACAACCCGAATTACCGCCGATGCCGTTGCCGACGCCGGACAGCGTGGTGCCGGACGCCCCTGAGTGGGCTGCCGCGCCGATCCCGGAACCTTCGGTGGCCGACGTCGATGCCGCGACGCCGGGCATGGACCTGGATGACGAGCCGCCGCTGGACGAGGATTACATCGAGCCGGACATGGATTCGGCCTACAGTTACCTCGACGAACTGGCCAGCGAGCATGCTGCTGACCCGGCTCCGGAACCCGAGCCTGAGCCCGCGGCAATGCCGGCCACCGGTCTGGCCCTGCAATGGCTGGAGCTGTTCCCGAAATTGCCGATTTCCGGCATGACCGGCAGTATCGCCGCCAACTGCACGCTGATCGCGGTGGATGGCGACAATTGGCTGATGCACCTGGACCCGGCACACAGTGCCTTGTTCAACGCCACTCAGCAGCGTCGTCTCAACGATGCGCTGAACCAGTATCACCAGCGCACGCTGACCCTGAACATCGAGCTGATCAAGCCCGAGCAGGAAACTCCGGCACAGGCGGCTTCTCGGCGCCGCGCCGACCGTCAGCGCGAGGCGGAGGAATCGATCCACGGTGATCCGTTCATCCAGCAAATGATGCAGCAGTTCGGTGCGGTGATCCGTAACGATACTATTGAGCCTGTCGACGCCCTGGTCACTCAGGGCTAATAACTGAAGGTGCTCGGCCGCATGGGCCGGGCGCTGTTTTGATCCAAGTACTTTTGAGGTGATTACCATGATGAAAGGTGGCATGGCCGGCCTGATGAAGCAGGCGCAGCAGATGCAGGAAAAAATGGCCAAGATGCAGGAAGAACTGGCCAACGCCGAAGTCACCGGTAAGGCCGGTGGCGATATGGTCACCGTGGTGATGACCGGTCGCCATGACGTCAAGAGCGTCACCATCGACCCAAGCCTGGTTGAAGGCCTGAGCGAGGACGACAAGGAAATGCTCGAAGCGGTCGTCGCTGCCGCCGTCAACGACGCCGTGCGCAAGATCGAAGCCAACAGCCAGGAAAAAATGGGCAGCATGACTGCCGGCATGCAACTGCCGCCGGGCATGAAACTGCCATTCTGATTCGCCTTCAGGCGGCAGATGAGCTACAAAAATGCCAGGCATTGCGCCTGGCATTTTTGTTTCTGGCTGACAGATATGTGTGGCTGACATGCCGCCATCGTCGGATCGCCGCCCGGAGCAAGCCCGCTCCCACAGGGGATTGCATTCCAAATGTGGGAGCGGGCTTGCTCGCGAAGAAGTCGCCTCGGTCTTGCTGAATAAACATCGAACGCCAAACCACCACAAAGGTCTGCTCCCTATATCACCGAACCTCATCGATTACAGGAGACGCTGCCATGTCCGACCCCATGACCCTCAATCAACGTATTGTCCTGGCTTCTCGCCCGGTAGGCGCGCCAACGCCGGAAAACTTCCGAATGGAGCGGGTACCGCTGCCGGATCTGGCCGACGGTCAGGTGCTGCTCAAGACCGTTTTCCTGTCGCTGGATCCCTACATGCGCGGACGCATGAGTGACGCACCTTCCTACGCTGCACCGGTGGAAATCGGCGAAGTCATGACCGGGGGCGCTGTCAGCCGGGTCGAGCGATCGCTCAATCCGAAGTTTCAGGAAGGTGATCTGGTGGTCGGTGCCACCGGTTGGCAAAGCCACAGCATCAATGACGGACGCAGCATCATCCCGGTGCCCTCGGGATTGCCAAGTGCGTCGATGGCCCTTGGGGTGTTGGGGATGCCGGGCATGACCGCGTACATGGGACTGATGGACATCGGCCAGCCCAAGGCCGGCGAGACCCTGGTGGTTGCAGCGGCGTCCGGCGCGGTGGGTTCGGTGGTCGGCCAGGTGGCGAAAATCAAGGGACTGCGTGTGGTCGGCGTGGCCGGCGGCGCGGACAAGTGCCGGTATGTGGTCGATGAATTGGGTTTCGACGCCTGCATCGACCACAAGAGCCCCGATTTTGCTGAAGAACTGGCACACGCCTGTCCCAAAGGCATCGACATTTATTATGAAAACGTCGGCGGCAAAGTGTTCGACGCCGTGGTGCCGTTGCTCAATCCCAAGGCGCGGATTCCACTGTGCGGCCTGATTGCCTCCTATAACGCCTATGAAGCGCCGAGCGGGCCGGATCGCCTGCCGCTGTTGCAGCGCACCTTGTTGACCAAGCGGGTGCGCATCCAGGGCTTCATCGTGTTCGATGACTATGGTGATCGCCAGCCGGAATTCCTCAGTGCCATGGCGCCCTGGGTGCGCGATGGCAAAGTGAAATTCCGCGAAGATGTGGTCCATGGCCTGGAGCAGGCTCCCGATGCGTTCATCGGCATGCTGGAAGGGCGCAACTTCGGCAAACTGGTGGTTCAGGTTTCCCGGGACTGAGTTATTGACGCTGCAATTTGACGCTTAACCGAGGCGCGGGTATAAACCGCGTCTCGTTGTTTTGTCGGACTTTTCCACCATGAGCTTCAGCCCTTTGATTCGCCAACTGATCGACGCCCTGCGAATTTTGCCAGGCGTGGGTCAGAAAACCGCCCAGCGCATGGCGTTGCAGTTGCTCGAACGCGACCGCAGCGGCGGCTCGCGACTGGCTCTGGCCCTGAGCCAGGCCATGGAAGGGGTCGGTCACTGCCGCTTGTGCCGTACGCTGACTGAAGATGATCTGTGCCCGCAATGCGCCGATACCCGTCGCGACGACACCTTGCTCTGCGTGGTGGAAGGCCCGATGGACGTCTATGCCGTGGAGCAGACCGGTTTCCGCGGGCGCTATTTCGTGCTCAAGGGCCATCTGTCGCCGCTCGACGGCCTGGGGCCGGAAGCCATCGGCATTCCGCAATTGATGGCACGGATCGAAGAGGCCGGCACTTTCACCGAAGTCATCCTGGCCACCAACCCGACCGTGGAAGGTGAAGCCACGGCGCACTACATCGCCCAATTGCTCAGCAGCAAAGGCCTGATCGCCTCGCGTATCGCCCATGGCGTGCCGCTCGGTGGCGAGCTGGAACTGGTCGATGGCGGCACGCTGGCGCATTCGTTTGCCGGGCGCAAGCCGATTTCGCTCTGAGTTTTGTGGTGTCTTTTCTGGCGCCTTCGTCGGATCGCCGCCCGGAGCAAGCCCGCTCCCACATATGGAATGCAATCCCCTGTGGGAGCGGGCTTGCTCGCGAAGGGCGCGCCTCGGTTTCACTGATTCACACAATCCTGTTGAAAACCAAGCAAGCGCTCGGTTAACTTCACTGACCCCTTCAGTGGAGCTCGCCGATGCCTGCCTTTCAGGAATACTTCGACCCCAGCCACCAATTGGTCCGCGACAGCGTCAGACGTTTCGTCGAGCGCGAGATTCTTCCTGATATCGAGCAGTGGGAAGAAGCCGAAAGCTTTCCTCGCGAGCTCTACCTCAAGGCCGGCACGGCGGGGATTCTCGGCATCGGTTACCCGGAGGTTTATGGCGGCAGCCACGAAGGGGATCTGTTCGCCAAGGTTGCCGCCAGTGAAGAGTTGATGCGCTGCGGCTCGGGCGGCCTGGTTGCCGGCCTGGGTTCGCTGGATATCGGCTTGCCGCCCATTCTCAAGTGGGCCCGGCCCGAAGTGCGTGATCGTGTGCTGCCGCAGGTGCTGTCGGGAGAAAAGATCAGCGCCCTGGCCATCACCGAGCCCGGTGGCGGCTCCGACGTCGCCAACCTGCAGACTCGTGCCGTGCGAGAGGGCGATTTTTACCGGGTCAGTGGCAGCAAGACCTTTATCACCAGCGGTGTGCGCGCGGATTTTTATACCGTCGCGGTGCGAACCGGCGAGCCAGGTTTCGCTGGCATTAGCCTGTTGCTGATCGAGAAAGGCACACCCGGTTTCACCGTAGGACGGCAACTGAAGAAAATGGGCTGGTGGGCGTCAGACACGGCGGAACTGTTCTTCGATGATTGCCGAGTGCCCGCGGGAAATCTGATAGGCGCCGAGAACATGGGCTTTGCCTGCATCATGGGCAATTTCCAGAGTGAACGCCTTGCCCTGGCATTGATGGCCAACATGACCGCACAACTGGCGCTGGAGGAGAGCCTGAAGTGGGCACGCCAGCGTGAAGCCTTTGGCAAACCGATCGGCAAGTTTCAGGTGATCAGGCACCGTCTCGCCGAGATGGCGACCGGGCTGGAAGTGTCCCGGGAGTTCACTTACCGCCAGGCCGCGAAAATGGCGGCGGGGCAGAGCGTGATCAAGGAGATTTCCATGGCCAAGAACTTTGCGACCGATACGGCAGACCGGATCGTCACCGATGCGGTGCAGATACTCGGTGGGCTGGGTTACATGCGCGAGAGTCTGGTGGAGCGGCTGTACCGCGACAACCGGATCCTGTCGATTGGCGGCGGGACGCGGGAAGTGATGAACGAGATCATCGGCAAGCAGATGGGGCTGTAATCGGCGGTGTGGCGGCTGACGCCATTCGTCGGATCGCCGCCCGGAGCAAGCCCGCTCCCACACTTGACCGCGTACTGTCAGGAACAATGCAATGCACTGTGGGAGCGGGCTTGCTCG
The DNA here is from genome assembly GCF_056711565.1 of Pseudomonas sp. WT-JTC. Classification (NCBI taxonomy): domain Bacteria; kingdom Pseudomonadati; phylum Pseudomonadota; class Gammaproteobacteria; order Pseudomonadales; family Pseudomonadaceae; genus Pseudomonas; species Pseudomonas sp. WT-JTC. Next base: position 2,009,051 of record NZ_CM160042.1, read on the forward strand.
CGAAGGCGTCAGTACAGGCGCCAGATTACTTGTCAGTCAACGCAAACTGCGTCAGGCAGAACGTAGGAATGCCCATGTCTTCCAGGCGCTGCGAGCCACCCAGTTCCGGCAGATCGATAATCGCCGCCGCTTCATGCACCCGGGCGCCCATGCGGCGGATCAGGTTTGCGGCGGCAATCAGGGTGCCGCCGGTCGCGATCAGGTCATCGAACATCACCACCGAATCCCCCTCGCACAGGCTGTCGGCGTGCACTTCCAGGAAGGCTTCGCCGTATTCGGTCGCATAGCCCTCGGCCAGCACGTCAGCCGGCAGCTTGCCTTGCTTGCGGAACAGCACCAGCGGCTTGTTCAACTGATAGGCCAGTACCGAACCGATCAGGAAGCCACGGGCATCCATCGCGCCGATATGGGTGAAGTCAGCCTCGACGTAACGGTGAGCGAAGCTGTCCATCACCAGGCGCAGGGCCGTGGGCGACTGGAACAGCGGGGTGATGTCGCGAAAGATCACACCCGGTTTCGGGAAGTCGATGACAGGGCGAATCAGGGATTTGATGTCGAAGGAGTCGAAGGCCATAGTCGGAGAATCCTGGCAGGGCTGCAAACGACGAAGTATAACGGCGGCTGAACCGTTTCGCTCAGCCGCAACGGTTTGATTCAGCTTTCCAGTGAGCCACCGGCCAGGGCACAAAGCTGGATCGGGTCGATGATCCGGATTTCCTTGCCTTCTGCCGCGATCAATTCGTTTTGCTGGAAGCGCGTAAAGACGCGGGACACGGTCTCTACCGCCAGGCCCAGGTAGTTGCCGATTTCGTTACGCGACATGCTCAGGCGGAACTGATTGGCGGAAAAACCCCGGGCGCGAAAACGTGCCGAAAGGTTGACCAGGAAGGTGGCGATGCGTTCGTCGGCGGTCTTTTTCGACAACAGCAGCATCATCTGCTGATCGTCACGGATTTCGCGGCTCATCACGCGCATCAACTGACGGCGCAACTGCGGCAGTTGCAGGGCCAGTTCGTCGAGGCGTTCAAAGGGGATTTCACACACCGAAGTGGTTTCCAGGGCTTGAGCCGACACCGGGTGCTTTTCGGTGTCCATGCCCGACAGACCGACCAGTTCGCTGGGCAGGTGGAAACCGGTGAGCTGTTCTTCACCGGTGTCGCTCAGGCTGAAGGTCTTGAGGGCGCCAGAACGGACTGCGTAGACAGAATCGAAGGTATCGCCCTGGCGAAACAGAAACTCACCTTTTTTCAGCGGTCGGCCGCGCTTGACGATTTCGTCCAGTGCATCCATGTCTTCCAGATTCAGCGAAAGTGGCAGGCAAAGAGGGGCCAGGCTGCAATCCTTGCAATGGGCTTGATTATGAGCGCGCAGTTTTACTGGCTCGGACATTTCTTCAATCCTTGTGGGAATTCACACATAAGACGTAAGGGTAACTCACCCGAGGACATTGGGGCCAGCCTGTGGCGCTTTTGTCGCAGTGCTCTAGATCACCCGTGAGAATCGTTGCCGGCTGTGTTGTTCCAGGTACGCGTCGAAGACCATGCACACCGAGCGCACCAACAGTCGCCCGGCGGGCAGGATGGTGATCCTGTCGCGATCGAGCTCGATCAGTCCGTCTTTGGCCATGTCTTGCAGTTGGGGCCAGAGTTCGCCGAAGTAGCCTTGAAAATCGATGTTGAAGGCCTGTTCGATGTCGGCGTATTCGAGACTGAAATGGCAGATCAACTGCTGGATGACCGCACGCCGCAACCGGTCATCGGCATTGCACAGCAGGCCGCGGCTGGTGGCCAGTTGCATTGATGCAAGGGCGTTCTGATAGTGGTTCAGGTCGCTGCTGTTCTGGCAGTAAAGGTCGCCGATCTGGCTGATTGCCGAGACGCCGAGACCGATCAAGTCGCAGTGACCATGGGTGGTGTAGCCCTGGAAATTGCGTTGCAGGGTCGATTCTTCCTGGGCAATCGCCAGCTCATCGTCGGGCAGGGCGAAGTGGTCCATGCCGATGTAGCGGTAGCCGGCGCTGATCAACTGCTCAATGGTGCGCTGTAGCATTTCCAGTTTCTGCGCGGGTGTCGGCAGTTCATTGCTGTTGATGCGCCGCTGCGGCATGAAGCGTTCCGGCAGGTGGGCGTAGTTGAACACCGATAATCTGTCCGGTTGCAGGCGGATGACCTCTTCGACGGTGCGGGCGAAGTTCTCCGGCGTCTGTCTCGGCAGGCCGTAGATCAGGTCGATGTTGATCGAGCGAAACTGCAAGGTGCGGGCAGCGTCGATCACTGCGCGGGTTTCTTCCAGGCTTTGCAGGCGATTGACTGCGCGCTGGACCGCCGGGTCGAGGTCTTGCAGGCCGATGCTGACCCGATTGAAGCCCAGATCGCGCAGCAGGCCCATGGTCGACCAGTCGGCCTCACGCGGGTCTATCTCGATGCCGTAGTCGCCGGAATCGTCGTCCAGCAAATTGAAGTGTTTGCGCAAGTGCGCCATCAATTGGCGCAGTTCGTCATGGCTGAGAAAGGTCGGCGTGCCGCCACCGAAGTGCAGTTGCTCGACTTTCTGCGTGGGGTCGAGGTGGCAGGCGATCAAGCGGATCTCCTGTTCCAGGCGCCGCAAATACGGCTGCGCCCGGCCGCGATCCTTGGTGATCACCTTGTTGCAGGCGCAGTAATAGCAAATGTTCGCGCAGAACGGCACGTGCACGTACAGCGACAGCGGGCGTTGGGCCTTGCGGCTGTCGCGCAGGGCGTGAAACAGGTCGAAGGTGCCGACCTGGCTGTTGAATTGCACGGCGGTCGGGTACGAGGTGTAGCGTGGTCCCGCCAGGTCATAACGGCGGATCAGATCGGTGTCCCAACGAATGGCGTCGAGCATCATGCGGGCATTCCCCCGGATAGGCTGGCAGTGTCGGCCACTTTATGCGAGGGCGGGGCGGGGGATCTTGATTTGCATCAAGGGTCAAGAATTGTGGTACCTGTACCGGCCTCTTCGCGAGCAAGCCCGCTCCCACAGGGAAGTGGGAGCGGGCTTGCTCGCGAAGGGGCGCGCCGCCGATCAATGCCCCATCAGCCAATGTTGATGGGGTCCCGGCAAGGTCCAGATGCCGAACAGCATGACCAACAAGCCGCCGGCCATCCGCACGCTGCGTTTGCGCAAAAGTGCGGTGATGCGCTCTGCGGCAAGGCCTGTGGCCAGCAGCACCGGCCAGGTGCCGAGCCCGAACGCGAGCATCAACAACGCACTGTCCAGCGCGTTGCCCTGACTGGCCGACCATAACAAGGTGCTGTAGACCAGGCCGCACGGCAGCCAGCCCCAAAGTGCACCCAACAGCAGCGCGCGCGGCACGCTCGATACCGGCAGCAACCGGTTGGCGACTGGCTGGATGTGCCGCCACAAGCCTCGACCGAGGCTTTCGATACGGGTCAGGCCGCTCCACCAGCCGGCCAGGTACAGGCCCATGGCGACCAGCAGCAGTCCGGCGAGGATACGCAGGAACATCGCCGCCGGGCTGCTGGCCACGGCCCATCCGGCCAGGCCGATCAGCAGTCCGGCGCAGGCATAGCTCAGAATCCGTCCCAGGTTGTAGGCCAGCAGCAGGCGAAAGCGGCGGCTGCGTTGTTCCTTGGGAATCGCCAGGGTCAGCGCGCCCATCAAGCCGCCGCACATGCCCAGGCAATGGCCGCCGCCAAGCAAGCCGAGGATCACCGCAGACACCAGCAGGGGCGCCAATTCAAGCATGGGGCGGGGCCTTGTCTTGCGGTTTGGCCGGATTGGTTGGTTGACCGCTGGCCTCATCGACGGCGGCGGTGTGGTTCGGGTCCTGGTCGTCGAACAGGATGCTGTGGGCCGGGCCGTCGAGGTCGTCGTACTGACCGCTGTCGACCGCCCAGAAGAAGATATAGACGGCGATGGCCACGATCAGCAGCGCAGCGGGAATCATCACGTAAAGAGCTGGCATCTGGACTCCATGCCCGCGCGGCTCAGGCCGGCAGCGGGCGGGTTTCTGGCGTGGTGGAGAGGGCGGGCGCGCTCGGCATCCGAGTCAGGCGCAGCGCGTTCAACACCACGGTCAACGAACTGATCGACATGCCCACCGCAGCCCATACCGGAGTGATCCAGCCGAGGGCGGCGAAGGGCAACATGAGGCCATTGTACAACCCGGCCCACAGCAGGTTCTCGATAATGACCCGACGGGTGCGCCGCGCCAGGCTGAAGGCTTGCACCAGCGCGTCGAGGCGGTTGGACAGCAACACGGCATCGGCACTGGTTTTCGCCAGGTCGGTGGCCGAGCCCATGGCGACGCTGATATCCGCAGCCGCCAGTACCGGCACGTCATTGACCCCGTCACCGAGCATCAACACCTTGCGACCTTCCTTGTGCAGTCGTTGCAGGACCTGCAGTTTATCGTCCGGCCGCAAACCGCCGCGGGCTTCATCGATACCGAGTTGCGCCGCCACGCTGGCGACCATCGGCGAGCTGTCACCGGACAACAACAGCGTGCGCCAGCCACGCGCCTTGCACGCGGCCAGCAATGCGGGCGCATCGGCACGCAAGCGATCATCGAGGACGAACCAGGCCAGCGGTCCCTGGCGGTCGCCGAGCAGCAGCCATTGGCCGGCTTCTTCGGGTATCGACGGCACCCCGGCGCCGCTGAGTTCACAGACGAAACGCGGTTGGCCGATGCGCAGGCGTCGCCCCTCGACCACTCCCTCCAGGCCCAGGCCCGGAGTGCTGTGGACTTCTTCAGCGGCCAGTGGCGCGCGTCCGAACGCACGGGCGATCGGATGTTCGGAACGGTTCTCCAGGGCGGCGGCGAGGCTCAGGCATCGATCACTGTCGAGCGCGCCGAGCGGGCGGATCGAGCGCAATGCCAGGCGGCCTTCGGTGAGGGTGCCGGTCTTGTCGAAAATCACTGTGTCGATCTGGTTCAGGCCTTCCAGGACATGGCCGCGGGTCAGCAACAAACCGAGTTTGTGCAGCGTGCCGGTGGCCGCGGTGAGGGCGGTCGGCGTCGCCAGCGACAAGGCGCAAGGGCAGGTCGCCACCAGCATCGCCAGCACAATCCAGAAGGCTCGCGAGGCATCCAGTTGCCACCACAGCAGACCAATCGCGGCGGCGGCGATCAGCGACAACAGCAGGAACCATTGCGCGGCGCGGTCGGCGATTTCCGCCAGGCGCGGCTTTTCGGCCTGGGCACGATCAAGCAGGCGAACGATGGCCGAGAGGCGAGTGTCCTGGCCCAGGGCCTGAACCTCAACGGTCAGCGCGCCTTCGACGTTCAGGGTGCCAGCGGTGACCGCATCGCCGAGGGTGCGTGGTTGCGGCAGGTATTCGCCGGTCAGCAGCGACTCGTCGACACTCGACTGACCGTCGAGGATCTTGCCGTCAGCCGGGAGAATGGCACCCGGATGAACCAGAACCCGGTCGCCGACATACAGTTCGCTGAGCAGAATGCGTTCGCTCTGGCCATCGGGTGCCAAGCGCAGGCACGAGGCGGGCAACAGATTCACCAGCTGTGCAGTGGCGGCGGCCGTGCGCTCGCGGGCGCGCCGTTCCAGATAGCGCCCGGCCAGCAGGAACAGGGCAAACATGCCGACGGCATCGAAATACAGTTCGCCGACCCCGGTGATCGACGTCCAGATCCCGGCAATGTAGGCGCTGCCGATGGCCAGCGACACGGAAACGTCCATGGTCAGGTGGCGGGTGCGCAGATCGCGCATGGCGCCTTTGAAAAACGGCGCGCAACTGTAGAACACGATCGGGGTGGTGAGGAACAGGGCGACCCAGCGCAGGATGGTGTGCAGTTCAGGGCTGAGGTCGATGTTGAATTCAGGCCAGGTGGCCATGGTTGCCATCATCGCCTGGAACCACAACAGCCCGGCCACACCGAGCTGACGCAGGGCCAGGCGGTTTTCGCTGGCCAGTTGTTCGCTGGCCCGGTCGGCCTGATACGGGTGTGCGGCGTAACCGATCTGGCGCAGTTCGCTGAGGACGTGGCTCAGCGGTAACTGCGCATCGGTCCAGCGTACGTGCAGGCGATGGTTGGACAGGTTCAGGCGCGCTTCGGCCACGGCCGGCAAGGCGCGCAGGTGTTTTTCGATCAGCCAGCCACAGGCTGCGCAACTGATGCCTTCCATCAACAGCGTGGCTTCGGCGAGTTCGCCATCGTGGCGGACAAAGGGCTGCTGCACATCGGCGCGGTCGTACAGCGCCAGTTCGTCCACCAGTTGCACCGGCAGCGCTTCGGGGTTGGCCGAGGCTTCGCTGCGGTGCTGGTAATAGCTTTCCAGGCCGCCGGCGACAATGGCTTCGGCCACGGCCTGGCAACCCGGGCAGCAGAACTCGCGGGACTCCCCGAGCACGACGGCGGTGAAGCGACTGCCGGTCGGGACGGGCAGGGCGCAGTGATAGCAGGGCAGAGGGGTGGTCATGAGGTTTTCATTAATGCCGCTGGAACTCTGTCGTCAGGTAGGGCCTCTTCGCGAGCAAGCCCGCTCCCACAGGGATCAACTGTGGGAGCGGGCTTGCTCGCGAAGCGCAGGCTTTTTACTTCTTCAGGTCTTCCGCACCTTGCAGCGGTTCATCACCGAGCAGCAGATCCTTGTCATGGCTGACCGGTTCCTCTTCGAACATGCGCCAGATGTGGTCGTCCTGAGTACCGAGCAATTCGACAAAACGCCGGCCTTCAATCTTGTCGCTCAACTGGCCGATGTAGCGGCCCTGTTCGGTTTCGCTGCGGGTGAGGGTGATCTTGCGATCCTTCTCCGGCTGGGTCGGCGAGATCAGATTGAGCTCCAGGGTCTTGGGCTGGCTCTCGCCGCTCAGGCGCAGGTCAACTTCGCCGGTCAAGTCATCGAGATGCACGCTGGCGCGCATTTTCAGGGTCTGGGCCAGCAGCTCACGGTCGAGGGAGCGGTTGATGCCTTTGCCGGCCTCGTAGTAGTTGTCGTTGACCAGATTGTCCGGGTTGTTCACCGCAATGGTCACCATGGACAAGGTCAGGGTCACCGAGCAGGCCAGGATCCCGATGATGATCCATGGCCAGAGGTGCTTGTACCAGGGACTTGCGGCAGTTGCAGCGGGCATGTTCAGTTCTCTCAACGATTTTGTGGGCCGATGAACCGGCTCTTGGCTTCAATGTGGACGCTGTCGTCATCGGCATCCTTGAGGATGAATTTCACCTCGTTGGTGCTCGACGGCAGTTTTTCCGGTGCGACGGACAGTTCGGCAGGCTGGCTGACGATCTCGCCGGCCGCGACCTTGATCTCGCGCCGGCCCTGCAATTTGAGATCCGGCAGGCCAGAGGCTTCGAGCACGTAGGTATGGTCGCGCTGGTCCTTGTTCATGATTTTCAGGCTGTAGACGTTTTCGATCCGGCCTTCGGCGTTCTCGCGGTACAGCACGCGGTCCTTGCTGACATCGAAACCCACCAGCGAACGCATGAAGAACGCCGTCACCAGCAAACTGATCATCGCCAGCAGCACCACGGCATAGCCGATCAGGCGCGGGCGCAGTTTATGGGTTTTCTGCCCGGACAGGTTGTGCTCGGTGGTGTAGCTGATCAATCCGCGCGGGTATTCCATTTTGTCCATGACGGCGTCGCAGGCATCGACGCAGGCGGCGCAACCGATGCATTCGATTTGCAGGCCGTCGCGGATATCGATACCGGTCGGGCAGACCTGGACGCACATGGTGCAGTCGATGCAGTCACCCAGGCCCTGGGCCTTGTAGTCGATACCTTTTTTGCGCGGGCCACGGGACTCGCCACGGCGCGGGTCGTAGGAGACGATCAGGGTGTCCTTGTCGAACATCACGCTCTGGAAGCGCGCGTACGGGCACATGTAGATGCACACCTGTTCGCGCAACCAGCCGGCATTGCCGTAAGTGGCGAGAGTGAAGAAGCCGACCCAGAAGTACGACCAGCCATCCGCTTCACCGATAAAGAAGTCGATGGTCAATTCGCGGATCGGCGAGAAGTAGCCGACGAAGGTCATGCCGGTGACGAAGCCGATCAGCAGCCACATGACGTGTTTGCTGAATTTGCGCAGGAACTTGTTGGCGCTCATCGGCGCCTTGTCGAGCTTGATGCGTTGGTTGCGGTCGCCTTCGGTGACCTTTTCGCACCACATGAAAATCCAGGTCCAGACGCTCTGCGGGCAGGTGTAGCCGCACCAGACCCGGCCTGCATAGACCGTAATGAAGAACAGGCCGAACGCGGCGATGATCAACATGCCCGACAGCAGGATGAAATCCTGGGGCCAGAAGGTGGCGCCGAAAATGAAGAACTTGCGCTCCGGCAGGTTCCACCAGACCGCCTGGTGACCGCCCCAGTTCAGCCACACCGTGCCGAAATACAGCAGGAACAACACGGCACCGCCGGTCATCCGCAGGTTGCGGAACAGGCCGGTGAAGGCACGGGTGTAGATTTTTTCTCTGGAGGCGTAGAGGTCGACGCTGTTGTTCGCGTTCTTGTTGGGTGGAGTGATGTCGTGTACCGGAATCTGGTTGCTCATCATTGCATCCCACGGCAGTGGAAAAATGCCTCGGTCAGTACGTGCCGGCCGGGGTCAAAAAGGGGTGTTGCAGTGGCTTAATGATACGCCTGTCGCTCTGGCTCAAGGGTGTGACCTTTGGTCGCGTTGGGGAAAAATCACGAATGGTGTAGCGAATGTAACAAAGGATGATGCAGGTCAATTGACTTGTTGAGTATGGACGGATTTCTGCCGGGTGTTGTTGTCAGGTGGGGCTGCGGCGTCCTACATGCCTTGAGACAAAGATGGATTGAAGGACTAATTGCCACGGCTGTATTGTTTTTTGTGCCGCTTATGGCATTAAACGTGCGCCGCAAAATTGATTGCTGATGTTTCTGCGGTGGGCTTTTTTCAAGGAAGAAAGATTATGGATGACGCTATGGAACAGGAATCGGATGTTGGCCGGGAAATCGATGTGTTAAGGACAATCCTCAGCATGGGAATTCCGGGAGCTCCGTTGCTGAACGCTTATCTTGAAACGGCTCTTGCCACGCTTGAGTCAGAGGGTGCCTTTCCCAAGGTCGAGGCTTCCACAGGCCTGGGGGGCGGCATGACTGACAACCCGCTGAAGGAGTCCGGCAGGAGCACGGGTTCGGGCTCTCTGGATAGTCTGGGGGGCGGCAATATTCTCTGAGTCAGTCCCGGGAATCGCATGATCGATCCGGGAATCCTCTCGCAAGCTTGAATGAAAACGGCCCCGCCAATTCACATTGGCGGGGCCGTTTTTTGTTGCTTCAAGCGTTTGCCTTACTGGGCGTCCGCTGCCTTCTCGCCGTGAGACAGGCTGTAGACGTAAGCGGCCAGCAGGTGAACCTTGTCGTTGCCTTGCAGCTGTTCTTGCGCAGGCATCTGGCCCTGACGGCCGTAACGGATGGTCTGCTGCAGTTGAGCGAAGCTCGAACCGTAGATGAACGCGGCAGGGTGAGTCAGGTCAGGTGCGCCCATCGCTGGCGTGCCTTTGCCTTCCGGACCGTGGCACGCCACGCAGTTGGTGGCGAACAGTTTCTGCCCGGCAGCCGGGTCGGCCTTGGTGCCTTCCGGCAGCTTGCGGCCATCGAGGTTGGTCAGCACGAATGCGGCCACGTCGGCCACGCCTTGCTCGCCGATCACTTCAGCCCACGCAGGCATCACGGCATGACGGCCGCCCATGATGGTGGTCTTGATGGTTTGCGGCTCGCCGCCCCAGCGCCAGTCGGCGTCGGTCAGGTTAGGGAAGCCATAGGCGCCCTTGGCATCGGAACCATGGCAAACCGAGCAGTTGGAGGCGAACAGGCGGCCACCCATCTTCAGGGCTTGCGGGTCCTTGGCCACTTCTTCGATTGGCATGGCCGCGAACTTGGCGAAGATCGGACCGAACTTGGCGTCCGACCTGGCCATTTCCTTTTCCCACTCGTGAACGCCGGTCCAGCCGGTCTGGCCGTTGGCGAACGGGGTCTGCTTCTCGTTGTCGAGGTAGCCGTAACCCGGCAGCAGGCCTTTCCAGTTACCCAGGCCCGGATACAGCGCCAGGTAGCCCAATGCGAAGATGATGGTGCCCACGAACAGCATGAACCACCATTTCGGCAGCGGGTTGTCGTACTCCTCGATCCCGTCGAAGGAGTGCCCCACGGTCTCGTCCGTTTGCTCTGCGCGCTGGCCCTTGCGGGTCGACAGCAGCAGCCAGGTCAGGGAAAAGATCGTACCGAGACTGAGGACTGTGACGTACAGACTCCAGAATGTAGTCATTCTTTGTTACTCCTAGAAGCTTGCTCGACGTGCTTGATGGCTTCGGGATCATCCGCGAAAGGCAGCAAGGTCGCGTCTTCAAACTCCGACTTGCGCTTGGGGCTGAACACCCACAGTGCCAGTCCGATGAAGGCCACCATGACAACTACGGTGCCCAGGCCACGAATCATCCCGATATCCATTTAGATCACCGTTTGCTTTTGATGATGGTGCCCAGGCCTTGCAGATAGGCCACCAGCGCGTCCATTTCGGTTTTGCCCTTCACGGCATCCTTGGCACCGGCGATGTCTTCGTCGGTGTAAGGGACGCCGAGTGTGCGCAAGACTTCCATTTTCTTGGCGGTGTCTTTGCCGTCGAGCTTGTTTTCCACGAGGAACGGGTAGGCCGGCATTTTCGACTCAGGCACTACGTTGCGCGGGTTGTACAAGTGCGCACGCTGCCAGTCATCGGAGTAACGACCGCCGACACGGGCCAGGTCCGGACCGGTACGCTTGGAACCCCACAGGAACGGGTGGTCCCAGACGCTTTCACCGGCGACCGAGTAGTGGCCGTAGCGTTCGGTCTCGGCGCGGAACGGACGGATCATCTGCGAGTGGCAGCCGACACAACCGTTGGCGATATAAACGTCCCGGCCTTCCAGTTCAAGGGCGGTGCGGGGCTTCATGCCCTCGACCGGCTTGTTGGTGACATCCTGGAAAAACAGCGGAACGATCTGGGTCAGGCCGCCAACGCTGACGGCGATGACCATGAAGAAGGCCAGCAGGCCAATATTCTTCTCGACTGCTTCATGCTTCATCAGTGAGCTCCAACTACAACGATCTGTTCGGCGGCTTCAGCTTCTGCCGGGTTCGAGGCGCGTACGGTGCGGAAAACGTTGTAAGCCATGAACAGCATGCCGGTGGCGAAGAACGCACCGCCCAGGGCGCGAACGATGAAGCCAGGGTGGCTGGCTTGCAGCGCTTCGACGAACGAGTAGGTGAGGGTGCCGTCATCGTTGATTGCACGCCACATCAGGCCTTGGGTGATGCCGTTGACCCACATCGAAGCGATGTACAGAACGGTACCGATGGTCGCGAGCCAGAAGTGCGTGTTGATCAGGCCGGTGCTGTGCATCTGCGCACGACCGAACAGTTTCGGGATCATGTGGTAGATCGCGCCGATCGAGATCATCGCCACCCAGCCCAGAGCGCCGGCGTGTACGTGGCCGATGGTCCAGTCGGTGTAGTGCGAGAGCGAGTTGACGGTCTTGATCGCCATCATCGGACCTTCGAAGGTCGACATGCCGTAGAACGCCAGGGACACCACCAGGAAGCGCAGGATCGGGTCGGTGCGCAGCTTATGCCAGGCGCCCGACAGGGTCATCATGCCGTTGATCATGCCGCCCCAGCTTGGAGCCAGCAGGATGATCGACATGGCCATGCCCAGGGACTGAGCCCAGTCCGGCAGTGCGGTGTAGTGCAGGTGGTGCGGACCGGCCCAGATGTACAGGGTGATCAGCGCCCAGAAGTGCACGATCGACAGGCGATAGGAGTAGATCGGACGCTCGGCCTGTTTCGGCACGAAGTAGTACATCATCCCCAGGAAGCCGGTGGTCAGGAAGAAGCCCACGGCGTTGTGGCCGTACCACCACTGGATCATCGCGTCGGTGGCACCCGAGTAGGCCGAGTAGGACTTGAACAGGCTGACCGGCAGCGACATGTGGTTGACGATGTGCAGCATCGCGGTCACGACGATGAACGCGCCGTAGAACCAGTTACCCACATAGATGTGCTTGGTCTTGCGCTTGACGATGGTGCCGAAGAACACCAGACCGTAGGTGACCCAGACAATGGCCAGCAGAATAGCCAGGGGCCATTCCAGTTCCGCGTATTCCTTGGTGGTGGTGAAACCCATCGGCAAGGTAATGATCGCGCCGACAATCACCGCTTGCCATCCCCAGAAGGTGAAGGCGGCGAGGCTGTCGGAAATCAGTCGCGTTTGGCAGGTTCGCTGCACGACGTAATAAGAAGTGGCAAACAGTGCACATCCACCGAAGGCGAAAATCACCAGGTTGGTGTGCAGCGGGCGCAGGCGTCCAAAGCTCGTCCACGGCAGACCGAAGTTCAACTCCGGCCAGACCAGTTGCGAGGCGATGAAGACACCGAGCCCCATGCCAAGGATCCCCCAGACCACCGTCATGATGGCGAACTGGCGGACTACCTTATAGTTATAAGCAGTCGGACTGATTGCTGTGCTCATTCTAAGGTTCCACGGTTTGGGTGTTTTATTAGGATTAAAAATCGGCCGCAAGTATGGAGAAAGCAGGGGGTCATTGCAACGCGCCATGACCTGGGTCAATGCTTTCAAATGCTGATTCTGCGGCCTTTCCATGCGCCGCGTAGGGACAAAAATACCCGTGGGCAAAACGTCCCGTCGGACTGATCAGGCGAGGGGGTCAGGTCGGATGTAACGGGGTGTGTTCAAACGCAACGTTTGGCTGACCGAAGGCAACTGGCGCGACAGCCGGTATCTACCAGCCTTTGCGGCCTGTCATCGGGCAGATTCGTCGAACACATCGTTCAGGGTCGACCTGGAACCGGCACCGGCCAGTCCGCATGGGGGGAAGCTTAGACTCGAATCCGGGGTTCCGAAAGAAAGTCTGTGCGAGGGTGCGACAATGGGTCGCAAAGGGGCAGGGAACTGCCGCATCCGGGAGAATGCGGCAGCAGAGCGCTCGGGATTTATTCGCGGTTGTGTTCAGCCTGCAGGCGCTCGGTATTCAAACCGTGGGACAGGCTGTACACATACGCGGCCAGCAATTGCACCTTGTCATTGCCGAGCAGTTCATTTTGCGCCGGCATATGGCCCTGGCGACCATGCCGAATCGTTTGTTCAAGCTGCGTCAGGCTGGTGCCGTAGATGAAGCCGGTCGGGTGCGTGAGGTTCGGCGCGCCCATGGCTTCAGTGCCCTGGCCGTTTGCCCCGTGACAGGCGACGCAGGTGGTGCTGAATGCCTGCTGTCCGGCCTGCAGGTCGGCTTTGCTGTCGGCAGGCAACGGCAGGCGGGCCAGGTCATGGCGCACATAAGCGGCGACGTTCTTCACGCCTTCTTCCCCCAGGACTTCACCCCAGGCCGGCATCGCCGCCATCCGGCCACCCATGATGGTGGTCTTGATGGTTTCTGCGCTGCCGCCCCAGCGCCAGTCGCTGTCGGTCAGGTTGGGGAAGCCGTATGCACCCTTGGCATCCGAGCCGTGGCACACCGAGCAGTTGGAGGCAAACAGGCGGCCACCCATTTTCAGCGCCTGTGGGTCCTTGGCCACTTCTTCCACGGGCATCGCCGCGAACCTGGCGAAGATCGGCCCGAACTTCGCGTCAGCCTTGGCCATTTCCTTTTCCCACTCGTGCACGCCGGTCCAGCCGTTTTCATAGCCGGGGAGGATGCCTTTCCAGTTGCCCAGGCCGGGATAGAGGATCAGGTAACCGACCGCAAACACCAGGGTGCCGGCGAACAGCATGAACCACCATTGCGGCAACGGGTTGTCGTACTCCTCGATGCCGTCGAAGCTGTGGCCCATGGTCTGGTCGACGCTGCCCTTGGTTTCGCCCTTGCGGGTGCCGATCAGCAGCCAGGTCAGGCCGATCAGGCTGCCGATGGTCAGTACGCAGATCCACGTACTCCAGAAGGTGGTCATGGCCGGGTACTCCTTGTTGCTGATTCTTCGGTGATGTCGGGTTGTGGCTCGTCGGCGAACGGCAGCAGGCGCGCTTCGGCGAATTCCGGGCCGCGCTTGCCGCTGAACACCCAAAGGGTCAGGCCGACGAAGGCCACGAACACCACGACCGTGCCCAGGCCGCGGATCATTCCAGTGCTCATTTCAATGAACATTGCTCACCTCTTGCTCTTGATGGCAGTGCCGAGCACTTGCAGGTAGGCGACCAGCGCATCCATTTCGCTCTTGCCTTTGAGCGAGGCGACGGCACCGGTGATGTCCTCGTCGGTGTACGGCACGCCCAGGGTGCGCATGGCACGCAGCTTGGTTTCGGTATGACTGCTGTCGAGCTGGTTGGCCACCAGCCACGGGTAGGCCGGCATCTTCGACTCCGGTACGACATTGCGCGGGTTGTACAGGTGCGCCCGGTGCCAGTCATCCGAGTAGCGCGCGCCGACCCGTGCCAGGTCCGGTCCGGTGCGTTTCGAGCCCCACAGGAACGGGTGATCCCAGACGCTTTCACCGGCCACCGAGTAGTGCCCGTAGCGTTCGGTTTCGGCGCGGAACGGACGGATCATCTGTGAGTGGCAGCCGACGCAGCCTTCGCGGATATAGATGTCGCGACCTTCCAGTTGCAGCGCGGTGTAGGGCTTCATGCCTTCCACCGGTTTGTTGGTCACGTCCTGGAAGAACAGCGGGACGATCTGGGTCAGGCCGCCGATGCTCACGGCCAGGATCATCAGCAGCAGCAACAGGCCGACGTTTTTCTCGATAGTTTCGTGTTTCATGGCGGACTCCTCAGGCCATCTGCGCGGCAGCGGCGACTTCGGCAGGCTGCGAGGCCCGCACGGTGCGCCAGGTGTTGTAGGCCATCAGCAACATGCCGCTGAGGAAGATCGCCCCGCCCACCAGCCGCACGACGAAGCCTGGATGGCTGGCCACCAGGGTTTCGACGAAGGAGTAAGTCAGCGTGCCGTCCTCGTTCACCGCACGCCACATCAGGCCCTGGGCGATACCGTTGACCCACATCGAGGCGATGTACAGAACGGTGCCGATAGTGGCGAGCCAGAAGTGCGCGTTGATCAGGCCGATGCTGTGCATCTGCTCGCGGCCGAAGACTTTCGGGATCATGTGGTACAGCGCGCCGATGGAGATCATCGCCACCCAGCCGAGCGCGCCGGCGTGTACGTGGCCGATGGTCCAGTCGGTGTAGTGGGAGAGGGCGTTGACGGTCTTGATCGCCATCATCGGCCCTTCGAAGGTCGACATGCCGTAGAACGCCAGCGACACCACGAGGAAGCGCAGGATCGGGTCGCTGCGCAACTTATGCCAGGCGCCCGACAGGGTCATCATGCCGTTGATCATCCCGCCCCAGCTCGGCGCCAGCAGGATCAGCGACATCACCATGCCCAGCGACTGCGCCCAGTCCGGCAGTGCGGTGTAGTGCAAGTGGTGCGGACCGGCCCAGATGTACAACGTGATCAGCGCCCAGAAGTGCACGATCGACAGGCGATAGGAATACACCGGGCGCTCGGCCTGTTTCGGCACGAAGTAGTACATCATCCCGAGGAAGCCGGCGGTGAGGAAAAAGCCTACGGCGTTGTGGCCGTACCACCACTGGACCATCGCATCGGTGGCGCCCGAGTACAGCGAGTAGGACTTGGTGAAACTGACCGGCAATTCCATGTTGTTGACGATGTGCAGGATCGCCACGGTGATGATGAATCCGCCGAAGAACCAGTTACCGACATAGATGTGCTTGGTCTTGCGCTGCATGATCGTGCCGAAGAACACGATGGCGTAGGCGACCCAGACGATGGTGATCAGGATGTCGATCGGCCATTCCAGCTCGGCGTATTCCTTGGAACTGGTGTAGCCCAGCGGCAGGCTGATGGCCGCCAGGAGAATTACAAGCTGCCAGCCCCAGAAACAGAACGCGGCGATTTTCGGTGCGAACAACCGGGTCTGGCAGGTGCGTTGCACCGAATAGAACGAACTGGCAAACAACGCGCAGCCACCAAAGGCGAAGATCACCGCGTTGGTGTGCAGCGGGCGCAAGCGGCCGAAGCTGGTCCACGGCAAATTGAAGTTGAGTTCGGGCCAGACCAACTGGGCAGCGAGAAAAACCCCGAGCCCCATGCCGACGATGCCCCACACCACCGTCATAATGGCGAATTGGCGGACCACCTTGTAGTTGTAGGCGGTACTGATAGAAGTGTTCATGGTTCCCCATCCACGGTTCAGCCGAAGTGGGCGCGCTCGCGCAAGGCAGTGCACCCTTCGGCCGGAGTTATAGGCAGACTGAAAGCGAGGCAAGCATGGACAAAGGGCACAAGGCCGGTATTGACGGGGATCAATGGGCGCAGTGCGTGCGGGATCATGGATGGTTGTGGAATGCTGCGGCCGGCAAGGCTGCGGCGACGCTCATCCTCGCCCACGGCGCCGGCGCACCGATGGACAGCGACTGGATGAGCGACATGGCTGCACGCCTCGCCGTTCAAAGCATCAACGTGTTGCGTTTCGAATTTCCGTACATGGCGCAGCGGCGTGTGGATGGCGGCAAGCGCCCGCCGAACCCGGCGCCGAAACTGCTGGAATGCTGGCGCGAGGTGTATGCCCAGGTGCGACGCCATGTCACTGGGCCGTTGGCCATGGGTGGCAAGTCCATGGGCGGGCGAATGGCCAGTCTGCTGGTCGATGAGTTGGGGGCGCACGCGCTGGTGTGCCTGGGTTATCCGTTCTATGCGGTGGGCAAACCGGAGAAACCGCGGGTCGAGCATTTGGCCGGGTTGAAGACTCGGACCCTGATCGTGCAGGGCGAGCGCGATGCACTGGGCAATCGTGAGGCGGTCGAGGGGTATGCGCTATCGCCGGGTATCGAAGTGTTCTGGCTGGTGGCGGGGGATCATGACTTGAAGCCGTTGAAGGCTTCGGGGTTTACCCATGAGCAGCATTTGGCGGCTGCGGCGCAGAGAGTGGCTGCATTTCTTCGGTGAGATTTTTAATGCCCTTGAGAGCCACTTCGCGAGCAAGCCCGCTCCCACAGTTGACCGGGTTCTAACAGAGAAATACGGTCGAATGTGGGAGCGGGCTTGCTCGCGAATGCGACCTGCCAGGCAACATCACTTTCAGAGTGGCAATAAAAAACCCGGAAGTTTCCACTGTCCGGGTTTTTTATGAATCAACCACAATCAGCGGTTGAACCGCTCCACCAACGAGTACTGGGTATTGGCTGTCTTGGTCAGCTCTTCACTCAGCAATGCCGAGTTCTGCGCCTGTTCCGAGGTCTGGTCCGCCAGCTCCGAGATGTTGCTGATGTTGCGGCTGATTTCTTCGGCCACGGCGCTTTGCTCTTCGGTCGCGGCAGCGATCTGGGTGGTCATGTCGGTAATGTTGGCCACCGCTTCGCTGATCCCTACCAGTGCCTGGTCCGCTTCCAGTACCCGCGCCACGCCTTCTTCCGCCTGACGATGCCCGGCTTCCATGGTCTGCACGGCGGTGCTGGCGGTTTGCTGGAGCTTGGCTATCAGTGTATGAATCTGCCCGGTGGACTCACTGGTTCGTTGCGCCAGCTGACGGACTTCGTCGGCAACCACTGCGAAGCCACGACCCATTTCGCCGGCACGGGCCGCTTCGATGGCGGCGTTCAGGGCCAGCAGGTTGGTCTGGTCGGCGATGCCTTTGATCACGTCGACCACGCCACCGATTTCGTTGCTGTCCTTGGCCAGTTGGGTCACGGTCACGCCGGTTTCACCGACCACCACCGACAGGCGCTGGATGGCTTCGCGGGTTTCCCCGGCGATGTCACGACCGCGACCGGTCAGGCGATTGGCTTCCTGGGTGGCGTCAGCGGTGCGTTGCACGTGGCTGGCGACTTCCTGGGTGGTAGCGGCCATCTGGTTGACCGCGGTGGCCACTTGCTCGGTTTCGACGCGTTGACGTTCCAGACCGCTGGAGCTGTTGTGCGCCAGGGTATCGGACTGCCTGGCCTGGTCGGTCAGGTGTTCGGCCGTGTCCTGCAGGCGCGTCAGGCAGGTTTTCAGGCGTGCTTCCTGGCTGAGGATGGACATTTCCAGACGCGCCTGGGCGCCGCGACTGTCGGTGTACATCTGTGCGATCAACGGGTCGGAGGTCGTCTGCTCGGCCAGGCGCAGCAAGCGCTTGAGGCCGCGTTGTTGCCACTGAAGGCCCATCAGGCCCAGCGGCACCGAGAGCCCGGCTGCCAGGGCAAACCCCCAATGGGAGTTCAGCGACGCACCGATCATGAAGCTCAATTGGCTGACCAGAATGAACGGCAGCCAGTCCTGCAGGATCGGCAGCCATTTATCCGACGAGGGTACGGCCGACTTGCCCTGGTTGATGCGTTGGTAGAGCGCCTCGGCGCGGCGGATCTGTTCGGCGGTGGGCTTGACCCGCACCGACTCGTAACCGATCACCTGATTGCCTTCGAAGATCGGTGTCACATAGGCGTTCACCCAGTAATGATCACCGGTCTTGCAGCGATTCTTGACAATGCCCATCCATGGCAAGCCTTGTTTCAGTGTGCCCCACATGTGTGCGAACACCGCGGCCGGCACATCAGGGTGACGGACCAGGTTGTGCGGTGCGCGGATCAGCTCCTCTCGGGAAAACCCGCTGATTTCGACGAATGCGTCGTTACAGTAGGTAATCATGCCCTTGGCATCGGTGGTGGAAATCAACCGTTGCTGAGCCGGGAAGGTCCGCTCGCGTTGTGTAATTGGCTGGTTGTTACGCATGGCTTTCTTAATCCGCAAGGCTTTCAAGTGCTGTATCGGCAAGATCGGCGGATTGTTGAGATTATTTTTCGATAATCAGCCATGCGTCGCAAAATGACCCATGCGTCAGCCGGCGAGCATCGGATAGGTGAACAGGCCGAAGTGCAGCAGGTTCAAGCCAAAGTGGCTGGCGATTGCGGCCGCCAGCCCACCGAAACGGTAGGCCAGGCCATAGCCGACCCCGGCCAGCGTTGCCAGTAACACCCACTGCCATCCTGCGCCGATATGGGCCAGGCCGAAGGCCGATGACGCCAGCAACAGGGCGAGGTTTTCACCCTGGGGGCGGTGTTTCAGGCACCGGCTCAGGCCGCCCTGGATGTAGCCACGAAACAGTGCTTCCTCGACCAGCGTCACCAGCAGCAGATTGTTCAGCAACCACAACCAGGCTTGATCCGGCCATTTCGGCGCCCAGGCGATGACCCCCAGCAACAGCGCGCCGCCCAGTGCCAGCAGGGCGCTCAAGGTCAGTGCCAGTGAGGTGGCATACAGCGCTGGCCGAAGCGAACGGCGGCCGACAATCCACGGGCAAACCAGCAACAGCCAGAAGCCGATCAGCGGTTTGTCCAGATTCAGGTGCATCGCAAATAACACGGCGTTATCGGTGAAACGCTGGGGATCGATACCGCGACCGTTGTAGAAGCCGGGAAGCCAATGTGTCGCCAGGGTCAAAGCCAGGACGATAAACAGCCCGTGGCCGAGATAGCGAACAAAAGGAATTTCGCGCTGGCGAACCGCCGCACCGGCGACCAGTAACAGGAACACCGAGATTGCAGAGAGCCAACCGAGATGGCCGTAAGTCAGCGCCAGTCCATAGCCGAGGGTGAGCAGGGCCAGAAACGTCCATGGCAGGGCAATCATTTGAAGTCCTTGTGTCGGGATTTGCGGCGCGCGGCCACCGTCTGTGGGAGCGGGCTTGCTCGCGATAGCTTACTGACTGTCCCCAACAAAAACACCGCCCGAAGGCGGTGTCTTTGTCAGCGCTCGGTCAAGACGCGATCAATTGCCGCAACACGTAGTGCAGAATCCCTCCGGACTTGAAGTACTCCACCTCGTTGAGCGTATCGATGCGGCACAGCACTTCGACTTTTTCGCTGCTGCCGTTTTCACGGGTTATGACCAGGTTCAGGTTCATCCGTGGAGTCAGCTCGACGCCAGTCAGGCCGAGGATGTCCAGGGTTTCACTGCCGTTGAGTTTCAGGCTCTTGCGGTTCTGATCCAGCTTGAACTGCAACGGCAGCACGCCCATGCCTACCAGGTTGGAACGGTGAATCCGTTCGAAGCTTTCGGCGATGACCGCCTTCACTCCCAGCAGGTTGGTGCCTTTGGCCGCCCAGTCGCGACTCGATCCGGTGCCGTATTCCTGGCCGGCGATCACCACCAGCGGCGTGCCCGAAGCCTGATAACGCATGGCGGCGTCGTAGATCGGCATTTTCTCCCCGGTGGGTATGTAGCGGGTGTTGCCGCCTTCCTCGCCGCCGAGCATTTCGTTGCGTATGCGGATGTTGGCGAAGGTGCCGCGCATCATCACTTCATGGTTGCCGCGCCGCGAGCCGTAGGAGTTGAAGTCCCGCGGTTCCACGCCTTTGTCGCGCAGGTATTGCCCGGCCGGGCTGTCCGCCTTGATGTTGCCGGCGGGGGAGATGTGGTCGGTGGTCACCGAGTCGCCGAGCAGTGCCAGGACGCGCGCGCCGCTGACATCCCTGACCACTGGCGGTGGGCCGCCGATGTCGTCGAAAAACGGTGGATGCTGGATGTAGGTTGAGTCGTCCTGCCAGACATAGGTCGCCGCTTGCGGGACTTCAATTGCCTGCCATTGCTCGTCACCGGCGAACACTTCGGCGTATTCCTTGTGGAACATCGCGGTGTTGACCTGGGTGACCGCGTCGGCAATTTCCTTGCTGCTTGGCCAGATGTCCCGCAGGTAAACCGGTTTGCCGTCCTTGTCATTGCCCAATGGCTCGCGGCTGAGGTCGGTACGTACCGTGCCCGCCAGCGCATAGGCGACCACCAGCGGCGGGGAGGCCAGCCAGTTGGTTTTCACCAATGGATGCACCCGGCCTTCGAAGTTGCGATTACCCGAGAGCACGGAAGCCACTGTGAGGTCGGCTTGCTGGATGGCTTTCTCGATGGGCTCCGACAGCGGCCCGGAGTTGCCGATGCAGGTGGTGCAGCCATAGCCGACCAGGGCAAAGCCCAATTCATCGAGGTATTGGGTCAGGCCGGCCGCCTTGTAGTAGTCGGTGACCACTTTCGAGCCGGGGGCCAGCGAACTCTTTACCCAAGGCTTGCGCTTCAGGCCTTTTTCCACGGCTTTCTTCGCCACCAGCCCGGCCGCCATCATCACGCTCGGGTTCGAGGTATTGGTGCAGGAGGTGATGGCGGCAATCACCACCGCGCCGTTTTTCAGACGATAGGTCTGGCCTTCGTGGTGGTAATCCGCTTCACCGGCCATATCGGCGTTGCCGACGGCGACGCCGCCACCGCCTTCGCTTTCCAGGCGGCCTTCTTCCTTGCTGGTGGGCTTGAATTGCAGGTCGATGAAGTCACTGAAGGCTTGGGCGACATTCGGCAGCGACACCCGGTCCTGCGGGCGTTTCGGTCCCGCGAGGCTGGCTTCGACACTGCCCATGTCCAGCGCCAGGCTGTCGGTGAACAGCGGCTCCTGGCCGGGCAGGCGCCACAAGCCCTGAGCCTTGCTGTAGGCCTCGACCAGTTGCACCGTTTCGAGGGTACGGCCAGACAGGCGCAGGTACTCCAGCGTTACCTCGTCCACCGGGAAGAAACCGCAGGTGGCGCCGTATTCCGGAGCCATGTTGGCGATGGTCGCGCGGTCGGCCAGCGGCAGGTCGGCGAGGCCGTCGCCGTAGAATTCGACGAATTTGCCCACCACGCCTTTCTTGCGCAGCATCTGGGTGACGGTCAGCACCAGGTCGGTGGCGGTGATGCCTTCCTTGAGCTTGCCGGTGAGTTTGAAACCGATCACTTCCGGAATCAGCATCGACACCGGTTGCCCGAGCATCGCCGCTTCCGCCTCGATACCGCCGACACCCCAGCCGAGCACGCCGAGGCCGTTGATCATGGTGGTGTGGGAATCGGTGCCCACCAACGTGTCGGGGAAGGCATAGGTGTGGCCGTCCTCGTCCTTGGTCCAGACCGTGCGGCCGAGGTATTCAAGATTCACCTGGTGGCAGATCCCGGTGCCCGGCGGCACCACGCTGAAATTATCGAAGGCACTCTGGCCCCAGCGCAGGAACGCATAACGCTCGCCATTGCGCTGCATTTCAATGTCGACGTTCTGTTCGAAGGCGCTGCTGCTGGCGAACTTGTCGACCATTACCGAGTGGTCGATCACCAGGTCCACCGGCGACAAGGGGTTGATCCGCTGCGGATTGCCGCCGGCCTTGGCCATCGCCGCACGCATGGCGGCCAGGTCGACCACCGCCGGTACGCCGGTGAAGTCTTGCATCAGCACCCGCGCCGGGCGGTACTGGATTTCGCGGTCAGAGCGACGCTCCTTGAGCCACGCGGCCAGGGCCTTGAGGTCGGCGCCGGTGACGGTTTTTTCGTCCTCCCAGCGCAGCAGGTTTTCCAGCAGTACCTTCAACGACATCGGCAACTTGTCCAGCTCGCCCAGGCTCCTGGCGGCAGCGGGCAGGCTGAAGTAGTGGTAGGTCTTGTTGCCGACTTGCAGGGTTTTCAAAGTCTTCAGGCTATCGAGGGACGGCATTGCAATCACTCCTTTAAGTCCGCACGGCTACGGACTGAGGGAACGGACAGAGCCTTAAACCTAGCCCTGTTTTCGGTAGCTGGCTAATAACCGGACTCTATCGACAAGCTCCAGCTCCCGATCTCGGCTATCATGCGCCGGTTTTCGTGACAGGCTTTGCTTTAGCGCAAGCGGTCTCTCTTTGTAGGAGCGAGCCTGCTCGCGATGGACGTTAACGATAACGCGTGTTTCCTGAATACATGCGCCGCCCTTGAGTCCATCGCGAGCCTGCTCGCTCCTACAGGGTCCAGGAGTAAGAATGAACACCCTATTCATGCATTGCCGGCCGGGCTTCGAAGGTGAAGTCTGTTCCGAGATTTCCGACCTTGCCGCACGGCTGAACGTGGCCGGTTATGCCAAGGCCAAGGCCGCCACGGCTTGCGCCGAATTCGTCTGCACCGAAGAAGACGGCGCCGAGCGCCTGATGCGCGGGCAGCGTTTCGCCGAGCTGATCTTCCCGCGCCAGTGGGCCCGGGGGATATTCATCGACCTGCCGGAAACCGACCGCATCAGCGTGATCCTCGATCATATGGCGGACTTTCCGCTGTGCGGCAGCCTGTGGCTGGAAATGGTCGACACCAACGATGGCAAGGAACTGTCGAACTTCTGCAAGAAATTCGAAGTGCACCTGCGCAAGGCGCTGATGGCTGCTGGCAAACTGGTGGAGGACGCGCACAAGCCGCGTCTGCTGCTGACCTTCAAAAGCGGTCGTGAAGTGTTCATGGGCCTGGCCGAATCGAACAACTCGGCCATGTGGCCGATGGGCATTCCCCGTTTGAAGTTTCCACGGGAGGCGCCGAGCCGCTCGACCCTGAAGCTGGAAGAGGCCTGGCACCACTTCATCCCGCGCGACCAGTGGGACGAGCGCCTGCACAGCGACATGACCGGCGTCGACCTGGGGGCCGCTCCCGGTGGCTGGACCTGGCAACTGGTCAACCGCGGCATGCTGGTGACCGCCATCGACAACGGCCCGATGGCCGAAAGCCTGATGGACACCGGTCTGGTGCAACATCTGATGGCCGACGGTTTCACCTTCAAGCCCAAGCAGCCGGTGGACTGGATGGTCTGCGACATCGTCGAGAAGCCGGCGCGTAACGCCGCGATGCTGGAAGAGTGGATCGGCGACGGCCATTGCCGCGAGGCGGTGGTCAACCTCAAGCTGCCGATGAAACAGCGTTATGCCGAAGTGAAACGGTTGCTGGAGCGTATTGCCGATGGCTTCAAGGCACGGGGCATCAAGGTCGAGATCGGCTGCAAGCAGCTGTACCACGACCGCGAGGAAGTGACGTGCCATTTGCGTCGGCTGGACGTGAAGAAACCCAAGACCCGCTGATTGACGAGACCCCCTGTGGGAGCGGGCTTGCTCGCGAAGGCGTCGTGTCAGTCGACATCAACGTTGCTGATACACCGCTTTCGCGAGCAAGCCCGCTCCCACAGGTCAGTGGTAATCCCACCAGGGCGGCGTTTTGCCACAGATGACGTTGCACCCGGCAATGCGCGACAATGCCGGCCAGTTTCAGGAGTGAATCATGAGTGAAATGCTTGATACGCCGGTAGACGGCACCCTCGACGCCACCGGCCTCAACTGCCCCGAGCCGGTGATGATGCTGCACCAGCACATCCGTGACCTGGTGCCCGGCGGCCTGCTCAAGGTGATCGCCACCGACCCGTCGACCCGTCGCGACATTCCCAAGTTCTGTGTGTTTCTCGACCACGAACTGGTGGGGCAGCACGAGGAGGAAGGCACCTACCTCTACTGGATTCGCAAGAAGTCTGTTTAAGCTCGCATCATGACGCCACTGTAGGAGCGAGCTTGCTCGCGAAAATAACGAAGGTGCCGTTGGGCATCTGGTTTTTGCGCGTTATCGTTCACGACCTTCGCGAGCAAGCTCGCTCCTACAATTTTCGCAAGTCAACCGGCCGAGCGGCTGTTACGAATCCGTTTGCGCGCACTTAGCGTCAGGCGGATCGACAGCATCAGCGCCGCACAGCTCAAGCCGGCGATCAGCCCTTCCCACAGCCCGCTCGGGCCGCTGGCCGGGCCGAACCAGTCGGTCAGCCCCAGCACGTAGCCGACCGGCAGGCCGATGCCCCAATAGGCGAACAAGGTCAGGATCATCGTCACCCGGGTGTCCTGGTAGCCACGCAACGCGCCCGCGCAAATCACCTGGATGGCATCGGAAAACTGATACAGCGCGGCATAGACAATCAGCATCGACGCAATCTGGATCACGTTCCTGTCAGGTGTATAGATCGAGGCGATAGGCTCGCGCAAAAGCAGGATCAGGCTCGCCGAGAATGCCGCGAACACCAGTGCCGCGCCGAGCCCGACCTTCGCCGCAAAGCGTGCCTGCCAGGGATTGCCGGCCCCCAGTGCCTGACCCACCCTCACCGTTACCGCCATGCCCAGCGAGTAAGGAATCATGAACAGCAAGGAGCTGATATTGAGAGCGATTTGATGCCCGGCCACCACGGTAGAACCGAGACTGCCGATCAACAGGGCGATGACCGCGAAGATGCTGGACTCGGCGAAGACCGCGATACCGATCGGCAGGCCAATGCCGACCAGGCGCTTGATCACCGCCCATTGCGGACGGTCGAGGCGCACCAGCACGCGGGTGCGGGCATAGAAGGGGGCCCAGAACGTCCAGCCGGCCATGCTCAAGGCCATGAACCACATCACGATACCGCTGGCCCAACCGCAACCGACGCCACCCAGGGCCGGTGCACCGAAATGGCCATAGATCAACGCATAGTTCAGCGGGATGTTCAGCAGCAGGCCGCACAGGCCGATGACCATGCTCGGACGGGTCCGCCCCATGCCATCGCTGTAGCAGCGCAGTACGTAATAAAACGCCATGCCCGGCAAGCCGAAGGCGATACCGTGCAGGTAACCCATGCTCGGCTCGATCAATTGTGGATCGACTTTCATCCAGTGCAGGATCGGCTCGGCGCCGAGCAGCAGGCCACTGCCGATCAGCCCGACACACAGTGCGAGCCACAGTGCCTGGCGCACCAGTGGCCCGATCTCGTCAAACTGCCTGGCGCCAAAGCGTTGTGCGACCTTGGGTGTGGTCGCCAGCAGCACACCGGACATCAACAGGTAGACCGGAATCCAGATCGAGTTGCCCAGGGCCACG
This sequence comes from Pseudomonas sp. WT-JTC, assembly GCF_056711565.1. NCBI lineage: Bacteria > Pseudomonadati > Pseudomonadota > Gammaproteobacteria > Pseudomonadales > Pseudomonadaceae > Pseudomonas > Pseudomonas sp. WT-JTC. The sequence continues at coordinate 2,034,692 of NZ_CM160042.1, forward strand.
GAGGCCAGGTCCCGCGGGCTGACGCGGCCGGCCATGACTGCATCGACGAAGCCCATGGCGGTGGTGGCCAGTTGCGCGATCATGATGGGCAGAGCCAGGCCGAGCAGGCCCTTGAGTTCCAGGCGAACCGGGGTCGTGCGTGGGGTGGCGGTAGTGTCAGTCACGGAATTCACAAGCGAAGCGTCCAGAGGTTTTGATGCGCAGGGCCGCGCATTCTACGCGTTGACGCAGCGGTCAGGAAAAGACTGTGTTGGGTATTTGTAATCGCACCGCTCTCCCCGTAGGAGCGAGCTCGCTCGCGATGAATGTCAGGGCACCGAGTTCATTCAGGCAGCCCTCGTTATCGTTAACGCCCATCGCGAGCATGCTCGCTCCTACACAGGGATGCATTCTGCGCCTACACTGCCAACCCGCCAAAGGAGCCTGCCATGCTGATTGTTGCCGACGAAAATATCCCCCTGTTCGATGCTTTCTTTGAAGGCTTCGGTGAAATCCGCCGGATGCCGGGGCGCGCCATCGACCGTGCCACGGTCGAGCAGGCCGATGTGCTGCTGGTGCGTTCGGTGACCAACGTCAATCGCGCGCTGCTCGAAGGCAGCAAGGTGCGCTTTGTCGGTACGTGCACCATCGGCACCGATCATCTGGATCTGGATTACTTTCAGCAGGCCGGTATCACCTGGGCCAGCGCGCCGGGCTGCAATGCCCGCGGCGTGGTCGACTATGTGCTCGGCAGCTTGCTGACCCTGGCCGAAATCGAAGGCGCCGACCTGACCCGGCGGACCTACGGTGTGGTCGGTGCCGGTGAAGTGGGCGGACGGCTGGTCAAGGTCCTGCAAGGCCTGGGCTGGAAGGTGCTGGTGTGCGATCCACCACGGCAAGCGGCTGAAGGCGGTGACTACGTCAGCCTCGAGCAGATCATCGAGACGTGCGACGTCATCAGTCTGCACACGCCATTGACCAAGCAGGGCCAGCAGTCGACCTGGCATTTGTTCGATGAAAAACGTCTGAACCAGCTCAGGTCCGGCACCTGGCTGATCAATGCCAGTCGCGGACCTGTGGTCAACAACGCGGCACTGCGCGATGTGCTGCTGGAGCGCGAAGACCTGCAAGCGGTGCTCGATGTCTGGGAAGGCGAGCCTGAAGTCGACGTGGCGCTCGCCGAACTGTGCGTGCTGGCAACGCCGCACATTGCCGGTTACAGCCTCGATGGCAGGCAGCGGGGGACCGCGCAGATCTATCAGGCGTATTGCGACTTCCTCGGGCAACCGGCCCGCGTCAGCCTGAGCGATTTGCTGCCGGCGCCGTGGCTGTCGCACGTGACCCTGGATGCGCAAACCGACCCGGCCTGGGCGTTGGCGATGCTTTGCCGTGGCGTGTATGACCCGCGTCGTGACGATGCGGATTTCCGTCGCAGCCTTGTCGGCAGTGTCAGCGAGCAGCGTGCGGCATTCGATGTGCTGCGCAAGCAATACCCGTCGCGCCGTGAGATCGACGGGTTGCAGGTGCGGATCGAGGGTGACTCGGCTGAGCTGCAGAGGATTGTGGCGGCGTTGGGGGCGACGGCAATCTGATGGACCGCGGTGGCCCCTTCGCGAGCAGGATCTTCATGCACCACAAATCCCCTGTAGGAGCGAGCATGCTCGCGATGGTCGCCAACGATGACGCGGGAAACCTGACACCCCGCGGTGCTCTCAGGTTCATCGCGAGCAAGCTCGCTCCTACAGAGAAGGGGTAATTGCTTTTTTTGCCGGCAATAAAAAACCCGGCCAACAATGGGCCGGGTCAAGAAGACGGTGGCTATATCACTTTTGTTCGGCAGGTTTGACCAATCGCTTTTCCAGTTCGCGGCAAGCGGTCTGGATCATCTTTTCAGTGATCGGTACTTCGCGACCCTGCTCGTCAATAATCGAGCAACCCAGAGACTGGTCTGGTTGCGTGCGGATCACTTGAATCTTGTCATCGCTGCTGTGTTGCAAGGACATGGCCTGTCTCCTCATCAGGTTGTGTGCTTACTGTAGAACCGCCAGGTGACCGGGCTATGACAACTCCCTGCGATCTTTCCCGGGGGACAGAACCAGTCCACCAGAAATGCCACCACGTGGCTAGCCGAACTTTAGACCAATAGCGTCTAGCCTCTAGTGTTGGCGGACATAATTAACCTGACTCATTGTGATTTGCAGCGAGCCACCCCATTGAGCGGTGTAGGCTGACTCTATTGACTGCTTTGTCCTGGATGAATTCGATGCTCTCTGTTCGTCACCGCCGTGCCTTTCGCCTGGCCAGTCGTTTTATCGAGCCATATCGCTGGCCGGCCTTCGGCGCCTTGCTGGCGTTGATCGTCACCGCTGGCATCACCTTGTCCATGGGGCAGGGCATTCGCCTGCTGGTGGACAAGGGGTTCATGACCCAGTCACCGCATCTGCTCAACCAGTCCATCGCTCTGTTCATGTTGCTGGTCATGGGGCTGGCGATCGGTACGTTTGTGCGGTTTTACCTGGTGTCGTGGATCGGCGAGCGCTGCGTCGCCGACATACGGCGTCAGGTGTTCAATCATCTGATTTATCTGCACCCCGGGTTTTACGAAGACAATCGCAGTTCCGAAATCCAGTCCCGCCTGACCGCCGATACCACGCTGCTGCAGTCGGTCATCGGTTCTTCGCTGTCGTTGTTCTTGCGCAATCTGCTGATGGTGATCGGCGGGATCGTCCTGTTGTTCATCACCAACCCCAAGCTCACCAGCATCGTGGTGGTGGCCTTGCCCCTGGTGATCGCGCCGATCCTGATCTTCGGACGCCGGGTGCGTAACCTCTCGCGCCTGAGTCAGGACCGGATTGCCGATATCGGCAGTTATGTGTCGGAAACCCTTGGCCAGATCAAGACCGTGCAGGCCTACAACCATCAGGCCCAGGACGAGGGACGGTTTGCCGTGACGGTGGAGGAGGCCTTCAACACCGCGCGCAAGCGTATCTTCCAGCGGGCGTGGCTGATTACCCTGGTGATCGTCCTGGTATTGGGCGCGGTCGGGGTGATGCTCTGGGTTGGCGGCATGGACGTCATCGCCGGGCGAATTTCTGCCGGCGAGCTGGCGGCATTCGTGTTCTACAGTCTGATCGTCGGCAGTGCGTTCGGCACGTTGAGCGAGGTGATCGGCGAATTGCAGCGGGCAGCCGGCGCGGCCGAACGGATTGCCGAGTTACTGCGCTCGGAAAACATCATTCTGCCACCGGTGTCGGGCGCGGTGACGCTGCCGGAACGGGTCGACGGCCACCTGCAATTGCAGAATGTGCGTTTTTCCTACCCGTCGCGGCCGGAAAGTTATGCTGTCGACGGCCTGAACCTGACCGTCAATGCCGGCGAGACGCTGGCGCTGGTCGGGCCATCAGGGGCCGGCAAGTCGACGGTATATGACTTGCTGCTGCGCTTTTACGACCCGGCCGAGGGACGCATCCTGCTCGATGGCGTGCCGTTGACTCAACTCGATCCACTGGATCTGCGCCGCTGCTTCGCCCTGGTGTCACAAACCCCGGCGCTGTTTTTCGGCAGCATTGAAGAAAACATTCGCTACGGTAATCCGAAGGCGACTTCGGCCGAGGTGCAGGAAGCGGCAAAAATCGCTTACGCCCATGACTTTATCGAAGCCATGCCCAACGGTTACCAGACGCATCTGGGGGATGGCGGGCTCGGCCTGTCCGGCGGCCAGCGCCAACGCCTGGCCATCGCCCGTGCGCTGCTGGTGGACGCCCCGATCCTGCTCCTCGACGAAGCCACCAGTGCCCTCGACGCCCAGAGCGAACACCTGATCCAGCAGGCGCTGCCGAGCCTGATGAAAAACCGAACCACCTTGGTGATTGCCCATCGTCTGGCCACGGTGAAAAACGCCGACCGGATCGCGGTGATGGATCAGGGGAAACTGGTGGCGGTGGGGACGCATCAGGAGCTTATCGCCAGCAATGCGTTGTATGCGCGGTTGGCGGCGTTGCAGTTCAGTGATGGATTGATTAACGCTGGGGAACTCTTGTAGGAGCGAGCCTGCTCGCGATGGTCGTCAATGATGACGCGGGATGCCTGACACCCGGCGGCACTCTAATGTCCATCGCGAGCATGCTCGTTCCTACAGTGATCATTGATCATCGAAGTACCGCTCATGCCAATCCACGATCGGTTGTGGCGAATTGAGCTTCTGACCGTAGATCACCGAGTACGACAATACGTTTTGCACGTACTGGCGGGTTTCGTCGAACGGGATGCTTTCTACCCACACGTCGAAACTCAGGTGGTCCGCACCGCGCAGCCATTGGCGTACGCGGCCGGGGCCGGCGTTGTAGGCGGCGGAGGCAAGCACACGGTTGCCGTTGAACTGGCTGTGCACCTGGCTCAGGTAGGCGGCACCGAGCTGGATGTTCTTGTCCGGATCGAACAATTGCTGTGGCGAGCTATAGGGAATGCTGAACTTGCGTGCGGTTTCCTTGGCGGTGGCGGGCATCAGTTGCATCAGGCCCGAGGCGCCGACCCCGGAGCGGGCGTCATCCATGAACGCACTTTCCTGGCGGGTGATGGCGAACGCCCAGCTCGGATGCAGGCCGCGGTTCTTCGCTTCACGCACCAGCGTTTCTCGGTGAGCCATCGGGAAACGGATATCCAGGTCGTCCCAATACTGCGCCTGACTGATGGTGCGGATCGCCGGGAAGTACCATTTCAGGTCGTAGGCCAGCTTGGCCTGGGCGACCATTTCGTCGCGACTGAAGTGGCGGCTGACGTAATACCACTCGCGGCGACCATCGACGACCTGCCCGCGGGCGTGCAACTCCAGGGCGCGGCGCACGCCAGGGGTATTGCGCACTTTGTTGATGGTGGCCTGGCTGAGCACCAGCGGTTTGTTGAGCAGCGAGTAGGGCGACTGTGAGCGATCGGCGGCGAGGAAGCCGTAGAAGTCGCGTTCGCGGGCCAGGCTTTTATAGAGCGTCTGCGCTTCCGGATTCTGCGGTTGCGCCAGTTCCAGGCTACGGGCCTGCCAGTAGCGCCAGCGGTTGGTGGTTGCCAGGTCCTGGGGCAGGCGGCGGGTCAACTGATAGGCATCGTCCCAGCGCGCCAGGCGCAGGAGCAGGCGCAAGCGCCATTCGGAAACCGTGTTGTCGCGCAGCTCGGGGTCGTATTTGGTCATGACATCCAGCGCACGGCTGTCGAAACGTCGCGCAAGGGTCAGGCCGATTTCCCGGGCGATCGCCACTTTTTCATCCCGGGAGAAGTGCATGCTGCTGGCGTAGCCATCAAGCAGGTCCATGGCCTTGTCCGGGTCCTGGCGAGCCAGGCGGCGCAGGCCGAGGCTGACCACGTCGGACATGGCTTCATCGGCCGGGGTGAAGCGTGACGGCTGGTTGAGCAGTTCCGGTTTCTGCGCGACGTCCACCAGCAGGCGACCGCGAGGGGCGAGGGTGGTCATGCCGTTGACCAGGCTGTTGGCCAGCGGGTAGTTGCGCGCCTGGGCCGCGAGTTTGGCGCGTTCCCAGCGTTTTTGCTCGGTCAACTGGCCGTCCGCGGCCCACATGCCGAACAAGGCATCGCAGGCCTCGGGTTGGGATTTGCCGGTCAACCAGAGCTTTTCAGTGTTGGCATAACCTTCGGATTTGAGGTTATGGCTGACCTGGTACTGCGCATTCAGGCAGTCCAGTTCGGTGAAGTTCATCTTGGGGTCGTAATACCTGACGAAGGTCGCCCAGTCGCCCCGTTCCGCCAGCCAGCGCAACCAGCGCAGTTTCATCCAGTTGGCCTGGGGCAGGTCGCCGTGTTCGGCGAGGAATTTCTCGATTTCGGCGTTGCTCGCGGTTTTCAGGCGTGCTGTCAGCTCGTCGTAAGCCAGGTACGGTTCCAGTGGATAATCGGCGAGGGCCTGGCTGTAACGGAAGTACGGGCCGCTATCGCCCTTGGCCAGGGCGCGTTTGGCTTCATCGTAATACTGGCGTTGGGTGGAAAGGTCCACCGCCTGGGCGGATTGAACGGCAGCGGCAGAGAGAAGAAAACAGGATAAAAGTCTGAAGAGGCGACTGCGCATGAGACGTCCGGGCAGAGAAATCATGACAAGTGCGGGCCAGGCCCGCACTGAATTGTCTGTAGCTTAGCCTTTTGCCAGCAGCCGGCGAAAGCTTTGCGGGTCTTCCCGCATCAGTTCGCAACATTTGTCGTTCAGAGTGCTACGAGAGTGAAATTGCCGGCCTTGTGAAGCCTCAAGTCAGGTAGAATGCGCGCCCGGTTTTTGGAGAAGCTCATGACCCTGCTCAAATTCAGCGATGTGTCCCTTGCTTTCGGCGCTATGCCGTTGTTGGACAAGGTGTCCTGGCAGATCGCCCGTGGTGAGCGGGTGTGCATCATCGGCCGCAACGGCACTGGCAAGTCCAGCATGATGAAGCTCGTCAAGGGCGACCAGAAGCCCGATGACGGCTCCGTTTGGCGCGCACCCGGGCTCAAGATCGGCGAATTGCCGCAAGAATTGCCGGTAGCCGACGAGCGGACAGTGTTCGACGTGGTGGCCGAAGGCCTGGATGGCGTCGGTGCGTTGCTCGCCGAGTATCACCACCTGAGCCAGAACATCGTCACCGATGCCGATCTGGACAAGCTGATGCACGTCCAGCACGACCTCGAAGCCCGCGATGGCTGGCGCTTGCAGACGCTTGTCGACAGCACCTTGAGCCGCCTGCAACTGCCGGCCGACAAGACCCTCGCCGAGTTGTCCGGCGGCTGGCGTCGTCGCGTCCTGCTGGCCCAGGCCCTGGTGTCCGAGCCGGACCTGCTGCTGCTCGACGAACCGACCAACCACCTGGACATCGGTGCCATCGCCTGGCTTGAAGAAGCGCTCAAGGATTTCCAGGGCGCCGTGCTGTTCATCACGCACGACCGTTCTTTCCTGCAGAACCTGGCAACCCGCATCCTTGAACTGGATCGCGGCGGCCTGATCGACTGGAACGGCGACTACGCCAGCTTCCTCGTGCACAAAGAAGCCGCACTGGCCGCCGAAGAAACCGCCAACGCGTTGTTCGACAAGCGCCTGGCCCAGGAAGAAGTGTGGATTCGCCAGGGTATCAAGGCCCGTCGTACCCGTAACGAAGGCCGCGTACGTGCGCTGAAAGCCTTGCGTGTCGAGCGCAGCGAGCGTCGTGAGCGTACCGGCAAGGCCAATATCCAGCTGGAAACCGCCGACAAGTCCGGCAAGCAGGTGATGGTGCTCGATAACGTGAGCTTCGCTCACCCGGACGGTCCGTTCCTGATCAAGGACTTCTCCATGGTGCTGCAGCGCGGCGACCGTATCGGTCTGCTCGGCGCCAACGGTACCGGCAAGACCACGCTGCTGAAGCTGATGCTCAGCGGCTTGCAGCCAACCAGCGGCAAAGTGGAAGAGGGCACCCGGATCGATGTCGCCTACTTCGACCAGTTGCGCCATCAGCTGGACCTGGAAAAAACCGTGATCGACAACGTCGCCGAAGGTCGCGACTTCATCGACATCGACGGCCAGAGCCGCCATGTGCTGAGTTACCTCGGCGACTTCCTGTTCAGCCCGCAGCGTGCGCGTACGCCGGTCAAGGCGCTGTCCGGTGGTGAGCGTGCCCGTCTGTTGCTGGCCAAATTGTTCAGCAAGCCGGCAAACCTGCTGGTACTCGACGAACCGACCAACGACCTCGACGTCGAGACCCTCGAATTGCTCGAAGAGGTCCTGCTGACCTTCAACGGCACCGTACTGATGGTCAGCCACGACCGGGCATTCCTCGACAACGTGGTCACCAGTACCCTGGTCTTCGAAGGCGAAGGCAAGGTGCGCGAGTACGTCGGTGGCTACCAGGACTGGCTGCGTCAGGGCGGCTCGCCGCGCCTGCTGGGCGTGACCGAGAGCAAGTCGGGCAAGGCCGACCTGAACTCCGCTGTGGTGAAGGCCGAGCCTGCGCCGGTGGCGGCAGCCGTCGAAGCGCCAGTGGCGAAGAAAAAGCTCAGCTACAAGTTGCAGCGCGAGCTGGAAGCGTTGCCGGGGCAGATCGAAGCCATGGAGCAGCAGATTGCCGCCGTTGAAGCACAGATGGCGGATGCGGGCTTCTATCAGCGTCCTGCTGCCGAAACGGCTGCGGTGATTGCTCAGCTGGAACAGTTGCAGGCTGAGCTCGACATCATGGTCGAGCGTTGGGCCGAGCTGGATGCCTGATTGATCCGTTAATAAAAAAGCCCGGCTTCACACATGTGAACGCCGGGTTTTTCATATGAAACCCGATCCCCTGTAGGAGCGAGCTTGCTCGCGATGAACCTGAGAGCACCGCGGGGTGTCAGGCTGCCCGCGTCATCGTTGGCGACCATCGCGAGCAAGCTCGCTCCTACAGGGGGGGCTGTGTTTTCAGCTTTTGTTTTGCAGGCGCACCGCAAGCACATCGCAAGGCGCGCCATGCAGCACGTCATTGGCGGTGGAGCCCAGAAGCAGTGCCAGGCCGTGGCGGCCATGACTGCCTACGACGATCAGGTCGCATTCCTGTTCCTTGGCCATGTGATGGATTTCCTGGCGTGGTTGGCCATAGGTCAGGTGGCTGTACTCTTTCGAGAGTTCAGGATACTTGTTGATCAACCGGTCAAGGCGCTCCTTGGCCTGATCGAACTGCTGCTGTTGCAGTTGTGACAGGTCCATTGGCACGTCGCCACCGAAGGCCATCGCCATCGGCTCGACAATGTGCACCAGTGACAGTTTCGCGCCGTTGCTCACCGACAGCTCGCGAGCGCGGTGGATCACAGGGTCGCACTCTTCGGTCAGATCTACAGCGACCAGAATATGGTTGTAGGGCATGAGGTGCTCCTCCTGAGGATTGCAATATTGGTAAGTATGGCTGGTTTCAAGCGCATTGGTTCCAAAGTGACACAATGGGCTCATCAAGAATCGGGAGTACAGATATGACGGTCTGGATAGTGGTGTCAATCCTGCTGGTGGTACTCAGCCCGCTGGCATGGTTGCGTCCCTCACGTGCCCAGAGTGGGCGTATCGGCCTGCGGATGGAGGCCCGGCGCATCGGCCTGGCCATGCAACTGGCGCCGCAGGAATGGCCGCACTGGCTGAGCCAGGAGCCGCCAAGCCCGTGCGCCCAGTACCATCGTCCGCGCCGCGGCAATCAGCCAGCGTGCTGGAGCTACTGGCAAAAATCACCGGGTCTGTGGGTGAATCAATGGCAGGAAGCCTGTGAGGACAGGGCGCTGCTCGATCATTTCGAAAAATTGCCGGCCAACGTCTACAAAGTCGAGGCGGACAAACAAATGATCACCTTGTACTGGGGCGAGAAGGGTGAGGCCGAGGTATTGCAACAAATCGATGCCACCCTCAAGGCACTCGCCTGAAACCCGACCCCCTGTAGGAGCGAGCTCGCGATGGTCGTCAACGATGACGTGGGAAGCCTGACACCCTGTGGTGCTCTCAGGTTCATCGCGAGCGAGCTCGCTCCTACAGAGAGGGGCAATTGGCGTTTTTTTAGCAGGCAATAAAAAGCCCGACATTCATCATCGGGCTGGAGTTGGCCAGGCAGGCCGGTAAAAACGGTGTGGGCTGATCTTACGCTGGGCGTTCGCCAAAGCGTTCAACTTTTTCCCCTGGTTCCGCCAGCGTAGCCTGTTAAGCACGGGCTGCAGCGAATTAGGGCGAATTTTCTAATGATTGATCTTATGAATGTCTCCACATGCAGCCGCGTGTTGCAGGCCTTCGTCTTACAGAAATGACCGCAAAGTCGCTTTTCAACCCGCATTCTGGGCGATTGACAATTGGCGGAAATTCCGTGAAGGTGGCGTACCCAAATCAAACGGGCGTATGAATTGAGCGTTTGTTTTCAGATCGCTCCTACAGAATCCCGACTATCGCGTTGGCGGGTGTGCCGGGCAGATTGGCGTAGCATCGACGTTTAACGTCCTGCCAAGCCGGTCGCCTGCTTCCGACGTGTACTGTTCAGCTTCCATATCGTGGAGATCAGTTGATGATTTACGAAGGTAAAGCCATCACGGTTAAGGCTCTTGAAAGTGGCATCGTCGAACTGAAGTTCGACCTCAAGGGTGAGTCCGTCAACAAGTTCAACCGTCTAACCCTGAACGAACTGCGTCAGGCCGTAGACACCATCAAGGCAGATGCTTCGATCAAGGGCGTGATCGTCAGCAGTGGCAAGGACGTGTTCATCGTCGGTGCCGACATCACCGAATTTGTCGACAACTTCAAGCTGCCGGATGCAGAACTTGTTGCTGGCAACCTCGAAGCCAACAAGATTTTCAGCGATTTCGAAGACCTCAACGTCCCGACCGTCGCCGCGATCAACGGCATCGCGCTGGGTGGTGGTCTGGAAATGTGCCTGGCGGCGGACTACCGCGTCATGTCCACTACGGCCAAGATCGGTCTGCCGGAAGTCAAGCTGGGCATCTACCCGGGCTTCGGCGGTACTGTGCGCCTGCCGCGCCTGATCGGTGCCGACAATGCCATCGAGTGGATTGCCGCCGGCAAGGAAAACCGTCCTGAAGACGCGCTGAAAGTTGGCGCTGTCGACGCCGTGGTTGCTCCTGAGCAGCTGCAAGACGCCGCGCTGGAACTGATCAAGCGCGCCATCTCCGGTGAATTCGACTACAAGGCCAAACGCCAGCCGAAGCTGGAAAAGCTGAAGCTGAACGCCATCGAACAAATGATGGCTTTCGAAACCGCCAAAGGTTTCGTGGCCGGCCAGGCTGGCCCGAACTACCCGGCGCCGGTTGAAGCGATCAAGACCATCCAGAAAGCTGCGAACTTCGGTCGCGACAAGGCGCTGGAAGTCGAAGCCGCAGGTTTCGTGAAGCTGGCCAAGACCTCTGCTGCGCAGAGCCTGATCGGTCTGTTCCTGAACGATCAGGAACTCAAGAAAAAGGCCAAGGCCTACGACGAAATCGCCAAGGACGTGAAGCAGGCTGCCGTACTGGGCGCCGGCATCATGGGTGGCGGTATTGCCTATCAGTCGGCTTCCAAAGGCACGCCGATCCTGATGAAGGACATCAACGAGCACGGTATCGAGCAGGGTCTGGCCGAAGCCGCCAAACTGCTGGTCGGCCGCGTTGATAAAGGTCGCATGACCGCCGCGAAAATGGCTGAAGTGCTCAACGGCATTCGTCCAACCCTGTCGTACGGTGATTTCGGTCACGTGGACCTGGTGGTGGAAGCGGTCGTCGAAAACCCCAAGGTCAAGCAGGCTGTACTGGCTGAAGTTGAAGACCAGGTCAAAGAGGACACCATCCTGGCGTCCAACACCTCGACCATTTCCATCACGTTGCTGGCCAAGGCCCTCAAGCGTCCGGAAAACTTCGTCGGCATGCACTTCTTCAACCCGGTGCACATGATGCCGCTGGTGGAAGTGATTCGTGGCGAGAAGTCCAGTGAACTGGCCGTCGCGACTACCGTTGCCTACGCCAAGAAAATGGGCAAGAACCCGATCGTCGTCAATGACTGCCCGGGCTTCCTGGTCAACCGCGTGCTGTTCCCGTACTTCGGCGGTTTCGCCAAGTTGGTCAGCGCCGGTGTGGACTTCGTCCGTATCGACAAGATCATGGAAAAGTTCGGCTGGCCAATGGGCCCGGCCTACCTGATGGACGTGGTCGGCATCGACACTGGCCACCACGGTCGTGACGTGATGGCCGAAGGCTTCCCGGACCGCATGAAAGACGACCGTCGCTCGGCCGTTGACGTGCTCTACGAAGCCAAGCGCCTGGGCCAGAAGAACGGCAAGGGCTTCTACGCCTACGAGACCGACAAGAAAGGCAAGCAGAAGAAAGTCGCCGATCCTTCGGTACTGGAAGTGCTCAAGCCGATCGTTTACGAGCAGCGCGAAGTCACCGACGAAGACATCATCAACTGGATGATGATCCCGCTGTGCCTGGAAACCGTGCGTTGCCTGGAAGACGGCATCGTCGAAACCGCTGCCGAAGCCGACATGGGTCTGGTCTACGGTATTGGTTTCCCTCCATTCCGTGGCGGTGCGCTGCGCTACATCGATTCCATCGGTGTGGCAGAGTTCGTTGCCCTGGCTGACCAGTACGCTGATTTGGGCGCGCTGTACCACCCGACCGCGAAGCTGCGCGAAATGGCCAAGAACGGCCAGAGCTTCTTCGGTTAAGCGCCCCCAACTAGAGTGAGAGTGAACTTATGAGCTTGAATCCTAGAGACGTCGTGATTGTCGACTTCGGTCGTACTCCGATGGGCCGCTCCAAGGGCGGCATGCACCGCAACACCCGCGCCGAAGACATGTCGGCGCACCTGATCAGCAAACTGCTGGAACGTAACGTCAAGGTCGACCCGAACGAAGTCGAAGACGTGATCTGGGGCTGTGTGAACCAGACCCTGGAGCAGGGCTGGAACATCGCGCGCATGGCGTCGCTGATGACCCAGATCCCGCACACGTCGGCCGGCCAGACCGTTAGCCGTCTGTGCGGCTCGTCGATGAGCGCTCTGCACACTGCAGCGCAAGCGATCATGACCGGCAATGGTGACGTATTCGTTGTTGGCGGCGTCGAGCATATGGGTCATGTAAGCATGATGCACGGTGTCGATCCGAACCCGCACATGTCGCTGTACGCGGCGAAAGCCTCGGGCATGATGGGCCTGACCGCGGAAATGCTGGGCAAAATGCACGGCATCACTCGCGAGCAACAGGACGCTTTCGGCGTGCGCTCCCACCAACTCGCCCACAAGGCGACCGTGGAAGGCAAGTTCAAAGACGAAATCATCCCGATGCAGGGCTACGACGAGAACGGTTTCCTGAAAACCTTCGACTACGACGAAACCATTCGTCCGGAAACTACCCTGGAAAGCCTGGCGGCTCTGAAGCCGGCGTTCAATCCGAAGGGTGGCACCGTGACAGCGGGTACTTCGTCGCAGATCACCGATGGTGCTTCGTGCATGATCGTGATGTCGGCACAGCGCGCACAGGACCTGGGTATCCAGCCTCTGGCAGTGATTCGCTCGATGGCAGTGGCAGGTGTGGATCCGGCAATCATGGGCTATGGTCCAGTACCGGCCACACAAAAAGCATTGAAACGCGCGGGTCTGGGTATCTCCGACATCGACTTCTTCGAGCTCAACGAAGCTTTCGCCGCACAGGCCCTGCCAGTGCTGAAAGATCTGAAAGTGCTCGACAAGATGAACGAGAAGGTTAACCTGCACGGTGGCGCCATCGCCCTGGGCCACCCGTTCGGTTGCTCCGGTGCGCGTATCTCCGGCACTTTGCTCAATGTAATGAAGCAGAATGGCGGCACCTTCGGGGTGGCCACCATGTGCATTGGTCTCGGCCAAGGCATCTCCACCGTCTTCGAACGCGTTTAAGCGTCTCGTTGATGGAAGCCGGGGCCAAGTGCCCCGGTTTTTGTTTTTCCGGATTTATTTTGTTTTTTATTTGAAAAAATTTGAGTGAGGGCCAAAGCATGCCGATACAACCTGGGCTCTACCAACATTACAAAGGTCCGCAGTACCGCGTATTCAGTGTTGCGCGGCATTCGGAAACCGAAGAAGAAGTGGTCTTCTACCAAGCCCTGTATGGCGATTACGGCTTTTGGGTACGTCCCTTGAGCATGTTCCTGGAGTCCGTCGAGGTTGACGGTGAACAGGTGCCACGCTTTGCTTTGGTGCAGGCTGAAGAAAGCCTTTTTACCAAGCCATAAGCTGAGTTCGCGCAATACCCTGCGCTTGACCTCACCTTGTTGCCACTATATATAGCGGTGCCGCGTCAGGCGCCAATCGCCTTTCACTTCTCGAATTCAGGAATTTTCTGATCCATGGGCAAATCGCTGGTCATTGTGGAATCCCCGGCTAAGGCCAAGACCATCAACAAGTATTTGGGCAACGAATACGTGGTGAAGTCGAGTATCGGCCATATCCGAGACCTGCCCACCAGCGGTTCGGCTAGCGCCAGCAAAGAGCCAGCCGCCAAGCGCGGCAAGGCTGCTGCGGGTGAAGCGCCGGCACTGTCGCCGAAAGAAAAGGCGCGCAAGCAGCTGGTCGCGCGCATGGGTGTCGATCCCGATCATGGCTGGAAAGCCAAGTACGAGATCCTCCCAGGCAAGGAAAAAGTCATCGAAGAGCTGCGCCGGCTCGCCAAGGATGCTGACACCATCTATCTCGCAACCGACTTGGACCGCGAGGGGGAAGCCATTGCCTGGCACCTGCGCGAAGCCATCGGTGGTGACGACAGCCGCTACAAGCGCGTGGTGTTCAACGAAATCACCAAGAAGGCGATTCAGGAAGCCTTCTCCCAGCCGGGCGAGCTGGATATCGACCGTGTCAACGCCCAGCAGGCGCGTCGCTTCCTCGACCGCGTCGTGGGTTACATGGTTTCGCCACTGCTGTGGGCCAAGATCGCTCGTGGTCTGTCCGCCGGTCGCGTGCAGTCGGTTGCCGTGAAGCTGGTGGTTGAGCGTGAGCGTGAAATCCGCGCGTTCATCCCGGAAGAGTACTGGGAAGTTCACGCCGACCTCGGCACCGCCAAAGGCGCGACCGTGCGTTTCGACGTGGCCCGCGAGAAAGGCGAAGCCTTCAAGCCGCTCAATGAAACCCAGGCCATGGCGGCGCTGGAGAAGCTCAAGGCTTCCAGCTACAGCATCGTCAAGCGCGAAGACAAACCGACCAGCAGCAAGCCGTCGGCACCGTTCATCACCTCCACCCTGCAGCAGGCCGCGAGCAACCGCCTGGGCTTCGGTGTGAAGAAAACCATGATGATGGCCCAGCGTTTGTACGAAGCCGGCTACATCACCTACATGCGTACCGACTCCACCAACCTCTCGGTTGATGCCGTGGCGATGGCGCGTACCTATATTGAAGGCGAGTTCGGCAAGAAGTACCTGCCGGAAACCCCGAACGTCTACAGCAGCAAGGAAGGCGCACAAGAGGCTCACGAAGCGATTCGTCCGTCCGACGCCAATACCGAGCCAAGCAAGCTGTCGGGCATGGAGCGTGACGCTGAGCGCCTCTACGAGCTCATCTGGCGCCAGTTCCTCGCTTGCCAGATGCTGCCGGCGCAATACCTGTCGACTACCGTCACTGTGGGTGCCGGTGACTTCGAGCTGCGCGCCAAGGGCCGCATCCTGAAGTTTGACGGTTACACCCGCGTCATGCCGCAAATCGCCAAGCCGGGCGACGACGACGTATTGCCGGACATGGCCCAGGGCGACGCGATGAAGCTGATCAAGCTTGATCCGTCCCAGCATTTCACCAAGCCGCCGGCGCGCTACTCGGAAGCCAGCCTGGTGAAGGAAATGGAAAAGCGTGGTATCGGTCGTCCTTCGACCTACGCGGCGATCATTTCGACCATCCAGGACCGCGGCTACGTGGCGCTGCACAACCGTCGTTTCTACTCGGAAAAGATGGGCGACATCGTCACCGAGCGTCTGGCCGAGAGCTTCTCCAACCTGATGGACTACGGTTTCACTGCGGGCATGGAAGAGCATCTCGATGACGTGGCCCAGGGCGAACGTGACTGGAAAAACGTGCTCGACGAGTTCTACGGCGACTTCAAGAAGAAACTCGAAGTGGCCGAAAGCCCGGAAAGCGGCATGCGTGCCAACCAGCCGGTGATGACCGACATCCCGTGCACCACCTGCGGTCGCCCGATGCAGATCCGTACCGCGTCGACCGGTGTGTTCCTCGGTTGCTCGGGTTACAGCCTGCCACCAAAAGAACGCTGCAAGGCCACCGTGAACCTGGTGCCGGGCGATGAAATCGCTGCGGACGACGAGGGTGAATCGGAGTCGCTGGTGTTGCGTGGCAAGCATCGCTGCCCGATCTGCAGCACGGCGATGGATGCCTACCTGCTCGATGAGAAGCGCAAGTTGCACATCTGCGGTAACAACCCGGATTGCGATGGCTACGAAATCGAAGAGGGCACTTACCGCATCAAGGGCTATGAAGGTCCGAGCCTGGAGTGCGACAAGTGTGGCAGCGAAATGCAACTCAAGACTGGCCGTTTCGGCAAGTTCTTCGGTTGCACCAATGCCACCTGCAAGAACACCCGCAAACTGCTGAAGAGCGGTGATGCGGCGCCGCCGAAGATGGACCCGGTGAAGATGCCTGAGCTGAAGTGCGAAAAGGTCAACGACACCTACATTCTGCGCGACGGTGCATCCGGCCTGTTCCTGGCGGCCAGCCAGTTCCCGAAAAACCGCGAGACTCGTGCTCCGCTGGTGATGGAAATCATCCCGCACAAGGATGAGATCGATCCGAAGTATCACTTCCTCTGCGAAGCGCCGAAGAAAGATCCGGATGGCCTCCCGGCTGTGATTCGTTACAGTCGCAAGACCAAGGAGCAGTACGTACAGACCGAGGTCGACGGTAAGCCGACTGGCTGGAAAGCGTTCTACGACGGCGGCAAGTGGGCGGTCGAAGACAAGCGTCCGGCAGCCAAGGCGTAAAGCCGCCACCCCTGTAGGAGCGAGCTTGCTCGCGATGGACCTGAGAGCAACGCGGGCATCCTGTAGGCCCGCGTCATCGTTGACGACCATCGTCGGAACGCCGCCCGGAGCAAGCTCGCTCCTACAGTCAGTGCGCAAGGCCGCATGAGAACCTTCGGGTTTTCATGCGGCCTTTTTGTTTTGGGCTTGCGGTCGGATCGGGTGATCCACGACACTGTCATACCTGCATGAAGCAATTATTTCGTTGTGGAGGCTGCCGTCATGGCCCACGAACTTTATACCCGCACCAATCAGAAGATTTACTTCGCCGGCTTGTCGCTGGAAGCACTGGCCCGTACTGAAGAAAGTCGGGCAATGAATTCGCTGGCGCTGATCCAGGCCGGACGCGAATCCGCGCTGTTTCACCTGTACGGCGCGCTGTTGGGCCTGTGTCACGAAATCGCCGGTTTCTATCGCTTGCCTCAGGCCAATGCGTCCCGTGCAGAGTTGTTGCTGACTCGCGAGGTGCTGGAAACCATCGCCATTCCGGAAATGGCCGAGATGGTCGAGCTGGCCAATAACCCGGAGACCTGGCTGGCCAGACTGTTGGCCGCCCATGCTGCGCTGTTTCAGCCACCACGCGCGCCGCACAAGCCGAAAGGGGACGTGACTCAGCCACTGATTCAGGCTGTCAATCTGGATGAAGAGGACGCGCCGGAGGAACTGAGTCGGGAGGAGCTGGAGAGCTGGCGTCAGAACCTGAAAGCGTTGGCGATCCGGTTTCGTGAAGGGTTGAACGAGTGCTGACACTCGCCGTCGGGTGATGACATCTGGTCAAGATCCCAAGCGAAGCCCGAGCGATGCCTATATAATCCCCGCCTTTCGTGGAGAACAGTCCTTTATGCCAACGTCCTTTCTAGAAATTGTCGAGTTACCAGACGGCCGAATCGAGCTGCGCAGGGCCGAGGACGAGGGTTCTCTGGTTACTTTGGATTTCTCCGAGGACGCCAAAGCGTTCCTGCAAGGGCAGCACGTGGAAGTCGCCAAGGCGATGTTGAGCGTCGGTGTGCAGATGGCAGGTCGCCTGGTTGAAGGCGAATTCGACAAGGAAGAGGGGACACGGGTTCTGCATTGATCCCCGTCTGTCGTTTTTCTTGATATCGCTACTCATCGGCTTCTCTGTCCCTGGAGAAGCCTCGCGCGGTGAAGCCCGCGTTTTGCCTGTCAGTTAACCCAGTCGAATATTCAGGCTCTGAGCGTCCCCGGTGCGGGCGGCGCTGATCAGTTGTTGCCGCGATTGGGAGCTCAGCGGGTTGATCCAGCTGACCACCGTATGGCTGCGCCCCAGGCGCAACGCTTCGCAGGTCAGTTGCTGGGCGCTCTGGCTGCCCCGCGGTTGCAACAACAGGATGCGCTCGCGGTTGAGGCCGGCATCTCGCAGCCAGGCTTGGGTCAGGCTGGCGGGCGGCGCGATCAGTGTCAGCCAGCGAGCATCCTGGTCCTGGCTCAATTCCCTGAGGATGGGGGCCAGAAGGCTCAGGCAGTTCCCGGCTGCACCACGCAGTGACAGCTCGCTGAAAACGTCAGGTTCGGCGCTCCAGGGGGACTCGACTACGTCTTTCAGAATCGGCGCCAATGGCTGTGCCATGAACGCTTCGAACAACGGCAGTTGGGCTTGCTGTGGTGATGTCTGTGGGAACTGCATGGTGCCTCCTTTAGCGGCGAATGACGCCGACACTCAAGCCTTCGATCACCAGTTCCTGATCTTGAAGGTTCACTTCAATAGGGGCGAACTCGGGGTTCTCGGCGATCAGCCAGACTTTGCTGCCGTCACGCTTGAAGCGCTTGACGGTCACTTCGTCGCCGATTCGCGCAACCACGATCTGGCCGTTGCGGGCTTCGCGGGTGGTGTGGACCGCCAGCAGGTCGCCGTCGAAAATGCCGACATCTTTCATGCTCATCCCATGGACGCGCAGCAGGTAGTCGGCACGCGGATGGAAGAAGGCAGGATTGATGTTGCAGGACTCTTCGATGTGTTGCTGCGCAAGAATCGGGGCACCGGCTGCGACCCGGCCAATGATCGGCAGGGTGGAGTCGTCGGCCTTGGCTTCGAAGCCAGGGATGCGAATGCCACGGGAGGCGCCAGGCGTCATCTCGATGGCACCCTTGCGGGCCAGCGCCTTGAGGTGCTCTTCCGCTGCATTGGGTGACTTGAAACCCAGTTCCTGAGCGATTTCCGCGCGGGTGGGTGGATATCCGTTGTCTTCCAGGCAGCGTTTGATGAAAGCCAGAATCTCTGCTTGTCGTGGCGTCAGCTTTAGCATATTGATCGCTCTGTTTTTTTATACAGTGACTGGGATTATATACAGTAAGGCGGTCTTGGCAATGCTCCTTTTTTCAGTCGCCGCCGGACGGTCAATCAGTCAGTGGATTGAAGCTTTGTCGTTGTGTGGTTAAATGTCTGACCGACCATTCCCAAAACGAACTGCCAGACTTGACAAGGCACAGGCTGAAACGTATGTTTCAAACAAGTGTTTGTCAGGCGGAGTAGCCATGGCCCAGTCGGAAACCGTTGAACGCATTCTTGATGCCGCCGAGCAGTTGTTCGCGGAAAAAGGTTTCGCTGAAACCTCGTTGCGTCTGATCACCAGCAAGGCGGGTGTCAACCTGGCGGCGGTGAACTATCACTTCGGTTCGAAGAAGGCGTTGATCCAGGCGGTTTTCTCGCGGTTCCTCGGGCCGTTCTGCATCAGTCTCGATAAAGAGCTGGAGCGGCGTCAGGCCAAGCCTGAAATCAGGCCGACACTCGAAGAGTTGCTGGAAATCCTCGTCGAGCAGGCACTGGTGGTGCAGCCGCGCAGTGGCAACGACCTGTCTATCTTCATGCGTTTGCTGGGGCTGGCGTTCAGTCAGAGCCAGGGCCACCTGCGTCGTTATCTGGAAGACATGTACGGCAAGGTGTTCCGCCGCTACATGACGCTGGTCAACGAAGCGGCGCCGCGCATTCCCCCCATCGAACTGTTCTGGCGCGTGCACTTCATGCTCGGTGCGGCAGCGTTCAGCATGTCCGGCATCAAGGCCTTGCGGGCGATTGCTGAAACCGACTTTGGCGTGAACACTTCGATCGAGCAGGTCATGCGCCTGATGGTGCCATTCCTGGCCGCCGGCATGCGCGCCGAATCCGGTGTGACGGATGCGGCCATGGCCACAGCCCAGTTGCGTCCGCGCACTAAATCGACGCCGGTTGCCGCCAAGGTTTAACCGTACACGGGTGGGCGCGGCAGCTGACATCCGCTAAGCTAGCCGCCCATGCCGACTCTGTTTCTGAACCCGTTTCCCATTGATACCGCCGACCTGCCGGGCACTGCCCCCGGTGGCGAATTCGTGTGGGGCGGGTTTTCTGTTATCAAGGAAAAACTATGACTGCTGGCTTGCAAGGCTCGTTGATGGTGGACGTCGCCGGTACCTGGCTGACGGCTGAAGATCGCCAATTGTTGCGCCAGCCCGAAGTGGGTGGCTTGATCATCTTTGCCCGTAACATCGAGCATCCGCGTCAAGTGCGCGAGCTGAGTGCAGCCATTCGCGCCATTCGTCCCGATCTGCTGTTGGCGGTGGATCAAGAGGGCGGTCGCGTGCAGCGCCTGCGCCAGGGTTTCGTGCGGTTGCCCGCCATGCGCGCCATTGCCGACAACCCGAACGCCGAATACCTGGCCGAGCAGTGTGGCTGGATCATGGCGACCGAAGTGTTGGCCGTTGGCCTGGACCTGAGTTTCGCCCCGGTGCTCGACCTCGATTACCAACGCAGCGCGGTGGTGGGTACCCGTTCGTTCGAGGGTGACCCGGAGCGCGCCGCCCGGTTGGCCGGTGCTTTCATCCGCGGGATGAACAGCGCAGGCATGGCGGCCACCGGCAAGCACTTCCCCGGTCACGGCTGGGCCGAAGCGGATTCCCACGTCGCGATCCCCAACGACGAACGCAGTCTCGATGAGATCCGCGCCAACGATCTGGTGCCGTTTGCCAGATTGAGCAAGCAACTGGCCGCGGTCATGCCCGCCCATGTGATCTATCCACAAGTCGACGCCCAGCCGGCCGGTTTTTCCCGTCGCTGGTTGCAGGAAATCCTGCGCGGCGAGTTGCAATTCGACGGGGTGATTTTCAGTGATGACTTGTCCATGGCGGGGGCTCACGTGGTCGGCGATGCCGCCAGTCGAATCGAGTCAGCGCTGACTGCCGGCTGCGACATGGGCCTGGTGTGCAACGACCGTGCGGCCGCCGAGCTCGCCCTGAGCGCTGCCCAGCGTCTGAAGGTCAAGCCATCCGAGCGTATTGCGCGGATGCGCGGCCAGTCGTTCGCCAGCACCGAATACCGTCAGGCCCCGCGCTGGCTGACCGCTGTCGGCGCGCTCAAAGAAGCTCAATTGATTGATTAAGGACTGTTCGTTATGACGGTTTACGCGATTATCGGTGGCACTGGCCTGACTCAGCTCGAAGGCCTGAGCATTCGTCAGTCACTGACAGTGGACACGCCTTACGGCGCACCTTCGGCCGACGTTCAGATCGGCGAATATGCCGGCAAGGAAGTGCTGTTCCTTGCACGTCACGGTCATCCGCATCGTTTTCCGCCGCATCAGGTCAACTACCGCGCCAACCTCTGGGCGTTGAAGCAGGCCGGGGCGCAGGCGATTCTCGCGGTCAATGCCGTGGGTGGAATTCATTCCGCCATGGGCACAGGGCATTTCTGCGTGCCGCATCAGTTGATCGACTACACCAGCGGTCGTGAACACACTTACTTTGCCGATGATCTGGAGCACGTCACCCATATCGACTTCAGCTACCCCTACAGCGAACCATTGCGCCAGCAACTGATCGCGGCATTGGCGGCGGAAGGCGTGGGCTACAGCAGTCATGGCGTGTATGCGTGCACTCAAGGGCCGCGCCTGGAGACGGTGGCTGAAATCGCCCGGCTGGAGCGCGATGGCTGCGACATCGTCGGTATGACGGGTATGCCCGAAGCAGCCCTGGCCCGCGAACTGGAACTGGATTACGCCTGCCTGGCGCTGGTGGTGAACCCGGCGGCGGGCAAGTCGACGGCCGTAATCACCATGGCCGAGATCGAGCAGGCATTGCATGACGGTATGGGCAACGTGAAATCGACGTTGGCGCGGGTGCTCAAGGGCTGAGTCAGGCGCTATGCCGAGTCGCCCCCTTCGCGAGCAAGCCCGCTCCCACAGTGGTTTTGTGTTGCCTCCACTGTTGAGGCTAAACACAAATCAAATGTGGGAGCGGGCTTGCTCGCGAAGAGGCCGGTTCAGACGCCGCAAATCTCAGCGTTTTTCGAGGTTTTTCGGCAGCGGCGCAAACAGCGCCTCGATATCATCGTTCTGCAGTTTCCAGTCCCCGGCCTTGCGCCCATCCAGCACGCCGGCCGCGAGGTCGGATTTTTCCTTTTGCAGGTGCTGAATCTTTTCTTCCACCGTGCCGCGGGCAATCATTTTGTAAACGAACACCGGCTTCTCCTGGCCGATGCGATACGCCCGGTCGGTCGCCTGGTTCTCCGTCGCCGGGTTCCACCACGGGTCGTAATGAATCACCGTGTCCGCTTCGGTCAGGTTCAGGCCCACGCCACCTGCCTTCAAGCTGATCAGGAAAATCTGACGCTTGCCGCTCTGGAATTCCTTCACGGGTGTGCGGCGATCACGGGTCTGGCCGGTCAGCAGGGCATAGGCCACGCCGCGTTTGTTCAGTTCGTCTTCGATCAGCGACAGCATTGAAGTGAACTGGGAGAACAGCAGGATCCGCCGACCTTCCTCGAACAATTCCTCGAGCATTTCCATCAGGCTGTCGAGCTTGCCTGACGTGCTGCCACGGCTCGGCAGGGTCGCCTCGTTGACCAGGCGCAAATCGCAGCACACCTGACGCAGCTTGAGCAGTGCTTCCAGAATGATGATCTGGCTGCGGGCCACGCCTTTGCGGGTGATTTCGTCGCGGACTTTCTTGTCCATGGCCAGGCGCATGGTTTCGTAGACGTCGCGTTGGGCCTCGTTGAGCTCGACCCAGTGGATGATCTCGGTTTTCGGTGGCAACTCGGTGGCCACCTGTTCCTTGGTGCGGCGCAGCAGGAACGGCTTGATCCGGCCGTTGAGGTGCTGAAGCCTGACCTCGCTGGTGCGTTTTTCAATCGGCACGCGGTAATCGCGGTTGAAGCTTTTGACGTCGCCCAGCCAGCCGGGCAAGAGAAAGTGAAACAGCGACCACAGTTCACCGAGATGGTTTTCCAGCGGTGTGCCGCTCAGGCACAGGCGCTGCCGGGCGTTGAGCTCGCGGGCAGCCTGGGCCGCCTTGCTGCCGGGGTTCTTGATGTATTGCGCTTCATCCAGCACCAGTATGTGCAAGGGCTGCGCCGCGAGGCGTTCGACATCCTTGGGCAGCAGTGCATAGGTGGTCAGGATCAGATCGTAATCGGCCAACTTGTCGAAGTGCTTTTTGCGGCTGGCACCGTATAGCGCCAGTACTTTGAGCTGGGGCGTAAAGTGCGCCGCTTCGTCGAGCCAGTTGGGGATCAGGCTGGTCGGCATCACGACCATGCACGGCCGATCGAGGCGGCCGGCGTTTTTCTCGCTCAGGACGTGCGCCAGTGTCTGCAGGGTTTTGCCCAGGCCCATGTCGTCCGCGAGAATTCCGCCCACTTCCAGCTGCCGCAGTGATTGCATCCAGCTCAAGCCTTCGAGCTGATACGGACGCAGCGTCGCATTCAGGCCGTCCGGGGCAATGGTCGTGTGGTCCTTGATGTCGCGCAGGCGCTGGGCAAAGGTGCGGATCTGCTCTCCACCCTCCCAGAGCAGTGGCATGTCTTCCAGCGGGTTCAGGCGCGTGGCATCGGCCTTGCTCAGGCGCAGCGTGGTTTCGCCGGGCTCCTGCAGGTAGAACTCGCCAAGGGTTGCCAGCACCGGCTTCAAGCGGCCGAAGGGCAGGGCGACTTGCAGTGGCCCGTGTTCGGAGTTCGGGCGATTGGGAATATTGACCAGGATCAGCTCGTCGTCGCGTCGTCGGGCAAGGCGTTCCGGATTGAGGATTTCGCTGTGGGAGCGCATCAGGTTGAGCAGGATCGGCAACAGGCTCAGGCGTTCGCCGTTGACGATGATCCCCAGCTCCAGATCGAACCAGTCTCGCTCCGGTACCTGTTCGACCGTGGCGTACCAGTCGTCTACCGCCGTCAGGTCGAAACCGAAGTCCTCGTCGATCTGCAATTCCCAGCCCTGGGTGCGCAACTTCGGCAGTTCATTGAGGGTAAAAGTCAGCCAGGCGCTGTCATTGACCATCTCGAACAGCTCGCCGGCACTTTCCGGCAAGGCCTTGCTTTGCCGGGTGGCCACTTTGAAGCCGAGGATTCGCAGTTGTTCCCGGTAGGACTGTTCCACTTCCGGGTGGCGTTTTATCCGCAGCGTCTGGGTCTCCTGACGAATCAGGATGTCGGCGTTTTTCTGACCGGAAACGTACTCGTCCAGATAGCTGAAAGACAGCGCCGCGCGATGCTGAATGTAACGCTGCATTCGACCGTTGCGCGGTTCGAACGCACTGAACTCGATGCTGGCGAGCCACAGGCGCGGGACGGGTTGCACATTGTCCACCAGCACTTGTGGCGGGGCTTTCGGGCTGCGGTTTTCCAGGACTGCCTGGAGTTTTTCCAGGAGTTCGGCGTCTTTGGCGGCGGCTGGGTAGTCGAGGGTTTCCTGCACTTGCAGGAGCACCGCTGCGCAATGTTTGCAGTTGTTGTGGACCGGGCAGGAGCAAGTGGCGTCGACCATCAGCAGGGTGCCCTTGGCTGACTCGCGCAGGCGAATGGTCTGACGGTAAACGTTACCGCCAGAGCCTTCGCACGCGGCGATGATCGTGGCATCGCCGGCTTCAACGATCCTGACGCGATTCTCCAGCGCGTAGCGGCGGCCACGCTCCAGGCTCTGTTCCTTGAATCGGCTGACCCAGGACGGTGCCAGGGGTTTGCTCAGGGTCGCGGACATAGGGACTTCAATCAGTCCGGAATTTCTTCGGGAGCTGGGCGGGGGGCTGGGGCGGTCAGCGAGGTGATCTTGATCAGCAGGCCGAGGTGGCCGTTGTCGAGGAAGTTCAGCTGGCCGTTCTTGGTGTGGCTTTCCTGTTTCAAGCGCTCGCTGGCGGTCACCATGCCATTGGCATCGATCTGATTGACCCAGAAATCGGCGTCGACATCGGTAAAGCGTCCCAGCTTCATGTTCAGCGTGCCCTCGATCGGGAACTGACCATATTGTTCCTTGCCGTCGCTGATCGCCACTTTGCTGCCAGCTTCGCCGAGGGTCTGTTGCCAGGCTTTGTGCAGCAACACCGTGTAGTCGGCGCTGCTGGTGAGTTTTTCCACCTCGCCATTCAGGCTTGGCGTACGCAGGCTGTCGGGGCTGACCGGTTGTGCGCCAGCCGCCCAGTCTTCCGGTGCGGCACGGCTGACAATCGCCGGCACGGCGTTTTGGCGGACCAGAATCATTTCGACCTGATACAGGTCATCGGCAAATGCCGTAGGCGCAACCAGTGCCGGCATCAACAGGGTCAGCAAGGTCAGTGAGCGAAACAGGCGCATGCGGCGTCCTTCAAGCAGTTGTCGGAACGAGGCGCTCGAAGAGTGCCTCTACAGTATTAAAGCGCTCTTCCGGGCGCTCCATCGGAACCATGAACTTGAACATCGTGGCGCCTTCGAATTTGTAGCGTTTTGGCTGGCTCTGGATCAGCTTGATCAGTGTCAGCGGGTCGACCGGCGTCTGTGCGGCGAACTCGACGCGACCGCCTTGCGGGCCGCCATCGACTTTCTTGATGCCCAGTTGCTCGGCCTGCAACTTCAGTGCAGTGATGCGGATCAGGTTCTTGGTCGGTTCCGGCAACAGGCCGAAACGATCGATCATCTCCACCTGCAAATCCTTGAGACCGTCTTCATCGGTGGCCGAGGCAATGCGCTTGTAGAGAATCAGGCGGGCGTGGACATCCGGCAGGTAGTCTTCCGGAATCAGTGCCGGTACCCGCAAGTTGACTTCCGGGCCACCGCCCAGCGGTTGATCGAGGTTCGGTTGCTCGCCCTTGCGGATCGACTTCACTGCGCGCTCGAGCATTTCCATGTACAGCGTGAAACCGACAGCCTGGATCTGCCCGCTCTGGCCGTCACCGAGCAGTTCGCCGGCGCCACGGATTTCCAGGTCGTTGGTGGCGAGCACGAAGCCCGCGCCGAGGTCCTGGGTGTTGGCAATCGCTTCCAGGCGCTTTTCCGCGTCCGGGGTGATTTGCTGGCGCGGTGGCGTCAGCAGGTAGGCGTACGCCTGGTGGTGGCTACGTCCGACCCGACCGCGCAACTGGTGCAACTGCGCCAGGCCGAACTTGTCGGCGCGCTCGATGATGATGGTGTTGGCGCTCGGTACGTCGATGCCGGTCTCGATGATGGTCGAGGCGATCAGCACGTTGAAGCGCTTGTGGTAGAAGTCGCTCATCACCTGTTCGAGTTCGCGTTCGCGCATCTGCCCGTGACCGATGCCGATTCGAGCTTCCGGTACCAGTTCGGCGAGGTCGGCGGCGCACTTCTCGATGGTCTTCACGTCGTTGTGCAGGTAGTAGACCTGGCCGCCACGCAGCAATTCACGCAGCAAGGCCTCTTTGACCGTGCTCTTGTTCTGCTCCATGACGAAGGTGCGTACCGACAGGCGACGGGCCGGCGGAGTGGCGATGATCGACAGGTCGCGCATGCCCGACACCGCCATGTTCAGCGTGCGCGGAATTGGCGTGGCGGTGAGGGTCAGGATGTCGACTTCGCTGCGCAGCGCCTTGAGCTGTTCTTTCTGGCGCACGCCGAAACGGTGTTCCTCATCGATGATCACAAGGCCCAGGTTTTTGATTTTGACGTCGTCCTGCAGCAGCTTGTGCGTGCCGATGACGATGTCGATCTTGCCTTCGGCCAGGTCCGCGACCGCCGCGTTGACTTCCTTGGCCGACTTGAAGCGGCTCATCACTTCCACGGTCACCGGCCAGTCGGCGAAACGGTCGCGGAAGCTGTTGTAGTGCTGCTGGGCGAGCAGGGTGGTCGGCACCAGGATCGCCACTTGCCTGCCGCCATGCACGGCGATGAACGCGGCGCGCATCGCCACTTCGGTCTTGCCGAAGCCGACGTCGCCGCACACCAGGCGATCCATGGGCTTGGGCGCGAGCATATCGTCGCGCACCGCTTCGATAGTGGTTTGCTGGTCCGGGGTTTCTTCAAACGGGAAACCCGCGCTGAAGGTGGCGTAGTCAGCTTTCGGATCGGCGAAGGCGTAGCCTTCACGGGCCGCACGGCGTGCATAGATGTCGAGCAACTCGGCGGCCACGTCGCGAACCTGTTCGGCGGCCTTGCGCTTGGCTTTCTGCCAGGTCTCGGAGCCGAGGCGGTGCAGCGGGGCCAGGGCGTCGTCGCTGCCGGTGTAGCGGGCGATCAGGTGCAGGTTGGCCACCGGCACATACAGCTTGGCGCCTTCAGCGTATTCCAGGGCGAGGAACTCGGCGGTCTGGTTGTCGATTTCCAGGGTCGCCAGGCCCAGGTAGCGGCCGACACCGTGGTCGATATGCACCACCGGCGCACCTTCGCGCAGCTCGGTGAGGTTCTTGATGACGGCATCGTTGTTGGCATCGGCGCGCTTTTCGCGACGCCGACGCTGCATCACGCGCTGACCGAACAATGGGCTTTCGGCAACCAGGGCCAGGGCCGGGTCGTCGAGCTGCAGGCCTTCATCGAGTGGTGCGATGGTGATGGCCAGACGCTCCTTGCCGGCGACAAAGTCCGGCCAGCTGTCGACGGTTTTCGGTCGCAGCTTCAGGCGTTCCAGCAGTTCCAGCAGCACTTCGCGGCGGCCTGCGGATTCGGCGGTAAACAGCACGCGTCCGGGGAATTCGTCGAGGAAACCAGCCAGTGCCGCCAATGGCTGGGTGGCCTTGGCTTCGATGGCCAGGTTCGGCAGTTCTCGAGCCGGGAAGCGCTCGCGGCCGCCACCGCTTTCAATGTCCTGTTGGCTGGCCACTACGCGCGGCCAGTTCTTCAGGCGCGCGAAGCAGTCTTCCACTGGAAGGAACAGCTCGGCTGGCGGTAATAAAGGGCGGGAAGGATCGACACGGCGTTCTTCATAGCGATTGCGCACATCGTTCCAGAAATTCTCGGCGGCCTGTTCGATGCCCGGCAGGGAAAACACTTGCGTGTCCTGTGGCAGGTAATCGAACAGCGACGAGGTTTCTTCGAAGAACAATGGCAGGTAGTACTCGATACCGGCCGGGGTGATCCCGCTGTTCAAGTCCTGGAAGATCGGGCAGCGACGGAAATCGACATCGAAGCGCTCGCGAAAACGCGCCTTGAAGCGGGTCACGGCTTCTTTCTCCAGCGGGAACTCCTTGGCCGGCAGCAGCTTGACCGAGTCGACCTTGTCGATGGAGCGTTGATTCTCCGGGTCGAAGGTGCGCAGGGTTTCGATTTCGTCGTCGAACAGGTCGATGCGGTATGGCAGTTTGCTGCCCATCGGGAACAGGTCGATCAACGAGCCGCGGACCGTGAACTCGCCATGCTCGTACACGGTATCGACATAGCGATAACCGGTGGCTTCAAGCCGGGTGCGCATTTGCTCGACGTCGAGCTTCTGGCCGACATCCAGCACCAAACTGCTGCCGAGCAGGAATTTGGTGGGCGCCAGGCGGTGCAGGGCCGTGGTGATCGGCACCACCAGCACGCCATGACTCAACTCCGGCAGTCGATAGAGCGCCGAGATACGCTGGGAAATGATGTCCTGGTGCGGTGAGAACAGGTCGTAGGGCAGGGTTTCCCAATCGGGAAAGTGCAGTACGGGCAAATCCGGGGCGAAGAAACCCAGCTCCTGTTCCAGCCGTTCGGCACTTTGGCTGTCGGCGGTCAGCAGCAGGGTAAAGCGCTTGGCAGCGCTGGCGGCCTCGGCAATGGCCAGGCTCAGGGCGGCACCGGGCAGGTTGCCCCAGTGCTGTTTACCTGCCGCGGCAGGGAGAAGCGGTAGACGCAGAACGGGCACGGAAGGTTGAGCTCCAAGCGTTGCGACAAAGTCGGTAATTGTAGCGGTCTACGATGCCGCCTGTCAGTTGCTGACTGTGTCTAAAGCACGGGTTTGGCGAAATGTAGTGGTAAAGACAAAATTCTGCGCTTTTTTACCTAGAATTAATGAATATGTAGTGGCAAAAACAACGAGTGTTACGGAGGGTTACGGACAACGAGACTTTGGCTCCAAAAAATTGACTGTGCTGAAAGCCCCGGTTTTACTGGGCTGGAGCGAGGCGTAATTTTTTTGAACGACGATTTGTTACGTAAAGCACGACGGGCGCGCATTGCTACCGCTGTCACTCGGCGGCATAATGTAGCCCCTTTTTTCTGCCCCTACATGTGGAAGGTTCCCGTGACTCAGAAGCCCGACCAGTGTCTTGGTGAATGGATCGACCGTGAAGCACTCGCAGAAGCGATGATTCCGCTTATCGGTCAGCTCTACCGCAATAACAACGTGGTGAGCTCGATCTATGGCCGCAGCCTGATCAACCGCTCGGTGATTTCGATCCTCAAAGCGCACCGCTTTGCCCGTCATCGCCAGACCGACGAAACCGAACTCTCCGTCCACGAAACATTCCCGCTGCTCAAGGCGATGAGCGAGCTCAAGCTCGGCGCCGCTTCGGTAGACCTGGGCAAGCTGGCGGCCAAATACAAGGCCGAAGGCAATGGCCGTAGTGCCGAGCAGTTCGTCCGTGAAGAGATGGCCGACGTGGTTGGTCAGCAGAACGCTTCCGCCCGCAAAGGCACCGACGTTGTCCTTTACGGCTTCGGTCGTATCGGCCGTCTGCTGGCACGCATCCTGATCGAGAAAACCGGTGGTGGCGACGGCCTGCGACTGCGCGCCATCGTTGTCCGCAAGGGCGCCGAGAACGACCTGGTCAAGCGCGCCAGCCTGCTGCGTCGTGACTCGGTCCATGGTCCGTTCGATGGCACCATCACCATCGATGAAGCCAACAACACCATCACCGCCAACGGCAACCTGATCCAGGTTATCTACGCCAAGAGCCCGAGCGAAGTCGACTACACCCAGTACGGCATCGAAAACGCGCTGATCGTCGACAACACCGGTGTATGGCGTGACGCCGACGGCCTGGGCCAGCACCTGGCCTGCCCGGGCGCTGCTCGCGTGATCCTCACCGCACCTGGCAAGGGCGCGCTGAAGAACATCGTTCACGGCATCAACCATGGCGACATTACCCCTGACGACAAGATCATCTCGGCGGCTTCCTGCACCACCAACGCCATCGTGCCGGTGCTCAAGGCAGTCAACGACAAGTACGGCATCGTCAACGGCCACGTCGAAACCGTTCACTCGTTCACCAACGACCAGAACCTGATCGACAACTTCCACAAGGGCAGCCGTCGTGGCCGCGCCGCGCCGCTGAACATGGTAATCACCGAGACCGGTGCCGCCACCGCAGCCGCCAAGGCGCTGCCAGTGCTCAAGGGCAAGCTGACCGGCAACGCGATTCGCGTTCCTACGCCGAACGTGTCGATGGCTATCCTGAACCTGAACCTGGAAAAGGCCACCACTCGCGAAGAGATCAACGAGTACCTGCGCCAGATGGCCATGCACTCGGACCTGCACAAGCAGATCGACTACGTGAGCTCCCAGGAAGTGGTTTCCACCGACTTCGTTGGCTCGCGCCACGCAGGCGTAGTGGACGCTGAAGCGACCATCACCCAGGATAACCGCGTTGTTCTGTACGTTTGGTACGACAACGAGTTCGGTTACAGCTGCCAGGTGGTTCGCGTGATGGAAGACATGGCCGGTGTAAACCCGCCAGCATTCCCGCGCTAAGCCTTAGCTGCACATGAAAACGCCCCGACCTTGGTCGGGGCGTTTTTGTTTGTGCGCCCCGCATGGGCGCAACGTCCTGTGGGTATGCGTGGTTCGACAGGCCGTTTTTTCATGCCGATTGTTATCGACCCCTCTGACTTTTCTTTCCGAAGAAATCCGCTTTAGAAACACTCTTGTAGGAAATGGATTGTTTCTTTTGGCGAAATTTCCTGATCGTCCTGCAGGCCCTGCCGTTGGGGTCGCGACGCTGTTAGCGTCCACCGCATTATTGCGGACGGCCGAATGATAAGGAGAAGTAACAGTGAGCAAGGGTTATTACATTGGCCTGGACGACAAGACCACCTGTGGCGGCAAGGTCCTGGATGGTGACACCCGGATCATGATGTACGGCATTGCCCATGCCCGCGATGGTGATCGAGTCACCTGTGGCAAGGACGGCAAGACTTACAAAATTGTCGGCGGCATTTCGCACATGATCAGTCATGGCAAAGCCATGGCGGGCACGCTGGACAGCCATAGTGGTTGCCCCTGTAAAGCGCAACTGATTCCCTCGGTGTTCACCGCCAGCTATCGGAATAAGGCCAGTCCTGCACGGCAAGCCACCAGCGCCGCCGGGTCGCCAACGACTCAAGCGGATAGCGGGTTTACGACGAAATCCGGGGTGGCCGATCCAAAGCTTGCAGAAAAAGTCACTGCCCCACTCGGCAACCTTGATGGAGGCGGAGCCTGTAACCATCCTGATCAAATGGAAGAGCTTGCCGCCTACATTGCCGGCGAGATGAATCGAAACATCACCCATGCTTCGGTGCTGAAAATGAAGGAGTTGAATAGCTATAACCCTGAGGCTGAAACAAGTAAATACATGGAAATTCCATTTTATCTCCGACTCGGCCGTCAACCCAATTTCCACAGCATCGCCCTTGCCAAAAAAGCCGAGGCTTTTGCGCTGTGGGCAGAGCGGGTTGGGCAGAATCGGTCTTGGGATCACAAGCCGAAGATAAAGGCCAACTTTGGAGGTGATGTTCGCCACAAACAGGGAAGGTACGATTATTTTTATGACATTTGGTCGAATATTCATTATGGCTACGTAGGAATGGCTGCAGGTTTTTCCGAGCGGGTGTTGCTGGATGGCGCAGGTGCTGAGCAGATCATTTCCGACGCGGTCCGTAAGCTTCAGGATTGGGAAAATAGGCCCGGCCCTAATCGTTCAGAGGACATAAAGGGATTAAGGGCATGGGATGACATACCGGATAGGAAGTCTATAGCTATTGGTGTAAGCCTTTTCAGAATTTATTCAACCGAAGGGGTCAGTGCCAAGATAATTATGGATGAAGTGCTTGCCGGGGATCCTGCTGATTGGGGGAAAGGTATAAGTGTCCACAAATGCGAATAAAAGGTGCTGCATTTGTTTATGCGTAGACTGCTAGTAATATTGTTTCTGATGTATTTTATCTGGTATGTCTCCGTGCCGAGGGTAAAAATCTATTTCTCAAAGGAGGGAGGCGGGAAGTTGGAGTTTGTTCTAAATACCCAGCACGATATATTTCGAGGGGAAATTTTCCCCGGCCAATCTACAGGAGGCCCCGGCCATCTTGTTGCAAATGATGATTTTTTTATGCGGTTTGACTGGACTGCCTCAGGAAAAAGTCATTGTATAGCTATAAATCCTAAGTGGCCTACGACTAGTATATATATTGGGGCAGATGGATCTCTCGATAGCAGTCACGCTAGCGGAACCGATTCAGATCGATTAAAGGAATGCCCTCAGAAATGAGTGCGATATTAAAAAATATAACGCCCGACCCTCATTTTATGGTCGGTCCTTATGCTGAGTTGCGAGCGTGGGATGATATAGCTGATAGAGTGTCGATAAGCACCGGTATAAAACCCGCCAATCAGCACCCTGATGGCGGGATAATAGCGCAGATGATCATGAATAAAGTGTTAGCAGTTGCTCCAGAGAACTGGGGGGAGGGAATCCGTGTCCATGTCTGCAAGTAAACCGCGAAGATCGCACAAGTGGTGGCTATGGATCCCAGTTGTTTTTCTGGTCATTACCCAATGGGATATTGGGTTGCCTACTGTGACTATCCATTACCCCAAAGATGCTAAAGAGGAACTTAAATACATCTGGAACGTACAGCACCGGATATTCAAAGGGCGGATGCAGCCTGGGGGCGGTACACGTGATTATGGCTTCTTGTTTCCAGATGAGAAATTTTTCATGGAGATTTCCTGGTGGAACGATGGCGCTCTCCGACACTGCGTTAACGTAACCCCTAAGTGGCCCAATACGCACATTTACCTTGACGCCAATGGCGACATTGATCGCAGCGAAGGCAGTGGCACGGATTCGGGTCGCTTGAAACAATGCATCACGGATACCGCGACTCCATGAAGAGGCAAGGTGATAAAAGAAGACTGCACTTTTTGTAGCGCGATTCTGGGGAGATGGAGTCTGTGTCCACGTCTGCAAATAAACCCCGAATACGGCACAATCGATGGCTGTGGATTCTCGCTGTGCTTCTGGCTCTCGACCATTGGGATATCGCACTTCCGACCGTGACCATTCACTACTCCGAAAATGGAAGGGAGGAACTCAGGTACATCTGGAATGTCCAGCACCGGATATACAAGGGCGG
This sequence comes from Pseudomonas sp. WT-JTC, assembly GCF_056711565.1. Classification (NCBI taxonomy): domain Bacteria; kingdom Pseudomonadati; phylum Pseudomonadota; class Gammaproteobacteria; order Pseudomonadales; family Pseudomonadaceae; genus Pseudomonas; species Pseudomonas sp. WT-JTC. Next base: position 2,067,615 of record NZ_CM160042.1, read on the forward strand.
GATGCAGCCCGGCGGAGGTACAGTCGATAACGGTTTTCTGTTTCCTGATGACGATTTTTTTATGGAAATATCCTGGTGGAGCAAAAACGTTCGTGCCCACTGCGTCAACATTACTCCGAGGTGGCCGAATACGAACATCTACCTTGATGCCAACGGCGATATTGATCTCAGCGAAGGCAGCGGCACGGATTCGGATCGACTAAAACAATGCACCACAGACACGGCTAGCCCATGAAAGAGGCAAAGGAATAAAAACGACTACACATTTTGTAGCGCGACTTTGGGGATATGAAGTCCGTGTCCACGCCTAAAAAACCTCGGTCGCGTTACATTCGGTGGCTATGGATTCCGTTGCTACCGCTATTACTGCCCCTGCTGGTGCTTTTGCTGATTGTCCTCTGGCGAATTATTGTGTTGCCTACCGCAACCGTCCATTACTCCAAGAACGGCGCTGACGAACTGCGGTTCATCTGGAATGTGCAACACCGGATTTACAAAGGAGGCCTCCCTCCAGGCAGCAGCACACGGGATCATGGGTCCTTGTTTCCAGATGAGAAGTTTTTCATGGAGATCTCTTGGTGGAACGATAAAGATCTCCGACACTGCGTAAATATCACCCCGACATGGTCCTATACGCACATATACCTCGATGCCAGCGGCGACATTGATCTCAGCGAAGGCAGTGGCACGGATTCGGGTCGCTTGAAACAATGCACCACGGATACCGCGACTCCATGAAAAGACCAACATTGGCAGCCAGTACTGTTCGGTTAAGAACTTTGTAGGAGCGAGCTTGCTCGCGATGGAGTCAAGAGCGCTGCGTTTAACCAGTCAGCACGCGTTATCGTTGACGACCATCGCGAGCAAGCTCGCTCCTACACATTGAACATTTGCAGTCGTCTTTGCCGGTAAGCCGGTTCAGGGGTGGTGCATAATGGTCGGCCTTGGGGCTATGTCGGGGCGGGCTGTAAAAGATGGATGTATTGAGCTGGCGCCTGGGCGGTCTGATCGTTTGGATTGGCCTGTTGTCTGGTTGCGGCCATGGCGATTCGATGGAGTCTTTCGGCGGCCCCACCATGGGCAGCACGTATTCGATCAAGTACGTCCGTCACGCCGGTGTTCCCGCGCCGGCAGTCGTCCAGATAGAAGTCGAAAAGATCCTGGCCGAAGTCGACCGGCAAATGTCGACTTACCGCAGCGATTCCGACATCGAACGCTTCAATGCACTGCCGGCCAACCGCTGTCAGGCGATGCCGGTGTCGATCCTCGAGCTGGTCCGCGTGGGCGAGCAACTGTCGGTGCAAAGCGATGGTTCCTACGATCTGACGGTGGAGCCGTTGCTGAACCTCTGGGGGTTTGGTCCGCAAGCCCGTGAAGAAAAAGTCCCGACCGCCGAAGCGCTCGCCGAAGCCCGCAAGCGCGTCGGCCACGAGCATTTGCGCATCGATGGCGACCAGCTGTGCAAGGACGCCGCCGTCGAGGTCGATTTCAACAGCATCGCCGCCGGTTATGCGGTGGACACGATTGCCGCAAGACTCGAGGCAATGGGCATTCACGATTATCTCGCCGAAGCGACGGGGGAGCTCAAGGCATCCGGCAGGAAGGCCGACGGTTCGCCATGGCGCATCGCCCTGGAAGAGCCTCGGGATGACCGGCAAGTCGCCGAGCGAGTCATGCTTGTCGACGGTTATGGCCTGTCCACCTCCGGCGACTACAGAAATTATTTCGAGCAGGGCGGTCGGCGTTTTTCCCACACTTTCGATGCGCGTACCGGTGCGCCGGTCTCACATGCCCTGGCATCTGTCACGGTGATTCATCCTTCGGCGTTGATGGCCGATGGCTTATCGACGCTGTTGCTGATTCTCGGCCCGGAGCGCGGTTGGGACTACGCAGAAAAGCACGATATCGGTGCATTTTTTGTGATTCGTGCCGATACAGGTTTCGTCACACGCAGCAGTCACGCTTTTGAACGCCTCAGTGGCGAAAAAGCCGAGTGATTGTGGCGATTCGAGCATTGAAAACTGGCGTTGTAGTGCAGGCAAAAGTAGCCTACGACGCGACCAAGGGTTAATGTGCGCGGCGTTGACGCTTCTATAGACTGTGTCCGGGTTCTGCACTGGCCCCAAATTGTTCCTTCATGCCACAGGTTGGCGTGATTTAGCCGCAGGTGCCGAGGGTGCCGCGGCCTGTTCTGAGGAGTACGCATGGCTGTCTACAACTACGACGTGGTGGTGTTGGGTTCCGGCCCGGCGGGGGAAGGCGCGGCAATGAACGCCGCCAAGGCAGGGCGCAAGGTGGCGATGGTCGATAGCCGTCGCCAGGTCGGCGGCAACTGCACTCACTTGGGCACCATCCCGTCCAAGGCACTGCGTCACTCGGTGCGGCAGATCATGCAGTTCAACACCAACCCGATGTTCCGGGCCATTGGTGAGCCGCGCTGGTTCTCGTTCCCGGACGTGCTGAAAAGCGCCGAGAAAGTCATCTCCAAGCAAGTCGCTTCGCGCACCGGCTACTACGCCCGTAACCGCGTCGACGTGTTCTTCGGCACCGGCAGCTTCGCTGACGAGCAAACCATCGAAGTGGTCTGCGCCAACGGTGTGGTCGAAAAACTGGTGGCCAAGCACATCATCATCGCTACCGGTTCGCGCCCTTATCGCCCGGCGGACATCGATTTCCACCACCCGCGTATCTACGATAGCGACACCATCCTCAGCCTCGGCCACACCCCGCGCAAACTCATCGTTTACGGCGCTGGCGTGATCGGCTGCGAATACGCCTCGATCTTCAGCGGCCTGGGTGTGCTGGTCGAGCTGGTGGATAACCGTGGTCAGTTGCTGAGCTTCCTGGATTCGGAAATTTCCCAGGCCCTGAGTTATCACTTCAGCAACAACAACATCACGGTTCGCCATAACGAAGACTATGACCGCGTCGAAGGCGTGGACAATGGCGTGATCCTGCACCTCAAGTCCGGCAAGAAGATCAAGGCCGACGCCTTGCTCTGGTGCAACGGTCGTACCGGCAACACCGACCAGTTGGGTCTGGAAAACATCGGCGTGAAGGTCAACAGCCGTGGCCAGATCGAAGTCGACGAGGCGTACCGCACTTGTGTGCCGAACATCTACGGCGCCGGTGACGTGATCGGCTGGCCAAGCCTGGCCAGTGCCGCCCACGACCAGGGTCGTTCGGCTGCCGGCAGCATCGTGGATAACGGTAGCTGGCGCTTTGTGAATGACGTGCCGACCGGCATCTACACCATTCCGGAGATCAGCTCGATCGGCAAGAACGAGCAGGAGTTGACCCAGGCGAAGGTGCCTTACGAAGTCGGCAAGGCGTTCTTCAAGAGCATGGCGCGGGCGCAGATCGCCGGCGAGCCGCAAGGCATGCTGAAGATCCTGTTCCACCGTGAAACCCTGGAAGTGCTGGGCGTTCACTGCTTCGGTTATCAGGCGTCGGAGATCGTGCACATCGGTCAGGCGATCATGAACCAGCCGGGCGAGCTGAACACGCTCAAGTACTTCGTCAACACCACGTTCAACTACCCGACCATGGCTGAAGCCTATCGGGTAGCGGCCTACGACGGCCTCAACCGGCTTTTTTGAGCGGCTCCGGCCGGTGGCCTGAGCCGGCCGGGGAGACCGATTTCAGCAATTCTCGAGCGTGGCGGTGGCCAAACCGGGAAAGTCTGTAATCAGGCTGTCAACGCCGAAGTCGGCGAGTCTGCGCATCAGCGCAGGCTCGTTGACGGTCCACACCGACACATGCAGCCCCTGACGCTGCGCCCTTTGCAGGCGTTCCGGCGTGCACAGGGTCCAGTTCAACGCCAGAATTTCACAGCCATAACTGGCCGCGACCTTCAGCGGGTCGAGCCAGGCATATTCGGCCACCAGCCCCCGGGACACATCCGGCACCAACTCCAGCGCGGCCTTGAGCACTTCACGGGAGCTCGAGGTGATGGTCACCTTGTCCATCAGGCCATGACGCTGGACCATCTCGCGAATCGCCAGCACGGTGGTCGCGGCACGCATCCGTGATGCGCTTTTGACTTCCAGCTGCCAGTGATCGAAGTCGCATTTCTCGAACAGTTCTTCCAGGGTCGGAATCGGGCAGGGCTTGATCCAGCCCGGGCCACCCTTGCGTGCGTCATAGGTCACAAGCTCGGCCGCCGTGTGTTCGACGACCTTGCCGCGACGGTCAGTGGTGCGTTTGAGGGTCGGGTCGTGGATGACCATCAGCTCGCCGTCCATGGACAGGTGCAGGTCCAGTTCGCAGCGACGCACGCCGTGCTTGAGACATTCCTGAAAGCTGGTCAGGGTGTTTTCCGGTGCTTCGCCCTTGGCGCCGCGATGGCCGTAGATGAGAGTCACGGTTCTTCCTTAAATTAATTGCCTGATTCGAGTTGTTCGCGGGCCAGGCGTCGTTCCTGGGCCTGCTTTTGCAAGATGTGGCGGGCCAACAGTTGGCGCTGGGCGTCGGTCAGGTGCTCGAACTCGGTGCCGACGTCATAACCATCGCCCTTGCGGTCGCAATGGGTGACGCGAGCACGCAGCAGCAGACCCAGGGCTTGCGGCATCAACACCAGCTTGACCGACAGGCGTGCGCCGGTGGCAATGGGCGATGGATGCTGAAAGTCGACACCGCCTTCGGAGATGATCACCGGCTGCGGTTCGCCGATTTGCCCGAGCGCGGTGATGGCGATCACCTGGCTCAGCAAATCGATGCGTCTGTTCTGGGATTTGAGGAACGCCGCGATGGTCCGGTCGCGTTCGCTGATCTGGCGCAACAGGTGTTGCGACTCGAATTCGCTCAGGTGCAGTTCGCTGAGCAAGTTGAAGAGTGGGGAAGCATCCTGCAACACTTCCTGGCCTGCGGCTTCAGTAGCGGACAGGGGCCGAATTTCCAGTGCGATCGTATCCTCGATACGGTAGTATTCGCGGCGATCTTCTTCATCTAATGTCGACATGGCGAACCCATGGTAGCGGCGGTGGTCTGAGTGTAAAGCTGGTTATCGACCCCCGCCACAAGGACGTTCCTTTTCCCTCCGAACAAGCCCCGACATGTTCAGACCTCTCTTCGTATTTATCGGCACGCGTTACACCCGTGCAAAGCGTCGCAATCATTTTGTGTCATTCATTTCCCTGACTTCGATGATTGGGCTCGCCCTTGGCGTAGTCGTGATGATCGTGGTGCTGTCGGTGATGAACGGCTTCGATCATGAGATGCGTACCCGCGTGCTGGGCATGGTGCCCCACGCGACCATCGAGTCCGGCGAGCCGATCAGCGACTGGCAAAGCCTGGCGGCCAAGGTCAGGCAGAACCCGCAGGTGACGGCCGTGGCGCCGTTTACGCAAATGCAGGGTTTGCTGACCAATAACGGCAAGGTCTCGAAAGTCCTGCTCAATGCCATCGACCCGGTGCAAGAGCGCCAGGTGTCGATCATTGATCACTTCATGACGCAGGGAAAACTCGACGATCTGGTGCCGGGTGAATTCGGCATCGTCATCGGCGACAAGGCCGCGGCCAAGCTCGGTGCCGCCGTCGGCGACAAGCTGACCTTCGTCGCCCCGGAGGTCACCGTGACCCCGGCCGGGATGTTCCCGCGCATGAAACGCTTTACCGTGGTCGGCATTTTCCATGTCGGTGCCGGTGAGCTCGATGGCTATCTCGGCGTCACCAACCTGCAGGATCTGGCCCGGCTGCATCGTTGGAAACCGGATCAGGTCCAGGGCCTGCGCCTGAAGTTCGACGACCTGTTCCAGGCACCGCGCACCGCGTGGAGCATCGCCCGCGATCTTGGCGAAGACCGTTTCTATGCCCGCGACTGGACCCGTACCCACGGCAACCTGTACCAGGCGATCCGCATGGAAAAAGCCATGATCGGCCTGTTGCTGCTGCTGATCGTTGCCGTCGCCGCGTTCAACATCATTTCCACGCTGGTGATGGTGGTGAACGACAAGAAGGGCGACATCGCGATCCTGCGCACACTGGGTGCCACGCCGGGCACGATCATGCGCACGTTCATGGTGCAGGGCACCGTGATTGGCGTGGTCGGTACGGCCATTGGCGCCGTGGTCGGCATCTTCGCCGCGCTGAATGTCAGTGCCGCGATCTCGGCCCTCGAAGGCCTGATCGGCCACAAGTTCCTCAACGCCGACGTGTACTTCATCGATTACCTGCCGTCGCAGGTGCAGAGCCAGGACGTCGTGATGGTCTGCTCCGCGGCGTTGGTCCTGAGTTTCCTCGCCACCCTGTATCCAGCCTGGCGTGCCGCGCGCACCCAGCCGGCGGAGGCGCTACGTTATGAGTGAGTCGGGCATGAGTGATAAAGCAATCTTGAGCTGCCGCAACCTGGGCAAGTCCTACGAGGAAGGTCCGGAGTCGGTAGAGGTCCTGGCCGGGCTGCAACTGGAAATGCATCCGGGCGAGCGTGTGGCGATTGTCGGCAAGTCGGGCTCGGGTAAAAGTACCTTGCTCAATCTGCTGGGTGGCCTCGATACACCGACCAAGGGCAGCGTCTGGCTCGACGGTGAAGAACTGTCGGCGCTGAGCGAGAAGAAGCGCGGCCTGTTGCGCAATCGCGCCCTCGGCTTCGTGTACCAGTTCCACCACTTGCTGCCGGAATTCACCGCCCTGGAAAACGTCTGCATGCCGCTGCTGATCGGCAAGACGGCGATCCCTGAAGCGCGTCAACGGGCCACGGCGTTGCTGGAGCGGGTAGGCCTGGGCCATCGCCTGGAGCACAAGCCGGCCGAACTGTCCGGTGGTGAGCGTCAGCGTGTGGCCATCGCCCGCGCCCTGGTGAACAAACCGGGCCTGGTGATGCTCGACGAGCCGACCGGCAACCTCGACGCCCACACCGCCCAGGGCATCCAGGACTTGATGCTGGAGCTCAGCACCTCGATGCGCACGGCGTTCCTGGTGGTGACCCACGACATGAACCTGGCCCGCCAGATGGATCGCGTCCTGCACCTGCAGGAAGGCTGTCTAACCCCCATCTGATTGGCTGAAACCCGGTGCCTGAAAGGGCATCGGGTCTTTTATTCTTATACGGTGCCCCAGCGAATGTTCAGACCGTTATCGATCTTTATCGGCACGCGCTATACCCGCGCCAAGCGCCGCAATCGCTTTGTTTCCTTCATCTCGATGACCTCGATGATCGGCCTCGCCCTCGGCGTACTGGCGATGATCGTGGTGTTGTCGGTGATGAACGGCTTTCAGCGCGAAATGAGTTCGCGCATCCTCGGCATGGTGCCTCACGCCACCATCGTCGGCGTCAACCCGATCGATGACTGGCAGCCGGTGGCAGCGGCGGCGATGAAAAACCCGGAGGTGACGGCGGCGGTGCCGTTCACCGAGATGGAAGGCATGCTCTCTTACAAGGGCACGATGCAGCCAATCCAGGTCAGCGGTGTCGACCCGGCGCTGGAAGGCCAGGTGTCGATTGTTGCCAAGCATATCGTCCAGGGCAGTCTCGAAGCCCTGAAGCCGGGCGAGTTCGGCGTGGTGATCGGCGAGATCACGGCGCGCCGCTTCCGCTTGAACGTTGGCGACAAGATCACCCTGATCGTGCCGGAAGTCAGCAATGCGCCGGGCGGCATTACCCCACGCATGCAACGTCTGAATGTGGTCGGCGTGTTCAAGGTCGGCGCCGAACTGGATGGCACGATGGCGCTGATCCACATGGCCGATGCCGCGCAGATGCAGCACTGGGAGCCGAATCAGGTGCAGAGCGTGCGCCTGGCGGTGAAGGACCTGTATGCCGCGCCACAAGTGTCGAGCGACATCGCCACGGGGTTGGGCGCCGCCTACAAGGCTGACGACTGGACCCACACCCAGGGCAGCCTGTTCAGTGCAATGAAAATGGAAAAAACCATGATCGGCCTGCTGTTGCTGATGATCGTCGCGGTGGCGGCGTTCAACATCATCGCGACCCTGATCATGGTGGTGAACGATAAGGGCGCGGACATCGCGATCCTGCGTACCATCGGTGCCACGCCGCGGGAGATCATGGCGATCTTCATGGTGCAGGGCACCGTGATCGGGATCGTCGGCACCTTGATTGGCGGTGTGCTGGGCGTGATCGCCGCATTGAACGTCAGCGAGATGGTCGGCTGGATCGAACGGGTCAGCGGGCAGCACATCTTCAGTTCCGATGTGTATTTCGTCAGCAACCTGCCGTCCGAGCTGCAAGGCGCCGACGTGGCGCTGATCTGCACGGCGGGCTTCGTCATGAGCTTCCTGGCCACGGTTTACCCGGCATGGCGGGCGGCGAAGGTCGAGCCGGCTACCGCTCTGCGGTATTCGTAAGCCGTTACACCGCCAGCTCTTCGTAGGAGCTGGCTTGCCAGCGAAGAGGCCGGGCCTGCTAGCCTCTATGACACTTGCGGAAACCGCTTTCGCTGGCAAGCCAGCTCCTACAGGTGACGCAAGCCGGCCCTGCCGGCCTCAATCCCCCCTTGGCAACTCGATCACAAACCGCGTCCATCCACGCTCCGATTCACAACGAATCTGCCCACCATGGGCGCGGATGATCGACCGGGTGATCGCCAACCCCAATCCCGCATGTTCACTGCTGCCTTCGCGGCGTGCCGGGTCAGCCCGGTAAAAACGGTCGAACAAGCGCGGCAGCAACTGCGGATCAATGCCGTCTCCCGAGTTTTCCACCCGCAGGCTCAGGCAATCGGCTTGCTCGTCAATCGTGACCTGTACCGTGCCCTGGGCCGGGGTGAAGCGCAGCGCGTTGTCCAGCAGGTTGGACAGTGCCCGTCGTAGCATGCTGCGGTCACCTTCCATGCGTCCGAGGCCTTCGCGGCTAAGCCTGACCTGGGCGTCTTCCGCCAGCGGCGCAAAAAACTCCAGCAGCAGGTCTGCCTCTTCTGCCAGTTCCAGCGATTCGCGTTTGGGGATCAACAGTCCATGGTCAGCCTTGGCCAGATAGAGCATGTCGTTGACCAGTTGCGCCATCCACTGCAGCTCCTCGAGGTTGCTGTGCAGGGCTTCGCGGTAGTCCTCGATGGGGCGAGGGCGGGTGAGGGTGACCTGGGTGTGGGTCAGCAGGTTCGACAGTGGCGTGCGCAGTTCATGGGCAATGTCGGCGGAAAACGCCGACAGGCGCTGAAACGAGTCGTCGAGGCGTCCGAGCATGGCGTTGAAGTTGTGGGCCATTTCCGCCAGTTCCGGCGGCATGTTGTCTTCCGGCAACCGCGAGTTCAGCGATTGCGCGCAAACACCGCTGGCGACCGCACTGATCCGCCGCAACGGGCGCAAGCCGCTGCGTGCCGCCCAGGCGCCCAGCAGCGCAGTGGCGAGGGCTGACAGGCCGACGGTCAGCCAGATCAAATGTTGCATGCGTTGCAGGAAGTGCTGGTGGTGGGTGATGTCCAGCAGCAGGGTCAGTTGCGGTGATTCGGGTTTGTCCGGGAAAAGCGGCGCATTCAGGACGCGATAGTCCGTGCCTTCGTGGCTCACCGTCGACAATCCGGACTGGCTCGGCAATGCCTGCGGTAGGTTTGTCGAGCTGTCATACCAGCGTCGGCCGTCGCTGCCAGTGATTCGCAGGGACAGATCAGCCTGGCGGCTCAGTTGCTCCACCAGCTTCACTTCGCCGTCACTCGACTGAAAGTCGTGCAGGGCCCGACGCAAGCCAATCAACTTGCCGTCCAGCAGTTGCTGGTCGAGTTCAATGAAATGCACCTCACTGGCGCGGCTGAACAGCACCCCGGCGAACAACGACACCACGGCGGTGCATGCGGCAAACAGCAGCGCCAACCGGCTGCTCAAGGACAGACGGCGCATCAGGCGGGGCGCTCTTCAAGGACATAACCCATGCCGCGCACGGTATGGATCAGCTTGTTGGGGAATTCATCGTCGATCTTCAGGCGCAGGCGACGGATCGCCACCTCGATGACATTGGTGTCGCTGTCGAAGTTCATGTCCCAGACCTGGGACGCAATCAGCGACTTGGGCAGGACTTCGCCCTGGCGGCGCAGGAGCATTTCCAGCAGGGCGAATTCCTTGGCGGTCAGGTCGATACGCTGGCCGCTGCGTTCGACCCGGCGACGGATCAGGTCCAGGCGCAAATCGGCCAGTTGCAGGCTGGTTTCCTGCGGCGTGGCGCTACCGCGGCGCAACAGGCTGCGCACTCGCGCCAGCAACTCGGAGAAGGCAAACGGCTTGACCAGATAATCGTCGGCGCCCAGTTCAAGGCCGTGAACCCTGTCTTCCACGGCGTCACGCGCAGTCAGAAAAAGTACCGGCGTGTCCAGGCCAGCGCTGCGCACCGCTTGAAGAATCTGCCAGCCATCACGACCGGGCAGCATCACATCGAGAATCAGTAGGGCATATTCGCCGCTGAGGGCCAATTGCTGACCGGTGCTGCCGTCGGCCACCAGTTCAGTGTTGAACCCGGCCTCGGCCAGGCCCTGGCGCAGGTAATGGCCGGTTTTCGGTTGGTCTTCGACGATCAGCAGTTTCATGGGCGACTCGTGGCAAATGGTACGAACGCTTTATACCGTGGGCAGCGTTCACACAGGTCAACCTGACAAAGTTGTAATCTGGCTGTCAGGTTGCGGGCAGTGGCAGCAGTTTAGAGTTTTGTGCATGCTGAGCCTTATCTTGTTGGAGTACGACGATGTTTTTACGCAAATCCGTGGCGCAAATCGTGTGTTTGCTGGCGCTGAGTTCACCGGTGTGGGCGGACGCCGGGCAGACCTACGACTTCGGCCAACCGGCCCCGGCGGCCAAGGCGACCCGCAGTGTCGAGGTGGTCATGGGTGACATGTCCTTCACGCCGCAGGCCATCGACATCAAGGCCGGGGAAACCGTGCGCTTCGTACTGGTCAATAAAGGCCAGTTGTTGCATGAGTTCAATCTCGGGGATGCGGCGATGCATGCCAGGCACCAGCAGGAAATGTTGCAGATGCAACAGAGCGGCATGCTGACGCCGACCGCCATGAAGGCAATGGGCCATGGCGACATGGCCGGCATGGATCACGGCAAAATGGATCACGGCATGAAGCATGACGATCCGAACAGCGTGCTGGTGGAGCCGGGCCAGACCGCCGAGCTGACCTGGACTTTCAGCAAGGCCACCAACCTCGAGTTTGCCTGCAACATCCCCGGCCATTATCAGGCCGGCATGGTCGGTAAACTGACTGTCAGTCAGTAAGCACTCAAAGGCGGGAGCAAAGGCTGATAGAATCCGCTGATTCTTCAGTCAGGTTTCCGCCATGCATCCCGCAGCCGAACACTCGCCGCTGGGCAAGTCCAGCGAATACATCGCCACTTACACGCCGTCCTTGCTGTTCCCGATCCCGCGCACCGCGAAGTGGGCCGAACTGGGCCTGACGGCGCAAACCCTGCCGTATAAAGGCGTGGACTTCTGGAACTGCTTCGAGCTGTCCTGGCTGCTGCCGTCGGGCAAGCCCGTGGTGGCGATCGGCGAATTCAGCATTCCGGCGGATTCGCCGAACATCATCGAATCGAAGTCGTTCAAGCTGTACCTCAACTCCCTGAACCAGACGCCGTTTGCCGATACCGCGAGCCTTGAGGCGACGCTGGCCAGGGATTTGTCGGTGGCTGCCGGCAAGCCGGTGGGTGTGCGCATCCGCAGTCTCAAGGATGTCGAGAGCGAAGGCGTCGTGGCGTTGCCGGGCGTGTGCATCGATGAGCTGGATATCAGCGTCAGCAACTACGAGCATCCACGCCCGGAACTGCTGCGTTGCGATGATTCGCACATTGTCGAGGAGTGCGTGCACAGCCATTTGCTCAAGTCCAACTGCCCGGTCACCAGCCAGCCGGACTGGGGCAGCGTGGCGGTGGAGTACCGTGGTGCGGCGCTGGATCACGCGAGTCTGCTCGAGTACATCGTCAGCTTCCGTCAGCATTCGGATTTCCATGAGCAATGTGTGGAGCGGATCTTCCTCGACCTGCAGCGGTTGCTGAAGCCGGAGAAACTGACGGTGTATGCGCGTTATGTGCGTCGTGGCGGGCTGGATATCAACCCGTATCGCAGTACTGAAGAAGTGCAGCTGCCGAACCATCGCCTGGTCCGCCAGTAAATTGCCAATGTGGGAGTGGGCTTGCTCGCGAAGGCGGTGTGTCAGTCGAGACTTCATTGGCTGACACTACGCCTTCGCGAGCAAGCCCGCTCCCACAGGGGATTTGTGGGTTGCCAATCGTGGAAATGAAAAAGCCCTGCTATCGCCAGCAGGGCTTTTTTCATTCAGGGAAGGGGTGTCAGACACCCATGCTGACCAAGGCGTTCACGATGTTGCGCAAGGTGCCAGCGATGGCGGGGTGATCGACTTCAAAGCGCTCAACGGCCAGGTTGACGCCGTCGGCGAGGCTGGAGTCCTGGGTTTTGGTTTCAAGCTCAAGCTTCAGTTCAATCTGCTGCATGAGCTCGTACAGTTCGGCGCGTTCTTCTTCAGACAACGGAGGATTCTGTTCCAATTGCTCGCGCAGGGCATTGAGCTGTTCTTGCAGTTCGCGGGCAGGCATGGCGTTCTTCCTTTTCTCGATAGGCACTGGCATAGACCGCAGCGGCACGCCAAGGCGGCACGCCAAAGATCTATGGCTTCCCTTTAGATTAATCCACTCGCGCGCAACCTGCATGATCTCGGTCAGGGCTTTTCGCCCTTGAGCCGACGCAAGCTGATATCGGCCAGGCAGGTGTCGAGTTCACCGAGGTGATCGATCACCGAATGCACGCCCAGGCCGAACAGCTGCATCGTCGCCTTGGCGCGTTTGATGTCGCGGTCCTGCTGGGTCAACGCGTGCCATTCCTGAGGCGTCAACCCGCACAGCGAGCCGCAGGACGCCAGGCCGATGGTCCACAACCCGGCATTGAGCCCCGCTTGCAGCAAGCGGGGCTCACCGCTCACCAGTACACAGCCGTCGAGTCGGTCGACGTTCAGGGCCATCAAGGCCTGCCAGCAGGCATTCGGGGCGGGCCAAGGAATGTATGTTTCTGGATGTTGCGATGGTTTGATCCACTCCGGCAGCGCAGCGGCCAGGGATTGGCTGAGGGCAGGGGGCAGTTCATCGAGCCAGGCGCAGGGGATTTTCTGGCGCTGCAAGCTGTGCAGGCTATCCAGTGCACCGGGCGTGGCCTCGGCGTGTTCGGCCGAATGGCTGCCGTGCCGGCGCGTGTGTGCGCCGAAATCCACCAGGCAGCCACTGAGGCCGAACAGTACGGCGGTAAGGCTGGGGGCAGTTTGGAGCAAGGCTTCGGCGAGTGGCATGAGGACGTCCCTGAAATAGCCTGAAGGCTAGTGGGCGACGGTGACAGTTGAGTGACATGGGTGTGAATCGCTCACATTTGGCACGATTCCGTCGGTGTGGCTTTTGTGCAAAGTGCCTTAAACGGCGTTTACGTCATATACTTACCAACTTATTGCCTGGGCCAAGCGCCCGAGCCGGTACAGACCAAGGAGTTTTTTTCTATGCGCTGGAGCAATCATCTAGCCAGGATTTGTGTATGCGCCAGTGCGATGCTGGTTCCGTTCGTTGCCCAGGCAGCCACGGAAGAGGATCCTTGGGAAAGCGTCAACCGCCCGATCTACAAGTTCAACGATGTGATCGACACCTACGCGCTGAAACCCCTGGCCCAGGGCTACCAGTACGTGACGCCGCAGTTTGTCGAAGACGGCGTTCACAACTTCTTCCGCAACATCGGCGATGTGCGCAACCTGGCAAACGATATCCTGCAGGCCAAACCTCGCGCCGCAGGCGTTGATACCGCACGAATCATCTTCAACACCACCTTCGGCTTGCTGGGCGTCATTGATGTCGGCACCAAGATGGGCCTGCAGCGCAATGATGAAGACTTCGGTCAGACGCTGGGTTACTGGGGTGTCGGCAGCGGCCCTTACGTGATGCTGCCACTGCTGGGGCCAAGCACCTTGCGTGATGCGCCGTCCAAGTACGTCGACAGCTATACCGGTGCTTATCGTTACGTCAACGACGTGCCTGTGCGTAACTCGTTCTTTGCCCTGGACATCATCGATACCCGTGCCAACCTGCTGTCGAGCGAGAAGCTGATCACCGGCGACAAGTACACCTTCATTCGTAACGCGTACTTGCAGAACCGTGAATTCAAGGTGAAAGACGGTCAGGTCGAAGACGATTTTTAACCTCGACCGGTAAATTGAAAAGGCGACCCTCAAGGTCGCCTTTTTTTATTCGCGAAGCGCGGCTTGACCGGAATCGGTCCCCATGTGGATGAAATAGCGCTTTTCGCTGTAGTCCCGAGCGGTTTGACTCATGGGTTCGATCCTTCCATTGGGTTACGGATTTGTCTGTTCTTATAACTCTCGGTGATTTGACAAATAAAGACGTCAAGCGACCATCGGCGTGAGCTTGAAACGCCCCGCGGATGGGAGTACCGTCTGCGCCTTAGAAGGGCACCTCTGGTGAACATGTGTGTAGGGCAAATGCCCGAAAGCGGTGCGACAGAGAGGCTAGAAAGCGAATCCAGTAGTCAGTGCCGGGCTGTAGTCCCCGCCTGCTACGCCAACCTAATTCTGGCGCCGTTTGCCCACATGCCAAAAACCAGTGCCACGCTGCTGATAATCGATGATGACGAAGTAGTGCGCGCGAGCCTCGCCGCCTATTTGGAAGACAGTGGATTCAGCGTCTTGCAGGCCAGCAATGGTCAGCAGGGTCTTCAGGTATTCGAGCAAGACAAGCCCGATTTGGTCATCTGCGATCTGCGCATGCCGCAGATGGGCGGACTCGAACTCATCCGCCAGGTCACCGAGCTGTCGCCGCAAACGCCGGTGATTGTGGTTTCGGGTGCGGGCGTGATGAACGACGCGGTCGAAGCCCTGCGCCTGGGCGCAGCGGACTACCTGATCAAGCCTCTCGAAGATCTGGCCGTGCTCGAGCACTCTGTGCGCCGGGCCCTGGATCGTGCGCGCCTGTTGCTGGAGAATCAGCGCTACCGCGAGAAGCTGGAGAAGGCCAACCGCGAGCTCGCCGCCAGCCTGAACCTGCTCCAGGAGGACCAGAACGCCGGTCGCCAGGTACAGATGAACATGCTGCCGGTCAGCCCATGGGCCATCGACGAGTTCAAGTTCGCTCACCAGATCATCCCGTCGCTGTACCTGTCGGGTGATTTCGTCGACTACTTTCGGGTCGACGAGCGCCGGGTAGCCTTTTACCTGGCGGACGTTTCCGGTCATGGCGCCTCTTCAGCCTTCGTCACGGTGCTGTTGAAGTTCATGACCACGCGCCTGCTGTTCGAATCCAAGCGCAGCGGCACCTTGCCGGAATTCAAGCCTTCAGAGGTTCTTGGTCATATCAACCGGGGCCTGATCAGTTGTAAGCTGGGTAAACACGTCACAATGGTCGGTGGAGTCATCGACGAGGAGACAGGTTTGTTGACCTATAGCATCGGCGGTCATCTGCCGTTGCCAGTGTTGTACACGCCAGACAGTGTTCGTTATCTGGATGGGCGTGGTCTGCCGGTGGGCCTTTTCAACGAGGCCACTTACGAAGACCACGTGCTGGAACTGCCACCGACGTTCAGCCTGACGCTAATGTCTGATGGCATTCTGGATCTTTTGCCAGAACCCACACTCAAAGAAAAAGAAGCGGCGTTGCCCCAACGGGTCAAGGCTGCGGGCGGCACCCTGGATGGGTTGCGGCAGGTTTTTGGATTGGCCACGCTAGGGGAGATGCCGGATGATATCGCCCTGTTGGTGTTGAGCAGGAATCTTTGATGAGTACTGGTAGAATCCAGTTCGCCGAGCAGGATGGCACCTTCGTCCTGAAGTTCGTCGGTGAAGTTCGCCTGACCCTGTGTTCGGCGTTGGATGCGACTATCGAGCGGATCTTCAACGCGTTGAATTTCAACGCGATCGTGATCGATCTGACCGAAACCCGCAGCATCGACAGCACCACGCTTGGCCTGCTGGCCAAGCTGTCGATCCTGTCGCGGCAGAAAGTCGGCCTGCTGCCGACCGTCGTCACCACCCACGAAGACATCACGCGTCTACTGCAGTCCATGGGCTTCGAGCAGGTGTTCAACATCGTTGACAAGCCTGTACCGTGCCCGGAATGCCTGGACGACCTGCCAGACCAGGATCAGTCCGAAGAAGTGGTGCGGATCAAAGTGCTCGAAGCGCACAAAATCCTCATGGGCCTGAACGACACCAATCGCGAAGCCTTCCATGACCTGGTGAATGCCCTCGAGCGGCACTGATCCCCTGTAGGAGCGAGCTTGCTCGCGATGGCGTCCTGACAGTCACCAGGCACATACAAAAAAAAGGGCGAACCTGTGAGGGTTCGCCCTTTTTGCGTTGGCCTGTCAGCTGTTACAGCTTGGCCTGCAACAACGCCTCGAGCTTCTCCTGATCCCGCGCGAACTGACGAATGCCTTCAGCCAGTTTTTCGGTCGCCATCGCATCTTCGTTGGACAGCCAGCGGAACTGCGATTCGTTGAGGCTCAGGCGCGCTTCACCGGCATTGCCCGGCACCAGCTTGCGCTCCAGCTTGCCGGTATCCGCCGCCAGCTTGTCGATCAGGTCCGGGCTGATGGTCAGGCGGTCGCAGCCGGCCAGTTGTTCGATCTGGCCCAGATTGCGGAAGCTCGCCCCCATGACCACGGTCTTGTAGTCATTGGCCTTGTAGTAGTTGTAGATGCGCGTCACCGACTGCACGCCCGGATCATCCGCGCCGGTGTAGTCGTTGCCGTTGGCTTTCTTGTACCAGTCATAGATACGGCCCACGAACGGCGAAATCAGGAACACTCCGGCGTCGGCACAAGCGGCGGCCTGAGCGAAGGAGAACAGCAGGGTCAGGTTGGTCTGGATGCCTTCCTTTTCCAGGATTTCGGCAGCGCGGATGCCTTCCCAGGTGGATGCGATCTTGATCAGTACGCGGCCACGGCCAATGCCAGCCTTGTCGTACAGCTCGATCAGGCGATGCGCGCGCTTCAACATGGCGTCAGTGTCGAACGACAGACGCGCATCCACTTCGGTGGAAATACGGCCCGGGATCACTTTCAGGATTTCTTGCCCCACGGCCACGCCAAAGCGGTCGCTGGCCAGGCCGACATCGCCCTTGCAGTCATTGACGCTGGCGTTCAGCAACTCGGCATACGCGGGAATGGCCGCGGCCTTGAGCAGCAGTGAAGGGTTGGTGGTGGCGTCCACGGGTTTAACGCGAGCGATAGCTTCGAAGTCGCCGGTGTCGGCAACCACGGTTGTCATTTGTTTGAGTTGTTCCAGCTTGGAAGTCATGGGCGTGCTCTGTCCTATGGGTCTGATGACATTACCCGAGCGCTGACAGCCACTCAAGGGCGTGTACGTGTATCGGCGGCCCCTGCGGCAACAACCTGAAAACGGCTGTTTGAAAGGCGGGGCATGGTATCGATGAATAAGATGCCAAGCGGGCTCACAGGTTCAACTGACCGGACGGTTAACGCCTTGCAACCGGATCACCTGGCCCCTGAATCCTCTGATAACTCACGCATCACCTTGCGCGTAATTATCGATATCGTTGAAGTCTATATAGTTCGAATGCGGGCTCAATAATTGTTATAAAAAGTCAATTAATACCGTGGTCAAGTTAGTCTTCGCGCTAACAAGTGTAATGTTATCTGACAGAGGTCTTGATCGTTAGAATACGTCCAGTACATATATAAAATAAAGTGTAATGTAATAATCGCGAATATGTGTTTGTAGAAATAACTTCACAACGTGAAGAGGAATATGTTTTTGGATGCATTTGATGATTTGATGCTTGGCTACGCACTAAAAAAACTGACCGGCGTGTTTGAAGAAATCATGGAGGTTTCGAAAGGCAACGCTTCGGACAAGGCGACCTGCGTGCTGAGTATCGGGCAATCCAAAAGCGCAAAAAAAATCCCCGTCTGGTTGGGGCGTCTGAGAGTCAACACCCCTTATCAAGTCACGCATGTCCTGATCGATCAGATGCACGCGTCTCGAAAGCTCAATCGCGACCTGCGCTTCGCGGCACAAGCTGCCTTGCTGGAAGCCCTGATAGAGGACGGCCTGGCAATGCACATCGCGAGTTATTCGGTGGTTG
Source organism: Pseudomonas sp. WT-JTC (assembly GCF_056711565.1). NCBI lineage: Bacteria > Pseudomonadati > Pseudomonadota > Gammaproteobacteria > Pseudomonadales > Pseudomonadaceae > Pseudomonas > Pseudomonas sp. WT-JTC. Next base: position 2,085,666 of record NZ_CM160042.1, read on the forward strand.
TCGTAGAGAATCGTCTGAAGTGCTTTTCGGATCGATGAGCATTGTGTCTTCTGAACACGCGCCCAGTGTCCATTACACTGGAAAATTGCACGAGGCGTGAGGAAGTAGATTGGTCTCAAAACTGTACATCACACAATACGCCGGAATCACCGTCATGCTTCCAGCGGCCATGGTCGTCGCTGGTTGGTTATGGTGCACCGCATCGAGAAAACTCGCCCTCTTATGGCTAGGCGTACTGTTCATAGCCTATTTCGTCGTAGGTATCAGTAAAGTACTGTTCAAGGGCTGGGGAATCGGCCTGGAGAGCCTGGATATCGCAGTCATCAGCGGCCACGCAATGAACGCCTGCCTGGTGTCGACCGTTGTGTTGAGTTTGCTGTTGCGCCAACTGGATCATCGTCTTCGCTGGCTGGCACTGGGGGCGGGGCTGCTGTCGACCTGGTGGTTCAGCGTCCAGTATGTCGGGCAGACGATTCATCCCCTGCCGGAAGCCATTGCCGGGGCGGTGGTGGGGTCAGCCGCGGCGTGCGTATTTCTTTTCAGGCTGGAGAGAAAGGAGGTTCGTAAAATTCCCCGGACGGCCCTCATGCTGGGGCTCGCGATTATCATGCTGAGTACGAGCATTCCAAAATATACAGCTGAGAAGCTCTTGAACTCTTTCGCAGTAACTCTTTCGGGGGCAGAAAAGGCATTCATGCAGCCTCACTGGCGCACTGCCGGCGAATCATCAAGGTTGTAGATTTTGCTGCGATTGTGAGTTCTGGCGAAGTGGCGTCACCAGCACTCACTACTATTTTTGTCTTCGATCCGATCCAGCAGCTCTGCAGTCTTTTTCTGCATCAGTGCAACATCGCCTCGACTCTCAACCTTCAGCAGGATCTCGCTCTCCGCTGGGCAGATCTTGAAGCGCCATTGAGCGAACGTCAGGCTTAGGCCGTCACTGTCATCGACATCCAGTGCTTCACCGGCATACAGGGTTCGCAAGTGTTCGAGTACCGCAACGGGATTGCCGACCATGCGCCGAATATCACCCGAGGAAGGAAAGAGCCCGATGCGCTCCACCAACAACTTTGGCTCCGGGGTGATAGTGGAGGGAGCATTTTCGTAGGTCCGCAACCAGGCCATCAATCCACTGTTGCCCTCGGTGAACTTCTGCCCCAAAACCATATTGCCGGGTGCAAAAGGGTCCAGCGATTTATAGACAGAGTCGATCGGTGATCTGGAAGCGTTCATAGTGGTCTGCCTTGCAAAAGATTGATGGCCGCTCAGAAGCGCGGCACCCAAGAGCTGAAAAAATTCCGTTTACAGGCCTTTCTTGTACAAATTCTCACAACAGAAATTGGTCGCGTCGATTCAGTGCTTTGATGTTTGCAGGCGTGTTCTCGCTATGCTCACGGACGAAGCCATAGTCTTGAGTGTCCGGGAACTGAGTGGACTGTTCGACTGGCTGCCTAACGGTTTCGCTCTGTAATGCGATGCATTACATCGAGAACTTCTGACTGCTTGCACGACCAATGGCGCATCCAGCGCCACGCCATCAAGCCGATCAGCACACCGACAGTATTCGCCAAGGCGTCGTAAGGTGATGCCGTGCGCAGCGGCATCAGTCCTTGTGCATATTCGATCAGGATCCCCGTCAGCAGACAGCCCAAGGCAATCCAGCGCGCCTTGACCCGAGGGAAGGCCAGCCGGCAACTAAAAGACAATGCGAAAAAACCAACCAAGTGATGCAGTTTGTCTTCCTGGGCAAAGGCTTCGGGAATCGGTTGCGCTCGCAATCCGGCTGTCAGCAAGACCACGCCAACACCGATGAAAAACAGCGTTCGTATCCATTGGGGAAGTTGTGTGACACCGAGGAATAACGAACTCATTCGGTAATTTTCTCAAAGTTTTTATAGAACGCGTCTTTGTCGCGGCCATCGGTCATGGTGTGCAGCGAATACTGGCGGTTAAGACGCGCGCCACCATCGCGAGTCAGCGGAGCCCAGACCAAATTGGCGCGACGCATCGTGGAAACGCTCATCAGCTCGTCGAAGGGGACCGAGATATAGATACCTTTGTCGAAGCTGCCCTCGCCGAACTCTTCAGACGAGGCCGTAGTGCGGGTGACCCAGCCACCGAACTTCACGCCGTTACTGAATTCATGCGACACATCAAACGTGGCACCCCAATCGCGCGCCAGGTAACGTCCGACACTGACCGCCGCCTGCAAATCGAACGGCAATTCCGTATAGGTAGTGATGTGACCGGTCACGGTCTTGTACCCGCGCAGGCCAAACCCCTGGTCAAACTCACGCTGGCGTACATAGTTCAAGTCAGCACCCAAGGCCCAGCGCTCGCCCATGGGGCGGTACAGCAATTCACCACCGACCCCGGCGAACATTGACTCCAGATAGCCGCCATACACCATGCCATACAAGTCCTGATCCAGTTGCTTGGCATGGTTGAGTTGAAATGTCGGCATCGTTACATCGGAGGTGATGACGTACTTGCGCAAATCGGTCCGCACTCGGGGCAGGTTGCTCGGCGCGTCGTACTTGAACTTGTCGAAGTTGTTCAGGAGATTGGTGCTGATGACCGCGCTCGTCCACGTGTTGCGGGTAAAGCGGTATTCTGCGTCCACATCAGCGGTCAGTTGGTACAGCAAGCCGTCAGGGCCACCAATGTTTTGCTTGTAACCCAAGCCGATACCATAGGTAAAACGCTCAAGGGCCTGGGTGTACAGCGTGTTTTCAATGTGTGGCGTGGCCCGGTTCACTTCGGTGGTGCGGTGCAGGTCCGCAAGGTCTTGCCGGTTGTTCACCACCTCCCGGAAGGTTTCGCGGGGCACACTGGTTTCTTCCACGGGCATGTCGTAACGCTTGTTCACCAGCGTGAACCAGTCGATTTCGTCATTCGCGCTGTTGTCCAGAATCCGGCTGGCCCGGCCAACGCCTTTGGCTGAGTAGAAGTAGCGCGACTGCTCGCCATACACAATCAGCTCGGAATCGCGCTGAGCAATGCGCTCGACCTTGTAACCTGCGTTGTCTTCCAGTCGTTTGGAAACCCCGGCCCAGTCGACCTGATTAAGCGGCGTAGTCGGCGCACTTGCCGGAAGCGCTTCGATGGCAGGGTCGTAGCGCTTGGCCGGCGCCTTGCGGCTGGCGAAATTGGTATGAAAAGTGATGCCGAACAACGCGGTATTGCCGCGCTCCCAACCGGCGGTCAAATCGACAGAGTCACTCAGCTTGAAGACCGCCCCGATGTTGATGGGCGAGTCCTGCTTCAGGCTATTCTTCAGCGGCTCGTGCTTGTAGTCGTTACCGTCGAACTCGAGTTTCAGGCTCAAGGGCGACCAGGGCGTCTGATAGGCCACGCCGCCAAACAACGCGGGCGAGCCCCGAAAATACGAGTTGGTATTGACGTTGCCCGCGTCCGCGCCCGTGTTTACCGGGCGTGTATCAAAGCGCTCATCGAGGTACCCCAGCGGGTTCTCGAAATCCCCGCGGTTACCGATGTAGCCCCAAGCAACGCCCAGGCTGAAATCCAGGTCGTAGTAACGTTTGTTCGCCACAAAGTATTCACTGGAAAACAGGCCGGTGCCCCCGACATCGCGAAAACCGAGCGCGACTTCGGGCAACCAGTGGCTTTCTTGCCAGAGGCGGGCTTTGACATCGACCGCCTTGTCTTTATAACTCTGGTCGCCACTGAATGATTCGGCCCCGTATTTACGGTCGCTGATAGCGGTATAGCGAAAACTGCCTTCCAGCCAATCAAGGGGCTGTATTGAAATGCTATAGCGCGAATAAGGGTCTGTGCGGTTGGCGTTCAAGCTGAATTCGCCAGCGGGTGCCATCCGTGCGGTGGGGGTTTGCAACAAACCGACGCCACCGAAATCATTCTGGGTAAAACGCGGCTCGCCATGAGCCAGGCTGTAGGGTAACAACACTACGGCGGCAAAACGTAACTTCAAGGGGCCACCTCGGGCAGCGGTTGGGTGGCGAGAAACTGGGCCAGCTGTTCGTTCAAATCGGGGGTAGGCAGATCCGGATCATCGTTTCGCACAGGCACCAGAATCGTGCTGCCGGCGGCGGCAATCACCCCGTCTTCACGGTTCCAGGCGGCGATACCGACTCGCTGGACCTGGCCATCGGGCTGAATCAACCACAGGTAATCGGCATCTGCGTCGGTCACCGGCAGACAGCTTTCGAGATATTCATGGGCTGGCTGCAGGGCGCGATAAGGCAGCGTGCAGGGCTTTTCAACTGCGCCCAGGACAGTGACCGTAGTCGGGCGTAGAGGGTAAATCAGCTGGTCGCCGTCATTGAGCGGGTAATTGCGGGCGAACGCGACCTCCAGTGCCACGGGGTCGAGCACCGCGACTTTTCGGCCGGTGACGGGTAGTCGGCTGACCTCTTCAAACAAGCGCGCAGCCAGGGCCGCAAGGCTGCTTTTTTCTTCCAGCAAGGCCCCACGTTGCAGCAATTTCAGATCGAACAGCACACCGGCTTTAAGGCGGATTTGCTGCTCTACCATTGGCTGGTGCAGCCAGGCGGCGGCCAGCCAGTAACTTTCGGCGTTCGGGCGTGCGTGGCTGACGGCATCGAGCAAGCGTGCACCTGGCACGAACGGAAAGGATCCGGCGTTCTGTACATCACCCGTGACGGTGACAGCGGCCTGAGTCATCGCAGAACTTGCCAGCAACAGGCAAGCCAACAGCGTTTTCGAATATCTCACCGAACCGCCTCCCGATCAGGGCGCAATTGCACAATCTTCAAGAAAAGTTCCGGCGTGAGATGTTGTTCGCTCTGCAGGATCAAGCCATCGTCAGGCCTGACCCAAAAACGGTTGGTGGCCTTGAATCCCAGCTCGGGTATGTCGACGCGTTCGTCTATGCGCTGCAACGCATAGTCCTTGTCGAGGATGGTAACGGTTTCGATGTCTTGTCGGCTGAAACGACTGTTGACAGCCAGTCCGACCCGCGGACCCTGATAGACATCAATCCAGCGGGTACTGCTGTAACCGTCGGGCAATCGCTGCAAGCCAAGCTTGAACGGCGATTCACCGTCGAAGCGCGTGCCATCGAGATTGATGCCCAGGCCGACAGTGCGCACGACCAGGCCATCGCGCATCAACAACACCTGCTTGCCGGAGGCGACCCAGAACTCCAGGTCGCCCTGCTGGCGAAGCTTCGCCAACACACCTACGCTGGAGTCCGTGGTGACCTTGATCTGCGCATAGGGCACGGCCTCCACTTGCGCCGCAGTCACTTCCAGCGGCTGGACGCCCAATGTGGAGGCTTTAAAGGTATCCAGGGACGCCTGCATCAACGGATTGCAGCCACACAGCAGTAAACCCACCGCCAGGCATGCGCTGTTACGCAAAGTTTTCAAAGCGGCTCAAACCTTATCGACTGCTGGCTTCACTGAGATTGTTTTGAGCCGCTGCTCCGGTACCCAGGATAACGGCCGATGGCAGCAACTGGCTGATCAAGCGGTTCCAGCGGGTCACGCCTGCAGGGCCGACGTAGACAATGTCCTGGGGTTGCAGATCGAAGCGGCTGGCGATAGCAAAGGCGGTAGGCGATTCGGCGTCCAGTTGAAAGACTTTTGCCGGCTCGGTCTCAAGGTTTTCGGCGCCTCGAATCACATACAGCGCATTGCCGTTGGATGTGGCCTGGTTCAGTCCACCGACCGTGCCGACCGCATCCGCCAGATTCATCCGATTGATCTTGAACGTGAGCGCCCGAGGCTGGTTGACCTCGCCCATGACGTAGATCTTCTTGCGGTCGTTGTAGGGCAGGTACAACTGATCGCCGTCTTTCAAATAGACGTTATGCAGCTGCGAGCCTTTGCTGTTGAGCGAGTCCAGGTCGAGCGGATACTCACGTCCGTCCCGGGTCAGTGTCAGGCCGGCAAGGTCGGCATTCAACGGGTCGACAGTCGCGGTACCCAGGGCTTCGACGACACTGAGCGGCGAAGTGGTAATGGGCTGTTGACCGGCTTTTAAAATTGCACCGGAAATAACTACTTTTTGACTGGCAAACCGCAAGACACTCAAATCAACCTGAGGGCTGTCGACGAATTGTGTCAGGCGCTCGGCAATAAAACCGCGAAGCTCCTCGATGGTTTTACCCGCAGCGTGAATATTGCCGATATAGGGGTAAAACATGGTGCCGTCCGGGCGTACCAGACGACCGTTCGCATCAATTTGTTGTTGCGTACCCGATGGCGCAGTCAACTCAGGATGGTCCCACACAGTGATGTACAACACATCATTTGCACCAATCCGGTAAGCCCCCGGCGTGTACGCCAACAACTCGGCGGGCACAGAGGCTTGCACTTTTGTCGCCGCGTTCTGGGCAATCAGTTTGGGCGTTATCGGAATCAACTCGATCCGACTGCTTTCCGGTGAGCCATCACGGCCGACCTGACTGGTATCCAGGTGTTGACCGGGTGAGAACATACAGCCTTGCAGGGCTATACCTGCAAGCACAGCGAGCGACAAACTACGAATCATGATTGAGGACACTTGTGGAGGGAACACGTCAGAACGGAACCACCCGGATTGCTCCGGGTGGTAGAAGGCTATCGACCTCGCGGTGCGCTTAGCGTGTACCGGTGGTGCCGGTAGTGCCGGTAGTGCCAGTAGTGCCGCCGTCATTGTTGCTGCCGCCACCGCTGGATGACAGGGCAGCAGCACCGGCTATAACTGCCGCGCCGATGCCGAGAGCAGTCCCTGTGGTCAGGCTGCCCACGAGGGGGGTGGACAGATTCAAAGGAGCGTTTGCTGCGGGTTTTGCAGGTGTGCCTGGAGCAGAAGACGCTGCGGGAGGCTCAGCGGCCAAAACGGAGGCACTCAAAGAAAGCATAAGAGCGGAAGCAAGTAGTTTGGTCATGGTAGATTCCTTTTTGATGCATCGTCGGTATTGGCGGTGAGACTAAGAAGCGAGCGTGCAAGGCCAAAAACTCTGAGCGTCCAGTAACGTTAAGGATAGTATTGATTCGAACTCGGTGAGAGTGGACCTCTGGGCCATTCCTCAGTGAGATTTATTTTGCGATTATTGCCTCAAGAATACCTGCGTAGGACGCCTAATGGGTCTGACGTTTTCTAACATGTTCGCTGTTTATAACAATTGTTAACGGGTATGTGGTGCAAATGTCGTGGTTCGCACCTGATTTTCACGCCTTACAAGTGATGAATAGTGCCACTGGCCATAGCGTTGTGGGTTAGTGGCTTGCCAGTGCGAAGTATCGGCAATCATTTCCGGTAAGCCACGCCTGGCCTTGAAATCCAACTAATGAGCGATTTTTATTGGGGGGTGACCCAGCATTGCGCTAATGGTTTTCCAAGCCGGCTGATTTAGCTTTCGTCGCATAGTATAAAATAATCAACTGCCGAAAAAGCTGTGTGCGATTTTTGATTTTTTTGGGAAGGCTTTGCTATTTTTCATAAGCGCGCAGTATTGAAAATTACGAATTATAATTGCTGTTAAGTGGTCTCTATACTTTAAGTCGCTGAAGCCATTGTTTTTGAACGCTCTATCATGCCCTAGATTCCTTGTTTGCATTTCAAGGTTCATAGAGTGGCTGAGAAGCTCGGTATGATTAGAGAGTGTTATAGTACAACTACTTCGGCCTCTAGGGAGATATTGAATTTCGATTTAATATCATGCTGAATTTGGCTCATGACATGCAGTACGTCCTCTCCGGTAGCACTTCCGGCATTTAATAAAACGACAGGACGCTTTGTATCGGTAAGTACGTTATTGGACTTTTTCCCGGCCCAATTGGTTTTTTTCATAAGCCAGCAAGCAGATATTTTAACCGATTGTTTGTCGTGCTCAAACCATTCAATTTCTGGGAACTGGTTTCTTAAATCCTCAAACTCTGCATAAGGTAAAATAGGGCATTTAAAAAAACAACCGCAATTTCCTATTTTGTCAGGGTTGTGAAGGGTCTTGGTCCTAATAACACTTACAATCTTGCGCTTGATTTTAGCAGGGAGAATGCAAAGCGTTAAAATATCCCGAATGCAAGAAAAGCTAAATTTGATTTTTGGCCGAGGGGAAAGTTTAAATGTTATGCTTTTAAAGGATAGACGTATTAGGCGAAGGGTGTCCTTCAGAAATTCGAGCTTTGAATATGTTGTTGAGTTGATCAGCTCTTTTACTGATAAATTTGATTTGCATAGTCTAAAGGTAACATAGCAAATGAAAAGTTCAGGTTTGGATTTGAAGTGACTAGTTCGATAGCCAAACTCGCATTCGTCTTTACTTAAATCACTGAAAATCCCAGTTTTTAAGTTGTAGCAATGAACCGTCTGAATGAATGTAGAAGCTTCCGCGCCGTATGCACCAATATTTTGCACCGGTGCCGCGCCAACCGAACCTGGAATTAAGGATAGATTTTCCAACCCAAGATAGCCTTTGCTAACAGTAAAGCCAACAAGATCATCCCAAACAACACCAGAGCCAACTTTAACTAATACATGGTTGTTGTCGTCTTCAGTCGTTTCTATGGTGTTTAGATTGGACTGCACTACTAGGCCGTCTACAAAACTTCTAGGGATAATGTTATATCCACCACCTACGATTGAGGTCTTTGAAGTGAAAAGTCCACCTTTTCCTTTGCTGACCAAGCTATCGACAGTGTGCACTTTGAAGATTTCAGTGCAATGTGATTTAACTTTGAATGAGTTTTGGATTTTATTACTCAGGTTCATAGTATTGACTTCGTGATCTAGATGGGCGGGTGGTTGATTTAAGTGAGTTACAAAGCAGAGCCTTGGAGAGGTGTAGTGTTTCTATCTACTTCGGCTATGATTTAGTCTCTAGTTTCCTCTGAATTAACATTTTCAGGAAGGCAAGATTTGACGTTAAATACCTTTTCCACATGCGCCGCGGCTCTTGATAAATCCTGAATGCCCATTCCAATCCGGAGTTCTGCATCCATCTAGGAGCACGTTTAACTTTTCCAGAAACGACATCAAAACTACCACCGACGCCCATGACAAATTCGACGTTAAGTTTCGGAGCCCACTTATAGATAAACATTTCTTTTTCAGGCGACTTGATACCTATAAAAAGCATATTCGCACCCGATGCATTGATCTGATCGACTATTTCAGCCTCTCTTCCCCAAAAATAGCCATCGTTATATCCTGCTATTTTGAGATTGGTTAATCGGCTCGAAACGTTTTCAATCATATTCTCTAGTACTAGACTAGTCGCGCCGAGAAAATACACTGAATACTTGTTTTTTTCTGCAACTTCTAGTAATTCAGTGAACAAATCTACACCAGCTACCCGTTCGGGGATTGCGAGGTTTAGTAGCTTCGCCCCCCATAACGCACCCATCCCGTCGATATTAATAAGATGAGAGCTATTGACTGCCTTTAAAAGTATTGGGTCTTTTTGGCAGTTAACAATAGTTGCAACGTTTAAGTCGCTTCGAACAAAACACTTTCGCCCGCTGTCTATAGATGCACAGATTTTTGAAATGGTCTCTGCTTTTGAATCAAGTTCGTAACGGAGGCCGAATAGATTGTTGTCGTTCATTTAGCATGCGCCTTTAATGCTGTTTTATATCTTGATAGCATTTCATCTACTGTAAAAAAGTCATGCCGTTTTTTGGGAGTATTATTGTTGTCTAGCCACTGTTTTTGGTTTTTGTAACATATGGTTATTTTTTCAACCAGGTCTATCAGATCATTGGGTGTAAAAAAATACACTCCTACATCGTTATCCTTTTTTCGGAATACTGGGATGTTGGATGCTAACACCATATGTCGTCTTTCCAATGCCTCATAAAAAACCAGGCCGAAACCCTCGTATTGAGAAGGGACAACTAATAGATCTATGTTTTTGAGTGTAGTAAACGGCGTTTCAGAGTAGCCATGAAGTACAATTGTTCCCTCCATTTGTTCTGATTGGATTTTTGTTAATAGTAATGACTCAAGCTCTCCTGAACCGACGATATGTAGTTTGGTTTTAATATGACTATTTTGCTTTGAAAATATAATAAAGGCATCAAGTAGGACATCAATTCCTTTTTCAGTGCCCAGGCGCCCAATATATCCAACTTCAAATAGGTCATTGTCTAGATGCTCAAAATTTTCTGATGGATTACTCGATACCCCATTAGAAATAGTCACGACATTAAGTTTTGGATTTAAATCGAGTAGATAGTTTTTGACTTCGGGTGATACCGCAATACATTTAGTATTGCTCAGGAGGCTGAATATATAATTTTTATTAGGGAAAATACTATGACATACGAATATAATATTGATTTTTTTAAAAAGTATAAAGGGTAGAAGAAACATGCGGTGGTGAATAATAAATGTGTTGTTTGGGTTTTTGACTAATTCGATAGCAAATAATAAGAAAGCATAGAGCGTACTGGATCGTCGCTGACCATTTTTATCTAGGATATAGTCAAACGAAATGATTTTTGATTCTTCTGCGTTATCGTCATAAAGAAGCTTTAATATTTTTTGCGCGCCTCCTAATTCCTTTGAAGAATGGTTAATTAAGTGGATTAGCATTCTGTTGTCCTCTGAATATTCCACATCTGATTACCATTAGGGGAATAAGGTACATGATAAAGCCGTAAATTGGATAGAATAAAGATGAGAGATATATGCAAGCTACAAATATAGGTGGGGATAATGTTTTGGATTTTTTTCCTATGCTAAATAGATCATATGCGAAAATCGCAAAAGAAATTGCTCCCATCTCAAATAAATATACATATATTTCAGCGTTGTCTCGTCTGGTTAGTGCTTGGTCAAAAGTGTAGTTGCTCCTACTAAACTCTAAAATGTTGGAGTAGTAACCCCAGTTAGAGAGTCCGTGACCAATCATTTTTGTGATTAGGTTGTCGGTTAACCAAATGTTGATAATGTTTGCTGCAGTGTAGGTCCTGGCCATGGCCGACCTATCATCAAAGTCATTTACAGCTATGGAGAAATAAAAATAGATAATGGCGGCAGTGGCAACAATAGCGATTGGGATTATTCGTCGGAATGATTTTAAGTGCCGCTCAGCGTAAATGCTAAACACACAAATAGCTAAGAGTATGAAGATGGTTCTGTTCTCACTCAGATACAGACAAAGGATTGATAAGGAAGCCAATCCATAATCAGTCAGTTTTTTTTGTTGTTGGTGATAATAGTATAAAAAAAGCCAAGAAAATAAAGCAAGTCCATACCAGTTAGGCTCTAAAAAAAAGCCTCGCATACGGGTCCCTAGATTCCCTTTGTTTGCATAATAGCTGGAGTCCAGTCCCCGGAGTTCTAATTGAATATTAAATATGTTAATAAAAAGGTATTGTATGAGTCCCGTCGAAACCAATGTAATAACTGCAAGTTTAGAGAGTTTGCTCCAGTTAACGTACGCGTACACATGGTTTATGAATATATACATCAGTGCATAGATGGCTAAATAAGACAGTATGGCAAAGTATACGTCTAAGTTTTTTGCTAAGGCTATGTGAGCTATTGAATATATAAGTAAGATTGATGTAGGTTTGTCTAGGAGGTTTTTAGTCAGAAAGGGTTTGTTTGAATTGATGTTATTTAAAGTGATTAGTAGTAATGTTAATAGCCCAATAAGTATGCCGGGCTGCATAAATATTGGGCCGACAGGGATTTTAAGTACACTGTCAAAACATAACAAGAAAACCATTGCGTATACAATATAGCTCAGTTTGAGCTTTATTCTTATCCCTTGTGGGTAATACCCTCCTTTATTCATATCTGCGCCTAGGAATCATGGTCATGTTATTAGATGATGTCGTGCCATCGGATAGTGATCTGATCCTTCGTCTGTACACGATTTTAATAAGCGCGATGGTCACCCTAATCATTGTAGTGCTCGGTCTAAAAAATCCTGAGAATATTTTATAAAGTCTAACAGTTTAGATTTGTCGTATTTTTGCCAAATGTTTCTACTCTTAAGTTCGTCGATATTATCGTAAGCGACGCAGCTTAAGTCTGTTTTATTTAGCAGGCTTAAAGGCCTGGCGTTTTTTTCATCCTCTAGGTGCGTTACAAATACTAATGGTTTCTCAAAGTTGAGCGATAGTGCGGTGCCGTGGAATGAGTTGGTGCAAACTAATGTTGCTGATTGAACTATGCCTATCCAGTCACTGGGTGAAATATCCAATAAGCAATGATCTGCTGCACTGATGGGTTTGTCACCAATGTGGTAAACAGGTAAACCCGTCATGTTCTTCAGGGTAATTATAAAGTCGTTTAGTTTGCTTCGGGTGCTCTCGGAGCTGACCTCGTATGAAACTATATATTTCCCAGCAGGGACGCGCTTGTAGCTCGCAATGCCGTCATATTTGCTAATTAGGAATGTTGGGTCAATAACTAACTCAGGGGAGTGGTGGAGTTTATTCTCAAAAAGATCTAGTTTGAGATGTTGTTCCCTAACTCCAATGCTGTCAAACGACCTGGTATATTGGCTCAGTTGTGTATGGTCTTGGGATAGCGAGTTTCCACCTGCGCTTGCCGCATACGCTATTTTTCGTGCACTGTTAGGTGCGAAGTTTAAAAAGAAAGCAGGGTCGTATTTTTTTCCTGTGATGAACTTATTCCATATTTGATCGCTACCGCAAACTACTGCGAAATAATTGTCAAGTTTGCGAAAGTCTTTTTGGCTCGTTACGCTATGCGTAGTTAGCGCTAGATGTTTTTTTGTGAATTGTCTGAATTTGTATAGTCTTTTGTACTTGAGGATTGTCTTGCCTATGCCTTTGGCAGGGCGAAGAATTTGGTAAGATAAGTACCATGGCTTATAGTTGATAATTTCAGAATCAAATCCTTTGCTTAGAATGTAATTTTGAAGGGCGTAGGCTTGCAATACGGCACCATGATTTAATACCCCATGAAATGTTAGGGTGTATACAGCTTTAGCGGTCATTGTTTACTGTCCTTGAGGAAAATTGCATCGCACTGTAGGTGCCATATGTATTTGTATTTTTTTATAAATATGTTGGAGGCAACATTGCTTAGTAGCATCGCTGAAAGCGTGGATATTGCTGCGCCTTCTATTCCCATTAATGGGATTAATATGAAGTTCAGAGTGGCTCCTAAGATTAAGGCCATGATCGACTTGTAGAACACAATGCTTGAATTGTTATCGGCTATAATTATTTGCGAACTGGCTGCCCCTAGAGCTATTACAAATGGGGTCAAGAAAGATATTTTTAAAATGTTTTCGGCCTCCGCATATGCCTCGCCATAAAGTATGCTTATGATGTACTTGCTCGCACCTAATAAAATTAATGACATTGCCAACCCAAGAAATGCAATGTTGCGTATGTATTTCATTCGCGTGTTTTGATATTCAAGACTATCTTTCGTTAAGCGGAATATGGATGGGGAGTTTGTTTGGCTAATGAGCATTGGGGCTATAGAGAAAACAGTAATGATGTTGGCGGCAGAACTGTAGATTCCAAGTTCGTAATTGCCAAGCATGTACTTTATCATTATTTGGTCTATTTTCTGAAGAAGTATGACCACGAAGCCAGATAGTACAAGCGGTCCGGACTCTATGATGATTGATCGTATACTAACGAGGTCTGGTTTTGTAAACTTGAATCTATAAGCGACTTTGTACATGGCAAAGCCTAGTATAGACACCATTGCTGCATCAAATATTCTTATGTATATATATGAATCTATTGTTAGGTTTTCGTTAAAGAGGCAAAGAAAAAGGACGAATGAAGCAATAAGAGAGATAGCCTCAACAGCACAGTTGGCTATGTTGTTTCTATTTGCTATGAACGCATACTTGAATACTTTTAGGCTGGAGGCGATAAATATAACGGAGTACAAGGCTAAGTAATTTTTCCAACTGATGTTGGTATCTGTAACGCATGAAAAAAATGTTGTGATTAAAAAACCAGCTGTACTGAAAGAAAGGCAAATGGCTATGGCATTTATTATGATTTTATTTTCATTTTCTCCCATTGAGATTTTTTTTATCATCACGTCTTGAACTCTAAACTCAGTTATTACACCCATTACTGTTGCTACTGATATTATAAAAGAAAGAGTTCCGAAGTCTTCCGCACCTAACGACCTTGCACTAATAACATTGAGTATGAATATTTTACCTAGTTCAATGCCTTTCGATACTAAAGAACATAGTTGGTTAATTATTCGGTTGCCGATTAGCATGTGATGGCAGACTCTTCAATTTGATTTTTTGCGGCCGCCAAAGAGATAGTGCTCGGGTGGACGCAAAGGGTTGTTTTATTGCCCGACAACTGTTTACGGTTTGCTAGATGTATTTTTTAAGTGAGATAGCCGCTGAGCAAAGCAACAGCGGCTAAGCGGTTTAATGTTTGAGCAGCGCTTCAAGAATGCGCTGGCAGGCATTACCGTCGCCGTAAGGGTTATGGGCGCGACTCATTGTTTGGTACGCGGCTGTATCGATCAGCAATCGGTTCAACTCGCGGGCAATATCGGCAGTTTCGGTGCCGACCAGTTTCACCGTGCCTGCGGCAACAGCCTCTGGCCGCTCTGTGGTATCGCGCATCACCAGCACGGGTTTGCCCAGTGACGGCGCTTCCTCCTGGATGCCTCCGGAGTCGGTCAAGATGATATGCGCACGGCTCATCATGTGGACGAAAGGCAGGTAGTCCAGGGGTTCGATCAAGTGAATGTTGTCAATGCCGGTCAGTAGGCGATTGACGGGCTCGCGCACATTGGGATTCAGGTGCACGGGATAGACGATGTCAACCTCTGGATGTTGCTGGGCAACCTCCATCAACGCCTGACAGATGCGTTCGAAACCGTCACCGAAACTTTCCCGGCGATGGCCTGTAACCAGGATCAGTTTTCGAGCAGGGTTCAGGAAGGCCGCCGGTGCAGAGGCTTGGGCAAGCAGTGCCTGGTCCTGATCGAGACGCTTGACGACATCCAGCAGGGCGTCAATCACTGTGTTGCCAGTGACGACGATAGTGTCTGGATTGACGCCCTCGCGCAGTAGATTGGCTTGTGACGTTTCGGTTGGCGCGAAGTGCAGGTTGGCCAACGCCCCCGTGAGCTTACGATTGCCTTCTTCCGGCCACGGAGAGTAGAGGTTACCCGTGCGCAAACCGGCTTCCACGTGCGCAACCGGAATCTGCTGGTAGTAGGCCGCGAGGCTGGCAGCAAAGGTGGTGGCGGTATCACCGTGAACCAGCACGATATCGGGTTTGAATTCTGCCAAGACTTTTTTCAGGCCCTGCAGGATCGCGCTGGTTACATCGGTCAGGTCCTGGCCGGGTTTCATGATGTTCAGATCGAAGTCCGGCTCAATGGCAAACAACCCCAACACTTGATCGAGCATTTCACGGTGTTGGCCGGTCACGCAGACTTTCGCCTTAAAGCGTTCATCTGCCGCCAGCGCCAACGCCAGTGGAGCCATTTTAATGGCCTCAGGACGGGTACCAAAAATGCATAGGGTCTTCATAGGGCGATCCATTGCTATGTTCGTAGCTGAAGGTGGAGGGATATTTGGACTGACTAACAAATGTCGTTTCAGATCGATGCTGTATAAAACAACGGTGAGCCAACCTTTGTTGATCCAGAGAAATGCGCCGAATTAACGGATAACCATCGACGTGGGGTACCACGAATTTGATTTTTTCCACGCTACCGCCCCAGGATTAATTGCCAGTCCCTGAGAGCGTTATTATTTATTAATGTGTCTGCGTCTTTTTTAAGCTGCAGGTAGCAAGGTGGAGTTGATATGGCTACCGCCATGCACTTCTGCTCGACGGTAGCGGGATTAAATAACGTTTAGTTAACTAAACGTTCTCTGATTTATATTCGTAGTTGTAATAACCATAGTCGGCGTAGCCATATTTGGCCGAGGCGCGTTTTTCAACGCCATTGAAAATGGCGCCTTTCAAATCAATGCCATTTTGAGCAAAGCGACGCATGGTCAATTCAATTTCACGAACCGGGTTCAGCGCAAAGCGCGTCACAATCAAGCTGGTGCCCGACTGGCGACCGACAATCGCGGCATCCGTCACCGCCAGCAGCGGTGGAGTATCCAGAATCACCAGGTCGTACTGGGTACTGACCTGGTCCAGAAAGGCACTGAAGTTTGCGTGCATCAGCAGTTCTGAAGGGTTGGGCGGTATTTGTCCGCGGCCGATAACGTCAAGGTTCTCGAATTCGGTTTTATTGATCGCGGTTGCCAGGTCGCAGCGCTTGACGAGTAAATCTGAAAGGCCGTTTTCAGCGGGAGTTCCGAATACTTTATGCAAATAACCTTTGCGCATGTCCACGTCGATCAGCAATACACGCTGCCCGGTCTGGGCGATGACTGCGGCGAGGTTGGCGGAAACGAACGTTTTACCTACCTTGGGGCTCGGGCCGGAGATCATCAGGCGATTATTGCTGGCTTCGAGCATGGCGAAGTGCAGACTGGTGCGCAGGCTGCGCAATCCTTCTATCGCCAGGTCAGTTGGGTGGCTGCTGGCCAGTATGGGGGCAGCGTTGTTAGCGCGACCTCGGCCACTTCGGAGGATTTTGCTTTCTTCAGTTTTTTGCAGTGCGCTGAAAGGAATGGATGCGTAAACCGGCAATCCCAGCTGTTCAATTTGATCCGGATTTTCCACGCCTCGGTTAAGGGCTTTGCGAAAAAGCACCAATGCAATCGCCAGGAAAGCCCCGAACAGGGTGGCAATGAGTACGATCAGGGCCTTCTTGGGTTTAACGGGCTTGCGTAGATCCACATCGGCGGTATCGATCAAGCGCACGTTGCCCACGGTGCCGGCACGCATCACATCCAGCTCCTGGGATTTATTCAGGAGCTGGGTATAGATTTCGGTGCTGACTTTTACATCGCGGGTGAGGCTAAGCAGTTCTTGCTGTGTTGAAGGCAGGCCCTCGACTTTTTTGGCCAAGCCATCCTGCTTGGCTGTCAGCTCGCCCAATTGACTGAGCAAGGCCCGATAGGCGGGATGCTGACGGGTGAACTTGCGATCCATTTCCGCTTGCTGCAATTTCAATTCGGAGATGCTGGTATCCAGCGCCACGATTTGATCGAGAATGGCCTTGGCTTCCAGGCTGATATCGATGGATTTACTACGAATTTGATACTTGTTCAGGGCGTTTTCGGCTTTTTCCAGATCTTTACGGACCTGAGGCAATTGATCGTTTAGAAACTCGAGGCTTTGAGCGGCTTCGGCCGATGTCCGCTCGACATTTTGTCGTACATAGAGCTTGGCGATTTCATTGAGGATTTGAATGGCTTCAGCCGGTTCCTCGCTTTCAAGAGCCATTCCGATCATGCCGGATTCTTTACCGCGCTCTGATACATCAAGTACCTTTTGGTACTTCAAAATACTGGTCAGGCGTGGGTCACGCACGATATTGAACGTAGTACCAGGATTCGCCTGCAACACTTCGACCTGCAGTTTAATGCCGTCTTTGTCATAGGGTTGCCCCACTTGGCCTTCGACCAGGACATTGTTGTCTTCATCCAGCAAAGTGAAGCGGCCACTTTCGCCACTGACGAAAGTTAGTTCTTCACCCAGAAGCTCTTGTGGGAGCTCAAGCTGGAATATTTTCAGGGTTTCACCACCCCAGGCAAAGCTATTCATGCCAAACCATGGCGTCGCAACCGTATTAACTGCGTCTGGTTTGAACCGACGAGCAATAAATTCGCCAATCACCGGAAAACGGTTCGGCTCGACAGTGATATCGAGCGATAGATTCTCGACAACCTTGCCGATGATGGCACGCGATTTGATTAATTCGATTTCGGTGGTTGAAGGTGACTCTTTACCCAACATGCTGTTGATATCGGAGAAGCCGAGCATGTCATTCTTTTTTGCCTCTACCTGTATCAAGGCAGTTGCCTGGTATACAGGAGTGGCCAGGACCGCATAGGCCGTGCCAACAGCCATGGAGACAGCAGTGATCCCGGCAATCAACCATTTATGATCGACCAGTGTCCCGAGTAGGCCCATCAAGTCGATTTCATCATCGTCATGTGAGGTTAATGCTGGAGTTTGCTGCATAAGTGGGTTCTTTTTTAACAGGTATTCGAGGAATGGTTTAGCGTGCGAGACGCCTTGCCCAGGCGGTTACTGCTTCTTCAATCAACGCGTATGCATGCACAAAAGCGGGTTTGCCCTGACGGTAGGGGTCGCTGATTTCGCGGTTGTCCTGCCATTTGCCCAGCAAGAGGACCTTGCCTCGCGCTTCAGGCGCGATCTTGAGAACACGGTCTATGTGCGACTGCTCCATCACCAGGATCAGGTCCGATTCGCTGATGGCTGCGTGGGTCAGTTGATTGGCTTTGTGCTCTTCTGGCAGATGGCCATGCTCTTCCAGTACGATCCGGGCGGTGGGTTCGATCGGGTGATCTTGTAGTGCGCCAAGACCTGCGGAGCTAACTTCGATATCGGACTGCCCCAGTGCTGCTCGTAACAAATGTTCGGCAGTGGGGCTTCGGCAAATGTTGCCAATGCAAACGATTAGAATCTTGTTAAACAAGGCAACCTCCCTGGAAATTTCACACTTGCGGTGATCGTGCAATTGGAAAGACTGAAACTATGCTTTTCTTCAATGGCACTTTTGTGACAGCTTGCAGCGATTGGGTGTGTGCCTCTTTCCGTGAGGAGTTACCGTGCTGAATGAAGCTTTTGACTGCTAAGACTCTGGCCTGCTGGAATCCTGACTTGGAGCGTGCTTGACAGTTTCTGTGCTAAAAATCATAACTGGCAACCCACGACAACATCAACCATTAAATGCCACGCAAATATTGAATGCATATGGCGAAAAAAATTCCATATATAAAGTCAGATATTAAATAACAGTTAAATAACATTATTGGTTCTGACCTGACGATTTATAACGTTTTTGGCTTTTTTGTGTTGTCCCGTATTGGAGTGTGTTAAATTTCTTGATAGGTAGTTTGATGCTGAAGATGTTCGGGGTTTTTGCCTTGGGCGAAGGATTCTCTGGCGTTCGTGTATTGCTAATAAGCTTCGCATGTTTTTGAGGGGTTAAGTTTCGATGATCGGCCAACTCCGTTTTTCAGGTGCATTTCCATCCTTGGGAGAAACCCGTCGCAAGATCGATGAGAAAACCACGGAGCGACTTGACCACATAGGTGCAGAAGGGGCTGATTGTGTCCATCCATAGTGCTTCGGCTGTTCAAATGACCTTGCCTGAGGGTCTCACCTCTAGCGCATGGTATCTGGTGCAATGCAAGGCGAGCCAGGACGAGCGTGCAGAGATCAATCTGGTAAACCAGGGATATACCTGTTTTCGCCCTACGCATCGGCGCGAGCGTGATTTGCAGGGGCGCAGGAGGGTTGTTCGCGAATCGCTGTTTCCGGGTTATCTGTTTATCCAGCTCGGCGCAGGTGAGAGCTGGGCGCCTTTGCGTTCTACCCGCGGTGTATTGCGAATTGTCAGTTTTGGAGGCAAGCCGCTACCCGTAGGTGATGACTTGATCGCACAACTTCATGAGCACGATAGCGGAGCCTCTGTGGAGGCCCGGTTTGCTTGTGGAGAGCGGGTGCGTATTAACGAGGGGCCTTTTGTCGATGTGGAAGCGATCTTCCTGGCGATGGAGGGCGAGCAGCGAGTGTTGCTCCTGATGACATTGCTTCAACGTGAGCAGAAAATCAGCATGCCCCTGGTTGGTATCAGTAAGCATTGACTCGGAGCATTGCTCCCGGCCAGCCAATCAACAAGCAGATAGCGTTCTGGCAACAAGGTCAGTTGCCCCCGTCTTCACTCCTCCCTCCCCAGTAGGCATTGAGCTTTATTCACAGCGCCAGGAAAGCAGCGGTCTCAGCCAGGGCCGCAGCTTTGCGGCATGGCTGATGCTCCTGTTGGCGAATGCAGTGTTTGTCGCCACGCGATTACCCCGGCCCCACTTTTTTAGCGGACAACTGCTGCTGTTGCGCCTGCCTGAAGGTAAGCCCGGGCGTGCCGGTATCGCCCTGAATCTGGTCAAAAATCTGTACGGTATCGAGCGGAGACTTAAAAGAAGTTGGCGATGAACATCGCCAAGAGAGCCGGCAGCAGAACAACCTGCCGGTGTTGGTGCAGTTGCAGGTATGGCTGGAGAAGGCCCTGCCTCAAGTGACGGCGCAAACGCACTGGCTAAATGGTTTGCGCCCCCCTGGTTAACCTGCAGGCGCACCCTCAATAAATGTCTTTTGACAGCAAGGTGAACGGCGTCTTCACCAGGATTTTCACATCCAGCCACAACGACCAGTTATTGATGTACTTGAGGTCGATCTCGACGCGCTTCTGCATCTTGTCGATGGTGTCGGTCTCGCCGCGGCACCCGTTGATTTGAGCCAGCCCGGTGATCCCCGGTTTGATCCGGTGGCGAGCCATGTAGGCGAGAATCTTGCCGGAGTAGTAGTTATTGTGCGCAACGGCATGAGGACGTGGTCCGACCAGCGCCATATGACCTTGCAAGACATTGAACAGCTGCGGCAACTCATCGATGGAAGTGCGACGGATAAAGCGCCCGATCGGGGTGATCCGCGAGTCGTTACGACTGGCTTGCTTCACCTCGTGATCGTCATGCACACGCATGGAGCGAAACTTCCAGACTTTGATGACCTTCCCGTTCCATCCGTGGCGGTCCTGTTTGAAAAATACCGGACCATGGGAGGTGAATTTGACGGCCAGGCCAATGATCAACAGTAACGGGCTTAGAGCGATAATGGCCATCAGCGCCACGCTTTTATCGAGCAGGCTTTTGCTCAACGCGGCAGTGGGTTGGCTGGTCAGTGGGCATTCAATCAAGTGGATTGCCGGCATGCCATCCACGTCACTGACCGAGTGATTGAGCAGCGTCAGGCTGTTCAAGTCCGGGACCCAGACAACATCGACGTTGGCATCCAGCAAATCGACATACATTTCTTCGATTTGTGCCGCTTCGCTCAGGGGGAGCGTGATGTACAGGCGTCGGATGTCATGCGTCTTGATCAGTTCGAGCAGTTCGTCTTGCGGGCCTACGACAGGTAATGCGCCTGTCTCCGGCAAAGGCGTGGTGTCGGAGCTTACCAGGCCGACCAATGGGAAGTGCTCGAGGGCACGAAGCTTGTTGGCCAATCCCAGCGCGAGCTCGCCAGTACCCACAATCAGCGTTCTACGCTCAATTTGACGCGCCCGTTGGTAGTACTTTGAAAAACCATGCAGCGGGACGTACAACAGCGCCTGTCCGATGTAGCAGCAGACCGCCCATATCAGAATGATTTGACGAGAAAACAGTTCATTGGCCTTGCAGAGAAAGGCGACAATAGCTAACGCTGCCAGTGTCATTGACCAACCCATCAGTAGTCTTATCAACCCCTCCAGGTAATTGTCCTTCTTTGCATAGACGCCGCACCATGTATAGGCCGGAACCGATGCAAGCACAGTAAGCGTTGCGCATACTCGATAATAGAACTCTACCGTTCCATTCTGGTAATAAACCAATAGAAGTAACAGGGCGACTACAAAGCCCTGACCCAGTGCCCACTGTCCCCAGAAGGTCAGTCCTTTGAGGGTGGTATTTCGATTGATACGAAGATTGTTAACCATACGGTATCCCCAAAATACGTCCATTCGTGTTTCGACAGACAAGAGCCAAAATCAATGCAGTAAGAGTTATTGTTCATATTAGATGGCGGTGCATTGACGATCGAAGCGCCAAAATAGCGGCGCAGTCATCAGTGGGTAGATTAATTTATTGGGGCGAGCACTGTCTGACGACTTTTAACGAGTGGTTTCTGTATCTGGTTGATATGTCTGGGCGAGAAGGGCGTTAGAAATAGTCTGGATTCAGCTTTTATAACGCGGATTTACAGGTGGGTGCTGAGGGGGCATGGAGGGGATAAAATGGCGTGCTTTATTGTTGTTGTATTGCACTGCCGGAGCGAACCATTTTAATTGTTCAGGCTAGATTTTTACGCGTACGATTTTTTGTATCAGGCAGTACCCGCGATTCCTGACTGCACGAAAAAGGCGTTCGCCGTTGCTGGCGTTTTTAAACTTTTCCTGTAATCGGCTCAGGCACATTTCCAGACCCCGATATTGCTCAGGTTCTCTGCCGATGCTACGGATAAGGTCCTCCTTGCTGACCACGCGATCATCATGGTGCAGCATCTTTTTAAGCAGCGTGGCCTCAAGGCCGGTCAAGACAATTTCCACGTCATCTTTGATCAACGCGCCGCTGACATCGCTCAGTCGCCAGGTTTCCGCCACCGGAACGTGCGGTTTGGCCGGTTGGGAGACGCATTCCCTGGTGTCATCTCTGGAGTTGACTGCGGTTGATGTGAAGTGAGTAAATTTCGTTACGGATTGAGCGGCTTGCCATTCGGACTTGAACGTCGAAAGTACGCGCTGAGTATCATGCTTGATAACCGGAGGAACCATTCTGGCCACTTGCGGGGAAATGAGTTCCATAAGCTTGGGGGCGGAAGTGGGTGGAGCAACACCTTCAAAAAACATCTTTGCCTGTGACGTGCCGTAGCTGTTGTATCGCTTGCTGGACAGTAATGCCTCAAGCTCTAGTTGTAGTGCGGGGTTGTGGGTAACCACAACAAAGTATTTTCTGGGGAGGTTTGTGCTGCTATCCATGGCTCTCTCCTTAGGTGCACGTCTGGGTGTTGGTTCAAAGGTTGTCGGCAGGGGAGTAATGACTCCCCTGGAAGTAATCAAAGGGCAACGCGCGAGCCAGTATATGGCTGGCAGCATGCTCGACTCTGTCCGCTATAAAGGAGACTTTTGTGTTGTGAGTGAGCATGGTCATGCGTTCGTGCAGGCGATTGAATAACTCTGGGTTGCCACTGAGCTTGAGGCTCAAGTCTAGAGAGGAAATCGGGATCTTTATATAGTCGAATAAATTCAGGGTTGTAAAGATTTCGATACTTTCATCGTCGATTTTGTAGTCGTCGAACGCGATTTCTATGCCGTGATCTTTCAACAGATATATGTTGTGAAGGATTTTCTTTTTTTCAGCAAAACTGATTGCCGAGAGGGGGAGTTCATTGAGTGCGATAACCAGCGTCTGGCCGAATTCGCGCAGAGCGGCGCCGGTCTGTATCAACTCTTCCGTGAGTGCGGAGTTGGCGAGATCCGACTGTCCTACGCAAACAAATCTACGGCTCAGGTATTTATTTCCGTTAGCCGTGTTGCGGTCTTTCAGCGAAAAGGCAATCAGCCTGGTTTGCATCAGTACTTCACTGTAGATCCCACTCATCTGATACGGCTCAGGCGCGCAAGTCGCGGAAACAGAGTCGTCAAAATGTATTCTGATCTCGCTGCCAAACGGGCAGTCATCCCGAGTGAGGATCAATTGTCGAGACAGGTAATGCTCTGCGTGATCATAGATTGGCACGCTCCCTGTTGCGCTCATAATACAGAAACTCCCTTCTACATTAAAAATCAGGTTGTCGAGATCAGACCCCTGATTAAACGATATCCATGCCCGCGGATGCTTTGAATGGCGTTGGTGCCATACATGCCTTTTATTTTGCCTCGAAGGCGACTGATCGACTTTTCCAAGGCTCTTGGGTCATAAAAATTTATATTCAGCCCCATGATTCTGGCGATTTCATCATGGCTCAATATCTGGTTTTTTGTCTGAGAGAAAGCCTCAAGGATTTTCATTTCTGCAAACGATACATCCAGTTTTTTATAGTCGCCAATAAGGCACATGCGAGTGGGGTCCAAAAGCAGATTATGCTTTTTTTGCCATTCTGGACTGTTAAAAAATTCGGACAGCGCGTCAGTATTTTCGTCTGCAGAAGTGTCGCAATTAATACAGTAGTCGGCCCCGGCAAGATAATATTTCATCTTGTTGTAGGTGCCTCTGCCGGTGATGGCTATGGAAATTATTGACGCCAGATTTTCGGCGCGAATATTTTCTACCAGGGTGAGGCTTTCAACAAACGCTTGTGGGCTGTCGATAACGATAAAAATTGCCCGGTACGAATCAGGACTCTTGTTTCTTTTGAGTGGGTTGCTAAAGCACATTGTATCAACGGCAATATCCTTGCCTACGTGACTTTCGACTAATTCCCTGAAGCCCTCAGCTAGCGTATGGGTTCGTCCAATGGTGAGAATACCTGTCTCCTCCTTCACGTCACTGTGGCCTGTAGTCGTTATTTTCCCTGTAAGCATCATGCTTTGACTCGGATGGGTGCTGGCATTTGAATGTTAAAGCACCAATTCTCGTTTGTGACTGACAATTGGTAACATTTCACTGTTTTTTCAGACGGTCGTCTCGTTTTTTTAACATTGCCGGTGATTCTGGCGTGATCGGTTGCCCGCCTGTGGTTCGAGATGCCTAATCATCGATGGCAATCTCGTGATTTGACATGGTATAGCGATGTGCCATCTTTTGTCCCGGCCCCCGCATTTTCGCACCAATACGACCGTGCATGTCGCTAAAGTTCCCGTTACTTGAGTTTTTTTGATTGGGTGCCATGAGGCTGCAAGGATTTGTTGTCTTAAGTGCGGGGTATTGCTCTTGCTTGACTCGGTACCATCCAATATTAACTGTTATATAACGCTCCTGTTGGTGGTGTCGGTCATGGACGTTTCATAACATAGAGTTTTATTAGTCGGCCTAATGCGCTTTACTTTCGTGTTGGCGTTGAATTAGAGCGAAGGCGCCGCATTGGTATTTGTCGATGAGGGGGGATTGATGGATCTTTGGACAACCATAACGGTGTTGATTTTAGGGGTGGTCGAAGGTCTGACGGAGTTTTTGCCTATATCCAGTACAGGGCACCAGATTATTGTCGCGGACTTGCTCGGCTTCGGCGGTGAGCGAGCCATGGCCTTTAACATCATCATTCAATTGGGCGCGATCCTCGCGGTTGTCTGGGAGTTCCGCCGCAAGATTCTCGAGATCGTTACCGGCTTGCCGACCCAGCGCAATGCACAGCGTTTCACCTTGAATCTATTAATCGGTTTTCTCCCGGCAGTGGTCCTGGGGGTGTTGTTTGCCGATAAGATCCATGAGTATCTGTTTAATCCGATCACTGTAGCTGTGGCATTAGTGGTGGGTGGCATCATCATGTTGTGGGCCGAGCAGCGGGAACATGTGGTGTATGTCGACCATGTTGACGATATGCGCTGGACTGACGCCCTCAAGGTCGGTTTCGCACAATGCCTGGCGATGATTCCGGGCACTTCGCGTTCTGGATCGACGATTATCGGTGGGTTGCTGTTTGGTCTGTCACGTAAGGCTGCCACGGAGTTTTCGTTCTTTCTGGCGATGCCGACCATGGTCGGTGCCGCAGTGTATTCAGGCTATAAGTATCGGGACCTGTTTCAGGCTGGCGACCTGCCAGTGTTTGCGCTGGGTTTCGTCGCGGCGTTCTTTTTCGCCATGATCGCCGTACGCGGTTTGCTCAAGTTCATCGCCAGCCACAGTTACGCCGTATTCGCCTGGTACCGGATCGGATTCGGTTTGCTGATTCTGGCAACGTGGGTATTCGGTTGGGTTGACTGGAGCGGGGCTGCAGCGCTCTGACAATTGCACCAGGCTTGCAGGACATGCAGCCTGGTCCGCAGGGGGCGCGGTTAACCGTTAACACCCCTCAAGCAGCCCCGCCGCCTGATCCAGCAAGGCCAAAGGCTCTTTGGCCTTGTGGATATCCACCGACAACAACTGCCGGAACTTGCGCGCCCCCGGGAACCCGGTGCCCAGCCCCAACACATGTCGGGTGATGTGGTGCATCGAACCACCGGCATCGATATGCGCTGCAATATAAGGCCGCAACTGCGCCAACGCCTCGGCGCGGCTGATCACCGGCGCCGTGCTGCCAAACAGCTGTTGATCCACCTCGGCCATCACATAAGGGTTGTGATACGCCTCGCGGCCCAGCATCACGCCATCGAAGGTCTGCAAATGTTCGTGGCAGGCTTCCAGCGTCTTGATCCCGCCGTTGAGAATGATCTCCAGCTCCGGAAAGTCTGCCTTCAATCGCGCCGCCACGTCATAACGCAGGGGTGGAATGTCGCGGTTTTCCTTGGGTGACAACCCCTCCAGGATCGCAATCCGCGCGTGCACGGTAAAACTGGTGCACCCGGCATCCCGCACCGTGCCGACGAAATCACACAGCTCCTCGTAGCTGTCCCGCCCGTTGATCCCGATACGGTGCTTGACCGTCACCGGAATCGACACCGCATCACGCATCGCCTTCACACAATCGGCCACCAACTGCGGATGTCCCATCAGGCACGCGCCGATCATATTGTTCTGCACCCGATCGCTCGGGCAGCCGACATTCAGGTTCACCTCGTCGTAACCATGCTCCTGCGCCATGCGCGCACACGCGGCCAGGTCCAGCGGCACGCTACCGCCAAGCTGCAACGCCAGCGGGTGCTCGGCCTCGTTGTGCCGCAGAAAACGCTCGTGATCGCCATTGAGCAGGGCACCGGTGGTGACCATTTCGGTATAGAGCAGGGCGTTCTTCGACAGCAGACGCAGGAAATAGCGGCAGTGGCGGTCGGTCCAATCCATCATGGGCGCAACAGAAAACCTCCTGGATACCGAATTTGTTGGATAGGCTAGGTTTTCTGTGGGTTTCATCGGCATTTAGCTACTTCTCATTTGCTACGACTTACTACGGTTTTTGCTTAATGTTGAGAGAGCCTTGCTGCAATGTAGCAACGCAAACCACTCGTGCAGCAAAATCCAAGGGATCAATCACCGTTCGCAAGCGCAAGAATGGCTCTGCAGCGTACACCGCACAGATCCGCATCAGGCAAAGGGTGTGACAGTTTATCAGGAAAGCCAGGCTTACGATCGCAAGACCACGGCCCAAGTCTGGCTCGGGCGGCGCGAAACTCAGTTGGCTGCTTGCCGAGTTTGGATCGATTGTGCCGCAAGGAGTCACCCGCATTGCTACGCGACCCCCGAGTCGTAATCGAAGGTGCGGCTTATGAGCTACCGGTCTCGTTCCGGCAGCTTATAGAGCGATTGATCGAGCACTTTCAGGTGCTGGAAAAAGAAGTCGAGGAGATGAGTCGCGGATCAAGGCATGGCACCGGGCCGACGAGATCAGCCGCAATTGAGGCGTTGACCGGCAGGGAGCGTCCATATGCACCGGCATGCTTGGGCGCGCGATTACCTGATGCGTCGAAACCCCTCGGCCTCCCGTTTCCGGGGTGCCGAGAGCAATAAAGCCGGTAACGCCAGTCAGATTTTACTGAAATTGACACAGCAGTAGCCCATATCGTCCTTCTGCTGCGCCTGCCGGAAATCATACGGCACCCATTCGCAGCGCGTGACCAGGCCTGGGCTATTCAGTCCTTTGAGAAATGGCAGCAGCCTGCCGTTACTCAAGTCGCCACCGTAGCCAATCTCAGACACGTAGAGCACGTGGATAGGTTTCTTGTCGCGCAAAAAGGCAAAATATGTCATGTGGTCCACTACGACATTTTCTGCCGACTCTGCAGGGATGCCACATGACGTCCCCAGCTTACTGATTGAATCCAAATGAAGCTGAGTCCCCAGCACCGGAATCGAAAGCGGCTGCCCTGGCAAACTCGATTGAGCGAAGGAGGAGTTGCGTGTAATGCCAGGGGTCACGAGGGTTAACAGTGTCACCATCGACGCCATGGATAGCAGCAACAACAGTGAATAGGCTGTTAACGTGAGGGGGTTACTCGGCTTCACTGCGCGCCGGGAATGCATCAAAAGGGCGGTGATGATGATCGACACAGGCATGAATTGAATGCCTGCATAAAAATTCTGGATGTTGTAAAAAAACGCATTGATTAAATCCGCGCCGACCAACAACAGCGCCAGCACGACAGGCGCAGTTACTTGGCGGCGAACCACTTGCAACAGAAATACCAGGATGCTTACAACGTGGATTCCGATAATAAACGCGTACAGGGAATAATAAATGGCAAGATTGAGGTACGGCAACGATTCAAAGCTGTCAACGATAGGAGGCAACCAGCCTGATTGAAAAGTGGCATTAAAGGTCAGATGTATCAGCAACCGGTCAGGAAAGCTTATTAAATTGTTGTATGCGGCGCTGACAAACTCAACTGGTGCAGAGAACAACATACCCGGTAACAATGTGTTGGCCGCCAGCATTTTTTGAATGTACGGCGCATCCTGACAGCCCGCCAGCGCATTGAAATAGTGAAAGTTCTGAACGCACAGAACTACGACGAACAGCCACAAACCATAGCGAATCGCTTTGTGGTAGTTTGCCGTCGCCAACCACACGGCCGCTAGCGCGAATGGCGCATAGAACATGCTCTTGGGGTGCGAATAGAAAAATAACGTCAGCAACAATGCAAGTCCGGCAGTCATCGCCACCTGCGCGCGCGCAGACTTCCGCTCCTTGAAGAAGAGTGCCAACAAACAAAACACCAGGATCGGCAGCATCAGAAATTGTTCAGGACGCGACAAGACCCACAGATAGGGTAGGACACCCAGTGAAGCCACCGCGACCAATCCAGCGAAACGCTGAAGAGCCCCTCCAGCATCACGCGCCTGCGTCAAGCACCAATAAGCGAGC
Organism: Pseudomonas sp. WT-JTC; assembly: GCF_056711565.1. Lineage (NCBI taxonomy): Bacteria > Pseudomonadati > Pseudomonadota > Gammaproteobacteria > Pseudomonadales > Pseudomonadaceae > Pseudomonas > Pseudomonas sp. WT-JTC. The sequence goes on from NZ_CM160042.1 coordinate 2,114,171, forward strand.
AAGGCAAACCAGATCAGCGATAAAGTAATACCGCTCACTCTCAAGCCAAAAGGACCCAGGTGGGCATAGATCGCCGACAGTAATATGCCGGCCGGATAGAATATCCATGAAACTGTCCGCCCTACAGTTGTTGTGCATTGTGGATAAAGAGTAACTGCATTCCCGCCCTCCAGAAAGAGCCGCGCAACCCTGAATTTTGTCATGACTTCATCGGAGTAAACCGGAAGAAATACCCCGCTGAGTAATACAGCAAAGAACAATGCCAGAACAATTATTGGAATTTTATTTGTTAAAACATCTCTCATTCTTCAACACCCGGTCGATTTAAAAATCGATTATTCCATCTTCGTCAGTAAAGGTTTATTAATCGGTGCCAATGATAGCCCAATCCCGGCGTTGGACCTACATTGCATCCATCGAACCTGAAAGCTCTCTGGAAACCCCGAGTAAGTCCTTGGATGTGCTGAAATGCGCTCTGACTGCCTGAAGCGAGCCCCGCATGAGCGAGATGAGATTTTCCGACTTCGAATATGCCTGCAAGTGTGAGCAAACCCGGCATGAGCGTTTTCTGGCTGAAATGGATCGGGTGGTGCTTCATCTGCTGCAAAACTGGTTTGCATTGGGCGATCCGGCGATGGAAGAGGCGTTTTATAAAATCACTTCGTTGCGCCAGTTCAGCCGGTAATCCCTCATTTTTAGTACTCGCCAGAAGTAGCGGTCAGGTCATTGGTGTGCTGAGCGGTTAGTGCATTTAGCTACTGGTAACGATGTACCGTGCATCCAATGTCATGGGTGCAGCTACGCAGTGTGCAGATCAGCAATTGCACGCTGCGTGTTCCCTTCAGGAAATGGCGCGCTGTAGCGAGTCGACGATACCTGCCTGTTGCTCCTTTGTCAGCCCCACCCACAGTGGCAAGCGAATCAAGCGCTCCGACAGGGTGTCTGTATTTGTCATCGCGCCATGTTTTCGGCCGTAGCGCAGTCCTGCCGGTGAGGAATGCAGCGGAACGTAATGGAACACCGGGTGGATATTGTCGTGTTTAAGCTTCTCTAGCGTGCGTTGGCGATCGATGCCGGGAGCAAGCAAGACATAGTACATGTGTGCATTGTGTGTGCAATCTGCCGGAATGATCGGGCGGCGTACTGCACCTGTCAATTCAAGCCCTTCGAGCACTTGGTGATAGTGGTTCCAGCTATCCAGGCGATTTTGTGTAATTGACTGTGCCTCTTCCAGCTGCGCCCAAAGAAAAGCGGCGGTCAATTCACCTGGCAGGTAGGAAGAACCGACTTCCTGCCAGGTGTACTTGTCCACTTCACCTCTGAAGAAACGGCTTCGGTCGGTACCTTTCTCTCGAATAACCTCGGCGCGTAATGACAGTGCCGGGTCGTTAACCAATAGCGCGCCCCCTTCGCCGGATATCACGTTCTTGGTTTCGTGGAAGCTATATGCGCCCAGATCACCAATACTGCCCAAGGCTCTTCCTTTATAGGAGGCCATGACTCCCTGCGCAGCGTCCTCAACCACGTGGAGACCGTGCCGGCGGGCGATCTCCATAATCGTGTCCATTTCGCATGCGACGCCAGCGTAGTGAACCGGAACGATTGCCTTGGTGCGAGGTGTAATCGCAGCCTCAATCAAGCGCTCGTCCAGATTCAGTGTGTCGTTTCTGATATCGACAAACACCGGTATTCCACCGCGCAATACAAAAGCGTTAGCAGTGGAGACGAAGGTATAGGAGGGCATGATGATCTCATCCCCAGGTTCAATATTCAGCAATAGGGCTGACATCTCCAGAGCAGCAGTGCAAGAGTGCGTCAACAATGCCTTTTCGCTGTTGGTGTGCTGTTCAAGCCACTGATGGCAGCGTCGAGTGAAGGGGCCGTCACCAGCAAGCTTATTAAGGAACTTCGCTTCTGCAATATAGTAAAGTTCCTTTCCCGTCATGTAAGGGCGATTGAAGGGAATTTTAAAGTCGCTCACTGTAGGTCTCCAGATTATCGTTTTTTGGCTAACAGCAAGAGTGAGCCGCCGAGGGGAAAGGTGATACCTGCCTTCAAAAGGCCAAACTCTATCTTCATAACGAACTCAAGGAGTCGATTGGTCCGGTCAGAAATATCGAGCTCGCTGTTTACTTCCGCATTTTTTTGACCGGGGCGCTGTCGTGCCAGCCACAGCCAGCGATGCTGGGGGGGCGGTCTGCAATAGCTGGCCATCCTTATGCGGTGCGCGGGAAAGATTCGCCAGCACCTGTTCATCTTCATCGATATGTTCGATGACATCAAAAGCGCCAATTCCATCAAATCGCTCGGCATCGTTCATGGCACGCGCCTCCAGCTTTTCTAAGCTTGCGCTGGGCACGTGTCGACGTACGTGCATCAGGCCTTTATCGAAAGACTCGGTGCCGGAGAGTATCGTTTCGGGATACTCCTGGTGAATCCCTTCCAGCACAAAGCTGCGTGCCTCTGCCAGGGCAAGCGCCTCAAAGGCGGACTTGGGGAACGGGGTGCGATCTGGGGGCATCAATGTGGCTCTCTGTTTTAGTTTTTGTCCTTCTGGCGATTTTCCCGAATAGTATCCCACAAATAAATAAAGCCACCGCAAGTGGCAGGGATCAGCGCCATTAGAATGTAGTTTGCCAGGGAGGCGCCCACGGCTATATTGGCTGGTACGTCCAGTAGGCCATAAAAATAAACAAAAAAACCTTCGCGTACCCCAAGCCCGCCCACTGTTATTGGAACCATGGTCAGGATGGCGATGACTGGATAGAGAGCAAAGTGCTGAATGAAGGGGATGTCATAGCCATAGGCACGAAATACCAGATAAACTACCGATATCAGAGATATTTGATAACAGCAGATAAAAAGCAGGGATGACGTGAGCGCCTGCCGGTAGGGGAAGTTTATCGTGCTGGCATGAAGCTTTTGAATATACACCAGCAATAGAGTAAGTAACGGGTTTTTGACGGTGCGGCGGCTATAAAGTGCATGAATTTTTTTGCTGGTCAATATAATCTGGGTCACTACTGCTATGCTGCTGACGACTCCGACGGTCATGATGAGCAGCGTGTAGTTGTCTGATGCAGGTAAGAAGGGCAGGGCAAAAAGGGTAAAGGTACATAACACCAATAGTCCAATCATGCGCTCAATAATTACCGTACTGCCTGCGGTACCCCGCTTTTTCGGGTGGCGTCGTTCGATGTGAAGCATACGAAAGGCATCCGCTCCCTGTGTTGAGGGTAAAATCAAACCTTGAAATTGAGATACCAGATTTATTTTCCAGAGGTTTGTTAACGCTTCGTCAATCGAATTGAGCCGCAGGAACACTTGCCAGCGGTTGGCAGAAAAAAAAGAACTCAAAGTGATTGGGATAACAGCAGCCAGCGCAAGGTAGTGCCATGCTGTAATGTCGCTGATTAATGCCGTTAGCTTAAGGTCAAATGTGTGTATGAGAAATGCATAGATAAAAATTACGATCAACAACTTCAAAAGCATTAAAGGCATGCTGGGTGCTCAACGTAGGAGGGTGACGCTAACGTTGTGTCGATAATAGGTTGGCGAGCCCTGTCACGGTCGAGAACAGCATGAGGGAGAGTGAACATACTGTCTGCCTCCCTCCCTTACATGACAAGGGATGTCGGTTATTGCAGTTTTGATTTTATGTAGTCGGCCAGGTCATTGATGGATTTAAGGTCTTCAATATCCTCGTCAGGGATCTCGATGGCGTAGTGATCCTGGATAGACAGAATGATGTTGAACATGCCGAGAGAGTCAATGCCCTGGTCGCTCAGGTTGATGTTGTCGCGCAGCGTTGAGGCATCTGCTACAACATCAGCCTGGGAAATAATGTTGATAAGTTGTTCTTTTGTCTGGGGCATGGTTAGTGTTTCATCGTGTAGGTGTTGAAGTTACCCCGGCCGGTACGTTTGTACTGCGGGAGGAGCTTAGTGGCATTGCTGGCAGTTGACGAGGTTGTCTGCAGGCCACTGAGCTGAACGGTGGTCATGTTGCCACACTCCATGCAACAAAGGGGGCCTGCTCTGTTGCCTGCTTCAAAAAGATGCAGGACATTAGCATCTGTCGAGAGAGGTGTGTAGTGTTGGCCGTCGAGCCATAAGCCTCGCTGAATTGGTACCTCGCCTTACTGCAAGGTTCGTATGCTGGCGGTAGGCTACTCGACTTTGAGGGCACTGAAATAGAGCATGCCGATATGATCTGCATTGAGCTGGATGCGACTACGGGTCAATCGGGTGCCCAGCGTCTGCTCAAGTGTCAGCTCTACCCCGCTCAAGCCAAAGCACGGCGGCCACTTCGGGCTTTCCCAGCGACAGAAAACCCACTGGCTGCCACTGGGTATGCTCAACTCCTTGAGATGCAGTGCCTTGTTCATGGATACCAGTACTTCGATCGGAGAGAAGTCATCTGGCATGGTCGTCAGGCTCACTGACCGATGGGCGGGTGTGAAAACACATTGTTTTTCAACCAGTGACTCGTCGTAAGCACGTCGTGTATCGGCGCAACCTTCGCCTTGAATCAATTTGCCCTCATGATCAATACCATCGAGTTGAAAGGTGAAGGTAGCGACAGCCTCACCCGGCAATGATCGAGGGGTTGATCTCGGCCACCAGTGACAGGTGAGTAGATGTCTGGTCATTGTACTGATTCTGAAGTCCAGCTTTTCGATGCGTGCGTGCGGTGCGTGGCGAGTGATTGCCTGCATCGCGGCATTGAGCATGTCGGCCCCTTGTATGTAGGTTCGTTCGCCTTTGAATCCCAGTGATAGCTCGATGGAGTGCATCACTTTTGTTTCCTGAGGTGGGCTGTCATGTTGGTCCTGTGATTGATTGCGAAGTTTCCGGAGACGACGCTGTTTGGCGCGATGTCGCCGATGACGACCGAGCCCATTTTTATTTGTACCGCGTCGCCAATCACAAGGCCCTGTGCGATGGAGCAAGAGGCACCAACCCATGCACCGGCCCCCAGGCGTGTGCGTCCTGCAATAACAGTATTGCCGGAAATCACCGAGTTCTTGCCAATCACGGCGCCATGACCAACATTGGTCATGATGCCGATCTGGCAATTTTCGCTGATGGTTGTCGGTTGCTGGAACAAGGACCTGGCGATTACTGCGCCAGCAAGTATCTGGCAACCCGATTCAATGCGTACACCGCCCTGATGTTTGACCACCATCAGCGTGCCGTTGTCGTTGCGTAGCGTGATCAAGCCCTCGGCGCCTACCACCGCATTTGAACCGATGTAGACATTGTCCCCGATCTCGACAGGGCCTTCGATCACCACATTTGCTGAAATTTCGACATTGTTACCCAGTGTGGCCAGTGGCGAGATAACGGCGCTGGGGTGCAGCGTGCAATTTTTGCCGATGGTCGGTGCTTGCGCAGTTGCGCACTTTTTTTCTTCACTCAAACGGTTGTAGAGGTGAAAAAAAGAAGCGCGTGGGTCGGCACAGAACACAATTGATTTTTCAGTCGCTAATTCTTCATTTTTCAAACTTTCGGGGCACAGGGCACACGCGACGTTGGGTGTAGCCAAGGCTTTTTGCAAATAGTGCAAGTTCTGACAGTACACCAGTGCGCCAGGTGTTTGCGCATCGATTTCGTCGAGGTGTGCAAAGACCCCATCGTTTAAAATGTGTTCAGCAGGGAAGTAATCCACGACGCGGTAAGCGGATGTCATCATTACTCCACATGCTCTTCAATAATGGGGAACTGACTAAGGTGGGTTGCATTTTCGACCAGTCTTCCGAGGTACTCGCCTTGCACACCCAGTGCCAGAAGGATGTTACCGGCGAGGAATGACAGCAAGATCGCCAGCGATGCCCAGCCTGGTACTACATGATCGGTCAGGAGGGTGCGCAGCAGAACATACATGGCGAAAAAAATGCTCGACGCGCTGACCAAAAAGCCCCAGATCGACACATAGCGAAGTGGCAACAGGGAATAATTGACGATAAGGAACGAAAGCGTTTTGAACATCTTGCCAAGGGTGTAAGTGCTCGGGCCGCCATCGGCGCGCGGCGCGTGGCGAATGCTCACGTTCGCCATCATGCTGACGGGCACCGAATTAAAAAGCATCGCGGCGATATGTGGGTGGGAACCCTGATACCTGACGAGCTGTTTTGCCACCTGTTGACTCATGGCCCTGTAGCTCGAGAGGCTGAAACCGGTCGGTTTGCCCATGACCTTGCTAACCAGTTTCTGGTTGATGCGCGAAGCAATGTTGCGCCAGGCGCTGTGCTGTTTTTCAGCCATCGGGATCTTTCCGATGACGACATGCTTGCCGGCTTGAAGTTGATCAATAAACAGTGGGAGGTCTTCGGGGAAACACTGAAGGTCATCGTCGATTGTCACGACAAAGCGTTTGCAGGCATAGCCGATGCCGCACAGCGTGGCATGTTGTTGCCCCTTGTTCTTCGCGAAGCGAACGACTTTGACTCTGCGGTCTTGTTCGTGAAGTGCCAGAGCTGCAAGCCACGTCTGGTCCGGGCTCGCGTCATCGACAAGAATAATCTCCCAGTCGTCGCAAATCTGATCAAGAGTCGCGCGCGCGCGTTCGTAAAATTGCGGGAGCGTACTAGCGCTTTTATAAACGGGTACCACCAAGCTTACTGAGACGGTTTTATTATTCACCTTGAGCCTCATCCTGATCATTCGATTGTGCGATGACGCATGCTGCTAACGCGTCCTGCCTGGACTTACAGGCTTGTAGAGTTGTTGTTTGCTACTTGGCATCACGTGCAGAGGGGGGGATGCCATATGCCAACCGATTGGTAATCCTCAGGGAACCGGCCACCGAACACATGAACTGCATTACCGCTCATGTAAAGTGGGCCATCAGGCTCTACCAGCAACCAGGTGTCGGACAACTGTGTACAGGGCACCGAACGAGGCATGTTGATAGGTCGCTTAAAGGCGCGGATTTTAAGCTATGGGGGGAAGGGTGTCACGGTGCTGGAACCTTTACCTCTCGTTTTCAATCTGTTCGGGGTGTAGTGGTCTTCAGTCTGGCGTTGTCGATTCAGCAACTGGCTGTGGTGGGGGAGTTGTTAGTGAATCGAACATTGGACAATGTCGATCCGCAAGGCAGTGGGGGTGAAATATCGCCAGGTGCACACGTTTCCTGAACCAACGCTGTCGCCCCACAAAATTTCATGATCCCCGGCACAGACGAGGCATAGGATGACCGCCAAATGTCATGTCCCCGCGCCTCAATCCACAGGAGTAGAAAAATGATCGCAAACCTCGTCAAAGTTTCGCTGATCGCCGGTGCTTTGTTGTTGAGCGCCTGTTCGGGCGTGAGCTCCCGTAGCGATTATTCGGTCGACTCCGTGCAGCCAGCCGGCTTTGGTCCGGGGCCGACCAGCAGCAACCCCGGCAAGATGAATTTCCATGGCAGTGCGCTCGGCAATAGCTTCGGCGAATACGGCTCGGGTTTGCTGCACGACGACTGATACGGGAACCGCAATGAAGAAGGGCGCTCCTCTGGGAGCGCCCTTTTTTGTGCGGGAAACAACGATCGGTTATTTCGCGCCGGGCACGGCCAGCCACTGCCGCAGAATCTTCTGGTAGTTGCCCGTAGCCTTGGCCAGGTGCAGCCACTGGTCGACGTACTGTTTCCAGGTGATGTCGTCCCGGGGCAGCAGGTAGGCTTTTTCGCCGTATTGCATGTAGTGCGTCGGGTTGACTGCGCACAGACCCGGTTTGAGCTTCTGCTGATACAGCGCCTCCGATGCATCGGTGATCATCACGTCGGCTTTTTTATCCAGCAGTTGCTGAAAAATGCTGATGTTGTCGCGAAGCTGCAATTGCGCCAGGGGCAGGTAGGCGTGGACGAACGCCTCGTTGGTGCCGCCGGCAGGTTCGACCAGGCGAACCGAGGGCTGGTTGATCTGGTCGACGGTCTGGTACAGCGCCTGGTCTTCGCAGCGCACCAGCGGGATTTTGCCATCGACGTCCAGGGCGGTGCTGAAGAAGGCTTTTTTCTGCCGTTCCAGGGTGACCGAGATGCCGCCCATGGCGATGTCGCACTTGCCGGCGAGCAAGTCGGGCATCAGGGTTTTCCAGGTGGTGGGCACCCACTCGACCTTGACGCCCAGGCTTTCGGCCAGGGTGCGGGCCATGGCGATGTCGATGCCGGAATACTCGCCGTTCTCGGCTTTGAAGGTGTAGGGCTTGTAGTCGCCGGTGGTGCAAACGCGCAGTTGTCCCTGTTGCATGACGCTGTCCAGATGCGAAGGTTCTGCCTGGGCGCCAAGGGAGAGTGCGAGCAGGCCGCCGAGCATCATTGCTCTTGTGCTGTTTTTCATTGTTATCGGGCTTTTGTGCTGGTGTGGGGTTGAAGCGGGGGAGTGTAGTGAATCTTTCACCGGTGTGAAAAATCAACGTCCCCCTGAAGATTGCTCATTCCCCTTCCGGGCTCAATGTCCCCAACCATGCCACCAACCCCACAATCAATACCGCAGCAGCCATCTCGACTACCACGCTGCGCCGAAGGGCAAGGGCCGCCACGCGATATTGGCCCTCTCGCAACGACCGCTCCAGCAGGGGCCCAAGATGAAAGCGGTTCAATGCCGCCAGCACCAGCATCCCGGCAAACAGCAGCACTTTGATCGCCAGCAAAATTCCGTAGTGGCCGAATAAAACCTCATCGAGTTTCGGTCCTACGATGAACAGGTAGTTCACCACGCCCGTCACGGTGATGATCACAACGATCAAGGCACCAACAAGTTCAAATCGCCTGACTGCGCGAGCCAGCAAGCGAATGTTTGCTGGCGATTGCAGGGCGCGAGTTTTAGCCATCAGGGCAAACGCCAGCAACGCCCCGAGCCAGGCGCCCGCCGCCAACAGGTGCAGGATGTCCGCTGCAAAGTGCCAGAAACGGCGACCGCCTTCGTCCATGGCGCCATGCCCGCTCCAGGCCAGGCTGGCAAGGGCGATGCCGCCGGCAGTGGCGGCGATCACCAGGCTGATGCCGGGTGCGCGCGGGTTGAGCATCAAGGCCAATCCCGCGACCGTCAATGCAATCATCCGCACGGCCCAGGCCAATCCGACGTCTGTTTCCAGCAGCATCATCTCGATGTGAGGGCGCAACTCGGCAATGTCTGATTCGCCGCTCATGGCGCGGACCATCAGTACCATGCCAGCGAAGGACAGCAGCGCGCCGAGCCCGGCTGTTCCCGTCAACAATCGGCGAAACGGCAGCACCGTCCCGGATAGCCGTTCCTGTCCTTTAAAGCTGAAAAGCCCGAACAACGCCACGCCAAACAACAGCATCAAATCCACATACAACACAAACCGCAGCACGACGTTGGCCGATTCGCTCATCGATCATTTCACTTTGAACGTGACGTTGCCGGTGATCGGGTGGGTGTCCGACGACACCGCGCGCCATTCGACCTTGTAAGTGCCGGCAGTCAAGGGTGCTGTCGGCATGATGAACATGGTCTTCGGATCACCGCCGCCGCTGACTTTGGCCTTGACCGGCATCGGGGCGTGGGCCATGCCGGACATTTCGGTCATCAGCAGTTTTGCGCCGGAAAACTGAGTGACGAGGTTTTCGGAAAAGTGCAGTTCGATCTTGTCGGGTGACGCACCTTCGACGCCTTCCGCCGGAGTGGAGGAGAGCAGTTTGGGATGCGCTTGAGCGAGGGTGCTCATGAGCAGGCCAGTGATCAGCGCGATGGCGACGGTGGTGGGTTTGATGAGGCGCATGCAAGGTCCTTTACCGCTTGAAGCGGTTGTTGTTGGTTTGAGGTGAATCTGTTCAGAACCACAGCCGAATGCCGAGCACCAGGCGTGCTTCGCTGCGGTCCTCGCCTTCGTCGTTGGCAAAGTCGGCGGTGTTGCCGTAGGTGCGGTCCCAGGTGACGCCGAGGTAGGGTGCGATTTCCCGGCGGATTTCGTAGCGCAGGCGCAGGCCGGCTTCTGTGTTGGACAGCCCCGCGCCGATGCCCCGTTGCGGATCGTTTTTACCGTAGGCGTTGAGTTCGACGGTCGGCTGCAGGATCAGCCGATTGGTCAGCAGGATGTCGTAGTCGCCCTCCAGCCGCACGGCGCTCTGGCCGCCTTCGCCAATGAAGGCTGTGGCTTCGGCTTCGAAGTTGTACAGCGCCATGCCTTGCACGCCGAGCGCGGCCCAGGTTTGCGGGGCGCCGGGCTTGAAGTCCTGGCGCACGCCGCTGACGACGTCCCACCAGGGGGAAATGGCGTGGCCCCACAGGGCCTGGATTTCCGCGTCTTCGGTCACGCCGTTGCTGCGTTCGCCTTCGGAGCGCAGCCACAGGCGATCAATGTCACCGCCGACCCAACCGGACAAATCCCAGGCCAGGGTGCTGCCATCATCGGCGTCCTGCCATTCCAGTTTGTCGGCGAGGAAAAACGAATTGAGCGTGTTGTCATGTACGTGGTGACCGGCGGGATCGGCATACACCGCAGCGCGATCGGCATCGGTCAGCCGCGGAATCGGCGTGCGACTTTCACTGGGCGCGGCGGGCTGCATCTGGCCTTCGTCCATGCTTTGCATCTGGCTGTGATCCATGCCTTGCATCTGGCCGTGGTCCATCTGGCTGTGATCCATGCCTTGCATGTCATCGCTGGCGGCCATCGCCGTCGAGGTCGCGAGGGCGAAAAAAAACGGGGTGAATCGAATCATGGGGTGCGCCTCATTCTTCCACGCGAACTTCACGGAACATGCCCATTTCCATGTGGTACAGGAGATGGCAGTGATAGGCCCAGCGGCCGAGCGCATCGGCAGTGACCCGATAGCTGCGCCGGGAACCCGGTGGCATGTCGATGGTGTGTTTGCGCACCATGAACTGGCCGTTCTCGTCCTCGAGGTCGCTCCACATTCCATGCAGGTGGATGGGGTGCATCATCATCGTGTCGTTGACCAGCACGATCCGCAGTCGCTCGCCGTACTTGAGGCGCAGCGGCTGTGCATCGGAGAACTTCACGCCGTTGAACGACCAGGCGAATTTTTCCATGTGCCCGGTCAGGTGCAGTTCCAGGGTGCGGCCGGGCTCGCGGCCGTCGGGGTCGTCGAAGGTGCTGCGCAGGTCGGAATAGGTGAGGACGCGACGACCGTTGTTGCGCAGGCCCATGCCGGGGTCGTCGAGTTTCGGCGAGGTGGACATGGCTTGCATGTCCACCAGCGGGTTGTCGCTTTCCGAGGCAGGGTGGGCCTGCATGCCGGGCATGTCGCCCATGGCCATGGTGCTGTGATCCATGCCCGCCATGCTGCCGTGGTCCATGCCGCCCATGCCCATGTCATCCATGGTCACCAGGGGGCGCGGGTCCAGTGGTGGCAGCGGCGCAACCTGTCCGGTCTTCACCGCCAGGGTGCCCCGTGCGTAGCCGGTGCGATCCATCGCCTGGGCGAACAGGGTGTAGGCCGCTTCGGTCGGTTCGACGATGACGTCGAAGGTTTCCGCCACGGCAATGCGAAACTCGTCGACGCTCACCGGTTTGACGTGCAGGCCATCGGCGGCGACCACGGTCATTTTCAGGCCGGGGATGCGCACGTCGAAGTAGGTCATGGCCGAGCCGTTGATGAAGCGCAGCCGCAGCTTTTCCCCCGGGCGGAACACTCCGGTCCAGTTCGTGTCCGGTGCCTGGCCGTTCAACAGGTAGGTGTAAGTGGCGCCGCCGACGTCCGCCAGGTCAGTGGGGTTCATCTTCATCCCGGCCCACATTTTGCGATCGGCGACGGTCGGCCCCCAGCCTTTTTCGCTGACGTCGTGGATGAAGTCGCCCACGGTGCGTTTGTTGAAGTTGTAGTAATCGGACTGTTTTTTCAGGGTCTTCATCAGGCCGACCGGGTCTTCGTCGGTCCAGTCGCTGAGCATCACCACGTAGTCGCGGTCGTACTGGAATGGCTCCGGGTCCTTGGCGTCGATCACCAGCGGACCGTAGACGCCGGATTGCTCCTGAAGCCCCGAATGGCTGTGATACCAGTAGGTGCCGTTCTGCCGCACGATGAACTGGTAGACGTACAGGCCGCCCGGCTCGATGCCCTTGAAGCTCAGCCCCGGCACGCCGTCCATGTTGGCTGGCAGCAGGATGCCGTGCCAGTGAATCGACGTGCTGTCCTTGAGCTTGTTGCGCACCCGCAGCGTCACCGTATCGCCTTCGCGCCAGCGCAACAGCGGGCCGGGAATGCCGCCGTTGATGGTCATCGCGGTGCGTGGCTGCCCGGTGAAGTTGACCGGGGATTCGCCGATGAACAGGTCGAAATCGTTACCGGCCAACACCTGTGGTTCGCCGGGACTGTTGAGCGCCCAGACCGGCGTGCGCCATAACCCGAGGCCGCCGAAGAGCCCGCCGATGGCCAGCCCTTTGACGAAGGTGCGTCTTGAAGTGTGGGAGTGCATGCCGTGTGTTCCGCCCGTCAGCCTGTTGAACTTGTCGACGAGGCTAGCGGGCGGTGCCTTTCAGCAGGCTGAGGCGGGGATTACAGTTTTGACAGGTGGGGGCGTTGCTTACTGGCGTGAAGTGGACTTTTCCCTTGAGGCCACAGTGTCGCTGCCGCAGTTGATGTAGGAAGACGATTTCAACCAGCGCTGGTCCGGGTAGTAGGAAAACAACAACTGCCCGTCCTTCATCGAATCGATCAGCCGATGGGCAATCGCCGGTCTCACGGCCGGGCAACCCAGGCTGCGGCCAATCCGCCCGTTGGCGCGGGCCAGCACCGGGCTGACATAGGGCGCGCCGTGGATGACGATGGCCCGGTCATAGGCGTTATCGTTGAAGCCGGGCTCCAGGCCTTCCATGCGCAGCGAGTAACCGTTCTGGCCGAGGTAGCTCTCTTGTGTGCGGAACAGGCCGAGGCTGGTGGCGTGGCTTTCGTTGCGGTTGGAGAACAGCGTGGCCATGTTTTCGCCGCTGTTGCGGCCATGGGCGACCAGTTCGTGAAACAGCAACTTGCGTCGTTTAAGGTCGAATACCCACAGGCGTTGTTCGGTCGAGGGCAGGGAATAATCGATCACTGCCAGCCTTTGGGCTGGGGCGATACCCTGGGCGCGGCTGCATTGAGTGGCGCGAACGGCCAGGGCAATCACTTTGGCGTCGGCGCCTGGCGCTGCTTTGACCAGCGCGTTTTCAAGCGAATCGGCGTAGGCTGACGTTACTGAAAGGCACGTCAGTAAAATGGCAAATAAAAGGCCAAAGCGGTTTAGCGCCATAGTCGGGTCTCATCATGATAATTTCGAGTCTAGCAGCGAGCGGAAAGTTGGCCGCTTGAAACGGGGGATTAAGGATTATCCATGGTGCAGTTAACAAGGTCATTCGTCATAAGCCGCATATTTTTTATGGGCTTTCTGATCAGCGGTGCGGCGATTGGGCAAACTTCGCCGATTGAGCCGGTATCTGCGGCGAGCAGCACAATCGATGCCGCGGCCCCCGACGACGCGGTCGGCCAGGCGATTCAGGCGACGCTGGAACCGCTGCGTTCGGCCTTTCCGCCGTTGCTCACGTCCAGGCGCCATCAGCGTGTGGATGTCAGCCGGGTGGTGCTGGATTTCTATATGCATCGCAACTATCGCGCGGCGTGGACGGACGACCGTGATGTGGCCCAGTTACTCAAGAGCCTCGAAGACACCCGGATCGACGGCCTGAATCCGGCGGATTTCCGCATCTCCGAACTCGCCCAGGCCCATCAATCGCTGATGGCCGCCGCGCCTTCCACGGCGCAACGGGCGATGTTCGACATGGCGGCCACCCGCACGTTCATCACCGCACTGCTGCAACTGCGACGGGGCAAGGTCGATCCGTCGCGGCTGGACATTCACTGGAACTTCGACCCAGCCGGCGGCGCCCGCGAGGACATGAACAACCTGTTCGCCGCCCTCGATACCCATGACGTGGCACGCGCATTCGCCGAGGCGCCTCCTCAGGAAGAGATTTACCGCAACTTGCGTGAAGGCCTGGCCCGGTTGCGCCAGGTCCGTGATGCGGGCGGCTGGCCGAAAGTCACCGAAGGGCAATCGCTCAAGCCCGGCATGGACGGGGTGGCTGTCGCCCAATTGCGTGCGCGCCTGGTGGCGGGCGGTTACCTGAACCCGCACCTGTCGAAAAAAACCGGTTACGACGACAAGGTCGTTGCCGCGGTGAAGAAATACCAGGCCGAGCAATACCTGGGAGCCGATGGCGTGGCGGGGGCGGCGACGCTGGCGGCGCTGAACGTGCCGGTCGAGGCGCGGATCGATCAGGTGCGGGTCAACATGGAGCGTGCCCGCTGGCTGTTGTACAAGCTTCAGGGCACGTTCGTGATCGTTGATATCGCCGGATACAAGGTGGCGATGTACCGCGACGGCCTGCCGATCTGGCGTTCGCGGGTGCAAGTCGGTAAACCGGTGCGCAGTACGCCGGTGTTCCAGGCCGAAATCACCTACGTCACGTTCAACCCGACCTGGACCGTGCCGCCGACCATCCTCAAGCAGGATGTGATTCCGAAAGTCCAGAACGATCCGGGTTATCTGGCGGCCAACCGGATTCGCGTGTTCGATCGCGAAGGCAATGAGCTCGATCCGTCGAGCGTTGACTGGAGTAACCCGCGAGGCATCCACCTGCGTCAGGATGCCGGGCCTGACAGCTCGCTGGGGCAGGTGGTGATCCGCTTCCCCAACGACTATGCGATTTACCTGCATGACACGCCGCACCGCGAACTGTTTGCGAAAACGGTTCGGGCCACCAGTTCAGGCTGCATCCGCGTGGAAAACCCGTTGCAACTGGTCGAGTTGTTGTTCAACGACCCGGTGCGCTGGAACAGCGCCGGCATTCAGAAGCAGTTGGCCAATGGCAGGACCGAGAACATCGTGCTACCGGTGAAAGTGCCGGTGCTGTTGGCCTATTGGACCGTGGACCTGAGCGTTGACGGGCGGGTGACATTCAAGCCCGACATTTATGATTACGATGCCAGGGTGTTGCAGGGCTTGAGTCAGCCTGTGAAGTTGCCGGCCCTGGACTTGCGTCGTGCAGAGATACCGCTGATGGTGACAGGGCAGAACAAGCTATAACGGAAGACTGGAAACGGGCGCCTATGGAGCGTAATGCTGAAAACGGGCGGCTATGGGCTAATGCTGAAAACGGACGCCCATGGGCTAATACTGTAGGAGCGAGCTTGCTCGCGATGGACTCGAGAGCGCTGCGTTTAGTCAGTAAGCACGCGTCATCGTTAACGACCATCGCGAGCAAGCTCGCTCCTACAGGTATTACCAGGCCGTTCGGCAAACTCCCTAAAGCGCCAATCCTTGCTGCACCACTGCCAGCAGATCGGTTTCCGTCAGCGCCACCGCGTCCAGCTGCGCTGTGGCCTGTTCGATCGTTTGTAGCCACCAGTGTGTTTCACCGCGTTCGTCCACGGTGCGCAACAGGGCGAACTCGTTGGTTTGTGAGTGAATTTCGATCCGTCCCTCGCCATCGGCTGTGAAGCGCGCAACCGGGTCAAAGGTAAGGCTGTGGGCGTTTCCGGAGATTACCAGCTGGTCGATGGCATAGCGGTAAGTGCCCCGGGTCGGGCAAATCTCGATCACATGGGTGGGGTTGCGCCGCAGGACCAGGCCAACTTCGGTCAAGGGCTGCAGCCAGCCCTCTATCCGGTGATACAGTTCGTAGACTTGGCCCGGCCAGGTATCGATCGCCTGATCCGCGCCGGCAAGCCGTGTTTGTTTCAATTTTGCCGCGAGCTCGTCTGCCTTGCTCATGTCGATTCCCTGTATTGATGTCATTCTAATCGTAGCTCGTTGGCGCGCAGGCAGTGCTGCCCTGGGTCATGTTTGCAGCACCACCGGGCAAGTGTAACCACCGGGCAAGTGATCGCCCATTTGTCATGGATAACCCCGTAAACTAGGCCCCAAGAAGACTGAGGGCTTTGGGTCGTTGCCCATGCCTTGCCCCGACAGGATGAACTTTTGCCCACACGCTTTAACGACCCGGACCACGCCCCAGGCGTCGCATTGAAACGTCTGCCGCTGCGCAAGGCCGCGGTACTGTTCATTGCCACGGTGTGCCTGTGCCTGTGCGGTTTGCTCTACCTGCAACTGGAACAGTCCCGTCGCCATGACCTGAGCCTGGCGCAAGTGGCGTCTTCGAACCTGACGCGGGCCATGGCGCAGCAAGCCGAAGACACCTTCATGAAGGCCGACCTGGTGCTGACCAGCCTGGTGGACTGGATTCAAGTCGACGGTTTCGGCCCGGATCAACTGCCGCGCTTGCAGCAGACCTTCGCCCGGCGAGTGCTGGCCCTGGATCAACTGCACGGCATCCTGCTGTTCGACCAGAAGGGCCAGTGGGTGGTGACCTCGTTTGAAAACCTGCCCCGGGGGCCCGGCGTCGCGGATCGCGAGTACTTCAAGTATCACCAGCAGAACGTATCGTCGGTGGCGCATATCGGCCCGGCTATCCGCAGTCGGGAAAACGGTGAGTGGATCATTCCGATTTCCAAACGGGTCAACGACAGGAACGGCCATTTCCAGGGCGTATTGCTGGCCGGCATCAAGATGTCGTACTTCGACCAGTTCTTCAAAAGCTTCAGCCTCGACGACAACGGCTCGATGTTTCTCGGCTTGACCGATGGCACGCTATTGGCGCGTCGACCTTTTGTAGAGGCGCAGATCGGCACGTCGCTGGCCCAGAGCGAGATTTTCCAGAAGTCGCTGCCACTGGCCACCTCCGGCAATGCGACGTTCACGTCCATCATCGATGGTGTGACACGGATGTACGGTTACCGACAGCTGGAGGCGTATCCGCTGGTGGTCACCGCCGCGTCGTCCACCGATTCCATTCTCGCGGGCTGGTATGACACGGCGTTTCGCTCCAGTCTCATCGTTGCCCTGGTGTTAGTGGGCGTGGGGTTGTTCGGTTGGGTGTTCATTCATCAGGTGCGTGTGGGCGAGCGGGTCGAGTCGGATTTGCGCAGGGCCCAGGAAGCGCTGGAACTGATCGCCACCCACGACAGCCTGACCGGGCTGGCCAACCGCCGCTTGTTCGAGCGGGCGCTGGACGTCGAGTTCGGGCGCGGCGCCCGGCAGGCGAGCCCCTTGAGCCTGATCATGCTCGATATCGATTACTTCAAGCGCTACAACGACACCTACGGCCACGTGGTGGGGGATCACTGCCTGGCCGAAGTGGCACGCGCGCTGAAGAGTTGCTGCCACCGCAAGGCCGATCTGGCGGTGCGTTACGGCGGTGAAGAGTTTGCGGTGCTGCTGCCCGACACCGACATCCACGGCGCCATGACGATTGCCGAGCAGATCCGCCGCAGCGTCATCGACAAGAGCATCAGTCACACCGGCTCGCCCAACGGTTACGTGACGGTCAGCCTGGGTTGCTATTCGTTCGTGCCGTCGGGGCGTGACAGCATGAACGTGTTTGTCGAGCGGGCGGATGCGGCGTTGTATCAAGCCAAGCATTCGGGGCGAAACCGTGTGGCAACGTTGTCGATGGCCGGCGGTGTCGAGGCGTTGATGCGTTCCGATCGCTGAAGTGTTCCTCCTGCCGGTTGTCCGTCTCTCGGGCCTGGCGGAATTGATCGTCTAGAGTTTCGTAAGTTCTGTCGAATCCGGCAGACTCCCCTTCGTACGGACGATCGCCAACATGTTGATACCTCAAACATTGACAGCCGTTGCTTTGACCGTCGCAGCGGCTGCCATTTTCCCGCTGGCCAGCCACGCGCAATCGAAAATCACCGCCGAAGAAGCTCATGCGATCGGCGTGGATGCCTACATCTATTTTTACCCGCTGTTGAGCATGGACATTACCCGCAAGCAATTCACCAACATCGAGCCGGGCAAGGAGTTCGGCAAAGGCCCGATGAACATGTTTGTTAGTGTGCCGCAGTACCCGCCTGCCGAATTCAAAGGGGTGGTGCGCTCTAACTTCGACACACTGTATTCGATTGCCTGGCTGGACTTGACCAACGAACCGCTGGTGATCGCCGCGCCGGATACCGAAGGGCGTTTCTACCTGTTGCCGATGCTCGATATGTGGACGGATGTGTTCGCTTCGCCGGGCTGGCGCACCACGGGCACCGAGGCCGGGCAATTCCTGGTGACGCCGCCGGGGTGGTCCGGCACCGTGCCCGCCGGGATGAATCACCTGCCGGCGCCAACCCCGTTTGTCTGGGTCATCGGCCGTACCAAGACGGACGGTGCGGCGGATTACGCGGCGGTGCACAAGATCCAGGCTGGCTACACGGTGACGCCGTTGTCCCGGTTGGGTAAGGAGCCTGAAGCCGTCACCGTGAAAATCGACCCGGCGGTGGACATGAAGACGCCGCCGAAGATTCAGGTCGACTCCATGTCGGCTGCCAACTACTTCACCTACGCTGCCGACCTGCTGAAGGTGAACCCGCCGCACAGCACCGACCAGCCCATGCTGTCGCAGATCAAGCGTCTTGGAATCGAAGCTGGCAAGCCGTTCGACATGGACGCGCTGGATCCGCAAATCCAGGCCGCGCTACAAACGGTGCCCCAGGATGCGCAGGCGCTGATGACCTGGAAAGTGCCGACCCTGGCGCGGGAGGTCAATGGCTGGTCGATGAACACCGACACCATGGGCGTCTATGGCAACTACTACCTCAAGCGCGCCATCGTTACGCAGGTGGGACTCGGTGCCAACCTGCCCGAGGACGCGATTTATCCGTTGAACATCGGCGACAGCAACGGCAAGCCGCTCGACGGAGCAAACAAATACGTGCTGCATTTCAACAAGGGTGAGACGCCGCCGGTGAACGCCTTCTGGTCGATCACCCTGTATGACCCGGAAGGCTTCCAGATCGCCAATTCACTCAATCGTTTTGCGGTCAGTAGCTGGATGCCGTTCAAGGGCAACGCCGATGGCTCGCTGGACCTCTATTTCCAGAACGAAAGCCCCGGCAAGGATCTTGAGGCCAACTGGCTGCCGGCGCCCAAGGGGCCGTTCAACCTGACCATGCGCTTGTACGGCCCGAAAGCCGAGGCGCTGAATGGCAAATGGAACCCGCCGGCGGTCCAGCCGATGTAGACCGCAGACGACAAGAAGCAGCCAACGACTGCCTGTCATTGGCTGCTTTTGCCTGTCCAGCTGCCCGTCCCGCCACCGGCGCCACCGGTTCCGCCGCCGGGGGCGCCGGTGCCACCGCCCGCGCCACTGCCCGGACCATTGACGCCGGTGGTGCCGATTGACGAGCTGGAGCCTTGACCGCGGCTGTAGTCGCCCGAAGGGGCGCTGGGCCTTTTGTTGTCTGGCAGCATGGTTGAGTTGCGGGTTGCGCCCGATGTCGTGTTGGTCGTGCCAGCGCCAGCGCCATCGCCGGACGCCGCAAACGCAGCCAGGGGCGTTGCCGACAACAATCCCGCCAAGAGCAGCGAAGTCATTCTGATGTTCATCATGGTCGTCTCCTGGGATGAGTCGTTACCTGATGTTGGTGCGAAGGGGGCGCAGTTGGATTCGCACAAGCCGCGTTGAGTTTTTCATGCCGGGTGATTGGCTAAATCAATTGTCGGCGGCAGTGCCTGATCCCGTATACATAGCGGCCACTGGCGGAGCAATCCGCCGCTTGCGTGCAAAAGGATTGAACGATGAGCGAGCCACGCCTGACTGACCGTGCTTTGTATCTGCAACGCCTGGGCTTCGATGCGCCCCCGGCACCGACCCTGGACACCTTGCGCCAACTGCAACTGCGCCATACCGGCGCTTTTCCGTTTGAAAACCTCACCACATTATCCGGCGAACCGGTGCTGATCGACTTGCCGTCCATCGAACAGAAGGTCTTGCACGATGGTCGTGGCGGCTACTGCTACGAACTCAACAATCTGTTCCTGGTCTTGCTTCAATCGTTGGGTTTCGACGCCCGTGCCATCAGTGGCCGGGTGGTGATGGGCCAGCCGGAGGGGGCCTGGACTGCCCGGACCCATCGCCTGAGCCTGGTCATCATCGACGACGTACGCTACATCACCGACGTCGGCTTCGGTGGCATGGTGCCGACCGCGCCACTGTTGCTCGATTCCCGCGCCGAACAACTCACTCCTCACGAGCCGTATCGCATCGACCTGCACGTCGACGGCTTTACCCTGCGCGCCAATGTTGCGGGTGAATGGCGAGCGATGTACATCTTCGACCTGCAACGCCAGGAAGACATCGATTTTGCCGTGGGCAACTGGTACGTCTCGACCCACCCTGAGTCGACTTTCGCCAAACAACTGATGGTGGCGCGCACCGGGGAGGGGTGGCGCCGTACGCTCAATAACGGCAGCTTCGCGATTCACCGGATTGGCCATGACAGCGAGCGGCGAGAGGTGACGGATGTGCAGGAATTGATTGGCTTGCTGGACAGCGAGTTCGGCATTCGCGTACCGGAACAGGCGCAGTTGGTGCGGACCCTGGAACGCTTGATCGCAGCGCCGCAATAGCGGGCCGATCGAATACGTCACATCGCCAAGGGCTGATCCGATCGATCAGCCCTTTACGTTTCAGGGCCGAACTCCCGGCTCCATCACCCGCTGAATTTCACTCAAGGCCTCTGCCAGTTTCTGCTCCAGGCCCTTGAGTTCGGCAGGGGTGATTGTTGGTTTTAGCTGTGCAGGCTTGGCTTCGTTGAGCAGGGCTCGGCGCAACGTATTGTTGATCGCCGTCTGGTAGCCGTACCCCTCGTTTTCTGCCAGTGCCCGGGCGGCTTCGATGACGGCGTCATCGAGCATGATGGTAATGCGGGTCTTGCCTTTGGCGGGCGCCACGGCCCCGCGTTTGGCGTTACTGAAATCGTATTGGTCTTTCATCGGTCATGCCTCCAGGTACTGACGGCGTTCGCTTTTGGTGGCGATGCGCGCGGAAATGATTCGAACGAAATTCGGATCGCGCCAGGTGTACGCGACGACCAGCAAACGGCCTTTGGCATCCAGCCCCATGGTGATCCAGCGTTGTTCATCATGGTGGTTGTCCTCGAGGGTCAGCGCTCGTTCGTCATGGAATACCGGTTCGGTCTCTGCGAGGCTGATGCCTTGGTGCTTGAGTTTGTTGGCTGCGTTCTTTGCCTTGTGGAACTGAATCTCGAATGACTTCATTATGCATACTTTATATGTATGTGAAAGAGGTGGCTTTGCTGATGAGCGCCAGGAGCCGAAAAGACTAGTCAGCAACAGGGGTTGCCCGGGAAGGGATGTGTTTCAAGGTTTCAGGCGGGGGCTGCGCTTGTGGCAACCAGGGGAAATGGACAGGTATCCATTTTGTGACTGATAAGTTGTATACAACTCTATAGACATTTGTCCTGACTATTGCATACAGTGTGCGCATAACAAAAACCAGGGAACCCCCTACCATGAAAACGCCCCATGTTTCACACCAACGGCCCGAGGACGAAAATCTTGGGATCGGCGCGAATATGGCTTATGGCCTGCAACATGTTCTAACCATGTATGGCGGTATCGTCGCGGTGCCATTGATTATCGGCCAGGCGGCCGGGCTCTCGCCGGCGGACATCGGTTTGTTGATTGCTGCTTCATTGTTTGCGGGGGGGCTGGCAACGCTGCTGCAAACCCTGGGTTTACCGTTTTTTGGTTGTCAGTTGCCGCTGGTGCAGGGCGTGTCCTTCTCTGGCGTCGCGACCATGGTGGCGATTGTCAGCAGTGGCGGGGAGGGCGGGTTTCAGTCGGTGCTGGGCGCGGTCATAGCGGCGTCCCTGATCGGATTGCTGATAACACCGGTGTTCTCG
Source organism: Pseudomonas sp. WT-JTC (assembly GCF_056711565.1). NCBI lineage: Bacteria > Pseudomonadati > Pseudomonadota > Gammaproteobacteria > Pseudomonadales > Pseudomonadaceae > Pseudomonas > Pseudomonas sp. WT-JTC. The sequence goes on from NZ_CM160042.1 coordinate 2,135,867, forward strand.
CGCATCACCAGGTTTTTCCCGCCGCTGGTGACCGGCATCGTGATTACCACCATCGGCCTGACGCTGATGCCGGTAGCCGCGCGCTGGGCCATGGGCGGCAACAGTCACGCGCCGGACTTCGGCAGCATGGCGAATATCGGCCTGGCGGCGGTGACACTGGTGCTGGTGCTGCTGCTGAGCAAAATCGGCAGTGCGACCATCTCCCGTCTGTCGATTCTGCTGGCCATGGTCATCGGCACGATCATCGCGGTGTTCCTCGGCATGGCGGATTTCTCATCCGTGACCCAGGGCCCGATGTTCGGCTTCCCGACGCCGTTCCACTTCGGCATGCCGACCTTCCACTTCGCTGCGATCCTGTCGATGTGCATCGTGGTGATGGTGACGCTGGTGGAGACTTCGGCGGATATCCTTGCCGTCGGTGAGATCATCGGCACCAAGGTTGACTCCAAGCGCCTGGGCAACGGTCTGCGCGCCGACATGCTGTCGAGCATGTTCGCGCCGATTTTCGGTTCCTTCACCCAAAGCGCCTTTGCCCAGAACGTCGGGCTGGTGGCGGTCACCGGCATCAAGAGCCGCTATGTGGTGGCAACCGGCGGTCTGTTCCTGGTGATCCTCGGCCTGCTGCCATTCATGGGCCGGGTCATCGCCGCCGTGCCGACCTCCGTACTGGGTGGCGCCGGCATCGTGCTGTTTGGCACCGTTGCGGCCAGCGGCATTCGGACCCTGTCCAAGGTCGACTACCGCAACAACGTCAATCTGATCATTGTCGCCACCTCCATCGGCTTCGGCATGATCCCGATCGCGGCGCCGAACTTCTACGATCACTTCCCAAGCTGGTTCGCGACCATTTTCCATTCGGGCATCAGCTCTTCGGCGATCATGGCCATCGTGCTGAACCTGACCTTCAACCATCTCACTGCCGGTAACTCCGACCAGCAATCGGTCTTTGCGGCCGGTACCGAGCGGGTGCTGCGTTATCAGGATCTGGCAGCGTTGCGTGAAGGGGACTATTTCAGCGACGGTAAACTGCACGATTGCGACGGCAAGGAGATTCCGGTGCTGGATTCGGAACACGGCGTGGCAGAACCACGGGCGGTGCACGTCAAAAGCAGTGAACACGTCTGACGTTCACGGCAACTGAAAAGGGCCGATCTGTTGAATAGACAGATCGGCTTTTTGCTTTTCAGGAGTTGGCTTTTCAATCGGCCACAAAAAAGCCCCTGGATCTTTCGATTCAGGGGCTCTTCGATGTTGCGTCTGGCTCCACGACCTGGACTCGAACCAGGGACCCAGTGATTAACAGTCACTTGCTCTACCAACTGAGCTATCGCGGAATGGCGCGTATCTTACTGATTCAAAAAGAGAAGTCAAGCATCGAATAACAATTTGAGTGAATCATCGGGACGGACGGTGGTTTGGCGGCGATTGGCGGTTACCAGGATCGCCCCAGAGGTCTACCATGGCCGCCCGGAAGTGGTGACACGCGCTGCCGGCCATTCGCCGAAAAGGTACGCGCCATGAATCATTTGACCCTCACACCTCTACACCATGGGGTGTACCCATGAGCATCTCTCAGATCAGCCTGCCCAAAGGTGTCGGCCCTCACGCCGAAAAGTTGTTCGACGCCATCACTCAGGCCGGCACCGCTGAAGCATTGAACCGCGCGGGTGGCAAGGCCGAAGGCTTCGTCCTGGGCCTGGAAAGCACTAAAGCGATCAAGAGCCAGGTCGCGGAATCGCTGTATGTCGCCTACGACGACGCTGCCAGCCAGCGTGCGAGCGAACTGGCTTAACCGCCGAAGGTAATCGTGCCAAGCATCAGTTTGGCGTAGAGCGCCGTGGCACCCAATTGCACCAGCCACAGGGCCAGGCCGCCGAGGAATACACCGGCAGCGACTTGCATTACCAGGTTGTTGCCACGTTTTGTCGGGGCGCGGGGGATGAAGTGATCCAGGTCATCCAGGTCATCGCGGTCGGCGCGCAGGTCATCGTTTTTCATGTGGGTTCTCGGGAATGCTTGGTACATAAATCCTGTGGGAGCGGGCTTGCTCGCGAAAGCGGTGGGTCAGGTTGTACAAGTATTGAATGTGCTGCCGTCTTCGCGAGCAAGCCCGCTCCCACATTTGACTTGTGTGGAGTTTAGAGGGCTGGGTCGTTGTGTTGAGAATTATCTGTGACAAATAAAAAACGGGAAGCCCAAAGGCTTCCCGTTTTTCATTTCAAGGCGTCATCAGATGACTTGGACGATAGCGTCCGTCACAACCTTGATGTTGCTCTGGTTCAGCGCGGCCACACAGATGCGGCCGGTGTCCAGGGCGTAGATGCCGAACTCGTTGCGCAGACGGTGAACCTGTTCAACGCTCAGGCCGGAGTAGGAGAACATGCCACACTGACGACCGACGAAGCTGAAATCGCGCTGCGGCGCTTTTTGTGCCAGCAGGTCGACCATCTGGGTACGCATGCCACGAATGCGCAGGCGCATTTCGGCCAGTTCGGCTTCCCACTGGGCGCGCAGTTCCGGGCTGTTCAGCACCGCAGCGACAACGCTGGCACCGTGGGTCGGCGGGTTGGAGTAGTTGGTGCGGATCACGCGTTTGACTTGCGACAGCACGCGCGCGCTTTCTTCTTTCGATTCGCTGACGATCGACAGGGCACCCACGCGCTCGCCGTACAGCGAGAACGACTTGGAGAACGAGCTGGAAGCGAAGAAAGTCAGACCCGACTCGGCAAACAGGCGCACGGCCGCGGCGTCTTCGTCGATGCCATCGCCGAAACCTTGATACGCCATGTCGAGGAATGGCACGTGGCCTTTGGCTTTAACCACGTCCAGCACGTTTTTCCAGTCCGCCGGGCTCAGGTCCACGCCGGTCGGGTTGTGGCAGCAGGCGTGCAGCACAATGATCGAGCCGTTTGGCAGCGCGTTCAGGTCTTCCAGCATGCCGGCACGGTTCACGTCGTGGGTGGCAGCGTCGTAGTAACGGTAGTTCTGCACCGGGAAACCGGCGGTTTCGAACAGGGCGCGGTGGTTTTCCCAGCTCGGGTCGCTGATCGCCACAACGGCGTTCGGCAGTAGTTGCTTGAGGAAGTCAGCACCGATTTTCAGGGCGCCAGTACCGCCAACGGCCTGGGTGGTGATCACACGGCCGGCGGCGATCAGCGGCGAATCTTTGCCGAACAGCAATTTCTGCACAGCCTGGTCGTAGGCGGCGATGCCGTCGATTGGCAAGTAGCCACGGGAAACGTGTTGAGCGGCACGAATGGTTTCGGCTTCGACAACGGCGCGCAGGAGTGGAATTCGCCCCTCCTCGTTGCAGTAAACACCGACCCCCAGGTTGACTTTGTTGGTGCGGGTATCGGCGTTGAATGCTTCGTTGAGGCCCAGGATTGGATCGCGTGGTGCCATTTCGACAGCGGAGAACAGGCTCATTATTGCGGCGGCTCTGAATGGAGAGTGGAGGGACGTGTCGCGCTCCAGCCGAATGCACTAGAGCGGTGCACAAACGGGGAGCTAGTATAGAGGCCATCCGCGATCAATGGCGACAGGCGATTCGGCTTTTAAGGTAAGTTTTTCCGATTATTTTGCGACCGTTAGTCGAATGGCGTCGGCAAAGGTTTTGCGCGATGTAGGACGTTTGCCTTGAAAGCGCTGGCAATCGGCTCCACATTGAGCACAATCCAGTTTTTTCCTCGGGCGACATCGGTCGTTTGCGGTCTTTCTCGTTCATGCCGGTTTGGCCGGCAAGAGTGATCCAGAGGTATTTAATGTCTGAATTCCAGCTAGTCACCCGTTTCGAGCCTGCCGGCGATCAGCCGGAAGCCATCCGCCTGATGGTCGAGGGCATCGAGGCCGGGCTGGCGCACCAGACGCTGCTCGGTGTGACCGGCTCGGGCAAGACGTTCAGCATCGCCAACGTGATCGCCCAGGTGCAGCGCCCGACCCTGGTGCTGGCGCCGAACAAGACCCTGGCGGCGCAGTTGTACGGCGAGTTCAAGGCGTTCTTCCCGAACAACGCGGTGGAATATTTCGTTTCCTACTACGACTACTACCAGCCTGAAGCCTACGTGCCGTCTTCGGACACCTTCATCGAGAAAGACGCCTCGATCAACGACCACATCGAACAGATGCGTTTGTCGGCGACCAAGGCATTGCTTGAGCGCAAGGACGCGATCATCGTCACCACGGTGTCCTGCATCTACGGTCTGGGCAGCCCGGAAACCTATTTGAAGATGGTGCTGCACGTGGATCGCGGCGACCGGCTCGATCAGCGTGAATTGCTGCGACGCTTGGCCGACCTGCAATACACCCGCAACGACATGGACTTTGCCCGTGCGACCTTTCGCGTGCGTGGCGATGTGATCGATATCCATCCGGCGGAATCCGATTTTGAAGCGATCCGCATCGAGCTCTTCGACGATGAGGTGGAAAGCCTGTCGGCATTCGATCCGCTGACCGGCGAAGTCATTCGCAAGCTGCCGCGCTTCACCTTCTACCCGAAGAGCCACTACGTGACGCCACGGGAAACCCTGATGGACGCTGTCGAAGGCATCAAGGTCGAGTTGCAGGAGCGCCTGGAATACCTGCGTTCCAACAACAAGCTGGTGGAAGCCCAGCGCCTGGAGCAGCGCACCCGTTTCGATCTGGAGATGATCCTCGAACTGGGTTACTGCAACGGCATCGAAAACTACTCGCGTTATCTGTCCGGTCGCGAAGCCGGCGCGCCGCCGCCGACGCTTTATGACTACCTGCCGCCGGATGCCTTGCTGGTGATCGACGAGTCCCATGTCAGCGTTCCGCAGGTTGGCGCCATGTACAAGGGCGACCGTTCGCGAAAAGAGACGCTGGTCGAGTACGGTTTCCGCCTGCCCTCGGCCCTGGACAACCGGCCGATGCGTTTCGATGAGTGGGAAAGCATCAGCCCGCAGACGATTTTCGTCTCGGCGACCCCCGGCAACTATGAAGCCGAACACGCCGGGCGCGTCATTGACATGGTGGTGCGTCCGACCGGGCTGGTGGACCCGCAAATCGAGATCCGCCCGGCATTGACCCAGGTCGACGACTTGCTGTCGGAAATCACCAAGCGCGTCGCTCTGGAAGAGCGAGTGCTGGTCACCACGCTGACCAAGCGCATGGCCGAGGATTTGACCGATTACCTGGCCGACCACGGCGTGCGCGTGCGCTACCTGCACTCGGACATCGACACCGTGGAGCGCGTAGAGATCATCCGCGACCTGCGCCTCGGCACTTTCGATGTGTTGGTGGGCATCAACCTGCTGCGCGAAGGTCTGGACATGCCGGAAGTCTCGCTGGTAGCGATCCTCGATGCCGACAAGGAAGGCTTCCTGCGTTCCGAGCGCTCGCTGATCCAGACCATCGGGCGCGCGGCACGTAACCTCAATGGCCGGGCGATTCTGTATGCCGACCGGATTACCGGTTCCATGGAGCGCGCGATCGGCGAAACCGAGCGTCGCCGCGACAAGCAGATCGCCTTCAACCTGGCTAACGGCATCACGCCAAAAGGCGTGTTCAAGGACGTTGCCGACATCATGGAAGGCGCCACCGTGCCCGGCTCGCGCAGCAAGAAGCGCAAAGGCATGGCCAAGGCCGCCGAGGAAAATGCCAAATACGAAGCCGAATTGCGCACACCGGGCGAGATTGCCAAGCGTATCAAGGCCCTGGAAGAGAAGATGTATGCGTTGGCGCGTGATCTGGAGTTTGAAGCGGCAGCGCAAATGCGCGATGAGATTGGCAAGTTGCGGGAGCGGTTGATTACAGTCTGAGATTTGTGGTGAGTGTGCGGGCCTCTTCGCGAGCAAGCCCGCTCCCACAAGGTTCTGTGGCGTTTACAAAACCTGTGGGAGCGGCGGTGCGGCGATCCGACTTGCTCGCGAAGAGGCCAGTCAGGGCACTACAAGAAAGACTGACTAGTGCGCTTCGCCAGCCTTGAGGCCAGCCGGCAGTTTTTTGGTCAGCAACACCGCCACCATGCTGATCCCCAGCGCAATCCCGACAAAATGAAACGCATCGTTATAGGCCATGATCGACGCCTGTTGATGCGCTATCTCGCTGAGCTTGCCCAGTGCTGCGGTTTCATTGCCCAGCGTGTTGGTCAACGATGCCAGGCGTTCAGCCACCTGCGGATTGCTCGGCACGATGGATTCACGCAGGTAGTCAAAGTAGACCTTGGTCCGCGCATCCAGCAGCGTGGCGAGCAGGGCGATGCCGATGGCCCCGCCGAGGTTGCGCAGGATGTTGAACAGGCTCGACGCCGATCCCGCATCCTGGGGCAGGATGTAGGAGGTGGCGATCAGCGAGATGGTCACCATGATCAGTGGCTGCCCCAGGGCGCGGATGATCTGGATCTGATTGAACTGTGGCCCGGCAAAGTCCGGGTTCAGCACGCCCGAAGAGAAGCTCGCCAACCCGAACAGCCCGAAACCCAGCGTGCACAGCCATTTCGGCGAGACAAACTTCATCAGCTTGGGCACCAGCGGAATCAGAAACAGCTGCGGCACGCCCATCCACATGATCACTTCGCCGATCTGCAGGGCGTTGTAGTTCTGGATCTGCGCCAGGTACAGCGGCAACAGGTAGATCGAGCCGTACAGCCCGACCCCCATCCCGACGCTGGAAATACTGGACAAGCCGAAGTTGCGGTTGCCGAGGATGCCGAGGTTGATCAGCGGATTGGGTTTGGAAAACTGTACGATCACAAAGGTGATCAGGCTGACCAGCGCAATGCTGCCCAGGGTCATGATCAGGTTCGACTCCAGCCAGTCCTTGCGATGGCCTTCCTCCAGAAACACCTGCAGGCAGCCGAGTCCGACGCCGAGGGTGAGAATGCCGGCGTAGTCGGTGCTTTTCAGCAATTCCCAGTGCGCTTGTTTCTTCTCCAGACCGTACATCAGGCCGGCGATCATGATCAGGCCGGGCGGGATGTTGATGTAGAAGATGTATTCCCAGCCCCAGTTCTCCGTCAGCCAGCCGCCGAGGGTCGGACCTATGGAGGGGGCGAAGGTGGCCGTCATGGCGAACATGGCCATGCCTTTGGCGCGGTGGTGTTCAGGGAGCTTGATCAGAGTCAGGGTGAACGCCAGTGGAATCAGCGCGCCACCGGTAAACCCTTGCAGGGCGCGGAACACGATCATGCTTTCCAGGCTCCAGGCCATGGAGCAGAGCAGGGAGGCCGCGAGAAACCCGAGGGATACCCAAACCGCCAGGCGCCGTGCCGACAGCAGCTGCACGAGCCAGGCGGTGAGCGGGATCATGATGATTTCCGCCACCAGGTACGAGGTGGAGATCCACGAACCTTCTTCCAGGGTTGCCGACAGCGCACCCTGGATATCCTTGAGCGAGGAGTTGGTGATCTGGATGTCCAGCACCGCCATGAAGGCGCCGAGCATCACGCTCATCACCGCAATCCAGTCGCGCCGGGTCGGTTCGCCGGCCGGGCGGATCAGTTGATCACCGGCCATCGTCAGGGGCGTCTTTGCTGCTCACTTTGGTGGTGACGTCGTCAGGGGCGTCCTTGATGTTCACCTTGGCGGTCACCGACATGCCCGGGCGGATCTTGCCGCGCAGCGGGTTATCGGCGGCGAAGGTCAGTTTTACCGGAATCCGTTGTACGACTTTGGTGAAGTTGCCGGTGGCATTGTCCGGCGGCAACAGGCTGAACTGTGCGCCCGAGGCGGCGAACAGGCTGTCGACCCGGGCTTCGATCGGGGTGTCGCTGTAGGCGTCGAAGGTCAGCTCGGCTTTCTGCCCGGGCTGCATGTGGCCGATCTGGGTTTCCTTGAAGTTGGCCTGAATCCAGATGTCTTCGTCCGGCACGATCGACAGCAGGTAGGCGCCGGCCTGCACGAATTGGCCTTCGCGGGCTGCACGCTGGCCGATCAGGCCGCTGATGGGCGCGTGGATTTCGCTGCGGGTCAGGTTCAGTTCCGCCTGGGCGAGGTCGGTCCTGGCGTTGGCGATCTGCGCGTCGAGGCGTTTGATTTCGGCGGTCAGTGCGTTGACCTGCTGACGCTGGCTTTGCGCGTCCGCCTGGGCCTTGGCCAGTTGCGAACGGGCAATGTGGTTGTCGGCGGAGAGGGTGGTCACCCGTTCTTCCGAGACATAACCGGGTTTACGCAAGGTCTCGGCGCGGGTGAGGTCGATCTGCGAGCGACCCAGGCTGGCCTGGCTGGACTCAACTTGCGCTTCGCTGGCGGCAATCAGGCTGGCCTGCTGGGTCAGTTTGCTCTGGGCTTGCAGGCGTTCGGCCTCGCGGGTGGCGAGGGTCGCGCTGGCACGGTTGACAGCGAGTCGGAAGTCGTCGCCTTCGAGTTTGATCAGCAACTGGCCTTTCTCGACATGCTGGTTGTCCTGCACCAGCACCCGATCGATGCGCGCGCCCAATTGGCTCGACACACGGGTGATCTCGCCCTGGACATAAGCGTTGTCGGTGCTTTCATAAAAGCGCCCCTTGAAGAACCAGTGGGCAAACAGGCCCCCGCCAATCAACAGGACAATCAGCAGGAAGGTGAAGAGGCGACGCTTGAGTTGGGCAGGCATGGGCAAACTGTAGTCGAGAAATTGTAAGAGAAGTTATCAGCAGGCAAATCTGGCATACAGCCGATAAGCGGTAAATGCCATCGGCTGATATTCGGCCATTCACCGCGCCATACGGGCGTTACAGACGCAACCTTGGCTTAAATGCCCTGTTCGCTGGAGCCTGGCCTGTGTCGCCTGTTACCATTCGCCTCTTGTTTGACGTTCGCTTTGAACTTCGCTTTTTATCTTTTCGAGACATGCCATGACCACCGTCCGCACTCGCATCGCGCCATCGCCTACCGGGGATCCCCACGTAGGTACCGCCTACATCGCCTTGTTCAACTACTGCTTTGCCAAGCAGCACGGCGGTGAGTTCATCCTGCGGATCGAAGACACCGACCAGCTGCGTTCGACCCGCGAGTCCGAACAGCAGATTTTCGACGCCTTGCGCTGGCTGGGGATCGACTGGAGCGAAGGCCCGGACGTCGGCGGCCCGCACGGTCCGTATCGTCAAAGCGAGCGCGGCGACATTTACCAGAAGTACTGCCAGCAACTGGTCGACATGGGGCACGCCTTCCCGTGCTTCTGCACCGCCGAAGAGCTGGACCAGATGCGCGCCGAGCAGATGGCTCGCGGTGAAACCCCGCGATACGACGGCCGCGCGCTGCTGTTGTCCAAGGAAGAAGTCGCCCGTCGCCTGGCGGCTGGCGAGCCGCACGTCATCCGTATGAAAGTACCGAGCGAAGGCGTTTGCGTGGTGCCGGACATGCTGCGCGGCGACGTTGAAATCCCGTGGGACCGCATGGACATGCAAGTCCTGATGAAGACCGACGGCCTGCCGACGTACTTCCTGGCCAACGTGGTCGACGATCACCTGATGGGCATCACCCACGTATTGCGCGGCGAAGAGTGGCTGCCATCGGCACCGAAGCTGATCCTGCTTTACGAGTACTTCGGTTGGGAACAGCCGGAACTGTGCTACATGCCGCTGCTGCGTAACCCGGACAAGAGCAAGCTGTCCAAGCGCAAGAACCCGACCTCGGTGACGTTCTACGAGCGCATGGGCTTCATGCCCGAGGCGATGCTCAACTACCTGGGGCGCATGGGCTGGTCGATGCCGGACGAGCGCGAGAAGTTTTCGTTGCAGGAAATGGTCGACAACTTCGATCTGAAGCGCGTGTCCCTTGGCGGGCCGATCTTCGACATCGAGAAACTGTCGTGGCTCAACGGTCAGTGGCTGCGTGACCTGCCGGTGGAAGAGTTCGCCGCACGCGTGCAGAAGTGGGCGTTCAATTCCGACTACATGATGAAGATCGCGCCGCACGTGCAGGGCCGGGTCGAAACCTTCAGCCAGGTGGCACCGCTGGCCGGGTTCTTCTTTGCCGGTGGCGTGAACCCGGATGCGAAGTTGTTCGAATCCAAGAAGCTGTCGGGCGATCAGGTCCGCCAGCTGATGCAGTTGATCCTGTGGAAGCTCGAAAGCCTGCGTCAGTGGGAGAAGGACAGCATCACCGCGACCATTCAGGCAGTGGTCGAGTCCCTGGAGCTGAAGCTGCGTGATGCCATGCCGCTGATGTTCGCCGCGATCACGGGCCAGGCCAGTTCGGTGTCGGTGCTTGATGCGATGGAAATTCTCGGGCCGGACCTGACCCGTTTCCGTCTGCGCCAGGCCATTGACCTGTTGGGCGGCGTGTCGAAGAAAGAAAACAAAGAGTGGGAAAAGCTGTTGGGCGCTATCGCCTGACACGCTTGATGCAGGACTGATGGCCATTGTGTACGCCCGTCGTTGGGCGCGCAGTGGTCCTCAGACCCCCGATTTTTCGGGGGGAGGGCGGTAAGTGATTGTTATGTCGGCAAAAAATTTTAAATTTTTTGAAAAATAAGTTTGACAGGCTTTCGATACGCCCTTAAGATTCGCCCCGTCCTCAGCGATGACATCAACGATGAGGGGCTATAGCTCAGCTGGGAGAGCGCTTGCATGGCATGCAAGAGGTCGACGGTTCGATCCCGTCTAGCTCCACCAATTTACACTTCAAGGTCTGGCCACACCGGCCTTGAAGCGATCAACACTCAGCGTTGATCAGATGTATAGAAGGGTTTGCGTCCCCTTCGTCTAGTGGCCTAGGACACCGCCCTTTCACGGCGGTAACAGGGGTTCGAGTCCCCTAGGGGACGCCAGTTTTACAGAAGCGATGTTGCAAGATGTCGCTCCGCCGCGAGGCGAAAAATCCGGGGCTATAGCTCAGCTGGGAGAGCGCCTGCATGGCATGCAGGAGGTCAGCGGTTCGATCCCGCTTAGCTCCACCAATTTTACAGTTCAAGGTCTGGCCACACCGGCCTTGAATCGATCAGCTCTCAGCACTGATCAGTTGTATAGAAGGGTTTGTGTCCCCTTCGTCTAGTGGCCTAGGACACCGCCCTTTCACGGCGGTAACAGGGGTTCGAGTCCCCTAGGGGACGCCACGATTACCCGCTTTGCGGGATTTATAAGGGTCATTCAATTATTGAATGGCCCTTTTGTTTGTCTGGCGTTTGGCCAAATCTCCCATTTCTTTCCAGACTGTTCTTCAGACCAGCGGTCACATCCACGACTTGCGTAAAATTATTATGAGAATAATATTCTAGTCGTAATATTCGGAGGCAACGATGAACGATAAAAAAGCTCAAACCCGCGAACGCATCCTCAAGGCTGCCAGCGCAGCGCTGATTCAGCGTGGCCCGGCCGAGCCAAGTGTGGGCGAAGTGATGGGTGCGGCGGGCCTGACGGTCGGCGGCTTCTACGCACACTTCGAAAGCAAGGACGCGATGATGCTCGAGGCGTTCAAGCAATTGCTCAGTCATCGTCGCGACCTGATTGCCGACATGGACGCGGAGTTGACCGGCGAAGAGCGCCGCGCTCTGGTGGCTGCGTTTTATCTGTCGCGCAAGCATCGTGATTCCTCCGAATCGGCCTGTCCGATCCCGGCATCTGTCGGCGAACTGGGGCGGCTGCCGGAAGCCTTTCGTGTCGCGCTGAATGAGCATGTGGAAATGATGGTCGCGCAGCTGGCGGCCAGTCCTGAAGAAACCGAAAAAGCCCTGGCCGATATGGCCTTGATGGTGGGTGGGCTGGCTCTGGCGCGGGCGCTGGGGCCGGGAGAGCTGTCCGATCGATTGCTGCGCGCCGCCAAATCGGCAGTGCGCTGACCTGAAGGCTGCGGCCTGAGGAGAATGCGATGAGCGCGTTAAAGTGGGTTCGTGGCGTTAATGGCACCTTGGGCTGGTTTGCCCCGAAACTGGTCGCTAGCAAAATGCGACTGGCCTTCATGACTCCGCGGAATCTGCCGCCCCGTGACTGGGAGCTGCCGTTGTTGGCGAGATCCGAGCGCATTACCCTGCGGTTTGGTCTTTCGGCCCTGCGCTGGGGGCAAGGCCCGGCAGTGATGCTGATGCACGGCTGGGAAGGTCGGCCGACACAATTTGCCAGCCTGATCACCGCGCTGGTCGATGCCGGTTACTCGGTCGTCGCCCTGGATGGTCCGGCCCACGGCCGCTCACCTGGCAACGAGGCGAATGTGGTGCTGTTCGCCCGTGCCATGCTTGAAGCAGCTGCCGAGTTGCCACCCTTGCAAGCGGTCATCGGCCACTCCATGGGAGGCGCCAGTGCCATGCTTGCAGTGCAGTTGGGCTTGCGCACGGAAACCCTGGTCAGCATTGCCGCCCCGGCGCGGATTCTTGGCGTGCTGCGTGGTTTCGCCCGTTATGTGGGGCTGCCGCCGAAGGCCCGCTCGGCGTTCATTCGCCAGGTGGAGAGCGATGTCGGCATGCGCGCCGCCATGCTGGATGTTGCGCACTATCAGCTCGACATGCCCGGCCTGATCGTTCACGCCGAAGATGACAACTTTGTCCCGGTCAGCGAGTCGGAGTTGATCCACGAAGCGTGGTTCGACAGCCGCTTGTTGCGCTTGAAGGACGGTGGTCATCAGCGTGTATTGGCCGACCCGCGGGTGATTGATGGCGTGTTATCACTGCTGGCCGGTCGCAGTCTGCAATCGCGCCAATCCGCTTGAGCATCCGTTACACTGCCCCGGTCGAATTTATCTGACCGGGGGAATGGGGCATGGGCTGGGATCGGGAAACGCCATTTATCATTGATCTGCAAGTGGGCGCCGAGGACATCGACGGGTTGGGGCATGCGAACAACGCGGTCTACGTGACCTGGCTCGAACGCTGTGCCTGGCGCCACTCCCAGCGCCTTGGCCTGGATCTGGTCGAGTACCGGCGGCTGGATCGGGCGATGGCGGTGGTGCGCCACGAGATCGATTACCTGGCAGCAGCCTACGAAGACGATGAGTTGCAATTGGCGACCTGGATCGTCGATTGGGACCAGCGCCTGAAAATGACCCGTCACTTCCAGTTGAAGCGCCCCAGTGATAATTCGACGTTGCTGCGGGCGCAGACCACTTTCGTCTGCATCGAACTGTCCACGGGCAAGCCCAAGCGCATGCCGGCGGAGTTCATCGAGGGGTACGGCCCGGCGTTGCTATCGCTCCAGCCAATGTAGGAGCGAGCTCGCTCGCGATGGTCGTCAACGATAACGCGACCAGTCTGGCTCCCCACGGTGGTCTCGGGTTTTTCGCGAGCAGGCTCGCTCCTACAGGGGGATCTGCGATGTTCTGCAGAGTCCTGCTGAAACCAGTAAACTGCTGCACGTTTTTCCTCGAGTGTGTTTTTCATGCAAATTGCTTTGGCGCCCATGGAGGGGTTGGTCGACGACATCCTGCGCGATGTGCTGACCCGCGTGGGCGGTATTGACTGGTGCGTGACCGAGTTCATTCGGGTCAACGACCAGTTGCTGACACCAGCCTATTTCCACAAATTCGGCCCGGAGCTGCTCAACGGTGCCCGGACGGCCTCCGGCGTGCCGCTGCGTGTGCAACTGCTCGGTTCCGATCCGGTGTGTCTGGCAGAAAATGCCGCGCTGGCTTGCGAACTGGGTTCCGAAGTGATCGACCTGAACTTCGGCTGTCCGGCCAAGACCGTCAACAAATCCCGTGGTGGCGCGGTACTGCTAAAGGAACCCGAGCTGCTCAACCGGATCGTCGAACAGGTTCGTCGTGCCGTCCCCGCACACATTCCGGTCACCGCCAAGATGCGCCTCGGCTTCGACAGCCCGGACGGTTCGCTGGTGTGTGCCACGGCCCTGGCCGAAGGCGGTGCGGAGCATATCGTGGTGCACGCGCGGACCAAGGTGGATGGCTACAAGCCGCCGGCGCACTGGGAGTGGATTCCGCGCGTGCAGGACGTGGTCAAGGTGCCGGTGTTCGCCAATGGTGACATCTGGAGCGTCGAAGACTGGCGTCGCTGCCGCGAGATCAGCGGCGTGGAAGACATCATGCTCGGTCGTGGCCTGGTTTCGCGCCCCGATCTGGCGAAGCAGATAGCCGCTGCCCGTGCTGGTGAAGAGGTCGTGGAGATGACCTGGAACGAGCTGCTGCCACTGATCCAGGACTTCTGGCTGCAAGCCAAGGCGCAGATGACGCCCCGCCAATCACCGGGGCGCCTGAAGCAATGGCTGGCGATGCTGACCCGCAATTATCCCGAAGCGGTGGAACTCTTCACCGTCCTGCGGCGTGAGACCGAACTGGATAACGTCTCGCGCTTGTTGGGGCTGCCGGTGGCTGAGGCCGCCTGAAACTTTTTTTAAAAAAAGCAGAAAATACTCTCTTGAAATGCAATCAGCGGTCCCTATCTAAGGGGTACGCGATGCCGAATTCGGGTCGCGGAGACAAAAAACCTTGCTGATTGTTTTCAGGAGATTTGAACCATGAGTACTGCATTTTCCCTCGCGCCACTGTTCCGTTCCTCGGTAGGTTTCGACCGCTTCAACGACCTGTTCGAAACCGCCCTGCGCAATGAGCCAGGCAGCACCTATCCCCCTTACAACGTGGAAAAGCACGGTGACGATCAATATCGCATCGTCGTAGCCGCCGCCGGTTTCCAGGAAGATGACCTGGAGCTGCAAGTCGAGAAGGGTGTGCTGACCATCAGTGGTGGCAAACGTGACGCCAACGAAGGCGTGACCTTCCTGCACCAGGGCATTGCCCAGCGTGCGTTCAAGCTGTCCTTCCGTCTGGCGGACCACATCGAGATCAAGGCTGCCGGCCTGAGCAACGGTCTGTTGAGCATCGACCTGCTGCGGGTGATCCCGGAAGAGGCAAAAGCCAAGCGCATCCCGATCAACGGGGTGCAGAAACCGGCTCTGCAACACTGAGTCAGAGCAAGAGAAAAGGGCGCCATTGGCGCCCTTTTTTGTGACCGTGTGCCGTCACTTCAGGAGTTTTTGAAACGCCTCCACCGGCAACGGCTGACTGTGCAGATACCCCTGGTAGAAGTGACAATCCAGCCCTTGCAAGAACTCCAGTTGCTCCGCTGTCTCGACCCCTTCGGCAATCACTTTCAGATCCAGGCTGTGGGCCATGGCGACGATGGCGCGAATGATCTCGGCGTCGTTCGGGTCGCTGGTGGTGTCGCGGATGAACGACTTGTCGATTTTCAGGGTGTCGACCGGCAAGCGCTTGAGGTAGGTCAGCGAGGAATAGCCGGTGCCGAAGTCGTCCATGGCGAAGCTCACGCCGAGTTTTTTCAGGCGGCGCATTTTGTTGATGGTGTCTTCCAGGTTCTGGATCACGATGCCTTCGGTGATTTCCAGCTTCAGCAACGTGCAGGGTAGCCCGTAGGTGGCGAGGCTGTTTTCGACCCGTTCGACGAAATCGTTCTGGCGGAACTGGCGCGGGCTGATGTTCACGCACAGGCTGAATTTGTATGGATTCACCAGTCCGTCGTCGATCAATTTCTTGAAGGCCTTGCAGGCTTCGTCGAGGATCCAGGTGCCGACCTCCAGAATCAGTCCGCTGTCTTCCAGCACCTTGATGAAGTCGGTGGGCGATTGCGCGCCGAGCTCCGGATGATTCCAGCGCACCAGGGCCTCGGCGCCGACGATGCGGTCGCCCCGGGCGTCGACCTGGGGTTGGTAATGCACGTGAAACTCGCCCCGGGACAGGGCCAGGCGCAAGTCGGTTTCCATGCGCAGGCGTTCGCTCGCGGCCTTCTGCATGGTGTTGTGGTACATCTGCGCGGTATTGCGCCCCGAGTCCTTGGCGCGATAGAGCGCGATGTCGGCGCGCTTGAGCAGGTCGGTCGGGGTCGAACCGTGATCAGGGATCAGCGCGATGCCGATGCTTGGCGTCACTTGCAGGCGCTGGCCGTCGAGGAACATAGGTTCCGACAGCAGTTCGCGGATGGTGTCGGCCAGTTCGCGAACCTGATCGCTGACTTCGCTGCGCGAACCTTCGAGACCGCTGAGCAGCACCACGAACTCGTCACCGCCCAGGCGCGCAACGGTGTCCTCCATGCGCACGCTGGCTTCCAGGCGCGCGGTGATGATTTTCAGCACGGTATCGCCCACCGGGTGCCCGAGGGAGTCGTTGATGTGCTTGAAGTGGTCAAGGTCGAGGAACATCAGCGCGCCACGCAGGTTATGACGTTTGAGCAGGGCGATCTGCTGGCTCAGGCGGTCCATCAGCAATGCGCGGTTGGGCAGGTTGGTCAATGGGTCGTGGTAGGCCAGGTGACGAATCTGCGCTTCGGCGTTTTTCAGCAGGCTCACGTCTCGCGCGGTCAACAGCAGGCAGGCGGTTTCGTTGAGGGTGATCGGCTCCACCGAGACTTCGACGGTGAGCAGTTCGCCGCGCTTGTTGCGCCCGAGCATTTCCTGATGATGAACCCGACCCTTGATTTGCAGTTCCGCCAGCAGTGCCGAGCGTTGTTTTTCTTCCGCCCAGATCCCGACCTGGTACACCGTGCGGCCCACCACTTCCTCGGCGCGGTAGCCGGTCAGGCGGCAGAAGCCGTCATTGACCTCCAGATAGCGCCCGGTGTCGCGTTCGGTGATGGTGATGGCGTCGGGGCTTGAGTGGAAGGCCTTGGCGAATTTTTCTTCACTGGCCTTGAGCGCCGCTTCCGAACGCTGTTGCTGGGTGATATCGCGCAGCGTGGTGACGATGCAGGGCTGGTCGCCAACGCTGATCTGGCGGCTGGAAATCACGCAAGTCAGGGCCTGTCCATCCTTGTGCTGGACCAGAATGGCGACATTGTTCAGGCCTTGTTCGCGGATCACTTGTTCGATCCGTCGCAGGCTTTTCGCCGAGGCGTCCCACAGGCCGATTTCGTCGGCGCTGCGGCCAATCACATCGGCGGTGCTCCAGCCGAAGGTCTGGGTGAAGCTGGAGTTGATTTCAATGAACAGGCCGCTGTCCTGGTGGGTGACGCAGATCGGATCGGGGCTGACCTGGAACAGCGTGGCGAATTTCTCTTCGGAGGCCACCAGCCGTTGTTCGCGCTCCACCTGGTCCGTGATGTCGAGCAATGTGCCGGCCATGCGCACCGGCACGCCGTTTTCATCGCGGTACAGGCGGGCGCGGCTTTCCAGGTAGCGCGAGCTGCCGTCGGGCAATTGCACGCGGTAGGTCAATTGATAGTTGCCGGCCGGGCCTTCACGCAGGCTGCGGTAGGCGTCGCGCATGGTGTCGCGTTCTTCGCCGGGCACGCCTTCGAAGAACTCGTCGAAGGATTCGTGGAAGGGTTTGGCGTCCAGTCCGTGCAGTTGGGCGGCCCGTGCCGATCCGTAGAGCATGCCGCTGGGAATGTGCCAGTCCCAGGTGCCGAGTTGCGCCGAGTCCAGGGCCAGGTCGAGGCGCTCCTGGCTGTCCTTGAGGGCCTGTTCGGCGACTTTGCGTTCGGTGGTGTCAAGGAACGTGCTCAGCAGATAGGGCTGGCCTTCGAGCTCGACTTTTTGCGCACTGAGGATGCCGTCATGGATCTGGCCGTTGCTGGCGCGAAACTGCACTTCCATGCTGACCAGGTCGCCTTTGGCTTTAGTAGCCTTGACCAGGTCGGCCCGTTGCTCGGGATGCACCCACAGCCCCAGTTCGAGGGTGGTGCGGCCGATCGCGTTTTGCACCGGCCAGCCGAACAGGCTTTCGAAGTACTGGTTGGCTTCGGAGATCAGGCCGTCTTCCTGGCGGGTCAGCAGGAC
Organism: Pseudomonas sp. WT-JTC; assembly: GCF_056711565.1. Classification (NCBI taxonomy): domain Bacteria; kingdom Pseudomonadati; phylum Pseudomonadota; class Gammaproteobacteria; order Pseudomonadales; family Pseudomonadaceae; genus Pseudomonas; species Pseudomonas sp. WT-JTC. The sequence goes on from NZ_CM160042.1 coordinate 2,153,472, forward strand.
CATGTTCGGGCACAGGTGAAACAGGGTGGCGAAGCGTTTTTCCGAACTGCTCAGCGCCTGTTCGCGCTGGCGCTGGTGAGTGATTTCGCGGATCACGCCGATCATTCGTGGCCTGCCGTGCTTGTCCGGCAACAGGCTGCCGCTGATTTCCAGCCAGTGCAGGCTGCCATCGGGCCAGCGAATGCGGTGGTGCATGGCCTGCTCCAGCGGTGCGCCGGCGATGACCGCATGGAAGGCGCGAAGGGTTTTCGCGCGGTCTTCCGGCGGCAACAGGTCGAGGTATTCCAGATCATGTGGCAGCGGTTTCCGGGGATCGAAGCCGAACAGTGCCTGCGTGCCCCGGGACCAGCTGATCTGCCCGCGCTCGATGTCCCAATACCAGGCGCCCAGGCGCGCGCCGTTGAGCGCGGCCAGTAATTGCGAGGCGCTTTCCCAGCTCTGTTCGGAGCTTTTCGGGTCAAGTGCCTGAATACGCGGCATCGGCGGAATACGGTCAACAGATTTCGGCATTGGTAAGCCTTGAGCTGAGTTTGGGCATTTGTTGCAGGTGTTCGCGGCTCTATAGGAGTAGCACAAGTTAGCCTTGAGTCCCTGGCAGTTCGAGTTGAGCGTCCAGCAAGGCCATGAAGGCCCGCGCAGCATTCGACAGCGTCCTTTCCGTGTGCAGGATATAGCCTAGCTGGCGAGTGAGCTGTATGCCCGGCAAAGGTATGCGCGCCACCTGATCATCGAGCATGGTGCGCGGCAAAACACTCCAGGCCAGGCCGATCGAGACCATCATCTTGATGGTTTCCAGGTAGTTGGTGCTCATGGCGATGTTTGGCGTCAGGCCTTGGGCTTCGAACAGCCGCTGCACGATGTGGTGGGTAAAGGTGTTGCCGCCGGGGAACACCGCCGGGTGTCGGGCGATGTCCGCCAGGCTGACTTTGCCGTTGTTGAGCAGAGAATGCTCCGGGGCGACCACGAAATCCAGCGGGTCGTCCCACACCGGCGTGGCCTTGACCAGTGCATGGGGTTCCGGCGCCAGGGTGATGACCGCCAGTTCGGCGCGGCCATGCAGGATTTCCTCGTAGGCCACTTCCGAATCGAGGAACTGGATATCCAGCGCGACGTCTGGATAGCGTCGGGTGAACTCTCTTAATAAAGGCGGCAAACGGTGCAGGCCGATGTGGTGACTGGTGGCCAGGGTCAGACGACCGGTCACCTCGCCGGTGAGGTTGGTCAGGGCCCGGCGCGTATCATCGAGGACGTTCAGAATCTGATAGGCCCGCGGCAACAGGGCGCGCCCGGCTTCGGTCAGGCCCACTTCACGACCCAGTCGGTCGAACAGCCGCACCTTCAATTGCTGCTCCAGCCCGGCGATGCGTTTGCTGATGGCGGGTTGGGTCAGGTGCAGGCGTTCGCCGGCGCCGGAGAAGCTTCCGGTCTCGGCGATGGCGATAAAGGCATTGAGATTGGCCAGGTCCATGGATGCATTCCAGTTGGTTATCCAAAGCATAAAAAATATGAATTTGAGTTATTTAATGTAACCCCCTAGGATCGACCTCACAAGCCAAAGGGTTATTGAAATCGTCAAAGCCCGGGGCATAGAAACAAGCTGATGAGGAAACCGTCTGATGGCCGGCAAAACGCTCTACGACAAGCTCTGGGATTCGCATTTGGTCAAGCAGCGCGACGATGGCTCTGCGCTGATCTACATCGATCGTCACATCATCCACGAAGTGACCTCGCCGCAAGCCTTTGAAGGCCTGCGTCTGGCCGGGCGCAAGCCATGGCGCATCGATGCCAACATCGCGACCCCGGACCACAACGTACCGACCACGCCGGAGCGCAAGGGCGGCATCGACGCCATCGTTGACCAGGTCTCGCGTCTGCAAGTCCAGACCCTCGATGACAACTGCGACGAGTACGGCATCGTCGAATTCAAGATGAATGACGTTCGCCAGGGCATCGTCCACGTCATCGGCCCGGAGCAGGGCGCAACCTTGCCGGGCATGACCGTGGTCTGCGGCGACTCCCATACTTCGACCCATGGCGCATTCGGCGCATTGGCTCATGGTATCGGCACCTCCGAGGTCGAGCACGTGCTCGCCACCCAGTGCCTGGTCGCCAAGAAAATGAAGAACATGCTGGTGCGCGTCGAAGGCCAATTGCCGTTCGGCGTCACCGCCAAGGACATCGTGCTTGCCGTGATCGGCAAGATCGGTACCGCTGGCGGTAACGGCCACGCCATCGAATTCGCCGGCAGCGCGATTCGCGACCTGTCCGTGGAAGGCCGCATGACCATCTGCAACATGTCCATCGAAGCCGGCGCTCGCGTTGGGCTGGTAGCCGCCGACGAAAAAACCGTGGCCTATGTGAAGGGCCGTCCATTTGCTCCGAAGGGCGCGGAGTGGGATCTGGCCGTTGAGGCCTGGAAAGATCTGGTCTCCGACGCCGATGCCAGGTTCGACACCATCGTTGAGCTCGACGCCACCCAGATCAAGCCGCAAGTCAGCTGGGGTACTTCGCCGGAAATGGTCCTGGCGGTCGATCAGAACGTGCCGGACCCTGCGAAGGAAATGGACCTGGTCAAGCGCGATTCCATCGTGCGCGCCTTGAAGTACATGGGTTTGACCGCCAATCAGGCGATCACCGACATTCAGCTCGACCGCGTGTTCATCGGTTCCTGCACCAACTCGCGGATCGAAGACTTGCGTGCTGCGGCCGTGATCGCCAAGGGCCGCAAGGTGGCTTCGACCATCAAGCAGGCCATCGTGGTGCCGGGCTCGGGCCTGGTGAAGGCGCAGGCCGAATTGGAAGGCCTGGACAAGATTTTCCTCGAAGCCGGTTTCGAATGGCGCGAGCCGGGTTGCTCGATGTGCCTGGCGATGAACCCGGACCGTTTGGAGTCGGGCGAGCATTGCGCCTCGACCTCCAACCGCAACTTCGAAGGCCGTCAGGGCGCCGGCGGTCGTACCCACCTCGTCAGCCCGGCCATGGCCGCGGCCGCCGCTGTGAACGGTCGTTTCGTCGACGTCCGTGAAATGATTCAGGGAGCGCAGTAAGCATGAGAGCATTTACCCAACATACTGGTCTTGTTGCACCTTTGGATCGTGCCAACGTCGATACCGACCAGATCATCCCCAAGCAGTTCCTGAAGTCGATCAAGCGTACGGGCTTCGGCCCGAACCTGTTCGATGAGTGGCGCTACCTGGATGTGGGGCAGCCGTACCAGGACAACTCCAGGCGTCCGCTGAACAAGGACTTCGTCCTCAACGCCGAACGTTACCAGGGCGCCAGCGTCTTGCTGGCCCGCGAGAACTTCGGTTGCGGCTCCAGCCGCGAGCACGCGCCGTGGGCGCTCGAAGAGTACGGTTTCCGCAGCATCATCGCGCCGAGCTATGCCGACATCTTCTTCAACAACAGCTTCAAGAACGGCTTGTTGCCGATCATCTTGAGCGATGCCGAAGTTGACGAACTGTTCCAGCAGGTCGAGGCCAATCCGGGCTATCAGCTGCAGGTCGATCTGCAGGCCCAGACCGTGACCCGCCCTGACGGCAAGGTGTTGAGCTTCGAAATAGACGCGTTCCGCAAGCATTGCCTGCTCAATGGCCTGGACGATATCGGCCTGACCTTGCAGGACGGCGATGCGATTGCTGCGTTCGAAGCCAGGCATCGGGCGAGCCAGCCGTGGTTGTTTCGCGACGCTTGATTGATCCGGGATTTGTATAGATAGGGCCGGCCTCTTCGCGAGCAAGCCCGCTCCCACATTTTGAAATGCATTCCAATGTGGGAGCGGGCTTGCTCGCGAAGACGGCCGCCCAGACACCACAAGACTCACCCCAAAAGGAAGTCCCAATGACCAGCACCGCCCAGCACACCCAGGTAGTCCAAAAGCAATTCGGTGAACAGGCTTCGGCCTACCTGAGCAGCGCCGTACACGCCCAGGGCACTGAATTCGCGCTGCTACAGGCGGAACTGGCAGGGCAGGGCGAAGCCCGGGTGCTGGATTTGGGCTGCGGCGCCGGTCACGTGAGTTTTCATGTGGCGCCGCTGGTCAGGGAAGTGGTGGCCTACGACCTGTCGCAGCAGATGCTTGACGTAGTGGCTGGCGCTGCTGTCGATCGTGGCTTGAGCAACGTGACCACGGTCAAGGGTGCCGCCGAGCGCCTGCCGTTCGCCGATGGCGAGTTTGATTTCGTCTTCAGCCGCTATTCGGCGCACCATTGGAGCGATCTTGGTGTTGCCCTGCGGGAAGTGCGTCGGGTGTTGAAGCCGGGCGGGGTGGCGGCGTTCATCGACGTGTTGTCACCGGGCAGCCCGCTGTTCGACACTTACCTTCAAAGCGTCGAAGTGCTGCGCGACACCAGCCATGTGCGCGATTATTCCGCCGGTGAGTGGTTGCGCCAGGTCAGCGAGGCGGGGCTGCATACGCGCAGTACCACCCGTCAGCGCTTGCGCCTGGAGTACAACAGCTGGGTCGAACGCATGCGCACACCTGAAGTGATGCGCGCGGCGATCCGGGCGTTGCAGCAGTCGATGGGCAGTGAAGTGCGCGAATATTTCGAGATTGAGGCCGATGGTTCGTTCAGTACCGATGTGCTGGTGCTGATGGCTGAACGATAAGCTCTGAACGATAGAATTTTTCCGGGCGCGCCCAAGGGCGCACCGACTGATGACATGAGGAAAGCATGAGCAAGCAGATTCTGATTCTCCCAGGTGACGGTATTGGCCCGGAAATCATGGCCGAGGCGGTCAAGGTTCTGGAATTGGCCAGCGACAAGTTCGCTTTGGGCTTCAACCTGAGCTTTGATGTGATCGGTGGCGCGGCCATCGACAAGCACGGCGTGCCGCTGGCCGACGAGACCCTGGAGCGTGCCCGTGCAGCCGATGCGGTGTTGCTGGGCGCCGTTGGCGGCCCGAAATGGGACACTATCGAGCGTGACATCCGCCCTGAGCGCGGCCTGCTGAAAATCCGTGCGCAACTGGGCCTGTTCGGCAACCTGCGTCCGGCGATCCTGTACCCGCAACTGGCCGAGGCTTCCAGCCTGAAGCCGGAAATCGTTGCCGGGCTGGACATCCTGATCGTTCGCGAACTGACCGGCGGCATCTACTTCGGCGCGCCACGTGGTACCCGTACCCTGGAAAACGGCGAGCGTCAGTCCTACGACACCCTGCCGTACAGCGAAAGCGAAATCCGCCGTATCGCCCGAGTCGGTTTCGACATGGCCATGGTGCGTGGCAAGAAGCTGTGCTCGGTGGACAAGGCCAACGTACTGGCGTCCAGCCAGCTGTGGCGTGAAGTGGTCGAACAAGTGGCCAAGGATTACCCTGAAGTCGAACTGAGCCACATGTACGTCGACAACGCCGCCATGCAGCTGGTGCGTGCACCGAAGCAGTTCGACGTGATCGTCACCGACAACATGTTCGGCGACATCCTGTCCGACCAGGCCTCGATGCTCACCGGCTCCATCGGCATGCTGCCGTCGGCGTCCCTGGACACCAACAACAAAGGCATGTACGAGCCGTGCCACGGTTCGGCGCCGGACATCGCGGGCAAGGGCATTGCCAACCCGCTGGCGACCATTTTGTCGGTGTCGATGATGTTGCGTTACAGCTTCAACCAGCAGGCTGCGGCCGATGCCATCGAGAAAGCCGTCAGCCTGGTGCTGGATCAGGGCTTGCGCACCGGTGACATCTGGTCGGCCGGTTGCACTAAAGTCGGTACGCAGGAAATGGGTGACGCAGTAGTCGCCGCGCTGCGGAATCTGTAATCTCTCGGGCCCGCTGCCAAATTCAAGACAAGGCAGCGGCCCACATTTCAAGAAGGTGTAGTTGCGATGAAACGTGTAGGTCTGATCGGTTGGCGCGGTATGGTCGGTTCCGTGCTCATGCAGCGGATGCTGGAAGAGCAGGATTTCGATCTAATCGAGCCGGTGTTTTTCACCACTTCCAATGTCGGTGGCCAAGGCCCGTCCGTGGGCAAGGACATTGCTCCGCTCAAGGACGCTTACAGCATTGAAGAGCTGAAAACCCTCGACGTGATTCTGACCTGCCAGGGTGGCGACTACACCAGCGAAGTCTTCCCCAAGCTGCGCGAAGCCGGCTGGCAGGGCTACTGGATCGACGCCGCGTCCAGCCTGCGCATGCAGGATGACGCAGTGATCGTTCTGGACCCGGTGAACCGCAAGGTCATCGACCAGCAACTGGACGCGGGCACCAAGAACTACATCGGCGGCAACTGCACCGTCAGCCTGATGCTGATGGGCCTCGGTGGCCTGTTCGAAGCTGGCCTGGTGGAGTGGATGAGCGCCATGACCTATCAGGCGGCCTCCGGTGCCGGCGCGCAGAACATGCGTGAACTGATCAAGCAAATGGGCGCGACCCACGCCTCTGTCGCCGATCAATTGGCCGATCCGGCCAGCGCGATCCTCGACATCGACCGTCGTGTTGCCGAAGCCATGCGCAGCGATGCATACCCGACCGAAAACTTCGGCGTACCGCTGGCCGGCAGCCTGATCCCGTGGATCGACAAGGAACTGCCGAACGGCCAGAGCCGCGAAGAGTGGAAGGCCCAGGCCGAGACCAACAAGATCCTCGGTCGCTTCAAGAGCCCGATCCCGGTCGATGGCATCTGCGTGCGTATCGGCGCCATGCGCTGCCACAGCCAGGCACTGACCATCAAGCTGAACAAAGATGTACCGATCGCTGATATCGAAGGGTTGATCAGCCAGCACAACCCTTGGGTCAAGCTGGTGCCGAACAACCGTGAGACCAGCATTCAGGAGCTGAGCCCGAACAAGGTCACCGGCACCCTGAACATCCCGGTTGGCCGTCTGCGCAAGCTGAACATGGGTTCGCAATTCGTCGGCGCGTTTACCGTCGGCGACCAGCTGCTGTGGGGCGCGGCCGAACCGCTGCGTCGCATGCTGCGGATCCTGCTCGAGCGTTGATTGTTTGAAGCAATGAAAGAACCCGCGCTTTGAGAGAGGCGCGGGTTTTTTTATCCTTGTGGGAGCGGGCTTGCTCGCGAAGGGGCCATCACAGCCAACACAAGGCCCGGCCGAATTGCCTGCATGCCAGTCACCCGGTAAAGTGCCGCTCCCCCCGTTTCGCCAGAGGTCAAACCATGAGCCAGTCCATTGATATTGCCGTGATCGGCGCCACCGGTACTGTTGGCGAAACACTTGTGCAGATTCTCGAAGAGCGCGATTTCCCGATCGGCACCCTTCACCTGTTGGCCAGCAGCGAATCGGCTGGCAGTTCCGTACCGTTTCGCGGCAAGAACGTGCGGGTGCGGGAAGTCGATGAGTTCGACTTCAGCAAGGTGCAGTTGGCATTCTTTGCCGCCGGCCCGGCGGTTTCGTTGAGTTTTGCTTCCCGTGCGACCGATGTCGGTTGCTCGGTGATCGATCTCTCCGGTGCCTTGCCGGCGGAAAAGGCGCCGCAGGTCGTGCCCGAGGCCAACGCTCAGGTGTTGGCCGGCTTGAAAAGACCGTTTCAGGTCAGCAGTCCAAGTCCGTCGGCCACCACGCTGGCGGTGGTGCTCGCGCCGCTGATGGAATTGCTCGATTTGCAGCGCATCAGCCTGACCGCCAGCCTGGCAGTATCGGCCCAGGGCCGCGAAGCGGTGACTGAACTCGCCCGGCAAACCGCCGAACTGCTGAATGTGCGGCCGCTGGAGCCGAAATTCTTTGATCGGCAAATGGCCTTCAACCTGTTGGCCCAGGTCGGCAAACCGGATGAGCAAGGTCATACGTTGCTGGAAAAGCGCCTGGTGCGTGAGCTGCGCCAGGTCATGGCGTTGCCTTCATTGAAGATTTCCGTCACTTGCATTCAAGCCCCGGTGTTTTTTGGCGATAGCTATAGCGTGACCCTGCAGTCCGCGAGTGAAATCGACCTGGCGAAGGTCAATGCAGCCCTGGAGGACGCACCCGGAATCGAGCTGGTGGAAGCCGGCGATTACCCGACGCCGGTGGGCGATGCGGTAGGGCAGGATGTGGTTTATGTGGGTCGGGTTCGCCAGGGTATCGACGACCTGTCGGAACTTAATTTGTGGCTGACGTCAGATAACGTACGCAAAGGCGCAGCGCTCAACGCTGTGCAGCTGGCTGAGTTGTTGATAAAAGACCTGCTGTAAAAGATACTTTGCAACAATTTGTCGAATGATTCCGGGCGAGCCTATGCTTGCCGGAATGCTGAAGGCGAGCCACTTTGCGGGGCTTTCCGGGGCATCAATGAAATGACCGCGCGCGACGACTCTCGCCGTTGCGCGCAATGCCTTACGGCAGCGGCTATCAATACCTTCTCGCTGGCCGAGGAATGTTCAAACTAAGGATGAGCTAATGGTTCAAGTTCGCAAACTGGTGTTAGCAATAGCGGCCGCCTCGGCGCTGTCCTCCGGTATGGCGCATGCCCTCGGGCTCGGGGAGTTGACCCTGAAATCGACGCTCAACCAGCCGCTGGTAGCGGAAATCGAGCTGCTCGATGTCAAGGACCTCACCGCTGCTGAAGTGGTGCCGAGCCTGGCTTCGCCGGAAGATTTCACCAAGGCCGGTGTCGATCGCCAGGCGTTTCTCAATGACTTGACCTTCACCCCGGTGCTTAACGCCAGCGGCAAAAGCATCCTGCGCGTGACCTCCAGCAAGCCACTTTCCGAACCCATGGTGAAGTTCCTGGTTCAGGTCATGTGGCCGAACGGCCGTTTGCTGCGCGACTACAGTGTGTTGCTCGATCCATCGAAATTCTCGCCGCAGACCGCCGAGGCGGCTGCGCAGCCTGTACCGACTCAATCCGTCGCCGCGCCGGTTACCGGTGCGACCAAGCCGTCCCGATACACCACCACGCCACGGGATACCCTGTGGGAAATCGCCGCAAAAGCGCGTAATGGCGGTTCGATCCAGCAAACCATGCTGGCCATCCAGGCACTGAACCCGGACGCCTTCATTGACGGCAACATCAACCGCTTGAAAACCGGCCAGGTGCTGCGCCTGCCGGACCAGGCGCAGAGCACGAACCTGGCGCAACCCAAGGCCATTGCCGAAGTGGCCGCGCAAAACAAGGCCTGGCGTCAGGGCCGCCGTTATGTGGCCAAGCCCGGGGCAGGGCAGCAGCAGATCGACGCCACCAATCGCGCTCGCACCGATGGTGCTGCGGCTCAAGCGGCCGTTGACAAGCTGAGCCTGGTTTCCGCCGAATCCGGCAAGAACCGTGGCAAAGGTGCTGCCGGAGATGCCACGGCCCTCGCCAACAAGCTGGCGCTGACCCAGGAAAGCCTCGACACCAGTCGTCGTGATAACGCCGAACTGAAAAGCCGCATGGCCGACCTGCAAAGTCAGGTGGACAAGCTGCAACGCCTGATCGAGTTGAAGAACAATCAACTGGCCAAGTTGCAGGTCGAGGGCGCGAATGGCGCACCCGCCGCCGCAGCGGCCCCGGCAATGTCGGCCGAGCTGGCTGCAAGCCCGGTGGCCGCGCCTGCTCCGGCAGAAGCTGCGGCGCCAGTGGCCACGGCGCCCGAGGCAGCTCCGGCGCCGGCCGAGAAACCTGTCGAGGCGACACCGGTCGCCTCCGACGATCAGAAATTCAATGAGTTGCTGACCAATCCTGTGCTGCTGGGCCTGGTGGGTGGCGGTGCGGTGATTCTGCTGCTCTTGCTGCTGTTGCTGGCGCGCCGCCGCAAAGCCCAGCAAGAAGCCGAGAAACATATGCGCATGGCGCGTGCCTTGGCCGAAGAACAGCCGTTCTCGGCCGATCTCGATTTGCCGGAAAGCAGCTTCGAAGGCCTGGAAGTTCCGCCGCCGAGCGTGAAGCTGGCGACTGCACCGACGCCTGCTCCCGCGCCCGCGCCGGTGGTTGCCCCGGTCGTGATGACCACGCCGATCGCCGCGCCATTGGTGGCGCCGGCTGCCGAGCGCTCCGATGACGTGCTGGGCCAGGCTCAGTCGCACATCAATGCCGGTCGCCTGAACCAGGCTGCCGCATTGCTGGAGGATGGCGTCAAGCAAGAGCCCAAGCGCAGCGACCTGCGCTTGAAGCTGATGGAAGTCTACGGCCAGCAAGGCGACCGCGATGCGTTCGTCGGCCAGGAGCGTCAGTTGGTGGCCAATGGCGACAACTTCGCCCAGGTTGAAAAACTCAAAAGCCGCTTCCCGGCCATGGCGCTGGTGGCTGCCGGTGGCATCGCCGCAGCCGCCGTTGCTGCCGAGCTGGACGCGCAATACGTCAAGGATCTGTTGCTCGACGAGCCACAGGCACCGGCACCAGAGCCGGCACCGTTCGAGGACGATCTCGACAGCGCCTTCGACCTGAGCCTGGACGATCTGGACACGATCACACCGGTGGCGCCTGCAGCTGCGCCGGAGCCTGAAGTGACGGCGCTGGCGGATCTGGAAGAATTCCCGCTGGATGACGACCTGAGTTTCGAGTCGGTGTTGCAGCAACAGACTGAAATCAAGGAAAGCCTCGACGATCTGTCGGACTTCGATCTTGACCTGGATCTCGGTGCGCAACCGTCGCCGGCGATGCTGGCTGAAGACGATTTCCTGCTGGATCTGGATGCAGGGGTGAAGGATTTCCCGGTTGCCGAAACCCCGGCTGTTCCTGAGGTCGCGCTGGATGATCTGGAATTGCCGGCCGATTTCGATCTGTCGCTGGCCGACGAAATGGACGCGCCGGATGCGTTCGCGGCAGAGCTGGATGATGTCAACGCCGAGCTGGAGAGCCTGTCCAACGACATCGGCGAGCCGACCTTTACCGAGGCCGATGCCGCGCTGGGAGGCGATGATGACTTCGACTTCCTCTCGGGTACTGACGAGGCCGCTACCAAGCTCGATCTGGCCCAGGCCTATATCGACATGGGCGACAGCGATGGCGCCCGCGACATCCTCAAAGAGGTCGTGAGCGAAGGCAGTGCCGAGCAGAAGAGCGAAGCCAGGGAAATGCTTTCGCGCCTGGCTTGAGTGCACGTCAAGTTGTAGACAGAGCGGCAGCCCATTGAGGCTGCCGTTTTTGTTTGGCCGCAAGAGCGATGTCGACATCCAGGCCGCCTTCGCGAGCAAGCCCGCTCCCACCGGGTTCTGTGGCGCTCACAAAACCTTGTGGGAGCGGGCTTGCCCGCGAAGAGGCCGGAACAGTCAGTGGAGATCTCTCTGGCATCCCCGCCCGGCGGCCTTATAATGCCCGCCTTTGGTACATCAGCAGGCTGTCCCTCCTTGGCAAATATAGATAACCCGGCCGCCGAAATGGCAGCCGACGGCTTTTTCCGGATCGCGCTGGGCGTTGAATACAAGGGCTCGCGCTACCGCGGCTGGCAGCGGCAGGCGTCCGGGGTGCTCACCGTGCAGGAAACCCTCGAAAACGCCTTGTCCAAAGTCGCCGACTCACCCGTTTCGCTGATGTGCGCCGGGCGTACCGACGCCGGGGTGCATGCCTGCGGACAGGTGGTGCATTTCGACACCCAGGTCGAGCGTTCGATGAAGGCCTGGACCATGGGTGCCAACATCAACTTGCCCCACGACGTCAGTGTCAGTTGGGCCAAGGTCATGCCGGCGCATTTTCATGCGCGGTTCAAGGCCATCGCCCGGCGTTATCGCTACGTGATCTACAACGATCAGATCCGCCCGGCGCACCTGAACGAAGAAGTGACCTGGAATCACCGTCCGCTGGATGTCGAGCGCATGGCCGAGGCCGCTCAGTACTTGCTCGGTACCCATGATTTCAGCGCTTTTCGCGCCGGCCAGTGCCAGGCCAAGTCGCCGATCAAGGAGCTGCACCACCTGCGCGTCACCCGTCACGGCAAAATGATCGTGCTGGATATTCGCGCCAGCGCCTTCCTGCATCACATGGTGCGCAACATTGCCGGCGTGCTGATGACCATCGGTGCCGGTGAGCGTCCGGTGGAGTGGATGAAAGAGGTGCTGGAAAGCCGGATTCGACGGACCGGTGGCGTGACCGCGCATCCATTCGGTTTGTATCTGGTCCAGGTCGAGTACCGTGACGAATTCGAATTGCCCGAGCGTTACATCGGTCCGCACTTCCTGACCGGTTTCTCGGAACTTGGCGGCTGACGCCCTCGAACGCTTTTGCTACCATCCGGGACTTTCCCGGATTTGTCTTGGAGTTATGTCGACATGCCAGCCGTTCGCAGCAAGATCTGTGGGATTACCCGCATGGAAGATGCGTTGGCAGCCGTCGAGGCCGGGGCGGATGCCATCGGATTCGTGTTTTACGCCAAAAGTCCCCGTGCGGTGACGTTCCAGCAGGCGCGCTCGATCATCAAGGCGCTGCCGCCGTTCGTGACCACCGTGGGCTTGTTCGTCAATGCCAGCCGTTGCGAGCTGGGGGAAATCCTCGACGCCGTGCCCCTGGACCTGTTGCAGTTCCATGGCGACGAAACCGCCGCCGAGTGTGAAGGCTGGCACCGGCCGTACATCAAGGCATTGCGGGTCAAGGCCGGTGATGACATCGCGGCAGCTTGTGATGCCTATCCAGGTGCCAGCGGTATTTTGCTCGACACCTATGTCGAAGGTATTCCCGGAGGAACCGGTGAGGCATTCGACTGGTCATTGATACCGCAAGGTCTGAGCAAACCGATCATTCTGGCGGGCGGTCTGACGCCGGATAACGTCGCCGAGGCGGTTGCGCGCGTTCGGCCTTACGCCGTGGATGTCAGCGGCGGGGTAGAGGCGAGCAAGGGCATCAAGGACCACGCAAAGATTCAGGCATTCATCAAAGCGGTACGCGGTAGCACCTGTTGATGTGACGGCTGGCAGACTGCCGCCGTCCACTGCACTGTACAAAGCGGATGCACTGCACAAAGCAGGCATATCCGAGGGTTTCTGGTTGCACGCAGGTCATGTTTCGCGCTGACCGTGGCAGTCCATCGATCGTCGCCGCACACATGAATTTAGCGCTAGGGCATACACGGGGCTGCGAACCAGAGCGTTCGGGCCGCCGGTACTGGAGAAAGAAAGCATGAGCAACTGGTTAGTAGACAAACTGATCCCTTCGATCATGCGTTCCGAGGTCAAGAAGAGCTCGGTGCCTGAAGGTCTTTGGCACAAATGCCCGTCTTGCGAGGCTGTGCTGTATCGTCCGGAGTTGGAAAAGACCCTGGACGTTTGCCCCAAGTGCAACCATCACATGCGTATCGGCGCCCGCGCCCGTATCGACATCTTCCTCGACGTCGAAGGCCGTACCGAGCTGGGTGCGGACCTGGAGCCGGTTGACCGTCTGAAATTCCGCGACGGCAAGAAATACAAGGACCGCCTGACCGCTGCACAAAAGCAGACCGGCGAAAAAGACGCGCTGGTTTCCATGAGCGGCACTTTGCTGGGCATGCCGATCGTGGTTTCGGCGTTCGAGTTTTCCTTCATGGGCGGTTCGATGGGCGCCATCGTCGGTGAGCGTTTCGTGCGCGCCGCCAACTACGCCCTGGAAAAACGTTGCCCGATGGTCTGCTTCTCGGCTTCCGGCGGTGCGCGGATGCAGGAAGCGCTGATTTCCCTGATGCAAATGGCCAAGACCTCCGCGGTACTGGCGCGTCTGCGTGAAGAAGGCATTCCGTTCATCTCCGTGTTGACCGACCCGGTCTACGGCGGCGTTTCCGCCAGTCTGGCGATGCTGGGCGACGTGATTGTCGGCGAGCCGAAGGCGTTGATCGGTTTTGCCGGTCCGCGTGTGATCGAGCAGACCGTGCGCGAAAAACTGCCGGAAGGCTTCCAGCGCAGCGAATTCCTGCTGGAGCACGGTGCCATCGACATGATCATCGACCGTCAGGAGCTGCGTCCGCGTCTTGGCAACCTGTTGGCACAAATGATGGGCCTGCCGACGCCTAAGTTCGTTGCTGCCCCTATCGAACCGATCGTGGTTCCGCCGGTGCCAGCCAGCCTATGACCCAACGTACCCTTGGCGAATGGCTCGCCTACCTTGAGCAGTTGCACCCTTCAGCCATCGACATGGGCCTGGAGCGGTCGCAGCAGGTAGCGTCCCGTATGGCACTGGGCAAGCCGGCGCCTCGGGTGATTACGGTCACCGGGACCAACGGCAAGGGTTCCACCTGTGCGTTCGTGGCGTCCTTGCTGCGGGCCCAGGGCTTGAAGGTGGGGGTTTACAACTCCCCGCACCTGCTGCGTTACAACGAGCGGGTGCAGGTCAATGGCATCGAAGCCACTGATGCCGAGCTGTGCGAGGCCTTTGCCGCGGTAGAGGCCGGGCGCGGCGACACCTCCCTGACTTACTTCGAAATGGGCACCCTGGCGGCATTCTGGCTGTTCCAGCGCTCCGGGCTCGATGCCGTGGTGCTGGAAGTCGGTCTGGGCGGTCGTCTGGACACGGTCAACGTGGTGGACGCCGACATGGCGCTGGTCACCAGTATTGGTGTCGATCATGCGGATTACCTCGGTGATACCCGTGAGTCCGTGGCCTTCGAGAAGGCCGGTATTTTCCGTCAGGGCGCGCCTGCGCTCTGCGGCGACCTGAATCCGCCACAACCTCTGCTGGACAAGGCGCGCGAGCTCAATTGCCCGTTTTTCCTGCGTGGGCGCGATTTTGACCTCGGTGTGACCGATCACAACTGGCAGTGGCGCGGTGTCGATGCAAAAGGGCATGCAGTCGAGTTGCGCGACTTGCCGCTGCTCGATCTGCCGATGGAAAACGCAGCGCTGGCGTTGCAGGCTTACTTGTTGCTCGGCTTGCCTTGGGTGGATACGCAGATTGTCGAGGCACTGCGGGCAACCAGGGTGGTCGGTCGTCTGGATCGCCGCGAGTTCGAGTGGCAAGGCAAGCGCTTGAATCTATTGCTGGATGTGGGGCATAACCCCCATGCGGCGGAGTATCTGGCTCGTCGCCTGGCCAGTCGCCCGCCGGTCGGCAAGCGATTGGCGGTGTTCGGGCTGCTGGCGGACAAGGACCTGGGTGGTGTTGTCGGCGAATTGAATGCTAGTGTCCAGCACTGGGCTGTCGCACCTCTGGATTCGCCTCGGGCGCGTCCGGTTGCGGATTTGCACGATGCGTTGCAAGGTCTGGGTGCTTCGGTCACGTCATACGAAAGTGTAGCGGCCGCCCTGGAAGGGCAGTGTGCCCAGGCCACGAACGACGACGAAATCCTGTTGTTCGGATCATTTTATTGTGTCGCCGAGGCCCTTGAATGGCTGGCCCGGCGCTCCACGGAGGACGCGGCAAATGGCATTGCTGGATAAGGCATACAAACAGCGCATGGTTGGCGCCCTGGTGTTGGTTGCGCTGGCGGTGATTTTTCTGCCGATGCTGTTTTCCCGCCAGGACGAACAGCGCCAGGTGACGGTCGAAGCCCCTGCGGCTCCGCAGGCGCCTGTGATGCCTCAGGTGCAGGTCGAACCCGTGGTGGTGCCTGAGCCGCAAGCCTTGCCTCAGGAGCCCGTGCCGAGCGATGACGAAATCGCCCAGCAGGAAGCACAGGCGGTGCCAGCTGTGCCGGTGGCGCCAGCTCCTGCTACCGCTGCGGCTGCCAAACCGGTTGCACCGCCGCCTGCGCCAGCCCCGGTCCCGGCTCTGGCCGCCAAGCCTGCGACAGCGCCTGCCCAGCCCATTACAGCGGCACCGGGCAAGCCGGACACCACGCAAAGCCGCGTCGATGCCAATGGCTTGTCTGTCAGCTGGTCGGTGCAACTGGCGAGCCTGTCGAGTCGTGAAAGCGCGGAAAAACTGCAGAAAACCCTGCGCAGCCAGGGTTACAACGCCTACATCCGTACCGCCGACGGCAAAAACCGGGTGTTTGTCGGGCCGCTGATCGAGCGCGCTGAAGCCGACCGTCTGCGTGACTTGCTCAACCGCCAGCAGAACCTCAAGGGGTTTGTCGTGCGCTTTCAGCCGGAACGTGGTTAAAACTATCGCCCCGATATGAAATGCACTGACAATCGCAGCTTACCGATAAGCATGGGCTCTGCTAAAATGCGCCGCCTTATCCGTCTGTAGGCTGCACTGTGCCATTTACCTGGGTTGACTGGGCGATCGTAGCAATCGTCGCCATCTCCGCATTGATCAGTCTGAGCCGCGGCTTCGTCAAGGAAGCTCTGTCGCTGGTGACCTGGATCATCGCAGGAGTCGTAGCCTGGATGTTCGGTGGCTCACTGTCCGAGTACCTGGGCGGGTACATTCAAACACCGTCGGCCCGTATAATCACGGGCTGTGCCATCATGTTTGTCGCCACTTTAATCGTAGGCGCAATGATCAATTATCTTATCGGCGAACTGGTTCGCGTCACCGGGCTCTCCGGGACCGACCGATTCCTCGGCATGGCCTTCGGCGCCGCGCGTGGCGGGTTGCTGGTGGTTGTCGCCGTCGGGCTGTTGAGCCTGGGGCCGGTACAGCAGGACGGGTGGTGGAAAGAGTCACAGCTCGTGCCAAAATTTCTATTGGTCGCCGACTGGTCCAAAAACCTGATCCTCGGGTGGAGCAGTCAGTGGCTTGCCAGCGGAATCAGCGTACCCGCTGATATTCCGTTCAAGGAGCAACTCTTGCCGATGGTCAAAACGCCTCAGTGAGTAGTGCTCAGTTCAGATCCATTAAGTAGGGGTTGCGTCGCATGTGTGGCATCGTCGGTATCGTCGGTAAGTCGAACGTCAATCAGGCGCTGTATGACGCGCTAACCGTCCTCCAGCACCGCGGCCAGGACGCTGCCGGTATCGTGACCAGCCATGATGGCCGGTTATTCCTGCGCAAGGACAACGGTCTGGTGCGTGACGTGTTCCAGCAGCGTCACATGCAGCGCCTGGTCGGCCACATGGGCATTGGCCATGTGCGTTATCCGACCGCGGGCAGCTCGACGTCGGCTGAAGCTCAACCGTTTTACGTCAACTCGCCTTACGGCATCACCCTGGCGCACAACGGTAACCTGACCAACGTTGAACAACTGGCCAAGGAGATTTACGAATCCGACCTGCGCCACGTCAACACCAGTTCCGATTCGGAAGTGCTGCTCAACGTGTTTGCGCACGAACTGGCCCAGCGCGGCAAGTTGCAGCCGACCGAAGAAGACGTGTTCGCCGCCGTCACTGACGTGCACAATCGTTGTGTCGGTGGTTATGCCGTCGTAGCGATGATCACCGGCTACGGCATTGTCGGCTTCCGCGACCCGCACGGCATCCGCCCGATCGTTTTCGGCCAGCGTCACACCGACGAAGGCGTCGAGTACATGATCGCCTCGGAAAGCGTTTCCCTGGACGTGCTCGGCTTCACCCTGATTCGCGACCTGGCTCCCGGCGAAGCGGTCTACATCACTGAAGAGGGCAAGCTGTACACCCGTCAGTGCGCGACCAACCCGTCCCTCACCCCGTGCATCTTCGAACACGTCTACCTGGCGCGTCCGGATTCGATCATCGACGGCGTGTCGGTCTACAAGGCCCGTCTGCGCATGGGTGAGAAACTCGCCGAGAAGATCCAGCGCGAGCGTCCGGATCACGACATCGACGTGGTCATCCCGATTCCGGACACCAGCCGCACCGCGGCGCTGGAACTGGCGAACCACCTGGGCGTGAAGTTCCGCGAAGGCTTCGTGAAGAACCGCTACATCGGCCGGACCTTCATCATGCCGGGCCAGGCCGCGCGGAAAAAATCCGTACGCCAGAAACTCAACGCCATCGAGCTGGAATTCCGCGGCAAGAACGTGATGCTGGTGGATGACTCCATCGTTCGCGGTACCACTTGCAAGCAGATCATCCAGATGGCCCGCGAAGCCGGCGCGAAGAACGTTTACTTCTGTTCCGCGGCTCCAGCGGTTCGCTACCCGAACGTCTACGGCATCGACATGCCGAGCGCCCACGAACTGATCGCCCACAACCGTTCGACCCAGGACGTGGCTGACCTGATCGGCGCCGACTGGCTGGTCTATCAGGACCTGCCTGACTTGATCGAAGCGGTCGGTGGCGGCAAGATCAAGATCGACAAGTTCGATTGCGCGGTGTTCGATGGCCAGTACGTCACCGGCGACGTCGACGAGGCTTACCTGAACAAGATCGAGCAGGCACGCAACGATGCCTCCAAGGTCAAGACGCAGGCAGTCAGTGCGATCATCGATCTGTACAACAACTGAGTGACTACCGGCCCTGAGGGGCCGGTTTTGTATCTGGCAAAAAGACTTTCATCTATCAAGAGCAGGGCAAGGAGTGACAGCATGAGTCAGGAATGGGATGCCGGTCGGCTGGACAGCGACCTCGAAGGTGTAGCGTTCGATACCCTGGCCGTACGCGCCGGTCAGCACCGCACGCCGGAAGGCGAACACGGTGATCCGATGTTCTTCACCTCCAGCTACGTATTCCGTACCGCCGCCGACGCCGCTGCGCGCTTCGCTGGCGAAGTACCGGGCAACGTCTATTCGCGCTACACCAACCCGACCGTGCGCGCGTTCGAAGAGCGCATTGCCGCGCTGGAAAGCGCCGAGCAGGCCGTGGCCACGGCCACCGGCATGGCGGCCATCATGGCCGTGGTGATGAGCCTGTGCAGCGCCGGAGATCATGTGCTGGTGTCGCGCAGCGTATTCGGCTCGACCATCAGCCTGTTCGAAAAGTACTTCAAGCGCTTCGGCATCGAAGTCGACTACGTTGCCCTGGCCGATCTGTCCGGTTGGGATGCGGCGATCAAGGCCAACACCAAGCTGCTGTTCGTCGAATCGCCGTCCAATCCGTTGGCCGAGTTGGTGGACATTGCGGCTCTGTCGGAAATCGCGCATGCCAAAGGCGCGATGCTGGTGGTCGACAACTGCTTCTGCACGCCGGCACTGCAACAGCCGCTGAAAATGGGCGCGGACATCGTCGTGCACTCGGCCACCAAGTTCATCGACGGCCAGGGCCGTTGCATGGGCGGCGTGGTCGCCGGTCGTAGCGAGCAGATGAAAGAAGTGGTGGGCTTCCTGCGTACCGCGGGGCCGACCCTGAGCCCGTTCAACGCCTGGATCTTCCTCAAGGGTCTGGAAACCCTGAACCTGCGGATGAAAGCGCATTGCGCCAATGCCCAGCAACTGGCCGAGTGGCTGGAGCAGCAGGCAGGCATCGAGAAAGTCCATTACGCCGGCCTCAAGAGCCATCCGCAGCACGAGCTGGCGCTGCGTCAGCAGAAGGGTTTCGGTGCTGTCGTCAGTTTTGAGGTGAAGGGTGGCAAAGAGGGGGCCTGGCGTTTTATCGATGCCACGCGCCTGATTTCGATCACCGCCAACCTGGGTGACAGCAAGACCACCATCACGCATCCGAGCACCACGTCCCATGGCCGCCTGGCGCCGCAAGAGCGTGAAGCGGCGGGCATTCGTGACAGCCTGATCCGCATTGCGGTCGGTCTTGAGGACGTGGCGGACCTGCAAGCCGATCTGGCGCGCGGCCTGGCTGCGCTGTGATCGAGTTGGCTACGCCGACCACGAGCTCGAATGGCCGCGTAGCGCTGGTGACCGGTGCTGCGCGGGGCATTGGCCTGGGGATCTCGGCCTGGCTGATCAGTGAAGGCTGGCAAGTCGTGCTGACGGATCTGGACCGGGAGCGCGGCTCGAAAGTGGCGAAAGTGCTGGGCGACAACGCCTGGTTCATCGCCATGGATGTCGCCAACGAAGGGCAGGTCGCGCTGGGCGTGGCCGAGGTGCTCGGCCAGTTCGGGCGCCTCGATGCGCTGGTGTGCAATGCGGCAGTTGCCGATCCACACAACATCACGCTGGAAAGCCTGGATCTGGCGCACTGGAATCGGGTGTTGGCGGTGAACCTCAGTGGGCCGATGTTGCTGGCCAAGCACTGTGCACCGTACCTGCGCGCTCACAGCGGTGCCATCGTCAATCTGGCCTCGACCCGCGCCGGGCAGTCGGAACCCGACACGGAAGCCTATGCGGCGAGCAAGGGCGGTTTGTTGGCCCTGACTCACGCGTTGGCCATCAGTCTTGGTCCGGAGATCCGGGTCAATGCCGTCAGTCCTGGCTGGATCGACGCGCGCGACCCCTCGGTGCGGCGGGCTGAACCATTGACCGAGGCCGATCATGCCCAGCATCCGGCGGGCAGGGTGGGTACGGTTGAGGATGTCGCGGCGATGGTCGCCTGGCTGCTGTCGAGGAATGCCGGATTTGTCACCGGTCAGGAATTCGTGGTCGATGGCGGCATGACCAAGAAGATGATTTACAGCGAGTAATCGGCCAAGGACGCTGTCTGCGGCATTGATGTTGAAAGTGCCACCGTCTTCGCGAGCAAGCCCGCTCCCACATTGGATTGTGTTGTGTCTGAAAGAACGCGGTCCAATGTGGGAGCGGGCTTGCTCGCGAAAGCGGTCTGACTGCTGTAGGTGCCCTCCCGATTGAAAGAATTTTGTCTTTTTCAGAAAAACTTCAAGCAGGGTATTGACTTAGGTTCGTTACCTGCGTAAATTTCGCGGCCTCGGAGATGCAAACGGGTGATTAGCTCAGCTGGGAGAGCGTCTGCCTTACAAGCAGAATGTCGGCGGTTCGATCCCGTCATCACCCACCACTCCCGAGATACTTGCGAAAGCAAGAGGTAGGCTGAAATGCCTCCACCGACGCGCAGCGGTAGTTCAGTCGGTTAGAATACCGGCCTGTCACGCCGGGGGTCGCGGGTTCGAGTCCCGTCCGCTGCGCCATATTTTCCGAGTCAGGCACGCCTGGCTCGAGATTGAAAAGCTACTGAGTTTTCAGTCAGACGAGTTACTTGAGCATCTGCTCAAAGCGATACGCAGCGGTAGTTCAGTCGGTTAGAATACCGGCCTGTCACGCCGGGGGTCGCGGGTTCGAGTCCCGTCCGCTGCGCCATATCTGCCCCGAGGCCCACTGAACGCCTTGGAGCTACGAAGAAGCCATTGGCTGCTTCGAGTCGATAGCAAAGACCCTGGTCGAAAGACCGGGGTTTTTTGTTTCTGAAATTTGATTTTTCCCTTCCTGTATTTTTCCTCTCAGCCCTTTCTGCTTGCCTGTTCTCGGGCAGGGCGAATCTTGTTCTCGTCTTCCGTCGATACCCTCAATGCACTGCGCCAAAAAGTCGCATTTTTTTGATTTTCTGGTCAGTTTTTGGTTTTCCGCAGGGTCGTAAGTCTATAAACTTAACCTTTCGGTCAGCTTTGCACTGTCATTACAGCCCTTTGCCACGTCCAGAAGGGCTTCTGCAAGACTCGAGATTTCCAGTACATAATCAGAAGGGCGGACCCCATGACCGCCCAGAGGATGATCCATGTCCAACCGTGATATATCCCGGCGCTCGTTCCTTCAGGGCGGGCTGGTAGCGGGTGTGAGCGTGACGCTCACGCCATTGAGCAGCCAGGCGCTGGCCGCCTTGATGGAAAACAGCGTGACCGTGCCGTCCGAGCAGTGGCTCGGCAACAATGGCAAGGCGCGCGCCCGTAACGATGCCTTGTCCAAGGTCTGCGGCAGCAAAGTCTTTGCCCGCGACATCCGCGCCAAGGACATGCCGGGCTGGCCGCAGCAACAAGGCCACGCCATGTTGCTCAAAACCATCAAGGCCGACCACATCTTTGCAGGCATCGATCTGTCATGGCTCGGTGCCGAGTTGCAGCCGGACCGCATCGTTACCGCCGAAGACCTGGTCAAGGACGGTATCGTGTTCCCTGAGGAGCATGCACCGGATCCACTGTTGCCGGCCGGCAAGGTGCCGATGTTTATCGGGCACCCCGTGGCGATCCTGATCTGGAACGATTTCGAGCGTTTCCGTCAGGCCAAGAACAAGCTCAAGTTCAATGACAAGGCAATCCGCTACGGCGACAAAGTGCCGTTCTACGAAGGCGATCCGTACGGCAGCTTCCGTTACGTGCGCGTTGGCGGGGCGACCTCGGCGGATGAAGATGAGTTCGCCAGCCTCAAGGACTCGATCCTGTTCCCGATGCTGAAAAACCGTCGTCCGGTGTGGAACTCCCAGCCGAACCTGCACGGCAACCTGACCGAGCGCGGGTTGTTCTACGCCGAGCGCATGAAGCAGCAGATCGATGCGCCGCCGGACAACTGGCTGGTGTTCGATGAGTGCTACAAGACCCCGTCGATCGAACCGGCCGCCATGGAACCGGACAACGGCAACGGCTGGTACGACCCGGCCACCAAGACCCTGCATTTCGTCGTCGCCACCCAGTGCCCGCTGGAAGCTGCGACCGAAACCGCGAAAATGATCGCGCCGTCGCGTTTCGGCCTGGCCAACCTGAACATGCACCCGGGCTATACCGTCGGTTACGGCTCCAAAGACCACAACATCTTCGTCTACTACGCAGCGCTGGCGGCGTTGTACGGCGCCGGTGTGCCGGTGCGCCTGGCCAACGACCGCTATGAGCAGTTCCAGAGCGGCATCAAGCGTCACCCGTTCGACATTCGCTATCAATTGGCGGTGGACAAGAACGACTACAGCTTCAAGATCTTCCGCGCTGAAATGAGCGTCGACGGTGGCGGGCGCATCAACTACAGCCCTTCGGTGGCTGCAGTGGGCGCCACGGCAGCACAGTCGATCTACTACATGCCGCAGAACGATCTGCAGGTCACCGCTTACCATTCCCGCGCGGTAGAAGCCGGGTCGATGCGTGGCTACGGCACCCTGCAGAGCATGGCGTCGACCGAAATGATGGTCGACGAAATCGCCGATCGCCTCGGCGTCGATGCCATTGAGCTGCGCCGCAAGAATGCACTGCGCTCGGGTATGAAAAACACCCAGGGTGCAATCCCGGCCGGTGCGTTGCGCCTGCACGAGATTCTCGACAAGGCGGCCGTCCACGACACCTGGAAAAACCGCGACGCGATCAAGCAGCAGCGCGAAGCCGCCGATCCGGACAACTGGTATGGGGTGGGCTTCGCCATCTGCCAGAAAGACTTCGGTACCGGTTCGGAAGCACCGATGGCCAGCATCGAATTCACCGCTGAAGGGCGCATCAACTTGCGTCACATCGGCATCGAGATCGGCACCGGCATGTCCACTTCGCAAGCGATGGTAGTGGCCGACTTCCTCGGTCTGCCTGCGCACGAAGTGAAGACCGGCGAAACCGACTGGAAGGAAATGCAGCTGATCACCGGCGGCAACCCTTACATCATGAGCCAGGCCGAGCAGGACAACTTCCTGCGTAACCCGCGTTGGGTCGGCAAAATCGCTTCGGCGTCGTCGGCGACCAACTCCGCCTACTACTTCAGCCACGCCACCCGTGAAGCGGCGCGCGTGCTGTTCAACCACGGCCTGTGGCCGGCGGCGCTGGAGATCTGGCGACAAGGCCCTTATGGCGGTCAGGCCAACCCATACGTGGTGCGTCGCGAAGACGCCCATTGGGTCGACGGCAAGCTCACCGCCAACGGCATGGAACCGTTGCCGTTTGCGATGCTGGCCAAGCGTGCCCACGAGCGCGGGCTGGTGACTGGCGCGACCGTGCATGGCTTCAACCGCTGGAGCTGGGCCGAGGCTGAATTCAGCATCGACGGCGTGCGTGAGCGTCTGCCGCTCGACGGGCTGGCGGTCAAGTATGGCGACGGTGCGCCAAAGGCCAAGCAGGCGCAGATGAACAGCGCCGGTTTCCATTTGCTGGATCGGCAGAACATCGCCTACCCGGCAACCCAGTTGAACAACGCGGCAGTGACTTACTACAGCCCGGTCGCGACGCTGGTGGAAGTGAAGGTCAACAAAGGTACGGCAGAAGTGTCGGTGCTCAATCATCACTCGTGGGTCGAGTGCGGTCGGGTGCTGGTGGAAGAACTGGTCAAGGGCCAGCTCGAGGGCGGTATCGCCATGGGCATCGGCCATGCGTTGATGGAAGAGATGCCGCTGTATGAGGGCGGGCCGGGGGAGGGCGACTGGAACTTCAACCGTTACCGCCTGCCAATGGCGCGTCACGTTGCGGTGTGGAAACAGACCGCGGACATCCTTCCGCCACTGTCGCCGAGCGACCCGTCCAAGGGCATCGCCGAGGTGGTGATGATCCCGGTGGTCGGTGCCATCGGCAACGCCGTGGCCCATGCCATCGGTAAACGTGTCCGCGACCTGCCTATCACTTCTGCACGCATCAAGGAGGCCCTCAATGGCTAACCGTCCGCTTCAACTGACCCTCAACGGTCAATCCGTCGGCCCGGTGGACATCCCTGATGACCTGCCGATGATCGACTACCTGCACGAGTACAAGAACCTCACCGGTTCGCGCCTGGGTTGCGGCCAGGGCATCTGCCACGCTTGCGTGGTGATCGTCGACAACCCCGACGGCACCAGCGAAGAAGTGCGCACCTGCATCACCGGCGCGCACTATTTCGAAGGCAAGAAGGTCCGGACCATCGAAGGCCATGCGACCCGCGACGAGCAGGGCAAGGTCACCGAGCTGAACCCGGTCCAGCAGCGCTTCGTCGATGAATTCGCTTTCCAGTGCAGCTACTGCGCGCCGGGCTTCGTGAATGCCGCGACCGTGCTGGTGGAAAAGCTGCAGCGTCAGCCCATCGTCAAAAGCCAGCTGGAAAAAGTCATCGAGGACAGCCTCGGTCATCACATCTGCCGTTGCACCGGATATGTGCGCTACTACAGCGCCACACGCAACGTGCTGACCGATCTCGGCCTGGTCAAGGAGGGTTAAGGATGAAACTTCTACTTAGCCGCCTGGCGTTGGCGGTCGGCCTGGCTGCGCCTGCATTGCTGGCCCACGCCGATGATGCGCAGGTCAAGCAAGGCCAATACCTCGCCCGCGCCGCCGATTGCATGGCGTGCCACACCGCACCGGGCGGCGCGCCCTTTGCCGGCGGCCTGCCGATCGTTTCGCCGTTCGGCACGATCTACGGCACCAACATCACCCCGAGCAAAGAGCACGGCATCGGCCTGTACAGCGATGACGAGTTCTTTGCCGCGCTGACCGAAGGCAAGCGCCGCGATGGCGCAAACCTGTATCCGGCGATGCCGTACACCTCCTATCACCTGATGCCCCGTGCCGACTCCGACGCGATCCATGCCTACCTGAAAACCGTCGAGCCGATCGAGCGTGCAGCGCCGGTCACCAGCCTGAGCTTCCCGTTCAACGTGCGCCTGGGCCTGATGGGCTGGAACATGATGTACGGCAAGGATGTGAAGCTGGAGCCTGCCGAGGGCAAGAGCGAAGCCTGGAAGCGCGGCCAGTACATGGTCGACGTGCTGGGTCACTGTGGCGAATGCCATACGCCGCGCGGCTTGCCGGGTGCCATGCAGCAGGACAAACGCATGACCGGTGGCCTTCTCAATGGTTATCTGGCGCCAAGCCTGCTGGCCACTGACCTGGCGGCTCGTGGCTGGAATCATCAGGACCTGAGCTCGTTCCTCAAGCACGGCATGAGCGCCCAGGGCACGATGTTCAACGAGATGTTCCCGGTGTTCCACAACAGCACCCAGGGCCTCAACGATCCGGATCTGGCGGCGATGGCGACTTTCCTGCTCGGCGATCAGCCACCAGCGGCAAAAGTGCTCACCGAAGTGCCATTGGACAAGCTGAGCCCAAGTGCCCAGCGCGGCCGTCAGGAATATTTGAACGTCTGCGCCGGATGCCATGCGCCGGGTGGCGAGGGTAAACCACACATCGCCGTGGCCATGCGCGGCAACACCACGTTGCGCCTGGAGGATCCGCGTAACCTGGTGCGGGTGATCGATGACGGTATCGGTGAGCAGAAATTCTCCGGTTTCGAACACATGCAGCCGATGCCAGGGTTCGCCGAGAAATTGAGCGCCGAGCAACTCACGGATCTGTTGAACTACCTGCGCCAGGGCTGGGGCGGTCAGCCGAATGATCTGGCGGTGAATGACGTGCAGAAGTTGCGGGCCGATGCGCCGCCGCTCGAGCACAAGGCGCATTGATATGCAGCATCTCGATCTGCAAGTCGTGCGCCGGGCGCTGGAGTGGTCGGCGGCCGGTCAGCGCATCTGGCTGTGTACGGTGCTGGCCACCTATGGCTCGGCACCGCGCGCACCGGGCTCGCTGCTGGCGGTGAACACTGATGGGCACTGGATTGGCTCGCTGTCGGGTGGCTGTGTCGAGGAAGACTTTCTCGAGCGAGTCGCCGAGGGCGCGTTCCTGGAATCGGTCAGCGTTGTTCGTTACGGTGAAGGCGACGATCCACGTTCCCGTGTCAGCCTGCCGTGCGGCGGGGTGCTGGACGTGCTGGTCGAGAAGCTTGACGCCGATTGCGAGGTGCAGGCGCACCTGCGCGAGCTGGAGTCGGCACTGTTGGGCCGACGCCGGTTGATCCGCGAAGTTGATTTGCTCAGCGGTGCGCGCAGTCTGTTCGATGATCGTGAGCAGGGTGTGCGTATCGAGCGTGAAATCGATCGGGTGCGTGTGCGTGTCGGCGCCGCCCAGCGCTTGCTGCTGGCCGGGTATTCCAGTGTCGCTCAGGCCTGTGCCGAGTTTGCCGTGGGCCTGGGGTTCGAGGTGATTCTGTGTGACCCGCGAGACGAAGTGCTGGAGGGCGTCGTACTGGAAAACGTGGAGATTCGCCGCCAACTGCCGTCGGTGTTCATTGCCGATGGTGGCTGCCACAGCGATACGGCGGTGGTGGCCTTGACCCACGATCCGCGCATCGATGACCTGGCGATGATGGAGGCGGTGCGCACCGAGGCGTTCTATATCGGCGTGATGGGCTCCATGCAGACCTCGCAGAAGCGCTTCGAGCGGTTGCGGCGCATTGGTGGGCTCGGAGACGTCGAGTTGGGGCGGATTCATGCGCCAATTGGGCTGAACCTGGGCAGCAAGACGCCAGCGGAGATTGCCCTGGCGGTGCTGGCGGACATCCTGCGGATTCGCAGCGGTATCGCGCGGGACCGGTTGTAAAACATCGCTGAACAAAAAAGGGCCACCATGTGCGTGACCCACACTGTAGGAGCGAGCTTGCTCGCGATGGTCATTAACGATAACGCGTGTTTACTGGCTAAACGCAGCGCTCTTGAGTCCATCGCGAGCAAGCTCGCTCCTACAGTGTGGGTCACGCGCATTGCGGCCCTTTTTGCATCTATCGGTCACACGCCGAGCTTGTCCCGCAATCCATAGTACCAGGCACCCAGCGCCGCGAACGGGGTGCGCAGCATTTGTCCGCCAGGGAACGGGTAGTGGGGCAGGTCGGCAAACGCGTCAAAACGCTCGGCCTGGCCGCGCAGGGCTTCGGCCAGGACCTTACCCGCCAGGTGCGTGTAGGTCACGCCATGGCCGCTGCAGCCCTGGGAATAGTAAATGTTGTCGCCCAGGCGTCCGACCTGAGGCAGGCGCGACAGGGTCAGCAGGAAGTTGCCCGTCCACGCGTAATCGATCTTCACGTCCTTGAGTTGCGGGAACGCCTTGAGCATCTTCGGTCGAATGATCGCTTCGATGTTCGCCGGATCCCGCGCGCCGTATACCACGCCGCCACCGAAAATCAGGCGCTTGTCGCCGCTGAAACGGTAGTAGTCGAGCAAGTAGTTGCAGTCCTCGACACAGTAGTCCTGAGGCAGCAAGGCCTTCGCCAGCTCTTCGCCCAGTGGCTCGGTGGTAATCACTTGAGTGCCACAAGGCATCGACTTGGCGGCCAGTTCCGGCACCAGATTGCCCAGATAAGCGTTGCCGGCGACGATGATGAACCTGGCCCTGACCTTGCCTTGCGGCGTGTGCACGACCGGGGTGGCGCCGCGCTCGATGCGTATGGCCGGCGACTGCTCATAAATCGTCCCGCCCAGAGATTCCACCGCTGCGGCCTCTCCCAGCGCCAGGTTAAGCGGATGGATATGGCCGCCACTCATGTCGAGCATGCCGCCGACGTATTGATCGCAAGCCACTACTTCGCGAATACGGCGTTGATCCATCAGCTCGAGCTGGGTATGCCCGAATCGTTCCCACAGGCGCTTCTGGGATTCGAGATGACCCATCTGCCTGGCAGTCATGGCGGCGAACACGCCACCGTCCTTCAAGTCGCACTGAATGTTGTATCTGGCGACGCGCTCACGAATGATCCGGCCACCTTCAAAGGCCATCTGCCCCAGCAACTGAGCTTGCTTGGGGCCGACCGTGCGCTCGATGACATCGATATCGCGGCTGTAGCTGTTGACGATCTGGCCGCCATTACGCCCGGACGCCCCGAAACCCACCTTGGCGGCCTCGAGCACCGTGACCTTGAAGCCGCTCTCCAGCAGGAACAGGGCAGAGGACAGCCCCGTATAACCGGCGCCAATTACACAGACATCGGTCTCGACGTCATCCTGCAACGCCGGGCGCGGCGGAACCGCATTGGCCGATGCGGCGTAGTAGGACTCTGGGTAGGGGGTGTTCGCCATCCTGCAGCCTCTGTTTAATATATTTTACGAGTGCGTTGATCCTACCCGAGTTGAAAATCGGCCGCCAGCCACCCGGAAAATCTTCTTTGTACCCGTGAAATTAAATATTTTGCATATTCATAGGGTTAGCTCGAAAAAAGGTGTTGACACCCCTCCGGAATTCCGTAGAATGCCGCCTCACAGCAGGCACGTAGCTCAGTTGGTTAGAGCACCACCTTGACATGGTGGGGGTCGTTGGTTCGAGTCCAATCGCGCCTACCAAACAAAATCCGCTCTGCTGGGCGGTCTGGAAGGGCTCACCGAAAGGTGGGCCCTTTTTTGTTGTCATTTGGAAAAGCGTTGGAATCGATTTGGAAAGACGAACCACTTTTCAAGGTTTCAAATCAGTCTTCACCTTCCTGTAAGCCACCTCATCATCACTGTGTCCAGGCTGATAATGCTCGGTGCCCCATCAGACCCTGAATGTATTCCTGCTCAAAACCTTGCTGCTCATACAGCTGGGCACCGAGCGCGCGGATTTCATGGAAAGTCGGGCGCTCACCGGCCGGCAACTCATCGTAGGCCTTCGAGTCGTCCTGCGCCTGGACAAGCGACTTGGTCGGGTGGTCCGGTGTCACTGCGTTCCAGTGTAGCTTGGCGTCCATCCGGGTGCGTTTGCACGCCTTCGGCGAGTAGTGGGTAGACCTTCGGCGACTTCACGCACTCCAGCGCCACCTTCCGCAGCGCCTGGTCCATGACAAGCTCCAGGTGCACTGGCTTCCCATGGTTCTGTGTCTTCCCGGGACCTTGCCCGCCGTTCACCGGCAGACTCAATGTTAATTTTGTTCAGGATTGTGTTCGGGACACTTGGCGCTGCGCTGGGTAAAGTCATGACCGCTCGCCCGGCCTGGTGTGTTTCAGATGGATTACTGAATGGCCAGCAACTGGTCAGGGTGGGCACCAATTCAGACAGGATGAAGGCGCCTGGCTAAGCAATTCAGCTAGCGTTTAATCGTTTGCCTCGCCAGCTGCGTCAAACGCAGCTCCCCTCCTGAAGTGGCTGGCGGGGCGAACCCTTGCCGCCATGGCCCCTTGTAGCAGTACACGTAGGTGAGCCAGGCCGGGGCGATCATTGCGCCATATGCCCCTGAGATATCGGGCTCAATCAGGATGTATTACCTGGGTGAGGCAGTAACCACGATTTCTTACTGGCCGAAAGAGGTTATCGCCCTTGGTAACTTTCTTGAACTTTGCTTGTAGCCTGCTTAGGCACATGCGCAATCCTTTATAGTTGCCAGGGTCCTTGTTTAACCTTACAAGGATTTCTTCGTTACTTACAACGCGTTCAGTTCCACTTGCTAATAAGTCCAGTACTATGCATTCCGTGGGAGTCAGGTTGATAGTCGTTTCATCGCCAATCAGCAAGCATTCTGGTTTGTTGAACGACCAGGGTTGCAGGTTCGCCATGAGTGATTCGAGGGAGTTGTTTTTTTCAACAGGGCTTGGCAAGTCGAAGGCGGGTGTTGGTGTTTTTTTATCTACGATCATTGTGATGGCGTTGTCTCTTTGCATCCGTTGGCTCATGGACCTGCTCGCACACATCGCTCCGGGCAGGAGCGATATTCGGAAGGTGTTGAGGCGGGTGGTGGCGCAGATCAAAGCGCGGGTACTTTGTGGCTGACTCGATAATTTCGCTGATGATACGTTTCATCTTTAGTAAAATCTTTAAAAAGCCGCGAACGTACGTTTGTTTTGGTTAGGGAGATTGGCTGCGCAGTGCGTCTGGATGGGGGGTTCGGTAACCAGGGCTGTGACATGGAAAAGTCACTCCATCATCTTGATGGGTTCTTCGTTTCGGGTCGCCTTGACAGGGTAGGGGGCGTTAGTTCGAGCCCAATCGCGCCTGCCAAACAAAATCCGCACTGCTGGACGGTGTGAAGGGGAATCCGAAAGGGTTCCCCTTTTTTCTTTGCCTTGTCTCGTCCTGAATAAGGTTTAAACCTTCTGACCCACTCTCAGGTGGACGCCATTAACGATAGCCACTCTTGTTTTATTTCCTCGTGTTTAATGTTTTTCAGGCGCCAAATATTTGAACTTTTACAGTTGTTCGAAAAGCGATTGACCTTAGTGCGATTTATTCATACGCGTCATTGCGATCTCAGCCATAAGTATGAAAACGTCGAACTAGAACAAGTGGCGAGGAGTACTGCAACCCGATAAAAGTCAAAATACTGACAACAAAAAACAGTCACATTCTCCCTATTAAGTCGGTGATATATCATGATCAAGATCATGGCCTACTTTTTAATTGGAGCTGTAACTGCAGGATGCAACGGCATCGTTAAACCCGACTTTTCGGGGCCTACTAATGATTCATATTTTTCAGTCTATTCGGGCTTCCCTGTGCCGTATCTATACATGGCCTCGGCCGTGCAATGGAACGAGGACTACGCCGTAACCACGCGCCACACTCCGTTCATCCCCAACGTGAAGTACAGTTGCAGCACAGGCTGCGATCTCGTCTTCATCCAGCACAAGGCCAACGGCCATTACCCATCATGGCGCGCACCGCGTGTGGGCGAGAGCATAACTGCCGCTGGGGCGAGTCCTTACCTCATGACCGCTGCCGGGAAAGGCAAGGTGTATCAAACGCCGTTCATCAATGCCGATGAACACAGCGGTGATCTCTATGCCATTCATGATGCCCCGCTGGTCAAGGGCATGTCGGGTGGGCCGGTTCTTGCCAGCGACGGCTGTATTGTCGGCATCAATGTCGGCTTCTACTCAACCACACTGAACGATGTGAGCGATCACCCCGGCGTAAAGGGGGCTGAGAGGCTCAGCATCTTTATTCCTTACTCGATCATTCAGCGCGAGTGGGGGATGTTGCAGGCAAAACTCAACGATCCACACGGCGCGAAGTACGTGGTGAAGTAACTTTCAGCGGTCAAACAATGAGTCGTGTCTGACAAACAAGATCCGCTCTGCCGGGCGGCCTGGCTCACGCAGAGCCGCGCCAAGGTGATCTTCAGGTGGACAAGGTTGTCGTAGCCCTGGGTCTTCCCGGGCGATACCGTCAGCGTGTTCTTTTCCATATTGATCCGGTCAGAGGCACCTGCTTTACGGGTGCCTTATGTTTGGTTCAGTCCAATAGGTGACGGTGGCTCAGGCACCGACCTCCGTAACCGGATTCGACGAGGTGTAGTGGCACTTTGATTGCTTGTGAGCTATTTATTTCTATGGCCGGCATGGAGCCGGGTCAAGGAGATGAAATGGTCACCGATCGTGAAATTGCACTTGAGCAAGCGCTTGTAGCAATTTTTGGAGCGGCCGTCGCCAGCGGGCTTGATGTAAAAAGCCTGATGGACAACGCGGCTGCCGGCTTGCTTGGAAATGCCTCATACCGCTGGGTTGGACATCCGCATGTGTCAAATGCCCTTCAAGTGATGATTGATGCTTACACGCAGGCATTGGACACCATGCCCCCGCAGTAGCTGAAGGTTCAGGTTTCGATACCTGTCATGGCGAACTTTTCTGAAGCGACAGGTGGAGATACCAGGTTTTGGTGTGCGGCTATGCTTTGAGCACTATGTTCAAGAAATGGATTTCACCATGAGCAGCGTAAGAAAACCGACACAGCGAGAAATCTCCGATGCCCTGGAACTTAGCGAAAGCGAGGTCGCGTTGTACGTTGCAGAGGTAGAGGAAAAGGTCGATGGGTCAGGGCACTGGATCTTTTTCAGTGTATCAACGCCTAACGACATACTGTTCTGGCTCAGGGTCGGTAACAACCTGATGCTTGAAACTGATGCCATAAACCTCCTCTGGACAAAACAATCACCGAGTATCGCTCGGTAGGTCTTCGGGATCGCGCAGCTTGTCGCTGTGCCGGGTGCCTGACATCATCTTCCGTTCACCACTGATGCCCGGGGCAATCTCCTGCTCCTTTCTGCCGACATGCTGCAGTTTCCCGTATTCGCTTGCCTGCATGAGGCGCGGCAACTTGAGCGTAATTTGGGTCAGTACTTTTGCCATGATGATGCTCTGTGTTGCGTGGCGACAGAGCGTGGCTTTCAGGGTGATTTCGTACGAAAAAGTGTCTGACAAGTGGCATCTTTTCGGGAATTGAGACCCCGGAGATGGCGTACCAATTTTTTTCCCCTCCATTGTTCTCGTCGAAACTTGAACAGAAAGGAGGCCGCAATGATGATGCGTAGAAGTTCCAGGTTTTGGCACTGGGCGGATTGCGAATTGCACTGTCGGTCGCACGACGAGGTGTTTTGGGACGGCAATGTCATTGATGTTCAGACCAGGGTTTCCAGCAAGGGACAAACGCAACTGTTCATTGGCATTTACGACAAAAGCGGGTGGCCCGTTTTTGAAGAGACACACGATAATTTGCCAAACGATACGATGCCCACCGCGCTTGAATGGGGAGTAGGTCGTGCACGAGCCATTGCCGCTAGCCTCATTGTGATTGGTGCCCACGTTTTGGCTAATCGTTCTTCAAGTACTGACTCGCGGCGATCATCCGCGTCCTGAATTCATCCCGCCGTTGGCGGTCAGCGCCGCACCGATTGTTTGATCGGTGCGGACGCTATGAACATTTGGTCAGGCAGGTTGCATGCAGATGGCATGTTCCATTGACAGCGCTGCCCTCGCTTACCTGTTGTCGGGTACATCGACCGGGGTCTCGCCTGCCTCACGAAAGGTCAGAGTGAGAAACCCGTCGCATGAGCAAGATGGACCTCCTGCGCTCCGGCGATCAGGTGCATTGGAATGTTCTGCTGTACTTCAATGGACGGTACCTCGAAGCTCCCTACGATCTGGAGGTGTCGCTCGCTCAGTTCGGTCGTCTCTGCTGCCTTTTCCTTAGCCATTCTCGCGTGGTTCATTGCGATTTCGTTGAGCGTTGACACGTTACATCTCCCGGTGACTGACCAAGCGTATCGCTGGAGTCCTTAAGCATTGATTGAATGGCTGCGGCGTCAGAATCATGTCGTTCCCGCGCTGCTACGCGCGTACTTTGCAATCCTCAAGCCACGGATGCGAGTGATTTCTGCGCTGGATTTTCGCAGGCGACGAATGGCGGGCCACTGTGGGTGATAGCCCGGTTTCTTTGTCATTCCGGCGTAAACTAGTAGTGCTGCCTCATTGAAAGGAGCCGCCCATGAACGCCGATCAAATCATCAAGCAGGCATCTGTGGACAAGACTGTTTGGGATCAATACTTCTGCGCTGCATTGATTGCCGAAAGCAATTTGACTGCCCCGGTTGTTGGCGGGGCTACTCACGAAGACAGGCAAAACCTGTTGATCGAGAGGGCCAAAACCCTTGCTGACAAAATGATGGAAAACCGAAGATAAACAGAGCCCAGCCACCGCGCTGGGCTCTTTGCATGCGGGGTTGTACTCCGATGCGGGCGACGTGCGTATTGCAGTTCAGGCGATCAGTTCTACCTTGCCGCTCGCCAGGCGATAGATACCTCCCACGATCTTCAGCATGCCCTTGCTCTGTGCGTCGGTCAGCAAGGGCGAAGCATGTTTCAGGCTGTTGACAGTGTTTTTGACGTTCTGCGCGGTGGCGTTTTCCATCAGGCTCCCGGGCTGCTTCAGCACTGTCTCGATAGCCGACTTGAGTGCATCAGTCAGTTTCGGGATATGGCCCGGGAATACCGTATGATCCTTCACTGCCTTGATACCTGCCTCGATGGCGCCGCAGCTCTCATGCCCCAGTACGAGAATCAACGGGGCGCCAAGTACCGCAACCCCGTATTCAAGACTGCCCAGGCCTTCCGGGGTCACGAAGTTGCCCGCGACACGGATGGAGAAAAGATCGCCGCGCGCGGTGTCGAACGCGTATTCCGGGGCGATCCGCGAGTCAGAGCAGCTCAGTACTGCCACGAACGGATTTTGACCGGATACCAGGGCCTCTCGCTCAGCCTTGAAATCGTGTGTCGTGGAAGTGCCGCTTACATAGCGTTCATTGCCCTCCATCAGTCTTTTCAATGCCATATCGGGACTGATTACGTTTTGAGGTTTTGGTGGGGCTGTCGCTTTTTCGGCTGCCTGGATGAACTGGCCGGGCAGAGTACCGGTCAGCAGCAGGGCGCCTGCGCTCAATCCGGCAATTTGAAGAAAACGACGGCGGCCTGTTGTGTTTGAAGCAGAGCTTGAATCACATGATTTACACATGATTTTGTTTACTCAGTTCAATGAGGTGGGAGTGAGTTGCTGTTGGGGGCTGGTACTGCCGCGGATGCTCAATACCAGCGAAGTGGAGTTTAGTTGGTCTGTCATATTGTGTTCCGGGCATTGTCCACGGATGCCGTGCAAGCAGCCATTTCATGGGCTACTACTGACAGGCTCATACAACTTCGATCTGGCAGGAGTTTCTCGATGCTGACTCACTGGTTACTCGCGGCGGTTCATCTTCTGGCAGTTGCCTTGGGATTTTGGGCGGTGCTGGTTCGCGGCAGCGCTTTTCGGCGCTTGGCCGATGGGGCCGCGCAAGTGCGCAGTGTTCTGGTAGCGGACAATATCTGGGGTATTTCAGCTGTCGTCTTGCTGATCAGCGGGGGGATGCGAGCCTTTGGCGGGTACGAGAAAGGCACGGACTATTACCTGCATCAGCCGCTGTTTCATCTGAAGATGACGCTGTTCGTCCTGATCTTGCTGTTGGAAATTGCGCCAATGGTGACGTTGATCAAATGGCGGATAGC
This sequence comes from Pseudomonas sp. WT-JTC, assembly GCF_056711565.1. Classification (NCBI taxonomy): domain Bacteria; kingdom Pseudomonadati; phylum Pseudomonadota; class Gammaproteobacteria; order Pseudomonadales; family Pseudomonadaceae; genus Pseudomonas; species Pseudomonas sp. WT-JTC. Next base: position 2,188,382 of record NZ_CM160042.1, read on the forward strand.
GCTGGGGCGTAAAGTGGCTTTCGATACTGGCCGTGCGAAGCTGTTTGCACGGATCAGTCATGTCGAGGCGCTGCTGGTGTTGTTGATGGTGGTGGCGGCGACTGGCATGGCGCGTGGCGTGATGTTCGGTTAACCACGGAGCGAACGCGTCCTTCCTTGGTGCAAACCAGAAAGGTCTGACAGCCAGGGTGTTGAGCTTGTCGCTAGTATCGACCCCTGGAAGCTTGTGTGGGAAAGCAAGCGGAAGCGAAGCGATGCGATGCTGAATCTTTAGCCAGCCGTGATTCCGGACCGAACGGGCTGGCTACTGACTGCAACAGAATTCAGGATTGCGGCTTTTCCGGGGCGGTCAGGCCGGCCTGAATGCGCTGATAAATTTCTTCACGGTGCACTGCAACGTCCTTCGGAGCGTTGATGCCGATCCTGACTTGCTGGCCGCTTACGCCCAGAATGGTGATCGTAATGTCATCACCTATGTTTATGCTTTCACCGACTTTGCGGGTGAGTATCAGCATGGTCTTCTCCTTGATTGCTATGTGGGGCACCTGATTCGGACAGTGCAGAGGTCGGTGGTATGTATAGATTAGTGCGAAGTCTCACGGTTTGGGTGCCTCTTTCTGACGCGCAGATGCAGCATTAATTCCCAAGGCGTAACTATACAGAGGCCGCAACCATCATTCTCGTAGTTTTGAGCCCATTTTACGGCACTCGTTAAGTATTCATGGATGTTAAAATCGCCGCTTTATGCATTCAGAGGGAAACGCCGTGCGCAAAATGGTTCTGGTAATCGCGATATTGGCACTGGCGGGGTGCGGCGAGGGCAGTAGTGTGGATGCGCCGAAGCCTAAACCGGCCATGGCTGCCGTACCCGCGGCAGTGTCCGGCCCACAATGGGATCTTGAAGTGCGGGGCGAAACCCCTCAGGCAGTCAGCGATTTGAGTGGCTGGCTGATCGAGCACAGTTTCATGTCCAGCGTCGTCAAGGACAATGGCAATACGCGAATCCTGATGGGGCCGTTCAATTCGAAAGCCGAGGCCGAAGCCAAGCAGGATGAAGTCCGTGCGGCGCTCACTCGCGCCAAGAAGCAGAACATCGAATTGCTGGTGCTTGAGCGTCCGGCCGCTCAATAACATCCTGTAGCGCGGACGTTGAACAAACTAAAAGGCCTCGGGTGTTCAGTTCCGAGGCCTTTTTGGTTTCAGGCGTAGCCTGGATTCAGCCGCAGGCCTTCATGTCTACCGGGCCGACGAACTCGTTGCCGCGCCCCATGACGCACGCCACGCTCTGGTTGCGTTGGCGCTCCCAGGCCTGTACCGGATAGGTTTTATCCCAGGCTTCGTACAGTTGCCGATCCTGTTTCGACAGGCGCAAGCCATATTGCTTGCTCATATAGAAGTAGGTGCGGGCGATCATGCCGCGAATCGAAGGGCGGGGCATGACCTTCCTGGCCTTGAAGTCGATCTGGGTCAGGCAGGAGCCATACTGCCCCGACTGCTCGGGCAGCCAGCCGTAACTGAAGTTGCTGCGATCGCCATTGAATTCATTATCTGCGCTGGCATTTTGTTGACAAGGATAAGCCTGTCTAGAAATTTCTTCTAAATCAATTGATTAGGAGAGATTAATTCATCATTAACCTCAAAAAACATTTGTCAACGTTGACAAAGAAGCAATACGAAGACCCCGACAAACGGTCTTGATCTTGAATTTTTGCTGGATCTCGATCCTGCACTTCGGGTGGTCTCAATGCCAATGCAAGGTGGATTTTTCCAATTGCCCCCTCACCACATGTTCTCCTGTCATATCCTCGAGGCCTAACGCCCTAGCACCATTCCTCGTCAGGTATTCCCGAAGCCTGCCGTTCTTTTTTCCGACAAGCGGAAGGTGAGAATCCTCCATCCTCTGCACAGGATGGAGTGCTGAGCATGTTGGAGGCTTTAACACCATTGGCATGGTGAAAGGAGATTTATTCGGAGAGAGTTCAGAGCTGAGTCAGACTAGAAGGTACGATGGGGCTAGATGCTATTTTTCTCCCTGATTTTTTTGCAGTATCTGGAAACGGTAGCCGGACTGAGCTCAAGATTCTTAGCAATATCCTTCTGATCCAAGCCTGCCTGTAGAAGGGCTTCGATCTTTTCTTCAGTCATTTTTTGACGCGATTCATTGGAGAGGCCTTCTGCACTCTGAGCTCGGTCAACTTCCTTCTGGAATGCATCGAACAATCCGTTCTGACTGAACAGAGCAGTATCGGCAAGAAAATGCTTCATCGTCTCCTGTACGGACTGCCCCTTCCGAACGGATTCGCAAAGAGCGATCATCATAAGTGGTTCGATTTTTAGAACGGCAGCAATGCCAACGAGCTTATCAAGCGTAACGCTCGAGTTTCCGTTCTCCAGCCAGCTTGTGTAATGACGCCCCATCGCTTCTGAGAATTCATCCTGGCTCATGCCCTTTGCTTTACGCAGAGCTCGCAGTGTGACCGCGAATGCGCGCTTCATTGGCATTTTGCATCCCCAAAAGGCAGGGATAAAGCCATGTTGCTTCGATTTCATCGACCGTATATATTAGGCAGATGAAATCGATGGGCTTAAACCTTCGAATATCGAAAATTTGCACAGCTTCCACTCGGCTTTTCCCCGTCCTTAAACAATAGCCATAAATTGCCAGATCGTTGGGGGAGTGGCCGTGCGCAAAATTCCTGCCGCCGAGCTCAAGAAGCGGCGAGCAAGACAGCGCGAACCCACCTTCATGGGAGCATGTTTTTAACCAGTCGCCGTACTTAGAGCGGTTGCACTGTCGAACGAGGAAACCCGCTTCATGTTTATTTCAGATGAGTCTTGTTTGGTTGGCTTCCCGGGATTCCCTGGGCCTGGCCGAACAGCTTGGCGCATGGTCGAGCGTGACTCGGAAGATCTTTGGTATCACGTTCGCTTTCGCATTCGTGAAGGAGACAGAGCCCGCTCTAAAAAGCTGATGCCAACAGACCCCTCCATTTTGGCCCACCTGCTATCACAGCAGAGTCCAGATCACACGATTGAAGAGATACAGGTGGTGACCGCGCCTCATATGAATGGGAGCGCATCTGACCGTATGGAAAAGCTTGTCAGCCTGGTCATGGGATACGACCAAGCCGGGGAGTGCGTCTTGCTCCATCAGGTAGCGAGCGGAGCCGTTTATAGCAGTGCTTCGGATTGCCTCGATGCTGGCTCTCTCACCGGCATTCGGACGATCTACGAAGATACGAAAACTGCACCTTCAGCAGTCCCGGAATTTGCTGGAAACTGACCAACACGGCGACCCCTATGAAGCTTCAAATCTATTCAGATCTGCACGCCGAGTTCGCTCCGTTCGAGCCCGCCTCAATCGACGCGGACGTAGTCATTCTCGCCGGCGACATTGATATCAAATCACGTGGCGTGAAGTGGGCGAATGAGGTGTTCCAGTGCCCTGTGGTCTACGTGTGCGGCAATCACGAGTACTACCGGGGCCACATCGATAACACGCTGCGCAAAATGAAGGACGCGGCGATGCCTCATGTCTACGTTCTGGAAAATGAAGCTCTGATCCTTGATCAAACCCGGTTTTTGGTCACAACGGCGTGGACGGATTACTCGTCGACCGGAGATGTCGTTGCCGCGAAACGCGTCGCTTGGGAATGGATGAACGACTTCACCGTCATCAGAACAGATGAGAGTTACCGCCGCCTTCGTCCCGATGACTTGATTGCTAAATCAAATGCAGCTTATGCCTGGCTCACACAGGAACTGGACAAGCCATTCGATGGCAAGACCGTTGTAGTTACGCATCACGCACCGGTGTTGGATCACGTGGAGGATGATCTTCCCGTACACCTGATCGCAGCCTACGCCAACGATTGGCCGGAGCTTCTGGGTAAGACTGATCTTTGGGTCTATGGGCACACTCACGTAGCAGCAAACTTCACCAAATGTGGATGCCATGTGGTTTCAAATCCTAGGGGTTACCCAGGGCAGATCACCGGTTTTAATCCTGATTTATTGATTGAGCTTTGATGCCAGTGACTGGTCAATGGGCAAGCTCACGTGGATGGTCGCGGTCGACGAGATGGAGTGTTTTTGATGGTGACGTTGGAAGAAATCTCGCAGTTGTTTTACGGCACAGGGGAAGAGGTACCTGGCTGGGAAGGCTCACAAGAAGACCTGATCGCGTTGACAGCAAAAGCGTTCCCTGGCAAAGCATTCTGCGTCGTTCGGCAGTGGATCTTGATCGACCTCTCCGTGACGCCAGATGAAAAGGAAAAGCTTACGAACCTCGGTCTGCTTCCCATGACGCTTTTCGCTCACGAGATAGTCCTGGACAGTAAAGGTCGTTTCCAACCAGGCATGTGGGTACGTAGTAACTTTGGAAAATCATTCACCGAAAGCTGTATGTTTGAAACCAAAAATACGGTGTACCTGCTCCTTGCAGCAGGCCAAAGAAAAGAAGCAAGCTTAGCTGCCGCGTTTTCGATGTCCGCCGGGTGAGCGTTGACGCGGTAAAACACATCTTGAATAGTTTTGGAGCTTTGGCCGGATGCCTGAAGAAATTGCAGTGGAGATCCACGGTAAGGATGTAAGTGACTTTCAGCTGAGTCGCTTGGTGCGAGCGAGCCATCGAAAATATAGCGTGCCAATTACTGCTTTCATCAGTGATGCTTTCATCGCTGAGGATACGTGTGCAGGTGTTTCTTTTGACCACGCAGAGAAACACGAGGGATACCGTAAAGCAGATGGCGCCATCCTTCGAACAGGAAAAATTCACACCGTACGGAAAGAAGGGCGTTTCTGGCTGCTTGAAGCACAAGACGGAAATTACGTCATAGGTAGCTTTTTGCGAGGCGTTGGACGTGGGAGTTTTCTGAAGTTTCTGCGCACCGGCGAACGCATCTGAGCATTCAGTCAAAGTGCTCAAGATGAATTCTCAACGTTGACATCAAGGAGGAGGCTATCACTCGCCCACTAAAGCGCTTGTAACTGGCTTTGTGTTGCTAACAACAGCCTCGCATCCGAGAGATAAAACCCTCGATATTCGTATCAGCCAGCTGATTCGGCTCTCGCCAGCCGGTGAGAGACACCCCCCGACATCCCTCTGAGGCCTATGTTTGCTTGCCCAAATGGCCACCGGGCCGAGAGGTGAAACCCTCAATATTCGGTTCGCCCGGCGGATTCGGCCCTTATCAGGGGGTGGGAGATGAAGCCCTCGATATTCATCAAGGGCTCGTGTTTGCTGGCAGGAACGGCCCACAGGGCCGGGAGATGAAACTCACGATATTCATCAAAGCCCCATGTTTACTGACCGTTCCGGCTAGCGAGGTCGGGAGATGAAACCGCCTATATACGCTGCCGTGTGCTGATCTTGCCCTTGCCAGGGAGCGGGAGATGAAACCCCCGATATTCGTTAAAGGCCTGTGTTTGCTGGCCCAAACGGCCAGTAGGGCCGGGAGATGAAACCGCATATATTCGCTTCAGCCAGCCGAGCCAGCCCTTGCCAGGGGTGGGAGATGAAACCCATTATATTCGTCTGAGGCCCGTGTTTTCTTGGTGGAACGTCCAGTAGGGCCGGGAGATGAAACCCACGAAATTCGCTGCTGCGAACCGATCCGGCCCTTGCCGTGGGGTGGGGGATGAAACATCCGATATTCATCAAAGTTCCGTGTTTGCTGGGCGGACGGCCAGCGGAGCCGGGAGATAAATCCGCCGATATTCGCTTCAGCCAGCCGATTTGGCCCTTGCCAGGGGGTGGGAGATCAATCCCGCGATATTCGTTAAAGGCCCAGTGGGGGCGGGAGATGAAAACCCCGATATTCGTTTGAGGCCCATTGTTGTGGGCCTCAACGGTCACTGAGCCAAGAGATAAAACCCTCGATATTCTTTTGAGGCCCGTTGTTGCGGGCCTCAACGGCCACGGAGCCGAGAGATTACCCTATTAGGTGTCGAGCATGTCCCATTCCTCACCCAGTACCCACCGCAACGCGGAGAGCTTTCCGTTAAGCATGCCCCATTCGAAATCGCTCCAAGGCCCGGTATCTTCGTATTTTTCTCTAACGCGTTGAGCTGCAGCCTTAGCCCTGATCAAGACATCTTCGTGGATCACATCATTGCCGTAGCGTGGTGTGCCTGCCGGGACGATTTCTGTTTCCCCTTCCTCGATGTGGTACATCATGTTCATGTGTCGGTTGTACCAGACCTTGTCGAACAGCTCGTCCATGGCTGACATTATTTCCTGGAGACCACGAGTCTCGTCCTCCCAGGCAAAGCTGTACTCATAATGGAATTCTTCGAGGTCTAGTAAGTCCTCGATGGCGGGGCTGGTCGAGTTGAAGAACAGCGAGGTTTTGTCATCGAAGATTTCTGCAAAATCATCGTGTGGTTTTCGGTGATCTTTTGCAGAAAAGTCGGTGACATTGTGGGTGACAAAACGGAAGCTCTCGTATTCATCCGCGTGTTGTGTCCGGAACTCCTGGAAGGCCTCAACCAGCACTGCATCAGCAACGCTATTCTTCTGTTTGTGGAACGGAGCCCGTTTGGCGATAGCTCGCTCTGCAGCTCTGATCTTGGAGGCATCTGAAATCTGAAATTCAATGGTGTTCTCGAACAGCTTCAGAACACGGTTCACCGTTACTTGAGTCGCTTCAGAGAGGATTGGCAACCTTTGATTCACGTCATCCAGGGTGTCGAGCGCAGCTTCTTTCCCATCACCACCGAATGACTCAATCACACCTTTCACCACCCGGAACTCGTTAGCGAGGCGCTTACGTGTGGCTTCGATAACCCTGTCCTTGTTTCGCTCATACTCCATGCGTACCAGGTCGGGCAGCAAGATCTTGATTGCGTCATCCTGGACTAAGTGCTCCAGGGCGGTAAGCATAGGAAGCTCGGCCTTTTGTGATGACATATCAAGCCAGACGCAGGTGTCGAGCATTACTAGATGCATTCAAGCTCCTTTACAGCTTGGTGATTGCTAGACTTGGCCTTGACCATCACCGGATAATGGCCCAATACCATACAGGAGCGTCAAATGTCTCGCCTCGCAGAATTCCGTGCCCTTGAGCAGCAGCTCGCCGCTCAACTGGCTGAGCTCGAAACCCTGAAAAATGATGACGGCCTGAAGCGCGAAATCGAATTCGAGCAGAAGCTTCGTAACCTGTTGGGCGAGTACGGTTACAGCCTGCGCAACGTCATTGCAATACTTGATCCTCAGGCCTCGACTCGCCGTGCTCCAGCCACTGCAGAATCGAAGGCAGGCACTCGCAAGCCACGCCAAGTCAAAATCTACAAAAACCCACACTCCGGCGAAGTCGTTGAGACCAAGGGCGGAAACCACAAGATTTTGAAGGAGTGGAAAGCTGAATACGGCTCTGCTGAAGTCGAGTCCTGGTTGGCTCAGTAAGACTTTTTGAGAACAAACGGAGGGCCCCACGGGCCCTTTTCGGGTTATAGGGATATTGAATGTCTACCAGATCCTCTCCAGATAAAATGAGAAGAATTGACTACGAAAGTCAGTTTATTGATTTTCAGGTTATTGATAAGTTTTCTGAGGCGATATTGGAGCCTCTAACACTTTGGGTAAATGAAAATATCTACAAGCCTCTTGGGGGATCATTAATTTTAGAGCGCCCATTTAGTCAGTCGGCAAATGCATGTGCATCAGTAGACCGGCGGCGACCACTACACGGTACAATAAAAATAAATATGGGCATGATCAAGGAGATTTATAGGGACTCTTTTGTCTTTCCTCCCTTCAGTGAACAGTTTGTTTTGGATAGCTCCAATATCTCGGATCTTAACGCTCAGTTCGGGAACCAGAGCTATACATTTTCCTCCGGGCTGCCTGAATTCCCAGCATCAAAACGCACCGAGCTATTTCAAATAGTCAAGGATGCGGTTGTCGGTAAGCACCCTCGCTGGACTGATAATGTTGTTGCAGCAAGATTTATGTACTTCGAAATCACCTTGGCTTGGGTGTTTTTTCACGAGCTTAGTCATTTGATTCAGTGTCATTATTTGTTGAAACCTCAAGCCCCGACTGCTGTGTCCTCCCTTGTCGAACACTACGAGATGAGATCAAACTCAATTGATCCCGCTGAAAACATCAAGGAGCAGGCTAGAGAGGTACTGGCTGACTTGGAGGGTATTGATTTAACTGTTAAATACATGATTAGAAATGGACTGTATTCTTCCGCATCCATGTACCTGTTGATGTGCTCAACAGGATGTATGTTTAACCGCTTCTATGAGCAGTACGGCGAGGACTTTGAGCTGGGTGTCAACTCTCATCCGCACCCCGTAATACGCAGTGAGTTTTCAGGCACGTTTATTACCCACCTGATTACACATTACTTATTAAGACAAAAGGCGATAGAGAAAAAAGAAGACGCAGTAATCCCCTTGCTGTACTTGAGTATCAGGGCAAGCTTGATGTCTGGCATATTCTGGGCATGGCGTTATGAAGAGTTCGAATCCGGAAACCTTTCATCTTTTATGGCCTTGAGTACAACACTGAAAGAGGATGAGAGAGAAGACTGTGGGTTAGCCATTCAGGTTTCAATGAATGAACAGCTCTGCACAATCGGTGCACACCATCTGCGACGGGAAAACTTCCTAGCAGTCTTGGCTGAGCTCCCGCCATTTTTCAGGAAGCGTGAAACCTCATTAGCTGGTTGATCGAAGTCGTATATACCAAGCTATCGGACTACGGTATTCATACCTTAAACGACCTTGAGGAGCTTGGCTGGACGCGACTCGGATCCACCTTCAATCTGGGCAAAGTTACCGGAGGAAATGCCGGGTGATGACTACGTGGCTGCAACCATTGATGCTCTATCCTCTCCTACCGTGGCAGAGTCTGCGGCGCTGTCAATTGACGAGGCAAAGCGCGGCTTGGCGTTGAAATTCGGTGTAAGTGTCGAGCAGATTGACATTACCATCCGTGGCTGATGGCTGATGGCTGATGGCTGATGGCTGATGGCTGATGGCTGATGGCTGATGGCTGATGGCTGATGGCTGATGGCTAATGGCTAATGGCTAATGGCTTGGGCAGGGGTGGAGTTGAAGGATTTGTTGTCAAACCACTCAATGGCCATTCCGCCGCGCTAAGCCTTTACAGAGTTCGCGGTCTGCGATGATCTGATCGCGAAGTTCCTCTGGGTCGATACTCATATCACCACGTGAGAAGCACTCACTTCGCTGGCAAACCTTGGGCAAAGAAAAAGGCCCTGGAGGGCCTATGCTGTTTTCTGTTTGGGTCTCTTGGTGTTCTGCACTACAGCTGCGGTTGAGCCGAAGACCGTTTGACCGCACCGGAGTAGCATGTTTCGATTTAGGAGATCCACGCATTCCTCCGTCGCCTCCATGACCCCTCTGCCATACATTTCAGAGTCATTGACCATATATGCCATAGTTGGTGAGATGGGAAAATAGAAGTCAGAGTGATCTGGTGGTGGCCCTGAGGAAGTATCAACGACTGAGGGATGAACACTGATAACAGGGTGGTCACTGGTTAAAAAAGGGGTTTTCGTTTTATTGACGAGCCATACCACATTTTTTCGATAGTAGAACCGGTCAAGATTAAAGCCGACGTTGACACCATAAACTAGGCTCATGAACCACCAGGTCTTCTTGGCGATCCTCACATACTCGTCGCCTGCGTGACTCCACGAGTCGATAAATGTATCCCTGAGAAACTTTGTTCGGGCAAACTGATGACCGATATAACTGTGTAGGTTATTTCTGTTCTGAGCTGAGTTAAGAACTGACAGATCGCCGTTTTGGAGTGAGTCGAGAATAGGCCTAAAGTCATTTTCGACCGTAGTGTGGATGTTCTCTAAGGTATTCGCTAACAGCAATTCACGTTTGTGAGCTTGATCTTCTCTGTCTAGCACTTCGATGGCGCATGACAAATAGATCATCTTTTCGAGCATCTTGTAGTGGAACGCTCGAAGGTGCTCATCTGCTTTGTCAAGCCAAACCTGGATAAACTCTACGTCTTGGTCATCCAGGGGAGTTATCCTGTAGAAGTGAGGCTCGCAGGCCACACCACGGACGCTGTAAAGCTCCACGCCCTTTTTTGTCTTCCGGTATACATCTCTACCGTTTTCTGCCCAACCCCGGAGGTAGTGTGCCCAAACGTAGTGATTGTTTTTCTTGATCTCTTCACTCTTCAATCGAGCGACTTCCTTCTTGGAGATAATGGCTTACACAAGCTTCTAAGGCTCTAACATCGCCCAAGGCACGGTGGTCGCGAAAGGCTGGACGCAGAGCAAGGGCCTTGGTGGCCGGCTCCCGCCCAATGAATGTCTCAAGGGGGCGCACACCGAAAGTTGGCTCAATACCCGCAGCTTCGTACAGCACGTCCAGCCAATAGCAGTCGGCTGGGTTGTCGGAGCACAGCATTTTGCCGTCAAACAGTCGGCTCGTGGCCTTGGCGACTTCGAGGGGAGACTGGCCTTCGCTTATGAGCTGTTCCCGGCTGAGGCCATGCATGTCCTGCGCGTCGTAGCTCCAATGATCCCAGTACGAGGCTGGCTGGATCAGGGCTTGATACTCACCACCCGGAAAGACAACATCTACTTCGATTGGATAGCTTTCCGGAGCGATCCCGGATGCTTCTAAGTCAATGAAATATGTTGGCTTCATGCTGGTCGTCCATGCCAAAAGGCCATCTTGTCTGCGGCCCTGTTTGGAGTCAAACCGCGTTGCCTGGCCTGAGGGCTGGCGATACGTTGCCGGGATTAATCAGCCCTGTTCGACCTCGTCCTGTCTCGGGTTACGCGTGAACACTACATCACCGGTAAAGCCGCGATCAATTTCCCGTATCCGGACGTGACCACGGGTGGTTGGCATTTCCTGTCGTACTGGAATCGTGATTCGGGGGTGTGCAAAGTGTCTCTCGCTGGCATCCATTTCCGGAAACCACATCGTATTTTGGTGACGCCGGGATCTTGGATGCTACTCAGCTGCTAGCCGAGCGAGGCTGGCATGCTGAAAGGGAAACCGTCTGGATGGCTGACGTCGCCTACGAATGGGGCAATGGCCTCTTGAAAGACACCTAGCCGGTTATCCTGCTGACGATGTTCGATTGATGACAAAGTCTGCCGTGGACGCGGTGGATCGAGTCTTCCGACCAGAATTCAAATACAGCAAAGCTGACGTGCTCAATAATATTTTTTGAGCCCGTTAAAGGTTTGCTGAAATTGAGCCGATTGGTTTTAGTAAGCCAATTTTTCGAGAGCGCTATGAGTGACAACAAACGTTTGAAATCCCGTCTCACTTTCAAGTCCTCTGAAATTTTCAGTTTTCCGGGAGCAGACGAACATTATTGTGCGACTGTCAAACTCGCTCCATCTCGACTCATACGTTTAACCCTACACGACTTCAAAGTATGCTTCACCCCACAGCAAGCTTATGAGATCGCGTCCGGTCTAATCAAAGCAGTACTCAACTCGGTTGATCACAATCACTCAAAGCTGGATAAGTCTAATATCCAGAGTGCTCATGATCATTGGGCTGCTCTCATTGAGCGCCATGAGCCGTTTGGATCACAGGAGACATCTGATTTGCTCCAAGTTGTGATGACTGGTAGAAATTTCTTAATTACAGGAGCCCTGCTTGATCCCGAGCCGATGCGGGAATTTAAGGATGGTGAAGAGGCTATCTATGATTTTCAGATCAGACTAGATGGCCAATACGTCTTAATGTGTTTTGGATGGGTTGGGTGGAGTCTCAGCCGAAGTGAAGCACAGTGGCTAGCGGAACAGCTTTGGACTGCGGTGTTTTTAGCAACAAAGCCTAAGGCGCAGATTAATCAGGAGTGCGCAGATGGAGTAAACGCGACCTGATACTTGTTGAGGCCGTACCTACCTCCATCCCAACGCACCAGGCCTCGCTCCGCAAGCGCGGCCTTAGCCTCTTGATGCCGACTATTGCTCGGGATCGTTGGGGCTTTAACAGCGTTTACGGCACGACGCGTGGCCAAGAGATCGTTGACCAAGCGTCCTTTCCCATCGGCAGGCAGTCGCGGAAGTCTGTCAGAAACAGCTGATTCAACTGTTTATATTGGTGTACTGTTAGGCAACTAATCACCTTGAGATTTTCCAATGTCTAAACTCGCAGAATTCCGCCAACTCGAAAAACACCTGGCCGAGCAGCTCCAAGCGCTCGAAGCTTTGAAAGGCGATGCTGGCCTTAAAAAAGAAATTGAATTTGAGTCCAAACTGCGCGCGTTACTGGCTGAATACGGCTACAGCTTGAAGGATGTGATCAACCTACTTGACCCGCAGGCGGGCCGTCGCGCTCCAGTTGTTGAGTCCAAAGCCGGCAGCCGTAAACCACGCCAAGTGAAGGTCTATAAAAACCCTCATACCGGCGAAGTCGTCGAAACCAAAGGCGGCAATCACAAGACGCTGAAGGAGTGGAAAGCACAGCACGGCGCCGCGACCGTTGAGTCCTGGCTGACCAAGTGATATAGGTTTGAGTACAAAAAAGGGCCCAGTTGAGGCCCTTTTTTGGAGATTGCATTTATGGAGATCCGATACCTTAAGGGCCTCTCAGAGATTTGAGTGCTTGCCTGTAACCGTGGCTAATGATCAGGATTCCGAGGTATCGCAGCGTGCTGAGTTAACGGTAGATTTTGTGCCCAGCCTCAGTTAACACCAACAGTCCTTTCTCGAAGTCGGTCTCTTTGAGCAGCATGTAATCGCCGTCGAAGGTTGACACCACAAACACGCCGAAACCGGCTTCGGTAAGTGGGCGGATTACCGAGAGGATGATGCCTGTCTCATCGAAGGCGAACGGGCCCACGAACTGAAAGCATCGCCAGTCTCGATCAACCTTTATTCCTTCAGGTACCCGTGATTGCAAGCATACGATCGATAGCTCCTCAGGCGAACGTGAGATGCTGACGAATCCTGCGCCATCAGCCCAAGACGGAAGCTTTTCGTCCCCTTGCAGTCGGGAAATGCTGTAGGCGTCGGGCAATACTTTCAGATTGATGCTTTTTGCGAGTTGCATAAGGTTCCTTAAGATTGATGAAGCGATCGTGTAATCGTTGGTGATTGCCCACCTGTGGCTGTAGGAATCTTGAGATTAGCTAGCACCATTTGCTAAGCGCTTGTCGCTGAGCACCAAGCCAATTCCTCCTAGTACCGCTAACGATGTCAGTGCTAAGCGAACGGTAAGCTGTTCACCCAAGAGGAGTACCCCAGCGAGAGACGCTAAGACAGGAACACTCAGTTGGATGGTTGCTGCTCGAAATGATGACAGCGAACGTATCGCCGCGTACCAGATTGCATAACCAACGCCTGAGGCAATCGTCCCAGAAGCAATGGCGCAAAGAACGCCCAATAAATCTATTGAAAAGTCTTGTACGAAGGGGATCGATGCCAAAAGCATCATAGGGATGGCTCGCAAGAAATTTCCTGCAGTCGATGCGAGTGGGTCGTTCGATTGCTTGCCGATTAAGGAGTATCCGGCCCATGCAATGCCTGACAACAGCATAATTCCAGCGCTACCAAGCGCAGGCGCACTTGTCCCGGGTAATAACAAGGCCACAAGACCTCCGATAGCAAGGAGTAGCCCTGCAATTGCGACTCCTTGCATCCTCTCGCCTTTGCAGTACCCGTAACCAAGCATGGTGAGTTGTACTGCGCCGAATAAAAGTAGCGCGCCAGTTCCAGTTTCCAAGTTCAAATATGCGTATGAAAAAGCGAATGCATAGGTGAACAGGGTGAAAGCACCAAACCAGGTTCCTGAGGGGCGGGACGTAGCATTTTTAATCGCTAGAAGCACCCAAAGCATGATAGCTCCGCTCACCAGGCGTATTAGTGTGAAGGAGGTAGGATCAATTTCTGTATGACGAAGAGCAAGTCGGCAAAGCACCGAGTTGGCTGCAAAAGCTAGCATTGCTAAAGTAGTCAACAGGACTACTTTTTTGGCGACTTTGAATAGCGGTATATTAAGTATGTGCTGTGACACTAGCTGTTCCCCACAGTACGTATAGGTTACTACAGACTTATAAAGTTACCTCGCGCTTGGGGCTTCCAGCTTCTGCGGTCAGTAGCAGTTGTTCAAGCCAAGCGAAATTCATAAAATATATTGTTGGTTGCTATGATTAAGGCTACCGTTCAGTTGGTAGGCTTGCAACATAATTATCTGTGATTGTGTGATGTCAGTCGAATCCGGAGCCGCAGTGGCTACACCCTGGCGATCAGATCCATGTATGGATTGACGGCCTGGGAGAGCAGCGGCAGAAGGTTATTCCAGCCAGGTCATCCGTACCTCGGCATATGAGCGTCTCCAAGTGGAGACGCTGAATGTGCCGAAGAATGCTATGAAGTGAAACCGAGTACGCTAGCTGCCAGCATGATGGCAGCGACAATACCGACGATCGAGAACGCCTGTTGTAAACGAGGAACGGCCAGCTTGTGCGCTAGCTGCCTTCCCGCGATCAACCCTAAAACCGCACCGGCGGCAAACGGTACCGCTGCTTGCCAATACATAACGCCGCTGATAGCGGCTGCAATCACTCCGCCGATTGAAACCGATGCGATCACCGCAAGAGAAGTTGCGACAATACTTTTCATTTCCAGATTGGTGTATCGCGTCAGGGCCGGAATGATGACGAAACCGCCTCCGACACCCAGCAAGCCTGACAGTAAGCCCGACGTGAAACCGGTAAACGCCAATACTCGAGCACAGGGCAGCGTCCAGCGTAACCGCCCCTTTACCGGATTAAGTACGCAGGGCAACACCTCGCGTCGTGTAGCGGCACCGCCATTACGGATTTCCCGACTTGCATTGCGCAACATGCGCACGCTTGCGTAGATCAGCACCAACGAAAACACGAGTGCGAGAGGCTTGTTGGGAATGCGCTGAGCCAGGTGTAAGCCTAGCGGCGCAGCCACGATTCCAATCGATGATATGAAGGCAGCTGCTTTATATCGAACGACGCCTTGCTTCAATCCGAGCACAGCTCCGACGCCGGAAGCTAAAGCCACTGCTAGCAGCCCGACAGGGGCTGCTTGGGTCATTGATAAACCTAGACCGAAAACCAATACAGGAATGGCGAGGATTCCCCCGCCTGCACCAGTCATGGCTAGAACACCTCCAATGACCGCGCCAAGAACGACGGCCAGCATACTGTGCTCATCCATATTTTAATGCTCCGCCTGACTTACTTCCGTGTCAGCGAACCATTCGCGCCCTTTCAGCATGCAGTGCCAGTAGAAAGACGGGAGAATTCTCTCTTTAAGAAACCAGCTCAAACGAGAGGGTTTGCGCCCATCCACAAACCAGGTAGCAAACGTCGGCGCTAACTTTCCGCCATAGAGAAACTCGGCCAAGACAACTTTCCCACGCTCAACCGTAAGAGGGCAGGAGCCATAGCCGTTATACGCAGCTTGATGCTGTTTCATCCCTAGGTTAACCAGGACATTGTTCGCTACGACCGGCGCTTGTTTACGTGCAGCCGCCATGGTTTTCGCATTTGTGGTATTCACCACATCTCCTAGCGCCCAAACATTGGAAAATTTGCGGTGAGCCAAGGTCTTCGGATCAACGTCGACCCATCCCGCCTCATCCACTAGCGGGCTTGAGCGAATAAAGTCAGGAGCAACCTGCGGAGGCACGACGTGGAGGAGGTCAAACGACTCAATCACGGTCTGGGTGTTTCCATCTTTATCGGTACGTTCGAAAGTCGCCTGTTTGTTGGGGCCATCCACGGCAACCAGCTTGTGGCTGAATTTCAAGTCGACCGCATATTTTTCCATGTACGACATGAGGGCAGGGACGTAGTCGGCGACGCCGAATAGCACACCGCCGGAATTAAAAAATTGCGTTTTTATCTGCGCCTGGCGATCGTTTTTCAACCAGTGATCGCATGAGAGATAGAGCGCTTTCTGAGGCGCACCCGCACACTTGATTGGCATTGGCGGCTGCGTAAAGAGGGCCTTGCCTGATTTGAGTTCCTGGACAAGCTTCCAGGTGTAAGGCGCAAGATCGTAGCGATAATTAGAGGTTACGCCATTGGAGCCTAATGTCTCAGTCAGTCCTTTGATAGCCGACCAATCGAGCTTCAAGCCAGGGCAGACGACAAGCTGGTCGTACTGAATAACTCTCCCTCCATCGAGGACGACTGCATTGGTCTGTGGGTCGAAAGCAGTTACCGCTGCTTTGATCCACGTCACACCTCGAGGCATGACAGATGCCATAGTCCTTACAGTAGATTCAGCCTCGAAGACGCCTCCGCCGACCATAGTCCACCCAGGTTGATAGTAGTGCGCGTCAGCAGGGTCGATTAGTGCGATATCCAGATTCGGTTCTCGTGACTTCAGGCTGGCTGCGGTGGCAATGCCTGCAGAGCCGGCACCAACAATGACGATCTGGTGATGAGTCGTAGCCATGGCGTTAACGGTGCGTCCGCCATTGCTGATTCTGCGTGCAAGTGAAGAAACATCCACCTGTGCGCTTTTGGTTTTTTCGAGAATGGCGGACAGACTCTGCTTGCCTGCCTCAGAGAGCGCCCACAGCATCGCTGACCGGGTGCCAGTTCTACAGTAGGCAACCACAGGTCTCGACGCCTCCTTTAAAATTGCAACGAAGGAATCTACCGTTTCATCAGCGATGGCCGATGCTTGGGTGGGCAGGTAGTGAAACGTTATGCCTTCTGCTTCAGCTGCTTGGCGGATCGTTACATGTGTTGGCTGGTCGGTTGCCTCGCCATCCGGCCTGTTGCAGATGAGAGTACGAATCCCGAGCTCAGCCAGTTGCTTCACATCGACGACGGTCAGTTGCGACGCAATAGAAAAATCCGAACTTAATTTATAAGTATTCATATTATTTTCCGTTGATAACTACGCAAGGTTAAAGCGTTAAAGCGTGTTGAGCGGTATTTTCAGATAGCGGATACCATTCGTTTCTGGCTCTGGCATGTTGCCGCCACGCATATTGATTTGGACGGATGGCAGTATCAGCATTGGCATGTCGAGAGTTGCATCACGTGTTTCTCGCATGTTCACAAACGTATCTTCGCTTGTACCTTCGCGGACATGGATGTTTTCATGCTTTTGTGCTTTTACACTGGTGATAAACGCGAGCGGTCGGCCATTCGGACGATAATCGTGGCACATGAAAATGTGGGTTGATTCAGGAAGCGCCAAAATCTTATGTATTGACCGAAAGAGTGTTCTGGCGTCCCCTCCAGGGAAGTCGCACCTTGCTGTGCCGTAATCGGGCATGAACAATGTATCGCCCACGAACGCGAGACCTGCTTGTTCATCCTGGATAAGATAGGTCATACAGGCAGGTGTATGACCAGGCGTATGCAACGCTTGGGCGGTTAAGCTGCCAATATGAAACGTATCGTTGTCATCAAACAAAATATCAAACTGATCGGAACCGCTTTTAAGTTCATCCTCTGTATGGAACAAGTGGCTAAAGACTTTTTGAACGTCTTTTATTCTGTTTCCGATGCCAATCTTGCCGCCTAGCCGTTGTTTCAAATATTGAGCAGCGGTCAGATGATCGGCATGTAAATGTGTCTCAAGGATCCATTCGACGGATGCGCCCAGTTCCGTCACGCGTGCAACGATTCTGTCGGCTGATTCAGTTTTTGTGCGGCCCGATTTCGGATCGTAGTCAAGCACGCTATCGATAAGCGCACACTGCATGGTAGAGCGGTCAAGCAACAGATAGCTGAACGTCGATGTCGCTTCGTCAAAGAATTCTTCGACCAATATTTTTTCGCCGAAATACATTAGATAGCTCCTGAATAGCTGCTATGTCAGCAGTCTCAAGATCCATGCCAGTGTTGATCTTTCCATTGAACGCTCTAAACAGCGTGTTTCCTGAGTTTCCAGGGCGGGGTATCCGTGTCTGCCATTATTTTTGGCAGTTAACTGGCAGTCTGTGGCAGTATTTGGCAGTAGGAAACATACGTGTTCGGGAGAAGATTATGAGTAGTGGGCTAATCGCTACGAGCAATGTAGATGTTCAAGCGTTGATTTCTTACCTTGAGCATGACGATAGACCCACCATCGTCCTGGATGTCGAGTACAACGTCATCGCCTCCAACAAGGCCTATCAAAGGCATTTTGGTGTTGAGGGAAAACCGCACGTTGGCTCCAAATGCTTCAAGGTTTCGCATGGCTATGCCGTTCCCTGCGATCAGGCGGGTGAGCTTTGTCCAATGCGCAAGGCGTTTAATAGCCATGCTGCGGAAAGGGTGCTGCATATTCACCACACTCCCCGGGGGCCAGAACACGTTGATGTTGAGCTTCGTCCCATTTTGGATCGCCAGGGCCAGGTAGTTGCTTACGTTGAAAGATTGATCACCGTAGACATAGCGTCTGCGCAGCCGCAAAAGCAGGGGCTAGTGGGCGTGTCGCCGTCTTTTAAACAAGCGTTGAGCGCGCTGCAGCGAGCGGCGCCTTCCCCGATTCCCGTTCTTTTGCAGGGTGAGTCGGGAACCGGTAAAGAGCTGTTCGCTAGGGCGCTCCATATGGGTAGTCCGCGCTCAAAGGCACCTCTGGTTGTAGTCGACTGCACCGGCCTTTCAGAGTCGCTGTTCGAGAGTGAATTATTTGGCCATGAAAAAGGAGCATTCACAGGCGCGCTCAGTAAGAAAATTGGGCTTGCAGAGGCTGCGCATGGCGGTACGCTTTTTCTGGACGAAATAGGCGATGTACCTCTCTCCATGCAAGTCAAATTGTTGCGTCTAATTGAGTCTGGCAGTTTTAGACCTGTTGGTAGTTTACGGACGATCCATTCCGATTTCCGTCTCGTTGTTGCAACTCATAAACCTTTAAAGGATATGGTTGAACTTGGCACTTTTCGCGAAGACCTCTACTACAGAATCAGTGCTTTTCCTATAACGCTTCCGCCATTGAGAGAGCGTTTAGACGATTTGCCGCTGCTTATAGAAAGTCATCTAAAACGAATTGCACCTGGCAGTCGGGCTGAAATTGACGAGGAAGCATTGAAGCGCCTTATGCTGTATTCATTTCCGGGGAATGTCAGGGAGCTAAAAAATATTCTTGAACGGGCGCGTCTGTTCAGTGACGATGGGATTGTACGGGAAAGAGATTTGCCTACGAATGTAACTGGCTACGTCTCCCAGTACAAAACTACAAATAGAAATAGCAAGTCCCTAAAAAACCTTGCCCAGGTACTTAATGGGTTCGAGGGGTCGCGAGCAGATTTAGCCAAAGAACTGGGGATTAGTGAACGAACGCTTTATCGTCGGATTCAGGTTTTAGAAGGGAAATAGATGAGTCTTATCGGCGAGCAGTGTTGAAGGTGTTGATCTTGAGATAAAGCATTCGGGCGGACTAGAAAGCACAGCCCAATTAAGGGCTGTGCATATAATTAGCTTGAAGATTAGCCGCGTAACATGTTGAATTTCGCAAAGCCTTGTTCGAGGTCTTCGATCAGATCAGATGGGTCTTCAAGACCAATATGCAGCCGCACAAGGTGCCCATCAATTTCCCAGGACGTCGCACTTCTAACGGGTTTAGGATCTGCGATCATCGCCAAGCTTTCAAAACCGCCCCAAGAGTAGCCAATTGAAAACAACGATAGGCTATCCAAGAGTGCATCTGCCGCTGCTTGCGTGGAAGGTTTTGTCACGAAGGACAGTAAACCTGATGCTCCTTTAAAATCCCTTTTCCATAATTGGTGCTGAGGGTGAGACTCTAATGCAGGATAATAAACTGCTTCCACTTCCTCGCGTGTCTCCAGCCACTTGGCGACAGTCGTCGCGTTTTTGTAATGACGTTCGAGTCGCACATCTAGCGTCCTCATCCCTCGGAGCGCCAGCGTCACGTCATCCGGACTCGCAAACAATCCCATGTTGAAATGGAATCGCTTGAGGCTATCCCACGCACGCTTGGAGGCTGATACGGTACCAAGAACGGCATCTGAGTGACCGACGATATATTTCGTGGCAGCCATGATGGACAGATCGACACCAAGTTCCAGTGATGGAAAGTAAAGCGGGGTACCCCAAGTGTTGTCTGTAATAACCAGGATGTCATGTTCATGGGCAACCTTGGCTATCGCAGGGATGTCTTGTAATTCCAGAGTCAAGGAGCCAGGAGATTCGGTATAGATGGCTTTAGTGTTTGGTTTGAGGAAATCTACGATGCCGGCACCTATTGTCGGGTCGTAAAACGTGACCTCGATTCCAAGGCGTTGACCCACCTGCTCACAAAAAGCCCTTATCGGCGAATACACGTTGTCGGCAATGAGCAGGTGATCCCCAGCTCCCACCACCGACAGTATGGCAGTCGTACATGCCGAGAGCCCCGAGGGGCAAAGAACCGTGCCTTCCGCTCCCTCCAGCTGCTGGAGGGCCTGAGTCAATGCTTCCGTCGAGGGGTTGTTCCACCGGCCATACGTATATTTTTGGCGGCCCTCACGCATCGACTCACACGTAGGGAACGCCACAGTGGAACCCCGGTAAACCGGTGTATTAACGAAGCCATGATGTTGATCAGGCTCGATAGAGGCGTGGGCGAGTAGGGTTTGCACGTTTTTATATTTTTTCATACCGGCTTCCAATTCTAGCGTTTGGTGAGATTTGGCTACGCACTAGCTACCGCAGGTTCAAGATTAAAATGCCATTTTCATTAAATGTCTACCACAAGGTTGGCATGTAGGTAAAACTCTTTAAAAAACAAGACATTAAAAATATTTAAAAAATAGAGTTTGCATGGCTACCATGTGAATGGTAGGTTTTTTGTGTCTTGGGATTTCGCTACCTGGTCGACCGAAAAGCGATGATCTGAGCGTGTTGTGGCATTGGGTGGGAGAGGTTTAGAGTCTTTGACGACATGGGAGCTCAAGGCTTCTCTCGCACTTCCCGTTTGGAATGGGAAGAAGAAAGTTAAGTTTGCAAGGGATAAGAATAAAAACTGCAAATTAATCGCTTGGGTGAAACATGAAAAAACAAAAAATACAATCTCTCTCAACAGTTCAGTGTGGCAGCGAACTAAAAGATAGATCGAACTGGCTTGATTCTCATGAAAGCGGATATTCAAAGCATTTAAAGAAACGTCATGTACAAATGATGGCGCTAGGTGGAGCCATCGGTACAGGTCTGTTCCTGGGGGCTGGGGCCAGACTGCAAATCGCGGGGCCTGCACTTGCGGTGATTTATTTGGTTTGTGGGATATTTGCCTTTTTCATTTTGAGGGCACTGGGTGAGCTAGTGATGCACCGTCCAAGCAGTGGAAGTTTTGTATCTTACACCAGGGAGTTTATGGGTGAGCGTGCCTCTTTCGTTGCAGGATGGATGTATTTTGTAGTTTGGGCGTTAACAGGTGTTGTTGATATAACCGCCATTGCTATTTATATGAAGTATTGGAGTATATTTTCGGATGTCCCTCAGTGGGTATTCGCGCTAAGTGCTTTGGGTGTAGTGACATTGATGAACATGGTCGGTGTCAAATGGTTTGGTGAAATGGAGTTCTGGTTCGCGGTGATAAAGGTCGCCGCTATCAGTATTTTTTTGGTGATCGGGTCGTTCTTTTTTGCTACTGGGCATGAGGTGGCAGGACATATTCCTGGCTTGCATTTGATCACGGATAACGGGGGGATATTTCCTCATGGGCTTTTGCCAGCAATCATCATCGTGCAAGGCGTCATCTTTGCTTATGCGAGCATAGAGTTGGTGGGGACTGCTGCTGGCGAGACGGCGGATGCAAGAAAAGTTATTCCCAAAGCCATTAATGGGGTGATCTGGAGAATAAGTTTGTTTTACGTGGGCTCCGTATTTCTGCTTGTTACTGTGCTCCCTTGGACAGCCTATAGCGCTAACGTCAGTCCTTTTGTAACTTTTTTTGAAGCACTTGGTGTACCTGGCATTGGCTCCGTAATGAACATTGTTGTAATGACAGCGGCGCTCTCAAGTCTCAATTCAGGTTTATACGCCACTGGGCGTGTGTTGAGGTCACTTGCGATGGGTGGGTCAGCGCCAAAAATGTTTAAACGCATGAGTAGTCAAGGGGTACCCTATATGGGGATCTTGGTCACCATGGGGATTAACGTATTTGGTGTTGTACTGAATTTCTTGATCCCCGCGCAATTATTTGAGCTCTTACTGAACTTAGTATCGCTGGGGATTCTTTCGACTTGGGCATTCATTGTTTTATCGCAAATAAATTACCGTCGTGCTGTAAAAAGAGGTGAGGTCGAAATGGTCTCATTTAGAATGCCTGGAGCGCCGTTCACCTCTTGGCTAACTCTTGTTTTCTTGCTTGTGGTATTGGTTCTCTTGGCGTTCGATTATCCCAACGGAACTTACACCGTTCTTTCTATACCGTTAGTCGCCGGTGCACTGATGCTGGGTTGGTCGAAGGCCGTCCGTTCCAAAGCTAAAGGTTCGGAAGAAATTAAAAGCGATCCTAGCCACGTAGGGGCCTAGCTTAATAGAGATGAGAGGTCGTTTTACAGCGTCCTCTCATCTCTAGAGTTGAACTGTTGCCTTAAGACAGCTAATATGCATTCATTAAAAACTCTAGGTAAGCTTTATGAGTACGCGTTCCGACCTTTTAACCACCGCCGAGTTATTGCTGCGCACCAAAGGCTACGCTGCATTTAGCTATGCCGATCTGGCTGATGAAATTGGCATAAAAAAGGCGAGCATTCATCATCACTTCCCTACAAAGGAAGGGCTCGGAATCGCTGTTATTGAGAGTTACCTATTCAGATTTTCCAAGAATTTAGAGTCAATAAACGAAGAGAGTCATGATGTAGTAGGTCGGCTAAAAGCATTTGCCGAGCTTTTTGTCGATAGCTCGGATAACGGCATGTTGCCACTTTGCGGTGCGCTTGCAGCTGAGCTGTCTGCGCTGCCAGAAAGCCTTAAGGAGTTGACTAAGAAGTTTTTTGAGATTCATATTTCTTGGTTAGAAAGTAATCTAGTCATAGGTCAATCCCAAAAAGTTATTAAGGCAGATCTCAACCCGAAAGAGGTTTCAAGAGCGATCTTGAGCTTGCTTGAAGGCAGCAGTTTTGTTTCCTGGGCACTTAGCGACAAGGTGGTTGATCAGTCTGGGTTTAATTTGATTTTGCAAAATATTATCGTTTCCTAACTCGCGCTCAGGATTTTATCTATAGTTCCACTCCTCCGTGGGACGCACTTTGCACGGACGGCAGTGTAGTTGAGTTGACGCAATGGCAGCCCCTGCATTTCCTGACGCAATGAGTACCACACCTAGCCAAGACGGATTATCCCGTTAACGCTTCGACGGCCCAGCTGATCGAGGTTTTCCGTTGGGCTGTACAGCATCGCAGGTGGGAGGGGGAGTATTCCAATTATCACGCGGCGACGGAAAACCTCATGCGTCTTGGCGGTTTCGGTCTCCGGCATGCCGCCTATGAAGGCAAGAAAGCCCCCAAAACCAGAAGTGCACATCCTTACTCAGGGGAACGCTTCGCGTCACTAAGGCGAGGAGCCGTATGCGATAGTTCCGCACGGATCTGCGGAGGAGATGGCAGCTAACTGCCATTTCCAGCGCGACCTTTAGAGATATAGATCCATAGGATTCACTACTACTCCTATAGATTGACCAGCTACCTAAGTGAAGCCACCGCATCGGAGCCAATACCACCGACCCGAATCTTAGTTTCTTTGGAAGCCACTTGATATTTACCCACGCGATCCGAGCCATCAGCGGCTAGGCCTTTTGCTCCGACATGATCGGCACCATCAGCGGCGACCCCTTTTGCCCCGACGTGATCGGCGCCGTCAGCAGCCAAACCTTTTGCTCCGACATGATCGGCACCATCAGCGGCGACCCCTTTTGCCCCGACGTGATCGGCACCGTCAGCAGCCAAACCTTTTGCTCCGACATGATCGGCACCATCAGCGGCGACCCCTTTTGCCCCGACGTGATCGGCACCGTCAGCAGCCAAACCTTTTGCTCCGACATGATCGGCACCATCAGCGGCGACCCCTTTTGCCCCGACGTGATCGGCGCCGTCAGCAGCCAAACCTTTTGCTCCGACATGATCGGCACCATCAGCGGCGACCCCTTTTGCCCCGACGTGATCGGCACCGTCAGCAGCCAAACCTTTTGCTCCGACATGATCGGCACCATCAGCGGCGACCCCTTTTGCCCCGACGTGATCGGCGCCGTCAGCAGCCAAACCTTTTGCTCCGACATGATCGGCCCCATCAGCGGCCACCTGGCCCGTGCCATGCTCAGCGCCACTTCGTGCTAATGCGTCGGCACCGACATGATCAGCACCATCAGACGCAGTAGCGGTAGATTTGGCTTGGTTATCAATAACCGATACAGAACTTGCGGTAGGCAGTTCTTGCGCCTCTGTACGTAACGACGTTTGAGGCACAGCTATGTATATTCCAATTGCTGATAAAAAAAGACCTGAAGCAATTTTACGGTTCATGACTACTCTCCCTGATACCTTTTCAATTAATTTTTTAAGCCCGGTAAAGATTTAGAGGGTAATAGCCTCTTTGGTTTAAGCCATCCTACTCGTAGGCGTTTTGCCGTCTGTCCGTTCGGATAGACGGTGCTTAGCTTTGGGCTATGTTTACCGGGCTTGTGAGTAGATTACTCCTTGCTGGCTTTCGCGCATCAAGCAATTTCAAAAAAATTTATTGCATCCCTCCCTACCAGTTGGTAGAGTTCTTCCGTCGAACATCAACCCCCGCGCAAAAATGCGTTGCACAGAGGACTTACCAAATGACAAATAACCTGAACGGTATTGACGTAGCCGCCCTGCAGCAGTTTGCCCAAGGTGTTGCTGAGGATGCGGGCAAGCGCCACGCCAGCTTTAACGTTAAGACTCAGTGGAAAGGCCAGACGCGCTCTGTGGCGAAAGTCAGTCGCTACAGCCTCGCCGGTGAGACCTATTCGCGTGATTTCGAAATCGTCGCCGATGAGCCAAATGAGTTGCTGGGCCAGAACAGTGCGCCTAACCCTCAAGAGCTGCTAATGGCCGCTCTCAACGCTTGCATGTCGGTCGGCTATGCAGCCAACGCCGCCATGATGGGTATCAAGATCCACAGTCTGGAAATTGAGACGGACGGTACCCTCGACCTGCGTGGTTTCTTGGGCCTCGACGAGAGCGTCAACCCAGGCTACGACGAAGTGAGCTTCGTCGTTCGTCTGCACACCGATGCGCCGCGTGAACGCGTGGAAGAGTTGCACAAGAATGTACTCAAGACGTCGGTCAACTACGCCAACTTCTCGAAAGCCATCCGTATGGTGCCGACCCTCGAGGTTCGTGAGGACTGATTTTCATCGGGTTTGACTCTCTGAACCCTAAGAGCGCCAGCAGACGAATGATCTCTGGCGCTGCAATTTTCGGAAATTTAGTTAACTGGAGTATGAAATGAACGATTTTTTCAAAGGTAAGAAACTGCTTGTGGTAGGCGGTACCAGTGGCATGGGTCTGGAAACTGCTCGCATGGTGCTGAAAGCCGGTGGCAGCGTGGTGTTGACAGGCAGCAAGCAAGACAAGGCAGACGCCGTCCGTAACGAGTTGAGCGCGTTTGGCCCGGTTTCTGTGATAGTCGCAAACCTCATGACTGAAGAAGGCATGAATTTCGTTCGCAATGAAATCAACGCCAACCACAGCGATATCAGCCTGATGGTGAATTCCGCTGGCATTTTCATTCCCAAAGCCTTCACCGAACACGACGAAGCTGAGTACGACATGTACCTGTCTCTCAATCGTGCAACGTTCTTTATCACCCAAACAGTGGTCAAGAACATGCTCGCCGCCAAGCGCGAAGGATCAATCGTCAACGTCGGCTCCATCGGTGCTCAGGCTGCATTGGCAGGTTCGCCGGCCTCTGCCTACTCCATGGCGAAGGCAGGTCTGCACGCCCTGACCCGTAACCTGGCAATTGAATTGGCTCACTCGGGTATCCGCGTCAACGCAGTCTCGCCAGGGATCGTTCACACCTCGATTTATGAAGGTTTCATGGACAAAGAGGCGATCCCAGAAGCGATGAAGTCGCTGAACGATTTCCACCCACTGGGTCGAGTTGGTGTTCCTGAGGATGTGGCCAACACCATCGTGTTCCTGCTGTCGGACAAGACATCCTGGGTGACCGGTGCTATCTGGGACGTGGATGCGGGAATCATGGCCGTTCGTGCCTGATTTCAGCTAACGCTGTCTGATGGAAGTCGCCTAAGTCGACTTCCATTCCATCACCAAGAGTGCTGGGAGGTGCAATGGCTCGAACGTTCATCCAAGGCCATTTGACTGGCCCAGCTGGCAGCAGCCTGCCAGCTTTTGGTGTAGGGCGGCTGAAGGCTAGCCGCAGGAGTTTTCAATGTCAGTTTCGACAAGAGCAGCGCTGTTAAAAGTCGCGGAAACCCAGATGAGGTCTAAGGGCTACTCAGCGTTTAGTTATGCTGATCTAGCCGCGACGATTGGCATTAGAAAAGCCAGCATTCATCATCACTTCCCGACCAAAGAGTGTCTCGGTCAAGAGTTGATCAAGGACTCTTTCAATCGCTTCGATGCGACCATTCGGTCAATCGAAGACGCCGATGAAGATCCCTTGTTGCGGCTTCGAGCGTTTTCCCGTCTTTTCGTCGTCAGTGCGAATGAAGGGCTTCTACCTTTGTGTGGCGCACTGGCGGCAGAAATGGCAGCACTGCCTTTATCGCTTCAAGTGCTTACTCGAGTTTTTTTCGAGACACAACTTGACTGGCTACAGAGAACCATCAGTGAGGCAGCAATTCAGAAAGGATGGTTACTGGCCAAGCCCGCTCAATCCTATGCATTTATGCTGTTGAGTGCATTAGAGGGGGCGAGTCTTATTGATTGGACATTAGGCCGATCGGCAGATCCCTTGGCTGGGTTCGACTGCTTACTCGAATCGCTGGAGCGATCAGCCGCGATGTCTGCTCGTGAGATCAAACATACCAGTGGCCATCAAACGAATTGTTAACAGTCGCTTTAAGTCTTTCCTCAATAGCGACGGCCTCTTTATTCCCTTCAATACAGAGTGATTTATGAGCAGTGATTCGAAGAAATTCGTAATAGATATTTGGTCTGATTACGTCTGTCCTTGGTGCTGGGTCGCTAAGCGTCGTTTTGAAAAAGCGCTTGAAAACTTTCCTCACAAGGACAGCGTTCAAGTCAACGTTAGAGCTTACCGTCTTGCCCCGAACCATGTTGCTGAGCCTATGGTAGGAGCCCTCAAACGTAAATTGGGTAGTCCAACCGCTGCTGTAACCATGATGAGTACGGTTAAGCAATATGGCCAATCTTCGGGGCTTGATTACCGTTTCGAAACCATGCTGTTTGGTGACACCGCAGACGCGCACATATTAGTCAAAGCAGTCGAAGATGAAACAGTGAAGAAAAACCTGGTGGAAGCGCTCTATGAGCAAAGTACCACCCAGGGTAAATCGCTCTTTGACAGAAAAAGTTTAGAGGCGATAGCAAAGTCTGTAGGGGTATCTGATGAGTCGATTCGACTCGCGTGGTCATCCCCGGATCTGCGCCTTCAGATGCAGGAAGACGAGCGCGCGGCGGCCCAATTCGGCTCAGGCGTTCCGTTTTTTGTGTTCAATAATGCATTTTCCATGGCGGGTGCTCAGCTTCCAGAAGACTTTCTCCAAGCATTGAATCAAATGTATTTGGAAGCAAAGGGCGAGGAGGAGTCGTTCAGCGGTCAAGTCTGCGGTATTGATGGATGTAATTGATGCTAGAGACTTTGCGGCACCTGTTGGTGCTGCAATCTCTAGATTTGAAGTGGCGTTGTGGGTGAGGTGCAAATGAACCGTATCGTAGACTTGAAAGCCGAACAGTTCGCCAGATTCGTTGCAAAAGGCAGCAGCGTCGTGCTGTTTTCGGCGTCTTGGTGCAAGCCATGCCAGGAAATGAAGCCGGTCTTTCACGACCTGGCAGACAAGCTGCATTCTCGCGCCGCATTCGGAAGAATTGATGTGGCTGTTTCGCCGACGATTTCCCAGATGTACGGCATTCGCTCAGTGCCATCCTTGGCGGTTTTTCACGAAGGGCGGTTACGTTTGGTTCTGGCCGGCTCTCGATCGGTTGCCGCGTTGAAGAAAGCAATCTTGGCTGACTTAAAGGACGTCTTTTAGACTGACCTCAGAATGGCTTTAAATTTTTCGACGTTCGTTTAGCTATCTTTCTCTTCCGCCTTGGCTCGACTTTGATCCGGCCAGTTATTGATCGGATGAGCTCTATCTTCGTTGAAAATTTCCGTCAGAAGGGCGTTGGCCCGCTTGTATGCGTCGTACTTGAACTCAGTGTCGTCCTCGGGCTGCGCGGCCATTTCTTCAAGCATTTCCTGGTTCAGGCGGCGGAATCGATCCGCGCGTTCACGGGCCTCGTAGCGCCCGACGCCCAGTTGTTCCAGCGCTCTGCGTCCAAGGGACAAAGCGCTTTCAAAAGTCTCCCGCTCAACTGCCTCTATGCCCATCTGTCGTAGGGTAATGATGTGCCCCATATCGCGAGCGCGCACCACCAGCTTCAGGGAGGGAAAATGCTCTTGGGCCAGCCGGGTCAGTGCCAGGTTATCGTCCTGATTGTCGATGGCGTTGATCAGCACCACTGCTTGTGCAGCACCGGCGGCATGCAGCAAATCAAGGCGGGTCGCGTCGCCGTAGAACACCTTGACCCCGAACTTGCGCAACGTCTCGATATGATCTGGATCGTGATCCAGCACCACTACTTCAAAGCCACAGGACATTAATAGACGGCCCGCGATTTGGCCGAATCGACCAAAGCCGGCGATGACTATCCGAGGATTGCGCTGGTCTATGGTGTCAGCTTCTTGGTTGTCCTGTTTACTTGCGGACTCCAGGCGATTGAGCACAAGGATCAGCAGAGGTGTGACGCACATGGACAGTGCTACCGCCAAGGTCAGGCTTTTACCCCAAGGGTCGACCAGGATGCCGGCAACCGTTGCTGCGCCAAACACGACGAAGGCGAACTCACTGCCCTGACCGAGAAACACCGCCTGCCAGGAGCGCTGTTCAGTAGGGACACTCAGGAAGCGGCCAAGGAGTTTGATCACCAGCAGCTTGATCAGGATAAAGCCCAAGGTCAGCGTAAAGACTTTCAGTGGCGCATCGATCAGCGTACCGAAGTCGATCGACATGCCGACGCCGATAAAGAACAAACCGAGCAGCAGCCCCTTGAATGGCTCGATGTCACTTTCCAGCGCGTGCCGGTATTCCGAGCTGGCTAACAGAACGCCGGCGAGAAATGCTCCCATCGCCATCGACAATCCTGCCTCTTCCAGCAACAACCCGAATCCAAACACCAGAAACAGCGCGACGGCGCTGAAGATTTCGCGCAAACCCGAGCGCGCGACAAAGCGCAGAACGGGCCGGGAAACGTACTGGCCTAAGAGAACCACCGCGACGATCGCGCCGACGATTTTTGCGATGGACAGCGCGAGTTCGGCGCCGGAGGGCGTACCACCATGTGCTGCTAACAATGGAATCATTGCGACCAACGGAATCGCCGCGATGTCCTGGAATAACAGCACGGCAAAGCTGCTGCGACCCACGGCAGTTGGGGTCATGTTTCGCTCGTTCATGGCCTGCATGGCGATGGCGGTCGACGACAGACTCAGCGTCAATCCCACCAACAGTGCTGCTGTCCAGTTCAAGCCAAGTGCGGCGCAAAACACGGCAATTGCAACACCGCAGGCCAGCATCTGCAATGCGCCGCCACCGAAAACCATTCGGCGCATGGCCCAAAGACGTTTGGGATCAAGTTCGAGACCAATGATAAACAACATCAAAACTACGCCGATTTCAGCAAAGTGCAGGATGGACTCCACATCCGTTACCAGCTTCAGGCCCCACGGGCCGATCAGGCAGCCGGCCAACAGATAGCCCAAAACCGGGCCAAGTCCTAATCGAACGGCGATTGGGACTATCAAGGCAGCTGAGCCCAAGTAAATGAGCATTTCAATCAGACTGTGAGTCTCCATATCAATCTTCCTTCCAGGAGGCCAAGCGCGCGTAATAGTGCTCGATTTGTGAGTGTAGGGAGTCGGGTGCAGCTGCATACGCGCCGTGCACCACGACAGGGTTCAGCCAGCGCATGTTGCAATAGATTGCCGTTGCGTGGAGGGGTTGAGCCAACACCGAGAAACCTGGGTGGTCGCCTATTTGGAAATGATCGTGCTCACCACCCGTCGTGACGGCCCACAGCAGACTCTTATCTTTGAGGGCGACAGAGCCTTTGCCGTATGCCCAACCGTGAGTGAATACTTTATCGATCCATAATTTCAAAAGGGGCGGGGAGCTGTACCAATACATCGGATGTTGCAATACGAGCAGCTGTGCTTGATCGACCGCTCTCTGTTCAGCCTCAACGTCAATATTGAAGTCCGGATAAAGGTCGTACAGGGAGCGTATGACTATGTCCGGATTGCCGGATACGCGTTCGAGCATTGCTTGATTAACAAGTGATTTTTCGGGGTAGGGATGAGCGTAAATGATAAGAATCAAGATGACCTCCAGGATGTCCGTTAGGTCGATGAGCGATAGAACCCACCCCATGTAAAGGATGGTTTTCGTTCAAGCACTTTGAGGCCAATTAATGTCCTTTTGAATGAAAAAGCCCTCCCTGGAGAAGATGCCAAGTCCCAAGGAACGAGATGCAGCAAATCCAGAGAAGGCTTGATTATCAGGGCAGCAATTTATTTGCCAGCTTGTAGCTTAAGCACCTTCTCTGCGGTGATTGGCTCTCCTGCAATGCCCCAGCTGCCGCTTTTGACTTCCTCGAAAAGAACCCAAGTGAGAGCGCGCATGTTTTCACCCTCGACTGAGACCATGGCCTCGGTAACTTTATGAATCGCCTCGGCTTTTTGTTCTTCCGTGAAGACGCCTTCGATACCTTTAATAATGACTAACGGCATAGTGTGCTCCATTTCAATAAGGGCTATAGGTCAGTACCGAAGACGCCCATATCTTCGTGACTTTGGGGCGCGGGTTCTATCCGGTCTTTACAGCAGACATGACTGGTAGGCTCCGCATTACGACAGGCCTGCCCACGCAGAACTCAACGTAGGCTGTGCCTTCAAGCAATTACGCTTCAGCCGGAACCCGCTGAGCAGCGTTAGCGTAAGTCGGATAGTCGGTGTAACCCTTGTCAATCGAATCGCTGACGCCGTAGTAGGTTGCGCGATCGCCTTCCGCCAATGGCCAGCCGTTCTGCATACGCTCTACCAGATCAGGGTTGGCAATGTAGGCGGTGCCGAAAGCAATCAGGTCGAGTTCACCTTTGGCCAGTTCAGACTCTGCGATCTCTTTGGTGAAGCCGCCAGCTGCCATCAAGGTGCCTTTGTAGGCTTCGCGGAAAGCGGCGCCGAAACCCGCAGGTGTTTGCGCGGCGAGAATGGTTGGTTGGTAGTTCAGGTGAACGAACGCTAGTTCCCGTTCATTGAGGGCTGCCGCCATGCTCATCCAGGTTTCTTCTTCACCGTCATACACGCCGAAGTCATACAGGCGACCAAACGGCGAGAAACGTACACCAATCTTGGAACCGCCGATTTCAGCAGCAATTGCGTCAATGGTCTCCAGCAGGAAGCGCTGACGGTTGGCAATGGAGCCACCGTACTGGTCGGTTCGAGTGTTCAGGGCGCTGCTCAGGAACTGATCGAACAGAAAGCCGTTCGCCGCCATGATTTCGATACCATCAAAACCTGCGTCCATTGCCATCCGCGCAGATTTCACAAAGTCTGCGATGACGCGTTTTACTTCCTCAGTTTCCAGAGCACGTGGTGCGCTGGGTTGAACCGGGCCTGATTTGCCAGGCTCGATCCACGCATACACCGTGGTATCAACCGCAGGCACCGTACCCGAGGAGACCGGCACCATGCCATGCACCGAGACATGAGACATACGGCCAACGTGCCAGAGCTGCGCAAAAATCTTTCCACCCTTGGCATGCACGGCTTCAGTGACTTTGCGCCAGCCTGGCAAGTGCTCATCTTCGTAAATGCCAGGGGTATACAGATAGCCGCGAGCCTCGTCGGAGATAGGCAGGCCTTCGGTGATCAGCAAACCGGCAGAAGCACGTTGCGCGTAATACAGTGCGTTGGATTCATTTGGAATGTTGTTCAGGGTACGGGTGCGGGTCATCGGCGCCATGACAACACGGTTTTTCAGCGCAATGCCTGACAAATCGTAAGGGGTGAACAGCTTATTCATGATTAATCTCGACGTCGTTAAAGAGTTGAAGGGCGAAGAAAGATTTATGACTTGTCGAAGGCGTCGAGCACGTGAGTGCTGTAGACCAGCGCAGCCCCTGCGTTCATGTTGATCGCTACGCCCAAAGCTTCTGCCACCTCTTCAGTAGTTACGCCGAGCTTTTTGGCCTCTGCAGCGTGAAACGCGATGCAGCCATCACAGCGGGTGGTCACCGCTACGGCTAACGAAATCAGTTCGCGTGTTTTGGCGTCCAGCTGGTTTGTTTTCGCGCCAGCACCTCCTAGCGAAGCCATGCCTTTCAAGGTCTCAGGGGACAGGCTATTCAGCTGTACCAGGCGCGCATTGATGTCTTGACGAGTTTGCTTCCAATCTTGCATAGGATTCTCACGTGGGCGTTAACGCCCTGCAGGTTCACGGGGATAATTTTGAATCTGAATATACGCTACCATCTAGTTGGTAGGCGTGCAACGAGAAAAACGACAATCGGCGTCATCATGTCATTTTGAAGGTGGCTGCGGGCGACACGTAGCTGCACAGCTAGGATGGCTGGTCGGCCTTAAATCTGCTATTGATGACCTACCTAGTGAATGGTAGCGTTTATGTAGAGGGCCAATCTCGGACGGGCGGAGCCCAGCGCTATCAACCCACCCCAAAGCCCTATAGTTAGTAGGAGTCGCTGATGAATTACCTTGCACATCTCCATTTAGGAGGTCAGGAGCCACAGCAGCTGCTGGGGAGTCTTTATGGGGATTTTGTAAAGGGAACGTTTTTAGGAAATTTCTCTACGCAGACTGCAGAGGCAATCAGACTGCATCGTCGAATTGATGCTTTTACGGATTCCCATCCGCTGGTTAGAAGGGCGCTGGAGCGATTTCCTGTTACAAGACGTCGCTACGCGGGTATCGCTCTCGACATGTTTTTTGATCATTGCTTGGCGCGGGATTGGGAGCGATACGCCGATCAGCCCCTGGACGTTTTCTCTCAAAAAATCTACCGACTTTTAGAGGATGAGCCCGCGTTGCCGGTGCGCTTGGCCCAGATCGCGCCATTGATTATTTCGGAAGATTGGCTTGGCGCGTATAGGGATTTTTCGATGATCGGACATGGGCTGGAAGTCATTTCCCTGCGCCTATCCCAACCAGAAGGCTTGCATGGGGCATACGAAGAGCTGACAGCGCTGTATGAGCCGCTAAGTGCGGATTTCCTAGAGTTCTATCCATTGCTGTGGCAGTACGCCCAACCCGGTTCGGAATTAGGAAGAATATTGCCAATTTCGATGGTTAGCGTTTAGACCAGGCAGCTCGTCTGGATACCGCGAGCTGCCTCAGAATCTGAATTAGTCTGGAATAAAATCAAGCGGTACTTCGCTTGTTGATTTTATTTCTTCCATTGCAAACATGGACGTGATGTTCGCTACGGGTAACTGACCGATGATTTTTTTATAAAGCACGTCATAGGCTTGAATATCCGGCAAGAAAGCGCGGATCAAATAATCAACCTCGCCGCTCATCCGGTAGATATCAACAATTTCTGTCATATCGCGAGTCGCTTGATAGAAACGATCTATCCATTCGATGGAGTGCTCTCTAGTTTTGATCATGATGAACACTGTCACTTTTGCATTCAGCGTCGTTCTATCGAGGATGGCGACACGTTTCTTTATGAAACCTTGCTGTTCCAGGCGCTGAATTCTGCGCCAGCAGGGCGTCATAGAGAGCCCGACCTGCTCTGCGAGCTCGGTTACGGGCTGAGTAGCGTCGCGCTGAAGGCCCGCCAGTATTCGACGATCGATACGGTCTAGACGGGAGGAACGATCCGGCAGCTTTGAAGAACTGGTCATTTACACAGCCTCGAAAAAATATTGCAGAGATAGAGAAAACATTGGAAGTGGCTTCCAAGTCAAGAGGTTCAGGTGTGGAAATTTTGCAATAGTTTACCTATTGTCAAATGGTAGTCTTTTTTCAACAGCGAGACGGATCGAGCGGAGTGCTTCATCAGGGAGAAAAAAAGAGGTGCGTCTCAGTCCCAAAACGGGCGCGCTGAAAATAACAAGAGGCTCAGAGGGCCATCCCCTCGAATCTGCGCTTGGCCGGCGCATCACTGGGAGATACCGATATGATTTTCAAACGTATGGGCATGCGTCTGTTACCGGCATTGGTTCTAGTAGGAGTGGTTTCCGGATCGTCAGGCGTTTACGCCGAGGGTGAGGGGGATGGCATATGGGCCGCAGCCCAAAAATCTGGATCTATTCGATGTGGCACGGCGGAGGCTCCGCCCTACATCATGAAAGACCCTGCCACCGGGGAGTATTCAGGTTTCTTTGTCGACGCATGCAGAGAGTTCGCTGAAATACTGAAGGTCAAGCCGGTCTTTGTGGACACCAGTTGGGACAACATGATCGCTGGCTTGCAATCCAGAAAATGGGATTTGGCACCGGCACTTACGGCTACCCCGCAACGTGCGCTCTCTATCGTGTTCTCTAAAAATCTTTCAGCTACCGAATCGACCTTTATTTACAACCAGAAAAATCCCAAGACGAATCAGCCTAAAGGAGTTGCTGATATCGACCTACCGGGAATCACCATCGCGGTGTCATCTGGCACGGCTCAGGATAAGTCTTTAACGGCCATCATCAAAAACGCATCGATCATGCGGCTGCCTGGCCCCGACGAAATCCGTTTGGCTGTTATGTCCAAACGAGCTGATGTGATTTTCGATACATCGGCAGCTAATGACCTTTTCGCCGCTTCTCACCCCGACTGGGCGGTAGTTCTTAGACCTGTACCAGCGATCGATAAAAAAGGTGTTTCGTTCGGCCTACGGCGTGATACCTCATACGCTGATCTTCAAGTATTAGACCTTTATATCAATGATGCCGTCGTGACCGGTCATATGGATGAGCTAATCAAAAAAGCTATCGCGCACGAGACTAAGTAATTTCCTAGTGAGTGGTAGTGGCTGTCTGAATTTGGAGTAGAAGCTAATGGCAAATGCAAACTATCTCGTAGAAATGAAGGGGCTGCACAAGAGCTACGCAGGCGGCGTAAAACCTGTGCTGCAAGGTTTGGACATTAGCATGTGCCCTGGTGACCGTGTCGTCGTGATTGGGCCGAGTGGTGGCGGAAAAAGTACGTTGCTACGGGTGTTGATGGGGCTAGAAGATATTGATAAGGGTCAATTACTGTTTCAAGGTAAAAACTATATTACGACTGATAAGTTCGGAAGAACCGTAATTGATAAGGATATTCGCCGTAATATCGGTATGGTTTTTCAGCATTACACTTTGTTCCCGCACCTGAATATTTTACAAAATCTGACACTTGCGCCGATCAAGGCTCGGGGGGAGTCAAGGCAATCGGCAGAACAGCGAGCACGTGGTTTGTTGATCAGATTTGGATTGGAAGGAAAGGAAAAAGCCTATCCAGCCCACCTGTCTGGCGGACAAAAGCAGCGAGTGGCCATCGCCAGGGCTTTAATGCTCGACCCAAAATTGATGCTGTTCGACGAAGTTACGTCGGCTCTTGATCCTGAGCTTGTCGCTGAAGTCGAGCAAGTCATTATGCATTTGGCTGAACAGTCCATGCCGATGGTGATAGTGACTCACGATATGCACTTTGCCAAAAACATCGCCTCCCGGGTGATCTTCTGCGCTGGCGGCGTAGTGGTCGAAGATGGCCCCCCTGAACAGGTACTGGGTAGGCCCAAGGAAGCTCGAACAAGAGAGTTCATACAGAGAGTCTTTCATATTGGCGAGACTGTAGGAGTCGGACGTGAACTATCAATTTGATTTGTTCTTTATCGCGAACGGTCTCTGGCCGCTGCTGAAGGGGTTAGTCGTAACCCTTCAACTCACCGTGGCGGCGAACATCATAGGGTTGACTCTGGGTTT
Organism: Pseudomonas sp. WT-JTC; assembly: GCF_056711565.1. NCBI lineage: Bacteria > Pseudomonadati > Pseudomonadota > Gammaproteobacteria > Pseudomonadales > Pseudomonadaceae > Pseudomonas > Pseudomonas sp. WT-JTC. The sequence goes on from NZ_CM160042.1 coordinate 2,224,469, forward strand.
CGTTATTGCGCTCTTGGTTATGAGCTCGAATCCGATACTCCGTTGGCCTTTCACTCTGTTCATCGAGTTTTTCCGCTGTACTCCTGCGCTTGTCCAGATCGTGTGGTTTTTCTACTGCATACCAATCATCTTCGATGTTTACATAGACGCACTGACGATGGGGATCTTGGCGATTGGCCTTAATCTCGCAGCGTTCAACGCAGAAGCGTACAGGGCTGCCATCCAGGGAGTCCAAAGTAATCAGTACGACGCGACTATTGCGTTGGGTCTCTCTCCGTTTCAACGAACTGTCTATGTAGTGCTACCTCAAGCATTTCGCTCGGCTCTACCTGTGTTAGTTGCAAACGGTATTGGCGCCTTTCAGCAAACCGCACTCGTTGCGATCGTCGCATTGCAAGATCTAATGTACATGGGGAAAATTTTGGCCACCGATACCTATCGTCCTATCGAAGTGTTCACGGTTATTGCACTCATATACTTTGCGATATCGTTCCCTATATCTCAGCTCGTAGAATACATAGAGCGCCGCCGTAAAGCGGAAAACTCATGAGGACGCGGCCATGGAATTAGATTTTTCAGTAATCTTCGATTACAAGGCTGCGTTGCTTTTTGGCCTTTTATTAACTCTGAAGCTTACAGCAATCTGTGTGATTTTGGGTTGCGCTTTAGGCTTTATCGTGGCCATAGCTCGCAGCTCAAAAAACAAAATTATATATGGGGTTAGTACCGTATATGTGGCGCTGTTTCGCGGCACTCCAGTACTCATTCAGTTGTTTTGGATGTTTTTCTGCTTGCCTCTGGTATTGGGTGTTGAACTCTCGAACCTCACTTGTGGAGTCATCGCGCTTACGTTGTATATGGCGGCGATAACTAGTGAGACGTTCCGTGCATCGTTCAGCTTTGTTAGCAAAGAACAACATGATGCGGGGGTTGCTCTCGGACTGACTTACCGTGTCCATACATTGTACGTTCTTCTTCCGCAGGCGCTCCTCAGAGCGGCTCCCACGCTTTTATCGAATTGCACTAGCTTGTTTAAGGAGAGTGCACTCGTCTCCGCCGTGGGTATGGCCGACTTGATGTTCGTTAGTCAAAACATATCTAACCGAACGGGGCATCCGGTGGAGCTGTTGACCGCTGCTGCAGTAATTTATTTTGTAATTGCGTTTCCTATTACTCGCGCTGTAACGGCGCTGGAGCGGAAGATCTTGCATACCATGGCTATTTAGTTAAGCAAAAAGCCAACTCTTTGTAGCGATTGATAACGGTTAATAATTTAAGCGCTCGTAGCGAAGTAGGATGATTATGTTTAATGGTGATAGACCTTTCATTAGCGGACAAGAATCCGAAATCAACCATTCAATGTGGTCTGCGACCGGTGGGGAAAAGCCAGAAAGCGTGATTCTGGCGCGGCAAGAATCCTGCGATGTCTTGATCATTGGCGGCGGATTCAATGGCGTGACTGCTGGGCTCCACTGTGCAGAACGCGGTGCCAGGACAATTTTGGTTGAAGCCCAAGAAATTGGTTCAGGTGCTAGCGGACGGAACGCAGGGCAGGTAAATCCTGGTCAGTTTCTCTCACCGGAACAAATTCTTCGTGCGCTAGGCCCAGATTACGGTCAGCTCTTTTTGAAGGAGTTGGGCAGCGCCCCTGATGTCGTCCGTCAATTGATACGCGATTACGGTATTGACTGTGCCGCTGACGAAAGGCCCATCATACGCTGTTCAACCTCTCCTCAGAAAACCAGAGAACTCGAAGCCCAAGCCTCCGATTGGCAAGCCTTGGGCGCAAATGTTCAGATGGTTTATGGTTCTGAACTTGAAGAGATGAATGGATCGACTCGGTATAAGGCTGCCCTGATCGACCATCGCGGTTTTACGCTTCAACCGCTTGCCTACGTGCGCGGGTTAGCGCGAGCCGCAGTCGCCAGAGGTCTTAGAATTTCTACCGGGTCTAAAGTGACATCCCTGGAACCTTCAGGTACCGGATGGGTCGCTACCACCCGCAATACGACAATAAAAGCCGACAAGGTCATTCTCTCAACCAACGCATACAGCAATGATCTTGTACCAGGCTTCAAAGAAGAAATAATGCCTCTTGGTGCCTTCGGTATTGCTACTGCTGATCCGCTACCTCCAGAGTGGAGAGAGCGAATTTTACCTCACTACATCGCCATGTGGGACACCCATAAAATACCGCTGTGGTTCAGGTATGACCCAGTTGGTCGACTACATGTTGGATCTATTGGATTTCTCCCCATTCATTCGGAGGGGGATAATTGGGTAAATCGCGCTATGAAGTTCGTCTACCCATTCGCGCCTACATTCAAATGGGGTTATCGGTGGTCGGGCACACTTGGCCAAACGGTCGATAGATTGCCGCATCTCGTTGAACCGCGCCCAGGCATCTTTGCAACCATCGGATGTAATGGGCGAGGCATTGCTCCAAATGCCTATTTCGGAAAAATGCTGGCTAAAATCGCACTCGGCGATGATGTAATCACTCCGTTGCCACTAAGAACGTCTTCGAAATATCCAATGCGTGAGATCGCATTAGAAGCGTATGACGCTGGAATTCGTTTCTATCGCAATACGTTACTTTTTACGTAACCAAGACGAAAAAAACTCGTGGGTTCTGCAGTGTTGTTGGAGACCTTTGTTCACGCATTAGCTAATACTTGAAAAATATTTCCAAGGGTTTGGCTTTTTTTAGAAGTCTATTCGGTTTTGCTTAGCTTTATCGGTGAAGATTGGAAACTGCTTTTGGTGAAGGAAGAATACACTGACTTCATCGAGCCAGATTAGCGAAATAGCGATATGAGTGGCCTCTAGGGCTGGTTGCGACGAGATGACCTATATTTCGGATCTATGTAGATAGGTGAAGAAAAATGAGTGTGAAATCAACAGAATGTAGTGCTCTTGATGAATTGGCGTCCAGGGTACAGGCCGATCTCCACGTTCTACGTTTTCCCCATGACCCTTGGGTGCTGCCCAAGACGCACCCTAGCGGCAAGCATGTCTATGACGTGGCGATCATCGGGGGAGGCCAGGGCGGGCTGGCAATTGCGGCGGGTCTTTTGCGCGAACGGGTTGATAACATCATTGTTTTTGATCAGCAGCCTAAGGGACTGGAAGGCCCGTGGAACAATACGGCGCGGATGCGCACTTTGCGTACCGTAAAGCATTTGCCAGGTATTGATGCGTCCTTAACCAGTCTTGCACCTCAAGCCTGGTACACAGCCAAATACGGTGAAGAGGCTTGGGAAGAGCTGATCAAAATTCCGAAAGGGGACTGGCAAGAGTATCTTACATGGTGTCGTGATACGCTGAAAATTCCAGTCGAGAATCTTACTGGTGTCTCCAACGTTATTCCAGAAGACAAACTGTTTCGACTAGAGCTGAACAGATTTGACGGTCGAGAGGAAATATTGTCTCGCGACGTTGTTTATGCTCGCAGAGTGGTTGTTGCGACGGGCGTTGATGGCAGCGGGGCGTGGCATGTACCCAAGTTCATCTCATCGGCATTGCCCAAAGATCGATATGCTTCTTCAGGAGAGCATATTGATTTTTCCAAGCTTGTAGGGAAGAAGATAGCTGTTCTCGGTGCAGGCGCATCTGCATTTGATAACGCTTCGACCGCGCTTGAGGCGGGAGCGTTAGAAGCGACTGTTTGTATTCGTCGCAAGGATATCCAGCGTATTAATCCTCAGATTTGGATGGCAAAAGCAGGGTTTCTTAATCATTACGCTGATATGGACGATTGCCTGAAGTGGAAATACATGCGGCATATGTTCAGATACAACATTCCTGCTCCGCAGGACGCCTACAATCGTTTGTCAGGTTTAGAAGGTGCGAGTGTTCGTACCAATGCCGCTTGGGAAGGGGTAAAACTTGTAGTTGATGGCGGAAAAGAACAAATTGAGGTAACCCTTGCGTCTGGAGACAGGCTCAAAGTGGACTACTTGATAGTCGCCGTTGGTTTTGTGAATGATTTTTCTCTACGTCCGGAGCTTTCAAGCATTGCCAATGACATAGCACTTTGGCAGGACAAATATAGCCCGGTTCATGGGGAGGAAGATGCTCAAATTTCCAGTCATCCCTACTTGGGTGAGAATTTTGAGTTCGTCGAGAAAAGGTCTGGGGAAGCCCCCTACATTTCGAAGATATTCAATTTTACCTACAGCGCGCTCGTCAGTATGGGGCTTTCCGGCTCCGCTATCAGCGGCTTTAGATATTCGGTTCCTCGTGCGGTGCGTGGTATCACCAAATCGCTATATCTTGAGGATGCTGAAGAAATTTATAATAAATTTACCGATTATGCTGAGCTTGAAATAGTAGGGGCCGTTCCCTTCAATAATTCAACTCAAAAAAGCAAAGTTTTCGCTGATTGAGTTAAGTGTCGTTGTTCGGCTCATGAAAGGTATCGGCAATCGGTACCTTTATTAATATCGAAGCTGTGGATTTTAATATTCTAAAAAGGGTAGGGTATTTTTATGAAAAATATTTCAACTTTGTTAGCACCTGCTGCCGTCGGCCCATATTCGCAAGCAGTATGCCATGGCGAGTATCTGTTTGTTTCTGGACAACTCGGTATCGACCCTTCCAAGGGAGAGCTAGTGGCGGAAGATGCCATGCTTCAAATGAAACAGTGCCTCAGTAATATTTCATCGATTGCTGGAGCAGCAGGTACTGATATTTCAAAGACTATAAAAACAACAATAATGGTTACGAACTTAGGTGATTTCGCCAGGTTGAATGAAGTGTATGCGTCCTATTTCTCTTCACCGTTCCCCGCTCGAGCCACGTTCGAGGTTTCCGCACTTCCGAAAGGAGCCCTCGTCGCAGTAGACGCAATTGTCGCATTGGACTGAATGTTGAATTAGTGGCCAAAACAGGATATTTATGAATCTTAATCTCGGAAATCAGGATAAAGAGTGGACTCGCTGGGCGATCGGCGTGTTGCAGGGGGATGCTAATCGCTCTGCCGATACACATCTGATTCCTTTTGATTTTAATGGGCTACCTGGGATATCGATTTATCTGAAAGATGAGTCTACTCACCCTACAGGCAGTCTGAAGCACCGCTTGGCACGATCGCTTTTCCTGTATGGCATCTGCAATGGCTGGATAAAGAAAGGTACTTTATTAGTCGAGGCATCTTCTGGTTCAACAGCTGTCAGTGAGGCGTATTTCGCTAAGCTCCTAAATCTGCCCTTTACTGCAGTAATGCAACGTTCCACCAGTTGCCAGAAAATCGATGCTATCAATCGATTAGGGGGGGCATGTCATTTTGTTGACAATCCTGGGGCTATTTATACGGTCGCCGAGCAACTTGCTCGTGAAACGGGTGGTCATTATTTAGATCAGTTTACAAATGCAGAGCGCGCTACTGACTGGCGCGGCAATAATAACATTGCCGAAAGTATATTTTCGCAAATGGCAATGGAGCAAGATCCTGAACCAGCTTGGGTGGTTATGAGTGCCGGCACTGGAGGAACATCAGCCACAATCGGAAGGTATATCAAGTATAAGCATCTGAATACTCGACTTTGTGTAGTTGACGTTGAACACTCCGCTTTCTACGAATCCTACGATACTGGGGATAAGGCGAGCACTTGTGCGACTCCGTCTCGCATCGAAGGTATTGGTCGGCCTAGGGTAGAGCCTTCGTTCATCCCTGATGTCATCGATCACATGATCAAGATTCCAGACGCCGCTTCACTTGCTGCCATGCACGTTCTTTCAGAGCGGTTATCGCGCCGTGTTGGTGGTTCTACGGGAACGAATTTCTTTGGTGTTTGTTGTATTGCGGAGCAAATGCGCTCACAGAAACAGACAGGTTCGATAGTGTCGGTAATTTGCGATTCGGGAGATCGTTATGCCTCTACATATTACGATGCTGATTGGCTTAAAGAAGCCAATATTGACATAAGGCCTTATGAGAAATATTTGAATTTGTTTCTCGATGGAAAGAGTTCGGATGTGTCACTGATCAGTCTTTGTAAAAATATATGCGGCAGTAGTGTTGTGGCTCATTGTTAGTTATTAATAATTTTATGGCTCTTATGCAATCTTTAAATGATTAGGCACCTGGTTCTTAAAAGCAGGTGCCTTTCGGTGCGCGCCAATCGATTTCTTGGGGATCAGCCGACGATCACTTCGCTGATCTGAATGATGGGCTTGAGACTGGTGTAATTGGCGATGTCCGCTCCGATAGCCTTGGCATGCGGCCCGAATGCGGAGGTGAACGCGTCGAGTGATTCGAAGAAGAGATGACCTATCGCAATGTAGGTTGGAGCGCTTCCAGGCACTGGGCCTTGAAGGCCTTTTTCAATAGTGAAGTGACTGCAGGCCCCGGCCATCTTCTGCTGAATCATCGTCATATGGTGCTCACGATAGTAATCGAAGTCGAAGGTTGCGCCAGCTTCATTCGGGTACAGAATGCTTACGTCAATCATTGGGTGTATTTCCCTGGTTTATTGATTAAACGGCGGCAACACCAACAGGGCGTTCGCCTGAGATGGTTGTTCGATGCATGAGGCGTAGGTGGCCGTCGTAGCCACCCTCTGCATTGTGAAGCGTGCAGCGGTTGTCCCACAGAGTAAGCATGTTCGGCGCCCATCGGTGACGGTAGATATATGTGTCCTGCACCATGTGCTGATACAAATAACTCAGCAGCGACGTTGATTCTCCATGAGTCAAACCCTGAATACCCTGCGTGTAGACAGGGCTCACATAGAGGGATTTGCGACCCGTTACGGGATGTACACGAACCAGCGGGTGTGGCCAGGTTTTGTCGGCGTCTTCACTGACCACTATCTTCATTGAGCGTGCTTCTGTCTCTTTTGCGAACAGGCCATTTTTGCCATAGGGCATGCTCGCAGAATGTATCGCGACGAGATGATTGATGAGTTCCTTCATGGTCTCAGAAAGATCATCGTAGGCACGATAGCCGTCGGCAAATAGCGTATCGCCGCCCACGGGCGGAGTGATCTTGGAATGTAGGATGGTTCCCGCTGGCGGCTGTTCCTGAAAGCTCCAGTCTGAGTGCCACTGTGCACCAAAGTTAACTGCCTTTTCATCAGCCTCGCGTCTGAGTTCGAGAATGTGCGGATGAGCCTCCATCGGGACGATATATGGGTCTACGCCGAACTCACCAAACTGAAGCGTGAACGCCTCCAGTTGTGTGTGGGAAAGAGGCTGATCCGGGAAGAAAATCACCGAGTGCCTAGCCCACGCTTCCTTCACCTCTCTTAGTACAGCTGCCGTGAGTGGCTTATCAATCGAGATACCAGTAATCCTAGCTCCAAAACCCTGAGCCTCGGGTTCCACCTGAATATGCCTAAAGTTGCTGTCCATCATCGCAGTCCCTTTCTCTCGTTTTTATAAATAAATCACAGGAAGACCGTGGAGGGATTCTCCGATGCCAGTCCTCTGCTGTCGTTGCTACCGTGCGACAGAGAATTGATTTGGGATGCCAATACCTTGGGCGGTTGGTGTTCCCACCTTTTAAATTGTCGTGTCGAAACAAATCTTTGGCGTGTGGTGCCATTCACGCCGATTCCCCACGTACCCACACTCAGCCAGGCTGCGTAGCGATTGCGCAGCAGTGATCAATAAAAATCCCGGAAAGGGCAGGGAAGGGACGAACGATGAGCGATTACGATCTGAGTTTTAAACGCGCGTTGGCTCGTGGCGAGCTAGACAGCAGGTTCGACACGATTGTCATAGGTTCTGGCGCAGGCGGCCTAAGCACAGCCGCATTGTTGGCGCTCGAAGGACAGCGCGTTTTGGTGCTCGAACGCCACGCGGTGTTGGGTGGTTGTTTGCAATCCTTCAAACGCCAGGGCTTCGAGTGGGACGTAGGCCTGCACTATATGGGCGAGGTACACCGCAAAACGAGTGGCCTCTATCGCCTTTTCGACAAAGTCTCAGGTAGTCAACTTGAATGGGCGCCCATGCCCGAAAACTACAATCGCATTATCGTAGGTGCCAATAGCTACGATCATATGGCCGGCGCAGAAGCCTACAAGGATCGACTCAAGGACTACTTTCCGAAGGATGCGCGCGCGATCGATCGTTACGTAGAGCTAGTGGGTGAAGCAAGCCGGGCTGCGAAATGCTTCTTCGGAGAGCGGGCGTTGCCACGTTCAGCGTCTGAGGCAGCGTTCACCAAGGCTCAGACTGCATTCATGCCACTTGCACAGCGCACAGTGCAGGGTGTTTTGGACGAATTGACTGACAACGCTGACCTTAAGGCAGTCTGGTGTGGGAACTACGGCGACTACTGCAATTCCCCTGCTGAGGCCTCTTTTGCGATCCATGCCATGGTTTTCAGCCATTACATCGATGGTGCGAGCTACCCCGTTGGCGGTTCGCAACGCATCGCCACAGCAATGGCCGACACTGTACGTGCTGCAGGAGGAGCTTGCCTTGTTACTGCTGAGGTTGTGAGCATCGAGATGTGTGATGGTTGCGTGGTAGGTGTAAAAACCGCTGACGGAAGCCTAATTCTCGCGGACAGAGTCGTCAGTGCGATTGGTATTTCTCAAACCGTACCGCTGCTGGCTCATGCAAGTCCAGAACTGGCGCAGCCATTGGGCGAGGCGACTAAGAGCATTGGTACAACTCAATGTTTTGCTGTGCTTAACCTTGGCATCGACATCGCAAACGCAGATCTGAACATTCATCCAGCCAATCTTTGGGTGCACCCAAGCAACGATCTACCAGCGAATCTCTCTCGGTATAAAGCTGATCCAGAGGGACAGCCCATGCCCCTTCATTTCATTGCCCATCCATCACTGCGGGATCCGAGTTGGGTCGACCGTCACCCTAAGCAGAGCACGATGGACGTCTGCGGCCTGACTGATTGGTCGGTGTTCGAGCGTTTCACTGGCACGAAGTGGAAGCACCGAGGTGCAGAGTACGAGGACATGACAGCAAGCCTTAGAGAAAACCTCTTGGCCGTGGCCTTAAAACATTATCCTCAAATCGGCGGACGCATTGCTCATGCCGAGTTGGCTACACCTCTAACCTTCAATCACTTTCTAAACCGTAGCCACGGCAATTTCATGGGGTATGAGCAAACGCCGCTTCGTTTTGCACAGCGTTGGATGCGCGCGCACGGCCCTGTTAAAGGTCTGTTCTTCGGCGGACAGGATGTGACCGCTGCCGGAGTCAGTGGCGCGATGGTCAGTGGGCTGGTCGCAGCGAGCGCCGTTCTTGAACGTGATCTTTTCCGAGAGCTTTAGCCCTCAAGTTCACACCGGGTCGAATCGGTCTTACAAGGCGCCCTTTGGTGGTCAGAACTCTCAGAACTGTTGATTGCAAGGGCCTTTCCTCCTGCAGAGAAGCTGCTTGCTAATTCATGGCGCAGCGCACTAGGTGCTTTACCGAAATGACCTCGCACAGCATGCGAAAAAGCGCTGGGCTCTGCATAGCCCAGCCGTTCTGCCAGCATCACAAGCGGCAGATTGGGATCAGCGAGGCCTTCCAATGCCTCGCTCATACGTACCGCTTCCAGTAATTGGCGGAAGGATGAGCCGCGCTCAGCCAATCGACGTTGAAGAGTACGCCTGCTGAGATCCAGCGAGCGCGCTACGCTGTCGCAATTCGCTTCCGAAAATCCCTGCGCTGCGATGGCTGCTGTCACGTAATCAACGAGCGTGTCGGAGCGACCCTGGGTTTTAAGCATCGTCTCCGCGCGACCGAGTACGATGCGAAGCAGTGTTGGATCAGCAGCCTGCCAAGGTGCGTCCAGCAGTTCAGCGCCAAATACAACACGAGCGTGCTCCACTCCGAGAATGACCGGACATTCAAAATAGACTTGATAGCGGTCGGCTAAACACACGTCAGTACCAGGTAGCTCAATTCTGGTTGGCCTTCGATCAGTCGGCATACAGTTATAGAGAAGGCGCATGTACGCGGCAAACAGCGAATCTATCTGGGCCGGATGCATGGCAACCGGGCTGGGTGTTACGTGGTAAACCAGCTGAACACCATTGTTGGAAACAGGTTCAACTGAAAAACGACCAGAGTTGCTAACTAACTGCTGCAGCCTGACCGTATGAGCGAGCGCGTGGCGCAATGAGCTACTGTGCATCAACACCAGTGCTACGACGTTCATCGATTGCAGTGGCAGTGCTACGCCAACCTTCAAGCCGAGCAGCGGATCCTGGGAGAGTTGCATCGCGCGCTGCCAAAGCCTCCTAACTTGCACGAGTTGCAGCTGCCGCGTAGGCGCCACGTCGTCCCACTGTTGAGTCCAGGGAGCGCCCAAACGGGAAGGCTCGATACCTTGCCGAGTCAGTTCCTCGATGACGCCTACAAGCCAAGTGGCACTGACGGTGAGAGGTCGGGTCATTGTATGTCCGTTAGCTGCCACGCAATGCTTGCTTGGAAAGAGGTGAGACCCTTACTTGGCGCTGCGTTGCAAATCGATTGCTCAGGGGCAGCGAAGTATTACGACAGACTGTGTAGCACGTCTGATAGGGATATTCCAAGGCCTGGCCGGCAGCGTCGATTTCGCTTCGAGATACGAGTATGGGGAAGTCAGAGGATGCGGAAATGCTGCTATAGAAAACGGTCATTTTGATGAACGGGCAGTTTGGGGCTGCCCGCTATTTTGATATCACTTCAATGGAGCGTCTGATCAGATTTTTACGGGTTCACCTAAAACATGCATCAGGCGATTTGCCCAACCGAAGATGGCTGTGGCCAGCACGAGGTCGACAACCCCAAGCGTGTCAAAGCCGAGTTCTTTCAAGGCATCGGCATGCCGTGTATTCAGCATTGGGGGTGACTTGGCCAACTCAACCGCAAAGTCAAACAACGCCTGAGAGCGATCATCCAATTGTGCTTCGGTTTCGTCTGCAAAGATTTTTGCGACCAGCTCTGTACTTTTAGTCAGCTGATTGTATCGGGCGCCGTGTACTGCAGCGCAGTAGACGCATCGATTAACAATTGAAGAACCAATCGCCCCAAGTTCACGCTCAGCTGGGGGCAAGCCGGCGCGGCCATACATAATGGCGTTGAACAAAGGGGATCGCACCGCGAGCGATTCGGGGTCATGGGCGAGAGTGAGCACATACTCCGAGATTTTTTTGCTCGATGGAGTCACTTTCATCGCATCAAGCTGCTCTTGGCTCGCGCTTTCTAACTCAACAGGCTTGATGTACGGCGACCAATGAGGCACCGATACGGTGAAATTATGCACGACCTGGCTCATTTCATTTCTCCTGCAATTTTGAATCCTGCTACGACCCGGAGCTGGTAGTTCACGAAAGCGAGGACTTCAGTGAGCCTTACGATGTCCGGTTCTGAAATCCCAGCGGCCTTTAACGTATCGATATCTTGCTTTGTAGCTTCTCGCGGCTTTTGAGTGACCAGATCCGTGAATCGGATGATCGCCATAAAGCGTTCATCCCCGTAAGCGGACTGCTGAGGATTGGCGGCAACATAAAGGCCCTCTTCGCCACCTGCTGTCTCAAGACAAGCATGGTAGTGATCAGCCAATTCTTCAGAGTTGCTCAACCGAGCGATTCGTTCAGCAAGGGCTGCACGTTCTGCATGTGACAGACCACCGGGATCCTTCGGAATGATCACTGCATCATGGCTCGCTTGACTCAGCGCCATAATTTCTGCCCGCTCAGCAATGGCCATCGCAAGCGGAGAGTTTTCGTTTGCGCCGACAAGACGCTCGATAATGTTCGGAGTAAGCATAAGAGTTCCAATAGTTAGCGACGCGTTATTTCCTGAATGCAGCAGTGCTCGATAGCGACTAAAAAACACGTTCGCCGAACGTTAAAGAACGCTCGCAAGCGAAACGAACTTCGTGGTCATGAAAGCATCCAGTGCGCCAGGGCCTCCTTCGGTTCCGTATCCGGAATCTTTTACGCCGCCAAACGGGTGCTCGGGTAGGGCAACGCTGTGATGGTTGATCGAGATGGCGCCAGACTCGATGCCGTTAAACAGCTTATTAGCCGAGCTAAGCGATCGCGTGTATGCGTAGGCAGAGAGGCCGTATGGCAGTCTGTTGGCTTCCTTGATGGCTTCATCGATGTCGTCAAAAGAATTGATCAACGCAATCGGCCCGAACGGTTCTTCAACCATGGCGCGAGCGGTCACCGGTACATTGGTGAGAACGGTGGGTTCGAAGAAATAACCCTTGTCGCCTACGCGGTTGCCGCCAGTCTCCAGCTTCGCTCCATGGGATACCGCATCCGCCACGAGTTCCTCTGTTGCCTTAAGCCGGCCCAGGTGAGCCATTGGGCCCATTGTTACCGTCGGATCAAGACCGTCGCCCACCTTGATTGCGCGTGCGCCTTCCACGAAACGGGAAACAAACTCGTCGAACACTTTTGAGTGAACAATGAAGCGAGTCGGGGAGACACAGACCTGGCCCGCATTTCGATATTTAGCGGCGACAGAAATCTTGACTGCGGTTGCGATGTCCGCGTCGTCCATAACGATTACCGGCGCATGGCCACCCAGCTCCATTGTGGATCGCTTCATATGCAGCCCTGCGAGGCTTGCAAGCTTTTTGCCCACTGGTGTTGATCCGGTGAAGGTCACTTTCCGGATGGAAGGATGAGCAATCAAATACTCAGAAATCTGGCTCGAGTCGCCAAACAGTAGGTTTACGGCTCCTGGAGAAACGCCAGCGTCAGCGAATGCTTTCACAAGCTCAACAGCACACGTAGGTGCCTCGGTTGCGCCTTTTAAAATGATCGAACAGCCGGCGGCCAGCGCACCAGCGACCTTTTTCACCGCTTGAATGAGCGGAAAATTCCATGGCGCAAATCCCACTACAGGCCCGATAGGCTCCATCAAGGCAAACTGATGAATTCCTAATGCGCGCGAGGGGATGACACGCCCATACGCGCGTCTGCCTTCTTCAGCATGCCAATCGATGGTGTCTGCAGTTGCAGCGACTTCACCCATCGCCTCGGCCAAGGGCTTTCCGTGCTCAGCGGTGAGGGTGAGGGCGATATTTTCTGCGCGCTCACGAATCAGGTTTGCCGCTTTGTGCATAATCGTTGCGCGATCGAGCGCAGAGACTTGTTTCCAGGTGGCAAAACCTTTTTCCGCAGCGATTGCCGCGTCTTCTATGTCAGCCAAGCTAGCTTTCGCAATGAGTCCGATCTGCTCTTCAGTTGCCGGATTGATTACGGGGATCGATTCAGTGGGATGCGTGTTACGCCATACACCGCCAATAAACAATGGTATTTGTTCCATGATCACCTCTCATAGTTGCTAATGGTTTCAACGTCCCACGGCTTGGCTAAAAACTCATTGTGGTGCTCAGTTACAAGCTATCAACGACACATGGGCTTCAATAAAATATAGGGCATCTCCCAACGAAAAATTTTCCGTATTTTTCAAGAAAAGGCGCGAATTTAGAATTTACTTCCAATAATTATGCTGTCTGTAAAAAAATTATTTAATCGATGCCTCCGGTACGGTTGCGCGCCTACTACATGGGAGTTTCTGACTGTAGTCGTTCCGAGGTGATCCATGGGTATATCGATCCAACTTGGCTGGATAAAGCCACCTATCGGATGAGCGATTTTTTCTGATTAGAGTGAATGGCAGGGAATGACGGTGGACGGCTTTGCCCGCAGGGCAGGGGAGATCGTTTTTTTGCGACGTCAGTCGCGGCTAGCTTTTGATTTCAGAGCAACCCGAAAACCAAAAAAACTAGCCTTACCTCGAAACTTCGCGTGCGCCGGAGTACCGCTGTCGGAATCGTCTAGGCTACCGACGTGCGCATGGTAACGAACTCTTCGGCGGACGTCGGATGCACGGCGATGGTTTCGTCGAAAACGCGCTTGGTCGCGCCTGCCTTCAAGGCAATCGCCAGCCCCTGAACGATTTCCCCGGCATCCGGGCCAACCATGTGACAACCGAGAACCTTGTCGGTTTTGGCATCTACTACCAGCTTCATCAAGGTACGCTCCTGACATTCGGTCAGGGTCAGCTTCATCGGCCGGAAACGGCTTTCGAATATCACCACCTCGTGTCCGACTTCTCGCGCCTCCTCTTCGGTCAACCCGACAGTGCCGATGTTCGGCAAGCTGAACACGGCGGTCGGGATCATCTTGTAGTCCACCGGGCGGTATTGCTCGGGCTTGAACAAACGCCGCGCTACGGCCATGCCTTCCGCCAGAGCGACCGGAGTGAGCTGCACCCGACCAATCACATCGCCCAGGGCCAGGATCGACGGTTCAGCGGTTTGATACATTTCGTCGACCTCGACAAAACCTTTCTTGTCGAGTTTGACCCCAGTGTTTTCCAGTCCTAGGTTGTCGAGCATCGGACGTCGACCGGTAGCGTAGAGCACGCAGTCCGCCTCAAGCTGACGACCATCCTTGAGGGTTGCTTTCAGGCTGCCATCGGCTTGCTTGTCGATGCGCTCGATGTCGGCATTGAACTGCAGGTTCATGCCGCGCTTGGTCAGCTCTTCCTGCAAATGTTTGCGCACTGCACCGTCAAAGCCGCGCAGGAACAAATCGCCGCGATATAGCAGCGTAGTCTCGGCGCCCAACCCGTGGAAGATCCCGGCGAACTCCACCGCAATGTAACCACCACCCACCACCAGAACACGCTTCGGCAGTTCTTTGAGGAAGAATGCCTGATTGGAACTGATCGCATGCTCATGACCCGGAATCTCCGGACTTTGTGGCCAGCCACCGGTAGTGATCAGAATGTTCTTGGCGGTGTGACGCTCACCATTGATCTCGACCGTGTGCGGGTCGATGATCTTGGCGTGGCCTTCATGCAAGGTCACGCCGCTGTTGACCAGCAAATTGCGGTAGATGCCGTTCAGTCGATTGATCTCACGATCTTTGTTGGCAATCAGCTTCGCCCAGTCAAACTTCGCCTCGCCCGGCGTCCAGCCAAAACCTTGCGACTGCCCGAAGTCTTCGGCGAAGTGCGCGCCGTAGACCAGCAACTTTTTCGGCACGCAGCCAACGTTCACACATGTACCGCCCAGATAGCGGCTCTCGGCCACAGCCACTTTCGCGCCAAAACCGGCGGAGAAACGCGCAGCCCGCACGCCTCCGGAACCGGCACCAATCACGTAAAGGTCAAAATCGTAGGGCATTTTCAATCTCCTCGGCAGGCACCCAGCATAAGAGCGGTTGGCTAATAGCGTGCCGGACTGTCGTAGGAAGTCTGCAACTCATCGAGCACAGGCCCTATAGTTTTTCTTAGTCATTTCTAGAGGGTGATCAGAATCTACCATCCGATTGGTAGGGTTGCAAGGGCGCGCTGACTATGACGCCCACATCTTGTGGGCACGTTAGGCAACTTCTGTCGCGGATGGGCGATACAGTTCCGATGGGGGCACTGTTATAAACATGAATTGAATGACACGCCACGACCACTGGCTAAATTCCCTATCTCGGAATTATTCCATGGTCTATTGCATACTTTACCAACGCAGCAGGTTTGTCGATATTGGTTTTGCGTCGAATGCTCAAGCGATGGGTTTCTACAGTCCTGACACTGATGTTCAATTCTTGTGCCATTTCCTTGTTGTTCAGCCCTTGAGTCATTTTATATAAAACTTGGTTTTCCCGGGGCGTTAGCTCGTTGATAATACTATCATCAAGAAGCAGCTTTTGTGCGATTTCAGCACTGTAGAAAGTACCTCCGTTTTTAATTGCTTCAATCGCAGCGACAATCTCTCTTGAGGGTGCGTTTTTCAATACATAGCCACTCGCACCGGAGCGTAGGGATTCACTTACATACTCTTTACTATCATACATGCTGAGCACGAGCACCTTCAGGGTGGGGAACCTGTCACGTATTTTTCGCGTCAGCTCAAGACCGTTTATGTCGGGAAGGTTGATGTCGACCAATAGAAGATCAGGATTGCAGTGCTCAACCATCACCATAGCATCCGCACCATTTTCAGCCTCACCAACCACGGTCACAGTCGGAATGACGGATAGTAGAGCTCTGATCCCATCGCGCACTAAGGTGTGATCATCGACCAAGGCCAGCCGGATTTGTGTTGGTAAGTTCATTAAGTGTGCCAACTGTTATCGATGTCGGAAAAGTCAGATTTTCTTACAGGGAATACTTATCACGATATCCAGCTCGCTCCGGCCAAGTGCTGATGCCATATTAAATTGACCCCCAAAGTGCTATGGCATTTTCGCCGGGAAGCAATGCCTAGGGTTACAGATACCTAGAGCTCCAGGCAGTAATGCATGACGCAACATAATCCGCATCCTGACTATTAGTAAGCAAGTGGTCAGCCGAGTCGAGTGAAATGAAGCTCTTGGGGTGTTTAGCTGTTAGGTAAATTTTCTGGGCTTGCTCTATTGATACAACGCTGTCTGCTGGGGAATGAAAAATAAGCAATGCGCGTCGTAGGTTAGCGATATTTGTATCCTGCTGTTGGGTTTCAATATCATCGAGAAACTGCCTTTTTATAGTAAACTCTCTTCCTGCCAGCATTACTTTGTATTCACCAATGTCTCTGATCGCTTCTACGTGACCTTTGAACTGCTTCAGGACATGGGTCGCGTCAGCGGGGGCACCTATTGTCACCACGCCTTTTGCCTCTGGGATGTACTTCGCCGCTGCTATGACTGCGGCTCCGCCCAAACTATGGCCAATCAAGATGGATGGAGCCTGGTATGTATCACGCAAAAACTCCGCCGCCGCTACCAAGTCGGCAACGTTGGAGGAAAAATTGCTGTTGGAGAAGTCTCCTTCACTGCTGCCTAGACCTGTGAAATCAAATCGCAGTACAGCGATATTATTGTCGACTAGCGCCTTAGCAATTCTCGCGGCAGCTTTAATATCCTTCCCACAGGTGAAGCAGTGGGCGAACAATGCATAGGCTTTGGGCGCCTCCGGCGTCTCAAGCAGACCTGACAGGCTTATACCCTGGGCGTTTCGGAACGTTATCTTTTGTTTGCTCATCATGAATTTCCTTGAACGGCTCTGATACCTGGCCTGGTGCGTGCCGGTAGGCCCGCAGCTTTATCTCTACCAGATGTTTGTGCTCAAACTGCTCAAGGGCTGCTTTAAAGCGCCGTTTGGCAATCCAGCACCAAGGGCAGACAAAATCTGACCTCAGATAGTGTTCACTAGAAAGTGAAAACCATTGGGTTTATTGAGGGGTTGATGATGAGTGTCCTGCACTCGGCATCAAGCAAAAATACGCAAAAGAATACTAGCAATGATCACCGTCGAAGCGCCGCCGAGGCGGGTGGAGATCTGAGCGAATGGCATCAGCGACATACGATTGGAGGCTGAGAGGATCGCAACATCCCCGGTACCGCCAAGGCCGCTGTGGCAGCAGGTCACGATGGCTGATTCGATGGGGTACATTTTCATCAGGTTGCCAATGAAAAAACCTGCGATGGCCATTGAGGCAACGACGGATACGCAGACTAGGACATGACTGATAGAAAAGACTTTTACGACGCTATCGAGAGGGACATACAACATGCCCAAGCCGATCATTACCGGCCAAATGAAGGCGGAAGAAATCAGCTTGTAGAAAGCGCTTGTGCCTTTCTCCAGTTTTTCCGGCAGAACGCGAACGTACTTAAAAAGTACAGCGGCCAAGATCATCAGGACAGGGCCAGGAATCCCCAAGACTTTTTCAAGCAGGCCGCCAAGGACGAAGAATGCACAGATGACCAGAATGCCTGCACCTATCACTCTGAAATCGATAGTCGAGCCGTTATCTTCCCTGGCTTGGAATTTATCATTCTCGTCTTTGGCACGGATCAATGAACCCTCGCCATTGAGATGCGGGCGTTTTAGCGCCAGCCGGGCCAAGTAGCCGGCACAGATAATCGCCGCGATGTTGCCGACTACAGCGGCAGGCACCAATTTAGCAACGTAGATATCCGGCGTACCGCCGAGAATAGCTGAGTAAGCAAGCGATAAAGGCAGGATTCCCTCACCAATACCCCCGCCAATAATGGGAACAATGATAAAGAAGAAGGTGTGGTAGAAACTATAGCCGACGAGTTTTCCCACAATGAGTCCGCTTGCCACGGCAGCCAGGGTTCCGACGAGAAGAGGTATGAACATCCTCATCATGCCCTGAATCAAAATAAATCGGCTCATCCCGAGAATACTGCCGACTACCAGGCTGGCAATCACGAAGTACAAAAAGTTGGCTTCTTTCATCAGCATTTTTGTAGCGTCAATCGTGGCTGGCCCGAAGAAGCCGTAGAACACCAAAATCGATGGCAGCATCAAGCACAGAATGGCTCCTCCTCCGATTTCCTTCAGAATCGGAAGACGCGAACCCAGTTGGCCGAAGAACATACCCATCGTCATGATGACGGCGAGGCCACCGATCATGTTATTAGGCAAAAAACCCAAGTGTGCCGAGAGATATACGATTACGGCGATGCCGAGAAAAATTGGGAGTGGGATTACCCCTATTTCGTAACCGCACAGGCTACGCAGTTGACGCAACCCGCCATCACGGGGAGCATCGATTTTCAGGGACTGCTCATAAGACTTGTTCATGTCGCTATTCCTCATACAGCATCACTGACTTGGCGCCAGCCTCAACCTGTTCCGCAGTGTAAATACCCGGGGTATACAAATAGCCACGGGCCTCCAGTCCTTCTGTGATCAGACCGGCAGACGCTTGCTGCGCGTAGTAGAGAGCGATAAGTTCATTTGAATTGTTTTTCAGCGTTCGAGTGCGAGTCATGTGGGCTAAAACGACACGGTTGGCTAATAGCGTTCAGCACAGATCGTAGGCGTGAAAAGCTCATTCATGAAAAGTCTCGCAGTTTATTGGCTGGGCGGATGGCAGCAATTAGTTCTGATATTCCCGCAATGCCCTGCATTAAGGTTTGTCGAACGCATCCAAAACGTGAGTGCTGTAGACCAATGCAGCACCGGCGTTCATGTTGATTGCTACACCCAATGCTTCAGCAACCTCTTCAGTAGTTACACCAAGCTTTTTGGCCTCAGCAGCGTGGAAAGCGATGCAGCCATCACAGCGGGTGGTCACCGCTACGGCGAGCGAAATCAGTTCACGAGTTTTAGCATCGAGGTGGTTTGTTTTTGCGCCGGCGCTCCCTAGAGAAGCCATACCTTTCATGGTCTCTGGGGACAGGCCATTCAGCTGTACTAGGCGGGCGCTGATGTCTTTTCGAGTTTGCTTCCAATCTTGCATGGGGACTCACCTGGGCGGGGCGCCCTGTAGGTTTACGGGAGGAGATGTGAATCCGATAGAATCTACCATCTAGTTGGTAGGCTTGCAAGGGGGCGCGACAGCCGACTTGATCGTATGTGTAGTGAGGGCATTGCGAAGGGGGAGGGAATGGGCGTGACAATTCAGTAGCGGTAGGAGAATTTGGTGGAATCTTGTCGCTCGGATATTGGCTTTGCCCAATGTCCTCGAGGTTCGCCTCTCTTAAATCCGCCTGGTCAAGCTTATGAGCATCTCACCAAAGATGCATTGGAGAAGTTAGTAATCAAGACCGCTTAACAAGTCAGGGCGTCGAAAGACGCCCTTGTTCATCGCTCTTGACAGCTAAGCCGATGCTTAGGCTCTTCTCTTTAGGCCCAGATCAAAGCCATGCTTTGATCTGGGCGCAGACCGCCTGAGTCGAAATTCCGTAACGATCATGCAGCTTAGGTAAGGCGCCAGCATCTAGGAAAGCATCGGGCAACGCGATTTGCCTGAAGGTTGGTGTTACGCCGTTACGTAGCAAGACCGTTGCAACGGCTTCACCCAATCCACCGATAATCGAGTGGTTTTCTGCGGTAACGACCAAGCGACCGGACTTCCTCGCTTCAGCGAGAATGGTTTGCTCATCCAGTGGTTTGATCGTCGGTACGTGCAGTACAGCGACATCAACTCCGTCCGCTTGTAGCTCTTTGGCCGCTTCCAGTGCGCGCATCGTCATCAAGCCGGTGGAGATGATCAACACATCGTTACCGGTGCGCAGGGTTTTGGCCTCGCCGATCTCGAATTTGTAGCCGTACTCGTCCAGCACCAGCGGCACATTTCCGCGCAACAGCCGCATGTAGACCGGCCCTTGATGCGCCGCGATAGCGGGCACCGCCTGTTCGATTTCCAGTGCATCACACGGATCGACAATCATCAGGTTGGGCATGGCACGGAAGATCGCCAGGTCATCCGTGGCCTGGTGGCTTGGGCCGTAGCCAGTGGTCAGGCCGGGCAGGCCGCAGACGATTTTGACGTTGAGGTTTTCCTCGGCAATCGCCATGCAAATGAAGTCATAGGCACGGCGCGAGGCGAACACGGCGTAGGTCGTGGCGAACGGCACGAAACCTTCACGTGCCATCCCTGCTGCAGCACTCATGAGCAACTGTTCGGCCATGCCCATCTGATAGAAACGATCCGGGTGGGCCTTGGCGAAAATGTGCAGATCGGTGTATTTGGACAAGTCGGCGGACATGCCCATGATGTCTGAACGCTGATCCGCTAGCGCGGTTAGGTGCGCCTACCAACGCTGAGCGTACGTTTCTGGCCGATTGCTGACAGTCGAGAAGGGCAGTTGAATCCACAACCCAAAGCTGTCGGTCGTACAGGATTTACAATCGGAGGCTCAGATGAGCGGCCCGGTAGCCTTCAAGACGGTGCATCCAAGGCGGCCACGTCGAACAGGCAATTCAATCGCGACCTGAGCAAACACGGCTAGGCGCGGGTACGCCGGTATAGTCGACTCTATTGCCTAGCGTATTTTCCGGAGCCTCCATCCAGTGTCTGACTTGCTGATCAACGCCGCCTACACAAAACGCTTCGACCTGGTACTCGCCTACATTGACGCCAATCTCGAAGGTGACTTGTCTGTGAGGATGTTGAGCCAAGTCGCGAATTTTTCGGTGTTTCACTTCCATCGACAATTCACCGCGTTCGTGGGCGTGCCTGTTTCACGTTATGTACAACTGATGCGACTACGACGCGCGGCGCATTGCTTGTCCTCCCTCGCGGATTACTCGGTGCTGGACGCCGCTTTTGGTGCGGGTTTCGAAAGCCCCGAAGCATTTTCCAGGGCGTTCAGACGGGCGTTCGGTACGACGCCGAGTGCATTCAGGAAGCAGCCGAATTGGCAGGTCTGGAGTGCGGTGTTCACCATCCCTCATTTTTCCAGGAGCATCATCATGCAGATACGAATTGTGGAGTTTCACGAAGTCAGGGTTGCAGCATTAGAGCATTGCGGAGCGCCCGGGCTCATTAATGAGAGTGTCCGTAAATTTATCGAGTGGCGCATGCAGAGCGGACAGTCGCCGGTGGCATCAAGTCGCAGCTTTGGTATTCCTTTCGGCAACCCCGATACGACCCCGGCCGAAGAGTTCCGGTTTGCAATTTGCGGCGAGATTCACGAGGCGGTAGCAGCGAATGAGTTCGGCGTAACCGAGAGGGTTATCCCTGGCGGGCGCTGCGTCGTGGTGCGTCACGTGGGCTCGACGGATCACATCGGCGAATCGATCTATCCGATCTATCGCGACTGGCTCCCTACCAGTGGCGAGGAGCTTCGAGACCAGCCGCTGTTCTTCGATTATCTAAGCATTTTCCCCGAGACACCGCAGGATCAATGGCAGACCGATATTTATGTGCCTTTGCAATAGCGCACAGGTCGCTACTGGTTTGAAACGATCGTCCTTGAGTTCATCGTTGTAAGCTGCCTCTCGCCAAGGGGCAGCTATTGGCCGTTTACTGCCTGTCACGAAGGGTTGCAATCGACCCAGAACGGCCGTTTACGAAACCGGTTCAATGATCGCTAGGTTCCAGCCAGTCAGAATGAAGTTGCGGAAAACGCTCTTGCAGCCACTCAATAAAAACTTGAACCTGTGGCGCCAGGTGCGTCCGGCTTGGGTATAGCAACGACACAGGGCGAGGGGCTGGCCGATAGGGCTTTAGAATTTCCACCAAACCGCGACTGTCCAAATGCTCGGCCACGGTGATCCCAGGTGCCTGGATTATTCCGAAGCCCGACACGCCGCACTGAACGTACGCATTCGACTCGGTGACGGTGATGCCGGCGTTACTCACAAACGCTCGATCCTGACCTTTTACCGAGAAATGCCAAGGCAATGTCCTGTTGCTCTGACCGGACAAGAAGTTGACGCCACGATGGGAGGCCAGATCGTCGAGTGTTTCGGGTTCGCCATGCTCGTGCAAATACTCGGGCGCTGCACACGTCACCATGGTCGCCATCGCGATAGGACGAGCGATCAAGGTCGAATCCGGTAGGTCGCCGATACGCAACGCACAGTCGATGCCTTCACCGATCAGGTCGACGGCCCGGTCAGTCACGCCCAGAACCATGTTGATACCAGGGTAGGAGGCGGTGAATTCTTTAAGGCTTTTGATGAATTCCATTTGCGCGAAAGCGGTCGGGATGTCGACGCGAAGTCGGCCTGCGAGCGTAGCTCCGGATCGGTCGAACATCGAGGTCGCAGCAGAAATACCCGCCAGAATTTCCTGTACCCGCTCATAGAACCTCTCGCCCTCGGCGGTGAGTGCCACCTTTCTCGTGGTGCGCTGGAACAGGCGCACGCCCAATGACGTCTCCAACTCCTGGATATACCGAGTGACCTGAGGTCGCCCGATGTCCAGCGATTCGGCGGCTTTGGTAAAGCTGCCGAGTTCGGCAAGTCTGGCGAACAGTCGCATCGATTGAAGTAATTCCATGACGCTTTCCTATGAACCCCGCCTGACTCACGAAGTTGAACATGATTGTTATCCAAGAATAGAACAATCATGTCTTTTTCCACGCATTTATTGCGCACCGTCAAAAGTGAAAGATGCACCCAAGGCAGAACCGGCTCTGGTTCGAGGCCATCGACGTGTATTTGGAGATTCGCAATGAAAGCTTGGTTATTGAAAGATTTCGGACTCGACAACCTGCAATTGGGAGAGGTAGCGACCCCGCAACCAAAGGCTGGCGAGTTGCTGGTCAAGGTCGGTGCTGTCTCGCTCAACTTTCGCGACAAGGCAATCGTCGACGGCATTTATGAGCCGCACATGGTGCCCAAACCACTGATACCGGTGAGCGATGCCGCCGGAACGGTAGTAGCTGTCGGTGACAACGTCACGCGTTTCAAAGTCGGTGATCGCGTCAACTCGCATCTTTACTCACGTTGGCTAGATGGCGAGCCGGGGCCGAACGAACCCGATTACTGCTTCGGTTCGCCGTTGCCCGGCGGTTTGGCCGAATACATGATCATCCATGAAGACAGCGCCGTCGGTGCACCCGACAACATGAGCGACGAAGAGGCGGCAACACTTCCTATTGCTGCGCTGACGGCCTGGTATTCGCTGGTGGACTTTGGACAAATCCAGCCGGGCCAAACCGTATTGGTTCAAGGCACTGGAGGTGTGTCGATATTCGCCGTGCAGATCGCGACTGCGCTTGGCGCTAAGGTCATCGCAACGTCGAGTAGCGACCAGAATCTGCAAACCGTGAAGGGGCTGGGGGCCCTGGCGGGCATTAACTACAGGACGACTCCGAAATGGGCGGACGAAGTGCTGAAGCTGACCGAAGGCAAGGGCGTGGATCTGCTACTCGATGTGGCCGGCGGCAGCGGCATCAATCAATCGGTCGCAGCAACCAAGGCATCGGGACGTATTGCGCAGATCGGCTTTCTGACAGGGCAAACTGTTGAACTCAATCTGATGCCACTCATTTTCCGCCAGACGACCATTCGCGGTATCGCCGTGGCGCCGCGCTCATCATTCGACCGGATGAACGCTTTCCTCAACGAACACAAGATCCGTCCCGTGATCGATCAGGTATATCCGTTCGAGAAAGCACGAGAAGCTTACGAGCATCTCGCGAGGGGAGCATTTGGAAAGGTTGTGATCAAAATCGCTTAATAACGTTAAGGCGCCAATTTGGCGCCTTTTTTCGCCTATCTCAGCAGATTCGTCTCCGGAGTCGAGCCGGGCGAGACTCAGACTCAAACGTCCGCTATTGGCCGATTGTTGCCTGTGGCGGAGGGCAGCAGCTCGTAGCGTTCTGTACGAAGCTCACGACTGAAGACGACCTATCAGGCCCGAGAAGAGGTCAAGGATGAGTGTCATCGACTTAACTAGGAGCGCCTTCAAAACGTACTTTCGGAGTGAAAGTCCGTGACTGCGATGTAGGTATGAGCAGTCCTACAAACCATCCGGCGCTTGGCGTTCCGAAGCGAGTGGATCAAAGGCTCCGAGACATACGACCGACAGCACTCTGACGCGTATGTTCGGCATTCAGGAGCGAACAAACAGCATCTGCATCTGCTCTGGCCTTAAACACACCATGCTTGCTAGCTGAGCCTCCTTCAACGAGATCAACGACCCTGTATCGCTTATTGCCATCTTCCAGTCCGGTGGTCTCAATGACCCTGAATCTTGAATGCATGATGCGTTCCCTGCTGAAACTGGTGCTTTAGGAGTACCGGTATGACTCCATGATTTCAACAATTATGCAGGACTGAGCTGAGACAATTTATGACAGGGCGCAATGATTCTCTGCGTGAGGACAGAGACTTCGCGGGAGGTGGGAGAGTAGGTTGTGTTCAAATCATTCTGCGTGCGAGTTATCGCATACCCATAGCTAAGCTGTGGTGTGACGTAATGGGGAGGTCGCTCCTTCGGGCCAATGGCCCGGCTAGCCTATCAAACTCGAGACCTACTCACTCAGGTGTCATGAGCACCGCAAGCGTCATACCGATGAATTGCTCATTCTTACTGATTGCCTCTAAAGCACCGCGAACGTTGCCGGCTACCTCTGCTGATCCGCGCTGCTCGACCCACAGCGTCAGCTCCATAATGGCAGCCTCAAGTGCGAGCTGGTTTTGATAGATTTTGGACAGTAGGGAAGGGAGCAGGTCTGCATTCGACATTGTGATTCCTCCGTGGAAGAGGTCAGCGTAGCAAAAGTCCTGGAGGGCTTAGTGCGGCCTCGTGACCGTTGAGTCCTGGCTGACCAAGTAATATTGGATTGAGTACAAAGCGGCCTTGCTTACCTGAGCTGCAGGTTGCAGAACCCATGTTGGATGGACACCTGATGCACCTGTTCGACTGAGGCCCTTTTTTTTCGACGCCTGTCTCTTCCATCCGCTAACCAACACCCGCCCACAGCCCCGTGTATGCCCTCTGGGGCAGTAGGTGTTGGTGCCGAAGCCGAATACACCCAGTTGCCGAGATGTCACTGACCCAGTCTGACTCCTCACAAACCGTTGCCTTTGCTGAATTTGTGCTGATTTGGAGGTGGGTCGGTCTTGCGTCGGCATTTGGTTCAATTTGGCATCGGCGTCAACAAGGGAGTTTATTTCCACCAATACTCGATCTGAACCCCTACGTTGGAGCCTTGCAAGTCTGTACCAAACGCACCGGTATCAGATAGAGCCGATCCCGGAGATTGCAAGCTGGCGGCGCGTTGCGCAGCCTTGTTCCAGGTAGCGTAGGTGTAATACAGACGAAATTCCGGCCTGTCCCAGAATCCCGGGCCCTTCGGTGACCAAGTCGGCGCGATGGTGTACTTAGTGAGTTTTCGGGTACCGTCTGCGGCTTCAACCTGGTCGCGCCCAACCTCGGTGATCAGCTTGAACTGATCCGTGAACGCATAAATTGGCCGAACACCAATGGATAACCAGTTCTGATCATCACCTTCAGGGCGCGTGTCTTTTTGATAGACCAGTTCAACTTGACCACTGAAAGCATGAGTCAATTGCCAATCGAAAAACTCCACGAGCCGCCAGCTTTTGTTGCTCTCATCCAACGTGGTATCACCGGTATAGCCCAATGCAGTGCCTGGCCCTCGGCCATATTGAACAGCGAACTTGTTGACTCCGCCCAGGAACGCGACCTGCTTGTGCTGGGCAACCACTGACCAGCCCTGATGAGCATCCTCGCGGCTTGGCTTATCCAGATAACTGACGCCCAGCTGAACTTCGCCACCGGGATTTGTGTTGAATCCGCTGACGGTCACATCATGACGGGTAACAAAATCCTTTTGGAAGACGTTGTCCTTGCGTGAGAGCACGTAGCTGTATTTCAGATCTCCCAATGCGACCTGGTCGAACCCAAAGCCCGTTGAGCTTTGGTTCCAGTAGAAGTAGTCGGAAATATTGATGTCGTTTCGGTTGTAGTAACGACGGCCCGCCCAGAAAGAGCCGCCATTCAATGCCGGCATCTTGCTCCACTCTGCGTAGAGCTGACTCATCCGCGTATAACCGTGCTCTCCGTCAAATTTTGGTTCATGGCCATACTCGTTGTAAAACTGTGCCATGCCTTCCACGCTAAGCAACGAGCCGTCGTCCAGTGAAAGTAGATCCTGGCGCAAATCCAGCTCCATATACTGCTCACATTCGTTGCCAAGGCGATATTTGGACTGCGCGCCCGGTAGCTGAAAACACGACTGTGTCCCTCCTTGAGTAGAATCCCCCACTCCGGTTCTGAAATAACCACTGAAGTCTGTTGAATACGCGTCAACAGGCAGAAAGCCGACAGCAAAGGACACACCCAGAACTGCACTGAGAGTTTTAACGTTCATTCATAACACCTTTTGTTTTTTTATACTTATTGGACAAGGTCGATAACGCGAGTCAGCACGCTTTGTAACCAAGTACGCAACTGGCTCCACGCACAAGTTCCCGAATGGGAAATAGGTTAAATCGAATAGAAAACGCACCGTATTACCTGAGCCAAAGCATGAGAAGAATCCAGGCAGTGCCAGTGCGGAGTGACTACGGTAAGCAAGCGATTACTTAAAAAATGAGTTGGTTAATCGTCGTAAGTTTTACCCTTTGGAATGTATATTCAGGTCACGAACCTGGAAGCCCAAACTAACTTAATCACGGTGCAGGGCCGGTCGATCACCCTGTAGCCTCAGAAGTACAACGCGAGTGAATACATGCGCAGAGGCACTACTACATGGCATTCGTTTTCTCCAAGACTGGAAGGCATTAGTCCCACCCAATCTTTTGAGGCTCTAACCACGATGACGTCCCCGGAAGAAATCTATAAGGCCCTGCGTCGAGGAATCATCTGCCGGTTCCGCGTCATAGCGAGTCAGAAGGTTGTAGACGCTGTTGCCTAGCTCCTTGCCCAACTCCACGCCCCATTGATCAAACGAATTGACTCCCCAAATTACACCCTGGACAAAGACCTTGTGTTCATAAAGGGCGATCAACGCACCAAGGCTATGTGGATTGATGATCTCAAGAGCAACTGTATTGCTTGGCCGGTTACCGGGAATCACCTTATGCGGCGCCAGTCGTTCAATCTCACTGGACGAAAGGCCTTTGGCTTTTAGCTCTGCCTCAGCTTCAGCGCGGTTTTTGCCTCGCATCAGCGCTTGGCTTTGAGACAAGCAATTGGCGTACAGCCATTCCTGATGATCAGCCACTGGGTTGTGGCTGACCACAGGCACAATGAAGTCGGCTGGAATGAGAGGCGTCCCTTGATGCAATAACTGGTGGTAAGCGTGCTGTCCGTTACATCCCACGCCACCCCAGATTACTGGGCCAGTGGTGTAGGAAACTGACGTGCCATCATGACGAACACTTTTGCCATTGGACTCCATGTCCATCTGCTGCAGATGTTTCACGAAGTTGCGCAGGTTATGGTCGTAGGGTAAGAACGCATAGCTTTGCGCACCCCAAAAGTTGTGATACCAAACGCCGAGTACCGCTAAAAGAACGGGAAGGTTCTGTTCCAATGGCTCATTCAGGAAATGTTGATCCATAGCGTACGCGCCGGACAGCAGTTCCTTAAAGTTAGCTATGCCAATGGCCAGAGCAATCGGCAGGCCAATTGCCGACCATAGTGAGTAACGGCCACCGACCCAGTCCCACATAGGAAAAATGTTTGCTTCACGGATGCCGAAATCCAGCGCAGCTTGACGATTGCTTGTCACCGCAATGAAGTGGCGATATAGCTTCTCTTCCGTCCCGCCCTTAGCCAAGTACCAGCTTCGACAAGCTTGCGCGTTCTTCAACGTTTCAAGGGTGCCGAAGGTTTTGCTGGAGATGATGAACAGCGTTGTTTCTACGTTCAGATCGGCTGTAACCTCTCGGAACTCATTGCCGTCGATGTTAGCCAGGTAATGGCACCGCACCCCATGCCGAGCGAAGGGCGCGAGTGCTTCAGAGACAAGCTCAGGGCCCAGAAATGAGCCACCAATACCAATATTTACGACATCAGTGATGACCTTGTCGTTGTAACCACGCCAAAGATGACTATGGATACGACTCACAACGTCAGTCATCTGGGCCAGAGCACCATGCACATCGCGCATCAAGTTGCGGCCATCGACCATCAAAGGTTCCCCCACTGGTCGCCGCAACGCGGTATGCAGCACAGGGCGCCCCTCGGAACAGTTGATTTTTTCTCCACTGAACATGGCATGCGCTGCCTGCTCCACGCCAGCCTCGCGAGCAAGGTTTACAAGCAATGAACGCGTCTCGTGA
Organism: Pseudomonas sp. WT-JTC; assembly: GCF_056711565.1. NCBI lineage: Bacteria > Pseudomonadati > Pseudomonadota > Gammaproteobacteria > Pseudomonadales > Pseudomonadaceae > Pseudomonas > Pseudomonas sp. WT-JTC. The sequence goes on from NZ_CM160042.1 coordinate 2,252,897, forward strand.
GTGATCAGGTTTTTGGAGTAATCCAGAAACAGCCCGCAGCCCGCCAAGGAAAAGTCTTGAAAGCGTTTACTGTCATCTTGAAAGGCATCGCGCATACTAAAATTTTTCATGCTCTCCCGATGGTCGAGCAGATTGCGCCATGCCGGCAATGCAGTCACATCATTCGTTTTGTTGTAGTTATTCATGCTCAGCCTCTCTTTGCCAATACGGCTTCAGCCGTCTCAATCAACGATTAAAATTTTGGAGTTTTGTAATTTTGCACACGCAGAAACGCCCCGGCAGAAATAGGTTCTACGGTTTGTAGTTACAATCGGCTATCGGACTCCACTCCACGAGGTCAGAGTTTTTCATTGCAATTTAAATAGACGCCTATCTCTTTAGCGAAATCATTGAGGCCTGAAGAAAACAAAACCGAAAGTCGGTTGTTTAAGTAAAAAATAAACATACATATGCGTGCGCGACAAATGGAAGCCAGGTGCGGATCATTTAGTTTAAAAGTTATCTAGGCGGCGAGACGTGGACAAGAGTCAAATAATTCACGCCTGCAACCGCTAGATCCTCAGGATAAATCCCCGAGTACAGTCATTTGGGAGCGCTGCAAGAATCTCGTTGAATTAAAGAGGGTTTCAATCGAATAGTCTGACGTTTCCCATCAGGTTGCTTGATACGCTTCAATAAAAGCTTCACAGCCTGGGCCCCGAGTTCCTCGAGAGGTTGCGCTATAACTGTCAGTCGAGGGCTAAAAGCATCCGCCCATTCGAAGTCGTCAAAGCCGACCAGTGCGATGTCCTTTGGCACCTCAAGCCTTGCTTCACGAAGGGCCTGCATTGCACCAATGGTCATCAAGTTGTTAGCGGTCATTATTGCGGTAGGCGGGTGCTCTAGCGCTAGTAGACGGCGAGTCGCTTCCATTGCCGGCTCAATCGCCGATTCACCACAGCAAACTAATTGATCTTCGTACTGAATTCCTGCATCAGCCAAGGCCGCACGGTAACCGTCAATTCGCTCGTGAGAAGAAGACTGACTCAATCGTCCGGATACCATCCCGATACGCCGATGTCCAAGTTTAATCAAGTGTGCAATCAACTCTTGAGATGATTGCTTATTCTCTACCCCCACCTGATCGAAAGACGTCGACAGAAGTCGATCGATGAGAACCGTGGGTATCTTGTTGGCCTTTAAGTAATTAAATACTCTATTTTCTGGATCATGCTCCGAGGCGAGTACAATGCCGTCAACACGTCTCTCATGCAGTGCTTTGACCGCTTTAAGCTCTTGTTCAGGATCTTTTTGCGTATTGACCAGAATCATCATCAAGCCGCTTTTCGCACATGCCGCTTCGATGGCACGTACTGTTTCACTGAAGTAATAGTTCGACAGCGTAGCAATCGCCACCCCTATAGCACCTGAAGAGGAGCGAGCTAGAGATCGAGCGAGCGAGTTTCGAATATAGCCTACGGACTCTACAGCCTGATTCACGCTACGGACGGTGTCAGGATGCACTTTGCGAGTACCGTTGAGTACGTGGGATACCGTAGACATTGATACGTTCGCGGCTCGCGCTACATCACTCATCTTTGCGCCCACTGTGCACCACTCCTTTCTCACGTGATTTCATGGATAGCGCTGAACTCATGCCCAGCGGTAAGCCATTGTAAAGCTCACGGCGAGAAAATGTGTCGGAGGCTCTAGGAATTGATGCCGGGGCGGGCCCGCAATTTCGAGAGAGACCCAGCGAGGTGCGCTGTGCACCTAAAGTGGGTGAGGCGAGATGGTGGAATCCGCTATGCAGCATAGCCGGGCACTCCTTTTTATTATTTTTGCGATCACATAGCGAACCGTTAACGGGACGCAGGGACGCTGTTGAAAAAAGCATAGCTGAGACGAAAACGCTTGCGCAAGCGCTTTCCTAGCCTTTTCATCTTTCCTTCGTATGCAAAGGAAAGCGCTTGCGCAAGCGCTTTCCTTTGGACTATGTTTCTCGAACAAGAACACCGATGAGAGGTTTCACTGCTTCTCAAATCGGCAGATAAGGAGTTAACCGCAATGCTGAGCACTGGCTCTGAAAGTCCACCTCTTGCCCTATTGGAAATGCGTTCCATCTCGAAGTCATTCAATGGGGTGCGCGTCCTGCATGACATCGACCTCAGTATTTTCCCTGGACAAATCCACGCGCTAATGGGCGAGAACGGCGCCGGTAAATCCACTCTGATGAAAATTTTGTCGGGGGCCTATATAGCCGACAGTGGCACTATCCGAATCGATGGATGTGATATTCGAAACTATGGCCTGAACGATGCGAAGCGCCATGGCATTTCAGTTATCTATCAAGAACTCAGCTTGTGCGCGAATATGAGCGTGGTCGAGAACATCTACCTGGGTAGAGAAATTCGTCGATGTGGGGTTGTAAACCACAAGGCAATGACCGAAGGCGCGCAGGTTGTACTAAAGCGACTTGGCGTCACATTTGATCCGCACGCGCTGGTCGGTACATTGTCGATCGCCGACCAACAACTTGTTGAAATCGCCCGTGCAATTCATGCCGATACGCGAATCCTGGTGATGGATGAGCCTACAACGCCGCTGTCTTCAAAAGAGACTGAAAGTCTATTTACGTTGATTCGCCAGTTACGTGATGATGGCGTCGCGATCATCTATATCAGCCATCGAATGGCTGAGATATACGCATTGTCCGATTTTGTTTCGGTGCTCCGAGACGGTCATTACGTAGGTTCGCTGGATCGTGCCACGCTATCAGCTGAAACCTTAGTCCGGATGATGGTTGGCCGCGATGTTTCCGGTTTCTATGCCCATGAGCGTCCTTCGTGTTCTTATGAGAAACCGATACTACGTGTTCGCAACCTTACAGATGGCTCCAATATTAAAGATTGCAGTTTCGATCTGTATGCCGGCGAAATTCTTGGCATTGCAGGACTGGTAGGTTCAGGGAGAACAGAACTTGCCCGATTAATCGCAGGTGTCGATGCTTACTCAGGTGGACAGATTGAAGTTGATGGTAAAGTTGTAGTCATACGCTCTCCTCGCGATGCAGGTAATGCAGGTATCGCCTATCTAACAGAAGACCGCAAAGCACTGGGCCTTTTTCTCGACATGAGTGTCCACGACAATATCAATGTATGTGTTGTGGGAAGTGATGCTCTATTTGCGGGCTTTGTGAGCCGAACGGCCGGAACTGGACGCGCCGAACAAGCAATTCAAACACTCAATATCAAAGCGTCCTCAGATATCAATGTCGGAGCGTTGTCTGGAGGCAACCAGCAAAAGGTTTTGCTGGCTCGTCTGCTTGAGATGAAACCCAGGGTATTGTTCCTCGACGAGCCTACCTCGGGTGTAGATATTGGAGCTAAGACAGAAATATATAAAATAATCAATGCATTGGCCGCATCTGGCGTTTGTGTAGTGATGATTTCAAGTGAGCTACCAGAAATCGTTGGAATTGCTGACCGTGTATTGGTCATGTGTGAAGGAAAACTTGTCACCGAACTCGGTGGCCACAGCGGTCTTGATATCACACCTGAAACCATTATTGCGTTTGCCACAGGCAGCGACAGGTTGACTCTAGCCAACGGAGACTTAGTCCAATGACTTCCCCATTGCAACGAAAATTAGTAAGTGACTTCACCACACCTGGTGTACGAAACATCACTGGAGCTACCGCGCAGGATAAAATGCGCCAAATGATGAGGGTGGCGGGCATGCTGCCCGTATTGTTGCTCCTTTGTGTGGGCTTTAGCCTGATGAGCGAGAGCTTTTTCTCGGCTCAGAATTTCTCAATAATTAGTCAACAAGCCTCTATCAATGTGGTGTTGGCATCAGGTTTAACTTTCGTGATTTTGACAGGTGGAATCGATCTTTCGGTTGGTTCGATTCTGGCTGTTTCTGCAGTAGTGGCGCTATTGGTATCGCAAGTCCCGGGGTTCGCTCCCCTGGCCATCGCTGCTGGGCTTGGAGTCGGATTGCTGCTAGGGCTCGTCAATGGTGCATTGGTCGCTTTTGGGAAGCTGCCTGCGTTTATAGTCACCCTAGGCGGATTGACTGCGATGCGTGGAATCGCACGCCTAATCGGCGAAGACAAAACGGTTTTCAATCCCGATCTATCGTTTGCTTACATTGGAAACGATACGTTGTTTGGGGTGCCATGGTTGGTTGTAATCGCGATGGTAGTGGTTACTCTTTCGTGGCTCATTCTTCGACGGACAGTTTTAGGTGTACAAATTTACGCAGTGGGTGGCAATCCTGAGGCCGCACGGTTATCGGGAATCAAGGTCTGGAAAGTCCTGTTATTTGTTTATGCACTATCCGGTTTGTTGGCGGGTGTGGGGGCCATCATGACTTCCGCTCGACTGATGGCTGCTAACGGACTGCAAATGGGGCAGTCCTATGAGCTCGACGCTATCGCAGCCGTTATCCTGGGAGGGACACGTTTTACAGGAGGCGTCGGCACCATCATCGGTACGCTAATTGGCGCCTTGATTATCGCTACACTTTCCAACGGCCTGATATTGTTGGGAGTTTCGGATATCTGGCAATACATCATCAAAGGTGTCGTCATTATCGGAGCGGTAGCACTCGATCGCTTTCGGCAGACAGGCGCACGAACCTGAATCATAAATATAATTACCGCAACAAACTCCAATAATAAGAGGCAGCACCCATGAAAAAAATAATATTTACCGCTGTTTGTGCACTACTGGCATTTAGCACCGCTCAAGCGCGAGAGTTGAAATCCGTCGGGATAACTGTTGGCTCGCTGGGAAATCCTTATTTCGTAGCGATGGTAAATGGCGCTAAAGCGGAGGCACTGCATATCAATCCAGCAGCAAAATTTACCTCAGTCTCGGCCGATTACGATTTAAACAAGCAGTTCACTCAGATCGATAACTTCATTTCATCGGGCGTAGACTTGATTCTTGTCAATGCCGTCGACCCTGTAGCAATCGCGCCTGCGATTGCGAAAGCGAGAAAGGCAGGCATAGTGGTTGTGGGTGTAGATGTTATGGTGCAAGGTGCCAACGCCACGGTACAGACAGATAACGTCGAAGCCGGCAGGATTGTATGTCAGTACATTTCTGAAAAACTTGGTGGCAAGGGTAACGTTATTATCCAGAATGGTACGCAGACTTCAGCAGTCTTGGATCGTGTCAATGGGTGTAAGAGTGTTTTCGCACAGGCACCTGATATTAAGGTACTGTCTGATAATCAGGATGCCAAAGGCTCGCGAGAAGGTGGCTACAGCGTGATGCAAGGCGACCTGACTCGCTTTGCGAAAATCGACGCGGTGTTCGCTATCAATGATCCCCAAGCCATAGGTGCAGACCTGGCAGCAAAACAACTCAAGCGTAAAGGCATCATTATCGCATCGGTGGATGGGGCTCCCGATATAGAGACAGCACTCAAAAGCGATACACAGATCCAGGCTTCTGCCTCTCAGTCCCCTTGGGGCCAAGCACAACAGGCCGTAACGATGGGTAACGACCTGCTGAATGGCAAATCCTTGCAAAGCACAACGGTACTGCTTCAACCCTCACTTGTAACCCGAACTAATGTTATGGAGTACAAAGGCTGGCAAGCTGACCAATGACTAATAAGCGATTTAGTCAGGTGGCATAGGGGTATCTAGCCACATCTGGAATGGGGGTAATGGCTGCTGCGAGGTACTCGCAGTAGCCGAACAGCCTAAATTTAATGATCTTCCGGTGGCTCTAGTTAAGTATCAGGCCCATAGATGTGCTTCAATTATGGGCATCTTAGAGGTTTGCTTGCTAGGGATTCTGTTGAACCTGTTGTAATTATGTATCCATAAGTATTGTTCAAGCTCCACGTATCTCCGGTATGGGGGCCTGAGCGACGCTTGCTGACGAGAAACTTGGCATGTTTTCCAACGCAAACACAATAGTAAGCATAGAGCTACTTGACTACGTTAAGGCTCTGTCTGGTAATCGAATTGTCGTTGCGCTAGCGGGGCCGCCTGGTGCAGGTAAGTCCACCGTCTCTGAGGCCTTGGTAGAGGCCCTTAATAGTATTATGCCGGGGAGTGCAGCGGTCATTCCCGGGGATGGCTTTCACTATGATGACGCGGTTCTTAGATCCTTGAACCTTTTAGATCGTAAGGGTTCCCCCGATACATTCGATGTGGGTGGCTTCAGGAGTCTGCTGCTGCGGCTTCGTGCGAACAACGAACCAACGGTTGCCGTTCCAGTATTCGATCGTAACCTGGAGATATCCCGTGCCGCAGGACGATTGGTTTCCTCTGACGTGAAATATCTCATCGTAGAAGGAAACTACCTTCTATTAAATCTTGCCCCATGGTCGTCCTTAAGGGACTGTTTTGACACCACCATTATGCTGCAGGTTGACCGTAAAACCTTGGAGACGCGACTGCTTGATCGATGGAGATCCTTCGGGTTCGATGAGTCTACTTCCTATGAAAAAGTTCGTTGCAACGACCTTCCGAATGCCGAATTTGTGATTTCGGCCAGCAGTAGTGCTGACTTTACGATCACAGATGAAGAACCCGCTTCTTCTCCTTGAGAGAGAATCATGCCGCTACCCAAGAGCTTCGCTTAGCTAGTATTTTTATCGCTAATCTGGAGTCCGCTTTGCCGCAATTGATCCAATTCTATACACCTGTAGGCACGATACTTTTAGAGATCGCCGAGCAGTTGGTCTCAACCTCAAGGCACTGGTCTCCAGCGGCAGCGGTGACAATGCTGGGCGACATCGCCACCGGCAAAATCCAGTCCGGAGGCGTCGGCGGCCATTTTCTGCTTATTGACAGGCCGAACTGTGCGAGCGCTGTGCCAGTCACGCCAGCGAAACATTACCCGTCGCAGCCAGCGTGGCTGCCTATCAACAGACCTATTAACGCTATCAACAACCTGTAGCGAACCTTTAAAGAGCAAACGACTATGTATTTGGTATGTGGCGAAGCGCTGTTCGATTTCTTTAGTGAAAACGACCCCGGAGCTCAAGCTTCAAAAATAAACTACAAGGCCATTACCGGCGGTTCACCGTTCAACGTCGCCGTCGGGCTGCGGCGCCTGGGTATCGACGTGGCGCTGTTTGCCGGGTTGTCCACCGACTACCTGGGCCGGCGTTTACAGCAAGTATTGCAGGAGGAGGGCGTGCGTTTGGACTACCTTCAGGACTTCGACGCACCGACCACCCTTGCCATGGTCGCCGTTGGTGCCGATGGCTCGCCGCATTACAGTTTTCGCGGCGAAGGCTGCGCTGATCGTCAGCTGTTGCCGGGGCATTTGCCTGAGTTGGGCGCTGACGTGCGAGGGCTGCATATCGGCTCGTTCTCGTTGGTGGTGCAGCCGATTGCCGATACCCTACTGGCTCTGGTCTGCCGGGAAAGTGGCAAACGCCTGATCAGTCTCGACCCCAACGTGCGACTCAACCCAGAGCCGAATATCGAATTGTGGCGTGAACGTATCGGCGCTCTGGTCGAACATGCCGATCTGATCAAGGTCAGTGACGAAGACCTGCACCTACTCTATCCCGAGCGTGATCCGCAGAGCGTGATCGAGGGCTGGCTGGAACACCGTTGCCAACTGGTATTCCTCACCCGTGGCGGTCAGGGCGCGACAGTTTTCAGCCGCCGTCATGGCACTTGGTCGGTGCCGGCCCGTGCCGTGGTGATGGTCGATACCGTAGGCGCCGGCGACACCTTCCAAGCGGCATTGATCGCTTGGCTGACTGAACAGCAGCTGGATTCGGTGGAGGGCTTGCAACGCTTGAGCCGTGAACAGATCGACGAAATGCTCACCTTTGCCATCAGCGCCGCTGCCCTGACCTGCGGTAAAACCGGGCCGGACTTACCTTTTCGGTATCAGTTGGATTGATATCTGGTCAGGATTGTGTCGTCGGCACTGCAGTCTTCGCGGGCAAGTCGGGTCGCTCTTCAGCCGCTCCCACAGGAATACTCACATTTACTGTGGGAGATCAATTTTGTAGGAAAACCCTACAGCTCCACGCCGATGGGTATTGGCAATAATTTTTCAAAAAAAGCAAATGCCACCCAGCAGTTGTTCCGAGCAAGGATCACCAAAGCCTGGATTTCGAGAAGCATCTTCAAATGTCCCAACTCGTCCGTCAGGCGAACTGCAGCACTCGCAGTAGCCGATTGTGTCATAGCCATTGAAGATAGTGACTGCAGGCTCTTTGCAAAGTACGAGTGCCGAGCGCTGACTTCCGTCAGCACCTGGCAGACCTCGCGGGCGGTGAGAGGACAGGTTGTGTTCAAGTTATTTTGCGTCCGAGTCATCTCTTGCCCTAGCTGAGCTGCGGGGTGACATAAATGGAGAGGTCGCTTCTTCGGGCCAATGGGCCCGGCTCACTTAATCAGCCGAGCATCTCCTTAATGATGGATGCGACATTCCTAGCATCGTCTACCCCCCGGTGATAGGTAGCCTAGGCGACTCGCTCCGCAATTATGCCTGTCATGCCTGCGCTGCCTTATTTCTCCCCGGTGTTGCCATGTTTTCGCAGTCCCAGGGCTCACTGCTGTTCGCGTCGTGCGAAAATAGAAAACACGCAGGGTCTAGCTGAAGCGGAGTGTTATAGATGGTCTTTACCTTCACCCTTCATTACCAACTGACGTCTGACGAGAGCGATATGGACACGCTTGTGGAACGCTTGGCTGAGGAAGGCTGCGATGATGCATTGGTCGGAGTAGGGCAGCCAGGGCGCCTAGCTCTTGAATTCATCCGTGAAGCACCTTCGGCAGATGACGCAATTGAGAGCGCCATAGTAGACGTGCGCCGAGCCGTACCTAACGCACGCTTGATCGAGGCAGCTCTCGCCCATCAATAATTGCAGGTGGCCTTCCTTGAGGGCGTCAAGGAAGCGCATTACGGCTGTCTCATTTCTCCTGGGCGTTACCAAGCTGTCCGCTATCCCAGGCTTCAGTGAGCTCGTCTATTCGATCCGCGATTTGAGCCGTTTTTGATAGGACTAGGCATCGCGTGTTGCCGACAAATTCTTCAATTAGATACACCGCGTCGCCGACATCCAACTCCAGCTCTTGCAGTGCCTCATCGGGAATCCGGATTGCACCATCACCATCCCATTCTTCGATCATGATTTTCATAGGTGGCTTTCTCACGTGTGGTCTCAGTTGCTTTCGGCCGGCAAACCGTTCCCGCCTGTAGATTCTCAGCAGTACATCTTACAGACCCGGGTAATCATCAAGTCTAAGGCTAGGAGCAGCTCCATCCTCAGACTCGCACTTAGGCGCGTGTATCACTCCAGCTTCAGCGTCCGCACGCATCTGCTCGAGTTCTTTGTGAAATGCTTTGTCTTGAACCGTGGGTTTGCTGGTGTACGGTTTGCGCTCTGGTACAGGCTTGGCTGCATATGTCGTTAACGCGTCTGGGTCGTGCTGCAGCTTTTCTTGGACTTGCGATTCCAGCATCGCACGTAGCGCGTCTTTGTCGGGACGGGTCAGCAATTTGTTACTCCTGGTTGGCAGTCAGCGGTTGGCTCATTGGATGGTGAAAGATGGGGGCGTCTAAGCCTTAGCTGGAACCGCCTGCGGTTAATGACGTTATCAAGTATGAAAATAGCAAAAGCAGGACGCATGTCTAAGTCTAATGTTGGGGGCCGGCCTCGGTTTCGCAAGGCCGACTTTCAACAAGCAGCAACTATTTGCAGTTGCCTGCCTTTCGATATCCCGCTGCCTGGGCCTCAGCTTCTGATGTGAAGGAAATCTGATTCTTCGCAGACACCTGACCATAACCAGGGCACCCCACTGAGAGGTGATACACCTGGCTCTTCCGATTACCGATTATCACACCTGTACCGGTCACGCTCGCCAGGGTTTGTTGGGCTGCTACTCGCGGAGGGTTGACGGGAAGGGCACTAACCACCCCCTCACCAACTGCCTTGTATCCTTGCGACCATCGACGCTCGCCAGTCACGAATGGATTGGAATGCCCCATGATTGCTGCAATGCGTCGATCTCGCTCTTTCTCCCAGGACGAAGCCGGGTACTGCTTGTCCCAGGCCATCAGTAGCTGTTGCTGCTGACGAGACATGCTCAGGTTGTATCTATCGAACATGTAAAACGTTGTCCTAGCGACTAGCCCTTTGACTTCGTCGCGCGGTTCCGCAGCACGTTGCTCGAAATCAACCCGCGTCTTGCATTGCCCATACTGCGGCGCTATCCCGGAGGCCATCCCGTAGTTGAAATTGCTGCGGTCACCATTCACCTCCCCAACAGATGGGTAGAGGTTGAACAGATCAGCTTCCATCGCTCGGAATACGGGATCATCATCCACGCAATGCTCTCGACCACCGTTCTGCCAGCATTGGCGTTGGTTACCGAATGTCCAGGCAGGAACGATGTGTTCCCATTCAGTCCGTTCTGCGCGGCTCTGTTGTTTCCTTGTTTGATAGCCGCAAGATTCAGCATCAATCCGACCACCCGACTTACCGACCCATGTCCATTTGCAGCCGCAATACAGCTCGCCCATGGCACTGTTCGCCTGGTCGAGGTAGATCTTTTGCTTGGCGATGACCTTGGCTTCGGAAAAGGTCGATGGAGGGCTTGAGAAGGCGGGGGGGATTACTGAGAAGGTCAGCAGCGCTACTACGGAAAGCAGTTTTTTCATTGGAAAGTATTAGCCAATTAAGGGCGCGCATTGTACTCACGACGCCCACGCCCACTGCAGAATTTTCTTAGGAAAACGCAGCCTCGATAAATGCCTCCAGCGTTTTATCTTCCAGTATCTCAATAGAGAAGTGCCCGAAGCGTTTGGGCAACCAAATGATGCGTGCTCCAGATGGGGATTGCAGGTTCGCACGAGCCAATGGCTTTCCATTTTCGTCTTCTGGCTGAACACCTGCGGCCATCAAATCGTCATAGGCTTTCTCGATGTCCGGTGTCGAGTAGCAGTGGCGGTAAATCATCCCTTCACCCGACGTATCCAATAGCTCTTTCAGGTTCCCCGCCAACGGCTGTACCAACATGAAACGCTCCCGGCCCATCAACACAATCGCGTAGCGCACATGCAGACCACCTCGTTCCCAGATGAGCGTTTTGGAGATCTTGGCGTTAAATATCTGCGCGTAGTAAGTGCAGGCTTCGTCGAGATTCTTGACCAGTACATCTACGTGACTGAATTTCAGATCCATTTGCAGTCCTCCTGTTGAAACGGCGTTCATGGTAAACACGACATAACGTTTTCCTCGATGCTTCGCTGATCGAACACGTTTATCCAAAGTCGTAGTGAAATACCAAAGCGACGCTGGTAATGTCTTGGCTACGTTCGTCAAACCATTAAGGGATGGAGGCGAAAATAGAAGCCCTGGAGCCGCGAACCTCCGGGGCTTTGTTTTTTCTACTCTGCAACCAGGTAGGCAATCAACATATAGCTTCACAGCAGGCTGACGTGGCTGGCAGGCGGCTCTAGCGGTTAAGGTTAACCACGTCGAGGCTTGGTTACTCCGGCGCCATAAGCACCGCGAGAGTCATATTGATGAACTCTTCGTCCCTTGTGATGACCTCTAGTGCGCCCCGTACGTTCTCGGCTACGTCCCCTGATCCACGCTGTTCCACCCAAAGCGTGAGCTCCATGATGGCGGCCTCTAGGCCGAGTTGGTTCTGATTCATTTTTACGAGCAGGGAGGGGAGCAGATCAGCATTCGACATCTCGATTCCTCCATGAAAACGAAGAGAATAGTACGGGAATGTCTGAACGCTACTCCCGTTCCAGCTGTCGGGCAGCTGGCATCATGGCCTCCATCATTGATGCCAGTTGCTCAATGCCTTTGCGCGTCGTCTAGGCCGCGATGTTTTCATTTCGATGAAGCAGCATGAGATGGCCGTAACCATGTAGCTTGTAGGAATATTGTTGGCGCAATCGGTTTGGTGGGTTTTTCTTGCCGAACTCCGAGGTGATCAGCAATGTTGATGCCGGCAGCCACCACCAGAAGGCATTGGGTTATGCTGCTAGTTTGATACTTGCCTAAGGCTATTATCGGGTTAGGCTTAGCTAGGAGCTTTTTAATTCCAAGGAGGAGCTGCCGTGCCAGGTTTTTTTGGTGAGCAAGCAGGTACCCTAAGTCTTTTTCAGCAGTATCGAAGTCCCAATACTGGATTCAGGCCGGGTCAATTGGGCGGCATGCATGCTGTGCTATCTCACTTTTCAGTACAAGATGATCCGGCGATAGTTTGTCTGCCCACGGGATATGGCAAAACTTCCTTGATGATGGCGTTACCCTTGCTTCTTGGGCCTGCCCGCGTCTTGATCATCGAGCCATCCAGCGCTTTGAGGAGACAGGTACACTCTCATTTTTCGGTGCTATCGACGCTGAGGCGAATCGGGGCGCTACCAGCTGAGGGGCCGCTCCCATCTGTTCACCTTCACGCTAAGCGTCCACAGTCTGAAGCGGATTGGCGCCTTCTTGAGCAGTTTGATGTGGTTGTTTCCACGCCAGGGAGCTCATCACCCGCGATCGCTCAAGGGGCCGCCCCAGATCTGTTTGACTTGATTATCTTCGATGAGGCGCATCATGCTCCCGCCGACTCATGGGTCGCGTATGTCGAACACTACACCAGCGCTAAATTTGTATTCCTGACCGCCACGCCATTCCGGCGCGATGGGCGCCTCATCCCTGGCAAGCTGGTTTACCGATACCCGGTGATGAGAGCCGTCGCTGAGGGCGCTTTCGATCCCATCAGATTCTGTGCAGCGCCAATCGAGAACGAACTCGACGACGCACACGTTGATCAGGTGATTGCCAGGGCCGCTGTTCAACAACTGAATGAAGACCTGGCCAACGGCTTTGATCACAGACTTTTCATCCGTGCCTCAACAATCCAGGCAGCTCAAAACCTAGTCCCTTTGTACCGTGAGCTGGGCATTACGGTCGAAGCGATCAGCAGCCGGCTGACGAAGCGCCAGCAAGATGACGTTGAAGGCAAGCTCATTTCCGGTGAGCTAAACGCAATCGTATGTGTGGACATGTTCGGGGAGGGTTATGACTTTCCAAAGCTAAAAGTGGCTGCGTTGCATGCTCCACATAAATCCTTGGTGCCTACCATCCAATTCATCGGGCGGTTTGCAAGAATTGATGCCGCCACGGGGCAGCCGACACTCATTGCACCTACCTTCAGAATACGTGAGGCCACAGCTTCTTTGCTTAAGGAAGGGGTAGAGCTGGCGCAAATGATTGACGACGCCGCCTTCGCGCAGATCCAAGGCACCGTGGAAGACCAAGCGTTCATGGAAAGCCTGCCCGTCAGCAGGATCACCGAATCAAACTACGAATCTGTCTCACCACTTTCATTTCACCTATACGCGCACGTTCGAGTGTTTCATTGCTCCCAAGCCCCCGATTTCTCATTATTCGGCGAAAAGGTCGGGCGCCGGCTTCGGGTGGTGAAACAGTGGGGAACAACTGATGGCTCCGTCTCAGTGGTACTTACTGCTGATGAAGCCCCCCCGAAATGGACGATCCTGGATGCGCTGATAGACGTTCGCCATGAAGTGTTCATTTTGATGTTTTTTCCTGAGTCCAACTTCTGCTACATCGGCTCCACACTGCGAACGGAAAAACTCTACCTCGCGATCATGGATGTCGTTTGCCCGGACAGTTGCCGGCCGTTGAGTTATGAGGAGACAAGCCGCGCCCGAGCAGGATTGCAAGGCGTGAAATTTTTCAATGTTGGACTCAAGAACACGACGTTCAATTCACAGAGTGAGACCTACCGAACGCTGACTGGGCCTCAGGCGGAGCGTGCGGTGACGTCTGGGGATAGTCGTGCTTACGCACAGGGGCACTTTTTCGGGAGCGGCATGAACGGACAAATCAAAGAGACTGTAGGGGCCAGCAGTAGCTCTAGAATCTGGAGTAATCAGCGTCTTTCGATTCCCGATTTTGTGGACTGGATACGCACTCTCAATACTCGGATAGCAGGGGATATACCGTTCAGTGCTACTCACCTCGACATAGTCAGAACGTCCACCGCTCTACGCCGGCTGCCTGACATGGTCATCGCGGCGAACTGGCCGAAGCAGGGCTTCAAGGCCAATCCGAAAACTCGTTATCGTCCGACTGCTCAGGTAGCCTATAAGTATTCAAAACTGATTGAGTGGGATTTGCAGGATTTTCGAAGCGATCCACAAGCGGGGAGGATGGGGTTTGCAGTAGCGCACGTCGATGGGGTTGTTGAGATGTGCTTCAACCTTGTTCAGGGGAGAGTGATCACATGTCTGGATCAGGCGGCAACGCTTGAAATTGAATCTGCGCATGACGCTTGGATGCCCCTCGCTGATTGGCTATGTGAGCACTGCCCCGTTTTCTATGCTGCCGACAAATCTTCATTCGAAGGAATGAATCTCATGGCTGCTCCGCTACAGCAAACGCTCAGGCTCGTAGCTGGAGACACTGAAGCCATTGCCTGGGGCAATTGTGATATCACGGTTGAATTTTTGCCTAATGACGCAACGCCCAGGACAGTGCAGCGGCGAGCACTGCTCGCGGGCAGAGCTACGGTGCAGGAGCGTCTGCAACAGCACCTGCTGACATTGCCTGATGTTCAGGCAATCTTCTACGACCACAGGACAGGCGAAGCGGCGGATTACATTTGTGTAACCAGAGGCGGCGATGGGGAAGTGAACGTCAGCCTGTATCACTGCAAAGGCGCTGGTGGCCCGGCTAACGGCGGACGGGTAGGGGATGTGTATGAAGTCGCTGGCCAGTTGGTAAAGTCAGTTTATTACTGCGATGTGCCTACGCTTCTGCACCACATGGAAGATCGCATGCATCGCCGACATACGTCACCTTCATTTTTCGTAAGCGGCAATCTTCGAGATACTGCTCAGCTTCTGACGTCGACCCAAGCAACACAGCTCAGTTTTTCGGTCATCGGCGTCCAGCCCGGAATTCGCCGATCCATGGTTGATGAGCGGCTGAGCGACCTGATGGCGTTCTGTATCGGATACGCACGGCAAGGTGGAGCTGCGAAAGCCTATTGGCTGGTCAGCGAGTAGGGTAGAAGACGCGAGTGTGTGGTTACGAGTTAGTGACGATCAATCAAACAGGTGGGGGAAGGCGGGGGCGACGATGCTGCGAGGTGGGGCCGGTCTAGACCCCGGATGCGACTATGGTTTCGAGCTCAAATACTGATGTGGTGGAATGTAGAAGCTTCCATCCGCGCGGTAGTGGTCATAAGTGTCCACGAGGCTGATTTCGTTACCCTTGCTTGGCCATTCGAAGTGCAGAACAACATCACTCGTCATGTATTTGCTATGCCGGATGTTGTAGTTCGGAATGCCAATGTGGTAGTGCCACAGCGCATTGCTCATGGTGTAGTCGTAGTTAGGATCGGTAGGTTCCAAGCCTGCCCACGATGGAGAAATCTTGCCCGGATACAAAGTGAAATCGCTCAGCCCGTGCTGCTGGAATGTCTGCGCAAAAGACAACACGGCATTCTGCTGGAGCACCGGATAGTTGGCAAACTCGACCGCGAACTGGGTATTGAAGTGGACAGTGTACGTCAATCTGGCATCCTTGCTGGTGGCCTACTGCTGTTTCGATTTTTCGGCCACTGCAAGGATGTGATTACGCATCTCGTCCAACGACATGCCCTGCGGGAGCTTATGTTTTGGTGTTTTTCGGGCGTGTTCAAGACGCTCACGGTTGATGCCAACCCTAACGTCCTGCTCGCTCCTGCCCTGGAGTCGGAAATGTTGCACAGTCGTGCTCCGTATTTGGGAACCACCGTCATAGTGGTAGTGAAATGATAGCAATTAAGCGGCAGCGGATCACCCCACCCGTCCATCAATTTAGTTATAACAAACGCACCTAATGGACTGCTAGAAGGCCGTTATTCGTGTCAGTGCGGGCTGATCGAGCGGCGATCACTGCGAAGTTAGAGGGCGGTTCAGCCTCATCGGTTCCTTCAGTAACCACATTCTTCAAACCTTGCTGCCGCTACCTCGTAGCCCTAACGCGGTGCGCTCTCCCACGTCACATCGTTCCATCTGCGACGCTCACGTCACGTTCGCCTCTTTGTCAAACGCGTCAACATTGATCACCCATCAGCTAGGATTTGCTCGGTGGGTATAGAGGGGAGTGTCCCCTATACACTTGGGGTTGCAGCGACTCCCTCAGCCCCAATTACCGATTGGCGCCATTACAGAATTTCAACCTCTTCAGCCTTCAGCCATCCAGCTTCGATCACTCGTTGTTTAGCTATTCCCGGCTGAGCGGTGTAAACCACAATCGCGAGACTTTTTTCGGCCCGACTGCAAGTGACATACAGCAGGCGACGAGTGCGAGCCAAGGAATCATCTTTGCCCTCACGTTGATTTTTTATGTCGCTGTCAGAAGCTGGCTTGATGCCCAAGAGCTTGTCGTAACTGAAAAGGAAACCACCTGCTTCTTCGTCATTGAGGATGACCATGACTCTGGGGAACTCCAGCCCCTTCACACCTTGGTGCGTGTCGAAGGGGGATAGCCCCTCGGTATAGCCAGCGAACGCAGCCATTTCCGAGAAGGGACGCCCCAGTAGAACCTGATACGCATGGGTTTCTAATGCATCACGATCCGATGTATCGGGAGGGTCATCAGTCGTAACGCCCAGCAGTAGAGCGGCTACAAGTCGGTCAGGGAGATCTAGAAGGCCTGTTTGGAGCAGCACATGAGCGACGTCTCCTATTAGGGGATCGTTGTCATCGAACAGTTTGCACAGCGACTCAGTAGCGCCTCCTGCTTTCTCAAGCAAGGCTAACTGGTCAGGCGCCTCTTTCATGGATTTCGGGTCAAGAAGCGGAGACTGAAGCCGCACAGCTTCCATGAGACTGAAATCGTTCGTCTTGGCCGCTTGAAGAATAGGGGCCAGCCGTTCGAAAAACAGTTTCAAGATCGGCAGTGTTCCGTCCAGTAGCCCCGTTCGTAGGTGCTCCACCCTAGACAACGGTGTAAACACACCCTCGAACCCCATTCGACGTCCAGCCATCTTGTGTTCAAGGATGAGGGTCTTCCTTCCATCCTTACCAGTTGCCCACTGAGCATCGCCGGTGATGGCTGCCATGCGCTGGGCTATGTCTTCCTCCAACCCGAAACCTTGACCTGGTGGCTGTTGGGTGCAAAACATTCGAACCGTGCCCTCTATGGCGTCCGGCTTTGGCGTTTGCTTGTGACTGTCTCCGCCCGCACGGATTACGTTGATAAGATCAACGACTCGTGTGGGGCAGCGACGGTTCACACGTTTTTCGGGCACGGCCCAGTCTCGAGGGATCGCGTCTTCCAAACGCACCTTCCCATCGGTGTAGATGCGCTGCATGGTATCGCCGAGAAGCCCGAGACAGAACCGGTCAGGGATGAGGGATTGTGCTCGCAGAAAAGCGTCCATGAGCGGCCCGTAGGTATCTTGGCTCTCATCGATCAAAAGTACCGGGTGCAGATCTGCCATAACGTTCAGCAGTGGTGCCTGTTGAATAAACGCAGCCGCCATTTGGATGACTTCACTGTGATTCAGAGCCTGCCTACCTCGGTTGTCACCAGTAGGGCTGTAAGTGAATGTCGTTATCTCACCCAGCGAATCGAGCCGTCGAGCTTTGCTATCTCTCGAGGCTTGGTTTGCTAGAAATGTCTTGTTCTGCCGTTGGGCCTTCCCAAGCCTTTCATCCAGTTCTCCAATGTCGTTGGTCAGCTTTACTCGAAGCCACTCGCGAATGTCGTCATTGAAGCCCTGAATCATCCGCCAAGAGAAGGCGTGGATGGTTGACACAATCACTAGAGGATCGTGTTCAAGACGGCGGGAAATTTCCTCGGACGCCGCATTGGTATAGGTGATGATCGCGATTTGACGACCTTCAAACGTCAGTCGTTGCCGCTCCCTATTCTTTAGATTTTTCACGGCCTCGACTAACGAATGGGTTTTTCCAGAGCCAGCGCCGGCGTATAGGAAAAAACTCTTCGGATGGTCGAAATTCAGACAGTCCTGAATAACCTGATCGGCATCTGGAACATCATCCATAGCAGCTTCCGGCTGGGGGCTCATGGCGTCACCTCGACAATCGCTGATGGGATGACGAGTAGCTCTTTGCTTTTTCTTTCGAGCTTGGACTGCAACCATGCCAGGCCATCATGGATGTAAGTAGGCACGGTCAACTGGGCGAAATTAGAGTCGCCGAGAACGTGCAGGGCGAACTCAGCCTTATCACCATCCTTGAGCTTGGTGAACAGCTCTGTGCCAAGCTCGAGGGATGTCTCAGCCTCACGTAGCGCCTTGGCAAAGGATCGCATCAGTCCTCGTCCTGCTTTGCTAGCAAAATGCTCGGTGTTGCTCAGCACAAGGCTATCTTCAAACGTATTTGGTAATGCTTCGACGTTCATCCCGGTTTTGGGTAAGCGGACGGTAATGGGCGTTTGATAAGCGATCCTGATCGAAAACAGATCGTCAATTTGCTGAGCTTTACTGTCGAAGGGCAGATCCAGTAGTGAATCCACATCATGTCCAAGGCCTGCTGCTCGCATCCAATGGCGCACTGTTGGGTTGTTAGTGGATTGGCCTTTCTTCCGCTCGACAGGTTTGCCAACCTGAAGTATGCCGGCGTCCAAGTCGGTTATCACCAGAGTGACAATACCCAAGGCATTAATCAGTGGCCGGAGACGATGCGCGTGGCTTCCCCCGATGTCCAAGATGGTGATGTAGCACTGGTCAAGAAAGCGGAAGTGCTGCCTCAAAAAATGAGGAAGC
This sequence comes from Pseudomonas sp. WT-JTC, assembly GCF_056711565.1. Classification (NCBI taxonomy): domain Bacteria; kingdom Pseudomonadati; phylum Pseudomonadota; class Gammaproteobacteria; order Pseudomonadales; family Pseudomonadaceae; genus Pseudomonas; species Pseudomonas sp. WT-JTC. Next base: position 2,271,636 of record NZ_CM160042.1, read on the forward strand.
ATCATGCGCTCAGCAGCTCCCTCGACCAGGATCACCGCATCCGCAAAGAATAGGTCGGCATGTTGGGCGCGAAGGTAACGGGTAACAAATTCCTTTGTTTGATTGGGCTTGCCGAAGACGGTACTAAGGTTCGACACGGTAGAGACCGGAATTGGTACCCCGGCCATGCCAGAGGGGAGTCTGCGGAAGTACCTTAGGTTTTCGTAGTCAATCTCATGAGCCACATGGCTGGAGTGAGAACTGACCACTAGCTGTGTTCTGAGGTTGGGGTACTTTGCTAGCAGTGGGTCGCTGCACAGCACATGGTAGGCGTGTTTTATGAATGCTTGCTGAACCTGGACGTGTAGGTGAGCCTCCGGTTCCTCAATGAGAACCAAGTGGATAGGCTCAACACCGGTTGCGCTCTGCTCTTCAGGACTCCTGTACTTCTTCAGCCATTCATCTCGAAACGCCATCAATCGGAATATCATTGAAATGAGGTTCTGATATCCCAGTCCGTTGGACGTTTCGGGAAGCCTGAGAGCTGGCGCTCCAGGCGCTCCTCCGACGGAATCCAGCTCAAAAAGCACAGCCGCTTCGTGGTTCATTCCGTCCGTAGGGGCGAGGCGGGTTGCGACTCGGATAGAGGGATCGGAGTTATTCGGATAGCCCAAGCCGGCCACTTCCCTGAGCGCAGGAGCGAAGCTCGTACTCAAGCGCGTGTCGAACGCTGTTTGAGCAGCCTCGATTGCCCTGAGTGCTTCTAGATCCGAGACATCTGGGCTATCACCTGGATCAAGGTGCCTGCTGTAATACGCTCGCAGTTGCTCCGAAAGCTTCTTACCCGAGCCATGCCCTCCTTCCAAGACGCCCTCATCAGCGCTGTCACCGAAGCCACGTTGAGCATTGATCTCATGGACTCGAATCAAGTCAGTAAGGGGGTTGCGCTCAAGTGGTGTGACAGTGGCTGCGAGTGGCTGCTGGTTCGCTTTACGAGTTTCAGGGTCAGGGTCTTGGAGCTGGTTTGGATCAAGGCGGTACCATCGAATCTTGAAGGTTCTACCAATTCTTCGATTCAGGTAGTCATGCAGGCTCTGCGGCCAAAGAGGAAGCGAGGGCGGTTCAGTACCTTGGGCTGTCTGTTTCTGAATTTCCTGTTGAAGCAGCTTCACACGCGCCCGTTCTTTACGGTAATCAGCGAACAGTGTTGGCATGTCGTCCGGCTCCAAGCGGAACCGCATGCCAACATGGCCGCCTTTCCACGCGAAGTTAGGAATGAGATCACGGATGTGGTGAAGCTCACCCTGAGATGCTTCTAGCCATACATCCAGCGTTGGTAGCCAGTCAGCCCAGTCATTTGCAACGGGGATTTGAAAACTATTATCTGCAGCCTCCCAAGTTTCACCAATCACATCGATTGTGGCGAGATGACTCAGAGTCAGATCTTGCAGTCTGAAAATCGATGCTTTCGACAATAGGAACTTGCGCAGGGCCAACATGGCAGAGGACTTACCACTGTTGTTGGCTCCAACAAGGAGGGTAGTCTCAGCTGCGAGGTCGATTCGTACAGACAGGAGCTTGCGGAAGTTCGCGATTTCCAGATGCTGAATTTGCATGGTCTCTTCCCTGATGACTGCTCAGCGACTGAGCGCCAGGCTGATAGATGACGGAACTCTAGCTGAGCCGCCCCGGCACTCCAACCACTGTGATGGAATTCAGCCATCATTGCTGCATTTGCTGACTCGACCAGTCGAGGTAAGTCTTGAGGGCGAAGGTATGAAAGCGATTTTTTCATTCCAACTCCTGCCATGTTGACCCCAATGCCTATCCATATCACGGCTGTGCCAGATAGATTTCGCGAACACTCGGAGAAGGTCGCTGCTTCGGGCCAAATAGGCCCGGCTCAATGAGGCTGCTTCTTGGCTATCAGCTGACAACGCTACTGCAAACCCGAAAAATCTCTTGAGCAAACCAAACAGGTAAACCAATCTCCAGCCGATGGAGGTTAGATGGTGGGCTCACCACGACGCCGAGGTGTATCAGCCGTTTAAGCTGGTCGCTCGCTGCTTCAGACGGAAGACCGGTAAAGGTTACGAACTCGCTGCGAGGCAATGCGCCTTGGATCAGTAGCGCTAACAACGCCGGCATCGTTTCTGGTCGAATGCTTGACTCCTTCAAACGCGAGTTTGTTTTGTACGCACGAGTGACGGACTCACGAAGCCTGCGACGATCCAGGGTAGCAGTCATGTAATCCACTTCGTCATGACAAACATCAAGCATGAAGTCGATGAAGGCAAGCTGCCCTCCGACTAAGAGTTGTTGAGCACCCTCATGCTCATCTTTACCTGTCGGATCATTCATCGCGGTAGCAGACTGATACTCGTCGAGCCTTCGACCCAGGCCTCGCGAAAGCGACCACAGGTGTGGGTGAAGTCCAAGCAGTGCGAAATGCTCGAACGTAAGCCCCCGCGCAAAAGCCGCAATGCCATCACGTTCTGTTCGTCTATGGAGCAGATGGTAGTGCTGACACAAGACCGCCACGATACGTCGACGATGTTCTGGGATGTCACCGAAGGCGCTCTGATGGTGCTCAAGTATGAACGCACGCTCCAGAATCTCTGGCTCACAAAGGCCCCCATCAATCACGCTCGAGTAATGAGCGTTGGTGACTTCAAGCAGCTCACTCAAGCATGAAGCTGTCTCTGGCGCGACCATACCAGCGAGGAACGCTGTCTTCCTTACAAGCTCATCTGCTCGAGCCAGAGTCGATGTAGGAATCGAATCGGGGAGGGAGGGGAGGAGCCAGTGCTCAGTCATCTGCGTGAGTATCTGTCAGAGGGCATTGCTCACTCATCATCCGTTGAAAGCGGAGAGTTGATGTCAATATCCATACCGCCGATCAACGAGTCGAGGCGAGCCAGGAGAGTTGAATCGAGAGCGACCAGTTTCTCAGGGTTGCTCTGGATGTCATTTTTCAGCAGCGTCAGAAACTCACAAAGCTCCCGCTCACCCTCGGAGGAGTGTGTGCGCTCTGACTCATTGCGAGCGAGGATCCTGGTAACAGGTGAGGTAGGCTTTGAGTCGTTCATGGCAGTGACACTATCCGTGGTTGAAGCGCTTGTCATGTGCCCAGTGCAGATTTCGAAAGAAACCAAGTGGGTGTGTGGCGGCGAGAGGATATGTCGCTGGTTCGGGCCACCTGGCCCGGCTTGGTGGTAGGTTTTTCAGATGGAGGTGAAAGTGCTGTCATCGATCAAGGAATACCAACCAGGGCCCCAGATCCCACCGAGCATTTGGATGAGCCTCGGGCTGCCGTCACGCGGTGCCAGGCTTCATGACCTAATACATGAAGGACTGCCTTTCGAATACCTCGAGCGGATAGCGAGCGTGCTGCAGGTGCAGCGGTGCGTCATCTCCAAGGCTATTTGCATAGCACCCTCGACGTTCGCGCGTAGAGCGAAAGCAGGGCGGTTCAACGCCGTAGAAAGCGACCGCCTCGTTGCATTGGTAGCTGTCTTTGAGGACGTACTTTCCCTCCTCGAAAACGATAAGGCCGCAGCAACGAAATGGATGAGTTCTCCGGTTCGAGGGCTTGGATCGAAGCGTCCAATCGACATGCTGGGGACGAGGGTGGAAACGAAAGCTGTCCTGGATCTTATCGGCCAGTTGGAGAAGGGCGTTCTTGTGTGAGACCCGTCAGACGGACTAATTGATAGACTCTGTCACCTAGGCACCCTCTGACAATCGAGACTCACGAATACCCCCATCAGGGTCTAACGCATCTCCCTATGCGCCGCGAGGTGCTGCATCTCGGCTGTCCATATTCGTAAAAAACGGCGCCAATCTCCCGCATAACTGCCCTGTCGTAAACGGGTAGACCCAGTACTCGCCTCTTCGAAACGAGTCTTCCACGGTTCTGGTATGTGCTCGTCAAGCACGACTACAAAGTGGGATCCGCTGACTCCCTCAATCTCGGTTTTGCGAGGGTTTTCAGTTGGAGGTGAAAGTGCTTTTTCTCAATCCAGGAATACCAATCTATCCCCTAATACAGAACAGGGAGACCAGAATTAGCGAAGGCTTTGAGCAATCACGAGCTTTTAAGAGTAATCAGGCCATTCACTCAGTCAACGGGGTCTGCAGGCCTTTCCTTTCTCTTCTTAGAAGTTGATGTATGTGATAGCTTTGCTTTTTGGAGCGCCTAGCACCTTAGGTGCGGCGTAGACTGCGAATTAATAAATAATTGAGCTGAATTATATGGATTTCTATGCATTGGAAGAGCGATTGGCCTCCTATGGCTCAGGAGGATATTACTTTCTTGAAGCTTTCATTCTTAAGTTGTTAGAGCTTGAGGCTAAAACCAAAGGTCAGGAAATTATTGGTCAAGAAAGCCGAACGTCTGCATTTGATGCGAGTGCTCCTTTGGGGATTGGAGATATTGCCACTCCGCTTGTTGTGGAAATAATTTTCTCTGTTAGTAGGGATAAGCTAAAAAAACTTTTTAATAATTATACTAGACAGGTTGGTGCTGGTTATGGCTTGTTAGTGGTGGCCCCTAAGCTTAAAGATGTCAACGTTCAGTATTTTCTCAGCGATTGGGATAGGCTGGCTGCCAATCCTATCCATGTATGGGGGGAAGAGAAGATACGGGAGTTGATTCTTAAACACGAAAAAGATCTTGAAGAAGTTACTGAAAATTTATTCTCTGTTCGACTGAAATTAGCTGCCTCTCGTACCATAACGCCGTGGCTTGAAGAACGGGAGCAAATAGTTCAGGCGCTGTCAGAACAATACCGGTCAGGAAGCTTTTCATTGGCTCTAGGCGCCGGTGTCTCTAGTAGTGCGGGACTACCAGATTGGAATACTCTTCTTAATTCACTTTTTGTATCAATGCTTGCCGAGGAGAACATCGGTGAGGGAGAGGGTCATACCGCGCAGGTGGCGCAGATAGTTGGGAGGTTGATGGAGGTGGATGGCCCGTCTGCGCTGATGTTGGCTAGATACATTCGGAAGGGACTTTCCGCAGGCTCACCAAAAGAGCAGCAAAATTTTGTGGAAGCGATTACAAAACAGCTTTACGCTTTGCGCAATGCCGATTATCCCATTGAGTCAAAGCTCATTACAGCCGTCGCTTCGTTATGCACCCCAACGCGAACAGGGGCCAAAATTAAATCGATAATTACGTATAATTTCGATGATTTACTAGAGAGGGCTTTAATTAGTAAGGGCTTGGTGTACAAAAGTGTGTTTGAGGAGTTTGAAACTCCCTTGGCTGAGGAACTCCCGGTTTATCATGTGCATGGTTTCCTCCCCGAAAATAGAGAGGAGCACTCGAATTTAGATAGATGTACGTTGGTGTTTTCGGAAGAGGGATATCATCAGATTTATCGAGATGCGTATCACTGGTCTAACCTTGTGCAACTCAGCATCTTTAAAGAAACATCATGTCTTATGGTCGGGCTCTCGCTAACGGATCCAAATCTGCGAAGATTGCTAGAAATAGCCTCAAAATCGCTAGAGAAACCGAAGCACTTTGCGTTTATGCGTCGATTGAATTCGGATAAGTTTAAGAAAGGAGGAAGCGACAAAGCTTTAAAGTTGCCAAGCGCAGTAATTAACCGCTTCTTGGATCGTCACCATAGTACGAATGAGGAGCTCATGCGGGAGTTAGGCGTAATAGTAGTTTGGTACGAAGAGTATGATGAGATTCCTACGATCTTGGACAGGATTCGAAAAGGGCAACGTGCCAGGTGAACCTTTTAGGGATCAGTTGACTAGTACGGTCATCGAGAAGCTTGAATAATTGAGCTCAGGAGATGACGGTCACAAGGCCCAATAGGTAGGCTTACGAAAGGCCTTATTTACTGCTACTTGATTCTCGAATAAGAGGTAGAGCTGTACGTCTTAGCCATTGGTAAAGTGTGGCCTTTGGCCTTCGCACATGAGAAGGTAAAAAACCGTCGCTCCTTCGGGCTAAAGCCCGGCTCGACCTCACGTCTTCACGTTATGTGTTGGAGCCGTCACTTCATGCAGCGCTTTCGCGTGACGCCCGACTACCGTTTTACTCTATCTCCTCAAAGCATTCAGATGCAGGGCGAGTACGGTGAGGGTAAGAGGCTGTTCATGTTCAAGCTGCCTGGCGGGAGAGGTAACTACTCCATGACGGACACCAGCGCTTCCAGCGGCACTGCGTAGTAGCGAGCGACATAGCCTGCAAGGGGTTCGTTGCGCAGGAGGCGGACGAAATAACCATTGGCCACAACAAGGAGTTACATATGACGTTCATCGCAATGATCAGTATGGAGGATTGCGTAGTCCTCGCCGCCGACCGTGAGACATTCTCGATCTATACGTCAGGCTCATCCGAGCCCTCCGGAGTCCAGGCTAGGAAAATCACCAAAACGGAGGATGGGTTCGTCACAGCGTCTGGTTTAGTAGAGCTTATCGATCCAGTAAAAAGTCGGTTCGACAGTGAGTCGCCCAAGGACGTGGAACACATGTTGGCCATCATCGAAGAAGAACAGCAACGGCTCGCTCTCCGCGATTCGAAATTGGCCGGAATATGGATACCGAAGTCAACTTGGAAGCTATCTTTACCCATGGGCAGAGGTGTCGTTGCTGTGTTCTACGATCCGATGGCGCACTCTTTAGGAGGCCTTCGGCCCGGTTCAGTCATGATGACGTATCCCGGCGACGTACCTACCGATGAGAAGATGTATGTGGATGGTCTTTTTCCTCAGGGCCGCTTCATCAAACCTTCCGAAAGTGAAATCTCGAAGGCCATTGATCAGATCCTCCTAGCTGTTAGGTTCTTGCGAGAGTGTGGACGCCCAGTATCGCGAGAGATTGATTTTGCGATCCATTGGGGCAATGAGAAAAGGCAAATGGAATTGCGGGCGTCATGAGGATTTGGGCAGCATGCAGCTGCTATAAATCGCCCTCCTTACTTACTGCACGCAGGATTAGGTTCGAAGTGTCCGCTGGATATGTTTGGGACGAGGGCAGAAACCGAGGCTGTCCTCGATCTTATCGGTCGATTGGAGAGAGGAGCTCTTGTGTGAGATTCGTCAGGCCAGGGCTTAACGCATCTCCCTATGCGCTGCGAGGTGCTGCATCTCGGCTGTCCATAGTCGTAAAAACCGACGCCAATCTCTCGCATAACAGCCTTGCCGCAATCGAGTAGACCCGGTGCTCGCTTCTTCGAAACGCGTCTTCCACGGTTCTGGTATGTGCTCGTCAAGCACGACTACAAAGTGGGATCCGCTGACTCCCACGATCTCGGTTTCTGGGACACATTCTTGTAGCTCATCAACCGACATGGCGACTGCATCGCCAATGGGGTCATCTCGATCTTGACGCTCAATTTCATCAAGAATCGCAAGGTACTGAATCGCTCGATCAGATCCAGGTTGCAGCTTTTCTAAATTCCACAAAGCGTAGCGACGTTTGCGTTCGCGTTGCCAGAGACGACTCGCGTCAATCATCACTATTTTCCACTACTCCAGGCCCCAGTGAGCTCGTTTATTCGATCCACGATTAGCGTGCAACTGTTCGAGCTGATCATGCCCCCTAAGTACATGGTAGGTCGACAGGATCAGCTCCGTCGCGCTGCGTGGACTCATGAGGCTGCTTACAGGGTGGGAGGTCTGGAGCTATCTAAAGACGTCGTGATTTCGGGCCCTTGGGCCCGGCTTGCGGGCATTTGCTACCACATCATACTGTCAGTGTTCATTTCCTTAGGTGTTAGGCTCTCGTCGATAGCAAAGTCGGTAATTGTGTACTTACCAGCCCGCATAATGAGTAACCAGGTGGCCCCAAGCCGGGAGCGCCGACCCATTTCTGCGAAGGATGTTCATTGCTTCGGCGGCAGGGATTTTGGTCGGACAGCCCCCAGTCAGATATGTCTTGTCTTTACTCGGGTTGTACAAGTGCATGATCGTTAAAACCATGATCTGTTGCAGCGGCGACATTGCACGATAGCTTTTGCGCATTGCTTTCAAGGATTCGGGGACAGGCTCTTCTCCGCCAGCCCAATTGAAGCCGCGAGGCCGCAAGTTGTAATGGCTGCCTTGACTACCATAGGCGCGTTCGACGTGCTCAAAACAACCCTCAAGCGAGTAAGCCTCTACGATGCCCCACACTGCTTGCCCAAAAATACTTCCGCGCTCTTCTGCACTGGGGAATGAAGGGTTGGAAGCTCCGCAAACCATCGCCAGCGCCGTAAGCTCAGCACCGTCCATGCAAGGCACTTTATCCACCATATCGACCAACGCCCAGTTGGGAAAACGGCCAGCAGCAAACGTGGCGTTAACCGCTGCGTAGGCGGCAAGGGCGACTGGTTGTAGTGAGTGATGGATGTAGGCTTGGCTGGCAGTGTGAACATCCGTGAATGCCCATACACCTTCCGAAAGCTGATGGACACCAATCGCAGACAGCATGCCTTTGGCTTGGGTGACGTAGTTGTTGTTCACGAAATCGATTCCCTTGTTATGGTTTGGTGTCCCATCGCCAATGCCCCTGTTAGAGTGGTCATCCTATCTTCGATGTGCACAAACAGGGTTGATCGCTTTCCGCTTTCGTTGCGTTATTGGTCTCGTCTTCGAGGCAAGCGGAGCGCGCAGGCGTGAGTATGAAAGCCTGACGGGGCCAGGACGAGAGAGTATCGCCGGGCCAGAGTCACGACAGCCGGCCTGTCAGGGCACGCAAAGAACAGCCAAGATACGATAGAAGGAATGTTCCATTCTCGGTGTAGTTCAAGTGCAGGGGACACGATACAAACGCTAACAGGCTCGCGCTATGGAGACGTGGTCGACTCGCCCCCAAAATCCACATCATCGTCAAATAGATCTGGCGTTTCTTGCAGCTGTTTCGATTTCGCGTAAGCCTCCTCGAGGAGATCTGAACCGAAGACGTTCTCAAGCGACCAATCATCCTTAAACAGGAACATATGGGTCGGAAAGTCCGTGATTCCGATTTCGTTGTTGTGTGACCAATCAGAAGTCATCGAGGTCTTTGAAAGCAAGGTACTGTTCCTCATAATCAAATACGCCAAAATTCTCAGCAGCCAGGATCTCATCGCCATAAAGGCGGATTGGATTGCTCGACTCCAATAATGCAAGTTGCTCAGGTTCTACTCTCTGCAGTTCCCAATTTCCCCATTGAGTCTGGAGCGCATAATCACACCATCGCCGATCATAGAAGAAAGACATTTCATCTTCGCTTTTCCCGTGCGGCGAGGAAGCGACTATAGTGAGTTTTTCAGGAGAGAGATAGAGCATTGAAACGGGGGAAAGCACATCAGCAACGAGAGCCCGTTCAATTATTTGAAAAATTTCAAACTGCGGATTAGTGTCCCACACAATAGCAAAACGTTGTAACCCCAAGAACTGCATTTTAAGCTCGGCATCAATACGCTGAGGCGCCGCATAAACTGTGTAGATGAGGTTGCCTCCCTCAGATTTGATCATGTCGTATTCTGGTTGGAAAAAGCGTGAGCAAATTCGAATGGATGGTGATCGTTTGATTGTTTTCATTATGTCTCCTAGCAAAATAGAGTGATTGTATAAAGACTAATGGTGCGGGGTTTTATTTTTGTATTCCCATGGTTTGTGCAGGTGGTATTTACCTATCCCGTGGTACTCAAAAAGATAGACTCTTTTGTAGCTATGAGCTGTGACAACAGTGAAATTTTTCGGAAGATTCCTTTTTAAAAAAGTAAATGAGGAGCCAAGCCCGCGTGGTACAACAATCCATTTCGGGTGGTTGGGGATATTTAAGGTGAAGTAATCAAGGACTGAAATTGGGTTGTTAACGGATATTGGTTCGAATTCTATGAGTGTATTATCCTTGGTGAGTGTCACGCCTGGAAAATTTTCGCTGTAAGAAAGTGATGGTTTATAGTCCGGCGGTGTCACAAGCGTAAGGCCTTTTAGAAGTTTTTTTTCCATTATCATCGGGCACCGGATCGTCCTCCAAAAAAGATGTTTGATTTTTAGTTGGTTTTCAAAAATCACCCTGATTGGGGGTCTGTATTTTGTCTGTGGGGGAATGGTTTGGTGCGGAGGCATGACCGAAAAATAGTAATTAGGGCAGAATGGAGAACTACAGCTCATTATAAAATTTGCTTGATCTAGTGGGTATTTGCAGAAAGAGCAGATATGTATGTACTCACTATGAAATGGCGGCAAAATGTCTTCGTAGAATATGGAGATCAAGTGTTGAGGGAGCGAGCTGTGTCGGCCTATTATGCTGTCTAAGTCGTAGCGGGCGACTAGTTCTCGATAGTTAGTGATGTTCGAGCCATAAGCAGCCTCCTTTTCTAGGGCTTCCTGAATCATCCGATCCCTTTTTTCAAGCGCATTACCATCTAGATCAATCAAAATATTGTCCGCGAGTTGAGTGGGCTTGTTGTTCAATAATAGGCAGCCAGAAATATTAAAAAAATTATTCTCCGGGAACCACTTTTTTAGATCAATGGATAAAAGCGAATATAATTCTTCTGCTGCTATTGGATAAAGTCGTTTGTCGAATCGCCACATAAGGACTCCAGCTTCCGTAAGAATAGATTTCTGATCGAGATCACCAGCGGGCAACAATGAGGCTCTCGCAAGTAAGACCAGAATCTGCTCGTAGTAGCTATAGTCGTTCATCACTACACCGTAAGATTTCTTGAATTCGCAGATTGAGTATTGGTATAGCTTTGCCAGCTTTGCAAGGTTGCGAAGCTGTTTTTTTTGTCAATTAATATAATATGTTTTTTTGGGTTGATTTAACTTTATGATTTTACGAGGGATTTTTTTGCGTATTTTGGTTTTAAGATTCTTGAAGTAAAAAAACGGGATGAAATCACCTTCCGTCAAGGATGAGGCGGTGATTGTGTCGACTATAAAGTAAAAGTTTTATGCACCTTCTGATCGATTTTTTGTTGGAGTTGAATAAGATCTCGATGAGAAGAGCTCTAGGCTAGCTGGTAGTCTGAGGTTTTTCGGAGTTGGCTCGTAGATTAAATTAATTGTGGCTAACTGCTTCTGCGAAGTTTTGTATAAAGACGTAAGCTTGTCGTATGTAAGAGTAAGATGACTTCAATCTCCTGGTATGAGTCTTCGAATGGTGAGTGATATTAGTTGTAGAGCCAAGGTGGAGCGGTTGGGTTACTTATTTTTAAATGGATGAATTTGCTATTCAGTGGAGTCAATGTATCTTTGATTCAATTGGGCTTGCTCGCTGATAACAGTTTCAAGTCGTTTAACTTCTTTTCTTAATGCGGATATTGTTGAGGCTTGATTTCGACATTCTTCCGTTAAGCTATGGTCGAGCGCAACGCTTAATGCGTTTGATAAATTTAGGTTATGTAGCCGGGTGATTTCATCTAATAATTTTCTGTTCTGTAAAATTAATTGTTCTTTTGTTAGTCTTTTTCCACTCACGTTGCGGGTTGCTTGGGTTTCGTCAAATATTAATGTTAAGTCGCTGTTAAGATCTTTTATAAAAGCGATCAATTCGGGTTGTCGGCGTTCAGTTACTGTGCTTGGGCTAACGTTGCATTGACTGGCAATTTGGCGAAGTATAAGTTGTCGTTCGCGTATGGGGGTTTTTTTAGAGTTCCGGATCTTGTTCTCTATCGCGCTGTATTCTGTTAGTGCGGCTAGATATAATTTCTGAGCAGTTTTAGATTTAGCCCATGAAGGTATCGAAGGTTCTGCAGGTTTATTTCTGAAGTCATCTAGTCTAATAACCATCACCGCACCTCGATTCGTAAGGACATTTGTTCAGCCATGTCGGCACTTAGTTTGCCTAGTGCTTTAATATCATGTGTTGCGGCGATTTCATTATGAGTAACGATCCTTCGTAGAATATTGTTTTTTTGAATGCTGTTACCCATATTATTGGGGCAGGAGGTGCAGCGCTCGGCACTGCCACCACCTTCGAGTTGGGGAAGTCCCGTTTGGGGATCGCGGCAGCGAGCCTCATTTTTTGATGCTTTGAAATAGACGCAGTATCCCCACTCGAAAGCAATAATTCGTTCTATAGTATCGAGTAGATTATTGTATATTTCTTCGGCTTGCGCAGGTGTGACGAACTTGACTTGACTCAACAAGTTTTTCAACCTGAGGTATGCCGGGCCCCAAAAGCGATTTTCAAGAGCTCCGCTTGCAATTTTTCCGAAAAGTTCTCGGAGATAATTTTTTTCAACAATGGTTCGAACTTCATCAGTAAGTTTATTTCTCTCATAAATTTCAGTGGTGCTAGAGCTTAAGTGAAAGAAATGCTCGCGAAGCTTCTCATGAACATCTTCGTCGAAACGGCGAATTGAAAACTCCGCGAACGCGTGGCGAAACTGGTGAAAAGCCACTTTAGGATGAATAGTACCTGCCTCAGGCAGCTTGGATATAATTTCTTCTTGGTAATATTTATTTAGTCTATCCTTTAGTGCTTGGTACGAGAATCCATAACCATTGATAATGAACTGCTCCGGATCTATACGGCAATACACTTTATTTTCACATGTTGGTATACGGCCAGATCTATGGATTATAGAGTGCGGGATTTTTTTGGTGTCAAGAAACGAAAGGCCCCAAGAAATATCTAAGGCCTTCTTGCTAAGGCGCGGGAGAGGGCGAAGCACGCGCATGCCTCCTAAGGTTTTATCAAGTGTTTGATAAATTAACGCTGTCCCTGTTTGAGGGTCGCGGGCTTGCTCCGTTGAGCGCGACGACATCCATTCAGAATACCGGTAACCGGTTTGAATGAAAAATATGCATGATGAGGCATCCATAACCTTGTCGCACCAGTTGACAAATTGTCCGGCGCTCTTCCATGGTAAGTGTGTTAGGAAATGTCCGTTGTCATGAAGTACTTTAACTAAGCCAAACTGATCTCCGAGTCCGTTATGGTACCGCTCAACTGTGTCTCCAACTTTTCCAGGCCTACCAAACCAACACGGAATTTCAGTCGGAGGTCTGTTTCTCCAAGTGGTATATACACATAATGCTATTGAAGTAACTTCAGATTCTATGATCTCAATCGATCTGCTTAGCAGAGAAGCCGCAATGCCAAAAGGGACAGAGGGATAACTCTTGCCTCTCATCCACTCGCCATATGTGAGGCCATACTTTGCCAAAATAGGCTCGGCGGCCTCCCTTTTTATCTTGGTTGTGATTGCAATGCTCGGGCCATCTGCGGCTTTTCCTTCAACTTTCGCTTTGTGACTTCCATTTAGAATAATACAAAAAAGACTGAATGTATGGTACGAGTAAATTGGTGCTTTTCCTATTACGGATGTAACTCTTGGTAGCAGAGTCCGCAGGAAGTTAATAATATCCTTTCTGCTCCAGTTCCAAAGTGGCTTGGCTGAATGATGGAGCTCCCAATATTCACATATTCTTCTCAAGCTGGTTGAGTCGGTCGCCGCGCTAACGAGTGATTTTACTTTGATGGTTTTGCCGCGTTCAGATAGAACTACATTGTTTAATTGAAGAAAGGTTTGCTGTGCCCAGTGACGTTTGGTGTTGTCACACTTCCAATCAAAACTAATGTTTTTTTGTTTGTTTGAGATGTAGTCCTCGACCAAGAATTTAGGATCACCTAGCTTATTTCTAAATCCCGTTTCTGATTTGGACATTGATCACCTCAGATGAACGGCGTCGGAAGAGTGGTGTTAGCCTGGATAGCCTTACCTTCCTCTAGAGTCCGCTGGTCGAATTTACGCAATGTCATTGTAGCGTAAGCATGCTCCAACAAAAGCGCCCTTTGTCGCTCAATGGGTTGGGCTTCCTTCAACTCTTCTTCACATTTGCTTATGTAAGACAAGATCAGCGCTGCTGTTACTGGAAGCATCACTACGATGCGAATATTTTTTTGAGGTGAATCCAAATATCCAAATGGTGCGCATTTGTATCCCTTAGCCTCAGCTGCATCGACCATCTCATTGAAAAATGAGATGTCTTTTTGCTGGAAGTGACTAACCTCCACACCTAAGGTGTCGTTGACTTCCTGTAAAGTTATATTTTTGGTTTTTGAGAGGAGGTAATTTAATTTTCGCGCATCTACCTCTTGAAGGCTTCCTACTGCTTCCACAAATTTCGAGCGTTTCGAAACTCTGTGGATTGTTGTGCTCCGGTTTTTGTAAGTAAATTCTTTTGTTTCTATTGAATGAGCAGTGGCGTCTGCTGATACTTCTGCGCGTGAGTATCGGTCGAAAGGCGATTTTGTATTTGGCTCATCAGGATCTATTATAGCTCGAGATTGAGCGATAACATTGACTGTTAATTTATGCGCGCGCTCTAGCTTGTCTGGAGATGATGGTTTGTCGGAAAGCGATTTTATTTCTTTTTCTTTTTCTTTTTCTTTTTCTTTTTCTTTTTCTTTTTCTTTGCCTAGGTAGTATTTAGAGTTCTGCAGTGCGAGTAGTTGGTAGTATTGTTGAAAGTAATCAGAACCTGGATGGAGGCGACCTATTTCTTTAAATAGCTGAGTATTAGGCCAGCACGCAAGTATGATTGGCCTATAGGATATTGAACTCAGATCTTGATGTTTAGTGAACGGGTTTTTATATTGAAAGAATTTTTCTTGGTTTGCAGGATCTTTAGAGTAATACCTGTCAAAGTTTGACTTAAGATCCTTGTAGTAGGAAAGCATCTTGTATTGCCAGCTTTTTCGGCGATGCATAGTGCTTATTCGATCTTCGGTATCTGAACGTTTTTTTAAAAAATGAATGGTTGCATGGGTAGGCGTTATTTCGATGTCATCAACAATGAGTTTCTCTTGGCCGCTGAGTTGAATGCGATCGGTAGCTAGTAACCAGCGTAGACATATTTCTTCAGCTTCCGATGCTGCAAGGATACTCCTAAAATCTAATTGCTCAAAGGTTACGTATTGATTCGTGTCATTCAAATTGTGTGCAGGTGTTATTGCGCCATTAGATCTAACGCAAGTTTTCAGTTTTCGATATAGCTCATCAAGATTGTCCGGCTCAGAAGCGGTTATTAACCTCTCACGATATTTACTGTTTGATATCAGAACTCGCTCGATCAAAGATGAATCTTTACTGGCTACAATCGCATTAAAAATTGAGTCGTAATCGAGCATGTTTGGATTGCGAAAGTACCAATCTATATCTTTATGCTCGGATTGGTCTAAATTTGTCGTTCTATACCTGACTGCAGGGTAGTCAGATATGATTTGTCGATGCCTCTGATATACGTTGAGGAAGCCTAAGCAGAATTTTTGTAGCGATGATAAGAGTATGCCGTCATCATGACTATGTGATGTCAAAAGTTCTGACATTGCAAGGCGTGTTCCGTCAAGTTCACTATTTCTTGATATCGTAGGTCGGTTTGCAAGTACTACTAAATAGCGTGTTTTTTCTGATAAGCTAATTTTGCTCATCCAAGGTTGTTCATCACCCCAGGCAAGCATTGACCAAAGAGTTCCAAACAACGTCCTAGTGCTACCGAGTTTTTTTGAGGTGGATAAATGATTGGCATACAGCTTTAGTATTATCGAAGGTACCTCTTTAGGCGAGGCGTAATTGTCGCATATATAGTCGATAAAATTTTGAGCTACTGTAGGGTATTTAAAGAGCATTGGGTCATTTGATGCTGATTTTGCCTGCAAGAATTTTATAATAACTTGAAGTAACAGCATGCCTTTGAAAGAGTGAGGTATTTTTATGGTTTTTTTTATTTCCTTGTTTTCAGGGCTTTTATAGACTATATGCGCGGCGTGCGCTTGGGATGCTGGTTGCCGTGTATTTGATTTCGGTTCGGGATCCTTCATTTTTGATCACCTTCGCTTTGGCTCAGTTTTCCGCGAAGAATATCTCGGTTGTAAATATTTGCTTCAAAGAGAATGTACTGCTTAGTAACTCGGTAGTCTTCGTGGCCTAGTTGACCCGGAATGTAAACTTTTGGGTCAATTCCATTTTCGTAGCAAAAGGTAACTAGGTCTGTTGTAAAGGTATGGCGCAAGCAATGGAAGCACAAATTTTTAATTGATGGGAAGGAGATGGTGTATAGCATTGATCTATCATTTAACATCTCCTTGAATTTTTGCTTTAACGTGTGAAGCGAAACTTTCTTTGCTTTGTTGAAAACACGAGAAGCGTGAGATTTACACAGCGGATCGCCAGTGATTGAGCAGATCAGCAGTTCGCCAGGTATTTTATTACGGGAGCCCTCGATGAAATTAGAAATTTTTTCGATAATCGTTGGGTTCAAATCAACTGTTCGAAGCTTCCGCCCGCCTTTTCCAATAATGTCCAAAGAGATATTAATTTTTTTTGCACCTGAAGCCTGGGTAATTGCTTGTTTTATTATTGGGATTCTTAGGTTTTCTGGGTCAGTAACTTCCGCACTCCGAAGGCCTAAGTGATAGCCAATAAGTAAAACAAGTTCGTCGCGATCTCTTAGGAAGCCCTCAGTTTCATTGGCATTGGATAATATTATGTCGAAAATTTGCGGGTTGATGTATTTTTTATGAAGTTCATAATAATATTTTCTTTTGTTTTGTGCTTGCTCAAATGATCCTGCGGCTGTTTTATATGTGTAGGTAAAGTCAAAGTTTTTTTCGGTCAGCCCATAGTTGGTCGCGAAGTCGTAAAAACCACTGAAAGTACTGCAGTGACGATCGATTGAATTTTTTTTCAGGCCTAACTCAAGGTGGAGCGTAGACTCTATGTAGCCGGACATTAAATTGTCTGTTATATCACGCCAACTTAAATTCTTTGCTTCTAATGCTTCGAAGTATGTTTTTAGATCGTTTGCTTTAGCGCGAACTGTTTCTAAACTAATACTTTCTTTGGCTACCTTCAGCAAATACAATGAAGGTTCTATTATGATTGAATCATTCTCAAGAGGGCCGTCCGCAAGTAGTACATAGGAATTCAACACGCCGCCAGCCCATCGAATCCCTGAAACTAATTGGATACGCATACGCTGCACCCTCTGAGCAAGCACAGGTTCAGACTAGCTTGCCACAATGAGTTGTCAACAAAACTGGGTTACACGGACGCTAGTAGATAAACCTCGCCAATGCTGGGCACCAGGTTGTGCAAGTCAGCCTCGGCCTTCTGGTAAACCGGGTCGTAGCGGGTGCAGTTCTTGCGGCCGCCCGCTTGCCAGCACTGGCGTTGATGACCGATTTGCCAGGCCGGAACGATATGCTCCCATTCGATGCGGGATGCGCGTTTGGCATTTTTACGTGGCACATAACCGCAGGCGGCCAGGTTTACCCGGTTGCCGGTGTACTTGCAGCCACAGTAAAACTCGGTGGATTGGGGGGCGTAGAGCTTCCATGCGACCTTTTTCGCTTCGGTGAACGTGCGCGGAGCATCGGCTTGCGCGCCCATGGCAAAAAACAGAAACAACACAGCAAGCCAGCGGACACTCATCGACTCAATCTTCCTTCGGCACAACCCAGAAAATCTGCACGCCGCCATCGTCGCGATAGGCGAGGGTGACGTTGTCGTTCTCGTCGATTTCTTCCAGCAAGCGTTCCCATTCATCCACCGGCTCATCAGGAAGGCGGAAGATCAGCGCTGCCCTGGCCTTTTGTGCGGTGGGAGAGTTGATGATTTTCTGAACGCGCAGGCCCATGCGTACATAGGTGTCAGGAGAGGTAGAGGTGGTGTCCACGGAGTTTTCCTTATTAAGCTGTACGTGCATACAGTATTTAACTGTAGGCCATTTCGCAACTGCTTAAAAATCGAGAAAATCCTCTGACAACGGTTTGTTGCATTTGGCGTAAGGCGAAGGGAGTTTTTTGTCAGATCCAGTGGCAGCCACTCGCCAGGGTTGGCGAATGGCGCACGTGGTGCCCGACCGGATCCGGTCGGGCGAGGGTGAATCAGTATTCCCAGAACATCCGTTGCAGCTCTTTGCTGTCATTGGTTTTGGTCAACGCGACCATCGCCAGGACCCGGGCTTTTTGCGGATTCAGGTCGTTGGCCACGACCCAGTCGTATTTGTCGTCAGGCTGTTCGGCGTTGCGCAATACAAAACCGCCGGCGTTGACGTGGGAGGAGCGAATGATCTGCACGCCATCCTTGCGCAGGGCTTGCAGGGCGGGGACCACTCGCGACGATACCGAGCCATTGCCGGTGCCGGCGTGGATGATGGCTTTGGCGCCGGACTGAGCCAGGGCCTTGTAGGCGGTGTCGCTGACGTTGCCATAGGAATAGGCGATCTCGACGTCAGGCAGACTCTTGATGGTCTTGATGTCGAATTCGGAATCCATGGTGTGACGCTTGGCCGGCAGGCGGTACCAGTAGGATTTGCCTTCTACCACCATGCCCAGCGGACCCCAGGCACTTTTGAACGCTTCGGTCTTGATGTTGATCATTTTGCTGACGTCGCGACCCGACTGGATTTCATCGTTCATGGTCACCAGCACGCCTTTGCCCCGTGCATCTTTGCTGCCGGCCACGGCCACCGCGTTATACAGGTTCAGCATGCCATCGGCGGACATCGCGGTGCCCGGGCGCATGGAGCCCACGACAATGATCGGCTTGTCGGTTTTTTCCACCAGGTTCAGGAAGTATGCGGTTTCTTCCAGGGTGTCGGTGCCGTGGGTGATCACGATGCCATCAACGTCTTTGCTGTCGGCCAGTTCGGCTACGCGGCGACCCAGTTGCAGCAGATTTTCGTTGGTGATGCTTTCGGAGGCGATTTGCATGACCTGTTCGCCGCGAACGTTAGCCAATTGGCTCAGTTCAGGAACGCCGGCGATCAACTGTTCAATGCCGACTTTCGCCGCCTGGTAGGTCGCGCTGTTGGCGGCGCTGGCGCCAGCGCCGGCAATGGTGCCGCCGGTGGCCAGGATCACCACGTTGGCCAGTTTCTGTCGGGTTTCGGCTTCTTTGGCCTGAAGGGCAGTGGGCAGAAGCAGCAGGAGGGCCAAGGCGCCCGGAACAAAGGTCTTGAGTGCAGATGTCATTATTTTTCTCTTCTAGTTGTGAGACGGTGCTGATGCAGGTTCATCTAGATATGCCCCTGGCGAATCTGAGCGTCGGGGTACGAGGAGAAGAGCAGGATCTGTACCAGTAATACTTTGAATCGAAAAACACGCGTAACTTAATGATTTGTAATGGTATTGCTGTTTGTGTCCGATGTGATTTCGAGGCTGGATGTTCGGATTGCCGAACATGTTCGGCTTTTGCGTTCGGCTCTCCGAAACGGATGGCAGTCCTGTTTAAGATTTCAACGCATCAAAACGTCGTTAATGACTAAAGAAACGCGTGCGTCGGTCGATGCTCCTTCAAGGGATCTTTTTCTGCAGGAGTTCACATGTCGTTAACTATTGGCTTCCCAAATGCCGCGGGCATCACCATCGGGGGAAAGTCTGCGACCACCATTCGTGCTTTGGGCGATGCGACAGAGGATGTGGCTGCTCAAGCGCAGGGGACAAAGGAAGGCGGCGCCCGGGTTAAAACGGGCCCAATAGGGTTGGGAGGGAGTGCCGGCGCACAGGCCGAAACGCAAACGAGCGACAACACCAGCGTTGCGGTGAAGGTCTTGCTTAAACGTCTGAAGGAGCTGCAACAGCAATTGCGTGAGCAACAGCAGCAACTGGCGCAGGCCCAGGCGGCGTCCTATCCGACTCCGGAAGCCAGGACCACCGCGGTAGCCGCCATTCAGGGGCAGGTTGCCGACACCAACGGCGCCATCCTGCAAGTGAGTGCGAGCCTGATCAAAGAGCTGACCAAGGGTTCTGGCACGGGATCGGTGGTCAACACCACGGCATGAGCTGAATGCCGTTTTTTTCGCAGAACATCTCTGAAAGCATTTTTCAGGTCGTTGACAAATAGCGGCAGGGTTCGCATAGTTCGGTTCGCGCAAACGTTTGCGCGGCTCTAGTGATGACTATTCATCGCGGTGGGTCGTGGAACTTACGCCAGCGCACGCGTTGCTCACAATAATCATAAGATCGGAGTGAACCCATGAAGCTGCCATTCGCTGGACGCCTTCTCGCTGTCGCTATGCTGGCGGCCGCATCCGCTGCACTGCCTGTCTCTTCGGCTTTTGCCGAAACTGCTGAAAAACCGAAAGTCGCACTGGTCATGAAATCCCTGGCCAACGAGTTCTTCCTGACAATGGAGGACGGCGCCAAGGCCTACCAGAAGGATCACTCCGGCGAATTCGAGCTCATCTCCAACGGCATCAAGGATGAAACCGACACCGCAGGCCAGACGCGCATCGTCGAGCAAATGATCCTGGCCAAGGTCAATGCACTGGTCATCGCGCCAGCAGACTCCAAAGCCATGGTTCCGGTGATCAAGAAAGCCATCGATGCCGGCATCACCGTGATCAACATCGATAACCAGCTGGACCCCGCCGTCGTCAAAAGCAAAAACATCAACGTTCCGTTCGTGGGCCCGGACAATCGCAAGGGTGCACGACTGGTGGGCGATTACCTGGCCAGACAGCTGAAGGCCGGAGACGAAGTCGGCATCATCGAAGGCGTGTCCACCACCACCAATGCCCAGCAGCGGACCGCAGGTTTCAAGGATGCGATGGAAGCGGCGCAGATCAAGGTCGTGTCCCTGCAGTCCGGTGACTGGGAGATCGACAAAGGTAACAAGGTGGCCGCGTCGATTCTCAGTGAATACCCGCAAACCAAGGCCCTGCTGGCCGGCAACGACAGCATGGCGGTCGGTGCGGTGTCTGCGGTGCGCGCCGCGGGCAAGGCCGGCAAGGTGCAAGTGGTCGGCTACGACAACATCAACGCCATCCAGCCAATGCTCAAGGATGGTCGTGTGCTGGCCACGGCAGACCAGTTTGCGGCCAGGCAAGCAGTGTTCGGCATCGAGACGGCATTGAAAATTCTCAAGGGCGACAAGGTCGACGGCGGCGCCAATGGCGTGATCGAAACACCGGTAGAGCTGGTTACCAAGTAAGCTTCTGGCGACGCAACGGCGCTCGTCCAGCCGGACGGGCGCATGGAGAATTTTTATGTCCGCTTGCGCTACGAACGCTGTCCTCTCGGTCAGCGGTATCGGCAAGACCTACGCCCAACCGGTTCTGGCCGGCATTGACCTGACGCTCATGCGCGGTGAAGTGCTGGCGTTGACTGGCGAGAACGGCGCAGGCAAAAGCACGCTTTCGAAGATTATTGGCGGGCTGGTCACGCCGACCACCGGTCACATGCAGTTTCAAGGGCAGGACTACCGCCCGGGTAGCCGGGCTCAGGCTGAAGAGCTGGGTATCCGCATGGTCATGCAGGAACTCAACCTGCTGCCGACCTTGTCGGTGGCGGAAAACCTGTTTCTCCACAATCTGCCGAGCAACGGCGGCTGGATCAGTCGCAAGCAGTTACGCAACGCTGCCATCGAGGCCATGGCTCAGGTCGGACTCGACGCCATTGACCCGGACACCCTGGTCGGTGAGCTGGGCATCGGCCACCAGCAAATGGTCGAGATCGCCCGCAACCTGATTGGCGATTGTCAGGTGCTGATTCTCGATGAGCCGACGGCGATGCTCACTGCGCGCGAAGTCGAAATGCTGTTCGAGCAGATCACCCGCCTGCAGGCTCGCGGCGTATCGATCATCTACATCTCCCATCGCCTCGAAGAGTTGGCGCGGGTCGCGCAGCGCATTGCCGTGCTACGCGATGGCAACCTGGTCTGTGTCGAACCGATGGCCAACTACAACAGCGAGCAACTGGTCACCTTGATGGTCGGGCGCGAGCTCGGCGAACACATCGATATGGGCGTGCGCAAGATCGGCGCTCCGGTGTTGACGGTCAAGGGCCTGTCCCGTGCCGACAAGGTTCGCGACGTGTCGTTCGAAGTCCGTGCCGGTGAGATTTTCGGCATTTCCGGTTTGATCGGCGCGGGTCGCACCGAGTTGCTGCGACTGATCTTCGGTGCCGATATCGCCGACAGCGGTACGATCGCCCTGGGCGCGCCGGCGCAAGTCGTCAGCATTCGCTCGCCAGTGGATGCGGTCGGGCATGGCATCGCGTTGATCACAGAGGATCGCAAGGGCGAAGGCCTTTTGTTGACGCAGTCAATCGGCGCCAATATCGCTTTGGGCAACATGCCCGGCATCTCCGGCGCGGGCTTTGTCGACAACGATAAGGAGCGCGCCCTGGCCCAGCGTCAGATTGACGCCATGCGCATTCGCAGCTCCGGTCCGGCACAGTTGGTGTCCGAGCTGTCCGGCGGCAATCAGCAGAAAGTCGTCATCGGTCGTTGGCTGGAACGCGACTGCTCGGTGCTGCTGTTCGACGAGCCGACCCGAGGTATCGACGTCGGCGCCAAGTTCGATATCTACAACCTGCTCGGTGAGTTGACCCGCCAGGGCAAGGCGCTGGTGGTGGTCTCCAGCGACTTGCGTGAGCTGATGCTGATCTGCGACCGGATCGGTGTGCTGTCGGCAGGAAGCCTGATCGATACATTCGATCGCGATAGCTGGACCCAGGATGAGTTGCTTGCCGCGGCTTTCGCCGGCTACCAAAAACGTGATGCGCAGCTCTTTGAAGTCGCGCCTAGGGATCTTCCATGAATACCGCTTCTTTCGCCGGCAAACGTAATGCCAGCTTCTACGGCCTGGGCACCTATCTGGGCCTGGCGGGTGCCTTGTTGGCGATGATCGTGCTGTTCTCGGTGCTGAGCAGTCATTTCCTCTCGTACGATACTTTCAGCACCCTGGCGAACCAGATTCCGGACCTGATGGTCTTGGCGGTCGGCATGACCTTCGTGTTGATCATCGGTGGCATCGACCTGTCGGTAGGCTCGGTGCTGGCGCTGGCGGCCTCGACCGTGAGCGTGGCGATTCTTGGCTGGGGCTGGGGCGTTCTGCCGGCGGCGCTGCTGGGCATGGCCATCGCGGCGCTCGCCGGTACCATCACCGGTTCGATCACTGTGGCGTGGCGGATACCGTCATTCATCGTGTCCCTGGGCGTGCTGGAAATGGCTCGCGGGTTGGCGTATCAGATGACCGGCTCGCGCACGGCCTACATCGGCGATGCATTCGCCTGGTTGTCCAATCCGATCGCCTTCGGCATTTCGCCGTCGTTCATCATTGCGTTGCTGATCATTTTCATTGCTCAGGCCGTGTTGACTCGCACGGTGTTCGGACGCTACCTGATCGGTATCGGTACCAACGAAGAGGCCGTGCGGCTGGCGGGGATCAATCCAAAACCCTATAAAATCCTGGTCTTCAGCCTGATGGGGTTGCTGGCCGGTATTGCTGCGTTGTTCCAGATTTCTCGCCTGGAAGCCGCCGACCCGAACGCAGGCTCCGGTCTTGAGTTACAAGTGATTGCAGCCGTGGTGATCGGCGGGACCAGCCTGATGGGCGGCCGCGGCTCGGTGATCAGCACGTTTTTTGGTGTCCTGATCATTTCCGTGCTGGCCGCGGGGCTGGCGCAGATCGGGGCAACCGAGCCGACCAAGCGCATCATTACCGGCGCGGTGATTGTGGTGGCGGTTGTGCTGGACACTTATCGCAGTCAACGCGCAAGCCGGCGGACCTGAGTCATGGCGACTATCAAAGATGTGGCAGCCCTGGCGGGCATTTCCTACACCACGGTTTCCCATGTGGTGAACAAGACCCGCCCGGTCAGTAAAGAGGTGCGGATCAAGGTCGAGGCGGCGATCAAGACCCTCGACTACGTTCCCAGTGCCGTGGCCCGTTCACTCAAGGCCAAAACCACGGCGACCATCGGCCTGTTGGTCCCCAACAACCTCAACCCGTATTTCGCCGAACTGGCCAGGGGTATCGAGGATTACTGCGAGCGAAACGGTTACTGCGTCATCCTGTGCAACTCCGACGACAATCCGGACAAGCAGCGCAGCTACCTGCGTGTGCTGCTGGAAAAACGCATCGACGGCCTGATTGTCGCCTCGGCCGGCGGTGACATTGGCCTGGCGCAAGGCCTGAAAGGCGTGCGCACACCCATGGTGATCGTCGACCGTGGACTGGACGGTGTCGATGCGGACCTGGTGCGCATCGACCATGAATACGGCGCGTACCTGGCGACCAGGCACCTGCTGGAGTTGGGGCATCGGGATATCGCCACGATCAGCGGGCCGGAAAACACCAGTGTGGCGCAGATGCGTCTGGCGGGTTATTGCCGGGCCTTGAGAGAGGCGGGTGTCGAAGTCTCTCCCGGGCGCATGCTGGAAAGCGATTTCACCAGCACTGGCGGCTACAGCGCTGCCGCGGTTTTGCTGGAAAGCAATCCGCCTAGCGCCATTTTTGCCGCCAACGACATGATCGGCATCGGCGTACTGCGGGCCGCCGCCGAGCGCAATATCCGCGTACCAAGCGAGTTGTCGGTGATCGGCTTCGACGATATCCAGATGAGTCGGTATGTCTACCCGTCGTTGACCACGGTCGGGCAATCGATCCTGCAACTCGGCGAAATGGCCGCCGAAGTGCTGTTACGGCGCATCGCCACGCCGGACCTGGTGACCGATCAGCGGATCGTGACGCCGAGTATCGTCATGCGTGAATCGACTGCGCCGCTGGCCGGCGTGTTTGCCCAATTCCGTTGAAACAGAGAGCCGTTGAAAACAGAAAGCCGCTGACCCAACAGCGCCGCCGAAACAGAATCGATGAGTAGCAATGTATGCCAGCAAAAGTAGTGGTAATAGGCAGTTTGAACATGGACCTGGTGACCCGGGCGCCGCGCTTGCCCAAGGGCGGTGAAACATTGATTGGTCAGTCGTTTGCCACCGTCTCCGGCGGCAAGGGCGCCAATCAGGCCGTGGCTGCTGCGCGGCTGGGAGCCGAGGTGTCGATGATCGGGTGCGTGGGCAATGACGCGTATGGTGAGGCGCTGCGCGGTGCGCTGTTGGCTGAGCAGATCGATTGCCAGGCAGTCAGCACCGTTGACGGTTCCAGCGGCGTGGCGTTGATTGTGGTCGACGACAGCAGCCAGAACTCCATCGTGATCGTCCCCGGTGCCAACGGTGCATTGACCGCTGAAGCCATTGGCCGTTTTGATTCGGTGATTCAGGCGGCGGACGTGCTCATCTGTCAGCTGGAAGTGCCCGATGCGTCTGTTGGCCATGCGCTCAAGCGCGGCCGCGAGCTGGGCAAGACGGTTATCCTCAACCCGGCACCGGTCAGCCGTCCGCTGCCATCGGACTGGTACGCGTCTATCGATTACCTGATCCCCAACGAGAGCGAAGCGTCGGCCCTGAGCGGTCTTGCGGTCGACTCCCTGGAGGCAGCGCAAGCCGCAGCAACCCGGCTGATTGCCCTGGGCGCCGGCAAGGTGATCATCACTCTCGGTGCGCAAGGTTCGCTGTTTGCCGATGGCCAACGCTTCGAGCATTTCCCCGCGCCCGCCGTAAAGGCTGTCGATACCACCGCGGCGGGCGATACGTTCGTGGGCGGTTTTGCTGCGGCGCTGGCCGCGGGTAAAGACGAGGCGCAGGCGATCCGCTTCGGACAGGTGGCCGCAGCGCTGTCGGTCACCCGTGCCGGTGCACAACCTTCGATTCCCGCCTTGAGCGAAGTGCAGGCGTTTAAAACACCATGAAAAAGACCCCACTGCTTAACATTGCGCTGTCGCGGCTGATCGCCTCATTGGGGCATGGCGACAGGGTCGTCATCGGGGATGCAGGGCTGCCGGTTCCTCCAGGCGTTGAATTGATCGACCTGGCCTTGACCCATGGCATTCCGGATTTTGTCAGCACCTTGAAGGTGGTGCTCAGTGAGATGCAGGTTGAAAGCCATGTGCTGGCTCAGGAAATCTTCGATAAAAAGCCGACGACCCTTGTCGCACTGGATGAGCTGGACGGCGAAGGTGCGCTGGGTCGGCGCGAGGTGCTCACCCATGAACAGTTCAAGGTCCTGAGCCGACAAGCGAGAGCGATTGTTCGTACCGGCGAGTGCCAGCCGTACTGCAACATTGTGCTGGTCGCTGGCGTAACATTTTGACTGACGGCCCGCGTTTTGATTTTCCCGGCGCAAGGAGTGCGCCACGTATCGCCATGTTCGGAAACTGCACCCACTGCTCCGGAGTCTTCCGCTTTTGTCCCTGATGACCGCAACGAACGCCCAGGCGGCGCAAAAGATCGACTTGATCATCGACACCGATCCAGGGGCCGACGATGTCGTTGCCTTGTTGTTCGCCCTGGCATCGCCGGACGAGCTGAATGTTCGGGCATTGACCACCGTTGCGGGCAACGTTCGCCTGGACAAGACCTCGCGCAATGCGCGATTGGCCCTGGAGTGGGCGGGGCGCGAAGAGGTGCCGGTCTATGCGGGGGCACCCAGGCCCCTGATGCGTGCACCCGTCTACGCCGAGGACATTCATGGCAAGGAAGGGTTGTCGGGCATTGCCGTGCATGAGCCCAGGCAGGAGCTGGCCAAGGGCAGCGCCATCACTTATCTGATTGAGACCCTTAAATCGGCCAGGCCCCACAGCATCACTATCGCCATGCTTGGGCCGCAGACCAATCTGGCCCTGGCGCTGATCCAGGAGCCGGGAATTGTCCAGGGCATCAAGGAAGTGGTGGTCATGGGCGGTGCGCACTTCAATGGCGGCAACATCACGCCGGTGGCCGAGTTCAACCTGTTCGCCGATCCGCACGCCGCCGAAGTGGTGCTCAACAGTGGCGTGAAGCTGACCTACCTGCCGCTGGACGTGACCCACAAGATCCTCACCAGCGAAGCGCGCCTGAAACAGATTGCCGCGCTTAATAACAACGCCAGCCGATTGGTGGGCGACATTCTCAATGAATACATCAAGGGCGACATGGAGCACTACGGCATTCCGGGCGGTCCGGTGCATGACGCCACGGTTGTCGCTTACCTGCTCAAGCCGCAATTGTTCAGCGGTCGCTCGGTCAACGTGGTGGTCGACAGCCGCGAAGGACCGACCTTCGGGCAAACCATCGTTGACTGGTATGACGGCTTGAAAGCGCCAAGGAATGCCTTCTGGGTTGAAAATGGCGATGCCCAGGGCTTTTTCGACCTGCTGGTCGAGCGTCTGGCCCGCCTGAAATAGGCAGCATATCCCGCAGGTGCCCGCTTGCGGGTTTCACTCCCGCCCGCTGACAGCTCAGGCCTTCTGGGCCGACCGGTGTTTCTCGAAAATCTGCTCGATGAACGATTGGGCGGCTTCGGTTCCAAGGTCCCTGACCAATAGGTCGATACCGATAATGGCAAGCTCTTCCGTGCTGCTTGGACTGTAGGAGCTGTGGCCGTCCTGCCACTTGGCCTTGATGTCAGCGTCGATGCTTACGGTGGTCATGTTGGCACTCGTGAAGTCGGGGAGAAGTCTGAGTGCCGAGTTAACCATTTCGCGGGGCTTTTGACACGCCGACTTAGGCAGGAAAGGAGTGCTATGCGACACTTGGTCTTTGATCAATATTCAAGGAATGCGCTGTGCAGATCGATCTGAACTCTCCAGATGGCCTGACCCTTGAGGCTGTGCGTCAGTTGCTGGCCAGCGCCAGTGACGATGAGCACACTCAGTTGCGGGTCACCAAGGGAGGCATTGCCTACATCTCCTCGGGCGTCGTGGGCGGTACCGATATCGACGGGCTGTTGTTTCGTCTCGAAACCTGGGCCAAGGGCTCCGGTTATGTCGGGCGGGTCGCGGCCAGCGATGAAGTCTGGGTCATGCAAATCTTCAACGCCTTGAAAGCAAACTGGCCCAATCCGCCTTACGACTATATCGACGTCTATTGAGCGTCGTTCATATTCAGTCACGATTCAGTGATCAAGGGGAGGGCGCTGCTCAGGCAAAATCGCGGCTCGTCCGGATTGCAGGCAGGGTGCTGGCACTGCCTGTGAAACCAAACGCCAGTCTGGTGGTCGCACGATCTCAGCATAATCTTTGAAAAAAGGAGGCTTCATGCCTTGGAAGCTCGCGTCATTGGGTACTTTGTTGGCCGTTGCCACGCTGGCCGGTTGCAGTACCGCCTCTACGGAGTCGGCAACAACTGATGTTGCGACGACTGACACGGGTCACAGCCGTTGTGAAGCGAAGGCTGCCGAGTTCACCATCGGCAAGCAGGCATCGCCGCAGTTGCTTGAGCAGGCGCGTACCCGCGCAGGGGCACAAAACGCACGGTTCCTGCTGCCAACCGACATGGTGACGCTGGAGTACCGTTCCGATCGCCTGAACCTGAACACCGATGCCAACAGGGTGGTCACCCGCGTCAACTGCGGCTGATCCTTCGGCTTTTGTTTCACCCATAAAAAACCCCGTCACATGGACGGGGTTTTTTTAGTGCGCCTGGAAATTACTCTGGGCGAACTTGAGCAGCTTGCATACCCTTTTGGCCTTTCTCAGCCACGAAGGAAACGGTCTGGCCTTCTTTCAGGCTTTTGAAACCGTCGCTTTCGATAGCTTTGAAGTGTACGAACAGGTCGTCACCGC
Organism: Pseudomonas sp. WT-JTC; assembly: GCF_056711565.1. NCBI lineage: Bacteria > Pseudomonadati > Pseudomonadota > Gammaproteobacteria > Pseudomonadales > Pseudomonadaceae > Pseudomonas > Pseudomonas sp. WT-JTC. Next base: position 2,299,956 of record NZ_CM160042.1, read on the forward strand.
CACCTTGAGGAGTGATGAAGCCGAAGCCTTTTTCATCGTTGAACCATTTAACGGTGCCGGTTTGGCGATTAGACATGGTGTATCTCCAAGAAACATATATTTTCAGTAGTACTGTGCTGCTCAGGCCAACTGGGCACACCCGAGTATCATAGTCGAAATGTTCGCTTTGGGACCCCCCCAGACGTGTTGTTTGCTTTCATATTGCACGTCTTTCACTGTCGTGAATGGCTGAGAGCCCCGGTTTCAGGGGGTTTGCGCTACAAAATAGGGGAGTAAAAAAACCCGTAAAAGCTGCGTAAATTATGCAAATCAGCCGATATTTGGCTGTATTGGCCCCCTGGACTCCTCAAAAACGTCCTGCAAAGCTCTATTTCTGGACTCTGCACACCGAAATTTCTTTCAGGGCGCGCTGGCCCAGATCAGCGCTTGGCGGGTTGTTTTTGTCCATCAGTTGCGCGATCTCTTGTGTGGTGAATTTCTTTTCCAGCACGTCGGCGCCGCATGCGCAGTGTTTCTTTGCTTCGGCCGGATTAATGCTTTGGCTTGCGGCTTTTGTGCAGTCGCCCATGTACTGCGCTTTCACGCCTGCTGGCCAAGCGGCGTGGGCGCTCAGCGGCAACAGCAGGGCAAGTGGGGCGGCAACGGCAAAAAGACGGGTAAGGCGCATGACATGAACTCCTTGGGATCGGTATCTGTGGCGATTCTCAGTCAATTTGAGGCGACTCGTACATCTCAAGTTCACTCTGCGTCATAAGAGTGAGTAAATCTTCACGGTCTGAATGCGTGCAAGTCGATAACCGTTCATCTGTGCTAGCATGCCTCGCTCGGGCGTTTGCAGGCTCCGACGGACCTTCAGTCCCGGTAGCGGCAGATGCGCGATTAACCCTGATTTGAATCCCAGTCACTCTGGTTCGGTTTTCCGGTTGGCCGCAAGGCTCCTGCCGCTGTAAGGCAGGCGTTCGTCATTGAATGGCCTGGACCGGATCTTGTACTGGCTCATCCCAACCCACGTGACCTTTGGTAGGGGTCACCACTAGGAGAGGAGGCGCCATGCCAACTATTACTCTTCCCGACGGCAGTCAACGTTCATTCGATCACCCGGTTTCCGTAGCCGAGGTCGCCGCATCCATCGGTGCAGGCCTGGCCAAGGCCACCGTCGCCGGCAAGGTCAATGGCAAGCTGGTCGACGCCAGCGACATCATCGACAGCGACGCGTCGCTGCAAATCATCACGCCAAAGGATGAAGAGGGGCTGGAGATCATTCGCCACTCTTGCGCCCACCTGGTTGGCCACGCGGTCAAGCAGTTGTACCCGACCGCCAAAATGGTCATCGGTCCGGTCATCGACGAAGGTTTCTATTACGACATTGCCTTCGAACGTCCTTTCACCCCGGACGACCTGGCGGCCATCGAACAGCGCATGCAGCAGCTGATCGAGAAAGATTACGACGTGATCAAGAAAGTCACTCCGCGCGCCGAAGTGATCGAAGTGTTCCAGGCCCGTGGCGAAGACTACAAGTTGCGCCTGGTCGAGGACATGCCGAACGAGCAGGCCATGGGTCTGTACTATCACGAAGAATACGTCGACATGTGCCGCGGTCCGCACGTGCCGAACACTCGCTTCCTGAAATCCTTCAAGCTGACCAAACTGTCCGGCGCCTACTGGCGCGGCGATGCCAAGAACGAGCAATTGCAACGCGTCTACGGCACCGCTTGGGCGGACAAGAAGCAACTGGCGGCTTACATCCAGCGCATTGAAGAAGCCGAAAAACGCGATCACCGCAAGATCGGCAAGCGCCTGGGCCTGTTCCACACCCAGGAAGAGTCGCCGGGCATGGTGTTCTGGCACCCCAATGGCTGGACTTTGTACCAGGTTCTCGAACAGTACATGCGCAAGGTTCAGCGCGACAACGGCTATCTCGAGATCAAGACGCCGCAAGTCGTTGACCGCAGCCTGTGGGAGAAATCCGGGCACTGGGCCAACTACGCCGACAACATGTTCACCACGCAGTCGGAAAACCGCGACTACGCGATCAAGCCAATGAACTGCCCTTGCCACGTGCAGGTGTTCAACCAGGGCCTGAAAAGCTACCGCGAGTTGCCGATGCGCCTGGCCGAGTTCGGTGCCTGCCACCGTAACGAGCCATCGGGTGCCTTGCACGGCATCATGCGCGTGCGTGCATTCACTCAAGACGACGCCCACATCTTCTGCACAGAAGAGCAGATGCAGGCCGAGTCCGCTGCGTTCATCAAGCTGACCATGGACGTCTACGCCGACTTCGGCTTTAAAGAAGTCGAAATGAAACTGTCCACTCGTCCGGAAAAACGCGTCGGTTCCGATGAGCTTTGGGATCGCGCCGAAGCGGCATTGGCTGCAGCCCTTGATAGCGCGGGCCTGCCGTACGATCTGCAGCCGGGCGAGGGTGCGTTCTACGGTCCGAAGATCGAGTTCTCGCTGAAAGATTGCCTCGGTCGCGTCTGGCAGTGTGGTACCCTGCAGCTCGATTTTAACCTGCCTGTCCGTCTGGGAGCCGAATACGTCTCCGAAGATAACAGCCGCAAGCACCCGGTCATGCTGCACCGGGCGATCCTGGGGTCTTTCGAGCGTTTCGTCGGAATTCTGATCGAGAACTACGAGGGCGCATTCCCGGCGTGGCTGGCTCCGACCCAGGCAGTGGTGATGAACATCACTGATAAACAGGCAGATTTTGCCGCCGAAGTCGAAAAAACTCTCAACGAAAGCGGGTTTCGTGCCAAGTCCGACTTGAGAAATGAAAAGATCGGCTTTAAAATCCGCGAGCATACTTTGCTCAAGGTTCCTTATCTCTTGGTTATCGGAGATCGGGAAGTCGAGATGCAGACTGTCGCTGTGCGTACTCGTGAAGGTGCTGACCTGGGCTCGATGCCCGTCGCCCAGTTCGCTGAGTTCCTCGCCCAAGCGGTTTCCCGGCGTGGTCGCCAAGATTCGGAGTAATTATTATTAAGCGTGAAATGAGACAAGATAAACGAACTGCACCGAAAGCCCCGATCAACGAGAATATCTCGGCACGCGAGGTTCGGTTAATTGGGGCTGAAGGTGAACAGCTCGGGATTGTGTCAATCGAAGACGCGCTTCTTAAGGCTGAAGAGGCCAAGCTGGATCTGGTGGAGATTTCCGCCGATGCAGTACCACCTGTTTGCAAACTGATGGACTACGGCAAATCGATCTTCGAAAAGAAGAAGCAGATTGCTGCGGCCAAGAAAAACCAGAAGCAGATTCAGGTTAAAGAAATCAAGTTTCGTCCAGGGACGGAGGAAGGGGATTACCAGGTAAAACTGCGCAACCTGGTACGTTTCCTGAGTGACGGGGACAGGGCCAAGGTATCCTTGCGATTCCGCGGCCGTGAGATGGCCCACCAGGAGCTGGGGATGGAACTCCTCAAGCGAGTTGAAGGTGACTTGCTCGAGTACGGTTCGGTCGAACAGCATCCTAAGATGGAAGGACGCCAGCTGATCATGGTCATCGCCCCGAAAAAGAAGAAGTAATCAACAGGGCACGGCAGGCCTTCTGATTATGTTTATCAACTGAATGCGGAGTATCCGAACATGCCAAAAATGAAGACCAAAAGTGGTGCTGCTAAGCGGTTTCTGAAAACTGCTAACGGTATCAAGCACAAGCACGCTTTCAAGAGCCACATCCTGACCAAAATGTCGACCAAGCGTAAGCGTCAACTGCGCGGTAGCAGCTTGCTGCATCCGTCTGACGTGGCAAAAGTCGAGCGCATGCTGCGCCTTCGTTAATTTTAGTCAAGAATAGAGGAAGTAACTCATGGCTCGTGTAAAGCGTGGCGTCATTGCCCGTAAACGTCACAAAAAAATTCTGAAACTTGCTAAAGGCTACTACGGCGCTCGCTCGCGCGTATTCCGTGTTGCCAAGCAAGCGGTAATCAAGGCAGGCCAATACGCCTACCGTGACCGTCGTCAGAAAAAACGTCAGTTCCGCGCTCTGTGGATCGCTCGTATCAACGCTGGTGCTCGTATCAACGGTCTGTCCTACAGCCGTTTCATCGCCGGCCTGAAAAAAGCGTCCATCGAGATCGACCGTAAGGTTCTGGCTGATCTGGCAGTGAACGAAAAAGCGGCGTTTGCTGCGATTGTCGAGAAAGCTAAAGCCACCTTGGCTTAAGTACCCCCGACAGTCACCCGGCCTCGCATCTGTGGGGTCAGGTGTTAAACGTCATAAATAGGGGAAGAGCCTTCAAGCTCTTCCCCTATTTTGTATCTGGAGTCTGTACATGGAAAACCTGGATGCGCTCGTCTCTCAAGCTCTAGAGGCTGTGCAAAGCGCTGAAGATATCAATGCCCTGGAGCAAATCCGGGTTCACTACCTTGGCAAGAAGGGTGAATTGACTCAGGTGATGAAGACCCTGGGGAATTTGCCGGCAGAGGAGCGTCCGCAGGTCGGTGCTCTGATCAACGTTGCCAAGGAACGTGTCACAGAGGTCCTTAATGCGCGCAAGGCATTGTTTGAAGAAGCCGACCTGGCTGCCAAACTCTCTGCCGAGTCCATTGACGTGACCCTGCCTGGCCGCGGTCAGACCTCCGGTGGTCTGCATCCGGTCACCCGCACTCTGGAACGCGTCGAACAGTTCTTCACCCGTATTGGCTACGGCATCGCCGAAGGCCCTGAGGTCGAAGACGATTATCACAACTTCGAAGCGCTCAACATCCCAGGCCATCACCCGGCCCGGTCGATGCATGACACCTTCTATTTCAATGCGAACATGTTGTTGCGCACCCATACCTCGCCGGTACAGGTCCGCACCATGGAGTCGAAACAGCCGCCGATCCGCATCGTCTGCCCAGGCCGCGTATACCGTAGCGACTCCGATATCACCCACTCGCCGATGTTCCACCAGGTCGAAGGCCTGCTGGTCGATCGCGACATCAATTTCGCCGACCTCAAAGGCACCATCGAAGAGTTCCTGCGGGTGTTCTTCGAAAAAGAACTGGCCGTGCGTTTCCGTCCTTCGTACTTCCCGTTCACCGAGCCATCCGCTGAAGTCGACATGGAATGCGTGATGTGCAGCGGTAAAGGCTGCCGCGTCTGCAAGCAGACTGGCTGGCTGGAAGTGATGGGCTGCGGCATGGTTCACCCGAACGTGCTGCGCATGTCCGGTATCGACCCGGAAGAGTTCTCGGGCTTTGCCTTCGGCATGGGCGTTGAGCGTCTGGCCATGCTGCGTTACGGCGTGAACGACTTGCGTCTGTTCTTCGACAACGACTTGCGGTTCCTTGCGCAATTTCGCTAGTCGTAACGAATTCTTAGGAGAGCAGGATGAAATTCAGTGAACAATGGCTGCGTGGCTGGGTTAGCCCGCAGGTAAGTCGCGACGAGCTGGTTGCTCGTCTGTCGATGGCCGGTCTTGAGGTCGATAGCGTTACGCCGGCCGCCGGTGTTTTCAGCGGCGTGGTCGTTGGCGAGGTGTTGAGCACCGAGCAGCACCCGGACGCCGACAAGCTGCGCGTGTGCCAGGTCAGCAACGGTTCGGAAACCTTCCAGGTTGTTTGCGGTGCGCCAAACGTGCGCCCGGGCCTGAAGATTCCTTTCGCCATGATCGGCGCCGAGCTGCCAGACGACTTCAAGATCAAGAAGGCCAAGCTGCGTGGCGTTGAATCCAACGGCATGCTGTGCTCGCAAACCGAGCTGCAGGTTGGTGAAGGCAATGACGGTCTGATGGAACTGCCGGCCGATGCGCCGGTGGGTGAGGATTTCCGTGTTTACCTGGATCTGGAAGACGCCAGCATCGAGGTCGATCTGACCCCGAACCGTGGTGACTGCCTGTCCCTGGCGGGTCTGGCGCGTGAAGTCGGTGCACTGTACGCAGCGCCGGTAGTCCGTCCGGTGGTGGCTCCGGTTCCTGCCGCGCACGACGAAGTGCGCTCGGTAGAAGTGCTGGCGCCCGCCGCGTGCCCGCGTTACCTGGGTCGTGTGATTCGTAACGTCGACCTGTCCCGGCCTACGCCGCTGTGGATGGTTGAGCGCCTGCGTCGCGCCGAAGTGCGCAGCATCGACGCCGCCGTCGACATCACCAACTACGTGATGCTGGAACTGGGTCAGCCGCTGCACGCTTTCGATCTCGCCGAAATCAACGGTGGCATCCGTGTGCGCATGGCCGAAGAAGGCGAGAAGCTGGTATTGCTCGACGGTCAGGAAGTCAGCCTGCGTAGCGATACGCTGGTGATTGCCGACCATTCCCGCGCTCTGGCGATTGCCGGTGTCATGGGGGGCGAGCACAGCGGTGTGTCCGCGACCACGCGCGATGTATTCCTGGAAAGCGCGTTCTTCGACCAGATCGCCGTCGCTGGCAAGGCTCGTTCCTATGGCCTGCACACCGACGCCTCGCATCGCTACGAGCGTGGCGTGGACTGGAAGCTGGCCCGTGAAGCCATGGAGCGCGCCACTGGCCTGCTGCTGGAAATCACCGGTGGCGAAGCGGGCCCGATTGTCGAAACCGTCAGCGAACAACACTTACCGTCGATCGCGCCGATCACCCTGCGCGCCCAACGCATCACCCAGATGCTGGGCATGGAAATGGATTCGACCGAAGTCGAGCGTCTGCTCGGTGCTTTGGGCCTGACCATTACTGCCGATGGGGCAGGGCAGTGGCGCGTTGAAGTGCCAAGCTTCCGTTTTGATATCAGCCTGGAAGTCGACCTGATCGAAGAGCTGGCCCGTCTGTACGGTTACAATCGTCTGCCGGTTCGCTACCCGCAAGCCCGTCTGGCGCCACAAGCCAAGGCCGAAGCGCGCAGCGATCTGCCTGAACTGCGCCGCCTGCTGGTTGCCCGTGGATATCAGGAAGCAATTACCTACAGCTTCATCGATCCGAAACAGTTCGAGCTGTTTAATCCAGGGGTGGAGCCATTGCTGCTCGCCAACCCGATTTCCAACGACATGGCGGCCATGCGTTCGTCCCTGTGGCCGGGTCTGGTCAAGGCGCTTCAGCACAACCTGAACCGCCAGCAGGATCGCGTGCGTCTGTTCGAAAGCGGCCTGCGTTTCGTTGGCCAGCTCGAAGGCCTGAAGCAAGAGCCGATGTTGGCGGGTGTTGTCTGCGGTAGCCGCCTGCCGGAAGGCTGGGCGCAGGGTCGCGATACCGTCGACTTCTTCGACGTCAAGGCCGATGTCGAAGCAGTTCTGGGTTTTGCCGGTGCGCTGGATTCCTTCACTTTCGTACCGGGCAAGCACCCGGCGTTGCACCCGGGTCAAACCGCGCGCATCGAGCGTGAAGGTCGTCTGGTCGGCTTCATTGGCGCTATCCATCCTGAATTGTCGAAAAACCTCGGTCTCGACCGTCCGGTCTTCGTCTTCGAGCTGGTTCTGGCGGAAGTGGCGCTGGGCAAGATGCCTGAATTCCACGAGTTATCGCGCTTTCCTGAAGTGCGTCGTGACCTTGCACTGATTGCACACAAAGACGTCGCAGCCACGGCTGTGCTGGATGTAATCCGTGAAAATGCAGGCGAATGGCTGACAGACCTCAGGCTATTTGACGTGTATCAGGGTAAAGGTATTGATCCTGATAGAAAAAGCCTCGCAGTCGGCTTGACCTGGCAGCATCCATCGCGCACTCTTAATGACGATGAGGTGAATACCGCAACGCAAAACATCCTCACCTCGCTCGAACAAAGGTTGAACGCCACGTTAAGGAAGTGACGTATGGGGGCTCTGACGAAAGCTGAGATGGCGGAACGTCTGTATGAAGAGCTGGGCCTGAACAAACGGGAGGCCAAGGAATTGGTCGAACTGTTTTTTGAAGAAATCAGGCACGCGCTCGAAGACAACGAACAAGTCAAATTGTCCGGATTCGGCAATTTCGACCTTCGGGACAAACGCCAGCGGCCTGGCCGCAATCCGAAAACGGGGGAAGAAATCCCGATCACGGCTCGCCGTGTGGTCACCTTTCGTCCAGGGCAGAAGTTGAAGGCCCGAGTTGAGGCTTATGCTGGAACCAAGTCATAACGACGAGCTCCCCGTCATCCCGGGCAAACGCTACTTCACCATTGGTGAAGTCAGCGAGCTGTGTGCGGTCAAACCACACGTGCTGCGCTACTGGGAGCAGGAGTTTCCTCAGCTCAACCCTGTCAAACGCCGCGGAAACCGCCGGTATTATCAGCGCCAGGACGTGCTGATGATCCGGCAGATCCGCGCGCTTCTTTATGATCAGGGGTTCACCATCGGCGGAGCGCGTCTGCGTTTGTCCGGCGATGAAGCCAAAGACGACACCACCCAATACAAACAAATGATCCGCCAGATGATCGCCGAGCTCGAAGATGTTCTGGTGGTGCTCAAGAAATAAATTCCTGCTTTTAAATACTTCCAGTTTTCAAAAGCTTGCGATATATTCTTAAGCGTTCCTCGAGATGAGGGACAGGTTTCACGCCTAGTCGGGGCGTAGCGCAGTCCGGTAGCGCACTAGCATGGGGTGCTAGGGGTCGAGTGTTCGAATCACTCCGTCCCGACCATATTTCGTAAGGGGATCAAGTGCTTAGGTGCTTGGTCCCCTTTCTCGTTTCAGGCTGGCGAAAAACCCGCGCAAAACTAGCCGGTGATTTCGCTGATGTTCAGGTCGGGAATTGCCTCTGGCTAGACGATTTCCGCGTGGTCCCGCTGGTAGTTCTTGGTCATTCCTTCGCTCGCATGTCTCGCGATTTTCTACCCGTCCTTTCCGGCTTTCTTGTACAGGTACAGCGACAGCGCTCGCACTTCGTGGAAGCCCGGCATCTCCTCTTCCTTCCATTACTTGTCGCATTCCGTCGCTTCCCGAGCGTCTTTGAACGCCCGGGTCAAATATCTTTCTTCAGCCTTCGTCCAGAGGTCCTTGGTCTGTGCCTGTTTCTGTTTGTGTTTCAGGCGATCAGGTTTGCGGTTTGCCAGATAAGGTGAGGCGATATCGTCGCGGCATTTACTGATGACAGCCTGCAACTCTGCAGCGGGGAGGCCAAATGAAAAAGCCCGATACGAGGCCGGGCTATGTGAGAGTAGAGCTTCAATAGACAATAGCTAAAGTGTGAATCCGCCGAAAAGGCGTCACTCAGCACAAGCTCCCGGGTCTTTATAGGCTTCGCACCAAACGGGTTTCAGTAAGGCTTGGCACTGGGCATCATACTTATCTCTGAAGTTTGCAACATTTTCGGAGGTCATTTTCCCAGGCATTTCTTTGCCAAGATCCACCATTTTCTGCGCAATGCGTTCCTGGACCTCAGGAGTATCTCCGGCATGCTTTAGAAATGCGTAAAAGGCTCGTGAGGACTGTTTGCGACTGATATCTGGTTGGTCACCAGCTACTGACAGTATTTCGTAGTAAGCCGCGCAGTGAATCCCCTTCTCATTTGAAGCATTGGCCAGGGCTATAGACGAGGCGCTGCAGCAGAGGACAGCAAGTAGCCAAGAACTTCTGATCATTACCTTCTTCCATAAAATATGTTGAGCAAAGTATGCAGTCGCAGTATCGGCGAGAAGGTGAGGGGCTTGAGTGCGGGAGGGGGGCAGTCAAAAAAGACCCTGCACCTGTGGGTGTTAAGTCTGTTGAATGTTGTGTCGGGCGGATGTGTCTAAATATTTCATTGACGTGTTTTTCTGATAACTCGAACTAACGTGCCAGGACACGCTTGACTCTGTCCTGGGGGACAGACTTTATGATTTTCTAGATCCTGAACAGAATGGTTCTCTTCCAGAAGAAGGAGTTTCAGTGAGCAAGTTATGTCTGGTCACGGGCGCCAATGGGCATTTGGGCAATACCTTGGTCAGAGCATTGCTCAGTCAGGGCTACAGAGTCCGAGCCGGAGTGCGTGACGTCGGTAACACGGCGCCCTTCGCGGGGCTTGATTGCGAGCTGGTCTATGCCGAATTGCTGGACGGGCCTGCAATGCTCAAGGCGTTGGACGGTGTCGACGTGCTGTTTCAAGTGGCGGCAGTTTTCAGGCATTGGGCCAAAAGCCCGGAAACCGAGATTGTCGAGCCCAATGTGCGGGGGGCACGTAGTGTGTTGGAGGCCGCTGCACGGGCGGGCGTCAAGCGTGTCGTCCATGTCGGTTCCGTCGCCGCGGTTGGTCATGACGGCAGTGCTCTGGATGAAGCGCATTGGAATGACGAGGCCGAAAATGCCTACTACAAATCCAAGATTCTCTCCGAGCAAATGGCCTGGCGGACCGCCAACGACCTGGGGCTCTGGATGGTGTCGGTACTGCCCTCGGCGATGGTGGGGCCAAACGCGACCCGGCTGACCGATACCATGGGGTTTCTGGAATCAGTCAGGCAGCGTCAGATCCCGCTGGACCCAGGGTTCCATTTCAATTTCGTGGATGTGCGCGACGTGGCGGAGGGGTTGATTCTGGCCGCCGAAAAGGGCCGGGCAGGGCAGCGCTATATTCTTGCGAATGAGCGCTCATCGTCGCTCGCCAATCTGGTCAAGGCCGTCAATGCGCTTTCACCGGGTTATCGCCAGCCACCGCGAGCCCCGCAGTGGCTATTGGTCTGCATTGCCTGGATGCAGGAACGGGCCGCGCAACTGACTGGCAAGCCTTCCAGGTTACTGCTCAGCCAGGTGCGCCTGTTCCATAACGTTCGGCAGGAGTACAGCATCGTCAAGGCGAAGACTGAATTGGGGTTCAATCCGCGACCGCCCGAAGAGGCGCTGATGTCAGCTTTTGTCTATCTGGGCAGGCGATCGACCCAGCCTTATGAAGAACTGACGTCGGTGCAGGACCGAACAATGAGTTCATCTCGCCTTTGAGCTCGTTTTTGGCGCTGATCAGGGGGCTCATCTCTGCCAGTTTGAAACCGGCAATTTGTGCCCTGCGAATGAGGTGGACGATTTCCAGATGGTGAGCGTTGTAGGTCCGGTATCGACCGTCGCGTTCCGGCTCGTTTATCAAGCCCATCTGTTCATACAGTCGAATGGCTTTTGGTGTGCAGCCGGTCAATCTGGCGAGTCGTCCAATGAACATTCTTAAATTCCTTTTTTTAAATGTGTTGAATGCCTTGTCCGTTTGATTGCCAGTCAGCCCGTAACCGTCACAACCGTCATGCGGAGCACGCGGGTGATGTGGGTCTTTCGAATATGCCAGCCTGCGGCGACTCAGTAGTACCGTCGCGGGTCGGACTCGATCAGGCTGGCCAGTTTGGTCAGGGCGAAGCGCAATTCGTCCTGGCTCGTGGGCGACATCAATACCAGCCGTACACAACGGGAAATCCCGGAGCGTTCAGCCTGGAACTGGGTGCCACTGAGTACCAGCACACCGTTGGCCCGGGCGAGCATGGTGAACTCGTCGCTGGTCCACGGCTCGGGCAGCGTCAACCAGATGTGGTACGAATAGGGCTGGGTCTTGAGTTCGAAATTGGCAAAGATTTCCCGGGCAATCGCTTGTCGCCCGGCGGCTTCGTTGCGCTGGATGCGGATCAGTTTTTTGTCCAGGCCTTCGGTAATCACATTGCTGGCCAGTTGTGCGGTCAACGGCGACGGCATCCAGACGCTGCTGCGCACCATCGAGGTCAGGCGTGACAGCAGTTTCGGCGGGCTATGGATATAACCGACGCGCAGCGCCGGCATGATCGATTTCGACAGGCTGGTCAGGTACACCGAACGGTCCGGCGCAAATGCCGACAGCGGCTTGATTGACGGATCGGTGGCGAGGAAGCCATAGATGTCGTCGTCGAGGATGATGAAGTCGAATTCTTCGGCCAGTGCCGCGATTTGGGCCCGACGCTTTTGCGACATGATCGCCGCCGTCGGATTCTGGCAGGTCGCCACGCAAACCAGCATCGCTGGTTTCTCTCGCTCGCACAGTTCGCGCAACGCTTCGGGAATGATCCCTTCGTCGTCCATCGGTACGCCACGCAGGCGGCGCTCAAGGCCGTGGGCCAGGGAAATGATACCGGGGTAGCAAAGCGCTTCGCAGAGCACCAGGTCACCGGCGTTGGTCAGGGCGCTCATCGCGACCATCAAGCCATGCTGGGCCCCGGCGGTGATCACCACTTGCTGCCATTGCGCATCGGGCAACGAATGGCGCAACCACTGCGCGCCCGCCTCGCGATGCGCCGGGTGACCGCCGTCCGGCGCGTAATCCAGGGCTCGGGCGAAATCGGTGCTTTTGGCCATCCCCACAAGGGCGTCGCGCAACCAGTACTCCAGGGTTTCGCTATAGGGCTTGATGATCGACAGATCGAGTAACTCGGATTGCCCCAGATTGAGCGGTGCGGCGCTGTTGCTCGCCGGCAGTTCCAGCTGCTTCTGGTTGAGCACATAAGTACCGCGGCCCACTTCCCCCTGCACCAGGCGACGTCGATGGGCTTCGCTATAGGCCCGGCTGATGGTGCCCGGCGTGACATTCAGGGTAGTGGCCAGCTCCCGCAGGGTCGGCAAGCGATCGCCTTCATTCAACACGCCGTTGCTGATATCGCGCGCCAACGCATCGGCAATCGACAAATACATCGGCTGGTTGAACTCGCTTAGCTGGGGAACCCACATGAATGATCACTGCCCATCGTAGAAATGATGAATATCCGAGCATATCACATGGAGGTTAAGCAGCTGATAAATCGACTCAATCGATAAATTGATTCGATTGAGCCTGTGATTGAGTCGATATCCAATGCTCAAAAAAGATATTTTTCACACGGCTAATTCGCTTGTAAATCATATATTTAAGCAGTAAATAGAGAAAAATCAGCCATTGATAGCAAAAAAACATCTCGTAACAACTCTGTCACCTATTGAATCAACTCAATTCTTTCAAATACACTCATATAGAATCGAAGCAATCGACTCAATCCTCCCTGTTCACTGCGCGACTCTGTCGTGCCAAGTCGAGACATCATGGACACACTCAGAAAGGATCTATCTCTGTCAGCCGTCATCGCGGGCTTTATTGCCGTGATCATTTCCTACGCCGGCCCTTTGATCATTGTGTTTCAGGCAGCCAAGGAGGCGCACCTGCCCAACGACTTGGTGTCTTCGTGGATCTGGGCCATTTCCATCGGCAGTGGTATTACCGGCCTGTTCCTGAGCTGGCGCCTGCGAGTTCCGGTGATCACCGCGTGGTCGACGCCGGGTGCGGCGTTGCTGGTGACGATGTTGCCCACCGTCACCCTGCCGCAGGCCATCGGCGCCTATGTCGTGGCGTCGGTGATCATTGCCGTGGTCGGTTTGTCCGGGGCGTTCGACAAACTGATGAAACGCCTGCCCAAAGCCATCGCCGCCGCCATGCTCGCGGGCATTCTGTTCCGCTTCGGCGCCGAGCTGTTCACTTCGATCAAGCTGCAACCGGAACTGGTGCTGTCGATGATCGCGGCCTACCTGATCTTCAAACGCTTTTCGCCGCGCTACGCGATTCTCTCGGTACTGATTGTCGGCTGTGCAGTGGCGGCCTCGTTCGGTGAACTCAACGGCAGCTCGATCACCATCGCCGTGGCCCATCCGGTCTTCATCGCCCCCGAGTGGAGCTGGCACGCGATCATCAACATTGGCCTGCCATTGGCGCTGGTGACCCTGACCGGCCAGTACGTGCCGGGCATGGCGGTGTTGCGCACCTCGGGTTACAACACCCCCGCGCGCTCGATCATTTCGGTCACCGCGATCGGCTCGGTCCTGATGGCGCCGTTCGGCTCCCACGGCTTTAACCTCGCAGCAATCACAGCAGCGATCTGCACCGGCCGCGAAGCCCACGAAGACCGCGACAAACGCTACATCGCCGGGATTGCCTGCGGGCTGTTCTACATTCTGATGGGCACCTTCGGCGCGACCCTGGCCTCGGTGTTTTCCGCCCTGCCCAAAGAGTTGATTGCCTCCCTTGCCGGCCTGGCCTTGTTCGGTGCAATCAGCGCCGGGCTGACCGGCGCCATGGCAGACGAGAAACAACGGGAAGCGGCGCTGATTACTTTCCTGGTGACGGCCTCGGGCATGAGCTTCCTCGGTTTGGCCGCTGCGTTCTGGGGGTTGATCTTCGGCCTCGTGGCGAACTTCGTACTGACCTGCACCCGGGAAAGCAAAACCGCTGCCCTCGCTGAGGGCCGCCGACCATGAGCCTGCAACATTTAGATCCCGCCATTGCCCGCCTGATCGACCACGAACGCAATCGCCAGGAAACCCACCTGGAGCTGATCGCTTCAGAAAATTATGTCAGCGCAGAAGTGCTCCAGGCCCAAGGGTCGGTGCTGACCAACAAGTACGCCGAAGGTTATCCGGGCAAGCGCTACTACGGCGGCTGCAAGGTCGTCGACGAGATCGAAAACCTGGCCATCGAACGCGCCCGCAAACTGTTCAACTGTGAATATGTCAACGTCCAGCCGCACTCCGGATCCCAGGCCAACCAAGCCGTTTTTCTGGCGGTGCTCGAACCCGGCGATACGATTCTGGGGATGTCACTGGCTCGCGGCGGGCATCTGACCCACGGTGCCTCGGTGAATTTTTCCGGCAAGTTCTACCGGGCGTTTTCCTACGGGCTGGAGAAAGAAACCGAAACCCTCGACTACGCCGAAATGGAAGCCCTGGCCCGGGAGCATCGGCCGAAAATGATCATCGCCGCCAAGGCCGTGGCGTTCAATGAAGCCTTGAGCGATGGGTTCAAGCATTACCAGCAACGGGTGATCAGCAACGCCAGGACCATGGCCGACATCCTCACCCGACGGGGTTTGCGGGTGGTGTCCGGGGGCACCGATTGCCATATGTTCCTGCTCGATCTGCGTTCGATGAACATCGCCGGCAAAGATGCCGAAGCGCTGCTGGAAAGTGCCCACATCACGTTGAACAAAAACGCGATACCCGACGATCCGCAGAAACCGGCGATCACCAGTGGCATTCGCATCGGCACGCCGGCGTTGACCACCCGCGGTTTTGGTGAAGCGGAATGTGCGGAAGTGGCGAACCTGATCGCCGATCTGCTGGAGCAGCCGAACAACGCGGCGCTGCTGGATAACACCCGGCGTCGGGTGATGCATTTGTGTGAATGCTTTCCGGTGTATCTGCTGATTTGATTGCTGGAGGAGCTGTCTGCTTTTGGCCCGGAGTGTGTAAAAACGCTCACGGGCCTTATCGTCGTGGAGCATCGACGTTCATTGGATTGGCGATCGGCGCGAAACATTCCCGAGTACAACCGGCTGCCTGAGCGGCGTATGGCCCTCGATCACCAGAGGCAAGTCTTGATGGATGCTGGCGTACCAGCCTTGCTCGATGCCGGACAGCTCGTAGACCCCATCCACCACCATTGATGAAGTGCATGCTGCATTGATTACCCCGTTCTGCAGCAGGCACATTGATCCCCCTTCACCGTCTAGCCACATCCGAAAAGTAAAACTTGTCCAGGGTGTGCCTCGACTCGGTGTACTCGAACTGACGGCCGTCCTGCAAAAAGGTCTGGTTGCTGACCACGATCACATGGCTCTGCCCCTCCAGGTCCAGGTGCTGCTGGTCGTCCTTGCCTCGCGGTACGGCTTCGATGGTGCGCTGGGCGTAGCTGATTTGCAGTTGCAGCGTCTGTTCGATGAAGGCATAGATCGAATGCTCGGCAATCTCGCTATTGAGCCCCGGAATGAGATCGGCGACGAAGTGGTTGATGTCGAGGATGACCCGTTTGCCATCGATTCGACGCACGCGTTTGATCCGGGTGATCAGGCTGCCTTCTTCGGCTTTCAGGTGTTCACGCAAGGCACCTTGCAGGGGGAACTGCTCGAACGCCACCACCTCGGTGCTGACGTCATTGCCCAGCCTTGGGTGGGTTTCCTGGAAGCTGACGATGCCGCCGAGCTGGAATTCGATCGGATTGGGCGAAAGCACGAAGGTGCCTTTACCGTGAATTTTTTGCGCGAAGCCGCGTTCCTGAAGCATTTCTATGGCTTTGCGCACAGTACCGCGACTGGCCTGGTAGCTGTCCATCAATTCGGTTTCGGAAGGCAGCCGGGCGCCGGGTTCCAGACGTTCGGTGGTGATGCTGGTAAGCAGATCGCTGTAGATCTGGTTGTATTTGCTCATGGGAGTGGCTGCGTTGTGCTCAAGGCAGGAACCTTAGGGAACGCGTGAGGGTTTGTCTATTGCACGAATGGCGGGGCGGTCGTGGCTGTCGGAAATATTACCGCTGGGCGGGTTATTGATAAATAAATCCAAACTCGTCTGTACGAGTTGTTGCTTTAACTCGTACAGACGAGTATTTTTCGCTTCGGTGTGCTGCCAAACAACAAAAAAACACAGTGGATGAAAAGCATGAGCCATGATTACGCGACGATCGCCAGCGAGCTGCTTCATAGCCTCGGTGGTGCCGACAACCTTGAGCAGGCCGCACATTGCGTCACGCGCCTGCGCCTGGCCCTCAAAGACCCGCAGCGGGTCGACAGTACGACGCTGAATCAGATCGATTTGGTCAAAGGCTCGTTTTTCACGGGCGGCCTGTTTCAGGTGGTCATCGGTCCCGGCGAGGTCGAGAAGGTTTACGCCGCGCTGCGCGCGCAGACAGGGCTTGCGGCGTCGACCATCGCCGACGTGAAACAGAAGGGCGCCGATAAAACCAATGCCATGCAGCGGCTGGTGCGGGTGTTCTCCGATGTGTTCATGCCGATTCTGCCGGCGCTGATCATTGCCGGCCTGCTGATGGGGGTGAACAACCTGATCGGCGCCAAAGGCATGTTCATTGCCGGCAAGACTCTGCTTGAGGCCTACCCGACGCTGGACGGTGTCTGGAGCTTGATCAATCTGATGGCCAACACCTCGTTCGTGTTCCTCCCGGCGCTGGTCGGCTGGTCGGCGGCCAAGCGTTTTGGCGGCAGTGAAATCCTTGGCATCGTGCTGGGTCTGATGCTGGTTCACCCGGACCTGCTCAACGCCTGGAACTACGGCAAGGCAGTGGCCGGGCTGGACGGCCAGAGCCTGCCGTACTTCGATATTCTTGGCTGGTTCAAGATCGAGAAGGTCGGCTACCAAGGCCAGATTCTGCCGATCCTGCTGGCCGCCTACGTCATGAGCGTCATTGAAAAATGGCTGCGGGCGCGGGTACCCAATGCCATTCAACTGCTGGTGGTGCCGATTACCACGATCGTCGTGACCGGGGTGTTGGCGCTGGCCGTGATCGGTCCGGTGACCCGTCACCTGGGGATTCTGATCACCGAAGGCGTGGTGACCTTGTTTGACCTGGCGCCGATGGTCGGCGGGGCGATTTTCGGTCTGCTG
The DNA here is from genome assembly GCF_056711565.1 of Pseudomonas sp. WT-JTC. NCBI lineage: Bacteria > Pseudomonadati > Pseudomonadota > Gammaproteobacteria > Pseudomonadales > Pseudomonadaceae > Pseudomonas > Pseudomonas sp. WT-JTC. The sequence goes on from NZ_CM160042.1 coordinate 2,317,150, forward strand.
TATGCGCCGCTGGTGATTACCGGCATGCACCACATGTTTCTTGCGGTCGACTTGCAGCTTATTTCCACTCAGGGCGGCACCTTCATCTGGCCGATGATCGTCATGTCCAACCTCGCACAAGGCAGCGCGGCACTCGGGGTGTTCTACATGACCCGCAGTGCGCGGGATAAAAGCATGGCCTCGACCTCAGCGATTTCCGCCTATTTCGGCATCACCGAACCGGCCATGTTCGGCGTCAATCTGCGCTACAAGTTTCCGTTCTACGCAGCGTTGATCGGCTCGGCGCTGGGCTGCATGTTCCTGTCGCTGAACAAGGTCCAGGCCTCGGCGATCGGTGTCGGTGGCTTGCCCGGTTTCATCTCGATCATCCCGCAGTTCATTCCGATGTTCGTGGTCGGGATGGTGATTGCCATGGTCGTGCCGTTCGTTCTGACCTGCGGGCTGAGCATGAAAATTGTCCGGCCTGGGTATCGGGTCGCCTGACAGATCGCATTCGTCAGTACATATTCAAAAAGGAATCCGCCATGCAAGACTGGCAGCGTTCGGTGATCTACCAGATCTACCCGAAGAGTTTTCACAGCCACGCCGGCAACCCCACGGGGGATTTGCTCGGTGTGGTAGCCAAGCTCGATTACCTGCACTGGCTGGGTGTCGATTGCCTGTGGATCACGCCGTTCCTGCGTTCGCCCCAGCGTGACAACGGTTATGACATCAGCGATTACTACGCCATCGACCCGAGCTACGGAACCATGGCCGACTGCGAATTGCTGATCGCCGAGGCCGGCAAGCGCGGGATCAAGCTGATGCTCGACATCGTGGTCAACCACACTTCGATCGAACACACCTGGTTCCAGCAGGCCCGCAGCAGCCTCGATAACCCTTACCGTGACTTCTACATCTGGCGCGACGAGCCGAATAACTGGGAATCCAAGTTCGGCGGTTCGGCCTGGGAGTACGAAGCCCAGACCGGTCAGTATTACCTGCATTTGTTCGACCACACTCAGGCCGACCTGAACTGGGACAACCCCAAGGTGCGCGCCGAAGTCTTCAACATGATGCGCTTCTGGCGTGACAAGGGCGTGGGCGGTTTCCGCCTGGACGTGATCAACCTGATCTCCAAGCCAGCAGATTTTCCCGAGGACAGCACCGATGGCCGGCGTTTCTACACCGACGGCCCGAACGTGCACGACTACTTGCAGGAAATGCACCGCGAAGTCTTCGAAGGCCATGACCTGATCAACGTCGGCGAGATGTCTTCCACCAGCCTGGAACATTGCATTCGTTACTCGCGGCCGGACTCGAAAGAGCTGTCGATGACCTTCAACTTTCATCACCTGAAAGTTGATTACCCGAACCTGCAGAAGTGGGTTCGCGCTGCCTTCGACTTCCTCGAACTCAAGCGCATCCTTTCCGACTGGCAGACCGGCATGCAGGCCGGTGGCGGCTGGAATGCATTGTTCTGGTGTAACCACGATCAGCCGCGAGTGGTTTCGCGGTTTGGCGATGACGGCGAACACCGTGTGGTATCGGCGAAGATGCTTGGCACCGCGCTGCATTTTCTTCAGGGCACGCCGTTCATCTATCAGGGTGAAGAGTTGGGCATGACCAACCCGGGCTTTGAGAGCATCGAGCAGTACCGCGATGTCGAGACGCTGAACATCTTCCGGCTCAAGCGCAATGCCGGGGAGTCCGAGGCGACGAGCATGAGCGCGATCATGCAGAAATCCCGCGACAACAGTCGCACCCCGATGCACTGGAGCACGCAAGCCAATGCCGGATTCAGCCGTGCCGAACCCTGGATCGGCGTGCCGGCCAACGCCATGCAGATCAACGTCGAAAACCAACTCGACGACACGACTTCGGTGCTGCACCACTATCGCCGGTTGATTGCCCTGCGCCGCAGCGAACCGCTGATTCAGGGCGGCGTGTATCGCCAGCTCTTGCCCACGCACCCGCAGGTCTGGGTGTACCTGCGCGAAGGTGAAGGCGAGCATCTGCTGGTGGTGAACAACTTCTATGGCACGGCGTGTGAAGTCGAGTTGCCGGAACGGGTAATTACCGACGGCATGTTGCAACGCCTGGTGATCAGCAACTACCCGGATTGTGATACGCGTAGTCGGCAACTATTCCTGCGGCCGTACGAGTCGTTTGTTCTGCACCTCACCGATAACTAAACAAAACGATCTTCAAACAACTCGCAGAGCACTGCGCGGGGGCTTCCTGCGCGCAGGTTTTACCGGATGAGCACAATAAAAATAATGGGGTGGCTCTTGAAAACAACAATTTATCGCAGCCTTGCGGCATCGTGCGTGTGTCTGGTGTTGCCGTTCCCGGCACAGGCTTTGGAGTTCGCCGGTTACTTGCGTAGCGGCGTCGGGACTTCGGTCAACAGCGGTTCTCAACAGTGTTTTCAACTGCCGGGTGCCCAGTCGAAATACCGCTTGGGCAACGAATGTGAGCAGTACGCCGAACTGGAGTTGCGTCAGGACTTGTTCACCCTGGACGATGGCTCTGTGCTGAGCGTCGACGGCATGGCTTCGTTGTATAACCAGTACGATAAAGACCTGACGTTCAACGGTGATAACGGCTCGGTGCGCATGCCACAGATGTACGCACAATGGTCGAACTTGCCGAGTCTCAACGGTGGTTCGTTGTGGGCCGGTCGGCGTTACTACAAACGAAACGACATCCATATTTCCGACTTCTACTACTGGAACCAGAGCGCCACGGGTGGTGGTATCGAGGATGTGAAGATCGGCGACCTGAAATACAGCTACGCCTTTTCGCGCAAGGACAACCTGTACCAGAAGGATTATGTCACCCGGCAGGATTTCAACGTCGCGGGTTTTCAGACCAACCCCGGCGGTGAACTGGAGTTTGGCCTGAGTTACATCGAAAAGCCTGACCGCAACGATGCGCACGCAGGTTGGGCAATCACCGCCCAGTATGTGCAGAAAAACTTCCTTGGCGGCAAGAACAAACTGGCGCTGCAATACGGCGAAGGGCCTGGTACCGGGTTGGGTTACACCGGCGATGTGGGCCTGGACGACAGCAACAAGAGCTACCGGCTGGTGGAGTTTTTCGACTGGCAAGTGACACCGCGTTTTGGTGGTCAGGTCGAAGCGGTCTATCAGAAGGACATCCGCCCGGACGGTAACGCCCAGAACTGGATTTCCCTGGGCGTTCGCCCGGCTTACGCGATCACCGATCAATTCAAGCTGGTGACTGAGCTGGGACACGATCAGGTCGAGGCCCCGGGGGGGACGCGCAAGTTGAGCAAGTTCACCTTTGCCCCGACCTGGTCGCCAAACGGCCCGGAGTTCTGGGAACGTCCCGAGGTGCGTTTGTACTACACCTATGCCAGCTGGAACGAAGCGGCCAAGCGTGCGGCCAATGAACTGGCGCAAGGTTCAGCGTTGTCCGATACCGGCGCGTTCGGCACGGCGCTGCATGGTGCGAACGTCGGATTGCAAGTCGAGTACTGGTGGAAATAAGCGATGCTGTCGGAGCTCGCGCTCCATCGGCACTTCAAAGAATAAAACCGCAGGTGAAGTCATGACCATAACCCAACCATTGCAATTGCTGGCGCCGCTGTCCGGGGTGCTGGTGCCACTTGAGCACGTGCCGGATCCGGTGTTCGCCAGCCGGGTGATCGGCGACGGCCTGTGCATCGATCCGACCTCGCAGACCCTTTGCGCGCCGTTGGCCGGCGTGGTCAGCAACCTTCAACACAGTGGCCATGCGATCAGCATCACCGACGACAGCGGCGTACAGGTGCTGCTGCACATTGGTCTGGACACCGTGAACCTGGCGGGTAAGGGGTTCAATGCCTTGGTCGGGCAGGGCCAGCGTGTCGAGGCCGGACAGCCGTTGATCGAGTTCGATGCCGACTATGTAGCCCTGCATGCCCGCAGCCTGTTGACCTTGATGCTGGTGGTCAGTGGCGAGCCCTTCAGCCTGCTGGCACCTGACAACGGCCTGGTGGCCTGTGCACAGCCCGTGTTGCGCCTGAGCCTGGGCGATCCGCGTTCCAGCGTTGCGCAGGAGGAGGGCGAAGCGCTGTTCTCCAAACCGGTTCACCTGCCCAACCCCAATGGCCTGCACGCGCGGCCGGCGGCGATTTTTGCGCAGGCGGCGAAAGGTTTTGCGGCAAGCATTTGCCTGCACAAGCAGCAGGACAGTGCCAACGCCAAGTCCCTGGTGGCGATCATGGCGTTGCAGACGGTTCACGGCGATGCACTGCAGGTCAGTGCGGTGGGCGAAGATGCCGAACTGGCAATCAGCACGTTGGCCCAACTGCTGGCCGATGGCTGCGGTGAGGCCGTGACGGCGGTGGAGGTCGTCGCGCCAGTGGTTCAGGTGCAGGATGTGTCGACGAAGTTGTTGCGCGGTGTCTGTGCTTCGGCGGGTTCGGCCTTTGGGCAGGTGGTGCAGGTGGTTGAGAGCACCCTGGAGGTGCCTGAGTTTGCCGCGGATCAACGCGGGGAGCGCGAGTCGCTGGAGCGTGCGCTGGCACACGCGACGCAGGCGCTGCAACACTTGCGCGACAACGCCGAAGGCAAGGCGCAGGGGGATATCTTCAAGGCTCATCAGGAGTTACTGGAGGACCCGAGTCTGCTGGAGCAAGCCCAGGCCCTGATTGCCGAGGGCAAGAGTGCGGCGTTTGCCTGGAACAGTGCCACTCAAGCCACCGCTACGCTGTTCAAGTCACTGGGCAACACGTTGTTGGCCGAGCGGGCGTTGGACCTGATGGATGTCGGCCAGCGTGTGCTCAAGCTGATTCTCGGGGTGCCGGACGGTGTCTGGGAGTTGCCGGATCAGGCGATTTTGATTGCCGAACAACTGACACCGTCGCAGACCGCTGCCCTGGATAGCGGCAAAGTGTTGGGTTTCGCCACGGTGGGCGGAGGTGCGACCAGCCATGTAGCGATACTGGCCCAGGCCTTGGGTTTGCCGGCGGTGTGTGGTTTACCGGCGCAGGTGCTGTCGCTGGCCAGCGGAACCCGAGTGCTGCTTGATGCGGACAAGGGCGAGTTGCACCTGGACCCTGATCTGTCGGCCATCGAACAGCTGCACGCCAAACGTCAGCAGCAACGGCAACGGCATCAGCGCGAACTCGAGCAGGCTTCGCTGGCGGCCTGTACCCGTGACGGCCATCACTTCGAAGTGACAGCCAACGTTGCCTCGCTGCTTGAGGTCGAACAGGCGATGATGCTGGGCGGCGAGGGTGTCGGTCTGCTGCGTTCGGAGTTTCTTTATCTGGAGCGCAACAACGCGCCCAGCCATGACGAGCAAGCGGTCACTTACAGCGCCATCGCCCGGGCCCTTGGGCCAGAGCGCAATCTGGTGGTGCGCACACTGGATGTGGGCGGCGACAAACCGCTGGCCTACGTGCCAATGGACAGCGAGGCCAATCCGTTTCTGGGCATGCGCGGAATTCGCTTGTGCCTGGAGCGTCCGCAACTGTTGCGCGAGCAGTTCCGGGCAATTCTGAGCAGCGCCGGTCTGGCCCGTCTGCACATCATGCTGCCTATGGTCAGCCAGTTGTCGGAGCTGCGTCTGGCGCGGCAGATGCTGGAAGAAGAGGCGCTGGCGCTCGGGCTCAAGGCGCTGCCGAAACTGGGCATCATGATCGAAGTCCCGTCCGCGGCATTGATGGCGGACCTGTTTGCCCCCGAGGTGGACTTCTTCTCCATTGGCACCAACGACCTGACCCAATACACCCTGGCCATGGACCGCGATCACCCACGCCTGGCCAGCCAGGCCGACAGTTTTCACCCCTCGGTACTGCGTCTTATCGCCGGCACCGTGAAGGCCGCCCATGCCCACGGCAAGTGGGTCGGGGTATGTGGCGCGTTGGCTTCGGAGACTCTGGCAGTGCCACTGTTGCTGGGGCTTGGGGTGGATGAACTGTCGGTCAGCGTGCCGCTGATTCCGGCGATCAAGGCCGCGATTCGCGAGGTCGAGCTCAGCGACTGTCAGGCTGTCGCGCATCGGATACTCGGGCTGGAGAGCGCTGAGCAGGTCCGCGAGGCCTTGTCTTCGCAGCAGCAGGCGATGGTCGAAACTTCACAGGTGTTGGAGAACTGAACATGTTCGAGAAAATGCAACGGGCGTTCTGGAGGGCATTGACCCCGGATCTGCTGGTGGATGAGCCGAAGGTAGCTGCCCTGCCTTCTACGGAGCTGCCGTCGAGTGTGGTCTGCGCGCTGGGTGGGCTGGAAAACCTGGCGTCGCAACAGCGCATTGCGATAACGCGAGTGCGGGTCCAGTTGCGTGATGTAACCCGACTGGACGAACAGGCCTTGCGTGCGGCGGGTGTGCCGGGGGTGATGGTGCTGGCGGATGGCGTGGTGCATGTATTGACCCGGCGCCCAAGTTGGGGCTGACTGGCGGCGCCGGTCGCTCTCGACGCGCGGGTCAACGCCTGCGCCAACGGCCAGGGCGACTGGCATTCCTGAAACTGAAAGGTCCATGTCAATGCAGTTTCAGTGCCTTATTTTTGCACTTTAGCCACCCGACGACCGCTCATGAAGCACAGGAACCCACCCATCGCGGTCAGTGCGCTCAAGGCATAGAACATCGTGGGCGCGGGGGTGTGCATCAATAGAAAGCCGCAAATCACCGGGCTCAGGGCACCACCGAGGGCTGCCAGGTTCTGGGCGCCGTAGTAACTGCCGCGCAGCTCTTCCGGGGCCAGGGTGTCGACGAAGAGGAATTCGGCCGGGTAAATGATCATTTCACCGAGGGTGAAGATGAACATCGCCACGCACCAGCTCAGCATGCTGTCGGCCAGGCTGAAACCGATCAGGCCAAGGATGAACAGGCTGGTGCCTGCGGCAATCCAGTAGCGCAACTTTTCGCGATTGAGGAACCGGCCGATCTGGTACTGCAGCAGGATCACGCTGATGGCGTTGCAGGCGAGCAGGGCGGCCATGATCTCCAGGGCGCGTTTGGAATCGTGGGTCACCAGCAGGTATTGGGACAAGTAGAGGGTGTAACGCCCGTGCACCACGGTGCTGAGCAGGCAGCCGCAAGTGAACATGATCAGGGTGCGGTCGTTTTTCAGGGTGACCAGGGTTTTCAGGAAACTCTGGGGTTGCCCGATGGCGGGTGCCTGCGCCGAATCCCTGGGAATGCCTGTCATCAGGAAGATGCTGAAGAACGCGATGCCACCGGCAATCAGGAACGGTGCAACCGGATAGACCCCGGCAATCACCACGCCGAGCATGGGACCTGTGGCATAGCCGATGTTGGTCAGCGTGTAGCGCAAGGAAAACGCCTTGGCCCGCTGGCCCATGGGCAGGTTTTCGCTGAGGATCGCTTTGGAGCCGATGAGGAACAGCGCTGACGCGGTCTCGGTGATCACCAGGGTGGCGGTGGTCAGGTAGAGGTTTTCGGCAAAGGTCAGCAGCACGAAGCCGATAGCGCTGGAGAGCATTGCCAGGATCAGCAGCCGGCGCTTTTCCAGGCGGTCGATGATGTAGCCGCCGTAAAGCGCGAGCAGGGTGGCGATGAACACCGCGATACCGAGCAGCAAGCCAACGTCCTGTTGGTTGAGGCCCAGCTTGTTGCTCAGGAACAGCGTGAGCAAGGGGCTGGTAATGGCGCGGCTGACCACGATGGTCAGTGAAACGATCATCAAGCGGCGGATAACGAGCGAGTAAGTAACCACGGTGGGGCAAATGTCCTTATTCAGATTGTTGGTGTTCGCCGCAATATCGCGTCGCTGCCATCGCGGGCAAGTCGGCTCGTACCTGTAGGAGCGGGCTTGCCCGCGATGAGGCCCTTGCGGATGGCACAAACATCAAGTCAGCCACCGATCCAGAGTACGAACCGATTCCAGTTCTTCAATCCGCCACAACTGCCCGAGCAGTTCCTCAACCCGCTCCCGGGACATGACCCGCATCGCCAAACTGAAAAACTTCTCCTCCAGCGCCACATCACTCAGCGGATTACCCGGCGCGCCCAACGGCACTTCAACGCACAGGCTCGCTTGCCGACCGTCCACGGTCCGCAGTGTCACCACGGGCTCGCCGTCCTCTGACAGTTGCGGGTCCACTTCAAGGCGAATGCGTGACATCCACTGGACAATGCGTGGATCGTTGCGCGCCTCATCGTCATAGGCCTGCAATCGACAATGGCCATGTACCAGCCGTGCCGCCAGTGCATACGCCAGGCTCATCTGCGCCGCCGCGAGGGTGCCGACATCATGGCCGCCACACATGTCCTGGAGAAAACCGCACAGCGAAACCTGTATGTCTTCGACCTGATCGACTGGCACATTCAATTGGTCGAGCAAAAGCCCCAACGCATCGATGGCCGAATGCGTGCCGCGACACGAGGCGTAGGGCTTGATCGAGCAGCGGGCAAGTTTCCATACGGTGCCGAGGTCGGCATCCAGTGCTTCGGGGGTTGAGGTGGCGGCGGCAAGTGTCTGCAAAAAGCCGCCCCAGACATCCTCGAACAACCTGGTTGGACCACTGATGCCCTGCTGCGCAAACCGCGCCGCCAGCAACCCCCCTTCGGCGGCCCGGCCACTGTGCAGTTTTTTACTTTGTGAACCGTCGTGGATGAAAGCCCACAAGCCACCGCTGAAGCTGCCGGCGATGCCCAGTGCCGACAAGGTTTGCCCGGCATTCAATTGAAAGATCCGGGCACTGGCGGCTGCCGCGCCGAACACTCCGCAGGTCGCCGTGGAGTGCCAGCCAGCGCCGTTATGGGCTGAGTAGCCGCCGCAGGCTTCGAGCACCCGGCGCCCGACTTCGTAACCGATCACCACGGCCGTGATGAACTCGTGGCCGCTCACCGGTTGCCCGGTCATCGACACCGCCGCCATGACCGCCGGCAGCACTACGGCGCCTGAGTGGTCGCAGCCACCGGTGTCGTCCAGTTCCAGGGCATGGGCGGCGATGCCGTTGAGCATGGCGGCCTGAGCGGCGCCGACCCGCTGGCGAGTACCCCAGACCAGGGTGTCGCCCGTTTCGTCTTCGAATACCTGCCTTGCCGTTTTCGCGACTTCGCTGTCTGCCCCGGCGAGGGTCGCGCCGAAAGTATCGAGGATATGACGCTTGGCTTGTTCCACCAGTGCGGTCGGCAGGTCCTCGAACCGCGTATCCACGCAAAATTGCGCCAGTCGTTGCATGCGTTCGGTCATGACAGATAATCCCGATAGTGCCGCTCATACACTGACGCCGGATGATCCTCGGTCACTGGCGCAGCCGACTGCTCCCACCACTGGGCGACCTCGCTACCTGTGGCGATCCACACGTCATCGTGCTGCAGAATTCCCTCAAGCAATTCACGCAACACACCAATCCGTCCCGGCGTGGCGATGATCTCCGGGTGCAGGCGCAGCACGTAGCACAGGCCGAAGCGATGAAACCCGGCGAAGTCCATTTGCAGGTTGCCCAGGGTGTGGCTGTAGGATGCGATCCGCGATTGCGCCGGAGGCACCGCCGGGCTGAGGTTGAAGGCGAAATAGGGTTCGTCTTCCAGCTCGTAATGCAGGGGCAACTCGATCACGTCGGGTGCGGTCGGGTGAGCGAAGGGCAAGTCATCACCACGCCAAGACGACGACCAGCGAATTCCTTGATCCCTCAACGCCTCGATGAAGCCGGGTGCACCGTTACCGGCGGGGATGCGGAAACCAGTGGGACGCTGACCGGTCAGCGTCGTCAACGCCTCACAACCCTTGGCAATGTCAGCGCTCTGCGCGGCGAGGTCGAGGGTGTCGTAGTTCTGATGGTGATACCCGGCGCAGGCAATCTCATGCCCGCCCGCTTGGATCGCACGAATATGCTCGGGGTTTTCCTCGGCGACGATACCGGGTACGAACCAGCTGCTGGACACTCCGAGCTCCTTGAACAACGCGAGCAAACGCTCGACCCCGCGTTGGGTGCCGTAGCGCCAGACCGACAGGGTCTTGTCACGCCCGGCAACTTGCGGGGCCTGAGTGAGGATGCCGTGGATGTCGTTGTAGTCGACGGTCAGCACTACCGCGCAGCGATAGCCCTTGGGCCAGACAGTGGAATCAGCCATGGTGATGCTCCTTCAGCCACCACTGGGCGACATCGCGGCAGGTGGCGAACCACACGTCGTCGCGTCGGCGCATGTGTTCAAAGAGTTTTTCCAGCAGCAGGATGCGCCCAGGCTTGCCGGTGATCTTGGGGTGGAACAGGGTGGTCAGGCACAGCCCTTCATCCATGGCGCCGTCGTATTCACGGCACCAGTTGTCCAGGGTCAGGGCGTAGCTGGCGGTGCGGTCCAGCCCGGACGGGAAGTCCGGGGCCCGTGTGTAGGCGATGGAGGCGTAGTCGTCCATTTCCCAGCGGCCGGGGATTTCCACCAGCGGCGTGGCATGGCCCGGCACATTGACCAGGTAAGGCCGGTCATCGCCGCGCATGCTGCTGGAGTAAGTCACGCCGGCCTCCACCAGCATCGCCGGGGTTTCGGCCCGCCAGTCGCCGGACGGCGTGCGGAAACCTTCGGCGCGGATGTGCAGGTGCTTCCAGAACACCTCGCGGGACAGCTTCATCACGTCCTTTTGCTGTTCCAGCGTCAGGGCGTAGAAGGATTCGTGTTTGTAGCCGTGATAAGCCACCTCATGCCCACGCTCGACAATCGCCTGGCACTGTTTCGGCCAGTTCTCCACGACCCAGGCCGGGACGAAGAAGGTCGTCGGTATATGGAACTCGTCGAGCAGATCGAGAATCCGCGGCAGCGCCCGGTACGGGCCGTAACCGCCGAAACCGAAATACTCGGGCTTGCGCCAGATCGAGCCATTGAGCATGGCATCGCCGGTAGGGCCGTCGAGGTCGAAGGCCAGGGCCAGACAGGCCTTGTGCCGGTCGGGCCAGGTGGGTTGGGGTGAGGAGGACATCGTTAGTGCTCCGGTGATCCATAAACAATCACAAGACCTTGTGGGAGCGCCGCACTGGCGCTCCCACAGGTATTGCATTTATCCCTGCAAACTTACTTCCCGGCGTTAACCGTCACAGTCTTGATCGCACCCAGTTCCAGGTCCCATTTCTTCAGGATCGCCTGGTAGCTGCCGTCGTCGATCATGCTCTGCAGCGCAACCTTCACCGCTTCACTGAGCTCAGGTTTTTTCTTGCTCACGCCCATCCCGGTGTACTGCTCGGAGATCGGCAGGCCCACGGTTTTGTACATATCCTTTTCCTGGGTCTTGAGGTAGGGCAGGGTTTCGCTGCCCTGCATGGCGGCGTCGATGCGGCTCTGGCGCAGTTGCGCACGGGCATCGGCCGAGCCTTCGGTGCCGATCACATTGATCGCAGGCTTGCCGGCGGCTTCACAGTTGGCCTTGCTCCACTCGGCGATTTCCGCCGGGAAGGTGGTACGGCGGCTGGTGCCGACTTTCTTGCCGCACAGGTCGACGATCTCGTTGGTGTCCTTGTTTTTCTGCAAGGTGTAGAACTGCGGACCGCTGGTGAAGTAGTCGACGAAGGTCACGCTGGCCTGACGTTCGGCGGTGTCGGTCATGCCCGACAGCACCATGTCCACTCGGTCGGTGGTCAGGGCGTTGATCATTTGTTCGAAGCCGGTTTCCTGCCATTTGATCTTCACCCCCAGACGTTCGGCCAGGGCATTGCCCAGGTCATAGTCCAGGCCGGTGAGGGTGTTGGTGGCCGGGTCCTTGAAATCCATCGGCGGGTAGTTCGGCATGATCGCTACGACGATTTCGCCCTTGGCCTTGATGCTGGCCGGCAATTCGGCAGCGAAGGTGAAGCCGGATGCCATAACGCCGGCGAGTACTGCTGGAATAACGAAGTTCTTCATGGTCGTTCTCTTATGAGTGTTGTGAGGCGGCTCTTGTTTTCCAAGCACGGCCCTTAGGTTCGAACGGCAGAAATGAAGCTTTGGGTGCGAGGGTTTTGCGGACTTATTAGTATTTCTTCGGGGCTTCCAGCCTCCACGATCTGCCCGCCGTCCATGAACACCATGCGGTTGGAAACCTCGCGAGCGAAGCCCAGTTCATGGGTGACGACGATCATGGTCATGCCGGTCTGCGCCAGATCGCGCATCACCGACAGCACCTCACCGACCAGTTCCGGGTCGAGTGCCGAAGTGGGTTCATCGAACAGCATCAGCTTGGGGCGCATGGCCAATGCACGGGCAATGGCGACGCGTTGTTGCTGACCACCCGACAGTTCGATCGGGTAGCTGTTGCGCTTGTCGGCCAGGCCGACGCGAGCGAGCAGTTCCACGGCTTCTTCGTGCGCCTCTTTGGGCGAACGCTTGAGCACCTGGCACGGCCCTTCGATGATGTTTTGCAGCACGGTCATGTGCGGGAACAGGTTGAAACGCTGGAACACCATGCCGGTGGACAGGCGCTGGCGGGCGATCTGCGTTTCGTTGAGTTCGTGCAGCTTGTTGCCGACGATCCGGTAACCCACCAGCTCGCCGTCAACCCACAGGCCGCCCTTGTCGATCTTTTCCAGCTGGTTGACGCAACGCAGCAAGGTGCTCTTGCCGGAACCGGACGGGCCGATGATGCACAGCACTTCGCCTTGCTCGACTTCGATGTTGATGTCCTTGAGTGCGTGGAACTGGTCGTAATACTTGTTCAGGCTCACGGCCTTGACGATGCTTCTCATGTCGGATTCCTCAAGAACGCTTGCCGGCGCCGCGGGCGAAACGACGCTCCAGACGGCTTTGACCGAAGGACAGGACGGTGACGGTGGCCAGGTACCAGATACCGGCGACGATCAGCAGCTCCATCACGCGGGCGTTGGCGTAGTAGATGTTCTGCGCGTTGTAGAGCAATTCCGAGTACTGGATGACGCTCGCCAGCGAGGTCATTTTCACCATGCCGATGAACTCGTTGCCCACCGGCGGAATGATGATGCGCATGGCCTGGGGCAGGATGATCCGGCGCAGTGCCTGCAGGCGCGGCATGCCGATCGACTTGGCGGCTTCGTATTGCCCGGTGTCCACCGAGAGCAGGCCGGCGCGCACCACTTCGGCGGTGTAGGCACCCTGGTTGATGCTCAAGCCGAGCAGGGCCGCCACGAACGGCGTCATCAGGCTCACGGTGTCCATTTCGAACAGGCCGGGGATGCCGATGGTGGGGAAGATCAGCGCCAGGTTGAACCACAACAGCAGTTGCAGAATCAGTGGCGTACCGCGAAACAGCCAGGTGTAGGTCAGCGCCACATAGCGCAGGATCGGGTTGGCCGACATGCGCATGATCGCGGTGATCACCCCGAACACGATGCCCAGGGCCATCGCCAGCACCGCCATGACGATGGTGTTGAGCAAGCCCCACATGATCGCCTGGGAGGTGAGGAACTGGCCGATATACGACCATTCGATCTTGCCTTCGGCGAAGGCGCGCACCAGGCCAATGATCGCGATGACGATCACCGTGGCAAAGAAAATCCGCCCGTAGTAACGCCGCGGTACATGATCGTACTGGGTGATATCAAACTGGTTTTCCGCCAGTTTGCGCTCCGCCTGGAGTCGCTCTGCCTGTGTCTGGCTCATTGTTGTTTCTCCGTACACTTTATTCGGGTCAAACACTTATCCCTTGTAGGAGCGAGCTTGCTCGCGATGGTCGCCAACGATAACGCTGGGAACCTGACACCCCGTGGCGCTCTCAGGTCCATCGCGAGCAGGCTCGCTCCTACAGGAGTTTTGTGTTTTGGCTCAGAGGCGGAAGCCCTGATAGTTCTCGGTCCATGCTTGCTGGGCGGCGAGGGCGGTTTTCAAACGGCCGATCTGCTCGCGCACCTGTTGCGGCGCGGTGCCACCCCAGCCACTGCGGGCGGCGATGGCGGCTTCGAGGGTCAGGCTGTCGCGCACTTGCGGGGTCAGGCGTGGATCGATCTCGGCCAACAGTGTCGGCGAGGCTTCCCACAATTCGATGTCGTGTTTCTCACAAGCCTGGACCAACGCGCCGGTGATTTCGTGGGCTTCCTTGAACGGCACGCCGCGTACGGCCAGCCAGTCGGCGACTTCGGTAGCGAGGGTGAACCCCATAGGTGCCTGACGACGCAGCTCTTCGACGTTGACCTTCATGGTCGCGACCATTCCAGCCATGGCCGGCAGCACCAGCAGCAGGGTGTCGACGCTGTCGAGCACGCCGTTCTTGTCTTCGCTCAAGTCGCGGTTGTAGGACAGCGGCAGGGATTTGAGGGTGGACAACAGGCCGGTCAGGTTGCCGATCAGGCGACCCGCCTTGCCCCGCGCCAGTTCGGCGATGTCCGGGTTCTTTTTCTGCGGCATGATCGAGCTGCCGGTGGCGTAGGCGTCGTCCAGCGCGACCCAGCGGAATTGCCGCGACGACCACAGGCAGAACTCTTCGGCGAGGCGCGAGATGTTGATGCCGAGCATGCTGGCGATGAACAGGAACTCGGCGACGTGATCGCGGCTGGCCACGGCGTCGATGGAGTTTTCGCAAACACCGCTGTAACCCATTTCTTTCGCCGATTGCTGCGGCAGGCGAGCGATGGCAGACCCGGCCATCGCGGCTGCGCCAAGTGGCGATAGCGAGGTGCGAGCGTCCCAGTCCACCAGGCGCTGCACGTCACGCAGCATCGATTGCGAATGAGCCAGCAGGTGATGAGCAAACACGATCGGTTGTGCCTGCTGCAGGTGGGTGAAGCCGGGGCAGATGGTTTCAATGTGTTGTTCGGCCTGAGCCACCAGCGCCTGTTGCAAGGCCAGCACTTCGGCGGCCAGGGTGCGTACGTGGTCGCGCAGAAACAGACGCAGGTCGTTGGCGGTCTGGTCGTTGCGCGAACGACCGGCGCGCAGCTTGCCACCGAGGGCGCCAAGGCGTTCGGTCAGCAGACGCTCGATGAAGGTGTGGACGTCTTCGTCGTCCAGGGTCGGGGCGATGCTGCCGGCGCGAAAGTCAGCGCCGATACGTTCCAGGGCGTCGAGCATGGTCCGGGTTTCTTGCTCGCTCAGCAGTCCGGCGCGCTGCAGTTCCCGGGCATGGGCCTTGGAGCCGGCGAGGTCGTACGGGGTGAGCCGGAAGTAGCGCTCAGGGCAACGGGACAGGGCCGCCAAGGCTTCGGACGGGCCGCTTTTGAAGCGAGCACCCCAGAGACGGTCGGTGGTTTGAGACATTGTTGTTTTCCTCGTCGGTAACGCGAACTGAAATGGGGATGCCGGGCCGCAACGTCGCTACAAAGTCAGCGAGCGAAATCAGGCCAGGGCAGTTTTCAAGAGGGCAGTTGCAAAGGAGCGAGAACTGATCGAAGTGTCAGCTTTTAATATTTTGAGATCAGTGGTTTGGCACTGATGTTCGGGATTTATTGGCGGTTGCCAAGCCTGGTTTTCTGTGTTCATTATTTATTAGGCCAGCTATGTTTTTGTTGTTGGGCACAGATTGTTGAATAGGGCGCCAGAGGTAAATAAGCATTATGGAAACCCCACTTTCCAATTCCGGAAACCCGCCGCCGAAAACCCTGCAACGGGCACCGTTAGCCCTCAGCGGGCTGGACTTCAAATTGCTCAAAGTGTTCAAGGCCGTGGTCGAGGCTGGAGGCTTCAGTGCCGCGCAAAATGAGCTGAATGTGGGGCTGGCAGCCATCAGCAAACAAATTTCCGACCTGGAAATCCGTATCGGCATGCGCCTTTGCACGCGAGGGCGAGAGGGCTTTCACCTGACGGAAGAAGGGCGTCTGGTGTATCAGGCGTCAATAGACTTATTTGCTTCGGTCGACAACTTTCGTGACCGCCTTAGTTCGGCGCAAAACGAACTTGTCGGTGATCTTGGTGTGGGGGTTATTGATAACACCATCTCTGACGCCAATTCGCCGTTAGTTGCCGCGCTTAGACGTATAAACGAACAGTCTCCCAAGGTTAGATTTCAACTTCAGGCAACGCAGCTTGATGAGGTTGAAAGAGGTGTCGTCGAGGGGCGGTTAGTTGCGGGGATTGTGCCGGTTTATCAAAAGCGCGAGGAGTTCGATTACTACGCGCTATACGAAGAACGCTCGGAGGTTTATTGCGCGCTCGGCCACCCGCTGTTCTCCATGGCGGACGCGGACATGGGTAGTAATGTGCTCAAGGATTACGAATGCATCAACCATCGCTACGCGATTCATCGCGACAAATTGAAATTTGCCCACTACGACAGCTTTTCCGCCTCGGCAACCCAGGTGGAGGCCGTTGCGCTGCTGATCAAGACTGGTCGTTTCCTGGGTTTCCTGCCCCAGCATTACGCCGCGCCGATGGTGGCGCGGGGAGAGTTTCGCGCGGTGCGCCCGGACCTGATCAACATCGTCACGCCGTTCAGTCTGATCCTGCGCCATAACACTGTGCGCAGCCCCTTGGTGAAGGCATTTGCCCAGGCGCTGGGCGTGGATTTAAAAGCCTCGGTTTGATTGTTCACCACGTTGAACACCAACTAACGAACACTGGCGGCCAATGGGGATGACTGGGCCTGGCATAAGGTTTCAGAATGTGCAGCAACACGAAATCGTCTTTATCGAAACGTTCGCTCAATACTGCTTGTAGAGTTCCCAATGCCGTGCCGTGAAGAGCGTGATATTCGCCTGGATCCATCATCACACAAGCAGGCGCCGCAACACTTTTCAGTCTCGGGATCGACTCGGCGCCCGGTTCGACCGGCAGCGACTGGATCAAAACAGTTTCTTCAGACATGACTTCGCCCTTGCCGTGTTAGCGGCTGACTTTGAAGGGGGGGGAGTGGTGTTACTTGAGGGGCGAGGCAGAGATTTTGGAGTAAGTGTCGATATCAGTTGTAGCAAGAAGGGAGCGGCCATCCTTGAATTTTGCGTAGAAGGTTATTTCCCTTTCTTTATCACATAGCAACCAGCCCGCAACCAGTCCAATCGGCCCTAAAAGCAATGCTCCAGCCAGGCTCCATCGAATGACGCTTCCTTTCTTGTTTACGACCTCTTCGGTTGCTGTTTCCAGGGCTTCCAGTTTTGAAATGGATATCGTTAATTCGCGAGAAGGTTTTAATGCGGATTTTAGAGTGAACCGTCCAGATTGAAATTCGGCATCACCTGCCAGAAAGTCACCGGATATCACTGTAATTTTAGACATGGTGTTTCTCTTCTGATCAGGTTTAGCCGGCTGATAACTGAGCTCCCAAGGCCCCTGTCAGTCAATCGACTTGCGACAAAAGGTGAGGCCGATGATCACTCCATCGATACCAGATCATGGGCATTCACAGCCGGTGAAATCGAAACCTTCGCAGGGCGGTCCGAACGGCAGAACCTCTTTGCCTTGGGCTAGCGCCACCGGGCTGGCGTGATTCGAGTTTTTGGGCTATTGCTTGATGGCCCTTCATGAGTCCGGAAGACAGGGGACTACTAATGAAAACGCTGATAGTTGATCACTCTTGGAGCAAAATCATCGAGCGAGATGAGTTCGCCAAGGTCGCGCTGGCGGCAAAGATTGAGCAGATCGAAGAAATCGAAGCTGCCATTCGAGCGGTTGAAGGTGAAGAGGCAGCCCGTAATGTTCTAAATGATGGCTTGATAAAGCATGCATTAACGCGCTGCCTGGAGAACTTGCAGGGATCTGCATCCGTAACGGAGCAGGACTTCTGGGTCTGTTACGAGTTCGCGACAACCGCTGCGCAGAATGCAGAGCGAACCATTGACGAAGAACTTTCGCACATAGGGTCGTGATCGTATCTGCGAATGCACGCCTGGATGACATTGGAAACGGGCATGGGAACGGTGTCAGGGGGAAAGCTACTTGAGCATCAAACCTGCGGGTGGCGGCTCCCTGGCCCATAGTCACCAACATCTCAAGCGATGGATGTAATGGCTTGAATATCGAGAGGTGCGCCGTGAAGATGAACGCTTTCATGGGTACTGTTAGCACCACTGAATGCACGACCCGGAACTTGCAGCTCAGTCGAGGTAACTGATTGCAGGAATGACCGTTCAGGACGCGAAGTGCTCGTCACCCGGGTCCCTGCGCAGCTCCCGCAAACTTTCATTTCGAAACATCCGCACCACATTTCCTTCTCGTCGTACTCGATCCGCTTCTATGCAGCGTTCGCCGATCGTTCCTGTCCACTCTTGGCCATGGCCTGCCTCTTCAATTCCGTGGGCCGGTAGACCCAGCCATGTCTGTCGTCGGTGCTGGCGCAACGTGGTTGCTGCTGAGCAGCGCCCGGCAGGACTGCTCGATCCGTACCCGCATGTTGTCGGGCTTGCGTTTGCTCATAGTGAACTGGAAGTGAAGAGGGCGGCGCAATGACTGGTAAAATCAGCGTTAACAGCCAAGCCAGGCTCGCTGAGGCTATCACGAGGCTGAACACCATGTTCCGGGATAAGAAGTACGCTGTGGTCTCTCTGCGTCCGGGCAAGGACCATATCCTCGACCAGAATGCCCTCTGGTTTGCCCTTTACCAGCGTGTTGCCAAGATGACGCAGATCAATACACGGACCGCATCGTGGCTGATTTCACTGCGCGCGGTGTGGTGTTCACCGATCTGCTGGGCGAGGTGGCGGCATGAACCGGATTGATCGCTTCAAAATCAACGAAATCGGCCGGGACTTTGCGGTTGGTGATATCCATGGTTGCTTCTCCAGGTTGCAAGCCGCCTTGGATGCAGTTCAGTTCAATCCTGATGTTGACCGGCTTTTCAGCGTCGGCGATCTCGTGGATCGCGGGCCGGAGTCGGAGCAGGTTGACTCTTGGCTGGGCAAGCCATGGTTTCACGCCGTGCGCGGAAATCATGAGCAGATGGCAGTAGATGCCTACCGTGCAGACCCTGAAGGTCGCATGAAGGTAATGCACCTCATCAACGGTGGTTCTTGGCTTTATGCGCGCTCGTCTGTTGAGCAAGCTTGGTATTCCGAGCTGTTGGCCGACTTGCCACTGGTGATCGAAGTGTGGACGCCAGCGGGCCTTATCGGGATCGTCCACGCCGACTGCCCCTATGACCACTGGAATGAATTCGTACAGGTGATCGAGCAGGGAAGCTCCGTGGAAGCAGCTCACGTTGCAGCGATTGCCCAATGGTCGAGGAAGCGTATTTCTGAAGAAAGCTCCCAGGTGGTTAGCGGGGTCAGGGCTGTTGTGGTTGGTCATACACCGGTGCGCCAGCCAGCAGTTCTCGGCAACGTCTACCACATCGACACCGGCGGCTGGATGGACGGCCACTTCACCCTGCTGAATCTGCATACCCTCCAGCCGTCGCTGTGCTTATCGACGCGTTCAAGCGCGCTGACCAACGAGCGTTTGACCTGGCTGCAAATGCTGACCAAGCCAGAGCCCGGGGAGTGACTTGCGAGCAGGCGTACATTTCGCTTGAGGAAAAATTGGTAGGGTGGTGGCTAATTAGTATCATTGAGGTGCTGTTATTTCAGTGGGCGCCAGACATACGCGATCCCTAACCCTTTCAATCCACTCTCCACGACGAACCACAAACCACGGCGCATCTGCCCCGTCTTCGAATATGTCGTCGCTTTTGGAGCCTGTCCCTATATAGCGATATTGTGGTTTTGAACTGGCCTAATGATTTTGGACGCTTCATTCGGGCGTTATGCTTGCGAGGGCAGCTGCGTCCTGATTCCCGACAATGACCTGTACAACTCCTGCAAGGGTAGAGACCAAAAGGCACACGCTGCGAGTGCACCTTTCGCATCCTGCCACTGCCATTGGCGGCAGCCTTATCGGCGATCAGATCTCGCTGATATTGACCCAACGCTGTTCCCGTGCCGCCAATCGAATCGCCGTCGCCAGTCGCTCCACTTCCAGGGCTTGCTCGAAATCAGTGCCGGCTTGTCCTTGGCCGGCCAAGGCCATGATCAACTCATGCACTTCCAGCGTTTTCAACTCGTTGTAGCCCAGTTGATGCCCCGGCGCCGGACTGAACGCGGCATATCCGGGCAGGTTCGGCCCGGCCAGTAAGCGCTGGAAACCGTCCTGGCCGACACGGCACAGGCGTAACTCATTCAAACGCTCCTGATCGAATGACAGGGTCCCTTGGGTTCCACTGATCTCGAAACTCAGGTGATTCTTGTAGCCGTGCTTGAGCCAACTGCTGCTGAAGGTGCCACGTGCACCGTTGGCGAAGCGCAGCAAGGCATGGGCCTGATCGTCGACAGCAATGCTGCGCTGTTCCTGGCTACCGGCCGTGACCGGGCGCAGGCGGTGCACAGTCTGGGAATCGGCGCACACCGCTTCGACATTACCCAGCAGATGGCGCGCCATGGCGAGCAAGTGACTGCCCAGATCCGCCAGCGCCCCGCCGGCATGTCCGGCCTCGCAGCGCCACGACCAGGGGGACGCTGGATCGGCCATGAAGTCTTCGCTGAATTCGCCTTGAAAGCTGATGATTTCGCCGAGTTCACCGCTCTGAATCAACTCGCGCGCCAGGCCGATGATCGGGTTGTGCTGGTAGTTGTAGCCGACACGGGTGACCACGCCGGCATCCTTGGCCGCCAGGTACATGGCATTGGCCTGTTCAAGGTTCACCGCCAGCGGTTTTTCGCAGTACACCGGCTTGCCAGCGGCAATTGCGGCCATGGCCATCGGGTAGTGCAGGTGGTTGGGCGTGGTAATGGCGATCAGGGTGACCTTGGGATCGTCGATTAATTGCTGCCAGTCGCCATAGGCCTGCTCAAAACCCCAGGCAGTGGCGCATGCTTGCGCACGAACGGGATCGGCGTCAGCCAGGGCAGCGAGGCGAAGCGTGAAGGGCAGTTCGAATGCCGCACTGACGTTGCGAAAGGCCAGGGCATGGGCACGCCCCATGAAACCCGTGCCGATAAGTCCGATTCCGAGTTCGCGCATGACAGGATCCTTTGAATTCTTGTTTTCAGAGATCCAACTTATAGAATAAATATTCCCTAACATCAATTTTTAGAATAAAAATTTACAGCAGATCGCTGAATCGCTGCCGGTGAGTTGTGCGGGGAGCCGTAACGCCAGTGTCTCGGTCAGTCTTCGAACCCGACCTGCTCGTGAATCTCGTCGACCTTCAACTCCAGTCGATAGGCCACGGCGATAAACAGCGCCTGGCACAGGCACAGGGTCGCGCTCAATGAACGAAACGCAAACGAGCTGCCTTCGTTAACCAGCAGCAGGGTGTTGGCGCGCTTGGCCAGGGGCGAGAGATTGCTGTCGGTGATGATCAGGGTTTTCGCCTGATTATGCTGGGCGATGCGCAGGCAGTGCTGGGTTTCCTTGCCGTACGGCGTGAAGCTGATGGCGATCACCAGGTCGTTGGCGCGCACGCTGCGCATTTGCTCGCGGTAGCTGCCGCCGAGCCCCGACACCAGGTGAATGCGCTTGTTGGTGTGTTGCAGGTTGTAGACCAGGTAATCGGCTACCGCGAACGAGCGGCGCACACCGACCACGTAGATGTTGTCGGCATTGACCACCAGGTCCACTGCCTTGTCGAAGGCCTGGTCATCGAGTTCCAGCCCCAGTCGTTCGATGCCCGACAGGGTCGCGTTGATGCACTCGCGCGCCAGATCGCCACCGCTGGCTTTCTGCGACTTGTTGGCGATCATGCTGCGAATGCGTTGCTGGTAGTTCTGCATCGGGGTGGTTTTGTGGGTATACGCCTCGCGGAACAGCGCCTGCATTTCGCTGAAGCCGCTGAAGCCGAAACGTTGGGAAAACCGCACGATGGCCGACGGGTGTACTTCGCACTCGCGGGCGATGTCGCTGATGCGGTCGACCATGATCCGGTCGCTTTGCTGGCTCATGTAACTGGCGATGCGTTTGAGTTGGCGCGGCAGGCTTTCGTATTCCTGGGTGATCAGCTGCAGCAGACTCTCGGCATTGATCGGGGGGCTGGCAAGATCGCTCTCGGGCGTGCTCTCGGTCGAATCCGGCTGATCGGTGCGGGACATAGGGAATCCTTCTGGCTTGTTCTTGGCTTGTTCTTATAGCGACGATGTTTCACCGCGTCCCAGGACAATAGGTTGGCTGTGCGCAGTCTACAGGGTAGGCCCGAACAAAATCTTGAGCTTGCAGCAGTCAGCAGCTTGCTGAAACGATGCACTGCGTCTGGAACGCTTGTACTGAAGTTTATTGGAAAAAATATTCCACGTAAAAAATATTTGGAATAATTATTGATTGTTCGATCCCTGTCGTTTTAGTCTGCATCCACCAAGAGTGTTCGGCGCGGTCATCGTCCTGAACACAGGCTGATAAAAATAACAGGAGCCAGCATGGGCCAGACTCGTTTTGCCAGTGGACGTCAATTGGATCTGATTTGCCTGGGGCGCCTTGGCGTCGACCTTTATGCACAGCAGGTCGGGGCGCGGCTGGAGGATGTGAGCAGCTTCGCCAAATACCTCGGTGGATCGTCCGCCAACATCGCTTTCGGCACCGCTCGCCTGGGGCTGAAGTCAGCGATGCTGAGCCGGGTAGGGGACGACCACATGGGGCGTTTCCTGGTCGAGTCCCTGGCCCGCGAAGGCTGCGACACCAGCGCTATCAAGGTTGATCCGGAGCGCCTGACGGCGATGGTGTTGCTCGGCCTCAAGGACCGCGAAACCTTTCCTCTGGTGTTCTACCGCGAAAATTGCGCCGACATGGCGCTACGGGCCGAAGACATCAGTGAAGCCTTTATCGCCTCCAGCAAGGCCTTGCTGATCACCGGCACGCATTTCTCTACCGACGGCGTCTACAAGGCGAGCATCCAGGCACTGGACTATGCACAGAAGCATAACGTCAAACGGGTGCTGGACATCGACTACCGCCCGGTGCTCTGGGGTTTGGCTGGCAAGGCGGACGGTGAAACCCGTTTCGTCGCTGACCAGAACGTCAGTCAGCATGTGCAGAAAATCCTCCCGCGTTTCGATCTCATTGTCGGCACCGAAGAAGAGTTTCTGATTGCCGGTGGTTCCGGGGATTTGCTCACCGCGCTGCGCAATGTCCGTCGATTGAGCGACGCGACCCTGGTGATCAAGCTCGGCCCGCAAGGCTGCACGGTGATTCATGGAGAGATCCCGGCCCGTCTTGAAGACGGTGCGATTTATCCTGGCGTGCGTGTGGAGGTGCTTAACGTGCTGGGGGCCGGCGATGCCTTCATGTCGGGCTTCCTCAGCGGTTGGCTGGAGGACGCCAGCGATGAGCGCTGCTGCCAGCTGGCCAATGCCTGCGGTGGCCTGGTGGTGTCGCGCCATGCCTGCGCCCCGGCGATGCCGACCCGCGCCGAACTGGATTACCTGTTCAACAGCCCGGTACCGATTACGCGTCCGGATCAGGACGTAATGTTGCAACGCCTGCATCAGGTCAGCGTGCCGCGCAAACAGTGGAAGCAACTGTTCATCTTTGCGTTCGACCATCGCTGGCAATTGGTGGAGTTGGCCCATAAGGGCGGCCGTGACCTCAACTCCATCAGCGAGCTCAAGCAGCTTTTTATCCGGGCCGTGGAGCGGGTCGACGCCGATTTGCAAAAGCAAGGCATCGATGCCGATGTCGGGCTGCTGGCCGATCAACGTTTCGGCCAGGATTCACTGAACGCCGCCACCGGTCGCGGCTGGTGGGTGGCGCGGCCGGTCGAGGTACAAGGCTCCCGTCCGTTGGCCTTCGAACACGGGCGTTCGATCGGCAGCAACCTGATCGCCTGGCCACAAGAGCAGATCATCAAGTGCCTGGTGCAATTTCACCCCGATGACGAACCGTTACTGCGCCTGGAACAGGAGGCGCAGATCAAGGGTTTGTATCAGGCGTCCCAGGTCAGCGGTCATGAACTGCTGCTGGAAATCATCCCGCCCAAGGATCACCCCTCGACGCACCCGGACGTGTTGTATCGCGCCCTCAAACGCCTCTACAACCTGGGCATCTACCCGGCGTGGTGGAAGATCGAAGCGCAAAGCGCCGAGGAGTGGAAGCAACTCGACGAACTGATTCAGGAGCGTGATCCGTACTGCCGTGGTGTGGTGTTGCTGGGCTTGAATGCCCCGGCATCAGCGTTGGCCGAAGGCTTTCAACAGGCCAGCCAGAGCCGGACATGCCGTGGGTTCGCCGTGGGCCGGACGATTTTCCAGGAGCCCAGCCGCGCGTGGCTGGCCGGTGAGATCGACGATGAGGCGCTGATTCGACAGGTGCAGGGCACCTTCGTCGAATTGATCGATGCCTGGCGTACTGCCCGCGCTTGATGGAACACCGCGCGATCCCACAGGGGTGCAGCGCCAGACTTGATGGTTAATGTAAAAACAATAAAAGGTGCAGCCATGCCCGCTATCCGAATTGGCATCAACCCGATCTCCTGGAGCAACGACGACCTGCCGTCCCTCGGTGGCGAGACGCCATTGAGCACCGCCCTGAGCGAAGGCAAGGAAATCGGTTACGAAGGTTTTGAACTCAACGGAAAATTCCCCAAGGACGCCAAGGGCGTTGGCGATGTGCTGCGACCGTATGACCTGGCGCTGGTGTCCGGCTGGTATTCCAGTCGTCTGGCCCACCGCTCGGTGGCCGAGGAAATCGACGCCATCGGCAACCATGTCGAACTGCTGGCGAAGAACGGCGCCAAGGTGCTGGTCTATGGCGAGGTCGCGGACTCCATCCAGGGCCAGCGCATTCCCCTGGTCGAACGCCCGCGTTTTCACACCGAACAGGCCTGGCAGGAATACGCCGACAAGCTCACCGAGCTGGCGCGTTTCACCTTGTCCCAGGGCGTACGTCTGGCCTATCACCACCATATGGGCGCCTACGTCGAATCCCTGGCGGACATCGACAAACTGATGGCGTTGACCGGCAGCGAAGTCGGCCTGCTGTTCGATTCGGGCCATTGCTACATGGGCGGCGGTGAACCCTTGCAGATGCTGCGCAAACACATCTCACGCATCTGCCATGTGCATTTCAAGGACGTGCGCAAACCGGTGGTGCAGCTGGCGCGCAACAATCTGTGGAGCTTCCCGGACTGCATCATCAACGGCACCTTCACCGTGCCGGGAGATGGCGACATCGACTTCGCTGAGCTGCTCGACGTGCTGCTGGCGGCCGATTACCACGGCTGGCTGGTGGTCGAGGCCGAGCAGGACCCGGCGGTGGCCCCGAGCTACGCCTATGCCAAAAAAGGCTTCGACACCTTGCGCGCGCTGCTCGACGAGAGGACTGCACGATGAGCCTGCTGGTCAAAAGCAATGCCCGTGGCCGGACCATGGTCGAGTTGGGCAAAGGTGAGCTTGAATACGTCGGTTTCGCCGCTTACCGCTTGAGCCTCGGCGAAACCCTGCCGGTCGCTGCCGGTGACAAGGAACTGTGCCTGGTGCTGCTCAGCGGCCGGGTCAGCATCAAGGGTGAAGCGTCGGGGCAGGGCGCATTCGACTGGGACAACCTTGGCGATCGGCAGTCGGTGTTCGAAGACAAGTCTCCGGTCGCCGCGTACTTGCCGCCCGGCAGTCAAGCCCAGGTGGTCGCCCTGAGCGATGTGCAAATTGCCGTGTGCGCTGCGCCTGGTTCGACCACCGAAACCCTCGGCCCCCGCCTGATCAAACCTGAAACAATGAAACGCAGTGTGCGCGGCAAGGGCGCCAACACCCGTTACGTCTGCGACATCCTGCCGGACACCGAGCCGGCCCATTCGCTGCTGGTGGTGGAAGTGCGTACGCCCTCGGGGCACTCGTCGAGCTACCCGCCGCACAAGCACGACACCGACGATCTGCCGCACCAGAGCTTTCTCGAAGAAACCTATTACCACCAGATCAACCCGCCCCAGGGCTTCGTGTTCCAGCGGGTGTATACCGACGATCGCAGCATCGATCAGGCCATGGCCGTGGAAAACGGCGACCTGGTGGTCGTGCCCAAAGGCTATCACCCGGTCAGCGTGCCGTACGGCTACGCGTCGTATTACCTGAATGTGATGGCCGGTCCGAAACGCGTCTGGCAGTTCCATAACGATCCGCAGCACAGCTGGCTGCTGGATCTCTGAATTCCACTATCTGCACGGAGAGCAATAACGATGAGCGACGCCCCGGTAATCGGCCATTACATCGACGGTCAGGTGCAGGACAGCGGTAACGAGCGGCTCAGCAACGTCTTCAACCCGGCCACTGGCAGCGTGCAGGCGCGCGTCGGGCTGGCCAGCGACAAGACCGTGGACGAGGCGGTCGCCTCGGCCCTGAAAGCCTTTCCGGCCTGGTCCGAGCAATCGTCCCTGCGGCGCTCGCGGGTGATGTTCAAGTTCAAGGAGCTGCTCGATCGCCATCACGACGAACTGGCAGAAATCATCAGCCGCGAACACGGCAAGGTCTTTTCGGACGCCAAAGGCGAAGTCACCCGCGGCATCGAAATCGTCGAATACGCCTGCGGTGCGCCGAACCTGCTGAAGACCGAGTTCAGCGACAACATCGGTGGCGGCATCGACAACTGGAACCTGCGTCAGCCCCTGGGTGTTTGCGCCGGGGTGACGCCGTTCAACTTCCCCGTGATGGTGCCGCTGTGGATGATTCCGTTGGCGCTGGTTACCGGTAACTGCTTCATCCTCAAACCGTCCGAGCGCGATCCGTCCGCCAGTTTGCTGATGGCCCGCCTGCTGACCGAAGCCGGCTTGCCGGATGGTGTGTTCAACGTGGTCCAGGGTGACAAGACGGCGGTCGACGCCTTGCTGCAACACCCGGACATCGAGGCGATTTCGTTTGTCGGTTCGACGCCGATTGCCGAGTACATCCACCAGCAGGCGACCTCGCGCGGCAAGCGCGTGCAGGCGCTGGGCGGGGCGAAGAACCACATGATCGTCATGCCCGATGCCGATCTCGATCAAGCGGCGGATGCCTTGATTGGCGCCGCTTACGGCTCGGCGGGCGAGCGCTGCATGGCGATCTCGATTGCCGTCGCGGTCGGCGATGTCGGCGACCGGTTGATCGCCAAACTGCTGCCGCGTATCGATCAATTGAAAGTCGGCAATGGCCTGCTGGGTGACACCGACATGGGGCCGCTGGTCACTGCCGAACACAAGGCCAAGGTTGAAGGCTTCATCGATCAGGGCGTGGCCCAGGGTGCACAGCTGATCGTCGACGGCCGCCACTTCAAGGTGCCGGGGGCCGAGAATGGTTTCTTCGTCGGCGCGACACTGTTCGATAACGTCACGACCGAGATGAGCATTTATCAGCAGGAAATCTTCGGCCCGGTGCTGGGCATCGTTCGCGTGCCGGACTTTGCCAGCGCCGTGGCCCTGATCAACGCCCATGAATTCGGCAACGGCGTGTCCTGCTTCACCAGCGATGGCGGCATTGCTCGCTCGTTTGCCCGCAGCATCAAGGTGGGCATGGTCGGTATCAACGTACCGATTCCGGTGCCCATGGCCTGGCACTCGTTCGGCGGCTGGAAGCGCTCGCTGTTCGGTGATCACCACGCATACGGCGAAGAAGGCATCCGCTTCTACAGCCGCTACAAAAGCGTGATGCAACGCTGGCCCGACAGTATCGCCAAGGGCCCTGAATTCAGCATGCCAACGGCCAAATAATTCACCTGTGCGGAGAACAACAATAATGAGCAAACCCCTGCGTTTCGCCCTGAACCGTATGGTTGCCCCACGTTTGTCCCTGCCCGCGTTCATCGAGTTGGCGGTGACCCTGAAGGCGGACGCCATCGAGATCCGCAACGACCTCAAAGGCGTCGAGATCGAGGACGGCACCGCGCCCGAGCGTGTGCGCGAGTTGTGCGCAGCCAAAGGCATCACCGTGCTGTCGATCAACGCGCTGTATCCGTTTGATGTGTGGAGTGACGAGCGCCGTGCGCAAACCTTGAAGCTCGCTGCCTATGCCAGGGACTGTGGCGCCCAAGGGCTGGTCATGTGCCCGTTGAACGATCGTGCCGACCTGCGTACCGAAGCCGAGCGCGCTTCAGGCCTGCGCACGGCATTGAGTCAGCTGGCGCCGATCCTGCGCGATCACGGCATCCTCGGTTTCATCGAGCCGCTGGGTTTCGAAGAATGTTCGCTGCGCCGCAAACGCACGGCCGTCGATGCGATCAAGGTCATCGGCGGGCTGGATGTGTTCCGCCTGGTGCATGACACCTTTCACCATCACCTGGCCAGCGAGCATGAGTTCTTTCCCGAGCTGACCGGGCTGGTGCACATCTCCGGCGTCGAGGATGCCGAGGCGCCGCTGGCGACCATTCGTGACGGCCATCGGGTGCTGGTGGGCGAGGGTGACATTCTCGGCAACGCGGCACAAATCGACACCTTGCTCAGCAGCGGCTACAGCGGCTACCTGTCGTTCGAACCCTTTGCTGACAGCGTCCATGGCCTGACAGATATCGAACGGGCGATCGGCGCGAGCATGGATCACCTGCAGAAATCTCAAGGTTGATGGAGATCCCCTGTGGGAGCGGGCTTGCCCGCGATGACGGCAGCACATTCAAGATTGATGTGTCAGGTAGATCGCTATCGCGGGCAAGCCCGCTCCCACAGTGATTGGTTTTCACCGCACACCCCGGATTCGGCCTCAAAGGAAGGTGCAAGCATGACCACAACAAGACTGACCATGGCCCAGGCCCTGGTGAAATTCCTCGACAACCAGTACATCGAGGTCGATGGGGTTCAGAGCAAGTTCGTCGCCGGGATCTTTACCATCTTCGGCCACGGCAACGTGCTGGGCCTGGGGCAGGCCCTGGAGCAAGACAGCGGTGACCTGATCGTCCATCAGGGCCGCAATGAGCAAGGCATGGCTCACGCGGCGATCGGTTTCGCCAAACAACACCTGCGGCGCAGGATCTACGCCTGTACTTCATCCGTGGGGCCAGGTGCGGCGAACATGTTGACCGCTGCCGCCACCGCGACAGCCAACCGCATTCCATTGCTTTTGTTGCCCGGTGATGTCTACGCCTGTCGCCAACCGGACCCGGTGCTGCAACAGATCGAGCAGTTCCACGACCTGAGTATCAGCACCAACGATGCATTCAAGGCTGTGAGCAAATACTGGGATCGCATCAACCGTCCCGAGCAACTGATGACGGCGGCAATCCACGCCATGCGTGTGCTCACCGATCCGGCCGAAACCGGCGCCGTGACCCTGGCCTTGCCGCAGGACGTGCAGGCCGAGGCGTACGACTATCCCGATTACTTCCTGCAAAAACGCGTGCACCGCATCGAGCGTCGTCCAGTCACCGAGGCCATGCTGGGTGATGCGCTGGCGCTGTTCAAAGGCAAGCGCAAACCGCTGGTTATTTGCGGTGGCGGGGTCAAGTACTCTGGCGCCAACAGCGCGTTGCAAGCGTTTGCCGAGCGCTTCGATATTCCCTTCGCCGAAACCCAGGCGGGCAAGAGTGCGCTGGTGTCCAGCCATCCGCTGAACGTCGGAGGCATTGGTGAAACCGGTTGCCTGGCGGCGAACCTGTTGGCCAGGGATGCTGATCTGATCATCGGTATCGGCACCCGTTACAGCGATTTCACCACCGCTTCGAAATCCTTGTTCAAACACCCCGAGGTTCAGTTCCTCAATCTTAATATCAGTCCCTGCGACGTTCTGAAACTCGACGGGGTGCAACTGCTGGCCGACGCCAAAACCGGCTTGAACGCCTTGGCTGATGCCCTGGGTGACTATCGCTCCAGTTGGGGTGATCAGCCGCGTCAGGCCAAGGCGCAACTGGATGAAGAAGTCGATCGCATCTATCAGGTGGAGTATCAGGCAAAGGATTTCGTCCCGGAAATCAACGACCACATGGACCCGGCCGTCCTGCGCGAATTCATCGAACTGACCGGTTCCTGCCTGACCCAGAGCCGCGTGCTCGGCGTGCTCAATGAAACCCTGGCGGACGACGCAGTGATCGTCGCCGCTGCCGGCAGCCTGCCTGGCGACTTGCAGCGCAGTTGGCGCAGCAAGGGTGTGAACACCTACCACGTCGAGTACGGCTATTCCTGCATGGGGTACGAGGTCAACGCCGCGTTGGGTGTGAAGCTCGCCGAGCCGGAGCGTGAGGTCTATGCGCTGGTCGGCGACGGCTCTTACATGATGCTGCACTCGGAGCTGGCGACCTCGATTCAGGAACGACGCAAGATCAACGTGGTGTTGCTCGACAACATGACCTTCGGTTGCATCAACAACCTGCAGATGGGCAACGGCATGGACAGCTTCGGCACCGAGTTCCGGTTCCGCAACCCGCAAACCGGCAAGCTCGACGGCGGGTTCGTGCCGGTGGATTTCGCCATGAGCGCAGCGGCTTATGGCTGCAAGACCTACAAGGTGACCACGGTCGAAGAACTGAAGGCGGCATTGGCCGATGCGCGCTTGCAGACGGTGTCGACGCTGATCGACATCAAGGTGCTGCCCAAAACTATGATTCACGGCTACCTGTCGTGGTGGCGGGTCGGCGTGGCGCAAGTCTCCACCAGCGCCCGCACCGAGGCGGTGGCCAAGACCCTGAATGAACGACTGGCCAAAGCCCGTCAGTACTGATTGCCCTGAACGAACAGCAACAAATCTAGGAGTCATTAAATGTCTTTGAAGCTTGGCGTCATCGGTACCGGGGCCATCGGCCAGGATCACATTCGTCGTTGCAGCCAGACCTTGCTCAATAGTCAGGTCGTCGCTGTAACCGACATCAACTTGCAGCAAGCCGCGAAGGTCGTTTCCGACCTGAAACTGACCGCCGAGGTCTATCCCGACGGCCACGCGTTGATCAAAGCGCCGGAGGTTGAAGCGATCCTCGTCACCTCCTGGGGCCCGAGCCACGAAGAGTTCGTATTGGCCGCGATTGCCGCTGGTAAGCCGGTGTTCTGCGAGAAGCCGCTGGCGGTCACCGCTGAAGGCTGCCGCAAAATCGTCGAGGCCGAAGTGGCCTACGGCAAACGCTTGGTCCAGGTCGGTTTCATGCGCCCGTATGACGAAGGTTATCGGGCACTGAAGGCCGTGATCGACAGTGGTCAGATTGGCGAGCCATTGATGTTGCACTGCGCGCACCGCAACCCGACCGTGGGTGAAAACTACAAGACCGACATGGCGATCACCGACACGCTGATCCATGAGCTGGACGTGTTGCGCTGGTTGCTCGACGACGATTACGTGTCAGTGCAAGTGGTGTTCCCACGCAAGAGCAGCAAGGCGCTCGCGCATTTGAAAGACCCGCAGATCGTGCTGCTGGAAACCGCCAAGGGCACGCGCATCGACGTGGAAGTCTTCGTCAATTGCCAGTACGGCTACGACATCCAGTGCGAAGTGGTGGGGGAGACCGGCATCGCCAAGCTGCCGGAGCCGTCCCAGGTTCAACTGCGTAGCGGGGCGAAGCTGTCCAACGCGATTCTGATGGACTGGAAGGATCGGTTCATCGCGGCGTATGACGTTGAGTTGCAGGCGTTCATCGATGGCGTGCGCGCCGGGCAGGTTGGCGGGCCTTCGGCGTGGGATGGCTTCGCAGCGGCGGTGGCGGCGGATGCGTGCATCGAGGCGCAGAACAGCGGAGCGATTGTCAAAGTTGCACTCCCTGATCGCCCCCGCTTCTACGGCTAACCGCAATACCTGTGGGAGCGGGCTTGCTCGCGAAAGCGGTCCTTCAGTCGACAAAGATGTTGCCTGACACACCGCCTTCGCGAGCAAGCCCGCTCCCACAGGGTTCGCGTTCTATAAGGAGAATTCTTTCATGCGTATCGGACTTGTCGGTTACGGCCATGGCGGCCGGTTTTTCCATGCTCCGCTGATCAGCAGTTTGCCGGGTGCAACCTTCGTCGGTGTGGTTACCCGTTCAACGGAGCGGCGCCAGTTGCTGGCGGCAGAACACCCCGGCGTGCCGGCCTTCGACAGCATCGGCCAACTGGTCGAAGCCGAGGTTGATGTGCTGGTGGTGTCCACGCCGCTCAAAGGTCGCCCGGCGCTGGTGCTCGACGCCATCGAACACAATGTTGCGGTGGTCAGCGACAAGCCGTTCGCCGCCGACGCGCAACAGGCGCAAACCTTGATCACCATGGCCGAGCGCCAGGGTGTGCAACTGAGCGTCTACCAGAACCGGCGTTGGGACTCGGACTTTCTCACCGTGCGCAAACTCATCGAGTCCGGTGCGCTGGGCCAGGTCACCCGCTTCGAATCGCGAATCGAACGCTATTCGCCATCGTCGGTGAACAACGGCAGTGGCGGCGGTTTCCTGCGCGATCTGGGTAGCCATCTGGTGGATCAGGCGCTGCTGCTTTTCGGCCCCGTCACTCGGGTGTACGCCGAACTGGATTACGTCGAAAAAGGCCAGGTCTTCGACAACGGCTTCTTTATGTCCCTGGTTCACGTCAACGGCGTGACCTCGCACCTGGGTGGCAGTTGCCTGCAAAACACTCCCGGCCCGCGCTTTCGCGTGACCGGAACTCAGGGTTGCTACAGCGTCGATGGCCTGGACGGGCAGGAGGCGTCGGTGCTCGCCGGGCTCACACCGAAATCCGAAGGTGAACGCTGGGGCGTGGAAGAGCATCGCCGCTGGGGCTGGTTCGAACAGGGCGAAGTGCGCGAAAGGGTTTCCTCCGAGCGCGGTTGCTGGAATCAGTTCTATTTACAGCTGCAAACCGCATTGCAGAGCGGTGGCCCAATGCCTGTGGACGCCCGTGATGCACTGGCGACCACCCGTGTGCTAGACGCTGCGCGGCTGAGTGCCGAGCGCCATCAGGTGGTGCAATTGAGCCCACTCGAACGTCAATGAACAAAATCATAATAAAATTCTAAAATGAGTTGATATGGAAAATATTTTCCAATAAAGTCATTTCCAGTGAGCTGCCTCGCTCCCGGTTCCGACTCTTTTCCCGCTTGTCCGCTTACTGAAATCGTCACGCCTTATCCATAAAAACCAACAAGAATGTGGAGAAAGACTTTTCATGAAGACCAAGATCCGTTTCGCCTCACTCGCCTTGTCCCTGATGTTCGCCAGTGGTGCCGCACTCGCTGACATGAAGATCGGCGTCAGCATGTCGCAGTTCGATGACACCTGGCTGACCTACCTGCGCGAATCCATGGACACAAAAGCCAAATCCTATCCCGATGGCGTCAAGCTGCAGTTCGAAGACGCGCGCAGCGACGTGGTCCGGCAGTTGAGCCAGGTGGAAAGCTTCATCAGTCAGAAGGTCGACGCCATTGTGGTCAACCCGGTGGATACCGCCGCGACCAAGAAAATCACTGAATCGGCGGTCAAGGCCGGCATTCCGCTGGTGTACGTCAACCGCCGTCCCGATGACCTGAACCTGCCCAAAGGCGTGGTCACCGTCGCCTCCAACGACCTGGAGGCGGGGCAGATGCAGATGCAATACCTGGCCGACAAAATGGGCGGCAAGGGCGACATCGTGATTCTGCTGGGCGACCTGGCGAACAACTCCACCACCAACCGTACCAAGGGCGTCAAAGAGGTGTTGGCCAAGTACCCCAACATCAAGATCGAGCAAGAGCAAACCGGCATCTGGTTGAGGGACAAGGGCATGACCCTGGTCAACGACTGGCTGACACAGGGCCGCAAGTTCGATGCGGTCGTCTCCAACAACGACGAGATGGCCATCGGTGCCGCGATGGCTCTGCAACAGGCCGGAGTGGAAAAGGGCAGTATTCTGATCGCCGGTGTCGACGGTACGCCTGACGGTTTGAACGCCGTGAAGAAGGGGTCTCTGGTCGTCTCTGTGTTTCAGGACGCCAAGGGTCAGGCAGACGGTTCGATCGAGACAGCAGTGAAAATGGCCAAAAACGAGCCGGTCGAGCCGGCCGTATGGGTACCGTATCGCTTGATCACGCTGCAAAACGTTGACCAGTTCAAATAGTCCGTCCGTTCAATAACAACAATAAACACGCAAGGTGGCAACCGCGACCTTGCTGATGGAGTACCTGATCATGTTCGCTTCAGCGACTGCTTCGAGCACCCCGTTGATGGGGGGGCAGCCAACCGCAATACCTGTCGATGAGCCGTACCTGTTGGAGATCGTCAACGTCAGCAAGGGATTCCCCGGGGTGGTGGCCTTGTCCGACGTACAACTGCGGGTACGCCCCGGTTCCGTGCTGGCCCTGATGGGCGAGAACGGCGCTGGCAAATCCACCTTGATGAAAATCATCGCCGGCATCTACCAGCCGGACGCCGGCGAACTGCGCCTGCGGGGCAAGCCGGTGGTGTTCGAAACGCCCCTGGCGGCGCTGCAGGCCGGGATCGCGATGATCCATCAGGAGCTCAACCTGATGCCGCACATGAGCATCGCCGAGAACATCTGGATTGGCCGTGAGCAGCTCAACGCTTTCCACATGATCGACCACCGGGAAATGCACCGTTGCACGGCGAAGCTGCTGGAGCGCCTGCGCATCAACCTTGATCCGGAAGAACAGGTCGGCAACCTGAGCATCGCCGAACGGCAGATGGTCGAGATCGCCAAGGCAGTGTCCTACGATTCCGACATCCTGATCATGGACGAACCGACCTCGGCCATCACCGACAAGGAAGTCGCCCACCTGTTTTCGATCATTGCCGACCTCAAGCGCCAGGGCAAAGGCATCATCTATATCACCCACAAAATGAATGAGGTGTTCAGCATCGCCGACGAAGTGGCAGTGTTCCGCGACGGCGCCTACATCGGCCTGCAACGGGCCGACAGCATGGACGGCGACAGCCTGATTTCGATGATGGTCGGGCGTGAACTGAGCCAGTTATTCCCGGTGCGCGAGACGCCGATCGGCGATCTGCTGCTGTCGGTACGCGACCTCAAGCTCGATGGCATTTTCAAGGACGTTTCCTTCGATCTGCATGCCGGCGAGATCCTCGGCATTGCCGGGTTGATGGGCTCGGGACGGACCAACATCGCCGAGGCGATCTTTGGCATCACCCCGAGCGACGGTGGCGAGATTCGCCTCGACGGTGAAGTGGTGCGCATTACCGATCCGCACATGGCCATCGAGAAGGGGTTCGCCCTGTTGACCGAGGATCGCAAGCTCAGCGGCCTGTTCCCGTGCCTGTCGGTGCTGGAGAATATGGAGATGGCGGTGCTGCCGCACTACGCCGGCCACGGTTTCATCCAGCAAAAAGCCCTGCGCGCCCTGTGCGAAGACATGTGCAAGAAGTTGCGGGTGAAAACCCCGTCGCTCGAGCAATGCATCGACACGCTGTCCGGCGGTAATCAGCAGAAGGCCTTGCTGGCGCGCTGGCTGATGACCAATCCACGAATCCTGATTCTCGACGAGCCGACCCGCGGCATCGATGTCGGCGCCAAGGCCGAGATCTACCGGCTTATCTCCTACCTCGCCAGCGAAGGCATGGCGGTGATCATGATTTCCTCGGAGCTGCCGGAAGTACTCGGCATGAGTGATCGGGTCATGGTCATGCATGAGGGCGACCTGATGGGCACCCTCGACCGCAGCGAAGCGACTCAGGAGCGAGTGATGCAACTGGCCTCGGGCATGTCCGTGGTTCACTAATGGATGCCGGCGCTGGCTCGGCCAGCGTCGACGATGCGATAGAAGGGTGAGTGGTTATGAACGCGATACTGGAAAACAAGCCAGCAACGGCACCGGTCAAGAGTCGTCGGCGCTTTCCGACCGAGCTGAGCATCTTCCTGGTGCTGATCGGCATCGGCCTGGTGTTCGAAATGTTCGGCTGGATCGTGCGCGACCAGAGCTTCCTGATGAACTCCCAGCGGCTGGTCTTGATGATCCTGCAAGTGTCGATCATTGGCCTGCTGGCAATTGGCGTGACCCAGGTGATCATCACCACCGGCATCGACCTGTCGTCGGGCTCGGTGCTGGCCTTATCGGCGATGATCGCTGCCAGCCTGGCGCAGACCTCGGATTTCGCTCGGGCAGTATTCCCGTCTCTGACCGACTTGCCGGTGTGGATTCCAGTGATTGTCGGGCTCGGTGTCGGGCTGCTGGCGGGGGCAATCAACGGCAGTATCATTGCGATCACCGGGATTCCACCGTTCATTGCCACCTTGGGCATGATGGTCTCGGCCCGTGGCCTGGCGCGTTACTACACCGAAGGCCAGCCGGTGAGCATGCTATCGGATTCCTACACGGCCATCGGTCACGGCGCGATGCCGGTGATCATTTTCCTGGTGGTGGCGGTGATCTTCCACATCGCGCTGCGCTACACCAAGTACGGCAAATACACCTACGCCATCGGCGGCAACATGCAGGCGGCGCGTACGTCCGGTATCAACGTCAAACGCCATCTGGTCATCGTCTACAGCATCGCCGGGTTGCTGGCGGGACTGGCGGGCGTGGTCGCTTCGGCCCGTGCTGCCACCGGGCAGGCCGGGATGGGCATGTCCTATGAACTGGATGCGATTGCCGCAGCGGTTATCGGCGGTACCAGCCTGGCGGGCGGGGTGGGGCGCATCACCGGCACCGTCATCGGTGCACTGATCCTTGGGGTGATGGCCAGCGGGTTCACTTTCGTCGGGGTCGATGCCTACATCCAGGACATCATCAAGGGCCTGATCATCGTAGTCGCGGTGGTTATCGACCAATACCGTAACAAGCGCAAACTCAAGCGCTGAATTTGACTGCAAAAACAGCGAGGGCCAGTTCTGGCTCTCGCTTTGCATTACCCCCCATCACGTATTGAAGTAAAACTGGAAACTGCTTGCCATCGATTCCAGGCTATCAACTGGGGGATCGGGCGGCACCGTTGGCGGAATCTCCCTCAGCAATCATCTGCTTGAGGCATTCACGCTCTTCAGCTCCGGGTAGCACTCCGGTCGTAGTCGCCTCCAGCACTGTGATTCCCTCTGCGTTGAGTATTCTGACCTCGGCTTTTGCGTGACCGCGTTCATCGATGTCAGTGATGAGCCAGTGGCAGGTGATCTGTTCTCCCGCATACACCGGTCGTTTGAATGCGAAAGTCATCCCGGTTGCCAGCCAACCGATTTGCCCGCCAATTTCGGTGACGAGGCTGGCTGTCAGAAGTCCGTGGGCGATGGGCTCCTTGAACCTGCATATCACGGCGTAGCGCGTATCACAGTGAACCGGATTGTAGTCTCGTGAAATCTGCGCGAATTGACGAATATCGTCATCTGAAAAGCAGCGGACTATCGTGAAGCGGTCTCTGACCTGGAGGCCTTCGGCAGTGCGTTCTCTCGGACTCTTCATAACGACTTCCTGGCTAAAAAGTGTGTTCGGGGCCAGGAAATGTTCCTGCCTCCACCTCAAGTGCAAAATCCCTTGCCGCGGTGTGAAGTACCGAACGAAGGTCGGCGTACTGTTTGACGAATCGCGGCATGCGGCCGGTGCGTAGTCCAGTCATGTCCTGCCAGACCAGAACCTGAGCGTCGCACTGGTTGCCAGCGCCAATCCCGACGGTCGGAATTGAAATCGCTTCGGTGATCGCTCGACCTACATTACCCGGCACCATTTCGATCAAGATAGCGAATGCGCCAGCTGCTTCTAACGCTTTGGCACTGTCTATCAGTCGCTGCGCGTCCTCACCCCGGCCCTGAACGCGATAGCCACCTAATTGATGCTCCTGCTGTGGTGTGAAGCCGATGTGCGCCATGACGGGTATGCCTGAACTGGCGAGTTTCTCGACTTGAGGTAGTACTTCGATCCCCCCCTCAAGTTTGACCGCATGCGCACCGGCCTCTTTCATGAATCGCACGGCAGTGTGGAAGCATTGCTCCACCGAGCCCTGGTAAGAGCCGAAAGGAAGGTCGGCAATCACCAGTGCCCGTTGAGTCGAGCTGGTGACGGCGCGAACCAGAGGGATCAGTTCGTCAACGGTGACGGATAACGTGGACTCGTTGCCATAAACGTTGTTGGAGGCCGAGTCGCCTACCAGCAGGACGGGTATTCCGGCTTCTTCGAAAATGGCTGCGCTGTACATGTCATACGCGGTGAGCATTGCCCATTTCTGGCCCTCCACTTTCATCTGTTTCAGGTGCGGTATTCGGATGCGTGTCGTCTGCCGGGCGAGAGGGGTGTTGCCATAGGGTGAAGGCTGATCGTTCATGGGAGGCTCGTTGAAGGTGAATTAACCCAGCAGTTGTTCGGCAAACAGAGCCACTGCGATGAGGATCATGGCCGCTCCAGAAAAACGACTGACCAGGCGTGCGGCGGCCGGGCGTGCCCGAAGAACAACCTGCGAGCCAAATCCGACCAGAAGGTAGATCACGCCACAACTGAAAGTGTGGACGAGCCCGAGTGCAATCATCTGCATCGGTACAGGCCAGGGTGCAGTGGCGTCGGCAAATTGAGGCAGGAGCGCCAGGAACAGCAGAAACACTTTTGGATTCAGCCCGCTGACGCAAAGCCCTTTGAGCGCCCAGCGCTTCCATGAGCCTGACGCCTGAACCTCATCCGCGTGCGGTGTGGCGGGGCGCACGAGCATGTTGATACCCAGCCAAAGCAGGTAACCCGCCCCGGTAATCGTTAGCACGGACATGGCCACGGGGTGGTTGGCGACCAGAGTGCCAACACCGCCGGCTACCACCATTGTGGCGATCAAGTGGCCGGACAACAGTCCGCCGACAGCGGGTATGACGACTCGATGCTTCAAACCGGCCGATATCGCGTAGGCCCAATCGGCTCCGGGTGTGATGACGAACAAAATCGACACCGCCCAGAAGGCAACAAAAACACTGAAGGTCATGGCGTCACCTGCGCCGGTTCATCATTCACCGCGTAATTCATCATCCCGTCTCTCACATCAAAGGCCGCCCCTCTTGTTTTCTGAAGAGGGGTACGGTTGTTAATGATCGGAGGAAGATTAATGAAATATGGTTAGAATTATCTTTCAAAGATGGTCGTTTTTAGTTTGTAGATTGGGAGATTGTTCTGCGTGGACAGAATTGACCGGAAGATTCTTGCTGAGCTGCAAAAGGATGGCCGTCTTTCGGTCACTGAGCTTGCCGAGCGAGTTGGGTTGAGCCTTTCCCCTTGCCATCGGCGAGTACGGGCACTGGAAGAGTCAGGTGTGTTGCTTGGCTACAGGGCACAGCTGGACCCAGGCGCACTCGGCCTGAATTTTTCAGCGATGGTGTTTGCCACGCTTCGTGAGGGCGACCGGCAGGCTGTCGAGGCTTTCGAGACGGCGCTCGTTGAGATCCCGCAAGTGGTCGATGCCCAGAGGTTATTTGGGGAGCCGGACTACCTGCTGCACGTCATCACTCAGGATTTGCCAGCCTTCCAACAGCTATACGATGAGAGCCTTTCGACCTTGCCCAACGTACAACGGTTGACCTCGACCCTCGTTATGAAACGGGTCATTCAGGATAGGCCGCTTCCTTTGTGATGGTGGTAAAACGCAGGTACAGGCGGCGTGTCGTCTTGACGTCG
This sequence comes from Pseudomonas sp. WT-JTC, assembly GCF_056711565.1. Lineage (NCBI taxonomy): Bacteria > Pseudomonadati > Pseudomonadota > Gammaproteobacteria > Pseudomonadales > Pseudomonadaceae > Pseudomonas > Pseudomonas sp. WT-JTC. The sequence continues at coordinate 2,356,281 of NZ_CM160042.1, forward strand.
TCTAGAGAGGGCCTTACGGTTTTTTAATCGGGCCTGGCAATCACCCACCGGCTTGCCTACCACTTTCACGTCCACATGCCCATCATCCTGCTTGTTGGGAAAGCCCCGACAGAACTATCGATCATTCAACAACTCGGCGACCCCGCGCGTGATGAATTCCAGGTTTTCATCCAGCTTGGTCAGTGAGTTGCGGATTCTGGCTCCGTCTTCAGCGGGCCCATGCAGCTGTTCAATCCAAACGGACAGATCTTCCACGGCCGCAGCTATGGCGAGTTGGTTTTCGTTGAGTTTGTAGATCAGGGAAGGGACGAGGTCGTTGGTCGGCATGGCTTGATCCTCCTGTAGGAGCGAGCTTGCTCCGGGCGGCGTTCCGACGATGGTCGTTAACGATGCCGCGTGTTTACTGACTAAACGCAGCGCTCTTGAGCCATAGCTTGGCAGGCAGCAAAAAGCCCGCGCGGTGGCGGGCTTTTTGTGTGGGGTCAAATCCTTTTGTCCGTTTAATCTGCGCTCCATTCTGTGAGCGTTTCGTGAAAAGCATGTCGCTGGAATGAAAAAACCTGCTCAGTGGCCGCCTGTCTGCGATGTAGCACTGATCCATCAGTCGAGGTCGCCACCTGGAAGAAGGACCATGGATCATGTCAGTGCCCTGACATGCACCTCAGGCGTAAACTAAACACGGTGCAGCATGCACTGAAAAGCGCTGCACGTGGAGGTGAGCCATGCGCTCAATACCCGTTTGCACCTCGATCGCACTGGTTGCGCTGTTTATGGTGCCAATTGCCACCGCAGCGTCTTCGGTCGAAGTCGAATTCAAGAACCCCGAAAAATTCAGCGATGCCAGCCTGGATAGTCCAGGTTATGAGCGTGGTGCCGATGCTTTTGTCATGAAAGAGCTGCGCAGCTACATCCAGAAGCTTGGCGAACGGTACCTGCCAGCCGGCCAGCAGCTGCAAATTGAAATACGTAACATCGATCTGGCCGGTCGTTACGAACCCTGGAGGCTAAATGCCTATCAGGTGCGCTTCATGCGCGACATTACCTGGCCGAGCATCGATCTGCATTACGTGCTCAAACAAAACGGCCAGATCGTGAGCCAGGCCGACGCCAGGGTCATGGATCAGCTCTACCTCCAACGTCCGGGGCGCGCCAACAGAAGTGACAGACTCTACTCCGAGAAGGCCATGCTCTCGGACTGGTTCCACAGACAATTCGCCGGGCAACATCAGACCGGGTTGAATTGAACCACTCTGCATTGTGAATCACCCTTGCGACATGGGAGGCATGGGGCAGAAACGAAAAGCCCGGCACTGGCCGGGCTTTCTGTAGATGGGCCAAATCCCTTTGGCTGAGTGCATTGTGCCTGGCAGGTGTGACGAAGGTGTGACAGGGCAGATACGAAAAGCCCAGTACCGGGTGTCGGTTCGGCTGGTTGCGATTGGCCTACCGCAACGAGCGATAGGTAATGGGGTCGACGTAAGGCGTCTGCAGGTCCCGCTCCGGGATCTCCCAGATGATTTGCCTTGGCGGCGTTTCCTTGGAGGCCGGGTTGTTCAGGTAGCTGTTGGCAGCGCCAGAGAACGCTCCGCCGTCTTTGGCGAAGTTGCCTATGGGGGCGCCCAGCGCCTGCTGCAGAAACCCGGCGAAGTTGGAGTTGCGTGAGAATGAAGTGCCGATGAGCACGGTATCGGGGAGGTCGGCATCGCCAAAGAGGTCTGCCTCTGTGTCAGGGCTGGTGGCTGATGCTACGGGAAGTTCGTGGGTGCTGGTCTGGGCGACCATTTCGGGGGCGGGTTGCCATTTGAGCGGCAGCCAGTCGATGCCCGCCAGATGGACCAGATCGCCAGGTCGCACCGCGAGCGGGGCATGACTTTCGTTGAACGACCTGCGTGGCGTTGCGCTGATGCCCAGGGTCTTCAGGCGCTGCGCGATGGCCTCGGCCGCCGCCTTCGCGCCGGATTCGCTCCAGTGCGTATCGGTGCGCAACCAGGCACTGGCCCCCAGTGGCGTCAGCGCAGCGGTGAGGTCCAGATTCGACACGCCAGCCACAGCCAGCTTCGAGGTCCAGGCCTGGATGCGCCCTTCGAGAGCGGCTGGGCGGTGCAGTGCGCAACGCTGCTCAGCAGCGATGCGGCTCTTGTCTGGAACGATGACCACCAACAGGCGGATGCCACGCTGGGAGAGCTGCTGCTGCAGATCGATCACTGCCTGGACTTTGGCCTCGGCATTGCGCTGCGCGTGATGATGGACCTTGAGCTCATCGGCCAAAAACAACCAGTCAGGACAACCCGGGCGAACCCTCGGCCCGGTGTCACCGAGGAGCAGCCAACTGACACCGCGCTCCAGTTCGGCGAAGGTCGTGGGGAGTTGAGCGTTCGACAGTTCCTTGGCGATCCGATGCGTGATATCGCCATCAAAAAACTGCGGAGCCTGCACTTTATCGGCCGACAGCGAGATCTGCCCTGAAACGATCAGGCTGCCAGAGGACAGCAGTCCGACGAACAGGAATATCAGCAGCGCCACGCCTGCCAACCGACTGCTGCGTGTCGCCAGATCATCTGGCTGAGTGGAGGGCGGGGTGTGCCTTGGGATCGTCATCAGAATTGGAAGTACAGGAAGGGTACGGTTTCGCGACTGGCGATCAGGGCGAACGACAGCATGAAACCGGCGATGGGCCAAAGGGTGGCGGCGAAGAGCACAAGGCCGCCCGGTCGTTTCTCACAGTAAGGGCGCAGCAGCGGTGCGACGATACCGAACACCCCCAGCAACCCCGCGAGGCCGTGTACCGGGCGCAGGGTCGCGGACAGTTCGTCACCGAGGGCGATGCCCTGCAGGCCGAACTGTCCGGCGTACAGGTTCAGCGCGCCATGAAAGTCGGGGGCGCGGAACAGTGTCCAGGCCAGGCAGACGAACAACAATGTCAGTCCATGGGACAGCACCGGCGGTACTGAGGGCAGGGTGGAACGGCTCCAGGCACGATCAACGCATAACGCCAGGCCATGGGCGCAGCCCCACAGCAGATAGTTCCAGCTGTCGCCACCGTGCCAGAGTCCGGCGATGGCCATGATCAGGAACAGGTTGCGGTAGGTTTTCCAGGTGCCGTTGCGATTGCCGCCCAGCGGAATATACAGATAGTCACGTAGCCAACTGGACAGCGACAGGTGCCAGCGGCGCCAGAAGTCCTGGATGCTGTTGGCCAGATACGGACGGTCGAAGTTCTCGGGAAAGTGAAAGCCCAGCATCAATCCCAGCCCAATGGCCATGGCGCTGTAGCCGGCGAAGTCGAAGAACAGTTGCAACGAATAGGCAAGGCAGCCAACCCAGGCGTCGAGGAAACTGGGGGCCGGCAAACTGAACGCCACATCGACCACGGGCGACAGGGTGTCGGCCACCAGGACCTTCATGCACATCCCGACCATACACCTGCGTGCGCCCAGCGAGAAATTCTGCAGGTTGAAGTAACGTTGATTCAGCTCACGCCGAACCCAGTCATAGCGAATGATGGGGCCGGCGACCGAATGGCCGAACATCGAAATATAGGTGGCGTAGTTGATGAAGCTGCGTTCAACCGGCACGGTATGGCGATGCACATCCACCAGATAGGAAATCGCCTGCAAGACGATAAACGACAGCCCGGCCGGCATGATGACCCGCTGCCAGTCCAGGGGCATGGCGCCATACCAGGTGGCGGCATCGATCAACGTGCCGGCTACGATGTTGGCGTACTTGTACCAGCACAGCACCGCCGTATTGAGCACGATCAGCGTTGCGAGCAACCGCACGCGGCCCTTGCCTTCTTCCCGCAAGGCGTCAATCAGCAAGCCGCCGACCCATGCCGTGATCGTCAGCGCCACATGCACAGCGAGGAACCGTGGGCTCAACCAGCCATAGAACAGCCAGCTGCCGATCAGTAGCGTGACGTTGCGCCAGGCGGCCGGGGACAGTGCATAGGCACACAGGAACAGCGGCAGGAACAACGTCAGAAACTCGAGAGAAGCAAAAACCATGGTGGTGGCGCGATCCGATCAGTGGGCCAGGACGTCAGTCGCGAGCAACAGGTAAGGGCCATTTGCGCCAGGCAGCAGCACAACGCTGTAGCGCTCGCCAGCCTTGAGCTGACCCAGGTCAAGCGGGGCACCGACGTTGGTTTGGGCGCAGACCAATTGAACCGACAGGCTGACCGGGTTGATTGCGCGACGTTGCACGCTGCCGTCGGCCACCTCCTTGAACAGCTCGGCGTTTTTCCCGGCAGCGCGCAAACCGGCCTGGGTGCACGCGGGATCGGCGCTGATAAACGCCAGCGAGGCTCTCAGGCTATTGAAGTCGTCGGGCTGCTCACGGATGACGACCTGGCGGATACCTTGTGCGCTGTCTGGCAAGGCGATCACGCTGGCGAACTCGCCTGCCGCCACCTGGATGTCCAGCGGCTGGCTCTTGCCGTTGCGTTCCAGGGTGCCCTTGATCGGCTGGTTGGCGGGCACGGGCAGGTAGTCGGACACGGCATTGCTGCCTTCCAGCTTGAGGCTTGCCCGCGAGCCTTCGGCCAGCAGTTGCAGGGGGCGGTCGGCGGCGTTGATAAAACGCAGGAAGGCCGAGTCCTGATCCGGGCCCGTCGGGTACAGGGCAATGTCGGCGGCCTCGGCGTGCTGGCTGAGCATCAAGGGCGCGAACAGCGCCCAGCTGAATGCGGATCGGATCATTTGCCGGCTCCCGTGCTGCTGACGCGCTCGGCGGGCAGTTTGGCCAGGGCATCACCGATTGCATTGCCCCAGGATTGATAACCGGCGACGGTGAAGTGCTGCCCGTCGGTGGTGATCCACTGCCCGGGTTTGGAGAGCGTCAGCGAATCGATATAGGTACAAGGCGCCACGTTCGCGGCCAAAAACTGCGACATCAATTGAGTGCGGGCATCATTCTTCTGGTACATGCCACCGGCTTTGCCCCAGGCCGGGCCCACCCAGGCGCAACGGGTCCCGGTGGCCGCGATGGCCTTGGCCAGGCCGGTGACGCTTTGCCATGCCCAGGCCTTCGGGAACACCGGCTTGTCATAGGACGCCATGGTGTCGCCGATGACCAGTACCACCAGGTCGGGCTTGTCGGCGGCGATCAGGTCCTGGATCGGTGTGGTGGTTGCCTCGCGCCCTTTGATCACAATCTTGTCGTTGCCTTTGCGCTCGGCACCGCAGTCGACCTTTTTGCTGATCAGCCAGTCACCGGCGCTGGCGCCGCAGGCACCGATGGAATGGACCTGAGCGCCTTGGCGAGTCAGGTTGTCGTGCAGCGGCTCCAGCAAATGGTCCGCGAGGCTCATATGGCTCTCCCCAAGGACAAGGAGAGTCAGACCGGCAAGGGCAGAAGTGGGCATCGAAAGCTCCAGAATGATCAGTTGGAATAAGGCGAGGTGTACGGGCTGACCGGCAGGCTCATGGGGCCGCCGATCTCTTCGAACTGGTAGCGCAAGGACAGGGCACCGCTGAGTTGTTGGTAGTCGCGGGCGTTGTCCAGGCCCAGATTGGCGCCCAGCAGGAAGTTCGAAGCGACCTTGTATTCAGCCGCCGCGGCGACGCTGTAGCCGATCCCGGTTTTGTTTTGCCCTGCGTAGCGCAGGCCCGAGGCCGCCTGCAGGGCTTTGTCGGTCGGGAAATAGTCGACGCTGTCCTGCTCGAAATGCTGCACGCCGACCGAGCCCTTGACTTGATACGTCAAGCGCCCGGTACGTTGTGCCCAGGTCACCGGCACGCCCAGGGCGAAGAACGTCTGCGGGCTGAAATAGCCGCCGTGGCCGTAGGTGAAAAAGTCCTGATTGTTGGCGTAGCTGATGCCGGTCATGCTCAGGCCGACGGTCAGCTTGCTGTCCGTTGCATTTTGCAGGTACCAGTACACACCGCTGCCCAGTTCACTGCGGCTGTTGGATTCGACATGGTTGCCCAATAGCTGGTGCCAGGAGGCGTAGCCATAGGCGCCGACTTCGTTGTCGTCATAGCTCAACTGGCCACGCCCGCCGTTGGCGGTCACACCGCCCCAGGACTGCCCGCTGCGTTTGTCCGTGGCGCCGGCAAACGAGGTGAGGCTGTCAGTCACCGGACGCCGGGAAACGCTAACCCCGTAGCGGACATTGGAGGCGTCGCTGATGGGGCGATCAACGCTGATGCCGCCGGTGGCGGTGGTGTATTTGAAGCCGAGCGGGGTGGTGCCGAGATCGGCTTTGAGCCCATCCGCGGGCCGTTGCATGGCGACGGAAAGGCCGACACCCTCGGCTTTCTGCGAGCCGACGCTGCCGCTCTGCGCACCGTTACCGAAACGCGACAGCGCCTCGCCGCTGGCACTACCGGCGTTCAGCCAGACCGGCGTCACGCGCAGGGCGACGCGGCTTTCATCCAGAGGAATACTGATTTCCAGCGGTGTTTCAACATCGGTCAGTTTGCTCAACCCCGACTCACTGTTGTTGCTGCGAATGCTCACGCCATGGGTGACGTAGGCACTGCGCTCCTGAAGGATTTTATTCAGCGCCAGTTGCGCGGGGCTGATGTCCTCGCTCACCAGTGCTGCGCGCGGCAGCTGCGACTCGAATGGATTGCTCGCCTGCTGCGGCCTTGGCGGGGCGTCGATGCCAAAAGGGCTGTGAGACCTCACGCTGCCCGGCATCTCCTGAGCCGGTGGCGGGATCGCTGCCAACAAGGTGTCGCGACTGACCTCGCTACGTGGACCCGACACCCCGGCAAAAGGGTTGGGCGCCACTGTCGAACCTGCCAGTTGGCCGCCCTGGTTTCTGCGTTTCTCGCTCTGTTCGATGGCCACTGCCTTGCGCAGCAGATCGGCGGCCATGCCGGTCTTGCCCATGTTCTGGTAGAGACGTGCGGCCTCGGTCAGCGTTTGAGGGTTACCGGATTCGGTCTTGAGCAGCTGTTGCAGCGCCTGTTCGGCAAAGGCCGTGTCATGTGCCAACACCGCCGCGTCGGCAGCACCCAGCAGCAGTTGCGGGTCGCTTGGTTGGCGCTGCAACAGCGGTTTGTAGAGTTCGAGGGCTTTTGCCGTGTCGCCGTTGGCCGAGTACATCCGCGCCAGGGCCGCGACGGCAGCGCTGTCACCGGGACGTTGCGCCAGTGCGGGCGCCAGCGTGTCATAGGCGTTGGCCAGATCGCCGCGCTCACGCAGCTGGTCAGCCTGGCGGATGCGATAGCGATACAGCAGGTCGTCGAAACGCTTGCGCGCGGGCGCGTTCAGGGGCCTGTTCTGAAGGTCGCGCAGAATCTCGTTGACCTGGGCGTCTTCTCCGGATTCAAGCAGGACAGCGGCGTATTGCAGGATGAAGTCCGCCGAGGGCGCCGTGGTGTTTTGCAACTGGCCGCGCATGAGGGCCAGTGCACGGGTCGGCTCACCGACGGCGACATAGGCCGAGGCCAGGCTCGCGGTGCGATCCGGGCTGTTGTTGGCCATCGGCTGAATACGCTCGAGCAGGGTCAGGGCTTCCTGGCGCTGTCCGCGCTTGCCCAGGTCGATCGCCTGGCTGAGTTGCAGGTTGAGGCTGACATCTGCGGCCAGCGCTTGCATGTCCGGGGTGCGCTGGTCGGGACGCACGCGTCCCAAGGTGGTCTGGGCGGCTTTCCACTCACCCATCTGGACCGACAGCAAGGCGCTGACGTAAAGCGCATCGGCATTGTCGGGGTGGGCCTGGAGCATGGCGTTGATCAGGTCCCGAGCCTTTTGCGGTTCGCCCATCGCCAGGTTCAGGCGGGCCAGGGCGAAGCGCGTCCAGATGTTGTCCGGTTCGTAGCGCAGCGCGTCTTGCAGGGCGTTGCGCGCAGCGGGCAGATCGTTGCGCTGTTCGGCGAGGGCGGCCTGTTGCGTCGCGCGCAAGGCTTGCAGGCGTGCGGACTGGCCGTTCCTGGTCTGTCCAGTGGCTGGCAGAGTGTTGATCAGTTGCAGGGCTTCATCGTTCTTGCCGCTCTTGAGCAGCACGTTGACCAGCCCTTCCTGTGCTTGCGGGTCGTCGCGGCGCAGGCTCAGCACCTGGCGATAGTTGCCCTGAGCGTCATCGAACTGGCCCGCGCTGGCCTGAATGTCCGCCAGGGCGAGGCGAGCGTCGACCCCGTTCGGGGTAAGGCGCAGCGCCTGGTTTACCAGGGCTTGTGCCTGGGCTGTCTGGCCTTTGGCCTGGGCGTCCCGAGCCTGCTGCAACGCAGACCAGTAGCGCACTTCGTTCAACGCGACTTGCCACTGGCTGCCGCCAGGTTGTCGCGTGGCCTGACCCAGGAGCTTTTCCGCTTCGGCCAAGCGGTGTTGCTGCTGGCGAACAACTCCAAGGCCACCCAGCGCGTCGGCATCGTCGGGCCGGGCTTTCAGGCGCGCTTGAAAAGCCTGTTCAGCGGTGGCCTGATCACCTTCCTTGAGCGCCTTCAGGCCACGCGCGACTTCGGCGGGCGGTTGCCATGCCTTGCTGGCCGTCGTTGCCAGCTGTTGCTTGCCCTTGTTCATCTGCGCGCGGATTTCCGCGTCATCCGGATGCGTCTTGAGGTACGCCTCGAACAATGGCACTTGTGCCGGATTGGGTGGGCCGATCCAGGTCAGCGCCAGGCGCCAGCTTTCGTCGGCATCACCGGCAATGTCGGTACGCTGGGTCAACGCGGCCAGGGCGCGGATGCCCTCGGCACGACTGTCTTCATGGCGCACCAGATGCTTGGCGTAAAACAGCGCGACGATCGAGTCGTTGGGCATCTCACGTTGCAGGCGCTGAAATCCGCCGCGTGCTTCAGCCCAGTCAGCCTGATTGAAAGCAAGGTTGTTGTAATACTCGCGGCCGATCGTACCTTGAGGCGGACGGCCATCGAACAGTGAGCGAAACACGCCGGTCGCCTTGTCACGCTCACCGGCATCGACGAGGCGCCGAGCCTCTTCCAGGCGCTGCTGGTTCTGCGGTTGTGCCAGGGCGATGTCCTGCGCCAGTTGCAATGCCTGCCGAGGCGCTGGCTGGATGGCCTGCAAGCGGGCGAGGTATTGCTGCGCCTGTTGTGGCTTGCCCTGTTGCACGCCGATCAAGCCCAGGCCATACAGTGCGTCAACCTGGACCGGGTCCAACAACAGGACTTTCAGCCAGACTTCCGCCGCGCGTTGAGGGTTGTTGTGCAACTGCCAGTACTGCCCTTGCTCGACGAGTAATGTCTGTGGCGTCGGACTTTGAGCGTGGGCAGCAGCGGCCGTCCACGCGCTCATGACGGCGATGGCTAGCGTGCGGTGGTGCGGGTGCATGCGGTCTCCCAGGAGAGTTTCAGCGTTCCGTCTTCCCGGAATCGATATTGTTTATCGGCCCAGCCGAGCGCGAACAGGCTGAGCATCAAGTCGTAGTAACGCGGCGCACCGGCGGCGGCATCAGGCCTGGCCAGCGCTTCGCGCAGGGCGAGTTCCACGCGGCTTCGTTGTTGATCGGCCAACTTGGGTTGCCCCTTGGCCTGAAGGTAGGGAATCAGTGCGGCCCGGAATCCGAACGGGCTCTGGCCCTGAACACTGCCGTGGAGAACCTGGACTGTTTCCGGGGGGGAACCCGTCGCGACAGTGCTGCGGGCCATACCGTCCAGCCGCTTGAGCAGCAGCGCTGCCAGCGGTTCGGAGGTATCACTCATGCCCAGCCAGAGGTACACGCGAATGGCGTCGTAGCTGCCCGTGTCGCCATTGACCGGATCGCTGACGAAGACACCCGATTGCGCTGAAGTGCCTTGATAACCGACCCAGTCGGCGACGAAGCCGTGGCGGCTGGATTGGGCAATCATCGTCGCGGTGTTGTGGGCAATCGCTTGCCACGGCCCGGACGGTGCTTCCTTGGCCAGCCGCCGTAACAGCGGCAGTGGCAGGTAGCTGGGGTTCAGGCGCCAGAGTGCGTCCGGCTGGACGAAACCCTGTGGTCCAGGCAATACCATCGGGCCCAGCCCGGGCAGGTTGACGACCAATTGCGCTTCGATCGTCGCCATCAGGTGCAGGGCGTCCTGGCGATAGTCCGGCCGATGCCACAGGCGTGCGGCTTCGAGCAGGGCGTAGGCGATCCACAGGTCGGCGTCGGCGGCCGAATTGGCGTCTTGCAGGCGCCACTGACCGTCCGTGCCTTGCCCCCATAACCAGCCCGGCAGGCGTGTGGCGATGTCTGCGCCGGCGAGGTTGGCCGAGGTCCAGCGCCAGAGCGTGTCGAAGCGTGGCTGATCGTTGCCGATCAGCGCAAAGAGCATGCCGTAGGACTGCCCTTCAGAGGTGCTGTGATTGCTCTTCAGGCTCGATTCGAGAACCCGGCCGTCGTCCTGGACAAAGCGCGTTGCGTAGGTTTGCCAAAGTGGCCAGGCTGGCGACTCGCAGGATTGTGCGGCCGCCATCGCCGGCGCCAGCAGGGCAAGCGCAAGCACGGCGCTCAGCCTGCGCGCGTTACCGCGCAGGCCCTGGCGAAGTGAAGTACCCCGGCTGCTCATGGACGACACAGGCCTGTGCGGCTCATTGGCCAAGACGACGTTTGGCCCGCAGGCGCAGGGCCAGGTAGGCCATCGAAGCCAGCAGCATGACCCCGAGGAGGGTGAACAGCATGAGCGCCATTACGTTCTGCGAGAGGTACCACTGCAGATAGCGCAACGGACCCAGGCGCCCGACGTAGTAATCCTGTTCGGCGACCAGCGATTCGACATGCTTGCCCCTGACCACCACCAGGCTGCCTTGCAAATCCTGGGCATTTTCTTCGCTGCTGAGCAGGGCGTTGGTCACGTCGGCCAGGCCGCCGGGCCTTGTGCCGGCGATAAACACCACGCTGCGCCCACTCTTGAGCGGCGATTCGAATCCGGTCAGATAAGCACTGCCGTCTTCGGCACTGAACCTGAAGCTGCTGCGCGCTTCACGCAGATTGGTCTTCGTATCCGGGCTGATCCAGTTGCGCAGGCGCAAGGGCAGGTCAGACAGTTCAAAGTACTGCGCAGCATCTACGTCCCTGGCCGGCAGAAGGTTTTGCCATTGCTCCAGCAGCGGCTGATTGTTGCCCGAGGCGAGCACCAGCAAATCCCGGTCGCTTTGCTCGGCCACCTGGTCGGCGTGGACCACCTTCACGCCGGTGGCCGGATAACCGGTGGAGTCGCCGAAGCGGCCCAGCAGGGTCAGATAGGCACTCAGCTCGGCCGGGGCTGGCTCGTTGGGCAGGATCACCGATGTTTCCGACAGGTCGGCCATGCGGGTGAACGGGAAGCCACTGTCCTTGAACACCCCGAGGTTGGGCATGGCCATGAAATGCTCGTACTGGCTGAGGTCCAGGGTCGAGTCCGGGTCGATCACGCCGCGCATGTTGTCGATGATGATGTCGCGGCATTCGCCCTGTTTGATGTAGTCATACATGAAGCGAAATTGCAGGCGCGATTGCAGCGCGACTGAATTGAGGGGCAACAGCATGCGCGACGTGCGGGCCAGGCTGTCGTCGGTCTTGAGCATCGACAGCAGGCTATCGCTGTTGCCGAGTTTCTCGATCGAAGGCAGGTCGATCGACTTGATGAAGGTGTCGTTGAAACTGATCAGCAACGAAGAGTTGGTGGAGACCGGTTGCGGCGTGTAGCGGTATTTCAGGTCAAGTTGCGCACCGGGCTCACGCCAGTTGAACAGGTCGGGTGGCAGGCGTAGCGCAACCGTCATTTGTCCCGGGTTATATCCCGACACATTGAGTTCTGCGGGCTTCGCCAGTTCACCCAGGCGAACCGGGCGATCGGACGGCAGCCAGTTTGGCGCGTCGTACGGTTGGCGTGGCTTGAGCGAGTCGATCCGGTCGATCACCACGCTCTGCCCGGAAAAAGCCGAGCCGCCGAGGGCCAGCGCTGCCGCGGCGACCTTGAGATCGGCGCCATCGCGCCCGGAGACGATCAACAGTTTGCCCTGGGCATCATTCGGGTTGCTCACCAGGGTCAACGTCGGCCCCGTGGCCTCTTTGATCGGCAAGCCGCTCAAGGCCGTTGATTCGCTGCCGCTGACAAACACCACCGCGTTGCCTTTGGCCGGCAGGCTGGTGAGGCTGGCGGGGAAGGTTGCGCCACGGTAGCTGGCCAGGGCGCCAAACCAGGATGACAGGATACCGGCGGCCTCAAGCTCAGGACCGCCCGGGCGCGCGGCGAACACGAAGGGCAGTGTCAGGGGCGAGGCGTCTCGACGATCGAACAGGGGCAGCGGCAGAGCGGACAGATCGTTGGGCTGTTTAATCGACGACACCTGAAGGCTCAACTGGCTCTCGTTGCCGATCCTGGCCCAGAGGCTGGAGTGCAATGGGTCTTCACATTGCATCGTGTAGTGACCGATGAACTGCAGGCTGAGCCGGTTGAATTCGGTGATGGTCTGCGGCGGAATCTGCACGGTCCGGGTCTGCAGTTTACCGGCCTCTTCCTTCGGGAGGGGCAGGCTGGCGGCCACTTGATCGTTGATCAGCACGTTGATTTGCGAAAGGTCGGCCAGCAGTGCCGGTGAGTAGCTGTACTGCAGCGTGACCTGGGCAGCCGTGACGACTTCATCGGCGCGCACATCGAAATTCACACTGTCGGTAGCCTCCACGCCTTTAAGGGTCATCGAATAGCTTTTGCCCAGCTCCTTGAGGGTGCGGGTATAGCTGTTGCCCGGGGCATCGGCCACGGGCAACGATGCGGCCGGCAACACCGCCGGCTCTGTGGCGCTGATTTGGGTGGCAGCACTCAACGCCCAGCCGCTCCAGCCCATTAGCGAGCAGGCAATCGGCAGGAGTGAGCGACGAGGAGGAAAGGTCCGGCGAGTGGAAGGCTTCAAGATCGTTGCGTGTCCGCGGTGGAGTCGATAGGTGATGGCGCGCCCGGGCGTTTGCGCAGCAGCGCCCGGCTGTCTTTCAGGGTTGCAACAAACAGGCGCAGGATGGCGCGCAAGCCAATGCTGCTGACCTCGCGCAACGCCGACATGGGCGCGTCGAGGCGGCCGTTACCCCAGGTATTGGCCCAGGTGTCGGCCCGTGAAAAGGTCAGTCGCACCAATTCACTTTGCTGGCGCAGGGTCAAACCCTCGAATTGCACGCCCGCAACGCCATCGTTGCTGAAGATCGTTGTTGCGGGAAAGAGGCTTGAAGGCGGCGTGCGCAGAATGCACAGCCGCAGCTTCTCATCGACGCTGAGCTGAACCTGCGGTGGCAGCGCCAGACCCACGCCGTTTTGTGAGAAGTCCTGGGTTTTGCAATCGAACCAGGTGCCGTCTTCGCGGTAGACACGCAGGGGCAGGTCAGCGGGCACCCTGGGTTCGTTGCGCACCTGAGAGGACTCAGTGGCCACCGCTATGGCGGTGCTGACGATGATGATGTTGTACAGGGTCCAGGCCAGGTTGATCAGCAGGGTCGTGGCCTCGGCCGAATCACTCGCGATCAGCTTCACCACGCCAATCACCAGACCGGTCATGTTCAGGGTCAGCAGCACGATGTAAGGCCGTGCGAGCTTCCAGTCGAAATAGTCCTTTTCGATGGTGCCGCCCTTGTCAGTCACGTTGAACTTGCCCAGCGAAGGGCTGATCAGGGCCATCAGTACGGGCCGCATGATGTACCAGGCCAACACCGACTCATACACTTCGTTCCAGAAGGAATGGCGGAAACGCCCCTGGATGGCGGAGTTGGTCAGGTTGGAATGCAAAATATGCGGCAGTACATAGACCGCGACCATCAACGCCGAGGCATGGAAAATCTGCGCGTCGAAAAACAGGTAGGCCAGGGGTGCGGTCAAGAACACCAGGCGGGGCAGGCTGTAGAAAAAGTGCATCATGGCGTTGAGGTAGCAGATGCGCTGCCCCAGGTTCAGTCCTTTGCCAAACAATGGATTGTCGGTCCGGAAAATCTGCGCCATGCCCCGCGCCCAGCGTATGCGCTGGCTGATGTGTCGGGAAAGGCTTTCGGTGGCCAGGCCCGCCGCCTGTGGAATGGCGAGGTAAGCGGTATTGAAACCACGGCGATTGAGCTTGAGTGCCGTGTGCGCGTCCTCGGTCACGGTTTCGGTGGCGATGCCGCCGACTTCCAGCAAGTGAGTCCGCCGGATGACCGCGCAGGAGCCGCAGAAGAATGCCGCGTTCCACAGGTCGTTGCCGTCCTGCACCAGGCCGTAGAACAGCTCACCTTCATTGGGTACCGAGCGAAAGGTATCGAGGTTCTTTTCGAACGGATCGGGTGAATAGAAGAAGTGCGGCGTTTGCAGCAACGCCAGGTTCGGGTCCTTTAAAAACCAGCCCATGGTGATTTGCAGGAAGGAGCGAGTGGGCACGTGGTCGGCGTCGAATATGGCGATGAACTCGCCATCGGTGACCTTGAGTGCCTCGTTGAGGTTGCCGGCCTTGGCATGTTGATTGTTGTCGCGGGTGATGTAGTTGACACCAATCTGCTGACAGAAAGCCTTGAACTCCTCCCGGCGTCCGTCATCGAGCACGTGCACCCGCAGTTTGCCCTCGGGCCAGTCGATGGCCTGAGCGGCGAGCACCACCAGTTTGACGATGCCCAACGCTTCGTTATAGGTGGGAATGAAGACATCCACCGTTGGCCATTGCGCGGGCGGCTGTTGCAGAAACTGCGGTTTGCGGTGCAGCGGCCAGGCGGTCTGTACGTAACCGAAGACTAGGACGAGCAAGGCATACAGCTCGGCCAGCACCAGCCCGTAGCCAAATACGGCATCCTGCCAGTTGTCGAAGCCCAGGGTGTCGGTCAGGCGCCAGTACATGTAGCGCAGCGAAGCGATCAGCGAGAGGGTGATCAGGGTCAGGATCGCCAGACGCCCGGCTCGCTTGCGGATGATCAGGCTGGTGGCGAAACAGACGGCGGCAAACGCAGCCTGGGAATACAGGTTCAGCGGCGCAATGAGGATACCCAGCACCAACAATGCGGCGATCAGCCCGGCCGAGAGCTTCAGGCCCTGGCGCCAAAGCAGGGGCCATCGACTGACGCGAGCCTGGAAACTATCCAATAGTTCTTCCAGCCACCACGCCTTCGCGGGTGCCTGATCAAGCCGGGCGGTCATGGCGTGCCCTGCTGGCTGGAATCATCCGCGCATAGCAGCGCATGGACCGCGCCTGTCAGCGAGAGAATATCCTGGCTGCCAATGCTCCCGGGTGCGTACTGCAGCAGGTCCCGACCATAGGCAAGCGACTCGTTGAACTGGTGATCGAGGCGAATCGTGCCGATCAGGTTGGCGCCGAGCCGCCGCCGAAACAGCACGCCCATGTCCCTGCAGAACGAACGCGACTCATCCCGTTGGTTGAGCACATACCGGTGCTGCTGCGCGCGTCGCCGGCTGGTTTCCAGCCACTGGGTCATGGAGTCCAGTGCCAGGTAGGAGGCCGCGTCAGCCACCGTCATCACCAGCACCAGATCGGCGGCATCGAGTGCCTGTTGCGAATAGACGGTCGCACCCGAAGGGGTGTCCAGGATCACGGTATCGTTTTCGCTGAGGTTCATTGACGCAAGGTGCTCATTCAACCAGGCAGAATCTTCAAGCATCAACTGCTTGAGCAGTCGGCGATCGTTCACCTCGCCAGTGCCGAAGGGCAGGCACTCGCTGTCGCTGAAGCCCGGCAGGCGATGAGCGCCCCAGTCGGCGTCCTGCTCTTTGAGCTGGATCAGCCCGGGAACCTGCCGGGTGATACCCAAGTGGCTGGACAGCGCGTTCTGAGGGTCCAGATCAATCGCGATGGTTCGCCCGCCAGGGCGCCGAAGTGTTTTTGCGAGGCCGGCGGCGACGGTGCTTTTACCCACCCCACCATTCGCCGAAACGATAGCGATGACCTTCGCCCTGGTCCGCTTGCGAGTCGTTTCTGGCAGACCGTCTCGACGAACCTGGTTGAGTTCGCGCAACAGATCGCTCAATCGCTGACGGTCACCCGTAGCAGAACTTGCAGGTGGCTTGGCCAGGGGAGGGGATTTGGGCGAAGGTTGCGAGAGTGCAGCATTCTTCACAGGCTCGACCGGCGCGCCAATCAATAAAGAAGGCTGTGGCTGGTCCAGTAGAAATACAGGGGATGCTGGTGTTGGGGGAGGCAAGGCCGCCGACGGTTCTGGCTCAGCCAGCGCAGGTGTAGCCGGATCGTCTTTGAAATCTTTGTAGTTCGGTTGTATTTCCTGGTAGCTCTCCGCATTGGCGCCAAAACGTGTAAAGAGTTTCGCAATATCGTCTACATATTTCATGCGTTGTACCGGGAATGGAATAACTCAGAAACTCAGCATTCCATTAACTTGAAATCATTAACTTGAAAAGTTTATGCGTTGTCTGGATGTTGGCAGAGTGCCATTAATCTAGAGTGTCTAAATCTTAGTGTCAACGATTGTTATAAGAAGTCAGCGATGTTTTTTGCTGTAGGGGTGAGTGTTATTAAGGTGTTATGTTGCTCGTGGAAAGTTTAAATGTTGAAGTGTACTCAGTAATGACTGTTCAATGAGGTGTAATGTAATGATGGGAGTTGGGGCGGGAGAAATAACTTCGGCGCGATGGTGCGTGAGTGTTGGTCGACTTCGATGGTTTTATGCTGATTAATGTATTAAAAAGTCTGGCTGATATTTTTGAAGAAACAGTGGTGGTTTAAAAACAATATTTTTCCGTTTTTGCCAAGTCTCGAGTCATGGACGCCTGATGGCGGGAGTTGCAAGGGAAATACGCGGCCCCAGCTGGCAGGTTTTCGGTGAGGACCCGACTTCAGCGCGGCCAGTCCAGCGCTATTGATACCGTCAGCCTGATGACTGCTGTTCCGATTGGTTGTAAATAGAACTTGGTGACGTGGCTTGCAATCATTCCATTGCGCAGGTGTTGTGATCTTCATATAGTATCGGAATGATGATGAAAATAACTATCATTTACAGTGTGTCGCCGATACCAAGAGCATGATTTGCTTTTTTAACCGGCCTCGTCAGAGCGTTCCAAGCGTCAATTCCATCGCCAGTACAGTGGACAACGCCAGCGCAATCAACAACGCTATAAACATCAGGCTCAGCTGAGCGACATGCTTATAACGGGGTATCGGTCTATTCGTGATTCGAGCAATTGATTTATTAGTGGAAGCCATCGCCAATCCTCACTTTTCCGCGGAACACGTAATGGCTGCAGAGGGTGTACATCAGGATCACCGGCAGGATGAGCAGTGCGCGCCAGTCAGGGCGAACCGCTGACTGGTGGTGTCGCGCGTTGCATATTTCACCCCTCGCGTCATGCCGACTCTGGCAAGCCCCGCCGTCTCCATGATGTCCCGGACGGCAGCTGTTACGGGTACGAGGAGGGGGTGCAACTAATGAGCCATTTCAATAGAGCGAAAAAAGTTCAACTTAATTAATAGACTGCTTCCGGGCGTTTCGAGCTGGAGAAAGGGTGAGTGGGGAATATTCCTCAAATCAGGTGGTAAACGCCCGGTTGGGTGGGTGTATTGCCCCATTTATGGAGACAGTAGCGGCCCTGTTTCACCGACCGCTCTTGGTAGGGGCTGCTTGCCCTGAGGCAACAGTTTTGGATTGCTGGATTTCAAAAATGAATCATTGAGTTACTGAGTGGTCATAATTACGGCTGGATGCTGTCCGGATGAAATTCCCGGAGAGCGACAACCGTCCCTGTAGCCCTGACCATTTAGGACGTTCAAATGAAGCGCGCAGTAATGATGATCTTGGCCATTTCAGGTTTGCTCTTGCTGGGAGGCTGCGGTCCTCACTGGGAAGACGGAGGGAGGTACGGTCGGGATTATGATCATGATTATCGTCGTGGATACGACCAGGGGAATGACGATGATCAAGGTTATTATCGTCGACATGATCGTCGTGACTATGATCGCTACCACCGCCAGTATCGCGATCGCGACGACAGAGACGATTGATCCTCCCTCTCATTGAGCTAGCGCTGTTACTGCAGGAGCGAGCAAGCTCGCTCCTGCAGAACCCTTAACGCCGATCCAGCCAGACCGTTTGTGCGTTACAGAATTCGCGCACCCCGAAATGCGAGAGTTCCCGGCCAAAGCCACTCTTCTTCACTCCACCAAAACTGACGCGCGGATCGCTGGCGCTATAGCCATTGATGAACACGCCGCCGGTTTCAAGTTCGCCGGCCATCTGCCGCGCAAGTTCGACATTGCGCGTGTAGAGGGTGGCGGTGAGGCCGAATTCGCTGTCATTGGCCAGTTCCAGTGCATGGGCTGCGTCTCTGGCGGTGATGATTGAAGCCACAGGACCAAACAACTCCTGTTTGAATGATGTCATCTGGTCGGTCACGTCGCCGAGTACAGTGGGTTCATAGTAATTGCCGGGGCCTTCGGCCTTCTTTCCACCCATCAGCAATGTCGCGCCTTCTTCCAGCGTGTCGCGCACCTGTTGATCCAGTTCGTCGCGCAGATCGAAACGAGCCATCGGGCCGATGTAGGTGTTGGCGGCCAGTGGATCACCGACGACCAGTTGTCGGGTGGCCTCGACGAACTTGCGGGTAAATTCCCGGGCAATGCCTTGCTCGACAATCAGGCGTTTGGCGGCGGCGCAGACTTGTCCGGTGTTCTGATAGCGCCCGATCACGGCGGCTTTTACCGCCTCATCGAGGTCCGCGTCGTCGAGCACGATAAACGGGTCGGAGCCACCCAGTTCCAATACGCATTTCTTCAGTGCTGCTCCAGCCTGAGCACCGATGGCCATGCCCGCACGGACGCTACCGGTGAGGGTGACAGCTGTGATGCGTGGATCGGCGATCGCTTTGGATACACCCTCCGGCGTGACATTGATGATCTCGAAAACACCTTCAGGAAAGTCCGCTTGCTTGACGGCTTCCAGCAGCAAATAGGCACTGCCCATGACGTTTGGCGCGTGCTTGAGTACGTAGGTATTGCCGGCAAGCAGGGTGGGGACCGCACCGCGCAGGACTTGCCAGATGGGGAAGTTCCACGGCATGACGGCGAGAATCGGGCCGAGCGGGCGATATTCAATGCGTGCCTTGCCGCCTTCAACCAGGGTCGGTTCCGGGTTCAGCATGGCGGGGCCGTGCTCGGCGTACCATTCGCAGAGCTGCGCGCATTTTTCAATTTCACCGCGGGCCTGAGTGATCGGTTTACCCATTTCCCGGGTGATCATGTTCGCCATGGCCTCTACGTTGTTGCGCAAGGCCTGGCCGAGGTTGATCAAAAGCTGTGCGCGTTGTTCAACCGGTTTGCTGCGCCAGCTACGAAACCCGGCAGCGGCCCGCGCCAGCGTGGCCTGCAATGCTGAATCGGATTCGAAAGGGTACTGGCCGATCTGTTCGCCGGTAGTCGGGTTGATCGAAATGGCATGGGTAAGGCTGGAAACGTTGGTCATGGCACCGTCCTGCGAGGTGGGGATGGGCTCAGGTTATGGGGCTATATGTTTTATGGAAACTGAATAATACTGAGCATAACGTTCACGTTTGGAGAATGACTTGGATCTGGTTCAGCTCGAAATCTTCAAGGCTGTTGCCGAGCACGGCAGCATTAGCGTGGCCGCCCAGCATATTCATCGGGTGCCATCGAATCTCACGACCAGAATCAAGCAGCTTGAGCTGGACCTGGGGGTGGACCTGTTTATCCGCGAGAAGAGTCGCCTGCGCCTGTCGCCGGCCGGCTGGAGCTTTCTGGATTACGCTCGACGCATTCTCGACCTGGTCCAGGAGGCCCGGGCCACAGTGGCGGGTGAAGAGCCGCAAGGAGCATTCGCCCTGGGGTCGCTGGAAAGTACTGCAGCGGTACGTATCCCGGAGCTATTGGCCGCCTATAACCAGAAACACGCCAAGGTCGAACTGGACCTGTCCACCGGGCCCTCCGGGACCATGATCGATGGGGTGCTGTCAGGTCGGCTGGCCGCTGCATTTGTCGATGGCCCGGTGTTGCATCCGGCGCTGGAGGGGGTACCGGCGTTCGAGGAGGAAATGGTCTTGATCGCACCACTCAATCATGACCCGATTCATCGGGCGAAGGATGTGAATGGCGAAAACATCTATGCGTTCCGCTCCAACTGCTCCTATCGCCATCATTTCGAAAGCTGGTTCGCCAATGGCGCGGCGGTGCCCGGCAAGATTTTCGAAATGGAGTCCTATCACGGCATGCTGGCCTGCGTCAGCGCCGGTGCCGGTCTGGCGCTGATGCCCCGCAGCATGCTCGAAAGCATGCCTGGATGCACGACGGTCAGCGTCTGGCCATTGTCGGAGTCGTTCCGCTATTTACGCACCTGGCTGGTGTGGCGCAGGGGGACGGTGTCGCAGAGCCTGACGATGTTTGTGCGCTTGCTTGAGGAGCGCGGGGTGGTGTTGGTCGAAAAATAGTGGAAAGTTAACGGTCTGTGCTGAAAAACCGGATAATGGCGGCCAAATCGTATAGCTCGTTATTCTGGTAAGCACGCATGGAAATCAAGGTCAACTTTCTCGACAACCTTCGACTTGAGGCCAAGTTCGACGACTTCACGGTGATTGCCGATCAACCCATTCGCTACAAGGGCGATGGCTCGGCACCGGGGCCGTTCGATTACTTCCTGGCTTCGTCGGCGTTGTGCGCGGCGTATTTCGTGAAGTTATATTGCGAAACCCGCAATATCCCCACCGAAAATATCCGCCTGTCGCAGAACAACATTGTTGATCCGGAAAACCGCTACAACCAGATTTTCAAGATTCAGGTCGAGTTGCCGGCGGACATCTCTGCCAAGGATCGGCAGGGGATCTTGCGCTCCATCGACCGTTGCACAGTAAAAAAGGTGGTGCAAACCGGGCCCGAGTTTGTGATTGAAGAGGTCGAAAACCTCGACGCCGATGCCCAGGCATTGCTGATGCCACACTCGACTGGCGTAGCGGGCACCTACATTGCGGGCAAGGACCTGCCACTGGAACAGACCATCGCCAACATGTCGGGCATCCTGGCCGACCTGGGCATGAAGATTGAAATCGCTTCGTGGCGCAACATCGTTCCCAATGTGTGGTCGCTGCACATCCGCGATGCGCACTCGCCGATGTGTTTTACCAACGGCAAAGGCGCGACCAAAGAAGGCGCGCTGGCATCGGCACTGGGCGAGTTCATCGAGCGGCTCAACTGCAACTTCTTCTATAACGATCAGTTCTGGGGCGAGGACATCGCCAATGCGGCGTTTGTGCATTACCCGGACGAGCGCTGGTTCAAGGCTGGCCCGAAGGACGAACTGCCGACCGAAATCCTCGACGAGTACTGCCTGAAGATTTACGACCGGGACGGCGAGTTGCGTGGCTCGCATCTGTACGACACCAACTCCGGCAACACCCAGCGTGGCATTTGTTCACTGCCGTTTGTGCGCCAGTCGGACAATGAGGTGGTGTACTTCCCGTCCAATCTGATCGAAAACCTGTTCCTGAGTAATGGCATGAGTGCTGGCAACACGCTAGCCGAAGCCCAGGTGCAATGCCTGTCCGAGATCTTCGAGCGTGCGGTCAAACGCGAAATCCTCGAAGGCGAAATGGCCCTGCCGGATGTGCCGCAGGAAGTGCTGGCCAAGTACCCGGGCATTCTGGCGGGTATCCAGGCCCTGGAAGAGCAGGGCTTCCCGGTGCTGGTCAAGGATGCGTCGCTGGGCGGGGAGTTCCCGGTGATGTGTGTCACCTTGATGAACCCGCGTACCGGGGGCGTGTTCGCCTCGTTCGGTGCGCACCCAAGCCTGGAAGTGGCTCTTGAGCGCAGCCTGACGGAACTGCTGCAAGGCCGCAGTTTTGAAGGCTTGAACGATCTGCCCCAGCCGACCTTCGAAGGTCAGGCGGTGACTGAGCCAAACAACTTCGTCGAGCACTTTATCGATTCCAGCGGTGTGGTCTCGTGGCGTTTCTTCAGCGCCAGGCCGGATTTCGAATTCGTTGAGTGGGATTTCTCCGGTCAAGGCGAAAACTCCAATGCTGAAGAAGCCGCAACGTTGTTCGGCATTCTCGAAGACATGGGCAAGGAAGTGTACATGGCGGTCTATGAGCACATCGGTGCCAAGGCCTGTCGCATTCTGGTGCCGGATTATTCGGAGATTTACCCGGTAGAAGATTTGATCTGGGATAACACCAACAAAGCGCTGCAGTTCCGCGCCGACATCCTCAATCTGCACAGCCTGAGCAAAGTCGGTCTGAGAACGCTGGCCAAGGGTCTGGAAAACAGCGAGCTGGATGATTACACCGACATCACCACTCTGATCGGCATCGAGTTTGACGACAACACGCCTTGGGGCAAATTGACGATCCTGGAGCTGAGGCTGCTGATTTATCTCGCCTTGCAGAAGTTTGATCAGGCGAAAGATCTGGTGGAAGCCTTTTTGCAATACAACGACAACACCGTCGAACGCGGCTTGTTTTATCAAGCCGTGAACGTCGTGCTGGAAATGCAACTGGACGATGATCTGGAGCTGAGCGATTACGAAGCCAACTTCCGCCGGATGTTCGGCAACGAGCGGATGGACGCGGCGATAGGGTCCGTGGATGGCAGCGTACGTTTCTACGGCCTGACACCGACGAGCATGAAACTGGAAGGGCTCGACAGGCACCTTCGGCTGGTCGACAGCTACAAGAAGCTGCATATGGCGCGGGCCAGGGTGGCGGCTTTATATAGCTGATGGCAGCAACAAAAAAGCACCTTGGGTGCTTTTTTGTTTTTTGGCGGCCAGCCAATCGTCTGCGCGCGTTGGCCTTGTTTTTTTGGCTATGTCAGGGGTAGTGGCTGCCTATGAGGAAGTCCTTCTATATAGAAGGAGCATTTTGGCTCCTCTATACAGGCTTCCTTTGGGCGTTCTGGTGCTTTCTGCAAGTTATTGATAGAAAAGCGGAATCAGTGCTTGACGGCAGATTCTGGAGGCCTATAATTCGCCCCACTTCCGGCGCAGTCGAAACGGAAAACTCCTTGGAAAACAAAGAGTTACCCAGGTTTCGGCAGCAGGTTGCTTCAGGTCATCGAAGCCGAAAGGAAGTTGAAAAAGAGGTGTTGACAGCAGCGTGTAACGCTGTAGAATTCGCCTCCCGCTGACGAGAGATCTGAAGCGCAAGTGGTTGAAGTTGTTAAGGATTCCTTGAAAACTTCTGAAAAAAATCACTTGACAGCAAATGAGGCTGCTGTAGAATGCGCGCCTCGGTTGAGACGAAAGATCTTAACCAACCGCTCTTTAACAACTGAATCAAGCAATTCGTGTGGGTGCTTGTGGAGTCAGACTGCTAGTCAACAGATTATCAGCATCACAAGTTACTCCGCGAGAAATCAAAGATGTAACCAACGATTGCTGAGCCAAGTTTAGGGTTTTCTCAAAACCCAAAGATGTTTGAACTGAAGAGTTTGATCATGGCTCAGATTGAACGCTGGCGGCAGGCCTAACACATGCAAGTCGAGCGGATGACGGGAGCTTGCTCCCGAATTCAGCGGCGGACGGGTGAGTAATGCCTAGGAATCTGCCTGGTAGTGGGGGACAACGTCTCGAAAGGGACGCTAATACCGCATACGTCCTACGGGAGAAAGCAGGGGACCTTCGGGCCTTGCGCTATCAGATGAGCCTAGGTCGGATTAGCTAGTTGGTGAGGTAATGGCTCACCAAGGCGACGATCCGTAACTGGTCTGAGAGGATGATCAGTCACACTGGAACTGAGACACGGTCCAGACTCCTACGGGAGGCAGCAGTGGGGAATATTGGACAATGGGCGAAAGCCTGATCCAGCCATGCCGCGTGTGTGAAGAAGGTCTTCGGATTGTAAAGCACTTTAAGTTGGGAGGAAGGGCATTAACCTAATACGTTAGTGTTTTGACGTTACCGACAGAATAAGCACCGGCTAACTCTGTGCCAGCAGCCGCGGTAATACAGAGGGTGCAAGCGTTAATCGGAATTACTGGGCGTAAAGCGCGCGTAGGTGGTTTGTTAAGTTGGATGTGAAAGCCCCGGGCTCAACCTGGGAACTGCATTCAAAACTGACAAGCTAGAGTATGGTAGAGGGTGGTGGAATTTCCTGTGTAGCGGTGAAATGCGTAGATATAGGAAGGAACACCAGTGGCGAAGGCGACCACCTGGACTGATACTGACACTGAGGTGCGAAAGCGTGGGGAGCAAACAGGATTAGATACCCTGGTAGTCCACGCCGTAAACGATGTCAACTAGCCGTTGGGAGCCTTGAGCTCTTAGTGGCGCAGCTAACGCATTAAGTTGACCGCCTGGGGAGTACGGCCGCAAGGTTAAAACTCAAATGAATTGACGGGGGCCCGCACAAGCGGTGGAGCATGTGGTTTAATTCGAAGCAACGCGAAGAACCTTACCAGGCCTTGACATCCAATGAACTTTCCAGAGATGGATTGGTGCCTTCGGGAACATTGAGACAGGTGCTGCATGGCTGTCGTCAGCTCGTGTCGTGAGATGTTGGGTTAAGTCCCGTAACGAGCGCAACCCTTGTCCTTAGTTACCAGCACGTAATGGTGGGCACTCTAAGGAGACTGCCGGTGACAAACCGGAGGAAGGTGGGGATGACGTCAAGTCATCATGGCCCTTACGGCCTGGGCTACACACGTGCTACAATGGTCGGTACAGAGGGTTGCCAAACCGCGAGGTGGAGCTAATCCCATAAAACCGATCGTAGTCCGGATCGCAGTCTGCAACTCGACTGCGTGAAGTCGGAATCGCTAGTAATCGCGAATCAGAATGTCGCGGTGAATACGTTCCCGGGCCTTGTACACACCGCCCGTCACACCATGGGAGTGGGTTGCACCAGAAGTAGCTAGTCTAACCTTCGGGAGGACGGTTACCACGGTGTGATTCATGACTGGGGTGAAGTCGTAACAAGGTAGCCGTAGGGGAACCTGCGGCTGGATCACCTCCTTAATCGACGACTCAGCTGCTCCATAAGTTCCCACACGAATTGCTTGATTCATTGAAGAAGACGATAGAAGCAGCTTTAAGCTCCAAGCTGATAGCTCACGCTAACAGTTACAAGCTCGAAATTGGGTCTGTAGCTCAGTTGGTTAGAGCGCACCCCTGATAAGGGTGAGGTCGGCAGTTCGAATCTGCCCAGACCCACCAATTTTGTATGGGGCCATAGCTCAGCTGGGAGAGCGCCTGCCTTGCACGCAGGAGGTCAGCGGTTCGATCCCGCTTGGCTCCACCATAAACTGCTTCAACGTGTCGAAGAGTTTAGAAATGAATATTCCGCGATGAATATTGATTTCTAGTCTTTTGATTAGATCGTTCTTTAAAAATTTGGGTATGTGATAGAAAGATAGACTGAACGTTACTTTCACTGGTAACGGATCAGGCTAAGGTAAAATTTGTGAGTTGCTCTTAGAGCAAGTGCGAATTTTCGGCGAATGTCGTCTTCATAGTATAACCAGATTGCTTGGGGTTATATGGTCAAGTGAAGAAGCGCATACGGTGGATGCCTTGGCAGTCAGAGGCGATGAAAGACGTGGTAGCCTGCGAAAAGCTTCGGGGAGTCGGCAAACAGACTTTGATCCGGAGATGTCTGAATGGGGGAACCCAGCCATCATAAGATGGTTATCTTGTACTGAATACATAGGTGCAAGAGGCGAACCAGGGGAACTGAAACATCTAAGTACCCTGAGGAAAAGAAATCAACCGAGATTCCCTTAGTAGTGGCGAGCGAACGGGGACTAGCCCTTAAGTGGCTTTGAGATTAGCGGAACGCTCTGGAAAGTGCGGCCATAGTGGGTGATAGCCCTGTACGCGAAAATCTCTTGGTCATGAAATCGAGTAGGACGGAGCACGAGAAACTTTGTCTGAATATGGGGGGACCATCCTCCAAGGCTAAATACTACTGACTGACCGATAGTGAACTAGTACCGTGAGGGAAAGGCGAAAAGAACCCCGGAGAGGGGAGTGAAATAGATCCTGAAACCGTATGCGTACAAGCAGTGGGAGCCCACTTTGTTGGGTGACTGCGTACCTTTTGTATAATGGGTCAGCGACTTATTTTCAGTGGCGAGCTTAACCGAATAGGGGAGGCGTAGCGAAAGCGAGTCTTAATAGGGCGTCTAGTCGCTGGGAATAGACCCGAAACCGGGCGATCTATCCATGGGCAGGTTGAAGGTTAGGTAACACTGACTGGAGGACCGAACCGACTACCGTTGAAAAGTTAGCGGATGACCTGTGGATCGGAGTGAAAGGCTAATCAAGCTCGGAGATAGCTGGTTCTCCTCGAAAGCTATTTAGGTAGCGCCTCATGTATCACTGTAGGGGGTAGAGCACTGTTTCGGCTAGGGGGTCATCCCGACTTACCAAACCGATGCAAACTCCGAATACCTACAAGTGCCGAGCATGGGAGACACACGGCGGGTGCTAACGTCCGTCGTGAAAAGGGAAACAACCCAGACCGTCAGCTAAGGTCCCAAAGTTATGGTTAAGTGGGAAACGATGTGGGAAGGCTTAGACAGCTAGGAGGTTGGCTTAGAAGCAGCCACCCTTTAAAGAAAGCGTAATAGCTCACTAGTCGAGTCGGCCTGCGCGGAAGATGTAACGGGGCTCAAACCATACACCGAAGCTACGGGTATCACGCAAGTGATGCGGTAGAGGAGCGTTCTGTAAGCCTGTGAAGGTGAGTTGAGAAGCTTGCTGGAGGTATCAGAAGTGCGAATGCTGACATGAGTAACGACAATGGGTGTGAAAAACACCCACGCCGAAAGACCAAGGTTTCCTGCGCAACGTTAATCGACGCAGGGTTAGTCGGTCCCTAAGGCGAGGCTGAAAAGCGTAGTCGATGGAAAACAGGTTAATATTCCTGTACTTCTGGTTATTGCGATGGAGGGACGGAGAAGGCTAGGCCAGCTTGGCGTTGGTTGTCCAAGTTTAAGGTGGTAGGCTGAGATCTTAGGTAAATCCGGGATCTTAAGGCCGAGAGCTGATGACGAGTTACCCTTTGGGTGACGAAGTGGTTGATGCCATGCTTCCAAGAAAAGCTTCTAAGCTTCAGATAACCAGGAACCGTACCCCAAACCGACACAGGTGGTTGGGTAGAGAATACCAAGGCGCTTGAGAGAACTCGGGTGAAGGAACTAGGCAAAATGGCACCGTAACTTCGGGAGAAGGTGCGCCGGTGAGGGTGAAGCATTTACTGCGTAAGCCCACGCCGGTCGAAGATACCAGGCCGCTGCGACTGTTTATTAAAAACACAGCACTCTGCAAACACGAAAGTGGACGTATAGGGTGTGACGCCTGCCCGGTGCCGGAAGGTTAATTGATGGGGTTAGCTAACGCGAAGCTCTTGATCGAAGCCCCGGTAAACGGCGGCCGTAACTATAACGGTCCTAAGGTAGCGAAATTCCTTGTCGGGTAAGTTCCGACCTGCACGAATGGCGTAACGATGGCGGCGCTGTCTCCACCCGAGACTCAGTGAAATTGAAATCGCTGTGAAGATGCAGTGTATCCGCGGCTAGACGGAAAGACCCCGTGAACCTTTACTATAGCTTTGCACTGGACTTTGAATTTGCTTGTGTAGGATAGGTGGGAGGCTTTGAAGCGTGGACGCCAGTTCGCGTGGAGCCATCCTTGAAATACCACCCTGGCAACTTTGAGGTTCTAACTCAGGTCCGTTATCCGGATCGAGGACAGTGTATGGTGGGTAGTTTGACTGGGGCGGTCTCCTCCTAAAGAGTAACGGAGGAGTACGAAGGTGCGCTCAGACCGGTCGGAAATCGGTCGTAGAGTATAAAGGCAAAAGCGCGCTTGACTGCGAGACAGACACGTCGAGCAGGTACGAAAGTAGGTCTTAGTGATCCGGTGGTTCTGTATGGAAGGGCCATCGCTCAACGGATAAAAGGTACTCCGGGGATAACAGGCTGATACCGCCCAAGAGTTCATATCGACGGCGGTGTTTGGCACCTCGATGTCGGCTCATCACATCCTGGGGCTGAAGCCGGTCCCAAGGGTATGGCTGTTCGCCATTTAAAGTGGTACGCGAGCTGGGTTTAGAACGTCGTGAGACAGTTCGGTCCCTATCTGCCGTGGACGTTTGAGATTTGAGAGGGGCTGCTCCTAGTACGAGAGGACCGGAGTGGACGAACCTCTGGTGTTCCGGTTGTCACGCCAGTGGCATTGCCGGGTAGCTATGTTCGGAAAAGATAACCGCTGAAAGCATCTAAGCGGGAAACTTGCCTCAAGATGAGATCTCACTGGAGCCTTGAGCTCCCTGAAGGGCCGTCGAAGACTACGACGTTGATAGGTTGGGTGTGTAAGCGCTGTGAGGCGTTGAGCTAACCAATACTAATTGCCCGTGAGGCTTGACCATATAACACCCAAGCAATTTGACTACTCGAAAGAGCATCAGATTGCGGTGTGTGAAGACGCAATGAACCGAAAGTTCGCAAACACACAAATCTATCGCATACCCAATTTGCTGAAGCGCGGCCAGCTGGCCACGACTCAGTACCCGAATTTCTTGACGACCATAGAGCGTTGGAACCACCTGATCCCATCCCGAACTCAGCAGTGAAACGATGCATCGCCGATGGTAGTGTGGGGTTTCCCCATGTGAGAGTAGGTCATCGTCAAGATTAAATTCCGAAACCCCTATCTGCGCACGCAGGTAGGGGTTTTGTTTTTGGCGCCCCACCCCCCTGTAGGAGCGAGCTCGCTCGCGAAAAACCCGAGCGCACCGCGGGGTACCAGGTTTCCCGCGTCATCGTTAACGTCCATCGCGAGCCAGCTCGCTCCTACAACTGATCCTTTTCGCAGTTAACCATCCACGACACACCAAAACGGTCGACCAGCATGCCGAAGCGCGCCGCCCAGAACGTGGCCTCCAGTGGCATTTGCACGGTGCCGCCGCCAGCCAGCGCATTGAAGACCCGTTCGGCCTCGGCAATGCTGTCGACGTTGAGTGAAATCGAGCAGGCGCTCATTTTATCGACGGGGCGATCAGGTGTGGTATCCGACCCCATGATGGCCTGATCGCCCACTATCAGGCGGGTATGAATGATCAGGTTGTGCAGATCCTTGGGGACATGCCCAGCGGCAGGGGTTTCACCGAAGGACAACATGGCTTCGAGCTGGCCTTGCAGGCACTGCGCATAGAACGTGAAGGCGTCTTTGCAGTCGCCGTTGAAGATAAGGTAGGGATTGATTTTCATGGTCGGCTCCAGGTGCTCAAGTGCACACATCGGTTTGGACGCCGGGATTGTCGGCGAATTCCGATTGTGTCGAGCCGACAAGCAAAGCGCTAAATCGTCGCTGGAGCCTGGGTTTCTTTAGACGTTTTTTCTATAGGCCGCGCCAGGCTTATCGCCTCCGGCGCACGCCGCGGCGCAAGCACGCGTTCGATGGCGCCGCTGACCATGCTCTCCAGCAGCTCATCACGTTCCTGCTCGTCCAGCACATGGGGCGTCAGCCAACTGGGCGCGCTGTTGAGCAGGGCGCCAATGGCATGTCCGGCGGCCAGCAGGCCTTGCTCGCTGAAACGGGACTTCGCGCCCAGCATCTTCAGCAGCGTGCGTTCGTATTGCTCGCGCAATTGCCGGACCCGAGCCTGTTGCTCTTCGTTCAGGCAACCGCTGTCGCGCTCCACCAGGCGAAAATGCCAAGGCATCTCCCGATGCAGATTCAAGTGCGCGCGGATCAGGCTGTTGAGCTTGTCGCGTTTGGCCGGCGCTTTCTGCTGAATGCGCCCCAGGGTGGCCAGCAACTCCTCGTAGAACTCCTCGATCAGGTCGAGCAGCAGATGCTGTTTGCTGGGGTAATGGTGATACAGCGAGCCTGGGGAGAGCCCCAGGCTCGTCGCGAGCTCACGCATGCCGACCTGGCCGAACCCCTTGCAGGCAAACAGCTCCAGGACCTTGTCCCGGTACTCGGCAAAGCGCGAGCAACGCTCAGGCATAGGCATGGAAGCCGCGCCCCGTTTTGCGCCCCAGGTAACCGGCCGCGACCATTTCCTTGAGCAGCGGCGCGGGGCGATATTTGCTGTCGTTGAAACCGTCATAGAAGGCTTCGAGGATCGACAACAGGGTATCCAGACCAATCAGGTCCGCCAGGGCCAACGGACCGATAGGCTGATTGCAACCCAGACGCATGCCAGCGTCGATGTCTTCGGCGCTGGCCAGGCCTTCCTGGAACACCAGGATCGCTTCGTTGATCATCGGCACCAGGATCCGGTTGACCACGAAGCCCGGACGGTTGCCGGCGGTAATCGCGGTTTTGCCAAGGGTGGTCGCCATGTCCAGCGCCAGTTTGTGGGTCGCGTCACTGGTTTGCAGGCCGCGGATGACTTCGATCAGGCCCATCACAGGCACCGGGTTGAAGAAATGCAGGCCGATGAAGCGCTCGGGCTGGCTGACACTGGCGGCGAGTTGAGTGATCGACAGCGACGAGGTATTGGAGGCAATCACGCATTCGCTGCTGACTTGCGCGGCGATCTGTTGCAGCACACGCAGTTTCAGGTCGAGATTTTCCGTCGCCGCTTCGATGACCAACTGCGCATTTTGCAGACTGCTGTAGTCGGTGCTGGTGCGGATTTTGTCGAGGGCGGCCTGTTTCTGCTCCTGCGTCAGGGTTTCCTTGGCGATCTGCCGGTCCAGGTTTTTACCGACTGTTGCGACGGCTTTTTGCAAAGCGCTTTCGGAAATGTCGAGCAAGGTCACGTTGAAACCGGCCATGGCGCAGACTTGTGCAATGCCATTGCCCATGGTGCCCGCACCAATCACCCCGATGTTTTGCAGATTCATGTTCCCATCCTTCGATCAAACCCTGCGATACCTTGGCCGCGACGGCAGCCGAAGGCGTACTATTGCCGCGAGTCTAGAGCCGGCAGGGCCGTTGTCCTATGCCAAAACTGTTCAACGGCAATGATGTTTTTTGCCATTCGGGTGATGAGAGAGAAGCGTACCAATGCGGGAAAAGGACTCGGTTGCCGCCTATTTCGTGCAGGCAATGATTCATGGGCTGAGGGATGATCCGCAGCGCGTGACGGCGGTGCTCGAACAGGCGGGCATTGATCCGGCGGTCATGAACGAACCCACGGCGCGGGTGCCGGCCAATGCGTTTGCCGCGTTGTGGCTGATTCAGATCCGCGAACTCGATGACGAGTTTTTCGGGCTCGATTCCCATGGCATGCCGCCGGGCAGCTTCGCCCTGATTTGCCGAGCCTTGATT
Source organism: Pseudomonas sp. WT-JTC (assembly GCF_056711565.1). NCBI lineage: Bacteria > Pseudomonadati > Pseudomonadota > Gammaproteobacteria > Pseudomonadales > Pseudomonadaceae > Pseudomonas > Pseudomonas sp. WT-JTC. The sequence continues at coordinate 2,387,335 of NZ_CM160042.1, forward strand.
CAGGAACCCGACCTGCACAAGGCCATGCGTCAGTGCCTGGCCAACTTCGGGTTGTTCCTGCGCGATTTTCGCGGTTCGCTGGCCGTACGGGGCAAGCGTGCGGTCATCAGCCTGGAAACCTGTTCGACGGACAACGACGCCAGCCGGTTTGGTGAAGAAACGTTCCTGGTGTTGATGATCAGTCTGATGTGCTGGCTGGGCGGCCGGCGCATTCCCATAGACCGCGCGGACTTCCGCCATTCGCGCCTGTCGCTTGGCGACGACCGTCTGCTTTGGGGCCCCAACCTGACCTTTGGTGCCGAGCGCACCGAAATCGAATTTGCCAGCCATTACTTGCGCCTGCCGGTGGTTCAGGATCTGGCCTCGCTGAAAGTGTTTCTGCGTACCGCGCCGCAATGGCTGGTGATCCGCTTCCGAAACCAGCATGGCCTGGCCTCGCAGGTTCATCAGCGCTTGCGCGGCAATCATTACAGTGAATGGCCGACGTTGCAGGCCTTTGCCCTGGAACAGCATCTGAGCCCCAGCACCTTCCGCCGCAAACTGGAGCGTGAAGGCTGCTCCTATCAGGAGATCAAGGACGAAGTACGGCGCGGTGTGGCCTTCGAGCAATTGCGTGAGAGCGATGCGAGCATCAGCGATATCGCCGAGCGACTGGGGTTCCAGGAACCCAGCGCCTTCCATCGGGCATTCAAGAAGTGGACCGGGGAAAGTCCGGGGCGCTATCGGGCCCGTTATCAGGGGGAGCGGGGCGCAGAAGCGACCAACCTTCAGGAGTCCTGCGAGCCCTGAACCAGCGCCTGTCCGACCACCTGATGGGGGCTTGCCTTCAGCAAGCCATCAAGTGCCTGGCGATACTGGCTGCCACCCAGGCTCATGCTGTTGTTGTGTGTACCGCCGGGTATCAGCAGCAGGCGCTTGGGTTCATGGGCGGCATTGAACAGTTGCTGGCTGAATCGTGAGGGCATGAACGGATCAGCCAGGCCGTGCACCACCAGCAGCGGCATATCGATGTCGACGATCTTGTCGATTGAGTCGAACTTCTGCGACAACAGCCAGCGCACTGGCAACCCGCTCATCGGCAGGTTGTTGTTGGCCACCTCCGCGACCGCATCGCCCAACGAGGTGAAAGAAGACTCGATGACCAGACCGCGCACCGGCACCGGGACGTGCTGCTGCTTAGCCTGTGCAGCCAGGTCCGCCGCGAGTTCGATGGCCACTGCACTGCCCAGTGAGTGTCCGTAGATCAGACGCTTGCTGGCATCCGGTTGCATCGCGACAAAGCGTTCCCAGGCGACGTGCGCGTCTTCATACACACTGGCTTCCGAGGGCAAATCGCCTTTGCTCTGACCGAAGCCACGGTAGTCGATGGCCAGCACCGAATAGCCCATGGCCCGCAATTGCTCGATGCGAAACGCCTGGCCCGTGAGGTTCCAGCGCACGCCATGCAGGTAGAGAATTGCCGGCGCATCGCGGCGGGCGGCCGGCCACCACCAGGCATGCAGGTTTTGCCCGGCCTTGAAGCTGGCGGGCTGGATATCGAATTCCTGAACGTCCTGCGGCAAGCCGCGATACCAGCCTGCCGTGCCCGGTTCGATGCGGAACAGCAACTCGCGCTCTTTGTATTTGAGCGCCCCACAACTCACCGGCAAGCCGACGACCAGCACGGCCATGCACAGCAACGACAACCAGCGTCGGCGCAAGAGAGCGAGGAGGGGAGCAGACATCGGACGGTCCATCAGAATGGGAAGCACGGGTTTTAACAGATGAACCCGTGCACCAGGAGATTTTTCCGACCACCGTTGAGGCGCAATGGTTAAACGTCGCTGCCTGCCGAAGTTGGCACCGGCTCAGTCCACCCGCAGGACAATCTTGCCGATGTGCTCTCCCGCTTCCATCCGGGCATGGGCCTGTGCCGCTTCAGCGAGTGGGTAAACCTGGTCGATCATCGGCAGGCAGCGTCCGGCAGTCAGCACCGGCCATACGTGTTCGTGCAGTTGTCGGGCGATGGCGGCTTTTTCTTCCCCGGTTCTTGAGCGTAACAGGGAGCCGGTGACAACGGCGCGTTTGGCCATGATCGCCAGCAAGTCGACATCCCTGGCGTAAGCACCACCGAGGAAACCGAGCATCACCAGGCGACCTTCCAGGGCCAGGGCGGCCACATTGTTGTTGAGGTACGAGCCGCCCATGATGTCGAGTACCACGTTGACGCCCTGGCCCGCGGTTTTTTCCGCGATGACCTGCACAAAGTCCTGATCGCGATAGTTGATTGCCTCAGCGCCCAATTCGCAGATCGCTGCGCATTTTTCTTCACTGCCGGCGGTGGCGAATGCTTCGATGCCGAGCTCGCGGCACAGCATCAACGCGGTGGTGCCGATGCCGCTGGTGCCACCGTGGATCAACACACGCTGACCCTGGCGTGCACCGCCAAGACCGAACAGGTTGGCCCACACCGTGAAGTAGGTTTCCGGGATGGCCGCCGCCTGCAACCAGTCCATGCCTTTGGGGATCGGCAGGGCCTGACTGGCCGGGACCACGCAGTATTGCGCGTACCCGCCGCCATTGGTCAGGGCGCAGACCTTGTCGCCCAGCGCAAACCCGCTGACGCCCGCGCCAATCGCCACCACTTCACCGGCGACTTCCAGTCCCGGAATCGGGTTCGTGCCGGGTTTCAACGGGTATTTGCCGGCCCTTTGCAGCGCATCCGGGCGGTTGACCCCGGCGGCGTGCACGCGGATCAGAAGCTCGCCGGCCGCCGCAACGGGCACAGGCGCCTGGCGCGGTTGCAGGACATCGGGGCCACCGGGTTTGTAGATTTCGATCAGGGTCATGGTCTGGGGCAGTGTCATTTCATATACCTGTATTGAGTGTTAATGATTCGGTCGAACGGCTGAGCAGTCGGCTGCCCAGTTCCAGCAACAGCGCTACAACAATGGCGCCGGCGGCAATCACGAACATCAAGGCATGATGGCCGCCACTGGCGTTGAACAGCGCCGAATAAGCGAACCCCGAGAGGGCCTGGAAGGTAGCGAACGACACGGTGGCGCGACTCCAGGCAACCTGTTGCCGGTGATGCCCGGGGATCAGCTCATGCACCCGCGCCAACGCCAGCGGCACGATGCCTGGCGGGAAGGAGCCGAGGATCACCGCCAGTACAGCCAGCGCCGCGAACGAACTGCTGATCGATAGCAGGCCAACCGCCAGCGCCTGCACCACCAGCACGATGCGGATACCCGTTTTCGCGCCCAGTTGGTCGGCCAGAAAACCGTAGCTCACCGGCCCGACAATCGCGCCCAGGCCATACATCACCCAGATCAGCGCGCCGACATGCGCCCCGGCATTGAGCCCTCGGGCGACGTAATCCACCAGGAACACCATGGCCGGTACCAGCCCGGCGGCCATGAACGCGTATTGGGCGAACAGCAGGTAAACGCTCGGGTCGGTTGGGCTCGACGACGATGTATTCGACGGCGCAGCGGCTGTCGGGTGCGTGGCGGGTGGCCAGCCAAACCAGCTGGCAGCGGTCAGAATCAGAGCCAGCACACCAAGGCCGAACCAGGTTTGCTGCAAGCCGAGGCTCAGCAGCGGCGGCACGATTGTCCCCGACCCGGCAATGCCCAAGCCGATGCCCAGGAAAATCGCGCCGCTGGCCAGGCCTTTGCGGGCCGCCGGCACGTGGGGCAATACGGTTGCCGCCACCAGTACCATGATCGCGCCACCGGCAATACCCGACAGCAGGCGCCAGCCGAAGAACCAGCTCACCGACAACGGAAAACCACAGGCGAAAAACGCCAGCGTCACTGCCAGCATCATCAGGCGCAGGGCGGTCTTGTTCGAGGTTCGGCGTGCCAGTGGATGGCCGATCAGTGCGCCGATCAGGTAACCCACCAGATTGGCGGCACCGAGGTACACCACGTCGCTGGCGGAAAACCACTGAGCCTGGATCAGCGAAGGTATCAACGGTGTATAGGCGAAACGCGCCAGGCCGATGCTGACCAGGCTGGCGCAGAGACCGGCGAAGATCGGCAGCCAGATCGAGCTGCGTGCAGGGGTAACCGGAGGCGATGAACTGTGCATGCGCATTGTCCTGTGGAGTCACTCAGGCTTTCAGCATATCGAGATTCTTCGAAGCATTAATGCAGCGATTACGCGCTATGCTGATGCGCAATTGCATCATCAGGAGAGCGGTATGAATTGGGATGACGCCCGGGTATTTCTCGCGGTTTGCCGCGAATCCACGTTGCGTGGCGCGGCGCGGGTGTTGGGGGTCGATCAGGCCACGGTCGGCCGGCGCATCACGGCGCTGGAGAAGTCATTGAGCGCGACCTTGTTCCTGCGCACCTCCGAAGGTTACGCGCTGACGGCTGTTGGCGAAGCGGCGCTCAAGGCGGTGGAGAAGATGGAACATTCGGCCCTGGAGCTGGAACGCCGGATCCAGGGCCTGGACGATCGCTTGAGTGGCACGGTACGCGTCAGTACCACCGATACCCTGGCGATTGATTTCCTGATCCCGGCGATTGCCCGCCTGCATCGACAACACCCGGATGTACGGGTGCAACTGGACGCCACCACACAGATTCTCAGCCTGGCCAAACGCGAGGCGGACATCGCCGTGCGCAACACCCGTCCTGACAACCCGGACCTGATTGCCCGGCGCATCGCGCGCTGGCCGGTGGGTCTGTTTGCCTCGCAAGCCTATGTCGATGCCCACGGCGTACCGGAGCCTGGCTCGGCGTTCGCCGGGCATGATTTGGTGGTGTATCAACCGTACTTGCAGGGCAATAAAGACCTGACGCTGGTCTCTGAGCCGGTGGCGCGCGGGCGGATTGTCGCGAGCCTCAGTTCCAGCCTGCTGGTGCGCCGTTCGATTGCGGCGGGGATCGGGGTCGGGGAGGTTCCGGTGTACATGGGGGAGCGAGACGGACTGGTCAGGCTGTGGCCAGAACGCGCACGACCGTTGCCCTATGACATCTGGCTGGTGACCCACGCGGACCTGCGGCATACGGCCCGGGTCCGGGCGGTGATTGATGAGATTGTCGCGGGGTTCGCCGGGACCGGCGAATAAATCCGGGGACCACACAACCTGTGGGAGCGGGCTTGCTCGCGAAGGCGGAGTGTCAGACGACATCTCTGTTGAATGACACTGCGCCTTCGTCGGATCGCCGCCCGGAGCAAGCCCGCTCCCACAGGGTTTTGTCATGGCATTTCCGGCAATTCCTGTGGGCGCAGGTCGAAGACCAGTACTTCAGCGTCCACGCCGTTGCTCAAGGTCAGCGCCTGTTCTTCGCGGACCCGCACACCGTCGCCTTCCTGCAACAACACTCCGTTGAGTTCGACGCTACCTCGGGCCACGTGTACATAGGCGTAGCGGTTGGCGGCGAGCTCCAGGGTGGCGCTTTCCTTGCCGTCGATCAGGCCGGCATACACCCGCGCATCCTGACGCACCTTCAGCGAACCCTTGGCACCGTCCGGCGAGATGATCAGTTGCAGGCGCCCGCGTTTCTTCTGGGTGCTGAAGTGCTCTTGCTGATAGCGCGGTTTGGCGCCGCTGACGTCGGGCACGATCCAGATCTGAAGAAAGTGCACCGGCCGGGTGCTGGAGTGGTTGAACTCACTGTGGGCCACGCCGCTGCCGGCGCTCATCAGTTGCACGTCGCCGGGGCGGATCACCGAACCGGTGCCCAGGGTGTCCTTGTGTTCCAGGGCTCCTTCAAGCACGTAGGAGAAAATCTCCATGTCGCGGTGCGGGTGCTGGCCGAAGCCTTTACCGGCGGCGACGCGGTCGTCGTTGATCACCAACAGGTCAGAAAAACCCTGCTCTTTCGGGTTGCGATAGTTGGCGAAGGAAAAGGTATGGAACGACTTCAACCAGCCGTGATTGGCCAGGCCACGATCCGAGGCTTTGCGAAGAGTCAGCATGATGAAATCTCCTGTGGGGACGTGAATTCGTCCGACTGAGGAGAAGGTTAATGTTTACCTGTTGGTTCAATAAGTAGATGAAAATTGAAATACTGTCTCTGTCAGGTTGACAGTTGTTTGTAAAATGAGCCACCGGTATTTGAGGCATAATCTGCCATAAATCACGGCAACCAAACCTGTGGGAGCGGGCTTGCCCGCGATGACTGACTTCCAGTCGACATTGATGTTGGCTGACACACTGCTATCGTGGGCAAGCCCGCTCCCACAGGTTTCAATACCGGTCAATGTTTCCGCCTTTGATCCCAGTGAATTCCAATCCATGAAAACCGTGGCAATGGTGCTGTTTCCCGACTTTCTCCTGCTCGACATGGCCGGGCCCATGGAAGTGTTTTCCATCGCCAACCGTTATCTGAAACCCGAAGATCACTATGTGCTGACGACCATCGGCACCGAGCCCGGCGCACTGCGGGCGTCCAACGGAGTGAGCGTGCACGCCGACCGGCACATCGATCAGGCCTGCGAGGGTTTTGATTTGCTGCTGGTACCCGGTGGCCCCGGCGCCTACAACGAAAAGCATCCGCCATTGCTCGACTGGCTCAGGCACAACGTCAGCCGGTCCGCCGGTTATGGTTCCATCTGTACCGGGGCGTTCGTGTTGGGGCATGCCGGTTTGCTCGATGGCTATCGCGTCACCACCCACTGGCACTACACCGAGCGACTGATCAAGGCCTTTCCGAAAGCGACTGTCGAGACCGATCAGATCTTTGTTCAGGACCGTAGCCTGATCACTTCCGGCGGCGTGACTGCCGGAATCGACCTGGCGTTGTCGGTGGTGGCGCAGGACCACGGCAAGAAGGTCGCCCAGGATGTGGCCAAGGTGCTGCTGGTGGTGATGAAGCGCCAGGGCGGGCAGGCGCAGTTCAGCCCGTTGATGGCAGCGGTGGCCCCCCAGGAAACGGCGATTACCCGCGTGCAGAACCATGTGCTTGAGCACCTTGATGAAACCTACAGCATCGAGTCCATGGCCGGGCTGGCCAACATGAGCCCGCGTCATTTCGCCAGGGTGTTTGCCAGGGATGTGAACATGACGCCAATGGAGTTTCTGCAAAGCGCCCGCATCGATTGCGCCAGGAACCTGCTGGAAACCACGGAATTGCCGCTCAAGACCGTGGCGTTCAAAAGCGGCTTCGGCAGCGTGCGGCACATGCGGTTTCTGTTCAGTGAAAAACTTGGCCTGACCCCGACTCAATACCGCGAGCAGTTCAGCTAGCTGGCGCGTGTCCGTCGCGCGCACCGCAATGGCCGTGACGCTCCTCCCGTGACAGTTGTACGGTCACCGAGGCCTGCCAAGATACCGCTGAACTTATTGCAAGGAAGATGTGGAGCCAGGATACAAGCCAGGTTTCCAGCGGGTGACAGCCCATGAACAGCCTCAGAGATGTAAACAGCGAAGCGGTGCTGCGATTTGGTCCCTACGTCTTTCACCTAAGTCAGCGACTGGTGCTGGACGGCGATCGACCACTGCGCCTGGGCGGCCGTGCCCTTGATGTGTTGCAGGTGCTGGTCGAGCACGCGGGCTCGGTGGTCAGCAAGGAGGAGTTGATTGCGCAGGTCTGGCCGCGCTCGGTGGTCGAAGAGATCAACCTGCGCGTACACATTGCTGCCCTGCGCCGTGCCCTGTGCGACGGGCAGAACGGCCAGTGCTACATCGTCAACATTCCCCAGCGCGGCTACAGTTTTGTCGCCCCGGTGCAGCACTCGCCAGAGCCCGTATCGTTCCCGAGCGAGACCGTACAAAAACCTGTGCACAACCTGCCGACACGGCTCACGCCGATTACCGGACGCGATGCCGTTGTCGGCAGTCTGGTGCGGCAATTACCGGTGCGGCGATTCATGACCCTGGTCGGGCCATGCGGGATTGGCAAGACCACCGTAGCCCTGCGTGTGGCCGAACTGTTGTTGCAGCACTATCGGCACGGCGTGTGGCTGGTGGACCTGGCGGCAATCGATGACCCGGCGCAAGTGACCGATCACCTCACGCGAACCCTTGAACTGAAGGTCGGCACCACGTTGGAAGCGCTGTCGCAACGGCACGCCTTGTTGGTCCTGGACAACTGCGAGCATCTGCTCGAACGCTGCCGGACGCTGATCGGGACACTGCTGCATTCGATGCCTCGACTGTCGATCCTCGCCACCAGCCGCGAGCCGCTCAAGGCGGCGGGTGAAACCGTGTTGCGTCTGCCACCGCTGGCGGTGCCACCGGCATCAGCGCTGCGCAGTGTTGCCGAGGTCATGGGTTATACGGCGGTGCAGTTGTTTGTCAGCCGTGCCCGGGCCCGTCAGCAAGGCTTTAACCTGCGTGAACAAGACCTCAAGGTCGTGCGCGAAATCTGCTGGCGCCTGGATGGCTTGCCACTGGCGATTGAACTGGCCGCGGCGCAGATCGATGCGTTGGCGCTGGTGGGGTTGCAGGCCCAGCTCGACAACTGTTTTCAGTTGCTGACCCAGGGCCGTCGCACGGCCGTTCCCCGGCATCAGACCCTCAAGGCCGCGCTGGACTGGAGCTACGAGCGGTTGACTGCAGTGGAACAAACCGTGTTGCAGCGCCTGGCGGTGTTCAAAATGGCGTTTACCCAGGACGCAGCGATTGGCGTGATCTGTTGCGACAGGCTGCTCGCCGCCGACTTGATCAAGGTGCTGGAAAGCCTGGCATTCAAGTCACTGCTGTCCCGGGAGCAGGTGAGTGGAGTGATCCGTTACCGCTTCCTCAACACCACCCGCACCTACGCGCTGGAAAAACTCGAACTCAGTGGTGAGTTGCGCACCCTCGAAGTGCGTTATGCCGGTTACATCAGTCAAATGCGCTGGCCTTCAGGCGGGCAGGCGGCATTGCAACTCGTCGAGTAGCTGGCGAACCGTCATCAGGTCTGGCGTGGCAAAACCTTCGGTGAAGCGCTGGTAGACCGGTGCCAGCAATTGATACGCCCGTTGGGAGTGGCCCTGACGCTGCCACATCTGCGCCAGCGAGGTGGCGCTGCGCAGCTCCCAGGCCAGGGCACCCTGGGCCTTTGCCACGTCGAGTGCATTGAGCAGCACCGCTTCGGCCGTCGCGGCCTTGACCGGACAATCCGTTGCGAGCAACGTCCTGGCTTTGGCCCGCAGAATCTCTGCCGTGCTCCAGCCCGACGCACCGCTTTGCGCGCGTTCGAGCAAATCATCGTCGACGCAGGTCGGATCCAGCGTGACCATGATGTCTTTGATCAAACCGACACTTTGGCGGCCGGTTGGCCGAACATCGGTGCCGCCGATCACCTGCGCATAGTGTTGCGCCCAGTTGTAGAACAGAGGAACCGAATGTTTCTGCGCCTGTTCCAGCAGCAGGCGCAGGAGTTCGCGGGCACTGCGGGTGTCGCCGTTGTAGTAGGCGATCAGGCAGCCGGAGAGCGCCAGGGTGTAGCAGATCGACGTGCCGTGGTTGATCTGCAACGCGATGTCCAGCGCCTGCCGGGCCGTGCGCCAGGCCTGTTCCGGTTGGCCTTGCAGCCAGAGGACGCGCGCGTGGATGGTCAGCGCCGCAACGCCCTGGTCGTATTGCACGCCGAAACCATGGGTGAAACGGTTGAGATGGCCGCTGTGGGCCATGCGTTGCAGCACCTGTTCGGCATGCTCCCGAGCCTGATGCTGGTCGCCGGAGAAGTGCAGGGCCAGCACGCGCAATCGGTTCGTGCTGAGGGACATCAGGGCGTCGTCATGCAGCCCGAGTTGATCGAATTGCCCGCTCTGTTCCAGGGCCATCTGGTAATGACCGCAGCTGAGATTGACGGCCAGGTGACCGGAAATCGCCCGCAGCTGACCCGCCACATCGTCAAGTTGTCTGGCCAGGGCTCTGGCGCTGACAAAGGCGCCAACGGTTTCGGCGCTACCACCCTGAGCGTGGTAACAGGCACTGCCCAGGGCCAGCTTGAGGGCCATCTTCAAGCGCGGGCAAGGCTCGGGTGACTGATCGAGCAAGGCCAGCGCCTTGCGCACATAACCGCCATGTTCCTTGAGCAGTGACAGCTCCTGCCACAAGGGGGTGGACGCCGCGGCCAGGCGTATCGCCAGTGCCCTCGGCCCTTGCGCGTGCAAACCCCAGTCGAGGGCCGCGCGGATATCGTCCAGGGCGCGGCCATAGCGCTCGATCCACAGGCCGGTCGAGGTTTTCTCCCAGGCGTCCTGCGCCTGTTGCATCAGCGCCAGGCAGCGCTCGGCGTGCCGCTCCCGCGTGCCGGACAGGTCGGTGGTTTGCGTGAGCTTTTCCAGGGCGTAGTGGCGGGTGGTATCGAGCAAGCGGTAGTACACGTCTTCGTCGCCCACCTCCACGTTCAATAACGACTTGGCGACCAGTTGCGTGATTGAGCCGAACACCACGCGGGGTTCGATGTGTTCGCCGACAATCACTGCCGCTGCCGACTCCAGGGTGAAGCCACCGCGAAACACACTCAGTCGGCACAGGCAGGTCTTTTCGCAGGCGTTGAGCAGTTCGAAGCTCCAGTCCAGGGTTGCGCGCAAGGTCTGATGGCGCGCCAGGGGCGTCTGGCAGGGCTGGGTCAGCACCCGGAAACTGCTTTGCAACTGCGCCAGCAAGCCGTGCAATCCGAAGTTGCCCACTTGCGCCGCTGCCAGTTCGATGGCCAGTGGAATGCCGTCCAGACGGTGGCAGATGTCGATCAACAGCGGCAGCTCATCGTCCGTCAGTTCAAAGCTGTCATGGCTGGCCATGGCCCGTTCGACGAACAGTTGCACGGCGGAAAAGGTCATGGCCTGGGCGCGGTCGAGGACGGCGATGGGCGGCGGGCAGTCGAGTGATTCCAGGCGCTGGACGAATTCCCCTTCGGCCCGCAGGCTCTCGCGGCTGGTGGCGAGGATGTGCACTTGCGGCGCACTGCGCAGAATGTTTTCGCTGAGCTGGGCAATGGCGTCGACCAGGTGCTCGCAATTGTCGATGACCAGCAGCATGTGGCGGTCGCGCAGGTAGTCTGCAAGCCCGCTCAGGGGTTCATCGTCGTGCAGGGCCAGTTCGAGCAATGTCGCCAGATGGCCGTCGATCATCAGCGGGCAGTTGACCGGGGCCAGGTCCAGCAGGCGAATGCCGTCCCGGTAGCGACCGATCATCTGTTCGGCGACCCGCAGGGCTACGGTGGTCTTGCCGATGCCGCCGGGACCGACGAGGGTGATGAAGCGCTGGCGTGGCAGTTGCATCATCAGATGGTCGACCAGCGTCTGCCGGCCGATCATGCGCGTACGGCGCACCGGCAGGTTATGTCGGCTCGGCGCATACGCCTCGGGCGCTGGCGGTTGCCCGGCCTGCTCCAGTGAGTGCGGTGCGACGAAACTGTACCCGCGCTGGGCCACGGTGATGATATAGCGCTGGCCGGCCTGGCCGTCGCCGAGCGCCTTGCGCAACGCGGCCATGTGCACCCGCAGGTTGATGTCTTCGACCACGCTGTCGGGCCAGACCCGGGCGATCAATTGTTGCTTGCTGACCACGTTGCCGGCGTGTTCCAGCAGGATCAACAGGATGTCCATGGCGCGCCGACCCAGGCGCAAGGGCTGGTCAGCCTCCATCACCAGGCGTTGTCCGGGGTAGACCCGGTAGGGGCCGAAATGCACAACCTGTTCGGGGGATAGGGTCAACGAGTCACTCCTGGAGCATCCGTCTGGTACGCGGTTTTCGAGCATATTCCTCAGGTTTTTCACTAAGCGCAATGCGCCGACCGGGTGACTGTCGGGTGCAGGCAATGACTCTAACGTACAGGCCCGGGACCGTCAGCCCCGAGATCATTGGGCGCGACAGATGGACAGCGATTGCCGGGGCTTTTTGCGCACCATGGAAAATTAACAACGTTTAACTCGTCCTGCGCCCGACTGCGCCCAAAACTCTCTACCTGTAGGAGCGAGCTTGCTCGCGATGGTGTGTCAGCCACATTGGTGTCGACTGATATTCCATCGTCGGAACGCCGCCCGGAGCAAGCTCGCTCCTACAAGGGAATTAAATCCATCTCAAGGACAAACCAATGAGCAACGTGGTGGTGGTCTATCACAGTGGCTACGGGCACACCCGGGTCATGGCCGAAGCTGTGGCCGGGGGCGTGGAACGGCACCTGGGCAGCACCTGCCAGTTGATACCGGTCGAGGAAGTGCACGAGCACTGGGAGCGCCTGCACAACGCCGATGCCATTATCTTCGGCGCGCCGACCTACATGGGCAGCGCCTCGGCGGCCTTCAAGGCGTTCATGGAGGCCACGGCGGCGTTCTACCTGGCCCAGCCCTGGCGCGACAAACTCGCCGCGGGGTTCACCAATTCCGGCTGCCTGTGCGGCGACAAACTCAACACCTTGCTGCAGATGGCGGTGTTCGCCGCCCAGCACTCGATGATCTGGGTCGGCCTTGACCTGTTGCCGGCGCGCTCCAGCACCGGCGCGTTCAACGGCCAACTCAATCGCTTGGGCAGCTCACTGGGCGCCATGGCCCAGTCGAATGTCGAGCAATCCCCCGACGATGCCCCTCCGCCCGAGGATCGCTGCACCGCCGCGCACCTGGGCGAGCGTGTGGCGCGCCTGGCGGATCGCATGAAGCAACTACCGGTTTGATTCCCCCCCCAACCCTCGTTTAGGAGGCATCACCCATGAGCACCTTTACCACCCGCGACGGCGTCGAGATTTACTACAAGGACTGGGGCACCGGACAGCCGATTGTCTTCAGTCACGGCTGGCCATTGAATGCTGACAGCTGGGAATCGCAGATGATCTTCCTGGCCTCCAGGGGCTACCGGGTCATCGCCCACGACCGTCGCGGTCATGGACGTTCCAGCCAGCCGTGGTCGGGCAATGACATGGACCATTACGCCGACGATCTGGCGCAGTTGATCGAGCTGCTCGATCTGCAGGACGCCGTGCTGTTCGGCTTCTCCACCGGCGGTGGCGAGGTGGCACGATACATCGGTCGCCACGGCACCGGCCGCGTGGCCAAGGCCGGGCTGATTTCCGCCGTGCCGCCGCTGATGCTCAAGACCGAAGCCAATCCCGGCGGCCTGCCGCTGGAGGTGTTCGACGGCATTCGCCAGGCCTCGCTGGTCGATCGCTCGCAGCTGTACATTGACCTCGCCAGCGGCCCGTTCTTCGGTTTCAACAAACCTGACGCAAAACCGTCCCGGGGCATGATCGACTGGTTCTGGATGCAGGGCATGATGGCCGGCCACAAGAACGCCTACGACTGCATCAAGGCGTTCTCGGAAACCGACTTCACCGAAGACCTGAAGAAGTTCGACGTGCCGACCCTGGTGGTGCATGGCGATGCGGATCAGGTCGTGCCGTACGAGGCGGCGGGCGTCTCCAGCGCCAAACTGGTGAAGGGCTCGACCCTGAAGATTTACCCGGGCGCCCCTCACGGTTTGACGGACACCCATAAGGATCAGCTCAACGCGGATCTGCTGGCGTTCCTCAAGGGGTGATATCCGACTGAAAGATCGCAGGTGCAGCCTGCGATCTTTTGCCGCTCGACGAGGTGCCGCGGACAAACTGACAGCGCCAGGCAAACGGGGTGATGCCTTCGCTGCGGGTGAAAATGTGGCAGAAGTGCGCCTGATCGCAGAAGCCGCACTCGAGGCTGATCTGCGTAAGGCTCATGTCGGTATACTGGATCAATTGCTTGGCCAGGGTAATGCGTTGCTGGCGAATCCAGTCCTGCGGCGAGAGGCCGGTGCTGCACTTGAAAGCGCGGGAAAAGTGACTGCGCGAGAGGGCGCAGGCCTGTGCCAGATCGGTGACTTCCAGGCTGTCACCGAGGCGATCGAGGATCAGTTGCTTGACCAGTTTTTCGCGCTGCGGGCTGAGGCCGCCGGTACTGGTCTTGCGAGGCTCGCTGGCAGGTGCGCGGTTAGTGATGTGCTGAGGGTAAGCCATGGCCATTGTCCGTTCGGGGAGGAAAAGCACTGGCGCCCGGCTTGAGCGATCAGCACCGTTACTCTGGAAAAAAAACAGTTCTGCGCTGAGGGCTTCATTGTTGGAGTTGCCCTCAGCGTCTGACGAGTTAAACGTTGTTAATTCCATCCCCCGAAGGTATGAACACAGCACATCGCTGCAAGTGTGAGCAACGGCGATGGGCACAAGATGCGCAGCATGGAGCGGGCCATCTCGGACCGCTGGCTGGCTTGAAAAGGTGAGCAGATGAAACGGACATGGCAGGGAACGCTGGGGGCCATTGGCCTGGTTCTGATATCCACCAGCGCGCTGGCCCAGGCGCCCGCGCAGGTGGGTACGCAAGTACCCGGGTACTTCCGGCTGGCGCTGGGGAATTACGAAGTGACGGCGTTGTTCGACGGCTACAACGACCTGTCGCCGAAGCTGTTGCAAGGCATGAGCCAGAGCCAGATCCGCGCTCTGCTGGCCCGTCGTTCGATTGAAACCCCGGGTGTGCAGACCGCCTTCAACGCGTTTCTGGTCAACACCGGTAAACAGCTTGTACTGATTGATACCGGGGCAGGGCAGTGCATCGGTCCTACCGCCGGCCAGCTCCCGGCCAACCTGCAAGCGGCCGGCTACAAACCTGAGCAGGTGGACGCCATCCTGATCACTCACCTGCACCTGGATCACGTCTGCGGTCTGGTGGACGGCCAGCAACAACCGGTGTTCGCCAACGCCACGGTGTATGCGGCCAAGGCCGAAGCTGACTACTGGCTCGATCCGCAAGCATTGACCAAGGCGCCGGAAGCGGCCAAGGGCTACTTCAAGATCGCTCAGGATTCCACGGCCCCTTACGTTACCGCCGGTCGTTTCAAGACCTTCACCCCCGGTCAGTCACCACTGCCGGGTGTGGTCGAGGCGCAACTGGAAGCCGGGCACACGCCGGGCAGCACCACGTACCGTTTCACTTCCCAAGGGCAAAGCATCCTGTTCATAGGGGACCTGGTGCACAACCTCGCCGTGCAGTTCCTGCACCCTGAGGTATCGATCGGTTTCGACGTCAACAGCCAGCAAGCGATCAACAGTCGCAACCAGGTGTTCAGTGCCGCGGCCGCCAGCAAGACCTGGGTGACGGCGGCGCATCTGCCGTTCCCCGGCATCGGTCATATCAGCGCACAAGGCAAGCATTTCGAGTGGGTGCCGGTGGAGTACGGACCGTACAAACGCGCGGCGAACGTGCCGTTGATCGAGTAAAGTCCAGCGCACTCATGCCTGGCCGAACACACAAGGAACCCGTACTTATGAACCGTAACGATCTGCGTCGCGTCGACATGAACCTGCTGGTGATTTTCGAAGCCCTGATGTTCGAAAAGAACCTGACCCGCGTCGCGGAAAAACTGTTCATGGGGCAGCCGGCGGTGAGCGCCGCGCTGGGGCGTTTGCGCGATCTGTTTGACGACCCGTTGCTGCTGCGCAACGGTCGCGGCATGGAACCGACGGCGCGCGCGTTGGCGATCCTCAAGGAGTTGCAGCCGGCGATGGACACCATTTCCGGCGCGGTCAGCCGGGCCAGGGAGTTCGATCCGGCGACCAGTTGCGATGTGTTTCGCATCGGGCTGTCGGACGATGCCGAATTCGGCTTGTTTCCACCGTTGTTGCGCCAGTTGCAAGAGGAAGCACCGGGCATCGTCGTGGTCGTGCGGCGGGCCAATTACCTGTTGATGCCGGCGCTGCTGGCGTCGGGGGAAATTTCGGTGGGCGTGAGCTACACCACGGATCTGCCGGCCAATGCCAAGCGCAAGAAGCTGCGCGATATCCCCTGCAAAGTGCTGCGTGGCGACACCCGCCCAGGGACCCTGACCCTGGACGAGTACTGTGAGCGGCCCCATGCGATGGTGTCGTTCTCGGGGGACTTGAGCGGCAATATCGATCTGGATCTGGCGAAGGTCGGGCGTAGTCGTCGTGTGGTGCTGGGGGTGCCGCAGTTCAGTGGGTTGCGGGCGTTGCTCGCGGGTACCGAGATGATTGCCACGGTGCCCGATTATGCGGCCTGTGCGTTGGTGGAGGGGTGTGGGTTGCGGGCTGAGGATCCGCCGTTCGAGATTGAGGCGGCGCAGTTGTCGATGGCCTGGAGCGGGGTGCATGACAATGATCCGGCTGAGCGGTGGTTGCGGGCGCGGATCAGTCAGTTCATGTCTGCTTCTTTGGATATTCCCTCCTGATTGTGTACATATCCGTTTTTTGGGTGACGGCGGCTTAGGGTTTCGCCCTTACGGCGAGTTCCTTTTGTCAAACGACACAAAAGGAACCAAAAAGTCTCGCCCCTTACGTACGGCCCCTCGCTTAGGCTCGGGGTTCCTTCGCTCCGGTATTCATCCGGGGGCATTGCCCTCCGGTCGGCTGCGCGCGACCTGCATGCAATGAGTTCGACTGCGTCGAACGGCGCTGCGCGCCATTCCCCGGATGAACACCTCCGCTCAGCCTGCCGAGGGGGCGGGTGGATCAAGATCAAGAGCGGCAGGCGAGCTAACGCTCGGCCTGTTGAATGGTGAAAAGCGTGGGGGTATGCCGACCTGCTTTTGCTCTGCTCTGCTCTTCTGTAGGAGCGAGCTTGCTCGCGATGGTCGGCAACGATGACGTGGGCTGCCTGAATGCCCGCGGTGTCCTGGCGTTTTTCGCGAGCAAGCTCGCTCCTACAGGGGAAGGGCGTTCGGTTGTGGTCAGGCCGCCTCGCTTTTGCTTTTGCTTTTGCTTTGGCTTTTGATCTGCTTGCCCCCTCGAGAGGCCGAGCGCAGGTTCTGCGCAGTGGGCAACCCGGCATGGATGCCGGGTTAGCCGCGTACGGCCAGGGATGGCCGATCGCGGCGGGCCCACGGAGCAGGACCGGAGCGAGGGAATGCCGAGCCTTGGCGAGGCACCGAACGTCAGGGGCAAGAGCGTTTGGTTACTTTGCGCTTTTCAAAGTGACCCGCCGTAAGGGCGGAACCCTAAGTGGCCGTTACCGCAGCAATGGATATGTACACCCTCAAAAATCCACACCACCCAACAATCCACCATCGCGAGCAGGCTCGCTCCCACAGGGATCTGCATCGCTGGGCAGTTCTCGGCCCACATTGCAAACAGAGCACGTACATTCAATTTTTCCCCCTCCTGCCCCGGCACTATTTAACCCTGTGCCGGCGGCTGGTCGCCGGTGGTTATTCATTTGTGCGGGTAGGCCATGGACGCTTCGCGACGTGATGATCGGGCGCAAGACTGGGGGCTGCTGTTCCTGCGGGTCAGCGGCGGGTTGTTCCTGTTGTGGGTACATGGTTTGCCCAAGCTGCTTCACTACAGTGCCGAGTTGCAAAACATCGAAGACCCTTTCCATCTGGGCGCGAACCTGACGCTGGTGTTGGCGATTTTCGCCGAGGTCGTATGCCCGCTGCTGATCGTCGTCGGGTTGCTGGTGCGTCTGGCGTGTTTGCCTATTCTGTTTCTGCTGTGGGTGTCGATGTTGATCGTGCATCCGCAGTGGACACTCTTCGAAGGCCAGTTCGGCTGGCTGTTGTTGATTGTGTTCACCAGCATTTTCATCGCCGGGCCGGGACGCCTGGCACTCAATGTCCGTTTCGCCGGAGCCTTGCGTTATGTCTGAATCCAATCGCCGTGAGCCGGCAAGTCCGGGGCCTGATGAGGTGGTGACGCTGATCGTCAAACACCGGGTCAAGGCCGGTTTCGAAGTGCCTTATGCAGCCTGGCTGCGCAACATTGTCAAGGTGGCCGCGCAGAGCGACGGGCACCTGGGCGTGGATGTGGTGCGCGGCAAGAACGCCGGCCTCGACACCTACACTTGCGTGCTGCGCTTTTGCTCGACCGAGGCGATGCAGAACTGGCTCGATTCACCACAGCGCCAGGCGCTGGTCGACGAAGCTGCGCAGATGCTGGCCGATGGCGACCAGACCGAGGTCAATCCGGTCAACGAGTTCTGGTTCTCGCCCCAGGCCGAAGCCGGTACGCCACCGCCGCGCTGGAAGCAGGCGGTGGTGACGCTGCTGGTGATCCTGCCGCACACCTTGCTGGTGCCGCTGCTCTGGGGGCCGCTGCTCAAACTCAACATCTTTCTGTCCAATTACGTGGTCGCCACGTTCCTGATCACCCTGACCATCGTGGTTTCTGTGGTCTACCTGTTCATGCCCATGGCGACGCGCCTGTTCGCGCCCTGGCTGTCTCCCGCCGCTTTACACGAGGAACCGTGATGAACGCCGATCTGATTCTGTTCAATGGTCAATTCCATACCGTTGACCGCGAAAAACCGCTCGCCAGCGCCGTTGCGATCAGCGACGGGCGCTTCGTCGCGGTCGGCAACGATGCACAAGCCATGGCCCTGCGTGGCGCGAACACACAGGTGATCGACCTCAAGGGTCGTTGTGTGATCCCCGGGCTCAACGACTCGCACCTGCACCTGATCCGTGGCGGCTTGAACTACAACCTCGAACTGCGCTGGGAAGGTGTGCCGTCCCTGGCCGATGCCATGCGCATGCTCAAGGAGCAGGCCGATCGCACGCCGACGCCGCAGTGGGTGCGGGTGGTCGGTGGCTGGAACGAATTCCAGTTCGCCGAGAAGCGCATGCCGACTCTCGAAGAACTCAACCAGGCGGCACCGGACACGCCGGTGTTCGTTCTGCACCTGTACGACCGCGCCTTGCTCAACCGCGCCGCGCTGCGTGTCGCCGGTTACACCCGTGACACACCCAACCCACCAGGCGGCGAGATCGTGCGTGATGCCAACGGCAACCCGACCGGCATGCTGGTGGCGCGGCCGAACGCAATGATTCTCTACTCGACGCTGGCCAAGGGGCCGAAGCTGCCGCTGGAGTATCAGGTCAACTCGACCCGTCAGTTCATGCGCGAACTCAATCGCCTGGGCCTGACCAGCGCCATCGATGCCGGCGGCGGTTTCCAGAACTACCCGGACGATTACCAGGTCATCGAGCAACTGGCCAAGGACGAGCAACTGACCGTCCGTATCGCCTACAACCTGTTCACCCAGAAACCGAAGCAAGAGTTGACCGACTTCAAGAACTGGACCGGCAGCGTGAAGCTGCACCAGGGCGACGATTTCCTGCGGCACAACGGCGCCGGGGAAATGCTGGTGTTTTCGGCGGCGGATTTCGAAGACTTCCTCGAACCGCGCCCGGACTTGTCGCAGACCATGGAAGCCGAACTGGAGCCGGTGGTGCGCCACCTGGTCGAGCAACGCTGGCCGTTCCGTCTGCATGCGACTTACAACGAATCCATCAGCCGCATGCTCGACGTGTTCGAGAAGGTCAACCGCGACATTCCGTTCAACGGCTTGCCGTGGTTTTTCGACCATGCCGAAACCATCACCCCGCAGAACATCGAGCGGGTGAGGGCGCTGGGGGGCGGCATTGCGATTCAGGATCGCATGGCGTTCCAGGGTGAATATTTTGTCGACCGCTACGGCAAGCAGGCCGCCGAAGCCACGCCGCCGATCAAGCGCATGCTCGCCGAAGGCGTGCCGGTCGGTGCGGGTACCGACGCCACCCGAGTCTCCAGCTACAACCCATGGACATCGCTGTACTGGATGGTCAGCGGCCGTACCGTCGGCGGTCTGGCGCTGTACGAGGAAGGGTTGCCGCGCACCACGGCACTGGAGCTGTTTACCCACGGCAGCGCCTGGTTTTCGTCGGAACAGGGCAACAAAGGCCAGATCAAGGTCGGGCAACTGGCGGACCTGGCCGCACTGAGCGCGGACTTCTTCAGCGTCGAGGAAGAAGCGATCAAGTGGATCGAGTCGGTACTGACCGTGGTCGGCGGCAAGATTGTCTACGGTGCCGGCGACTTCGAAAAACTCGGGCCTGTCAGCCTGCCGGTGCTGCCGGACTGGTCGCCGGTGGCGAAGGTTCCGGGGCACTGGCGGCCGAACGCGCCGCTGCAGGCGCAGGTTCACCAGTGCAGCGGCCCGTGCGCCGTGCATACCCACAGCCATGAGAAGGCCCGTATGTCGAACGTGCCGGTGAGTGACTTCGCCGGTTTCTGGGGCGCCTTCGGCTGTTCCTGCTTCGCGTTCTGAGTCTCAACAAAGCGTCGGCCATCGTGGTCGACGCTTCACCTCACCACCCTCCGAGGAGTTTCAAATGAGCAACGTTCCTTACAAACGCCTGAACAAAGACGATGCCGTTGTGCTGCTGGTCGACCACCAGACCGGTCTGATCTCGCTGGTACAGGATTTCTCGCCCAACGAGTTCAAGAACAACGTGCTGGCGCTGGGCGACATCGCCAAGTTCTTCAAGCTGCCAACCATCCTCACCACCAGCTTCGACAGCGGCCCGAACGGCCCGATCGTGCCGGAGCTCAAGGCGCAGTTCCCGGACGCGCCGTTCATTGCACGCCCGGGCCAGATCAATGCCTGGGACAACGAAGATTTCGTCAAGGCGATCAAGGCTACCGGCCGCAAGCAACTGATCATCGCGGGTGTGGTGACCGACGTGTGCGTGGCGTTCCCGACCCTGTCGGCCATTGCCGAAGGCTTTGAGGTGTTTGTGGTGACCGACGCTTCCGGCACCTTCAACACCACCGTGCAACAAGCGGCCTGGGCGCGGATGTCGGCTGCCGGTGCTCACCTGCTGAACTGGTTCGCTGTGGCCTGCGAGCTGCAAGGCGACTGGCGCAACGACATGGAAGGCCTGGCCAACCTGCTGTCGGAACGCCTGCCGAACTACCGCAACCTGATCAACAGCTACATGAAATTTACCGCCAAGTAAGACCTGACCTGTGGGAGCGGGCTTGCTCGCGAAGAGGGAGTGTCAGTCACAGCAATGTTGCCTGACACACCGCTTTCGCGAGCAAGCCCGCTCCCACCGGGTTTTGTGTTCACAGTCGCTCAGCGACTCAGCAACCACCCCGGAAAACCACCTTTCCTGACCGCCACCGAGTGCGCCGATGACATCCTGCTACAGCCGGCCACCACAGAAAAGCCCGTCGCCACACCGCGCCTTGAACACAGATTAATAGTGTGTCTGGAAGGGAAAAACAGCTATAAAATGCTTGACTGTCAACCGGGAAGTGACAATGAACCCCTTCGAAGATATGCGCATTTTTTGCCAGGTGATGGACTCCGGCAGCTTCACTTCGGCCGCCGATCAATTGGGCCTGTCCAAGCAGTTTGTCAGCCGCCGCTTGATGCAACTTGAAGAGCGCCTGGGCGTGCGATTGCTCAATCGTTCGACCCGGCGGCTGGATGTCACGCCGCTGGGGCAAAGCTATTACGAGTCAGCCTTGCGCCTGCTCAGCGAAGTCGAACAAGTGGAACAGGGCATTGCCGGCCAGACCACCGAGCCACGGGGAACCATTCGTGTGAGTGCGCCGCTGTCGTTCGCACTGGCACATCTGGGGTGCCTGCTGCCGGTGTTTTTGCAGCGCTATCGCGACGTGACGGTGGAGATGGATTTGAGCGATCGGCCTGTGGATTTGCTGGGTGAGGGTTACGACCTGGCGTTGCGCATCGGTACGCTCGAGGACTCGACGTTGATTGCCCGGCGGATCGCGTCGATCCAGCGGGTGTATTGCGCCAGCCCGGCGTACCTGGCCGAACGCGGTACTCCGCTCAAACCTGAGGATTTGCACGGTCATGACTGTCTGCCGTACGGCCATGGTCGACAGGTGCAATGGCGTTTTGCCGGGCAGGGCAAGCCGCTGACGGTCAACGTCAGCGGGCGGATGCGGGTCAACAATGGCGAAGTACTCAAGGATGCGGCCATCGCCGGGCTGGGGATCACGTATTTGCCGACGTTCATTGTCGGTTCGGCACTGAAGGATGGACGGCTGGTGCAAGTGCTGGGGGATTTCCGGCCGGAGGCGCTGACGTTGTCTGCGGTGTATCCGCAACACCGGCAGAGTTCGCGGCCGGTGCAGGCGCTGGTTGAGTTCTTGCGCGAGCGCCTGGATCGGGTTGAGGGTGGGGTGTAAAAACGCGGAGTGCCTGACTCAAGCGAACCTGTGGGAGCGGGCTTGCTCGCGAATGCGGTGTGTCAGTCGACATCAATGTTCGATGACCCACCGCATTCGCGAGCAAGTCGGATCGCCGCACCACCGCTCCCACAGGGTTTTGTGTGTATGGGGATCAGTTGGAATCAGGTCCTTTTGTCATCGCCGGGCTCGACATGGACCCCCCGTTTATCCCCTGGCTGGGCATGGACGCCACGGTCATCCCCTGGCTGGGCATGGACACCTCGGTCATCGCCGACTTCGCCGTTGGCATGAACGCCTCGGTCATCGCCGACTTCGCCGTTGGCATGAACGCCTCGGTCATCGCCGACTTCGCCGTTGGCATGAACGCCACGATCGTCGCCGACTTCACCAGCGCGATGCACGCCGCGGTCATCCCCGGGTTCATCATGGGTGCCGCTGCGTCCTGAGGACGAGGCCGATCCGGAGTGACCCGAACCGCTGTTGGCACTGCCATGGCCGCTGTTGCTGCCATGGTCGCCACCGTGGCCGCTGCCGCCACCACTGCCACCACCGCCACTTCCGCCGCCACCGCCGCCGCCACCGCCGCTGCCTCCACCGCCGCCTCCACCGCCGCCTCCACCACCACTGCCGCCACCACCACCGCCACTACCCCCTTCCTTGGCCTGAGCACTGGATACCCCGGACAGGTGGTCCGGAATCAGTACGGTAGACGCCGACAGAACCGCGCCAATAGCTACTGCGAGTAAAAGCTTATTGATGTGCATGTCGTTCTCCGTCTCTTGTTCAGATTGGAACGTTGATGAACATTGCTACGTGCTGCTTTCTTCCCATGGGAACTTGTTAAACACCTCGCTGGACTGATTTATTCAATTGGCGGTTGAAAAAATGCAACGGGCAGCGCGACCCTGTTGCATAAGGTCAGTGGATGCTCGAGGCCAGCTCGAAAATCGGGATGTACATCAGGATCACGATCACCCCGATCAACAGGCCGATGAAGGTCATGAGCAAGGGTTCGAACAGCCGCACGAACCACTCGATCCAGCGGCTGATTTCTTCGTCGTAGAAGTCGGCGCTGCGCTCCATCATCTGCCCGAGATTGCCGGACTGTTCGCCAGCGCGCAGCAGGCGCAGCGACACGGGGGTCACCAGGTGGTTGAGTTCCAGCGCGGTAGAGAGTGACTGCCCCTCGCGTACCCGCTCGCACGCCTGGTCCAGGCGCGCGCGGGAGGCGACGGTGAGCAAGCCACGGACCATGCCCATGGCGGTGACCAGAGGAATGCCGCCTTGCAGCAGAATCCCCAGCGAACGGTAGAAGCGCGCCAGCTCATACATGAAGATGCGCTGGTGCACCGCCGGGAGCTTTTCGATCAGGCGGTCCAGCCCCCGACGAAAGGCCGGTTGGCGCTGGAGCAGGACGAGGGCGACGATGATGGCCAGCAGGCCGCCGAAGAATTCGCCCTGGTGGGAGTGAAGGAACATGCCGCTGCTCATCAGGATCTGCGACATCCATGGCAGGTTCGACCCCAGCCCCTCGAATACCAGACTGAAGCGCGGTACGACATAACCCATCAGAAACAACACCACGCCACCGCCCACCACTAGCAACAGCATGGGGTAGATCGACGCGCTTACGATCTTCTGGCGAACCTCGTCCATGCGTTGGCGATAGCTGACATACCGGCCCAGGGCATCGCCCACGGCACCGGTCTTTTCACTGGACTGCACCAGCGCAACGTACAGCGCAGGGAAAACGGCCGACAGCTGACTCAAAGCCTGGGAAAACGATTTGCCCTCGTAAAGCAAACGCACCAGCTCGCTCAAGGTTTTACGGGCCTGTGGCGCGGTTTCTTTTTCCGCCAGGCTTTCCAGCGCATCGATCAAAGGTAGGCCGGCGTTGAGCAATGTGGTCAGTTCCTGGCTGAACAACACCAGGTTGAACGTCTCGCGCCGGTGCAGGCGCAACGCGCGCCAATGTCGCTCGGCGTGCAGGCTGACGACGCGCAGGCCCTGGTCTTCGGCGATGCGCCTGGCTTCGCTGTGCCCCGGTGCCTCGACGGTCATCGACACGACACCTGCCTTGCCGACGGCCTTTAGATGAAAGCGCATGGTCGCCATTCCCGTCAGTTCCAGTTGGTGACTTCGGCGTTCTCGCCTTCACCGCCGGGTTGTCCGTCCTTGCCCATGGACAGCAGGTCGTACTCGCTGTTTTCACCGGGGTAGCGATAGGTGTAGTTGTGGCCCCAGGGGTCTAGCGGGAGTTTTTTCTGCAGGTATGGGCCGGTCCAGCGCGGTTCGTCGGCGGGGGCAGTGACCAGCGCCTGCAAACCCTGTTCGGTCGACGGGTAATGGCCGACCTCCAGGCGATAAAGGTCCAGGGCTTTGCTCAAGCCTTCTATTTGCGCCTTGGCCACTTTCACTTCGGAACGACCCAGTTGGGCGAAATACTTCGGCGCCACGATGCCAGCCAACAACCCCAGCACCACCAGCACCACCAACAGTTCGAGCAGGGTGAACCCGCTTTGGGTCCGCCGGGCATAACACAGTCGCTGATTCATGATGACCTCACACAGTCGGCGGCACAGTTGTCATGTATACGCATGCAATTGCCATGCTCACGTTTGGTGATCCTTCTGCACCCCCCGTACTACGGGCCTTCTCACTTACGGCACAGTGCTTGCGTATGGCTGTTGCACGACTGGCCATTGGGGCAATACCCCCATTTTTCGGGGCCGGAAAGGGGAGGTATAACAATGAAATCACTCACCACCGGGTTGCTGGGTCTGCTTGTGTTGACCGGCGCCGCACAGGCCGATGTGTTTGTTTCCGTGGACGCCAATGGCAGCTACGTCCTGTCCAATGTCCACCGCCCCGGACGCCACTATGAACGGGTGATCCATGAACCTGATGCGGCGGTCGTCAGCCTCGACCAGCAACCGCAGATGATCGCCGCGCAACCCTATGCCGAGCTGGTGTCGGCGGCGGCCACGGCCAACGAACTCCCGGCGGCGCTGCTGCACGCAGTGATCAAGACCGAATCCAGATACAACGCCCGCGCAACCTCACCCAGGGGCGCTCGCGGGCTGATGCAATTGATGCCCGACACCGCCCGCGAAATGGGCGTGACCAACGTCTACGACCCCAAGGCCAACATCCAGGGTGGCGCCCGTTATCTCAAGCGCCTGATGACGATGTTCGACAACGATATCCGCCTCGCCGTGGCGGCCTACAACGCCGGTCCGCAAGCGGTGCTCAGCCGGGGCAACGTGGTCCCGCCGTTCGCCGAAACCCAGCGTTATGTGCCCAGCGTGCTGAACCAGTATCGGCTTTTGCAGGGGTTGTCCGCGGATGCGCCGCTGTGATCGAAACCCCGGGGCGATTTTCCCCAATAGTGGGGAATAGTGGCCCCAGCGAGAAAGTGGGGGTTGGGTGGGGAATATCCCCCCCGGTTTATCAAGTCATTATCATAACTAGATGATTAATAACGTAATTTTTTGTGGCATGCAGATTGCTCTGGACGATTTATCGAGAAGCTCACCCCGGATGATCCGCAACGAGGCCCGAGACTATGATCGGCATATCTCGCGCCCCGTCCCTGATTGATTTGCCGTTGTTGGTGACATCGATGCCCGGCATCGGGATTGCCTGCGCAATTGCACGTTGCGAGCGCAAGCGACGGTATTCATGAAGCCCCGGTGACCCTCGACCAGAACGGTGCCTGGTACCTGCACGTGCCGGTGGCGTCCCTCGGTTCGAGTTTCGACGACAAGACCATTGCCAGCGTTCGGGTCATACCCGGCGATACCCACCAAGAGGAAGCTGACATGAACCGATTCGCACATTGCGGCCTGCTGACGTTCTGTCTGTTGGCCATCGGTATCGGCCAGGCGCTGGCTCACTCGTCGGATGAACATGACGGGCACGACATGGCCGCCGGGAAGGCCAGTCCGGAGACCACCCGGATCAAGTTTGCCGACGTGGACCTGCTGGACCAGGACGGCAAGGTCGTCAGTCTGGAAAAAGACCTGGTGAGGCACAAGATCGTGGTCATGGGCTTCATCTACACCAGTTGCACCACGGTCTGCCCGATGGTGTCCTCGATCATGGGCAAGGTGCAGAAGCAGTTGGGTGCGCGGGTCGGCACCGAGGTGCAACTGGTGTCGATCAGCATCGACCCGCAGCGTGATGATCCCCAGCGCCTGAGCGACTACGCCCGCACGTTCCAGGCTGGGCCGGGCTGGAGCTGGCTGACCGGTTCGCCGCAGTCGGTCGATGCCACCCTCAAGGGGCTCGCCTACAGCGGTGACTTCAAGAATCACTCGCCGCAGATTCTGGTGGGGGACGGCAACAACCGTTTCTGGACCCGTTACTACGGACTCACCGACCCGACGGAGCTGGCCCGGGCCGTCGAAAAGCTCAGTGGTGAACGCAACACCCACGCCAAGCACACGGCCATCGCCTTGGAGCAGCAGCCATGAGAGCCATCGACTGGTTTGCCGACGCGCCGTTGCAGGACCAGGTGGTGCTGCGCAATGTGATTTTCACCCGTTGCAACGATGCTTGCCCGCTGATTGCCCGCAAGCTCAAGGACGTACCTCAAGCGTTGGGCGACAAGGCCAACGGCATCTCCGTTATCTCCCTTACCAGTGATCCGCTGCGGGACACCCCGGCGGTACTCAAGGCTTACACCTTGAAAGAGGGCATCGATGGGCCCCACTGGTTTTTTCTTACCGGCGACAAGGCGCGAATGGACCTTGTGTTGTTGACAATGCCTGTGGCCGGTCGCTGAGCCATGGCCATGAATGCTGCCCTCGTCCTTGGCCTGCTGCTCCTCGGGAGCCTTACGTTCAGCGCCCAGGCGCTGCCGCTGAGCCTCAGCGAA
The DNA here is from genome assembly GCF_056711565.1 of Pseudomonas sp. WT-JTC. Taxonomy (NCBI): domain Bacteria; kingdom Pseudomonadati; phylum Pseudomonadota; class Gammaproteobacteria; order Pseudomonadales; family Pseudomonadaceae; genus Pseudomonas; species Pseudomonas sp. WT-JTC. The sequence goes on from NZ_CM160042.1 coordinate 2,414,047, forward strand.
ATTGCCGGCAAGCGGTTGTACCGCGAAGGTGTGTCGGCCAGTGGCGAGCCGATCATGGCCCGGGTTGGCGTATCCAACATGGTGCTACCGGCCACCCAACTGCCGTGCGCCAGTTGTCATGGCGACGACGGCCTCGGTCGCCCGGAAGGCAGGGTGCGACCATCGGACTTGAGCTGGTCGCGGCTGGCCAGCACTCCCGGCCAGCAGCAGGTCAACGGCCGCAGTTATCCGGCCTACAGCGACAGCACCCTGGCGCGGGCGGTACAGGAGGGGCGCGACCCCGGCAACAACCGGCTCGATCCGACAATGCCACGGTTCGTGTTGTCGACGAACGATCAACGCAACCTCACGGCGTACCTCAAGCGTCTGGCCGAAGACCGCGATCCGGGCCTGAGCCCCGACACTCTGCACCTGGGCACTTTGTTGCCGGGTGCCGGGCCATTGAGCGAGGAGGGGGCCACGGTGGCGGCGGTGCTCAACGGCTGCGTGGCGCGTATCAACGAGGCGGGCGGAATTCATGGCCGGCAGTTGCGCCTGACCATCCTCGATCCCGGCACCGACCGCGTCAGTGCCGAAAAGGCGTTGGACCGGTTGATCGATGAGGAGCAGGTGTTTGCCCTGATTGCCCCGCTGGCGCCAGCATTGGACATGGACCTTGCCGCGCGTCTGGAAGAGGCCGGCATTCCCCTGATCGGGCCGCTGTCCTTGCAGGGCACGCCCCACACCAGCCCGCAGATATTCGAACCGCTGCCGGGGCTTCGCGAGCAATTGATCGCCCTGGCCGAATACGCCGGTGCCAGCCTGCGGGTGCTTCAGGGGCCGACGCTGATCGCCTATCCGGACGAATCCGGTCAACGGCTGGCGGCGCAGGAACTTGGCCGGTACTTGCAGGGGCACGCCTGGCAGAAGGTGCGCCTGCAAGCCTATGACCCGACCGGGGATGATTTGCCCCTGGGGTCGCGCTCGGTGTTTTACCTGGGCAGCAGCAGCGGTTTCAGTCGACTGGCCGAGCGCTTGCAAACGGCGGGGCAGGTGCCTTACCTGTTCGCCACCTCGAACCAGGTGGCGGGCAATCTGACGCAGGTGCCCAGTGGATTTTCCCGGCGGGTGTTCCTGGCCTATCCGTTCGTGCCCAGCGACTGGACCCTGGCCGGGCGCCTGGCCCTGACCCAATTGCGCGAACACCAGGGCCTCGGTGGCCAGCACGCGGTGCTGCAAGTGGGGGCGTTCAGTTCGATGATGCTGCTCAGCGAAGGCATGAAGCAGGCCGGGCGGGATGCCAGCCGCGGCAAGCTGGTCAGTGCCCTGGAAGGCCTGCATGACTTCGATACCGGGCTGACGCCACTGATCAGCTTTGGTCCTGGCCGACGCCTGGGCTTGAGCGGTGCCCATATCGTCACGGTGGATCTGCCGGACCAGCGTTTTTATCTGGTCGCCCCCTATAAGCCCATTGCTGCCACGCCCTGACGGGAGGCCGATCATGAAACTCAACACTTTGCTGGTCCTGTTGACGCTGTGGGGGCCCGTGGCGTGGTGCAGCAATGGCCCGGCCGCGGCGCGGGTCAATGGCGAGGAAATTTCCCGGTTACGCCTGGAGCGCTATTTCGCCGAATACCTGGAAGACCAGGGCCGGGTGGAAGGCAGCATTGACAATCCCAAAGCCTACCGGCAACTGCGCAAGGCCGCGCTGGATGCCTTGATCGACCGCGAATTGTTGTGGCAGGAAGCCATCAAGCGCGGCGTGGTGATCAGTGATGCCGTGGTCAAGGACCGGATCGATCAGACCCGCCAGGCCATGGGCGGTGCCGAGGTGTTTGCCAGGCGTCTTGAAGATGCCGGTTTTGACGAAGCCGGTTACACCGAATACACCCGCCGTGAACTGGCGGCCCGGCAAGTGTTCAATGACCTCACCCAGGCCGGTGAGCCAGACGAAAAACAGGTCCGGGCGTTCTACGAAGAGCACCGTGCCGAGATGAACCGGCCCGAAGCAGTGCAGGCCCGGCATATCCTGGTCAAGGTAGGGCCCGGCGCAGACCCTTCCACTGTCGAAGCCGCGCGGCTACGCTTGATGGGAATGCGGGCGTCCATCGTTGCCGGGGCCGATTTCGCCAGCCTTGCCCGCAGCGGGTCCGAAGACGCGTCGGCCAGCGAAGGTGGCGACTTGGGCTACTTTCCCCGTGGACGGATGCTGCCGGAGTTCGAGGCTGTCGCGTTTGCCCTGGCACCGGGGGCTGTCAGCGAACCTGTGCGTACGTCGGTGGGCTGGCATTTGATTTATCTGGAAAACCACATGGAGGCGACCAATGTCCCGCAGGAGCAAGGGCTTGAAATGGTTCGGGCTTACCTCGCCCGGCAACAACAGGTTCAAGCGCGCTTGCAGGCACTGGCGCAATTGCGCTCGCGCAATCGAATCGAGCGGATTGACGATGAATAGGGGGGTTCCCCAAAAGTGGGGGAAAAACGTCAGCGACGATCCGATCGCTTCCCCCGTGTTTGGGGGGATCGAATGCCTGTACGAGAGGGCATTGTTTTTAAATTCAAGGACATGAAGACCTGACATTACCGGCGCTCAGCCTGGCATGAAGTGTGCGTAAGTCCTGTCAAGGCGCGCACTCGGCCAGGTTCAATCCCGGACCTGCGGTTTCAAGGAGTCGACCTTGTTGAACAAAGTACTGGTTGTTGATGACGAACAGTTGCTGGCGGAAAACCTCCAGGGTTACCTGCAGGCGCAAGCACTGGAAGTCCGGATTGCTCACGACGGTGCACAAGGAATCGCCGAAGCTGACGATTTCGCACCCGATGTGATGGTGTTCGATTACCGCTTGCCCGATATGGAAGGCTTTCAGGTGCTCGATGCCGTCCGCCAGAACAGGAATTGTCATTTTGTGCTGATCACTGGGCATCCAACCGCGGAAGTTTGCGAGCGGGCCCGGCAACTGGGAGTCAGCCATATCCTGTTCAAACCGTTTCCCCTGGCGGAACTGGCCCGTGCAGTACTTGATCTTCTGGGCAGGAAGCGCGAACCCAGACCGGGTGTGAGCACTTGCGAAGGATTCGTCGAACGACGCCAGAGCAGGACCGAAAGTTTCCCGCTGCAGTTGTACGACGGTAGTTGGGTGCTTGCAGATCGCCGAAAAAATACATCGGCCTCCATGGCACCGGACGACGAACAATTGCTCACCGGGGAGTAGTGGCGCGACACGCCGTTCCGGCCCCCGCCGAAATTGCTCGTCGCGCCGACAGGGCTCAAAGCCCCGGGCGTTGGAGAGCATGCCATGGACCGTCTATCCCTTGTTGTAGAACCGGCGCAACAGGAATGTGTACCGACTCGATTTACCAGTGAACAACTGGCCCAGGCCCGGGCCCAGGCCACCAGTTCCGGCGAGCGGATGCTGGACACCCTCGGGGAGTTGAGTGGACTGGCTCCCATGCCTTTCATCCAGTGCCTGGGTGTAACCCTGCACTATCCGGTGCTCGACACCGACAGCCTGTTCAACTCCACCCCGGTGTTCGACCGGGTGACCCTGGCCCAATGCCTCAAGCGCGAATTCATCCTGCTGCGCCATGACGATGCGGTCATCGGTGTGTTCGCCGACCCTTTCGACAGTGCGCGCCTGGCCTGGATCGATGAATGCCTGCACGGCGCGCCGCTGTACCTGGTGCATGCCGACGACCTGAAGGCCTACCTGGCGCGGCACGAAGAAAGTTTCCATGCGGTGGAGTCGCTCAACGCCCAGGCCGAGGCCGGAACCGAAATCGACACCGTGCAAAGCCTGTCCCTGACCAGCATCAGCGAAGACTCCAGCGTGGTGGTCAAACTGGTCAACTCGACCCTGTACGACGCGCTGAAAATGCACGCCAGCGACATCCACCTCGGCACCACCGGCAGCGGCCTGGTGATCAAGTACCGGATCGACGGCGTGCTCAACAACATCAGCAAGATCCAGGGCAGCGAGTTCGCCGAGCAGGTGATTTCCCGGGTCAAGGTCATGGCCGAACTGGACATCGGCGAAAAGCGTGTGCCCCAGGATGGTCGTTTCAAAGTCGGTATCAGCGGCCGGCAGATCGACTTCCGGGTGTCGATCATGCCGAGCATCTTCGGCGAAGACGCGGTACTGCGGGTACTCGACAAACAAGACCTCGCCGACAAGGTCTGTGGCGTGCAACTGCAGGCCCTGGGCTTTGAAGACGAAACCCTGCGCCAGCTGCGCCGGCTGGCCGCCGAACCCTACGGCATGGTGCTGGTGACCGGGCCTACCGGTAGCGGCAAGACCACCACCCTGTACGCGATGATCACCGAGATCAACCATGGCGTGGACAAGATCATCACCATTGAAGACCCGGTGGAATATCAACTGCCGGGCGTGCTGCAAATCCCGGTCAACGAGAAAAAAGGCCTGACGTTCGCCCGGGGCCTGCGCTCGATCCTGCGGCATGACCCGGACAAGATCATGGTCGGTGAAATCCGCGACCCGGACACCGCACAGATCGCCGTGCAATCGGCGCTCACCGGTCACCTGGTGTTCACCACCATTCACGCCAACAACGTGTTCGACGTGATCAGCCGTTTCACCCAGATGGAAATCGACCCCTACAGCCTGGTCTCGGCGCTCAATGCCGTGCTGGCCCAGCGTTTGATCCGCCTGGTCTGTACCAGTTGCAGCGCCCCGTACAGCCCGACAGTCGAAGAGCTGGAGGTCTCGGGGCTCGATCCGCAAAAGGTCGCTCACTTCCAGTTCGTCCACGGCAAGGGCTGCGGGCATTGCCGCGGCACCGGTTATCGCGGGCGTAGCGCGATTGCCGAGCTGCTGCACCTGGACGACGAGCTGCGGCAAATGATCGTCGAGCGCCAACCCATTTCCAGAATCAAGGCCCATGCCTGCAAACATGGCTTGCGTCTGTTGCGCGAGTCGGCGCTGGAACTGGTGGAACAAGGCCGGACCACTCTCGAGGAGATCAATCGTGTCACTTTTATCTCGTGAGCAATTTGTCGCCGTGCTCGGCGCCAGCGGTGTCGGCCTGGGGCAACGGCAGGGCAGTGCAACCCACTGGCTGGGCAGCGTCGGCTACATCGACGAAGGTTTCCAGGCCTGGACGGTGGCCCTCGACACCCTCGACCGTTTGCTGGCCGAACATGCCGTTGCCAGGGCAGAACTGACCGTGGTGATCTCCGGACACTTCAGCCGCTATTGCCTGGTGCCCTGGAGCGAGCAGATCAGCAGCCCGGCCGAATTGCTCGGCTTCGCCCAACTGTGTTTCGAAGACCTCTACGGTGCCCCGGCGCAACCCTGGAGCATGGTGCTGTCGCCCGAACCCGCCGGTTACGACCGTATCGCCACCGCGCTGCCACAGGACTTGCTCGAACGCCTGCGCGCCGTGGTCAGCGCTCGCGGCCTGCGCTTGCGTTCGGTGCAGCCGTACCTGATGGCGGCGTTCAACCATTTCGATAAAAGCCTTGATGCCGGAGACTTCCTGTTCGTGGTCGCCGAACCGGTACGCAGCGTTTTGCTGCTGGCCCGGGAGGGGCGCTGGACCTCGGTGCGCTCGGTGGGCAGCAGCGACAGCGATGCCGCGCTGAGCGCACTGATCGGCCGTGAAAACCAGTTGCAGGCATCCACCAGCGATCGGCCGTTGAATGTCTACCTGCATGCACCGGCGCGCATCGATTCGCCCCCTGACGTGCCCGGTGCGCATCTGCGCACCCTCGAAGAGGACCGGACAGCCGTACGCGATTGCCTGTACGTCATGTCTCGGGCGGTGGCCTGACATGCGCCCCCTGATGCTCGACTTTCAGCCGCGTCGCCGTTGCGGTCCTCTGGGCTGGAGCCTGCTGGCCGGTGGCGTGGTGCTGACACTGACTTGCCTGCTGGTGCAGCAGCACCTGAGCAACGAGGCCGAACAACAGCAAGGCCACCTGCAAACCACACAGCGGGTGCTCACTGGCGATAACGGCAGCAAGGTCAGCCTGACCCCGGCGCAAATCCGCGAGCAGGCACAGAACCTGGCTGAAATGCGCAAGGTCTCGCAGCAGCTGCGCCGCCCCTGGGAACGCTTGTTCGCCACCCTCGAAGCCATGCCGCGGGACAACATTGCCCTGCTGAGCCTGACCCCCGATGCCCGCAAGGGCCAGGTGCGGATCAGCGCCGAGGCGCTGGACCTGGACGCCATGCTCGATTTCCACCGCCGCCTCGAAGCCAGCGGCGAGCTGTCCGACGTGTCGCTGCTGGACCACGAAATTGTCGCCAACGTGCCGGAACACCCGGTGCAGTTCAACCTGTCGGCTACCTGGGAGATCGGCGATGCAAATCCATAAATTGATCGTCCACGAATACCTGCAAGGCCTGGGCGTTCCGGGGCTGGCAGGGCTGGGCATGCTGGTGCTGGCGCTGAGCTATGGCCTGGTCGGGTTGCTGCCGGACTGGGAGTCGCTGCAAAACCTCAACCAGCAGACCCGCGAAGCCACCGAGTACCTGGCCAAGGTCGAAGACGGCACCGTGGCTGCACCGGTTGTGCCGCAGCGCCAGCTCGACGACTTCCGCAGCAAGTTACCGTCCCAGCCTCAGGCCACGGTGGTCATCGACAGGATCTATGCCCTGGCCGCCCAGGAGCGCATCACCTTGTCCCGGGGTGAATACTCCCTGGGCGTGGACCCCAAGACGCACCTGGCCCGTTATCAGATCCTGCTGCCGGTACGGGGCAGCTATCCGCAACTGCGGCGTTTCCTGCACGCCTTGCTTGGCCAGTTGCCGGCGGTGGTACTGGAGGATGTGGAGTTCCAGCGCAAGAACATCGCCGAAACCGACCTGACCGGGCGAATCCGCATGACCCTTTACCTGTCGAGGTCATGATGAATACCAAACGAGTGGTGGGTTGGGTGGTGTTCTTCGGTGTAGCGGCAGCGCTCGCCTGGTTCCCCGAATACTTCAAACAGGCTGACGACAGCGAGCCCGCGGTGGCCACCGTAGCCACGCCAACCAGAGACAAGACCCCTGGCGCATCGGCGGCGGCATCGACTGCCGCTGCGGTGACGCCGATCAAGGATCTGAGCCCGGCCGGCGACCTGTTCGCCGCCCGCAGCTGGAAAGCGGCAGCGGCCCCCGGCACCGGCACCGTCACTGAACAATCGGAAATCGTTAATCCGGTGGTGCAAACCCCCACTGCACCGCCGTTGCCCTTCCAGTTTGTCGGCAGGCTGGATGACCGTTCCGATCTGCAGGTGTTCTTGCAGAACGGCGAAAAAATATACGTCGTGCGCAAAGGGGATGTAATCGACGACACCTGGCGGATCGAGCGGATTTCCGATGAGGAGCTGAGCCTGGTCTACCTGCCTCTGCGTTTAGCGCAGACCTTGCCTGTGGGGAGTACGGAATGAACAAATCCCGTTTGCTGATGAGCCTCTGCCTGTGCGCAGGGTTGGCCGCGTGCAGTTCGGCGCAGGTTGCCAGGGACGAAGCTTCGGCCCTGATGGAGTCGGGTCAGTACGAAGCCGGTCTGGCCCGCATCGAACAGGGATTGCGTGAAAACCCTCGCGATACCGATCTGCACATGGCCCTCAACAGCGGTCGGGCCCGCGCCGTGACGGCGCTGCTGACCCAGGCTGACATGGACCGGGCCCAGCGTAATTTCGCCGGGGCCCGCATGACTTACAGCCGGGTATTGACCATCGAACCGCACAACCGTCGTGCCCAGGATTCCCTGCACCAGCTCGACTACCTGCGCAGCATGGATGAGAAACTCGAACTGGCCCGTGGCGACCTGCGTCGCGGTGACATCTACGGAGCCGACCGCCAGGTCAAACAGATTCTCGAACTGGACCCGAATAACCAAGGTGCCCTGGAGCTGCAAGACAGCATCCGCCTGGTGCAGAGCCGCAATGTGGTGCAGTACCCGCAGTTGCGTACGCGCCTGGACCGGCCGGTGACCCTGGAATTTCGCGATGCCAACCTCAAGACCATTTTCGAAGTGCTGTCCCAGGTCGCCGGCCTGAACTTCATCTTCGACAAGGATCTGCGCCCGGACATGAAAGCCACGATCTTCGTACGCGACGTACGTATCGAAGACGCCGTGGAGCTGCTGCTGCAACAGAATCAGCTGCATCAGAAAGTGGTGAATGAAAACACCCTGCTGATCTACCCGGACTCGCCGCAGAAGCTCAAGGATTATCAGGAGCTGGTGATGCGCACCTTCTACCTGACCAGCATCGATGCCAACACGGCGCTGAACATGATCAAAACCATGCTCAAGACCCGCGACGTGTTCGTTGACGAGCGCCTCAACACTCTGACCATGCGCGATACCGGTGACGCGGTGCGCATGGCGGAAAAACTCCTGCAGTCCCAGGACCAGTCCAACCCGGAAGTGGTGCTGGAAGTGGAAGTGATGGAAGTCGCCCGTCAGCGCATTCTCGACCTTGGCCTGCAATGGCCCAACACCTTCGGTGTGATCAACAGCGACGGCTCGCCAGTGTCCATTCTTGACCAACTCAAGGGCATCGACTCCAGCCGGATTTCCATCTCGCCAGCGCCGCAGGCCAAGATCAATGCCCAGGACAAGGACATCAACACCCTGGCCAGCCCGGTGATTCGGGTGAGTAACCGTGAACAGGCGCGCATCCACATCGGTCAGCGTGTGCCGATCATCAGCGCCACGTCGGTGCCTTCGACCCAGGGCCCGGTGATCACCGAAAGCGTGACCTACCTCGACGTCGGTCTCAAGCTCGAAGTGCAACCGATCGTGCACCTGAACAACGAAGTGGCGATCAAGGTCGCGCTGGAAGTCAGTAACGCCACGCCGCTGGAACCGACCCGCCAGGGCACCATTCCGGTCCAGGTCGATACCCGCAACGCCCAGACCACCTTGCGTCTGCATGACGGCGAAACCCAGATCCTCGCCGGTCTGGTGCGCAACGACCATGGCGCCACCGGCAACAAGATTCCCGGCCTGGGTGACATTCCCGGCCTGGGTCGCCTGTTCGGCAGCAACAAGGATGACGTCAGCAAGTCCGAGCTGGTGCTGTCGATCACCCCGCGGATCGTGCGCAACCTGCCGTACCAGAGCCCGTCGGATATGGAATTCCCGACCGGTACCGAAACCAGCATGCACATCCAGGCACCGGACCGCTCGATGAGCACGACGGTTCAGACGAACCCCATGAGCACACCGATCGCCACCACGGTTACTGTCGGGAAGCCTTGATCATGAACGCCTCGCAACGCGGTTTCAGCCTGATCGAAGTCGTGGTGACGCTGGCCCTGGTGGGCCTGCTGGCCAGCATGGCCGCACCGCTGACCGAGACCGTGGTGCGCCGGGGCAAAGAACAGGAACTGCGGACCGCGCTGTACCAGATCCGCGACGGCATCGACGCCTACAAACGTGCCTTCGACGCCGGCTACATCGAGAAGTCGCTCGACAGCAATGGCTACCCGCCGAACCTGAAAGTGCTGGTCGACGGTGTGCGTGACGTGCGTAGCGCCAAGGGTGCCAAGTTCTATTTCCTGCGGCGCATCCCCCGTGACCCGTTGGCCACCATCAAGCGTGACGACAATGGTGGCTGGGGCCTGCGTTCCTATGACAGTTCCGCTGAGAACCCGCGGGAGGGCCAGGACGTCTTTGACGTTTACTCCAAGGCCCGGGGCAAGGGTCTCAACGGCATCGCCTACCGAGAGTGGTGAGCATATGCGTCGGCAAAAGGGTTTTACCCTCATTGAACTGATGGTGGTCCTGGCAATCATCGCGACCCTGATGACGATTGCCTTGCCACGCTACTTCAACAGTCTGGAGGCCTCGAAAGAGACCACCCTGCACCAGAGCCTGTCGTCCATGCGCGAGGCGCTGGACCACTATTACGGGGACACCGGGCGTTATCCCGACTCCATCGAACAGCTGGTCGAACTGCGCTACCTGCGTAACCAGCCGCTGGACCCGATTGTCGAGCGCAAGGACGCCTGGGTTGTGGTTGCACCACCGGATGGCGTGGCGGGCGGGGTGGCTGACATCAAGAGTGGGGCCAAAGGGAGGGCACGTGATGGCAGCCTTTATTCCGAGTGGTAAGCCATCGGACCAGGATGGCTTCACCTACCTGGGGGTGCTGTTTCTGATCGTCGTGATTGGCATGGGCCTGGCCAGTGCCGGCGAGTTGTGGGCCACCGCCGCGCGCCGGGATCGCGAAAACCAGTTGCTCTGGGTCGGTACGCAGTATGCCCAGGCGCTGCGCAGCTATTACCGAAGTTCGCCCGGTGTGGCGCAGTACCCGAAAGAACTCGCGGACCTGTTGCAGGACGAGCGTTTTCCGTCGGCCAGGCACCATATCCGGCAGTTGTACCCGGAGCCGATGACAGGTGGCGAATGGGAGCTGATTCGCGGTATCGACGGGCGTATCAGCGGTGTGTATTGCCCGTCCACGGAGAAGCCGCTCAAGCAGGTGAACTTTCCCAGCCAGTGGTCGGACTTCAACGGCATGGCCAGCTACAAGGACTGGCAGTTCGTGGCCGAGAAAGCCTCCCTCGAGGAAACCGAGGGGCCGCCGAAAGCACAGTCCACCGAGCCCCAGGCTTTGCAGCCATGAATCGTCGCTGGCTGGCGGCATTTGTGTATGCCGATCTGCCTTCGCTCTGCTCTTCTGTGGGAGCGGGCTTGCTCGCGAAGGCGGCCTGACTGGGTACATATCCGTTTTTTGGGTTACGGCGACTTAGGGTTTCGCCCTTACGGCGACTCACTTTTTTTACAAGCGCCTAAAAAAAGTAAGCAAAAAAACGCTCGCCCCGAACGTCCGGCCCCTCGCCAAGGCTCGGGGTTCCTTCGCTCCGGCATTCATCCGGGGGCATTGCCCTCCGGTCGGCTGCGCTCGACCTACATGCAATGAGTTCGACTGCGTCGAACGGCGCTGCGCGCCCATCCCCGGATGAACACCTCCGCTCAGCCTGCCGAGGGGGCGGGTGGATCAAGATCAAGAGCGGCAGGCGAGCTAACGCTCGGCCTGTTGAATGGTGAAGAGCGTGGGCGTACGCCGATCTGCTTTTGCTCTGCTCTTCTGTAGGAGCGAGCGTGCTCGCGATGGGCGTCAACGATAACGCGGGCGGCCTGAATCCCCGCGTTGTCCTGGCGTTTTTCGCGAGCAAGCTCGCTCCTACAGGGAAACGCGTTCAATTGCGATCAGGCCGGCCAGTAGGCCGCCTCGCTTTGGCTTTTGATCTGCTTGCCCCCTCGAGAGGCCGAGCGCGGCGGGCCCACGGAGCAGGACCGGAGCGAGGGAATGCCGAGCCTTGGCGAGGCACCGAACGTCAGGGGCAAGAACCCTTGGTTACTTGGGGCTTTTCCAAGTAACCCGCCGTCAGGGCGGAACCCTAAGCCGCCGTTGCCGCATAAACGGATATGTACACCGGTAAAAGACACGTCACCCAACATCCCGCCATCGCGAGCAGGCTCGCTCCCACAGGGATCTTCAGTGGCCACAAGTATCGAGTAAAAACCGGGAACCCGATTGTGGGAGCGAGCCTGCTCGCGATAGCGGCCTAGCATCAACGAAAATTTTCAGGCTCACACCCGTCATGTGGCGAGGGAGCTTGCTCCCGTTCGGCTGCGCAGCAGTCGTAAAGCCGGAGCGTTTACAGTGACTTTGATCTTTGATCTTGGCGGCTTTCGGGCCGACCAGGCTTTTGTGGGTGAATGCGATCCCCTGTGGGAGCTAGCCTGCTCGCGAAGGCGGGCTGACTGAGTACATATCCATTATTTGGGTAGCGACGGCTGGCGGTTTCGCCCTTACGGCGACTCACTTTTTTTACAAGCGCCTAAAAAAAGTAAGCAAAAAAACGCTCGCCCCGAACGTCCGGCCCCTCGCCAGGGCTCGGGGTTCCTTCGCTCCGGCATTCATCCGGGGGCATTGCTCTACGGTTTGCTTCGCTGCACCTCCCTGCAATGTGTGCGGCTTCGCCGCACGGCGCTGCGCGCCATTCCCCGGATGAACACCTCCACTCAGCCTGCCGAGGGGGCGGGTGGATCAAGAGCTGCAGGCGAGCTAACGCTCGGCCTGTTGAGTGGTGAGGAGCGTGGGGGGACGCCGATCTGCCTTTGCTCTGCTCTTCTGTAGGAGCGAGCTTGCTCGCGATGGACGTCAACGATAACGCGGGCTGTCTGAATGCCCGCGGTGTCCTGGCGTTTTTCGCGAGCAAGCTCGCTCCTACAGGGAAACGCGTTCAATTGCGATCAGGCCGGCCAGTAGGCCGCCTCGCTTTTGCTTTTGCTTTTGCTTTTGCTTTGGCTTTGGCTTTTGATCTGCTTGCCCCCTCGAGAGGCCGAGCGCAGGTTCTGCGCAGTGGGCAACCCGGCATGGATGCCGGGTTAGCCGCGTACGGCCAGGGATGGCCGATCGCGGCGGGCCCACGGAGCAGGACCGGAGCGAGGGAATGCCGAGCCTTGGCGAGGCACCGAACGTCAGGGGCAAGAGCCCTTGGTTACTTGGGGCCGGGCGGCGCTCCGCTTTTCCAAGTAACCCGCCGTAAGGGCGGAACCCTAAGTAGCCGTGACCGCAGAAACGGATATGTACACAACAAAACGTCGCCCAACACTCCGCCATCGCGAGCAGGCTACTCGCGAAGGCGGCTTGGCATCTAACGAAAATCTTCAAGCTCCCTCACCACTGAGGTTGGGGATGTCTGTACGATCTTCAGACGTTTTCCAGCATCTCGATCAACTGCTCCGGCCACACCGTTTCGCGGGTCTCCCGTAGCTCTGCCACCGACCACCATTTATGGTCCGCCATCACCCGAACCTCGTGAGCCGTCCACCCCTCACGGGACAGGCGTTCACTGTCGGTATGAACCACGAAATAGCGCTCAACGGACAACACCGTTTCACCGCTCGGCAGCATCATTGGAAAACTGCGATCGGCAATGCTCGAACCTATGGTGTCGACGTGGAGGCCCGTTTCTTCAAACAGTTCACGGACCGCCGCAGCCTCAAAGGATTCACCCTGCTCGAGCCCACCACCGGGTGTCGCCCAGTGGCTTTTGCCGGCGAGGGCATCGTTTGTGTGCTGGAAGTGAAACAGCAGAACCTGTTGCGAGGGATTGATCACCAGCAGTCTGGCGGACTTGCGTTGGCGCATTTTTTTCTTTCCATAGAGTGCCGCGAACCGCAGCTTTCACTGCGGTTCGCGACGGTAAAACTCAGGTTGACGCTCTCACACCGATATCGTTACGCCACCACCCGATAACACGGCACATACGCCGCGCCGCCCGGCAGTTTCATGCGGTGCTGGGCGACGAAGGCCTTGAGCAGCAGGTCCAGCGGCTGCATGATCGCCGCGTCGCCACGGATCTGGTACGGCCCGTGTTCTTCGATCAGACGGATGCCCTTGTCCTTGACGTTGCCGGCGACGATGCCGGAGAACGCGCGGCGCAGGTTGGCCGCCAGTTCATGGGATGGCTGGTCGAGGCTGAGTTTCAGGTTGGCCATGTTTTCGTGGGTCGGGTCGAACGGGCGCTGGAAGCCCTCGTCGATTTTCAGCAGCCAGTTGAAGTGGAACGCATCGTTGCGCTCGCGACGGAATTGCTTGACCGCTTTGAGGCCCTGGGTCATTTGCCGCGCCACTTCGGCCGGGTTATCGATGATGATCTGGTAGTGCTGCTTGGCGGCGTCACCCAGGGTGGCGCCGACGAACGCGTCCAGTTGTTCCAGGTACGGCGCGGCATGTTTCGGCCCGGTGAGGATGACCGGGAAGGGCAGGCCTTCGTTGCCCGGGTGCATCAGGATGCCGAGCAGGTACAGGAACTCTTCGGCCGTCCCGGCGCCGCCCGGGAAGATGATGATGCCGTGGCCGACGCGGACAAAGGCTTCCAGGCGTTTTTCGATATCCGGCAGGATCACCAGTTCGTTGACGATCGGGTTCGGCGCTTCGGCGGCGATGATTCCGGGTTCGGTCAGGCCCAGGTAGCGGCCGCCGTGGATGCGTTGCTTGGCGTGGGCGATGGTCGCGCCTTTCATTGGGCCTTTCATCACGCCGGGGCCGCAACCGGTGCAGATGTCCAGGCTGCGCAGGCCCAGTTCGTGGCCGACTTTCTTGGTGTATTTGTATTCTTCGGTGTTGATCGAGTGCCCGCCCCAGCACACCACGATCTTCGGCTCGACGCCGGGGCGCAGGGTGCGGGCGTTGCGCAGCAGGTGGAAGACGTAATCGCTGATGCCCTGGGAATTGCTCAGGTCGATGCGTTGGCTGTCGAGTTCGTTTTCGGTGTAGACGATGTCACGCAGGGCGCTGAACAGCATTTCCCGGGTGCTGGCGATCATTTCGCCGTCAACGAAGGCGTCGGCCGGGGCGTTCAGCAGTTCCAGGCGTACGCCGCGGTCCTGTTGGTGAATGCGGATTTCAAAATCTTTATAGGCTTCAAGAATGGTCTTGGCGTTGTCGACATGGGCGCCGGTATTGAGGATGGCCAGGGCGCACTGGCGGAAGAGGGTGTAGGTGCTGCCGGAACCGGCTTCGCTCAACTGCTGGACTTCCCGTTGCGAGAGCGTTTCCAGGCTGCCTTTGGGGCTGACGGAGGCGTTGATAACTTGGCGTTGGGTCATTCATTGATCCTTAAAACGATGTCATTCACACAGCAACCACGAATGGCATCCGAATAATGTGTATTCATGAAAGAAGATGGCACGAACTGCACGGTCTCGCCATGTCCCCCGCTTGACGATGAAAAGATGAAAAGGAGCCCCAGCATAGCTAAATCCCTCGCAGAGGCGATAATGGCCCGCAGTCTTTTTACTTCAGACCCCTTTTTACCATTGAAGCTCAGGAAACCCGACGCAATGTTCGAAATCCAGCCGATGAACGCCGATACCTACCGGCAACAGACGCGGCGCAGCACGATCATCATTGCCCTGATCTTTCTGGCGCTGGCGATGGGCCTGTCCACGGTGGCGGTGGCTCTGTTCGGAGTGCCAGGGGGTGACAATCTGCGCTTCAACGTCGGTGGCGTGTTTGTCGCGGTGCTGGCGATGGCGGCGCTGATGCGCAAAGTGTTCTGGCACCAGGAATGGATGGCGCCGGCGGTCTACGCTTGGCAGCTCAAGCGCAGCCTGATGAGCATCACCAATGTCATGCATCATGTAACGGCGGCCGTGGAGAAGGGTGATCCGGTTGCCATGAAGCTGTTGCGTTTCTACCATCTGGGGCTGGACCAGATGCATCAACTGGACGGCAACTCCAGTGACCACAGCCAGTTGATCCGCGAAATGGACCGGCACAAGGAGCGGATGCAGGCGCTGGGCATCGATACCGGGCAGACGCGCCTGGATCCGGCGTGGCTGGAGGCGGTAAAGCCAGCGTCGCGCTAACATCATCGCGAGCCTGGACCAGGCATAGTGAGCAAAAGAGGCGATCAGGAAGATTCGCCCTGTCACAGACAATCAGGGAGCACCATGGGACATCCGTCGATCAACGATAATATTGAAATGCTCCGGCCAGCGGTGCCCCGGCTCAAGGTCCGCTCGGCGGTGATCCTGCTGCTCGCTGTGTGCCTGTCGATGGTGGTTATCGTGATCTGGGAAGCCTGGAGCTCACGCCAGTACCGTCTGCATGACAAGGAAGTGGTGATGTCCAACCTTGCGCAGACCCTGGCTTCGCAAGCGCAGGCAACAATCAAGCAGGCCGACACGCTGCTGTTCACTCTGGTCGACCGTCTGGAGCACGACGGTATGGATCAGTCCCGGCTGCCGCAATTGCTCAACGCCCAACGCAGTGAGTTGAGCCAGCTCCACGGCCTGTTCGTTTTCGACGAAAAAGGGCAGTGGATCGCCAATTCCAATGGCGTCGGCCAAACCGGCGTCAATAACTCCGACCGCGAATATTTCATCTTCCATCGCGACAACCCCAGCCGCGGGCCCCACATCGGACCGTCGATCAAGAGCCGTTCGAGCGGTGAATGGATCGTGACGGTTTCGCGCCGGGTCAATCATCCCGATGGCAGCTTTGCCGGCGTGGCACTGGCGTCGATTTACCTCAGCCATTTCCTGCAACTCTACGACAGCATCGACATGGGCAGTAACGGCGTGATCAACCTGATCGCCGACAATGCCAGCATTGTCATTCGCAGACCCTTCAAGGAGACGGATATCGGTACCAGCCTTGCCAAAAGCCCGTTGTTCACCCGGTTGTTGCCCAAGGGCGACTCGGGCACGGCCACGATCACTTCGATCGTCGACGGTGTCGAGCGGGTGACGGGGTACCACCGGGTCGAGGGTTACCCGTTAATCGTTTTTACCGCGTTGAACAAGGATGAAGTGCTGGCCGGTTGGCGCCGGGAAACCCTGCTCAGCGTCTGCATCGTCACGTTGTTGCTGAGTGTTCTCGGGGTACTGGGGTTTCGGCTCATCAAGTTGATGAAGCAGCAGAATCTGGTACAGGTCGAGTTGCTGGACACCCAGGACAAGCTCCTGGAGGTCAATCGCAACCTCGAAGGCCTGGCCCTCAAGGATGCGCTGACGGGGCTGGCCAACCGGCGTCAGCTCGATGCGTTCATCGATGCCGAAATGGGGCGTGCCCGGCGCAGCCAGACCGGATTAGCGCTGCTGATGATTGATGTCGATCATTTCAAACCGTTCAATGACCGCTACGGCCATCTGGCCGGTGATGAGTGTTTGCGCAAGGTCGGTGCGATCATCACGGACAACATCAATCACCCCGTTGACCTGGCCGCCCGTTATGGTGGCGAAGAGTTTGCCGTGGTGCTGCCCGGAACCGACTACGTGGGGGCATTTCTGATGGCGGAGAAAATCCGTCGCGCGGTGCTACAGGCCGAATTTGCCCACAGCGACAGCCCGGAAGGCAGCGTGACGGTCAGTGTCGGTGTGTGTGCCAGCAATGCCACTTCCCAGGTTCGCCCCGAAGACCTGATCGGTGCGGCAGACAAGGCGCTGTACGTGGCCAAGGCCAGCGGGCGCAACATGAGCGTGATCGCCAACTGAACGTCAGGCGTCAGGCAAACCGGTCCGTTCCCTGAACCAGCCGGGTAGCCAGGTTGGGCTTTTCAAGCTGCTCCAGCCACCAGCCCAGGGCGCGACCGTCATGGTCGCCACGCCAACCGGCGTACAGGATGTTCGGTTCGCGCGGGTCGGCCATCGGCTTTTCAACCAGCATGCCGTTTTTCAGCAGCGAGCCAACCCGGTGTCGCGGCAGCCAACCTACCCCCAGCGCATTGCACTGGGCGAGGATCTTTGCGCGCATGGTCGGCACGGCCAGCACCGGTTGCCCCCCGGTGACGCCGTAGGTGCTGCCCTCGGTGGCTCTGGAGGAATCGGCCACCACAATCGCCCGGTGCTGCGCGACCATGGCCCGGGTAATCGGGCCTTTGGCCTTGGCCAGCGGGTGTTTGGGCGACACCGCAAACACCCACTCCATTTCCCCCAGTTGCATCCAGCGCAAGGACGGGATCGCCGGAGGCTCGTTGGTGGCGCCGATGATCAGGTCCGCGCGGCCTTCGCGCAGGGCTTCCCAGACCCCTTTGAGCACTTCCTGGGTGATGCGCAGCGGTACGCCCGATTGCAGCGCATCGAATTGGTCGATCACCGGGATCAGGGTTTCGAACTCCAGCAGTTCGTCGGTCACGATCCACAAGCGACTCTCCCAGCCGTTGGCGACTTGCCGGACCCGCTGGGTCAGGCGCGAGACGTCCTGCATCAGCCGCGCCGCTTCGTTGACCAGCAACTCACCCGCCGGGGTCAGTTGCAAACGGTAGCGGCGGCGGTCGAACAGCAATGCATCGAAACGCTCCTCCAGCTGCCGAGCCGCATAGGACACGGTCGACGGCGCCTTGCCCAGGTGGGCCGCCGCCCGCGACAGACTGCCGGTTTTGCGGATGGCCTCGAGCAGTGCCAGGTCTTCGGTCGACAGCATGTGTTCAGTCCTTGGCGGGTGGTTGAAGTTTCAGGCGGCCCATTGCCGGATCAATCGAAGATAGACCAGCACGTTGATCGCCAGCACCACGGCGCCCAGGCCCAACTGAATGCCGGGTGTCAGGCCGGCGGGATAGATGACCGGCCAGAGGTAATGCTCGATGAATCCACCACCATAGCCGGATTGCCCGGCCCCGTGGCGCAGACGGTTTTCCCAGTCGGTCAGCGGGCAGGGCAAGTGGAAGAATTCCACCGCCATGCCCCACAGCGCTGCAGGCGGATGCCACCAGATCAGGTGGCGCCATTTGAGCACCAGCAACCCGCCGAACAACATAAACACAATGAACAACAGGTGAAACAGCATCAGCCCATCGGCTGCGATTCGGTACAGCATATCGGTGCCCCTGAAGGCTGAACGAATCGCTCCATGGTACTCGGACCGGTGTCGGGCGCTCTAGCGATTGTCGCGACCCAATGCGCTGAGCACGCCTTTCATACGTTCGGTCATCGATTCACTGCTGCGTTGCATCGGCGCACGCAGTTCGTCACCGATCAAGCCTTGCAGGGCCAGCGCGGTTTTCACCGGGGCCGGGTTGGGCTCCAGGAACAGGCTGTTGATCAACGGCAGCAAACGGAAAAACGTGGCGCGGCCGTCCGCCAACCGGTTGTCGCGGATCTGCCGGTGCAACTGCACGAACAGTTCGGGATGAACATGCGCCGACGCGGCAATCGCGCCTTTGGCGCCCAGGCACAGGGCATTGAAGATCTGGTTGTCCTCACCGCACAGCACGTCGACTTGGCCGCTATCGAGCAAGGCCAGGGTGTTGGAAAAATTACCGCCGCAATCCTTGATGGCGACGATGCGCTCGTGGGCGACGATGTTCAGCAGGGTCGCCTGTTCGAAGGCCACGCCGGTACGGTAGGGGATGTCGTAGAGGATCAGCGGAACGCTGGAGGCATCGGCGACCGTGCGGAAAAACGCTTCCAGGCCAGCCTGGGAAGGGCGGATGTAATACGGCGCCGGTACCAGCAGGCCAGCCACCGGGCGCTTGAGAATCTCGCTCTGGAACTGCAACAACTCGGTCAGGTTGTTACCCGCCAGACCCATGACCACCTGCTGTGCCGGCACAAGTTCGAGCACCGCATCGAGCACCGCCAGTTGCTCATGTTTGTCCATGGCGGCCGGTTCGCCGGTGGTGCCGCAAACGATGAGGCCGTCGACGCCTTTTTCCAGCAGATGGCTGACCAGCCGGCGCAAGCCGACGAAATCGATGGCGCCGTTGTGGAATGGTGTGACCAGTGGAACCCAGATACCTTGAAACGCAGACATGCACTTTCTCCTGATGGTTGACCGATTTCGTCACCGTCAGGAGCGTAGAAGGAGAGTAAGCAAGGGGAGGGTGGTCCGTCGCGCTCAATGTCCTGTCAGCTCATCTGACGGGACAGCGCGCCCCGGTCACATGAGCGACTGTTTCTTCGATTTGAGGGCGTGCGCAACGCAACCTTGCGCCTTGGCAATCAAGCCAAAGACAGAAAAGTTGAAGTTGAAGGTTGCGGACATGCTTGCTTACACCCTGAGTGAGGCGCCCAGTTTTAAAAGCCGGCGCGCTGTTTGTCAATCACGAAAATCAGCGAACTCGGCGCGCATCCGACCCTCGTGCTTGGCCTTGTAGAGCAATTGATCGACCTGGTCGACGAACTCCAGCGCCGTGGCATGGATCGAAACGGCGGTGGTGCCGACGCCCAGGCTGACGCTCAGCAGGTTCGACACGTTCGAGAATTCATGGGGGATCTGCTGCTGGCGAATCAGGTGCAGGCATTTGTGCGCCACCAGCCTGGCGGATTCGGCATCGCTTTCCGGGAGTAACCAGACGAACTCTTCGCCGCCGATCCGGGCGATGAAGTCCCGTGGCCGGTTCGCCGCCAGGGACAGGGTTTGCGCGACGCGGCGCAGGCATTCGTCGCCCTTGATGTGGCCGTAATGGTCGTTGTACTGCTTGAAGTAATCGATATCCAGCACGATCACCGACAACGGCGAGCCCGTGCGCTGGGCATTGCTCCACTCGCGTTCCAGCACAGTGTCGAACATGCGCCGGTTGGCGATGCCGGTCAGGCCGTCCTGGAAGGAATACTCTTCGAGCTGCTTTTGCAGGCGGCTCAGGTGTTCTTCGGTTTTCTTGCGCTCGCTGATATCGAACATGAAACCCACCAGCGCTTCGACTTCGCCGTCCTTGCGCACCACGTGCACCACATCGCGAATCCACACGTACTCGCCGCTGTCGGTCAGCGCCCGATAGTCAGCCTCGTGATCGAGACCGGCGCGCGATTGCGAGACGCAGAAGTCCATCACGTAGTTGCGATCATCAGGGTGCATGCGTTCGACCCAGTCGTTGACCGTGGTCCAGCTGTCCTGCTTCCAGCCCAGCAGCTCCTCGATCTGCGGCCCGATATAGCTGAAAGTCATGGTTTTCCAGTCGATGCGCCAGGGAATCGCCCGGGTTGACTCAAGCAGGGTTTTATAAACGTCGCTGTCGGTTTCGACTGAACTCATGAAGGGACTGCCTCGATGAAAATGCAGCGCCATCATGTTGTTGTCACTTTGGCGAATCAAGCGGGCAGCCGATGAATGGCACGCAGTCCTGTCAGTGAGCAAGATTGTTCAAGCCATTGGCCGCCATAGCTGGCAAAGTCTGGGGTCTTTCCCTGTCTGTAGAACGTCATGTCCAACTCAATGATGCCGCGCAGTGCCTTTCTGCGTGGCGCTGCGGCGATCATGCCGCTGTCCCTGGCCACCGCGCCCTGGGGCTTGCTGGCCGGCTCCATGGCCATCGAGGCCAACCTCACGCCCCTGCAAGGCCAGGGGCTGTCGAGCATTGTGTTTGCCGGAGCCGCGCAACTGGTGGCCATCGGCATGCTCAAGGGCGGAGCCGGGATCTTTTCGATTCTGCTCACCACGTTGCTGCTGACCTCCCAGCATCTGCTTTACGGAATGAGCATGCGTTCGGTGATTTCTCCGTTGCCGGGGCACTGGCGTGCAGGCCTGGGTTTTTTGCTCACCGATGAGTTGTTCGCCCTGACCAGCCAGCACGACAAGCAGCAATTCAACCGTTGGTACGCCTTGGGCGTGGGGTTGACGTTCTACATCGCCTGGAACCTGTTCACCTTGGCGGGCATTGTGCTTGGCAGCAGCATCCCGGGCCTCGAACACCTGGGCCTGGATTTCTCCATCGCGGCCACCTTCATTGCCCTGATCACCCCGGTGGTCCGTAACGTGCCGACCGTGGTGTGCGTGGCAGTGTCGCTGTTCTGCTCGGTGCTGTTCAGCTACTGGCAATGGGGCTCGGCGCTGGTGTTGTCGGGGCTGGCGGGCATGACCGCCGGGTTTGTCTGCAATAAATTCCATGGTGGACGCACATGATGGTCTGGGCAGTGATTGTCGGCATGGGCGTGTTGGTGTTCCTCAATCGCTATGTTTTTCTGGAGCCGCGACTGCCGGTGCGCCTGAGCAGCAATGCCCGGCAATTCCTCGGGTTTGCCGTACCGGGCATGTTGACCGCCATCTGCGGGCCGATTGTGTTCATGCCGGAAAAACAGTTGAACCTGCAATGGGACAACCCTTATCTGATCAGTTCACTGGTCGCCGTCGGCCTGGTGCTCTACACCCGCAACACCTTGCTCAGCATGCTGTTGAGCATGGGCTTCTTCTTTTTGCTGCGCTGGTGGCTGTGAGCCGGTCGACGGAAACTGTTCTACGCTTAAAGTGGATGACCGATCCCTTCAGGAAGAGAGGTGAACATGGCCAATGACCCCAAGCGTCCGGATCTGGAAGAAGAAGAGGACGAACCCACGGAAGAAGAGATTGAGCAACAGAAGCGCTCGGTACCGGACTGGAAGCATCCTGACGACGGCAAGGAACTGTCAGAGCCTGACCGCAAATTTTGAGCTGCACGCGAATACAACAAAGCCCCGCCATTGTGCGTAATGCTGCTGTAGGAGCGAGCTTGCTCGCGATGGACTCAAGAGCACCGCGTTTAGCCAGTAAACACGCGTAATCGTTAACGTCCATCGCGAGCAAGCTCGCTCCTACAGCAATTCCGCTAGTGAGCGGGGCTTTGTCATGTGATGTTGTTGAATTTCAGTTTGCATGCGCAGCTGTCGTTATTGATAAGTTCATGGAACTTCTTTAATCAGCGCGGCGCCCTGGTTCCTGACATTGCCAACCGCCTTGTCGACCTTGTACCACTCAAATACGTTACTGGCCTCGCCCTGGGACAGCGCCATTTCCTCGGCTCGTTCCTTGGGCGTGGCCGGGTCCAGCCATTCCCGCGCCAGCTCGGGCGAGAACACCACCGGGCGTCGGTCATGCACGTCAAGCATCCCGCCCGCGCTGTCGGCCGTGAGGATGACGAAACCGTCGTGCTCCCGGTGAGGGGCTCCGCCGATCGGGTACTGGCCGATGGCCGCGCAAAAAGCCGGTGCCCGGTTGCGTCGCCGAATCAGCCACGGTTGTTTGTTACCGTCACCGTCGTCGACCCATTCGAACCAGTTATCGATCGGGCAGATCGCGCGATGGGGCCAGATCGCCCGGAAGTACGGGCCGTGGGCGACTTTCTCGACCCGGGCATTGATCGGCGCCACGCGATCCGTCGCCCAGTGCGGTCGCCAACCCCAGCACACGGCGTCGGCGTGCAGCCGCTCATTCTCAAGGTGCAACAGGGCGAGTTGCGTGGTGGGCGCAGCGTTATAGTGCGCCAGGGGTTCGTTGCCGACGCGGTTGACCAGCGCATCGGGGATGCTCAGCACCGCCACGAAGTCGTGGATTCCACGGTATTGCGACAGTCGTCCGCACATGGCCTGACACTCTGGTTGAGCGTTTTTTTCAGTTTAGTCGGTGGCGACGAAATGGGCCTGGCAAGCACTGGAACCAAACTCTGTGTACCTTATCCAACCTCGGCTCGCCGTCTCGATGCGGGCTGACGACGGATGAACGGGCGAAGGATTCTTGCCAGTTGACGTATCGACCGTGATGGTCTGGCCCAAGGCAGAAGATGAAACAGTTGTTCAAATGTTTAACGGTGTGCGCTTTGGCAGTGAGTCTGCTGGGCTGTATCGCAGCACCGATTGAAATGACTCCACAGACCGAACAGCGTTTGCGTGAGCAACCCCCCGTCCGGTTTCTGCTGACCTTCGATGACGGCCCCAGCGCATCGAGCTGGTGGAATCCGACTGTCACAGTGCTTGAGAGCCTGGCGCAAAACCCGCTGCAACCGGGCATCAAAGCCGTGTTCTTCGTGCAAACACGCGCACCGCGAGCCGGCGGCAGCGAGTTGGGCCGGGACATCATGCGGCGCGAAAACGCCGAAGGTCACATTCTGGGGTTCCACACGGCGACGCCCTGGCACACCAACCATCGCTCGCTGGAGCCGCAAGAGCTGGAACAGGCCCTGACCGATGGCAGCGCCGACATCGCGGCGATCACCGGCGCCCCCCCGATCCTGCTGCGCCCGCCATTCTGGAACTACGACAAACGCACTTTCGCCGCCTATCAGCAGCATGGCCTGCATGTACTGCTGACGGACTTGAGCGCCAATGACGGCAAGATCTGGGGCTTCAACGCCAGCCCCCGCCGCCGGTCGCACATGCTGCGCTCGATGTCCGAAGTACGCGAACGCATTGCCCGTGGCGAATTGCCAGTGGTCGATGGCGTGATTCCGGTGGTGGTGACCTTCCACGACCTCAACCGGTACACCGCCCGGCATACCCGTGAGTACCTGCAGATACTGCTCGACAGCGCCCGGGAGACCGGGGTGAAAACCGCGGACAAGCCATTCTACGAGGATCAGGCCGCGTTGCTGCGGGCCGCCATGGCGCGAACCGTGCGCGACGATTCACAGCCTGTCGAGTTGCCGGGGTTCTGGAACTGGATCTGGGGCGGGAACACCCATTAGAAAACGTGCAGATAGGGCCGCTGCGCGCAGGAGCACCAGCCCGGCCCAGCGGGAGCAAGCTCCCTCGCCACAGGTATTTATTGCCTTAAATCCCTGGTGGCAGCAGTTCATCAATCATCCGCAAACAATGGTTCAACCCCGGCGACACATCGCCCACCCGTCGGCTGAGAATGATCGGCGAGGTGGCGTTGTCTTCCAGCAGCGGGGTGAAGCCGATGTCGTCGCGGTGCAGCAACTGCACCGAGGCCGGCACCAGCGTGACCCCGATTCCTGCCCCCACCAGACCGATCGCCGTTTGCAACTCGTTGGTCCATTGCGCGACGTGGATGCTCACGCCATAGGACTCAAACAGGGCAATCACATGGTCGGCGTAACTCGGCCGTGGATTGCCGGGGTACAGCACAAAGGGTTCCCTTGCCAGTTCCCGCAGGCTGATGGGGCCTGCGAGCAACGGGTGCCCGGCGGGCAGGGCGGCGACCAGGCGGTCTTCGGTGAGCACGGTCTGGATAATGGCCGGGTCGTCGATACGGATTCGGCCGAAACCGATGTCGATGCGCCCGGCCTTCAATGCCTGCACCTGTTGCAGGGTGGTCATTTCCGACAGACCCAACTCCAGCTCCAGCGGCTCGCCACTGCGTAACCGCCGGATCAGTTCCGGCAGCACGCCATACAGTGTCGATGGCGCAAAGCCGATACCCAGCCAGGTTTTCTCACCCGAGCCGATACGCCGCGTGTTGTCGCAGACCTTGCTCAGTTGTTCGAGCAGGGCAGTGGAGTGCTCGTGGAAAAACCGCCCGGCGTCAGTCAACTTCAGCGGTCGGCCGCGCTCCAGCAGCATCACCCCCAACTCGTCCTCCAGTTGCTGGATCTGCCGGCTCAACGGCGGTTGGGCAATGTGCAGGTGCTCGGCGGCGCGAGTGAAGTTGAGGGTTTGAGCCAGCACCTGAAAGTAACGCAGGTGACGCAGTTCCATGGGGCCTCCGGATTTTCAATTGAATACCTTTAAGGTATCAAGCCAGACCAATTCTATATTGGCCGCCCGGAAAAAGCCGTATGAGAATCCGACTCAGAACTTCAAGAACCTGACGGGTATCGAAATGCTAGCAACCGCCATTGAGTCGATCGAGACGATCATCGTCGATCTGCCGACCATCCGCCCGCACAAGCTGGCGATGCACACCATGCAGAACCAGACCCTGGTGATCATTCGCGTGCGTTGCGTTGACGGCATCGAAGGCATTGGCGAATCCACCACCATCGGTGGCCTGGCCTACGGCAATGAAAGCCCGGACAGCATCAAGACCAATATCGATACGCACTTCGCACCGCTGTTGATCGGCCAGGACAGTGGCAACGTCAACGCCGCCATGTTGCGCCTGGAGCGCAGCATCCGTGGCAACACCTTTGCCAAATCCGGTATCGAAACCGCGCTGCTCGACGCCCAGGGCAAACGCCTCGGCCTGCCGGTCAGCGAATTGCTCGGCGGCCGTGTTCGCGACTCGCTGCCCGTGGCCTGGACCCTGGCCAGCGGTGACACCGAAAAAGACATCGCCGAAGCGGAAAAAATGCTCGACCTGCGCCGCCATCGCATCTTCAAACTGAAGATCGGTGCCGGTGAGGTCAACCGCGACCTGGCCCATGTGATTGCCATCAAGAAAGCCCTGGGTGATCGCGCCAGCGTGCGGGTCGACGTCAACCAGGCGTGGGACGAAGCCGTCGCGATACGTGCCTGCCGAGTCCTCGGCAGCAACGGAATCGACCTGATCGAACAGCCGATCTCGCGCAACAACCGCGCTGGCATGGCCCGCCTGAACGCCATGAGCCCGGCGCCGATCATGGCCGATGAATCCATCGAAAGCGTGGAAGATGCGTTCAACCTGGCCCGCGAAGGCGCGGCTTCGGTGTTCGCCCTGAAAATCGCCAAGAACGGTGGCCCACGCGCCGTGTTGCGTACCGCCGCCATCGCTGAAGCGGCCGGCATCGCTCTGTACGGCGGCACCATGCTTGAAGGCGGCCTGGGCACCATGGCTTCGGCCCATGCCTTCGTCACCCTGAACAAACTGGCGTGGGACACCGAGCTGTTCGGCCCGTTGCTGCTGACCGAAGACATTCTCAGCGAACCGCTGGTGTATCGCGATTTTGAACTGCACGTGCCGAAAACGCCGGGCCTGGGCCTGAGCCTGGATGAAGAGCGCCTGGCGTTCTTCCGCCGCGACAAGACCATTCATCAAGCCTGAGGAGAGCATTATGCTGTTCCACGTAAAAATGACCGTGAACCTGCCGGTCGACATGAATCCTGAAGCGGCCGCCAGGCTCAAGGCTGACGAAAAAGCCCTGGCCCAGCGCCTGCAAGAGCAGGGCAAGTGGCGCCACCTGTGGCGCATCGCCGGGCACTACGCCAACTACAGCGTGTTCGATGTCGACAGCGTTCAGGAACTGCATGACCTGCTGATGCAATTGCCACTGTTCCCGTACATGGCCATCGAAATCGACGCGATGTGCCGGCATCCTTCTTCCATCCGTGACGATGACCGCTGAGCCCAGCCTGTTCAGTTCGCTACGCTAATAATTACAAGATGAGGAACCCTGCAAAATGAACGTCAAGATTTCCCACACTGCCGAAGTCCAGAAATTTCTCGAAGAGGCCAGCGGCCTGCTCAATGACGCCGGCAACCCACGGACCAAGGCGCTGGTCTACCGCATCCTGCGTGACTCGGTGAACATCATCGAAGACCTGGCGGTGACCCCGGAAGAATTCTGGAAAGCCGTCAACTACCTCAACGTGCTAGGTGCGCGCCAGGAGGCCGGGCTGGTGGTGGCCGGTCTCGGTCTGGAGCATTACCTCGACCTGCTGATGGACGCCGAAGACGAACAGGCCGGCAAGTCCGGCGGCACGCCGCGAACCATCGAAGGCCCGCTGTACGTGGCGGGCGCGCCGCTGTCGGTCGGCGAAGCGCGCCTCGACGATGGCGTCGATCCGGGTGTGACCCTGTTCATGCAAGGCCGCGTGTTCAACACCGCTGGCGAGCCCCTGGCCGGCGCCGTCGTCGACGTCTGGCACGCCAATACCGGTGGCACCTACTCGTACTTCGATACCACGCAATCGGAATTCAACCTGCGTCGCCGTATCGTGACCGACTCCGAAGGCCGCTATCGTTTGCGCAGCATCGTGCCGTCGGGCTACGGCTGCCCGCCGGACGGTCCGACCCAGCAACTGCTCGATCAACTGGGCCGTCATGGCCAGCGCCCGGCGCATGTGCACTTCTTCATTTCCGCGCCGGATCACCGCCACCTGACGACCCAGATCAACCTCGACGGTGATCAGTACCTGCACGACGATTTCGCCTACGCCACCCGTGACGAGTTGATCGCCAAAATCACCTTCAGCGACGATCAGCAGCGCGCGGCGGCCCATGGCGTGAGCGGTCGCTTTGCCGAAATCGACTTCGACTTCACCCTGCAGTCGTCCGCCCAGCCCGAGGAACAACAGCGCCACGAACGGGTCCGCGCACTCGAGGACTGATTGTCCCGATCCCCTGTAGGAGCGAGCCTGCTCGCGATGGACGTTAACGATGACGCTGGGTGCCTGATTCCCCGCGGCGTTCTCAAGTCCATCGCGAGCAAGCTCGCTCCTACAGAGGGTTCGGTTCTAGAATGGATCGACGCAACCGATAACAAAAACGAGAGTGACCCGATGATGCAAGCGCAACTGTTGAGTCAGCGCAGCGCCGTATTCGACCACGCCGACCCCTACGCGGTGTCGGGCTACGTCAATCAGCATGTCGGTAATCATTGCATCCTGATGCCCCGGGCCGGGCGCCCGCTGGCCAGCCTCAATCATCGAAAGTTCGCCAGCCTCGACCTGTGCCGCATCAGCTACGGCGGCAGCGTTCGCGTCACCTCGGGCGCGCTGGAAAGCATCTATCACTTGCAAGTGTTGTTGCAGGGCAATTGCCTGTGGCGCGGTCACGGGCAGGAGCATTACTTCGCCCCCGGCGAGTTGCTGCTGATCAACCCCGACGATCCGGTCGACCTGACGTACTCGGACGACTGCGAAAAATTCATCCTCAAAGTCCCCACTTCATTGCTCGAATCTGTCTGCAACGAGCAGCGCTGGCGATATCCGGGGCAGGGCGTACGGTTCCTGGAGAACCGTTATCAGCTCAATGAACTGGAAGGTTTTGTCGGCCTGCTGGCGATGATTTGCCAGGAGGCCGAGGCCACCGAGCAGATTCCCCGGGTGCAGGAACATTACGCGCAGATCATCGTCAGCAAGATGCTGAGCCTGATGAAAACCAACGTCAGCCGCCTCGAAATCGGCTCGCAGGCCGCCACGTTCGAAGCGATTGCCGATTACATTGCCAGGAATCTCAAGCAGGACATCGACAGCGAAGAGCTGGCGCGCCAGGCCAGCATGAGCCTGCGCTCGTTGTATGGCCTGTTCGAACGCAACGCGAGCACCACACCGAAAAACTACATCCGCCAGAAACGCCTGGAACGCGTCAACGCCTGCCTCAGCGACCCGACCTGCAACGTGCGCAACGTCACTGAAATCGCAATGGACTACGGCTTCCTGCACCTGGGGCGATTCTCCGACAGCTACCGCAAGCAGTTCGGCGAATTGCCGTCGGATACCCTCAAGCGCCGGCATTGAGTGGGGCCCTCATACGACTTGCGCAGCCGCCTCGAAAACCTGTGGGAGCGGGCTTGCTCGCGAAGGCGGTGTGTCAGGCAAGGTCAATGCC
Source organism: Pseudomonas sp. WT-JTC (assembly GCF_056711565.1). Taxonomy (NCBI): domain Bacteria; kingdom Pseudomonadati; phylum Pseudomonadota; class Gammaproteobacteria; order Pseudomonadales; family Pseudomonadaceae; genus Pseudomonas; species Pseudomonas sp. WT-JTC. The sequence continues at coordinate 2,442,623 of NZ_CM160042.1, forward strand.
GGCTGACACTCCCTCTTCGCGAGCAAGCCCGCTCCCACAGGTTCCGAGTCTTGATGGATGTGCATGGCGGCAAACCTGGTCTCTACAAAAAATCCCCCTGCACAAAACGGATAAAGGTCTGCACCCAGCGGATATTCCAGCCTGATCCCCCGTCCTAGCATGGCCCTGCCTGAACAATAACAATGGAGGCGGCGGCCATGTCCCTGCGACCCGAATATTTGCATTCCCTGCTTGAAGACGATCCCGAGCAGGGCCTCTATCGCTGCAAGCGCGAGATGTTCACCGACCCCCGGTTGTTCGATCTGGAGATGCAGCACATCTTCGAAGGCAACTGGCTGTATCTGGCCCACGAAAGCCAGATCCCCAACATCAACGATTTCTACACCACCACCATGGGGCGTCAGTCGATCTTTATCGCACGCAACAAGGACGGTGTACTGAACGCGTTCATCAATGCCTGCAGCCATCGCGGCGCGACCCTGTGCCGGCACAAGTCCGGCAACAAAAGCTCCTACACCTGCCCGTTCCACGGCTGGACGTTCAACAACTCCGGCAAGCTGCTCAAGGTCAAGGACCCGGCGAACGCCGGCTACCCGTCGAGCTTCAACTGCGAAGGCTCCCACGACCTGACCCGCGTGGCGCGTTTCGAGTCGTATCGTGGCTTCCTGTTCGGCAGTCTCAACGCCGATGTACTGCCGCTGGTCGAGCACCTTGGCGAGTCGGCGAAGATCATCGACATGATCGTCGACCAGTCCGCCGATGGCCTGGAAGTGCTGCGCGGTTCTTCCAGCTACATCTACGAAGGCAACTGGAAGCTCACCGCCGAAAACGGCGCCGACGGCTACCACGTCAGCTCCGTGCACTGGAACTACGCCGCCACCCAGAACCAGCGCAAACAGCGCGAAGCCGGTGACGAAAACCCGACCATGAGCGCCGGCAGCTGGGCCAAGCAGGGCGGCGGTTTCTATTCCTTCGACAAGGGCCACATGTTGCTCTGGACCCGGTGGGCCAACCCCGAGGACCGCCCGCTGTACGAACGTCGCGACGAACTGGCCCAGGACTTCGGCAAGGCCCGCGCCGACTGGATGATCGAGAACTCACGCAACCTGTGCCTGTACCCCAACGTGTACCTGATGGACCAGTTCAGCTCGCAGATCCGCATCGCCCGGCCGATCTCGGTCAACCGCACGGAAATCACCATCTACTGCATCGCGCCCAAAGGCGAAAGCGACCACGCGCGGTCCAGCCGGATTCGCCAGTACGAAGACTTCTTCAACGTCAGCGGCATGGCCACGCCGGACGATCTGGAAGAGTTCCGCTCCTGCCAGACCAGCTACCAGGGCAGCGTCACCACCTGGAACGACATGTCCCGTGGCGCTGAGCACTGGATCGAAGGCGCCGACGAGGCAGCCAGGGAAATCGACCTGCATCCGCTGCTCAGTGGTGTGCGCACCGAAGACGAGGGCCTGTTCGTGCTGCAACACAAGTACTGGCAGCAGACCATGCTCAAGGCCCTGGCCGCCGAGCAGTCGAAGTTGATCGCCGTGGAGGACGTGCAATGAGCATTTCCTTTGATACCGTGCGCGACTTTCTCTACCGCGAAGCCCGTTACCTCGATGACCGGCAGTGGGACGAGTGGCTGGAGCTTTACGCCCCGGACGCAACGTTCTGGATGCCGTCCTGGGATGACAACGACGAGTTGACCGAAGACCCGCAGCGGGAAATCTCGCTGATCTGGTACGGCAACCGCACCGGCCTGGAAGACCGTATCTTCCGCATCAAGACCGAGCGCTCCAGCGCCAGCGTGCCGGACACCCGCACGTCTCACAACATCAGCAACATCGAGCTGCTCGAACAGGCCGACGGATTGTGCAAGGTGCGCTTCAACTGGCACACCCTGAGCTTTCGCTACAAGACCGTCGACAGCTATTTCGGCAGCAGTTTCTACACCCTCGACGTGCGCGGTGAAAACCCGCTGATCCTGGCCAAGAAAGTGATCCTGAAGAACGACTACGTTCGCCAGGTCATCGATGTTTACCACTTGTGAGGCGGCCGTCATGACCCATTCCATCGCGTTCAATTTTGAAGACGGCGTCACCCGTTTCATCGACGCCAATGCCGGCGAAACCGTGGCCGACGCCGCGTATCGCCAGGGCATCAACATCCCGCTGGACTGCCGCGACGGCGCCTGCGGCACCTGCAAGTGTTTTGCCGAGGCTGGCACCTATGATCTGGGCGAGGAGTACATCGAAGACGCCCTCAGCCCCGAAGAGGCCGAGCAGGGTTTTGTCCTGACCTGCCAGATGCGCGCCCGGAGTGACTGCGTGGTGCGGGTGCCGACGTCCTCGGAAGTCTGTCGTACCCGCCAGGCCAGTTACGACGCGACCATCAGCGCCGTGCGCCAGTTGTCCGACAGCACCATCGCGCTGTCGATCAAGGGTGAGTCCTTGAGCAAGCTGGCGTTCCTGCCGGGGCAATACGTGAATCTGGGGATCCCCGGCAGCGAGCAGACCCGGGCTTATTCATTCAGTTCGTTGCAGCGCGATGGCGAGGTCAGCTTCCTGATCCGCAACGTGCCGGGCGGCTTGATGAGCAGTTTCCTCACCGGCATGGCCAAGGCCGGCGACAGCATGCGCCTGGCAGGACCGTTGGGCAGTTTTTACCTGCGTGACATTCGCCGTCCATTGCTGCTGTTGGCCGGTGGCACCGGGCTGGCGCCGTTCACCGCAATGCTGGAGAAGATCGCCGAGCAGGGCAGCGATCACCCGCTGCATCTGATCTACGGCGTGACCCACGATTTCGATCTGGTGGAGCTCGATCGTCTGGCAGCCTTCGCCGCGCGCATCCCCAACTTCACCTTCAGCACCTGTGTCGCCAGCCCCGAGAGCCAACATCCGCTCAAGGGCTACGTGACCCAGCACATCGAGCCAGGGCATTTGAACGATGGCGACGTCGACGTCTACCTGTGCGGCCCGCCGCCGATGGTCGAGGCCGTCAGCAAGTACATTGGCGAGCAAGGCATCAAGCCGGCGAACTTTTACTTTGAGAAATTCGCCGCCAGCGCGGCTTGAGTCGCGCACAAATACCCAATGTGGGAGCGGGCTTGCTCGCGAAGAGGCCAGAGCATTCAACATCGATATTGCCCGTTAGACCGCTTTCGCGAGCAAGCCCGCTCCCACAGTTGGTAGTGGTCGTACACAAATGCCGTGCCCGACACAGGACGCATGTGGGAGCGGGCTTGCTCGCGAAGAGGCCGGAACATCCAACCTTGATATTGCCCGTGACACCGCTTTCGCGAGCGGGTGATTGAAACCGTACACAGATATCGGGCCCGACAAAGAGAGGTACACATGAACAGATTTCACGAAAAAGTCGCACTGATCACCGGCGCCGCCCAAGGCATCGGGCGGCGGGTGGCCGAGCGTATGGCCGCGGAAGGGGCGAAGCTGATCCTGGTGGATCGTTCCGAACTGGTGTTCGAAGTGCAGCAACACCTGGCGCCAACCGGCCAGGTTCTGGCCCTGACCGCCGACCTTGAGCAATACGAGGAATGCTGCCGGGTGATGCAAACCGCCGTCGAGCGATTCGGACGCCTCGACGTGTTGATCAACAACGTCGGCGGCACGATCTGGGCCAAGCCGTTCGAGCACTATGAAGCGTCGCAGATCGAGGCCGAGGTTCGCCGTTCGCTGTTCCCGACCTTGTGGTGTTGCCATGCGGCGCTGCCGTTCATGCTGGAGCAGGGCAGCGGGGCGATCGTCAACGTATCGTCCATCGCCACCCGCAGTCTCAACCGCGTGCCCTACGGTGCGGCAAAGGGTGGGGTGAATGCCTTGACCGCTTGTCTGGCATTCGAAACCGCCGGTCGTGGTGTGCGGGTCAACGCCACTGCACCTGGCGGCACCGAAGCACCGCCGCGACGCATACCGCGCAACGGTGCCGAGCAGAGTGAGCAGGAAAAACACTGGTACCAGCAGATCGTCGACCAGACCCTCGACAGCAGTTTGATGAAACGCTACGGCACCCTGGATGAGCAGGCGGGGGCTATTCTGTTTCTGGCCAGCGACGAAGCGTCCTATATCACCGGCATGGTCATGCCCGTGGGCGGCGGCGATCAGGGCTGACGCGAGCGACAGACAACCCCATCCGCAATCGGAGACATGATGATGAGTGTCAAACCCACGATCGTGCTGGTCCATGGTTTTTGGGGCGGCGCTGCCCACTGGAACAAGGTCATCGTCAAATTGCTCGGCCGGGGTGACACGCACATTCGTGCCGTCGAGTTGCCGCTGACGTCCCTGGCCGAGGATGCCGAGCGTACACGCAAGATGGTCGCCCAGCTGCCCGGTCCGGTGCTGCTGGTGGGGCATTCCTATGGCGGTGCGGTGATCACTGAAGCGGGTGATTTGCCGAATGTGGTTGGGCTGGTGTACATCGCCGCCTTCGCGCCGGACGCTGGTGAAAGCCCCGGTAGTATCACGGAACGGCATCTGCCTGCGGCGGCGGCCAACCTGGCTCCCGACAGCGATGGATACCTGTGGGTCAAGCCTGAGCTCTATCACGAAAGCTTCTGCCAGGACCTGCCGGCGACCGAAGGGTTGGTCATGGGGGTCACCCAGAAAGCGCCGCTGGCCAGGACCTTCGGTGACGTCATCAGCAAGGTGGCCTGGAAGAAAAAACCATCGTGGTATCAGATTTCCAGCGCAGACCGGATGATCGCGCCGCAAAACCAGCAATGGATGGCCGAGCGGCTCAACGCCCGGGAGATTCTGACCTTGAACGCCAGCCATGCGTCATTGGCGTCGATGCCCGCCGAAGTGGCGGCATTGATCGACAGGGCAGCGACGGCGTTGGCCGAGGGTTAAGGTCCAAATGCAACCGGAATGGGGAATTTCCATGGCGACATCTGGTCGGTATTTCACAGAAGGGTGGGTGTAAGGTAAGCAAGTCAACCTGAGAACACTGCCCAGGAGGAGGTGACTATGAGCGTTCCGATGTTGAACAAAATGCATATGAACGGTTACGACGTACTCAGCGTGAACAACGGCCCCTGGCGGGTATGCACCCAGGGTGACCGGCTTGGCTCGTTTGGCAGTCGGGAAGAGGCACTGGCGTTTGCCGCGTCGTTGCCCGGCTACAGGGCTCGTGCAGGCAGGCCAGCGGGCAGCCATCAAACAAAATGAACTCATGCCCGAAGCCTCGGTTCGCCGGTAATCGCCTGTAGGAGCGAGCTTGCTCGCGATGGTCGCTAACGATAACGCGTGTTTCCTGGCTAAACTCGGCGCGTTTGAGTCCATCGCGAGCAGGCTCGCTCCTACAAAATCCGTGAGGGCGCTAGTAGCCACCGCCTCCGCTGGGGCGGGAGGGTTCCCGGGCTTTTTGCTGCATGTGGCTCCATTCCGCGCAGGTCATGAAGCTCTTGTGGTCAACCATGCCACGGCCGTCGAAGCTGACGTTGTACGGCTGCTGATGGCCGGCCTGAGTCAGCCTGTAGTCAAAGCACGTACCGGGTTCGACGGTACGATCGGTGACCGCCATGGGCTGGCCGCCGATTTGCCGGACTTGCTCCTGAGTCATGCCGGTGTTGACTTTCGCAACCAGCGGCTGGTCCTGGTAGATCGAGTTGGTGCTGCAGCCTGTCAACGCCGTCAGTGCAACGACCAGCGTGAATAGAGGCCTGTTCATGGCAGCGCTCCCGCTATTGAGCCTTGTTGCGGCTAATGACCTTGGCTTTCACTTCCTCGGCATAGCCGGACAGTTTTGCTTCATCGCCCTGAAATAAAGAACACAGTCTTTTAACGGCTTGCGCGTCGGCTTCGCTCCCGAGCAGGCGCAATTGCTCCTCTATGCGCAGAAGCTCCACTGCCGACCAGCGCAAATCTGACGCAAGCCCTTGCAGATCACGCCGAAGCTGCTGTTCCGATTCGTTAAGCCACATGATGACCTCCTGAATACTACACTCCGGAATTTTAGACCCGTTTACCGGATGTTGTGTTCGTCTGAATCAGCCGGGCTTCCTTTGGTCGGGGAACTAACCGAGAGAAGCGATATCAATGACAGTCGCCGAATCGTCGGGATGGCTGTACGGCCGACGGCAAGCTACATTTTCTTATTTCGAATTCAAGGAAACAGCATGCGGATGTTGATGGGGGGAGTCGCGCTGGCATTGCTGGCCGGGTGTTCGTTGCCGGCATCGCTGGTTCCGGGCGAGCCGAATGTCAGCAAGCACAGCGCGAAGGCGCCAAAAGAGTATGCGGCGTGTGTGTTGCCTGCCTGGCAAAAGGAAGTAGCGAATACGACCCAGGTTTCGATATCCAACGGATATCGGATCACCGCGCCCAGCGTGATCACGGCCGACGAAGTGCTGGATATCGTGAAGTACAAGGATGGCAGCCGGATTTCGCTGTATCAGGGGCCACCCTGGGCCAAATCCGGCGACCTGCGCCAAATCGTCCGCGACTGTTTGTAAGCGCGCAAGAGTGAAAAAAACCGGATGCCTGGCGTGCATCCGGTTTTTTGTGTGGGTCAGTCTGAAAGATCGGTCGTCGGGATGAGTTGCTCACTGCCCTGGGCGGCACTTTTGCGCTCCCGGCGCTCGTTCATCCAGTTTTCCACCTTTACACCGAATTCCGGCGGGGCTTTGCGCCCGAGCTTCCTGGCGATGTCCAGGATGGTCTGTTGGGCGAGGGCCTCTTCCATGCGTTTTTGCGCAACCATCATTGCGCCATGGACCGCGCACGGACCGTCCAGTGCCCATTCAGGCGGGGCACCGTCAAACACGGCGCAACGGCCACGGATCTCCCGACAATCGAAAATCGACTTGCGACCGTCGATGGCGTTGACGATATCCAGCAGGGTTATTTCGTCAGCGGGCCGGGCCAGCTTGAAGCCGCCGCGCATGCCCTCGGTGGCGACCACCAGTTTGCCTTTGGCCAGTTTGGTGAAGATTTTCGCCAGATAGTCCAGGGGAACGCCTTGCAGTTCGGCAAGGTCGCGCACGCTCGCCTCGCGAGAGTCGCCGCCATTGCCTACGAGAAAAAGCAGGCAGTGGATGCCGTACTCGACACCCGCGCTGTAAAGAGACATACAGATCTCCGACTTGATTAGTCGCCAATTCTAACAGCCGAAAGCAAGCCGGGCAACGAATCGTCGCGTCCTGAATTTTCTTTTCCAGCGTGAAACGCCGGCGCCATACGCGTTCTTGAGCCTTTTCTGAGAAGGCATCGTTGCTTTCGATGCCTGTCATCAAAAAATACGGGTTGCAGAATTTAACTTGGATCAATACAGTCGTAGTTATTCGAGCGGCACAGGTGAGCGATTTTCGAACGACACCGACCTCATGCCCGCTCCCGATGAGCGTGACCCATCACGATCGACAACACTTGTTTATCCTCTGGAGTTAAAAATGAAACAGCACATTCTGGTGATCGGCGCAGGTTTCGGTGGCATGTGGACCGCTTTGAGTGCCACGCGTCTGTTCGACATTCATGGCCACAACGATGTTGAAGTGACCGTGCTGGCTCCTCAGGCCGAACTGCGTGTGCGTCCGCGCTTCTACGAGCCGAACGCCCATCAACTGGCCGCGCCGATTGGCGATCTGTTCGATGCTGTAGGGGTCAGGTTCATCAAGGGTGCGGCGCAGACCATCAACGTCGCGCAGAAGCAGATCGGCTATGTCGATGCCGCAGGGACCCCGCAAGTCTGCAGCTACGACAAACTCGTTCTGGCTACCGGCAGTCGCCTGGCTTCGTCGAACACCCCGGGCGTGGCCGAACATGCCTTCGACGTCGATCAGATCGAACAGGCCGTGCGCCTGGAAAACCACCTCAAGGCGCTGGCCAATCAGCCCGAAAGCACGGCACGCAACACGGTGGTAGTGGCCGGTGGCGGTTTCACCGGGATCGAAACCGCGACTGAAATGCCGACCCGCCTGCGGGCCATCTTCGGTGACCGTGCCGACATCAATGTGATCATCGTTGACCGCGGCGACAAGGTTGGCGGCTCGATGGGTGAGCAAATCGCAGAGTCGATCGTCGAGGCCAGCGTGGCGACCGGCGTGAAATGGCACTTGAAAGCCTCGGTCGTGTCGGTCGATGCCAACGGCGTGACCCTGTCCGACGGTGCGCGAATCGATACCAAGACCGTGGTCTGGACCACCGGCGTTCGCGCCAGCTCCCTGACCGAGCAGATTCCGGCCGAACGCGATCACCTGGGCCGCCTGCATGTCGACGCACACCTGAAAGTCATTGGCCAGGACGACATCTTCGCCACCGGCGACGTTGCCTGTGCGGCCAGTGACGAGATCGGCAACTACGCCTTGATGACCTGCCAGCACGCGATTTCCCTGGGCCGCCATGCAGGTAACAACGTCGCGGCGCAGATTCTCGGTGTCGACCCGACGCCGTACAGCCAGCCGAAATACGTGACCTGCCTCGATCTGGGCGCCTGGGGCGCGGTCTACACCGAGGGTTGGGATCGTCAGGTCAAGTTGGTCAAGCATGAAGCCAAGGCATTGAAGACGCAGATCAACACCCAGTGGATCTACCCGCCAGCGGCTGACCGTGTCACTGCATTGGCTTCGGCGGACCCGATGATTCCCGTGGCCTGATTCGAATATCGCGTCTGAAGAAAAAATCCCGCTCGGGTTCGCCTGAGCGGGATTTTTTTACGCCCTGATTGCCTGTGTGAAATTTACCGTGTATTTTTTCATGAAATTATAAATACAAAATTTCACGAGGCCGTATGTTTCAGCAATCCACCCGGCATGTCGCCAGTTACTACGCCCATTCCTGCGCCGATCGTCTGGTCGATCGAGCCGCACTGGAAGGTGAGCAAGACACTGAAGTGCTGATCATCGGGGCCGGTTTCAGCGGTTTGCACACGGCGTTGCGCCTGGCGCTGGCCGGCAAGCGCGTGACCTTGCTCGAAGCCAGCCGGGTGGCCTGGGCCGCGTCCGGGCGTAATGGCGGACAGGCGATTCTCGGCTGGTCGTGCGACATGCCACCGCTGGAAGCGGCGCTGGGATACGAACGGGCGCGACGACTGTGGGACGGCATGCGCTGGGCCGCGCGCGAACTGCGTGATTTGCCCGGTCGCCATGAATTCGATTGCGACTACCGCGCCGGCCATCTCTGGACTTCGGTGATGCCGCGGCGAGTGGGGCTGCTGACCGAGTGGCAAGACGAGGCGAGCCACAAGTGGGGCCATGACAAACTGCAATTTATCGAGCGCAGCGATTTGCCGCAGTGGGTCGCCAGCGAGCGTTATCAGGCCGGCCTGTTCGATCCCGAGGGCGGGCATTTGAACCCGCTGAAACTGGCCCTGGGCCTCGCAGATGCGATTGAGCGGGCCGGTGGCCGCATCCATGAGCAAAGCAAGGCGCTGAGCTATGGCGAGGAGGGCGACGGCTTTGTGGTGACCACCGAGCGCGGTCGCATCCGCGCCGATGTGCTGGTGCTGGCGTGCAACGCTTACCTCGATCGACTCGACCCGCAACTGGCCAGTTGCGTGTTGCCGGTCGGGACGTATCAGGTCGCGACCGCGCCGCTGACGACGGAGCAAGCCACCGCGCTGCTGCCGAGCAACGTGTGTGTGACCGACAACCAGTTCGTGCTCGACTATTTCCGGCGCACCCCGGATAACCGCCTGCTGTTCGGTGGCGGTTGCACATACCTGGGCGGGATGCCAAAGGACATCGCAGCGGCGACCCGGCCGTTCCTGGAGCGCGTGTTTCCGCAGCTCACGGGCGTCGAACTGGAGTTTGCCTGGGGCGGACACATCGACCTGACCCTCAAGCGCACACCGGATATCGGACGGCGCGGCGACCTGTACTGGATGCAGGGCTATTCCGGGCATGGCGTGCTGCCGACGCTGGCCGCGGCGCGGGCGGTGTCCGACGCGGTACTCGGTCAACCCGACGAGCTGTCCCTGTACCAGGGCCTGAACAACGGCAGTTTTCCCGGCGGCAAATACCTGGCCGCGCCGCTGGAAGCCATCGGCAAGGCCTGGTATCGACTGCGCGACAGTATTTGAAGCGACACTTTCTGGAAGCCTCAAGATGGACATGCAAGAAGAAATCTCGGCGCTGGCGATCCTGATCCAGGACCTGCGCAAACACAAGAAGTACACCCTGAAGGAACTGGCGGACAAAATCGGTCGCTCCGTCGGTTTCCTGTCCCAGGTCGAGCGCGGACTGTCGCGCCCGACGGTGGCGGACCTGACCGCCATCAGCGAAACCCTGGGCGTGCCGACCACCTATTTCTACAGCCTGCCCAAACCCATGGCCCTGTCCTGGGTCACCCGCCCGGACGAGCGCCGCACGCTGTACTACGCCGACGGCATTACCGACATCCTCGTTTCGCCAAAAATGCGCGCCTCGTTCTCGATGCTCGAAAGCCGGCTTGAGCCCGGTGCCAGCAGCGGCGACCGGCACATGAAGGACAGCTCGGAGCAGGGCGGTTACGTCCTGGAAGGGGAGTTGACCCTGTGGCTCGACGACAACCAACCGGTGACCCTGCATCCCGGTGACAGCTTTCAACTGGCCAGCCATGCGCACTGCCGCTACGGCAACCTGTCCGACCAACCGACCCGCGTGCTTTGGGTTTACACCTGATAACAACAAGGAACAAATCGATGGATGCTGTGTGCTCTGAACTGCTGGCCGAGGTTCGCAACTTCCGCCACTGCAACCCCGAAGTGCGTTACGTCGACCTGATCTCCCTGGACATTCCGGGGCATTTCTACGGCAAGCGCTACCCGATCGAGATGCTCGAAAAAGTCGCTGCCGGCAGCGTGCTCAAGCTACCGCAGAACTGCGTATTGCTCGGCACCCAGGGCGGGTTGTTCAAGATCGGTGATTACTGCTTCAACGACGGCGACCCGGATGCGCCCCGTCGCCTGGTGCCCGGCACGCTGAAACGGGTGAATTGGGAAAAACAGCCATTGGGCCAGATGCTGATCACCTCCGACGGCACGCAAAAACCGATTGTCTTCGAGCCCCGCGAGGTACTGGCGCAGGTGCTGGAGCGGCTCAAGCGCAAGGGCATTCATCCGGTGGTGGCGTTCGAACTGGAGTTCTACCTGTTCGACAGCCGCCTGAAGGACGGCTTGCCGCAATTTCCCCGTGACGAGCTGACTGGCGATGCCGATGATCAGCCGAACATGCACATCGAACGCTTGTCGCGATTTGCTCCGGTGCTCGATGAAATGGTCGAGACCGCGCGTGAACAAGGCGTGGATGCCACGGTGATCACTGCCGAGCTCGGCCCGGGGCAGTTCGAAATCAACTTCGGCCATTGCGATGACGGCCTGCGCGCCGCCGACTGGGCCGCCCTGTTCTGCCGCAGCACCCGGGGCGTGGCGCTCAAACACAACTTGCGCGCCAGCTTCATGGCCAAACCTTACTTGCAGCACCCCGGCAGCGGCATGCACGTGCATGTCAGCCTGTATGACGAGGCCGGCAACAACCTGTTGGCAGCGAACGGACAGCGGGCGCTGCGTCATGCGGTGGCCGGTTGCCTGGAGGTGTTGCCGCACTGCATGCCGATTTTTGCCCCGAACCACAATGCCATGCGCCGCCTGAGCGGCACGGTGAACGTCGCGTCCCGCGCCAGTTGGGGCTTCGAGGATCGCGATGCGTGCTTGCGTATACCGGAGTCGGACGTCAAGAACCTGCGTATCGAACATCGCCTGGCGGGCGCCGATGCCAACCCGTATCTGGCGTTGGCGGCAATTCTGGTGGGGTTGGAGCGAGGTCTGGAAGCGGAGCGCGAGCCGATTGCACCGCTCAACGAAGACCGCAGCAGTGGCATCGACTTTCCGTTGGAAATGCTCGAAGCGGTGCAGTCCATGCAAAGTCATGCATCGCTGCGCGAAGGCTTGGGGGCGGAGTTTGTGGACGTCTATTGCGAAAACAAACGTCAGGATCATCTGGCATTTCTGCATGACATCAGCGCGCGGGAATATCGCTGGTTCCTCTAGTCAGCCTTAGAAAATATGTGGATATTTAAGGACTTGGAACGTTTATTAACTAGATAGTGAATAAAAATATCTTGTTACAGCGTGAAATATTCCGTAATATCCGCGCCGCGTTCACCACCACGGTTTATGCATTTTTAAATCCCAGGCGTCCATCAGCTGCCTGGGATTTTTTTTGCCTGGAATTTAGTCGGCTGCTGACTCCAGCATCGGTGCATGCTTGCCGAGCTTCATCAGCCAGTAATAACTCAGCGCCGGCACCAGCAGCCCGACGATCCACGCCAGGTCCACCCCGTCCAGCGCCGTGGCCACCGGGCCGACGTACAGCGTGGTGTTCATGAACGGAATTTCCAGGGCAATCGCCAGCAGGAAGCTGCCGCAGGCAATCCGGTTAACGCACCCGTAGATCCCGTTAACGTCGAAGATGTCGTCAATCCGGTACTGGCCTTTGCGCAGGCAGTAGTAGTCCACCAGGTTGATCGCCGTCCACGGGATCAGGAAGTAGCTCATGAAGAAGATGAAGTTCAGGAAGAAGTTGATGAAGTCGTCCTGACCGATGGTGCACAGGGCCGTGGCCACCAGGCTGATCAGCAGCATGAACACGCCGCGTACCCGCGGGGTCACCTTGAGTCGGGCGAAAGGTTCGATCACGGTGATGGTCGACATGAACGCGCCGTACAGGTTGAACACGTTGATCGACACCTGGCCGTAGACGATGAAGGCGAATAGCAGTACCGCGCCACTGCCGAACAGACCGGCGACATGCCCGCCGACGTTGCTGGAAAAGTCGCCGATGCCGACGCTCAGAATCGCCCCGAGAATCATCATCCACGCGCCGCCGGTGACCGTGCCGGCGTAGCTGAACCAGAACACCCGGGCGGTCGGCGTGCTGCTCGGCAGGTAGCGCGAGTAGTCGGCGACGTAAGGTGCATAGGACAGTTGCCAGGTCACGGCAATGCTCACCGCCACCAGGAACTTCGACAACGAGAAGCCGGTCGGCAACCACTGTTCGGCCGGGATCGGCAACTGCAAGGCGAGCACCGTGGCGGCCACGAACACCACCAGCGACAGTATCGACAGCAGCTTCTGCAAGCGGTGAATCAACCGATAGCCATAGAGCGCGACGACGAAGCACAGCGCGCCGATCAGGTAGATGTTGCCGGACATCGGCAGCGGGCTGACGGACTCCAGTGCCTGGGCTGCGAGCAAGGTGTTGCTGACGAAGAAGCCCAGGTAAATCAGCATCACGAACAGCAGCGGCAACACGGCCCCCAACACGCCGAATTGCGCCCGGCTCTGGATCATTTGCGGAATGCCCAGCTTCGGTCCCTGTGCCGAGTGGGAGGCCATGAAAATCGCCCCCAGCAACGAGCCGACGATGATCGCCAGCGCGCTCCAGAACAAGTTGAGCCCCATCACCACCGGCAACACACCGGAGGCGATGGTGGTGATGTTCATGTTGGCGCCGAACCAGATGTAGAACAGCGAGCCCGGCTTGCCGTGGCGTTCGGTCTCGGGGATGAAATCGATGCTTCTTTTTTCGACTTGCATGGCGATCACTCCTGAGTCCGGACGAGGTGGGAATGCAGGCGGGCGATGGTGCCGGGCAGCTCATGGGGCTGGTGGGCAAACAGGTCCGGACGCTCGGGGATCAGGCTCAGGTAGTCGCGCTGTTCCAGGGCGCGCTGGCACTCGGTGGTGGTGAGGATTTCCAGCGAGTAGACCCAGTTGGCCATGATCAGCAGGGCCGAATAATGCCCGGCCTCGCTGGTCGTGGTGCAGGCATCACTGACCAGGCGCACGCGATAGCCCAGGGCGAAGGCATCGAACACGCTGGTCAGCACGCAGACGTCCGTCAGCACACCGCAGACGATCAGCGTATCGACCTCCAGTGCCTTGAGTCGGGCATTGAGGTCGGTGCGGTGAAAGGCACTGTAGCGGCCCTTGTCGATGATCAATTCACCGGACTGCGGCGTCAGCGACTCGATGATTTCCACTTGCCGGGTGCCGGCGCGGTAACTGCCGGGGCCACCGTCGGCGGCCAGGGGTTCACCGTGGGGCAGGTCACTGCCATCGGCCTGATTGATGTGGCGGGTATAGATGACCGGCATCCGCTGGTTGCGTGCGGTATCGAGCAGGGCGGCGGTATGGGCGACCACCCTGTCGAAGTTTTCCAGGACGAAACCGTCCTCCTGCTGCATGTCGATGATCAACAGCGCGTTGTTATTGTTCATTGGGCAAACCTGATCAAAGGCGAAACACAAGGCACCGCACACGCCATGCAATGGCGAGACGTAGGGTGCGTGATTGGCTGTTCGGGTGGGCTCAGTGAACTATTTGCCAGAAGCCGTTCTGCTTGGCCGAAACGCTGGCGCGCAGGCGCTTGAAGTGCAGGTGCGAAGCGGTCCATTCACCGCGCAGGTAAGCCCGCGCGGCGCCGGAGGGAAGGGCGAGTGATGGGAGACGACCAGTCATCATTGGAATCGACCCTTGTAGGAGCGAGCTCGCTCGCGAAAAACTCTAGACAACGCAGTCATCCAGACGGCACGCATTATCGTTGGCGTCCATCGCGAGCGAGCTCGCTCCTACAGTTGAGGTGTTCTGCAACCCCGGCTTCGCGTCCGGGGGAGCAGGGTGGCGCATTCAGCGGAACGCTGGCACCACATGCTTGATGAACAGCTCCAGGGATTTTTTCTTCTCCGCGTGGGGCAGGCTGTTATCGCACCAGAAGCTGAATTCGTCGACCCCCAGTTCCTGGTAGTACTTGATGCGCGGAATGATTTCTTCCGGGGTGCCGATCATGGCGGTCTTGTGCAGGCTTTCCAGTTCGAACTCGGGGCGACCGGCGAATTTCTCTTCCGGGCTCGGCGCGAGGAAGCCGTTGACCGGGGTGGTCTTGTTGCCGAACCAGGCATCGAACGTGCGGTAGAACTTCGAGATCGCCCGGGCTCCGACTTCCCAACCCTGCGGGTCGTCGGCGGTGTGCACGTGGGTGTGACGCAGCACCATCAGTTGCGGGCGCGGCACGTCCGGGTTGTTGTCCAGGGCGGCCTGGAATTTGTTCTTCAGGTCGAGGACTTCTTCGTCGCCTTTCATCAGCGGCGTGACCATGACGTTGCAGCCGTTGGCCACGGCGAAGTTGTGCGAGTCCGGGTCGCGGGCGGCGATCCACATCGGCGGGTTCGGCTGCTGGATCGGCTTGGGCACGCTGGTGGACGTCGGGAATTTCCAGATATCGCCGTCATGGGCGTAATCGCCGTTCCACAGTGCGCGCACCACCGGCACCATTTCGCGCAATGCCTGGCCGCCGGAGGAGGCTGGCATGCCGCCGGCCATGCGGTCGAATTCGATCTGGTAGGCGCCACGGGCCAGACCGACTTCCATGCGGCCATTGCTGATCACGTCGAGCAATGCGCATTCGCCGGCCACCCGCAGCGGGTGCCAGAACGGCGCGATGATGGTGCCGGCGCCCAGGTGAATGGTGGTGGTCTTGCCCGCCAGATAAGCCAGCAGTGGCATCGGGCTTGGCGAGATGGTGTATTCCATGGAGTGGTGTTCGCCAATCCACACGGTGCTGAAACCACCGGCCTCGGCCATCAGGGTCAGTTCGGTCAGGTCTTCGAACAACTGGCGGTGGCTGACGCTTTCGTCCCAACGTTCCATGTGTACGAACAGGGAAAACTTCATGACGTTTACCTCGGATCTTTTGTTATCGGCCTGTCGACTGCGGGCTCGTTGAATATTGGTATACCATAATACATATTTTCCGCAAATGACTTCTCATCGCGGCTAACGCTAACCAGTGTGGGAGCGGGCTTGCTCGCGAAGACGGAGTGTCAGTCAACACATATGCCGCCTGGCAGTTCGCTTTCGCGAGCAAGCCCGCTCCCACAGGGGTATGCGGTGATATCAGAGGGATCAGGCAAGCACCGGTAAAGCGCCCATCTTGCCGTGGCAATACACCAGTGGCCCGCTGCTCTGGCGGGGCACGATCAGGTTTTTCACGGCGCCGACCATGATGGCGTGGTCGCCACCTTCATATTCGCGCCACAGCTCACATTCGATGACCGCCGTGGCATTGGCCAGAATCGGGTTGCCCAGTTCGCTGAGCGTCCACTCGATCCCCTGGGCCTTGTCCTTGCCTTTGCGCGCGAAGGCATAGGCTTCGTTTTGCTGGCCGCCGGAGAGCACGTGGATGGCAAAACGCTTGTTCTTGATCAAGACCGGGTAGGAGTCGGAGCTGTAGTTCGGGCAGAACAGCACCAGGGCCGGGTCCATCGACAGCGAGCTGAAGGCGCTGGCGGTCAGGCCGACGATTTGCCCATCGTCATCCAGGGTGGTGATCACGGTCACTCCGGACGGGAACGAACCCATGACTTGTTTGTAGATGGCGGCATCGATCATTGGACGGTCCTCGGGTGGTGTGACGCGTTTTTTATGTGTTTGTAGGTCTGATGGTATACCGTAATACATCGATTGCAAGGTCTTTTTGGGTGAACCGATAAACGTACGTCTTTCGTCGGGAACTCAATGATTACGGGGCTTTAAGCTATCCAGAGCTGGCGTGAATCGGGCAGGATGCCGGTTCAGATGCGTGCTCAAAGACCGGTTCAGTCTTGTTTAAAGTTTGGAATACCATAATATGGTCGGCATCTGAGGGGCGGCCAGAGAGTCCCCCCGGTTTGGCTTCATACAAAGATAAGAACAGACCAACTCGAGTTCATGCACATGTCCCAGATGTCCCGGCAAGATCCGTTGATCGAGAATCACACGGTCGACTACGTTCCACTCGCAGAGCGCCACGGGAAGGCCCGCGATCTTTTCACTCTGTGGTTCAGCACCAACATCGCGCCACTGCCCATCGTCACCGGCGCCATGGTGGTCCAGGTGTTCCACCTCAACCTGTTCTGGGGCCTGCTGGCGATTGCGCTCGGGCACATGGTCGGTGGTCTGGTGATTGCGCTCGCATCGGCCCAGGGACCGTGCATGGGCATTCCGCAGATGGTGCAGAGCCGTGGTCAGTTCGGCCGCTATGGCGCGCTGCTGATCGTGTTCTTCGCAGCACTGATCTACATCGGTTTCTTCATTTCCAACATCGTGTTGGCGGGCAAATCGATTGTCGGCATTGCGCCGTCGGTTCCGGTGCCGGCCAGCATCCTCATCGGTGCCCTCAGCGCCACGGCCATCGGGGTGATCGGTTATCGCTTCATCCATACCCTCAACCGCATCGGCACCTGGGTCATGGGCAGTGCCTTGCTGGCCGGTTTCCTCTACATCTTCGCCCATGACCTGCCGGCGGACTTCTTCACTCGCGGCGGGTTCAACCTGTCCGGCTGGCTGGCCACGGTCTCGCTGGGCATCATCTGGCAAATCAGTTTCTCGCCGTATGTGTCGGACTACTCGCGCTACCTGCCGGCGGACATCGGCATCACCCGGCCGTTCTTCGCCACTTACCTGGGGGCGACCCTGGGCACGATCCTGTCGTTCACTTTCGGTGCCGTGGCGGTACTGGCTACCCCGGAAGGCACCGAGGCGATGGCGGCGGTGAAGCAGTCCACCGGTTGGCTGGGGCCGATCCTGATGGTGCTGTTCCTGCTCAACATCATCAGCCACAACGCCTTGAATCTGTACGGCGCGGTGCTGTCGATCATCACCTCGATCCAGACCTTCGCCAGCCAGTGGACGCCCAGCATCAAGGTGCGCGTGGTGTTGTCGAGCATCGTGCTGGCGGGTTGCTGCGTGGTGGCGCTGGGTGCCTCGGCGAATTTCATCTCGCAGTTCATCGGCCTGATCCTGGCGCTGTTGCTGGTGTTGGTGCCGTGGGCCTCGATCAACTTGATCGACTTTTACCTGATCAAGGGTCGTCGCTATGACATCGCGTCGATCTTCCGGGCCGACGGCGGCATCTACGGTCGCTTCAACCTGCACGCGATCATTGCCTACTTCATCGGCATCATCGTGCAGCTGCCATTCGCCAATACTTCACTGTACGTCGGCCCGTACGCCAATCTGGTAGATGGCGCGGACCTGTCGTGGCTGGTGGGGCTGGTGGTGACGTGCCCGTTGTATTACTGCCTCGCTACGCGAAGCCAGGTGCAGGAAAGTCGCTCGGTGAAACTCGGCTACGCCGACTGAGGCGAAATCGTTTCGTGTTCGTGAGAAAATGCCCGGCATATTACGTCACTGTAGGAGCGAGCTTGCTCGCGATGGACTCAAGAGCACTGCGTTTAGTCAGTAAACACGCGTAATCGTTAACGACCATCGCGAGCAAGCTCGCTCCTACAGTGACGGCGACTCTCAGGAATGGTTGAACACATTCAGGCCGCGTTGCAGCGCCGGCCTGGCTTCGACCCTGTCGAACCAGCGCGATAGCTGAGGCAGTTGCGTCCAGTCCAGTCGATCACGGAACGCGGTGGCGATGGTGAACGCCATAATGTCGGCCATGGAGAACTGCTCTCCGGCCATGAATTCGTCCGTCAAAAAACCTTCCGACCAGGTCAGTTGCTCGATCACCCGCAGATCGATGATCGCCGCCGCCTTGTCCTGCCCCGCCTGGTGCAGGAAAAACGCGGCATGGCTGGGGGCGATGACATCGGTCACGAAAAAGAAATAGCGGTCGATCACCCGGATGCGCTCGGGCCCTGGCTGCGCCGGTGCCAGCCGTCCAGGCACCTTGGCATCGGCGTACTGGATGATGGCGTTGGACTGGTTGATGATCAGCATCGGCGTAGTCCCGTGATCGATCAGGGTCGGGACTTTCCCGGCCGGGTTTAGCGCCAGGAAGGCCGGCCCACGCTGCTCCTGTGCATACAGGTCCAGCTTGCGTGCCGTGTAGGCGATGCCCGACTCTTCCAGGGCAATCGCTGCCCGCAGACTGTTGCCCGTGTTGGCACCGAACAGCTCGATTTGATCGTTCATGAGTCATTGCTCTTGTCGGGACATGCAGGCAGTCGCCGAACACTGCCGATGAAATCAGTATGGTGAAAATTCGCCACACCGATATGCAAAAACAGTGACCGTCCATACCCCGGCGCGACAAGCCGTATCCCTCCACGAAAACTACTTTCGTCGCGTTTGATAATAGCCTCTCGAAATGTTTTAAGAGTTTCACAAGCCAGCCAGTCAACCCTCACCTCGAACGTCCCATGACTCATGTCACTCATCGAGCGCGCCTGATTTCGCGCCCGTGTTGAGCGCTGTTGCGTGGGCGGAAATCGGGTCCTGTCTGGCGGTGAAACCTTCAAATAACGATAAGAAACACCCAGGAGCACCGTATGTTCAAACGAGCGATTCCCACTGCAGTCCTGCTGGCCACCAGTTCGCTGTGCGTACAGGCCGCCGATAGCGCAGCCCATGGTTTTCTCGAAGACAGCAAGGCCAGCCTCTCGATGCGTACCCTGTACTTCAACAGCGACAATCGCGACGGCACGGCTGATCCTTCGAAAACCGAAGAAGCGGCCCAAGGGTTTGTGTTGCGCTATGAATCCGGGTTTACCCAGGGCGCGCTGGGGTTCGGGCTCGATGCCCAGGCATTGCTCGGCATCACACTGGACAGCGGAGCGGGGCGCCACGTCGGTAGCGGCATGATTCCTTCTGACGGCGACGGCGCGGCCGACACCTGGAGCAGCTTCGGTCCTACGGCGAAGATGCGCCTTGCCAGGACAGAATTTCGCTACGGCACCTTGCTGCCAAAGTTGCCGATCCTTCTGGCGAACGATGCTCGCGTGTTGCCGCAATCGTTTACCGGTGCCCAGCTCACCTCGAACGACATCGATGGCCTGACGTTGACCGGCGGTGTGCTTGAGCACGCGGTAGGGCGCGCCTCGACGGACCGCACAGGCTTGTCGGTCGCCGGCAGCACGCGCGAGAGCAACAAGTTCTATTACGCCGGTGGTGACTACAACCTCACCAAAACGCTTAAGACCCAGTATTACTTCGCGCAGCTGGAGGACTTCTACAACCAGAACTTCCTCGGCCTGACGCACATCCTGCCAATCGACAGCGCCAACTCACTGACCACCGACCTGCGCTACTTCCGCACCACCTCGAGCGGTGCCAACAGCTCGGCCTCCGGCCGCGCGCAAGGCTATCGGGTATCGGGCTACACCGACGACAACGACGGTGAAATCGACAACAGCACCTGGTCGGCTATGGTCACCTACACCCATGGCGGCCACGCGGTGTCGGTGGGGCATCAGCGTGTGGGCGATGGCAGCAACTTCGTCCAGCCCAACCAGGGCAGCCTGGTGGACAAAGGGGCGGGCGGCGGCAGTGTCTACCTGCCCACCGACAAGATGATCCAGAACTTTGCCCGGGCCGGCGAACAGACCAACTTCGGGCAGTACACCTACGACTTCGCGCCCTTGGGCGTGCCGGGCCTGAAAGCCTCGATCGTGTATTTGAAGGGCACGGACATCAAAGCGCAAAACGCCAGCGATCAGTCCGAGTGGGAGCGCGACATGACCCTGGACTACGTGTTGCAGTCGGGCACGTTCAAAGGGGTGGGTTTCACACTGCGTAACGCCAGGTCGAACACTGACGCGGGCCGCAACGTGGATCAGAACCGGTTCATCATTAATTACACCTTGTCGCTGTTGTAGTCACATCACAACCCCAGTGGGAGCGAGCCTGCTCGCGAAGCGATGTGTCAGGCAGCACACCTAAGGTTTGCGGACCACCGCGGCGCTGATCAATACGGACACGTATTTTGGCCGTTTCGGTCTCCTTTTGGCCTGCCTCACGCTGTGAACCGGCCACGCCGTCAGCAAGAATCAGACGCGGGTTGCCGGTTCGGCAACCCCAGGTCAAATCACAACCAGACGCTTCACTTCCTTGCCCTTGGCAATTTTCAAGGCTGCTGCCGTGTACAGAACATAAAAACCATCGTACTCACGCCACACTTGGGGAAATGATCCATGGACTCAATGAAACGCATACTGGGCGCCACCGTTTGCGGGCTGTCGCTGCTGGCCAGCGCGGTGCAAGCCGAACAGCACGAATTGCGGGTGTACAACTGGGCGGACTACATCCTGCCGTCCGTGCCCAAGGATTTTGCCAAGGACACCGGGATCAAGGTGACCTGGGACACCTTCGACACCAACGAGTCCCTGGAAGCCAAGCTGCTCACCGGCAACTCGGGCTACGACCTGGTGGTGCCATCGAACCAGTTCATCGAAACCCAGATCAAGGCGGGGGTGTTCCAGAAACTCGACAAGTCCAGACTGCCGAACTGGTCGCACCAGGACCCGGCCTTGCTCAAGCTGCTGGACAAGAACGACCCCGGCAACCAGTACGGCGTGCCCTACATGTACGGCACCGTGCTGATCGGTTTCAACCCGGCCAAGGTCAAGGCGGCGCTTGGCGAGAATGCGCCGGTGGACAGCTGGGACCTGGTGTTCAAGCCCGAGAACATGGAGAAGCTCAAGGCCTGTGGCGTGGCGATGCTCGATTCGCCGTCGGAGATCCTGCCGCTGGCCCTGCATTACCTGGGGCTGGACCCGAACAGCCAGAACCCGGATGACTACGAAAAGGCCAAGGCGCTGATGCTCAAGGTTCGCCCTTACGTCACCTACTTCAACTCCGCCAAATACATGACCGACATCGCCAACGGCGATATCTGCGTGGCCATCGGTTACTCAGGCAGCTTCTATCAATTCGGCAATCGCGCCAAAGAGGCGGGCAACGGCGTGGTCGTCGACTGGCGCCTGCCCAAAGAAGGCGCGCCGATCTGGTTCGACACTTTCGCCATCCCGAAAAGCGCGAAGAACGTGGTCGAAGCCCACGAGTTCCTCAACAACCTGCTGGACCCGAAAGTCATCGCGCCGATCAGCGACTTCCTCGGTTACCCGAATGCCAACAAGGACTCGCTGGCGCTGATCGACAAGGACATCACCGGCAACCCGAACCTGACGCCGACCAGCGAGGCATTGAAGACGCTGTACGTCGTGCAGCCACTGCCGCAAAAGCTTGAGCGGGTGCGTACCCGGGTCTGGACCAGCATCAAGTCCGATCAGTAACACCAGGATCCTTGTGGGAGCGGGCTTGCTCGCGAATGCGGGGTCTCAGTCAATACATGTGTCGACTGCCCCCCCGCTTTCGCGAGCAAGCCCGCTCCCACATTCAATTGATGTCGAACACAAATCCCATGTCCGACAAAAAACACTGTGGGAGCGGGCTTGCTCGCGAATGCAGAGTGTCAGTCAATACATGGGGGACTGACCCACCGCTTTCGCGAGCAAGCCCGCTCCCACGGGTTTTTGTGTGGGGCACAGGTGTTGTGTGCACCCAGGTTCGCTCGCACATTCAGTTGATGTCGAACACAAATCCCTTGTCCGACAAAAAACACTGTGGGAGCGGGCTTGCTCGCGAATGCAGAGTGCCAGTCAATGCATGTGTCGACTGATCCACCGCTTTCGCGAGCAAGCCCGCTCCCACGGGGTTCTGTTTGAGCAGTCAGCGGAAGAACTCCCCCGGTGTTTCGCCGAACTGCTGGCGGAAGGCGGCGATGAATGCCGACGTCGAGTCATAGCCACAAGCCAATGCGACGTCGGTCACTCGTTCGCCCTGTTCCAGTGGCGTCAGGGCGCCGAGCAGGCGCAAGCGCTGTCGCCAGGCGCGAAAGGTCAGGCCGGTGTCGCGCAGGAACAGGCGACTGAGGGTTTTCTCGGTGACGCCGAATTTGTCGCTCCAGTGACTGAGCGTGGTCTGTTGCTCCGGGTGCGACTCCAGGCTCTGCGCGATCTGCCGCAATCGGCTGTCCTGGGGCAGTGGCAGCATCAAGTCGATCTGCGGCGCCTCGGCCAACTGATCCAGAATCACCTGGGCCAACCGACCGTGCGGACCGTTCTGATCGTATTCCACCGGAATCTGGCTGAAGGCACGGATCAACTCGCGCAGCAAATCGCTGACCCCCAACACATGACAGCCCGGCGGCGCCCAAGTCGAGACGCTGCAGTCGATGTACAGGCTGCGCATTTCCGTACGCGGCGAGCTGAACACCCGGTGCGGCATGCCCGCCGGAATCCACACCGCGCGCTCTGGCGGGGCCACGAAACGCCCGGCGCCGGTCTGTATTTCGAGCACGCCCTGGATCGCATAGGACAGCTGCACCCAAGGGTGGCTGTGGCGCCGGGTCAATGCGCGATTGGGCAGCGATTCGGTACGGCCGTAGAGTGGCCGTGGCAGGCTGGACAGCCCGGGAATACTGCGCCGGATACTTTTGTCATGTCCTTTAGGCGGCATCTGCTGGCTCATCGGCGTTAGTCGGTAATTCACAAGCACGTTAGAGTCGCTTTCACGTACTGGCAACCCCCGGATGATCAAACCCATGACTCGCCCCCGCTTGTTACCCGACAACTTCACCCTGACCCTGATCGGCGTGGTGACGCTCGCCAGCCTGCTGCCCGCCAGCGGCCAGGTTGCGGTCGGTTTTGGCTGGTTGACCAACATCGCCATCGCGCTGTTGTTTTTCCTGCATGGCGCCAAGCTGTCCCGCGAGTCGATCATTGCCGGTGCCGGGCACTGGCGCCTGCATTTGCTGGTGTTCAGCCTGACCTTCGTGGTGTTTCCGTTGCTCGGCCTGGCGCTCAAGCCGCTGCTGTCGCCGCTGATTGGCAAAGACCTGTACATGGGCATGCTTTACCTGTGTGCGCTGCCCGCCACGGTGCAGTCGGCGATTGCCTTTACTTCACTGGCGCGGGGCAACATCCCGGCGGCGATTTGCAGCGCGGCGGCGTCCAGCCTGTTCGGGATTTTTCTCACGCCGTTGCTGGTGACCTTGCTGCTGAATGTGCACGGCGAAGGCTCCTCGACCCTCGACGCCATCCTCAAGATCAGCGTGCAGTTGCTGCTGCCGTTCATTGCCGGGCAAATCGCGCGGCGCTGGATTGGCAACTGGGTGGCGCGCAACAAGAGCTGGCTGAAGTTCGTCGATCAGGGCTCGATTCTGTTGGTGGTCTACGGCGCGTTCAGCGAGGCGGTGATCGAGGGCCTCTGGCATCAGATTCCATTGCTGGATCTGCTCGGGCTGGTGGTGGCGTGCTGCGTGGTCCTGGGGCTGGTGCTGGTGGCCTCGACCGTACTGGGCAAGGCATTCGGTTTCAATCAGGAAGACCGCATCACCATTCTCTTCTGCGGCTCGAAGAAAAGCCTGGCAACCGGTGTGCCGATGGCGCAGGTGTTGTTTGCCGGTAGCACCATTGGCGTGCTGATCCTGCCGTTGATGCTGTTCCACCAGATTCAACTGATGGTCTGTGCGGTGCTGGCGCAGCGTTTTGCCAATCGGCCGGAATCGATTCCGGAACTGATGGCCCAGGTTGATCCCTGATAATCCCGGGAAGCTGTAGGAGCCGGCTTGCCGGCGATGGACTCAAGTACGCCGCGTTTATCCAGCTCGAACGCGTTATCGTTAACGACCATCGCTGGCAAGCCAGCTCCTACAAGGGAGCGTCCAAACCAGTGAAAGAACCTTTTTACTGTTGGTCAGCCGCCAATGGCGGGGTACGCGGCGGGATCATGCGCTTGCTGCCGGTCGACTCGAACGCCGACGCCAGGTGCAGCAGCCTGGAGTCGTCATAGGCGCGACCGGCAAACGTCAGGCCGACCGGCATGCCGATGTCCGGCATCACGCCCATCGGCACGGTGACCGTTGGCACGCCGAGGTGACGGATGGCGAGGTTGCCGTTGGCGACCCAGACGCCGTTGCTCCAGGCGATATCCGCCGATTGCGGATCGACATCGGCATTCGCCGGCCCCACATCGGCGACCGTCGGGAACAGCACCGCGTCGAGGCCCAGGCGATCCATCCAGTCTTCCAGATCGATCTTGCGGGTCTTTTCCAGTCCGCGCAGGCCGTCCGGCACCGTGCTGATCTGGTCCCACGGCGTGATGCCGCGTTCGGCCATGCGCACGTATTCGTCCATGCCGGCGGCGAGGTCGCCCTCGCGGTTGGGCAGGGTGCCCGGGTCGTGAGGGAAGATCTGCGGACCGTCGACATCGACCAGACGGTTCAATTTCGGGTCGCCGTTGGCCTGCAGGAAATCATCGAACGCCCAGGCGGTCAGGTCCCACAGCTCATGGTGTAAAAATTCTTTGGAGACGATGCCGCGATTGAACACGGTCGGTGCGCCAGGGCGATCGCCTTCGCAATTGGAAACCAGCGGGAAGTCCACTTCGAGCACTTCGGCACCCGCGGCTTCGAGGGCCTTGCGCGCCTGTTCCCAGAGCCCGATCACCGAAGGACGGGTGTTGATGCGCTGGCCGGTTGGCCCGCCGATGCCCGGCGCTTCGGAAGTGCCCGCTTCAGGGTCGGCGTTGATGTACATGCGCGGAATGCCGAACTTCTTGCCTTTGAGCGCTTCGCTGTTCGCCGCCAGCTCGGCATAGGATTCAGGGCGTACCTCAGACGATTTCGGAATTGGCACCCAAGGCTGCAAGCGCCACAGGTCACCGCGGGTGTCCGGGTCATCGGCCACTACCACGTCGAGCACTTCGAGCAGGTCGGCCATGGTCCGGGCAAACGGCACGACCACGTCCATGGTCGGGGTCAACGGCCAGTTGCCGCGTACCGAGATCACCCCGCGTGAGGGGGTGTAGGCGCACAAACCATTGTTCGAGGCCGGGCCACGGCCGCTCGACCAGGTTTCTTCCGCCAGGCCGAAGGCCGAGAAACTGGCCGCGGTCGCCGTACCGGCACCGTTCGACGAGCCGGAAGCGAAAGGGGCGGTGAGGTAGTCGGCGTTGTACGGGCTTTCGGCACGGCCGTAGACACCGCGCTGCATCCCGCCGTTGGCCATCGGCGGCATGTTGGTCTTGCCCAGGCAGATCGCCCCGGCGGCGCGCAGGCGTTCGATGGTGAACGCATCGCGATAGGCGACCAGGTCCTTGAAGGCCGGGCTGCCGGAAGCGGCGGTGAGGCCCTTGACCAGATAACTGTCCTTGGCGGTGTAAGGGATGCCGTCCAGCGGCCCCAGCACCTGGCCCTTGGCGCGACGGGCGTCGGCGGCCTGTGCTTCGGCGAGGGCCTCGGGGTTGCGCACTACAACTGCGTTCAGCGCCGTGGCGGTTTCGGGGCCGTCATAGGCGTCGATTCGCGCAAGATAAGCCTGGACCAGCTCAACTGACGTGGTCTGGCCGGATTCAAGCGCGGCGCGCAGTTGGGCAATGGAAACTTCGGTGACTTCGATCATGCTGCCACCGCCATTTGCAGGTGGAGGGTCCCAAACACTTCACTTTTCTCGAAATGGACATTCATATCGTTATTCTCGTTGCACTGTGTGGCACGACAGGGTCGGGTGTTAAAAATACTGAGCACTATTTAGCATTAAACCGGGATTTTAGGAATCCGTTGTCCAATTTATCTTACAGGCGACAGAAAAAAGGCCACCACAACCCGACGTTGTGGTGGCCCGAGGGTGACTCATTATAGTGGCCCGCACGCGCAGGCCAATGGATCAGTGAGCGCCGGCGGCCTTGTTCAGGTCGCTTTCGGCCCATTCGGTGTACACGCAGGCGTCCGCCGTGGCCCAGCGCACCCGCACCGGGTCACCGGACTTGAGCGGCATGCCGGCAGCGGACAGTGCCTTGACCGTCATCGAGGTGCCGCCAGCGGTGACCACGCTGCAGGTCTGGCTTTCGCCGAGAAACAGCACTTCCACGACCTTGGCCGAGACTTCGTTCCAGCCGGCGGCCAGCGGTTCGGCAATCGCCTGGTCATTGCTCAGGGCCAGGGCTTTTTCCGGACGCACCATCAGCAGCACGTCCTGGTCGGTTCGCAGGCCGGCGGTGAGCCGGATCGACAGCGCCTGGCCTTCGAAAGTCGCCACGGCATTTCCCTGGGCCTTGAGCTTGAGGAAGTTCGAATTGCCGAGGAACGATGCGACAAAGGCGTTCGGCGGGTTCTGGTAAAGGTCGTAACCGCTGCCCAGGCCGACGATCTTGCCGTGGCTGAAAATCGCGATGCGCTGGGACAGGCGCATGGCTTCTTCCTGATCGTGGGTCACGTAGACGATGGTGATGCCCAGGCGCCGATGCAGCTGACGCAGTTCATCCTGCAAGTCTTCGCGCAGTTTTTTGTCGAGTGCTCCCAGCGGTTCGTCCATCAGCAGGATGCGTGGCTCATAGACCAGTGCCCGGGCAATGGCGACGCGTTGCTGCTGGCCACCGGACAGTTGCGAAGGGCGGCGATGGGCAAATTGCTCCAGCTGCACCAGTTTGAGCATCGCGTCGACGCGCTTGTCACGCTCGGCGGCGGCAAGTTTGCGGATTGCCAGCGGGAAGGCGATGTTGTCGCGCACCGACAGATGCGGGAACAGCGAGTAGCGCTGGAACACCATGCCGATGTCGCGTTTGTGCGGCGGCACGTTGACCAGCGACTGGCCGCTGACCAGGATCTCGCCGCTGCTCGGGGTTTCGAAACCGGCAAGCATCGACAGCGTGGTGCTTTTGCCCGAGCCGCTGGAGCCGAGGAAGGTGAGGAATTCACCGTCCTTGATGTCCAGCGAGATGTTGTCCACGGCGGCAAAGTCGCCGTAGTGCTTGTTCAGGTTACGCAGGCTGACCAGGGGCTTGTCATTTTGCTGCGCGGAATCTTTGATCACTGCACTCATGTCGTACTCCTGGGCGCTCAGGCGCTGATTTCGTTGCGCCGGCGCAGAGCGGCGGCGATCACCATGACCAAGACCGAGAGGCCGATCAGCAGCGTCGAGGCGACGGCGATCACGGGCGTCAGGTCCTGGCGCAGGGTGGTCCACATTTTCACGGGAAGGGTTTGCAGGGTCGGGCTGGCCATCATCACGCTCAGCACCACTTCATCCCACGAGACGAGGAAGGCGAAGAGGGCGCCGGCCACCATGCCCGGACGGATCGCCGGGAAGGTCACCTTGAACACCGCTTGCAGGCGCGAGGCGCCGCAGATCACCGCCGCATCCTCGATCGACTGATCGAACAGCTTCAGCGAGTTGATGATCGAGATGATGGTGAACGGCAGCGCGACGATGACGTGGCTGACCACGAACGCGAACATGGTCCCGGTGTAGCCGAGTTTCAGGAACAGCGCGTACACCGCCACGGCGATGATCACCAGGGGCACGATCATCGGCAGGGTGAACAGGCCGTAGAGCATTTCCCGGCCGGGGAAACGGCCGCGAACCAGGGCGAACGCAGTCGGCAGGCCCAATGCGACGGCGAAGAACGTCGTCAGCATCGCGACCTTGAGGCTGGCCATCGCCGCGTTCATCCAGTCGGCATTGGAGAAGAACTGGCCGTACCATTTCAGCGTCCAGCCCGGTGGCGGGAACACCAGCCATTGTGACGAGCCGAACGACAGCAGCACGATGAATACGATCGGCAGCAGCAGGAACAGCCCGATCAGCCCGGTGGTGGCATACAGGCCGAAGCGCATGCGCCGGCTCATGGCATTGGGAGTCAGGAGCATGACGGCTTACCTCGCGTTGCTGGCGCCAACCGGGGATTCCGGCTGAAGCTTCAGGTAGAAGTAGAACAGCACCAGCGTGATCACGATCAGCAACGCGGCGCCGGCGCTGGCCAGGCCCCAGTTGAGGAACGACTGCACCTGCTGAATGATGAATTCGGGCAGCATCATGTTCTGCGCGCCGCCCAGCAAGGCCGGGGTCACGTAGTAACCGAGGGACATCACGAACACCATCAGGCCGCCGGAGAACAGCCCCGGCCGGCACAGCGGCAGGAACACCCGGAAGAAGTTGGTCCAGGGGCTGGCGCCGCAGATGGAACCTGCCTGCAGGATCATCGGGTCGATGGCCTGCATGGTCGCCTGCAACGGCAGCACGATGAACGGGATCATGATGTAGCTCATGCCGATCACCACGCCGGTGAGGTTGTGCACCATCTCCAGCGGTTGATCGATGATGCCCAGGGCCATCAGCGCCTTGTTGATCACCCCCGAGGCTTGCAGCAACACCAGCCAGGAGTAGGTGCGGGCAAGCAGGCTGGTCCACATCGACAGCAGCACGATGTTCAGGATCCAGCGACCCCAGCCGCGTGGCACCAGGGTGATCGCCCAGGCCAGCGGGAAGCCCAGCAACAGGCTGAACAACGTCACCAGGCCGGCCACCGAGAAGGTGTTCAGCAGTACCCGTGCGTAGGCCGAGTTGGCGAACAGTTGCTCGTAGTTGCCCAGGCCCGGCACCGGTTCCAGCACGCCGCGCAACAGCAGGCCAATCAGCGGCGCGAGAAAGAACAGGCCAAGAAACAGCAGCGCCGGGACCAGGTTGCTGGCGCCACGCCAACGCTGTTTCAGCGACGGCGAGGGTTGCCTGGCTAGGGGCTGGCCTGGTGCCGAACCGGCAGCGCCAGTGGCGCTCCCGGTGGCGGTGGATGGATGAGACGCGGTTGCCGTCATTTTCATTTGACCAGCCATTCGTTCCACCGTGTCGCGATGGCCGGACCGTTCTTGGCCCAGTACGCGAAATCAAGAGTGATCTGATCCTTTGCGTAAGCGGTCGGCAGGTTAGGGGCCAGCACCGAATCCAGGCGCGCCACGCTGTCGACGTTGACCGGGGCGTAGGCGGTCAGGTTGGAGAAGTCCGCCTGACCCTTGGCACTGCTGGCGTTGGCCAGGAACTTCATCGCCGCGTCCTTGTTTTTCGAACCCTTGGGAATGACCAGGATGTCGGCCATGACCAGGTTCTGCTGCCAGCTTACGCCGACCGGGGCGCCGTCTTCCTGCAGCGCATGAATCCGGCCGTTCCAGAACTGGCCCATGCTTGCTTCACCGGAGGCCAGCAGTTGCTGCGACTGCGCGCCGCCACCCCACCAGACGATGTCTTTCTTGATGGAGTCGAGTTTTTTGAACGCGCGGTCCAGGTCCAGCGGGTAGAGCTTGTCGGCCGGCACGCCATCGGCCAGCAGTGCCAGTTCGAGCACGCCAGGGCTTGGCCATTTGTACAGGGCGCGTTTGCCGGGGTAGGTCTTGGTGTCGAACAGGGCGGACCAGTTCTGAGGTTTGCTGGCGCCGAGCTTGCCTTCGTTGTAGCCGAGGACGAAGGAGAAGAAGAACGAGCCGACGCCGTGATCGGAGACAAAACGCGGGTCGATCTTGTCACGTTCGATGACTTTGAAATCGAGGGGTTCGAGCAAACCTTCGGAGGCGGCGCGCAGGGCGAAGTCGGCTTCGACGTCAACCACGTCCCACTGCACGTTGCCGCTTTCGACCATGGCCTTGAGCTTGCCGTAGTCGGTCGGGCCATCCTGCACAACGGTGATGCCGCTGGCTTTGCTGAACGGATCGGCCCAGGCCTGCTTTTGCGCATCCTGGGTGCTGCCGCCCCAACTCACGAAGTTGACGCTTTCAGCCGCCAGCAATGCCTGGCTGGTCACACTCAGCAGTCCCGCAAAAAGAACCGCGGTCGCACGTTTGTTCAACACCATTTTCACGCCCTCATTGTTGTGTTTATGAGCGGGGCTTTTGAGTGCCCGCCTATCGGGAGCAACAGGTCCGTCAAGTCAGCTTCGACTGTCCGGTCTATGGAATATCATATTATGGTATTCCAAACTTTGTGCAAGCACTTTGCCGTACCGGCTATCAGCCAAAAACGCAATTTTCAGCGTCGACACATTCTTCCTGTGGGAGCGGGCTTGCTCGCGAAGGCGGTGTAACAGTCAACGAAGATGTTGGATGTACCGGCCTCTTCGCGAGCAAGCCCGCTCCCACAGGGGATGCGTCAACCCGCGAATGGAATACTCTCCACCACTTCCAGGTCGTAGCCGGTCAAGCCCGCATATTTCAGCGGCGGCCCGAGGTGGCGCAGCTTGCCCACGCCAAGGTTTTGCAGGATCTGCGCACCGGTGCCCACCTCCGAGTAGATCCGCGACTGCGAACGGCTGAACTGCCGGGATGACTGGGTCAATTGCGGCACACGTTCGAGCAACGCTTGCGAGGATTCGTGATTGGCCAGCACCACCACCACGCCGTGGCCTTCGGTGGCGACACGCTGCAAGGCCGCCCACAAGGTCCAGTTGCTCGGCCCGCTGTACTCGGCACCGACCAGGTCGCGCAACGGGTCGATCACATGCACGCGCACCAGCGTCGGCTCATCGCGGCGCAGATCGCCCATGACCATGGCCATGTGGACACCGCCTTCGATGCGATCCTCAAAGGTGATCAGACGAAAGGTGCCGTGTACGGTTGGCAGATCACGTTCACCGATGCGCACGATGGTGTGTTCGGTGCTGAGGCGGTAGTGGATCAGGTCGGCGATGGTGCCGATCCTGATCCCGTGCTTGCGTGCAAACACTTCCAGGTCGGGGCGGCGGGCCATGGTGCCGTCGTCGTTCATCACTTCGACGATCACCGAAGCGGGCGTGAAGCCGGCCAGGCGGGCCAGGTCGCAACCGGCCTCGGTATGACCGGCGCGGGTCAGCACGCCGCCTTCGCGGGCGCGCAACGGGAAGATATGACCGGGTTGCACGATGTCGGCGGGGCCGGCGTTGGCGGCGACGGCGGCGGCGATGGTGCAGGCACGATCTGCAGCGGAGATGCCGGTGGTCACACCGACGGCGGCCTCGATGGACACGGTGAATGCGGTGCTGAACACACTGCCATTGCTCGGCACCATCTGCTCCAGGCCCAGGCGTTTGCAGTGTTCGTCGGTCAAGGTCAGGCAGATCAGGCCGCGGGCTTCACGGGCCATGAAGCTTATCGCCTCGGGTGTGCAGCAATCGGCGGCCAGCAACAGGTCGCCTTCGTTTTCCCGGTCTTCGTCGTCGACCAGCAGGACCATTTTGCCGAGGCGGTAATCTTCGATGATTTCTTCGATGCTGTTGAAGGCCATGCTGGAGTCTCGGTTTTTGTTGGATGGATAATGTGGTATACCATAATACAAAATAAACCGAGGGGTCACTATGAAGGCGTACTGGATTGCTCATGTGGATGTCACTGATCCCGATCAATACAGCCAATACACGCAGCGCGCGCCGAAGGCGTTTGCCTTGTATGGCGGTCGGATTCTGGCGCGGGGTGGGCGTAGCGAGGCGATGGAAGGCCGATCGACGCCGCAACGCAGTGTGGTGATCGAGTTTGATTCCTATGAGCAGGCGGTGGCTTGCTATCACTCGGCGTTGTATCAGGAGGCGAGGGGGTATCGCGAAGGCGTGGCTTTGGCTGAGGTGATTATTGTCGAGGGGGTACATATCTGATTTTTTGGTAACGGCGGCTGGCGGTTTCGCCCTTACGGCGAGTCCCTTTTGGCAAACGCCCCAAAAGGAACCAAAAGGTCTCGCCCCTTACGTCCGGCCCCTCGCCTGGGCTCGGGGTTCCTTCGCTCCGGTGTCCATCCGGGGGCATTGCCCTCCGGTCGGCTGCGCGCGACCTGCATGCAATGAGTTCGACTGCGTCGAACGGCGCTGCGCGCCATTCCCCGGATGAACACCTCCACTCAGCCTGCCGAGGGGGCGGGTGGATCAAGATCAAGAGCTGCAGGCGAGCTAACGCTCGGCCTGTTGAATGGTGAAAAGCGTGGGGGTATGCCGACCTACTTTTGCTCTGCTCTTCTCTCTTCTGTAGGAGCGAGCTTGCTCGCGATGGTCGTCAACGATGACGCGGGCTGTCTGAATGCCCGCGTTGTCCTGGCGTTTTTCGCGAGCTAGCTCGCTCCTACAGGAGAACGCGTTCAATTGCGATCAGGCCGGCCAGTAGGCCGCCTTGCTTTTGCTTTTGATCTTCTTGCCCCCTTGAGGCACCGAACGTCAGGGGCAAGAGCCCTTGGTTACTTGGGGCCGGGCGGCGCTCCGCTCTTCCAAGTAACCCGCCGTAAGGGCGGAACCATAAGCCGCCGTTACCGCAGAAACGGATATGTACACCTTCAAAAACCCACACCGCCTGCTCGCGAAAGTCATTCAACAGACAAAACAGAGGCTACAGCTTAACCCTGTGTTTCCTGTTCCAGCTCTTCCTCGACCGCAGCCGTCTTACCCTTGGTCTTCAACTCGCTGACAATCACCGCCGCCACAATCAATCCGGCGCCGACCAGGGCAATCGCCGGCAGGCGTTCCCCGGCGATGCGCCCGACTATCCCGGCCCATACCGGCTCACCGGCATAGATCAGGGTGGCGCGGGTCGGTGACACGCTTTTCTGTGCCCAGTTCATCGCCACCTGAATCGCCGCACTCGCGGCCCCAAGGCCCAGTGCGCTGCACAGCAGCAACCAGGAGAAGTCCGGAATCGCTTCGTTGGTCGGCACCACCATCAGGAACGACAGTACCGAAGTGACCGCCAGTTGTACCGCTGTCACCCGGCGCACATCGACCTGGCCGGCATAGGTGCTGATCAGGATGATCTCGGCCGCGATGGCCACGGCGCTGATCAAGGTGGCGATTTCACCGGGGCTGAAGTTGAACGACGCACCGGCCGGCCCGGACAACAGCATCAGCCCGGTAAAGGCCAGCATGATGCCGATGCTGGGCATCAACCCCGGACGCCGTCCCAGCACCAGCCATTGCAGCAACGGCACAAACGGGACATACAGCGCGGTAATGAACGCCGATTGGCTGCTGGGAATGCTCTGCAACCCGACCGTCTGCAAGCCGTAGCCGAGCATGATCGCCATGCCGATGAATGACCCGGCCTTGAGTTCGAACAGGGTCAGGTCGCGCAGGTGGCGCCAGGAAAACAGCGCGACAATGCTCGCGGCGGCGGCAAAGCGCAGGCCGACGAAAAACATCGGGCCGCTGACGGTCATCGCATGCTGCACCAGCAGGAAGGTACCGCCCCAGACCATCGTGATCAGCACCAGCACGCATTCGGCCTTGCTGAACCTTGTAAAACGGGAGGAAGCCTTTGGGGAATTCACCGACGTCATGACCTTGCACGCTACTGGAGGGAGACGCACAATGCGCCGAATGTTGCGCAGTATACTGCCCAACCCCACTCAGTGAGCAATATAGTGCACAAAGATTCTACCCAACGGGCATCGGTCCTCCAGCACGTCAGTCAAAACGTCCGTCGCTTGCGTCATGCCGCCGACCTGAGCCAGACCGCGCTGGCGGAAAAGTCCGGTGTCAGCCGTCGAATGCTGGTGGCGATCGAGGCGGGGGAAAAGAACGTCAGCCTGACCACCCTCGACCGGGTGGCCGAAGCCCTCGACGTTGCCTTCAGTGATTTGATCCAGGCCCCCGACGCCCGTGATCCGAGCCGTATCAATGAGCTGGCCTGGACTGGCACGATCCCAGGCAGCAAGGCGGTGCTGCTTTCCAAGGCCCAGGCCAGCCGCGAAGTCGAGCAGTGGGAGTGGTGCCTGCAACCGGGCGAGGTGTATCCGTCGGAGCCGGACGCCGATGGCTGGAGCGAGCAGATTTATGTCTTTGAAGGTTGCCTGACCGTTATGCTCGGCGAGCAGCCACAGCATATTGCGGCAGGTGAATTCTTCATGTTCGCCAGCAACCAGCCGCACTGTTATCGCAACGACGGCGCAGTGGCGGCGCGGTTTGTGCGAAACGTAGTGATCTGAACAGGGAGTGCACGATGGACCAGACCTTGACCAATGACGCGGACATCCTGATTGTCGGCGGCGGCCTCAGTGGCGCGATGCTGGCGGCGCAGTTGATGCGTTTGCCGGGCCAGCGCCGGGTGCTGGTGATCGAGCCCCGGGCCGAGCTGGGGCGGGGCGAAGCCTACAGCGCGGTGGAGCCGGGCCATACGCTCAACGGCAATGCGGCGCGGATGAGTGTCGACCCGGACAACGCCGACGACCTGACCCAATGGTTGACCGAGTACATCGAGGCGGGCGGCTGGCCGGAATCGGATCAGCAGCACGTACCGGTCAGCGAGCTGTTTCCACCGCGGGGCGTTTTCGGCCTGTATGCCCGGCAGCGCCTGGCGGAAGCGCAGGCGGTGGGTGCCTTGAACGGTTCGACGGTCGGGCATGTGCAGGCCGAGGTGGTCGATCTGCAAACCGATGCCGACGCCGTACGATTGACCCTGAGCGATGGCCGATGCGTGCAGGGCGCTTTTGCGGTACTGGCCACCGGGATGTTTCCCGCCGCGCGCACGCCACAAACCCGGTCCAGTGGTTTGAACGCGGCGGCCCTCGATCCGTGGGATGTGGCGGCCATGCAGCAACTCGATCCGCAATCGACGGTCATGATCATCGGCTCGGGCCTGACCATGGTCGACGCCGTGGTGTCCCTTGAACAGGCCGGACACCGTGGGCCGATCGAAGTGTTTTCCCGCCATGGACTGTTGCCCCATGTGCGGCGCCAGCCACCGGCCTGGGTGGATTTTCTCGCTGAGGACCCGAGCATCCGCACACCCCGCCAGTTGATGCGCGAGCTGCGTCGACACTGCCGGGACGCCATCGCCCAGGGCATCGATTGGCAGGCGCCACTGGACACGGTGCGAGCACACATTGGCCGCTTGTGGCATCAGGCGACGGATGAGCAGCGTCGGCAGTTCGTGCGGCATGTGCGGCCGTGGTGGGAAAGTCATCACCACCGCTCGCCACCTCTGAGCGCCGAATTGGTGGAACGCTTGTATAAAGAAGGGCGGCTACGTATTCACGCAGCCTCGTACAAGGGCCTTGAGCCTGCGATGAATGGCGGGGTGAGTATCCGCCTTCGGCGGCGCGGCGAGGCGCAGACCTGTGTGGTCAGCGGTGCCGCCCTGATCAACTCCAGCGGTATCGAATACGACTGGCGCCGGGTCGCGCGACCGTTGCCCCGGCAACTGCTTGCCCGAGGCCTGGTGCAGCCGGGGCCGTTGGCCCTGGGCATCGCGGCAGAGGTTGATGGCGCGGTCCTGAACGCCGAGGGGCAGCCGGCCCGCCGTCTGTTTGCCATGGGGCCGCCGTTGCGTGGCATGTGGTGGGAAAGTACTGCCGTCACCGATGTGGCGAGCCAGGCCAAGGCGTTGGCCGAGCGGTTGGTGCGCTAATCAGGTTGTGGGGCTGAGTGCATATCCGTTGCTTGGGTAACGGCGGCTGATGGTTTCGCCCTTACGGCGACTCACTTTTTTTGACAAACGCCTCAAAAAAAGTAAGCAAAAAAAAACGCTCGCCCCGAACGTCTGGCCCCTCGCCGGGGCTCGGGGTTCCTTCGCTCCGGCATTCATCCGGGGGCATTGCCCTCCGGTCGGCTGCGCGCGACCTGCATGCAATGAATGGTGAAAAGCGTGGGTCTACGCAGACCCATTGTAGGAGCGAGCTTGCTCGCGATGGACGTCAACGATGACGCGGTCTGCCTGAATCCCCGCTGTGTCTCGGCGTTTTTCGCGAGCAAGCTCGCTCCTACAGGGGAACGCGTTCAATTGCGAACAGGCCGGCCAGCAGGCCGCCTCGCTTTTGCTTTGGCTTTTGATCTTCTTGCCCCCTCGAGAGGCCGAACGTCAGGGGCAAGAGCCCTTGGTTACTTGGGGCCGGGCGGCGCTCCGCTCTTCCAAGTAACCCGCCGTAAGGGCGGAACCATAAGCCGCCATTACCAAAGATCCGGATATGTACACCTTCAAAGCGTAAGCTGCCCCCCACCCGAGGTCGCGGTTTTCCATAGGGTTGAAGCCAGCCCCATCAGCCAGCGTGGCTGATGGGGCGCAGGCTCAGTTGGCGATCACCGGCACCGTCTGCACGGAGCCTTGGGACGAGCTGACCGTGGCGGTCGGGTTCGCTGACGGAACGACCGTGGTGGTGTTGTTCACCGTCAACTTCCAGCGACCGTTCGCCGGTACGGCGGTGGTGCCCAGGGTGACCAGTCCGGTCGGAGTGGTGACCTTGATGGTGATGGTGTTGCCGGTGGTCACCGATGAGGTACCGGCAAAGTTCCAGGTGAAGCGGTTGTTGGAGCGGGCGCTCACCGTTGCGGTAGTCACTGCGAAGGTTTCCGCAACAGGCCGTGGCGAGACCTGCACCGTGACCGTGGCCGGCGACGTCGACTGGGCACCGAAGCTGTCCCGGGCGATGTAGGTGAAGGTCGTGGTGAAGGCCGTGGGGAAGGTGGCCGGTGGGGTGTAGGTGAGCACTGTGCCGTTACTGCTGACGATGCCGCGACCTGTCGGTGGTTGAGTGAAGCTGGCGACCGCTAGCGGCAGGTTGCCTTCCGGATCGGTGTCGTTGGCCAGCACGTTGATTGGAATCGCCACACCCAGTGTGGTGACGGCATCGGCGACTGCCACCGGTGGCCGGTTAGGCGCCACGGTGATGGTCACGGTTGCCGCCGTCGTCGAGGCCAGGCCTTTGACGTCCTGGGCCTTGTAGGTGAAGGTCGTGGTCAGCGGCGCGTTGACCACAGCGGGAGGGGTGTAGACCACCGCCGTAGTGCCGCTCAATGCTACGGTGCCCTGGCCGGCGGCCGGCGGGGTCAGCGCGGTAATGCTCAGCGGCGTATTGCCGTCCGGGTCCCTGTCGTTGGCCAGCAGGTTGAGGGTGATCGGCACGCCGAAGCTGGTGCTGCCGGTATCGGCGACGGAGATCGGTGCCTGGTTCGCGCCGGTGTCCGGTGCAGTGCCGACGACTACGACCGGCTCGGTGTCACTGCCGCCGGCGGCGGATTTCACCGTAACGGTTGCAGGGGGTTGGCTCAGGTCAGTCACCGTAAGGCGTTGCAGGGTGCCGGTTTTCGATAGTCTTCCGTAGCCCTGGGCGACCATGTCCGGTACCACCACTTCGTCTGTGGAGGTGGCCTCGATCAGCAGGCTGTGGTTGCTCCAGTTGTAAAGGGCGGTCTGGATTTTCACCACGTCCGAGAGCTTGCTCGACACCGCGGTCGGGCGGGTGGTCCCTGCCGGGTTGGTGGCAGTGACCACCACGACCGGAGGCACGGTTGCGTTGGTCAGCAGATGTTGGGCGAAGAACACGCCGTTGTTATCGCTCAGCATGTTGGTCTGGCAAGGCGATACAGGCGGGCCGGGCACCAGCGCGATGCTTTCACGGAAGCACAGGGTCGAACCGTTGGCGGCTTTGGCAAACACTTCGACCCGGGTGGTGTTGCCGCCCGTGCCTGCTGTGCGGCGGTAGGTGGCTCGGGTCATGTCCACCGCGGTTTGCGCGCGGTTGTCGAGCACCTTGCCGGACAGGGTGAAGAGGTTGGTCTGGATGGTCCCGGCCGGACCCTGGATGCGCACGAAGTTGGTGTTGTTGGGGCTGCCGGTCACGGCTTCGGTGAGGTTCGGGTCGCCGACGAAGGTCTCGATGGCGCCGGTGTCCGGGTTCACCGCGGTATAGGGGCCGTTGACGCTGCGCAGGAACGGCCCGATCGCTCCGTTCACTGCACCGCTGAAAACCCCCGGTGCACCGACGCCGACGTCCCGGGTGATGTTGATCGCACGACGGCCTGGGGTGGTGACGTTGACCGTTTCCACGCCGTAGGGGTGGGTAATGGTGTAGGTCCCGGCAGTGGGAATGTTCACCCGCATACGAATCCGCGCGAAGCTGATCTGGTCGCCGTCGACCGGATTACCGCCAGCAAAGGCAGCCTCGATCCCGGCGACATAAGCGTCCATGCCATAGCCGGCGGCGTTGTTGGGGATGCTGGTCTCGGCGAGGAACCAGAAGGCTTCGTCTGGCCAGTTATCCGGGAACACCATTGGCAGGGTGTCGTCGAAAATGCCTGGTGTCGGCAACAGGGTGCACATGTAGGCCGGTGGCACACTGGCTGGCACCCGTGTGCTGACGGCTCGGGACTGGCACAGCTCCATCGACAGCTGGTTCTGGTCCTGATACCAGATCGGGAATTTCCCGGTGGCAAAGGTGTAAGGGCCGGGATCGACGGCGGCAAGTTGCGCGAAAGCACTGCCGGACAGCGATAGAGTCAGTCCCAGGGCGTTGAGCGCCAGGCGTGGCCAATTGTTCATGATGCCTCCTGATGAGGATCTGGGCATGTGAGCGTTCATTGCACGATGACCACTTCTTCGGTATCGCTGCCGCCATTGGATGACGTCACGCGAACCTGGGCTGGCGGAATCGGCGAGATGCCGGTGGCCAGGCTTTTCACTGCACCGTCGCCACTCAGGGCGCCGATGGCGAGACCGGTGCCAGTGGTAGCGGTGAGTACCGGTGGCGACGTTTCATCGCTGGTCGAGGCCGTGATGGTGATTTGCCCGGTGCTCAGGCTGTATTCGGCACGTGAGATCGTCACCAGGTCGGTCAGCGGCATGGGCAGGGTGGTCGGCGTGCTGCTGGCGATGGCCAGGTGGTTGTCGGCGGTTACCTGCAAGGTGCTCGGCAGCGTCGGATCGTTCGGTGACTGCGCATACCAGTGGCCGGTGGTGTTCGCTTCGGTGAAGTTCAGGACCGGGTTGTTGCTGGCCAGGGTCACAGTGGCCGGTGGTGGCGGGGCCAGCACGAACACGTCCTGCTGGGCCACCGGTGCACTGGTACCGGCATGCCGCGAGTAGGTGCTGCGCTCGGCGATCACCGGGGTTGGCCGGACCACCGACGACAACTTGCCGGAAACGGCAAAGAGGGTGGTGCGCAAGTCCAGGCCATTGGGGCCTTCGATGCGCACGTAGTTGGTGTTGAACGGGCTGCCGGTGACCGCTTCATTGAGGTTCGGATCGCCGACGAACTGTTCGGCCTGGCCCGTGGTCGGATTGGTCTCGGTATAGGGGCCATTGACGCTGCGCAGAAACGGCCCGACGTCGCCTTTGAGCGCACCATCGTAGGTTTTTGGCGCACCGA
Organism: Pseudomonas sp. WT-JTC; assembly: GCF_056711565.1. NCBI lineage: Bacteria > Pseudomonadati > Pseudomonadota > Gammaproteobacteria > Pseudomonadales > Pseudomonadaceae > Pseudomonas > Pseudomonas sp. WT-JTC. Next base: position 2,482,234 of record NZ_CM160042.1, read on the forward strand.
TGCCGATGTCCCGGGTCATGTTGATCGCCCGTCGGCCGGGGGTGTCGACATTGAACACTTCGACGCCGTAGGGGTGGGTGATGACATAAGTGCCGGCGGTAGGCACGTCGATGCGAATACGGATACGGGCGAAGCTGATCTGGTCGCCCTCCAGTGGATCACCGCCACTGAAGGCGGCTTCGAGCGCCGACACATAGGTCAGGTCGATGCCTCGGGCGGCATCGACGATGGTCGTTTCGCCTGTAGCCCAGAACGCTTCGTCGGGGAAATTGGTCGGGAAGACCAAAGGTTTGGTGTCATCGAAAATGCCGGGATTAGGGATCAACGAGCACATGTAAGTCGGGGCGCCTGGTGCGCTGGCAACCCTGGAACTGACAGCCTTTGATAAGCACAGGTCAAGGGTTCGGCCGTGGCTATCCTGATACCAGGCGGCGAAATTGCCATTGGCTGGCAGGTAGGGTCCGGGGTCTACGGCAAACAGCGCTGCCTGGGCAATGCCTTGGGCTAGAGCGGTAAAAACCAGGGCGGTCGCGGTTTTGCACAGTAAAGGGTGCATGAGTATTCCCTCTATCGAAGTACCTGCCCCTTGGGGATGGGTCAGTTGGCTGGGAGTTTGGCAACTTCCATACCAATCAGCGAAAACGCCCGTGATAGGCCCGAACTACAGGCGTTGGCGCAGTCGCGGGTGACAGACTGGAAAGTTCGAGATCGGGCGGTTTTCCCCAACATTGGGGGTGGATTGGGCGGCGGGGCGGATGGGGAGTCGCAGTACCCAGGTTCGGGCAAACCGCCATGGGTGGGCTATAAACCTATAGGGGGGTAAACCGGGAACCGTGTCCATGACCACAATCGCCAAAGTGCTTGCGACCGAAAGCGAAGTCCGCTTGAACACGCGCAAGCAGCCGTTCGATCTGCTGCGCTGGTTTTCGCTGGTCAGCATGGCGGTGATCGGGACTGTGGCGGTGGCGCTGGGGGCGGTATCCACGCGGTTCGTGATTACCGAAAGCGTGCAGCGCGATGCGCTATTGACCTCACAATTCATTCAGGCGATTGCGTGGGCCGAGGTGCGCCATGCACCGATTCCCAACATCCGGACCATGGGCGACTTGCTCGACCCACGAAAAGACAAGGACTTTCCAGACGTCGACCCGCTGGCCCGCGCCAGTGCCCGTGGTGATTTCCTCGACCATATCGAAAATTTGCCGGACGTGATCCTGGTCAACATCTATGCCCCCGACCGCATGGTGATCTGGTCGACCAACCCGGCCTTGACGGGCACCACGATCCAAGGCGATGAGGACCTTGAGCGGGCGTTCAGCTCGAAGCTACCTGTGTCGACCAGCTACCACGATGTCGACAAAACCCGCATGGAGCAGAAGTTCAGGGTGCCACCCAAATACCTCTTCATCGAAAACTACATTCCCCTGTTCGATGTCGATGGCCGCACCGTCACGGCGATGGTCGAGGTATACAAGGAACCGCAGGACCTGATCAACCGCATGGAGCGCGGCCTGGTGCTGATCTGGCTGGCGACCGCCCTGGGCGGCGGTCTGATTTACCTGGGCCTGTACTGGATCGTGCGGCGGGCAGCGATCCTGCTGGCGACGCAGCAGAAGCAATTGATCACCAACGAAACCTTTGTGGCCCTGGGGGAAATGTCCTCGGCGGTCGCCCACAGTCTGCGCAATCCGTTGGCGACCATCCGTTCAAGCGCCGAGCTGGCGATAGAGTTCGACAACGGTCCGGCACACGGGAATATCAACGACATCATTAGCCAGGTCGATCGCATGTCGACATGGGTCCGGGATTTGCTCCAGTCCCTGCGACCGCTCAATGACGAGGCTGAGCCCGTGAACCTGGTGGCGGCACTGCATGACAGCCTGATGGCTTTCGAGCACCAGATCAGCAAGGCCAGGGTCAACGTGGTGTTCGAGCCGGACCAGACGCCCATGGTCCTGAGCCAGCAGGTGCAACTGACCCAGATCCTCAACAGCCTGCTGTCCAACGCGGTGGAAGCCATGGACAACGGCGGTACGCTGACCATCCAGATCGAGCCGCCAGATGCGCAGCGCGTCAGCGTGAGGGTGAGCGATACCGGCAAAGGCATGAGCGAAGAACAGCGCACCATGGCCTTCCGGCCGTTCTTCACCACCAAGCAGGGCGGGCTGGGCGTCGGGCTGGTGCTGGTCAAGCGGATCATGGAGCGTTTTGGTGGTGTAGTGACCCTCGACAGTCGCGAAGGCGCGGGCACCACTGTTCGTCTGTCGTTCAAGTTGGCCCCATGAACATTCCCCGTTAGTGGGGGGTCAGTCCCCGGTCATTTCCATGGTCAATGGCATATTGATTTTGATAAGTCATTGTTTTATCGAGTGTTAATGCTTTTATATAAGTCAGTCAAAAAGTTGGCGAGGTCCTTGCATCGTCACCATCACCTCCTACACGATTGCGAGGCGGCTGGTGATGGCAAAAAAAGCGCGCTACAACTTCAAGCGTTCAGGAGCGTTTACGCCTTTGAAGCTGCATTCACCACGCTCGCGGGCCTTGGGCATGCACCTGGTGCTGATGCTGGTGACCGGTTTGCTGGCCAGCCAGCTGCTGGTCGCCAGCCAGCCATTATCGACGCCCGAACCTGCTCCGGCATCCACTCCCGTACCCGCTGTCGCTGAAGCCGATACCCCGTGGGGCGGCAACTATTTCCCCAACACCCTGCTGACTGACCAGGACGGCCAGCAGCTGCGTTTTTTCGATGACATGATCAAAGGCAAGGTGGTGGTGATCAACTTCATCTTCACCTCGTGCAGTGACTCCTGCCCGCTGGAAACCGCGCGCCTGCGCCAGGTGCAGAAATTGCTGGGGGATCGGGTCGGCAAGGACATCTTCTTCTATTCCATCAGCATCGACCCTCTGAGTGATACACCCGAAGTGCTGAAGGCTTATGCGCAACGCTTCCAGGTCGGGCCGGGCTGGAAATTCCTCACCGGGGAGTTCGCCGACGTCACCGAGCTGCGCAAGAAACTGGGATTGTTCATTGAAGGCATCGATAACGGGCGCAACAAGGACCACAACCTGAGCCTGATCGTCGGCAACCAGGAAACGGGCCGCTGGATGAAAGCCTCGCCGTTCGAAAACCCGTGGATGCTGGCCGACCAACTGGCCAATACCCTGCAGAACTGGAAGCAGCCCAGCGTCGAAGAAAGCTACGCCGATGCTCCGCAAATCCGCCCGCCGAGCAATGGCGAAGAGCTGTTCCGCACCCGTTGCGCGTCTTGCCACAGCCTCGGTCCGCTGGATGGACAGGGCATCGGCTTGCGCAGCATCGGCCCGGACCTCATCGGCGTGACCCATAGGCGCGAACTGGCCTGGCTCATCCGCTGGATCCGCGAACCGGATCGCATGCTCGTGGAAAAGGACCCGATTGCGATGGAACTGTTCGATAGCTACAACAGGATCCCGATGCCCAACCTGCGGCTGGATGAGCATTCCGCCCGGTCCATCATCGATTTCCTGCATGAAGAGACTGACCGTCAGCATCCGCCAGCGGCCAGTGGTAACGAGGAGCCTGAGCACCATCATTCGGTCGCGCAACCCGAGATGAGCCAGGCGCAATAGTGTCAAGAAAATTACATTGGCCAGTCAGTTGCTATCAATGCCACCTACACTGATGCAGACAGCGGCTGAACAGGCTCGATTTCAAGCATCCAGGACACCGCCATGCAGATACTGGAACAACAAAAAGTAGCTGCGCCGCAGGCTCCGGCAGCACCGCGCAAGGGGTGGCGGCCGCAGTTCAACCTGCTCCGCTGGTTCTCCCTGGCAAGCTTTTTCATCATTGCCGCGGTGGCGTTGGGGCTGGGTTACATCTCCACGCGCTTTGTGGTCGATGAAAGCATCGAGCGCGATTCAATGCTGACCGCGCAGTTCATTCAATCCATTGGCGAGGCCGAAATCCGTCATGCCGGGATTCTGCCGGGCAGAACCATGGGTGAAATGCTCGACCCGCGCCTGGACCATGCCGATCCCGACATCAACCCCGAATCCCGGGCCGCCGCGCGCGTCGAGTTTCTCGACCATGTGGAGCATCTGCCGGACATCCTGCTGGCGACGGTATATGCCCTGGACCGCACCGTGGTCTGGTCGACCAACGCCGAGTTGATCGGCGTGCGCATCGAAGACGACAGTGAGTTGGACGAGTCCTTCGAAATGAAATCGCCGGTGTCCACCAGCTACCACCAGATCGATGAGGAACGTCCTGAACAGCGTCTGCTGCGCGAACCGGAATACCTGTTCGTCGAGAACTACATTCCGATGTTCAACGCCGACAGAAGCAAAGTGATTGCCATGGTGGAGATCTACAAGGAACCGGTGGACCTGGTGGAACGCATCCAGCGTGGCTTCAAGGCGATCTGGCTGGCCACCCTGATCGGTGGGGCGGCCATTTACCTGGGGCTGTTCTGGATCGTCCGGCGCGCGGCAATACTGCTGCAGAGCCAGCAAAAACAACTGATCGCCAACGAAACCTTTGTCGCCCTGGGGGAAATGTCCTCGGCGGTGGCCCACAGCCTGCGCAATCCGCTGGCGAACATCCGTTCCAGCGCCGAACTGGCCCAGGACATCGCCAGCCAGACCGCACAGAAAAACATTGGCGACATCATCAGTCAGGTCGACCGCATGTCGCGTTGGGTCCGTGAATTGCTTGTGTCGTTGCGACCGATGAATGACGACTTCGAAACGGTCGACCTGGTACTGGCCCTGGAAGACACCTTGAGTGCCTTTGAGTCCTTGATCAAACGTTCGAACGTCGAGGTGCGCTTTTCTCCCGCCAGCGTGCCACCGGTCGTCAGCCAACAGGTGCTGCTCACGCAAATACTCAATAGCCTGTTTGCCAATGCACTGGAAGCCATGCCCAAAGGGGGCGTGCTGAAGATCGAGATCGACTCCTCGGTTCCTGGCGACGTGAGCATGATCCTGACCGACACCGGCAAGGGGATGTCCAAACAACAACAGCAAATGGTCTTCAAGCCGTTTTTCACCACCAAACAAGGCGGATTGGGCGTTGGCCTGGCCCTGGTCAAAAGAATAATGGAGCGGTTTGACGGTTCGGTCGAACTGACCAGCCGGGAGCAGGAAGGAACCCGCGTTTGTCTCAATTTCAGAGTGGCAACGGGAGGGGAGTATGGAGCACAGCATTCTGCTGGTCGAGGATGACGAAATCCTCGCCGAGAATATTCAGACTTACCTGGAGCGCAAGGACTTCGAGGTGACCGTCTGCCACTCGGCTGAAGATGCACTGGAGCAATTGGGTTCTTTCGCTCCTGACGTGGTACTGACCGACAACTCGTTGCCGGGCATGAGTGGTCACGACCTGATCCAGAAGCTGCGCATCAGTGCGCCGGATCTGAAAGTGATCATGATGACCGGCTACGGCAACGTCGAAGACGCCGTGGTGGCGATGAAAGAGGGCGCTTTTCACTACGTCACCAAGCCGGTGGCCCTGCCGGAGCTCAAACTGCTGCTGGACAAGGCCCTGGCCACCGACCGCATGGAGCGCACGCTGTCGTTTTACCAGGAGCGCGAGGCCCAGAAGTCGGGGGTGCAGGCACTGATTGGCGAGTCGGCCCCGATGGCGTACCTCAAGAGCACCATCAGCCAGTTGCTCGACGCCGAACGGCGGATGGCCAACAGCGATCTGCCGCCGGTGCTGGTGGAAGGCGAGACCGGCACCGGCAAGGAACTGGTGGCCCGGGCCTTGCATTTCGACGGCCCGCGCAGCAAGGGCCCGTTCATTGAATTCAACTGCGCTTCGATCCCGTCCAATCTGGTGGAATCAGAGCTGTTCGGCCACGAGAAGGGCGCCTTCACCGACGCCAAGGATCGTCGCATGGGGCTGGTGGAAGCGGCCGATGGCGGCACGTTGTTCCTCGACGAAATCGGTGAAATGGACCTGCTGTTGCAAGCCAAGCTGCTGAAACTGCTGGAAGACCGGACCATTCGCCGGGTCGGCTCAGTGAAGGAGCGCAAGGTCGATCTGCGGGTGATCAGCGCCACCAACTGCAATCTCGAACAAATGGTCCAGCAAGGCAAATTCCGCCGCGATCTGTTTTTCCGCCTGCGCATCATTTCGATCAAGGTGCCGCGCCTGTATGCCCGTGGCGCCGACATCCTGCTGCTGGCCCGGCACTTCCTGGCACTGCATGGCAAACGCTACGGCAAGCCGAACCTGCATTTCAGCGACCAGGCCGAAGAGTTGCTGCTCAGCTACAGCTGGCCGGGCAACGTACGCGAATTGCGCAACATGCTGGAGCAAACCGTGCTGCTGGCGCAAAGCGACACCATTGCCGCCCATCAACTGAACGTTTGCTTGAGCCTGGTGGATGAGCCACCGAAGTTTCATCATGAACCACAACACTTCAGCGAACCGCGTCCGTCCTACAACAGCAGCGAATCCATGAACCTGCCGGAAGTGGAGCGCGACATGGTGCGCAAGATGCTCGACAAGACCGACTGGAACGTCACCAAATCGGCACGCCTGCTGGGTCTGAGCCGCGACATGTTGCGCTACCGGATCGAAAAACTCGGCCTCGCCCGCCCGGACAAACGCCAGTGGTAGGGAAACTGATTGAGAACGCCCCCTGGTGCTCACTGCAACACCGGGCCCTGCCTCAGGCAGGACAGCATGCAATCGGGATTCTCGACTTCCTGGTTCACGTAGACGCCATGCTCCGGATCGTAGGAGCGGATAAACACCCGAACCGTGGCGTCGGCCACGGTCGGCAGGCGCGAATCGTAGAACACATGCTCGCTTGAAACCGGGATGAAATCCCCGGGTGCGGTCGGAATGTATGTGCCCGGCGGCACGCTGCTCATGGACGGTGGTACGGGGTGTGCGAAGGGTTGGTCGGCGCCGTAATAGTTGAATTCACTGCTGTAGTCAGTGGTGGCTGGCAAGTCGTCGGCACGGGCGACAGCGGTCGCGCTCAGGCAGACGGCGAGCAAAAGCCTCAGGTCGATTATTTTCATGGCAACACCTGCGAAATCGGTTTAACCGCATGTCCCCAAGGTCATTAACTATAGCTGTCGCCGTGGGCAGTCGTCGGCGCTGCGCGGATTACAAGTTCGCAACATCTGCCAGGATGGGGTTGATCTAGACTTCGGCCGGTCAAATCGACGACCCGAACCCTGGAGCGTGCAATGGAAATGCCGACAAAAGAACAAGCCATCGCCAGTAACCGCGAGGCCTGGAATGACTCTGCCCGTCACCACAAGGATTCCGGCGAATGGCAAGCCTTGTTGAAGGATGTGGCGCACGCGGATTTTTCCTGCCTGGATGAGACCCTGACCGCTTTGCTGACCCAGACAGGCGTCGACGGCAAGGAGGTGGTGCAACTGGGCTGCAACAACGGCCGCGAAAGCCTGTCACTGTTCGCCCTGGGCGCGCGCAGCGTGGTGGGTGTCGACCAGTCTGAAGCATTTCTCGAGCAGGCTCGGGAGCTGGCGTCCCGCTCGCCCCATGCGCCGCAATTCATCGAAGCGGACATTCACCACCTGCCTGCGCAACTGCAGGAGCGCTTTGACCTGGCGCTGATCACCATCGGGGTCTTGAACTGGATGCCTGACATCGGCGAATTCTTCCGCCATGTGGCGAGCACGCTGAAGCCGGGTGGGGCGCTGGTGGTGTACGAAACCCACCCGTTCCTGGAAATGTTCGACCCCGAGGCAACCGATCCTTTTCGCCTGGACAGTTCATATTTCCGTCGCGAACCGTTCGTGCAACACGAACCGATCGTCTACGAAGGCAGGATCGAACAGCCATCGGCGGCATCCTACTGGTTCGTCCATACCCTGAGCGACCTCTTCAGCGCCGCCATTGCGGCAGGGCTGCAGATTCGTCACTTCAAGGAATACCCGCACTCCAACCGCGAAGAACTCTATGACCGTTATCAGCAGCAGGCAGCGCAGTTGCCGTTGTGTTTTACGTGGGTGGTGGTGAAGAGCTGAGTAGCGGCTGTTGACTGTGTACATATCCGGTTTTTTGGTAACGGCGACTTGGGGTTTCGCCCTTACGGCGAGTTCCTTTTGTCAAACGACACAAAAGGAACCAAAAGGTCTCGCCCCGAACGTCCGGCCCCTCGCCAGGGCTCGGGGTTCCTTCGCTCCGCTCAGCCTGCCGAGGGGGCGGGTGGATCAAGATCAAGAGCGGCAGGCGAGCTAACGCTCGGCCTTGTAGGAGCGAGCTTGCTCGCGATGGACGTCAACGATGACGCGGGCTGCCTGAATGCCTGCGGTGTCCTGGCGTTTTTCGCGAGCAAGCTCGCTCCTACAGAGGGAACGCGTTCAGTTGCGATCAGGTCGGCTGTCAGGCCGCCTTGGTTTGGCTTTTGCTTTTGATCTTCTTGCCCCCTCGAGAGGCCGAACGTCAGGGGCAAGAGCCCTTGGTTACTTGGGGCCGAGCGGGGCGATGAGCGTCACCGGACAAATACCATTGCGGGCCGCTATCCTTGGGCCAAGCATATCCAACAGGTTGCCCCATGCTTGAAGTCCACGGCGTTTTCAAAAGCTACGCCACACCGCAAGGGCCGCTGCCGGTGCTGCAAGGCGTCGACCTGACGCTCAGGCCCGGCAGCAGCCTGGCGCTGATGGGCGAGTCGGGCAGTGGCAAAAGCACCTTGCTGCACTTGATCGCCGGGCTGGACAAGGTCGATCGCGGCAGCATCCGCAGTGGCGAGCATCGTCTGGAGCAGATGAATGAAGGGCAACTGGCGAACTGGCGCCGTACGGAAATCGGCCTGGTGTTCCAGCAATTCAACCTGATCGGCAGCCTGCGGGTCGAAGACAACCTGGCGATTCAGGCGCGACTGGCGGGACGCCATGACTCACGCTGGCAAGCGCATCTGGTGCGGCGCCTGGGCTTGGGCGAGTTGCTGCGGCGCTACCCGGAGCAACTGTCCGGCGGTCAGCAGCAACGGGTCGCACTGGGCCGGGCGCTGGCGTCACGCCCGCCATTGCTGCTGGCCGACGAGCCCACCGGCAGCCTCGATGAAACCACCGGCGCCGAGGTGTTGCAGTTGCTTCTGGAATTGCTCGACGACAGCCCCACCAGCCTGTTGATGGTCACCCACAGTCCCGGCGTGGCGGCGCGGCTGGCGGAAAAAGCCTTGCTGTGCGGTGGTCGCCTGGCCAGTGCGGGCGAGCGCTGACATGCGCATCTTTGGCGAAACCCTGCGCGCACTACTCAGCCACTGGCGGCAGCACCCGGTGCAGTTTTTCAGTGTGCTGACCGGGTTGTGGCTGGCCACCAGTCTGTTGACCGGCGTCCAGGCACTCAACAGCCAGGCCCGCGACAGCTATGCCCGCGCCAGTCAGTTGATCGGCGGCGAACCTCAGGCCAGCCTCGGTGCGCCCGGTGGCGGCTCCTTCCCTCAGCAATGGTTTATCGATCTGCGCCAGGCGGGGTGGCCCGTATCACCGGTGCTGCAAGGGCGGGTCACCCTCAAGGGGCACGAAGAACAGCGCTTGCAGCTGATGGGCATCGAGCCGGTGTCGCTGCCGGCCGGCGCGGCGGTGGCCGGGCAGGCCTTGGCGATTGAGCAGGTTGTCGGCTTTTTCAGCCCGCCGGGCAGTACCTGGATCTCGTCACAGACTTTGCAGGCACTGGGTTTGCGCGAAGGTGACCGGCCCTTGAACCTGGCTGGCGCGGCACTGCCGCCGCTGCATGTGCAGGCCGATATGGCGCCTGGTGTGCTGCTGATGGACATCGGTTTTGCCCAGCAGATTCTGGGGTTGCCGGATCAACTGTCGCGACTGCTGTTACCGAAGGGTTTCACCGCGCCGCTGCCGGAAGCGTTCAAGGGACAGTTGCAACTCAAGAGCGCCGGTGAAGAAAACAACCTGACGCGCCTCACCGAAAGCTTTCACCTGAACCTCGATGCCCTGGGGGTACTGTCGTTCGTGGTCGGTCTGTTCATCGTGCACGCGGCCATCGGGTTGGCACTGGAGCAGCGGCGAAGCTTGCTCCGGACCTTGCGTGCCTGCGGTGTGAGTGCGCGGATGCTGATCGCTTGCCTCACCGTCGAACTGGGCGGATTGGCCCTGATCGGCGGTGTGGCCGGGGTGGTCAGCGGCTACCTGCTGGCCGGCATGCTGTTGCCGGATGTCGCCGCCAGCCTGCGCGGCTTGTACGGTGCCGAAGTGGCGGGGCAGTTGAGCCTCAGCCTGGCATGGTGGTTCAGCGGTATCGGCCTGAGCTTGATCGGCGCGATGCTGGCCGGGGTCAACAGTCTGCTGCGGGCAGCGCGTTTGCCCTTGTTGGCGCTGGCCGACCCGCAGGCCTGGCATCAGGCCCATGCCCGCTGGTTGCTGCGCCAGGGCGCGGTGGCGGCAATGGCCGGGGTGATTGCGCTGCTGGCGCTGATCTTCGGCGACAGCCTGGTCAGTGGCTTCGTCTTGATGGCGGCGCTGTTGATCGGCGCCGCACTGGCACTGCCGGTGGTGCTCAGTTCGCTGCTCAATTTCGGCTCGCAGCGCAGTCGCTCGGTGCTTGGCCAATGGTTTGTCGCCGATTGCCGCCAGCAATTACCGGCGCTGAGCCTGGCATTGATGGCATTGCTGTTGGCCATGGCGGCGAATATCGGGGCCGGCAGCATGACTGCCGGGTTTCGCCAGACCTTCAGCGACTGGCTCGAACAACGGCTGACGGCCGAGCTTTACCTCAACCCACAGAACCCGGCCCAGGCCCGGGAGCTGCACAGCTGGCTCAACCAGCAGCCGCAACTGGCGGCGGTGCTGCCCAACTGGCAGGTGTCGATCCAGTTGCAGGGTTGGCCGACGGACCTGTCCGGGATCATCGACCACCTGACCTATCGCCAGCACTGGCCACTGCTCGAAGCCTTGGGCGATGACCCTTGGGAGCGACTGGCCAAGGACGATGCGGTGATGCTCAGCGAACAACTGGCCCGGCGCCTGCACGTGCGACTGGGCGATCACCTGACGCTGCCGACGCCCCTGGGCTCGTGGTCGCCACGGGTCGTCGGGATCTACGCCGACTATGGCAATCCCAAGGGCCACATTCTGGTGAATATCGGCCACCTGTTGCGCGGCTGGCCGCAACTGACTCCGAACCGCTTCAACCTGCGCATCGATCCGGCGTCGATCCCGGCGTTCGTCACGGCGTTGCAGGCGCGTTTTACCCTGGACGACAGCCGTATCGTCGATCAGGCGCGGCTCAAGGGCTGGTCCACGCAAGTCTTCGAACGCACCTTCGCCGCCACCGCCGCGCTCAACAGCCTGACGCTGTGTGTGGCCGGGGTGGCGTTGTTCATCAGTCTGTTGACTCAAAGCCAGAGTCGTCTCGGGCAACTGGCGCCGCTGTGGGCGCTGGGCGTGACACGTCGGCATCTGATGTTGCTCAACCTCGGGCAGACCTGGTTGCTGGCGCTGCTGACCCTGGTGCTGGCGTTGCCGTTGGGCATCGCCCTGGCGTGGTGCCTGGACACGGTGATCAACGTGCAGGCCTTTGGCTGGCGCCTGCCGCTGCGGGTGTTTCCATGGCAACTGCTGCAGTTGATGGGGCTGGCGCTGGTGGCGACGTTACTGGCCTCGGCCTGGCCGTTGTACCGTTTGTACCGCACGCAACCAGCGGATCTGCTGCGGACGTTTGCCCATGAAGATTAAGCTCGGCGTGTTGCTCCTGGCGCTGCTGGCGAGCGGTTGCGATCAACCGGCACCGGCAGAAAAGGGTTTTGCCGGGCTGGGCAACCAGGCTGCTGCGTTCACCCCGGTGGTGCCCGGTCGGGTGTTCAGCTTCCCGGCGGATCACGGCCCGCACGACGGCTTTCGCATCGAATGGTGGTACATCACGGCCAACCTCAAGGACGATCAGGGGCATGAGTTCGGCGCACAATGGACGTTGTTCCGCAGTGCCTTGAAAGCCGCCCCCGAACTGACAGGTTGGCAGAATCAAACAATCTGGCTCGGTCACGCGGCGGTGACGTCGGCGACGGCGCATCACGCGGCTGAGCGTTATGCCCGTGGCGGCGTCGGCCAGGCCGGTGTCAGCGTCGCGCCGTTCAATGCATGGATCGACGACTGGCAATTGCGCAGTCAGGCGACTGCCGACAATCCGTTGGCCGACCTGCTGCTCAGCGCTCGCGACCAGCGTTTCAGCTACCGCTTGCGGTTGACCTCGACAGGTCCGCTGGTGCTTCAGGGGGACCAGGGCTTCAGCCAGAAATCCGAACAGGGCCAAGCCTCCTATTACTACAGCCAGCCGTTTTTCCAAGCCAGCGGCACCCTGGACATCGATGGCCAAACCTATCAGGTCAGCGGCCCGGCCTGGCTCGACCGCGAATGGAGCAGCCAGCCCCTGACGGCCAACCAGAGCGGCTGGGACTGGTTCTCCCTGCACCTGGACAGCGGCGAGCAGGTGATGCTGTATCGCATGCGGCAAAAGGATGGCGCGCCTTACCTCACCGGCACCTGGATCGACGCCCGGGGCCAGACACAATTGCTCCACGCCAGCGACATCAGCCTGACGCCGCAAGACACCGCCCGCGTGGCCGGGCGCGAAATGCCCGTGCGCTGGTTGATCAAGATCCCCGCCAGACACCTTGATATCGCCATCACCGCGCTCAATCCCCAGGCCTGGATGGATTTGCGCATTCCTTACTGGGAAGGCCCGGTACGTCTCAGTGGCAGCCATGCCGGGAACGGATATCTGGAAATGACCGGGTATTAGTACCCTGCGCCACGAAAGTCAGCGGCCCGCCGCGACCACTCGCTAAACAGCGTCTATGCTCATCGCACACATGGCGTTGAGCCTGTTTCAACGTCGTCTGTTGCCATCTATCACAGGGAACGTTCTGCCTATGAAACGCCACGTACTGACCAAAGCCATCACCCTCGCTACTTTGCTGTCGACCGCCAGTTTTGCCGCGGTAGCCGCCGATATCCCGTTGTCCGAAGTCGTGGTGGTTGATAAGGTTTCCACCAAAGTCGTTTCCGTAGATACCGCGAACCATTCCGTGGTCCTTAAAGGCCCGCAGGGTAATGAGTTCCCGGTGCAATTGACCGAAAAAGCGAAAAACCTCAAAAACCTCAAGGTCGGCGATACCGTCGATATCAAGGTCACCAGCGCCGTTGCAGCCTACCTCGACACTGACGTCGACAAAGGCCTGCCAGGCACCGCCGAAGCCAGTGGCGAAGTGCGCGCAGCACCCGGTAGCGCCAACCCCGGCGGCGAAGCTTACCGTCAGGTGAAAGTGCAGCTGAAAATCACCCATATTGACCTGAAGAAAAACCAGGTGACCTTCGAAAACCCGGAAGGCAAGTCCAAGACGGTTGACGTCAAGCGACCTGAAGTTCAGGCCAAACTCAAGGACCTGAAAGTCGGGCAAAGCGTGAACGTGGTTTACACCGATATATTGACGGTGACCAGCAAGCACTGAAATTGAATATTGGCTCTAAACGGGTTGATTGTTTTTGTGCGGGTTTTGTATAGGAATAATCAACTCTATTGGTCGAACTGGTGAGTTCGTTGTTCTGTGCTGGATTGGATTTAAATCGACATCTAATTAAATATGGTGTCGATAAATTTCATGTTCAGCACACGGACATATTTAGCTACTTCTACTAAAATGCTTTCCGTTCGCCCAGTGCAGGGCTCTTTACCAGTGCATGGATTGCCGAGGCCAGTGCACTGGGCGAACCCTTTGTATGCTGTATTGAAAGTTTCGGATATAAAAAAACGGGCGTCCTGCAGGTCGCCCGTTTTTTTTGCCGAGTCCTGTTTTTACACAGTTGTGAAATGTCGTTCAGTCCTGTTTTTTATTGACTTGAACAACATCGGCCAACGCGGCGAAACACTGTTCGATCGAACGCTGCTGGCTCTGGGCATACAGCCCCAGTTCATCGATCGTCGGCCGGCCCAGGGCCTTTTCGAACGCCTGCTGATTGGAGTGCACACCGTAGCGGGCCTGCGCCGCGTCCCCCAGGTTTGACTGGAAAATCCCCGCCGCGCTGACCGGCAGGAAATCTTCGTACACCAGCGGTTCAACCCGCAGGTAACCGCCGCTGAGCAGGTCTTCCAGGGCGGCGTTTTTCAGGTCGCCTGCCGCCAGGCCTTTTTCCGTCACGAAGTAGCGGAAGTAAGCCAGGTCCTGTTGGCGCATGCCTTCCCAGGTGTCGGGGAACTCGTTGAAATGCTGCGCCATCAGGGCGTTGTAGCGCGCGGCGTTGGCTTCGCTGGGGAAGTCCTTGAGTTCGTCCCGTGCGGCATTGAGCAAGCGGTCGTACAGTGCGCGGCCCTTGGGCGTGAGGGCGGCACCGCGCTGTTCGATCTCGCCGAAGCGGGCGCTGTGACTGCCGCGAGCCTCGTTTTGATCGGTGAAGGCAATCGGTTCGTCGAGGGCCTTGAAACTGGTCTGGCGCAGCAGGATCGGGCACTGGCGGCGGGGCGGGCCTTCGATCACCGCTTTGGGGGTGATGCCATGGACCGGCATTTGCGCCTGGACGATGTCAATGTCCAAGGTCCGTGGTGTCAGGTGATTGATGTGCGGTCCCTTGAACGCCACCACGTCGGCGATCAGCCGATGCTGGGCGCTGAGCTTTTGATACTGCTCGGCGGTGACAGTGGCGCTGTGGTGCCAGCGAAAGGTTTCCAGGGCCTGTTCGACGAACTCCAGGGCTTCCTGTTCGGTCAGGCCACCCCGGGTTTCGGCACGCTCGATGAGCGTGAGGGCCGTGGGGGTGAAGATCGAGCGCTGGTCGAGCATCGACTGGGCAAACGCACGCAGTTCCAGGTCTTCGATCAATTCCAGGCGCAGAAGCGAGGTGAACACCCGGAACGGGCTGACCTGCAACGACGCTTCGTGCACCGCGCGAAACGCCGTGGAATGTACCGGCACGCCGGCCGGTGTCAGGTCGTAGTAACCCACCGGTTGCATGCCCATCACCGCGAACAGGCGGGCGAGGGTCGCCAGTTCATCGGCCGTACCGACACGGATCGCCCCATGTCGCTCCAGGTCCAGGCGCTCGATTTCGCCGGTACTCGTGAGCTGCTGCAGGAGTTGCGGGTCGCTTTCCAGCGCGTGACGGTTGGTCTGTTCCACCAGTTCCATCAACGCGCCGTACAACGGCACTTCCTCGCGGTACATGTCGGACATCGCTTTGGAGAAGCGTTGGCGGATCAGGTCAGGGCTGACGAAGTTCGGGTGATTCATGAACAGGATTCCTGGCGCGGTGACGTAAAGGATGGACGAAAGATCGCAGCCTTCAGCGACGCCGACAAACGAAGTTTCTGACGAACTTCATTCTGCAAAGGACTGCAAGGGGGCGTTCTCAATTAGTTTCCCCACCGCGTTGTCGCCTTAAAGCTGGCCAGGCAAGGCGTAGGCCGCTGGGAATGGTTGTTCCCTTTCCAAGGCCTGCAACGCAGCATGGCCAGCTTTAAGGCACAACCCGAAGGGCCGGGCCTGCTGTTGTGCAGGGCTGTGTTGCTCGAAGCTGATTTGGAATGACCAAACTGCGCTTCTCGCGCCTTGCCCTGCACAACAGCAGACCCGGCGCGGTGGGGAAACTAATTGAGAACGCCCCCTAATGCTGTCGTTGATCCTGTGGGCTCTCCGAGCGCAGCGATGCCAAAAACTCGCGATACAGACGCGCCGAACCGGTGGGGGCTTCCACCATGGGCATGTGCCCGATGGCGTCCCAGATATGCACGCGCAAGTCGACGATGCCCTTGCTCCAGACCGCTACGCTGCTGACATCGATCAGCCGGTCCTTGCGCCCCCACAGCAACAGCGCCGGGGCGCTGATGTCGGACAGGTGCGGTTCCATCGGCGGGCTGGCACGGAACTCCCGGAAGATTTCTTCCAGCTCCTCGCGGGACTGTTCATAACGCTGGGCGACGGCATCGAGCACCAGCTTCGGTACCCAGGGTGGCGAAGCCATGGTCATGGCGTAGAAACGCCGGAATTCTTCCCGCGAATGAATCAGAAACGGGTTGTGGCCCTTGGCCAGATGCCGCTCGAGGTCACTGGGCTCGGGCGAGGTGACGCCGGCCGGGTCGATCAGGGCCACGGACACAATGCGCTCCGGGTAGTTGGCCGCGAGCCACGCGGCCATGTAGCCGCCCATGGAGTTGCCGATGACATGCACTTTCTCGACCCCGCACACGTCCAGCAGCTGGATCATGCGCTTGGCCTGCAGCGGGATGTCGTAGCCGCCGCCGGCCTTGAATCCGGTTTCGCCATGGCCGGCGATGTCCGGGATGATCACCCGATGGCTGCCGACAAAGTGCCGGGCGAAACGCAGCCAGAGGTTCTTGTCGGCGCTGAAGCCATGGAGCATCAGCACATTGCTGGTGGCTTCGTATGGCCCGCCTTGCCAGGTCGAGACGGTCATCTCGGGGATGGGCACGACGATTTTGTGCAACCGGTACAGCTTGGCCTCGGCCGCCATGTTCAAGTCGTAGAGCCAGTAGCCGATGGCCGGGTAGGTCAGCCAGCTCCAGGCGACGAAAACTGCGAGAACGACGAATAACAAAAGCATCATGCGTCTCCCTTCTATCTGCTCAGGACAAAATGTGATCGGCGGGTTTCAGCGCTCGGGTCAAGCGATGAAAACTGAAGCTGAACCCCGGAAACATGGCAATCACATGACCGCTCTTGCTTTGGTACCAACTGTGGCAACCACCGGACTTCCACACGGTACGTTCCATTTCCCGGTGGATCATTTCAGTGTAGGTACGTTCCGCCTCATGGCGAACTTCGATGCTGCGTAAACCTCGAGTCTTCAAGGTGCGAATGCAATCGAGGATGTAGTTCATCTGGGATTCGATGATGAACAGCGCCGAGGTGTGGCCGATGCCGGTGTTCGGCCCGGTGACGATGAACAGATTGGGGAAGTCGGGCAGGGCGGTGCCGAGGTAGGCCCGCGGGTATTGCGCCCAGACCTCTTGCAGACGGGTACCGTTTTTGCCCGTTACCGGGTAGGAAATCACCCCGTCGGTGGCGTCGTAGCCGGTGGACCAGACGATCAGGTCCAGGTCGATGTGGTGGCCATCGAGGGTAACGATGCCTGTTTCGTCGATGGACGCGATGCCTTGCTCGCGGCTGTGCAGCGTCACGTTGCGGCGGGCCAGTGCCGGGTACAGCGTGCTGGACAGGATCACCCGTTTGCAGCCGATGGTGTAGTCCGGCGTCAGTTTGCGCCGTAGTTCGGCGTCCGGTACCTGGCGTTTGAGAAAGCGCAGGGCCTGGCGCTGGACCATGTGCACCGCCGGCTTCGAATACTTGAAGGCGATCACCCGGGTTTCGAATTGCCAGTAGATTCCCCAGCGCAGCAGCTTGTAGGCGGGCTTGAGCCCCAGCAGCCAGCGCTGCAAGCGGCCGAAGCTGCGGTCAGCCCGAGGCAGTACCCAGTGAGGCGTGCGCTGGAATACATGCAAGTGCCCGACGTCCGGGGCAATCGCTGGAATGACCTGGGCCGCACTGGCACCGCTGCCGACGATGGCCACGCGTTTTTGCCGGTAGTCGCAGGTGTGATCCCAGTTGTTGGTGTGGAAAGTCTTGCCCCGAAAGCGCTCCTGTCCGTCGAAGTGCGGCACCACCGGTTGACTCAGCGGCCCGGTCGCGTTGATCAGAAACTGCGCGCAAAACGTGCCTTTGCCCGCGGTGAACACCTTCCAGCGCCTGTTGGCCTCGTCCCATTCGATGCGCACGACATTGGCGTCCAGTTCCACTTTGTCCCGCAGGCCGAAGTGTTCCATCACATGGCGGGTGTAGCGATGCAGTTCGGCCTGTCCGGCGAACATTTGCGTCCATTGATACGGGGCGAAAGACAAGGAGTACAGCGGCGAGGGCACGTCGACTGCCGCGCCGGGGTAGGTGTTCTGGCACCAGGTGCCACCGAAGAAGTCCCGTCGCTCCAGCAGGCGGAAATCGTCGATGCCGGCCTTGAGCAAATTGATTGCGGCACATTGGCCACCAAAACCGCTGCCGATGATCAATACTTGAAAGGTCTGCATGGGCCTCCTCTTATGGTCATTGATCAATCCCTTCTTTCATGTATAGCCGTTTCTGGAGACGAGGCTTTTGCTTTTATGCGAGCGTGATGCAGCGATATTCAGCCCGCAAGCCGGTGATGGCTATTTAATCTCACCCTGATAGACTCCAGAGCAGAGGCACAGGCTGTTATCGCATTCCGTCGAGTGGTACAGAGGCCCTATGGCAAAAACGGGAGGAAGGGGGGTTTCATTAGCCAGGAGGCTCTATACATCGCGAATCCTGGGGTTGGCCCTGGGATTGGTGTGCGTGAGCGCGGCGATGTATCCACTCGATCCAGCGCCTTGGGTCTGGGGTTTCATGTGGTTCAATGGCCTGGTCTGGCCGCACCTGGCATACCAATGGGCGCGCCGGGCCAGGACGCCCTATCATGCCGAACACCGCAACCTGCTGATCGATGCCTTTCTCGGTGGCTTCTGGATTGCCGCGATGCAATTCAATCCACTGCCCAGCGCGACCACCATTTCCATGATGGCCATGAACAACGTGGCCATCGGCGGCTTGCGCTTCCTGCTGGCCGGGACGGCCGCGCAAGTACTGGGCATCTGTGTCGGCCTGCAGATTTTCGCCCCGGCGTTCATTCCTGCCACCAGCCCGGTGCAGCTCTATGCCTGTTTGCCGTTGCTGTGCCTGTATCCGCTGGCGCTGGGCTGGATCTGCTTTCGTCAGGCCCATACCCTTGGCCGTCAAAAACGTGAGCTGCTGGCACTGAGCCGCACCGACAGCCTGACCGGCCTGCTGAACCATGGCGCCTGGAAGGACCAGCTGGAAGTCGAGTTCCAGCGTTGCAAACACCAGCAAAAAGGCGGGGCGATTGCCCTGATCGACATCGACCATTTCAAGGCCATCAACGACACCTGCGGCCATGTTGCCGGCGATATCGTCTTGCGCCAATTGAGCAAAATGCTCAAGCAGAACCTGCGGGCGACCGATGTGGCAGGGCGCTACGGCGGTGACGAGTTCTGCGTGATCCTTCCGGACCTGCCCCTGAACCGCGCCGCCGCCGTCATGGATGCCCTGCGTGATCGCTTCGCCACCTTGGGGTACGAGCAGAGCCCGGCGCTGAAAGTCAGCCTGAGCATTGGCCTGGCGTCATTCAATCCGGCCCATTGCGACGCGACGCTTTGGCTCAACGACGCCGATCATGCGCTATACGAAGCCAAGACCACCGGGCGTAACCGGGTGATCTGTTGCGGTGACGGGAAACCCTATCGCGAACTGCTCGACTCGGCGTGACCGCTCACCGCAAAACCTGTGGGAGCGGGCTTGCCCGCGAAGGCGGTGTGTCAGGCAGCGTGGGTGTTGGCTGTGATGGCCTCTTCGCGAGCAAGCCCGCTCCCACAAATGATCGCGGGTGGACCCAAATGATCTGCTCACCGCAAGCCCACTGTGGGAGCGGGCTTGCTCCGGGCGGCGATCCGACGAAGGCGGCGTGTCGGTTTAAAGCGTCATTCCTTCACGCTCATGAACTCCTCCGCGTAGCGGATGTATTCCTCCGGTTGCGTGTAGGTGTGCGTCAGCTCGGTCGCGCTCAGGTCCGATGTCTGGGTGAGGATCTGGCGTTGCTCGCGCAGGCTGTCGTAGGTCGCCTTGATCGCGGCGAAGTACGCGCCATGGCCGTCGATGGTTACGCGCACACCCAGTTCGGCCAGGCGCTTGTCATCGCGTAGCAGCGGGTTGCCGTAGGTCACCAGCATCAGCGGCACGCTCAGGTGCTCGGCGATCTGCTCCAGATGGTCGAAGTCCTTTACACCCACCATGCAGATGCCGTCGGCCCCGGCGCGCTGGTATTGGCGTGTGCGGCTGATGATTTCCTGAACCGGCAGGATCCCCGCGTGGGTACGGGCGATGATCGCCATTTCCTTATCGCAGCGGGCTTCCAGTGCCGCACGGATCTTGCCGACGCCTTCGGCGACCGTGATCAGGTCGGTGGATTTGCGGCCGAACTGCGCGGGCAGCAGGGTGTCTTCGATGGTCAGCGCGGCGACGCCGGCACGCTCGAGTTCGACGATGGTGCGCATGACGTTGAGCGCGTTGCCGTAGCCGTGGTCGGCGTCGGCAATCACCGGCAACTGGGCGACGCGGCCGATACGGGTGGCCTGTTCTGCGAACTCGCTGAGGGTGATCAGGGCAAAGTCAGGGGCGCCCAGCACTTGCAACGAGGCAACCGAACCACCGAGGATCCCGACTTCGAAGCCCAGGTCGGCGGCGATACGGGCCGACATCGGGTCGAAAACCGAGGCTGTGTGGTAGCAGGTGTCGGAGGCGAGCAGTTGGCGAAAATTGCGGCGCAAATCTTGATGGGAAAGCCTGGACATATGAGTTCCACCAATGGAATGGAAGGGCTTGAGCAAAAGTGTCAACGCCGAAGAAATAAAAGGCTATCACGCGCGCAGGGGGAGAATGATGACGAATTTGCCGGGTTCGGCAGATTGACGTTGCAACGATGAACCTGATGAGTCACGCCGCCACGGTCTGTTGCCGTTGGTCAAGCAACGGCACGGCGCGCACCGAGTCACCGGGTTGCAGTTGCAAGCGCTTGGCGGTCAGGCGATCAACCACCAGGCTGTTGCCCGCCTGTAGGGCCGTGGCGCAGGTAATGCGACAGTTTTCCAGGCGGCGATTGTGAATCAGCCAGATCGGCGCTTTATCGTCTGGCGAGCCGATGACCAGAGACAGCGGTTGGCTGTCGCGCACGGTGCGGATCGCGGAAACCGGGGCTTCAATGACCGGTCCGCCGTCGAAGATATCGATGTGGCCCTTATGGGCAAAGCCTTCGGCGCTGAGGATTTTCAGGGCCGGCGCGGTATTCGGGTGGGCCTTGCCGATCACCGCCTGGGCCTGTTCGGTGAGCAGGCAGGTGTACAGCGGCTGGCGTGGCATCAGTTCGGCGATGAACGATTTGTTGCCCAGCCCGGACAAGTGGTCGGCATGACTGAAATCCATCTTGAAAAAGTGCCGGCCGAGGCTGTCCCAAAACGGTGAGCCACCTCGTTCGTCGGCACTTCCGCGTAATTCGGCGATGAGCCGGTCGCCAAACAGCTGGGTAAATTCGGCCACAAACAACAAACGCCCGAGCGACAGCAAGCGACCGTTGCTTCCCTGGCGCTGATCGGGGCGCAGGTACAACGAGCAGACTTCCGATTGCCCGGTCAATTCATTGCTCAGGAACAGGGTCGGGATCTGGCGCTGGATACCCAGGTCCGGTGAAGTACTGACCGTCAGTCCGACCCGGTAGTTGTACCAGGGCTCGCGCAGGCCGACCCCACCTTTCAGGGCGCTGACGCCCACCACTTGCTGCTCGTCGTCCTCGAGCACGAACAGATAATCGGCATCGGCCCGATCGACCTGCCCGGCGAAAGTACGTTGGGCCCAGCGGATCCGATGGGCCAGGCGTTCTTCGTCGGCCGGCAGGCTGGTCAGCCCCGGAGCCGCCTGGCGCACCAGTATGAGCACGGCGGGCAGGTCGGTGATCTGGACCGGACGGACAATCATGCGGTTGTTCCTTGTTCGCGTGTGCTCGGGCGTTGGCGTTGACCCTGGCGGGTATTCACAGGGCGATCAGCCTGATCGGGCTGCCCTCGGTCACCTTCAGCGCCTCACACATGGCCGCATCCAGTGTCACGGGTTGCCCGGTGATGTAATCAAGATCGGCAACGATGGCCCGATAGTCCTTCAAGGATTCGTTGCTCACCAGAAAGCGGCCACGAGCATCGATCACCGGCCCAGGCAGCGTGACGCCGCGCTGGCTGTGGGCGATGGAACGAATACCCGACGTGCGCGCAAACAGCGTGGGGCCTCCATCGAACAGATCGATGTAGCTGTTGGTTTCGAAATCTTCACGTTCGAGGATATCGAAGGCTTCCTGGCCATCGGGATGGATGCTGCCGATGCAGTCCTGTGCCGCCTGGGGCAGCATTGGCACGTAAATCGGATAGTGTGGCATCAGTTCGGCGAGAAACGTGCGGCTCTGCAGGCCGCAAAGCCGTTCGGCCTCGACGTAGGGCAAGTCGAAGAAATGCTTGCCTACGGCATCCCAAAATGGCGAGTGGCCTTCATCACTGCTGTAGCCCACGATCTCGGTGATCACCGTTTCGGAAAAACGCCGGGCGTGGGCGGCGATGAACAACAGGCGCGCCCGCGACAGCAGCTCGGAGTGTGCGGTGCGTACCCGAGCGGCATCGATATGGAAACCCCGCAACAAGGTGTGGCCACTGAGGTCGTGACACAACGACAGGGCCGGTACGCCGTGCTCGATGTTCAGTTCCCTGGAGGCACTGGTGAAGTGTCGGTTGCGCAGGCTGTAGAACGGCTCGTTGTACCCGGCCGTGGCGAGGATTTCCGAGCAGCCGACCAGGTGTTGCGTGGTCAGGTCTTCGAGGACGAAGAAATAGTTTTCCGGGCCATGACCCTCGATGTCCTTCTCGAACGAGGCACAGGAATCAAGGATTTTTCCGCGTAATCGTTCGCTATCGTCGGGCAGGGATGTGACGCCTACGAGGCTTTCACGAGCCAGCTTCTGCAACTGGGGCAGGTCGGCCAACTCGACTGGACGCAAGACCAGCATGGAGACACTCCTGTATCAAACGATTCGGCGGTTTGAGCCGAACCTGACTATCACTGTCGGTTTTTCCACACATCAAATCGGTGGTCGTCTGAACGTAGTCAGGCGCCACTGTTATTCTTGTCAGATGTTCTTGAGAGGGACCGAGTTAAACAAGGATCGGGCGCTTCGGCCGGATGCGATACCTGGCCAGGCGCGTTGATCGGGGGTTCGAGAAAGGGCATCCGGGCTCCTGCTGGATGAGTGTGGCTCATGTTTTAACAGTCCGTTGAAAGGAGTATTTAATTATCGCGCACTGCCTGTCTAGTTAATTTTCGCAGGGTCTGGCCGTGCCCGAAAAAGCGGCGAAGTGCCTATACCAAGGGACTACAGCGATCTCGTAAAGTCTTGTAGGTGATTGCCTCTATTGCAGTCAGCCATCACAGAAAACCTGGCAGGATTTGACTGAACGAATCCGTTTCATGCAGGAATATTAAACACCCCCCCAAGGCGTGCTTTCTTGCGGCACAATTGCGCAATGGCGCTCACCTGACGCCGTCGTTCCTTTCCATCCATGGAGTGATTGCCGGTGCAGGCAACCCGTTTAACCCTGATTTGTCACGCTCGAACCGTCGCCCAGAAATTGGCGCGCTTTCCATTGGACGAGCCTCTGGAGATGGATTGGCACGCGTTCAGGCTTTCCCGTTGCAATCAGTTCAAGGGCGCCGCGCGTCTTGTCTGCGGCCCGGAATTGCGCACCCGGCAAACCGCTGAACTGTTCGGCAGTGCGCCGCAGATTGTCGATGCGTTGAAGGACTGCGATTTCGGGCGCTGGGGCGGTGAGCGCATCGGCGACCTGCAAAAAAACGACCCGGAGGCGCTCCAGCATTGGCTGGGGGATCCCGCTTCAGCACCCCACGGTGGCGAGTCGCTGGTGCAACTGGGTGAGCGAGTGGGCGCCTGGTTGACAGCGTTGCAGTCGACGCCAGGGCACATCGTTGCCATTACACATCCCTTTGTCATCCGCGCCGCGCTGACGCAGGTGTTGCAGGGTGGATCGTCCAGCCTGATCGACGTCGAGCCCCTGTCGGCGCTCGAGTTGAGGTTTCATGGTCGCTGGCGCCTGCGCTTGCCGGGCACAGATGCCGAGGAGCTGCCTTGATGAAAAAACTCCTGGTCATCGGCATCGGTGCCGGCAATCCCGACTACATCACGATGCAAGCGGTGAAGGCGCTGAATCGGGTCGATGTTTTTTTTCTCATGGACAAGGGCCAGAGCAAGGACAAACTCATCGATCTGCGGCGCGAAATCTGCGAACGCTACATCACCGACCACGATTACCGTTTTGTCGAAGCCCGCAGCCCTGAGCGCGAGCGCGGTGAGGTGGACTACAAGACCAGTGTCGACGACTTGAACCTGGCCAGGCAGCAGACCTTCGAACGGCTGATCAATGAAGAAGTGTCCGACGGCCAGTGTGGTGGTTTTCTGGTGTGGGGCGACCCGGCGTTGTACGACAGCACCATTCGCATCCTGCAGGCGATCAAGGCTTCAGGTGCCAGCGCATTCGAGTTCGAGGTGGTCCCCGGCATTACCAGCGTCCAGGCGTTGGCGGCGCAGCACAAGGTGCCGCTCAACCAGATTGGTCGCTCCGTTGAAATCACCACGGGCCGGCGCCTGGCGGCAGGGCAGGTGAGCGATGCCGACAGCCTGGTGGTGATGCTCGATGCTCAGGATGCTTACCGTCAGGTGGTGGATCAGGACACCGAGATTTACTGGGGGGCGTACCTGGGGACGCCAGATGAAATCCTGATCAGTGGCAAGCTCAAGGATGTGGCGGATGAAATCGAACGGGTGCGCAAGGCCGCGCGGCTGGCCAATGGCTGGATCATGGATACCTATCTGCTGCGAAAACCCTGAGGTTTGTGGTAGCCAGACCGACGTCTTCGCGAGCAAGCCCGCTCCCACATTTGAAATGCATTTCCCTGTGGGAGCGGGCTTGCTCGCGAAGAGGTCCTCGAGAACACCTCAAGAAGCAGCATTACCCCCACGCCCAAACCGCTCCCGATACACCGACGGCGGCACGCCGACCACCGTGCGAAACGCCACCCGGAAGCTTTCCACCGAGCGATAACCACAACGCTCGGCAATCTGCTCGGTGTTCTGGTCGCTGCTTTCCAGCAGTTCGCGGGCTCGGCCCAAACGTTCATGCTGCAACCAGGTTTTCGGCGACTGCCCACTGGCTTCGCTGAAGCGGCGCAGGAACGTGCGTTCGCTCATTGCAGCTTCGCTGGCCAGGTCGCGCACCTCCAGCGGTTCGTGCAAACGCTCACGTGCCCATTGCATGACGCGGGAAAGATCGCTGCGCGGTGTGGGGCTGACAGGCGTCGGAATGAATTGTGCCTGGCCACCGCTGCGTTGCGGCGACATGACCAGGCGCCGGGCCACGGAATTGGCCACCTGCGTGCCGAAATCCCGTGCCACCAGATGCAGGCAGGCATCGATGCCCGCCGCGCTGCCGGCGGAAGTGATCAATTGGCCGGAATCGACATACAGCACGTCCGGGTCCACCAGGATGCCGGGAAACCGCTCGGCCAGTTCCGAGGTGTAGCGCCAGTGCGTGGTCGCGCCGCGCCCGTCGAGCAACCCGGTGGCGGCGAGGACGAAAACACCGGAGCAGATCGACAGCAACCGCGCCCCCCGCGCATGGGCCTGGCGCAGGGCGGCGATCAACTGCGCAGGCACCGCGGCGCTACGGTCGCGCCAGCCGGGAATGATGATGGTGCGGGCATCGGCGAGCAATTCCATGCCGCCATCGGCCAGTACCTGGATGCCACCCATGGCACGCATCGGGCCCTGATCGACAGCGACGATACGATGCTCGTACCACGGAAAATCGAATTCAGGTCGGGGCAGGCCGAAGATCTCCACGGCAATGCCGAACTCGAACGTGCAGAGGCCGTCGTAGACCAGAATCGCCACCATTCCAGGGGTAGGGTGCATTTGGCGGAAAGTTCCCGGTGAGTGTCTTGTGCGCCACTGTAGCCGCAAGTGACGGACGGATAAAGTCTTCCCACACCCACCGCTACTTTGGAGTACAGCCCATGACCAGCCTGGTTCGCGAAATTCCCGCCGCCCCATCGGCCATCGCCCTGATGCACTTCAGCAACCGTCTGACGTTCGAAACCGATTGTTCCGACGTCCACGCCAGCCAGCAGGGCGGTGAAGTCGATTTCGTTCTGGTGGATGTTCGTGGCCCACTGGCGTTCGAACGCGGACATGTGCCGGGAGCGATCAACATTCCCGGGCGCTTGCTGAGCGCCGAAGGCTTGGCGGCTTATCCGAAAAACAGCCTGTTTGTGGTCTATTGCGCCGGGCCTCATTGCAACGGTGCCAACAAGGCAGCAGTGAAACTGGCGGCCCTGGGTTATCCGGTCAAGGAGATGATCGGCGGCGTGACCGGATGGCTGGATGAGGGGTTTGAGTTGAGCGTCGAGGTGCCGCGGCCGGCGAATGCCGCGATCGGTTGCGAATGCTGATACCCAATCACCTCAGTGTGGCTTGGAGGCTGCCCACCACTCATCCAGTGTTGCCTGCAACCAAGCCAACACGTCGGCGTAGGCAGCATCGTCCTGCGGCCCTCGGGGCAATGGTGACTCATCGCCAAAATGCGCATTGAGCATGGCCACCGACTCGGCGTTCCACTCTGGATGAAACTGCAACCCCAGCCGCGTCGGCCCGGCGCGGTACATCTGCTGTACGCATTGCGCGCTGCTGGCCAGCAGTTGCGCGGCAGGCGGCAGGTTGATGGCGTCTTCGTGCCACTCCAGTACCTTCAGCGTTTGCCCATCGATAAATCTCACCGTGGTCCATCCGGTTTCGCTGTGCTCCATCCGCCGTACATTGCCGCCCAGACTCAATGCCAGCAACTGAGCCCCCAGGCATATGGCGAACACGGCCCCACCCAGATCCAGACTGCCTTTGAGCCATTGCCGTTCGGCCTCCAGCCAGGCCGGACCGGCATTGGATTCGTAAGGCCCGCCCAACAGGATCACCGGATCGGCGCTGACGGCCGGCAACTCACCGAGGTCGGCGCGAAACACCTTCAGCGTCAGCCCCCGGGACTCGGCCCAAAAGGCAATGGCACCCGGACCTTCGGCGGGGTGGTGCTGGATCAGGTTCAACGTGGGCATCGCGCTATTCTCGATGGGACGCAAGGGGGCTCAATGTGCCGTAAAACATCGGGTATCGCCAGTCGGTTCATTTCATTGGAATAGGCCGAAAAACCTCAGGGTCCGGGCTGAAAACGCGATATGTCTGACAGACATTTCACTGTCATTGAGGCTTAACCTCAATACCTCCGTCTTGGTGCCACTTTTCTGTAAATATTTGTCGCCTCGGCGTAATTTACCCTCCTGTAGCCGCTCTAGACTGCCGGCCACTTCGGTTCCCGCCCACAAAGCGATGACCGAACGCTGCCAATCGAAGCTGCCAATAAAAGCCTCCGCGCACAGGAGTTATAAATGAAGAAGCTAGTGATGTTCGGTGCCCTGGCACTGTCGATGTTGTCCCTGACCGCCGTGGCTGAAGACGCAAAGCCGATCCGCATCGGTATCGAAGCCGGCTACCCGCCATTCTCGATGAAAACCCCTGACGGCAAACTCACCGGTTTCGACGTGGACATCGGCGACGCCCTGTGCGAGCAGATGAAAGTGAAGTGCACCTGGGTCGAGCAAGAGTTCGACGGACTGATCCCTGCGCTCAAGGTCAAGAAAATCGACGCCATCCTGTCGTCCATGACCATCACTGACGACCGCAAGAAGAACGTCGATTTCACCATCAAGTACTACCACACCCCGGCACGCTTCGTGATGAAGGAAGGTTCCAGCATCAAGGACCCGCTGACCGAACTCAAGGGCAAGAAAGTCGGTGTGCTGCGCGCCAGTACCCACGACCGCTTCGCCACGGAAGTGCTGGTACCCGCCGGCATCGACCTGGTGCGCTACGGCTCCCAGCAGGAAGCCAACCTGGACATGGTCTCCGGCCGCATTGACGCGCTGCTGGCCGACTCGGTCAACCTGGACGACGGTTTCCTGAAAACCGACGCCGGTAAAGGTTTTGCCTTCGTCGGCCCTGAGTACAACGATCCGAAATACTTCGGTGGCGGCGCCGGCATTGCCGTGCGCAAGGGCGATACCGCCCTGGCCGAGCAATTCAACAAAGCCATCACCGACATCCGCGCCAACGGCAAGTACAAGCAAGTGCAGGACAAGTACTTCAAGTTTGACGTTTACGGCGAGTAAGCGAGCGGGTTGAAAAAATGGCAACCGTTGGTGCGGTTGCCATTTTTTTTGTGCTTTCTTTCTATTGAAACGAGAAACCTGTGGGAGCGGGCTTGCTCGCGAAGGCGTCGTGTCAGGCAACATCGATGTTGAATGTACCGACGCCTTCGCGAGCAAGCCCGCTCCCACAGGTGATCTCGCCGTTCTGACATCAGGAGTTCCCCCTATGCAACGCATCGACCACCAGCTTCCCTGGAGCCACCTGGGCACAGAGCGCACCCTCAGCGTGTTCCGTTATGGCGCGGGCCCGCGCAAGGTGTACATCCAGGCCAGCCTGCACGCTGACGAACTGCCGGGCATGCGCACGGCCTGGGAGTTGAAGAAACGCCTGGCCGAACTTGAACGACAGGGACAATTGAACGGTGTGATCGAACTGGTGCCGGTGGCCAATCCCATTGGCCTCGATCAGCACCTGCAAGGCAGCCACATGGGGCGTTTCGAGCTGGGCAGCGGCAAGAACTTCAACCGCTCGTTCGTTGAGCTCAGTGTGCCGGTGGCCGAGTTGATCGGTGATCGCCTCGGCAACGATGCCCAGGCCAACATCGCGCTGATTCGCCAGACCATGGGCCAGGTCCTCGGCGACTTGCCGGCAGCGACATCGCAGCTCGAAGCGATGCACCGCCTGTTGCTGCGCCATGCCTGCGACGCCGACATCACCCTCGACCTGCATTGCGATTTCATTGCTGCGATTCACCTCTACGCCTTGCCGCAGCACTGGCCACAATGGCAATCCCTGGCGGCGCGCTTGAAGGCTGGCGTGGCGTTGTTGTGCGAAGACTCCGGCGGCAGCTCGTTCGATGAGTCCTGTTCTTCGCCATGGTTGCGTCTGGCCAGGGCGTTCCCGGCGGCGGCGATTCCACCGGCGAACCTGGCGACCACGCTGGAGCTGGGCAGCATGGGTGATACCCGCGTCGACCAGGCCCAGGCCAATTGCGAGGCCATTCTCGGGTTCCTCGCCGAGCAGGGCTTCATCTCCGGCAGCTGGCCGGCGGCACCGGACGAATGCTGTGAAGGCATGCCGTTCGAAGGCACCCAATACCTGTTCGCACCGCACCACGGCGTGGTCAGTTTCTTGCGTGAAGCCGGGGAATGGGTGGAGAAGGGCGATGCGCTGTTCGAGGTGGTCGATCCGTTGAACGACAAGGTCACCACCGTGCAGGCCGGTACCAGCGGTGTGCTGTTTGCCATCGACCGTGGGCGCTACACCCAGCCCGGCACCTGGCAGGCGAAAGTCGCCGGGCGCGAGCCGATTCGGGTGGGGAAGTTGATCAACGACTGATCCGGGAATTTTTGCCGACTGTTCGGGCCTCTTCGCGAGCAAGCCCGCTCCCACACTGGATCTTCAGTGAACACAGAATAGGTGTGCAACGACGATCCAGTGTGGGAGCGGGCTTGCTCGCGAAGGCGGCATCAGACACACCCGAGATGTTCCTGTCTGATTCTCAGTGTTAGGCTCTTCCCCGAATCCTGCATTCCGTGAAGGAAGACCCATGTTGAAGATTCTCGCGCTGCTCACGCTGTTGGCATCCACTGTCGTTCACGCCCAAACCCCGCTGCAAACCGACTTGCCGCTCAAGTACCTGGAGCAGGCCAATGCCGATTCGAACCATCAACCCCTGGTGATTTTCCTCCACGGTTACGGCAGTAACGAGCAGGATCTGTTCGGCATCAAGGATGACTTGCCTGCGTCCTACACCTACCTGTCGGTGCGGGCACCTTTGGTGATGGAGGCGGGCAGCTATCAGTGGTTTCGCAAGAAGGGCGAAGGGGCCTACAACGGTGAGACCGATGATCTGAAGTCCAGTGGCCAGGTGCTGCTGGATTTTGTCGCACAGGCCACGAAGAAATATCACACCGAACCCGAGAAGGTGTTCCTGGTCGGCTTCAGCCAGGGCGCGATCATGTCCTACGAAGTGGGCCTGCGGCATCCCGAGGCGCTTGGCGGGATCGCTGCGTTGAGCGGGCGGGTTCTGCCGGTGCTCAAGGCCGAGCTCACACCGGATGAAAAACGCCAGTCGCTGGCGATTTTCATCGGTCATGGCGAGCAGGACAAACGCCTTCCCTACAGCGACGGCACGGAAGCCAACAGCCTGTTGCAGAGCGTGTCACTCGAACCCGAGTTTCACGGCTACCCCGGTGTCGGCCATAACATCAGCGCCGAGGAGATACAGGACTTGAGCGCCTGGTTGCAGCGCTTGAACCCCTGAGCCTCATTTTCCGCTGACGATCTGTTTGATCAGGGTTTCGTGGGCCGCCATGTCGCCGGGACGGGAGATCACCTGGATTACCGTCATGCGGGTGCCGGATGCCGCCATCAGCGTGGTGGTAAGGGTCATGCCGCCGCCCTGTGTGGCGGTGCCGTCGACCTGGCGCAGGCCCAATCCGCTTTTCCGGGTCAGGGACTTCTCGCTCAGTTTGTTGTAGTCGGGCAGGGATGTGTGTTGCGCCGAATCGAAGTCGGCCACGGTGCTGTCGAGGAACTGGCCGTCGTTGTCTTTGACACTGATGCCATCGGGCAGGTTGTTTTCCGCGGCTATGACCACGGTCTTGGTCGTCGCGTTGCTGTACAGGGTGCCCGTCGCACCGCCCGGGTTGGCGGGCAGCGGGTTGGCGATGAAACCCTTGGGCAGGTTGAACGTGAACTTGCCGCCGAGCATCGAGACTTGTTGGGCGGGCGCGTTATCGCTGGAAGTGGCCTTGGCGGCCTGCGCATTCAAAGCCCCCAGGCCGGTAGCCGCGGCCAGTAGCAGGACAAGGGCTTTTTTACTCAACAATGACATCGGAATCTCCAGGGATGGGCGCGCGGTGGGGCGCGATCATCCCACGGAGGTTGTGCTGCATTCCAGTGTGCGCTAACGAGCGGTCGCTTTGTGCTTACACCTGGTTTTGCGGGAACAGGTTGCGACGGGTTTCTTCGTCGAATTCGGCCTTGAGCACCAGTTTCTCTTTCAGGCCGTGGGCGCGCAGGGCGGCCGGGCGGGCGCTGATTTCATCGTACAGGCGCTTGACGTTCGGGTACGCCGCCAGACCGCTCTCGCCGAGGATGTAGGGCGCGTAGTTGGCCCAGCCCCACAGGGCCATGTCGGCGATGCTGTAGGTGTCGCCAGCCAGGTACTGAAGCCGGGCCAGGCGCTCGTCGAGGATGCGGTAGTGGCGTTCGACTTCCTTCAAATAGCGGTTTTTCGCGTAAGGCAGATCTTCCGGTGCGTGGTGCAGGAAGTGCACCGCCTGGCCGGAGAACGGCGACAGGCCGGTGCCGATGAACATCAGCCACGAGAGCATTTCGGCCTGGCCGGCAATGGACGTGGGCAGGAAGCGCTGATGTTTCTGCGCCAGGTGCAGCAGGATCGCCTGGGAGTCGAACACGCTGGCATCGCCATCAACCAGTGCGGGTACCTTGGCGTTCGGGTTGATCGCCAGAAAGGCCGGTTGGTGTTGCTCGCCCTTGAAGGTGTCGACGCCGATCAATTCGTAAGGCGTTTGCAGCTCTTCGAGCAGCAGGGCAACTTTCATCGGGTTCGGCGAAGGGTGGAAAAAGAATTTCATGGTGCAGGCCTCAGTCGGGTAGGGGTTGGAACTGAGGCTGATGTTGAAGCAAACCCGTTCGATTGACGTGCAGGGTTATTGTTCTGGTCGTGCAAAACTATCGAACGGGTTTCGGTGCTTTGACGGTTCCTTCAGTGTCCGTCGTCGGGCCCACGGGCCGTGCCAGCAAGCGTTTGGTCACACCCAGCATGGCCACCGACACGGCGATGCCCAGGACAAAAGCGTTCATTCCCATCGTCGGCAACGCCAGCGCCAACACCAGGCAGAAGGCGGCGAACGAGTACATGCCGGTGGCGGTGGCGCGCAGCAATGCGGCGGTAAAGGCCGGGCCACGGGTTTGCTGGGAGAACACCGCCATGACGCTGCCCAATACCGGGAACACCGCCAGCAAGCCGCTCCAGCGGTCGCCGACGGTGCTGGCCAGCAGCGTCACGACCAGCGTGAGCAATGCACCGGCCACCATGCGCAGCAGGAGCTTGTCGGATTTCGGCACAGGACCACTGGGCACCGGTTGCACGGTTGGGAACAGGTAGGGTGCGGCGAGCAGCGCGCTGGCGGCGGCGCACACCGAAAACACCAGGGATGTCGGGATCAGCGACAGCACAATTGCCACCACCGCCCAGACCGACAGTGAGACCATCAACGCCAGCGGCCATCCGGCCCGTTGTGCGACCTGGGCGTAGGTCACGCAAAACGCAATCATCGCGAACATGGCCGACAGCGCAGCGGTGGCCGATTGCGCAGCGAACGCCTGGCCTTGTTCAAGGGCGAGGAACAACAGAATCGGCCCGACTACCACCGGCAACCCCGATAACCAGCCGGCCACGCTCGGCCCCCAGCGTTTGCCAGCCAGGGAAATCAGCAGCAGGAAGCCTGGGATCACCAGCAGTTTGAGAATCAACACGCGCACGTCTCCGACCTGTGTGAGGTGGCAACGGTAACATTGCGTCGGGTAGATTGCTTTATGTGTGTGCGAGTTTTGTATACAAAAATAAGGCTCGTTCGAAATTTGTACGGAAGGGTCTTTTGCGCCTACGACTTATCCGGGCATCCACAAAGAGGCCAACCCGCCATGAACCATCAACGATCGCTGCTGCGCCATGGCCTGTGGCTACTTGTTTTGCTGAGCTGTCAGGCCCTGGCCAATTGGCAGGAATCGCTGCCCGGCGCGCAAGTCCTCGGCAGTGGCGAGTTTCGCAAGTACGGCTTCGATGTCTACAGCGCGCGGCTCTGGAGTACGTCGCGGCCCTTGGCGAACGATCAGCCGTTTGCCCTGGAGTTGATCTACCAGCGCAGCATTTCCCGTGATGACCTGGTAAGCGCCAGTGTCAGGGAAATCAAGCGGCTCGCCGGTACCGCGATCAGTGCCGGGCAACTGGCGTCCTGGCAGGCGCAGATGCAACAGTCGTTCGTCGATGTGCAGGCTGGCACGCGGCTGACCTGTGTCTATCTGCCAGGGCAGGGCGCGCGGTTTTTCCTCGGCCAGCAGTTGTTGCGTGAAGTGACGGACCTGCAATTCGCCCAGGCATTTTTTGCCATCTGGCTCGATCCGCGAACCAACAACCCCGAGCTGCGCCAGCAGTTGCTGGGTGTGGTGCCCTGAGCCTGTTGATTCTGCGATTTTTGGGGTGACGGATCTGGCCCCTTCGCGGGCAAGCCCGCTCCCACAGGGGATTTGTGACCTCTGATAAACACGCGGGCAAAAAAGAACCCGGTGCAACTTGCGTCACACCGGGTGTTTTTCCAGGCGGCGACGGTTCTTCGTGGGTCCCCGTGCCGTCTGTTGAACGCTGTTGGCTTACGCCCGCTCGAGCGCCAGCGCCACGCCCTGACCACCACCGATACACAGGGTGGCGAGGCCTTTTTTGGCGTCACGCTTGAGCATTTCATGCAGCAGCGTCACCAGCACACGGCAACCCGAGGCACCGATCGGGTGACCCAAGGCGATGGCGCCGCCGTTGACGTTGACCTTGTTCAAGTCCCACTCCAGGTCCTTGGCCACGGCCAGGGATTGTGCGGCGAAGGCTTCGTTGGCTTCAACCAGCTCAAGCTGGTCGATGGACCAGCCTGCCTTGTCCAGGCAGCGGCGAGTGGCCGATACCGGGCCGATGCCCATGATTGCCGGATCGACACCCGCGTTGGCGTAGGCAGCGATTTTCGCCAGTACCGGCAGGCCGAGGGCCTTGGCTTTGTCGGCGCTCATCAGGATCACCGCAGCGGCACCGTCGTTCAGTGACGAAGCGTTGCCGGCTGTCACCGAACCATCC
The DNA here is from genome assembly GCF_056711565.1 of Pseudomonas sp. WT-JTC. Lineage (NCBI taxonomy): Bacteria > Pseudomonadati > Pseudomonadota > Gammaproteobacteria > Pseudomonadales > Pseudomonadaceae > Pseudomonas > Pseudomonas sp. WT-JTC. Next base: position 2,515,985 of record NZ_CM160042.1, read on the forward strand.
TTCTTGAAGGCCGGCTTGAGCTTGCCCAGGGAGTCGGCGGTAGTGCCGGTCCGTGGCTGCTCGTCGGTGGCGAAGGACAGTGGATCGCCCTTGCGCTGCGGGATCAGGATCGGTGTGATTTCGTCAACGAAACGCCCGGCTTCGATGGCGGCCACGGCTTTCTGCTGCGAGGCGGCGGCGAACGCGTCCTGCTGCTCGCGGCTCAGGCTGTATTTCTCGGCCAGGTTCTCGGCGGTGATGCCCATGTGGTAGTCGTTGAACGCATCCCACAGGCCATCGCTGATCATGGTGTCGACGATTTGCGCGTGGCCCATGCGCAGGCCGGTGCGGGCACCTGGCATGACGTAGTTGGCCAGGCTCATGTTTTCCTGGCCACCGGCGATGATCACCTCGGCATCGCCGCAGCGAATCGCCTGGGCGCCCAGGTGCAGGGCCTTGAGGCCCGAGCCGCAGACCTTGTTCAAGGTCATGGCCGGTACGGCGAAGGGCAGGCCGGCCTTGATGGCTGCCTGGCGCGCAGGGTTCTGCCCGGCGCCGGCGGTCAGCACCTGGCCCATGATCACTTCATCGACTTGCGCCGGGTCCAGGCCGGTCTGGGCCAGCAGCTGGCGGATTACCGCGGCACCCAGTTCGACGGCGGAGACATTGGCCAGGGAACCCTGGAAGCTGCCGATCGCGGTGCGCGTGGCGGCAACAATGACGACTTCTTGCATGGAATGATTCCTCACTGGGCAGCGAACTGCATTTCCGGTACATGGTCCGGCACGATCAGTTTACCGGCAGTCTTGGCGACGATCTCTTCGACGCTGACACCCGGCGCACGTTCTTTCAGGATGAACGCACCGTTTTCGATTTCCAGGTAAGCCAGGTCAGTCAGCACGCGCTTGATGCACCCGGCGCCGGTCAGCGGCAGGCTGCATTGGGACAGCAGCTTGGATTCACCGTCCTTGGACGCATGGGTCATGATGACGATGATGTTGTCTGCGCCGGCCACCAGGTCCATCGCGCCGCCCATGCCCTTGACCAGTTTGCCGGGGATCATCCACGAGGCGATGTTGCCTTGCACGTCCACTTCAAAGGCGCCCAGCACGGTCAGGTCGACATGACCGCCGCGGATCATCGCGAAGGACTCGGCCGAGGAAAAAATCGAAGCACCGATACGTGCGGTCACGGTTTGTTTGCCGGCGTTGATCATGTCGGCATCGATGGTTTCTTCAGTAGGAAAGGGACCCATGCCCAGCAGGCCGTTTTCCGACTGCAGCATGACTTCCATGCCTTCGGGGATGTAGTTGGCGACCAGGGTCGGAATGCCGATGCCCAGGTTCACGTAGAAGCCGTCCTGCATTTCGCGGGCGACGCGTTGAGCCATTTGTTCGCGGGAAAGTGCCATTGTTGTTATTCCTTCATTCGGTCCGGGGGCAGGGGATCACTTACGCACGGTGCGCTGTTCGATGCGCTTCTCGAACGTGCCGCAGATGATCCGGTCGACGTAGATGCCAGGGGTGTGGATCTGCGCCGGGTCCAGCTCGCCGGGTTCGACGATTTCTTCGACTTCGACCACGGTGATCTTGCCGGCGGTGGCGGCCAGCGGATTGAAGTTCTGCGCGGTGTGGCGATAGATCACGTTACCGAAATGGTCGGCTTTCCAGCCTTTGACGATGGCGAAGTCGCCGGTGATGGACTCTTCCATCAGGTACTTGCGGCCATGGAATTCGCGGACTTCCTTGCCTTCTGCGACCGGAGTGCCGACGCCGGTGGCGGTGAAGAAGGCCGGAATGCCGGCGCCGCCTGCGCGCATTTTTTCCGCGAGGGTGCCTTGCGGGGTCAGGATGACTTCGATTTCGCCCTTGAGCAGTTGCTCTTCGAACAGCTTGTTTTCGCCGACGTAGGAGGCCACCACCTTGCTGATCTGGCGGTCGGTCAGCAGTACGCCCAGGCCGAAACCGTCGACGCCGCAGTTGTTGGAAACTACCGTGAGGTCGCGAGTGCCCTTGCGCTTGATCTCGTTGATCAGGTTCTCCGGAATCCCGCACAGGCCGAAGCCGCCGGCGATCACGGTCATGCCGTCTTCAAGACCTGCCAGAGCTTCCTCATAGGAACTCACGCGCTTGTCGAAACCTGCCATATGCACCTCTTTTATTCTTTGTGGGCGGCTGGCTAGCCGAATGGAGTTGAGTGTCGCGCTGCTTGATTCATTTGTTAAGTTGATTTTTAAGGTTGATTGATAGATAAAACTCAACAAACCGCTGCTCTAAACTTGCAGCTTGAAGCTAGCAGCTTACAACTTGAGCGTAGCGAGATGACCATCAAGCAGATCCGCGCCTTCCTGGCCGTGGCCCAGAGCCTGAGTTTCGCCGTGGCCTGCGAGCGCCTGCACCTGTCGCAGTCGGCCCTGAGCCTGACCATCAAGGCGCTGGAGGAGGGCCTGGGCGGGCGGCTGTTCACCCGCAACACCCGTAACGTCGCGCTGACCGCCGAAGGCGAATCCCTGCTGCCGTTGGCGCGCCGGCTGATTGCTGACTGGGACAATGCCGAGGACGAGATGCGCCAGCGCTTCACCCTGCAACGCGGCCGCGTGACCCTGGCGGCCATGCCATCGTTCGCCGGCAATCTGCTGCCGCCGATCCTCAAGACATTCCGCGCCCGCTATCCGAACGTCAACGTCACGGTCAACGATGTGATCAACGAGCAGGTGCTGGAAATGGTCCGGGATCGGCAGGTGGAACTGGGGGTGGCGTTCGAGCCGACGCAGAGTTCGTCGCTGCAATTCACGCCGTTGTACATCGACCGTTTCGTCGCGGTGGTGCCCCTGGATTCGGCGCTGGCCGGGCTGGATGACATCGATTGGCAGACCCTGCTCAAGGAGCCGTTCATTACCTTGCAGCGACCTTCCACCGTGCGGGTAATGTTGGAAGAGCACTTGCAGGCCCGCGGCATGAAGCTGCCGGTGGAGTTTGAAAGCCATCAACTGGCGACGGTCGGGCGCATGGTCGCCAGTGGCCTGGGCGTAAGCGCGGTGCCGGCCTTGTGTGCCGGGCAAATGCGTGAGCTGGGCGCGCGTTGCATCACGTTGCGTGACCCGGTAGTGGAGCGGGCACTTGGGGTGCTGACATTGCCGGGGGGAGAGCTGTCGGCGGCGGCGCAGGCGATGTTTGATGTGCTGAAAGCGGAAAATTTCAGTCACCAACTTACATGAACAAATCAAAATGCCCCTGTGGGAGCGGGTCTTGTCAGTTGTTGAGTCGTTCGGCCAGCAGCGGTAAAAGCTGCTCGCACGACCCCTCGATCTTCACATCCAGCATCTCGTCTGCCCGGGTCTTGCCCAGGTTGATCGCAATCAACGGCTTGCCCTGATCCACCACCGCCCGGCACAAGCGAAACGCCGAATAGGCCATCAACGACGAGCCGACCACCAACAGCCCGGCAGCCTGCTCGACGGTGGCCATCGCCCTGGCCGCCGTGGCCTGTGCGACGTTTTCGCCAAAAAACACTACATCCGGCTTCATCCGTTCCCCGGCGCAATGCGGGCAGTGCGGGACCTGGAAGCGTGCCTCGAAAGCCGGGTCGAGCAAGGTGTCGCCGTCCGGCGCCTGTACTGCGTCGACGCCGGCCAGGTACGGGTTCTGTGTTTCCATCAAGCGCTGGATCGAATCGCGCTCGCTGCGCCGGCCGCAATCCAGGCACAACACCCGGTGCAAACTGCCGTGGAGTTCGATCACGTCATGGCTGCCGGCCTGGTCGTGCAGGGTGTCGACGTTCTGGGTGATCAACCCGCTGATCTGGCGCGTGCCTTGCAGACTGGCCAGTGTGTCGTGGGCCACGTTCGGCTGCGCCTGACGCACCCGTGGCCAGCCGAGCATCGCCCGCGCCCAATAGCGTCGCCGGGATTGCGCTGCAGAGAGAAACTCCTGGTACATCATCGGCTGCCGGCCACGGCGCACGCCCTGGTTGTCGCGATAATCCGGGATGCCCGAGGGCGTGCTGATGCCAGCCCCGGTCAGGACCGCGAACGGCGCGTCGGCCATGAGCCGGTGGAGGCGATAGAGCTGTTCGTGGATCAGGTTGTCGAACATGTTGTGCAGGCCTGTAGGAGCGAGCTCGCTCGCGATGGTCGTCAACGATAACACTTTAATCCTGACACCCCGCGGCGTGATCGCGTTTATCGCGAGCAAGCTCGCTCCTACACCTACAGAGATGGCGGGGGTGTTTATTTACGCGCCTCCAGAATCAGGTTGAACGGCGTTTCGGTGGCCCGGCGAAAGCGCGTGAAACCAGCCTCTGTAAACACTTTGCGCAACCGCGCTTCGCCGGCCTGGGCGCCGAGGCCGAGGCCGACTTCCTGGGACAGCGAGTTCGGCGTGCAAATAAACGTCGAGGCGGCGTAGAACAGGCGTCCGACCGGGTTGACGTTGTCGTCGAGCAAGTCGTTGGCGTAGGGCTCGACCAGCAGCACCGTGCCGTCGTCTTTCAGCGATTCATAAGCATGTCTGGCCGCGCCCACCGGGTCGCCCATGTCGTGCAGGCAGTCGAAGTAGCAGATCAGGTCGTAGTCGTTGCCGGGGTAGCTTTTGGCCGTGCCCTGGAAGAATCGGGCCCGACCGGACACACCGCCTTCTTCGGCCCTTTGGGTGGCGACGGTAATGGAGGGCGCGTGGTAGTCGAAGCCGACGAATCGCGAATCCGCAAACGCCTGGGCCATGATCACCGTCGAGGCGCCATGGCCGCAGCCGATGTCCGCCACTTTGGCCCCGGCTTCCAGTTTGGCCACCACGCCGTCGAGGGCCGGCAACCATTCGGCGACCAAATGGGCTTTGTAACCTGGGCGGAAGAAGCGTTCGGTTCCGCTGAACATGCACGGATGGTGTTCTCCCCAAGGCAGGGCGCCGTTGCCGCGCATGGCGTTGACCAGCTTGTCCTTGTCGTGGAAAAACGACGCGACGACACCGATGCCCCCGGCGATATAGACCGGTGAGTCTTCGATGGCCAAGGCCATGGCTTGCTCTTCGGGCAGGCGGAACTGGCCGTCGTGGTGTTCCATGTAGCCGGAGGCGGCATGGGCGCTGAGCCATTCGCGCAGCAGGCGGGTGTTGCAGCCGGTTTTCGCGGCAAGGGTTTCGGGGGTGATTGGCTGACTGTCGGCCATCGCCCGGTACAGGCCGAGCTCTTCGCCGAGGATGACGTTGGCGAGCATCGCCGCGCCGCCCATGTCGTTCACCAGTTTGCCCATGAAATCGTTGAGTCTGGCCTCGTCCATCACGTGTGCTCCTTCAACGGGATCACGGTCCAGGGGCATTATCTGGCGAGGCGCTCGCCGCTGGGCGGTGGTCGTGGGAATGTGCAGGGCACCAAGCGGGTCCTGTGTGCATACAGTTTAGTTCGGGCCTTGTACTGCGCGGTCTGGCGCGACGAAAGCGACGTTTTCCCTGCGGGCACATGACTCTGTAGGGGGGATGTATCTCACTGTATCTCACCCGCCTTTCGATACAGTCCCGCGCAACTTCAGGCACCAGCCGAACACAGACCCGATACAAACCTGCGATGAACTGTGAAGGCCGTTTTGGCGCCGCTATTGCGTGGCGGCCAAAACTCTTTCCCTGGCCGTCGCAACCGACGGTCGTACGCTCCTGACTCTGTTCCGCGCCTGATGCGGTCAAGGGGATTTCCATGACAACGCTTGTGTCTCAACCCGATCCCAACGTCACACCCGTGGATCGCCTGCGGGTCGATCACTACACCAATGGCATCATCGGCCCAAGCCAGCCGATGCTCGGGCCATTGGCCGACGGCGGCACGCTGATCACCGGTACACCACCGGGCTGTTGGGGGCCAATGATCACGCCAGCCTTCGAGGGCGGGCATGAAGTGACGCAACCGGTGGCGATCGCCGGGGCGCAAATCGGTGATGCGGTGGCCATCAAGATCAAAAGCATGCGCGTGACGTCGCTGGCGACTTCGTCCGGGGTCATGAAATTTGTCGAGGGGCGGTACAACGGCGATCCGTTCGTCTCGAAATTCTGCTCCACCTGTGGCACCGATCATCCCGCCAGCCATGTCGAAGGCATCGGCGCCGAGGCCATTCGCTGCAACCACTGTGGTGCCGAGGTCAGCGCGTTTCGTTTCAGCCACGGTTATGTGATCGTGTTCGATGCGCAGAACCAGGTCAGTCTGACGGTCAATCAGGACATCGCCAATCGTCTGGCGGGTAACGCTTCGGAAATGTCGGCACTGCCGGAGTTCGCTGCCCAGCATTCGATCCTGTCCCTGGCCCGTGCCGACATCCCCGGCGTTGCGGCTCACATGCGGCCGTTTCTCGGCAACATCGGTACCCTGCCATCCCGGGACTTGCCCGACTCCCACAACTGCGCCGACTTCGGCCAGTACCTGATCAATGCGCCGCACCGTTTCGGCATGACCCGCGAAGAACTGCACGCGGCGAAAACCGACGGCCACATGGACACCAACTCGATCCGCGAAGGCTGCGTACTGATTTGCCCGGTGAAAGTTCCCGGTGCCGGGGTGTACATGGGTGACATGCATGCCCAGCAGGGCAACGGCGAAATCGCCGGACACGCCACCGATTGCTCCGGGGAAACCGAAGTGGTGGTGGAAGTGGTGAAGAACCTGACCCTGGAGGGGCCGATCCTGTTGCAAAACCTGGATGACTTGCCGCCGATGGCGCGGCCAATGAGCGCCGGACAAAGGGCAAAAGTCCGTGAACTGGGCGAGCGTTGGGGCCAGCACGAGATCGAACAGAGCGGGCCGATCACCTTCATCGGCAGCGGCGAGAACCTCAATCTGGCGGTGGAAAACGGCCTGCAACGCGCCGCTTCCGTCACCGGCCTGCCTTATGACGAAGTCCTCAACCGCGCCACTATCACCGGCTCGATCGACATCAGTCGCCTGCCGGGCACCGTGCGCGTGACGTTCCTGTGCCCGATGGCGGTGCTCGATCGCATGGGCATCGGCCATCTGGTGCGTGAGAAATACGATCTGGCCTGACAGCCAATGGCGGGTTTGTACCACAGTGTGTATGGACTTGCCGGCGATACAGACGCTGGCATTTTCCGGCACAAGTGAACACAGGCCCGATACACCCCTTCGATTAACTGTGTCTGACGGCGAGCATCCATACGGTGCTCGCACCCCAGACACCGTTTGAGATCGATATCATGCAGACATCCATTCCCCCTGTAGCCAAGGCCAGCGCAGGGCTTGGCCTGCGTCGCGGTTTACTCAAAGACCTCCAGGCTGCACCGACAGGCGATTTCGACTTTCTGGAAGTCGCGCCGGAAAACTGGATCGGCATCGGCGGCGCCCATGGTGCGGCGTTGCGGGCACTGGCCGAGCGTTATCCGTTGTCCTGTCACGGCCTGTCCCTGTCCCTGGGCGGACCGTCGCCGCTGGACGTCGGGTTCTTGCAGGAAGTCCGGGGTTTTCTCGATCACTACAACGTGCCGCTGTACAGCGAGCATTTGAGCTATTGCAGCGATGACGGCCACCTGTACGACCTGTTGCCGCTGCCGTTTACTGAAGAAGCGGTGCACCACGTCGCCGCGCGGATTCGTCAGGCTCAGGACATCCTTGGTCGGCGTCTGGCGGTGGAAAACGTTTCCTATTACGCCGCCCCCCGACAGGACATGGACGAGGTGACTTTCACCAATGCCGTGCTGCGTGAGGCCGATTGCGACCTGCTGCTGGACGTCAACAATGTCTACGTCAATTCGATCAACCACGGTTTCGATCCCCAGGAATTTCTCGCCGGAATCGATTCGGGGCGGGTGGTGGCCATGCACATTGCCGGGCATTTCGACGAGTCCGATACCTTGAAGATCGACACCCATGGTGCTTCGGTAAAACCGGCGGTGTGGTCGTTGCTGGCCCAGGCGTATGCCCGGTTCGGTGCGCAACCGACCTTGCTGGAGCGCGATTTCAATTTTCCGGCATTCGCCGAACTGGTGGCGGAATTGCAGACCATTCGCCGTTTGCAACAGGAGGGCGTGAGCCGTGGATAAGTCGGGTCTCTTGCATCAGCAAACCACGATGGGCCTGTACCTGCGCGACCCTGAACACAACGCGCCACCCACCGGTATGGACCCGGCGCGGGCACAGGTTTACCGCGATCTGGTGTTCGCCAACCTGTCTTCGCTGCTCAGTGGCACCTTTCCGGTGTTGGTGAAGATTATCGGCAATGAACGCTGGGGTTCGCTGGTGCGGATCTTTTTGCGGGACTACCGGGCCCGCACACCGAAATTTGGTGAAATCGCTGAGGAGTTTGTCGAGTTTCTCGCGAGCGGGCCTGAGGCATTGAGCGATGGGGCGTGGCCGCCGTTCATGGTGGAGCTGGCGCATTACGAGTGGGTGGAAATGGTGTTGCAACAGTCCGATGCGCAGCCGCTGGTTGGTGGTGATGCGGCGTTGTTGCTGGATCGGCCTTTGCAGGTGTCGCCGCTGGCCTGGCCGTTGGCGTATGCCTGGCCGGTGCAGTTGTTGGGGCCCGATTTTCAGCCGGATGCGTTACCTGATCAGCCGACGTTTTTGCTGGTGCGTCGGGCTGAGGACTGGAGTGTGAGGTTTTCCGGGTTGAGTCCGTTGGCGTGGCGGTTGTTGCAGCGGATTGTTGAGTTTCCGGAGTTGACCGGGGGGGCGCAGTTGCAGGGGGTGGCGGTGGAGGCTGGGCAGGTGGGTTCTTCGGTGTTTTTCGAGGGTGGTTTGGGGTTGTTGCGGCAGATGCATGAGGAGGGGGTTGTTGGGGGTGTTTGACCTTGGCGGCCTTTGGGCCGACCAGGTTCTTGGTTGATGGCGTACATATCCGTTTTTTGGGTGATGGCGACTTAGGGTTTCGCCCTTACGGCGACTCACTTTTTTTACAAGCGCCTAAAAAAAGTAAGCAAAAAAACGCTCGCCCCGAACGTCCGGCCCCTCGCTTGGGCTCGGGGTTCCTTCGCTCCGGCATTCATCCGGGGGCATTGCCCTCCGGTCGGCTGCGCGCGACCTGCATGCAATGAGTTCGACTGCGTCGAACGGCGCTGCGCGCCTATCCCCGGATGAACGCCTCCACTCAGCCTGCCGAGGGGGCGGGTGGATCAAGATCAAGAGCGGCAGGCGAGCTAACGCTCGGCCTGTTGAATGGTGAAAAGCGTGGGGGTATGCGGCCCTGCTTTGCTCTGCTCTTCTGTGGGAGCGGGCTTGCTCGCGATGGACGTCAACGATAACGCGGGCTGTCTGAATCCCCGCGGTGTCCCTGCGTTTTTCGCGAGCCAGCTCGCTCCTACAGGGGAACGCGTTCAATTGCGATCAGGCCGGCCGGTAGGCCGCCTCGCTTTTGCTTTGGCTTTTGATCTGCTTGCCCCCTCGAGAGGCTTCGTTCCGGTTCTGCGCAGTGGGCAACCCGGCATGGATGCCGGGTTAGCCGCGTACGGCCAGGGATGGCCGATCGCGGCGGGCCCACGGAGCAGGACCGGAGCGAGGGAATGCCGAGCCTTGGCGAGGCACCGAACGTCAGGGGCAAGAGCCCTTGGTTACTTGGGGCCGGGCGGCGCTCCGCTCTTCCAAGTAACCCGCCGTAAGGGCGGAACCGCCAGCGGCCTTTACCGTAGCAACGGATATGTACACCCGTAAAAAACACGTCGCTCAACATACAGCCATCGCAAGCAGGCTTGCTCGCGAAGACGCCCTGCCAGCCAACCATTTCCTTACGCCTGGCCCGGCAACCTCAGCTCTGCACACAACCCACCGCCTTCACGATTGCTCAAGGTCAACGTCCCGCCAATCGCGATCGCCAGTTGCTGGGCAATCGCCAACCCCAACCCGGTGCCGCCGGTGCTGCGGTTGCGGGAGTTTTCCACGCGGTAGAAGGGTTCCATCACTTGCTTCAGTTCGTCCTCGGCGATCCCGGGGCCGCGGTCGAGGATTTTGATCGACAGGTTGCCATCGGCCTGTTTTTCCACCCGCAATTCGGCAGCACCGGCAAACTTCAGCGCATTGTCCGTCAGATTGACCAGCACCCGGCGCAAGGCGTGGGGGCGGGTGTCGATCACGGCGGCACTCTTGCCTGTGAGCTGTACGTCCTTGCCCATGTCCTGGTAGTCGAATACCAGGCTGTCGAGGAACGAGTCGAGGTCGGTGCGGCGGCTTTCTTCGGTGGCGCCGTGGATGCTGCGGGCGTAGGCCACGCCTTCGCGTACCAGGTGTTCCATCTCGCCCAGGTCGTTCCACAGTTTGTCTTTTTCGCTGGAGTCGTCCATGAATTCGGCGCGCAGTTTCATGCGGGTGATCGGGGTTTGCAGGTCGTGGGAAATCGCCGCCAGCAATTGCATGCGTTCCTTCAAGTACGCCGCGATGCGTGCCTGCATCGAGTTGAAGGCTCTGGCGGCATGGGCGACTTCAGTCGGGCCTTTTTCGTTCAGGAGCACTGGATGGGCATTGGGGTCCAGGTTCTCGACAGCATCGGCGAGGCGGGTGAGGGGGCGGATGGCGATTCTCACCGCCAGCCAGGAGCAGGCAAGCATCAGCGCCAGTTGTCCTAGCAACACGATGGGCAGCCAGGGCGACAACGGGACCATCGCCGGGCGGACGTCGATGGTCAGCGGGCTGCCATCGGCCAGGTTCAAGTGCACTTGAAAATGTTTGTTCGGCCCGGGGATGTCGGTAAAGGTCATCGGGTAATCGTGACCGATGGCGTCCTTGATCGAGGCGATGGCGATGGGCGCATCGGGCATGTCGGTGCGTATGGGCGTGCCCGGCGAACCTTCATTGAGCAGGTAACGGTAATTGCGTCGTTCCAGTTGTTGCAGCCATCCGGCTCGCTCATTGGCGGGCAAGCGGTCGAGGATGGCAATGGACGTGGAAACGTCGGTTTCCAGATTGCCGAGCATGGTGTTTTTCGACGATTCGTAGCGCTCGTAATATTGCGCGCCGAAGGACAACGCCTGGGCGAGGATCAGGCCGATCAGGAAAATCAGCGACAGCCGTGAGGCCAGGGTGCGCGGCCAATGCAACGCCTGCGTCATGATTGATCGCCCAGGATTTCCACCGGTAGGGAAAATACATAGCCTTCGCTACGCACGGTCTTGATGTAGGCCGGTTCGCGGGCGTCGTCCAGCAGGCGCTGGCGCAGACGACTGACCAGCAGGTCGATGGAGCGGTCGAACAGGTCGGCATCGCGTCCCTGGGTCAGGTTGAGCAATTGATCACGGTTGAGCACCCGTTGCGGATGATCGAGAAATACCCGCAGCAATCGATATTCGGCGCCGCTCAAGGCAACCATGGTGCCGTCGGCATCGAGCAGGTGACGGGCCGAGGTGTCCAGGCGCCAGCGGCCGAAGGCCAGCAGCCGGCTGGCTTCGGTCACCACCAGGTTCGGCGGCAGCATGCGGGTGCGTCGTAGCACCGCGTTGATCCGCGCCAGCAGTTCGCGGGCAGCGAACGGCTTGACCAGGTAGTCGTCGGCGCCCATTTCCAGGCCGAGGATGCGGTCGGTTTCATCATTGCGGGCGGTGAGCATCAGTACCGGCGTGGCCTTGTGCTTGCCAGCGCGCAATTCGCGGCACAGCAGCAGGCCATCGTCCCCCGGCATCATGATGTCCAGCACGATCAGGTCCACCGGGGTGGTTTCCAGAAAAGCGCGCATCTGCCGTCCATCCGCCACGACGGTGGTGCGCAGGCCGTTCTTCTTCAGGTAGTTGCCTACCAGCTCGCGGATTTCGCGGTCATCGTCAACGATGAGGATGTGATCAACGTGATCCATTGGGCCAAACCTCTGATGAATGGGGATTGCCACACAGTCTATCGAGCCAGGGCGGAGTCGCCTGCCGCCCTTTGTATTGCAGTGTATCCGGCTTGCCTGCGGATACACACGAAGGCAAAAAAGCCGGTTTCCGGCGGTTTTGTATTGCTTTGTATCCAGGCACCGTTCTGATACGTACCGATTGATTCTCGCCGATTCCCGACACAGACGAGATACCTCGCAGGCTTTTAATAGGTTCCATCGAGGCAAAGCAGAGCGCCTCGGCCCAACGAACAGTTGACCTGTTGAAACCTTGAGGAATCCGCCATGAACACCAAAGCCATCTACGCCGCCTGCCTGTTTGCCGCACTGAACATCTGCACCTTGTCGGCCCGTGCCGAAGCCGATGTCGCCCCCAAAACCTACACCTACGGCACCCAACTTGACATCAGGAAGGTGGTGTCGCTGACCGAAGACGCTACGCCTTCCTGCGGCGTGGTGAATGCGCGGCTGACGTACCTCGACGCTCAGTCCAAAACCCAGGTGCTGGATTACCGCAAATTCGCTGACAACTGCAACTCGGAAAACTGAGTGTTGCGATCAACCACCGCTTAATCCATTTGAAACAGGAAGGACATCATGAACAACTTTTCCCGCTACCTGACCGCCATCGCCTTTACCGTCGCCGGTGCGGCAGCCCACGCCAACGCTGCTGTCGAGCAAAGCGCCTGCGCCAGCAACACCTGCTTCCAGCTCACGCCGGTAGCAGAGAAGGGCACCCAGGGCTTCCTGGCGCAAGACGGTTCCAGCCGTACGCCGCAAGGGCAGATGCTCGCCGAGAACGGCACCAGCCGCACGCCTCAGGGGCATTTGCTGGATGAGCAAACAGCTTGAGAACACCCTCAATCCACTGTGGGAGCGGGCTTGCTCGCGAAAGCGGTGTGTCAGGCAATACATATGTCGACTGACACACCGTCTTCGCGAGCAAGCCCGCTCCCACATGGGTTCTGTGTCGCCCTTTAACCTGTATCTGGTGATCCCATGTTACTCATCGCTTTCCTGGGCGGCATATTGACCGTCCTCAGCCCGTGCATCCTGCCAGTCGTGCCTTTCCTGTTCGCCGGAGCCGACCGCACACGCTCTTCGATCCTGCTCACCCTCGGCGGCATGGTCCTGACCTTTGCCCTGGTCTCCAGCCTGGCCGTGGTCAGCAGTGAGTGGGTGATTCAGGCCAGCAACACCGGCCGCCATGTAGCGCTGGCGGTGATGGTGCTGTTTGCCCTGTCGCTGATCTCCGCCCGGGTCGGTGACTGGCTGGCCCGTCCCTTCGTTTTGCTGGGCAATCGCATCGACCCGGACTCGCGCAAGATGTCCGGGCCGCTGGCTTCGATCATGATCGGTGTCGCCACCGGGCTGCTCTGGGCGCCCTGCGCCGGGCCGATCCTCGGGGTGATTCTGACCAGCGCCATGCTGCAAGGCGCGAACGCCGGCACCAGTCTGTTGTTGGTGGCCTATGGCGCGGGCAGTGCACTGTCCCTGGGTACCTTGATCTTTGTCGGTCGCGGCCTGGTCAATCGCTTGAAACCGTCGATCCCGGTCACCGGCTGGTTGCGCCGCGGCGCCGGGGTTGCGGTGCTGGCCGGTGCGGCGGTGATTGCAACGGGGGCCAATGACGTGTTGCTGGCCAACACCTCATCCGAAGGTGTCAGCCGTGTCGAGAAAGGCGTGCTGGAAACCGTGCCGAAAGTCGTCGATTACCTGGTCAGCAAGGTCAAGGCCGACAGCGCCATGGACAATGCCCAGGGCGCGATGCCGTCGCTGTCCGGCGCAGTGGACTGGCTCAACTCGCCTGCACTGACCAACGAAGCCCTGAAAGGCAAAGTGGTGCTGGTGGACTTCTGGACCTTCGACTGCATCAACTGCAAGCACACCTTGCCGTACGTGAAGGACTGGGCGAAGAAGTATGAAAAGGACGGACTGGTGGTGATCGGTGTGCACACGCCTGAATACGGCTTTGAACGCATCATCGACAACGTCAAGGCCAAGGTGAAGGAGTACGGCATCACCTACCCGGTGGCGATCGACAACAACTACGCAATCTGGCGCAACTTCGACAACCAGTACTGGCCGGCGCACTACCTGATCGACGCCAAGGGGCAGGTGCGTTACACCCACTTTGGTGAAGGCAGCTACGACACTCAGGAAAAAATCATTCAGCAGTTACTCGAGGAGGCCAAGGCCAGTGCGCCAGCGGCGTAATCCGCTCGATCAATGGCTCACAGGTCTCGCGCCATGAGCCGTTGATCTTTTTCCCACGCCTGAAAATGCTCCAGCAACACCCAGCCGCGCTTGGCGTAATAAGCGCTCTGGTCTTGGGTGTGCAGGTAGATCCTCTTCTCGCCGCCGGCTTTGGCTTGCGCGCAAATACCTTCGATCAAGCGCTCTGCCAGGCCCTTGCCGCGTGCCTCGGGGGTGATGAATACGCAAGCGAGCCACGGCCCCAGATCCGGGCGATGGGCCAGGTCGGCCCTGGCCAGTGCTGCGCCGCCCAATAGCTCGTCGTGGTCGAGGGCGATCAGGCATTTCCAGTCGCCATTGTCCTGGCCTTCGGCGAATTCCCGTTGCCAGTCGGGCAGGGGCTGTGCGGCGTATTCGTAGTGGAACTGCTGGTGGATCCACGAAGCGAATGTGTTGCTGTGTTGCATATGTCGAGCAAGCCAGTCCAGGCGGAGTGCCATGTTGTGAGTCCTTTCAAAGGTCAGTCGCTGGGTAGCGAGAGTAGCGGGCCCGAACGGTGCTGTCGCCTCCCCTGGCTCAGCGACCGTTCAACTGATTCGAGGCCGCCTGACCGCGTCGCCATGCCGCCGGCGGTGCTCCAAACTCGCGACGGAAAGCCCGGCTGAAGGCGGTATCGGTCTGGTAGCCGACTTCTTCGGCGATCCGCGTCAATGAGCTGTTGCTGCTGCGTAACAGATTGGCGGCGAGCAACATGCGCCATTGCGTCAGGTACTGCATCGGTGACATCCCCACCAGTTGCTGGAAGCGTTCGGCCAATACCGATCTTGAGGTGCTGGCGGTGCGCGCCAGTTCGTCCAGCGTCCAGGCGTGACAGGGTTTTTTGTGCAAGGCGTTGAGGGCGGCGCCGACGATGCGGTCACGTACGCCGGCCAGCCAGCCGGTGCGGCCTTCGCCTTGTTCATTCATGTACAGGCGCAGCACTTCGATGAACAGCACTTCGGCGAGTTTGGCCAATACCCCTTCGCCGCCGGGGCGGGGCGAACGGGCTTCGGCGAGGGCATAACGCACGGAGGACTCCAGCCAGACACCGGCACTCGAACCGCGCACATTGACCCGCACCGCGGCCGGCAATCCCTTGAGCAACATGCCCGCCAGCCGCGTGTCGCACGCCAGGTAGCCGCACACCAGGCGGGTGACCGCGCCACCGCCGCCATAACTCAACTGCCGGGGCCGGCGCGCCAGCACCGCATCCAGTCGCGCACCCGTGGCCGGGGGCAATCCCGGTCGGGAGCACATGCGATGGGCATCGCCCTGGGGGAAGATCACCACGTCGCCCGCGCTCAGCAGCAGCGGCGGGTCATCGCCCAGTTCGACGTAGCACTCGCCCTCGGTGATCAGGTGAAAGATCACCACCCGTTCCGCATCGGGCTCCAGAAACGGCGCCGCCGTGTCGGCACTGGGCGACTGGTAGCACCAGGGCGCGGTGAACCGGGCGTTGATGAAGATCGCGCCGACCAGGTGCACGACTCGCAGGGTCTGTGACAGGGCGTCCATTGGGGATTTCCCGTGGAAGGAGTTCTGATTGTGAGCGCCTCGGCGTGCAACGTGGAATCTCCGGACGATCGGGCAGGCTTGGGCGACGATCGGACAGGACGCGAGCGTCCGTCAGGACGATAGTTGGTTCACAGGGTCTGTACCGGCCCTGCCACCCACAACAAGAAAAGAGAGGTTGCCATGCCGAAGTTCGTGATTGAACGTGAGATCCAGGGCGCCGGAGCTCTGTCGGAAAGGGATTTGAAAGCCGCTTCGCTAAAGTCTTGCCAGGCTTTGCGTGAGCTGCCGGAGGTGCAGTGGCTGCAGAGTTATGTCACCGGTGACAAGCTCTACTGCGTGTATATCTCGCCGAGCGAGGCGCAGATCCAGGAGCACGCCAGAATCAGTGGTTTTCCCGCCAACCGCATTTCCCAGGTCATGAACATCATCGATCCGACGACGGCGGAGTAACCGCGGTCAGGCCCGATTCGTGTTTCAACCCAGAGACCGTCTCCATGAGTACACCCATTGATCTGACTGCCTTGAAAAACCGCCAGATGGCCTCCTGGGCCAGCGGCGACTACGCCGTGATCGGCACCACCCTGCAAATTGTCGGCGAGCAACTGGCCGAAGCCTGCGACCTGTTGTGTGATGAGCGCGTGCTCGACGTTGCCGCCGGCAACGGCAATGCGACCCTCGCTGCGGCGCGTCGTGGCTGCCAGGTGACGTCCACCGACTATGTCGCTGCCTTGCTCGAACGCGGCGAAGAGCGGGCCCGGGCAGAACGCCTGAACGTCGCCTTCCAGGTCGCCGATGCCGAAGCCTTGCCTTTTGCGGATGCGAGTTACGACGCCGTACTGTCGACCTTCGGCGTGATGTTCACGCCGGACCAGCCCAAAGCCGCCGCGGAGCTGGCGCGAGTCTGTCGCCCGGGTGGGCGGATCGGTCTGGCCAACTGGACGCCGGAAGGCTTCGTCGGCCAGATGTTCAAGACCCTGGGCCAACACCTGCCACCCCCGCCGGGAGCGAATCCACCCTCGCGCTGGGGCACCGAAGCCTGGCTGCACGAGCATTTTGACGAGCGCGAATTTCTGCTCCAGGTGACGCGCCGCACGTTTAATTTCCGCTATCGCTCGGCGGTGCATTTCATCGACACCTTCCGCGACTGGTACGGGCCGATGCACAAGGCCTTCGCCGCGCTGCCCGCCGACGGCGCCAAGGCCCTGGAGAAGGACCTGACCGAGCTGATCAACCGGATGAACCGGGCGGGTGACAAGTCGCTGGTGGTGCCGAGTGAATACCTGGAGGTGGTGATTACGCGGCGTTGAGTGGCCATGCATAACCCCTTGTAGGAGCGAGCTTGCTCGCGAAGAGGTCATCCCTGATAACCCAAGTCTGCGATCTTTTGATGTTAAACCCAAATGCAAAAACGGCGCCCGAAGGTGCCGTTTTTTTTCGCCTGTTCCTGTAAACGGAGATCAGAAAATCAGGTCAAGCGAGTCGGTCAAAGGCAGCGGCGGTTATTCAGGTGGGTCAAGTTGGTCCAGCGCGCGGTTCACCGCCAGCTCGCCCAGCATGATGACTTGCGCAATGCCGAGTAGGGAGTTGCGCCTGGGGCCTTCCATATGATCCGCCAAGTCCATGGTCATGACATTGGCCGAAGCCAGCGATTCGCATGCATGGGCCAGCAGGGTTTCTGTATCGAGCTCTGGGTTGACGAAGAACATCGTGCCGACTGAGCGCGGATTGTCCATGATGGGGACGTCTGGCTTCAGGTGATAGTCGAGGGTCTGTTCGGCGTCTACGTGAGGTTTTTTTGAATCGGCGTTTTCGTACGGGGATGGTGGATCGGTCTTCGGCGGATTGGGTGTGACCTTGAACATAGATGGAACTCCGACGCTATTAAAAGGAGCCATCACCGCCCCGCTACCAAACGAAGGGTGGCGACCATACGAAGGTTGGTAGACCGGGCATCGGAACCGGCGCCCCCGAAGGAGCCCTGCGCATGGTCACCATAAAAACACCGCCCAGACACTGGGCAGTAAAGGTGACGCTATGCGTCGATGCTTCGGGCCTACCAAGCCCGATCACTGATTTTTCAATGACCGGCAAACGATAGAACCCAAGCCCACGACGCACAAGCCGGCGGATTCTGTCGCACCGGTAGGCAACGGCGCAAGGTGGTGTAGCTTTCAGGAAGTAATTTCCCAAGCAATTAAACGGGTACGTTTAATTTTCTTTGAGTGGGCTTCCACTGCGCGAAAAATTAACTTTTTTAACTACCGCTGTAGGAAATTGGTTGTTTGCTTTTGAGAAACTTCCTATTCGTTCATTTGGCTACGCCATTGGATTGCGTTCAGCATATGTTCCACCGTCTTATTCGTCGTCGCCCAAGATTCTCACTGCTCAGCGCTTCTGCCGAGACGAGAGGGAAGGCAACACCAATCGATGCCAATAAGGACGTTGTAAATGAATGCCCCCCTGTACACCTTGTATACCAACGAAGTCTCTCCTGAAATTCTCCGCAGTCTGGACAACTCGCCTTTCACCGAGGAGCAACTTGCGCAATTTGACGAGGAGGCCCGGGCGATCATTGATCGGCAGCGTGCTTACGTTGAAACACATCCACCTCGCGCTATTTACCGAGTCGCATCCGAGGGCAGTCAGACCCGTAACGGCGGGGTGATCCAGCAAGCGACGTCGCCCCTTGAGTTCATATTGGACAGCGGTCAAAAAGTACGTGGAGCGCAGAAAGGCGATTTCGTCGTGTATGCCGATGGCAGGACGGCGCAGATCGTAACCACAGCAGGCGAAGAGAATAGCCATCTGGCGCTGGTCGGTAGTCGTCTGTGCAATGGCGACGAGATCATCAATACATCCCAAGGCATTTGCATGTACGTGGCGCGTGAAGGCGTGCCCATGGGAGAGGATTTTCTGCCCTCCATAGAGGGAGTACAGAACTAATGGAGAAAGGATATTTCATCGGCCTGCATGACAAGACCACCTGCGGCGGCAAAGTGCTGGATGGTGACACTCGGGTCATGATGTTTGGCGTCGCCCATGCGTGCGAAGGTGATCGGGTCACCTGTGGCAAGGACAGCAAGACTTATCGGATTGTGGGGGGCATTTCGCACAAGACCAGCCATGGTAGAGCTATGGCGGGGACGCTTGATAGTCGCAGTAATTGTCCCTGCAAGGCCCAACTGATTCCCTCGGTGTTTACGGCCAGCTATAAAAATGAGCCAAGCCCCGTGCGGAGTGCTACAGGGGCCGCTGTTCAGCCAGCAATTCATTCCGATAGAGCTGAGACGACAAAATTCAATCCGGCTGATCCGAATCTTGCAGGGAAAGCCCCCTCACCACTCGGCGACCTCGGTGCAGCCGGAGGTTGTGACCATCCAGATCAAATGGAAGAGCTTGCCGCCTACATCGCTGGAGAGATGAATCGAAACATCCAACATCCGGCTGTGTTGCAAATGAAAGAGCTGATCAGCTACGACAGTAGCGCGGCTGCCAGGAAATTTCTGGAATTACCGTGGTATGCCAGACTGGCTGGGCCACCGAATTTCAACGCTATCGCGTTGGCTAAGAAGCTTGAGGCGATGGCGATCTGGACTAAACAAGTGGGTCAAAATATGGAGTGGGATCACAAGCCGAAGCTTCGTGAACTATTCCCCGGAGTCCGGCACAAGCAAGGGAAGTACCTCTACTACTACGATATTTGGTCGAACATCCACTACGGTTATGTCGGAATCATAGGGGGGCTTTCCGAAAGCTTGCTGCTAGACGGCGCAGGGGCCGAACAAATTGCATCAGATACCTTGCGCAAGGTCGAAGAGTTACGAACAACCCCCAAAAAGGATAGAGAACTCCCTGGTCCTCGTCCCACCGCCAGCCCTTGGACTCAATTGCGATCATGGGATGATGTAGCTGATAGAGTGTCGATAAGTATCGGTATAAAGCTCGCCAATCAGCACCCTAATGGCGGGATAACAGCGCAGATGATCATGAATAAAGTGTTGGCGGTAGCTCCAGAGAATTGGGGAGATGGAGTCAGTGTCCACGTCTGTAAATAAACCACGATTTCGGTACATAGGATGGCTATGGATTCCATTGTTTCCGTTGCTGGTACTGCAGTTGATGGCCCTATGGAATATTTATGTTCTACCCAGCGCAACCGTCAATTATTCCAAGGATGCCGAGCGGGGATTGCGGTACACATGGAACGTCCAAGACCGGATATACAGGGGACGGATGTCTCCCGGAGGTTCCACCAGTGACCACGGATATCTCTTTCCTGATACCGAATTCTTCATGGAATTTTCTTGGGCTGTCGAGAACGAGCGTTGGCACTGCATCAGCATCACGCCGAAGTGGCCCAACATGCATATTTTCCTCGACGCCGACGGCAACATTGATATGCAGAAAGGGAATGGTATTGATGTAGATAGGTTGAAAGAGTGTCAATGGGATTTGGTGAAACCATAATCGCGAACGGCACCGAAAGGTGCTGTTTTCTTTTTTGCGAGTCCATCGCCTTCGCGAGCAGGCTCGCTCCCACAATTAGTCGCAGGCAAGAAAACTGAGGAGATGGAGTCCGTGTCCACGTCTGCACATAAATCTGGTTGGCGTTACATGCGGTGGTTGTTGATTCTGTTATTACCGATATGGCTGCCGTTGCTGGTGCTTCTGCTTGTTGCCCTTTGGTAAATTGTTGTGCTGCCCGGCGCAACCGTTCATTACTCCAGGAATGGCGCAGACGAATTGCGCTTCATCTGGAATGTGCAACATCGGATATACAAAGGTGGCATGCCGCCCGGCAGCAGTACGCAAGATCATGGCTTCTTGTCTCCAGATGAGAACTTCTTCATGGAGATTTCCTGGTGGAGCAAAAACGTGCGTCCTCACTGCGTCAACATAAACCCGAAGTGGCCCAATACGCACATTTACCTTGATGCCAACGGTGATATTGATCACCGTGAAGGCAGCGGCACGGTTTCGGATCGCCTAAAACAATGCATCACGGATTGGGCGCGCCCATGAAATACTCAACGGGCAGAAAAACAACTGCACATTTAGTATTGCGGTCGATATCAACATGAAGTTCGTAACTACAGGCATTTACATCTCTGTGATGTGGACCCTGTCGATCTCGAAAACTTCCCACCTCAGCTGAAGCGTCTTCTGATGATCAACGTGGTGATGACGATCGCTACCCTGATTTGGATGGCCATTACATACTTGCTACTCAAACTCAGATAACTCGATGGACAAATTTTCAGGTTGTCATTGAAGCACCAAACGCAAAAACGACACGGAAAGGTGCCGTTTTTGTTTGGGGCTGTTCCACCGCTTTCGCGAGCAAGCCCGCTCCCACAGGGGGTGTGTGGTGGTCAATGGCATCTAAATCACTTCGGCACCACGTGCCACCAGCAACTCGCGCAACACCGACCGGTGACAATGCGCTTCATCCTCGCAATAACAGCCCACGGCCAGTGAAGTCTGATGGGACAGCGCGGCCAGCAGGTCGAGCATCTGACTGGCAGCGGGCTGGTTCATCTCGGCCTTGAACTTGCGTCTGAACACCTCCCAGGCCTTGGCATCCTGCGCAGCCTTGGCCTCGGCCACCAACTCCGTACTGGGCGACAGCAGCGGTTGCCAGACATCATAAAAATCCCGACGGGCGAATTCGGCTTTCGGAACGCCCCGGGGAGGGCGGCGTACCGTGCCCAGGCGCAATCCTTCGTCGGGGCGACGGGGTGATCCGAGTTGAACGATATGGACCGGCATGGCTACTTGAGCCGCGATTCGTCGAACCACTCCAGCGCGGTGCGCCAGAAGCAGATGCCCAGGAAATACGCCGACATCAGCAGCCACAGCCCCATCACCAACGGGTTGATCACTGGATGGTTGAGCACCAGCGACAGACTGCACAGCAGCCAGATCGCCGTCACCGCAATGTTGATCGGCATGAACCGGCGCACCCGAAACGGGTGCAGGAATTTCATCCGGGTCACGGTCAGCAGGGCCAGGCCAATGACCGTAATGAAGGTGATCCACGGCGACGGGGCAATGATGTACAGGCACAGGGCAACCACGTTCCAGGCGGCGGGGAAGCCCTGGAAGTAGTTGTCCTTGCTCTTCATGTTGACGTTGCAGAAGCAGAACAGCGACGACACCAGAATCACCGACACGCTCAGCAGCAAGGTGTAGTCCGGCAACGGGATGTAACGATAGATGAACAGTGCCGGGATAAACACATACGTCAGGTAATCGATCACCAGGTCGAGGATCGAGCCATCGAAGCTCGGCAACACCGTCTGCACGTTGACCTTGCGCGCCAGCGCACCGTCCAGTCCGTCGACGATCAGGGCGACGCCCAGCCACAGCAGGCAATGGGTCGGTTGGTTGTCCAGCAGCGACAGGGTGGCGAGGAAAGCGGTGACCACGCCAGTGGCAGTGAAACCATGGGCGCCCCATGCTTTGAGTCTGGCGATGTGCAGGGTTGAGATCACGGGGGCGTTCTCCAGTGAATGAAGCAAGCCGGTTGTCACCCCGCGAACGGGGGCGCTGGCAAAGCGGGTCGGGTTGCAGGTATCGACCGGGTATTGGGGAATAAGGTTCACCACCTATGAATCTTAGCTGCACGGCAAAAAAACACCCCGGACAAATCCGCGGTAGCACGGGCATGTCGGCCCAACGGTGCTGGTACATTCGCCTGCGAGGTCTATCGTTGCCTGACTGGATAAACCCCTTGCCAAGAGGACAAGCGTCATGAACACCAGCGATCTGCTCGAACAATTATTGCGCGCCGGCCAGGGTTCGATGGCGCAACAAGGCGGCACCTCGGCCCAAGGTGGGCTCGGCGACCTCGGTGGATTGCTCGGCGGGTTGTTGGGCGGTGGCGCAGGCGCGGGTGCTGGCGGCGGTGGCGCAGGGTTGGGCGGTTTGCTCGGTGGTTTGCTTGGCGGCGGTTCGCCGATGGGCGGTGCGCCGCAAGGCCGGTCCGGCGGCGGTACCAACTACGCGGCGCTGGCGTCCCTCGGCATGATGGCGTTCCAGGCGTACCAGGCCTGGCAGCGCAGTCAGGCGTCGGCGCCGCAAGAAGCGCCACGGACCGTGGACTTGCTGGCCGGCCCGCAAGTCGAGGAACACAGCCATGCGATCCTGCGGGCGTTGATTGCCGCGGCCAAGGCCGATGGCCGGATCGATGACGCCGAGAAGCAGATGATCAGCACTGAAATCGGGCGTCATACCGATGATCCGCAATTGCAGCAATGGCTGGACGATGAAGTTGCCAAGCCACTGGACGCCAGTGAAGTGGCGCAGTCGGCCACCGACCCTGGCATGGCTTCGGAGATGTACCTGGCCAGTGTGATGCTGGTGGACGATCAGCAGGACGCCGAGCGCAGCTATCTGGATGAACTGGCTGCGGCGTTGCAGATCGAGCCGGAACTGCAAGTGCATCTGGAGCAGCAGGCCAGGGGGACTGCCTGACGGGGTGCATCTCGGCGGGTCGGAATGAAAAAGTGATGGCTACGGTCAGGGGGGAACCCCATGTGGCGAGGGAACTTGCTCCCTCGCCACAAGAGCGTGTTACTTGAGGAACGCCTGGAAGTCGGTACCCATTTTGTCGATCGCCGCCTTGAAGTCCTTGGCGGTAACCTTCTGGCTCTCGTTTTCCAGGGCAGTGCCAAATACCTTGCGCACCACTTTGGCCACGGTCTGGTTGCTCTTTGCGTCGATGAACTCGGCTTCGATGAACAGGATGGTTTCCTGGTCACGGTGACCGGTGGCTGCCTGCGTTGCCCCGACTGCGGCCGCGATGGGGACCACTTCATACCACTTCATGCCTTCGTTTTCGGCGGTCACCCCGGTGATCGCCGCACGCATGATCAGGGGGCGGGAACCCGCCGGTGCAGCGGAGGAGTTAGGCACTACACGGTACTTCTGACCCAGCGTTGCCTTGGCCTTGCTGGTCATGTAGTTCTGAATGTCGGCCAGCGTCTGCTGGTTGACCCGCTCATTGGGTTTGGGCGCCGGGTACAGCTCCAGCTTGTTGAACACCACGGTGTCATAAGCGTTCGGGTTCCACGAAGGGCTGACCCAGCGCATCGCGGTTCCACCGCTCGGCGTCTGGACTTCCTGCAGGTTGTTGTAGTTGGACAGGAAACCTGAGTATTGCGCTTTCTCAGTCACTTTCGAGGTGCAACCGCCTAGCAACAGACTTGCCAGCGCAGCGCCGACCAGCAGTTTTCGGGACAGATTCATAGTGGTGTTTACTCCTTGGATGAAATCGTCGTTCTTTCGTTTGCAGTGCATCAGAATCGCCAGGTCATGTTCCCGGCCAAGGCTTGAATCCAGGCATTGTCGAATTGACCGGAAACTCGATTGCCCGATACGGATTTGGCCTGGTCCACCGGCATGTCGCCGAGCCAGACCATGGCCCAACTGACGTTGACATCGGTGTCCTCGTTCAGAGCATAGGTGGCTCCTGTCGCAATGCGCCAGGATTCGCTCATCGGCACGACCACGCTGCGATTGCTGTCCGAGACGGCACTGCTGTCGTAGGCCACGCCGAAGTTCCACAACCACTGCTCGGTGGCCTGGTATTGCGCGCCAAGGGAAAGATGCCAGGTGTCCTTGAAGCCGGCGTCGACGGTTTTCGATTGCGCTCCCAATGCCGTGGTGTCGACCTCTACGGCGATGTCGCCGAACCCGGACCAGTCCTGCCAGTTGGCCGAGGCCAGCAAGGCCCATTGTCGGTCCAGTTGCTGGAACAGGCTCAGGGTGACGGTCTGCGGCACCTGCATGTCGAGTTCGGTATCGGTGTTGTTGACGCGCTCGAGCAGGCGGCCGTCGCCCTTGACGTCCAGCCGGTCCTCGAAGTCCAGGTCGACCTGGCTGGTATAGGTCAGGCCGATGCGTGTGTCGGGTTGCGGGGCGTAGATCACCCCGACGTTGGCGCCATAGCCCCAGGTGTTGTCCCGGTATTTGAATTGACCGTCAGAGCGGTCGGTGAAGCCGAAAGGGGAGCGGTCGATAGCCGTGTCTGCCTTCAACATGCCGTACATGGCCTTGATGCCCAGGCCGACCGACCACTGTTCGTTGAAGCGATAAGCCACGCTCGGTACCAGCGACAAGCCGAGCAGGCTGGAGTTCTGCGCGAAATAGCGGCCCGACCAGTCGTTGTCGTAATTGACCGCCAGCCCGAAGTCGCCGTACTGGCCGAAACCGACGCTCCAGTGCTCGTCCAGTTCATGGCTGATGAAGAAGCTGCCACCGGGAATCGGATCGAGGGCATTGCCGCTGCCGCTGCCCGGGACGTTGGTGCCGGAGTCGCGGTCGAAGCTCAAATCGCCGTACAGGACCTGCAAGCCGGCAGTGATTTGCGTGCCGGGCAGGTAGCTCATGCCTGCCGGGTTGCTGGCGATGGTCGAGGGGCCCTGGGCTCGGGCGGCGGCACCGGCGTTGGCGAGGCCTGCGTTATCGGTGCCGATTTCGTACAGCATGATGCCGCCGGCCCAGGCCTGTTGACAGCACAGGGCGAGTAGCGCGCAAGCAGGCTGGGCAAGTGTTCTGGTCGGCACGTATCTACCTCGACAAATGTCCATTTCGAATACGGGTAACCTGTGCCGGCCACCCTGGATTCGGCTGTTTACCTGGCACCCGGCCAGCCACCAGGCTGGTCGATGAAGCGGTACTTGAAGTCATCGATACGGATCGCGCCCAGGGCACTCTCTCCAAAGTAGAAGATTTCATGCCGGTTCGACGGACTTTTTCCCGTGATCATTGCCGTCCAAGTGAACCTTGAGCGTAGGTTTGAAATGAGAAATATCCAGTAATGAGTAGTCAGAAAGCGTTGATTCAAGTGCATCTAACCGAAAGAGTGCTCCGTCAAAGACACCGGCCAAATCGGGGCGGCGAGCGGAACTCGCCGCCTCAATCGCCATTACCGACCGGCAGTGGCGGCCAGCAATGGTGCGATTTGCTGATCGGTCAATGCGGCATGCACGTCCATGCTCATCAGGTCGTTCCACTCCAGCACCCATTTTTGAAT
Organism: Pseudomonas sp. WT-JTC; assembly: GCF_056711565.1. Taxonomy (NCBI): domain Bacteria; kingdom Pseudomonadati; phylum Pseudomonadota; class Gammaproteobacteria; order Pseudomonadales; family Pseudomonadaceae; genus Pseudomonas; species Pseudomonas sp. WT-JTC. The sequence continues at coordinate 2,541,541 of NZ_CM160042.1, forward strand.
CGGCACCAGATCGCTCGCCTCGGCAATGCCGAAGCCGGCCGAGCTCCCTACGGCGTGCCAGCGTCCGTGCATGGTGACGCCTTCGGGCGGCGCACCACCGGTCTTGAGAAAACGTGCGATTGCGGCATCACGGTTGTCCGGGCTGATTGTCCAACTGACGATGAATAACATTGGCCACCTCCTGTTACGGATTGGCACCGGTTTTCATGCGCGAACCTGGCTGGCGCCGGGGCCGTGGCCGCGCTTGGGTTTGCAGATCCGTGCTGGCTGGTTTGCGGCGGAATCTCCCATGGAAGGCATAGCAGCGCCCCGCGATTCATGTACGACCGCTGATCCTGTTCAGGTGGCTGTTCGAGGGGGTAACGGATGCGTGTTTCACCAGCGAAACATGGGCAGCGGCCGCAGCGGCGAGCGGATGAATTGTCGGGCTGAACGCTTTATCAGCATCGAGTGAAAACCATGGTCGGGAAAGATCGACTGTATGGTCTTGATGAAGCTTCGGGGCAAGCCGAAACGGACCAGGCCCAGGGACACATCCACCAGATCGGCCTGGCGGAAGAATTCGACGCTGTCGGCACAAGCGCCGCGATACCGGCGCACCTTGTGATGCTCAAGTATCAACGCACGGACTTCATCCTTCAGTTCCGGTCGTTGTTGGTGGTCGAGGTACTCGGTGGCCAGGGCAATGGATGGCGGCAGGTAGTCCAGGGTGTCATCGGTCCAGATACCCAGGTCGTGAAACGCCGCCGCGATCTGTACGGCATCCGAGGGCAAGCCTTCGGCACCGCTGAGGGCACTATGGAAATTCAGCACCCGGTAAATGTGGTTGCGGTAGCCCTGCAGGTCGGCACCGATGGCCAGGGCGAACGAGGTGAGGATCTCGTCGGTGCGAGGGAATTCGAGAATGGGCTTCATCAGGCGTCACGCAACAGGTCGTTGGCATTGAGCAGCTCGTAGGCAATCTCCGGGCGCTTTTCCATGGCGCGGCGAATGGCTGCGGGGATGTTGGCGCGGGTCTTGCGGCACAGCCCCGGCAGTTCGCCAATCTGGATACCGATGCCGCGCATGGTGCGCACTTCATTGAAGCCGGGGGCGATGTCCACGCGGATCCCCAACTGTTCGAACATGCGCCGTTGCACGTGCTCGAGATCGCTCAGGCTCTGCAGGTTCTCCAGGCGTTCGATCAGGCGTTTTTCTTCGTTGCGGGTCAGAAACAGAATGCGCAGGTCCGCCCCCGGTGTTTCCAGCAACGGGTCACGCCCGCAGTCGCAGGCACCGGGCGGGCAGGGTTGGCGAATCGGAGTGGAGACGTTCATGTGATTCAATCATAGAGCGCCGTGATCGAATTTGCCCATGGGTTTTTGGCGTGAGGGCGCTCCAAAAAAATGTGGGAGCGGGCTTGCTCGCGAAAGCGCCCTGTCAATCGACATTTGCGTCGACTGACACTACGCCTTCGCGAGCAAGCCCGCTCCCACAGGGGTTGCGGTGAACCTGCCTGACTTACTTCAGTACCAGCATCCGGTAAACGCCGTCTTCGACTTCGATCCCGTGGGTATCATGAGTGAAGCCCGGGAAGGATTTGTCGAAGGCTTCCAGTGCCTTGAGATACGCCAGCAACGGACCGTCCGCAGGCCCTGCGTTCTCACCCGGCATGAGCAGCGGGATGCCTGGCGGGTACGGCACGATACCGGTGGCGGCCAGGCGCCCTGCAGCTTCGTTGAGGGTGACCAGTTCGATGTCGTTGCGCACCAGTTTTTCGTAGGCCTCCACCGGGCTGAATTCGGCTTTTGGCAGGGTGCCGAAGGCCTGGGACATGTTGGCGGTGGTCTTGTGTTTCTTCATGGCGGCGAAGATTTCGTCGGCCAGATCCTTCAGGCCCATGCCGGCATAGCGTTGTTGGTGGGCGTTGTACAGGTCGGGCAGGCACAGCTCGAGTTCGGCGTTGTCGTCGTAATCACGCTTGAAGTCGAGCAGGGCGTTGAGCAGCGTGCCCCACTTGCCTTTGGTGATGCCGATCGAGAACAGGAACAGGATGGTGAAGTCGGTGGTTTTCTCGACCACGATCCCCTGGCGGCCCAGGTACGCCGTGACCACGCAAGCGGGGATGCCGGACGCGAGCAGGGTGCCGTCGTCGCCCATGCCCGGACTGAGCACCGAGACCTTGATCGGGTCGAGCATGCAGTAACCATCTTCGATGTCACCGAAACCGTGCCATACCGCGTTCGGGTGCAGGACCCAGCAGTTCGGATCGGTTTTAAGCGTAGCCGGGTCGACCTCATGGAACGGCACGGTCGCTGCGCCCACCTGTACGGTCGGTGGCTGCCAGCAGGTGAAGAACCAGTTGTCCTTGCTCAGCATCTCGTTGTGCATGCGCGAGAGCACCTGGCGGAAGCTGATGGCCTCTTCGATCGATTCGCTGGTGAGGATCTGCCCGCTCGGTGCTTCCATCATCGCCGAGCTGACGTCGCAAGACGCCATGATCGCGTAGTTCGGCGAGGTCGAGGCGTGCATCATGTACGACTCGTTGAAACGCGCATGTTCGATCGGGTTACGGCCGTCGCGTACGTGGATCATCGAGGCCTGGGACAGGGCGGCCAGCAACTTGTGGGTCGACTGGGTGGCGAACACGGTCGGCTTGGACTTGTCGTGATCGCCCGGGTCGCCGTGCATGGCATGGCGCCCGCTGTACAGCGGGTTGAAGCGCGCATAACCGTACCAGGCTTCGTCGAAGTGCAGGCGGTCAACGCTTTCGCCCAGCAGCTCTTCGACGCGGGTGACGTTGTAGGTCAGGCCGTCGTAAGTGGAGTTGGTGACAATGGCGTGCACCGGCGTCGGGTCGATGCCTGTCTTGACCAGCGGGTTGTTGGCGATGGCGGCTTTCACGCCTTCGGCGCTCAGGGTCTGCGGCAGGATCGGGCCGATGATGCCATAGCGGTTGCGGGTCGGCACCAGGTAGGTCGGAATCGCCCCGGACAGGGTCATCGCATGTTCTGCGGACTTGTGGCAATTGCGGTCGCACAGGGCGATCTGGTTGCGCGTGACGCTGGCCATGAGGATGACGCGGTTGGACATCGACGAACCGTTGGTCACATAGTACGTGCGGTGCGCGCCGAAGACCTTGGCGGCATAGCGTTCGCCCTGGCCGATGGGGCCGCTGTGATCGAGCAGGGAGCCCAGTTCGCCGACGGAGATCGACAGGTCGGAACGCAGCAGGTTCTCGCCGAAGAACTCGTAGAAGGCACGCCCGGCAGTGCTCTTGAGAAACGCCGTACCGCCGGCATGGCCGGGGGTGTGCCAGGAGTATTCATAGGTGCGGGCGAACTTCACCAGCGCGCCGAACATCGGCGGCAGGGCGGCCTGACGGTAACGTTCGATAGCGGCCAGGATGCGCCCGCTGAGGAAGCGTGAAGTGTCTTCGGGCAGCCAGATGAAGTCGTCGGCGTGTTGCATGACCAGCAGCGGAATGCTCGACGCGGTGGTGCGGTCGCTGATCAGGAACACCGGCACGCGTGTGTTGCGCTCGCGCAGCTTGACCAGCAGTTTGATGCAGTCGGCGTGGCCTTCGCTCGCGTCCATTTCCCATCGGATGAGCACGCATTGAACGGCAGGGTCCGAACGCAGGATCGAGGCGGCATCACTGAGGCTTTCCGAGGCCAGGACACTGACGCCACGTCCCTCCACGTCGTGGACCAGTTGATCCAGGGCGCGGCCGAACACCGTTCGCTTGTCCGGCGGACTGCTGACCAGTAGTGCCAGCATTCCGAGCGAGTGTTTATATTCCGTCATGATTGAACCTCCAGAATGGCTTTATTCAGATTGTTCACCGGCACTGGCTCGGCAGTGAGGTGCTGCGCGCTGACGGTTTGCGTCGGTACGCTGTTGTTGAGAGCTTCAAGGCGGATCAGGCGGTTGTTGACGAAGCCGAACAGGGTGTAGCCAAAGATGGTGGCCACGCCGCCCAGCATCAGCGCCTGCTCACCGGAGCTGTACAGCGCCAGATAGCTGTAGGCTGCCGCGACCAGGGCGATGACGTTGGTTGCCAGTGCCTTGCCTTCCGGCACGTTGGAGACTTTCTGCATGGTCATCAGCGCGGCCATGGACAGGATGTAAGGCACCAGGTTGGTGACCACTGCAAGGTTGACCAGGGTGTCGAACTGCTTGCTCAGGTCGGGACTGATGGTGAGCAGCGCCAGCGCGGTCTGTGCGGTGAGCAGTACCATCATGCCGACAATCGGCGTTCCCGCCTTGTTGGCCTTGGCGAAGATCGACAGGAAGTAACCGGTGTCAGCCGAGCTTTTGTACACCTGGGCGATGGTGAACTGCCAACCCAGCAGCGAGCCGATACAGGCGAGCACCATTGCCGCCATCACGATGTCGCCGACCATCGGGGTGAACATCTTGGCGAACACCAGGCCGAAAGGTGCGGTGGACGCGACCAGTTCTTCGTTGCCGACGATACCGAAGATGACGTTGGTGGAGACGATATAGATCACCGCAGCACCCAGGGTGCCGCCCAGCACGGCAATCGGTACGTTGCGCTCGGGGTTTTCCACCGCGTCGGTGTTGGCGCAAGCCGATTCCAGGCCGAGGAAGGCCCACAGGGTGATCGCCACCGAGGCACCTGCCGCTTCGAACCAGCTCTTGTCGTGGGGGTTCCAGCCGGCGGCGTAGACGCTGCTGTCGAACCAGAACCAGCCAACCGTGGATACCAGCACCACCGGTGCAATCACACCCCAGACCGTCACCGCGCCGATCCGGCCGGTAATTCTGGCGCCGCCAAAGTTGGCGAAGGTGGTGATCCATAACAAGGCGATGGTCGCCAGGCCTACTTGCAGGGAATCAAGCTTTATCCCGAACAACACCTGGATATAACCAACCGCAGTAATACTGATCGCCACGTTGGCAATCAACAGTGAGAGGCCGTAGGTGTAGTTGGTGATGTAGTTGCCAGCTTTACCAAACGTGTATTCGGCATAGCCGCCCATGCCGCCGGTCTTGCGGCTGAGCATCCCGCATCGCGCAAAGGCGTAGGCCAGAGCGAGGGAGCCGGTGGCCGTCACCAGCCAGGAAAGAATCGAAATTGCACCGACTTCCGCGAGTTTCGTCGGTAGCAGCACAATGCCGGAGCCCAACATGTTGACGGCAGTCAACATTGTCAGTTGCCCCACACTCATTTTCTTTGCGACTGACATTCCGTTGCCTCACTTAGTTGGCGATTGAGAGTCTTAGCTATAGCAAAGGATTGAAAACTCGCAAGAAATGGCGTCACTCATTTCGTTTTTGCACTAAATCGCAAAAAAGGCAGGATGCTGGCCCCCAAGTTTAAAAATCCTCCGCAAAATTAGTTCATTTTCAGCCAGTTAAATAGGTCAAGATGCGCAAGATATGGATCGCATTAATCCCGCTAGTTGTTGCGGGTACAGCCAATTCGGCTCACGCCAAAGAACTGGCCACCAATGATCAGTACATGTGCAGTTGGGGCGCGGGCACGGCTGCAAGGGCACAGGAACTCAAGCTTTCAGGCGTTTCTCTGTACGCCGCACGGCAAAAAATCCAGGCCTACAAGTTTGCCAAAACATGGATGCGCATGATGGCACTTGGCATTACCGAGCAAACTTATGACAGTTCGTCGCGATTGAAACCGACTGCTGTACGGCAGAGTTTTTATGAAGACTGCGTCAGGTACAAATTGGCGCGTAAGTAGAAAAGAAGCGAACGTCGGTCGGATCGACCACGGTATGGGCCTGTGACGTCTATATTGATTGACCATCCCAGCGACCGGATGGGGTGTTAAAACCGGTTTCTTACAACTCAATCAGGAGGTCACCATGAACCAGATCGATAAAGTGTTGTACACCGCCAAAACCCACACCACCGGCGGGCGTGACGGCGCCTCCCGCAGCTCCGACGGAATCCTCGATGTGAAGCTTTCGTCCCCGGGCGCGGGCGGCGGCGGAACCAATCCGGAGCAACTGTTCTCTGCCGGCTGGTCAGCCTGTTTTATCGGTGCGATGCAAGTGGCGGCCAGGGAAATGAAAGTGGCGCTGCCCAAGGATGTGGCCGTCGATGCCGAAGTCGACCTGGGCACCAACGAAGGCGGCTATCTGTTGCAGGCGCGGCTTAACGTCAGCCTGCCGGGGCTGGATCGTGAAACCGCGCAGAAAATCGTCGAGACTGGGCACCAGTACTGCCCGTACTCGAAAGCCACGCGCAACAACATCAACGTCGTGCTCAAGCTGGTTTGAGTTGACATGAAAAGGCCTTGGCGAACGACATGGGTTGTCGCCAAGGCCTGAAGTGCTTGCTGCCCCGATCCGACCTGCTCGCGAAGGCGGTGTTTCCGTCAGCCTGTCTCTTGTTGACGGTGTACATTTCCGTTGCTGCGGTAACGGCGACTTAGGGTTTCGCCCTGATGGCGACTCACTTTTTTTACAAGCGCCTAAAAAAAGTAAGCAAAAAAACGCTCGCCCCGAACGTCCGGCCCCTCGCCAAGGCTCGGGGTTCCTTCGCTCCGGTGTCCATCCGGGGGCATTGCCCTCCGGTCGGCTGCGCGCGACCTGCATGCAATGGGTTCGACTGCGTCGAACGGCGCTGCGCGCCATACCCCGGATGAACACCTCCGCTCAGCCTGCCGAGGGGGCGGGTGGATCAAGATCAAGAGCGGCAGGCGAGCTAACGCTCGGCCTGTTGAATGGTGAAAAGCGTGGGGGTATGCCGACCTGCTTTTGCTCTGCTCTTCTCTCTTCTGTAGGAGCGAGCTTGCTCGCGATGGTCGTCAACGATGACGCGGGCGGTCTGAATCCCCGCGGTGTCCTGGCGTTTTTCGCGAGCAAGCTCGCTCCTACAGGGGAACGCGTTCAATTGCGATCAGGCTGGCCAGCAGGCCGCCTCGCTTTGGCTTTTGATCTTCTTGCCCCCTCGAGAGGCCGAACGTCAGGGGCGGGTGGATCAAGATCAAGAGCGGCAGGCGAGCTAACGCTCGGCCCTGTAGGAGCGAGCCTGCTCGCGATGGACGTCAACGATGACGCGGGCTGTCTGAATCCCCGCGGTGTCCCGGCGTTTTTCGCGAGCAGGCTCGCTCCTACAGGTTCTGTGTGTTAGCTGGCGGAGCAATCAATTCATCTTGCTGTGATCATGCGTCATCGTGCTGTGATCCATGGTGCCGATCGCCTTGGCAACGGCTTCAACCTGAATCGACTCTTTCTCGCCCCTGGCGTCTTCCACGGTCAGGGTCAGCGGCACCTTGTCGCCTTCCTTGATCTGGGCCGTCAGGTTCATGAGCATGATGTGGTAGCCGTGGGGATCGAAGCTCACCGCCTCACCAGCCGGCAGCGCGACAGACTGAACCTGCTGCATTTTCATCAGGTCGTCTTTCATGCTCATTTCATGAATCTGCACAAGTTTGGCAACCGGCGTTTGCACGCTCAGCAACTTGCTGTCGCCGCTCGCGGTGACGGTCATGAAGGCGCCACTCGACGGCTGGCCGGCTACGGTGGCACGGACCCAGGCGTCTTCGACCCGGGTTTGTGCCGACACCTGAAAGGCCAGGCCGACCAGGGACAAGCCCAGCGCCAGTTGCTTGCAACGTTGCACGAAACGGTTTTTAGCCTGCGGGGCATTCATTTCAGCAAACCTCCATCACGGTGAGCAGGTCTTCTGCACACTCTTTGGCCGTCAGGGACGTGGACAGTCCCAGGCGCAGAGTGCCCCGGGAGTCGAAGACATAACTGGTCGCGGTATGGGAGAGGGTATAGGTGTCGCCGCTCGGCACTTTTTCAAAGAACACGCCGAATTCCTTGGCGGTGGCGGCGGTTTCTTCCAGGGTGCCGTACAGCGCTTCGAAACTCGGGTCGAAAGCCTTGACGTACTTGTCGAGCATCTCTGGCGTGTCGCGCTCAGGGTCCAGGGTGATGAAGATCACCTGCAGCCTTTCGCCATCGCGACCCATCAATTTCTTGGCCTGGGCCGCACGGGCCAGGGTGGTGGGGCATACGGCCGGGCACTGGGTGAAACCGAAGAACACCATCGGCATCAGGCCGCGATAGCTGCCCAGCATCCGGGTTTCGCCCTCGGCGTTCTTGAGCTTGAAGTTACGCCCCATGATCTTGTCGCTGAGGTCTTTTCCGTACTTGAACGACAGCTTGCTGCTGTCGTCGCAACCGGCGAGCAGGCCCAGGCTCAACAGGCCCATGCCTTGCAGGACGGTTCGGCGGGTATACAAGGTACTCATGAAGGAAAGCATCCTGTTGAACAGGCTGAAATGACAGCGTGATGACTGTACAGACGAAAAAATCCCGGGGATGTTAACAAACTGTGCCGGTGCCGGAGGGGGGGATACGACCATTGGACCGACGCAGAGGCGTGACATAGTGTCGCGCCGGAGCGAGGGGGCAGGACCAGCCGCCCCCTTGGGGCGAGCTTAACGACGCAGCTGCGCGCAGTGATCCTGTTCCGGTTGCGCCGCGGTGTACCAGACATAGTCCGCGCTCTCGCCAGTCACGGTCTTGCCCGCTTCGGCCAGGATCAGCACCGCATTGTCTGCACCGGCACCGAGGTCTTTCAGGTGCAGTGGCACCCCCAGGTCCTTGCGCACGTGGAAGGCACCGGCCAGCAGCAACGCTGGCGCCGGCGCGGCCATCAGGCGCTCGGCCATGCGCCGGTCGCGCTGTTGCTGCACGGCGAGCATGGCCGGCATCTGTGCTTCGGGCAGCAGGCCGCAATGGGATTGGCGGATGTCGTCCAGCAAGGTCGTCTGCACCTGTTGGGTGGTGGACGCTTCACCGGTGAGTACCGGGCGCTGTTTGTAGATCTGCATGATCTGCGCGCGGTCCAGGTTCGCCGCCAGCAGCGGATACGGTTGTCGCAGCGCGTAGGTGACGAGGGCGCCATAAACACTCCAGTCCCAATTGGCCTGCCAGGCCAGCGCCTCGAACGCATCGGCCGGTGGCTGGCCGGCGCGGGCCGCGGCTTGCGCGGCATCGACCCTGGCCTGTTGATCGGGGTTGAGCATTTCCATCAGCAGACTGCCCTGAGGGCGTTGTGCCGCCAGTTCGCGCAGCAGCCACAATTGCAGGGCGTGGTGGTCCGGGTTGTCGTGCTGTTCACCGACCAGGACACGCGGTGCAACGGCCAGGCGTTCGACCAGTTCCCGGGGCGTCAACGTGCGACCGGTCGCCAGTTCGCGGATGACTCCCTGGTCAGCGTGATCACGGCCTTGCGGAGCAATGGGCGCCGGGGGCGGTGTGACCTGATGGGTGGTTTGGCAGGCAGCCAGCAGGCTGAATGCACAGAGCAACAGAAAGCGCATCGGTTTTCCTTATTGGGCAGGTGCCCCCTCGATGACAGAGGAGGGGGCGATATCAGCGCGCGATGATCAAAGGGTGGCCGCGTTCCGGATGCTGATGAATCAGCACCTCCAGCCCATACACCGCCGCCAGTGCCTCGGCAGTCAACACGTCTGCCGGTGGGCCGTAGGCGTGGGGCAGGCCTTGTTGCAACAACAGTAGTTGATCGCAGTAACGTGCGGCCAGATTGAGGTCGTGCAGGATCACCAGTACGGCTGCCCCGCGCTCGGCGAAGTCGCGCACGGCTTGCAAAATGGTGTGTTGGTGCAGTGGATCGAGCATTGACGTCGGTTCATCGAGCAGCAGGGTCTGTCCTTCGGCCCCCGGCCAGAGTTGCGCGAGCACCCGCGCCAGATGCACGCGCTGGCGTTCACCGCCGGACAGGGCCAGGTAGCTGCGTCCGGCCAGATGAAGCGCATCGGCAGCCTTGAGCGCCTCGGCGACGATTTCGGCATCGCGCACGCGGCCGCTGGCGTGAGGCAAGCGACCCATGCCGACGACCTCATTGACCGAGAACGCAAAGTTCAGGCTCGAGCTCTGCGGCAGCACGGCCAGGCGTTTGGCCCGTTCCTGACCCGGCCAGTCGGCGAGTTGACGTTCGTCGAGGCTGACCGTGCCTTCGCTGCTCGCCAGTTCGCCGCATAAAGCAGCGAGCAGGGTGCTTTTGCCGGCGCCATTGGGTCCCAGCACGCCGAGCACTTCACCGGGGCGCAATTGGATATCGATGTTCGCCAGTACCGTGCGGTTGCCACGGCGAACCAGCAAGTTGTTTGCCCGCAGCATCAGGAACGCCCTCGTACCAGCAGATAAAGAAAGAACGGAGCCCCGATCAGTGCCGTCACGATGCCGATGGGCAATTCAGCCGGCGCCAACAGCAGGCGCGCGGCCAGATCGGCCAGCAACAGCAGGCTCGCGCCGGCCAGCAACGATGCGGGCAACAACACCCGGTGATCCGGGCCGACCAGCAGGCGCATCAGATGCGGCACCACCAGGCCGATGAAACCGATCAGGCCGGCCGCCGCGACTGCCGCGCCGACGCCGAGCGCCGTGCACAGCACCAGCTCAAGCTTGATCCGCTCGATGTCGAAACCCAGGTGACGGGCCTCCGACTCACCCAGCAGCATTGCATTGAGTGCCGCCGCCCGACGTGGCAACCACAACGCCACGCCCACGGTGACGATCAGCAACGGCCACAGGCGCGGGTAGCTGGCACCGTTGAGGCTGCCCAGGTTCCAGAACGTCAGGGTGCGCAACGTTGCGTCATCGGCCAGGTAGGTGAACAGCCCCACGCCGGCACCCGCCATGGCCGTCATCGCCACACCCGCCAACAGCATGGTCGCCACGTCGGTTTGCCCGTCCCGGCGGCCGAAGCGATACACCACCGCCGTGACGATCAGGCCACCGGCGAAGGCACTGACCGACAGCAGATAAGGCTCGATGGCCGGTGGCACGCCACCGAGCAGGCTGCCGCCGACGATGGCAAGGGCGGCACCGAGTGCCGCGCCACCGGAAACGCCGACCAGACCCGGGTCCGCCAAGGGGTTGCGGAACAACCCCTGCATCGCCACGCCGGACAACGCCAGTACCGAACCCACGGCGATGCCGAGCAGGCTGCGCGGCAGACGAATCTGACCGAGGATCAGCTGCGCTTGCTGCGTGTCACCACCGTCGAGTGGCAACCCGAGCAGGCGCATCCCGGCCAGCAAGGTATCGCTCAGCGGCAGGCTGACCGGCCCGAGGGCCAGGGACAACCAGAACACCAGCACCAGCAACAGCAGCAAAAAGATCAACGTCGGACGCGGCCGGAAAATGGCCGTCATTGGCTGAGCCCGACGGTCTGCGCTTTGGCGTCCGGGTAGAGCGCCGTGGCACAGGCCAGAAGTGTTTTGATACGCATCGGGACTATTCCTTAGCCGATCAGAGCGGTGGCGGTTTCAGCCAGGGCACGCCAGTCGCCACGCTCAGGGATGCCCGGTTTGCGCACGTCGAACAACTGGATGACCAGTTCGCCTTCGGCATCGAAACCTTCGTAGCGGGTGATGATGCCATCGACGCTCGGCTTGCGCACACGCCACAGTTCGGTCACGCCAGTGGTTTTGCAGTGCCTCCGGTCGTAAAGCCGCGCAATTGAACTGGCGGTGCCTAGACTTTCAGCTTGATCAGCCTTGGGGAGACTGTCGGTCAACCTGCGCGAGCGGTGCGCGGACATGCAAACCAGAGGTTAAAACATGACTACTCAATCGATAGATACCGAACAGATCAACCAGGTGGTTCGCCATTACGTGGAAGGTATGGTCTTTGCCGATGAAGCGTTGCTGCGGCAGGCCTTTCATCCAGACTGTCGCATCATCGGTCACTTCCAAAAGGTGCTTGAATGGGCATCCCTGGATGAATTTGTCGTGGCCATCAAGGCCGAAATCCCGGCGCGTGCCGGGACGCAGCCGTTTTGGCAGGTGATCAATCTTGATGTCACCGGCGATGCCGCCGCAGTCAAGGTCATCGATGATTTCGCCGGGATACGGTTTACCGATTACCTGTCGTTGCTGAAGGTGGACGGGCGATGGGTGATCATTAACAAGCTCTACTACTACGAGGAGTAGTGCCTGGTTGCGACACATTCGACGCAAAGGCTTACGTCTATCCTCATGAAATAATCTCGTGATCATCACGATTTAAATGAGTTTGTCTCACTAAGGCTCGATTGCCGACAATGACGCCATTAACCACATGGAGTTTTTCGTCATGGCATTGGCCCATTCCCTTGGATTTCCGCGCATTGGCCGCGACCGCGAACTGAAAAAAGCCCAAGAGGCGTTCTGGAAAGGTGAATTGGACGAAGCCGGTCTGCGTGCCGTTGGCCGCGACTTGCGCAAGACCCATTGGGACTTGCAGAAAAAGGCCGGGGTCGAACTGTTGCCGGTCGGCGACTTCGCCTGGTACGACCAGGTCCTGACCCACTCGCTGATGTTCGGGGTGATCCCGGAGCGTTTCCGCCCGCACGACGGCAAGGCCAGCCTGCAAACCCTGTTCGGCATGGCTCGTGGCGTAAGCGACAGCTGCTGCGGCGGCGCGCACGCCCAGGAAATGACCAAGTGGTTCGACACCAACTATCACTACCTCGTCCCTGAATTCAGCGCCGATCAGCAGTTTCAGCTCGGTTGGGACCAGTTGTTCGAGGAAGTCGAGGAAGCCCGTGCGCTGGGACACAACGTCAAACCCGTCATCATCGGCCCGCTGACTTACCTGTGGCTGGGCAAGGCCAAGGGCGTCGAGTTCGACAAGCTCGAACTGCTCGATCGCCTGCTGCCGCTGTACGGCCAGATCTTCCAGCGCCTGGCGGCACAAGGCGTTGAATGGGTACAAATCGACGAGCCGATCCTGGTTCTCGACCTGCCGCAAGCCTGGAAAAACGCCTTTGAGCGTGCCTACAACCTGATTCAGCGCGACCCGCTGAAGAAACTGATTGCCACTTACTTCGGTGGTCTGGAAGAAAACCTGGGCCTGGCCGCCAACCTGCCGGTGGACGGTCTGCACATCGATCTGGTGCGCGCCCCCGAGCAGTTCCCGACCATCCTCGATCGCCTGCCAGCCTACAAAGTGCTGTCGCTGGGCGTGGTCAACGGCCGTAATGTCTGGCGCTGCGACCTGGAAAACGCTTTGGCCACCTTGCAGCACGCAAACGAGCGTCTGGGTGATCGGCTGTGGGTCGCGCCATCCTGCTCGCTGCTGCACAGCCCGGTCGACCTGGGGCGTGAAGACCAGCTCGATAGCGAACTGAAAAGCTGGCTGGCGTTTGCCGTGCAGAAGTGTGAAGAAGTCGCGCTGCTGGCCCAGGCAGTCAACGAGCCGGAAGCGCAGAAGGTGCTTGAAGCGCTGACTCAAAGCCGTGCCGTGCAGGCCAGCCGTGCGGCATCGCCACGCATTCACAAGCCAGCCGTGCAGGCGCGTGTTGCCGCCATCACCGCCAGGGACAGCCAGCGGCACTCGCCGTTTGCCCGACGTATCGAGAAACAGCGCGCCGGCCTGAACCTGCCACTGTTCCCGACCACCACCATCGGTTCGTTCCCGCAAACCGCGTCGATCCGTCTGGCTCGCCAGTCGTTCAAGCAAGGCAAGCTGACCGAGGCCGAATACACCGAAGCGATGCACAGCGAGATCCGTCACGCCGTGCAAGTGCAGGAAAACCTGGGCCTGGACGTACTGGTGCACGGTGAGGCCGAGCGCAACGACATGGTCGAATACTTCGCCGAGCAACTCGACGGCTACGTGTTCACCCGTTTCGGCTGGGTCCAGAGCTACGGTTCGCGCTGCGTGAAACCAGCGGTGATCTTCGGCGACCTGAGCCGTCCGAAAGCCATGACTGTGGAGTGGATCCGCTATGCCCAAGGCCTCACCGACAAAGTGATGAAAGGCATGCTGACCGGTCCCGTGACCATGCTGATGTGGTCGTTCCCGCGTGAAGACGTGAGCCGCGAAGTGCAGGCCCGCCAGCTGGCCCTGGCCATTCGCGACGAAGTGGTGGACCTGGAAGCCGCCGGCATCAAGATCGTGCAGATCGACGAAGCCGCGTTCCGCGAAGGCTTGCCGTTGCGCCAGGCGCAGTGGCAGCACTACCTGGACTGGGCCACCGAAGTGTTCCGCCTGTGCGCCTCGGGGGTGCGTGACGAAACCCAGATCCACACCCACATGTGCTACAGCGAGTTCAACGATGTGATCGAGTTCATCGCCGCCATGGATGCCGACGTGATCACCATCGAAACCTCACGCTCGGACATGGAACTGCTGGATGCGTTCGAAGCCTTCGCTTACCCCAACGAAATCGGCCCGGGCGTGTACGACATCCATTCGCCACGGGTACCGGACTCCTCGGAAATGGCCAACCTGCTGCGCAAGGCAGCCAAACGCATTCCCGCCGACCGCCTGTGGGTCAACCCGGACTGTGGCCTGAAAACCCGCGGCTGGGCGGAAACCGAAGCGGCGCTGGTGCATATGGTCAATGCGGCGCGTCAACTGCGTAAAGAATGGGCCTGACGCTTTAGCAGCATGAGCAGGCCGGAGTACTTCACAGTGCTCCGGTTTCTATGTTGGCTGTGCCGACGTCTTCGCGGGCAAGCCCGCTCCCACAGTGATCGATGTCGACCACAAATATCGAGGCCGGCAAACAACCCTTGTGGGAGCGGCGGTGCGGCGATCCGACTTGCCCGCGAAAGCGGTAGGCCAGTCACCGATAATGTTGGCTGTGCAAACGCCTTCGCGGGCAAGCCCGCTCCTACAGCCGGGGCTCGGCCACCAGCAGCAACGACTGAGGTACGGGGCTTTGCGGGTGCTGTGGTTCCTGCAAGCTGGCCAGTGCAAAACCTGCCATGTCCAGTGCATTGAGCCAACTGGACAAGGTGCGGTAATACCATGGCATGGGTTGCCATTGCCCCTTGAACCCGGCGAAAGTCTCTTCCCGCCAGCCATCCTGATAGTCGCCGGCTGCAGCTGTCCACGGGTGCAGCGTCTGGATCAGCAGCGCGCCGCCAGGGGCGAGCAGGCTGTTCATGGCGGCGAGCAGGGGGATGATGTCCTGATGCAGCAGGGCGAAGTTGGCGCAGATCAGGTTGTAGCCGCGGCCGATGTCGACTTTCGCTTCTGCCAACTGTTCATGGCTCGCCAGATGCACCGGCGCAGTGCCCGCCGCCCGCGCCGCCTCCACCAGCGTCGCATCGCCATCAACACCGACTGCATCGATGCCACGTTCAGTCAGTGCACGCAATAACCAGCCTTCGCCGCAACCCAGGTCGAGCACACGCTCGGGCTGACGACCCAGAACCGCCAGCAGGATCGCCTGGTCAGTGACCTTGAGGCGGCTTTCGATGCTACCCGTGCGGATGGCGTCGATCCAGGCCTGGGCATTGTGGTGCCAGCTGTCGAGGAGGGTGGATTCGGGGGCGGGCATGGCGTTGTCCGGCGTGGTGGGTTGGATGAAAGGATAGGGCAAAGGCGCCGATCAGCCATTTCCAGTACAGATGATTTGCCGGTGGAACTGGCTCCACCGGCAGCGCAGCGAACGCCGGGCGGGCTAGCCGCTTTTGGTGGCTGCCAAATGATAGGCAACCAACGCGTTGGCGTGACCATGACCCATGCCGTGTTCGGTCTTGAGCCAGGCCACCATTTCCATGTGCTTCTTGTCGTTGACGGTCTTGAGCAGATCCAGCCAATGGGCGATCGGCTGACCATACTTCTTTTCGATTGACGGGAAATACGAAGCCGGTCCTTTGGTTTTTGTCTCTTCGGTCACGATGCAAACTCCCTTTTCGATTTTCCGGGTGTGAAAGCAGCGCCGGTTACGTTACTTATTTAACGTCAGAGAGTCCATCGTCCGGGTGGTCGAAGGTTTGTCCGGGACACCCCGCGTCAATAATTCATCCCGTCTTCGATAGCGATGCCCTGGGCACGCATGGCCTTGATCAATTCGCTTCGGGTGCCGGGCAGGTTGAGCATGGTCCTGGCGCGCAACTCCGTGACTTCCTCGGCGGTATACGGCTGATAGTCGGCCGGCAGGCTGTCGCCCGCCATGCCGTCTTTGCGCATCAGCCAGTTGAGCAAATCTGCAAGTTGCGCGTTGTTCAACGCCGACTGCGACATGCCCGGCACCCGCACGAGGAATTCGCGGCCACCGGGTACTTTCAGGAAGTTGCCGACAAAGCCTTTCATCCGCGGTGTGTCGTTGGCGGCGGAACCCGTGCCGTCGCCCAGGTGGCAACCGGCACATTGCAACTGATAGTTCACGCCGACGCCGTACCCGGCCTGGGCAATCGGCGTTTGCGGTGATTCATTGCCCGGCGCGTGATGCTGGTTCGGGTCGGGAATGGCCCGGGCGAAAGCGAGCGGGGTGCTCAGGGCACAGACAAGACCGAGCAATATCAACCTACGCATAAAAAATCTCCGCTGATGACCGGTTTGGCACTTGTAGGTGTAGGAGCGAGCTTGCTCGCGATGGACGTCAACGATAACGCGGGCTATCTGGTTTAACGCGTCGCCCTTGCGTCCATCGCGAGCAAGCTCGCTCCTACAGGTACACATTCAAAGCAGTAAAAAAAGAACAGCAGCCACAGAAAAAAAGCCGCCGATTGCGCGAGCAACCGGCGGAAAGTGCGCGTTTATACGGCGACGCCGCGGATCACCGAAACGGTGCAGTGGTAGATGTGCGACTTGGCGGCCAGGCACCAGTTCACATCGTTGTTGTTGAACGGGCGGTAGGCCGGTTCTTCACTGTCGTTACGGGTACAGGCGCATTGCGCGCAACTCTGCTTACCGCAGCAGTCGTTGTACGAAATGATGTAGTCCTTGCCATCGGCCGGGTTGCGGCAGGTACCGATCCAGGTCACTTGCGAGGCTTCGGTGCCCGGTGGGCAGGAGGTCACCGACCCGCCGCAGCAGCTGCACAGGAAACCGTCGATGGAGCAGTAGCGCCAGTAGTCGCAGCTGTTCGGATCGCCAGGGTCGCCGGCTTTCGGGTCAGTGGCGGCCAGCGCCTTGCTGGTGCGATCCAGCGGCAGCAGTACGGGCAGAGCGGCACCGGCAACGATCAACGAGCCCATGCGTGCCAGCAGTTTGCGGCGCGAGGTAGTGTCGGCAACACGGCGCGAGGAGCGCTCGAACAACAGATCCAGCAGTTTCATAAACGTCTCCCTGCCTTATCAGTGGCTATGGCCGTGGCCGTGGCTGTGGTCGTGGGTGTGCGGTTGGGCATTGAGGTACTGCTGCAGCGTGGCGTGCTTGAGGTGCTCGACTTCGAACAGGCTGTCCAGGTGCTCGCGGGAGTTGACCAGGCCCTTGGCGCGCAGGGTGCCGGCCTTGTCGATCAGCGCGGCGTACGGCAGCTTGCCGATCTGGTAGGTCATGCCCACTTCCGGGCCGACCACATAGGTGGCGTCTTCCAGTTTGTGTTCACGGATCAGTGCTTGCTGGGCGTCCATGTCGCCATCGCTGACGAACACCACGTCAAGGCGATCAGCTTGTTCCTTGGCGATGGACTTGATCGCCGGCAGCAACGACTTGCAGATCGGGCAGGTCGGCGAGAGGAAGAACAGCAGTTGCGATTTCTCACCGGCATAACCGAAGTTCACCGGGCGACCGTTACGGTCGGCGGCGGTGATTTGCGGGGCGGCTTCGTTCACCGCCACACCTTTGTCGACCATCAGCGCGCCAGCCGGGGCCAGGCGACCGTGCAATACGCCAATCTGCCGCACCAGACCCATGACGACAAACGCCACGGCCACCAGCAGCACCCAGAGCAGAACGTTGGAAACTATCAAGCCTTCCATTTCGATTACCTACCAATCAATTTGAGCAGAAAAGGGGAATTCGCCAGCAAGCCATCGGCGGCGGCGTAGATGAGCAGCGCGACGGCGGCGGCAGCCAGGGTCACGAAGCCATCGAATACAGTCATGTCGCGGACCACCGGTGCGACGCTTGCCAGCAGCGCCAGCGCCACCAGCACGCTGTTGCGCAGCAGCAGGACCGGGCGCAACGGTTGTGCCTGGTCGGGACCTGCGCAACCGCAGTCGATGTCCGCACGACCGCGCCACAGGTTGATGCCGATGGCGACGGCGTACAGCGCCAACAGGCTGGCGGCCCCCAGCGCGGCATAACCACGGCTGACCGGTACCAGCAAGGCGAAGGCAATGGCCAGTTCCAGCATGGGCACCAACCGTGCCGTCGGGCGCACCAGCGCTTGGGGCAGCAGTTGATAGTCCGCCAATTGCCGGGCGAAGCGGGCCGGCGCGCGCAATTTGTGGGTCGCGGCGCTGGCCAGCAACACCGCGATGGCGATGGCGTTGGCAATGATGAAGATCGGATCTGTGTGCATGGCCGAACCTCTTAGTAGCTCAGGACCTGAGTCGCGGTCTTCGCGACTTTCGGCATGCTGCTGGTGAGCTTGTTGGTCTTCAGATCGAAAATCTGCAAGCCACCTTCCACATCGGCACCGAGCAGCAGCGGCTTGTCGTCGTCGGTGGCCTGCATGCTCCAGATCGGGGCCGGGGCTTCCAGGGTGGCGATTTTCTTCTGAGTCTTGAGATCGAAGGCCCAGATCAGGGTGCTCGGGTCTTCCCACTTCATCGGTTCGTGGGCGTCATGCATCAGCACGTACAAGCGGTTCAGCTTCGGCGCGACTGCCATCAGCTGCCAGCCACCCGGAGCCCAACCCGCCTTCTTGTCTTCGTCGGAAACCAGCGACCAGCTCGGCAGGACCTTCGGTGCGTCGCCGCTGAAATCCACACCGCGTACGGTGCCGGTCGTGGTAGTGAAGTAGTAGGTGTCGCCGACGTTGACTGCGCGCTCTACCAGTTTTTCCGCGTTCGGATCAAAGAACGGCGTGCGGCTGCGCGCGGTTTCCTGGCCCTGATCGTTGAGGGTTACCACCTGCAAGCTGCCGTCACCGCACAGCGAGGCGAAACGGCGGTTGCCGATCGGGTAGTTGAGCACGCAACCGGGGATGGAAATTTCCGTGGCAACCGCTTTGGCCTGGGTGTCGACCACGGTGACCGATGTCGACGGGGTGAAGTTGTAGACGTAGACGAACTTGTCGTCGCCGCTCGGCTTGAGCGAGTAACGCTGGGTCAGCGACTCGGCGCGCTTGTTTGGAATCAGCACTTCCCAGGCCGGCGACAGGGTCGAACTGTCCCATGCGGTGAGCACGTCGGTGCGGGTGCCGCGGGTGCCGCGCGAATACCAGATGTCCGCACTGTAGATGGTTTTCTTGTCGTGACTGAGGGTCGACGGCGCAGCAAAGCCGGTCGGCACCATGCCGAGGATGCGCTTCTGGTCCGGATCGACCACGGTCACACGGCCTGCCACGAAGCTGTCGAACTCGACGTCGATGACGAACGCTCGGTGAGCTTCCGGGGGGAACGCCAGAACGGTCTGGCCAATCGTACCGGCGGGCAAGTCCGCGCGGGCACTGTTCAAACCTAGTACAAGCAGGCTCAGGCCAAGCGCTGACTGTACGGAGATCCTGTTTGTTCGCATAAGGGGAACTTCCTGAATTGTTGGTAACGCGGATCGCGGGTGCTTTGGCAGATTTTTACCCTTTGATTCTGCCGTGCCCCGCGATTGGGAGAATTGCCCTGCCTGCCAAGTGTTTGTGTGTCTGTGCCAGTGTCAGAAAACGCTTTATGTAGGAGCGAGCTCGCTCGCGAAAAACCCAGGGGCGCCGCTGGGCATCTGGTTTTACGCGTTATCGTTTACGACCATCGCGAGCGAGCTCGCTCCTACAGGGGGCTGGGAGAAGTAGCGAGGGGGAGGGAAAAACTGAACACGGCACCACAAGGCTCGAGGTTTTGCGCCCAGATATCGCCACGGTGGCGGCCGATGATGTTCTTGCACAACGCCAGGCCGATGCCGTTGCCGCTGACCTTTGACGAGAAGAAACCGTCGAACAGCTTCTCCTGCGCCTGGGCCTGAATGCCACGGCCGCAGTCTTCGATGCGCACCAATGCCACATCGTTGTCGCGGCTGGCATGGATGCGCAGCAACCGGCGTTCAGTCGGCAGGTCGGCCATTTCTTCAATGGCGTTGAAGGCCAGGTTGAGGATCACCTGGCCGATCAGGACTTTCTCGCAACTGACCTGCAGCGGTTCGGGCGCGGTGACGATTTCCACGCGCACCAGGCTCGGATCGGCCCGCAGGCTGATGAAGTAGCGGGTTTCGCGCAGCAGCTCATTAAGGTCGACCAGCTCTTCGGTCTGCTCCAGCTTGACCACGTAATCGCGCACGCTCTTGATGATCACCGACGCGTGCTCGATTTGCCGCACCGCGTTCTGCAAACCCCAGGCGACGCCTTGATCGGTGTCGCCGGCGTTGCCCAGGCGAATCACCGTGCCTTCGATGAAGTTGCGGGTGGCGGCCAGGGGTTGACTCAGTTCGTGGGCGATGGCCACGGCCATTTCACCCATGGCGTTGTAGCGCGCCAGGTATTCGAGCTTCTGCTCGCTGACCCGCCGCGCCTCTTCGGCCTGCACCTGCTCGGTCACGTCGCGAAACAGCAGCAGATGGCCGACCAGATCGTCTTCAATCTCGATGTAGCGGCAGGTTGCGTCATGCCAGCGCCATTCGCCGTCCCGGCGCTGTACCTTGTAGTGCACGCTGAACGGCGCGTGCTCAGGTGTCTCCTGGGCGAACCGTTGCAACAGGCGCTGACGCGAAGCGTCGTCGCACCAGGCCAGGAAGTTCTTGCCCATCAGTTGGTGCACTTCGCTGTCGAGCAGGTGCGCGCCGGAGTCGCTGATAAAACCGATATCGCCCTCGGGGCCGAGCACCGCCACGCCTTCGGCCAGGTCCTGCATGAAGGCCTTGAGCCGGCTCTCGAAACGCTTGAGGTCGCGCTTGACCTTGTCCTCTTTGGAAATGTCGCGGAACTGCACCATTAACACATCGCGACCGTCCAGGTGCACCAGGGTCGCCACCGCCTCGGAAAGAATCTCCACCCCTTGCTTGGAGCGATAGCACCACTCGATGGCCCGTTGCCCGGTGCGCGCGGCCCGTTCGAGCCAGCGCAAACCTATGGAGCGCCGGTATTTCGGCGCATCGCGGGTCATGTCGGAGGCCTTCAGCGGCGTCAGTTCCTCCAGGGTAAAGCCCAGCGCCGCCAGGGCAGCGGCGTTGGCCCAGAGAATTTCCTTAGTGTGCGCGTCATGAAGAATGATGCACAGCGGCATGGCTTCGATCAGCGCATGAAAGTCGTTCGGTTTTGGCAAGTACATCGCACGGCCCTTGGCGGCAGAGTTTGCAGTATGGCGTTTTATACCTGCTCGCACAGAGGGATGCGCTCAGAGGTAACCGGCGTGGACCTAGGGGTTTTCTTTAGCGAGGGGGCTGCACGCCCCAATAGTGGTGCCCGGATGCGGTTTTTACACTGGACCTCAATGCAAGGGCAGCACCCCTTTCACTGTAGGAGCGAGCCTGCTCGCGAAAAACGCCTCGACAACGCGGTCATCCAGACAGGGCGCGTAATCGTTGGAGTCCATCGCGAGCAAGCTCGCTCCTACAGAGGTCGGTCGCGGTGTCGCCCCACTAACAATAAGCAAAACGGAGAAAGCCCATGCTGCGTTCAGCTGTCGCGCAAAAAGACCCCGTGTCCGGCCCGGTCGTGCCAATGGTCGAGAGCGAGCTATTTCAGCAGGTGCTGGATGAGGTTCGCCAACGCCGCGACGAATTCGACGCTGGCTCCCACGTGCCTCGGGACATGATCGAGCGCTTCAAGCAGGTGGGCATCTATCGCGCTGCCACGCCGAAATGCTTCGGCGGCGACGCCCTGGCACCGGCGCTGTTCCTGCAAATGATCGAGCGCATCTCCGAAGCCGACGGCTCGGCGGGCTGGGTGGCCAGCTTCGGCAGCGCCGGCGTCTACCTGGCGGCCTTGCCGCCACAAACCCTGGCTGAAATCTACGCCGAGAGCCCCGACCTGGTGTTCGCCGGCGGGCTGTTCCCGTTGCAGCCTGCCGAAGCGGTCGAAGGTGGCTGGCAAGTCAGCGGCACCTGGAAATTCGCCAGCGGCAGCAAAGGCGCGGACCTGCTGGGTGTCGGCATCGGCGTCAGCGCCGCGGGCGGCAAGCCACGCACGGCGGTGTTCCCGGCCAGTCAGGTCGAGATCGTCGAGAACTGGGACGTGGTCGGCCTCAAGGGCACCGGCAGCCACGATCTGCGCGTCACCGATAAATTCGTCGAGGACCGCTGGACGTTTATCCGGGGTGGGGCGGCAACCATTGATGAGCCGCTGTTCCGCTACCCGACGATTGCCTATGCCGCGCAAGTGCTGGCGGTGGTCAACCTCGGCCTGGCTCGTGCAGCGCTGGACGAAATCAGCCGCATGGCCGGTGCCGGCGGCATTACCGGCGCGCCGAAAATGGCCGACCGCGCCTACGTGCGCATCGAAATCGCCAAGGCCGAAGCCAGGCTCGCCGCCGCCCGCGGGTTCTTCTACAACGCCACCGAACAGGTATGGAACTCGATCCTGGCCGGCAACCCGGTGACGCCGGAGCAGACCAGCCTGCTGCGTCTGTCCGCGATTCACGTGTCCCAGGCCGGTGCCGCCGTGGTGCAGAGCGCCTACAGCCTGGCCGGGACCACCGCCATTTACCTGCGTCATCCGCTGCAACGTTACCTGCGCGACTCGATGGTGGTGACCCAGCACGCCTTCCTCAGCGAAGGCCTGTACGACGGCGCCGGCTCGGTGTTCCTCGGCGTGCCGCCGTTCCCGGGCTACATCTGAATTCCCTTCAACTTTTCAAGGATCCAGCGCCATGTCGCAAACCACTCAAGAACCGTTGCGCGTCGTCTTCTGCATCGGCATCACCCAGAATTTTTTCGACCTGCCCACCGGCGAAGGCCTGAGCGTCTGGAAAGGCTTCAGCCAGATGATGGGCTCCCTCGGCGCGATGCCCGGCATCACCGTGCTCGGCGCCATGGATGACGACCGCCTGATGGTCGGCCCGTCCACCACCTCGCCCTGGACCGTGTACATCATGGCCGACGTCGACTGCCACCAGTCGGTGATCGACGCCTGCAACCTGTTCCGCACCACCCCGGTCGGCGAATACAGCCTGTGGCGCTACGCGAAGGTCGAAGCACGCATCGGTCGTCCGCTGACCATCCCAGACGCAGCCAGGGTGTAAGCCATGGACGAGGCCTTGCTGCAGCGTCTGGCGACGCTCGAAGGGGAAAGCGCAGTGCGTCGCTTGATGGCGAGCTACATGGACCTGTGCGATGTGCCGCGGGCGGCGATTCATCTGAGCCAATTGGCGCAGTTGTTCACCGAGGATGCGATCTGGGAAGGCCTCGGCACCCAGACCGCGCAGACCTTCGGTCAGCATCACGGACGTGCGGCGGTGGCGACGTTCATCGGTGGTTACCTGCCGCCATCCGATCACTTCAAGTTGAACCTGCATTACCTCACCAGCGAGTCGATCGTGGTCGACGGCAAGGCTGCGCAGGGACAGTGGATCATGCAGCAGATCTCGACTTATGCCGATGGCCGCAACGAACTGTTCGGCACGCGCCTGAACATCGATTTCCGTTGTGTCGACGGTGTCTGGCTGATCGCGCATTTCCGCACGCAACGCTTGTTCAGCTCTCATTTATCAAAGCAGGAGCTGAGCGCATGAGTACCTTCATCAGCGAATTTCTGCTCGGTGGCAGCGGCAAACGTGTTGCCATCAAGGATTCCATCGACATCGCCGGCCACGCCACCCAATCCGGCAGCCGCGCCTTTGCCCGTGCTTTGCCAGCCCTGCGCAACGCTGAGGTGGTCGATGCGATCCTCGCGGCGGGTTGGCAGATCGTCGGCAAGACCAACATGCACGAGCTGGCGTTTGGCGTCACCGGCATCAACGACTGGACCGGCACACCGATCAACCCGCAGGCGCCGGATCGGGTGCCTGGCGGTTCGTCCAGCGGTTCGGCCGCCGCCGTTGCGGCGGGGCTGGCGGACATCGCCATCGGTTCTGACACTGGTGGTTCCGTTCGGGTACCAGCCGCCTGCTGCGGCATTGCCGGGTTGAAACCGACCTATGGTCGCGTCAGCCGAATGGGTGCACATCCGGCCGAATCCAGCCTCGATTGCGTGGGGCCATTTGCGGCCGACATGAATGACCTGATCGCTGCGATGCAAGTGATTTGTCCCGGTTTCCAGGCTCAGGGCTTGCCGTCGAGCAACGCCTCAGTCGGCTTTCTCGACGTTGCCTGCGACGCGCATTTGCAAGCGTGCCTCGGCGCTGCCGCCGACCGTGCCGGCTGGCGCCGCAGCAGCGTGCAGTTGAGTGAATTCGAAGCGGCGTTTGCCGCCGGTTTGACGGTGATCAACTTTGAAAACTGGGCCGCGTTCGGCCACCTCACCGGCCAGGGCCTGATCGGTGCGGACGTCGAGCTACGCCTGTTGGCCGCCAGCCGCACCAGCGCTGCCGATTTGGCGCAAGCCGAACAGGTCCGCACGCGCTTCAGCCAACAGGTGGATGCCGCGCTGGAGCAATTTGAAGTGCTGCTGTTGCCGACGATGCCGAGCCTGCCACCGACGCTGGTAGAAGCCCGCAGCGCAAGCAAGGCCGTGGCCGGGATGACGCCGCTGGTACGCCCCTTCAACTTGAGTGGCCATCCGGCCCTGACGGTGCCGGTGGAAATCGATTGCGGCGGCTTGAAAGTCGGCCTGCAAATCGTCGGCCGTAAAGGTCAGGACGAACTGGTCTGCGCCTTCGGTGCGCAGCTGCAACAGAGCAGGGCCCGTTAAGGGCCGGTCTCTACAACGAAATCATAAAAACAAGCCATGAGGAGAACCGCATGAGCACTCATGAATACCGGCTGATCGCAACGTCGAAAAGCCCCGAAGACCTGGTCCGGAGCGACCGCGTCGATGTCTCGCTGTACAACGATCCGGCGCTGTTCGAAGCCGAGCTGGAAAAGATTTTCTACCGCACCTGGGTATGGGTTGCCCACGAAAGCGAAGTGCGCAACAGCGGCGACTTCAAGACCGCCACCATCGGCCGTCGCCCCGTGATCGTCGTGCGCGACAAGAAGAACAACATCAACGTTCTGGAAAACCGCTGCCGGCACCGTGGCGCCACCGTGTGCGAGAAGCACAAGGGCAATGCCAGCGGTTTCACCTGCCCGTATCACAGCTGGTCCTATGGCCTGGACGGCAAGCTGCGGGCGCTGCCTTATCCGGATGGCTACGAAGGCATCCTGGAGAAATCCGAACTGCCCCTCACCAGCCTGCGCGTCGAAAGTTACGCCGGCATGGTCTTCGCCAGCTATAACGACGAGATCGAACCGCTGGAAGACTTCCTCGGCGGCGCGAAACACTGGATGGACCTGTTCATGAAGCAGGGCGCCGGCTACCCGATCAAGACCCAGGGCGAACACAAGTTCAGCTTCAAGGGCAACTGGAAGATCCAGCTGGAAAACACCACCGACGGGTACCATTTCCCGATCGTGCACAAGTCGTTCATGTCGTCGGTGGATGAAGAAACCTCGGAAATGCTCTCGTTCATGACCGACGAGCAAGCCGTGACTCACTCCTTGGGCAACGGCCACAGCGTGATGGTGATGGTGCCGGAGCACGTCGACCTCGATCACGATGACGGCACCGAGCAGTTGCAGGAGCGCTTCGCTCACGTCACTGAAGAGCTGTCGAAAAGCATGCCGGCCGATCAGGTACGTCGCATCGTGCG
This sequence comes from Pseudomonas sp. WT-JTC, assembly GCF_056711565.1. Lineage (NCBI taxonomy): Bacteria > Pseudomonadati > Pseudomonadota > Gammaproteobacteria > Pseudomonadales > Pseudomonadaceae > Pseudomonas > Pseudomonas sp. WT-JTC. The sequence continues at coordinate 2,567,093 of NZ_CM160042.1, forward strand.
TTCGTTGCACGGCGCCGGGTTCAACCTGAACCTGTTCCCCAATGTGGCCATGTCGATGTCGTTCTTCCGCGTGCTGCGCCCGGTGTCGGTCACCGAAACCGAGATTCGCCACGTTGCCCTCGGCATGGATGGCGGCCCGGAAATCGCCAACCGCGAACGCATGCGCATCCACGAACACTTCCAGGGCCCGTTCGGTTTTGGCAGCCCTGACGATGCCGAAGCCTGGGACCGCGTGCAGCGCGGCTCGTATGCCGGCGTCGATGCGCCAATCCTGGTCAACCGCGGCCTGAACCGCGAAATCACCGCTGAAAACGGCGACAAGGTCAGCCACGCCACCGACGAAGGCGGCATGCGCGGAGCCTACGACATGTGGAAAAGGATGATGAGCCAATGAGCAATCACGACACCCTGAACGGTTTTGCAGGTCCCTTGGCCCAGGCCATCGAATTCATCTGGCGCGAAGCCGAACTGCTCGACCACAAGAACTACGTCGAATGGGCGACCCTGTGGAGCGAAAGCGGTAAGTACATCGTGCCGATCGACCCGGACACCGAAGATTTCGAAGCAACCCTCAACTACGCCTACGACGATGCGCGCATGCGTGATCTGCGCATCGAGCGCCTGACTGCCGGTTACTCGCCGTCGGCGGTGGATGCAGCTAAAACCATCCGCACGATTTCGCGTTTCCGTCTGGTGGAAGCGGCCGGCGACATCGTCGAAGTCAATTCGGCGCAGTTGCTGTACGCCTACAAGCGCGGCGTGCACACGCCGTTCGTGGCCGACCTGAACCACCGTATCCGCTTCACCGACGGCGTGCCGTCGCTGGAGCGAAAAGTGGTGCGCCTGATCAACTCCACCGACAGCCTGAGCGCGCTCGGCTTCCTTTTGTGAGGGCAGAATCATGAGTCGAGTAGCCCTCGTAACGGGTGCCTCGCGCGGACTGGGCGAGTGCATCGCCCGACGTCTGCACGCAGCGGGTTATCGCGTCGGCCTGGCGGATGTGCGTCTCGATGGCGTGCGGCAACTGGCCGCCGAGCTGGATGGCAGCGGCACCACTGCCGTCGCCATCGAGCTGGATGTGCGCAGCAAGGCCGACTTCCAGCGCGCCCGTGACCTGCTCGCCACGCACTGGGGCGGCACCGACATTCTGGTGAACAACGCCGGTGTGTCGAAGGTCGCGGCGCTGATGGACATCACGCCGGAAGAGTTCGACGAGTCGATGGCGATCAACCTGCGCGGCACCTTCGTGGCCTGCCAGGTATTCGGCGCACATTTTGCCGAGCGTGGCTTCGGGCGCATCGTCAACATCGCGTCCCTGGCCGGACAGAACGGTGGCACCGCAACCGGTGCGCACTATGCGGCGGCCAAGGGTGGCGTGGCGACCCTGACCAAGGTCTTTGCCCGTGAACTGGCCCCGCAAGGCGTGACCGTCAACAGCATCTCGCCAGGTCCGTTGGACTTGCCGGTGGTGCGCGAAACCGTGGCGCCTGAGCGTCTGGAACAGATCCTGAAAATGATCCCGGCCGGCACCCTTGGCGATCCGTCGTACATCGCCGACAGCGTATTGCTGATGGTCGCCGACAACGCCGCCTCCGTAACGGGCGCGTGCTGGGACATCAACGGCGGCCTGTTCATGCGCTGAGACGCAGAAAAATGCCCCCCTGTAGGAGCGAGCCTGCTCGCGATGGTCGTCAACGATGACGCTGGAAACCTGGCACCCCGTGTTGTTCTCAGGTTCATCGCGAGCAAGCTCGCTCCTACAGGGGATCGGCCCAAGTCGTACCGTTAAACAAAAACAAGTATTCAGGTGATGCAATGATGAAGGTGAAGATCGAAAGGATCGTCGACGAAGCGCTGGATATCCGTTCCTTTCGCCTCGTGCGCAGTGACGGCCAGCCGCTCGACACCTATGAGCCGGGTGCCCACGTCGACCTGACCGGGCCGACCGGGGTGACCCGCCAGTATTCGCTGTGCAGCCCGCCCCAGGATCGCCGTGCGTATCTGGTGGCGGTAAAGAAAGAAGCGCAGTCGCGCGGTGGTTCGCTGGCGTTGCATGAGCAGGTTGAAGAGGGCATGGAGCTGGAAATGGGTGCGCCGCGCAACCTGTTCCGCCTCGATGAAAGTGCCGGCGAACACGTGCTGTTCGCCGCCGGTATCGGCGTGACGCCGCTGTTGAGCATGGCTTATCGACTGGCGGAAAGCGGTCAGCCGTACCGTCTGCACTATTTCGCCCGTTCGGCGCAGTACGCTGCGTTTACCCAGCTGTTGGCGACGAATTTTGCCGATCACGTGGAGTTCCACTACGGCGTGGAGCCTGCGGATCTGGACGGCGCGCTGAGCGAATGCCTGGAGCGCGCCGGCAGCGCCGCCCATGTCTACACCTGCGGCCCGGCACCGTTCATGAACAAAGTGGTGGAGGTGGCTTCGCGCAGTCGCCCGGATGATGCCATTCACCTGGAGCATTTCGCGGCGGCCCCGGCGGCCAACAGCGCGCCGGCCGGCACGTTCGAAGTGGAACTGGCCAGTTCCGGCGTGGTGCTGCAGGTGCCCGCCAACGCCAGTCTGGTCGACGTACTGCAGGCTCACGGTTGCGACATCGACACCGAGTGCCGTGAAGGCATTTGCGGCACCTGCATCGTCGAGGTCCTGGACGGTGTGCCGGAGCACCGCGACAACTGCCTGTCGAACAAGGAAAAGGCGTCCAACAAGCAGATTTGCGCTTGTGTATCACGGGCGCTTTCCGCTCGTCTGGTATTGGACCTTTAAGACCAGGAAGGCTGGAAAGCCTGCGCCGGAGCCTGTTGAATGGGCGCCCGGCGGCCGTCGAGGGAGGCGATGGCTACAGAAACAACGGTTTTGACGAACCGCTCGATGAAGCGGTCGAAAAATAACAACAAAAAACGTGAGGCATTGCGGACATGATTACAGCATCGACGGTGCGCAACGAGGCGTTCGAAAGCTGGTTGAGCCAGGTGAACCAGGCCTGTGGGCGTTTCGATGCCCGGGCGCTGGATACCGATTTCTACGGCGAACTGGCGGAATTTCGCAGCGGTGCGATCAACCTCAGTGTGGTCGACATGGCGCACGTGCATTTGTATCGCACCAGCAAGGACGTCAGCACCAGCAGCGACGGCCACTACTACGCGGTGTTCCAGATGCGGGGCAGCTCGCAACTGGAGCAGGGCGACAACCGTGCTCAATTGGGTTGTGGTGACATCGCGCTGATCGACGCCAGCCGTCCGAGCGACATGATCTACAACGACGATTGCCGCCAGCTTTCGTTGATTCTTCCACGCCAGGTGGTCGAGCGTGGTTCGCACTTCAATGCCGTCAACTGTGCCACGCGAATCGCGGCCAGCAGCCCTCTTGCGGCGATGGCCAACAAGCTGGTGCAGGGCACCCGCCAGCAGGAAGGGCTGGACATGCAGGAGAGCGAAGCCGTGCTCGATGCCCTGGCCAGCCTGTTGCTGCCGGGCATCAGCGCCCGCGACAGTGGCGCGGACCCGCACGAGCGACAATTTCGCAAGATCATCGCCTTCATCGACGCGCACCTGAGCGACGAAGAACTGTGCCCCGAACTGATTGCCCGTGAAGTGGGGATTTCCGTGCGCGGCCTATACCGGATGTTCTCCAAGCGTGGCCTGGTGGTGGCGCAATACATCAAGCACCGACGCCTGGACTTCTGCGCCGAAAACCTGCGCCGCGCCGATGTCGAGCAGAAGCTTTCGGCACTGTGTTATGCCTGGGGCTTTTCTGACTCCAGCTATTTTTCCTCAGCGTTCAAATCACGCTTCGGCGTGTCGCCGGGTGCTTATCGCAAGCGCTATAGCCACAATTGATGTTGGATGTGCTGGCCCCTTCGCGAGCAAGCCCGCTCCCACATTGGATCTGCGCCGTACACAGAGCCAATGTGGGAGCGGGCTTGCTCGCGAAGGCGGCCTCATGACCGCCGCAGATCACTCAGTGCCGCACCGGCTCTTCAGTCGGCAAATGCAGCACCTCGCGCACCAGCATGGCGATGCTGGTCACGCCCATCTTTTCCTTGATCTTGGTGCGGTGCACGTCAACGGTCTTCACGCTGATGTTCAGTTCCCGCGCAATCACCTTGCTGGCCTTGCCATCGATCACCAGCATCAACACTTCCCGCTCACGGCTGGTCAACAGTGCCAGCTTGCCTTGCAGGTTCTGCCGCTGCTGCTGATCGGCCTGGGCGTGTACGGCGGTCTTCAGCGCGGCCTGGATGCGGTCGATCATCTGCTGCGGGTTGTAGGGCTTCTCGACGAAATCCAGCGCACCGTTCTTCATCGCCGTGACCGACATCGGAATATCGCCATGGGCCGAGACGAAAATGGTCGGCAGGGTGCTGCCGCGCTGGTTGAGGATTTCCTGCAGCTGGAAGCCACTGGTCTCCGGCATGCGCACGTCGAGCACCAGGCAGGCGGGCTGCTTGGGGTCGTATTGACTGAGGAACTCTTCGGCACCGGCAAAGCACTGCGCCTGCACACTGACCGACTCCAGCAACCAGGCCAGGGAGGTGCGCAGGTCCTTGTCGTCGTCAACGATATAAACAATCGGTTTACGGGTTTCCATCGGGGCTGCCACGAAATTTTCTAATTATTGTTTTCGCACGCGAACGCGCGGCACGCATCGGCTCATCGTTCTGGAGCCTGTATGCAGAATACCCACTGTGGCCGGCCCTTGCGATAAAGAAACCACCTAGTCGACTAGCGGAAACCCGGCCCCGGCATGGGGATCGTCAGAATGGTTGTGCCGCGCCTGCGGCCTTAGTCTTGTTCCATCACCTACGGGCCGCTTTCGACGCGGTCCTCCTGAAGGAAGGGGCATCGACATGGCCGACCTGAGCCAGCAGCAAATCGACTTTCGCAACGCCATGGCACAGCTGCCGGCGGCGGTGAACATCATCACCACCAACGGCCCGGGCGGGCGCTGCGGCATCACCGCCAGCGCCGTGTGCTCGGTGACCGACTCGCCGCCCACCGTGCTGGTGTGCGTCAACCGCAACAGCGCCACCCACGACGTATTCCGCACCAACGGCCGGTTGTGCGTCAACGTGCTGTGTGGCGAGCAGGAAGAACTGGCCCGGCACTTCGCCGGCATGACCCAGGTGCCGATGGCCGAGCGTTTCGCCTGGGACCTGTGGGACGATGGCGCGGCCGACGTGCCGGTGCTGCGCGATGCCCTGGTGCAGCTGGAAGGGCGGATCAGCGAGTGCAAGGAAGTGGGGTCGCATTCGGTGATGTTTGTCGAGCTGGAAAAGGTCGGGGTGCGGGAGCCGCGCGATAGCCTGGTGTATTTCAACCGGTTGTTTCATCGCCTTGAGCATGCGGGGGCGCATTGCTGAGAAGGTGGGAGTGAGTTTGCTCGCGAAGGCGGTCTGACTGAGTACATATCCATTATTTGGGTAGCGACGGCTGGCGGTTTCGCCCTTACGGCGACTCACTTTTTTTACAAGCGCCTAAAAAAAGTAAGCAAAAAAACGCTCGCCCCGAACGTCCGGCCCCTCGCCTGGGCTCGGGGTTCCTTCGCTCCGGCATTCATCCGGGGGCATTGCCCTCCGGTCGGCTTCGCGCGACCTACATGCAATGAGTTCGACTGCGTCGAACGGCGCTGCGCGCCATTCCCCGGATAAACGCCTCCACTCAGCCTGCCGAGGGGGCGGGTGGATCAAGATCAAAAGCGGCAGGCGAGCTAACGCTCGGCCTGCTCTTCTCATCTGTAGGAGCGAGCTTGCTCGCGATGGACGTTAACGATAACGCGGGCTGCCTGAATCCCCGCGGTGTCCCGGCGTTTTTCGCGAGCAGGGAAACGAGTTCAGCGAGCCTGCCCGCGATGGCGGTGTCAATCTGGAGTGCTTGTTTAACGGTTGTAGGAGTAACTTCCTGCAAGCTACAGCGCCTTGCGTCGTTGCCTACAGCTAAGCCAGAATCCGCCGGCTTGTGCGCCCTGGAGGCCATCGGTAACTTGGTCCGCGTCACTGATATCCAGTGATCGGGTTTAGCAGCCCGTGGTGACATGAGGCGCATTGGCAGTCCAGACAGTCAGGTATTCCCCATCCCTGCACTTGATGGCAGCTGTGCGCAGGGCGCCCTCGGGCGCGCCGGTTTCGTGTCTCCCCGGTCTGCTAACCTGCGTACAGCCGCCACCCTTCGTTTAGCAGCGTATCGGTGACGGCTCCAGTTCTGGAGACCGAACGATGTTGAAGGTTACCCCCGATCCACCACACACCGATTCCTGTCCCAACCCCACGGCCCACATCATGGCCACCTCGCACAAACCTTCCACGATGTTCACCATCAACCCGCAAATCGACACCGAAACCTTGCTGGCCCACGCCTGCGAATCGCTGGCATCGGCGAGTGTCATGGCCAACGATCTGGCGGGATTTCTGCAAGGCACGCACCGCAATACCCTGCTGGGTATCGCGCAAGTGATCATGCTGGGGGAGTTGGCGGTGAACCGGGCTTTGGATCAGTTTGATCCACCCGGCTAGGCGCTGAATACAGTGGGGGGGAGTGTCAGGCAGTAAATATGCTGGATGTAATGGCCCTTTCGCGAGCAGGCTCGCTCCCACATTGATTTTGTGTCGTACAGAGATCCAATGTGGGAGCGAGCCTGCTCGCGATAGCGGTATATCAGGCCTGCAGATATTCCCGAGCCAACAAGCAAGCCCGTTCAATCAGCATCGGCGCCATTTCAATCGCCGTCGGCGTGCCCTGGCGGGTGTGAATCCAGCCCAGGTAGGTGGTGCCGCGCAGCATCAGAAACAACGCCAGGGTCTTGCGATCCGTCTCGGTCAGCGGCTTGACCGCGTTGTAGCCGTCGAGCAGCGCCGCCTTGATCTGCTCATAGCGCGGGTCATCCAGGCAGAAGTACAGCGCCGTGGCCAGCTCGAACATGTGCCAGCCAAACCCGGCATCGTCGAAGTCGATCAACCGCAGACGCGGCCCTTCGATCAGCAGGTTCTCGGGCACCAGGTCGGCGTGAATCATGCCGAAGTTGCCCAGGTGCCGACCATACTGGCGCAAGTCCTTGCGCGCCCTGCGCCGGGCCTGTTGCAGCAGATCCCGCTGCTCATCGCTGAGCTGTTCCAGTTCCCAGAAACGCCCCCAGAACGGGTTGGCGCCGATCAAGCCTTCTTCGTCCCAGGCATGCCGGACGAACTCGTCCGGCTGCTGCCAGTGCGTTGAATGCAGGTGGATACGCGCGGCAATTGCGCCGGCTTCACTGAACAGAAAGTCGATTTCGGTATCGGCCTGCACCCCGTTCTCCGAGGTGCCTGCGGTCGCACCGGGCAGCCAGGCGAGCATGTCGATGTGGCGGGGTTCGCCGATGGCTTGATGGGTGACTTCGACCAGGTGGCTTTGATTTTGCGCACGGATGATTTGCGGAACGGTAATACCGGCGCCCGCCAGCGCCTCCATCCATTGCAGCTCGGAGCGCAGCGCGGCTTGGCTGTGATAGCCATTGCGATGGATACGCAGGGCCACCCGCTGACCATCGTGGCGGCGGGCGGAAAACACCGCGTTCTCGCGAAACTTCACCAGTTCAATGTCGGCGAATTCGCCGTCCCACTGGTGCAGGGCATGGTGCGCCAGTTCGTGCAGACGGGCCACTTGCTGGTCATGGGACAAGGTGTGGAATTCAGTCATGGCAAGGCCTCAAATCGCGCTGAGCGCGTTATCCAGGGTGTCGACGAACAGGTCCGCGTGGTCGCGACCGAACACCAGCGGTGGGCGAAGCTTGAGAATGTTGTCGCCGGCGCCGATCTTGCTGATCAGCACGCCGTTCTCGCGCATGTCGTTGACCACCTTGCGCGCCTCCAGTCCGGCCGGCTCTTTGCTTGCGTGGTCGCGCACCAGTTCCATGGCGAAGAACAGGCCCTTGCCGCGCACGTCGCCGATGATCGAGTGCTTGTCGGCCAACACTTGCAGGCGTTGCTGCACATAGGCACCGACGCTTTGTGCGTTTTTCAGCAGTTGCTGCTCTTCGATCACATCCAGTACCGCCATGCCGACCGCAGCCGCCACGGGCGAACCGCCGAAGGTGTTGAAGTACATGGCGTGGCGCCCGAAGGATTCGACCAGCGCCTTGTGGGTGATCAACCCGGCCAGTGGATAGCCGTTACCCATCGGTTTGCCGAGGGTGACGATGTCCGGCACCACGCCGTGTGCCTGGTGGCCCCACAGGTGATCGCCGGTACGGCCAAAACCCGATTGCACTTCGTCGGCGATGAACAGACCGCCAGCGGCACGGATCAGCGCCGCGGCCTTGTTGACGAAACTGGCCGGCACCCGCGGCAGGCCTTCGTTGGCGAACAGGGTATCGATCAGCAATGCGGCCGGGCGAATGCCCTGGGCCTGCATCGAGGCAATCGCCGCTGCGATGTTGGCCGCATACTCCTCGGCCAGTTGTGCCTCGGTGGTGCCGGCCGGTGCGCGGTACAGGCACGGAATCGGCACGGCGCGCGCATGGGCGGCGAAGGGCTCCGGTGAGGGCAGGGCGGTGGTGACTTCTGCCAGCGATGCCGAATTGCCGTGGTAGTTGTAGTCACTGACGATGATGCCGGTGCCGCCACTGGCGAACCGCGCCAGGCGCAGCGCCAGTTCGTTGGCTTCGCTGCCGGTGCAGGTGAACATGGCGGTGTCCAGCGGCGCGGCGAAGGTCGCGGTCAGACGTTCGGCGTAGCGCACCACGTGTTCATCCAGGTAGCGGGTGTGGATGTTCAGCGTGGTGGCCTGGCGGTGCATGGCCTCGGTCACGTGGGGGTTGCAGTGACCGACGCAGGGCACGTTGTTGTAGACGTCGAGGTAGCGCCGGCCGTCGACGTCGAACAGCCAGACACCTTCGCCGCGCACCAGGTGCAAGGGCTTGTCGTAGAACAGCGGCGAGGCGCTGCCGAGTACGCGATGACGGCGGTGCAGGAGAGAGTCTTCAGGCATGGTCTGGAACCTCGATGACGGTGGTGCGGCGGTTGCGCAGCAGGTAATTGAAAATGCACAGGGTGAAGGTCACGGCGAGGGCGATCAGCATCAGCATGTCGAGCTGGAAGCAGGCGGCGATCACCACCAGCGTCAGGGCCAGGCCCAGCCACGCAACCAGTTTGCCGCCGACCAGGGTGAACGGCCGTGGCAGGTCCGGTTGGTTGCGCTTGATGTGCAGGTACGCGCCGAAGATGAACAGGTAGCAAACGTTGAGCAGCAGCACGACCGCGAGCATCACCGTAGCCGGGTCTATTTCGGACAGCGGTAGGCCGATGGCGCCGATCAGCAACAGCGCCGGGTAGGGCGTGCCGCGTTTGCCGGTCTTGCCCAGCCATTGCGGGAACAGGCCGTCGCGGGCCATGGCGAACAGTTGCCGGGAGGCGGCGTACACCAGGGAAAAGAAGGTAGCGATCAGGCCGAACACCGCGCCGCAGCCAATCACCCTGGCCAGCCATGAACCTTCACCGAAGGCGCTGTTGCTGGACATCGCGGCATACAGCGGGTCGCCAGCCGAGCCGACCAGCTCGACACCACCGGCACCCGGTGCACACACCAGCACCACCAGCGCGGTCACCAGCAAGGTGCCAATGGCCGCCAGAATGCCGCGGGGCATGGTGCGACCGGGGTTGTGCGCCTCTTCGGCGGCCGAGCCGGTTTGCTCAACGGTGATGAACAACCAGATCGCGAATGGCACGCAGGCGAAGATGCCGCCAAGGCTGACCGGTGTTGCGACGCTGGCGGGCAACTTCAGCAAGTTGGCCAACTCGACATGGGGCGCCATGGCCACGCCAAAAGTGAGCAGGGCGACAACGGCGATCACACCGGCAATGAACGTCAGGCCCATGGCTTCACCGACGCCACGCATGTGGATGCCGATGATTACCGCGAACAGGGCAATCTTCACCGGCCAGCCACCGAGGCCGAAAATCGATTCGGTGTAAGCGCAGATAAAGGTGGCCGCCGCGCCGGTGCCGATAGTCAGTGCCAGGGCACAGGCGAAACCGACGAGGTAACCCACGAACGGCCCGAACGCACTTTGCGCATACACGAACACACCACCGGCACTCGGTAGCGCCGTGGACAGTTCCGCCACGCACAAGGCCAGGCCGCCGCAGAGCAGGGCCATCAACAATGTGGCGACCAGCATGTTCAGCCAGCCACCGGCCGCCAACCCGAAGTTCCAGCCGGAAAACTGCCCGGCCACCACCAACGCAATTCCGAGGCCGGCAATCTTTGGCCAGCCCAGCGCACTTTTCTTGAGCACAGAAGTCTCCCGCGACCCGAAGGCCGAATTATTGTTTTAGTGAGGAATGGAGGGGTTCAGCGTTGCTTTGCGCCCATGGAATGGGGCTGGTCTCGATACTACGCGCGGGGCGCGGCGCGGCATGTTTGTGCGCATGCCATGTCGTTGGTTGTGGGTGCCAGATTTGATCCCGATGGTGATCCTCTTCGGGAGCCTGCATGCGAAGGCAACACCTCGGTCCAAGACGAGCAGAGATCTGCGCATCCCACCTGCAATGTCAGACCCGCCTGTCAGTTCATTCTGATTTTTCCAGCTCTAAGGATATGCAGGCCAACGGCTGTGTACTGTGTTGGCACTGTGTTTTAAGGAGGAGAGGAAGAGCATGGACACGTCTTCAAAGAAAACCGTATCAGGAGGTGCATTCCAACAAGCCCTGCTGCAGATCGATCTAACGGAAGCTGCCACGCCGGATCACGCTGTTCGGTTATTGCTGAAGGAAATCCTTCAAAAACTGACTGAAAAAGGCTGGCCGCAAGCGCAGCTACTGACAGGGCCACGAATTGTGTCCGCTGAAGAAAACTACGGGTTACTCGGTTATGACTCGTCAGAAGTTACGCTAGGGAGTGCACACACACGCTGGGTCGACGAGTGCTCGTTGTTGCGCACGCAAACCACCAGTCAAATTCCAGCAGCACTTCAGCGTGCGGCTCAAGTACGACAACCAGGAGAGACAATATTACTGGCCGCACCCGGCATCACTTTCCGCCGCGACAGTCGGGATCGTTGGCACTGTGCGGAACCACATCAGATGGATATCTGGGTGCTGGGTGATCCCGAGTTGTCGACGCATGAACATTTGCTGCGTCTGGTTAGCGATATCCTCAAATCAGCGGTGCCTGACAAGTCCTGGATCTACAACCAAAGTCCGCATCACTACACGGAGGGTGGAATCGAAGTGAATGTGTTGAACGACCGCGCTCAGGTCGAGGTGCTGGAGTGCGGTCGAATTGCGAAATCCTTGCTGGACCGACTGAAGATAGATCCTGTGCGTCATGGCGGGTTGGCGCTCGGAATGGGATTGGATCGTCTGACCATGTTGCGCAAAGGAATCCCGGATATTCGTTTGTTACGCGACAAGAACGAACGAGTACAGGCGCAGATGCATGATCTGAATCCGTGGAGCGCCGTCTCTCGGTTGCCTTCGATTACTCGTGATATTTCGTTAGCGGTAACGCCGGGTTTGAGCGAGGAAGTGTTGACCGAAAGGATGTTGCAGGCTGCTGGCGACTGTTCTGACTGGATCGAAGAAATGCAGGTCAAGGGGCGTTGGCCATTCTCGGATTTACCTATGCAGGCAATTGAGCGCCTGGGGCTTCTGCCGGGACAGGAAAATGTGCTGCTGCGCGTTGTACTGAGGGATTGTTCGCGATCCATCACTACTGCTGAGGCGAACGCCTTGTATTCGAAAATTCAGTCGGCGCTGCATGAAGGTGCACTGGGCGCGGGTTATAGGATGGATCTTCCCAATGTTTAGTCGAGATTGATGTTGGATGTGCTGGCCTCTTCGCGAGCAAGCCCGCTCCCACAGGGATTTTCAGTGAACACAGAGTTTGTGTGCGACCTGGATCAAATGTGGGAGCGGGCTTGCTCGCGAAGGCGGCAGATCAGGCAACATCAATCCTCAGATCCGAAAACTCCCCACCAACTGATTCAACCGCGCCGCCTGTTGCTCCAGCTCGGTACAAGCGCGCAATGTCGATTGCAAATTCTCCACGCCTTGCTGGTTCAGGGTGTTGATTTGCGTGATGTCGACATTCAGGGCCTCGACCACCGCGGTCTGTTCTTCGGTGGCGGCGGCGACGGACTGGTTGACGTTGTCGATTTCGCCGATGCGCTGGGTCACGCTGCCCAGGCGGGAGCCGGCGAGGTTGGCGATGGTGACGCTTTCTTCGCTGTGGCGCTGGCTCTCTGTCATGGTGGTGACCGATTCCCGCGCGCCCACTTGCAGTTCCTCGATCATCTGCTGGATCTCCAGCGCCGATGTCTGGGTGCGTCCGGCCAGGCTGCGCACTTCGTCAGCGACGACAGCAAAACCACGGCCCGCTTCACCGGCCCGCGCCGCTTCGATCGCCGCGTTGAGCGCCAGCAGGTTGGTCTGCTGGGAGATGCCCTTGATCACCTCGAGGATCTGCCCGATGTTCACGGTCTTGTCGTTGAGCACTTCGATGTTGGTGCATGACGCACTGATCTTGCCAGACAGTTCGTTCATCACCTCGATCGTGCGCTGTACCACCTGGCGCCCATCCTCGGCCTGTTGCCGGGCATTGGAGGCCTGATGCGAGGCGTCGGAGGCGTTATGGGCGATCTCCTGTGCGGCCGCGCCCAACTGGTTGATTGCCGCCGCCACGCTGTTGGTGCGGGTGGATTGATCGTCGAAATTGCTCATCGACGAGTTTGACGCATCCAGTACCCGCCGCGCGCCTTCGTTCACCCCCAGCGCCGCCGATGACACCTCGCGGATCGAATGGTGGATGCGCTCGACAAAGCGGTTGAAAGCGGTTGAAAGCGGTCGCCAGTTGCCCGATTTCATCCCGCGATTGCACTTGCAGGCGCCGGGTCAGATCGCCTTCGCCGAGGGAAATATCCTCCATGACCCGGGTCAGTACTTGCAGCGGCCGGGTGATGCGCAGCGCCGTGTACCAGATCAGCAGCAGGCCGAGCAGGGCCGAGCCGCCACCGAGCAGCAGTTCAAGCGCAGTGCTTTGCACGCCTTGGGCATCGAGTTCGTTTTGCAGTGTGGCGACTGGTGCCAGCAACACGTCCTGCGGCACACCGACCAACACACCCCATGGCGCGGCACCGGCAATCGGCGACAGCGGCTCAAGGACCTTGATCTGCCGGGCGTCGACAAACACTTCGGGTTTGCCCTGGCGCAAGGCGTCCATGACCTCGTTGCTGTCCATCGGTTGGCCCAGGCGATTGACATCCTGGCTGTTGGCGGAGATTACCCCACGCGGGCTGACGATGCTGATCCGACCGTTGCCATCGAACAGCGCACGGGCACTGGTTTCGCTGTTTTGTTGCAGGGCGGCGAGGTTGATATCCAGTCCCACCACGGCAATGACCTTGCCGTTTTCCAGCAGCGGGAAGGCAACGCTGGTCACCAGTTTGCGGCTGCCGGAGGCTTCGTCGAAATAGGGCTCCAGCACACAGGCCTGGCGGGTGTCGCGGGCGCAGGTATAGAAGGCGTTGTACGGCGCGCCGCTCGGCCCCGGCTCGGTGTTGGCGAGCAGGCCTTCGTCGCCGATCACCGCTTGCAGTTCGCCGGGTTTGCTCTGCACCCAATACAGCGAAAAGCGTCCGGTTTCATTGCTGCCAAGTTCCGCCTGGTTGGCGAAACCGGCGTCGGCGCCATCGAGTGCACCGGGTTCAAAAATGACATAAAGCCCGAGCAGGTCGGGCTTGTCGATCAAGGCCTGGTGAAGCTGGGTGCTCAGCTCCTGGCGCAGTTGTTGGCGGGTCAGGTTGCCCTTTTGTTGCAGTTGTCGCAGGTACAACAGGTAGCGCGATAACCCCTGGCCGTATTCGTGGGTCTGCATGAAGGTGCGTTGCACTTGCATGGCCTGCACTTTGCCCAGCGCTTGCATGTGTTCCCTGGCCGCATTGGCGAGCATGTCGCCGCTGGCTTGCGCCACTTGCTCGCTGCTCTTGTGGGTCTGATAGAGCGACAAACCCATCAGCAAGCCAACGACCAGCAGCAGGCAGAGGCCGGCGAGGAGGGCGATCTTGCTCTGGATCGTCAGGAATTTTTTGTGCATTGGAAATACCTTTTTCCACACGGGCAACGACAGCGCCGTTGCCCGTGACCGACATTAGAAACCAGTGACGAACAGCAGTTGGGCGTAGACGTTCCGGTCGTTGTTACCCAGTTGCGTGCCGCCGTTGTCAGCACTCTTGTCCGGTTGGTAGAAGCCCACCAGCGGCATCACGGTCAGGTGATCGTTGACGTGCCATTCGGCATACAGGTCGACTTCGTGGCCGTCGGTGTTGCCCAGGCTGCGGTCGATGGTGTCGTAGTTGAAGTACAGCGCGCCGAGGTTCAGGTTCTCCAGCGGCGAGACTTTCAGCCCGACGTTCTGGATGCGTGAGTTGGTGTTGAACGGCCCGGCGTAGTTGCCTGCCACTTCGCCCTGGAACCAGGTGCCGTAACCACGGCTCATGCCGTAGAACAAGGTGTCGTAGCCTTCCGAGAAGCGGCTGTAGCGGTAGCTGACGTTCGGCGTCCAGGCAGCGTCGGAAAAGGTCCAGCCGGCTTCCAGGTACCAGGCGTTTTCGTCGGAGGCGTGGGGCTTGTCCTGCCTGGCGTATTCGCCGGAGAGGAACAGGTCTTTCACCCCGGCATTGCCTGCCGCGCGTACGCTGTAGGTTTTCATGCCGTCGCGTTCGAGTTGCGCCGGGGAGGCGAACTGTTCGTCGATGTCGGTGGTCTTGATGTAGGTCAGGCCGACCGTGCCGGCCTCGGCCACGTGTTCCAGGGTGCCGACGTACATTTCGGTCTTGGCCTGGGCGCGGTTGTCGGACTTGAGCCACATCAGGTCGCCGCGCCAGCCTTCCTTGCCACCCAGACGCAATATGGCGGTTTCGTCGAAGGCCTTGCGCGCCGCCAGGTAGTAGGCGCCGCCACGGTTGAATTCGCCGTCGGCCAGGCCTTTTCCTATGTTCAGCGCGTCGCCATTGATCAGGAAACCATCGCCGATCATGATGTTCTGGCGACCGAATGACAGGTCGACGCCGTCCTTGCCCAACGCCCCGAACAGGTCCGCGGAACGCCAGCCGAGGTAGGCATCTTCGAACTTGGTGGTGCGTTCCGAACCGTCGCTGAAGCCGGCGGCATCGCCGTCGCCCCAGGTGCCGGAGCTGAGCAGGTTGCCCGCGCCGTAAGCCGTGCCCGCACCGCCCAGGCCCTTGTCGAAACTCAAACCGTATTTGATGTAGCCCTCGCGCCACGACGACGAACCTTCGTCGAGGCGGCCGGACAGGGCGTAGTTTTCCTGGCTGTGGAAAATGCCGAACGCCGCTTCCAGCGTGGCGTTCAGATGGCTGTCGTCATCGGCGTACAGCTCATAGGCGCTGGCCTGGCCGGCACTGATCATCAGCGCGAGAGTCGAGAGACGAAGCAAGGGGGACTTGAGCATGGTGTGGCATCCGTTCTTGTTCTTGAGCGCAGGTTTGCGGTCTTTTTAGATACTAAGGCCCGACTTTTCCCTGCCCTTTTCCCTGTTTGCCAATAAGTTGGCTGTGCATGCCAGATTCCCCGGTTTGGCAGCCCGGCCAATACAACTGGCACGCAGGGCAAAACCTGCGGGCCGGCGACCACCGACAATCCCTGACAACCTGCCGAAGCTCCCAGCCTCGGCATTATTAGTGTTGGCGTTCGCCTGCCGGCGAGTGCGCGGATTTTCAAGGTCGGTTTCTTATGTTCACTTCGCTGCGTTTGCCCCTGATCGGCTTGCTGTCCTTCACTCTGGTTCAGGCGGTGTCTGCCGCCGAATGCGCCCCGGATACCCGCCGTGGTGCCGAAGTGTTCTCCACTGAATGCAGTGTTTGCCACGCGGTGACCAAGGGCACGACCGGCATGATGGGACCGAACCTGTTCGGTGTGTATGGACGCAAGTCCGGCTCGCTGCCGGGCTTCAGCTACTCCCAGGCCATGCGCGACAAGGACGTCGACTGGCAAGCCGAGAACATCACGCAATTGATCACCCAGCCCCAGGCCTACGTGCCGGGCACTTACATGCCGTACATGGGCCTGGCCTCCGCCGACGACCGTCAGGCAGTCGCATGCTTCCTCAAAGAACAACACTGATCAGGCCGGATCTGCGCCTGAACACATCGTCTGAATGAAAGGTGAATTATGAGCAACGTTGAAATCCTGCCCCAGGTTGCTGCATTCCTCGAACGTCGCCACGGCTGCTTCATCGATGGCCAGTGGGTGTTTGCCGAGGGCGACAGTATCGCCGTGGTCAACCCGGCCACCGGGCAAACCCTGTGCGAAACCCTGGATGCACCGCTGGAAATCGTCGAGCGCGCCGTGCAGTCGTCCCACAAGGCCTTCAAGTCTGGCGTGTGGTCGGGCCTGCGTCCGGCGGACCGTGAGCGCATCCTGCTGAACTTCACCCGTCTGGTCGAAGAGCACGCCGAAGAACTGGCGCAGCTGGAAACCTTGAGCCAGGGCAAGTCGATCAACATGGCCCGCGCGCTGGACCTGAACGCCACCGTGGAATTCATGCGCTACATGTCCGGCTGGGCGACCAAGATCGAAGGCCAGACCTTCGATGTGTCGATCCCGTTGCCACCCGGTGCGAAGTTCACTGCCTTCACCAAGCGTGAGCCGGTGGGTGTGGTGGTCGGCATCGTGCCGTGGAACTTCCCGCTGCTGATCGCGGCCTGGAAACTGATGCCGGCCCTGGCCACCGGCTGCACCGTGATCATCAAACCGGCCATGGAAACCCCGTTGACCGCCATGCGCCTGGCTGAACTGGCGCTGGAAGCGGGCATCCCGGCCGGCGTATTCAACGTGGTCACCGGGGGTGGCGCTTCCGTCGGCGGCGCGCTGACCCAGCATCCTTTGGTGAACAAAGTGTCGTTCACCGGTTCCACCGCCGTGGGCAAGAGTGTCGGCGTGGCGTGCATGGAGAACATGACGCGCTTCTCCCTGGAACTGGGTGGCAAGAACCCGATGATCGTGCTCGCCGATGCCGACATCGAGAAAGCCGTGCAAGGCGCGATCCTCGGTGGCTTGCTGAACAACGGCCAGGTCTGCGCAGCGGCCTCGCGTTTCTATGTGCACCGTTCGATCCATGACCAGTTTGTCGAAGCCCTGGCGGCCGCCGTCTCGGCGATGCCGATTGGCGCGGGCATGAACTGCGAAGCGGCGATCAACCCGCTGGTGTCGCGCAAGCAACAGCAAAGCGTACTCAAGCACATCGAACTGGCCCGCAAGGAAGGTGCGCGGGTGGTGACGGGAGGTGAGTTGCTGCAAGGCGACGGCTTCTTCGTGCAGCCGACCATCCTGGCGGACATCGACCACAGCATGGCCGTGGCCCGCGAAGAAGTATTCGGTCCGGTGCTGGGCGTGATGCCGTTCGACGACGAAGACGCCGTGATCGAATTGGCCAACGACAACCGCTACGGCCTGGCCGCCAGCCTGTGGACCAACGACCTGGGCAAGGCCATGAACCTGGTGCCACGCATCGAGGCCGGCACCGTGTGGGTCAATGCCCACGTGCTGCTCGACCCGGCGATGCCGTTCGGCGGCGTCAAGCAATCGGGCATGGGCCGCGAGTTCGGCCGTGCGGTGATCGAGGCGTACACCGAGCTCAAGTCGGTGTGCATCGCGCATTGATGTAGCGACCGCCTGCCGCGTGATCGAATATCACGCAGCAGGCGGTTTCGCCAGTTCAATGCCAGCGGCACCCAGCCGCTTGAGAATTTCAAACAGCAGCTGGCTTTTGATCGCGCCGACCGTGCGGGGACTGCCGACATAGCCGGTGATAGTCAACGTGATGCCTTCGGGTTTCAGCTGGCTGAAGCGCAAAAATGGCACCGGTTTATCCAGAATGGATTCGTGTTCGGTGAAGGTGTCGTAGAGCAGGTTCTGTACTTGCTCAGGGTCGATGTCCAGCGGGAACATCAGTTCGAGTATCACCACGCCCTGGGCGCTGCCGCCGAGGGTGACGTTGCGCAGGTTCTGCGAAATCAGATGCGAGTTAGGCACGATCATGATCGAGCGGTCGGCGAGTTGTATTTCCGTGGCCCGCACGTTGATCCGTCGTATATCGCCTTCAACACCACTTATGCTGATCAGGTCGCCGACTTTCACCGGGCGCTCGGTCAGCAGGATCAGGCCGGAGATGAAGTTCTTCACGATCTCCTGAAGGCCGAAGCCGATGCCGACCGACAAGGCACTGACGATCCAGGCCAGGTTGGTCCACTTGATCCCCAGCGACGACAGCGTCAGCAGCACCACCGATGCGTAACCGATATTGGCAAACAGGGTGCTGAGCGAGGCGCACATGCCCGGGTCCATCTCGGTTTTCGGCAGGAACTCCTTGTCCAGCCAGCGGCGTAACGTGCGGATCAGATAGACACCGATCATCAGTGTCAGGACGGCACGCATCAAGTTGTCCGGGACGATGTTCAGCGCGCGCAGCCCTTCACCGCCGAGTACGGCCACAGTGCCGGTGACCAGTTGCCCCAGTGTCGTACCGATCCCGCCGACAAACAACGCAATGAGGCCAATCAGTATCAGGATCGCGCGTCCTGCCCCGGACAATACGGTGCAGATCTGCTCCAGGCGCGGATTGCCGATGCCCAGCAGCTGTTTGATGGTCCTGCCGGTGGGTTGCCGGGCTGAAAAAAGGTAATCGCAAGTATCCTGGTAAACCTGTGTGAGCAGGTAGAAACCGGCGAAGATGATGAATATCCAGACCAGTTCATAGGTGATGAACCGGGCCATCGTCACGTAGCCGATCACCAGGGCGAACAGCGACCCCACCACGGCAGCGCCGGTAAACGCATAAATCAGGCCGGCAAAGGTTGTGACACCTTCGGGGGCTTCTCCGGCAACGATCAGGTCTCTGCGGGTCTTGCTGACGCGCAACAGGAGCGCACCGATCACCAGGGCAGCGACCAACGCCACGATGCCCCGACCGAACAACACCACTTCGGCGCTCATGCCGGTGACATTACTCATCTGCACCAGTGTCACCAGCACCAGCAGCAGGCTTGCCAGCAACCTTGGATAGGGCGCCATCGCCAGGGCCACCGGATCGGCAATATCGGGCAGGCGCCATGAGGGATGTTTGGTCGACAGCAGTGCTCGGCTCAATCCGGTGATCAGCACGCAGGTATAGGCCAGCTTTTCCAGATACTGCGCCAGATCGGCCAGCAGCGGGGTGTAGGGCAGTTGCCGGGTCCCGGCAAAGTGCAGCAATTGCAAGGCTGCGCCGGCGGTCAGCACCGTCGCCAGTACCGACGCCAATGCAAGGGAGCTGCGCCGCAACCGGCCTTCAGGCATTCGATGGATGCACAGCCACGCCAGGCCCCGCCCGGCGAACCGTCGCCCAACGGTCCAGATGGCCAGGGCCAGTATCAGCAGTGCGGCCGTGATCCCGCGTTGTCCGGGTTGCCAGGCCGCCCGGTGCGTGGCCCCGAGTTGCTCGATGAGGGCACTGAAACGCTGGCGGTCTTCTGCCGGAAAATTGAACAAAGGTGACCAGAAAACCGGGTTCAGGATACTGGTGGTTTGCTGGGTCACTTCCGCTTCCAGCAGGCTGCGGCGAATACTGGCTATCTGGGTGATCAGCTCGGCGGCACTTTTTTTCAGCGCTTCCAGGGTTTTGAGTTGGCTATCGATCCTGTTTTTCTGCTCGCCGAGGGTGTCTCGCTGGGTGGTAATGGCAGACGTCACCTGTGCATTCTCGGCGAGGGGCACGGGCCCCAGCACGTTGAGTTGCGCCTGCAACTGCGCCTGCCCGGGCAGTAGCGATGCAGACAGGCTATCAATATCCTGGATCAGTACTTGCACCTGATCCTGTGCGCTTTCCAGTTGGGTGTAATTGGTGGCCAGGGAAACCTGCTGCTTGAGGCTGTTCAACTGGTTTTGCAGCCCCAGCAGATCGTTATCGGGGATGCTGATGACCGCAGGGGTGGCGGCGGGGGTAAGGGCGTCGGCCATGGGTGTCGCCAACAGCCAGCCCGGGCTTGCCGCCAGAAGCGCGAAGGCGATGCAGATCATTGACTTGAATACGTTGCACATCGGCGTGCTCGACGGGTTGTTGATCACTTAGCCAATGAGGTTAGGCCATGACACGCACCCTCGAGCGAAGTTTTGTCGCAAGTGACCCGGGTGGTTTTCGTTCAGGCGTTACTCATGCTGTTGTCGCGCCGGGAAAAACAGCTCGAAGCAGGTGATGCCGTCGGCACTGCTGACATGGCAGGCACCGTTGTGCAGTTGCATGATCGTCGTCACGATCGACAGGCCCAGGCCATTGGACTGGGACGAGCGTTCGCGGGACTCATCGACCCGGTAGAAGCGTTCGAACAACCGTGGCAGATGGTGCGGCGCGATGGTCGGACCGTGGTTGCGCACTTGCACCTGGATGCCGTCGGCAGTCGGGTTGGCGTGGATGCACAGCTCGGAATGCGGGGCGCCGTACTTGATGGCGTTGGCGCACAGGTTGGCCAGGGCACGGCGCAGCAACATGGGCTCGGCCCAGATCAGACCGCTGCCCTGGGCATTGATGCAGATGCCAACGTCGCCCGCCGGGCCTTCGAAGTAGTCGGCCATGCGTTGCATTTCGTCGGCGGCATCCAGTTCCTGACGCTGGCGCAAGGCGCTGCGCGGATCGGTGCGGGCCAGAAACAGCATGTTGTCGAGCATGCGCGCCAGGCGTTCAAGTTCTTCGACGTTCGAGGCCAACAGTTGCTGATAGGCGTCGGTGCTGCGGTTCTGCTGCAAGGCCACCTGGGTTTCACCCAGCAGGTTGTTGATCGGCGTGCGCAGTTCGTGGGCCATGTCGGTCGACACCTGGCCCAGTTGTATGAAGCCTTTGTCCAGCCGGTCGAGCATGGCGTTGAAGGCGTCGATCATCGGCAACAGCTCCAGTGGCGCGCCCTGGCTGTCGAGGCGTTCGTTTAGGTTGCCGACGTCGATGCTCTGGGTGTGACGGGCCAGGCGCCGCACGGGCAACAGGCCACGATGCACCAGCACATAACCGGACAGCGACAGCAGAATCGCCGCGACGCTGGCGAACAGGTACACGTTGAAGCGGTAGTCGGCGAGCACGGCGGTGCGTTCGGTCATCAAGCGCCCTGTCACCACTTGCAGGCTGCCCAGATCACCCGAGTCGATGGTCGCCGCCAAGGCGGAAAACGGCACGCCATTGACGTTGGGCAAGTGCTGCACGTCATTCAGGGTCAGGCGATGATCCATCGCCACCGGGGTCAGCACCGGCATTTTCAGGTTGCCCGGGTTGACCACCAGCAACGGCGGTTGGCCTGGGGTGCCGATGGTCAGCAGGGCCTCGCGGTTGCCCATCATGTTCTGGAACAGCGCCGGCTTGGCCTTGATCAGGTCCAGGGTATTGCTGTCGTTGAGGAAGGTACGCAACTGGTCGATGCGGGTGATCAGGGCAATGTCGTCGCGACGGATCAACTCGCGCTCCAGGTCGCGGTACAGCGCGACACCCAACAGCGCCAGCGAGACAAACGCCAGCAGGGCAAACACCAGCGCCAGACGCAAGGTCAGGGAGTGACTGAGGCGGGAAGCGGATTGCAGCGGTGTCATCGCATTCATGGCGGTATTCAGGGTTGAGTGTCGAAGCGGTAGCCGATGCCGCGCACGCTGTGGATCAACTTGAGCGGGAACGGATCATCGATTTTCAGGCGCAGGCGGCGCACCGCGACATCGACGACATTGGTGTCGCTGTCGAAATTCATGTCCCAGACCCGCGAGGCGATCATCGAGCGTGACAGCACTTCGCCCTGATGCGTGGCGAACAGGTGCAGCAGGGCAAATTCCTTGTTGGTCAGGGTGATGCGATTGCCGGCGCGGCTGACGCGTCGCTTGAGCACGTCGATCTGCAGGTCGTCGACGTGCAGGTGCTCCTCTTCCCGGGTAGGGCCGCGCCGGGTCAGGGTGCGCAGGCGTGCCACCAGTTCAGCGAAGGAAAACGGTTTGATCAGGTAATCGTCGGCGCCAAGTTCCAGGCCTTTGATGCGGTCGGCGATGTCATCCCGGGCGGTGAGGAACAACACCGGTGTGTCGGCTTCCTTGCGCAAGCGACGCAGGACTTCCCAGCCATCCATCTTCGGCATCATGACGTCCAGTACGATCACATCGAAATCGTGCTCAAGGGCCAGGTGCAAACCATCGACGCCGTCGCGCGCCAGGCTCACGGTGTATCCGAGTTCCTGCAGGCCGTTGAGCAGGTAATTGCCGGCCTTGGGTTCGTCTTCGACTACGAGGATGTTCATGAAAGTCTGCCTGATTCGGTCGGGCTACAGGGGCAAGCCAGTGGCGCAAGTGTAGCCCGATCAATCGTCGATACAGGCATCCGATCAGTTCTCGCCAATGCAATTCACGCCCTGGACCTGATAGTCCAGCTGGTGCTCGCGCCCCTGGTGGTCGAGGTAATTGAACTGCGCCGGCACGATGCCGCACTTGCCATTGAGGTCGGTCATGGACAGCACTTTGGCGACATCCACGTCCACATAAAAACCGTCCTTGTCGTGGATGACGGGTGAAGTGGATTGAGTTGCGGCAAACGCCGAACCGGTGGCGAGCAGGGCGGCAAAACCAAGGATCAACATTTTCATGACGAATCTCTCTCTACAAGGGCAGGGTGGCTGCCGGTGGTTGGCCTGACAGTGAGTTCAGGTTAACGAGGCGATCCGGACAGCCGACCAACAGCTTGATGACAAAGTTGTAATGAAAGGATGGCGGGAGCACCCGGGACCCTGTGGGAGCGGGCTTGCTCGCGAAGGCGGTGTATCAGCCAACATCAATGTTGAATGTGATGGCCTCTTCGTGAGCAAGCCCGCTCCCACAAGGGGCAGCAGCGACATTGGAAAGTGGTTTCAGCAAAACGGACCGACCCACGGATCCATGGCCTAAGCTTGTTCGCAGGCCGATGTTCATCGAGTACGTCGATGGGCAAACGGCACCTATAAAAACAATGCAATCAGGAGATGCCCATGTCCGCTTTGATCCAACGTTTGAGTCGCTGCATGGCCGCCGGTTTGACCGCTGCCGTGCTGGTCGCACCAGCCTTCGCGCTGGATACCGTGAAATTCATGGCCCCGGGCTCCGTGGGCGGTGGTTACGACCAGACCGCCCGGGTACTGGGCAAGGCCATGCTCGAAGCCAATACGGCCAAGGCCGTGACCTTCGAGAACAAGGGCGGGGCCGGTGGGACCCTGGGGCTGGCACAGTTTGCCAACAGCACCAAGGGTGACCCGAACGCATTGCTGGTGGTTGGCGCGATCATGGTCGCGGGCATCGAACAGAACAAACCGCAGATCAGCCTGAAGGATGTGACGCCGATTGCGCGCCTGTTTACCGAATACAACGTGATTGCCGTGCGCAAGGATTCGCCATACAAGACCCTCGATGACCTGATCAAGGACTTCAAGGAAAAGCCCACTAGCGTCACTTTTGGCGGTGGTTCCAAGGGGTCGATCGACCACATCGGCATCGCCGAGCTGGCGGGCAAACTGGATGTCCCGGTCAACAAGGTCAATTACATCGCCACCGGCGGTGGGGGTGAAATCGTCGCCCAGACCCTGGGCGGCCAGATCAAGGTGCTCACCGGGGGCTACGCCGAACTGGGTCAATACATCAAGGCCGGCCAGATCCGGGTGCTGGCCATCGGTGCGCCCGAGCGTGTCCCGGGGATCGATGCGCCGACCCTCAAGGAAAGCGGCTACGACGTGATCATCGGCAATTGGCGTGGTGTCTACGGTGCTGCGAACCTCACAGCCGAGCAGCGTAAAGAAGTGACCGACGCGGTTGTGGCCGCCAGCAAAAGCAAAGTCTGGCAAGAGAACATCAAAACCAATGCCTGGACCGAGAGCGTGCTGACCGGTGATGACTTCGGCAAATTCGTCGACGAAGAGCACGTGCGTCTGCGGGCGATGCTGGTCAAGGTCGGGCTGCTTTGAGATGGCCGGGTCACGCGCAATCGTGCCGACGCAATTGGCGATCGGCCTTGGACTGATCGCCCTCAGCGCCTTGCTGGCCGAGGGAGCCAACCGCTTTCCGCCCGAGATGGGCTTCGTGATTCTGCCGGCTTACGTCTATCCCTGGATCGTCGCCGGCTTTCTCGGCGTGGTGGGCCTGCTGCTGAGTTATCAGGCGCTAACCGGCGGTTTTCGCGAACTGGACAGCGGCAATGGTGTGATCCCTGGCGGAAAATCCGGGGCCGCCTGGGTCACTGGCGGGTTGGTTGGGGTGGCGGTGCTGATCAACCTCATCGGCTTTGTGCTGGCCGCCGGGCTGCTGTTCGCCTGTTCGGCGCGGGGGTTTGGCAGTCGTCATCCGGTGCGGGACCTGGCCATCGGCATTGCCTTGACCCTGCCGATCTACTGGCTGTTCAACGCCGGGCTGGGGGTTTCCCTGCCATCGCTGATCAACATCTGGCTGTGAGAGGAGATCGACACCGTGGACATTCTTTCAAGCCTGATGATGGGGTTTTCAGCGGCGCTGACGCCGATCAACCTGATGTGGGGGTTCATCGGCTGCCTGCTCGGCACCGCCATCGGCGTGTTGCCGGGGATCGGTCCGGCGCTGACGGTGGCACTGCTGTTGCCGATCACCGCCAAGGTCGACCCGACCGGTGCGCTGATCATGTTCGCCGGGATTTATTACGGCGCACAGTTCGGTGGCTCCACCACCTCGATCCTGCTCAACACCCCCGGTGAATCGTCTTCGATGGTCACGGCCCTGGAAGGCAACCTGATGGCGCGCAACGGTCGGGCGGGACCTGCGTTGGCAACGGCGGCGATAGGTTCATTCGTCGCTGGGACCATCGCGACGATTTTGCTGACACTGTTTGCACCCATCGTCGCCAGGCTGGCACTGAATTTCGGCCCGACCGAATATTTCGCGATCCTGGTGCTGTCGTTCACCACCGTGTCGGCGGTGCTTGGCGCTTCCATGCTCCGAGGGTTTGCTTCGCTCGGCGTCGGGCTGACCATCGGGCTGATCGGCCTGGACTCGACCTCGGGCATTGCCCGCTACACCCTCGGCGTGCCCGAACTGGTGGACGGTATCGAGGTGGTGCTGGTGGCGGTCGGGTTGTTCGCGGTTGGCGAGGCCTTGTACAGCCTGCTCTATCAAGGGGAATCAAACGAAGGACGGCACCGCCTGACTTCGTTGTGGATGACCCGCGCGGACTGGAAACGCTCGGTGCCCGCATGGCTTCGGGGCACGCTGATCGGTTTCCCGTTTGGTTCGATTCCGGCCGGTGGCGCCGAGATTCCAACCTTTTTGTCCTACTCCACCGAGCGCAAGCTCAGCCGCTACCCCAAGGAGTTTTCCGCCAACAAGGGCGAGGGCGCCATCGAAGGTGTCGCCGGCCCCGAAGCGGCCAACAACGCCAGCGCGACCGGATCCCTGGTGCCGTTGCTGACCCTGGGCATCCCGACGTCCGCTACCGCTGCGATCCTGCTGGCCGCGTTCCAGAACTACAACCTGCAACCGGGGCCGATGCTGTTCGAAACCTCCGCCGACCTGGTCTGGACGCTGGTGGCCTCGCTGTACATCGGCAACGTGATCCTGCTGGTGTTGAACCTGCCGCTGGTGGGACTGTGGGTCAGACTGCTGCAAATCCCCCGGCCGTACCTGAATGCCGGCATCCTCGTGTTCGCCACCATCGGCGTGTATGGCATGCGCCACTCATCCTTCGACCTGATCCTGATGTTGGCGATTGGCTGGGGCGGGGTGCTGATGCGGCGGTTCGACTTCCCCGTCGCCCCGGTGATCGTCGGCATGCTGCTGGGGCCGATGGCCGAGAAACAACTACGTAACGCCTTGTCCATTGGCCAGGGCGACTGGACGGTGTTCGTCACGCAACCGATCTCGGCGTTCTTCCTCGCCCTGACGCTGCTGGTGCTGGTGGTGCCCTATGTGTTGCATAAACGCGGCATCAAGTTGCATGAGGATGATTGAGGGCGATGAATGCCTGTCAGTCGAGTGCATACCTGTGGGAGCGGGCTTGCTCGCGAAAGCGGTGTGTCAGTGAAATAAGTGTCAACTGACCCGACGCCTTCGCGAGCAAGCCCGCTCCCACAGGGTCATGTGGTGGCTTGCGCGGTGAACCACTGCATCACCGCCCCGCAGGCCGGATGCGCGGCGGCCGAGGGTTGCAGGCACAGCGAATAGATCCCCCGGGTCTTCAACGGTTCGCCGAACGGAATCACCAGTTCGCCGCGTTGAATCGATTCGCCTGCCAGGGTCATGTCGGTCATCGCCACCCCCAGGCCACGCGCGGCGGCATCGAGTGCCAGTTCGTCGAGGTTGAAGGGGATATGCCGATAGTCCTGTAGCGACAGGCCGCCGTTGGCCAACAGCCAGGCCTGCCAGTCATGCTGGTCGGAAGAGCGGTGCAACAGGGCGAACCCCGATAAATCTTCCAGCGATGACATCGGCCGACCGGCGTTGCCCAGGCCCGGCGCGCACACCGGCACCAGGGCTTCCTCGAACAGGGTCAGGCAATCGGGCGCTGTGGATGGCTCTGGCAGATAGAGAATATAGGCGTCACTGTCACTGGCCGGCTCAACCACTTCGGTGGCCACGGTTTCGATTGCCAGGGATACGTCCGGGTGATGCCGGTAGAAATCGCTCAGTCTGGGCAGCAGCCAGCGCACCGCCAGTGACACGTGCATGCGGATGCGGAACGGGCGTTCCTGCGGCGCGAGCCGCTCTTCGAGGGTCCGTAGCTGTTCAAGGATGCTGCGGGCGCTGGCCAGTACCTGTTCACCCTCCGCGGTCAGTTGAATGCTGCGGCTGCTCCTGACAAACAGCGGTACGCCGAAGTGGCTCTCCAACTGCTGGATCTGTCGGCTCACGGCGCTTTGGGTCAGGCAGAGCTTTTGCGCCGCCTGGGTGAAGCTGCCTGACCCGGCGACCTCGACCAAGGCCTGCAAGCCCTGCAACGAGGGCACGTGGCGAATTTTATCCATGCGTTTTCAGAATGCCTCGATGATTTAATAACGTTGGTTGTCCGTGTTTTGACCCTTTAGATTCTAGTCATTGCCACCGTACTCGAAAACCACTTATGCGAATCCTGCATGCAGTGTTGTTTTGGATCGAGACGGCCGGCAGAACAAGAACCTGAGGTGACGCATGGAAAATATCTGTGGCTGGATTGCACAAGCGGGGAGTTCTCCGTTGCGCGATCCGCTCAAAGGCACGCAACAAGCCGACTGGCTGGTGATCGGTGGCGGCATTACCGGCCTCAGTGCGGCGCACGCTCTGGCGCAAATGCACCCCAAGGCCCGCATTGTGGTGGTTGATCGCCAGCGGGCTGCGCAAGGGGCATCGGCGCGCAACTCCGGTTTTGTGGTGGCCCATGAGCATCCCGCCGCTGGCGAACTGGTGGGTAGTGCCGGATTCGCCGGGTATCAAGTGGATACGGCCATCGGCCGCGCAGCCGCCGACGAAGTCCGCAAGCAGATTACCCGCCACGGTATCGAGTGCGACTTCAGGGAATCGGGTTATTTCTTCGCCGTCAGCGATCCACGCAAGCTGACCCACGTCGAGGCCAAGCTGCAGACCCTGCGTGCCGTTGGCGCCAGCGCGCATTTTCTGCAGGGCCAGGCATTGATCGAGAAACTCGGCAGCCGGCACTACCGCGCCGCGATCTGGTGCGGTAACGGCAATGCGCTGCTGCAACCGGCGAAGTACGTCAGGGGCTTGCTCGAGGCCTTGCCGCAGACAGTGACGGTCTGTGAAAACACCGACATCACCGGCCTTGAGCGCCTGGGCGATGGCCGAATTCGCGCCCGTAGCCAAAACGGCTGCGTCGAGGCAAGGCAAGTACTGGTCTGTCTGAACGCCTTTGTGCCTCGGGCGGGTATCGAAGACAGCGGCACATTTGCCATGGAGCTCAGCGCCAGCCTCACGCGACCGCTCAGCGATCAAGAGTTTCAGGCCATGGGTGCGCCCGCGTCCTGGGGCGTGCTGTCGACCCGCCCGTTGGGCGCCACGGTGCGCCTGACGCCGGATCGCCGGGTGATGATCCGCAACACTGCGGAATACCGCGCCCGGGATCTGTCCCTGGGCGAATTGTCGAGCCGCCGCCAGCACCATGTGCTGGGGTTGCAGCGGCGGTTCCCGATGCTCGGTGAGCAGGACATCGAATACACCTGGACCGGCCATCTCAGCGCTTCGCGCTCCGGGCAAGCGTATTTCGCCAAGGTCGAGGAGGGCGTTTTTGCCGTGGCCGGGTGCAATGGCTCCGGCGTGGCCCGGGGCACGCTGTGGGGCCGCTTGCTGGCGGAGTGGGCCTCGGGTCGCGAATCGCCGCTGCTGCACTCGGTCATCCAACGGGCGCAGCCCGGCTGGCTGCCGCCCAAGCCGTTGCTCGATATCGGTGCCATGCTGCGTATGCGCGTGGAAGCGGTCCGGGCCAGAAGCGAAATATGAACACACCCGTTTAACGACAAGAACAAAAGCACTTCCCATCGAAGGTGATTCAACATGCGCGTCAATACGCTTTCCCTTGTGGCCCTGATCTCGACCTTTTCCGCCTCGACCTATGCAGACGAAACCGTCAACATTTCCAACTGGAACGGCTACATCGCCGACGACACCTTGCCCAGCTTCACCAAGGCAACCGGGATCAAGGCGACCTACGACATCCACGACAGCAACGAAGTGCTGGAGTCGAAGTTGATGACCGGCAACACCGGTTATGACGTGGTCAGCCCGTCGAACCACTTCCTGTCGCGCCTGATCAAGGCCGGGGCCATCCAGAAGCTCGACAAGACTCAGTTGCCCGACTGGAAGAACCTTGACCCGGCGTTGATGAAGAAACTCGAGGTCAACGACCCGGGTAACCAGTACGGCTTCCCCTACATGTGGGGAACGGCGGGCATCGGTTATAACGTCGAGAAGATCAAGGCGATCTTCGGCAACACCGATGTCACCCATTCCTGGAGCCTGTTCTTCGACGAGAACAACATCAGGAAACTCAGCGAGTGCGGTGTGGCGATCATCGACAACCCGACGCAGATCCTTCCGATTACCCTCAATTACCTGGGCTTGCCACCCCACAGCCATGAGCCCGCCGATTACAAGAAAGCCGAGCAGGCCCTGCTGAAGATCCGCCCGTACGTGCAGTATTTCCATGCGTCCAAGTACATCAGCGACCTGGCCAACGGCAATGTCTGCGCGGTGATCGGTTTCAACGGCGACATCGTGCAGGCCGCCGCCAGCGCCAGGGAAGCCAAAAACGGGATCGATATTGCCTACTCGATCCCGGACGAAGGTTCCACGCTGTGGCTCGACATGGTGGTCATGCCCAAGAGCGCGCCCCATGAGCACAACGGCTACGCCTACATGAACTACCTGCTGCAGCCGAAGGTGATCGCCAACATCAGCAACAGCATCCACTACGCCAACCCCAACAGCGCGGCGGATGCCTATGTCGACCCGGCGGTGAAGCAGGACCTGGCGATTTACCCGCCGAAAACCGTGATGGACAAGCTGTTCACCGTCGAAGACTTGCCCGCGGCCATCGCACGTCTGAGCACGCGTTTGTGGACCAAGCTGAAAACCAATACCTGACCTGGTCAGGCCAGCATCGACATCAACCCACCCTGACGATCCAGTCTGGCCAGGTCGTCGAAACCGCCGATGTGCGTGTCGCCGATGAAAATCTGCGGCACGCTGCGGCGGTTGCTGCGGCTGAGCATTTCTTCGAACTTTCCGGGCTCGCTCTGGATGTTGATTTCTTCCATTACCGCGCCTTTGCTGGCGAGCAACGCCTTGGCGTTGCGGCAATAAGGGCAGGTGTCGGTGGTGTACAAGGTCACGGTATTCATGGTGGATTCTCCGTCGCTCAAGTCATTCAGGCGTCGATAGCCGGGAAGTCGATGTCGGTCAGCACAACGTTGTTCAGGTAGTTGGTCAGCGTCTGCGCAGCCACGTGGGCGATCACTTCAATGATCTTGCCGTCGCCGATACCGGCAGCACGGGCTGCGGCGATCTGCTCGACCGTCAGGTGGCCACGGCTTTCGGTGACCTGGCGGGCGAGGGTGGCATAGGCATTGAGTTCCCCCTGACGCGCGCTGAGGATGTCCTGGCCTGACAACCCGGCCTTGCCGGCGAACAGCGTGTGAGCCGCCAGGCAGTAGTCGCAGCCGTTGACCTGGGAAGTGGCGAGGAACACCGCTTCTTTTTCCGTGGCACTCAAGGACGTCTTGCCCAGTGCGGCGGAGTTTTGCAGGTACGAGGCCAACACCGCCGGGGCGTGGGCCAGTACCTTGAAGACGTTGGGCAAAAAGCCGATTTTCTTCTGCACGCCTTCCAGCAGCGGGCGGGTGGCGTCGGTGGCGTGTTCCAGGCTGATCGGGGCAATGCGGCTCATGGTGATACTCCGTGGTGTGAAGCGCGGAATGCGCTGGGTACGGAGCTGATGTTAGGGAGAGTGTCTGGCTTGTTGGGTGCAAATCGTCGAGGATATGCGACAGATCGTCCAGAACTGCCCTCGGGAGCCTTGTCATGGATCGCTTGTCCACGTTGCTCACACACTTTGGCGTCAATGCCGGCACGTTCCATAGCGGTACGTTTTGCGGTACCGCCGCCTTCGACGGCCAACAGGCCGGCGGTCATTTGCACCTGCTTCAGGCGGGTGAGTTGCTGCTCAGGTTGGGTGATCAGCCGGATCTGCAACTGACCGAACCGACCCTGATCTTTTTTCCTCGGCCCTATCGGCATCGCCTGCTCGCTTCAGAAGCGTCCGGCACGCAACTGGTCTGCGCGACCCTGGATTTCGACGGCGGTGCGGGCAATGCCCTGGCGGCGGCACTGCCTGATTACCTGGTGCTTAAGCTCGATGAAATCCCGGCGATGGCCGGGACCCTGGAATGGCTGTTCAACGAGGCGTTTGACGGTACATGCGGGCGTGAGGCGGTAATGGACCGGTTGTTTGAACTGCTGGTGATTCTGTTGCTGCGGCACATTCTGAGTACCGGTGGCCAGCAACCGGGCATGATGGCCGGCCTCGCCGATGCGCGCCTGGCGCGCCCTCTGAGCCTGATGCATCAAACCCCGGCCAAGGCCTGGAGCGTGGCCGAACTCTCGGTCGCCGCCAACATGTCGCGGGCCAGTTTCGCCGAACACTTTCGCCGGGTGGTCGGGCAGACGCCAGTGGATTACCTGGTGAGCTGGCGCATCAGCCTGGCGCAGAAACGCTTGCGCGAGGGCCGGCCGATTGCGCTGATTGCCGAGGAGGTTGGTTACGAGAGCCCCTCGGCACTGGCCCGGGCGTTTCGGCGCAAGACGGGATTGAGCCCGCGGGAATGGAAGGGCAGCTGACCACCGCCTGACCCCTTGTGGGAACTCCCAAAAAGGTTCCTACAGCTTCAGCGGATCCGGAAATCCAACATCCGGACGCATCCTACGCGCATATCAGACGCGTCCTATTTTATCCCTTGTCCTCTTCCAGAAAGCTGTCGAGCGCTTGAACGAGGGTGTAAATGAAGCCTCCTCGTATGTCAGTTCATGCCAGACAAGGAGCAACATTCAACATGGTCAGTTTGCTTTCCCGACTTTTTGGAATTCACGACAACCGCAAGCCCCCTCAATTTGAGCGGCCGAGCCTCCCGATCTCGCCGCTGGCCAAGGCCAGCCTCTTCCCCCCACCCCCGCCTCCGGTGTCCGAGACTGCCACACTGCAACCGGTGAAAAACTGGTGCCACCCCTTCAAGGCCAAAGGCAATCCGCTGGATCAACTGACCCACCTGGCCAAAGCGGTGGCTGGCTACTATCCACTCGGACGCAACGGCCTGTGGCACGGCGGCGTGCACTTCGACAGCGGCACTGCTGGCACCCTTGATCAATCCAGCGTGCACTGCCTGGCCGACGGAGAAGTGGTGGCCTATCGCATCGATACGGATTCGCCGAAAACCTCTTACTTCACCGATGAACAAACGGTCGAGAAACCTTTCTCGCGCAACTTCGTGTTGGTCCGCCATCGCCTCCAACCCCCAAAGATCGAAGGCAGCACGGACATCCCACCCAGCCTGATCTTTTACAGCCTGTACATGCATTTGCAGGATTGGGCGAAGTATCGGCAGGACTCGACCATCGCCCGCCCGGCATTCTGGCCTGAGCGTGCGACCTTTATTGTCAAGCAGACAGCGAACGACCCTCTCCCCGGGCAGCACGAGCAGCGTGGTCTGAAGGTGTATAACCGGTGGCACGGCCGGGAAATCGATTTTCTGCCGCGAGGCGCCGAAGTGACCATCAGCGGCACCGGGCAATTTCGCCAGTTGGAGAGCAGCCTGGGACCGGCCAAACTGCTAAACCCCGATGGTTCGATCAAAGGTTATCTCTCTATCCAGGTGCTCCAAAACCCGGACCTCAAACAGACCCGCATCAGTTCGTCGAAGAAAACCGTCAATGTCCGGGCCGAACCGGTGATTGCTGCGGATAACATCATTTTCAATTTAGCGGTTGATTCGGAGGTCACGGTCAGTGGCGAGGGCGAGTTTCGCAAGCTTGAACGCATCAACCAGTATGTGAGTTTTGATTCGCTGGACGGCGCCATTGAGCCACTAGCGAAAGATCAGGTCGTGGTGCTGGAGCAGCCCGTGGCGATCAAGGCGGGAGACTTGATCGGCCATCTCGGCCTGTATCAGGACGGTGACGCTCAACAACCGGAAAAGAAGCTGCACCTGGAAACCTTCACTGGCGATGACATCGAGACGTTCATCGACGAATGCCGGGTTTGGGCGCAGCGCCTGCCGGAAAAAGAAAATACCTGGCTCAAGCTCGCCAAGGGCACACGGGTGGTGCCGCCTGAAGGTAATACCACCGCTGCGCAACTGCTGGTGTCCAGTGCTTCCAGCCCACGCAGTGCCGCCGACTTGCTGGTCCCCAAGACGTTGCTCGACGAGCTGCCGGCGGACCGAAAAGTCGAGGTGCCCGCGACCCTGACGCGCAAGGCCCGCAACTGGTATCGCCTGGAAAACTTGCTCCACGACGCCGATAACAATCTGCTCGATGGCTGGGTGTGTGAAGAGATCGGCGTAACGCCCTGGGTCAGTCCGTGGGCGTGGGAAGGCTATGGCGTCATCATCGACTACAGCAGACCCAAACACTTGTTGGCCTCCTTTCTCAGCGCCATCGACGGTTTCAGCGACGCGCAGCGCGAGCGTTATCGTTCCATCGCCGAAAAAGACGACAAGGGCCCGATGAAAAGCCGCTTGTACGAAATCATCGATCGCAACCGCGACGGCAAGATGACGGCCACCGAACTGCAAGCGGCCCTTGAGCGACCGGCTCATGCGCAGTCGATTTCGCAGATGATCCTGTACAAGGAAAGCGAGTGGTTTCACCAGCCCAAGGTCTGGGACGCACTGGACGATTTGCTCGGTCATAGCGGCTCGACGCCGCATCTGCACTGGCTGGCGGAAAAGCAGCGGATTGCGCAGTTGGGATGGTGGAGGGAGGTTGCGGAGAAAGTGGGGTTGCCTTCGTGGGGCAGTGCATATCACTTTCATCCAATTGGGTTGATGGGGAATTTTGGCGATAACAGATTTAAATTTTCGCTGAAGGTCATGAAGAGCATTTATCCAAATCTCAAGGAAGATCGATACGGTGATTTGCAAAAAATCGCTGATGAGTTAAACGAAAATCTCGAATTTTTTAGATTGGACACGCCGCTGCGGAGAACACACTTTTTCGCGCAGATTCAAGAAGAAACGGGAAAGAACTTGTCGGTGGATGAAGATTTTAGCCACGGAGCCAACGCGCTTATGAGCTTGTTTAGCTATTTCAGGAAAAACCCTGAAGAGGCAAGGCGATACGGTTACGAAACACGGGCTGGGAAAATTAAAGAAAACGGCCTGCCTATGACCCGTACCGATTATGAGGCCATCGCCAATGGGGCATATGGGGGGCGCGCTGATCTTGGCAATGGAGGGATTTCAAGCGGTGATGGGTGGAGATACAGAGGGAGAGGTCTGAAGCAATTGACAGGGTTACACAATTACAAAGCATTTCAATATTGGCACTCAAAACATTCAGCGCAATGGCCGAATGATCACGTTGATTTTGTTGCGAACCCTGACTTGCTACTGGAGATAAAATATGCAGTTCGATCGGCAGCAAATTTTTGGTTGGGTAATAAGCTGTATGAGATCGCAGATAAAGGTAGCACTCCGGAGGTTGTGGATTCTATAACCGCAATAGTAAACAAACATACGAAGAGTTATCCCGGTAGAAGAGAGAATTTTTCCGAGTTGTTGAGGGTGGGTGCATTGAAATGAAAATAACACTGATTTGTTGCTTGGCTATACCATTTTTCATGCATCTTTCAGCTTGGGCGAAAGACCCATACGTGGATATAAGTAGCACAATGTGCGTGGAAGGAGAGGATGTCTATATAAGCTGTGCCTTTAATCCTGACATGGATCAGTATGACTATATAGGTGAAGTAGCTTCCATTTGCGCGAGATCCAACACTTCTCCCGATAACGGTTATGTACAATATCGCTACGGCATACCATCCTACGGACTTGGTCCGGCCAACGTAGAGATGCAATTTCCTGAGCAGAAAACACCTCCTAAAGGAATATTTGCAATTTACAGCTCGAAAAACCCAGATAGTACGGGGACCGCTCTTCGCTTTAAAAAAGGCGAATATCTTTACTCATTTGAACGTCTGAATTCTTTTAGCTATAATGTTGTTTCCAGAAAATATGGCAAAAAAATATTTAATAAAGGCTGTAATCTTCCTGGTAAAGATTACTTAATTGACGACGCATATAAAGGTATACAGGCAATAGAGCTTGGCGAAACAAAAGTGCCCGGTGCGAATAATTGCAGAGGTATTGGTCTTCGGGAAGCTTATAGCTCTTTCGATGTAGATAAGGTGAATGCATGTATCGTCTACACAAAATCAGATGTGCAAACCGAGGGGCAGCTATCGCGTGATCCTGATGGAATATCCCTCTATTCAGTTGTTTCATCTGATACCCCAAAACTTGTTTATGAATTTCCATATGATGGTACGGAAGGTAAAATCATCGACGCGTTTTTTCTCCCCGTTGGTAGGGGAGAAGAAATGTTGTTCGTTATTCATCACATAGTAGCGCCAGATTCGTGGAGTCGGGTAAGAGATATATACGATGTAAGCGTGTTTAGGGTTGGCGCGGATTCTTTGTTTCTGGACAAAAAACTCACTCGTTTTTTTCATTTGGGTGGGGATGAAATTGATAGGCAAGGGAGAGTACCGTATATATATCCGTATAAAGATAAGAGTAGTGTTGAGAAAGCTGCAGGTTCACCCTTGTTTCGCGCTATCATTGCTGACAAAAAAATTCCCGGTACAGTTTTAGAAAAAAATGTTCTTTATGATGGCGGCTCGGAGCCGTTGCTGCAGTATTCACCAAAAATGTACTTAATTAAAGGGGATAAGATTTTAGTGCAAGATTCGTGGGCTGGGTGGTGCAAGATCTCATACCAAGCAAAAGTAAAAATAGTTGATAAGTGGATGGAGTGTAAGTCAATTAATTTTTCTGCGAGGTAGGTCACCATGCCAATCAGACTGGATAAAATTCCCCATCCCGCACTCCGTCCTCAACGACCCCGATTTCTTCTTTGGCTCGGCTTGTTGTTGCTGTTTTGTTTGCTGGGCGCAGGAGCGACGCTGTTGTTCGGCGACGAAACCTTACCCCAGCGGCCTTCGGATTTCTGGAGCCTGGCCTTGGGCATTCCAATCCTGGGCTGGTGCGTGCTGGGATTCGGGCGAGTGCTGTTGCACGCAGGCGAACATGGTGCCGCCGATGGTTGGGATGAAGCTCGTGAAGAAGACCTGATCCGCAAGATTCGTCAGGGCCGTCGATCGCAGCAGGTGTTGGGCGTGAGCTTGCAGACCGCGCTTCGAGAGCCTGAGGATGAACCGGCAATACAGCTGGAAGCTCTGTTGAGTGGGACGATGGCGCTGAAGGCACAAGCGTCGAGGGTGGATGGAGCGACGTTTCGCCATAGTTGCTTGTCATGCGATGCCGATGACCTGCTTTACGCAACGCGCCAGGCGCTTGATTGGGTGCCGCTTGAATCGACATCAATCGAGCGGGTTTGGCGAGTGGGTATCGACGCGCGACGGGCTGCCGCCATTGCAGGCGTGTGGTCTGAAGTCGCCATGTCAGGCAATAGGTCGGGATTGTGCAACCTCGACGCAATGCTGGGTCATCCGGGCTGCGCTTCGGCTTGGCTAGCCGTCGGTGCCGGCACGCAGGCGATACAGTGCGGTGCCGGGCCGCAATTCATCTTCAGTGGCGGCGCGGCTGCGGCGGGTCTCTGGGGCACGGTGTTGATGCCTGCATCGCCACTTTTGAACCAGGCGTCTTGAACCTGGTTCTGACGAGTGAGTTCTACCGCCCGCCGGATGAGCATCTCGCCGGAAACCGAACCTGTACCTGAAACTGGAAGTGGGTTCGCACTCGGAGTTGTTTGCGCTGTTTATCGAGTGGTTGCGAAAGCACTGAGAGTTTCAGCCGAGCACAGATCAAATGTAGGAGCGAGCCTGCTCGCGAAGAACGTCCAGACGACGCGTTCAGTCAGGCAGCCCGCGTTATCGTTGACCTCCATCGCGAGCAGGCTCGCTCCTACAGGTTATGTTGGTGGCTTACGCACTCATCAGAACTTGTACGCTTGCCGTCCCACCAACAGCCATTTGCCGTTCTGCTTTTGCCAGATCTGCAGGTTCTCGATTTCGGTTGGCACCACTTCGGTACCTTTGAGCGCTTGCGCCGAGAAGTGGTGGCGGACCAGCGCGACATCGCCCGAGACGGTGATGGTCTGGTTTTGCATCTCCAGGGTCTTGAAGGCGCTCTTGCCGGTTTCGATGTCGGCGATGAACGCCTGCTTGTCCTGGATCTTGCCGCTGGAGTGCCCGTAGGTCAGGTTCTCGGCGGTCAAGGCGTTCAGCTCCGGGATGTCTTTGTGCAGCATGGCCTGGGTCAGGTGGTCGACAGCCTGGGCGACGTCTTTGTCCGCGGCAGCCGGGGTGGCGGCGACGTAGCCGCTGAACAGGCACAGAAAACCAATCAGCACTGTTGTTTTTTTCATGGGTGTTTCCTTGTTGTTGTAGGGATGGCGCTATGACTGCTCGAGTATTCGTCAGTCATCGTACAACCTATCATGCGATGGAGGGAAAAAGCGAACTTGCCCTGCAGCCATGCCTCGAAGTTAAAAGGGCGATGCCCTGACTTCGAGGTATTGCACCATGCAGCCTGACCCGCGTTTACGGCACGACCTGACGTTGCTCATGGTGTTTCTGGTGATCGTCGTGGTGTCGGGTTTTGCTCCCCGCAGCCGGGTGGACTGGGCGCTGGAAAACCTGCTGGTGCTGTTGCTGGTGGGCACGCTGGTGGCGGTTTCGCGGCGGTTCCGTTTGTCGGCGACATCCATCACGCTGGTGTTTGCGTTTCTGTGCGTGCATGAGTTGGGTGCCCACTACACCTATTCCCTGGTGCCTTACGAACGCTGGTCTTCGGCGTGGTTGGGTTTCAGTTTCGAGCAGGCGTCAGGCGTTCACCGCAATCACTACGACCGACTGGTGCATCTGAGCTACGGACTGCTGCTGGCTTATCCGGTGCGCGAAGTGTTGTTGCGCCTGACCCCGCTACGCGGGTTCTGGCTGTTTTTCGTGACCCTGAACATCATGCTGTCGACCTCCGCCATGTATGAACTGGTGGAGTGGATCGGCGGTGCCTTTCTGGGCAATGACACGGCGAACGCCTTCGTCGGCGCACAAAACGACCCCTGGGACTCGCAAAAGGACATGGCCATCGCGCTCGCCGGTGCATTGGTCAGCCTGTTTCTGGTGTCCCTGCGCGGCATGGCGCAAAAACAGCCGCTGACGACCGCGTGTCGTAAAAAAAGCAATCTGTGGGAATAGGCTTCAACTACTGCTCGAACCCGTCGATACCCTCTTGAAGCGTGCCACCCGCGCGGGGCAAACCCCGTCGCCAAACGTGCCAGAGAGGAACCACAGAGTGTCCATAAAACTGCGTTTAATATTGTTGATCGGCACCGGATTGCTCACTGCGTTGATCATGAGCCTGGTCAGTTATCTGGGAAACACCCGGATGGCCGAGGCCGTGGACGACAACAACGTCAGCATGGCCGCGCTGCGCAATCACCTGGAAGGCGACATGATGCACGACGCGTTGCGCGCCGACGTGTTGTCGGCCATGTTGGTGGGCTTGAACAAAAGCACCAGCAGCAAGGCCGAGGTGCGCAGTTCCATCGAAGAGCACGCCCAACGCTTTCGCGAAGTGCTCGGGGAAAACCTCAAGCTGCCGGTCCACGACACCATTAAGGCCGGCCTGAACAAGATCAAGCCGAGCCTCGACACCTACATCAGTGCCGCCGAGCGCATCGCCGGGCTGGCGCTGGAAAACCCGGAAGCGGCACAACAGCAGCTGGGCACCTTCAACAACGCCTTCAGCCAGCTGGAAGACCAGATGGAGGCTCTCAGCGAGTTGATCGAAAGCAATACGCAACAGACCAGCCAGGGCACGGCGCAAGTCATCAGCAACGCCAACCTGACCCTCGGCGGCATGCTGATCGCCGGTTTGTTGCTGCTGTTGGCCCTGGGGCGTTCGGCGATCCTGAGCATCATGGGCCCGCTGCAAACCGCCAGTCGCATTGCCCAGAGCATCGCCCATGGCAACCTCGGCGAGCCGATTGTCGAGCCCACCCGCAAGGACGAAGCCAGCGCATTGATTCGTAGCCTGGCAACCATGCAGCGGGATTTGCGCGGCATGATCGAGGTGGTGCGCAGCAACGCCCACGGTGTCAGTGGCATGAGCGCGCAACTGAGCAACGGTTGCCATGAGGTGGCCGGCAGCAGCCAGCAGCAAAGCGCGGCGGCCAGCACCATGGCCGCGGCCGCCAGCGAAATGACGGCGAGCATCGAGGAAATCACCCGGCATGCCGAGCGGGCGCTGAACATGGCCAATCAGGCCGAGGCGCTGGCCAAGGACGGTGGCCGGGTGATCCACCAAGTGGTCAGCGACATGGACGGCATCGCGCGTTCGGCGCAGCACTCGGCGCAGGTGATCCGCACGCTGGACAAAGAGTCCGAGGGGATCTTTAACATCATTCAGGTGATCAAGGGCATCGCTGACCAGACCAACCTGCTGGCCCTGAACGCCGCCATCGAAGCCGCCCGTGCCGGCGAGCAGGGCCGTGGTTTTGCCGTGGTGGCCGATGAGGTCCGCAGCCTGGCGGGGCGCACCAGCGCTTCCACCCAGGAAATCGCCAGCATGGTCGCACGCATCCAGCAAAGCACCCGCGAGGCGGTGATCAGCATGGAGGAGGGCGTGGCCCAGGTCGACAAAGGCATGGCGGTGACGGCCGATGTCGAGCGCGCCATTCGTGAAATCCTCGATGCCACGCTCAACACCACGCAACTGGTCAATGACATCAGCCGCACCATCGGCGAGCAAAGCCTGGCCAGCAACGAGATCGCCCATCAGGTGGAGATGATTGCCGGCATGTCGCAAGGCAACAGCAAGGTGATCGGGCAGACGGCTTCGACCACCGATGAGTTGTCGAGCCTGGCGGGGCAGTTGGCGCAGTCGGTGGATCGGTTCAGGCTTTGAGGTAGAGGTTGCCTGACAAGACGCCTTCGCGAGCAAGCCAGCTCCCACATTTGATCGCGGCCTAATGTGGGAGCTGGCTTGCTCGCGAAGGCGGCAGACCATACAACGCAAAACTACGGGCTACAGGTATTTGTCCGTCACAGCCCCCTCCGAAGCACTGGACACCGTCTTCGCATACTTGGCCAGCACCCCCCGTGTGTACTTGGCGGGCGGCGGCACCCAACGCGACTTGCGCTCGGCCAGCACAGCCTCGGAGACGTCCACGGTAATCTGCCGGGTTTGCGCATCGATGATGATCCTGTCGCCATTTTCGACCAGCGCAATCGGTCCGCCTTCGAAGGCTTCCGGCGTGATGTGGCCGACCACGAAACCGTGGGAGCCGCCGGAAAAACGCCCGTCGGTGATCAGCGCCACATCCTTGCCCAGGCCCTTGCCCATGACCGCCGAGGTCGGCGAGAGCATTTCGCGCATGCCTGGCCCACCCTTGGGGCCTTCGTAGCGGATCACGATCACTTCGCCGGGCTGTACCTCGCCATTGAGGATGCCGGCCAGCGCACCTTCCTCACCGTGATAGACCCGGGCCGTGCCTTCAAAACGCAGGCCTTCCTTGCCGGTGATCTTGGCCACGGCGCCGTTGGGCGAGAGGTTGCCGCGCAGAATGACCAGGTGGGAATCCTTTTTGATCGGCTGGTCGAAAGGCCGGATCACGTCCTGGCCGGCCGGGTAATCGGGCACGTTTGCCAGGTTTTCCGCCAGGGTCTGGCCGGTGACGGTCAGCACATCGCCGTGCAGCATGCCGGCATCGAGCATGCGCTTCATCAGCGGTTGAATACCGCCGATGGCCACCAGCTCGCTCATCATGTATTTGCCACTGGGGCGCAGGTCGGCGACCACCGGGGAAATCTTGCCCAGCTCGACGAAGTCATCCAGGGTCAGTTCGACATCCACCGCATTGGCCATGGCCAGCAAATGCAGCACGGCGTTGGTCGAGCCGGCGAGGGCGATCACCACGCGGATGGCATTCTCGAAGGCTTTGCGGGTCATGATGTCGCGGGGTTTGAGGTCGAGCTTGAGCAACTCCATGACCTGCTGGCCGGCCCGGTAGCTGTCCGATGCCTTGTCGGCGCCGATGGCGTCCTGGGAGCTGGAGCCGGGCAGGCTCATGCCCAATGCCTCAATGGCCGAGGCCATGGTGTTGGCGGTGTACATGCCGCCACAGGAACCGGGACCGGGAATCGCCACTTCCTCGATCTGCTTGACCTGAATCTCGTTGATGTCGCCCCGCGCGTGCTGGCCCACGGCCTCGAACACGGAAATGATGTCGGTATGACCGGCCCCCGGCTGGATGGTGCCGCCATAGACAAAGATCGACGGGCGATTGAGCCGCGCCATGCCGATCAGGCACCCCGGCATGTTCTTGTCGCAACCGCCGATGGTCACCAGGCCGTCGAAACCCTCGCAACCGGTGACCACTTCAATGGAGTCGGCGATCACCTCGCGGGACACCAGCGAATACTTCATGCCTTCGGTGCCGTTGGCGATGCCGTCGGAAATGGTGATGGTGTTGAAGATCACGCCCTTGGCGCCCGCGGCATTCGCGCCTTTTTCGGCTTCGAGCGCCAGCTTGTCG
The DNA here is from genome assembly GCF_056711565.1 of Pseudomonas sp. WT-JTC. Lineage (NCBI taxonomy): Bacteria > Pseudomonadati > Pseudomonadota > Gammaproteobacteria > Pseudomonadales > Pseudomonadaceae > Pseudomonas > Pseudomonas sp. WT-JTC. Next base: position 2,608,380 of record NZ_CM160042.1, read on the forward strand.
ATGTGCATGTTGCAGGGGGTGACCATGGCCCAGGTCGAGGCGATGCCGACCTGCGGCTTGCTGAAGTCTGCATCGGTAAAGCCCACGGCCCGCAACATGGCGCGTGCGGGGGCGGCTTCCACGCCGTCGATCACTTGAGAGGAGTACTTGCGCAGATCGTCTTTGTCGCTCATGACTTGTCCTCACCTGCTCATCTGAAGACCACTGAGTATAGTCGCCGATCCGCCGTAACCTCGTGCACCGGAACCTGTAGGAGCCGGCTTGCCGGTGATGGCGGCCTCTGATGCGATACAACACTCAAGGCCGCCATCGCTGGCAAGCCAGCTCCTACAGAGTCGGGAACAGACGCGCGGGTAAGCCTTGTCGTGATATTCTTCGCGCCCACTTGGTTTGACCTGTTCAGTCGGCGTGTCCTCGAGACGTGCCGGCAGAATCACTGTCGCTCAAGTAGCTGAAGCCAATAAAGATAAAAAGTCAGTTCAGAAGGGACATTAAACGGGGGTCGACGCGGTTCGTCGGCCTTGTGTGCCCACCCTGCAATCCTTGAGTGCCGCACCCGTGACTGCCGTGAAACATGGGGCTGTGCGCGTGAGGATGGAAGGGCGGATGGCGTTTTATCATAGGTGCTACAGATGTTTAAGAAAGTGAACACGGCCCTGCTGGGGCTGGCGTTGTCGATGGGGATGACTTCCGTCCACGCAGAAGAGGCAAAGAAAGTCGATGTACTGCTGATTGGCGGCGGCATCATGAGCGCGACCCTGGGTGTGTGGCTCAATGAGCTGGAACCCGGCATGTCGATGGAAATGGTCGAGCGCCTCGACGGCGTCGCCCAGGAAAGCTCCAACGGCTGGAACAACGCCGGTACCGGTCACTCCGCCCTGGCCGAGCTGAACTACACCCCGGAAGACGAGAACGGCAAGGTCTCGATCCAGAAGGCCGTTGAAATCAACGAAGCGTTCCAGATCTCCCGTCAGTTCTGGGCCTGGCAGGTTCAGCAAGGCGTGCTGAAGAACCCGCGTTCGTTCATCAACTCCACTCCGCACATGAGTTTCGTGTGGGGCGATGACAACATCAAGTTCCTGAAAAAACGCTACGAAGCCCTGCAGGCGAGCCCGCTGTTCGCCGGCATGCAGTATTCCGAAGACCCGGCCGTGATCAAGCAGTGGGTACCGCTGATGATGGAAGGGCGTGACCCGAACCAGAAAATCGCGGCCACCTGGAGCCCGATCGGCACCGACATGAACTTCGGCGAAATCACGCGTCAGTTCGTTGCACACCTGCAGACCACGCCTAAATTCGACTTGAAGCTGTCCAGCGAAGTGCAGGACATCACCAGGAACGAAGACGGCAGCTGGCGCGTCAGCTACAAGAACCTGAAAGACGGCAGCAAGACCGAAACCGACGCGAAATTCGTGTTCATCGGCGCCGGCGGCGGTGCCCTGCACCTGCTGCAGAAGTCCGGCATTCCGGAAGCCAGGGAATACGCAGGCTTCCCGGTAGGCGGCTCGTTCCTGGTGACCGAGAACCCGACCATCGCCGAGCAACACCTGGCCAAGGCCTACGGCAAGGCTTCGGTAGGCGCTCCGCCGATGTCGGTTCCGCACCTGGACACCCGCGTGCTGGACGGCAAGCGCGTGATCCTGTTTGGCCCATTCGCGACCTTCAGCACCAAGTTCCTGAAAGAAGGTTCGTACCTGGACCTGCTGACCACCACGACCACGCACAACGTGTGGCCAATGACCAAGGTCGGCATCAAGGAATACCCGCTGGTCGAGTACCTTGCAGGCCAGTTGATGCTGTCTGACGAAGACCGCATGAACGCCCTGAAAGAATACTTCCCGAACGCCAAGGCTGAAGACTGGCGCCTGTGGCAAGCCGGCCAGCGCGTGCAGATCATCAAGCGTGATGAAGCGGCCGGTGGCGTGCTGAAACTGGGCACCGAGATCGTTGCTTCGCAAGACGGCAGTATTGCCGGCCTGCTGGGTGCCTCCCCAGGCGCTTCGACCGCTGCGCCGATCATGCTGACCGTGCTGCAGAAAGTGTTCAAGGACAAGGTTGCGACTCCTGACTGGCAGGCAAAACTGCACCAGATCGTGCCGAGCTACGGCACCCAGCTGAACGCCAGCCCGGAGAAAGTCGCTGAAGAGTGGGCTTATACCGCCAAGGTGCTGGAGCTGACTCCGCCACCAGCGGTGATCGCGCCGGCTGTGAAGCCAGTGACGGTCGACACGGCTGTAAAAGCGCCGAAGGCTAATGCTGCGAGTGATATGGCTCTGTGATTCGGATGTCCTGCCGTTGAGGTGGGGTGTTTGGGTTAGCTGACCCGTATAAAAGAAAGCCCGCTGAACCGGTTACGGTTGGCGGGTTTTTTTTTGCGTACATATCCGTTTCTGCGGTCACGGCCACTTAGGGTTCCGCCCTTACGGCGGGTTACTTGGAAGAGCGGAGCGCCGCCCGGCCCCAAGTAACCAAGGGCTCTTGCCCCTGACGTTCGGTGCCTCGCCAAGGCTCGGCATTCCCTCGCTCCGGTCCTGCTCCGTGGGCCCGCCGCGATCGGCCATCCCTGGCCGTACGCGGCTAACCCGGCATCCATGCCGGGTTGCCCACTGCACAGAACCTGCGCTCGGCCTCTCGAGGGGGCAAGCAGATCAAAAGCCAAAGCGAGGCGGCCTGACAGCCGACCTGACCGCGATTGAACGCGCTTCCCTGTAGGAGCGAGCCTGCTCGCGAAAAACGCCGGGACACCGCGGGGACTCAGACAGCCCACGTCATCGTTGACGACCATCGCGAGCAAGCTCGCTCCTACAGGCTGGCGTTCATCCTCTCCGGCCCTGAATGCAATTTGGCGCAGGGGATTCAATAGATGATTACCTTGGTGGCGATGTTGTTTTTGTGTGCGTATCCGTTTCTGCGGTCACGGCTACTTGTGGTTCCGCCTTTACGGCGGATTACTTGGAAGAGCGGAGCGCCGCCCGGCCCCAAGTAACCAAGGGCTCTTGCCCCTGACGTTCGGTGCCTCGCTCCGGTCCTGCTCCGTGGGCCCGCCACGATCGGCCATCCCTGGCCGTACGCGGCTAACCCGGCATCCATGCCGGGTTGCCCACTGCGCAGAACCTGCGCTCGGCCTCTCGAGGGGGCAAGCAGATCAAAAGCCAAAGCGAGGCGGCCTGCTGGCCGGCCTGATCGCAATTGAACGCTTCTCCCTGTAGGAGCGAGCTTGCTCGCGAAAAACGCCGGGACAACGCGGGCATTCAGGCAGCCTGCGTTATCGTTGACGTCCATCGCGAGCAAGCTCGCTCCTACAGGCTGGCGTTCATCCTCTCTGGCGCTGGGGATTCAACAGGCGATTGCCTTGGCGGTAGCAGGCGAGGGCAGTTTTTAGGCTAATGTGAAAAATAGCCACTGAGAGGGTGCCTCTCAATGCCGCTCCTTTCGGCTGCTCCTGTCATCAATTGCCAAGTCCCTGACGTTTAATGCGAAGCAACCCATGTGCACCTGACGATACTGGTTTGTTTATCGACATCGAACAATAAAGAGAACCCGCACTGGCACATCAAGGCTGATGCCTCTTCATCCTGACGAGGAACTGTCAGTTGCATCTCGATAAAACAATCAAGGAGAGCGTGCAATGAAGTTCAGTTTTGTAGACAGCAGCCAGCCGAGCCGGCGGCGGGTTTTACGCGATGCTTTCACCTTGGCTTTGGTGGCTTCGCCGTTGGCCAGCCTCGCCAGGGCAGCCGAGGAAAGCGGGGCAGCCAGTGAATCCTCCGAGGAAGTAACCTTTGCCGCTGGCCCACGACCGCTGGTGCAATACCCGCAAAAGCGCCCGTTGACCCTGGTGACCACTCGGCCGCCGCATCTGGAGACGCCGTTCTCTGTCTTTAACGAAGGACCGATCACGCCCAATGACGCCTTTTTCGTGCGTTACCACCTGGCCAATTTCCCGACCAGCATCGACCCCGACACCTACCGCCTGACGATCAAGGGTGTGGTCGACACGCCGCTGTCACTGTCCCTCGCCGAGCTCAAGGCCCTCGCCGAGCCGGTGGAAGTGGTGGCCGTCAATCAGTGTTCGGGCAACAGCCGCGGCTTCTCGATGCCGCGCGTGTTCGGCGCTCAGTTGGGCAATGGCTCCATGGGCAATGCGCGTTGGCTGGGGGTGCCGCTCAAGGCGGTGCTGGAAAAGGCCGGCGTCAAGGCCGAGGCCCGGCAAGTAACTTTCCGTGGGCTGGATAAACCGGTGCTGCCGAGCACGCCGGAGTTCATCAAGGCGCTGGACATCAGCCATGCCATGGACGGCGAGCCGATGATTGCCTGGTCGATGAATGGCACCGACCTGCCATTTCTCAACGGTTATCCGATTCGTTTGGTGGTGCCTGGCTATTTCGGCACGTATTGGGTCAAGCACCTGAGCGAGATCGAAGTCGTCGACCATACCTACGACGGTTTCTTCATGGCCAAGGGTTATCGGGTTCCGGATAACGACTGCTTCTGCGTTGCTCCCGGCACTACGCCGGCGAAAACCCAGCCGATTTCAAAATTGCCGGTACGCAGTTTCATCACCAGCGTCAAGCACGGCGATGTATTGCCGCTGAACAAAAGCGTGGTGCTCAAGGGCATCGCGTTCGACGGCGGCGTCGGGGTGAACAAGGTGGAAGTGTCGATCGACGGCGGAAAAACCTGGCGCGAATCCGCCCTCGGGCAGGACCTTGGCCGTTTTTCCTTCCGCGAGTGGACGCTGCCGATCACCTTTACCAGCAAGGGTGCCACCCAGTTGATGGTGCGGGCCAGCAACAGTGCCGGCGAGACGCAACCGTTGCAAGCCGACTGGAACCCCGGTGGCTACCGCCGCCACGTCGTAGAAACCAGCCACGTCACCGTCGCCTGAGGAGGGCCGCATGAAACCAATGAAGTTCATGACTGCCTTGCTGTGTGCGGCTCAGGTCGGTCTGGCCAGCATGGCTGGCGCAGCACCACTTTCGATTACGCTGCCGCCCGAAACAGCTGCTTTGAAGCCCAGTACACTGCCTGGCTACCCATTGGCCCAGCAGAAGTGTTCCATCTGCCATTCGGCCGACTACATCAACTTCCAGCCGCCTGGCATGAGCCTGGCGCAGTGGACCGCCGAGGCGGGCAAGATGCAGCACGTGTACGGTGCGCCGATCAGCGACCAGGAGGTGAATGTCATCGGCGCCTACCTGGCGGTGACCTACGGCAGTGCCCAGGCGAGCGATGCCGATGTTCAGGCGGCCTCGAACCCGCCGGCGGATCAGCCACCGACGGTGTCGGTCGCGAAAGTCGCCTCGGCCTTGCTCAAGGACAACGCCTGCCTGTCCTGTCATGCGGTCGACCACAAGGTCGTCGGCCCGGCCTATCACGATGTGGCGACCAAATATGCCAATGACCCGCAGGCACTGGCCCGGGTCATGTCCAGCATTGAGCACGGCGGCAGCGGAAAGTGGGGGGATGTGCCCATGCCGCCTTTTGCGCAGTTGAGCTCGGACGACTTGAAAAGCCTGGCGACGTTCATCATGAGCCAGTGAGCCTGATGCAAAAAAGCCCGCTGAACCGGCGACGGTCAGTGGGCTTTTTTGTGGTCGGGTATGTGAGGTTCGTTCAAGACACCGAGGTGTTGTCCGCACTGAAGCGCTTGAGAATGTCCTGGTACATTCTGGTCCTTCGGTGATCCTGGCCATATCCGCCAGCGGCGGCGACGGTGCCGGCCTGAACGTGGTCCAGGTACTTGAATATTTTGCCCGGCGACAGAAACACTACCTTGTAGCCAAGCCCGATCACCCGATCCTGCAGTTCATAGCCGGGCACACGATCGTCGATCTGAAAATGCAGACCCTGTTGCTTCATCAGCCTGCAATTCCATAGCGTGCAAAAGCTTTTCAAGTGGGTTTCCCGGTAGGGTTTCGGTTCTTTTGATCGCAGGCCCAGCGACTGCTTCAGGCGTCGGTAATGGTGTTTGCAAAGGCGTGAACTGAAACGCCACGCGGTCCTTGGCAGTCCGCGATTGAGTTGCTCGGTGCATCCGACCGCTGCGACGTTTCGATCCTTTGTGCAGTGCTCCATCATCATCGCAAAGACATTGGCATCGAAGACGAAGGTGTCGGTGTGCATCAGGAACAGGTAGTCGGTATCGATCCTGGCCAGCGCCATATCCAGTGCCTTGCCATGGGCGATGTGCCCCGGCTCTTTGGTGGGCGCATCGCGTTCGATCAGGTTGATCCAGTCGAGTGAGCGCAAATACTCGACGCTGGCGTCCGCCGAATCGTTATCCACCACCCAGACGGCAATTCCGGCTTTTTGTACAGGCTCGCGCAAGAGGTCCAGGCAGATCCTGGTCAAATCAAGGGTTTTGTAATTAACCAGAACGATGCTGAACGGTGGTTTGGCGTTTGTATCGACACTACCCATCTGCGAAATGCTCGACGACTCAAAAGCGTCGAAGATTAAACAGGCAACCTTAGCCCAAGCTTAATTTCAGCCGGGCCGTTGGTATCGAGGCGGGTGCACGGTTTTGAGCCGTTGCCAGGGGCGCAGGCTATTGCTGCCTGACGCCCTCGAACGTACCTGTTCGCACCTCGCCGCTGCGGATGTAACGGGCGATCAGCACGCCCCCGGGCGAGCTGATCGAGCTCAGCATGGTGAAAGCCGATGCTTGGGCGTTGTCGTCGAACAGGCGCTTGCCGCGCCCCAGTAGGATCGGGTGAATCATCAGCCGCAATTCGTCCACCAGGCCGACGGCAAGCAGCTGGCGAACCAGATCGCCGCTGCCTTGTGTCAACAACCGGGGACCGTCCTGACGCTTGAGGGCGCTGATCGCGTCGACCAGGTTGCCCGGCAGCGCATGACTGTTCTGCCAGTCCAGCGAATCGGCGCGGTGCGTGGCCACATGCTTGGGCACGCCGTTGAACAGGTCGGCAATTGTTCGGTTGGTTGAGTCGGGCTGAATGCGCGGCCAGTAGGAGGCGAAGATGTCGTAGGTGCGACGCCCCAGCAACAAATCGAATGGCTGTGAGAACAGGTCCTGCACGGCCTGGCCGGTGGTTTTGTCGGCGTAGGGGACGATCCAGCCACCGAACCGGAATCCGCCAGCGCGATCCTCTTCAGGCCCGCCGGGCGCCTGCATGACACCGTCCAGACTGATGAACGCGGCAACGGTCAGTGTGCGCATGCTCTTCTCCTGATTCATCCGGGTGAAAGTGTCTATGCAGGGATATCTGCGACCCCTTGAGATCATATCCCTGTTAGATAGTCGAACCAGACGCTGCGAAATCGACACCAGGATGCGCGGTTTGTATTCAGCCCGGATAAAGTGAAGATCAAGTATCGCTACGACCCGCATTGTTCCACGCAATGACGCGTGGTATCTGTGATGTGATTGCTGCAATCTATGCACTAATGATCTGCACGCAACCCGTCTTGTTCATTGGAAGGTCAGTTCTCACACTGGCGGCATCTATGTGAAGGCAGCTTCTGACTGAAGGGGAAATGACAATGGTATCTGCGATCAGGTTTAACCAGTGCGGCAATCCTGAAGTACTGAACCTGGAGACACTGAGCGAACAATCGCCAGGGCCAGGCGAGGTCTGGCTTGAGCAGGAAGCCATTGGTGTCAACTTCCTCGACGTCACCCAGCGCAAGGGCGCGGTGCCCATTGCGTTGCCGTCCGGGCTTGGGCTGGAAGGCGCCGGGCGTGTCGCCGTTGTAGGTGCCGGTGTCAGCAATGTGCGGGTAGGGGATCGTGTCGTCTATGCCACCGGCCCCGTCGGTTCCTATGCTTGCGCCCGGCTTTATCCGGCGGAGCGCCTGGTCAGGATTCCGGATGCGCTCTCGTTCGATGATGCCGCAGCCGTCATGTTCAAGGGCATCACTGCGCAGTACCTTTTGAAAACCACCTATCCCGTAGGGCAGGGCACAACCATTCTCCTCTACGGTGTGGCTGGAGGGGTGGGGGAAATCATGGTGCCGTGGGCCAGGCACTTGGGTGCCACTGTGATTGGCGTGGTTTCAAAACAGGCCAGTGTCGAAAAGGCCAGAGCGTCGGGATGCGATGAAGTCCTGGTGTTTGATGCTGACAGCCTGGCATCGGATGTCGCACGGATCACCGGCGGGAAAAAGGTCGACGTCGTCTATGACCCGATAGGGCGTGTTTCTTTCCAGGCATCCCTGGACAGCTTGCGACCCCGTGGCCTGATGGTATCGTTCGGCGCTTCATCCGGTGCGCCGTCAGCCGTGGAGCTGTCGACACTCAACGCCAAGGGCTCGCTGTTCCTGACACGCCCCTCGTTGGCAGCCCATACGGCGAGTGTCGCGGAGTACCAGGAGCGTGCACAGGATGTTTTGGCCGCGATAGGCGCGGGAATTATCAAGCCCCGAATCCGGGCCAGCTACTCGCTGGCTGATGCAGCGTTGGCACATGCCGTTCTGGAGTCGGGGCGTTCTTCGGGGGCGATCATTCTAAAACCATGAATCCTGATGTTCTGAACAATCAGCACAGTGACGAAATCGCTGCGTTTCTGGCCGTGGCCTCGCAAGGCTCATTTGTCGGTGCCGGCCGGCTATTGCAGCGACACCCCACAGTCGTTTCAAAGCGGCTCGCGGCAATGGAGAAGCGCCTTGGCGTTCGGCTCGTGGAGCGCTCGACCCGGCAGGTGCGAATCACTGAAGTCGGTGTCAGGCTGGAGCAGCGTCTTCGCTCAGCCATCGGGTTGATGAATGAAGCGCAACAGCAGGCGGCCGAAGGTGCCAGCGAAATTCGCGGTACTTTGCGAATTGCACTGCCAGCCGCCATGGGACGGCGTTGGCTCGGCCCGATGCTTCCGGAGTTTCTTGCGGCTCATCCTCATGTCTCGATCCATGCAGACTATAGCGAGCGTCTGGTGGACATCATTGATGAAGGATTTGACGCTGCAATCCGGATTGGAGAACTGGAAGACAACAGGTTGATCGCCAGGAAGCTGAGCGACCATCGCCGGATTCTGTGCGCCTCGCCTGCCTACATCAAAAAGCACGGCATGCCCGAAACCCCACAGGATCTGATCAAGCACAATTGCCTTCGCTTCAGTGGTCTTGCGTCTTTTCCCCTGTGGAGACTCCATCGCGGCAACGAACTTCAAGGGGTTTCTCCTAAAGGAAACCTGACTGCCAATGACAGCGAATCATTACTTGCCGCGGCCCGCGCCGATGCAGGAATCCTGGGGGCGGGCGACTGGTTGATGAGTCGTGATATTGCTGCCGGGAAACTGTTGCATGTGCTTCCTGACTGGCAACTGGATGCCGCAGGTGGGGTCTATCTGGTCAGGCCATCGGCCAAGTTTCCCGGTGCCGTGGTTGTCGCGTTCAAACAATGGATCGAGTCAAAGTTTATCCCTTCGCCTCCGTGGGCCATTTGACTGCTGCCATTGAGCCTGTCTGGTTTGCCGGGTCATGTTGAACCGCTGTTGAGGGTTGCAGTGGCCCTGGCCCTGGGTGAGCAGATCAGGACAGAGCAGTGGATGACATGCCTTGCAATCTGGAGGGCGGTGGGTTGTTTGCGTTGCCTGACTCTCATGTTGATCTTCCTTTATTGGCCGTTGAGCAATGACGCGTGAAAAACCACAGAGTCAGGGCACTGGCGCTGATAAAGGCGCCCAGCAGGCTGACTGCCATCCAGCCCCATAGCGCATACACCTGGGTCGCGGCTGCGGCGCCCAGTGCGCTGCCAACCGAGTAGAAGCACATGTAGGCGCCGACCATGCGACTTTGAGCGTCGGGTCGTGCAGCGAAAATGATGCTCTGGTTGGTGACGTGTACTGCCTGCACCGCGAAGTCGAGCAGCACTACGCCGCAGACCAGCGCGACCAGGGATGTCTCGGCAAACATGATGGGCAGCCAGGACAACGTCAGGAGCCCCAGCGAAATACCGGTCACCCGTTGCCCCAGCCCTTGATCGGCCCAGCGACCGGCTCTTCCGGCAGCAAGCGCGCCGGCGACGCCAGCCAGGCCAAACAGGCCGATGGCCGTGTGTGAAAGCGACAGCGGCGGGGCGCTCAATGGCAGCACCATGGATGTCCAGAGCACGGAAAAAGCGGCAAAGATCAGCAGGGCCAGCAGGCCCCTGGCGCGCAGCGTGCGCTCGCTGATGAATAGTTTGAAGAGCGAACCCACGAGCACCGGATAGGCGTCTTGATGCCTTGGCGACGCTGTGACAGGAACCGCTCTCCACAACACTGCCGCGAGGATCAGCATCATTGCCGAGGACACAAAGTAAACGGCGCGCCAGCCAGCGATGTCCGCAATCAGGCCAGAGGTAAACCGCGCCAGCAGAATGCCCAGGACAATGCCACTGGTTACCGTCCCCACGGCCTGCCCGCGTTGTGATGGCGTTGCCAGCACCGCGGCGTATGCCACAAGCACCTGAACGACCACTGCCAGCAAGCCCATCACGATCATGGCCCCCAGCAGTGCCAGCCATTGCTGTGATGCGCCGACTGCCGCCAGCGCAATGGCAGACAGCAGTACTAGAGTCAGGATCAGCCGCTTACGGTTGACCAGATCGCCGAGCGGGACGATGAACAGCAACCCCAGCGCGTATCCAGCCTGAGTCGCAGTCACCACAACCCCGATCGTTGATGAGGCCACACCCAGACTCTGAGCCATGGAGTCGAGTAATGGTTGTGCGAAATAAACGTTGGCTACCGCAAGCGCGCAGGTGAAAGAAAACAACAACGTGAGCGACGGAGAAAGCCCCGGAGATCGCTCGGCCCTGCCGCTTTTTTCAATGTCCGCAGGCGGCAATGCCGAAGGCTGACTGGAGAAACGCGTGGTAGCTGAGTCGGCATCTGCTGTCATGTACGCCTCCATGGCGCTAAACTGGTTTCAATTCAAAACCTGTTCGATTGTTGTCGAATCTTGTTTCAAAATGCAACCACATTGTGCCGGGCCGGTGGACAGACTTGGCAAATCGAAATTCCGGAAGGTCAAAAAGATGGTCGCAGACACTTCACCGCAAAGCAGCGAATGCCCGGTAGCAAGAACACTTGAGGCCATCGGTGATCGCTGGTCGCTGATGATCATCCGCGACGCCTTTGACGACATTCGCCGCTTCAGCGAATTTCAAAAGAGCCTGGGCGTAGCCAAGAATATTCTGGCATCGCGACTGAAAACCCTGGTTGAAGTCGGGGTATTCGATGTTAGACCGGCGTCAGATGGCAGCGCCTACAAGGAGTACGTGCTGACGGAAAAAGGGCGGGAGATCTTTCCGGTTGTGGTCAGTATGAGGCAGTGGGGCGAACGTTTCCTGTTCAAGCCAGAGGAGGCGTGCTCTGTACTGCTGGATAACGAGTCCGGCCAGCCTCTGATGCCGCTTGATGTTCGTTCATCAAGCGGTCAGAAACTTGGCCCCTCTGATTGCCACAGGGTGAGACTCGTTGATGGCGGGTCTTGAGGCGACAACAGACTTGCTTCACACCTGAACGATCCTGGGGAATTCACGTCGGTATCCGTATATGAACTTGAACCAGGATGAAAACTGCAGTGGGTGCGCTGGAAGGAAAAGAATTTTTAGTGGGGGGTTGACCGCGTATTTTAATGCTGTAGTATTCGCCTCCCGCTGACGAGCAGTTTGCTGCTGGTCTGGCTTAAGTAGCTGATTTTATTAAGTAAAAACAGAAACTTTTAAGGTTGCTTTTTGAAAGAGGTGCTGTAGAATGCGCGCCTCGGTTGAGACGAAAGATCTTAACCAACCGCTCTTTAACAACTGAATCAAGCAATTCGTGTGGGTGCTTGTGGAGTCAGACTGCTAGTCAACAGATTATCAGCATCACAAGTTACTCCGCGAGAAATCAAAGATGTAACCAACGATTGCTGAGCCAAGTTTAGGGTTTTCTCAAAACCCAAAGATGTTTGAACTGAAGAGTTTGATCATGGCTCAGATTGAACGCTGGCGGCAGGCCTAACACATGCAAGTCGAGCGGATGACGGGAGCTTGCTCCCGAATTCAGCGGCGGACGGGTGAGTAATGCCTAGGAATCTGCCTGGTAGTGGGGGACAACGTCTCGAAAGGGACGCTAATACCGCATACGTCCTACGGGAGAAAGCAGGGGACCTTCGGGCCTTGCGCTATCAGATGAGCCTAGGTCGGATTAGCTAGTTGGTGAGGTAATGGCTCACCAAGGCGACGATCCGTAACTGGTCTGAGAGGATGATCAGTCACACTGGAACTGAGACACGGTCCAGACTCCTACGGGAGGCAGCAGTGGGGAATATTGGACAATGGGCGAAAGCCTGATCCAGCCATGCCGCGTGTGTGAAGAAGGTCTTCGGATTGTAAAGCACTTTAAGTTGGGAGGAAGGGCAGTAAATTAATACTTTGCTGTTTTGACGTTACCGACAGAATAAGCACCGGCTAACTCTGTGCCAGCAGCCGCGGTAATACAGAGGGTGCAAGCGTTAATCGGAATTACTGGGCGTAAAGCGCGCGTAGGTGGTTTGTTAAGTTGGATGTGAAAGCCCCGGGCTCAACCTGGGAACTGCATTCAAAACTGACAAGCTAGAGTATGGTAGAGGGTGGTGGAATTTCCTGTGTAGCGGTGAAATGCGTAGATATAGGAAGGAACACCAGTGGCGAAGGCGACCACCTGGACTGATACTGACACTGAGGTGCGAAAGCGTGGGGAGCAAACAGGATTAGATACCCTGGTAGTCCACGCCGTAAACGATGTCAACTAGCCGTTGGGAGCCTTGAGCTCTTAGTGGCGCAGCTAACGCATTAAGTTGACCGCCTGGGGAGTACGGCCGCAAGGTTAAAACTCAAATGAATTGACGGGGGCCCGCACAAGCGGTGGAGCATGTGGTTTAATTCGAAGCAACGCGAAGAACCTTACCAGGCCTTGACATCCAATGAACTTTCCAGAGATGGATTGGTGCCTTCGGGAACATTGAGACAGGTGCTGCATGGCTGTCGTCAGCTCGTGTCGTGAGATGTTGGGTTAAGTCCCGTAACGAGCGCAACCCTTGTCCTTAGTTACCAGCACGTAATGGTGGGCACTCTAAGGAGACTGCCGGTGACAAACCGGAGGAAGGTGGGGATGACGTCAAGTCATCATGGCCCTTACGGCCTGGGCTACACACGTGCTACAATGGTCGGTACAGAGGGTTGCCAAGCCGCGAGGTGGAGCTAATCCCACAAAACCGATCGTAGTCCGGATCGCAGTCTGCAACTCGACTGCGTGAAGTCGGAATCGCTAGTAATCGCGAATCAGAATGTCGCGGTGAATACGTTCCCGGGCCTTGTACACACCGCCCGTCACACCATGGGAGTGGGTTGCACCAGAAGTAGCTAGTCTAACCTTCGGGGGGACGGTTACCACGGTGTGATTCATGACTGGGGTGAAGTCGTAACAAGGTAGCCGTAGGGGAACCTGCGGCTGGATCACCTCCTTAATCGACGACTCAGCTGCTCCATAAGTTCCCACACGAATTGCTTGATTCATTGAAGAAGACGAGAGACGAGCCTTTAAGGCGGTCTGTTTCGTTAGAGTTTAGAAATGAATATTCCAGTGTGAATGTTGATTTCTAGTCTTTGACTAGTTCGTTCTTTAAAAATTTGGGTATGTGATAGAAAGATAGACTGAACGTTACTTTCACTGGTAGCGGATCAGGCTAAGGTAAAATTTGTGAGTTGCTCTATGAGCAAGTGCGAATTTTCGGCGAATGTCGTCTTCATAGTATAACCAGATTGCTTGGGGTTATATGGTCAAGTGAAGAAGCGCATACGGTGGATGCCTTGGCAGTCAGAGGCGATGAAAGACGTGGTAGCCTGCGAAAAGCTTCGGGGAGTCGGCAAACAGACTTTGATCCGGAGATGTCTGAATGGGGGAACCCAGCCATCATAAGATGGTTATCTTGTACTGAATACATAGGTGCAAGAGGCGAACCAGGGGAACTGAAACATCTAAGTACCCTGAGGAAAAGAAATCAACCGAGATTCCCTTAGTAGTGGCGAGCGAACGGGGACTAGCCCTTAAGTGGCTTTGAGATTAGCGGAACGCTCTGGAAAGTGCGGCCATAGTGGGTGATAGCCCTGTACGCGAAAATCTCTTGGTCATGAAATCGAGTAGGACGGAGCACGAGAAACTTTGTCTGAATATGGGGGGACCATCCTCCAAGGCTAAATACTACTGACTGACCGATAGTGAACTAGTACCGTGAGGGAAAGGCGAAAAGAACCCCGGAGAGGGGAGTGAAATAGATCCTGAAACCGTATGCGTACAAGCAGTGGGAGCCCACTTTGTTGGGTGACTGCGTACCTTTTGTATAATGGGTCAGCGACTTATTTTCAGTGGCGAGCTTAACCGAATAGGGGAGGCGTAGCGAAAGCGAGTCTTAATAGGGCGTCTAGTCGCTGGGAATAGACCCGAAACCGGGCGATCTATCCATGGGCAGGTTGAAGGTTAGGTAACACTGACTGGAGGACCGAACCGACTACCGTTGAAAAGTTAGCGGATGACCTGTGGATCGGAGTGAAAGGCTAATCAAGCTCGGAGATAGCTGGTTCTCCTCGAAAGCTATTTAGGTAGCGCCTCATGTATCACTGTAGGGGGTAGAGCACTGTTTCGGCTAGGGGGTCATCCCGACTTACCAAACCGATGCAAACTCCGAATACCTACAAGTGCCGAGCATGGGAGACACACGGCGGGTGCTAACGTCCGTCGTGAAAAGGGAAACAACCCAGACCGTCAGCTAAGGTCCCAAAGTTATGGTTAAGTGGGAAACGATGTGGGAAGGCTTAGACAGCTAGGAGGTTGGCTTAGAAGCAGCCACCCTTTAAAGAAAGCGTAATAGCTCACTAGTCGAGTCGGCCTGCGCGGAAGATGTAACGGGGCTCAAACCATACACCGAAGCTACGGGTATCACGCAAGTGATGCGGTAGAGGAGCGTTCTGTAAGCCTGTGAAGGTGAGTTGAGAAGCTTGCTGGAGGTATCAGAAGTGCGAATGCTGACATGAGTAACGACAATGGGTGTGAAAAACACCCACGCCGAAAGACCAAGGTTTCCTGCGCAACGTTAATCGACGCAGGGTTAGTCGGTCCCTAAGGCGAGGCTGAAAAGCGTAGTCGATGGAAAACAGGTTAATATTCCTGTACTTCTGGTTATTGCGATGGAGGGACGGAGAAGGCTAGGCCAGCTTGGCGTTGGTTGTCCAAGTTTAAGGTGGTAGGCTGAGATCTTAGGTAAATCCGGGATCTTAAGGCCGAGAGCTGATGACGAGTTACCCTTTGGGTGACGAAGTGGTTGATGCCATGCTTCCAAGAAAAGCTTCTAAGCTTCAGATAACCAGGAACCGTACCCCAAACCGACACAGGTGGTTGGGTAGAGAATACCAAGGCGCTTGAGAGAACTCGGGTGAAGGAACTAGGCAAAATGGCACCGTAACTTCGGGAGAAGGTGCGCCGGTGAGGGTGAAGCATTTACTGCGTAAGCCCACGCCGGTCGAAGATACCAGGCCGCTGCGACTGTTTATTAAAAACACAGCACTCTGCAAACACGAAAGTGGACGTATAGGGTGTGACGCCTGCCCGGTGCCGGAAGGTTAATTGATGGGGTTAGCTAACGCGAAGCTCTTGATCGAAGCCCCGGTAAACGGCGGCCGTAACTATAACGGTCCTAAGGTAGCGAAATTCCTTGTCGGGTAAGTTCCGACCTGCACGAATGGCGTAACGATGGCGGCGCTGTCTCCACCCGAGACTCAGTGAAATTGAAATCGCTGTGAAGATGCAGTGTATCCGCGGCTAGACGGAAAGACCCCGTGAACCTTTACTATAGCTTTGCACTGGACTTTGAATTTGCTTGTGTAGGATAGGTGGGAGGCTTTGAAGCGTGGACGCCAGTTCGCGTGGAGCCATCCTTGAAATACCACCCTGGCAACTTTGAGGTTCTAACTCAGGTCCGTTATCCGGATCGAGGACAGTGTATGGTGGGTAGTTTGACTGGGGCGGTCTCCTCCTAAAGAGTAACGGAGGAGTACGAAGGTGCGCTCAGACCGGTCGGAAATCGGTCGTAGAGTATAAAGGCAAAAGCGCGCTTGACTGCGAGACAGACACGTCGAGCAGGTACGAAAGTAGGTCTTAGTGATCCGGTGGTTCTGTATGGAAGGGCCATCGCTCAACGGATAAAAGGTACTCCGGGGATAACAGGCTGATACCGCCCAAGAGTTCATATCGACGGCGGTGTTTGGCACCTCGATGTCGGCTCATCACATCCTGGGGCTGAAGCCGGTCCCAAGGGTATGGCTGTTCGCCATTTAAAGTGGTACGCGAGCTGGGTTTAGAACGTCGTGAGACAGTTCGGTCCCTATCTGCCGTGGACGTTTGAGATTTGAGAGGGGCTGCTCCTAGTACGAGAGGACCGGAGTGGACGAACCTCTGGTGTTCCGGTTGTCACGCCAGTGGCATTGCCGGGTAGCTATGTTCGGAAAAGATAACCGCTGAAAGCATCTAAGCGGGAAACTTGCCTCAAGATGAGATCTCACTGGAGCCTTGAGCTCCCTGAAGGGCCGTCGAAGACTACGACGTTGATAGGTTGGGTGTGTAAGCGCTGTGAGGCGTTGAGCTAACCAATACTAATTGCCCGTGAGGCTTGACCATATAACACCCAAGCAATTTGACTACTCGAAAGAGCATCAGATTGCGGTGTGTGAAGACGAAAGAACCGAAAGTTCGACGCTCACAAAACACCGATTTCCATCACATACCCAATTTGCTGAAGCGAGGCCCTCCGGTCACGACTCAGTACCCGAATTTCTTGACGACCATAGAGCGTTGGAACCACCTGATCCCATCCCGAACTCAGCAGTGAAACGATGCATCGCCGATGGTAGTGTGGGGTTTCCCCATGTGAGAGTAGGTCATCGTCAAGATTAAATTCCGAAACCCCTATCTGCATCTGCAGGTAGGGGTTTTGTTTTTGTCCCCCCTGTAGGAGCGAGCTCGCTCGCGAAAAACCCGAGCGCACCGCGGGGTACCAGGTTTCCCGCGCCATCGCTAACGTCCATCATCGAAACGCCGCCCGGCGTGCCACCGCAGTCCTCAGTCACTTGTGAAAAGCCCATGCTTGTGTGCGTAGGCATACAGATCCACGCGGTTCGTCAGGCCCAGCTTGCTGTAGATCGATGTCAAATGGTTGCGCAGCGTGTGCTCGCTGATGTGCAGCTTCTCGGCCACCAGCTTGCCAGGGGCTGAGGGGTCGCTGGCCAGCGATGCAATGGTCTGCTGCTCGCGACGCGTTAGCCTGGCGATTTTATGTTGCTCCGGATCTATATCCCGCTCGGCTTTCTTGCGCGCCAGTTCAAGGAAGATACGACTGGTCGCATTGCGGTCGATCCAGAGTTCGCCGTCATGCACTTTTTCTATGGCTTTGAGCAATGTTGAGGCGGATGCCGACTCCCGCTTATCCACTACACCACGTGCGCCCGCCAGCACCGCACTGTCATGTAGCGCCACGTCGCTCGACCCTGTCACTACCAGAATCTTGGCTTTGGTCTGGCTGTGCAAGTCGGCCAGCGACTCGATACAGTCCTCGCTGTCCAGGTCCAGTACCACCACATCTGGCGTGTATTGGTGCAGCGAAAGCAGGTATTGCGCCACCGACGACACCGAACCCGCCAGCATCAACCTCGGTTGAGCGCTTTCCACCAGACGCTCAAGACCCCAGGCCACGAGCGGTAGAGCAACTAGCAGGACTTGAATTGGCATGCGGTTCGCTGCCTCTTTAGGCGGGTTGTGTTAGCTGATCATGATAGCAATCGTTGCAGCCTGTAGCTTTTTTCTATAGCGCTTCGGGCAACCCCTCCCATGACATTTGTCCCGTAAAACACTGTTTTCATGGCTGATTGACTCCCAGAAAAAAGGGATAGCGCGCTCATGTAAAAAACAAGGGTCCTTTTAGACTGCAGCCATGAAAGGCACATACCGAGTTGAGCCCCGTGAACAAGTCACCCTGTCGCTGAAACTGACCGGTGGGAGCCACGGTGTCACCCGTGACATCAGCGCCTCCGGTTTGTATTTCGAAACCGATAGCGAGCAGCAACTGGGTAGCTTGATTGAATTCGAGATCGAACTCGACACTCCCGGCGGCCCCATGAAGTTCAAGGCGCAAGGACAAATCGTGCGCATTGAGCCACAGGGTGGCAGGACCGGGGCGGGCGTGAAACTGCTGACCAGCCGGCTGGTGCCGGTTGAGTGAGGTGTTCGTGGGGTGAGGAAGAATCGGCCTGTGGCTGTTAGCGGTCCACAGCGGTTTTTTGCTCAGGGTGACATTCTTGGGAGAAAGACATGGCTAGCACTACAACTACCAGCGGCGGAACCGTTACCTCGTTTTCCAACACGCCGCAGGCGAAGGATGACATCTTCAGCACCACTGAAAACCTGTTGGGGGTCGTCTATTGGGACGTCATGTCCAATGACCTCGGTGGAAACGCGAAGACACTCTGGTCACTCGACAACGCGGACAGTCTTTCTACGGCCACCAAGACTTATGCTCCGGCCGACCTCCTGACCCAGGATACGGCGAGGGCCGAGGCGACAAGTTCTGACACCAGTTTGAATGGTGCAAAGATCTGGATCACCTCGGACGGTAAGGTCGGCTACGACGCCGCCACTTTCTCATCTGCGTTCAAGGAACAACTCCAGGCGCTTGCCACTGGCGAGCTCCTGACGGACAGCTTTACCTATGCGATTCGCCTCGGCAACGGAACGCTCAGTTGGGCTACTGCGACGGTGCAGTTTTCGGGCGTGAATAATGGTGTGACGATCAGTCTCGGCGCACAGGCCGGCACGGTGACCGAAGACGCCAACACCACTGCGAGCACGACCGACTCGCTGACGGCCAGCGGCACGATTGTCTTTAACGACGTCGACCTGAGTGACACGCACATGGTGACGTTCGCGCCGGCGGGGGGCAACGCTACTCATCTTGGTACGTTCATGCTCTCGTCGGTAAGCGAAGCCGCGAATGCTGCCAACGGTTCGGTGCAATGGACGTACAACCTGAACAATGCGGCAGCGCAGTACCTGGCCCAGGGACAGACAGTAACCGAAACTTACCTGGTCACCATCAGCGATGGTCATGGGTCGTCGGCAACGCAGAATGTGACCATCACTATTACCGGCACCAATGACGCACCGACGGTGACGGCGGCAGAAGTCGAAAGCGGGGCAGTGACCGAAGACGGCACCACGGTGGCCAGCGGCAGCTTCGCCTTCGGCGACGTCGACCTGGCTGATGATGCCCATGTGGCCAGCGTGAGTGCACCGTCCGGTGCGCTGGGTACGCTGGTGGCCAATGTCAGCGACGAGAGCACCGGCGACGCGGCGGGTAGCGTGGGCTGGACCTATACCCTGAACAACAGCGCGGCGCAGTACCTGGTCGCGGGCCAGACCAAGAGCGAAGTGTTCACGGTGACGCTGACCGATGACTTCGGGGCGACGGTGAGCAAGAACGTGACGATCACCCTGACCGGCACCAATGATGCGCCGACAGTGACCGCGGCCGAAGTCGAAAGCGGGGCGGTGACCGAAGACGGCACCACGGTGGCCAGCGGCAGCTTTGCCTTCGGCGACGTCGATCTGGCCGATGACGCCCATGTGGCCAGCGTGAGCGCACCGTCCGGTGCGCTGGGTACGCTGGTGGCCAATGTCAGCGACGAGAGCACCGGCGACGCGGCGGGCAGCGTGGGCTGGACCTACACGCTGAACAACAGCGCGGCGCAGTACCTGGCGGCGGGCCAGACCAAGACCGAAGTGTTCACGGTGACGCTGACCGACGACTTCGGGGCGACGGTGAGCAAGAATGTGACGATCACCCTGACCGGGACCAATGACGCGCCGACGGTGACGGCGGCAGAAGTCGAAAGCGGTGCGGTGACCGAAGACGGCACCACGGTGGCCAGCGGCAGCTTTGCCTTCGGCGACGTCGATCTGGCCGATGACGCCCATGTGGCCAGCGTGAGCGCACCGTCCGGTGTGCTGGGTACGCTGGTGGCCAATGTCAGCGATGAGAGCACCGGCGACGCGGCGGGCAGCGTGGGCTGGACCTACACGCTGAACAACAGCGCGGCGCAGTACCTGGCGGCGGGCCAGACCAAGGCCGAAGTGTTCACGGTGACGCTGACCGATGACTTCGGGGCGACAGTGAGCAAGAGCGTGACGATCACGCTGACCGGGACCAACGACCGGCCAACGTTGACCATCGGCGACACGACCGGGGCGATGAGCGAAGGCAACGGTGTCGCCACCCTGAGCGACAGCGGGGCACTGAGCTTCGCCGACCTGGACAGCAATGACGTCGTCACGGTCAGTCAGAGTTCGAATCATGATATCGTCTGGAGCGGCGGCACCCTCGGTGCGGCGCAGGCCGCGGCGCTGGTGGCCGGCTTCTCGGTCGATCAGCACAACTGGCACTACAGCAGCAGCGAGAACCTGGACTTCCTGCGCGCTGGCGAAACCATCAGTTTCTCCTACAGCGTGGTCGCCAGCGACAACAGCGGCACGGCCAACGCCGTCTCGGCAGCGCAGACGGTGACCATCACCCTGACCGGCACCAATGACCGGCCGACGCTGAGCATCGGCGACACGAGCGGTGCGATGAACGAAGGCGACGGCGCGGCTACGCTGAGCGACAGTGGGGCGCTGAGCTTCGCCGACCTGGACAGCAATGACGTTGTCACGGTCAGTCAGAGTTCGAACCACGATATTGTCTGGAGCGGCGGCACCCTCGGTGCGGCGCAGGCTGCCGCGTTGGTCGCCGGTTTCTCGGTCGATCAGACCAGCTGGCACTACAGCAGCAGCGAGAACCTGGATTTCCTGCGTGCCGGTGAAACCATCAGCTTCTCCTACAGCGTGGTCGCCAGCGACAACAGCGGTGCGGCCAACGCCGTATCGGCAGCGCAGACGGTGAGCATCACCCTGACCGGAACCAACGACCGGCCGACGCTGAGCATCGGCGACGCGAGCGGAGCGATGAACGAAGGCAACGGCGCCGCCACCCTGAGCGACAGCGGGGCCCTGAGCTTCGCCGACCTGGACAGCAATGACATCGTGACGGTCAGCCAGACCGCCAATAACGATCTGGTCTGGAGCGGCGGCACCCTCGGTGCGGTGCAGGCCGCCGCGCTGGTGGCCGGCTTCTCGGTCGATCAGTCCAGCTGGAGCTACAGCAGCAGCGAGAACCTGGATTTCCTGAGCGCCGGCGAAACCATCAGCTTCTCCTACAGCGTGGTGGCCAGCGACAACAGCGGCGCGGCCAACGCCGTCTCGGTAGCGCAGACGGTGACCATCACCCTGACCGGCACCAACGACCGGCCAACCCTGAGCGTCGGCGACGCGAGCGGAGCGATGAACGAAGGCAACGGCGCCGCCACGCTGAGCGACAGCGGGGTGCTGAGCTTCGCCGACCTGGACAGCAATGACGTCGTCACGATCAGTCAGAGTTCGAACCACGATATCGTCTGGAGCGGCGGCACCCTCGGTGCGGCGCAGGCTGCGGCGCTGGTCGCCGGTTTCTCGGTCGATCAGACCAGCTGGCACTACAGCAGCAGCGAGAACCTGGATTTCCTGCGTGCCGGCGAAACCATCAGCTTCTCCTACAGCGTGGTGGCCAGCGACAACAGCGGTACGGCCAACGCAACCTCCGCGGCGCAGAGCGTCACCATCACCATTACCGGCAGCAATGACGCACCGGTACTCAGCTTCGCGACCGGCAACGATGTTGGCACCGTGCAGGAAGACACCACCCTCAGCGTCAGCGGTCAGTTCAGCTCGACCGACATCGATCACGATGCCACGACCAGCTGGACCATCAATGGCTCGCCAACTGGAACCTACGGCGCGATCGCGGTGGACAGCACCGGCCAATGGACGTACACCCTGGCCAACGGCACCAATGGTATTGCCAGTGCGGTGCAGTCGCTGCAGGCGGGCGAGAGCCACGATGAAGTGTTCAGCGTGCAGGTCAGCGATGGCCTCGGCGGGGTGGACACCCAGCTGGTGACCGTCACCGTCACCGGCAGCAACGACGCACCGGTGCTCAGTTTCGTGACCGGCAACGATGTTGGCACCGTGCAGGAAGACACCACGCTCAGCGTCAGCGGTCAGTTCAGCTCGACCGACATCGATCACGATGCCACGGCGACCTGGAGCATCAATGGCTCGCCAACTGGAACCTACGGCGCGATCGCGGTGGACAGCACCGGCCAATGGACGTACACCCTGGCCAACGGCACCAATGGTATTGCCAGTGCGGTGCAGTCGCTGCAGGCGGGCGAGAGCCACGATGAAGTGTTCAGCGTGCAGGTCAGCGATGGCCTCGGCGGGGTGGACACCCAGCTGGTGACCGTCACCGTCACCGGCAGCAACGACGCACCGGTGCTCAGTTTCGTGACCGGCAACGATGTTGGCACCGTGCAGGAAGACACCACGCTCAGCGTCAGCGGCCAATTCAGCTCGGCCGACATCGATCACGATGCCACGGCGACCTGGAGCATCAATGGCTCGCCAACTGGAACCTATGGCGCGATCGCGGTCGACAGCAGCGGCCAGTGGACGTACACCCTGGCCAACGGCACCGATGGTATTGCCAGTGCGGTGCAGTCGCTGCAGGCGGGCGAGAGCCACGATGACGTGTTCAGCGTGCAGGTCAGCGATGGCCTCGGCGGGGTGGACACCCAGCTGGTGACCGTCACCGTCACCGGCAGCAACGATGCGCCAGTGCTCAGTTTCGCGGAGGGCAATGCTGCCGGCGCGGTGCAGGAAGACACCACCCTCAGCGTCAGCGGCCAATTCAGCTCGGCCGACATCGATCACGATGCCACGGCGACCTGGAGCATCAATGGCTCGCCAACTGGAACCTACGGCGCGATCGCGGTGGACAGCACCGGCCAATGGACGTACACCCTGGCCAACGGCACCAATGGTATTGCCAGTGCGGTGCAGTCGCTGCAGGCGGGCGAGAGCCACGATGAAGTGTTCAGCGTGCAGGTCAGCGATGGCCTCGGCGGGGTGGACACCCAGCTGGTGACCGTCACCGTCACCGGCAGCAACGACGCACCGGTGCTCAGTTTCGTGACCGGCAACGATGTTGGCACCGTGCAGGAAGACACCACGCTCAGCGTCAGCGGCCAATTCAGCTCGGCCGACATCGATCACGATGCCACGGCGACCTGGAGCATCAATGGCTCGCCAACTGGAACCTATGGCTCGATCGCGGTCGACAGCAGCGGCCAGTGGACGTACACCCTGGCCAACGGCACCGATGGCGTTGCCAGTGCGGTGCAGTCGCTGCAGGCGGGCGAGAGCCACGATGACGTGTTCAGCGTGCAGGTCAGCGATGGCCTCGGCGGGGTGGACACCCAGCTGGTGACCGTCACCGTCACCGGCAGCAACGATGCGCCAGTGCTCAGTTTCGCGGAGGGCAATGCTGCCGGCGCGGTGCAGGAAGACACCACCCTCAGCGTCAGCGGCCAATTCAGCTCGGCCGACATCGATCACGATGCCACGGCGACCTGGAGCATCAATGGCTCGCCAACTGGAACCTACGGCGCGATCGCGGTGGACACCACCGGCCAATGGACGTACACCCTGGCCAACGGCACCGATGGCGTTGCCAGTGCGGTGCAGTCGCTGCAGGCGGGCGAGAGCCACGATGACGTGTTCAGCGTGCAGGTCAGCGATGGCCTCGGCGGGGTGGACACCCAGCTGGTGACCGTCACCGTCACCGGCAGCAACGACGCACCGGTGCTCAGCTTCGTGACCGGCAACGATGTTGGCACCGTGAAGGAAGACACCACCCTCAGCGTCAGCGGTCAGTTCAGCTCGACCGACATCGATCACGATGCCACGGCGACCTGGAGCATCAATGGCTCGCCAACTGGAACCTATGGCTCGATCGCCGTGGACAGCAGCGGCCAGTGGACGTACACGCTGGCCAACGGCACCGATGGCGTTGCCAGTGCGGTGCAGTCGCTGCAGGCGGGCGAGAGCCACGATGACGTGTTCAGCGTGCAGGTCAGCGATGGCCTCGGCGGGGTGGACACCCAGCTGGTGACCGTCACCGTCACCGGCCGCAACGATGCGCCAGTGCTCAGCTTCGCGACCGGCAACGATGTTGGCGCGGTGCAGGAAGACACCACGCTCAGCGTGAGTGGCCAGTTCAGCTCGGCCGACATCGACCATGACGCCACGGCGACCTGGAGCATTGCCGGTACGGATACGGGCACCTACGGTTCGATCGCCGTGGACCACACCGGCCAGTGGACGTACACGCTGGCCAACGGCAGCGACGGTGTCGCCAGCGCGGTGCAGTCGCTGAAGGCGGGCGAGAGTCACAACGACGTGTTCAGCGTGCAGGTCAGCGACGGCCTGGGTGGCGTGGACACCCAACTGGTGACCGTCACCGTCACCGGCCGCAACGATGCGCCAGTGCTCAGCTTCGCGACCGGCAACGATGTTGGCGCGGTGCAGGAAGACACCACGCTCAGCGTGAATGGCCAGTTCAGCTCGGCCGACATCGACCACGACGCCACGGCGACCTGGAGCATTGCGGGTACGGATACGGGCACCTACGGTTCGATCGCGGTGGACAACACCGGCAAGTGGACTTACACGCTGGCCAATGGCAGCGACGGTGTCGCCAGCGCGGTGCAGTCGCTGCAGGCGGGCGAGAGCCACAACGAAGTGTTCAGCGTGCAGGTCAGCGACGGCCTCGGCGGGGTGGACACCCAGCTGGTGACCGTCACCGTCACCGGCAGCAATGACGCGCCCGTGCTCAGCTTCGCGACGGGCAATGATGCCAGCGCGGTGCAGGAAGACACCACGCTCAGCGTCATCGGTCAGTTCAGCTCGACCGACATCGACCACGACGCCACGGCGACCTGGAGCATTGCGGGTACGGATACGGGCACCTACGGTTCGATCGCGGTGGACAACACCGGCAAGTGGACTTACACCCTGGCCAATGGCACCGACGGTGTCGCCAGCGCGGTGCAGTCGCTGCAGGCGGGCGAGAGTCACAACGAAGTGTTCAGCGTGCAGGTCAGCGACGGCCTCGGCGGCGTCGACACCCAACTGGTGACTATCACCGTCACCGGCAGCAACGACGCCGCCGTGCTGTCCTCGGCCAGCGTTACGCTGAGCGAAACCAATGCTCCGCTGACCACCGGCGGCAGCCTGACCATTAGCGATATCGACAGCCCGGAAAGCTTCCAGGCGCAGTCCAACACCGCCGGCAGCTACGGCCAGTTCTCCGTCGGCACCGGCGGTGCCTGGACCTACGTCGCCAGTTCCGCCCACAACGAGTTCGCCGCCGGCACCACCTACACCGACACCTTCGCGGTGAGCAGTGCCGATGGCACCCTCACTTCGGTCACCGTGCATATCCTCGGCACCAATGATGCGGCCGTGCTGTCCGCCAACATCGCCAACCTCACCGAGACCAATGCTGCGCTGACCACCGCCGGCACCCTGACCATCAGCGACGTCGACAGCGCCGCAACCTTCGTCGCGCAAACCAACACCGCCGGCAGCTACGGCCAGTTCTCCATCGGCACCGGCGGTGCCTGGACCTACGTCGCCAGTTCCGCCCACAACGAGTTCGCCGCCGGCACCACCTACACCGACACCTTCGCGGTGAGCAGTGCCGACGGCACCCTCACTTCGGTCACCGTGCATATCCTCGGCACCAACGATGCGGCCGTGCTGTCCGCCGACATCGCCAACCTCACCGAGACCAATACCGCCGTCGACATTTCCACCGGCGGCACCCTGACCATCAGCGACGTCGACAGCGCCGCAACCTTCGTCGCCCAAACCAACACCACCGGCAGCTACGGCCAGTTCTCCATCGGCACCGGCGGTGCCTGGACCTATGTCGCCAGTTCCGCCCACAACGAGTTCGCTGCCGGTACCACCTACACCGACACCTTCGCGGTGAGCAGTGCCGACGGCACCCTCACTTCGGTCACCGTGCATATCGCCGGCAGCAACGACTCACCGACGATCACTTCCAACGGTGGCGGTGCGGCGGCTTCGATCAACGTGGCGGAGAACACCACGGCGGTCACGACGGTGGCGGCGACCGATGCTGATCTGCCGGCGCAAACGCTGGGCTACAGCATCGTCGGCGGAGCGGATGCCGCGAAGTTCTCGATCGTTTCAGGCACAGGCGTGCTGAGCTTTATCTCTGCACCCAACTTTGAAGCGCCGACTGATTCGGGGACGAACAACGTCTATGACGTGATTGTGCGGGCATCGGACGGCACGCTGTTTGACGACCAGGCGATCGCGGTAACCGTGACGGGAGTCAACGACAACTCCCCGGTGATCACCTCCAACGGTGGCGGTGCGACGGCTTCGATCAATGTGGCAGAGAACACCACGGCGGTCACGACGGTGGCGGCGACCGATGCTGATCTGCCGGCGCAAACGCTGGGCTACAGCATCGTCGGCGGAGCGGATGCCGCGAAGTTCTCGATCGTTTCAGGCACAGGCGTGCTGAGCTTTATCTCTGCACCCAACTTTGAAGCACCGACTGATTCGGGAACGAACAACGTCTATGACGTGATTGTGCGGGCGTCGGACGGCACGCTGTTTGACGACCAGGCGATCGCGGTAACCGTGACGGGCGTCAACGACAACTCACCGGTGATCAGCTCCAACGGTGGTGGTGCAACGGCTTCGGTCAACGTGGCGGAGAACACCACGGCGGTCACGACAGTGCTGGCGACCGATGCTGATCTGCCGGCGCAGACGCTGAGCTACTCGATCCTGAATACGGCCGGGACGGACTTCAGCAGGTTCTCGATCAGTTCGAGCGGGGTGCTGACGTTCACTTCGGCGCCCGATTACGAGAATCCCCAGGATATCGGTGGCACCGACGGCGACAACGCCTACGTTGTGGACGTTCAGGTGGCCGACGGCAATGGCGGAACCGACACGCAGACCATTACGGTAAACGTGCAGAACGTCGTTGAGACGCCAGTTGATACCGTGGCTCCAACAGTGACTTCCATTACTGCGTCCCCAATGTTAGAGAACAACGTAAGCGGCAAAATAACCATCACATTCAGTGAAGCTGTGATTAACTTCGATATCAGTGATTTCAGTGTCACCGCAGGCCGCGGAACCCTCAGCAACTTCTCCGGTAGCGGCACTACTTATACAGTGGATTTCACAAGAACCGGCAATGGATCTGTAAAAGCCAGCATTGCAAACACCTACACGGACTTGGCTGGTAATACGGGTGTTGCGTACACCTCTAGCGCAAATCTCCCGGCAGGTGTGGCTGGCGAACCCATCAATCTAGCCCTCAACGTTCCGTCGGCCGATATCAGCGGCCCGATAACGGTGGCCATCAGCGGTGTTCCCTCGGGCTGGAGGTTCAATGCAGGTACCGACAACGGCGACGGCACCTGGACCGTGCAAACCAGCGATCCCGGCGCATTGACTGTGACAACTCCAAGCGACTTCGCCGGTGCGTTGGTGCTCGATGTCAACATGCACTGGAGCAACAGCGATGGCAGCACCGCCAGCGCCAATGTGTTCAACAACGTCGAAGTCTATGCCCCGGGCACGCCGATCTTCGCCTTGTCCGCCGACGACAACCTGACCGGCTCGTCCGGTGCCGACACCTTCGTCTTCGCCCAGCCGATCGGCAACAACGTCATTTACAGCTTCGACGCGGCGGCGGACAAGATCGACTTGATCGGCTTCACGGGCGTCAACGATTTTGCGGATGTGAGTATCGTCAACGACGCGAACGGCAATGCCGTGCTCAGCATCAGCGCCGACCAGACGATCACGGTCAAAGGTGTGGATGCGGCGGCGTTGAGCGGGGCCAACCTGCTGTTCGATGTGGACCCGGTCACGACCAATACGGGCACCATCACCATTGCCGACGGCGCGATCATGCCGTTCGGTGGCCGCATCGACAACAGCGGCACCATAGCGCTCGGCTCCACCGGCCGCGGGACCGATCTCGAGATTCTGTTCCGTGGCGCGACGTTGACCGGTGGCGGCCAAGTGGTTCTGTCCGACAGCGCACATAACGTGATTTTTGGAGGCAGTGCAGACACGGTGCTCACCAATGCCGACAACACCATCTCGGGTGCCGGCCAGTTGGGTGCGGGGCAGATGATGCTGGTCAACTCGGGCCTGATCCTGGCCAGCGGCGTCAATGCGCTGGTGATCGATACCGGTAGCAACGCCGTCACCAACACTGGCGTGCTGCAAGCGAGCGGCAGCGGCGGATTGGTGATTGAAAGTGCGCTCGTCAACAGCGGCAGCCTGTGGGCGAACGATGGCAATATCACCATCCACGGAGATGCCACAGGCGCAGGAAACGCGACTATCAGCGGTTCGGCGATGCTGGAGTTCGGTGCTGCCTCCGATCAGCATGTGACGTTTGACAGCGGTGCGGCAGGCACGCTGAAGCTCGACATGTCGACGGCGTTCAGTGGCAGCGTCAGCGGATTTGCCGAAGGTGACAGGCTGGATTTTGGCGATATTGCGTTCGGCGCCAATACGCAGATTACCTATGCAGCGAATGACGCAGGCACCGGCGGCCTGTTGATCGTGAACGACGGCGCGCACGCGACGCAGGTCGCGCTCAATGGCCAATACGCGGCGGCGGGATTGCAGGCGAACACCGAGGGCAGCGGCAGTGAGCTCGCCTACGATGCAGCGGCGGCAAACCACACGATGCTGGGCGGCCTGGCCAACGACATTCTGGTCGGCGGTGCGGGTGACGATCTGTTCATCGGCGGGCTGGGCGACGACACGCTCAACGGCGGCCTCGGCAACGATACCTTCGCGTTTGCTGCCGCAGGCTTCGGCAACGACTCGATTCAGGGCTTCGACGTCGATCCGGCCGGAGGGCAGGACTTGCTCAACATCGCGGGGCTGGGGATCAGCAGCGAGACGTTCGCTGCCAACGTGAGCATTACGGCTGATGGGGCGGACACGCTGATCGGGATCGGAATGGACTCTATTCGCCTTGTCGGTGTTAACAGTGCGGGTATCGATCAGGCGGACTTTATCCTGTCGGCATGATGCGTTTGCTGCTGGTCGCACATTGATGCGCGGTTGCAGAGCCCATCGCGGATAAATCCGCGGTGGGCTCTGTGCGTGACGCTGGCAACTGCGCTCGCGCAAAGGCGGATCGGGTATCTCAACACGGTGCGTGCGTCGTTAGAAATCGAAGAACACCGTTTCCGATTCGCCTTGAAGGCGGATATCGAAGCGGTAGGCCAACTTCCCGTCAACCGTGCAGCGCCTGGCGATCAGGGATTCACGCCGATGTGGCTGTTCGATCAGGTTCAATACGGGATCCACTGCATTGGCCTCGGATTCGTCGTCGAAATACAGCCGCGTCTGCAAGTGAATGTTGATGCCCCGAGCGAACAGCGACACATTGATATGCGCTGCCATCGGCACACCCGAGGCGTTCTTCACCAGGCCAGGTTTCACGGTTTCGATCGTCCATTCACCGACATCCGTGGTGGCCGTACGGCCAAAGCCGTTGAATGGTTTTTCCTGATCGTAAGCGGTGTCGTAGAGGCCGTCGTGGTTCGCCTGCCAGAACTCCAGAAATGCGTCACGAATCAAATGCCCATTGCCATCGTAAACGTGACCCATCAATAGAATGTGCTCACCGGGCGCGCCCGGTTTAGCCATGACGTTCCAGATTTCCTGCTCGCGCGGCGGGTTGCCGGCCGCCTCCAGTGCCAGTCCGATATGCACATAGGGGCCGGCCGTTTGCGACGGGGTTTCAGGCAGCAGTTGAACGGGCATGTGCAGGCCTCCTCAGCAGTTTTCGAAGTGAGTCTTGCGCTGGCCGCGCAGGACGATATCAAAGCGATAAGCCAGGCAATCCATAGGATTGGCCATGCTCATATCAAGCCTGGCGATCAGGCTCTGCACCGCGTCCGGATTGGCGATCGACTTGACGATCGGGCACATGGGGATGAGCGGATCACCTTCGAAATACAGCTGGGTAATCAGGCGCGTGGAAATTGACGGGCCACTGATGGAGACATGGATATGGGCCGGCCGCCAGTCGTTGGGGCCGTTGCGCCATGGATAGGGGCCGGGCTTGACCGTGCGGAAGCTGTAGTTGCCATCGCGGTCGGTCAATGCACGGCCGACGCCGCCGAAATTCGGATCAAGGGGAGCCAGATAACTGTCTTTTTTATGCCGGTAACGGCCACCGGCATTGGCTTGCCACATCTCCACCAGGGTATGGGGAATCGGCTTGCCGTACTGATCGCAAACCCGACCCGCGACAATGATGCGTTCGCCAACGGGCAAGCCGCCATGATTGAAGTTCACCAGCAGATCGTTATCGTGCCGGCCCAGTTTCAGGTGGGAAAAATCCGGACCGCTGGTTTCCGATAACGATTGAGGGATGCTCACCAGTGCCTGGCGGGGGGATCGCGGGATCGAAGTCTTGTAGTCAGGCGTCAGGGCTTTGGGGTGCCAGTTACGGTCACGAATGACGAAGCGGCTGTCATGCGCATCAGACATGTCGGTCTTCCTGTTGTCAGGGTTAGTCAGAGGCAAGCGCTACATTGGCGGCTACCTGTGGCTCAGTCTCCCTCGTTGCGCCCCAACCCGAAATTGAAAAAACCGACTTTATCCATATCCAAAAGGTTATGGATATTTCCCCTCACGATATTCTTGCCCGACCTCCCGCAGAGCCTCCACGCACCACTGCGCTGCCGGTGTCACAGGCATCGCAGGGTTTGTACATAACCCTACAGAACCGCCTGGCTCACGCATCCTCAGATCCAACTCCACCAACTCACCTTGCCGCAAGTCCTGTCGGACTGCGTCGAGAGGCGCGATCCAGATTGCCTGACTGCATTGCACGTAGCGCCGGCTCAGGGCTACCGACAGGGTTTCCAGGCGTTGGCGTGACGGGGTAATTCCGTGCTGCACAAACAGGCCGTCGGCGAATTTCCGGATCGTCGTTCCCGCCAATGGCAATACCACTGGATAGTCTTCGAGGTTTTTATGCCCCAGTGGATCGGTCAGCAGCGGATGGCCGCAACGTACCACCAGGGTCATGGATTCGCTGTAAAGGTGCTCGAACGACAAGCCGAGAATCGATGGGCTATCGGTCATTCTGCCAATCACCAGATCCAGCTCACCGACACGCAGTTGGGACAATAGGTAAGCGCTTGGCCCGGTCACGACACTGACCGTCAACGCGGGTTGTCGGTCGTGCAGACGGCAGACAACTTCAGGAACCAACAGGCTTTCGACGGTGGATAGCACGCCCAGTCGTACGGTAATCGGCTCATGTACACCGGAGCGCAGGCTGTTGACCCCTTCACGTAGCGATTGCACGCTCGGTCCCGCATAGTGCAAAAAGGCCACTCCGGCCTCGGTCAGTGTCGAGCCCTTTTTTCCCCGCTCAAACAACGTGGCAGCCAGCAGGGTTTCCAGTTCCTTCAGCGTTTTGGAGAGCGCTGGCTGGCTGATTGCCAACTTGTCGCAAGCTCGTGCCAGGCTGCCCTGGCGCGCGACCTCGAGAAAGCAGACAAGATGACGGAATTTGATTCGGGTATCGATGTTCAATCTGTGCGCTGCCTTCGTGGTTATCGGTCGACATTCGGCAGTTCGCAGCCGGGGATCACTCGTCCCAGTTTGACCGCCTGGCGATAAAGCACCTGCATGAGCTGCATGGCGGATTCGCCAAGCGGCTCAAACCGCGAGTAGACAAAGCTGATATCGAAATGAATCGCCTCAACCAGCGGTACGACGATCAGGCCACTGTCCTGGGCCACGAACTCATCAATGATGGTCAGCCCCATGCCTTGCTTGACCAGGGCGACCGCTTCGTTGGCATTGGTGAAATTCAGCATGGAGCACAGGTTCAGGCCCTGGCGTTCGATCTCGTCGGCCAGCAGCCGGCCAAAAGGCATGTCGGGGCGAAACAGCAACAACGGCTGGTCGACCAGTTCGTGCAGTGACAATGAAGATCGGTGGGCAAAGGGGTGATCAGCCGGCATTACACAGACCATGCGTGCGCGCATGAAGGCCAGCGAGTGCAGGTGGTCATGGATCAGCGGCAGCGCCGAAACAGCCAGGTCGACTTTCTTCGAGAGGATCTGGTTGGGCATGTCGCCCATCAGCGTGGTTTGCCATTCAATGTTGAGCGATGGCAATTCCCGCTTGAGTCGGGCCAGGGCGAACGGGATGACCACCGTCGACAGTGAAGCACTGCAGCAGATGCGCAGCTGACGGTGGGGGCCGTTGGCCAGGGCCAACGCACACTCATTGACGGCCAGCGCAGCCTGGTAGACACGCTCGACTTCCCGGTAAAGGGTCACGGCTTCGGCGGTGGGCACCAGGCGATTGTTGATGCGCTGGAACAGGCGGTAGACCAGCCGACTCTCGATATAGGTGATCAGCTTGCTGACTGCCGGCTGCGACACGTAGAGCATTTTTGCCGCACCGCTGATCGAGCCGGTCAGCATCACCGCCCGGAACACTTCCATGTGCCGCAGTTTGAACAGCATCGTGTTGGCGTCGGGGCCTTCGCCGTAGGGCATGGGTCATTAACCTTTGGTTATTGTTCGAGCGATCTCTGTATGAGCGCTATTGATCGCCTGGTCGTATCTTCACTGCCACGGCATCGCCCACGCGGCGAACAATAACAAAGATCAGTGAGCAGGCGCAGTGACGCTTGGCGGGAGCAGCCTTGAGCATCTACGACGAACCCAAGATCGATTGCCATAACCATCTGTTTGACCCCGCGCGCTTTGCCTATCGCGCCGACACGATTTACGCACCCGCCGGGCAGGAGGTCGCGACCCTGGAGCAGTTCGGCCGGGTCATGGGCGCCTATGGTGTGCAACACGCTTTGCTGGTGGGGCCGAGCAGTGGCTACCGCACGGACAATCGTTGCCTGCTGCATGCGCTGGGGCAAAGCGAGGGCCGCTTCAAGGGGATTGCCGTTGTCGACCATGACACCGGCCTGGATGAACTGGCCGCGCTCAAGGAACAGGGCGTGGTGGGCATTGCGTTCAATCCCGCGCTGGAAGGCGTGGACGTCATGAGTGATGCGGCCGGGCTTTTCGGGCGGCTCGCCGAACTGGACCTGTTCGCCCAGATCCAGGTCCATGGCAACCAACTGGTCGAGTTGCTGGGCTTGATTGAATCGACTGCGCCGCGGCTGCTCATCGACCACTGTGGCCGTCCCGACGTCCGCGCAGGCCTCGGTCAGCCAGGGTTCCAGGCGCTACTGGGTCTGGCCGCGAGCGGCCGGGCCTGGGTGAAAATCTCCGGCATGCAGAAGTTCGCCGCTCACGATCATCTCGATGAGCAAGCCGGTGCCTACGTGCGGGCGCTGCTCCAGGCCTTTGGCCCGGATGCGTGCGTGTGGGGTTCGGATTGGCCGTTCATTCGCGAGCAATCGCGCGTGGACTACGGGCCGCTGCTCAAACTGGCCGAGCGACTGATGCCCGATTGCAGTGTAAGGCGAAAGGTGATGTGGGACACGCCACGGCGACTGTTCGGTTTTGGCGAGCATTGAGCCTGCCCAGGGCAGTTGCGCCACTAGTAATACCCCCGATAACAACAAGGAACAAAACGATGACGACCGACAATAGATTTGCGGCG
Source organism: Pseudomonas sp. WT-JTC (assembly GCF_056711565.1). Taxonomy (NCBI): domain Bacteria; kingdom Pseudomonadati; phylum Pseudomonadota; class Gammaproteobacteria; order Pseudomonadales; family Pseudomonadaceae; genus Pseudomonas; species Pseudomonas sp. WT-JTC. Next base: position 2,642,045 of record NZ_CM160042.1, read on the forward strand.
GCAACGCTCGCCTGTCCGACGGCGCAAACCGCCAGAACCCGCACCCGATTCATGATCCTGGCGCTGATTTCCGGTGGCACCATGATCAACTACCTGGATCGCAGCGTCATGGGTATCGCCGCCCCCAGCATCAGTGCCGACCTGGGGCTGAATGCCGTCATGATGGGGCTCATCTTCTCGGCATTTTCCTGGACCTATGCCGCCGCGCAGATTCCCGGCGGCATCCTGATCGACCGGTTGGGCACGAAGTTCACCTATTGGCTGGCGCTGACGTTATGGTCGTTGTTCACCGGCCTGCAAGGTCTCGCCCAGGGCTTTCTCTCGTTACTGGGTTTTCGCCTGCTGGTGGGCGCCAGCGAAGCACCGTGCTTTCCCACCAATAGTCGGGTGGTCGCGACCTGGTTCCCGCAGAGCGAGCGCGCTCGGGCGACCGGCATCTACACCTTCGCCGAATACGTCGGGCTGGCGTTTCTCACGCCGTTGCTGTTCTGGGTGCTGCACGCCCATGGCTGGCGCGTACTGCTGATGGCGGTGGGCATCCTGGGTGTTCTTTATGGCCTGGTGTGGTGGCGCAAGTACCACGAGCCCCATGAGTCGATCACGGCCAATCAGGCCGAGCTCGACTACATCGCCGAAGGCGGCGGGGTGGTCGATGGGGGCCAGAAGGCCACGCGATTCTCCTGGTCGCAGATTCCTGCATTGCTCAAGCATCGCAACATGCTGGGGATCTGCCTGGGGCAGTTTGCCTGTAACTCGACGAACGTGTTTTTCCTGACCTGGTTCCCCACGTATCTGGTCACCGAGCGGCACATGCCCTGGCTTAAGGTAGGCTGGGTGGCGGTGCTGCCGTTCATTGCGGCTTCCCTGGGCACCCTGGCCGGAGGCTGGCTGTCGGACGCGTTGCTGCGCCGCGGTTACTCGTTGAATGTCGCGCGTAAGTTGCCGGTGATCGCAGGTCTTTTGACCGCATCGGTGATCGTGCTGGCCAATTACGTGGACTCCGACGCACTGGTGATCGCCATTCTGTGCGTGGCCTATTTCGCCCAGGGCATGTCGGCGCTGGCCTGGATGATCGTCTCCGATATCGCCCCCAAAGGCTTGCTCGGCTTGAGCGGTGGTGTGTTCAACCTGTTCGCCAATGCCGCCGGCATCGTCACCCCGTTGACCATCGGCGTCATTGTCACAACCACGGGCTCGTTCGTCTGGGCCCTGGCTTTCGTCTCCTCGATCACCGTACTGGGTGCGCTGTGTTACCTGTTCATGGTGCGCGATCTGCGCCGCCTGCCCGAAATCCAATCCGTTCAACAAGGAGCACTTTGATGACCCGATACCTTGAAGGCCAGACGGCCATCGTTACCGGCGGCATGCGTGGCATTGGCCTGGGCATTGCCCGTCGCTTGCACAAGGCTGGCGCGCAGATCGTCATCTGGGACCTGGCGGTCGATGGCTGGGACAGCGTCGCCAACGGCTTTGAACCGGTGATGCGGCAAGCCGTCAATGTCGCCTCACTGGCGTCCGTCGAGGCGGCTTTCGGCGAGGTCGTTGCCCAGCAGGGCGGCGTCAAAATCCTGGTCAACAATGCCGGTATCAATGGACCGGTAGCCCCTTGCTGGGAGTACCCGACAGCGGCCTGGGACCAGGTCATCGCCATCGACCTGACGGGCGTGTTCCATTGCTGCCGCACGGTCATCCCGCACATGCGCAAGCGCGGCTACGGGCGCATCGTCAATGTCGCCTCAATGGCCGGCAAGGACGGCGTGCAATACATCTCCGGTTATTCGGCGGCAAAGGCCGGTGTCATCGCATTTACCAAGGCAGCGGCCAAGGAGTTGGCCCAGGACGGCGTGCTGCTCAATTGCATTGCTCCGGCCATGGTGGAAACCGGGCTGATGGCGGAAATGACCCCGGAACACATTGCCGCGAGCAAGGCCAAGATTCCCATGGGGCGTTTCCTGCAAATCGAGGAGATCGCCAACATGGTGACCTGGATCGCCGGGCCCGAGTGCAGCTTCACCACAGGCTTTGTGTTCGACCTCAGTGGCGGCAGGGCCACCTATTGAGTGGCCTGGGTGTCGCGCACCTCACCGCGCTGGAGCTGGCGCCCGATGCCCTGGTACGAGAGGCGGCGCGCGCCGGTTTCAGTTCGGTCGGCCTGCGCCTGCACCCGGCCATGGCGGGTGGTGTCGCTTACCCGCTGGCGCCGGGCAGTCAGGCGCTGCAGCAGTTGAAGACGATGCTGGATAGCGAAGGCGTGGTGGTCAACGAGATCGAATTCGTCGAGCTGACGCCGCAAGTGGACGTCGCCGGGTTTGCGTCGCTGCTCGAGTCCGGGGCACAACTGGGGGCGCGTTGCCTCACTGTGTCGGGCGACGATCCGGAGCAATGCCGGCTCACGGACAATTTCGCTGCCGTGTGCGAGTTGGCTGCCGGTTATGGCCTGCGTGTGGATCTGGAATTCATGCGCTGGCGTCACATTGGCAACCTGCAACAGGCCGTCGCTTTGATCGCGGCGGCGGGGCAGGCCAACGGCGGCGTGCTGCTGGATGCGTTGCACCTGTTCCGCTCCGGCGGCAACGCCGCTGCCGTGGCTCAACTGGATCGGCGTTACATCCACGGTGTGCAGTGGTGCGATGCGCCGGGGCTGGCGCCCACGGGGGAGGGGATCATCCGCGAAGCCCGCGAGGGTCGCCTGCCGCCCGGTCAGGGACAGTTGCCCTTGGCCGAGTTGCTCGATGTCCTGCCACCCCGGCTGCACTGGAGCGTGGAAATCCCATGCCCCGCGACATGCGCACCTGAGCGGCTGGCTCAGGCTTTCTCGATCACCCGGGCCTGGTTGGCCAGCCATTCCTGATCCCCGGTGTTGGCAGGCTGTCGTTCAAGTTATAAATGCTGCGGCTTTAAATCCGTTCCCGATTTTTGGAACAACGCCGCTCAGCACCATCCGGGTAATGGTCGCCGCTGCGCACTTGTAGTCTGCGTCGTTCGGTTTTTGTGTGCCGGTAATGAGTGACATCTGCCATCCCAGATTGGTATAGATTCGGGTTGCCGACCAAATGAAGAGCATCAAATGTTCGGGATCAGCCGGCGCGAGCAGACCACGATCAATCCAGCTGCGCAGGCAATCGACGTTGCGCTGGGCCTCCACTTGCAGCAAGTTCTTGCACTCCTCAGGTAAATGTTTTCCACCAAACAACAGTTCGTGGCTAAAGACTTTTGAACTGAGAGGGTTTTCTTGAATGATGCGAATCCGGGCGTGTATGTAGGCCTGCAAGCCAGCCACCGGGTCGTCGCTTTCTCTTAATGCCGCTGAAGCTTTGAGCAGTGGCTCGACAAAACTCAGCAGTACTTGAGCGTATAGATTCTCTTTGCTTTGAAAGTAGTAATAGAGATTGGCCTTGGGAACCCCGGCACGCGCTGCGATATCACGGGTCTGGGTTGCGTCGAAGCCAGTCGCTGAAAACTCTTCGCTGGCGGCCTTCAGGATCAGGTGCTGATTGCGCTGGCGGATGCGAGTCACTGCGGGCTTGAGAGAGTGATCCAGCGCGCTGCATTGGTCACCGGTTGCGGTGTTGGCGATTGTCATAAGGTTGGGTCGAAGCCTGGGTCATGGCTTTATCTTTGAAATCAAGTATCGCAATATACAAAACTATATAGCGAATGGCCTGCACTTTCTTACCAAGGGAATGAATGATGAGTACGTTTTTGAGCGGCAAAGAAGCGGTAGGTGAGCGTTACGAACTGGAAACGATGCGTCATGCGCAGCAGATGACCTGGAAGGCTATCGACCGGATCGCCCGTGTCATCACACCCGGTATGCGTGAATCCGAGGCGCAGTTGCGAGGCAAAGAGATTCTGGCGGAACTGGGCATGGACCGGATCTGGCACCCGTTGCTGGTTCGCTTTGGCGCCAACACGCTCAAGACTTTCAAGCAACGCTCCGATGGCGACCCCGAGCTGGGGGCCGACGACATTTTCTTCATCGACATGGGGGTGGTGTGGCAAGGGCACGAAGGCGATGCCGGCGCGACCTTCACCACCGGCACCGATCCAGAAATGCTCGCCTGTGCCGCAGCGGCCAAGGAGCTGTTCAACCGGGTCGAAAGTTTCTGGCGCAGCGAGCGTGTTTCCGGGGTGGCGCTTTATGACTTTGCGGACGCTCAGGCACAGGCCATGGGATGGAAGCTCCACCTCGACATCAAAGGCCACAGAGTCAGCGATTTTCCCCACGCGATTTACCGGGGCGGCGACCTCGGGGATCTGGATCATTACCCGAACACCGGCCTGTGGATTCTGGAAATTCAGATCACCCATCCCGAGCGTCCGTTTGGCGCGTTCCATGAAGACTTGCTGATCTGAACAACTTCGGAGCTTCCATGTTCCATCCAACCGAGCAACCGGTAATGCTTTTCTCCTATGGCACCCTGCAAGATCAAGCCCTCCAGTTGTCCACTTTCGGGTTTGAGTCAAAAGGGCGGCCGGACAGCCTGCCGGGTCAAGTCAGGCTGAGTTTTCCGTGATGTTCGGGGTCAGGCGGTAAAGCCGAACAGGCGTTTTGGGGTTTCCCAAAGAATCTGCTGGCGGTCACTGGCATTCGGGAACATCTCGCCGAAGTTTGTCAGAACGGTACCTAACTCCATGTGTTGGTGCGCGCGCAAGAACGGCCAGTCCGTGCCCCACATGCAGTTTTCGGCAGTGAACGCCCGCAAAAGTGCAAGCTGGTATGGCTGGGCATCGGCATACGGGTAGCTCTGCCTGGAGTATTGCGACAGCCCGGAGAGTTTGACGAAGGTGCGTCCGTTGCCGGCAAGAGCCAGCAGTGCCTGGAAGGCCGGCTGTTGCAAGCCGACGCTGGCATCGGGCCGGCCGGAGTGGTCGATCAGCACGCGGGGGCGTGTGCGCTGCAGCAAGGGCAACAGTGCAAGCAGTTGATCGTCTTTCACCTGGATCTGGGCGAACAGGTCCAGCTCGGCCAGGCGTCCCATCAGGGTGTCGACCTTCAGGAAACGCTCGGGACCCAGCAGTGCCGCATTGAGCGCCACGCCGACTACACCTTGTGCCTTGTACTGCGCGAGCGTCTCGCTGGAGACATCGTTCGGCACCACGACGACACCTTTATGGCGGCCCTTGTTGCGCGCCAGCGTGTCCAGCAGACAACGGTTGTCGTAGCCATAGGCGGAGGTCGGCTGCACGATCACTGAATGGCGAATGCCATAGGCCTGCATGACCTGTTCGTAATACGCCGCGGGTCCGACCTCAGGCCCTGCCGGTTGGTAGGTGGAGTCAGTGGGGTAGGGGTATTGGGCAGGGTCGATCACATGATGGTGGCAATCGATCTTGGGTTGCGACAACAGGCTCAGTAGTTGGGAATCCATGACGGTGCCTGGCAATTGATGGGGGTCTTCCTTGTTGTTGAGTGAGGTGGCCTGGCTCAGGATCGGCATGCCGAGCGCGGTGCTGGCTGTCAGCACAATGGAGCTTTTCTTGAGCAGCGAGCGGCGGGAAAAACCGCTGTCATCGAGACGCGTGACCATGTTCAAACCCCTATTTTATTAGTATGTGCGGCTACGGAGAGTCAATCACCGCTACCGCCGTCAAGGCAGTAGCGTCGACCTTAAGGCAAGCGTTTCCCGATCGTCGCCTGTGAAGTCATTAAGCAGTTATCGGTTTTTTTTATCGGCATTCCTGTATGGCCGCGCGGCACGCCTCAAATATCCGATAAACAAAACAGATACCCGTTTAAGGATTTCCCAGAGGCGCGGCAGGCACCTGCGGCTTTAAAGTCACGCTCAACGTTCGGCTGTCGGGCGGCCTCTGGCCTGCGCCAATCCCCAAGCCGTTCGGCATTTCTACAAAAATAAGAAGGTGAAAACATGAGTCACGAAACGGTCGACATCAAAGCGTGGATCGATAACCGTCCGGTTGCCAGGTACCAGTGGCTCATCATGAGCCTGTGTTTCTTCATTGTTCTATTCGATGGCCTCGATGTGGCGGTCATGGGGTTTATCGCGCCTTCACTGATTCAGGAATGGGGGTTGTCAAAAGCCGCATTCGGCCCGGTCATGAGCGCGGGCATGGTCGGGCTCGCCATTGGTGCGTTGACGGCCGGCCCTTACGCTGATCGCTTGGGACGCAAGAAGGTGCTGCTGTTTGCGGTGACCGGATTCAGCGTGCTGAGTCTTGCCTGTGCATTCGCCCGCAACCCCTACGAACTTGCGGCCTTGCGGCTGTTGACCGGCGTGGCCCTGGGCGCCGCGATGCCGAACACCACCACGCTGCTTGCCGAATACCTGCCAGAGCGCAACCGCTCGCTGTTCATCACCATCATGTTCACCGGTTTCAACATGGGCTCGGGAATGGGCGGTTTGGTCGCCGCCTGGTTGATTCCATTGCACGGCTGGCAATCGGTGTTGCTGGTCGGCGGCATCCTGCCACTGGTGTTGCTGCCTTTCCTCTGGTTGCTGTTGCCGGAATCCGCACGTTTCCTGGCGGCCCGCAATGCACCTGCTGCACAGATCGCCAAAGTGCTGAACAAGTTGGGTGGCACCTTTTCGGCCACCACGAAATTCACCATGACCGAGCCTCAGGCACAGCATAAAGCGCCGGTGCGCATGCTGTTCACCGAGGGCTTTCGGTTCGGCACTGTCGCACTGTGGATGACCTACTTCATGGGCCTGCTGGTGATCTACCTGACCATGGGCTGGATGCCGACCCTGTTGCGCGAAGGTGGCCTGTCCATCGAGCGGGCGGCGACCATCACCGGCCTGTTCCAGATTGGCGGTACGGTCGGCGCGATTGCGGTAGGTTGGGCCATGGACCGGCGCAATCCGAACAGGGTCATCGCCACGTCCTATGCCTTGGGCGGCGTGTTTATCCTGCTGTTGGGGGCGTTCAGTCTGGAATCGAGTCTGTTGGCGTTCGGTGTAGTCGCGGCAGGTTTTTGCATGAGCGGCGCGCAGACCGGACTCAACGCTTTTGCTCCCGGTTACTACCCGACCGATTTCCGCGCCACAGGCGTGAGCTGGATGCTGGGCATCGGTCGCTTCGGCGCTATCTTTGGTTCTCTCATCGGTGGTGCGGTGCTCAGTCTCGGGTTGGGCCTGCCGTTGCTGTTCGCCCTGTTGAGCGTGCCGGCCTTCATCGCCGCACTGGCGATCCTGGCCAACGGTCATGCGCGGCGCCAGGCCAACCAGGCCTTGCTGACGCAATAATCTTCTTCGCAAAAAGGAACTCATCATGGCACGCATCATCGGTGGCCTCGCTGTATCCCATACACCCACCATCGGCTTTGCCGTCGATCACGACAAACAGAATGAGGCCGCCTGGGCGCCGATCTTCGAAGGCTTCGAACCGATCAAGCTGTGGTTGAAGGAGCAACAACCGGATGTGTTGTTCTACATCTTCAACGACCACGTGACGTCGTTTTTCTTCGATCACTATGGTGCGTTCTCCCTCGGGGTCGATGAGCGTTACGAGGTGGCGGACGAGGGCGGTAACCCCCGCTCGCTGCCAGCGGTCGGCGGGCATGCGGCGCTGTCGCGGCATATTGGCCAAAGCCTGATGGCTGACGAGTTCGACATGAGCTTCTTCCGCGACAAGCCGCTGGACCACGGTTTCTTCTCGCCGATGTCGGCGCTGCTGCCTTGCGAACCTGAATGGCCGGTGGAAATCGTGCCGCTGCAGGTCGGCGTGTTGCAGTTCCCGATCCCCAGCGCCTTGCGCTGCTACAAGCTGGGCCTGGCCTTGCGCCGGGCCATTGAAAGCTATCCCGAAGACCTGAAAGTGGCCATTGTCGCCACCGGTGGCGTGTCTCATCAGGTGCATGGCGAGCGTTGCGGTTTCAATAATTCGCAGTGGGACGAGCAGTTCATTGATCTGCTGGTCAACGACCCGGTACGGCTGACCGAGATGACCCATGCCGAGTACGCCACTCTCGGGGGCATGGAGGGTTCGGAGGTGATCACCTGGTTGATCATGCGTGGCGCCTTGTCGGCCACGGTGAAAAACCTGCATCAGGACTATTACCTGCCGTCCATGACCGGCATCGCGACACTGTTGCTGGAGAACCAGGATCGGCCGGTTCCGGCTGATGTGAACACACGCCATTTGCAGCATATGCAACACCAGTTGGTCGGTATCGAGAAACTTGAAGGGACCTATCCGTTCACCCTGGAGCGCAGTGCCAAGGGTTATCGCCTGAACAAATTCCTGCATCGCATGATCGAGCCGCAATGGCGTCAACGCTTTCTCGATGCCCCGGAGGCGCTGTTCGAGGAAGGCCGCTTGAGCGAAGAGGAACGCGAACTGCTGCGGCGCCGTGACTGGCGCGGATTGATCCAGTACGGGGCGATCTTCTTCGTATTGGAAAAGCTTGCTGCGGTACTCGGCATTCCCAACTTGCAGGTCTACGCGGCGATGCGTGGGCAGAGCCTGGACGAGTTCATGAAAACCCGGAACCAGCAGGTGCTCTACTCGGTGGCGGGTAAAGCACCGCGCTGATCATCAGGGGCGACGGCCCCGTCAGTTCTTGGCGACCCTGCCCGGGTCGCCATCACCCATTTTTCGCTTGATCTCACTGTGCCCGACACATAAGGGCGTAGGGCGTTCCTTTACCCAAAAATCGGACAACAATAACAATGAAAATCACCGTTAATCGTCGAATCGCTTGTTCGCTGGCCGTTGCTTGCGCGTTACCTCTGGAAGGACAGGCCGCGGGTTTTATCGAAGACGCCAGCGCCAATCTGAACCTGCGTAACTTCTACATCAACCGCAACTTCACCAACCCGGCGTACCCGCAAGGGAAAGCCGAAGAGTGGACGCAGAACTTCATCCTCGATGCTCGTTCCGGTTTCACCCAAGGCACGGTGGGATTTGGCGTGGATGTGTTGGGGCTCTATTCGGTCAAGCTTGATGGCGGGCAGGGCACGGGGGGTACGCAGCTGTTGCCACTCGATAGCGATGGGCGTCCTGCCGATGACTTTGGCCGTCTGGCGGTCGCCGGAAAAATGAAAGTGGGGAAAACCGAACTGAAGGTCGGCGAGTGGATGCCGGTGCTGCCGATCTTGCGGTCCGATGACGGCCGCTCGTTGCCGCAAACCTTTCGCGGCGGCCAGGTCACCTCGCAGGATATCGATGGCTTGACCCTGTATGGCGGCCAGTTTCGGCAGAACAGCCCGCGCAACGACTCGAGCATGGAAGACATGTTCATGCAGGGTAAAACCGCGTTCACGTCCGATCGCTTCAACTTCGTCGGCGGTGAATACAGCTTCAACGACAAGCGTACCTTGATCGGCCTGTGGAATGCCGAGCTCAAGGATATCTATCAGCAGCAATACTTGCAGCTGGTCCACAGCCAGCCACTCGGTGCCTGGACGTTGGGCGCGAACCTCGGTTACTTCTGGGGGCGCGAGGATGGCAGTGCGCGGGCCGGCGATCTGGACAACCGTACCCTCTCGGTACTTCTCTCTGCGCGCTATGGCGGCAACACCTTCTACGTCGGCCTGCAGAAACTTAGCGGTGATGATGCGTGGATGCGGGTCAACGGCACCAGCGGCGGAACACTGGCCAACGACAGCTACAACAGCAGCTACGACAACGCCCGGGAGAAATCCTGGCAACTGCGCCATGACTACAATTTCGTCGCGCTGGGCATTCCCGGCCTGACCTTGATGAACCGCTACATCAGCGGCGACAATGTGCACACGGGCAGCGTCACCGATGGCAAGGAATGGGGGCGTGAGTCCGAACTGGGCTACACGGTACAGAGCGGCACCTTCAAAAGCCTCAGCCTGCGCCTGCGCAACTCCAGTATTCGCCGCGACTACAGCAGCAACGAGTTCGACGAAAACCGCCTGATCGTCAGCTATCCCTTCAGCCTGCTGTAGGAGCGAGCTCGCTCGCGATGGACATCAACGATAACGCGTGCAGTCTGAATGAACGTGTTTTCCGGACGTTTTTCGCGAGCAGGCTCGCTCCTACAGGGGATTGGCGTTGTATTCAAACGCTGCGCACGAACAACAACCAATGTAGGAGCGAGCCTGCTCGCGATGGACATCAACGATAACGCGTGCTGTCTGAATGAACGCGTTGTCCGGACGTTTTTCGCGAGCAGTGGATTGGCGTTGTACTCAGGCCCGGTGTACGACGAATAACCATTGTAGGAGCGAGCCTGCTCGCGATGGCTGTGCGTCAGTCACAAAGCAGATTTTGCTGTTCGCGGATCACCCGGCGAATCACATCCATCAGGGCTTGCGCCACGGGCGAGTGCAGACAACCACTGCGATAAGTCAGTCCGATGGCCCGGGTGGTCTGTTTCAACTCCAGCGGCAGGATGCACAACTCGCCCGAAGCAATCTCCTGTTCCAGTTGGTGGGCGGACACTGCCGCGAGCATGTCCGAGCGCAGCAACAGCCCGCGAATGATTGCCATGTCGCCGCTTTCCACTACCGGCCGGGGCGGCGCAATGCCGAATCGGGTGAAGCACTCATCGAGCATCCGCCGGGCTGGCGAGCCGGCACGTGGCAGCACCCACTGGGCCGCGCCGAGTTCATCGTGCAAGGTCGTTTTTGAATAGAGCGGATGATCACGCCGTGCCAATACCACCATGTCTTCCGTGAGCAGCGCCTCGCCGGTAAGGTCACTGGCATAGGCTTCCGGGCGCAGGGCGCCGAAAATGAAATCAACATCGCCAGCGCGTAGATCGGTCGCCAGCAAATCAAACGGACTTTCGTTGGTGATCACCCGGATCTGTGGATGATCGGCCATCATGCGCACAATGGCCTCGGGCAATATACGGGTGCGACCCAAGGGCAGGGCACCGATATGCACCACGCCTTGCAAGACGCCGCGCAGAGCGGTGATATCGGTCTCGATATGGCGCAATTCGTTCAGCGTCCGGCGGATCGGAAAGAGGATTTCCTGGCTGGCGCGGGTTGGCTGCAATCCGCGAGGCGTGCGCTCGAACAGCGCTTGGCCGCAGCCGTTTTCCATGACCTTGATGGTCGAACTGATCGCCGGCTGGCTCAGGCCGAGCAGGCTGGCGACGGTCTGCATATGCCGGGTTTCGCAGAGTTTGACGAACACTTGCAGGCGCCGGGCCTGGAACAGGTACAGCGGCTCGACCGCTCGTTTGTCCGCGCCATCCAGCATTCGCGGCACACTGTCCAGCTCGGCCAGCACGCGACGCGCCCGAGGCAGCAAGCGCTCGCCGAAAGCGGTCAAACGCATACCGTTGGCGTGGCGTTCGAACAAAGGCACATCGAGACGGCTCTCCAGCTCGGAGATCGACCGGGTCACGACTGACTGAGCACGGAATAGCGCCACAGAGGCTTTGGAAACACTCCCGTGATCAGCCACCCGGACAAAGGCGCGTACGTGCATCAGGCTGGGCAGTTCGGTGGATTCCATGGGGCGCGGACTCTTCAAATAGTCATTTCGAGCTGGACTATGCCGCCGCCCTGATTGAGTAGCAATAAAAAAAACGCATACCTCCAACACTTCAACGCATTACTCCTGGAGCAGGTCGCGGTGCGATGCTCGTTCGAAACGCAGGAGGAGTATCCGCAATGGTCGATTCACCGAAAAACGCGCTGGTCGTCAGCGCCCACTCTGCCGATTTCGTCTGGCGCGCCGGCGGTGCCATCGCGCTGCATGCACAACAGGGTTATGCCGTGCACATCGTCTGCCTGTCCTTCGGTGAGCGCGGTGAGTCCGCCAAGCTGTGGCGCAAGGGTGAGATGAGCGAAGAGAAAGTCAAAACCGCCCGGCGCCAGGAGGCTCAGGCCGCAGCGGATATCCTCGGTGCCAGTGTCGAGTTCTTCGACATCGGCGATTACCCGATGCGTGCCGACAAGGAAACGCTGTTTCGCCTGGCGGACGTGTTTCGTCGCGTCCAGCCCGAGTTCGTCCTCAGCCACTCGCTGAAAGACCCGTACAACTACGATCACCCGTTGGCCATGAACCTGACGCAAGAGGCACGTATCGTCGCCCAGGCCGAAGGCTACAAGCCGGGTGAGAAAATCGTCGGTGCACCACCGGTCTACAGCTTCGAGCCGCACCAGCCCGAGCAATGCGAATGGCGCCCCGATGTGTTGCTGGACATCACCTCGGTCTGGGACAAAAAGTACGCCGCCATCCAGTGCATGGCCGGTCAGGAACACCTGTGGGAGTACTACACTCGTGTCGCCCTGCAACGAGGTGTGCAGGCCAAGCGCAACGTCGGCATCACCTCCAGCCGTGACATCGTTTATGGCGAGGGTTACCAGAGCATCTTCCCTCGCGTGACGGAGAATCTGGCATGAGCGAGCTGATCGGAAAAACCGGTGTCGTCGTGTGTAACATCGCCAGGGCCGAGCAGGTTTTGGTCGATGAGCTGGGGCGCTTCGGTGTCGCGACCATCCACGAGTCGCAGGGGCGAAAAGGCCTGCTGACGTCTTCGATCACACCGATTCAACGAGGGGCGGCCATCAGCGGCTCGGCGGTGACGGTGCTGGTTGCCCCGGGCGATAACTGGATGTTCCATGTGGCGGTGGAGCAGTGCCGGCCCGGCGATATTCTGGTGGTTGCTCCCAGTTCTCCGTGCACCGACGGTTACTTCGGCGACCTGCTCGCCACTTCGCTCAAGGCCCACGGCGTGCGCGCCCTGGTGATCGATGCCGGCGTGCGTGATACCCACACCCTGCGCGAGATGGGCTTCCCGGTCTGGTCCCGCGCCATCAGCGCCCAGGGCACGATCAAGGAGACCCTTGGTTCGGTCAACCTGCCGCTGGTGTGCGGCGGTCAGTTGGTCAACCCCGGCGACGTGGTGGTAGCCGATGACGATGGTGTGGTCATCGTGCGTCGCGGCGAAGTTGCGCAGGTTGTCGAAGCCAGTCGTGCGCGCGCCGACCTCGAAGAGCAGAAGGCGTTGCGTCTGGCCAAGGGCGAATTGGGGCTGGACATATACAACATGCGCCAGCGGCTCGCGGAAAAGGGCTTGCGCTATGTCGACAGCCTTGACGAACTCGGAGATTGAGCATGGGCCAGACACGTATTCCTTGCCTGTTGATGCGTGGCGGGACGTCGAAAGGCGTTTACTTCCTGGCCCGCGACTTGCCCGATGAGCAAGCGCTTCGAGATCGCGTACTGCTGGCGGTCATGGGCTCGCCGGATGCGCGACAAATCGATGGCATTGGTGGCGGCGACTCACTCACCAGTAAGGTGGCGATCATCAAACCTTCCGCGCGCGCCGAAGCCGACGTCGACTTCCTTTTCGCCCAGGTACTGGTCGATGAACCGCGTGTCGATTACGGCCAGAACTGCGGCAACATTCTCGCCGGTGTCGGGCCGTTTGCCATTGAGCGCGGACTGGTGCCCGCGGCGGGTGATGTGACCCCGGTGCGCATTTTCATGGAAAACACCGGGCAGATCGCGATTGCTCATATACCGACGCCGGAGGGTACCGTCAGCTATTCTGGCGAAGCACGTATTGACGGTGTGCCCGGCAGCGGTGCGCCGCTGGTCGTTGAGTTCAAGGACATCGCCGGCTCCAGTTGCGGCGCATTGCTACCCACCGGTAACGCTGTCGATGTGTTCGATGGTGTCGAGGTCACCTGTGTCGACAATGGCATGCCGGTCATTGTTATCCGCGCCGAAGACCTCGGGCTCAGTGGCTACGAGCACCCTGAGCAACTGGATGCCGACACCGGGTTGAAGGCCCGACTTGAATCGATCCGATTGCAGGCCGGTCCACGCATGGATCTGGGGGACGTGAGCCAGCGCAATGTGCCCAAGATGTGCCTGATTGCGCCAGCACAAGCGGGTGGGGCACTCAGCACCCGCACCTTCATTCCGCACCGATGCCATACCAGCATCGGCGTGTTCGGTGCGGTCAGTGTGGCGGTTGCCTGCCTGGTCGAGGGCAGTGTGGCGGCGGGTGTGGCGTGTGTCGTTGAGGGTGACGTCAAGCAACTCTCGGTTGAACACCCCACGGGAGAGTTCACCGTAGAATTGCGTCCTGGGCATGATCGTCTGATGAGTTGCGGTCTGATGAGAACAGCCCGATTGCTACTGGATGGGACCGTATGTATTCCGCGGACGCTATGGCCAGGCAACCAGGGCAGTTGAGCGTTGTGTTCAAGGGGGCAGTGGGTGGACGAGCGCTTCTGGTCGGTAGCTACCTGATGCGAAAGACTGTAATTGACCCAAAGAAACGATTTTCACGCGCTAACCCGGGATTAGCCATGCCCGGTATTTCCTGCATATTTAATCCAGGTATCAAGCTCTGTAACCATTTTACTGACCTCACTATCTTCCCGTTCCGAGGGGCGAACGATTGCGTTCCAGGCGATATCCAGGCCGTCATTCAGGGCGGCCCACGCAAGCTCCCCACGCTCCAGGCTGGGGGTTACCAAATCCCGTTGTAATATGCTGATTCCGTATCCCGAACGGACCAGTTCGACGATGGCTTCGATCAACTCCACCGTGATCATGCGGCGCGGCAAGATGCTGGCGGGGGCGAAGAAACGGTCGTACTCCCAGCCACTGGCGCGATCGGTCGAATACGTCACCAGGTTGTAAGTCTTGAAGTCTTGCGCGTAGATATTTTTCCTTCCCGCAAGGGGGTGATCGGTTGCCATGATTGCAATCAGGTCGTCCCGAAAAAGCGGCAACCTGGCGACACCGCTAGGCACCATGCCGTCATCGATAATGGACACATCCAGTCTGCCTTGCATCAGGCTCGCGTAAACGTCGTTACGGGGCACGGTCACCAGTGTGATTTCGATATCTGGTCGAAGACTTGAGTAGTGCTTGATGAACTTTGGAATCCAGCGAAACGGGCCGTAGGAGGTGACACCCATACGGACAAACGCTGTGACGCCACCGGCCATGGACCGGGCCTCGGACTCAGCCTCATTGAGTATGGCGATGATGTCTTTGGCGGCCCGTTCCAGGCGCACGCCGGCAGGGCTGAGCCTGAGCTTTCCTCCCGATCTTTCCGTCAGGCTCACACCTAGCCGCCGCTCCGCTTCGCGTATGCGGTGACTGACGGCTGAAGGTGTCAGCCATAAACGTTCGGCCACCGCGGTTATCGAATCGACTTCCGACAGGGTTTGCAACATCACCAAGTGATCCAGCGTCAGTCTCATGGGAATACGACCTGAAAATAATTCACAAAATTGCGTAAAATTATGAGCGTGACTTGTTTTTGGTGCCGATGCAATCTGAATCCAGCAGAGCCAACGGAGACCAACAACAATGACTACCCTGCCTTTCACACCTGCGCTAACCCTGGGCGATCTCGTCGATCTCGAGCGTTACCCAATCACCAATCGCACCAGCCCCGCTTATCTCGCACTGGTCACTCACAGTCAGTCGTTGCTGGGACAAGAGGGCGTTGCGATCTTTCCGGGTTTTGTGCGCGATCCATCGGTTGTCGCGATGGCGCAGCAGACACTTGCACTGCACTCGCGCATGTTTCATTTTCGGGAAAACCACACGGTTTATTTCAAACCCCAGGATGAAAGCGTTGATCCGCAACATCCGCTACGACGCTTGATGAACACGGCAAAAGACACGGTTGCCTATGCCGATATTCCTGCCGACCATTTGATCCGGCAGATCTATGGGTCGGACGAAGTCCTTGCTTTCATCAAAGATGTTTTGGCTCTGGACACGCTCTATCGTCATGCCGATCCATTGGCCGCCCTTAACTTGCAGGGCTTCACGGCAGGGCAGGAGTTGGGGTGGCACTTTGATCGTTCCGACTTCAGCGTCACGCTGTCCCTTCAGGCTGCAAGCGCCGGTGGGGATTTCGAGTATGTGCGGATGCTGCGCAATGAAAGCGACGATTGCTATGACGCGGTCAGGCAATTCCTCGATGACTCGCAAACACAGCAGGTAGAGGTCCTGCCTCAAGTGCCTGGCACCCTGACATTGTTCCGCGGCCGCTATTCATTGCACCGGGTTACGCCGGTGGAAGGGGACAGGCTGAGGCTCAACGCGGTGTTTGCGTACGTGGACCAGCCCGATGTCGAGTTCAGTGCCTATGCGCGCCAGTTGTTCTACGGGCGTACGTCTGTAGATCCATTGGCTTGAGCTTCGCCAAATAACCATAAAAGCAATTGATTCACGCCTTCGCCTCACGTGTTTGCGCACGCACTTGTCCATACTGAATCTGATGGACTCGTTTGTTCCTGTGTCGCACACAACAGTTCGCTGCCCCCAATAATAATGATTCGGAGCGTCTGATCATGAAAAACAGGAAGAGTTTGTTGGCCTCTTTGCTCACCCTTGGCTTGCTTGTCGGTAGTGCTTCAAGCCAGGCATCAGGGTGGTGTGAATCGGGCAAGTCGGTGAAATTTGCCGGGCTGAACTGGGAGAGCGGGATGCTCCTGACCGACATCATGATGATCGTGCTCAAGGATGGTTATGGTTGTGCAACGGATCAGTTGGTGGGTAACACCATCATTCTTGAAACCGCACTGGCCGGCAATGACATTCAGGTGTTTGGCGAAGAGTGGATGGAGCGCAGCGAAGTCTGGAAAAAGGCGGCGGCGGCCGGAAAGGTTGTCGGGGTTGGCGCTCCGATCATCGGTGCGACTCAGGGCTGGTATGTGCCGCGTTACGTCGTTGAAGGGGACGCTAAACGTAACCGGCCAGCGCAGGCGCCCGACCTCAGGAGAGTCGCTGACCTGAGCAAGTACGCGAGTGTTTTTCACGATGCGGAGGAACCGTCCAAAGGCCGTTTCTACAACTGTCCTGCGGGTTGGATCTGTGAGCAGGACAATACCGAGATGTTGAAAGAGTATGGCCTTGAAACCACGTTCACGAATTTCCGTCCAGGCACTGGTGCCGCATTGGATGCGGCTGTCTTGTCCAGCTATAAGCGCGGTGAACCGGTACTGTTCTACTACTGGTCACCGACGCCGTTGATGGGGCAGATCGATGCGATAAGGCTGGAGGAAAAGACCGGCGCCAACAAAGACGTCATCACCATGGTTGGACTCTCCAAGGCTTTTCATGAACAGGCTCCTGAACTGGTCTCGGTACTGGAGAAGGTCAACATTCCCATCGACTTGTTGAATCAGAATCTGGCGAGGATGACCCGGGAACGCATCGAATCGCCGAAGCTGGCCAGAATGTTCCTCAAGGAACACCCGGAAATCTGGCATGCCTGGGTCGACGAAGCCGCAGCAAAAAAGATCGAGGCATCGCTCTAATCGGCCTCAAGGGCAAGGACGCCCGCCCTCTGTTACGCCCCTCTGAACACCATCTCTTGACTGTTTCTACACAGGAACGGCGTCTCTTTGCGTCCGGGAATCATGAACATGATCAAATCACGAGCGGCCGTCGCCTTCGCGGCGAACCAGCCTCTGCAAATCGTCGAAGTCGATGTGGCACCCCCGCAGGCCGGGGAAGTGCTGGTGCGGATCATCGCAACCGGCGTCTGCCATACCGATGCGTTTACGTTGTCTGGCGCCGATCCCGAAGGGATCTTCCCCGTCATTCTTGGCCACGAAGGCGGCGGTATCGTCGAAGCGGTTGGCGAGGGGGTCACTTCACTGGCGGTGGGCGACCATGTGATCCCGCTCTACACCCCGGAATGTGGCGAGTGCAAATTCTGCACATCCGGCAAGACCAATCTTTGTCAGAAGATCCGTGCCACTCAAGGCAAAGGCTTGATGCCCGATGGCACCAGTCGGTTCTCTTATGAGGGGCGCCCAATCTTCCACTACATGGGCACGTCGACTTTCTCCGAATACACCGTGCTTCCCGAAATTTCCCTGGCCAAAATCCCCAAGGATGCGCCACTGGAGAAGGTCTACCTGCTCGGTTGTGGTGTGACCACCGGCATTGGCGCGGTGATCAATACGGCCAAGGTGGAGGAGGGAGCCAGCGTGGCAATCTTCGGTCTGGGAGGCATCGGCCTGGCAGCCATTATCGGTGCGACCATGGCCAAGGCCGGCCGGATCATCGCGATCGACATCAACCCGGCCAAGTTCGACATTGCCAGGCAACTGGGGGCTACCGATTTCATCAATCCCAAGGATCATGACAGGCCGATCCAGGACGTGATCATCGAGATGACCGAGGGCGGTGTGGACTACTCCTTCGAATGCATTGGCAACGTCCATCTGATGCGCGCCGCCCTGGAGTGCTGCCACAAGGGCTGGGGCGAGTCGGTGATCATTGGCGTCGCCGGCGCAGGACAGGAAATCAGTACCCGTCCTTTCCAGCTGGTGACCGGGCGCGTCTGGCGCGGCTCGGCATTTGGCGGTGTGAAAGGACGTAGCGAGCTACCCAGCTATGTCGAGAACGCGCAAAAGGGCGAGATTCCTCTGGATAGTTTCATTACCCACACCATGGGGCTCGAGGAGATCAACAAAGCCTTCGACCTGATGCACCAAGGCGAAAGCATCCGCACCGTTATCCATTTCGATCGCTGACTCAACAGATTGGCGAAGCCCGTCAGGGCGAGTCAAAGGCGCGAAAACCTGCAACATCAACCCACCGTATCTACACTAAAGAGAGCACAAAGATGACCATTTTCACTCATGTGACCGTCGGTACCAACGACCTGCAAAAAGCGCGCAGCTTCTATGACAATGTCCTGGGTACCCTGGGCCAAAAACGCATCGCTGATCTGGACGAGAATGGATCGATCTGGGGTGAGAGCGCCCCGTCCTTCTTCGTTCTGAAGCCGGCGAACGGCGCCCCGGCCAGCGTGGGTAACGGTGTCACCATCAGCTTCGAGGCGCCGAATCGTGCCGCCATTGACGCTTTCCACGCCGCGGCGCTGGCCAGTGGCGGCACCGACGAAGGTGCACCGGGTCCGCGAGGCTGGGCACCTGACGCCTATGCGGCTTACGCGCGGGATCTCGATGGGAACAAACTGGCTGCGTACTGTTTCAAGCCGGCCTGAGTTTCAAGACGAGGCCGCATTGGCGCAACCGTTCGCGCTGTTTTCCCGCTGAATTGGCGTAGCCGGGAATGGCCAGCCACTGTTGGATACTCAACAGTGCTTCAACAGCAAGTGTCTGGCTGGCTATTCCGGTTTCCGCTGTTTTTTATAAGATATTGATATTTAACGATTAAATGTCATGGCATGGATCGTGCTCCATCCGGGTAAGGCTCCGTACCGACAGTCATTTGCAGGACTGTGCGGCCGTTGGCGGAGCCACCGATAGAGTGAGGAATCCATGTCAGTTTCAGCCGCATACCCGATCAATCCACCTTCGGCCCATGTGATCCGTGATGATGCCGAAGCCATTCGCATTGCCCATGAAATCGCTGCGCTGTTGCAGGCTGGCGCCTCCGAGCGCGATCTGACGCGACAGGTGCCGGCCGAGGTGGTCGATGCTTTTTCCAACAGTGGACTGTGGGGCATTACGGTGCCTCGGGAGTACGGTGGCGCGCAGGTGTCTTATGCGACCCTGGCCCGGGTCATCGCGATTGTCTCGGCGGCCGACCCATCCCTTGGCCAGATACCGCAGAACCATTACTGCCTGCTGGAAGACATCCGTTTGCAGGGCAGTCACGATCAGAAGCGGTTCTTCTTCGACCTGGCACTTGCGGGTAATCGCTTCGCCAACGCGCTGTCGGAAACCGGTGGCAAGAACGTGCAGGACATCCGTACCCGGCTGGTCGCAGAGGGCGAGGGTTATCGCATCGATGGGCGCAAGGGTTACTGCACCGGGTCGCTCTATGCCCATTGGTTGGGTGTATTGGCCCTGGACAGCGAAGACCGTGCACAACTGGCCTTCGTACCGCGCCATGCCGAGGGTTTGAACGTAGTGGACGACTGGGACAGCATCGGTCAGCGCACCACCTCCAGCGGCACCGTGCTGGTCGAGGGGCTGTGGGTGCCGGCCTTCAACCTGTTCCCGACTTACCGCTCCTATGAACGCCCGACCCTGGCCGGGCCCTTTGCGCAGATCACCACGGCGGCCATTGATGCGGGCATTGCCCGTGCGGCACTGCACGACACCATCGGCTTTGTGCGTGAGCAGGCGCGGCCATGGATCGATGCCGGGGTGGAAAAGGCCAGTGAAGATCCGTTGACCATCATTCAGGTCGGCGCACTGGATATCCGTCTGGAAGCTGCCGAGGCGTTGCTGGAGCGTGCGGGCCTTGTGCTCGACCAGGCCCGGTCGGCGCCCGATGAGCAGTCAGTCGCGCAGGCATCGCTGGCGGTGGCCAGGGCGAAGGTGTTGACCACCGAAATCGCCATCGAGGCCAGCAACAAGCTGTTCGAACTGGGTGGCACCCGGTCGACGCTGCGCAAGCACAACCTCGATCGCCATTGGCGTAACGCGCGGGTTCATACCCTGCACGACCCGGTGCGCTGGAAGTACCACGTGATTGGCAACTGGCTGCTCAACGGCATCAAGCCTCCTCGCCATGACTGGTCTTGAGGTCGCGCAGATGCCCAAGCAAATTCGTCTCAACGCCTTCAGCATGAATACCGTAGGGCATTTGTCGCCCGGCCAGTGGCGGCACCCGCGTGATCAGTCCACGCGCTACACCGACATCCATTACTGGATCGAACTGGCGAAAACCCTGGAGCGCGGCAAGATCGACGGCCTGTTCATCGCCGATGTGCTCGGCGTCTATGACGTCTACCAGGGGAGTGCCGACGAGGCGCTGCGCAGTGCGGCGCAAGTGCCGGTCAACGATCCGTTGCAGCTGGTGCCGGCAATGGCCGCAGCCACTCGCCATCTGGGCTTTGGCGTCACCGCGTCGGTGTCGTTCGAGCATCCGTTTCCGTTCGCCAGGCGCATGTCGACCCTCGATCACCTGACGTCGGGACGTGCAGGCTGGAACATCGTCACCTCCTACCTGAGCAGTGGCGCGCGAAACATGGGCCAGGAGCGGCAATTGTCCCACGATCAGCGCTATGCGCTGGCCGAGGAGTACCTGCAGGTTTGCTACAAGCTCTGGGAAGCCAGCTGGGAGGAGGGCGCGGTGCAGGCCGACCGCGCCAGCGGAGTTTACGCCGATCCGCGCAAGGTGCACGGCATCGATCATCAGGGCGAGTTCTTTACCGTGCCCGGCTTTCACCTCAGCGAACCATCGCCACAGCGCACTCCGGTGATCTACCAGGCCGGCGCGTCGAGCCGTGGTCGGGTGTTCGCAGCGGCGAATGCCGAGTGCGTGTTTGTCGCCGCGCCGAGCAAGGTGGTGCTCAAACAACAGGTCGCGCAGCTGCGCGCCGCGGTTCAGGCGGCCGGTCGCAAGGCCGATCAGGTGCTGGTTTTCGAGCAGCTCACGGTCATCGTCGCCGCGACGGACGCCGAGGCCCTGGAGCGCTTGCGCGAGTACCGCGAGTACGCCAGTGCGAGCGGTGCCCTGGCCTTGATGTCGGGGTGGACCGGGATCGATTTCGGCGAATACACGCGGGACCAGGTGCTGCGTGAAGTGCCCAGCGATGCCATCCAGTCGGCCGTCGAGGCGTTCACCCGCGCCGACCCGAATCGAACCTGGACCACCGCGGAAATTGCCGACTACTGCGCGATCGGTGGTGACGGCCCGATCCTGGTGGGCTCGGCGCAGACGGTGGCGGATCAGCTACAGGAGTGGGTCGAGGAGACCGGTGTTGACGGCTTCAACCTGGCCAGCGTGGTCGCACCCGAGACCTTTGAGGCAGTGGTCGATCTGCTGGTGCCGGAGTTGCAGGCACGGGGGCTGTTCAAGCGCGAGTACCAGGAGGGCACCCTGCGTCACAAGCTCTTCGGTCAGGGCGATCGGCTGGCTGTGCCGCATCCGGTAGCGGCCTTGCGAGCGGGAGCGCGGCGATGAACGAGTGGTTCGCCCATGTCAACTGGAGCGAAGTGGCCGAGGCTTGCCTGGACACCTCGAGCATGCTCGGCGTGGCATTGGGCTGCACGGTGTTGCTGGGGATGCCGCTCGGCGTGCTGTTGTACCTGACGGGCCAGCGCCAGTTACTCGAATCGCCTCGGCTTTACCGGCTGTTGTCGGTGGTGGCCAACGTACTGCGCTCGATGCCATTCATCATCCTGTTGATCGTGCTGATCCCGGTGACCACCCTGGTCACCGGCACCTCGCTGGGCGTACGCGGCGCCATTCCGCCATTGGTGGTGGGGTGTACGCCGTTCTTTGCCCGGCTGGTGGAAAGCGCCTTGCGCGAAGTCGATCGCGGGCTGGTTGAAGCCGTGCAATCAATGGGCGCGAGTACCCCGCAAATCATCCTGTACACCCTGCTGCCTGAAGCCCGCACCGGGCTGATCGCCGCGGTCACGGTAACCGCCATCGTGCTGGTGGATTACACCGCCATGGCCGGGGTGGTGGGCGGTGGTGGCCTTGGGGACCTGGCGATTCGTTTCGGTTACCAGCGTTTCCAGACCGATGTGATGGTGGTCACCGTGCTGCTGCTGATCCTGCTGGTGCAGGCGTTGCAGATGAGCGGCGATCGCCTGGTACGACATTACACAAGGCGCTGAGCGCCCTGCATACCCGAACGCAGCAGCCGGGTACCGCTGCTGCAGGCCTTACGTCCACCTCACGACGGCCACTTTTCGATCATTCTGGAGTCATGAGCATGAAAAAGACCCTGGCCGCCCTCGCTGCCGTTTTATCCCTGAGCGCCCACGCCAACGAAAAGCTGGTGGTGGGTGCCACCCCGGTTCCGCACGCGGAGATTCTGGAATTCGTCAAACCGGCGCTCGCCAAAGAAGGTGTCGATCTGGATATCAAAGTCTTCAGCGACTTCATCCAGCCCAACCTGCAACTGGCCGAGAAAAACCTGGACGCCAACTACTACCAGTACCGGCCGTTCCTCGATGACTTCAACAAGACCCGCCATACCGATCTGGTGCCGGTAGTGGGTGTGCACATCGAGCCTTTCGGTGCCTATTCGACCCGGATCAAGAAACTGGCCGATCTGCCGGAAGGCGCCAGTGTCGCCATCCCCAACGACCCGGTGAATACCGGGCGCGCACTGGTGTTGTTGCACGAGGCGGGGTTGATCAAGCTCAAGGACCCGAGCAATACCCTGTCGACGCAACACGATATCGCCGAAAACCCGCACAAGCTGAAGATACGTGAGCTGGAAGGTGCGTTGCTGGCCCGTGCGGTCAGCCAGGTGGATCTGGCCTTCGTATTTGCCAACTACGCACTGGAGGCCGGTATCGACACCAACAGCGCGCTGATCGTCGAGAAGGGCAAGGACCTGTACGTCGAGTTCCTGGTCGCCCGCCCGGACAACATCAAAGATCCCGGCATCCAGAAACTGGCCAAGGCACTGAACTCGCCGCAAGTGCGCGATTTCATCCTGACTCGCTACAAGGGCCAGATCGCTCCCGGCTTCTGACCGGTGGCCGGCGTGCCACCGGTGCCGTGAGGTGCCGGTGCACGCGTTTTAGCGTACGCCCCGCGGGTGTCGGGGGGCGTGGTCACTTTTGTTTGTGCAGGACTTTCATTCATGGTCAGTTTCAATCCGCAGGCCCTGGCCGCTGCCGTGCATATACGCCTGGTGGGGCTGGGCAAGCATTACCGGGTCGGGCAGCAGAGCGTGCAAGCGTTGCACGACATCAATCTGGACATTCGCCGCGGTGAAGTGTTCGGCATCATTGGTCGCAGCGGCGCCGGAAAATCCTCGCTGCTGCGCTCACTCAACCGTCTGGAACAACCGAGCAGCGGCCAGGTATTGATCGAGGGCGAGGATATCGTCGGCTTCGATCGCGCACGCCTGGCCGGTTTGCGCCAGCGCACCGGGATGATCTTCCAGCATTTCAACTTGATGGCCTCCAGGACCGTCGGCGACAACGTTGGCCTGCCGCTGCGACTGGCGGGCATCGGGCGCGCCGAGCGCGAGCGAAGAGTTGACGAACTGTTGCGTCTGGTGGGTCTGGAGGACAAGCGTGACGCCTACCCGGCACAACTCTCCGGTGGGCAAAAACAGCGGGTCGGCATTGCCCGGGCACTGGTGTTGCAGCCCGATTTGCTGCTGTGTGACGAGGCAACCTCGGCACTCGATCCGGAGAGCACCCAAGCGATTCTGGCGTTGCTGCGCGATATCAATCGGCGCCTGGGGCTGACCATCGTGCTGATCACCCACGAGATGGAGGTGATCCGCGATCTGTGTGACCGTGTGGTGGTCATGGAGCATGGCCGGGTGGTGGAGCAGGGCGACGTCTGGCAAGTGTTCGGTGACCCTCGACACCACGTCACCCGCGCCTTGCTTGGCACGTTGCTGCCTGCTGATCATGACGTGTCGTCAGCGCCGGAGCCATCAGCACAGGAGCCGGCCGAAATACTGCTGGATCTGCACTACACCGGTGCCAGCGGCCACGAGCCGGAGCTGTCGGCCATCGCCGCGCTGTTCGGCTGCCGGACGCATTTGGTGCAAGGCGGTATCGAGCGCATCCAGGGTCGCGCGCTGGGTTGCCTGCGGGTGCGCGTGGAGGCCGCCGTTGGTGGGTTGGACGTGTTGCTGCAACAGGCACGACAGATTGCCGATCGGGTCGAGCAGGCCGGCGCCTGAGTCGGCCTTCGGCGGCGGCAGTGCCGGGCAATCAAATCGATAGCTGGATAACCCGATTGTCCGGCTCGTGATCGGTGGTGCGACGTTTGTTGACCACCAGTTCACCGATGGCAATCAGGCGTGCCCGGGTCACGTTGCGCGAGAGACCGAGCAAGCTGGCGGTATGCACCTGGTTGTGATGGCAGAACTGGTAGGCGGCGCGCAGCAAGCTGTCCTCGACCTTCTCGTAAAGCGCCCCCTGGTGTTCTTCGAACAGTCGCTTGAACGCCCGTTGCAGGAGCGCCTGGGCAGATTCTTCAGAGGTGCTGACTCTTTCCTCCTGGCGCTCGATACGCAAGTTCGACAGGCGCAAATCCTCCTGCCGCACGAGACCGTCGCGGCAGATCAGCAAGGTGTGGTGGATGACGTTTTCCAGTTCGCGAATGTTGCCGGGCCAACCATAGTCCGCCAGCTTGCGTTCGGCGTCGGCACTCAGGGCAATCTGTCCATACCCCAGGCGTTCGCTGTAGGTACGAATGAAGTGTCGGGTCAGGGGCAGAATGTCGCCGGGGCGGTCGCGCAGCGGATGCAGATGCAGGCTGACCACGTTGAGGCGGTAGTAGAGGTCCTCGCGGAAATGTCCGGCGTTGATCGCTTTCTCCAGCTGCACATTGGTCGCCGCCAACACCCGGACGTTGATCGCGATGCTCTTGCGCGACCCCAGTCGCACCACTTCACGCTCCTGCAGCACACGCAGCAGCTTGACCTGCACAGGCATTGGCAGATCGCCAATCTCATCGAGGAACAGGGTGCCGCCGTTGGCCTCTTCGAACCAGCCCGGCTTGGCGCTGATGGCGCCGGTAAAGGCGCCTTTCTCATGGCCGAACAGTTCGGCCTCGACCAGTGATTCGGAGAAGGCGCCGCAGTTGACGGCCACAAAAGGACCCTGGCTGCGCCGGCTGAGGTTATGGATATGGCGTGCGACCAACTCCTTCCCGGTTCCGGTTTCACCAATGATCAGGACGCTGGCCTCGCTCGGCGCAACCTGTTGCAAATGGGCGAGCAAGGCTTGCGACTTGGGGTCTTCGAAGACCTGGGCGGTGGCGCGGATCGACGTCGCCAACGATGGGGATGGGGGCAGAGTCAGCAGTTGCATGGGCTCCCTCGCTCATGAGTAAAAAGTAGGGGTAGGGCGGTTCTGGTTCAGCGCCCAGTCACCCAGTTCGTGAATCTTGTAGTCCACCGGGTCATGCAGCGTCTGGGTGCGCAGGTTGCGCCAATAACGGTCGAACCGCAGTGAGGCATGAGTCGCCCGCGCCCCGGTGACTTCAAACAGACGGGTGCACAGATCGAGGCCGGTACGGGTCGCTGCCACTTTGGCGCAGGCGATCGAAAGCGCCAGTTGCGCACGCTCTTCGCTGCCCAGGCCGTGTCCCTTGCGCCAGGCTTCGTCGAGTTGTGCCGCGGCACGCTCAACCAGCACACGCACGCTTTCCAGGCCGACCCAGAACTCGCCGTAGTGGCGCAGGATGTAGGGATCCTCGCTGACATGGCGGGCCTTGGAGGTGAACCACGGGCGTCCCTCCTTGAGGGTGTAATGACGTGCTTCCTCGAACGCCCCTTCGGCGATGCCGAGGAAAATGTGGGCAAAGTGCAGTTGGGCGATCAGTGGGCGCAGACAGGCAAACGGCGTACTCAGGGGGCCTGGATCAAGCAGCAGCTCAGACTCTTCCACCCGTACGCGTTCAAAGGTGGCGCTGCCACTGTCCGTCTGCCGCTGGCCCATGTTGTCCCAGTCGCCATGCAGGGTGATGCCGGTCCGGCCACTGGGAATGGCAGCGATCAGCAGCTTGCCGCCGGCGTTTTCGTCGACCGCTGAAGCGATCAGCATTTCCGAGTCGCTGGCACCGGAGCAGAAACTTTTCTTGCCGGAAAACTCACGCCATCCATCAAACGATTTCACCACGGTGCGGGTGTCGAGCGGGTTGAGGGCATTGCCCCAAAACCAGTTGTTGCGGGCGGTCTGTTCGAACCAGGGTTGCCATTGTTCGGGCCGCGAGAACAGGCGCACGGTTGCCAGCATCAGGTGCTGGAAGCCGAAGACGTGGGCGATCGAGCTGTCGACCTTGGCAAACTCACGGACTACGCCGAGTGTCTCGCTCCAGTCGGCACCCAGGCCACCGAACCGGGTGGGGATGCTCAGGGCCAGCAAGCCGCTGTGGCGAAGGGCATCGCGCTCGGCCTTCGGCGTACCGCCGTGCTCGTCCCGTTCGGCGGCGGTTTGCGCGAAGGTGGCGGCCAGTTTGCGCGCGATCTGCAAGGGGCTCAGTACAGTCGTTTGTGGTTGGGGGCTCACGCGCAATTCCTCGTTGGTTCTGTGGTGGCTGGTGGGTGACAGGTTCATGCGTTCTGTGTCCGTGGCAGGACATCATTGGCGATCATTTCGCCGAAGGGCCCGGTGAGATTGGTCACTCCCCGACCTGCCAGGCTGGCATAGGGTTCGGGTAACAAAGGGAACACCAGTTCGGCAAAGCGATAGGCTTCTTCGAGGTGCGGATAACCGGAAAAGATGAAGCTTTCGATGCCAAGGTCTGCGTATTCCTTGATGCGTGCGGCCACCTGTTGTGGATCGCCGACCAGTGCCGTGCCTGCGCCACCGCGCACCAGACCGACGCCAGCCCACAGGTTGGGGGCGATTTCCAGGTTGTCCCGGCGACCGTCATGCAGGGCGGCCATGCGACGCTGGCCTTCGGAGTCGAAGCGTGCGAATGACTTTTGCGCAGCGCTAATGGTCTCGTCGGATATGTGCTCGATCAGTCGGTCGGCGGCCTGCCAGGCTTCGGCTGCGCTCTCGCGCACGATGACATGCAGACGGATACCGAACTTCACGGTCCGTCCATGCCTGGCTGCACGGGCGCGGACATCGGCGATCTTTTCGGCCACCGCAGCCGGCGGCTCACCCCACGTCAGATAAACATCGATCTGCTCGGCCGCCAGGTCATGGGCCGCGTCCGAAGAGCCACCGAAGTAGAGCGGGGGGTAAGGTCGCTGCACGGGTGGATAGAGCGCCTTGGCGTTTTCCACCTGGAAATGCTTGCCATGGAAATCCACGGATTCACCTTGCAGCACCCGGCGCCAGATCTGCAGGAATTCGTCGGTGACTTCATAACGCTCGGCATGGCTGAGGTGGATGCCATCGCCACGGTTTTCGTCGGGGTCACCACCGGTCACCACATTGATCAGCAAGCGCCCGCCAGATAACCGGTCAAGGGTGGCGGCCATGCGTGCGGACACCGTTGGCGAGATGATCCCCGGGCGAATCGCCACCAGATAGCGCAGGCGTTCGGTCAGCGGGGCCAGGGCCGATGCAATGACCCACGAGTCCTCGCAGGAGCGCCCGGTCGGAATCAACACCCCGTAATAGCCCAGGCCATCCGCCGCCTGGGCAATCTGCTTGAGGTAGTTGAGGGTCACCGGGCGAGCGCCCTGGCTGGTGCCAAGGAAGTGCCCGTCGCCGTGGGTTGGGAGGAACCAGAAAACATTCATCGTTCTGCTCCTCAGGCGCTCTGGCGCAAGCGTTGGTGGCTGCTGAAAAATGGCAGGGCGCGTTCTACGGCCAGGCCGATGCGGGCCTGGAGCAGGTCGCAGTTGATACGGTAATTGCTGAAGTCGGATTCGCTTGCATACACGCCCAACGGCAGGGTCAGCGACTGGAAGAAGCTGAACAGCGGCCGTAACTGGTGATCGATCACCAGCGCGTGACGAGGGCTGCCGCCAGTAGCGGCGAGCAGCACCGGCGTGTCGATCAGGGCGTCCTGGCCGATCAGGTCAAACAGGTGCTTCAACTGGCCCGGATAGGAACCGCGATAAACCGGCGAAGCGACAATCAACAGGTCGGCGTTTTCGATGGCCTGCAACTGTGCCTCGACTTCGGCAGGTAGCTCTTTGCGGCTGAGGGCGCCACCCACGGCGCGGGCGAGATCGGCAAGCTCGATGACCCGGCCAACGATATTCAGACGGTTTGCGACCTCGTCGAGAATGGCCTGGCTGAGAACCTGGGTACGAGAAGGGCGGTAGGCACCGCCGGATACTGCGATTACGTTCAAGGGGGCAGTCATTGTCTGATTCCTGTGCTGTCGCTCTACAAACAGAGTCGGTGGCAGTACTCAGCAAGAACCGAACCAATATTTATCTATATGAAACTAAAGGGTTTTATTTGATTTTTTTGGTTGGTGTGTTGCTGTCGGGCAATTTTTGTTGAAGTGCTGTTTGCCAGGGAACACTTGCGAGGTGTCCGGTTTCGGACAGTTATAGGAGATTGTTTATATTCTTCAAAGGAATTAATAATTATTTTATTATTCCTATTGGTTTTATGTGAGGGACTGCTTGACCGGCGCGGTGGGAGGGCGGTTCATCGGAGACGAATCAGTCGAGACCCGGCACCCGCCTCACTGCTTGTAGCCAATCTGCCGCAACAGGTTCTTGCGCCACAGGATGTCTTCATCGCCTTCAATGTCAGTGGCACGCAAACCATCCACGACGCCCAGGATGGCGCGCCCTTGTTCCGTCTCGGCGAGAACCACCTCGGTTGGATTGGCCGTTGCACAAAAAATACGGCATACCTCCGGGACCATTTTGAGGGTGTTCAACACGTTCAGCGGATAGAAACCGTCGCCCAGGAAAACGATGAAGCTATGGCCTGCGGCGATGGCTTTTGCATTCTTCTGCGCAAGCTCGATCATTGAGGCATCGGTGCCAGACCACCGCACCAGGCATTTGCCGGAGGCTTCACAAAAGGCCACGCCAAACTGGATACCGGGCACGGCATTGACCAGCGCTTCGTGGATGTCCTCGACGGACTTGATGAAGTGCGTCTGACCCAAAATGAAGTTCGTCACTTCCGGCTTATCGATTTTCAACGTGATGAGTTGCATTTCAAACACCTCCTTTCACGATGTTGCTATCAGGGGCTGGCGACACATCAAGCATAGCTACTCATTGGTTATTGCTCCGTTCACGGACTCGATTCGCAAGTCCCTGGCGCTCCTGAATGCCTCTTCCTGTGGATTGGCAATGATTGAAAGCTTAATGACAAAAGCGTCAATATTGAAATATCTCTCAATATTGCATACCTTGGTGATGCCTGACGATGAGACCTGCGCGCCTCACGACTTCAATCACAACAAGGGCTCGAGATGAACAACAACAAAAAAGTTTCCCAATTGCCTCCCTCCGCCGTCGATGTGCTGGTCGTCGGTTACGGTCCGGTAGGTGCGACAATCGCGGCGCTGCTCGGCCGTTACGGGGTTACGACCCTGGTGCTGGACAAGCTCCATGAAATCGTACTGATGCCTCGTGCCATTGCTCTGGACAACGAGGCCCTGCGTATCCTGCAACTCGCCGGATTGTCGGAGGACGCTTTCGAGAAGATCGTTATCCCGGAAGTGAAGATGCACTCTCCGGTCCTCGGGCAATTCGGTCGAGCCAATACAGAAGGGTGTATCGACGGCCATCCCAAGCTTGTGACCTTCTATCAACCCGACCTCGAGCGAGCGATGCGTGGCCAGGTTTCCCGACTGAAATCAGTGACCAGCCTGGGTGGTTTCGAACTGGAGGGTCTGGTCGAGGAAGCCGATTGCGTGGTCGCCACCGTACGGGATCAGGATGGGCACTCGCATGCTGTTCGCGCCCGGTACCTGATCGGTGCGGATGGCGCCAGTTCCAGGGTCAGGGCGCTGATCGGCCAGGAGTTCGAAGGACAAACCTATGCAGAGGACTGGCTGATTGTCGATGCGAAAAACCGGCATCAGTCAGCCATTGATCACATTGAGTTTATCTGTAATCCGCAGCGGCCCACGCCACACATGCCTGCCCCCGGTGGAAGGGAACGCTGGGAATTCATGTTGCAACCCGGTGAATCCCGGGAGGAGCTGGAAAGCCCGGAAAGCATCGCCCGGCTCATTGCGCCATGGGTCAATCCGCAGGAACTGGAAATCGAGCGCAAGGCGGTGTATCGATTCCACGCTCGTTGCTGCAACCGATTCAGCAAGGGACGTACGTTCCTCGTTGGCGACGCCGCGCACATTACCCCTCCCTTCGTCGGGCAGGGTCTCGTAGCGGGCCTTCGTGATGGCGCCAACCTTGCCTGGAAGCTGGCTTGGGTCCTTCGTGGCCACGCCGCGCCGGCGATACTCGATACCTACGATGTAGAGCGTCGCCCGCATGCTCGGGCGATGATCAATCTGGCAAAAATGATGGGCCGTCTGGTCATGCCCAAGAACAGGATCGCGGCTTTCTTCATCCACGGCCTGATGCGCATGCTGGCGTTTACTCCCGCGACCAGAAGGTACTTCGAGCAGTTGGACATCAAACCGAAGAACACCTTCAAGCACGGCCTGTTCGTGCAACATCGTCGGGGTGACAAGCTGGTACGTGGCAGCCTGTTTCCCCAAGCCTGGATTCGCACCCTGCAAAAGCAGATCAAGCTGAGCGACGATGCACTGGGAGACAACCTGACCCTGGTTGGATTCGGTGTCGACCCGTTGTCACTGCTCACTACTGATCAGATCGTTTGCTGGGAAAAGATGGGCGGTCACTTCCTGGAGGTCCGTTCCCGCGGTCAACGCTCCGGCGGCCGTTGTGACTTCATCGAAGACATGAACCATGACATCCTGCCGCTGGCTGCGAAAGGAACGCTGGTCGCGGTTCGTCCTGACCGTATCATCATGCACCACGCCCCAGGCACAGAGGCCAGCAAGCTCCTTCGAGACTGTCGGGGCCTGCTGATGAGTGATGACGCCACTCCTGACGGCGTTTCCATTACTATCAACGAGCCGATTAAATTACGAGCTTGATCATGGATTTCCCCACACCTCCTTCAGAAGCTGCTGCGCCAGAACCTCTCACCAGGGGGCACAAGAAGCGTGAGCGCACCCGTCGCGGTCTGATGGACGCGGCATTGCGACTTGTCGCACGCAAGGAGGTGGGGGAGATCGCATTGTTCGAAGTCGCCGCCGAGGCGGCGGTATCCAACGGCACCATCTACAACTATTTCCGAACGCGTGATGAAGTCCTCGAAGCGGTGGGCATTGCCATGGCCGCCGAGTTCTCTGACGCCATTTCCGTCCTGAGCACGGACGTGCAGTGCGGAGCACAGCGGCTTTCGATTGGCGTACGCATGTTCGTGTGTCGGGCCGCTGCTGACCACCAATGGGCGAATGCGTTGCTGCGCATCATCCATTACGACCAGGCCATGCGCTCGCGTTTGGCTGACCATGTGCTTGGCGACCTGCGTGCAGGGCTGCGGGAGGGCATTTTCACTTACGAGGAAGAAGGCATCGCCCTGGATATGGTCGTATCGTGCACAACCGGGGCAATGCGCGCGATTGTCGAGGGCCGTGCAGTGCTGGAGCACGATGTGCGGGTCGCCGAAATGATCCTCCAGGCGCTGGGCGTAACGCCTCCCAAAGCCCGGAAAATCGCTGCAAAGCCACTACCTGCCTGATCTGGGTTCTTGCCTGATCAACGACGCGACTGGCATCAGGCGACTTGATGGACCGCCCTGCGACTGCATTAGCTTCTGAACATGCGTGTTCAAGTATTTCAGTGCGAATGTATCTAAAATTCGCCCTATCGCCTTGAAAGCCCTTCGCTAAATAAGACAAATAAAGGGCGGTCGCGATTTTTATTCGAAAAAATAGCCTCTCATTGCAAAAACCAGATTGACGTCAATCGAACACGTGTGTTCAATTGACCCATAAGGCAATTCTGGAGAGAGACCGTGGAACTTCTGAATCCAACACAGCGCCGCATTCACCAGGCCGCTTTTCGCTTGTTCGCGGAAAAAGGCACCTCGCAAGTGAACATCCTCGACCTTGCGCAAGAGGCAGGGGTGGCGCGCGGCACGGTTTATAGCAACATCGAGAGCATGGAAGGCCTGTTCGAGGCGGTCGCCAGCCATCTCGCGAGAGAGATGCATGAACGGGTCAACAAGAGCTTCAACTCCCTCTCCGATCCCGCTCAACGCCTGGCCAATGGCATCCGGTTCTTCATCCGTCGGGCTCACGAAGACTCCCACTGGGGGGCATTCATCCATAAGTTCGCCATGAGCAACGCTTCGTTGCGTGAAATGTTTTCCAGCCAGGCGACGACGGATCTTCTGAGTGGACTTTCCACCGGCCGGTACCAGTTTCAGCAAGAGCAATTGCTCTCGGTTCTTACGCTGATATCGAGCAGTGTCCTCGGCTCCATTTTCCTGGTTCTGGAAGGGCACAGAACATGGCGCGAATCGGGATCTGACACGGCCGAACTCGTGCTGCGGGCCTTGGGCGTGCCTCTCGAGGAGGCTAGAGCGCTGGCGACCGTAGAGTTGCCGACGCTTCCTCCGATCGACTAAACGCAGTAACCGACACCACGAACAAACCCCTGGCATTTTCAGGGGTTCGGGGACGCTTTGCCCGAAAAAACCGGAAAACAAGAACAATGAACAACAAAAATGAAATCCCCCAGTTGACGACGCCACAACCTGCCCGACATCCGCAACCGACGGTGAAGGCCCAGGGTCTGACTCATCTGATTTTTCAAAGGCCGGACTTGAATGAGGCGGCGCACTTCCTGACGGACTTCGGTCTGACCGTCAGTCATCAGAACGCCGAAATGCTCTATCTGCGCGGCACAGCGCCAACTGCCTATTGTTACCGCGTGCACCGTGCAGAAAAGGCAGGTTTTATCGGGTTCGGCCTGGCAGTTCGATCGCTCAGGGATCTGGAAAAGCTGACGCAAATTCCAGGGGCATCTTCTGTCGAGGCCCCGACCCACCCTGGTGGCGGCCACTACGTCAGGCTGACCGATCCTTCCGGTTTTATTGTCGAGGCTGTTTGCGACCAGACGCCCAGTGAAAACCTGGAACACAGAGCTCCGCTTCCCTGGAATCTGGCGCAACAGCAATCGCGAATCAACGCCACGCAGCGCACGCCGATTGCACCGCCTGAAGTCATCAAACTGGGTCATATCGTCGTCGAAGTGGCCGACTATCAGGCGACCTGTGCCTGGTACACCCGGTATTTCGGGTTCATTCCCAGCGATGTGCAGGTACTCCCCGACGGCACGCCCATCGTCGCTTTCATGCGCCTTGATCTCGGTGACAAGCCTGCGGATCACCATACGCTCGCGATCGCCCAGGGGTTCATGGCGACCTACAGCCATAGCGCCTATGAGGTCGTCGACGCCGACGCGGTGGGCATGGGGCAACGGGTCCTGCGAGAGCGGGGTTGGGAGCACTCATGGGGAATCGGCCGGCACATCCTGGGCAGTCAGATCTTCGATTACTGGCAAGACCCCTGGGGTGACAAGCACGAGCACTACTGCGACGGGGATATTTTTACCGCCATGCAACCTACGGGCATCCATCCCGTGAGCCCCGAGGCAATGGCGCAGTGGGGCCAGCGCATGCCCAAGAGCTTTACCAAACCCAGGATGAGCTTCAGCAATGTACGAGCGCTGATCCGCAACCTGCGGCGCAGCCCGGACTTGACGATTCGCAAGTTGATCACGCTGATGCGGATGTTCGGGTAGAGCGGCCGCCATGTCGGGCAACGCTACACGGTATGGCCGGCGGCCCGTTGATCGACAGCGTCGCCAACTCACCCTCAGAACAACACCACAGTTCTCGCGCCATCGAGCGCGGGACAAACGCTGCTCCAGGAGTACCTTCAATGTCTGCTGTACACGTAGTCCGCTTTGAGTATGAGAACGGTATCCACTGGGGCGTGTTGCGCCAAGACCGTATCACGATTGTCCCGGGCACTTTTGAGACCACGGGTGACTTCATCTGCCAGAACAGTATCGATGACCTCGCTCAACTGAATGGTACTCAGTTGGAGGCGCACAAAGTGAAGCTGCTGTCGCCGGTGACCCGCAATCAACAGTTCGTCTGCCAAGGGGCCAACTACCGACAGCACATGATCGAGTCGGGCATGGACCCGGATGCGAAGAAATACAACATGATGTTCACCAAGGCGACCAGTTGCCTGGTGGCCGCAGACAGCGTCCTGATCAAGCCGCGCAACGTCCGTTTCCTTGACTATGAGATCGAACTCGGGCTGGTGATGAAACGCGTGATCAGCGGCGCAGTGACCGTCAACGACGCCAACCTGCATGAGTTCATTGCCGGTGTGGTCATCGTCAATGACTACTCGGCACGCGACATTCAGATCCCGCAGATGCAGTTCTACAAGGGCAAGAGCTTCCGCACGTTTGGCCCGGTCGGCCCGTATCTCTGCCTGCTGGGCGCCCAGGACATGCGTTACCTGAAAGCATTGCAGTTGCGCCTGACGGTCAACGGCGAGGTGCGACAAAGCGACAGCACGGCCAACCTGGTGTATGGCCCCGCTGAAACCCTGACCGAACTCTCCTCTGTCCAGGATCTCGCCCCCGGCGACCTGATCGCCACCGGTACTCCGGCGGGATGCGCGCTGACCATCCCTTCGCCCGCCAAACAGCGCATTGCGGCCCTGATGCCGGAAGCCACCAAGTGGAAGCTGTTCCTCAAGGCGCAGGAAGGGCGGACGCAGTATCTCAAGGCAGGAGACGTGGTCGAGGCACGCATTCGCAGTGCGGATGGCGTGATTGACCTGGGTGTGCAACGCAACCGAGTCGTAGAGGAAGCCTGAAGATGATGGTGCGATCTCTGAACGACATTGAAAGTATCGAGCAGGCTCCATTATCGGAGCGTGGCTTGGCTTGCAGCACCTATGAAGCACTGGCGCGTACGGCCGGGCTTTCTCCCAATGCGCCCGCACTGAGTTTCTTCGCCGACGCCACGTGCTTCAGAAACACCCACCGCTGGAGCTACTCCGAACTCGTCGAAGATATCACCCGCGCGGCGAATGCCTTCCACGACCTGGGCATTACCCCGGGTGAAGTGCTGGCCTTCATCCTGCCCAACCTGCCGGAAACCCACTTCACTATCTGGGGGGAAGCGGCCGGTGTCGTCATGGCGATCAATCCGCTGCAGGAGGCCAAACAGATGGCGGCCTTGCTACGGGCCGCCAAGGCCAGCGTGGTGGTAACGCTCGCACCGACGCCGGGCAGCGACCTGTGGCCCAAGCTGGCCTCGCAGCTGGATCAACTTCCCGAGATCAAGCACGTCGTTTGGGTTGGCATGGGCCCCTATATCGATGTCGCTCAGCGCGAATCCCTTGAATCCCTGGCGGAGAAAGAACGTGAGTTGCACAGGGGGGCCACGATTCATGAATTACGAACGTTGATGGATGCTCAGCCAGGCTCGCACCTGAAGAGTGCCCGGCTGTTCCGCCCTGAGGATCGTTCCTCTTACTTCTGCACCGGCGGTACCACCGGGCAGCCCAAGATTGCGATGCGTACCCATGGGGCGGAGGTCTTCAACGCGTGGGCCATGGCCACTCACATGCAACCCCATGGCGGGGGTCAGGTCATTTTTTGCGGGTTGCCGCTGTTCCATGTAAATGCTCAGCTGGTGACAGGCCTGATGCCCTGGACGCAGGGTGATCATGTCATCCTCGGCACGCCGCAGGGTTATCGCGGTGAGGGTGTGATCCCACGCTTCTGGGAGATGGTCGAGCACTTCGGCATCAACTTCTTCTCCGGCGTTCCAACGGTCTATTCCGCACTGTTGCAAAACGATCTGGAAGGCCGCGACCTGTCCAGCCTGCGTTATGCCATGTGTGGTGCCGCGCCGATGCCGGTCGAACTTTTCCGGGAGTTTGAAGGCCGGACCGGGGTGAAGATCCTCGAAGGCTATGGACTCACGGAGGGCGCGTGCGTCTCCTCGGTCAATCCGCCCCATGGCGAGCGCCATATCGGCTCCATCGGTATACGGATTGCCTACCAGGACATGCGTGCAGTCATGCTCGATGACGCGGGAGATTATCTGCGCGACGCCGACATCGACGAAATTGGCCTGATCAGCATCACGGGTCCGAACCTGTTCGAGGGTTACGTTGAGGAAAGCCATAACCGGGGCCTGTGGATCGGGATCAATGGTCAGCGCTGGCTGAATACGGGCGATCTGGGGCGTCAGGATGAAAATGGCTACTTCTGGCTGACCGGGCGCAAAAAGGAACTGATCATCCGCGGCGGCCACAATATCGATCCCAAGCAA
This sequence comes from Pseudomonas sp. WT-JTC, assembly GCF_056711565.1. Taxonomy (NCBI): domain Bacteria; kingdom Pseudomonadati; phylum Pseudomonadota; class Gammaproteobacteria; order Pseudomonadales; family Pseudomonadaceae; genus Pseudomonas; species Pseudomonas sp. WT-JTC. Next base: position 2,678,641 of record NZ_CM160042.1, read on the forward strand.
ATCGAGGAAGCACTGCAAGCCCATCCAGCGGTGGCGTTGGCGGCTGCCATCGGCAGCCCGGACGCCTATTCGGGTGAAGTGCCGGTCGCCTACGTGCAACTGCGACCAGGTCACATCTGCGACGTTGAAGAACTTGAGCAGTTTGCCCAGCGTCACATCAGTGAGCGAGCGGCTGTTCCCAAGCGGATCGAAATCCTCGAGGCACTGCCATTGACGGCGGTGGGCAAGATCTTCAAACCCGCCTTGCAGCAGCATGAGGTCGCCCGAGTCATTCGGCAGGAAGTGCAGCGCATGTGCCTGAAGGACATTGCGGTCGAGGTGATTCAGCATGAACAACGTGGATTGGTCGCGTGCATCCGGGCCGGGCGAGAACAAGAGTCGCTGGCCCTTGTTCTAGGTCGCTACAGCTTTCAGGTGGAGTGGCTTGAATGATCCTGACGTTGTCTTCGTAAATTCGATACTCCGCCCCTGGTACTAATCCGCCAGGGCCTTTTTCGCAACTTCGATCAACGCCAACCGGCACTGCCAAGTGCACCGGAAGGCGAAGCTTTGCCTGCGCACCAATCAATAAAAACAATTCGAGGTGGGAAATGAAACTGAGCAACCGTGCAACCCAGTGTCTCTGCGCTGTGCAAAAAATGTCTTCCTGGATCAAATTCACAGGTGCCGCGGCAATACTCAGCGTTTCAACAAGCGCGGGCGCCAACGGCATTGCCTTGAACGAGCAAAGTGCAAGTAGTGCGGGTACTGCTTATGCGGGGAGGTCGTCTTCCGCGTTGGACGCCAGCACTATCTTTGGAAACCCTGCAGGTTTGACCAAATTGAAACGTGCCGAGGTTTCCGGCGGAGCCGCGGTCGTTTCGGTGAACGTTGACATCAGTGATGCGCAGAGCAGTGCCCAGGGAACGAATAAAGGGGACTCGGTCCCTTTGGGGGTTGTGCCCTTTGCCTATATGTCGACGCCGCTTGACGATCGTTTTTCGATTGGTCTGGGCCTGTATGCCCCGAGTGGTCTGATCAATGATTACGAGAGCAGTTTTCAAGGCCGTTACCATGGATCCTATAGCACGACCAAGGAAATAACCCTGCAGCCCACCATTGCCTGGCGGATCAATGATTACGTGTCCATTGGTGGCGGGCCGACCATAAACCACTTCGATGCAAAGCTTCAGAACTACCTGGCCACCGGCGCCCTGAACAACGGCGAAGACACGCTGGTCACCATCAAGGGCGATGACACGGCACTTGGCTACAACGTCGGGGTTTTGTTTGACTTGAGTGATGCCACCCGTTGGGGGATTAACTATCACTCGAAGGTGGATTATGAACTCAAAGGGCATACCGAGGTTAGCGGCTCCCCGAGCGTAATTCCGCTGGACGGAAAGTATGACAACAAGATAGACCTCACGATGCCCGAATCCGTCGACACCTCTATCACCCATCATTTCAACAGTCGCTGGACGGGATACCTGGGGGCCACCTGGAAGCGTTGGAGCCGGGTCAAGAAGGTCGAGGCAGTCAACAGCGGACTTTCCCCCCTGGGCCAGGCGGCGGGCCTGGGAAGTGTGACCGAAGAAATGAACTGGCATGACACTTGGGCCACCGCCGTTGGCGCATCCTTTCAATTGAACCGGCAATGGCTGCTACGCGCAGGCTACGCCTATGATCCGTCGCCAATCGGCAATGCCGATCGTAGCGTGCGCGTTCCCGTCGGGAATCGCCAGGCCGTGACCCTGGGTGGCGCTTATTCGCCGAGTTCCGATCTGACGATCGACTTTGCTTACGGTTATCTCTGGGATTCCAAAGTCTCGGTGAAGCAGTCGAACAACTCAGGTCTTCAACCGGAATACAGTGCCAAATACGACAACAGTGCGAATGGGGTTTCAGTGCAGGCAACCTATCGGTACTGATCGGCTTGACCCAGAGCATTTCCACTACGAATTGATTGAATGGTTTTTCCAGCGCCCATAACTGAACTTGTCATGGGGGCTCCTTACAGCGGGCGGACGCTACGCGTTCCACGGCGTTAGTAGCCATGCCAAATCGAGGCGCTTCACCAGGCGCCTTGCTGTCGGTGCACTCTCCACAAGAGGGTCTCTGCTTTGTCTCTGCGCCTGTCTGAGGGTCGTCGCTATCCGTGGCGATCTGGAAGACCCCGAACTCGTGCTCCGCGAGTTCGGGACGGCGCCACCGAATCAGCAAATCAAAGTCTGCAGGTGTTGGATTGCCAGGCCACTGCGATTTACTTACGTGAAAGGTAGCTTTTGGCCTGTTTTTGCCTGTCACCAAGGGCAGCAATCGACCCTTTAAGCTACCTGCGATCCCTGTTGCGCGAACTACAGAGTGGCCAGGGCGACCACGCTCAACACCGGCCAAGTACTAGAATGCAATCGCACTGACGACAGGGCTGGCCCCATTGAAGAAGTGTTGCAATCCTCACAGCGGATCCTGATGACAAGTTCTGCTCGCTTTGACAAAAAACAGGACAAATGAGGTGAGGATTGACACTCCAGAGTGACCTGACGAAATGCCGGATTAATGCAACAACGAGCGGCGCCTCGCATAGGCGAAGTAGATCACCAGGCCAATTGCCAACCACGCCCCAAATACCAGCCAGGTCGTCTGCTTGAGGAAGGTCATCAAGGTTACGCAGAACACGATGGCGAGCAACGGAACAACGGGCACGCCCGGGCATCTGAATGCGCGAGGGAGATCGGGTCGGGTCTTGCGCAATACGATCACTGCCACCGAGATCAGACTGAACGCGGCCAACGTACCGATATTGATCAGCTCGGCGAGGACGTTCAGCGGAATCAGTGCCGAGATCAGCCCGAATGCTATTCCGACCATCCAAGTGGCGAAAAACGGGGTACCGAATCGTGGATGAACCCTGGAAAGGCGCTGGGGAAGCAGTCCGTCGCGCGACATCGCGTAGATGATCCTGGTTTGACCGTAAGCCATAACCAGAATGACAGTCGTCATGCCAATGATTGCGCCTAAATCGACGAACCCGGCAACCCAGCTTTCACCGGCATGTTGCAACGCCAATGAGACCGGGTGATCAACGCCAAGGAATTGGGCATAGGGCACGATGCCGGTCATGATCATTGAAACGGCAACGTACAACACCGCACAAACGGCCAGGGAACCGATAATGCCGATGGGGAGGTCACGCGCCGGTTTTTTCACTTCTTCGGCGGCAGAGGAAACTGCATCGAAACCAATAAAAGCAAAAAAAACCAAGGCCGAAGCACTCAAAATGCCTTGGCCACCGAAGGGAGCGAAAGGTTGCCAGTTAGCCGGCTGAACATGTCGCGCACCAACGGCGATGAAGAGCAGCACCACGGCGATCTTGATGATCACCATCACGTTGTTTACGCGCGCGGATTCCTTGATGCCCATGGAAAGCATCCAGGTAATTGCCAGCATAATCACCAGCGCGGGCAGGTTGAACCAGGTTTCCACACCGGGCAAAGAGCCTGGAGCCGCCGTAAGCACAACCGGAAGATTCAGCCCAAATCCGCTCAGCAGGGACTGGAAGTAACCCGACCACCCAACAGACACAGCCGAACTGGCCAGTCCGTATTCGAGCATCAGATCCCAGCCGATCATCCAGGCCACCAACTCTCCCAGCGTCGCGTAGCTGTAGGTGTAAATCGAGCCTGCTACCGGTACGGATGAGGCGAACTCGGCATAACAGAGCGCTGCAAATGCACAGGCCAACGCCGCTAACAGGAATGAAACCATGAGGGCCGGTCCCGCAGTCAATGCGCCGGTTCCGGTCAATACAAAGATGCCCGTCCCCACGATTGCACCGATACCAATCAGGACCAGATCCATCGGCCCCAGCACTTTTTTCAACCCGGAAGGCGCTCGGGCAGCAGCAATCATTGCGTCCAGGTCTTTTGTTCTGAAAATGCTCAATATTGCCTCCGTTGTTACTTGTTTTTATTGTCAGGGCGTGTGGCTTGGGTGTCGGAAGTGACAAGAAATTGTATTTCAGCGCCTCGAAAATTAGCTTTCGAAACGGATCTGTATTTAATTATTTTCAGACGTTAATTATCCAAAATGTGTTCGTTACGTAATTTTCTTTCTAATATCCGTTGTTTCTAGAAATGGATGCTTGATCAAGGACCTGCGGGATGGGGCCGATCGCCCTGCCGCGTACTCATTGTTAAAGGGAGAGAACACATGATGGAAATGGATAAGGTTGATCGTTCAATTCTGGAAATTCTGCAAACGAATGGTCGCCTGACGAACGCCGAGATCGCCGCTCGTGTCTGCCTGTCAGCGCCAGCCTGCTGGAAGCGCCTGAAGCGCCTGGAAGAGGAGGTGATTGTCGGGTATCACGCGCACTTGAACCCAAAGACCATGGGGCTGGGACTTTTTGCTTTCATCAGCGTCACCCTCGATAGTCACTCCGAGGACGCCATGGAGCATTTCGAAGCGGGCGTTCTGGCGCTGCCCAACATTATTGCCTGCCATAAAGTGTCGGGGAAATACGACTACCTCTTGCAGGTAGTCGTCAAAGACATGGAGGCATTCCATGAACTCGCCATGCATCGCATACGTACACTCGGCAGTATCAAGGAAATGTACACCGGGTTTTCGGTCAAGGAGATCAAGCACTGTAATACCTTGCCACTGTAAGTGCCGGGACTTGCCCCTTGCTCAGGACGAGTCAAGCATTACAAAAAAACCGGCAAGAGATCCTGAGGGTGTGACTCACCTACATAGGTAACAAAACAGTTCAAGCACATAGGTAACAGTTTTTACGTGCATGGGCAGGACGCCCACTGGAATCTCAAGAAGGCCCACAGGATTCTGCCGGGCGATCCGGTTTATGCCACAATCAATGCCGGGTTTGGCGGGGGCTTTGTATCCTCGAACTTGGTGCCGTCGATGTGGGCCGGCATTCTATCTAACGACAAAGCAACGACAGGGACCGTCATCAATGCAATCCAGTTTCAGCAAAGGCGTCATGTTTGCACTCTCCGCCGCGGCACTGAACGCGACGATCGGTGTGCTTAGCAAAGTCCTCATGAGTAATGGCTTCACTGCCAGCAGTGTGGCTGTCATCAAGACCCTGCTGGGTTGCATGCTACTTTCGATCCTGTTGCTTTTCCTCAAGCGCCCGGCGTCCACGGCCAAATGGACTCAGGCGGCAATCTGCGCCTTCCTGGGCATCTTCGTGCTGTTTCACTTCGAAACGTCCGCCTATCGGCATTACGCTGCGGCAGGTGTAGTGGTGGTGCTGATGGCCAGTGCCTCGATTTCCTCGATCATCCTGGGGCGCATTTTCCTCAAGGATGCCATCACCGCGAACGCGACCGTGGGCGCTGCACTGGCCATCGCCGGGATCGCGGTGATCTTTGGCGCCGACCTGCAACAGGGCTTTACCCTGCAAGGCGCTGCGCTTGCCTCCATGGCCGGCTGCGGCTATGGGGCCTTTTCGGTTGCCATGAAGCGGATGGGCGTGTCCGGGGGGCTGCACCTCACCCGGCAATTGCTGTTTTTTGGCAGTCTGTACCTGCTGATGCCGGCTGCGGCCGATGGTTTCGTGATCGGCGAGCTGTCGCCATTGGCGATCGCCGCACTGCTGGCGCTGGCCGCGCTGCCGACCATCCTCGGCTTCTTTTGCACCACCAAGGCCATCGAATATCTCAAGCCATCCCAAGTGCAGGCGCTGGAACTGACCGAGCCGCTGTTCGCCGCGCTGCTGGCGTTTGTGGTGCTCCATGAAGTACCACGCGAAAGCCTGTTCGCGGGGGCGGCACTGATCATCGTCGGACTGTGTTTCTCCAATGAGCTGATCCGCTTGGGCAGCAAAGCCCCGGCCCCGACGACTGAGTGAGCGATTGTCGGGTCCTTTGCTGGCATATTGATTTCAACGCTCCCTGTCACTACGTCACCACCCCACTTTAATGACGGGGCTCGATTTCCCTCGTTCTATATCAGGATGAGAGCACCGTCGAACAGTGTGACCATGGAAGGGAATGACCATGCTGGTAATGGATGATCTGGTACAACTCGGTAAGACGGAGCGCTTCGAGGACTGGCTGGGGAACCTCAAGACACTGACGTGTAGACTGGGTTACTCGAATTTCCTGCTGGGCGTAAAGCCTGGTCCTGTTGCGCCTGACGAGCAGGTATCGATTCAAAGCAACTACCCGGTAACCTGGCTGGCGCAATCATTACGACAGCCAGGCCTATGTCGCGATTGACCCGATCGTGCATCACTACCTCAACTCTGACCTGCTGTTGCCCTGGAACCGGGAGAACTGTCGACAGCCCGCAGAATCGGCGTTCTTCGAAGAAGCCGCGATGCATGGGCTCCAGTTGGGGCTGGCAGCCATTTGCAACGGATTTGACCCGCCCCTCTAGCAACCATGACTGGCAGTGAACGGCCAGTTGCTGCCTGTCGCCACCTCCGGCTTGTGCAGTTTTCTCAAGTTCATGGCTCTGATGGGTAATTGCATCTGCTCTTTCGGCCAGGTGAAATACCCACCGATTCAAGCGCGGCGAGAATGTTGTGGACAGGAGATAAACCGGGCTGATGCGCTGTGGCTGTTTTGATACAACAACCGCACACATCAGACGCATGTGGAGCCTCTATCAATAAAAAGCCCGGCAGTGTCGCACTACCGGGCTTTGTTCTCAGTACCGCACTCAGAATCGATAGTTGGTGCTCAATTCCAGAGTCCGTGGCGCACCGGGTGTGATCAGGTCCACGGAGCCATGCGCCGAGGCGTAATAGTCCTTGTCGAAGACGTTACGCAAACGCAGGGCCATGTCCCATTTCGGCAGGTTGTAGAGCAAGGCTGCGTCCACGGTGGTGTAGGCCGGCATGACCACTTGGTTATCCAGGGAGGTGTAACGGTCATCGACATAGTTCGCCCCCATGCCTACACGCCATTGCTGTGTCAAAGAGCGTACCAACCACACATTGGCGCTGTGGCGCGGGGTCAGGGTCGGAGTCTGGCCTTCGTTGGCGACACCGTTGGTTCGGCTGTTGGATTTGGTGATCTCGGCATCCAGATAGGCGTAACCGGCATAGACCTGCCATTTGTCGCTCAACTGTCCGCTGGCGGTCAGTTCGAGGCCATCGGTACGCTGCTCACCCGCCAGTACCAGTTTGCTCGGGTTCGCCGGATCGCTGGTTTTCATATTGGTGCGTTCCAGACGGAACAGCGCCGCCGTCAACGCCAGGCGATTGTCGAGCAGGTCCCACTTGCCGCCGATCTCGAAGTTGGTGGTCTCTTCTGGTTCCAGGTCCTGGTTCGTCGTACTCAGGGCGAACATTTCAGCAGAAGGCTGGTAGGAACGACTCACCGAGACGTAATAGGACTGAACCTGATCCGGCTGATAAACCAGGCCGACTCGCGGGCTCCAGGTGGTATCGGTTCGGGACAGGGAACTGTGCGTCAGGTCGTCGGAATATTCCTGGTCGAACACGTCATAACGCACGCCCACCAGCGCCTTCCACTTTGGCGCCAACTCGATGAGATCCTGGACGTAGAAACCGGCCGTGTCCTGGGTATTGGTGCCCTTGGCGGTTTGCCGGTTGGCCTGGAACGGCACGTCGACCAAGCCATCGCGGTACACCGGAACCTGCGCCACGTTGTTCTGGCTGAACACGGATTGGTCCTTGACCTGGCGCCCCAGTTCCACGCCATAAAGCAGGTTGTGGTTCATCCCGGCGAGCGTAGCCTGTTGCTTGAGCTCGGTCTGGTTGAACCAGCCATCCTCCTTGCGCTGCACATTGCCGCGGTTGAGCTTGACCAACAGTTCGCCATTGGCGGCGGTGACGAAGCGTGTCGGGCTGGAGTCGGCGAGTGTATTGTTGCGATCCAGGTCGTAGTGGTAGTAGCGGCTGGTGTTGCTCAGGCTGAAGTCGTCGTTGATCCGGTAGTCGACACCGGCCGTGAACGAAAACACCTCGCTGCGGGTGTAGTCGTCATCCGGGTCGGCAGCACCAAAGCGTTTGCCACGATCCACATCGACCGGACGATCGCCTCGCGCCGGGATGCCGAAGTCGATCAGGCGCCTGTCATACAGATAGCTGGCACCCAGGTTCAATTCCAGATCGTCGGAGAGCTTGAAGTAAGCCGAAGGTGCAATGGCCTTGCGGTCGATATAGCCGTCATCGCGGAAGGTGTCGCTGTTTTCCAGCGCACCGGTCACCCGGAACGCCTTGTCGTTCTGCTGTTGATCGGCCCAGCCAGCGTCGAACTGCGTGCGCTTTTTACCTTCGCTGTCGAAGCTGACACCCACTTCCTGTTTGGGGTCGAAGTTGGGCTTTTTGCTGATGCTGTTGATCAGGCCACCGGATGAGCCGCGGCCATAGAGCACCGCTGCGGGCCCCTTGATCACTTCCACGCGCTCGACGTTGGACAGATCGCGGAAGTACAGGGCGTCGTCACGGATACCGTCGATGTACATGTCGCCGATGGCGCTGAAGCCGCGGATGGTGACCTGGTCGCGCTGGCCATCGCCATTGGACAGACCGATCCCCGGGACATTCTTCAGCACGTCTTCCATCGACTGCGCGCCCTGGTCCTTGATCACGCTCTGGGGAATCACGTTCACCGTTTGCGGAATATCACGTAGCGGGGCATCGATCTTCAATGCACTCCTGCTCTCGGTCAACATATAGCTCTGCTCGTTGTACTCACTGTTTACAGCGGTTGCCGGCAGGGTCAGAGCAGTCTCGGTTTCTGCCTGTAGATCAGGTACGACCAGAACGCCCAGCAACGACAGAGAGGCTGGGTAAATGCGCGATAGAGCCACCATGGACACCTTTTGTGTGAATTTTCGCGCGAATAATAACGATTATCTTTTGTAAGTAAATACATATCATTTCGATACAAGCGACCGACACGAATCAGAACATTCGTCTCAATTTCGCCTGGCGGCTGTACTTTCAGAGGGAGGGTCGGTGGACGGCGTCGTGCGCAGGAATCAGGCTGTGGTAGCCAAACATGAACGCCGGCCGGCCACAGGCGATCCAGTCAATGCGTTTGAGGGGGGGGTTATAGGGGCGTTTTCAAAAAGCGCTGTTCATGATCAGGATCAGGCAACAGGCAGGTGTCGTATTTCCCGAAGAGACGATAACGATTGAGCGCAATGCGGTCGTATGCCCAGTCTCGAAGCTTGCGAGGGAAGATGCGCAACAGGTTCACGGGGCGCCAGCGTGCGGGAAACCGGGCAATGACTTCGAAAAATGCTTCCGAACGTTCCCAGTAGTGCCGGTCGCGGATCACCGCCATGGTGTTGAATTGATCCAGGGGTAAACCTGCCCACGCGAGCAGAGCCTGCCCCTCGGGTGACTGAACCGCCGCCAACCGCACGCGCCGCTGGCGGTCATGGCGAATCAGGAACCTCACCCAGCCATTGCACAGCTTGCAGATACCGTCGAACAAGACGACCGTTTCTCCAGGTTTGAGCAGTGGCGCGGGTAAGGGGCGGATATGCGAGGCTGGCATAAGCGTGGTTCCAAGGGGATCTCGGTCAAACCAGCGCCAGCAGCACCTTGGGTGCTGCATTTGAGGGTTGAGGCCGCACATTTGCGGCGGCCTCCTGGCGCGTTACACGGATCAGCTGTTGCTGTGATCGGAGACCTTGGCTTTGCTTTGGGCTACAGCGGCTTCAGCTTTCTGTTTCTGGGCAACCTGGAAGGCTTCCATCGAGACTTTTCGGGCCGACTCCATGCGAGTGAAGGTGCGATCACCGCCACCTGTGGCCATTGCCAGAGAAGAAGCGGTCAGAGCGGCGGCTACGAAGAGAACTTTCATGGATTTCATTTGGGTTTCCTCAAGTTGAGAGTTTGTAAATAACGAATAGCGGTATGTATTTGCTAACGCAGAACCTGCCTGTTCAACCTGGCCTTACCATCAAGCCAGGGCGGCGTTTCGTGCGATCCCGGTGTCTTGCTCCAGACGCCCTTCGCTGCCTTTGTTTTTTGCATAGGCGGTGAGCAGTACCATCATCGCGAATCCACCGACGATGAGAACCGGATAGGCTGCCAGCAACTCGACCAGCGAGTACTTCCAGGCCAACGGACGACCAACACCGAGCATGGCGGCATAGAACCACGACACGGCAGAGAGCGCACCGGAGAACAGCGCCAGCATGCGCAGGCTGAAGGAAAGATTAAGTATCGAACCGGCTTTTTTCAGCGCCGGCAATACAGCGCTATGCAACAGGAAGCCGTTAAAGGTCAACAGTACAACGATCCCGATCTTGGCCTGCAGTTTTGGATTGAGGAAGTATTCCATTCCTTTACCGGCATAATCGATCCCGACAATACCAATGCCGGTAATCCAAAGAGCCCAAAGTGCAAGTACTACGGTTTTTTGCAGGCTTTCCATGTGCGCGTCATCATGGTGACCTGACGCATCTCCCTTCAGGAGTTGCTTGACCATTGCGACGTCACTGGTCAAGACCAGGCCAATTGCAACACAGCAGGCGATTAGGTGGAAATATACAACGCCCAAACGAACATATTCCACGGTGGACGAAGAAAACATACTAAGTTCCATGGTGACCTCTTGGCTTCAATAGTGAATCAGCATGACGCTCGGCACGGCATGATTGGCGTTTGCCGTTGCTGATTGCAATTAAGATTCAGTAATCACTATTCATTAGTCTTGCGGCATTAGGCGGGCAAGATAATAGCGATTTTCGCGAATGAACTTTTAATCATTCGGTCATGTAAGTTTTCAGGTTACAAAAACATCAATTCGCACTGGGTGAATATGAAGTTCAACTTGCGCTTGCGGGGGAGGGCGTGGCCCGGAACCCTGGCGGCGAGCGGATCAGACAATGCTGGTTGGACTGGCAGGGCTTCCACCCCATTCGAGGAAACGGATCTTGTGGACCTCACCCTCGCTGTCTTCGTAGACCAGGGTCACCGGTACCATACCGGTCTTGTCGGATGTATCGGTGCGCTGCAGTACCCGCTTTACATCGATTTCCATTCCGTAGTGGTATTCGACGGCCGAAACATGCGCGCCGGGTTCTTGCAGGCCGTTCTGGTCAAAGACACTTGGGGCGAGACTGGAAATTACTGCACTTACTACTGTGGCGATGTTCATTAGGCTTTACCTCTTCTGAAGTTCGCTTGACGAGGACCTAATGTGACACGTGATGAACGCGAAGTTCACTAAACCGCGACGAACGCACCCAACCTGAGTCGCCTGTAGTGGCTTCAGGCTCCCGGCTATTCCCCGCGCTTGACGCCTTACGACCATTCGTCCATTAAACGCCGTATTTGTTGGGCGAAACGCCTTTTTTTGATGAGGTCATAACATGTCATGACGGATTTTTGCGCAAGATTTCACGCAGTGGATGTGACAGGACATGGACCGAAAATGACTGCAATCGGGCCACGGATCCACTCTGGGTTATCAACATCCGAGTGGCTCAAGCGACGTTCCGTTTGGCAATGAGACGGCGCAACCACCCATTCAGTCACAGACCGGCTGACCGGAGCATGTTTACGGAGGGCGGGGCAGGCAATCAGGCGAGGTCCACGGTTTCTACAGTGATTTGCGCAATCGCGTGAAACGGTGCGAGGGCAGCTTCATCGGCAGTTGCACAAGTAATCAATCGCCATTCGCGTTCGATAGGCGTCCAATGCTGCTGCCGCGCTCGCCCGAGTTTGTCGGTGTCGGCGAGAACGACGATCTGCGCAGCCCGCTTGATGATGCATTCCTTGAGATAAGCCTGCTGCGCACTCGCCTCGCACAAGCCGAATTCCGCGACGACGCCGTCTGCGCCGAGGAAGGCTTTGTCCACGCTCAGGCGGCTCAACGTCAGCTCGGCCAATGGCCCCAGGGTGCTCATGCTCGAACCGCGCAAATCACCGCCGATCAAGGTCAGGCGCACGCCCGGCGCGTTGGCCAGGGTCATTACGGCGAGCAGGTTGTTGGTCACCACATGCACGTCCTGGCGCGAGCACAAATGATGAGCCAGTGCGGCGCAAGTGGTGCCGCCGTCGAGCAGGACGGTGTCGCCGTCCTGGACGTGGGCAGCCGCTGCAAGGGCGATGGCGTCTTTCTGTTCCCACTGGCTGGTTTTGCGCTCTTCCAGCGAGGCTTCGGGTTCATGGACACCCACCACGGCGGTGGCGCCGCCGTAGGTGCGGACCAGGTGCCGCTGCTTGGCGAGCATGGTCAGGTCGCGCCGCACGGTCGCCTCCGAAACGCCGAGGGCCGCGCTCAATTGCTCGACGTTGGCATCGCCGATGCGTACGAGATCGAGGATGGCGCGGTGGCGTTCGGACACTTTCATGGCGGGGGCTCGTTGGTTGGGCGGTGGTCGATCTTACACGACAGTGCCGCTGCACCTCATCCCCGTCGTGTGGCTAGCTCAGCGCCCTGGCGCAGTGCTTCGAGCAGGCTGCGCTCATCGGCGATGCCCTTGCCGGCGATGTCGAAGGCGGTGCCGTGATCGACCGAGGTGCGGATCACTTCAAGGCCGACGGTCACGTTCACCCCGGCTTCGAGCCCCAGTACCTTGACGGGACCGTGGCCCTGGTCGTGATACATCGCCACCACCAGATCGAAGTCGCCACGCCCGGCGCGGAAGAACAGGGTGTCGGCCGGCAACGGGCCGGTCACGTCGAGGCCGCGTTCCTGCAGCAGCTTCACTGCCGGGATGATTTTTTCTTCCTCCTCGCCATAACCGAACAGGCCGTTTTCACCGGCATGCGGGTTGATCCCGCACACGCCAATCCGCGGACGGGCGATGCCGGCCTTGATCAGTGTGGCGTTGCCGCGTTCGATAGTGCGCTGGACCAGGCCCGGTTCGATCTTGCGGATCGCATCGATGATGCCGATGTGGGTCGTGACGTGAATCACCCGCAGCTGCGGTGCCACCAGCATCATCGACACTTCGTCGACGTGGGTCAGGTGCGCGAGCATTTCGGTGTGGCCGGGGTACTTGTGACCGCCGGCGTGCAACGCTTCCTTGTTCAGCGGCGCGGTGCAGATCGCATCGATCTGTTTGGCCTCGGCCAGTTCCACGGCGCGGGCGATGTATTGATAAGCAGCGTCACCGGCAATGGGTGACAGCTCGCCGAACGGCAGGTCATCGGGGATCAGGTCGAGATCGATGCAATCGATGGTGCCGGCCTCGTACAACGCCTGGGAGGCGTCTTCGATACGGCGCACTTTGGCGCTGCCGCCGACAATCACGTTGGCCTGCTCCAGGCGCCGCGCATCGCCGATCACCAATGGCCGGCATTGTTGGTAGACGATGTCGTGGGTCAGGCTCTTGACGATGATTTCCGGACCGACACCTGAGGCGTCGCCCATGGTGATGCCGATGATGGGGAGGTAGTTGCTCATAGCGTTCATTGGAGTCCTTGGATTCGGGTACGTTGGGGCGGGGAGCGATCGGCGCGTTCGCTCAAGTGCTGCCATGCCGCATACAAGGCGCGGTCAGTGCCGAATGCACCGGCCTTGGTGACAATGCCGGGACGATGCCCTTGCCGGGAAACGGTGGGGCGCGCGAAAGCCACGCCGGCTTCGATTTCCGTGAGCAATTGCAGGCTGTCGATGCCGACGGTGGTCAATATGGCCCGCGCCGTCTCGCCACCCGTGGCAATCAGGCCGCCGACCTTGGCGAAGTGCGGTTCTACCAGCACGGCCAATCGGGTTGAGAGTCGAGCGCCCTCCAGGGGATCGAACGCCTCGTCGCGTCCAATGCGCAGCAGCAGGTCGCTCCAGCCGTCCAGCCGCTCGCCGATGCGCGCTTGCCACAGCGCCCAATCGACGTGCGTCGTGCCTTGGCGCAGGACTTCGGGCGGGACCACCAGTTCGCTGACCCCGCCGCGCTCCTTGAGCAGTGCGCATTGCCGCTCGCAGACACCTGACAGGCTGCCGACCATGATCAGAATCGGTGCCTGGCTTTTTTCCTGTGCTGTGGGTTCGATTGCCGTGAAGCGTGCTTCGGAAAAATCCGCGAGACTGGCGATTTCCCGCGCCAGCCCACCCGAGCCGATCCAGAACAGCGGCTGTTCCATGGACGCGGTCAGGCGAGCGATCGTCAGCAGGTCGTCTTCGGTTTGTGTATCGACGATCAGCGCCTGGGTACCCTTGCTCGCCACTTCAGCGATGTGACGCACGAGTGTTTCTTCATTCCCGCGCAAGGTGTCGAGATCAAGCCTGGCAGTGCTCAGGCCTGCGGCCACCAGCATCGCCTCGACATCCGCCGGGCGATCGGCGTTTTCGAGCTTCCAGGTATCGGTGGTTTCCAGCGGCTGGCCGTTGACGAACACCCGGCCACCGCGCAACGTGCGCCCGGTTGCAGGAAACGCCGGGGCGACGATGGCCAGGCCCGCCAGCGGTTGCAGGGCGGCCACTTCCGCCGCCCAGTTGCCGCGCAAGGTCGAATCAATTTTCTTGTACAGCCGCTGACCGGGACGCTGCAGCGCCTTGTACGCAGCGACCGTGCGTTCGGCGGCTTGCGCCGGGGACAGGCGCCGTGTGTCCGTATCGGCGGCAATCACCTGGGCGTCAGCCTTGTCATGCAAAGGGTCGAGCGTGACGACCGTTTGCATCCCCGCGCTGGCAAAGCCGATGGCACAATCCGCCGCGCCCGACAGATCGTCTGCGATGATCAGAATGCTCATCGCAGGGCTTCCTGCTTTTGCGCCTGTAGGTCCGACTCGGGGATGACGGCGGGTTTGCGCTGTTGCACGCGTTTGGCCACCGCTGCGGTGAGCAACGGTGCGAGGATCGCGGTGACCACGACGCAGGCAGCCACCAGAATCGTCGCGCTCTTGGCCGCTTCGGCGTACACCGGATTCGCCGCTGCGATCAACGCCGGAACGGCGGCGGCATTGCCCGCTGTAGTGGCTGCCGCCACGCCGGCAACACCGGTGCCGCCGGTCAAACGATCGGCGAAGAACAGCGGAATGCCGGTCAGCACGACCACCGCGACACCCATGCCGAGCCCCAGCAAACCAGCCTGCCAGACGTTATGCAGGTCGAGGCTGGCACCCAGTGCGAGGGCGAAGAACGGGATCATCACCGGCACGGCCTTGGCCAGGAAGTCGCGCATGTCGCGGTCGAGGTTGCCCAGCAGCATGCCCAGGGCCAGCGGCAGGATGCTGCCTACCAGCGTCGGCCAGGGGAAGGCTGACAAGCCGGCAATGCCGAGGGTCACCATGGTCAGAAAAGGCCCGGATTCCAGCGACATCACCGAATAGGCGCCGACGTCTTCGGAGCGGCCGTACTGCCCCATCAGCGCCATGTACAGGCCGCCGTTGGTGTCGTTCATTGCGGCGACCACCGCCAGCGTGGAGATACCGGCGAAAAGCCCGGAGGATATCGGCTGCTCACCCAGGAAGTGGCCAAGCACGATGCCGATGAGCACGGCGATGCCGACCTTGGTGACGAGCAGCGTGCCGCCCTTTTTGAGCAGGTAAGGCGTGGCCTTGATATTGATGCTCGCGCCCATGCACACGTAGAACACCGCCAGAATGGGCAGTGCGCCGGTGAACAGCGCATTGGTGAATGATCCGAAAAATTTGGGCGTGTCAGGCAGGAATGTCGCCACGAGCGAGCCAATCAGCAGAGGCACGATCATCATGCCGCCGGGGATGCGTTCAATGGTGCGCTTGATAGGAATCTGGGCCACGAGGGTCTCCTTTTATAATTGTTTGGCAAGACGTGTTTCACCTCGAATCTGACTGAATCGATCATTGCGTGATTGATTCAGTCAGATTGATCTTAAGCCAACCACTGAAACTGCGCAATTCAAT
Source organism: Pseudomonas sp. WT-JTC (assembly GCF_056711565.1). NCBI lineage: Bacteria > Pseudomonadati > Pseudomonadota > Gammaproteobacteria > Pseudomonadales > Pseudomonadaceae > Pseudomonas > Pseudomonas sp. WT-JTC. Next base: position 2,694,413 of record NZ_CM160042.1, read on the forward strand.
CATTCAAATGATCGTTTCGCTCATTTCTGATAAGGATTCCGATCAGTGCAAGCGGTTCGAACCCTCCTGTGGTGCGGGCCAGAGCCTTGCAACGCCCATAAAAAACCCCTCGTCACAGGTTTCCTGCTCGCCTGAAAATTGTCTTGGGTGAACAGCAATGCTGCGATTCTTCTCGCTTGTTGCTTTAAGCGCAGTGCTAAAGAGCTGAAATTCGATTGGCTTGGTTGTTGTCGCAAAACTGAAATATATCGGTCATAGAATTGACACGAGAGCTTACATTTCCTCAAGTCGGCCTTTGGCCGTTTTCATGGATGAGAAAACCCTATGCGTCGTGTTGTGTTCAATCAGAAAGGGGGCGTTGGGAAATCCAGCATTGCCTGCAACCTTGCCGCAGCGAGTGCTGCCGAAGGCTACCGAACGCTGCTGGTTGATCTCGATCCCCAGGCCAATTCGACTCACTACCTGACAGGCCTGATCAACGAAAGCATTCCAACGGGCATCGCTGACTTTTTCAGACAGACACTATCCGGCGGCTTCGAAGGCAGAAGGAATCGAGTGGTCATCACCGAGACCTCTTACGACAACCTTCACTTGGTGACTGCCTGCTCCGATCTGACGGACCTTCAGTCAAAACTCGAGTCCAAATACAAGATCAATAAGCTGCGCAAGCTGCTGGTTGAACTGTCCGAGGACTACGAGCGCATCTATATCGATACACCAGCGACACTCAACTTCTACACATTCAGTGCGCTGGTGGCGGCGGACAGATTGCTGATCCCATTCGATTGCGACAGCTTTTCGCGCCAGGCGCTGTACCGCGTCATCGCTCAGGCAGAGGAGCTACGTCTTGATCACAATGAATCACTGATAGTAGAGGGCGTGGTGGTCAACCAGTTCACCGGGCATACCGGCTTGCACCAGAATCTCGTTGATGAGTTGTTGGCCGAAGGTTTACCTGTGCTGCCGGTTTACCTGAGCAGCTCCATCAAGATGCGCGAGTCGCACGAAGTCTCAGTACCCCTTGTTCATTTGGCTCCCCGGCATAAGCTTTCGCGGGAATTTTTTGGATTGCTGGATACCTTGGAGCGGGCGGCCTAGCGTCATCACTGACGGGCCGACCCTTAAGGTCGTCCCTCCATCTCGTTCAGCTGAAACACTGACGAAACATTCCAGCCATATGATTCGCGTCACCGAAACCCAGGGGATTGGAGATGAATCGGCCATCAAGAAGCATGCGCAAACTGCTCGACTCAGTCGCCACTCACAATGAGGTAGCGGCGCTCGATGTGATGCGCGCAGCAGAGCAGCTCCAGGACGAGGTGCTTCGTCAACGCTTGCTCAACATGATTCACCAGCTCAACCAGGACGCCAATGATTTGCGAATGGCGCGCGACGATATCCAGGGCGGCACCATAAAGCTCGCGTGATCGGTCAGGGAAGCGTTTCCAGGTCGCTCTTTCGTGTCAACGAGGCCGAAACTTTCATCGGCCCTGGCGCAGGCGCACTGTCGACCCTTTTCAACGCCATTGCCGATGCCGGGCTGACGAACCATTTTCCTGTCAGTAATGCTGGCTTAATTCTGATCCGCTGAGATCGTGCGCAATCGGCGCTTTGTGCAAGGCAACCGAGAGCGTGTGTTCAATTGATTGTTAGTACTATTTCCGACGGCTACACTCCAACCCCATGAAACGCTACCTGCGGTTTTGCCTCATTTTCGTGATCAGCCTGGCGCTTCCCCTCAGCGGGATGGCGGGCGTTCAGGCGCCGACAGAGCCGTGCCCGATGAAAGCAATGGGCATGGCGATGATGGACGACATGGGGATGGACTGCTGCAACGATATGAAAAGCCCGACCGAGCACGGCAAACCCTGCAAGCCGGGGCAGGAGTGCAAGACGGGTGGCATGTTGCAAGTCTCGATCATCAAGCCTCCTGTTACGTTGTTCAGCCCCGTAGTGCTTTCCCTCATCGGCGATTCCGTACCTGTATCGACCCCTTCCGGGGTATGGCGACCGCCCCGCGTTTGATTCCTGACCCACATTGAGCGTCATTCCGTTTTAGCGGGATGGCATGGCTGTGCGCGTGTCCTTTGATGCGTGCAGTGGATGATCACAGGAATCGTAAACATGAACTCCAAGTGCTATTGCACAGGCTGGTCCCTCGTGGCCGGCCTGGCGGCAAGCGTACTGGCATTGCCGAGCTTCGCTGGCGCCTTGACACTCGACGAAGCGTTGCGGCTGGCGGAAAACAATGCGCCGTCGCTGACGGCACAAGACGCGAAAATTCAGGCTGCCAGCAGTGCAGCTATTCCAGCCGGTGAGCTACCCGACCCCAAGCTGCTGCTGGGTGTGCAGAACTACCCCGTGGGTGGTCCGGATCGCTGGAGCATCGACCAGGACTTCATGACCATGCAAATGGTCGGAGTCAGGCAGGAGATGCCCAACGGCGACAAGCGCAAAGCGCGCATTGAAGTTGCCGATGCGGCCGTTGATCGAGCTGCTGCAGAGCGGCGGGTCGAACGTCTGAACGTTCGTCAATCCACGGCATTGGCCTGGATAAATAGCTACTCGGTTGAGCGTAAAGACGCGCTATTCCAGGACTTTTACAAAGAAAATCGCCTGCTGACCGAGACCGTCCGGGCGCAGGTTGCCGGTGGCCGCGCTCAACCCGCCGACGCAGTGACGCCCAGGCAAGAAGCAGCTCGGTTGGAGGAACAACAGGACGAGCTGATTCGCCAGAGAACGCAAGCACGAGCGGCGCTCAAGCGCTGGATCGGTCCTGCCGCCAACGATAAGCCTGCCGGCAGCTTGCCTGAATGGCCTGTCGATACTTCAAGCTACACCCATAAGCTGCAACACCATCCTGAGTTGGCAGTGTTTGCGCCGATGACCCGCGAAGCGCAAGCCAAGGTTCGTGAGGCCGTGTCAGAGAAGCGCTCGGACTGGAGCTGGGAAGTGGATTACCAGCACCGTGGCCGTGAGTTCGGCGACATGGTCAGCGTGCAGTTTTCCTGGGATCTGCCACTGTTCCCTGACGCTCGCCAAAGTCCCAGAATCGCGGCCAAACAGGCTGAACTCAGCCAGCTTGAGGCCGAGCGCGAAGCCCTGTCACGTGAGCATACCCAGCAACTGGAGAGCGAACTGGCTGACTACGAACGCCTGAATCGTGCAGTACAGCGAAACCGGCAAAGCCTGTTGCCGCTGGCCAGGGAAAAGGTCGAACTCAGCATGGCCAGTTATCGTGCCGGCAAGGGCGATTTGAATGCCGTTGTTGCCGCCCGACGTGAACTCATCGAAGCCCGCCTCAAACAGATCGACGTGGAAGAGCAACGAGCGCTGACCAGCGCGCGACTGTATTTTGCCTATGGGGAGTCCAGCCAATGATCCTGAATAAATGGAACGGGGCACTGCTGGTGGGCATCTCGCTGGCATTGGGGGTTGCCGGTGGTTATTGGTTCGCTCACCAGCGCATGGGCGAAGTACCCGTTGCCGCCCCGCAGCTGAGCCCCAATGCACCGGACGAACGCAAGGCGCTGTATTGGTACGACCCCATGTACCCGCAGCAAAAGTTCGATAAGCCGGGCAAGTCTCCCTTCATGGACATGCAACTGGTCCCGCAATATGCCAGTGGCGGCAGCGACCGTGCGACGGTCAGTATCGATCCCGGCCTGACTCAGAATCTCGGTCTGCGTTTTGCGACAGTCAGTCGCGGGATCTTTGATTCCAGTCTCGATGTGAGCGGTGTCCTGACATTCAACGAACGGGATGTCGCCGTGATACAGGCCCGCACTCCTGGCTTTGTGGAGCGGGTCTACGCCCATGCTCCAGGTGATGTGCTCAAAGCCAACGCGGCGTTGGCGGATATCCTGGTGCCCGAGTGGGTCGCCGCCCAGACCGAGTTCCTGGCGCTCAAGCGCAACGGCGATGCGGACTTGCTGGCTGCGGCCCGCCAGCGACTACTGCTCACAGGAATGCCGGCAACACTGATCACTCAGGTGGAGCGGGGCGGTAAGGTCCAACCCTACCTGACGCTGACCAGCCCGATTGGTGGTGTGCTGCAAGAGTTGAATGTCCGCACGGGAATGACCGTTGCAGCGGGCGAGACGCTGGCTCGCGTCAATGGTTTGAGCAATGTCTGGATGGCCGTGGCCGTTCCAGAGTCGGAGGCAGGAACCATCTCCGTAGGGCAAACGGTTGAAGCGCAATTGCCCGCATTCCCGGGGATAAAGCTCAATGGCAAGGTCAGCGCCATTCTGCCGGAGACCAATCCGGACAGCCGTACCCTGCGTGTGCGGGTGGAACTGCCCAACCCGGACGGACGCCTCAGGTCGGGTTTGACCGCGCAGGTACGCTTGAACCGCTCAACGCAGCACAGTGTGTTGTGGGTGCCGAGCGAGGCCGTCATCCGCACAGGCCGGCGTGCCTTGGTGATGCTTGCCGAAGACGCGGGCCGCTACCGGCCGGTGGAGGTGCAACCCGGGCAGGAAAGCGATGGCAAGACGGAGATATTGCAAGGTCTGGAAGATGGCCAGAAGGTCGTTACGTCCGGCCAGTTCCTGCTCGACTCGGAGGCCAGTCTGAAGGGCATTGTTGCAAGCCCGGAGCAAGAGTCGCCACCCGACGCAGCCGCCTCCGGCTTGCATGAAGCGGATGGGCAGATCGTCGAGATCAACGACAGGGAAGTCACGCTCGCCCATGGCCCTTTCAAGACGCTGGGCATGCCGGGTATGACGATGACGTTCCCGCTCGCCAATCCGGCGCTGACGCAGGGCCTCAAGCCGGGCGACAGGGTTCGGGTCGCGGTGAGCCAGACTGACGATGGCCTGCGGGTCGAGCGCCTGGAAAAAACCGGAGGCCAGCCATGATCGCCGCCCTCATACGTTGGTCCGTGGCCAACCGGTTCCTGGTGTTGTTGGCGACGCTGTTCGTCACGGCCTGGGGCATCTGGTCGGTGCAGAACACGCCCATCGATGCGTTGCCGGACCTCTCTGATGTCCAGGTCATCATCCGTACCCCTTTCGCGGGGCAGGCACCGCAGATCGTCGAGAACCAGGTGACCTATCCGTTGGCCACCACCATGCTCTCGGTGCCGGGGGCCAAGACGGTGCGTGGTTACTCGTTCTTTGGCGACAGCTTTGTCTATGTGCTGTTCGAGGACGGAACCGACCTGTACTGGGCTCGCTCGCGGGTCCTGGAATATTTGAGTCAGATACAAAGCCGCTTGCCAGCGAGTGCCAAACCGGCATTGGGGCCGGATGCGACGGGGGTGGGCTGGATCTACCAGTACGCACTGGTGGATCGCAGTGGCGGGCACGACCTGGCACAGCTGCGCGCACTTCAGGACTGGTTCCTCAAGTTCGAGCTCAAGACCCTCGCGAACGTCGCCGAGGTGGCGACAGTCGGCGGGATGGTCAAGCAGTATCAGGTGCAGCTGGATCCGCTCAAACTGGCCAGCCTCGGCATCACTCAGGCTGAGGTGACCGAGGCTATCGGCAAGGCCAACCAGGAAACGGGTGGCGCGGTGCTGGAGATGGCGGAGACCGAGTTCATCGTGCGGGCTTCCGGTTACCTGAAGTCGCTCAATGACTTTCGGGCGATCCCGCTCAAGCTCGGCGCGGGTAGGGTGCCCGTGACCCTCGGCGATGTCGCCACGATCCAGACGGGACCGGAAATGCGTCGTGGTATCAGCGAACTCGACGGCGAAGGGGAGACGGTCGGCGGCGTAGTGATCTTGCGCAGCGGCAAGAACGCTCGCCAGACCATTGCGGCGGTCAAGAGCAAACTTGACGAACTCAAAGGCAGTCTGCCGGCCGGCGTGGAAATCGTCACCACCTATGACCGCAGCAAGCTGATCGACCGCGCAGTGGAGAACCTCAGCCACAAGCTGCTCGAAGAGTTCATCGTTGTCGCGCTGGTGTGTGGCATCTTCCTCTGGCACTTGCGCTCATCCCTCGTGGCAATCATTTCCCTGCCGGTGGGGGTGCTCATTGCCTTCATCGTCATGCACTACCAAGGCATCAACGCCAACATCATGTCCTTGGGCGGGATTGCCATCGCCATCGGCGCCATGGTCGATGCCGCTGTGGTGATGATCGAGAACGCCCACAAGAAGATCGAGGCCTGGCACCTGGCCAATCCCGGGGAAGAACTGAAGGGGGAGCGTCATTGGCACGTCATGACCGAAGCGGCGGCAGAGGTGGGGCCGGCACTGTTCTTCTGTCTGTTGATCATCACCCTGTCGTTCATTCCGGTGTTCACCCTGGAGGCGCAGGAAGGGCGTCTGTTCGGTCCGCTGGCCTTCACCAAGACCTACGCCATGGCCGCCGCGGCGGGATTGTCGGTGACTTTGGTGCCAGTGCTGATGGGTTACTGGATTCGAGGACGAATCCCCAGTGAGCAACAGAACCCGTTGAACCGCTGGTTGATCCGGATCTATCAGCCAGCCCTGGATGCAGTCCTGCGTCGGCCAAAGATCACGCTGCTGCTGGCGCTATTGGTGTTTGTCAGTGCGCTATGGCCAATGTCTCGCTTGGGGGGCGAGTTTCTCCCGCCGTTGGACGAGGGCGACCTGCTCTATATGCCTTCGGCTCTGCCGGGGTTGTCGGCGCAGAAAGCGGCGCAACTGCTGCAACAGACCGACCGCTTGATCAAGACCATCCCGGAGGTCGAACATGTCTTCGGTAAAGCCGGTCGTGCCGAAAGCGCTACCGACCCGGCACCGCTGGAGATGTTCGAAACCACCATTCAATTCAAGCCCCATGCGCAATGGCGCCCGGGCATGACCCAGGAAAAACTGGTGGAGGAACTGGACCGTGTGGTGAACGTTCCCGGTTTGACCAACATCTGGATACCGCCGATTCGAAACCGTATCGACATGCTGGCGACGGGTATAAAGAGCCCGATCGGTGTGAAGGTTGCCGGCACCAATCTGGTGGAAATCGATGCGGTCACCCAGGCGGTCGAGCGAGTGGCCAAGGACGTGCCCGGTGTCAGTTCGGCGCTGGCCGAGCGGCTGACTGGCGGGCGCTATATCGATGTGGATATCGACCGCAAAGCCGCCGCCCGCTATGGGCTGAACATTGCCGATGTGCAGTCCATCGTCGCCGGTGCCATCGGTGGTGAAAATGTCGGCGAGACCATTGAAGGGCTTGCTCGCTTCCCGATCAACGTACGTTACCCACGAGAGTGGCGCGATTCGCTCGGTGCCCTGGAGCAACTGCCGATCTATACCCCGCTGGGCAGTCAGATCACCCTGGGCACGGTGGCGAAGGTCAAGGTCAGCGACGGTCCGCCGATGCTCAAGAGCGAAAACGCACGACCTTCGGGCTGGGTGTACATCGATGTGCGGGGTCGGGACATTGCCTCGGTGGTTGCCGATCTGCGTTGGGTCGTCAATGAACAGGTCAAGTTGCAACCGGGCATGAGCCTGAGTTACTCCGGGCAGTTCGAGTTTCTCGAAAGGGCCAACGCACGCCTCAAACTGGTGGTGCCGGCCACGCTGTTGATCATTTTCGTGCTGCTGTACCTGACGTTCGCCCGCTTCGACGAGGCCTTGTTGATCATGGCCACTCTGCCGTTCGCGCTGACTGGCGGGGCATGGTTCCTCTATCTGCTGGGGTTCAACCTGTCGGTCGCCACCGGGGTCGGCTTTATCGCCTTGGCCGGCGTTTCTGCCGAGTTTGGCGTGATCATGCTGCTCTATCTGAAGAACGCCTGGGCCGAACGTGAAGACCTCGGCGACAGCACTGAGCGCGGACTGGTGGCGGCGATTCGTGAAGGTGCCGTACAGCGTGTCAGACCCAAGGCCATGACCGTGGCCGTCATCATCGCCGGCCTGCTACCCATCCTGTTGGGCAGCGGAACGGGTAGCGAAGTGATGAGCCGCATCGCCGCACCCATGGTCGGCGGTATGGTCACGGCACCCTTGCTTTCCCTGTTTGTCATTCCGGCGGCGTATCGCTTGATGCGTCGCCGGCAACTCCAGATTGTACCCACCAATGTTCAAGGAAAAGTCGTATGAAACTGACCCTTATTGCAGTTGCAAGCACCGTATTTGCGCTATCGCTTTCTGCCCGCGCGGAGGATATGCCAGGTATGCAAATGGATGGTATGGAGGGCATGGAGATGAAGCAGGAGTCGAAGCAGGCTCCAGTCGCCAGCGCCGAGGGAACGATCAAGGCCATGGACACTGCAAAGCAAACGGTGACTCTCGCTCACGGTGCCGTTCCAGCTGTGCAATGGCCTCCGATGACCATGGCCTTTTCAGTGACGCAAGATCAGCTCAAAGGGCTGAAGGTTGGAGACCATGTATCGTTTTCCTTTCAGCTGGAGGGCGGTAGAGCCACGATTGTTTCCATGAAAAAATGAAGTATTGATATTGCTTGTGGCCGGTTGTCGCCTTTCGCGGGGCTGATACAGGATGCCCCAAGGAGACGGACAGCTATGCTGAAATCACTACTTGCTATCGCTATCGGCGCATCCCTCGGGGACCGGTAACGCGGGCTACACGTGGCAGGTTCGCTGGCGATGACCGTTGCAGGGCTTGTATCGCTTCAATTGATTGGCACACGCTAGAGAGGTGATGAGTCATGAAAGGCTTTTTGGTGATTTTCATTACCCAACAGAGCCGTCGACATCACGGAAAAATGCTGGGTGATTGGCTCGTCGACCTGGCCCAGGAGATGGGGCTGCGCGGTGCCACCCTGGCAACCGGTATCGAAGGCTTCGGGCATTCAGGGAAACTGCATTCCTCGCATTTTTTTGAGCTGGCCGATCAGCCTACCGAAATCCATATGGCAATTACCGAAGAAGAGTCAGTTCGCCTGTTTGAGCGACTTGAGGCCGAAGACATCTCCCTGTTTTACATAAAGACCCCGGTTGAATTCGGATCTGTCGGCAGGCAGGCGAACCAGCCCGCCATTTAGCGTAATGCAGTTCGGTCAAGAACTCTGTAGGAGCGAGCTGGCTCGCGATGGACTCAAGAGCGCCGCGTTTAGCCAGTAAACACGCGTAATCGTTAACGACCATCGTCGGAACGCCGCCCGGAGCAAGCTCGCTCCTACAGAGCCCTTGACTGAGCCGCCACTGACCTATTTGCCGATTTCCCCAGTCGTGCTGATAGCTGTCCTCGCGACCGCAACACTTCGTTTACTCTTACCCGCCTGAATGATCAGTCGAGGATTCCAATGTCATCGTTTGTCTGTGCCGAAACCCTTTGGATCGATACGCCACATGGGCGACTCTTTACCCGACGCTGGTTTCCGGCGGGCGTGGAATACAGCCAGGTAAAACCGCCGATCATTCTTTTTCATGATTCCCTGGGATGCGTCGAACTGTGGCGAGACTTTCCTGAACGACTCTGTCAAGCCACAAAACGCGAGGTGATTGCCTATGACCGACTCGGCTTCGGGCAGTCGGATCCGTACCCGGGGATCTTGCCCATGCATTTCATTCGCGACGAAGCCGAGCGCTTCTTCGCGTATGTAAGGGCCGAATTCCAGTTCGATCAGTTTGTCGCCCTGGGTCATAGTGTTGGCGGCGCGATGGCAACGAACTGCGCCTTTTTGTACCCGCAGAGCTGCGTTGCATTGATCACCGTTTCAGCACAAGCGTTCGTTGAAAAGCAGACGCTGCGCGGCATTCGGGATGCCAAGGCGCAGTTTGAGGCGCCGGGGCAAATGGCGCGTCTTGAGAAATATCATGGCGATAAAGCGCAATGGGTGCTGTCAGCCTGGACGGATACCTGGCTGTCGGAGGCATTCAGCGGCTGGACGATTGAAGATGCCATTGACTCGATTCACTGCCCGCTGCTTGCGCTTCATGGAGAGCAAGACGAGTACGGATCCGTTCTGCATCCCATGCGCATCGCCAGACTTGCGACCGCGCCCGGGGAATACCTGATACTGGAAAATTGCCATCATGTCCCCCATCGAGAGGCCCCGGACGTCGTTCTGGATGCAGTCGCTCGACTCCTTCGAATCAGCCATTGATGAATGACTGATTCTGGGCGATTGCTGTTTGTCACGAATGGCCGCTTTCGGCCCAGCCCTCATCCCGGACCAACAATCCGAGAGATTGCGTGGGCGCCTACGGCGTTTTCGGTGAGCCGCGGCAAGTCAGTACTGTCAGTTTACAAACTGTCTTTTTTGTAGCCAGGTGATTGCGCCAGAAACTCTGCTATCAGTGATGTAACTTGTTGCTGAATCAACCCACGAGCGCGACCGTTATCGCCATCCCGGCAAATGATGCCATCGCCTGGCACGTCTTCTTCGAGCATTGCTTGCGCACCAGGTTTGCACATCGACATGAAGCTGAAATGGCTTGCGTCGCTGATCTCGACGTAATGGCTTGACGCCGCAGGCAGGCGTTTGGCCAGGTTGGCAGACTCCAACTCCGCAGGAAGGTCGTGCGACGGTACGCCGGCAGCGATCACCAGAGCGGGTACAGGCAGTGCGGCCAGGCTTTCGTTGGTCAGGCCCCGTGAAAGGCCCAGGTCCAGTGTAACCACGGCAGTGACGCGTTTATCGCGCCAATCGGCGGCCAACGCGGCCTTTGATTCTGAGGTGTCTGCGGGGTTTATCTGTCCGTAAACGGTGCAACCGGCTAACTGCGGGTGGGCTTTGCAGTCATGGGCGAAGAGGTCTGGATCGAAACGAGCACCGGCGATCTCCAGGGCGGTCCAGCCGCCGAGTGAATGGCCCACTACTGCAATTCGGCCATTGGCGACCAGGCCAAATTTTTCAGGTTGAGTCGTGACCCTGTCAATGGCTCGGCGCAGATCAACCGGCCGCTGCCATAACTGTGCAGCTGCTTGAGGGCTGCGGTCATGGGTCGTGGTGCCAGGGTGATTGATTGCGGCGACGATGTAACCCTTTTTGGCCAGGGAACTGGCAAGCCAGGTCTGGTTGCTCCAGTTACCCCTGTATCCGTGGGATAGCACCACCAATGGATGTTCGCCGGCAGATGGCGGCGCGTTACGAACGGCAGAAGCACCGACAAACACCGCAGTGTCGGCGATCAGTTGCGTGGCTGCGGTAGTTGCACTCGGGTACCAGACCACCATCTCCAGTGCGCGGTCATTGTGCGAATCCGGCAGTGTGGAAGACTGGAAACCGACGGGGTACTCGTCAGCAAATGCGGTAGTCGTCAGCCAAGCCAACAACAGGGCGCCGAAAGATATTTTCAATGTCGTTTCTTCCTTGATCAGACAAGTGCATAGCACCTGACCCCGCCGTTAGGCGCATCCACCGTCCTGCGGAGTCGAAATTAATGGGGTTGCCTCTAAGCACGGACATTAAAGCCCAGATTCGAACCGCCGCGCATAATTTTCATCGTTAACTCTATTCGCGGTGTTGGCGAGAATCCTGACGTTCGCTTTTAACCCGAAGCAGCCGTTGAGATCTATTTGTTGTCGCTTTATGTTATTCGCTTTCATGGAGGATTCTGACTGATGGCACGCTTGGGCTTGATACTGACACCCGGTTTTGCGGACTGGGAATACGCTTTCATTGCAGGAACCGCATCGCCGTTTTACGGGATCGACGTCAGGTTTTTCGCCTCGACTACGGGGCAGTTCCGCTCGCAGGGTGGATTGGCTGTAACTGTGGATAGCAGCTTGCAACAATGCCTGGACTGGAAGCCGGACGTTGTTGCAGTCATCGGTGGAATGATCTGGGAGCGTGCAGATGCACCGGATATTCGGGACTTTCTTCATACCAGTCGTTCAAGTGGAGCGACAATTGCCGGTATCTGTGGAGGAACGCTGGCACTTGCGAGGGCCGGGCTTCTCGACACGGTTCCTCATACTTCGAACAGCGCTGACTTTTTACAACAGAATGCCGTAGGTTATGACGGGGCCGCGCTTTATCGAAGCAGTCAGGTTGCTGTGGTTGCTGACCGCATCATCACTGCTCCAGGTCCTGCCCCTGTTAGCTTTACCTGCGCAGTATTCGAAGCTGCCGGGTTATCTTTAGAGATCATTTCGCAGTTCAGGTCATTGTTGGCAGCGGAGCACGGGTGACCGCTTCGTCCTACAAAAACAGCCGATCAAGTTATGTGTTCGAGTGTCCGCTCTTTGGCTTTGCGGACATTAGAAAACGTCTGCACAGGGTCGTTTCAAGTAACTCACCCGTGATAGCTGGCCAGGTTAAAACCTTTGAACTCAAGGATGCCGAGGAGGTTCTGACTGGACCACGCTGGCTCTTAGCGCTTTGGCTACCTGGGTTTGAATCTCGTAAGCAGGCGCCTCGACGGCGGTGTAATCACGGGTATAGCGCGTAGAAAACTCCCGAACACCCCATTGCAGGTACTGCTGCACGTGCTTCAATTCATGCGCCCACAGCGCGACATTGTTAAGTGCATCATCGGCACTGCGAAAGACGATGATGTCTATAAGGGTGACTGCACTTACATCGGGATTCTGTAGCATGGTGTTTGCGGCGTTCAGCTCCACATCGTCGCCTACCTTGTAGCGAGCCGAATCAAGCACTTGAATGTCATAGTAGGGTTCGAGTTGGGCTCGGATATTCAGCGGGATTGTCTGAATATCGCCAGTTGCCGCGGTGTTGCGCGATTGCACAATCCAACTCTGTAATCCAGAGGAAGCCATTTGGTTCATGCTTTCAAAGATCGCCCCCGTTTCCTCTTTGGAGCCTGGAGCACAAAAGCAAGCGAGCACGCAGGCTTCGTACTGCCCTTTTGGGCAGGCGTAAACAGAAAATGATGTACCTACGGAAAAGAACAGTACCGCTAAGCGGAAGACTTGACGCAAAAAGACAGCTGACAATTGGTTCTCCCAGAGGTAGTGGCGGTCGGCAGGTGATGCTTCTGGTATCTCGCACCCGGTGTCCAGCCACGCGTATGACCGCTGCGGCCACCGTTTGTTGCCTTAGCCCGGATTCATCCGCATTCAAACGCCAGTTCGGCACATCACCCAGTACTTGGCGCAGACAATCAGCATGAGAAGTTTCGGTGCCTGGCTCCCAATTGCTATTCGACCTTCAAGGCTCCCGACCCTGGCAAGTCCGTCACCAGATCGGCCCCCAGCAGCCTCGCGGGCGTGTAAGTGCCGCCAGCCGGACGCACCTGCAACAGGTAATCGACCACGGTCAACGCACCGTAGATCGTCAAGCTGTAGACGTTCGCGGTGTGCACGCGTGCCACTTTGCATTCTCCACGAGCGTTACGGGCTTCGCCCCACACGTAAGTGCCTTGATCTGCACGCTTTTCGTCATCCGGGCCGATCACCGTCTTGGCGATGCGTGCCTTTAGCAGCCTCTGCACGAACGACAAACCCAGCAGCGGACGAATGAAGTTGGCGAACCTGGCGCCGCGAATCATGCCAGCAGAGCCCGGTATGAACACCTTGATGTTGGGAATGCCGGTGGTGTGCCAGGCCGTGGAAACGTCACCCCAGGGAATGGTCATCGCCAGCTTCTCGCCGTCGCCGAAATCGATACGACGCACCTGATAGGCCAGCGGTACAGACACGATTTTCCCGTCGCGACGTATCTTGCCGCCTTGCGCCATGCCTTCGATTGACGTCTTGGCAGTGCCAGGCGAAAAGCTGGAGCGGGAATCAAAACCCAGTGCCAGATGCGTTGCATCCGGCAGCGCACTCTTGAGTGCAGCGGCGACACAGTCAGTGGGGATCACGTCGAAGCCGACGCCAGGGCAAATGACTACGCCCGCCGTTTGCGCACGTTCTTGCAGGGACTGGGCATGTTCGAAAACGGCAATTTCGCCGGTGATATCCAGGTAGTGCGCATTGGCACGCAAGCAAGCGTCCATCATCGGGGCGGCGGTCGCCGAAAACGGTCCTGCGCAATGCAGAACCAGACCATGGCCCTTGATCTGGGCGAGCAATCGCGCCTCGTCATCCAGTCCGAAAACACGGGCTTCAAGACCCAGCTCCCGGGCCAGGGCTTCGATCCTGTCGCGGCTTCGTCCCGCCAAAGCCGGCCTGAGTCCGCGCTTGACGGCTTCGCGAGCGATCAACTCGCCGGTATAACCGTAGGCGCCATAGATCATCCATTTCATCTGCGTCACAGGGTTGTCTTGCTGACTCATGCATTGCTCCTGACAGGATTGATGAAGTGCGTCATTGCCTTGCCCAATCAGCGTCAGACGCTAACGTTAAAGTCAGGTTTAGAGTCAAGCAGAAGTGTGCCAGCGCCGGCAGGAAACTTTCAGAGGTGCAGGGGTTGACCTTAAAGTAAGGTTTAAGGTGAGCATGCGCGGACATGCATGACTGTTGGAACCCGGATGATGTTTAAGACCTTTCTTTCTTGTGCGTTGGTATTGATAGGCGGTGCTTTCATGACCTTTTCAAATGCTGAGCCGAACGCTTCCATTGCTATTGCAAAGGACCGCCAGATACTGGTGATCATGACCAATCACGCCAGCTATCCCTCACGAACCGATACCACGGGGCTGTGGCTGACCGAGCTGACGCATTTCACCGATGTTGTGGAAGCGGCAGGCTACACGACGGTTTTTGCCAGCCCCAAGGGTGGAGCTGTTCCTTTGGACGAACGCAGCCTCGGTTGGCTCTATATGGACAAGGCAGCCCGTGAGCATTTGCAGTCGCCGGCCTTTCTCGCTCGACTGAAAAACACGATTCCGGTTGCCGATATCGACCCGTCTCGATTCAGCGTCATCTATTTCACGGGGGGGCACGGTGTCATGTGGGACTTCCCCGCAAACCCGGACCTGCGTCGGGTCGCCGAAAAAATCTACAACCAGGGCGGCATCGTCTCTGCCGTCTGCCATGGCGTAGCGGGACTACTGGATCTTAAGGACGAGCAAGGCCAGTTGATCATCAACGGCAGAAACATCACCGGATTCTCTGATCGCGAAGAGCTGTTTTCAGGCATGAAGAGTCAGGTGCCTTTCTTCCTGGAGGACCGGCTGGTGAGCCAGGGTGCGCGTTACCGCAAGGCCTGGCTGCCCTTCACGCCATTTGCCATTACCGATGGAAGGCTCGTGACGGGCCAAAACCCTCAGTCGCCCAAGGCCGTGGCTGAAGCCGTATTGGCCTTGCTCTCCGCCGACACTGTAACTCGCTAAGCCTTTGTCGATGACACGCTGAAAACACGGCAGCGAGCGAACCAAAAAATCTGTCTCCCTGACGCTTGACATTAAAGTTAAGTTTAACGTTAAGGTTTCTTTCGGCAGGCCTTAAATCCATCAAGCAGATGCAATCACCGGGAGAGAGAAAGATTGAAACTCGCAAGCGCCGTTTTAACAGGATTGCTTTTCAACACTGTTGCCAACCATGCGTTGGCGGGGATGCCTGAAATGCCCAGCCAGACCGACACCACCATGATCGATATCGCAGGTCACCAGGTGCCTGTCGTCAAGGGCGGCTTGTACGACCGCTTTCGCTCCAACCCGCCTTTGTCGGTGATTGCGGCAGAAGTACCGGGCGTTGATTTAGGCTGGTTCAAAGGATTGGAAAAGAACAAGGTCGACATTGGCTTTGAATCGTACTCGCCAAACTTTTACTACGAGAACAGCCGCGTGACGGCGGTTTATACGGCGGATCTGGAAAAGCTCCGGGAACTCATGCCACCCGAGATACTGGCAACCGTCCAACCTCTGCAGATCTGGCCAGGCCGAGGCTTGATCGCATTTACCGCGTACACCTATGAGCACTGCGATAACGACGCTTATAACGAAGTCGCTGTATCGATCATCACCAACAAACCTGGCAAAGCCAATCTGGGTCCGTTCACGCTGATTGGCCAGTCGATGTCTGGAGATTTCTGGGGTTATGTGCTCAAGCTGCCGGTCAATACCGAGCTGGCGAGGGTTCGCGGTGTCGTCGGTTACAACCTGCCGAAATGGCTGACGGGCATTGATCGAAAAGAGGATGCCCAATCGGTGGTCTATGACATTACTGATAGCCAGACCGGCAAAGTGGACGTGTCTTTCAAAGCGAAGAAGCTCGACGACCTGTCCAGTGACGTCGATATTGTCACCAGCAGTTTCACCAATCTCGATCATCAAGGCCAACTGGCCTATGGGTATGCCGTTTCCCGCCAGCTCAGCCACGGCTCCAGCAGGAACGAGGATTCGGCAACCCTCACGCTGGGCGACGGCAGCCTGTCGAACTACATCCGCTCCTTGAAGCTGGGGAAAATGATGAAGTACGAATACGTGCCAGCGTTCCAAAGTGCGCTCTACGCGCCGAAGCCGTTAGCGGCACTGGCTAACGCGCATTGATTCAACGATCCGGCAAAAAACCTGTCAGGTTTCACTAGCCTGACAGGCCACGCTTCACTTGGACGACGCGATATCGCGGCCACGCGGTGCTGTCGCCGCACCTTCCTCGCGCAGACGATGCAATAACAACTGGGTGTTATCCACGCAACCCATGCCTTCGGGCTTGCTTTCAACGCCATCGATCACCAGCAGCAGTTGCGCTTTGTTCCGGGCCAGCCGTTGCTGGAGGATTTCGATTTCCTCGACCTTGCGCTTGAGCCCGCTGAGCAGCTCTTCATGCTTCCAGCCGTTCGCATTCATCGGCAGTAATTGTCGGATTTCGTCCAATGAAAAACCCGCGGCCTGTGCGCCCGTGATGATCTCCAGAACCCATTCCGTGTCAGGTGCATAGTCGCGATACCCATTGGCTTTGCGCGCGACAGATTTGATCAGGCCGCTCGCTTCGTAAAAGCGGATGCGTGAAGGCGCCAGCCCACTGATTTTCGCCAGTTCGCCTATTCTCATATTCCCCCCCAAAAAGCCATTGACCTTAAAGTTGACTTTAAACCTAAAGTGATTTGGCGGCCAAGTGGCGCAGAGGTGATGCGTTGCTGAGACGCCATGGAATTCAGGGGTAGGGAAAACCAGACCAGGACCATTCCCTGGGAACCGCCTATTGGATGGACTGCACGTTATTCACCAAGGGCGAGGCTCAGCAAGGGTCAAGATCAGAACACGATTGGTCATGCCCTCCATTTCATTCGGGAGATGTGAACATGGGTTATGTCACTACGCAGGACGGTGTTGAGATATTTTACAAAGACTGGGGTCCACGCGATGCCCAGGTGATCTTCTTTCATCACGGATGGCCACTCAGTGCGGACGACTGGGATGCGCAGATGCTGTTTTTCCTGGCGAACGGCTACCGGGTCATTGCACACGACCGGCGTGGCCACGGGCGATCCAGTCAGGTCTGGGACGGGCATGACATGGATCACTATGCCGATGACGTCGCGGCCGTGGTCAACCATCTTGGGGTGCAAGGTGCAGCTCATGTGGGGCACTCCACCGGCGGTGGTGAAGTCATCCATTACATTGCGCGCCACGGCGAAGATCGAGTGTCGAAGGCCGCCATCATCAGCGCCGTGCCACCCTTGATGGTTCAGACGCCGAGCAATCCAGGCGGTTTGCCAAAGTCGGTTTTCGATGACTTGCAGGCACAGCTGAAGGCCAACCGCGCACAGTTCTACCATGACGTTCCAGCTGGACCTTTCTACGGTTATAACCGCCCTGGTGCAAAACCGTCCGAGGGCATCATCCGGAACTGGTGGCGACAAGGCATGATGGGCTGCGCAAAGGCACACTATGACGGGATCGTGGCCTTTTCCCAGACCGACTTTACCGAAGATCTAAAAAGCATCACGATCCCCGTGCTGGTGATGCATGGGGATGATGACCAGATCGTGCCTTATGAAGATTCTGGACTGTTGTCGGCCAAGCTATTGCAAAACAGCACGCTGAAAACCTATTCGGGCTTCCCGCACGGAATGCCTACGACGAACGCCGATACAATCAATGCCGATTTGCTCGCTTTCCTGCGAGGTTAGGCAACTTGGGGGGCAGGTAAAAAACTGCCCCCTGTTTTCTTCAAAGCCAAAAAATCGATGCGTTGAAGATTCGACCAAGTGGCTAAAAGTTGAGCTGACCGAGTGTCGGCTCGTGGCCGATAGCTACCCACTACAAAGCGCAGCTATCACCCCAAAATCCGCCCCACCATCAGCCCAACCTCTTCTGATAATAAAACCGCATATGCCCCGGCGGATAATCCGCCAAACGCCCGAATTCAACGTAACCAAGTTTTCGATAAAACCCGGGCGCCTGGAAACTGAAAGTCTCCAGCCAGATGCCAACGCACTGCTTCTCCCGCGCAACTTCTTCGGCCTTGCGCATCAACTGTTCTCCGATGCCTTGGCCGCGCATCGACTCGGGGACGCTGACCAGATCGATGAGCAGCCATCGATAAGAGATCTTCCCGTACAGCCCGCCAATGACTTCGTTACTGTCAGGGGCCCGAAGCAACAGGGCGAAAGTTTCATGGGCGTCGTCACCACCGTTGGCCAGGTTGTGGGCCAGCAACGGTGTCAGGATTGCCAGCCGCTCTGCTTCAGTCACATTTTCCGAACGTTCGATTTTCACAGACATGCTGCTCTCCCTGAGCAATGAGGAACGGGGTCGCCAAGGTATCCCATTCCGGTCATCCAAGGGAGAACCAGGGTATTGTCATGGCTTTACTCCTTGGCCATCGTCAGTGTGAGGGGCGTCGGTTGATTTCTTTTCCGGAACGCTGAAACTCACTGTCGTGCTGGTGAGGATCCTGTGATTCGGGTCGGCCACTTCCAGAAGAAGCTTGTGACTGCCGGGCTTGAGTCCGACCAGGATAATCGGGTCTTCACTGGTGTGTGCCCATGTGCCGCTCCAGTTGTCGACGGTCACGTGAAGGTGGCCGAGGCGGGGTGATACTTCTACAGCCTCTTTACCAAACACCGGCATGATCCTGGCGTGCTCGGTTCGATACTGGATAATCACAACGCCGCGAGCGAGCGGCTCGGCAAGTGGCGGATAGGCGGTGAGTATTGGCGCCGTTTCGGATTGCAATGGCAGTATCGCCGGTGGGGCGATGGAGTCTGCACTGCATGCGACTGTGCAAAAGAAGGCACCCATGGCAAGAACGGACAGATTTCCGAGA
This sequence comes from Pseudomonas sp. WT-JTC, assembly GCF_056711565.1. Classification (NCBI taxonomy): domain Bacteria; kingdom Pseudomonadati; phylum Pseudomonadota; class Gammaproteobacteria; order Pseudomonadales; family Pseudomonadaceae; genus Pseudomonas; species Pseudomonas sp. WT-JTC. Next base: position 2,713,359 of record NZ_CM160042.1, read on the forward strand.
GCGAGGGACATGGTGTTTCTCCCGCAGGATGTCATTCAAGCCTAGATCAATCTTCGGACGCGCTCCTGCTGTAAAATCGTAGACATTGCAGTGTGCAAGCAAAGACGCACAGCTACACGACCACTCTCAAGACTCCGGGTCAAACCCAAAGACGCGCAGCTCTTGGTTGCAGCGACAGGCCCTCGCGATCCGCGCGGCCCATGCGACAGCCTCATCGCGCGAAGATAGCTACCGGTGAGCGTGGAAGTTCGGTTGAGCCATTCCCCGCCCGCCGTATGACCTATTGCGGGTTATGCGCCCTACGGTACTCGCGATCGTTGCGATAGCGTTCGGTCAAGGACTGCACGAGGGTGACGTAGGATTGCGTCTCGGCGTAGGGAGGCACCCCGTTGTACTCGACCACGGACGCTTCGCCGGCGTTGTAACCTGCCAACGCCAGCACCTGGTTGCCGTTGAAGCGCTTGAGCAGCCAGGCCAGGTAGCGCACGCCGCCACGAATGTTCTGTCGTGCGTCGAACGGATTGTCCACGGCGAAGCGCTCGGCGGTGGCGGGCATCAACTGCATCAGCCCCTGGGCGCCGGCTTCGGAAATGGCGTTGGGGCGAAACGCCGATTCGGCATGCATCACCGCGCGGATCAGCGCCCTGTCGACACCATAATGATCCGAAGCAGCTTCGATCTCCCGCCGATAGGAATGGGTGTCCAGGCGCAGTGAGGCGACCTTGAAATCCTTCGGCGCCATGCACAGATAGCAGCCCTTGATGTAATAGAGCTCAAGGACATCGACCCGTGCGGAGATCCCGACGGGGCGCCGGCTCACATATTGACGAATACCCTTGTGGATGAAGGTCCACACCCGAATCCGCACCGCGTCCGGGTTGTCGTCCCGCACAAGCCGTGGCAGGGCCATTGCCTTGGCGCCGACACCGGCGCCCGCCATGCCATTCAGGCGAGTGCAGCGGGCGCTGGCGATGGCTTGGCTGGTGTAGCTGATGGCTCCGTCCCTGGCCTGGCACTTGAACATGGCACTGGCGCACAGTGGAGCGACCAGCAAGGCCAGCTCTATGCAGCCAACAAGAAGGCTCTTGCGAGCCCATCGCCATGTTCTGGAACTCATCACATCGCTCCGCGCCGCAGGCGCCGATCAGGCTTGGGGCGCCTGGCCCGGGCGCTGCCTTTGGAGGGCCTGTTCCGGGTGACCCGCCTTTTGTTCTGATAGTTATACCCCTTGTAACCGGCCTTGGAACTTGCGTTGACGTACGGGCTGCCGGCGTTCCCAGGCGAGGCGCAGGCCTGATTGCTCGCACGACGCATCGTCCCGGCTTGCCAGGGCCGAACGCATCCGCGAATGAAATACACCTTGCGCCCCCGCGTGATGTTTTCCCGGGTTCCCTTGAACCCCGCCGCCACCACGAACGAATCCCCCCGGCCCGAAGGTCTTCGCCACGCCGTCCGCATCGGTCAGGCGCACGGTGCCTTCGAGGATGTGGCACATCTCGTCGTAGTTGCACTCGCATCTCGGTCTACGCACTGACCGAAACACGGCTGCTTCCTGCGAAGCCCCGGCGGTTCATCGAGTTCATACGCGACCATCTCAACAGTGCTTAATGCCTGACGACTGAATAGGGGGCATCCCGACGCAAACGAATGTCTCCTTCTGGCCGTTTTCTGCCTGTCATGAAGGGCGGCAAACAGCCGTTTTCTGCCTGTCATGACTAACAGAAATCGACCCAAAGGGACCAATACCGCGTCGACCGGCGACAAGGCCACAACGGCTAAGTCTGCTAGCGTTGAGTGCTTTGGGAGCTAATAGAAGGACTGATGATGCAGATGTTTAAAATCGAGGCGAGCGGATTGAGTCAACTCCGTGAGGCTCTGAGTCAAGCCGCATTGCCCTTTGATGATTTAAGCGAACCGGGTAGGCAGTTTTTCCGTTTTGAGATGGACGGAAAATGGATCGCGTACGGAGGACTGGAGGGTTGTGATCAAGACATGCTGCTTCGCTCACTAGTCGTTAGTGATTCGCATCGCGGGAAAGGGCTTGGCAAAGCAGTGCTGTCAGAGCTGGAGCGATATGCTGCCTTCCAAGGTGTGCTTCGGTTGCATTTGTTAACTCAAAGCGCGACTGGACTTTTTACAGCCAACGGGTATGAAATTTTCGATAGGGGTGAAGCGCCGGTCGCTATCAGTCAAACCCTCCAGTTCAAGCATTTGTGTCCTGCATCGGCAACCTATCTACGAAAGTCGTTAGGTACCGCGGTTGTTACGGAGTAGTTCGTCGATTCGCGCTAATGGACGGAATCCGTGTGTTCGCACTTGGTCGATTTCTGTTGCGTCGACCGGTTGAATCCACAACCCAAAGCTGCCTGTCATATCAGGCATCAACCGGCCAAAAACAGTCACCCCTTTGTAGTAACACGCCTATCTGTTACAGATTTCAAGACTGGCGATTGGGCTGCTCGGCCTTTTTACCGAAGGTCGCGAGTTCAACCAGATCCTTTGTACAACAAGCAGATAGACATGCCAGGTGGGGTTCGACCTTGCCTGTCTCTATAAGCTATGAATTTTCGCTGGCTCACAACGTCGAGGGAAAACATGCGGAGCCCCGATTCTCTCCTTGAGCCTGGTTGCATGGTCCTGAGCACTTTTTTCATGCCGAAACTGCACTCGTCGGATGCCAAGCCATACAGACCTAAGAGCTTTGCTTTGACTGGATAGAAGCTCGACCTTCACTGACATGATCATGTCTCCAGGGCGTAACCCGAGGGTTAAAAATGGATTTCAGCGGTCTTGAGTCCCAAGTCTCGAAGTTCGGCGATCAAGTCATCCAGATGCCCGAAAGACTCGACCTCCTCGTTGTCATCAACCAAGAAATAACTTCTGCCGGCGTCCTTCTTGAAGAACACAATCCACTCTTTGGGGTTGGTCGGGTTTGCGATCACATGGGTGTCAAAGGTCACGCCTTCGGCATGTTTGCTTTTCACAGCTTTACGATTCATGTCAGTCACCACGCTACACGCGCTCTCGAATTTTCTATTTGCAGTGCGCGCCCGTTCAGCCTCATGCGAGTCTTCGCTATAAACATTTCCAGCCGCACGACGCAGTGGGTCTAGGGTATTTCAATTAACACTGCATGTTAATATTATGCACATGCATCCACTGAGGAGCTAGCCATGATTGCGATAGGCGAGGCATGGAAGGCGGGGTTGTTGGGGCGAGGACACTGGCTTCGCAATATGGTGTCTGGCGTGATCGTAGGGGTAGTGGCACTCCCCCTGGCAATGGCGTTTGCCATTGCGTCTGGCGTCAAGCCAGAGCAAGGCATCTACACCGCAATCATCGGCGGCCTGCTGGTTTCACTCTTTGGGGGAAGCCGCCTGCAGATTGCCGGGCCGACAGGTGCGTTCATCGTGATTCTGGCGGGAGTCACGGCCAAGCATGGCGTTGACGGCCTGCAAATCGCCACGATGATGGCGGGGGCCATGTTGTTTTTGCTGGGTATTTCCCGGCTCGGTGCAATCATCAAGTTTATCCCCGATCCAGTGATCGTCGGATTCACCGCGGGCATCGGCGTGATCATCTGGGTCGGGCAGTGGAAAGACTTTTTCGGTTTACCGACGATCAGTGGAGAGCACTTCCATGAAAAGCTCTGGCATTTGCTACAGGCACTCCCGGATCTTCATATGGCCACCACCCTGCTGGCTGCGCTCAGTCTTTTCCTGGTAATCACCGCTTCCAAAATTCCCGGTCTCAAACGGGTGCCTGGCCCGCTAGTCGCAATGGCGGTCGCTACAGCGATACAGACAACCTTTCATTTCGAGGGAGTCGCCACGATTGGCAGCGCATTTGGTGGCATACCTCAAGGTCTTCCCGCGTTTAGCCTGCCTGAAATCACGTTGTCCCGCGTCATCGATTTGATTGGTCCGGCGTTCACTATCGCCATGCTTGGAGCAATCGAATCGCTGCTGTCCGCAATGGTGGCCGATGGTATGGCGGGCACTAAGCATAATTCCAATCAGGAACTGATCGGTCAGGGGGTGGCCAACCTGGTCACGCCATTGTTTGGCGGCTTCGCAGCTACCGGAGCCATTGCCCGTACTGCAACCAATATCCGTAACGGCGGCACGAGCCCACTGGCCGGCATTACGCACGCGGTCACCTTGGTGCTTATTATTCTGTTCCTGGCACCTCTAGCCTCAAACATCCCACTGTGCGCCCTGGCCGCCATTCTTTTCGTGGTCGCGTACAACATGAGCGAGTTGAAACACTTCAAGCGCATGGTCCAGCGAGCCCCACGCGCAGATGTATCCATCCTGCTCATCACCTGCAGCCTCACCGTGTTCAGTGACTTGGTGATCGCCGTGAATATCGGCGTCATTCTCGCGATGCTGCACTTTATGCGCCGCATGGCCTCATCTGTGGAGGTGCAGCAGATAGTCGAACACGAACTTGAAGAAGAGCTGAGGGCCAACGGGCATGCTCGCCTGCCGCCAGGGATACTGATTTATACGATTGAAGGGCCATTGTTCTTTGGCGCGGCTGAGACCTTCGAGCGTGTGTTAGCACAGACCCATACCGACCCACGCCTGCTGATTATTCGTCTGAAGCGCGTACCGTTCATGGATATCACGGGCTTGCAAGTGCTGGAGGAGGTTATTCAGCAGCTGCACAAGCGGAATATCGTGGTGAAACTCTGCGAAGCGAACACAAAGGTGCTCGGCAAACTCGATAGGGTGGGGATCCTGCAAGAAATCGGCCCGGAGCATTACCACGCCGATTTCAACATCGCACTGGCCAACGCGGTCAGTCACGTAGAGGGTACGTCGACTCTCTAGAGGCTAACTGTCCGTGTTGGATTATGACTTGGTGTTGGTGGCATGCTTACTCTTGGTCGAATAGCTGGCACCGTGAGTATCCAGGTAGTCACGAATCAGTTGACGGACCACCTGTGAAGGCGTCAGGTCTTGTGCTGCACAGAGTTCCTCGAAAGCTTTTTTCTTGATGGGGTCAATGAGTACAGTGAGGCGCGCAGTCTTGCTTTCCATGGGGTATTCAATCGCTTAAGTCGCTGGATGTTAATCAAATTGTAATTGCCTTGTTCTGTGCTGTCACTGTACAGGCGGCTTGCTGCTCGGTAGCTCGACTTTACTCACAAGTAAAGATTTGGTTCTCACGGTGGGTGATGAGCCGGATCTGCTTCGACTCAGCATGGATCCCCATCCGCGAGAAAGGGAACAGATTCATTCCACGCTGGCCGCCTGCCTGCACCGGGTCGACTGTGATCAGTCACGAGCGACCGGAAATGGCCGTTTTCTACCTGTTGCGACAGACTGAAAACGGCCAATTGCCGCTTGTTGCGAAGGGCAGCAAGCGATTCATCTGTCGATATGCGCTGAGACTCTTTTCAACGCATACAGAAATGCTGGTTGCCGCTTTCAAGGCAGGGCATAGAGCTTGAACAGCATCCGGGATGTGTCGCTGGTACCCCCTAAATGTTTGTCGTATGCGTGCTCAACCTCACCCGAGCGATACATCTCGCTGAGCGCGGTATCGACGAGCAAGCGGAAGTTTTCATCGTCTCGATCAACCATCAGCGAGGTCGCTGAATACTCAAATATTCGATCGAGCAGTACAATTTTTTCGTTGGAATATTTGTCGGCCAGGTCATGCGTGAGCATCGTGCGTTCGGCAAAGAAAACATCCGCCTTGCCATCGGCAACACGCTTGAGACCCGCGCTGGCGTCTGCCACCGTGACGAGTGTAGCGACCACGCCCAAGGACCGCATTTGTTGATTGATCCACTGCTCGGTTACCCCGCCAGCGATCGTGGCATAGGTCATGTTGGCCAGTGCGCGGTTGATGTCTGTGCGCCAGGTCGGGCCGGTTTTAGATACTTCACCTTTGAGAACCCTGAGCAACGCGTTGGGCGCATTTTTGCTGACAACGGCTGATAAGCCGGCAGTGTAGACAGGAATCGAGTAGCTGACTGTTTTACGGCGTTCCAGCGTTGCTGGCGTCGGTGTGCAGAGAATGTCGATTTTTCCCGTACTGACGGCGCTGGTTTCTTCGCCCAATTGAACGGGTTGGTAGCGCACTTGCAATGAAGGCAGGTTCAGCTCGGTCTTTATTGTGTTGACGATGTTCAAGCAGAGATCAATCGCATAACCGTTGGCTTTGTCACCCTGCTGGATACTGAAAGGGGCGAAGTCAGGCACATACCCCAGAACGACTGACTGATTGTTTCGTATCCGTTCAAGGGTCTCGGCGCCGGCGATCGCTGGCACGAATGCCAGCAGGCACACAAGAAACCGATGGGTAGCTTTGGTCAATTGAGCGTTCACTCCTCATTCTCCCGTTACCTGTTTTGTTGAAACGCGCTTTATCCATCGTTCAGATTTTTTCTGGGGAAACCACCCACACGCTGCAGGGTAACTTGTACAGCAGATGTTCCACCGTACTGCCAACCAACCGCTCCATGCCGCGGTGTCCAACGCGCCCCATGACAATCACATCGGTGTCATAGGCCCCCGCGTAGCTGGAAAGCACCTTGGCCGGATTGCCCATGATCATGTGCTGGTGTTCCGGCGGGATGCCATTGCGTTCAGAAAGGTCGCGAAACGCATCAGTCTGCGCATCGAATAATGTCTTGGCTTTTCCCGAGGAGAAAAACGCCGAGCCATTACTGAAACCGAATTCGTCCGCACTGATACTGGAAAGGTCATGGGCGTAGATCACGTCCAGTTTTGCGTTACAGGTGCTCGCCAGTTTGGAGGCCTCACGCAGAATTCTGTCGTTGAAGCCTTCGTATTGGTCATCAGAATGAAAAGGGTCAACGGCGGCGACGATCTTGCGCGGCAAAGCGTTGTGTAAATGACTGACAAAATGCAGGGGCACCGGGCATTCACGTAGCAGGTGGATATCCAGTGGCGTAAACATCAGGCGTGACAGCAGCGATTCGTGTTCCAACGCCTTGATCAGTACGGCCATCGGCTGTTCTTTGAGATGAATGAGGATTTCCTGCAAGGGCCTTTCGACCCAGATGACTTCCGTGGTGACATGCACACCGATCTTGCGCAAGGGGCGGGCCTGGTCTTCCAGCCACTGACGATGGCGCTCGACATAGCCCCGTCGCATCTGTTCCAGCGCCTGTTCGTTGACCATTCCGGCAGTCGCCAGCCCTTCAAGATAGTCGAACGCCACGATGTGCAGGGCAGCACCTGAAGCCTTGGCCAAAGCAGCGGCCCGGTCGAAGGCGGGGCTGTTTTCCATCAGCGGCGAGACGACCAGCATGAAGCGTAATTGATCAGACATGACGGATCTCCGGTAGGTAATCGCGCAATCGCATTGCCCCAATGCTGCGGCGTTATTGGGCAGTAAAGCCTTGCTCTTAGCCTGCCGCTGATTAGGGCGCCGGGTTTGATCTTTGTCAAAGGGAAGGGAATGGATGGTGTTGCCCGACGTGCGGTTGTCCGGGCTTTGTCCAGTGACGAAATTGTTGACCATTATCAATCTTTCGCCTGGCTCCCCGGTGCAGTCTTTGGGCTCGTGCTGAACTTTGGCTTACGCACTTAAAGAAGGGATCACCGTGGCAACCATGAGAGCGGCTGTTTTCGTTGAAAAGAACCGGATCGTGCTGGAAGACAAACCCGTCCCTGAAGTCGGACCGCTGGATGCATTGATCCGTATCACCACCACGACCATTTGCGGCACCGACGTGCACATCCTGCGCGGTGAATATCCAGTGGCCAAAGGGCTGACCGTGGGCCACGAGCCAGTGGGCGTCATTGAGCGACTGGGGTCGCAGGTGCGCGGTTTTTTCGAAGGGCAGCGGGTTATTGCCGGCGCCATCACGCCCAGCGGACAAAGTTACGCTTGCCTGTGCGGCTGCGGTTCCCAGGATGGGCCAGATACCCGCCATGGCTTTCGTGCTACCGGCGGCTGGAAGTTCGGCAACAGCATTGACGGTTGCCAGGCCGAGTACGTGCTGGTACCGGACGCACTTGCCAATTTATGCCCGATTCCCGACGGACTCAGCGACGAGCAGGTATTGATGTGTCCGGACATCATGTCCACCGGGTTTTCCGGTGCAGAGCGGGGCGAGGTGAATATCGGCGATACCGTTGCCGTGTTTGCCCTGGGTCCCATCGGCCTGTGCGCGGTGGCGGGAGCACGGCTCAAAGGCGCGACGACAATCATTGGCGTGGATGCCGTGGCCGAGCGGATGAGCGTCGCGCGACGGTTGGGTGCGACCCATGTCGTCAACTTCAAGGACGGCAATGTGGTCGAGCAGATCATGGCGCTGACCGATGGCCGTGGTGTTGATGTGTCCATCGAGGCATTGGGTACCCAGGGAACTTTCGAATCCGCGTTACGCGTGCTACGCCCGGGTGGTCGACTATCCAGCCTTGGCGTTTACTCCAGCGATCTTCGCATTCCCCAGGATGCCTTTGCCGCAGGATTGGGCGACTACAGCATTGTCACCACCCTGTGCCCGGGGGGGAAAGAGCGCATGCGCCGCTTGATGGCCGTAGTGCACAGTGGTGGTGTGGACCTGTCGCCACTGGTGACCCACCGCTTCAAACTCGATGATATTGAAGCGGCCTATGAATTGTTTGCCCACCAACGGGACGGTGTGATGAAGGTCGCAATCACCCCTTGAGGATGTCCGCGCTTACTCGAAGCAGTACGGAGGTATCTATGATCATTGATATCACGGAGAAGCCGGCAAGCCATTGCTGGGTCGTGTGCATGGATGCCTTGAAAGTGAACTTCAACAGCTTGGGAGAAGCACAGGCGTTTGTTGGCCTGCTCAAGGCACGTATCGAGGCGCCCCATGTCTGGCCAGTTGGTGCTCGCCTGGCAGACGACACAAGACGGATGTCTGGCTGTCAAATGGCTTATCCCAATGGCAAACGGGTTTGCGCCGACCGCATGGAGTAACAACGTGGACCAGTGCGGGGCGCAGTTCAAGCAGATGAAGATCCAATGAACGGAGCCATTGGGCTGACAGGAGCAGCCGCAGCGCTGGGGATTGGCATGCTCATCGGTCTTGAACGCGAACGGCATAAGGATCAGGGCGAGACCCGCGCTTGTGCCGGTTTACGGACGTTCGCCATTACGGTGTTGCTGGGTTATGTGGCGATGCAGGTCGGTGGCGGTTTGCTGGTGGGCATCGTGGTCATCGCTCTGGGATTGCTCGTCACTGTGGCTTATTGGCGAAGCCTGAGCGACGACCCCGGGGTGACCAGTGAAGTAGCATTATTTACGGTGCTGGTATTGGGGGCGTTGTGTGGCATGAACCCTGAGCTAGCGATTGCTATCGGCGTGGTGATGGCAGGGCTACTGACTTATCGAGAGAAGCTGCACCACTTTGCCCGCAGCCAATTGACTGATGCGGAATTAGGCGACGGCCTTATCCTCCTGACGGTTGCTCTTGTCGTGCTGCCCTTGGCACCGGACCGCTTTATCGGTCCCTACGTTGCCATCAATCTACGCACCATTTGCAGCCTGACCGTATTGCTGATGGCGGTGGGGGCGATTGGACATATTGCCGTTCGGACCCTGGGGACGCGGTACGGATATGCGATCAGCGCGATTGCCTCCGGTTTCGCTTCCAGCACCGTGACGATCGCTGCCATGGGCCATCTCGTCGCCCGGCAGCCCGACAATATCAAGGTCCTGAGTGCGGCAGCGATCCTGTCCAATATGGCCACCGTTACGCAGGTCGGCTTGATTCTGGGGGCGGTCGACCCCGGTTTACTGAGCCATATGTGGGGGCCATTGATGTCCGGAGCGGCCGCCACGACGTTGTATGGGGTATGCCTGATGTTTCCCAAGTCAGCGACCGAGGCCAACCAGCCGATCAAAGTCGGTGGGGCGTTCAACCTCAAGTTGGCCCTGATCGTCACATTGACCATGACCGGCATTACCTTTGTTTCGTCTGTGATGCTCAGCCATTTCGGCCAGCTGGGGGTGATGTTGACGGCCACATTCAGCGGTTTTGCTGATGCGCATGCTTCCACGGCGTCGATTGCCACGCTGGCCAAGTCCGGTCAGTTGCCCTTCGATGCCATTGTCGGGCCTGTGCTGATTGCGATCAGCAGCAACTCCGTCAGCAAATGCGTGGTGGCGTGGGTAAGCGGCGGGCGACGCTTCGCCGCTTACGTGATCCCGGGCCAGGTGTTGCTGACCCTGGCGTTGTGGGCGGGGATGGGGCTGCTCTGAAGGATATCGCGTGCGCAACTGATAAAAATCAAGTGGTCGGAACAAGGAGCAATCAATCTGTGGTTCTACTCCTGGATTGAAATGGCCGTGTGCCGAGGTGCCCTATGTCGCAATCTCAGCGTTTACTCTTGATTGCTCCTTCAGCCATGACTCGGACACCGGCATTCGACCGGGCTGCCGCGCTTGCGCTTGTGATGCAATTGCCGTTACACATCGTTGCGTTCGACTATTCACAGGCCCTGGCGGTGGCCGGGCTGTTCGCCCCGGAACAATTCAGTCTAGCTCGGGACGGCTATCTGCAAACCCATCGCCAATGGCTCGTGGAGCAGGCCGGACTGATGAGCAAGCACGGCGTCGAGGTCACCAGCGAAGTGGTATGGGTACAGCATCCTTATGAGGAGATTCTGAACTTCATCAATGAGATGCCGCTGATGCTGATCATCAAGGACGCCCAGGAAGAATCGGCGCTCAAGCGCGTGTTTTTTACACCGCTGGATTGGCAGCTGCTGCGCGATTGTCCTGTGCCGGTGCATCTGGTGACTACTCCGCTGAATGCCCGACCACGCAACGTACTGGCCATCATTGATGTGTTGCGCGATGAGGATCAGGACCGTGTGTTCAACGACCAGATTATCGACGCTGCGGCGAAACTGGCCGCGGTCTGTGATGCCAGTCTTGAGTTGCTGCATGTGTATGACTGGACGGCTGTATACGTCCAGGACATGGGCTTTGCCGCATTGCCGTTGGACACCGGAACTTATGAAATGTTGGGAGCGGTTCAGCGTGAAGCATTTGCGGCCATCGCTGAACGCCACGGCGTGTCACCGGAGCGTCGTCACTTCATAGAGGGGGCACCCGTGCCGAGTATTTGTGAGTTTGTCTTCGAGTACCGCAGCGATGTCATTGTCATGGGCACGGTGCAGCACAAGGGCTTGAGCAAATTACTCGGAACCACGGCCGAGCAACTCCTGCATCGGGCGCCGTGCAGTGTGCTGGCGATCAAGCCAGGAAGAATACTGCAATCCTGAGGGATTGATCGCCCCTCGATGAGCCGTTGGCCGGAACATCGCGGGGGCGATTTTCTACAGGTAAAGACGATGAATCACCTGACGGCTGTCGTCGGGATCATTGTGCGTCTCGAATCCGAGCGCCTTGACCAGGTCGCGCATTGGGGTATTGCTGGAGGCGTCCACCGAATACATCTGGCGAAAGCCGTTTTTGCGGGCCGCCTTGATCAGATGTTCCATCAGCAATGTGCCCAGACCCAGGTACTGCCATTCATCGGCGACCGTTACGGCACATTCACATTCACACTCACACTCATGCTCGCGAGTGGCCGCGTAACGGCTGATGCCGATCTCGACCAGATGCCCGTTGTCATGGACCAAAGCGATGTAGGCCACACGCTGGTTATGATCCGTGTCCATCAACTGATTGAGCATCGCAGCACCGGGTTCGTTGATCTGCGCGAGAAAACGCATGTGGCGGGACTCGGGAGACAGCCGTTTGATGAATGCGTATTCACGGTCGCGATCCTTCTCCGCCAGTGGCCGAATCAGCAGGTATCGCCCGTCCCTGAGCGCTTCGATCCAGTATTGGCCGTCGACCGCGGCGGAGGGTGCCGCGGCCCGATCATTGTGGTCTTTGACGGTAAGCATGGGGTGTTCCTCCTGTGCGGTTTGAAAGGTTGGCATGCGGCAAAAGAACCGCGTTTGAATCCTTTTCTGCACCGCTGTCGATGCTTGAATCTGATCTGGATCAGACAGCTGTGCCGGCGGCACTGGTTTGCGTGTGCTTGATGTAAATCAAACCGCACGAGGTGATAGAGCGCAGTCTTGAAAGCATGCTGGCACTGTATGACCGGAGTCGAACGGAGGTGTGTGATGGGTCAATATCTACGTTTTCTGCTGATCTCTGACCAAACCCTGCATCAGTCTCCCGCCCAGTTGCGTGCCGTCGCATTGGCTAAGGCAGCCGGGGCCGTACTGGATGTGCGGGCCTTTGTCGAACCGGCGCCGGTGGTTCATTTATGGCAAGAAAAAGTCGACGACGCAGAGCAACAGCGGTACTTGCGTCACTACCGCCGCTGGGAGGCCGAAGAGCTCGATCGACTCAGCGACCTGGGGCTGGACGTGACGGTCAAAGCCGTCTTCACCACCCATCCGCTGCTGGATATTTTGAAGACGGTCGGAGATCTCAAGCCCGACCTGTTGATCAAGGATGTGACCTTTGAACCTGTGCTCAAGCGGGTGTTCATCACCCCGCTTGATTGTCACTTATTGCGTGAATGCCCGATCCCCGTGCATCTGGTCAACCATGTCCGGTACAGCTTGCCGCACCGAATCGTGGCAGCAGTGGATCCGTTCGATCCGTCGACACAAATCAGCGGATTGAACGACACCATCATTCAAACCGCCAACGCCCTGGCTCTGCAATGCGATGCGCCGTTACACCTGCTTTACGCCTATGATTTATCGCCCGCTTTCAACAGCGACGCGCCATTGGCCGGGGGCGGTTGGGGCGTGGATCTCAGCGAAGAGCTGCGTCAATCCTTGCACCAGGCGTTTGTTGCACTGGCGGAGCGCTACGGGGTGCCACCGGAGCGACGGCATTTCGTCATGGGACTGCCGGTGCCGGTGATCAGTGAGTTTGTCGAGCAATACCTGGCCGATGTAGTGGTGATGGGCACTGCGCATCGGGTGGGGCTCGACCGGTTGATCGGTAGCAACACAGAGCGAGCGCTGTACTCTGTGGCGGGCAGTATTTTGGTGGTCAGGTCGCGTGTCAGGGAATGAGCACTATTGCGCCGTTGAACTGACCTGTGCGCAACAGCGCCAGCCAGAACCATGGCACGCATGAAGGTTCTCCAGTCAACAGGTGTCAGCGGAGATTGCGATGGCAGCCCATGATCAGTTGCTTAAGCTCGTCCATGTTCAGGATGTTGACGTCGCGTCCGTTTATTTCCACCACTCCCTGGTCACGCAGGTGCGCGATGCCCCGACAGATGGTTTCAAGGCGCAGGCCCAGGTAAGAGCCAATTTCCTCCCGACGCATTTTCAGCACAAAGCTGCTGGACGAATAACCGCGGGTATTCAAGCGCTGCGACCAATTCAGGAGAAAAGCGGCCAAGCGTTCATCCGAGTTCATGTTACCCAGCATCATCAGCATGTCGTGATCGCGAACGATTTCCCTGCTGAGGATTTTGTTCAGGTTGTGCTGCAATGAAGGCAGTTCTCGAGCAAGTTTTTCCAGGTGAGAAAAATGGACGGGGCAGACCTCGCTATCTTCCAAGGCAACTGCATTACATGCATGCAGATCGGTGCTGATGGCGTCTAGACCAAGCATTTCGCCGGGGATCTGGAACCCTGTGACTTGCTCGCGACCATCGACCGAAAGCACGCTGGTCTTGAACGAACCGATTCGCACCGCATACAGCGAACGCAAAGGGTCGCCTGCGCGGTAAAGCGCCGCGCCCTTTTTGACCTTCAATCGTTGCACGATCAGTGTGTCCAGGCGTTCGATTTCCAGACCGGTAAGGCCAAGCGGCAGGCACAGTTCCAGGACGCTGCAGTTGGAACATGCAGACTTGAGGTTTTGACTTTGAAACGGCCTGGCTTCAGACATGACCTAAATGCCCCGAAATGGATGGGATAAGCATAGGTGCTACCTGCCCAAACCACCTTTTGTTCCAAACTATTGTGGGCGTAACAGACAAGCGGGTAAAAAACCGTTCCGTCGGCTGGCTCACATGCGCAATTCAGTTCATATGCAATCTTTGAGACTTGATGCAAATCAAGTCATGAGCGCTTCAGACTCTCAGAATCGAGGAAAAACCTGCTGGTTGCCTGATCCTCTGGCGGAGAAGTTCATGAGCGATTATCTAAGTGCCGAGCAACTGTAGGGACATGAAGCCTAGGCTGAGCCGGCAATGGACATTGATGGCCAATCACTGACGTCTACACAGAGTCGGCCTGCGTCGAATATCCACCCCACGGGAGATTTATCATGAGCCAGTATCAAAGCCTGTTACTGATCATCAACCCGGCCTTGCGCCATTCTCCAGCCATGAATCGTGCAGCGGCGCTGGCCAAGGCTAGCGGTGCAAGTTTGCATATCGCGGCGCTTATCCCCTAGTTCAAATGGTTATCGCTGCTTGAAGAGGGCGATCGAGAATCGGCTCGGGAGCGATACCTGCAGGACCATCGCGGCTGGCTTAAGGCTCAGGCCGAAAATTTGCGTGACAGGGGGATAGAGGTGACCTCCGAGGTGGCCTGGGTTGAAGACATGAAGCAAGACATCATTGATCACGTCACGGACATGCAGCCCGACTTGTTGATCAAGGAGGTTCAGCATGAGTCCGTGCTCAAGCGAGCCTTCTTCACCCCGTTGGATTGGCACTTGTTGCGTCACTGTCTGGTGCCGGTCTATCTGGTAGGCGGGAGCAGCTTCGTTTTGCCCCGCAAGGTTGTAGCAGCGGTCGAGGTATCGGATATCGAGTCAACCGACAATGGACTGAACGACCGAATCATCAAACAGGCTTGCAGCCTTGCGATGCAGTGCAACGCCGAGCTGCATTTGCTATACGCCTGCGATATCTCGGCCGCTTTTCTGGCGGACATGGGCGGCCTGACACTTGCTGACCTGACCAAAGCGCTTCGCAGAGACCTGGAAAATTCTTTTCTGGGGTTGGCAGGTCGGTTCGGAGTGCCCTCCGATCGTCGACATTTCATTGAGGGAAACCCGGTCACAGCGTTGAGTGAGTTTGCTAATGAACACAATGTGGATGTGATCGTGATGGGCAGAGTTCAGTCCCACGGTGTGGACAAGCTTCTGGGCAGCACGACCGAGCATATTCTGTATCAGGTGCCATGCTGCGTTCTGGCCGTCTAGATCGAGTCTATACCAGGCTTGATGGCACACCGTCAGTTCGACAGTTGAGTCTGATACGAGTCAGAAAGGGGATTATTTGCGCTTCCAGTACTTCTGCATTTCCAGAAACAGGAAGGATGCGGTCCACGTGATGAGCACCAGCCCGGTAAGGGCTTGTAGACCGGTCAAGTATTTGAGGTTACCCACAGGCGAAATATCGCCGAAGCCGATCGTCGTGTACGTCGTAAAGGAAAAGTAAACGCAGTCCATCAGCGAACCGTCGAAGTTTCCCGTCAGGCTGCCCCATCTCCCTGAGTGCACCATCAGGTAATAGACCAGCGCAAAGCACCAGACCTCTATTGCGTGGGCCAGGAGGGCGCCGAACACTCCAACTACGATTCTGAAGCGGCTCCACAGCTTGAGCCGGGGTAGCCAATCATTCAGGCGTAACAGGCATTCATAGTGGATCAATACGGTGATGATGACCACCAGCGTATTGATCAGCGTGACTGCCAGCATGGCAAATCTCCAGTGAAAGGGGAGACGGTGAATCAGAGTATTTCTACGCCAAGAAGCCGGAAAATCGTTGAGCTGAATCAACAAGGGTTTTAGTAATCGAGAGCCAGTCGTTCCGTTAACGATAGCTGCTGATTAGTTGATAAAAGTCAGGTTCCCCACGGCATAACTCCAAATAATCGAACTACCGCTTTCCAGTCGTAACAAGTCGACGGGACGATTATGAAAACGTACTTGTTCGTTGTATTGCCGGATATTTTGCTGGCTGCAGTCACGAGCTCACTCGAAGTAACAGGCGTTTGATTCAAGGCCCCGACAGCCAGGCGGGTTCGCACTCAGGCAGGTTTCAGGGCGAGGTATGTGATGCTCAAACTCAAACGCATTCTATTGATAGCCCCCAGCGAAATGACCCTGACCCCGGCGTTTGAGCGTGCACATGCCTTGGCTGGTGCAACCGCTGCCTTATTGCACATTGTCGCGTTCGATTATGTCCAGGCACTGGCGGTAGCCGGTCTGCTTGACCATGATGCGATGGCTCAGGCACGAGAAGGCTACCTGCAGGTGCACCGTCATTGGCTGGAGCAGCAGGCCCGGTTTCAACGATGTGGCGGCATACAGGTGACCACCGAAGTGGTCTGGGCCAAGTCGAGCCTGACAAACCTGCTTGAGTACGTGAACGACTTTCTTCCGGACCTGGTAATCAAGGACACCCATTATGTGCCGGCACTTGACCGTGCCTTTCACCGGCCTGTGGACTGGCGACTGCTACGCGAGTGTCCGACTCCCCTGCACCTGGTTACCAGCGCCAAAAATCCTAAACCCTTGAAAATTCTCGCGGCGATCGATTTATCCCATCTGGAAGAGCTGACTCGGGGATTAAATGACCGAATAATCGACCTGGCATCTACTCTGGCGGCCAGTTGTGGTGCCCAGTTGCACTTACTTAACGTCAGTCGTTGGTCAGAGATAAGCGATGTGCCGATGAGTGTGCCGACAGGCAGTCTTGATAACAGTTTGAGGGACGCAATTGAAGATGCCCAACAAGAGGCTTTCGATGTGCTTGCCGAGCGCTATTGCATCAGCAATACACGCCGACACTCACTGACAGGCGTCCCCCACAAGGTCATCGGACTTTTCGCTCAACAGAATGCCTTTGACATGGTGGTGCTGGGCACGGTTTATCACCGTGGGCGTGACCGGTTTATCGGCGATACTGCCGAGAGCGTGTTAAACCGGGCACCGTGCAGTTTGATGATCGTCAAGCCATTAGTCTTGCCCGATTGAAAGGAACGCCGTCGAGCTTGCAGTTGATAAAAATCAACTGTCTGAATCGCCCCTGATTTTGTAGACAATGAATGACCGTTATTGGCTGTGGATTACTGCCCGTCACCAAGTGCAGAAATCGACCCATTGCAAGCGATCGCAGCCAATACAGTTACGGTCAGTTTGCCCGCGCCGAGAGTCGCGTCGTGCAAGATCTACCCGGTTGCGCCGCACTAGAGCATCACGCTGCGTCAATGCCTGTTGCAACCGCCGAGCCACTGCTACGCCAGGACAATACGTTTGAGCTTGGCGTTCAGTGCGGCGAACGCCGCTTCGGTACTGGCCTTGTGGTTGGTGATGAGCACGTCGATGCGTTCTGGCGGGCAGAAAGCGACGCGGCTCTCCACGCCGATCTTGCTGTAGTCGGCGAGGATGACCACGCCTTCGGCATTGTCGGCCATGGCGCGCGCCACTTCGGCTTCGCGGTGGTCGTAGTTGCTGGCACCGCGCTGGGCGTCGATGCCGACGGGAGATAACAGCGCGAGGTCGGCCCGATAGCGGCCAATTTCCGCCACCGTGGTGCCGCCAACCGTAGCGGGAGCTCGGTCGTCGAGCGAACCGCCCAGTACGATCACCTCGTTGTGCTGGCCGCCTGGCACAGCGGGATTACGCAATTGCAACGCCACGTTGAACGAGTTGGTGATCACGGTCAGCCCTCCCAGCTTGGCCAGCTCTTCGGCGAGGATGACGGTGGTGGTGCCCGCGTCGATAAACAAAGTCTGTCCGTGCGACAGCAGGCTGACCGCTGCGCGCGCGAGGTCACGCTTGAATTTGACGTTGATATTCGCCCGCTCGGCGATGGGCGCTTCGTCTTCAACGCGGATGGCGCCGCCGTGTATCCGCTTCAACTCCCCCTGTTCTTCCAGAGCGACCAGGTCGCGTCGCACCGTCTCGCGTGAAACGTTCAGCTCCGTGACGATGCGGTCGGTGGTGACGCGCTGCAAAGTCGATAGCAGTGCGCGGATCCGCTGGTAACGCTCTTCTTGCCACATACCGGGTGTCCCTGCTGTTCGAGTCGCTGTCCGAGCACGCATTGTGGAGGGGCGTCAGTCGCTGTCAAGTTTGGCGCGGCCTCATGATCATTGGGCTGGCGCAGCCTGCGCGTCATATTTGTGGAATGCTGAGGCATCATTGTTTTTTTGTGTATTTGGAGCTAGCCTCGTGGCCGGACGATTTCTTCCCCTCGTCCGCATTTCGAAACACGCTTTCGCCATCGCCTCGGTTGTAACCTCTCATCTAGAAGTAGGAGCTATGCCATGCAGCGTCGCCAGTTTCTGAACACCCTCGCCACCGTTTCCGTTGTCAGTCCGCTGTTGTTGTCATCCCGCATAACGCAAGCCGCCACGCCCCCGGCCACACCAAGTGCGCTGGACCCGGCGCGCTGGTCGCCGCTCAACCAAAAGCGTCTGCAGGCGGTGATCGATGAGCACGGCGTCAAGAGCGCGTCCTACCGCCCTGACCAGCGCCCGTACGCGGTGTTCGACTGGGACAACACCTGCATCATGAACGACTGTGAAGAAGCACTGCTGGTCTACCAGATCAATCATCTGCAGTACAAGCTGACGCCCGATGAGTTCGCTGAGGTGGTGCGTCAGGACGTGCCGAACGGCGCATTCATGAAGGACTACACCACGGTGGACGGCAAGCCGGTCAAGATGGAAGACATCGCCAGCGACGTAGAAGCGGATTACCGCTGGTTGCACGCCAACTACAAGGGGCTCGCCGGCGACAAGAGCCTGGAAGAGATTCAGGCCAGCGAGCAGTACAAGGATTTTCTCGCCAAGCTCTACTTCATGTACGACGCAATCTGCGACAGTTACCCGGTGGAGATCGGCTATAAGTGGATTCTGTATTTCTACAAGAACATGACCACGGCTGAGTTGCAGGCGATGGCCGAGGCTTCCAACAATTACGCCATCGGCGACGCGCTGCGCAAGGTCAAGTACGAGAGCTCACGCACGTTGCCGGGCAAGGCCGGGGTGGTGGCGGATACGCACTTTCATGGCATCCGCATCCATGAGGAAATCCGCGGCCTGATGCACACGCTGCGCGCCAACGGCATCGACGTCTATGTCAGCACAGCCTCGATCGACGATGTGGTACGCGTGTTCGCGGGCAATCCTCATTACGGATACGGCGTGCCGCCTGAGAACGTGATCGGCCTGCGCATGGCGATGGAAGGCGGCAAGTACACCACTCGCTATCAGCCGGACTGGCACTTCAACTACGGGCCGGGCAAGACCGTCGGCATCAAGAACGTGCTGGTTAAACAGAAGGGCTATGGCCCGGTGTTGGTGGCTGGCGACAGCGATGGCGATGCCTGGATGCTGCGCGACTTCAACGATACGGCGGTGGGGGTGATCGTCAACCGCATGAAGAAGGGCGAGATCGGCACCGACAGCCAGCAGGCCGCTACCCAGTTGGGCACCCCGAACGCCCGCTTCATCCTGCAGGGGCGCAACGAGCACACTGGCCTGATGATTCCAGACGAGAAATCGCTCAAGTACGGTAAAGACGAGCTTAAGCTACTGGCTTGATGGCACTGGCTCGCGGGTGGCCGGCGGCCATCCGCGAGCCGCAGTGCAACTCGCCTTGTACCTGCGGTAATGATGATTCTGCGTCGGAAAGTCGATACCGCTACCGGCCCGAGTAAGTCAGTCGTATCGAGTCAAAATTGTGAGTGGCCCTGGATTTACGAGGCGCGCCCCACAGACCGCTTTTGGCCGATAGCAGTCCGTTAGACAGTTTTATATTGCCAATCATTAAGTATTAGGCTTGCTTGAGCCCGGCTTGATTTCACCCGGCTGGGCGGCTTGAGCTACACTTTAAGGGTTGTGCTCACGGACGTTGAGAGCGGTCCAACGCAGAGCAGGGGAGGCAATATGTCTTGGTCGGTGATGCTGGAGCGGGAAACGAAGAGGAGACTGGTACTTGAAAAGTGGTTAGAGCATGTTGCTCAAGCTACAGCTGCTGGCGAGAAACCTAATAAGCGTAAGTTTGTTATGAACTCAAAAGGCGAACCATACGAAACCAACATTACCAGCCTCAATAGTTGGATTGATAGGTACGCTATCCATTCTTCTGGCACCTCCAGGACTGGTGCAGCAAATACCAAAGAAGCCAGTAAATCTTACGCCAACTCTGTAGCTGCCCTTGAAGACGACTTCAAAACGTTTCTTACTGAGCGACGACAGCCTGAAAATCAATACCGCTTGGACTTCTGCAGAGGACAGCAGAAATTGTTACGTGCTCTGCTGGCAGAAATTGATAGGCAGATTTTTGAGTTGGAGACCAAGCTAGCCTCGAAGCCAAAAGAGCGCCGTCAATGAGATTTACACCCGCTGGCACACCCCGTGCGACGCGATAACCCTGACCAAGTTCTACACTTGGTAGAGCGTCTAACCACAACCGTTAAAAAACGAATTTAGCCACACTCCATACATCGTTCTACCTCAGTGCATTGTTGCCTTCGCTGGTATCGAGGGCAATGAATAGGTGCAACGCGTGGTTATGCTCGCTTTGCGTTTTGTAACGCTGCCGTGCTTGTGAAGCTGATCATCCCTACAACCGATTTGCCGTCACTCTGCCCACCGTCCGCTACTGGCTGATGGCTGCCCTTGGTGAGAGGCAGCTTCTGGCCGATTACTGCCTGTCACGAAGGGCTGCCACCGACCCATTGCGGTCGTTCACTGTTGGCAGCCACCAGCCATCGTCTATGAACGACTGGCCCCCGTTGCGCGAACCACAGTGTGACCAGGCGAGCAAGCTCAACACCGGTTAGATATACGAATGCAATCGCACTGACGACAGCGTTGGAAAAGCATTACTCATCACTTGTGGACGAGTTGTTAGCCGCTTTAGAGAATGGAACCACCGATAAACCAGGGACCCCTGCTTTTATGCCCTTCATACTCCGATTTTTTTCTAAGCTGCCTTCGACAATTAAACAAACTGATCATTGCGGGGATAAATAACAAGCTGAACAACCATTGTCGCGCATTTGTTGATTCAGAGGTGATCGCCACAAGTGCATTAATTAGGGTTATGCCTATGATTAAAAGGTTACATCTAATAAGTAGGCGCTTAGTTGAAGCAAAGCTTTCCCAATCATAGATCAGCCATTCGTGGGAAAAGCTGTCGCAATTAGGGCACCTATGGGTTGGCGGAAGGTAGTCTGTGATATAGCCACAATCAGGGCATCGAACTTTCATAGCGCTATCCTGACACTCTCCGATGAGGTGGCATGCCATGTCGCGTTTCTTGTCGCGTTAAGCGCGAGATCTATTCGGGGGTAACCCGACAGGGGGGCGGCAATCCCGACTACCATAAAGAAGGTAGCAGAACACCACCTATTTTCTACTAGTCTGTCCACCGACCGCTTTTGGCCGTTTTCTGCCTGTCGCGACCAGTTGAATCCACAACCCATAACGGACACTGAGGACGAGCGCCAAATGACGGTACCTCGATACCGCTGGAGGCCTTGAAAATAGTGGAGTGGGTGAACTGCTGCGGGAAAAGCGTGCAGCGCTAGAGTTGTGGCATGCTGAAATATCGAGGGTAATTGGAGAAAATCATGGCGGCTAAATACAGCGGCCAGCACTGCGCTGAGATGGCCCTCCACTGGGTTGCATATCAGCTCGGGCGCTCTGGGCTGTCCACACTTCCAACCGCGCGCAATGCTGCAGGGGCCGATCTATTTGTCTACGGCGATGATTGCGCCATGGCAATCGGCGTTCAAGTGAAAGGCAGACAAACACGCGGTGACGTCCCACTCGGCCACGACTTGGGGAAAATCAAAGGCGCGTTCTGGGTTATTGCGAGCAATGTAGGTTCAGACTCGCCGGTGTGCCATGTCCTGACCCCCGACGAGGTAAAGAACCAAGCCACTCGCGACAGTAATCCAAGCAAAGGCTCCGGGAAGCATCACTACTGGTTAAAGCCGTCTGCATTCGAGCAGGAGCAGTTTGTTGAGGCGTGGGAGCGAATAGCCCGAGCCATCAAGCTGCAGGCTGAGAAGGTCGGAGTATGACGCCGGGAGAGCTGAACCGCCGCAATGCTGCATTTTGGGAGAAATGCTATTCGAGAGATCTTTGACCAAACATGCGCGAGCTTTTAACAACTGGTCGGCTGTTGACCGTACAGTACAGCCCCCCGGCCAACACCAACCCCATCGCCCAACTAATGTCGGCGCCTAGCCAGTTCGCTACAAAGCCTGTGTAGAACGAGAGTTTCATGAAGGGAATCGTGCCGATTATCGAAACGGCATAGACCATAAGGGTTCGCCCGTTGAAGCGGGCGTAGCGGCCTTTAGGGTCGTACAGGTCACCTACTTCATAGTGACCGCGACACACCCAGTAATAATCAACCAGGTTGATCGCACTCCAGGGAATCAGCAAATACAACTGACCGATCAGAATGTCCGCAAAAAACGTGTCAAAACGGTACTGGGTGGCTATGGCGATCAGGGTCGCAGCAACGGTCAACATGGCCATCACCAACGCTTTTGCTGGAGCCGTGACGTATTTGAGCCCTCCAAAGGCTCCGAATATCGTGACCGAAGACATATAGGCGCTGTACAAGCAGAGTACGTTGTACTGGATGACACCAAGCGCGATCACGCCCAGTACCAAAGGTGCCCACGGGCCAAACAATGTGGCAATGGCGGTTGCAGGGTCGTGTTCAAGCGCTGCAGGTATCGCTACTGCCAGTAAAGCGCCTAATGCCATCATGGCAAAAGAGCCCAGTGCGCAACCGCAATAGGTTGTCCAGAACGTGGCGCGGGTGCTCACGTTCGCGGGGAGGTAACGCGAGTAGTCTGCCACGTAGGGGCCGTAACCTAAAGTCCAGGAGGCCGCCTGCGCTATGACCAGGTTAAAGGCGGCCAGCGTAAAGCCCGTACCTGAGACGGTTGTTGATGCCGCGTCGCTGGGGTGCAGCAGGATCAAGGCCAAGGCGCTTGCAAACACCAGGGTAGATAACAGGCTCATCCACGCCCCCATACGGTGGATCAGCTCGTAGCCTATAAAACCAATGATGAAAGTCAGAACGCCAACCACCACAATGGCCTGGTCGTCGCTCATTGGCACCAGCGCCTTTAAGGCATCGCGCATCAAGACGCCGCTGGCGGCAAGAAATAGCACCGCCGCCGTGACCATTACCAGCAAGGGGATCGCGGCTCCGTAAACACCGAACTGTGCCCGGCTCTGGATCATTTGTGGAACCCCCAAGTGAGGGCCCTGGGCGGAGTGCGCGGCCATGAACACAGTGCCGACCAGATTGCCAATCAGCAGGCCCAGCAATGTCCAGCCGAAGCTCAACCCCGAGGCGATACCCAGCGTACCAACCATCAAAGCGGTCACTTGGAAATTGGAACTGAACCAGATGGTGAACAACCGCCGCGGCGTTCCGTAACGTTCACTGTGAGGGACAAACTCGATACTACGCTTTTCCAGCTTCACGACCGCCTCCTGATTTATTTTCGTGATTATCAGATAGGCATCGATAGCTTTTCGGCCCAGCTGCGAACGCCTCATAGCTAGTAGCGCCATACCCTCACTTAAATTGCAGGTGTTTTCACACAGCCTGGGTCGCGCTCTACCGGTCATGGATACGAAATGTGCAGGTCAAGTCCGATGCACATGGCTGGTCAGGTCGAATGCAAATGGGTGGTCAAGTCAGTGCAATTAACCAACTAACCTTCGCAGGTTGCGAGAATCACCCCTGGTTTCGTAGACAGACGGAATGACCACTTTTAGCCGCTAAAGTACTGACTCATGGAGCTTGGAGACGAGCAATGAAACTGAACCACAGGCCAGTGAAGGCTAGCGACGTAAAAATGATCTGCGGCTTTCCTCAGAACACTCAAGAGTTGTTTTTCATGTTTCCGAAGGCGCACTTTCCGCTAACGGAAACGCAGTTGAATACCGCGATCTCCCAACGCTTCGACTCTACTGTCGTGGAGATCAATGGGACTGTCGTTGGGTTTGCCAATTTCTATCGAGCTGAACGCAATGGCATTTGCTGTATCGGCAATGTCATCGTCTCGCCGAGCGCTCGGGGCGAAGGAGTAGCCACGTTTCTCGTAGAGACGATGACCGGCTTGGCATTCGAGCGTTACGGAGCCAACGAGGTGCAGATTTCCTGTTTTAACGAAAACACGGCAGGGCTGCTGCTCTACCCCAAGCTTGGGTTTGTGCCCTATGCCATTGAGGAGCGACCTTCTTCGGGAAACGGCCGATCGGCCCTCATACACATGACGCGCAGCAGAAGCTCGACAGATTGAATACACCGTCGATTGCTACCTTGGATGACAGGCAGAAATCGGCTGGTTCAGGGTGATGGAAAGCAATGGCATGTCCGCAAATGGCTGATGGCTGCCCTTGGTGAGAGGCAGCTTTTGGCTGTGGATTCAACCGGTCGACGCAACAGATTGGCTAAATCGTTCAGCCTGCTGTAATCGAACGTAAATACCGACATTTTCAGAGCGCTGTCTCACGAGCGGTAGATGATTGGTTTTTCCGGGAATTTGCAACCGGTGGCATGAGTCGCCTGCAATGCACCGTGGAGGGCACCCATGACGATCTCATGTAACAGCTTGCGCCGTGCTCCCTTGCTCGCCTGGGATTCTGCAATCCAGGCCGGCAGTTGGTTGAGCAGGGAAACGATGCTGCTCAAGGTATCACGCTGGGTGACGCTCAGCGGTGTACCCGTAAGCTGCTCTATCGTTCCCAACAGGTGTTCCTCATAGCGCCGACGTAAAGTCAGGATCAAGGCTTGCTGTTCGCTGCTTAGACAATGGAGGTCATACTCCGCCAGGCGGAAATGCGCTCCCATACGCTCATGCAGCAAGAGGTGCGCCTCAAGCAGGCCATGCAGCCGTACGGCGGGCGCGGATTTGCGACGGTTCACCTGGCTGGCGCCATGAAGCAACTGTTCGTAGAGTTCCTCGATCAGTTCGAACAGCAGTGCCTCCTTGCTTTCGATGTGGTTGTAAATGGAGCCGACCTTGATGCCCAGATAAGCAGCCAGGTCGCGCATGCTTACCCGGCTGAAACCACATCTGGCGAATAGCTCGAGTGCCTTGTGGCGGGTTTCCAGGTAGCGCGAGTGGTGCACGTGTTCGATGGGCCTCGCCAACAGTGCGTTCGGGCTGGCGCAACGGGGCGTGACTGGCTGGGGGGCAGTCATGGAATCAATACCTCCATCGTTGCTCATCCACCTCATACGCGAAACTGCCCCAATAACCGATTGAGCTGGCCCGCCAGCTGGCCCAATTCCAGGCTGGCCTCGTTGGACCGGTCTGCCGCCAGGGCATTCTCGTGGGCCAGCGAGGCTGCGCGGGTGACATTCTGGCTAATGTCCTCGACCACGTGGGACTGTTCCAGGGTGGCACTGGCGATCGAGGCGTTCAGTTCGGTGAGGTTGCGCAGCGCGCCGATGACCTGGTGCAGGCTTTCACCGGTTTCGCGGGCCTGTTCCACGGTTTGTTTAGCGGCTTGACTGCTGGCAGTGATGACATTGACCGCCGCTTCCGAGTTGCCCTGCAGGCGCTCGATCATGCCCTGGATTTGCGCGGTGGACTGCTGGGTGCGTTGTGCCAACAGGCGCACTTCGTCTGCCACCACGGCGAAGCCGCGACCCTGTTCGCCAGCGCGCGCCGCCTCGATTGCAGCGTTCAGCGCCAGCAGGTTGGTCTGCTCGGCGATGGCGCGGATCACTTCCAGCACGCTGCCGATCTGGGTGCTTTCCTGGGCCAGGCTCTGGATCACTTCGACGGCCTGGCCAATGGTCTCGGACAACTTATCGATCTGGTGCAGGCTGCTATCGATGTTGTGCTGGCCCTGGCGTGCCTGCTCATCGGCCTGGCGTACTTCGTTGGCGGCGTGCTCAGCGTTCTTCGCTACTTCCTGCACAGCGTAGGAAACCTCGTGAATGGCGGCGGCCACCAGTTCCATCTGCTGTGACTGCTGCTGACTGTGGCGCTGGCTGTCGCTGGCGATCTCACCGAGCGATTGCGAGGCCTTGTCCAGGCTGCCGGCACTCTGCATGGACTGGCCGATCACCGCGCGCAGCTTGCTGGTGAACGCATTGAAGTGGCCGCTCAAGGCGGTCAGCTCATCGCGCCAGCGACTGTCCAGGTTGTGCGTCAGGTCGGCTTCGCCGCTGGCGATGTTCTCCATGGCATTGACCACCTGCGCCAGTGGCGAGGCTATGCTGCGGGCAATCAGCAGGATCAGCACGCTGAGCAGCAGGGCGATCGTCACCAGAATGACGAAGGTCTGCATCAGCTGGCGGCGGAACTCGACTTGCACGTCGTCGATGTAAATGCCCGAACCCACAATCCAGCCCCAGGGCTTGAATAGTTCGACATAGGAAACCTTCTCCACCGGCGTGTCGGAGCCCGGCTTTGGCCAGCGGTAATGCACCAGACCGGAGCCGTCGCGCATTGCCACGGTCACCATCTCGTCGAACAGTGCCTTGCCATCAGGGTCGCGGGTGCCGGCCATGCGCTTGCCCTCGAGCTTGGCATTGGGGTGCATGACCATGCGCGTGTCGAGGTCTTCGATCCAGAAGTAGTCCTCGCGGTCGTAGCGCAGGTCGCGTATGACCGCGCGGGCCTGTTGTTGCGCCTGCTCACGATCCAGACCCTGGCTTTCCAGGTTTTGGAAGTGACGCAGGATGCCGCTGGCGGTCTCGACCACATGACGGGTTTTCAGCGCCTTGGCCGCGTAGAGGTCGTCATGGTTTTGCTTGAGCATCAGGCCGGCGAGAATCAGCAGCATCAGGATGGACGTCAGCAGGATCAACCATAGACGGTGGCTGATGGGAATATTGCGCAGGCCGGGCATGGGCAACTCCAGAAGGGGGTGGAAGAAGGGGCGGCCGGACGCAGCGGGCGCGTCCGGCCAACGGCTCAGAGCGCGTAGTGGGCCAGCTCGCGGGCGATCAGCAGGCGCTGGACCTCGCTGGTGCCTTCGTAGATCTGGGTGATGCGCGCATCGCGGTAATAGCGCTCTACCGGGTAGTCCTCCAGGTAGCCGTAGCCGCCATGGATCTGCATGGCGCTGGAGCACACGCGCTCGGCCATTTCCGAGGCGAACAGCTTGGCCTGGGACGCTTGCGACAGGCACGGTTGCCCGGCGCTTTTCAGGCGCGCGGCATGCAGCACCAGCAGGCGGGTAGCATTGAGCCGGGTGTGCATATCAGCGAGCAGGTTGGACACGCTCTGGTGCTCGATGATCGGCTTGCCGAACTGGATGCGTTCGCGGGCATAACCCAGGGCAGCCTCGAAGGCGGCGCGGGCGATTCCCAGAGCCTGGGCGGCGATGCCGATGCGACCGCCTTCGAGGTTGGACAGGGCAATGGCCAGGCCTTTGCCGCGCTCGCCCAGCAGATTGGCCTGGGGGATCATGCAGTCGCTCAGGGTCACCGCGCAGGTATCGGAGGCCTTGATGCCCATCTTGTGTTCGCTGCGGTCGACCACGAATCCGGGGTTGTCGGTTGGCACCAGGAAGGCCGACAGGCCCTTCTTGCCCAGCTCCGGATCGGTGACGGCGAAGACAATGGCCAGCTTGGCGCGTTTGCCGTTGCTGACGAACTGCTTGGCACCGTTGAGTACCCACTGGCCGTCGCGCAGCTCGGCGCGAGTGCGCAGGTTGTGTGCTTCGGTGCCGGCCTGTGGTTCGGTCAAGCAGAAGCAGCCGATTGCCTGGCCGCTGGCCAGAAGCGGCAGCCAGCTGTCTTGCTGGGACGGGGTGCCATATTTCAACAGAGGGCCGCAGCCCACTGAATTGTGGATGCTCATCAATGCGCCGAGGGCACCGTCGCCGGCCGAGATTTCCTCCACGGCCAGGGCGTAGGCCACATAGTCGGTGTAGCTGCCGCCCCAAGTGTCCGGCACCACCATGCCCAGCAGGCCCAGTTCACCCATCTGCGCCACCACGGCGTCATCGATCCAGCCTGCCTTCTCCCAGGCTTGGGCATGCGGGCCGACTTCGCTGCGGGCGAAGTCGCGTGCCATGTCGCGGATCATGCGTTGTTCTTCGGTCAATTCGATATCGTGCATTGCGTTGTCTCCTGCTGATCAGGCGATGCGAAGGGGAGGGCTGGAGGCTGGCCGGAAACCGCTGAAAAAGGCCTGCACCCGCGTTGGTGCCAGCTCTGCCAGGGTTGACGGATTCCAGCGGGGGCTTTTGTCCTTGTCGATGATCAGGGCGCGTATGCCTTCCATCAGGTCGCCCTTGTCGAACCACTGATAGTCCAGATGCAACTCCAGGGCGAAGCAGTCGGCCAGGTTCAGGAATCGACCGCGACGCAACAGCTCCAGTGTCGTGGCCATCGCCAGCGGCGAGCGGCTGTCGAGTAGCGCGACCGTCTGTTCGGCCCAGTCGCGCAGCTCGGGACGCTGCTCAAGTTGCAGCGCGTTGCGAATCGCCGACACATCAGGCAGGGCGAAATATTCATCGATTGCCTGGCGATACGCCTTGAGTTCCGACCCCGCTATACGCTCGGTAGCGAGGCCGTCGAGCAAGTCTCGCAGGTCTTCTTCAGGTGCACTGGTCCAACTCACATAGTCCAGAGCGGCATCCAGTTCCGCCAACCGCTCGCTGGACAGGCAGTAGTCAGCCAGATTGGCATAAAGCGCATCGGCGGCACGGACCTGGCAGCCTGTAACCCCCAGATAAATACCCAGCTCACCCGGAAGGCGCGGCAGGAAATAGCTGCTGCCGACATCGGGGAAAAAGCCGATGCCGACTTCCGGCATTCCCATCCTCGTGCGCTCGGTGATCACCCGCAGTGAGGCAGTCTGTGCCAGCCCCATGCCACCGCCCAGAACAAAACCATCCAGCAGCGCCAGCACCGGTTTGGAGTAGCCATGCAGGTACTCGTCCAGGGCGTACTCCTGCTCCAGGAACAGCTCGTGCAGATCGTCGCCGCCCTTGTGACTGTCGTACAGCATGCGGATGTCGCCACCGGCACAGAAGGCTTTTTCTCCGGCGCCACGGAGGGTCACGGCGACGATCTCCGGATCCCGTTCCCAGGCCGATAGATGCCGGTACAGCTGCGTCACCATGGTCAGGTCGAGGGTGTTCAACGCGCTCGGTCGATTCAGTGTCAGGTGGCCGATGCGGTTGCGCACACTGGCCAGCACCGGGGCTTGCTGCTCGCTCATGTTCAGGCTTCTCCGCGGAACAGTTTGATGATCGCGGAGAAGTCCAGGCCGCCATTACCCTGCAGGCTGAAGGTCTGGTACAGCTGCTGAGCGGCAGCACCGAGCACCACTGGCTGCCGCGCATGTCTGGCTGCTTCGGTGGCCAGGCCGAGGTCCTTGAGCATCAGGTCGGTACCAAAGCCGCCACTGTATCCACGCGAGGCCGGCGCATTCTCCAGCACGCCCGGGAACGGATTGTTGATCTCCGAGCTCCAGCAGCGACCGGTGGAAGTGCCGATGACACCGGCCAGCACCTTGGCATCCATGCCCAGGGTCACACCCAGGGCCATGGCCTCGGCGACGCCGACCATGGAGATGCCGAGCAGCATGTTGTTGGCGATCTTGGCCACCTGACCGTTGCCTGCTGCGCCGCAGTGCACGATGTTCCTGCCCATGGCCGAGAGAATCGGCAGGGCCTGGTCGTACACACTGACCGGGCCGCCGACCATGAAGGTCAGGGTGCCTGCCGTCGCGCCGCCGGTTCCGCCGGATACCGGCGCGTCGAGCATCGGGTTGCCTTGGGCAAGGGCGAATTTGGCCACCTCGCGGGCACTGAGCGGGTCGATGGTCGAACTGTCGATCAACAGCACGCCTTGGCCAATATTGGCCAGCAGGCCGTCCTTGCCCCGATAGACCTGCTTCACGTGCTCGGCGGTTGGCAGCATGGTGATAATCACCCCGACCCCGGCTTTGGCCACGCCGGCAGGCGAGTCAGCGGCGCTGGCGCCGGCCTCGACCAGGGCGGCGACGGCTTGAGGGAAAGGATCGAAGACGGTCAGGCTGTGGCCAGCCTTGAGCAGGTTGCGAGCCATTGGGCCGCCCATGTTGCCCAGGCCGAGAAAACCGATATGCATGATGACTACCTTTAGCGAGTGGGGAGGCGCTACTGCGCATCGACCCGTTATGTCTGGTCTTGCACCGTTCAATTTCTGGCCGGCCGACGCTGGGCGCCGGCCGGCAGAGATCATTTAAGGGTGATGGTGGTGTTCACCGAGCCGCCGGTGTCATCCTCGTCGAACCAGCGCTGGGTGACCGTCTTGGTCTGGGTGTAGAACGTCACCACTTGCTTGCCGTAAGGGCCCAGGTCGCCGAGCTTGGAGGCGCGGGAACCGGAGAAGGAGAACAGCGGAACCGGTACCGGGATCGGCACGTTGATACCCACCTGGCCGACGTCGATTTCTTCCTGGAAGTGACGGGCAGCTGCGCCAGAGCGGGTGAACAGGGCGGTGCCGTTGCCATTCGGGTTGGCGTTGATGATCTCGATCGCCTCGTCCAGGCTGGCTGCGTGCATGACGCACAGTACCGGGCCGAAAATTTCTTCGCGGTACACAGACATTTGTGGAGTGACGCTGGAGAAGATGGTCGGGCCGACGAAGTTGCCGTCCTGGTAGCCAGGCACGCTTGGGTTGCGTCCATCCAGTTCGAGTTTGGCGCCTTCTTCGATGCCGCTGGCGATCAGGCTGTTGACGCGATCCAGCGCCGCGCAGGAGATCACCGGGCCGATGTCGGTGCCAGGCTCGGTGCCGCCATTGATCTTGAGGGTTTTGGTCCGCTCGATCAGGTCCGGCAACCAGGCCTGCGCTTCACCCACCAGGATCACCACCGGCAGGGCCATGCAGCGCTGACCGGCGGCGCCGAACGAGGCGCCCAGCAGGTTGTTCAGCGTCTGCTGTTTGTTGGCATCGGGCAGGACGATGGCGTGGTTCTTCGCGCCCATCATGCACTGTGCGCGTTTGCCATTCTGGGTGGCGCGGTTGTAGACATGGGTGCCGACCTTGGTCGAACCCACGAAGGACACGGCCTTGATGTCCGGATGATCACAAATCAGGTTCACCGCATCGACGCCGCCGTGGATGACATTGAGCACCCCCTTGGGTACACCGGCTTCCAGTGCCAGTTCGACCAGGCGCATGGTCACCAGCGGGTCCTGCTCGGACGGTTTGAGAATGAAGGTGTTGCCAGTGGCGATGGCCATCGGGAACATCCACAGCGGAATCATCGCCGGGAAGTTGAACGGGGTGATGCCGGCGCACACGCCCAGCGGCTGCATCAAGGTGTAGGTGTCGACGCCGTTGGCGACGTTGTTGGCCAACTCGCCCATCTGCAGGTTGCCAATGGAGGTGGCGTGCTCGACCACTTCCAGACCGCGGAACACATCGCCTTCGGCATCGGGCAGGGTTTTACCCTGTTCGGCGGTGAGCAGGGCGGCCAGTTCCTTGATGTTCTCGCGAATCAGTTGCTGGTATTTGAAGAAGATCCGGGAGCGGGCGCCGATCGGTGTCTTGCGCCAGGTCTTGAAGGCTTCCTTGGCGCTGGCGACGGCGGCGTCCATTTCCTCTGCGGTGGCGAAGGGCACGCGAGCGAGGACTTCCTGAGTGGCCGGATTGACCACGTCGCGCCACTGAGTGGTGCGCGATTCGACGAACTCGCCGTTGATCAGGAGCTTGACGCTTGGAACGATGGAAGTGGTCATTTTCGGGTCCTGCCTGGTTTCTTTGGGTCGAGTTAAGCCCCTCGGCCAGATTGGCCGAGCGGTCGGATTTGAATTCGG
This sequence comes from Pseudomonas sp. WT-JTC, assembly GCF_056711565.1. Lineage (NCBI taxonomy): Bacteria > Pseudomonadati > Pseudomonadota > Gammaproteobacteria > Pseudomonadales > Pseudomonadaceae > Pseudomonas > Pseudomonas sp. WT-JTC. Next base: position 2,745,053 of record NZ_CM160042.1, read on the forward strand.
AAAGGCCGGCGTACCGGCCCCGGTTCAGCCCTTGAGCTGAGGGAAGTCTTCTTCGAAGTACTCTTGTGGGCCGCGCGCGTCGCTCTGACGACGCTGCGTTTCCATCTGCCGCAGTTCTACCCGGCGGATCTTGCCGGAGATGGTCTTGGGCAGCTCGGTGACGAACTCGATGCGTCGTACCCGCTTGTAGGGCGCCAGGTGCTCGCGGGCGAAGGCGAGGATGTTGCCGGCCAACTCGGCGCTCCCGGGTTCGTCATGGGCCAGGATCAGAAACGCCTTGGGCACGGCCAGGCGCAGCGGGTCCGGGCTTGGCACCACGGCCACTTCCATCACCGCCGGGTGCTCGATCAGCGCGCTTTCCAGCTCGAAGGGGCTGATACGGTAGTCGGAGGCTTTGAACACGTCGTCGGCGCGACCGACAAAGGTGATGTAGCCATCCGCGTCGATCTGCGCGGTGTCGCCGGTACGGTAGTAGCCGTCGCGCATCACTTCGGCGGTTTTTTCCGGGCTGTCCTCGTAGCACAGCATCAGGCCGAGTGGTCGCACGTCCAGCGGCAGGGCAACTTCACCCTCATTGCCGGGGACGCCATCGGGGTCAAGCATTGTCACTCGGTAGCCTGGCAGCGGACGGCCCATGGAGCCCGCCTTGAGCGGCTGGCCGGGCGTGTTGCCAACCAGAGCGGTGGTTTCCGACTGACCGAACCCGTCGCGCAATGGAAGGCCCCAGGCATGCTGGATCTGCTCGATGATTTCCGGGTTGAGCGGCTCACCGGCTCCCACCAGTTCGCGCAGGCGCAGGCGTTCCTTTATACCAGCCAGATCCTCCTGGATCAGCATGCGCCATACGGTGGGCGGAGCGCACAGACTGGTGACGCCGTAGCGTTCCAGAGCGCCGAGCAGGGCTGGAGCGCTGAAGCGCGCGACATTGTGGATGAAGATGCAGGCGCCGGCGTTCCACGGCGCGAAGAGGCAGCTCCAGGCGTGCTTGGCCCAGCCCGGTGACGAGATGTTCAGATGCAGGTCGCCCGGCTGCAGGCCGATCCAGTACATGGTCGAAAGGTGGCCGACCGGGTAACTCTGGTGACTGTGCAACACCATCTTCGGCTTGGAGGTAGTGCCGGATGTGAAGTACAGCAGCATCGGGTCGGTGGCCAGCGTGCTGCCCTCGACTTCGAACTGTTCGGAGTGCTCGCTGGCGGCGCTGTGCGGCGTCCAGCCCGCGGGGGCCGGGCCGACGCAGATGCGGGTGCAGCCTTCACCCAGGCCGTCGAACTTGTCGACATGGGCGGCGCCGACCACCAAATGACGCACATGGCCACGCTCGATGCGATCACGCAAGTCTTCAGGGGTCAGCAGGGCGGTGGCGGGGATGACCACGGCGCCGAGCTTGAAGGCAGCCAGCATGGTTTCCCACAGGGCGATGTCGTTACCGAGCATCAGCAGGATGCGTTCGCCGCGGCGTACGCCAAGGGCACGCAGGTGATTGGCCACCTGATTGGAGCGCGAGGCCAGTTGCTGGAAGCTGTAGCATTGCTCGCTGCCGTCCTCTTCGACGATCCACAGGGCATTGGCCTGGTTACCCTCGGCCATGGCGTCAAAGTAATCCAGCGCCCAGTTGAATTCGTTCAGTTGCGGCCAGCGGAAGTCACGCACGGCAGTGGCGTAGTCGGTACGGTGGGCCAGCAGGAAGTCACGAGCGGCGAGGAAGGGTTGGCAGTTGTTGTTCATTGGAGTCTCCCGAGACGCGCGCGGGTACCTGAAAGTGGGGAGACGACGGTAAGCAAGGATGGCTTCACGGTGAGTGCCCTGTTTATTTTTATTGGGACTGACCTGGTTCATGACCAGGCGGTTGAATCGAGTATAGGCATGCATAAATCAAATAAGAACGCTCAAAAAATCCCGTGCGTTATGCAAAAAAACACAGGCTTGCGGCATCCCTGATGCGCCGCAAATGCACAAGGCGGGCGCTGCTCGCACCGTCAGGCGATGTGAGCGGCACCCGCCTTGTGCGGGGCTTACCAGAGCGCCAGGGTATAGCTGAGGATCAGGCGGTTCTCGTTGAGATCGTTACCGAAGTGGGCGGTGCGCACCGTAGCGTTGCGCCACTTGAAACCGAGGTTTTTCAGCGGGCCGCTCTGCACGACGTAGCCTATGTCGGTGTCGCGCTCCCATTCGCGACCGCCTGGCTTGCCGACGCCCAGATCGATGCTGTCGCCGGCCAGGTAGCGGGTCATGAAGGTCAGGCCGGGAATGCCCAGCGCCGCGAAGTTGTAGTCGTAGCGCGCCTGCCAGGAACGCTCGTCCTTGTTGGCGAAGTCGTTGATCTGCACGAAGTTGACCAGGTAAGCATCGCTGCCATTGACGTAGGCAAAGCCGGTGTCGCCGCTCATGCGTTGGTAGCCGAGACCGAAGGCATGGCCGCCGAGGGCATAGGTGAACATGGCGCCGAAGGCGTTGTTGTCGATGTTGCTGCTGCCGTCGTCGGTGGAGCGGGCGTAGCGCAGGTCGCTCTTGAGCGTCTGGCCTGCGCCCAGCGGCAGCACGTGGACCAGACTGAACTGGTGTTGGTGGTAGAAGTTGTCCAGGCCGCCGTAGTTGTAGCCCGTGTTCAGCCGATCGTTCCACTGGTAGGCAAGGCCGGCGAAGTTGAAGGCGTCGCTGCGGGCCTGGCCACTGACAATGCCCTTGGCGCCGGTGGTGGTGATTGCCATTTTCTCGTAGTCCGAGGAGTCGCGCTGGTTGACCCGATCCACGCGCCCCGCATCGAAACTCAGGCCTTTGATCTCTTGAACGTTCAACTGGCCACCGCGAAATGTTTGCGGCAACAGGCGCGAGTCATTGGCCAGCAGTACCGGCAACTTCGGGGTCAGGGTGCCGAGCTTGAGCACGCTATTGGACGCTTTGAACTTGGCCGTCAGGCCCAGTTCGCCATACTCGTCCTTGGCACGCTTGGGCGGCTCGTTATCGCGTTTGAGCAGGCCGGAACCGGCGCGATCGGGACTGGAGTCGAGCTTGACGCCGAGCTGGCCGAGGGCATCGATACCGACGCCGATCATGCCGTCGGTATAGCCGGATTCGTAGCGCAGCAAGAAGCCCTGGGCCCATTCTTCTTGCTTGGACTGGGCGGCATTGGCCTGGCGGAAGTCGCGGTTGAAGTAGAAGTTGCGCGTTTCCAGTCTGGCCGTGCTGTCTGCCAGGAAGTCGGCGTGAGCCTGTGCGGCGAGGCCGCTGCCGGCCAGGAACAGGGTGAGGGTGGTGGGTTTCATTGGATGCCTTTTGTTGTTTTTGTTGTCGACGAGCCGCTCCCGCGCCATTTGGAGTTGGCGAGGGAAGGGCGCTTTTGGGGTGTCCTGCGCCGAGTGGCGCAGGGCTGGCGTAAAAAAGCGCGAAGCAAAGGAGCGGACTCGCGCTCGGGGCGTCAGCCCCGGAAAGCAGCGTCAGTGACTGCTGGCCATGGCAGCTCCAAGGCCGGTCTGGGCACGGACGAACTGGTCGGCATAGGCGGCGCGTTCGCGGTCGGCGCGCTCGCTGCGGTCAAGCCTGGAAGCCACAACTATGACCAGGAAGGCCAGTGGCATGGAGAACAGCGCCGGCTGGTCGTAAGGGAAGAGCGCCTGGGCATGCCCCAGTACACCGACCCACACAGACGGCGAGCCGATCACCAGGGCCAGTGCGCTGACCAGGCCGGTCAGGCCGCCATAGAGAGCGCCGCGGGTGGTCAGGCCACCCCAGTACATGGCCATGATCAGTACCGGGAAATTCGCCGAGGCGGCAATGCCGAACGTCAGGCCGACCAGGAAGGCGATGTTCTGCCCCTCGAACAGAATACCGAGGGCAATCGCAACGATGCCCAGGCAGACGGTGGCGATGCGCGACACGCGCATTTCCTGTTTCTCGTCGGCGCAGCCCTTCTTCAATACCGAAGCGTAAAGGTCATGGGAGATGGCCGAGGCACCGGCCAGGGCCAGGCCAGCCACCACTGCGAGAATGGTGGCGAAAGCCACGGCAGAGAGGAAACCGAGAAACAGGTTACCGCCCACCGCCTTCGCCAGGTGCATGGCCACCATATTGCTGCCGCCAATCATGGTCCCACCGAGCTTGCCATCGACGTAGTACTGAGGATCCGTGCCGACGATGACGATGGCGGTATAGCCCAGGACGCAGACCACCAGGAAGAAGAAACCGATGAACACTGTGGCGAACAGCACGGATTTACGCGCCTCCTTGGCATTGGGCACAGTGAAGAAGCGCATCAGGATGTGCGGCAGGCCGGCAATGCCGAAGACCAGTCCAAGAGATAAGGACACCGCGTTGATCGGGTCGGCCAGCAAGGTGCCCGGGCCCATGATCTGCACGCCGCTGGCATGCACGGCCACAGCCTGGGCGGCCAGCGTCTCGAAGCTGAAGTCGAAGCGACTCAGGGCCATCAGCACCAGGGTAGTGCCGCCCGCCAGGAGCAGGACCGCCTTGGTGATCTGTACCCATGTGGTGGCGAGCATGCCGCCGAAGATCACATAGACCAGCATCAGCAGTCCGACTACCACCACCGCGGTGCGGTAGTCGAGACCGAACAGCAGTTTGATCAGTTGACCGGCACCGACCATCTGCACCACCAGATAGCAGCACACCACGGTCAGCGATCCGAGGGCGGCGAAGCTGCGCACGCGGGTTTGATCGAGGCGGTAGGAGACGATGTCGGCGAAGGTGTAGCGCCCCAGGTTGCGCAAGCGCTCGGCCATCAGGAAGGTGACGATGGGCCAGCCGACGAAGAAGCCGATGATGTAGACGAAGCCGTCGTAGCCCTTGGCGAAGACCAGGCTCGACAGGCCCAGCAGAGTTGCCGCCGACATGTAGTCGCCGGCGATTGCCAGGCCATTCTGGAAGCCGGTGATACCGCCACCGGCGCTGTAGAAATCGGCAGCGGAGCGGGTGCGTCGCGCCGCCCACCAGGTGATCAGCAGGGTGGCGAGGACGAAGACGAAAAACATGCCGATGGCGTGCAGGTTGAGCGGTTGCTTCTGCGCAATGATGGGCTCGGCATGGGCCAGCACAGGGCTGAGGGCGAGAAGGGCGGACAGGCGTTTCATGCGCGGGACTCCTGCAGGATCTGCGAGCTGAGTACGTCGAAGCGGGTGTTGGCGCTGTGCACGTACCAGGCGGTGAGTAGCCAGGACAACAGGATGATCGTCACGCCGATGGGCATGCCGAGGCTGAGGTGGCTGCCGTCGTACAGCGGCAGGTGCAGCCAGGCAGGGGCGAAAGCCACCACCATGATGAAGCTGTAATAGATAGCCAGGACCGCGGCGCTCAGCGTCCAGGCCAGCAGTGCACGCTGGCGCGCGAGCCGGTGGAACTTGGGGTTGGCCCTGACCCGTGCACAGGTCTGGACGTGGTTCGGATGGTCGGTCGTCATGGTGAGGCTCCGCATTTCTAGTTGTTTTTGTTGTTCGGCCTTTTGAGGGGCGTACGGGTACCCGGGCAGCGACCCGATGCGGGACGCCACCTGAATGCTGATGTGCTGGAGTTATTGCCGCCCGGATGACCTTGCGGTGGAGAGAGGGCGGTGCAGGAGGGCGGGGGCGATTCGCTGCGCTGCGAGCAGCGGATCGGGCCAACGGCAGACGAGAACCGTGGCCGCGATTGCGCTGTTGCGCAGCTGCTTGAGTCCGGCGTGCAAGCCGGTGTTTATCCATGCGCTCATGCTGTCAGCCCTCGATATTTATTATTGGGGTGGGGGGCTTTCCTGGCCTGAAAACGATGCTGGCCAAGTTGGGTGAGATGCGAGTATATAAGTGCATATTTCCCATATGTATTGGCGGAAAAGCCCGATGGATATGCAAAAATGCACAACGCAGAACCCACTGAACTGGGACGACTTGCGTTTCTTCCTCGAAGTTGCCCGTGCTCGCACCGCCAGCGGTGCGGCCCGTCGCCTGGGAGTGGACTACACCACCGTGTCGCGGCGTATCCGCGCACTGGAGCAGTGCCTGGGCGCCCTGCTGTTCGAGAAGTCGCGAACGTCCGGTTTTGTCCTGACCGTGGAGGGGCAGCGACTGGTCGGCCACGCCGAATCCCTGGAAAGTACGCTGCTGGTAGCCTGCGAGCAGGTTTTCGGCACCACCGGGGGGCTCGCCGGGCATCTGCGAATCGGCTGTACCGAAGCCTTCGGAACCTGTTTCATCACTGCGCAGATGAGCCACTTCCTTGAGCACTACCCGAATATCTCGGCGGATATTTTGCCGGTCCCGCATTTCATCAACCTGTCACGGCGCGAGGCGGATATCGCCATCACCCTGGAGCGGCCCGAGCGCGGTCCATACGTGTGCTCGCGATTGTGCGACTACCGCCTGCGCCTTTATGCGACGCCGGAGTACCTGGCGAATCATCCGCCGATCGGTTGCCGCGAGGACCTGGACGGCCACCCGTTTGTTACCTACGTCGAGGACCTGGCCTTCAGCTTCAAACTGCTCTACCTGAACGACCTGATGCCCGGAGCCATCAGCCGCCTGCGCAGCACCAGCGTGGTGGCCCATTACCACGCAGCCTTGGAAGGACGGGCGCTGGCCGTCCTGCCCTGCTTCCTCGCCGGCCCCGATCCCCGCCTGTGCGAAGTGCTGCCCGGTGAAGTGGAGATCACGCGACAATTCTGGATGTACTACAGCGAAGATCTGCGCAAGCTGAAACGGATCACCCTGGTGGCCGAGTACCTGCGCGCCTGCGCGGAACTGAATCGTCCGTTACTGATGGGCGAGTCACGCTTGATGAGCTATCTACCGTCACCCTGAGGGCGGTTCATCGGAGCCTGGCGATGAGGCGTGAGTTTCGTTCATTGCGAAAGGCCAGTTGGTCGATGGTCTGGGTTGCGTGTTCGGCTTCTTCGCGAGCCTTGAGGATCACGCCGTGTTGTGGCGACTTGCTGCACACCGGGTCGGCATTGCTGGCGTCACCCGTGAGCATGAACGCCTGGCAGCGGCAGCCGCCGAAGTCTTGTTCTTTCTCGTCACAGGAGCGGCACGGTTCGGGCATCCAGTCGTAACCGCGAAAGCGGTTGAAGCCGAACGAGTCGTACCAGATGTGTTGCATGCTGTGGTCGCGCACGTTGGGAAACTGTACTGGCAGCTGTCGGGCACCGTGACAGGGCAGGGCGGTGCCGTCGGGGGTGACCGTCAGAAAAATACTGCCCCAGCCATTCATGCAGGCTTTCGGGCGCTCTTCGTAATAGTCCGGGGTGACGAAAATCAGCTTGCACGGATGCCCTTCGGCTTCCAGTCTGGCGCGGTATTCATTGGTGATGCGTTCGGCGCGCACCAGTTGTTCTTTGGTCGGCAACAGCCCGACGCGATTGAGCTGTGCCCAGCCGTAGAACTGGCAAGTGGCGAGCTCGACAAAGTCCGCCTCAAGGGCGATGCACAGCTCGATGATACGGTCGATCTGGTCGATGTTGTGCCGATGGGTGACGAAATTCAGCACCATCGGATAACCGTGGGCCTTCACCGCCCGGGCCATTGCCAGTTTCTGCGCAAAGGCTTTTTTCGACCCGGCCAGCAGGTTGTTCACCTGCTCGTCGCTGGCCTGGAAACTGATCTGGATGTGATCGAGGCCGGCCTTCTTGAAGTCGCTGATTTTCTGCTCGGTCAGGCCGATGCCGGAGGTGATCAGGTTGGTGTAGAAACCCAGCTGGCGGGCTTCGGCAATCAGTTCGGCGAGGTCCTGGCGCACCAGCGGTTCGCCACCGGAAAAGCCCAGTTGCGCCGCACCCATTTCCCGCGCTTCGCGGAACACCTTGATCCATTGCTCGGTGCTCAGCTCCTGGCCTTGTTCGGCGAAATCCAGCGGATTGGAGCAGTAGGGGCATTGCAGCGGACAGCGATAGGTCAGCTCGGCCAGCAGCCACAGCGGCAGGCCGACTTCAGGTGTGGGCGGCACCTGCACCGATGCCTCAGGCAAGTTCGATCCAGTGCTGCGCACGGGCCACCTCCATGAATTGCTCGATGTCGTCACCGAGTTCGGGCACGCCGGGGAACTGTTGGTCGAGCTCATTGATGATCGCCGCGACATCCCGTTGCCCGTCAATCAAACCACCGATCAACGCGGCACTTTCGTTGAGCTTGATCATGCCTTCCGGGTACAGCAGCACATGGCCTTTTTGCGCCGGCTCGTACTGGAAGCGGTAGCCGGGGCGCCAGGTCGGGGTCTTGCTGCGATCGAAACTCATAAGGTGATTCCTTTGTGCCAGACCCGTTCCCCGGTCACGCTGTGATACGGCGGGCGTTTCAGTTCGTAGGCCATGCTCATGGCATCGAGCATGCTCCAAAGAATGTCCAGTTTGAACTGGAGAATTTCCAGCATGCGCTCCTGGCCTTCCCGGGTCGTGTAGTGCTGCAGGGTGATCGCCAGACCGTGCTCGACATCCCGCCGTGCCTGGCCCAGGCGCGTACGGAAATATTCGTAGCCGGCCGGATCGATCCACGGGTAATGCTGGGGCCAGCTGTCCAGGCGCGATTGGTGGATTTGCGGGGCGAACAGTTCGGTCAGCGAGCTGCTGGCGGCTTCCTGCCAACGGGCGCGGCGCGCGAAGTTGACGTAGGCGTCCACGGCGAAGCGCACGCCGGGCAGCACCAGCTCCTGGGAGCGTAACTGGTCCGGGTCGAGGCCCACGGCCTGGCCCAGGCGCAGCCAGGCTTCGATGCCGCCGTCCTCACCGGGCGCACCGTCGTGGTCGAGCAGGCGCTGAATCCACTCGCGGCGAATCTCGCGGTCCGGGCAATTGGCCAGAATGGCCGCGTCCTTCAGGGGAATGTTCACCTGATAGTAGAAGCGGTTGGCGACCCAGCCCTGGATCTGCTCACGGCTCGCCCGGCCTTCATACATCGCCACGTGGTAGGGGTGATGGATGTGGTAATAGGCGCCCTTGGCGCGCAGGGCCGCTTCGAATTCGGCGGGGGACAGCGGGGTGTCGGTCATTGCGGTTCTCCGGGGAACATCCGGTGGGTTCTTTGGTGTCTGGGCGGACGCCTTCGCGAGCAAGCCCGCTCCCACAGGGTTTTGTGTACGCCATAGACCCAATGTGGGAGCGGCGGTGCGGCGATCCGACTTGCTCGCGAAGGGGCCATCCGCTACAGCACAATACTCATGCCGTCATACGCCACTTCAACGTTGCGCCGCTCCAGCTCCGCCCGCTGCGGCGAGTCTTCGTCGAGAATCGGGTTGGTGTTGTTGATGTGGATAAGCACCTTGCGCTGTTCGGGCAGTTGTTCAAGCACTTCGAGCATGCCGCCGGGGCCGTTTTGCGCCAGATGGCCCATCTCCCGGCCGGTGCGGGTGCCGACGCCACGCCGCTGCATTTCATCGTCATCCCACAAGGTGCCGTCGACCAACAGGCAATCGCTGCCGGCCATGATCTCCAGCAGCGGCGCATCGACCTTGCCCAGCCCCGGCGCATAGAACAGCTTGCCGCCGGTGCCCCGGTCTTCGACGATCAGGCCGATGTTGTCGCCCGGATGGGGGTCGAAGCGGTGCGGCGAGTACGGCGGCGCGGCGCTGCGCAGAGGCAGCGGGGTGAAACGCAGGTTCGGGCAGGCGGGAATGGTGAAGCTTTGATCGAGCTCGATGCGGTTCCAGTTCAGCCCGCCGTTCCAGTGCGTCAGCATGGTGAACAGCGGAAAACCGCTGCTCAGGTCTTCGTGGACCATGTCGGTGCACCAGACCTGATGCGGGCACCCTTCACGCAGCATGAGCAGGCCGGTGGTGTGGTCGATCTGGCTGTCCATCAGGATGATCGCGCCGATCCCGGTATCGCGCAGGGTCCGGCCCGGCTGCATCGGGGCGAAGCTCTGGAGTTGGGCGCGGATGTCCGGGGAGGTGTTGCACAGCACCCAGTTCACGCCGTCATCGGAAATCGCGATGGACGATTGCGTCCGCGCGCTGGCCCGCAGGCTGCCGTCGCGAAAGCCTGCGCAGTTCACGCAGTTGCAGTTCCACTGGGGGAAGCCGCCGCCGGCGGCGGAACCTAGAATCTGGATAAACATGATTTGTTCCGACAAACAATCGCGTCAGGGCGCGACTGCGCAAAAAAAGTGCCCCGGCGCACCGGGGCCAAATTGATGCGGTGCCATGCCTGTGGAGTGGAGCAGCGCACAGCACCACGCTTGCGGGTCAGCGGCTGGCGAAGTACATGGTGACTTCAAAGCCGATACGCAGGTCGGTGTAGGCAGGTTTGGTCCACATGATCGAGTTCCTCACTATTGTTGGATGGTTCATCTCAAAAAGCTGTTGCGCATCCTTGCTCGACATGACGGCGAGCCCGGTCAGGCTGGCTCGCCGTCATCGCGTTAGCGAAGCGCGGTCATGGCGTGGCTTTGGCCGACTGTTGTGCCTTGAGGTAGTCCGCGTGCTCCCGGCTCATCACGTATTGCTTGATTTTCTCGACATCGGCGGGCTCCAGCGTGTCTTTGAATGAAGGCATGCCCAAAGGCTTCAACACGCCATCAAGGACGATCTGCTGGAACAGGCTGCGCCGCGACTCGTCGGACTTGCGCAGGTCGGGAATCAACCCGCCGCTGACTGCGCCCACGCCGTGGCAGACAGAGCAGTAGGTGCCGAACATCTGCTGGCCCGCGGCGAGGTCTGTGGCGGATGCGTCGACCGGCTTCGGAATGCGGCTGACGACCTGCGCTTTTTCGGGCAATGGCGGCAGTGAGTCTTTGCCGCCGAGTTTGAACACCAGCAGGCGACTGACGTTGCCCATCCCCGGCGCATTAGCGGCATCACCGCCGATCAGGGGCGCGACACCGCCCCAACCCGCCATCACGGCTATGTACTGCTCACCTTCGAAACGATAACTGATGGGGGCCGCGACGATGCCGGTCTGGGCGCCGAAGGACCACAGTTTCTTGCCTTTGTCCGCAGAGTAAGCGATGAGGTTGCCGTCTGCCGTTCCCTGGAAGACCAGATTGCCCGCGGTGCTCAGGGTGCCGCCGTTCCAGTAGTGCGAATAGGGCACGCGCCAGGCTTCTTTTTGCTTCACCGGGTCCCAGGCCAGCAGCGCACCGGATACAGCCTCACGCGGAATTTCAGTGGTGTCGGAGAACCCGGCGCCGGTGTTGAATGCCTTGCGCCTTACGAAGTCCTTGCCTTCGTTGCGGTAGACGCCCGGGATCTCCTGGTAGGGGATGTACACCAGGCCGGTCTGCGGGTTGAACGACATCGAATGCCATCCATGTGCGCCGAAGGGGCTCGGCCACATGACGACAGGTTTGTCGGTGTAACGCGCACCTGGGACCTCTACCGGCTTGCCGGTCGTCATGTCGATTTTTTCGGCCCAGGTCACCTTGCCGAATTTTTCAGCGGAGAGCAGCTTGCCGGTCTCGCGGTCCAGAACATAGAAGAAACCGTTCTTTGGCGCCTGCATGATGACCTTGCGTGGCTTGCCGGCAATGTCCAGCTCCGCCAGGGTCAGCTGTTGGGTGGCGGTGAAGTCCCAGCTGTCCCCTGGGGTGACCTGATAATGCCAGGCCAGTCGGCCGCTGTCGGGGTGGATGGCGAGGATCGATGACAGGTAGAGGTTGTCGCCGCCGCGCGGGCTGCGAATATTGCGGTTCCAGGGGCCGCCGTTGCCGGTGCCGATGTAGAGCAGGTCGAGTTGCGGATCGTAGGCCATGCTGTCCCACACGGTGCCGCCACCGCCAAACTTCCAGTACTGGTCACCGGTCCAGGTCTTGGCTGCCTCGGCCAGCTCCGGGTGCTCGTAGGGTTTGTTTGGGTCGCCCGGCACAGTGTAGAAGCGCCATTCCATTTTTCCGCTTTCGGCGTCGTAGGCAGAAAAGTAGCCGCGTACGCCATATTCGGCGCCGCCGTTGCCAATGATCACCTTGCCTTTGACCACCCGTGGCGCACCGGTAATGGTGTAGGGCAGGCTGTTGTCGGTTGTCTGCTGGCTCCACACCTGCTGACCGGTCTTGGCGTCAAGGGCGATAAGACGGCCGTCGAGGGTGCCGATATAGACTTTGCCGTTCCACAGTGCGACACCGCGGTTGACTGCATCGCAGCAGGCATCGCGGGCTTTGCCGCGATCAATCTGCGGGTCGAAGGACCATAGTTGCTTGCCGGTCTTGACGTCGATGGCGATGGCGCGGCTCCAGGACAGAGACGCATAAAGCACGCCGTCCGAGAATAGCGGCGTTGCTTCCAGGCCCCGGTGGTTATCGAGGTCCAGATGCCAGGCCAGGCCCAATTGATCGGCGTTTTGTTCGGTGATCTGCTTGAGCGGGCTGAAGCGCTGCTCGGCATAGGTACGACCGTGGCTGAGCCACTGGCTGCCGTCGTTCTCGCTGGCGACGATGGCGGCTTGATCGACCGGGGTGGCGCCGACCATCGGGGCCAGCAGAACCAGGGCAAGGCTGGCGATTTTCAGAGGTGCTGACTGCGTCTTGATCATTACGCAAGAGTCCTATTGTGCTTGTTGTAGGTAGATCGTTTTGCGTGCTGTGCGCGCGAACGCGTGAAAGCTAGAACAGTTGCAGGAGGCGTAGATTGATTCGCCTTTCCTCTTTGAAGCCATTGTCCACAGACATGTCCTGGCCGTAATTGACCATCAGCTGGGTGCTCGGCGTGACGAAGTAGGACGTGCCCACGGTGTATTTGCTGGTGCCGGGTTTGTCGTCCATGTCCAGCCCGGCGATTTCGCTTTCGCCGCCCCAGAGTTTCGATACTCCGGCGCGTACATCGAAGCGTTCGGTAAAGTTGTAGCGTAGAAAAGCCTGGCCCTGGTAGAGCGGATCCTGCTTTTGGGTAACGCCTGCGCTGCCGTAGTCATTGTTGTGGCCGAAAAGCGTTACATCGCCCACCAGATCGAGGGTCAGCTTGTCGGTCAGCCCAGTGATGTAGCCGCTCTGCAACGTGAACTTCCAGCGGTTCTCGCCCAAGTTGATCGCGTTGTGTTTGTCGTAGCTGCCGGTGGGCACGAAGAGAAAAGGGGTGATGCCGAAGTAGCGGCGTTTTTCGGGTTCATTCACCAGCCAGACGGTAGCGGCAAGGATCAGGTCGCCGATGCCGCTGTCGCTGCCCAGGTCCTTCAGGTCGTCCCTGGCCCGCAGGTTGCCGAATGGCAGGAGAAACTGTGGATCCACGATGTAATCGCCCAACTGCATGAAATGCACGCCACGCAGGATACCGATATCCGAATCCAGCCCGGCATGGATCGGCACCTTGTGGCCATCGGCATAGAGCGCATTGCGTTCGGCATGTTGGTAATAAAGCAGTCCCAGGTTGGTGTCCTTGGGAAGCGCGGTGTAATCGCCGGCATCGACATCCAGGGCCAGGGCGCCGCAGGAAAAACCGGCCATCAGGCTAAACAGCGAAGCGTGCAACAGATGCGCTTGAAGAAGCTCGCGCGATAACCGGCCCGGGTTGGCGCGAGCCGGCCCTGTGCTCATTTTCATGACATCACCTTTATTGTTTTTGTTTATGATTAACGCCAGGCCGGAGGGGATGTCCGGCTTGGTGATGTCATTGAGCAGGGCCTGTGCCAGTTTTTCTGTTTAGTGAAAAACTTCATATAAATCAATAATATGAATAACATTAAAAGTGATCGATGCAAGCGCGGGGGTTGTCCCGCTGTATCGCTGACTCAAACTGAGACAGTGGCTTGGGGTCAGGTCGACCCAGTTCGAGACACCCGCCCGCGAGATGCCTGCCATGCGCAAAATCAGCCACCCCTCTGAGACGCCTCCTTCGCGCAAACGATTCGTCGATTCCCAAGTTGTCGAACGCTCGTGGCAGCGTTCGCGGAACTACGGAATATGTCATCGCGACAACCTGCTTTTCGAAGCGCCGGTCGTCGCCAGCAGTTCGCAGATCGCCGAAAGCAATCGCCTGTTGTTGAGTTGTGCCACTCCTGAAATGGAACAACTGCACGCGGCCCTGTCGCCCAAGGACTGGGTGCTGGCGTGCCTTGATCTGGAAGGCGTGGTAATCAGCAGCCTGGGCCGACGCAACACAGAGAATCGTGAGTTGAACCAGGTCTTCCGGGTTGGCGCACAGATTTCCGAGCAGAATGTCGGTACTACCGCGCCCAGTTGCGTGCTGACCGAATGCGATTCGGTTTTTTTCGTCGGCGAGGAACACTATCTGGAAGAGGCACGCCAGTTTTCCTGCCTGGCCACGCCGATCTTCGGTCTGAACGGCAGCATCGTCGGTGTCCTGGATGCGAGCAGTAAGCAGGGGGCACCTTCGATCTACACCCTGGAGTCCCTGGTGTTTGCCGCCCGTGCCATAGAAAACCGCATGTTCGCCCAGCTTGGGGAGGTGCTGCTGGTGCATGTGCACCACCGCCTGGACATCCTTGGAACGCCCATGGAGGGGCTGCTGGCTTTCGACCCGGCCGGCAAGCTACGGTGCGCCAACCGCATCGCCGGTCAGTTGTTGAAGCTCGGAGAAATCCAGATCGGCCTGGATTTCTCCGAGCTGTTCGACATGCCCTTCATCCATGCCGCCTGCTACCGCCGTCACGACCTCAGCGCACCGCTGCGTCTGCGCAGCCACCATAACGGCGAGCTGCACGCTTGCATCACCATGACGCCTGGCCAGAAACCGGCGCGGCGCGAGCCTGCGAAGTTCCTGCCGGCCATCGTCGCCGAACAGCCTCCAGCGCCGCAATCCAGGCCCTGTCTGGAGGATCCTGCCTTGCAGGGTGCCCTGACCCGCGCACGCAAGGCCTTCGCCCACGACATCCCGGTGCTGGTCAACGGCGAAACCGGCACCGGCAAGGAGGTCTTCGCCCGACTGTTGCACGAAGGCAGTAACCGTGCTGGCGAGGCCTTCGTCGCGATCAACTGCTCGTCCATCCCGGCCAGCCTCATCGAGGCTGAGCTGTTCGGCCACGTTGAAGGTGCCTTTACCGGTAGCCGCAAGGGAGGCGCCAGCGGGAAGATCGAAGACGCCCACAAGGGCACGCTTTTTCTCGACGAGATCGGCGACATGCCCCTGGAGCTTCAGGGGCGGCTGCTGCGTGTTTTGCAAGAGCGCAGCCTGAGCCGTCTTGGCAGCAGCCAGTTGATCAAGGTCGATTGCGCGCTGATCTGTGCCACCCACCGCGACCTCAAACAACTCACGGACAACCGGGGCTTTCGAGAGGATCTTTACTACCGCATCAACGGCCTGCGTGTGTCCCTGCCAGCCCTGCGCGAACGCAGTGACCTTCAGGCACTGATCGGCCATTTGCTGCGCGCTGAAACCTCCGCACACCAGCCGGTTCAACTGAGCAACCAGGCGCTGCAGGCGCTGTTGGCCTACCGCTGGCCAGGCAATATCCGACAGCTTTACCAAACCCTGCGTCTGGCAGCCGCTCTGGCGGAAAATGAAGGGGAAATTGGCTTGCAGCACTTGCCGGATGAGGTCCTGGAAACCTGTACCGTTCAGACCGAAGTGGATCCTGACACACCGCATTCTCAGGAGCGGACGACCTTGCATGCCACCGAACTGCGTGCCATCAAGGCGGCGGTGGAAGCCAACGGCGGAAATCTCTCGGCGGCAGCGCGCAGCCTGGGTATCGGCCGGGCGACGCTGTACCGCAAGCTCAAAGGCATGGAGGAAGGTTGATGCTGTGAGCAAGGCTGCGCTCCAGCGGGGCGACAGCCTTGTTCACGCAGACGCTTTATTCGGCGGTGGTCGGGTCGATGATTTCAACCACTTCGGACACGCGGTTGGCCGGGAAGCCGCCCTGCGCGGCGTGCTCGCGAACCTGTTGCTCGTTCGGCGCGATGTACAGGCAGTAGATCTTGTCCTGCGTCACATAACTGTGCAGCCATTGAATCTGTGTCCCCAGGGTGCCAAGCACGGCACACGATTTTTGTGAGATCGCCTGGAGCTCTTGCGCCGAAAGCTTTCCGGCTCCAGGGATATCTCGTTCGATGACATATTTCGGCATGGTGGTTTCCTCGAAAGCAGTGAAGGGCGAGCCGCCCGGAATAAAAAACAGGCAGAGGCCGCGTGAGACGGCCCCGACCTGAAAGGGGGAATCAAAGTTTGATCATGACGGTTTTCAGTTCGGTGTAATGCTCGATGGCCGCCGCACCCATTTCGCGGCCGACACCGGAAAGCTTGTGGCCGCCAAAGGGCAGTACCGGGTCGAGGGCGCTGTGGCAGTTGACCCACACCGAGCCCGACTTGATGCGCGGGATCATGCGATGTACCGCCCCCAAGTCGTTAGACCAGATGCTCGCCCCCAGGCCGTAGGGGTTGTCGTTGGCCAACCGCACGACTTCGTCGATATCGTCGAAGGGCATTGCCACCAGCACCGGGCCGAAGATTTCCTCCTGGACCAGGCGATGTGTCTGGTCGACGTCGACGATCACCGTGGGTTTGACGAAGTAACCGGGGCCAGATTTCTCGCCACCGCAGGCGATGGTGGCGCCCGACTCGCGGCCCATCTCGATGTAGTGGTGCACCCGGTCCTGCTGTTTGGCGGAGATGAGCGGCCCCATGTCCACGCTCGGATCGAGGCCGTTGCCGAGCTTCATGCCATTGGCGACATCGACGATGTCACCCACCACCCGGTCGAAGTGCTTGCGCTGCACATACAGGCGCGAACCTGCGCAGCATACCTGGCCCTGATTGAAGAAGATGGCGTTGGCAGCGCCGGCGGCGGCCTGCTGCAGGTCGGCATCGGCGAGGACGATGGTGGGGGACTTGCCGCCCAGTTCCAGGGTAACGCGGGTCATGTTGTCCATGGCCGTCTTGCCGATCTGCTTGCCCACTTCGGTGGAGCCGGTGAACGTGAGCTTGTCCACGCCGGGGTGGCGGGTAAGGGCAGCACCGGCATTGAGCCCGGTTCCCGTGACCACGTTGAACACGCCGGCGGGATAACCAGCCTCCAGTACCAGTTCGGCCAGCTTGAGCGCACTGACCGGTGTCTCGTCGGCCGGCTTGAGTACCAGGCTGCAACCGGTGGCCAAGGCCGGGCCAAGTTTCCAGCACGCCAGCATGAAGGGAAAGTTCCAGGCAACGATGGCGCCGACCACACCTACTGCCTCACGACGGATGAAGGCGTGGAAGTCAGAATCGGGCATCAGCGGCAGAGACGGATCCACAGTACTGCCCGAGATTTTGGTCGCCCAGCCAGCCATGTAGCGCAGGAAGTCGATGGACAATTGCACGTCCACCAGGCGGGCCATCTGCACGCTCTTGCCGTTGTTCAGGCATTCGAGTTCGGCGATTACCTGGGCATCGCGTTCGATGAGTTCGGCCAGACGCCACAGTAGGTTTTGCCGCTCACGCGGGCGCATGCGACTCCAGGGGGAGTCGTCGAAGGCACGGCGCGCGGCTTGTACGGCGTGGTCCACATCGACATGGTCAGCGGATGGCACTTCCAGCAAGAGGTTGGCAGTAGCCGGATTGCGCACGGCCATGGTCGCGCCGCTGGAAGCAAACATCCATTCGGCGCCGATCAACATGCGCGGTTGCCTGGCAAGGAATTCGACGGTCTTGGGATGCAGCAGAAGATGGTCCATGGGTGAAGCCTCGTTGTTGTGGGTCTTGTTCGTGACCCTGGTGCAACGGGTGTGCCAGCCATGGGGAAGTGTCGTGGGAACCGGGCTCGGCTCTTGTCGGCAGACACCCAGGCAGTTACGGACGTGAAGGGGTTGTATCGAACCCGTACAACTGTCTCAGAAAGGGGCAGTCGCAAGGGATGCAGATACGATCATGTCTATGCATGATGATGGCGGTACAACTGTAAGAGCAGGCGTGTATTGGGGCCAACCACATCCATGCCCCTATCGTCATATGGAAAAGCCATGATGCGTTTTTTCAAATTGAACAGATAGAAATCACATCCGGGCTTAGGCTGTATCACGGCGAAGTCTTTAGCCAATGCACACCAAAGAATTGCTTGAAGCGGGATCACAGGCGCTTCAAATGCCACGTTGATCCAATGCTCCGGCTCATTTTCGCAGTACCACTCACCTGGATCTATTTCCTCGCTCCAGACTGACCGTTCAGTGGGTATGTCAATGCCAGCAGATCGAAGAGCGTGAATCGCGGCACGATGAGCAAATGGATTGCTTGCGGAGTGAATGCGTAGGCAAGCAACAAGTGTCGTTTCACCAACAAAGATATCGCTGCAAATCTTCGTTGATTTTCGCAGTGCCGAAAGGAACTGCTCTATCACCCAGCCGGTTTCGGAAAGTTCAAAGCGCAGCCCTCCTGGATACGAATAGAAAAGAGGTCTCTGCTTCATCTGCAACACTCCTTCTGCTCACACAGAATTTAGTTGTGTCGCATCGACCGGTTGAATCCACAACCGATTGCAGTCACTCCGGCGCCATCAACAGCGCGAGCGTCATCTTGATGAACTCTTCATTGCGGTCAATTGCTTCCAGAGCGCAGCGCACGTTTTCGGCGACCTCAGCTGACTCGCGTTGCTCGACCCAGTTGGAGAGATCAAGAGTTGCAGCCTCAAGGGCAAGCTGGTTTTCGTTGATTTTGAAAAGCAGGGAAGGGAGTAGGTCAGAATTTGGCATAACAGTTCCTCGGGTATGAGGTCAG
This sequence comes from Pseudomonas sp. WT-JTC, assembly GCF_056711565.1. Taxonomy (NCBI): domain Bacteria; kingdom Pseudomonadati; phylum Pseudomonadota; class Gammaproteobacteria; order Pseudomonadales; family Pseudomonadaceae; genus Pseudomonas; species Pseudomonas sp. WT-JTC. The sequence continues at coordinate 2,763,596 of NZ_CM160042.1, forward strand.
CATAGCTCCAGACAGTAAAAGCAAAGCCCCGTAGGTTCGCGGCCACGGGGCTTCTATTTTCGCCTACATCCCTTAATGTCGAGCGAACGTGGCGGCGAGACTACCAGCGATTTTTTGATGGTTCACTACTGCGAAAGATGGATTGTGTTCAGTCGGCAGGACGCCGGAGGAAGGTAAATTTCGGTTGTCCTGGATTGGACGGACTTTCGAGGCAAGGAGGCCTGGCGGTTGAAAGAACTGAGTGCAACACCGCTATTGAGCTGATTTGAACATGCATCTGCATAGCATTTGACCAATCACGTATCAGGATTAAAGTCTATTGTCTGTGAGTAGCGACACAATAAAGGTCAGCTCCGTCAGTTTTTGATCCGTAGCGACTGTGATCACTCAGGCTCCTCAACGGCAAGTGCAGAAACGGAGTATTTCTCATGATCAAATACCTTCGAATGATGGCAATGATTTCAATCCTCGCAATCACTGCGGGCTGCCAAATGGATCAATCAACTTCCGCCTCTGGTACAAAGGCTGTGGACGCTGCGATGGACCAGGAAGCGAAAGCGGCGTTACAGAGTTTGTACACCAATACACCGAAATCCCGCGCCCTGGCGCAGCGAGCCAAGGGTATCCTCGTTTTCCCGGATGTGGTGAAAGCGGGGTTCATCGCCGGCGCTCACCATGGCGAAGGCGAATTGATCGAGAACGGCAAAGTCACGGGGTACTACTCGACTACAGCAGCCTCATACGGCCTTCAGGCAGGCGTGCAGAGGTTTGGGTACGTGATGTTCTTCATGAGTGATTCTGCGCTGCAGGATCTGAAAACTGGCAGTGGGTTTGAGGTCGGCGTGGGTCCAAGCATCGTGGTCGAAGATGCAGGCATGGCCAAGTCGCTGACTACTTCAACGATTCAGTCTGATATCTATGCGTTCATCTTTGATCAAAAGGGCTTAATGGCTGGGGTGGGATTGCAGGGTTCAAAGATTAGCAAGCTCAGTCGCTGAGACCGTCGGCTATGCACCGAGCTGATTTTTGGGATGGTGTTGGTTCGGCAGAACGCCGGGGATGGCTGGGCCAATTCTTGGGCCAATCTTTCGGGGCGGGTCGGGGTAGTTCGGGGAATTGCGAGAGGCAGGAAACGACCCAATATAGATAGTCCGTCAGTAGTCTTGGAGGTTCTTTCCTTTGACCAGTTCATCGGCCCACCCCGGCTGCCGCTCGAATTCCTCGAACAGCTCGAAAATGGTCGACTTGACCTTCTGCACGGCATTGCTCTCTACAACCGTGTCATGCCAGCACAGCGAAAGATCCCGCTTGAACAGTCGATGATCGATCCTGGCCAGCTTGAGCCTGTGTTGCACAAGCTCAACATGGGCCGCGGCCCACGGCAGGATCGTGACACCGAGCTGCGCCTTGACGGCTGAGAACAACAGGTCGGTGGAGTTGGCTTCGAATTCAACCTCGCATTTCAGGCCGGCTTCCTGCAGTGCAAATTCGACCCGACTGCGAATGGAGTTCGGAGCACAAGGCAGCACCAGCGGCATCTTCGCCAATGCCTCAATCGACACCGGTTCATCCGATAATGGAAATTCCGGCCACGCCACCAAGTACAACGTTTCGGTTAACAGCCGCCGGAAAGCCATGCCCCGGGTTTCGACCGCATCGACATTCACCGCCAGAGCCACTCGCCCTACCGTGATCAGACGTCCGAGTTCGGCGCTCGGAGAATCGATCAATTCCAGCTTGATACCCGGATAACGGCTGCGAATTGTGCGCGCGAGCGGAATTGCCAGCATGCGCGCCGTACTCGACGGCATGCCGACCGAGACTTTGCCTCGCGGGAATTCGGCGTCCTGGCGCAGCAGTTCCTGGGTGCCGTCGGCCTGGCGCAGCAGTTCGATGGCATGCCGATAAAGCGTTTGCCCAGCCGCCGTGGGAACAACGCCATGCACACTGCGCTCGAGCAGTTGCATGCCCATGTCCTGTTCCAGATTGCGCATCTGCTGGCTGATGGCTGGCTGCGCGATATGCAGCGTTTCACTGGCGCGGGTGATGTTCCCGCACTCGACCACCTTGATGAAATACCGCAACTGGCGCAGGTCCATGTGTACCCTCCCAAGCCATAGGATTTTCCGATGAGATTAGAGGAATATCATATTTGAAGGATATGAGATACGGCGCCTAGACTCGTCTCACAACACGAAGCGCTAACGGTCGTCAGAGGCGAACAGCGCTTCAAAGGCCTTGGCGCAATGGCCCGTATTCAACCCTTCAATGGAGAACCCTATGCAAGCTTTGCAAGGCGTGAGAATCGTCGACCTGAGTCGCGCACTGTCCGGGCCGTTCTGCACCATGGTGCTGGCAGACCTCGGTGCCGATGTGATCAAGATCGAGCCCGGCCCGACTGGCGATATGAGTCGCACCTGGGGCCCCTTCGACCGGGGCGTGAGCACCTACTATTTATCGTGTAACCGCAACAAGCGCGGCATGTGCATTGATTTGCGCAATCCCGAAGGGTTGACCACCATCCAGCAGCTGATCGATGAGGCCGACGTCGTCATCGAGAACTTCAAACCTGGCACGCTGCAAAGCATGGGCCTGGGTTATGAGGTGCTCAGCGCCCGCAATCCGCGACTGGTAATGGGCAGCATCAACGCCTTTGGCGCCGACGGGCCGATGAGCAGTTGGCCGGGCTTCGACCAGATCGCCCAAGGCTACTCGGGGCTGATGAGCCTGACCGGTTTCGTCGATGGCGACCCGACACGCACCGGCACCGCCATCGGCGATTTGACTTCGGGCATGTGGTTGGTGACAGCGGTGCTGGCCGCGCTGTTCGAGCGCGAGCGCACCGGGCGCGGCCAACACGTCAGCACGTCGCTGCTGGCCAGTCTGGTCGGGTTGCTGAGTGTGCACGGCCAACGCTACCTCAGCCTGGGGGATGTGCCGCGCCGCACCGGCAACGCCCATTCGGTGATTGCACCTTACGGCGTGTTCCAGACAAAGGATGGCCCGCTCAATCTGGCGCCGATCACCTCGGCCATGTGGCGGCGTTTGTGCGTACTGCTCGATTTGCCCGAGCTGCCGGACGATTCGCGCTTCGCCACCAATGAAGCGAGGGTCGAACGTCGTGACGAATTGAGAGTGATTCTGGAGAGTCGTTTGAAAACCCGCAGCAAACGCGAGTGGACCTCGCTGTTCGTCGAAGCAGGATTGCCCGCCGGCCCGATCAACACACTCGATGAGGTCTTCGACGACCCGCAGGTGCTGCACAGCCAACTGACCGAGACACTCACGCACCCGACACTTGGTGCACTGCGTCAGGTAGTGACCCCGGTGTTCTGCGCCACTGACAGCGTTGTCAGCCGCCCACCGCCACTGCTTGGCGAACACACCGTCGAAGTATTGCGCGAAGCCGGTTTCGACGCTGCATCAATCAACGCACTGCTCGCCGCTAAAGTAGTGTTCCAGAACTCCGATGACATGACCGGCGCGCAATCGACAGGAGCCGCACAATGAATCCAGCCTCTTCCGCAACCGTGACCGTCAACCGGGTCGATGAACGCATCGCGCGGTTGGTCTTCAGCAACCCCACACACCGCAATGCACTCAGCGCGCAACTGCTGACGGCGCTCGACGAAAGTCTTATCGCCCTCGCGTCACAACGCATCCCGGTGGTGATCCTCGGCAGCGAAGTCGGCCAATCCGTGTGGAGTGCCGGCCACGATATCCGCGAACTGCAACACGACCGCGACCCGATTGCCTATGGCAAACCGCTCGAACAGGTATTGCGCCGCATCCGCGCCTATCCCGGCGTGGTGATTGCCCTGGTGTCCGGCTCGGTGTGGGGCGGCGCGGTGGATCTGGTAATGAGCTGCGACATGGTCGTCGCGGACCGCAGCGCAAGCTTTGCCATGACGCCGGTGAACATTGGGTTGCCGTACACCACCAGTGGATTGCTGCGCTTCTTCAACAATTTGCCGATTCATGTGTTGAAGGAGATGTTTTTCACTGCACAAAAGCTCGATGCGGAGCGGGCGGAACGGTTTGGTCTGGTCAACCGCCTGGTCGACACTGATGTGCTGGAAGCGACCGCACTGGAACTGGCACACGGCATCGCCAGCAAAGCGCCGTTAGCCGTTGCGGCGGTCAAGGAGCAGCTGCGTATCCTCGAAGACCTGCAACCGATTCCGGTGCAGGCGATGGAGCAGATTGCCGAACTGCGCCGACAAGCCTGCGAAAGTGCTGACTTTGGCGAAGGACTGGCAGCCTTTGCCGAGCGCCGGCCAGCAGCATTCAATGGCAATTAGCACGACAGATTTGAAAGCTTCTGTGTTTGTACGACCGACTTCGCAGGCAAGCCACGCGTCCTCGTTTCGGCACGCTCGGCCGACGTGAGTCGATTGCTAAACATCCCGAAACAATAACAACAAGGACGGTACCTGCGGGACCGTCCGAATGCGGGGAGTCAGATTGAAATGAATAATGAAATTCTGTCGATTTTAGTGCTAGTGGTGATTTTCGGCATCGCCAGCGTGTTGCCCATCAACATGGGTGCGCTGGCGTTCGCGGCGGCCTTTATCGTCGGTTCGGTGATAATGGACATGACTTCGGCGACCATCTTCGCCGGCTTTCCCAGTGACCTGTTCCTGACGTTGGTCGGTGTCACCTATTTGTTCGGCATTGCCCAGAACAACGGCACCATCGACTGGCTGATCGAACGGGCAGTGTTGATGGTGCGTGGCCATGTCGCCTGGATACCCTGGGTGATGTTCGTGGTGGCGGCGCTGCTCACCGGTTTCGGTGCACTGAGCCCTGCGGTGGCAGCGATCCTCGCGCCTATTGCGCTCAACTTCGCCGTGCAGTACCGCATCAACCCGGTGCTCATGGGGCTGATGGTGATTCACGGCGCTCAAGGCGGCAGTTTCTCCCCTGTGAGTATTTTCGGTGGCATAACCAATCAGATCGTTGCGTCCTCCGGGCTGCCTTATGCACCGTTCACTCTGTTCATCGCCAGCCTGCTGTTCAACCTGGGGATTGCCATGGTGGTATTCGTAGCCTTCGGTGGTTTACGCAGCGCTCGCCTGTCATTGGTGGTGGCCCCGTCCGGTCCCGGGTTGCATGCTGCTGGTGCATCGCTGGCCATTCTTGGCCACGGCGGTACGCCGGCGTCCCCTGCTTATCATCGTACTGACCTGACGGGTGCCGGTGCGCCGCTACATACCCTCAGCGGCCTGGACGGGGCCAAGCTGTCGACGCTGGTCGGGCTGTTGGCCCTGGCGATCTCGGCATTAGTGTTCAAGTTCAATATCGGGTTGGTGGCCATGACGGTCGCGGTAGTCCTGGCCATGTTCGCGCCCAAGGCGCAGAAGGCGGCCATTGACAAGGTCAGTTGGTCGACTGTTCTGCTGATCACCGGGATCATCACTTACATCGGAGTGATGCAGACCATCGGTACCATCGACTATGTCGCCCATGGCATCTCCGGCCTGGGTGAACCGCTGCTGGTCGCTTTGCTGCTGTGCTTCACTGCCGCAATCATCTCGTCCTTCGCTTCGTCCACGGCGTTGCTAGGGGTGATCATTCCCCTGGCCGTGCCATTCTTGAGCCAGGGCCACATCAGTGCGGTCGGCGTGGTCGCGGCTATCGCCATTTCCACCACCATTGTCGACACCAGCCCGTTCTCCACCAATGGTGCGCTGGTGGTTGCCAATACACCCCCGCAGGAGCGAGAAAAAGTGTTGCGCAGCCTGCTGATCTACAGCGCGGTGGTTGCCCTGGTGGGGCCCTGTGTTGCCTGGTTGACCCTGGTGGTGCCCGGGGTGCTCTGAGCTATCGGGTCAGGCCCTGATCAGCCTGATGGACTCAATTTTTCCGCCATCCGCCCTGGATAATTCAGCACAAACCGGACATGTGCCTTCACCCCTGTAGCCAGGGTCGCATCGTCCACGGTGAAGTAGGGGCTGTGATTGTTCGGGGCTTTCTGCATGTCCTGGTCTGTAGGCGTTGCCCCAAGGAGCACGAACAGACCCGGCACCTTCTCTGCGTAGACCGGAATAACGGCTTCTTTTCCGATTTCTGCCTGGCACGCCTGACCGGAAGCGATCCATGGCAGCCGGTGACAGGTTGCGAGATATGGCCAGAAGAGCGCCGCTTCGAACTCAGGCTGGTGATCACGAGTGTTGGACTGAAGACAAAGACAAGTGCTCCTGCGCCTGGAAGAATCGCTCAGGACGGCATGGGTCAAGGGCAGGAGATGCCTTGTCGTCGATGATCTCCTCGCTGGCAAGTCGGCCGACTATCGCCGCCAGAGTGACGCCAGGATGCATCGAGCAAACGTACACACCGCCAATATTGGGTAGATAGCCGATGATGGGGGTGCCATCGACAGGTATTGGCCTTAGTCCGACACACGCCAACTCAGGCTCAATGGAAACAACCCCGTAGAGTTCGTTCTGGATGGCCCAGGCAGTTCGTAGTGCTATCGCTTCCGGCTGGTTTTCCAGAGCGTCTCCCAAATAATCTTCCGCCGCCAGTAACGTACCGTCCGTGCTTTGCCTCACTTCCATTTCAGGGCTGGAGATGATGGTGTTCACGAGGTTGGGTTGTGTCTTGTAGCGGATGAATATTGCAGGAGAGGCTTCTATTGGAAGGGACGCGTTCAGCGTCTCTGTCAGCTGTGTGATGCCGGTCCCTGCTGCCAGTACGACAATGTCGGCCTCAATGTTGCCCATTACGGTTTCAACTCCGATCACCTTTGCACTCCGGGTCATGAAGCCGAGCACTCGAGTCTGTGTGAAAACCTTCGCCCCATGAGCCTGGGCACCTGCGATCAAGGCATGGGTTGCTTGCACGGCGTCCAGCGCGCCTTCTTCGGCTTCATACAAGGCATGCTGAGGGGGATTCCTGAGGTTCGGCTCCAAGGCGAGAATCCGGGAGCGGGATACCAGAGTTGCCGAAGGCTGTTGACCTGAGGCGGGCGGCACTTCACCCAGGCTCGCGCTGTAAGACAGGGACCCCGTCCATCGTATCTCCAGACTGGGCAGCTCGGTTTGGAGTTGGCGGTACTCTTTGATGGCTGCAGCGCGCAACTGTGCGATGGAGTCGGGCCCGTTGTGGGAGGTGTTGATCCATGCGAAAGAGCGTCCTGTCACGCCGGACGCTATGTCTTCAGCCTCGACCAGGATGACATTGGCACCTTTGCCAGCCAGGTGATACGCCAAGGACGCGCCCACTATGCCTGCGCCAATGACAACGACTCGTTTGCCTGCACCATTCCTCATATCAACCTCCGTTCTGTCGATCTGGCGATGGTACGACAGTCGGAGGATTGATTGACGTGAGAGCCTGGTCGTTCGTGACTTCTTTGAGTGCTCGCTTCTGGCTGTTCCTGCTACCGCCCATTGACTCTCCCGTTAAGGGCACACCCTATGTTGAAAGCTCCACTTTCAGGATGCAGTGATGATGAGCAAACGAGTACTGGTGATTCTGGGTCACCCCTCAATCGACAGTTTCTGTGGTGCGTTGACCGAGAGGTATGTCGAAGCTGCAAGAAGTGCCGGGCATGATGTTCGTCTGTTACGACTGGATGCACTGAGCTTCGATCCGGTGTTGCACGATGGCTACATACAGACTCAGCAACTGGAACCCGATCTGCTCAAGGCCCAGGCCGATATCACTTGGGCTGAGCACCTGGCATTGGTCTATCCGATTTGGTGGGGGGGCATTCCGGCGTTGATGAAAGGTTTTTTCGACCGGGTATTCTTGCCCGGTTTTGCCTTCAAGTACCGCGAAGGTAAAGCCTTTCCCGACAAGCTTTTAAAGGGGCGGACGGCTCACCTGCTGGTTACGATGGATACTCCACCGTGGTACTTCAAATGGGTCTACCGCATGCCTGGCCTGCACCAGGTGCGCAAGACCACGCTGGAGTTCTGTGGCATCAAACCGTTGAAGACCCTGACGTTTGGGCCGCTGCTCGGCTCCAGACCCAACCAGCGGGAAGCCTGGCTCAAGCAAGCCGAGGATATCGCCAGTCACTGATACACACGATATGCAGCATCGTCCTTGCCAGTACTCTGCCATTTGACACCCTCGGGTTCCCGACTCCGCATCCGTATGCAAAGATGCGGCGCGCCAGTACACGCCCCCGTTCCTGTGCGAGAAAAAGGACTTTTCATGTATATCGGCAAAGCCGCCCGGTTGTCGGGCACGACCGTTAAAGCCATTCGCCACTATGAAGACATAGGCTTGCTGCCGCCGCCCCGGCGTGAAGGCAAATATCGGGTTTACAACCAGCAAAGCGTTGAACTGCTGACGTTCATCAAATGCGCTCAGCAATTGGGCTTCAAACTCAAGGAAATGCAGGCGATCCTCAAGGATCACCGGGGCCAGGAGCTGCCCTGGGATGTGGCGAACAAGGCGATCACCGACAAAAAACTGGAGCTGATGACCCGGATTCAAGGGTTGCAGAAGGTCTATGCGGGGCTGGAGGAATTTGAAGCCAGCCTCAAGGACGCCCGGTATCACTGCCAGTTTGAACATCTCGCCAAAACCGCTTGAACGATTCAGGCAATCTTTCAGCGGGTGTTTCGTAGTCTGGTGTTTTCCGAGGGCGGCGATTTATGCCACGGATAGCCCTTCGCGCTGAGTTGGAAAGCGTAATCGAATAAACGCTTCATGTACTCGCCATCGAATTTCTGATTGTGCGCAAAGTTAAAGTCGGAGCCAATGTACGCAAGATTGAAATCCGCTCCATCCTGCAGCGCCATACGGTAAATTCGCTCCAGGTCGCTGATCCCCTGAGTTTGAATCAACGCACTGATGGCTCGACCGCCGATGCTCAATGTACGGCGTTTCGTCCCGGACCACTGTGGCTCCAGTGTCCCATTGCGAATGACATAGAAATGACGTTCGAGTCGCAACGGTGCTCCGGTGGCTCTGTTCAGCGCCATCTTGGTGCCAGGTGGGTAAAGGAACACCTGAGTGATCACTCCTCCGTCCACGTGCATTTCCTGAAACTGTTTGCCGTCAACGTCCACATCGATCATCACGGGTGAGACTGCGCCGGGAATACTCATCGACGCGATCATGATGTTGCGGAAGAGGTCGAGCGCTCCCGGTGCTTCGCTAGAGGCAATGGTGCCCATGTTCCACGTGACTGGCCGCCCTGAATCAAGGTCGGTTGTGCCGATCAGCAGGATTCGTCCTTTGGCGTATTCCGTTGCAATCGCCGCAAGAATCTCCGCAGTGACGTACTTTGTAATGAGCCGTAACAGTGGCTTGCTGTCCGCTATACCGTCGCTGGCAAGACGGGTCAGCACGTTTCGCGAATGAAAAACGTCTTTTGGACCGATGGCGTTGGCGATATACCGAATGACGTCGTCGTACCCTGATCCCAGGTAAGCGAACGGGGCGAGCAGGGCGCCCGCGCTAATGCCCGTGACGACCTTGAACATGGGTCGAGTCCCATGCGTGGTCCACCCCGTAATGAGTCCCGCTGCGAATGTGCCAGCGTCACCGCCTCCCGAAACTGCCAGCATACTTGCCTGCGGCAGGACGTTGTTCGGTTTGCCAGCCCTGGCGAGAGCCTCGCTCTCGCGTTTGTTGCCCTCAATTGCATCCTGAATGAACAGAGTCAGGTCGTGGTCCAGCCAGTAGCGAGCATTTGGAATGCCTGGGATCACCGCTTTTTCCGTTAACGTTTGCGGCACAGCGTCACGGCGTGGCAATCCCCCTTGCAGGAACATGTTCAGAGTTGAGGCGCCAGGTCTTAGCGGGAATGGTTTCAAAACACCTCCTCCGGTCTCCTGTAGTCGACAGCAAGCGCGCTCATCGTGCCCGAAACTTTACCCATGGTGCCCGAGATGACTGCGCGCCAGTCGACTGCGACACGTCATTCGAACGCCAGGCAGCTCATTTTGCGCTCCTTTACATGATAAAAAAACTCATTGGCCGCGCGCTCCAGGTTCTATACGAAAGCCCTTGAAGTATCCAGGTTAATGGGCAGGGCGCGATATTCAGGACGGGTCACATCTTGAAAGGAGCAGTGTCTGCACAAACTTTCGGAGTTTCTTTGACGAGCTTCGCCATCAACTCGCGCGCGTTGTCGTGATGAATCAGAGGAGCAGACCTGCCTGCAGAGAAACGAAGTCATAGTGGCCTTGTCCCGGCCCTGCGTTTCCTGGCTTCCCCATAAACCAGACCTGGACAGGATACGGCGCGATTGGCTGACAGTTGCCCTTCGTGAGAGTCCGCTTCAGCCGTTTTCTGCCTGTCACCAAGGGCTGCAAGCAACTCATGGCAGCCGCTTTCCAATGGCGCTACGCTTGTGATCGCATCCCCCACGTTCTGATGACAACGACATGAACCGCCTTCTTTGTTGCCTGCGTGGCTGGGCCCGAAAGCTTAAACGGCAAACCATGGTGCTCCGGTTTTGTTATCAGCATCCGCAAACACCCTGGCTACCCAAGTGGGTCTCGGTTTTTGTCGTGGCCTATGCGTTGAGCCCAATCGACCTTATTCCCGATTTTATTCCAGTGCTTGGATACCTGGATGACGTGATTATTTTGCCGCTTGGCATTCTGCTTGCTGTCCGTCTGATGCCATCAGCGGTGCTGCAGGAGTGTCAGCTCAAAGCGGCGGAGTGGGAGGCTAGAGACTTGCAGTGCCCGGTGAACTGGTTTGCTGCGGTGCTCATCGTACTGACGTGGTCCATTGTCGCTATTGGGGCGTGGCGAGCGTTGGGGTGATTGGCAAAGGATCGACGCGAGTAGGGGGAGTGAAGCTGTCGTCCAGTTCGGTGAATGGTTGTAGCAGTACTTCTCCCGTCGGATCAAAACCAATGCAGGAGAGCAATGGTATACAACCAGCCGATGCAGAGAGTGATGATCAGGTAGATCACCACGAGCATCAGAGCGTAATTCCACATGACACTAACCTCCCATAATCGCGGTTTGAGGCGCGTTGGGGGCGTCTGATAAACCGAATAAACTTAAATCTATCCCGTACCACAGCATCCGCGCTGCTCCTGAATCGGCGGGCATTTCACCGTGCCAAACGAACAGAACACACAGCAGTCACCAGGATTCGGGCGTAGCAGGGTTTTGCAACTGCCACACTCGTAGAAGAACTGGCAGGCGTCCGTGGGCATGGCTTCCTGCTTGGCGAAGCCGCAATGCGGGCAGGTCAATATGGATTCGAGGATGACGGCGCTCATGGTTGCCTCACTTGTGCACGGTGGGGATTCTGAATGTCGAGCCTGATGGTTTCTGCTGGAGCCTGAGCCATCGTCTTCTCCATTGAATCGATCTAACCTAGAGTCACTCTACACTCCGTACCCGGGTACAGAATCAAGGGGCATGTGATGACAACAGGGCTGAGTATCGGCAAGTTGGCGCAAGCGGCCGGGGTGAACATCGAGACCATTCGCTATTACCAGCGACGCGGCTTGCTGGATGAGCCGGCAAAGCCGCTCGGCGGTTATCGGCACTATCTACCGGAGCAGGTCAAACGGCTGCGCTTCATCAAGAGGGCGCAGGCGCTGGGATTCACGCTGGATGAGGTGGGCATGCTGCTGACACTTGATGCGGCCTGCACCTGTAGCGAGACCCGGGCACTGGCCGTGCGCAAGCTGGCCATGATCGAGCAAAAGATGGCCGACCTTGCCGCAATGCAGCAGGTGCTGGGCGAACTGGTGCACAAATGCGATGCAGGCGACGGCGGGGCGTCTTGCCCAATCATCGATGTGTTGAACAGGGACTGATTCTTTTTTTGAACTCGGGCTGAAAGCACTTATCTAAAAAAAATGTGGGAATGTTTCCCACGTAACCATGCTGATTGGCTCTGAGGGATCGAGCGGATACCGCAGTTGCTCGTTATTGCTGCAGATTTATGTTCGGGCCGGTTGGCTGGCCGCTCCAAAGGGCGGCCGGAAACTCACTGGATATTGCGTTCAATACGGAGATGACGACGCAACTCCAAGCGGAGGTGCAACATGCTGCTCAAAAAATGTTTGTTGGCTCTGGCAATTGGCGGTGTCCTGTCGGCATCGACGATCCTGGTGCCCGATTACATCAGTAGTTTCTCCAGCGTGTACGCCAAAGATGGCGGCAGCGGTGGCGGTGGAGGCGGTGGTGGTCACGGTGGCGGTGGCTCCGGAGGCGGTGGTCACGGTGGCCACGGCGGTGACGGCGGAGGCGACCACGGTGGCAACGGCCATGGAGAGGGTGGCGATCATGGTGCTGCTGGCCATGGCGCTGACGGTCATGGAGGTCCAGGGCGTGGCGACGCTGATCATGGTGGTATGGCCGGGAACAGAGGCCCGGGCAATGCGCATGACAACGCCAATGACAATGACAATGACAACGACGCCGCCGATGCAGCGAGGGACGCTGCCCGAAACGACGCTGATGCAGCCAGGGACGCTGCCAGAGCTGATGCGGATGCAGCCCGGGATGCCGCCAAGGCTGATGCGGATGCAGCTCGGGACGCTGCAAAAGCTGCTGGCGTAGCAGGCGCCGATGCAGCCCGGGACGCTGCCCGGGCCGCGGCAGATGCAGCCCGGGATGCCGCCAAGGCAGACGCCGATGCGGCCAGGGACGCTGCCCGGGCTGCCGCAGATGCGGCCCGCAACGCTGCCAAAGTCGATGCGAAGGAAGCCAGAGAGGCTGCCAAGGTTGAGGCGAAGGAGGCCAGAGAGGCTGCCAAGGTTGAGGCGAAGGAAGCCAGAGAGGCTGCCAAGGTTGAGGCGAACGAAGCCAGAGAGGATGTGGCGGACGCCCCGGACGCGCCGGATATCGACGTGGTTGAGGTAGAGCACTAAGCCTGCGCCTGATGTAATGAGCACGGCAGGCATACCCGCAGAAAACGTCCCGGGAGTCTGAGGGACGTATCGGCAAAGAGTCGCAAGCCCTGATGCATCGGGGTTTGCGACTTTTTTCGGCTATCGAGCCAAGGGGAAGACCTCTACATTCAGATCGACCGTTGATTCACGCGCTGAGTCAGTTCCTGCGCTGATTCTTTTCTTTCCGAGTAGCGGTCAACCAGATCGGGGCGATCCCGTAGCAGCAGGGTGAATTTCACCAGTTCCTCCATAACGTCCACCACCCTGTCGTACAGCGACGAGGGCTTCATGCGATTGGCGGCGTCAAACTCCAGAAAAGCCTTTGGCACGGATGATTGATTGGGGATTGTGAACATGCGCATCCAGCGCCCCAGCACACGCAGTTGATTCACCACATTAAAGGACTGGGAACCGCCGCAGACTTGCATGACAGCAAGGGTTTTTCCCTGGGTCGGGCGAATGGCCCCCAACGCCAACGGCACCCAGTCTATTTGTGCCTTGAATACGGCGGACATGGAGCCGTGGCGTTCTGGCGAGCACCAGACCTGTCCTTCAGACCACTGCATCAGTTCTAGCAGTTCCTGGACTTTCGGGTGATCGGTGGGCGCGTCGTCCGGTAACGGCAGGCCTGAAGGATTGAAGATCCGCGTCTCGGCGCCGAAGTGCTCGAGCAACCGGGCGGCTTCTTCGACCAGCAGGCGACTGAACGACCGCGCACGAGTGGAGCCGTATAGCAACAGGATGCGCGGCTTGTGCTGGTCGTCGCGTCCATCGGCGATGGGTTGAGTCAGTGAAGTGTCGAGATTGGGCAACGGATGGGTCATGGGGGCTCCGGTTACAGCGTGGCGATGCGGTCGAGTTCCCGCTTCAGCGCATCGCGGTCAAGTTGTGCAAAAGGCAGGTCCAGGAATGCCCGGCAGCGCGCTTCAATGTGCGCCAGGGTTGAGTGGAACGCCGCCGATACCGTTGCTTCATCGCCCTTTATGTCCGATGGGTCTTCCAGGCCCCAATGCGCTTTCAGTGCCGGTCCGAAGTACACGGGGCACGTCTCGCCGGCGGCCTTGTCGCAGACCGTGATGACGATGTCCGGAGGGTTGGTTTCGAAAGCGTCATTGCCTTTGCTGCTCAAGCCGTCGATGGCAATGCCGGCCTCTTGCAGCGTGCTCAGGCTGCGGGGCAGCACCTGTCCCTTGGGGAAGCTGCCGGCACTGATCGCCTGGAAACCTTGCGGGGCGAGATGGTTGAACATGGCTTCGGACAGGATGCTGCGACAGCTATTGGCGGTACACATAAACAGAACGCGCATGGTGACTCCTCTTTGCAGTCGCTCAGGGGCTAAACGCTCAGGCGCAGGGCCAGGGCGGACAAGGTGATGAGCAGGATCGGCAGCGTCAGGACCACGCCGACCCTGAAGTAGTAACCCCAGGTAATGCGGATGCCCTTGCGCTCCAGAACATGCAGCCAGAGCAGGGTAGCCAGGCTGCCGATGGGGGTGATTTTGGGGCCCAGGTCAGAGCCGATGACATTGGCGTAGATCATGGCTTCACGTACCACACCCGTGGCGTCGCTGGCTTGAATCGACAGGGCGCCCACCAGCACCGTGGGCATGTTGTTCATGCCCGATGACAGCAAAGCCGTGAGCAGGCCGGTGCCCAACGCGGCGCCCCAGATGCCGAATTCGGCCATGTGGTTCAGGGCCATTGTCATGGAGGTGGTCAGTCCGGCGTTTTTCAGCCCGTAAACCACCAGGTACATGCCCAGCGAAAAGATCACGACGTGCCAGGGCGCTTCACGCAGCACTCGTCGGGTGGAAATCACATGCCCGCGCGCAGCGACGGCGAACAGCATCGCGGCACAGACCGCTGCGATTGCGCTGATTGGAATGCCCAGGGGTTCCAGCGCAAACAGCCCGATCAGCAACAAGGCCAAAACAATCCAGCCGACGCGGAAGGTCAGGGGGTCTCGCACGGCACGTCGCGGATCCAGCACGTCTTCCAGTGAGTAGTGCCTGGGAATGTCACGCCGGAAAAACCAGTACAGCACCGCAAGAGTGGTCGCCACGGCAACGAAATTGACCGGCACCATGATCGAGGCGTATTCGCTGAAACCCAGGTCGAAGTAGTCTGCCGAAACGATGTTGACCAGGTTGGACACCACCAGGGGCAAGCTCGCGGTGTCGGCAATAAAACCGGCCGCCATGACGAACGCCAGGGTCGACGCTGGCGAAAACCGCAACGCGAACAGGATTGAAACAACGATGGGGGTCAGGATCAGCGCTGCACCGTCATTGGCAAACAGCGCGGATACGCCGGCTCCCAGCAGTATCGTGAATACGAACAGGCGCCGTCCGTCACCCTTGGCCCAGCGCGCCACATGCAATGCGGCCCATTGGAAAAATCCGGCCTCATCGAGCAACAAACTGATGATGATGAGCGAGATGAACGTCGCGGTGGCGTTCCAGACAATGCTCCACACCAGTGGAATATCGTCCAGCGTCACGACGCCCGCAAACAGGGCCAGAACGGCTCCCAGGGAGGCGCTCCAGCCGACACCCAGGCCCTTGGGTTGCCAGATGACCAGCACCATGGTGAGCAGGAAAATGCTAAATGCAGTCAACATGCACAGTCTCGACTAATGAAGGGTCAGCAGCAGGCGGAAGTGTTGAGAGGGCGGTCGCCCATCGCGTTCAGGCGAGTGTTGTTGTCTTCAAGCCAATCGGCGTTTGCCAGCAACGTTGTCTCGAGAACGTCACGAACCCACGCCGGCAGGTCAGGATTGAGCCGGTAATACACCCACTGCCCCTGGCGGCGGTCCAGCAGCAGGCCGCATCCGCGAAGCTGTGCAAGATGGCGGGAAATTTTAGGCTGGCTATCGTCCAGGGCACAGACCAGCTCACAAACGCATAACTCGCCTTCACGAGCGATGAGCAAGGTGGCCCGGGCGCGGGTTTCGTCGGACAGACATTTGAATACGGCGGCAGGATTGAGCATTTGCGGGGCTCGACACATATGGAAATACGAATATACGTTTATCCGTATATATTCTGCAAGCCGTTCGGGCTCTGGAAGGGGAAGGTCAGGCTCGGCAAGGTTGTTCAGGTATGAGATAAACTTGAGCCATTTCGGCGCACGACAAAGGAGAGGTGATGAATGGAATCGTTTAGCGTTCGCGAGCTGAAAAAGACTGACACTGAAGCGTTATTGGCGTTCGAAGTCCATAACCGTGAATGGTTTGAATCCCATATTGATGCGCGCGACCCTGCTTTTTACTCGTTGCGGGGTGTAGTCGATCATATCGAAAGCTATTTATCCGATTTTGCCATCGGCGCCTGGCACCCGTTTGTCATCGTGGACTCCAGTCAGACAATCGTTGGTCGAGCCAATCTGAAAAGTATCGACCTGGCGATGGGTTCTGCTGAAGTGGGCTATCGGATCGCTCAACGCGCGTGCGGGCAGGGCCTGGCAACGTTGGCGCTGAGGCATCTGATCCAGCAGGCTCAAGTGCGTTGGGGGCTTACGCAACTGGTTGCCTTTGCCTACAAGGAAAATGTGGGTTCAAGAACAGTCCTTGATCGGTGCGGTTTCAAGCTTGAGCAACCCACCTGTCACGACAACACGGGGAACGAAGAGCGATTCGTCCTGTTGATCTAGACAAGACCCCCCCTGCGATTCGGAGCGTCGCAGCAGGTCAGTGACGCCCCGGTCACTCCTGCGGCGCCTGATCTTCATCCACCTCTTTCCAGCTGTCATCCGGGTCAAAGCGCTTCATCGCTTTCGCCAGTTTTTCACCACCGGGTCCCAGGTCCTTCTCGAACACCTGGCCGTCATGGCTGATCATGAAACTCATCACTCCGGTGTCGTTGTATTTCGCTGGCCATGCGATCAGTGCAAAGCCCCGGCTCATCTTGTCACCGATGAGGTAACTGTAGGCGCCACCCGGTGCCGAAGGTCCCTGGCCATCGAGAATGCGGAAGCGGTAACCATGCCAGTCTTCGTCGGCAATGGCTTTGCCGAACGAAGGCCCCAGGGGGCTGATCTGGTCGCTATCGTCTTCTGCCCAATAGAGTCCATCGTGCTTGCCGGGGGTGCTGAAGATTTTCTGCGCATACTCAAGAGCGCCATCACCGTCTCGATCGACTGACGCATAGTCCATCTGGGCGTCGTGATAGGCCAGCACCGACTGCACAGCGGCGAGTTCATTGCGGCCGATCTGACGTGCACGGATCTCGGCGCTACCGGCCTTCAAGTCAAAGCGCCAACCGTCGGTGGCTTTTGTCATGGGGATGGGCAGTGTCCAGTTCTTGCTGCCAACCGCCAGGACTGCCTTGCGGTCGCTGGTGTTTTCAATGTGATGTTGCTCACGGTATTGCTGCAAAAACGCATCCACATCTTCGCGCTGCACGCCTTCACGGGGGATGTAACTGTGCCAGTCACTGCCCAGCAGCTCGGTCAGGCGTGCCTGATCGGAATGTTCCGTGCCCAGCGCTTCAACGAACGCTTCAGCGGCCTTTTCTGGTGTTGGAAAGGCTTGCTGTGCCGTCGCCATGCACGACCACGCCAAGCCGACAGCTATCGCAAGGACATGAGGGAGCAAGCCCGTGAGTCCCTTCACTCGAGGATGGTTTTTCAACGGCGGCCCCCCCTTTGACGCGCTGGTGGACTGGACGGCCGACTGATCTGCTGACCAGCCGATCGTGAGGCACTGGGGCGCTGGGCGGATGCCTGGCTCGACCGGCCACGATTGGCCTGGAGGTTGGCCTGGGACGGTGAACGTGCGCCGGCGAAAGCATTGTTGCGGGCACTGCCGGCGCTGGCGGCCGGCCGCTTGTTGGTTCCTTGACGCGTCTGCACGGCGCCCTCTTTGCGCTGATTCAACTGGGCGCCCTGGTTCCTGGGTTGCTGATCGGCCTGACGATTCACGTTCCTGGGCTGCTGATTGTCCCGGGTGTTCCTGGCAGCACCCTGGCCTCTGTCAGCCGCCTTCGGTCTGTCTGCACCGGCCTGCAAGCGATTGCCGTCCGCAGTTCCGGACTGGAGTTTGCGCGCTTGATCACGGGCCTGGAGGTTGCTGGTGGCAGGTCGTTCGATACCGTGCCTGTCCATTGAGCTGCGGGCATTTTCACGGGCCTGAGCGCGCTGGGCGTTGTCCCCTCGATAGGCTTCACGCTGACTGGCACCGTTCAATTGGCGGCCGTACTGTTCGCGGCTCTTGTTGTCGCGATAGGGAACGCCATTGCGGTGCACCGGGTTGTGCTGCCATTTGTTCTGGTTGTTGGTGATGCGGTTGTTGGCGTTGATGTTGTTGTAGCGGTTGACGTCGATGTCGACGTCGTTATTGCCCCAGTCACATTCACCCCACAATGCCCCGACGATGGCCACGCCAGTGCCGAACGCCAGCCCCGCCATCAAGGCCTGACCGGGGTAATAGGCGGGCGGTGGTGGATAGTACACGGGCGGCGACGCCGGGTAGGCCCAGGTGCCGTAGGTGGTTGTCGGGTTATAGGTGGGGACGTACACCACCTGTGGATCTGAAGGCTGGATGATGATGGTGGAGCTGCTGGCCGGTGCCGCTTCCGGAGCTGGAGCCGTTGCCTGTGTTGTGGCGGTGGTTGCCTTGGCCGGTGCCGCGACATTCTGAATCGTCACGTTCTGGTATTGGTTGCTCTCCAGGTTGCCAGCAGCCTGGGCCTGACGACGCAAGCGTTGTACGCCGTTCATGACATCGTCGGGCTGCGCCAGGAAGGCATCACCCAGGCGTTGTACCCAGACGGGGTCCTGCCCCAGCGTTGCCAGAACCTGCGGGAAGGCGACCAGTGCCTGCACGCTCGGATCCCAGGGCTGGCTTGCGACTTGTTTGACCGCATCGTCACCCTTGGCATCGGGGTGCGCTTTGGACCAGCTGACCGCCTCACCGACTTCCCCGGGGTACGTGGTGGCCATCAGTACCTGTGCCAGCAGGGGGTCCGGGTAAAGCGCAATGGGCGCCAGCATTTGATCCATTTGTTCTTGGGTGAACACGGGGTCCTTGGTCGCCGCTGTGACGGGCGCCGCATTGGCCGCGCTTGCCGGTGCCGGTGCCGGTGCGGTCGCATCCGCACCCAGTGCCAGGCAGGAATATCCGCTCAAAAACAGTACGGCCGACAACGCGTAAAGTAATGGAATGTGCATTGCACCCCCCATGTGGTCAGGCAGGCTTGAAATGAGTGGATCATCCCTGGCAGGTGCAAGCCGGCTTTGCAAGCCACAGAGCTCAGCCTCGACACCGCTTCCTAATGGTAGCAGCTCATTTCAAGAACCCCGGTTGTCTTTAAAAGGGTGTGATCCCGATCAATGTGCGCTGGCATCGCTTTCGTGTTCTTCGGCGAATGCCATGAATACCTTCAGGTCCAGCACGTCCAGCTTGATCTGGGCGATGAACGCCGAGAAGGCCAGGTTGGCAGCCAGGATACGCAGATCAGAGGCCCAGGCCGGAAGGTAGACCGGTGCCTTGAGCCAGCCGGAGTCGAACAGTGGCGCCAGACGCAGGGTGTCAGCCAGGCTGAGGCGCCCTGCAAACAAATGCCCGACCAGTTCCGGCCGGTTATCGCGGATTGCAATGCGCAGCAGGGTGTGGACGCCGAGCAACCCGGTCAGGTAAGCGGCGTCCTTGGTAAACGCCGAACCGCCACGCAGATCGACGCCACGGAACACCCGTTGGGTTGAGCGGAAGGACTCTTCTTGTGTCTGCCCGGCCGCCAGGAAACCTTCGAACACCTGGATGAAGTCGGCGCCCTCCAGCGCCTGCTGGACGGCGAGTACGCGCAGGGCCAGGCGACGCAAGCGGTTGATGTCCATGCTGCCGGTGAACAGTTCGGCCAGGGTGGCAATGCCTTCCTGAGTCTGGGTCGTGCGCGGTGCGCCCAGACCCAGGCTTATGAGGTTGGGCTGCCGCGCGCCGTTTTGTGCCGTGGCGATATGCACGAAGGCTTCGTGTTGCAACAGCTGATTTTTGTCCAGCTCCGAGAACAGTGCGCTGGCCCGCAGGCGAATGCGACTCGATCCGGCGATGGCCTTGGCGGCCAGGTTCAGATCGAGCACGACCGTAATTTGTCCGACGCCGAAGAAGCGGTCCAGTTCCGGTTGAAGCCAGGCGGCGAACGCCTTGGCCGGAATTTCGGCCGGGCTTGGTGGAATCTGCGCACCGCCCAGCAGGGCGTCGGTGGTCTTGAGGAAGAAATTGGCCGCGTCGAGCATGCTCAGTTGCAAGCGCGTGTAATAGAAGTCCGGACGTCGGTACAGCGCTGACGAATAGTGGGTAAACGCCGGGGTTCCAATGGCGCCCAGCATGTGTCCGGCCGTGGCATAGCTACGGGCGGTCATGGCGAGGAAATTCCCGGCCGGATGCCCCACATCGCAGCGGCTGATAAAGGTTTCCAGGGCGGCGATATCGGCACTGTGGTCGCGGGGCTGC
Organism: Pseudomonas sp. WT-JTC; assembly: GCF_056711565.1. Lineage (NCBI taxonomy): Bacteria > Pseudomonadati > Pseudomonadota > Gammaproteobacteria > Pseudomonadales > Pseudomonadaceae > Pseudomonas > Pseudomonas sp. WT-JTC. Next base: position 2,783,877 of record NZ_CM160042.1, read on the forward strand.
AACTCGACCCTGGGCAGTTCGGCACGCCCGCCGCGCCATTTCGCCAGGAAGTCTTCCTCGACCCCATCCGGCCAGGACAGGGCATCGAGCACGCGGATCTTGCGGGTCAGACCGGGCAGGGCAGCATCGAGCTCGGACAGGCTGGCGGCGCTCATGGATATCTCCTTGAGGGACGAAGTGACGTTACAAAAGCTTAGTCGTCGCGCGCAGTTACGTGTTGAGCTGGCTACGTGTTGAGCTGGCGGGTCGCCCGGGCGAAGTCGATGAATGCCTTGAGCGCTGCCGGCACATGGCGGCGACTCGGGTAATACAGGTGCAGGCCCGGATAGTAGGGGCACCAGTCGGCCAGCACCTGGATCAGGCGCGCATCGGCCAGATACCTGCCAACCATGTCCTCGAACACATAGGCCAAACCCACACCTTGCAATGCCGGCCCGATCATCAGGCTGACATCGCCGAGTGTGAGCGGGCCACTGACTTCGATTTCCTGGGTGATCCCACCGCGTTCGAATTCCCACCGGTACATCGCGCCGCTGGGGAAGCGGTGGCGGATGCACGGCAGGCCATGCAAGTCCTCGGGTTTGTGTGGTGCGACATGCCGTTCGAAGAATGCCGGTGAGCCCACGACCACCGAGCGCATGTTCGGCCCGATGGGCAGTGAAACCATGTCGGCTTCCAGGCGATTGCCAAAGCGTACCCCCGCGTCAAAACCGCCGGCGACCACGTCCACCAAGGCGTCGCTCTCGACGATCTCCAGGCGGATATCCGGGTACGCCTGCAAGAACTGGCTGACAATCGGCAGCAACACCAACTCACACGCCTGTCGACCTGCGGTAATGCGCAGGTTGCCTGAGGGCTTGTCGCGAAAGTTGTTGAGGTCTTCCAGTGCATCGTCGATGTCACGAAAGGCCGGTTTCAGCCGGGCGTAAAGTCGTTCCCCGGCGTCAGTCAAGGCCACGCTGCGGGTGGTGCGGTTGAACAGCCGTACGCCCAGGCGATTCTCCAGGGCGCGCAATGAGTGACTCAAGGCTGAGGGCGTGAGACCGAGTTCCACTGCCGCACGACTGAAGTTCAGGTGCCGGGCGATGCACAGGAAAATCGACAGGTCGGCGGTGGAGGGGGATTTCATTTGTGAGCGCCTTTCACTAAGACATGCAAAATTGCTGGGATTATCACATCAGTAGCACGCGCTTAAAGTCGCATCAACTCATCGAGAAGGCCCGGCAATGTCGCACGGGTCGCTGACAGGAGGAGTTGAAATGCGTACCTGGTTCATTACTGGCGCTTCCCGTGGTTTTGGCACCCTCATCGCAGAACACGCCTTGCGTGCCGGCGACGCCGTTATCGCCACTGCCCGCAATCCACAAGACATCACTGATCGCCTGGGTGATTACCCGAACCTGCTCGCCGTGCGGCTGGACGTCACTCGCGAGGAAGAGGCGCATCAGGCTGTCGCAGAAGGCATCAAGCGTTTCGGGCGCATTGACGTGCTGATCAACAACGCCGGTTTCGGTGTGCTGGGCGCGGTGGAAGAAACCAGTGCCAGCGAAACGGAGCGTCTGTTCGCCACCAACGTGTTCGGTGTACTCAATGTCACCCGCGCCGTACTGCCGCACATGCGGCGCCAGCGTAGTGGTCATGTCATCAACATCTCATCGATCGGCGGCTATCAGGCCTACATGGGCTGGGGTGTCTACGGCTCCACCAAGTTTGCGGTGGAGGGCATTACCGAAGCGCTGCATCAGGAACTGGCGCCCTTGGGCATCCATGCGACGGTTGTCGAGCCCGGGTTCTTCCGCACCGACTTCCTGGACGAGCAGTCGCTGATCAAGACCGCCCTGGAACTGCCGGACTACGAGGAAACCGTCGGCAAGATGCGCCAGTTTGCCGAAGGCGCCAACCATGCGCAGCCTGGCGATCCGGTGAAGTTTGCCGAAGCGATGCTCGCGCTGGTCAACGCCCCAGAGCCACCACAACGCCTGGCGCTGGGCAGCGACACCGTGGCCCGAATCGAGGCGAAAAACCGCTTTGTGCAGGCGGAACTGACCGAATGGAAAGCGCTGGCGCTGTCCACCGACTTCAAGGTCTGACGTGGCGGCCCAACGCTGGTTTCAACAGGTGCGTAAAAACCGGGCGAGTCCCGGTTTTTGCGTTTGTGCAGATAAGCTCACGCCGCTCTTTATTCCATGACCGGTGCCGGCTCTTTCTGTGTCTGGGGGCTTGGGGCTTTGATAATCAGCAACAATGGCATGACCGCCAGTGACAACAGCATCAGCAGCTTGAAGTCGTCCACGTAGGCGATCCAGCTGGCTTGCACGTTGACCAGGGCGTCCAGGGTGGCGCGGCCGGAGGCGGCCATCGGGTCCAGGTAACTCTTGATCGACCCTGCGTCGAAGGCCCGGTTGAAAGGCGTGACGTAGGCACCTATCTGCTCATGGTTAGCCTGGATGTTCTGGGTGAGCAGCACGGTCACGATGGAGATCCCGACGCTGGAGCCGACATTTCGCGACAGGCTGTAAAGCCCGGTGCCTTCGGCGCGCAAGGAGGCGGGCAGGGTCGCGAAGGCAACCGTGGTCAGTGGCACAAACAGCATGCCCAGGCTGGTGCCCTGGATGAAGCCCACCCAGATGACGGTTTGCATCGACACATCAGGCGTCCAGCCGGTCATCAACCCCATCGACAGCGCTGACAATCCCAGGCCCGTCAGCAGTAACAGGCGGGTATCGACTTTGCCCAACAGTCGGCCGGCGAGGAACATGGTCAGCATCGTGCCCAGGCCTCGCGGGCCCATCACCATGCCGGCGGTCAGCACCGGATAGCCCATCAGGGTTTGCAGGTAAGGCGTCATCAGCGCCAGTGAGGCCAGGTAGGTAATACCGACGATGAAAATGAAGATGACGCTGATCGAAAAATTGCGATCCTTGAACAGCTTGGGACTGATAAAGGGGGTGTCTGTGGTGAAGGTGTGGACCAGGAACACATACAAGGCGACAGCGGCCACGATCGCTTCGACCAGGATTTCACCGGACGCGAACCAGCCCAGTTGCTCACCCCGGTCGAGGAACAGTTGCAGGGCCATGATCGCCACGCTCAGCGAGCCGAAGCCGAGCCAGTCCAGGCGGGTCGTGGTGTCGGTGGTCGTTTCGCTGACGTAATAGACGATCCCGGCCAGCGCCAGCATTCCGATGGGCAAATTGATGAAGAACACCCAGCGCCAACTGAAGTGCTCAGTCAGCCAGCCACCGAGCATCGGCCCCAGCACGGGGCCGACCATGACCGACACACCGAACAGCGCCATGGCCGAACCGCGCTCCTTGAGGCTGTAGATGTCCAGCAGAATGCCTTGGGACAGAGGCACCAGCGCCGCGCCCGCCAGGCCCTGCAGCAGGCGGGCGAGAACGATTTCTTCCAGCGACTGCGCCAGGCCGCAAAGGATCGACGAGACCACAAAACCGATAATCGCCCACAGCAGCACGCGTTTGCGCCCGAAGCGTCGGGCCAGAAAGGCAGACGGCGGCGTCATGATTGCAGCGGCGACGATGTAGGACGTCAGCACCCAGTTGATCTGGTCGGAACTGGCCGAGATGCTGCCTTGCATGTAGGGCAGGGCGACGTTTGCAATGGTAGTGTCGAGCGCTTGCATGATCACGGCCAGCACGACGCACGCGGTGATCATCCCGCGATGGGCCACGGGTTCGGTCGCTGCCGGGTCATTCATGGGCCAGAGCCGGGGCAGAGACCTTGTCCGCCAGCAGCCCCGAGAACAGGTGCGGCAGGCCACGGGCCGAGCCAGTGTCGATTTCTGCCTGCACGCTCATGCCGGTGCGCAGCGGAGGTTTTTCTCCGGCGTCATCGATGCTGATGCGCACGGGAATCCGTTGCACGACCTTGACCCAGTTGCCCGTGGTGTTTTGCGCGGGCAGCAACGAGAAGCTCGAACCCGACGCCGGGCTGATGCTGTCGACGGTGCCGTGCCACTGCACGCCGGGGTAGCTGTCGACGCTGATCTGGACGGACTGGCCGGGTTTCATGTGGGTCAGTTCGGTTTCCTTCGGCGACGCCGCGACCCACAGGTGGTCGGCCGACACCAGGCTGATGCCCGATTGTGGTGGTTGCAGGTACGAGCCGACTTGCAGCGAATCGACGTTGGTCACGACTCCGTCAAACGCAGCCCTGACCACCGAGTTGTTCAGGTTGCGCTGTGCTTCGTCGACGGCGGCCTGGGCGACCAGATACGTGGACTGTTGTTCGACGGGGGTTGCGATATTTCCACCGAGTTGCGCCAGCACCATTTGTGCAGTGGCCTTGGCCACGGTGATTTTTTGCCGGGTGCTGTCCAGCGCATGCCTGGCATCGTCGTAGTTGGTTCTGGAAACCGCGGATACGCTGAGCAGGGTTTGCTGACGCTGGAAGCTGGCCTGGTAGTAGGCAAGGTCGATTTGCGCCTGGTCGATTTCGGCCTGCGCCTGCTTGTAATTGGCCTGGAGATTGAGGATCTGGTTACGCACATTGCTCAGTTGCGCCCTGGCACTGGCCAACGCAATCTCAAAGGGTTCGGGCTTGAGGGTGAACAGGACCTGGCCCTTGACCACCCGCTGGTTGTCCTTTACATCAACCGAGGCGACAAGCCCCGAGACATCGGTGGAGACGCCGACATGGTCGGCTTGTATGTAGGCATTGTCGGTGGAAATGATCTGCCCGCCCGTTACATACAGATAGCCGCCGACCACCAGCACGATGGGGAGCAAGGCGAAGAGCGTGGTGCGCACGAGTTGCCGTCTCTCAATCATGACGATGCTCCTGTTCTTCAACGGGAAGATTGCAGGCTTCGATCAGGTTGGACCTCATCCGCTTCATCATCTGCAGTAGCAGTTGTTCCTCCTCGGCAGAGAATCCGCGCGTGGCTTCCTGACGGGTAACCCGGCCCATGTCCCGCATGAGTTGCAGCAGCGGATGAGCCTGCTCCGTCAAGAACAGCAGGGACAGGCGTCGATCCGTGGGGTGCCGACGTCGCTCGACCAAACCGCGCTCGGCCATTTTGTCCAGCAGACGCACGAGGGTGATCGATTCCAGCTCCAGCAGATCCGCGAGCCCTTTTTGATGGATACCTTCATGGGTCGACAGCATGGCCAGCACTTGCCACTGCGACCGGGTGAGGCCGATATGCCGCGCGCGCTGCTCAAACCGCTTGCGCATCAGCCGGGCGCTGTCATGCAGGGCAAAACCAAGGGTCAATGGGTCGGTCATGTTGAAATCTGCTGCTGATGAGTTAACTCATCATAGTTGAGCTTGTAATTAGTGAGCTATCTATATTTGCAAAATAATTGAGGTGAATCGATTCTCTCGACGGAGCCAGGGTGGCTGGCAGTGAGCGGCATCTTTCAGTACTCCGTGAGCGTGCCTTTCGAAGTGCCTTACGGCCGGTAAACCCGACCTCAGAGCAGGCTCCACGACACCCCGACGTACATCGCCATGCCTTCTCCGGGTGTGGATCGTGCCGCGTCCAGCCCTTTGTCGTCGTAGCCCGGCGTGACGGTGGCGGCATAGTGCTTGTCGGTCAGGTTGCGCAGGTCCAGCCAGGTCTGCCAGTCGCCCTTGGGGGCGTTGTAGCCCAGGGTCGCACCGAATATGGCGTAGGGATCGGCGTAGTAGCTGTTGGCGTAGTCGACGGCCACTTTGGATGCCCATTGCGTGTTGAGTGCGGCGAAAAAGCCTTGTGGCCAGTCGTAGCGCAGTTCGCCCTGGTAATAGTGCATCGGCAGGCCCGGCAGGCGGTTGTCGCCAAAGCGGTCATCGTCGCGATAGTGGAAGTCACTGAAGGTATAGCTCTGGCGCAGGCTCAATTGGCCGCCATCATCCGGTGACCAGAGCGGGCTCAGCAGGCTGGCTTCCACGCCCTGGTGCACGGTGGGGCTGGCGTTGAGCTCGTAGGGCGTGGTGGCATTGGCATCCGGCAACACCGAAAGCAATTCATGGCGCACCTGGGCGTAGTACCAGGCCAGGCTCCATTGCCCCAAGGTGCTGTCACCGCGGCCACCGATTTCCAGGGTGGTGGCGGTCTGGTTTTGCAGCTTCACCGGATCGCGCTGGGCTCCGGTGGCGACGCCGCTGCCTGCAGGGAGTCGAATGTTGGAGCTATAGATCAGCGACCAGGGGTGTGGCGCCTCGACCGAGCGGCTGAGATTGCCGAACAGTTGCAGGTCAGGTGTCAATTGATAGCGCAGGCCCACGCGCGGGGCGTAGTCCCAGTCGTGCAGGCTGGTCTTGCCACCTTCCTGCGGGTAGGTGACGTCGCTTTCACGGCGGGTGTAGATCGCAGCGAGGCCGGTGGTCAGCCACAGGTCGTCGGCGATCTCCAGGTCATTGCCGGCATGCAGGACGGTGTCCGAGCCCTGATAGGTGAAGTTGCGAATCGGCGTGCCCGGCGCGTAACCGGCAGTGTTGCCGGTGGGGATGCGCACGAACTCGCTGGCGCCGGCATTGGGCAGGTGTCTGGTCACGCGCAGGCCCAGCGTGCTTTGGCTTTGCAGACCCCAGAGCGTGTCGCGACGCTTGTAGTCGAAGGTGCCGCTGACGTCGGTGTATGCCACCTTCAGGCGGTTTGGTCCCTCGCTCAAGTCCATGGGATAGTCGTGGTAGACCAGGCCGGTCTGGATGCTCGAATCGTCATCGATGTACCAGGTGGTCTTGTTGCCGATAAACGTGCTGCCCGGCTCGTCGCGGCGGTCATCCCGCGCCACGTAGGCGGGGTTGGCCGCCCGAGGGTCGTGCTCGATGGAGTGCTTGGTCACGCGTCCCGCGAGCTCGTTGTCGGTCTGGCGGTGGCGCAGGTAGAAGCGTGTTTCCAGGTCGGGATTGAGGCGATAACCGAAGTTGGTGATGACGCCTTGGCTCTCGCTGGCCGTATGGTCCTGGTAGCCGTCGGCGTTTGCCTCGGTCATGGCCACGTAGTAATCGAAGTCGCCGAGCACTTGCCCGGAACTGACCTGGCGCTGGAGGTAGCCGTGGCTGCCGGTCGCGTAGCGCACCTGCAACAACGGTGAGTCGTAGCCAGTGTGGCTGACGTAATCGATGGCACCGCCCAGGGCCAGTGCGCCCCGGTCGAATCCGTTGGCGCCGCGCAGCACTTCCACATGGTCGAGCCACAGCGGTTCCAGCAATTCATAGGGCGTGCCGCCAGGGCCGGTCAGAGGCAGACCGTCGAGCATGGCGTACAGTCCCGAGGCGTGGGCACCCGGTGCACGGTTGATGCCCGATCCGCGGATCGAAATCTTCACCCCTTCGTTACCCGCCGACTGGGCATGGATCCCGGGCTGGTAAGCCAGCACATCCTGGTTGCTGGCCACGCGCCCCTGCAGCGGGCGGCGCAGGTCGACCACATTGGTACCGCCGGGCACCTGGGCCAGCCGCGCCTTGGCGGCCTCGATCGTCTGGTCTTCGTCGCTCCGGTCCTCAGCCCCGATCAGCACTTGTCCCAGTTCCAGGCTCTGAGCCTCGGTCATGGCCGGACAAACAAGGGCCAGGCCCAGCAAGGCAGCGGGCAAGGATTCAGGCGAGGGCATTGGGGAAACTCCAGACATACGGCAACGGGCAATGAACAGTGCGACGCATGAAAGGACGAAGGAAACACATGGCAATCGCAGGAATCATTCCGGGCTATGCCGGCCTGACAACGCAGCAGATTCATGAAAAGGGGGAGGGAGCAGGAGGCCGCATTCTTGCTGCGGTGATTCGGGACGTGAAGCAGCCCTTCGCGAAAGGCTGCTTACTATTGTGGATTCAACGGGGTGATTCAACGAATTGGATTCTTGTAACCAGGATCCCGGCTAAACCCACACAGCGGCACCTTGGGTGCAGCATTTGAAGCTTGAGGCCGCACATTTCCGACGGCCTCGGGACTTGCTACACGGATCAGCTATTGCTGTGATCGGCGGCCTTGGCTTTGCTTTCGGCTACAGCGGCTTCAGCTTTCTGCTTCTGGGCAACCTGGAAGGCTTCCATCGAGACTTTCCGGGCCGACTCCATGCGAGTGAAGGTACGATCACCGCCACCTGTGGCCATTGCCAGGGAAGAAGCGGTCAGGGCGGCGACTACGAAGAGAACTTTCATGGATTTCATTTGGGTTTCCTCAAATTGAGAGTTGGTAAATAACTAGAATTTGTAAATAACGAATAGCGGTATGTATCTGCTAACGCAGAACCTGCCTGTTCAACCTGGCTTTACCATCAAGCCAGGGCGGCGTGTCGTGCGCTCCAGGTGTCTTGTTCCAGACGTCCTTCGCTGCCTTTGTTTTTTGCATAGGCGGTGAGCAGTACCATCGTCGCGAATCCACCGACGATGAGAACCGGATAGGCTGCCAGCAATTCGACCAGCGAGTATTTCCAGGCCAGCGGACGACCAACACCCAGCATGGCGGCATAGAACCACGACACCGCAGAGAGCGCACCGGAGAACAGCGCCAGCATGCGCAGGTTGAAGGAAAGATTAAGTAACGAACCGGCTTTTTTCAGCGCCGGCAATACAGCGCTATGCAACACGAAGCCGTTAAAGGTCAACAGTACAACGATCCCGATCTTGGCTTGCAGTTTTGGATTGAGGAAATACTCCATCCCCTTGCCGGCATAATCGATCCCGACAATACCAATGCCCGTAATCCAAAGGGCCCAAAGTGCAAGTACTACGGTTTTTTGCAGGCTTTCCATGTGTGCGTCATCATGGTGACCTGACGCATCTCCCTTCAGGAGTTGCTTGACCATTGCGACGTCACTGGTCAATACCAGGCCGATTGCCACACAGCAGGCGATAAGGTGGAAATACACAACGCCCAAACGAACATATTCCACGGCTGGCGAAGAAAGAAAACTAAGATCCATGGTTGCCTCTTTGTTTTAATAGTGAATCAACATGACGCTCGGCACGGATTAATTGGAATTTTCCGTTGCGGATGGCAGTCAATATCCACTCATTACTATTAATTAATCTTGCGGCGTTACGCGGCCAAGATAAATGTGAGTTTCACGAATGAACTATTAGTTAGTCATTCGACACTTCCATTTTTAGGTAACAAAAAACCCCAATCGCACTTGGTGCATATGAGGTTTAACTTCCGCTTCTGGGGGTCAGGTGAGGGTCAGAGCCGGTGTCACCTGCTGCGTATTCTGAACGGAAAAACCCGTCTCCGTTCATTTTTTGATCAGTTTTACTGACCAACGGCAGTGTCCATGGCTGATTGTACATTGCCATCTTTGGCGACGCGGCCCGCGTCGTTACTGGCTTTTCGACGAGTCGGAAGGTAGTCGATAGCACCGCCGATTTTTTCGTCTTTTTTTCCGGATTGCATGGGGAAAATCGGAGAGGTATGACCAAATCAGCCATGAAAAACCCCTTGGTCTGGTTAACCAACCAGTTAAAAGCACTGCCATTTTCCCCTCGAAAAAGCACATTTTCGGCATGGCCACAGTGGATGATTTTATATTGTGACCGGCAGCAATCGACCAATGGTCAGACATTCGCCTGGCTTTACCCGATGATGCACCGTTGTTGCCCCCTATTGAACATTGCGCTGCTCAAGCATTCCGTTCGATTGAAAAACTGAGTTGGCTGGCGGCCGCCGCTACGATGACTGTCGATCGTCATGACAGGTCAAGAATCGGACCCGCCACGAGGGCGGGTCCAAAGGGGGTCAGAGTTTCGGCAATTGCCCGATGCGGCCCATCATCTCGGTCACGATCTGCAAGTCCAGCAGGAACTGCCCGGTGGTCTTGAACTCGTTGTCGTTGTGACCGGTGTATTTGACGTCCGGCATGGCCAGGCCGAATTGCACGCCATTCGGCAGTTCGTGCACCGATGTGGCGCCGGCGGAGGTGCCGAACTTGTGTTCCATGCCGAGGTTTTCGCTGGCCGCCGCGAGCAGGGCCTTGACCCATTCACCCTCGGGGTTGCGGTACATCGGTTCAGCAATCGACAGGTCGAAGGCCGGTGCGATCCCGGTCTTCTTGCTCCAGGCGTCCAGCTTTCCGGCGATTTCGGATTTGAGTGCTTCAGGTGACTTGCCCTTCGGCACGCGCAGGTTCACCGCGAGCTTGAAGGCTTTGTCATTCATCCCGACATAGGTCAGGGAAGTGGTCAGCGGGCCCATGAACTCATCGGAAAAGCCGACACCCAATTTGCCACCCAGGTAATCCAGCCCCCAGTTGTCGGCGGCGTAGCGGGCAGCATCAGTGATCTGGTTGTGCTTGAGCGCCACCTTGCCGTCGAGGCTATTGATGAAGTCGAGCATCCTGGCCACCGGGTTCACGCCGGACTCGGGTTCGGAGGAGTGCGCGGACACGCCGGTGACCGTCAGTTTGACGTCCTTGCCGTCGACCTTGGCAGCCACCTCGAAGTTGCCGCCGTTGCGCTTGGCATACTCGGTGCCGGCCTTTTGCAGACTGGCGGCCAGTTCGGCGGGCTTGTCGGTCACCAGGGTCGCAACCGATGTCGACGGAATCTGGTTGGTGGCCAGGCCGCCGGTCATTGCGGTGATTTCCGCGCCCCGGCCTTGGGCGTTGCGCTTGGCGAAGCTGGCCATGACGGTGCCGTAGCCTTTCTCGGCGATCACCACCGGGTAGCCACCATCCAGCGCCAGGTTGTAGTCGGGGGTCGGGTTACGTTCGAAGTAGTAGGGGATGGCGTCGCCCGTTGTTTCTTCGGTGGTGTCGACCAGCAGCTTGAAGTTCCTGGCCAGCGGCAGTTTCTCTTCCTTGATGATCTTCATGGCGTAGAGCGCCACCACGATGCCGTTCTTGTCATCCTCGGTCCCGCGGCCATACATGCGATCGCCGACCAGGGTGACCTTGAATGGATCGAGGCGGGTGCCGTCCTGCAGCACCCAGTTCTCTGGCGTCACTGGCACCACATCGGCATGGGCGTGAATGCCCACGACTTCATCGCCGGTGCCTTCGAGGGAGATCTCATAGACGCGGTTGTCGATGTTGCGAAAATTCAGGTTGAACGCCTGGGCGAGGCCCTTGATCTTCTCGGCAATCCTGATGAATTCGGGGTTGTCGTGCTGGGCAACGCCGTCCACGCGCACGGTCGCAATGGCCACCAGCTCCTTCAGGGTTTCGGTGGCTGCGCTGCCGTATTTCACCCGGGCATAGAGGCCAAGCAAACGATGGATCTGGTTTTGCTGCTCGGCGGTAAGCGACTTGTTGTCGAGGAACGCACGGATGGCCGGACCGAGGTCGTCGGTTGTGGCTATATCGCTCTTGGCCAAACCTTCCAGGAACTGCTTGAAATCCTTGACCGACGCATCACTGAAGGACTTCAGGATGAGTGCGCTCTGTTGTGGCGTGATGTTGGCGTGGGCAGCGGTGGTGAACGATGAAAGGCTGGCGAGCATGAGAGTGGTCGCAGCCAGGTGCTTGAGTGAAAAATCCATTGCTGGGGGCATTCCTTTGCAGGTGGTTTGTAAGAAATATCTGATCGTTTGATCAGAAACATTTGCAAACTAACACCACAAGCGTGTGAAACGGGAGCCCCTGAAGTGGGATCTGTCGCACAGAAATGCAAAAGCGGCGCAGAAACGAAAAACCGCTCTATCAATGCTTACATTCCGAGAACGTCACTTTGCAGGTACCCGGCGTGCCGCCGGATCGGCCGGAATAGCGTATGCAATTATCCAGGGATTTCTGGCGAGCGATGTCCAAAGTGTCACCCCAGGCGAGGCCACCCTCGCCGACGGTGGGGAGTGCCTTTGCAAAGCAGACCGAGCCGATGTTTGCGGCTGGAGTTGGAGCTTGAGCCGTAACCGTAGCCGTGCTGGCTTTGCCTGAACATCCGGCCAGCAGCGCCAGATTGGCGGCGAGCAGGGAAAACAGGATCCATGACGAGCGTCGGCGCGCAGTTTGTCCTGTCATCCCGGTTCCCCCTGTCTCAAGAGGCGTGTTCAAGTTTGTGTCTATTCAGATTAGGCCCCTGTCAGGACATCATCCAACCTCGGCTGGTTTTTTCCTCAATCAAAAGAGTCATGTGTTTTTTAGCATTGGTCCTGTCCGATTGGCTCTATAGACCACTGAACATACTGATGATCACGGCATTGACCAGGTCAATGAAAAAGCCACACACCAGCGGCACGATCAGGAAGGCCTGGTGGGCCGCACCGTACTTTTGCGTCACGGTCGACATGTTGACGATGGCGGTCGCCGTGGATCCGAGGGCAATCCCGCCGAATCCGGAAGCAATCACGCTGGCTTCGTAATCGCGCCCCATGCAGCGGAAGACCACAAAATACGTATAGAGGACCGTCAGCAGAATCTGCAGGGTCAATGCGCACAGAATGAACATCAACGCGCCGCTGAGTTGCCATAGCTGAAGCCCCATCAGGGCCATGGTCAAAAACATGCCCAGACAGATATCGGAGATCAGCGACAGGCCCAGGCTGGCGCCGCTCCAGGTTTTCAGTCGTTGATCGCCCACAAAGGCGAGAACGAGGTGGTGAATGACGATGCCCGCGAACAGGCAACTGACAAATTTCGGCAAGGTGACGCCGGCTTCGACCAGCAGCAGGTTGAGCCCATAGCCGAGCATCAGGGTCAGGTTGAGCCACATCCAGGCCCAGAGCACGTCGTAATAGTCCAGTGGTTTGCTCGGTTGTTGCTCGAGAATGCCGACTTCCAGGTCCGCATCCCGCGACGGCGTCAGTTGATAGCGACGTATCAGTCGGTTGGCGATAGGGCCGCCGATGACGCATGCGGCAATCAGGCCGACGGTGTTGCTGGCGATGCCCAGCTCGTGCGCGTTACCGATGCCCAGTTTATCGACGAAAAGCGGTGCCCAGGCCAGGGTGGTGCCGACCCCGCCCGTGAGGGAAATGGAGCCCACCATCAAGCCGGCCTTGGGATCGAGCCCAAAAGCCTCGGCCACACCCATGCCCAGCGAGTTCTGCAGGAGAATGAACACCGCGGCGAGCAGCAGCAGGATCAGCAGCGGGCGCCCACCCTTGAGCAGTTGGCGCATGTCCGATTTCAAGCCAATGCCGGCAAAGAAATAGAGCAGCAGGGTGTCGCGAACTTGCAGATCGAATTCGATCTGGATATTCAGGCCGAAGTAAAGCAGGGACGTAACCGCCGCACAGACGAAGCCGCCGACGACCGACTCGGGGATGCAGTATTGACGGAGAAAGGCGTTGTGCTGGACGAGGGTTTTACCGAGGAAAAGCAGGAGGATGGCAAGGGTAAAACTCACGAGGCCGTGAACTTGCAAGAGCTGTGAAGTCATTTAAGGCCTGCCTAAAAACTGGAAAATCATTATCAGGATTCGGTCAGTCAATGTTTGGACCTGTATCAATGAATCGGTCGATACAGCAAATGCCAGCCTAGATTTTCCAGATGGCTGTCCGATTATCAGCTACGTCTGCGCGCCAGGAGTGAGGACAGCCTAGCCTAAATGGGAAAACCCGGCTGCGTTGGCATAGGCCGCCATAACGCTCCCAATGGCCAATCAAATATCTGACTTTAGCCGCTCGATCAGACTTGTAGGAGCGAGCTTGCTCGCGATGGACTCAAGAGCGCTGCGTTTAGTCAGTAATCACGCGGCATCGTTAACGACCATCGCGAGCAAGCTCGCTCCTACAGTAAGTAGATTGTTATCAATGTACGGCCGGAAATATGTTGACCTGACTGTTTCGTACCAACAGACTTTCGTTCTCTTGTGTATTTCCAATAGGTCTGTTTGATGCGTAAATCATTTTCCGTCGTAGCGTTAAGTTTTCTTGTATCGCAGTACTCCCTTGCCGGCGAAGCCACCAACACGGCGGTCGGTGGCGGTCTCGGCGGCGCCCTTGGAAGCGTGGTCGGCCAAGCCATGGGAGGTAGCACGGGCGCCGCGATCGGAGCCGGTGTAGGCGGCGCGGCTGGGGGCGCAATGACGGCGAAGAGCGGCAAGAAGACTGAATCGGCTATTGGTGGTGGTCTCGGTGCAGCGGGCGGTCAGGTCATCGGCAACAGTGTCGGCGGTTCCACTGGTGGCTTGATCGGCGCCGGACTGGGCGGCGCAGCAGGTGGTGCTATCGGCAACAATATGGCCGATGACGATGACCACCACAATTCCGACTACAAACATAAGAACAAGAATAAATATAAGCACAAACACAAGCATGACGACTGATTGCCGGTACTGAGATAGTGCTATCGAGACAGTTGTTTCAAAAGGGGGCGAGCATAACGCTCCCCCTGATTGCCGCCAACAGCGCAGGCCGGCGACCCGGCTACATTCATCTTCCACAGCAATGACCATCTCCATGTGTAAACACCGTCGTATTGCGATTGGTTCAGCACATGTTGATGAAAGCTTATCTTGAAAACGCAAATGCTAATTTGTATCATTAGTTTTCAAAATCAGCGAAGCAGGGAACGCAGCGCCCAAACAATAATAAGGTCAAGGCAATGCTCAAAATGCTTCTCGTATACGGTCATCTGCTCGCTACGTGTATTGCCCTGGGGAGGGTGTTGCAGGCGGATCACAAGCTTTGGAGTTGGCGCAAGGAAACACTGGATCAGGTGCGGCTTGAGTACGTTGAAGAAACTCAGAGGATCGTCAGCCTCGCCCTGCTGGCCCTTTGGGCAAGCGGATTGTTGCTGGTGCTCCAGGGGTATCTCAATGAAGGCGACGCGTATCTGCTCAATCAGAAACTCTGGGCCAAGGTGACTGTCGTCGCGCTACTTAGCCTGAACGGTGCATTGTTGCATCGAGTCGGCTTCCCGTTGCTGCAAAAGGCTCCATTCGTCGCACTGCGCAGTGCAGGCCGTACGCGGCTCGCGTTGTTGGGCGCGTTTTCCATGAGCGGTTGGCTGTTCGCCGCTTTCCTTGGGGTAGCTCGAGCCTGGAATCACGTGCTGCCTTATCAACATGTGATGGGCGCATTCGCTGCATTCTCGTTACTGGCTTGTTGCGTGGCACTTGCAGTCGCCGGCAGGGCGGGCAGTGTCGGTGCGCAAGAAAACTCGGTCCCGGGGTAGCTTTCAATGACGTGCAGCCGGTTCGTTGGCTTAAACGAACTCCGTCGAATTGTGGCGGGCTTCAACGAATCGGGCTGCGGTCACGGGGCATTTGCGTAATCAAAGGATGCCTTCGTCCGGGAAGCAGAGGGCGAGTCCATCGACTGTTTGCAGACCTGCGGCTGTGCAAGAACTGCACCGGGATGTTCCTGGCCTGTGCCTCCAGTCGAAAAGGCTGATCAGCTGATGCTGGCAGTACTCCCCCCATTTCGGTGTTGCCCCAGCCGCCGTCACTTCCCGGTGATCGCCTGTGGTAGAGGCTTCTCGACCACTCGTCCTTTTTCCATGGCCAATTGGCCGTCCCCCGATAATTCGATGGCGTCCCCAACCGCCGGTCGGCTTTTTCCTGTGCCGGTTGACCCTGAGCCAGAAAGGGCTAATTTCAATACGTGGGAAAAAATCCCACGCGGAATATTCAAGATAGACTGTAAGTCTGACGGGTTGCTCCCTTGCCGCTCCCGGTTTGCAGCGCGGATAGCGTTGGCACTGCTCGCGGCAAATCATCAGGAGAATGCACGATGAACACTTACCTGCTTTTCAAGAAAGGTTTACTGGCGCTGGCCATCGGCGGCGTCCTCTCGGCTTCCATCGTTTTGGTACCGGATTTCGTTTCCCATGATTCGAGTGCCTATGCCAAGGATGGCGGCGGCGGCGGCGGCGGCGGTGGCGGCGGCGGTGGTGGCGGTGGCGGTGGCCACGGCGGAGGCGGTAGCGGCGGTGGTGGCGGTGGTGGCAACGGCGGTAGCGGCGGTGGCGGCCACGGTGGCAACGGCGGTGGCGGTAGCAGTGGTGGAGGCCATGGTGGCAACAGTGGTCACAGTGGCAGCGACCATGGGAATGGGAACTCAGGCAATTCCGGTCCTGGAAGTTCGAACTCCGGTCGCGGTGGCACCCATGCAGAAGCAGGTGACGATCACGGTGTCCACGTCGGCGGCGAGCCGGGTGATGACCGCGGCGTCCACGTCGGCGGCGAGCCGGGGGATGACCGCGGTGTCCATGTCGGCGGCGAGCCGGGTGATGACCGCGGTGTCCACGTCGGCGGCGAGCCGGGTGATGATCGCGGTGTCCATGTCGGCGGCGAGCCGGGTGACGATCGCGGCGTCCATGTTGGCGGCGAACCCGGCGACGACAATAGCCAGATGTGAGGCGGGCTGATGACCTCATGCAAAACCCGGGGGACGGGCTTTGCATGAGGCACGGCAGAAATACATGCCTGCATTCATGGGATTATTTCCCACATGGCTATACTGGGGTTATCTGACCAGGAATGCACTGAATGCAATCGTCTACCTTGCCCACCTCGCTCCTCAAAGCCTTGCGGCATGTCATGCGGCCGCTGGTACGCTTGATGCTGCGTAAAGGTGTCACCTATCTGGTGTTTGCCGACCTGCTCAAGGAGGTTTTCGTCGAAGTGGCGGACCGTGAGTTTCGTCTGGGCGACAAGGCACCGACCGACAGCCGCATCAGCTTGCTCACTGGCGTGCACCGCAAGGATGTACGGCGTTTGCGCAACATCAGCGATCCCGCCTCCTCTACGCTTCCGGAAAACATCACCTTCGGTGCGCAACTGGTCAACGCCTGGACCAGCGCACCCTTCTGCAATGACGCCGGCCAGCCACTGCCGCTGCCTCGATTGGCCAGTGCTGGCGGCGACTGTTCCTTTGACGCCCTGGTGGCGAAGGTCAGCACGGATATCCGGGCGCGGGTAGTGCTGGACGAGTGGCTGCGCCTGGGCGTCGTCCGCCTGGACGAACAGGAGCGCGTGCATCTCGAAGCCCAGGCTTTCGTGCCGCAAAAGGGCTTCGATGAGAAAGCTGCGTACCTGGGGCATAATCTGCACGATCATGCCTGCGCCGCGGTCCATAATCTGAGCAGTGAAGGTCCGGCCTTTTTTGAACGCAGTGTCCACTATGACGCACTGGCCCCGACGAGCGTCGAGGCACTGCGCGAGGCCGTTGCCAGTGAGGGGATGCAGGCCCTGCTGAGCTTCAACCGACTCGCCGCCGAACTGGAGTTCCAGGACCTGCCAAGTCTTGAACCGCGCCAGCGCATCACGGTCGGCCTGTACTTCTACACTGAAGCTTCAGATCCCGATTCACCAACGGCCCCTAAGCCATGACAGTCAATTTGCGCCTGATTCGAGCAACCGCCCTCGCTCTGGGCCTCGGACTTCCGATTGCGTTGCAAGCCGCCCCAGCCTGTGTCAGCCAGAATGATGCGGGCACAATTGGAGTGCCGGTTATCCAGGCTCCTGGTGGCACCGGCGGTACGGGTGTGGCGCCTGGCGGCATGGGCGGTACTGGCATGGGCACCGACGACGGCGGGGTGGGCGGTACCGGCGCACCGCTCACAAAACGCCCCGGCGGCATTGGCGGTACCGGTGCCGTTGCAGGCGGCGTGGGTGGCACGGGCATCAGCGACGACAACGGCGGGATCGGTGGCACCGGCATTGTCGGCACCATCACCGGGTTCGCCTCGATCTGCGTCAATGGCGTGGAAGTGCACTTCAACAACAATGTGCCTGTCAGCGAGAACGGCATTGTCGCGACCAGCACCCAGTTGGCAGTAGGCCAAGTGGTTGCCGTGGAAGCGTTCAAATCCCGGCGCGGTCTGGAGGCCGGGCGCATTTCCATCCTGCACGTCTATGAGGGCCCCTTGACAGCCCTGCCACGCGCTTCCATGCCCATGCGCGTCATGGGGCAACCGGTACGCCTGGCCAGCGGTGCTCAAGTCGCTGCCGGTCTGCGCCTGGGTGATCCCGTACGGGTCAGCGGGCTGCGCGATGCCCGCGGTGAAGTGGTGGCCAGCCGCATCGACCGGGCGCCCGGGCTCAAGGAGGCCAGTGCCATCGGGCCGGTGGATCGCAGCGGTTACCTCCAGGGGCTCAAACTCAGCAATCACTCTGGCCCGGCGCAGGAAATGCTGGTGCGCGGCCAGTGGTCCGGTCGCGAGCTGGATGTGACCCAAAGCCGCCCCGACCCGAGCCTGCCCTTCATTGGCCGGGTACGCAATGCAGTGATCGAGGGCCTGGTACAGGGCCGGCAGGACCGCCATTTGGTGGTGGGTGGCTTTAATGTGACGCTGGCGCGCGACACCGTATTTGTGGGTGTGCAGCCTTCGCAGCTGGCGCTGGATCGACGCGTGCGGGTCACTGGCGTGTTCAGCGGCGCGCGGGATGTGCAGGCCACGCGTATTGAAATGCCCCGCGAGCGTTCCGATTCTCCAGCCGGCAACCAACACGGGAAACTCCGGACCGGCGAGCAAAACACGGACGAGTCAAGTGGATCGAGTAACTCGGGCAGCTCCAACAGCCCGGACAACTCGGGTAACTCCGACAATTCCGGTAATTCCGCCAGTTCCGGCAGCTCGGGGGGCTCGGGCATTGACAGGAGCGGCCGCTCCGGCAGCGAAAACAGCGTCGGCGACGATACTCGCCGCGGGGGCAGTGACAGTCATGGCGGCGGCG
The DNA here is from genome assembly GCF_056711565.1 of Pseudomonas sp. WT-JTC. Lineage (NCBI taxonomy): Bacteria > Pseudomonadati > Pseudomonadota > Gammaproteobacteria > Pseudomonadales > Pseudomonadaceae > Pseudomonas > Pseudomonas sp. WT-JTC. The sequence continues at coordinate 2,802,381 of NZ_CM160042.1, forward strand.
ACAGAACGGAAAGCGTGGACAAGTCCGGCAAGTCGGAGCGTGTCGAGCAACCCGACAAAGTCGAGAGGGTAGAGAGGGTAGAGAAAGCGGAAAAGGTCGAACGACCCGAAAAGGTTGAAAAGGTCGAACGCCCGGAGAAAGTCGAGAAAGTTGAACGGCCAGAAACAGTCGAGAAGGTAGAGAAAGTCGAAAAGGTCGAGCCGGTTGAAAAAATCGATCACTCTGGCAGGCCGGGTTAAAAGTGCAGTCGTGATGCACTATCGTCATAAGTGACTAGGCTGGGTAAGTCACACTACAAAACATGCGTGTGAACTTCGATGACGCAAGACACGAGGTGAACATGGACCGCAAGCGCATCCTGCTCGTCGGTTTGCTTGCCAGCCTGGCCTCGCCAGCCCAGGCCGATACTTTCTCGACCTCGATCGGCACCGACTACTCTCGGGGCGATTATGGCACCGGCACTACTTCCGAAACCTGGTACGTCCCGCTGGTGGGCAAATACCAGACCGGCCCCATGACCTACAAGCTCACCGTGCCCTGGTTGCGGATCACCAACCCTTCGGTCGGCCCTGACGGCGAGCCGCTGCCCGGCGGCTGCGGCAAAGTTGAAAGTGGTTTGGGCGACACTATCGCCGGTGCCGACTATGCCGTGTTTGAGGACAGTGTTGGCGGGCTGTTCGTGGACCTGATCGGCAAGGTCAAGTTGCCTACCGCCGACGAAGACAAGTGCCTGGGCACCGGCAAAACCGACTATTCCGCCCAGGTCGATGTCACCAAATCCTTTGGTTTTGTGACCGGATTTGCCACCCTGGGCTGGAAAAAATTCGGCGACCCGTCGGGATCCGACTTCGACGACCCGATATTCACCAGTCTGGGCTTCGCCATACCCGTGTTTGCGCGCACCTCGGCGGGCGCATCCTACGACTGGCGGCAGAAGGTTGTTTCCACGGGCGACCCGATCAAGGAACTCACCCTTTTCCTGACGCACAAGCTCAATCAGCACTGGAAGTTCCAGTTGTATGCCGTCAAGGGCTTTTCCGATGCCAGCCCGGATGGCGAGGCTGGACTGTTGTTCAGCCACACCTTCTGATACCCACCTGTTTTCCTGCACTGATCAGGCCGGGGCCGGCTGCACGCCCCGGTTCGGTGATGCCGGCCAGTAAGTTTTCATGTCCGTTAGAATCAGTCCCGATGTTCGGTCGTTGACACTCGGGCTGACAGCACTAATCTAAATATGTGGGAATATTTCCCACGCAACATTGCTAACTGGCTCTGAGGGATCATGCGGATACCGCAGGTGCTCGTTATTGCTGCAGATTTATGTTCGTGCCGGTTGGCTGGCCGCTCCAATGGGCGGCCGGGAACTCACTAGACATTGCGTTCGATACGGAGATGACGACGCAACTCCAAGTGGAGGTGCATCATGCTGCTCAAGAAATGTTTGTTGGCGGTGGCGATTGGCGGAGTCCTGTCGGCATCGACTGTCCTGGTGCCCGATTACATCGGTAGTTTCTCCAGCGTGTATGCCAAAGATGGCGGCAGCGGTGGAGGCGGTGGTGGTCACGGTGGCGGTGGCGGTGGCGGTGGCTCCGGAGGCGGTGGTCACGGTGGTGATGGCGGAGGTGGCCATGGCGGAGGCGGTAGCGGAGGCGGTGGTAACGGAGGAGGCGGTGGTCACGGCGGCGGTGGCGGTGGCTCAGGAGGTTCCGGAGGTGGTGGTCACGGTGGTGACGGCGGTGGCGGCCATGGAGAGGGAGGCGGCCATGGTGGTGCTGCAGGCCATGGCGGTGACGGCCATGGTGCTGACGGTCATGGAGGTCCAGGGCGCGGCGATGCCGACCATGGTATGGCCGGGAACCGCGGCCCAGGCAATGCGCGGGACAATGCGCGAGACAATGACGACGACAACGACAACGCCGCCGATGCAGCCAGGAACGACGCCAATGCGGCCAGGAACGCTGCCAGAGCTGATGCGGATGCAGCCAGGGATGCTGCCAGAGCTGCTGCGGATGCGGCCCGGGACGCCGCCAGAGCTGATGCGGACGCAGCTCGGGACGCTGCAAGAGCTGCTGGCGTAGTGGGCGCCGATGCAGCCCGGGACGCTGCCCGGGCCGCGGCAGATGCAGCCAGGAATGCCGCCAAGGCAGACGCCGATGCGGCCAGGGACGCTGCCCGGGCTGCTGCAGATGCGGCTCGGAACGCTGCCAAGGCTCAGGCGAAGGCAGCCAGAGAACCTAGAGAGGCTAGAGAAGCTAACGAGGAGGCTAACGAGGCGGCCAGAGAGGCAGCCAGAGAGGCTAACGAGGACGTTGGACAGGCGGCCAGAGAGGCTAACGAGGAGGCCAGAGAGGCAGCCAGAGAGGCTAACGAGGAGGTTGGACAGGGAGCCAGAGAGGCTAACGAGGCGGCTAGAGAGGCGGCCAGAGAGGCTGGAGAGGACGTCCCCGGTGCCCCGGACGCGCGTGATGTCGATGTAGTTGAGGTGCAAAACTAGGCCTGCACGTTGCGCAATGAACACGGCAGGCATACCTGAAAAATACGTCCCGGGGGGCTGAGGGACGTATTGGCAATGAGTCGCAAACCCTGTTGAGTCACGGGGTTTGCGACTTGTTTTTTGAACTGTTTGAAGTTCGTTTGGTGGTTAGGAAATGCCCGGCAAATCGCCGGGCATTTTCATTCCTGAAACCTTGGTCGCGGGGATCAGTTCGCAGTTTCCGGTCGTGACTCGGCGTTCACCCCTTGGCCGCCAGTGGCTTGCGTCTGGTGTTGACCCTGGCCCGACAAATACGTGAGCACAATCTGCGTTATGGGGGCAGTCCAGGCAGGCAAAAACGGTCATGGCTGCCGTCGTGAATAACGGTGGCAAATTAGTGGCTATGCTTGCTCAGGTACCTGTACGCGTTGGAGGGGAACACCGTCCAGCAGGCTCGTGAAAACGTGATCACCTCTCTTCAGGCGTCATCACAATTTGCCCTTGTGCCACGGAGTCGTTACTGATATGAAAAAAAAGAAGCTAAAGCCAAAATAAAAGACCTGCTCTCGTCCGGAGTCCCCAGATCGGAAGTATTCACTCAGCTTTCAGGCCAAGGGATCAAGGACAGTCTGCTTGCTCGCTTGATAGCTTCAACTGCCGACCCCTACCTCTGCGATATACATGACCGCAAGGTTAATGCCGCTATTACACTAATGTTTATCCAGGCTGCACTCGCTCTTCTAATCGGCTTTGGTATAGGTTCAGCTATTGGGCCTAACGCCAGATGGACAATTGGCTGTTTGAGCGCACTTGTTCCGCTCTTGTTCGCCTGGGGGTTCTACAATCATCTGGCAGGTGCTTACAATGCATACATTGTTCTATCAATGGGCTCGGCAGCGAGGCAAGTGGGAGGGTTGATTTCAGGCTCCATCTCAATGTTTATCGGCTCGGTTATAGGCATCGGAATGTTTGCTTTCGTATGTTACGTTCGCCAGAAGATATTTCCGGATTTGGTTTTTTTCACACCAAGAAAAATCAAGGGGCGATACGTGTTTTCCAACTAAAAAAACGGCTAAAGCCGTTCGGTTATCCCTGGCATTCAGCCGGCCCGATGCGCGCGGCTATCGGTCCAACAGAGGTGCCAGCAGTGCACACATGCCGCGCCAGTGCGAACCCTCCCAGTAAACCCGTTGGCAGGCGTCGCAGCGCAGGAAGTGTGAATAGAGAGTGCCAATGCGTGGTGGTACCTGCAGCCGGGCCAGTTCCGGGCTGATCTCGTGCAGCGGCAGATTGCAATGGAGGCACAGGCTGAATGGCCGCGCGCTACGCGCCAGATCGAGGCGCTCGTACAATTCGCGCAGTTGCAGTGAAGGTTTCAGGGCATGCACGTAACAGCCGTGGCTGATGATCCGCCGCTTGAGCAGTTCGCGGTCGCGGGTTAGCACGATGCGTCCTTGCTGCGCAGCGATCTCGGCGATTTCGCTATCCTCGAAGCCATTGTCGTAGAGGGTGTCGAAGCCGCTCATGCGCAGCAGGCTGGCCAGCCCGCCAAGGTGCGCATCAGCGACGAAGCGCAGCACCCGTAAAGGTTGTGCGCGAACCTTGAGCAGCGGGCTGATGTCCAGCGCTTCGAACTTGGGATACACCGCCAGCCGGTCACTGTCGAAGATCGCCCGCTCGAGGCCCACCGACTCGCCGTTGAGCAGCACCAGTTCGACCTCCGTGTGCGGTACTCCGAGCGCCTCGATCATGTGCTTGACCGTCGCCCCTTGCGCGCATTCGCAGGTGAAGGACTGCCGCCGTCGCTCGGCCGGCAGGAAATCGTTGAGCTCCTCGTAGAAGCGAAAAGTTGCACTGGTCATGCTGAACAGTATGGCAGGGCTGCAGGATAAGCGAGTCTGGTCCTGACATCTTGTCCGGCAGGCCCAAAACTACGAAACGCCCGCTGAAAGATTAAGCCGATCTTTCAACGGGGGGGGCAGATTATTTTTTCTTGATCAGTTTGCTCATGTAGTACTTTAGGCTTAAACGATCTTTGGGCCTTGGTTTATAGTGGGTTTTGTTTCTTTGTGTGGGGTCGATCGCCATGGTTGCAGCGGTGTAGTAATAAAGCGCTATGGACTTGCGGGTGATGTGCTCTGGAGTCGTTAAAGGCTCTGGGTGCCCGTGATTACTGTCTTTGTCTGTGTTGAAAATGACACAGCGATTGTAGATTGGCAGGACTTTTTTAAGGCAGGTCTTCATCTCGACATCCCAGAGCTCCAGGTTGCCGCCGTATTCCTCTCGCCAGTCTTCGCTCAGGTAAATGATGACATTCAGTCTGCGCTCGACATTAAGCTTCTTGTTGAGCCTGAAGTCCGAATGCACACCCAGGAAACCACCGCTTTTCGTTTCATGCAGGCCGCCGCCGGTAAAGTAGGGGTCGGGTATCAAGCCTTCGATGCCTGTGAGCTTTTCAAGAAACTGCAACATGGGAGCCGAATTGAACGCGTTGAAGATAGTCTTCAGATAGGGGGTGCATTCGTTGGGACTGATTTGACGTTTTCGTTGACCTTTATAGCCGCGCTCATAGAGCATTTCGTTGTTGGTTGGCTCGATTGGGAAGTGCGAGCAGATGCTCGCAATCAGGTCTTCGTGCAAGAAGTTATCGATGACGATGTGCGGAAATGGCGTAGCCTGAACATAGCGACTGGTCAATGAGCCACCAAAGGCGCTAGCAGCGTGTTGGTCGAAATCAAGCTCCGGGGACAGGGTCATAGGTAGTGCTTGAGTGATGGGTGCCATTACCGCTCCAATAACTTGATATAAAGACTTGTGGGTGACATCAAACAGAATTGAATGCACTGCTCGTTGCGTCAATTCGTAGCTTAACTTTTTCTGTCATCCTTGTTCAGGCGCTTAAGGATGTTGTTGTACATTTTGGTTCGTCTGTGAGTCTTTCCATAACCGCCAGCCGCTGCGACAGTGCCGGCCTGAATATGATCCAGATAGCTGAAGATTTTACGCGGCGATAACATTTCAACGGCATAGCCAAGCTCGGTCATGCGGTCCTGGAGAGTATAGCCTGGCACGCGATCATCCATTGAAAAGTGCATGTTGTGCTGCTTGACAAGTTTGCAGTTCCACAACGTGCAGAAACTTTTCAAGTAGGCTTCTTTGTACGGTTTTGGTTCTCTGGAACGCAATCCCATAGAGATTTTCAGGCGTCTGTAGTGGTGTTTGAATAGTCGTGAGCTAAAGCGCCAAAGCGTTCTCGTGGTGCCACGGTTTATTTGCTCGACACAACCGACGGCTACGACTTTTGGGTTTTTTGTGCATTTATTGAGCATCATCGGAAAAACATTTTTATCGAAAACAAATGTATCAGTGTGCATCAGGAATAAATAATCAGTTTCAACTCGCTCTAAAACCAGGTCAAGTGCCTTGCCATGCGCGATATGGCCAGCTTCCGGTTTGGAAACAGAGCGCTCGATTAAATTGATCCAGTCAAGCGTTCGTAAATACTCAGTGCTTTCATCGGCGGAATAGTTGTCGACTACCCAGACTGGCACGCCGTTACTGCCAAAATGCTGGTGCAATAAGTCCAGGCATATCTTGGTGATTTCTGGTGTTTTGTAATTTACTATAACTATGCTGAAAGTTTTAGGGCTTTCGGCCGAAAAATCAGGGTTGCTCATTGTTTAGGTGCTCAATATTATTGTATTTAATTGCAGTAATAATTTAACCTGCATGCAGCTTTTACTTGTCTTTTTGCACAAAATTTTGCGTGGATATAGAACATAATTTGTTAAGTCATTTTGTCTTGCATAATAACAATGGCTTGCTCAGGCCTGATGGAGAACCGTAGATGCGGACTTCATCGTATAAGGATCTGCTCTATAGGTAAACATCCGTGACTTGATTCGTTATATCCGGAGGCGTCAGGCGAGCGTCTTGGGGGGCGGCGACATAGACTGATCCACGCTGCTCGACCCGGTTCGAAAGCTCCATGATGGCGGCTTCGAGGGCGAGTTGATTTTCGTTGATCCTGAACAGTAGGGAAGGGCGCAGATCTGAGTTTGGCATCGCCAATCCTCGGTTATGAGGTCTGCGTAGTACCAGGTTCCAAGAAGGGTTTTTCACGATTGACGGAGCGCGGGGAGGGGGTAACCGGGCCTGGTTCTGGAGCGCCTTTCGTGTGGCAAGCTTTTTGCCAAACCCCGGAAACGACAAAGCGCTGAAAAATCAGGGCTTTGTCGTATAAAGATGGCGGAGGCGATGGGATTCGAACTCATGGACCTGTTACAGTCGACGGTTTCAAGTTCGAGATGCAAGCGTCCGAAATTCGTGGCCTGTAGCTTGATTTCGTTCTAATACGAGCATTTTTTGGCCCCGCTGCAGGCCGCATTCTACAAGGGGTGGCACTAACGCTTTGTAACACTTTTTTGGCTACGTTGAGGGCTTGGCAATGGTGCCTACACGACGGTTAGCCGATTGCTGCCTGTCGCGACAGGCAGAGAGCGACCGAATATAGATAGTCCGTCCCACCAAAGTAAGGTTGCAGCATGAGGCCTGACCTTTCGTTCAAGCGGACCGGAGTCAACCGAACTGAATCTTGCATCCATTGATACGGGGCGGCGGTCACTGGTGAGGGGGTAACCCATGAGTAACCCCAACCCGAAACGCCAAGGGCCTGCGATCATGCAGGCCCAGTACACCGCGATGGGTAACCGCTGTGGTAACCCAACAGCGGCATTCTGCTTGGGGCCAGTATCTACGCGGCCTGCAGGCATTCAGTGTGCGACCTGTCAAGCGGCACTCGCCTCATTGGCAGGATTCAAATAGCAGGCCATCTCCCGTTCGACAACGTCGATCTCATTTAGCCCCCAGTTTGTCAGGGGCGCGGAAGGTTTGCCGGTCGACGCAAAACTCGCCGCCAGCAGACGGGTCATCAGCGTCTTTGCCAAGTCCAGTTGCTTCTGAAGCTCCTGAGTCGTGCGATCAGCCTTGTCCAGGCGCTGTTGCAGGGCATCGCGCCCGGCAGTGATCTGTCCGATACTGGCCATCGTTTCATGTGGGGCGACCATCACTGCCGCTTTTTCTTCCAAAGATTTATCACTCATCAATGTGCTCGTTCGCTCAGGTTCAAGGTCAGGCGCGCGCAGGCCTTGCCTCACTGATATCGGCACGAGAGTTTATTCCTATAGTTTTCTATCGCACCTCTGCGCAAGGCGCCGACCAACGGCAGCGTAACCCATCAGCGACCCCAGCCTGGTTGCGAACAAGCATCTCAGCTGGCACTGGGTTAAGTGCTCGTATCTATAAACGTCCGTTCCTGGCCGATTCTGTCGGTCGAGATCGGCAGCCATGGGTTGATCAGGGCTGATCGCAATAAGGACTGTCTGGAGTGCTCTGTAGGTGTTGCGCCTGGCACAGAGCGACCAAGGCGGATGTTCACGGGGACAGCGCTCTGACCGCAGGCAACGGCCGTACTATAATTAGTTTCTGTCGATGTTTGCGTGGCGAGCGTTCCAAAACGAATCAGGTATCCATAGCGTTCACCTGACAGGCAGAGGGCAGCACAGCTAATGGGATGGACAGTACGTCTGATTACGCGAGAGAGGGTTCAGCCATGAAAATTCACTCCTTCCAGCATTACTCTCATGGTCTGGAAATGGCCGTTCACGATGCATGGATTACCGCCAGGGTGAAGTCGGCCCTGGCATTTTCCGATCCGACCCTTAGCCTGCATATCAATGTCAAAACCCATGCGGGCAGAGTGGGGTTAAGCGGCCGCGTCAACACTCATAGACAGTGTGAACAGGCCATTGGTCTGGCCCGTTCGGTTCATGGTGTCGCCGAAGTCGATGCCAGCGACTTGCAGACCCATGTGTTCACGCCAGGGAGTTTTCCAGAAGCGCCCAACGCCGAAGAGAGCACAGAGCGCCGGCCACAATCGTCAACAAAGATGGACGACAAATGATAATGGCAACTTTGCAGGCGCCGCGCTCCCAGTCGGAAACCGAGGGCGGACGGAAGTTGATTTCCCGGGGCCTGATGAAGTCCACTCAGTTCGCAATCCCTAAGGGGGCAGGTCTGAGTCTGGCATCGAGAATCCTCGGTTATGAGGTCAGCGTAGCACTGCGTTTCATGAAGGATTTTTAACCGTTGGCAGGACGCCGGGGGAGAGGGAAAGTCAGGAAAGTTTTGTAGCGGTTACCAAATAGCTTTGTAACGCCCTCCAGAGGCTGCACGGATTCACAGACTCCAGAAACGACAAAGCCCTGAATAATCAGGGCTTTGTCGTATAAAGATGGCGGAGGCGATGGGATTCGAACTCATGGACCTGTTACAGTCGACGGTTTTCAAGACCGCTATGTAAAGCTTTTAAAATCGCGGCCTGCAGCGATTTTTCGTTCCATTATGCTCAGTTCTCGGCATCGCCACAGGCCGCATTCTACAAGGGGGCAAATTTGAGTTATGGAACACATTTTTGGTCATTTTGAGGGCCTTGCGATGGCACCGACGCGGCGATAAACCCGCTCGGTGATGTCGCCTTTGGTGTGTCCCAGCAGCAAGCTCGCCTCGCCGACATCAGTGATTTCGGAAGCGGCCTTTGGCCTGATGTCTCGAAACTGAAAATCTCCGATCCGACTGGCCAGCAGCTCGTCACCAGCGTTAATAGCTTCCAATTTTGCTTTCTCCCTGGCCAAGTCCCAGCGCTTTCTCAGCATCGTCGCGGTCATCCGTTTGCCGTGCCGGCTAACAATCAGATAGTTCGAGACGTGTTGAGCATTGCGTTCAGATATCTCCGCGATAAGTTTGCCCAGACTGTTTGCCTCGCCGCCAGTCGTCATTTGAATCCGCAGCTTTTTGTGTGTCTTGTTTTGCTGAACCTCCAAATATGCCCCCGCAGCATCGTCCTTTCGCATCACCAGGACATCTGCCGGCCGCTGCCCGGTCAGGTAGGCCAGGTCCATCGCGTCTTTCAGCTCTTGGGCTGCTTTCTTGTAAACAGCATCCCAAACTACATCATTCGCGTAATAGTCCCTCGGCGTTTCCTTGTTCTTGCGAACCCCCTGACAGGGATTTTCTTTGGTCGTCAGCCCCCACTCCCGAGCGATGTTAAAAACGTGGGAGAGGGTGGCAATCTCGCGATTTGCCCGCACCTTCGCCGACCGAGCATCCCGGTATCCGGCAATTGTTGCCGGAGTGATTGAGTCGATTGGGGCACTGTCGAACATCGGTCGAAGTTGCTTGATCTCCGCTAGGTTGTCTTTCTGCGTCCGCGCCGCCTTCTTGGGGATGATGTCGCGAATGTACCGGTCGAAGATCCCTTTCATGGTTCGCAGGTCCAGGGGTTTTTCCTTGGCTTCCAGTTCAGCCCATTTGATCCTGGCCTTGTCGAGCTCTTTGCCCAAAGGTATGTCCTTACCCAGCATGTCCCGGTAGTAGTAGGCGGTCCAGACGCTGCCGTTCTTACGTTTACGAGTTCGTTGATACATCCGAGGTGGTAGATGATGGTGTTCGGTCTTGCGGGGGCGCATATCAGTTCACTCGCGAGAAGTCAGGCGTCCATGCCGGGGGTGCCGGCGGTTGGTTGGGGTCAGCGATGGTCTGGGAAATCACCCCAAGCTTCATGCGGGCGTACATGCGGCCCACCAGCGGGCGTTTGCCGCGGCTCTCAACGAACACCCACTGGCGATCCATCAGCCAGCGCCGTTGGTAAGCTCTGGCCTTGTAGCCGGTGAGGTCCGCCAGCTCCTCATCCGAGAGAATTTCGGTTTCCATGTTGATGCTCCATGCCACGCGTGGCGGCAGAAGGTGGGGAGGGGTTCAGATGATTGCGGTCAGCATCTGACTGCCGTCGGCATAGGTAACCGCGTCCGCCATCTGGTGTGTTCAGGTCAAAGCCAGGCACGGCCGTTTTGTTTTCTGTGGGCATGGGGCGTCCTATGCTGGGGCATGCCCGGGCGGTGGAAAATTGTTAAAGGTTCAAACTGTGGACTGGAATCAGCTCAAGCTGACATGATCAATGTCTTTTGAGTGGGGCAGGATGTCGTGGAGAGAAGGACCATTGGGATTGTGTTGGCAGTTGGGCTCGCCGGGCTTGTCGGCAAGGGGATGATTGACAGTCATAACAATCCAACCGCCAACACAACCCCCAACTACAGCGTTGTTCAAGACAAAGTGGCGCCGATTCAACCGAGCATCCCGAAGGAATCCACCAAGGCCGAAGATTCTGAGTTCAACTATGATCTCTCACATGCTCATAGCAGTCGGAATCTCAGCAAGGCCGATCTCGCTTGGCATGCTCTGAATACCTACGGATGGGACTGCTCGGAAGTAGTTGCTGAACAGCAACCACCAACAGAAAAGTACTCAGTTATTACCTGTTCAAGTGGCTTGAAACTTCGAGTGTATCGGCGAAGTGACGCTCACCCGATCATCCGCAACATGAAGGGTGGTTATGACTGAGCTGGTACGACTTTGCAATGTCGCGTATTTGTAGATGAGCCCGGCATAAATCCGGCTCAAGGAGCTCAAAATGACAAAGCGCATGCAACCGGTGTTCACCATCAAGGAATTTCACGATGGACAGCCATTCATCTGTATTGAATCCTATACGGCAGAAAACGGCTTCCCCGATCAGTCCTTTGGATTTGACCTGCCACCCGGCACCACCATGGAACGAGCGAAGGAAATAAAGCAGTTCATGAAGGAAAATTTGACCAATTTCCTTGCGCTGGCGTAGCTATCAGCGCAATAGGTGGGTGGGTCATGTGGCCGCTGTCGATTCTGGCGAGTAGTCCATCCACGAAAGCTTGGTCGCCGACTTCCGCTTTGCATCGTTCTGCGGCAGCTTGATCTTTGCCCTGATGATCACGTCTCGGCACCGTCCCAGCTTGCGAATACGCTCGGCGTAGTCGGCGGCGTACTGGGGGGGCATCGAACATGCTGCTGAGTTGGGCGACTCGCTTGCCATCCATGATATTGATAACGCGGTCTTCGACAGCCTGGAGCCACTGGCTCATCGAGAGTTCGATGCGCTAACCCTTCTCGATCTTGAAGTCGCGAACCTTCTTTTTCGCCTCTTCGCGGGCGAAGTGCTCATTCATTCCAAAAACAGCAAATGTGCTCATGGTGAATCTCCAGTCAGGCGCCGCGCTCCGTGGCCGGATGCGACAGTGGCAAATTGGTTGATGGTGGGGTATTACGAGTGACCGGCATGGAGCCGGATCAAGGAGAAACAAATGGCAGAAGACACGAAGAACTTCGCAGCATGGATGAGGGCAGCCGACATCCAGTCCTCAGTCACGCGTTGTGCGGATGTATTCAATTCCGGAGTTTTCAACGCGGGCAGCAGTGCAGGAGTAATGTTCGAGTCAGCGGTAACGCTTGTGTTGGTCCATCTCAATGACCTGTTGCAGAAAGCCAAACTAGATGGACAAAGAATAAATTTCGATGACGACATGGAAGTTACTGAAAGCATGACCGATGTCACTGATCTCGTTAGAGCGTGTAGAAACGCTGCTTGTCACGTTACGAGTGGGGAACACAAGATCGACGCGGGGAAGTTTACTTTCTGCGTAGCTTCAGGGTATGGGCCTCGGGCCTTTGTTATCAATGATCAAGAAATGGGATGCGATTACGCTGATGACATTGCCGTTTATTACGGAAAAAACCGCGTATATCTGAAAAGGCATTTGCTGCGGAGCTTTGAGTTGGTTGCGCAAATTTACCGAAATGAGGGCAGTTGGTAGCAATGCACATGCCTTGCTTGCCTGCTAGGACTGCAATCCGATGGCGGTCGATCCGGCCATGATTGACGACGGTGCCAGCGCCTTCAGCCAGGCCCGCCCTCCGTGACCGGATGCGACAGTGGCAATTTGGGGTGTGGTGGGGTATTACAGGAGACCGGCATGGGGCCGGGTCAAGGGAGCGTGGTGATGTCGGACTTAGATGAGAAGGGCGCGAAATGGGCAGAAGAGGTGGAGAGGCGAGCAGATGAGGGAATCCCTCTCATCAATCATTTCATAGAGCCGCCGTTTAAAATGAGTTCGAGCGATGGGTGTTTACACATCGACGCTCCCTGCATGATTCTTGGCGGCACCAATAAAGCCACTGTCGTAAGGATCACCCTATCGGGCGCAGCAGCTTTAGCGCTACGGGACCATCTGAATACGGCCGATTTCAGCCAGGGCACCGGTTTCTCTAGCGGCAATAAACACTGAAGTTAATCGGTATGGCAAATCCGTAACGCCTCACGCCGGTAAGCCAGATCCAACTTACGCGACACGTTTTCGCTGATCGTTATTTCGTGTCGCGACATGGTGGCGAATCGGGCGGAGTCTCCGGCCGGCGCCGCCGCAAGATTCAGGATGAAGGTCGACACCGTCTCCTGCCATTCCTCGAAGTCGTGGCGCTCGCCCAGCACCTGAAGTGCATCAGCAAGCGCCTTCGACACAATCAACGTGCGCTTCTCGGCGCCGATCCGGTCCAGCAAGGCTTTCTCCTTGGCGCGCTTGTCCCGCTGAATATCCGCGTTGCTCTTGGCCATGGCCTGCCTCTTCAATTCCGTGGGCCGGTAGATCCAGCCATGTCTTTCGTCGGCGCTGGCGCACCTGGTTGCTGATGCGCCTCATTTGTCGGCGTACGTGAAGTTGTTCTCGCGGGCAATGAGCTTGGCGCGTTTATGGTCGATACCGATTTCGGTCGCGGCTTGATACTGGGTGGCGCCGCCTTCGGCCAAATTCTTCAGCGTCGGGGCCAGCTTGTCGCGGTCGGCGCGCAGCTTGTTGCCGCGTGCGGTGCCAAAGGTCAACTCACGTTCACCACTGACGCCCGGGGCTATCTCATGCACCGACTTGCCTGCGCCGAAGTAGTGATCCAGCTGCTGGTTCAGGTTTGCGAGGATCGAGTCTCGCGGGTTGGGCATTGGTACGCCGATCATTTTCCCCAGCCCTCGATGTTCACGGTTACGCCATTGGCTCGTGCTTCCAACACCTGGGCCAGGTTGATCGCCGCTTTCCAGGTGAAGCGGAAGCCCTTCACCTTGCAGGTCGAGCGCTCGATGACGTGATAGGCGTTCTCGCCCTTGCTGACGACCTGGTAGCGAACCGGGTTAGCCGGCGCGTCTTTACCGATCATTGCGTAGAACTCGGCGGTAGCCGCCGTGGCGCGAATCTGCAGGGCGATGTTGCCGTCGACGCGCGCTTGCATCAGTGGGTGCATTTGCATGGTTGATCCCTCGGTGTGGGTTGCGTGTATTCGTCAGCACTCGTGTTGCCTGGTGTGTTCTATTGGGCGCAGGGGAGAGTGCTGACGGATAAAGGCAGGCGTAAAAAAGCCCGATCGGAACCGGGCTTTTGTTTGCGTCACGAAGACCTCCCTACGTGTCGCAGGTGCCGCCATTGGGCGGGCTTCGATATCTGTCGGTTACATGACTGCCAATCCTCCGTGCTGGGCTGGTGGAAATGCGGGGGCCGCGTTGCGCGGTGCAGAATCATCCGCATCGGGGTGTGATCAGGCCGGTGCTGATATCCGGCATGCGGGTAAATTATCCTGCTACCCCGCCAATCAGTGTCGTTGCATCAGCCTGCGCATTCAGATCACACTCCGATACGGCCTGGTGCTGGGGAGTATACCCTGTTGCTGTTGCTCGATAAGGCGTTCCCGTCCTGGCGCACCACGCTGGTTAGCTCGGTTACGTCAGCGGTGACGGCATGGCGAAAATAAAGCTGCCGGCCGCGCTTCTGGCGGTGTTGGCTGCCGGTGGTTCGGCCTATCAGCTGATGGACGTGGCGGTCCCCATCGTCGAGGGCAACCCTCTGCATGCCTATCTAGACATTGGTGGCGTTCCTACCATCTGCGGAGGGGTGACCAAGGGTGTGAAGTTGGGCGACGTTGAAACAGTCGAGGGCTGCACGCGCCGCAACCGTGAGGCCATCGACATCGGGCTGAGGGACGTTGCGAGGTGCGTCACCACCCCCGACCCCATGCCCGAATCGATGAAAGCGGGGTGGGGCTTGTTTGCCTACAACGTTGGTGGGCCGAAGTTCTGCGGCTCGACAGCGGCCAACCTGCTGCGCCAAGGGCAGTACGTGCACGCGTGCGATCAACTCAAGCGGTGGCGATTCGTTGCCGGTAAGGCTAACAAGCGAAATAGCGAAAGAGCTAAATAGCGAAACCGCCCCCGGGCGGCTTTCGCGGGGGAGGGGTATGTCTGAAGTAATGATGGCGCTGGGCGACTTTCGCTTCAGCGTGGCCACGACCGAGTATCAAGGGCTGTCGACCTCGATGGCCTGGCGCTGGGCGAAAAAGGATCGTTACGGGGCCAAGCCAGGCAAGCAGTTCCACGGCCCCGACAGCACTAGCAAAACCTTCGACATCACCGTTTACCCGCAGTCGCGCGCCGACGTGTTGCTGTTCGACCGCCTGCGCATGATGGGTGACGCGGGCGAGCCGTTGCGCCTGGTGTCGGGGGGAACGGCCAAGGTGGAGGGTCAGTTGAAGCAGTCGGGGGCCGACCTGGGGCTGTGGGTGATCGACGGCCTGACCGTGGCGGATGAATTTTTCCTCAAGGACGGTACGCCCCTGGTGCGCAAGGGGTCGCTGTCAATTTCCGAGTACGGGGAGGATGAAGCATGAGGACTTACCGCACCCGTCCGGGCGACATGCTCGACGCCATTTGCCATGTGTATTACGGCGCTCGCCCGGGAACGTCCGAAGCGGTGTTAGAGGCCAACCCGGGGCTTTGCCGGCGGGGCGCGGTACTGCCTGAAGGACTGTTGATTGAATTGCCAGACCTGGCCCCGGCGCAAGCGCCTGGGCAAGTGTCGCTGTGGGATTGAGGACGACCATGAAAAAAGCGGACTACCGAATCACGGCCAACGATGCCGACATTACCGCCATGCTACGCAAGCGCTTTATCAAGTTGACCTTGCAGGATTCCGCGGGTGAAGACAGCGATACCGTGGCGATTGAGTTGGATAACCGCGACAACCTGATTCGCCTACCGTCGACGGGCGCGGAACTGAAGGTGTGGATAGGCGAGCCGGGTGCCCTGGTGTTCAAAGGTGCCTATCAGGTCGACGAACTGGAAGAGCCATTAGACGATCAGGCCCTGGTGATCCACGGCAAGGCGGCCAAGATGCTGGGCGGGATCAAGGCCCCGCGTGATGCCACGTTCGACGGGATTACCCTGGGCGCGCTGGTGGCCAAGATGGCCACCGAACATGGCTACATTGCGGCCGTAGCGCCGGACCTGGCTAAGCATGTCTTTAACCATATCGACCAGCGT
The DNA here is from genome assembly GCF_056711565.1 of Pseudomonas sp. WT-JTC. Classification (NCBI taxonomy): domain Bacteria; kingdom Pseudomonadati; phylum Pseudomonadota; class Gammaproteobacteria; order Pseudomonadales; family Pseudomonadaceae; genus Pseudomonas; species Pseudomonas sp. WT-JTC. The sequence goes on from NZ_CM160042.1 coordinate 2,818,136, forward strand.
GCCGAATCCGATATGAATCTGCTGACGCGCCTGGCTCGTGAGCTGGGTGCCGTGGCGAAGCCGATTGGCGGTCGCCTGGTGGTGCTGCCCAAGGGCCTGGCGCAGACCGTCACGGGCGCCGCCCTGCCGACCATCGTGATCAGTGACCCGGAGAACAGCAGCGGCCGGGTCACGATCCAAGAGCGCAACGACTATCAGTCGGTGGTCGCGTATTGGTTCAACGAAGCCGAGCAGCGCAAGGTGCCGGTGGTCGCGGGCATAGTTGCCGGCGCGGTGTCGGTGTACGGCGATGCCCCGGACAATGCCAGCGAGGCGACTGAAGACGCCGATAGCCAGGCGGGCCCGCGCTACATCATCCGCAAAACCCATACGGATCAAAAGAGCGCCCAGGAAGCGGCGGCGGCGCAATTGAAGAAGCTGCAGCGCGGCAAGTCCACCATGTCCATCACCCGACCGCTGACGCCTGAGATGGTCGCCGAGGGCCGGCTCGATGTGCGCAACCATCGCACCAGCGCTAATCGGCTGTGGCAGATCGCTGCTCACCAAGTGATGTCAGGTAAAGTTCCAGATCCAACCGGCGGTGCTATGTACTACTACGCGACGACCATGCCCAAGCCGCCGGTTTGGACGAAGGGTGCAAAGCAGACGCTTAAGCTCGGTTGCCACCTTTTCTTCATAGAAGTGCCGTGAATTATGGCTTGAGGTGTTTTAGGGTTTTATTGATGAAATACCTCCTAATGGAAATTGATCCGTTTTCATATATCCAAAACGGGACATTATTCACGTCAACCATTTGATTTGTCATATTTCCCATAAGCCCGGATGGCAGTTCGGCGTCTTTTCCTTCGGATACTCGCTGAAACTCACGAGCCATACAAAAACTAATGAAGTCAGCAACTTCCAGCAGATAATGGCTTCCCGGTGAAACGAACTTAGGGGCTATAATTGCGTTGCCACCAGCTAAATAGGTGAAGAGTCGTGTGTATTGGAGGCCCAGAAAGCACTCATCAGCCCAGCCCTCGGTTTTTTCACCATTTGATGTGTCTTTAATGTTGTCGAAAGTCCACATCGTTTGTTTTTTGTTATTTCGAAAAAGTGAGAGGGTGGTCAATAATGTTTGTTTGAAGATGTCTTGTTTTTGATGTTTTAGTTGGGCTGCTCTCTCTTTCTTGTCCTCGTGCAGTATTATTGCGCTTGAGAAGTTAAACGTGGCAAGGTGAGGTTTTAGACTTTTGATCAGTGCGGCATATCTTTGTCCGTACTTAATTTTGTCTTTAATTCCAGCAAAATCAAATTTTCTGTCGTCTCCATTGTCGCTCCAAATCTTTGTGAAGTGGTGTGTCCATTGCTCGGGCGGGTGATTCGGGCGTGCGATTAGCTTCAAATTACGCAGTTTCCGCTCAGCAATTTTATGCTTTGTTACATGTAAGGCGACCATGGATATACAAAAAAAGCTTATTTGCTTGCCGTTTATTTCAACTATTCTTCCTGCCTCGTCACCATATAAATCCCATGGGCATTCAGTTTCTATTATCGGGATTTGAAACTGAGTTTCCGCTTCACAGCTAGTACAAATGACAGGGAATGAAACAGGAACCCAATATCCTGACTTGTCGAGTGCCTGTATAGGTTCCTTGGGATGAGTTAAGTCTCCAACCCAGTCTATTTCGTTGATGTGGCTACAGTTCTGGCATATCGATTTCATTCCTGCTAATTCCACGGGCACTATTCCGGGGTTTTTTCGGAAGGGTCTCTTATCTTGTTTCAAAGGGCGTATCCTTACTGTCTGAGATCCATTTAAAGGCTTTTTCTTTAAAGTGCTTGCATAATATATTTAATAGTGGCTGTTTGGTGTGGGGTGTGCACACCCCTAGTCGTGTAGCGGTTCCTAGATTCTATTTACCAGTTAACCAACGGTTTTATCAAGTCATACCGTTGATTGCTCATGTTGCCAATCGCATGGTCAACCTTGAACTACTCGAACGCCTCAGTGGGCACGCCCTAGTGCATCACCATCTGTTCTGCGTGCTCCTTTGGCGTCGCGGGTCCAGCCATTCGCGAGCCAGCTCAGTCGACTACTTCACTGGGCGCCGATCGTGGATGTCCACCATGCCACCGGCGCTGTCGGCGGTGATGATTACGAAGCCGTCGTGCTCGTTGGGCTCATGCTCGCCGGGCAGGTCTTGTACCAGTAGCAGGGGAGTTTGAGGTCGGCAGAACGCCGGGGAGGGGGCAAAATAAGCGCAGTGACTTTCCGAGTGATTTTGTAAAAAGCGGTTGCGCACTGTTAGGCATCGTTGCAGCGAGAGCCTGGCGCGAAGCCTTGTGTTTAACGGACTGTAGATGTGTCCGCATGCATGGGGTGCTAGTGCGCTAGGGGGGCAACGAGATGGTTGCCAGCCATTGTGCAGTACAGAGATCGACCACAAGCGGTCGCTGGACGCTCCGATATCACTTTGATAACTTCCCGTGAGGCTGATCAGCAGGACACTCAACCCATATTTCAAACACATTGGAGCTCCATGTGCACGGACGCAAACTCTTTTTTGCTTTGTTACCAGTACTGGCCCTTAGTGGGTGCTCGACCGTCGGTGCCGACTATGCCGGTACTCCCCCGGCGAAGGCGATCACTGCCATTGCGACCGAGTATGGCAAGGAACGCGTAACTTCTGTTGCTACCCGAAACGGTGCATCGATCTCTCTACCTGAGGAAGCTGCCGATAGCACATTTAAGGCCGTTATAGATTACTGCTATGCCCGCGGCGGGCGTGCCTATGATTGGGATAAAGGAACAGGAAGGGCATGTGTCCACGAGCAGAGGGAGCGTGAGATATTCGTCATCAAACGATTTGCTGAGGGGGCGGGGATGGTCGGGCTGAACGTCGTGGAGTTTACCGAAACCAACGGCAGGGATGTCGATTACTACCTTAAGTCCGCGTGGAATTACACGACTCTATCTGAGAAGCAGCGCCAACAAGCTGAAGACATTGAGATGGAGAAGTTAAGCCAGGAAATCAAGCGGCAACATCTGATAGACAAGCGAATCAGCGAGCGAAACAAAGTAGCCTACCGCGGAGCTCAGGTTTGCCAAAATGTGGAGTCCAGGGACATTCTAGGTTCATCAACTACCGTCCTGGTAGCAGTCGTCGAGCAAATCGAGGGTAACCGACTCAAAATATTTGTAGAGCGCGCTGTTATCCCAGGTGCACCAAGCCTGAGTCCTGGCAGCTTCAAGCAGCATTATGGTTGGGTGAATGTCTGGGATGTTTATCCCTGCAGCTAACGACGCCGAGGGCGGAAGGGAGCGTATGCATTGTCCGTGGATGGTCACATTCTTGGCCAGTCGAAGGAGGGGGAAAAGTTGCGCAAAACCCTCGCTGAAAGCCACGGTTTACCGTTTGCATAAGCACAAAAAAGAGGATTTTTTGCCACCCTAATAGTTCCCAGCGTGGGGTACTAGGGGCGAGTGTGTCGTCAATTTATGACTCGGGCGTCATCAGCACCGCGAGCGTCAGCTTGATGAACTCTTCATTCTTGTCGATGGCTTCAAGGGCGCCGCGCACGTTGTCGGCGACATCGGCCGATCCGCGCTGCTCAACCCAGTTCGATAGCTCCAAGATGGCAGCTTCAAGGGCGAGCTGGTTTTCGTTGATCTTGAACAGTAGGGAAGGGAGCAGATCTGAGTTTGGCATCGCGAATCCTCGGTTATGAGGTCAGCGTAGCACTGCGTTTCATGAAGGATTCTTAACCGTCGGCAGAACGCCGGGAGAGGGGCATAACGGGCTGAGTTATGGAACACTTCCAAAATAGTTATGGAACACATGCCCAGCACCTAGATTTTCCCCTGATCCCAGAAACGACAAAGCCCTGAATAATCAGGGCTTTGTCGTATCAAAGATGGCGGAGGCGATGGGATTCGAACTCATGGACCTGTTACAGTCGACGGTTTTCAAGACCGTTGCCTTAAACCACTCGGCCACACCTCCGTTTGCGTTGCGGGCGCCATAATACCTGAATGAAACACACTGTCAAACTCTCTGCATGGCTTGTTACAGAGCGTCTGTTATGATCTTTGCGACTGAACGTTTCAAACCAACAGGAGTGTCGCCATGCGCGAACAGGATTACGCAGTTAATAACAGCGTGCAGGCTGAGCAGCTAGAGGTTAGCCGCGTCCTGCGCAATACATACGGCTTGCTCGCCCTGACCCTCGCATTCAGCGGTGTGACGGCCTACGTTGCCCAGCAGATGCGTGTTGGCTACCCGAATATTTTCGTGGTGCTGATCGGCTTCTACGGTCTTTTCTTCCTCACCAACAAACTCCGTGATTCGGCGTGGGGCCTGGTGTCGGCATTTGCCCTGACCGGTTTCATGGGTTTCCTGCTTGGCCCGATCCTCAACCGTTACCTGGGCATGCAGGGCGGCGCTGAAGTGGTCAGCTCGGCGTTCGCGATGACGGCGCTGGTGTTTGGCGGCCTGTCGGCGTATGTGCTGATTACCCGCAAGGACATGAGCTTCCTCGGCGGTTTCATCACGGCAGGCTTCTTCGTGCTGCTGGGTGCAACGCTGGCGGGCATGTTCTTCCAGATCAGCGGTCTGCAACTGGCGATCAGCGCAGGTTTCGTGCTGTTCTCCTCGGTCTGCATCCTGTTCCAGACCAGCGCCATCATTCATGGCGGCGAGCGTAACTACATCATGGCTACCATCAGCCTGTATGTATCGATCTACAACCTGTTCGTCAGCCTGTTGCAGCTGTTCGGCATCATGGGGCGCGATGATTGATCGTCGGCCTTGAAGTAAAAAACCCGCTCAGGCGGGTTTTTTTATATTCGCAATTCAGGGCTATTCGACAATGACGATGCTGCCGTCGGCTTGCTGGCGGTAGATGGTGTAGGGCAGCAACAAGGTATCGAGTGCGCCGGAGATGACCACATCGATCAGCACAATAGCGGGGGCAGGGCCATGTACCTGCGCATCCCGGCCCTCTTCGAGGGGGGCATTCAGGAAGCAAAAATCGTAGGTCACGCCACTGTAGATGCGCGGTACCGCACCGCAGTAACTTTTTTGCTTCTTGAGGCTTTTTGCGGCCGCTTCGTCACTGCGCACAACTGTCTGAATCGTGCCGCAACCCGCAAGCATCAATGCCGCGAGTAGCATTACTGTGGTTTTCATACCGTCAATCCTTCGCCGGAAACCGTCAATCTACTTCAGTCTGAAACAAATATCACTCACGCCATGGGCGGCAACCGGCGCTTGACCGGAGTTTTCTTGACGATTGCCGTATTGGTTTCAGCGAGGGTGTTGAGGCGGTCGAGCAGGGTGTCCAGTTGTTCCATCGAGCGCACATGCAGGCGCGCAATGAAACAGTCGTCGCCGGTGACCTTGTCGCACTCGGTGAATTCGGGAATGGCCATGATTTGCCGTTCCACTTCCTGCAATTGCCCCGGCAACGGGCGAACGCGCACGATGGCCTGGAGTTGATAGCCAAAGCATTTCGGGTCGATTTCAACGGTGTAGCCCTTGAGTACTCCACGCTCTTCCAGGCGGCGCAGACGCTCGGCAACGCTGGGGGAGGACAGGCCACTGATTTGCGCCAGGGCCTTGAGCGAACGTCGCGAGTCTTCCATCAGAGCCGTGATCAGCACCTGGTCGATGTCATCGGTCATGGCAAAATCCTCTGTTAGGCACTTTTTCAAAACGGCCTTGATAAAAAAGGTCGATCTCGAGTTTAGCCTGCTTTTTGCTATGGAGTAGCGCCTGAGTGCATTGGCATACTTTGCCCACAAACACAGGAGTCTGATGATGGACAAAACCCTACGCCGCGGTTCGTTCGAAATGACGGCCGCCATGCTGATCTCCGGCACCATCGGTTGGTTCGTGCTGGTGTCCGGGCAACCGGTGCTGGATGTGGTGTTCTGGCGTTGCCTGTTCGGTGCCGGCACCTTGCTGCTGATTTGTGCCGCCTTCGGCTTTTTGCGCCCCGGTATTTTGACCCGCACCACCTTCTTGCTGGCGGTGCTCAGCGGTGTGGCGATTGTCGGCAACTGGGTGCTGTTGTTCGCCTCCTATTCCCGGGCGTCGATTGCCATCGGCACTGCCGTCTATAACGTCCAGCCGTTCATGCTGGTAGGGCTGGCGGCGCTGTTTCTCAATGAAAAGATCACCGCGCAGAAACTGGCTTGGCTGGGCGTGTCGTTTCTCGGAATGCTGGCGATTGTCAGCGCCCATGGCAGCCAGGGCGAGAGTGGCAACGATTACCTGACGGGTATTGCCCTGGCGTTGGGTGCGGCATTTCTCTACGCGATTGCCGCGCTGATCATCAAGCGCCTGACCGGCACTCCACCGCATTTGATTGCGCTGATCCAGGTCAGTACTGGTGTGTTGTTGCTCGCGCCATTCGCGCATTTTTCGGCATTGCCGCAGGCGCCGAGCGCGTGGGCCAGCCTGATGACGCTGGGCATGGTGCATACCGGCGTGATGTACGTGTTGCTGTACGGCGCCATTCAAAAGCTGCCGACGGCGTTGACGGGGGCGCTGTCCTTCATCTACCCGATCGCGGCGATTTTCGTCGACTGGTTTGCCTTCGGTCACCGCCTGGAGCCGCTGCAGTGGATCGGTGTCGCCGCGATCCTGCTGGCCGCGGCCGGCATGCAACAGGGCTGGTCGCTGAAGTTTCGGCGCACAGTGACGCCGTAACCCGCTACGTCGGCGTCAGATGTTCCAGCGCGGCGCGCTCCCGGCCAGTCGCTGGCGCATCTCGCCGACGTTGGCGGCCAGTTGTCGGGTCAGCAAGCTATACCCGTCCAGACTGTTGTAGATCGGCGCATCAAGGCTGACCAGCGGCAAGTCCATGGGCCGATTGAGCCGCTGGGCGGCACCTGATTTCAACGCCCGGGCCATGCCGATCAATTGCACGCGAATCTGTCGGTGCTCAGCTTTCAATGCCGTTTGCAGGAGCGTCATCGCCTCGGGGTCATTGGCATCCGGTCGGGTGTTGCCGAGGATTTCCAGGGTGCTGACGCACATGCGCAGGTTGCGCTGGATGGCATCCAGTTCGGTCATGGAAATCTTCACTTCCTTGGACACCGACGGCATCAGTGAGCGAAGTTGCACCATCACCGCGTTCAGGCGAGTCATGAGTTTGAGGTGTTCGTCGGCGGTGATGGCCTGGCCGTCAATGATGCGCCCGTAGGTTTTCGCGCAATCACGCAGCGCATCGGCCAGGTTGTAGCGCCAGGAATAAACCGCGTACAGCGGCAGGGCGAAGGAAAACGCCAGGGCCAGGGCAATGCCGATCAGGATATCCACTCCGCGCCACAAGCCATCGGTGACCGGGTTGTCGCCGTGCCCCGCGACGATGAACACGGTAATCGCCGACAGCAGCGCGGTGTAACCACCCTTGCCGATGGCGTGATACGAGAAAAAACCGCAGACCACCGACATCGCGAAATAGGTCAGCCAGGGCATCCCGAGCCAGGCCTGTTGTGCCACCAGCGCCAGGCCGACGCCGGCGCCGATCAAGGTGCCGATGGCACGCTCGGCGGCTTTCTTGCCGATGTTGCCGTGGTGCTGCAAGCCGCCGATCACCACCAGCATCGTCACCGACGCCCACTCACCGTGGGGCAGATGGATGCCGGTGGTCAGCAGGATCGTCGCCAGCAACCCGAGCGACACCCGCACCGCATGGATCACCCGGGCATGGCGATAGCGCCGGTACGGGTCCAGCAACGGCCGCAGCAATCGGCGCAGCAGCGGTGGCAATCGTTGGGCTCTGGATGTACTCAGGCTAGCTCTCCTCAGAAGATGTAGTCGGTGGTCAGGAAGCTCGAACTGCGGCCGCTGATGATCTCGCTGATCAGGTCCTTGTTGGTCTCCTGGAACTTGGTGGCCACCAGGGTGCGGATTGAAAACACCCGCAGTGCGTCATGGACCGACAAGGTGCCTTCGGCGGAGTTCTTGCGACCATTGAAGGGGTAGGTGTCCGGGCCGCGCTGGCATTGGGCATTGAGGTTGATGCGCCCGACCTGATTGGCAAAGGTATCCACCAGCCGGCCAACCGCCACCGGGTTGGTGCCGAAGATGCTCAATTGCTGGCCGAAGTCCGACTCCAGCACGTAATCGATCACGGTATCCAGATGACGGTACGGCACGATGGGGATGACCGGGCCGAACTGTTCTTCCTGATAAACGCGCATCTGCGGCGTGACCGGGTATAGCACCGCCGGGTAGAAGAACGACGCACGCGCCTCACCGCCGTTGGGGTTGACCACCTTGGCGCCTTTGCTTTCGGCGTCCGCCACCAGTGCATGCAAATAGTCGACCTTTCCCGATTCCGGCAGTGGCGTCAGGGATACGCCGCTTTCCCAGGGCATGCCGGGTTTGAGGTTGGCAAGTCTGGCATTGAATTTGTCGATGAAGGACTCGACCACGTCTTCGTGGACAAAAAGGATTTTGAGCGCTGTGCAGCGCTGGCCATTGAATGACAGCGAGCCCGTCACCGCTTCACTGACCGCATTGTCCAGATCCACTTCCGGCAGGATGATGCCCGGGTTTTTCGCATCCAGGCCCAGCGCTGCGCGCAAGCGGTGTGGTTTCGGATGGAGTTTTTTCAGGTCGCTGGCGGCCTTGTTGGTGCCAATGAAGGCAAAGATGTCGATCTTGCCGCTGGCCATCAGCGCGCTGACCGTCTCGCGGCCGCTGCCATAGATGACGTTGATCACCCCGGCCGGGAAGCTGTCGCGGAAGGCTTCCAGCAACGGGCGAATCAACAGCACGCCCAGTTTGGCCGGTTTGAACACCACGGTATTGCCCATGATCAGCGCCGGGATCAGCGTGGTGAAGGTTTCGTTCAACGGATAGTTGTAAGGACCCATGCACAGGGCGACGCCCAGCGGCACACGACGGATCTGGCCGAGGGTGTCCTGCTCCAGTTCGAAACGGCTGGAGCGGCGGTCGAGTTCTTTCAGCGCGTTGATGGTGTCGACGATGTAGTCGCAGGTTCGGTCGAATTCCTTTTCCGAATCCTTGAGATTCTTGCCGATTTCCCACATCAGCAACTTGACCACGGCGTCGCGCTGCTCGCGCATGCGCCCCAGGAAGGTTTCGACGTGCTGGATGCGCTCGGCCACGCGCATGGTCGGCCACAGTCCCTGGCCACGGTCGTAGGCGCGCACGGCAGCGTCGAGGGCGGTCAATGCGGTCTCGGCATCGAGCAACGGCGTGCTGCCCAGGATCACTTGCTCGTCGCCATTGGCGCCGGCCAGATACACCGGGCTGCGAACCTGGGCCAGTGGCCCGTTCCAGGTTTTCAGCACGCCATCGACCAGGTACTCACGCTGCTCGGTCTGGCCATCAAGGCGGTACTTTTCCGGGATGTCAGCGGGGCTTGGGAACAGGTTCTCGAGAATCTTGGCTGTGGTCATGTCGCTACCCCTCTGGATTGGATAATGCACTGATGAATCGTTTTAGCAGACCTCAGCGATGCTTGTCATGACTCATCTCAGCGTTTTGTCGCATAGCGTGATGGATGGCGGATTTATCGACGCCTTCCGTCATGGCCTCAGAAGCTCCCCTTGTTGGCCCCCAATGCCCTCAACCCGCCCATGCGGGGTGCCTTAGTGTTGACCTCTGCTTGATCACAACAAAAAAGTGCACCCGGCAGACCGGGCACCCAATGAGAGGACAGCCATGCAGGCAAGCCGGTTAACTGAAAAGCCTAGTCTTTGTTTGGCCTTGGCGGGGTGCGTCTTTGCTGCGTTGCTTGCGGGGTGCGGCGAAGAGCCGAAAAACCCGCCGAGCCGCAGTGAAGCAGGCGCCGCGAAGCCCGCCGACGCCGAGTTGGCGCAGGTTTACGACAACAGCTGCAAGCTTTGCCATGCCAACCCGGCGGCCGGGGCGCCGCTGACCGGCGACATAAAGGCCTGGGAGCCACGGGTGCAGCAGGGCGCCGACACACTGCTCGATCACGCGATCAACGGTTACAACGGCATGCCGCCGATGGGCATGTGCATGCAGTGTTCGCAAGAGCAGTTCCTGGCGCTGATTGCCTTTATGTCCGGCCAGCCAATCCAATAACAAGAAAGCAGGGTGCGATTCATGACGATGGACATGACACGGCGTCAGCTGTTGCAACGGGCGAGCGTCATTGGCGCCTTTACCGCGCTCGGCTCGACACCGGCATTGGCCGAACTGCTGCGCGCGCCACGGTTGATTCCCTGGCGCAACTGGTCGGGCGGCCAGAGTTGCCTGCCGGCAGCAAGGCTGGCGCCAAAGAACCTGGATGAGTTGACGCAAGTGGTGCGCCAGGCACCCGGCAAGATTCGTCCGGTGGGCTCGGCACACTCCTTCAGCGCGCTGGTGCCCACTGACGGGACTTTGCTGTCGCTGAGCTATTTCTCGGGTTTGCTCGATCATGATGCGAAAACCCTGCAAGCCGAGTTCGCCGCCGGTACGCCAATGTCACGCATGGGCACACCGCTCAAAGACATTGGCCAGGCCCTGCAAAACATGGCTGACATCGATTACCAGACCCTTGCCGGTGCGATCTCGACCTCGACCCACGGTACCGGCAAGAACTTTCAATCGTATTCGGCGCATGTCTGCGGCTTGCAATTGGTGGCCGCCAACGGCGACGTGCTGGAGTGTGACGCCAATCGTCACCCTGAAGTGTTCAGCGCCGCCCGGGTGTCGCTGGGGGTGTTGGGCGTGGCAACCAGGGTGCGCCTGCAAAACCGCCCGGCGTATCGCTTGCGGGAGCGGCAGTGGATCGCCAGGACTGAAGAGTTGCTGGAAGACCTGGACAAGAACACCCGGGAAAACCAGCACTGGGAAATGCTCGTGGTGACCCATTCCGACTACGCCTTGTCGATCGCCCTGAACGAAACCAGCGACCCGGCTACACCACCGGTCCCGGCAGATGAGGAGGGCGGCAACGAGTTCGTCACGCTGATCGAGAAAATCGACAAGTACGGCAGTGATTTCCCGGACCTGCGCCGCACGATGCTCAACAGCCTGCGCCACCTCGCCAGTTTCGATGATCGGGTGGGCGACTCGTTCGATATCTACGCCAACGTGCGCACGGTGCGTTTCAACGAAATGGAATATTCCGTGCCGGCCGAATACGGTCCGGCGTGCTTGCGCGAGATCCTCAAACTGATCCAGGACAAAGACCTGCGCACCTGGTTTCCGATTGAATACCGTTACGTCAAGGCCGACGACATTCCCCTGAGCATGTTCGAAGGCCGCGACAGCTGTTCGATCTCGGTCCACCAGCATTACCAGATGGATCATCACAACTTCTTCGCCGCCGTCGAGCCGATTTTCTGGAAATACAACGGCCGGCCGCACTGGGGCAAGTTGCATACATTGAACGCGAAAAACCTGCAGCCGCTGTACCCGCGCTGGCAGGAGTTCATCCAGGTACGGCAGGAACTCGACCCCAGCGGCAAATTCCTCAATGCGCATTTGTCATCGATTCTGGGGGTGAACTGATGGCCGTCAATCGCCGCAATTTCTTGCTTGGCAGCGCAGGCGTCGGCGCCTTGTTGGTGGGGCTCGGGGCATGGCTGCGGCCGGGGGACCGAGGTGCGCCGTACAGCGATTACTTCCGTACGCTGAACCGCGAACTCAAGGATCACGGCCCGATGCGACCGGTGATGCTGATCGACCTTGATCGGCTGGATCACAACATCGATGTGGTGATGCAATCGGTCAAGCGCGGCGGCAAGCACCTGCGGCTGGTGGAAAAATCGCTGCCGGCACCGGGGCTATTGGCCTACATCGCCCGGCGCGCCGGCACGCCACGCCTGATGTCCTTTCACCAACCGTTTCTCAATCATGACGCGGTGCAGTTTCCCGAGGCCGACATTCTGTTGGGCAAGCCGCTGCCGGTGCGTTCGGCCGAGTTGTTTTATCGTTCGCACAAGGGCGCTTTCGACCCTTCGAAGCAATTGCAATGGCTGCTCGATACGCCGCAACGCTTGCAGCAATACCTCGCCCTGGCTCAGGGGCTGGGCACGCGATTGCGGGTGAACATCGAACTGGATGTCGGACTGCATCGCGGTGGCGTCAGCGACCTTGGCGTACTCGGGCAGATGCTGACGCTGATCAGCCAGCATCCACAGCACCTGGAGTTCGCCGGGTTCATGGGCTACGACCCGTTCGTGGGCATGGGTGTACCGGGGATTCTGGGTTCGCCCGAGGAGTTGTTCGCCAAGGTGATGGTGATCTACAGCCGCTGCGTCGATTTCACGCGTCAGCAATACCCCGCTTTGTGGCATGGCGGGCTGACCCTCAATACGGCTGGCAGCCCGAGCTATCGCATGCATGAGCGCGAACAGCTCAGCAGCGAAGTGTCGGTGGGGACGGCGATGCTCAAGCCCGTTCACTATGATTTGCCGTCACTGGTGGAACATGTGCCAGCCGCCTACATCGCCACGCCGGTGTTAAAGAGCACCGGGGCGGTGAATATTCCGGCGCTGGATGACAAGTCCGGGTTGTTTTCCTGGTGGGACACCAATCAGCGCCAGACGTTTTTTATCTATGGCGGTCACTGGATGGCGGAGTTCGAATCGCCGCCGGGGTTGCAGAGCAATGCTGTGTATGGCCGTAGCTCGAACCAGGAAATGGTCAATGGTTCGGCGGCGGTGGGGCTGACGGTTGAGGACCAGGTGTTTTTGCGGCCGACCCAGACGGAGTCGGTGTTGTTGCAGTTCGGGGATTTGCTGGCGGTTCGGGGTGGGAAGATTGTGGATAGCTGGCCGGTGTATTCCTGAAGGATTTTCAGTGCATTTGCCGCCGCCTTCGCGAGCAAGCCCGCTCCCACAAGAGCAACGCTGCACCCTGTGGGAGCGGGCTTGCTCGCGAAGGGGTCAATCAGAACGCATAGGGAATACTGACCTTGGCCCAAAGCATTTCCCCTTCAGGCCGGTTTTCCACGTCGAATTCCTTGGCCCAGCGAATCTCCGCGCTGGCGTATTTGAGAAAGGTCCAGTGCAGCGCCGGACCAATCGCAAACACCTGGCCGCGCACCCCGTCGTTCACGTCCTGGCCATTGAACTGCACGGTGTGGCCGAACTGTTTGTCATCGGTGGTTTGCTTCAGGTAGTAGCCGTTCAGCCCGAGCATCAGGTCGTCGGTGATCTTGAAACTGGCCGAATAGTCGAAGTGGAAAATCTGCCCCGACTTGTAATCGGTGTCCTTGTTTTTCTCGTTGAAACTGTAGGTGGTCTTCATCGACACCTCGGTTCTGTCCGTCGGCAGCCAGGTGAAGGAGAACAAGGGTTTGTAGGTGTAGAAGTTGTTGCTGGTATTGGCCAGGCGATCAACGCTGTATTCGCCGGTCGGCACGGTGACTTCAATGGCGGCGCCGAGGGTCAGGTTCGGGCCCATGTCCCAGAGAATGATCGGCGCGATCGTGGTGTCGCCCATGCCTTCGCGGGTGTCCTGCAAGCCGAACACCGCGACTTCCTGCTTGAGCCACGGTTGCGCGATGTAGCCGGCCAGCCGGCCGCCGAATACCCGCACCGGGCTGAGGTAATCCAGGCGCGGAATGACCGCCGTGGATTCGATCTCGACGTTTGGCACCTTGCCGCCGAGCGAGCTGATGTTCAGCTTCGTGGCTTTGTAGTGGTTGTAGTAGAGGTTGAACGCAACCATGTTGTCCGGAAGGCTGTCGGGCGAAAGCGGCAACATGAAAAAGCCGTCGGTGCCGGGGCCGATGTTGTCCACGCCAGCCTCGGTGGCCAGTGCCGGTTGCGGGGCGCAGACGCCGGCCAGGCCAATGACCAGTAGGGGAAGAGTCGTGCGGGTCGGGATCATGGGTGTCCTCATTATTATTGTTAGCGGGCTTTCCGGCGTCCATACGAGGGCCGCAACATAGAAATAGGCTGTCTGTGCCCCGCAAGGTAGGGTATTGGCGGCCATTTAGGGGGGCATCTGCGGACAGCCTTCGAACCCTGTGCTAACTTCTTCCGACATAACCGGTTACAAAAATAAGAATGCAGCTCGACCCGGAATGTACAGTCCCATGCAAATGAAAGTGACCGACCCCACCTTTGAACTGGCGCTGGTGTCGCCGTTCCTCCTGCACACCCTGGCCGAAGTCGCCGAGCAAAAAGGCATCGACCCCGAGAGCCTGTGCCGAGGGTTGGGATTTGACTTTGAAGACCTTCAGGACCCGGCACAGCGCATTTCCTATCGCCAGGCCGTGGCCATGATTCAGCGAGCGCTCAAAGTCCTGCCCAATCAGGGGCTGGGCTTGTGGGTCGGCGCGCAGAATGTACTCGGAACGCTGGGGTTGTTGGGGCATGTATTGTCGCTGTGCAAGACCTTGCGCGATGCCTTTGAACTGGGCATCCGTCATCAACACACTTCCGGCAGCATTGTCGTGTCGAGCGTGGAGGAGGCGGGTGATCGGGTGTTTGTCGACGTTGAATGCCGCTTGCCGTTCGCCGACGTGCAGTTGTTCGCGGTCGAGGAGTTTTTCGCCAGCCTGCTGGTGTACGGCCGGGCGCTGGTCGGGGCGGATTTCAAGCCGATGGCCGTGGAGTTCATGCATGCCGCGCCGGACTATCTCAGCGAATATTCGCGCCTGCTGGGGCCGGACGTGCGTTTCGGTTGCCTGCAGAACCGCATGGTGATCGATGCGTATTGGCTGGACGTTCACTTGCCCAATCACCATTCCCTGGCCCTGCGTCAGGCAGTGAAGTTGCTCGAACTGGAAGCTGCGCAGGTGCACCGGAAAATGGATTTGATCCAGGCGGTTGAACGGGCGATTGCCCGGGACCTGACCGAGGGCAGCCACATCGAGAAAATCGCCGGCGACCTGAACATGAGCAGCCGCACCTTGCGCCGCCGCCTCACCGAACATGCCCTGACGTTCGAGACACTGCTGGAACAAGTGCGCCAGGCCCGCACCATGAGCCTGCTGGCCAACCCGGACATGTCCATCGAGCGCATCACCGAGGAAGTCGGCTACAGCGACGTGCGCAGCTTTCGCCGGGCTTTCAGGCGCTGGACCGGCATGAGCCCGAGTGCGTTCCGCAACGAAAGCCCCAGCGCGGTTTGATCTCCTTGTAATGAGAGGGGCTTGTGTGGCCTCTGACAGCACACAAACCCTCGTACTCCGGTTAAACTCCGAGCTCTTTTTCGAGGAGTTCATATGAGTCATTACCAGCCGGGCATTCTCGCCACCCCCGTTCCGCCTCAAGCCCGCCATATGTTCTTCGCTCTCGAATCCGTCGCTGCTCTACCGACCGCGCTCGATAACCTGCAAGGCTTGGTGGACGGCAAATCGGTGGTGGTCGGCTTCGGTGAATCCCTGGTCAAGGCGCTGGATGGGCAGATCGAAGGCCTGCGCGTTTTCCCGGCACTGACCGGTGTCGGCGTCGATAATCCATCGACCCAACAGGCGCTCTGGTGCTGGCTGCACGGTGAAGACCGTGGTGAGTTGCTCAACCGCAGCAACGCCATCGCAGCAGCATTGGCCCCGGCGTTGCGCCTGGTGCAGATGAACGAAACCTTCCGCCACATGAGCGGCCATGACCTGACCGGCTACGAGGATGGCACCGAGAACCCACACGACGAAGCCGCCGTGAGCGCCGCCGTGGTCGGTGAGGGCGCGGACGGTACGGTGGGTGGCAGCTTTGCCGCGATCCAGCAGTGGCAGCATGACTTGAAAGGTTTCCATGCGCTGTCGGCGGATGAAAAAGACAACATCATGGGCCGCCGCTTGAGCGATAACGAGGAGATCGACGACGCGCCGGTTTCCGCCCACGTCAAACGCACCGCCCAGGAAAGCTTTGCGCCTGAGGCCTTCGTGGTGCGCCGCTCGATGCCGTGGATCGAAGGTGACCGCGCCGGCCTGATGTTCCTGGCCTTCGGTTTTTCCCTCGATGCCTTCGAAGCCCAACTGCGTCGCATGAGTGGCCTGGAAGACGGCATCACCGACGGCCTGTACCGCATCAGCCGTCCGGTCACCGGCGGCTACTACTGGTGCCCGCCGCT
Source organism: Pseudomonas sp. WT-JTC (assembly GCF_056711565.1). Taxonomy (NCBI): domain Bacteria; kingdom Pseudomonadati; phylum Pseudomonadota; class Gammaproteobacteria; order Pseudomonadales; family Pseudomonadaceae; genus Pseudomonas; species Pseudomonas sp. WT-JTC. The sequence goes on from NZ_CM160042.1 coordinate 2,834,140, forward strand.
CAAGGACGGTCGACCGGACCTGCGCGCATTGCGCATCGGCTGAGAAGCAGGGAGAGCCTATGAACGTGGTGCGCTGGGGCATGATCGGTTGTGGCAGTGTCGCTGAACGCAAAAGCGCACCGGCCTTCTACAAGGCATCCGGATCGGCGTTGGTGGCGGTGATGGGCCGGCGCCTGGAAGCCGTCACCGACTACGCCGCGCGCCACGGCATCGCTCGGGTCTACACCGATGCGCAAGCGCTGATCGACGATCCCGAGGTCGACGCGGTGTACATCGCCACGCCACCTGACAGCCATCACGCTTATGCCTTGCAGGTGGCCGCCGCCGGCAAGCATTGCTGCGTCGAGAAACCGATGGCGCTGAACGCCGGGCAAAGCCGCGAGATGCAGCAGGTGTTTGCCGATGCGGGGCTGCACCTGTTCGTGTCCTATTACCGACGTTCGCTGCCACGCTTCCGGCAAGTGCGGCAATGGCTGGAGGAGGGGCGGATCGGCGAGGTCCGGCACTTGAGCTGGACGCTCACCAAAGCCCCGTCGGCAGCGGACCGAAACGGCACCGATAACTGGCGCACTGACCCGACGATTGCCGGTGGCGGCTACTTCGCCGATCTGGCCAGCCATGGCCTGGACCTGTTTCAGTACCTGCTCGGCGATATCGTCGAAGTCGCCGGGTTCACCGCACGGCAGGCCGGCTTGTACGCGGCCGAAGATGCCGTCAGCGCCACCTGGCGGTTTGCCAGCGGGGCACTGGGGATGGGCTGCTGGAACTTCGTTGCCGATCGCCGTGAAGACCGGGTCGAAGTGATTGGCAGTAAAGGCCGGATCACGTTTTCAGTGTTCGACGAGCACCCGGTCGAGCTGCACACTGATGAACATCTCAGCCTGAACATCGAGCATCACGCGCACATCCAGTGGCACCACGTATTGGGCATGAATGCGCACATACGTGGTGACGCGCAGCATCCGGCCGTGGCCGGGCAGGCGTTGAAGACCGATTGGGTCATGGACCAGATCCTCAAGCGCCACTGATTCTTCAGACCGCACACAATCCCTTGTAGGAGCGAGCCTGCTCGCGATGGTCGTCAACGATAACGCTGGAAGCCTGACACCCCACGGCGTTCTCGGGTTTATCGCGAGCAGGCTCGCTCCTACAGTTTTGGATTGCGTTGTGCATCTAACCTTATGCGCATTCGGTATTTCTCAAGCTTGTCATTACCTCTCTAAGATCACGTCATAACTCGTTATAACAAGTGATCTGCCATGACCGATAACGTTCTATCCCTGAGCAGCGTCCCGTTGCACACCCAGCTGCGAGACGTGCTGCGCGCGCGCATCCTCGACGGTGAATACCCGCAAGACAGCCAGATGCCTTCCGAAAGCGAGCTTGGCGCGTTGTTCAAGGTCAGCCGCATCACCGTGCGCCAAGCCTTGGGTGACCTGCAAAAGGAAGGGCTGATTTTCAGGATCCACGGCAAAGGCACCTTCGTCGCCAAGCCGAAAACCTTCCAGAACGTCAGTACCCTGCAAGGCCTGGCCGAGTCCATGACCGGTCGAGGATATGAGGTGATCAACCGCCTGCGCAGCTTCAGGTTCATTGCCGCCGACAAGCTCGTCGCCGAGCGTTTGCAGGTCGCCGAAGGCGAGGTCGTGGCGCAGATCAAACGGGTGCGCCTGATCAATCGCGAGCCGATTTCCCTGGAAATCACTTACCTGCCCAAGGCCGTTGGCGAGCGCCTGGAAAAAGCCGACCTGGTCACTCGCGACATTTTCCAGATCCTGGAAAACGACTGCGGCCTGACCCTGGGGCACGCCGACCTGGCCATCGATGCGGTACTGGCCGACAGCGACCTGACTCGGGCGCTGAACGTCGAACCTGGCTCGCCGATCATGCGTATCGAGCGCCTGACCCACGATGCCGAGGGTCGGCCGCTGGACTTCGAACACCTTTACTACCGTGGCGATGCCTTCCAGTACCGCCTGCGGATCGACCGGCACAAAGGGGCTTGAACATGACACGCAACACCCTCGAACAGGAATACGACATCGTCGTGATCGGCGGCGGCACTGCCGGCCCGATGGCAGCGATCAAGGCCAAGGAACGCAACCGCGACCTGCGGGTGCTGTTGATCGACAAGGCCAACGTCAAGCGCAGCGGCGCGATCAGCATGGGCATGGACGGCCTGAACAACGCGATCATTCCCGGCCACTCGACGCCGGAGCAATACACCAAGGAAATCACCATCGCCAACGACGGCATCGTCAACCAGGCTGCGGTGTACGCCTACGCGACCCATAGCTTCGAAACCATCGAGCAGCTGGACCGCTGGGGCGTGAAATTCGAGAAGGACGAAACCGGCGACTACGCGGTGAAGAAGGTCCACCACATGGGCGCTTATGTGTTGCCGATGCCGGAAGGGCACGACATCAAAAAAGTCCTGTACCGGCAGCTCAAGCGCGCGCGGGTGACCATTACCAACCGGCTGGTCTGCACCCGATTGCTGACGGATCAAGAGGGTACGGTCAACGGCGTGATGGGCTTCGATTGCCGAACCGCTGACTTCCATGTGATCAAGGCCAAAGCGGTGATCCTCGCCTGCGGTGCCGCCGGACGCCTGGGGTTGCCATCCTCGGGCTACCTGATGGGCACCTACGAAAATCCGACCAATGCCGGCGATGGCTACTCAATGGCCTACCACGCCGGGGCCGAGCTGGCGAACCTGGAGTGTTTCCAGATCAACCCGCTGATCAAGGATTACAACGGCCCGGCCTGCGCCTACGTCACCGGTCCCTTGGGCGGCTACACCGCCAACAACAAGGGCGAGCGCTTCATCGAGTGCGACTACTGGAGTGGACAGATGATGTGGGAGTTCCATCAGGAACTGGAAAGCGGTAACGGTCCGGTGTTCCTCAAGCTCGATCACCTGGCCGAGGAAACCATCCAGAACATCGAGGAGATCCTGCACAGCAACGAGCGTCCGAGTCGCGGCCAGTTCCATGCCAATCGCGGCACCGACTACCGCACGCAGATGGTCGAGATGCACATCTCGGAAATCGGCTTTTGCAGCGGGCATTCGGCGTCGGGGGTGTGGGTCAACGAGAAGGCCGAGACCTCGGTCAAGGGCTTGTACTCGGCCGGTGACATGGCCGCGGTGCCGCACAACTACATGCTCGGCGCGTTCACCTACGGCTGGTTCGCCGGCCACAACGCGGCGGATTTTGTCGCCGGACGTGAGTTTTCAGCGCTGGATGCCCGGCAGATCGAAACCGAAAAACAACGGGTCTATGCGCCACTGGATCGCGAACACGGCCTGCCACCCGCGCAGGTCGAGTACAAGCTGCGGCGCTTCGTCAACGACTACCTGCAACCGCCGAAAGTGACGAAGAAGATGCAGATCGGCCTGCAACGTTTCAGCGACATCCAGCGCGACCTCGATCAGATCAAGGCCCACAACGCCCACGAGCTGATGCGTGCCATGGAAGTCAGCATGATCCGCGACTGCGCCGAAATGGCCGCCCGCGCTTCACTGTTCCGCGCCGAAAGTCGCTGGGGGCTGTACCACTATCGCGTCGATCACCCGCAGCGCAACGACAACGACTGGTTTTGCCATTGCCACTTGAAGAAAGGCGAAAACGGTTTGATGACCAGTTTCAAGAAAGCCGTCGAGCCCTACATCATCCCGCTCGACGCCGATGAAATGCAGGCCTACGACCGATTGCGGGTCGGTGCCGACGCGGCGTGATGCCGTCAACGAAAGAGAGAGTGAACATGGCCTATCAACCCCAGGAAATCTTCTTCCGCTCCAACGCACCGGTCACGGTCGACGAGGACCTTTGCATCGCCCACAAAGGCTGCACCGTCTGCGTCGACGTTTGCCCGATGGACCTGCTGGCGATCAACCCGGCCACGCAGAAGGCCTACATGGCGTTCGACGAATGCTGGTACTGCATGCCCTGTGAAAAGGACTGCCCGACCGGGGCGGTGAAAGTGGAGATTCCTTATTTATTGCGTTGACTGACAGGACGCCTTCGCGGGCAAGCCCGCTCCCACAGTGATTTGTGCTGTCCCTCAGATTGTGAAAACAACCACGAAACCTGTGGGAGCTGGCTTGCCAGCGATGAGGCCAGTAAATACGACACAAAAGCCATCCGGCCACCACCGGACGCCTGCTTCAAAACACCCCTCGTTTCCCACCGCGCCCTGATCGCGGCGGAGACGAACATCCAATAAATGATTCGAGGGGAAACACTCATGATGTTGCGTGCAGCTTTGGCCGGTCTGGTACTGGCTTCCTTCACCTTGTCGGCGTCAGCCGAAACCATCCGCATTGCCATCGGCACCCAGGACACCACCATCAACTGCGCCGCCGGTGGCCTGTTGATTCGTGAGTTGGGTCTGCTGGACAAATACCTGCCCCACGAGGGCCCCTATAAAGACGCCCAATACGACGTGCAGTGGAAAAACTTCACCAGCGGCGCACCCCTGACCAACGAGATGGTGGCCGGCAAACTCGACTTCGGCGCCATGGCCGATTTCCCCGGTGCGTTCAATGGTGTGGCTTTTGAAACGGCGGGCAAGCACAGCCTGTTTATCAGCGTGCTGTCGGGCAGCACCAAGGGCAGCGGCAACGGCATCGTGGTGCCGAGTGCATCCGGCGTGCAGTCGCTGGCCGAGCTCAAGGGCAAGAGCATCTCCGTGCCGTTCGCCTCCACCGCCCATGGCATGTTGCTGCGCGCCGTCGCGGCGCAGGGCTGGGACCCGCTCAAGGACGTGAACATCATCGCCCAGCCGCCGGAAGTCGCCGGCTCCGCGTTGCAGGCCGGCAAGATCGATGCTCACGCCGACTTCGTGCCCTTCGCCGAACTGTTCCCGAGCCGTGGTTTCGCCCGCAAGATTTATGACGGCTCCCAGGCCAACGCGCCGACCTTCCACGGTGCGCTGGTCGATCAGGCCTATGCCAGGCAGTACCCTGAAATCGTCGTCGCTTACCTGCGGGCGAGTATCGAAGCCAACCAGTTGCTGGCGGCTGAACCGGAGAAATACAGCGAGCTGATCGCCAAGGTCACCGGGGTCGATGCCGAGGTCAACTACCTGTTCCATGGCCCCCTCGGCGTGCAGACCCGTGACCTGAGCTGGAAGCCGGAATACCGTCAGGCCGTGGGCACTGCCATCGATACCCTGAAGTTGTTGAAGAAGGCCGATCGCGGTCTCGATCTGAATACCTTCATCGACGACCAATACATTCGCGCCGCGTTCAAGGCGTCGAACCTGGACTACACAGCGCAACTGGCCAACTACGCGCAGACGCCGCTTAAAGCGGTGGATGCGTCGAGCGGCAAAGGCATCACCGACTTCAGCCACGTGGCCGAGATCTGGGTCCGCGGCGAACCGAAAGTCCGCCAGTACGCGTCGGCGGAGCTGGCGTTCACGGCGTTGGCCGCCCTGAAGCAGGAAGGCAAAAACATCCGCGCGGTGTACACCCAGGCCAGCGACAGCGGGATCAAGTTGCTGGCGGATCAGGCGTGGTTTGCCAGTGATGCGAAAGGGCGACTCAGTGCGTTCCTGCTCAAGGGCCAGGCCCAGCAGTTCGCCACCGCCCAGGGCGGGAAAGTGTACGACTTCACCGATGCTACCGCACAAGCCGTGGCTGTTCGCTAACAGCCGAAACACCACAGCCCCCTGTAGGAGCGAGCTTGCTCGCGAAAAACGTCCGGACAACGCGATCCGTCAGACAGAGCGCGTAATCGTTGGCGTTCTTCGCGAGCAAGCTCGCTCCTACAGGAGGTGGGTTGAGAGGAATAATTGTGTACCGATCATATTCACGCTGGATCCCCAGAGCCGCGTCCTTGCTGCTCTGCCTGCTGTTCTGGCAACTCGCCGCCAGCCACCACTGGAACCTCGGCCTGGTGACCTTCGCCAACGTCCCGACACCCGTGGCGGTCATTGAAGCCGCCCTCGGCCTCGGCGACTCGGGCAAACTCGCGCAACACCTGGGCAGCAGCCTTGGCCGGGTATTCGCCGGCTACCTCGCCGCGCTGATCATCGGTGTGGCCCTGGGCCTGGCCATCGGTCGCTCGAAATGGGCCGAAGACCTGCTGCTGCCGCCCCTGGAAGTGCTGCGCCCGATCCCGGCGGTGGCGTGGATTCCCCTGGCGATCCTGATGTTTCCTTCGTCGGAACTGTCGATGGTGTTCATCACCTTCACCGGCGCACTGTTCCCGATCCTGCTCAACACCGTGCATGGCGTCGAAGGCGTCGACCCGCGGCTGATCGCCTCGGCGAAAAGCCTCGGGGCAGGGCGCCGGGCAATCCTGCTGGAGGTCGTACTTCCCGGGGCCGGACCCAGCATCATTACCGGCCTGGCCATCGGCATGGGCACCTCGTGGTTCTGCCTGGTCACGGCAGAAATGATCTCCGGCCAGTTCGGCATTGGTTATTACACCTGGGAGTCCTACACCATCCAGAACTACGCCGACATCGTCGTCGGCATGTTGCTGATCGGCGTGCTCGGCATGGGCAGCAGCCTGCTGATCAAACGTCTGGGCGGGCTGTTCACGCCCTGGCATCGACCACGAGGAAAAGCCTGATGAGCGTTTTTCAACACCTGCAAGGACGTATCGATATTCGCGGGCTGTCAATCAGCCTGGGCGAGGGCCAAGCGGCCTTCGAAGCGGTGCAGGGTCTCGATTGCCAGATCGAACCGGGACAGTTCGTGTGCATTCTCGGGCCGTCCGGCTGCGGCAAGTCGACTTTGCTCGGCGCGTTGGCGGGGCACCTGCAACCGCGCACCGGCACCTTGAACGTGGATGGCGCGCCGGTATCGGGGCCATCGCCACAACGCGGCATGGTGTTCCAGCAGCACACCTTGTTTCCGTGGCGCACGGTGCGTGACAACGTGGCGTTCGGCTTGAAAATGCGTGGCGTCGGCAAGGCCGAACGGCACAAGGCGGCGGATGAAATCCTCGCCCTGGTGGGGCTCGAAGGGTTTGCCGGGCGCTGGCCCGATCAGCTCTCCGGCGGCATGCAGCAACGGGTGGAAATTGCCCGGGTGCTGGTCAACCGCCCGCGCCTGTTGCTGATGGATGAACCCTTCGGTGCCCTCGATGCCCTGACCCGGTTGAACATGCAGGAACTGCTGCTGGACATCTGGACGCGCATCCGCACCACCGTGGTGTTTGTCACCCATGACATCGACGAAGCGCTGTTCCTCGCCGACCGCTTGCTGGTCATGAGTTCACGCCCCGGGCGGATCATCGAAGACCTGCGCCTGGACTTCCCCAGGCCGCGCAGCACGGAGCTGGTGACCCGCCCTGAATTCTCGCACCTGAAGCGTCATTGCCTCGAACTCCTGCGCCACGAAGACGGCCGGCAGCTGCCGCGCCTGAATCCGCTCGGCCTTCCCCCTGAAAACAAACTGCCGCGATTTGCCCTATGACCTCACTATTCGATGTAACCGATAACGACGACATTCTTGCCCTGCAGCCGCGCCTGACCGATGACGACCCCGGTGTACGCCGGATCGCGTTGATCGAGTTGGCCGATCTTGAGGAACCGGACGGCCTGCTGTGGTTGATCGATCGACTGGCCGAAGACCCGATTGCCGACGTTCGCGCCGAAGCCGCGCGGTTGCTGGAAGCCTGGGAGGACGAGCCCGTGGTCGAAGCGTTGTGCCAGGCGCTGACTGATCCATCCCCGGCGGTGCAGGCGGCCGCTGCGCAAAGCCTTAGCCTGCTCAAGAGCGAGGCGGCGGGCCGGGTCATACTGCCGTGGACCGGGCACGCCGACACTGGCGTACGCATTGCCGCGTTCAGGGCCTTGCGCGAGTTGCGTTGCCCCGATGCCGCCGATGCGGCTGCACGGGCATTGGACGATGAAAGCGCCGGTGTGCGCCGCGAAGCGGTAGGTGTGCTCGGCTGGCTTAAGCAACTCGAGGCCTTGCCGGCGCTGGCGCGGTTGGCCAGCGATGACCCGGACACCGACGTACGGCGTGCCGCCACCGGGGCGTTGGGCCTGGCGTCTGACGCGCAGGTGCTGCCGGCCCTGCGCCAAGCCTTGCGGGACACCGCCTGGCAAGTCCGCGAAGAAGCCGCCACCACCCTGGGCAAGGTCGGCCACCTCGACGCCGGCCCGGCCCTGATCGATGCCTTGGGTGACGATTACTGGCAAGTGCGCCTGCGCGCCACCCGCAGCCTCGGTCGCTTGCGATTTGTACCTGCGCTCGATGCGCTGATCGACACCCTCGGCCACCGCATCAGCAACCTGCGCAAGGAGGCCGCGCTGGTCCTGGGCGAATTGAACGACCCGCGGGCCATCGCGGCATTGCAGGCCGCACAGGACGACGGCGACCCGGAAGTGCGCAAGGCCGTGCGCATTGCCTTGAGTCAACTGCAATGAATCCGCTGGCGGTGGGTAATTCACGGAGCAAACAGCAGTTGCGACTGAACTGGCCGGATGGTCGCGAGCAGTGGCTGGACCACGCCGAACTGCGTCGGCAGTGCCCGTGTTCGCAGTGCCGGGCGTTTCGTATGCGGGGGATGACGCCGATGGTCGATGCGCGGGTTCGGGTTATTGAATTGCACTCGCAGGGGTATGGACTGCAACTGGTGTTCAGCGATGGTCATGAGCGCGGGATTTATCCGTGGGCATATCTTTCCGGTCTGGCCGGCCCCTCTGTAGGAGCGAGCTCGCTCGCGATGGACGCGAACGATAAAGCGATGCAATTGGAGGAACCGGTGCGCCTGGACGGTTTTCGCGAGCAGGCTCGCTCCTACACGGTCCTTGCCAGGCAAAAGCCAAAAGAGTACAAATGTACTCCATGACGACTCTGACTCCCCGCCGTACCGCCATCCTGACCTTCATCCGCGATCGCATCGCCGAGCATGGTCAGCCTCCGAGCCTCGCTGAAATCAGCGAGGTGTTCGGTTTTGCCTCCCGTAGCGTGGCGCGCAAGCATGTGCTGGCGCTGACCGAAGCCGGGTTTATCGAGGTCAACCCGCACCAGGCCCGGGGCATTCGCCTGCTCGGGCAGCCACCGCGTCCCGAGTTGCTGGACATCCCGGTGCTCGGCCGGGTTGCGGCCGGTGCGCCGATCGGGGCCGATGCGGAGGTCCATAGCCGCTTGCTGCTCGATCCGTCGATCTTCTCGCGGGTGCCGGACTACATGCTGCGGGTTCGGGGTGACTCGATGATCGAGGACGGTATTCTCGACGGCGATCTGGTGGGCGTGCACCGCAATCCGGAGGCGCTCAACGGCCAGATCGTCGTGGCGCGGCTTGACGGCGAAGTCACCATCAAGCGCTTCGAGCGGGTCGGCGATGTGGTTCGCCTGCTGCCACGCAACCCGGCCTACCAGCCGATTATTGTCGAAGCCGACCGGGACCTGGCCATCGAAGGCGTGTTCTGTGGCCTGGTGAGGCAAGGCTGATGGGTGCCGTCGTTGCGCTGGATACGCTGTTCAATGCTGGCCAGGTCTGGAAGGGCAGGCCTGCGCCAGCGGCCGCCAGCCCGCAACCCACCGGGCATGCCGCGCTGGACGCCGCATTGCCCAGCGGAGGCTGGCCGGAGGCGGCGCTGACGGAAATCCTCTTGGCCGGGCAGGGCGTGGGCGAGTTGCAACTGGTGTGGCCGACACTGGCACGGCTGTCGGCGGCGGGCGAGCGCATCGTGCTGGTGGCGCCGCCTTATTTGCCGTATCCCCAGGCGTGGCAGAGCGCCGGGGTCGATCTGCGTCAGTTGTCGATCATCCAGGCCGGCGAGCGCGATGCGCTGTGGGCCGCGGAACAATGCCTGCGCTCGGGCAGTTGCGGTGCGGTGCTGTGCTGGCCGCACAAGGCCGATGACCGCGCCTTGCGCCGCTTGCAGGTGGCGGCGGAAACCGGCCAGACCCTGGCCTTCGCCTATCGTCCCCTCAGTGAAGCGATCAACCCTTCGCCGGCGGCCTTGCGCATCGCCATCGATGCCCGACCGGCACAACTGCGTGTACTCAAGTGCCGTGGCGGCCTGGCCCGTTCGGCGCCGATTGCCTTCGCCGTGGGGCATTGAGGTTGCCATGCGCTGGGTCTGCATTGTTTTCCCGCAATTGGCGCTGGACGCGGTACTGCGTCAGCGCGCCGATCCCGAGGAACCCCTGGCGTTGCTGACCGGCCCGGCCCAGCGCCGGGTGCTGCAGGCAGTCAACGGTGCGGCGCGGGCGCTGGGCTTGCGTCCCGGCCAGTCCATGAGCGCGGCACAGGCCTTGAGCAAAGGTTTTGTCACGGCCGAATACGATGCCGCTGAAATCGAACACTGGCAGCAGTTTCTCGCCGCCTGGGCCTATCGCTTCAGTTCCCAGGTCAGCGTGCATTACCCCCGGGCCGTGGTGTTCGAGATCGAATCCAGTCTCGGCCTGTTCGGTGCCTGGCCGCAATTCGAAGCGCTTTTGCGCCGTGAGCTCGGTGAGCTGGGGTTTCGGCACCGCATCGTGGCCGCGCCCAACCCGGTGGCGGCGCGGGTGCTGGCCAACGTCTATGACGGTCTGGTGGTGCCGGACGATCAAGCCTTGCAGCATCATCTGGGGCAAATGCCCGTCGACCGGGTCGGCCTCGACGCATCGGTCGCCACGGCCTTGTCGCGCATGGGCCTGCGCACCTTGAGCCAGGTGCAGGCGTTGCCCAGGCACAGCCTGGCCCGGCGTTTCGAGGTCCAGGTGCTCAAGCATCTGGATGCCCTGTCCGGTTTGCGGCGGCTGGCGCTGGCGTTTTACTTGCCGCCGGACCGCTTCGATGTGCGTATCGAGCTCAATTTCGATGTGCAGTCCCATCAAGCCTTGCTGTTTCCGTTGCGCCGGTTGACTGGCGACCTGTCGGCGTTCCTCTGCGGTCGCGACAGCGGCGTACAGCGTTTCGACCTGCATCTGGAGCATGCCGGGTTGCCGGACACGGTCATCAAGGTCGGCCTGCTCAGCGCCGAGCGCGATCCGGCGATGCTCTTCGAGCTGGCCCGGGGGCGGCTGGAGCAAGTCCAGGTCGAGGCGCCGGTGCGCGGCTTTCGCTTGCGCGCCGAGGATTTGCCGGCCTTCGTGCCCCAGCATCGGGAACTGTTCGACGATCGCCCGCAACAGTCCCTGCCCTGGGAGCAGTTGCGCGAACGCCTGCGTGCACGGCTGGGGGATGACGCGGTGCATGGCTTGCGTTTCCAGGCCGATCACCGCCCCGAGTGCGCGTGGCAGGCCAGTGCCGACAGCCAGCCTTGCGCGGTGCCGGCCGCCGTGAAACGGCCGGGCTGGCTGCTGACTGAACCGCTGGCCGTGCATCAGGGCTCGGCGCGCATCCTCATGGGGCCGGAGCGTATCGAGTCCGGCTGGTGGGACGGTGACGACGTACGTCGTGACTATTACCTGATCGAAACCCGTGCCGGCCAACAGGGCTGGGCCTACCGGGCGGTCGGTGAGGATGGCCCGTTGTGGCTGCAGGGCTGGTTCGCATGAGCATCGAATATGCCGAATTGCACTGCCTGTCGAACTTCAGCTTCCAGCGCGGGGCTTCCAGCGCCCTCGAGCTGTTCCAGCGTGCGAAAGAACAGGGTTATCAAGCCCTGGCGATGACCGACGAGTGCACCCTGGCGGGCATCGTTCGCGCCTGGCAAGCGGCGAAGTCCGTGGAGTTGCCGCTGATCATCGGCAGTGAAATACGCATCGAGAACGGTCCGAAGCTGGTGCTGCTGGTGGAGAACCCCGAGGGCTATCAGGCGCTGTGCCGATTGATCACCCACGCCCGGCGGCGCACGCAGAAAGGCCAGTATCAGGTGCTGCGCGAGGACTTCAGCGAACCGTTGCCGGGGCTGTTGGCGTTGTGGGTGCCGGACGCGGTGGATGACTTCGAACAGGGCTGCTGGCTGAAGCAGGTTTTCGCCGAACGCCTGTGGCTGGCGGTGCAACTGCACCGCGGTCAGGACGATACCCAGCGTTTGAATAATCTGTTGACCCTGTCCAGGGAGCTGCGGATTCCCCCAGTGGCCAGCGGCGATGTGCACATGCACGCTCGCGGCCGGCGCGCCTTGCAGGACACCATGACGGCGATCCGTCATCACCTGCCGGTGGCCGATGCCGGGTTGCGCCTGCATCCCAACGGCGAACGCCATCTGCGCAGCCTCGACGTGCTGCAGGCGCTTTATCCGCCAGAGTTGCTGGCAGAAACGCTGACCATTGCCCGGCGCTGTACCTTTGATCTCGGCCAATTGCGTTATCAATATCCCCGCGAACTGGTGCCGCAAGGGCACAGCGCGGAATCCTGGCTGCGGGAGTTGACCGAGCGCGGCATTCGCGAGCGATGGCCCGACGGTGCAAGCGACAAGGTTCGCGGGCTGATCGACAAGGAGCTCGGGCTGATCGCCGAGCTGGGTTATGAAAGCTATTTCCTGACCGTTCAGGACATCGTCGCCTTCGCCCGGCGCGAGAAGATTCTCTGCCAGGGCCGAGGCTCGGCGGCCAACTCGGCGGTGTGTTTCGCCCTGGGCATCACCGAGATCGACCCCGAGCGAATGAACATGCTGTTTGAACGATTTCTCTCCAGGGAGCGCAACGAGCCGCCGGATATCGATGTGGACTTCGAGCACGAACGCCGCGAAGAAGTCTTGCAGTACGTGTTCCAGCGCTATGGTCGAACCCGCGCGGCACTGACGGCCGTGGTCAGCACTTACCATGCGGCCGGTGCCGTACGCGACGTGGCCAAGGCGCTGGGGCTGCCACCAGACCAGATCAATGCCCTGGCCGATTGCTGTGGTCACTGGAGTGATGAAACACCGCCCGTGGAGCGCCTGCGTGAAGGCGGTTTCGACCCCGAAAGCCCGGTGCTGCGCCGGGTACTGAGTTTGACCCGGCAACTGATCGGGTTCCCCCGGCACCTGTCCCAGCACCCCGGCGGCTTCGTCATTTCCGAGCAGCCGCTGGACCACCTCGTGCCGGTGGAAAACGCCGCGATGGCCGAACGCACCATCATTCAGTGGGACAAGGACGACCTGGACGCGGTCGGTCTCCTGAAGGTCGATATCCTCGCTCTGGGTATGCTCAGTGCGATACGCCGTTGCTTTGATCTGTTGCGCCGTCATCGCAATCTGGATTTGAGTCTGGCGACGGTCCCCTCTGAAGACTCGCAAACCTACGACATGATCGGCCGCGCCGACACCATCGGCGTGTTCCAGATCGAATCCCGGGCGCAAATGTCGATGCTGCCCAGGCTCAAGCCCCGCAAGTTCTATGACCTGGTGATCGAGGTGGCCATCGTTCGCCCCGGACCTATTCAGGGCGGCATGGTGCATCCCTATCTGCGTCGCCGAAACAGGGAAGAGCTCGAAAGCTACCCCTCCGAAGAGTTGCGCGAGGTGTTGAAACGTACCCTTGGCGTTCCCCTGTTTCAGGAACAGGTGATGCAGATCGCCATCGTCGCCGCCGACTACAGCCCCGGCGAGGCCGATCAGTTGCGCCGCTCCATGGCCGCCTGGAAGCGCCATGGCGGGCTGGAACCGCACAAGGATCGACTGGCCGCCGGCATGAAAAAAAAGGGCTACACGCCGGAGTTTGCCGCGCAGATCTTCGAGCAGATCAAGGGCTTTGGCAGCTACGGTTTTCCCGAGTCCCACGCCGCCAGTTTTGCCTTGCTGACTTACGCCAGTTGCTGGTTGAAATGCCATGAGCCGGCGGCCTTCGCCTGTGCCCTGATCAACAGTTGGCCGATGGGGTTCTACAGCCCGGACCAGATTCTGCAGGACGTTCGCCGTCATCATTTGCAGGTTCGCCCGGTGGACGTGCGCGCCAGTGACTGGGATTGCAGCCTGGAACCGGTCAGTGGTGCGCAGCCGGCGATTCGCCTGGGCATGCGCATGATCAAGGGCTTTCGTGAGGACGATGCGCGGCGCATCGAGGTGGCCCGCTCGAAAGGCGCGTTTGCCGACATCGCCGACCTCGGCGAACGGGCGCGACTCGATGCCCGCGCCCAGGAGCAACTGGCCGATGCCGGCGCGTTGCGTGGCCTGGCCGGCGACCGGCACCGGGCACGCTGGGAAGTGGCCGGGGTACAAAAGCAGCTGGGTTTGTTTGCCGGCCTGCCGAGCCGGGAGGAGGACGCGGTGTCGTTGCCCAAACCCACCGTGGGCGAGGACCTGCAAGCCGATTACGCCAGTGTCGGCACCACCCTCGGACCGCATCCGCTGGCCCTGTTGCGCAGTGAGTTGAAGGCGCGGCGCTGCCGCAGTTCGCAGGAGTTGCTGGACGTCGAACACGGTCGGCCGGTCAGCGTCGCCGGGCTGGTCACCGGCCGGCAACGCCCGGCCACCGCCAGCGGCGTGACGTTCGTCACCCTTGAGGACGAGTTCGGCAACGTCAACGTGGTGGTCTGGCGTGACCTGGCCGAGCGACAGCGCCGGGTGCTGGTCGGCTCGCAGTTGCTCAAGGTCGATGGGCGTTGGGAGAAAGAGGGCGAGGTCCGGCACCTGATTGCCGGGCGCTTGAGTGATTTGAGCCCGCTACTGGATGGCATCACTGTGCGTAGCCGGGATTTTCACTGACCCCCCCCCTGTAGGAGCGAGCTTGCTCGCGATGAACCTGAGAGCGCCGCGGGGTGTCAGGTTACCAGCGGTATCGTTGACGACCATCGTCGGATCGCCGCCCGGAGCAAGCTCGCTCCTACAGGTTTATGTGTAACTGGCTACTTGCCCAGCGGCCAAAACCGTTCCCCACCGCCCGGTGCTTCCGTCCATGCCTGCAATGAGCGTGTCGGCAAATCGAAATAGTCACGCGTGCGTGCATAGCCATGCCCGCCCATGCGTCCGATCGCATCCAGCCCCAATTGGTCGATGTACAGGGTTTTCGGGTCGATCAGTTCGTCTCGCACATGGGCCATCAGCACTTCACCGAAGATGATTTCCCGCGACTGGCCGATGGACAGCGCCATCATCCGCCGGCATTCCAGCGCCACCGGGGCTTCGCCGATGCGAGGGCATTTGACCGTGGTGCCTGGGATGGCGGTGAGGCCGGCGGCGGTCAATTCGTCGAAGCCGGGGGCGAAGGGCACGGCGCAGACGTTCATGGCTTCCACCAGTGCATCGCTGACGATATTGACGGTGAATTCCTGGTTGAGCTGAATGTTGCGGGTGGTGTCCTTGGGGCTTTGGTCGTCGTAGTTTTCCACGCCAAGGGCGAGGATGGGCGGGTCGGCCGACAGCGCATTGAAGAAGCTGAACGGTGCTGCGTTGACCCGGCCTTCGCCGTCGACGGTGGTGACCAGGGCAATCGGCCGTGGCACGACGCTGCCGATCAGGATCTTGTATTTGTCCCGGGGGCTCAGTTGGCTGAAGTCGAAGCTTTGCATGGGCAGAATTCTCTAAAAAAGGGGATCAATCGCGCTCAGTGGCGCCTGTGCGCTGTAGTCGTCGGCGAACGGGATGGCCGGCCGGAACAGGCTTTTCCAGTCCGGTTGGCCAAAGGCCCGGTCGCTGTGGCTGCGCATCAGCCTTTCGAATTGCCGTTGGGCCTGACGTTGCAGGGCGCAGTAGTCGATGCCCTTGACCTGGCCGTCCTGCATCACGCAGCGGCCATCGATGTAGCTGGCGATGCAGTCGTCACCGCGACCGGCCAGCACCAGATTTTTCAGCGGATCGAATAACGGTCCCAGGTGCATTGCGCGCAGGTTGAACACGGTGATGTCGGCCTTGCACCCCGGCGCCAGACGTCCGAGATCGTCGCGCCCCAAAGCGGTGGCGCCGCCGAGTGTCGCGGCGTTGTACAGGTCCAGCGTGCTGGTCAGGTCATTACCGCCCTCCATCAGGCGGGCGATGTTCAAGCCCTGACGCATGTTGTCCAGCAAGTCCGCCGGCCAGGTGTCGGTGCCCAGGGCGAAGTTGATGCCCTTGGCCCGATAGCGTCCGAACGAGTTCAGCGCCTCGCCATCGCGGGCGAACACCACCGGGCAATGCACCAGACTGGCGCCGCCGTCCACGACTCGCTGCAAGTCGTCATCGCCGTGGGTGTAGATGCCGTGGGGCAGCAGGCTGCGTGGGTTCAAAAGCCCAAGCTGCTGCAACCAGCCCAACGGCGAGGTGCCGCGCAGTTGCTCGACCATCGCCATTTCGCCCAGACCCTGACAGCAATGCAAACGCATCGGTGCATTCATTTCCTGGCTCAGCTTGGCGGTGCGCTGCAGCAGCGCCGGGGTGCAAGTCTGGATGCGGTCCGGCAGTAGCGCCCCGCGAATCAGGCCGTCATTCGCGCCGTCGAAATCGCGGAAAAACCGTTCAGCGGCATCCAGTCCCGCCATGCCCCGGGCTTCGTCCCAATGGTGCGCCAGCGTACCGTCGGCCTGCCAGTAACTCATGCCGCTCATGTAGCTGGGGCCGAGGTATGTGCGTAGCCCCAGCTCGGCCGACACATCGGCTACGGCCGCAAACTCGTCGTAGGTCTCGGCCCACTCGCGGTAATACATCGAGGTGATCGGCATGGCCGTGGTGATGCCGTTGCGGATCAGTTGCGTGAAGGCGTAGCGGTATTTGAAGACTTCTTCTTCGGGGCTGTAACTTTCCCGCGATCCACGCGCCAGATACTGCGCCGACCACATCCGGCCCATGTCGCGCTCGTCGCCGTTGTCCAGGGTCAGCACCGTGGAATCGAGGTCGCCGAGGGCATCCAGATCGATGAAGCCGGGGCCGATCAGCGCATTGCCGTAATCAACCCACTGATCGACCGGGCCCGGATAACCGCGCCCGACAAACTCAATGCGCGAGCCCGCGAACACCACTTCGCCGTCGCGCCACAGCACATGCCGGGTGCCGTCGAAGCCGACCACACAACTGGCCCGCAAGCCGATGCGCTTCACAGCCGGCTTTCCAGCAAACGGCCACCCGCAGCAATCAATTGACCCGTGCGATAGACCTGACGCAGCGGCCGCGAAACCACCGCTTCACCCAGTGTTTGCACCGGCATCAGCAGGAAATCCGCTGGCTGGCCGATCGCCAGGCGATTGGCTTCGCAACCCAGTGCCTGGGCGCCATTGGCGGTTGCCGCCGCGAACGCCGCCGCCAGTTCGTCGTCCTTGCTCAGGTCGAAGCGGAACGCCAGCAGCATCGCCCGTTCCAGCATGTCGCCGTTGCCCATGGGCGACCAGGCGTCGCGAATGCCGTCGGAGCCCAGGCACACATTCACACCGGTTTCGCGCAGGGCCAGGAACGGCGGCACCGCGCAATCGGCCGGGGCCGAACTCATCAGCGAAATACCCAGTACCGCCAGGCGCCCGGCCACCGGTTTGACCTGGCTCCACGGCAACATCCCCAGGCAGTACGCATGGCTGATCATCACCCGGCCCTGGCGAGCGAAGCGCTCGGTGTAGTCGGCGATCAGCGCGATCTGCCACAGGCCCAGCTCACCCTTGTCGTGCAGGTGAATATCGATGCCACGGTCGAATTCGCTGGCCAGCTTGAACACGAAATCCAGTTGCGCAAGCGGATCGTTATCGATGCCGCACGGGTCCAGGCCACCGACGTTCTCCACGCCCAGGGCCATGGCTTCGCGCATCAATTCGGCGGTGCCGGGGCGACTGATCAGGCCGGTTTGCGGGAACACCACCAGTTGCAGGTCGATCAGGTCGCGATATTGTTCGCGCAGCTGTTGCATGGCCTCGACATGACGCAGGCCGAACTCCGGGTCGATGTCGACGTGGCAACGCATGGTCAGCGAGCCACGGGCGATGCAGTTTTCCAGCAGGGCGCCGGCCCGTTGCGCAATCGGTGTGGTGACTTCGCGCAGGATGCGCCGTTCGTTGGCAATGTAGTCCTTGAGGGTCGGGCCGGCGCTATTGGGGCGCCATGGCTGGCCCCAGAGGGTTTTGTCCAGGTGCACGTGGCTTTCCACCAGTGCAGGCGTGAGCAACTGGTTCTGGCCGTCGATGTCGGTGGCCGACAGGGTTTCGTTCGAAGCGGGGCGGCGTTGGCTGAACCGGCCGTTTTCGATCAACAGGTCTTCGGCGGGGGCGCCGTAGGGGCGCACGTTGCGCAGCCAGTGGGGGTGGGTCATTGAATACCTCAAGTTGTATGTTGTCAGGGCCGGCCTCTTCGCGAGCAAGCCCGCTCCCACATCTGGAATGCGTTCCCTGTGGGAGCGGGCTTGCTCGCGAAGGCCGCGACTCGGTCTCGGATCAGCCCTTGAGTTTCGCCCAGATACGGTCTTGCAGCTCACGCGCCTTGTTGCTGCATTCCTTTTCCGGGCGCAGGCGCGAGGCGAATTCGTCGGGCATGTTGATGGCGTCCATGACTCGCCATTTGGCGTCGATCAGCTTGTCGCTCTGGATGCCGTTGGCGTAGGCGATGGCGTTGGACACGGCGGCGGCGTTTTCCGGTTTCATCATCCAGTCGATGAAGATCTTCGCGTTACCGGGGTGCGGCGCGCTTTTCGGTACGGCGAAGTTGTCCTGGAACATCGCCAGGCCTTCTTTCGGATACACGTACTTGATGGTGCTCTTCTGCAGGGTGGCCCGCGCTGTGGAGCCGTTCCAGTTCTGCATCATGATCACTTCACCGCTGGCCATACGGTCGACGGTGTTGTCCGAGCTGTACATCTTCAGGAACGGTTTCTGTTTTTGCAGCAGTTCGAGGATGCGCTTGGCGTCCTGCGGGTTTTCGCTGCATTCGTCGACATTCAGGTAGTGGCTGGCGGCGTTGATCACGCTGCTGGAGGTGTCGAGGGCGGCGAGTTGGCCTTGCAGTTCCTTGCGCGGCTCGAAGAACTCTTTCCACGAGTCGTCGAGTTTGCCACCGGGCACCCGTGCGCTGTCATAGGAGAACCCGGTGGTGCCCCACAGGTACGGCGCCGAGAACTTGCGGCCGGGGTCGAAGCCCGGGTCGCGGAACGCCGGTTTGACGTACTGGAAGTTTGGCAGGGTCGAGGCGTCGATCTCCAGCAGCAGGTTCTGGTTGATCAGGGTGCGCATGATCGATTGCGACGGCACGATCACGTCATAGGCCGCGCCGCCGGCCTGCAACTTGGCCAGCAGGGTCTCGTTACTGTCGTAGCCGTCCATGGTGACCTTGATGCCGGTCTCCTTTTCAAACTTGGCCAGCAGGTCGACCGGGTAGTAGTCGGTCCAGTTGTAGAAGAACAGTTCCTTGGGCTCGGCGGCCTGGGCGCTGAACGCCGTGAACGCGGTGAAGCAACTCAAGGCCAGACCGGCAACGGCGAAACTGGCAGCGGCGAAACGGGGGCTTTTCACTTTCTTGCTCATCAACGTAGTCTCCAGGCTTATTGTTGTTTACCGCGCTGTCCCAGCCAGAAGGCCAGCACCACCAGCACGATGGATATCACCAGCATCAGGGTCGAGATCGCGTTGATCTCCGGCGTCACGCCGGCCTTGATGGCTGAGAAGATGTACACCGGCAAGGTTGTCGAACCCGGTCCGGCGACGAAGAAGGTCATGATGAAATCGTCGAGGCTGACCACGAACGCCAGCACCGAACCGGACAGCACCGCCGGCCACAACAGCGGCAAGGTCACCCGGCGAAACACCTGCCAGGGGTTGGCGTACAGGTCGTTCGCCGCTTCCAGCAGGCTCTTGTCCAGGTCATTGAGCCGCGCACGTATCGGCAGGTAGGCAAAGGGAATGCAGAAGCCGATGTGGGCGATGATCACCGTCAGCAAACCGAGCTTGATCCCCAGTGCCATGAACAGCAGCAGGGTGGCCACGGCGGTGACGATTTCCGGCAGGATCAGCGGCAGGTTGATCCCGCCTTCGACCATTTTCTGTCCGTAGAACGGCCGGTAAGTCGCCAGCGCCGCGAGCAAGGCAATCGCCGTGGCGCACACCGTGGCGATGCTGGCGACGATGATCGAGTTCAGCGCGGCGGTCTGGATCGACGGGTTGGCCAGGATGCGCCCGTACCAGTCCAGCGAGAACTCGGTCCACACCGTCGCCGAGCGGTTGGCGTTGAAGCTGTAGGCGATCAACACGAAAATCGGCAGGTACAGATAGGCCAGCATCAACAGGCTGACTTCACGGGTCAGCGGCAGTTTTTTCAGGTGCAGGGCAATCATGCTTGGGCTCCCGGGCGGTGGGTCTTGGCGGCATTGCGGCTATAGAGGGCGTAAAGCACCAGGGACAGCAACATGATCCCCAGCAACAGGAACGACAGCGAGCTGCCCAACGGCCAGTTGCGCGCGGTGCCGAACTGCTGCTGGATCAGGTTGCCGATCATCAGCGTCTTGCCGCCGCCGAGGATGGCCGGGGTAATGAAGGCGCCCAGGCTTGGCACGAACACCAGCAACGCACCGGCAATCACCCCCGGCATCGACAGCGGCAGGATGATCCGGCGCAATGCGTGCCAGCGGTTGGCACCCAGGTCATAGGCCGCCTCCACCAGGCGCCAGTCGAGTTTTTCCAGGGTCGAATAGATCGGCAGAATCATGAACGGCAGGAAGCTGTAGACCAGCCCGACGCTGACCGCGAAGTCGTTGTAGAGCAGGGTGATACCGCCGGCCTGCGGCAACAGCGCGTTGAGGCTCTGGGCGACCCAGCCCTGTTCGCGCAGGATGATCAGCCACGCGTAGTTGCGGATCAGCAGGTTGGTCCAGAACGGGATGGTGATCAGCAACACCATCAGGTTGCGCCGCCGGGGCGTGAGGCTCGACATCCACAGCGCCACCGGGAAACCGAACAGGAAACACAGGACCGTGGTGCCGCCGGCCTGGAATACCGAACGGATCAGTGCCTGGGCGTAGACCCAATTGAGCTCAAGCTCACCGTCGAAACCTTCCTGGAAAAACAGCTGCACATAACTTTGCAATTGCCAGTTGGCCTGCCAGTCGACGCCACCATAGACGTTGCGCGGCAACAGGCTGATGTAGCCCATGATGCCCAGCGGAATGGCGATCAGGGCCAGCAGGGTCAGGACTACCGGGCTGAGCAACAGCGCGCGGTTGAGGGCTGGGGAAGTGCTGCTGACGCTCATCTCAGGCCTCCATCAACAGGCAGGCGTGGGGTGGCAGATTGACCGCGACGCGATCACCCACCGCCCGCCCGTGGCTCAGGCCTTCGTTGTTCTCGCGCAGCATGACCTTGATGTCGTTGTTCAAACGGCATTGGTAGAGCGTGGCCGTGCCGACATACAGCACGGCTTCGATCACGCCGCGCAGGTGGTGGGGCTGGGTTGGCTCGACCAGTTGCGAACGCTCGGGGCGGAACGCCAGTTGCACCTTGCTGCCGTCAAAGCCCTGGGCCGGGCAGGGGATTTCCACTGGCATGCCGCTGGGTACGAAGAGTTTTTCGTTCTGCTGGCCGCGCTTGAGGTGGCCAGGGAGGAAGTTGATATCGCCGATGAATTGCGCGACGAACTGGTGCTGCGGGCGTTCGTAGATTTCATTGGGCGTGCCGATTTGCAGGATTTTGCCGGCGGACATCACGGCAATGCGATCGGACAGGGTCAGCGCTTCTTCCTGATCGTGGGTGACAAAAATGAAGGTGATCCCGGCTTCTTTCTGTACGCGCTTGAGTTCGACCTGCATTTCCTTGCGCAGCTTGAGGTCCAGGGCCGACAGCGGTTCATCCAGCAGCAGCACTTTCGGCTTCGGCGCCAGGGCTCGGGCCAGAGCCACCCGTTGCTGTTGGCCGCCGGACAGTTCGGCTGGTTTGCGCCTGGCCAGGTGCTGCATTTGCACCAGCGCGAGCATCTCATCGACCCGCTGCGGGATCAGTTTGCGATCCAGGCCCTGCATCTCGAGGCCGAAGGCGATATTCTGCGCAACACTCATGTGCGGAAACAGTGCGTAACTCTGGAACACCGTGTTGACCCGACGCTTGAACGGCGGCAAGTCATTGACCGGCTCGCCCGCGAGGCGAATCTCGCCGTCGCTGACATGCTCGAAGCCGGCAATGGTGCGCAACAGGGTGGTCTTGCCACAGCCGGATGGGCCGAGCAGGGTGAAGAATTCGTTGTCGGCAATGTCCACCGATACATTATCGAGGGCGGGTGCAAGCCCCGGATCGTCGGAATAGCGTTTGGAGACGTTTCGCACTTCAATTGCAACTGGATGACCCATAATGGTGCATTCCTCTAATTATTGTATGCAAAATCTGGATGCAATTTAGAAATACCCGGATTAACCTGCTCGTGCAAGCCCCTTTTTCAATGGCCGTTCATTCGCCAGGGTTGTTTGCACAGGGCTGAAGGAGTTGATGAAT
Organism: Pseudomonas sp. WT-JTC; assembly: GCF_056711565.1. NCBI lineage: Bacteria > Pseudomonadati > Pseudomonadota > Gammaproteobacteria > Pseudomonadales > Pseudomonadaceae > Pseudomonas > Pseudomonas sp. WT-JTC. The sequence goes on from NZ_CM160042.1 coordinate 2,856,324, forward strand.
GACGGAAAAGAAACTGGAAACCACGGTCGACCGCGTCTACCAAGGGGTTTACGAGGCGATCAGCAAACGCTCGCTGCGTCCGGGAATGAAGCTGGGCGAAGCCTCGTTGGCCGAGCTGTTCAATGTCAGCCGCACGTCTGTCCGGGCCGCGCTCAAGCAATTGGAAGCCGATGGACTGGTCACCACCGAGCCTAATAAAGGTGCATCGGTTTCGTTGCCCAGTGACGAGGAGATCCGTTCGCTGTTCGAAACCCGGCGTCTGGTCGAGATCGGTATCGTCAGTGAACTGTGCCGTCGTCGCGATACCGCGGTAACCCAGGACCTGCGCGATCACTTGCTGCTGGAGGATGAGGCGCATCAAAGCGGTGATCACGAGCGGCTGATTCACCTGCTCGGCGAGTTCCACATCAAGCTGGCCCGCAGCCTGAACAACCCGGTGCTGCTCGACTGGTTCCAGAAGCTGATTTCCCGGGCGTCGCTGTATGCCGCGGCACTGGATGACGACAGCCATGAGGCCTGCCGCGACGATGAACACCTGCGGCTGATCGAGTACATCGAAGCAGGCAACCAGAGCGCGGCCATCGAGCTGACCTGCATGCACCTGAATGGCATCGAGAAGGCCATTCTGGATGTCGCGGCCACGCTGAAAAGCAGTTACAACCCGCTCAAGCATTTGATTGAGGTCTAGTCCCCACTGAAGATCAAAAACTGTGGGAGCGGGCTTGCTCGCGAAAGCGGTGTGTCATTCAACCTGTTCGTCTGCTGATACACCGCCTTCGCGGGCAAGCCCGCTCCTACAGGGGATCTCCAGTGGCCCGTGAGAATCAGCTATACCTCTATGAAACGAATAGCATCCAGAATGCTCGAAACAAACGGGTGCAATTTACCGGGATTGGGCCAGTCGATGCAGTTTCTAGCGGATAGCCACGGGTGTGCCGGATGGAACGGCGAAATGGCCGAACGCATTCGTGCGTTCGACTGGAGCCTGACTGAACTTGGCCCACTCGACTCATGGTCGAAAAGCCTGAACAGTGCGGTGCAGTTGATGCTTGCCTCGCCGTTGCCGATGGTGATGCTCTGGGGACAGTCGGGGTACATGATCTACAACGACGCTTACTCCAAGTTTGCCGGTGGACGTCATCCGTACCTGCTGGGCTCTACGGTCGAACTGGGATGGCCCGAGGTGGCCGAATTCAATCGCCATGTGGTGGATACCTGCCTGGCGGGTGGCACCTTGTCCTATCGCAATAAAGTCCTGGTACTGCTGCGCGACGGCGTTCCCGAGGACGTCTGGCTCGACCTCTATTACAGCCCGGTGGCCGACGATGACGGTCGCCCGGCCGGGGTCATGGCCATGGTGGTGGAAACCACCGAATGGGTGATATCCGAACGTCGGCGACAGGCGGCCGAAGACGCCTATCACGCCGACAACGAACGAGTACGGCTGGCGCTGAACGCCGGGGCCTTGCTCGGCTCCTTCGTCTGGGATATCAAGACCAATGTGTTGTCGGGTGATGAGCGCTTCGCTCGCACGTTTTCCTATCCGCCCGGACAAGACCTGCAAAATCTGTCCCAGGACATCGCTGAAAGCCGGATCCATCCGGACGATCGCGCCTGGGTTCAGGAGCGCATCACACTGTCGGTCGAGACCGGTGAACCCTACAACGCCGAATACCGCATCCAGCGCCCCGATGACAGTTACCTCTGGGTACTCGCCAGCGGGTGTTGCGAGTTCGATGAGCAGGGCGAGGCGTTTCGTTTCCCCGCCGTGCTGATCGATATTCACGAACGCAAGACCGCCGAAGAATCCCTGCTCAAGTTCACTCGCAACCTGGAGCAACGGGTGGCTGATGAGGTCGAGGCGCGTCTGGCGGCAGAAGAACAATTGCGCCAGTCACAGAAACTCGAAGCCATCGGCGGCCTCACCGGCGGCGTGGCCCATGACTTCAACAACCTGTTGCAAGTGATCGCCGGCAACCTGCACCTGCTGGCGCGCCATGAGCCGGGTAACGCCAATGTGCAGCGCCGGGTCGCGGCGTCGATTGCCGCCGTCGAGCGCGGTGCCAAGCTGTCCTCGCAGTTGCTCGCGTTCGCCCGTCGCCAACCGTTGTCGCCCGCGGTCTTCACGCTGCGGCAGATTTTCGATGGCCTGGCGGAGCTGTTGCTGCGTGCCTTGGGTGAAACCCTTCAGGTGCACATGACGGCACCTGAAGATTCCTGGAGCGTGTTTGTCGATCGCAATCAACTGGAAAACGCCATTCTCAATTTGGCGATCAATGCCCGTGATGCCCTTCAAGGCGAGGGCAGGATTGACCTTTGCGCGGAAAACATCACCCTCGATCGCAAATTTTGCGCCGCAAAAGGCATTACCCCCGGGGACTATGTGCGGGTGTCCGTGGCGGATACCGGTGTCGGCATGCCGCCGCAGGTGCTCGCCCAGGCGTTCGAACCGTTCTTCACCACCAAAGCCGATGGGCAGGGCACCGGGTTGGGATTGAGCATGGTGTTTGGTTTCGTCAAGCAGAGTGGCGGTCATATCGAAATCGCCAGCGACGTCGGGCAGGGCACCCGGGTGCAGTTGTACTTCCCGCGCACCTTGCGCGTGGCAGCCAGCGAAACGCTGAACCCTGATATGCCGCAGCGGGGCGGGCACGAACGCATCCTGGTGGTTGAAGACAATGAGGCGGTGCGGGTGTCGGTGGTGGAGTTGTTGCGCGAAGAGGGTTATCAGATCCTCACGGCCACCAACGGTGACGTCGCCATGCAAATGTTGCTGGAAGGGCTGGCGGTGGACCTGATCTTCACCGACGTGGTCATGCCCGGGCTGATCAAGAGTTCGGACCTGGCAGCCTGGGCGAAAGTGCAGGAGCCTCCGGTGGCCGTGCTGTTCACCTCGGGGCATACCCGCGACATTATCTCGCGCAATCACCAGCTCAGCCCCGACACCCACCTGCTGAGCAAACCCTACAATCCCGAAGCACTTCGAAAAATGGTGCGCACGGTGCTTAACGGCTGACAAAAACAGCTGATTCCCCACACAGCATTCAAAAGGTTATCGAGTCATCGTCAGCCGGTGGAGGCGTCGGCGCAGGCGAAGGTTTTATCGCCTTTGCGACAGGACGACGAACGGACACCGCTGGTCTGACAGGTGGTCGACAGAACAGGCTAACCGAGGCCATTCTGATAGTTGGTGAACGCAATTGATCGCGTCTCGCTGTCGATCAACAAACGGAGGTGTTCCATGCCGGTGCCCCATGACCTTTATCAGGATCTGAAACGCTCAAAGGAAGAAATCCAGCAGAAACGCACCAAGGATCCGTTACTGGATTCACTGATCAACAAGTATTCCCTGGCTGATGCCGAAGTGGTGAAGGCGGAGGAGGCCAAATCCAGCGATGACACGGTGACGAAGCTCAAGGCGAAGCGCCTGGAGGTCAAGGACAAGATCGTCAGGCTACTTGGATCGTCGTCCTGATCCAGGCTGGAACGGCAACCAGAACCGGCACCTCGAATGCCCGGAGACCGATGTTACGGCTCTCGACGAGGTGCCTCATCATCCAGCCCAAATACCCCTGTGAACTGAACACCGCCCCCCTGTAGGAGCGAGCTTGCTCGCGATGGTCGTCAACGATAACGCTGGTTGGCAGGTGCCCCGCGGCGTTCTCGGGTTTATCGCGAGCAAGCTCGCTCCTACAGGATCAGAGGCGGGGCTTGCTCATTGCAGTGCCTTGCTCAACGGCAACCGCACCATGTTCTGCGCTTTCAGCGAACCGAAATACAACCAGTCCCCATACTCGCGCACCGTGGTGATGGGGGAGTAGTTGTCGCTGCTGCCGTCCTGCAAGTTGGCGATCACTTTGCCTTCAAGGTCCAGGCCCAGGGCAAACCCGCGTTTTTCCACGGGTTTGGGCAAGACGGTCATGGCTCGCACGATCATCTTGCGCACAAACGGATGCGCCGCCGTGCCGTCGAGCAAGGCGTTCCGGGGGGCATACAGTGCCACCCAGAACCGGTCGTGACCATTGAACGACAGGTTGTCCGGCAGCCCCGGCAGGTTGTCGATAAACAGGTCATGAGTGCCGGCCTTGGGGCCGCTGAGCCAATAACGGCTGATACGGTAGGCGCCGGTTTCATTGACCAGCACGTAGGCATCGTCCGGTCCCAGGGTCACGCCGTTGGCAAACTCCAGCTTGTCCAGCACAACCGATGTTTTGCCAGACTGGAAGTCATAACGCAGCAGACGGCCGTCACCGCCGTGTTCGAGCACGGCCTCACCGTCGTGGCCATAGCCGAAGCGGCTCGAAGCATCGCTGAAATAGGCGTAGTGACCCGGTTTGTCGATAACCACATCGTCGGTAAAGCCGAAGGGAACGCCGCCGGCTTCTGTGGTCAGGGCCACCAGGCGACCCTGGGCGTCGAGTGACAACAAGCCTTTGACGGCATCGGCGATCACCAGCAGGCCATTGGGATGCCGGGCCAGGCCCAGTGGCCGGCCACCGGTATCGACCAGGACTTTGGTGGTCTTGCCGTCCAGGCTGGTGCGGATCAGGCGACCGTCGTGCAGACCGGTGAGGAGTGTGTCGTTTTCCAGCAACAAGGCTTCCGGCCCATCGATGTCGGCGGCTCCGACGCGTTCCATACCCTTTAGTCGCTGGTTGTCGGCGTAGATTCCGCTGGTGAGGGAAGGCGCGGGTTGTGGCGCCCAGGCCACCGGTTGCACCCTGGTTGGCATCAGCAGCAGGAAGGCGCCGATGGCGACGATGACCAGCAACAGGCATTTGAAGATTCTGCTCACGCGCTGACCCCTGTCGCGACCAGATACTTCTGCGCCATGTCGCGCAATGCCTGCATCGACTCCGCCGATTCCCGATCGATGCGCCGCTGGAGCAACAACCGGTTGGCAATCCGCATCGCCAGACCGCTGAATTGATATTCCAGGGTCCGGACGAAACGTGTGTCCTGGCCTGTGGCATCGCATTCATAGGTCACCACCAGCGACAGGCCATGATCACCCCGGGCCCGGGCGCTCCAGCGCCGTCCGGGCAGGTACTCCGCTACCTCCCAACTCAAGCGCCCGTCGCGGCCACCGGCGCGGATGTCCTCCTCGAAACGTGCGCCGGCATGCAACGGGCCTTTTGGCCCATCGATATGCAGCGACGAGGGGTGCCATTGCGGCCATAGGCTCGCGGTACTGGCGTAGGCCAATACGTCCAGCGGGTTTCCGGCAATGACAATCTGATGCTGCATGCGGGTCATGGGCGTTCTCGGCGGGTTGAGTGGCGCAGGTTCCGGTTCCCAATAGAGGGTGCCGAACAGGTAGTCCATCAGCGGGAAAACGATGTTGAAATTACGCTCCTGCATCAGTTCGCGGCGGTGATGCAGCTCGTGCAGCCGGCGCATCTGGCGGATCCATGGCAATCGTGTGACCGGATTGCGCGGCGGCAGGTGCTCGCAGGCATGAAACACTTCATAAATCAGGTAACCGAGGACAAGCAAGCCGCCGGCCAATCCGGCAACGTTCGCATCCAATGGCTTGAGCAGCCACCAGAGGGGCAGGGCGACGGCGAGGGTGTGCAGCACGATCAGCCATGCCGGAAACAGAATCACCCGCCAGTCGCGGGCGCTGTCGTAGGTCATGTGGCCGGGGGTGAAAAAACTGTGGTGGTCGCCAGCGTGACGGGCATAAAACAGCCGGGCGAAACTCTTTTTATGATGCCCCAGGTGGCGATGCACCATGTACACGCCGAAGTTGAACAGCAGCAGCGTGACGGGCACCGCCAGCCATTGCGCCGGACGTACCTGATGCACGTTGCTCCAGAAAATGCTGATCGCCAGTGCCCCGAACGCCAGGACAAAAGCGCCGTGCAACCAGGGGTTGTAGAGCGGATGAATGTCGGCGCGGTAGCGGCTGCGGAATCCTGCGGTGGTCTGCCTCACTGCAATCACCTGTCGTTATTGTTATCTCTGCAGATTAGTCGATTCCAGCGTGTTGACTGGCCGAACCTTGAAGGCACATTGGCCATGATCCGGTGCAAACCGTTATCAGGTCAGTGGGTCCCAGCGCTGTGACCAGTCTTCGTCGGAATCGATGACCGTGCGCAGCAGGTCGAAGGCGTGTTGCAGGGTTGGCGAGTCGCGGTCGCGGGAATAGACCAGGTAGGTCGGATAACTGAATTCCGGAGCCTTGGGCACCAGTTCCAGCACACCGCTTTCCAGGTAGCGCTGTACCACGCGGGTGCGGAAATAGCCGCTCCCGCCGTTTTCGAGAATGTACTGCAAACCCAACGGGCCAAGGTTGAAGGTCAGCGCAGCCTTGGCTTTTTCCGGCAGGGCAGCGTCGTGCTGGCGGCGAAAGCCTGGGCCCCAATCGATGTACACGTAAGGCTCGGGCCGTTCGACTGAGCGCACGAGGATGAGCTTTTCTTCAAGAATCTGCTCGACCTGTAAGCGCGGCCAATACTCGGGCTGATACACCAGCGCGGCATCCAGTACGCCCAACTCCAGTTGGCGCAGCAGGTTTTCGCCATCACGGATTTCCATGCGCAAGGCGTGGCTGGGGATCTTTTCGCGGATTTCACCGGCCCAACCGAGCATCAGCGGATTGCACAGGCTGACCTCGCCACCGATGTGCAGTACATCGCGATAACCCTCGGGCAACGGCAAATCACGCCGTGCGGCTTCCCAGGTTTGCACCAGTTGATTGGCGTAGACCACGAAGGCTTCACCGTTGGGCGTCAGGCGGGCCCCGGCGCGATTGCGCACGAACAGGGTGCTGCCCAGTTGGCTCTCGAGTTTTTGCACCCGTGCAGTGATCGCGGTCTGGGTGACATGGAGCTTCTCGGCAGCCGCGGCCAGGCTGCCATGGCGGACGATTTCGAGGAAGGTGCGGGCGAGGTCGATGTCCATGGGGCGGCCGGTGTGGGAAGTGTTCGTATTGTAGGAGTGGGGGCCGGCAATCGGTACCCCGATTTTCGAAGGGCAAAAACGACGAATCCCGCCACGAGGGGCGGGATTCGTTTGCGGCCTTGCACGTTCCCGAAGAGCGGGAACCGGGTGCTTAGGACGGGAACAGCTCGGACAGTTTCATGGCCAGCATCATGTCGCCTTCAGCGCGCAGTTTGCCGCCCATGAACGCTTGCATGCCGTCGGTTTCGCCGCTGACGATGCCTTCCAGGGTTTCGCCGTCCATCACCAGGGTCACCTGGGCGTCCGGGTTCTCGCCTTCCTGCAGCTCGCAAGTCTGGTCTTTGACAATCAGCGAGAAGTTCTTGGTGTCGTCGATGCGAAAACCGAAGACCAGGTCCAGACCGGCAGCAGCGGCTGGGTTGAACTTGGCTTTCATTGCTTGTACGGCATCAGCTACGGAGGTCATGGTTCGATCCTTTCTTGGGTATTAAGAGCTGGTTGATTACAGCCAGGGTCACAATAGTCCGGACTCAGCGAAACGTGATGAGTTCCGGGGCCTTCAACAGCTGCAGGTGCGCATGACTGTTGAAGGAAGCCAGGGCCACCTCGCGACCACGAAACTTGAGTTGGTTGAGCGAGGTGTTGACGATTTGCCAGTTCAATTCAAAGGCCTGCCGGGCAGGCATTTGCGTAATCAGGTGGAGCAGGGCGGTGATGGTGCCGCCGGACGTGAACACGGCGATTTTCTGGGTGTTGTCGGCCTGGTCGAGGATGCGATGCAAGCCGGCCTGTACCCGCTCGACAAACCCCAGCCAGCTTTCCAGGCCCGGTGTGTCGTAGGTGCCGGTTAGCCAGCGTTCGATGATCAGGGCGAAGATACGCTGGAACTCACCCCGGTTTTGCGCGGCGTTGCGCAAGATATGCAACGCTTCGGGTTCGTCCGGCAGCATGGCCGGCAGCAGCGCGCGGATCACCGCATCGGCGTCGAATTCGTTGAAGGCGGAGTCGGTTTCCAGGAGCGGCACCGGCAGGCCCACTGCTGCGAACTGTTCCAGCGCGCTGTTGGCCGTGTGCTGCTGACGGCGCAAATCCCCCGCCAGGCAGCGGTCGAAGCTGATCCCGAGTTCGGCAAGGTGCCGGCCAAGGATTTCAGCCTGACGAATGCCGGTCGGCGACAGGACGTCGTAGTCGTCTGCACCGAAGGAGGCCTGGCCATGTCGAATCAAATAGATGCTGCCCACGTCCGCGTCATCCCGGTACGTTGAAGGTTTGGCGAGGTTATGAGGATGGCGGTGAGCTGTCAATGAAAAAACATACGCTTGTTTGAAATGCCCGTTACAGGCCTGTTGCCGGAGGTTACGCGACTGGTCGCAAGGCCGGCGCATGGGTATGCTGGAAGTATCCCGCGCGCGTTCGAGCCGCGCATCGTTTGAGGAGTCCCTGTGGAGTTTTTTTCCGAGTACGCCATTTTCCTGGCCAAGACCGTGACCCTGGTGATCGCCATTCTGGTGGTCCTGGCCAGTTTTGCGGCCTTGCGCAGCAAAGGGCGGCGCAAGTCGTCCGGTCAGTTGCAGGTCAGCAAGCTCAATGATTTCTACAAAGGGCTGCGCGAACGCCTGGAGCAAACCCTGCTCGACAAGGACCAGCTCAAGGCCTTGCGCAAGACCCAGGCTAAAACCGACAAGAAACAGAAGAAAAAAACCGAGGCCAAGCCCCGGGTGTTCGTGCTGGATTTCAATGGCGATATCAAGGCATCGGCCACCGAAAGCCTGCGCCACGAAATCACTGCCTTGCTGACCCTCGCCACTGCGAAGGACGAAGTGGTGCTGCGCCTGGAAAGCGGCGGCGGCATGGTTCACAGCTACGGCCTGGCTTCCTCGCAACTGGCACGTATCCGTGAAGCCGGCGTGCCCTTGACCGTGTGCATCGACAAGGTCGCGGCCAGCGGCGGCTACATGATGGCGTGCATTGGCCAGAAGATCATCAGTGCACCGTTCGCGATCCTCGGCTCGATTGGCGTGGTGGCGCAGTTGCCCAACGTCAATCGCTTGCTGAAAAAGCACGACATCGACTTCGAAGTGCTGACCGCCGGTGAGTACAAGCGCACCCTGACCGTGTTTGGCGAAAACACCGAGAAGGGGCGGGAGAAGTTCCAGCAAGACCTGGACATCACCCATCAACTGTTCAAGAACTTCGTGTCGCGCTATCGCCCGCAACTGGCGATCGATGAAGTGGCCACCGGCGAAATCTGGCTCGGCGTCGCGGCACTGGAAAAACACCTGGTCGACGAACTCAAGACCAGCGATGAATACCTCGCCGAGCGCGCCAGGCAGTCCGAGCTTTATCACCTGCACTATGCCGAGCGCAAAAGCCTGCAGGAGCGCATTGGCATGGCCGCCAGCGGTTCGGTCGACCGCCTGTTGCTGAGCTGGTGGAGCCGTTTGACCCAGCAACGCTTCTGGTAATTCTGCGCTCAATCGGCTAATCGCTATTGTCCGCTTTTGTATTTTGAACGATTAAAAGGCCTTGAGCGATGCCATGCAGGCAATGTTCAAGGCCACTTTTAATGGAGATTAATACCTTAAGAGGGCAAGTGTTGATTCGTTGCTCAGCGCTGCCATGTTATTTTCGGAATTCGGGCAAGGCTGTTATTGATATACCAATCCAGGATCCTTCCCTCATCGCCATAAGTGGCCGACGCCTTGATCAGTGAATCGATGTCGGCAAAGCGAATTTCATCCATTGCACTGATCAGTCCTTTTTTCAGGTAAACACTGTCGCCATCAAGCGATATTGGAAATGCCGATGGTCCTGGCGTGTATCCATTGAACTGAAACTGGAATCTATAGTCGCGGTCGAGTATAAACATCCCGGGCTCATTGAGTTGCTCTTGTAATGTAGTCGGGAGGTCAGAATATGAAGACCATGGCAGCTCTATGCTGTCCATTTCACCTGGAAGCTGTTTAAAGCCATTTGACTCCAGGGCTTCAAGCAGGTTCTCGAGGCTCTTGAAGCGAACATTGTCAACTTCTGGCCATTCCTCGTGTTGAATATGGATAAGAGTGTTATCTGTCTGGATGGGGATGTAGCCAATGTCGCCATTGGCATCGCAGTATAAAATGGCGAGATAACTAAAATCCTCTTCTTTCCAAAGTGTTTTGAGTGCAGAGTTTCGGGCTTCATCTGAAATATACATCGTGCAAGATCCTTTTGCGCTTAGCTGAGTTTTTCAAACTCTATCGCGTAAAATAAATAGCATTGTGCGGAATGTATTTCCGGGGTTTTCAAGTTGTAAAGTTATTACTGTGATGCTGGTTGTCTGGTTGGTCAATTAGCTTGAGTTGTGTCCCGCTTTTTTTGCCTGTGAATGCTTCTCCTGTGTGTCCTGTGTCCTCCACGGCATGGCGAAATCTCTGTAGGTAACAGGCGACAGTTCCTGCTTTCGGCAACGCGGCGGCTGGTTATGTTGGTGTTCCAAAAATAGTTGCCATGGAATGCACATGAATGACCCTCTGCGCGACCACGAAGCACCGCCGCATCCAGCTCGGCCCATGCGTGATGAATTGAAAACGGCGATTGCGACCGCACTGCCGCAAACGCCGGAGCAATTCGGTGCACAACTGATCCGGGAAAAGTGGGGGCAGGATATCGATCCAGATTCAGCCCTGTTGGTAACGCTTGACTACGACTCCGACGCGAGTGCCGGGCGGGGCGCGATCCATCAGGGGCGGGTAAACAACTCACGCACCCTGGTGCAGGCATTACTGTCGAATTATCAAACTGCGGCTGACGGCCGTTTCGGCGAAACGGCGTTCGGTTTGTATACACCTCCGGACATCGGGCCTGAGATTCATATCGTTGATCCAGTCGATGATGCGGCGGCCAGAGCCGTGGATTACTACCACGACTATGAAGGGATCTATCGGAGTACAACACCACAGACCTACGGTCCCTCGACACAAATCGCCCTCAGGCCGGCCGACTTCAAGAGGTGGGTTTGGGAGCTGGAGCTGCAGTCCCGCTATCAGGCCTATCTCGACCAAGCCTGGCCCTCCGCTGAGCGGATCGTGCGGGCCGAGCCTTACGCGATGAGGACATCGGTCAAGGCGGCTTTTGTCATGAGCGCTTGCCTGCAACATCAGGAAGGCAGCCTGAGCGAGGGCGGCCTGGCATTGGCGATGCAGGCGGCAGGATTGCCGGCGGAGCAGATCTGGGAAGCTTTGGCCATCGCCCAACTGCAAGCGCCAACCCGCGTTGGTACGCAGATCGAAGCGGGACGCCTGACGATCTACCGCTACACCTCGTCCGACATCTGGTTTTTTCGCCAGCGCAGCAGCGCCCGAGTACTGCTGTATATCCCGGCCAACTCCTCGCCCTTGCATGAGTTCGCCGACATCCGGCACATGCGCGACTGGGTCGTGGCCCAAGGCAGGAATCGCGACACGCAACAGGCTCTGGCCAGCCATTTTGCCGAAGAAGACCGTGACGACGGCACCTTCCATGCGGGTGTACTGACTGCGCTGGAGGGCCTGGCGGCTTATCCGAATGAATACAGGCTGAAAAAGACCGCCGGGTTCTTCAATGACGACGGTTTTTGGGATCCGCAGGACTACATCGATTTCGAACGCTCTTCTGCGGCCACAGACCCTTTTGCACAACTGGTATTGACCATGAGGCAAGCGGCGATGGCCAGCGTCAAAACCATCCGCGACGATGCCCAGGTCAATCGTGACAACCTCAGTGCGGTGGTTGAACCGCTTGTGCGCTGGATCAACCAGTTCGGCCCGTTGGCCTTGTTTGTTCCTGGTGGCGAGGGCTTGCTGGTGCTGGCCGGAATCATCGATGCCGGCTACGGCCTCGATCAGGCCGTCAACGGAAAAACCCCGGAGCAGCGTTCCGAAGGCATCACCCGTACGGTATTCGGTTTGCTCAACGCGTTGCCGCTGGCCGGGGCGGGAGTTGCACTCAAGGGCGAAGGCTCAAGTGCCAAGGCACTGGGTGAAACGCTGCACGAACCCGGTGAACCGGTCCGTGAACCGGGCGCTCATTCTTTGCCTGATGTGACGATCAAACCTGTACCTGCTCCAGCGACGGTGGTGACCCGTCTGGAGTTGATGCGCGGTGTCTGCGCACCATTTGCTTCATTCAGCGATGAGGTGCTGGCACAGATCGGCAAGGTCAGCGCAGTCGATGACGACATGCTGCGCCTGATGCAGGCGGGTCGGGCACCCACCCCGTTGCTGGCCGATACCATTGAGCGCTTCAGGATCGATCAGGAGGTTTCAGTGCTCGCTGATTCATTGGTTGCACGTATCGAATTGTTCAATCAGCGCTACCAGGCGCTGCAGCAGTCCGAGCATGAGTGGGTGCGATTGTTCCAACGACAATATCCCGGGCTGCCCAAAGCTGCCGTGGAACAAATGCTCGATCGTCATGGCATCGATTTCAAGGTGCCATTGGATGTGGTCGAAGCCAAGCGAACGTTCAAGCAGCTGGACCACAAGGCACGCCAATACCAGAAGCATGTGCGCCTCAATCGTGCCTATGAAGGGTTATATCTTCGCGCGGCAACCAATCCCGAGTCGGACATATTGGCCATGCACTCCCTGAAAAACCTGCCCGGCTGGCCGAAGAGCCTGCGAATCGAAGTGCTCGATGGTTCACCCGGCGGTAGGGTCCTGGACCGTGGAGGGCCGCTCGAAGCGCCTGACTGTCGACGCCTGATCAAGGTGGGAGAGTATTATCAACCCTACGGCTTTTCGACTCGACCCTTCGTCGGCACGCCATTTCATGAGGCTATTGTCGGTGTCCTGTCCGAGGAGGAGCGTGCGGCCTTGCAGCTATCGTCGAATGATCCGGTTGCCGGGTTGAAACTTTGCGTCAGCGAATACGCGTTGTCCCGTCCGGAACTGGTCCTGGGGCTCGACAGAATGGACTCAGGGTTGCCCTTCGAAGCGCAGGGTCTCAGGGGAGGAGGTTATCCGGACACGCCTCGTGAGGGAGCCTTGACCCACGCCATGATGCGTATGCAGCTCAAGGAGATCTATCCCGAATTCTCCGACGACGAGGCCGACGGGGCGCTACGGCAATTGGGTAGCGGAGCCCAGGCGTATATCGACAGCTCAAAACTGCAGTTGCAGCAACTGTACACGGATCTGCAAGGCTGGCTCGACCAGGTGGCGGTGGATATCGACGACATGGATGTGCCTTTTTTGCAAATGGGTGATCCCGCAGCAGAGGGACTGACGCCTGCACAAATCGAACTGCGCAACACTGAGTTGCTGCAAGGCGTCATGGAGCACGAAGGCGAGTCCCGATACGAGCTGGGGGAAGAGCTGATTGCCATCTGGCAAAAGCGTGCTCCGCAGCACAACAGCCACTACTCGGGGGATTATCGACGCGGTTTCACGATTGACATGAGCCATGAGGACTATCATCGATTGCCGGTACTGAACGTGCGGTTCAGCGATGTAGTGGAGCTGAACCTGAAGAACTTCCACCTGACAGAACCAGGCACCCTCAATGGTTTTCTGGAGTGCTTCCCTGAGTTGCGCAGGTTGGACATGGAGGGCACCGACTTGAGATTGACCGATATCTCGGGGCAAGTGGAAAGCGCATTGCCATCGACGATCCCCCAGCTACAACATCTCGTTTCACTGAATCTTCGTTCCACGCACCTGACATTCCAGGAACATACCGCCGCGCAGTTGAGTCAGTTGGGCAATCTGCAATCGCTGGACCTGAGCGAGAACCCGTTGGGTGTCCCCCCGATGGTGTTTGGAATGAACCAGCTACGAATGCTGAAGCTGAACAATACGGGTATCACAACGTGTCCGGTGGGGGTCATGGAGCAGCCGTACCTGACCACTCTGGACCTGCGCGATAACCTGATTCATCGAGTACCACAGGCAGTCCTGAACCAGGCCATTGCCAGGGACCGTGTATTGCTGTGGAACAACCCCTTGACCGATGAGGACACGTTGCAGCGGCTGGTCAGGCATCGGGAACAAACGGGCATCAATCTTTGGCTGGGCACGCCAGGTCCCGACTATTTGCAACCGTCTGCCTGGTTGCATGGCATTGACGAGACGCAGCGGGATGCCCGGCTGCAGGTCTGGCAACGCCTGGCACTCAGGCCTCGTGGCCAGCGATTTCTGGGGACCGTGAGTTCATTGGCGCTCACTGCGGATTTCCAAGTGGATTATCCGGACCTTCAGGCGCGAGTATGGCGATTGTTGACTGAAGCAGACGCTTCGCAGGAATTGTGGGGGAGGCTGACTCAGGATGCACCGCTGCCCGCGGGTGCGTTCGACAATCCGTTTGCGGCGTTCACCGCACTGGAAGGCCGGGCGAAGCTCTACAGCGACTGGGTGGCTTTGGGTCGGCCGTTTCCGTTTCCGGAGAGTGGCCGGTAACAGCCGATGAGCCTTGAGCCCTGCCAAGGGCTCAAGGCATCACGGTCAGCGGCGACGGAACAGCGGCAGCGGTTCGTCAGTGGCGGCCTGGTAGGTCACCGAAAAGTCCTTGAGACCTTCCAACGCTTCATACGGGTCTTTATCGGGGCGTACGGCAAACGCGTCGAATCCACAGCGATGCATGTAGAACAACTGGTCGCGCAGCACGTCGCCAATGGCCCGCAATTCGCCCTTGAAACCATAACGGTCACGCAGCAGGCGGGCATTGGAGTAGTTGCGGCCATCGGTGAAGGCCGGGAAGTTCAGGGCGATGACCTGGAACTGCGCCACGTCTTCGCCGATTTCCTCGGCTTCTTCATCAGCGTCGAGCCAGATGCCCAGGCCACCGTCGCGGGCCAGGAGCATACGGCTGTGTTCGCGCCACAGCTGCAACGGGACGATGTAGTCGTCGCAGTTGGTGATCCCGTCGATATTGAAATCCTTGGGCAGCAGGTGCCAGGTCTCGTCGACGACCTCGTTGTTCTTAATTATTCGCTGCATAGACGCGTTCCTTGAAGAGGTCGATGCCAATACGCTGGTAGGTGTCGATGAAACGCTCGTCTTCGGTACGTTGTTCGATGTACACGTCGATCAGCTTCTCGATCACGTCAGGCATGGCTTCCTGGGCGAAGGACGGGCCGAGGATCTTGCCCAGGCTGGCGTCGCGACTGGCGCTGCCGCCGAGGGAAACCTGGTAGAACTCTTCGCCTTTCTTGTCCACCCCGAGAATGCCGATGTGGCCGACGTGGTGGTGACCACAGGCGTTCATGCAACCGGAGATGTTCAGGTCCAGTTCGCCGATGTCGAACAGGTAGTCCAGGTCGTCGAAACGGCGCTGGATCGATTCGGCGATCGGGATCGATTTGGCGTTGGCCAGGGAGCAGAAGTCACCACCCGGGCAGCAGATGATGTCGGTCAGCAAGCCGATGTTCGGCGTGGCGAAGCCTTGCTCGCGCAGCTCGCCCCACATGGCGAACAGCTTGTCCTGCTCGACGTCGGCCAGAATGATGTTCTGCTCGTGGGAGGTACGCAGTTGACCGAAGCTGTAACGGTCTGCCAGGTCGGCTACGGCGTCGAGCTGCTTGTCGGTGATGTCGCCCGGTGCAACGCCGGTTGGCTTCAGGGACAAGGTCACGGCCACGTAGCCTGGCTTCTTGTGGGCCAGGGTGTTGCGTGCGCGCCAACGGGCGAAGCCTGGGTGCTGCTGGTCGAGCTCGGCCAGGGCGGCGGTCTGGTTCTCCAGCGCCTTGTAGTCCGGGTCGACGAAGTGCTTGGCGACGCGCTGCACTTCGGCGTCGGTCAGTGTGGTCTGGCCACCGCGCAGGTGCTCCATTTCCGCATCGACTTTCTGCGCGAAGACTTCAGGCGTCAGCGCTTTGACCAGGATCTTGATCCGCGCCTTGTACTTGTTGTCGCGACGGCCGTAACGGTTGTAGACCCGCAGGATGGCATCGAGGTAGCTCAACAGGTCTTGCCATGGCAGGAATTCATTGATGAATGCACCCACCACCGGCGTACGGCCCAGGCCGCCGCCGACCAACACACGGAAGCCCAGTTCGCCAGCGGCGTTGTGCACAGGCTCAAGGCCGATGTCATGGACTTCGATGGCGGCGCGGTCGGAGGTCGAACCGTTGACGGCGATCTTGAATTTACGCGGCAGGTAGGCAAATTCCGGGTGGAACGTGGTCCACTGGCGAACGATTTCGCACCATGGGCGCGGGTCGATCAGTTCGTCCGCGGCGACGCCGGCAAACTGGTCGGTGGTGACGTTGCGCAGGCAGTTGCCGCTGGTCTGGATCGCGTGCATCTGCACGGTGGCCAGTTCAGCGAGAATGTCCGGAATGTCTTCCACGGCAGGCCAGTTGAACTGCACGTTCTGCCGGGTACTGATGTGGGCGTAGCCCTTGTCGTAGTCGCGGGCAATCCTGGCCATCATTCGCACTTGCCGCGAAGTCAGTTGGCCGTAAGGCACGGCGACTCGCAACATCGGTGCGAAACGCTGGATATAAAGGCCATTTTGCAGGCGCAGGGGGCGGAATTCTTCTTCGCTCAGCTCGCCTGCCAGATAGCGTCGGGTCTGATCACGGAACTGCTTGACGCGGTCCTCGATGATCCGCTGATCGTATTCGTCGTATACGTACATATAAGTCCTGTTCTCAGGCTTGGGTCGCTCGGATACAGCTGCGTTTTTGTGCTTGCCGGAGTCCGATGGAGCCTCTGCAATTCTGCGCGCACGGCCGCGCACTCCCTTCGGAGCCGGGGCAAGATAACAGTTTGCAGTTATGCGTAAAAGTGATGTTTGAGCATATGTAAAGAACCAAATCGCCTAATGAGAATCGTTGTTGCAAAGACCCTGTTTGTGGTGCGGGCAATCGTCGTCTTTACTCTGCTCGAGTCTTTATGCAATCACCGATAAAACCGACAAGAGGCGATGCAATGAGCAACCCAACCAAAGCACGGAAAAGCGATAGCACCGTTGATGCCTGGGCAATTTTGTTCCTGATCATCCTGGTCGTGGGGACGGCGGTTTTCTGGGTCAGCCATCAATAAACGACCCCGTCCGGGCCCGGTTCCGACGATTGTCCGACAATAAACGGATAATTCGCCGTTTTACGGGCGTTCGCTGGCTATAATGCGCAGCGAATTTCCGGGGGCTCGGACGACCAATGTTGAAGTTTCTGTGTGGAGTTTTACTGACGCTGGGCATGGTCGTGGGACCTTGTGCCCAGGCGGCGTCAGTGCTGTTCCTGAACCCGGGAACCCCCACGGAAGCTTTTTGGCTGAGTTACTCGCAGTTCATGCAGGCCGCGGCGACCGACCTGGGGATGGACTTGCGCATCCAGTATTCCGACCGCGTCTCCGAAAACACCATCCGCCAGGCTCGTGAAGCCCTTCAGGGCCACCATCGTCCCGACTACCTGGTCTTCGTCAACGAGCAGTACATCGCCCCCGAAGTCCTGCGGCTGGCCAAAGGCAGCGGTGTGAAGCTGTTCATGGTCAACAACGCCCTGACCCCGGACCAGATGAAGCTCGTCGGCGCACGACCTGACAAGTATCCCGACCTGCTCGGCAGCCTGGTGCCCAATGACGAGGAGGGCGGCTATCTGATGCTCAAGGAACTGATCCGACAGCACGGCCCGGCAGCTCCCGGCCAGACCATCGATTTGCTGGCTTTTTCCGGTTTGAAAATCACCCCGTCCGCGCAGTTTCGCGAGAAAGGCATGCGGCGCGCCCTGGCCGAGCACCCCGAGGTGCGTTTGCGGCAATTGGTATACGGCGGCTGGACCCGGCAACGCGCCTATGAGCAGGCCAGGTTGTTGTTAAAACGCTACCCGCAGACGTCGCTGGTCTGGGCCGCGAATGACGAAATGGCGTTCGGCGTGATGCAGGCATATGTCGAAGCTGGAGGCGTGCCGGGCAAAGGCGTGTTGTTCGGCGCGATCAACAATTCACCCGCGGCGCTGCAGGCACTGCTGGACGGTCGCCTCAGTGTGTTGCTGGGCGGGCACTTCACCCTCGGTGGCTGGGCGCTGGTGCAATTGCATGACTACGATGAAGGTGTGGACATCAGCCAGTACGGTGGCCGTGACCGGCAGGTTCCGTTGTTGCAGCTGATCGACCGGGCACAGGCCAGGCGGCTGCTGGCGATGGGCGCCGGGCAGGACTTCGGCGTGGATTTCCACAAGCTCTCGGCCAAGGGACGTCCCGCGTCCTGGCGTTACCCGTTCACCCTGCAAACCCTGATGCACTGAGTCGCCTCAAACCCCGGCCAGAAGCAGCACCAGCTTGACGATGCCGAACAGCGTCAATGCAAACACCACCGTGAACCCAATCCCCAGAATCACGAAATGACTCGGCTTGCCGTGAGTGAAATCACGGGTCCGGTTCTTCCCGCTCTGCACCCCGAAAGCCGCTGCCATGACGCTGTGCAGCATTTGCCAGAAGGTTGGCGGCTTGTTGTCGGCCGGATCGTCCATAAAACCCTCGCGTGAACGTAGTTCCTCAGAGCATAGCCAATCCGGCGCTTCGTGCAGGGGTTGAGCAGCCAGCTGTCGAAGCATCGGGTAATCAATCCTCGCGACCGCAATAACTATCTACCGCAGCAGCGGCCATCCGCAATGCTGTCATGTCGCTCCATTTGTCAGGAGAGACAGTATGTCCAGCCATTCCCCGACTTCGTCCACCGAGACGGATATTCACACCCAAACCTTGAACAATAAAAATCCTGTTCCAGGAAAAAGCAGTGTTCACCATCGACTTCTTCAGCTGATGGCTCCCGACTGGTTGGTTGACGCCACGCCGCAAAGGCGTGCTTCGATGAAAAACACCAATGCGCGCCTACCGGACTGGTATCAACAGGCCTCCGCGTATCAACAGCAGGTTTTGACCGACAGTTTCAACGCGAGCTTCACCGCGCAGACCCGATTGGACAAGACGATGTCGTTGCTGCAGGACATCGATACCTTCGCTGCACCGATACTCGCCAAAGCCCTGAAGGATCAGTTCGGTATTGAGGCAGACGTCAACAAAACAATGGTGTGCCTGCGGCGTCCCCTGGAAATTGGCGCCCTTGAGATAGAGGTCTCGACGTTCGAGGTCATGAAGCTGACGTTGTTGCAGGCCGCACTGCATAACTTCGAAGAATCCGAGTGTGAGGAGGGCGCATTTCACCGCAGCTCCGGGTTTGTCGTAGAAACATCGACGCCCGCTACGTTCGAAGTTGTCAGCGTCAATATGACGACCAGTCAGTTTTTGTCACTTTGTCGCACGCTGGATATCGGCGCGCAGTATCAAGCCCATATGAACGGCTTTTTCCACCCCGCGCAGGTGCAGAAGGAAACGACACTTCGTGAACAATTCATTGCCAGCCAAAAAACGGCGATGAGGGCGGCCGCTGAGCTGGCCTTGTTGAAACAGGATATCGAACCGCAAGACTACGCAATGATCCAGGAGGTGATTGATGGCGAAGTCCATCCGTGGCTTGGCGACAGGCAGGTCTGGTTTTGTGACCTGAGTTTGATGAAGCGGCGGATGACTGGCTGCGTTGTGTTCGGCATCTGTGAAAAATATCGTTATACCAATGATTTCATTGTCTACGTTCCCCACGACCCGGAGCATCCGCTCAAGCGCTACACGTCTTCGCAGATGAGGGAAGAATTCAAACGGCAGTTTACGGCCCGGGGGGCATCATCGCCAGATGACGCCACACCGACGGCGCACCAGCGTTTTTTCAGCCAGTTTGTGGCCTACGCCGACCGGCCTTATTATTTCAGTCAGTTCACCCGCAAAACGGCGGACTCGCCGTCTGACCCATTGCGGTCCAGCTGGGTGAAAGTCACCCAGTTCATTCCGCCTTTATCGACTTTTACCCGTATCAAAGAGCTGCCTCCAGAGCACCAGGGCAAGCGGGAACCGGTGGAAGATCCCTATCTCGACCCTCGCAGCGTCGTTCGCCAAGGGGCTGCCGGCATCTGGGCCCCCAACACCGACCTCTGGACATATCTCTATGAGCAAAACCGCGCGAAGGTCATTGCCGATGCGCGCAGCCATGCGGTCCCTACTGCGGATGTCGATGCAAAAGTACGCGCCGAGAAGCTCAATCATCTGCTGGAAATCGGCATGCTGGGGTTGAACCTGGTGTCGATGTTCGTACCGGTTCTGGGCGAGGTCATGCTCACAGTGATGGCCGGGCAACTGTTGTACGAGTCCTTCGAAGGGGTCATCGAGTGGAGTGAGGGCGATCGCAACGCGGCGAAGGCGCATCTGATCGATGTGGCGGAAAACCTGGCACTGATAGGAGTGATGGCTGGGGTGGGCAAAGGCGTCGGCAAACTGGCAGCAGTGAAGCCCGAACCCATGATCGAGGGGATGGAGCAGATCCAGCGGGCCAATGGCGATACACGATTGTGGAAACCAGACCTTCGTGGTTATGAGAGTGATGTCGCGCTGGGGCGCGACGCTGCTCCTGACGCGTTGGGACAGTACCGGGCCGAAGGCAAGACTTACGTGCGGCAGAACGGCAAGCACTACGAGACAACCTACGATGAGTCGCTGAAAAAATGGCGAATCAACCATCCGACGGATGAGCAGGCCTGGCAACCCATTCTTGAACACAACGGGCATGGCGCCTGGCGCCATACGTTTGAACGTCCGCTTGGATGGGACCGACTGACCCTGTTGCGGCGTATGGGCCATGTCACCGATGAGCTCAGCGACGAGCAACTGCTCAAGGTTGCCGATGTCAGTGGCGTCAACGACAACGCCTTGCGCAAAATGCATATGGATCATTTGCCTCCGCCCCCTGAATTGCTTGATGCCCTACGGCTGTTCAAGGCCGATCCTGGGGGGGCTCCGGTCATCAAACAGACAGTTCACCGACAATCCATCGGTCGGTTACAGCGCGCTTGTCCTGGCCTCAGTGAGTCTGCTGCGAAAAGAGTTCTGCTGGATGCCAGCGCAGAGGAGCTCGCGCGCCTGGATTCCACTCGACGAATTCCGTTGAGAATGCTGGAGGAGGCCCGTTGGTATGCGCGGGTAGGGCGTACAAGCCAGGCTTTCGCCGGTCTGCATATGGAGAATATGGTGTCGACTGACAGCCAGTGGCTCGCATTGCGGGCACTGGAAAAACTGCCGGGCTGGTCCGGCGATGTGCGCCTGGAAATCCGCGACGGCCACATCAGCGGGCCGCTGATCGATGGCATTGGCAGCGAGACTGCCGCGACACGCAGGTATGTGGTGAAGCAGGGGCCGGCCTTTCAAGCGTTTGATGAACGGGGAATGGCACTCAACCGTGTACCTGGTCCCGGCGCCAGCTTTTTCGACTCTATCATGCACGCCTTGCCGGATGAGTCCCGCCGGGCATTGGGCGTTCCACATGTATGGCGGAGCGCCGAACTGCAGATGGCGATTATCGATTCTGCCGGCAAACATCGAATGGAGTTGGCGCAATTGCTGCAAAAGCGTTTCGGCAGCAACAGAAGGTTCAAACCACCCGTACGTGTAACAGAGCGCACCGTGGGCTACTACGCCAGCGGACGCGGGCAAGGCGTCAATCCTTCTCTGTTGACGCGCGTACAGGACCTTTATCCGGGGCTGTCCAATCAGCAAGCCAACGGTTTTATCCTGAGGCAGTTGCGGACGGGGAAAACCGATGCACAGATTTATGATCTGTTGCAGGCGCGTATGTGTGAGTGGGATGAACTTCAGACCACGCTCGATGAATGGGTGGGTGAGCCCGCAGCGAATCCTTTTTTGCAGTACATGCAGGGGGGCAAGACCTCGGTCGCGCGCAACATCAAGCAATGCTGGCGCAACTCACCGTTGGCCGAAGAGCTTCCCCATTCAAATTCACTGGAGTTGGTCTGCGATGATCCGCTTCCCTCTCTGACTGCGGACTTTTCACACGTGCGTGAACTGAGCGTTCGAGGGAGGTGCATCACTGACGCCAATGCCGATGCACTGCTGGCGAATTTTCCCGGGCTGAAAAGGCTACGAATAAATGCAACGAGCAGTGAGTTCACCAAGGTGCCGAAAGCATTGCGCGGAATGAGTGAGCTCACCGCTCTGGAGCTGTACTCATCCGCTTCCGTGGCAGCAGATCTGACATCAGAATTGAGTTCCCTGACATTGCTCGAGGAACTGAGTATTTATTCTTCGGGGTTCGCGCCGATGAACCTGGATGTCAGTCAGATGCGCAATCTGCGCACACTGGAGGTCGTTGCCCCTTCGTTGAACCAATGGCCGGCCGGAGTTCTTGAGCTGCCCCGCCTTGAACGCCTGAACCTCAAAGGTACAAGCATCAGCAGGCTACCCGACGGCATCTTCGAGGGGCATGAAAAGCTCTGGTCCGGGTTGTCGCTGGACTGGTCGCTGTTCCCGCGCGAAAACTTCAAGCTCGCGTATGAGTACGTCAAGAATCACCCGGAACATCTGGTTGATCAGGAGGAAATGGTCAGCGACTACTGCAAGGGTGAACTTACCCGTTTGGACGTGTTGAGGGGGAACGCTTCTTCTGGGGCGGTGTTCAACGGTTTCCTTCAGCAATGGTTGGGGGCCGAGCCAAGGTTCAAGGCGGTTGAAGCCATGAGCGAGGAATTCAATGCACTGGAGCGGCAATTGAATGACTGGATCAACCGTGCGCTACTGGATATGAATCAGTTTGTGGGGCGCTCGCGGACGGCCGGGTTTATCAAGTCCTGCTGGCGAAACGGAGTGTTCAAGCGGTACGGCTTGAATGTCGATGCCAGGGTGCTTGAGTTGACGAATCTGGACGTCAGTGAGCTTCCGGAGTTGCCCGCGGGTGCTTTCCCCCATGTGCGGACATTGAATCTGAGGGCGGCGCGCGTGCCCGTTGAACAATTTCGAGGCTTTGTCAGAGGATTCTCCGAACTTGAAAATCTCGACCTCAGTGGCAATGGTTTGACCGATGTACCGGTTGCAGCAGAGGACCTTGCGAAGTTGATCCGTCTGGATCTCTCCGGCAACCGGATAGTCGTCGGCCCGGCAGTTCAGCAAGCGTTCGAGGGTATGGGCGCTCTGGAATCCCTGGACTTGAGCGGCAACCCGCTGGACTCACTGGATGTAAGTGCAATGACTTCGCTCAAGGCCCTGAATCTGCGAGCGACGCAGCTGCATGAGTGGCCCGTTGGGGCACAGGATCTGCCGCAGCTGATCTGGATGGATTTGCGTGACAGCAAGGTTTCCTCGCTGCCGGCAACACTGCCGGATGAGGTGCTGCTGAAAATCGATTTGACCGGCACGCCGTTGAACCCGCAAGCCGTGACGGCTCTGAAAGGCGCCTGGCAGCGGATCGAATCCGCCGAAGGGCTGGAGGCCGGTTCATTGGAGAGATTCTCCCGGGAACAAGTGCCGCCGACCTTCCCGCCGAAGGAGAGCAGCTATTCGATCAGTCGTCATTTGTTGCCTCTGCCGCCTGTCCCAATGGGCGAGGGCAGCGTGCATTTCGCCAGGCGCCTGCAACGGTTGAAACCGACTCTGGCCGATGATGATGCCTTGCGAGTGATCGAACAGATGCGCGAGAACGGGGCAACCGACGTGCAGATCGGCGAGCGGTTTGACGGATGGGACCAGACGTTCGAAGCACTGACGCGCCGGGTGAATGGATGGCTGTTTACGCGGGAGTCACACGGTGATGGCTGGATAGTGTCGTCCGAAAGCCGCCAGGCGGCTGCCTTGCGAATCATGGAATGCTGGCGCGAAGGGCTGACCGACACTGGTGCAGTGACAGGTTCGAAGCTGAATTTCAATGGTCTGCAACTGGGTGATCTGCCTGAGCTGCCGGCAGAATTTTCTCATGTGGATACCTTGAACCTGACCGGAGTAAGGCTTACCGCACAAGGCTCCAATGGCTTCTTCAGAGCCTTTGCAAAAGTGAAAACACTGGAGCTTAACGGCAATAAACTGCAGTACTTGCCTGAGCCGATCCAGTCCATGAGTCAGCTTGAACGGCTGGAACTTTCTACTAACCGGTTGAGCGACACCGAGCACCTTTATACCTCGTTGAGCCGCCTGGAGCGTTTGCAATGGCTGGATCTGGGTTACAACGATCTGGAGACTTTCGATGTCAGTCATTTTGAGCGACTCGAGACACTCGATCTGCGTCGCAACGATCTGACCGCCTTCCCGGAGGGTGTGCTGCAAGCCCGCCATCTCAGAATCTTGAACCTGAGTGGTAACGACATCACAACGATTGCGCCAGAGGCCCTGGATAACAGTCACGAAGCTTTGATGGCCGGTACCGACCTGAGTGACAACCACAACCTGTCGCATGAGAGTCTTGAACTCCTGCGCGAATACCGCGAAACCGGCAGGCGCGACTCTGTGCTGGGGATCTCGCGCCCAGAACTTGACGATATGATGGCTGAACCCAGCGATGACAGCGAAAGTGAGAGCGCCGAATCAGATGAAGATCTCTCCGATATGGCGCTTGATTCTGCACAAGAAGCAGCGTGGCTGACCGATGCCTCCCCCGAAGAATCGGGCAGAAAAACGCGAATCTGGAACCAGCTCGCCGCGGAGCCGGACAATGCTGCGTTCTTCCATTTACTGTCGCGCTTGCAGGATACGCAGGAGTTCAGGGTGGCCAAAGCGGACCTGACCCGACGGGTGTGGACGGTGCTGGAGGCCGCCGCCAGCAACAGTGAGCTGCGGGAAGTCCTGTTCGCCAGCTCCAGTACCCATGGCACCTGTGTCGATGGTCGAATCCTGACTTTCAGTGGCCTGGAGAGCAAAGTGTTCACCCACAATGCCTTGCTGGATATTCCGGTCGGGCGTCCGGCGGCCAAAGGTGTAGCGCTGTTGAAATTGTCCAGACAACTGTTCCGGTTGGACAAGGTCGACGATCTGGCGACCAAAGCTGCCACCCATGGCGGTCAGGATCAGGCAGAGGTGCGCCTGGGCTATCGAATCGGTTTGACGGGAGGGTGGGACGATGGTCTTGAGTTGCCCGGTCAGCCCAGGCACATGACGTATGCCTCGGGTGTAACACCCCAACAACTGGCTGATGCGCGTATGCAAGTCAGCCATGCCGAACAGAGTGATGTTTTTTTCGAAGACCTCATCCAGCGCGATTACTGGGTGGACTACCTCAAGGAAAAATACCCGCAAGAGTTCAGGCAACTCGACGAGGCGGACGTTTCCGAGGAGGTGGATGACGCCGACGAAGCGGCATTGATGAATCAGTTATTCGAACTTGCAGCCGCACGCAACAGCAAGATGATCGAGCTGTCTCGCAAGGAAGTCGAGGAAATGGGCCTGTCTGCCAGCGGGGCAGGGCAGTCGGGCACATCGGGGGATCTGCCGCGGGCGTGAAACATCACGGTTGGTAACCCCCGGCGCCGGTCTTCCCGGCGCCGGGGTTGTTTCCTGTCAGGTTCTCAGTTGTCGTAACCCAGGTTCGGCGCCAGCCAGCGTTCGGTCACGCTCAACTCCTGGCCTTTACGCGAGGTGTAGCTTTGCACCTGGTCCTTGTCGATCTTGCCCACGGCAAAGTATTGCGCCTGCGGGTGAGCGAAGTACCAGCCGCTGACTGCCGCCGCCGGGAACATGGCGTAGTGCTCGGTGAGGAATACACCACTGCGGCCTGCGCGCATTTCCTGGGCCTCTGGATCGAGCAGGGCAAACAACTGGGCTTTCTCGGTGTGATCCGGGCAGGCCGGGTAACCCGGTGCCGGACGGATGCCGGTGTACTGCTCCTTGATCAGCGCCTCGTTATCGAGCACTTCATCCTTGGCGTAGCCCCAGTGTTCTTTACGCACTTGCTGGTGCAGCCACTCGGCGCATGCCTCGGCCAGGCGGTCGGCCAGGGCCTTGACCATGATCGAGTTGTAATCGTCGCCAGCGTCCTGGTAAGCCTTGGCCACTTCTTCGGCGCCGATGCCGGCGGTGGTGATGAAACCACCCACGTAGTCGGTCACTTCACTGTCTTTGGGCGCGACGAAGTCGGCCAGGGAGAAGTTCGGCTTGCCGTCGGTCTTGATGATCTGCTGGCGCAGGTGATGCAGCTTGGCCATTGGCTTGCCGTCATCGCCATAGAGCTCGATGTCGTCGTCATGCACCTGATTGGCCGGCCAGAAGCCGAACACCGCGCGTGCGCTGATCAGCTTTTCATCGATCAATTTGCGCAGCATTTCCCTTGCATCGTTGTACAGCGAGGTAGCGGCTTCACCGACCACTTCGTCCTGGAGGATGCGCGGGAACTTGCCGGCCAGGTCCCAGGAGATGAAGAACGGTGTCCAGTCGATGTATTCGGCCAGGACGTCGAGGTCGATGTTGTCCAGCACCCGCGAGCCGGTGAACGTCGGTTTGACCGGCGTGTAGGACGCCCAGTCGAATTGCGGCTTCTTGGCGATGGCCGCGCCATAGCTCAGGCGTTCGGTGCGGGCACTGCGGTTGGACGTACGCTCGCGAACCTCGATGTAATCCAGGCGGGTTTTCTCGACGAAACCGGCCTTGAGCTCCTTGGACAGCAACTGCGTCGCCACGCCCACGGCGCGGGAGGCGTCGGTGACGTAGATCACCGCATCGTTGCTGTACTTCGGCTCGATCTTCACCGCCGTGTGCGCCTTGGAGGTAGTGGCGCCACCGATCATCAACGGCAGGTGGAAGTCCTGACGCTGCATTTCGCGGGCGACATGGACCATCTCATCCAGCGACGGCGTGATCAGGCCGGACAGGCCGATGATGTCGCACTTCTGTTCTTTGGCCACCTGGAGGATTTTCTCCGCCGGGACCATCACGCCGAGGTCGACGATGTCATAGCCGTTGCAGCCCAGCACCACGCCAACGATGTTCTTGCCGATGTCGTGCACGTCGCCTTTTACGGTGGCCATCAGGATCTTGCCCTTGGCCTCCGGCTTGTCGCCCTTTTCCAGTTCGATGAACGGGATCAGGTGCGCCACGGCCTGCTTCATCACGCGGGCGGACTTGACCACCTGCGGCAGGAACATTTTACCGGCGCCGAACAGGTCGCCGACGATGTTCATGCCGGCCATCAACGGGCCTTCGATCACTTCGATCGGGCGGTTGAAGGACAGGCGCGATTCTTCGGTGTCTTCAACGATGTGGGTGGTGATGCCCTTGACCAGCGCATGCTCCAGACGCTTGTTGACGTCCCAGTTGCGCCACTCTTCGGTCTCGGCTTCTTTGACGCTGCCGTCACCCTTGTACTTGTCGGCGATGGCGAGGAGGGCGTCGGTGCCTTCCGGGGTGCGGTTGAGGATCACGTCTTCGACGGCGTCGCGCAGTTCCACCGGGATCTGGTCGTAGATCTCCAGCTGGCCGGCGTTGACGATGCCCATGGTCAGCCCGGCGCGGATCGCGTACAGCAGGAACACCGAGTGGATCGCCTCGCGCACCGGGTTGTTGCCGCGGAACGAGAACGACACGTTGGACACGCCACCGGAGGTCAGCGCATACGGCAGCTCGTCACGGATGTAGGCACAGGCGTTGATGAAATCGACGGCGTAGTTGTTGTGCTCTTCGATACCGGTGGCCACGGCGAAGATGTTCGGGTCGAAGATGATGTCTTCCGGCGGGAAGTCCACTTCGTTGACCAGAATGTCGTAGGAGCGCTTGCAGATTTCTTTCTTGCGCGCTTCGGTGTCGGCCTGGCCGGCTTCGTCGAAGGCCATCACCACCACTGCGGCACCATAGCGCTTGCACAGTTTGGCATGGTGAATGAACTGCTCGACGCCTTCTTTCATGCTGATCGAGTTGACGATGCCCTTGCCCTGGATGCACTTGAGGCCGGCTTCGATCACTTCCCACTTCGAGGAGTCGATCATGATCGGTACGCGGGAGATGTCCGGTTCGCCGGCAATCAGATTGAGGAAGGTCACCATGGCCTTCTTCGAATCGAGCATCCCTTCGTCCATGTTGATGTCGATTACCTGGGCGCCGGCTTCGACCTGCTGCAGGGCGACTTCCAGGGCTTCGGTGTAGTTGTCTTCGCGGATCAGGCGGGCGAACTTGGCGGAACCGGTGATGTTGGTGCGTTCGCCAACGTTGACGAACAGCGAGCTGCGATCGATGGTGAAGGGTTCCAGGCCAGAGAGGCGGCAAGCCTTGGGAATGTCCGGAATTTCGCGCGGCGCATAACCGGCCACGGCCTTGGCGATGGCTTCGATGTGGCCCGGCGTGGTGCCGCAGCAGCCGCCGACGATGTTGAGGAAGCCGCTTTGGGCGAATTCTTCGATGACCTTGGCGGTTTCCGATGGTAGCTCGTCGTACTCACCGAATTCGTTCGGCAGGCCGGCGTTCGGGTGCGCGGAGACGTGGGTATTGGCCTTGTTCGACAGCTCTTCGAGGTACGGGCGCAATTCACGGGCGCCGAGGGCGCAGTTCAGGCCGACGGAAATCGGCTTGGCGTGGGCCACGGAGTTCCAGAACGCTTCGGTGGTCTGGCCGGACAGGGTGCGGCCCGAGGCGTCGGTGATGGTGCCGGAAATCATGATCGGCAGTTCGACGCCCAGTTCCTCGAACACGCCTTGGACGGCGAAGATCGCGGCCTTGGCGTTCAGGGTGTCGAAAATGGTTTCGATCAGGATCAGGTCGGCGCCGCCTTCGATCAGGCCCTTGGTGGACTCGGTGTAGTTTTCCACCAGCTCATCGAAGGTCACGTTGCGGTAGCCGGGGTTGTTCACGTCCGGGGACAACGAGCAGGTGCGGCTGGTCGGGCCGAGTACGCCGGCAACGAAACGCGGCTTGCCCGGGTTCTCGTGGGTTTTCGCATCGGCGACCTTGCGCGCAAGGCGAGCGCCTTCTACGTTCAACTCGTAGGCCAGTTCTTCCATGCCGTAATCGGCCATGGAAATCCGGGTGGCGTTGAAGGTGTTGGTTTCCAGAATGTCGGCGCCAGCGTCCAGGTAGGCTTTTTCAATGCCGCCAATCACGTCCGGGCGAGTCAGCACCAACAAGTCGTTGTTGCCTTTGACATCGCTCGGCCAGTCAGCAAAGCGTTTGCCACGGTAATCCTGTTCTTCGAGCTTGTAGCTCTGGATCATCGTGCCCATACCGCCATCGAGAATCAGGATGCGCTCTTTGAGGGCGTGCTTGAGAGCTTGAAGGCGAACGCTGCGATCGGACATTTGGACTACTCGGTAAGACCATGACGAAGGGCCGGGATGATAGCAAACCTGTGCGCTTTTAGAGCATGACTCGGTTTTGCATGAATATCGTTCATGTTGGCAGGGGTGACAGACCGGTAGAATCGCGGCGTTTTTCAGGATTCGGGACCAGGGACATGTCGTATCGCTTCGTCATCGGCACATTGCTGTTGTTTTTAAGCTGGGGCGCCGTGGCGCAAAGTCCGGCGATTTCCTCTGCCATTTCCTACAGCCGCGATATTCAACCGATCTTCACTGAAAAGTGCGTGGCCTGCCACGCCTGCAACGACGCCGCCTGTCAGCTCAACCTGGGCAGCGGCGAGGGCGCGGCGCGTGGCGCGACGAAAGTCCCGGTCTACGACGGGGACCGCCGCCAGGCGGTTGCACCGACCCGGCTGTTCTATGACGCCTCAGGCAAACAGGCCTGGCAGCAAAAAGGCTTCTATTCGGTACTCGATGCCCAGGGCAGCCAGGCCGCATTGATGGCGCGGATGCTGGAACTGGGCCACAAAACCCCGTTGCAACCCAACGCGAAGCTGCCGGAAGACATCGTCCTGGGCCTGAACCGGGAAAACATGTGTGCCATGCCCGCGGAGTTCGACGGCTACACCGCCAAGCATCCGAAGGAGGGCATGCCGCTGGCAGTGACCGGCCTGACCGACCAGCAGTACCAGACACTGCAACGCTGGTTGGCGGCGGGCGCGCCCATCGACCGGCAGGACCTTGCCCCCAGCGCAACGGAAGCCCGGCAAGTGGTCCAGTGGGAAAACCTGCTCAATTCGCCGGGCGCCCGGGAAAGTCTGGTGGGGCGCTGGCTGTACGAGCACTGGTTCCTCGCCCATCTCTATTTCAAGGATGGCGAGCCCGGGCATTTCTTCCAGTGGGTACGTTCGCGCACCCCGACCGGCCAGCCGATCGACCTGATCAACACCCGTCGCCCGAACGATGATCCGGGCACGCAGTTTTACTACCGCTTGTGGCCGGTGCAGGGCGTGATCGTGCACAAGACCCACATCACCTACCCCCTGAATGCGGCGAAGCTGGCGCGGGTCAAGAGCCTGTTCTACAGCGGCAACTGGCAGGTCGACGCATTGCCGGGCTATGGGCCGCAGAGCCGGGCCAACCCGTTTGCCACCTTCGAAGCGATTCCGGCCCAGGCGCGCTACCAGTTCATGCTCGATAACGCCGAGTACTTTGTGCGCACGTTTATCCGTGGGCCAGTGTGTCGTGGCCAGATCGCCACCGACGTGATCCGCGATAATTTCTGGGCGTTGTTCCAGGCACCCGAGCACGACCTCTATGTCACTGATCCGAACTATCGCGGGCAGGCTACGCCGCTGCTGGCCATGCCGGGGCAGAACGACGATGTCGGCAGCGTCCTCAGCCTGTGGCACGACTACCGCGACAAACGCAATGAATACGAAGCCTTGCGCCGGGACAGCTACGCCGACCAGCCTGCGCCGAGCTGGTCGACCCTGTGGGCCGGCAACGACAATGCGTTGCTGAGTATCTTCCGCCATTTCGACAGTGCTTCGGTGACCAAGGGCCTGATCGGCGAGGTGCCGCAAACGATGTGGCTGTTCGACTATCCGCTGCTGGAGCGCACCTACTATCAACTGGCAGTGAACTTCGATGTGTTCGGCAACGTCTCCCACCAGGCCCAGACGCGCCTGTATTTCGACTTGATCCGCAACGGTGCCGAGCAAAACTTCCTGCGCCTGATGCCCGCCGATTCCCGGGATGGCTACCTCGATGACTGGTATCAGAACAGTGGCAAATTCAAGATGTGGCTGGACTACGAGTCCATCGACGATGACAAGCCGACTGCACTGAAGCTTGATCCGCGGGATCCAAAGCGGGATTTCGCCCAACAATTGCTGGCCCGTTATGGCGATCTCAATGCCAGGCCCGACCCGATCAACCGCTGCGATGGCGCCTACTGCTCGCGGCCGAATATCGATCCGGACCTGCAAAGTGCCGAACAGGCGTTGAGCCGCCTGGCTTCGCGCCCGGCGGCGGGACTCAAAGTCATCGATCAATTGCCGGAAGCGACCCTGCTGCGGATCGAGACCCGTAGCGGCAAACGCGAGGTCTACAGCCTGCTGCGCAATCGTGCCCACAGTAACGTCGCGTTCCTGCTCGGCGAATCGCTGCGCTATCAGCCTGGGCTCGACACCCTGACGATTTTCCCGGGCGTGCTCAGCAGCTACCCGAACTTCATGTTCAACATCCCGGCCGGGCAAGTGCCGGCGTTTGTGGATGCGATGGAGAACGCCAGGGATACCGACAGCTTCGAGAAAATCGTCGAACGCTGGGGGATACGCCGCAGTCATCCGCAATTCTGGTCTTATTTCCACGATATGAGCCGCTACATCCATGAAACCGATCCGGTGGAAGAGGGCGTGCTGGACATGAACCGCTACGAGAACCTCTGAAACACCACTTGAGCCCCTGTGGGAGCGGGCTTGCTCGCGAAAGCGTTGTATCAGTCGCCATCGCGGTTGCCTGACACGACGTCTTCGCGAGCAAGCCCGCTCCCACAAGGGGAATTGTCGGAATCTTTCCCGACAAAAATACTAGGACTTTGTCCGGCGCGTTGATTGGCGTAAACTGCGCCCAAGCCTGCGAGGAGTTTCCATGACCGCTATTACCATCACTGACGCCGCCCACGATTATCTGGCTGATCTGCTCTCCAAGCAGAACACCCCGGGCATCGGCATCCGCGTCTTCATCACCCAGCCTGGCACCCAGTACGCCGAAACCTGCATTGCCTACTGCAAGCCGGGCGAAGAAAAACCCGAAGACACCGCGCTGGGGCTGAAAAGCTTCACCGCGTACATCGACCACTTCAGCGAAGCTTTCCTGGACGATGCCGTTGTCGACTACGCCACCGACCGCATGGGCGGTCAGCTGACCATCAAGGCGCCAAACGCCAAGGTACCGATGGTCAACGCCGACAGCCCGGTGAACGAGCGCATCAACTACTACCTGCAAACCGAGATCAACCCGGGGCTGGCCAGCCACGGCGGTCAGGTCAGCCTGATCGACGTGGTCGAAGACGGCATCGCCGTCCTGCAGTTCGGCGGTGGTTGCCAGGGCTGTGGCCAGGCCGACGTGACGCTGAAGGAAGGTATCGAGCGTACCTTGCTCGAGCGTATTCCCGAGCTCAAAGGCGTTCGCGACGTGACCGACCACACGCAGAAAGAAAACGCCTACTACTAAGGTGTTCGCTGCGGCATAAAAAACGGCGCCCCGTGAGCGCCGTTTTTTTATGGGTTGAACTCACTGACGCCTTCGCGAGCAAGTCGGATCGCCGCACCGCCGCTCCCACATTTGCAATGCATTCCCCTGTGGGAGCGGGCTTGCTCGCGAAGAGGGCTTATGGGCGATAGAGATGCGCATGCCCCGCGCGATACAGCGATGACTCGCTGAAGTGGTCACTGCCCAGCACCCGACCCACCAGAATCAACGCCGTACGGCGAAAGCCCTTGGCTTGAACCTTCCCGGCAATATCCTCAAGCGTCCCGACCACCCAATCCTGATCCGGCCAGCTCGCGCGGTGCACCACCGCAATCGGGCAATCGGCGCCGTAATGCGGCAGCAGTTCCTCAACGATCTTCGGCAGGTGACTGACCCCCAAATGAATCGCCATGGTTGCGCCGTGCTGCGCCAGGCTGGAGAACTCCTCTCCGGGTGGCATGGCGGTTTTGTCGGCGTAGCGCGTCAGGATCACACTCTGTGAAATATCCGGCAGTGTCAGTTCTGCGCCCAAAAGCGCTGCACAAGCGGCTGTGGCCGTCACGCCGGGTACGATTTCGAACGCAATGCCCAGCTCACGCAGATAGCGAATCTGCTCGCCAATGGCGCCATACAGGCTCGGATCGCCGGAATGCACCCGGGCAACATCCTGACCCTTGGCGTGGGCGGTCCTGATCAGGTCGATGATCTGTTCCAGGTGCAGTTCGGCGCTGTTGACCACCTGTTCGGCACAATGACCTTCCAGTACGGCGGCAGGCACCAGGGAGCCGGCATAAATGATCACCGGGCAGCTGCGAATCAGACGCTGGCCCTTGACGGTAATCAGTTCGGGGTCGCCGGGACCTGCGCCAATAAAGTAGACGGTCATCGTCGGTTCCTGTGGGGAAAAAAGGGGCTGAACAGGGCTTCAGATGAAGAATGTTCATGATCGATGGCGGGGATTATCGGGGATTTCAGGCGGCGCCGGCCAATGCCAGTGTTGCCTGGGCATATTTTTGTCGTGGAATCAGTAGTTTTGCCGGGGCCTGAGCCAGTTGTTCTGCCAGGGCCAGTGCGGCGCTTTCCGCCACGCCGTAGCAACCGGTGCGCTCAAACGCTATTTGCGATTGATGACTGAGTTGCGCCTCATAAACGGCCAGTTGTTCGCTGCTGAAGTACATCAATTCCAGGCCAAGTTGCGTCGCCAACTCGATCAGTGCCGGTTCGTCGCGTTTCTGGTCGATGCTGGCCAGGGCCTTGATTTCATGCAACGGGATTTGATGCGCCGCCAACGCCTGGTCGAGCAGCGCCCGCAACGTGCTGACAGGGCAGCCCCGCTGGCAGCCCAGGCCGACCACCAGGGTCGGCGCTGTGCTGACATCCGTCATGCGCGGTATTGGCCATCGCTTTTGCGACGGAACAACCAGGCGCTGATCAGGCCCAGGGCCAGCCAGAACGCCATGTTGGTCAGTTGCGAAGCGATTTTGAATTGTGTTTCCAGCGCCTCGGGAGCGAGCATCGAATGCACTTCCGGTTGCGGTGCGCCAATCACATGGGGAACGGCGAGGATGGCCGCGCCGAGGACTTTCATCAGCCAGTGACGGCTGAATACGATCAGGGCGATACCGACGGCGGTGGAGGCGGCGGTACCGATCCACCACAGTTGCCGTTGCGCCAGGTCGGCTGCGGCAGTGCCGGGCAATTCAGGTGGCAGGCCGAGGGTTGGCGCGAGCACGAATGTCGCATAACCGGCCAGGCCCCAGAGCGGGCCCTGGGAGGTTCTGGTCGGCGCGCGCAAGGTGTACAGGCCGGCCAGCATCAGGGCGAAACCGACAGCCACCACCAGGTTACCGCCGGTGGTAGATAGTACGCGTTGCCAGCCGTCTTCCGGCTCCCAGGCTTCGGCATCATGAGTGTGGGCAGCCATCGCACCGTCGGCATGTTCATGCATTTCAACAGCGGCCGGTTCGGCTTTTTCGTAGGTTTCGGCTTGCAGAATCAGGGGAGCGACCCAGAAACTTTGCAGCAGGGTCAGCAACAGGGCGGCCAGCAGCCCGGTGAAACCTGCTGTTTGCGCAATACGCTTGATCATATTGGCAGGTCTCAATGGCACGGGAACGCGGAGCTGTGACGGGTATCGTGGGCGGCGTTGTGCACCGCTTCGATGTGCGAGAAGCCGGCGAAATACACCAGGCACGCGCCGAGGATCGACGCGCAGACGGCGGCGGTCAGGCGTTGAGCCAGGGTAGAAGTGGTGCTGGTTGTAGTGTGGCCGGTGCTGCTGATGATCGACATGGCGTTTCCCTCTGGTCTGTCAGCGGGGAATGAGAGCGCATGCAAAAACCTGCACGGCCAGGCGCGCAGCGTTTCAAACAGCGCCCGCCCACCGCGGGTTTGTTGTTTCAGTGACCGTTCTGGTCACTTTTGTGTTGCGGGCCGGTCTCCGGGCTCACGAGGGGGCAGGCATCGCCTGATCCTGCAAGCATCACCTTCCCATGCCGTGATGGCACAGTGGATCTGATGCTTCGCTCGCTTACCGTTGCGGGGGCAGCACCGGACTGACATGGCTTAGAAGTAAAGCACATGATTCACCGGTTTCCCGTTTCACCCTGTGAAGGGCACCCGTAACAAGGTGTGTAGGAGAGCATGGGCGGGGGTTGGGCGTCAATTGGCAGGGGTTCTCAACTGGAAACCGAGTTGCGTTCTTCGCGAGCAAGCCCGCTCCCACACTTGACCCTTTTCCCCTGAAAGAACCCGATCAAATGTGGGAGCGGGCTTGCTCGCGAAGGGCACACCGCAGAAGTCACGTGAACATTGACCCGCCCCAATACCATGCGTAGCCTTGCGCTTTCGAGGTTCTTCGGCGTTTGTCGAAGCTAAGAAGGGAACGCGGTCGATGCCGCGGCTGCCCCCGCAACTGTGAACGGTGATGTTCGTTGCCACGCCACTGCAGGCTCAATCCATGAGACCGGCGGGAAGGCGCAGCGAATGCCAGGCTCAAGGCCGGCACACCGTCAGCCAGGAGACCTGCCTCGACACAGATTCTCACTTTCAACCGGGCGGGGTGATCCGGTGGCGAACTCTTCAGGCAACCGCATGCGCGTTGCCGGTTGTCGTCCCGTATGCCCGCCACCTTAGCCATAGGGCATCCGATGAAAACACTGGCCAAACTCCCTGTCACCATCGTTACCGGCTTTCTCGGCTCGGGCAAAACCACGCTGCTACGGCACATGCTCGACAACGCCCAGGGTCGCCGCATCGCGGTGATCGTCAACGAGTTCGGTGAATTGGGCATTGATGGCGAAATCCTCAAGCAGTGCTCGATCGGTTGCACCGAAGAAGAAGCCAGCGGCCGTGTCTATGAGCTGGCCAACGGCTGCCTGTGCTGCACCGTCCAGGAAGAATTCTTCCCGGTGATGCGCGAACTGGTGGCCCGTCGCGGCGATCTCGACCACATCCTCATCGAAACCTCCGGCCTGGCCCTGCCAAAGCCGCTGGTGCAAGCCTTCCAGTGGCCGGAAATCCGCAGCGCCTGCACCGTTGACGCGGTCATCACTGTGGTCGACAGCCCGGCCGTGGCCGCCGGCACCTTTGCCGCGTTCCCGGACCAGGTCGACGCCCAGCGCAAACTCGACCCGAACCTGGACCACGAATCGCCGCTGCACGAACTGTTCGCTGACCAACTGGCCAGCGCCGACCTGGTGATCCTCAACAAAACTGACCTGATCGCCCCGGCAGACCTCGCCCGCGTGCGCCTGGAAGTCGCCGAAGAGTTGCCGCCAGCGGTGAAAATCGTCGAAGCCAGCAGCGGTCGCTTGCCGCTGGACGTGCTGATCGGCCTCGGTGCCGGCTCCGAAGAACACATCGACAGCCGTCACAGCCACCACGACCATCACCACGATGGCGACGACGATCATGATGACCACGATCACGACGCCTTCGATTCGATTTCCATCGAACTGCCGCAAGCCGACGAAAGCCTGCTGATGGACGCGCTGACCCAACTGGTGGTCCAGCACGGCATCCTGCGCGTCAAAGGCTTCGCCGCCGTGCCGAACAAGCCGATGCGCCTGCTGATCCAGGGCGTGGGCACGCGTTTCGACAAGCACTTCGACCGCCAGTGGGGTGCTGAAGAAGCGCGCATCACCCGCCTGGTGCTGATCGGCCAGGAGCTCGACGCTACTGTTCTCGAAGCGCAACTGCGCGCCGCGCTCAGCGTGTAAGCCATGCACCTGCTCAGGACCCAGCCCGGCGGTTTCGTGTCGGATGACAACATCGCCGACCTTGGACAAACCCCCGCCGAGCTGGTGGTCCTGTGCAGCGGCGATTCCAGCCTGGCGCTGCTCGCCGAAGCGGCGCAGCAGTTGCCCGACGATTATCCGGGCGTGCGCCTGGCCAACCCGATGCAGGTGCAGAACCATGCCTCGGTCGATTTGTACGTCGACGAAGTGCTGCGTCACGCCAAGGTGATCCTGATTTCACTGCACGGCGGCATCGCCTATTGGCGGTATGGCATCGAGCGCCTGGTCGAGCTGTCGCAGCGCGGTGTGCAGGTCATTCTGGTACCGGGCGATGATCGCCCGGACCCGGAGCTCAGCGACCTGAGCACCGTCGGCGTCGAGGATCGCGACCGGCTCTGGCAATTTCTGCGTCAGGGTGGCATGGGTAACGCCCTGGACTTCTTCCGCTGTCTGGCCAATCGCTGGCTGGCACGTGATTACACCTGGGGCGAACCGCAAACCCTGCCACGCACAGCGATTTACCATCCGCACAAACATTCTGCCGCACTGCGCGACTGGCAGGCCGACTGGTACGCCGATCAACCCGTGGCGGCGGTGCTGTTTTACCGCTCGCATTTGCAGGCGGCGAACACCGCTTTCATTGATGTTTTTTGCCAGCGTTTGCAGGCAGCGGGGTTGAATCCGTTGCCGATCGCGCTGGCGAGCCTGAAAGAGCCCGGCTGCCTTGGCGTGGTCGAGGACTGGCTCGACGAGGCCAACGTCTCGGTGATTCTGAATACCACCGGCTTCGCCCAATCCAGCCCGGAAGCACCCCATCTGCGCCCGTTTCGCCGCAATATTCCGGTGATCCAGGCGATTTGCGCCCAGGACAACGAACCGGGTTGGCGCGCCAGTGAACAGGGGCTTGGTCCTCGCGACCTGGCGATGCACATCGCCTTGCCGGAACTGGACGGGCGCATCATCAGCCGCCCAATCAGCTTCAAGGACCTGGCGTGGCGCAGTGAGCGCAGCCAGTCGGATGTGGTCTGCTACCGGCCGCAGCCGGAACGCATGGACTTCGTTGCCGAACTGGCGCGGCGCTGGGTCGATCTGGCGAGGGTGTCC
Source organism: Pseudomonas sp. WT-JTC (assembly GCF_056711565.1). Taxonomy (NCBI): domain Bacteria; kingdom Pseudomonadati; phylum Pseudomonadota; class Gammaproteobacteria; order Pseudomonadales; family Pseudomonadaceae; genus Pseudomonas; species Pseudomonas sp. WT-JTC. The sequence continues at coordinate 2,893,890 of NZ_CM160042.1, forward strand.
AATGCGGATAAACGCATTGCCTTGATTCTCGCCAATTACCCGACCCGCGACGGTCGCATCGGTAATGGCGTCGGCCTCGACACTCCGGCGGCCGCGCTGAATATCCTGCAGGCACTGTATGCCGATGGTTATCCATTGCCGGCTGAGTTGCCGGACAGCGGTACGGCGCTGATCCAGCAGTTGCTGGGCGGAGTCAGCAACGACGTCGACACGATCGACCAGCGTCCATGCCAACAAAGCCTGGCCATGGACGACTACCTGTCGATGTTCAACACACTGCCCGAAGCCAACCGCGCGGCGGTGCTCGAGCGTTGGGGTGCGCCGGAAAACGACCCGATGTGTCGCAGCGGGCGGATGATGATCGCCGGCCTGCGCTTCGGCCTGACCTTCGTCGGCATTCAACCGGCCCGGGGTTATCAGGTCGACCCGAGCGCGGTGTATCACGACCCGGACCTGGTACCGCCCCACGGTTACCTGGCGTTTTATTTCTGGCTGCGCAACACCTATGGCGCCCACGGCGTGATCCACGTCGGCAAACACGGCAACCTCGAATGGCTGCCGGGCAAGGGCGTCGGGCTGTCGGAACATTGCTGGCCAGATGCTTTGCTCGGGCCGCTGCCGAACATCTATCCATTCATCGTTAACGACCCGGGCGAGGGCGCCCAGGCCAAGCGGCGCACCCAGGCGGTCATCATCGATCACTTGATGCCACCGCTGACCCGTGCCGAAACCTACGGCCCGCTGCGCAACCTCGAACTGTTGGCAGACGAGTATTACGAAGCGCAGCTGCTCGATCCGCGCCGCGCCCGAGAGTTGCAGCGCGACATCCTGCAACTGGTGCGCGATACGCACATCGACCGTGAACTGCAACTGGACGAGCAACTCGACAGCGATGCTGACGCAGCGATCTGGTTGCCGCGTCTGGACACTTACCTGTGCGACTTGAAAGAGTCGCAGATCCGCGACGGCCTGCATGTGTTCGGCGAATCGCCCACCGGGCGCTTGCGCATTGACACTTTGCTCGCGCTGTTGCGCATTCCACGGGGCGATGGCCGTGGGGCGCAGTCGAGTCTGCTGCGGGCGTTGGCCAAGGCTTTCGAGCTGGGGTTCGATCCGCTCGATTGTGCATTGGCCGAGCCGTGGACCGGGCCTCGACCGAATGCCTTGTTGTCGATCAGCCATGAACTCTGGCGCACCACTGGCGATACCCGCGAACGCCTCGAGCTGTTCGCCACACAACTGATCTCGCAGGCAGTGGATGCTCCCTCCCAAACCAAACCTGGCCCTTGTAGGAGCGAGCTTGCTCGCGATGTTGTGTCAGCCACATTGGTGTCGACTGACACTCCATCGCGAGCAAGCTTGCTCCTACAGGGGGCAGGCTGGATTGAGGTACAAGCCATCCTCGACAACCTGCTCGAGGTGGTCGCGCCAAGGCTGGACGCCTGCGGCCCGGCGGAAATGCGCGGTTTGCTCGATGCCCTGAGCGGTCGCTTCGTCCCCGCTGGCCCGAGTGGCGCACCGAGTCGCGGTCGTCTGGACGTGCTGCCCACCGGGCGCAACTTTTACTCGGTGGACGTGCGCAACCTGCCGACCACCACGGCGTGGCGCATCGGTTTCCAGTCGGCCAACCTGATTCTCGAACGGCACCTGCAAGACCACGGCGATCATTTGCGCCAGCTCGGCCTGTCGGTATGGGGCACCGCGACCATGCGCACCGGCGGCGATGACATAGCCCAGGCGATGGCGTTGATGGGGGTGCGTCCGGTCTGGGCGACTGGCAGTCAGCGGGTCGATGATTTCGAAATTCTGCCGTTGAGTTTGCTTGACCGTCCGCGGGTGGACGTGACCTTGCGTGTGTCCGGTTTCTTCCGCGATGCCTTTGCCAATCTGATTCGCTTGTTCGACGCGGCGGTGCAAGCGGTCGCCGACCTGGATGAGCCCGACGACCTCAACCCGTTGGCGGCCAAGGTGCGCGCCGAGCGTGCAGCCTTGTTGCAGGCAGGGCTCGATGAAGACGCGGCGCGACGTCAGGCCGGCTGGCGGATTTTCGGGGCCAAACCCGGTGCCTACGGCGCAGGCGTGCAGGGCGCCATCGATGGTCGGCTGTGGCAGACCCGCGAGGACCTGGCCGAGGTTTACCTCAACTGGGGTGGCTACGCTTACGGTGGTGCTGACGAGGGCACCGCCGCTCGTGAACAGTTCACCCAGCGCCTGAGCCAGGTACAGGCGGTGCTGCAAAACCAGGATAACCGCGAGCACGATCTGCTCGACTCCAACGATTACTACCAGTTCCAGGGCGGTATGCTCGCGGCGGTGGAAAGCCTGAAGGGCGAGACGGCGGCCAGTTATCATGGCGATCACAGCCAGCCGGATCTGCCGAAGATTCGCACCCTGAAGGAAGAGCTGAACCGGGTCATCCGCTCCCGGGCCGCCAATCCGAAATGGCTCGAAGGCGTTAAACGCCACGGCTACAAAGGTGCGTTCGAAATGGCCGCGACAGTCGATAACCTGTTCGCCTTCGATGCCACTACGCAGTTGATTGACGATCACCAGTACGCGTTGCTGGCCGATGCCTATTTGCTCGACCCGGACACCCGGGACTTCGTTCGCGAACACAATCCCCATGCCTTGCGCGACATGACTGAACGCATGCTCGAGGCGCAACAACGCGGGATGTGGAAGGACCCGGGCGAGTACCGCGAGGCGCTGGAGAATTTGTTGCTGGATATAGAAGAAGACAGCTGATGCGCCACATGGCACTCAAGTGACTGTGAAATTACCGACCATGACCGAGTATTCAAGATGACCTACACCCCGCATTTCCCCCTCTCCGCCGTGGTCGGCGCCGACGATTTGAAGCTGGCCCTGTACTTGACCGCCATCGACCCGAAAATCGGCGGTGTACTGATCGAAGGCCCGCGGGGCATGGCCAAGTCGACCCTGGCCCGCGGTCTGGCGGACCTGCTGGCCAGCGGTCAGTTCGTCACATTGCCCTTGGGTGCCACCGAGGAACGCCTGGTCGGTACCCTCGATCTCGACGTGGCGCTGGGCGAAGGTCGCGCGCAGTTTTCGCCCGGCGTACTGGCCAGGGCTGACGGCGGCGTGCTTTACGTCGACGAGGTCAATCTGTTGCCTGATCACCTCGTTGACCTGCTGCTCGATGTGGCCGCCAGCGGCACCAATCTGGTCGAGCGTGATGGCATTTCCCATCGGCACTCGGCGAAGTTCGTGCTGATTGGCACCATGAACCCGGAGGAGGGTGAACTGCGTCCGCAACTGCTCGACCGCTTCGGCTTGAACGTCGCCCTGAGTGGCCAAACAGCTCCGACAGAACGAGGCCAGATCATTCGCCGTCGCCTGGATTTCGACAGCGATCCGCAAGCTTTCTGCGTCGAATGGGAATCGGCGCAGGCGTCTCTGCGCGAACGTTGCCAGAACGCACGCAACGCCCTGGCAAGCATTCCCCTCGACGACCAGGCGCTGGCATGTATCACTGAACGTTGCTTTGCCGCCGGCGTCGATGGCTTGCGCGCCGATCTGGTCTGGCTGCGTGCCGCACGGGCTCACGCCGCCTGGCGCGGGGCAAACGCTATCGCCGAACAAGATATCGACGCAGTCGCCGAGTTCGCTTTGCGCCATCGCCGTCGCGAGCATTCGGCGCCGACGTCTCAGGAATCCCACGCGCCGCAATCCACTGCACCGCAGAACGCCAACCCGAGCGAAGGGCAGGGCCAGTGGGGCGAATTGCCTGCCCAGGCGCTGGCGGTCGGCGCCCGACGTGAAGTGCCGAGCTGGCCAAAAAAGCCCTAGGCATTCGCCCTCGCTCCGACGCGGGGGCGAATGCCAGACCTCGAGCCGGGCGGCTGGACCACGGCAAACTGGGCAAACGTCACGCAGCCCGCAGTGGTTCGGTCAACTGGCCCGGCACATTGCTCAATGGCCGGCCGCGTCAGCGCGACGATCTGTTGTTTCACCTGCGTACTCGCTCGCCCCATGAACTGTGGCTGGTGATCGTTGATGCCTCCGCATCGACCCGCCGTCATCAGGCATTGAGCGATGCCAAGGGCTTGCTGGCGCAACTGTTCGACGATGCCTATCGCCAGCGTGCACGCCTGGCCCTGCTCACGGCCAGCGGTTCTGCGCCCAAGTGGCAGGTGCAGGGCTTCAAGGCTTTCACGGGGCTGCGCCATTGGCTCGATGGCCTTGGCGCGGGTGGCGGCACGCCGTTGCTGGCGGCATTGAGCGAAGCAGGGCGATGGCTTGGCGCACGGCAAAAGCGCTTTCCGGCAGAGCAGCAGCGGTTGTTGTTGGTGACCGATGGCCGGCTGAAGGACTGGCCGCTGCTGCCGACGCTGGAATGTCCGGGGCTGTTGATCGACATCGAGCGCGGGCCGATCCGGCTTGGGCGCAGCAAGTTGCTGGCTGCGCAGTTGCAGGCTGAGTATCGGCACATTGACGAGCTGATTCCTGGCTGAGATCTGTTTCGCCTGTACTGGCCTCATCGCGGGCAAGCCCGCTCCCACAGGTTATTTGCCTTGCCTGAAACATTCGGTAGATGCCAAACCTTGTGGGAGCGGGCTTGCCCGCGAAAGCGGTGGGTCAGTCACCATCCATTTCGGATTACTTGCCCATCGCCTGCCTGTACTGCCGGGTACGCTTGCCAATGTACAGCTGGTCGAGAATCAACGCCCATAGCGCCGAGACTTCAGGCCGGGTTTTGCGCCCACGGCTCAAGCGATGCAGCTGGAACTTGACCACTGCCATGCTCGCCAGCGCTGCCAGGGGTTTACGCTTCCAGCGGATCGGCGGCAGTTGCGGATGGCTGTTCTGGCCTTCGCGCCAGTGTTTGACCAATTGCGGTTCCACGGCCAGGGCGGTGCCGATGCCGGCCATGGCGAGGCCGCTGTCGAGGACCTGTTCGACGATTGCCAGACGCCGGATTCCGCCGGTCACCATCACCGGCATCCGCGCCACGCTGGCCAGTTCACCGGCCATTTCCAGAAAGTACGCCTCCCGTGCCAGGGTCCGGCCGTCGCGCGCTTCGCCCTGCATGGCCGGTGCTTCGTAACTGCCACCGGAGAGTTCCAGCAGGTCGATCGGTTGTTCGTTAAGCCACTGGATCACTTGCCGTGCATCATCGGCATCGAAACCACCGCGCTGGAAATCCGCTGAGTTGAGTTTTACCGATACACAGAATTGCGGCGACACCGCCTGGCGAACCGCCTCGACAACGGACAACAGCAGGCGCGCACGATTTTCCAGCGAACCGCCCCAATGATCGGTGCGCCGATTGGTGATCGGCGAAAGGAACTGGCTGATCAGGTAGCCATGGGCGGCGTGGATCTGCACACCGGTAAAGCCGGCTTTCTCCGCCAGTGCGGCGCTGGTGGCGAAGCGCCGGATCACCTCCTGGATGTCGTCCTCGCTCATGGGCTTGGGTTCGGCGAACATCTTCGAGAACTGGCCGAGATCCAGTGCAACCGCCGACGGCGCCAGAGCTTGCTGGCCAAGATTGGCCATGGTCTGGCGGCCAGGATGGTTGAGCTGCATCCAGAAGTGCGCACCGCCAGCCCGGCCGACAGTGGCCCACTGGCGAAAACGTTCCAGATGACGCTCGTCCTCCAGCGCTACACCACCGGGTCCGGTCATTGCACGGCGGTCGATCATTACATTGCCGGTCAGCAGCAAGCCGGCCTCGCCCTCGGCCCAGGCCTGGTACAGGCGAAACAGCGCCTGGTCGGGCACCTGATCGGTGTTGGCGAGGTTCTCTTCCATCGCGGCTTTGGCAATGCGATTACCGATGGTCTGGCCGTTGGGCAAATTCAAGGTTTGGAAGGGCGACATGCTTGACTCCTCGTAGTGATGAGCAGAGGCTAAGCTTAAAGTTAACTTTAATGTCAAGCAGGTAAATGAGATCCGTATGAAGATTGGTGAATTGGCACAGTTGAGCGGGCTGACCGCCTCGCGCATCCGTTTTTACGAGTCTCAGGGATTGATCCGGCAGGTCGAGCGTTCTGCCAACGGTTATCGGCGTTACTCGCAACAGGCGTTGCAAACCCTGCAAATCATCCAGTGTGCGCAACAAGCCGGTTTCAGCCTGGAGGAACTCAAGCAGTTACTGCCGGATAATCTGACGGGCGCGTTCAAGCACGATGAGTTGATGGCCGGCCTGCATCGCAAGATCGAGCAGATCGAAGAGATGCAACGGCACCTGGCCCATAGCAAGGCACAGTTGCTGGGCTGGATCGACACCATCCAGGCCCGGCCCGAAGGCATGAGTTGCGATGAAAATGCGGAACGGGTGATGACGTCATTCAAGCACTAGGTCGGGTCGGGATACGGGAGCGAGCCTGCTCGCGATTGGGTGGATCAGTTCATTGATGAAACGAATACCGACCCTTGCCCGTATGTTTTGACGCTTACAGGGCTTCATCGGCCTTGACCAGCGCCTGGTTCAGGGTGTCACCATCGAGTACCCGGGCCAGGCCGATGCTGATGGTTTTGTACATCGCCGACCTTGCTGTTGTGCTGGTTATCGAGGATCACCTTGCCCCACGGACGGTAGCGCAGGGAGAAAACCGATGTCAGGTGGCAACCCGGCGATGTCGATTGGGGGGGCATCGGTTCGGCGCGGAACGGTTGCCCGGCAGTGCTGACTTGCCGGAAGGCTTCCCTGACGATGCCAATGGAGCAGGGCAGAGCATTGGCGTAGCCGTTGCGAATCAAGAGTGGCAAACGTCCGGTGCCGGCGCCGTCCTGCCACCACACCTGAATTCCGGCGTTCGCCATTTCGCCCAGCCACTGACCATTGACTGGCGGCGCGAGTTTGCCGACGTTGAATACGCTGATGTGCAGCGGCGCGTCGAGTTTGCCGGAAAAGTCCTTGAGCTGGCGTTGCAGCGTTTGCCGGCGATCCAGCGGCAGAAAGTGCAGGTCATCCAGTTCCATGGGCAAATACCAGCCGCTGACCGGGAGTTTCCAGTCTTTGCGCAATTTCTGCTGTTGGGTCAGGGACTGCCCCAGCTGCGTCTGCCAGTACATTGCCAACCCGGCGCTGTCCAATTCATCGATGCGCTGGTAGTAGGCCGGGTCCATGCGCAGTCCCAGCACCAGTTTCAGGCCTTGGGCCTGGGCCAGTTTCAGGCTGTCGGCGAGCCAGCCGTTGGCACCGCCGAAGTCCGAATCACCGTAGGCCGTCCACTGCACGATCACCGTGTGCGCACCTTGGCGGGCGGTGTCTTGCCAGATTTGCTGCCATTGCGCCTGGCTCAGGTTGGCATCGACATTGAGTGGCTGATAGAAAATCCGCTCGTCAGCATGGCTCGCCACACCCCCCAGTAACAGGCAAAAAACCAAAAGAAATCGCCTCATCAGAAATTCAACTCCACGCCCACCAGCACACCGTTACCGCCTTCATACAGATTGCCGCCCAGCCATTGCTGATATTCGGTGCGCACCGACAGGTGTGCGCGATAGGCGTTGTAGTGGTCATCGTTGAACCACCATTGCCAACGCAAGCCCAACCCTGTGCGCAAGTCCTGGCGCCATTCGTTGCTCGGGTCCTGGGTGGCGAACTCGAGAAAACCGTACGGCATGAGGGTTTGCGCGCCGTTGAACGGCAGCTTCCAGGTGTGTCCCTGCTGGAAGCGTGACAGCCATTGATGCTCGCCGGCCTTGGTCCACCATGCCGCGTCAAGGTAGAGGAAGCGCTCTTCCCAATCGCTTTCATCGACCCGCCAATCGTTGCGCAATCGCCCCTGATCAAGGAACGACGCTGTTGTACGCAGCAGATAATCGGTGGTGGTGTGGCCGTCCTGACGATGATCGCTGACCTGATCGGAGAGTTTTTCCGGAACCAGCATTTGCCCAAGGCTCAGGCCGTGGTTGTCTTCAGCATCGAACTGGCTTTGTTTGTAGATCTCGCCGTAGAAGTTGATGTTGGCGGTGCCCCAGGGCTTGTAGCGCAGACCGACGCCGGTGCCGAGGGATTCGGCATAGCTTGACCGGCCCACACCACCGAGCAATACACGGCCGTAGACCGACAACGTGCTGCCGGCGCGGCTGGGTTCCTCGCCCAGCGCGTGGTCCCACATGGCCAGTTGCACGTTCTGCGAGCTGGAGCGGCGTTGCGTGCCGGTGCTGTCGTCGGGGCGCAGGATGTCGTTGGTCGATACCCCGGCCGGTGACCAGGTGCTGGCGATGGTGACGGAGTCGCGACGGGACAGGCTTTCGTGGGCGCGGCGCTGGCGATAGCGACGCGCTTGCATGCTGCCATCCTCGTCATCGGTGGCTACCGGGTTCTGTTCCAGGTCGATCACCCGACGCAGTTCCTTGCGCGCCGAGGCGCTGTCTTCGACCTCGTCATAACGCCAGGCCAGGGTTTCGCCAAGGTGATAGTCCTCCGGGAAGTCCCGGGTGGCGCGTTGCAGGTACGGGATGGCTCGGGCGCGTTCTGCCTGGGTCCCGGCACCGGCCAGGCGCACGCCGTAGTCGGCGCGATAACGGGGGTTGTCCGGGGCGCGGCGCACGGCCTCGGCCAGCCATTCGGTACTTTGTTGCAGGTCGCCGGCCTTTTGCGCCGTGACCGAGGCCGCATAGAAATGCTCGGCATCCGGTACCAGCTGCAGGGCGGAACGCTGACGCTGTAGCGCGAGAGTGTGATCGCCCCGGGCATCGGCGATCGCCGCGCCCAACGCCCACTCATTGGCGCTGCGGGTGAGGCTTTGTTGCCAGTAGTGTTCGGCCGTTTGCGTGTCGCCGATGCTGAGGGCACCGCGGCTGGCAGTTAGGCGGGCATTGTCGCTGAGTTCGGCGTCCGGAAAACTGCGCCAGATGGCCAGGGCACCCGCCGAGTCTCCGCCAGCTTCCAGGGCGTAAGCCAGTGGCAAGCGACTGTTTTGGTCGCCCATTTTTTCGGCGGTCTGGTAATACACCACCGCTTCACCGGGGCGCTCGGGCATTGCACAACGGCCGAGGGCGCGGTAGTCGCCCGCGGCTTGCGGGAGATCGCCAATCGCCTGTTGAACAGCGTCGCACTGGCCGTTTTCCGCCAGTTGCGCGAGCAGTTGCCCGCGAGTGACGGGGTCGACGCGGTTGAGCAACGAAACGATGCGTTGCTGTTGTGCCGCGGTCGGCGTCGACGCGGCATATAACCCCGCCAACCGTTGTAGCAGGGCTGTTGGCAGCTTGCCGCCGTGATGGTCGTAGGCCGTTTCGAGTAACTGTTGCGCCTGTTCCCGTTGGCCGGCATTCAGCGCCAGATAGGTCGCCTGACCGAGCGAATCGAGGTTGCCGGTCTGCTGATAATGCCGCTCCCAGAAAGTCGCCGCTTCGCGGTTTCGACCCGAGGCCTGGAGCAGTTCGGCACGACGTTTCACCACGTCGGCGGTCTGCGGCTGGCCGGCGAGGTAGGCCATGATTTTGTCGCTGCGGCCCTCATTGTGCCAGACGTCGAGCAGGCGTTCGCGGCGGCGCGAGTCCCAGGGTTCCGGCAGGCGTGTCGCTTGCAACAGTTCGGTGGCTTGCAGGCGCTGGGCAAGGATCAGCCAGGTCTGCGGGTTTTCTTCGGGTTGGCAACTGTTCAGTTGGACGAGCGCAGCTTGTGGGTCGTGGCGGGACAACCACTCGGCCGTCTCAAGGCACGGACGCTGCAACTCGCCACTCAAGCGTTGCACCGTGGCGCTGTCGCCGGTCTGTCGCGCCAGTTCCCACAGGCGCTGGCGTTGCGCCGGATCGGCAAGGTCGGCAGGTGACAGCGACTGCATCCAGCGCTGCGCCTGCTGGACGTGGCCCGTGGCAATCGCCCGGTCGACCATGGCCAGTCGAACCTTGCGCGCCGCTTCCGGGCCAGGCGCTGTCTGCAGCAATTGCTGCAGGGGTTGCTCGTCGAGGCGTTGCACGTAGGCATTGGCCAGGCGTTGCCAGCCTTGATCATCGAGTTGTTGATTCGCGGCCAGGGGCGCCAGCTCTTTGATGGTGCCGTCCCAGTCGTGCAACTGTTCGGACCAATTGGCACGCGCCAGATGCAGAAGGCGCGCGTCACCTTTGGGCGGCAGTTGCGCCAGCCAGTCATGGGCTTTGGCCGCGCCGCCGTACCTGGCCAGGCTCAGGCTGTAGGCCTGCCACAAACGGATGCGCTGAGTGATGTCGCTGCTGGCGATCCACTGTTCCACCTGTTCGCTATCCGGCGGATCCTGTTCTATCCAAGTCAGGCGCAGGTTGAGCAGGGCGTCGCTGTTGGCCGGATTGTCGGGCAGTGCCTGCACGGCGTCGTTGTAGCGTCGCTGTTTGACCAGCGATTGCACGAGCAGGGCCCGCGCTTCATCGTTTTCCGGCACGTTGCTCAGCAGGTGGCGCATCAGCCGTTCGACTTCCTTCCAGTTGCCGTTTTTCGCTTCGCGGTAACTGCGGTCCATATAGGGGTAACTGCGGAAGCGATCGAAATCGGTCAAGGGTTCGGCTTGCACCCATGCCGTCGTGTTCAGGCAGAGCAACAGGCTACCGGCCATCAGGGTCTGACGATGGACAGGCTTCATGCAGCCTCCCGGGCAATGCAGTAGGCAGCGTGCTGCTCGCTCGTCTGATCGGCCAGGGCCTGTTCGAGGATTTCCTGTGTGATCATGCCGCGTTCAATCAAGTGTTCACCCAGAGACATTTTTTCCGCATCGAAATCGATCAGCGCCTGATTGAACAGGGTTGGCGGCACCATGCCACGTACTTGCAACAGATTGCCCAGCAACACTTGGTGATGGCTGACGCGCTCGATCAGGTCTTCGTCGTCCTGATGTTGCTCGAGCACCTCAAGCATCTGATGTACTTCCTCGCTTTGACGAGGGCTGGCGTACCAGTAGCGGATCCCCAGCGTAACCCGGCCTTGTGGTGCGAGGCGGCACCGCACCGGGCGTTTCAGTTGACGGCTGATGGCCCCCAGAGACACTTGGCTCACGGGACCTTCGGACGCCAACACCAGGGTTTCGTTGTCCTCGGCGACCGGCAGCACGCCGTAGTGCGTGGCGATTTTGCGTGTCACGGCGTCGATCAGGCGTTTGTCGAGCTTGAACGGATTGAGTGGGGCCCACTCAAGGTCCAGTTGTTCGGCCAGGGTTTGCACCAGTTGCGTGGTGTCGATGTGTCCGCGCAGCAGCAGTTCCTGACCCAGGCGCCGGCGTACCGGGTTGGTGATTGCGGCTTCGAGCTGATCTTCAGAGAGCAGGCCTTTTTCCACTAGTCGATGGCCCAGCGGGGTGCGTTGGGCCTCGGCCAGGGCCGGAAACTCATGAGTGGTCTTGTCCCAGGCGACGCGACGTGAATCGCCCATTTGCATCACCTGGCGCAGCGCCCGGAGGTTGGCGAAGAAGTTGACGAAATTGCTCCACATCATCCGGGGGGCCGACAGCAGTCCTTCGCCCAGACCGTAATAACGGGTGACAAACCATCCGCGCTGAAACAGCCGATTGAGCAGCATGAAGCCGTTGAGCCACAGCAGGGTCACCAACAACGTGGAGTCTGAGAGGATCGACGGGAACCGCCAGGCATTCGGCGTGATCACGGTGACCAGCCACATCGCCAGCAATACCACTAGCAGGATGTTCACCAGGAAACTCAACAGGTACGCAATCAGGCCACGGCGGTCACGCCACAGAAAATAATTGAGCAGGCCCTTGGGGCTCCAACCGAGGTTCTTGGTGCCCTGGAACACGATGCCAACGATCCATCGTGACTTCTGGCGGATCGCGTGCCGCAAATCCCGGGGGAAATGCTCGCGCACGCAGATCACCTGGGAAAACGCACGGTCCATCCCGAATACCCATGGCTGTTCCAGCGCCAGTTTCGGGTCGGTCACTGAGTAACGGGCGAAGATGCACTTCATGCCTTTTTGCTTGAGGCGAAAGCCGATGTCGTAGTCTTCGGTAAGACTCTGCACGTCGAAGGCAATACCGTCACCGTCCTCGAGCAGGGCAATGATGGCCTTGCGGCTGAAACAGGTGCCGACCCCGGCGCTGGGCACTTGCCCGGTCAATGCCTCGCGCACGATGACGTCCTTGCCGTGGTTCTCGGCGAACTCGTCGACGTAGTGCCCGGCGGTGAAGCCTTTCCATTCCGGGGCGTAGGGGTAGACCGGAATCTGGATCAGATCCTTGGCCGGCAGCAGGTAGTTGAACAGACGCAATTCCATGGGCGAAATCACGTCCTCGGCATCATGCAGGATGAAGCCGGCGAACTGGATTTTCGCAGCGTTTTCAAAGCGCAGGATCGCGTCGATCACGTTGTTCAGGCAGTCAGCCTTGCTGGTCGGGCCGGGGCGCGCGCACACCACTTTGTGCACGTTGGGGTAGTGCAGGCACACCGCATCGACGTCGGCCTGGGTCTCGGCGTCGTTGGGGTAGGTGCCGACGAAAATCTGATAGTTCTCGTAGTCGATGGTCGAGGCGGCCAGGCGCGCCATTTCGCCGACCACGCCGACTTCGTTCCACGCCGGCACCATGATCGCCAGGGGTTTTTCGCCGATGGAATACAGCCGTTGCTCATCGGCGCGTTCGAATTTTTCATAGATCCGCCAGCGCCGGATCAGTTTGCGGGTCCAGTACACCAGGTCGATGAACAGATCATCGAGCCCAAGTATGAACATCAGCAGGGCCAGGATAATCGCGAGGTATTTGAGTCCGAACAACGCATAGGCAAAGAAGTCGACAAAAGCCAGGCTCATATGGCTTTACCCACCGCCGCACGGTGTTTCAGCCAGATGCCGAGGCGATTGGCAATGCGCTCGCTGGCGTGTCCGTCGCCATAAGGACTATGGACTCGGCTCATGCGCTGGAAGGTCGCGTGATCATCGAACAACAGGCTCGATTCCTTGACGATACGATCGGTGTCGGTGCCCACCAGCACCACCGTTCCGCCTTCAAGCGCCAATGGCCGCTCCGTGACATCGCGCAGCACCAACAGCGGTTTGCCAATGGCGGGGGCTTCCTCCTGGATGCCACCGGAATCGGTAAGAATGAAATACGCGCGGTCCATCAGCCAGACGAAATGCTGGTAATCCTGCGGCGCCACCAGATAGATATTGGGTTTGTCCGATAGCACGCTGTACACCGCGCTTTGCACCTGTGGATTGAGGTGCACCGGGTAAACGAATTGCACATCGGGATATCGTTCGGCGAGGGTGGCCAGGGCCAGGCAGATGTTGCGAAAACCGCCGCCGAAGTTCTCCCGGCGATGCCCGGTGATCAGCACCATGCGCCTGTTGTCGTCGAGCACGGCCAGCGGCGAGTCGGCGGCCGGGTGCCAGTGGATTTCCTGTTGGTGATTGCGCATCCATACCAGCGCATCAATCACCGTGTTACCGGTGACCTCAATGTTGGCCTTGGACACACCTTCGCGCAGCAAATTGTCTTCGTTATTGAGGGTCGGCACGAAATGCAGGTCGGCGATGACACCGGTCAGGCGCCGGTTCGCTTCCTCCGGCCAGGGTGCGCGCAAGTTGCCGGTACGCAACCCGGCCTCGACATGGCCGATGGGCAACTGGCGATTGAAGGCGGCGAGGGCGGCAATGAAGCTGGTGGTGGTGTCGCCGTGTACCAGCACGATATCCGGTTGCACCCGCTCGTAGGCTTTGTCGAGCTGCCCCAGCAGCTGTTCGGAGAGGCCGTTGAGGGTCTGGCCCTGGGTCATCACCTGCAAGTCTTCATCGACCGTCAGTTCAAACGAGTCGAGGACCTGCTTGAGCATTTCCCGGTGCTGGCCGGTGGAGCAGATGTTCAGGTCGATTCCGGGCCAGTTACGCAAGACCCGCGCCAGCGGTGCCATCTTGATAGCCTCCGGACGCGTGCCGAAAACCATCATGACTTTGAAGGACATGAACCTCTCCTGGGACTGCACACGCCGAAGCGACGCGGCTGTTGAGACCGATTATCACTGGAGCATTGAATAAAGCAGCCGGACGGGGGGTTGTCCAATGAGCGGCAGCGACTGGCAAATGTCCTGCCGTTTGCAGGGACTGCCCTGAGTTGGCTCATGGCGCGCCAGGTTGTGAACCAGATACCCGCCCTTTGTAGCCAACGGTAGCGGTCGGGGTTCTGTGCATTTGGTAGCGTTTTTTCCTGATTGTACGCATCCCCCTGATTCAAAACAAATTTCAATCCCCCTCACATTCCCTCCACATCCTGTGGCACACTTTCTGCTGTCTATTCCGTTGTTACATACCAAGTTCCGGTATAGCGGAATAAACATCACCCTGGAGTGCTTGCCATGCATCGCCGACCTTCGTTATTCAAAGCGTGTGTTTTTCTTTTCGCGGCATCCGCCGCTGCCATGGGCGTGGCTCAGGCGGCGGACAGTAAGCTCGACAGTGTTCTGGCCCGCGGCAAACTGATTGTAGGCACCGGCAGTACCAATGCGCCTTGGCACTTCCAGGGCGCGGATGGCAAGTTGCAAGGCTTTGATATTGATATCGGGCGCATGGTGGCCAAGGGGTTGTTCAACGATCCGGACAAAGTCGAGTTCGTGGTGCAGTCGTCCGACGCGCGTATCCCCAACCTGCTGACTGACAAAGTCGACATGAGCTGCCAGTTCATCACTGTGACGGCCAGCCGTGCCCAGCAAGTGGCGTTCACCCTGCCGTACTACCGCGAAGGCGTCGGCCTGCTGCTGCCGGCCAACAGCAAGTACAAGGAAATCGACGACATGCAGGCCGCTGGCAGTGGCCTGACCGTGGCGGTGCTGCAAAACGTCTATGCCGAAGAACTGGTGCATCAGGCGCTGCCCAAGGCCAAGGTCGATCAGTACGACAGCGTGGACCTGATGTATCAGGCCGTGAACTCCGGCCGCGCCGACGCGGCGGCCACCGACCAGTCTTCGGTGAAATACCTGATGGTGCAGAACCCTGGCCGATATCGCAGCCCGGCTTACGCCTGGAGCCCGCAGACCTATGCGTGCGCGGTCAAGCGCGGCGACCAGGACTGGCTGAACTTCGTCAACACCACACTGCATGAGGCCATGACCGGCGTTGAGTTCCCGACTTACGCGGCATCGTTCAAGCAGTGGTTCGGTGTCGATCTGCCTTCGCCGGCGATTGGCTTTCCCGTCGAATTCAAATGACTCCGTGAGAGTGGGGCGCCGCCGAGCGCCCCGCTCAAGGTACTGCTGACCATGAACTATCAGTTGAATTTTGCCGCCGTCTGGCGCGATTTCGACACCTTGCTGGCGGGGCTCGGTCTGGGCCTCGAACTGGCCCTGGTGTCGATCGCCATCGGCTGCGTGATTGGCCTGATGATGGCGTTTGCTTTGCTGTCGAAGCACCGCGCATTGCGGGTGCTGGCGTCGGTGTATGTCACGGTGATCCGTAATACGCCGATCCTGGTGTTGATTCTGTTGATCTACTTTGCGTTGCCGAGCCTGGGCATTCGTCTGGACAAGATTCCATCGTTCATCATCACCCTGTCGCTGTATGCCGGGGCCTACCTGACCGAAGTGTTCCGCGGCGGTCTGCTGAGCATTCCCAAGGGCCAGCGTGAAGCCGGCCTGGCCATTGGCCTCGGCGAATGGCAGGTCAAGGCCTACGTCACCGTGCCGGTGATGCTGCGCAATGTGTTGCCGGCGCTGTCGAACAACTTCATTTCGCTGTTCAAGGACACCTCGCTGGCGGCGGCAATCGCCGTACCGGAGCTGACCTATTACGCGCGCAAGATCAATGTCGAAAGCTACCGGGTGATTGAAACCTGGCTGGTGACCACGGCGCTCTATGTGGCGGCCTGTTACCTCATTGCCATGATGCTGCGTTACCTCGAGCAGCGTCTGGCGATTCGCCGATAGGAGGCTCCATGTACGAATCCCCCAGTTGGTTGCATGAGTTGTGGGTGGCGCGCGAAGTGCTGTGGCAAGGCTTTGTGACCAGTGTCCAGGTGTCGGTGCTGGCGATTTTGCTCGGCACGCTCGTTGGCGTCGTCGCCGGTCTGGTACTGACCTACGGCAAATTCTGGATGCGCGCACCGTTTCGTTTTTATGTCGATGTGATTCGCGGCACGCCAGTGTTCGTGCTGGTGTTGGCGTGCTTCTACATGGCGCCGGCACTCGGCTGGCAGATCAGCGCGTTCCAGGCTGGTGCACTGGGGTTGACGCTGTTCTGCGGCTCCCACGTCGCCGAGATCGTGCGCGGTGCGTTGCAGGCCTTGCCGCGCGGGCAAATGGAGGCGAGCAAGGCCATCGGCCTGACGTTCTTCCAGGCCCTCGGGTACGTGCTGTTGCCCCAGGCGTTGCGGCAGATCCTGCCGACCTGGGTCAATTCGTCTACCGAGATCGTCAAGGCCTCGACCCTGTTGTCGGTGATCGGTGTGGCGGAATTGCTGCTCAGTACCCAGCAGATCATTGCCCGGACCTTCATGACCCTGGAGTTTTACCTGTTCGCCGGTTTCCTGTTCTTCGTCATCAACTACGGCATCGAGTTACTCGGCCGGCACATTGAAAAGCGGGTGGCTTTGCCATGACTCAGACTCAATCCAATGCACAAAACGGCCAACCGCTGCTGGACATTCGCGGCCTGCACAAGCGCTACGACCAGCTCGAAGTGCTCAAGGGCGTCGACCTGACCATGCAGCGCGGCAACGTGGTGACACTGATCGGCTCCAGCGGCTCGGGCAAGACCACGCTGCTGCGCTGCGTGAACATGCTTGAAGAATTCCAGGGCGGGCAGATCCTGCTTGACGGTGAATCCATCGGTTATGACGAGGTCAACGGCAAACGCATTCGCCACCCGGAAAAGGTCATTGCCCGTCATCGCGCCATGACCGGCATGGCGTTCCAGCAGTTCAACCTGTTTCCGCACCTGACCGCGTTGCAGAACGTCACCCTGGGACTGCTCAAGGTCAAGAAGCTGCACAAGGACGAGGCGGTGGCCCTGGCCGAGAAATGGCTGGAGCGTGTCGGCCTGCTGGAACGGCGCGATCACTTTCCTGGTCAGTTGTCTGGCGGTCAGCAGCAGCGCGTGGCGATAGCCCGGGCGATTGCAATGAACCCGAGCCTGATGCTGTTCGACGAAGTGACCTCAGCGCTGGACCCGGAGCTGGTCAGCGAAGTGCTCAATGTGATCAAGGGCCTGGCGGATGATGGCATGACCATGCTGTTGGTGACCCACGAAATGCGCTTCGCCTTCGAGGTGTCGGACAAGATCGTTTTCATGAATCAGGGGCGAATCGAAGAGCAGGGGCCACCCAAGGACCTGTTCGAACGCCCGCAATCGCCACGACTGGCGGAATTCCTCAAAAGCACACGTTTTTGATCCTTTGATTTCAATCAGGAGAAACACCCATGAGCATTACTCGTTACGGCACCGGCAGCTCCGCCGCTGGCGACACGCCTCGTCCTTTCGCCCGCGCCGTTGAAGCCGACGGCTGGTTGCACGTCTCCGGCCAGGTGCCGGCGGTGGATGGCGAGATCATTGTTGGCGGCATCGTCGAACAGACCCACCAGGCCATGAAGAACCTGATCGCGATTCTCGAAGAGGCCGGTTTCGGCCTGGAAGATGTGGTGCGTGCTGGTGTGTGGCTGGAGGATCCGCGGGATTTCACCAGTTTCAACAAGGTCTTCTCCGAGTACTTCAAGCCCGAACATGCCCCGGCCCGTGCCTGCGTGCAGGCGAACATGATGGTCGACTGCAAGGTCGAGATCGACTGCATTGCGTACAAGAAAAAGGCCTGAACCGAGGTGGCTTCATCGCTGGCAAGCCAGCTCCTACAGGTAAACTCCCGGCACTTTGAATGGGAACCACTGAAATGACCGAAGACACCATCAAGCGCCGGGCACGCGGTCTGGACCGGGCGTTCGATATCCTCGATTTCCTCAAGGAGATCGGCCAGCCCCTGCGCCCGAACGACATCGCCAACGGCATCGGCAGCCCCAAATCCACGGTCTACGAACTGGTGGCCTCGCTACTGGAACGGCGGATCCTGGAGCCGGTGGGCAAGGACGGTCATGTCTACCTCGGTCGTCAGTTGTACTTTCTCGGCCAGGCGCATTTGCGCCATTTCGACCTCACCCGCGAGGCCGATCACGCCTTGCAGGAAATCGTCAGCCAGACCCGTGAAACGGCGCAGATGTGCCTGCTCAACGGGCGCAAATACACCGTTGCGCTGATGAAGGAGGGGGAACGGCATTTCCGCATTTCCTCGGACATCGGCGAAAACGCGCCCATCCCCTGGACCGCATCCGGGCGCCTGTTGCTGGCGCACTTGAGCGACCAGGAAATCGTCGACCTGATCGACCACGACGACTTCATCCTGCCCGACGGCGAGCGTCTGCCGCTTGAGCAGTTCCTCAAGGAAATCCGTCAGGCCGGTATCGATGGTTTCTTTTCTTTCGATAGCGTCGCCGACACCTTTACCCATTGCTTCGCCGCGCCGGTCAAAGACCCCGGCGGCGTGGCCATCGCGACCCTGTGCATCGTCGCCCCCAGGGCCGATGCCAGGAACAACTACAACGAATATCGCCGGGTGCTGATCGAAAGCGCCAACAGCCTGGCCCGTCGCATCAACGAATAACAGCGGCTGCCTGCGGCCGCGTGAACGAGGAGTTCGACCATGTCTACTGCCCCCAATACAGCCAACGTGGATAAAGGCGCAGCCCCGATCGGTGCCAGCCTGGTGCGTGACGTCAGCCTGCCCGCGCTGGTACTGCACCGCGAGGCGCTGGAGCACAACATCCGCTGGATGCAGGCGTTCGTCAGTCACAGCGGTGCAGAGCTGGCGCCCCATGGCAAGACCAGCATGACCCCGGCATTGTTCCGTCGCCAACTGGACGCCGGTGCCTGGGGCATCACCCTGGCCAGTGCCACACAAACCCGTGCGGCCTACGCCCATGGCGTGAGTCGTGTGCTGATGGCCAACCAGTTGGTCGGCACACCGAACATGGCGCTGATCGCCGACCTGTTGATCGATCCGACGTTCGACTTCTATTGCATGGTCGACCATCCGGACAACGTCGCCGATCTCGGCACCTATTTCGCCTCCCGGGGCGTGCGCCTCAACGTCATGATCGAATACGGCGTGGTCGGTGGTCGATGCGGTTGTCGCAGTGAGCAGGAGGTGCTGGATCTGGCCAAGGCCATCGCCGCACAACCGGCCCTGGCCCTGACCGGGATCGAAGGCTACGAAGGGGTGATTCATGGCGATCATGCCGTGACCGGTATTCGCGATTTCGCCGCGTCACTGGTGCGTCTGGCGGTGCAGTTGCAGGACAGCGGCGCGTTCGCCATTGCCAAGCCGATCATTACGGCATCGGGCTCGGCCTGGTACGACCTGATTGCCGAGTCCTTCGAAGCGCAGAACGCTGGTGGACGTTTCCTCAGCGTGTTGCGTCCCGGCAGTTATGTGGCTCACGATCATGGCATCTACAAGGAAGCTCAGTGCTGTGTGCTCGACCGGCGCAGCGACCTGCACGAAGGCCTGCGTCCGGCGCTGGAAGTGTGGGCGCACGTGCAGTCGTTGCCCGAACCCGGGTTTGCGGTGATTGCCCTGGGTAAACGCGACGTGGCCTATGACGCCGGTTTGCCGGTGCCGTTGCTGCGTTACAAGGCTGGCGTGGTGCCAGCTGTTGGCGATGATGTGAGTGCCTGCAAAGTCACCGCTGTGATGGACCAGCATGCGTTCATGACCGTGGCGCCTGGGGTTGATCTGCGGGTGGGCGACATCATTTCGTTCGGCACTTCGCACCCGTGCCTGACGTTCGACAAGTGGCGCATCGGCTGTCTGGTGGATGAGCAACTGAACGTCATCGAGACCATGGAAACCTGTTTCTAAGGCTTGAGAACGAGGCGCTCCGTTCGCGAGCAAGCCCGCTCCCACAGGGTTTTGTGTACACCGAAGATCCAATGTGGGAGCGGGCTTGCTCGCGAAGAGGCCCTACCAGACAAAAAGAGAAATCCGCGTATGAACACCATCAACACCCTCGGCCCCGACACCCCACGCATCGCCCTGATCGGCGAGTGCATGATCGAGTTGCAGCATCGCGCCGACGGCAGCCTGCAACAGAGCTTCGGTGGCGACACCTTGAACACGGCGGTGTACCTGTCCCGGGAACTGGGGGCGAACGGCATCGTGGACTACGTCACCGCCTTGGGCGATGACAGTTTCAGCGATGCGATGTGCCGCAGTTGGGCGGCGGAAAACATCGGGCTCGGCATGGTTCAGCGCTTGCCCGGGCGTCTGCCGGGTTTGTATTGCATCCAGACTGACGCGGCGGGTGAGCGGCGCTTCCTGTACTGGCGCAATGAAGCGGCGGTTCGCGATTGCTTCACTACGCCGGCCGCCGAGCCGATCCTGGCGGCGCTGCCGGATTATGACGTGCTGTACTTCAGCGGCATCACCCTGGCGGTGCTCGGCGAGCAAGGCCGGGGAAAACTGCTGGAAACCCTGATCGAAGCGCGCCAGCGTGATGCGCGAATCGTGTTCGACAACAACTACCGGCCACGGCTGTGGGCCTCGGTCGAGGACGCCCGGGCGGCGTATCGCCGAGTGCTGGCGTATGTCGACCTGGCGTTGCTGACAGTGGATGACGAACAGGCGTTGTTCGGTTATGCCGATTGTGACGCGGTGTTTGCCGCGTATGAGCAGATCGGTACGCCGGAGGTGGTGCTCAAGCGCGGTGCTGAAGCGTGCCTGATTCGTTGTACGGGCGAGTCGTTCGAGGTGCCGGCGCAGAAAGTCGAGCGGGTGGTGGACACCACGGCGGCGGGGGATTCGTTCAGTGCGGCGTATCTGGCCTCGCGGCTGAAGGGTGGGAGTCCGGTGGAGGCGGCTGAAGCGGGACATCGGTTGGCGAGCCGGGTGATTCAGCTGCCGGGGGCGTTGATTCCGAAGTAAGCGTTGAATGGCCGCTGGCTGCGCCATCGGTTCGCGAGCAAGCCCGCTCCCACATGGATCCTCAGTGTTCACACGACCTGTGGGAGCGGGCTTGCTCGCGAAGAGGCCCTCAAGCCAAATGCATCAATCCCGGTAGAACACCTGCACCAGGTGATACCCGAACTTGCTCTTGATCGGCCCATGGACCACCCGCAGCGGCTTCTTGAAGATCACCGCGTCGATCACGCCGACCATCTGCCCCGGCCGCACTTCGCCGAGGTCACCGCCGCGCTTGCCCGATGGGCAGGTCGAATACTTCTTGGCCAGCACATCAAACGCTTCACCCTTGGCGATGCGTTGTTTGAGCTGCTCGGCTTCTTCCGAGGTTTTCACCAGAATATGGCGGGCTTGAGCTTTCATGTGGCGGTTACCTTGCAACGGTGGTGGCTATGTGGATGCCAGCGGGGGCGCGCGATTATGCCCCAACTCAGTCCGGTTGACCGATCATCGTGCGAATCTTGTTGGCCAGCAGGTCGATGGAAAACGGTTTGCTCACCATGTCCATGCCTTCTTCGAGGAAACCCTGGCGCTCGGCGGCGATCTCCGCGTAACCGGTCATGAACAGCACTTTCAGTCCGGGGCGATGCTGGCGGGCGATTTCTGCCAGTTGTCGGCCGTTCATGCCGGGCAATCCCACGTCGGTCACCAGCAGGTCCACCCGCAGGTCTGACTCCAGTACCGGCAGGGCGCCCCTGGCATCTTCGGCTTCATGGGCGCGATAACCGAGCTCCTTGAGCAGGTCCAGTACCAGCATGCGTACCGCCGCATCGTCCTCGACCAGCATCACGGTTTCGCCGGCAATCGCCGCCGGTGCCTCGCCGACGACGGGTGACAGGACCTTTTCCGGCTCGATCGAGTGCAGGCGCGGCAGGTACAAGCGCACGCTGGTGCCCCGACCGGGCAGGCTGAACAGACTGACGTGGCCCCCCGATTGCTGGGCGAAGCCGTAAATCATCGACAAGCCCAATCCGGTGCCCTGGCCGATGGGTTTGGTGGTGAAGAACGGGTCGAATGCCTTGGCCAGCACCGAGGGCGTCATGCCGGTGCCGTTGTCACTGACGGCAATCATCACGTAGTCACCGGCCTTGACCGGTTCCAGGGTCGTGAGGTCACTGCCGTCGAGGTACACGTTGGCCGTTTCGATCTGCAACTCACCGCCCTCGTGCATGGCGTCCCGGGCGTTGATCACCAGGTTGAGCAAGGCGTTTTCCAGCTGGCTGACATCGGTGTTGACCCGCCAGACGTTCTCGGCCAATTGCAGTTTGAGTTCGATGTGGTCGCCCTTGGTGCGACTGAGCAGCTCTTCGAGCGAATGAATCAGCTCGTTGGGATTCAGCGGCTTGCGGTTGAGCGATTGACGCCGAGAGAATGCCAGCAAGCGATGGGTGAGCGCGGCGGCACGGTTGGCCGAAGACACGGCCGCCTCGGTGAATCGGCCGATCTCGCTGAAACGCCCGTCGGCGATGTAGCGTTGCATCAGGTCGAGGCTGCCAATGATACCGGTGAGCATGTTGTTGAAGTCATGGGCGATGCCGCCGGTCAGCTGGCCGACCGCTTCCATTTTCTGGGCGTGGCGCAAGGCGTCTTCGGCGCGCTCACGCTCGAACATCTCGTTTTGCAAACGCTCGTTGGCCTCGGCCAGTTGCCGGGTGCGGGCGGCAACCCGTTCCTCAAGGGTTTCGTTCAGGTTGCGCAAGGCTTCTTCGGTCTTTTTGCGTTCGGTTTCGTCGATCACGAAGATGTAGAAGCCGTTCACCGCGCCGTCCGCACCGTGGCGTGGCAGGTAATTCATCAAGGCCTGGCGGATGCTGCCGTCGCGGTGTGGCGTGCTGATGCTGAAACAGCAGGGCCGGCCGGACAGCGCCTCGGTGATGTACGGGGCGCGCAGCGCATAGGCTTCTTCGCCGAGCACTTCAAGAATGGTTCGCCCGTAAAGCTCTTGCGGCGTCAGCCCGTACCAGTCGAGGTACGCCGAATTGTTCAGGCGAAAGCGTTCTTCGCGGTCGACGTAGCTGATCAGGATCGGCATGGCGTTGATGATCAGTTGCAACTCAGTTTGGCTTTGGCGCAGAGCCTGTTCGGTATGTTTGCGTTCGGTCAGGTCCAGGGCGGCGCCGAGGAAACGGGTCGGCCGGCCGTGGTGATCCTTGTAACAGCGACCGCGGGCAAACACCCAGCGCATCTGGCCGTCGGATTGCAGCAGGCGATATTCCTCGGCGTATTCGCTGCCGTGGGTGATGCAATGCTTGATGCTGCGGGCGATCAGGGCACGGTCTTGCGGATGTACGCCATGCAGGTACTCACTGATCGGCAACTGGTTGGCCATGGCCGGGTCGATGCCGTGCAACTGGGCAAAATGCGCATCGGCGATGAAACGGTCCTCGCTGATGTCCCAGTCCCAGGTACCGACCGCATCGGTGGCGGCGAGGGCCAGTTGCAGGCGCTCCTCGGTTTCACGTTGGGCCTTGAGGCTGGCCGCCGAGCGCTGTTCGAGCTCGAGGGCGATGCGCCGGCGTTCGTTGGTTTCGATGGCGGTGACCAGAATCCCGGCCACCTCGGCACTTTCGTCGCGGATCGGGCTGTAGGTCAGGTCGAGCCAGAAGTCGGACTCCCGCCCGTCACGTTGCAGGGTAAAGCGTTGTTCGCTGTAGGTTCGCACCTGACCCTGCAGGACGGCGCGGTAAATCGGGTCGGTAAAGTCTTTCAACTCAGGCCAGATCAGGTGTGCCGGTTGTCCGAAAGCATGTGGATGTTTGTTTCCGGCGAGCAGGGCGAAGCCGTCGTTGTAGATCTGCGTCAGTTGCGGGCCCCAAAGCAGCAGCATCGGCATCGGTGAGTGAATGACGATGTCCACGGCGGTTCGCAGGCTCTGTGGCCAGGTGCTGGCAGCGCCCAGCGGACTGTTTGCCCAGTCGAGCCGGGCTATCAGGGCCTGGGCATCACTGCCGGTCGGTATTGCGTTCATCAAGGAGTCCTGCGCCTGAGTCGCTTTATCTGGCAACCATTCTTGCACAGGTTGTTGTAGGAGCGAGCCCGCTCGCGATGGTCGTCAACGATTACGCTGGTTGCCAGGTGCCCCGCGGCGCTCTCGGGTTTATCGCGAGCAAGCTCGCTCCTACAGGTAACCATATTTCAATCCAGGAGTTCGGGTCTGTTCCGGTACTGCTCCAGCGCTTCGGGATTGGCCAGCGCATCGGTGTTCTTCACCTTCTGCCCATGCACCACATTACGCACCGCCAGCTCAACGACTTTGCCACTGATGGTCCGGGGAATGTCGGTGACCGCGACGATTTTCGCCGGTACATGACGCGGCGTGGTGTTGGCGCGAATCGTCTGGCGGATCTGCTGTTGCAATGCCTCGTCCAGTTCGAGCCCTTCGCGCAGCTTTACGAACAGCACCACCCGCACGTCATCCTGCCATTGTTGACCGATGGCCACGCTGTCGAGCACCTGTGGGATTTTTTCCACCTGGCGATAGATTTCCGCCGTGCCGATGCGCACGCCGCCGGGGTTGAGCACGGCATCCGAGCGGCCGTGGATCATCATCCCGCCATGGGGCAGTTGTTCGGCGTAGTCACCCTGGGCCCAGACGCCGGGGAACAGACTGAAATAGGATTTGCGCAGCTTTTCGCCATCGGCATCGTTCCACAGGCCAACGGGAATTGCCGGGAAGTGGCGGGTGCACACCAGTTCGCCTTTTTCGCCGATCACCGGTTGGCCGGCGTCGTTCCACACTTCGACGGCCATGCCCAGGCTCTTGCCCATGATTTCGCCACGCCGCACTGGCGACACAGGGTTGCCGTTGACGAAGCACGAGACGATGTCGGTGCCGCCGGACATCGAGGCCAGGCACACGTCAGCCTTGAAGTCGCGATAAACGAAGTCGTAACTCTGCGGCGACAGCGCCGAGCCGGTGCAAAGCAAGGTCTTGAGGCTGCCCAGGTCATGACTTTCACGCGGCTTGATGCCGCTGCTTTCCAGGGTCGCGAGAAATTTCGGGCTGGTGCCAAAGACATTGATGGACTCGTCGTCGATCAGGTCGATCAAGCGTTGCGGGTCGGGATGGAACGGCGAGCCGTCATACAGCACCACGGAGCTGCCTGTCGCCAACGCCGACACCAGCCAGTTCCACATCATCCAGCCGCAGGTGGTGTAGTAGAACAGGCGTTCGCCGGGGCCGAGATCACAATGCAAGCCGTGTTCCTTGACGTGTTGCAGGAGTACGCCGCCGGTGCTGTGGATGATGCATTTGGGTACGCCGGTGGTGCCGCTGGAGTAGAGGATGTACAGCGGGTGGGCGAAGGGCACCGGGACGAAATCCGGTTCGCCGCCGGGCTCGTAGAAATCGTCCCACAGCGTCACGTTGGCCGGGGTGCGGAAATGTTCGATCCGCGTATGCGGCCGCCCATACGGCAGGATGATCAACTGCTGCAACGACGGCAGGCGTTCGAGGATTTCGTTGACCTTGGCGGTCTGGTCGATCTCCTTGCCGGCATAGCGATAACCGGCGCAGGTCACCAGCACTTTCGGTTCGATCTGGCCGAAGCGGTCAACCACCCCTTGAGTGCCGAAGTCCGGTGAAGAACAGGACCAGACCGCGCCAAGACTAGTGGTGGCGAGCATCGCCACCAGGGTTTGCCAGGTGTTGGGCATGCAGGCGGCGACCCGGTCACCCACACCGACGCCGGCGGCGATCAAACCGTTCTGAAAACCGGCAACCTGTTCTGCCAGTTCGGCCCAGGTCAGGTGTTCGCGTTGACCGTTTTCCCCGATGGCGACCACGGCCACCGCATCGTCGCGACGCAGCAGCAAGTGTTCGGCAAAGTTCAGGGTCGCGCCGGGAAACCACTGGGCGCTGGGCATCTCAGGGCCTTCGAGCAGCACGGTGTCGGGTTGTTCATGAAAACGAATGTCGAAGAAATCGACGATCGCCTGCCAGAAGTCGGGACGTTGCTCGATGGACCATTGGTGCAGGGCAGGGTAGTCGTCAATCTTGAGGTGATACCGCTGATTGACGAAGCGCCGGAAAGCCTCCATGCGCGTCTTGCCAATGCGTTTGGCGTCGGGTTGCCAGAGGATGTCGGACATGGTTTGCCTCTTCTTATGTCTGTAGATCCATTCGCGAGCAAGCCCGCTCCCACATGGAAATGCGATCCCCTGTGGGAGCGGGCTTGCTCGCGAAGAACGATAACGCGGTCCATCGGCCAGTTACTGCGCCAGCCACCCACCATCCACATTCCACGCCGCGCCACGCACCTGGCTGCCGGCATCGCTGCACAGGAACAGCACCAGTTCACCCAGTTGCGGCGGCGTCACAAACTCCAGCGATGGCTGCTTCTCGGCGAGCAAATCGTGCTGCGCCTGCTGCAGATCGACTCCACTGGCGGCACGATCGTCGATCTGCTTTTGCACCAGTGGCGTCAGTACCCAGCCCGGGCAGATCGCGTTGCAGGTGACCTGGGTGGTCGCGGTTTCCAGGGCGACCACTTTGGTCAGGCCGATCACCCCATGCTTGGCCGCGACATAGGCTGACTTGCCCACCGAGCCGACCAGACCATGCACCGAGGCGATGTTGATCACCCGGCCCCAACCCTTGGCGCGCATGCCCGGCAGACTCAAACGGGTGCTGTGGAACACCGACGACAGGTTGATGGCAATGATCGAATCCCAGCGTTCCACCGGAAACTCATCCACCGCTGCCACGTGTTGAATACCAGCATTATTGACCAGAATGTCGACGCCGCCGAACTCGCGATCGGCGTAGGCGATCATGTCGGCAATTTGCGCCGGATCGCTGACATCGGCCGGGTGATGGCCGACCTTGCCGCCGAACTGTTGCACCTCGGCGATCACGCTGGAGGCATCGCCGAAGCCGTTGAGGATCAGGTTGGCCCCGGCCTTGGCCAGGCTGAGGGCAATCCCCAGGCCGATGCCGCTGGTGGAGCCGGTGACCAGTGCGGTCTTGCCCGAAAGAGTCGTCATGAATACCTCACACAATGCCAGTGGCGTAGAAGGTGCCGATCACCACGAAAACCGCCAGGGTCTTGATCAGCGTAATACAGAAAATGTCTTTATAAGCCTCGCGGTGGGTCAGCCCGGTGACGGCCAACAGGGTAATCACCGCGCCGTTGTGCGGCAGGGTGTCCATGCCGCCGCTGGCCATCGCGGCGACCCGGTGCAGCACTTCCAGCGGAATGTTCGCAGCATGGGCGGCGCTGATGAACTGCTCGGACATCGCCGCCAGCGCGATGCTCATGCCACCCGAGGCGGAACCGGTGATACCAGCCAGCAGGGTCACGGTAATGGCTTCGTTGACCAGTGGGTTGGGAATGCTCTTGAGCCAGTCGGCCAGCACCAGAAAGCCGGGCAGGGACGCGATCACGGCACCGAAACCGTATTCCGAGGCGGTGTTCATGGCCGCCAGCAGCGCACCGCTGACCGCGCTTTTACTGCCTTCGGCGAGTTTGCGGCTGATCGCCTTGTAGCCGAACGCCAGCACCATGAGGATGCCCACCAACAGCGCGGCCTGGACCGCCCAGATCGCCGTGAGCTTGGCGATTTCCGTGGTCACCGGCACGGCCATGCCCGGCAACGCGAGGCTGTGGGTCTTGCCGTACCACTGGGGAATCCACTGGGTGAACAGCAGGTTCATGATGCCCACTGCCAGCAGCGGAGACAGGGCGATCCAGGGATTGGGCAGTTTGATGTCGGCGGCGGTTTCCGGTTCGTTGCGCAGGTCCGAACCATAGCCCTCACCGGTACGCTGGGCCTTGTTGCGCTGGCGCTGGAGAAACAGCATGCCGGCGCAGAACACGAAGATCGTGCCGATCACGCCCAGCCACGGTGCAGCCCAGGCAGTGGTGTTGAAGAAGGTGCTGGGGATGATGTTCTGGATCTGCGGCGTGCCAGGCAGGGCGTCCATGGTGAACGAGAAGGCGCCGAGGGCAATGGTCGCCGGAATCAGCCGCTTGGGGATGTTGCTCTGGCGGAACATTTCGGCGGCAAACGGATAGACCGCGAACACCACCACAAACAACGATACGCCGCCGTAGGTCAGCAGGGCGCAGACCAGCACGATCACCAGCATCGCCTGGCGGGTGCCGAGCAAGCGAATCGCGGCCGCGACGATGGAGCGTGAGAAGCCGGACAGTTCAATCAACTTGCCGAACACCGCACCGAGCAGGAACACCGGGAAATACAGCTTGATGAAACCGACCATTTTTTCCATGAACACCCCGGTGAAAGCGGGGGCGACGGCGGACGGGTCAGTCAGCAGGACAGCGCCGAGGGCGGCAATCGGGGCAAAAAGGATAACGCTATAGCCACGGTAGGCAGCCAGCATCAGCAGCGCGAGGGCTGCCAAGGCAATGATCACACTCATGGTGTGTCTCCTGGTTTGTTATTTTTGTAGGGTGAAACTTGACAGGAGAGGCGTATAGCGAGTTTTGTGCCAGATGCTTAACTTGTTGAAATATAAGGATATATTTTGATCTGGTTGATGCTGTAAGGAAATATTGTCTCTGTATTGAGACCTTTTTCGGTAGTGCCGGCCTCTTCGCGAGCAAGCCCGCTCCCACAGTTGACCGAGTTGGCCAGTGGAACACCCTATCCTGTAGGAGCGAGCTTGCTCGCGATGGACGTTCTATAAAAGGAGATATATGTCTCTTTAGTGAGACTCTGCAATTCCCAAAGCCACCATCTTTTTGTACAACGTCGACCGACCCAACCCCAACCGCGCCGCTGCATCAATCACCTTGCCCCCACATTGCGCGAGGGTCGTTTCGATCAGTTGCCGGTCAAACCGCTCCCGCGCCGCACTGAACGTCTCGTGGGCAATCGGTTCGATGGCCAATGGCGCCACGCGCTCCACCGGGGTGAACGTACCAATCGCTGCACGGATGTCCGCCACCGTCAGGCGCAAGTCATCACTGAGCAAAGCGGCCCGTTCCAGCACATTGCGCAGTTCCCGGATGTTCCCCGGCCAGGCGTGTTGCCCCAACAGTTCCAGGGCTTCGTGGTGCAGTTCATGCTGGCTGCGCAGCTCCTCAAGAATCGCCTCGCTGAGCGCCGGCACGTCATCGAGGCGATCGCGCAGGGGCGGAACCTGGATCGGCAACACATTGAGTCGGTAATACAGGTCGGCGCGGAATTCGCCACGCTTGATGGCCGCCTCGAGGTCCGTGGAGGTCGCGGCGATCACCCGCACATCGCTCTGGATCACCTCGTTGGAGCCCACCGGCTCGAATTCCTTTTCCTGCAATACCCGCAGCAGCTTGCTTTGCAGGGGCAGCGGCATGTCGCCGATTTCATCGAGGAACAACGTGCCGCCCTGGGCGATTTGCAGTTTGCCAGCACGGCCCTTGCGGTCGGCACCGGTATACGCGCCGGGGGCGGTGCCGAAGAATTCGGCTTCCAGCAACGATTCAGGAATCGCCGCGCTGTTGATGCTCACGAACGCCTTGTGCGCACGGGGCGAGGCGTTGTGGATGGCCTGGGCCAGCAACTCCTTGCCGGTACCGGTTTCGCCGAGCAGCAGCACCGGCGATTCGGTACTCGCACTGCGCCGGGCGCGACGTTTGACTTCCAGGCTGGCGGCACTGGTGCCGATGAAGTGGGCGAAGTTGTATTTGGTCTGTCGCGCCCGCAGCAGCGAGCGGGTGGAAGCCAGTTCTTCCTGCATGCTCATGTAGCGCTTGAGCATCGGCGACAGGCTGCGCAATTCGTCGAACAGGGCGAAACCGATGGCGCCGATCACCACGCCGGCATCGTCGTGAATCGGCAGGCGCATGACCACCAGCGGCTCTTTGGGGGTGTCTTGCATATCCAGCAAAATCGGCCGGCCGGTGCGCACCACCTCACGCAACAGGCTGCCGGGGATCACGCTTTCGCAGGGTTTGCCAATCGCAACTTCCGCCGATTGCAGGCCAAAGCGCCGGGCATAGCGCTCGTTCATCCAGACGATGTTGGCATCGCGGTCGACAATCACCGTGCCCTCGCTCGATTGCTCGATGATCTCGAACAACGAGCGGATTGCCAGCAAGCGAACGCGCTGGTAGTCCTTGAGGCTTTCGGTGGTGTTCATGGGGGCTGATCCTGATTATGTATTGCCTGTGCTGGCCTCTTCGCGAGCAAGCCCGCTCCCACAGGGGATTTGTGCACGACACAGATCAATTGTGGGAGCGGGCTTGCTCGCGAAGGCCGCGATGCGGTCTAACGGCAAGATTATGCCTGCCCCAACAACGCCGCCGCCAACAGCTCCTTGGTGTACGGATGCTGCGGTGAGGCAAACACCTCATGGCTGGCGCCGCGTTCCACCACTTTGCCGTCCTTGACCACGATCATGTCGTGGGCCAGGGCGCGCACCACCGCCAGGTCATGGCTGATGAACAGATAGGTCAAGCCGTGTTTTTCCTGAAGCTGGCGGAGCAGGGCGACCACCTGTTTCTGCACCGTGCGGTCCAGCGCCGAGGTCGGTTCGTCGAGCAGGATCAGCGCCGGCTTCAGCACCAGCGCCCGGGCGATGGCGATGCGCTGGCGCTGTCCACCGGAGAATTCGTGGGGATAGCGATGGCGGCTTTGCGGGTCGAGGCCGACTTCGCTCAGTGCCCGGATCACTTCGGCATTGCATTCTTCAGCGCTCAACTGGCTGTGCACTTCCAGGCCCTCGCTGATGATCTGCGCTACCGACATGCGCGGACTGAGGCTGCCGAAGGGGTCCTGGAACACCACCTGCATCTTCTTGCGCCATGGGCGTAGCTGCTTTTGCGTCAGGCCATCCAGCGCCTGGCCTTGAAAGCGGATGCTGCCTTCGGAGTCGAGCAAACGCAGGATCGCCTGGCCGAGTGTGGACTTGCCGGAACCGGATTCGCCGACAATGCCCAGGGTCTTGCCACGTTGAATGTTCAGGCTGATGCCATCGACGGCCCGCAGCCAGGTCTTGCGCTGAAACAGGCCTCCACCGACGGGAAACCGCACCTGCAGGTTATCCACCTCCAGCACGTTTTCGCGCGCGTCCCGGGGCAAGGCCTGGCCCTCGGGTTCGGCGTGCAGCAATACGCAGCTGTAAGGGTGCTTCGGCTCGGTGAAAAGGATCTCGCAAGGCGCCTGCTCGACGATTTCCCCGGCCTTCATCACGCACACGCGCTGGGCGATGCTGCGCACCAGATTGAGGTCATGGCTGATCAGCAGCAGCGACATGCCCAGCCGCTGTTGCAGGGATTTGAGCAACAGCAGGATCTTGCGCTGCACCGTCACGTCCAGCGCGGTGGTCGGCTCGTCGGCAATCAGCAGTTCCGGTTCGCACGCCAGGGCCATGGCGATCATCACCCGCTGGCGCTGGCCGCCGGACAATTGATGGGGATAGGCCTTGAGGCGTTCTTCGGGTTTCTGGATGCCCACCAGGTGCAGCAATTCAAGGATCCGCGCTTGCGCGGCTTTGCCCGCCAGGCCTTTGTGTACCAGCAAGGTTTCACCGATCTGCTTTTCGATGCTGTGCAGCGGGTTGAGGGAGGTCATCGGCTCCTGGAAAATCATCGCTATGCGATTGCCGCGCAGTTGTCGCAACTTGCCGGTATCGGCGCCCACCAGTTCCTGGCCGCGATAGCGAATGCTGCCGGTTGTCTCGGTGTCGGTTTGCGGCAGCAACTGGAGGATCGAGTGGGCCGTCACTGACTTGCCCGACCCCGATTCGCCCACCAGCGCCAGGCATTCGCCGGGGCGGATGTCCAGGCACAGATTGCGCACCACGGCCTGCCCGCTGAAGGCCACGCTGAGGTCACGGATTTCGATCAGGTTGGTCATATCAACATCCACATCATGACCGGGGATCAAACGCGTCGCGCAGTGCTTCGCCAATGAACACCAGTAAAGAAAGAATCAGCGCCAGGGTGAAGAACGCCGTCAGGCCCAGCCACGGCGCCTGCAGGTTTTGCTTGCCCTGACCGATCAGTTCACCCAGGGACGCGCTGCCGGCAGGCATGCCGAAGCCGAGGAAGTCCAGCGCGGTCAGGGTGGAAATCGCTCCGGTGAGAATGAACGGCAAGTAGCTCAAGGTCGCGTTCATCGCGTTGGGCAGAATGTGTCGCACGATGACTTTGCGGTCAGTCAGGCCCAGTGCGCGTGCGGCCTTGACGTATTCCAGGTTGCGCCCGCGCAGGAACTCCGCGCGCACCACGTCCACCAGGGCCAGCCATGAAAACAGCGCCATGATTCCCAGCAGCCACCAGAAATTCGGCTCGACGAAGCCCGACAGGATGATCAGCAGGTACAGCACTGGTAACCCCGACCACACCTCCAGCAGACGCTGGCCAAGCAAATCCACCCAGCCGCCGTAATAGCCTTGCAGTGCCCCGGCCGCGATGCCGATCAGGGCACTGACAAACGTCAGCATCAAGGCAAACAGGATCGACACCCGGGCACCGAAGATCACCCGGGCCAGCACGTCCCGTGCCTGGTCGTCGGTGCCCAGCCAATTGACGCTGGAGGGCGGACTGGGGGCGGGTTTGTTCAGGTCGTAGTTAGGGGTGTCATCACTGAACGGAATCGGCGGAAACAGCAACCAGCCACCGTCCTTCTTGATCAGCTTCTGTACATAGTCGCTGCGGTAGTCGGCCTGAAACGGCAGTTGCCCGCCGAACTCCTGTTCGGTGTGGCGCTTGAAGACCGGGAAGTACCACTGGCCTTGATAGCTGACCAATAACGGTTTGTCATTGGCGATCAGCTCGCCGCCCAGGGTCATCAGGAACAGGCCGACAAACAGCCAGAGCGACCACCAGCCCCGACGGTTTTTCTTGAATCGCTCGAAACGGCGACGCGCCAGCGGTGAAAGCTTGAGCATCAGCCGTTCCTCGCGGCGAAGTCGATACGCGGGTCGACCAGGGTGTAGCAGAGGTCGCCGACCAGTTTTATCAGAAGGCCGAACAGGGTGAAGATGAACAACGAGCCGAACACCACCGGATAGTCCCGTGATACCGCCGCTTCGTAGCTCATGCGGCCCAGGCCGTCGAGGGAGAAGATCACTTCGATCAGCAGGGAACCGGCAAAAAAGACACTGATGAACGCCTGGGGAATGCCCGACACCACCAGCAGCATGGCGTTGCGGAATACGTGTCCATAGAGCACACGTCGTTCACTCAAACCCTTGGCCCGGGCAGTGACCACGTACTGGCGGGTGATTTCATTGAGGAACGAGTTCTTGGTGAGGATGGTCAGTGTGGCGAAACCGCCGATCACCAGCGCGGTCACCGGTAACACCAGATGCCAGAAGTAGTCGGCCACTTTGCCAACGGTCGACAGCGATTCGAAGTTGTCCGAGACCAACCCGCGGACCGGAAACCAGTTCAGCGAAGTGCCACCGGCAAAGACCACGATCAGGAACATCGCAAACAGGAACGCCGGCATGGCATAGCCGATGATGATCGCGGTACTGCTCCAGATGTCGAATTGGCTGCCATGGTGCACGGCCTTGCGGATGCCCAGGGGAATCGACACCAGGTAGGTGATCAGCGTCGCCCAGAGCCCGAGGGAAATGGTCACGGGCATTTTTTCGAGGATCAGGTCGGTGACGGTGGCGCCGCGGAAGAAACTCTTGCCGAAGTCCAGGCGCGCGTAGCTGGTGAGCATCAGCCAGAGGCGTTCGTGTGCCGGTTTATCGAAGCCGTACTGTTTTTCAATGTCCTTGATCAGCTGCGGATCGAGCCCGCGACTGGCCCGGGACTTGCCGCTCATGGTTTCGCCGGAGCCGCCGCCGACCGCAGCGCCGCCAATGCCTTGCAGGTGCGCTATGGCCTGTTCGACCGGCCCGCCCGGCGCGGCCTGGACGATGACAAAGTTGACCAGAAGAATGATCACCAGCGTCGGAATGATCAGCAGCAGGCGCCGTAATATGTAAGCCCACATCAGTGCGGCCCTCCGGGTTTGCCACGGCTGATACGCTCGGCGGTCATCTGTTGGTTGGTCAATGGCGTGGTGCTCATCTCCCACCAGCTTTCGATGGCTTCGTCATTGCTCGCTTGCACGTTCGGGATGCCGAAGCGGTTCCACCACACTGTAGAGGTTCCCGGCGGGTAGTAGTTGGGAATCCAGTAGTAGTTCCATTGCAGCACCCGGTCCAGGGCGTGGGCGTAATGCAGCATGTCGGCCTGGGTATTGGCGCGGATCAGCCCGGTGATCAGAGTGTCCACTGCCGGGTTCTTCAACACCATGTAATTGTTTGATCCCGGGTCGGTGGCCGCCGCCGAACTGAAATAGTTGAGCAGTTCGTTTCCCGGAGACGTGGTGACCGGGTAGCCGGTGACGATCATGTCGTAGTCGCGGCTCATCAGGCGATTGACGTACTGGGACGAGTCGATTCGGCGGATGTTCAGGTCGATGCCAATCTGTTTCAACGTGCGTTTATAGGGCAACAGCAGGCGGTCCATGCCGTTCTGACTGACCAGGAACGTAAAACTCAAAGGCTCGCCGTCGGCATTGACCAGTTGATCGCCTTTGGGTTTCCAGCCGGCCTGTTCGAGCAAGTCCAGGGCCTGCAACTGCTTGTCGCGAATCACGCCGCTGCCATCGGTCTTCGGCGCCTCGAACACTTTAGTGAAGACTTCGTCGGGAATCTGCCCGCGCAGCGGTTCGAGAATCGCCAGCTCACCCGCGTCCGGCAGTTTGCGGGCAGCAAGATCAGTATTGGAGAAAAAGCTCTGCTGGCGGATGTACATGTCGCGCATCATCTGCCGGTTGCTCCACTCGAAGTCCCACAGCATCACCAGGGCCTGGCGCACGCGACGGTCCTGGAACATGGGCTTTTGCAGATTGAACACAAAACCCTGGGCCGGCTGCGGCGCTTCGGTGGCGAGGTGGGCCTTTTGCAGGCGACCGTCGCTCAGGGCCGGGCTGTCGTAGCCGATGGAATAGCTGGTGGCGGAAAATTCGCGATTGTAGTCATAGGCGCCACCGCGCAGGACCTGGCGCGCCACGTCGGTATCGCCGAAGTACTCGATGCTGAAATGATCGAAGTTGTACAGGCCACGGCTGACCGGCAGGTCTTTACCCCACCAGTCGGGATTGCGCTCGAACGTGATGCTGCGCCCGGAATCGATCTTGCCGACTTTATAGGGACCGCTGCCCAACGGTGCTTCATAGCCGCCGCCACTGGCGAAGTCGCGGGTCTTCCACCAGTGTTCGGGAAACACCGGCAGGGTCGCGATATCCAGCGGCAGGGTGCGATTTTCGCTGTTCCTGAAATCAAAGCGGATGGTTAGCGGCGATTCCACTTCGACGCCTTTGACGTCGGCGAACTGGGTGCGGTAACGCAGGCTGCCCTGGGTCATCAGCAGGTCGAAGGTGTAGCGCACGTCTTCGGCGGTAATCGGTTTGCCATCGGCAAAGCGCGCCTTGGGGTTGAGGTAAAAACGTAGCGACAGGCCGTCCCCGGAGCGCTCCATTTTCTCTGCCACCAGGCCGTACACGGTGTACGGCTCGTCCAGCGAGCGCTGGGCCAGCGGTGAATAGAGCAAGCCGTCGATCTGTGTGACGCCGATGCCTTTGTCGATGTAAGGCAAGACATGGTCGAACTGACCGATTTCGATTGCCGAGCGCCGCATCGTGCCGCCCTTGGGGGCCTGCGGGTTGGTGTAGGCGAAATGACTGAAGCCGGCAGGGTATTTTGCCGGTTCGCCGTACACGGTCATTGCCGGTTGCGGTGCTGCATTCACACCCGCGGCACCCGACAACAGGGCCACGGTCGTGAACAACAAGGTAGTGAAAGCCAGTCGCATTTTCAGCCTTAGAGCCGGGTGGTCGTTAACCACAATTTGTACGCTAGCGGCGCGTCCCTCGCCAGCCGAATTACGTGTCGGAAACACAACGGCCCACCAAAAGGCGGGCCGTTGTGTGAATGGCTCAAGCGTCGATCAGTCCTGACGGCTGGTCACTTCCAGCAGGTGGTAACCGAACTGGGTCTTGACCGGGCCCTGGACCACGTTGATCGGCGCGCTGAAGACCACGGTGTCGAATTCCTTGACCATCTGGCCCGGACCGAACGAACCCAGGTCACCGCCCTGGCGGCTGGAAGGGCAGGTGGAGTTTGCCTTGGCAACCTCGGCGAAGTCGGCGCCGGCCTCGATTTGAGCCTTGAGTTCGTTGCACTTGGCTTCCGAGGCAACAAGGATGTGACGGGCAGTGGCTTTAGCCATGGGAAAATACTCCTTTCAATACTCGATAAAGTGCTGAGCCTACCGGATTCAGTGAGCTATTTCTCCTCAAAGTTCCGTTCCACGCGGGATCCACGGCGGGTGACGCCTCAAAGACCGGCGTCTTTCAGTCGCCCGGCATGCTGGACATACAATTCAATCGGGTCGACTCCCGTGCGCAACTGGCCGGTCGGTTGGCCAATGGTGTCCAGATGATCCAGCGCATAGTCGGACCGGATGACCGTGCCCAGATGGGAACTGAAGCGACCGACCAAACCGTCGTTCTGCTCGCCTTCCGTGACGAAATAAACGGAAAGGGCCCGACACAGGGCATGGAGCGGATCGAGCGCATAGAGTCCTTCTTCGAGAACATTCGACTGCAGCACGCCGCTCCACGAGTAGTAACGAACACCGTTGACCCGTTCGCGCCCCTTGCCACCCCAAGTGGTCGGCAGGCCTTGCGGGTACTTGTCGTTGAATGCGCTTACGCCTTCGGTGGTCAGCGCATTGAGGGCCGCAATGGCACTCCGCGGTTGGTACTGATTGTCGCTTAATGTCGCGAGGAAGTCGGCGAAGACGGTCACCACCGTCTCGGCCACATGTTCCGGAAGGCAGCCCGGCGTCAAAGCCTTGCGCAGGAAATCGGCCAGTTCCGAGCCATGGTTCGGCCCGCTGACTGAAGTCACCGACGCGACCCTGTTTGGCGCAATCGCTGCGGCATAACGTGCAGTCAGTGCGCCCTGGCCATGGCCTATGAGGTTGACTTTGCTTGCACCGGTTCCTTCCAGTACCCGCTCGATCTGCGTGAGTAATTGGTCACCGCGTACCTCGTTGTCATGGGCGGCCGACAAATGGGGAACGAACACCCTTGCTCCGGCGTTCCTCAGCGCCTGCCTGATGTCGTGAAAGAGCTCGAACTTGCCGATTCTTTCGAAACCGAAAAGGCCGTGGACCAGCAGTAACGGATAACAAGTGTTTGCATTCCTTTGCATATTCATACCTCAACGCAGAAGTTCATTGGGACTGCATGGCGTTTCACTCTAAAACACTCGAGGTTGGTGTGATGTATGAATAGTCCGCCGAAGCTTGCGAAAAGCGGAATAGAACAGGTACGAATGCTTAAGAGTGGTTGAGGCATTAGTCGGAATGGTTTGACGACTTTTCGCGGCAATCCGCTTGCTACTGATCAAAGACCTACTTCGGATATATCTTTTTTCCAGGCGAGCCGGAGCGAGGGGCTGACATCACTACTGTTGACCGTGAGATTAAATTGTCGTCATCCAACGCCGACCACCTGTTCGGCGTTCATTCCAGGGACTGGAGCGAATGAATGACTGTTTATGAACCCGATACCTTGAGTCTCGCGCAGCAACCTTTACCACTTCCCATACTTGAACAGGCGGAAAACGGCGTTCTGAACCCCGCTGACAGAAAAGCCGTCATCAGGGTTTTGCCTTATCCAGGCATGACCTGCGGCGACAAGTTGCTATTGCATTGGGCGGGGCTGGACGCCGATGGCCTTGCCTGCAATCTTCAGGTGGCACGCTTTGTCAGTGAGGACCGGGTCGGCGAGGACATGATCTTCACTGTGGGCAGCGCACTTATCGTGGCGCTTGACGGTGGCTCACTCGAAATCAGTTACTCACTCATGAGCAGCTGTTTTACGGAGCCTGTGAATTCCCATCGTTTGCAACTGTGCGTAGGTGATGTGCAATCGGACCTGTTGCCTGCGACGGTGAACGATACGATGGGTAGAACGCTTGATCCGGGTCGGGTGGAGGAAGGGGCGATCGTCACGATCAAACCCTATGCGCGCATGGCGGCAGGCGACTGGGTGTTGCTGTCCTGGGCTGGCGTTTCGATCGAAGGAAGTTTCAGTGACGCACTCAAGGTCGAGTCCTTTTCCGTGGGGGACGAACTGTCGTTTTGGGTGAGCCCGGAGTACATTGCGGCCAACCTGGGCTCCCGGGTTTCCGTCGACTATTGCGTCAAGCAAGCAGGGCATGGTCCCCGTTACTCTGAAGTAACGACACTGATGATCTGCAAGCCGGGGCGGGGGGCACTGCCAGCGCCCACTGTGCTGGAAGCAGACGAAGGTTGGGTGGATCTGCTTGATGCACAGGATGGCGTGACCATCGTCATCGAAAACCCCAGGGCTCAAAAAGGGGAGCTGGTTTACCTGAAATGTGACGG
Organism: Pseudomonas sp. WT-JTC; assembly: GCF_056711565.1. Taxonomy (NCBI): domain Bacteria; kingdom Pseudomonadati; phylum Pseudomonadota; class Gammaproteobacteria; order Pseudomonadales; family Pseudomonadaceae; genus Pseudomonas; species Pseudomonas sp. WT-JTC. The sequence goes on from NZ_CM160042.1 coordinate 2,932,150, forward strand.
GGAGAGCTTCAATCACTGTGACGACCGCGAAATAACCAGAGACACGGCCGGCGAACCGTTGGTGTTCATAGTTCCCTACCGCTTCTGGATTGAGCATCGAGATTCTGCGATCCGTGTTTCCTATTCTGTCGAACGCCTTGATGACACTTGCCAGCATTCCGGGGCGACGCTGGTGAAGGTGCAGTCCCTGATGGGGCATTGATTGCCATTTGCCCTCCAGTCTTCGAATGAAGGCCGGAGGGCGGATGGATGATGCCGACTATCAGGCGTTGCCTTGCGCTCGCAGCCGATCTGCCGCTTCAAGCAACAGTTGTTCTGTTCCGGCCCAACCGAGGCAGCCATCGGTCACTGACACACCGTATTGCAATGACGAGCTCAACGGCTGGCAGCCCTCGAACAAATGGCTTTCGATCATCATGCCAATCAGCGAACGATCACCTTGCATACGTTGTTCAAGCACATCGTTGAACACGGCCGGCTGGCGCAACGGGTTTTTACCACTGTTGGCGTGACTGCAGTCGACCATGATACGAGCCGGAATCCTGAGCCTGGACAGGTCGCTGTTCACCTGCGCGACGCTGGCTCTGTCGTAGTTCGGTCCGCGATGGCCGCCGCGCAATACCAGGTGAGTGTCCGCATTGCCGGGGGTTTGAATGATCGCCGGGTGTCCCTGGCTATCGATACCGAAATGACGATGGGGGTGGGCCGCGGAGCGCATGGCGTCACTGGCGACAGCGACACCTCCGTCAGTCCCGTTCTTGAACCCTACAGGCATGCCCAGGCCGCTGGCCATTTCCCGATGGATCTGCGACTCCGTCGTCCGGGCGCCAATCGCCACCCAGCTCAACAGATCATCGAAGTAACCTGCCGCCATCGGTTGCAGCAGTTCAGTGGCCACGGGCAGGCCCAGGCGGAGCATTTCGCGCATCAGCTCGCGGGACAGCGTCAGGCCGGCGGCCATGTCATCGCTGCCATCCAGATGCGGGTCGTAGGCCAGGCCTTTCCAGCCAACCGTGGTACGGGGTTTTTCGACGTAGGCGCGCATCACCAGCAGCATCTGGTCGCTGACTTCGGCGGCGAGGCGGGCAAGGTTGCCGGCGTATTCGATGGCTGATTTCGGATCGTGTATCGAGCATGGGCCGACGATGACCAGCAGACGGGAATCTTCACCGTTGAGGATCGCCCGAACCGCTTGGCGGTGGGCGGCGACTTGCTGGATCAGGGCGTTGCCGAGGGGCAATTGCTGTTTGAGTTGCAATGAGCTGGGCAGGCGCAGGGTCAGCGCTTCATTGGCAGGGCTCAAGGTGGACAGCGGCAGTGCAGAGACGGACGAATTCATATTCAAGGCTTCCTGGGCTGGTGGCGGGTTCATGCCCGCGCGCTCGGCCCTACTGGGGTGTTCGACAATTGGCCAGATTGGCTGCGTGTGTGTGCTTGCCACCTGTGGGTGACCGATCGGAGGCGGCAGGCTGTCCCGAGCGGAGGGTGGTAAATCGCCAGGCGGTAAAACTGTCGTAACGGTAATAGGTGGCGTAGTTCATGTTCTGAATCCTCTGAATGACTGATGTGTCGCTAAAAGTGATGGGGCTGAAAAAACAAAACCCCCGGTCGGGAGGCCGACCGGGGGTTGAGAATTCTCTGGTGGCGACCCGTTTAAAGTGGGCGCCGTGTGGGTATCAGGCGCGCCAGTGGCTAAACCAATACCCAAAATAAAAGCTGACCGGAGCACAACCGTTGTTCACCCGGGCAGCCGCAACCGAGCGCAAGGCGCTGGCGGTACGAAGCTGCAAGAGAGTGTTGAACATGGTCTGTCTCCGATGGATGGACCGAGCTTACTAGAGGCCGGTACGCAGATTCAATCAGAAAATGCTATCGGCCAACGACGGCGCTTTCTATCACTTGAGTGCTCCGAAGGTTGTGACACACTCTGCACCTCAACAACAAACATATCGTCACAAGGACGCACCATGACCGTACTGACCCTCTCCGTGGAGCTGGAATGATGGAACGCCAATGGCGTCCGGCAACACCGGATGACCTGGAATTCGCCCGCGAACTGACCTGTAGAGGCATGCTGCGTTACTACATCGAGCATGATCTGTTGTGGCAGGACGAAGCGTTCGACGTGGCCTGGGCAGGACGAGACAACCGATTGATTGCAAGGGGCGACAATGTCCTGGGTTATGTCAGCCTGAGTCGTGATGCCAGAGCCTTGTATATCCGCGAATTGCATATCGTCGAAGCGTTTCGTGGGCAGGGCACAGGATCCTGGGCGATCGATCAGGTACTGGCTCTCGCGCGTAAGGAGCGGCGCCCGGCGTTGCGCCTGACGGTTTTCCAAAACAACCCGGCGCAAGTGCTGTACGAGCGCAAGGGACTGAGGGTGGCAGGCAAGGACGAATGTTTCCTGAGGATGCAGCTGGAGATCCCGGGCCCGCATTGCTGAAACACGCTTGCAACAAGCCTTTCAAGATGAATTGAAACTTTTAATCTGACGCTTTCCGCTAGGTCTGCCAGATGCTTTTTGCTAAGGTGTCTGGCAACCGAATAAGACCATATCGCGAGGTGTCTGCTTGATTAGGGTTCTAGTAGTCGATGACCATGATCTCGTTCGTACAGGCATTACACGAATGCTGGCTGACATCGATGGCCTGCAAGTAGTCGGCCAGGCCGAGTCGGGTGAAGAATCCCTGCTCAAGGCGCGTGAGCTGAAGCCCGATGTGGTGTTGATGGACGTCAAGATGCCGGGTATCGGCGGGCTCGAAGCCACTCGCAAATTGCTGCGCAGCCATCCGGATATCAAGGTCGTCGCGGTGACCGTGTGTGAAGAGGACCCGTTTCCTACACGGCTGTTGCAAGCCGGTGCGGCAGGGTACCTGACCAAAGGGGCAGGCTTGCCGGAAATGGTCCAGGCCATCCGCCTGGTGTTCGCCGGGCAACGTTACATCAGCCCGCAGATTGCCCAGCAGCTGGCGATCAAGTCATTCCAGCCCACCAACGATTCACCTTTCGATGCATTATCGGAGCGGGAAATCCAGATCGCGCTGATGATCGTCGGTTGCCAGAAAGTACAGATCATTTCCGACAAATTGTGCCTGTCCCCGAAAACCGTGAACACCTACCGTTACCGCATCTTCGAAAAGCTTTCGATCAGCAGTGATGTCGAGTTGACGCTGTTGGCGGTTCGACATGGCATGGTCGACGCCAGCCTCTGAAAATGACCGACACCTTTGATCCGAGCGCCTTTCTGTCGACCGTTAGCGGCCGCCCCGGCGTGTACCGCATGTTCGACAGCGAAGCGCGGTTGCTCTATGTCGGCAAGGCGAAAAACCTCAAGAATCGCCTGTCGAGCTACTTTCGCAAGACCGGGCTTGCCCCCAAGACCGCCGCACTGGTAGCGCGAATCGCCCAGGTCGAAACCACGATCACGGCCAACGAAACCGAAGCCTTGCTGCTTGAGCAGACGCTGATCAAGGAATGGCGCCCCCCCTACAACATCCTGCTGCGCGACGATAAGTCCTACCCTTACGTCTATCTCTCCGACGGAGAGTTTCCACGCCTGAGCATTCACCGCGGCGCGAAAAAGGCCAAGGGCAAGTATTTCGGTCCTTACCCGAGCGCCGGTGCGATCCGCGAAAGCCTGAGCCTGCTGCAAAAGACGTTTTTCGTTCGGCAATGCGAAGACAGTTATTACAAGAACCGAACCCGTCCCTGCCTGCAATACCAGATCAAACGTTGTAAGGCGCCCTGCGTCGGGCTGGTCGAACCCCAGGTGTATGCCGAGGATGTGCGTCACTCGGTGATGTTTCTTGAGGGGCGCAGCAATGCCCTGACTGACGAGTTGTCCGCCGGGATGGAAGAGGCGGCAATAAATCTCGAGTTCGAACGAGCAGCCGAGTTGCGGGATCAGATTGCGTTGCTGCGCCGGGTTCAGGATCAACAGAGCATGGAAGGCGGAACCGGAGACGTCGATGTGATTGCTGCCTTCGTCAACCCGGGCGGTGCCTGTGTTCACTTGATCAGCGTGCGGGGCGGGCGGGTACTGGGCAGCAAGAACTTCTTCCCTCAGGTTGGTATTGAGGAAGACGTTTCCGAAGTCATGGCCGCGTTTCTCGGCCAATATTTCATCAGCAGTCCTGAGCGCGACTTGCCGAGCGAACTGATCGTCAATGTGGTTCACGATGACTTTCCAACACTGATCGCCGCCATCGACGAGCTGCGCGGTCGTGAACTGACCATCAGCCATCGCGTGCGTGGTACGCGGGCGCGTTGGCAGCAATTGGCGGTGACCAATGCCGAGCAGGCACTGAGTGCGCGCCTGGCGAATCGTCAGCACATTACGGCACGCTTCGATGCGCTGGCAGAGGTGCTGAAGCTGGATGAGCCGCCGCAACGACTTGAGTGCTACGACATCAGTCATTCCAGTGGCGAGGCGACGGTGGCGTCCTGCGTGGTCTTCGGCCCCGAGGGCCCGATCAAGGCCGATTACCGTCGGTACAACATCGAGGGCGTTACCGCCGGTGATGATTACGCGGCGATGCATCAGGCGTTGACCCGACGCTTCAGCAAGCTGAAGGACGGGGAGGGCAAGTTGCCGGACATCCTGCTGGTCGATGGCGGTAAAGGCCAGTTGTCCATGGCCCGCGATGTGCTCGATGAATTGGCCGTACCTGATCTGATTCTGCTGGGCGTGGCAAAAGGCGCGACGCGCAAGGCCGGTTTCGAAACCCTGTACCTGAACGACGCTGCACATGAGTTCACGTTGCGCGGCGATTCTCCCGCGTTGCACCTGATCCAGCAGATTCGCGACGAAGCACACCGATTTGCCATCACCGGGCACCGCGCCCGACGTGGAAAAACCCGTCGGACGTCTACACTGGAAGGCGTCGCCGGCGTTGGACCAACACGTCGGCGGGATTTGTTGAAACATTTTGGTGGATTGCAGGAGCTGTCTCGTGCAAGCATCGAAGAAATTGCCAAAGCCCCCGGGATCAGTAAAAAGCTCGCAGAGTTGATTTATGCAAATCTGCACAGCGAGTAGAATGCCCCCTCACCTCGTAGCCAGTTGTGCCGATGAATATCCCTAATCTGATTACCGTTCTACGCGTTCTGCTCATACCGATCTTCATTTTGCTGTTCTACCTGCCTTACCAATGGAGCTACCTGGCATCCGCCTCGGTCTTCGCATTCGCTGCCGCCACCGACTGGCTGGATGGGTACCTGGCCCGCCGCCTGGAACAAAGCACACCGTTCGGGGCTTTTCTCGATCCGGTTGCCGACAAGCTGATGGTGGCGGTTGCACTGGTACTGTTGGTGCAGGAACACGGAAACCTGTGGCTCACGTTGCCTGCCGCCGTGATCATCGGTCGCGAGATCGTCGTCTCGGCACTGCGCGAATGGATGGCCGAACTGGGCGCTCGTGCCCACGTCGCTGTGTCGAACCTGGGCAAATGGAAAACCGCCGCGCAAATGCTGGCGCTGGTGATCCTGCTGGCCAATTCCAAGGATTTCAGTTTCTGGGTCTTGCTGGGCTACACCTTGCTGATGGTGTCGGCTGGCCTGACTTTGTGGTCGATGGTCCAGTACCTGCGGGCTGCCTGGCCACATCTGAAGACCGACGTTGAAAAGAAATAAAACTTTTTTGAATCAAAGGGTTGACGGGGCTTCTGGATTCTATAGAATGCGCCACACCAAGACGCGGGAATAGCTCAGTTGGTAGAGCACGACCTTGCCAAGGTCGGGGTCGCGAGTTCGAGTCTCGTTTCCCGCTCCAAGTTTGTACGCATTTGATGTCGCGCTACTAGACACCAAATGTTTTGAGGCCGAGTAGCAAAATGGTTATGCAGCGGATTGCAAATCCGCCTACGCCGGTTCGATTCCGACCTCGGCCTCCACTAATAAACAAGCTCCGTAGATCTTTGATTTACGGAGCTTTTTTATTTGCAGTAGCCTGCAAGATTTAGTCTTGAAAAGGGTATTTGCGAACTTGCTTCACCGGGGCGGGATGTATATATTTCCACCTCTGCTGCACAGGCGTCAGAATTGCCAGATCGTTATTTGGCAGAGCCTGGACGCTTCACCGCGCTACCGCCCGAATGGCGAAACTGGTAGACGCATGGGACTTAAAATCCCCCGCTCGTAAGGGCGTGCCGGTTCGATTCCGGCTTCGGGCACCATGAATATCAAGGGCTTGCGTGAGATACCTCATTCAGGCCCTTAGTTTTTTTGCCGAACGCCCTATTTTGTAGATTTCACCTTCTTCCCCTTGCGGTTGCGGATGTATTGCTCAGTCATCACGACAGTGGTTTGACCAAGCTGGTCCATTACTTCCCGAATGTTGCCGGTTGAATCAGAAATAGCCCCGTCCGCGGATCGAAGCGGCGCACAAAGTGAACGTGCCTGGAATCGAAGGGCTGATTGCTGACCCCGGGCCCTCTGATCACCTCGAAGCTGTTTATCCGGTGGATCAGTACGAAGTGCCGGTTATCCATTGGTACGAAATGCTGGTTATCTATTAGTACGAAGTGCCGGTTATCCATTGGTACGAAATGCCGGTTGTTCATTGGTACGAAATGCCGGTTGCCCATTTGTACGAAATGCCGGTTTCCCATTGGCACGAAATGCCGGTTTCCCATATGAAACGAGCCACTGTGGAAATGGTGGAATTGCCCGCATTGCTGTGGCTGCCCACTGACCAGAACGGCCGGGTGAGGATTTTGACCTAGGCCGCCACTGCTGATTGCCTCCAGCGAGAGGCTACTTGCCAGAAGCCCCGCGACCAGGAGCAGGAGCTGCTTGAAGATACGCATAGCGCTACCTCCGACGGTCCCCCAACACTAAATTATAGTTCGTCATGGACCCCGGCCTGACCCTGGCCCTGGCGCTGAAGTAGGCAGCTAGTCAGACGGTGGTCCTTATTTCTTTGCATCGCAAAATCAAAAGTCTGCCCCGCAACTCATCCCGTTCTACATCCGAATGTCTGCAACAGGCACTTACAAAGCAGTCCCTCAATAAGGGTGACGCCACCAGGAAAGATGTCTTCTGAGGTTTTTGCCTGCAACTGCCTGACTCAGGCGCCTTGCAGTAAACGGAGGGCACCTTATGCCCTTGTTTTTGAGGATGATGAATGAAACAAGGACAAGTTTTACTGTTGGCTTTGTTGGTTACTTTTTTGACAGGTTGCACGACTACACCACCAAGGGATCAAGGCAATCTCTGCAGCATTTACCGTGAGTATCCCGACTGGTATGAGGACTCGCTAGAGATGCAGAGTGAATATGGGACGCCTCTGCATGTGGCCATGGCGATCATGAAGCAGGAAAGCAGCTTCGTGGCTGACGCATTGCCGCCTCGTGACTACCTGCTCTGGGTGATCCCCTGGGGGCGGGTCAGCTCGGCTTACGGTTATGCGCAGGCTCAGGATCCGGTGTGGGGCGAGTACAAGAACGATACTGCCAACGGCGGTTCGCGTGACAGCTTCGACGACGCGATCATGTTTATCGGTTGGTACACCACTGGCACTCAGCGTCAGCTCGGAATCTCCAAATGGGACACCTACAATCAGTACCTGGCTTATCACGAGGGGCGTGGGGGCTTTAGCCGCAATTCCTATCGCAGTAAACCGTGGCTGATGCAGGTTGCCCAGAAAGTGCAAAAGCAGTCAGAGATTTACAACGCCCAACTCAAGCAGTGTCGCCAGGAACTGGAAGATGATCGTGGTGGGTGGTTTTAGCGCGGTAAAAAGTGACGGCCCCGACGAGAGTTCGTACGACCGGACTGGATGCGTCGATCTGGACTTTTGATGTGTTTGACAGGCCTGTCGGGCGTCAACTAAAAATCAAGGGCTTGCAGCGAAAGTGGATGCAAGCCCTTGTTTGTTTCTGCTCCATCATTTCTTTCTTGATCGTGGTTGCCTGATGCTATTCAGGACGCCGGGTCTGCCTTGCGGCGATCGCTGCCGGTCGGATTGCCGGTGTTGATCAGCCTTCTTTCCAGCAATTCGTTTTCCAGTGCCTGGCGGTCTGACGGGGTCAGTTGATGTTCTCGCTCCTTGAGCTCCAGCAGGATCGGGGTGGACCACTGGCGGTAGATTTGTTCGGCACTACGATTGAGTGACATGGGTTCCTCCTTGATCAGGCTCCTGCCAATTAAGGCGCCGCAGTTCGATACGCAAGAGACCCTAGCCGAGGAATCCTGTTCTCGCCAATGCGTTACGTCGGGCTTCCATCTCCCCAGATGCCCGTAGCGGCAGTGCGTTGCACATAGTCGCTGAAGTCGCGTGCCGGCCGCCCCAGTACCCGCTGTACGCCATCGGCAATTGGCGTGTTGCGGCCATCGAGCACAGTCGTGAAGAGATAGAGCACCAGGTCGATCAACTCCTGGGGAAGTTGTTCCTGTTCCATGGCCTGTCGATAGGCGTCCGCTGGTACGGCCACGAATTCGATGTTGCGACGGGTGGAGCGGGCAATATCGGTCACGGCATCGGCAAAGGTCAATGCCCGAGGGCCGGTCAATTCATAGAGCTGGTTGGTGTGTCCGGGTCGGGTCAGTGCAGCGATGGCACACTCGGCGATGTCTTCTGCATCGACAAAGGGCTCGGCGACCTGGCCGACGGGGAGTGCGAGTTCACCTTGCAGAATGGGTTCAAGAAAGTGCGCCTCGCTAAAGTTCTGGCAGAACCAGCTGGCCCGCAGAATCGTCCAGTCAATCCCGCTGTTCTGTACAACACGCTCAGCCTGTTCCGCTTCGATTTCGCCGCGCCCGGATAACAGAACCAGTTTGCGGACTCCGCTTTTGACCGCCAGGTCGGTGAAAGCCTGGATGGATTCCAGAGCGCCAGGAACGGCGAGATCAGGTTGAAAGCAAAGGTAGACCGCATGCACGCCATCTATCACTGCGTCCCAGGTTGATCGATCTTCCCAGTCGAAAGGGGGATTCGCGTTACGGGAGCCTCGGCGGACGGCCAGGCCGGCAGCTTCGAGTCGTTGTGTGATTCGCCGCCCGGTTTTGCCCGTGGCACCAAGGACCAGTGTGATTGGTTGATCGGTTTTCATCGCGTTCATCTCCATCGGTTAATGTGAGTGATGCTCATGTTTAAAAGATGATAGATCCTCATGTTTTTCCGTCAACCCGTCAGTTCGAGTTCCCCGACGTGTGGTATCTGTTATTGGGCGTTGGGAGTGGCGATGCTAAGGTGAGTACATGTCACGTTATTGATCGGGAAATTCACTCGTGCGCAAAAAGACTCCTGAAGCCCTCGAACAGCCTGCTGCACAAGCGGTTCGACGCAATCCCACGCAACAGCGCAGCCGCGAACGTCAGGAGCGGATTTTGGCGACGGCGACTCAATTGATCGCGGAAAAGGGCAGCGATCAACTCAAGATGAGTGAAATCGCTGAGCGCTGCGGGATCTCGATCGGTTCTCTTTATCAGTATTTTCCCGACAAGAGTTCCGTCATCCGCACGCTGGCCGAACGCTACAACGCTGAGAGTCGTCGCTGCATTACAGAGGCGATGGAGGCCGTCGAGGATGCCCAGGGCTTGCGTGCCGCCTATTCGCAGTTGCTCGATCTGTATTACGAGATCGTGATGGCGACACCGGTGATGCGTGACATCTGGTCCGGCATGCAGGCTGACAAGCAGTTATTGCAACTGGAGCTGGTGGAGAGCCGGGTGGCCAGCGCACTACTGGCCCAGGCGATGTTTCGCGTGTATCCCGACATCGATGAACAACAGGTTCAGGAGTCGGCGTTTTTGATTTGGCACCTGGGCGAGGCGACCATGCGCCTGGCGGTCACTTGTGCACCGGAGGAAGGGCGAGCACTGGTCGAGACGTTCAAGCGCATGTCCCTGCGCGAGATCATGGAGCCGGCTCGCAAGGGCACCGACAGGCAATAAAATGACGCCTCTGTTTATGGATTTTTCCTCCGATTGAGTCCTCGCGCGGGCAAGCGGTCAGTCGCTCGGTCCAGGCTGAACGCCAGTTATTGGCGGTGTGGACGGCAGGTTTCGCGCAACAAAAAATCCCGGCGTCAGGCCGGGTTGTGGGAGAGGGTGAAAAACTGGCAGGCAGCCAAACGTTCGGAGACGTCACCGTCACCGATCATGCTGCCCGAATCGGGCCTGTCCTCGCACCGCAAATCCGTGACGGATCATCTGAACCGAGGCAGAGGTCGGTCGTCAGGCTTAAGGGACGACAGCGTGTGCCGGATCAGCGGCGTGTCCTTCTCGATGTCGTTCAGGCGATCACGAATTCTGAGGGCGGTGGGATGCCCGCCTTGATGATCGACCCAGTCGGCGATTTCCTTGCAAGCCGCAGCCAAGCGTACCTGACGGGAGTCCAGCAAGGTGAGCAGGGTGGTGATGGACTCTTTTTCGGACATGGGAGACACCTCCGTTCAAGAAACCTGGGTGTGGCAGCAAAAAGCCCGCCTGGAGCGAGCTATCTGCCGATGGGGTCGCTGATCCTTCAGGCATTTTCAGTATAGACCCGTTAAAAAATGGTGACAGGCCGTCAACCTTGCAGGGCTGTCACTCGTGATCTGGCATTCAACTGCCGGCAAACACGCAGTGCGTCCTCTTCAACAGCATAGCCATCTCCGATGAAGCCTTGGGTGCGGGTATCGGCGATGCGATACCAGGCCGCGGTATCCGGTGGCAGGTGGCCAATTTCACCCGCACGGCGAGCATGGATGATGATCTTGTTACAACGCTTCACGACGAAAATGTCTTCCATGGCGACTCCGTAGCGGATTCCTGTTCAGATCAACTATAGAAGCCATTGGTGATCGTGCAAAAAAACAGGCAGGTCAATTCGTCGGTTCAGGCGCTGCCGGCCCCGGTGCAGGCGTGTCGCCGGATTTACGCCAGCACCGCAACCGCTTTGATTTGCGCCCAGAGTTGCTGGCCAGGGTGGACGTTGAGTTGATCGCGCGAGTAACGCGTGATGCGCGCCAGCAGTGGGGTGCCTGCGGCATCCAGGCGAATCAGCACATGGGCGGCGTTGTCGGCGTTCATTTCACTGACCACGGTGACCGGCAGGCGATTGAGGATGCTGCTTTGCCCGGCACCGTGCAGGCTCAGGCTCACATCCCGCGCCTGGACCTTGCAGCGCAGTGCCTGGCCCGGATCCAGCGGCGTATGAGGCACACGAATGTTGAGGGTGGTGTCGGGCAATTGCAGGCTCAGCAATTGATAGTCGGCGTCATAGGCGCTGACGCGACCTTCGATCACCACGCCGGCGTCATCCCCCATCGCCAGCGGCAAGTCGAGGCGCGCCAGAGTCTGGCCGATCGGGCCGCTGGCCAGTGCCTTGCCGTTGCTCAGCAGCACGATATGGTCGGCCAGCCGCGCGACTTCATCCTGGGAGTGGCTGACGTACAGCACCGGGATGTCGAGCTCATCGTGCAGGCGTTGCAGGTAGGGCAGGATTTCACTTTTGCGTTGGGCATCCAGCGCGGCCAGCGGTTCGTCCATCAACAAAAGTTTCGGGCTGGTGAGCAAGGCGCGGGCGATGCCGACGCGCTGCCGTTCACCGCCTGAAAGGTGTTGTGGGTGCCGGTCTAGCAAATGGCTGATGCCCAGCAACTCGGTGGCGTGAGCCATGTCGACCCGGCGCTGCGGCTTCGGGATGCGCTTGAGACCGAACTCCAGGTTGGCCAGCACCGAGAGATGAGGAAACAGGCTGGCTTCCTGAAACACGTAGCCCAGCGCGCGTTTGTGCGGCGCGACGAAAACCTTGTTTTCGCTGTCTTGCCAGACTTCATCGTTGACCTGGATAAAGCCATGATCGGCCCGCTCCAGGCCGGCGATGCAACGCAGGCAAGTGGTCTTGCCCGAGCCGGAATGACCGTAAAGTGCCGTGACGCCACGGCCCGGCAGTTGCAGGTCGACGTCCAGGGCGAAGCCCGGGTAGCGTAGTTTCAGACGCATTTGAATCATCGGTCAGCTCCAGCCCGCTTTGGTTTTACGGCTGGAGTACAGCGCCAGCAGGACGGCAAACGAGAACACCAGCATCGCCCCGGCCAGCCAATGGGCCTGGGCGTATTCCATGGCTTCGACGTGATCGTAGATCTGCACCGAGACCACGCGGGTCTTTTCGGGAATATTGCCGCCGATCATCAACACCACGCCGAACTCGCCGACGGTGTGGGCGAAACCGAGAATGGTGGCGGTAATGACACCGGGGCGGGCCAGTGGCAGTGTCACGCTGAAAAAGGTGTCCCAGGGGTTTGCCCGCAATGTCGCGGCGACTTCGAGCGGGCGCGTGCCGATTGCGGAAAAAGCGTTCTGCAGCGGCTGGACTACGAATGGCATCGAATACAACACCGAACCGATGACCAACCCTGCAAAACTGAAAGTGAGGGTGCCAAGGCCGAGTGATTGGGTGAGCTGGCCGATGAACCCGTGAGGGCCGAGCGCCAGCAACAGATAAAAGCCAATCACCGTCGGTGGCAGCACCAGGGGCAGGGCGACAATCGCCCCGACCGGGCCGCGCAACCAGGAGCGGGTGCGCGCAAGCCATAACGCAATCGGAGTGCCGACAATCAGCAGGATAACGGTCGTCAGGGACGCCAGTTTCAGGGTCAGCCAAATGGCGGAATAATCGGCACTCGATAGCGACATCAGATTTCGTAGCCGTAGGACTTGATGACAGCTGCCGCTTTCGGCCCCTTGAGGTAGTCAACCAATGCCTTGGCGGCCGGGTTGTCCTTGCCCTTGTTGAGAATCACGGCGTCCTGTTTGATCGGGTCGTGCAGGCTGGCCGGAACGATCCAGGCCGAACCGCTGGTGATTTTTCCGTCCTTGTAGATCTGCGACAGGGCGACAAAACCCAGCTCGGCATTGCCGGTGGAGACGAATTGGTAGGCCTGGGTGATGTTCTGGCCTTCAACGATCTTGTCCTTGACCTTGTCGCTCAGCCCTTCCTTGGCCAACACCTGGGTAGCCGCCAGGCCATAAGGCGCAGCTTTCGGGTTGGCGATGGACAGGTGCTGATATTCGTTCTTTTTCAGCACATCGCCCTTGGCATCGACGTAGCCTTCTTTGGCCGACCACAGCGCCAGGGTACCGACCGCGTAGGTGAAGCGCGAGCCCTTGACGGAGTCGCCTTCGGCTTCAAGTTTTTGCGGGGTGCTGTCGTCTGCCGAGAGGAACACTTCGAACGGCGCGCCGTTTTTGATCTGGGTGTAGAACTGGCCGGTAGCACCAAACGAGGTGACCAGTTTATGCCCGGTGTCTTTTTCAAAGTCAGCGGCGATGGCCTGGATAGGCGCGGTGAAGTTGGCAGCGACCGCCACCTGGACTTCGTCCGCCTGGGCTGAGCCGAAGGCAAATACAGCGACAAGGCTTGCCAGGCAGGCAGGGGCAAAACGTGAGGCACGAATGGTCATGAAACGGCTCCGTTAAAGGCAATTGCAGCAGGGGTGAATCGTTATGTACAGAAATATATAGCGAATTGCCTTTAAACGGAATGTGCTGTCGAAAAAATTGTATACAATTTTAACGAAAGTGATGCTCAGGGGCCCGCAGCAGTCTCGCTAATCCTCCTTCAGCCAGTTGTCGAGTCAGTGCCGCGGTGGTCAATTCGACTCCGAGGGTAAATGCCTGGCCGGCCCAGAGGTTGCTGAAGTCTGCTTCACCTTTGGCCCGCAGCGGCATCAGCGCGCCACCGGCCAGGGGGAAGGTCGGTGCCTTGGCGCTCATGGGCCCCAGTTCACGCATCACTCGATTAAGAATGCCCCGTGCCGGGCGACCGGTGAACACGTTGGTAATCGCCGTTTCGCTTTCCCTGGCGGTGCGCAACGCTTTGTGATGGGACGGGCTGACCTTGGCCTCTGGCGTGAACAGGTAAGCCGTACCCACCTGAACCGCCGAAGCGCCCAGCATGAAGGCGGCGGCGACACCTCGTGCATCAGCGATGCCGCCGGCGGCAATCACCGGCACTTTCACCGCATCGACGACCTGAGGCACCAGGGCGAACGTCCCCACCTGGCTGCTCAGGTCATCGCTGAGAAACATCCCGCGATGGCCCCCGGCTTCGGAGCCCATGGCAATGATTGCATCGCAGCCATGCTGCTCCAGCCACACCGCTTCTGCGACGGTAGTGGCCGAGGACAGCACTTTGGCACCCGTGGCCTTGACCCGGTCGAGCAGGGCTTTTTCCGGCAGGCCAAAGTGAAAGCTCACCACTTCAGGGCGAAATTCCTCGACCACTTCGCAGGCCGCGTGATCGAACGGCGCGCGGTTGGACACGGGCGTTGGCGCATCGAAATCGACACCGAGTTCCTGGTAGTAGGGTTGCAGCAGGTTTTTCCACTCCTGCGCGCGTTGTTCATCAGGGGCTGGAGGCTGATGACAGAAGAAGTTGACGTTGATCGGGCGCTGGGTGTGTTGGCGGATCGTTTTCAGTTCCTCGCGCAATTGATCGATGCTGAGCATCGCCGCTGGCATCGAGCCCAACCCGCCGGCATTGCAGGCTGCAATCACCATGGACGAGTTCGTGGCGCCAGCCATCGGCCCCTGAATGATCGGCAGTTCGATCCCGAGCAGATCAAGAATGCGGGTATCTGGCCATTGGTTCATGTGCTGTGTTCTCCGACGTTGAAAGCAGGGCAGGGACGGTAGAACAGGATTTGTAACGCAACGACTGGTGCAAGGCCAGTCGTCCTTTCGCAGGGTCCGGTTTTCTTCAGCGTCGATGGCAACCTCCACTTTCGCCATTGCGATCATGGGTACCGGGAATGGGCGGTTTGCCCGGTTGGCTTAAAGTCGGGTACGGCAATCTGTTGCGATGTGTTATTTCAATTGCACCACAACCAGACTGATTTCATTGAGAGGCCGTCATGTTCAAAGGCATTTTGATCGACAAAGACGACAGCGGTTACCGGGCCACACTGCAAGAGATCCAGGACGATCAGTTACCCGAGGGCGATGTCACGGTGCGTGTTGCCTACAGCACGCTGAATTTCAAGGACGGCCTGGCGATCACCGGCAGCAGTCCGGTGGTGCGCAAATTCCCGATGGTGCCGGGCATCGACCTGGCCGGCGTCGTCGAAGTCAGCGGGCATCCGGACTACAAGGTCGGTGACCAGGTGCTGCTCAATGGCTGGGGTGTGGGTGAAGGACACTGGGGAGGATTGGCGCAGAAGGCTCGCCTGAACGGTGACTGGCTGATTCCGTTGCCCAAGGCGTTCACCGCTGCCCAGGCGATGGCCATCGGAACGGCGGGCTACACGGCCATGCTGTGCATCCTTGCTCTGGAGCACAACGGGGTAACGCCTGAGCAGGGCGACATCCTGGTGACCGGAGCCAACGGTGGCGTCGGCAGTTTCGCCATCGCGTTACTCAACAGGCTCGGCTATCGGGTGGTCGCGTCCACAGGACGTACGTCGGAGCATGACTACCTGAGGCAACTGGGCGCTGGTGAAATCATCGACCGTGCCACGCTGTCCGAGCCAGGCAAGCCGTTGGCCAAAGAGCGCTGGGCGGCGGTCATCGATTCGGTCGGCAGCCACACCCTGGCCAATGCTTGCGCCAGTACCAAGGCCAATGGCACCGTCGCGGCATGCGGTTTGGCCCAAGGCATGGACTTTCCGGCATCCGTTGCACCGTTCATTTTGCGCGGTGTGACCCTGGCCGGTATCAATAGCGTGACCCAGCCCAAAGCCAGGCGCGTGGAAGCCTGGGGTCGACTGGCCAAGGATCTGGACTTCAACCTGTTGCCATTGATCAGTCACGAAATCGGCCTGAGCGAAGCCATCGAAGCCGCGCCGCGCTTGCTTGCCGGGCAGTTGCGCGGGCGCGTGGTGGTGGATGTGAATCGCTGATTACTGCGACTCGCGTTCCAGCAACTGACGTTTGCGCTCGACACCCCAGCGATAGCCCGACAGGTGGCCATCGCTGCGCACCACGCGATGGCAAGGGATCGCCACGGCCAGGTTGTTGGCGCCGCAGGCTTGAGCCACGGCGCGAACGGCTTTCGGCGAGCCGATGCGCTGGGCGACGTCGGCGTAGCTGGCCGTGCTGCCAACGGGAATTTCCCTCAGCGCTTGCCAGACACGCTCCTGAAACGCCGTGCCGCGTACGTCCAGAGGTAAATCAAGGCCAATGGCCGGCGCCTCGATAAAGCCGACGACCCTGGCAATCAATTGCTCGAATTGATGATCGGCACCAATCAGGTTGGCGCGCCGGAATTTATCCTGCAGATCACAGACCAGTTGGTGCGGATCATCGCCCAACAGGATCGCGCAGACCCCGCGCTCACTCTGCGCCACCAGTATCGCCCCCAGTGAACACTGGCCGACGGCAAAACGAATGTCATTGTTTTGGCCGGCCGCGCGGTAGTCCCCGGGTTTCATTCCGAGCAGATGGTCTGCCGCTTCATAAAATCGACTGTTGGAGTTGAAGCCAGCGTCGTACAGGGCATCGGTCACCGAGCCTCCATCCGCCAGGCGCTCGCGCACCTTGCGTGAGCGATGAGCGTCGGCGTAGCCCTTGGGCGTCAGGCCGGTGACGGCCTTGAACACGCGATGGAAGTGGAAGCTGCTCAGCCCCGCCGCTTCGGCCAGCTCGCCAAGGGCAGGCAGCGTTTCCGCGCTTTCGATCTGGCGGCACGCGGCGGCCACGGTGGCGGCATGTTGCGCGGCGAGTTCGCTCTGGTCTTTGGTCGCGCGTTTGCTTGGGCGATAACCCGCCGCCTGTGCCTGCTCGGCGCTATCGAAGAATTCGACATTGTGTGGTTTGGGCAAGCGCGCAAGGCTGCTGGGGTTGCAGTAGATGCCGGTGGTCTTCACGGCATAGACAAACTGCCCGTCAGCCTTGGGATCGCGCGCGACCACGGCGGCCCAGCGCGGATCGTTTTCGGTGCTGATCTTGCTCGATTGGGTTGTCATGGCGTCATGTCCTTTGAGGAGTTGCCTGCACATTAACCATGGGGCAATTGCCACACACTCCGGCGCTTGCGGTCAAATTCGAAGTCTTTATCCGGCGGTACGGAAGGTGAAGTTGATGCGTTGCTCGCCGAGCCTCGGGTGATGACCGTCCTTGATCGGCAACACACCGTGATAACGCAGACGATCAACGCCACCCCAGACCACGATGTCGCCATGCAGCAAGGGGGTGCGCTGGCTTTTGTCACTGCGTGCAAAACCGCCGAACAGGAACATCGCCGGCAAGCCCAGCGATACCGAAACGATAGGGGCTGCGTAGGAATGCTCGTCCTTATCCTGATGCAATGACATTTTTGCCCCGGGAATGTAACGGTTGATCAGGCAGGAGTCCGGCGCAAATTCGCTGAACCCCGCTGCCTGCGCCGCCGCTTGCGCCAACTGGAAAAACACCTCGGGCATCCTCGGCCAGGGCTGGCCGGTCTGCGGATCGTGGCGGGTGTACTGATAACCGCTGCGGTCAGTGGTCCAGCCGAATGTGCCACAACTGCTCAGGGCGACCGACATGGTAAAGCCGCCGGGTGTGATCATCTGCCGAAACGGCGCGGCCGTCAGCACCGCCTCCAGGGCGGGCAACAAACGCTCAAGCCAGGGCAGGGCGAAGCCTCTGAGCACATAGGATTGTTCGCCGATCTGCTCGCGCCTGGGCTGTTGCTCGGGCTCGGCATTGGCAAACAGATCGAAAGTCAGCGGATTCATGGGGTCATAACGCATCGTGAAAGATGATTCCAAGGGTATGCCGTTTGCCGCTGTGCAGGCGACTCACGCCGTGACGCAGGGTCACGCGGTAGTAACCGCGAACCCCTTTGACCGGCCGCTGGTTGACGGCAAATATCAGCCCGTCACCTTTCTTCAGGCCGATGACCATCGGGCGTGACTGCATGCGCGGGCGCTGTTCGGTCATGACAAATTCGCCGCCGGTGAAGTCTTCATCCGGGGCGGACAGAAGAATCGCCACTTGCAACGGGAAAACGTGCTCACCGTACAAGTCCTGATGCAGGCAGTTGTAGTCCTGCGGACCGTATTGCAGCAACAACGGCGTCGGACGGTTCTGACCAGCGGCATGACAGCGTTCGAGAAAGGCTTGATGAGCGTCTGGAAAGCGGGTCGGTAGATCCATCTGTTCATACCAGCGATTGGCGATGGGTACCAGCCATGGGTAGAGCGCGCTGCGCAGGCGGGCCACGAGGTCCGGCAATGGATAGCTGAAATACTTGTACTCGCCGCGGCCGAACCCGTGGCGAGCCATTACCACGTGCGAGCGAAAGGCTTCGGCCCCGGGGTACCAGGCGCTGACCTGATCGCAAGCCTTGTGGCTCAACAGTGACGGGATGACGGCGCAACCGTCCTGATCAAGTTGCTGTTCCAGCCGGGGCCAGTCCAGGTTGTCCAGATATTGCTCGCTCATTGCCGGGCCTCTTGTTGGTGAGGTGGCCAGTCTGGAGGGCAGGGGTGAAGCAGGCACTCCGGCGCTTGCGGTCGAATTGCGAGCGGGAGCCGACGTCCGTTGTCGCTCCGGATCGTGTTACAGCGCTTTGCTGACGCTGATTTCGCTGATGACGTCGTCCTGTCCATGAATGGCATCCAGCGCCGCCTTGGCTTCTTCTGCGGTGCCGTGTTCAAGCTGGGCAAACTCGAAGCGGCGCTCACCGTTGAGTTTGTATTTGATGACGTACTTGGTCGTTTGGGCCACGGTTGTATCTGCCTGTCGTTTGTTTCGGGTGCGCTGTTCAGCTCAGTTTCGAGCTGGAGCGGCGAATGATTTTGATCGAGTGTGTCAGGGTGGGTTTGCGGGTCACGCTGATAGGGCGACGGTTGACTGTATCGATCGTGATGTTCCAGAAACCGGTGCTCGGGGCGGTGATGCGCGCCGGAAACGTGTCGAATGCACCGCCGTGATAGGTGTGACGGCCGCC
This sequence comes from Pseudomonas sp. WT-JTC, assembly GCF_056711565.1. Taxonomy (NCBI): domain Bacteria; kingdom Pseudomonadati; phylum Pseudomonadota; class Gammaproteobacteria; order Pseudomonadales; family Pseudomonadaceae; genus Pseudomonas; species Pseudomonas sp. WT-JTC. The sequence continues at coordinate 2,951,012 of NZ_CM160042.1, forward strand.
ATTTTTAAAGCTGCGGAAGTTGGCGTCGTTCATCAAACGGATGTTGCACATTTGGGAGCATTGAATGACGACAATGTCGTCTTCATTGAGGTGCTCGCGCTGATGGATAAATTTCATGAGGCGCCTCCAGAAGGGCTTTTTCTACAAAATCAAAACGATAGCATGGGCGATTGGCGCAGTTTATCAGCCCCACCGCCTTATTATCCGGCCACTTTGACAATTAAAAACGCTAATTTCACGTTTGATGAGCGATAAAGCAGGTTGCCCTGGAGAAAAAACGCATCTGCGCTGTCCGAGCGTCTTTATAGGAGGTTTTGTATGAAATGGGGTTTTTCGTTTCTTTCGCTGGCGGTATTGGTGAGTGGTTGTGCGAACGTCTCTGAAATCAACGAGTCGCTGCCGACCATGAACGTGATTTCTGGCAAGAAGCCCCATGAATATGCGCAATGCCTCAGCGAAAAACTGGCCGACAGTCGTGGTGCCTTGCAAATCCAGCCGCACAAGGATGGATTGCGCGTGATCGTCCCGCTCAAGTTTTCCTCGGGTCCGTCTGCCGTATTCGACATTGAAGAGCGCTCGGGCGGCAGCAGCATCAAGCTGCACGAGAGCATGTCCAACGTCCCGGTACGTCCAAAGGACGTACAGAATGCCGCCACCGAGTGCATTTCCGGCTGATAGACTATCGACCAACAGCACCGATGCCGCCAAAGCCTGGCTTTGGCGGCATCGTTATTTCTGGAGTCGAGTATGAAGCGAGAGCAGGTCCGGGCGCGCCATGCAGAGGGGCTTATCTCTGCCACCCATGTGATTCAGAATCCGGCGGACCTTGGAGAGTGGATCGTGTTTTTCAAGAAAAGCGCCGGGCGCAGCTATTTCCTGGTGGATGACAATGATGAAGTCGAGTCCTTCGGTAAACTCGACGAATTGATCGAAACGCTGCGCGGACTCGGGATCAAGTTCGCCGAAATTCATCTGTAGGGTCGAGTGCCTGATTTGCAGACCACCACGACGCTGCGGCTCTTGAAATTGCCGATATCGGCCCCGAGGGTCTTTTCACTTTCCTTGAGCGATGGCGTGCCGTCGGTACCGACAATCCGGTAGCCGGTGCCCGCACAGGAGGCATCGGCTTTTTCGTAGCAGGCGGCCCAGGAATTGGCCTCTCCCGAGCAATCGATCGTCAAGCCCTGCTCTCCATTGTTCAGGTAGGTTTCTTCCGATGTTGCGCAGCCGTTCAGGGCCAATACCGTTAGCAAAGGCAAAATCTTGTTCATGGATTGATCATCGTCAGGGTGGTGGGGCAAGGCTGAGACAGCGCCGGGATCAAAAGGTTATAGCGAAAGGCCACTTCTTTTTCTGTATTCACAAAAAAGCCCTGTGCAATGACAGGGCTATTCGAAAGGGGCGTCGGTCAGTTCTTGTCCTTGCCGCGTCGCTTGGGTTCCGGATGCTCAAGCTCCAGTACCGAAGCCACTTCGATTGCCAGGGCTTCGGAAGGGAAAGGTCCGGCGATATTTTCACCGGCGGCACTCGCCACCCACCATTGACCGTCTTTCACCTGATTGATCAGGAATCCGTTGACGCTTTTTACTGCCGACATTTATTAACCTCGTTGTCTGGTTCAATCGCGCCATGATACCGCCAAACGCGCGCACCGGGTGCCGTTGGGCGTATGGTGGGATGCCCCGGCCAAGGTAGAAAGCGTGCAATTGCGCGAATCTCTGCTATGCATAAGAGTTTGCCCGGTAACCTGCGCACCCGCGCAGGGAACTAACGGCAAGAATATTTCTCTATGTTGGCATCGGTTAGCCAGCGCGGGGCATTGTAAGGTGCACGCCGCCTGATTAGACTGCGCCGAAACTCGTACACACAGCCGTTACAAGGACTTATATGATCAAGAAATGCTTGTTCCCAGCAGCCGGTTACGGTACTCGCTTCCTGCCAGCGACTAAAGCCATGCCCAAAGAAATGCTGCCGGTGGTAAACAAGCCACTGATCCAGTACGGCGTCGAAGAGGCATTGGATGCCGGCTTGAACGAAATCTCCATCGTCACCGGTCGCGGCAAGCGCGCCCTGGAAGACCATTTCGACATCAGCTACGAGCTGGAAAACCAGATCAAGGGCACCGACAAGGAGAAATACCTGGTCGGCATCCGCCGCCTGTTGGATGAGTGCTCCTTCTCCTACACCCGTCAGACCGAAATGAAAGGTCTGGGTCACGCGATTCTGACCGGTCGTCCACTGATCGGTGACGAGCCGTTCGCCGTGGTGCTGGCGGATGACCTGTGCGTCAACCTGGAAGGTGACGGCGTACTCAAGCAGATGGTCAAGCTGTACAAGCAGTACCGCTGCACCATCGTCGCGATCATGGAAGTAGACCCGCAGGAAACCAGCAAGTACGGCGTGATTGCAGGCGACCTGATCGGTGACGACCTGTACCGCGTACGCAACATGGTCGAGAAGCCAAAGCCGGAAGATGCCCCGTCGAACCTGGCGATCATCGGTCGTTACATCATGACGCCGGACATCTTCAGCCTGATCGAACAAACCGAGCCAGGCAAAGGTGGCGAGATCCAGATCACTGACGCCCTGATGAAACAGGCGCAGGATGGTTGCGTGATCGCCTACAAGTTCAAGGGCAAGCGTTTCGACTGCGGTGGCGCCGAAGGCTACATCGACGCGACCAACTTCTGCTTCGAGAACTTCTACAAGACGGGCAAGGCTTACTGATAGCCGAAGACCGGATTGTGTTGAAAAGCCACCTTCGGGTGGCTTTTTCATTTTCCGGCCTCATATCGTCTGCAGCGCTTGCCCCACAAATGTCTGCGGGTATGCTGGTCACCTGCCGAGGAGATTGAAAATGGCCTACGATTTTGACCTTTATGTGATTGGTGCCGGTTCCGGTGGTGTGCGGGCTGCGCGGTTTGCCGCCGGGTTCGGTGCGAAAGTGGCCGTGGCCGAGAGCCGCTACCTGGGCGGTACCTGTGTGAACGTCGGCTGCGTGCCGAAAAAGTTGCTGGTCTACGGTGCGCACTTCGCCGAAGACTTCGAGCAGGCTTCCGGTTTTGGCTGGAGCCTGGATGAGGCGCAGTTCGATTGGCCGACGCTGATCGCCAACAAGGACCGCGAGATCAATCGCCTCAATGGCATTTATCGCAATCTGCTGGTCAACAGTGGCGTGACCTTGCATGAAGGCCACGCCAGGATCGTCGATCCGCATCAGGTCGAGATCAATGGCGAGCGCTTTACCGCCAAAAATATCCTGATCGCTACCGGTGGCTGGCCGCAGATTCCGGATATCCCGGGACATGAGCATGCCATCAGTTCCAACCAGGCGTTCTTCCTTAAACAACTGCCCAAGCGAGTGTTGGTGGTGGGCGGGGGCTACATTGCGGTCGAGTTCGCCGGGATCTTCCACGGCCTGGGCGCCGAGACCACGCTGTTGTATCGCGGTGAACTGTTCCTGCGCGGCTTCGACACTTCCGTGCGCAAGCACTTGCAGGAAGAGTTGACCAAGCGCGGCATGGACCTGCAATTCAACGCGGACATCGAGCGCATCGACAAGCAGGCCGACGGCAGTCTGAAAGTCACGCTCAAGGATGGTCGCCAGCTGGAAGCCGATTGCGTGTTCTACGCCACGGGCCGTCGTCCGATGCTGGACAATCTCGGGCTGGAAAACACCGGGGTCAAACTCGACAGGAAAGGCTTTGTCGAGGTCGATGAGCTGTATCAGACGGCGGAGCCGTCGATCCTGGCGCTGGGCGATGTGATCGGTCGTGTTCAGCTGACACCGGTTGCCCTGGCAGAGGGCATGGCGGTTGCACGACGCCTGTTCAAGCCGGAGCAGTATCGTCCGGTGGATTACAAGATGATCCCGACAGCGGTGTTCAGCCTGCCAAACATCGGCACCGTCGGGTTGACCGAGGAAGAGGCCCGCGAAGCCGGCCACGACGTGCAGATCTTCGAAAGCCGCTTCCGGCCGATGAAACTGACCCTGACTGAATGTCAGGAGCGCACGCTGATGAAGCTGGTGGTCGACGCCAGGACCGACAAGGTATTGGGTTGCCACATGGTCGGTCCGGATGCCGGTGAAATCGTCCAGGGTCTGGCGATTGCCTTGAAGGCCGGCGCCACCAAGCGCGACTTCGACGAAACCATCGGGGTGCACCCGACGGCCGCCGAAGAGTTCGTCACCATGCGTACGCCGGTCGCCGGTTAATCGTCCTTCGCTGCGTCTGCCGCTGCCGCAATGGTTGCGGCCAGACGTACGCGTTCTTCCAGATCCGTCCGGGTTCTGGTCAGCTCGATTTCCAGTGACCTGTTGAGCTGCGACTGCTCGTCGACGTTCTGTTTGAGGGCCTGGCTTTCCAGCAGGGCGACGCGCAGGCGTTCCTGGAGGAGGGTGCGCTCGCTGTCGACGCGGGTGGCCTGTTCCAGCAACTGATCCTGACGGGTATTGCTTTGCTTGAGCTGTTCTTGGAGCAGGCTCAGCTCGCGCAGCGTGCCGCGGTTTTCGGTCAGCAAGCGTTCGTTGTCGCGGTGCAATTGGGTGATTTCGTCCTGGCGCACCAGCGCGCTTTGTTGTGCCTGGCGCAGCTCCATCTGTATCTGTTGCACCTGGCCTTCATGGCGACTCAATTCCTGTTCGCGCTGTTCCTTGACCGCGTTGCGGTAGTGCTCCAGTGCGTCCCGAGTGTGCAGGTGTTTTTCTTCAAGGGAGCGAATCTGCTCGTCCTTGTCTTTCAAGCGTAATTCGAAATCGGCCAGCGCCTGGTTCAGCCCGGCGTTGCGGGTTTGCTCCGTTTGCAGCATGGCGCGGGTTTCTTGCAGGGCCTCGGATTCCTGAGTCAGCGCCAGGCTCTGAAACTCGTATTGCTGGTGCAGTTCGCTATTGGCTTCTTGCGCTTCGCCGAGCTGGTTTTCCAGCGCCTTGCGTTGTTCCTCGTACTGCGCGCGCGCCTGGTCGATGGGCTCCTGCGCTTGCTCCTTCAGGCGTTGTGCGAGCCGCGCCACCAGCGCCATCAGTTCGTCGTCAATCGGTTCCGCCGGTGGTTCGACCGGTTCGTTCCTGTCATCGAGCTCTTTGAGGTAGCGATGAATCGTGGTTTTCGAACCGGTATTGCCCATCTCGATCCGTACGGCATCGATGCTGGGGTTTTCGCCACGGGCGAGGATCGCCAACCGAGCGGCTTGCACCACCGCTTTATTTACACCGCCGCGTGCCATGAGTTCTCCCGGGATTTGATGATGTGGTACGTACCACGTAAATACACATTGTACCATTCAATCTGAAAAGTTAAATACTGAATGTAGCTGACACGGGATATACTGGTATTACCCCGTGTGATCACGGTTTCGAGGTATTCCTCGCGCTATTTCCGTACACAAACCCTGTAGGAGCGAGCTCGCTCGCGAAAAACCCGGGAACGCCGCGGGGCACCTGCCAGCCAGCGTTATCGTTGACGACCATCGCGAGCGAGCTCGCTCCTACAGAGTTTTGTGTTATTCGTGCCGCCGTAGGAGCGAGCTTGCTCGCGAAAAACCCGAGAACGCCGCGGGGCACCTGGCAACCAGCGTTATCGTTAACGATCATCGCGAGCGAGCTCGCTCCTACAGTCGGTCAAACAGGTTCATTTTCTATGAGCGATCTGGATCGCTATCTGCAAGCGGCGACTCGCGACAACACCCGTCGCAGCTATCGGGCAGCCATCGAACACTTCGAAGTCACGTGGGGCGGTTTTCTGCCGGCAACCGGCGACAGCGTGGCGCGCTACCTGGTGGCCCATGCCGGCGTGTTATCGATCAATACGCTGAAACTGCGTTTGTCGGCATTGGCGCAGTGGCACAACAGCCAGGGTTTTGCCGATCCCACCAAGGCGCCGGTGGTGCGCAAGGTGTTCAAGGGCATCCGCGCGCTGCACCCGGCCCAGGAAAAACAGGCCGAACCCTTGCAGCTTCAGCATCTGGAGCAGGTGGTCAGTTGTCTGGAGCAGGAAGTGCAAACCGCCAGGGCCGAAGGCGACCGACCGGGTTTGCTGCGGGCCAGGCGCGACATGGCGTTGATCCTGCTGGGCTTCTGGCGCGGCTTTCGTAGTGATGAGTTGTGCCGGCTGCGGGTTGAACACGTGCAGGCAAGCGCTGGTTCCGGCATCAGTCTCTATCTGCCGCGCAGCAAGAGTGATCGCGACAACCTCGGCAAGACGTATCAAACGCCGGCCTTGCAGCGTTTGTGTCCGGTGCAGGCTTACATCGACTGGATTACCGAGGCAGCCCTGGTGCGTGGGCCGGTATTCCGTAGCGTCGACCGCTGGGGGCATTTGGGCGAGGAGGGGTTGCACGCCAATAGCGTGATTCCGTTATTGCGTCAGGCGCTGGAGCGCGCCGGCATTGCCGCCGAACTCTACACCAGCCATTCCTTGCGCCGTGGCTTTGCGACTTGGGCGCATCAAAGTGGCTGGGATTTGAAGTCGCTCATGAGTTACGTGGGCTGGAAGGACATGAAGTCGGCCATGCGTTACATCGAGGCCAGTCCGTTCTTCGGGATGGCACGCATTACAGAAAGGCCGATTGAGTCCTAGATACCGTTTTCTTCTATTAATACAGCCGGCTAATAGCGAAAGCCAATCAGCAGCATGAGGTTTGCCAATGAGCCTTCTATCCGACGAGTGGGTAAAGTTCTCTCCATCAACTTCTTAACCCCCTGACGGAGAGTCAACGATGCCTATCATCAACAGCCAAGTTAAACCGTTCAAAGCTGACGCATTCAAAAATGGCGACTTCGTAAAAGTCTCGGACGCTGACCTGAAAGGCAAATGGTCTGTGGTTTTCTTCTACCCGGCAGACTTCACCTTCGTATGCCCGACCGAGCTGGAAGACCTGGCTGACAACTACGACGCTTTCCAGAAACTGGGCGTCGAGATCTATAGCGTTTCCACCGATACCCACTTTGCCCACGCTGCCTGGCACAACACTTCGCCAGCCATCGGCAAAATCCAGTACACCATGATCGGCGACCCGACCCACGCCATCTCCCGTAACTTCGACGTGCTGATCGAAGACGCCGGTCTGGCTGACCGTGGCACCTTCGTGATCAACCCGGAAGGCCAGATCAAGATCGTTGAACTGAACGATGGCGGTGTAGGCCGTGACGCTTCCGAGCTGCTGCGCAAAATCAAGGCTGCCCAGTACGTCGCTGCTCACCCGGGCCAGGTTTGCCCTGCCAAGTGGAAAGAAGGCGAGGCCACTCTGGCTCCGTCGCTGGACCTGGTTGGCAAGATCTAAGTCTGTGACTCGCTTCATCAGGGCGGACTTCCGCACCTTCTAAGCAAGCTGCACCGCCCAATAAAAACGCCCGGGCGAGATTCGCTCGGGCGTTTTTTTATGCCTGCTCCAAATGAATCAGCAAAAAGGAAATCGCCCGTATGTTGGACGCCAATCTTAAAGCCCAGTTGAAATCGTACCTGGAACGGGTCACCCAGCCGATCGAGATCGTTGCTTCCCTCGACGACGGTGCGAAATCCCGGGAAATGCTCGAACTATTGAAAGACGTTGCCAGTCTTTCCACCCGGATTACTTTGCTCGACAACGGCGATGATGCACGCAAGCCGTCGTTCTCGATCAATCGCCCGGGAGCGGATATCAGCCTGCGTTTCGCCGGCATCCCGATGGGCCATGAATTCACGTCCCTGGTGCTGGCCCTGCTGCAAGTCGGCGGTCACCCGTCCAAAGCCAGTGCGGAAGTGATCGAACAGATTCGCTCGCTCAAAGGCGAGTTCAACTTCGAGACTTACTTCTCGCTGTCATGCCAGAACTGCCCGGACGTGGTCCAGGCGTTGAACCTGATGGCGGTACTGAACCCGAACATTCGCCATGTCGCCATCGACGGTGCGCTGTTCCAGGGCGAAGTCGACGAGCGCCAGATCATGGCCGTGCCCAGCATTTACCTGAACGGTGTGAACTTCGGCCAGGGCCGCATGGGCCTGGAAGAAATCCTCGCCAGGATCGACACCAGCGGCATCGAACGCCAGGCCGAGAAAATCAGCGCCAAGGATGCCTTTGATGTGCTGGTGGTTGGCGGTGGCCCGGCCGGTGCTTCGGCGGCAATCTATGCGGCCCGCAAAGGTATTCGCACCGGTGTCGCGGCCGAACGTTTTGGTGGGCAGGTGCTGGACACCATGGCCATCGAGAACTTTATCTCGGTGCAGGAAACCGAGGGTCCGAAGCTGGCTGTGGCCCTGGAAGAGCACGTCAAGCAGTACGACGTGGACATCATGAACCTGCAACGTGCGGACAAATTGGTGCCTGGCAAGAATGGCGAGCTGCACCAGATACACTTCGCCAGCGGTGCATCGCTGAAGGCCAGGAGCGTGATTCTGGCAACCGGTGCGCGGTGGCGAGAAATGAATGTTCCAGGCGAGCAGGAATACCGCAACAAAGGCGTTGCCTACTGCCCGCACTGCGATGGCCCGCTGTTCAAGGGCAAGCGCGTGGCAGTGATTGGTGGCGGCAACTCGGGTGTCGAAGCGGCCATCGACCTGGCCGGTATCGTGGCTCATGTCACGCTGCTGGAGTTCGATGTGCAGTTGCGTGCCGATGCGGTATTGCAGCGCAAGTTGCACAGCCTGCCCAACGTCACCGTGATCACCAGCGCACAAACCACTGAAGTCACCGGTGACGGTCAGAAGGTCAACGGCCTGCGCTACAAGGATCGCCAGAACGACGAATTGCGCAGTGTGGAACTGGAAGGGATCTTCGTGCAGATCGGTCTGCTGCCGAACACCGATTGGCTCAAAGGCACCGTAGAGTTGTCGCCGCGCGGCGAGATCATCGTCGACGCTCGCGGTGAAACCTCGGTGCCGGGTGTGTTCGCTGCCGGCGACGTGACCACTGTTCCGTACAAGCAGATCGTGATCGCGGTGGGCGAGGGTGCCAAAGCTTCTCTCAGCGCCTTCGATCACTTGATCCGTACTTCCGCCCCGGCATAAAGCCCAGCGCTGAAAACACCAAACCCCATGATTGATCATGGGGTTTTTTTTTTGCCCTGCACATCACCCATGTAGGAGCGAGCTCGCTCGCGATGGTCATTAACGATAACGCTGGTTGGCAGGTGCCCCGCGGCGTTCTCGGGTTTTTCGCGAGCAAGCTCGCTCCTACAAGGGGCATCGGCGCCGGCACTGAAAACACAACGACTGTAGGAGCGAGCTCGCTCGCGATGGTCGTTAACGATAACGCTGGTTGGCAGGCGCCCCGCGGCGTTCTCGGGTTTTTCGCGAGCAAGCTCGCTCCTACAAGGGGCATCGGCGCCGGCACTGAAAACACAACGACTGTAGGAGCGAGCTCGCTCGCGATGGTCGTTAACGATAACGCTGGTTGGCAGGCGCCCCGCGGCGTTCTCGGGTTTTTCGCGAGCAAGCTCGCTCCTACAAGGGGCATCGGCGCCGGCACTGAAAACACAACGCCTGTAGGAGCGAGCTCGCTCGCGATGGTCGTTAACGATAACGCGGGTTGGCAGGTGCCCCGCGGCGTTCTCGGGTTTTTCGCGAGCAAGCTCGCTCCTACAAGGGGCATCGGCGCCGGCACTGAAAACACAACGCCTGTAGGAGCGAGCTCGCTCGCGATGGTCGTTAACGATAACGCGGGTTGGCAGGTGCCCCGCGGCGTTCTCGGGTTTTTCGCGAGCAAGCTCGCTCCTACAAGGGGCATCGGCGCCGGCACTGAAAACACAACGCCTGTAGGAGCGAGCTCGCTCGCGATGGTCGTTAACGATAACGCGGGTTGGCAGGTGCCCCGCGGCGTTCTCGGGTTTTTCGCGAGCAAGCTCGCTCCTACAAGGGGCATCGGCGCCGGCACTGAAAACACAACGCCTGTAGGAGCGAGCTCGCTCGCGATGGTCGTTAACGATAACGCGGGTTGGCAGGCGCCCCGCGGCGTTCTCGGGTTTTTCGCGGGCAAGCTCGCTCCTACAAGGGGCATCGGCGCCGGCACTGAAAACACAACGCCTGTAGGAGCGAGCTCGCTCGCGATGGTCGTTAACGATAACGCGGGTTGGCAGGTGCCCCGCGGCGTTCTCGGGTTTTTCGCGAGCAAGCTCGCTCCTACAGCGGAGCAGGCTGGATGATCTCTACCCAGTAGGCGTCCGGGTCCTTGATGAACGCCAGGCTCTTCATGCGACCATCGCTCAAGCGTTTCTGGAAGTCGCAGCCCAGTGCTTCAAAGCGCTCGCAAGCGGCGACGATATCCGGCACCGAGATGCAGATGTGGCCGAAACCGCGTGGGTCGGTATTGCCATTGTGGTAGGCGAAATCCGCATCGTTCTCTGTGCCATGGTTGTGGGTCAGTTCCAGAATGCCGGGGATCGATTTCATCCACTCGGTGCGCGCGGCGGCATCGGCCGGGATCTGGTTTTTGTCGACCAGCGCGAGGAAATACAGGCTGAACTCGGCTTCCAGGAAGTCGCGTTTTTCCACCAGGGTAAAACCCAGGATGCGCGTGTAGAAATCCAGGGACCTGGTGATGTCCTTGACCCGCAGCATGGTGTGGTTGAAGACGAATTTCTGCGTAGCGGCGTCCGGTTGGGCGGTGACGCCGGGGAAGGTGTTCAATTCGTGCAGGCTCATGGGCCCTCCGGGAAATATGTGGGCTAACAATTGGTGACAATGATACGCAAGGGTTCGGACATCACCAAACCCAAACAGTCGGCTATTGCCTGACAGCCGGCCTGGGCCCAGACTTTACAGCTTGATCCTTGAGTGCCCATTGCAATGATTCGAATCCGTAACGTGCTGTTCATCCTGCTAAGCGTGTTTTCGCTGGCTGGCGTTGCTCGCGCCGATGCGCCAGTAGTGACCTGGCCGGAAGGCTGGCAGGTCGAAGAAGTGCCTGAATCGGCGTCGGGGGTCAGCCGTCAGCGGGCGGTGAAAAATGATCAGAATGGATCGCCGCTCATGGTGATGGAACTGACCATGAGCCCGGTACAAAGCGATCACCAGGTAAACCTCGAAGGCGTATTGCTGGAGATGCGCAAGTCGGTTCAAAAAGACTTCTTTCAGGGTGGGTATCAAAGTGTCTGCACGCGAATTCATTCGACTACCTTGAGTCGATTGGCCGCGCTGGAAACAACCTGCACCGTCACGCAAAACGGCAGGCACGTGCTTTCTCAAACACTGGTGGCCGCGGTGGATGCCGATAAGGCCTATGTTCTTTCCTACGCAGGGCAGGCCGAGGCTTATAAGGCGAGCCAGGAAGAAATAGACGCTGCCCGTAACAGCTTGAAACTTTAGTTGGCGTCAGTGCTTTTTCGATGCATGAAGAAAATTTTAGATATCCAAATGGATTAAGCACAAAGTTGTTGGCAGTCAGGTAGTTGTCTGGTGCCTGCCCCGGGCATTTAGATAACCCATGAAAAAGCCCTGCATATGCAGGGCTTTTTTGTCACCGCGAGAGTTAGCCGCGCAGCCAGGAGTCAACGGTGGCTGCACCGTACTGTTCTTTCCAGGCTTTCAGGCCGCGGTGGTTGCCGCCCTTGGTTTCAATCAGCTCGCCGGTGTGCGGGTTCTGATAAACCTTGACCACACGGGCGCGGCGGGTTTTAGGTGCTGCTGCCTGCAGGCCGGATTTTGCCGGGTTGGGGTCGAGAATGGCGATGATGTCGCGCAGGCTCTTGCCATAGGTTTTCATCAAACCCTGGAGCTTCTCTTCGAATTCGATTTCTTTCTTGAGCCCGGCATCGTTCTTCAGGGATTCCAGCTGCTTGAGCTGCTCTTGAAGGGCCTTTTCGGCTGCACGAAATTCAGCGAGTCTGGACAATATCTTTACTCCAATAGTGTATTTGGCTGATACCAACCGCAAACAAAGCTATAAGCCAAGAGCCTTGAAGCGACTCGGTGATAGTGGCTCACCTGCCAAATTAGCGCAGGCATGAAAAATTGTAGTAGTTAATTGGCCAAGAGTAAATCCTGTCTTTTTTTTCATGTAACGGCAGTAGCGTTTTGATTCAAATTGGTGCGTGCAAGCGTTGTTTTATCAATTAAATTCGCGAGTTAATGGTCGCTTAATGCACTAATGAATTCCGCGCCGGGCATGGGTTTGCCGAATAGATAACCTTGCAGGAAGTTGACCTGATGAGCGCTCAGGTAATCACTCTGCTCACGGGTCTCGACACCTTCGGCCACCAGGGCAAGGTCGAGTTTGACTGCCAGTTCGATGATGCTGTCGAGGATGTGGCTCGAGAGTGTGTCGATACCGATCATGGCGACAAAACTCTGGTCGATTTTCAGGAAGTCCACATTGAACTGGCGCAGGTAGCCAAGGCTCGAGTGACCCGTGCCAAAATCGTCGATGGCGATTTTCACACCCAGTTCGCGAAGTTGCTCGAACAGTTGCAGGGTGATGGCCGTGGGCTCGATCAGTTCGCGCTCGGTCAGCTCCAGTACCAGATGGATCGAGCCCGGTTCGAACGTATCGAGAAAGTCACGACAGTCCTTGACCAGTTCCAGGTCCTGGCAATGGCTGGCGGTGATGTTGATGCCAATGTGAAACGGTTTGTTGAATCTGGCGGATTGCGGGGCGAGCAGGGCAGCAGTCTGCCGCATCAGCGAGCGGGTCATCGGCACGATCAGTCCCGAGTGCTCGGCAAACGGGATGAACAGGTCCGGACGCACCAGGCCTTCCTTCGGATGTTTCCAGCGCATCAGCACTTCAGCACCGGACCAGCTTTTGCTGTCGCCATGCACCACGGGCTGGAAATAGGGAATGAACTCTGCGGCTTCCAGTGCCCGTTGCATTTCCTGGGTGGGTGCCGATGAGCGTTTTTGCAGGAAATGACCGATTGACCCGGCAATCACACCGAAGAAAATCAGCAGGCTGAACAGCGGCGGATATTCGCTGCTCATGTATCGCCAGGTTTCGCCTTCGGGGAAACCGGCTGCCACGGCAAATGCATAGTGCCCGGAGGACAAACGGCTTGGCGCAACGGGCGGTTCAGGTACAGCACCGGTGTGAACCTTGCCATCGACGGACATCCAGTCCGGGCCGACCTGCAGCAACAGCAAGGTCTTGCGACCGATCAAGCGCAGAATGTTGCTCAAGTGATAACCATCGAGGGTTGTCAGCACGCCTTTTTTCCCTTCGCTCAGACGGTACACCAGCAAGGCGGTGTCGGGTGTCACCAGGTTGCCATTCATGAGCCACAAGGCGCCCTGGGTGTAGTCACCGGGGTTGACGTTCTCCTGGTAGTCGCCGAACAAAGAGCTGCAATAGAGGTTGTTGTCCCACACCAGATTGGTCGCGCGCACGAATGGGCGGCGAGTGACCTGTTCACGCAGAGCCAGTTTGACGTCAGCACAACTTTGGCCAGACAGCGGCAGCAGTTCGCGAGCGGCCTGGGAGTTGTTGTCGAGCATCAAGTCGAACTGGCGAATCGCTTCTTCGGCGGTTTGTTCGGCGTCTTGTTTGAGTGCACGGCCTGCTTGCATGTAAAGAATGGCGGCCCCCAGCAGCACTGGGAGCAATCCACTGATCAGGGTGACAGCAATTCTTGTACCGCGACTGCGGGTTTTGGCTTTCAGTGGCATTCGCGAATCCTGTCACGAAAAAAGTAGGGCTCTCAAACGCTGGCAGGGTAATACGCCTCCCATGAAGAGTTCGGGTATGGGCCATGATAGTTGGCCCTTGGCGGTTATGCCGTTCTATGGAAGTCAAGGCTTACGGCCAGATTGATAAAGGCCAGCGTCGCGGGTGATGCCTGGCGTCGATCGAGTACCGCCAGGCCGACCTGGCGCACCACCGCCGGCGACAGCGGTTTTTTCACGCAGCGGCTGTCAATCTGATTGGGTAATGAACCTTCGGCAACCACCGTCACCCCGTCGCCACGCGCGACAACATCCAGGGTGCTCATCAACTGCGAGCAGCGATAACGGATGTTGGGCATCAGTCGGGCCTCGGCGAACAGGCGTGAAACCAGCTCCGAAGAGCCGGCCTCGGTCAGCACAAACGGGGCGTGACACAGATCCTTCAGGCTCAGGCTGTCGTGAGCTGCCAGCGGATGGCCAGCGGGCAGCAGCGCGACCATCTGGTCTTCGATCAACGCGACCGTATCGAAACGCTCCTCGGGCAACACCACAAAGCCGATGTCGATCCGTCGTTCCTCCAGCCACTGGAGTACCTGGCGATCAGGGCCTTCGTCGATATGCACCTCGATGCCGGGATGGGCGACGCGGTACTGCTGCAGAATCAACGGCAGCAACTTGATCGATGAGGTCGGGCCGAAGGAACCGATGCGCAACGTGCCGCGTTTCATGCCCCGTGCATCGGCCGCTTCCTGGCGCAGGGTGTTGGCCAGGCCCAGCATCGCTCGGGCGCGCAGCAACAACTGCTGGCCAATGTCGCTTGGCTCGACCCGGGATTGATGCCGGCGCAACAACTCGACACCCAATTCCTGCTCCAGGGACTTCAAGGCATGGGACACCGCCGATTGGGAAATACCCAGGCGATTGGCCGCTGCCGTGAAGCCGTGGAGTTCGGCCACGATGGAGAAAATCTCCAGTTGAGTGAGAGTCATGAGTGTTTACTCATTTTACGATGACTGTGTATTAGTCGAATGATACGTCATCTCTCCGACATCCGGCCCTGGAATCTTATGACGATCTGCGAGCAAACCCTGTCAAAACCCTCGGATCTGCCGGTGTACCTAAAGCTGGCGGCGGTCACCATGGTGTGGGGTGGCACCTTCGTTGCCGGACGCTATCTGGCCGGCAGCCTCAGCCCGCTGCTGGCTGCCAGTCTGCGGTTCCTGCTGGCCAGCGTGGCGTTGCTACTGTTTGTGCGCCTGGCGCGGATACCGCTGGCCCGGCCCAGCGCCCGGCAATGGCTACAATTGTCATTGCTTGGCTTTTTCGGGATTTTTTTTTACAACCTGTGCTTCTTTTATGGCTTGCAGTACATCAACGCTTCACGGGCATCCTTGATCGTGGCTCTGAACCCGGCAGTGATCGGCCTGGCTTCCTGGCTACTGTTCAAGGAGCGTTTGAACCGGGCAAAAGTCGTCGGCATTGCGATCTGCATCGCAGGCGCGAGCCAGGTGATCGTCAGTCGCAACCCGCAATTATTGGCCGGTGGAGCCGACGCCTGGCTCGGTGATCTGCTGATTTTCGGCTGTGTCCTGGGCTGGGGCATCTACTCGCTGTGCTCCAGAGAACTGAACCAGACCCTGGGGCCGGTGCAAACAGTGACGTATTCGATTCTGCTGGGCACCGCCATGCTCTGGATGGCCTGCATCGTCCGTGGTGAGGCGAGTGTTGTCGCGATCGCCCACCTGGGTGCGCAGCAATGGTCGAGTCTTTTGTACCTCGGCGTGCTGGGATCGGCGCTGGCGTACATTGGCTATTACGACGGCATTCGCAAAATCGGTGCGACGCGTTCCGGGGTGTTCATTGCCCTGAACCCGTTGACGGCGGTGATTCTTGGCGCGCTGCTGCTGGATGAGCCGCTGACACTGGCCATGTGCCTGGGTGGCGGGCTGATACTGGCGGGGATTTTCCTCTGCAATAAACCCCTTGCGCGGGCAAGGAAAAAGGGGATTTGATACAGAAGGCGGACAAACTGATTTACGCTGTGTAGAATCAGGTTACGCATACAATAATAATCGTCTTCTGGCAGCAGAAGCCTCGCCCGCAAGAGCCTTGGGTCGATAATGAAGATATTCGGGTTTCAACTGATCTACGGTGATTTTCTCGCCCGCAGTGTGCGGGGCATCTCCTGTGCGCCACCCACCGGTCTCAGCATTGCTTACAACTAACCTTTGTTAATTGATAAAGAATGATGAGGCGCCAACCATGGCAGATTTATACGAAAACCCAATGGGCCTGATGGGCTTTGAATTCATCGAGCTCGCATCGCCGACCCCCAATACCCTGGAGCCGATCTTCGAGATCATGGGCTTCACCAAGGTGGCGACCCACCGCTCCAAGGACGTGCACCTGTATCGCCAGGGCGCGATCAACCTGATCCTCAACAATGAACCCCACAGCGTGGCCTCGTACTTCGCGGCCGAGCACGGTCCGTCGGTGTGCGGCATGGCGTTCCGGGTCAAGGATTCGCAAAAAGCCTACAAGCGCGCCCTGGAACTCGGCGCCCAGCCGATCCACATTGAAACCGGCCCGATGGAACTGAACCTGCCGGCGATCAAAGGCATCGGTGGTGCGCCACTGTACCTGATCGACCGTTTCGGTGAAGGCAACTCGATCTATGACATCGACTTCGTGTTCCTCGAAGGCGTTGACCGTCACCCGGTCGGTGCCGGCCTGAAGATCATCGATCACCTGACCCACAACGTGTATCGCGGTCGCATGGCCTACTGGGCCAACTTCTACGAGAAGCTGTTCAATTTCCGCGAAATCCGCTACTTCGACATCAAGGGCGAGTACACCGGCCTGACCTCCAAGGCCATGACCGCACCCGATGGCATGATCCGCATTCCGTTGAACGAAGAGTCGTCCAAGGGCGCCGGGCAGATCGAAGAGTTCCTGATGCAGTTCAACGGCGAGGGCATCCAGCACGTTGCTTTCCTGTCCGATGACCTGATCAAGACCTGGGATCACCTGAAAAGCATCGGCATGCGCTTCATGACCGCGCCACCGGACACCTACTACGAAATGCTCGAAGGCCGTTTGCCGAACCATGGCGAACCGGTGGGCGAACTGCAGGCACGGGGCATCCTGCTGGATGGTTCGTCCGAGTCGGGCGACAAGCGCCTGCTGTTGCAGATCTTCTCGGAAACCCTGATGGGGCCGGTGTTCTTCGAGTTCATCCAGCGCAAGGGCGACGATGGTTTCGGCGAAGGCAACTTCAAGGCGCTGTTCGAATCGATCGAGCGTGACCAGGTTCGTCGTGGTGTGTTGTCCACCGACTAAGCCGTTGACGCTGTAAAAAAACTGTGGGAGCGGGCTTGCTCGCGAAGACGGAGTGCCAGTCGCCATCAATGCTGACTGATACACCGCCTTCGCGAGCAAGCCCGCTCCCACTTTGTTTTGTGTCGGTAGTTAAGGTCTGCGCTGCCGCACCAGATGCTTGAACCCTTCAAACACCAGCACCAGCACAGCCATCCAGATCGGGATGTAGGTCAGCCATTCGCCGGCCTTGATGCTCTCTCCCAACAGCAGCGCCACGCCCAGCAGCAACACCGGTTCGACGTAGCTCAACAAGCCGAACAGGCTGAACGGCAGCAGGCGACTGGCAATGATGTAGACCACCAGCGCCGACGCGCTGATCACGCCAAGCATCGGGATCAGCAGCGACAACCATGGATGCTGGTCAAACACCCCGAAACCTTGTGCGCCGCTCTGAACGAACCAGATCGCCACCGGCAGCGTCAATGCCATGTCCAGCCACAAGCCGCCGAGATTGTCCGTTGCCAGCCGTTTGCGAACGACGAAGTAAGTCGGATAGCCGATGCAGACCAGCAAGGTCGCCCAGGAAAAACCACCGACCTGATACACCTCGTTGATCACGCCCAGGCAGGCGAACACCACGGCGATTTTCTGCAGATAGGACAGGCGTTCGCCATAGGCGAGGCGGCCGGTCAGGACCATGGTCAGCGGCAGCAGGAAATAACCGAGGGACACGTCCAGGCTGTACCCGTTCAGCGGTGCCCACATGAACAGCCACAGCTGCACGGCGAGCAGGAAAGAGGAGGCGATCAGCGCGCCCATCAGTTTCGGATTGGCAACGACCCGCCGAACGATGTCCAACACGCGCTTCCATTCGCCGGACAGCACCATGAACACGGTCATGCACGGCACGGTCAGCAGCATGCGCCAACCGAAGATTTCCACACCGCTCAAGGGGGTGAGCAGCGACGTGTAGTAATACATGACGGCAAACAGCACCGAGGCTGAAACCGATAGAGCGATACCTTTAGACAAGCTGTCCTCGCGGGTTGAAGGTTAAACGGGGCGGGCAGGATACGTGGTTTTTGTGCTGAATATTGTCCGGATGATCAATATTTCCAACATCCACCCTGTAGGAGCGAGCTTGCTCGCGATGAACGACCAGACACCGCGGGCAGGCAGGCTCCCCCGCGTTATCGTTGACCACCATCGCGAGCAAGCTCGCTCCTACAGTGGTTTATGTTTCTTCAGTTAAGCGGTCTGCGGCCGGACACGAAGTGGCTCACATCATTGAACCCCGGTGTCGACGCATGTCCCGGCGTCACCAGCGAATCGATGAACGCCTCGTCATCGGTCGTAAGCTTCACCGTCTGCGCCTTAGTGTAGGCGTCCCACTGCGCTTCGGTACGCGGCCCGACAATGGCTGAGGTAACGGCGCTGTTGTTCAACACCCAGGCAATCGCGAACTCGACGATGCCTACGCCGCGTTCCTGAGTGTATTGCTGGATTTGCTGGGCGATGCGCAGGGACTCGACACGCCATTCGGTTTCCAGAATGCGTTTGTCTGCCCGCCCGGCGCGGCTGTTGGCGTCCGGTTTCACGTCCGGCGCGTACTTGCCGCTGAGCACCCCGCGCGCCAGCGGGCTGTAGGGCACCACGCCGAGACCGTAGTTTTGCGCAGCCGTGATCTGCTCGGATTCAGCCTGGCGGTTGACGATGTTGTACAGCGGCTGGCTGATCACCGGCCGGTCAACGTCCAGTTTGTCGGCGATGCGGATGACTTCGGCGATGCGCCAGCCACGGTAGTTCGACAGGCCCCAATAGCGGATTTTGCCATGGCGAATCAGATCGCCGATGGCCGACACCGTGACTTCCAGCGGCGTATTGTGGTCTTCGCGGTGCAGGTAATAGATGTCGAGGTAGTCGGTGCCCAGGCGCGTCAGGCTGGCGTCGATACCGTTGAACAGGTGCTTGCGACTCAGGCCGCTGCGGTTGGGGACGCCGTCCACGGGACCGAAGCCGACCTTGGTGGCCAGCACCCATTCGTGGCGGCGGCTGGCGATGGCCTCGCCGACGATCTCCTCGGAACGGCCGTTGGTGTAGACATCGGCGGTGTCGATGAAGTTGATGCCCTGATCCCAGGCCTTGTCGATGATGCGCAGGGAATCCTCGGTGCTGGTCTGTTCGCCGAACATCATGGTGCCCAGAGTCAGGGTGGACACCTGAAGACCCGAATGACCCAGTGTGCGGTAGCTCATGAGCAAATCCTTTTACCAATGGGAAAGGCTCAATCAAATACCAGAAACGCCTTTCGGGGCAATCTGAATCAGGGCGGCTTACAACGGATTGCCCTGGTTCCCCAGGCGAATGAATCCCGGCAGCAGCCCAAAGACCTCTACACCATCGAGGGTTGATCGTCCGGTGGAGACTGGGATTTGCTGGATGGGGCGATCCATTGCCTCCCGATAATCCACAACTTTGCTCAGACCCTCCAGGCGGATTGCCTGCGGCGGGATAATGATCGCCTGCTCATTGCGGTAAGTGATGATGGCCAGGCGTGCGCTCATGCCCAGCCGGACACGTTGCATCTGTTCAGGGGTCAATTTCGAGACTGACAGAGTTACCGAGAAACTCGCACCGCCGCTTGATTCGTCGCTCGGTTCGGCCAGGCTGCTGACCACCTGCACTGTGCCCTTCAGGCGTTCGCCCTCGAAACCATCGCCCTCTATCTCGACCTCTTGTCCCGGATGTAACTGATTGATGTCGAGCTCCGATACCGAGGCCACGATTTTCAGATGCTCGATATCGGCGAGTCCGAACAACGCTTGTCCCTGACTGAGTCTGGCCCCTGCCTGCAAAGGCCCGAGTGAGATTGCACCGGGGAGTTGCGAAGTACGGGCAGGCACGACCACTCCGGTGAAAGGTGCGAGGATGTTCTGGTCAGCGAGCAACGCTTGCAATCCTTCGTACCTGACTGTGGCATTCTTCAGTTCCATTTCTGCCACTCGCCGATGCTCGCCAGCCCCCTCATCCAATACGTGTTGCAACTCGTTTTGAGCTGCCACCAGTTCAAGCTCGTGCATCTGCATCTGCTGATTCAAATCGTCCAGCTCGCTGCGCGCAATGATGCCGCGCTTCAATAGTCGCTGAGTGTCGCCAAGCCGGCGCTGCAGATTGCTCACGGCTATTTCGGCCGTACGGACTGTTCGGCGTGCCCGTGCGACTTGCGCACTGTTCTCCCAATCTGTCAGCTCCCGGGCAGTACGCTGCGCCTTGAGCTGCGCCGAAAGGGCATCGCGCAGCTGCGATTCGATGGAAGCAGGGTCCATGGTCAACAGTGTCTGGCCTTGGTGCACCCGCTGTCCTTGCCCCACCCGGATTGTTTGAATGTTGCCTTCAAATGGCGCGGTCAGAAGGACAGTCTTATTGGGCTCTATTGTTCCTGCCAGGCCGATTTTGTGAACCAGTGATTCGTTGCGTATGCTCACCCAGTTTTCACCATCGGGTCTGCTGACAATCCATGCTTGCACATTGATGATCGCGATGCCTGCCAGGACCAACGATATCGACAGAGCAACCCAGACAAAGCGACTTGAGTACCAAATGACTGGGGCTTTGTTATCAGACGTCATTGAGTGCAATCTCCCAGCTTTCCAGGGTCATGCCGAGGGTCAGGTCGAGTTGGGTCTGGGCGTTCAAATACGAGATCAATGCACTCAGACGAGCATTTTCGGCGTTTCGCAGATCGCTCTCAAAGCTGATGATCTGAAAGTTGCTGGAGCGCCCGGCGTTGAGTTTTTCCTGTTCGATTTCAAGCTTGCGTCTGGACAGTTCGGTGGCTCGCTGCGCAATTTCATATTGGCGCCAGCGTGTGCCGAGCTCACGCACTGCGTTATTGACGTCGCGCTCCAGTTCCTGGCGAGCGTCTGCCAGATTGATTTCCTGCGTCTGCAAATTGATATGCGCGTGAATCTCGGCCTGGCGGGTACTGAGGGCACCTATGGGGATTTCCAGTTGCACACCGGCGTAGCTATCCCAGTTTCTTCCGGAACCGATGCCGTTGTCATAGCGACCATGAATCTGAGTGGCGCCGGCCACCAACGAGACATCCCAACGCGCCTGGTCTTTGGCGATGAGCAGGTTCAGATCGGCCTGATGGCTGCCGAGCAGCATGGATAAATATTGCGGTTGCTGAATCTGTGCCAGGCGCAGAGCTTCCGGCTGGTCGATCGTGATGCGGAATGCCTCCAGCACTTCGCTGGCGTGGAGTGGGGTAGACAAGTCCAGAGCCAGCAGACGCAGAAGATCCAGACGACTGATGTGCACCTGATTCTGTGCTTCTTCGACGTCCATTTCCTGCACAGCAATTTCGGCTTCGGTCTGGACGATTTCGAACTCGGCCATTCGCCCGGCAGTGATCAACGCCTTGTTCACATCCAGCAGCGATCGCGTTCGCCTGAGCGCCTCCTGAACAATGGCAAGTTGCTCTTGCGACCTGAGCAGTTCGCGGTAGGTCGTGATGATGTCGACAATTGCCTGGGAGACGCTGGTCTTGAGATTCAGGCGGTTCGCTTGCTCCTTGAGTTGTTCCAGGCGCAGGGGGGCAGTGGAGACATCCCGCCCCGCACCCCGCAGAAGTGGCTGAATCAACGTCATCTCCAGGCCGTCGCCGCGAAAGCGGCCTGCACGCTCGGCATCATTCAGTTGTCGGGTCCAGCTCACGCTCAGACGCGTACCGTATTCGCCAAGCAAACTGACACTGGGGGATAGCGACGTCTTTCGGGCCCGGTCTTCGCTGCCCTGGTTATCTGTGTAGTGTCCCTTGAGCAACAGCTTCGGACTGAACGCATCCTTGGCCACGCGCAAGTCGAATTTCTGTCCCACGCGTTGCAGATAAGCACTTCGAATTCCGCGATGATTGCGCAATCCGAGATACACGGCGTCGCCCAAGGATATGTGTGTCGCCTGCTGGCTCAACAGTGCACTGCGAGAGTGGCCGTCGTGTAACGTCGGCGCCGACAGCTGTCGGGTGATTTCCATTGACGCTTTGCCGCTCTGGGTAAAAAGGCAAAGCAGGGTGACCATCAAGGCTCGTCCGCTACTCATCGCGCAACGCCTCAACCGGTTGCAGCCGAGAAGCCAGTACGGCCGGATACAGACCAAAAAATACACCCACCCCCAGGGTGCTGATGACGCCGAGCGGTAGTGCAGCAGGTGCGAGGAAAAACGTCCAGTCAGACAAATGGGCGTACATGAATGCGAAGCCGATGCCCAGGACTCCACCGCAAAAGGCGCCCACGGCGGTCAGTGTGATCGCCTCCAGCATGAAAAGATTGCGAATGTCCCGCCGACATGCGCCCAGCGCCATGCGAACGCCGATCTCTCGTCGTCTTTGAGTCACGTTCATCAGCATGACGTTCATCACGCCGGTACCGCCTCCCACCAAAGAAATTGCCCCAAGCGCCAACAACAAGTAAGCGAAGGTACGGTTTTGACGCGACATTCCATCCATGAGCTGATGCGGGAGCAACATTGCGACATCTGTTACGCCTGGCAACTGTTTCAAAGGGTCGACTAATGCTGTAGCAGCCGCGTTGATCTCCTGATCGGGGGAGACCCGGATAATCACGTTACGTATTTGTGCCAAAGGGCTGATTCGGCGCATGCCGTTCAAGGTAAGGAACAAGGAGTCATTGGCCCTGATTGGAATGAGCAGGGTATCGGGCCTGTCCTGCAGAATGCCGATCACCTGAAACAGGTAGTTGTTGATGCGAATCCGGTCCCCTGTACGCAGTGGTTCATCGGCCGCTCCCAGGGTCTCGGCGAGTGAGTGTCCAACCACCACGTAAGTTTCACCCTGATCGAATTCGGACATGAAGCGCCCCGCGCGGAGTGTTAAATCCATGGCATCCATCAACTCGCCTGTGCTGCCAATCAGGTCGGCGTTCAGACTGCGCCCCTTGAATACCACCGAAGCTCCGACGTACGCGGTCGGTGCAATGTTCAGAAGATTGGGTACTGCCTTGCGAAATTGCCCGGCATCAAAGGTCGCGTAAGCAGGTGTCCGTTTTTCGTTCGCCGTGGATAGATGGGCCACGAACGTGTTAACTCCCATTCCTTTGAAAATCATTGATGCTTCTTCGGCGGCGTTACTTGCGATGTTGATCATGGCAACCACCGACGAACTGCCAATGGCGATCCCCAGCAGCGCGAGAACCGAACGCTTGCCCAGCGTGCGGAGGCTGGAGCTGACGTCATGCATCAGCAGAAGTGCGCTTCGTCCGCGACCCGGCATCACGCGGGACAAGGACAGAGTTCCTGTACAGCACCGTTAGTAACGCGAATCTGCCGATTCAGGCGCCTGGCGATCGCCGAATCGTGGGTGACCACGACAAGCGTTACGTCATGTGCCCGGTTGAGCGAAATCAACAGGTCCATGATGTCATCAGCCGTGCCAGGGTCGAGGTTGCCGGTGGGTTCGTCAGCCAGTATCAAGGAGGGTTGACCTACAAGTGCCCGCGCAATCGCCAGTCGTTGTCGCTGACCACCCGACAAGTCTGCCGGGCGATGATGAGCTCGCTGTTCCAGACCGACCTCTGCGAGCATTTGCTGCGCTCGTTGTCGCGCATCACCAGGCTTCATTGAGCGATACCTTAGTGGCAATGCCACGTTTTCGATAGCGTTAAGGCGCGGTATCAGGTTGAAACTCTGAAAGACAAATCCGATCTGTTGATTGCGAATGGCTGCCAGTTCATCGGGGGTAGCGGAGCATACATCGTGACCGGCGAAGCGATACTCACCGGCATCAACTGAGTCCAGTAACCCGAGAATATTCAGCAGTGTGCTTTTACCTGATCCCGAAGCTCCCAAGAGAGCACAGCTTTCGCCTGTTTTTATGGTCAAAAATACATCTTGAAGGATGGGCAGGTAATTGTTGTTTATTTTATAACCTTTATTGATGCCCTTGAGGCTAATGAGGCTTTCAATGGTGGTGTTGTTCATTTAATTGATTGTGTGGGAGGGTGGGTTTATTTTGAGTTGTTGATTGAGGAAAGCCGAAAATCTCAAAAATCTTAATGGCAGGCTAGCTGGTTTGTTAAGGATTCTTTGAAAGTAATGAAGTTGCTCGCCGTATAAGTTGTCGGCGAGCAACGCAGACAGCGGATTTGCGCGAGCGGTAGAGGGATTCAACTACGCGCCAAATCGTATGAAGATATTGCCCTTGAAACTTTAAATGTTGGTTCGACTAGTACAGCGTGGGTCCGACCCGGATTTATCAAAAATAAACTCAACCCGGATCTGTGCGGAACTCCAAGGAGCGTGCATCACACTCAGGTCTTGAGCATTCCACTGACCGTCCTGCTTCATTCTGTCGGGAGACTTGACCTCTTTGCTCCCTCCACCATTGAAGTTGGCCACAACCAGGTTCACGTTTGCTTTGTTACCACCCGATTGGCCGTTGTGTTTAGTGATTCGGTACTCTTTCAAGTAGACACTTTTGTTGCTGCCATAATTAAAGTAATGCCCTTTGGCTTCCCCGGTGAAGTTGCCAGTCGAGCAGGAGACGTGAAAGGGTTTGGATACTGAACTGCCAAAGTTCGGGTTGCCAGGGTTAGGGCTGCCGATGTTCGGGTCGACAATGATCGGATTGCCAATGATCGAGTTGGTTGGGGTGGCAGCAAACCCTGTTAGCGGTATGCAGGCTATCGACAGCGACAATAGGATTTTTTTTGCGGAAAGCGCGCTCACTGAAATACATCCTCTTTTTAGTTTTTTTGTGCCTCTCTCAAATGAACCGTTACGGTTGGGAGAAATGAGGCGACGCAAGACTATCGCCTCTCAAAATTGATTAATGTAGGAGTCACCTTCAAGGCAAGTAGGAATTTTCTTACTTGCCGTGAAGTGATTTTCACCCGGCGAAAGCGAGTCTCTTAAACTCGCAGGGTCCGGGTCATACGCAACGCCAGCAAACTGCCGCAGACAATCACACCCGCCAACAGATACAGCGCCGCATCGGTCGAACCGGTGCTGTCCTTGACCCAACCCACCAGGTACGGGCTGAGGAAGCCGGCCATTTGCCCCATCGAGTTGATCAGCGCCAGGCCACCGGCGGCAGCACCCGCACTGAGCAGGGCGGTTGGCACCGGCCAGAACATCGGCAGGCCGGTGAGGGCGCCCATGGTGGCGATGGTCAGGCCGAGAATCGCGATGGCCGGGTTGGCGGCGAAGTTCACCGCAATCAGCAGCCCCAGCGCGCCCATCAACATCGGCACCACCAAATGCCAGCGGCGCTCTTTGCGCAGGTCCGCCGAGCGACCGACAAACAACATGAACAGCGCTGCCAGCAGGTACGGAATTGCACTCAGCCAGCCGATCACCAGGTTATCGCTGAAGCCCAGGTTCTTGATGATCGATGGCAACCAGAAGTTGATCGCATAGACGCCACTCTGGATGCAGAAGTAGATCAGGCCGAAGGCCCAGATCGCCGGGTTCTTGAATACCGCCAGTAGCGAATCGGTCGTGGTTTTCGGTTTGTTGGCGCGGTCTTCGGCGTGGTCGGCTTCCAGCACCGAACGCTCGAATGGGGTCAGCCATTTCGCATTGGCGTAACTGTCGCTGAGCAGGAAATAAGCCAGCGTACCGAGGATCACGGTCGGAATGCCTTGCAGCAGGAACATCCACTGCCAGCCCGCCAAACCACCCTGGCCCGCGGCGAAGTGATTGAGGATCCAGCCGGAGAGCGGACTGCCGAGCAGGCCGGATACCGGGATCGCCGACATGAACAGCGCCATGATGCGGCCACGGCGGAAGGTCGGGAACCACTGCGAGAGGTACAGCACCACACCCGGGAAGAATCCGGCTTCGGCGGCGCCGGTGAACAGGCGCAAGGTGTAGAACTCGTTCGGCGTGGAGACGAACAGCAGGCAGGTCGACAGTGTGCCCCAGACGATCATCATCAGCGCGATCCAGCGTCGCGGGCCGAATTTGGTCAGGGCAAGGTTGCTTGGCACGCCGCACAGTACGTAACCGATAAAGAAGATGCCGGCACCGAGGCCGTATACGGTTTCGCTGAATTTCAGCGCGTCGAGCATCTGCAGCTTTGCAAATCCAACGTTTACCCGGTCGAGGTAGTTGAACAGGTAGCAGATGAAAATGAAGGGGATCAAACGCAGGGTGATGCGCTTGTAGACGGCGTTTTTATCGTCAGCGATGGCGTCGGACGCTATGGCGCTCTGTGTCATGGCGGCTCTCTCTTTATTATGATTTTTTGCGATGCAAAGGGTAACGTTGATCGCCCTGAGAGTCTCGACCACCCTCAGGGTGGCTGTCTTTGTGCCTGAGCACAGGGTTTGCCACCAAGGCCTGTGCGGGTGAACAACCCGTTCCACCACTGTTTCAAGGATCCTCGCTATGTTCGAACTCGATCACGACCTGGCCCAGGACATCGTCGACCGGGCGATGGCCATTCTGCCGTACAACGTCAACGTCATGGACAGCCAGGGCTTGATCCTGGGCAGCGGGGAGCCGGAGCGGGTCAACACCCGGCATGAAGGTGCGCAACTGGTCCTGGCCAACGGTCGCGTGGTGGAGATCGATGCGCAGACGGCGATTCATCTCAAGGGCGTGCAGCCGGGCATCAACCTGCCGCTGTTGCTGGATCAGCGCCTGATCGGCGTGCTGGGGATCACCGGTGAGCCCGAACAACTGCGCACCTATGCCGAACTGGTGCGCATGACCGCCGAGATGCTGGTGGGCCAGCGCAACCAGCAGGCCGAGCAGCAATGGCGGCGCCAGCGTTGCGATGATTTGCTGGCGCTGCTGCTGAGCGAAGCCGGGGACTCTCCACGACTGGTCGATGAAGCGCAGCAGTTGGGCCTCAAGCCACAAATGACCCGGGTGCCGTACTTGTTCGAACTGGGCCTGGAACACGCACCAGGACAAACCGTCGAGGCACTGAGTGCCTGGTTGACGAGCCGTCATCCCGACAGTTGGTGCGTGAGCTCGGCCAAAACCTCATTGCTCTGGTGCCGGCCGGCCAGCCAGTCGGTCGAGAACGAGCGCTTGCTGGACAAACTCGACGGCCTGGGCTGGAACATCCTGCGCATCGCCGTGGGTGGACAAGCCGACGGGTTGGCGGGATTACGTCGCTGCTATCGTCGGGTCGGTGACTTGCTGGCCTACGGGCGCGAGGTGTTGCCACGGTCCCGGTTGTTGACGCTGAACCGCTATCGGCTGCCGGTGATGCTTTGGCGCCATCGCAACGACGACGCCCTCGATGAATTGCTCAACCCGCTGCGCAAGGTCATTGCCAAGGACAGCAACGGTCAGTTGCTGGCGACCCTGCGCAGCTGGTGTGAACACGACGGCCAGAGCCAGGCTTGCGCCGATGCCCTGGGGATTCATCGCAACAGCCTGCGTTATCGCATGGAGCGGATTGCCGAGCTGAGCGGGGTTGATCCGTTGCGACTGGACGGCATGCTCGCGTTGTATCTGGGCGTGCAACTGCTGCCCGAGTCAGACTCAATTTCGTGAGCGACAAAATCCCCCTGTAGGAGCGAGCTTGCTCGCGAAAAACCAGAGGACGCCGCGGTAAGTCTGATTTCCCGCGTCATCGTTACCCTCCATCGCGAGCAAGCTCGCTCCTACAGGTGAAACGTCTGCAACGGGTTTTGTGGAAATGAACAATAATCCTCATCGCCGTTTGTGCAGCGGACCGGCGTTATTGTTCATGGCGGCTGGCAGCATGTGGACATTGGAACTGGAGAATTCCCATGAAAATCGTGATCGCCCCCGATTCGTTCAAGGACAGCCTCAGCGCTCAAGGCGTGGCCGACGCCATTGCCTTGGGATTGGCGCAGGTCTGGCCTGATGCCCAACTGATCAAATGCCCGATGGCAGACGGCGGGGAAGGGACTGTCGAGTCGATTCTTGCCGCGTGTGAAGGCGAATTGCGCCGCTCGGTGGTTCGCGGGCCGCTGGGGACCATGGTGGATGCCGCCTGGGGCTGGTTGCCGCAGAGCCACACCGCGATCATCGAAATGGCCGAGGCCAGCGGTTTGCAGTTGGTCCCGCTGGCTCAACGGGATGCGTGCATCAGCAGCACCTTCGGTACCGGGCAACTGATCCGCGCCGCGCTGGAGGCCGGTGCACAACGGGTGATCCTGGCGATTGGCGGCAGTGCGACCAATGACGGCGGCGCCGGCGCCATGCAGGCCCTGGGCGTGAAACTGCTCGACGCTCAGGGGCAGACGCTGTCACCGGGCGGTCTCGCCCTTGCGCAATTGGCTCGCATCGACCTGAGCGACATTGATCCGCGCCTGGCCCGGGTACGCTTCGACATCGCCGCTGACGTCAACAACCCGTTGTGCGGCCCCCACGGCGCTTCGGCGATTTTCGGCCCGCAAAAAGGCGCCTCCCCTGAACAGGTTCAGTTACTGGATCACGCCCTCGGGCGCTTTGCCGATCACTGCGTCAACGTCCTGAACAAGGATGTGCGTGACGAGCCGGGCAGTGGTGCGGCGGGTGGTCTGGGCTTTGCGGCCAAGGCCTTTCTCGGTGCGAAGTTCAAGGCGGGGGTTGAAGTAGTCGCCGAACTGGTTGGCTTGGCCGACGCAGTGCAAAACGCTAATCTGGTCATCACCGGCGAAGGCCGTTTCGATGCCCAGACCCTGCGCGGGAAAACGCCTTTTGGTGTGGCGCGCATTGCCCGGCAACAAGGCGTGCCGGTGATCGTCATCGCCGGCACCCTGGGCGAGGGATATCAAACGCTGTACGAACACGGCATCGACGCCGCGTTCGCCCTGGCCAGTGGGCCGATGACCCTGGCCAAGGCCTGCAGCGAAGCACCGCAGTTGCTGCGCGAGCGGGCGAGCGATATCGCCCGGGTCTGGCGAGTGGCCTCGCGTAGAACCTGAACACACCCGCGTTTTGTAGGAGCGAGCTTGCTCGCGATGGACATGAGGACGCCGAGTTCACCCAGGCATCCCGCGTCATCGTTGAAGTCCATCGCGAGCAAGCTCGCTCCTGCAGTAGGCAAAAAAAATTTCTGCCACCCCCCCTGCAAAAACCCTCAAGCCCTGCCGATACAACGATCAGGCGCACACACACACCTAAAAAAACAGTGTCGCCCGACTGACCGGCGCGCCTCAACGCCTGCCCGCCAGTGATCATGGCAAGGACGCTCGAAGCCTCAATCACCCGAGTATCGTCCTATGTCCCTGCGTCATCTGAACATCGCGCCTCGAGCTTTCCTGGGGTTTGCCTTCATCGCCTTGCTGGTCATCGTGCTGGGTGTGTTTGCCGTCAATCGCATGAGTATCATCCGCCAGGCATCCGTGGACATGGGGGCCACGCAACTGCCCAGTGTCGGCTTCCTGGGCAACATGACCGAAAACGTCCTGCGCATGCGCATCCTCTCGTTCCGCATCCTGGTCAACCGTGACCCGGCCGCGTTGCAGGAAGCCCAGACCCGTATCGGCGTGCTCACCGACAAACTGCGAAGTGCCCGGCAAAGTTATGCCGCGCTGCCCGCCCAACCGGAAGAAGCCGCGCTGTACAAGACCTTCACCGCCACCCTCGACAACTACATGCAGGCCCAGAGCCAAATGATGGAGCTGTCGCGTGCAAACAGGCTCGATGAGATGCGCAGCCTGATCAACACGCGGATCAAGGACGGCACCGACCAGATGGGCGAGCAGCTCAACAAACTGGTGGCCCTCAATACCGACTACGCCCAGCGCGCGTTGGCCGAGGCGGGCGAGCAATACAACAACGCCATCACCGGCATCATTGTGGTCGCGGTGATCGCGGCACTGATGACCGTGTTGTTGGCATTGCTGCTGACCCGCAGCATCGTCACGCCGCTCAACCGCGCGCTGCAGATCGCCGTTACCATCGCCGGGGGCAACCTGACCAATGCCATCGAAGTGGACGGCAAGGATGAGCCGGCGCGCTTGCTTGGCGCTTTGTCCAGCATGCAGACCAGCCTGCGCAAAACCATCGAGCAGATCGCCGGTTCCGCTACCCAACTGGGAGCCGCCGCCGAAGAACTGAGCACCGTCACTCAGGAAGCCTCTCGCGGTCTGCAACAGCAGAACAACGAAATCGAACAGGCCGCTACCGCCGTCAATGAAATGACTGCCGCCGTGGAGGAAGTTGCACGCAACGCGGTATCCACTTCAGAAGCCTCGAACCAGTCGACCCAGGCTGCCCGGGAAGGTCGTGACCGTGTGGTGGAAACCGTCGATGCGATCCAGACCATGACCCATGACGTGCAGAACACGGCATTGATGATTGAAGGCTTGGCGACCCAGGGCCGTGACATCGGCAAAGTGCTCGACGTGATCCGCGCCATTGCGGAACAGACCAACCTGTTGGCGCTCAACGCCGCCATCGAAGCTGCCCGGGCCGGTGAGGCCGGGCGCGGATTTGCCGTGGTCGCCGACGAGGTGCGGGCGCTGGCCCATCGCACGGCACAGTCGACCCAGGAAATCGAAAAAATGGTCGCCGGCATTCAGAACGGTACTGGCCAGGCGGTGTCGTCGATGCAACAAAGCAATCAACGTACACAGACCACACTGGAAATGGCCCGCGCCGCCGGCATTGCCCTGGAACAGATCACCCAGTCGATCCACTTGATCAACGAACGCAACCTGGTGATCGCCAGTGCATCCGAAGAACAGGCCCAGGTGTCCCGTGAGGTGGATCGCAATCTGGTGAACATTCGCGACCTTGCTACCCAGTCCGCCGCCGGTGCCAATCAGACCAGTGCAGCGACCCACGAATTGTCGCGCCTGGCGGTGGATTTGAACGCCATGGTGGCGCGTTTCGTGATTTGAGATAGGGTTGTGGCTGGGAGCACCCGCGCGACAGGAGACAGACATGCGCTATTCAGCCTTGACCCAACGAATCGCCGGTGACGGAGCGGCGGCCTGGCAGATTCACGATCGAGCGCTGCAATTGCGCGAACAGGGCGTCGACGTCCTGCTGTTGTCAATTGGCGACCCGGACTTCGATACGCCGCAACCTATCGTCCAGGCCGCCATCGCCAGCCTGTTGGCCGGTGATACGCACTATCCTGAAGTGCGCGGCAGCCGAGGGCTGCGCGACAGCATTGCCCGTCGGCATCGGCACCGCAGCGGTCAGGTGGTGGATGCTGAACATGTGATC
Source organism: Pseudomonas sp. WT-JTC (assembly GCF_056711565.1). NCBI lineage: Bacteria > Pseudomonadati > Pseudomonadota > Gammaproteobacteria > Pseudomonadales > Pseudomonadaceae > Pseudomonas > Pseudomonas sp. WT-JTC. The sequence goes on from NZ_CM160042.1 coordinate 2,982,061, forward strand.
GTCTTTCCGGGCGCGCAGTGCGCGGTGTATTCGGTGGCGCAATGCCTGCTCGATCCGGGCGATGAAGTGATTGTCGCCGAGCCGATGTACGTGACCTATGAAGGCGTGATCGGCGCCTGTGCGGCCACCGTGGTGCCGGTGCCCGTGCGCCCGCAGAACGGGTTTCGCGTCGACCCGGCGGATGTCGCGGCCCGGATCACGGCAAAAACACGCGCCATCCTGCTCAACAGTCCGAACAATCCATCCGGCGCCAGTTTGCCACTGGCCACCTGGCAAGACCTGGCCGCGCTGTGCATTCATCATGATTTGTGGCTGATCAGTGACGAGGTCTACAGCGATCTGCTGTACGAGGGCGAGCACATCAGTCCGGCGAGCCTGCCGGGCATGGCCGAACGGACGGCGACGATCAACAGCCTGTCCAAGTCCCACGCCATGAGCGGCTGGCGGGTAGGCTGGGTGGTCGGGCCCAAACCCATGGCCGGGCACCTGGTCAATTTGTCGCTCAGCATGTTGTTCGGCATTCCGGATTTCGTGCAGAACGCCGCGCAATTGGCGCTGGACCGGGACCTGCCGGAAGTGGCCTCGATGCGCGAAGAGTATCGTCAGCGTCGAGACCTGGTGTGTGCAAGTCTGGGCCAATGTCAGGGCCTCAGGCCAATTCGCCCGGATGGCGGTATGTTCGTGATGGTCGATGTGCGCCAGACCGGTTTGTCGGCCCAGCGCTTCGCCGAACGACTGCTGGAAGACTATGGTGTGTCGGTGCTGGCCGGTGAAGCGTTCGGGCCGAGTGCGGCGGGGCATATCCGCATCGGGTTGGTGGTTGACCGGCCGAAACTGGCAGATGCTTGTCGGCGGATCGTACGGTGTGCGACGGATTTGCTGGAGGCACGGCGTGCCTGAAAGGTTGTGGTGGTCTGTGCCGGCCTCTTCGTCGGATCGCCGCCCGGAGCAAGCCCGCTCCCACATTGATCTGTGTCGAACACAAAACCAGTGTGGGAGCGGGCTTGCTCGCGAAGGCTGCCTGAAAAGCGCCGAATACCTCAGCCCTTCCACGCCCCGACATTCACCAGATTCACCGGTCGCTCACCCGCCAGCGCCGCCAACAGGTTGTCCACCGCGCATCTGGCCATGGCCTCCCGTGTTTCATGAGTGGCCGAGCCGATGTGCGGAGTCGCCACCACGTTGTTCAACTGCAACAACGGCGAGTCCGGATTCAAAGGTTCGCGTTCGAATACATCCAGCCCCGCCGCGCGAATCCGGCCCGCACGCAGGGTTTCAATCAGCGCTGCTTCATCCACCACCTTGCCCCGTGAAATATTGATGAAGATGGTCTCGGGACGCATCAGGGCGAACTGTTCTGCGCCGATCAGCCCTTCGGTATCAGCGGTCAGCGGCAGCGTCAGGCAAACGAAATCCGCCTGTTGCAACAACTCCGGCAGGCTGCGGTACTGCGCATCGAACCGCTGTTCCACCGCCGGTTTCGGTGACTGGCTGTGGTAAATCACCGGCATGCCGAAACCGAAATGCCCGCGTTGGGCCAGTGCCTCGCCAATACGACCCATGCCAATGATGCCCAGGGTTTTACCGTGCACGTCGCTGCCGAAATGCGCGGGGCCGATGTTGCGGGTCCACTTGCCTTCGCGAATCATGTTGGCCAGTTCCACGACGCGCCGGGCCGTTGCCAGGATCAGCGCGAAACCAGTGTCGGCGGTAGTTTCCGTCAATACATCCGGTGTGTTGCTGAGCAAGATGCGCCGCTCGGTCAGGTAGTCGATGTCGTAGTTGTCGACACCCACCGAAACGCTGGCAATGGCTTCAAGGTGGGGTGCCAGATCGAGCAGTCCGGCATCCAGCTTCAGGCTGGCACCCAGCAAACCATGGGCACGGGGCAGGGCATCGCGCAGTTTGGCCAGGCCCAAGGCATCAAGGTTTTCGATCAGCGTCACTTCGGTCTGCTCGTGCAGGCGAGCCATCAGCAGCGGCGAGAGTTTCTTGTACAGGACGACCTGCTTTTTCATCTTTGAGATCTCAGCTTCAATTCAGGAATGTGCCGTGGCGGTGCGCGTTACCGGGGCCGTGGGCCGCTCCCGATCGCTGGCGCCGGGCTTGAGGAAAAGGGTCAGCAACACCGAGAACATCAGCGCGCCGCTCATCAAAAGGTACGAAGCTCCGGGCGAGCCGGTGGAGCTGTTCAGGTAACCGACCAGATAAGAGCCGCCAAACGAACCGAGCGCTCCCATGCTGTTGATCAGCGCCATGGCGCCGCCCGCGACGTTGGCCGGGAGGATCTCCGGAATGATCGCGAAGAACGGTCCGTAAGGCGCGTACATGCAGGCGCCGGCAATCACCAGCAGGGTGTAGGACCACCAGAAGTGTTCGGCACCCAGGGCGTAGGAACCATAGAAGGCAATCGAGGCAATCAGCAGTGGCGGCCAGACGAAACGTTTACGTTTTTGCAACTTGTCCGAACCCCAGGACACCAGCAGCATGCCGATCACCGCCGCCAGGTACGGCAGCGCCGAAAGCCAGCCGGCCTGGACCATGTCCATCTGCGCGCCAGCCTTGAGAATCGACGGCAGCCACAACACAAATCCGTACACGCCAATGCTCCAGCAGAAAAACTGCAGGGCGAGGATGATCACTTTGGGGGAGCGGAACGCTTCGGCGTAGTTCTTCACGGCCTTGATGCCGACCTGTTCGGCGGCCAGTGCGCATTCCAGGTCCTGCTTTTCCTGATCGTTGAGCCACTTGGCTTGTGACGGACGATCATCGGCCAGGCGCCACCAGATGAATGCCCACAATACCGCCGGCAAACCTTCGATGATGAACATCCAGCGCCAGCTGTAGTGCTGCACCAGATAGCCCGAGACCACCGACATCCAGAGCATGGTCACCGGGTTGCCGAGGATCAGGAAGGTGTTGGCCCGCGAGCGTTCGGCGCGGGTGAACCAGTGGCACAGGTAGATCAGCATCGCCGGCATCACTGCCGCTTCGACCACGCCGAGCATGAAGCGGATGACGATCAGCCAGTAGGCATTGGAGACGATCCCGGTCAACGTCGCCAGGCTGCCCCAGAGGATCAGGCTGACGAAAATCAGCTTCTTCACACTGTGTTTCTGCGCGTAGATCGCGCCGGGTACCTGGAAGAAAAAGTAGCCGAGGAAGAACAGCGCGCCGAGCATCGACGACAGGCCTGGTGTGATCATCAGGTCCGCCGCCATGCCGGACGCGGCGGCGAACCCATAGTTGGCGCGGTCCAGATACGCCAGGCTATAGGTGATGAATACGATGGGCATGATGTACCACCAGCGGCGGGTGGCGAGCGTTGCGGTTTTCATGGTGGTGCTCCTGAGCTTGTTGTTTTTGTCGCAGCAGGTAACGGTTCTAAATCTTCAGTGACTGTTCTGGCCTATTCGCGAGCAAGCCCGCTCCCACAGGGAAACGCGTTCCAATGTGGGAGCGGCGGTGCGGCGATCCGACTTGCTCGCGAAGACGGCCTCGAATTCGCTGGCCATTTCGGGCCGGGCAGGCAACCCCTCCATATCCCCCCGACTCTGCACCGCACGGCTGCCAATCCAGTTGGCGCGTTTCACGGCGTCGGCGATGCTGTGGTTTTCCAGTAGCGCGCTGATCATGCCGACGGCAAACCCGTCACCGGCGCCCACGGTGTCGACCACCTTCTCCACAGGCACGCCCGCCACGAAGCCTTCATCCAGCTGCGTGCGGTAATACGCCCCGTGTGGGCCAAGCTTGATCGCCACGGCTTCGGCGCCCTGGTCGAGGTAGAAGGCGGCGATGTCGGCCGGGTCTTCGAAACCGCTCAGCAAGCGACCTTCGCTCAAGCCCGGCAGCACCCAGTGGGCGAGGGTGGCGAGGCGGTTGATCTCGGTGATCATCTGTCGCTCGCTGGCCCACAGGCTCGGGCGCAGGTTCGGATCGAAGGAGACACTGCGCCCGGCCTCGCGCATGCGGGTCATCAACTCGAACGACATCTGCCGTGCCGACTCCGACAGCGCCGGGGGAATGCCGGTGGCGTGCAGGTGTCGGGCCTTGAGCAATTCGGGCACGATCGAGTGCGGCGACAGGTGGCTGGCCGCCGTACCACGGCGGAAGTACTCGACCACCGGATCGCTGCCGTCGTCGGTGCGGGACTTGAGTTGAAAACCAGTCGGGTGGGCGGTGTCGATGTCGACGTGGCGGCAATCCAGGCCTTCCTGTTCCAGGGTGTCGACCACGAACCGGCCCAACGAATCGGCACCGACACGGCTCAGCCATGCCACGTTGAAGCCCAGTCGGGAAAGGCCAATGGCGACGTTGCTGTCAGCCCCGGCAATGCGTTTGTGGAAGGCGCCGACGCTGGCCAGGTCACCCGCCTGCTCGGCGACGAACATCGCCATGGTTTCGCCGAAAGACAGAATATCGATATCAGACATGAGCACTCTCCAGCTGCGATTGGCCGAGGTGGGCGAGGGCAGCGACGTGCTCGGTGGTCAGTTGCACCAGGTCATCGCCTTGCAGCGGATATTCGGCGGCGCGCATAACGCCTTGGGCCATGTGCCGCAGCAGGTACTCCCACTGTTGCAGGTCACTGACCGCGGGCGGAGTGGCAACCAGTTTGCCGTCGGTACGGCGCATGACCGCTTTGCAGTGCACATAACCGACATGACGACCGAGCAACCGCGCGGCGCTGGCGGCGGACTGGTCCTGCCAGTGCCAATTGCCGATGTCGAAGGTCATTTTGATCGGCAGCTTGTGCTGCTCGACCTCCGCGAAAAAACGCTGGAAGGGTTCAATGCGCCCGCCGTGCAGGGTCTGGTCGTTTTCCACCAGCAACTGCACGGCGCTTTCGCCCAGCACGCGGGCGAGGGTTTGCAGATCGCTGTTGTCGGTGAAATAGCCCAGCGACACCTTCAGCCATTTGGCGCCGAACGCCTGGGCGCGTTGCAGGGCAGTGATCAGTTCGGAGTTGGGCAAGGATTGCCCGGCCAGCCACAATTCCATTGGCGACGAATACACACTCTCCAGGCCTTCTGCTTGAGTGGCATCGGCCAGTTGAGCGGGGTCCTCGGTGGTCAGTAATTCTTCGCGCCACTCAATGCGCGTGGCGCCGGCGGCGGCGAGAATTTCGATGAAGCTGCCCTGGCCGCGTTGACGCACGAGGTCGGCGCCGTAGCTGGAGAGGCTGATGGAAACGGCTGGTTTGTTCATTGTTTTTTTACCTCTGAAACCGGTTTCATTTTTGTTCAAAAAAAATTTCAGCGCTACTTAGGGCCTCTTCGTCGGATCGCCGCCCGGAGCAAGCCCGCTCCCACAGGTTCAGCTGTGTTCACAGATTTTGTGTACGACTCGAACACTGTGGGAGCGGGCTTGCTCGCGAAGGCGCCGGACCATTCACCGAAAATCCCCACGGGTCGAACCTCGCACAACCAGCCGCGCCGAAAAATCCAGCGTCCTCACCGGTCCGTCATCTCCACGCAAACGCTTGAGCAAGCATTCGAACGCGCTGGCGCCAATCTCCTCGGTCGGCTGCGCGAGGGCGGTAATGCCACTGCCCACCAACGGGTACCAATCCAGGTCATCGAGGGCGATCAAGCCCACGTCATCGAACAGGTTGCACTGGAGTTCACGCAACGCATGGGTAATGGCTAGCGCCGCTATCCCGTTCGCGCAAAACAGCGCCTTCGGGCCGGGACCTGGCGTGTCGAGGAAGGTTTTCAGCTGTGCGGTCAGTTCGCTGCCGGTTTCGATGTGCGTGCCGCGAAGCGCCGGTCGTTGTTCGATTTGCGCCTTGAAGCTGCTGACCCGCTCAATCCGCGAACTGGTGCCATCCAGCGGCTCAGTCACCAGCAGCACATCGCAGTAACCGCGTTCTTCAAGGTGGTCAAGGGCCATGTCGATGGCCTGCGGGTTGTTCAGCCCGACCATATCGCTTTCAAGGTGCTGCACCTTGCGATCCACCAGTACCAGGGGCATTTCCCGGTGCAGTTCGTGCAATTCGTCAGGGTGATGACCGAGGGTGTTCACGATCAGGCCTTCGATGTTGTACGAGCGCAGCAGGGCCAGGTGCTGGCGTTCCTGCTCGTCGTCACGGTCGGTGTTGCACACCACCAGGCTATAGCCGTGCTGACGGCAAGCGGTTTCCACCCCGTGCATCACGGCAATTGAATAAGGGTTGCGGATATCGGCCACCAGCATGCCGATCAGGCGGGTGCGCCCGCGTTTCAGGCCCCGGGCCATCTGGTTCGGGCGATAGCCGAGTTCGGCGATGGCCTGTTCGATGCGCTGGGCGATGGCATCGGAGAGCAGGGCACGATCATCGCCAATGAACCGCGAAACGCTGGCCTTGGAGACCTTGGCGTATTCGGCCACGTCGAGCATGGTCACGCGGCTGCGCTGGGCGGCGGAGAAATCGTTCACGGTCTGAAACCTTCTTATTGGATTTATAAGGTCGAGTGGTTCGTGAGATCCACCTGAAACCGGTTTCAGGAGACACCAAAAGCCAATTCGCCGTCAAGCCCCGGATGATGGATTGTCGAACAACGACCGAGAAGTGGCCGTCAGGCCAGCACGCTCAACCATGCCGAACCCAGCAGCAACAGCGCCATGCAGCGATTGAAGCGTCGCATGGCACGGGGTGAGCGCAACCAGCGGCTCGATCCGGCACCGAGCACCGCCCAGACCGCGAGACATGGCAGGGAAACCAGAAAAAACACCAGCGACAAATACACCACCTGCATAGCGCGATGTTCGTCACTCCCGGCGAATACGCTGACCACCGCCAGCGCCATCATCCAGGTTTTCGGGTTGACCAGTTGCAGGCTGGCGGCACCCATCCATCCCAGGCGCGCTTCGCTGTTCCGGGCGGCAATGGCTGTCGCCGGAGCACTGTAGATCTGCCAGGCCAGATAGCTCAGCCACGCCACGCCGGCCCATTGCATGACGTTTTGCACGGTGGGCCATGCGCTGATCGATGAGCCGACACCCGTACCCACCAGCAACACAAGGGTCGCCGCGCTGGCACAGGCGCCGAAGATGATCGGTACGGCCGCGGCCAGACCATGACGGGCGCTGTTGCTCAGTACCAGGATGTTGGTCGGGCCGGGGGTGATCGAAGCCACGAAGGCAAACAGCAGGAAAGGCAGCATGGTCGGGAACGAGGGCAGCATCGCGGGCGAACTCCAGTGAAGATCAGTGAATCCGATCTTCACAATCCGCGGGCTTGCCTGTCTGGAAGATTTGAGCAACGTTTGCGGTACAACGCCGGCGTCAAGCCGTAGGCACGCATGAACCAGCGCCCCAGATGGCTCTGGTCGGCAAAGCCCAGTTGCATCGCCACCGCCGCCGGTTGTTCGCCACGGGCCAGCAGGCGTCGGGCGGTTGCCAGGCGCAATTGCACCAGATACGCGTGGGGCGCCATGCCGTAAGCAGCCTTGAACGCGCGGGTCAGGCGGAAGCGGTCGACGCCTGTGGCGGCTGCCAATTGATCGAGGCCGATATCGTATTGCGCGTTGGCATGCAGGTATTCCCGGGCCTTTAGTGCCACTCGTGGCAGACGCGGGTCCTGGCCATCGCGGGCGCGCCAATGCAAATGGCTGGTCAGGCGTTCGAGCAACCCGTCGAGGGCGGACTGGCGGACGATCTTCAGTTCGCCGTAATGCAGGGTTTCAAACGCCAGGCTGGTGGCCTGGGCCAGCCGAACATCGCTGGCCAGGGTGGCGGCGAAGCTCAGTTGGCTGTTGTCGGGGGCATGCTCGTACACGGTGCCGAGTTCGCGCTGCAGCCACTGCGGGTCGAGGTACAGCATGCGGTAGGTAAAGCCGTCGGCGGTCGGCGCTTCACCGTCATGGATGTCACCGGGTTCGAGCAAAAACACCTTGCCCGGCGTGCTTTGGTGCCTGGTCCGCCGACAATTGAATTGCTGGACCCCTTGCTCGGTGACGCCTACCAGATAGCTGTCATGCCAGTGCGGGTCATAGGCGTGACCTTCGAAATGCGCGCGCAGGGTTTCGATGCCGGTGTCGGCATCCTGGGCCAGGTCGAGCCAGTTGTGAGAAGTCATGCTGCACCTGCACGGCGGATTGACCGCTCCATTTAACGCCCGCACCGAGGGCGATGACTAGAACGTTTGTGCAGCTTTCAGTTGAACAGCCCGGCGGCGATGTTGATCGAGAACCCGAGAATGGCCGTGTTGAACAGAAAACCGATCAACGACTGCGCCAGCACGATCTTGCGCAAGTCACGAGTGGCCACGCCGACATCCGAGGTCTGCACCGCCACGCCGACGGTGAACGAGAAGTACAAAAAGTCCCAGTAGTTGGGCGTCGTCAGACCTTCGGCAAAACGTAGTGCCGGCTCCTTGCCTTCCCACGTGTAGAACAGCCGTGCGTAGTGCACGCTGAAAATCACCCCGATCAGCAACCAGGAGCCGATTACCGTCAACGCGGTGAAGCCGTAGTGCAGCAGTTTGCGGGTGGTTTCCAGGTCTTTGCCGCCGGCCAGTTCGAGAGTGATGGCTGCCAGGCTGGCAATTGCCGCAATGCACACCACGAACAGCACCAGCCCGGCGTTCTCGTCCTCGATTTCGGCAATGCGTTTCACATCAGTCGCTTTCGAACGCACGACGAGCCAAGACATCAGGATCAGGTAAGTCCAGACCCCGGCATTCCAGCCGATGAGTATTTTGCCGATGACCGAATCGGCCGGAACCAGGATGCCAGCTGCGATACCGAACGTCGTGGCGGCGGACAGGCGAGGGTGGGTGCGGGTGAGGAAGGACATGGAGACTCGATGGGTCGTGGCTGTGCAATCACCTTAGCCCAGGTGAGCACAATCTTGAAATCACCGGGATCCCCTGTGGGAGCGGGCTTGCTCGCGAAGGGGCCATCACATTCAACATCCATGTCGACTGACCATCCGCCTTCGCGAGCAAGCCCGCTCCCACATTGGGTAGGTGTTGTTGGTTAAATGTTTTTATGGCGCTTGCGCACCAGTTTCATCACCACCACAAAAAACACCGGCACGAACACCACGGCCAGGGTCGCCGTGATCATCCCGCCAATTACCCCGGTGCCGATGGCTTGCTGGCTCGCCGAACTGGCGCCGGTAGCGATCGCCAACGGCACTACGCCAAGGATGAACGCCAGCGAGGTCATAACGATCGGCCGCAACCGCAGGCGTGCCGCTTGCAGCGTCGCGTCGATCAGGTCATGGCCTTCGTCGTACAGGCTCTTGGCGAACTCGATGATCAGGATCGCGTTCTTTGCCGACAGACCGATGATGGTGATCAGCCCGACCTTGAAGAACACATCGTTGGGCATCCCGCGCAAGGTTACGGCCAGCACCGCGCCGAGCACGCCCAGCGGCACCACCAGCAGCACCGAGGTCGGGATCGACCAGCTCTCGTACAACGCCGCCAGGCACAGGAACACGATCAGCAGCGACAGCCCCAGCAGGATCGGCGCCTGGCTGCCGGATAGCCGTTCCTGCAACGACAACCCGGTCCATTCCTGGCCCAGGCCTGCCGGGCCTTGCGCCACCAGCCGCTCGATCTCGGCCATGGCCTCGCCGGTGCTGTGGCCCGGCGTCGGTTCACCGGAAATGCTGATCGCCGGGTAGCCGTTGTAGCGGGTCAATTGCGCCGGGCCCTGCGTCCACGTTGCCTGTACAAAGGCCGACAATGGCACCATTTTTTCGTGGGTGTTACGCACGTGAATGTTCAGCAGGTCTGCCACCTGACTGCGTTGATCGCCCTCGGCCTGCACCACGACGCGCTGCATCCGCCCCTGATTGGGGAAGTCGTTGATGTAGGCCGAGCCCACGGCCGTGGACAGCACACCGCCGACATCGGCAAAGGACACACCCAGCGCGTTGGCCTGCTTGCGGTCGACGATCAGTTGCACCTGCGGTGCCTCGGCCAGGGCGCTTTCGCGCACATTCATCAGGATCGGGCTTTTTTCGGCCGCTGCGAGTAGCTCGGTGCGAGCCGCCATCAACTTCTCATGACCGAGACCACCGCGATCCTGCAGCCGGAACTCGAATCCGCTGGACGTACCCAGGCCATCCACGGGCGGCGGCAGTACGGCGAACGTCACCGCATCCTTGATCTGGCTGAGGGCGACGTTGGCCCGGTCGGCGATCGAGGCGGCCGAGTCGTCGCTGTCTCGCTCGGACCAGTCTTTGAGCGTGCTGAATGCCAGCGCCGCATTCTGCCCGCTGCCAGAGAAGCTGAATCCGAGAATCACCACGCTGTCGCGAATACCCGGTTCGCCGGCGTTGTGCGCTTCAACCTGCTCGGCCACCTGCACCGTGCGGTTCTTGCTTGCGCCCGGCGGCAACTGGATGTCGGTGATGGTGTAACCCTGGTCTTCTACCGGCAGGAACGACGAGGGCAGGCGACTGAAGCACACGCCCAGCCCCACCAGCAACACGCCGTAGATCAGCAGGAAACGCCCGCTGCGTTTCAGTGCATGGGCGACCCAGCCCTGGTAGCGCTCGGTCAGTCGCTCGAAGCGACGGTTGAACCAGCCGAAGAACCCGGTCTTTTCGTGGTGTTCGCCTTGGGCAATCGGCTTGAGCAATGTCGCGCACAGGGCCGGGGTCAAGGTCAGGGCGAGGAATGCCGAGAACAGGATCGAAGTGGCCATCGACAGCGAGAACTGCTGATAGATCACCCCGACCGAACCCTGCATGAACGCCATCGGAATGAACACCGCGACCAGCACCAGGGTGATGCCGACGATGGCCCCGGTGATTTGCTGCATGGCCTTGCGCGTGGCCTCCCTGGGTGACAGACCCTCGGTGGCCATGATGCGCTCGACGTTCTCCACCACTACGATGGCGTCGTCCACCAGAATGCCGATCGCCAGCACCATGCCGAACATGGTTAGCACGTTGATCGAAAACCCGAGCGCCAGCATCGTCGCAAAAGTGCCCATCAACGCTACTGGCACCACCAGCGTCGGAATCAGCGTGTAGCGGATGTTCTGAAGGAACAGGAACATCACCGCGAACACCAGCAGCATCGCCTCGCCGAGGGTGTAGACCACTTTGGTGATCGAGACCTTGACGAAGGGTGAAGTGTCGTACGGAATCGAGTAATCGACGTTCGCCGGGAAGTAGCGCTTGAGTTCGTCCATCTTCGCCCGCACCAGGGTCGCGGTGTTCAGCGCGTTGGCGCCAGGCGACAACTGCACGGCGACGGCGGTGGACGGTTTGCCGTTCAGGCGCGTGGAAAACTGGTATTCCTGGCTACCGATCTCGACCCGGGCGACATCGCTGATGCGCACGGTCGAACCGTCCGGGTTGGCCTTGAGGACGATGTCGGCAAACTCTTCGGGGGTCGACAACTGGCCCTTGACCAGAATGGTCGCGGTGATTTCCTGGGTGGTGCGGGTCGGCAGATCGCCGATGCTGCCGGCCGACACCTGGGCGTTTTGCGCGACGATGGCGGCGTTGACGTCCGCCGGCGTCAGGTTGAAGGCGAGCAGTTTCTGCGGGTCGATCCAGATCCGCATCGCCCGTTCGGCGCCGTACAGCTGCGCCTTGCCGACGCCGTCCAGACGCTTGATCTCGTTCATCACGTTGCGCGCCAGGTAATCGCTGAGCGCCACGTCGTCGAGTTTGCCGTCGCTGGACGTCAGGGTGATCAACAGCAGGAAACCGGAGGAGACTTTCTCCACCTGCAAACCTTGCTGGTTCACGGCTTGCGGCAGGCGTGACTCCACGGCCTTGAGGCGGTTCTGCACATCCACTTGAGCCAGTTCCGGGTTGGTGCCCGGCTGGAACGTAGCCTTGATGGTGGCGCTGCCCAGGCTGCTCTGGGATTCGAAATACAACAGGTGATCGGCGCCACTGAGCTCTTCCTCGATCAGGCTGACCACGCTCTCGTCCACGGTTTGTGCCGAAGCGCCTGGGTACACGGCGTAGATTTCGATCTGTGGTGGCGCCACGTCGGGGTATTGCGCCACCGGCAGTTGCGGAATGGCCAGTGCCCCGGCCAGCAGGATGAACAGCGCAACCACCCAGGCGAACACCGGGCGGTCGATAAAGAACTGCGGCATAAAAAAGCGTCCTGCTTACTGACCAGTCACCTGGGCAAGTGGAAGAGGGGTGTCGTCGATCTGCACTTTCTCGCCGGGGCGGGCGTGCTGCAGGCCTTCGATGACGATGCGGTCGCCTGCCTTCAGGCCGCTGGTGACGATCCAGCGATCGTTCTGCACGGCACCCAGTTCGACCGGTTGCTGCCCGACGCGCTGTTCGGCGTCGAGCAGCAGCACCTGGGCGACGCCGGCGCTGTCGCGCTGGACGGCACGTTGCGGCACGCTGATGCCCTGCTGGTTGACCGCTTGTTCCAGGCGAACGCGCACGAAACTGCCGGGCAGCAAGTCGAGGTCGGGGTTGGGGAACTCGCTGCGCAGGATGATCTGGCCGGTGCCCGGGTCGACGGTGATGTCGCTGAACAGCATTTTGCCAGGTAACGGGTAGAGGCTGCCGTCATCCTGAATCAGCGTGGCCTTGGCCTGGTCCTGGCCGACTTGCTGCAACTGCCCGGAACGGAAGGCTCGGCGCAGTTCGTTGAGTTCGCGGGTGGACTGGGTCAGGTCGGCATGAATCGGGTTCAGTTGCTGGATCAGCGCCAGCGCAGTGGTTTCGTTTTGCCCGACCAACGCGCCTTCGGTGACCAGCGCCCGACCGATACGCCCGGAAATCGGTGCGGTGACGGTGGCGTAGCCAAGGTTCAACCGGGCGCGCTCCACCGCAGCCTTGCTGGCAGCAACGTCGGCGGCGGTCTGCCGTGCGTTGGCCCGGGCGTTGTCGTAGTCCTGGCCGCTGATGGCCTTGTCGTCGATCAACTGGGCGTAGCGTTGCTCCTGCAATCTGGCCTGGAACGCGTTGGCTTCGGCCTTGCGCAACGCCGCTTCGGCACTGTCCAGGTCAGCCTTGAACGGCGCCGGGTCGATGCGGAACAGGACATCACCCTGTTTCACGTCACTGCCTTCACGGAAGGTCCGTTGCAAGACCACGCCGGCGACCCGGGCACGCACTTCAGCGATGCGCGGGGCGGCAATCCGTCCGCTCAGTTCGCTGCTGATGGTCAGTGGCTGCGCTTCGATGGTTTCGATGCGAACCGTGGCCAGCGGCGCCTGTTCCTCGGCGTTCGAGGACTTGTCACACGCGCCCAGTGTCATCGCAAGCGCAATCAGGCTGAGCCTGGCAAGCAGATTTTTCGACATGTCATACCCCAATAAAGACTCCCGGCATCCTACTGGGCGCCAGCGAGGTTAGCGGTGAAGCTTTGTTGGTGCTGTGTGAAATTGTGTAAGGGTTTTACTCAGGGACGAGTGAGGGCGTATATCCTTCAGTCCTTGAATTTTATTGCGTCTGTCAGGCCGCCTTCGCGGGCAAGCCCGCTCCCACATTGAAATGCGGTCCCCTGTGGGAGCGGGCTTGCCCGCGAAGAGGCCGGTACAGGCGCCACGGCTCTTTCTGGAAACACCCCATGCCCAACATCCTCCTGGTCGAAGACGACACCGCCCTCGCCGAACTGATTGCCAGCTACCTGGAGCGCAACGGTTATTCCGTCAGCGTGATCGGTCGCGGTGATCAGGTGCGCGAACGTGCGCGGCTCAATCCGCCGGACCTGGTGATCCTCGACCTGATGCTGCCCGGCCTCGACGGCTTGCAGGTCTGTCGCCTGCTGCGCGCCGATTCGGCGACCTTGCCGATCCTGATGCTCACCGCCCGCGACGACAGCCACGACCAGGTACTGGGCCTGGAAATGGGCGCCGACGACTACGTCACCAAGCCGTGCGAACCGCGGGTGCTGCTGGCCCGGGTGCGGACCTTGTTGCGCCGCAGCAGCCTCAGCGAGCCGCAGACCGCCAATGACCGCATTCTGATGGGTAACCTGTGCATCGATTTGTCCGAACGCACCGTGACCTGGCGCGGGCAATTGGTGGAACTGTCCAGCGGCGAATACAACCTGCTGGTGGTGCTGGCCCGGCATGCCGGTGAGGTGTTGAGCCGCGACCAGATCCTGCAGCGCCTGCGCGGCATCGAATTCAACGGCACCGACCGTTCGGTGGACGTGGCGATTTCCAAGTTGCGGCGCAAATTCGACGACCACGCCGGCGAGGCGCGCAAGATCAAGACTGTGTGGGGCAAAGGCTACCTGTTCAGTCGTTCCGAGTGGGAATGTTGAGCCGATGTTCAGAATCCTCTTTCGTCTGTACCTGGTGACCATCGTTTCGTTCAGCGCGGCGATCTACCTGGTGCCGGATCTGGTGATCAAGGTGTTCCACGAACGCTTTGTCACCTACAACCTCGATTACTCCCGTGGGCTGCAAACGCTGATCGTCAAACAGTTTCACGCGGCCCCGGCCGAACAGTGGCCGGCCCTGGCCGCTGAAATGGACAAGGACTTCAATCCACTGCACATTGTGCTCAGTGACAATGACGACAGCAGCCTGACGCCTGATGAACAGCAGCGCTTGCGCCGTGGCGAGAACGTCGTGCGCGTGGGCGACTGGGGCTGGCGCACGCTGGCGGTCGCGCCGCTGAATGAGCGCACCGTGGTGCAAATGGTCGTGCCCCCGGATCCGCTGGACGTCAACCTGTTGTACTGGAGCATCAACGTCCTGATCGGCGCGACCATGCTCGCCTGCCTGTTGCTGTGGCTGCGCCCGCACTGGCGTGACCTGGAACGCCTCAAGGGCGCGGCCGAACGCTTTGGCAAGGGCCACTTGAGCGAACGCACGCAAATTTCCCCGAATTCCAACATCGGCAGCCTGGCCAGTGTGTTCGACACCATGGCCGGCGATATCGAGAACCTGCTCAACCAGCAGCGGGATTTGCTCAATGCGGTGTCCCACGAGTTGCGCACGCCGCTGACGCGCCTGGACTTCGGCCTGGCGCTGGCGCTGTCCGATGACTTGCCGGCGGCCAGCCGCGAGCGCTTGCAAAGCCTGGTGGCGCACATCCGGGAGCTCGATGAGTTGGTGTTGGAGCTGCTGTCCTACAGTCGCCTGCAAAACCCGGCGCGGCTGACGGAGCAGGTCGAGGTGTCGCTGGATGAATTCATCGACAGCATCCTTGGCAGCGTCGACGAAGAAATGGACTCCCCGGAAATTGTCATCGACGTGCTGCTGCACGGCCAGCTCGAACGCTTCAGCCTGGACCCGCGCCTGACCGCCCGTGCCTTGCAAAACCTGCTGCGCAACGCCCTGCGCTATTGCGAGAAGCGTATTCAGATCGGTGTGCAGGTGCACGCCGGCGGCTGTGAGATCTGGGTCGACGATGACGGCATCGGCATTCCGGATGACGAGCGCGAGCGGATTTTCGAGCCGTTCTACCGCCTCGACCGCAGCCGCGACCGCGCCACGGGTGGTTTCGGACTGGGTCTGGCGATCAGCCGCCGCGCGCTGGAGGTCCAGGGTGGCACGCTGACGGTGGAAGCCTCGCCGCTGGGCGGGGCGAGGTTTCGCTTGTGGTTGCCGCCTTCGGCCTGATGCGTCCAGGTGAAAAAAACGACTATCAAGCGCTCAGCCGACTGCGCAACAGCTTGGCCATCTCCTCCAGATCCGTCATCGACTGATGCCCGATCAGCATCCAGGCGTGTTCCATGTCTGCCCAATACACGATGTTCAGCTCGCGCCGCTGTTCCCGGGCGAAATGGCGGCTGCCGCTGTTGGAGCGGGTGACGCACAGCGCCATGGGGCCGTGCGCCGGATCGAGGTAGGTGATCTGGGCGATGGGCGCACCGTCGTACTCGAGGATTTGCGCACGCTTGAACTCGGCACGGGGCAGGCTCAGTTTTGCCGGTGCGAGGTCAAGGCCCAGGCGCGCATCGATGGTCCGCAGCTGTGCCCGTTGGCTGGCTTCATCAGCGGGTAAATGGTCCAGGGTTTCCGGCACGTAGAGCGCCATGTAATCGGCCACCAGGCCGCGCCAGTTGTGTGTCTTCTGGCTCGCTTGCCAGCCGAGGAACAAACGGTCCGCCAACACGCCGCCGGCCAACAGTCCGGCCGCCGCGGCAAGGAACCAGCGTCGATTGAGCGCAGGGCGGACCGGAGAGGGCAGCGTTGCGAGCATGGCCTGCAGGCGATCCACCGGGGCCTGCCGGGCCAGTTCATCGTAGGCTTCCTTGAACGGCAGGCTACTGCGATTCAGCCATTGCAGACGCAGGCCGAGCATAGGGTCGGCGATGATGGCCGCGTCGATGCGCGAGCGCTGCTCGGCATCGAGTTGGTTGTCGAGGTACGCCACCAGTTGTTCGTCCGAGGGTCTTGCGCTCATCAATGTTCTCCTCGGTTAGGGTTGGGCACCGAGTGCAACGGTGGGTATTCGGCCAATTTCGCACGAGCGGTGGCAAGGCGACTCATGACCGTGCCGATGGGCACTTGCAGCACATCGGCGACTTCGCGGTAGGACAACCCTTCGACGTAGGCGAGAAACACGGTTTCGCGCTGGGCCTCGGGCAATGCATCGACGCGCCGGATGACCTGTGCCGCCAACACGTGGGTCTGCGCCACGGATTCTCCATCGAACGACAAGGCCTGATCGGCATCCACCCAGCCCTGACCTTGACGCACCCGTTGGGCGCGGACTTCGTTGAGCCAGATCGAATGCAGAATGCTCAGCAGCCAGCGGTCCATGCGCGTTCCCTGCTCGTATTGTCCGGCCCGCTCAAGCGCCCGCACGCAGGTGGCCTGTACCAGGTCATCGGCGACATGCCGTTGTCGGGACAGCAGCAGGCCGTAGCGCCATAAACGCGCCAGGTGCTGGTACAGTTCCGTTCGTATTGTCTGATCGCTGGCGATGGCGACCTCCGTCCGCTCGGGTTGTCAGGTTTTCGATGAATCGTTGATGACTTCGGCCAGGTCCTGGTACTCCTCGCACCGGGTATTGCCGCAGATGGCTTTGATCTGCTGCAGTTGCTCCTGTGCAAGGTCCAGCCGGCCTTTGACCACATAGGCCTCGCCGAGGTATTCACGGACTTGCGCGTATTGCGGGTCGAGTTTTACCGATTGCAGGTAATAACCGATGCCTTCGTCGGTACGTCCCAGTTTACGCGTGGCGTAACCGCGATAGTTCAACGCCTTTGCCGTATTTGGCTGTTTCAGTGTGTCAAGCAGGGCCAGGGCTTCTTCGTAACGCCCGTCCTTGGCCAGTTGATAGGCATAGTTGGTGCGGTCTTCGTCAGGCACCAGGTTGCTGGTCTGCCTGACGCAGCGCTGCGATCGGGTATCGAGCACCTGACCTTTCGGGCAATGGGGTCTGGGGGGAGGCTCGTCACCGCCGCCGCCACCGTTGGCCAGGGCGAGAGTGCCGGACAACGCAACGGTCAGCAACAGCGGGGTCATCAGAACAGCAAAACGAATACTCATGGGCTTGGCTCCACAGGTTCATGCGTTTCAGATCAGGTCGCGCCCGCCGGATGCAGCGCAAGGTCGAAACAGCCAACGGCTTGAACAATTGAAGGGGGCTGTCTGCCCCCGGCAATCTTATGTTCACGGTTGATGTCATGAGAACACCGCAGCAAGAACAATTATTCATTACGTACTGGCGGTATTTTCAAGGAAAGCTCATATCGGGGCGCAGGCATGGTTTTGAGCCTTGCGCAGCTTTGTGTGCGCTGAAGATCCCTGTGGGAGCGGGCTTGCTCGCGAAGGCGGTGTACCAGTCAATGATGATGTTGAATGTTACGGCCTCTTCGCGAGCAAGCCCGCTCCCACATGGGATTTTCGTCGAGCAAAACATCCGGGCGGTGTTTCGACGATGAACGTTGGCGCGCGATCAGCCCAGCAAACGAATGGGGGAGCCGGCAGACCAGGCCTGGATGTCCTCGATCATTTGCGAGAAAAACAGCTGGTAGTTCTGTTGGCTCACGTACCCGACATGGGGTGTTGCCAGCACGTTGTCCAGCGTCCTGAACGGGTGGTGGGCGGGCAGGGGCTCGTGTTCGAAGACGTCCAGAGCGGCACCAGCCAGCCGCTGTTTCTGCAGTGCCTTGATCAAGGCCGCTTCATCGACAATCGGCCCGCGAGCGGTGTTTACCAGCAGCGCCGTGGGCTTCATCCAGCCCAGTGCTTGCGCGTCCACCAGGCCTCGACTGCGGTCGCTGAGCACCAGGTGCACCGACAACACGTCGGCCTGTTCGAACAGTTCCTGCTTGCTGACATAGGTCACACCGACTTGCGCCGCACGTTCGGCGGTGAGGTTTTCACTCCAGGCAATGACGCGCATGCCGAACACCTGGCCGAACTGCGCGACGCGCTGGCCGATGCTGCCCAGACCGAGGATCGCCAGCGTCTTGCCATGCAGGTCGCCACCCAGGCCTTGTTGCCACTGGCCGGCGCGCAAGGCATTGGCTTCGACCACCAGGTTGCGGGTTGCGGCCATGATCAGCGCCCAGGTCAGTTCCGGTGCGGCGTGTTTGTAGCTGTCGGTGCCGCAGACCTGAATGCCCAGTGCGGCGGCGGCTTTCAGGTCAAGCGCGGCGTTGCGCATGCCGCCGGTCACCAGCAGTTTGAGCTTAGGCAGGCGGCGCAGCAGGTCTTCATCGAAGCGGGTGCGTTCGCGCATTACGCAAATCACCTCAAACCCGGCCAGGCGCTCGGCCAGGGATGGGTTATCGGTGGGGTAGTCATGGAGAAAGCTCACCTGGCCGACGCTGTCCAGCGCCGACCAGTCCACCACGTCCCGCGCCACATCCTGCCAATCATCAAGCACTGCAATCTGTACAGGCATCAGCCTTTCCTCTTCAACGCACGGGGTTGCTCTTGTTCAGCCAGGCGAGCAGGGCCTGGTGGAATTGTGCCGGTTGTTCCATCTGTGGCGCGTGGCCCATGCCAGGGAATTCGACCAGCGTGGACTGGGGAATCAGCCTGGCCACCTGTTTGCCGAGGACGTCGTAGTGCCCGATCTTCGCCTTGACCTCGGGAGGGGCGATGTCACTGCCGATGGCGGTGGTATCGGACGTTCCGATCAACAGCAGGGTCGGCATCCGCAGGTTGTGGAATTCGTAGTACACCGGCTGGGTGAAGATCATGTCGTAGATCAGCGCCGAGTTCCACGCGACTTGCGTATGCCCCGGGCCTTTGTTCAGGCCGGCGAGCATCTCGACCCAGCGATCGAATTCAGGTTTCCAGCGGCCGCCGTAATACGTGCTGCGTTCGTAGTTGCGGATACCGTCGGCGCTGAGTTTGAGTTCGCGTTCGTACCATTGATCAACCGTGCGATAGGGCACACCGAGGGCTTTCCAGTCCTCCAGGCCGATAGGGTTGACCAGCGCCAGTTGCTCAACTTGTTCGGGGTATTGCAAGGCATAGCGAGTGGCGAGCATGCCGCCGGTGGAATGCCCCAGCAGGGTGGCTTTCTGGATGCCCAGCGCCTTGAGCAATTGCTGGGTGTTCGTCGCCAGTTGCTGGAAGCTGTACTGATAGTGCGCCGGTTTGCTGGAGGTGCAGAAGCCGATCTGATCCGGGGCGATGACCCGATAGCCGGCGTCGCTGAGGGCTTTGATCGAACTGTCCCAGGTGGCGCCGCAGAAATTCTTGCCGTGCATCAGCACCACGCTGCGACCATTGGCCTTACCGTGGGCGGCGACGTCCATGTAACCCATTTGCAGGGACTGGCCCTGGGATTCGAACGCAAAGTGCTTGAGGGTGTACGGATAGTCGAAACCCTGGAGTTCGGGACCGTATGCCGGTCCTTCGGCTTGGGCGATGGCGGGCAGTGCGGCGGTCAGCAACAGGCCGGATAGCCAGCGGGAGAAGGGGCGTGACATGGGGCAACTCCATGGAAAATCCGCCGATGCTGGATCGGCTCGATTAGGGCGACATTAAGCACAGGCAATCGCCGCCCTTGATGGTTCAACCCATCCAGCCCAATGTCGCCACGGCCAGTACACCATAACGGGCGCCTTTGGCCAGGGTGACGATCAGCAGGAACCGCCCCGGTGGCTCGCGCATGACCCCGGCGACCAGCGTCAGCGGATCGCCGATCACCGGTAGCCAACTGAGCAGTAATGACCAATGGCCGTAGCGTTGGTAATGAAACCGGGCTTTTTCCAGATGTCGGGGGCTCACCGGAAACCAGCGCCGGTCGCGGAACCGCTCGATCCCGCGCCCCAGCCACCAGTTAAGCAGCGACCCCAGGACGTTGCCCAGCGTTGCCACTGCCAGCAGCGCCCAGAGCCAATACCGATCGCTGAGCAGCAGTGCGACCAGCACGGCTTCGGATTGCAACGGCACCAGCGTGGCGGCGCCGAATGCGGCGAAAAACAGCCCGAGGTATGCGCCGGACATCAATGGGCGGGGTAGTCCGCAACCACCACGTCAGTGCCGTCCTTTTTCAGGCCAATGACCTGATAGGCATCGCTCATGCCATCCATTTCCATGCCGGGCGACCCCATGGGCATGCCGGGGGCGGCGACACCGAGCAGATCGTCGCGCTTGCTCAAGGCCAGGACCTGATCGGCCGGGACATGACCTTCGACGAATTTGCCATTGATCAATGCGGTGTGGCACGACGCCAGGCGCGGCGGTACACCGTGCTGTTGCTTGAACTCACTCATGTTGGCTTCGAC
Source organism: Pseudomonas sp. WT-JTC (assembly GCF_056711565.1). NCBI lineage: Bacteria > Pseudomonadati > Pseudomonadota > Gammaproteobacteria > Pseudomonadales > Pseudomonadaceae > Pseudomonas > Pseudomonas sp. WT-JTC. The sequence goes on from NZ_CM160042.1 coordinate 3,002,648, forward strand.
GTGGTCTTCGACCTTGAAGCCATTGGCCTCCAGGTGGGTGATCCACTTTTTGCAGCAACCACAATTGGCGTCGCGATGAACCTCGATCGGAATGAGGTCGGCGGCCTGGGCCAGGGAAGAAATGAACAGGGCGCTCAGGGCGATCAGACGCAGAGGGTTTCGCATGGGATTCGTCTCGGCTAACGGGCAAAAAACGCATTCTGACCATTTTTCCCGGTCAGGCATTCAAGGAGTGTTTCGAAGTACTACAAAGATCCGCCGTTCGATGATGGTAGATCAACGCTGTCAGGCAGATGAGGGGCACATTACAAAATCGTCAGGTGCAATGGTCTCCCGGCCAAGGCCTGAAGCCGTGTTACCCGGCCCGCCCGATTCATCGAACGGGCCGGTGACCCTTACCGGTCGAGCAGCTTCATGACTTCCTCCGGATAACGCAGGCCAGCGGTGGCATTAGCCGCAAAGACCGACTCCAGCGCGTGCAGCTCTTCGGCGCTCAGCGTCACCTGCAGTGCGGCCACGTTTTCTTCCAGGTATTTACGTTGCTTGGTGCCGGGAATCGGAATCAGGTAATCACCCTGGGCCAGCACCCACGCCAGCGCCAGTTGGCCCGCCGTCACGCCTTTTTCCGCCGCCAGGGCCTGCACTTGCTGCACCAGCAGCAGGTTCTTCGCGAAGTTTTCGCCCTGGAAGCGCGGGCTGAAACGGCGGTAATCGTCTGCGGCGAAATCATCCGGACTTTTCAATGCGCCGGTCAGAAACCCCCGGCCCAACGGGCTATAAGGCACAAAGGCGACGCCCAGGCGCTGGCAGGCTGCCAGGCAACCGTTTTCTTCCTGATCGCGGCTCCACAGCGAATATTCACTTTGCAACGCACTGATCGGATGAACCTTGTGCGCCCGTTCCAGTGTCGTCACCGAGGCCTCGCTCAATCCCAGATAACGGACTTTGCCGGCACTGACCAGATCGGCCATGGCGCCAACGGTTTCTTCAATGGCCACCTGCGGGTCGATGCGGTGCTGGTAATACAGGTCAAGGGTATCCACGCCGAGGCGTTTCAAGCTGCCGTCGATGGACTGGCGAATGTATTCCGGCCGACCGTTGACGCCCCGGGCGCCGGGGTTCGCCGGGTCGCGGACGATACCGAACTTGCTGGCCAGGAACACCTGGTCGCGCTTGCCGGCAATGGCCTTGCCAATCAGTTCTTCATTGCTGTGCGGGCCGTACATATCAGCGGTATCGAGCAGGTTGACGCCCAGTTCCAGCGCGCGATGCAGGGTGGCGGTGGCTTCGCGGGTGTCCGTGCCGGTGGTATAGAAATCGGTCATACCCATGCAACCCAGGCCGATGGCCGAAACCTGCGGACCGTTTTTTCCCAATTGACGTGTGTGCATGAAATCAGCTCCCTGTGAAGTGAATCGCCATTGTTCATCTCGACAGAAACAAGATAAACCGGCTAAAACGGCTATCACTATTCGTTAAATCTAAACAATCTGCCGGTGGAGCCAGCAATGGACCGTTTCAATGCCATGCGCGTCTTTACCCGAATCGTCGAGCTGGGTGGCTTTGCCAGGGCCGCCGACAGCCTGCAATTGCCCCGGGCCTCGGTAACCATCCTGATCAAGCAACTGGAGGCGCATCTGGGGGTGCAACTGTTGCAACGCACCACGCGGCAGATCAGCCTGACGCTCGACGGTGCGGCCTATTACCCACGTTGCGTACGCTTGCTGGCGGATCTTGAAGAGACCGAAGCGGTGTTCAGTGCAGCACGGCACAATCCCAAGGGGCTGTTGCGCGTGGACATGCCGGCGGGAGTGGGGCGCCTGGTGGTGATCCCGGCGCTGCCGCAATTCACCGCCCGCTATCCCTTGATCGAGCTGGAAATCGGCTTGAATGACCGGCCGGTCGACCTGATTCGCGAAGGTGTCGATTGCGTGTTGCGCGGTGGCTCGACGCTGGACGATTCGTTGGTGGCGCGGCCGCTGGTGATGATGGATCAGGTGACCTGTGCCAGCCCTGATTATCTGCAGCGGCACGGAACGCCTCGTTCCCTGGATGACCTGCGCGGGCATCAGGTGGTCGAGTACTTCTCCAGCAGCAGCGGAAAACGCTATGGGCTGGAGTTTGTCGTGGATGGCCAGGTGCAGTCGCTCGACCTGCCCAAGCAGGTGGCGGTCAACAGTGCCGATGGCTATCTGGCGGCGTGCGAGGCCGGATATGGTCTGGTGCAGACGCCGTACTACCATGTGGCGCGGCAACTGGCGGAGGGACGTTTGTGTGAAGTGCTCAAGCAAGTGCCGCCACCGGGCATGCCGATGACGGCGCTTTATCCGCCGCACCGCCAGTTATCCCGGCGGGTGCGGGTGTTTGTCGATTGGCTGGTAGAGCTGTGTGCCCAGCCTGGCAATGACTTTTACAGAAAGGACTCGGGACATTGAGCCGCCGTTAACGATGTTGGTAGTAACCCGGTCCGCCATGGCCGTAGTAGTGATCGTGGTGCCGGCCCCCATGGGGGTAAATAATGCAACCGCTCAGGGTCAGGAGGGCAAACAGTGGAATCAGCAGTGTGATTCGACGCAACATTTTGGAAATCCTCATGTTATCGCCGTAATGAAGCTAAAAATCTTCATCGGCTGTAACATGAGACCGCGCTTATAGCAGGTCATTCCCGAAACAGGGTAAGCGCCTGGCATGCATGTCGATACAAACCGGATACATTTTTCAGATTCAGGAACCCGCAATGACTCAGTCGCAACGTTTGAAATACTCGATTCTGATCTCCCTGGTGGTACTGGGGATCATGTTTGGCCTTTCCTGGTTGCAGAATACCGGTGTCATCAGCGAAAAAATGTTCCAGTACATCGCCATAGGCGTGGCGGTGGTCGTGGTGGTCATCAATGGCGTGATGCGCCGCAAGGTCAAGCCCTGATCATTCGATCACGGGTTGCGCAGGATGGCGGCAGCCTGAGGGTGCAGGCTGTAGCTTTTGTCGGGGTTGAGGACAATCACGCCTTCGCTGCACAAGCGCTTTAGCACTTCACGCACGCTGAGAAAGGACAATGGAATATCCAGGTCCAGCAATTGGCTGTGCACGCCGCGTACGCCAAGGCTGCGGTCGCTTTCGGCGGCTGCCAGCAAGGCATCGATGACTTTCAGGCGGATCAGGCTGGTGCGCAGGCCATAGCTTTTGAGCAGGATCCTGATGCGCTCGTTGCCGTGGCGATCGCTACGCGGCTCGAATACGCCAACTCCCATGGAAGCACCCTTTGGCGCGTTGCTACCGTCCGTTGGCAGTCGCGAGTTGTACATTGCAAAAACTCCTTTTCAGAGCCTGATCAGGAAAAAGTGGGCGCTCTTACATGACTAGACGTATGAGCAGCGCAAATCATGAAGGCTCGAATGTAGAAATTTTGTCGCCACCGCGTGATCAACCTGTCAGTCCTTGCGCCAATGCGCGGTAAAACCCTAAATTTCTGGTGTGAGCTTCGTCCCTACAGGGAGGCACGGTGCGTGCGGGTATGCGCAGCAGTGGCCATCGTTTTTTCGATCAGGAGCGAGCGTGATTATTTCCAGCCAGTTAGCCAGGTTGAGCCTGGCGGGTGTGACACTGGGGTTGAGCCTGGGGCTGAGCCTTGCTGCGAGCGCGAGCGGTTCGCCTGCGCAAACGAGCGCGGACATCCGACGAACCGGTTTCGGCGTGCCGCACATCCGTGCCGACAACGAGCGCGGGCTCGGCTACGGCATCGGCTATGCCTACGCCCAGGACAACCTGTGCCTGCTGGCTAACGAGATCGCTACGGTCAATGGTGAGCGCTCACGGTATTTCGGACCGGATCAATTCACCGTCGAAGAGCGGGAGAACCGGGTCAGTGATGTGTTTTTCACCTGGTTGAATACACCACAGGCCGTGGCCGGTTTCTGGCAGGCGCAAATTCCGCAGGTCCGCGAACTCATTGAGGGTTACGTGGCGGGGTATAACCGTTCGCTGGCCGAACGTCGCGCACAGGGTTTGCCGGCGCAATGCCAGGGCGACTGGGTGCGGGATATCACGACGATGGATCTGGTGAAATTGACCCGGCGCCTGCTGGTCGAGGGCGGAGTCGGGCAATTTGCCGAGGCCCTGGCCGGAGCCGCGCCGCCTGAGGCGGTCACTCTGGCGTCAAACGCCGATTTCCAGGTGGCCGCCACGCGGATGCAGCGCTTTGCCCTGGACCGGGGCAGCAACGCCGTCGCGGTCGGCAGCGAGCGTTCTTTCAACGGGCGCGGCATGTTGCTGGCCAATCCGCACTTTCCGTGGGTGGGCGGCATGCGTTTTTATCAGATGCACCTGACCATTCCCGGCAAACTGGACGTGATGGGCGCGGCGTTGCCCGGCCTGCCGGTGATCAACATCGGTTTCAATCAACATCTGGCCTGGACCCACACCGTGGATTCCTCCAGGCACTTCACGCTGTACCGTCTGCAACTCGACCCCAAGGATTCGACCCGTTACCTGCTCGACGGCCAGTCCCTGCCAATGGACAAGCAAACCCTGACCGTCAACGTCAAACAGGCGGACGGGCAGGTCCAGGCGGTTTCCCGTGTGATCTACAGCTCGAAGTTCGGCCCGGTGGTGCAATGGCCAGGAAAGCTGGATTGGGACCACCGGTACGCCTACAGCCTGCGCGATGCCAACCTGGATAACGACCGCGTGCTGCAACAGTGGTACGCAATGAACCGCGCTGACAACCTCAAGGATTTCCAGGACTCGGTGCACAAGATCCAGGGGATTCCTTGGGTCAACACGCTGGCGGCGGACGATCAGGGGCAGACGCTGTACATGAACCTGTCGGTGGTGCCCAACGTCAGTGCTGCCAAGCTCGCCCAGTGCAGCGATCCGCGGATCGGCCTGCAGATGATCATCCTCGACGGTTCCAACAGTGCCTGTGCCTGGGACATCGACCCGCTGGCCGCGCAGGCCGGCATCTATGCCTCGGACAAACTACCGCAGTTGCTGCGCAAGGATTTTGTCCAGCACTCCAACGATTCGGCGTGGCTGGCCAACCCGGCACAACCACTGACCGGCTACTCGCCATTGATCAGCCAGGACAGCCAGCCATTGGGATTGCGTTCGCGTTTTGCGCTGGATCGCTTGCATACGCTGGCCAAGGTCGCGCCGGCGGACTTGCAACACATGGTCATGGACGATCAGGTTTATCAGGCCGCTCTAGTGATGCCTGATCTGCTGCAGTTTTGCGCGAAAAATCTCGGTGCCGACGCAAAAGCGCTCACGCCACTGTGTGCCAGCCTCAAAACGTGGGATCGCACGGCAAACCTGAACAGTGGCCTTGGCTTTGTCCACTTCCAGAATGTCATGGAGGCCTTGGAGCCGGTCCCTGATGTCTGGCGCGTGGCGTTCGATCCGCTAGACCCGCAACACACCCCGCGTGGCCTGGCGGTCGATCGTCCGAACGTGGCGCAGGCGCTGCGGGCGGCGATGCTGGCCTCGGTCGAACAAGTCAGCGCTGCTGGTCTCAAACCAGACAGCCGCTGGGGCGATATCCAGGTGGTCAGCAGCGGTAGCCAGCAAACACCGATTCACGGCGGGCCGGGCATGCTGGGGATCTATAACGCGATCCAGAGCGTGCCAAGGTCCGACGGCAAGCGTGAAGTGGTCAGCGGCACCAGCTACTTGCAGGTGGTGACCTTTGACGAGCAGGGGCCACAGGCCAAAGGGTTGTTGGCGTTTTCGTTATCGAGCGACCCGGCGTCGAAGTATTCCCGGGACCAGACCCAGGCGTTTTCGAACAAGCAATTGAGCGTATTGCCGTTCACCGAGCAACAGATCACCGCCGATCCGCAGTATCAGCTACAGACCATCCGTCAGCAGGATGAAAAGCCCGCCAAGGTGGCCACGCAGTGATCTGAAGGGGTGCTGAAACGAACGAGGAAGGCCGCACCCGGCAAGGGTTGCGGCCTTTTCAGCTTTTTGGGGTCTTTTGCGGAATCGCGTTGACCACCAGATTGCCGTTGTCATTGCGCGTCAGGTACACCGGCAGCACGCGGGGCAGGGACTTCACCAGGCCGTTGATCTCCTTGATGCTGTAGATGCCGCCGATGTGGATCGAACCGGTGCTGTTGTCAGCGATCTTCAACGGCTTTTCCAGGTAACGGTTGATCAATGGCAATGCATCGGCCAGCGCCAGATCGTCGAGCACCAGTTTGCCCTGGCGCCAGGCCAGCGAACTGTCGTTGTCATAGGTATCGCTGATGCGCGGAGTGAAATCGCCGCGGCGATAGCTTGCCTGCATCGCCGGACCCAGCCGCAGTCCGTCGCCGGACAGGTTATCGTTGCTGCTGACCAGCACCGAGCCTTCGATCAGGTTCACCTTCACCTGGTCTTCATACATCCAGACGTTGAACTTGGTCCCGGTCACGCGTATGCGGCCTTCAGCCGCCTTGACGATAAACGGGTGACGAGTGTCATGGCTGACGCTGAAGAACGCCTCGCCTTTTTTCAGCGTGACTTGCCGCTGATTCTTGTAGTTGCTGTAGGTCAGCTCGCTGCCCAGGTTCAACTCAACCTGACTGCCATCGTTCAAGGTGACCGTGCGGACATTGTCGGTCGATTCGAAATGCTGGTACGAGTTGGGCAGCCAGCCCAGGTGCCAGCCGCTGTACGCGGCCAGCGGTAACGCCAGGGCACACACGGCAGCCGCTATGCCCATGGTGCGCCAGGGCGTCTGCGGTTTGGCATGAACCATCGGCATGACGGGGGCGGGGCAAGGCAGGTCCCCGGCAACATCCCAGATATCCAGCATCGCCTCGTACTCGAAGGCGTGGAGCGGATGCGCATCCCGCCATTGCGCGAACGCCTGGCGCTCTTGCTCAGTGCAATCATTGGCGTGCAGGCGCATGCACCAATGCGCTGCGGCATCGGTGATGGCGTCGTATTCGGCTTCCGAGAGCGTGTGGTCGGTCATTGGCTCATCCTGATTTCGTGCATTCTAACCTTGGGGGAAGTCTGCGAGAACATCAGTCATGGCAATTACCCATCAAAGTGCGTTTATTTTTCGCCAGAGTGCTGCGTTCTTTTCGGATGGGAGAATTCGTGGACCTGCCCGGTGGACCAACGTTGAGGCGCGGCGCAATACGCCAATGGAAGGAGCGTCGAGACGAAAAATCGGCGCCGGGGCGCAGGCGGTAGATAGTTAACGCATGGGCGGCTGGCGTTCGTGCCAGCCTGCGCAATCGAAGGGTTGACAGCTCGCTCCCGGCGCGTTGTTAATCGGCGGTCTACGTACGCTGTTGCCCCCTCCAATAATTAGTCTGGAGCTTCAGATGTCTGCGCCACACGATCACGCGTCCACTGCGGTCTCGCAATACCTGTCCCTTGAAGCGTTGAGCGCTTTGCTGGAGAAGATTTTCTTGCGTCACGGCACCTCGGCCGATGTCGCCAGGGTGCTGGCGCAAAACTGCGCGGGCGCCGAGCGCGACGGCGCGCACAGCCACGGCGTGTTCCGGATGCCGGGTTATGTGTCCACGCTGCAAAGTGGCTGGGTCAACGGCCAGGCCGTTCCGATCGTCGAAGATGTGGCTTCAGGTTTCGTGCGGGTCGATGCCGCCAACGGTTTTGCGCAACCGGCCCTGGCGGCCGCACGCGAGCTGTTGGTTGAGAAAGCGCGGAGCGCCGGAATCGCGGTACTGGCGATTCGCAACTCACACCATTTCGCTGCGCTGTGGCCGGATGTCGAACCTTTTGCCTATGAAGGCCTGGTGGCCTTGAGTGTGGTCAACAGCATGACCTGCGTGGTGCCCCACGGTGCCGACCGGCCGCTGTTCGGCACCAACCCGATTGCCTTCGCCGCCCCGCGGGCCGACGGCGAACCGATTGTCTTCGACCTTGCCACCAGTGCCATTGCCCATGGTGATGTGCAAATTGCCGCGCGCGAGGGTAAACGCTTGCCGGCAGGGATGGGCGTGGACAGCCTCGGCCAGCCGACCACAGACCCGAAAGCAATTCTCGAGGGCGGCGCGTTGCTGCCGTTTGGCGGGCACAAGGGCTCGGCGTTGTCGATGATGGTCGAGCTGCTGGCGGCGGCACTGACCGGGGGGAATTTTTCCTTCGAATTCGACTGGAAGAACCACCCTGGCGCCAAGACGCCCTGGACTGGCCAATTGCTGATCGTGATCGATCCGGGCAAAGCGGCGGGGCAAAGCTTTGCCGAACGCAGCCAGGAACTGGTGCGTCAAATGCACGGGGTCGGCTTGAAGCGCTTGCCGGGTGACCGGCGTCATCATCAGCGCGCCAGGTCGCAGGTCAACGGCATCGAGCTGGATGCCAAGACGCTGGCGAACCTGCGGGAGCTGGCGGGCGTCTGACGCTGTCAGCCTTGTGGGAGCGGGCTTGCTCGCGAAGGCGTCGTGTCAGCCGATAGCTTGGTTGCTGACACACCGCCTTCGTGAGCAAGCCCGCTCCCACACAGGGTTCAGTTTTTGCCAGTATTTAGCGCCGCCCCAACAACAACCCCACCACCAGGCCGAACCCGGCAGAAATCGCCACGGTTTGCCATGGATGCCCGCCGATATAGGTTTCAGTGGCCTCGACCGCGGGCAGCGTCCGGTCGCGCACGCTGGTTACCGAATCCCTGGCTTGCCGGAGTTTCAGCGCGATTTGTCCGCGAAGGGTCTCCGCTTCTTCCCCGACCAGTGAAGCGCTGCTTTTCAGCAGTTTTTCCGACTCTTCGATCAGCCGTTGAAGTTCGCTGAACGCCAGATCCTTGATTTGGTCTTCGGCGGCTTGCGCGGTGGTTTTGCGGACCATTGAAGTACTCCTTGCAGGTAAGTGGACAGTGAACAATGGAGTCTGCGGTTGTCGGAAAAGTTGCAGCTATTTTGCCCAGTGAGGCCATCTTGCTGAAAAACCGGCGCAGGACATTTCGTCCTACAGTGTAAGATGTCGCCTATTTTACGCAGCAGGAAAATCCCATGAGCTTCAATCTGGCCGACAAACCCCTCGCCGAGCGCGCTGCGCTTGAAGACGAGAAATCCCGTCTGTTCGAACTCTGGCAAAACAATCTGGGCAAAGCCAAGGGTGAGGCCGCGCGGTTGTTCGGCGAACGGGCCAAGCGCAAAGGCAAGTGGGCGGAATGGGTGCGCGCCGAGCTGGACGGTATGTCGCCCCCGGAATTCGCCAACATGGTGCGCAGTGAAGTCAATCGCCTGATGGCCGCCAACAAGTAATATCGGCTGTCACGCGAAACTTGCGACAATCGCTTCACGCACTTTCAACACCACCGGATCGAGTTGGGTGCTGGTGCGCCAGCCCAGCTCGATCGGGTAACGTGGCAACGCCAAGGGGCAGGGCAGCAACGCCAGTCCGCTGAGCGTTGCGATGCTTTGCGCCGCATGAGCCGGAATGGTCGCAACGGCCTGGCTGCCCTTGAGCAAATGCGGCAGCGCGGCAAAGTGCGTGGTCGAGGCGCACACCCGCCGACTCAACCCCAGCGCGGCCAACCCCTCGTCGGTAATCCCGATAAAACCGCCGGACGACACCAGAATGTGTTCGCGGGCGACAAACTCTTCAAGACTGATGCTCTGCTGGCCCGCGCCCAGGCTCGACGGGTCCGCCAGGCACAGGTATCCGCCTTCCCCCAGTACCTGACGGCTGAGCAGCCGCTCGGCAACCCCGCCCGCGGTGATCGCCAGGTCGATGCTGCGCTCCATCAACGCCTGGGCGACGATCTGGCTGTGGGTCTGGCGGAAAATCAGCCGCAGCTTCGGCGCGGTACGGGCGATTTCTTCAATCATCCGCCGGCCGTAGGCAATTTCGAAATCATCCGACATTCCCACAGTGACCGAGCGACCGTCGTACTGCTGTGCGGCCGGATCGACCATCGCCAGGCTCTGCCGGCATTTGTTCAGGGCATCGCTGACCACCGGCTTGAGCTGATTGGCCTTGAGCGAGGGGGCCAGGCCTCGTCCGGTGCGCACGAACAGCTGATCGCCATACACCTCGCGCAACCGCCGCAGTGCTGCACTGACCGCCGATTGCGTCACGCCCAGGCGCAAGGCGGCACGACTGGCGCTGGACTCCTCGTGCAGCGCTTCGAAGACTTTGAGCAGGTTGAGGTCGATGTCTGTGATATTCATTTGGCTCATATCATTCAGCAGTGAGTCGGTCTTTATTGATGATTGCGTGACGCTGGATAATGAGCAACACCTGATGCGAATGGAGTTTCCGATATGCCCAAATCAATCGTTGCGGCCCTGCAAATCGGCGCATTGCCCGGCGGCAAGGCTGAAACCCTGGAACAGATCCTGTCCTATGAAAACGCGATCATCGAATCCGGCGCCGGGTTGGTGGTGATGCCGGAAGCGCTGCTGGGCGGTTATCCCAAAGGTGAGGGCTTTGGTACGCAATTGGGTTATCGCCTGCCGGAAGGTCGCGAAGCCTTTGCCCGCTATTTTGCCAATGCCATCGACGTGCCCGGCGCGGAAACCGAGGCGTTGGCGGCGCTGTCCGCCCGCACTGGGGCCAATCTGGTGATCGGCGTGATCGAGCGTGCGGGCAGCACGTTGTACTGCACCGCGCTGTACTTTGATCCGCAGGCCGGGCTGGTGGCCAAGCACCGCAAACTGATGCCCACCGGCACCGAGCGGCTGATCTGGGGCAAGGGCGATGGTTCGACGCTGCCGGTGATCGACAGCCAGGTCGGGCGTGTCGGTGCGGCGGTGTGCTGGGAAAACATGATGCCGTTGCTGCGCACGGCGATGTACGCCAAGGGCGTGGAGGTGTGGTGCGCGCCGACCGTGGACGAACGGGAGATGTGGCAGGTCAGCATGCGCCACATCGCCCATGAGGGGCGTTGTTTCGTGGTCAGTGCCTGTCAGGTCCAGGCCTCACCCAAGGCCCTGGGCGTGGACATCGCCAACTGGCCGGCGGATCGGCCATTGATCGCCGGTGGCAGTGTGATCGTAGGTCCCATGGGCGACATCCTCGCCGGACCGTTGCGTGACAGCGCCGGTCTGCTCACCGCGCAAATCGACACTGACGACCTGGTACGCGCCCGCTACGACTATGACGTGGTCGGCCACTACGCGCGGCCGGATGTGTTCGAGCTGACCGTGGACGAACGCACCAAACCCGGGGTGCGTTTCATCGCTTGATACCCTGCGGGCTTTGGCCAAAGCAGTCAGACAACTTGATAACTTTGACCATTGCCCGACACCCCGCGCAGAGCGAGTATTTCCCTGTTGATTACGGTTCCCCCAACCTAATAAGAAACACAGAGGGATTCTGGCAATGCGCGATTACTTGTCTGCTACTTCTCAGTTCAATTATCAGCACACCGTCGACACCGCACTCGCAGGCGATCTGACCGCCCTCAACGCCTGTGTCGAATGTTGTGACCGGCATGCCTTGCCGGGCCGCATCGCGCTGTTCTGGGAAGGACGCGACGGCACCAGTGCGACCTATACCTTCACCGAACTGCAGGACAAGGCCGCGCGTTTCGCCAATTACCTGCAGGCCTTGGGCGTGAAGAAAGGCGACAAGGTGGCCGGCCTGTTGCCACGCAATATCGAACTGCTGATCACCGTGTTCGCCACCTGGCGCATCGGTGCGGTGTATCAACCGCTGTTTACCGCGTTCGGCCCCAAAGCCATCGAGCACCGCCTGAGCTGCTCTGGCGCCAAAGTGGTGGTCACCGATGCGGTGAACCGGCCGAAACTGGCTGAAGTCGCCGATTGCCCGACCACGGTGACCGTCACAGGCCCCAAAGGGCAGGGCCTGGTTCGTGGCGATTGCAGTTTCTGGGCCGAACTGGCCAACTATTCCGCCGACTGTGAGCCTGTATTGCTGACCGGGGAAGATCCGTTCCTGCTGATGTTCACTTCGGGCACCACCGGTCCGTCGAAAGCCCTGTCGGTGCCGCTCAAGGCCATCGTTGCGTTCCAGAGCTACACCCGCGATGCGGTGGATCTGCGCCCGGAAGACGCCTTCTGGAACGTCGCAGATCCGGGTTGGGCCTACGGTATCTATTTCGGTGTCACGGGGCCGATGGCCATGGGGCATCCGATCACCTTTTACGATGGCCCGTTCACCCTGGAAAGCACCTGCCGGGTGATCAACAAGTACGGGATTACCAATCTCACCGGTTCGCCGACCGCCTACCGTTTGCTGATTGCCGGCGGCGACGAATTCGCCAGATCGATCAAGGGCAAGCTGCGCATCGTCAGCAGCGCCGGCGAGCCGCTGAACCCGGAAGTGATCCGCTGGTTCGCCGACAACCTCGACGTGGTGATCCACGACCATTACGGCCAGACCGAACTGGGCATGGTGCTGTGCAACCACCACGGCCTTGAACATCCGATTCACATGGGCGCGGCCGGTTTTGCCTCGCCAGGCCACCGCATCGTGGTCCTGGATGACGAATACAAGGAACTGGGCGTTGGCCAGCCGGGCATTCTGGCCATCGACCGCAGCCAATCGCCGATGTGCTGGTTCGCCGGCTACGAAGGCGGGCCGACCAAGGCCTTTGTCGGCAACTATTACCTGAGTGGCGACACCGTCGAGTGGAACCCGGACGGCAGCATCAGCTTCGTCGGTCGCAGCGATGACGTGATCACCACCTCCGGTTACCGGGTCGGTCCGTTCGACGTGGAAAGCGCGCTGATCGAACACCCGGCCGTGGTCGAGGCCGCAGTGATCGGCAAACCCGATCCGGAGCGCACCGAACTGGTCAAGGCCTTTGTCGTGCTCAGCCCGCAATACCGCGCAGAACCTGCGTTGGCCGAAGAGCTGCGGCAACACGTGCGCAAGCGTCTGGCGGCGCATTCCTACCCCCGCGAAATCGAATTTGTCAGCGAGTTGCCGAAAACCCCAAGCGGCAAATTGCAGCGCTTTATCTTGCGCAACCAGGAAATCGCCAAGGCTCAAGAGGCCGCGGCGAAGAACGTTCCAGCTTGAATCCAGGGAAACAATGATGCAGATCGAGAACAAGATATTTATCGTCACGGGTGGCGCTTCCGGCCTTGGTGCAGCCACTGCCGAGGTGCTGGTTGCCGCAGGCGCGAAAGTGATGCTGGTGGACATGAACGCCGAAGCCGTTGCCGCCCAGGCCCAGCGCCTTGGCGCGCACAGCGTGGTGGCGGACATCAGCAACGAAGCAGCGGCCGAAGCCGCCGTGCAGGCGACGGTCAAGGCCTTTGGCGGCCTCAATGGCCTGGTCAATTGCGCCGGCATCGTGCGTGGCGAGAAGATTCTTGGCAAGAATGGCCCGCACGCGCTGGCCAGCTTCAGCCAGGTGATCAACGTCAACCTGATCGGCAGCTTCAATATGCTGCGCCTTGCGGCAGCGGCGATTGCGGAAACCGAAGCGGACGCCGATGGCGAACGCGGCGTGATCATCAATACCGCGTCTGCCGCGGCTTACGACGGTCAGATCGGTCAGGCGGCCTACTCGGCGTCCAAAGGTGCGATTGTCAGCCTGACCTTGCCCGCTGCCCGCGAACTGGCGCGTTTCGGCATCCGTGTCATGACGATCGCTCCCGGCATCTTCGAAACGCCGATGATGGCCGGCATGACCCAGGAAGTCCGCGACTCCCTGGCGGCTGGCGTGCCATTTCCGCCGCGCCTGGGCAAACCGGGCGAGTATGCCGCGCTGGTCAGGCATATCATTGAAAACAGCATGCTCAATGGCGAGGTGATCCGTCTCGACGGTGCCTTGCGCATGGCCGCCAAATAAGGAGGATTTGTCATGACAATGTCCAACGATCCGATTGTAATCGTCAGCGCCGTCCGCACCCCGATGGGCGGTTTCCAGGGCGAACTGAAAAGCCTGACGGCGCCGCAACTCGGCGCTGCCGCCATCAAGGCCGCGGTTGAACGTGCCGGCGTCGCCAGTGATAGCGTCGACGAAGTGCTGTTCGGCTGCGTACTGCCGGCAGGCCTCGGCCAGGCCCCGGCGCGTCAGGCGGCGCTGGGTGCCGGGCTGGATAAATCGACCCGCTGCACCACCTTGAACAAGATGTGCGGTTCCGGCATGGAAGCGGCGATCCTGGCCCACGACATGCTGGTGGCCGGCAGTGCCGACGTGGTGGTCGCCGGTGGCATGGAAAGCATGTCCAACGCGCCTTACCTGCTGGACCGCGCCCGTGCCGGCTACCGCATGGGCCATGGCCGGGTGCAGGACTCGATGTTCCTGGACGGCCTCGAAGACGCCTACGACAAGGGCCGCCTGATGGGCACCTTCGCCGAAGACTGCGCCGAAACCAACAGCTTCAGCCGTGAAGCCCAGGACGCGTTCGCCATCGCCTCGACCACTCGCGCCCAGCAGGCGATCAAGGACGGCAGCTTCAGGGACGAAATCGTGCCGCTCACCGTGACGGTCGGCAAAGAGCAGGTTGTGATCAGCAATGACGAGCAGCCGCCCAAAGCCAAGCTGGACAAGATCGCTTCGTTGAAACCGGCGTTCCGTGAAGGCGGTACGGTGACGGCGGCCAACTCCAGTTCGATCTCCGACGGTGCCGCCGCACTGGTGCTGATGCGCCAGTCGCAGGCACAGAAGCAAGGCCTGAAACCGTTGGCGGTGATTCATGGCCACGCTGCGTTCGCCGATACCCCGGGCCTGTTCCCGGTGGCACCGATTGGCGCAATCAGGAAGTTGATGAAGAAAACCGGCTGGTCGCTCAATGACGTAGATCTGGTGGAAGTCAACGAAGCCTTCGCCGTGGTCGGCATGGCCGCGATGACTCATCTGGAAATTCCCCACGAGAAACTCAACGTGCACGGCGGTGCTTGCGCCCTCGGTCATCCGATCGGGGCGTCCGGTGCGCGGATTCTCGTGACCTTGCTCTCGGCCCTGCGCCAGAAGGGCCTGAAGCGTGGTGTCGCGGCGATTTGCATTGGTGGCGGTGAAGCGACGGCGATGGCCGTGGAATGCCTGTATTAAGACTTGCGCAGTCCCTGTAGGAGCGAGCTTGCTCGCGAAGGGCGTCAACGATGACGAGGTCTGCCTGGATGAATGCGGCGCTCTCAGGCCCTTCGCGAGCAAGCTCGCTCCTACAGGGGGCGATTACATTTTTAAGGATTCACCATGATCCCCAATGACGACCAACAACAGATCCGCGACATGGCCCGGGACTTTGCCCAGGAACGGCTGAAACCGTTCGCGGCCGAGTGGGACCGTGAGCATCGCTTTCCCAAGGAAGCCATTGGCGAAATGGCCGGGCTGGGCTTCTTCGGCATGCTGGTGCCGGAGCAGTGGGGCGGATGCGACACCGGTTACCTGGCCTACGCCATGGCGCTGGAAGAAATCGCCGCCGGCGATGGCGCCTGTTCGACCATCATGAGTGTGCACAACTCCGTGGGTTGTGTGCCGATCCTCAACTACGGCACGGATGAGCAGAAAGAGCACTTCCTCAAGCCGCTGGCCAGCGGCGCGATGCTCGGCGCATTCGCCCTGACTGAACCCCAGGCCGGTTCCGACGCCAGCGGCCTGAAAACCCGCGCGCGCTTGGAGGGCGATCATTACGTGCTCAACGGTTGCAAGCAGTTCATCACCTCCGGGCGCAATGCCGGGGTGGTGATCGTGTTTGCAGTGACCGATCCGGGCGCCGGCAAACGCGGTATCAGCGCTTTTATCGTGCCGACCGATTCGCCGGGCTACACCGTTGCGCGGGTCGAAGACAAGCTCGGTCAGCATGCGTCCGACACTTGCCAGATCCTTTTCGAAGACGTGAAGGTGCCGGTGGCCAATCGCTTGGGCGAGGAGGGCGAAGGCTACAGGATTGCCCTGGCCAACCTTGAAGGCGGCCGCGTCGGGATCGCTTCGCAATCGGTGGGCATGGCCCGCGCCGCGTTCGAAGCGGCTCGCGACTACGCCCGTGAGCGCGAGAGTTTCGGCAAGCCCATCATCGAGCACCAGGCCGTGGCGTTCCGCCTGGCGGACATGGCGACCCAGATCGCCGTGGCGCGGCAAATGGTGCACTACGCCGCCGCCCTGCGTGACAGCGGCAAGCCGGCGCTGGTCGAAGCGTCGATGGCCAAGTTGTTCGCCTCGGAAATGGCCGAGAAGGTATGCTCCTCGGCGCTGCAAACCCTTGGCGGTTACGGTTACCTCAACGACTTCCCGGTGGAGCGGATCTACCGCGACGTGCGGGTCTGCCAGATCTACGAAGGCACCAGCGATATTCAACGCATGGTCATTTCGCGCAATTTATAAGAAGGAGTCCCTTGTGAACTACGAAACGATTTTGTTGGAAACCCATGGCCGCGTTGGCCTGATCACCCTCAACCGTCCGCAAGCGTTGAACGCGTTGAATGCGCAGATCGTCAGCGAACTGAACCAGGCCCTCGACGGCTTTGAGGCTGACTCGAACATCGGCTGCATCGTCCTGACCGGTTCGAAAAAAGCCTTTGCCGCCGGTGCCGACATCAAGGAAATGGCTGAGCTGACCTATCCGCAGATCTACATCGACGACCTGTTCAGCGACAGCGACCGTGTGGCCAACCGCCGCAAGCCGATCATCGCGGCGGTCAACGGTTTCGCCCTGGGCGGCGGCTGTGAGCTGGCGTTGATGTGCGACTTCATCCTGGCGGGCGACAATGCCCGATTTGGTCAGCCGGAAATCAACCTCGGCGTGTTGCCGGGCATGGGCGGCACCCAGCGCCTGACTCGCGCCGTGGGCAAGGCCAAGGCCATGGAAATGTGCCTGAGCGGGCGTTTGATCGATGCCGTGGAAGCCGAGCGTTGCGGCATCGTGGCGCGTATCGTGCCGAGCGATGAGCTGTTGGATGAAGCGCTGAAAGTCGCCGCGTTGATCGCCAAGAAGTCGTTGCCGATTGCGATGATGGTCAAGGAAAGCGTCAACCGTGCCTTTGAAGTGAGCCTGGCCGAAGGCGTGCGCTTTGAGCGCCGGGTGTTCCATGCGGCATTTGCGACGCAGGATCAGAAGGAAGGGATGGCGGCGTTCATTGCCAAGCGTGAGGCGGAGTTCCAAGGCAAGTGATGCGGCGCTTTCGCTGACGCCATCGCGAGCGAGCTCGCTCCTACATTGAATCTCTGTAGGAGCGAGCCTGCTCGCGAAAAACCCAAGGGCACCGAGTAGATTCAGGTGCCCAGCGTTATCGTTGACCTACATCGCGAGCGAGCTCGCTCCTACATTGGATCTCTGTAGGAGCGAGCCTGCTCGCGAAAAAACCAAGGGCACCGAGTAGATTCAGGTGCCCCGCGTCATCGTTGACTGCCATCGCGAGCAAGCTCGCTCCTACATTGGATCTCTGTAGGAGCGAGCCTGCTCGCGAAAAAACCAAGGGCACCGGGTTGATTCAGGTGAGCGTTATCGTTGACCGCCATCGCGAGCAGGCTCGCTCCTACATTGGATCTCTGTAGGAGCGAGCCTGCTCGCGAAAAAACCAAGGGCTCCGAGTCGATTCAGGTGCCCCGCGTCATCGTTGACCGCCATCGCGAGCGAGCTCGCTCCTACATTGAATCCCTGTAGGAGCGAGCCTGCTCGCGAAAAAACCAAGGGCTCCGAGTCGATTCAGGTGCCCCGCGTCATCGTTGACTGCCATCGCGAGCAAGCTCGCTCCTACATTGGATCTCTGTAGGAGCGAGCCTGCTCGCGAAAAACCCAAGGGCACCGGGTTGATTCAGGTGCCCAGCGTTATCGTTGACCGCCATCGCGAGCGAGCTCGCTCCTACAGGTACAGGGCATCAAATCAGGTAGTTCTTCAGCTCGCGGGCGATCACCATCCGCTGTATCTCGCTCGACCCTTCGTAGATCTGCGTGATCCGCGCATCCCGGTAGTATCTTTCCACCGGATAGTCTTCCAGGTAGCCATAGCCGCCATGAATCTGAATGGCGGACGAGCAGACCTTTTCCGCCATTTCCGACGCAAACAGCTTGGCTTGTGAGGCCTCCGACAGGCAGGGTTTGCCGGCCGTGCGCAGGCGTGCGGCGTGCAGGATCATCAACCGTGCGGCGTTCAGTTGCATGTGCATGTCGGCCAGCAGGTTGGCGATGCTCTGGTGTTCATTGATGGTTTTGCCAAACTGCACCCGATCACGGGAGTAGGCCAGCGCCGCTTCGAACGCCGCGCGAGCAATGCCGAGTGCTTGCGCGGCGATGCCGATTCGCCCGCCTTCGAGGTTGGATAGGGCGATGGCCAGGCCCTTGCCGCGCTCACCCAGCAGATTGGCTTCGGGGATGGTGCAATTGTCGAGGGTCACGGCGCAGGTGTCGGAGGCGCGAATGCCCATCTTGTGTTCACTGCGGTCGACCTTGAAGCCAGGGGTGCTGGTGGGCACCAGGAATGCCGAGATGCCACGCTTGCCCAGGTCCGGATCGGTCACGGCAAATACAATCGCGAGCTTGGCCCGCTTGCCGTTACTGACGAATTGCTTGGCGCCGTTGATCACCCACTGGCCGTCGCGCAGTTCGGCGCGGGTGCGCAGGTTGTGCGCCTCGGAACCGGCCTGGGGTTCGGTCAGGCAGAAGCAACCGATGGCCTTGCCGCTGGACAGATCCGCCAGCCAGGTCTGTTTCTGTTCTTCGCTGCCGTAGTTGAGTACCGGCCCGCAGCCCACGGAGTTGTGGATGCTCATGAAGGCGCCGGTAGCACCGTCGCCGGCGGAAATCTCTTCAACCGCCAGCGCGTAGGCCACGTAGTCGACATAGGTTCCGCCCCATTCCTCGGGGACCACCATGCCCAGCAAGCCCAGTTCGCCCATCTTCGCCACCAGACCGTCATCGATCCAGCCGGCCTTTTCCCAGGCCTGGGCATGGGGCGCGATTTCGCCACGGGCAAAATCCCGGGCCATGTCGCGGATCATGACTTGCTCTTCGCTCAATTCGATATCGTGCATGGCTCAGCTCTCGCTCTGGTCAAACCCGCTGAAGAAGCTCGCCACGTGTTCGGCGTGCAGCGCCTGAAGGGTGGGCGGGTTCCAGCGTGGTGTCTTGTCTTTGTCGATCAGCAAGGCGCGCACGCCTTCGATCAGGTCGCCGCGCTCGAACCACTGGCGGTCCAGATGCAGCTCAAGGGCGAAGCATTGTTCAAGGCTCAGGTGCCGACCGCGACGCAGCATTTCCAGGGTCACGCCCATGGCCAGTGGCGAGCGGGTTTCCAGAAGGTCGGCGGTGGTCATGGCCCAGTCGTGGCTGTCGGCGACCGTTACTTCGCGCAGTTGTTCCACAATACTCGGCACGTCGGGCTGGGCGAAGAAGTGGTCGATGGCCGGGCGCAACGTTGCCAGTGGCGCATCAGGCAGTTGCTGAACGGCGAGTCTGGCCAGCAGGCCTTGCAGGTCCTTGAGCGGCGTGTCGTGCCATTCGAGCTGGTCGAGTTTCTCGTCCAGATCGCCCAGCCTGTCGCTTTCCAGGTACCAGTCGGCCAGACCGCAATACAGGGCATCGGCTGCGCGGATTTGTACGCCACTGACCCCAAGGTAAATCCCCAGTTCACCGGGAATGCGCGGCAGGAAATAACTGCCACCGACGTCAGGGAAATAACCGATGCCGACTTCCGGCATCGCCAGACGGCTTTTTTCGGTGACCACGCGCAAGTCCGCGCCTTGCACCAGGCCCATGCCGCCGCCGAGGACAAAGCCATCCATCAGGGCCAGCACCGGTTTGCGGTAGTGGTGGATCGCGAGGTCGAGGGCGTATTCCTCGACGAAGAAATCTTCATGCAGGGTGTCGCCGCTTTTGAAACTGTCATATAGCGAGCGTATGTCGCCACCAGCGCAGAAGGCTTTTTCGCCGGCACCCCGCAAGACTACGGCATGGACTTGCGAATCCTGGGCCCAGGCGTCGAGCTGGCGTTGCAGGCTGCGCACCATGTCCAGGGTGAGGGCATTGAGGCCGGCGGGGCGGTTGAGGGTCAGATGACCAATGTGGTTGCGAACCTCGGCCAGCACTTCGTTTTGCATGGCATCCATGGACTGAGTCCCCGGAGAAGACACCTGAGCAGTCATCACTAACTCCCTGCTTTTATTGTTCTTTATCGAGATGCTCGCGCGCGAGCGATGACGGATCGTATCAGTGCAAATTTGCCTTGTACAACCCGGATAAGTGCAGGTTATCTGTGCATTTTTGCATGGTGATGACCGGCACCGTTTCAGCGTAGACCACGGCGTATTCAGGCAAACGCCGCGAGCAGATCCTCTTCGAATGCCTTCTGCGCATCACCGGCCACCTGTGCCCGGTGCCGGGCCAGATGAAACGCGACATCGAAACTCATGTCGTTGCGCCGCACGGCCTTGAGCAAACCCTTGTCTTCCCAGGTACGGGCAAAGTGGCTGGGCAGGTAACCGACATGCTTGCCGGAAAGAATGAAGGCGAGGGTGCCTTCGACCTGCTCCGATCGTGCCGAACACAGCTTGCCTTGAAAGGGCTCGTCACTGCGCAGGAAGCGGTAGGGGTGACCGACCCGGTCGCAGGCCTGCAAATCCTCATCGTCCGGGGCCGCGTTGGTGAACAACGGGTGACCGGGGGCGCAATACAGATGCTGGGTTTCTATGAACAATTGGCGGTAGTCGAACGCGCTTTGCACTTGAGAGAAATAGCCGATGGCCAGGTCCAGCCGCTGTTGCAGCAGCAAGCGTTCCATTTCGCCGGGCATGGCGCTGATCAGTTCGATGCGCACCGATTCGTCCCTTTCACGGAAGCGCCGGATCGCCTCGGCCACCCGTTGCAGCACCGATTGATCGAGGGCTTCGGACAGACCCAGGCGCACTTCGCCGATCAAGCGTCCGGCCACGCCGTTGGATTGATGACGGAAGGCTTCGATGGACTCGAACAGTCCACGGGTGGCGCTGAGGAGCTGTTCGCCCTTGGGCGTGATCCTGAACCCTCCCTTGCCGCGACTGCATAGCCGGTAGCCAAGGCGGGTTTCCAGTTTGGCCATTTGCTGGCTGATGCTCGACTGGCTCAACCCCAGCTCGCCCTGGGCTGCGCTGAAACCGCCGCATTCCACCACGCTGACAAACAGTCGCAACAATTGCAGATCCAGATCGTGGAGTTGGCCGAGCATCAAACATTACTCCGTCGTAAAGTCAGGTTAATTAACTTGATATTTTATCAATGTATCCGACGACGCATCCTGCAACCACTTCCTCTGGTCAGGTGTTCGTCATGGCTCCCAAGTTCAAGCTGTGTTTATCCACGCTGTTGCTCGCCGTTGCTGTTTCGGCCCAGGCCGAGGACAAGGAGGTCAATCTGTACAGTTGGGCCGATTACGTCGCCCCCGAAACCCTGCAACGGTTCGAGCAGGAAACCGGTATCCATGTGCGCTACGACACCTTTGATTCATCTGAAGTGCTGGAGACCAAGTTGCTCACGGGCGGCAGCGGCTATGACGTGGTGGTGCCGTCCTCCAGCGTGCTGGCCCGGGGGCTTGCGGCCGGGGCGTTGAAACCGATTCCCCACGAAGGACTCAAGGGCTACGCCAACCTTGATGCGGATTTGCTGGAAAAACTCGCCGCTGTCGATCCGGGCAACCGCTACGGCGTGCCGTACACCTGGGGCACCCTGGGTTTGGGCATGAACGTCGAGGCGGTCAAGCAGCGCTTGCCGGACGTGCCGCTCAATAGCCTGGACCTGCTGTTCAAACCCGAGTACGCGAGCAAGTTGAAGGATTGCGGCATTGCCATTCTTGACTCACCGCAAGAGGTCATCGGACTGGCGCTGCATTACCTGGGTAAAGATCCCTACAGCACCGACAAGAACGATCTGTCAGCCGCCGAGGCGTTGCTGCATCAGCTACAACCGAATGTGTTGTACGTCGCCACCGGGCGGCAGATCAGCGACCTGGCCAATGGCAGTGTGTGCCTGGCGCTGACCTACAACGGGGACGCGAGCATGGCCGCCGACCAGGCACGCAAGGCCAACAAACCCTATGAAATTGCCTACCGGATTCCCAAGGAAGGCACCCTCGTGTGGCAGGACAACCTGGCGATCCCCAAGGACGCTCCGCACCCCGAAGCCGCCCGCGCTTTTATCGAGTTCATGTTGCGCCCCGAGTCCGTTGCGGCACTGACCAACACCTTGTTCTTCGCCACGGCGAACCAGGCCGCCACGCCGCTGGTGGATGAAGCGGTACGAACCGATCCGGACATCTACCCGCTAGCCGACGTGCGGGAACGGCTGTACGCCGACCGCAGCATGAGCCTCAAGGACATGCGCCAGCGCACCCGCCTGTGGACCACTTTCCGTAGCCGCCAATAAGAAAAAGACAAGGAGCCTTCAATGGACGTCCCGATGCAGAACGATCAAGCCATGACCCGTGACAGCCTTTACGGCACGGCCGCCGAAAGTACCTACGCCGGTATCACCAGCTTCATGCGTCGCCGCTACAGCCGTGACTTGCGCGGAGTCGACGTGGCCGTCAGCGGCGTGCCGTTCGACACCGCCACCAGCAACCGCCCCGGCGCACGCTTCGGGCCACGCGGCATTCGCGCCGCCTCTGCCGGGATCGCCTGGGAACGGCACTGGCCGTGGACGTTTGACCCGTTCGATCACTTGGCGGTGATCGACTATGGCGATTGCGATTTCGATTACGGCTCGCCGCAGTCGACGCCCGAAATGATCGAGGCCCACGCCGAACACATCCTCAATGCCGGCACGGCGATGCTGACGTTTGGCGGCGACCATTTCATTACCTATCCACTGCTCAAGGCCCATGCCCGCAAGCATGGGGCGTTGTCGCTGATCCACTTCGACGCCCACAGCGACACCTGGCCGGACGAGGAGGGCAAGCGCATCGACCACGGCACCATGTTCTGGCACGCAGCCAGGGAAGGGCTGGTCGACCCGTCGCGCTCGGTACAAATCGGCTTGCGTACCACCAACGATGATCATCAGGGCTTTGAAGTGCTCGATGCGCGGCAGGTGCATCGACGTGGTTGCGAGGCGATTGTCGAGGCGATTCGCGCGCGAGTCGGCGACAACCCGGTGTACCTGACCTTCGACATCGACTGCCTCGATCCGGCATTCGCGCCTGGCACCGGAACACCGGTATGCGGCGGCTTGAGCACGGTACAGGCGCTGGAAATTCTCGGCGGTCTGCGCGGCATCAATCTGGTGGGCATGGACGTTGTGGAAGTGGCTCCGGCCTATGACAGCGCGGAGATCACCTCACTGGCGGCGGCGACGCTGGCGATGGAGATGCTGTGCCTGTATGCGGCCAGGCATAAGGTCGATCGGTAGTACAAAGCCCAATGTGGGCCCAGTGTGGGCGAAGCTACAATTTGACGACATTTAGACTTCCCCATCGCCAAGCTCAAGTGCCTTAACGATATTGGCATGGCGCCGGCAGTGTTTCAGGATATTCCCGCTAAATTTATCGACCAATTCCGGCAACGCTGTGTGGCCGAATCGATCCGTATATTGCAAATAACGAGGGTACTGCTGACACAGGGGGTCAACGTTCGTGAAGTGGCAATAAGGATCAAAATCGGGAAGACGACGCTCTACGACGCTTTGCGTGAGACCGATCAAGAACCCCAGCAAAGCTAAATGTCGTCAAATTGTAGCTTCGCCCACACTGAGCCCAGTCCCACGGCCAGCAGGCAGAGGGGGAGAAGTGCAATGACCCCGGCAATGACCGGCATTTTAAGGCCTGATGAAATCAGGTAGACGATAGGCGCGTAGAGTATCCCGCAGGCATAAGCGCCCAGCAGCATGATCGAATAGGAGATGGAGAGGCTTCGCAACAACATGGCGCAAGCCAGAAGCAGACCGGGGATGACGAACAGATAGGCAATGCTGGGGACGTAGAATGCAAGTGTTGCGCAGGCAATGCCGAACAGGACAATGGCCATGGGCCGCAGCACGGAATTCTTGCCCTGATCTTGGCGGCGAGTGCGGCAGCGTTGCGCCCAAAGACCGCAGAACACGAACGAGGCGATGCCCAGCGCATACATGGCGGGCAAAGGGAGTACCAGCAGTGTGCCGCCTGGCAGTGGGAAATAGGTTGCGTCCTCGTCAGCGCTCAGGGAGGAGAGGTCGATACCCTGGATAAAGTGGTTGCCCACTTCACGCACTGCCTTTTGGTAGCGAAACAAGGTCTCTGGCGCAAGGTTCTCCACCGTGTCGCTCATGTGGTGGTAGTGTTGAAAACCCTCCACGACCGCAAAATTCAACCCTGCGATGTTCATTTTCCTGAAGGCCGTAAAGTCCGTGTCGTTTTGCAGCATCTTGTAAATCAGGGGGGTGAATGAGAAGGATATGATGCCCCGAACCCCTGCGTTCAGGTTCTTGATCAGGGTGTAGTCCTTCTGCGAGGTCTCGAACAATAAAGGGATGCCCTGGTTACCCCTGGCTTCGAAGTTCAATACCAGGCGGAGGGCTTCACGTTCCGGCGCGCTGAGCTGCGAGACGTAGTGCTCCGCTCCCAGTAGGCCCAGTTCTTCGCCATCGGTGAATAGAAAGACAACGTTGTTTTTGGCATCGCTGCGGGTGATGGTTTCCCGCATCAGCTGGAGTATCGAGGCGACGGCCATGCCATCGTCACTGGCCCCGGGGGCGGTGCCGACGCTGTCGTAATGCGCCATGAACAGGACCGTCGCGGTCGCTCCCGGTACGCGGCGTGAGGCTATCAGGTTGATTCCCTGGCCGCTGTCGCCTTCCAGCAGGCCGGAGCGAATTCGCACTTCCTTTTCAAAACTGTCCGCGCCCACCCGAGCCAGCTCGGCATCGAATGCTTGGCGCTGTTCCTCGTTCAGCTCGGCGTAGAGCATTTTCTGCCGGTTCACCATGCTTTCGATGGTAAATCGAAAGGGTTGCTCAACCACCTGGTAACCCATGCCCGCAATCGTTTCCTGCAAGTAATGCCTGACAGCGGCCTGGCGTGGTGACGCGGTGGGGTGGGGTGCAGCGGCGATGACGCCCAGGTTATTGCGTACATTCAGATAGCCGATATCGCGAGCATCGGCGGCTGTCAGGGCGGCGGGTTTCACCATCCCTGTTCCATGAACACTCGCCAGAGCGACAACGGCCAGCAAACATAAACTCAATACCAAACGCTTCACTGGTTTCTTCCTTGGGGTCCGACGCTGCAAGTTTCGATACACGATCGTCTTGCGGGCGTTAATCCGCTTTCACGTCCAGGACGCATTCCATGGCACCGCTCTGCAGCGTACGCTGTTTTCTGGGAACGACTTCAAACGCGCGGTCAACGGGCAGTACGGGAACGCCGGAGCCGAGAAAGATCGGAATGGTGGTGATGAACAGCTGCTGCAATTCCCCGGCGTCGGCAAAACAGGCTGCCGTTTTGCCGCCACCGACCAGCCAGACATTCTTGCCCTTCGCCGCTTGCCTGGCCCTGGCCGCGATCGCCCCGGCATCACCGCGTACGAAGGTGATATCCAGATTGGCGGGGACTGACCGATTCCGGTTGCTCATGACAAAGGCGGGTACATCCTGGTAGGGCCAGTCATCGGGAGCGTTCGACATGATCCAGTCATAGGTCTGCGACCCCATGACCACCGCTCCGACCGACTGATAAAAATCATCATAGGCCGTTGCGTCATCCCCCAGCGCAAAGTTCTCCAGCCAATCGAGTTTGTGTTGTTGAGTGGCAATATAACCATCCAAGGTGGCAGCTACGTAATAGACCAGCGTCGACATGTGTTTTCCTTGTAATCATGCAGGTGGGAAATGACCCGTAAATAAAGAGCCCCTCTGGAAAGTGGCGAGGGGCGATGGTGATCATTTATTTCGGGTAGGCGAAGATAATGCCGTTCCCACTTGGCAGGCGCTTTACCTGTTTGACGATAAAGCCGCTGTTTTCAATGAGGGTTCTGAATTCAACCTCGTTGCGCTCCTTGCCACCGGCGATACCGAACAAGGACAGCATGTAAAGATCCATCATTGCGCCCGTGGGATTGGGCTGGGCACTTTCACCCTGGTCAATCACCAGGTCCACTACAACCAATAGCGCATTGTCCGGCATGCTCCGCCGGCAGGTGGCCAATATGGCCTGGCAGTCTTCGTCGCCCCAGTCGTGCAAGACATGGGACAGCAGGTAAGCGCTGCCATAGCTTGCTGTAAGCAGAGAACTTTTTGGCGTAATGAAGCTTGCACCGTATACCATCTCCTTTGTAGTTGGATAAGCGTTTTTACTTGTCGTGCTGATACGGCTAAGCAGCGGAGCTTTATGACTCATGCAGCTTGTAAAGTTTCCTTGATTACAAGATACAGTTGAATTTTTAACTTTGAATTTTAGGCGATGTGCGGTTGTTGAAGTTTGATTTATGATTGGCCATTTAGATTGCAAATCAAATGATAAGAAAGTAACAAAATATTGCGAGGCCAAAAAATGGGAATAGGAAGGCAGCTTTTAGGAATGAGCTGTAGGATTATTCTGAGGAACCCCAGCATCCAAAAAACAAGTTCTGGAAATGCGGGGGCTCCAGACAGATTTTTTGCAAAAGAGTGGGTTTTTTCAGAGTTTCTCTAGGGCGCGCCAGACTATTTAGGAGTAGCTCAAATGGGAGATTGGCGGCGGCAACGCTGGCGATGGAGATGCTGTGCCTGTATGCGGCAAGACATAAGGTCGATATGTAGTACACAAACCCTGTGGGAGCGAGCTTGCTCGCGATGGCGGTCGATCAGCCAACATAGTTGTTGAATGTTCCGCCCTCATCGCGAGCAAGCTCGCTCCCACAGTTTTGATGGGTGTCAGGCCACCGGAATGCTCGGTAACTCGAGGATCTGCCCCCCGCTAAAGCGTGCGAACGAACCGGAAATGGATTCGTGTGGCACACCTTTGGCCACGTCACTGACGCCATCCAGCCTTGCCATTTGCTCGGTGCTCAACTGCACATTCAGCGCGCCCAACGTGGCATCCAGTTGCTCGCGTGTGCGGGAACCGAGGATCGGAATCAGTGCCGTGGTCGAGCGTTTGGCCTTTTCCCGCAGCCAGGCGATGGCCACGTGGGTCGGGCTGGCATCGAGTGCTGCGGCGATATCGATCAAGGTATCGAGCAGGGCGGTTTCGCGGGCGCTTTTTTCAGCATGAATCAGCACGCCGAGCTTGTTCGCACGGTTGTCGCCTTCACTGTTGCGATACTTGCCGGTCAGGAAGCCGCCTCCCAGCGGCGACCACAAGGTCGCGGCCAGGCCCAGGGCTTCGGCCATCGGCAGTTGTTCTCGCTCAGCCGTGCGTTCAGCCAGGCTGTACTCGACCTGGATCGCGGCAATCGGCGCAAAACCACGCACCTCGGCCAGCAAGTCGGCGCGGGCGATGCGCCACGCGGGGAAGTTCGACAGCCCGGCGTAATGGATCTTGCCGGCACTGACCAGGTCGTCGAAGCCGCGCAGGATCTCTTCCATGGGCGTGACGCCGTCGCTCATGTGGGCCCAGAACAGGTCGATATGCTCGGTCTTCAGCCGTTTAAGGCTTTCTTCGACGGCGCGCACCATGTTCTTGCGGCTGTTTCCAGTGTGGGAAATGCCGGCCGCCGGTGTAGTCCCGAGGGTGTATTTGGTGGCGATGACCAGGCTATCCCGTTCCGCATTGATGAACTCGCTGAGCATGGCCTCGGATTGCCCGCCCTGATAGCCATTGGCGGTATCGATGAAGTTGCCGCCGGCTTCCAGGTAGCCATCAAAAATGCGTTTGGCTTCATCACGCTCGGCGCCATGGCCCCAACCGGTACCGAAATTACCGGCGCCCAGCGCCAGTTCGGAAACACGCAAGCCGGTTTTACGACCGAAAACTTTGTAGTGCATGGGATGACTCCAGAGGGATGACCACGGCGTTATAGATGATTAACGACATATATTAAATATGATGTTAGTAATTTAATGCGTCAAGACTCTTTTCCCGCCCGCACAAAAACGCCGATCAATGGTCGCGTTATCAATGCGCAATGGCATACTGCCGCCCATGACTATCGATTCCCCCTTGAGCGCTTGGCAGCATGCCATTGAACAAAAGGGCTTCGTCCAGGACGAAGCTCAGGAGCATGCCGTGTGGGCGTTGCAAAAATGCCACGAAGCGCTGCACGAAGGCCGCTCACCCATTTCCGGCGTGTACCTGTGGGGGCCGGTGGGGCGGGGTAAGACCTGGTTGATGGACCAGTTCTACCGAAGCCTGCGAGTACCGGCGCGGCGCCAGCACTTTCACCACTTCATGGGCTGGGTGCATCAGCGCTCGTTTCAACTGACCGGCACCGCCGATCCGCTCAAGGCGTTGGCCCGTGAATTGGCCGAAGAGGTTCGCGTGTTGTGTTTCGACGAGCTGTTCGTCAATGACATCGGCGACGCGATCATTCTCGGGCGCCTGTTCCAGGTGATGTTCGAACAGGGCGTGGTGGTGGTCTGCACGTCCAATCTGCCACCGGACCAGCTGTACGCCGACGGTTTCAATCGCGACCGTTTCATGCCCGCCATCGCGGCGATCAAGCAGCACATGCAGGTGATTGCAGTCGATGGCGGGGAAGACCATCGCCTGCATCCGGGTGCTGGTTCACAACGTTATTGGGTCGCCGAGCCCGGGCAGCCAGATGCGCTCACCGGGGTGTTCTCGGGGTTGGCCGTGAATCAGCCGGTGTCGAGCGAACCGGTCAAGGTCGGTTACCGCTCCCTCGAGGTGGTCAAGGCCAGCCCGACCGTGCTCTGGACCTGTTACGCCGCGTTGTGCGAGCAACCTTTCGCGGCCATGGATTTCATCGCCCTGTGCGATACCTACAGCGCTATTCTGTTGAGTGACGTACCCAACCTCAGCGCGCAAAAACGTGCCGGGCGCATCGCCCGTGGCACTGAGGACGGTGTCGAGCGGGTGGCAGCGGGGGACCGCGAGCTGCCACAGTTGTCGGTGCATGACGATGGTGTGCGACGGTTTATTGCCCTGGTGGACGAGTGCTACGACCGCAAGGTACCGCTGTACCTTGAAGCGCAAGTGCCGATGGCGTCGCTTTACACCGAGGGTTATCTGGAATTCCCGTTCCGCCGCACCCTCAGTCGATTGCAGGAAATGCAACTGCAGAGGTTTGCCGAAGTTTGATCGGGATTTGATCGGGAGCAGCGAACATGAATCAGCCCCTTTCGCACCATTTGCTGACCATGGCCTATCAGAACGCCTGGGCCAATCACCGACTGGCCAAGGCCTGGCGTCAGTTGAGCCCGCAGGAGCTGACTGCACCGCGGGTCAGCTTCTTCCCGACTATCCGCGCCACCCTCAACCACATCCTTACCTGTGACTGGTTTTATGTGGACGCCCTGGAGCGCGAACTGCGCGGCGACGATCCACATCCCGACTGCCGTGTATTTTTCAAGGAAGACGAGCCTTTTCTCATGGCGACGGACCTCGTTGGCGAGCAGGCCCACGTCGACCGCCGGCTGATCGCCTACTGCGAGCAGATGCGCGACGCCGACCTTGGCAAAATCGTGACCATCGCCCGCGACACCCCGCAACACGACAGTCGTTTGCGCCTGCTGTCCCATTTGTTTGAGCACCAGATCCATCACCGCGGCCAGGTTCACGCCATGCTCAGCGGAACTTCGGTCCGGCCACCGCAGCTCGACGAGTTTTTCTGCGCCGGAGAGTCACACTTGCGGGCCGAGGATTTTGCCGAGCTGGGATGGACCGAAGCCTTGATCTGGGGCGCTTGAGCGCCAAAAGATTTCCTCGGTTGCGATTGTCGTTGGCAGGGTGCTCGCGCTATGGTCAGCGCGCACTTCAGCGTGAAATACATGCTGGGGGCTACTTCATGTGTGATCGAGGATGGAAATGGACTCCGCAGAAATTCTTGTGCTTCAGGCCAGTTACACCAATCCGGTGCATGCCGAGGCTATTTGTCTGGTGTTGAACCACTATGCCGAGGATCCGATGGGGGGTGGTCAGTCGTTGCCAGCCAATGTACTGGAGCAACTCCCGGCAGAGCTTGCCAGGCGTCCCCACGCCTTCAGTGTGCTGGCGTTTGTCGGGGGCGAGCCAGCCGGGCTGGTCAATTGCTTCGAGGGGTTCTCGACCTTTGCCTGCCGGCCGTTGGTCAATGTGCACGATGTGTCGGTGGTGAAAAAATTTCGCGGGTTGGGCTTGAGCCGGAAGATGCTGCAAAAGGTCGAGGACATCGCCCGTCAGCGTGGTTGCTGCAAGCTCACCCTGGAGGTGCTGGAAGGCAATGCCGTGGCGCAGGGCGCTTATGCAAAAGCCGGTTTTGCCGCCGGCATGTTCGATCCGGCCCATGGACGCATGCTGTTCTGGACCAAGAGCCTCTGACTCAACAGGAAAAAAAGGGCGTCCATCAGGACGCCCGAACGATGTTCTCCAACTGTAGAGCCGCAGTCAGAGGTCCATGGATCATTTCGGTCTGTAGGTTTCAGTCATTTGTGCGGTTTGATCGTCGGGTACCCGCAGCTCAGAGCTTTGGATCGGATGGCCCAGGGCTTGTTGCTGGGCCAGTCGCAGACTTTCGTAGTAATAGCGCATGCGTTCGGCTCCACCCTCGGCAAATGCGCTGGCCGAGCCCAGTGCCATCAGGCCGGCGAGGATCGCGGCGGTGCGTTTCATGGTATGCCTCCCACTGAAGTTGTCGGATGCCTTTCGTCCATGAGCCAATGAATCAGTGTCGAAATGGCATTATCCGCCGATTCGGTTAAATGGGAATTAACTTCATCAACGGCTGCCATTTCCGAAGCGAGAAGATGAAAAAGGGGCCGGAAGCGGCCCCTGAAAGGATTACTGCTGAACAATTGCGGGTGGCGTTTTCGGCTTCATCAGGCTGAAGTCGATCAACGCGCGTTGCTCGCGCTCATACGGGTTGCCGATCATCAATGGCCGGGCCTTGAAACTGTCGCTGACCACACTTTTGCTTTGATCGAGTTCGTCGAAGCTCAGGCCTGCCAGATCGGCCCAGGTGTGGATCAGGTGCGAGCTGCTGTAAGGCCGCGAGAGATCACCGGCGAGGTTCCAGTCATGGCTTGCCCGCCATTTCGGCGAAGCCCAGGCCATGAACGGAATGGTGTACATCGGTGCTGTCGGCTTGTTCTCGTTGCGCCCCAGTGTGCTGTGGCCCACGGAATCGAACACGTCTTCGCCATGGTCGGACAGGTACAGCAGGAAGCCGTTCGGATCGGTCCTGGCGTAGTCCTTGATCAGGCTGGACACCACGAAGTCGTTGTACAGCACGGCATTGTCATAGCTGTTGTACGTCGGCAACTGGTCATCGCGAATGCCGGCCGGTACGCCAGTGCGGTCCTGGAACTTGTCGAAGGTCGGCGGGTAGCGGTACTGGTAGCTCATGTGCGTGCCGAGCAAATGCACGACGATGAGCTTGCGCGGTGCCCCGTCGGCCAAGGCCTTGTTGAATGGCTCGATCACGTCGCCATCGTACTGGGCGGCGTTCTGGTTGCGGTTGTTGTTCAGATACACCTGCTGGTCGGCCTGTTCGGAAAAGGTCGTGAGCATGGTGTTGCGCTTGGTCATGGTCTGCTGGTTGGTGATCCAGAAGGTCTTGTAACCGGCCTGTTTCATCATGCTGACCAGCGATGGCGTCGACAGGTACAGGTCCGGGTTTTCTTCGTCGGCGAAGGTCAGGACCTGCTGCAGCGCCTCGATGGTGTAGGGGCGCGGGGTGATGACGTTGTCGAAAACGTCCAGTTGATCCTTGAGCTTGTCCAGTTCCGGCGTGGTTGGCCGGGGATAGCCGTACAGGCTCATGCGCTGACGGTTGGTGGACTCGCCGATCACCAGCACCAGAGTCGCAGGCGTGTTGGCCATGGCATCCTTGAGGTTATGCAGTGGTGGAATCTTGCTGGCGCTTTCCAGCATGTCCTGCATACCGGCCAGGGTTTCCAGGTAACGGTGATAGGCCACGGCCATCTGCCACGGCACCGCAGGTTCGATGCGGGTTTCGAACTTCTCGAACCCGGCCGCGAAACTGCCGGTACGCTGGGTCTGCTTGATCAGCGGATAAGCGACCACGGAGACCAGAATGGCCACTGCTGCCACGATTGCCTTGCCGCGAGGCAGGTACACCGGGCGCAGGCGCGTCCACAGGAACCAGGAGAAAGCGCTGTGGGCCAGGAATGCCGGGACCATCCACCAGGCAAAATACTGGGTCATGTACTCGCCGGCTTCAGCCACGTTCGATTCGAACATGATGAAGATGACGCTCTGGGAAAATTCCTGCTGATAAATGAAGAAATAACCCAGGCTCGCCATGGAGCACGCCCACAGCACGACGCCGATCACTGCGGACATGACACGGGTTTGCCGGGGGAACAGCAACATGGGCGCCAGCCAGATGGCGCTCATGACGAAGGCCTGGCGGAATCCGCTAAAGCCGGAGGTGCCAGTCAGCTGGATCAGTAGTTGGGTAATGCCGGAAAAGTACCAGAAGAAAACAAACAGCCAGACGAATCCGGCCCAATCAAAAGCTGTCGCAGTAGTTTTACTGCGTTCAAACAAGGACATTCAGCGCTCCAGCCGAGAATTCACTACCACCGCCGGGACTTGGGTATCGCGGACGACGAACGATGGCCGCGCGGAATCGGGCGACCTAAACCAGTAATTATTGTGAAACAATTGTGAAAATTATGTGAGGTGCCAGGGAGGGCAGGGCGTGAGCCGGTGCGGAAGCAGTGCAGACTGCTCCCGCTTCAAAGGAGGGAATCAGGCGAGTGGGGCGCGCTGCACCACAGCCAGGGGCTGCACTTGATTGGCTTGCAGCAGCAGCCGCAATTGCGCCAGTTCCTGCTTCAACTGATCGCGTTCGTCCTTCAACTGGCGCAATTCATCGCGACGGATAGTGACGTAAAGGGTTTGTGCTGGCAGTGCGGTATGTACTGTGCCCATTGCTCACCTCGCAAATGGCGTGTCTCAACTGTAGGTACGCCTCGAAATCCGGGGCTGACCTACTATCGGCGCCAATTTTGATTTCTTTTGCCCCCGAAGGGAACTTTTTTATTTTTCATGGTCGTTGTGTCTTCGGTTTGATTCCCGACGTTATCCATCAGGATCGGGCACAATGCCCGGAAACTTCACGCCAACGCTCTGGACTAACCTCATGAGTCGCGTTGGGCTATAACCTTTGACACACTTTAATTTGTAGTAGGGAGCATCAGCACATGCAACTCGGGATTATTGGACTGGGCCGCATGGGCGGCAATATTGCGCGGCGCCTGATGCTCAACGGGCACACCACCGTTGTTTACGATCGCAATACCGCCTTTGTCGAAGCCCTGGCCACAGAGGGCTCCACTGGCGCCGCCGATCTGCCGGCGCTGGTTGCCGGCCTGGCCAGGCCGCGTGCGGTCTGGGTCATGCTGCCGGCCGGCGCGCCGACCGAAGAGACCATCGACACCCTGAGCACCTTGCTCGAACCCGGCGACACCATCATCGACGGCGGCAACACCTTCTATAAGGACGATATCCGCCGGGCGAAAACCCTGTCGGAAAAAGGCCTGCATTACATCGATGTCGGTACCTCCGGCGGCGTCTGGGGCCTGGAGCGCGGTTACTGCATGATGATCGGCGGCGATGCCGAGACCGTCAGGCGCCTTGACCCGCTGTTCGCAACCCTGGCCCCGGGCCTGGGCGACATCCCGCGCACCAAGGACCGCAAGTCCGACGACGATCGTGCCGAGCGTGGCTACATTCACGCCGGTCCCGCCGGTGCCGGGCATTTCGTGAAAATGATCCACAACGGCATCGAATACGGAATGATGCAGGCCTTCGCCGAAGGCTTCGACATCCTGCAAACCAAAAACAGTGAGAGCCTGCAACAAGACCAGCGCTTCGACCTGAACGTCGCCGACATCGCCGAAGTCTGGCGTCGTGGCAGCGTGGTGTCTTCGTGGTTGCTCGACCTGACCGCCGACGCCCTGGCCAGTGATCCGAAACTCGACGGCTTTTCCGGCTCCGTGGCCGACAGCGGTGAAGGTCGCTGGACCATCGAAGCCGCGATGGAGCAAGCGGTGCCGGTGCCGGTGCTGTCGAACTCGCTGTTCTCCCGCTACCGCTCCCGTGGGCAAGGTACCTTTGGCGACAAGATTCTCTCGGCCCAGCGCTTCGGCTTCGGCGGCCATGTGGAGACCTCGAAAAAATGACCCATGCGATCCGCAGGAAATCCAAGGCCGAGCCCGCACCACCGACGACGCTGTTTCTGTTTGGCGCCCACGGTGACCTGGTCAAGCGTCTGTTGGTACCGGCGCTGTATAACCTCAAGCGCAACGGCTTACTCGGGGATGGACTGCGGATCATCGGCGTTGACCACAACGCCATCAGCGATGAAGGCTTTGCGCAAAAGCTCGAAGACTTCATTCAGAACGAGATGGCTGGCAAGGGCGACCACACCCTTGATCCAGCGCTCTGGTCCAAACTTGCCAAAGGCATCAGCTACGTCCAGGGCGACTTCCTGGACGCCAGCACTTATCAAGCGCTGGCGGCGAAAATCGCCGACAGCGGAACCGGCAATGCGGTGTTCTACCTGGCTACCGCGCCGCGTTTCTTCAGTGAAGTGGCACGCCGCCTCGGTGCCGCCGGCTTGCTGGAGGAAACCCCCGAGGCTTTCAGAAGGGTCGTGATCGAAAAGCCCTTCGGCTCCGACTTGCAAACGGCCGAGGCCTTGAACGCCTGCCTGCTCAAGGTGATGACGGAAAAGCAGATCTACAGGATCGATCATTACCTGGGCAAGGAGACCGTACAGAACATTCTGGTCAGCCGGTTCTCCAACAGCCTGTTCGAAGCGTTCTGGAACAATCACTACATCGATCACGTGCAGATCACTGCCGCCGAAACCGTCGGCGTGGAAACCCGTGGCAGTTTTTATGAGCACACCGGCGCGCTACGGGACATGGTGCCCAATCACCTGTTCCAGTTGCTCGCGATGGTGGCGATGGAGCCTCCCGCCGCGTTTGGCGCCGATGCGGTCCGTGGCGAAAAAGCCAAGGTCGTCGGTGCGATCAGGCCCTGGACGGTCGAGGAGGCCCGCGCCAACTCGGTGCGCGGCCAATACGCCGCAGGCGAGATCGACGGCAAGGCACTGCCGGGTTATCGCCAGGAAGACAGGGTCGCGCCCGACAGCAATACCGAAACCTATGTGGCCCTCAAGGTCATGATCGACAATTGGCGCTGGGTCGGGGTGCCGTTCTACCTGCGTACCGGCAAGCGCATGAGCGTGCGCGACACCGAGATCGTGATTTGCTTCAAACCGGCGCCCTATGCGCAGTTCCGCGATACCGAGGTCGATGAGTTGCAACCGACCTATTTGCGCATTCAGATCCAGCCCAACGAAGGCATGTGGTTCGACCTGTTGGCCAAGCGGCCCGGTCAGGCCCTGAAGATGGACAACATCGAGCTGGGGTTTGCCTACAAGGACTTCTTTGAGATGCAGCCATCCACCGGCTACGAAACCCTGATCTACGATTGCCTGACAGGCGATCAGACGTTGTTCCAGCGCGCCGACAACATCGAAAACGGCTGGCGCGCCGTACAGCCGTTCCTGGATGCCTGGCAGCAGGATTCCAGCGTGCAGAGCTATGCCGCCGGGGAAAACGGTCCCAAGGCCGGCGAAGAATTGCTCATCCGTGACGGTCGCGTCTGGCACCGTCTCGGATGAAGGAGGCCACGCAACGCCCCATTGGTTTTTTGCTCAGTGACATGGACGGCACGTTGCTGCTGCCCGATCATGGCCTGAGTCAGCGCACCATCGACGCCGTCCGCTCGTTGCGCGAGGCGGGTGTACTGTTCAGTCTGGCCACTGGCCGGCCACCCAAGGCCATGTTGCAAGTCATTGAAGCCCTGGGCGTCGACCTGCCGACGGCGGCCTTCAATGGCGGGACGCTGGTCAATCCGGACGGCAGTATTCTGGTTGCGCACTATTTGCCGGCTACTGCCGCATTAACCACATTGACGCTGCTTTGCGGCCTGCCAGAGGTTGAGGTCTGGGTGTTCAGTGGCGGCGACTGGCTGGTCAAGGATGCGAACGGCCCGATGGTGCCTCGTGAGCAACACGGCTTGGGGTACCCGCCGGTGGTGGTCGACAGTTTCGAACCCTATCTGGAGCGCATCGACAAGATCGTTGCCGCGAGCAACAACACCGGATTGTTGATCGAGCTCGAAGCGCGGCTGCTACAGCAGGTAGTAGGCCAGGCACAGGTGTCGCGCTCCCAACCGGTGTATCTGGATGTGACCGCCATGCAAGCCAACAAGGGAGAGGCATTGGTGACGCTGGCCAGGCATCTCGGTGTGCCGCTGGAACAGACGGCGGCGATAGGGGATGGCGGCAATGACCCGGCAATGTTTCAGGTTGCCGGGCTGTCGATTGCCATGGGGCAGGCGGAGGATGCGGTGCGGCGCCAGGCCGATGTGGTCACCGGTGCCAATACCGAAGACGGTGCTGCGCAGGCAATCGAGCAATACATCCTCCCTCGATAACAACGCAAAACCCCTGTGGGAGCGGCGGTGCGGCGATCCGACTTGCTCGCGAATGCGGTGTGTCAGATACATCAATGTTGACTGACACACCGCATTCGCGAGCAAGTCGGATCGCCGCACCGCCGCTCCCATATTCTGTTTCGGGTCAGAGCCAGTAGCTCACTGCATACCACCCGAGCAAGCCCATCACCACGGTGTAAGGCAACGCCATCCAGACCATTCGCCCATAAGACAGGCGCACCAGCGGTGCGATCGCCGAGGTCAGCAGGAACAGGAACGCCGCCTGACCGTTGGGCGTCGCCACGCTCGGCAGGTTGGTGCCGGTATTGATCGCAATGGCCAGCGTCTCG
Organism: Pseudomonas sp. WT-JTC; assembly: GCF_056711565.1. NCBI lineage: Bacteria > Pseudomonadati > Pseudomonadota > Gammaproteobacteria > Pseudomonadales > Pseudomonadaceae > Pseudomonas > Pseudomonas sp. WT-JTC. Next base: position 3,039,368 of record NZ_CM160042.1, read on the forward strand.
AAATGCTCACGGGTCATCTCACCCGCCATGAATGCACGCTTCACTTCAGTGATGTAGATGGTTGCCACGAACACGTTGTCGCTGATGGCGGACAACAGGCCGTTGGCAATGAACAGCATGCCCGGCTGTTGGTCCGCTGGCAGTGTCAGCACCCAGTGGATCAGTGGGGCGAACAGTTGCTGATCGTGAATCACCGCGACGACGGCGAAAAACACCACCAACAACGCGGTGAACGGCATGGCGTCCTTGAACGCGGTGCCAAGGCGGTGTTCGTCGGTGATGCCGGTAAAGGCGGTGATCAATACGATCACCATCAGGCCGATCAAGCCCACTTCGGCGATGTGGAACGCCAGCCCGGCAATCAGAATCAATGCGGCAACGCCTTGCACCAGAAGCGCTGCACGTTGGCGAGTGGTGCGCTCGGCATTGTCTTCGGCGGCGTAGTTGGCCAGCACCGCATGGACGTTATCCGGCAGCAGCGTGCCGTATCCGAACCAGCGCAGCTTTTCCAGCAGGACACACGTTACCAGCCCGGTAACCAGTACCGGCAGGGATACCGGCGCAACCCGGGTAAAGAACTCGGAGAAGTGCCAGCCCATTTCATGGCCGATCAGCAGGTTCTGCGGTTCGCCGACCAGCGTGCAAACACCGCCCAGAGCAGTGCCCACGGCACCGTGCATCAGCAGGCTGCGCAGAAAGGCGCGGAACTGTTCGAGATCCCCCTGGTGCAGGGTAGGCAGATGCTGGTCGTCGCTGAACTCGCTGTCCTGACGCGGATCGTTACCCGAGGCAACGCGGTGATACACCGAGTAAAAGCTTACGGCGGCACTGATAATCACGGCGGTCACGGTCAGGGCATCGAGGAACGCCGACAGAAAGGCTGACAAAAAGCAGAACATCAGGGCCAGCAGGGCCTTGGAGCGAACCCCCAACAGCAGGCGCGAGAACAGGTACAGCAACAAGTCCTTCATGAAATAGATACCGGCCACCATGAACATCAGCAGCAGGATCACCGGGAAGTTGTGCAACAACTCCTCGTACAACGCCTGGGGCGTAGTCATTTTCAGCAACAGGGCTTCAATCAGCAACAGGCCGCCGGGCATCAGCGGATAACACTTGAGTGCCATGGCCAGGGTGAAGATGAACTCCAGCACCAGTAGCCAGCCGGCAGCCATCGGGCCTGCGGCCCACAGCACCAGGGCATTGAGAATCAGAAAGCCGACGATGCAGGCCTTGTACCAACGGGGCGAGTTCCTGAGAAAGTTGTGTGCGAACGCCTGGGCCATTGAGCCGGACATCGGCTGCTCCTTGTTTTAAGAAGCGCGCAAGTTGCCGCAAGCAGCCTGGAAGATCAAGCGCAGTACTACTGCATCGGTTCAGCCCAGATATCGCGTGACTACTGCCTTGTAACTGCCATGCAACGAATAGCCACCAGCCACGATGTTGCCATCGGCCTGCACCGCGACACAGGTGGCAGTATCCAGGCTGGGGCCGAGGCGGCTCCGCACAAAGCCGCGGCCTGCACCAAAGCGGGGATCGAGATGGCCATTGGGCAGGTACCGTCCGACAATGAAGTCTGCCTCAACGCCGCCGATGGTCGCGCCCGCCGTGATCAAACGGCCATCGGGCTGTAATTGCGCGGCACTCCACTGGCAGCCGCTGCGGCCAATTTCCAGGCATCGCGGGTGGCCGCTGTTGCAGTGGTTGTCGGGGCGGCCGTTGCTGTGCATTTTAAAGGTCAGGCAATGCATCGGCTCATGACTGCTGCCCACACACAGGATATCGCCAGTGTGTTGCTGGACCACCTGACTGACTTGGGCACCATGCCCATGCGCCTTGAACGTCATGAATCCATCCACGGCAAAGCTCTCGTCGAGGCGCCCATCCGGGTGATAGCGGGCCAGCAAGCCTTCTTCAGGGAAGTTGATCGATCCACCCACCAGAATCCGACCGTCGCGTTGAACGGTCAGGCTGCTGAGCCAGGTATTCACCAGCAGGTGCCGTACCACGACAAAGCCGTTGCCATTGAACGAGCAGTCCAGCGAGCCTTCGACATCCAGCCGTATCAACAGGCCCACGTGATCGGCCAGTTCGTAGTAATGGTTGGCCAGGACCAGGATCCGGCCGTCTTGCTGTACGTCCACATCGCAGGCTTCTGCGCCTGGCACACCGGGAGGCAGCCAGATATCACGCATGCCCAGGGAAAGACCGCCAGGCAATCGTACGACGCGCTGGCCATTATCGCCAAAGCCGTGAACCAGATTGCCCCGCTGATCCAGCAATGCGAGGGCCGGGAGCGTGTGGTGCGCGTTTTCGTAGTGCAGACCGGCCAACAGGATATTGCCGTCGGGCATGACCACAACCTTGGCGCCCATGGCTTCGAATCCCGGTTCGAATTGCCCGATGATGCTGCCTTGCTTACCGAACGCGAGGTCCGCGGAACCATCCTCCAGCAAGCGGGCCAGGCCAAAGCGGCAGCCATCGGCCATGGTGACCTTCGCAGCCACCAGCAAACGGCCCTGGGCATCGATTGCGACGTCGTTGGCAATGCTGGAAAGGCTGTCGGCGAAATACACCTGGGTTTTGCCATTGGCGGCAAACGTTGCATCGAGGGTGCCGGCGGTTTTCCGGGTGGTGGGGTAGGCAATAGCGGGCCGGATTGACATGAACCGCATCTCCTTGCGAGTCGTCCGGATCCAGAAGTTTGGGTGGCGACGTAATAAGGAGACTATTCAATCCCTGAATGGGGAGATGCACAACAGTGAGAAGTAACAGACGGAGAGTCGCTGTGTGCCACAACAGTGTCTTTTCGAACCAATAGCGAGCCTGCGAAGTACCGGGTGCGTAAAAGTTCGAACTTGCGGAGGTAATCAGTGCGGATGGGCGAGAGCGTTCAGCCCAACTAATGACAGGGGGAGGGTGCGGATTACCCCGGGGTAATCCGCAAAACGATTAGTGCGGCATCGACCACGACTGCAGTGTGTAACCTTCCTGGCTCAATTCGGCGCGGGCCTGTTCCAGCAGCAGTTCGAGTTGTGCCGGATCGGAATAAGCGCTGCTTGGAATCTGCTTGCGGCCAATGCTGGTGCTGGTGCGGTCGATAACGGTCAGGCTGAGTTCGCCATTACCGTCTTGTGGAGCCCAGGCCACGCATTTGAATGGTTTAAATGCGCGGTCGGCAATCAGAAGTGCTTCGTTGATACGCAGCGGGGCGTTCATAGGGTCTTCTCTCAGTTTGCCCAATCAAGTGATGTGCCGACGGTTGGGCTTACCGTTCAGCTGGTTACTTGTACTGATGCCCGCAACCGGGGGTTGGGTCACACACAATCAAAAGAATTTTCCACTTTATTTCATATACTCAAGTATGAGCCTGACATTGAAAGCTGAATGAAAGGAAAGAGTCGTTAGGTAACTATCAAAAGTGCTTCTTATAACCGGTTTTATGACAACGCTATAGTCAAACAGTTCAAGGGCCTGTCAAATTCTTGCTAATGTTACAGCCAGGTCCGCCAAACGACTGTTTTTAATAAATTTTCTTAAATTTGGCGCCAAGGAACAGTCATGAGCGATGCGCCTGCTTTACGACGTTTACTAGTGGTGGACCCCTGCGACGATTGCCATCGTCTGATCCCCGGATTGCGGGCTATCGGTTGGGACGTTGATAGCTGCACGCTGGAGAACGCCGCTGACCGATCCTGTGACGTGGGTTTGTTACGCTTGCAGCCCTTTCACCTACAGCACCCGGAAGCTGTCAAAGCGTTGATCAGCCGCAGTGGCACCGAGTGGATAGCTGTACTCAATCAGGAAGTGCTGCGACTGCAAAATGTCGGCGACTTTGTCTGTGAATGGTTTTTTGACTTTCATACCTTGCCATTCGATGTGTCCCGGGTCCAGGTAACATTGGGGCGCGCGTTTGGCATGGCGCGCTTGCGCGGGCAGGGCACGGTCTATGTCGACCAGCCCGAGCACGAATTGCTGGGCGACAGCAAGCCTATTCGTGAGCTGCGAAAGCTGTTGAGCAAACTGGCTCCGACCGAATCTCCGGTGTTGATTCGGGGTGAAAGCGGCACTGGCAAGGAACTGGTCGCACGAACCCTGCATCGTCAGTCCCAGCGTCACAACAAACCCTTCATTGCGATCAATTGTGGTGCGATTCCCGAACATTTGATCCAGTCCGAGCTGTTTGGCCATGAGAAAGGTGCATTCACCGGCGCGCACCAGCGCAAGGTCGGACGGATAGAAGCCGCCAACGGTGGCACCCTGTTTCTCGACGAGATTGGTGACCTGCCACTGGAGTTGCAGGCCAACCTGTTGCGGTTCCTCCAGGAAAAACACATCGAGCGGGTGGGTGGCAGTCAGCTGATTCCGGTGGATGTTCGGGTTCTGGCGGCAACACATACCGACCTTGAAGCCGCCATCGAGAAGAAGCGCTTTCGCGAAGACTTGTATTACCGCTTGAACGTACTGCAAGTGGCAACCGTTCCGCTGCGCGAGCGCCATGGCGACCTGGCGACGCTGGCCAACCACTTCTCCCATCTCTACAGCCATGAAACCGGGCGCCGCCCGCGCAGTTTCAGCGAAGACGCATTGATTGCCATGGGCAAACACGACTGGCCAGGCAATGTTCGCGAACTGGCCAACCGCGTTCGTCGCGGACTGGTGTTGGCCGAAGGCAGGCAGATCGAGGCCCGCGATCTGGGGTTGATCAGCCAGCATACAATCGCCGCGCCGATGGGGACCCTCGAAGAATACAAGTCCCGGGCCGAACGCCAGGCGTTGTGTGATGTATTGAATCGCCACAGCGATAACCTGAGTGTCGCCGCCAAAGTATTGGGTGTGTCGCGACCGACCTTCTATCGCTTGTTGCACAAGCACCAGATTCGCTGAACCGCAGCCTGAAAAAACCGTTGCGATTGCAATTGCAGCGGTTTTTTTGTTCGGGTCAGAAGTAGTAAGGGAGTTTCAGGCTGAACTGGAAGTCCGGGGCATCGTCCGTCATGCCGATGGACAGGTTGGGGACGATGGTCAGATTGTCGGTGGCCGCAATGGTCATGCCGATGTTGAAGTAGCCGGCGTTGGCATCGCTGGACACCACCGATTGCCAATCCCCGCCATCTTCCTTGAGCTTGCTTTTGCGTTGCACCAGGTCAGAGACCGAGAACGACATACTCATCTTTTCGTTCAAGGCGAACGCAATACCGGCGCCGATCTGGAAACTGTCGCCAATGCGGACTTTGCCCGGTGTCTTGACCGCCGGGTTGGAGCTGATGTCGTCGAAAGACTCTTCCAGGTTGTGCGTGTAGGACAGGCTGCCGAACAGCACTGCCGGATCGAACGTCTTGACCAGAGAGATCCCCGGCGTAATCGACCAGACGCCGTTACCGGTAGGCAAGGACTCAGGTACGGCCAGGTTGGAGTTATCGGCCGCCCGAATCAGCTTGATGCCGAACGGGTCTTTGCCGGTTGGTGCCTTGACGCGCAAGGTCACCACGGCATCCGGCGTGCTGGCCGATTCGTCGAGGAATTTGTAGGCGATACCGAAGTTGACGTCACCAATGGTCGGGTCTTCCTTGACCGTATCTTCGGTCGTGACGTTGGCGGTGCCGTTGTTGCCGCCACCGGACTGGTACGTGGATTGGCGGTAGACCACCGGCACGTTCAGGTCGAATTGCCAGCGATTGTTGAAGTTGTAGCGGCCGGTGAGGTCAAGCGTCCAGGTGTCGGCCTTGATCCGGTCCAGGTTGATGGAGCCCAGGAAGATCGAGTCCAGGGCGAGAAAGCCGTTGAGGATCAGTTGGCGGGTATCGTATCGGGAGTAGGTTATTCCGGTTTCGAAGCTGAACTTGCCACCGCCGAAGAATCCGCTGGCCTCGTCATACAGGTTTGAAACGCTTTGCGCCGGTTGAGAGTCATCGGCCAGCGATTGTCCATAAGAGCTGCCGCTGCCCCCGGCGGCGCCCCCTGAAGCCGCCGCGGCGCCGGTGCCGGTGGCGACTTTTGGATTGCCTTTGAGGTCCGCTGGCGACTTGGCCAGGCGTTTAGGGGGGGGCGCAGCGGGTTGGTCTTCGACCTGGCGGACCCGTTGTTCGAGAACCGCCAAGGCTTTTTGCTGTACTTCGTATCGCTGCTTCAACTCCAGAAGCTCTTGTTTGAGAGCCTCCATTTCCGGGTCAGGTGCTGCCTGCAACATCGCCGCGGGGAGTAGAGCACTCAAGCATGCAACTGCACGCAGTGATACTGATCGGTACATGAAATAAGCCGTCCATTTGTGCCCAATGCTCGAGACTCAGCGTAGTTCAATACCCCAGGGTCCGTAATGCAGTGAGTTGGTTCAGGTTGCAGTCCAATACACTGGCACTCGGGCCATTATTGTTGAGCACTACGTTAAGTTGAGTCATGTTGTCGACCACGTTGCTGCTGCCCAGCAACCGGGTATTTTGCAGCAACCCGCCTTGGGCGACCTGTTGCAGGCTTGAGCCCTGGTTATTGTTGGCAGTAATGGCCATCTGAACTCCGCCGCCCGTCGCGGACACGGCGACACTGCCTGCGGCATTGCCGCCGGTAATGGTTTGACCGGCTATCAGCGCCTGCCCCTGGCTCGGCACCAGTGCCGGGGCCGTGCTGGCCTCTTTGACGTTGATGGCGATGTTGTTGTTTGAGCTGTTGCCATCGCCTGCGGCCCGTGTGACCTGGGTGATGCCCCGAGAGGTGTTGAGTCCGGCGCCACCCATCACGTTACCGGTACCCTCGTTGTGCGAACGGCCTTTACCGGATTGTTTGATGGTCGAAACATAGAACTCGGGCTTGACCGTTTCGGCCTGGAGTTGCATCGAGGAGGATGCCCCGATCAGATCACCACTGGCGTTGCGCCAGGTACTGCTCATGACGACTCCGAAACTGATGATCCGCCCCGGCATAACATACCGGCCACGCAACTCGGCCAGTTCCTGGTCCTTGAGTTCGATGGGCCTGAATTCATCAGCAAAACCTGATGTGGTCGCTGCCAGACAGGCGGCGACCACCCAATACGAGGTTTTCATTTGCTGCTCCCGGAGCATCCTGCCCCCTATCATCTTGTTGGCGATTAAAAGAAGTCGCTCTGTATGAAGCCAAAATCCATCAATTCAGCGTCTTTGACCGGGTTGAAATTATCCATCTTGTTCTTGGCTGTCAGCGGTTCCGGCGGGCTGCGTAACGCATTGGACTTGTCGTAACCGGGACCGACGATGGCGAAGACAATGCCATTCCAGCCTTTGACAAAGTCATCATGGGAGTAGCGTTTGTGACCAAGTACCGGGTCGCCGATATAGACCCAGTTCCTGTCCGCCCGCTGCAACACCACGAAGTGCTTGTAGCCGCGAATTTCCATCAGTACCACCACCGGAATCGTCACTGAATCGAGTCTTTCAGGCGGGATTTTGTAGCCTCGGGCGCGCATGCCGATGCTTTCTATGTAGCGCTTCATGTCCAGCATGGAAAAACCCTGGGTACGTACAAGGTCCTGGTCGGCGTAGACCAGCATGCCTTTGATGATGTGCTCCTCATCGACGTCGAGCCAATAGGCCTGGCGCAGTATCGTTGCCAGCGCGGCGGCGCCACAGCTGAAATCGGTTTTCTGTTCGACGATGTCGCTGAACTTGCGCTCGCGCAAACTCTGTACGTGCTTGTACACCAGCACGCCACCCGGCAGGGCCGCAACCGGCATCTGTGCGGCCTGGGTCAGGCCAGACAGGCAGAGCAGGGCGAAAAGGGCCGTCTTACGCATGGACGATACGCCTCCAGACCGAGGAAAAGCGTCGTCGCCGAGGCTTTCATGACGGTCGCGATTATGGGCATGATTTGCAGCCTGCGGCGATGGACAGCGAGTTGCTTTGCTGGTTGCCGACGCCGGACGATACGTTGGCTCCGCCGTTGCCGGAGAAGCTGTTCATCGAGCCCGTGATCGAAGCATTGTTGGTTACAGGAGGTCTCCAGCCTTCTGGCGTCATCACTTGTTGTGTGGTTATGCCGGACAGACCGAGTACACCTACGGGTACGAAATCAGTCCTGGCGTTGTTGGTGACTTTCAGCCCGGACGTGCTTTGGTTCGCCGCCGCCGCGGCTACTGCTACACGGCCGCCGGAAACGGCAATCGCCAGGTTGTTTTTCTGTTGGTTGAAGTCGCCGGTGGTCACGTTGATGCCGATGTTGCCGGAACCGCTGTTGCCAGAGTTATTGAGCGTTGTGTTGTTGGTGTTGGAGTGGTTCCTGGCGGTGTTGCCGGTGCTCTTCTGAGTCGCGCTGGAGACGGTGACGGCGGAGCCGAAGATGAAGGCTTCGTCAGCCGTGGCAAGGGCGGCGGCGTTGTCTTGCTGGTTGCCGTTACCGGCTGCAACGTTGGCGCCCATGTTGCCGTTGGAGTTGTTCAGGGAGTTATCGATTTTGGCGTCGTTTTTGGTGCCCCGGTTCACTACCCCGCTGTCACTGCTTTCCTGCGAGTCCAGCACGGCGGCCCCGGCGCCTGCGGTAATCTGCAGAATCTGATCCAGCGATGGGCCATTAGGCGGTTGGTTGCTGCCCTGTCCATTGCCCTGCACGGGATCAGCCTGGGCTGCGAATGCCATCACTGCTGCCAGGGCGAAAGCCAGTGGTTTGAGAGCAGTTATCGGGTTCATGGTGATTCTCCGTGCTCATTAGTTGGTCAAGTGTTGGTACTTCCCCATTCGCACTGTATCGGGGTCAGTCAGAGACCCGGATACTCAGGGTGTTAGCCATTCGGTTCCCCACCCCGGCACTCTGGTTCACCTGGATCACGCCCCGGCTGCCGGTGAAGGCCTGGTCGCTTGTCACGACCTGGCGACTGCCGTTTGGGGTGCCAGTTGCTCCCGAGTTCGGTAGCAACGCCACGTTCTGTTGAGAAAGAGCACTGTCGTCGATGGCTTGCGGTGCGGCGCCGATGCTGATGCGCAGGGCGTTGACCATCTGGCTGTTCGCCCCGGCGCCCTGGTTGACGCCCAGCACGCCGCTGCCATTGCTGAAGGCGGTGCCGCCGATAGTGGCCGTCGCATCCATCGACGGATTGGCGGGCGTGGTGATTTTCTGCTGGACACTGGTGGTCGCACCGGCTTCGGTACCAATGGCGATCGCGCGGACGTTGGCCTGCTGCTGTTGATCACCCGCCGCCTGGTTGACGCTGAAGTTGCCTCGGTATTTAGTGCCGGAATCCTGGATGGAGGCGTTGTTCATTGAACGGACGCCCGAGTCGGCCATCACGCCGGTGCATCCGAGCAGGGCAAGTAACAGGAGGGAACGACTCATCTCATTGGCCTCCCGCCATTCTGCCCAGTGAGCCGAGGCCGCTGCTCATGGCACGATTGATGGTTCCGGAAATAGCGCCGCCACTGCCACCCCCTTGGCCGACAGACATGCCAGGCAAACCGTTGGGGTTGGTGACGACGTTGAAACCTTGCATGCCACCCAGGCTTTGCCCGTTGCTGTTGCGAAGGGCCGTTCCGGTGGTGACCCCGGCAATGTCGGCGTCACTGAGTTCGCCGGTGACGCGGGCCGACGGGTTGGCATTGACGGTGTTCGGGGTCGGATCCCTGCCGCCACTGCGACCGATGGGCGTTGTGTGAATGGTACGATCGAGCACGATGACACCGTTGCCTTCGGCTTGTACGTTCAAACTGAGAACAGTACTGGCAACACTTCCGATCAGCAGTAGGCAGGTCAAGCCTCTTTTTTTGAGAATCCCCACAGTGGTCATTCCTTCTTTCCTGGCTGGCCCTTGTCAGCCATGGAAGAAAGAGAGCGAAACCTGTGCCGGTTTTTGAATATGGCATTGATTCAACGGCTTACGGAGTTTGTCAAAAAACACTTTGTCGGGGATGTTTCATCGGTGAGACAGCGCCCGTCGCGGGCAGCCCGCAAATGCGGATGCACCGCTCTGATGACCCCCTGTAGGAGCGAGCTTGCTCGCGATGGTCGTTAACGATGCCGCGTGTTAACTGACTAAACGCAGCGTCCTTGAGACCATCGCGAGCCAGCTCGCTCCTACAGAGTCCCTGAGTGAATAGCATTGCCCTCTGGAGCGAGGGTTTCAGTGATTCTGTATCAATCCCTTAACAAATCCGCTGGCCAAACGATGAAGGGCGTTCAAATGGGCTGTTTGAGACAGGGAGGGTGTTTCAGGACCGGACATTTTTTCCCAAAACAGGGTGGGGGGAGTGGGGAAGTCCCCCCAAATGCCGGTCAGGCGTCGAGCAATCGGGTCACGGCCTCCAGTGCATGGCGTCGGCGTTCTGCCCAATCTCCGTGCAGTACTTGAACCGGTTGTGCGTGGTGCTCAAGCCAGGCGAGGGTCTGGTCGAAAAAAGCCTGGCGCTCACTCAATCGGGGCTGACAACGCTGACCGTCGTCAGTCCATTTGACGTGTTCCGGCGACAGCAGCAGGTGCAAGTCGTAATGCCGGGCCAGAAGCGCTTGTTCAATCCAGGCGGGGCAATCGCCAAACAGGGTTTGGCTCCAGAGGATATTGCTCAGCAGGTGCGTGTCGAGGATGAGCAAGGACGGTTGTTGCGCCCGCGCTTGGTCTTCCCATGCCAGCTGACCGCGGGCGATGGGCGTAATGTCCGCCAGCGTGGTGTCCCGTGGATTCTGCTCGATGAACCAGCGCACATACTCGTCAACCAGAATCCCGCCGAAACGCTGTTGCAACTCGGCCGCCAGCCAGCTTTTACCGCTGGATTCGGGGCCTGTGAGTACCAGGACCTTCATGCGCGCAAAGCCGGATCGGCGCGCCATTCGCGCCAGCCCTGCACGGCGATAACGGTGAACAACCCGTACAGCGTGGCGGTCAGGTACAGGCCTTTATAGATGAACAACCCGACGAAAATCACATCCAGGGCGATCCACAGCGGCCAGCACTGGACACGTTTTTGCGCCATCCAGACCTGCGCCACCAGGCTGAATCCGGTCAGCGCCGCATCGAGCCAGGGTTGCGCTGCGTCGGTCCAATGGACCATGGCCGCTCCCAGCAACAGGCTGCCGAGTGCGCCAATGGCGAGGCTCACCGCCACGGACCGGCCATCGAGCCGACTGACTTCGCGGCCATGTGTCGTTTCACCAACCCGTGTCCACTGCCACCAGCCGTAAAGCTGCAAGGCGGCATAGACGACTTGCAGCAGCATGTCCGAATACAGCTTCACCTCGAAAAAGACCCAGCTATATAACAGCACCATGACCAGGCCGATGGGCCAGCACCAGGGGTTCTGTTTGACCGTCAGCCAGACGGCAATCACACCGAGGGCGGCGGCAAACAGTTCAAGCCCGGACATGGAGGTTCCTTGGGGAAATCGAAGAGGGGGCCGATTGTAACCGGATTGGCGTGCGCAATCTCGTGGCGAAGGGCATACGCCACTGGAACGTGAAACGGTCCTGAAATATGCCATGGCCTGCCGGTTTCATCGGCTCCGATCGCCGCGGATTCTTGTTCCTGTCATAAACCATTGCCAGCATCCAGCCACGCCATGTCGCATGAGCCTGTACGAGCGCCGCCCGGACTTGTCTGCTAGGATTCCGGCCCCGCACGGGTAAACCTGATTCAGGGTGTTTTTTCACAGGATTTTTACAGTGCTGTGGTGATCCTTGATGCGTGGGGCTTCAGTACGCTGATCGCAATGAAAGCTTTTGAAAAATACTAACGGGGCATGCCGGCGCGCATAGCCTTTTGGGGGATTGATGGATCTTTGGACCGCCTTTCAGGCATTGATTCTTGGGGTTGTAGAAGGGCTGACCGAATTCCTGCCCATTTCCAGTACCGGCCACCAGATCATCGTCGCCGACTTGCTCGGCTTCGGGGGCGAACGGGCGATGGCGTTCAACATCATTATTCAGCTGGGTGCCATCCTGGCGGTGGTGTGGGAATTTCGACGCAAGATCCTTGACGTGGTTATCGGCCTGCCGACCCAGCCGAGTGCGCGGCGGTTTACCGCGAACCTGTTGATCGCGTTCTTGCCGGCGGTAGTGTTGGGCGTCATCTTCGCCGACCTTATCCACAAATACCTGTTCAATCCCATCACCGTGGCAACGGCGCTGGTCGTGGGCGGGGTCATCATGTTGTGGGCCGAGCGCCGTCAACATGAAGTACATGCCGAATCGGTGGATGACATCACCTGGAAAGATGCCCTGAAAGTCGGCTTCGCCCAATGCCTGGCGATGATCCCGGGCACTTCGCGTTCGGGCTCGACGATCATCGGCGGGTTACTGTTTGGTCTGTCGCGCAAGACCGCTACCGAGTTTTCGTTCTTCCTGGCGATGCCAACCATGGTCGGCGCAGCGGTGTATTCGGGCTATAAGTACCGTCACCTGTTTGTCCCGGCGGATTTCCCGGTATTCGCAGTCGGCTTCGTCACGGCCTTCGTCTTCGCGATGATTGCGGTTCGCGGGTTGCTCAAGTTCATCGCCAACCACAGCTACGCGGCGTTTGCCTGGTATCGCATCGTGTTTGGCCTGTTTATTCTGGCGACCTGGCAATTCGGCTGGGTTGACTGGAGCGCGGCCAAGCCGTGAGTGACTCACGCTCGCGCAATAACCCCGGACGCCAGTCCGGGGGACAGATCCGTCATTCACGGTTGAAATGGCTGGTGTTTGCGATCCTGTGTGCGTTGCCGCTGTCGGGATCGCTGTCGTCATGGCTGCATGGAGAGTCGCTGATTCCCCTGGCGGCCTACGGCATCGTCAGCGTCGTGACGTTTTTCCTGTACTGGAGCGACAAGCGCAAGGCCCGCGCCGATCAATGGCGCACGCCGGAAAATGTCCTGCATGCGCTGGAGTTTGCCGCAGGCTGGCCCGGCGCATTGCTGGCCCAGCAGGTGTTTCGGCACAAAACGCGCAAAGTCTCGTTCCAGTTGGTGTTCTGGATCATCGTGCTACTGCACCAGGTGTTCTGGATCGATCACCTGTTCCTTGGCGCACACGTGTTCGCCTTGCTCCAATAACGAAGGCCCTACAGCAGGAGTCCGACTTGAGTGCGCTTTGGCAGTCTGCTCACCACCAATTGGTGGGAACGCTGCAGCAATTCCTGTAGTTCTTCGTTACCGAGCGGGTAGGGCGTTTCCATGATGATCCACTGGGCACGCGCCAGATAAGGCGCCGGGTGAATCCCCGGGCGGTCGCAATGACCAAGAAACACATCCTTGTCGACCTTGAAGGCCAGGGAGTCACCCCGCAGGCCCTGCAAGGCGAACATCTTGTTCCCGGCAATCGAAAACACCCGTACACCACCCCATTTGTAGTCTTCCCGCGCTCCAGGCAGGGCGAGGCAAAATTGCGCGACATCCTCTTCGCTCATCCGTCCAGCCTTCATAACAATCGTTCCCCACAGGCATTGAAAGATTCAACCAGATGATCAATCCAGGCGCGTACCGCCGGCATCACCCCGCGTCGATGAGGATAGACCGCTTGCAGCCAGCCACCGGGCAACGACCAGTCGGGCAACAACTGCACCAGTGAGCCGTTTTCCAGTTCCTGCTCGCAATACATCATGGGCAGCATGGTAAAGCCCTGGCCGGAGAGGGTACTGGCCTTGCGCACGATAAAGTCATCAATGCCCAGCCGGGCCTCGAGCGCGAGTTCACAACTTTTGCCTTTTTGATCCAGCATGCGGATGTGCACCATGCGGTCGGCTTCCAGTGCGCCGAGCACCGGCAGGCTTTTCAGATCCTCGGGATGGTTGATCTCACGTCCGACGAGAAAACCGGGACTGGCGACCATCAGCATCTGCGCCTGACGCAGCCGGCGGGTGACCAGCAGCGGGTCTTCGTCGCCCGGTTCCCGCACACGCAGGGCAACGTCAATGCCTTCGTTCACCAGGTCAACCCGCCGGTTGAGCAGCATGACCTCCAGCTGGACTTGTGGAAACCGTTCCAGAAAGTCGCTGATCACCCCCGGCAATATTTCGTGGGCCAGCCCGACCGGGCAGGACACCCGTAAACGCCCGCGGGGCTCGCTGGACATGCTGGCCACGGCCTCGTCGGCCATTTCCGCCTCCAGCAGCATTGCCTGGCAGTGCCTGAGGTAGCGTTCACCCACGGCGGTCAGCTTCAGCTGTCGAGTGGTGCGTTGCAGCAAGCGCGCGCCAAGGCGTTCTTCCAGTTCGGCGATGCGCCGTGACAGTCGTGACTTGGGGATGCCCAGCAATCGTCCGGCTGCCGCGAATCCCCCGGCTTCCACGACTTTGGCGAAGTAATACAGGTCGTTGAGGTCTTGCATGATGTGAGCCTGATTGTTCTATCTGTGAGACGAACTATCGCATTATTGCCGTCTAATCAGCTATTGGTTTCGTATGTAGGATTAGTCCCATCAGATCGCCCTTGTGGGCGATCCTCACTTGGAGATCCCACATGAAACTGCTGCATATCGATTCGAGCATTCTTGGCGACAACTCGGCTTCCCGTCAGTTGAGCGGCGAAGTCGTTAAAGCCTGGCAAACCGCCGAGCCAACCGCCGTGGTGACTTACCGCGACCTGGCCGCCGACGCGATCAGCCACTTCTCGGCCAACACTCTGGTCGCCGCCGGCACCACCGCTGAACTGCGTAATGCCGCACAACAGCACGAAGCCGAACTGAGCGCCTCGACCCTGGCCGAATTCCTCGCCGCCGATGCCGTGGTGATTGCCGCGCCGATGTACAACTTCACCATCCCGACTCAACTGAAGGCCTGGATCGACCGCATCGCCGTTGCCGGTCAGACCTTCCGTTACACCGAAGCCGGCCCTGAAGGCCTGTGCGGTGGCAAGAAAGTCGTGATCGTCTCGACTTCCGGCGGCATTCACGCCGGTCAGGCGACCGGTGTTGCCCACGAAGAATATTTGAAGTTGCTGTTCGGTTTCATCGGTATCACTGACATCGAAATCGTCCGCGCCGAAGGCCTGGCCTACGGTGACGACGTTCGCAACAAAGCCATGAGCGCTGCTCACACGCAAATCAGCGAGCAGCTGTTCGCCGCTGCGTAAGGCTTGCGTAAAGAACGCAACCGTTCAGGTAACACCCAAAAAAACTCTGTATTCTGGTTACGCAAGTACCAGTTACGGAGTTTTTTGTTTCTGGTCGTTTCAGATTGTGGCTCGACTTATGCAGTCAAGGGTTCACGTCTCAAGTCCGGTAACAAGGTGGGGCATCCCATGATGCGACTTTGTGCAACTTTACTGATTTGCCTGCTCAGCAGCCTGAATACAGTGCACGCAGCACCTGCACCGCATCCTCACTGGAGCGTCGGCTTCCATGAGATGACTTTTCTCGATCCGTTGGACCTGCAGCCGATGCGCGCCATCGCCTTCTATCCTTCCAGTGACTGGGAGCACACCAGCAAGCTAGAGGGTTACACCGTCGAAGCCGGGGAAGACAGCAAAGTCGCCATTGGCCGGTTCCCGATGCTGATGCTGTCCCACGGTAATACCGGCACCCCGCTGGCTCTGCACGATCTCGCCACATCACTGGCGCGTAAAGGCTTTGTCGTGGTGGCGGTGATCCATCCCGGTGACAACTCCAGGGACCACAGCCGCCTCGGTACTTTGAGTAACCTGTATGGCCGGCCGATCCAGATTTCCGAAGCCATAACCGCTACCCTGGGCGACCGTATGCTGTCGCCGTTCGTCAATGCCGATCAGGTGGGCGTCATTGGCTATTCGGCCGGTGGCGAGACCGCATTGATCCTGTCCGGCGCGACCCCGGACCTCGATCGCCTGCGCCGTTACTGCCAGGAACGTCCCGATGATCGCGACGCCTGTAACACCCGGGGTGAATTGATTGTCGACCGCGACGACCTGCAACCGGTGGCTGATCCTCGCGTCCACGCCTTGATGCTGATGGCGCCGCTGAGCCTGAAATTCGGCCGCCACACCCTGGCCGATGTGCATGTGCCGGTGCTGCTTTACAGCGGCGATGGCGACAAGCTGGTGGCTGTCGACAAGAACGCCGCAGCACTGGCGCGCAAACTGCCGACGGCGCCTGACTTCAAGCTACTGGCTGGAGCAGGGCACTTCGTCTTCATGGCTCCGTGCAATGACGAGCAGATCGTGATCATGCCGGCGCTGTGCACCGATGCCGATGGCGTCGATCGGCAAGACATTCACCGCAATCTGATCTCTGAAGCCGGAAGCTTCTTCTCACGGACTCTGGGCAGGGCGACCCGGGCCGGGATGCAGACCGCCGATCAGTAAACTTGTGATCGGCGATCGCAGGGTTCAATGACTTTTTGAAAAAACATTTTCCCATGTTGAGTTCGGAAAGATGGTTCGCGGACCGGTTTGATAAATGATGTCACTGATTTTTTAAAACACTGGAAAGTGCCCGCACATAGCAGGCACTCACTATGGATATGGTTTCTGACTTTCCGGGCGTTGGGCACTACTCCTCAGTTGCTCAACACTGAACGGGCAGCACTCATCGCCGATCTCGCCGAGATCATAGCAGACACCGTTATGGCAGATCTGCTGAGCGGAGTCTTGTGCATTTGCATTGGAGTAAAGTGAAATCAGCAAGGGCGGAACGAGCAGGGTCAGCGGTAATAGACGCATATCAATTTCCTGTATTTATAATCTAGGTGAGTTCAGCGCATGTGATTCTGCCTCCATCAATAATTAAAACAACGATAGCACTTTGAATTGATATGTTCGGGGTGTTTCATGTTTGTTTTAAATTGAAATGCATTAGTTGTTGTTTCTTTTTGGGCTGTTTCTAGTGCGATGCGCTCGCCGATTTACGTGCCAGCAATAAAGTCAGTCCCAAACCCGTCACCGACAACAACGCCGCACTGAAGAAAATCCACGCATAACCCAGGTTCAGCGCCACTGCGCCCATCAACGGGCCGGCGATGGCCAGCGCCAGGTCGAAAAACACCGCATAAGCACTCAAGCCCGCGCCCCGACTGGAGTCAGGTACCTGCTTGATGGCCTCGACACCCAGTGCCGGGTACACCAGGGACAGGCCGAATCCGGTCAGGCCGGCGCCAATGAGCGCATACCCGGTCGAAGGAGCCAGCCACAGCAGCACCAGGCCAACCGTCTCGATGCACATGCAGGCAATGGCGGACGTGAACCCGCCGAAACGGCTGATGGCGGAAATGAACAGCAGCCGCGACAGAATGAAACACACCCCGAACACGGTCAGGCAGTAAGCTGCGCCGGTCCAGCCGCGATTGACGTAATACAAGGTGATAAAGGTCGTCAGGGTGCCGTAGCCAATGGACGCCAGGCTCAGGCTCGCGCCAAACGGCGCAATGCGCCCGAACACCGCCCAGAACGGCAGACGCTCACCGCGCACCACGGGCACCGAGGGCTTGTTGCGAATCAGCAGCAGTGCGGCCAGGGCCAGCAGCGACAGGGCGATGCCGAGGCTGGTGAAACCGAGTTGTTGCACCATTACCACGCCCAGCGGTGCACCGATGGCAATCGCACCATAGGACGCAATGCCGTTCCAGGAGATCGACCGCGCGGTATGCTCAGCGCCCACCTGGCCCATGCACCAACTGATGGTGCCGACACCGATCAACCCTTGGGCGATCCCCAGCAACAGGCGCCCGGCGATCAAGATCAGCAGACTGAGCAAGGGAAAGCCTTGCAACAGAGTCGACAGCAAGGTCAACACGCCACTGAGCACGATGCCGGACAAGCCATAGATGATTGCGCGCTTGGTGCCGACGCTGTCGGACATCCGCCCGGCCATGGGCCGGCTGAGCAGGGTAGCGAGGTATTGTGAGCCGATGGTCAGCCCGGCCACGATGGCGCTGAATCCGAGTTGTTCGTGGACATAACCCGGCAATACCGCAATCGGCAAACCGATGCAGAGGAAGGCAATGAAGGTATAGAAAACGATGGAGACGATCTGCAGGGTGATCGCAATGGAGCTTTGCGGAGCAGCTTGCTGCACAGACATGAGGGCTCGTTCGCGGGCGGCGGTGGGAGAGCTGCATGATGGCGCGGCGTTGCGATAAAAGAAAGCAGGCTAACTAATTTTTGCAGTTAACCTGACTGTAGGAGCGAGCTTGCTCGCGATGGACGACAACGATAACGCGTGCAACCTGAATGCACGCGTTATCCAGACGTTTTTCGCGAGCAAGCTCGCTCCTACAAGTGCAAGTGCAGCGAGGTGTTTTTAGAACACCACACCCTGGCTGCGCAGGTAGTCGTCGTAGGTGCCGCTGAAGTCGGTCACGCCATTAGGGCTCAACTCGATGATGCGGGTGGCCAGGGACGATACGAACTCACGGTCGTGGCTGACGAAGATCAGCGTGCCCGGATAGTTTTCCAGCGCCAGGTTCAGCGCCTCGATCGATTCCATGTCCAGGTGGTTGGTCGGTTCGTCCATTACCAGTACGTTCGGCTTTTGCAGGATCAGCTTGCCGAACAGCATGCGGCCTTGCTCACCACCGGAGATGACCTTGACCGACTTGAGGATCTCGTCGTTGGAGAACAGCATGCGACCCAGTGTGCCGCGAATGATCTGCTCGCCCTGAGTCCACTGGCCCATCCAGTCGAACAGGCTGACGTCGTCTTCGAAGTCATGGGCGTGGTCCTGAGCGTAGTAGCCCAGCTCCGCGCTTTCGGTCCACTTCACGGAGCCGGCGTCCGGGGTCAGCTCGCCCATCAGGGTGCGCAGCAGGGTGGTCTTGCCGATACCGTTCGGGCCGATGATCGCTACGCGCTCGCCGGCCTCGACGGTGAAGCTGAAGTTCTTGAACAGGGTCTTGCCGTCGAAGCCCTTGGACATCTGCTCGATGGTCACGGCCTGGCGGTGCAGTTTCTTGGTCTGTTCGAAGCGGATGAACGGGCTCACGCGGCTCGATGGCTTGACTTCGGCCAGCTGGATCTTGTCGATCTGCTTGGCGCGGGAGGTGGCCTGCTTGGCTTTCGAGGCGTTGGCCGAGAAGCGGCTGACGAACGTTTGCAGTTCGGCAATCTGGGCTTTCTTCTTGGCGTTGTCCGAAAGCAATTGCTCGCGGGACTGGGTCGCCGCGGTCATGTACTCGTCGTAGTTGCCCGGGAACAGGCGCAGCTCACCGTAGTCCAGGTCGGCCATGTGGGTGCAGACGCTGTTGAGGAAGTGACGGTCGTGGGAAATGATGATCATGGTGCTGTTACGCACCGTGAGAATCGATTCCAGCCAGCGAATGGTGTTGATGTCCAGGTGGTTGGTTGGTTCGTCGAGCAACAGCACTTCCGGATCGGAGAACAGTGCCTGAGCCAGCAACACCCGCAGTTTCCAGCCCGGAGCCACTTCGGACATCGGACCGAAATGCTGTTCCAGTGGAATACCCAGGCCCAGCAGCAGCTCACCGGCGCGGGATTCGGCGGTGTAGCCGTCCATTTCGGCGAATTCGGTTTCCAGCTCGGCCACGGCCATGCCGTCTTCTTCACTCATTTCCGGCAGCGAATAGATACGGTCGCGCTCGGCCTTGACCTTCCACAGCTCTTCGTGACCCATGATCACGGTGTCGATCACGGTGAATTCTTCGTAGGCGAACTGGTCCTGGCGCAATTTACCCAGGCGCACGTTCGGCTCCAGCATGACCTGGCCGCCGGACGGCTCGAGGTCACCGCCGAGAATCTTCATGAAGGTCGACTTGCCGCAACCGTTGGCGCCGATCAGGCCGTAACGGTTGCCACCGTTGAACTTGACCGAAACGTTTTCGAAGAGCGGCTTGGCGCCGAACTGCATCGTGATGTTAGCTGTAGAAATCAAAGGTTTTTCCTGCGAAGCATTCAGAGTAGCTAGGGTTGCGGCAGTACCGGTTCAGTACCCGTTTCCACTGTCCGGACCCCGGGACATTCATCCCGATCGGCAGTGGAAGATCCATCTGGCATTAAGTGGACAGCAGCATGTGGCGCGCCTGGCCCGAGTCAACGTGCGCTGAAAGGGGGAGGTTTCCCGCTCTCAACCTGGGGACGCGTAAAGTTTGGCGGCGATTGTACTGGTCTGGCTCTTTAAACGATAGGGCGTTGAGGCCTGTGCAACGCTTTGGCGGATTTTTGCGGCGACATTTTCGCCGTTGCAGGTTAACTATTGGTTACAAACTGTGGCTAAAATGCCATCTATCGGCCGGATGCCGACCATCGGTATGGTTCGATGGCATCACAGGGCCTCTGTTTCGTATTCAGCCGCTGCACAAGACCGGGAGACCGGGATGCCGGTAAAGGGTGCAGTTTGTTTACTTCTGATGTGTGACGATTTCCGTGAAACTGATCATTGCCGTTATCTACGTTGTCTCCATTGCGTATGTCCATCTGCGTGGTCAAGTGCGCCATAAGCTGGGTCGCCAGTTGAGTGATCACTCGACGTTTCTGGCGCCGATAAACTGCTTTCTTTATCTGTTCTCGAAAATCCCCAACAAGCCGTATCTCGACCCGGCCGACTTCCCCGACCTGCGTCCGTTGCAGGCACACTGGGAAGAAATTCGTGCCGAAGGCCAGAATTTGCTTCACGCCGGCGAGATCAAGCGTTCGAACCAATACGACGACGTCGGTTTCAACTCGTTTTTCAAGACCGGTTGGAAGCGCTTCTATCTCAAGTGGTATGGCGACAGCCACCCCTCGGCCATGAAGCTCTGCCCGCGCACCACCGAGCTGTTGCAGGGTATTGACTCGATCAAGGCGGCGATGTTCGCCGAATTGCCGCCGGGCTCCAGACTGGTGCGCCACCGCGATCCGTATGCCGGTTCGTACCGTTATCACCTGGGCCTGGATACACCCAACGCCGACGGTTGCTACATCAATGTCGATGGCCAGAACTACCACTGGCGCGATGGCGAAGTGGTGATGTTCGATGAGACCTACATTCATTACGCGGAAAACACCACGCCGCACAATCGCATCATTTTGTTCTGCGACGTCGAGAGGCCGATGAAGTATCGGTGGGCAGCGGCATTCAATCGCTGGTTCAGTCGCAATGTCATGTCGGCGGCTGGCGCGCCGAACGAGGCGGGCGACAGGACCGGAGGGCTCAACCGACTGTTCGGCAGGATCTACAAGGTTCGCCTGCGCGGCAAGCAACTGAAAAAGCGTAACCGCACGCTTTACTACCTCGAAAAATGGACGATCTTTGCCGGATTGCTGGCAGTCTTCATTCTGATCTGAGAGGTGTTCTGTTACATCTTCCCGGGGAGGTTTTTGTTAACAAATCCGAACCCCGGGCGTAGCGTGGTATCGAAGTCCTTATCCACGCGACGTAGAGAGGCACCCCATGAACCGATACGTGTTTGGCGCCATTGCGCTAGCCTTGAGTGCCATTCTGGGCCCCCAGGCACAGGCCGATGCCTCTGCTTCGTTGCAATTGGCCCAGAACCTGCCAGGCCGCACCAACAACCCTTACAACAGTCCGGTTCAGCGGGCCAATCCCAACAGCATGCAAGGCACTCAACCCAGTGCCCCGGCTATACGCGGACCGAATACCGTTCCGATCCAGCGCTCGCCGACGCTGGACAACGGCGGCATCGGTAATCGCTATCCCGAGCGGAGCGTTCCTGCCAACCCGCCGAAATTCATTGCCAATCCACCCCCACGAGACATCGGTAACAACATCCCTTGAGTGGCAGTCAGGTCGTCTGCCCGCTGTTTTTCAGCAGACCTCATGTTGATCAGAAAAGGAATCGTGCATGTTGCGCAAAAACCTGTTGGCACCCCTCTGTGCCGGCGCATTGATCACCGTCACTTGCACTGTGCTTGCCGCGCCCACCCAGACGATGAAAAGCGAAGAAGGCACCCTTGAGGCCACCCCTGTCGTGACGGGGCTGGAGCACCCCTGGGCGCTGGCGTTCTTGCCGGATGGTAAAAGCATGCTGGTAACCGAACGCCCGGGCAACCTGCGGCTGGTCACTGCCGACGGCAAGCTGTCGGCACCGCTCAATGGCGTACCAACGGTCTGGGCCAAGGGGCAGGGCGGCTTGCTGGACGTGGCGTTGTCACCGGACTTCAAGCAGGACCGGATGGTCTACCTGTCCTATGCCGAAGGGGGTGGCGAAGGTAACAAGGCCGGTACTGCGGTGGGCCGCGGCCGGCTCTCCGAAGATATGACGGCGCTCAAGGATTTCCAGGTGATCCTGCGTCAGGAACCCAAACTCTCGGTCGGCAACCATTTTGGCTCGCGGCTGGTGTTCGATCGCGACGGCTATCTGTTCGTGACCCTGGGGGAAAACAATGACCGCCCGACCGCCCAGGACCTCGACAAGCTGCAAGGCAAAGTGGTGCGAATCTACCCGGACGGCACGGTACCCAAGGACAACCCCTTTGTCGGCCAGGCCAACGTGCGTCCGGAAATCTGGTCCTACGGACAGCGTAACCCGCAAGGCGCGGCACTCAATCCATGGAACGGCACGCTGTGGGAAAACGAACACGGCCCTCGGGGCGGCGATGAAATCAACATCATCGAGCGTGGCAGGAATTACGGCTGGCCGCTGGCGACCCATGGCATCAACTACTCCGGTCTACCGATTCCCGAAGCCAGGGGCGATACCGTCGAAGGCACAGTTTCCCCGAACCATGTCTGGGAAAAGTCCCCGGGCCTGAGTGGCATGGCGTTTTACGATGCCGACCGCTTCAAGGCCTGGCAGGGCAACGTGTTTATCGGCGCGTTGGCCAGCCAGGAACTGATTCGCCTGGAGTTCAATGGCGACAAGGTGGTGCACGAGGAGCGTCTGCTCGGGGAGCTGAAAAAGCGCATTCGTGATGTGCGACAAGGGCCGGACGGGTATGTGTATGTGCTGACCGATGAAGAGGATGGTGCCTTGTATAAAGTCGGATTGAGGTGAAACTCACACGCCGCCTTCGCGAGCAAGCCCGCTCACACATAGATTCCTACAGGTCCTGAAGATCCGATAGTCCAACATCACGGACGCGTCCTACACGCATTTCGGAAGCCTCCTATTTCAACGCCTGTCCGCTTCCAGAAAGCTGTCGAGCGCTTGAACGGGGATGGAAATGAAGCCTCCCCGAACGCCCAGGGAGGCCCATACTTGAACACCGTTCCGCCCGTCTTCTTCGACCACAGCCGCCACAAACTCTGGGTCGACGAGCTCGAGACCCACCTCGACGTCCTCGCCTTTGACGGCCAGGAGCACCTGAGCCAACCCTTCAGCTACCACATCGAATTCACCAGCACCGAGCAGGACCTCGCCCCGGAACAACTGCTTGGCAAGCAAGCCCGTTTCAGCCTGTACGCCGCCAAACAGCCACCGGTGATCAAAGGCCTGCCCATCCCTGTAATCACACCGCTGCGCACCCTGCACGGCGTGATCACCGCCTTGCAACGCCTCTCCGGCTCCCGCGACGAAGCGCGTTATGAAGTCACCCTGCAACCACGCCTGGCCCTGCTCGAGCGCGGCCGCCAATACCGCATCTACCAGCACCAGTCGGTGCCGGAGATCGTCGAGCACGTCCTGCGCAGCCGCCACCAGTTTGCGTATCAGGACTTCGTCTTCGACCTGACCCGCGAATACCCCCGGCGCGAACAGGTCATGCAGTATGGCGAAAGCGATCTGGCGTTCATCAGCCGGCTGCTGGCCGAGGTCGGCATCTGGTACCGCTTCACCAGCCATGAACGCTTGAGGATCGACGTGGTGAATTTCTGCGACGGCCAGCGCGGCTACCAGTTCGACGTCGAGCTGCCGTTGCGCCCGCCGGCCGGCCTGAGCAGCAGCGAAGACGGCGTGTGGGCGCTCAAGACCCGCCACCAGGTGGTGGAAAAACACGTCAGCGTCCGCGCCTACCAGCATCGCGACGCCCGAGCCTACCTCGACGCCGATGTCGACCAGACCCGCGGCGCCACGACCACCTACGGCGAGGCCTACCACTACGCCGAACCCTACCGCGAGCTCGGCGACCGCTACCAGTTCTATCACGAGCTGCCCGCTGACAACGGCTACTTTTATGCCCGTCTGGCCCACGAGCGCTACCTCAACCGGCAGACCCTCATGAGCGGCACCAGCAGCAGCGCCACTCTGGCGCCGGGCCAGGTGCTGACCATCAGCGACGGCGCGCCCCAGGCCTTCAGCCCGCGTTGCACGATCATCGGCGTGCGGACCCGCGCCGCCCGCGATGCCAGCTTCGAATGCGATTTCGAAGCCATGCCTTACTCGGAATACCTGTGCTTTCGCCCGCCACTCGTGGCCAAACCGCAAATCGCCGGCACCGTCCCGGCCCGGGTCACCAGCGGCCAAGCCCACGACAAATACGCCGAGATCGACAAGGAAGGCCGCTACAAGGTCAACTTCCTGTTCGACCGCGACAGCTGGAAACTCGGCCAGGAAAGCCTGTGGCTGCGTCTGGCCCGGCCCTACGCCGGCGACACCCACGGCCTGCACCTGCCCCTCATCTGCGGCACCGAAGTCGCCATCGCCTTCGAACAGGGCGACCCCGACCGCCCGTACATCGCCCACGCCCTGCACGACAGCGAACACCCGGACCACGTCACCCTGGCCAAGCGCGACTACACCCGCAACGTGCTGCGCACCCCGGCCAACAACAAGCTGCGCATGGAAGACGAGCGGGGGCAGGAGCACGTCAAACTCAGCACCGAATACGGCGGCAAGAGCCAGCTCAACCTGGGGCATCTGGTGAATGCCGAGAAGCAGAAGCGCGGGGAAGGCTTTGAGCTGCGCACGGATGATTGGGGGGCGCTACGCGCGGGCAAGGGGCTGTTCATCAGTGCCGACGGCCAACCCAAGGCGCAAGGCCAAGTGCTGGACATGAGCGCCGCCGTGGACCGCCTGCAACAAGCCGGCGAACAACTGCAAAAACTCTCGGTCGACGCCCAGGCCGCCGGCGCCGAGCCGGCGGACGTAAGCGCGCAACTGCAACTGCTGCGCGAAGATCTGGAAGAGTTGAAGTCTTCAGTGCTGCTGCTCAGCGCCCCGCAAGGCATCGCCCTGACCAGCGGCCAGCACCTGCAACTGGCCGCACAAAACAACCTGATGCTCAACGCCGGCGGCGAAGCCGACCTCAGCGTGGTCAAGCGCCTGTTCATCGGCGTCGGCCAGGGCCTGAGCCTGTTCGTACGCAAGCTGGGGCTCAAGCTGATTGCCAATCAGGGGCCGGTGCAGATTCAGGCGCAGAACGACAAATTGGAATTGTTCGCCCGCCATGGGCTGGACATCACCAGCACCGAGGATGAAATCCGCATCACGGCCAAGAAGAAAATCCTCCTCAATGGCGGGGGCAGCTACTTCAGCCTGGAACAGTGCGGTATCGAGTCGGGCACGGCGGGGGATTACAAGGTCAAGGCCGCGCATTACGAGTACAGCGGACCGGCCAAGCAAGTGCTGGAGACACCCGTGATGCCGCCGTTGAGCGAATACGCGACCAAGCGCCTGGGTCTGACCAAAATCTCCGGCTAATCCGGAACGCCATCGCCTCGTACAACGGCGGCTTCATCACAAGGAACGGATCACCATGCTCGGCTACATTTTTGAGGTCATCAAGGACGAGATCAGCTATCGACGCGAGCGAGCCCGGCGCGCCGCGCTGCCACCCCCTGCACCGGAGACGAAGTCGAGTCCCGCCACACCGTCACTCGGCATGCGCATACTCTCGCCACCTCCGCGACCGGCACCCTCAATGCCGCCGCTAAAGAACTGGAGTCACCCCTTCGGCGACCGTGGCAACCCGTTGCAGCAATTGACCCAACTGGCCAACGCCCAAGCCGGTTACTACCCGTTGGGTCGCAATGGCATGTGGCATGGCGGTGTGCATTTCGATTCCGGTACCACAGGCTCCGATGCTCTGTTTCAGGTGCACTGCCTGGCTGACGGCGAGGTCATGGCCTACCGCGTTCCCGAGCACACACCGCTTAGCACCTTTTATCCGGAAGCGGGGGGCACCCTCGAAGCGCCGTTTGCTTCGGGGTTCGTGCTGGTCCGGCATCACCTGCAAGCGCCGAAGATGGATGGCAGCGGCGATGAACCGCCTGGCCTGACCTTCTTCAGCCTGTACATGCACCTGGAAGATTGGGCGCGTTATCAGGCGGACCCAGCGCTAGCACGTCCCGGCTTCTGGCCTCCTGCCCCGGTTCTTCGCGTCAAACCAGACGCGCCCGACAGAATGCCCGGCCACCCGGAACAACGGGGGGCGAATGTCTGGCATAAAGACCATCAGGGCCAAGTAATCGATTTCCTGCCTGTTGGCACTGAGGTGACAATCAGTGGCACCGGTAACTTCCGCAAGCTGGAAAACAGCCGTGGCCCAGCGACCCTGCGCAATGAGGATGATGCGTTACGGGGTTATGTTTCATTCAGCCACCTTGCGCCGAATCACGCAGGCAGTTATCGCGTCAATGTGATCAACGATCCACTTGTGGTCCGTGCTGAACCCGACAGGCATAGCGCAAAGATTGGAGAGTTGCCGAAGGGCACTGAAGTCACCATCAGCGGCGAAGGTGACTTCCGCAAGCTGGAAAGCATTGCCCAGTACGTGCAATTCAAATCGTTGCAGAGTGAGCGCAAACCGCAGGTTTTCGATGACGTGGTGGTACTCGATCAACCAGTGCCCATCAAGGCCGGCGAACTGATCGGGCATCTCGGTCGGTATCAGGAATGTGACGAAACCGCGCCAAAGCAAAAGCTGCATCTGGAGGTCTTCAGCGATGATGACGTGCAAGCCTTCTTCGCCGCCAGCCGTGCCTGGGCCCAGCACCTGCCGAACAAACACAAGACCTGGCTGAAGCTCGCCAAGGGCACGACCGTGGCAGCGCATCAAGATCGCATCAGCGCCAGCCTTTTGCCCATCTGGAGCAGCGACAACCCCCGCAGTGATGCCGACCTGCTGGTACCTAAAAGCCTGCTCGACGGCTTGCCGCCCGAGCGGAAAATCCAGGTGCCCACCGGTGCCAGCGGCAAAACCTACAACTGGTACCGCCTGGAGGGCCTGCTCCATGACGCAGCCGGAAACCTGCTGGACGACGGCTGGGTGCGTGAGGAAGTGGGTGTCACGCCCTGGGTCAGTCCCTGGTCCTGGGAAGGGCACGACGTTCTCTACAACTACGCACTGCCGCAGTTGAGCCTGTCCTATCTGCTGAGTGTCACGGGCATGCTCGGTGAGGAGTCGCAGGACCGCCTGCGCGACCGGGCGGAAAAGTGGGACAAGGGGCGGATGCAGACGCGCTTGTACGAAATCATCGACCGAGACCGCAACGGCAAAATGACCGCCGACGAATTGCAAGCGGCATTGCGCATGCCCGCGAAGGCACAGGCACTGGCGCAGTTGGTGATCTTTAGCGAAAGCGAATGGAACTACCAACAGAGCAAGTGGGATGCCCTGGACGAGGTGTTGGGGCATACCAATTCGGCACCGATTTTGAATTGGGTGGCGGAGAAACAGCGAATGAAGCAGTTGAGCTGGTGGGGTGAGGTGGCGGGGAAGGTGGGGTTGTCTAAAGAGGGGATGGTGTTTCACTTTCATCCGGTGCGTTTAGTCGGTGGTTTTTTGAGTAATAACTATAAGATTACCGTCAGTTTAATAGAAAAAGTAACAGGCAAGACTGGGGCGTGGTTTACGGGGAAAGGTGGTAGCAGAAGGTTCACCAAAGAGTTCCAAGAAAATTATCCGAATGTCTATGGGTTCGATAAGCATAAATTTATTGATCTGCTCAACGATGCATTTGAGCGGCATGGCATAGTTACACCCTATCAGCAAGCGCACTTTGTAGCCCAGTGTTTTCACGAGTCCGCACACTTTGAAACAACGATCGAATTTGCTACGGGAGATGGATACGACCCTGGGGCGCACACTAGTGCTATTGCCAACGGAAATACGGAAGTCGGAGATGGCCAAAAATATAAAGGTAAAGGGCTAATCCAGCTGACATGGAAGAACAACTACAAGGCCTACTCGGAATTCAAAAGCATAGACCTTGTTTCAAGTCCGAATCTAATTGCGGAAAACATGCACTTAGCCATTGATGTTTCGTGTTGGTTCTGGAGAAAAAAGGCGCCATATATAAAAAGCATGAAGCTAAAGGTGATATCAATATACTGATTGACAAGGAGCCGTTCAATGTCAGCCTTGTCACGCTTGCTGTAAATGGCGGAAGTAACGGATTGGGTGAACGAACCGATATATTTAATGCGCTAATGAAGGAGTGGGGGCTAAAGTGAGTTTTCATCAAAGAAATATCTTCTGGTTAATTGTTTTTTTCATGGGTGTCGACCCTCTGTGCAATGTCACTTTGGCTGCTGAAAAAGCTCCAGTAGTGAAAATAGAAAGTCGATCACCTCTTTCTGTTTCATTGCTAGAGCGAGGAGTAAAATACAACCTTTCAATTTCAAAAAAAATCAATGATGAAGTTGAGGGAATCTACACTGATTTGCACCTGCAAGATCTTAATGGCGATGGCATGCATGAAGTTGTGGCAACACTAGATGATCATGGGGGAGTAAACCAATGTTCAAAAGCCTACGTAGTAAATCTGACCGATTACTCACTGGACAACCTGGTTTTCGATAGTGGCCCATTGTGCAACCATAAAGTTGACCACGAATACTTGATTAGCTCGTACAGAGACGGCGCGATCTGGAGAGAAGACATTTACAAAGTTGAAGGGCGTGCGACACAAATAATTTTTGCGGATAGTTGTATAGGGTGTGGCGAGGTCTTAAGAAAAAAATTCGACTTAGGCGGAAATTATTTTCAATATCTTGCACGTGATAACGGGGACTTTAAAGAGCGTCATCCAATATTTGCAGTGGTTTCTTCGATGAGGGCTGAAGTTTTTAGCAGTCCCGGAGTCTTGTCCAGAAAATATTTGACACGTGGGGACAAAGTGATAGTGGTTCAAGTGGATGATTCAAATTCAGGCATCCCCTGGATTCAAGTCAGATTTGAAGGAGAGATAACTACCGATGGGTGGATTAAATGCAGTGACATTGAAAATTGCAATAATCTGTAGGTTTAAACGATAGGTGACTAATCTTTAGTGTGCAGAAGTAAACCGTCAGAAGCACTCATTATCCCAATCCTCTTGTGAAGGAAAAGGGATCTCGGAGTACTGACAGCTCACCGAGAAAAAAGAGGAAACTCAATTTGAGAGGGCTTTAAAATGCGATTGTTGGGATTGATTATATATTGCTTTAGCTTTTTTTGGATTTTGACTGCTATTGCCGCAGAGAGACATCTGGCATTTAAACACAACGGCATTCCAGTCGCCCTTGACGGTCATTCATGCGCCTGTGGTTGCGCATTGATTTCCTCGTTGCCTGAAGCGGAAGCGAGTTAGTCATGCCGGTCAGACTAGATAAAGTACCTCCTCTCGCACTGCGTCCTGCACAACCTGGTTTTTTGCGTTGGCTCGGCTTGCTGTTGCTGTGTTTGTTGCTGGGTGTGGGCGGGGGATTAGTATTTGGTGATGAACCCTTGCCCCAGTGGCCTGTTGATTTCTGGGGCTTGGCCGTAGGTATACCAATCTTCGGTTGGTGTCTGCTGGGTTTCTTGCGAGTGGCGTTGTATCTCGGCCAACAGGGCGTTGCCGATGGTTGGGATGAGGCGCGTGAGGAAGACCTGATCCGTAAAATTCGCCAGGGTCGGCGCTCTCAGCAACTGTTGAGTGTGAGCCTGTACACCGCTTTTCGAAATCCAGAAGATCAGCCAGATGCGCAGTTGAATAAGTTGCGCAGCGGAACTCAATCTCTGAAGGCTCAAGCGACCCGACTGGGCGAAGCACCATTACGCCATAGTCGTTTGCATTGTGGTGCGGATGAATCGTCGAACGACTTGCTGCTGCGGGTGGTGACGCAGGTACTGAGCGACCTGGCGCAAACTCTGGCTCAGGTGCCTGACGACAGGCTATTGGCTTTATTGTTGGAGATCGAAAGCAGCTTTTCGGAAGATTTGTTGTGCCGAGTGTGGCAACAGGCGTGGGCTGAGTCGGGTATTCGCCAAACAACGGTACTCGTCGAGGGCAGTGGATTGGCCGCAGTGGATCACTGGCTCGACCAACGCATCAACGATCAGGCCATGCTGATGGTTGTAGCGTTACATCTTGCGCCGGAGCAGCCCGAAGACACGGCAGAGGTCGCCGTGGGCTTGTTGCTGGGCAACCGCCTGACGCAAACCACCCTGGCGCCGATCGCCTACCTCCACCGTCCTGAGCAGGAGCGCGCGGCGACCGATATCGATCTGCTCTACGCCACGCGCCAGGCCCTCGACTGGGTGCCGCTGCAAGCGCAGGCGGTCGAACGGGTCTGGCGGGCGGGGATCGATGCGCAACGTCAGGCCTCCATCGCCACCGCGTTGATGGACGTGCCCATGCCGGTCCAGCCACCACAGGGTTTGTGCAACCTCGATGCGGTGCTCGGGCAGCCGGGGAAAACCTCCCCCTGGCTGGCCATCGCCGCCGCGGCGCAATCGATTGAGCGCGGTGCTGGGCCGCAATTCATTTTCAGTGGTGGTGGCGCTGCCACGGCCGGGCTTTGGGGCACGGTGTTGATGCCGGTGTCTCCACTTTCGACATAGGAAATTTCGAATGCAGTTTCGACGCTCTGTAGGGATCGGTGTGCTGATCGGCGGGCTGTTGCTCACCGGTCTGGTCTTGGCGGGAGTGCTCTGGCGCTATCCCGAATGGCTGGGGATGGCCGCCGGCAGTGACCGGCAAAGGATCTGGCTGGCGGTGACATCGGTCCTCACCCTCGGGGTGATGTTTTGGGGTGGCCACCATTGGTTGGGGCGGCAACTGGGGCGCGCCGATTATCTTCAGTTCGAGGGGGATGATGCTCGCCAGGCGGCGCCAGTCTCCCTCGAGGAGTCCGTCGAGTCCCAGGTGGCACGAACCATCACGGCGATCAATGAGGACCTGCGCGAACAACACGGCCTGCTCTGGCGCTTCAAGGTTCGCGTGTTCCTGGTGGTCGGCGAACCGGAGCAGATCAACGCCATCGCCCCCAACCTGGCGACGCATCATTGGCTGGAAGGCCACGACACCGTCCTGCTCTGGGGCGGCAGTACGCAAACCGCGGCCAGCGACACGGTACTGCAGCTGTGCCAATGGCTGAGTCGCTGGCGGCCCCTCGACGGCGTCATCTGGGCCCTCAACACACCGCAAAGCACCGACGCCGCCGCGATGGACATCGGCGCCCGCCACCTGCAAGCCCTGGCGCTCAAGCTGCGCTGGCAGTTGCCGCTGCACCTGTGGCAGGTCTGCGACAGCCAGTGGCAACAGGACCAGCGCCAGCCGGTCGGCTGCCTGCTGCCCACCCCCGTGACGCCGCCGGATGTGGAGGACGCGCTGGACAGCCTCCTGCAACCCCTGCGCCACGCCGGCTGGCTGCAGATGCAGGACTCGGTGGACAACGATTTCCTCGTGCGCCTGGCCCGCGATCTGCAGGTCGAGGGCATTGCCCGTTGGCGTCAGGTGCTGGCACCGTTGTTTCGGATTTTTGCCCGGGGCGTGCCGTTGCGTGGTCTGTGGTTCAGCCTGGCGGTGCCGGGCGGCACGGCAGAGGCCGGGCGTCTGTGGCATGTCACGCCGCCCTGGGAGGGCGTGCTCGGTGACCAAACCGTGCACCGTCGCCGCCTGGGCTGGGGCGCCGTGCGCATCGGCTACGCAATGGCCCTGGCCCTGATCGCGGTGTGGGGTGTTGGCCTGCTGCTGTCGTTCGCCAGCAACCGCGTGCACATCACCCAGGTACAGAGCGCCATCACCTCGATGCAACAGGCGCAAAGCGCCGACCAACAACTGCTGGCCCTGCACCAGCTGACCCTAGAGCTGGGGCGCCTGGATGACCGCGTCGAACACGGCACGCCCTGGTACCAGCGGTTTGGCCTGAACAAAAACGACGCGCTGTTCGAGGCGCTGTGGCCGCGTTATGTCGAGGCCAATAACCGGCTGCTGCGCGACCCGGTGGCGGCCACTCTGCAACAGCAGCTCGACGCCCTGATCAAGTTGCCGCCCGCCAGCCCCGAGCGCGCCCGCCGGGCCCCGGCGGCCTACGCCCAGCTCAAGGCCTACCTGATGCTGACGCGGCCGGAAAAGGTCGACCCGACCTTCCTGACCCAAGCCCTGAGCGAGGCGCAACCGCAACGCGCCGAGATCTCGCCCGGCCTGTGGCAACACCTGTCGCCGATCCTGTGGCAGTTCTATGCCGAACAGCTGGCGGCGCATCCCGACTGGCGCATCGAGGCCGACCCGCGACTGGTGGCGCAAGCCCGCCAGGTGCTGCTTGGCCAACTCGGCCAGCGCAACGCCCAGGCCAGCCTCTATCAAAAAGTCCTCGACGACACGGCCAATCATTACCCGGCGCTGAGCCTGCCACATATGGTCGGCGACACCGATGCCCGGGCGCTGTTTGCCAGCCAAAAAACCGTGCCCGGCGTGTTCACCCGCCAGGCCTGGGAAGGGCAAGTGCGTGGGGCCATCAACGCCATCGCCGAGGCCCGTCGCGAGGAAATCGACTGGGTGCTCAGCGACCGCCCGGCAGACCTCGCCGCCGAGCTGACCCCGGAGCAACTCAAGGAACGCCTGACCGAGCGCTACTTCCAGGACTACGCCAACGCCTGGCTGGATTTCCTCAACAGCCTGCGCTGGCAAGAGGTCGACAGCCTCGGCGAGGTCATCGACCAGCTGGCGCTGATGAGCGACGTGCGCCAGTCGCCGCTGCTCGCGCTGCTGAACACCCTGGCGTATCAGGGCCAGGCCGGCGCGCGCGGCCAGGCGCTCGGCGATTCGCTGGTCAAGTCGGCGCAGAAGCTGATCGGCCAGGACCAGGTGCCGCTGATAGAACTGCCAGCGCCAAGCCAGCCGCTGGACGCCAGCTTCGGCCCGTGGCTCACGCTGCTGGGCAAGGACGCCGACGGCAAGGCCGACAGCGAGCGCTTGAGCCTGCACGGCTTCCTCAACCGCGTGACCCGGGTACGCTTGAAATTGCAGCAAATGATCCAGGCGAGCAACCCGCAGGCTATGACCCAGGCCCTGGCGCAGAGCGTGTTCCAGGGCCAGCAGGTCGACCTGACCGACACCCAGGCCTACGGCAGCCTGGTCGCCGCCAACCTGGGCGCGCAGTGGGACGGCGGCGGTCACGCGCTGTTCGTGCAGACGCTGGAACAGGCCTGGCAGCGGGTCCTGCAACCCTCGGTCGCCGGCCTCAACAGCCAGTGGCAACGGGCGGTGGTCAACGACTGGCAGGGCGCCTTCGCCGGTCGCTACCCCTTCGCGGCGACCGCCAGTGACGCCTCGTTGCCGATGCTGGGGCAGATGATCCGCGCCGATTCCGGGCGCATCGAACAATTCCTGCAGCAACAACTGGGCGGCGTGCTGCGCAAGGAAGGCAGCCGTTGGGTGGCCGATGCCCGGCACAGCCAGGGCCTGCGTTTCAACCCGCAGTTCCTCAGCGCGATCAACCAGCTCAGCCACCTGGCCGACGTGCTCTACACCGACGGCGGCATGGGCCTGAGCTTCGAGCTGCAGGGCAAGGCCGTGCGCGACGTGGTGCAGACGACCTTCGTGCTCAACGGTGAGAAACACCACTACTTCAACCAGAAAGAGCGCTGGCAACGCTTCGCCTGGCCAGGCTTCAGCAGCCACCCGGGCACCAGCCTGACCTGGACCAGTGTCCACGCCGGCGAGCGCCTGTACGGCGATTTCCAGGGCACCTGGGGCTTGATCCGCCTGCTGGAACAAGCCCGGGTCACGCCGTTGACCGACAGCGACAGCCACTACCGCGTGCAACTCAAGGCGCCGGACGGCATCGACCTGACCTGGAACCTGCGCACGGAACTGGGCGCGGGGCCGTTGGCGCTGCTCAAGCTGCGGGGCTTCAAGATACCGACGCAGATCTTTGTGGGGGAGAGCGATGCCTCAACAGCTGCTGCGAGAAGCGGCAGGTCTGGGTGAGATGAACATCTCTCCGGAAACCGTGCGTATGCACCGCAAGAACTTGTATTTGAAGTTGGAGGTCGGGGCGCAGTCGGAGTTGTTTGCGTTGTTTATCGAGTGGTTGCGTAAGCATTGAGAGTCAAAAGATCGCAACCTGCGGCCGCTCCTACCGGGAATGCATTTCCCCTGTGGGAGCGGCGATCCGACTTGCTCGCGAAGGCGGTGTCAGGGCTACCACCAAAGTAGCTGCTACCTCTGACCATACAAAATCACAGCCGCCCTCAATTTGTCCCGGCCAAAGCTGCACATCTTCTCGAACTCCCCATGGCTGACCGGCAGGTGCTGGCAGTCCATGGCCTGGCGATGCTGGCTGTGGTCCACATCGGGATCATGCAGATAGACAAATTCTTCATCGCAATCGGTCACCATCACCCAGTGCGGCGATTTGGAGCGGGTCAGGCGATAGCTACTGATCAGCACCAACGGCTGCCCGCCATGCTCCAGCAGTTGAGGAAGATTCAGTGGCCCGCCGATCTCGCACACGACGTCACTGGCAAGCAACTGCGCGGTGAACTCTTCGTGCACCAGACGCATTACGTCTTTTTTATGCTCATCGCGCACCCCGTCAAGGAACAACGGCCCGGCCATGCTCAGTTGCAGGCGCACCCGAAACCCGCGGCGCCAGGCCGCCAATGCCAGGCCTTGCGGGCTGCAGCCACCGTGGCCGGAGGTCATGAACACGGTGGTTGCCTCGCGCCAGATTTGCAGTTCTTCACGCCGCTCCAGCAAACGCCCCCGCTGCAACGCGCCCATGGCCATGAGCAGGCAGGCCGGACCGCAGGTGAAATCGGTGGTCTGTGGGTAGTAGGGCACTTGAATGTTGCGTGATTCGCGGTGCTGGAGGATGCGTTTTTCCAGGCGCAACGCATCGGCGTGGTCCTGATAGTAGTCATGGATCAGGGCAAAGCGCCGGTAACCGTTACGTTCATACAGGGCAATTGCCGGCGGATTGTCGATACGCACCTCCAAACGCAAATAGGCGCAATCGTGTTCCAGGGCAATGGCTTCGACGCGATCGAGCAACTGCTTGCCCAAGCCATTGCCCCGCGCCTGAGCCGCGATGGCAATCGAATACAGACGCGCCAGTGACGTACCTCGATGGAAAAGTACCACGGCGTAACCCAGCAGATGCTCGCCGCACTGGGCCACGAGCAGTTGCCCGTTGGCGCGGCTGATCATCCATTGAAAGCTACGACTGTTGAGCCGATCGGTGGTAAAGCATTGCTCTTCAAGTTGCAGCAGTGCGGGTAAGTCTTCTATTACCGCCAAACGAAAAACTGTATTCATACTGACCGCCGTAAAAGTTGCGTAACGAAACGGGACTTTCGAATAAGTTCGTGCTTAATAGGAAAGGTCTTGTTCTCCAACGGATCAATCACTATGTCAGCGGTACAAGGTCATTGGCGCGAAGTATCCGAGCAAACTGTGCCGACAGCAATCACTTCGGCAACTTATTTAAATGGTACGAATAAAACATCCAGCCAGTTGATTATCATCGTCGAACGCAAGGAAGACTGGGCCAACTATTTTCCCAGCGAGGACATTGTCACGGCCCAGGAGTATCTGGAACAAACCCGCGACAACGAGCAGGGCAAGCGCGTGCAGGTCATCAACCTGTGCCGTAGCTACAAGTACCTGGGGCACGGTTATTACTGCTCGCTGCTGGCTGAAGCCCGTGGGCACAAGGTCATTCCGTCGGTGCGAACCATCAGCGAACTGACCCGCAAATCCCTTTACGGACTGGCGCTGGATGACCTGGATAAAACCCTGGAAAAAGCCCTCAGTCATCATGCCTACAGCGACACTGAAGGCTTTACCCTGACGTTGTATTTCGGCAAGACCAATATCGAACCTTTGCAGGATTTGGCCAGGCAATTATTTGAAGTGTTTGCCTGTCCGATCTTGTTAGTTGAGTTTCGTCGAACTAACGGCTGGCATATCGAAGGCATCAAGTCCGGTGCGTTGCACAAGTTACGAGAGGATCAGGAAGATCAATTTGCCCACTCTCTCGACAGTTTCAGTCGCAAGATCTGGCGTCTGCCGCGCTCACGACGGCTGGCCCGCTACGACCTGGCCATCCTGCGCGATCCTCAGGAAGCCTTGCCACCGTCGAATGCCAAGGCGCTGGACAACTTCGTCCGGGTCGGCAGGACGCTGGGTATCGACGTCGAGCTGATCGAGCGCAAGGACTACGCACGGATTGCAGAATACGACGGTTTGTTGATCCGCGAGACCACCAGCGTCGACAACCATACTTATCGCTTCGCCAAGAAAGCCGAGAGCGAAGGGCTGGTGGTGATGGACGACCCGACCTCGATTCTGCGCTGTACCAACAAGGTGTACCTGACCGACCTGCTCAAGAGTCATCAATTGGGCATGCCCGCCACCGAAATCCTCTACAAGGAGCGACCGGAAGACTTCGAACGGATTGGTGAGCGTCTGGGCTTTCCGCTGGTGTTGAAAATCCCCGACGGTTGTTTCTCCCGGGGCGTGATCAAGGTCGAAAGCCAGCAAGCCTTGCTCGAAGCCACCGCTGAACTGTTCGAACACTCGGTGCTGTTGCTGGCCCAGGAGTTCTTCTACACCGAGTACGACTGGCGCATTGGCGTGCTCAACCGCAAACCGATCTTTGCCTGCCAATACTTCATGTCCAAGGGCCACTGGCAAATCTACAACCACAAGGCCAAGGGTCAGGACATCAACGGTGAATGCCGCACCCTGGCGGTTCACGAAGCGCCTCGGGCGGTGGTGGAACTGGCAGTCAAAACCGCCAACCTGATCGGCGATGGCCTCTACGGCGTCGACCTCAAACAGTCCGGCGACAAAGTGGTGGTGATCGAGGTCAACGACAACCCGAACATGGACGCCGGCATCGAAGACGCCTACCTGCAGGACGATCTGTATTCACTGGTGCTGGAAGAGTTCGTCCGCCGCCTGGAGCTCAAACGTCGCGGCCAGGCCTGGTGAGCGAGCAATGATCAAGAGTTTCGATTTGGCTCACGGCGCACTGCACGCCGTTGAACGCCTGGACGCCGATGTCATGCTGTTCAGCAACCCCGATGCAGCCGAGCGCGACTTGCTGCACAGTCACTTCAAACTCGATGAACACGCGTTGGCCTCGGCGCTGGACCCTGATGAGGTGTCGCGCATCGAGTTCCACCCAGACAACCTGTTCCTGATCTGGAAGCGTCCGGACAGTTACTCAGGCGCCGACAGCCTGGGGTTCCAGGTGTCCTCTTGTGGTCTGCTGTTTTCTCCGGGCCGGTTGCTGGTGATCGCCACCGATGACGCCCCGCTCAACGGGCTCGGCAAGCGTCAGGCCCTCAATACGCCACTGGATGTCTTGCTCGATCTGCTGTTCAACAACATTCATCATTACCTGGGGCACTTGAAGGTCATCAAGCTGATCGCCCGGGAATTGCAGCAGAAATTCAACGCCTCGATGCAGAACCAGCATCTGATCCAGATGTTCAACCTCAGCGAAAGCCTGATCTATTACATCAACGCGATTCACAGCAATGGCGCCGTCCTGACCCGACTGCGCAATCATGCGCAAAAACAGTGTTTCAGCGCCGAGGCCATCAGCCTGATAGATGACCTGATCATCGAAAACAACCAGTGTTACAAGCAGGCGGAAATCTATTCAACAGTGTTCTCCGGACTCATCGACGCCCGGGGCAACCTGATGAACAACAGCATGAACAACCTGCTGCGCAAGCTGACGTTGATCAACGTGGTGTTTCTGCCATTGAACCTGCTGGCGAGCATCGGCGGCATGTCCGAGTTCAGCATGATGACGGCGGGAACGCCTTGGTGGGTTTCGTACCCGTTGCTGCTGTCGGCGATGATGATCGGGGCGGCGGCGATGGTGGTGGGGCTCAAGCGCTTGGCGAAATGATGGCGGTGCAAGTTGACCGCCATGGCCCCCACTGGGGCCGAGTCAGATCTGTCGAGTCGTGGCAACTAATGCCTTTCGATCCTGAAACCCGCGCACAACCAGATACAACAATGGCCCAATCGACACAAAAACAGCGGTGATCAATAGATAAGGCACCACTGAAAGCGCCGACTGCCCGCGCTTTCGTGCATCCCGGTACATCCAGATGCTCGCCAGTACCGCCAGCAAGTAAAGATCGATCACCACCTGTGCGGTATCCGGGCTGGACATCAGGCTGATGCCGAAATCGATCAGCGATTGCTCGGCCTGGAGCATCACCGAAACGGTATAGCCGGCAAAGGCGATCAGGGCGATAAGGGGCAGGGCGATAGCCTTCATGGTTTCCTTCCTTGGACAATGAATTTGATAGAGTCAGCAGCCTATAGCGCGCAGCGCAAACTTGCCATTGACTTGCCATCAATGCCCGGCTAATTTCGAGCCATGACTTCCTCCGTATTGCGCTGCCAGCCAAGCATTATTACCGCCATTCCTCATCTGGCGGGCTAGCTCACGACTGCAGCACCCAACCCGCCCCAGAGGCGGGTTTTTACTTTCTGTCTCCCGGGCCCCGATCAACGTCAGGAGACGACGATGAGTTTTACAACCGATCAGCAAGCCCTGCTTGAACGCTACGTCAAAAAAATCCTTGCCGCGCCGGTGTATGAGCTGGCGGTGCGCACGCCGTTGCAACCGGCGTCGGCCTTGTCTGAAGCCTTGGACAACCAGGTCCTGCTCAAGCGCGAAGACTTGCAACCAACCTTCTCCTTCAAGATCCGCGGCGCCTACAACAAGCTGGTGCAACTGAGCGAAGCGCAAAAGGCTCGCGGCGTGGTCACGGCTTCTGCCGGCAATCATGCGCAGGGTGTGGCCCTGGCCGCGCGGGAACTGGGGATCAATGCCACCATCGTCATGCCCTGCACGACGCCGCAACTGAAGGTCATCGGGGTGCGCAGTCGTGGCGCTGATGCGCTATTGCACGGGGAAAGCTTTCCGTTTGCACTGGCCTATGCACTGGATCTGGCCAGGGAAACCGGTCGCACCTTTGTTTCACCCTTCGACGATCCGCAGGTGATCGCGGGCCAAGGCACGGTGGCGATGGAAATCCTGCGCCAGCATCAAGGTCCGCTGGATGCGATCTTCGTGCCGGTGGGTGGCGGAGGGCTGATCGCGGGGATCGCCGCCTACATCAAATACTTGCGGCCGGAAATTCGCATCATCGGCGTCGAGTCGGAGCATTCCGCGTGTCTGCAAGCCGCGTTGCTGGCCGGTGAGCGAGTGATCCTGCCCAGCGTCGGCACCTTCGCCGACGGGGTGGCGGTGGCGCAGATCGGCGCCTACGGCTTCGAGGTCTGCCGCTTTTGCGTCGATGACGTAGTGACGGTCAGCAACGATGAGCTTTGCGCTGCGATCAAGAATATCTACGACGATACCCGCTCGATCACCGAACCTTCCGGCGCGCTGGCGGTGGCCGGAATCAAGAAGTACGTGGCACGGAGCGGCGCTCGTGGTCAGACCCTGGTCGCCATCGACTCGGGTGCCAACATCAATTTCGACAGCCTGGGGCATGTGGCAGAGCGCGCCGCGTTGAGCGGCGCACCCGCATGACGCTTGCGCAGGCCGCCAGCGGACGCCGCGAGGGTCCGCCCGATGGCCAGGTCATTCCTGAATGGATTTCTCGACCTTGTCCGACGCTGACCAGATTCGGTAGCGCACTTCGATGTCCTTGGGTACGTACAGCACGAGCGGCAGCTTGCTGTTGTAGCGCAGCAGGAAGCCATCACCGACCACCGGTACGAAATCCTGTTTGCTCGTGCCGTCCGGGCAGGCCATCAGCGTGCTCATCGGGCCAATGATTTTTTCCAGGCGATAGAACGGGTAGCCCCAACCTTCGAGGTTTTTCTCCTCGAGGATGCCGCCCAGACGCGGGTGGTTGCAGTCTACGGTCATTGTTTTGCCGGCCAGGATCTCGACCTGAAAGTCGTTTTCCCGGGGCTGTGGCGCGAGGTGAATCACCTGGCGGGTAAACCCGCTCTCGGCCTTCGGATAGGGCGCGGTCTCTTCGAGTTTGGCGGCGTGCGCCACGCCAGCAAGCCCCAGTGCGAATAGCGCTGTGCAAGCGTTAACGGTCAAAGAAC
Organism: Pseudomonas sp. WT-JTC; assembly: GCF_056711565.1. Classification (NCBI taxonomy): domain Bacteria; kingdom Pseudomonadati; phylum Pseudomonadota; class Gammaproteobacteria; order Pseudomonadales; family Pseudomonadaceae; genus Pseudomonas; species Pseudomonas sp. WT-JTC. The sequence continues at coordinate 3,079,325 of NZ_CM160042.1, forward strand.
TCATGATGCCTCCTTGCTTGAAGTGAAGGGCGGCATTCTCACTGTCGTGTGCAGTGAATGCAAATCCGGGGGGGGGGCCAGTGTGCAAATTGCAGGGGCGCCAGCGGCAACTATTGCAAACTGCACGGCAGGCTTTACCGGTGATTGGTCTAAACCCTTGAATTGCCGATGAGCTGCACAGCGAAATCCACGGTATGTTTTATGCTGTACCTGTCCTCGAAGCTTGCCGGGATCTCATAGGAGCGAGCATTGATCGTTATTGGCAGTCTCACAAAGGAGAGAGTCGCCATGTTTCTTTCTGCCCTGGAACTTCGAAACATCATCGAAAGCAGTTTTCTACCCAAGCGCTGCCAGTGCACGCTGTCACCGGATCTATCGATGACCGTCAAGGTCTATGCCGACGGGCAAACCGATCACCTGGATCTATTGGTCACCGGCATCGATGCCTCCGGGCTCAATGGTTGTCGGGAAATAAACGAGTTGATTGCCCAACTGCGGTCCAGACAGCACCACATGGAGGTCGAGCCGCACTCCATGCTGGGCAAGGCGCTTTAACCTGCGGTTTCGAGTTCCACCGATACACGCCGGGTCTGGAAGAACCCCAGGCCCAGCGCCAGTTCAAGCTCGACGGCCAGTAAAATGCCCGGCCCGGCATGGCCAATCCCCAACGGACGTTTCGGTCAGCCTTGGTTCTCGCAGGCGTCGGAAAGTTTACGGTAGGTGATTTCTGCCGGTTTTCCCGTGTCATCGATGTACTTCATTTCGGCCTTCACCACTTTGCACTCCAGGGTGTCGGGCTCGGTCAGTGAAATCACTTTGCTGACATGCAATGGCATGCCGTAGTGATAGGGCACGGCTTGAGAGGTCGTGGTGTCATTGGCCTGAGCCAGGCCGGCAAACGCCGTGCAGGCAAGGGCGGTGGTAACCAGCAGGGTGCGAGTGTTCATCAGCGATCTCCGGTGCGAACGGAATGTCAGTTCGATGTGTGGCTTGTCGAACCTGCCGCACTGGGCGTCAGAACAGTCTGAGGGCGTGCGGTCCAGTGAAGTGTTGGACCGCACGGTTAAGCGAGGGTTAACCCGGTTGAACGCCGCCTGCCGCGATTGCGCGATCCTGTGTATTAGTTAAGACCATCGGGCGCCTGATAGAAAGTCATCGCGAGCAAGCTCGCTCCCACAATGCCCGAGCGTCGACACAAATGTTGTGAACGACCCGCAACCCTGTGGGAGCGAGCTTGCTCGCGATGAGGGCATCAGTGTCAGCTCATCTCCAACTGCTGCCGATAAGGCAAATCCGGCCCGGTCTTGCTGCACGTCAACGCGGCCGCCTGTACGGCGAACCTCAGCATGCGGTCGATCTGCTCGCGGCCAAGTTGCTTCACACCCTCCACCGAATCCAGCTGCTGTTCGGTCAGCCAGGTAATCAGCGCCGCCTGAAAGGTATCGCCCGCGCCCACGGTGTCGGCGATCTTTACCGAACAGGCGGGAACCGACCACGAACCATGGGCCCGGCTGAACACGGTCGCGCCTTCGCCGCCCCGGGTCAGGAATACCAGCTGACAGCGGTGCTGCAACCAACCTTCGATCACCTGCGCCGGGTCCTGGCCGGGATACAACAGATGCAGGTCCTCGTCACTGACCTTGATCAGGTCAGCCAGTTCTACCAGCGTCGCGATCCGCGTGCGCCATAGTTCGATGTCCGGCTCCGGATTCAGACGCACGTTCGGGTCGAGGCTGATCAGGCGCTTGCCGCTTTCCCGGCGCACCAATGCCAATAGTGTGTCGGCGATCGGCTGCACCACCAGGGAAAACGAGCCGATATGCAAGCCGCGCACTTCAGGCCCGAGTGCCGGCAGGTGCTCCGGTTGCAATTGCCGATCCGCGCAGCCTTCGCCACGGAAGCTGTACTGCGGCGAGCCATTGGCCCCGACCGCGACCATCGCCAGGGTGGTCGGCGCGACAAAGTCGAGCAGGAATTCCTGGCGCACGCCTTCATCCTGCAACACTTGCAGCAAGCGCCGGCCCAGGTAGTCGGTGGACAACCCGGCAAACAGCGCCGCGTCCACGCCCAACCGGCGCAATCCCACTGCCACGTTGAACGGCGAGCCGCCGGCAATGGCTTTGAAACTCACTTTGGAAGCCATACCGCTGGCGTCGTTTTCACTGAAAAAATCGAACAGCGCTTCGCCACACACCAGGTACATAGTTGTTCACTCTTCAAATTGGGTTGCGACATGCTGTCGATAGCGTTCATAAGCCTGCTGACAGGCCTGCACATTGTCGGCGACCGGCAGGGTTTCACTGGCAGGGTCGAGTTTCACGCAGCGCTCGCACAAGTCCGCCAGGCTGTCTTCGCGTCCGTTCGCCCGGGCTACGCACCAGGCCGCCTGAATCGCTGCGCCGAGGGCCGCGGCCTCGCTTTGTTCGGTGCTGATCACCGGTGTATTCATGGTGTCGGCGATGATTTGCCGCCAGACCGCACTTTTCGAGCCGCCGCCGATCAGGCAAATGCTGCGGCTTTGTAAGCCATTGTGGCGTAGCAGGTCCAGTCCGTATCGCAATCCGAACGTCGTGCCTTCGACCACCGCGCGGCACAGGTTGGCCCGGGTCAGGTTGGTCATGGTCAAGCCCGACAGGCTGGCGCTGGCATGGGGCAGGGCGGGCACCCGCTCGCCGTTGAAGAACGGCAGCATGCTCACACCTTCGGCACCGATGGGGGCCTTGGCAACGAGCGTATTGAACTGGTCGATGTCCAGGTCCAGCAGGTCACGAATCAGTCCGGTGGCATTGGTCAGGTTCATGGTGCAGATCAAAGGCAGCCAGCCACCGCTTGAAGAACAGAACGTGGCAACCGCAGCATCTGGGGCGACGATCGGCTGATCGGCATAGGCGTACACCGTGCCTGACGACCCGAGGCTCATGGTGATTGCACCGGGCTGGATATTGCCGGTGCCGATGGCGCCCATCATGTTGTCGCCGCCGCCACTGGACACCAGTGCCCGTGGGTTGATACCCAGGTGTTCGGCAATGCCCGGCAGAATCGTGCCGACCGCCTGGTGGGCATCGATCAGCTCCGGCAGGGCGGCTTGCAGGCGTCCGCTCGGGTCGATGTCACGCAACAAGTGCACATCCCACTGGCGCGTACGCACATTGAAATACCCGGTGCCCGAGGCATCACCGTATTCGCTGCAACTGCGGCCGGTGAGCCAATGGTTGAGGTAGTCGTGGGGCAGCAAAATGCGGGCGATGCGGGGAAAAATCTCGGGGTGCTGCTCTTTGGTCCATAACAGCTTGGACAGGGTGTAGCCTGGCGCGATGACCACGCCGAGGCGTTCCAGCGAAGCCTTTTCGCCACCCAGGTGGGCCAGCAGGCGGTCATTCTCCGGGGTGGTTTCAGTGTCGCACCAGAGTTTGGCCGGCCGCAGCACCTTGCCATGCTCGTCGAGCAGCACCAGGCCATGTTGCTGGCCGGACACACCAATGCCGAGGATCGACTGGCCATCGACGCTGGCCGCGAGCAAGGCGCGGCGGGTGGCGCTGGCGAAGGCTTCCAGCCACTGCTGGGTGTCCTGTTCGCGGCGACCATTGGCAGCGCTGATCAGGCTGTGGCTGGCAGCTCCCTGGCCGAGCACTTCACCAGTGGCCGCGTCGAGGATGATGGCTTTGGTGCCCTGGGTGCCGCAGTCGATGCCGAGGAAGAGTTGTCGGGTTGTCATGGAGGATCCTTGGTCGTCAGCTTGATACAAGTCTGGATTCAGTATCACCGGTGCCTGTCTGGCCGCCTTCGCGAGCAAGCCCGCTCCCACAAGGAACACCAAACCCTGTGGGAGCGGGCTTGCTCGCGAAGACGACAGTAGCCACACCACCGACACTACGCCAAGACCCGCTCCAGAGTTCTTGTCACACCCACTTCGCGCAAACTGTTACAGCACCACTCGAACGCCGCGACAAACTCCGGCGAACGCGAAATAGCCGTACCAAAAATCTCCTCGACCGCCAGCAAGCGCTGGGTGATCAGCACATCATCGGCCACCAGCACCTGGCAGAATGCCGCCCGTGGGTCCGGGATCGAGTAAGTCTCGCCATGCTCATCCACGCCCTTGAGGTACAGTGCCCACGCCGCCACCACCAAGGCCGCACGCTTGGTCTCGCGGCCATCGGCGATCAGGCGGTTGATGGTGGGTACGGTGAATTTAGGAAACTTTGACGAACCGTCCGAGCAAACGCGCTCCAGTTGATCGGCAATCGCCTGATTGGAGAAACGCGCCACCAGGGTGTTTTTGTACTCGGTCAGGTCAATTCCCGGCACCGCCGACAGTTGTGGCGTCACGTCCAGGTCCATGTAGGTGCGCATGTAACGCACGAACAGCGGGTCGTTCATGGTTTCGTGGACGAAACGGTAACCCTTGAGGAACCCCAGGTACGTCAGCGCCAGATGACTGCCGTTGAGCAGCTTGATCTTCATTTCTTCGTAAGGCGTAACGTCGTCGGTGAACTGCACGCCGACCTTTTCCCAGGCCGGGCGGCCATTGACGAACTTGTCTTCCAGCACCCATTGCACGAAAGGTTCGCAGACCACCGGCCAGGCATCGTCCACCCCGTGGCTGTCGGCCAGTTGCAGGCGGTGTTCGGTGCTGGTCATCGGAGTGATGCGGTCGACCATGGCGTTGGGAAAGCTCACGTTGTGCTCAATCCAGTCCCGCAGATCGGCATCGCGCAACGCGGCGAACGCCAGCAAGGCCTTGCGGGTGACGGCACCGTTGTGCGGCAGGTTATCGCAGGACATCAGGGTGAAGGCCGCTGTGCCGGCGGCGCGGCGTTTGGCCAGTGCGGCACAGAGGAAGCCGAACACGGTTGTCGGGGCGTCCGGGTGCGCCAGGTCATGCTGGATTGGCGGTAAGTGCGCCATGAACTCCCCGGTGCTGTCGTCGATGCAGTAACCGCCTTCGGTGATGGTCAGCGAGACGATGCGGATTTCGGGGCTGGCCAGTTTGTCGATCAACGCCTGGGCGTCGTCTTCAGCCAGCAGCATGTCGCGCAGGGCCCCGATCACCCGGACTTCGGTGTCGTCGCCATCGCCGAGTTCGAACAGGGTGAACAGGTAGTCCTGATCCTTGAGATCGTCACGGGCGCGGCGGTCCTCGACGCGCAAGCCGACGCCGCAAATGGCCCAGTCCAGACCTTCTCCGGTGTTCATCAGCGCATCGGTGTAGAACGCCTGGTGGGCGCGATGGAAACCGCCGACGCCGATGTGCGCAATGCCTTGGCGGGTATCGCCCAACGCATAGGCGGGCAGGACCACTTCGGGCGCGAGGCGGTTGAGGTTGTGTTGGTTGAGTTTCATCGCGGGCTCTCTGAAGTCAGGCAGCAATGCGCAACGGGCGGGTTAACGCCACGCCGTCGGCATCGAACAAATGGCAGTGTTGCGCATCCAGGTGCAGGCTCAGGGTTTCACCGTAGCGGCTGGCCAGATCGCCGCGAACACGCAGGGTCAGGGGTTCACCGGACGAAGTCAGGACGTGGCAGAACGTGTCGCTGCCCAGGCGTTCGCTGACATCGGCGGTGACCTGCAAGGTGCAGTCACCCGGTTTGGCCAGTTCCAGATGCTCCGGGCGAATACCCAGCGTCACTGCACCGCCGACGCTCAGACGGCCGCCGCTCAACGGCAGGCTGATGCGGGTTCCGGCGTCCAGTTGCACTTCGCAGCCCTGGCTATCAGTGCGGGTGACCTTGCCTTTGAGAAAGCCCATTTTCGGCGTGCCCAGAAACCCCGCGACAAACAGGTTGGCCGGCTGGTGATACAGCTCCAAAGGCGAGCCGACCTGTTCGACCCTGCCGCCATTCAACACGACGACCTTGTCCGCCAGGGTCATGGCCTCGACCTGATCGTGGGTCACGTAGATCATGGTCGCCTGCAGCTCCTTGTGCAGCCGCGCCAGCTCCAGACGCATCTGCACGCGCAGGGCGGCATCGAGGTTGGACAGCGGTTCGTCGAACAGGAAGATTTTCGGATTGCGCACGATGGCCCGGCCAATCGCCACGCGCTGACGCTGGCCGCCGGAGAGTTGCTTGGGTTTGCGCTCCAGCATCGGCCCCAGCTCAAGGATGCGCGCCGCTTCGCTGACCTTTTTCTCCACTTCGGCTTTCGCCACACCGGACAGGTCGAGGGCGAACGACATGTTCTTGCGCACGCTCATGTGCGGGTACAGGGCGTAGGTCTGGAACACCATCGCCAGATCGCGCTTGGCCGGGCTCACTTCGGTGATGTCGCGGCCATCGAGTTCGATGGTGCCGCCGCTGACTTCCTCCAGCCCCGCGATCAAGCGCAGCAGGGTGGATTTGCCGCAGCCCGAAGGGCCGACGAAAACCACGAATTCCTTGTCATTCACTTCCAGGTCGATGCCCTTGATGATGGAAAAGCCTTCGAAGCCTTTTTGCAGATTCTTGATTCTCAGGTTGGCCATGGTGGTGGGCCTCCATTTTCGTTATTCGGTTGAACCTGTAGGAGCGAGCTTGCTCGCGATGAACTTGCGGGCGGCGCGTTCATCCAGGTGGTACACGTCATCGTTCACGTCCATCGCGAGCGAGCTCGCTCCTACAGCAATCGAGTCGATCTTCATTTCACTGCGCCGAACGACAGGCCGCGCACCAGCTGTTTCTGGCTGATCCAGCCGAAGATCAGGATCGGCGCACAGGCCAGGGTCGAGACCGCCGACAACTTGGCCCAGAACAACCCTTCGGGGCTCGAATACGAGGCGATCAACGCGGTCAGTGGCGCGGCTTTCGACGAGGTCAGGTTCAGCGACCAGAACGCCTCGTTCCAGCACAGGATCAGCGACAGCAGCACCGTGGACGCCAGGCCGCCCTTGGCGATTGGCAGCAGCACCCGGAGCATTTCCTGCGCCAGCGTCGCGCCGTCCAGCCTTGCGGCTTCGAGGATGTCCCTGGGAATGTCCTTGAAGTAGGTGTAAATCATCCAGACCACGATCGGCAGGTTGATCAGCGTGTAGATGACGATCAGGGCAATGCGCGTATCGAGCAGGCCGAAACTCTTGGCCAGCAGGTAGATCGGCATCAGCACGCCCACCGGCGGCAGCATTTTGGTCGAGAGCATCCACAGCAGCGTGCCTTTGGTGCGTTGGGTTTCGTAGAACGCCATGGAGTAGGCCGCGGGCACTGCGATCAGCAGGCACAGGGCCGTGGCGCTGAAGGAAATCACCACCGAGTTCCAGGCAAAACTGAAGTAGTCACTGCGCTCGTTGATGTGCAGGTAGTTCTCCAGCGTCGGCATGAAAATGAACTGCGGCGGCGTGGCGAAGGCATCGATTTCGGTCTTGAAACTGGTCAGCACCATCCAGAAGATCGGGAAGAAAATCAGGATCGCAATGGCCCAGGCCAACGTACCGAGCAACAGGCTTTGCAAGCGACGGGATTGTTGAAGAGTCATGGCAGGCCTCAGGCTTTGTCGGTCAGGTTTTTGCCGATCATCCGCACCAGAATGATCGCGGCGATGTTGGCGATGACCACGGCGATCAAACCGCCCGCCGAAGCCATGCCGACGTCAAACTGCACCAGCGCCTGGTTGTAGATCAGGTAGGCGAGGTTGGTCGAGGCGTAGCCGGGGCCGCCGTTGGTGGTGGTGAAGATTTCGGCGAACACCGAGAGCAGGAAGATGGTTTCGATCATCACCACCACCGCAATCGGCCGCGCCAGGTGCGGCAGGGTCAAGTGCCAGAAGATCGCGATGGGCCCGGCACCGTCCAGGCGCGCGGCTTCCTTCTGTTCCTGGTCGAGGGACTGCATGGCGGTCATCAGGATCAGGATCGCGAAGGGCAGCCATTGCCACGAGACAATGACGATGATCGACAGCAGCGGGTAGTGCGCCAGCCAGTCCACCGGTTGCGCGCCAAACAGCTTCCAGACGTAGGCAAGAATCCCCGACACCGGATGGAATATCAGGTTTTTCCAGATCAGCGCGCCGACGGTGGGCATGATGAAAAACGGCGAGATCAGCATCACCCGCACGATACCGCGACCGAAAAACTCACTGGCCTCGAGCAAGGCACTGATCAGCACGCCCAGCACCACACTGATCAGCAGCACGCTGCCCACCAGCAACAGGGTGTTGCTGGCGCCGGGCAGGAAGCCCGAATCGGTGAGGAAGTAGGTGAAGTTTTCCAGCCCGACGAACTCGTTCTCGCCGGGATTGAGCAAGTTGTAGCGAATCATCGAAAAGTAGACGGTCATGCCCAGCGGGACAATCATCCACAGCAGCAACAACGCCACCGAAGGGCTGACCAGAAACCAGCCGGGGTTGGCCACGCGGCTTTTGCGCTGGGGTTGGACAATGTCCATGTGAGCTTTGGCAGTTGATGTATTCATGGTGATCAGAACCGGTTGATTACAGGCATATGAAGATCAATTGTGGGAGCGGGCTTGCTCGCGAAGGCGGCATTCCAATCGCAAAAATTGTGTCGGATGTACTGGCCTCTTCGCGAGCAAGCCCGCTCCCACATTGGGTACGGGGTTACTTGGGATAACCCGCGCGCTTCATTTCGCGTTCAGTGGTTTGCTGGGCCGCCGCCAAGGCCTGGTCGACCGTGGTCTGGCCGATCAGCGCCGCAGAGAAGGATTTGCCAACCTGCGTGCCAATGCCCTGGAACTCGGGAATGGTCACCAACTGAATACCGATGTAAGGCACCGGCCTGGCCCCCGGCTTGCCCGGGTCCGCGGCTTTGAGCGACTCCAGCGTGACCCTGGCGAACGGCGCTGCGTTCATGTACGTCTCGCTGTAGGTGGAGGCCCGGGTGCCCGGCGGCACGTTGGCGATGCCGTCCTTTTCCGCGACCAGCGCGCTGTATTCCCTGGAAGTGGCCCAGGCACTGAAGGTTTTCGCTGCGTCCTTGGCTTTGGAACTGGTCGGAATGGCTAGCGCCCAGGAGTACAACCAGGCCGAGCCCTTGTCAGTGACTTGATGCGGCGCGAAGGTGAAACCGACGTGATCGGCGACCTTGCTCTGGGTCTTGTCGGTGACGAACGAGCCGGCGACGCTGGCATCGACCCAGATCGCGCATTTGCCGCTGTTGAACAACGCCAGGTTTTCATTGAAACCATTGCTCGAGGCACCCGGCGGACCGGATTTTTTCATGGTGTCGACGTAGAAGTTCAGCGCATTTTTCCACTCGGGCCCGCTGAATTCCGGTTGCCACTGTTCATCGAACCAGCGCGCGCCATAAGCGTTGGCAACGGTGGTGACCAACGCCATGTTCTCGCCCCAGCCAGCCTTGCCGCGCAGGCAGATGCCGTACTGTTCTTTGTCTTTGTGGGTGAGTTTGCTGGCGAATTCGCTGATCTGTTCCCAGGTCGGGCGCTCGGGCATGTTCAGGCCGGCGTCCTTGAACAGGTCGGTACGGTAATAGGTGATCGAGCTTTCGGCGTAGAACGGCAGGGCATACAGCGAACCCTTCACCGACAGGCCCTCGCGCACCGACGGGAACACGTCGTCGAGGGCATAACCGGCCGGCAGATCCTTCATCGGCTCCAGCCAGCCCTTGGCGCCCCAGAGTGCGGCTTCGTACATGCCGATGGTCAGCACGTCGAACTGTCCGCCCTGGGTGGCGATGTCGGTGGTGAGGCGCTGGCGCAGGACGTTTTCTTCGAGGACCACCCAGTTGAGCTTGATGTCCGGGTGCTCGGCCTCGAAGGTTTTCGAGAGCTTTTGCATGCGGATCATGTCGCTGTTGTTGACGGTGGCAATGGTCAGGGTCTGGGCGCCAAGGCTGACGCTGCTGAGGGTCATGCAGGTGAGGGCAAGCAGGGTTTTTACCGAAGGTTGCATCGTGCACTCCTTTTCTGCGCCCGGCGGGGTACAGAAGGACAGTTATTGTTTTTGTGTCTTCCGAAGGCAGGAAGAATGTGCACTGATTACATCCTTCAATGGAGGGCGAAACAAATCATCCATCGCACTTGTTTCGATACTTTTTTGCACTGGGCTTTAGGGCGCTAGACGCTGGGAAGGGCTTTTCAGCGAGGAAACGATATCGAATACGTACAGGTTTCAGGCTTGGCTACGACCTCTTGTAGGAGCGGGCTTGCTCGCGAAAGCGTAGTGCCAGGCGATATTTCTCAACCTGACACTGCGCTTTCGCGAGCAAGCCCGCTCCCACATCGGGTCGCGTTTAACCGAGGTTTTGCTCGGTCAACCGCTGCACCACCAACCGCCGGTAGTGTGAAGGCGTCATGCCCTTTAGTTGCTGGAAGCGCCGGTTGAAGTTGGAAATATTGTTGAAGCCCGATTCGAAGCACACGTCAGTGACCGGTTTGTCGCCGTCGGCCAGCAACTCGCAGGCCTTGCTGATGCGCAGGCGATTGACGAACTCGATGAAATTGCGCCCGGTGGCCTGCTTGAATACGCGGCTGAAATAGGTGGGCTTCATGTCCAGGTGCTCGGCAACTTCTTCCAGCGGCAGTTCCCGGGCGTAATGGGCGAAGATGTAATCCACTGCGCGGTTGGTGCGATCGATGTTGTGCTCGTCGGCCAGTTGCGGGGTCGTGGCGCCAGAGAGCAATTGGTAGTCGTCGGTGGCCGCGAGCAACTCCAGCAGAATGAAAAAGTGCCCGAGCCGGGTGATGCCGCTGGTATCGGCGATGCGCTGCATCAGCTCGGTCGCTTTGCCGATGGTGTGCTTGCAGCGAAACTCGATGCCGTACTGCGCGCGTTCCAGCAACGGCGCCAGGGTCTTGAGTTCGGCGAATACCTGATAACCGCTATCGAACAACTCGTCGGTGAAATTGACCAGCATGTCGCGCTTGGGCACCACTTCGTCCTCGGCCACCTGGCTGATCCAGTTGTGGGGCAGATTGGGGCCGGTCAGGAACAGGGTATGCGGGTAGAAGTTGCCGATGTAGTCACCGATGAACACCTTGCCGGAACTGGCGACGATAAGGTGCAGTTCGTATTCCTTGTGGAAATGCCAGCGCACCAGCGGGCAGGGAAAACCGTGCTGGCGGTAAATGATGGACAAGCCGTTGTGGTCGTCCATCAATTCATAGGAAGGGTCGGTGATTCTGGCAATACGGGGCATGTCGATACACTTTTCTTGTTATCGCGCCCTGATCATGCCTCTTGTGGGGAGGCTAATGCCAGTTGTCGATGTCGCGCAACCTGACGGGAGCCTTCTCGGCTTTCGGGACTATCCGGCTTTTCTGGCTCTTCTGGCATTTATCAAGCTTGCGCTTCGGCAACAGGAAACCAGTTTCGATTCTTCCATGAAATCGACATTGATAATGTTGCACCTTTCGCTTCTGGAGTGGGTGACGGGATCAAACCAGGTGTCCAGTTCATCATGGATATCGACGGGGCCTCCCAGCTTCGAGTAGCTTGTGGCGGACAGTGACCACAAGGTGGTGCGCGGAGGTGGAGCCTTCAATACGTTCGTGATGTGCTGCTCCAGTTCCTGGACATTTGTGTCGCCAATCCCGCTCCATTTGTGTTCGATTTTCTTGCAGAACCAGGCGGGATCCAACTCCGGATGTTGTTCGGCAGTTACCAGAACTCGTTGCTCGCCGCTGATTTTCTTAAGCACGCCAAGTGGCAGGCCTCTATTGTCGGCAGGGATTATTCTCTGGCCAAGATAACGGAGCATCATCTCGTTGAAGAGTGCGTAGTCGAACGATTGTTGTCCGTCCTTGAGTTCATGGAAATCCAGAATCACAAACTCGTCAGGGTTGGCGCGCAAAAACAGATTCACAGCCGCAAATAAACCTAGCACGTTACGAGATGAGCGAAAGCCATTGTGCTGGAAACGGAATTTTTCAAACTCCATGGCCGGCTCGTCAAAGTCCAGTCGTAAATCGAGTACGCGCGAACCATTGTTGAGTTGAGCGGCGAACGAATCGTGCTGGCAAGCCAGCCAGTGTGCGCCGGGGATCAATGAATAGGTCGCTTGCAAGTCGCACCCGGCATTGTGCGTGCCGGGTAGTGTAAGCTCGCCAAGCGACAGGTTATCGATTGCCGGCGTAGCGCTCATCCAGTTATTGAGTGCGTAATTGTCTTCGGTTGTATTGTTCATTAATGCATCCTTGCATTGATTGATGAATAACAAGTTGCGCCAAAGCAGTGTTAGTTGACGGTGATCAATTATTTTGTCATTGGATGTACGCGGTCAATAATCAACTTTATTCGGAATGTTGGTTTCGGTTTTTCGCCTCGATCCATTGCGCCATATACTGGGTACTTTTGTGCTGATGATGGCGCAACATGCTGCCGGTGAAGTTATCGCGCCTGATATGTGGCAGATTCCTTTGGCATTCGACCAGCCTTTCGATCAACGCAGGACCATGGATGGACTGCGGGTAGCGGCTGGCCAACAAGTGCCGGGCCTGCGCCTGGGCAGCCAGCCACTGAGTCTTGTCTTGATAAAGTTGCACGGCACTCTCAGCGAACTCGCGTGCCGTACGGGTTACGGCACCGGGCCAGGGCTCTTCGCCGTGCATGGCTTCCGCGCCGACCGGCGTGGTGACATTGGGCGTGCCGCAGAGCATCGCATCGACGATCTTGCCTTTGATACCTGCACCGAAGCGCAGCGGTGCCAGGCACACCCGCGTCTTCGACATCACGTGCAAGGCATCTTCCGCCCAGTTCATCACATGAAAGCCCTGTGCCGCGTTGTGCAGGGCGGTGGCCTTGGGCGGGGTATACGCGCCATAGATGTGCAACTGTGCATCAGGCAGTTGCGCGCGAATCAGCGGCCAGATCGCGGTTTTCAGCCAGAGCACGGCATCCCAGTTGGGCGCATGGCGAAAATTGCCGATGTGCAGAAAATGCGCGCGATCTTCGTACTCTCCCGGCGCGCCGGTCGGCAGATCGACCATCAATGGGCACCAATGCAACAGGTTACGCGGGATCCTGAACTGCTCGACCAGCAATTCGATTTCCACCTCGGAAACCATCAGCGTCAAATCACAGCGATAAAATGAGGCGATTTCGCGCTTGGCCAGATCGGTATTGGCCATGTGTTCGAATTCTTCACGCGACGCCGGGGTGAACAGGCCGCTGAAGTCATTGTTGTCCTCGCTGGCCTTCAAGCGCTCCTTGAGGCGTTGATGCCGGCCGTGCCTGAGGCTCTGCAGGTCGCAACTTTCGAGCACGCGCAAGGCATCGGGACAATGCTTCTCGACCCGCCAGCCGAACTGCTCCTCCATCATGAATTGATCGAACAACACGATGTCCGGCGCCAGTTCGCTGATGAAAGCGTCGAAACTGCTGTTGTTCAGCTCGATAGGTACTTCGCGAATTCCCAGCGCCGTCAGGTCCGCGCGTTGCTCGCCATAGCTGGCCGGGCTGCTGAACGTGATGTCCCAGCCTTGTTGCAGGAACACCTCGAGTATTTGCATGACGTGCCCGCTGGCCGCGGAAGAGCGGGGCTCGGGCCAGACGTAACCAATGACCAGGACTCTGGTTGCGCGGGGCTGATTCATGTACGGGAATTCCTTGGAGCGGAGACAGGGCAGGGACGAAAAAGGCGCGCATTAAACCACAGCGGATTGCAGGGTCACTCCAGAATGCTTTTGACTTTATCGCGCAACTGATCGATGGAGAACGGTTTGCCGATCGCGTGCATGCCTTGAGGCACTTCGATGTTTTCGGCATACCCGCTGGCAAACAGGATCCGCAAGGCCGGACGCAAAGCCCGTGCTTCATTGGCCAGTTCGCGACCGTCCATGTTCGGCAAGCCCACATCGGTCATCATCAGATCAATATGCTGGTTCGAGTCCCTGAGCCGCTCCAGCGCCTGTTCGCTGCCATCGGCTTGCAGCACGTTGAATTCCAGTTCCTCCAGTACGTCGACGATCAGCATGCGCACAATGGCATCGTCTTCGACGACGAGGATAATGGACGCGTTGGCGGAGGACATATATGGCTTTCCTGAAAATGACGGGTTTTCTGGCGAGTGAAATCGCTGGCCTCTTGCATCAGTAAGTAGCGGATCCCGACAAGTTCCCGGCGTCGTGAAAAAGAATTGCACTGCAGGTCGCGCAAGGATAACCCGTGTACCTGAACGGGAGCAGCGGAATGTAGGACCTTGCGCTAAAACACGTCAGAAAATTGGATCAATGTGCCAGATATGGGGCAAACTCCTTGCAATCTGACAGTTCGACAAGGCCTGCCCCATGCCCTCAGCGTCCTCGGTTGATGAACAACGATTTCATAAACTCCTGAGCCGCAACATCAGCCTGCCATTGGGGCTGGGCCTCATCAGCGCGGTGTTCTTCGTTTCGCTGATCACCTATCTGCTGTCGACGATCAAGTGGGTGGAACACACCGACCGGGTGATCAATAACGCCAATGAAGCGGTCAAGCTGACCGTGGACCTGGAAACCGGAATGCGCGGTTTCCTGCTAAGTGGCGATGAACATTTCCTCGATCCCTACGAAACCGCCAAGCCGCGAATTGCCGTGGCCCTCGACACCTTGCTTGAGCTGACCGCGGATAATCCAGTGCAAACCGACCGCCTGCTGCGGTTGCAGGCATTGCAGCTGGAGTGGGCCAACTATGCGCAATCGATGATCGATTTGCAGCGCAGCAGCGGTGACTATCGCGCCGTGGTCAAGGCCGGACGCGGCAAGCGCCTGACCGATGAAATTCGCAAGCAGTTCGAGGAAGTGATCGACACCGAACAGCATTTGCGCACCGCTCGCAATGAAGAGGTGCGGCAGAGCACAGTCTGGAGCATCAGCCTCTATCTGTTGTTCATTGCCGGCGTCAGCGGCTTGCTGGCGTATGTCGGGCGCCGCGATCTGCTCAATCTCTCGCAAAGTTACAGCGTCAATCTCGCTGCCCAACAAGCCAGCGCCCATCACCTGGAGCAGCAGGCCTGGCTGCGCAACGGCCAGACCGAGCTCGCGGAGCAGGTGCTGGGGCAATTGAGCCTTAACCTGCTGGGACGCAACATCCTGCAATTTTGCGCGCAGTACCTGGGCACCGCCGTGGGGGCGATTTATGTCCGGGAAGATCATGGAGGCCTCAAACGCATTGCCTCCTATGGTTTCTCCCGTGAACAGGAAACCCTTGGACAACAGATCTACAGCGACGAAGGCATAGTCGGCCAGGTGGTGCAACAGGCGCGGCTGATTCGCCTCGACGAGGTGCCGGGCGATTATTTCAAGGTCAGCTCCGGCCTCGGCGAAGGTTTGCCGCGCAGCGTGCTGGTGGTGCCGACCAGTGACGATGACCGGGTCAACGGCGTGATCGAACTGGGCTTTCTGCGCCCTCTGAGTGACCGCGACACCGAACTGCTGGAACTGATAGCCGGCAACATCGGCACCTCCATCGAAGCGGCGCGCTATCGTCAGCGTCTGCAGGACGTGCTGGCCGAAACCCAACAGCTCAACGAAGAACTGCAAGTGCAGCAGGAAGAGCTCAAGACCGCCAACGAGGAACTCGAAGAGCAGTCGCGGATTCTCAAGGAATCGCAAGCTCACCTGGAAACCCAGCAGGTGGAGCTTGAGCAAACCAATGAACAACTCGCCGAGCAGGCGCAGGTGCTGGCCGATCAGCGTGATGCCATGGACTTGAAGAACACCGAGCTCAACCAGGCGCAGATCCAGCTTGAAGAACGCGCGGTCGAGTTGCAGCGCTCAAGCAAGTACAAGTCAGAATTCCTCGCCAACATGTCCCACGAGCTGCGCACTCCGCTGAACAGCTCGTTGATCCTGGCCAGGCTGTTGGCCCAAAACACGGAGCAAAACCTCAGCGCCGAGCAGGTCAAGTTCGCCGAGTCGATCTACTCCGCCGGCAATGACTTGCTCCACCTGATCAACGACATTCTGGATATTTCCAAAGTCGAGGCCGGGAAACTGGAAATCCGTCCAGAGAACACCAGCGTGGTGCGTCTGGTGGATGGCCTGCATGACCTGTTCCAGCCATTGGCCACGGACAAGCGGCTGGATTTCCAGGTGGATATGCAGGAGGGTGTGCCGCTGATGCTGTTCACCGACCACCAGCGTCTGGAGCAAGTCCTCAAGAATCTGCTGTCCAACGCGCTGAAATTCACGCAAAGCGGTAGCGTCAGCCTGTCCGTCGCCCCCGTGCTGAACGACGGCATCGCGTTCAGCGTGCGTGATTCCGGGATTGGCATTGCGCCAGACCAGCACGAAAGCATCTTCGAAGCGTTCCGCCAGGCCGATGGCACCACCAATCGGCGTTATGGCGGCACCGGGCTGGGTTTGTCGATCTCCCGTGATCTGGCGGCCTTGCTCGGCGGCTCCATCAGTGTGGCCAGCACACCGGGGCAGGGCAGTGTGTTTACCCTGGTGTTGCCGCAGCAATACGTAGAACCCGGTGAAGTGCCTGTTGAACCGATGCGAGCCGCTCCTGTGGCGGCTGCGCCGAGGGTATCGCCACCCACGTTGTCGCCACTGATAGCCGAAGTCGACATTCCGCGTTTCGACGATGATCGCAACAACGGTCCGTTCAGCAGCCGCTGCATACTGGTGGTGGAAGATGAAGCGAACTTTGCGCACATCCTCTACGATCTTGCCCATGAACTGGGTTATCAGTGCCTGGTGGCCCATGGCGCCGACGAAGGCTACGACCTGGCCAGGACGTTCATCCCCGATGCGATTCTGCTGGACATGCGCCTGCCGGATCATTCCGGCCTGACCGTGCTGCAACGCCTGAAGGAACACGCCGAAACCCGGCATATCCCGGTGCATGTGATTTCGGTCGAAGACCGGGTCGAAGCGGCTATGCACATGGGCGCCATTGGCTATGCGGTCAAACCGACCACCCGCGAGGAACTCAAGGATGTATTTGCCCGCGTTGAGGCCAAGCTGACCCAGAAGGTCAAGCGCGTGCTGCTGGTCGAGGACGACGATTTGCAGCGCGACAGCATTGCCCGCCTGATCGGCGACGATGACATCGAGATCACTGCCGTTGGCCTGGCACAGGAGGCGTTGGACCTGCTGCGCACGTGCGTATTCGATTGCATGATCATCGACCTCAAACTGCCGGACATGCTCGGCAATGACTTGCTCAAGCGCATGTCCACCGAAGACATCTGCTCATTTCCGCCCGTCATCGTCTATACCGGGCGCAACCTGACCCGCAATGAAGAGGCCGAGCTGCGCAAGTATTCGCGTTCGATCATCATCAAGGGCGCACGCTCTCCGGAGCGGCTGCTGGACGAGGTGACGCTTTTTCTGCACAAAATCGAATCACGGTTGTCCCATGAGCGGCAGCAGATGCTCAAGGTCGCCCGCAGCCGCGACAAGGTCTTCGAAGGCCGCAAGGTGCTGCTGGTGGACGACGATGTGCGCAACATTTTCGCCCTCACCAGCGCGCTGGAGCAAAAGGGCGCAGTTGTGGTCATTGGCCGCAACGGCCTTGAAGCGATTGAACGATTGAATGAAGTGGAGGACATCGATCTGGTGTTGATGGATGTGATGATGCCGCAGATGGATGGTTTTGAAGCCACGGCTGAAATCCGCAAGGACCCGCGCTGGCGCAAGCTGCCGATCATCGCGGTGACCGCCAAGGCCATGAAGGACGATCAGGAGCGGTGCCTGCAAGCCGGCGCCAACGATTACCTGGCCAAGCCCATCGACCTGGATCGACTGTTTTCGCTGATTCGTGTGTGGTTACCGAAGATGGAACGCATCTAGTGGAGCGCAGTTTTTCAGTGGAGCGAAACAGCGATATCGAATTGCGATTGTTGATCGAGGCGATCTACCTCAAGTACAGCTACGATTTTCGTGATTATTCCGGCGCTTCAATCAAGCGCCGGGTCAACCATGCGATGAGTCAGTTCGAGTGCAGTACCATCTCGGCGCTGCAGGAAAAGGTCCTGCACGATCCGACGGCCTTCATGCAATTGCTGCAATTGCTGACTATTCCGGTCAGCGAGATGTTTCGCGACCCTTCGCACTTCATGGCCATCCGCAAGGAAGTGGTGCCGCTGCTTCGAACCTATCCTTCGATCAAGATCTGGATCGCCGGATGCAGCACCGGTGAAGAGGTGTATTCGATGGCCATTCTGCTGCGCGAAGAGGGCCTGCTCGACCGCACGATCATCTATGCCACCGACATCAATCCGCGCTCCCTGGAAAAAGCCAGGCAAGGGATTTTCTCGATGGAGAATGTCCGCGCCTACACTGCTAATTATCAGCAGGCCGGTGGCCAGTGTTCGTTTGCCGACTACTATACGGCGGCCTATGGGTACGCGATTTTCGATAAGACCCTGAGCGAGAACGTGACCTTCGCCGATCACAGCCTGGCGACGGACAGCGTATTTTCAGAAACTCAATTAATTTCATGTCGTAACGTACTGATTTATTTCAATAAAAAACTTCAGAATCGGGCATTCGGACTGTTTTATGAATCCCTCTGCCATCGCGGTTTTCTGGTGTTGGGCAGTAAGGAAACCCCGAGTTTTTCAGCCTTCGGCAATCAGTTCGAGCCGCTGGTCAAACAAGAACGGATCTACCGAAAATCATGAGCAGTGCAACGAACCTTACAGTTATCGAAGCGATCGTGATCGGTGCCTCGTACGCGGCATTGGCCGTCTGCTTGTCGAGCTGGAACGAATCGCATGCTGAGTAATATCCCGGCCAAACTGCTGATCGTCGACGATCTGCCGGAGAATCTGCTGGCGCTCGAAGCGCTGATCAAGTGTGAGGACCGGATCGTGTACAAGGCGTTGTCCGCCGACGAAGCCTTGTCACTGCTGTTGCAACACGAATTCGCCATGGCCATCCTCGATGTGCAGATGCCCGGCATGAATGGCTTCGAGTTGGCCGAGCTGATGCGTGGCACGGAAAAAACCAGGAACATCCCGATTGTTTTCGTCAGCGCCGCCGGGCGTGAACGGAACTACGCGTTCAAGGGCTATGAAAGCGGTGCCGTGGACTTCCTGCACAAACCGCTGGACATCCATGCGGTCAAGAGCAAGGTCAATGTGTTCGTCGACCTGTATCGCCAGAGCAAGGCGATGCAGGAACAGGTGTTGGCCCTGGAGCAGAGCCGCCGAGAGCAGGAGGCATTGCTCGAGCAACTGCAAAACACCCGGCTGGAACTGGAACAGGCGGTGCGCATGCGCGATGACTTCATGTCTGTCGTCGCCCACGAAGTGCGCACGCCGCTCAACGGCCTGATCCTTGAAACCCAGTTGCGCAAGATGCACCTGGCCCGGGACAACGCCGCCGCCTTCACCCTGGACAAGATGCACGCCATGGTCGACCGCGACGAACGGCAGATCAAAAGCCTCATTCGCTTGATCGAAGACATGCTCGATGTTTCGCGCATTCGCACCGGAAAGTTGTCGATCCGGCCGACACGGTTCGACCTTTGCGCGTTGATTCGCGACCTGTTGCATAATTTTTCCCGGCAAATCGACGCCGCCGAGGCGTCGGTCACGCTGGATGCCGAGCAGCCGGTGATCGGAAACTGGGATGAATTTCGTATTGAACAGGTCATTTCCAACCTGTTGACCAACGCCTTGCGCTATGGGGCCAAGAGCCCGGTCTCGGTGAAGGTCTACAGTGAAGGGAGCACGGCGCTGGTGGACGTGCGGGACCAGGGGATCGGCATCGGCGAGGAAAACCAGAAGCGGATTTTCCAGCAGTTCGAACGGATATCGGCCAGGCACGCCGTTGCCGGACTGGGCCTGGGATTGTTTATTTCAGAACAGATTGTCACCGCCCATGGCGGTACTATTACGGTCCAGAGCAGGATTGGCGAAGGCGCCTTGTTTCGCGTTTGTCTGCCGCTGCAGGAAAACAGCCAGCCAAACGCAACCTCTGATCGACCCCACGGTCGTATCAGCAGCAAACGACCGAACAAAGGCTTCCCATGAGCGAAGATGCACAAGATGTAGTACTCGTCGTCGAGGACGATCCGTCGATTCTGATGGTGCTGTCCGCTTATCTGTCAGGCGAGGGTTACCGCGTATTGCAGGCCGAAAACGGCGAGCAGGCTTTTGAGATCCTGGCGAGCAAGCCGCACCTGGACATGATGATCACCGACTTCCGCCTGCCCGGTGGAATCTCCGGCGTGCAGATCGCCGAGCCCGCCGTGAAGCTGCGACCGGAGCTCAAGGTGATCTTCATCAGCGGCTATGCCCAGGAAATCCGCGAGACCGACAGCCCGATCACCCGCAAGGCGCCGATCCTGGACAAGCCATTCGATCTGGATAAGTTGCAGGAACTGATGCAGGACATGCTTTCGTAAGCGTGTTGGTCATGCGCGTACCTGTAGTTTCTGACAGTTGACGGTGGTGTTGTATCAGCAGATAAACGTTTCGGACGTCATGTGATCCGGAGCGAGCGCAATGCACCGTCATACACCAACACTTTCAGTGATTGATCCGCGTCGCTCCGTCGTACGTGAAATTGCCTATCATCGGTGCTCGGTCAGCCAAGCCCCTCAAGCACGCATCACCCAACATATCTACAGCATCCGCAACCGCGCCAGTCACAGCCGCGATCCCCGGCTTTTTGCTCTTCATGATCACGATGGGTCCGCACCCGCCAATCAAACCACAGTCACCACTCTCACCGGGCAGCCTTTGCTCTCTGTGAATCTGGACGCCGGATGGCGGGTTAGTATTTACGGTGCTGCCCAGCAAAGGCTGGAAAATTGGGACCAGAAACTTAATCACCTGCGCATGACCTACGATTTCTCTTTGCGCCCGGAGGGCGTTTTTGAATCGGCGACAGGTGAAGAGCAGCGCACGGCTTGTTTTGTGTATGGCGACGATTCGCCAGAGTCCGCCAGGCACAATCGCTGCGGTCAGTTGATCCGTCACGATGACGGTGCGGGTACTCAGCACTTCAGCGAATTCAGTTTGTTCGGTGCATGTTTGCAGCAGACTCGTTGCTTTCTGGCGCAAGTTCAATTGCCTGACTGGCCAGTGAACGAAACCGAGCGCGATAAATTGCTCGAGCCTCAAGGGGCGCTCACACAAATAGGTTTTAACAGTGTCGGCGAGTGGGTACGGCATATTGATGCTTTGGGCAACGAACAACTCCAGCGTCAGACCGTTGCCGGTCAATTGTTCGAAACCCGCATCAAGCTGGCTGACGCCGATGATGAAATCACCCTGATGGGTGACATTCAATACAACGCTTTCGGACAAATCGTGCAGCAAACCGCCGGTAACGGCGTAGTCACTCGCGCCGTTTTCGATCCCGAGGATGGGCGGCTGGCAACGCTGCAAGCGCAACTGGCAGGTCAGCCACCGTTACAGAGTCTGACGTATGCCTATGATCCAGTCGGTAACCCGATTCGTATCACTGACAACACCCAGTCGATCCGCTACTCGCGCAATCAACGCGTTGCCGCGATCAGTACCTGGCAGTACGACACCCTCGGTCAACTCATCGAAGCCAGCGGTCGACAACGTTGCAATGCCTCGGGCGGCCCCCATTTGCCGGCATTCGTTTCGCCACCGGACCCTGGCCAACTGGAGAACTATCTCCAGACGTTCAACTACGACGCCAGTGGCAATCTGGATACCCTGCATCACTACGCTGACAGCGCAAATCGATCCGAGCGAACGGCTGTTGCAACCTTGAGCAACCGAAGCCTGCCGTGGGGCGATGGCATCGAATCACCAGGGGACAGTGAAATTGCTGCTGCGTATGACGCCTGCGGCAATCTCAAGGTGCTTCAACGGGGACAGACACTGCACTGGGATACACGCAACCGCTTGCGTCAGGTCGATCAGGTGGTGCGCGAGGACGAACCTGCTGACATGGAAGTTTATGTCTATGACGGCGATGACCAACGTGTGCGAAAAATCCGTACGGCTTACACCGGCACATTGACCCGTACCCATGAAACCCGCTACTTGCCGGGTGTGGAGATTCGTACAAGTCCCGATGAGACTCTGCATGTCATCAGTGTCCAGTGCGGTAGATGCACCGTGCGGATCCTTCACTGGGAAAGGGGCTCGTCACCGGAAGGTGCCCGGCATCAGTTGCGTTACTGCCTTGCCGATCATCTGGAATCCTGCACGCTGGAACTGGATAAAGACGCCAGACTCATCAGCCAGGAAAGCTACTATCCCTACGGCGGCACATCCTGGTGGGCGGGTAGGGACAAGGTTGAGGCCAGCTACAAGACGATTCGGTATTCAGGAAAGGAGCGGGACGCAACGGGGCTGTATTACTACGGATTTCGGTATTACATGCCGTGGCGACAGCGTTGGTTGAACGCCGATCCGGCGGGAACGCTAGATGGGTTGAACCTGTATCGGATGGTGGGGGGCAATCCACTCGGGCATGTCGACTGGCTCGGATTGGCCAAAACCCGGATTGGCAAAGTGAAGCGCATCACTGCGACCCTCGCTGCAATTGGCCGGGGAACTGTCAAGGCGGCCGCAGGATATGGCGCAAAGCAACTGGTAAGAAAGGCCTTGAAAGCATCGCTGGGGCGAATGGCAAGTTACCCCGTCGCAATAATGTCAGGCATGGCGGCGGGCTATGTAGGTGGCTCGACTGTGGCCCATGTTCTGGAACGCGAAGATTACAGCGTTATCCGCAAAAATCTGACCGTCGCGGGTGTGGGAATTCTCAGCTTTGGTGTGGGATTCACCCTTGGTTTAACAGCACCCGACCCAATCAGTATGGTTGAAGGGGTTGTCAAATCAATGGGGACGAAGGCGGTTGGGCGGGTAGTTTCCAGGATAGGTCCCAGCATTGCTCCGGATATCAGCACGCGAGGTGCGCTGGCCGTTAATACGATTGCCAATTTGAGCGGCAATATGGCTAAGGGTATGTGGTCCGCAAGCGCGCCTGAAGGCGTTCATCCGATACTGAACTCTGTCGCCGGTATCGTGATGAAAACTGCAGTGAGCGATGCGATTCGCTTTGTTGGCGGTGTGAGCTCTCGACTCAAGGAAAGTAGGCATCACCAATTGATGACCGTGCCGACAGGCGGGGAGTTGATCGACGCCGGAAAATCGTTGATTCACGAAACGGCGGTGCAGTCGGTTTACAAGCTGGGCAATACCGAAGTCGACAAAGGGCTGACCGCTGTATTGGGGTTGCAGACCTCAGAGTCGGCATGGCGGGCCGGGATCAGGCAGTTGAAACCCGCTAATGAGGTCAGCGCTGTGGGGATCTACTTATACAACGAACAACAAAACGGGCAGGTGATCGCGGCGCATAAAAAAGTATCCGGTACGACAATGCAGGTGTGACGGCGGGAACATTGAGAAGTCCATCACTCGCATTCAGGCGCTGATTATCTCCCGCACTTTCGCTGTCAACAGATCGAAGGTAAATGGCTTGGTGATCATCTGCATTTCCGGATCGAGGAAGCCGCCGCGCGCTGCTGCGACGAGCTGCCTGTTCACTTGACCCTTGGTCGAGACATCGGCTCAACGAAATGTCAGTCGAGGTCAAAGCCCTTGTTGCAATGCCGGATCATCGGGGTTCATCTGTTCGAGTTGGGCCAACAGGATCTGCACGTTTTGCAGCTGCCCGCTTTCCTTCCAGTAATTGATCAGCAGCACCCGGGCCTTGCGATCGTTCGGATGGCGCTGAACGATTTCCTGCAACTGTTTCTGTGCCGCATCCAGTTCCTGCTCGACATGCAACGTGGTGGCCAGGTCGTAGCGGTAATCCCGGTTGTTCGGCTCAAGTTCAACGGCCCTGGACAGGCCGAGGAGGGCGAACTCGCTTTGGTCGTGATGCAGCAACCAGAGACCCAGGGCATGTTGCAGGTAGGCCGAATCGGGTTGCGCCTGGAGCTGCCTGGCCAGCAGTTGCCGGGCGGCGTCGTTCTGACCCTGTTTGTCCAGCACTTCGATTTGCAGCACCAGCGCCGGAAGGTTGTCCGGCGCCAGGCGCAGGGTGTTGTCCAGCGCCTGTTGCGCGTCCTTGAGCTCGGCGTTGTGCAGGTGCAGCCGGGCCAGTTGGTATTGGTTGTCGGCGTTTTGCGGCTCACTCTTGAGCACTTGCTCCCAGGCATCGATGGCTTGCTCCAGCGGCCCGAAATACAAACCGAGTTCATCCGGGGACAAACCCAGCAGCGCGTTGATCGCGGCCAGCCGCACGCTTTGTTCGCTGTCATCGAGCAATGGCCCCAGCAATAAACTGCGCTGGCCGTTCGGTACCAGGCCGCTGATGCTCCTGATCGCGGCGATTCGCACCTCGGGCGACTCGTTCTGCAAGTCGGCATTCGCCAGCTTCAGGGCCACCGAGCTTGGATAATTGGGCAACTCGGCATGCAACCAGACACGGCGCTTGGGGGGAAGGTCCGCACGCCCCAACTGCTGATAGAGCACCCGCGCAGCACCTGGTTGACCGGCCCGGGCAGCCGCCAGCGCTTCGCTGTAGCCACGCTGAATAGCTTCGGGAACCATCGGGGTGGTATCGCGCAGGGAAAACCACGCAAGGCCGATGACGAGCAGGGCGAAGAGGCTGATAAACAGATAGCGGCGGGACTTGGGCATGCAGGAATCCGGAAGCTGGCTAACTTTTGCAAAGGCGCCAGCTTCGGTCAGGCCGGGCTTTGAGTCAAACCTTGACGACGTTCACTGACGATTCAATGGGCCTGCAAGCGGTGTCGACGGCAAAACCTGTCGAGGCCCCGCTGCAGTGACTACGCTTGCTGGAGGCGTCTCGACGAGTGTTCCCATGCAAGCGTTGTTGCAGTACTTCAAGGCCATTCTCAACCCCGGCCCCGGGGTATTGCTGTTTGCCTTGCGAACCATGGCGGCCGGGTTGTTGACCCTGTACCTGGCGTTTTTGTTCGATCTGGAGCAACCCAAGTGGTCGATCATGGCCGTGGTCATCATCAGCCAGCCACTGGGCGGCATGGTGCTGGCCCGCAGTTTTGGCCAGGTGATCGGCACCACGGCGGGCGCGGTCGTGGCGGTGTTGATCATGGCGATCTTTCCCCAGGCGCCGCTGCCGTTCATCACCACCCTGGCGTTGTGGCTGGCGCTGTGCACCGCCGGTGGCACGCTGTTGCGCTACACCAGTTCCGGGGCGTTCGTGCTCAGTGGCTACACCGCCGTGGTCATCGCGTTGCTGGCGATTCCCGATCAGGACGGTACCTTTTTGCTGGCGGTGACCCGCCTCACCGAAACCTTGCTGGCGGTTGCCTGCGTGTGTGTGGTCAGCCTGCTCACCGCCAGGCCGGAAGCCGTGGCCCGGGATTACTTCGCCAGGATCGATCAGATCACCCGGTTGCTGGCCACCCATGCCAGCGCGGTCATCCGCACTGAAGAGAGCGAAGCTGACTTTCAGCTGCGGCAAATGCAGCTGCTGGGCCAGATCAGCGGCCTGGAGGGCGTACGCCGACACATGTACTTCGATGCGCCACGGTTACGCAGTGCCAACGGCCTGGTGCAACTGTTGGGTAACCAATTGGTGTTGTTGACCGCGCGCCTGACAGCTCTGCGCCACCAGCGCCTGCTGTTGACCGAGCGCTGGGAGGGCGAACTGCCTGAAGAAATTCAACGGTTGCGCGCCGAGGAACTGGCCTTTCTCGATGAACTGGCGCGTAAGGGGCGATCGCTGTCCAGTGAACAGCGCCATTACTTCACGTCGTTGCAACAACGCTTTGATGAGCTGGCCTACAGAGCCGAACAATTGACCGAGCCGCTGCCGGCCACCTTGCGCTCGCTGGCCTGGTCGCTGCGCTGGGAGCAGGCACGCCTGCTACAGCAGCTTGAGCAGATTCTGGAGTTGAGTGATGCCATCCAGAGCGGACGACCCGCCAGCAGCGTGTTTCGCGGGCGCGAAAATCCGCTGCACCTGGACTTCACCCTGGCGACCATGAATGCCATCCGGGCCTTTTCCGCGCTGTTGATCGCCGGCCTGATCTGGATCGAAACCGGCTGGGACGGTGCACGAGCCGGCATGGTGCTGCTGGGTATCCTGTGCTCGCTGATGTCGACGTTTCCCCGGCCGCTGCTGGCCGTTCAAAGCTATGCGCGGGGATTCGTGCTGGCGCTGGTGGCCTCGGCGCTCCTTCAGTTCATGTTTGTTCCGATGATCAGCAATTTCGAGATGCTTGCCTTGCTGCTGGCGCCCTTGCTCTATGCCGTTGCAGTGGGGTTGGCCAGTCCACCCACTACCGGTACCGGCATGGGCCTGGGGCTCACGACTTTTCTGCTGCTCGGACCGTTGAACGTGGGGATCGGTCAAAACACCGCGACCCAGTGGTTCGAATTTGCCGGGGCTTATACCTGCGCGACCGTGCTCGCGTTGAGTGTGTATGTGCTGATCTTTCCGTTCATGCCGGACTTGCGCATGCGCCGGCTGCATAGAGAGAACTGCGAGCAGGTGTATGCCTTGCTGAAAACCTCGGCAACCGATGAACAGCAGTTTGCTTTCGAGAGTCGAATGGTTGATCGCCTGACCATGATGCTGGGGCTGCTGCCAGCGACCCAGGAGCCACAATCGCGTGAGCGGTTTCAAACCAGCCTGGGCTGCATGGCACTGGGTATTGCCTTGAATCAGCTGCGGCAGCAGGGGCAGAACAACGCACTGTTGAGTGCGGATCTGCAAAGTCGGCTGTTTTCGACCGTCCGGGACACCGGAAGGCTGGTTGCCGGCCGGCCCGGAGTCGAAGTGGCGCAGGTACTCGACAACCTGCGCGCCTTGGGCGACGAACTGGATGCCCTGCATACCGATGTTCATGAGCGCTTGTGGTCGGTGTTCCGCATGCGTGTGGCGCTGCTGATCGTGGTGTCGTTCGTCGAGCGGTATCGCGGCTACTTTCAACCCGCTGGCCTTGAAGGAGACCCTGTCCTTGCCCATTGATCTGGAAGTGGGTGGTGCCTATCTGCCCCCGATTGCTCAGGCGCTGCTGTTGGGCCTGCCGATTTTCCTGTTGCTGGACTGGACGTTGCGCCGTCTCGGTGTGCTGCAGTTTGTCTGGCATGAGGCACTGTTCGAAGGCGCGTTGTACGTTTGTGTCTGCGCCACGTTGATACTGGTGATGGGAGCCTGATGCCTTGAAGAACATCCTTTCCCGACTCACGACGGTCGCGGTGGTGCTGCTGGCGCTCATCCTGGGCTGGTTCGCCTGGGAGCATTACACCCGTGCGCCCTGGACCCGGGATGCCCGGGTGCGTGCCGATGTGGTGACCTTGTCCGCCGATGTTTCCGGGCGGATCGTCAGCCTGGCCGTGCAGGACAACCAACACGTGAACAAAGGCCAGGCGCTGCTGGAGATCGATCCGGCGCGTTACACGCTGGCAGTGGAACATGCCAAACGTGCGGTTGAGGTGTCGAAAGCCTCGCTCGGGCAGGCCCAGGCGAACATTACCGCCAGCGAAGCCTTGCTCAAGCAACGTCAGAGCGAGGAACAACGGCGGCGCACGCTCAAGGATCGTTCGGCGATTTCCGGCGAAGAGTGGGAAAAAGCCAACACCGATGTGTCGGTGGCCCAGGCTGACCTGCTGCGTAATCAGGCCAATCTGGTGTTGGCCCAGGCCAACGTGCAACTGGCCATCGCGGCACTGACCCAGTCCGAGCTCGACTTGCAGCGTACCCACGTCGTCTCCCCGGTGACCGGCTACGTCACCAATCTGCTGACCCGGGAGGGCGACTACGCTTCGGCCGGCGGTCCATTGCTGGCACTGGTGGACAGCGATTCGTTCTATGTCAGTGGTTACTTTGAAGAAACCAAGCTGCCGCGGATCGGGGAGGGCGACCGGGTCAAGATCGAGTTGATGAGTGGCGAAACGTTCGGCGGCAAAGTGCAGAGCATTGCCTTCGCCATCGCCGACCGGGAAAACCTGCCGGGCGGACGATTGCTGGCGAATATCAACCCCAGTTACACCTGGGTCAAACTGGCACAAAGGGTGCCGGTGCGGATCGAGATCGATGCCGATTATGCCGGTAAAGACAAATTGCGCGCCGGGACCACCGCGACGGTGACCGTCCAGGAACACCCCTGATCCCTGTAGGAGCGAGCTTGCTCGCGATGGTCGTTAACGATGTCGCGTGTTAACTGACTAAACGCGGCGCTCTTGAGTCCATCGCGAGCAAGCTCGCTCCTACAAGAGATATGCGTTGCCTGGACAAGGCAAAAAAAAGCCCCGCGACCGAATGAGACGCAGGGCAAGGAAACTGGTTGGTTGCGGCCAACCCTGTAGGAGCGAGCTTGCTCGCGATGGTGGTCAACGATGACGCGGGAGCCCTGAAAAAACGCGGCGCCCTGGAGTTTTTCGCGAGCAAGCTCGCTCCTGCAAGGGATTTGCGTTGTCTGCAAAGTCAAAAAAAAGCCCCGCGACCGAATGAGACGCAGGGCTAAGGAATTGGTTAGTTGCGGCCAACCCTGTAGGAGCGAGCTTGCTCGCGATGGTCGACAACGATGACGCGGGAGCCCTGAAAAAACGCGGCGCCCTCGAGTTTTTCGCGAGCAAGCTCGCTCCTACAAGGGATTTGCGTTGTCTGCAAAGGCAAAAAAAGCCCCGCGACCGAATGAGACGCAGGGCAAGGAAATTGGTTGGTTGCGGCCAACCAAAGGAGCGCTTTAAGGCATCGGGTCAGTTGCTCGCGACCGTCTCCGGCTGCCAGCCACCTCCGAGGGCCTTGTAGATCGCGACTATGCCGCGATACAGGTCCACTTCAGCCTGGGCCTGGGTGTCTTCGGCCGCCAGGCGTTCTCGCTGGGCATCGAGCAGCACGAGGAAATCGGACGTGCCTTCGCGGTAGCGGATTTGCGCGAGGTCGGCGGCCGAGCGGCTGGACTCGCTCTGACGGATCAGCGAGATCAGGCGCTGTTGGCGTTTGCCGTAGTCGCTGAAGGCGTTTTCCGATTCTTCCAGGGCCAGCAACACATGCTGCTCGTAGGTCGCCAGGGCGCCTTCGGCATCGGCGTCGGCGCCACGTATGCGGGCTTTTACGCTACCCAGGTCAAACGCGGCCCAGGTGATGCTCGGGCCCAGCGCCCAGGCGTTGGCCGCCGAAGAACCAATCTGCGAACCACGTCCGGCGGTCCAGCCGAGGAAGCCGCTGAGGCTGACCCGAGGGAACAGATCCGCCTTGGCCACGCCGATACGCGCGGTGGCCGAAGCCAGTTGGCGTTCGGCGCTGAGGATGTCCGGACGGCGTTGCAGCAGCTCGCCCGGATCGCCGATCGGCAAGGCCTTGGCAATCGCCGGCAGGTCTTTGGGGCTCAAGTCCACGGTCAGCTTGTCCGGACGTTCACCCAGCAGGGTGGCGATACGGTTTTTCTGCCGCACCTGTTCGGCCTGCAGTTGCGGCACGCTGGCTTCAACCGACGCCAGTCGCGCGTCGGCACGCTCCACATCGAGCTGGTCGCCGACGCCGGCATCACGCAGGCTGACCGTGATCTTGCGCGACTCGCGCTGGTTTTCCAGGTTGGCCAGGGCGATTTTCTCCCGCAGTTGCGCGCCGCGCAGTTGCCCGTAGGAGTCCACCAGTTCGGCAATCATGGTCACTTGCAGCTGGTACAGGTCGGCTTCGAACGCCTGTTGCTCGGCGTTGGCCGACTCCAGGTTGCGCTGGATGCGACCGAACAGATCAATCTCCCAGGCCATGTCCAGGCCCAGGTCATAGCGTTCGCTGTTGACCCGCTTGGTGGTCTGGCCCGGGATCTGGCCTTTGCCCAGGTCACTGCTGACGCGGCTGGTGATGGTCGGCATGGCGTCGTTGCTGACGTCATCGCGGATCGCCCGCGCAGCTTTCCAGCGGGCGAAGGCAACGCGCAGATCGCGGTTGCCTTGCAGTGATTGCGTCACCAACTGGTTGAGGGTCGGGTCTTCGAACTGTTGCCACCAGATGCCTTCGAAATGTGAACGGTCAAAGTTCTTCTGGCCGGCGGCGCCATCGGTGGCGGCCGTGATGTTGGCCGCCTCGGTGGTTGGAGTCTTGTAGTCGGGGCCCACGGCACAGGCACTCAAGGCCAGTGCCAGCAGGCTCGGCAGGAACGCTTTCAAACTCATCAGTGCGACTCCAGCTTCAGGTTGGCCTTGGCAGCTTTGCGTGTCTGGCCGCGCTCGACAAAGTTACGAATCAATACGTAGAACACTGGCGTCAGCAACAGGCCGAAGAAGGTCACCCCGAGCATCCCGGAGAACACCGCCACACCCATGGCATGACGCATTTCGGCACCGGCACCGCTGGAGAACACCAAAGGCACGACACCCATGATGAACGCGAAGGAGGTCATCAGGATCGGCCGCAGACGCAGGCGGCAGGCTTCGAGGACCGCAGCCAGCGGGTTGAGGCCTTCGAGCTGTTTATCCTTGGCGAACTCGACGATCAGGATCGCGTTCTTGCACGCCAGGCCCACCAGTACGATCAGGCCGATCTGGGTGAAGATGTTGTTGTCACCGCCGGAGGCAATCACACCGGTGATGGCCGACAGCAGGGTCATCGGTACGATCAGGATCACCGCCAGTGGCAGGCTCCAGCTTTCGTATTGAGCCGCCAGTACCAGGAACGCCAGCAGCACGCAGAGCGGGAACACGAACAGCGCGGTGTTGCCGGACAGGATCTGCTGGTAGGTCAGGTCGGTCCATTCGTAGGTCATGCCGTTGGGCAGTTCTTCCTTGAGCAGTTTCTCGATGGCTTTTTCGGCCTGGCCGGAGCTGTAGCCCGGGGCTGCCGCACCGTTGATTTCAGCGGTGATGAAGCCGTTGTAGTGCATCACGCGGTCCGGGCCCGAGGTGTCGCTGACCTTGATGAAGGTCGCCAGCGGGATCATCTCGCCCTTGTTGTTACGCACTTTCAGCTGGCCGATCTGGTCGGATTCGAGGCGGAACTGTTGTTCGGCCTGGACGTTGACCTGATAGGTGCGACCGAAGCGGTTGAAGTCGTTGGCATACAGCGAGCCCAGGTAGATTTGCAGGGTGTCGAAGATGTCGCTGACGGCCACGCCGTGGGTCTTGGCTTTTTCGCGGTCAATAGCCGCATCGACCTGTGGCACGTTCACCGTGTAGCTGGTGAACAGACCGGCCAGTTCCGGAACGCTGTGGCTCTTGGCAATGATGTTCATGGTTTCCTTGTACAGCTCTTCGTAGCCCAGGTTGCCCCGGTCTTCGATCTGCAGGCGGAAACCGCCGATGGTGCCCAGGCCTTGTACCGGCGGCGGCGGGAAGATCGCCATGTAGGCTTCCTGGATGTTCGCGTACTGGCCGTTCAAGGCACCGGCAATGGCCCCTGCGGACATGCTCGGGTCTTTGCGTTCGTCGAACGGTTTGAGGGTCACGAACACGATGCCGGCGTTCGGGCTGTTGGTAAACCCGTTGATCGACAGGCCAGGGAAGGCCACCGCACTTTCCACGCCAGGCTGTTTCAGCGCCAGCTCGGACATGCGCTTGATCACGTCTTCGGTGCGATCCAGGCTCGAGGCATCTGGCAATTGCGCGAAGGCCACCAGGTATTGCTTGTCCTGGCCGGGTACGAAACCGGTCGGGGTGCTGGAAAAACCGAAGAAGGTCAGGACCATCAGGCCGGCGTACAGCAGCAGGGCGATGCCGCTGGAGCGGATCACACGGGCAACGGTGCCGACATAACCATGGCTGGCCTTTTCAAAGAAGCGGTTGAACGGGCGGAACAGCCAGCCGCCAAAAATCTTGTCCAGCACCTTGGAGAAACGGTCTTTCGGCGCGTCGTGGCCCTTGAGCAATACCGCGGCAAGCGCCGGCGACAGGGTCAAGGAGTTGAAGGCCGAGATCACCGTGGAAATCGCAATTGTCAGGGCGAACTGCTTGTAGAACTGCCCGGTCAGGCCGGAGATGAACGCCGCCGGAACAAACACCGCACACAGCACCAGCGCCGTGGCAATGATGGGACCGGTCACTTCACGCATGGCGCGTTTGGTGGCTTCCACCGGGGTCAGTCCGAGTTCGATGTTGCGCTCGACGTTCTCCACCACCACGATGGCGTCGTCCACCACGATACCGATCGCCAAGACCAGGCCGAACAGCGACAGGGCGTTGAGCGAGAATCCAAACAGGTGCATCACGGCAAAGGTACCGATCAGCGAGACCGGCACAGCCACCAACGGAATGATCGAGGCGCGCCAGGTTTGCAGGAACAGGATCACCACCAGTACCACGAGGATCAGCGCTTCGAAGAGGGTGTGGACCACCGCCTCGATGGAGCCGCGCACGAAGATCGTCGGGTCATAGACGATGCTGAAGTCCATGCCTTCGGGGAAGCTCTTCTTCAGTTCGGCCATTTTGGCCCGCACTTCATTGGAGATCTCGATGGCGTTGGAGCCAGGGCGCTGGAAGATCGGGATCGCCACCGCCGGCTGGTTGTTCAGCAGCGAGCGCAGGGCGTACTGGCTGGAGCCCAGTTCGACGCGAGCGATGTCTTTGAGGCGAGTGATTTCACCGTTGTCGCCAGAGCGAATGATGATGTTCTCGAACTCTTCCTCACTGACCAGACGGCCCTGAGTGTTGACCGACAACTGGAATGCCGTGGCATTCGGAGCAGGCGGCGCACCCAATGCACCGGCCGCCACTTGGCGGTTCTGCTCGCGAATCGCCGTGACCACATCGGTCGCGGTCAGATTGCGCGAAGCGGTCTTGTTCGGGTCGAGCCAAACACGCAGCGAGTAATCGCCCATGCCAAACAACTGCACATCACCGACACCGCCCAGGCGCGCCAGCTCATCCTTGATGTTGAGCAGGGCGTAGTTGGACAGGTACAGCATGTCGTAGCGTTTGTCCGGCGAGGTCAAGTGCACAACCATCGTCAGGTCGGGCGACGCCTTGTCCACGGTGATACCGATGCGCGTCACTTCCTCGGGAAGTTTCGGCTCGGTCCGGGTCACGCGGTTCTGTACCTGTACCTGTGCGTTGTCCAGGTCCGTACCCAGGGCAAAGGTGATGGTCAGGGTGATCTTGCCGTCAGCGGTGGATTGCGAGGACATGTACAGCATGTTCTCGACGCCGGTGATGGCTTGCTCCAGCGGAGCGGCCACGGTTTCGCCGATGACTTTCGGGTTGGCACCCGGGAAGTTGGCGCGTACCACCACGGTGGGCGGCACGACTTCCGGGTATTCGCTGATCGGCAACTGGAACAGCGAGATCGCACCGGCGATCAGGATCAGCAGCGACAGCACCGCTGCGAAGATCGGCCGCGAAATGAAGAATTGGGAAAAATTCATCTTGGAAATCCCTTAACCGCGTGGGGTCGTGGCAGCCAGTTTCACAGCCGTACCCGGTGCAACCCTGGCAGGCGCGACTTGGGGCAGGTTGCTGGCTTCCAGCGCTTGGCGTTGTTGTGCGAGTGCCGCGAGGGTTTGTTCGCTGGCCATCGGAATCACTTCAGGAGTGACCGGTGAACCAGGACGTACCCGTTGCAGACCCTTGACGATGATGGTGTCGTCCTTGTTCAGGCCGCTGCGCACGATGCGCAAGCCTTCAATCTTCGGACCCAGTTCCACGGCGCGGTAGGCGGTCTTGTTGTCGCCATCCATCACGATCACGAACTTCTTGCCCAGGTCGGTGCCGACCGCTTCATCGTTGATCAGCGTGGCGCTGTAGGTGCCGCTGCCCACCAGTTTCAGGCGTGCATAAAGGCCCGGGGTGTAGCTGCCATCGCTGTTGTCGAATACGGCGCGACCACGGATGGTGCCGGTTTTCGGGTTGACCTGGTTGTCGACGAAGTTCATCACACCCTGGTGCGGGTTGCCGTCCTCGTTGGACAGGCCCATGTAAACCGGGGTAGTGGCGCCGCGCTTGCCCTGGCGAGCGAGCTCCGTGTACTTGAGGAACACACGTTCGTCGGCGTCGAAGTAGGCGTACACCTTGTCAGTGGAGACCACGCTGGTCAGCGGGGTCGTGTCGGCGGTCACCAGGTTGCCGGCGGTGATTTCCGCACGGCTGACGCGGCCGCTGATCGGTGCGGTGACGCGGGTGAAGCTCAGGTTCAATTTAGCCAGATCAAGCTGCGCTTGCAGGGCACCGACGGCGGCGCGGGCTTCCTGTGCGGCGCTGGTACGCGAATCGGCCAGTTCGGCGGAAATGGCGTTGCTGGTGCGCAGGCGCTCACCGCGCTGGGCTTCGTTTTCACTGCGGGTGGCATTGGCGCGCGATTGAGCAACCAGTGCTTCGAGGCGGCGGACCTCAGCCTGGAACGGACGCGGGTCGATCTGGAACAGCAGGTCGCCTTTCTTGACCAGGGCGCCTTCAGTGAAGGCCACTTCATCGATCTGGCCGGAGACCCGTGGACGAATCTCGACGGTTTCCGGCGCTTCGAGGCGACCAGTGAATTCGTCCCATTCGTTGACCGGTTGTTCCAGCACCTTGGCCACGCTGACCTTGGCTGCGGGCATGCTGGCGGCAGTTTGCGGGGCCTTGCCGCAAGCGCTGATCACCACTACGGCCAACAAAGCCAACGGGAAGCGCAAATGTTTGAGTGACTGTTCCATGGATGCATCCGCCAATGTGTTGAGATTGGCGAATGATGCGCGGCGGGTTTGTATCTCACGAATCGAATGGGGCGAAGGTAACTATCATTCGGAATGATATGAGGCCCAAGCCAGCCCTCTAGCCTGCGCCTTGCGTTCGGTTGTCATCAACTGGATTGATGACAATTGTGTGTTGCATTGGATGCAATAGTCAGACTTGGAACCGTGTTGCGGCTTTCGCGAGCAGGCTCGCTCCTACAGGGATCCTTGTCGTTCCCAAATCGCTGTGGGCTTGCCTGCGCTGTGCCAATTTCGTCACCGCCAAGGCCCAAACCCATCAAGCCATAACGCCTCGGACGGACCACTCTGACCGGTCTGTCCAAGGAGATGACCATGATCCGACTGACCCTGATCGAAGCCCGTGAGTTGGCCGAATCGATCTTGTTGTACAACGGTTTTAATCTGGCCCACGCACAAGCGGTGGCGGCGACGGTGATTGCTGGCGAACGTGATGGCTGTGCCTCCCACGGTTTGTACCGGATTCTGGGGTGTGTGAATTCCCTGCGTGCCGGCAAGGTGTCAGCCGATGCCGAGCCGCAGGTGGTCGACCAGGCGCCGTCGATTGTGCGGGTGGATGCTGGCGGTGGCTTTTCGCAGTTGGCGTTTCAGGCGGGGTTGCCGTTGCTGGCGCAGAAAACCCGGGCCAACGGCATTGCGGCGTTGGCAATCAACCGCTGTGTACATTTCTCGGCGCTGTGGGTGGAGATCGAGCAACTGACTGCTGCCGGTCTGGTGGCACTGGCGTGTAATCCGAGCCACGCCTGGGTGGCGCCGGCCGGAGGACGACTGCCGGTGTTCGGCACCAATCCCATTGCCTTCGGTTGGCCGCGTGCGGGGCAGGATCCGTTTGTGTTCGACTTCGCCACCAGCGCGATTGCCCGTGGTGATATCGAACTGCACCGGCGTGCCGGCAAGGCGATTCCCGAAGGTTGGGGCGTCGACGCCCAGGGCCGGCCGACCACCGATGCCAACGTGGTGCTCGACAGCGGCGCGATGCTGACGTTCGGCGGGCACAAGGGTTCGGCGCTGGCGGCGATGGTGGAGTTGATTGCCGGGCCGCTGATTGGTGACCTGACCAGTGCCGAGTCGTTGACTTACGACGGGGGCAGCAAGTCGTCGCCGTACCATGGCGAGTTGATCATCGCCCTGGACCCTCGGCGCTTTCTGGGGGACGCCACTGAAGAACATTTGGCCCGGGCCGAAACGTTGTTCCAGGGCATTGAAGGGCAGGGCGCACGCTTACCGTCGCAACGACGTTACGCGGCGCGGGTACGCAGCCTGGTGGAGGGCGTGCAAATTCCCGAGGCGCTGTACAACGACCTCAAGGCCTTGCTCGCCTGATTGAATCAAAGTGCTCAATAAAGATCGTAGCCTGCGGCAACTCCTGCAGGAATGGTATCCACCCGTTTATGACGGGCGAATGCGGTCAGTGCAGGCGCTGGCGAAGCCTGCGATCTTTCAGGGCCATCAAGCCAAAGAGTCACCCCGGCGCGGGGTGGCTGGCACGCCTGCGTCCACGGCAGCAACCCGCGCCGCCGACTCGGCATCCACCTGGCGCAATGATTTGCCACGGGTCTCGCGGGTCAGGCCGACAGCCACCACGGAAATCAGCGCGGCGCCCACCAGATACCAGGCGATCGGAGTCGAGCTCTGGTACTTGTTGAGCAAGGTGATGGCGATCAGCGGTGCCAGGGAACCGGCGAAGATCGGCGCCACCTGGTAGCACAGGGACAGCGCGGTGTAGCGTACGTGGGTCGGGAACAGTTCAGCCATCAGCGCCGAGTAAGGCGCGTAAGTCATCGACTCGATGGCCAGGCCCAGAGTGATGGCGGCCATGATCAGCCAGTTGTTGCCGGTGTCCATCATCGGGAAACCGATGAAACCCCAGAACGCGGTGAGCACCGCGCCGGTCAGGTACACCGGCTTGCGCCCGACGATGTCCGACAGATAGCCCATCAGCGGGATCAGGAAAAAGTGCACCAGGTGCGCGCCGAACATCAGCAGCAGAATTTGCGAAGTGTCCTTGTGCACCACCAGTTTCAGATAGGTAATCGAGAACGTCACCACGGTGTAGTAGAGGATGTTCTCGGCAAAGCGTGCGCCGATTCCCACCAGCACCGAACGCCAGTGATGACGCAGCACTTCCACCACACCGAGCTGTTGCTGTTTGGTCTGTGCCTGACGAGCCTGGGCTTCTTTGAAGATCGGCGCGTCATCGACGCTGGTGCGAATCCAGTAACCGATCAACACGACTACCGCCGAGAACCAGAACGCCACGCGCCAGCCCCAGGCAAGGAACTGTTGCTCTGACAGGTTCGACGACAACAGCAGCAGGGCGACCGTGGCCACCAGGTTGCCGGCCGGCACCCCGGCTTGCGGCCAACTGGCCCAGAAACCCCGACGATTGTCCGGGCAGTGTTCGGACACTAGCAGAATCGCGCCGCCCCATTCGCCACCGAAAGCGAAGCCTTGGATCAACCGCAACAGCACCAGTAGCACCGGCGCGGCGTAACCGATCTGGTCGAAGCCAGGCAGGCAACCCATCAGGAAGGTGGTGATGCCGACCACTACCAGGCTCAGTTGCAGCAGGCGTTTGCGGCCGAATTTGTCACCGTAGTGACCGAATACCAGACCGCCCAGCGGCCGGGCGAGAAAGCCGACCGCGTACAAGGCGAAGGCGGCGATGATGCCGTCGATGGGGTTGTCGGTCTGGCGGAAGAACAGCTTGCCGAAAACTAATGCCGAGGCGGTGCCGTAGAGAAAGAATTCATACCACTCGGCGACGGTGCCTGCCATGGCGGCGGCCACTACGCGTTTGAGTCCCGAGGGCGTGGTTGCGCTTTGCGTGTGTTGAGGATTCGACATGCTGACGTACCTTGTTAAGGCGCAAAAAAAAACGGGCAGCCGGGCGGGGCCAGTAAAGGCCCGCCCGGCAATCACTCAGAGACCGACGTCCGGTAGTTCCGGGCGGTTGGCCAACGCCTTGGCCATGATTTGCTCGACAAATACGCGGTCGGCTTCCGGCAGGGCCAGGCGTGGCGGACGGGTCAAGGCGCTGCCGCGACCGGCGATGGCTTCACACAGCTTGATGCATTGCACCAGGTCGGCACGGGCATCGAGGTGCAGGATCGGCATCAGCCATTCGTAGATCGGCATGGCTTCGGCGAAACGACCGGCCTTGGCCAGGCGGAAGATGGTTTCGCCTTCTTTCGGGAACACGTTGGACATGCCCGAGACCCAACCTTCGGCACCCACGGCGATGCTTTCCAGCACCACGTCGTCGAGGCCGGCGAACAGCACGAAACGGTCACCGACTTCGTTGCGCACGTCGATGAAGCGGCGGGTGTCGCCGGAGGAATCCTTGAAGCACACCACGTTGTCGCAGTCGGCCAGGGAAATCAGGATGTCCGGGGTGACGTCGTTCTTATAGATAGGCGGGTTGTTGTAGACCATCAGCGGCACGTCGGCGTTTTTCGCCACGTAGCGGTAATGCTCGGCGGTCTCGAACGGCTTGGAACCGTAGACCAGCGCCGGCATCAGCATCACGCCATCGACGCCGACCCGGCGTACGGCATTGGCGACCTTGGCCGCTTGCAGGCTGGTGAACTCGGCCACGCCGCAAATCACCGGTACGCGACCACGGGCGGCATCGACAGCGACTTCAGTCACGGCGATTTTCTCTTCGGCGGTCAGCGAGGTGTTTTCACCCACCGAGCCGCAGACCACCAGGCCCGACACGCCGTCGCGGATCACGTTGGAAATCACCTGATGGGTTTTTTCCAGGTTGATAGAGTAGTCATCGTTGAATTGAGTGGTCACCGCCGGGAAGACGCCACTCCAGTTAATGCGCTTGCTCATTGTTGTCTCCGATTCGTTAATAGTATTTCGTATACGACATTTAAAATGACAATGCTCGGCCAGTGCTTTTTCTGGTTTTCAGGGGTTTTTACTGGCCGATGGCCTGGGGGGCAGGGATTGCGTGATCAGGCGCCGGGCCAAGTGTCGGACAGGCGATAGCCTTGTGGCCACGGATCGCTTGGGTCGAGCAGCAATTGATGGGTGCCGGTGATCCACGCCCGGCCGGAAATGCACGGGTAAATCGCGGCGCGGCCGGCGACTTCGGTCAACGAATCAATGCGGCAGTGGAACTCGGAGCCGATAATCGAACGGCCGACAAAACGCTCGCCAACCTGCATCAAGCCTTTGGCCTGCAACACCGCCATGCGCGCCGAGCAACCCGTGCCGGTGGGGGAGCGGTCGATCTTGCCCGGTTGAATCACCACCGCATTGGCGCCGGTGGCGACGCCGTTCTCATTGACGATCGGCGCGGCGATCTGGCAGAAGGAAATGTGCGACCACTCGGGATTCAGCGGATGCACGAAGCCCAGTTGTTCGTTGGCCGCTCGAGTGATTTTCAGCCCGACCGCCACCAGATCGGCCGCTTCATCCGGGCGGATGGAGAAACCCAGGCCTTTGGCATCGGCAATCACAAAACTGTCGCCACCATAAGCGGTGTCAACCTTCAGCGAGCCGATGCCTTCGACTTCAATCCACGCATCCAGTCGATCAGCGAAGGACGGCACGTTTTTCACTTCCACCCGTTGCACCTTGCCATCCCGGCAGTCGGCCACGGCTTCGATCAGGCCGCCGGGCGCTTCCAGCACCAGGCGTGTTTGCGGCTCGGTCATGGGCAGGATGCCGCTGTCGAGCAATACGGTGGCGACGCACAACGAGTTGGAGCCGGACATCGGCGGGGTGTCCGCCGGTTCCATGATGATCCAGGCCATCTGCGCCCGTGGGTCCTTGGCCGGAACCAGCAGGTTGACGTGGCGAAACACGCCGCCGCGGGGTTCGTTGAGGACGAAGTTGCGCAGGGTTTCGTCCCGGGCGATCCAGCGTGACTGTTCCCACACGGTGGCGCCTGGCGGCGGGGCGACACCGCCCACGATCACGTCGCCGACTTCGCCTTCGGCGTGGCAGCTGACTACATGAATGACTTTTGATGAACGCATGGTTTGCTCCTTGTTTCGCCTGTGAAGGCCTCAGTCGCTATTTCACTGATTTCAGAAACTCTGCAGTCTCCGCACGCACCGGATTGCCAATCACCTGGTCCGGCGAACCAATCTCATGCACCAGGCCATTGCGGAAGAACGCCACACGGTCGGACACGTCCCGGGCAAAGCGGATTTCGTGGGTCACCAACACCATGGTCATGCCGTCTTCGGCGAGCATGCGCATGGTGTCCAGCACTTCACCTACCAACTGCGGATCGAGGGCCGAGGTGGCTTCGTCAAACAACATGTAGTCCGGTGACATGGCCAGGGCGCGGGCGATGGCCATGCGTTGTTGCTGTCCACCGGACAGCTTGCCAGGGAAGGTCTTGAGCTTGTCGCCCAGACCGACGTGGGTCAGTTGCTTCACCGCTAGCTCTTCTGCTTCAGCCTTGCTTTTACCCAGCACTTTGCGCGGAGCGAGCATGACGTTTTCCAGCACCGTCAGGTGCGGGAAGGCATTCCATTGCTGGAACACAATGCCGATTTTCTGCCGCAGGCGATTGAGGTCGGTGGCGCTGTGATGGACCTCGACGCCGTCAACGCGGATGTTGCCTTTCTGGATCGGTTCCAGGCCGTTGATGCACATCAGCAAGGTCGATTTGCCGGAGCCGGAGCCGCCAATGATCGACACCACTTCGCCCTTGTTCACCGTCAGGTTGACGCCCTTGACCACTTCGAGGTTGCCGAAGGATTTATGTACGTTGTCGATCTCAATCATTTTCTTGCCACCTTCTTTCCAGACGAGCGCCCAGGCGTGCGACCACCAGGCTCATGACGTAGTAGATAAGGCCCGCGATGCACAGCACCAGCAACGGTTCCTGGATGCGCGTGACGATGGTTTGCGAGGCGCGCAGCAGTTCGACGATACCGATCCACATCACCAGCGCAGTGTCTTTCATTACACCGAGCACCAGGTTCAGCCAGCCGGGGAACGCTACTCGGGTGGCCATCGGCAGAACGATCCAGCGCAAGTCCTGCAAGAAGCTCAGCCCCAGCGAACGGCTGGCCCGGCGCACTGTGAACGGCACCGCCAGCACGCCGGCACGCACGATCTCGGTGAAGTACGCCGCAGCGTAAACCCCCAACACAATGCAGCCGACGCTAAAGGCGCTGATGTTCAAACCGATGATGCTTTTGAGTGAGTTGAACAGTACGAACTGGATCAGCAACGGCACGCTGCGAAACACGTCCAGCACCCAGGCCAACGGCCGGCTGGCCCGTGGCAACAAGGCCCGCAGCAGGCCGAAGACCAACCCGGCCAAGGAGCCGAGAATGATCGACCAGAACGTCAGTTGCATCGTGACCCACGCACCGTTGAGCAGGAACATCAGGTCATTCGAGGAAAAATCGGTGGAAAACATGGACAGCTCCTCAGTAACGGAACAACCGCCAGGCCATCAGCCGGGCTGCCGCGACGATCGCCTTGGCAATCAAGTAATACAGCACCGCTGCAATGGCGAAATACTCGAAGGTGCGGAAGGTTTTGACGTTGTATTCCTGGGTCACACCGGTCAGGTCATTGTTTAGTCCGACGATCACCCCCAGCGACGTCATCAACACCGCCCAGACCATCTGATTGGTCAGCGGGTAGAACACGACCCGCAGCAGTTGCGGGACGATGATCATGCGGTAGGCCTGGAAGGCACTCATGCCGAGGGAACGCGCCGCACGCACCTGCGTGTCAGGCACGGCCTTGAGGCCGCCGCGAAAGTTCTCCGCCAGATACCCGGCATTGTTGAAGGTGATCCCGGCCAGCAGGGCGAACCAGGAACTGACGTGCAGGTTCAGCGAGCCGAGGCCGAAGTAGAGGATGTAGATCTGGAACAGCGACGGGGTGTTGCGGGCAATCGATACCCAACCGTTGCCGAACCCGCGCAGTAATGGGTGTTTGGCCTCGCGCATCACCGTCAGGACCAGGGCGATCAGCACGCCGAAGATCATCGACAGCGCGGCGGTTTCGAAGGTGACGATGGCACCGGCAAGCATGTCCGGCAGGGCGCGCAAGGCGGAGCGCCATTGGAAGCTGTAGTCAAACATGCGCAGGGGTCTCCAGTAGGGCTGCAGGTTGTAACCAGGCCGGCAAACGTCCGCTGGCCATTGCGGTGCAGGCCGCGTCGACGCATTCGGCAAGGCTGGCGAAGTGCACCTTGCGGCCGACCAGGCCCGGTGCGTAGTGGGCGTATTTGCCCGAGTTGGTCATCAGGGTTTTAGCCGCCAGGGGGATTACGGGTTCGCCGAGCATGCACCAGCAGGTGTCGGTGACCAGGGTCGCGCCAAACGCTTCGATCACGGCGATGTGCCCGGCCTCGCGGGCCTGCTCCAGCACGGCACGGCCGCAGGTGATGGCAAGCACCACATCCGGGTGTCTTTGTCGTCCCCGGCACAGTTGCGCCAGGTGAGCGAACTCGCTGAGGGAAAAGTGCGGGTTACCCAGCGACACCACATCCACCCGGTTATCGCGAGCACTGTTTAGTTTGCGCCAGCTCGACAGCAGGTCCTTCAGGCGGATTTTTTCCACGGCAATGGCAGTGTCCGCATCCAGCACCTGCGCCGGGTCAATGGCCTCCGGGGTGACCCCGGCGATGTGGAACAGTGGTGCCGCAGAGGTGGTGGCGAAGGCCGCGCCAAAGGCTTTGAGGTCGTCCAGGCTCGGCTTGCGTTTTTCCAGTCCCAGCACCAGCGGCACGCGACTGCCGGCCAGGGCACCAATGTGGTAACCCAGCAGCGGGTAGAAGGCATCGTCCAGTTCACCGAGGGCAGGCAACTCGAGCTGCAACCGGGCCTTGCGTTGTGCGTCCAGGTGGCAGCCGATCAGCGGGGCGCGACCGGTGAGGGCGATGCAGATGTCCAGGTAATCCGGGTATTTCAGGGTGCGTGCACCGAGCACGCTGTTGGCGTAGACCACTGCGTTGGATTCCGCCCAGACGATTTGCTCGCCAGCCTTCGGTGC
Source organism: Pseudomonas sp. WT-JTC (assembly GCF_056711565.1). NCBI lineage: Bacteria > Pseudomonadati > Pseudomonadota > Gammaproteobacteria > Pseudomonadales > Pseudomonadaceae > Pseudomonas > Pseudomonas sp. WT-JTC. The sequence goes on from NZ_CM160042.1 coordinate 3,121,745, forward strand.
AGTGTCGAGCAGGTACGGCGCGCAAGTGAAACTGAGCTGTGCGCCCATCGCCATATAAGCATCGCCCAAGGCACTGGCCGGTTCACCCAGTGCCGGATCGATACCCAGTTCGCGCCAACGGCGCTGGTCGACGGAAATTGAATTGAGGGTGGTGGGCACTCGCACTTTTGCTCCCCATTGCACCAGTTGCCCGGCAAAGCGCAGGCTCGCCGGTCCGGTGTAAATGCAGCCGTCGATGTGTGCTTGAGTGACATCCACCAATTGGTCGGCACCCTGCAGTTCGGCCATACGCAGGACGATCTGCATGGCCATTTTCGCGGCCTTGCCATGCCGGCCATCGAGCATCGCCCGATCGTGCCCGGTGAGCCTGATCGAGGCGCTGCTGTCAGTGTTTGGTAATGGGCTGTCGAGCGCTTGCCAGGCGTCGCCCGGCAGGTGATCGAACAGGCTCAGCGTTGTATTTTCGACCCGGGCGAAGGCCTGGCCGCGCAAGGCGGCGAGGGCCTCCCTGCCGATGCACAGCACCGGCAGGGAACGGGCAAAAATGGTTTGCGCCACCAGCACGCCCAAGGTCAGGATCTCGTCGGCTTCGGCCAGCACCAATGCTGCCGGTGCATGGCCGTTGCTGATCAGTTCCATCAACACACTGCTGCCGGTGCACGAGCCGCGACCACTGGGAATCGCCAGCACGCGGCCGGCCAGGTGTTGGCCGCTGAGCGGGTGATGGCGGTCGATGACTTCACCCGTGCAGGGATCGACTCCGCCCCAGAAACTCAAGCCGACATCGGCGAACAGCAGGGCGCCTTGCGCGGCACCCGCCACCAGGCTGCGTCCGGTCAGAGAAATTGACCCAGGCATGCCGGACATCTCAGTAGTAGACCTGAGGCACGGTCAGGTTGGTCGGCGGGATCTCGGTGCCGACCCATTTAACGAACAGCTCCTTGTATCGACCGTTGCGCACTTGTTGGTTGACAAACAGGTTGAGGTAGTTGAGCAGGCCGTACTCGCTGCGCTTGGCACCCAGGGACACGTAGTCGATGACGTACGGGGCGTTACCGGCGACTTTCAGGTTTTTGTATTTGCCCGACTTGAGGGTGGCGGCGGCCACGGTGTTGGTGACCACAGTGGCATCGATGTGGCCTTGGGCGACGGCTAGCAGGGTATCGCTCTGCGACTGGTAGGCTCGGAAACTGCCCGAGCCCCAGTTCTTCACGTCTTTCTCCAGGGCGATGGCCTCATAGGTGCCGCTGGTGTTGCCCACTGCTTTGCCCTTGAGGTCGTCGAAGCCGTTGATGCCGGTGTCGTCGCGGGTCAGCACTACCATCTGGAAGGCAAAGTAGGGCACGGTCAGGCCAACGGTCTTGGCGCGTTCGAGGGTGTCGGAGGTAGACGCGACGATCACGTCAGCCCGCCCGGAGACCAGTGCCGGAATGCGATCCGGGAACGGCGTTTCCACCACTTCGGCCTCGACCCCGAGGATCTTCGCCAGGTCGCGGCAATAGTCCACATCGAAGCCGGCCGGCGAGTTGCTGGCATCGCGAAAGCCCATGGGCGGGAAGTCCAGGGTCACCGCGCAGCGCAGCTTGCCCGAACCGATGATGTCGTCGAGCTTGTCGGCCTGAGCAGTGGCGATAAAGGAGGTACTGAGAACAGCGCTGAGGGCTACGGCAAATGCGGGGTTTTTCATAGAGGCCTCGTTGATGTGAAGTGCTGTTGAATATCGTATTGGGGATTTCGTATACGATATCAACAATAGCAATCAACGTGCCTATTTCCAGTCCGAGGTGTGAATTAGTTGTCAGGCCTTGGCGTAGAGGTTTTGTAGCGCTGCAACTCGTAGCGCGGTGACGCCAAGGCAGTGAGGACAGGTGTTACATTTGGGAGCAGCGGTAGCGTGGGCGCACCTTTAAGGAACACTGGTCAATGCTGTGTGCGGCCTTGAGCCACCGATGTCAGAACAATCGCTGAAGATCAAAAACGGATATGCCCCCAAACCTAACGCTGGTTGTCGCGATACTGACTCGGCGACAAACTGGTCAGCGCCCGAAACTGCCGGCTGAAGGCACTGTGGTCGGTGTAACCACAGCGCAAGGCAATCTCGGTAATCGGCAACCCGGTGTGCAGTAATAACCGCGAACCTTCTTCCAGGCGCGCCTTGTGAATCATTTGCCGTGGAGTGAGCTGGAACACCCGTTTGCAATGCCGCTCCAATTGCGCCACGGAATAGCCACCGATGGCGGTCAGTTCGGCGAGGCTGATGGAGCGGGCGAAGTGGCGGCGGATATGGGCATCCACGGCGGCGAGTTTCTGGAACGCGGGATGGTTGGACTGCGGCGATTGCAGGTCGCGGGAGATACCGGCCAGGCCCACGATTCGACCCTGTTCATTTTTCAAGGCAAGTTTGTGGGTCAGGCACCAGATCGGCTGATTGCCATAATACAAATGCAGCTCCAGCTGATCGGCCAGTTCGCGACCGCTGGACAGCACTCGCCGATCCTGCTCGGTGTACAGCGGACCGAAGCGTTCCGGGAAGACCATTTCGGCGGTGCGCCCCAGCAGTTCGTCCCTGTGTTTGAAACCACAACGCCGGGCCAGGGTCTGGTTGACGAAGGCGTAGCGGGCCTCGCAGTCCTTGATGAAAAACACCACGTCCGACAGGGTGTCGAGCAATAGCGCGATGGGCTGAAGGCTATTAAGCAGCGTCGGCAGATCGCATGGTTTAAAGGTGGTGAGCGAGGGATACATGGTGCTGGGGGTCTGAGGGGGACCCCCGGGATCATAGACACTCGGCAGCGTGGCCGAAACCCCAGGCGTGGTCATCACGCTGACGGGGTATCGTCCAGGGACATCAAGGTTTCGATCCGCGCCGGGCTGAAGGGTGGGCGCGGTGCCGAGGGCTGCCAACCAAACAAATGCTGTACTGCGCCGCCACACACCCGGCCCTGGCAGGCACCCATGCCGCAGCGACTGGCGAGTTTGGCTTCGCGCCAGCCAGAGTGACCGGTCAATGCCGCGTAGGGCACGTCTTCGCAGCGGCAAACCAGGGTGTCGGGTTGGGCCAGGGACTTGAGTCGCGGGTCGAGGGCGAACGCGCTGTTCAGCGCCTTGGCGAAACCCTGCCAGCGCGCCCGCCGCGGCCAGAATTGCTTGGCGGCTTCCAGATTGCCGACCGCAGCGTGGCCGGCAATTGCACCTTCCACCAAGGCCAGTTCACTGCCGCCGAACCCTGTGCATTCGCCCGCCGCATAATGATCGGCGCGGTTGCTGGCCTGCCAGGCATCCACCGTGATGGCTTGATCTTCGATGGCGCAACCCAGTGCCTGACCCAACTGAATATTGGGAATCAACCCGAAAGAACAGGCCAGCCGATCACATTCCAACTCAACAATGTTGCCTTGTTGTTGCAGGCGCACGCCTTCCACTCGGTCGGTGCCAAGCGCTGCCAATACGTGGGTGGCGGTGCGGTAGTGGTGGTCGAACAGGCTGAACGATTGCAGCCATTTGCCGGGCCAGCGCGGCAGTTGCGCTGCGAAACCGGCGACGGCGCTGCGGCTGGCCTGTTCGGCGATGCGTTGCACTTGCGCGCCATGCTGTTTGGCGGTGGCGGCACTGGCCAGTAACAGCGGGCCGCTGCCGGCGATCACCACGCGCTCGTTCTGAACCGGCAAACCGGCCTTGATCAGCGCCTGCAAACCACCCGCACCGGTGACTCCCGGCAGGGTCCAGCCGGGGAAGGGCAGCAGCAATTCACGGGCGCCGGTGCACAGAATCAGTTTGTCGTAGCTGATCAACCAGCCATGGTCGTCATCTTCGACCAGCAGTTGTTTCGCGCCGGGGGCGGCGATCACCCGGGTACCGGCGTGATGGCGGATGTTGTTGCACGACGCCAGACGCTCGCGCAGGCGCCGGGCCTGACCGGGCACGTTGGCTTGAGGTCCGGCGCGCCAGATTTGCCCGCCCGGCAGCGGGTTGTCGTCGAGCATGACAATGCGGGCGCCGCTGGGGGCGGCGGCAAGGGCGGCGCCCATCCCGGCAGGGCCAGCGCCAATGATCAACAGATCAGCGTATTCATTCATGGGCGAGTCTCCACCTGCATGCCGTCACGGCACAGGGTCTGGCAAGCCAGGTGACGCCGGCCATCGATGGTCACCCGGCATTCCTGACAAATGCCCATGCCGCACAGCGGCGCACGGCGCTGACCGCTGACTGAGGTGCGCGTGCAGCCGTCACTGGCCAACGCCAGGGCAGCGGCGACGCTGGTGCCTTCGGCGACTTTCAGGACGTGGCCGTCCAGCAACAACTCAGGCATAGACCGGTTCTCCGAGAAAACGCTGGGGCAGATAAGGTTGTGCGGCCAGTGGCGGGGTTTCGTTGAACAGTTGCGCCACCAGTAAATCGGCGGTGCCGGGGGCGGTGGTTACGCCCAGTCCTTCGTGACCGACTGCCAGCCACAAGCCTTGACGTTGTGGATGTTGGCCCACCAGCGGCAAGCCGTCGGGGCTGGCGGCGCGCAATCCGGTCCAGGCACGGATGCCATTGAGCCGGGCCAGCCCCGGCATGTACTCGGCGGCACGCTTGAGCATTTTCGCGAGCATCCAGCCTTCGACCTGCGGGTCGGTGGTGCCGAATTGCCGCGAGGCGCCGATGAACAGTTGCCCGGTGGGGCGCGGCTGGATATTGCAGGCGGTCGACGGCCCCGAGGCGTTGTGGGCACTGGTGACGTAACCCAGTTCCACCAGCGTATGGGTGACTCTGCCGGGGTAGCGGTCAGTGATAAGCAAGTGGCCTTTTTTCGGCTCGATGGGCAATTCCGGGCACAACTCGTTGGCTTGAATACCGTTGGCCAACACCACGGCATCGGCACTCAACCAGTGACCATCATCGAGGCAGACGCGGTTGCCATCGACCGCACTGACCCGTGCCCGGCGCTGGCGGATGTTCGGTGTTTCGAGCATCCATCCGGCCGTGGCCGGGGCGTATAGAATGCCGTCGCCAATGATCAGCAAGCCGCCTTCCAGTCCTTCGCTCAGTTCCGGTTCGCGCTGGCGCAGGGCATTGGCGCCGATCAGTTCGCACGCCACGCCCTGGGCTTGCAGGTTCAGGAATTTGCTGTGGGCCACCGCCATTTCTTCGACATTCGCTGCCAGCCACAGCGTGCCGTTGCAGCGGTAGGCACAGCTGTCGGGCAGGTCCGCGCCCAGTTCGCGCCAGCGCTGCAACGAATATTGACTCAGGGCCAGTTCGGCGGGGTTGTCGTCGAGTACCAGCAAGTGGCCCATGCCGGCGGCTGTGGCGCCGTGCAGGCCGGCGTCCAAAACCAGCACCTGCAAGCCGCGACGGGCCAGCGCCTGGGCACAGGCGGCGCCGATAATGCCGGCGCCGATCACGATCACATCGGCTACCTGGCCCTCGTTCATGAACGAATGCCCCAGGCGAACGGGTCGTCCTGTTCGATGATCAGGCTCGCCTCGGCACTGATGAACGCGCGACCACGAATGGTCGGCACGATGCGCTCACCCTGCAGTTCGTAGGAACCCTCGAACTCGCTGCCGATGACGCTGGCCTGGCGCCAGATCTGCCCCGGTTGCAACTTGTCGTCGGCGGCCAGGCATGCCAGTTTGGCACTGGTGCCGGTGCCGCAGGGCGAACGGTCATAGGCTTTGCCGGGGCAGAGCACGAAGTTGCGGCTGTCGGCGTGATCGTCATCGGCGAACAACTCGACGTGATCGATCAAGCCGCCGTCTTCACCGCGAATGCCTTGGGCTTCCAGTGCTTGCTGCACGGCGAAGGTGTAAGCGGTCAGTGCTTCGAGGTTGTCGCCGGCCACCCGCAGGCCATGCTCGGCGATCAGGAAAAACCAGTTGCCGCCCCAAGCGATATCACCGACCACCTGGCCGATGCCCGGCACCTGCACCGCCAGCGCTTTGCGATAACGGTAGGCCGGCACGTTGCGCACGCTCACCGAATGGTCTTCGTGCAGGGTTGCCTGCACCGTGCCCACCGGCGTTTCGATGCGGTGCACACCGGGGCCGATCTTGCCCAGGTGCGCCAACGACGCCACCAGGCCGATGGTGCCATGGCCGCACATGCCCAGATAACCGGTGTTGTTGAAGAAAATCACCCCGGCACAGGCGCCAGGGTCCACCGGCGCGCAGAGCAGGGCGCCCACCAGTACGTCACTGCCCCGTGGTTCCAGCATACAGGCGGCGCGCCATTGATCATGCTGTTCGCTCAATACCTTGCGCCGTTCGACCATGCTGCCAGTGCCCAGGTCAGGAAAGCCGGCGGTCACCAGGCGGGTCGGTTCGCCGCCGGTGTGGGAGTCGATCACAGAGATGCGTTTCATGGGTGGGCCACGTCCATTCGGTTGAGTGAACGCAAGAGTGGCCCGTGCGGCGGGTGTCGGCTTGATGGATTTAGTCTGTGTCGATGACGAAATCGGCACAGCTTCCGCAGCTGTCAGTGGGTGTGGGGCAGGTGCTCGAACAGGGTCGTGCAGACGCCGGCAATGTGCTCGTCCAGAAGCTTCACCGCCAGGTCCACATCCCCGGCGCGGCAGGCCGCCAGGATCTCGCGGTGTTCGTGATCGGCCCGCTCCTTACCGGCCGACAAGCTCATCTGCATGCGTAGATAACGCTCCAGCTTGTCGTTGACCGAACGGATCAGGCTCACCAGAAACGGTCGCTGCGCCGGCTCGTACAGGCAGGAATGCAGTTCCCAGTTGAGCTCGGCCCAGCGCCCCACGTCGTCCTCGCCGATGAACTCCTGACAGATGCGCTCGGCACGGGCGAAGGTCTCTTCGGTCATGTTCGGAATGGCCAGGCGCAGAATCTTGTCCTCCAGCAACATCCGCACTTCGAACATCTGCGCCAGTTCCGCATCGGAAACCCGCGTGACCATTGCCCCGCGATTGCGCTGGAACATCACCAACCCTTCGGCCTCCAGCCGCTTGAGGGCTTCGCGCACAGGGATCTTGCTGACATTGAACTGGCGGGCGATGTCGTCCTGGCGGATCGGCTCATCCTCGGCAAAATGCCCGGCGACAATCGCATCCCGCAGATGGCGCGTGATGATTTCCGAAGTCGAAGGCGTGTTACCAAGGTCGGGTGCGTTGAGTTTGGGTAGGTTCACGGCGGCGGTCATTTGGAGTGAGATAGCGCTAGGGTATACGAAATTCTTTTGCTGATCTTCCCCGGTTCGACGTCGATGCACCCGATGTCGGTCATGCAACCCGCTACAACAAAACGGGCGCCCGCTGAGGCGCCCGTTTTCATTCAGGCCTGCGCCAAACCTGGTCCCCTTGGAGGTATTCTACAAGCCTTCTCAGAGGCTATCCGGATCCCCGAAGAACATCTGAATCCGCGACCTTAACCAGCGCTCCCCCGGATCGTTGTCTTGGGACCCGCGCCAGGCCATGTGCAGTTCGAAACTGCGTACCGGCAACGGCGGATCTTCGGCCCGTACACCACCGGCGGCAGTCAGTGCTTCGGCGGTATAGTCCGGTACCGTCGCCACGATGTCGGTGCCGGAGAGCAGGGTGCTCAGCCCGTTGAACTGCGGCACCGCAAGCACCACATGACGTTTGCGCCCGAGCTTTTCCAGCTCTTCATCTATGAAGCCGCTGAGGTCGCCGGCAAACGACACCAGTGCATGGGGGCGGGCGCAGTAGTCATCCAGGCTCAACGGCCCCGGCACGGTGTCGGCGCGCAACAGCTTCGGCTTGCTGCGGCGCAGGACCTTGCGCTTGGCATTGGCCGGCAGGTCGGTGGTGTAACTGACGCCGATGGAGATCTCGCCGGATGCCAGCAACCCCGGCATCAGGATGTAGTTGACCCTGCGCACCACCAGCACAATCCCCGGCGATTCGGCACGCAGGCGCTTGAGCAGCATGGGCAGCAAGGCGAATTCGACATCGTCCGACAGGCCGATGCGGAACACGGCGGTACTTGTGGCAGGATCGAACTCGGCGGCACGGCTGACGGCCGTGGAAATCGAATCCAGTGCCGGCGACAGCAGGGCGAAAATCTCGATCGCCCGGGCGGATGGCTCCATGCTGCGGCCGGTACGCACAAACAAAGGATCATCGAACAACCCGCGCAGGCGCGAGAGCGCCGCACTGATGGCTGGCTGGCCGAGGAACAGTTTTTCCGCGGCACGGGTCACGCTGCGTTCGTGCATCAATGTTTCGAAAACGATCAACAGGTTCAGGTCGACACGACGTAGGTCATTACGATTCATCTGGAGTCCTGGCAGAGTCAGCAAACTTGACGTGAGCGGCCATATGAGAACAATGGCCAGCAGGAATATTACGGGGAAAGGCTGGTACTCTGCACCGGGTAATTCCAATTTCCTGCCAAGGAGGCCAGTTTCCTGCGGCATTTGACGATGCTGTGGAATCAATGACAGGCATGTCGACTATTAATAGCCACTGATAGTGTTGGGTTGAAAGCCCAGCTAGAGTTCAAGGCATTAGAGGTTCATTTGGCGAGGTTTGCGATGTCCCGCACGATCCGTTTTCACAAGTTTGGTCCAGCCGAGGTGCTCAAATGCGAAGAGCATGCGGCGGCTCTGCCTGCACCGGGCGAAGTGCAGGTGCGCGTCGAAGCGATCGGCATCAGCTGGTATGACATTCTCTGGCGCCAGAACCTGGCCTCGTCCCATGCTCGCCTGCCTTCAGGCCTTGGTCATGAAATGGCCGGTATCGTCACCGCCGTCGGCGAGGGCGTGGATGACCTGGCGGTTGGTGACAAGGTTGCCAGCTTTCCGGCCCAAAGCCCGAACGATTACCCGGTCTACGGCGAGCAGATCGTTCTGCCGCGCTCGGCACTGACCCGCTACCCGGATGTGCTCAGCCCGATTGAAGCCAGCGTGCACTACACACCGTTGCTGGTTGCCTATTTCGGCTATACGGATCTGGCACGGGTCAAGCCCGGGCAGTTTGCCCTGGTGACCGACGCCAGCCATTGCGCCGGCCCCTCGTTCGTACAACTGGGCAAGGCCTTGGGTGTTCGAGTGATCGCCGCGACCAAGAGCGCGGAGGAGCGTGATTACCTGCTGTCGCTGGGTGCCGAGAAAGTCATCGTCACCGAGGAAGAGGATCTGCTGATGCGGATCAACAAAATCACCGATAACCGCGGCGTGGATGTGGTGTTCGATGGTTTGGGCGGTCCTCAGATGTCGTTGCTTGGCGATGTGCTGGCGCCGCGCGGCAGCCTGGTGCTGTACGGCCTGCAAGGTGGCAACCAGACGCCGTTCCCGGCCTGCGCAGCGTTCCAGAAGAACATTCAGTTCTTCGTACACTGTATCGGCAACTTCACGGGCAAGCCGGAACTGGGCATCACCCAGGACCAGGCCGCACTGCAACGTGCCTTGCGCGACATCAATCAACTGACCGCCGATCGCGTTCTGCTGCCGCTCAAGACTCGGGTCTTCCCGTTTGCCGAGTTTGTCGAAGCGCACCGCTACATGGACGAATGCCCGTGTCGCGAAAGGGTTGCGCTGCAGGTCGAACCGGCATAACGCTCATCCAGGACCCGATCCAGTAACCCCGCTCAAGAGTCCGTGCCCACACGGACTCTTTCGTTTCAGCCCTCCGAAACCCGTCGATCCGCAGACCGGTCCAGCAACTGAACTGGTTTTTGCTCGTAATCTGTAGCTTCTAATCAGCCACTAAGCCCTGATAATTGAATGATTACTTTCATCTCAAGGAATGAGTCATGGCTGGGTGTCAGGCTGTAACTTTTCAACGTGCGCCGTGGGTGCAAATCTCCAAATTAGTTCGTTGTTGTGTAGTTGCCAAAAAGACAATGACAACTTTCTTCTTTATTTCTTGTGTTAAGTGTCTGTGGGACTTTGTCGGACGTTTCCTAGGACTACGAAATCAATCGACAAAACCCTTGCCAGCCGGGCGCTATAGCCTCGCCTTCGCCATTAAGCCGAGGGGGTGCTGCGATCATTTCAAATGATTTCCGGAAAATTCAAGTGCTAGCATTTGGCAATAAGGTCCATGACTCCATTCGTGCAGACAGTCCAATGGGATTTGCTGTCTGCGCGATGTTGAACTTACGAGTATCAGGTAAATAAAGATGACCAGCATCCATGACCAAGCGATGAACTATGTCTATCAACAAGTGCTGCAGCGATTGCTGGGATATTTCTCGCGCGCCGAACGTACCGCATTGCAATTGTTGATTCAGCGCCTGGCGGTAGCGGCGGGGGGCATGGAGCACATTGGCGATTACAAGGTGTTGGCGATCCAGTCCGGGGCCCGTGACAACTGCTACACCCTGGCACTGTTGCGTGCTGCGCAGTTGACCATTGCCACGCGGGCGCCAGCGACATTCCAGTTGCGCATCGCCTCGTTGCGGTTGAACGGAACAAGCTGCGCAGCCGAGGAAAACATGCACCGGACCAACAGCGCATTGTTTGTCTATGACGATCCCCGGGTCGAGGTGTTGATGGTCGATGATCGCGAAGTCTTGCCGTTCAACCACCTGACGCCGATCTCCGACGCCGCTCGCGAGTCCAGCCGCCTGAACCAGCTGTTGATCGGCCATCGACGGGAATGGCGTGGAGGGTTCGACCTATGGGATGACGGTTATCTGGCCACGGGGGAGTTCTACGGACAAATCGCCCGCTGGGACGGTGGTGTCGATGCATTGCTCATCAGTGACACGCCGCGTCAGCAGAAACAGTTCATCGACGGTTTGAAGCGTGCCGCCATCAAGGCCGGGCTCAAGCCTTCGCACGCGGGCGAGGCTGGTTATGCGGGGTTGTTCGCATTGCTCGACGAGCTGGGCAGCGACTGTTATCAGGCGTTCTACGTGGATTACGGCCAGGTCCCATGGCGTCCGCAAGAGCGCTTTGAGACCTGTCGTCGTACGGCTTGCATCGACATTCACGACCTGCTGGTCAGTAACCTGGAAGAGCGCTGGCCATTGCTGACTGAATTTCTCGGGTTCCAGCCTGACGAAATGTTCGCGCAGATCAGCGACAACGAATTCGTCAGCCCTTCGATCTCGGCGCACGTCCGGGGGTTGCAGGCAAGCTTCGTTCAGGGGCGCAGTTACGAGTCCGGCGTTGCGCAATACCTGCAACACGCCTTGGTGATGATGCGCCGCAAGCGCTTGCCTGAACGTTTGTGCGAGCAGGCCATCGAGGTGTTCGGCAACCCGGCGACAATGAGCGAGCGGCGCGCCCGAGCGGCGGCCGAGGCGCAAAAGAACCTGGGCTTGAGCGAAACACAACTGGTGTGCCTGCTTTTTGCGCCTTTTGTCGAAAAAGGTGCGGGGCTCAAGCGTTTTCTGCGTCAGTGCCATCCGGGCATGCTGGTGGCCATGCCCGAGTTGCACCGGGCCATGCAGGGGCATCCGGTCGCCGAACAGATCATGCAATGGATGATTGATGTGAGCGGATTGCCCGTCAGCCTGATTGGCCAGCTTTATCGCATGGAGGGGTCGCCTGCAAGCGCAAGCGGAGCACCTCAAACACCCGGCCAGAGGGCTGCATTGCAAAATACTGCGGACGATCCTGGCGCTGATCTCACGTTGGTGGATGAATGGTCAGCGGGTCACTGAACGTGGGCGGATTTTCAGCCACTGCGGTCGGCCTTCAACGATGAAAGGTCCACGAGAAACGGATTTTGCCTATCAGGCGGTTTATCGATACCTGGCCAGCCTGATCAACGAGTCGGAAGGGGATACACCCATCCGCCTGCCGTCGCTGCGGCATCTCGCGGAGCGCCTCAATGTGTCGATCTCGACCATCCAGTACGCCTATTCGCTGCTGGAGAAAGAAGGACGCGTCTATTCGGTGGCCAAGTCCGGCTACTACGCGTTGCCAGTGTCCTCAATCAACCTGCAGGACAGCGGCAGCGACCTGCTGGAAGCCGTCTATGTCAACGCCAGGCGCCCGGGGATGCTGGTCCTGAGCGCCGATGAACCGGCGTTGTTGCAGCCGCTCGACAGTCCTTTGTTGCTGCTGGAGCGAGAGTTGCTGCGCCAGTATCCCCGGCAACCGCAGTCGCCTTCGCAACCCTGCGGCGAGCTTGAATTGCGCACCGCCCTGGCGGCACGCTACACCACGTCTCCCATGCGTTACTGGCACGCCGATGATGTGTACGTCGGCGCCGACCTTCGCGGTGTAATGGAAATCCTGATCGCCGTGCTGGGCTTGAAAGATGCCACCGTAGTGGTCGAATCGCCGTGCGACTGGACGATCCTGCGTTTGTTTCAAGCCGCCTGCGTGCGGGTGATCGAGTTGCCCGTGCAAGCCGATGGCTGCCTCGATCCGGAACGACTCAAAATGCTGCTGGCTACCGAACCTGTGCGGCTGGTGATGCTGTCATCGGCCCTGAACATGCCCCGTGGCAGCCAGGCGTCTGACGAAAACAGACAAGATATTGCCCGGCTTTTGGCCGCGCATGACAGTTGGGTTCTGGAAAACGACTGTTATGGCGAACTCGGGTTCGACCTGGGCGGTGTGCGTTTTCGCGACTTGCTGGACCCTGAGCGGCTGATGGTGTTTTCCACGTTCGAGAAAACCATCGGTGCGGAAGCGCCCTTCGGTTACCTGCTTTCAAGGCATTTGAGCGCTGAGCTGCAACGGCACTTTCTGCTGCGTTCCTTTCGTCTCTCGCCGATTCGCCAGAAAGCCATCGCCCGTTTGTACAGCAGCGGTCGCATCGATCAGCACCTGCTGGTGCTGCGGCGGCTACTCAAGGAACGCAAGAGTCAAATGACCCTGTTGTTGCAGGAGCGCCTGGCTGATGCCTTGCATTTCGTCGAGCCGCAAGGCGGTGCAACGATCTGGGTGCGCTCGTTGCGTCGGGTCAATGTACGGCGAGTGTTCCAGCGCCTGCTGGCGCATCAAGTGGTCATCGCACCTGGCGAACTGTTCAGCCTCCACGGTCTGCACGGGCAGCATTTGCGCTTGAGTCATACGTTCGGCGGCGATCACAACCTGCCGGCCGCACTGGGCTTGTTGGGGGATGCGCTGCGTCTGGAATCGATCGAGTGAGACAAGAAATAACATCCTTCACTCTGTAGGATCGATCCCATCGCGTTGCGGTCAAACTGCCAGTAAACTGCGACCCAATCCCTGAACCACTCTATTCCAGAGGTTTTGCATGACACTCAGTCCTTTTGCGGGTAAACCGGCACCGGCAGAATTGTTGGTCGACATCCCGCGACTGGTAACGGCCTATTACACCGGCCAGCCTGATGCGTCGATTTCGACCCAGCGCGTTGCCTTTGGCACATCCGGGCACCGCGGCAGCTCGTTCGACTTGAGTTTCAACGAATGGCACGTGCTGGCAATCAGCCAGGCAATCTGCCTGTATCGCCAAGCTCAAGGCGTCGATGGCCCGCTGTTTGTCGGTATCGACACCCATGCGCTGTCCACGCCGGCCGGCGCCAGCGCCCTCGAAGTACTGGCGGCCAACGGCGTGACCGTAATGATCGCCGCTGGCGACGAGTACACGCCGACGCCAGCCATTTCCCATGCGATTCTCTGCTACAACCGTGGTCGCACCACCGGCCTGGCGGACGGCATTGTCATCACGCCGTCCCACAACCCGCCGCAAAGCGGTGGCTACAAGTACAACCCAACCAACGGCGGCCCGGCCGATACCCACATCACCAAGTGGATCGAAGCCAAGGCCAACGAACTGCTGGCCAACAAGCTCGCCGGCGTCAAACGCATCAGCTACGAGCAGGCACTGAAGGCCAGCACCACCCATCGTCACGACTACCTCAACACCTATGTCGCCGACCTGATCAACGTGATCGACTTCGACGCCATCCGCGATGCCAAGCTGCGCCTGGGTGTCGATCCGCTGGGTGGAGCGGGGGTGCGCTACTGGTCGGCGATTGCCGAGCATTACCGTCTGGACCTGGATGTGGTGAACAAAGAGGTCGATTCGACCTTCCGCTTCATGACCGTCGACTGGGACGGCCAGATCCGCATGGACCCATCGTCCAGCCACGCCATGCAAGGCCTGATTGGCCTGAAAGAACGCTTCGACGTGGCGTTTGCCTGTGATCCGGACCACGACCGCCATGGCATCGTCACGCCGTCCGGTGGTTTGCTGGCGCCGAACAACTACCTCGCCGTTGCCATCGACTACCTGTTCCAGAATCGTCCGCAATGGCGCGCCGATGCTGCCGTGGGTAAAACCGTGGTCAGCAGCGGTTTGATCGATCGCGTGGCCAGGCGCCTGGGTCGCCGCCTGTACGAAGTGCCGGTTGGCTTCAAATGGTTTGCCGATGGCCTGTTCGATGGTTCCCTGGGTTTTGGCGGCGAAGAAAGCGCCGGTGCCTCGTTCCTGCGCAAGGACGGGAGCGTCTGGTGCACTGACAAGGACGGTTTGATCCCGGCCTTGCTGGCTGCCGAGATGACTGCCCGGACAGGTCGCGACCCGAGCCAGGCGTATCGTGCCTTGACCGATGAATTGGGTCAGCCGTTCTCGGTGCGGGTCGACGCCAAGGCCAACCCGGAGCAGAAATCGCTGTTGAGCAAGCTGTCGCCGCAACAGGTCACCTCGACCCAATTGGCCGGCGAACCGATCCAGAGCATCCTCAGCCATGCACCGGGCAATGACCAGGCCATTGGCGGCCTCAAGGTCATGACCGAAAACGGCTGGTTCGCTGCGCGTCCGTCGGGCACGGAAGACATCTACAAGATCTACGCCGAAAGCTTTGTCAGCGACGACCACCTCAAGCAACTGGTGGCAGAGGCGCAAACGCTGGTGGATGGTGCCATTTCCGCGAAATAACTACATAACCCTGTGGGGGCGGGCTTGCTCGCGAAGGTGTGTCAGCTGCATGGGCGTCGACTGACACTCCATCGCAAGCAGGCTCGCTCCTACAAGGGGTGGTGGTTCGGGCACAAAAAAGGGGCGCATTCGATGCGCCCCTTTTTTGTTGCGTTCAGCAGGTCAAGCCAGGTCCACCAGAACGATCTCGCTGTCCTCGATGGCAGTCACCCGCAACACGGGCTCGTCGGCAACGGCTACACCGTCTCGAGCTTGTGCACGCAAGCCATTGACCTCAATGACACCCGTGGCCGGTACCAGGTAGGCGCGACGACTGTTGTCCAAGTGGTACTCGGCGGTTTCGCCGGCCTTCAGGTTGGCCGCTACCAGCCGGGCATCGGCGCGAATACGCAGGCTTTGATCGTCGCCTTCCTTGCCGCTGGCCAGGGTGACAAAACCTTCGCGGTTGCCTTTCGGGAACGGTTTGGCGCCCCAGGAAGGCGCCAGACCGGACTCATTCGGGATAATCCAGATCTGGAAAATCCTGGTCGGCGTCGCTTCCAGGTTGTACTCGCTGTGGGCAATCCCGGTACCGGCGCTCATGACCTGGACGTCACCCGCTTCGGTACGGCCCTTGTTGCCCAGGTTGTCCTGGTGGGTGATTGCGCCTTCGCGGACATAGGTGATGATTTCCATGTCACGGTGCGGGTGTTGCGGGAAACCGGTGCCGGGAGCGATCACGTCATCATTCCAGACCCGCAGGTTGCCCCAGTTCATGCGCTTGGGATCGTAGTATTCGGCGAACGAAAAATGGTGGTGAGCATCCAACCAGCCGTGGTGAGCACCGCCGAGCGAGTTGAAAGGTCTGAGTTCAAGCATGATCGTCTCCAGAAAAGGTTCGTCATGGTGCGAGGCGCCTGGGCCATGAAGCGAGACCGGTGAGTGATGACAGCCATCATCCAACAGCCAACAATCGATAAAAAGCGTAAAAAATGCTGCATTCCCATCGAATGGATTGATATGAAATAACCTCGAAAGTTTCTCATCCAACCTTCACTTCATCGCATAAGCCAATGAGTCATAAGCAATTGACTAGAACTCAACGGCAAATGCAGACACCATAGCGCTCAACAGCCTCACACCCTGGAGTCAGTCCGCGTGCCGCAACACACCCCCGATCTCCCGCCCGAACTTCGCCCCTTGGCCGAGATGCCGCTGATCAAGCGATTGCTCGCCCGATTCTTCGGTTACAGCCTGACCCGCCTGCACGCACAGCATCGGGCGTCGTGGTTGCATGGCCAGGCCGACGGTTTTCGCAGCGGTCACAGTGCCGGGGTCGATTACGGCTATAAGGAAGGCAAGCTCGAAGGGCTGGAGGAGGGTCGACAGGTCCTGCTGATCCGCGACTCGCGCTCCACTGAACACCGACCACCGAATGTCGACGACCTGTTGTTCGACGATTGGCGCCTGCCGTTGAGCGCCGAGTTGAAGAAGCGCATGAAGGCTGATGTCGCCCGGTTGTTGCCAGCCCATGCCCAACCCAGCACTGCACAGTGGAAAATGATCTTCAGCGACACGCCGTCCACTTCGGTGATCGCGGGTGCCGGCGCAGGCAAGTCGACCACGCTGGTGCTGCGTATCCTGCTGCTGACCCATTATCTTGGCTTCGAGCTGAGCTCAATGACGGTGGTGACCTTCACCCGTGAGTCGCGCAAGGACTTCATCAACAAGCTGATCGAACTGTTTGCGCTCTGGGGACGAGCGATCAGTTTCAAGGAGGCGCGGGATCTGGTGCGCACCTTCCACTCTCGGATCCTGCCGATGGTGCGCAGTCTTCCGGGTTTCGAGCGTTTGCAGGCCTTCGAAAACCTCAGCCTGCGGGCAGCGCAGGGGGACGAGGAGGTCGACAGCAATCCATTCGATTTGCGCATCAACGACGCTCAACGCCAACAGCTCAACGCCTGCTATCACCGCCTGCACAGTGACAATGAACGTTTTCGCGAGTTGATCAAACCCTTGTCCCGGCATGCCTTGCAACTCAGGGAGCTGGAGCGCGATCACCCGGATGTGCAGAAACGCATGGGCGTCACCGAACTGGCGGCCAAGCGCGATGAAGAACTGTGCGACGCCATTGAAGACCTGTGGTTTCGCGCCGGTGCCTGGCCCATCAAGGGGATCGAACCGAAACGTCAGTCGTTCGATATCAACGGTTCAAAATTCCATTGTCACGGCTACATCCCGACTCTGGATGCGTGGGTTGTACTGGGGTTCGATCCTCGGGAAAACCCGCAGGTCACGCGACCAAACGCCAAGCTGTCGGTGCGCGCAGAGTGGGCAGTAAAGCGCACCCTGTTTCAAGCTTTCTGTCGTAAGCCATTGATATGGCTAGATAGTTACGAATCGTCAAAACGTGTTTTAGCCTCGCTTGCCGGCGATGCCAGCGCCGGACCGGGCTTCGATTACAAGGTCAAGGGCGAGCTCGCCTCTGCACCGCTGCTGGATTGCTTTGTCGCTGCCGCCGGGTTCATCGAGAACCTCGGGCTGGATGTGCCGGACGCCGTGGCCCGGATGAGTTTCGCCAAGGACGATCCCGACCGGTTCTTCTTCGAGGCCTTGAGCCTTTACTGGCGAGCGCTGGAAGATCATTTGCTTGATCAGAAACCGCCGATCATGACCTACAACCGGATGTTTGCCCTGTTCAGCGAGCATTCGCCGGAGAATCTCAAACTGCTCGGCGATGAGCTGCTGCGACCGTTGTCACACCTGATGATCGACGAATTTCAGGACGTCTCGCCGCAGATCGTCTCCTGGATCAGGGCCAGCCTGGCAGAGATCCGCAGTCGCGGACCGGCCATGCACGTCGGACGCGCAGCCCAGCGTTCCTCGCTGCTCTGTGTGGGCGATGACTGGCAGTCCATCTACGGTTGGCGCGGCAGTTCGCCGACCTACTTCATGGAGTTCAACAAGGAGTTCCCGTCGCCAAGTACCACCAAGGTCATGCTCAGCGACAACTATCGCAGCCATCAGCACATCATTGATGCCGCCGAGCACATCGTGCGCGCGGCACCGGCGATTGCCGGCAAGAAAGCCAAGGCCAGCGGTGAACCCAAGGCCTTGTTGCCAGTGAACGTCCTCGATCGCGATGACCAAGGCATGGCCCAACGCCTGATGGAGCATTATCGAAAGGGCGATTCAATCTTGATGCTTTATCGAAAAAGCAGCGATAAGTTATTGATAGAAGAGCATATTCAGTCTGTAGTTAATGTTGATTCGAGGTTGCCGCATGAGGCGCGCAGGCTCAAGCAACTGACGTATCACAGCGCCAAGGGCCTCCAGGCCGATGCGGTGTTTTTGCTCGGCGACTGCCAGCACCTCACCAGTTCGCCCTACAAAAATCAGGTCTACCGGATGGCGGGCCTGTGCAAGGCCGGTGACAGTGAACCCTACGACAACGCCCAGAAGGACGAGATCCTGCGGCTGGCGTATGTGGGTATCACCCGCGCTGTCAGCCATTGCTACTGGTACGTCGATGCGCAGGACTCCCAGGCCGCGAACCTGCCCAAGGCATCCGACCGGATCGGCAAGGGCAAAGCGTTTTTTGCCGACCAGCGTAAAAGCCAAATCACCGCCTGACTTCTGTAGGTGTAGGAGCGAGCTTGCTCGCGATGGTCGTTAACGATGCCGCGTGTTTACTGACTAAACGCAGCGCCCTTGAGTCCATCGCGAGCAAGCTCGCTCCTACAGGTACAGGTACAGGTACAGGTACAGGTACAGGTACAGGTACAGCGTTCAACAAAAAGCCCACATAAAGTGGGCCTTTCAACAACCGAGCCTTCAGGCGTAACTCCTGAAGGCCTCCGGTGGGGTGAAGGTTTCAAGCTCATCTTCTACTGCTTCGATTATTCGTTCTACATCCGCGGCATTCATGACGGTGGCGCATGGAATACCGGCAATGGCGATCATGGTCTCGCCAGTGGCACGGTCAAAAAGACGGGCAATCATACTGCCCGGCGCGTCCATGCTCGCCTCGAAACCCATGGGATGAAAATGCCAGCGCATCAGCTGGCAGGCGTTTGGAAACGTGACTTTACTGAACCCTCTATTCATGTGTTGCCCGCCTTCATTTTCGAGCGCTTCCTTTAGCTCATGGTAGGGGGGAGAACCTTCATTGGTTCAACCAGTGACAGTTTTTAAAAGTAGCATCCGGATGTGAAATAAATGTGGATTTTTCAGTTCGTTTGGCGATTGCTGCCATTGTTTTGATTCAGCTCAGTCTTGTTCGCCATTGGCGGGTACCCGCCATCCTCTGTTTAGTCGTTGAAGACATAGAGGAAGTTGGGCAAGCTCGGTTTTTTCCCGTCGAGACATCCAATGCACGCCGATGATGATGGCCCGTTGCAAACCCAGGCCACGGGCGAGACGGTCATGCGCTATCACTTGCGCTGGAAGCACCGGGATCTGGATGGCGTCATGGCGCTTTATCACCCCGAAGTCCAGTACAACGACTTTTTCCAGAACCGGGTCATGGGCCTGGCCGAACTGCGCGAATACGTGCGCAGCAGCATGCCCCGGGATCCGGATGAAGCACTGGAGCACTCCGACCGCATTCGTCTGGACGGCAATACCGCGTTCATTCAATACCGAATCACCTTGCGCGGTGGTGAAGGCCTGGTGTCGTTCCGCGCCAGCGAAGCGATCACCGTCAAGGACGGGCTGATCTGGCGGGTCAATGAATATGCTTCACTGGTGCACGAGCAACCGGGCAGCAAGACTTCCGGCAACCAGCGTCCGGCGGTCAGCCGACTCGGCCTGTCGCCTCGCCAATTGAGCTTCATGGCCGATGACCTGCAGCAGTATTTCCAGGGTCAACAGCCGTACCTTGACCCGGAGCTCGATCTGCAACGGGTGGCGAAGGAGTGTGGGTACAGCCGCAATCAGATTTCCTATCTGTTGAATCAGGTGCTGGGCCAGAGTTTCTATCGCTACGTCAACCAGGCGCGCCTGCAACATTTGCTTGCAGCGCTGGATGCCGCCACACCGCCATTGCGTATCGATGAACTGGCCTTCGCCGCCGGATTCAATTCGCTGTCGGCGTTCTACAGCTGTTTCCGCCAGCACACCGGCCAGTCACCCAAGGCCTACGTCAAACAAATTTCTTTGCGTGCACGCGCGCAAGACAGCCCCTGAGCCCACGCACTAGGATCGACGTCATCGAAGTTTGAGTGGCGGAGTCTTGCATGCCGGCGTGGCGCACTATCAGTTTGTGGATGGACCAGCTCGACGAGCCGCTATTGGCGCGTCCGGCGCTGGAGCGGGATCTGGATGTGGATGTGGCAATCATCGGCGCGGGCTACACCGGCCTCTGGACTGCGTACTACCTCAAGCGGCAGAAACCTGAACTGAACATTGCCATCGTCGAAGCGCAAACCGCCGGTTTCGGCGCGTCGGGGCGCAATGGCGGCTGGCTGATGGGCAATTTGCTGGGTGAAGATCGCCTGCTGGCCGATCTTGCGGTCGAAGAGCGCCGCGCTTCCTACGATTTGCTGCACAGCATTCCGGATGAAGTGGAGATTGTCCTCAAACGCGAGGGCATCGACTGCGATTACCGTAAAGGCGGGGTGCTGTATTGCGCGGCGCGCTATCCGGAGCAGGAGGCTAGCCTTCGCCGCTACCTGGACGATCTTCACCGCCAGGGCCTCGACGACAGCCACTATCGCTGGCTGAGCCCGGAACAACTGGCGCAACAGATCCGCGTCGCCAAACCCTATGGCGGTATCTACGCACCGCACGTTGCGACCATCCACCCGGCCAGGCTGGTTCGCGGGTTGGCCCGGGCCGTTGAGCGGCTGGGGGTCAACATTTACGAAAACAGCCCGGTCACCCATTGGCAGTCCGGTAGCCTGCGCACGGCGAAAGCCTCGGTGCGCAGCCGCTGGATAGTGCCGGCGGTAGAAGGCTACTCCGTCACCTTGCCGCCATTGGGGCGTTATCAGATGCCGGTGCAGAGCCTGATTGTCGCGACCGAGCCGTTGTCTGCGGCCACCTGGGACGAAATCGGCCTGAACCGCGGCCAGGCGTTCAGCGAGGCCAGTCGCCAGGTCACCTATGGCCAGCGTACCGCTGACAACCGTTTGATCTTTGGCGCCCGGGGCGGCTATCAGTTCGCCGGCAAGCTGCGCCACGACTTCGACCTGACCACGGATGAAAAAGAGCTGCGGCGCTATCTGTTCGGCGAGTTGTTCCCGCAGTTGAAGAACGTGCAGATCACCCATTCCTGGGGCGGCAACCTGGGCATGTCCCGGCACTTCAAGCCGCACATGCTCTGCGACCGGGTCAACGGCATCGCCTTGTCGGGCGGCTATGGCGGGGAGGGCGTCGGCGCCAGCAACCTGGGAGGACGGACGCTGGCCGACCTGATCCTGGGGCGCGACACCGATCTGGTACGCCAACCGTGGGTCATCCCGCAGCGAGGCCTGGACGCGCTCAGGGCCTGGGAGCCGGAACCCATCCGCTGGCTCGGCTACAACGCAATCATCCGCAGCTTTGTCCATGAGGACCAGACCCTGGCCAACCCGGCCACTGCACCCTGGCGGCGCAAGCTGGCCAGCGGGGTTGCCGGTTTCATGGAAGGTTTCATGCACTGAGCGGCGCGCTCTTCATCTACAGGCTACATCGACAGGTATTCCCATGAGCATCACACAATTCAAGAACACCGCAACCCTGAAACTGCAAGAGTCCAACCCGGTCGCCGTGCCCCTGGGGACTCCCGTGGCCGTGGCTTCGACCATCAGCGTCGAACGCGACGACGGCGTCGAGACCGGTGTCTGGGAATGCACGCCCGGGCGCTGGCGGCGGCAGATCGTCGCCCAGGAATTTTGTCACTTCATCCAGGGCCGCTGCACCTTCACACCCGACGGCGGCGAACCGATGCACATCGAGGCCGGCGACGCGCTGATGCTGCCAGCCAATAGCCTCGGTATCTGGGACATCCAGGAAACCGTGCGCAAGACCTACGTTTTGATTTTTTGAATGCTTTTGAAATTTGAAAGCTGATCTTTTGATTGCCTGCCAATAACAACAACCTCTACAGGAATCGACTCATGATCCGAAAGACCCTGACTCTGGCTCCGCTGATGCTGGTTGCATCCATCAGCCAGGCCGCCGAAACCGTCAAAATCTACAACTGGTCGGATTACATCGCGCCAGACACCACGAAAAATTTCCAGAAAGAAACCGGCATCGGCTTCACCTACGACGTCTACGACAGCAACGAAACCCTCGATGGCAAGCTGATGACCGGTAAATCCGGTTACGACGTGGTGTTTCCGTCCAACCACTTCATGGCCCGGCAGATTGAAGGCGGCGCACTGAAGAAGCTCGACAAGAGTCAGTTGCCGAACTGGAAGAACCTCAACCCGGTATTGCTCAAGGCATTGCAGACCAACGACCCGGGCAACGAGCACGGCTTCCCGTATCTGTGGGGCAGCACCGGCATCGGCTACAACATTGCCAAGGTCAAAGCGGTGCTGGGCGACAACGCCCCGGTGGATTCCTGGGACCTGATCTTCAAGCCCGAGAACATGCAGAAGTTGCAGAAGTGCGGCGTGGCCATCCTCGACAACGGCCCCGAACTGCTGCCGGCCGCGTTGAACTACCTCGGTTTGCCGCATCACAGCAAGAACCCGGAAGACTACAAAAAGGCCGAAGCGCTGCTGATGAAAGTGCGGCCATATGTCAGCTATTTCCACTCGTCCAAGTACACCAGTGACCTGGCCAATGGCGACATCTGCGTCGCGGTCGGTTTCTCCGGCGACATCCTGCAAGCGGAAAACCGCGCCAGGGAAGCCAACAATGGAATCGACATCGGCTACTCGATTCCCAAGGAAGGCGCAGCGATCTGGTTCGATATGGTCGCGATGCCGGCCGACGCCCCGGACGACAAGGCTGGCTACGCCTTCATGGACTACCTGCTGCGCCCGGACGTCATGGCCAGCGTCAGCAACTACGTGCATTACGCCAATGGCAACGAGAAAGCCGACAGCCTGATCGACCCTGCGATCAAGAACGACACCAAGGTTTACCCAAGTCCTGAAATGATGGGCAAGCTGTTTGCGCTGGAAGCGATGCCACTGAACATCGACCGGGTGCGTACCCGGGTCTGGAACAAGATCCGTACCGGCAGCTGAAGCGTTGAGCGGACATCGGGACCGGACGTCCCGATGCCATCGTCATCAACTGACCGGCTCGGCTGCACAACTCATCTGGCCTGAGCCGGGAATCTGCAAAAACACGTCATTGTCGATTTGCCAGAAGCTGTAGTTGCCTTTGTAATCCTTGCCCGTGTACTGGGTTCCGGAATGGCTCGGCACCTGGTTCAGGGTGATGGAGGTGTTCGCCCATTTCAGGAACACAACGCCCGGTTCGACCGTAAAGAAGGTCGCAGCAACCAATGCGTTAAACCCTGCGCAACGATAAGCCACCGGGCCTTCCGTGAGCCTGCTTGGGTCCTTGGTTCTCGCAATGGCCGAGCCCTGGCGCAGCTGGAACGCACGCTCGGCATAACTTCGGATGACGCACGCCTTGGCTTGAGTCCCGCCACCACACTGGTTACGGGACTCCATCCAGAACCGCTGATCAATCTCGACTTTATCCGGGCGCGGCACTGAATGGTCATCGGTGAGCGCCAGGAGATAAAGACGATCGAGTTCCAGGTCCATGCGCGCCAGTTGCGCGTCGTGACAGACAAGTTTTTCGGCGGATGCCTGGGGGTTGGCGCAATCGAAACTGGTTTTGTACGTTGGCAAGGGCTTTGGCTTGGCCTTTGTCTTTGTGGCGGCGTCACACAGGCTCGCCGTCACGCACGCGCTGACGGCGAGCACAGAGACCAGAAGTGGCGTGACCATTTTCATGTCGGCTTCACCCGGATCATTTCGTGAGGCCCGTGGTGTAAGGCAATCCATCGAACCCTTGCACCGTCATTCGTTCATGGGCTGTATCGCAGTTTAAGGCAGTGTGCAAAACCTGCCACACCGGGGAGGGTTCCAGTGGGGCGACAACGCCGGTTGTGCAGCCTTTGCGGAGCTGAAATGGTTATTGCCTGATGGTCATTCGTTGCCTGCTCGCGAAGAACGATAACCCGGTATTCAGAGGTGATCACCTCATTGGAATGTTTAACGGATTAAACATAAATAGTCGGACGATTCGAGTGCCCGGAAACTTACCTATATTTAATAATTAAATTGTCGATTGTCCGACAATAACTCCCGTCTAATATTTTTCAACTCGATACTTTCTCAGTAAACCCACTGTTTACGGGCACATTCCTGAATGCACAAATTTGACGTCAAAAAAGTAGTGGACGTTTGATTTCTAATTGTGTCAGTTTTCCTACGCCTTCAATGGGCGAGTGATAGGACGATCTCGCCAGGGATCGTCGCTATCTGACAAAAAACTGTTCCATAGCTAAACAAGGAAGTGTGTTTATGTCGAAAGTAAAAGATCACGCTATTGATTCCGCCGAACAGGTGCTGTTGCCACTGTCAGCATTGGCGGCAAGCAGTTCTGCATTTAATCAGATCAATAGTTTCAGCCAGCAGTATGATCGGGGCGGCAACCTCACGGTCAATGGCAAACCGTCGTTCTCCGTCGATCAGGCAGCCAACCAATTGCTGCGCGACGGCGCTGCTTACCAGGACAAGGATGGTAGCGGCAAAATAGAGCTGACCTATACCTTCCTGACTTCGGCATCGTCCAGCACGATGTACAAACACGGGATTACCGGGTTCAGTCAGTTCAGCGCGCAGCAGAAAGCCCAGGCCGTGCTTGCCATGCAATCCTGGGCCGACGTGGCCAATGTTACCTTCACAGATAAGGCCAGCGGCGGCGATGGCCACATGACCTTCGGCAACTACAGCGGCGGTCAGGACGGCGCGGCTGCGTTTGCCTACCTGCCTGGTACCGGGGCCGGTTACGACGGGACTTCCTGGTACCTGATCAACAACAGTTACACGCCCAACAAGACCCCGGACCTGAACAACTATGGCCGGCAAACCCTGACCCACGAAATCGGCCACTCCCTGGGCCTGGCCCACCCCGGCGACTACAACGCCGGCGAGGGTGCACCGACCTACAATGACGCGTCCTACGGGCAAGACACCCGCGGCTACAGCGTCATGAGCTACTGGAGTGAAAGCAACACCAGTCAGAACTTCAGCAAGGGCGGCGTCGAAGCCTACGCGTCCGGCCCGCTGATTGACGATATCGCTGCCATCCAGCAGCTCTACGGTGCCAACACCACCACTCGCACCGGCGACACTACCTACGGTTTCAACTCCAACGCCGGTCGCGACTTCCTTGGCGCGTCTTCGTCGGCGGACAAGGTGGTGTTTTCGGTCTGGGATGCAGGCGGCAAGGACACCCTGGACTTTTCCGGGTTTACCCAGAACCAGAAGATCAACCTCAATGAAACGTCGTTCTCGGACGTCGGCGGCCTGGTGGGTAACGTCTCCATCGCCAAGGGTGTCACCGTCGAGAACGCCATTGGCGGTTCGGGCAACGACTTGCTGATCGGTAACAACGTGTCCAACGAGCTCAAAGGCGGTGCCGGCAACGACATCCTTTACGGCGCTGGCGGCGCGGACAAACTGTGGGGCGGCGCAGGTTCGGACACCTTCGTGTTTGCGGCCAGCAGTGACTCCAGGCCTGGTACGGTCGACCAGATCCTCGACTTTGTCAGCGGTCTGGACAAGATCGACCTGACCGGCATCACCAGCGGCGCGGGCCTGCACTTTGTCAGCGCCTTCACCGGGGCGGTGGGCGATGCGGTGCTCAGCACCTCGGGCGGCAACAGTTTGTTGTCGGTCGACTTCTCCGGGCATGGCGTGGCTGATTTCCTGGTCAGTACCGTGGGCCAGGCGGCGTACTCGGACATCGTGGCTTGATGTGAGGTGAACAAGGAGGGCGGCGCTCGATGCGCCGCTCTCTTACCGTAAGCAGGGTTGCGGCCCGGAGTACAAAAACCTATGACGCACAGCGTCTTTTCCCGCAAGGCAAGCGCGTGGCTTCTGGCAGCGCTGATGATTTCTACTGGAGATGCAACCATGGCAAGCAGTCTGAAACTGGCGGATCCGTCGGAGTTGGCTGGCAATTGGCTGGCCACGTTGAATGCCGCACAAGACACGGACAAATCACCGTTCGTTGCGTCGAATGATTGCTTGATCGAGCTTCAGCCAAACCAGACCCTGGGCGCCGGCGCGGACTGCTTTACCGCCTGGCTTGGGGAGCAGGCAATCGGCTGGTTTCCTGAACCGGACGGCATTGCAATCACCGGCAGGGAAGGCTCAAAAATCCTGTTCTTCAGCCGCCAGTTCGAAGGGCTTTATCAAGGCACTTTGCAGTCGGGGCAGACCATTACCCTCAAGCGGTCGACGCGATAGCCGCAAAAGCAGTCAGCGCAATCCCCCGGCACTTTATCGATCACAAAACATTGTTCGTTATTTGTAAACGATAACGGGCAAACAATGTCTCGACCGTGTGTGGACAGTTAACTGGAACCTCGCCCACGCGTGGCGATAAATATCAGCTCAGGAATAACCAATGAAGATGGCGAAGGCCCCAGCCACCGCACCATTAATCAAGGCACTGGGGGACTATAAGAGCATCTTGATCAGCGTCGGTTGTTTTACCGCCCTGATCAATATTCTGATGTTGGCGCCCTCTATCTACATGCTGCAAGTCTATGACCGGGTACTGTCTTCGCAGAATGAAACAACACTGGTCATGTTGTCGCTGATGATTGTCGGGTTCTTTGCCTTTATCGGTTTGCTGGAAGCTGTCCGCAGTTTCATCGTTATCCGTATCGGCAGTCAGTTGGAGCGACGGTTCAATCTGCGGGTCTATCGGGCGGCGTTCGAGCGCAACCTGTTCAAAGGCGAAGGCAATGCGGGACAGGCGCTGGGGGATCTGACACATATTCGCCAGTTCGTCACCGGCCCTGCGTTGTTCGCGTTTTTCGATGCGCCGTGGTTCCCGGTGTACCTGTTGGTGATTTATCTGTTCAACATCTGGCTCGGCGTTTTTGCCACGGCGGGGGCTTTGTTACTGATTGCGCTGGCCTGGCTTAATGAGTCCATGACCAAAAAACCGCTGGGTGAAGCCGCCGCGTGTTCCCAGCGATCCAGCCAATTGGCCACCAGCCATTTGCATAACGCCGAAACCATTCAGGCCATGGGTATGCTGGGGGCGTTGCGCAATCGCTGGTTCCAGGTGCATTCACGGTTCCTCGGCCTGCAAAACCAGGCCAGCGACACGGGCGCCGTCATCAGTTCCTTGAGCAAAACCCTGCGCCTGTGCCTGCAATCGTTGGTGCTGGGCCTTGGCGCGTTGCTGGTGATCAAGGGTGACATGACCGCCGGAATGATGATTGCCGGTTCGATCCTGATGGGCCGTGTGTTGAGTCCTATCGATCAGTTGATCGCCGTATGGAAGCAGTGGAGCGGCGCCAAGCTGGCTTACCGCCGTCTCGACGCCTTGCTGCAAGCCTTCCCGTCGGGCGACGAGGCCATGGCGCTGCCGGCGCCGAAGGGCCAGATCACTTTTGAGCAGGTCAGCGCGGCGCCTCCGGGGCAACGGGCGGCGACCCTGCACCTGGTCAGTTTCAGCCTCGCTGCGGGTGAGGTAATGGGCGTGCTCGGTGCTTCCGGTTCCGGTAAATCGACACTGGCACGGGTACTGGTGGGTGTCTGGCCGACGCTCGGCGGTACTGTGCGGCTCGACGGTGCGGACATCCATCGCTGGAACCGCGACGACCTCGGGCCTTACATCGGTTACCTGCCGCAGGACATCGAGTTGTTCAGCGGCAGCATCGCGCAAAACATCGCGCGTTTCCGCGAGGCCGATCCACATAGCGTCGTGGCCGCCGCACAGCAGGCCGGGGTGCATGAACTGATCCTGCGCCTGCCGCAGGGGTACGACACCACGCTCGGCGAAGACGGCAGCGGCCTTTCCGGCGGGCAGAAACAACGGGTGGCCCTGGCCCGTGCGCTGTACGGCCAGCCGCGCCTGGTGGTGCTGGATGAGCCGAACTCCAACCTCGACACCGTGGGTGAAGCGGCGTTGGCCAGCGCGATTGTGCAAATGAAGGCCCAGGGCACCAGTGTGATCCTGGTGACCCATCGTTCTTGCGCGTTGGCCCAGGCCGACAAGTTGCTGGTGCTCAACGACGGGCGCTTGCAGGCGTTTGGTTCGAGCCAGGACGTGCTCAAGGCACTCTCGGGGGCTCAGCAAGCACAACATGAAAAAACCGCGCAAGCGCCGGGCGGGCTCAGCATGAGCTGGCAGTCTCAGCCCGCGACAAGGAGTTCGGGCGTATGAGCCGTAGCCAGGTAAACCCTCAAAACGAAGCGACGATGGAGCACGACCACCTGGCTGGACAGCCTGAACGCGACGCGCGTTACTTCGCTCGCCTGGGCTGGATACTGGCGATTGTCGGCGCTGGCAGTTTCTTCACCTGGGCCAGCCTGGCCCCCCTCGACCAGGGCATACCGGTACAGGGCACAGTGGTGGTCTCGGGCAAGCGCAAGGCCGTGCAGTCGATGAGCAACGGCGTGGTCAGCCAGATACTGGTGAGCGAAGGCCAGCGGGTAAAACAGGGCCAGCCGCTGTTCCGGCTCGACCAGACTCAGGTCGCCGCGGACGTGCAATCGCTGCAAGCGCAGTACCGCATGGCCTGGGCCAGCCTTGCCCGTTGGCAAAGCGAGCGGGACAACCTCAAGCAGGTGAGTTTCCCCGCCGAGTTGAGCAACGACCCCGACCCGCGTCTGGCGTTGGTGCTCGAAGGCCAGCGCCAGCTGTTCAGCAGCCGCCGCGATGCATTCGCCCGCGAGCAGGCCGCGTTGCGCGCCAGCATCGAAGGCGCCGGCGCGCAACTGGCCGGCATGCGCCGCGCCCGTACCGACTTGAACGCTCAAGCCGATTCCCTGCAACAACAGCTAAGCAATCTGACGCCACTGGCGGAAAACGGCTACATCCCGCGCAATCGGTTGATGGAGTACCAGCGGCAACTGTCGCAAGTGCAACAACAGTTGGCAGAAAATCTCGGCGAAAGCGGCCGGGTGGAGCAGGGTATTGTCGAGTCTCGCTTGAAGCTGCAACAGCATATCGAGGAGTACCAGAAAGAAGTACGCACCCAACTGGCCGAAGCGCAGCTCAAAAGCGTGACGCTGGAAGAACAGTTGAACTCCGCCGGGTTCGATCTGCAGCACAGCGAGATCATTGCCACGGCTGACGGCATTGCGGTCAATCTGGGGGTGCACACGGTAGGCGCAGTGGTGCGTCAGGGCGACAACCTGCTGGAGATCGTACCTCAGGACACGCGCCTGGAAGTGGAAGGGCACCTGCCGGTCAACCTGATCGACAAGGTCGGTCCGCACCTGCCGGTGGATATCCTGTTCACCGCCTTCAACCAGAGCCGCACCCCGCGTGTACCGGGCGAAGTCAGCCTGGTCTCCGCCGACCAGTTGCTCGATGAGAAAACCGGCGCACCGTACTACGTGCTGCGCAGCAGCGTCAGTGACCAGGCCATGGAGAAACTCAATGGCCTGGTGATCAAGCCCGGCATGCCAGCGGAGATGTTCGTGCGTACCGGTGAACGTTCGCTCCTCAATTATTTGTTCAAACCGCTGCTCGACCGGGCAGGCTCCGCGTTGACCGAGGAATAAGGATGTTCGGCAGTATGAATAAGCTTTCGATGCTCGGGGCGGCGTGGATGTTGTTCGCGGGCAACCAGGCCGTGGCGGCCATGGGACCGTTCGAGGTCTATGAACAGGCATTGCGCAATGATCCGGTATTCCTCGGCGCCATCAAGGAACGTGATGCAGGCCTTGAGAACCGTGCCATCGGCCGCGCCGGGCTGTTGCCAAGACTGGGTTACAACTACAACAAGGGCCGCAATAGCTCCAAGGTCACCTACCTCGACGAGCGCAGGCAAAACCAGAGCGATGACCGCAACTACAGCAGTTACGGTTCCAGCCTGACCTTGCAACAACCGTTGCTCGACTACGAGGCCTACGCGGCTTATCGCAAGGGCGTCGCGCAATCGCTGTTTGCCGACGAAAATTTTCGTGGCAAGAGCCAGCAATTGCTGGTGCGGGTGCTGGAAAACTACACCAAGGCGTTGTTCGCCCAGGACCAGATCGATATCGCCCTGGCCAAGAAGAAAGCTTTCGAGCAGCAGTTCCAGCAGAACGAGCAGATGTTTCGCCAGGGCGAAGGTACTCGCACCGACATTCTCGAAGCCGAATCGCGCTACGAACTGGCTATCGCCGAAGAAATCGAAGCGCGTAATGAACAGGATGCATCTCTGCGCGAACTTGGCGCGCTGATCGGTGTGCCGGCGATCGACATTGCCGACCTTGCACCACTGGATCAAAACTTCCAGACCTTCACCCTGCAGCCGGCCAATTACGACACCTGGCATGAGATGGCCGTGGCCAATAACCCCAACCTGGCTTCCCAGCGCCAGGCGCTTGAAGTGGCGCGCTACGAGGTCGAGCGCAACCGGGCCGGGCACCTGCCCAAGGTCAGCGCCTACGCCTCGGTGCGTCAGAATGAATCGGAAAGCGGCAACACCTACAACCAGCGCTACGACACCAACACCATCGGCATCGAAATCAATGTGCCGCTGTACGCCGGCGGTGGTGTTTCTGCATCGACCCGCCAGGCAAGCCGTGCGATGGAGCAGGCCGAGTACGAACTGGATGGCAAGACCCGGGAAACCCTGATCGAGTTGCGACGGCAGTTCAGCGCCTGCCTGACAGGGGTGAGCAAGCTGCGTGCCTATCAGAAAGCCCTGACCTCCGCCGAAGCGCTGGTGGTCTCGACCAGGCAAAGCATTCTGGGCGGTGAGCGGGTCAACCTCGATGCGCTCAATGCCGAGCAACAATTGTTTACCACCCGCCGGGATCTGGCCCAGGCGCGCTACGACTATCTGATGGCCTGGACCAAGTTGCATTACTACGCCGGGACCTTGAATGAACAGGATCTGGCCAGGGTCGACGAGGCGTTCGGACAAGGCCTTCAAACCCGATGATTGCCCCCGTAGGAGCTGCCGCAGGCTGCGATCTTCTGATCTTCAGCGTTTTCGTTGACGCAAAAAGATCGCAGCCTTCGGCAGCTCCTGCAAAAAGCGAAATACAGCCGGAAATAAATGGAAAGGTAACGACATGGGACTGTTTGATTACAAAAACGCCGGAAGCGAAGCCGGCAAGGCGTTGTACAGCGATGCCATCGCCTTGACGCTTTATGCGTACACGCCCACCGGCCAGCCACTACCAGCCGGCGGTTGGGCGCCGATAAGCGCCACGACGCTGGGCTATCAGGGCAAGGTTGGCGCCCAAGGTACCTTCTATGGCGAGAAGGACGGCTTCACCAGCGCCGAAGCCGAAATCCTCGGTAAATACGACGGCGCCGGGAACCTGATTGGCCTGGGCATCGCCTTCCGTGGCACCGGTGGCCTGGGGTACGGCGACACCTTTGGCGACATGAAAAACAACCTGTTGGCCGCGGTCGGCCCGGTGGATTATGCGAGCAACTACGCGAAAAACGCTTTCGACAGCCTGCTCAAGAGCGTCGCTGCATTCGCTATCGCCCACGGCCTGAGTGCCAGGGACGTTGTGGTCAGCGGGCATAGCCTTGGCGGGTTGGGGGTCAACAGCCTGGCGGAGTTGAGTGGCAATAACTGGGGCGGTTTCTTCAAGGACGCCAACTACATCGCCTTCGCTTCGCCAACCCAAAGCGCCACCGGCAACAACGTGCTCAACATCGGTTACGAGAACGACCCGGTGTTTCGGGTGCTCGACGGCACTACCTTCAGCAGTGGCTCACTGGGCAAGCACGATGGTCATCAGGATTCAGCGACCAACAACGTCGTCAACTTCAATGATCAGTACGCCTCCACCGCGCAGAACCTGGTGCCCTTCAGCATTCTCAACCCGCTGAACTGGTCGGCCCATGGATCGCTGGGTTACGCCGACGGACTGAACCGGGTGATCGACTCTGCCTTCTATGACCTGACCGGGAAGGATTCGACCCTGATCGTCTCCAACCTGTCGGTGTCGACTCGCGGCGCCACCTGGGTCGAGGACCTCGGGCGCAGTGGCGAGCCGCACACAGGCAGCACGTTTATCATCGGCACCGACAGCGCCGATTGGCTCAAGGGCGGCGCCGGCAATGACTTCATCGAAGGCCGGGACGGCAACGACCGTTTCCGCGACGACGGCGGCTTCAACATACTTTTGGGCGGCAAGGGCAACAACACGTTCGAACTGCTCAAGCCACTGCAGAACTTCAGCTTCGCCAACGATGGCGATGGCACGCTGTTCGTACGTGACGCCTATGGCGGCATCAGCATGACCCGGGACATCGGCGCGCTGGTGAGCCAGGAATCCGGATCATGGTGGAGCA
The DNA here is from genome assembly GCF_056711565.1 of Pseudomonas sp. WT-JTC. Lineage (NCBI taxonomy): Bacteria > Pseudomonadati > Pseudomonadota > Gammaproteobacteria > Pseudomonadales > Pseudomonadaceae > Pseudomonas > Pseudomonas sp. WT-JTC. The sequence continues at coordinate 3,153,957 of NZ_CM160042.1, forward strand.
CCAGGGACATCACCTGGACCGTCACCGGCAACGGCCTGCTCAATGGCAACGAACTGACCCGCTACAGTCATTCGCTCAACGGCGATGCCCTCGGCAATACGCTGTTAGCCGACGTCCAGGGTGACTGGCTGTTCGGCAACGGCGGCGATGACGTATTGCGCAGCGACAAGGGCCACGTGACCTTCGTCGGCGGCAACGGCAACGACGTGATGCATTCCACCGGGGACGGCAGCAATTCCTTCCTGTTCAGCGGCGCTTTCGGATTTGATGCGATCAATGGCTACCAGGGCAGCGACACCCTGGTGTTCATGGGCGTTGAAGGCGCGGGGCAGGGCTATGACTACCGACAGCATGCCTCCCAGGCCGGTCAAGACACGGTGCTCAAGGTTGGCGACTTTTCCGTGACCCTGGTCGGGGTGGGGCTGGATAACCTGTCGACTTCCGGCTTTGTGTTTGCCTGACAGATTTTTGTAACAGCACTGGAGGCTCCGGGCATCTCGCGATCGAGGTGTCCCGGCAGTGAGCTATCTCTGACAATTCCAACAAAGAGAGAGGCAATACCCATGGGTGTGTACGACTACAAGAACCTTGGTACAGCAGACGCCAAAGCGTTGTTCACCGACGCGATGGCAATCACGCTGTACTCCTATCACAACCTCGACAACGGCTTTGCCACCGGTTACCAGCACAACGGTTTCGGCGTGGGCCTGCCGGCAACGTTGGTGACCGCGCTGATTGGCGGCACCGACTCCCAAGGGGTGATTCCCGGTATCCCCTGGAACCCAGATTCGGAAAAAGCTGCACTGGAGGCGGTACAGAAAGCCGGTTGGACACCCATCACCGCCGCGCAGTTGGGTTATGACGGCAAAGTCGATGCACGGGGAACCTTCTTCGGCGAAAAAGCCGGCTATACCAGCGCCCAGGTGGAAATCCTCGGTAAATACGACGCCCAAGGGCACCTCACGGAAATCGGCATCGCCTTTCGCGGCACCAGTGGCCCTCGTGAAAACCAGATCAGTGACTCCATCGGCGATGTCATCAATGACCTGTTGGCGGCATTGGGTCCACAGGATTACGCGAAAAACTATGTGGGTGAAGCGTTCGGGAAGCTGCTCGCCGACGTCGCGGCGTTTGCCCGGGCCAACGGGCTGTCCGGTAATGACGTGCTGGTCAGCGGTCACAGTCTCGGCGGGCTGGCAGTCAATAGCCTGGCGGATTTGAGCCGCGAAAAATGGGGCGGCTTCTTCCAGGACTCCAACTACATTGCCTACGCCTCGCCAACTCAAGGCAGCAGCGACAAGGTGCTGAACATCGGCTATGAAAACGATCCAGTGTTCCGTGCGCTGGACGGTTCGGCGTTCAACCTGGCATCGGTCGGTGTGCACGATGCCAATCAAGCCTCGGCCACCAACAACATTGTCAGCTTCAATGACCACTACGCGTCGACCGCATGGAATCTGCTGCCGTTTTCCATCCTCAACATCCCGACCTGGATTTCCCACTTGCCGACCGGTTACGGCGACGGCATGACCCGGGTGCTGGAATCGCGGTTCTACGACCTCACCAGCAAAGACTCGACCATTATTGTTGCCAACCTCTCGGACCCGGCGCGGGCCAACACCTGGGTCCAGGACCTGAACCGCAATGCCGACACCCACAAAGGCAGCACTTTCATTATCGGCAGTGACGGCAACGACCTGATCCAGGGCGGCAAGGGCAACGACTATCTGGAAGGCCGCGACGGCAACGACACCTTCCGCGATGCCGGTGGCTACAACGTCCTTTTGGGCGGCAAGGGGCACAACGTGCTCGACTTGCAGCAGTCGGTGAAAAACTTCGACTTTGCCAACGACGGCGCCGGCAACCTGTACATCCGCGATGCCAATGGCGGCATCAGTATCACCCGTGACATCGGCAGCATCATGAGCAAGGAGCCGGGCTTTTTATGGGGGCTGGTCAAGGATGACGTGACCCACAGCGTCACCGCCAACGGGCTGGCGGACGGTAACCAGCTGACCCGGTACGAGTCGTCGATAAAGGGGGGCATGGGGAACGATACGCTCAAGGCGCAGGCGCTCGGCGATTGGTTGTTCGGTCTCGACGGCAACGATCATTTGATCGCAGGCAAGGGCAACGACGTGTTGATCGGCGGGGCCGGCAACGACCTGCTGGAATCGGGGGGCGGGATCGATACGTTCCTGTTCAGCGGCGCGTTTGGCCACGACCGGGTGCTGGGTTATCAGGCGAACGACAAACTGGTGTTTCTCGGGGTACAGGGTGTTACGCCGGACGACGACTTCCGGGCCCATGCCAGCGTGGTGGGGCAGGATACCGTGCTGACGTTTGGCAATGATTCAGTGACATTGGTCGGGGTCGGGCTGGACAGTTTGTCGGGTGTGGGGATTGTGATCGCCTGATGGTGAGTTGGCGCCGGTAAGGGCCTCTTCGTCGGAGCGCCGCCCGGACCAGTCCCGCTCCCGCAAGGTTGGCGCATACCTTGTGGGAGCGGGCTTTCCCGCGATGAACGATAACGCGAAATTCAGTCTTCCTTGCGGATCGTGGCCACTTCATCAGCCTTGACTTTCACTTTCGCCCCGGAAATATCTTCGAACTCGAAGAAGCCATCCTTTGTCTTGGTTTTCGGCATGTCCTTGGTCAAATACTGGGTGCCGTTCTGCAGGGTCACCACCGTTGGCGTCGAGCAGCCGGCCAGCATCAGCAGGACCGCTGCCGCCAGGGGCAAGCCCAAAGTCTTGATGTCCATGATCACCTCCCGTACGTTTTGAAGCAGTGCCGTCAGTTCGAGGCTGTCACCGCATCTCTCTGGCGGTTGGTGCTGCCGGGGCGCAGAAAGTTCTACTGCCCTGAAAAATACCGTACAGCGCCGCCATTTATCCTTTTCCGATTGCACCGGGCAGGGCGGAACTGGTATCTGTACGCATAACCAGTACTCGCTCGCCATGGCCCATTTCCCTGTGACTGCAAATCCCCTCGACGATCCGTTCTACTACTTGAACAACTTCATGCAAGTGCTTGATTGGCTTGAGCAGCGCTCCAGCGATGTGTTGAGCGTCGAAGAGCAGCGCTTTATTGATGAGTTTAAGCGGTTGCCCCGTGAGTCGCAGGCACTGCTGGTCAGAATGGTGATGCGCAAAGGCGTACATTTCCGGGCGAGCAAGCTGCATTACGACGAAATCGGCGATATCGGCATAGCCGCCGGCCCGCTGCTCGAACTGGGTTGGGTCGACGGGCAAATGCCCATCGCCATCGACGAACTGTTCGAGGTGCTGCTCAAGGCAGAAATCCTCCAGACCTTCGCCACTGTCATCGATCAACCCAAAGGCAAGAAAGCCGATTGGTTGCCGACGCTCTGCGAGCAATTTCCCCAGGCGCAAAGCTTCAACGCCTGGTGCCCGTGGCTGGATGAGCGCCTGTTCAGCCTGACCATCATGGAGTTGTGCGATCGCCTGCGCCTGATGTTCTTCGGCAACCTGTACCAGGACTGGTCGGAATTCGTGTTGGCCGATCTCGGCATTTATACCTATGAAAAAGTCGAATTCTGTGCCGAATCCCGTGGCTTGCGCAGCCGGGAAGACGTGGACGCCTGTGTCCTCCTGCATGCGTACCAGCAACAATTCGAGGCCGGTGAAGCGCTGGAAGAGGTGGTCGAGCGTATCAAGGGGCTGGTGCTGGACAATCCATGGTTGCAACGGCGGCGTGGCAAGCTGCTGTTCCAGATGGGGCAGTATTGCGAGCGCATCGTGGATTTCGCCATGGCCCTGAACCTCTACCGCGAATGTGCCTATCCGGGCGCGCGTTCGCGATTGATTCGCGTGCTGGAACGCAGTGGCGAGTTTGAGTTGGCGATGGACCTGGCCACACAGGCCGAACAGGCTCCGGAAAGTGCCGCGGAACACCAGCAGTTGCTCCGCGTGTTGCCACGCCTGCGGCGCAAGCTCGGCGGGCCGCCCATCAAGCGGGCAGCGCCTCGGCAAATGCAGCGTCTGGACCTGCAATTACCGAGGACAGACCCGGCGCTACCGGTGGAACTTCACGTCCAGGCGCATTTGGCGCAAGCGTCGGCGCCAGTGCACTACGTCGAAAACAGCCTGATCAATTCACTGTTCGGTTTGCTGTGTTGGCCCGCGATTTTCGCGCCTCTGCCGGGTGCCTTCTTTCACCCGTTCCAGCGCGGGCCGGTGGATTTGCTCAGCGAAGACTTCCATGGACGCCGGGCCGAACTGTTTCAGGCTTGTCTGGCCGAACTCGACGACGGGCGCTATCGGCAGACCATCCGCGAACGGTATGCCGCCAAGTGGGGCGTGCAGTCCCCATTCGTGTTCTGGAGCGTGCTCGACGAAGAACTGCTGGAGCAAGCACTGGATTGCCTCCCGGCCGAGCACCTCAAGCATTGGTTCAACCGCCTGTTGCTGGACATCAAGGCCAATCGCGCCGGCATGCCGGACCTGATCCAGTTCTGGCCGCAGCAAAAGACCTACCGCATGATTGAAGTCAAAGGCCCGGGCGATCGCCTGCAGGACAACCAGTTGCGCTGGCTGGAATTCTGCCATGAGCACCAGATGCCGATTGCCGTGTGCTACGTGCAATGGGCGGAGCAGGGCGCTTGAGCTACAGCATTGCGGTACGGGCGTTGTGTGAGTTCACCGCCAAGACCGGCGACCTCGATCTGCGCTTCACACCGTCGCCCACCGCGCTGGAGGGCATCGTCGGGCACCGTACGGTGGCATCACGGCGCAGCGAGGGCTATCAAAGCGAAGTCGCCCTTGAAGGCCAGTATCAGACCTTGACGGTCAAGGGCAGGGCCGATGGCTATGACCCTGGGCAGAACTGCCTGGAAGAGGTCAAGACCTACCGCGGAGACTTGAGCAAACAACCGGCCAACCACCGTCAATTGCATTGGGCCCAGGCGAAAATCTACGGCTGGTTGATGTGCCGGAAACTGGATCTGCCCCGGATCAACCTGGCGCTGGTGTATTTCGACATCGTCAGCGAAAAGGAAACCTGCCTGGTCGAGCCCTTCGAGGCCGCGCAGCTGCAACAGTTCTTCGAGCGGCACTGCGCGCGCTTCCTCCAATGGGCGCAACAGGAAGTCGCCCATCGTGACGGGCGCAATCTAGCGGCGCAGCATCTTGCGTTTCCCCACGCCGGTTTTCGGACGGGGCAGCGCCACCTGGCCGAGTCGGTGTTCAAGGCTGTCAGCACGGGGCGCTGCCTGATGGCCCAGGCGCCCACTGGAATCGGTAAAACCCTGGGCACCCTGTTTCCCATGCTCAAGGCGCTGGCGCCGCAGCAACTGGACAAAGTGTTCTTCCTCACGGCGAAAACCCCGGGACGCAAACTGGCCCTGGACGCCGCGCAAGTGATTCTGGCCAGCACCGATGCGCCGCCGTTGCGGGTGCTGGAAATGATCGCCCGGGACAAGGCCTGCGAACACCCGGACAAGGCCTGCCACGGCGAGTCCTGTCCACTGGCCCGGGGTTTCTACGATCGCCTGCCCGCCGCACGGCAGGCGGCCAGTCAACTGAGCCTGTTGAACCAGGGCGCCTTGCGCGAGGTCGCCCTGGCACACGATGTCTGTCCGTATTACCTGAGCCAGGAAATGGCGCGCTGGGCCGACGTGGTGGTTGCCGACTACAACTATTACTTCGATTTCAGCGCGCTACTGTTCGGTCTGGCCCAGGCCAACAACTGGAAAGTCGCGGTGCTGGTCGACGAAGCCCATAACCTGGTGGAACGCGGCCGGCAGATGTACAGCGCGAGCCTTGATCAGGCGACCTTCAACGGTGTGCGCCAAACCGCACCCGAATTGCTGAAAAAGTCGATGCAGCGAGTCAACCGCGAGTGGAATGCCCTGCATAACGCGCAAACCGGCGCCTACCAGGCTTATGACAAAACGCCGGAAAAGCTCCTTCAGGCACTGTCATCGTGCAGCGCCAGCATTGGTGACTACCTGAACGATCACCCGCAAGGACTGGACAGCACACTGCAGGGCTTTTACTTCGACATGCTGCATTTTTGCCGGGTGGCCGAGCTTTTCGACGAAAATTTCCTGTTCGACATCAGCAAGCGCGACCTTGAACGCAAGCGCAATCTCTCGCAGCTGTGCCTGCGCAATGTGGTTCCCGCCGGGTTCATCCGCCCGCGCCTGACTGCCGCTCGCAGCACGGTGCTGTTTTCCGCGACCCTCAGCCCCCGGCACTATTACGCCGATTTACTGGGAACACCGGCGGACACGGTATGTATCGACGTCGAGTCGCCGTTTCATGCCGATCAATTGCAAGTGCACATCATCAGCCAGATCTCCACGCGGTTCGTACATCGCCAGTCCTCTCTCGAACCGATTGTGGATTTGATCGCCAGACAGTTCTGCAAGCGTCCCGGCAACTACCTGGCGTTTTTCAGCAGCTTCGAATACTTGCAGCAAGTGGCGCAGTTACTCACCGAGAAACATCCGCACATCAGCCTGTGGTCGCAGTCCCGGGGCATGGGCGAAGCGCAACGTCAGCAGTTTCTCGATCAATTCCACGCCGACGGCCAGGGTGTCGGCTTTGCGGTACTGGGCGGGGCCTTTGGCGAAGGCATCGATTTGCCCGGTGCCCGGTTGATCGGCGCATTTATCGCCACGTTGGGGCTGGCACAGCTCAATCCGGTGAACGAGCAACTGAAGCAGCGCATGGCCGCCATTTTTGGCGCCGGCTACGACTATACGTATCTGTTTCCCGGCGTACAGAAAGTGGTGCAGGCCGCTGGACGGGTCATCCGTACGCAACAGGACCAAGGGGTGGTGATGCTGATCGATGACCGTTTTGGCGAGAGCAAGGTCAAGCAGTTGTTGCCGCGTTGGTGGGCTTTCCAAAAACCCGGTATGACGCATACTCCAGAGAAACAATGAAGCGGTGGGATCAATGAGCGAAGATCGAACCAGGGTCAGTGCCATCGAAGACGGTCGTTTTCGGCTATTGATCGATGCGGTGATCGACTACGCGATCTACATGATCGATCCCGATGGCATCATCACCAGCTGGAATGCCGGCGCCAGGCGTTTCAAGGGGTATGAGGAGGCCGAGATCCTCGGCCAGCATTTCTCGCGTTTCTATACCGATGAAGATCGTCGTGCCGGCTTGCCCCAGCGGGCACTGGACACGGCGATTCGTGAAGGGCGGTTCGAGGGCGAAGGCTGGCGGGTGCGCAAGGACGGTACGCGTTTCTGGTCGCATGTGGTCATCGATCCGATTCTCGACCCGTCGGGCACGTTACTGGGGTTCGCCAAGATCACCCGGGACCTGACCGATCGCAAAATGGCCGAGGAAGTCCTCAAACAGAGCGAGCAGCAATTCCGCCTGCTGGTGCAGAGCGTTACTGACTACGCGATCTATATGCTTTCGCCGGACGGACGCGTGAGCAACTGGAATCCTGGCGCCCAGCGCATCAAGGGTTACTTGCCGGAAGAAGTCATTGGCCAGCATTTTTCGATGTTCTATACCCCGGAGGATCGCGAAGCCCGCGAGCCACAACGGACGCTGGACATCGCCGTTCGTGAAGGGCGTTTTGAAAACAAGGGCTGGCGGATGCGCAAGGACGGTACGCGGTTCCTCGCCCATGTCATTGTCGACCCGATCTGGGGCGACACCGGCACCTTGCTCGGTTTTGCCAAGATTACCCGCGATATCACTGAGGTCACGCAAGCGCAGCAGGCGCTGGAGCAAACCCGGGAGGCCTTGTTCCAGGCGCAGAAAATGCAGGCCATCGGTCAGCTCAGCGGCGGCATCGCTCACGATTTCAACAACCTGCTGACGGTGATCCTCGGCAACCTGGAAATCCTGCGCAAGCGGGTGACGGACGATCCCAAAATTACCCGCTTGATCGACAACGCCACCCAAGGTGCCTTGCGCGGTGTTTCCCTGACCCAGCGCATGCTGGCGTTTGCCCGACGCCAGGAGCTCAAGTCGGAACCGGTGCGGATACCGGCATTGGTGGAAGGCATTTCCGGGCTGTTGCGCAGCTCCCTCGGGCCTTCGGTGAAAATCGAAACGCGTTTTCCCGAGGGGCTCGAACCCGTGATGGCTGACCTCAACCAGCTGGAACTGGCGGTCCTGAACCTGGCGACCAATGCCCGTGATGCCATGCCCCACGGCGGGACCCTCAGCTTCAGTGCCAGAACCGATGAAGTGACCGACAGCTCCACCTCATCCCTGGCGTTGGGGCGTTACGTCTGCCTGAGTATTGCCGATACGGGCGAGGGCATGGACGAAACCACGCTGGCCTCGGCGATGGACCCGTTCTTTACCACCAAGGGCGTGGGTAAAGGCACGGGCCTGGGGTTGTCGATGGTCCACGGCTTTATCGAGCAATTGGGTGGCCGCTTCATCCTCAAGAGCCGGAAGGATCAGGGCACGACCGCCGAACTCTGGTTGCCGGTCGCCGCCAGTGGCTCGGCCGTCCAACCGGTTTCCAAGGCATCGGCCGTGACGGTGCCTCGCCTGTGCGTACTGGTGGTGGACGATGACAGCCTGGTGTTGACCAGCACCAGCCTGCTGCTCGAGGACCTCGGGCACCGGGTCATCAGTGCGGCCTGCGGTGCCACGGCGCTGGAGCTGTTTGAAAGTGGACCGGAGATTGATCTGGTCATCACCGACATGGCCATGCCACAGATGAATGGCGCGCAACTGGCCAATGCCATCAGGATCATTCGACCGGGCGTGCCGATCATCCTCGCCACCGGTTATGCCGAACGGCTGGAAGGCTTTGCCGCCCATCTGCCACGGTTGTCGAAACCTTTTACCCAACTCAACCTGGTGGAAGTCATTGCCTTGGCGATGAAGTGACGCGGCAGACCAGATTGCCCGGTATCTGTAGGAGCGAGCTTGCTCGCGATGGAGTGTCAGTCGACACTCACTCAGCTGACACACCTTCGCGAGCAAGCTCGCTCCTACAGATGGCGCAAGCTGCGCTCCATCCGCGCAATGCCTTCTTCCAGCAGCGACCGTGGGCAGCCGAAATTCAGGCGCACGAACTGCTTGCAGTCATCGCCGAAGTCCAGACCGGCGCTCAATCCGACCCTGGCCTGTTCCAGGAAGAACTGCTGTGGGTTGTCCAGCCCCAGTGCCGTGCAGTCCAGCCATGCCAGGTAGGTGCTTTGCGGCAGGTTCATGGTGATGCCCGGCAGGCGGGTGCGCACGGCCTCGGCGAGGAAATCGCGGTTGTCCTGCAGGTAGACCTTCAGCGCTGCCAGCCATGGCGCAGCTTCGCTGTAGGCGACGCGGGTGGCTTCCATGCCCAGCGGATTGACACTGTCGACCATGCCGCAACGGGCGTGGTTGACCTTCTCGCGCAGGTGACGGTCCTGGATGATCATGAACGAGGTTTTCAGGCCGGCGATGTTGTAGGCCTTACTTGCCGACATCAGCGTGATGGTGCGCTGGGCGATTTGCGGGCTCAGGGTAGCCATCGGAATGTGCGTGCGGCCGTCGAAGCACAACTCGGCGTGGATCTCGTCGGAAATGATCCAGGCATCATGCTCAAGGCAAATGTCGGCGATGGCTTGCAGTTCTGCGCGGGGGAAGGCCTTGCCCAGTGGGTTGTGCGGGTTGCTCAGCAGCAGTGCGCCACCGCCTTGCAGTGACTGGCTCAAGGAATCCAGCGGCGTGACGTAGGTACCATCGGCTTGCGCGTCGAAATTCAGCTCGACCTTGTTCAGCCCCCAATGCCCGGGTGCGTGGCGCAGCGGCGGGTAGTTCGGAACCTGCACGACGACGTTCTGTTGCGGCTGCACCAGGGCCTTCAATGCCATGTTGAAGCCCGACTCGACGCCCGGCAGGAAAATCAGCTCCTGGGGCTCGACGCGCCAGGCGTACTTGTTCCAGAGGTCGGCAACGATCGCCTCGCGCAGGTCATCCTGGGCCACGCTGTAACCGACCATCGGGTGTTCCAGGCGCTTCTGCAGGGCCTGGATGATCACCGGCGGCGCAGCGAAATCCATGTCGGCGACCCACATCGGCAACACGTCGGCCGGGTAGCGGCTCCACTTGGTACTGCCGGTGTTGTGGCGGTCGAACACCTGATCAAAATCGAAAGTCATGCGGGGTCTCGTAACGGCAGGTTGGTTATGGCGCCATGATAATCGCCAATCCCTTGTAGGAGCGAGCTTGCTTGCGATGGAGTGTCAGTCGACACTCACTCAGCTGATACACCATCGCGAGCAAGCTCGCTCCTACAGAGGGGGTTATGTCTGCAGGGCCGACGGTCGGCTGTCATGGTGAATTCGACAGCATTGACTACAGTTTGTAGTGTCGGCAGCCAGACTGCCGCGACCGTGGTTGTTCAAAAAAGCCCGGCCATGTACCGGGCGCCACCTGATCAGGAGTGCACGATGGATCTCAGCCGTCGTCAGTTCTTCAAGGTCGCCGGCATCGGCCTTGCAGGCTCTAGCCTGGGCGCGTTGGGCATGGCCCCGACGCCAGCCTTTGCCGAACAGGTGCGTCACTTCAAGCTCGCCCATACCCATGAAACCCGCAACACCTGCCCGTATTGCTCGGTCGGTTGCGGCTTGATCATGTACAGCCAGGGCGATACGGCGAAGAATGTCGCGCAAAACATCATCCATATCGAAGGCGACGCCGACCACCCGGTCAACCGCGGCACCCTTTGCCCCAAAGGCGCAGGCCTGCTGGACTTCATACACAGCCCAGGCCGCCTGCAATACCCGCAGACGCGCAAACCCGGCAGCACCGAGTGGACCCGCATCTCCTGGGATGAAGCGCTCGATCGCGTCGCCGACCTGATGAAGGCCGACCGCGACGCCAACTTCACCGAGAAGAATGCCCAGGGCCAAACGGTAAACCGCTGGCTGACCACCGGTTTCCTCGCGGCATCGGCGGCCTCCAGTGAAGCGGGCTACATCACCCACAAGGTGGTTCGCAGTCTCGGCATGCTGGGGTTCGATAACCAGGCGCGTGTCTGACACGGCCCGACGGTGGCAAGTCTTGCCCCGACGTACGGCCGTGGAGCCATGACCAATACCTGGACCGATATCGCCAACGCGAATCTGGTTCTGGTGATGGGCGGCAACGCAGCAGAAGCGCACCCGTGCGGCTTCAAGTGGGTGACCGAGGCCAAGGCGCACAACAAGGCGCGGCTGATCGTGGTCGATCCGCGTTTTACCCGGACCGCCTCGGTGGCCGACTATTACGCGCCGATCCGTACCGGTACCGACATCGCCTTCATGGGCGGGTTGATCAATTATCTGCTGACCGAGGACAAGATCCAGCACGAATACGTGCGCAACTACACCGACGTATCGTTCATCGTCAAAGCCGGTTATGGCTTCGAGGACGGGATCTTCAGCGGTTACGATGCGGCCAAACGCCTCTACACCGACAAGTCCGGCTGGGGTTATGAACTGGGCGAGGACGGCTTTGCCAAGGTCGATCCGACCCTGCAAGACCCACGCTGTGTCTATCAGTTGATGAAGCAGCATTACAGCCGCTACAGCAAAGAGCTGGCGAGCCAGATTTGTGGCATGCCGGTCGATGCCATGCAGAAAATATGGGAGGAAATCGCCACTTGCTCGCAACCGGGCAAGACCATGACCATCCTCTATGCGCTGGGCTGGACCCAGCACTCGACTGGCGCGCAGATGATCCGCAGCGCGGCGATGGTGCAATTGCTGCTGGGCAACGTCGGCATGCCGGGCGGGGGGGTGAATGCCTTGCGCGGGCACTCCAACATCCAGGGGCTGACGGACCTGGGGCTGTTGTCCAATTCACTGCCGGGATACCTCTCGCTACCCGGCGATGCCGAACAGGACTACAACGCCTATATCGTCAAGCGCACGCAGAAACCATTGCGTCCGGGGCAACTGTCCTACTGGCAGAACTACGGCAAATTCCACGTCAGCCTGATGAAAGCCTGGTATGGCGCCAACGCAACGGCCGAGAACAACTGGGCCTACGACTACCTGCCGAAACTGGACATTCCCCAATACGACATCCTCAAGGTGTTTGATTTGATGGGCCAGGGCAAGGTCAACGGCTACCTGTGTCAGGGCTTCAACCCGATTGCCGCGTTGCCGGACAAAAACCGGGTGACCGCGGCACTGGCCAAACTGAAGTGGCTGGTGGTGATGGACCCGCTGGCCACCGAAACTTCGGAATTCTGGCGCAACGTCGGGTCGTACAACGATGTGAAGAGTGCCGACATCCAGACCGAAGTCATTCGCCTGCCCACCACCTGCTTTGCCGAGGAGGATGGCTCGCTGGTCAACAGCAGTCGCTGGCTGCAATGGCACTGGAAGGGCGCCGACGGGCCGGGTGAAGCGCAGACCGACATCCGCATCATGAGCGAACTGTTCGTGCGCCTGCGCCAGCGCTATCAGGCCGAAGGCGGCAAGTTCCCCGATCCGCTGCTCAAACTGTCGTGGCCGTACAAGATCCCGAACGAACCTTCGCCCGAGGAGCTGGCGAAGGAAATCAACGGCTACGCCACCACTGACTTCACCGACGCCACGGGCGCGGCAATCAAGGCCAATTCGCAACTGGCCGGGTTTGGCCAGCTCAAGGATGACGGCAGCACGGCGTCCGGCTGCTGGATTTTCTGTGGCAGCTGGACCGAACTGGGCAACCAGATGGCCCGCCGCGACAACAGCGACCCGTACGGCATGCACCAGCATCAAGGCTGGGCCTGGGCGTGGCCGGCCAACCGGCGGATTCTCTACAACCGTGCCTCGGCGGACCTGCAAGGCAAACCGTGGGATCCGAAAAAACGCCTGGTGTGGTGGAACGGCAAAGCCTGGGGCGGCACCGATGTGCCGGACTACAAGGTCGACGTGCCGCCGGAAGCCGGGATGAATCCGTTCATCATGAACCCCGAGGGCGTGGCGCGATTCTTCGCCGTCGACAAGATGAACGAAGGCCCGTTCCCCGAACACTACGAGCCGTTCGAGACGCCGATCGGCATCAACCCGCTGCACCCGCAAAACAAGAAAGCCACCAGCAACCCGGCGGCGCGGATCTTCGATTCGGTCTGGGATTCCCTTGGCGTGGCCAAGGATTACCCGTACGCCGCCACCAGTTACCGGCTGACCGAGCATTTCCACTTCTGGAGCAAGCATTGCAAGCTCAACGCGATTGCCCAGCCCGAGCAGTTCGTGGAAATCGGCGAGGTGCTGGCCAAGGAAAAAGGCATCGTCGCCGGCGATCGTGTGCGGGTCAGCAGCAAGCGTGGCTTCATTGAAGCGGTGGCCGTGGTGACCAAGCGGATTCGCCCGCTGCAGGTCAACAATCAGGTGGTGCACCAGATCGGCATTCCGCTGCACTGGGGGTTCACCGGGCTCACGCGGCACGGCTACCTGACCAACACCCTGGTGCCGTTCCTCGGCGATGGCAACACCCAGACCCCGGAATCCAAGTCATTCCTGGTCAACGTGGAGAAAGTCTAAATGGCCAGCCAAGACATCATCGCCCGTTCGGCCACCACCACAGCCCCGTCCTCAATACGCCAGCAGGAGGAAGTCGCCAAGCTGATCGACACCACCAAATGCATCGGCTGCAAGGCTTGCCAGGTCGCCTGCTCGGAATGGAACGAACTGCGGGACGAGGTCGGTCACAACCATGGCACCTACGACAACCCGCAGGACCTCACCGCAGAAACCTGGACGCTGATGCGCTTCACCGAGCACGAGACCGACGCCGGCAACCTGGAGTGGCTGATCCGCAAGGATGGCTGCATGCACTGCGCCGAGCCCGGTTGCCTGGCGGCGTGCCCCAGCCCCGGCGCGATCATCAAGCACGCCAATGGCATCGTCGATTTCAACCAGGACCATTGCATCGGCTGCGGCTACTGCATCACCGGGTGTCCGTTCAACATTCCACGGATCTCGCAAAAGGATCACAAGGCCTACAAATGCACCTTGTGCTCGGACCGGGTGGCGGTGGGGCTGGAACCGGCCTGCGTGAAAACCTGCCCGACCGGTGCCATCGTGTTCGGCTCCAAGGACGACATGAAGGTGCATGCCGCCGAACGTATCGTCGATCTGAAAAGCCGGGGCTTTGAAAACGCCGGTCTGTATGACCCCGAAGGCGTCGGAGGCACTCACGTGATGTACGTGTTGCACCACGCCGATACGCCAAGACTGTACGCCGGTTTGCCCGATCACCCGGCAATCAGCCCGCTGGTAGGGCTGTGGAAAGGCGTCAGCAAGCCGTTGGCGCTGCTGGCCATGGGCGCAGCGGTGCTGGCCGGGTTCTTCCACTACGTGCGCGTCGGCCCGCAAATCGTCGAAGAGGATGAACATCCGGCCCCGCCGGACAACGCCGTGCACGAAGTCGATCCGTCGGTGCATACCTTCGATCCCCGTGGGGAGGGCAGGCCATGAGCAACAAGACGATCCTGCGCTACACCAGCAACCAGCGCACCAATCATTGGCTGGTGGCAATCCTGTTTTTCATGGCCGGATTGTCCGGGTTGGCGCTGTTCCATCCGGCGCTGTTCTGGCTGAGCAACCTGTTCGGCGGTGGACCGTGGACACGCATCCTCCACCCGTTCATGGGCGTGCTGATGTTCGTGCTGTTCCTCGGCCTGGTGTTGCGCTTCTGGCGCGCCAATTACTTCATCGCCAATGACCGCCTGTGGCTCAAGCGCATCGACCGGGTGATGCTGAACAAAGAGGAGGGCGTGCCACCCATCGGCAAATACAACCCCGGGCAGAAGCTGCTGTTCTGGACTTTACTGCTGTGCATGCTGGTGCTGCTATTGAGCGGTCTGGTGATCTGGCGTGCGTACTTCAGCGACTGGTTCGGCATCACCACGATTCGCTGGGCGATGTTGCTGCATGCGTTGGCCGCTTTTGTGCTGATCCTGAGCATCATCGTGCACATCTATGCCGGGATCTGGATCAAAGGCTCGGTCAGCGCCATGTTGCACGGCCGGGTCAGCCGTGGCTGGGCGAGGAAACACCACGAACTCTGGTATCGCCAAGTGACTCAAGATGAGACCCGCGACGAAGCACCCCAGCGTCCGATCACCAAAAAGGGCTGACATTTGCCAACCATCCTCGAACCCGGAGAAATCGAAGCGGCGGCCAGTTCGCCGCCGTTTCTGTACATGCCACCACATAACCTGTTCAGCCTGCGCGCCTTACGTCTGGAGACGCTGGCCGAAGGGCATCCGTTGGCCGATTACCTTCATTTGATTGCCGGGTTGTGCCGGGTACAGCAACAGGTGTTTAACGACCCGCCACTTGGCGATCCCCTCGACCGACAACGCATCGAATTGTGCCAGCAACACGGCTTGCCGCCGTTCGCAGCCGACAGCCTGGCGCGCGAAGACGATTGGCAGCTTTACCTCGATGCCTTGCTGCAGCGCTATAGCGCACCGCAACCCTGCGCCGTGGCCGATGCCTTGGAAACCTTGCGCCTGGCCGGTGCCGGGCAACGCCGCGCCTGGGCGGTGGCGTTGCTCAGCGGCCAGTATTCGCTGGTGCCAGCGGCGCTGGTGCCGTTTCTCGGTGCGGCGTTGCAAACAGCGTGGAGTCACTGGCTGTTGAGTACGCCAAACCTGGCCCTGACTCCCGGCGACAGCCTCAGCCAGTGCCCGGCCTGTGGCTCGCCGGCCATGGCCGGGGTCATCCGCCATCGCGGCAAGCACAATGGCTTGCGTTATCTGGTCTGTTCGCTGTGCGCCTGCGAGTGGCATGTGGTGCGGGTCAAGTGCGTGTATTGCGAGCAGAGCAAAGGCCTGGAGTACCTCAGCCTTGAAGATGACCGCCATGCCGCCAACCAGGCGCCGTTGCGCGCCGAAGTCTGCCCCGGTTGCAACAGCTATCTGAAGTTGCTCTATCTGGAAAACGATGCGGATGCCGAAGCGCTGTCGGCAGACCTGTCCAGCCTGATGCTCGACATGCGCCTGGCCCAGGACGGTTATCAGCGTTTGGCACCGAATCTGTTGCTGGCTCCGGGAGACGAGTAACCGCAGCGTCTACACTCTGGCGCGACGGTCATTCGTTTTCAGGAGCGCCAGATGTCTGCACACGGTGCCAGGCAACCCCTGCGTCTACCTTCCATCGACAGTTTGTTACGTCACCCGGCGTGCCTGCCGTTGGCCGAGCGCTATGGCCGCGACGTCCTGCTGACGGCCTTGCGGTGTTTGCTGGATGAGTTGCGGGAAAGGGTGCAGCACGGTTTGCTCGAACCTGTAGAGGTCAGCGCTGAGGTGCTGGCCGGCAGGGTCGGCGAACGATTGGCAATCGAGCATCGCAGCCATGTGCGCCGGGTATTCAACCTCACCGGCACGGTGCTGCACACCAACCTCGGGCGGGCATTGCTGCCCGAGGAAGCGATTGAAGCGGTGCAAATGGCTGCCCGCTATCCGCTCAACCTGGAGTTTGACCTGCGCAGTGGCAAGCGCGGTGACCGCGACGACCTGATCGAAGGTTTGATCCGCGAACTGACCGGCGCCGAAGCGGTGACCGTGGTCAACAACAATGCCGCAGCGGTCTTGCTGACCCTCAACAGCCTGGGCGCGCGCAAGGAAGGAATTATTTCCCGCGGTGAACTGATTGAAATCGGCGGTGCCTTCCGCATTCCCGACATCATGGCCCGTGCCGGGGTGAAGCTGGTTGAGGTCGGCACCACCAATCGCACCCATGCCCGCGACTACGAGGCCGCCATCGGCTCGCGCAGCGGATTGATCATGCGCGTGCACGCGAGCAACTACAGCATTCAAGGCTTCACCACGAGCGTGCCGACCGCCGAACTGGCGCAACTGGCCCACCGGCACGGTTTGCCGCTGCTCGAAGACCTCGGCAGCGGCAGCCTGCTGGACTTGACCCGCTGGGGGCTGCCGGCTGAGCCGACGGTGCGTCAGGCGTTGCTCGATGGCGCGGACATCGTCACCTTCAGTGGCGACAAACTGCTCGGCGGGCCGCAAGCCGGGCTGATTGTCGGCCGCCAGGAACTGATCGCCAGGATCAAGAAAAACCCGCTCAAGCGTGCGCTGCGGGTCGACAAAATGACCCTGGCTGCCCTGGAAGCGGTGTTGGGTTTGTACCGCAACCCGGACCGACTGGCCGAGCGCTTGCCCAGCCTGCGCCTGTTGACCCGGCCACAGGCCGATATCCTCGCCCAGGCCGAGCGACTGCGGCCGGCGCTGGCCCAGGTGGTGGGCGAGGACTGGAGCGTCAGCGCCATGCCGGCACTGGGCATGATCGGCAGCGGCAGCCAACCGGTGGCGCGGCTGGCCAGCGCGGCGCTGTGCCTGCGTCCGCTGACGTCCAAGCGCTTGCGCGGGCGGTCCCTGTTGACGCTGGAAGCAGCCTTTCGCGCATTGCCGATCGCGGTACTCGGGCGCATTGACGATGACGCCCTGTGGCTGGACCTGCGGCAACTGGACGACGAATCGGCATGGCTGGCACAGCTCGATCAATTGCAGGTGGAGGGACGGGCAGGGTGATTGTCGGCACCGCAGGGCACATCGACCACGGCAAGACGGCGCTGCTCCAGGCGCTGACCGGTCAGGCGGGCGACCGGCGCCGGGAAGAGCGTGAGCGCGGCATGACCATCGACCTCGGCTACCTGTATGCCGAGCTGGAACCGGGAGCGGGCTTGACCGGTTTCATCGACGTACCCGGGCATGAACGCTTCACCCACAACATGCTTGCCGGGGCACAGGGCATCGATCTGGTGTTGCTGGTAGTGGCCGCCGATGACGGGGTGATGCCGCAGACCCGCGAGCACCTGGCGATTGTCGAGTTGCTGGGCATCCCGCGTGCGCTGGTGGCGATCAATAAGTGCGACCGGGTCGACAGCGCCAGGGTGCAGGTCGTGCGCGATCAGGTCCGCACCTTGCTCGCGCCCGGGCCGTATGCCGAAGCGCCGCTGATTGCGCTGTCGAGCTCCACCTGCGAGGGCATCGAATCCTTGCGCAAGGCGTTGCTCGATGCCCAGCGTGAAGTGGTGCAACGAAGCACGGAAGGTGGTTTTCGCCTGGCGATCGATCGGGCGTTCAGCGTGGCCGGGGCCGGTATCGTGGTGACTGGTACGGCGCTGTCCGGCCAGGTCGTGGTGGGCGATACCTTGCTGCTGGGGCCACAAGGCAAACCGGTGCGCATTCGCGGCCTGCACGCGCAAAACCAGGCCGCCGACCACGCCGTTGCCGGCCAGCGCGTGGCATTGAACCTGAGTGCCGAACGGCTGGCCCTGGAGCATATCCATCGTGGCCACTGGTTGCTGGCCGCCGGCTCGTACGCACCGAGCCAACGCCTGGACATCGACATGCAGCTGCTCCCCGGCGAACCCCGGGCCTTCGAGCACTTTCAACCGGTGCACGTGCACCTCGGCACCCAGGACGTCACCGGTCGAGTCGCCTTGCTCGAAGGCGTCAGTCTGGCGCCCGGTGGGCGGATGTTCGCGCAACTGCTGCTCAATACAGCGGTGCAGGCGGTGAAAGGCGACCCGCTGATCCTGCGCGATCAGAGTGCCCAACGAACCCTGGGCGGCGGCCGGGTGCTGGATCCGTTTGCACCCGCCCGGCAACGTCGCAGCCCGGAACGATTGGCGCAACTGCAGGCGCTGGCGAACAGCACAAGGCTGGAAGATGTGTTGCCGGCATTGCTGGCCCACAGCGACAGCGGGCTCGATCCGCAGCGCCTGGAGCGGCAGTTCAACCGACCGCGCAGCAGTTGGACATTGCCCGCGGATGTGCGCTTGATCGACACCCGTCAAGGCGCGTTGCTGTTCAGTGCCAGTCGCTGGGAAGCCTTGAAGGCTGCAGTGCTCGAGCACCTCGAGCGTTTCCATCAGCTTGAAGCCGATCAGATGGGGCCGGACCGGGATCGCCTGCGCCGATTCACCGGTAGCGAAATGGAGCGTTCGACGTTTATCAGCCTGCTCGACGAATTGCTGGCTAGCGGCGACATCGCCAGCAGCGGCCCATGGTTGCATCTGCCAGGGCATCAGGTGCGTTTGAGCGAAGAGGACGAAGCCCTGTGGCTGCAATTGCAACCGTTGTTCGAACAGGCGGGCTTCGCCCCGCCGTGGGTTCGCGACCTGGGGCATGACGAAGCGGCCGTGCGCGGGTTGCTGCGCAAAATGGCGCGCCTGGGTTTGATGCACCAAGTGGTGCGGGACCTGTTTTACCCCGACAGCATGATTCGCCGATTGGCGGCTATGCTGTTGCAACTGGCGGACGCCAACCCGGTGATCCAGGTGGCGGCGTTTCGTGATGCGGTGGGCCTGGGGCGCAAGCGCAGCATTCAGATACTGGAGTACTTCGACCGTATCGGCCTGACCCGGCGTTTTGGCGATCGTCGGCAGGTTCGCCCGGACAGTGCGTTGGCCCGGCGCACAGAGCTCTGATCAAGGAAGGCAATCGCGCCCGGTGGCGCGGCCGGGCTTCAAACCCGGTTGGGGACGGCATCCGTTCCCGGGCAGGTTCGACTCCGGCTGCCTTCCGCCACTTTGCGCTCAGAACGGCCCGAAGTTCAGCGGGTACTGGATGACCACGTACACCCGGTCGATGTCATCGCCGGCCTGGGCCGCGTTCGCCCGGTGCGACACATGGGACAGTTGCAGCGACAAACCCTTGGCCGACCCGGACTGCACGACGTAGTGCAGGTCGATGTCGCGCTCCCAGTGTCGGCCCCCGGCACCTTGTTGCGGCACGAAGGTGCCGGCCGCCGGGTCGAACGGGTTGTACGCCCCGCCTTGTGGTGCATGCGTGCCGTCGATCTGGTCGCCGGTGACGTAACGGGTCATGAACTTCAGGCCGGGTATCCCGAAGGTGGCCAGGTCCAGGTCGTAACGAACCTGCCAGGAGCGTTCGTGGGCGCCGTTGAAGTCGGCGAACTTGATCGAGTTGGCCAGGTAGATGGAGTCGCCACCGACAAAATCAAACGGCGTATCACCGTCGATTTTCTGATAGGCCAGGGTGAACGCCTGGGCGCCCAGCGTGTACTGGCCGGACAGGCTGTACGCGGTGTTGTCGATGGCACCGGCCAGCGCCTGGCCAGTGTCCTTGGTGTGATAGAGGTTGGCGTCGATGAACACGTCGGACTGCTTGAAGTGCAGATTGCCGTAGTACTGGTGCCAGGTGTCGGTCAACTCCGAGGCGTACAGCGCGCCGCCGACCGGGCTTTGGGTAAACAGGTCGGCGCCGACAAACGAAATGCCACCAGCCTCGGTGTTGGCGCCATAACCGAAAAAGTCGCCCTTGCCTGAAGCGCTGTCCTGATTCTTGAACGCCGTGAAGTGGCCAGCTTGCAGGTTCATGCCGTCGATTTCGCGACTGTTGAGCAGAAAGCCAGTCGCGTATTCCGGTTGCAGGCGTTTGTCCGCAGTGTCGAATACCGGGGACTCGACCATCATTTCGCCAAACGCCAGGGTGGTTTTCGAGGCCTTGAGCTTGATCGCGCCGCCACCGCTGGAGTAGTCGCTTTCACTGCGGTCATCACTGCCCACGGGCAGCAAACCGGTGCCGGAATGGCCCTTGCCGCCATCGAGTTTCAATCCGAGAAAGGCATGGGCATCAAGGCCGACACCGATCGTGCCCGGTGTGAAGCCGGATTCAAAAGTGCCGATAAAACCCTGAGCCCACTCGGCTTTGTAGTTCTTGCCGGTCGGCGAGGGGGATCGATAATCGCTGTTCAGGTAAAAGTTTCGACTGAGCACGCCAAGCGTTGCGCCGTCCAGAAAGCCCTGCGCCGATTCATCCGCCACCGCGGTCCCGACCGTGCCGGCGAGCAGCACCGATAACCAAAGCTGTAATCGGGCCCTGAGGTCTTGCGAGTCATACTTCATCAATCGTTCACCACAGGCACAGCGACGGTGGGGGGATTCACTGTAGGAGCGAGCTCGCTCGCGATGGTCTCAAGTGAGCCGCGTTAAGGCAGTAAACACGCGTTATCGTTAACGACCATCGTCGGAACGCCGCCCGGAGCAAGCTCGCTCCTACAGGAGGAGTGAGGACGCCATGGTTACGTAGATCGGGCAGGGAATATTGAATCGGTGTGCTGTGTTTGACTCATAGCGCATGCGCACGGCCCGTTTACGTAAACGAGCCGTGCGGTGGAGGTCGTTGTTCGGGGGAAAAGCGCGTAAACCGAATCAGCCCTCAAAGATGGTCCGCATCGATCACAGCCTTGGCGAACGCCTGCGGAGCTTCCTGCGGCAGGTTGTGGCCGATGCCGCCGTTGATCAGCCGGAACTCGTATTTGCCGGTGAAACGCTTGGCATAGTCTTCGGGCGCAGGGTGCGGTGCGCCATTGGCATCGCCTTCCAGGGTAATGGTCGGCACGCTGATGGACGGCGCCGTGGCCAGTTTCTGCTCCAGCGCTTCGTATCGGCTTTCGCCCTCGACCAGGCCCAGGCGCCAGCGGTAGTTGAACACGGTGATGTCGACATGGTCCGGGTTGTCCAGTGCCTTGGCGCTGCGGTCAAAAGTGGCGTCATCGAACGCCCATTTCGGCGAAGCCAGTTGCCAGATCAGCTTGGCGAAGTCGTGGGTGTTTCTCTCGTAACCGGCCTGGCCGCGTTCAGTGGCGAAGTAGAACTGATACCACCACTGCAATTCCGCCTTGGGTGGCAGCGGGTTCTTGCCGGCTGCCTGGTTGCCGATCAGATAACCGCTGACCGAGACCAGTGCCTTGACCCGTTCCGGCCACAGCGCCGAGACAATGTCGGCCGAGCGCGCACCCCAGTCATAGCCACCGAGCACCGCTTGCTTGATCTTCAGCGCGTCCATGAAGTCGATGACATCACTGGCCAGCGCAGCCGGCTGGCCGTTGCGCTCGGTTTTTTCCGACAGGAAACGTGTATCGCCATAGCCGCGCGCATAGGGCATCAGCACCCGATAGCCCTTGGCGGCCAGCAACGGCGCGACCTCGGCATAACTGTGAATGTCGTACGGCCAGCCGTGCAGCAGGATCACCACCGGCCCGTTGGCCGGGCCGGTTTCGGCGTACGCCACGTCCAGCAGCCCGGCGTTGACATGCTTGAGCGGGCCGAAGGGCGAGGGCGCGGCCTGTGTGGCAGGGGTCGCCGCTGGCTGCGCGGCGGCGGCCGTTTGCGCATGGGCCACGCCGAGCACGCCGAACAGCGCAAGCGCGAGGATAGAAGGGCCGACCAGGTGGCGGCGAGTCTTGCCGGGTTTGCTGTTGTGCAGCGCCATCTTCATGGGATATCTCCATTACCAGCCATGGGTCAGGGGGCCTGTCTGAGCCCCTTCAAACATTGCTTGCATTAAAGCGCGGTAACGTATCCGGCCTGTGTCGAATCGACGGCCGGATGAAAGTCTGTGTATCGGGCAGTCCTGCTGACACACTGTGATACACAGGGATTTAGTCTATGCCTCTTGGTAGCCCGATCGAAACACATAAGCCGCTTTTGTCCGTCTCATTCGAGAATCCCAGATGCAGACGAGCCCCGGTGCGCTCAGCGATGGCCCTGACGATGGACAAGCCCAGCCCTGAGCCTGACTCTTCAGTGCCCACGCTGCGATAGAACGGGTCGAACACGCGCATTTGTTCATCGGCGGTGATACCCGGTCCGGAATCCTTGACCTGAAGGATCACGGTTTCCTGCGCCAGCTCCACCGACAGGTCGACGCGTCCGCCGCAAGGGGTGTAGCGGATCGCGTTGTCCACCAGATTTTTCACCAGGATCAGCAGGTCCATTTCGTTGATGACGAGCTGCACGTCCTGGGTACTTTCAACACCGATATCGATGTTCTTGCGCTCCGCCAGGGGCAGCAGGTCCTCCAGCACCCGTCGATAGACCTCATGCACTGAAACCGTGGTCTGCGGCCGCTCCGCGTTCGATTGCGCGGCGGCCAGGGCCAGCAACTGATCGATCAGCTTTCTGCTGCGCTCTATGCCGCGCGACAGCGGCAGCAGGCGCTCGACGGCTTGCGTCGGCATGGGTGTGGCCTGTAGTCGCTCGGCTTGCAAGGACAGGGCGGTCATGGGCGAGCGCAGTTCGTGGGCGGCGTCGGCGATGAAGCGGCGCTGGTTTTCCATGGACTGCGCAACCCGCGCCAGCAGGCGATTGATGGCCACGACGAAAGGGCGGATCTCGGTTGGCAAATGGTGTTCGTCGACCGGGTGCAGGGCCTGTTTGTCGCGTCGGTCTATGTCATCGGAGAGGGTGGCGATGGGGCGAAACAGCTTGTGCACCAGATCGCTCACCACCAGCAACAGCACCGGAAACAGAATGAGAAACGGCAGCAGGCTGCGCAAGGCACTCTCGCGCGCCTCCTTGTCGCGAACCCCCGTCTCCTGGGCCACGACGATGCGCTCGCCACGGGTGGTGGTCCTGACCAATGCGCGAAAGTCTTCGCCAGCGATATTCAAGGTCGACAGGCCATTGGCCAGCGTCGTGGGGAAGGGCAGCGGCAGGACGTTGTCGTCAGTGGTGCCGACGGCTTTGCCGCTGTCGGTCAGGTATTGCACGATGACCCTGGATTCCTCGTCGTCACCGGCAATTTTTCCGGCAGTGGGGTAGTGCAGGGTCATCTGCTGCCGATCGAACAGGACGGCCACCTGACGCAAGGTTTCGTCCTGCATTTCGTGGGCCTCGTCGAGGGCCGAGACGAACGCAAACATCCCGGCCAGCACCGCCACGAGCAGGATGGCCAGCGACAGCGCGACCGACAGTCGTACCTGGACCGAGTCGCTCAGGCGCTTTTTGAAACCATCCATCCCATACCCCTGACATTCTTGATGACCTGGTTGCCCAGCTTGCGTCGCAGCGAATGAATCAGAAACTCCACGGCGTTGCTTTCCACTTCGTTGCCCCAGCCGTAGAGGCGGTCTTCGAGTTCGCTGCGCGAGAGGATCGCCCCCGGGCGGATCAGCAGGGCCTGCAGCAGGGCGAATTCGCGGCTGGACAGTTGGACGTTGGGGGTTTGCGCCGTACTCGCCTGTTTCGACACCAGGTCCAGTGCCACCACACCGTTGTCCAGCAATGACTGGGCGCTACCGCCTTTGCGCCGCAGCACCGCGCGCATGCGGGCAAGCAGCTCGGCCATGTCGAAGGGTTTGAGCAAGTAGTCGTCGGCGCCACCGTCGAGGCCGCGCAGGCGATCGTCGAGGCTGTCCCGTGCGGTGATGATCAGCAGAGGTACCGGGTTGTTGCGGCCGCGAATGCTGTCGAGCACATCGAGCCCGTCCTTGCCTGGCAACCCGAGGTCGAGCAGCACCAGGTCGTAGGGCTGGGTCTCCAGCGCCGAAAGCGCGGTAAGGCCGTTTTTCACCCAGTCGGTCGCGTAGCTCGCATCACTCAGTGCGCCGTGGATGGCGTCCCCGATCATCGGGTCATCTTCGACCAGCAATATGCGCATGTCCCGCTCCGAAAAAAAGGCGCGGCGGTCTTGACCGTCGCGCCTGTATTGAAGCACCTGTACCGGCGTTTGTCCGCCTGGTTATTGCGCGCCCTTCATCGAGTCGAAGGCCTTCATCAGCTCGTCCATGCGGGCCTTGCTGTCGCTCTGTTGCGGACTGCTGGCGCGCAAGGCGTCGAGCGCGCGGTCAATGGCCTTGTCCACAACATGCCAGTCGCTGGCAGCGCGAGGCTTGATCCCGGCTTCGGCCGAGTCCCAGGTGCTTTCCAGGTCCTTGATGCGGGCTTTCGCGCCCGGCAGGTCGTTTTTATCGACGAGCGCGACAACGTCGGCGGCGATGCTGCGGAACTCGGACAGGTCACCCAATTTTGAACCGGACTGGGTTTGTGCACTCATCGCACCGGATGTGGCGCCCGCAGCAGGTTTGTCGGCGGGTTTCGAGCAACCGGCGGCGATGCTGAGCAAAAAGATCGACGAGACAATGGCGACGTGGCGAATGATGTTTTGAAAAGAGCGCATGACGATTCCTTGATGAGCTATTAAGTGTTACTGAGTGACGGGTTTGCGGTTGCCGATGCTGACCTGTGCGACCGCAACCAGCAGGACGATGACGCACAGGAAGATCGCGCTGGTCCAGGTGGCGCCCATGCCAAGGCCACCGTAGGTCCTGGATTGGGTCAGCAAGTCGCCGAGAGAGGCACCGAACGGACGGGTCAGGATGTAGGCGATCCAGAAGGTCAGCACCATGTTGGCGCCCAGGCGCCAGGCCACCAGGGTTGCGGCGATCAGCGCGGCGAAAATCACGGCACCGAGGGTGAAACCCAGGCCGAGCGCTTCGGTCGCGAGGTCACCGGCCGCCGTACCGAGGGCAAAGGTGCAGAGCACGGTCGTCCAGTAGAACCATTCCCGTCGTGGTGTGACGATCTCGCGGATCGACAGGTTGTGTTCCACCCGGTACCAGACGAAAAAATTGAGCGCGAGCAGAACAGAAAACACGGCCGTGCTGGTGTACAGGCTGACGTCGAGAACGTCGGTCAGGATGTCGGTGAGTTGCGTCCCGACGATGCTCACCAGCACCACGCTCAGCCAGTAGATCCAGGGCGAACAGGCGGTCTTGCGCATCTGCAGGAACAGGGCGATGGCCAGCAAAGTCGCCATGCCAACGCTGGTCCAGCCCAGGCCGAGGCCGGCATCGACTGCGAGAAAGTCCGCGCCGGTTTCACCCACCGTCGTGGACAGGATCTTGATCACCCAGAATGACAGGGTCACCTCGGGTACTTTGTTGAGCCATCCGGCTGTATCGGGTTTCATGGGCGGGTTGCCTCTCCTGTGCAGCGCCGAACTTGCGCAAGGGAGACGATACGCAGCGAAACTTAGCTGAGACTGAGGGGCAGGGAAGTCGACCGGTTTTCCGATACGGCTTCGAGGTCCAGGTTGACTTCAGGTCGACAAAACATGTTTTTGCCGGGACAGGGTGCCTGGGCAGGATAAAAGCCAACTCGACTAAAGCACTATTTAGTCGAATTATGTCGATAAATGCTGCGAATATGACACTAAAATCAAGAATAGGAGGTGATCTGAAAATGACTCAAGACACCCTGGAAATTGGAGAAATGGTCAAGGCCCTGGGTCTTGAGCCCCATATCGAAGGTGGATTCTTTCGCAGAACCTACCAATCGGACGACCAGAACACGATTGTGACTCCGGGTGGCCAGCGCCATTGCATGACGTCGATTTTCTATCTGTTGACCCAGGATTCTCCGATTGGCCATTTCCATCTCAACCAGTCAGACATCGTTCATTACTATCATCTGGGCGATCCGATTCAGTACACGCTGATTTTTCCGGACGGTACATTGCAAACCATTGTGATGGGTCACGATGTTCTCGCCGGACAACGCTTGCAGCTGCACGTGCCGGGCGGGATCTGGAAAGCTTCACAGCTGATGCACGGCGCTGCGGGGTTCGGCTTGATCAGTGAAGCGGTTTCGCCAGGATTTGATTTCGCGGACATGGAAATGGGTGATAGGCAAAAGCTTGGTCAACAGTTTCCCGGGTATCGGGCGCTGATCGAAAAGCTGACGCGAGGATGAGGTGGTTGCGTGCTTCAAGATCTGTGTGAGTCAGGGTCAATCCGGGGATATCGCATGGGATAGCGCTGAAGGGTGCACGTGTCAGTAAGACGCGTGCACGGGCTTTCCCTTATGGTTCTAACATGACGTCCGGGCGACCAGCGTCATATTCGTCGAAGATCAGCGCCATGGGCCGGCAGTGCCCAGGGCAGGACGCCTTCCTGGAATTCACAAGTTCGGTATGTGCTGCGGGCAAGATGAGGGCTTAGTTAACCATCACCTCGTCCAGTGCCTGCTCGAGGGTGGTGACCGTGCGCTCGATATTGTGCAGTTTTTCGAGCCCGAACAGACCGATGCGGAAGGTCTGGAAGTCGGCTGGCTCGTCGCATTGCAACGGTACTCCAGCGGCGATCTGCAGGCCGTGGTTGGCAAATTTCTTACCGCTCTTGATGTCGGCATCATCGGTGTAGCTCACCACTACGCCAGGGGCCTGAAAGCCGACTGCGGCCACGCTTTTGATGCCTTTGCCGGTCAACATCGCGCGTACCCGATCGCCTAGAGCCTGTTGTTCGTCGCGGACCTTGTCGAAACCGTAGGCTTGCGTCTCTTTCATCACTTCGTTGAATCGCGCGAGGGAATCGCTGGGCATGGTGGCATGGTAGGCATGTCCGCCCTGTTCGTAGGCCTGCATGATCTGAAGCCACTTTTTCAGGTCGCAGGCGAAGCTGCTGCTATGTGTCTGTTCGATGCGCTCAAGGGCCAAGGAACTGAGCATCACCAGGGCGCAGCAAGGGGAGGCGCTCCAGCCTTTCTGCGGTGCGCTGATCAGCAGGTCGACTGCGCATTTCTGCATATCAACCCAAAGCGTGCCTGAGGCGATGCAGTCCAGCACGAACAGGCCACCCACCGCATGCACGGCGTCGCCGACGGCCCGCAGGTACTCGTCGGGCAGGATAATCCCTGATGAGGTTTCAACGTGGGGGGCGAAGACAATCTGCGGCTTCTGCGCCGCAATGGCTGCCAGCACTTCGTCCAGAGGGGGTGGGGCGTAGGCAGCCTGGCGACCAGTGTCGACCGGTCGGGCTTTCAGCACCGTGGTGGCCGCCGGGATGTTGCCCATCTCAAGGATCTGGCTCCAGCGATAACTGAACCAGCCGTTGCGTATCACCAGGCATTGCTGGTCGGTGGCAAGCTGTCGCGCCACCGCTTCCATGCCGAATGTGCCGCTGCCCGGGACCACCGCAACAGCCTGGGCGCTGTAGACCAGTTTCAGGGTCCTGGAAATGTTCTTCATCACGCCTTGAAATGACTGCGACATGTGGTTGAGCGAGCGGTCGGTGTAGACCACTGAGTACTCGACCAGCCCCTCGGGATCGATACTGGGATATAGCTTTGACATGGGGTGACTCCTTTGGCAGAGATCTCAGTGGTATCGACCCTGCCCTAAGCCTTGGCAAATGACAAGATTGCTCGGGATTGATTTGCGACTTCTGTCGAGCGGCCGGCATCATCAGGTCGATTACTGGACGTAGCAATGCTCGCAGGTGGCTGCTGAGTTGTGGGAGGGTGGGCCTTAAAGGTTCCTACCTCCTTACGTTCGGTCGATAACGACCAGTTACGAAGGGCAGCAGCCGGCCCCAAGCGGACATCTGAATATCTGGCCGCTTGCGTAAGGGATAAGGCAGTAAGATGTGTGCTTCATTGCCGATAAGGAAATCGCCATGTCACCGAACAAGGCTTGCCCGGTCATCCTCTCCAGTATTCCTGGCACACACATCCTTCTGTTCCGCCATCCAATAGCAGGCGTACAACTGGTCAAAGGGACAATCGAGACAGGTGAAACTCCAGCTCAGACCGCTCTGCGTGAATTAAGCGAAGAATCAGGCATAGAAGCCGCCTCGGTTGTCAGCGATTTGGGCTGCTGGGACGCCGCGCATCTCG
The DNA here is from genome assembly GCF_056711565.1 of Pseudomonas sp. WT-JTC. NCBI lineage: Bacteria > Pseudomonadati > Pseudomonadota > Gammaproteobacteria > Pseudomonadales > Pseudomonadaceae > Pseudomonas > Pseudomonas sp. WT-JTC. Next base: position 3,182,318 of record NZ_CM160042.1, read on the forward strand.
ACCAGATATGGTCATTTCAACTGTGTTACACGCAGGCACTTTGGCCGGAGCAATGGAATCATCACACGCTCGATGACCATGGTCACACCTTCAGCTTTTTTTGGGCTCCGCTCGATGATTTGCCGTTTGCCGACTGTCATCCGGTCTTCCGTCGAGCATTACGGTGCCTGACTGCCACACTGACAGCGCAAGGTTATGTATTGGCTCATGATCAAAGCACAAACATATCATCCGAAGCTCCGACTTGATGTTCGCAAGCGGCTTTCGACCGGTTGAATCCACAGCCGAAAGCGGCCCTGAGATGAACGTCCGCTTTTGGCAGCTGCCTGTCGCGACGGATAACAATCGTCCAGGGATGCTATTTCCGGGCGACAACGTTCAACACGTAGCAAACAAATTTCGACCGATTCGAAACATCAGATGGCTGCTCCCGCTGAGCCATACCACACGGCCAATCAGCCTGATCTACAAGGCATGTACGCCTCGATAAGGTCGTTGATGGACAAGCTTCGCAGACCCTGCGGCAAGAACTGCCGAGGCGGCATTCAGCTGCTTGAATCTGTTACCGCCCTCCGTTCGTCAGCCAGGTTCGGACACCCTTCTTGACAGAAAAATGCATCAGGAGAATACTCGCCTCAAGATTCATATATATGACTAGATAACAAGGTGAATAAAGTCGATGAGCTCCTTATCCAGTGATGTCCGGCTACCGCTTTATCAGCGCCTGCGAGATCAGTTGGCTGAACAGATTGCCAACAATCGCTGGCGTCCGGGAGAGGCCATTCCCACCGAGGCTGCACTTTCAGCTGAGTACCAACTGTCCACTGGCACCGTACGCAAAGCGGTCGACGCGCTGGTCAGTGAGGGCGTTCTGGAGCGTCAGCAAGGTCGAGGCACCTTCGTTCGCCGGCCGCAGTTTCAATCGTCACTGTTCCGATTTTTCCGCTTCCAGACCGCTGCGGGCGAGCGCCAGGTGCCGGAGAGTCGCATCTTGTCGATTGAGCCGGTGGCCGCACCCTCAGCGGTGGCCCAAACGTTAGGCCTGCCAATCGACGCACCGGTTATTCGCATTGTTCGCGTACGTCTTCTCGATGTTCAGCCGGTACTTGCCGAAGAAATCTGGCTGCCTCGCAGCCGGTTTCAGCCGCTGCTGGAGATCGACCTGAGTCGAAAAGGGCCGCTGTTGTATCCGATTTACGAAGAGGTCTGCGGTCAGGTCGTCGCTTCTGCCGAAGAAACGCTCACCGCCGAGTCTGTAAACGACGTGCATGCGCGATTGCTGCAAGTACCGGTCAACAGTCCCGTGGTGGTGATCGAGCGTCTGGCGCGTGACTACGCCGGGACGCCTCTGGAATGGCGTCGCTCCCGTGGGCATGCCGAGCACTTCCGTTACAGCGTGGATATTCGCTAGCGCCTTGCCTCAATAGCGGATCGCTCATCGGCGCCTGATCTGCGCCGGCTTCATCGTCTTGCTTGCCATGCCTGGTCTCATAGCGGCGCGGTTCGCTTTCGGCTGCCTCACGTTTCACTTATAAGGATAAGAAATCATGTTCAGCTGGTATCGCCAAGTCACTCCTCGGGAGCGCAAAACGTTTTGGGCCTGCTTCGGCGGATGGTCGCTGGATGCTCTGGAAGTACAAATGTTCGGCCTGGCCATTCCGGCGTTGATCGCTGCGTTCGCACTGACCAAGGGCGATGCCGGGCTGATCAGCGGCGTCACGCTGGTCACTTCGGCCATCGGCGGATGGGTAGGGGGGACGTTGTCCGACCGCTACGGCCGGGTGCGTACGTTGCAGTGGATGATTCTGTGGTTCTCCTTCTTCACCTTTCTGTCCGCCTTCGTCACCGGGTTCCATCAGTTGCTGATGGTCAAGGCACTGCAAGGCTTCGGCATTGGCGGTGAGTGGGCTGCCGGCGCGGTATTGATGGCCGAAACCATCAACCCGAAATACCGCGGCAAAGTGATGGGCACCGTGCAAAGTGCCTGGGCCGTCGGTTGGGGCCTGGCGGTCGGGGTATTTGCACTGATTTATACGTTCGTACCGCAAGACATGGCCTGGCGTGTGATGTTTATCGTAGGCCTGCTGCCGTCATTCCTGATCCTCTGGGTACGCCGCAATGTCGAGGAGCCCGACAGCTTCCAGCGTTTGCAGAAAGAACACGCCATTCCGCAGAGTTTCTTCAAATCCCTGGCCGGTATTTTCCGTCCTGAACTGCTCCGCGTTACGCTGTTCGGCGGGTTGTTGGGTCTGGGCGCACACGGCGGATACCACGCGGTGATGACGTGGCTGCCGACATTCCTCAAGACCGAACGCAACCTGTCGGTGCTGAACTCCGGTGGCTACCTGGCCGTGATCATCTTTGCCTTCTGGTGTGGCTGCGTTGTTAGCGGATTCTTGATCGACCGTATTGGCCGCCGCAAAAACATCGTGCTGTTCGCCCTGTGCTGTGTGGTTACCGTGCAGTGCTACGTGTTCCTGCCCCTGACCAATACCCAAATGCTGTTCCTCGGTTTTCCACTTGGCTTCTTCGCGGCTGGCATTCCGGCCAGCCTCGGTGCACTGTTCAATGAGCTGTACCCGGCGGATGTGCGCGGCGCTGGCGTGGGTTTTTGCTACAACTTCGGCCGAGTGCTCTCTGCGGTGTTCCCGTTTCTGGTCGGCCATATGAGTGACTCCATGTCGCTGGGCTCGGCCATTGGTATTGACGCCGGGATCGCCTATGGCGTGGCGGTAGTCGCGGCCCTCTGCCTGCCGGAAACCCGTGGTCGCAGTCTCGAAGCTACAGCCTCATCCGTCCCGGTTAACGGCGAGAGCGCCCGAGCGTGATGATCCTTACTTGCGATAGATGAAACCCATGTCTGATACCTGTTCAACATCGATCACTGGCATCGATTCCCATGCGCATGTCTTTAGTCGGGGACTAAGCCTGGCCGTTACACGGCGCTACGCCCCTGACTACGATGCCCCGCTTGCCGAGTATCTGAACCACCTGGCTGCCCATGGTTTGAGTCATGGCGTATTGGTGCAGCCGAGCTTTCTCGGTACCGACAACAGCTATCTGCTGGCGGCGTTGAGGCAAGCGCCGGAGCAGTTGCGAGGCGTGGTCGTGCTGGAGCCAGGCGTTAGTCGCGCCACGTTGGATGAGATGGATCACCTGGGCGTGGTCGGCGTTCGCTTGAACCTGATGGGCAAGGCGTTACCTGATTTTCGTAACAGTGCCTGGAGAGAGTTTTTCAGCCACATCGCTGATCTTGACTGGCATGTCGAATTGCATCGGGAGGTAAAGGATCTGCCGGGACTGATCCATCAATTGATGCCGTTCGGCTTGAAGTTGGTGATTGATCATTTCGGCCGGCCGGATGCCCGTTCGGGGGTCGATCAGCCCGGGTTTTGCGAGTTACTGGAATTGGGCTCGAAAGGGTCGATCTGGATGAAGGTATCGGGAATCTATCGCTTGGGAGGTACGCCGCAACAGAACATCAATTTCGCTCGAATGGCATTACCGCTGTTGGAACAAAGTTTCGGCCTTCGCCAGCTTGTATGGGGCAGCGACTGGCCGCACACGCAGCATGAGCAAAGCATCGGCTTCGGCACAGTAATCGATCAGCTGCAAGCCCTGGAGTGTTCGACGCAGCTTAGTTATTCGTTGCTGGTGCAAGCACCTCGAAGGCTATTCGGTTTTGCAAAAGGCGAAAGCTGAAACTTACGCCTGCATTAGCAGATAACCATTCATCTCACCCATTTATAACGAAAACATACAGAAAGTTTGAAGTGTGACGTTGCAGTCGAACCTCTCGTGCCGCATCGAGAAGTTCTGCACAGGGTCAGCCTATTCCAATTACAAAAGAGTGGTCTCCATGAACAAGCCATCCAATGCTGAAATTGAAAGTTCGACGATGCGCAAGTTGGGGTTTCGCCTGATTCCCTTTCTCGTGCTCTGTTATTTCATCGCCTACATCGACCGAGTCAATATCGGCTTCGCTGCCCTGACCATGAACCAGGACATCGGCCTGACGGCCAGTGCGTTCGGATTCGGCGCCACGCTGTTTTTCGTTGCTTATGTACTTTGCGAAATGCCCAGCAACATGGCCATGGAGCGTTTCGGTGCCCGGCGGTGGATCGCGCGCATCATGATCACTTGGGGGATCGTCGGGTTCTGTTCGGCATTTGCGGTCGGGCCGATATCCTATTCGATTTCCCGCTTTCTCTTGGGTGCAGCCGAAGCCGGTTTCTTCCCCGGCGTCATTCTTTACCTCACGCAGTGCATCCCCAAAGCGTACATGGCTCGAATAGTTGCGCTGTTCATGGTGGCGATACCACTCTCCAACTTTCTCGGCTCGCCTGTGTCGGCACTGCTGTTGCAAATGGACGGCCTGGCAGGCCTCAAGGGATGGCAGTGGTTGCTTATGCTTGAAGCAATTCCCGCAATCACTCTGGGATTGCTCGCGCTGAAGGTATTGCCAAATCGACCAAGCGAAGCGAAATGGTTGACTCAGCAGGAACAGGATTGGCTGAGCGAGCAACTGACCAGCGATAAGGCCGCGCGGGAAAGTCGTATTCCTCAACACGCTCATAGCATAAGCGGCACCCTCAAGGCCGTGTTTACTAACAAATATGTATGGGTACTTTCGATTATCTACATGGGCAGTTCGGCAACCAGCAATACGCTGTCGCTGTGGATGCCGCAGATCCTGAAGTCCTTCCATCTGTCCAACATGCAAACGGGTCTGCTGAACATGATTCCGTTCGGCATGGCCGCCGCTTTCATGATTTTCTGGGGGCTGCGTGCGGACAAGAGCGGGGAGCGGATCAAGAGCACTGCTATACCGCTGGCCATTACTGCAGTGAGCTTCGCGGCCACGCTGTTCACGGACTCCCTGACCATCACGCTGATACTGCTGACGCTCGTATTGATGGGTAACTATGCGATCAAGGGGCCGTTCTGGGCACTTTGTTCCGAATCCCTGCCGCCGGCGACTTTGGCCACCGGGATTGCCGCGATCAATACCTTTGCCCACTTGGGTACGGGCGCCATGAGTTCAGTGATCGGGGTACTGCGTGATCAGACCGGGAGTTTTCCTATCGCACTGATGCCGCTCTGTGCATTGACCGCGATCGGTTCGCTATTGGTGTTTCTGATTGGCAAACAGAACCGTCGTGCGAAGCAAATCGCTACGGTCAGCAGTTAACCCATTCCCGCTGAGGAGGCTCGGAAATGGTGGGCCTCCTCGTTGCCTATGATCCACTTTTCAAAATGTAGCGCTGTTCAGCAGCGAGGTGATTCCAGCGCTCACTTTGGGTAGCAGTCTATAGCTTGTTGCCGCAGCTATAGGAATGGCGGGTGGCTACGCGCTCTGGAACATAGGCATCTTGCGCGGAAATCTCACCTTGCTGGCGACGGTCTCCTACTTCGCACCCGTGCTGTCATCGGCATTTGCTTCAGTATGGTTGGGCGATGTGTTGAATAAACAGTTTTGGCAAGGAGGGCGGTGCTGGTTACAGCAGGATCGCTTATCTGTTGGCAAGCTACTCGACAGCGAAGTGATTCAGTATGAGCGCTGGGTGTTGGGAGCTTCATACGACGTTCGCTTCCGGACTAATGTTAGTGTTTAAGTTAACTATGTTCTGCTTCTCGTCTTACTGCTCCCAAGTACGTGAGCACCTGCTACCTCCGTGATTCAATCTATCGGTCGAAAGATCACGTAGGACACTTGTCCTAAATTCAAATTGCTGTTTTTGGTGTGTTGTTAGGAGACTAACTACATAGAGAATCATCATGTCTAAGCTTGCAGAATTCCGCCAACTCGAAAAACACCTGGCCGAGCAGCTCCAAGCGCTCGAAGCTCTCAAAGACGATGCTGGCCTCAAGAAAGAAATCGAATTCGAAACGAAGCTTCGCGCTTTGCTGGCTGAGTATGGTTACAGTCTGAAAGACGTGATCAACCTGCTTGATCCACAAGCGGGCCGCCGTGCTCCAGCAGCCGAATCTAAAACCGGCAGCCGAAAGCCACGCCAAGTGAAGGTCTACAAGAACCCGCACACCGGCGAACTCGTCGAAACCAAAGGTGGCAATCACCGGACGCTGAAAGAGTGGAAAGCCGAATACGGCTCTGCCACGGTCGAGTCCTGGCTGACCAAGTGATCTCGGTTTGAGTACAAGAAAGGGCCCTTCAAGGGCCCTTTTTATGCGGAGTACTGCTTCATTGCCCCGCCTGATATCAAGGCGAAGATCGGTTACTACCGTGTCCTTGGGAAGTAGGCAGCCAAGTTGATTCCGGGAGCGAGGTTGATCGAGTTTGCAGGCAAAGGCCATGTACCACAGATGGCAGACCCGGCCAGTTTTAACAGGGTGTTGGTCGAAGAGCTGAACTGAAGTTAAGACAATGACGCGGGGAGGGGGGAAGAAAAGCAAAACCCCGGAGGTTGGCCCTGCCGGGAGGCTATGGTCTCCCTGTTTCCCTGATGGGAAGAGAACATCGCCAAAGTATATCAGTGCTCGCCAGTTTTTCGATCAGCAGAGGCGGGGGATATTGAGGTGCTCAGCGACACATTGAGAGGTGTCTGCAGCTTCCAGGCTGCAGGTGCCTACGCGCAGTTCAGGATTCGTTCGGAAATGTTTACCATTGCCCGGCAAGAGTCGCCAGCGCTATGCGCCAGTCAAAATTGCCAACCAACTTTCCCAGTGTGATGGCGGCATTCAAAGGAATTCTTTTCGGATGTCGATAGTCGACCGTTCGCCAATATTCCGGTAGTTCTCCGTGAGCCACGCCTCGGCCTCGCCGCGTCCGTTGTCGCGCAGTTCGCAAAGGAAGTCCCAGTCCGCGTTGTACTTGCTGGACACACTGAGCGCGCACATCGCCTCGTCAGACTTAATGGAGTGGATCAGCATCTCCTTCATCTCGTTGCGATCGAGCTTACCTTGCTGAATGAGGTCGGTGACAAAAGCGATGGTACGCAGCTCGCGCATCAGCGACGAGTTGAAGCTGATTTCACTGATACGATTGAGGATGTCGGCAGCAGTAATGGGCACGCCTGGGCGGACGAGCGGGTTGATGTGGACGATCACCACATCGCGTGTATTGCAGTGGTAGATCAACGGGAAAATAGCCGGGTTCCCCATATAGCCGCCATCCCAGTAGTTCTGCCCGTCAATCGTGACTGCCTGGAACAATGTCGGCACACAGGCCGAAGCAAGCACCGCCTCAGCGCAAATGTCATCGCCCGTGAAGATGCGTATCTTCCCCGTCTCGACATTGGTCGCGCACAGATAGAGGTGGAACGGGCATTGGCTTCGCAAGGCGGCAAAATCTACCTGCCTCTCCAGCACCTCCCGTAGCGGACTCAAATTGCGGCGATTGAACTGGTAAGGCGAGAAGATACGAAGCGTCATGTCCGCGAACGTATACATGGGTGAATAGTCCAACCCGAAGCTATGCTTCCCTTTCAACCAAGGCATCCAACGCAACGGGTTATAACGCTCGGCGGACTGCGCCACGGCGTACCAGAAATCGTGCAGCGCCTGGCGTGCGCCGACCTCGCCACCTTGCAGCATGCCGGAGGCAAGTACGACGGCATTCATCGCGCCGGCACTGGTTGCGCTCACCCCTTCAATGGCAAGCCTGTCGTCCTCGAGCAACCGATCGAGCACGCCCCAGGTGAACGCACCGTGCATCCCGCCGCCCTGTAAAGCCAGCGTGACCGACTTGCGCTCGTCACTGCCCCGAGTCATCAATCGCTCACCCCTCGCTTGATGCCCATGCATCGAGCAGCGCCTTGGCTTGTAGCAAATCGACGCTGTCGAAGCCTTCGGTGAAAAAGCTGTAAATGTCGGCCAGCATTTGCCTGGCCGCCTCTTTGTCTCGTGTTTCCCATAGCTGAGCAAGGCTGACTGTGGCGCGTAGCTCGAATGACTTTGCCCCTTGTTGTCGAGCGATTGAGATTGCCTTGTGAAAGCACGCTTCCGCTTCCTGCTGCACGGAAGAATCCTGTCGGTTTTCTCCCGGGCATTGCAGGGTAAGAGCGCCCTTGAGGCGGTACAGCTCTGCTTCGTAAAAGTGCTCGCCTGTTCTGTTCACCATAGTTAGAGCGTCGGTCACGGCATCCAATCCTGCCTGCGGTTGCCCGGCGAGCCTGTGCGCTGCGGCTAGCAGGGCCAGAAAATAAGAACATCCAAGCTCTGCTCCGGCTGCGCGATAAGCGGCAATACCGTTGCTTATCTGAGCGATTCCCTTGTCAGTGTTTCCCTGCTCTGCGCGAGCCCAACCTTGAAGAATATTCCCCCTTGCCAAATACAACGGAAATCCTTGCTCTAGAGAAAGCTTGATGGCGGCATCTGCACACTCTTCGGCGAGTTGTACGTCGTACCGAAACTGTCCCAGTATCGACGTAGCGGACAGAGTGAAGGCCAGGCTGAATGGGTGGGCAATCTTCTTGGCCAGAGCAAGGGCATCCTGGCTGCGCATGCTTGCCTGATTGGGAAAACCCAAGTACCAAAGGCTCCAGGCCGAAAATGACAGGGAGTAGCCCGGATCCATGCCGTACGTAATGGAATGTGTGCGATGGCGATCAGGGTCGTAGAGGACACGCGCCCGTTCCTGATGGTCATGGGCGTTTTTGAGATCACCCTGGAAAAGCAATGTCTGCCCAAGTGCCGCATGGGCTTCCACGAGCAAGTCCGGATCCTGCGCGGTTTGCGCAATACTGAGCAATCGTTCAGCCAGTTCGCATGCGGTTGAGTATTGTGTACGCAACGTGTAGTAACTCCACAGCCCCAGCAGCGTAGAGAAAAGCGAGTCGTCGCCTACTTGCGCGCATAGCGCCAGTGCACGGGTGTAGGTGGCCGCCACCTCGGGCGCACCATAGCCGCGCACGGCCATCAAGGCTGGCCCCAGGGCGAGTAGCAACGTCAGTTCCTGATGTGCACGCGTGGGCGTGTCGGGCAAATGTTCGAGCAATTCCAGTGCCGCGCTGAGATGACGCATCGCATCGAGATGGGCGGAATGCTGGAGGGCCTGTTGCCCGGTACGGTGCAGGTATTCCACGGCCTTCGGGACATTGCCGCTCAGCTTGTAGTGATGCGCCAGTTCGCTGCAGTAATCCGTGATGCGAGTGGGGAACAGTGCCTCGATGGCCTGCGCTGTGCGCTCATGCAGCGCGCTACGCCGCTCCGTGAGTAGCGAGTGGCCCGCGACCTCCTGGGTCAGCGCATGCTTGAACGAATACTCCACCTCCGGAAATGCGGGCCGCTGGTAAATGAACTCCGCAGCCTCCAGTCGGGCGAGCAGATTACACAACTTGTCGTCCGTCTGGGCATCCTGCCCATCACAGATGCACCGGATCAGACTGAACGGAAACTCTTTGCCGATAACGGCGAGGGTCTGCAGCAACTCCTTCTCCGCTACGGGGAGCCGGTCGATACGGGCAGCGAGTACACCCTGCACAGTAGTGGGGATATGCAGCGCAGCTGGAGTTTGCTCGATCCGATACTGACCGGCTTCACCCAACAGCAATTTCTCCTCGATCAGAGTTTGCACCACTTCCTCCATGAAGAACGGGTTTCCCTCCGTCTTATCCAGGATGAGCTGTTTGAGGGGGATGAGGGTAGGATCGTCACCAAGCTGGGTCGCGAGCATTGCCTGTGCTTCGACCGGGCCCAGCGGTTCGAGCCGCAGTTGGCTGCAATGACTCGCACGTATCCACACAGGCTGATACTCGGGCCGGTAGTTCACGAGGAGCAGGATTGGGGAGCTCGCCAAGTGGTCGGTCAAGTACACGAGGAATGCTTCGGTCTCGCAGTCCAGCCATTGCAAATCCTCGAACAGCAGCTCGATCGGTTGATTGCGGCTCTCACGTGCCAGTAGTTGAGTGATCGCGTCGAAGGTGCGAACGCGCCGGATCTGAGGATCCATTTCCGCGAGTGCTGAACTGCGTTCGCCGATACCCAACAGGTAGAGCAGGTAGGGCACGAGATCCTCGAAGCCTCGCTCGAGCGTAAGGGTCTTGCCCATGACCTTTTCCCGGCATCGCCGCTCGTCATCCTGGACAGTGATCTGAAAATAATTGTTCAGAAGCTCGATGAGTGGGAAATAGGCAAAGGCCTTGCCGTGCGACACCGAGAATGTCTCCAGCACCAGACAGCCGCACCGCGAGCGTTCCTTGAACTCATGAAACAGCCGTGACTTCCCGACTCCGGCCTCGCCTACCACCGCGACGACCTTACTGTGGCCCGCTTTGGACTGCTCGAGCGCCTGATGCAGGTGGTCGAGCTCGACCTGGCGGCCGACGAACCTGGCCAGCCCGCGATGTGCCGACAGTTGCAGACGCGTGCGCAACGCGCCGAGCCCCTGCACCTCGTACACAACAAGGGGATCGGGAATGCCTTTGACTTGGGCGGCCCCCAGAGCCTTGAATTCGAAATAACCCTCCGCCAGCTTGTAGGTGGGCTCGCTTACCAGGATCGACGAGGGTGCAGCGATGCTCTCCATCCGGGAGGCAATGTGGATCGTGTTCCCGACCGGATCGTAATCGGTGTGCAAATTGTCCGTGCGGATCGAACGCACGACGACCTCTCCGGTATGGATACCGACGCGGATTTGCAGCGGAATGCCTTTCTCCAGGCGAATGCGGTCGCCATGTCGGTGTATCGCCTGCTGCATGCGCAGGGCCGCATACAACGCCCGCTGCGGATGATCCTCATGGGCGATAGGGGCGCCGAACAGCGCGAGTATGCCATCGCCCAGTGTTTTGGCCACGTAGCCTTCGTAGTGGTGGACGGCTTCCATCATCAGCGCGACGACGGGCTCGATCAGGCGGTGGGCCTCTTCCGGATCGAGATCGTGGATCAACGCCGTGGAACCGGCCATGTCGGCAAACAGTGCCGTGACGGTCTTTCGCTCACCGGCGGTCTCGCCTCGGGCTTCCATGGCCGCGTGTTCGGCGCGGATGCGCTCGGCAAGGTGGTGGGGCGTGTAATGAATGGGCGCGGGAGAGGGCTCTGAAACAGGCTCGGGGCGTGGTGATGGTGCAGTGGGCGCATCGGTCAGCGGCGCGCCGCATTCACTGCAAAATTTGGCGGAAAGGCTCGCCTCGTGGCCGCAGCGCGGGCAGCTGCGGGACAACTTGACGCCGCACGCTTCACAGAAGCTGGCCTCGGAGGGACTCTCGAATCCGCAGTTTGCGCAGCGCATACGATCTCTTCCCTTTTGCAGTCGTTCAAGAAGACCAGTCAAAAGACGGGAAGCGTGACATCAAACCGGCGAAGGACAAGCTGAAGTCATTGGGCCGGTACGTTTGGGCAGCCTTTTAACCCTCTGTATCAAAGATAGTTTGTATCGTGGTATCGAGAAGTAAAATTCGCTTACTGATGAAGGACAATCTGTGCCGACTCGGGGGGGGGCAGTTTGCGTCGGTACGTGGGTCAATTCGGCGTCGGCGTCTACACGCCCTATCCTTGACGCCATGCAAATCGTTCACCCATGAGGTTACCTCATCCCGACGTATTACCTCCAATCGGTAGGTGTTTAGCTGCGATAACCTGCAAGAGGTTATCGCGATTGAAATCAGCAAAACCTAAGTTCTGAAGCGTCCCACCAGGCCGTTTAGCTCGCCGGACAATTGCGCCAAGGTGCCTGAGTCACTGCGAGCGGATTGCGCGAGTTTCTCTACCAGTTGCGCATCGGAGTGGATCTGAATGATATGTCGATTTATATCCTCAGCCACTTGATGTTGTTCTTCTGCCGCAGTTGCAATCTGGGTGGTCTGGTCGCGGATGTCGTCTACGGAACTGCGGATGTACTCGAAACTTTCACGAGCCTGATGAATGCGGTCGACGCTGGTCTTCGACATCTCCAAGCTATTTTGCATCTGCGCAGTTACCTCGTGGGTACGTCTAGCTAAGCCACCCAGCAGATCATCGATTTCGCCGGTCGAGTCAGCGGTGCGCTTCGCCAGAGCACGCACTTCGTCAGCCACTACCGCGAATCCTCGTCCTTGCTCACCTGCACGCGCCGCTTCGATTGCCGCATTGAGTGCAAGCAAATTGGTTTGGTCGGCTATTGATCGAATTGTGTCCAGGATCGTGTTGATATTTTTACTGTCCTGCTCCAGTAATTCCATGGAGTGTGTCGATAGCAGTAGGTTCTCACTGAGCTGGCCAACGCTGCCGGTTGCCTCGTCGATGCGCAGCTGGCCATTGTGCACTTGGCTACGACCTGCGCTTGCCGAAGAGGCGGCTGCGCTGCATGAGCGTGCGACCTCATTGGCTGTGGCGACCATTTCATTGAACGCAGTCGAAACCAATTCCACTGCTTCTCGTTGGCGACCAGCTGCATTATTCATGTCACGGGCAACCTCAGTGGTTTTATCTGATGCTTTTTGCAAGTCACCAGAAGCCGAGCTGATGCTTTGAACCAACTGCCGAATCGCTCCAAGAAACTGATTGAACCAACGAGCCAACGTAGCAGTTTCATCTCGGCCGCGTACCTCCAGATTCCGAGTCAGATCGCCTTCACCTTGGGCAATGCTTTCTAGACCACCCGCGACACTGCGAATCGGTCGCACGATCAACCCAGCGAAGCTCGCGCCGAGCACGGCAAAAATAAGCGCTAACACCGTCGCGATGCTCGCAATGAGCCAGGTCAGATGTGTGACTTGGGCCATCACTTCCGCTCGTGGAATTAAACCGATAAAACGCCACCCAAGTTTTTCTGAAGACCAGACGTTGGCCATGAATGGCACGCCATTAATCTCAACCTGTACTAAACCTTCTTTGGTTTGGGCCAGTGTGGCGTAGCTATCGCCGATATCTCTCATCGATTTAAAGTTATGAGCTGCGTCGCTCGGGTCAACCAGCACATTCCCGTTTTCTTCCACAAGCATGACGTAACCGCTCTGGCCCAACTTGATGCGTTTGATCATATCGGTAAGGCCGTTAAGCGAAACATCGAGGCTTAAGACCCCGATAGGCTGGCCTTGGGCATTGCTCACCGTGCGTGTGGTAGCCATCAGGGTTACGTTGGTGCCAGCCCAGTAATAGGCAGCACTGCGTACCGTTTTGCCTGGTGATGCCATGGCAGTTTTATACCAAGGGCGTACTCGTGGATCGTAATTGGCGAGATCGGGAGTATCAGGCCATGTCGCGTACCCGCCATCTTCCTGGCCTTTGGAAAGGAATGCGGTAGTAGGGTGACTGTTCGCGAAATCGGTAAATAGCTTCAGCACCATTTGGTTACTAACCGGTAGAGGTTGCTTCGTCGCGTCAGCACTGGTGAAGTTTTTCAGATCGGTGATGTTGGTAACCTGCGGTTGATTTGCCAGGTATTCCACGTTCTGAGCGATGCCGTCGAAAAACAGATTCATCGCGTTATCGATCTGACGAATCTCACGGGAACTGTTGTCGATGAAGTCTTCCTGCGCTTGGCCACGCAAGTTCACGATCATTACCGCAGTGGAGATGACAACAGGTAAGCAAGCAATACAAACGAACGCCCAGGTCAATTTTTGTTTTATGTTCATATATGATCCCACAACGGTTGGTTAGCATCGGAAGTCCGGGAGTAGCAAAGGTTTGTTCAAGTTGTATTCGTCTAAGCTGTCCATTGATATGAGCTAAGTTTGGAATGCGCATCAAACTCGGGAAACAACGTTGGAAAGTTGTTTAATCAAGGTTGATCAGGTGATTTCAGTTTGAGCGGAAATGGCCGCTGCACGTCCTTTGTTTGCTTTTTAGTAGTTAGTGCGCGTGCTTTCAGCGCACTTCTGAGCCTTAGAGCACTGCCTTGGAAGGCAGTTTCGATTCGGCAATATGGATCGTGGTTCAGATTGTGGTCATGATCGAATAAAGCGGGCTGCTGCACTTACGAAAAGTAGAAGAAATACCAGGCCGCCCAAGGCAATAGAAAGTGTACTCACATGGGCGACTAATCCGATGACCGCCGGCCCTATCAGGATGCCCGCGTAGCCCATGGAAATAACTGCCGGGATGGCTACCCTTTGAGGCATACGTTTTTGGCGCCCTACTGCGGTAAAAAGAACCGGGACGATGTTCGAACATCCAATTCCCAGTAAGGCGTAGCCAATCAACGATGCTGGCCATCCATCGAAACCGAGCGACACCATCATGCCGGCGGAAGCGATAATCCCTCCGAAAGCCACTACGCGCACACCGCCAAGCCTGCGGACAATTGCATCGCCTGTAAGGCGCCCCACCGTCATCGTTGCAGCGAAACTGGCATAACCTAAGCCTGCCAAATTGGGCTCCATTTCTCGGCTCGACACCAGGAAGACCGCGCTCCAGTCCAGCATTGCCCCTTCGGTTAAAAATACAATGAAGCACAAAGTCCCTAGCAGGAAGACGATACCTTTAGGCAACGCAAAAATTTGCCCGTCCTGCTCTGTTCCGTATGCCAATAACGTGGGTGTCGCTTTGTAGAGAGCACCTATGACGGTGGCGACTACGCATAGCACGGAAAAAAATGGATCGAGACCGATACTCAGCAGCACGGTTAATGCTCCGGCGCCTAAGATGCCTCCCACGCTGTACATGCCATGGAAGCCAGATTGAAGGGCCTCGCCACTGTTCTTTTCGACGATGATGGATTGGATGTTTATCGCGCAATCAAGCATGCCCATGCTGGCTCCGAAAAGGAGTACCGCGAGCACAAGACCTGGTAACCAAGCGATGCTGCTCAAGAGGGTGAGCACAGCGCATAGCGCGATGGTCGACCAGACAATCACTGGTCGACAGCCATAGCGTGCTGTGAGATGTCCAGCGAATGGCATAACAGCAATAGATCCGAGACCCAATCCGAGAAGCAGTAAACCCAAGCCACCATCATCCAGGCCGGTTTGTTCCTTCGCGAGTGGTACCAAAGGCGCCCAGGCGGACATGACGAGTCCGGTGATGAGGAAGACGATGCGAGTGGAAACCCGCTCACCATAATTGTTGCTAACGGCTAATGATGGGGCGGAAGCACTCATTTCTTGGTCATCCTTATCTGCGTAATGCTAGCCATGCGGAGGGCGGCCGGATCACGCATCATCGGCTGGAGCCCAATGAGTACGACCTCCGGATATTCTGAGTTTCAGCACCCAGGATGCGGTTCTCTAGGAGGTAACTGGATGCTGATCCCAACCTCAAAGAATTAATGCGTCATATCCGAGTTTTCGGCACAAAGCAGGTCTCTGTTTGAGGAGTACGCTGTCGAGTCGCTTGCCAACAGATAAGCGAGCCGACAGTAACCATCACTGCCCCCTGCCAGAACTGGGTAGTCAACTGCGCGCTCAGCCATGCTGCAGCGAATGCTGATGAGAGCACTGGGGAAAAGTAGGAAGCGGTGGCCAGTAAAGTGAGATTTCCACGCAAAATACCGACGTTCCACAGGGCATAACCACCCGCCATTGATGCACTGGCCGCGACGAGCACCAGGCTGTTGCTCAAGGTGAACGCGGGGATGACCTCATGGCTGAAAAAGTATTTCACCCACAGAGCACTGGCCGCGAGAGCGAAGAAAAGCACAATTAGGTTTTGTCCGCCGGCATAGCGTCGCGTGACGTTACAGTACAACGCGAAGATGACCGCGCCGCCCAATGCCAAGCTGTAACTTAATGGGTTGGATTCAGCATTGGCCACAACGCTTGAAAAGGATAATCCCTCGGTGCTCACCACCCACAGAATTCCGAAAACCGCCAAGGCCGTGCCTGGTGCAATAATCCAGCGTGCCTTTTGTCCGTTCATCAGGATGGCAAATAAAATGGTCATGCAAGGCCAGAGGCTATTTACCACGCCGAGTTGAATGGCCTGGTTGCGGTTAGTTGCGAATCCCAAGAAAAGCGTAAGGCAGACCTCATAAGCTACGAATAGCGTGCTTCCTACGATCAGATAGAAGCGCGGTGAAGAGCGCAGTTTCGGTCGCCCGAGTAAAACGATGAGGAAGATTGCACCCAATGAATAAATCATTGCGCCGCCTGCCAGCGGGCCAAAATGTTCGCTAACGCTCCTAATCAAACCAAGAGCTGTACTCCACAGCAAAATTGCCATCAACCCACACACCGTTGCCGCGCGCTCGCCTTTAATTTTCATTGATACCTCTCTCCTAATAGCGGCGATTAAGTTGTGGACGTAATTCCTGCTCCAGTCGATGGAGGCATGGACTGTCAGGATTGAAAAAACGTGCTGGAGGGCTTCCAAAAAACCGGTCGACAGTAATGAAATTAAATCGTACTTGGAGGCTGCGCGTTTGAGTGCTGACGGCGAGTAAAAGCATCGGTATCGAAGTTTTGCGGTAAGGGGAAGTCAAAAAAGCCTTCCAGGCATGAATGCGCTGGAAGGCTAATTTGCGAACGTGTGACTGTCAGCCAACGGACTTCAACGGAATAGGCCCTTTAAGCCGATCCATCATAGTGGCGCAGTACCAATCATCGAACTGGCATACACCTGTTTCGGCTGTTTCAGAGTAAGGGCCTGGCTCATACGAGGGGGAGGTAACTCCTCGTTGAGTTCCCTCGACCAGCGTCCTGTCTTGATCGTTCGTCGCGATCCACACCTTGGTGAGCCGATCCAAGTCGTAATCAACGCCTTCTACCGCATCTTTGTGTACGAGCCATTTGGTGGTCACCATGGTCTCAGTCGCACTGATCGGCAATACTCGGAAGCTCAGGGCGTGGTCACCTAGGAAATGGTTCCAGGTGGAAGGGTAATTGAAGTAGAGCAGTGCCCCAATATCGGCTTCAGATGTCTTATCCAGACGGCTGGTTACCGCTGGTTTGCCGTCCATGGTGTAGCTCACCGCACCCTTTGACAGAGGAATGCGTGTCATTCGGAACTGGCCGTTGATGTCCATGACCAATCGGCTCGGTAAGCCTGCTCTTTCGCACTTATTCCAGTATGCAGAGAGCTCTGGATCATCGTCCCCACTTGTGCCACCTACTGAAAGGTTGTCCACAAATGATTGCAATAGCTCTGGGTGCGACCCATCGCAGTGGTAGCATTCCCGGTTGTTCTCGAATACGAGCTTCCAGTTTCCGCGCTCGATGATAGTTGATTCGAAAGCTACCTTGCAGTCATCGAGATTGTGCGGTGCGATGAAAGGTGCGACTGCCTCACGGAATGGTTCGAAGTCAGGCGCTTTGGTCGCCACGCAAATGTAAATAAAGGTGTGTACGACTTCGCAATGCACGGTTTTAAGGTTGTATTGCGACTTATCGAAATCTTGGCCCATGTTCCCTGCGAACAGAAGGTTGCCATCAAGTTCGTACGTCCACTTGTGATACGGGCAAACCATCTTGGCTACTTTTCCGTGCTCTCCCTCGCATACTTTCGCACCACGGTGGCGACAAGCATTATGGAAGGCACGTACCTGACCATCTTTGCCGCGTACTACCGCGACAGGATAATCGCCCACCTGAAGGGTGAAGTACTGACCAGGCTTTTCGAGTTCGAAGGTATGTCCGGCGAAGATCCAGTCTTTGTGCCAAATTTGTTCAAGATCTTGGCGATATACGTCTTCGCTGCGATAAAGTTCCCCTGGGAGTGAATGCCAAGGTTTACGTTGGGAAATCAGGTCAAAAACGGTTTCTTTGTTATCCATCTTATCCTCCCAGGATATATATCTTGAGCGGTCACCTTTTGCTGTGACTTATATTGTTATTAACAAGGCGCCTCATCTTGGCTTGAGCTTTCTATAGTTAAGCCTTATGCGCCAATGGGTTCTGTCAAAAATTAACGCCAGCCTATATCGATCATCTTGGCCACCACAAACGACATTTCATGTGGGTAATCAATAATTTCAGGTTATCGATTTGTAGGTGCCGGAACCTGAACCCCTCAATTAAGAGTTGTCACGCTCTGTTGCAGAATGATCAGGGCCTAGAAATATTGGCGTCAGAGTGGCAATGGCAGATTTTGACTGATCAAGATGCTTAATCGCCTGCTTCACTGCGAGGCTTCTGTCATGGCCAAGCCCGGCAGAGAAAAGGTCAAATTTTTGATCCAATTCTTCAGCCGTCAGTGGGGTCTCCGGATCTCCCTTAGCGGCGGTAACCGGACTAACTATCACGGCTCCATTTTTCAGCGTAATGGTCAGTCGTGAAAGGATTTCGTTGGGGAATCGTGCTGAGATATCTGGGGCTTCAACGATTTCGATACGTGCGCTCAACGATAAAATGTCAGGTGACGAAATAGATGCGCCGGTGACTTCATTAGGCCCCAGCTTCCCTCTGACGATGAGTGCAGCCAGCGGAAATGCCAGTGCGTATTGGGCTTCGTCTGCATTTTGTGGTGTATGGCCCTGCAAGCACATCGACTCGTAGAACGTTTCAACACGGATTGCTTCAATTGAGTCAGCGTTGAGCTCGGGGTTCTCACGCTGTATATCAAGCATGGCGGTCAGAGCAGGTTGCGCCCATCTGCAAACCGGCCATGGTTTGAAATATTGGCTATCTATTTCCCACCTTTTGCCGATATCGGCCCAGTGTGCGGCGACGGAGATATCTTCCACTGTCTCGGCAGGTGCACCGGTCATTCCTTCCTTTGCCATCAAAAGAGAATTCAAGCCAACGAATGCACCTGCTCCGTGCGCGTCACGAAGCATCGTAGGCGTTTGCACCACACGCATCATTGGGCAACGTGCGCTGAAATATTCCGCAATTCCCAGAGCGTGCCGAAAGGTTTGTTCATCGAAGCCCAGCATCCTGGAGCCGGCGCAGACGACCCCAATGGCGGAAAAACCGCCGGAGGCGTGGTAGGTAGGGGAAGTCGCCATAAGTGCAGTACCAGCTCGAAGAGCTGTCTCATACCCAATGCACAGAGCGGTCAAAAACTCATGGCCGCTTATCTCCCTGCCGTGATGCTGCAGCGCATCCGCTAGCGCAAGCAGAGCAGGAACGACGGTCGCTCCGGCATGCCCCTTGGACAGAAAGTGCCCTTCGTGTGCATCCAGGCTATCTGCGGAAAAGCCACCGGCCCAAGCTGCACCGAGAATGTTTACTCGCTGGCCATCGAAGATGAGCCGACTGGTGTATGTTCCGGCAGGGTAGTGAGTTCGGGCATACCGTCGAAGCGCCCGGCTTGTATCATTCGACACAGCTCCTGCCATGACTCCCACTATATCAAGCAGGCTATTTTTTAGAATTTCCCGAGTTTTGATAGGGGCCTGCAGGAAATCAAAGGTGCGGCAGAATTCGAAAAGCGACATTCCCAAAAACCCTTCCTATGAATTGATCCGGTCTGGCTTGGCCAGCGCAGCTCAACAATGAGCCAGGAGAGGCTTGTCGCTCTAGCAACATTTTCGTAGGGCAATGGATAACAAAACTAGCGGTCAGCATTGCTAGGTTGGCCTGATTCGAGAAGATTGCGTCCAACCCATAGGCGATTTACCAGCCCCCTTTAGAGTGTGGGCGCACACCAAGCGGTACCGGAAGTATAGGAGGAGGGGCGCGCTTTAAAGGCCCGGGTGGTGGTGAAAGAGGAGGCCGATATCAGCGCGGAAACTTCGATAAGATCCACTCGCGAAAACGACGGAGGGCGTCTTCGTTCTCGGTGTTCTCTTTGCAGCTCAGATAATGCGAGCTATTGCGTAGCTGAACCTTTTGCTTGATCGGTCGCACCAGCAAGCCTTGTTCGACCAGCCTCGTGACCAGGTGATTCCAGCCTAGGGCGATTCCTTGATGTGTCAGCACCATGCTGATGAGCAAATTATAATCATTGGCATTGAAGATCTGAGGACTGCTCGCCGGACGATCGTCGATGTCAACGGACTGAAAAGCAAGCCATACGCCCCAATCGACATGTTCAGCGACCTGTGATCGTCCGTAAGGACTCAGATTCAATAACGTCGAGTCCCTCACACCTTCGATTGTCGTAATCTCTGGGTGCTGCTTCAGAAACTGTGGGGAGCACACTGGGTAAATGACGTCGTGACACAGCGGATAGCTTTTATAGTCCTCCCTGATGCGTGACATCTTCGTGATGAAGATGTCGGGCTGAACACCTGGTTCCATGGTCAGAAAGTTCTGTGTCGTGACCAGATTCAGCTCGATTCCCGGATTCTGCTCAATGAACTCAGGTAGATGACTCGACAACCACAGAGCCGAAAATGCAGGGGAGCAGCAGATAGTCAGCATTTTCTTTTGAGCCTGACAATTGCGAATTCGCTCGGCAGCTTGGGCAATATTCACGAACGACAATTGGGCAGCGTCGAAGAATACAGCCCCAGCGGATGTCAGCTCCACGGCACGCCCTGCACGCGTGAAAAGCTGAGCACCGAGGTAATCTTCTAGCTCCCGGATTTGCCGGCTAATAGCTGCTTGTGAAACGCACAGAGCCTCAGCCCCCAAGGTGAAGCTTTCGTACTTGGCTGCAGCTACAAACGCCTTCACAGCCCTCAAGGACGGCATTTTTAGCAGGACGCTGTCAGGGTCGACATGCTTGGACATTCGTACGTTCTCCTAACGATACAGCTCCCCAGCGAAGCGGTGCGAGGTTAACGGAAGAGAGAAGGGAGGGCTACGCTTTCGTCGCTGCCGAGATACGGGTAGTCGCTCATGCACAGCGGTGTCAGTGCCCTGAGGGGGCTTCCTCAATCTATAACCCATCGTTATCCAATTGTCCCAATAAATGTAGTTGGATTTAGAGGGGAGATGCTAATAAATTTGAAACATCCCCTTTTCCTAGGGCCCCAAAAATAATAAAGGAAGCCCGTCGTGACGACACATAATAATTACCGCTGCCGTTTAAAACTATTTCCGATCCTTTGCATGTCGCTTAAAGCGAATAGTGCTCAGTACGAAGGAGGCAAGGTATGAATGGCGCCGACGAGATAATTTCCGTTAAGAGCGTTTACAAGGTATTTGGCTCACAACCTGACCTCGCTATGAAGATGCTCGCCGATGGTGCATCAAAGGCTGAAGTTTTCCAGAAAACAGGCCAGGCAATTGGAGTGTTTGATGCGAACTTCGCTGTCCGCAGAGGCGAGATATTTGTCATCATGGGATTGTCAGGTTCTGGCAAGTCTACGATGGTGAGGTTGTTTAATCGTTTGATTGAGCCAACTTCTGGATCCATATTTCTTAATGGCAGAGAAATTACTGGGTTGGGTGACAAGGATCTTCTGCAAGTTCGAAGGAAAGACATGGGAATGGTCTTTCAATCGTTCGCCCTCATGCCCCATATGAGCGTAATTGACAACGTCAGTTTTGGCTTGGAAATCAGTGGCGTAGGTGAGAAGGAGCGGTATTGCCGTGCAATGGGCGCCTTAGAGCAAGTCGGGCTTTCAGGGCAGGAGTACAGCTATCCACACCAATTGTCCGGCGGCATGCAGCAGCGCGTAGGCTTGGCCAGGGCGTTGGCTAACGATCCCGCAATTTTGCTCATGGATGAAGCGTTCTCCGCTCTAGACCCGATGATTCGCAGCGAAATGCAGGGCGAATTGATCAAGCTTCAGGCCGAGCAGGACAGGACAATCATCTTTATCTCCCACGATATTGAAGAGGCTGTTCGGATCGGGCACCGAATCGCGATCATGGAAGGAGGACGTGTTGTGCAAATAGGCACACCTCGTGAGCTTCTCTGTAATCCGGTTAACAAATACGTCCGTGATTTTTTCAATGGATTTGATTCCAGTCGAATCCTTCGGGCGGGAGATATTGCCCAGCAAGACTCAAGCATCTCTTATGAACCAGGGCGTCAAACTCCCATAAAAGCAGAAGCTTCTCTAAGAGAAATTCTTCATTTGGTCGCTGCCTCGGCAACTCCTATTCCGGTCGTGGACGAGATTGGGCTGTACAAAGGCTCCATTTCGCAAGGCCATCTTCTGAGCTGCCTGCATAACAGTTAATTTAAATAATCAGAATGATAAAAAGTTCTGATGGCGAGGAAGAATCATGTCGGATTTTAATTTGTTAGACCCCTTCCAAAGTTTAAATATTCCGTTGGGGTCATGGGTTGAAACAGCCCTGAAGTATTTGGTGCACAACTTCAGAGAGGTGTTTAGAACAATCCGGTGGCCGGTGGATCAGGTGTTGGATGGCGTACAGTGGGGATTGCTCTCTGTGCCACCTACCGTATTCATCATCATCGCTGG
This sequence comes from Pseudomonas sp. WT-JTC, assembly GCF_056711565.1. Lineage (NCBI taxonomy): Bacteria > Pseudomonadati > Pseudomonadota > Gammaproteobacteria > Pseudomonadales > Pseudomonadaceae > Pseudomonas > Pseudomonas sp. WT-JTC. Next base: position 3,204,396 of record NZ_CM160042.1, read on the forward strand.
ATTGATTAGCTGGCAGATCGGCGGCAAGCGAATTGCTATTTTCAGCGTGGCAACTTTGACAGGGCTTGGATTAATAGGTGTGTGGAACGATGCCATGGTAACTCTGGCATTGGTACTTACATCGCTCCTGTTCTGCGCCGTTATTGGTATACCCCTTGGAATCCTGTGCGCTCGCAGTGATCGAACGGAAATGATCGTCCGTCCAGTGCTGGATGCCATGCAAACGCTACCCGCCTTTGTTTATTTGGTGCCAGTGGTGATGTTGTTCGGCATCGGCAACGTTCCTGGTGTGATTGTCACGATCATCTTCTCTGTTGCCCCGTTGGTGCGGTTGACCAATTTGGGGATACGGCAGGTACCTGCGGACAAGGTTGAGGCTGCTCGGGCCTTTGGGTGCACGGCCACTCAGATGCTCATGAAGGTTCAATTGCCCCTTGCGGCTCCTACGATGATGGCTGGATTGAACCAGACACTGATGCTTTCCCTATCGATGGTGGTTGTAGCGTCGATGATCTCGGTAGGCGGTCTGGGATTGATGGTGTTAAGCGGTATCGGCCGTTTGGATATGGGGCTCGCGAGTGTCGGTGGGGCCGGCTTGGTACTCCTGGCAGTGTTCCTTGATCGCTTGACCCAAGCCATGGGCGAACGCAGTAGTGATCTAGCATCTGGCCAGCATTGGTATGAGACCGGGCCTGTGGGTCTTGTTATGAAGTTGAAGAAAAAAAAGAACGTTACACGTCCAGTGACTAATTAAGCTTGCCTGCTCACCTATTAAAAATCTAAGCGTGGTGAAACATGAACCTTGCAAATCTTAAAAAAACCGTGGTCGCGAGTGTGGTTGCTTCATTGTTTGGTGTTGTCCTTTCTTCGGCGGCTTATGCGGCTGATGCAAACAAACCAGGAGCCGGTACCTCTATAACTCCTATTTTTCCAACGATTGCGGAAGAACGCTTTCGGGGTGAGGTCGCAGTAGCCGGTCTGAAGGAACTTGGTTACGACGTTAAGCAGCCAAAGGAAACGGATTATCCAGCGATGTTCCTCGCATTGTCATACGGTGATGCGGATTTCACGGTTCATGAATGGGAGCAACTGCATGCTGCCTTCTATGATAAGGCCGGTGGCGATGATTCGATGGTGAAGGTCGGCCAGGTCATGAAGGGCGTTTTGCAAGGCTACATGATCGATAAGAAAACAGCAGACGCTTACAACATCAAAGATCTTTCTGATTTGAAGAAGCCTGAGATTGCAAAACTTTTCGACAGTAATGGCGATGGCAAGGCGGATTTGACCGGGTGCAACCCCGGTTGGGGCTGTGAAATTATGGTCGAGCATCACATGAAGGCTTACGGTTTGGGGCCGACAGTGGTCGACAACCGCGGCTCTTACTTTGCCTTGATGGCGGATACGATCACCAGGTATCAACAAGGAAAACCTGTACTTTATTTCACTTGGGTTCCTCAGTGGATCGCAAGCGTACTTGTTGAAGGGAAAGACGTAGTTTGGTTGCCAGTCCCGTTTACCTCGTTGCCTGATGGCAAGGAAAGTAAAGACACTTTCTATCAAGGGAAAAATCTTGGTTTCCCAGTGGATACTGTCAACGCGGTCATGAATAAAGAGTTTGCAGAGAAAAACCCTGTTGCTCGCAAATTCTTGTCCGAAATCAGCATCGGTACTGCTGATGAAAGCGCTCAGAACCTGCGTATGCAAAATGGCGAAAAATCACTTGCTGATATCAAACGCCATGCAGCTGAGTGGATCAAAGCTCACCAAACGGAATATGATGGCTGGTTGGCGGATGCAAGAGCTGCAGCTAAGAAGTAATAGCTGAAACAAAGAATGCGGCTGGAGTTTTGGCCAGCCGCTCTCTAGCAAGAATGTGGTTGTTTCACGCAAAAAGTTACCAGGTGGCAAATGATGGATACATTCCAAAGCACGTTGAAGTTCCAAAATATTGGGTTTCGACAAACTACAGATTCAATTGGTCACGAAAAAGTAGTGCGGGTAGCATTTATCGTGCTGGATCACTTTTCGCTGACCACGCTTTCAACCGCGATGGATGCTCTGGCGACTGGTAATTTAATAAGCTGCAATACGATATATAAGGTTTCTACTTATTCACTTCAGGGTGGGTTGGTCGAAAGTGACATCGGGGTGCCGCTCTCGTCGGAGAAGTTGGTGGTTGAAAAAATCAACCACCATGCGGTGATTGTTGTCGGTGGCCAAAGAGTAAGGTTGTCCTCTAATCCATTGCTTCGGCGAGCATTGAAAAAAGCGGCTTCAGGCAAAGGAATTGTTGGTGGTGTCTGGAATGCTGCGTTTTATTTGGCAGATGCAGGTCTGCTTGATGACCAGAATTCTGCTTGTCACACTGATAGTTGCGCCTTGATGAATGAGTATTTCCCACGGGTAAAAATATCTGATGCGGATTTCATATGTGAACGTCGTCGCGCAACCTGCTCCGGGGCTTCATCCGCCCTAGATATGACCCTGTCAATCATGCAGGAACTGGGCTGTAGTAGTGACGCTGATCTGGTTAATGAAATAAAACGCGTGCATCAGTCAAAGCAAGTTCAGCTTAGCGAAGCAGACCCGTGCACGAGCATTTTACCAAGAAGCATTCCTAGGCCGCTTGATATGGCGCTAACTCTTATGGAAAGCCATATTGAAGAGCCCATGGAGATTGAGGAAATTGCGAGTCATGTTGGTGTTTCGCGTCGACAGCTTGAAAGAAGGTTTGCTCGCTACCTGAATGCCGCACCAAATAGATATTATCTTGAACTGAGATTGACCCGCGCCAGGCAACTGATTGTCCAAAGTAATCGATCATTGACAGATGTAGCGCTTGCAACAGGTTTCGTAAGCTATCCGCATTTCTACAAACGCTTCAAAGATTTGTTTGGCCTGCCTCCAATGACGTTTCGGGATAATTACTATTCCAATGACTATGGAAGCACAGAGCGTTACGCCATTGCAGCTAATTTTTAACTGACATCTATAGCGCTCGAAGTAGTCGCTATTGTTGTCGATATTAAACGTCATGATGCCGATTTGGGTGTTATGTGAGCGGCACAGTATTGTCGTCGTTTAGGTTTTTTACTTGGCGCCATTCCACGCGTTTTCTTCGTGTTGGGTACGGCAGGCAATCCAACAATAAACGGTTCAACACTATGAAAGTTACCTCGTTACCCGCTGATGATAAGAGCTGTGGTTGGTTCCATTTGAGCCAACCTCGTCAGCCGAAACCTGCGCACCAGGGGCATCGCTCAGCTCGGTGGGTAATTATCGGTGCCGGGTTTACTGGACTGGCAGCCGCGCGCCAACTTGCACTGAATTTTCCAAATGACGAAGTGGTGCTTGTCGAGGCGCAAGAGGTGGGCCTTGGGCCGTCGGGTCGAAACGCTGGTTTTGCAATTGATCTGCCCCATGACATTGGAGCTGATGACTATATTGGCGATATCGCGCTCGCCCGAACTGCCCTAAAGCTCAATTTGGCTGGTCAGTCGATTTTGCGAGACCTAGTAGACGAATACAGTATTGATTGCCAGATGAAGGCATGTGGTAAGTATCAAGCAGCTGTGGAAGACCGTGGTATTGCAGTGCTCGAAGCATACAGACGAGGACTCGATAAGCTTGATCAACCCTATGAAATGATTGATGAAAAAGAGTTGCCAAATCATCTCGGAACTCATTTTTATCGCAAGGCGCTGTACACCCCAGGAGCAATTTTGCTCCAACCATCAGCGTTGGTGAAGGGGCTGGCAGACAGTTTGCCTTCCAACGTTACGCTGTATGAGCGCACTCCAATTCTGGAGGTGGAATACGGCGCCAAAACAATATTGATACATGCAAACGGAAGTATCACTGCGGATAAGCTGATTTTGGCCAATAACTCTTTCGGGATGCGTTTTGGCTTTCTACAAGGGCGTATGTTGCCAATTTACACCTATGGCAGCATCACTCGACAGCTGACGGAAGAGGAGCAGGCTCGTCTAGGTGGAAAACCTTTTTGGGGCGCAATTCCAGCAGATCCATTCGGAACTACGGTTCGGCGTACTCCTGATAATCGGATACTGATTCGAAATAGTTTCAGTTTTAACCCGGATGGGCGTAGTAACGAAAAGTATAACGAACGATTTGTACGCCGCCATAAAGCCTCGTTCGATAAACGCTTTCCTATGCTGCCGAATGTAAATTTCGAGTACACGTGGGGCGGGGCATTAGCTATGTCAAGAAACCATAATGGCTTCTTTGGCGAGTTGGCACCCAATGTTTATGGTGCTTTGGGTTGTAATGGACTTGGTGTTACCCGTGGGACGGTAACCGGGAAACTACTGGCAGATTGGCTGGCAGGCGATCGTGGTGGTCTTATCGATTTTCTTCTACAAGCGCCAGGGCCGAACAGCAATCCGCCTGAACCTTTTCTTTCGTTGGGCGTAAATATGAACCTTAAATGGGGACAATATCGCGCCGGCAGAGAAAGCTAAATCAGAAAGCTCTGAATCGATGATTCAGATGGATACTACTTGTTAATGCAATATGCAGTCCGATGTTTCAAGTATAAGGATAAGAAATGAAGAACGTTGGTGTTTCAATTGAGGACGTACCACTTAATGGCTTTCATCGTCTGCTGACGATTCGTTCAGCGGGTGGATCTTTTGTAGACGGATATGTCCTCAGTATCATCGGCGTCGCGCTGATACATATGTCAAAGTCCTTGGCCCTCGATGATTTTTGGGAAGGCATGATTGCCGCTTCTGCATTGATCGGAATATTTTTCGGCGGTTTCTTGGGTGGGTGGCTCACTGATGTTATGGGCCGGAAGCGGCTTTTGTTCGTAGGGCCAACTATATTCATCGTAGCGTCGTTAGCTCAATATTGGGTCGAGTCGGCCATCGTGCTCTTCTTCTTGAGATTGTTGCTTGGCGTGGCGGTGGGCATTGAATACCCTGTTGCGACCTCGCTACTCGTAGAGTTTCTACCAAAAAAGTATCGCGGCCCGAGATTGGCGATGCTAACAATTCTTTGGTTTGCCGGCGCAGCGATGGCCTATATCGTCGGCGAAATTATGTTTAAGTTTTGGGGCTCGGATGCTTGGCGTCTAGTATTGGCCAGTGCGTCAATCATTGGGGCCATGTTGTTTCTAGTACGTATTGGCACACCAGAATCGCCACGTTGGTTGTTGAACAAAGGCCGTGCTGCAGAAGCTGAAGCAATTATCAAAAAGGTTTACGGCGACGATTTTTCCTTGGCTAACCTCCCGGAGCAACCCACCGGTGACAAAATTACGATCTTCAACCTTGTCCATTCCGGATACGGTAAACGAATGCTATTTGTTGTGATTTTTTGGACTTGCTCTGTAGTTCCATTGTTTGCCGTTTACGCTTTCGCACCCAAGGTGTTGGCAGCTTTGAATCTTCAAGGAGACTGGGCATCTTTAGGCTCTGTCGCGATTACTTTGTTTTTTGTGGTTGGGTGCATCATCTCAACCAGGATAATAAATGTGGTAGGTCGCCGTAATCTCCTGATTTATAGCTTCCTTTGTTCTGGGCTTGCCTTGCTTGGATTGGCTATCGGTCATGCAGGGCCAAGCACTCTGGTTTTGTTCTTTTTCATTGTTTATGCCCTATTCATTGGAGGAGCTCAAGTTCTCACCTTGGTTTATCCCAACGAGCTGTTTCCAACGGAAATTCGAGCATTTGCTGTCGGTGTAGGGACTTCACTTTCCCGAATCGGTGCAGCAGCGGGGACTTATCTGGTTCCGATTTCATTAAGCAAGCTGGGTATTGCCGAGACTATGTATGTGGCTGCGGCAGTTACCTTGGTCGGCCTGGTGTTGTCCTGGATTCTTGCTCCTGAAACTCGATCGTTGAACCTTCAACAAGCTGCATCGCTGAATTAACAGTTTTGAAATTCGGAAACCACTGGAGGAAACATTATGAACTTTGACGGCATTTATACCCCTGCCATTACTCCGTTATCTTCGGATGGCCAAATTGACTTTTCGGCCTTTGGTGAGGTTATTGAGTATCTGGTCGAATCCAAGGTTCACGGTATTATTATCGGCGGATCGACTGGTGAGTATTATGCTCACACTGCAGCCGAGCGTGTGGAGATTGCTCAGCGTGCAAAAGATGTCCTCAAAGGTCGCCTGCCTCTGGTTGTGGGCACCGGTGGTATTCGAACCGAGGACTCCGTTTACTTTGCTGAGAAGGCGAAGGAGCTTGAGGCTGATGCCCTCCTGGTTGGTTCTCCACCATATGCTTTGCCCACTCAAAAAGAGATCGCTACCCATGTCTTGGCTGTAGATAAAGCTGCTGGTCTGCCGATCATGCTTTACAACTACCCAGCCCGGATGGGAGTTGCCATGGGCGACGAGTTCTTCGAAGCTGTTGCGCACTGCAAAAATATCGTCGCTATCAAGGAAAGCTCAGGTGAGATGAATCGTCTGCATCGCCTGGCTCATTCACATCCGTCCATCCAGATCTCGTGTGGCTGGGATGATCAAGCTTTGGAATTCTTTGCTTGGGGTGCTCGCAGCTGGGTTTGCGCCGGTTCGAATTTCATTCCTCGCGAACACGTCGCTCTCTACGAAGCTTGTGTCATTGAAAAAGACTTCGCCAAAGGCCGCCGCATCATGTCGGCCATGCTTCCTCTGATGGACTTCCTTGAAGGCGGGAAATTTGTTCAATCCATCAAGCATGGCAGTGAACTGAGTGGATTGCGTGCCGGTGGCGTACGGGCTCCTTTGCAGCCTTTGGAGGAGTCCGAGAAGCAAGAGCTGAAAGAAGTTATTCGAACCCTCAAACACAACGTCGCCCAAATCGTTGGGGAGGCTTGAGATGGCAGACCTTCTTAGTAAAGAGGCATATCGCGAACTTGCAGGTAAGCTTGAGTTTCGCAATCAAGCCTTTATCAACGGAAAGTTTCGTGATGCTCAATCGGGCAAAACGTTCACCACGATTAATCCGGCCACTGGTGACGTTCTAGCTGAGATTGCCGCTTGTGATTCTCGGGATGTAGACGATGCCGTTGCGGCGGCCAAAGAGGCGTTTGAAGACGCACGTTGGCATTCGCTCTCTCCTTCGGCACGCAAATCTGTGTTGCTGCGTTTTGCTCAACTGCTCGAAGACAACTCGCACGAATTGGCGCTGCTCGAAAGCCTGGATAGCGGCAAGCCTATTCGTGAATGTCAGAACATCGATATTCCCGAGACGATTCATACGCTGCGTTGGCATGCCGAGCTGATCGACAAAATCTACGATGCGACCGCGCCAGTAGGTTCGGGAGCGGTCACGATGGTGGTGCGTGAGCCTATTGGAGTCGTCGGTCTCGTTTTGCCGTGGAACTTCCCGCTTCTGATGCTTGCCTGGAAAATTGGCCCGTCCCTGGCCGCAGGTTGTTCGATCGTTGTTAAGCCAGCGAAGGAAACTACGTTGAGCACGTTGCGCGTTGCTGAATTGGCTTATCTGGCAGGTATTCCTGCGGGCGTATTCAGCGTAGTGCCTGGTAGTGGCAAAGATGCGGGTGAGCCCTTAGGCCGCCACACGGATGTCGCAATGGTCAGCTTCACAGGCTCTACTGACACTGGTCGGCTGTTTCTCAAATACTCCAGTGAGTCAAACCTGAAGCGCATCGTTCTGGAGTGCGGAGGCAAAAATCCTGCAGTTGTGATGGACGATGTCGAAGACATTGATCTCGTCGCGCAGCACGTGGTGAATGGCGCTTTCTGGAACATGGGCGAAAACTGCTCTGCCTCCTCTCGTTTGATCGTTCATACCGACATCAAAGACGATCTTTTGAAACGTATTCAGGTGCATCTGCGTGATTGGCAAATGGGTGATCCGCTTGACCCTGAAAATCGTCTCGGGTCGATGGTCAGCACAGCTCACTTTGAAAAAGTGCGCTCCTTCATCGAGCATGCCAAAGACGAAAAGCTTGATGTGTTGGTGGGAGGGAATACTGCACAAAATATCTTTGTCGAGCCTACCATCGTTGATGGAGTAGGCCGTGATAGCCGGTTGTTCCAAGAAGAAATTTTCGGCCCCGTCCTGAGCGTAACGACGTTCAAAACAGTAGACGAAGCGATCGAGCTGGCTAACGACACTGCTTATGGATTAGCGGCGTCCGCGTACACTGGAAACCTGCGCAATGCATTGAAGCTCTCGCGTGGTATTCGCGCCGGTATCGTCACCGTGAACTGCTTCGGTGAAGGCGATGCTTCTACTCCTTTCGGCGGTTACAAGGAGTCTGGCTTCGGTGGTCGGGACAAGTCCATTTGGGCCCATGACCAGTACACCGAGTTGAAAACCATCTGGATCGATGCGTCCTGATTCAGATTACTCGACCGATTTGAAGATCGCCTCAACCGCTTTGGTTGGGGCGATCTTCGTGTTTGGTTGATCTGAGTGGCCGTTCAGGCCCATGACCAGGTTCGTACAGGTTGTGGTGCTAGCGGTGGCGGCCGATTTTTTTGCGGCTCGATTTTATCGTTTTAGCTTCTAAGAAAAGGTGGCTTGAAGTGATAGAGCAGCGAAGTTTTTGTGGAACAATCAAAGGGAAAAATCTCCGCTATCTCAAAGACGAGAAGCCTACGACGGTTTCCCGTTCAGGGGTGGGCTTTATCCTGCTTGATCACTTTTCTCTCCCATCGTTTACCAATGCATTGGACGCGCTCGTAACCGCGAATTTGTTGCGGCCTGAGCTTTACAGTACCTGCACGTTTACGCTTGATGGCCAGGAAGTTAAGAGCGACTTGGGCATCATCATCCGTCCGGATCAAGATCTTTCATCCTATCCACTGAGCGAACTGAAGTTGTTGATTGTTTGTGGCGGTCTACGGACACCACTACGCGCTGATGCTCAGTTACGCGTCCTGCTCAAGAAAGCCGCCGAGAAGGGAGTAGCATTAGCTGGCCTATGGAATGGAGCTTGGTTCTTGGGACAGGCTGGTTTGCTGGATGCTTACCGATGCGCCATTCACCCGGAACATCGGCCAGCACTGGCAGAGACTGCCCAGCACAGTCAGGTAACGAGCGAGAGCTTTATGGTTGATCGCGATCGCTATACAGCTGCAAGCCCGAGTGGTGCGTTCCATATGGTCTTGGATTGGATTGGTCAGTCGCATGGCGCAAGCCTTGTGGATGGCATTTCGGACATCCTGGCATTTGATGCCTCACGATACCGACGCCTGAATCCAACACTCCACATCAAGATGGCGGCGCCTTTGAGAGAGATCGTCAAACTGATGGAAGCGAATCTCGAAGAACCATTGGATCTGGAGCAGATGTCAGGTTGGGTCAAACTGTCCAGGCGTCAGATCGAACGGTTGTTCAGAGCTCAGTTGGGTACCACACCGTTACGCTATTACCTGGAGCTTCGGGTAACTGAAGCACGCCGATTGCTGCAGCATTCGAGGCTCACCATAGTTCAGGTCGCGGTGGCCTGTGGATTCGTCTCCCCGAGCCATTTCAGCAAATGCTATACGGCTTATTTTGGGTATGCCCCTTCCCGAGAAACACGAATGGAATTTTGAAGGTCGGAGTTCTTGTCATGTTCGTGCGATGACTGCGCTCAGACTGTGACGTGACTGATACGCTGGTAGGCGTTATATGTTCCGAGCTTTCAAGCAGACAGCTTGGACAAACTGATGGGCTCCGGAGGTGAGGTGAAGGACAACAAGGTCAGGCTCTACGAGGAGCTAAAACAACAGATTCTAACGATGGATCTACAGCCTGATCAGATGCTGGATGAAGTTGCGGTCAGCACCCAATACGGGCTGTCTCGCACTCCGGTAAGGGACACGCTTCGCCGCTTGGCAGGGGAAGGGTACGTAGAAAATCGAGCGAATCATGGCGCCAGGGTCAGTCCAATGGGCCATGAAATACGTCGAAGCTTCCTTCTGGTTGCTCCTATGATTTTCACCGCGATTGGAAGACTTGCAGTGCAGGGGTTCAAGTCGTTCCAACTCATCGAACTAAAAGCTGCGCATGAGCGATATAGAGCAGCGAGTGAAGCGCAGCAAGTTCAACAGATGGTTCTGGAGAATCATCGGTTTCATGAAATTCTGGGCGAGATGGCGGCTAGCCCCTATCTAGAAGCCAGCTTCAGTCGATTGCTGCTGGATCAAGCCCGAATGGATTTGCTCGCTGTACGTCTTCGCGATTCGGATGCACAGATGGCTCGCTGTTTGGAATGGCAGTCTGCGTTGGTTGACGCCATTGGTGACCACGACGAAGAACGAGTCGCGGAACTAATTCGTGGTTTTAGGAGCTGAATATTTCCTAAAGTAACGAATCCATGTGCCGGCATTCCTGGCCAGTTGCGATTGGCAAATCGATGTCGGATTCGAGTAACTCATCGGTGAGAGTCGGGACATCGTTGTGACTCATCCTTGTTTGGTTGAGAAAATTGCTGGCATTTGAAGGTGCTTGTAAATGGCGAAAAACCTCAGGCCGAAGGTGAAGATAAAGGCAATCCAACCGGCGATCCAGACCGACGGGAATAGGTCGCGCAACAGCACATAGAGGGTGCATCCCAGCAATAGTGGCGTGGCATATATGTCACGGGACATCAGCAGTGAAACTCTCCCGGCCAGGACATCGCGCGCTATGCCACCGCCAATGCTGGTCAGCACGCCCATCATTACTGCCAACGGCGCGGCGAGGTGTAACGCCAGTACCTTCTCGGTAGCAGCCAGTGCGAACAGGGCAGCCGCCAGGCCGTCGAGGTAGAGCAACAGGCGATAACGTCGTTGCAGTCGTTGGGTCAGGAAAAACGCCAGCAGCGCAGCAAACAATGCGGCCCAGATGTAATTGAAGTCGGCAATCCAGAAGATCGGCAGATCCAGCAGCAGGTCGCGCAGGGTGCCGCCGCCAATAGCGGTGATGATGCCCAGCACCATCGCACCGAAAAAATCGACATCGGCTTTTTTGATAGCAAGCACACCGGTGATGGAAAACACCGCAATGCCAAGCATTTCCTGAAAATAAAGCATGTTGTATTCCTTTCTCAGGTTGCCAGTCAGCTGCACGATGTCTGCGGGCACATATCGGTGTACCGCGATCTGCGGGGGCATTGTTATGGCAAAGCTGAGGTGGTTCTGCTTGTGCCTGTTGGTGCAACCATAACTGAACTCTTAAGGAGCGTCTTTCTTAAATGATCGGCCTTTTTTTCGCCTCAAATGCATAGCGGCCTTGATAGATTGTCGTGTCGTAGCGAGCCAAAAGAAGGGCGTAATCTGTCGGTTCAACTGAGTAGGGCAAGCTTTAACATCGACGTCCGTCATACCCTATCTGACATTGCACTTTCCGAAGGCTGCTGGGGTTTTCTGTTGCGAACAAGGAGCTTTTTATGTGCATCCTATACTTGGCAGACCCAGCCGCTGCGGGAGAGTGGCGAGATTACCTATCAACGCTCGCCCCTGAGCTAGAGTTCCGCCAGTGGCCTGATATCGGCAACCCGGCAGAGGTGCTCTACATCCTGGCTTGGGAGCCTCTAGCTGACCTTGCAGAGCAGTTTCGTAATCTTCGAGTCCTTTACGCTGCCGGGGCTGGAGTAGATCAGTTCGATTTGGCTCAACTACCTGATCAGGTGTCGCTCGTTCGGCTGGTGGATCTCTCAATGGCAGACATCATGGCCGAGTACGTTCTGCTCAGTGTTCTTGCCTTACATCGAGACATCCTCACCTACCAAGAGGATCAACGGAGTGGTCGTTGGCAACCACGGCCGATAGTGCATGCTTCACAGCGGCGAGTTGGTGTAATGGGGGTTGGTAATCTAGGGCGAGCCGCACTGGATCGACTTCAACCATTGGGGTTTAAGCTCAGTGGTTGGAATCGTTCATTGAAGAATGTTCCTGGTGGGCGCTGTTACGTCGGTCTGGAGCAACTGGAACACTTCTTGGGGCAATGCGACATCCTGGTGAACATGCTGCCATTGACCCCCGAAACAAATGGAATCCTCAATGCGGCGAGATTTCGTTGTCTGCCTCATGGCGCTGGATTCATCAACGTAGGGCGTGGCGCCCACGTAATTGAGCAGGATCTGCTTGATGCGTTGAATGCAGGTCAAGTGGGAGGTGCCGTGCTGGATGTGTTGGTACAAGAGTCTCCATCGCCACAAAGCCCGTTCTGGAAACACCCACGAATCCTCTTGACCCCTCATGTCGCTAGTGATGTGCAGATTGAAGGCGGTGTGGCGGTGATAGTTGAGAACCTCCGGAGAGAGCGTGAAGGGCTGCCAATTTTGAACGTGGTTGATCGGTCTAAGGGCTACTAACTCTCGGCTGGCAGGTACGAGGTCAATTTTGGCAGAGCGCTATCTGTCGCCACAAAGCTGCCATTCGTTAAGAGACCACAGGAAAGCAAAACACTTACTTGTTTGGGAGCGTTTTGACGGTTAATTGGGTGACACCATTCAATGCTTAACCGCTTTAGGTTTGCGGCCGCGCGCGTTCGGTTTCACTGGCACGCTTTTCCCGTACTCGCTCCACCATAACGCGAGTGCCTCCATCGTCGGCCCGAGCGCACGGGCCTTTGCCGTCATCTCATATTCCACGCGCGGGGGCACTTCCGCGAACACTGTTCGCGATACCAGGCCATCGTTTTCGAGCTCACGAAGTTGTGCCGTCAGCATGTGTTGGGTGATGCCGTTAATCGCTTTGCGTAGTTCTCCGAAACGATAAACTCGCTGGTTCAACAGCCACATGATTTCCAGCTTCCACTTGCCTGAGAGGAGCGCAAATGCACGGCGCATTTCCTCGTGCATGTTGATTTGATCGTCACCATTAGTCTGGTTTTCCATACTAAGCACCACTTTTTCATCCTACTTGTAGCTTTTCATATTAGGCGACATCTTTGACCTAAGTCGACGCATTAACGCTTGCTTAGGAAAACTCCATGATCGAAATCTATATTTATTGGATCAGTACAACATTGCTGTCGTTGTTGTATCTGGCCTCGGCAACGATGTACCTGGTTAAAAGAGACTGGGTTCGTCAAGCATTCGCCGACCTCGGCTATCCCGCCTATCTCGTGCCGATCCTCATTGCAGTGAAGATCCTGGCGGTGGCCGCCATTCTGTTGCGCATCAACGTGCCGCTTAGCGACCTCGCTTACGCCGGCATGCTTTATCACCTGCTGCTCTCGGCATTAGCACACATCAATGTCCGCAAGCCTCGTGGTGCCCTGCCGGCGGCTATTTGCCTGGTGTTGCTGGTCGCTTCTTTCCTCACCCAAAACGCTGCTCGTGACGTGTCGTCACCCTACGGGCAAGTAATAACGGCACATCAAGTAACCCCTAGATAACTGGAGATGAAAATGTCCCGACTCAATGGGAAAGTAGCCATCGTCACTGGAGCCGGCCGTGGTATCGGCCGCGCTACTGCCAAGCTTTTTGCAAGAGACGGTGCGAAAGTGGCGGTCGTTTCACGGACGGCTGAAAATGTTGCTGGTGTCGTCGCTGAGATCCAGGCAGCGGGCGGCATCGCCCTCGGCATAGTCTGTGATGTCGCCGATCCGGATCAGATCAAAGCTGCCGTGGAAAAGGTCGTGGTTGAATTTGGCCGGATCGACATTCTTGTGAACAATGCCTTCGACCCCTCAGCCGTCTTTTCATCGGTTCTCGATCTGTCGGCTGAGCAATTGCAACGCAATCTAGAGATGGGGCCGATTGCCTATCTACGGACGATGCAAGCCTGCTACCCCCACCTCAAGGCCAGCGGGGAGGGTAGGGTCATCAACTTTGCATCGTTGGCCGGTGTCATCGGCCTGCAGGGTTATGCCCCATACAACATGGCGAAGGAGGCGGTACGTGCCTTGACCCGCTCGGCGGCAAGGGAGTGGGGCGCTGACAAGATCACGGTAAACAATGTCATGCCGGTCGCTGACACTTGGGGGGCAGCAGCCGATGTGCCTGCACCCACTAACGCACTTGGCCGTTATGGATCACCCGAAGAGGACATTGCGCCGGTCGTGCTGTTCCTCGCCAGCAAGGATGCACAATTTCTGACGGGGTACAGCCTGACACCAGACGGTGGCCAAATCATCGACAGCGCACGCTGACCGTCACGTCCTAGCCGGGAGCGCAAAGTCTGTCCTGTTCGCGACAGGTACCCGAACGGTTACGGCCCTTTTTTATGCGGAGTACTGCTTCATTGCCCCGCCTGATATCAAGGCGAAGATCGGTTACTACCGTGTCCTTGGGAAGTAGGCAGCCAAGTTGATTCCGGGAGCGAGGTTGATCGAGTTTGCAGGCAAAGGCCATGTACCACAGATGGCAGACCCGGCCAGTTTTAACAAGGTGTTGGTCGAAGAGCTGAACCGCAGTTAAGACTATGACGCGGGGAGGGGGAAAGAAAAGCAAAACCCCGGAGGTTGGCCCTGCCGGGGGTCTATGGTCTCCCTGTTTCCCTGATGGGAAGAGAACATCATGAAATGGTATCAAAGCGGTGCTTCTAGATCATGTCGATACGCGACACGTTACCGGGCTGTAGGACGGCGTCACGACATTAAAGGTTGAGGATCGTGGACGGTCGGCAGGGTGGCGGAGGAGGGAGGTAAAGTTGGCCAAGTCAGCGATATTCCGGCGCCGATTGGGGCCGTGTCGAATACTGCCTTGATTGCTCTCCGGGATTTCGCTCAATGCAACTGAGGTTTAGGCCCGCCGAGGGCTTGGCGTTGATACTCGTGAACAGCCGCGAACAACGCCTCCGCTTCGAGGCGTAGCTTCTCCACTTCCTTCACAGACTGCGTTTCTTGTGCCTCGTGGTAGCGGTGTAACGCCTGCACCGCAAGCTCCATCAATGGCTCGCCTGCCTTGATCTTGTCGAGCAAGCTCCGGCCTTCCCCGCCTTCTCTATCCTTGCTCATCGAATCTCACGGCTCCAATTCCATTGCCAGCGCAGCCTGGAATTCGACTACGAATCCTGTCTTAAGTCTGTCCTCAGGCACAGGTTTGAAGCCAGCTAGCTATTACATTAGGTGCGACCGGCTGTAGTGGTTTTATAGATGCATCACCCTTCAACGCTCCGCATTTTGGGAAGAAAATAAGTTTTCGGCTCAGCATGATGCAAAACCTAAAGACGGACGCTGGCAAAGGTTGATTCGTCGCGGGCGTCGTTGAGCGTCGACAACGCCCTGGACAACGGTGACAGCACCAGGGTTTGCGGCAACGGAATCATCGCGACGTGTTTCGCGGTGTTGGAGCTAACGCGCTCGTCGCGTGGCGGAGTACCGAAGTATTCGCGGTAGCACTTGGAAAAGTGTGGTGTAGATACGAAGCCACAGATAGACGCCACTTCGATGATCGACATCGGCGTTTGCTTAAGCAGTTGCCGTGCACGAACCAGGCGTAGTTTCAAGTAGTACCGCGATGGCGAGCAGTGCAGGTACTTCTGGAACAGGCGCTCGAGTTGACGGCGCGACACCGAAACGTAGACGGCCAGCTCATCCAGATCAATCGGTTCTTCCAGGTTGGCTTCCATCAGTGCGACGATTTCCTGCAGCTTCGGCTGGTTGGTGCCGAGCATGTGCTTGAGTGGCACGCGCTGATGATCTTGTTCGTTGCGGATGCGCTCGTAGACGAACATTTCCGAGATCGCCGCCGACAGTTCACGACCGTGATCGCGACTGATCAGGTGCAGCATCATATCCAGCGGCGCGGTGCCGCCGGAGCTGGTGAAGCGGTTGCGATCGAGGGTGAACAGCCGGGTGCTCATGTTCACTCGCGGGAAGGCTTCCTGCATGGCGGCCAGACATTCCCAGTGCACGCTGCAATCGAATCCATCAAGCAAGCCGGCGCTGGCCAATGCCCAACTGCCGGTGCACACCGCGCCGAGGCGCTTGGACTGACGCGCCTGGCTCTGCAGCCAAGTAATGTGCTCACGGGTAACGGTGCGTTGAATAGCGATGCCACCGCAAACGATCACAGTGTCCAGGGTCGGGGCCTTGTGCATGGCGGCGTCGGGGGGGATTTGCAGGCCGTCACTGGCCCACACCTGACCGCCATCTACGGTCAGGGTAGACCAGCGATACAGCTCACGACCCGATAGCTGGTTGGCCATACGCAGCGGTTCGACCGCCGAGGCCAGGGAAATCAATGTGAAATTATCCAGCAGCAGAAAGCCTATGGATTGTGGCGTGCGGTTCTGGGGCTGGGCCCCGGAGTTGAGCGTCGTCATCGCGGTATCTCCTCACACAAAGCGAGTGGCGGCCCTAGGCGCGGGCTCTTTTTATTACCCATCCAGCAAATGGCGGGCTACTGGTATTGACCCAATTAGGCAGTGCTAGTGGCTACTTGGTGATTCTCTGGCTTTAGTCGAGCGGGATCTCCCAGCCACACCATCAAGCATGTCCCAACCAAAAGTATTGCCGCCACCGCGAAGAAAGGCATCGAGTAGCTATGGGTGGCATCTTTGATCAGGCCAATCATGAAGGGGCCCGTAAATCCGCCGAGATTGCCGATTGATACAATCATTGCAAGCCCAACAGCAGCGGCGCGACCAGTGAGGAAGGTTGATGGGATTGCCCAGAACGTCGCTTGGAAGGAAAGGATGCTTGCGACAGTTAAACAGAGGCAGGCAATCTTCAAAACTGGATGCTCAATTAATGCCGCAGCGACAAGCCCCGCAGCAGCCATCGACAAAGCGCCCACAACATAAGGTAAGCGTAGTCGGCTTTGATTGGCCAAGCGAGCCCATAGAGTCATGGCAATCGCACCTAGCAGATAGGGGAGGGCCACGACCAGTCCTACCATGCCGCTGGCGATACCGAGGCTTTTGATGATTTGCGGGAGCCAAATGCCGATACCGACCATCCTCGCCACCGAACGCCAGGTTGGTATTGCTGATGCCGGCACAGGAGACGATGCGCTGCAGAGGCTCTGCGACTTTTGATAGTTTCCAGATTGAGCCGAAACCGGTATGGGCAATGTAGAGATTGCTATCTGCATCGATGGCAAGACCATCTGGGCCACCGAGGCCGCCGTGTATGGGGTGCCGCCGGTGCTGGTGCTTTCGTGGCAACCCTGATTTTAGCCTTCAGTGGATCGCTGTCTCGTTTGCGATATTTCACCGATGGCGGAGCGCTTGTCTGCGGCTTCGCGCTGCTGGGAGTGTTCCTCGCCGGAAGCTTGCCGATGGCATTATTTGGATTGGTGCTGCTTGGCTTCGGCATCACGGTGAGCAACGTGAGCACAAATATGCAGTTGCAAAGCGGCGCACCAAGCTCGCTACGTGGTCGCGTAGTCGCATTCTATATCGCCATGCGATTCGGATTTGAGGCTATAGGCGGGATGCTGGCGGGGTTGGTCGCGGCACGATTTGGAGCGCCGGCGACTCTTGGTATCGCAGGAGGTATGTTGCTTCTGTACCTAATCGTAAGTATCGGTGGGCGCTATCTGGAACATCGATCACTCAATAGGTAGCCATCGTCAATAACCTTGGTTCAGCGTGATTGCGCCAAGCGTTTTTGCCAATCGCCGCGCAATTCGCCTTTCTTGTTTCCCTTGCCAGGACTGCTCATCTTTCAGGTTGAAGTCAGAGTAGTAAGAGTTGGCGACATAAATGGCGCTACCACCGTCGCCATAGTCATAGGCATAAAAGGCTCTGAATTTCCGTCAATTCCCAAAGGTGAAAATTCGGTTGAAGGAGGAGGGCAGACACCCATCATCATGAGACCGCCGTCGGCGATAGGTGACGTTTGAGATGGTCGACAGCGCGAGGCGCTACAGGGGTAGTTTTGTCTCGTTAAAAATGCGAGAAAGTGTCGCTGGCGATGCTGCTAACGGGCTCATGTTTTCACCTTTGCTTAGGCTGAGCGACAGGAGTCGGTACTCGATACTAATAGCGAAACCAGCCAGACGAGGCGCTTCGGCCTCATGCCGAGCAGCTAGCAATGGTTTTGGCGTGTGCTTAGCATTTCCGTTCTCTGTCAGCGCAAATGCGGAGTGTCCGCAGCCTGCTCGAACGAGGTGGCACCAGTCCCTTGGTCATAGAACACTTGGGATTAACTCAACTAAATAGCCGTTTAGTTGAGTTGGCTGATATTCTCCATATGAAAACTGTTAAGGTACCTCAGGCGGTTCGTAGTGCATAGACTATCCTCAATAGCACAAATCACTCGTCAGACGTGACGCTTCATGGCGTTCTGATGATCTCCAACCTAACCGAATCTGATGATTACGGTCGCTGTTGACAGTGAGACGCCAGTGATAATAGGGGTATACATTTCGACTGGCAAACCCCGGAGTTCGAACAGCATTACGGAGCTTTGAATTCCCAGGCGCGCCAGGAGAATCAAGGGCTAACACGCAGGTTCAGTATTACTCTGTAAACTTGTTTTTTGACTTGTTAACCACCGTAGTTAACAAGTCAAAATTGTAGTTAACAACGGTACCAGACGAGCATTTTACTGAGCTTTTCATCCAGCCAAATTCTGGCGAGCTCCCAGGGTATTGGTGGGAGGAAAGCTCCACAGGCTTCAATCGCAAGGTGGCACCGCCTAACCTGCAATATCTGCATATAAATCAGCCTGCGTTTGTCTTTAGCACGCATGGCAGCCCTTGAAATCTGCGCACCAACTCCACGCTGAACGCCGCAGATTTCACACAGCGACGTGCATGCAGGTGGACCTGTGGCGTAAGCAATGCCGTAAACGAACAAGCTGATACCAAAAAGACCCTTGTAAAAATCTGAGCCTTTCTAGCCTTGGTGAAAGTCCAGGATTTACGTAGGCCGCTGCGTGGATGGGTGACCGCTGAAACTGCCGTGCTAGAGCCGTTATGCGAGCTGTAGTCCACTATAATTTTTAAATGTCGACTGGCGACTCTGTCTAATTTTTAAATGTTGGCGCTCAATTGTCTGCCGTTGGATCGAAGACAGTTGATTTAGACGCGTCCAGTGGTAAACATCAAATGAAATCGATGGAAGCTCTAAATCTGTGGGCGCTAAGCTACCGCCGGGAAAATTAACGAACCCTGAATGTGGTGTAGGCCATCTTGTTGATTTGTAGAGGATTATAGTTTTTAAATGCATTTTTCTAATTTTTAGATGTTCCTCACAAATCTCGACATCACCAGAGCCCCTCAGGCCCGTATATGGCGGTTCGCATAATGTATATTATGTTAAACGGCGGGCTATGTTAGAAATGTTCATGAGCGTCGTAAGACCTTGATTCGACAAACCTGCTTCTGACGTCCACTCTGTCAACGGGCCATGTCCTTCGTGTTCATGGCGAGTCATAGATTGAGGTGGCTGCCGATGAAGCTGATTCAGTGCCGGTTCTCTTCAGGTCAAATTGGCACGGCTGCAACGGCACCTTTTCTGCAGATCGACCCGCGTAGCCGTGACCAATATCTGCAGTTGCTGAAGCAGTACCTGTCCTGGTGTGTCAGCCGGTACATCCCGCGCGCCCGTCAGAACTCAGCCACCCTGGCTAACATTGAGGTGGTATGTGCAGATGTCGCCGATGTCATTGAGCGGCGTTTTGAGAGCCATATCATCAATGTTCGACCGGACCGCACTCGTTACCGCAGCCTGACAGATACGCAACTCCAGATCATTCGCACATTAATTCGCCCCAGCGCTGTGGAAAATCCGTTCCCGGAACGACTGCAGTTGCGTAATTGGCTAATGATTGAATTGCTGCTGGAGACTGGCATCCCCCGCGGAGAGCTTATCAAGCTCTACACCACGGATATCAATCAGGGTTCACAGCATGCCTATGTCAACATCAATGACCGCGAACATAACCCAGGCGACTCACGCGCTGAAGAGCCAGCTCTGATCTCCGGACAAGCCTGGATTACCGGAACGCATCAACATACCCTCGATCCGTCGGACCCCTTCCCCGCGGGCTATCGCCTGTCCGACACCTGGCCTGTGGAAGGACGGTGACAGGACCTCAGTTGCAGGTTCACCTCTAGAGGGGCGCTGAACCGGTGGCGCGGGACAAGTCCGCGCTGCCGGCCTGCACGGATCTGCATTTCACTCGGCATCCATGGGAATCGCGAAAGTTCTCTTATTGTTCTGCATCGCCACGAATGTCTTGAACTGCTTGATATTCCCAAAAAAGAAAAGCTCACGAGTGAGTTGCTCATACTCAGTCATATCCTTGACATTCAACACCAACAAAAAATCAAAGTCGCCCGTCACGTAATAAACCTGTTGCACTTGTGGGCAACTAACAAAGCGCTTTTTTATCTCATCCAGCAAGTCAAGTCGCTCATTCTCGAGCTTGACTTCGACAATAACGGTGATGGGGCGCCCGACAGCAGCAGGGTCCACAATACTGACGTTGTGTTTTATTACACCTGCAGCTTCCAATGCTGCGATTCTTCTATTGACTGCAGAGGGAGACAGGTTCACGCCTTCTGCCAATTCGCGCTGGGAAATCCGGTTGTTCTCTTGAAGGAAGCTGAGGATTTTTCGGTCATAGGCATCAAGTTGCATCTTGAGTCTCCTTCGCTTGGGCGAACCCATTACAGCAGAAAAGCGCACTGAACGCTCATTCGTTGCGTAAAGCCCCTCCACTCTTGCACCTTCTCCCCCAACCTGCGCAACAAAATACTGAAAACGCAACGATGATGCATTTGACGACTCGATTTTCGAGCAATCGTGCGCACCCGACGCATTAGCATCCTTCTATCCCACCTGCCTGTCAGGCAAGGGCTGCGCCTTCAACTGCAAAAAACAATAAGAGCGGAGAAAGCATGATCAAAGCTATCCCAACAGCAATCGCAGCTTTTAGTTTGGTACTGCCCCGCCACCTATCCAATGGGAGTTTCACGATGCATATCGTTCAAGAAAAGCGCACAGACCGAAGTCTCATGTTCAAAGCGAGTCGTCTTCTCGCAATTAGCGCGGCGAGTATTATCCTCAGCACTACCCTTGGTATTACCAGCATGGCTAATGCGGCCAGCCTGGCAGAGATCAAAAGTCGCGGCACACTCAATGTTGCAACTGAAGACAGCTATTATCCCTTTGAGTTTATCAAGGATGGTGAGTCGGACGGCTTTCACAAGGACGTTATCGCGGAGCTGCGCAAGTACGCACAATTCAAGGTAAACCAAGACATTATGCCTTGGACCGGCCTGCTGGCCGGTGTCACATCCGGTAAATACGACGCAGCAATCACGGGTGCTGGCGTTACTGAGGAGCGGTTGGGAGCGTTTGACTTCGTTGCACCGGTTGCCCCCGAGGTCTCGTATTACATAAAACGGGCAGACGACGACCGCATCAAGAATATTTCAAGTCTTTCGGGGATGACCGTTGGTGTACAGGCCGGTGGTGCCCAACTGGCACGATTGACGCAACTGGATGCAAAACTGAAAGCCTCCGGCGGAGCGATAGGCAAGATAGTTCAATATCAATCTTACCCGGAGGCGTATGCCGACTTGGCCAATCATCGGCTGGACTACGTCGTCAATTCGATCGTCCCTGCCAACATGCTGGTAAAAGAGCGACCAAAGGTATTTGCCGTTGGCGAGGCTACTTCAAGTATGGGCTATATCGCTTGGCCAGTGGCCAAGGGCAACAAGGAACTACTCGATTATCTGAGTGGTTTTGTCAACCACTTGCGCGAAACTGGCAAGCTCGCTGAGCTGCAGAAGAAATGGCTCGGGCAATCATTCGACAATTTGCCGCACGATCCCATTACATCCGGGGAACAATTCACACAGCTGACAGCGAAATAACCTGAGCGCCTCCATCGTTGGCAAAAAGTGTTGTCAACGATGGTCAGGTCGGCAACTTATTCTTTTGACTCGGTAGATAGCAAAGAGTCAAAGGACTTGTTCGAAGGACGTATTCAATGGATAGCAGTGACTGGATCACTCTACTTTATGCTGGCTGGACGACCATTTGGGTTTCCGGCGTATCAATAGTATTCGGCATCATTCTGGGGCTGGTTGTTGCGATGTTGCGTGCAGCAAAAATCCCCGTAGTCAGTCAGGCTCTCGCTGTGTATGTCAGCTTGATCAGGGCTACACCGATGGTCACCCTGGTTCTATTTCTGTTTGTAATAGCACCTTCGGTTGGCTGGGAAGTCGATGCGCGAGTTGTTGCCATTGCGGCGATGACTATCAATACCACCGCATTTAACGCCGAGATCTGGCGTAGCGCCCTGACCAGCTTTTCGCGCGAACAACTGGAGGCGGCAAAAGCAGCGGGCATGACCACGGGATTGACCCTGCGACGCATCATGCTTCCGCAGATGTTGACGACAAGTCTTCCCGGGCTGGTGAATGAAATGTCTCTCCTGGTCAAAAGCAGTCCGGCGATAGCAATGATTGGCATTGTGGATTTAACCCGTGTCACCAACCGAATTGCTGCTGTTACCTACGATCCGCTTCCGCCCATCCTTGCGGCAGGCCTTCTTTATATTTTGATCATTGGTGGCCTTGTTCGCTTCCAGCGGATCGCAGATTCGCGCGCCAAGCGCCTGGCCATGTAGGGGATCCCATGAACGGAATTAAAATGCTGTGGGACAACCTGTATGTGTTCTCGATTGGCCTCCAGAACACCCTCATACTTTTTTGCGTATCGGCGGTGTTTTCATTTTTGTTGGCCTGTTTTATCGCCTTCCTGTTAGAGGGGCGGGACAATATTCCCAGACGGCTTGTACGTGGGGGATTGGATCTCATGCGGATGCTGCCGTTCCTGATTTTTCTATATCTGCTTTATTACGGTCTTCCTAACGTTGGCATTCGCATGGATGTTTGGTCGGCCGGGTTCATTGCGTTGATTACTTATCACGGTGCTTATTTCGCCGAGATTCTCCGTGCTGCGAGAACTTCGTTGCCCTCCGGGCAGGCAGAAGCTGCCTATGCTCATGGCTTCATCAACTCCAAGATGTATTGGCGAATCTTGCTACCGCAAATGGTGATGCGTTCAGGACCGCTGTTTGGCAACCAATTAGTCTGCCTGCTGAAGGACTCCGCCTTTTTATCGATCATTACCCTGATGGATCTCACGGCTGCGGCATCTGCTGTTCAAGCTAAATATTTCGTTCCGCTACCACCTTTCATATTTGTGATTGTTCTCTATTGGTCCATCACATTGTGTGTAGAGGCGTTATTACGTCGCCTTGGCCGGCGGGCGCAGAAAAGAGGATTGGTACATGAATAAGTCAGCTCCAGTCGTTGAAATACGTGACCTCCATAAGCACTTCGCCGGTATCGAGGTTCTTCGCGGAATCAACCTCAAGGTTGAACGAGGACAGACCGTCAGCGTTTTGGGCTCATCAGGCTCAGGTAAATCCACGATGCTGCGCTGCATCAACTGGCTGGAAGTGCCTGACGACGGTGAGATCTACATCGGCGGGGATCGCATGGGTGTCAAGAGCGGTGGGGTTAAACCCATGTCAAACCGCGAGCTTTCTGCCATGCGCGCTCGAACCGCCATGGTGTTCCAGAGTTTCAATCTCTGGCCGCATCTCACGGTGCTCCAGAACGTGACCGAAGCCCCTATTCATGTCATGGGCGTAAGCCGAAAGGATGCCAACGATCACGCCGTTGCACTGCTGGAAAAGGTAGGCCTTTCTCATAAACACGATGCTTACCCCTGGTCTTTGTCGGGAGGGCAACGACAACGCGTAGCCATTGCCAGAGCCCTGGCGATGAACCCTGAAGTCATTCTGTTCGATGAGCCGACCTCTGCTCTCGATCCGGAGCTAGTCGGTGAAGTCCTTGCAGTGATGCGCTCGCTGGCCGAGGACGGTTTCACCATGGTCATCGTCACTCATGAAATGGAGTTCGCTCGCGCCGTATCAAATGAAGTCGTCTTCATTGAAAAAGGACAGATCATTGAACGAGCTGCACCGGAAAAGTTCTTCACGAATTCAGAGAGTGAGCGAGTTCGCCAGTTTTTAGGGCGCTACAGAACGACTACCGCATGACTGACCCTGTCACGCGCTGACATTGCATCCAACGCAACGCCATTCATGCCATAGGGATGGTGGCCTGTCTGCGCCCGTCCACACACCACTTCTCAATGAGTTACAAGGAACCGGTATGTTATTCGTAAATCCTCGCGCCTCTCGTTGCCCTTATCCTGCCGACCTCAAGGAAGTCATGAGCGTCGGCTCAGCACATGAATCACGAGACTGGCTATCGAGCTGGGAGCATCTGAGCCAGGACGCAACACCGCTGTGGGAGCTTCCCGGCATTGCAGCAGAGCTTGGTGTCGCCCGATTTTGGGTGAAAGATGAGTCGACACGCTCCCCCTTGGCCAGCTTCAAGGCGCTCGGCGCGCCCATCGCGTTGATCAGGCTGATTCTGCGCCTCATGCCCCTGGAATCCTTTGACCCCAAAGGGCTTATTACAGGCATGTATCGAGAACGTCTGGGTGACTTCACCGTTATCAGTGCCACCGACGGGAATCATGGCCGGGCCCTGGCTGCCGCCGCTCAAAGCGTCGGCTGCAAATGTGTCATTGTCTTGCACGCCAACGTGAGTGCCGAGCGCGAGGCTGCGATTGCAGCTTACGGTGCCCGCATCGTCCGCATTGAAGGCAACTACGATGAGTCTGTCGAGCACACGGCCAAGGTTGCGCAGCAGAACGGATGGCCCGTCGTTTCCGATACTTCATACGAAGGTTATGAGGTTGTCCCTCGGGATGTGATGCAGGGCTACGGCACCATCGCCGCCGAACTGATAGAGCAAACCACGGGTGATACGAAGGCGCCCTGCCCCTTTACCCACGTCTTCCTGCAAGGGGGAGTCGGCGGAATGGCAGCCGGGATCAGCAGCTACCTCTGGGAAATTTATCAAGGTCAACGACCTGCCTTCGTGATGGTTGAACCCCGACAGGCTGACTGCCTTTATCAAAGCGCGGTTCAGGGACGTCCTGCGAAAGCGACAGGCTCGGTAGATTCCGTCATGGCGGGTTTGGCCTGTGGTGAAACCTCTCCCCTCGCGTGGCGATTCCTCGAGCCGAGCATCGATTTCTTTTTGACCATCGCTGACCACGCAGCTGTAACCGCGATGCGCAAGCTTGCTCAAGGGAGCGCAAACGATATTCCCATCGTTGCCGGTGAGTCGGGGGTGGCCGGTCTGGCGGCTGTTCAAATACTGGTGCGCGATTCAGAGGCCGCCAGAAAAATCGGCATCAACAGTGACTCTCGAATCCTGATCATCAGCACCGAAGGTGCCACTGCACCAACGGTATACGAAAGTCTGGTGGGTGAATCCGGGGAAGCGGTGATCGAGCGCCAGCGCCAATGGCAGAAACAAAAACACCTGTGACTAGAAGAGAGAAGGAGCAGCTCCAGTGATCAACCAAGACGATTTCCACGCACAGCTTGTGAGCTGGCGTCATCACCTGCACCAACATCCCGAGGTCGGCTTCGAAGAACTGCAGACCTCTGACTACGTTGCCAATGCGCTCGCCTCGATGGGCCTGGAAGTTCACCGGGGCATTGGTGGCACGGGGTTGGTCGCGAGTCTGAAGATCGGTGATGGTCCGGCGGTCGTAGGCCTGCGTGCCGATATGGATGCGCTGCATATCCATGAAGATGCACCTGGACGCGATTACGCCTCCGTATCGGCCGGCAAGATGCATGCCTGCGGTCACGACGGTCACATGACGATGATCCTCGGAGCCGCCAAGCTGCTGACCGAAAGTCGCGATTTCAATGGCACCGTGCGTTTCATTTTCCAGCCGGCCGAAGAACACGGCTGTGGTGCAAAAGCGATGATCGCCGATGGTCTGTTTGAGCGCTTTCCTGTTGATGCGATCTACGGTGCTCATAACATGCCCGGGCTACCCGCAGGATCGATCGCGACTCGCTCAGGGGGGATCATGGCCAGTGAAGATAACTTCGTTATCCGAATCAAGGGTCAGGGGACGCATGCGGCACGCCCGCACATGGGGGTTGACCCAATCGTCATCGCGGCTGAAGTCGTGCTGGCATTGCAGACCATCATTTCCCGAAACCTCGACCCCAGCGTTCCGGCGGTGATTTCATGCACAGAGTTCATCACTGATGGAATCCGCAATGCGATTCCAACCAATGTCGTGATCAAGGGGGACACTCGCAGCTATGCGCCCGACGTCCAGGCCATGCTGGAAATGCGGATGCGAGAAATCGCCGAAGGCATTTGCAAGCTCCATGGTGCCTCCTGCGAGTTCGAATACTCCCACGAGTTCGCACCTACGGTGAACTGGGCGCAGTGCACCCCCATCGCTGTTGCTGCCGCGATAAAAATCGTTGGCGCAGACAACGTGAATGCTGAAATCCAGCCGATGATGATCTCGGAGGATTTTGGTGCCTTTCTTCAAGGCGTCCCCGGCAATTTTGTGTTCATCGGCAATGGCGAAAAGGCGGGTGAAGGGGGTATTCCCCTCCACAACGCCAAGTACGATTTCAACGACAATGTCCTGACCACCGGTGCGCATTATTTCGCTGAGGTGGCCCGGACTGCCCTGTCCGCGGGATAGGCAAGAAGAGGACAGCACGGTGAAGTGCTGTCCTTTCGCAAGGGTGAGAGAGCCGGTCCCCGTTCAAAGTATCGACCGTATGGTTCCACCTTCAATGCGCATGGCCATGCCGTTGAGCGCCGGCGAAGCTGCCAGGTGCAGGACACTGCAGGCCACCTCTTCGGGCTCGATCATGCGTCTGATCAAGGATGTCGGTTCGGTTTCGTCAAAATAATCGTGTACCACCTGTTGCGCCGAGATGCCTTTCTCTTGCGCGATTTCCCGGTGATAGCGCTTGACTGCATCGGTGCAGGTTGGCCCCGGCAGTATCGAGTTGACCCGTACGGCGGTACCTTTGGTCAATTCCGCCAACGCCCGGGAAATGCCCAACAGGCACGTTTTCATCGCTCCGTAGTGAACCATCCACGGCTGCGGCTTGACTGCGGATTCACTGCTGATGAACACAATTGAACCTTGTCCGCGATCAAGCATTGCCTTCATCACCAGGCGAGTCATGCGTACACCGCTCATGACATTGACGTTGAAGTAATGAAACCACTGGGCATCGTCTGTTTCGAAGAAATCCCTGACTTCGAATATCCCGACATTATTGATCAGGAAGTCGATCGGGCCGGACTCCAGAGCCATGTTGACCAGGCGCTCCGCCGCCCCGTCCTGCGTCAGATCGGCAACCAGGCCACTGCTGGAGTCGCCCAGTTCTTCAACCGCCGCATTCACTTCGTCTGCCAAAAGCCCGCTAATGACAACCTTTGCACCTTCGAGGATGAAGCGTTGGGCGATGGCCTTGCCAATGCCTGTCGCCCCGCCTGTGATGAGTGCGGTTTTGCCAGTCAGTTGATAATCCATGAAAGCTGCCTTGTTTGTTGTTATGCGCAAAATCTTGCCCCAGGCTCGGGCTGAAGTCTTTCAAGGGTTGCAGAAGACTGCTTTAACAAAACTCTGAAAATGGGTGCTTGACCTGCCGTCATTAAGGTTTGAGATGCGGGCCAATCCTTTCCAACAGAAAATCAATAAAGACCCTGACGCGATGGGGTAGTTGCTGTCCAGGGCCGATAAACACCGCATGAATGGCCTCGGTTTCACCGCTGTTGAACTGCTCCAGCAGCGGCATCAAACGCCCCGACTCGATATCGGCATTGATATGGAAGCTCGCGAGTCGAGCGATACCCAAACCAGCCAACGCAGACTGACGCATGCTCTCGCCATCACTGAGCAACGCATTGCCTTTGGGTTCAATCTCGATGCGCTGGCCTTCGGCGTCGCGATAAACCCAGGCCTGCGAATGACGATGAAAACCAAAGCTCAGCCGATTATGTCGTTGCAGGTCATCCAGGGTTTTCGGCTGACCGTATCGTGCGATGTACGCGGGTGAAGCCACCGTGATCATTCGGCTTTCACCCAGCCGACGCTGAACCAGGCTCGACTCCTTCATCGGTCCGGTACGTATCGCGACATCCGCGCGTCGCTCCAGTAGATCCACAACGGTATCGGTCAGCTCTACGTTCAGGGTGATGTCAGGGTAAGCCGCCAGAAAATCAGGCAATTGCGGTAGCAGGCAATGCAGGCCAAAAGGAAGGTTGGCATTGACCTGAATCAACCCGCTAGGTTTGGCCACATTGGCAATATCACGCTCGGCGGAGTCAATCAGCTCAAGAATACGCAGGCATTCATTGTTGAATCGCTCGCCTTCGGCCGTGAGCTCAAGGCGTCGGGTCGAGCGATGAAGTAAACGCGCACCCAGCCGCGTTTCCAATCGGGCGATCAACTTGCTCACCGCCGAGGGCGACATGTCCAAACGCCGGGCGGCCTCGGAGAACGTGCCTGCATTGACGACTCGGGTGAACACTTCCATTTCGCCAGAGCGGTTGATGTCTTTGAGATTTAGCATGAACTGTATTCACAGATACTTGTAGTTAGAGCAGTCTAGCTCACAAACGGACCTCGTCGTATCGTGAAGAGATTCCTTAACCAGGAATGACCGCGCCTTTGTTTCAAGTAAAGGCCGGGCAAACTCAAGATGCGAAGGAGACAGAACATTGAAAATTTTCGTTACCGGTGTGACCGGTTACATCGGCGGTTCGATTGCCAAATATCTGGTAGATGCGGGTCATGAAGTCAGTGGCCTGCTGCGTAACCCGGAACAGCGCAGTGCGCTGCTGGCGCTGGGCATCACCCCTGTGCTCGGCACCCTGGATGACGCTTTCATTCTCAGCGAACAGGCGCGTGCAGCAGACGCTGTCGTGAATGCGGCCAACTCGGATCATCTGGCCTCGGTTCAAACCTTTATCAGCGCTCTGAGCGGCAGCGGAAAAGTACTGCTGCACACCTCAGGCTCAAGTGTTGTGGGTGACGATGCTCGCGGTGCTTATGAGCGTGCCGAGATCTTCACCGACGAGACGCCATTCACCCCCATGGACATCCGCAAGGATCGGGTCCACATCAACCAGGTCGTGCGGCGCGCAGGTGTCGAGCAAGGCATTCGCAGCATCGTGTTCTGCCCGACCATGATCTACGGCGAATCATTGGGGTTGCCGGCAAAAAGCGATCAGCTGCCCAAGCTGTTCGCGCAATCGCGCAAATATGGCGCCGGGGCCTACATGGGCGCCGGGGTGCATCGCTGGTCCAACGTGCACATCGAGGATCTGGCAGAGCTTTATCGTCTGGCCATCGAGAAGGCCCCGTCGGCCTCGTTGTTCTTCGCCGAGAACGGCGAAGCATCGTTCCTCGAAATCGCTGCGTCCATCAGTAAATCCCTTGGCTTTGGCGGCGAGATTCAAAGTTGGCCGGCCGATGATGCAATTGCCAAGCTTGGGGATTGGGCGCGCTTTGCCATCGGCTCCAACAGCCGCGTGCGGGCGGTCAATGCGCGCACCCTGCTCGGCTGGAAGCCAAAGCGCGAATCGATTTTGCAGTGGATCGAGAACAGCGGGGTTCAATGGTAATAACCGCGAACTGCCGAGACTTTGAAAGCTCACTTCGGTGAGCTTTTTTATGCGCTGACGAATGTTCTATCCCGGACAAATCACACCCATAAAAAAACGTGCAACCAGGGTGATCGTCAATGAAGACCCTCGTTGCACGTCAGGCCCATTAGGCCTAAAGGGGAAAACCGGTATGGCGTTACTGCCGGTCAGTCAAACGCCTGCGCCCGATATCAAGGCTTAGGCCAACACCTCCAGCGCCACGCTTTCGATACCCGCCGCATCCAGCCGGTAATGCCGATAGAGGTGAGTCGGCGGCGCAATGAGGCTGTACTCGTCGTAAATTCCATGACGTCGCACTTTCACCCCAATGCCCTCCTCCGCGATCACTTCACACACGGCGCCACCCAGACCGCCAATGATGTTGTGTTCTTCAACGGTAAGAATGGACCGGCTGTTGCGCGCGGCGGTCAGTACCGCCTCACGGTCCAATGGCTTGATGGTGGTCATATCGATCACGCCTACCGAGCGCCCGGCGGCATTCAAGGCTCGCGCCGCTTCTAGGGCGGGGTGAACCGTGGAACCGGTCGCGATGATGGTCAGTTCATCGCCAGTCAGGTGCACGGTTGCCTTGCCGAAGACAAAATCGGGAACGGTTTCGTACACCACCGGATCACGCCCGCGCTGGATGCGAAAGTAGATCGGTTGCGGATAGTTGGCCGAAGCGAGAATCGCAGCCTTGAGTTGATTGCCATCGGCGGGAGCAACTACCGTGATATCGGCAATCGAACGCATGATCGCCAGGTCTTCGGTGGCGTGGTGCGAGGTGCCGTAAAAGCCCAGGGAAATCCCCGCGTGGTGGCCGATTAGGCGCACCGGCAAGGCGGAGTACGCCACGTCCATGCGGATCTGCTCGCAGCACAGCAATGGCAGGAAGGATGCAAAGGTCGCCACGAACGGCTTCATGCCTACTGCCGCCATCCCGGCGGCGGCAGACACCATGTTCTGTTCGGAAATACCAAACTGCACGAATTTCTCTGGATGCAGTTCGGCGAATTTTGACAGACCGTTGGAGTATTGAAGGTCAGCGGTACCGGCAACGACCGGCTCGCCCCGTTCGACCAGTTCGATCAAGGCATCCGACAAGGCATTCAAGCTCGGTGTCTGGCTGTTCAGTTCCCGGTATTGCCAGGAGTTGTTCGACAGAGGTGCGGTATTCATGAGTCAGATCACCTTGCTTTTGATTTCGTCGATAGCACGTTGCGCATCTTCGGGATCGAGATACCCCAGGTGCCAACCCGGCTCGGTTTCCATGTAGGAAACCCCTTTGCCCTTGACCGTATTGGCGATGATGCACACCGGTTGTGTGCGGGTCGTGTCGGCCTTGAGGCGACGCAACAGGCTCGTGACTGCGGCCAGATCATGACCATCCACCACATGGGTTTCCCAACCGAATGCAATCCACTTGTCCGCCAGCGGCTCGATACCGATGACGTCATCGACATTACCGTCAAGCTGATAGCCATTGCGGTCGATGATCGCCACCAGGTTTGCAGTTTTATGGTGGGCCGCCGACAGCGCCGCTTCCCACACTTGGCCTTCCTGCATTTCGCCGTCGCCGAGCATCACGTAAGTGGTGAACGTCTTGCCCAGCATCCGCCCGGCCAGGGCCATGCCCAGCCCGCCGGACAGAGCATGACCGATGGAACCGGAGGAGAAATCCACACCTGGGACTTTGCGCATATCAGGATGGTCGCCCAGCGGATTGCCCAGGCGCGTGTAGTTGTCGAGGATTTCTTTGGCGAAGAAGCCCCACTCCACCAACACCGGAAACAACCCGACGGCCGCATGCCCCTTGCCCATCATGAAACGATCGCGGTCGGGCCATTTGGGCTCGGCGAATCGCAGGTCCATCACGTCGTAATACAACGCGGCGAACAACTCGGCGGCGGAGAACACCGAAGTGTAGTGGCCGACCTTGGCGATCTCGATCAACCGGATGGTTTCCAGGCGAATGAACTGGGCTTTTTCCCGCAGTCGAGCCAACTCCTTCTCGGTCAGTTCAAAAGCGTGCTCCGCGCTATCGCGGAAATCTGTCAAATCAGTCATATGTCGTATCCAGGCGCATTACCAGAGTTTCGGCCGCATCCGTGATGCGGCCGCACATAAGCCCAGCGCAATCGGGCGATTACTGCGCTTTCAAGCGTGGCGTCATGTAGTCGTTGAGGCACGGCATGACCTGCTGCGCGGTCAGTTGCATCGAGCGCCGCCACAGCGCTTCGTCGTCCCACTCGTGGAAAGTGGTCATCAGCGTACCGAACGGCCCGGTCTGCTCACTGAACGCCACCAGTTGCTCGGTGACGGAATTCACGTCGCCGTAAATCACCATTTCCTTGATGCAGTGGTCGACCGTCACTTCCTCGTCGGTCATGTCGGGGCGGGTCTTGAAGATCTTGGTGTAATGGTTGGTGGCCAGGTTGTCGATCATGTAGTCGAAGTAGCGCCTTAGCGTGCAGCTCTCTTGCGCCAGATAGTCTTCGGCCTGGGCCTGGGAGTCCGCGACGAACACCGAACGGGCCACGCGCCAATTATTGGCATCGGCCTTGATCCCGGCACTTTGCGCGCCCTGACAGTAAGCCTGCCAATGGGAAGCCACTGTTGCCGTCGGGTTGAAGTTGGCGGACATCAGGTCCCAATCCTTGGCGCCCGCGAGTTTTGCGGTGCCGGAAAACGGACTCATGGCCGTGGTTGCCACCCGTGGAAACGGCTTCTGGAATGGCGTCGGCATGTAGCCGATTTCCAGTTCGTGGTGCACCGCATCCTTGAGGTTGACCTGGTAGTGTTGCGAGGAAAAATCATAGGGCGCGCCCGAGTTCCAGATCGCACGGATCATCTCGTAGCACTCCACCATCATCTGCCCACGATCCTTGCCGTTGCTGCCGTACACCTCGAAGTCGGAAGCCAGCCCACCCGGGCCGATACCCATGATGAAACGCCCCTTGGACATGTGGTCGAACATCGCGGCATCGGCGGCGATTCGCGCCGGGAAATGGTGCGGAAGATTCAGCACGCCGGTGCACAGTTTCATGCGTTGGGTCAGCGGAATCAGGGTGGACAGAAATTGCAGCGCGTTGGTGATCGGTTCGGTGCGCTGTGACGTATGTTCACCGACCCAAAGCTCATCAAAACCGACGCTGTCGGCATGGACAGCACACGCGATGTCCTGATCGTACATCTCGTGATAGTCCCAGCCCTTGTGATGAAGTGGCTGCATGAACATGGCGAGTTTCATGTCGTTCTCCTGCTGTTTTCAGTGACCGGTGCACTGCGAAACTGTTTCGCTGCACACCGTTTTCATGACGAGCGCTCGTTTTGCAGGCGTGCCAGTGCCGGCGCTGCAAGTCGCAACGTTCAAGGAATGGGTTAAATATCCGGGGCAAGTGACGCGTTACATCAGCGCGTGCAACTCACCCTCAAATGCTTTGTTTGCGATTCAACTTCCGTGCAGCAACCAGCCGCCGTCCACCAGCAAATCGATGCCTGTCACATAGGACGACAGCGGCGAAACCAGGAACAGCACAGCATCGGCGATCTCCCAGGGTTCGGCCGCCCGGCCCAGGCCGATGCTGCCCAACACGTTGTTCTGCCGGTGCTGCTCAAGCAGTTCCGGCTCCAGGTTGCCCGGTGTCGCGGTCAAGCCTGGCGAGATCGAATTGACCCGGATGTTGAAGGCACTCAAGTCCTTCGCCAAGCTTCGGGTCATGGCCAGTACCGCACCCTTGGAGGCGTCATAGGTGCAGTGATTGGCCATGGGACGGTGACCGCAGATCGACGACAGATTGACGATCGCCCCGGCGCTTTTCTGCCGGCGCATCTGCCGTTGTGCGGCCTGAGCACCCAGAAACACCGCGCGCGTGTTGATAGCGTGCAGTCCGTCCCAGAACCCCGCATCGATGTCATCAATCGCCTTGAGCGGGTAGACGCCAGCGTTATTGATCCAGATATCCAGGCCACCGAAACGCTCGATCGCGGTGTCCGCCAGCCCTTGAATATCATCCGGGCGACTGACATCGGTGGCGTGAAAGGCCACGGAAAAACCGGCCTCGATCAACTCACTGCTGCGTTCCGGCGCCAGACTGCCGATCAGTACATTGGCCCCTGCTTCGGCCAGACGCCGACTGATGGCGAAGCCGATCCCGCTGCTGCCGCCGGTAACGACCGCGGTTTTTCCGGACAAATCCAGCAACTCGGCAAAGGGTCGATACGCCAGCGCCTGGTACGGGTCCGACATGTTTGATCCTCCTCGATTAATGCCCGTCATCACGCGGTGGCCAGGGTCATGATGCTGTCGGGGGCAATCTGCGGCCGATGCAGGATGCCTTGGGAACAGCCGCGCGCCATGACCATCACACGATGGGACAGACCGATGACCTCCTCCAGGTCGGAACTCACGACAATCACCGACACCCCGGTTTTAGCCAGATTGATGATCAGCTCGTAAATCGCCGCGCGTGCTCCCATGTCGATGCCTCGGGTCGGCTCATCGAGGATGATGACTTTCGGATTGCGCGCGATCCATTTGGCGATCACCACTTTCTGTTGGTTGCCGCCGGACAACTTGTCGAGCATCTGCCCCGCCACGCCCTTGATCCCCAGCGTCGCAATGCGTTCACGGGCGAATGCCGCTACCCGGTGGTTGGCCATGACACCGCAGGAGCTGAGGCTATCCAGATTGCAGTAGGCCAGGTTTTCGGCAATCGTCTGACTCAGCACCACGCCTTCGGATTTGCGGTCCTCCGGGATCAGCACGACGCCGGCATGGATCGCCGCCAGCACGTTATTGGCCGGCAGTGATCGATCCCCCAGCATCACCCTGCCCTGGCTCAATGCACTCAACCCGGCTATCGCCTGAACCAGTTCCGTTCGACCGGCGCCGACGATGCCGGCAATGCCAAAAATCTCCCCGGCCTTCACTGAAAAAGACACATCCTGAAAGCGCCCCGCCTTGTCCGACAGCTGCTCGACGCTCAATACCACCGCATCCCCGGGGACCGGCAACTCCGGAAACAAACGGTCGATCGGGCGCCCCACCATCTGCGACACCAGGACACCGACATCGGCCGTGCCGCTGTCGTGACGCGCGATCAGGTGACCATCGCGCATGACCACGACCTTGTCGGCGATCCGGGCAATTTCATCCATGCGATGACTGATGTAGATGAAGGACACACCCTCCTTCTTCAGTTCCTCGATTTGCTTGAACAACAGGTCGGTTTCGTCCTTGCCCAGGGCTGCGGTCGGCTCGTCGAGAATCAACAGACGCGAGTTGAGCGTCAGGGCCCGGGCGATTTCCACCAGTTGCTGGGCGGCGATTTTCAGTTGCCGCACCGGTGTATCCGGCGAAATATCCAGACCCAGGCGGCGTAGTTGCTTCTCTGTTTCACGGAACATTGTCTTACGGTCGATGATGCCGTCGCGGGTGGGCAGATGACCGAGGAAAACGTTCTCCGCCACGCTCAAGTCAGGCAGCAGGTGGATTTCCTGATGGATCATGTTGATCCCCAGCGCCATGGCGGCTCCCGGCCCGGTTGGCGCATAAGGTTCACCAGCCAGGAACATCGAGCCTTTGGACGGTGTCAGTGCGCCGGCGACGATGGAGGAAAAGGTCGATTTTCCCGCGCCGTTTTCCCCCAGCAACGCCACCACTTCTCCATAGCCGATATCGAGGCTGATATCTTCCAGCACCCTGACCGAGTTGAATGACTTGCCGATGTTGCTCGCGCGGAATAACGGCTCCCGGGCGGTATTGATCGCACTCATGACTTGCCCTCCCTTCACCGTTCTCAAGGATGCTGCTCGAGGAAGGCGGCTGCGTTTTCCCGGGTGGTGACGAAGGCCGGCAATAGCTGCGTCTTGGTCACCTGTTTGCCTTGCTGCAGATCGACGGCGGTACGCAATGCGGAGCGCCCCATTTCCACAGCTTGTTGCGTGATGGTCATGTCCAGTTTTCCATCGCGAATCGCTTCCAGAGCAGATGGCAAACCGTCATAACCGAACACCCAGACCTTGTGATCGATATTGGCTACCTTTACCGCCTGAGCCGCACCGAGCGCCGGCGCATCGGAGCGACCGATGAACACGTTGATCTTCGGGTTCTTTTGCACCATGTCCTGGGCGACCTTGAAGCCGTTGTCCTGTAGCCAGTCAGTCGGTTTGCGGTCAATGATTTTCATCTCCGGAGCCTCGGACAACACCGCATCCAGGCCTTTGGCCCGGGCCACTTCAGTGGAATCGCCAAGAGTCCCTTGCAGCAGGCCGATTTCAGCCTTGCCCCCCGTCAACTTGATCATTTGCCGGGCCAGCTCTCCCGCAGCGGCCAGGTTGTCGGTGGAGATGTAGGCGTCGCACTCGACGTTTTTCGGGAAGTTGTCAATGCAGATCACCGGCACACCCTGCTGTCGCGCCAGGCGTACCGGCACGGCCGAAGCGGCGCTACCGGTCGCGGTGTAGAGCAGCACATCGATTCCTTTGCTCAACATGTCCTGAATCTGACTGACCTGGCGCGCGGGATCGGCCTGAGCATCAGCCACCAGCACATTCTTGATGCCGAGGGTCTTGGCCTGTTCCATGACGCCGTCACGGACCATCAGGTAGAACACCCATTGCAGGCTCGGGATCGACATCCCGACGGTGATTTCGTCCGTAGGTTTGCTTTGTGCGTAAACACCGGCCGACATCAGGCAGCCCAGCAGTGGCAACCACAGAAAACGAAGCGAAAAAGCAGACAGGTTCATGTTTTTTTCCTTTTTATTGTGCGTGGAACGATGCCGGTTCTAGTCAATGGCCCGAGATCAGTCAGCCTTGCGCTTGAGCAAATCGAGCATCACCGCGAAGGCGATCACCGCGCCGATGACCACTTGCTGTACGAAGGGTGAAATGCCGGCCAGGTTCAGGCCGTTGCGCAAAACGCCGATGATCAACACGCCGATGATCGTGCCGACCACGCTCCCCGCGCCGCCCTTGAGGCTGCCACCGCCAATCACCACGGCTGCGATCACATCCAGTTCATAGCCGACACCCGCGCCGGCACCGGCAGTGTCCAGGCGAGACGTCATGATGATGCCGCCCAAGGCCGCACAAATGCCGGAGATGATGTACACCGCACTGGTGTAACCCTTGACCCGGATACCCGCGAGCTTGGCCACTTTGCTACTACCGCCGATCGCATACAGACTGCGGCCGGCCACCGTGAACTTGAGAACGAACCAGAACACCAGCGCCAGCACCACGAAGCAACTTACGGTCAGCGACAGCACGCCGCCGTAACGGATAACCGAGAGGTTGCTGAACCATTCCGGGAATCCGCTGACTTGCGCGCCGTCCGTGACCATATAGGCCAGGCCACGGGCGATGGACATCATCGCCAGCGTCGCAATGAATGATGGAAGGCCTGCCCGAACCACCAGCAAGGCCGTGGTCGAACCGCACGCTGCACCAACGGCGATCGCCCCGAGCATGGCCACCCACATCGACAGGCCGAGAACCTGTTCGAGCCAGCTCATGACCATGATCGCCACTGCCAGCACTGCACCCACGGATAAGTCGATGCCACCGATGAGAATCACCAGCGTCATGCCCAGCGCCATGATGCCCAGCACCGTCACTTGATCTAGCACATTGAGCAGGTTGCTCAAGGTCAGAAAACTATCGGTGAAGAAGGTTAATACTGCACATAACAATAAAAGCCCGACCATCGGCCCCGCCACACTGTTATCCAAGCCGACCCACTTTGGAATCGCCCCGGGTAGTCTTGTTTTTGCCAACAACTGATTATTCATACCCACATCCACTTCTTATGTAATTGTTATAAGATCGAGCAGCACGTGATAACTACGAATTAACGACCCAGTTCCCTATAGCGCCCTCCCATGTATAGAAGTGGCTCCTCCAGGGGTTGAGTGATGACATAAATGACGTTGCCGATAATCACCGTGTGCGTACCGTGTTCAATCTCCTGCACCACTTCGCAAAAGATCGCCGCCTGGGCGTCGGCCAGGTAACGAATACCGTGAACACCCGTGCGCCAATCACCCTCGACAAAACGTCGTTCGCGCAGATCGGGCTGGCTGAATATTTTGCAGATCGGTTCGTGCTGACTTTGCAGCATGTTCACGCAGAACAGACCGGAACGCTTGATGATCGGTGAGGCGCTGGCGCTGCGATTAACACAGATCAGGGCCGACGCAGGATCCATCGACACCGAGGAAAACGCAGTCGCAGCCAAGCCATGGGGCTGACCATCGTCATCAAGTGTGGTGATCAGGGTTATAGAAGAGGCAAAGCGGCCCATTGCCAATTTGAACTGACCGGCCAGGTCTATCGAAGGGGCGGCCTCTTGATATTGAACACGCATAGCATAAACCCTCTTTTTATTGTGACTCACAGGCACTGGCTTGCATTATTAACAATCAACCGAACTTTTCTATTCGATTTTAGGAAATTGACTCTTCACTAAAACTGAAGGATGAACCAGACAACAAACATATTTGAATTCACTTCACAGGTGTCCTCAAACCCCTATTCCAAAGCGCTTGCGTACTTGCTCAACTTATCTGTTGTCTCTTTGATTAGATGGTTTTTACTGAATAATTGGCTGATACTTTGCTAACAGTAAAAAGTAACTTTCACGAGGTGAAATCCCCATGGTCGATCGATTGCAGGACATGCGGCTGTTTCGCCTCGTCGTTCAGACAGGGTCGCTTTCAACGGCGGGTCGGCAAATGGGCCTGTCGCCAGCGGCCATGAGTGGTCGACTCAAGGCAATGGAGGACTTCTATGGATTGCGCTTGCTCAAGCGCAATACCCGAAGCTTGAGCCCTACCGCCGAAGGACAGTTGCTGTTTGAAAACTCCCAGAAAATTCTCGAAGAGGTCGACACCCTCGACAGCATCATCAAAAACGGCCACAGCGATCTGCTGGGCACTATCGGCCTGACGTGCCCTACCGATCTGGGTCGGCAGTGGATCAGCCAACTGGTCGATAGTTTCATCAGCGAAAATCCCCATATCCGAATTCGCCTGTTTCTCACCGACCGCGTACTGGACTTTGTCGAGTCCGGCTCGGACATTGCGATCAGGTTTGGCGACCTACCGGACAGCTCACTTATCGCCCGCTCCCTTGGAGTGGACCGCCACATAGTTTGCTGTTCTCCACAGTATCTTGAGCAGCACGGCGCACCGCTCAGCCCTGAAGACCTGCAGCATCACAACTGCCTGGTACACCTGAGTGCGGATTTCACACTTGATCGGTGGAAATTCATGGACAAGGGCGTGCCGACCACAATTCAGGTCAAGGGCAATCGGCTGGCCAATGACGGTTTCACTTTGCGCCAATGGGGCGTTCAAGGCTTGGGGATCATCTGGAAATCGGTCTGGGAGGTGGCGGACGACATACAGGCCAAACGGCTGGTCCCGCTGCTTGAAGACTATCAATGCCCCAGCACCGGGTTTCACCTGTTGACCGAGGGCGGCAAAAAGCTGCCGTTACGCGTCAAGACCTTCGTCGATTTTGCCGTGCAGTACTTCAAAAATCGCGACACGCCGTCGCGATACATCCTGCCCCTACCCTAGGCAACACTGGGACTTCCACTGGCATCCGGTCCTGCGAACGCCTGCGCCCTGTCACTTGCCACAAAAGCCTTTGAAGGCAAGCCCCCCTATTTACTCCCTTTCTGCATTTGTTCCAGGGCCCGGTTTAGATTGGCATCTACCTTCAGCAACAGTTCGTGCAACAGCGCTTGTTCGTCAGCACTCAAACCGTCCAGCGCCTGGCTGCAGGTTTGATCCATCACGCGTTTGGCTTTGGGCAACTGACGGGTTGCCTGTGCCGACAGCGAGATCAGCCGGCTGCGCCCGTCTGCCGGATCAAGCACACGTTGCACCAACTCATCACGCTCCATACGGCTGAGCAGTTGCGCCATGCTGGGCTGCTCGACACGAGCGATGCGGGCCAACTCTCCCTGTGATATGGCGCCGACGTTCTTGAGCGTGACCAATACAGGTAACTGGCCGACAGAAAGGCCAAGTTCGCGTAGCGGTGTATCGACCAGGCGCGAAAAAGTCCTGGACACCTGACCGATCAGCTTCATGGGATTCGAATCGGGCACAGTTGACATGCATAGGCACCTATATTAATTGTATAGGTACCTATGTTAATGGCTATCCTTCATGCATTCAAATCCACGTATTGCGATCATCGGCGCTGGCCCCGGCGGACTCACGCTGGCGCGCATCCTTTACCTGCATGGTATTGCCGCTACTGTTTACGAGCAGGAGG
Organism: Pseudomonas sp. WT-JTC; assembly: GCF_056711565.1. NCBI lineage: Bacteria > Pseudomonadati > Pseudomonadota > Gammaproteobacteria > Pseudomonadales > Pseudomonadaceae > Pseudomonas > Pseudomonas sp. WT-JTC. Next base: position 3,244,086 of record NZ_CM160042.1, read on the forward strand.
TGCACCCGCTTTCACGCCCCCAAGGTGGCTCGCTGGATCTGCACGAGGACTCGGGTTTGCTGGCTCTTGAGCGCGCTGAATTGAGCGATGCATTTCAAGCCATCGCTCGCTACGATGATCAAGGCACACGACTCCTGGCCAGGAACGGGCAGGTGCTTTTCGATGATCAGAACGCTAGCGGCGGCAATCGACCCGAAGTGGATCGCACGGCACTGCGATCCCTGCTCCTGGACTCCTTGCCACCGTCGATGGTTCGCTGGAACTGTGCGTTGCTGGGCCTGGAGGACGCCGGAGAAGGTTGCTGGAACCTGTCGTTCGGCCACGGGAACGAGGGCCCTTTTGATTGGGTGGTCGGTGCGGATGGCACTTGGTCGCGCGTGCGCCCTTTCGTCTCGACGTACGAGCCGCAATATAGTGGACTGTGCTTTGTAGAGTTTGGCATCAATGATATCGACCGCTCGCATCCAGAGTTGGCCTTGTTGGTGGGCCGCGGCATGTTGAATGTAGAAGGTGATGGCAAAGCCCTCATAGTCCAGCGAAATGGCAACTCACATGTCCGTGGGTATGCAATCTTTCGCGTTCCGATGGGGTGGGTGGAGAAACGGTTTGACTTCACCTCGGTGTCCGCAGTGCGCGAAGGCCTGGTTCAAGAGTTCGCCGGGTATGCCGAAGAGATTCTGAATCTGTTCCGGGCCAGCAGCGATGAGTTTGCCGTTCGCCCGATCTTCGCCTTGCCGGTGGGCCACTCTTGGGTACGCCGCCCTGGATTGACCTTGATCGGCGATGCAGCTCATGTGATGTCACCTTTTGGCGGCGACGGAGTGAACAACGCCATGCTCGATGCCGCTGAGCTTGCCCACTTGCTGATCGAACGTCGCCAATGCAACAACGCCGTAGCAGAGTACGAGCGAAGAATGTTCGAGCGCCTGGTTCCCTCTGCAAAAAGTGCGGCCGAGGGTGCGGCCACCTTTCTATCCCATGATGGACAGGCACTGACGCTGGCTATGTATCTGAGCCATCAAGGTACCCGTCCATGAGCAGTTCCCCTCTCCCAGCCCAGCCTTTGCTGATTTCGCGGCTATGCGCCAGAAAGTCGGCAGCCATGAACAGGAATCGATGAACAGCCGCATTCATTTCAAAAGCATCTGGTCAGCAGCAGTAGTCCTGCGAGCGGCTTATGAACATCTGACATGACCTACTTGTTAAATACTGCATCAGGATTGAACTGCTCCCATATGTGTCACTTGGTACCCGGAAGTATTTTCCCGAAATTTGAGGGATGTAATCATGCGGATCCGGGAATCTTCACCGGTTTCGGACATTTAGTATCGAGTAGCTCTCCCACCTGATACGCAGAGGTAAATCATTGTCTGGATCCAGAAGCAAATCCTGGAAGCGTGCTTCTAAGCGCTATTCACCGATTACTTCCTCCTTCACGACGCCCGAAAGTGTTCTGCCGCCGTCTCAGGTCATTACTTCTCAGATGCCTTGCCATCCAGTATTTGCCGTTGCCCCAGCATGTTGAAGTCAAGGTTGAAGCGGCGTACTCACTTCATCCCGCGCAGCGACCGGATTGACAGGCGCGAGGATCGAGATGCCATACGCAACCAGACAGCCAAGCCCGCAGCTTCCCACCACCAGGCACATGGGCCATGAGGTGCCATCGGCCAGGCGACTGACCCACAGACTGGCCAGCGCCCCGGTAGCGAATTGCACGGAAATACCCAGGGCGACACTCGCCCCTGCCTGCCTCGGGAACATGCTCATCAGACTCGCCGTGCAATTGGCCCCAAGCAACCCGGTGACTCCCATGTACAGCACCATGCAAAGTACGATGCTCCACAGCCCGCCCCACTGCGTATACCCCGCCGCCATCAGCGCCAGCCCTGCCCCGCCCGCCAGCACGGCGCCCAAACCCAGCATGCGCTGTGGCCCGAAGCGAGTGACCCAGCGGGCATTGATAAAGGTCACCACGATATCGCGGCACGAAACAACGAGGACTGTGGTGCGGTAGTCAGCCTCGCTCGTTGAACTCACTGGCCCGGCGCGAAGCGGGTTTAAAAATCGAAGAACACCGTCTCCCCCTCCCCCTGAATGCGTATGTCGAAACGATAAGCCGCCTTGCCATCCACCTCGCAACGCTGCGCTATCAGCGTTTCGCGACGCTGCGGTTGCTCGATCAGATTAAGCACCGGGCACTTCGCGTTGGCTTGTGGCTCATCGGCAAAGTACAGCCGGGTTTGCAGGTGAATATTGATCCCGCGGGCAAACAGCGACACATTGATGTGCGGCGCCATCGGCACCCCGGCGGCATTGTTCACCACGCCGGGCTTGATGGTATTGAGTGTCCACTCCCCTGCATCGAAGGTGGTGGCGGTTCGGCCGAAGCTGTTGAAGGTTTTTTCCGAGTCGAAAACCGGGTCGTAAACCCCTTCATGATTGGCCTGCCAAAACTCCAGAAACGAGTCTCGTACCAGGTGACCGTTGCCGTCGTAGACATGACCGATCAGCAGGATCTGTTCGCCTGGCGCGCCGGACTTGGTCATCTGATTCCAGATTTCCCCTGGCCGTGTCGGGTTGCCGGCAGCCGCCAGAGCCAGACCGATATGCACGTAAGGGCCAGCCGTTTGCGAAGGGGTTTCGGGTAGCAGTTCGATAGGCATGGACGGACTCCTCAGCAATTTTCGAAGTGGGTCTTGAGCTGGCCGCGCAGCACGATGTCGAAGCGATAGGCCAGGCAATCCATCGGATTGGCATTACCCATGTCGAGCCGGGCGATCAGGCTCTGAACCGCGTCCGGGTTGGCGATCGACTTGACGATCGGGCACAGCGGGATCAGCGGATCGCCTTCGAAATACAGCTGGGTGATCAGGCGCGTGGCGATCGATGGCCCGCTGATGGAGAAGTGGATGTGCGCCGGACGCCACTCATTCGGGCCGTTACGCCATGGGTAAGGACCCGGCTTGATGGTGCGGAAGCTGTAGTTGCCGTCACGGTCGGTCAGGGCGCGGCCGACACCGCCGAAATTCGGGTCCAGTGGTGCCAGGTATCGATCATTCTTGTGCCGGTAGCGCCCGCCGGCGTTGGCCTGCCACATCTCCACCAGGGTATGCGGGATTGGCTTGCCGTATTGATCACAGACCCGGCCGGAAACGATGATCCTTTCTCCCACCGGCAACCCGCCATTATTGAAGTTGAGTAGCAGGTCGTTATCGAACGGCCCCATCTCCAGATGAGAGAAATCCGGGCCGCTGGTTTCGCTGGCCGACTGGGGAATGCTCACCAAGGCCTGGCGTGGAGAACGGGCGACAGAGGTTTTGTAATCAGGGGTCAGGGCTTTGGGGTGCCAATTACGGTCACGAATGACGAAGCGACTGCTGTCTGCATCAGACATGTCGATCTCCTGTTGTTTGATTTATGGAGCACTGCCTGCGCAGTTTCAAACAACAGAAGGCTGGGGAATATTGAAAAGCCGCTCTCAACACATAACCAAATGGTTATGGATAAACCCCTTCGCGATACGCCTGCCCTACCTCGCGCAGCACCTCGACACACCACTGGGCCGCCAGTGACAAGGGCAAGCTGGTGTTACTGGAAATCCCCACCGAACCACCCGGTTCGCGCTGCCCCAGATTGATCTCAAACAGTTCGCCGCTTGCCAGATCCAGGCGCACTGCATCCAGTGGTGCGATCCAGATCGCCTCGCTGGACAACACATAACGACGGCTCAGGGTCACGGACAAGGTTTCCAGACGCTGCCGCGACTGGCTGATGCCGCATTGCACGAACAGGCTGTCGGCAAATTTGCGAATCGTCGTCCCTGCCAGCGGCAGCACCAGCGGGAAATCTTCCAGGGCGCTACGCTCCAGTGGCTCGGCCAGCAAGGGATGTTCGGGGCGCACCACCAGCGTCATGGATTCACTGTACAGATGCTCGAAGGTCAGTCCCTGAATCTCCGGGCTATCGGTCATACGGCCGACCACCAGGTCCACATCGCCCACCCGCAACTGCGACAACAGATAGGCGCTTGGCCCGGTCACCACACTCACCACCAGCGCCGAATGGCGCTCGTGCAAGCGCCGTACAACCTCAGGCACCAGCAAGCTTTCCACGGTCGACAACACACCGAGTCGAACCTTGCCCGCCGCATATTCGCCACCGCGCAAGGTATTCACCCCATCACGCAGCGCCTGCACCGAAGGCCCGGCATAACGCAAAAAGGCAACCCCGGCTTCGGTCAGGGTTACACCACTTTTACTGCGTATGAACAGGCTTGCCGCCAGCAGATCCTCCAGCTCCTTGAGCGTCTTCGACATCGCTGGCTGACTCACTGCCAGGATATCCGCCGCCCGCGCCAGACTGCCCTGACGGGCCATTTCAAGAAAGCACACGAGGTGACGGAATTTGATGCGGGTGTCGATGTTCACTACAGAGCCCCGTGAGGTTGCCTCATTGGTGTCGAAACGTTTGCAGGCGATCTTAGCGTGCGCTCAATTTCCTGGCGACCGGACGGTGCTGGATTTCAGAGACTCCCGCCGGTATTGATCCTGGAGACTCACAATCTATTAGTGGATCCAACAAATCATCGTAAAGTAGATAATATTTGACAATAACCCATAAAATCATCGCTAATGGATCCACTAAATAACAACAAACAACCTTGGAGAATCTCCATGTACCCCAAGAACACCTGGTACGTCGCCTGCACGCCCGATGAAATCGCCGACAAGCCGCTGGGCCGTCAGATCTGCGGTGAAAAGATGGTTTTTTACCGCGGGCACGAGGGCAAGGTGGCGGCTGTCGAGGACTTCTGCCCCCATCGCGGCGCGCCGCTGTCCTTGGGCTATGTGGAAAACGGCAATCTGGTGTGCGGCTATCACGGCCTGGTGATGGGGTGCGACGGCAAGGCCGTGGAAATGCCCGGGCAACGGGTTCGCGGCTTCCCGTGCAACAAGACCTTTGCCGTGGTCGAGCGCTATGGCTTTATCTGGGCCTGGCCCGGCGATCAGGCGTTGGCGGATCCAGCGCTGATCCATCATCTGGAATGGGCGGTCAGTGACGAGTGGGCCTATGGCGGCGGCCTGTTCCACATCCAGTGCGACTACCGCCTGATGATCGACAACCTGATGGACCTGACTCATGAAACCTACGTTCATGCGTCCAGCATCGGCCAGAAGGAAATCGACGAAGCGCCACCGGTGACCACGGTCGACGGCGACGAGGTGGTCACCGCCCGCCACATGGAAAACATCATGGCCCCGCCTTTCTGGCGCATGGCCCTGCGCGGCAACAACCTGGCCGACGATGTGCCGGTGGACCGCTGGCAGATCTGTCGTTTCACCCCGCCCAGCCATGTGCTGATCGAAGTCGGCGTGGCCCATGCCGGCCATGGCGGTTATCACGCTCCCCGACAGTTCAAGGCGTCGAGCATCGTCGTCGACTTCATCACGCCGCAAACCGAGACCTCGATCTGGTACTTCTGGGGCATGGCGCGCAACTTCAATCCGCAGGACGAAGCCCTGACCGCGAGCATTCGCGAGGGCCAGGGCAAGATTTTCAGCGAGGACCTGGAGATGCTCGAACGCCAGCAGCAGAACCTGCTCAGCCATCCCGCGCGCAACTTGCTCAAGCTCAATATCGACGCTGGCGGCGTGCAGTCGCGTCGCGTTCTGGAGCGCCTGATCGCCAGGGAACGAGCCCCGCAGGAGTCAATGGCATGATCGAAGTGCTGGTGGTATCGCGCAACAACGAAGCCCAGGACATCTGCAGCTACGAGCTGGCCAGTGTCGATGACCGACCGCTGCCGGCCTTCAGCGCCGGTGCGCATATCGATGTGCACCTGCCCGGCGGCTTGATCCGGCAATATTCCCTGTGCAACCACCCAGAAGAACGTCATCGCTACCTGATCGGCGTGCTCAAGGACCCGACCTCCCGGGGCGGTTCACTGGCCATGCACGAGCAGATCCACCCCGGCGCGTGCCTGCCGATCAGTGAGCCGCGCAACCTGTTCCCGCTGGCCCGTGAGGCCAGGCGCAGCCTGCTGTTCGCCGGCGGTATCGGGATCACGCCGATCCTGTGCATGGCCGAACGCCTGGCCCACAGCGGCGCGGATTTCGAGCTGCATTACTGTGCCCGGTCACGGGACCGTGCGGCTTTTGTCGAACGCCTGCAGCACTCGCCTTTTGCCGACCGGGTGTTCCTGCATTTCGATCAGGAACCCGACACCGTGCTGGACGCGGCCAAGGTCCTGGCCACGCCGCAGAGCGACGTTCATTTATATGTGTGTGGCCCCGGCGGCTTCATGCAGCACGTGTTGGACACGGCCAGGAAACAGGGCTGGCAGGAGCAATGCCTGCACCGCGAGTACTTCGCCGCCGCGCCCGTCGACGCTGGCGCCGATGGCCGTTTCTCGATCAAGGTCGCCAGCAGCGGTCAGGTCTTTGAGGTGCCGGCCGACAAGAGCGTGGTGCAGGTGCTGCAAGACCAGGGCATCGAGGTCGCCATTTCCTGCGAACAAGGCATTTGTGGCACTTGCCTGACGCGGGTTCTGGAGGGTGTGCCGGAGCATCGCGACCTGTTCCTCACCGAGGATGAACAGGCCTGCAATGACCAGTTCACCCCTTGCTGCTCGCGCTCGAAAACGCCGCTGCTGGTGCTGGATATCTAGAACGCCGCGCCTATTCCGAGCGGAGAATGACCTTCATCCGCTCGTCAGCCGTCGCTGAGCTGAAGATCTCGGCGTAGCGCAACGTGGCGTTGGCGTGTTCGCGCATGATCGCTTCGGCACGCGCGCCCTGGCGGTTGACCAAGGCATCGAACACCGAATGGTGTTGCATGTGGGCATAGTTGAAGCGTCGGTATTCCCGGACCATGTCGTTGCGGTCCACGGCCAGGGCTGTCACCGAAGCGAAGGGCAAATGATCGTTGCGCGCCAGGGCGTCGGCTATCGCCGGGTTGTGGCTGCCTTCGACGATCACCTCGTGAAAACGCATGTTGAGGTCGTGATAGACCTCCAGGTCTTCTATGGTCACGTACCCTTTGTCGAACAGCTGATCGCCCTGCATCAGGCACTGTTCGAGGGTCGCCCGGGCTTCGTCCGAGAGCCCGCGCTCGGCGGCCTGACGCGCCGCCAGGCCTTCGAGTACGCCCCGTACTTCGACCGCACCGGCAATGTCATCTGGGCTGACCGAACGCACCTGAAACCCGCGCCCGCCAGAGCGCACCAGCAAGCCTTCCTGCTCCAGTGTGCGGAACGCCATGCGCACCGGCATCCGCGAGACGCCAAACAGCTCCGCCGTGGGGATCTCCATCAGCCGTTCGCCCGCCGCCAGCTCGCCCGAGGCGATCATCTTGCGCAATGCGACCAGCACCGTTTGACCGGGCTTACTCATCCAGGCAACTTCCAGAAAGGTGGGTCTGCATAGTAACGCAAGATGGTGACGCCGGGTTTGGGCAGCACACTCACATCAAAAAGGCCGCGTTGTTCTGCCTCAGCCTTGATAGGCCGGGTTCTCGATCAGCAGTGCCATGCCCTGCCCGCCGCCGACACAGGCGGCGGCAATGCCATAACGCAGATTGCCTTCGCGCAGTTGCCGGGCCAGGGTCAGCACCAGGCGCAATCCACTGGCGGCCAAGGGATGTCCCAGGGCGATGGAGCCGCCCCGCCGATTGAGCCGGTCGCCATCCAGTTCCAGCACCTGTGCCACGGCCAGCACCTGAGCCGCCTGGGCTTCGTTGATTTCCACCAAGCCGATGTCGCCAAGGGCCAACCCGCTGCGTTGCAACAGCAACTGGATAGCGGGTGCAGGTCCGATGCCCATGAACTCCGGTGCCACGCCCACCACGGCACTGGCCAGCAAATGAGCCAACACCGGACGCCGGGCCGCAGAAGCGCGCCCCACCAGTGCGGCCGCCGCACCATCGACCACCGCGCAACTGTTGCCGGCCGTTTGCACACCGCCGGCATGCACCGCCCGCAACCGGCTCAAAGCGCCCGGATCGGTGGGTCGCGGGTGGCTATCGCGCGTCATGCGGTCCACGCCCCGTGGCAACTCAATACTCCGTGGCTGATAGCCGGCCAGTTCAAAACGCTCATTGCCAACCGCCACCAGTTCCGGTTCGAACCAGCCGTCAGCCTGGGCCTGCAGCGCCAGCTGATGACTGCCGAGCGCGTAGCGATCCACCGCTTCGCGGCTCAGGCCATGTCGTCGGGCCAGGTTGTCGGCGGTGGTGATCATGTCTACGCCCGGGGCCGGGTCGTAGAGGGCTTCCCAGAGAAAGTCCTTGAACGCCACCTCGGCACCGAGCCGGAAACCACCTCGGTGGGTGTAGGCGGCAATCGGATTGCGCGACATCGATTCGGCCGCCACACACAGGGCCAGCTGCACGCCGTCATCCAGCTGCCTGGCGGCCTGCCGCAAGAGTTCGAAACCGGTGGCGCAGATGCGCTGCACTCCCAGTGCCGGAGTCTCTTGCGGCACGCCGCTGTAAAGGCCGATATGCCGAGGCAGCAGGTAAGCATCGAAACTGGCCTGAGCCATGGAGCCGGCGAGCACGCTGTCCACCGACGACGGATCGATAGCGGCGCGGGCCAGCACCTCGCGCCCGACCTTGATCCCCAGATCGATCGGCGAGACCTGAGCCAAGGCTCCGCCAAGGTCGACCCAAGGCGTGCGCAGTGCTTCGAAAATGGCCACATCGCAGAAGCTCGAATACTGCCCTGCGCCGCTCACGGTTGTGGTCCGGCACGCAGGATGGAAGGCTCTTCACCGCGATACAGCGCCTCGACCTTATCGGCTCGCCACTGCAGCACCGCGCGCTGGTTGATCGAGCCCTTGTCGGTGATTTCACCACGGTCGATGGAAGCAGGTTCGTCGAGCAGCGCGATCCATTCCAGGCGGCTGGCATTACCGGTGGCGTCGCGGTTGAGCCGTTGCAGCCAATCGCCGAACCACTGACGCACCGGCGCGCTGGCCAGAACCTCGGCATCGCTGGCGTGGGCACTCAAACCGGCCAGACGTCGGCACTCAAACAACCGGGGAAAGACCAGTGCACCCAGGCACTCGCGGTCCGGCGCGGCCACCACCAGGTCCTGAACATAGGGCGAACCTTCGAGCACCGCGCGATTGCGCAGCGGGCCGACGCTGACAAACACGCCGGAGCTCAGCTTGAAGTCCTCGGCGATGCGCCCGTCGAACATCAGCCCCAGTTGCGGATCACGGGCGTCAGCCAGTTTCAGCGCATCACCAGAACAATAGAAACCCTGCTCGTCGAACACCTCGGCGGTCTGCTGCGCCGCGCGCCAGTAACCGGGCATGATGTGCGGCCCGCGGAAACGCCCTTCCAGCTTGCCGTCCACCGGCACCAGCCGCACTTCACAACCTGGAGCCGGCAGACCGATATAACCGGCCATGGACAGTGGCCCGGTCGTGAATGTGCAGGACGGCGCCGCCTCAGTCATACCGAGCCCGGCCATCATACGAATGCGTTCGCCACAATGCTGTTCGGCGACCCGATCCAGGCGATCCCAAATCCTCTGGGACAAGCCGGCAGCGGCGAAGAAGAACAGCTTCATGCGCGAGAAGAAACATTCGCGCAACTCGCCGTCCTGCTCCAGGGCGCTCACCAGTTCTTCCCAGCCCTTGGGCACGGTCAGGTAGGCGGTGGGCGATACTTCTTTGAGGTTGCGCAGTGTTTCGGCAAAGCCCTGGGCGGTGGGCTTGCCGTCGTCCAGGTAAAAGGTGCCGCCGTTGTACAGCACGATGCCGACGTTGTGGCTGCCGCCGAAGGTGTGATTCCACGGTAGCCAGTCCACCAGTACCGGTGGTTCTTCGCCGAACACCGGGAAGGTTTGCAACAGCATCTGCTGGTTGGCGCAGAGCATGCGCTGGGTGGTGACCACCGCCTTGGGCAGCTTGGTGGAACCTGAGGTAAACAGAAACTTGGCGATGCTGTCCGGCCCGGTAGCCGTGAAGGCGCACTCGGCCTCGGCACCGCCGGGCTGTTCCAGCAGGCTGGCAAAGCTCGCCTGATGCCGGCCCGGTATTTGGCCACGCACGGTGATCAGTGGCGTTTTCACTGGCAACACCGCCTCGATCGCCCGCTGATAGGTCGCGGCGTCGCTGATGAACACCAGACCTGGTTGCAGCAGGTCGCAAACATGCCGCAGCTTGGCGAAATCCTGAGACAGCAACGAATAGGCCGGTGAGACCGGGCTATAGGGAATGCCGGCGTACATGGCACCCAGCGCAATCTGCAAATGCTCGATGTCGTTGCCCGAGAGGATCGCCAGCGGTCGTTCGGCCGACAGGCCGTAACTCAGCAGGCTCTGGGCAATGGCGCGGACGCTGGTCAGCATTTCGGCGTAACTCACCCGGCGCCAGTCGCCGCCCTCCTGGCGAGCAGCGATAAAGGTCTGTTGCGGGCGCACTTGGGCCCAATGCACCAGGCGATCGAGCAAGCGTGCAGGCAACTCGGCCAAAGGCTCCAGGGAGCGCATATGCAGGATGCCCTGCTCTTCGCTGACCTCGACCGCAGGACGGCCGATGGAGACCTGCCGATAGCGCGGCGCACTGGCTTCGGTCTGGGGTGGCGATCTGAATTCGGAACTCACGTGCTTGTTCTCCATCAAGGCACGCCACCGGTCCGCCGGGAAGCAGTCAACCGGGGCATCGCAGCCTTGTTATTGTTATGACTGGCCTGCACGCGGGCGGCGATCGCTCTCCAGCATTCGTCGCCCCGCGCTGCGACGGCTGCTCAGATCGGGTAGTGCCGCGGTCCGTTCTGCAAGGTCACCCAGCGCAATTGGGTGAAGTGCTCGATGGACGCCTTGCCGCCGAAACTGCCATAGCCGCTGGACTTGACCCCGCCGAAGGGCATCTGCGCCTCGTCGTGCACGGTCGGACCGTTGATATGGCAAATACCCGATTCAACCCGCTGAGCCAGGGCCAGAGCACGGCTGGTGTCACGACTGAAGATCGCCGCCGACAGGCCGAACTCGGAATCGTTGGCCAAACGCAACAGTTCTTCATCGCCCTCACCTCGCAGCACCACCGCCACCGGGCCAAAGGACTCTTCACGGTACAGGCGCATGGCATCGGTGACACCGTCGAGCAAAGTCGGCTGCAGGATGCTGCCCTCCAACCGGCCACCCGCAACCAGGGTTGCGCCCTTGTCGAGGGCATCGTCGATCAGCAGTTTGATCCGTTCGCCAGCGTTGCTGTCCACCAGGGAGCCAAGCACCGAACCTTCGGCATTGGGGTTGCCGGCGGGCAAGGTGGCGATCTTCGCCGCCAGTTTGGCGACAAAGGCAACGGCCACCTTGGCATCGACGATCAGGCGCTCGGTGGACATGCAAATCTGCCCCTGATTGAAGAAGGCACCGAAGGCCGCAGCCTCCACCGCCGCATCCAGGTCGGCATCCTCCAGCACCAGGAACGGCGCCTTGCCGCCCAGTTCCAGCAACGCCGGCTTGAGATGACGCGCCGACAGCTCGCCGACGATGCGCCCGACATGGGTCGAGCCGGTGAAGTTGACCCGACGCACCGCCGGGTTGGCGATCAGCCGCTCGACAATCGCCGCGGCATCCTGGGGCGCATTGCTGATGACGTTGACCACGCCATCGCCGAGGCCGGCGTCTTGCAACACCTGGCCGATCAACCGGTGCACCGCCGGGCTCAGTTCCGACGCCTTGAGCACAACGGTGTTGCCGCAAGCCAGCGGCATGGCGATGGCGCGGGTGGCGAGGATCACCGGCGCGTTCCAGGGCGCGATGCCCAACACCACGCCACAGGGTTGACGCAGGGCCATCGCGAAGCTGCCGGGCACATCCGAGGGAATGATTTCGCCGTTGATCTGGGTGGTCATGCACGCGGCTTCGCGCAGCATGTTGGACGCCAGGTGCACATTGAAACCGTACCAGTTGGCCATGGCACCGGTCTCGCCGGCCGCCGCGATGAATTCCGCGCTTCGGGCCTGCAACTGTTCAGCCGCACGCAGTAACCGGGTGCGTCGCTCGTTGGGGGCCAGCGCTGCCCAGGCGGGGAATGCCGCTTTGGCCGCAGCCACCGCAGCGTCGGCGTCTTCCAGGGTGGCGGCGGCAACGCGCGACACAACTTCACCGGTCACCGGATTACGCCGTTCGAAGGTTCGACCGTCTCGGGCGGGGCACGACTGGCCGCCAATCAGCAGGGGCACGTCCAGCATGGTGATTCCTCTTTATTGTCTTTATCGGGAATACGTTCTCGGGGTTCACAGTAGCGCCGAGGCGCCGGGGCGAACAGCTGGCGGACGCTCGATCGTCCGGCCAGCTCGCCTTGATTTCAACGCCGGAACTCAGCGCTTGTAAGCCTGCAAACCGGGCTTGATGCTCTTTTCGTCGAGAAACTGCTTCATGCCCTGCTCGCGGCCACCTTCGGTGTCCAGCAGGCGCGACTGATCGAGCTTGGCGTACAGGTAATCTTCGTTCTGCTCCCAGGTGAGTTCGCGGCAACGCTTGAAGCCATGCTTGGCCGCGCGCAGCACCACCGGGTTCTTCTCCAACAGATTACGCGCCAGTTCGATCGTCACTTCACGCAGTTGCGCCAGGGGTACGCTCTCGTTGACCAGGCCCATCTCGGCGGCTTTCTGCCCGCCAAAGGTCTTGCCGGTCATGATGTAGTACAGCGACTGGCGATGGCCCACGGTGTCGGCCATCGCCTTGCTCACCAGATTGCCCGGCGGAATGCCCCAGTTGATTTCCGACAGGCCGAAGGTCGCTTCATCGGCGCAGATCGCCAGATCGCAGGCCACCAGCGGGCTGAAACCGCCACCGAAGCACCAGCCGTTGACCATGGCGATGGTCGGCTTGGCGTACATGCGCAGCAGTTTCCATTGCCATTGAGAGGCTTCGCGACGAATTTTTTCCTGAAGGATTTCCGGGCCGGCGTCCACTTCGCGGAAGTATTCCTTGAGGTCCATGCCCGCAGTCCAGGCTTCGCCCGCACCAGTCAGCACCAGTACACCGGCGTCCGGATCCTGCTCCAGGGTTTCCAGAACGTCGATCATCTCGCGGTTCAGGGTCGGGCTCATGGCGTTGCGTTTTTCCGGGCGGTTGAGGATGACCCACGCGATGCCTTCCTCGATTTCCACTTTGACGGTTGTCCAGCGACCTTCGTAATTGCTCATGGCGATACTCTCTTGTTCTTGGCTTGACGATGGGTAAAAACTAAACCGCAAATATAGTTATGTCAATTAACCATTAATAAAATTAACCGAATTGTTTTCGTGCGTGAAACGGGCGCAGCGCCCAGAAATATGCAAGAGGTCGTGGCTATCCCCGGCCAATCTCGGCAAACTAGATAGCCTTCTTAACCGCCAGCCCGAGGATTCACCCTGCAATGGCTAAATCTTCCAAGATTGCCGCCGCCCCCGAGGCCCCTGCCGACAGCGGCGAAACCCAGGCGTCGCTGGACGCCGCCCTGGACGACCTGATCGGTTACGCCATGCGCCGGGCGCAGTTGAAACTGTTCCAGAACCTGATTGGCCGGCTCTCGACCCACGACTTGCGCCCGGCGCAGTTCTCGGCCCTGGCGATCATCGACCAGAACCCCGGGCTGATGCAGGCCGACCTGGCCAAGGCGCTGGCCATCGAGCCGCCGCAAGTGGTGCCGCTGCTGAACAAACTGGAAAGCCGGGCGCTGGCGGTGCGGGTGCGCTGCAAACCGGACAAGCGCTCCTACGGGATTTTTCTCAGCAAGACCGGCGAAGCCCTGCTCAAGGAGCTGAAACTGATCGCTGCCGAGAGCGACATGGATGCCACGTCCGCCCTCGACAGCCAGGAGCGCGAAGAGCTGCTCAGGCTGCTGAAGAAGGTCTATCAGGCCTGAAACGACTTACCAGATCGGCACGGTGTAGAGCACCAGAAAGCGGGTCTGGTTTTCATCGCGAAACGCCGCGCCGGCGGGGAAGTCATTGCGATAGATCGACTTGCGCGCCATCAGCCCGACGTTCTTCAGCGGGCCACTCTGGATCACATACCCCAGTTCCATCTGGAACTCCCGCTCCTTGCGGTCGTCGGCATTCAGCGCCGCCAGTTCGATATGGTCCCCGCGCACATAACGCAACCGGCTCTTCAGGCCGGGTACCCCGGCAGCGGCAAAGTCATAGTCGTAGATCGCCTGCCAGGTCCGCTCTTTGGCATTGAGAAAGTCCGAACTCATGGTCAACTCGCTCATGCCCATCAACTCGGTGCCCGACACATAAGGCGTCGCGGTATCGCCGCTGGCGTGCATATAGCCCAGGCTCAGGCGATGGCCGCCAAAGCGATAGCCGAGCAGCGCCGAGAGGTTGCGGTTGTCCACCTTGCCGGCCTTGGCGCTGCCGTCCTCGTCACTGAAAAAACTGCGCAAGTCAGTGGTCAGTATGCCCTCGCCTACCTGAAGATTGTGCAGCAGCGCCAGGGTGTTCTGCTGATACAAGTCCGCCACTTCAGCGTGATAGGCACGCAGGCTCAGATCCTTGTTCACCTGGTAATCACCGCCGACATAGGCCATGTGCGATGAGGTGGCCGCGCCGTTGAAACGCCGGTTCGGCGAGGCAATGCTCATCGGCTGATAGTCGGTGGAGTCACGCTTGTTGATGCGGTCGATGTAGCCGGTGTTGAAGGTCAGTCCGTCGATGTCCTTCGAACTGAGCGTGGTGCCGCGAAACGTCTGCGGCAGCAGCCGTGACGGACTGGCGAAAGCGAACGGCAGGAAGATCGACACATCACCGGTCTTCACCGTGGTCTGGGCAAAGCGCATCTTGGCGGTCATGGCCAGGCGCGAATACTCGTCCGCCGCGCGCTTGTCGCTGGCGGACACCGGCAACAACTCAGTGCCGCTGCGGTCCGGTGACGAGTCCAGCTTGACCCCCATCAAGCCGCGGGCGTCGAGGCCGAAACCGACGGTACCCGGGGTAAAGCCCGACTCCACATTCATGATGAAACCCTGGGCCCATTCCCGGGCCGCGGTTTTCGCCCCGTCGTCCTTGTAGTCCCGATCCAAGTAGTAATTGCGCAGGGTCAAGGTGCCGTGGCTGTCATCGATGAAGCCTTCGGCCAGCGCCGGAGTGGCAATCACACTCAAGCCCAACAGGGCCAGGCGACGTGCGCGAACAGGTAAAGATGAGGTCGCCGCAAGGGCGTCCCGAGGGAGGTTTGGCATGTTCGATGTCCACTTTTTGTTGTTGTTTTTGAACGGGATCGTCGGGGTTTTCCCAAGGATCTCCGGCCAGAGAATGGAAACGCCTGAAGGTGGCGTCAACCCACAATGACCGATAAACGAACATTAATATTATTATCTATAATTTAAATTCATCCTCAACCTTATGCCATCACATTGATTTAAATGAATTTAATTGAGTTTTTAAGCAAAAAACCTTGCCTATTCATTTATTAGTTATCTTTGTTAATCTTAATTCCAGCCTGTTATCGCCTGCTGCGAACAGGCTCGCGTTCCCCCCTCAGCCCCCAACAAAAACAATAACGAGGTTCGCCATGGACACCCCATCACGTCGCACGACGCTGACCATTGCCCTGTGTTTTATCGTTGCACTGATCGAAGGCTTCGACCTGCAAGCCGCCGGCACTGCCGCCGCGGGCCTGCGCCAGACCTTTGCCCTGGATCCGAAAATGATGGGCTGGGTATTCAGCGCCGGCATCATCGGTTTGCTGCCGGGCGCCTTCTTCGGCGGCTGGATTGCCGATCGCATCGGCCGCAAGAAAATCCTCATCAGCGCCGTGCTGCTGTTTGGCCTGTTCTCCCTCAGCACCGCCTACGTCAGCAGTTTTTCCAGCCTGCTGCTGGCGCGCTTCATGACCGGCCTGGGCCTGGGCGCCGCCCTGCCCAACCTGATTGCCTTGTGTGCCGAAGCCGTGGGTGAGCAACGTCGCGGTACTGCGATCAGCATCATGTATGCCGGCGTGCCGTTGGGCGGCGCACTGGCGGCGGTGGTCGCCATGCTCTTCACCGAGCATTGGCAGACGACCTTCATCATCGGCGGTCTCGCGCCCTTGCTGGTGGTGCCACTGATGGTCCTGCTGCTGCCCGAGTCCAGCGCCTTTCGCCAGCAACAAGGCAGCGTCAACCTGGCGCGCACTTCAACCGGCCAGGCGCTGTTCGGTGAAGATCGGGCCCGCGTCACCCTGGCGTTGTGGCTGAGCTACTTCTTTACCCTGACCGTGATGTACATGCTGCTCAACTGGCTGCCATCGCTGTTGCTGGAACAGGGTTTCAGCAAACCCCAGGCGGGCCTGGTGCAGATGCTGTTCAACATCGGCGGCGCCCTCGGTTCCCTGCTCGGCGGGCTGCTGCTGGATCGCTGCAACGGCATCAAAGTGGTGCTGTTTGTCTACGCCGGGTTGCTGGTGGCGCTGGCCGGGGTCGGCCTGTCGGTGGGCATCGTCCCCATGGCCATCGCCGGTTTTTCCGCCGGGTTGTTTGTGATGGCCGCGCAGCTGGTGCTTTACGCCCTGGCACCGCCGTCGTACCCGACCTTGGTGCGCGCCACCGGCGTCGGCGCGGCGGTGGCCATCGGTCGCCTGGGATCGGTGGCCGGGCCGTTGGCCGCCGGGCAGATTCTGGCGGCCGGGGCCGGCACCACCGGGGTGTTACTGGCGACTTCACCGGGGTTGGTGATTGCAGCACTGACCATCATCAGCGTGATTGTCCGATCGGCCCCGCAGACTATGCCCGAGCTGAGGACGGCGAACCCGGTCGCGGACAAACCCTGACCTCGCCCTCTGACAAACTGATTGAAGCCAGGTTGTTCGGCGTTGCGAACAAACGCAATGAACGCGCCGTCTGCCACAGAAACAAAAAAAGAGACCGAGGTCTCTTTTCTTGTTTTCAGCGGCCCGCTACCACACGGCGATATGGGAATCGGCTCGCGGCTCGGTGCCACCGCAAAACACACCGGTATCCAGGTAACAAATCATTTCGCTGGATGCTCCGAAGCCTTTCGTTCCCGCGAAAGAGCGCACTACAGAAATTATCGCTTTAAATGTTTTACTCGATTAAGTATTTTGCATGGATGATTGGGCGACATCCGCCCTCCCTTTTTCATAGCGACAGGGATCTCCCGTGAGCGGACTACGTGAGCGTCAGAAAGTCGAACGACGCCAAGCCATCAGCAAGGCAGCGATTGAACTGTTCGAGCGTCAGGGTTTCCAGAACACCACCATCGAACAGATCGCCAACCAGGCTGGGGTGTCGGCACCCACCGTGTTCAAGTACTTCGGTAATAAGCAGGAAATCATTCTGGAAATCCTGCATGACGCCGACCAGCGTGCACTCAAGGACACCCGCAGCCAGATCCCTGACATTGAGGATCCGGTGGACGCCATGTGTTACCTGGAACGACGACTGACCGGTTACGCCCTGGAGGTCATGCACCCCAGCCTCTGGCGTGAACTGCTGCCATTGATATTGTTTGGCGGCGACAACGGGCTGCCCGAAGGCTATCGCTCCATGAACGATGCGCTCAGGGCTGAAATCAGTGGATTGCTCAGAGAGCTGCAACAGGCTGGCAAGCTACGCGCGGACCTCAACGTCGACCTGGCCGCCTTCTTGTTGAACGACTATTCACACCTGCAGTTGTTCAGGCTGGTCAACCAGGAACAGCCGGATGTCGAGTCCCACTCCGCTCAGGTAAGGAACATCACCGAGCTGCTCTTTTACGGCATGCGGGCCTGAGAAAACACACGGATGCAATCACCTTGCAAGGTGTTTGGCTGAACGCCAAAAACCAGAGGGCCGATTATTGAATCGAACGGCGGACCGGTATGAAAAAAGACTATTTGGGCAGTTCTACGATGGAGAGTTCGCGCCTGGTGCTAGGCGGCAATGTCTTTGGCTGGACCGTCAACGAACAAGATTCGCTGAAGCTACTCGACGCAGCGTTTGAACTCGGCATCAACACCTTTGATACCGCAGATGCCTATTCCATCTGGGTCAGCGGCAATAGCGGCGGCGAATCGGAAGCGATCATCGGCAAATGGCTGAGTCAGAACAGCCACCGACGCAGCGAAGTGAAAATTATCACCAAGGTCGGGGCCGAACTATCGCCCCATCAGCACGGGCTCTCGAAAGACAGAATCCTGCAAGCCGTGGATGATTCGCTGCGTCGACTGCGAACCGATTACATCGATTTGTACTTCTCCCACTACCCGGATCCCTCGACAGCACACGATGAAACCCTTGAGACTTACGGCACGTTGATCGCCTGCGGCAAGGTCCGTTCGATCGGTGCGTCCAACTACACCCTGGAAGATCTACAGGCCGCTAAATCCTCTGCCGATCGCCACGCCCTGCCCCATTACAGCTGCCTTCAGGTGGAGTACAACCTCTATGATCGGCATGACTTCGAACAGCAGTTGCGCTCGTTTGCCCAGGCCGAGGGCTGCGTGGTCCTGACCTACTTCAGCCTGGCCTCGGGTTTTCTCAGCGGCAAGTACAAAGGCCTGGATGACGTGACTCACAGCGCTCGCCGCGAGGATCTGGAAAAGTACTTCGATGAGCGCGGCATGCGCATTTTGCATGTTCTGCATCAGGCGGCGCAGGAGCAGCAGGTCTCCCCTGCGCAAATCGCCCTGGCCTGGATCATGCATCAGCCAGGTATTACCTCTCCCATTGCCAGTGCCACCAACCTGGACCAACTCAATAGCCTGGCGCGTTCGATGCAGATGACGCTGGATGCTCAAACACTTGAACGGCTGAACCTCGCCAGCCTTCTCTGAGACTGGTCACGCGCACTGACCATCAGGTCCTTGCTGAGCTGACAGATCGGGCCCGGCACAAAAGTACCGGGCCACGATGATCAGCGATTGGTCTTGATGCTGGTCCAGGTGCGCGTGCGGATCCGCTCCACCGCTGCCGGCATGGGCTGCAGAGCGAACAGTGTTTTGCGCGCTTCCTCCGGCACATACATGTTGGGGTTATTACGGATGTTGGCGTTCACCAGCGCGGTGGCGTCCTTGTTCGGATTGG
The DNA here is from genome assembly GCF_056711565.1 of Pseudomonas sp. WT-JTC. Lineage (NCBI taxonomy): Bacteria > Pseudomonadati > Pseudomonadota > Gammaproteobacteria > Pseudomonadales > Pseudomonadaceae > Pseudomonas > Pseudomonas sp. WT-JTC. The sequence continues at coordinate 3,263,090 of NZ_CM160042.1, forward strand.
GGTAACCGATCTTGTTGCTGATCCGGGCAATGACGTCAGGGCGCAGGATGTAGTTGATGAACTCATAGGCCTCTTTGGTATGCGGGGCGTTGGTCGGCACCATCATCACGTCCGACCACATCGGCGCACCTTCCTTGGGTAACGCCATTTCCACCCTGACACCCTTGCCGGCGGCATCGGCCAGCTGTTTGGCCAGCGCCACGCCGCCCGACCAGCCCACGGCGACGCAGATGTCACCATTGGCGAGGTCCATGCCGTAGCGCGACGAGTTGAAATAGGTGACGTAAGGCCGAATCTTCATCATCGCCGCCTGAGCCTGCGGGTAGTCCTCGCGTTTCTGGCTGTTGGGGTCGAGGCCCTTGTAGTGCAAAGCGATGGGCATGATTTCGTTGGCTGCATCGAGGAAACCGACGCCACAACTGGCCAGCTTGGCGAGGTTCTCTTCCTTGAAGATCATGTCCCAGCTGTTCATCTGCACATTGGCGCCCAGAATCTGCTGAACCTTGTCGACGTTGTAGCCGATCAGCGTGGTGCCCCACAGGTACGGCGCAGCGTAGCGGTTGCCCGTGTCACCCACCGCTTCCAGGGATTTCATGAACTCCGGGTCCAGATGCTGCCAGTTCGGCAACTGGTTGCGGTCCAGAGGCTGGACGGCACCCGCCGCGATCAAGTGGCTCAGGTTGGCGCTGCCGGGGTAGACCACATCATAGCCAGAGTTGCCGGTGAGCAACTTGGACTCCAGGGTCTCGACGCTGTCGAACACGTCATAGACCGGACGGATCCCCGTTTCCTCCTGAAAGCTCTTGAGGATCTCCGGTGGCAGGTACTCGATCCAGTTATAGATCCGCACCGTACGCTCTTCAGCCTGGGAAACGCCCGCCGTCAGCAACGACAGCGCAACGGACAACAGGGTGTTGCGTATATTCTTGTTCATGGTGAAACACTCCTACGCGGCCGCGGCGGCTCGCGGCACTTAATAGCGGTAGGTGAAGTACAGTTCCAGCGCGCTGAATTTCTGATCATCGCCGAATACTTGCCTGGCAGCGGCCAGCGGCTTGACCCAGTTATAGGACAGCGACGTATAGAACGACGGAGTCGGCGTCCAGTCGAGGAAAACCACGCTCTCATCGGCAAAGCGCCGATCGCTGACGGATGCGCCCATGTAGTTTTTCTCGTCCAGCCAGAACTGATAGTGAATCGCGCCGAGGGTCAGGGTTGGGTTCAGGTGAGTTTTGAGTGAGAACTGCTGAACGTTTTCGTTGCTGTTGAACAACAGGTAGTTACCGACGATGTCCCCTACCAGCCAGGTGCTCCAGTCGATGAAACCTTTGCTCAAAGGGTCCCAGGCTTTCTGACGGTTGTCGGTGAGGTTGTCATCGCCGGAAAAACTGGCGTAGCGATAGCCAATGACCGGCGTCAGGGGCAAGGTATTGAAGGCATAGTCCGCCTGACCATACCAAGCCTTGGCATCGTAATCGACGCCCTCGCCGCTGCCTTTCTCCAGCGCGTATTCGGCGTTGAGCGTCAGGGCGGGTACGCCCGGCACTTTGGCGTTGAGTGCCCTTACGTTGTACACCAGCATCCCGTCCCGGAATCGAGGGGCTGTGCTGCCGTTGGGGCCCAGCGCATGAACCTTCATCGCCATGGCGCCCAGTGTCACCTGGTCGTCGAGGTTGTAATCCAGGTTGGCGCCCGTCATGCGGAAGTCACCCAGATCGTCGTCGGTGCGCAAGCTGAAAGCCTGGGCCTTCACCGCGCCATGATCCCAGGCCAGGATCGCAGAATCCTTGAAGGCGGTTCTTGGGCCAAGCCAGTAGGCGCCGTCATCGAGCTGGTCAAGGTTGCCGTCCATGACGATGAAGCCAGTGCCGATCATGTAGTTCTGGCGCCCGGCAGTCAGCGTCCATTCCCCGGCGCGGATACCGCCGTAGAGTTCTTCGGCGGCCACATCACCGTCAGAGCTGCGCGTAAAACCGCCGGCATCGCCATCGCCAAAGGTTGTCGCCGCCACGAGCGAACCGCCGGCCAGCAGGCTGAAGTCAGGCTGTAGTGAATAGTCCAGCTTGATACCTGGCTTTACGTAGAACTCTTGCCAGTCGATTTTCGTGCCGTCATTTTTGCCGCTGCGCATATCGACGCGGCCGCTGCCGAAATTGACGTTACGGGTGGAAAGAGTCGCCCCACCGGCGGTGAGGTTGACCTCACCCTTGAGGTTGCCGTCCTCGAAGGTGTAGCTCGCCAGCGCGACTTGGGCGGTCAGGGGTAAGCCGACCGCTAAGAGCGTTCGAGAGAAACGCGTCATGGAAACCATATGAAGCTCCTGTGTGATTATTGTTGTTACAGGGCAGTGAAATGGCGGCGCAAAGCGCCGCCAACACCTGGCCGAGCCAGGCGGACAGGACACAAACTTCTTGTCGTTATGGGGCGTTTCAGTGAGTCAGGTGCGCGGCGATGGCACGCAGCATGCGCACGCTGTCAGCATCGAATGGGCCGACAGCCTCGGTCAGCGATGACTGCTTGACGATCACCACGCCGGACGGCTTGTCGACGAACAGGTATTGGCCATGAATGCCACCGGCCATGATCGCCTGGCTGTGGTCGTTGAAGACGTACCACTGGCTACGGTAGGAAGCGCCGGGGGTCCATTTGGAGAACTCGGAGTTCTTGGCATAGATCGCCGGATCGGCGCCGGCGAAGAGGCGTGCGATGGTCTCGGTCGACAGCAGTTGCAGGCCATCCTGGCGACCATCGTTGGCCAGCAGGCGGCCGAAACGCGCCATGTCTCGCACGGTGGCGCTGAAACCGGCACCGGCGACACTGCGCCCCCAAGGGTCGGCCATGAAGTAGCCGTCGCGCTCACACCCCAACTGGCTCCAGATGTCTTGCAGCAACTGATCGCAGGCCTTGCCCGAGGCGCGCTCCATGACCCAGGCCAGGGCTTCGGTGGTGGCAGTCACGTAATGGAAAAAGCCGCCGTGGCTGCCGCGTTTTTTCAGCGACGGCAGGTACTGATACAGCGACTCGAACTGAGCGTACTGCGCAGGTGCCGGCTGGAAACCGCAGGCGTAGCCGTACTGCGAACTCTCTGAATTAGGATCGTCATAGACCTCGCTGTAGTCGATGCCCACGGCCATGTCGAACAGCTGGCGCACCGTGGCATCGCCAAACGCGCTGCCCAACAGTTCAGGCACGTAATTCGCCGCCGGTAATTGCGGATTGAGGATGCCATCGCAGACCAGTTGCTCCCCCAGGGTGCCGATCAGCGACTTGGTCACCGAGAACATGACGTGCCGGTCCCGGGGACGCTGGCCGTTGAAGTAACGCTCGAACAGCACGGTGTCGCCCTGCATCACCAAAAAGGCGTCGGTCTGACTGGCCACCAGGTGATCGATGACACTGACGCTCAGACCACATTCACTGTCGAAGTGCAGTTCGTCCAGTGCCTGTGGTGTTTGCGTCAGCGTACTGACCGGCCCACAACCCGCCTGCACATCAATGGAGGGCCGCAGGCGCGCCAGATTGCGGAAGCCCCACTGATTGAACGGCGGGCGCATCCAGTTGTTCCACGCGACGCGGCGTTCCGGTTCGGCCGGAAAACCCTGCATCAGCAAAGGCGTCATGCGCCCGTCGAGTGACGATTCATTCGTCTCGCTGTAAAGACTGGCCAGCAACGGCACGGTGTTCTGGTTCATCGGGTTGCCCCTGAAAAATGACTCTGCGTGAGAGCAGATGCAGGGAAATAATTACCCGGTATTATTCTTTAGTCAATAAAACATTTACGCAGGTTAAAATATCCTCATCACTGTGCTTTGATGGGGGCAAACACGGCGCTCAGCGCCAGTTACTCCTGCGCCAGCCCTGCCAACGGGGATGGTGGCTGGGTGCTAAATGCCCTCGCAGAGTGCTGATACCAGGCGTAGGATCGATACGATGACTGCTAATCACGCGTCGTTGGAAGGTGACTTCCAACCAATCTGCATTCACGCGCAAACGCAAGACATAGACCGCCGCACTGTAAGGTCGCGCGCCCCTTCGCAGTACAAGGGCCGTGTTCTCACAACAACAAAAGCGAGGTGAAAGCATGTCTGGTAATCGTGGTGTCGTGTATCTCGGCGCAGGCAAGGTCGAGGTGCAGACCATCCCCTATCCAAAAATGGAAGACCCGCGCGGCAAGCGCATTGACCATGGCGTGATCCTGCGCGTGGTTTCGACCAATATCTGCGGCTCCGACCAGCATATGGTGCGTGGTCGGACCACGGCCCAGGTCGGGCTGGTGCTTGGCCATGAGATCACCGGCGAGGTGATCGAGAAGGGCCGTGACGTGGAAAACGTGCAGATCGGTGACCTGGTCTCGGTGCCGTTCAATGTCGCCTGCGGCCGTTGTCGCAGTTGCAAGGAGCAGCACACCGGCGTCTGCCTGACGGTCAACCCGGCGCGCCCCGGCGGTGCCTATGGCTATGTGGACATGGGCGACTGGGTCGGCGGCCAGGCTGAATACGTGCTGGTGCCGTATGCCGACTTCAACCTGCTGAAGCTGCCCGACCGCGACAAGGCAATGGCGAAAATCCGCGATCTGACCTGCCTCTCCGATATCCTGCCGACCGGCTACCATGGCGCGGTGACCGCCGGTGTCGGCCCTGGCAGCACGGTGTATATCGCCGGTGCCGGTCCGGTCGGACTGGCTGCTGCCGCCTCCGCCCGTCTGCTGGGTGCGGCGGTGGTGATAATCGGCGACGTCAATCCGCTGCGTCTGGTGCATGCCAAGGCCCAGGGCTTCGAGATCGCCGACCTGACCCTGGACACTCCGCTGCACGAGCAAATCGCCAACCTGCTCGGTGAGCCGGAAGTCGATTGTGCGGTCGATGCGGTCGGCTTCGAAGCCCGTGGCCACGGCCATGACGGCGCGCAGCACGAGGCCCCGGCCGATGTGCTCAACGCGCTGATGGGCGTGGTGCGGGTCGCCGGCAATATCGGTATCCCCGGTCTGTATGTCACCGAAGACCCGGGCGCGGTCAACAAAGCCGCCAAGCATGGCAGCCTGAACATTCGTTTCGGCCTCGGCTGGGCCAAGTCCCACAGCTTCCACACCGGCCAGACCCCGACGATGAAGTACAACCGTCAGCTGATGCAGGCGATCATGTGGGACCGAATCAACATTGCCGAGGTCGTCGGCGTGCAGGTGATCAGCCTGGACGACGCGCCGCGCGGTTACCACGAGTTCGATGCCGGGGCGCCGAAGAAATTCGTCATGGATCCGCACAAGCTGTTTAGCGCCGCCTGAGGACCAGGCTGGAAAAAGGGCAGCTTTGAGCTGCCCTTTTTTATGGCCGTGAGCATTGCTGCGCAAAAGGTTCATTTACTCTCTGGGTTTCGTAGCTGCGATGCGCCAGACCTTGTTCCCGACATCATCGGCCACCAACAACGCGCCATCCTGATCAAGGGTTACGCCGACTGGACGCCCTTGTGCTTCGCCATCAGCGTTGAGGAAGTCGGTCAGGAAATCCACCGGCATCCCCGCAGGCTTGCCATCGCTGAACGGTATGAACACCACCTTGTAACCGGCCTGCGGGTTACGGTTCCATGAGCCATGCTCACCGATGAAAACGCCATCGGCAAAGTTGGCTGGCATGCCTCGCGAATCAGAGAACGTCAGACCCAAAGGGGCGACGTGAGTGCCCAGCGCGTAGTCCGGTGCGATGGCTTCGGCCACTTTATGCGGACGCGGCGGTGTCACTCGGGTATCGATGTGGGAGCCATAGTAGCTCTACGGCCAGCCGTAAAACGCCCCGTCCTTTACTGAAGTCAGGTAATCAGGCACAAGGTCGCTGCCAATTTCGTCGCGTTCGTTGACCACGGTCCACAGTTGGGTTGAACCGGGTTTCCAGGCCAGCCCGTTCGGATTGCGCAAACCGCTGGCAAATAGACGTTTGTCGCCGCTTTTTACGTCGACTTCCCAAATCGCTGCGCGACCTTCTTCCATATCAAGGCCGTTTTCACCGACATTGCTGTTGGAGCCCGCCGTGACGTAAAGCTTCGTTCCCTCGGGGTTGGCGAGTACATTCTTTGTCCAGTGGTGATTAATGCCTGAGGGCAGTTCGGTGACTTTCACCGGCGTTGCATTCACCTCGGTTTGACCCGTGCTGAAAGGCACCTTGACCAGGGCGTCGGCATTGGCAATAAACAACTCATTGCCCACCAGAGCCATGCCAAAAGGCGACGTCAGTCCGGTCATGAACACCTTGCGCACTTCAGCGTGGCCATCACCGTCGGCATCGCGCAACAAGGTGATGCGATTGGCGCTCGGCGCATCCGCCCCCACCCGCTCCATCACAATCCCCATGACGCTGCGTTTTGCCCAGGCGATCGGTCCGGTGCCGCCATCCGTGGCGCCTTCCGGCATCGGCGGGTGGTTGCTCTCGGCGACCAGCACATCGCCATTGGGCAACGTGTACAACCAGCGTGGGTGATCGAGATTCTCGGCCAACGCGGTCACCTTGAAACCGGCAGGAGCCGTGGGCATGGCATTGCCCTTCCAGCCGATGGCCTTGGAGACCTTCAACGTGGGGATCAGCGAAGTGGTGGGTTCTGGTAACTGCGGCGCCGAGCCGACGCTGGCCTGAGACGGCAACTTGGAGGACTCACCACAGGCGGTGAGTAGTGCTGCAGTCGTGATCAGGAGCGCAAGCCGGTTGGGCACATTCATTGTTCTAACCTCGCTATGGCCTTCCATGGGCCAATGATGGGACAGGCAAAATCCCGGCGAAGTATCGCGATGCTTATCCGCTACAAACACCGCGTCTGACGCAAATCATATTTGCCTGAATTGCACGAATGCGCGGCTCCAAAGCCAGTCAATATCCCAAACGTAGCCTTGGGTTCACACCAGGTTCAACAACGCCTCGCGTAGCAGTCTGGCGGCGGGTGAGTCCGGCACGTTTTTGCGCGAAACCAACTCATACGGTTCGCTGCGCGAGGTGATGGGTAGCGGCAGCGTGGTGGTGAAACCGTAGCCGGAGCAGAACTTCGCCACGTCGGTCGAGACCAGCGCGACGAGTGTCGGGTTTTCCTGAAGCAGCGACAAGGTGGCGAACGCTGATGTCGTCTCCAGCAGGTGCAGCGGAAAACGCAGGTCGGCCTCGTGAAACTCTCGCTCCAACAGCAAACGCATCGGCATGTTGGCGCGATAGACCACCCAGCGGTAATCCACCAGGTCCTTGAGCGACAGCTGCCGGGCATAGGCAAACGGATGCTGGGTGCTGGCGATCACCGCCAGGGTTTCCTCCACGAACGTCGAGCTCTCATACAGATAGGGAGTGGTGCTGATGGTAGTACGACAGATCGCCAGATCCAGGCGCCCCGCGTCAACCTGGCTGAGCAGCGCGGCGCTGGTGTCTTCGACGATCTCGATGGACAACTTCGGGTGATCGGCAATCACCCGGCTGATCGCCGTAGTCAACAGCGGCACGGCACCCATGATAGTGCCGACCGACACGCGCCCGCCCTCGCCGCTTTTGATGCCGATGATCTCTTCGCGCAGGTGCGCGAGATCGGTCTGGATCAACCGGGCGTACCGAATGACAGAGCGTCCGGCATCAGTGGGTTCAAGCCCGCGGTTAGTGCGAGTGAATAGCGAAGTGCCGAAGGTGGTTTCAATTTCTTGCAGCGCTTTGCTGGCACCAGGTTGTGTCAGCGCGACCTGTTTGGCAGCGCCCAGCAAGGAGCCGTGCTCATCAAGGGCTATCAGTAAACGCAGCTGCTTGATGTGCAGGCGGGACATGATCGAGTTCAGTGAGGGCGTCATCAGGGTTAACTAATAGTTATAGAGGTATCGAAAGTTGTCAGTATCGAGGCTCGCCACGACGGACCTATAGTCCACCCCACAACCAGGCAATGCAATGGTTTTGACCAGAGAACGAAAGTCCTCCTGCCGTAGACCGATTGCAACAATAACAATCCTGTATAACTCGCGGTGAATCATGTCCCTGATCAATTACATCACCAAGATCCAGTTCGGCTACGACAGCCTGCAGCACCTGGCCGCCGAAGCCGAGCGCGCCGGCATCACCAGGCCGCTGATCGTTACCGACCTCGGCGTGCGCAATGCCGGCATCGTCGACAAAGTCATCAAAGCCCTCGGCGCCGAGCGCGCCCCGACGATTTTCGACGCCACCCCACCCAACCCGAACGAGCACGCCGTGCGTGAAGCCGTGGCGCAATACCAACTCGGTGAATGCAACGGCATCATCGCCGTCGGCGGTGGTTCCTCCATCGACCTGGCCAAAGGCGTGGCGGTCTGCGCCACTCACGACGGTCCTTTGCAAAGTTTTGCGGTGATCGAAGGCGGACTGGATCGCATCACCCCGGCCACCGCGCCATTGATCGCGATTCCGACCACCGCCGGCACCGGCAGCGAAGTCGGTCGCGGCGCCATTCTGATCCTTGATGACGGGCGCAAGGTCGGCGTGATCTCGCCGTATGTCGTGCCCCGCGTGGCGATCTGCGATCCGGAATTGACCCTGGGCCTGCCGGCAATGCTCACCGCCGCCACCGGCATGGACGCTATTGCACATTGCATAGAGACCTTCATGGCGCCGGCCTTCAACCCCGCCGCCGACGGCATCGCCCTCGACGGCCTGTGGCGCGCCTGGGAACACATCGAGCGCGCAACGGCCGAGCCCGGTGATCGCGAAGCGCGGATGAACATGATGAGCGCCTCCATGCAGGGCGCCCTCGCCTTTCAAAAAGGCCTGGGCTGTGTGCACAGCCTGTCCCACGCACTGGGCGGGATCAATCCGAAGCTGCACCACGGCACGTTGAACGCGATCTTCCTGCCTGCGGTCGTGCACTTCAACGCCGATGCCCCGACGGTGCGTGACGAGCGAAAACTCGAACGATTGCGCCATGCCATGGGCCTTGAGGCAGGTGCCAGTATCGGCGCGGCCATCGAAGACATGACGCGACGCCTGGGCCTGCCGACCCGGCTGAGCGAGATCGGCGTGAACGAGAGCCTGTTCGCCGGCATCGTCGAAGGCGCGCTGCACGATCACAGCCACAAGACCAACCCCCGCGAAGCGTCCTCTGCGGACTACCTGTCGATGCTCGAACAATCGCTGTAAGCAGCCGCTATCCAACAACAATAAATCAGGAGGCATCCGCGTCGTCGGCCCGGCCGACACCCGCGGAACAATCATGAAACCCACCGTCCTTATCGAACGGCAAGACGCCATTGCCATCGTCACCCTCAGTCACCCGGGGAAAATGAATGCCCTGACCCTGTCCATGTGGCAGGACCTGGGTGACGTCATGACCGAATTGTCCGCCGACCTCAGCGTGCGCTGCGTGGTGCTGCGCGGAGCAGGCGAACAGGCCTTTGCCGCCGGCGCCGATGTCAGCGAGTTTCCAGGCGTGCGTGCCAACCAGGCACAAGCCCGGGTGTATGCCGAAGTCACCTCGGCGGCGATGCGTGCGATCGCCGACTGTCCGCACCCGGTGATCGCGATGATCCACGGCGTGTGCGTCGGCGGCGGCCTGGAAATCGCCGCGCTCTGTGACCTGCGCATCTGCGGCACCTCCAGCCGCTTCGGCGCGCCGGTCGGCAAGCTCGGGCTGGTCATGTCCTATGACGAAATGGCCGGCCTGGTGGCGCTGGCCGGGCGCTCGACCACCCTGGAAATTCTCCTGGAGGGGCGCATTCTCGACGCCAACGACGCCTACGTGAAAAAACTCGTGACCCGTGTCGTGGCCGATGTCGACGTCGAGGCGGAAACCCTCGCCACGGCTAAGCGCATCACCAACGGCGCGCCGCTTGTCGCTCGCTGGCACCGCCAGGCTGCACGACAACTGGAAGCCGGCATCGCACCCACCGACGAGCAGATCGACAGCAGTTATTGCTGCTACGACACCCAGGACTTCCAGATCGGCCTGAACGCTTTCATCGCGAAAGCCAAACCACAATTCGAGGGCAAATAACATGGGACCGCTGACAGGCATGCGTGTTGTAGAACTGGCTCACATCATGTCCGGACCGGTGTGCGGCATGATGCTGGCCGACATGGGCGCGGACGTGGTGAAAGTCGAGAAAGTCCCAGATGGCGATGACTCGCGCCGCTTCTCGCCGATCATGGCCAGCGGTGAATCCGCTTCGTTCATGGTGGTCAACCGCAACAAGCGCGGGATCGGCCTTAACCTGAAAACCGACGGTGGCCGTGACGTGTTGCGGCGCCTGCTGATGGACGCCGACGTGGTCACGGAAAACTACCGCGCCGGCACCATGGAAAAATTCGGCCTGGGCTATGAAACCCTGAAAGTCCTCAATCCAGGGCTGATCTATTGCGCGATCTCCGGCTACGGTCGCAGCGGACCGTTCGGCGAGAAAGGCGGCTTCGACCTGATCGCCCAGGGCATGAGCGGCATGATGAGCATGACCGGTGAGGCCGGACGCGAGCCAGTCAAGGCCGGTTCGCCAGTAGCCGATATCAACTCGGGCATCCTCGCCGCCCTCGGCATCTGCGCCGCCTACGCCGCCAAACAGAAAACCGGCCTGGGGCAGATGGTCGATACCTCGCTGTTCGAAGCGGGCCTGCAACAGATGTACTGGCCGGCCGCGGCGTATTTCGCCGATGGCACCATCCTGCCGAAAATGGGCTCCGCCAACTCCACCAGTGCGCCGTATCAGGTGTTCCGCACCGCCGATGGCTGGATCAATATCGGCGCCGCCAACCAGGCCAACTACGAGCGACTGGTCGAGGCGCTGGCCGTCCCGCAGCTCAAGGCCGATCCGCGTTTTGCCAGTAACGCGTTGCGCATGGAGCACCGCCTGGCGTTGGTGGAAATTCTCAACGAAGTGCTGGTGGCGCGCACCACCGATGAATGGATGGTGTTGTTCGACAGCCTCGGACTGCCTGCCGGACCTGTCCTCGACATCGCCGCCGCCCTGGCCCACCCGCAAACCAAAGCGCGCGGCATGGTCGTCGAGACTGAACACCCCACGGAAGGCCGGGTACGCGGCATGGGCCTGCCGATTCACTTCTCCGACATGGATAACGCCGCACCACCGAGCAGCCGCCCTGCGCCACTGCTCGGCGAACACACCCGCGAAGTGCTGAAGGAAAGCGGTTACGCGGAAAACGAAATCGACGAACTGATCCGCAGCCAGGCCGTGGTGGCACTGGCGTCCTGAACCTTGTAGGAGCGAGCTTGCTCGCGATGGACGTTAACGATAACGCGTGTTTGCTGGATAAACGCGGCGCTCCCAAGTCCATCGCGAGCAAGCTCGCTCCTACAGGGATCCGCTGTTTTTTAGAACAACTACAACAAAAACAATAGGTGAACATCATGAGCCGTATCTTGACCGAGTCCGTTAGCCGCCGATCCTTCCTGGTGTCTGCCGGCGTCACCGTGGGTGGTGCTTTCGCCGCCAATCTGCTGCCTTCCGGCGCCTTCGCCGCGACCAAGCCCATTGTGTTGCGCTACACCAGCAGCCTGCCCGACACCCATCCGCTGAACAAGCAAATGAAAGCCGCTTCAGATGCCATCAAGGTCGAAACCAATGGCGCAGTGGACTTGCAGGTCTACGCCAACGGCGCCATGGGCGGCGACACCGACATGCTGTCCCAGGTGCGTGCGGGGGCGATCGATTTCATTCCGTTGCCCGGCGCGATTCTTTCGACACTGGTGCCGGCCATGTCGATCGAAAGCATGCCGTTCGCTTTCAAGGACTACGACAGTGTCTGGGCCGCGCTGGACGGCAAGCTGGGCGAGCACGTACGCGCCAAGACCGAGAAAGTTGGCCTGATCCCGATGGAAAAAGTCTGGAACAACGGCTTCCGCCAGATCACCAGTTCGACGCGGCCGATCAACACCCCGCAAGACCTCGCCGGCTTCAAACTGCGCGTCCTGGTCAGCCCGCTGTGGACGTCGATGTTCAGTGCCCTGGGCGCCTCGCCGACCGGCATCAGCATCAACGAAACGTACTCGGCGTTGCAGACCAAGGTCGTCGATGGCCAGGAAAACCCGCTGGTGGTGGTCGAGTCCGCGCGTTTCTATGAGGTGCAGAAATACTGCTCGATGACCGACCACATCTGGGGAGGTTTCTGGATCGTGGCGTCGGGCAAGACCTTTCCAAAACTGCCCGCCGATGTCCAGGAAATCGTCTCGCGGCAGATCAACGCCGCCGCTCTGGTCCAGCGCCAACAGGTGATCGATCTCAACTCCAGCCTGGAGCCATCCCTGACCGCCCACGGCATCACCTTCAACAAAGTCGACCGTGCATTGTTCAGGGCTGACCTGCAATCCAAAGGCTTCTACACCCAGTGGAAGGAAAAGTACGGCCCTGAAGCCTGGAGCTTGCTCGAGCAGTACGCGGGTCAACTGTCCTAAGCCGGAGACACAGTCATGAAAAATCAAATGCCAATGACGGATGTCGCACCCGCTGAAGGACTCAGCCCACACCACGCCACGTTTCGCCTGGGACGCGCGCTGGACACCGGCTTGCGCTGGCTGACTGAAGGCAGTGCGGCGCTGCTGGTGGTGATCGAAGTCACGTTGCTGTTCTGCAACGTGTTCTCGCGCTATGTACTCAATCAGCCGATCGTCTGGGGGGATGAACTGGCGTCGCTGCTGTTTCTGTGGCTGGCGATGCTCGGTTCGGTGGTGGCGATGCGTCGCGGCGAGCACATGCGCCTGACCTCGTTCATCGGGCGCTTGCCGGTAGAAAAACGCGCATTCGTCGACACCTTGGGCGCAGTCATCGTCATCACGTTCATCGGACTGCTGTTCACTCCGGCCTGGGAGTACGTCAGCGACGAGTGGATCATCACCACCGCAGCCCTGGAAATCCCCAACGCCTTTCGCGTGTCAGCCATCGCGGTCGGCCTGAGTCTGATGCTGATGACCTGCGTCGCGCGGCTGTTGACCAGCGCCCGGCTGATCGATTTCTCGGTGTCAGTGGCGATGCTCGCCTCTCTCGCCGCGCTGTTGTGGGTGGCGCAAGGCACGATGCTGCTGATGGGTAACTGGAACCTGGTGATCTTCTTCATGATCGGCGTGATGGCGATGATCGTCATCGGCGTGCCGATCATGGTCGCGTTCGGCCTGGCAACGGTGGCGTACCTGTCGACCATGACCAGCACACCGCTGACCCTGGTGGTCGGGCGGATGGACGAAGGCATGGCAAGCCTGATCCTGCTGGCCATCCCGCTGTTCGTGTTCCTGGGCGCGCTGATCGAAGCCATGGGCATGGCGCGGGCGATGATTCGCTTCCTGTGCTCGTTGATCGGTCATGTGCGCGGCGGCCTGTCGTATGTGCTGATCGGTGCCATCTACCTGATCTCCGGCATTTCCGGGTCCAAGGCTGCCGACATGGCCGCCATCGCCCCGGCACTGTTTCCGGAAATGAAGAAACGCGGCGAAGACGAAAACGAGCTGGTGGCGATGCTCAACGCCTCCGGGGCGATGTCGGAAACCATTCCGCCAAGCCTGGTGCTGATCACCATCGGTTCGGTAACCGGTGTGTCGATTTCCGCACTGTTCACCGGCGGCTTCATGCCGGCAGTCGTGGGTGCAATTGCCATGGCGGCGGTGGTCTGGTGGAAAAACCGCAAGAAAGACGTTTCTACCGGTAAACGCGCCACGGGAAAGGAAATCGGCCACTCGCTACTGGTCGCGTTGCCGGCCCTGGCCCTGCCCTTCGTGATCCGCACCGCCGTGGTTGAAGGCGTCGCTACCGCGACCGAAGTCGCCGCCATTGGCGTGGCGTACACCTTCATCGTGGGTCTGCTGTGCTATCGCTGCTTCGATTGGCGCCGCTTGTATCCGATCCTGGTCAGCACCGCGTCGTTGTCCGGCGCGATTCTGATCATCATCGGCAGCGCCACCGCCATGGCATGGGCGCTGACCCAGTCAGGCTTCTCCCACCAGCTGGCGCAAGTGATGTCGACGGTGCCGGGCGGCCCGCTGGGCTTTCTGATTATCTCCGCGGTGGCGTTCATCCTGCTCGGCAGCTTTTTGGAAGGCATCCCGGCCATCGTCCTGTTTGGACCGCTCTTGTTCCCGATCGCCAAAGCCATGGGCATCAACGACGTGCACTACGCCATGGTCGCGATCTTCGCCATGGGCCTGGGCTTGTTCGCCCCGCCGTTTGGCGTGGGGTTCTACGCCGCGTGCGCCATTGCCAAGGTCGACCCCAGCGGTGCCATGCGTCGGGTCTGGCCGTACCTCGGCGCGCTGGTGGTGGCACTGGCGGTGCTGATCGCCGTGCCGTGGGTTTCCATCGGCTTCCTGCCCAATGCCTGAATTGCCCTTTGACTTGACCAAGAGGTTTTCCATGAATTTCTCCACAATGCATGCAGGCTCCGCCACCGAACGCCGACTGACCGTCGACAAGGAACGCACCATCTCGTTTCTCGGCGAAGACTTGCGCATCTACGCCACGCCGCGCCTGGTCGATGACATCGAGCAGACCTGCCTCGATTACCTGCTGACCTTTCTCGATGAAGGCGAGAATACTGTGGGGGCTGCGGTCGATATTCGTCACGTCGGCGCCACGCTGCTGGGAATGTCGGTGAGCATCGTTGCCACGGTCACGCGCATCGAAGGGCGCAGTGTCACCTTCAACGTCGAAGTGCGCGATGACGTTGAACTGGTGGCTACGGCGGCGCACACCCGCGTAGCGGTGAACGTCGCCAAACTGCGCAGCCGCGTCCAGGCCAAAGCCGAAGCAGCCGCTGCAGGCGACGTCGAAGATAGCGTGCTCGGCCCTTCCCCATTGACTGCGACGCGCTGAACAAGGGACGACGTCATGATCACGCTGCACGAACGCAACGGCTTGCCGAACCTTGCCGCCGAAGACGCGCTGCCGTTAGTCGATGCCCACCATCACTTGTGGGATCTGGGCAACGGTCGTTATCCGTGGCTGCAGGACGACTATCACGAGGATTTTTTTCTGGGCGACTATCACAGCCTGTGCCGTGATTTCCTGCCGGACACCTTTCTCGCTCTGACCGAAAAGCAACGGTTGGTCGGCACCGTGCATGTCGAAGCCGAGCGCGCACGCGATGAGCAAGTCGCCGAAACCCGGTGGCTGGAACAGGTGAACGCCCGTTATGGCTTCCCGAGCGCCATCGTCGCCCACGCCTGGTTCGATCGCGAAGACAGCGCCGAGATACTCGCCGCCCAGGCTGCGCGGCCACTGGTCAAAGGCATACGTTCGAAACCGCTGACCTCGGCGTCACCGGACGTGTCGATTACCGGGGCCAAGGGCACCATGCAGGACCCGAAATGGCTGGAAGGATTTGCGCGACTGGCCGATCACGATCTGTCGTGGGACTTGCGCGTGCCGCCGTGGCACCTGGTCGAGGCAGCCGAGGTGGCGGCGATGTTTCCGCAAATCCGCATTGCGCTCAATCACACCGGCTTCGCCTGGGATCGCAGCCCGCAAGGCATGGCACGCTGGCGCAAAGGCCTGGAAGCACTTGCCTTGCAGCCCAACGTGCACATCAAGTTGTCGGAGTTCGGCCTGAAGGATTCGTCCTGGAACTACGCCGACAACCGGGTGGTGGTACTGACCGCGCTGGAGATTTTCGGCCCTGAACGTTGCATGTTCGCCAGCAACTTTCCAGTGGCCGGGCTGCGCGCTTCCTACGACACGATTGCCAATGGCGTGGCCGACATGCTCGCACCGTTGGGCCGTGCGGTGCAGGAAGCGGTGTTCGCCGGCAACGCTCAACGCTTTTATCGCCTGGAGCAACTGCATGGATGAGGTATCAAGTATCGACTGGCGCACACGCTTTCTGGCCAGTGGCGACGATGCGGACCTGCCCATCGTCGACGCGCATCAACACTATTTCGACGTCGAAGCCCATTACTACCCGTGGCTGAACGATCGCCCGTTGCGGCCGTTCCGCTATGGCGATTATTCGTCCATTTGCCGCAACTTTCTGCCGGCTGACTATCGCCGACTGGCCAGCAAGCATCGCGTGGTGCAGACCGTTGTCATAGAAGGTGAATGGGACCCGGCAACCCCTGCCGATGAAGTGACGTTTGTCGAATCACTGGCGCATAGCGAACCCGGTGTGGCGGCGATGGTTGCACAGGCCCGGCTGGACCGTGAAGACGCTTTCGACCTGTTGCGCCTGTACGCAAATCACCCGCTGGTGCGCGGCATCCGCCACAAACCGACGGTGACCAGCCGTGAGGCCTGGCATGCGGATTTTGCAGAACCAGGCTCCATGCGTGACCCGCGCTGGCGTGAGGGCTACGCACAACTGGCGAAAAACGGCCTGCACTTCGAGTTGCAGGCGCCCTGGTGGCATCTGCCAGAAGCCGCCGAGCTGGCCCGGGACTTTCCCGACGTGACCATCGTGGTCAATCACACCGCGCTGCCGGCGGATCGGTCCGAAGCAGGCTTGGCCGGGTGGCGTACCAACCTTGCGCTGCTGGCACGGGAGCCGAACGTTGCCTTGAAGATTTCCGGCATCTGCATTCCCGGCAAGGCATGGCCGGTCGAAGCGAACCGGAGGGTGGTGAACGACGCGATTTCGATTGTCGATGTCAGCCGTTGCGCGTTCGCCAGCAATTACCCGGTCGATGGCGTGGTGAACAGCCTCAGCGAAGTCCTCGACGGGTTCAAAGCCATTGTTCGCGACCGTCCCCTCACTGAACGGCTGGCCCTGTTTCATGACAACGCCCGACGCATCTACCGGCTCACTTGAACCCGATTGCACCGCTCATCAGGAGTCCAACATGTTTGAAGTTTCAGGCCACAACTATATCGCCGGCACACGTTCGGCAAACGGTACGACCACCCTGCATAGCTACGACGCCAGCACCGGGGAAGCACTGCCGTACCGCTTTCATCAAGCGACAACGGACGAAGTGAACGCGGCCGCGCAAGCCGCCGCCACGGCTTACCCGACCTTCCGCAATCTTTCTGCTGCACGTCGCGCCGGTTTTCTCGACGCCATTGCCACAGAACTGGAGGCGCTCGATGAAGTGTTCATCAGCCTCGTGTGCCAGGAAACCGCCCTGCCCGCCGCGCGCATCCAGGGTGAGCGGGCCCGCACCAGCGGCCAGATGCGCCTGTTCGCCACGATGCTGCGGCGCGGCGATTTCTACGGCGCGCGCATCGACTGTGCGCTGCCGGACCGGCAACCGCTGCCCCGCCCGGACCTGCGCCAATATCGCACCGGTCTCGGACCGGTCGCGGTGTTCGGTGCCAGCAACTTCCCGCTGGCCTTTTCAACCGCGGGCGGCGATACAGCCTCCGCCCTCGCCGCCGGTTGCCCAGTAGTGTTCAAGGCCCACAGCGGGCACATGGCGACCGCCGATTACGTCGCCGATGCGATCACTCGCGCCGCGCGAAAAACCGGCATGCCTGAAGGTGTCTTCAGCCTGCTTTACGGCAGTGTCGGTGAAGCCCTGGTCAAGCACCCGGTGATTCAGGCGGTCGGTTTCACCGGTTCGTTGCGCGGCGGTCGGGCCTTGTGTGACATGGCAGCAGCACGCCCGCAACCGATCCCGGTGTTCGCCGAGATGAGCAGCATCAACCCGGTGTTGCTGTTGCCCGAAGCGTTGAAAGCACGCGGCGACAAAATCGCCACCGAGCTGAGCGCTTCGGTGGTACTGGGTGCGGGTCAGTTCTGCACCAATCCCGGTTTGGTGCTGGGCATTCGTTCGCCGCAATTCAGCGCTTTCCTTGAGCGTTTTGCCGGATTGATGAACGAACAACCCGCACACACCATGCTCAACATCGGTGCCCTGAAAAGCTACTGCCACGGCCTGGACAACCTGCGCGCCCACCCCGGCATAACGCACCTGGCCGGCGCCGATCAACAGGGTAATCAGGCACAGCCACAAGTGTTCAAGGCCGACGTCAGCCTGTTGATCAACGGAGATCAATTGCTCCAGGAAGAAGTATTCGGCCCGACCACTATCGTCGTCGAAGTCGCCGACCACGCCGAGTTGATGCAGGCCTTGCACGGCCTGCGCGGGCAGTTGACCGCCACCCTGATGATCGAAGACACCGAAGCCGGCAGTGTCAGCGACGTGCTGGCCCTGCTTGAACAGAAAGTCGGGCGCGTATTGTTCAACGGTTACCCCACGGGCGTGGAGGTCTGCGACGCGATGGTCCACGGCGGACCGTACCCGGCGACGTCGGATGCGCGCGGCACGTCGGTCGGCACCCTGGCGATCGATCGCTTCCTGCGCCCCGTGTGCTACCAGAACTGCCCCGACAACCTGCTGCCAGATGCCCTGAAAAACGCCAATCCGCTGGGCATCGCCCGCCTGGTTGACGGCGTCAGCCACCGCGAAGCGCTGTAAGTCAGCGGCTTCAACTAACGCCCACTGATAGCAACAACTTCCATGCCTGTGAACAACAGGCATCGGATTCGCTCGTCCCAAAACCGCTGCACCCACAATAAAAACAGAGGAACTCTCATGCACGTTCAACGTCACCCGAAACAACGCTTTTGCAGACTGCTGCTGGCCGTTACTGCCGCCGTGATGATCAATACCGCAGGCACTCAGCTGGCCGTTGCCGACACCACACCCACCGCGACGACAGCGCCCATGCAATGTGCCACTGAAGCCACACCCCGCTACACCAGGACCCCCACCGGTTACCTCATGGTGTTGCGCACGGGTGACAACGCGTTCAAGGAACTGACCAAACTGGCGATAGCCGAGAAGATCCCCAGCGCCTCGATCAGCGGGATCGGTTTCGGCAACGTGAAGTTCGGTTTCTGGAACAAGGACAAAAAGGACTTCGACGCCAAGACCTTCAGCAACGTCGAGATGGCCAGCATCACCGGCTCGGTGGCGTGGAAGAACGATCAGCCTTCGGTCCACATGCACGGAGTCGCCGGCGACGCCACGTTCCAGGCCTATGGCGGCCACATTCTGGATTTCGAAGTCACCACCGGTTCGATGGAGATCTCTGTGATCTTGCACCAGCGGCGTCTGGAACGCGGGATTGACCCGTGCATCGGCGCCAACGTACTGGGTATCTGATTCCAACAGCAGGCTCCCGCCAACAGCGCATCTGTGACGGCGGGAGTCACCCTTCTCAATTCCAACTACAAAAACAAGGGGCGCTTCATATGAGCAACAAGAACACCGTTGTAACCCTGGCTCTGGGTGCCATTGCACTCAGCACCCAGGCACAGGCCGACTTCCTGAGTGACAGCAAAGCCACGCTGGGGATGCGCAATTTCTACTTCAACAATGACAACCGCGACGGCTCGGCCGCCCCCTCGAAAACCGAAGAATGGGCACAGGGCTTCATGCTCGACTACAAGTCGGGCTACACCGATGGCGTGGTGGGTTTTGGCGTCGACGCGCTGGGTTTGATGGGCGTTACCCTGGACAGCGGCAAAGGACGGCATGTCGGCAGCTCGATGATTCCTTCGGACAGCGACAACAGCGCCGTCGATGAGTGGAGCCGGTTGGGGTTGACCGGCAAGGTCAAGGTCTCGAAATCCGAGCTGCGCCTGGGCACGCTGATGCCGAAGCTGCCGATCCTGGTGGCCAACGACGGACGCCTGCTGCCGCAGACATTCGAGGGCGGGCAAATCACTTCGAGCGAGTTCAAGGACCTGACCCTGACGGGTGGCCGGATTGAACACGCCACGGGGCGGGGTTCAAGCGATCAAACCGGCCTGGCCGCCACGGGCGGTACCCGTGAAAGCAACGCGTTCGACTTCGCTGGCGGTGACTGGAAAATCACCAAGGACCTGACCGTCCAGTATTACTACGCCAACCTGGAAGACTATTACACCCAGCAGTTTTTCGGCCTGATCCACACACTGGCGATCTCGGACAATCAATCCCTGAAAGCCGACCTGCGTTACTTCAAGACCGACTCGTCCGGTAGAAACAGCTCAGGCACCTCGGGCTACAGAATCAGTGGCTACACCCAAGACAGCGATGGCGAGATCGACAACCGAACCTGGAGTGCCGCGCTGATTTACGCCTTGGGTGCCCATGCGATTACGGCGGGTTACCAAAGCGTTTCCAATGGCAGTAATTTCACTCAGCTCAATCAGGGCAACTTGCCGGACAAAGGCGCCGGTGGGGCCAGTCTTTACCTGTATACCGATCGCCTGATCCAGACCTTCACCCGCGCGGGCGAGCGCACAGCCTTCGGTCAGTATGCGTATGACTTCGCAGCCTTGGGGCTGCCGGGTTTGAAAGCGTCGGTCATGTATCTCAGCGGGGATAACATCAAGACGACATCCGGTGATAACCAGAAAGAATGGGAGCGAGATATCAGCCTGGACTACGTACTCCAGTCCGGTGCGCTCAAAGGGGTTGGATTCGGTTGGCGCAATGGCAAGTCGAACAGCGAAGCGTCCCGCAACCAGGATCAGAATCGATTGATCGTGAGCTATAGCATTCCGTTGTTTTAGCCACTGGGCATCAGTAACGGTTTTCACGCCGCCAGATTCTCCATAGCTACCGGCGACCGGTAATCGTTGTAGCTGTGGAGCCCGCTCGATCCCACGGACATCTTGTTTATTGGACTTGAGTATTAGTTATACCGGTATGGATTGTTGTCAATACCGCCCCCTTCTTTAGCATGCATATACTTCCGCACACTGCTTCCGAGTCTATGGACAAGGGGTCTCGGGTAGCCGTTGATAATGGGTAAAGCTTCTTGTCATACCAACGGGAGCGAGGCTTCGGCTGACGACTACCAACTGCTGCTGGAACAATCGATGTAAGGCACACCTGAAGGACATCGCGCCGGTCGGCGCGCCCCCATCTGAACAACAATAAAAAGAGTGTTGATATGATCCCTGAATCCGCAACCGAAGTTGCAGGTCTCGAGCATAGTGGTGCCCGGACCTCGTCCCTGAAGAAGTACCAGAGCATCACCGTGGTGTTGTTGTTGCTGATTGGCATCGTCAACTATCTGGATCGCAGCGCGCTCTCGATAGCCAATACCTCGATCCAGAAAGACATGCTGATCAGCCCGTCGCAGATGGGCATCTTGCTGTCAGCGTTTTCCTTGGCCTACGCGTTCGCCCAGTTGCCGCTGGGCATCATCATCGATCGACTGGGCAGTAAAATCTCTCTCGGCGCCGCCTTGCTGACCTGGTCCGTTGCGCAATCGGTATCCGGGCTGGTGAACAGTTTTGCCGGCTTCATTGGCCTGCGGATCCTGCTGGGGGTGGGTGAGGCGCCGATGTTCCCATCGGCGGCCAAGGCCTTGTCGGAATGGTTCGAGGCCGAGAAACGCGGGACGCCGACCGGCATCGTGCTGTCCTCGACATGTATCGGGCCGTGCCTGGCTCCGCCGTTGTTGACGCTGTTCATGATCAATTTCGGCTGGCGCGGGATGTTCGTCATCACCGGGTTTATCGGCATCGTCCTGGCCACGTGCTGGCTGATGTTCTACAAGAGCAAAAAACAGTACCTGGCCGAGCTGGCCGCCAGCGGTCAACCGTCGCCGGAGGTTGCCCGGGTCGCCGAAAAAAATGCTGAGCCGGCACCGCGCAAGGCGCTGTTTGCCGACTGGTTGAGCCTGTTCCAGCACCGCAGCACCTGGGGCGCGGTACTGGGTTTCATGGGCGTCATCTATATGCTCTGGCTGCACCTCACCTGGTTGCCGGGTTACTTCGAGCGCGAACATGGCCTGGGCCTGTACAAAACCGCCTGGGTGGTCTCGCTGGCTTACCTGTTCGGGGCCTTTGGCACCATTGCCGCCGGGCGCATTTGCGACCGCATGGTCAAGCGCGGCATGAGCGTGTTGGGCAGCCGCAAGGTGACGGCCATTTCCGGCCTGTTGCTCGCGGCCATGTTCACCCTGCCGCTGTCGTTTGGCAGCAGTCTGACCCTGAGTGTGGTGCTGCTGTGTGTGGCGTTGTTCAGCATCAACCTGGCCAGTTCAACGGCCTGGATGATCGCCAATGCCATTGTCTCCACACGACGGGTCGCCTCCTTTGGCTCGATCCAGAATTTTGGCGGTTACATCGCCGGGTCCATCGCGCCGATCGTCACCGGATTCAGCATTCAGCACTCGGGCTCCTTCGCCACGGCCTTCATGGTCAGCGCGGTGGTCGCAGTGGTCGCGGCACTGGCCTACTGGGTGCTGCTCAAAGGGCCGGTCGGCGACTGACCGTTATCTATTGATCGAACACTATTGAGCTGGAGGATTTATGCCCAAGGGTTATTGGATTGGCCGGGTCGACGTCAGTGATCTGCAGGAGTATCAGCGCTACGCCACGGCCAACGCCGTGGCTTACAAAAAGTATGGCGCGCGGTTTGTCATTCGCGCCGGGCGATTCGAAACGGTGGAGGGTCAGAGTCGGGCGCGCAACGTGGTGATTGAATTCCCCAGTTATCAGGCTGCCATCGATTGCTGGAACTCCCCGGAATATCAGGACGCGGCGAAGATTCGTCAGCCCATTTCCGTCATTGATCTGATCATTGTCGAGGGGTATGACGGGCCGCAACTCGATTGAGCCTGGTAGCCGTATCACTTAATCATTCAGAGAGGTCAGCATGGAACTTGGAATCGAAGGGCGTTGGGCACTGGTCTGTGGCGCGAGCAAAGGCCTTGGCAAAGGTTGCGCCAAAGCCTTGGTAG
Source organism: Pseudomonas sp. WT-JTC (assembly GCF_056711565.1). Taxonomy (NCBI): domain Bacteria; kingdom Pseudomonadati; phylum Pseudomonadota; class Gammaproteobacteria; order Pseudomonadales; family Pseudomonadaceae; genus Pseudomonas; species Pseudomonas sp. WT-JTC. The sequence goes on from NZ_CM160042.1 coordinate 3,285,678, forward strand.
CGGAAGGAGTGAACGTCGTGATTACTGCGCGCAATCCCCAGGCGCTGGAAGACACAGCCGCTGAACTGCGTCTGCTGAACAGCAAGGTCACGGTTAAAACCGTGGTCGGCGACATCACCACCGTCGCCGGGCGCGAAGCGGCACTGGAAGCCTGTCCGGTGCTCGATATTCTGGTGACCAACGCCGGAGGTCCGCCGCCGGGAGACTTCCGCGACTGGACTCGCGAGGACTGGATGGCCGCCCTTGACGGCAACATGCTCACACCTATCGAGCTGATCAAGGCCACCGTCGATAATATGGCTGAACGCGGATTCGGTCGCATTGTGAACATTACCTCGGGCGCGGTAAAAGCGCCGATCGGCATATTGGGGCTGTCCAACGGCGCTCGCAGCGGCTTGACCGGTTTCATTGCCGGATTGGCGCGCCAGCCGCAGCTGGTTTCCAATAACGTCACGATCAACAACTTGCTGCCGGGGCTGTTTGACACCGATCGCCTGCGCGAATCGACTCAGGCCTCTGCCAATGCGGCCGGCCAGGCGCTTGGCCAGGCGCTGGAGAAAAAACGCGGGGCCATCCCTGCCGGCAGGTTCGGTACTGCTGACGAGTTCGGTGCGCTGTGTGCGTTTATGTGCAGCCGCCACGCAGGCTATCTCACCGGGCAGAACCTCTTGCTGGACGGTGGCGCCTATCCGGGGACCTTCTAAGGCGTAGGCCGATTCCCTGAATTCGTGTGCACAGTCGATCGCACTCCTTCATCAGGCTGCTTGACGAAGCGCTCTTATTCTCGCTTTGCTGCCGATCACCAGATGTGATCCTCCCCTATTTATCGAGGCCATTACATGACCATAAATCCGCTACTGCCACCCTTCGCGGGCCAGACCGTTGAAGTCAATTATGACGGACTGGCTGCGCTCAATGACTACGACGAAGATGGCCTGCACATGACTTACACCATTACAGCCGGCGATTCAGCCGGGGCCACAGGAAGAGTCGAATACGATTGGCAAGAAGTTGCAAACGACATTTTCCTCATCTCCTGGCAAGAAGCTGACGGTGCCACCGTGGTACACGTCGACGACTTTGGCGCCCACACCTCCCGTTCGTTTTACACCACGCCGAACCTGGACCTGTATCGTCTTCAAGGAACCCTGAGCAGGGTCTGAACAACAGGGTTCACCGTTAATGGGTTGCCTCATAAAGCAATCGATCATCGTCGCGCCCATAACGTAATATTCCGCGATAGATGGCTGCATGAACGATTGGCACTTGATGCATCTCGGAAATATGGCGTTGTCGGGGGCTGCGCTGCTTTCGACTGAAGCCGTCGCCGCCCCCCCCCTCTGGGGGCGGCTTGTGATGGTTAGCGGTGATTCGCTATCCGCTGGCCCTGCAAGTCGGATGACGCCACCTGAATATCCTCCGACAACGGCGGCAATTCGTGGCGCAATACCCAGAGCAGGACAGGTTTGGGGAGTACCCTCGAGAGCCGTATAAGCCAGCGCATGGACCAGGGGAAAAGATAATCCCAACGGTTACTGCGCATGGCTTTGAGCATGTATGAAACGGCAGCTGCCTCAGATATCTCCAACGGCGCAGGCATGCCATCGCTTGCAGTCTGAGCCGTTGCAACGAAGCCCGGGTAAAGGGAGAGAAAGCGAATGCCTTTCTCGCCAAACTCTATTCGACAAGTGTCGATAAGCAGGCGTAACGCGCCCTTGGCGGCACAATATGGCCCCTGGAGAGTAACACCTAGAAAACCCGCCAACGAATTGGTCTGTACGACGAAACCGGATCGTTGTTCACTCATCTGTCTCAGTGCCGGGAACAGGTAATTAACCACTACGTCATAGTTGGATCTCATATAGCCCGTGACTTGCCCGGCATGCATCTTGCGCATGTCCAGTGCCGGTGCGCCACCCGCGTTGAGCACGACTACGTCCAGGCGGCCGTAGAGCGCTACGACCTCAGCAATCACCTTGGCAGCAGCCTGTTCGTTCATGGCATCTGCCGCCCACACATTGCACTTGCCGCTCTGCTCGGTGATCTCGCGTTGCAGTTCAAGGAGCTGCTCCTGGCGTCGTGCGGTAGCTGCCACCAATGCGCCTTCCTGCGCCAAACGTACCGCGAGGCCGCGCCCCATGCCGGAGGATGCACCGACGATCAGAACGACCTTGCCGGCAAATCCACCCTCCTGCCTCGGCGTCGTTCTTCGTAGCCCCCCCAAAAGGACCAGCGCCAAGAGGGAAAATCCAGAACTGACGAGCGCTACGGGCTGAGCATAATCTCCCGCCACCCATTGCGAAGCGACTAACGGCCCGAAGGCGCAACCCAGCAACTGCATACCAGGAACCAGCACGGCAACTCGCCCGGATGGATCCAGACTCAATGCGATACGGACCTGAAACGGCGTGAGTACCAGATAAACGAGGCCGAAAAGACCACTGAAGATCAGAAACGTTTTCGCACCCTGGTCAGCCGAGAAGTACATACCCGCGGCAATTCCTCCCAATAGAACGGCAGCCGTCGCAAGGAGTTTGAATTCAGAGACCCTGCGCACCAAAAGAATGCCACAGCAACCGCCCACGACTTGCATGAACAAAGTGCCCGAAATCATCGCCTGAGCACTCTGCGCATCCAGTCCGGCGTATTTTCCCAAGGGCTCCAGATATGCCCAGAGTGCGCCAATCGCCGAAAGCTGGATGAAAACAACGGCCATCAACAGTAGATGTGAACGCTGCCACGAGAAGCCTTGCGCCTGACCCGCATGGCTGGCCAAAGGCGCCAGTCGGGCAGGCTGCCAGCAAACCAGCAACACCGACGCCAGTGATAGCGCAGCCAGTAACACGAACCCTCCGGAGACGCTTTGCCGAGGCAGGACCCAAAATGCCAGGACTGCCGCAATGATTCCCTGGGCCAGGGTCTGCACGACCATGAACAGGCCTGATACACGGTCCGGGTGAGGCCCGCGAACAATCAGGCTGACGGCCCCCCATAACAGAAGTCCCTCCGTCAATCCCGCCAAGGCACGCACAATCAGAAGTCCGGCGTCCCCTGTCGTCGTCGTAGTCATGATATCCAGGGCAGCAGTAAACACCGCCGCCATGATCGTGATAAAACGCAGGTTCATCATCAGTCGCATCAAGTCGCCGACGATGACCCCTAACCCCAAAGCAACGATCTCTCCCATTGCAACCAGCCCGACGCCTTCGAGCGACAGCCGATTGGCGGCTAGCAACTCTCCGAGGAGAAGCGGTTGCAGGCCTACCATGAGTACCGCCACGGAACCCAGAGTCAGCGCAGCAACAAGATGTTTGCGAGAAACAGCGAACGAGGAGTGCATAAGCTTTATGCCTCTAATTAATTATTCAGTAACCACGGCTTTCAGGTGGAATTTGGCCGTTGGCAAAACACTGCGCCGCCCGCTTCTCGTCTTTCATCAAGCGCCCCGTAGCGATGAAAGTCACCCACCAGGGCAAATAGGTGATTTGAGTCCCTGAGGCCTTGGCCAGGGTGTAGGCTTTAGCGCACTTTTCAAACAATTCAGCATTGAGCGCCATGCGTGTACCCGTGGCCCCCAGACAAGCCGGCACGCCTCTAATCAGTATCGTATTGCCGCCTTTGCGCAAGGATTTGGCCAACTCACGTTCAGTTCCGACTGGCTCACCCATATGCCCCAAATGCCGCGCCTGTTCATCAAACAGAACAGGCATGAAACCGCCAAAATCGGCCAGACAACTGCTGAACTTACCGCCCCCCAGGAGAATTGCTCCCACATCAGGACGCGCCTGATACGTAGCCGCATGCGTCTGCATGTACCCATCCGGGGCAGCAGCCGGGTCAATCTTCACGGGCTCCGCGGCATCCAGTTTTCCCAGCCAGATCCCCTCCTCGCCTGGTATTCGCAGCGAAAGACTGGAATGAGCACCTACTTGGCCGATCAGTCGTCGTTGCAAATCCAGCCATTGTTGCCGAAGTAAATCTCTCATTGCGCTGACCTCACACCAGTTTGAAAACGGCGTCGAATCGATCGAGTGCTTCGTCGATGACATCGTCGGTATCGGCCAGGCTCGTATAGATCCGGCTACCCGCCAGAGTAATCAGACCATGAGCGGTATAGGCGGCCCCCATCTCCTCCATCATGTGCTTGCGGGTTTTTGCCTCGTTACGAGCTCGCAACAATTTGAGCGGGTTACTGGTGTCGAGCAACAGCACACCGGAGGTCTGCAAGTGCACGATGGAGCCTATGTTATAGGCCACATACGGCAAACCTCGGCGCGTGATAATTGCTTCCAGCCCCTTGCGCAGCCGGTCGCCGGCACGTCCGGCTACTGCGGGTGCATCCAGGCGCTTCGCTTCCAGCAAGGCGTAATACCCCGCCACGCAAGACAGCGGGTTTGCCGACAGCGTCCCACCGACGAAGGCCCGGCGCGCAGAAGTGCCGATCCCCCCAGCGAGCAGTTGCATGACATCTCGACGCCCACCAATGGCGCCTGCCATCGGGTAACCACCCGTCAGGCATTTGCCCAGCACAGTGATGTCCGGCATGACGTTGAAATACGCCTGCGCCCCGCCCAGGCCGGCACGAAACCCCGTCACCACTTCATCAAATATCAACAGGGCGCCGAATTCGTCACACAACTTGCGCAACTGGCGGTTGAAGTCCGGGTGTACCGGGCGGGTCCCGCTTTCCGGTCCGAAGGGTTCAACCATCACGGCGGCGGTACCACCACGTAGACGGTTGACCTGTAACTTGCGGCGCAACGCATCCAGATTGTTCGGCGGACTTTCCTGAGTATGCGCCGTGGCCCCACGGGGAATACCGACGGCCTCCATGCGTCCGGTACCGGGCAAGCGCATCCCGTAGACAAGCTGATCGCTCCAGCCGTGGTAGGCCCCGCCGATCTTGATGACCCACTTCTTGCGGGTGTAGGCGCGAGCCAGGCGAACAGCAGCCATCACCGCCTCGGTACCGGAACCGAGCAGTCGAACCATGTCCACCCCCGGCATCATCTCGCAGACCAACTCAGCCAGTTTGACCTCGTATTCATGCAGCAAACCGGTGACCGGCCCACACTCATCGAGGATCCGATCAACCTGCTCGCGGATGGCCGGGTGGTTTGAGCCCAACAGAGTCGGTCCACCGGCTTGCAGGAAATCGATATAGCGGTTGCCATCGACATCCGTCAGGTAAGCACCTTTGGCCTGAGAGATGGCGAGCGGAAACGGATGATTGAACGCCAGGTTGTGCTGCACGCCACCGGGTATGACTTTTTTTGCAGCCTCGGAGAGGCGCTTCGAGCCTTGGCAACGCTCGTCGAAATAGCCCATGACCTTGCTCAATGCGTCCCGCTTCAGCGGGCGGATCGGCTGTTTGACCAGTTCATCGAAACGCCGGTACAACGAATCCACGTCGGGCCATTGTGAAACCGCTGGGGCGTTTGTTTGGGGCATGGTGGATGGACGAAGGGGTTCGTTCATGATGAGGTCTCTGAAATATTTTTTGGGTTGACAGCATGAGCCGAGGACAAAGCCAAGGCGTCGATCAAGCGAGCCGCTGCTGTGCTTGATTCCGGCCGGTCTCGAGCCTGCGCGTAGATTCGATTCAACAGATGATCCCGACAGAACGCCTCTAGATCTTCAAGGCGGTCCAGAGTCGTATCGATGTCCGGGCCGCAACAGAGCACGCCGTGATTGCGCATCAGATAGGCGTTGCATTCAGGGCGAATCAACCGCTCCAGCTTGTTCGCTAACCAACGGGTGCCCGAAGGGGCATACCCCACCAGCGGGATACTCACGCCCAGCGATTTCCATAGTTGCGGTAAACCGACTTGCAGCGGTTTGCCCAGCAACGTGCAGGCACTGGCAATTGGTTGGTGGGTATGAATGCTGCAATTGACATCCGGGCGATTGCGCAGAATTTTTGCGTGCAGACCACTTTCCACAGAGGGCGACCGCTCGCCCGATATCTGCACCAGGTCCTTCAAACGCAACACGCAAACGTCTTCGGGGCGCATGGAAAAATAATCCGTCGCCGAGGGCGTGACCGCAATATGAAACGCATCGACACGCAACGCCAGGTTTCCACCGGTCGCGGCAAAGAAGCCGCGTTGCGACAGATGACGCGATAACTCGACAATCTCCTGCTGTACTTGACTCATTGAGTGCTCTCCTGCGATGGATTCAGGCGGCGATAAAGCGGAGCGAGCCGCTTGCGGACCTCCTTGAATGTGGCGAAACGGTCGTCATAAAGGGCACTCGTGTTCCGCGACGGCTCATACAGCCGGTGGGCTCTCTGCAGATTCGGCAGGTCGTGAAACTGTAGTTTTCCAAGGGCCACTGCTGCGATAAACGCGGCGCCTCGGGCGTTGGTCTGGATGGGGTTGTGGGGCTGCTGGATAATGTGACCGGTGACATCGGCCATGATCTGGCACCAGACATCCGACTGGGCACCACCACCGGTAGCCACGATCATCTCTTTTGATCGGCCGAGGAACCGCGAGAACGGCTCCAGCATCCAGCGCGTGTTGAGCGCAACGCCTTCCATGAAGGCTCGAATGATGTCTTCTCGTGAATGCTCGAGTTTCAGATTCAACAAACCCGCGCGCAGACTCGAGTCCCCAATGGGAGATCGCTCGCCACATAACCAAGGTGTATAGATCAGCCCTCGTGCTCCCGGCGGGACTCTTGCCGCGATGCGATCGAGCAAGGCATAGACATCCGGTTGCTGCTCGTCGCTGAGCAATTCATCGGGGTGATACAGCACCTTGTCCCGTAAAAACGAAAGGTTCGAGCCCGCGGCCGACTGCATGGCCAACGCCAGGTACCGGCCATTGATCGCGCTCGGCACCGCCGCAATGTGATGACGCACACTGGTTTTCTTGAACGGCACATGGGCCCCCACCCAAGAGGACGTTCCCAAGTACAGGTGCGAGGCGAAATCACTCACCGCAGCACCTACCGCCACGGCTGAGGTGTCTACGGAACCGGCCACCACTTGGGTGTCTCGAGAGAGGCCCAGCGCATCGGCCAGTTCGGGAAGCAGAGGCCCGATGATGTCGGTTGACCCCACCAGTTCGGGCAGTTTGGCAGCGTCGACACCCAGCGCTCGTACCAAGCCGTCGTCGTAGCGAATGCGATGAGGGTCGCGGTTATCCGTGATCCAGGACGTCAGGATCGAATCGCTCGTGGCACAGAATCGACCGGACAGCCGTAAGTTCATGTAATCGAGCACGTTCAGGAACTTGTAAGTTTGCTCATATCGCTGCGGCTCATGATCAAGGACGTACGCCATGTGTCCGGCCGAATCCATGCCGGACAACGAAGCGACGCCCCCGGTCAAACGCAATGAACGCAACAGCTTGAAGGGCGCGTAACCAGACAGGCCAAACCGCCCTGCCCCCATACGACGCTTGACCGCAGCGGCACCGCGCTTATCCAGCCACAGTAACGCGCGCCCAACGGCCACCCCATTATTGTCAACACAGACGGTCCCTTCGCTTTGCGTCGAACAGCACACGGCAATGACCTGCCTGCGCCTGACCGTATCGCTGCCGAGCAGTTCGCTCGCTCCGCGCATAAAAGCGTTCCACCAATCTTGAGGCTCCTGCTCGGCACTCAAACCACTGACATGCAGCGGGACACTGTGGTAGGCCCATGCGCGTATTTCTCCCTCCAGGGAAACCAGCGCACATTTGCAACCAGATGTTCCAAGATCGACCGCAAGGACGAGTTGCTCCAGCCCGGCCGCCGTTTCAGGCGCCCGGGAAAAGGAAAGCGAGTTCATAATCAGTTACTCAGAATTGACGGGAAATCGAAAGGACCCAACGATTGTCGTCTGTCGCCCGCCTGTGCCCATCATCTTCGGCCAGGTACAACTCTCTCGCCCGGGTCGTGGTAGTGACCCAGTCAAGCCCCCAGTCAAAACCCGCCCAGCGGTGCACCAGGCCTACGCCATAGTCTGCGAAATTCGCTTCAGAGAAATTCACGATCTGCTGGTAACCGGCATGCAGCTTCAGCGTGGTGTTCATGCCCAGCGCATACTTGTAATCCAGGTCATAAAGCATGCTGCCGCGGGAGTTGCGATCCCCTTTGGCATAACACTCCAACCCCTTGGCAGGATCATCGCGGAACTGCAGCAGTGTTCCGCAAACACCTCCGGTATTGGCGCCTCGATAGGTCTTGGAGAGGACCCTGGCGATTCGACCTTCCAGTGCGCCATACCCCAACTCCAACACGGCGAATTGGCTGTTGTAGTTGGTGCTGCGCTCATCTGTCAGTGTGAATGTCTGAGCGTCGAACCGATTGGGTGCCCTGAACTGAGCATTGGGGAACATTTCGCTCGCCAGGCCCAGGCCGAAGTGCCAGGCATCCGGATCGCCAAAACGATAGCCGCCGGCAAGCAGGATCTCGACGCCATCGCCGTTCAGAAACTGCTTCTTGCTGACGGTCGTGAACTCGGCCAGGGCCACCAGCCCGCTCTCATGAGCGACTTGAATGGAAATTTTGGCCCCCGGCCCGTTCAATGAATCGGAGATACCGCGGTTGCGAATGTCAGAACTGACTCGTGCGGTAACGTCTACCGCGTAGCTGGCCATTTCGTCCGCCAACACCAGCGTTGGGGTTGCGCCGGACAACAGCAGGCCCGCCATCATGCAATGGGTGATGTTTGTACGCATGGAACTCTCCCACGAGGAAGGTCAGGTTTACAGTTTGCAAACCGGTGCGGGAGGCAGTTTTTCAACGCGTTCGAATTGCTCCGTCTGACCCAGAATCTCCGAGCCGACGAACGCCCTTACATTGAGATTTCCTTCCTTGACCCGAACGACGCCTTTGTATTTTTTCTGATTGCGCGGGTCATAGACCCACCCATCGCGCCAGGCGTCCTTCTCGTAACGATCCAATTGCATGATCTGGACGCCACAATCGCTGGTTGTCGATGCGACGTCCCTCACCCAAACGATTTGTCCACAAATTGCGCCTGCCTTGGCCGTGCAATCATCGAGCTTGATGATCGCGTCCTTTTCCGCCGTGAGCCAAAGTCCTTTGGCATCCAACGGTCCCGCCGCCGCAAAAATTTTTCCGGTGCACATCAAAGCGAGGGAAAGGAGAAGCAAGTGCCGCGCGTTCATAGTCGTGCCCTGTATTTTTTGTTTTAGAAACACCGTCACACAAACGACGCATCAGTTATGATAGTCATCGCTACACGATAGTTATAACTATCATTCTTCGCTGAATCAACTGTTTTTTCATCCTGCTATCCTTGCCTCTCACTTCTCGTTAAGGGCGCTCATGGCCAAGCTCAAAACCTCCACTCCCCTCTCCACGAACAGCGTTGGAGCAACGGAACACAAAAAGCTGCCAGCACAGCAGCGGGCGACCGAAACCTATGAGCGAATTCTCGTGGCTACGGCTCAGACACTCTGCGATGTCGGAATAGAGCGCCTGTCGACGAATCTGGTATGTGAACGAGCAGGCCTTACCCCGCCAGCGCTCTATCGCTACTTCCCCAACAAATACGCGCTACTGAGCGTTCTAGGCGATCGCTTACTGGAAAAGCAAAACGAATTGGTTGGCCACTGGATCAACCAGGAGCTGCTGACCGGCTCCCGGGAGGTACTGGAAAAGGCGCTTGCGGAACTGATACTGGATACTTATGAAGTAACCCATGCCACCTTGGGTGGGATGTGGATTCTCAAAGCACTTCGAGCAGTACCGGCGCTGGAGCATGTGAGACTCGACTCTCACCGACGTGTCGCCAGCGCGCAAGCCCAAGCGCTGGCCAGCGCTTTCCCGCACGCCGATCCGCAGATGCTTTTGATGGTTGCCCGAGTCGTGGTCGAAATGATCCATGCGACGGTCGAATTGTTGTTCGATGAATCATTGGACGCCAGACAAGTCTGCAGCATGGTTGCTGCGATGATTGCCAGCCATCTGGACCGGATCAGCCCGGTCGCGTCAATGTCATGAAATCGGCAACTCTTGACCTGAGCCCGGCGCGATCGAGCAGGTCGTATTCCTGCAAGGAGATAGGTCGGTCATCGGCGAACCTCAAGTGATCATTGGTCATGGGCGTCCTTGAGCTGGGCGGCTACCTGTCGCGAACAGGACAGACTTTGCGCACGCGGCTAAACACAGGTCGCAACCGTGGCAAGGCAAAACGTCGCCACCGGTAGTCTGAGGTGACATCCTGGGAGACTTTCAATGACTCGCCGCGCTTACTTGGCCGCTCTGTTGACACTGACTGCATCAACCGCCTTTGGCGCCCCCAGCTACGATCATCTCTATGCTTTCGGTGACAGCTACTCTGACAATGGTGCGGGTGAAACCTTCACTAGAAACTTGGCCACTCAGAAGGTCAAAGATGCACAGGAGCTCCCCGGTTCGTTGTATTGGAAGGGACGCTGGAGCAATGGCCCCACCGCCGTCGAGGACTTGGCTCACGCCTTGAAAACCCCCTTGACCGACTACGGGATTGGCGGTGCCAAGAGCGGCAACGGCAACTACTACGCCTGGATGGAGCCATCTCGCGACACTGGGGTTTTCGGCCAAATCGCCGATCATCTGAAAGCCGCTAAAACACACAAAGCGGATCCGAGTTCGCTCTATTTCATTTTCATCTCAGCCAACGACTTTTTTGAATGGGCCGACTTCTCGCACCCGGAATCGATTGACGTGCTAAGCCACAACAGCGTGGCGAACATACAGAAGGCTACCGAGACGCTGATTGCGGCAGGCGCGAAGCACGTGATGGTCGTGGGGACTACGGATTTGAGTCACGTGCCGGCTGTGGTGCAGGGCAATCAAGTGAAGAATGCAACAGAATACCAGCAGATACTCGAGCAAAAACTGCCAGCCGTACTAACAACACTCGCTAAAGCCCATCACGTCAGCATTAGTTACTTTGACCACCTGGCCTTCAGCAACAAGCTTCGCGCGGCCCCCGATGTTGCGGGTTTGAAGGATCTGGATACCCCGTGCCAAGCCACCTATCCGGACGTCAAGCCGGTGTGTGAAAATCCAGATGCCCATTACTACTGGGATGAATGGCACCCGACCCGCAAAGTCCACACCCTGGCCGCCGAGGCGCTGCTTGAAACGTTAAAAGCCAGCCGCTGAGGTTCTCTATCAGGTCATAGCCGGCGAAGGGACTCAGGGCTGCGCGCGCGAATCATTGCCAAGGCCGGGATAGACAGTCAGTCTGAGGCTATCTATCCCTCGCGCTTTAGCCCTTACCAGGATCAGACAGCGTGCCTTAGCAGCTCCACCAATTGCGTATGCAACGCAGGATCTCCACAAGCAACGACACTCCCGCCATTTTGAGCTGTGCTGCCATCCCAGGCGGTAATCACTCCACCGGCACCTTCGATAATCGGTATCAACGCCTGTACGTCGTAGGGCTGCAAGCTAGCCTCGATAATCACATCTACAAAACCTGAAGCCAGCATGCAGTACGCATAGCAATCACCGCCGAAGCGAACCAATTGCGCCTGACTGGCCACGGATTGAAACGCGTCTCGCCGTACAGCTGAATCGAACATATCGGGTGTTGTGCACATCAGTCTTGCTGAGGAGAGACCTTGGCATGGTCGTGTCTGTAGCTTCGTACCATTGCGCCACGCACCATCCGAAGTGCCAATGTAGCGTTCGCCGGTGAAAGGCTGATTCATGACCCCGAGCACAGGGCGCTGACCATCGTTGAGGGCGATCAGTGTTCCCCATAGTGGCAGGCCGGTGATGAAAGCCCGGGTTCCGTCGATTGGATCGAGCACCCAGGTCAGCTCGCTGCTGCCTGTAATTGAGCCCTCCTCCTCACCAAGGATGCCGTGTGCGGGATACCGATCCTGAATCAGTTCGCGCATCGCTCGTTCGGCAGCCTTATCGGCCAAGGTGACCGGATCGAAGACACGACCGCCCTTATCTTCCACATCCAGCTTTGCTCGAAAGTACGGCTGAATGGCTACAGCGGCAGCATCGGCCAGCTGCTCGGCGAAGGCTTGATACTCAGCAGTTTGATCTGCGCTGATGGACATCGTTCATTACCCCGATTTAGCGAAAAGACCTGGATCTTGTCTGAGGAGACTCCTGAGTCCACCTCACCTCATCACACCCGACAAGAAAGGCCCTGGAAGGGCCTTTTGAGTTCAAACCAAATTTACCGGTTCGTCTACAGGGTGTAAGAAATACCGACCTGAACTGTTCTCGGCTCGCCCGGGTAAGCATAGACATTGCCGAAGGCGCCTTCTTCATAGTCCCGGTCGAACACGTTTTTCACATCGAGATTAAGCCTGACCTGGTCATTGATCTTATAGAAGCCGAGCAGATCAACGACGGTGTAACTGCCCATCGAAAACGCCGTGTTAGCCGTCTGGCCCGCACGTTCATCAACGTACCTACCACCCACACCCAACCCCAGCCCTTTCAGATTGCCATCCTGGAACTCGTAAACGTTCAGCAGGCTGAAGCTGTTCTTCGGAATATTCATCAGCCGGGTGCCCGACTGAATCACATTGTCCTTGGTAACCTCGGCGTCGACATAGGCATAGCCGCCAATCACCCGCCACTCCGGGGTTACATTGCCTGCCACGTTCAAATCGAAGCCACGGCTGCGCACCTCACCCGCTGCCACACTGAAGGTCGAGTCCACGGGGTCAGTGGTCAGGACGTTACGTTTTTCAATCTGGTAGATCGCCGCGTCAACGCTCAACTGGCGATCCAGGGCTTCCCATTTGATACCCATCTCATAGGACTTGCCCTTTTCCGGTTCAAAGCCGCCACCCTGTCGACTGGCCCCGGTATTGGGCTTGAAAGAGCGCGCGGTATTGGCATAAACGGCCACGGTATCGGTGAGGTCATAAAGCACGCCGATACGCGGCGTCACCGCATTGTCACTCGCCTCCCAGCTTCTGCCACCCGGCACAAAGGTTTCGTAGTCATGCTCGAAACGCTCGAAACGGGCGCCCGCCAAGACCTTCAAACGCTCAGTCAATGCCACCTGATCCTGGACGAAGGCCGCATAGGTCTTGAGGTTTTCCTTGTCGTTGGTCGGCGTGCGGGTCAAGGCTGGACGCGGCTGGCCATACACCGGATTGAAGATATCAATCGGGTAGGCACCGACTGCGCCGCTGGAGCGCTGGATGATGGACTTGTAGTCGTAATCCTCGTACTCAACGCCGGTCAATAATGTGTGATCGAAGCCGCCGGTGGAGAAATGTCCGGTGAGGTTCAGTTGAGTGTCCTTGTCCGTCCACTCCAGCTTGCGGTAATTGAAGTTGCGCCCCAGCGTGCGCCCGTCGGCGGCAACGCCATTTGCTTCAACGGCGTTGCCCTGCAACGTGCCATCGAGCCATTGGAACCCACCACCCAATGTCCAGTTGTCATTGAGGAAGTGCTCGAAACGCAGCTGCGCGATGTTGTTGTCGTTGTGCAACTTGCCGACGTTTTTCTCACTGAAGAACGTATCACGCGACGCGATGCCAATCTGATTCGGATAGTGCGTCAAGCCGCGATCCAGTGGGTGATTGTTGCGCATGAAGTCGCCTTCGAAGATCACCCTGGTGTCGTCGGTGGCTTGCCAGGAAATAACCGGCGTCACGCCATAACGTTCGGTTTCAACATGATCGCGGAAGGTATCTCCGCCCTCTCCTACCACGTTCAAGCGATAGGCCAGGCGTCCTTCTTCGTCGAGCGGGCCGGAGGCATCCAGCGTGCCACGCTTCATTCCCTGGTCGTCGAGTTGGCTGCCCAACGTCACAGTAGACTCAGGCAGAGGCTGCTTGGAAACGACGTTGAACGTGCCACCTGGATCACCCCGGCCGTAGAGCGTGGTCGCGGGGCCGCGCAGTACTTCCAGGCGCTCGATGGTGTTCGCATCCGGCATGTTCGGATAACCACGGTTGATCGGGAAACCGTTGCGATAGAACTCGCCGGTGGTAAATCCACGCACCGTGAAGGTGGTCAGTCCCTGGCCGCCGAAGTTGTTGGCCCGCCCCACTCCGCCGGCATAGTCAAGGGCGTCTTGCAGGCGAGTCGCCCCGATGTCCTCGACAACATCTTTGGTCACCACGCTGATGGACTGCGGTGTCTCGTGAATCGCAGTGTCGGTTCGCGTCGCGCTGGCAGAACGGGTTGCACGGTAGCCCTGCACTGGCCCTTGGGCCGTTTCGTACTCCGAGGTACCGACGATGTCGGTCACCTGCAACTCCAGACTGGTTTTATCGGTTGCCGCTTGCTCCGCCCAAGAGGAAGCGGAAATCGCCTGAAGCACACAGATAGAGACCAGAGTACGACGCATCGAGGAAACCTTGTGAAAATAGCCAAACGGGATGGCATACATGCCAATAATTCGCGGCGCATGGTATATCACATTATTTGCTTTTGATACGTATTCGCACTTGTATTTTTGAAGTGTTCTCGCAGCGCTTCGAGCTCCTGTTTATTCATTCAAAAAAAAAGGTCCCGAAGGCCCTTTGTATTCAAAAAATCACTTGGTCAGCCAAGACTCGACTTTGCAGCCCGGTGTGGGCACAGTCTTTCGCTACATGAGGATGGATGCCTCGTTGAGGCCTAAGGAGAATGCCGTGTTTCCGATCAATATCTGGCTTGCCTATACTGCCGCCTGCTTGCTATTGGTGCTCGCACCAGGCCCGGACAATCTGCTGGCCGTAGGCCGAGGACTCAGTCAGGGCAGGATAGCCGCTGTCGTATCTGGCATGGCATCCGGGGCGGGAATTCTCTTTCATGTGGCAACTGCTTCGCTAGGACTGACTTTGCTTATGCAAACGTCCGCAGTAGCCTTCTGGGTCGTCAAGCTTATCGGCGCCGGTTATTTACTTTGGCTCGGCATCAAAGTACTACGCTCTCGTAGCCTGATTAGCTTCCGGCCAACGACTCGACAATCTCTGCCGAGCATTTTTCTCACGGGATTTCTCTCGGCAGCACTCAATCCAAAGCCTGGTTTTTTCGTACTTGCATTCATCCCGCAATTCGTCGACCCACAACGCGGTTCAGTGAGCGTGCAGATGCTGGTGTACGGCATATGGTTCGCCGTACTTACGGCAGTGGGATTCGCACTCATGGGCGTATTTGCTACTGCACTCTCCCGGTTTTTGCGTCAGAGGCCACGACTGGTGAATGGCCTGAACGTCGGGGCAGGACTCACCTTCGTCGCTTCGGGAGTATCGATAGCGGCGCTCAGCCAAAAATAGGATCAATGCAATGGCGTGCGAGGCTGAAATACCAGCCTCGCTGAGCCTCGGTGATTATGAAAGCTGACGACTTTAAGACTTATCTTTCAGGGCTGAGTGAGTTTTCAACTCTTCGTCAATGAATGCAGAGATCATGGCCCTGTATACCCGCTCCACGACATCAGGTGAGGCACCGGAATCGTTTGCAATTCCGCGCACTTTGCTGATGACCTGTTCAACCCGCGCTGGAGCGCGCACATCATCAGTGGTTTTCTTGAAAGCCGCCGCCTGGGTGACGAGGTTGCCGCGCCTGGCGAGGAGTGCAACCACATCGCGGTCGATGCGGTCTATGTGCTGACGAACTTCTTCGATTGATGTGCAACGTACTTCCATATAAATATCTCCTTCTAAGTAACCGGAATGCGTCAGTTTTTCCGCAGTCGAGAACACATGTCGTTTCTACCCTCAGTCCAAGTCCACAGAGGCAGGAAACGCGACGATGTCATTCTGCATTCAACCGGGTCGTGAAATACCGTGATGACGCAGTTTGCGATAGAGCGTATTGCGGCTGATCCCTAGGCGGGCGGCAACATGGGCGATATGCCAGTGTTCCGCCTCAATCAACGTTAGCAGCGTCTGCCGTTCGGATACTCCAAGCGGATTTTCGGCCAGCGCGGCTGTCGCTGGCACTGCCGGCAGCAACTCCGCCAAGTCGTCCAGAGTGACACGCCCCTCCAACGCCAACGCTACCAGTGTGCGCAAGCACGTACGCAACTGCCGGACATTGCCTGGCCAAGGCTGCTTCAGCAAGAGCTCTCTGACGCCCGCCTCCAGTCGAATCCTTGCACCTTTTGTCTCTTCGCGCAGCAGAAGGTCGAGCAAACGGCCCTTGTCTGAACGCTCACGCAACGGCGGGAGCTGCACGGCGAAGCCAGCAATGCGATAAAAAAGATCTTCGCGAAAGCGCCCTTCGGCCACACAGGCCTGCAGATCCTGGTGGCTGGCACTGATAAGGCGTACGTCTAGCGGACGTGCCGTTGCGCCACCTAGCGGCACCACCTGACGTTCCTCCAGCACGCGCAGCAGGCGAGTCTGTAACGCCAGTGGCATATCGGCGATTTCATCGAGAAATAGAATGCCGCCATGGGCCTGCTCCAGCTTACCGATCATCCCGTCCTTGCGTGCGCCGGTGAAGCTGCCGCCGCGATAGCCGAACAGCTCGCTCTCGATCAACGTTTCTGGGATGGCCGCGCAATTGATCGCCACAAACGGCTGGCTCGCTCTGGAGCTGGCGCGATGCAGCGCCGCAGCAAAAGCTTCTTTGCCGGTACCGGTTTCGCCCTGTAAAAACACCGGAACGTCACGCTCCAAAACACGCAATGCGCGAGCAAAACCGCGTTGCAGGCGCGGGTCTTCCAGACACACGTGTACGTCGTTGATTATGGGAGTTGGGGGAATGACCAAGGGCGCCTGGTGCGCGGGTTCTCGCAACTGTCCGTAGAGCAGGCGTCCGTCCACCAGCCGCATTGGCCAACAGACACTCGGCTGAGCGCTGGCCTGACTCATCACCTGATCAATAGGGGTTTCCAGCAGTATCGTCAGAGATTGCCCAACCACCTGGTCACGGCTGAGGCCCAGCAGATCCAGCGCAGCATGATTGATTGAACAGATACGGGCACTCTCGTCGAAACTGAGCAGGCCTTCACCCAGCAGCCCAACGAAGCCAGCCTCAGGGTGGAAGCGCAGCAAGTATCGCTGCGGATCATGCCCCAAGAAAAAACAGCTCTCGATCAACTTGGCTGACAGGTTGGTCAATGCCATGGCCTGGAAGTGTTGCTGAAGACTGTGGTCATCCCTCACAGAAGAGAGATTGAGCACGGCTAGCAACTCACCACTCGCATCAAATATCGGGCTCGCCGAACAGGTCAGACCGACGTGCTTGCCACGGAAATGCTCATCACGGCGGATGGTTACGTGCTGTCGCTCGACCAGGCAGGTGCCGACACCGTTGGTGCCCTCACAATCTTCACTCCATACCGAGCCGAGCCACAGCCCGGAACGCTGAAACTCCGCTCGTTCGGATTCGTTAAACACACTGTCGATCGCCACACCGCGAGCATCGGTGAGTAGCACCACGTGGCCATCACGTCCGAGTTGTTGGTGCAAGTTGCTCATCTGCCAATGCGCCACAGCGATGATGTGTTCCAGTGGCGCGCGATGATCCTGCAAGCGTGGATGCTCAACCACGTTAGGTGCGCGGCGACTGGCAGGATCGAGCTGATACTGATCCAGGCACCGGCGCCAGGATCGTGTGATGGCCAGGTCAGCAGTAGGGCTGTGGCTGGCGATAGTGCCCTGCACGGCTTGTAGCACTTGCTGTGCATGGGCGTTGATCAAGGCCGGCTTCATTGTTCTTGTTCTCCGCTACGGTCAGGACACGGGTCTGTTCGCAGCTTATATGAAAAGATCGCAACGAGCGCTTTTTGCACCGGGTGACACTCTGTCATCCACCATTCCCGGAATCGTGACATAGATCCGAGTCAAAGCCTGAGCAGTACTGCAGCAGCCGCTCTGCACCGGGGCTTTCATGAAGATGGCCCGGGCCTTGCTCTGGGGCAAGTTGTTACAAAAACAACAAGATCGGGAGAAGCCCCATGAACATCGCTGTTGAAACACCTCTGCACACGCCAACTGCTCAGCTCGCGGCTTGGGTCGAAAGCCTCAACGAGCGTCTCGTCCAACGTGATTTGGACGGCGTACTGGAACTGTTTGCCGAAGAGTGTCACTGGCGTGACCTGCTACTTTTCAGCTGGAACCTGGTGACCTTGGAAGGCCAGCCTGCCATCCGAGACATGCTCGAAACACGCCTCGACCAGACTCGTCCTGAGCGATGGAAACTGGAGGGTGAGGCGACGCTGAATAATGGTGTGCTCGAAGGCTGGATCAGCCTGGAAACCGATGCGGCGCGAGCTAAAGGCTACGTGCGTCTAAAGGAGGGCCTGTGCTGGACGCTGTTGACGACCATGCGCGAGCTCAAAGGCTTTGAAGAACCCAGCGGCCGCCGTCGCCCAATGGGTGCCAGTCATGGTCACGCCCACGCCGACAAACGCAACTGGCTGGAGCGCCGTCGTGATGAAGAAGCTTCGCTAGGCATCACCACCCAACCTTACTGCCTGATCGTAGGCGGCGGCCAGGGTGGGCTGGGGCTCGCTGCGCGACTCAAGCGAATGGGCGTGCCAACCCTGATCGTCGACAAAGCCGAGCGTCCTGGCGATCAGTGGCGCGGTCGCTACAAGTCGCTGTGCTTACACGACCCTGTCTGGTACGACCATATGCCTTACCTGCCCTTCCCCGATCACTGGCCGGTCTTCACCCCAAAAGACCAGATTGGCGACTGGCTGGAAATGTATACCAAAGTCATGGAGCTCAATTATTGGCCGCGTACAGAATGCGTGAACGCCAGCTTTGACGAGCAAAGTGGCACCTGGAAGGTTGAAGTGCAGCGCGATGGCGAGCGTGTGACTTTACAACCGACCCAGTTGATCCTCGCCACCGGCATGTCTGGCGTACCCAATGTTCCTGGTTATCCGGGTGCCGAGGTTTTCAATGGCCAGCAGCATCATTCCAGCCGCCATCCCGGTGGAGACGCCTGGAGCGGCAAGCGCGCGGTGGTCATCGGTGCGAACAATTCGGCTCACGACATCTGCGCCGACTTGGTGGAGAACGGCACCGAGGTGACCATGGTGCAACGCTCCAGCACCCACATCGTGCGTTCCGACAGTTTAATGGATCTCGTCTTCGGCGGGCTCTACTCTGAAGACGCCCTGGAGACGGGTTTGACCACGGACAAGGCTGACATGCTGTTCGCCTCGATCCCCTACAAGGTTATGCCAAGCTTTCATCAACCCATCTTTGACGCGATCAAGGAGCGTGACAAGGATTTCTACGAGCGCTTGGCCAAGGCCGGCTTCATGCTCGATTTCGGTGACGACGAGTCTGGCCTTTTCATGAAGTACGTACGCCGTGGTTCTGGCTACTACATCGACGTCGGCGCCTCCGAACTGATCGCTAATGGCACGATCAAGCTCAAGAGCGCGCCTGGTCTGGGTGTCGAACGCATCGAAGCAGATGCCGTCGTACTCAACGATGGCAGCCGACTACCGGCAGATCTGATCGTCTACGCCACGGGCTATGGCTCAATGAATGGTTGGGCGGCGAAGCTGATTTCCCAGGAAGTAGCTGACAAGGTCGGCCGCTGCTGGGGCTTGGGTTCTGGAACCACGAATGATCCTGGCCCGTACGAGGGCGAACTGCGGAACATGTGGAAGCCAACACAGCAGGAAAACCTCTGGTTCCACGGTGGCAACCTGCATCAGTCACGGCATTATTCGCTGTATCTGGCACTGCAGTTAAAAGCGCGCTTCGAAGGTATCGACACATCCGTCTACGGTCTTGCCGAGAGTCACCACACAGGCTGAGTCAAATGGCGCCCAGCCGTGGTTGGGCGCCTCTCCACAATGCCCCGGACGCATTCCGGATGAAGCGCCGCAGGAGCTCGAACAGAATGTCGGCGATGCTGTATTTTTGATCGAAGAGTTTGTCGGCAATACGCGCTGACTAGTCCTATCAAAAAAGCCTCAAATTGCGGATCGCATAGACGAGCTCACAGAAACCTGGAATAGCGAACAGCACGTCAGCGCCGAGGACAAATGAGGAAGCACCTATGCATCAAACCTAGGGCCCGCGATGAAACTCGTAAGGTTGATCCGCCACGCGGAGAGCTCCGCTAACGCCGGTCTAGCCACGGCAGCACCGGACTCAATACCACTGACTGAAAACGGTCTGCATCAAGCTCGTGAACTTGCTGAGTCCATAACGTGCACGCCCGACCTGATCATCTCATCCCCCTTTGAGCGCGCTATCGCAACCGCATTACCAACCACAGGGTGCTTCCCTGACGTGTCATTCGAAGTGTGGCCGGTCGAAGAATTTACGTATTTGAGCCCAAACCGCTTCGCCGGCACTACACAGACCGACCGTAAACCACATGCGGAAAGCTATTGGAAAAATGGTGCCGCGGAGTTTACTGATGGGCCTGGCGCTGAGTCGTTCGATCATCTGCTCGAGCGCGCAGATGCGATGCTGGCCAAGCTTGCGGATCACGATGCTCAGAACATCCAGGTCTTTAGCCATGGGCAATTCATCAGAGCTGCCGCTTGGCTGATCAAGCACGGAAGCCACGCTCGTTCATACGAACTCATGCGTGAATTTCGAGCTCACGATGTGAGGAAACCTTTTAGAAATTGCTCGAGTTATCAGCTTGTGTTTAGCGACGGCAGATGGATAGTTGAATGGCAGATCGACTCTACTGATCAAGAGAGATTTAGCGACGAGTTCTGCACAAGCGAGCGTTCTCGGTGACACCGTTTTAGCCAAGCTTCGCTGTCTCGCCAGCAAGCCCGGAAGCTTCGGTGTAACGTAATTTTGTGCATCGTAACAATCGCAACGTTACACATAGAAAATTGCGTTACAAGCCAACAAACTCGGAGTCAAGAGCTCAAAACTATCATTCAAATCCGACTGCGTAACTGGCTCAATGGTACCTCAATGTTGCGCTCTCCCCTCCCGGAAAATCTAAGCAAAGCCTGGCCTTGCCCAAATGAGCGATAAAACGACCAGCGTCTCTTTTGAATGAAGCTAATGACGAAACTCAAAAGACAACTCCTCTCTCCAGTCGACCGATCAGATCGAGGACTGCTTCTGTCTCTACTCTCGTGCCCAGCATTTCCAAGGAACACCTCGAACCCAGTCCTTGCACGGGTTACTTCATACTCGCTCATGACCTGAGCCAGATAACCACCTCCAGCTCACGGTTTTGAGGTTTCCACATCACGAGCAATCGTAAGCATAGGTATTCATTGGTTTTTTTTGATTTCGTGCTTGACGCCTCAGCCGTAAAAGACGTTTAATTCCGCCGCGGCCCAGATAGCTCAGTCGGTAGAGCAGGGGATTGAAAATCCCCGTGTCGGCGGTTCGATTCCGTCTCTGGGCACCATTACTTCTAAACCCCTGACTCCTTATGGTTTCAGGGGTTTTCTATTTGCGGGCACCGCAGCTGTTTGTAAACACACTATCTATCCACCCCCTTTAAGAGCGCGTGCATTTAAGTCTCCGATTCGAGGGCTTAGTGCTAGGCGTCCTGCTACGCTGGCCCCTTTCATGAACGCCGGTTCAACAGGAGGGCTGCGATGGATCTGAAGTTCAGTCACGTAGATGTACTGGTCAAGAATCTCGACGAAGCCAGTGCTTACTACGCACAGATACTAAACGCCAGGATCTCCAAAACGCTCGTCTGGGAACGAGGTGGTCTGCACGTGCGCTATGCGATTGCGCTGATTGGCCAAGAGCGTTTCATGTTGGTACAGCCGTTGGCGGGGAACTTGAAAGAGTTATTGGATTCGTCGGGTGAAGGGATGATTTACCGCCACTGCTACTCGACACCGGACATCGAGAAAGCCTATGACGAATTGATGGCCGCAGGTGTTCAGCCAGAAGACGAAAATGGAAAGCCATTGGCTCGTGCGAACCTGCAATCCCCGTCTGGGGCACGCATCATTTGGTTGCCCAAACGCTTCGGGCACTTCTCTATTGAGATACTGGAAGATAAAGCGCTGGAGGCATTTATCGAGGCTGCGTTTTCCTAAGAAAATTCTGCAGTGGGCGTGGGCGTCGTGAGTACAATGCGCGCCCTTAATTGGCTAATGCTTTCCAATGAAAAAACTGCTTTCCGTAGTAGCGCTGCTGACCTTCTCAGTAATCACCCCCGCCTTCTCAAGCCCTCCATCGACCTTTTCCGAAGCCAAGGTCATCGCCAAGCAAAAGATCTACCTCGACCAGGCGAACAGTGCCATGGGCGAGCTGTATTGCGGCTGCAAATGGACATGGGTAGGTAAGTCAGGTGGCCGGATTGATGCTGAGTCTTGCGGCTATCAAACCAGGAAACAACAGAGCCGCGCGGAACGGACTGAATGGGAACACATCGTTCCTGCCTGGACATTCGGTAACCAACGCCAATGCTGGCAGAACGGTGGCCGAGAACATTGCGTGGATGATGATCCCGTATTCCGAGCGATGGAAGCTGATCTGTTCAACCTCTACCCATCTGTTGGGGAGGTAAATGGCGACCGCCGCAATTTCAATTACGGGATGGCCTCTGGGGTAGCGCCGCAGTATGGGCAGTGCAAGACGCGGGTTGATTTCGATCAACGTGCTGCGGAGCCGCGTGACGAGGTCAAAGGGTTGGTCGCGAGGACAACCTTTTACATGTTCGACAGATACAAACTGAGTATGTCTCGTCAGCAGCAACAGCTACTGATGGCCTGGGACAAGCAGTACCCGGTGTCGTCTTGGGAAAAAGAGCGGGATCGACGCATTGCAGCAATCATGGGGCACTCCAATCCATTTGTAACTGGCGAGCGTCAATGGTCACAAGGGTACAAGGCGGTTGGTGATGGGGTAGTTAGCGCCGTTCCTGTTAATCCTCCGCGAGTAGCCGCCCAGCCAACCCTAGCAAGCGCGACCGGAGTAGGTTCGATCATTGGCAACCGAAAGAGTCAGGTCTATCACCTCTCTATGGGGTGTCCTGGTTATGGTCAGGTGTCCGAAAAGAATCAGGTTTCCTTCACCTCAGAATCTGAAGCTCAGGCAGCGGGATATCGAAAGGCAGGCAACTGCAAGTAGCGCGATCTTGTATTGGCGGAACGCTATGGGGTTTCCGGCTCGGTAAAGCATTACGTCGAGCCGGGCCTCACGGGCCCAAAGGAGCGATAGCAACAATCAGCGTCAGCTTCCACTGCCAGGTGTGGCGCGATGAAGCTCAAACAACCACTCCCCTCTCTAGTCGACCGATCAGATCGAGGACAGCTTCAGTTTCTACTCTCGTCCCGAGCATCTCCAAGGGCCGTTTCGAACAAAGCCCTCGAGATTGTCAATCAACAGTGCTGTACGACTCGCGTTCTATATCGTCTACCAAGGAAGCGCGCGCAAATCGCATTTGATATTCGCTCGGCGAGAGACCGGTCTTGCGCTTGAACAGCTGCCGAAATGTGCTGACGTCTCCATAGCCGACGCGCTGGCTGACCTCATCGATGCCGATGGGCCTTGATTCCAGCAACTGTTTAGCGACTTCGATGCGCAGGTTCTGCAGATACGCCAATGGCGCCAGGCCTACTGCTTGCTTGAAACGCCGGTTAAGCGTCCGTTCACTAACAGCGAGCCAGGCGGCGAGTTCACTCAGCAGAAACCTCTGCTGAAGTGTCGTCTCCATGCGCTGTTGAGCTCGCGCGACGAGCGAATCGGCATGCCCGTGTTCGTCGAGAAGCTTCGCGTAAGAAGCCTGAGAAGTCCGGTTCATGTCGATAAATAGCGACTTGGCGGTCATCGCGGCAAACTTCTCACCGGCGAACATTTCGACCAGCCGCACGGCGAGGTTGAGATACGATGTCACTGAACCACCCGAGATAATCCCATCTTGCCCGGTCAGGACTTCCCAGGCCCGAAGTTCGACACGCGGATAGCGTCGGGCGAAATCAGCCGCCTTGGCCCAGTGTGTCGTAGCGACTCGGCCGTCCAGCAAGCCTGCCTCGGCAAGCAGGTAGTTGCCGGTGCAGTATGTGGCCAGTACGGCGCCCGCCTTGTGTTGATGCCGTAGCGCCGAAGACAGCGCATTCAACTGCTCATGGCGGCCGATGAACTCATCCATGTTCGAAACAAACGGGGCTGTCAACAGAACGGCGTCTGCGCGTTTGCGTGGATCGATTTTGCCGTCCACCGAAATGCTTTGGCCCGACGCTGCCTTTACCGCTTGTCCGTCAAGCGATTCCACGCTCCATGCGAACATGGGTAAAGCGCCGGGCCTGCCCGCAGCCTCGCGCGCAATAAGATGATTGGCGGCGCTGAGGACGTCGATGGGGCCCGCGACGCCGGATGCCAGAATTCTGTCGTAGACCCAGATCCGGATTGTGATCATTTCCGTGAATGTCTTAAATTCCTCGAATAATGGCAATGCTGCCACTCCCTGGTTGTCTCGTAAAGCCCGATGATTACCAAACCAAAACACCTGAAGAGGGAATGGCACCATGCCAATGATCGACGCACTGTGGCCGGAAGATGCCTTGACGCCTGAAGCGGAAGCACGCCTGGTTAAAGAATTGACTGACATTCTGATCAAAGCGGAAGGATATGATCCGAGCAATCCGATTGCTCAGAGCGTATCTGTGTTCCATCTGCATCGACCCGCTGCAGTATTCGTCGGCGGAGAACCTTCGAAAGCGGTGCGCTACCGGATCATTCCTTCGGCGCCTGAGGGGCAATACACGGACGAGTCTCGCCGAGCACTGGTTAAAGCAGTCACGGAAGCGGTGGCTCGCGCCGAGAACCGACTGCTCGAAGAGGTTGCCCCGCGCGTCTGGGTCTTCCCGACGGAAATTCCGGAGGGTACGTGGGGCAGTCGTGGCGCCATTTACACGCTGCCCGACATTCATGCACTTCTGGCCGGTGAGTCCGAACGGAGCGGCGGCGAGGAGCGACTCGCGCGCAGACGGCGCGAAAAGGCACGCATCACGCTAGGAGCCGCTGTTGATGCCGCTAGTGCTGGAGTTGCCAAGTCGTAGCAACGCTCCTCGTGTTCTATTCAGCGGGACGAGAGAGGATGCCTATGCTCGCTGACAACCTTCATACAATCGATGGAGAACCCGACATGAAAGGCATTGACCAGCAGGGTACCTATCACCGAGGGATCGACGATGCCAGGAATGTTGCATCCATCATTAAGGAGATGCTCGGCTGATTTGGTGAGCCGGGCCCATTGGCCCGAAGGAGCGACCTCTCCATTTACGTCACCCACAGCTTAGCTATGGGCATGCATTGACTCGTACACTGAATGATTTGACACGACCTGCCCTCCCACCTCCCGCGAAGTCTCTGCCCTCAAGCAGAGAATCACAGTGCCCTGTCATAAATTGTCGCAGCTCAGTCCAGCATATCCCTGCTATTCAAGATCAATCAAAACCAGCTTGCCCTTGAGGCCGCCATCATGGAACTCACGAATTGGGTGAACAGCCCGGATCAAATGACGTAGCCGAGAGCGTTCGAGGTGCTCTGCAGGCCATCAGTAGGAATGAAGAGTTCATCAATATGACGCTCGCGGTGCTCATGACACCGGAGTGATGTTTGCCTCAGGGTGTTGGAAAGAGCGGACAGTCGACAGTTTCTCAACCAGCAAACAATCTCTCCGTTCAAACACCGCTCAGGCGTGCATTTATGCCGCTACCCCTGCCCTCGCAATACCGCAATATCCCGCTTGGGGGGTACGCCAAACAGTCGACTGTACTCGCGACTGAACTGCGACGGGCTTTCATAGCCGACCTTGAAAGCCGCGCTCGATACGTCCTGGTGTTCATTGAGCATCAATCGCCTAGCCTCGTTCAATCGCAGCCATTTCTGGTACTGCAAGGGACTCATAGCGGTGAGTTGGCGGAAGTGGTGGTGAAAAGTCGGTGTGCTCATCTGCACTCGGGCCGCCAACTCCTCGACGCGAAGCGCCAAGGTGTAATTCAACTTCAGCCAATCGATGGCCTTGGCGATTCGATAACCCTGACCATCGACGGATGTGATTTGTCGTAGTCTGCCTGCCTGATCACTCTGCAAGAGACGGTAGTGAATCTCCCGCTGGATCAAGGGAGCGAGAACAGGGATGGACTCCGGCTCATCGAGCAGTGCCAACAAGCGCTCGAATGACGCCAGCATTGCCAATGTCACTGAACCAATTCCTACCCCTTTCACATCTGATCGATCACGGATTGGCGGCAGGTCACTTTGCGCTATCAGCTCAGCCAGCATGCGCAGATCGAGTTTCAAAGTCAGCCCCAGGCATGGCTTTTCCGGGCTTGCAGCAAGCACCTCTGAATTGGCTGGCAAGTCCAATGACGTGACCAGGAATCGCGACGTGTCATACGGATAACCTTCGCCGCCTACCCACAGCTGCTTCTCGCCCTGAGCGACAAGAATGATGCTCGGCTCGACCATGCAAATGACGGGGGGAGAAGGATGCTCACGCCGATAAAAACCCAGGCCAGCAATTGAAGTAGCGCAGTCACCAGGCTTTGCGATCCGGGCACCAATGGTATGCGCGAGCGCTTCTTGGGGTGATGTGTATGCAGCGGCGGTTTCGTATTTGATCGTCATGTTCGTCTTGTACCTCTTCACTGAACTCTAACTCGCCAGCTGGCGACCGTCCTGCACAAAAGCCAAGACTCATAGGATCAGGCAAGTAATCAAGCGGATTGCTCTACTGAGTCTCTGGGCAGAGCCGGAGAATGATCATCCGACACCGCCACTCAGGACTTTCCCATGCTTGTAAAAGCCTATGGTGCTCACGCGGGCGACAAACCGCTTGAGCCGTTGCAGATCAGCCGCCGTGCACCCGCCGCCCATGATGTTCAGATCGATATCGCCTTTTGTGGTATCTGCCATTCGGATCTGCATCAGGTGCGTGCCGAGTGGGCAGGCACGCAATTTCCCTGCGTACCTGGGCATGAAATTGTTGGCCGCGTATCGGCAGTAGGCGCGCATGTTTCGGGTTTCAAAGTCGGCGATCTGGTCGGCGTCGGTTGCATCGTCGACAGTTGCAAACACTGTGACGACTGTGCCACGGGTCTGGAAAACTACTGCGACGGCATGATCGGCACCTACAACTTCCCGACCCCGGACGTACCCGGCTGGACACTCGGCGGCTACTCGCAAAACATTGTGGTGCATGAACGCTATGTACTGCGCATCCGCCATCCCGAAGACCAATTGGCAGCCGTCGCGCCGCTGTTGTGTGCGGGCATTACCACGTACTCCCCGCTTCGTCACTGGAACGCTGGGCCAGGCAAGAAAATCGGCGTGGTGGGCATCGGTGGCCTGGGCCACATGGGCATCAAACTAGCGCATGCGATGGGCGCCCACGTCGTTGCGTTCACTACCTCAGAGTCCAAGCGCGAGGCGGCGAAGCAATTGGGCGCCGACGAGGTTGTCGTGTCGCGCAATGCCGAAGAAATGGCCGCGCATGCCAAGAGCTTTGACTTCATTCTCAACACCGTCGCAGCCCCGCACGATCTCGATGCTTTCCTGGTGCTGCTCAAGCGCGATGGCGCACTGACTCTCGTCGGTGCGCCCGCATCGCCACATCCGTCGCCGAACGTATTCAACCTGATCATGAAGCGCCGAACAATTGCCGGCTCGATGATCGGCGGCATTCCCGAGACCCAGGAGATGCTGGATTTCTGCGCCGAGCACGGCATCGTCGCCGACATCGAACTGGTTCGAGCCGATCAGATAAACGAGTCCTATGAGCGAATGCTCAAGGGCGACGTCAAGTACCGCTTTGTAATCGACAACGCCACGTTGGCTGACTAAACGCCTGAGTCAAAAACTCCAGCGAACAACCATGCAATCGAAAGGAATATCCAGTGAAAGGAATTTTGCTAGCCCTGGGGCTGCTCGTTACCTCTTTTTCCTCAATGGGAGCCGATATGTCCAACGGCGCGGACAACTTCTACAAAAGCGAGAAAGTGACCGTTGAAAAGGTCACCTTCAAAAATCAATACGGTATGAAGGTGGCGGGCAACCTGTTCACCTTGAAGGGACTCAACCCCAAAGCGAAAAATGCCGCCATTATCGTCGGCCACCCCATGGGGGCAGTGAAGGAGCAGAGCGCAAACCTGTACGCCACCAAAATGGCCGAGCAGGGCTTTGTCACACTGTCGCTGGACTTGTCTTTCTGGGGTGAGAGCGAAGGTACACCTCGTCAGGCAGTCTCACCAGATATCTACGCAGAAGACTTCAGTGCCGCCGTAGATTTTCTCGGCACTCGACCCATAGTCGACCGTGAGCGTATTGGCGTCATCGGCATCTGCGGCAGTGGCAGCTTCGCCATCAGCGCGGCCAAGATAGATCCACGCCTGAAGGCAATCGCCACCGTCAGCATGTATGACATGGGAGCGGCCAACCGTAACGGACTCAAACACGCCGTGACTCTCGAACAACGCCAGCAGATCATTCGCGAAGCGTCCGAGCAACGCTATGCGGAATTCCAGGGTGGCGAAATCCGCTACACCGGCGGCACGCCGCTCAAACTGACCGGCAACGAAGTAGGCGACGAGTTCTTCGACTTCTATCGCACCCCACGAGGTGAGGTCACTCCGGCAGGCGCAACGCCACAAACAACCACCATGCCGACGCTGACCAGCAACGTGAAGTTCATGAACTTCTACCCGTTCAATGACATCGAGACTATCTCCCCGCGCCCATTGTTGTTTATTGCTGGCGCCCAAGCCCACTCACGCGAGTTCAGTGAGGATGCCTACCAGCGGGCTGCCGAGCCTAAAGAGCTGCTCATTATTCCAGATGCCGGACACGTGGATCTTTACGACCGGGTCAGCCTCATTCCATTCGCCAAGTTGACCACGTTCTTCAAAAGCAACCTGAAGTAGCCCGGTCGGTGCCCTGGCCGGGCATCGGTTCTCTCGTAGCCTCGCCTTCGGGGCTACGACGCTTCGCGCAATACAGGATTCAAACAATGACTGATCACCTCCTCCCAGTGCCCCATAAACCATGGGGTGCCGTATTCGCCATGTCGCTCGCCGCCTTCGTGCTCGTGGCATCGGAGTTCATGCCCGTCAGCCTGCTGACACCGATTGCCGCAGATCTGCATATCACCGAGGGGCAAGCCGGTCAGGGGATCTCCGTTTCGGGGCTGTTTGCCTTGTTCACCAGCCTTCTTATCCCGCTGGTGGCGGCACGGGTTGACCGTAAAGCACTACTTCTTTCACTGACACTGATGATGATTCTTTCCGGAACAGTGGTCGCGTTCGCGCCGAACTACTGGGTCTTCATGGTCGGACGAGCACTGATCGGAGTGGCAATCGGTGGATTCTGGTCATTATCGGCGGCGACGGCCATGCGCCTGGTACCTGATGATCAGGTCACACGGGCCATGGCAATCGTCAACGGCGGCAACGCTTTGGCGACGGTGATTGCAGCGCCATTAGGCAGTTTTCTCGGTGCCTTGATTGGCTGGCGCGGTGCATTCTTGTGCGTCATCCCAGTCGCGATAGTCGCCGGTGTCTGGTTGTCGTTAAGTCTTCCAGCGATGAAATCGCACAGCGGCTCAGGCACTGGAAACGTCTTCAGGTTGATGAAAAGCCTACCGGTCGCGTTAGGCATGGTGGCGGTCAGCGTCTTTTTCATGGGTCAGTTCATGCTGTTTACCTATTTGCGGCCCTTCCTTGAAACGGTCACGCACGTCAGTGTTTCCATGCTGTCGCTGGTGTTGCTCGTGCTGGGTCTGGCGGGCCTCGCGGGAACCTTCCTGATTGAACCGTTCTTGAAAAACGGCCTGCATCGAACGCTCATCGTCATCCCGATCTTGATGGCGGTGATTGCACTGGCGCTTGTTTCATTCGGTAGCTCGGCGGCCACCACGACTGTCTTGCTAGGCCTATGGGGACTGGTTGCGACTGCAGCGCCCGTAGGATGGTGGACATGGCTGGCGAGAACGTTGCCAGACGCTGCCGAAGCAGGAGGCGGGTTAATGGTGGCGATCATCCAACTGGCAATCGCGTCTGGCGCAACCGTTGGCGGGCTGGTCTTTGACTTGAGCGGCTATCGAGCGACCTTCGAGTTGAGCGCCACCTTGCTGGGCGCGGCGGCCGTTCTTGCCTACCTGGCTGCACGCGCAGCATCGCGAGAGTCTCTTGCGGTGGTGAACATCGCTTGAAATAACCACAAGGCACGGCATTGCATGTCTTGTGGTTTCGGTCGAGCATACGCTCGGAGTCAGGACGTGACGGCCCGCCTGCGGATCAAGTAGGTTAGATAGGGTGAACCAAAGAAGTTGTCCGTTCACCGTTTTACAGTTGAGGTCAGGATATCTCACCAAGCATCGGACGTGCACTTCCATGTAAGTTCGTGCGATCTACTTCCATTTTTAACACAGGGGACATCGGGCGTCAGATAAAAGCGTCCACCCGATGTGAACCGATGGCAATTTACTTCGTACGTTTAATCCAGCTCGCTGATGCAGACCACTTTAGGCTGCGTCATATCCTCATACGCAAACCGAACACCTTCGCGCCCCAAACTTCCGTACTTGAAACCACCGAAAGGCATGGCATCGAAACGATAATCGGAAGAATCATTGATCATCACGCCACCCGCTTCAATTTGCCGCGCCAATTTCAAGGCTTTGGAAAGATCACGTGTGAAGAGTCCCGCATGCAAGCTGTACTCAGGAGCGTTGGCCAGAGCAATAGCGTCTTCCAGATGGTCAAAAGGCTCCAGGATAACCACCGGCGCGAAGACTTCCTGCTGCCAAATCGTACTGCCATGCCTCACATGCTCAAGCACGGTCGGCGCATAGCTTCCCCCTTGGCGATGGTGTCCACACAGAAGAACGGCCCCCTCGGCCAGTGCTTCATTTACCAGTTGTTCGGTACGACGGGCCGCCTGTTCCGTAATCATCGGGCCTACATCCGTTGCTCGCTGATCAGGATCACCCACTACCAGGGCACGCGTTTGGCTGACAAAACGCTCACGGAAGTCCTCATAAATTGAACTGTGTATAAGGATGCGTTGAGTGCCGATGCAATTCTGCCCTGCTGCCCAAAAGGCACCAGACACACAGGACTCCACGGTCGGTTCGATATCACAATCTTCAAGCACAAGAACCGGGGCATTTCCTCCCAGATCCATTGCCAGCTTCTTCAACCCTGCACTACGAGCAATGGCCTCACCCGTGGCAAAACCACCCGTAAAGGAAATCATCCGAACTTCGCGAACCTCCACCAATGCTTTACCCAAGTCGACGCCACCGGTAGCCGGGGTAATCACAGAGGGTGGAAGACCCGCTTTCACCAAGCACTCAACGAGCTTGAGAGCAGACAACGGCGCGAGTTCCGAAGGTTTCAAAATCACCGCATTGCCACCGGCGATTGCCGGGCCGAGTTTATGGGCGACCAAATTCAGTGGATCGTTGTAGGGAGTGATCGCGACGATAAGCCCCAACGGTTCCCGCGTGAACCAACCTTGACGCGACTCCGATCCTTCATAAGCCCCAAATGGAATCACTTCCCCGGCGTTACGACGAGCCTCCTGCGCCGATAGCTTCAGCGTGTTCACACAACGCTTCACTTCCTTCTCTGCTTGTCGCAGCGTCTTCCCCGCCTCTGCAACAATGAGTTTGGCAAACGCTTCAGCCTCAAGCTCTACACGCCGGGCCGCGTCCTCAAGAATGCGCGCACGCAGGTGACGAGGCATTGCCGCACTCTCGCGTACGCCGATTCGCGCGCGTTCCAGCAAGCCAGGAACTGCGGCTGCATCGAGGCAAGGGACGCTCCCTACCAAGCGACCATCGAATGGACTGAACACATCAATCTGTTTGGCTTCAACAAGCTGGATACTGGCCATGCTGGATACGCTCATGACTATCTCCTCTTATTTGCCGTGGGCGGAGTGGATGGCGACGATATCCGACAGCAATGCGAAGGCCGTCTCGATACGCCCTGCCCCAGGCCCGGACACTGTGACAGCTCCCAGCAGTTCGGTATTGAATGACACGGCATTCGTAGCACCGCTGATTCCGGCAAGAGGATGTGAGTTCGGCAGTAACCGAGCTTCCACACTCGCTCGAACCGAGCCATCTGCTGCACGATCGGCTGAGCCAATCAGTTTCCAGCTCGCGCCATTGGCACTTGCCTGGGCAATATCTTGCGCGCTGATATTGCTGATACCCGAGCATGCTACATCGCTGACATTCAGTCGTGCATTGAGCAGTTCGTTGGCCAGGATCACCACCTTGAGGCGTACGTCAAACCCTTCCACATCGGCGGTTGGATCTGCCTCGGCGTAGCCGAGCTGTTGCGCTTGTACGACGGCATCGTTGAACGCCAGGCCGTCTTTCATCTGGGTGAGCACGTAGTTGGAGGTGCCGTTCAGGATGCCTTCGAAGCCTTGCACGTTGGCACCCGCCAAGGCCTGCCTGGCCAGACGAATTACGGGGGTGCCACTCATCACCGCCCCCTCGTACTCGAAAGCAACCTGGTTGCGACGGGCCAATGCCTTGAGCTCGGCACCGTGCAGCGCAATAGGCCCCTTATTGGTGGTCACTACATGAATGCCGCTTTCCAAGGCCCAGCGGCAAAAGGTAGTTGCGGGCTCGCCATCCACCGGATTGGTGAAAGTGGCCTCAGCGATGATGTCTGCACCGGAATGCTTGATCACGGTTTCGTTGAAGGCCTCGGCATTGCCGCCGGGCAGTTGAGCGAGTGCGCCTTTCTCAACCGGCAGCGCAACCAACAGCTTTGCATCCAGACCGTCCTTGGCAACGATGGAGCCGAGGAACAGATCGGTGACACCGACAATTTTGATAGTGAAGCCCAGGGCCTCTTTCCATTCGGCATTACGATCGGCGACCAATTGGGCGAAGCCACGGTTCACGCCACCAAACCCTACCAAGGCAATTTTGTACTCAGTCATAACCGCTGTTCCTATATTGATGTTGTTCGATAGGAACAGCTTAAGAGCCGGGCTTTGGCAGTTGAATATGGCAGAGTGCTGTATTAGTTGGGCGTTTTGCCCAAGCACATTGCATCAGATTTGACCAGCACGCTTCGTAACCAGGATCGGCAAAGAATTGCCCACTGCCACCGGTATCGGCGACAGGCAGAAAGCGGCCAAAAGCGGTCGGTGGACAGATGAGTCCAACTTCCCGACCCCGCGCCACAACAACGGGAGGGTTCCGGTTTTTGTGAACGACTGGGATTGATTGCTTACCCGCCCAGTTCCGCCCCCATTGCCGCCATCCTCGTCAGTGTTTCGGACTGTGCGACAGATTTCGAAATAAAATCGCAAACCCCACGACGCTGCAGAGCTTGCGACTCATTGGCGATACGCCCCTCAAGCTTGCGGGACGTCTTCTACGGCCAAGCCTGCCGTGTTCATTACGGAGCGTGCTGGCCTAGTTGTGTACCTCAACCGCGTCGAAATCCGGAGCGTCTGGGGCGTCCGCCACATCCTCCCGGGCATCGTTCGCCTCGACTTTGGCAGCCTCTCTGGCTGCTTTCGCGTCAGCCTTGGCGGCGTCCCTGGCTGCATCTGCAGCGGCCCGGGCAGCATCTCTGGTTGCATCTGCGCCCGTTACGCCAGCAGCTTTTGCAGCGTCCCTGGCGGCATCCGCCTCAGCCCTGGCGGCGTCCCTGGTTGCATTTGCACTAGCTTTTGCCGCATCCCGGGCTGCATCTGCGTCGTTTCTGGCAGCGTCCCTGGCTGCATGTGCGGCATCGTTGTCATTGTCGTCCGCGTTGTCGTTGTCTTTCGCGTTGTCGTTGTCATGCGCATTGCCCGGGCCTCTGTTTCCGGCCATACCACCATGGTCAGCGTCGCCGCGCCCCGGGCCTCCATGACCGTCACCGCCATGGCCTGCTGCACCATGATCGCCACCCTCTCCATGGCCGCCGCCACCATGACCGCCACCACCGTCACCACCGTGACCGCCACCTCCGGAGCCTCCACTACCGGAGCCACCGCTGCCGCCACCGTGGCCGCCACCGCCTTCGCCGCCGTGACCACCGCCACTGCCGCCACCGTCACCGCCGTGACCACCGCCTCCGGAGCCACCGCCACCACCGCCGCTGCCGCCATCTTTGGCATACACGCTGGAGAAACTACCGATGTAATCGGGCACCAGGACAGTCGATGCCGACAGGACTCCGCCAATCGCCAGAGCCAATAAACATTTTTTGAGCTGCATGTTGCAACCTCCGCTTGGAGTTGCGTCGTCATCTCCGTATCGAACGCAATGTCCAGTGAGTTCCCGGCCGCCCATTGGGGCGGCCAGCCAACCGGCACGGTTATCAATCTGCAGCATTAACGAGCAACTGCGGTATCCGCACGATCCTTCAAAGCCAGTCAGTAACGTTGCGCGGGAAATTTTCCCACGCTTATGTTAGAGGAGTGCTTTCAGCCCGAGTTCAACAAATAAGTATCAGGACCAAAGCATGCGTTGAGCAAAAACTTCAATCTGACCCATTGGAGCATCGCCCCACAGCCGACCGGCTGGTTTAACGAGATGAGTTTTTTCAATGGGATAGACCAGGAGTCTGGCATTCGGATTTGCCTAGGGAACCCGGGTCAAATCAAAGAGCCAGTCATAGCGCTGGCTCGCCTGCCCGTGCTGGCATAGAGCGACTGATCGGGGCCGATTTCTGCCTTTGGCAAACGACAGCTTTGGGTTAGCGGCCTTCGCGACAGGTAGCAATCCATAAACGGTCATTCACAGCTGGTGTGCCCCCCCCCCCGAATGTCGAGGCCAATCACTGCGAAAGGGGTAAATCCTGAGGGTCCTTGCGCGAGTCGAGTCTATAATTTTCCAGATATCGGCCCCATTGGTCAGTGAATACAAATGCCCGCAGATGACGAGTCGCAGCCCGGTTCTGACGTTCTCTCCGACGAAGCTGACTGTGGCTTACTGCTGACCGCAGAAAATGGTGAGATCGCACAGGTCAACCTCACGTTCTGCCGCTGGTTAGGCTACCGGCGAAAAGAGCTGCTCGGTCGTCACATCCAGGAATTGATGAGCCTCGAGGGAAGGACGTTCCACAAAATGTACTGGGCGCCCCTCATGCAGATACAGGGCGTCGTGGCTGACGTGAAGTTCGACCTCGTTCACTACAACGGACATTCCATTCCAATGATGCTCAGCGCCATCAGCTGTGAGCATTCTGCTGGCATATTCCATGAAATGACGCTGTTCAAAGCCGCAGATAGCCAAAGGTACGAGCGCGAACTGCTCAATGCCCGAATGCTTGCCGAAAGGCATTTGGCGAAACACCTCAAGGACCAACGCGTACTGGATATGACCCAAGACAAGTTGCGTATCACGTACGCTGCGGCTGAAGACAGAGCCCTGTTCGCCGAGCAGCTTATCGGGATTGTCAGTCATGACCTGCGCAACCCATTGTCGGCGATAAAAATGGCGGCGGAACTGCTGGGCCGCAGGGAGATGGATGCTAAACAAGCACAAATACTTGGCCACATCACCCACTCGGCAGCGCGTGCACAACGCCTGGTGGGCGATTTGCTGGATTTCACCTTGACTCAGGTCGGGCGAGGTATCGCAGTCCTGCCCAAACCCGTCGATTTACACGAACTGGTGGCCGATTGCCTGGACGAGTTGAGCCTGGCTTTTCCCGGGCATAAGTTGATCCATCTGCGGTATGGGCAAGGTGATTTTTCTGCAGACAGTGATCGGCTCTATCAGCTCATCGGCAACCTGGTCGCCAATGCAGTCGCCTACGGCTCCGCCGATAGCGAAGTCACCGTTTCTACACGAGTTGAAAATCAAGCGGTCATTATTACTGTGCACAATTTTGGCACCCCAATACCTGAGGTGTTGCTTGGGGATTTGTTCGAACCGATGATCCGTGGCAGTCATGACAATGCCGAACTCAGAAGTGTCGGGTTGGGTCTGTTCATCGTTCGGGAGATTGTAAGGGCGCACTACGGCGAAGTGGCTGTAACTTCTACTATCACCACCGGTACAACATTCACTGCAACCTTCCCTCGCACCTTAAATTAGCTTGGATTGCCCCTCACTCAGCCCCATCGCCCCTCCATTACTAGCCGACGATAGCCTGGCGGACTGGCCACTATATTGGGTCGTTATATACCCTTCACGACACGCAATAATCGGCCAAAAGCAGCCCCTGACGACGAACCTTGGCCCTTACACAGTGGTCACAACAAATGATGGCATCGCGACTGATCAAAGGCCCTCGGTCTGCTCCACTCAAGCGCGACGCTTGCAAATCACACACTTTAGGGTGCGCCGGATAACTTTCAGTGGGTTCGGTCCTGTTCAACGCGGGCGCGGACTGCTGCTTTCATCCAATGCCCCCTTGTCGGAGTACGCAAATGACTCAATCAATGCGCTTCTTCCTGTCGATCTTCCTTGCAACGGCATCATTGGCCTCGGCGAGTCTCCTGAACACTGCGGGTGCGGCTACCGCCGAAGATCTGAATGCTGACTCTCGGCAAGCGTTACAAACGCTCTACAAGACCCAGCCCTTTTCTGAAACCATCTCGCACAAAGCCAAGGCTGTGCTTGTCTTCCCGAAAATCATCAAGGCGGGCCTTGTATTCGGCGGCAGCTATGGCGAAGGCGTATTGATGAAGGGCGCGAAAGTAGAGGATTACTACAACTCCGTCAGCGGTTCATGGGGGCTACAGGCAGGCGCCCAGTCATATGGCTATGTGGTTTTCCTGATGACCGACAAAGCCGTGAAATATGTCGCTGAAACCAAGGGTTGGGAAATCGGCATAGGACCAACGGTTGTGGTGGTTGATGAAGGGGTTGCGAAGAACCTGTCCAGTTCGACGCTGAAGGACGACGCGTACGCGTTTATCTTCGATCAGCAAGGGTTAATGGCCGGGATCAGCATCGAAGGCACCAAGATTTCCCTGATCAAGCGTTAAAACCGGTCCCGCAGGACAATCAACCGCCTGCATACCGGTTGAATCCACAGTCAAAAGCGTTCATTGAGCAATGGCTCTGTTGCTGAGTGAACGCTATGGGGATTGGGGCACCCGCCACGACATGGCGCATCGGCTACCGGGTTCGAAACCGTGGCCATACTCTTGTGCCAGGATGTCTGCCAAACGCCTATCCAATGTTGCCCCGGCGTTTTCCCGGAACCCTAGACGCCGGTAAAAGGGGGCATTCCACGGCACCTGGGTAAAGGTCGTCAGAGTCACGCAACGCAGCTGGTTGGATCGCGCATGGTCCATCGCCGTTTCAACCAGCTTTCGCCCCCAGCCCTGGCCCTGCATGGACTGTCTGACCGACAACTCATCAATATGAAGATCACTGCCATGGCGTTCTGCGCTCAGGAAGCCTTGAGGCTGCCCTTGAGCATCCACGGCAACCCAACACATCGATAGCGCGATTAACTGCCGATGGCGATCGACTGTCAGGGTGGCGGCATCCGCAAGCCAACCCAGTCCTTCGATCGAACGGAATGCCTGCGCAGCGGAACGTTCAATGCGGGGCAACAACGACGCATCAGCGGGCACAGCCAGGCGAATGTGTGCAGGCATGAGATTTCTGGTCTGTGGCTCGGTGGAAAAATGGATTTGACAGCTGTGCGCTCAGTAGAGATTAAGCTTCTGGATGTTTGTGGACATATGTCAACTGCCGTTTGGAATCATAGACGGTCCGTCGCGAGCGGCCGTTATGGGTCGACAGCTGCCCTGAGTGACAGGCAGCGAACGGCCAAAAGCGGCCTCTTGGATCGTTCGCCTATCACACTGCCCCCTGCGGCCAACATTGCCTATGTTCGCTAGCGAACAGACTTCGCCCCGATGAATAACCCACACTCATCGGTGGAATGCTGCGCCCGGCGGCGCAACGCCCGCACACCTAGCCTGGCGTAGAACCGCCTTCATTCCACATGCGACCTGCCCTGCGCGGGTCGTACGAAGGATTTCATGCAAAATATCCTAACTCGCACGCTGTCCAGCCTTTGGCGCTCACCGGCCATCTGGCTCAGGTGGAGTGCAGCGCGGCACAAGTTCGAGTACGAGCCCATCCTGCGTTCCGACCTGTTCAATGCGCAGCAGATGGCAGACCACGGTATCGTACTGGCACGCCAACATGTGCTCGGGCGTCTTTCAAGAAAGGACGCCTTGCTGGGCCGCCTGACTGACAACCAACTGCTTCTGGAACGTAGTTGCGCAGCGCTCAAGACCGTACAACTGTCCAGCCGACGCGCCACCCCTGCGGCGGAATGGCTGCTGGACAACTTCTACCTCATCGAAGAAAACATCCGTACCGCCAGGACCCACCTGCCCGACGGCTACAGTCGCGAGTTGCCACGCCTCGCCGAAGGTCCTTCGGCAGGCCTGCCGCGGGTCTACGACATCGCCCTGGAAACCATCGCTCACGGCGATGGCCGGGTCGACGCGCCGAGCCTGGATTGTTTCATCGCTTCTTATCAGACCATCACGCCGCTGGCCCTGGGCGAGCTATGGGCAATCCCGATCATGCTGCGCCTGGCGCTGATCGAGAACTTGCGGCGCGTGGCGTCCCGGGTAATGGCCAACCGGGATGACCGTAACCTTGCCGATGACTGGGCCGATCGATTGATCGAAATGGCCGAGCGCGACGCCAAGAGCGTGGTATTGACCGTTGCCGACATGGCGCGATCGGCACCGCCGATGACGCCTTCATTCGTTGCAGAACTGGCGCGCCGCCTGCACGGGCAAAGCGCCGCGCTGATATTGCCCATGGCATGGATAGAACAAACGCTCGGTGAGTCCGGCCTTACCGTCGAACGCCTGGTGCAGATGGATGCCCAGCAGCAATCCGGTGACCAGGTGTCCATCAGCAACAGCATCGCCAGCCTGCGGTTGCTGGCGGCGACCGACTGGCGCGAGTTCGTCGAGCTGCTCAGTCATGTCGAACAGGTATTGTGCACGGACCCGGCGGGTATCTACGCGAACATGGACTTTGCCACCCGCGATCGTTACCGCCATGTGGTCGAACGCCTCGCCCGGCATTGTGTGCAGTCTGAAACCAAGGTGGCACAAGCCACCATCGAACTGGCCAGCACCACACAGCCCACGGCCGGTGTATCCGGGCACGTGGGCTATTACCTGGTGTCTGACGGGTTGCTCAGCCTGGAGCAGGCGCTACACGCCAGCGTGCCGCTGCTCGAACGATGGAAGCGCCTGCTGCAGAGCGCCCCGTTGAAGTTCTACCTGTGCCCTGCACTGCTGCTGACACTGCTGTTGGCCTGGCCATTTCTCAGCAGCGCTTATCGCAGCGGCACGCCAACCTGGTGTCTGGTCCTGCTCGCCGTGCCCGCGTTATTGATGACCAGCCGTCTGGCGATCGGGCTGGTCAACTGGCTGGTGACCCTCACGGTAGCCCCGTCGCTACTACCCCGCCTGGACTACAGCAAGGGCATACCGGCCGAGGCGCGTACGCTGGTGGCGGTGCCTACGATGTTTGCCAACGCTGGCGACATCGAGGCTCTGGCGGAAGGCCTGGAAGTGCGATTCCTGGCCAATCGCGATGCAAACCTGCATTTTGCGCTGCTCAGTGACTTCATGGACGCCCCTGCCGAGGTGATGCCCGAGGATGCCGAATTGCTCGCACTGGCGCGCCAACTGATCGAGGCGCTCAACCACAAATATGCCGATGACCAGGTCGACCGGTTCTTCCTGCTGCACAGGCCCAGGCACTGGAGCTCTACCGAGCGGGTATGGATGGGGCATGAGCGCAAGCGTGGCAAACTCGCCGAGCTCAACGCATTGCTGCGTGGCAAAGGGCAGGAGCGCTTTGCATTGATCGTCGGTGATGTCGCGCCACTGAGTGCGGTACGCTTCGTCATCACCCTGGACACCGATACCTTGCTGCCACGGGATGTCGCGCATCAGTGCATCGGGACCATGATGCACCCGCTGAACCATCCGGTATTCGATGAACAGAGCGGCAAGATCGTCAGCGGTTACGCGATCCTCCAGCCACGTGTGGGGATCAGCCTGCCCAGCACGGCACGCTCGACCTACGCCCGCCTGTTTGGCAGCGATGCAGGTATCGACCCCTATACCCGCGCCGTCTCCGATGTTTATCAAGACCTGTTCCACAACGGTTCCTTCATCGGCAAGGGCATCTATGCCGTCGACGCCTTCGAACAGGCACTCGAAGGCTGCCTGCCCGACAACCGCATCCTCAGCCATGACTTGATCGAAGGGAGCTACGCCCGCTGCGGGCTGCTCAGCGATGTACAACTGTATGAGGAATACCCGTCTCGCTACAGCGCCGATGCCAAACGCCGACACCGCTGGATTCGCGGAGACTGGCAAGTGCTGTACTGGGCCTTGCCGTGGGCACCGAAACCCCAGGGAGGATTCGCGCCCAACCTTCTGAGCAACCTCGCCCGCTGGAAGATTTTTGACAATCTGCGCCGCAGCCTGGAGCCAGGTGCCTTCCTGGCCATGCTGGCATGGGGCTGGTTGGGCTCGAGCGAGGCCATCTCCTGGACATTGGCAGTGCTCGGCCTGGTATTTCTCCAACCGGTACTGCAGTCGGTACTGGCGCTGGTACAGAAAGCTGCCGATATTCCATTGGGGCAACACCTGGGCGCGGCATTGCGGACCTCGGGCCAGCATTTCATGCGAGCACTGTTGTCGATTGTCTGGT
Source organism: Pseudomonas sp. WT-JTC (assembly GCF_056711565.1). Classification (NCBI taxonomy): domain Bacteria; kingdom Pseudomonadati; phylum Pseudomonadota; class Gammaproteobacteria; order Pseudomonadales; family Pseudomonadaceae; genus Pseudomonas; species Pseudomonas sp. WT-JTC. The sequence continues at coordinate 3,326,163 of NZ_CM160042.1, forward strand.
TGCCCTCCGATGCGTTGTTGAGCTTCGATGCGATTGGCCGCTCACTGTGGCGCATGCTGGTCAGCAAACGCCGCCTTCTGCAATGGCAACCTTCTCGTGAGGTGGAGCGCTCCAGTGGCAACGCGCTGTCCGGCATGTATAAAAGCATGTGGATTGCCCCTGCGCTGGCGCTGCTGCTATTCGCGGCCCTGCTCCCCTCTCTCTATGTACTCGCACTGGCGGCACCCTTGCTGCTGGTGTGGCTGGCGAGCCCGGCGATTGCCTGGTGGATCAGCCTGCCGACAACACCGGCGGGGTTTGCACCGTCAGCGCAAGACCTGCGATTCCTGCGCATGCTGTCACGCCAGACCTGGGCGTTCTTCGATCGCTATGTGGGCCCTGAGGACAACTGGTTGCCGCCGGACAACGTCCAGGAGATACCCAAGCCAGCCATTGCCCATCGGACCTCACCGACCAACATGGGCATGGCCTTGCTCTCTCACCTGGCGGCCCACGATTTCGGTTATCTGAGCAGCGGGCGCTTGCTTGAACGCATCACTGCAACCCTTGAGTGCATGGCCGGCCTTGAGCGTCATCATGGGCACTTCTACAACTGGTACGACACCGGGACACTGCAGCCGCTGGCGCCTCGGTATGTGTCCACCGTGGACAGCGGCAACCTGGCGGGCCTGTTGCTCACCCTGCGACCGGGGCTGCTGGGGTTGGTCGACACGCCCCTGTTCGATCAACGCAGCCTTGGCGGTTTGGGCGACACCCTCGATGTACTGCAGCAGGCGTTACAGGGCGCGGACCTCGATGACCGTGCCGTGCTTGAACTGCGCGCGAAGGTGGAGTCGGCGATTGTCCAGGACACCCCGGACAACCTCCTGCAATTACTCGATCTGGCGCAGGCCTTGGCAATCGACAGTCCGGCCAGCTCTGCTGAAGAAGCACACTACTGGCTGCAGGCATTGCAGGCGCAGTGTGCGGACCTGCGGGCAGAACGACTGCGCTTCTCGCTGCCGCAGGCACCCGCCCGGGCCAAGGCACCGGCACTCACCCTGCGGCAAATGGCCGAGCTCGATTGCGCGCTGTGGCTGCCTGCCGATCAGGCGCAAGTGCAGGCGGTACAACGCCTGGCTCGCGCACGAATCAGCCACATTGAGCGCCTTGCCGAATTGTCCGCGTCACTGGCCAGCATGGACTTCACTTTCCTCTACGATGCTCAGCGTGACCTCTTCTCGATAGGCTACAACGCCGACGAACGCCGGCTGGACAACGGCTATTACGACCTGCTCGCTTCAGAGGTTCGCCTGACCAATTTCGTGGTCATCGCCCTGGGCCAGCTGCCGCAACAGGCCTGGTTCACCCTCGGACGCTTACTCAGCAACAATCGCGGGGTGCCGGTGCTGCTTTCCTGGTCCGGATCGATGTTCGAGTACCTGATGCCCAACCTGGTCATGCCCAGCTATGAAGGTACGCTGCTGGAGCAGACATGCCGCGCGGCCGTCGCCTTGCAGATCGAGCATGGCAACCAGTTGGGCATCCCCTGGGGCGTGTCCGAGTCGGGTTACAACACCCTGGATGCTCACTTCAATTATCAGTATCGGGCATTCGGTGTTCCAGGCCTTGGCCTCAAGCGCGGGCTGGCCGAGGATACCGTGATTGCGCCGTACGCCAGCGCCCTGGCGCTGATGGTCGAGCCGCAAGCGGCCTGTCGCAACCTGCAACGCCTGGCTGCCCAGGGGTCGGCCGGTCGCTACGGCCTGTACGAAGCGGTCGACTACACCGAGGCACGCCTGCCACGTGGCCAGCGCTATGCGGTCGTGCGCTCGTTCATGGCACACCATCAGGGCATGAGCCTGCTGGCCTTGACCAGCCTGCTGCTGGACCGGCCCATGCAGCGACGTTTCGAGTCGATCCCGGCATTCCAGGCGACCGTCTTGTTGCTGCAGGAGCGCGTACCGAAAACCGCCGCGCCCTACCTGCATGCGGCCCAGGCGCCTGCCACAGGGGAAAACGCAGGGACGCAGGAAACCAGGCTTCGCGTGTTCGCCGATCCCGGGCGCAAGCGCCCCGCCGTCCAGCTACTCTCCAACGGCCGTTATCACGTCATGCTCAGCAGTGCCGGCGGCGGTTACAGCCGCTGCAACGACATCGCCGTGACCCGCTGGCATGAAGACGCGACCCGCGACAACTGGGGCATGTTCTGCTACCTGCGCGATGTCAGTAGCGGCGTATTCTGGTCCTCGGCCCACCAGCCGACCCTGCACCGGCCAGAAAGCCATGAAGCGATTTTCAGCGATGCCCGGGCCGAGTTTCGTGTTCGCGAGCTCGACTTCGATACGCACACCGAGATCGTCGTGTCTCCCGAAGACGATATCGAACTGCGCAGGCTGCACATCACCAACCGCGGCCGCATGCGTCGTAGCGTGGAGATCACCACCTACGCCGAGGTGGTCCTGGCGCCGGCAATCAGTGATGCCATTCACCCGGCCTTCAGCAACCTGTTCGTGCAGACCGAACTGTTGCCGGCGCTGCAGGCCATCGTCTGCACCCGCAGGCGGCGTTCCAGTGAGGAAGCAGTCCCCTGGATGTGCCACCTGCTGGCTGCCCATGGCGTGGACATCGACGCCATTTCCTACGAGACCGATCGCGCGCGATTCATCGGTCGAGGACGCAACGTTGCAGCACCGGCCGCGCTCGATGGCAATGTCCAGCAGCTGTCCGGAACCGCAGGTTCGGTGCTTGATCCGATCGTAGCCATCCGCTGCCGTATCGCCCTGGAACCCGGGCAAACGGCGACCATCGACCTGGTGACCGGCATCGCGGACAGCCGTGAGGGATGCCTGTACCTGATCAATAAATACCGCGACCGACACCTCGCCGATCGCGTCTTCGACCTGGCATGGACCCACAGTCAGGTGTTGCTGCGCCAACTCAATGTATCGCAGGAAGATGCCCGCCTGTTTGAACAGATGGCCGCTTCGATCATCTACGCCAATGCCTCGTTGCGCGCGGAAAATAGCGTATTGATGGCCAATCGACGTAATCAATCGAGCCTCTGGGGCCAGGCGATCTCCGGCGACCTGCCCATCGTTCTGCTGCAGATCGCCACCGTCGAGAACATCGAGCTCGTGCACCAGATGGTCAAGGCCCATGCCTACTGGCGGCAAAAGGGGCTGGTGGTGGACCTGGTCATCTGGAACGAAGACCAGGCCGGCTATCGCCAGCAACTCCAGGACTTGATCATGGGTGTGGTGACGTCCGGCAGCGAAGCCTCGTTGATCGACCATCCCGGGGGCATTTTCGTGCGTCCGGCACAGCAGTTGTCGAACGAGGATCGGACGCTGATCCTGTCGGTGGCGCGCCTGGTACTGAGCGAAGGCAACGGCGGCATTGCCGAGCAGGTTCATCGGCGTCACGCCAGCCCGGTGTACCCGGCGTTAGTCCCCACACTCAAGCGCCAGGCAAAGGCAACGACGGCCGCTACCCTACCCGCTATCGAAGGTTTGCTCCTGGGCAACGCCTATGGCGGCTTCAGTGCCGATGGCAGCGAGTACGTCATGACCTTGCAGCCTGGCAGGCCGACGCCGGCGCCATGGGCCAACGTGTTGGCCAATCCGCATTTCGGCACGGTGATGTCCGAAAGTGGTGGCGCTTACACATGGATGGAAAACGCTCACGAATTTCGCCTGAGTCCCTGGCATAACGACCCGCTCACCGACGCCAGCGGCGAGGCGATCTATGTGCGTGACGAAGAAACCGGGCATTTCTGGTCGGTAACGCCACAGCCTTGTCCCGGTACCGGTGCGTACCGTACTCGGCACGGCTTCGGCTACAGCGTCTTCGAGCACGATGAAGACGGTATCCACACCGAGTTGTGGGTGTATGTGGCGCTGGATGCTTCGATCAAATTCTCGCATTTGCAGATTCGCAATCGCTCAGGCCGCACCCGACGTCTGTCGACGACCTGCTATGTCGAGTGGGTGCTGGGCGACTTGCGCAGCAAATCAGCGATGCATGTGGTGACGGAAGCCGACCCCAGCAGCGGCGCATTTTTCGCCAGGAACGCCTATTCGATCGAGTTTTGCGAACGGGTGGCGTTCCTCGATACCGATTCAACCGACACCAGCACCAGCGGCGATCGCAGTGAATTCATCGGCCGCAACGGCAGCCTCAAGGCTCCTGCCGGATTACAGCAGGCACGGCTGTCGGGCCGTACCGGTGGTGGCTTGGATCCCTGTGCGACGATACAGGTGGCCCTCGACCTCGACAACGGTGATGACCAGGACGTGGTTTTCCGGCTCGGTGCAGCCAAGGATACGGCGTCAGCCCTGCGCCTGGTTCAGCAGTACCGGGGCCTGGGGGCGGCAACCGCGCAACTCGAGGCGGTACGCGAGCATTGGCGTTCGCAGTTGGGCGTGATTCAGGTCCAGACCCCCGACCCGAGCATCGATGTCATGGTCAATGGCTGGCTGATGTACCAGGTGATCGCCTGTCGCTTCCAGGCCCGCAGTGGCTACTATCAGTCCGGCGGGGCCATCGGCTTTCGCGATCAACTGCAAGACAGCATGGCGATGATCCATGCCGATCCCGCCAGCGTGCGTAGCCATTTGTTGCTGTGTGCAGCCCATCAATATGCCGAAGGCGACGTTCAACACTGGTGGCACCCGCCGCTCGATCGGGGTGTGCGCAGTGGCTGTTCGGACGATTATCTGTGGCTGGCGCTGGCGACCAGCCACTATGTCAACGTCACCGCAGACCTCAGCGTGCTGGCCGAACCCGTGGGTTACCTTGAAGGCCGCCCGCTCAATGCCGGGGAGGAGTCCTATTACGACCTGCCGGGCAAGTCGCACCTTGAAGAAAGCCTCTATCAGCATTGTGTACGCGCCATCGAACACGGCCTGCAGCGTGGCAGCCACGGCTTGCCCTTGATCGGCACGGGCGACTGGAACGACGGGATGAACCGGGTCGGCCATCTGGGCCAAGGGGAAAGCGTGTGGCTGGGCTTCTTCGGCTTCGATGTCCTGCAACAGTTTGCCATCACTGCCCAATTGCATGGCGACCCTGTTTTCGCACAGCGTTGTACCCAGCAGGCCGCCATGCTGCAGGCCAGTCTGGAGGAGCATGCCTGGGACGGTTCATGGTACCGGCGCGCCTGGTTTGACGACGGCCAGGTCCTGGGCTCGGCCAACAATGACGAATGCCGCATCGACTCGATCTCGCAAAGCTGGTCCGTACTGTCGGGTGCCGCCTCGCAAACCCGGCGCCGCACGGCCATGGCTTCATTCGAGCAGCACTTGGTACGCCCCGACACAGGCGCGGTTTTGCTACTCGATCCGCCCTTCGACACCGGCTCGCTCGAGCCCGGCTATATCAAGGGCTATGTGCCGGGCGTACGGGAAAATGGTGGCCAGTACACCCACGCCGCGGTCTGGGCCGGCATGGCGTTCGCCGAGCTTGGCGACAACGTCAGGGCCTGGCGGTTGCTCAACATGATCAACCCCGCGGGCCATGAAATCGCCAGCCGGATCGAAACCTACAAGGTCGAGCCCTATGTCATGGCTGCCGACGTCTACGGCACGCCGCCACATGCGGGCCGTGGGGGGTGGACCTGGTACACCGGGTCGGCCGGCTGGATGTACCGATTCATCGTGGAGTCATTGCTCGGATTGCAGCGTGTCGGTACTTCATTGCATATCGTACCGCTGCTTGCGCAGGGCTGGCCTGTCTACACGCTGCGCTACCGCTATGGGGAGACGAATTACCATATCAATGTACGTCCGGGCACGACCACTTCGACCACGCTGGACGGTGAGCTGCTGGGCAATGACGCGCTGGAATTGCTCGATGACGGTAAAGAACACCAGGTCCTGGTGACATGCCAGGTAAAAGCGCTCCAACCAGAAACCCCAGGGTGGGATAGAACCGTCGACGCCGATCTTGAGCGCTGAGAAACAGCGCTCTTGGCAGGCCTGGATTCAGACAGGAAAACTCGGGCCTTGGTGGTGCGGCTGCATGGCCTCACCCAGCTTGGTGTGTACCGGCTGGTTGGCAGACTGGCCAGGCTTGTAATGAAGGGGGACCGGCATGTTCTGTGGCTGTTTCGCAGTGGGCTTGCCGGGACCCTGGCGAAGATTCGGGTCAATGTGCTTGCTCATGACAACCTCCAACGTTTGGCGCTGCAGATGCAGCGTCGTGCCCTTGAGCATCGCAGATTGCCGGGCTTGCTTCAGTGCGTTGCCCCGCATAGTGCGCTTTGGAGTAACCTGTCCCGATCAGGGTATTCGCCCTTGAACGGTGGCTGATATGTTTGCTGTACCCAAGCCACAACAGAACTACCTCCTGGCGGCGCTTCCCGCGCAAGCGCTGGAACGCCTGCTGCCCCACCTCGAACCGGTCGAACTGCCACTTGGCAAAGTGCTCTATGAGTCCGGCGGCGCCCTACGGCATGTCTACTTCCCCACCGACGCGATCGTGTCGCTGTTATATGTGATGGAGAACGGCGCCTCGGCCGAGATTTCAGTTGTCGGCAATGAAGGCTTGATTGGTGTTGCAGTGTTCATGGGCGGTGAAAGCACGCCGAGTCGGGCCGTTGTGCAAAGTGCCGGGCATGCTTTGCGGTTACCCGGCCAGCAGCTCAAGGACGAGTTCAACCGCCATGAAGAGATGCTTCTGCTCATGCTGCGTTACACCCAGGCACTGATCACGCAAATGGCCCAGACTGCGGTGTGCAACCGCCACCACTCCATCGACCAGCAACTGTGCCGCTGGTTGCTGTTGTCGCTCGATCGCCTGCAAGGCAATGAACTGACCATGACCCAGGAATTGATCGCCAACATGCTTGGTGTACGCCGGGAAGGCGTGACCGACGCCGCCGGCAAGCTACAGCGCTTGGGTGTTATCGAATACAGTCGGGGACACATCAAGATCCTGGACAGGGCTCGGCTCGAGGATCTGAGTTGCGAATGCTACGCCGTGGTTAGAAGAGAAACCGAACGACTGCTGCCTTACTTTCCATTGCGACGTGACTCATGAAGATGTCCGAAGGGCAGCTTTGGGTCGTTTTTTGACTATCGCCACCGGCAGCAATGGGTCGTTCTCTGACAGTGAAGACTACAAAGCGTGCTGGTCAAGTCCGATGCAAATGGCTGGTCAGGTCAATGCAGTTACTCAGCTGTCAAAACACCGCAGAAAGGACGAACGATGTCACGGTGTTTTCCACCCCAGGCATGGCCGCGATTTCCTTCCACACGAGATGGACACGTTCAGGTGTAGCGGCATTCACACGCAGCATTAAATCGAACTCACCACTGAGTACTTCACATTGCATGACTTCGGGAATGGAGCGCAGCGCAGTCAGGACTTCTTCGCCACGCATGCGGTCGTAGCGGTAGACAAAGATCACCGCGCTGATAAGCGATGTAGGCCGCCGCGACTCACCGAGAAGTACCGTATAGCCCTGGATCGCACCGTCGCGCTCAAGACGCTCGATGCGCTGGCGCACCGCATTGCGCGACAAGTTGATCTTGGCACCCAGTTCGATATGGGCTATTCGCGCATTAGCAGTAAGTTCGGCCAGTATGCGTTCGTCCAACGGATCGAGAATGCGCTTCATGCAGGCCTCTGCTGCGCCAGACGAAGAGCCTGGCACAGACCGTCCAGATCGCCCTTGGCCAGGTACGGTGGTTGCGCGCGCACCTCGACAGTGCTCGGAGTGCTTGCTTGCCAGACGCCCAGCTCGGCCAACAGCGCCGCCGACTTGGCCGGCGCAATTTGCCCGAAGGTGACCATCGGCGCGCCCAGGCTGCGTCGATGAAGTCGGCCGGCCAGTACACCGACAGCGGTGTGAGGATCGATGGCCGAGCCTGTCTCTCGGAACAGCTCGACTACTTCATCGCGCACCTGGGATTCGTCTACCGCATAGGAATCGAAGAGTACCCGTGCACGCAGCCATTGCTGATTGCCGATGCTCATTTCTCCGCAACTTTCAAAATGCTCCATCAGCGCTTTTGTTGAGCAGCCATCGTGCTCGTAAATTTCCCAGATAAACCGCTCCAGGTTGGAAAACAGCGAGAAGTCCATCGCCGGCGACACTGTTCGATTAGTCATCCGGGTGGAGTAGCGATTGCAATGAAAAAACTGGTGCAGGGCATCATTGCTGTTGGTGGAAATGATCACCTGATTGATGGGTAATCCCATTTTCTGCGCAATGTAACCGGCGTAGATCTCGGCCGAACTGGCAGCTGGAACACTAAAGCCAACGGGACGCGAGCCACCGCCCAGTTGCAAAGCCGCGTGGAAGTAAAAAACGATCTGGGCCAGGACGCCGATCCAATTGGTCGAGTTGAAACAGACCGGCAACACTCCGTCCAACGGCCACTCACGCAAGAGTCTGGAGACCAGCGTCTGGCAATCATCGAAATTACCGTCAACCGGAAACAGCTGAACCCGCTGCGGGTCGGCTGCCTGCAAGGCACTGAGTTGCTCAGGCGCAAGCCCATCGCGCGGATACAGTATCGCCATGCGGGCGGCCGGGCAGTTAGCAAAGGCTTCAAGCGCCGCGACGCCGGTATCACCGTTAGTTGCACCGACCACCAACGCTTCTTTACCGACTTCATCCAGAAAATGTTCGACCAGGCGCGACTGCAATTGCGCGGCGAAATCCTTGGAAGAACGGGTCGGGCCATGAAACAGCTGGAGTATCCACTCGTTATGCCCGATCTGCTCAAGTGGCGTAATAGCTCGGTGCTTGAATTGTTGATAGCTGTCACTGAGCAAGGCACGCAGGGTGCTTTCGTCTATGGAAGAGCCAACAAAAGGCGAAACCACTCGCCAAACCAACTCATCAAACGGCAGCCACGACCAGCTGGCAATCTGTTTCTCGGTGAAGACAGGCAAACTGGCCGGGACATAGAGACCACCATTTTCGGCGAGCCCCGACAGAACCACACTGCGAAAATCAGCACGCATGTCGCCGCCGCGAGTGCTTACATAATGCATGACAACTCCAAATCAGTTTTACAAAAGGCGATGGGCTTGAGCCACCAGCCAGGTAGAAAAATTTGCGGCATCAGGCGATAGCACTTTGTTCTGTTCGTGCACCAGATAAAAGGATTCGCTTGCCTCGATTCGGTGATTGAATGGCGCAATCAATTGCCCACTCTTAAGCAAATCCTCGACCACGGAAGACCGTGCCAGCGCAACGCCCTGCCCCAATTCGGCCATGCGGATCGTGGAAATCAGCGTGTCAAACTGGAGGCCACGGGAGTAGTCGACGTCGTCTGCTCCAACTCGCTTCAACCAGTAACCCCAACCTTCTTCGTACCCCAGCACATGAAGCAGAGAATGGTTCATCAAGTCGCGAGGCTCATGTATGGGTGAGCTGGCCATGAGCTCCGGGGAGCAAACAGGCTGAAGGATGTCCCAAGTCAATCGCTGAGCGTGCAAGCCCGACCACTCACCGCATCCCCAGCGAATCTCCAGGTCATCCTCGCCGTCCGGTTCTTTCACCCAAATATTGCTGATATATCGAATATCGATCTGGGGATACTCCCGACAAAAATCTGCGAGTCGGGGGGCCAACCAATAGTGAAGAAAGGAAAGGCTGCCGCGCACCTTCAAATGTCTTCGATTGTGCTGGCCGAAAATCTCGTTTGTGCCGACTGCCAGGCGACTGATCGCGTCTTGTACGACAGGCAGGTACGACTGCCCTTCCTCGGTCAAGCCAAGCCCTCGAGGTAAGCGCTTGAACAGCGCCACACCGAGGTGACTTTCCAACTGACGGATCTGCTGACTCACAGCCCCTTGAGTCAAATGGAGCTCATCCGCCGCGTGGGTAAAGTTTAAATAACGCGCCGATACTTCGAATGCCCTCAACCAGTTCAAGGGTGGTAGTGACTTTTGACTCATCGGCGCAACCTCATCAGGAATTTATCTATGCTCAATCATTGCCTGAGAAATTCACGCGGTGCTAGAGGAATGAGCAGCTGCGGCTAAAGCCAACCGCTCTGCTCTCTTGTTACGAGTGATCCAGTAAACGAAATAACACCACGCGATAAAGGGGAGACCGAAGTAAAGCGCCACTCGCTGCTCAGGATCAAAAGCGATACCCACACAGGCCAGCAGACAACACAACAGTGCACCGATAGGCACCCATGGGTAGCCACGCACACGGAAATGCAGGTCTTCAACTCGTCCGCCATTAGCGACGTATTGACGACGGAACGCGATCTGGCTTGCAGCAATGCTCATCCACACGACTACGACCGCCAGCCCGGAAATGGACACCAAGGCCAAGTAAACCGTATCAGGGGCAAACACACTGCTGAGCAGAGAAGCCACTGCACCCGCCATACTAAGCACGAGGGCGTTCACCGGTGTGCCCCGACTGGAGAGCCTGGCGTAGCGTTTAGGCATATGTCCTTGATCGCTCAATGTCCAGAGCATGCGCGATGCGGCATAGAGCCCCGAGTTAGCGGCGGAAATCAGTGCCGTGAGAATGACGAAGTTCATAATGTCGGCAGAGTATGGGATGCCAATCAGCTCAAACACCATGACGAACGGACTTTCCACGAGCCCCGCTTGTTCTCGTGGCAGTAACGTCGCAAGGACGAAAATTGTCCCCACGAAGAACAGCGCCAAACGTACCACTGTCGTGCGGATTGCCTTGGGCACGCTAGTTTGTGGGTCTTGCGCTTCACCTGCCGCAATCCCGATCAGCTCAGTTCCGGAAAATGCGAAGGAAACAGCTAGTAGAGTCATTGCAATGGGTAAGAACCCGGTGGGGAAAAGCCCTTCACGTGTGAAGTTGGATAGTCCCGCACCCTGCAAACTCTGTACTTGAAAAAGACCGAAAATTGCCGCTCCGCCGATCACAATGAACGTGATAACGGTCAGAACCTTAATCAGCGAAAGCCAAAACTCAGTCTCCGCAAACAACCGAACAGAGACCACATTACTTAAGAAGACTGCAATGGCAAACAGCGCACTCCAAATCCAGACCGGTGTATCAGGAAACCACCGAACCATCAGTATGCCCGCAGCTGTAAACTCTGAACCGATAGCTACTGCCCAAGTGAGCCAGTAAAGCCAGGCCACTGTATAGCCTGTGCCTGGGCCCAGGTATCGCGTCGCGTAGCTACTGAAAGATCCGGTTTCTGGCATCTGTACAGCCAACTCACCGAGACAGACCATGACTAAATACACCATCACTGCACCGATGATGTAAGCGATCACTGCACCGAGCGGCCCTGCCTGATTAACCGTGTAACCGGAGGTAAGGAATAACCCCGTACCGATCACTCCGCCCAGAGCCAACATCACGATGTGACGGGTTTGCATTTCCTTTTTGAAATGCGAGTTTGGATCGGGCTGATTATCTTCGATATGCGTGGACATAGTTTTATTCTCATGAAATGTGCGGACAAGCGTCCTTGTAACTGGCTTTTGGGCAGTACAATTTTGTTGTCGCTGGATTTTATTATTTTCATTCTTCATGAAGGGCTTAAGATGAATATCGAAAGTCCTGCCCGTATTCAGGCTCCTACCTCAATGAAACGTTGGGCACTGTCAGCGTTAAGGCTTGCATCACCTTGTTTACTTCGCACTAAAGCGAAGGCTTGTTTTAGGTCAGCCAATAAATCTGCTGAATCTTCAATACCTACGGACACTCGAACCAAACCTTCGGAAATTCCAAGTGCCTGACGTTCTTCCAAAGTATTTTCCACGTGACTGGTCGTCCGAGCCGGACCATAGATGGTCTCGACAGCGCCCAAATTACCCGCCCGATGCGCATATCTGAGCAGCGGCAGCAAACGAGTCACTGTGTCCATGCCTCCTTTCAGCACGAAGCTGACGATGGCTCCGAATCCGTGCATTTGCGAACGAGCGATGTCATGACCTGGATGTTGAGGCAACCCCGGATAGTTCACAGACTCGACCAGCGGCTCGGTACAGAGGTACTCGGCCAAAAGCTTCGCGCTTGCCTGTTGCTGGCGAAGGCGCAAAGCCAGAGTCTTGATGCCTCGGATGATTAGATACGCCGAAAAAGGATCCAGCGAGGCACCATTGATTTCGCGGTAATGGCGAACTTGAGACATCAAATGCTCGGCGCCGCAAACCAGGCCGCCGAGTACATCCCCATGACCGGACAGGAACTTGGTCGCGCTGTGCACAACCACATCAACGCCTAAAGCGAGCGGATTCTGATTCAGAGGCGTCGCGAATGTATTGTCTGCAACAACCAAAGCACCCACTCGCTTCGCCGCTGCCACAAGGCGTCGAATATCAACGATTTTCAGTGTTGGGTTCGTGGGTGTTTCCAGGTACAGGACGCTGCAGCCTTTAGCGATCTCCTGCTCAAGCGCCACAGTATCGAGCGTATCGCAGAGGGCTACCTCCACACCCATGCGTGGAAGAAACTCCTCGAAAATTTTGTTCGTACCACCGTAGCTGTCGCGTGTAGATATCACACGCTGCCCATTGGATAGGAAGGTGTATAGTACACCGCTGATTGCGGCCATTCCGGTACTGAAAGCTACAGCCGACTCTGCGTTTTCGAGCTCACAGAGTTTATCTTCCAGGACAGAGACAGTGGGATTGCTCATCCGGCTGTAAATGAAGCCGGGCTCCTTCCCCAATGCCACGTCATACCACTTATCGATATCGTCATAGCCATAGGCGGCACTGACCACGATGGGTGTCTGGGTCGCATTGTAGGGATGTTGAACCTGCTCTCCTCCCCATACGACTCGAGTCCCCATCCCAACCTCTGAAGCCTGGACGGCGCGTTTCTTGTTTTCCATAAAGTTGTCTCGCATCAAGGGAAACACAACCGTGTTCCAAGTGGGCTTGGGAGGACTATATGGAAGGCTCATGCTTGTGAAAAATCATGATATCCGGGAGTAAGGGGTGCTTTTTTTAATGGCTGGATGCGAGTGACAGAGTGTCAAACCGTTACTGGCTGAGAAGTCCTCACCAACTATTTGCTGGATCGCTACGCAGCGGAAAACGGGCGGCGGCAATCATGCTGATCCAGTCGGCGAACATGAATGGGCATGATTCGTATGCCTATCTCAAAGATGTGCCGATGCGCCTTCCGACGCAGCGGGCGAGTGAGATCGAAGCGCTTCTACCTCATAAATGGAGCGAATCACAGCCGGACTGGATTGGTGAGCGCTACGTCCCGAATAGGGCCATTCCAAGCGATGGGTGAGAGTAGGAATACTACGATGAGGAAAGCTACCTGGGACAGGTAGAACGGCTCCAGCCACTGTTGCTTCAATGCGACGTAAAAAGTGTTATGGGTTACGTCGACAAAAATAATCGCTACCGTAAGCACGATTCCGGCTCTTGGCTTGATGAAAAGTAGCAGTGCTGCAAGCGGGTCAAAAAACGTAAGCGCCCCCCAGAAAATACGGCTGGCCAAGTAAGTGCCAGGCCCGTATCCGTAGTCCCAGAGCAATCCATGCGAAAGGTCTGCACGGATGTGATTAGCGGTTGCGACTAAAAGGCAGTATGCGAACAAAATTCTGACGGCGAATGACAATCCTGGCATAGCGTTATCTACATTCGTGATCTACGCCCTGCATGATATCGGGATCGACCAACGGCGCCAGCAGTTGCAATGGGAGCGAGTCCAGTGAAGCCTGGTCATGTCGCCCAGCTGCACAGCTGGATTCCGAAAGAAGTCATCGTCGATGAGCCAATGAGCTCACCAGCCGATCACCAAGGCTTTGCACGCTCTGAACCAGAATCACCAGCACCACCACGGTCGCAACCATCACCTGGTTATTGAAACGCTGGTAACCGTAGCGAATCGCCAGGTCTCCGAGCCCGCCTCCCCCGATAACCCCGGCCATGGATGAGAATCCGATCAACATCACCAGGGTCAAAGTGATGCCCGCGAGCAACGCTGGTAGTGCTTCGGGGAGCAGCACTTTAAAAATCACATGTCGAATATCACCGCCCATCGCGAGGATGGCTTCGATGCGGCCCTTATCGACTTCGTCCAGTGCGTTTTCGACAATTCGGGCAAAAAAAGGAAAGGCGCCTATCGTGATGGGCACCACGGCGGCAGTACTCCCCAACGTCGTGCCGACTACCAGACGGGTTAGCGGAATCAACGCGATCAGCATCACCACGAACGGTAACGAGCGACCAAGATTGACCAAGCCGCCCAGGCCTTTGTTGAGTCTGGGCATCGGGTACAACCCACCGCGGCGGCTGATGAACAGCAACACGCCAAGGGGCAAGCCGATCAGCAGGGTAAAAATGCCCGCCAGCAGCACCATGTACAGGGTTTCACCGGTTGCGTTCAGCACCAGTTGAACGATTTCGCTCCAGTCGATATTCCGGTTCATGAACGCTCCACCCTGACGCCACGCCGCTTGAGAAAGTCAACCACCCGCGTCAGGTTCAGCTCCTCACCGGGCTGCCGAAAAGCCACGCGTAACCGCCCTACCCTGCGCCCTCCAACAGACTCGACGCCACTGGCCAGCAGGTTCAACTCCACGCCCTGTTGTTGCACCAACTCCTTGAGCACCGGCGTGGCCAGCAGATTGTCGAAAAAGCTCAAATCCAGGGTTTGTGCATCCTTGCCCAAAGGCGCGCAGTAACCCGGCAGCAGTGAACGGCCCAGGCTGGAGTCCGGGTTGTTCAACAACTGCGCGATCGGCCCCGCCTCGACCAACCGGCCATGGGCCAGTGAAGCGGCGTGATCACATATGGACTTGACCACGTCCAGCTCGTGGGTGATCAGCACGATGGTCAACCCCAGCTGCCGATTGATATCGCGCAGCAGTTCAAGAATCGAAGCCGTGGTTTCCGGGTCGAGGGCGCTGGTGGCTTCATCCGACAGCAGATAAGCCGGTCGCGCCGCCAACGCACGGGCAATGCCAACCCGTTGTTTCTGCCCACCGGACAACTGCGAAGGAAACGCCCGGGCTTTATCGCTCAAGCCCACCAGCTCCAGCAGCTCCCTGACCCGTACATGGCGCCGCGCTTTATCGACGCGCGCGATTTCCAGCGGCACCGCGATGTTGTCGAACACGTTGCGTGAATGCAGCAGGTTGAAGCCCTGGAAGATCATGCCGATGCGCTGGCGTTGTCGTCGCAGTTCGAGGTCGGACAGGGCTGTCAGGTCTTCACCGTCCAGCAGAATACGCCCGGAACTTGGTCGTTCGAGCAGATTGAGGCAACGCAGTAGCGTCGATTTCCCTGCGCCGCTGCGCCCCAGAATCCCGTAGATCGCACCGTCGGAAATGCTCAGGGACACGTTGTCCAACGCAGGTGCCTGCCCCGGCCAGTAGGTTTTGCTCAACTGCTCGACGACAATCATGGCTTGCTGGCCGCCACGGTTACCGGGTCGACCGGAATGACCGAACCGGCAAAGGTGTCGGTAATGAACTTGGCCACCTCAGGCGACGTCAGGTCTTTGGCCAGCTGTTTGATACGCGGGTCGTCCTGCAACTTTGGCGTGGTCACGAGGATATTGGCGTACGGATTGCCATCGGCCTTTTCCAGGCCCAGCGCATCTTTGGCCGGAGCCAGACCGGCGTCCAGCGCGTAGTTGCCGTTGATCACCGCAAGATCGACATCCTCCAGTGCGCGAGGAATCTGCGGCGACTCGATTTCGAGGATTTTCAGCTGCTTCGGGTTTTCGGCGATGTCCTTGGGTGTTGCCTGGTCAGTGGCCGGGTCGTTGAAACCGGCCTTGAGTTTGATCAGGCCATTGTCCTGAAGCAAGTACAGTGCGCGACTCAGGTTAGTGACGTTATTCGGCACCGCCACCGTGCCTTTTAGTGGTACCTGGTCGAAACTTTTGTGTCGGTGGGAGTAGATCCCCAACGGTTCGATATGCACCGTTGCAGCCACCGCGAAATTTTCGCCGAGGGCCTGCTCCTGAGATTTCAGATACGGCAAGTGCTGGAAGTAGTTCGCGTCCACATCACCGTGCGCCAGCAGTTCATTGGAGTTCACGCCGTTGGGGATCTCGATCACCTTGAGGTTCAACTGCGGGTCGATTTTTTGTATGTACGCCAGAATCTGCGCATGAGGCACCGGGTCTGCCGCCACGCGTAATGGTTCCAGTGCCAATGCGCTGAGAGACGCAACCAGCCCGCCCAGTACCGCCAGGGTCAATCCTGTCTTCTTGAACATGTTCGTAATCCTTGATCGAGTAAAAGGGTCAGGCGCTGAGTGCGTTGGGGATCAGTACATCCCCGTAAATCGCTGGGCAACATCGGGATGGGAGCGCAGGCGACCTTTGAGGTAGTTCCAGCCCACGTCGCGAAACAACGGATTGTCGGGATCGCTCGCCGGGCCCCGTGCTTCGCGCAACAGCTCCGGCGGCAGGGGGTAAAGCGGCACCACCGCGTCCAGTTGCGCACCGAGGAAAAAGGCGATCGACAAACGCTCACTGCCCTCGGGCGGCGACAGCACGCGATGCACGGTGGCGCGCAGATAGCCGTTGGTGGCCAGCTCCAGCAATTCACCGATGTTCACAACCAGAGTGTTGTCCCGAGGCAGCGCATCGATCCAAAGCCCCTCCTCGATTTCCACCTGCAAACCGGTTTGATGATCCTGCAGCAGAAAACTCAGGAAACCTGAATCCTTGTGCGCTCCCACGCCCTGATTGCTTTCGTCTGGCACCTGCCCCGGATACCGCATCAGCTTGATGTGCTCATTGGGCTTATCGCCGTACAACTGATCGAAAGATTCTTGCGGCAGCGACAACGCCTGGGCGAAAGCCCGGAGCAAGCGCAGCGACATTCCGGTCATGGCCTGCTGCCAATCCAGCAACAATGGCTTGAGCGCCGGCAACGCGGCTGGCCATTGATTGGGGCCTTGCAGGCGTGCCCAGTAAGGGCTGTTTTCAACCAGCGATAATGCGTCCCTTTCTGCACCCAGATCGAACTGCTCGCGTAAATCGGGTTTACCGCGAGTGATCTCCGACGCCGCGCGGTTGTAACCGCGAAAATGTGGGGAATTGATCATGCCGACGGCAGTTTTCTCGCTGTCCGGCAGCGCAAAGAATTGACGGGCATGGCTCTGCACCTGTTTCAATAAATCAGTATCAATGCCATGGCCGGTCAGGTAGAAAAAGCCCACATCCCGTGCCGCATGACGCAGATCGTCAAGAAACCCCTGACGCTGTGCCGCAGTGCCATCGAGCAATGACAGATCAAGAGTCGGTAAGGAGGTGATACCCCGTGTGTGCGCCATGTTTCACTCCATGTCTGACTGAACCTGTAATCCTTGCTTGAAGCTAAACGATCTTAAAAAGCAGTAATAAATATCTTTTTAGCATTAGCTTAGGTTCGCTTCTCAGGCGTGACGCAGGTTGTTTTTTGGACTGGTGGGTGGCTAAGGGAGGTTCATGAATGCCGCGCGTGAAAACTTCTGCCCTTTCAAAGCTGCATTCTGGTCACGCAGTACGTTGAAGCTGTGCGGGCACAGGTATTGGCTGACCTTGTCCTTGATCTCGCGGTAATCGGCCGAGCTGAGCAGGCTGTGCCGTTCCAGCAGGTGTACATCATTCAACATCGAGGGTTCTCCTGACCTGGAGTGCCTGCCATTCACCGAGCGGGCTGCCTCTTTCCGATCTTGAGATTTCTCACTACGCAGCGTATTAGTGTTTGCACCTGACTGACGCGACCCGGTGTGGCCAATGCGTGAAATCTACAGCGTCTTCAACTCCAATGGAGCCTATGAAACCGCTGCCCATGAGCATGATGAATTCATGATCATGGTGCCGGAGCATGGTTTGTTGCGATTCAAGGACGAACAAAGCGGCCGTTCAACGTCGATGGTTGACCGACAGTTCGTATTGGTCCCACCCCAGTGGAGCCATTCCTCATCGTCAATGACAGTGAGACAGGGACATGTTGCGTTCTATGTCGACCCGGATTACATGAGCTATGCCCTGCGTGATCTGTCCGGTGATGCCAACCGTTTTTTGCGAGTACCGACGTTGGGTATCTGGCACGCCTCGGCACCGCTTCATCATCTATTGCTGGCGAAAAAAGCCTTCAGTCAACCGGATCGCTACGTGGATCGGCGTAGGCAAATCACCCAGACCGACCACTTGCTGCTCCTGGAATGCCTGGCGATTTCCCTGAGCCAGCCAAGCCTGCAACGTTCTTCGACCGAACGTCATGGTGCGGCATTGGTGCGTGATGTTCAGCGCTATCTGGATGGCAATCTTGAACAGTCTCCGGGACTGGACGAGATCGCTGAAGCCTTTCATGTTTCACGACGCCACCTCACCCGCTTGTTTGCCCAACACACTGGCGAATCTGTGCTGGCCTGCGTTCAGCGCATGCGCCTGGAGCGAGTGAAGAACCTGCTGCAGCACACGCGCATGTCTGTGCTGGAGATTGCCAACAGCGTCGGCTACGAGTCCCCTTCCCACCTGGCCCATGTCTTCCGACGCGCACAGGGCTGCTCGCCTGACGAGTTTCGCCGTAACACCAACCGGTAAACCATCCCGATTATCCATGGCCCGATCTCGCGCATGATGAGGCCCGATCCCGTGCGCCCCGAGTTTCTCCACCCGGCATCCTGAGCCCTGACAAAACAACAAGAGGATGGGGCCGTGAGGCGAGAACCCTTTATCAGTTTCGCTGATGTGCAGAAGAGTTTTAAGGTCGACGGGCGCAGGTTTGTGGCCGTGCGCAATGTATCGCTTGAGATCCAGCGTGGCGAAATCATTACTTTGGTCGGCCCGTCCGGGTGCGGCAAATCGACGTTGTTGAACATGACCGCGGGGCTGTTCGGCCCTACCGAAGGTCGGGTTCATTACGACGGCGCCGAAGTCAAAGGCGTCAACACACGGGTCGGCTACATGACCCAGGCTGACCACCTGCTGCCATGGCGCACAGTGGCCGGCAACATCGCCGTACCGTTACAGATCCGACGCCTGGGCAAGCGTGAAATCGACGCACGTGTCGAGGAACTGTTGGCCTTGGTCGGATTGACCGGATTTGGTGCCAGCTACCCGAACCAACTGTCCGGTGGCATGCGAAAACGTGCGGCCATGGCCCGATTGCTGGCCAGCGATCCTGAGACCTTGCTGATGGACGAGCCGTTTGGAGCCCTCGATGCGCAGATGCGCCTCACGCTGCAAACCGAGCTGTTGCGACTGTGCAAGAAACTGAAAAAAACCGTGCTGTTCGTCACCCACGATGTCGACGAAGCCATCGCCCTCGCCGATCGCTGCGTGGTCTTTGCCGGGCGTCCCGGCACCATCGATCACATCCTTGAGGTGTCACTGGCGCAGCCGCGCAATCTGGTGCAACTGCGTTCCGATCCGCACTACGTCGAACTCTGCGCCGCCCTTTGGCAGCGCCTGGCCCCAGACATCGCCGGTGCCGCCGATCCTTCCTCGCTGGCTCACTCTCTGGAGGCCCTATGATTCAGGTCTATCGCTTGCTGTTCCTGGTGTTTCTGCTGGTGCTGTGGGAAAGCATTTCCCGCTGGTTCGGCGTGGAGTTTTTCATCAGCCGGCCTTCTGCCGTGGCGGCCAGTTTGTGCAAGCTCCTGCTCAATGGCGTGTTTTTCTACCACGCAGGGATTACCACGCTGGAAGCCGTACTCGGATTCTTCTTCGGCTCGGTGGCCGGTCTCGCTGCTGGCCTGCTGTTAGGCCGGGCCAAAGTCCTGGCCGACATCCTCGACCCCTTTCTCACCGCGTTCTACAGCTTGCCGAAGGTCGCTCTCGCACCATTGTTTATCCTCTGGTTCGGCATCGGCTTGCCGATGAAAGTCATTCTGACCGCAGCAGTGGTGTTCTTCCTGGTGTTCCTCAATACCTACAGCGGAGTGCGCAACGTGTCCCGCGAGCAGTTGACCATCCTGCGCCTGATGGGCGCCCGCGAACGTGATTTGTTGAGCATGGTGGTCATTCCCTCCGCGTTCACCTGGGTGTTTACCGGGTTGCGCCTGTCGGTGCCGTACGCACTGATCGGCGCACTGGTGGGTGAAATCATCGCTGCCAATCGCGGGCTCGGCTACTTGCTCTCCGACGCGGCTTCGCAGTTTGACACCGCCGGTGTGTTCGCCGCGCTGGTGGGCATCATTGCCCTGGCGCTGATCCTCAATACCGCGGTCAAACTGGCCGAACGCCGGCTGATGCCATGGAAAGCCAACGACGCCGAACGTGAAGTGGCGGTCTGAACATCCTTTCGATTGATTATCCGGAGTTCCATCATGTTCAAACGTCTTCTGACGGCGACCGCGTTTGCCACTCTGTTGCTTTGTGGCTTCACGACTCAGGCCGCCGAGTTGACCAAGGTCAAACTGGCGTTTCCCAGTGAAGGCTTCCTGTATGTGCCGATCTATGTCGCGCAGAAGCTCGGCTACTTCGCCGAAGAAGGGCTCGACATCGAAGTCATCGTCTTCCAGAAAGGCGGCTCCGCGGCGCTTACCGCTGTCCTCGGACGTGATGCCGACGCCTATGTCGGCCTGCCGGCGGTGGCCATCCGTGCCCGCTCCAAGGGACAGGATGTTCAGGCTTTCGCCTCGGTGCAGACGCAGTTCGGCAGCACCGTGGTGATCGATGCCGATTCCGCGAAAAGTGCGGGTGTATCCGCTGCGTCACCACTGACTGCCCGGGCACAAGCCTTGAAAGGATTGAAAATCGGCGTCACCGGTCCCGGCAGCACCACCGATATGCTGGTTCGCTATCTGGCCAAGGACGCAGGCCTGAGTCCGGACAAAGACCTGACCATCATGCCGATTGGCGGCGCGCCGAACATGCTGGCGGCGTTTTCCCAGGGCAGCATCAATGGTTTTTCGCTGTCACCACCGACTATCACCACCGCCGAACAGCAAGGGGGATTTGTGTTGATGGACTTGGCCAAGGGTGAATATCAGCCGCTCAACGGTTTCCTCTTTACAGCGATGATTGCTCGGGAAGACTGGTTGGCCAGTAACACCGACACCGCACGAAAAATGGTGAAAGCCCTGTGGCGCGCCGAGCAACTGATCGCCACCGATCCGGACAAGGCTCGGGAAGCCGTGCGGCCGTACTTCGCTCACACCGCCGCGCCGATTTTCGATGCGGCATGGACAGCGTCACTGCCCTCTTACCCGGCCACGCCGAGGGTCGAGTTGTCGGGCGTCCAGAAGAACATCAGTTTCATGAACGCTGTTGAAGCGGAACCGGTCAGTCTTGATCCGCACACAGCATTTACCAATGCCATCGTCGATGCGGTTGCACCTGCTTTATCGGACGCTCAAGGAGCGCAGAAATGACCCCGCAAGTTCATCTGATCAATGTATTCCCTGCTGCCGAAAACGGCGGTAACCCTGCACCAACCGTCGCTCGCGCCGACGGCATGAGCGACGCGGACATGCAGGCTGTGGCCCAGGCTTACGGGCATGAATGCGGCTTCGTCTGTTCGCCACCGGCCGGAACCGACTATGATTTCAGCTTCCGTTTCTGGGTGCCGAACCACGAAATGGAGATGTGTGGACATGCCTCGGTCGGCGCCGTCTGGCTGCTGGACCGACTGGGGATGTTGCCAAAGGATCAACTGTCGATCTGGACCTTGAGTGGACGCGTGGAAGCGCGGGTCATGCGCGATGGGGGTGGCACCGTACAGGTCGAAATCAGCCAACCCAAAGGTCAGGTCGAAACTCTCTCGTCCCCGGACATCGAAGCGCAAATCCTCTCGGTGCTGGGCATCAGTTCCAATGAGTTGGCTCCGTTACCCATCCAGAACGCCGCCACCAGCCGGGTGAAAACCCTGATCCCGCTCAAGAGCGTGGCGGTGCTGGACGGGTTGAAACCGGATTTTCGCCGGATTGAGCAATTGTGCGAGCGCATCGGCTCAACCGGTTTGTACCCCTACGCACCACTGGACCTTGCCACTCGACAATTCGATGCACGACAGTTTCCCAAGTCCTCCGGCTACCCCGAAGACGCGGCCACCGGTATTGCAGCCGCGGCCCTGACCTTCGGTTTGCTGGAAAACGGCTTGGTGAGTGTTGATGAACGCCCGGTGCGTGTTCGTCAGGGTCGGGCTATGGGCCGCCCTTCAGAGATATCGTTGCGCTTTCGCCGGGATGCTCAGGAGCAGATTCAGGGATTGTGGCTCGGTGGGCCGGTGAGTTTTGCGCAGGTGAGCCCATGAGCATTCGAGAGAGACTGAAGCTGTTGGGTCTGCAATTGCCCGATGCCCCTGCCCCCAAGGGTGACTACATACCGGTGGTGGTCCACAGTGGTGTGGCCTATGTCAGCGGGCAGGTGTGTCGTTTGGCCGACAGTGTAATCAAAGGTCCGGCTCGGGCAGACATGTCTGCAGAAACCTTGATCCTGGCTGCTCGCACCTGTGTATTGCGCGCTTTGAGCGCGCTTGAGCAAGCGGTCGGTGATCTGGAATGCGTCGAGCGGATTGTGTTCGTACGCGGATTTGTCTATGCCGAGGACGGTTACCAGGATTACTCAAAAGTTCTCGACGAAGCTTCGCGTTTGCTGATCGAGTTGTTTGGCGAGCGCGGGCAACACGCGCGCTCTGCGCTGGGCGTCGCCGGGCTTCCAGGCAGCGGATTGCTGGAGTTGGAACTGGTGGCGGCAGTGCGTTAGAGCGCTTTCTCACCAAGCCTGGCCAATCAATCAATCAATCAAATATTCCAGATTATCCATGGCCCGATTCCGCGCGTGATCGGGCCCGATCCCACGCGCCCCAAAAATGTCCACCTTGCAAACTGCCCCCTGACAAAACAACAAGAAACCATAGGAAGGTGTTTATGCCAATGCTCCCTCGCCATCCATCGCTCGTTAAGCGCAGCCATCTCCAAGTGGTGGTGTGTGTTTCGACACTCGTTCTATCGTTGACCGCCTGCGCGGCCACTCCTGGTCCCACGAAGTCCTACCAACAACCTGCGCTGGAGCCGATTGGCGAAGTGCAGGCCATTTATGACGGCAATCTCAGCGAGGACATGGCCGTCACTACCTTTCGCAATACTGATCGTTTGTTCCCTGTGCGGACCATCAAAGCGGGCGGCCATCCTTTCCCGTTACCGCGCAGCGGCACGCCACTCGGCCCGGTTGCCTTTGACTATAAAGGCAAGCGCTACAGTCTCGATGACTACGTTGCGCTGAATCGGGTGACAGGCCTGTTGGTGCTCAAGGACGGTCAAATCGTGACTGAGCGATACGAAAAAGGTAATACCGCCAACACCCGCTGGATGTCGATGTCGGTGGCGAAATCAATCACCTCGACTCTCGTGGGCGCTGCATTGCAGGACGGCGCCATCAAAAGCCTTGATGACAAAGTCACTCACTACTTACCCGCGCTGGCCGGTAGCGGATACGACCAGGTCACCGTACGTCAAATTCTGTCCATGCGCTCCGGAATCAAATGGAACGAGAAATACACTGATCCAACATCAGACGAACGACAGCTGATCAAGCTGCGAATCGAACAAGTGCCTGGGTCGCTCCTCAAGTTCATGGCAAGCCTGCCCACCGCTGCACCTCCTGGCACTCGCACCAACTACAGCACCGGTGAAACGCAAGTCTTGGGACAACTGGTCAGCGCCGCCGTGGGCAAGCCACTGACGCAATACCTGAGCGAGAAAATCTGGGTCCCCTATGGCATGCAAACCGATGCCAAATGGTGGCTCGACGGCCTTAACGGCAATGAAGTGGGCGGCAGCGGCATCAGTGCAACCCTTGAAGATTACGGGCGCTTTGGACAGTTTTTCCTCAGCGGCGGCAAGGCCGGTGAACAGCAAGTGTTGCCTGAAGACTGGATGAGCTTCGCCAGCGCGACCACTGGCACAGATGCGGCATACGGTGACTTTGCCAACATGTGGTGGCCAGGCTGGACCGATGCTTCCAAGGCCGACAAAGCCTTTACGGCTGCAGGCACTTTTGGTCAGTTCCTCTACATCAATCCGACCAAAGATGTGGTGATTGTAGTGTGGCAAGCACAGACCAAACCCACCGGTGGTGAGGTTATCGACGACATGGTCGCCTTTGACGCCATTACCAATACCCTTCAGTAACCGGTTTCTTGGATTCATGTACAGGAGTTGGAAAAACTCCTGTACATGAAGAAGGCAGCCAAAATTCGCAGTTTGCCGATTCTGGCCGGAAACTGGCGTTCCTGATCTGGGGCAGCCACGGGCCCTCTCCGGTCATCTTGATACCAATGGTCGTCGTCAGACCGCCCCGGCTACGTCCGAGCGAATGATTTTGCGGTTCTTCAGGCCCCCTTTTTTCCCGGTACCAGAAGAGGCGCAGGTTGCACAACCTTTTCAAAAGCGCAGGCCGTTCTTCCACCGCAGGACTGAAGTGAGACTAACCCGTCAGCCTTTGAGCAAGTGCCGAATACGTACAGACTTTCCAGCGATTTGAAAGCGCCGGGCGGCTGATTCGATTTTCAACTCTGCGCGAGTGACTCGACCGTGGTGGCGTAGATGGTCGTACCAGGACTCGTCGAAAAACAACTCGATCCACAGTTGCGGATTTTCGGTGTCCTGCATCAACTGCCAGGAAAAAGAACCATTGCGCTGCCGCATCCTGCGCACCTCTTCCATAGCGTCTTTGAAGGCATCGGCATCCACCGTGTCAATCTCATATTCGAGTGTAATCATGACAGGCCCACGCTCACCTTCAACGTCGACACCCATCAACGGTTGCGGCCAATGCAGCGAAGGGGCCAGGTCTTCTGCGCTCAGCGCAGGCAGTTTGACCCTCCAGCCCACCCCTACTCCCACCACCATGATTACGGCGGCAAGACTCAGCGATATCGAGATCGAAAACCAGCTGGCGATCAGTCCCCATATCACACCGCCCAAAGCCATGCTGCCAAAGAAAGTCAGGATATAGACCGCCAACGCCCTGGCCCTTACCCACGCAGGTACCGATGTTTGCGCAGACACCTGAAAGCTGGACAATACCGCGATCCAGGCAGCACCACTGAGGAACATCACAGGGATAAGCAGATAGAAATCATGAATCCATGCCAATGCCAGCAATACTGCTGCATAGATAAGGCTGGCCGATGCCACCAGCGGATTGACAGCAACATGCTGACGAATCCTGGGTAGAAACATTGCACCCGCGACCGCCCCGATCCCCACGCAACCGAGCAAGATCCCGAATTGCTCAGCGCTGCCCTTCAGCTCACTTCGCACAATCAGTGGAAGCAAGGACATGCCGGCGCTTGCACCCAGGAAAAAGGCCAGGGCGCGCACCAGAACTCGCTGCAGGTGCCGTGAACTACGGGTATGGCGCCAACCCGTACGTATAGCGCCAAACAGGCGCTCTGCCGGCAATACGGTCTGTTGTGGCGTGCGACGCCACAAGGCGAGCACCGCGATAACGCCAAAGAAGGACAAGGCATTGACGGCAAATGTCGCCCATGGCCCTACCAGACTGATGATGATGCCAGCGATGGCCGGTCCGAGTGCCCGGGCAACGTTGACCCCCACGCTACTCAGCGATATCGCGGCGGGCAGATCACTGGCCGGAACCAGCTCAGGTGTCAACGCTGACCATGCTGGCATGGTCAGCGCCGTTCCAATCCCCATGGCCAGAGTAAACAGGAGTAAAAGCGTAGAGCTCATCAGGTCCGCAAAGGTGATCAAGGCGAGCGCAAGTGCAATGACGGCCATTCCTGCCTGGACAGCCAACAGGTAACGCCGTTTGTCGACGATGTCGGCCAGCGCGCCAGCAGGCAGCGCTAGAAGGAACATGGGAGCGGCACCCGCTACCTGTACCAGAGACACCATGAGGGGACTGGCCGACAAGGAGGTCATCAGCCACCCCGCACCGACTTCATGCATCCACGTCCCTATGCTGGATGCAATGCTGGCGAGCCATAGACTGCGAAACAGTCCATGGCGAAGCGGTTGCCAGGCCGTACCCGGTGCCTGCTCTTCAGTCATCGTACTCACCATTTCCTCCCCACAGTTTGCTCAGAAGTGGCCAACGACGCGACAGACTCGTACCCAATGCCAATCTTCCGGATCCCCAGGCAAAGTGCGCCTCATCCCCTGGTGGGGAAGAGGCGCTTACCGATCAGTGACCTTCCGATGCGTTAAACATGGTTTTGGCATAAATCAAACCAAGACCATAAGCGCCACCGTGAGCGATAGAAGTTTTCACCGTCTCGTTATAGGTGTCGCTGCGAGCCCAGTCACGCTGCAATTCCAGGAGGTATTGAAGCGAGGTCATTGGACGCGCACCTGCTTGAACCATACGCTCGATAGCACGCTCATGAGCCTCATCTGAAACGTCACCACACGCATCGCAAATGACGTAGACCTCGAAGCCTTGTTCAAGCGCCGAGATCGCCGGTCCAACGATGCAGACCGAGGTCCAGAGACCGGCAAGAACGATTCTGTTGCGACCGATCTTATTCACGGCGACGGCGATACGCTCGTCCTCCCAGGTGTTCATGCTGGTCCGGTCAATCAGCTCCTGGCCGGCGAAGACCGAGGTGATTTCTTCAAACATTGGGCCCGAAAAGCTTTTTTCGGCGACGGTGGTAAGAATGGCAGGAACGCCAAATTCCTTCGCTGCTTTCGAGATCAGTGCAGCGTTATTACGCAGTGATACAGCGTCGATGGATTTAGTCGCAAATGACATCTGTGACTGAAAGTCGATCAGGATCAGGGCGTGGTTGCTCGGATCAATCAGGCCTTTGCCTGGTGCTGCTTTTGCGGTTGCCATAACACTTCTCCGGATATGTTTTGAGAAGCGCCATTTTCGGTTTCGCTAGAGCAGAACGATTGTACGGATGTGCGAATCTGGAGGATTTGTGCTGAGAGAATTTACTTCGCCAGCAGTCACCTCGCGATAGCGCTGCGGGAACAGCGGCAGCAGACAGCCCGGAATGCCTTCGAACGGGCTAATTGTCACTCTCTGGTTGACAGTTAAACGCTTTATGGCCGCTTTTTCACTTTCCGGCACCTCATTAATCTGTGCTCACGGTGTTGCTGAGGCCGAAACCCCAGCGCCACAGCAGCCCGATCCCAAGGCATAGAAAAACTAAAACGGCTTAAAAAGGATTTGCACATGAACATCAAGAAAACCCTCGCCGCTTCCCTCCTCGCCCTGTCCATCGGCAATGCGTTCGCTGCTGAAGGTACTGGCGTAGAACACAACACCCAGGCCTTCCTCGATGCCCTCGCCGCCGGCGGTGGCAAACCGCTTGAGCAATTGAGCCCCAAAGACGCCCGTGCGGTGCTGACCGGTGCCCAGGCTTCGGTGAAGGTTGATCTGTCCGGTGTGGACGTCAGCGACAAGGCGATCAAGGTCAATGGCCAGACCATCAACCTGAAAGTGGTGCGCCCCGCCAAGGTCAAAGGCGAGTTGCCGGTGTTCATGTTCTTCCATGGTGGCGGCTGGGTGTTGGGCGACTTCCCGACGCACCAACGCCTGATTCGTGACCTGGTGGTGGGCTCCGGCGCGGTCGCGGTGTACGTCGACTACACGCCGTCGCCGGAAGCGCAGTACCCGACCGCGATCAACCAGGCCTACGCCTCGACGAAATGGGTGGCCGGGCATGGCAAGGAAATCGGTGTCGACGGCAAGCGTCTGGCGGTGGCCGGCAACAGCGTCGGCGGCAACATGGCGGCAGTCGTGGCGCTGATGGCAAAGGAGCAGAACACCCCGGCCCTGCGCTTCCAGCTGTTGATGTGGCCGGTAACCAACGCGCAGTTCGACGACGGCTCGTACCAGCAGTTCGCCGAGGGGCACTTCCTCACCAAAGGCATGATGCAGTGGTTCTGGGACAACTACACCACCAACCCGGCCGAACGTGCGCAGATCCATGCCTCGCCGCTCAACGCCAGCGCCGAACAACTCAAGGGCCTGCCTGCCGCATTGGTGCAGACCGCCGAATTCGACGTGCTGCGTGACGAAGGCGAAGGTTACGCCCGCCACCTCGATGCGGCCGGTGTGCCGGTGACCTCGGTGCGCTACAACGGGATGATTCATGACTTTGGCCTGCTCAATCCGTTGAGTCAGATTCCCGAGGTGAAGGCAGCCGTGCGGCAAGCGGCGGCGGAACTCAAGACCCATCTGAACTGAGTGCAACCACTAGCCACACCTCTGGGTGTGGCGATTTTTTTGTGCCCGCAGGAGTCCACCCCATGAGCATTTTCTCTGCCCACCTGTTGTCCTGGAGCGCCCTGCTGCTGGTGCTCGACGCTCTGCTCTGGCACCTCGTCCCATTCAAGCATCGTGCGCCACGGGTTGGTGTGCGGCTGGTGCTGTTTCTGGCGTTCAGTTCGCTGATCATCAATACCGGCGTCAGTCCATTGCAGGCGCCGTTGTTTGCCGATGACCAGGTGGCGCAACTTGGCGCGACGGCGCTGGGGATTCTCTGGTGGCTGTACGCCGCACGGGTGCTGACCGAGGTGTTCGGTCTGGTGCTGATGCGCCGCATCGGCCACAGCGGCCGTTTGTTGCAGGACGTCATCGGTGCCTTGGTGTTTCTGGCTTCCATCGTCGCCGCCGCCGGCTATGTGCTGGATCTGCCGGTCAAAGGTCTGCTCGCGACCTCTGGCGTGTTTGCCATCGTCGTCGGTCTGGCGCTGCAGAGTACGTTGGCCGACGTGTTCTCCGGCATCGTGCTCAACACCACCAAGCCGTATCAGGTGGACGACTTTGTCGTCATCGATGGCGTCGAGGGCAAGGTGCTCGACATCAACTGGCGCGCCACGCACCTGTTGAGCAGCGCCGGCACGATGGCCGTGGTACCGAACTCGGTGGCGGCCAAGGCCAAGATCGTCAACCTCAGCCAACCGAACAACCTGCACGGGGTGTCGATCAGCATCAGGGTGCCGAACCACATCCGCCCCCGTCGAGTACTCGACGCCCTCGACCGCACCCTGCAAGGCAGCAGCAGCCTGTTGCTCAACCCTGCACCCAAAGCGGTGTTGAAAGAGGCCGGCGAAGAGATGTCCGAATACGTTGCCAGCGGTTTTATCGCCGAGCTCGGCAAGAAAAGCGAAGTGCGCAATCAGCTGTTCGATCTCGCCCATCGGCACCTCGAAGCGGCAGGCATCTCCCGGCAGCCCGATGGCGTGATCGAGCCTTCGACCCGCGCCCGGGCGTTGCTCGATGAAGTGAAAGTCTTCCGTTCCCTGAGCGCCGAGGAGCGTGATCGCCTGGCCCGGAACATGGTGGCGCAGCAATACGCGGCCGGTGAGGTGGTGCTGGATCTGGAAGAAGTACCGGACAGCCTGTTCGTCATCGCCACCGGCGTGGTCAGCGCCACGGTCGCCGACGGCAACATGCAGATTGAAGCCGGGCGCATGGGGCCGAGTGAAATCATGGGCGAACAAAGCATCCTCGCCGACACGCCGTCCCAGGCACGGTTCACTGCCATGACCTCAAGCATCATCTACCGCCTCGACAAATCCCTGACCCGCAGTTGCATGGAGCAACGACGCGAAGTCGACCGGGCGCTGAACAAGCTGCAAGCGGTCCGGCAGCAGAACAGCCGGATGGCGTTGATGGCCAAACCGGTGGCGGTCAGGAAAGGTGGCTTTCTGGGATGGTTGCAGAACCGTTAAACAACTGTCAGGCACTGACCTTGTGGGAGCGAGCCTGCTCACGAAGAGGGAGTATCAGTGACATTGATGTCATCCGACACACCGCTTTCGCGAGCAGGCTCGCTCCCACAAGTTTTGCACTTGTTTGGCGGCAATGAACGGCGCATCCGGGGACTGTTTTTCCAGCGACCCAGGTCAGGTTTTTTTCGAACATCAGAACCTCGAAAATCGCCAGCAGGTTCAAATCGGCATTGCGCAGATCGTAATGATTCCCGAGTACCGTTCCATTGTGTTTTCAACCAGGCACCCGTCTTTGGACTTTACTGAATCATAGGCACTCAAAGGAGGGAATTAACAACGTTTAACTCGCCAGCCAAAGCCTTGCGACCAAAAATCAAACCCTCGATGCAAGATTGTTTTTCCAAAAGGGATGGTGCCGCCCCACCGCACTGTGCTCCAGAACACACCCATCAACACGGACATTTGTCATGGCCCATGTTCAGCACAACAACACCTGCGTGTCAGCCACCCAAACGCGAAAAGCCATCACTGGTGGTCTCACTCCCTGGCGGGAATGCCTGGTCAAACAATTGATCCTCGACCGCCTCAGCGACCCCCTGGAAGTCACCGAACTGGCACGGGCCTGCGCGATGTCCCGCAGTCATTTCTCCCGTACCTTCAAGTGCAGCACTGGCCTGTCGCCCCAGGACTGGATTCGTTGCCAGCGCGTCGCCCGGGCCAAGCAACTGATCGAGAAGACCAACCTGACCCTGACGCAAATCGGCCTGGAATGCGGCTTCTGTGATCAGGCGCACTTCAGTCACATTTTCACCCGCAGCGAAGGCATTACGCCTTTCGCCTGGCGCTGTCGGGCGGTGCGATCCGCACCACCTACCGCAACGCAAGCCGCCTCCCTCACTAACCGTTCAAATTCACGTCCAATGATCAAATCGAGCGGCAGGACCGCTCATTTTCCGGGGTGACGACCGTGAATCACCCCAGCACTGGAATGCCGCCCATGCAAGGGGTGTAAACCGGCGCGGGCCCGAACGCCTGCGCCAGGGGCAGAGCCAATCAAGCTTGAAGGAAAGTCAGCAGGTCGGCGTTGAGCTGATCCTTGTCAGTATCAGTTAGCCCACGGGCACGCCAGGGTGGACGAGCAGTTTCGAACCCTTGACCCGTTTGAGATACCGTAGGTTTCGATCGGTACGATCTTGTCAGCACCGAGGAAATCAGCCGGCCGTGACCCGGGTGTGCCCGTAGCCACTGTGATAGACCACCACGTTGCTCGCTGGTTTGTCCTTGAGATGGGTTATATCCATTTGCAGGAGCGAGTTTTGGGTGCAGACCGGACGCAGGACGAGTTAATTTGTGCTGGTGTTTGTGTCCGGTCTTGATCAAAACCAGCGTCCGTTCCAACTCGCGCTGCACTGGGACGACGAAGCTGTAGCCGCGCTGGGGAAAGTTGACAGTGCAGGGCCACCCGTTCTGGCCTTCGACGAGAGCCCGTCGCAGGGCGGCAATGTGCACGCGCGGATTGATATCCCCGACCACTGAAGTTGGCCAGACGTGAGCAATCATTTCGTCCTTGCTTACCACGTTGCCTGCGTGTTCGATCAGCACCCGGGGGATATCCAGTGTCCGCCCAGGCTCCCGTACCTCCATTGTCAAGAGTTCAGAGTATCCTGGCAGGCCTTGAGTGGAACTCGCTGGCCTCCAGCAGATTTCTGCCGCAGTCAATGAAGTGGCCTGGCAGCTGAATAGCCGCTCTCGGAAAACACTAAACTACGAAACGCCTGCTGAACAATTTAGCCAATCCGTTGCGTCGACCGGCTGAGTCCACAGGCTATTTCGGTCGGTCGTGACCGTCGAAATCGGCCGAACGCGGTCCGCCTCTTTTCTCGCCAGACAAAGGTTGCGACCGCAGTTCCGATTGTTTTCCACCATTACCGTACAACCTGCAAGCTGCCTCATGCACCCATTTCGGGGCGCCCCTCCAAGAGGTCCCCTTCGACACTTTCCATGGAAAGGGCTTCAAGCAGTACCTGCTCCAGGATGGCAAAAAAACATTTGATGTGAGCCTGTTTCAATGCCTGCGGCCGGGTCACCAGATAGACCTCCATATCTGGAAGCTGGAGATCCGGGAACAACCCGATCAGATCCTTCGCCAGAATTCTGGGCAACACTGCCACGCCCATTCCTCGCCTCACCGATTCGAGCTGAACCGCGAACGAGCTCACGCTGATCTGCGTGCGGTCCAGGCCCGAGGCCTTTGCCATGCGCATTTGAGGCAACATGTCCAGCGGAGGAAGCAAGGCAATATTGGCCGCAGTGGCCGGAGTCAGCCCTGGAAACCGCTTCAGATAACCTGCATCGGCGAATACACCGTAAGCGAGCCTGCCTATGGAGCGATAAATCAGCGACGGCTCGCCCAGATGAGTCGTGCGTACAGCAATGTCTGCGACTCCGCGGACGATCTTGTGAAAGTCGGCTGTTATCAGCAACTCCACCGAGCATCGCGGATGCAGAGTGGTGAAGCGACTCGCGGCCTCCAGCACGCAAGACGAGAACCCCTCTCCTGCACTGACCACGACACTGCCAGATAGCTCTGTGTCTGGTTCGGACATGCCCGTAACGGTTTGACGCCTCAAGCCCGCTTCTGCAGCCAAGGCAACGTCCACGAGGGATTGGCCTCGCGGGGTCAACCTGCATCCTTCAACTCCCCGCTCAACGAGTGGCTCGCCAAGTGCGCCTTCAAGTTGGGTCAGCCGTCGCGCCACAGTAGACGCAGCGACCCCCAGCAATTGACCGGCCTGGAGAAAGCTGCCACGTCGCGAGACTGCCAACAGCAGGCGAAGATCGTCCCAGTTTGCTTGCAAAGCCATGCTTCATATCTTCCCTGATCCGCAAATTTGCAAATCCATTATGCAGCAGTCGCTGTTTTTCGGCAGAGGTGTCAACGGTATATCTACACCCCCTCGAAAAGAATGGAATGGACTGTATGACTACTGGCCCCAACGACTATGCGGCACGCGCCGCCAGCGCCTTTAATCGCCGAGACCTGGAGGCGATGCTTGCGCTGGTTTCCGAAGACTTCATCTACTTCGATGGCATGGGGATACAAACCGGTCGCGAGGCCATGCACAAGCGAGAGCGCGCATTACTCGAAGCGTTCCCCGATGCCAAGGTGATCTTGAGCCCATTTATCGTCACCCACGATCGTTTGGCACTGACCGCCTTCCTGACCGGCACCTTCGCTGCACCATTGGTGCTGTCGGACCGGGTGATTCCACCCCATGGACGCCACATTACCGTGTACTACGCCGCACACTTCACCTTCAAAGACGGCTTGGCCATACGCGAAGAGGTCTTCTTCGACAGTGCGGTATTGATGCCGTCAACCGATCAGAGTGAGGGGTGACACATGCATAACACATTCGTCACTGGCGCGACCGGCTTGTTGGGCAACAACCTGGTACGTGAACTGGTCGCTCGTGGCTGCGTGGTCAAAGCCCTGGTCCGTTCAAGAGCCAAAGGTGAACAACAGTTCAAGCATTTGCCGGGTGTGGAACTGGTCGTTGGTGACATGGCCGATGTCGATGCGTTCGCAGCGTCGCTACAAGGCTGCGATACGGTGTTCCACACCGCAGCGTTCTTTCGCGACAACTACAAGGGCGGCAGCCACTGGGAAGAACTCGAAAAGATTAATGTGTCAGGTACACGGAGCCTGCTTGGTCAGGCCTACCGCGCTGGTATACGACGGTTCATCCATACGTCTTCCATCGCCGTGCTCGACGGCGCTCCCGGCACGTCAATCGATGAAACCTGCCTGCGGGCCGACGCCGACGCGGATGACTACTACCGCAGCAAGATACTCGCCGACCGTGTCGTCCTGTCGTTCCTGGAAGTCCATCCCGAGATGCATGCCTGCATGGTCCTGCCTGGCTGGATGTGGGGGCCTGCCGACATTGGCCCGACCTCCTCGGGACAGTTGGTCAACGATGTCGTACGCGGCAAATTGCCCGGACTGATCCCCGGTAGCTTCTCCGTTGTCGATGCCCGCGATGTGGCATTGGCGCAGATTGCCGCCGCCAGAGATGGGCGTCGAGGCGAGCGCTATCTCGCGGCGGGCCGGCATATGACAATGCGTGAACTGGTGCCCGCTCTTGGGCGTATCGCAGGCGTCAAGACACCCGTTCGACAACTGCCGCTGCCCTTTCTGTACACCTTGGCAGTTGTGCAGGAGATCTACGCGCGTATTACCGGCAAGCCCATTCTGCTGAGCATAGCCACGTTGCGCCTGCTGGTACGAGAAAAGGACCGCACCCGTTTCAATCACGGCAAGAGCGAACGAGAGCTTGACCTGAGTTTCCGGGCGCTGGAGCAAACAATCACCGACACCGTGGCGTGGTACCGTGATCACGGTTGGTTTGATACACACCAGGACAAGGACGTAAACAGACCGTGAGCAGAAAAATAATCCTGATGCGTCACGGCCAGCCAAAACTGGTCGCAACCGACAAAATATCAGCGCTCGATATGAAAGACTGGATCGAACAATACGACCGCTCCGAAATTACCAATCAACCCGTCCCGGATGCCAGCATGCAGCTCGCCGCAACCGCCACGGTGATTGTCTCAAGCAACGCGCCTCGTGCGCTGACTTCCGTCCAGGCTCTCGGCCTGAAGCCCGCCCTGGTCGACGCGCTGTTCTGTGAAGCTCCACTGCCTTATGGTCACTGGCAACTGCCACGGCTATCGCCGTTTACCTGGGCATTTATCCTTCGGATCTTATGGTTGTGCGGTTACTCACGCCGAGTCGAATCCGTCGCCACTACGAGGATGCGCGCCGGCACGGCAGCTAAACGGCTTCAGTCCCTTGCCGGCGAAGGACCGGTTCTGCTGCTCGGTCATGGGTTTATGAATCGAATGATCGCCAGACAACTGGAGGCAGATGGATGGACTCGCCAAAAACGTAACGGCAGCCAATATTGGAGTGCGACGGTGTATCAAAATGGCGGTATTTAAGAGGTGAGAGTTTCTGTTCTACAGAGCTCGGTGCTCCCCTTCAAAACTGACCGGGCCGAAATTGGTATGGTTGTAATGGCATGCGAACGTTCCCGACAGGCACGTTCGAGCGCCTCACTACCGGGTTGGTTTCCCACAGAAAAACACAACACGACCTTCCTCATGAGCCCGTAATAACTCAGCAGCGATGTCTGGCCCATTAGCAACAAACTGCATTCCCTTGCCCCCTACCAACAAACCGTTAGCGCCGATGATTTTCATGACCCGTTTCAGGTTGCAGGCCTCTTCCGAAAACTTCTCGCACGCTTAAGCTTCGCAAACTATCACCATTCATTGCTCTGTTAGCAGAGTGCGCAAAAAACAAAATGATTACACCAAGCCACTTCGTGACCGCTCGGTCTTCATCGTGAACGCCAAATTTGCATGTGTCGATATCAGGCAAGAAGGTGGCGCGAACAGGTAACTGAATCGTCGGACAAGCCGAGTAAGGTGGCACTGCTTTTCATCGAAATAACCACATCGCGATGATGGGTTTGACAAGAACGGCAGCGCTTGGAGGGCGCCGTTTTTAGGAGGGGGACAATAGCCCCCCATCAGCACGCCTGAATGTCGTTCACCAGAGAAAAAAATAATGATCAGCCCGAGCTCCAAGGATTCGAGTGGCCAATTGGCGCAGGGCTTCAAGCCACGTCACTTCACCATGTTGTCTATCGTCGGGATTATCGGCTCCGGTTTGTTCGTGGGCTCAGGACATGCCATTGCGGCGGCTGGCCCGGCCGTCCTGCTGACCTATCTGTTCTCTGGCTTGCTGGTCGTTCTGGTCATGCGCCTGCTCGGTGAAAGGTCGTGGCGATCATTGGTTTCATCGGTGTGGGTTTTGCCGTGTTGATAGGCTGGGTTCCCGATCGGGAAGTCAGCGGGTTGAGCGGCCTGATGGCCGAGCACGGCGGGTTTGCTCCCAACGGCCTGTCGGCGGTAGTCGGCGCCTTCATCTCCATCATGTGATGCTTCATCGGGACCGAGGCGGTGACCATCGCCGCCGCCGAATCATCCGTAGTGCATGGGTTTACTCAATAAGATCACGCAGGAGATTTGACGTGCACATTGGTGTTCCTCTCGAAACCCAGACCGGTGAAACACGGGTTGCTGCAACCCCGGAAACCATCAAGAAGCTGATCAGCCAGGGTCATAAGGTCACTGTACAAAGCGGCGCCGGCGTAAACGCCAGCGTTGTCGACAGTGCCTATGCAGCGGCAGGCGCAACCATTGGCAGCGCCAATGACGCGTTTGGCGCAGAGCTGATCTTGAAGGTGGTCGCGCCCAGCGACAGCGAGCTGGCGCTGATTAAAAGCGGCACCGTTGTGGTGGGGATGCTCAACCCGTTCAGCAACGAAACCATCGCCAAGCTGGCCGAGTGCGGGATTACCGCCTTTGCCCTGGAGGCGGCGCCTCGCACCTCCCGCGCCCAAAGCCTGGATGTGCTGTCCTCGCAAGCCAACATCGCCGGCTATAAAGCCGTGTTGCTGGCCGCGCACTACTATCCGCGCTTCATGCCCATGCTGATGACCGCTGCGGGCACCGTGAAAGCGGCGCGCGTGCTGATTCTCGGTGCCGGCGTGGCCGGTTTGCAGGCTATCGCTACCGCGAAACGCCTGGGTGCGGTGATCGAAGCGTCTGACGTGCGTCCGGCGGTAAAAGAGCAGATCGAATCCCTCGGCGCCAAGTTCGTCGACGTGCCTTACGAGACCGACGAAGAGCGTGAATGCGCCGTGGGTGTCGGCGGTTACGCCCGCCCCATGCCGGCCAGCTGGATGCAGCGCCAGGCCGCGGCCGTGCACGAACGCGCCAAGCAGGCTGACATCGTCATCACCACCGCACTGATTCCGGGCCGCAAGGCACCGACGCTACTTAGCGCGGAAACCGTGGCCCAGATGAAACCGGGTTCGGTGGTCATCGATCTCGCGGCAGCCCAGGGCGGTAACTGCCCGCTGACCGTGGCCGATCAGGTGGTCGTCGAAAATGGCGTGACCATCGTTGGCCCGACCAACCTGGCTGGCGCCGTGGCGGCCGATGCTTCGGCGCTGTATGCCCGCAACCTGCTGGACTTCATGAAACTGTTGTTCGATAAAGAAGGACAACTGGTGATCAACCTTGAAGACGATATCGTCGCCGCGTGCCTGATGTGCCGCGACGGCCAGATCGTGCGCAAGAACGGCTGAGGATAAAAACAATGGAAGACATGCTGATCTCTCACGGTATCTACAACCTGATCATCTTCGTGCTGGCCATCTACGTCGGCTACCACGTGGTCTGGAACGTGACACCGGCACTGCACACCCCACTGATGGCCGTGACCAACGCGATCTCGGCCATCGTCATCGTCGGCGCCATGCTCGCCGCCGCCCTCACCGTGACGCCACTGGGCAAGACCATGGGCACCCTGGCCGTGGCCCTGGCGGCGGTCAACGTGTTTGGTGGCTTCCTGGTGACCCGGCGCATGCTGGAAATGTTCAAGAAGAAAGCGGCAAAAGCTCCGGCGGCCAAGGCCGAAGCAGTCAAGGCTGAGGTGCAGCAAGCATGAGCATGAACCTGGTTACCTCCCTGTATTTGATCGCCTCGGTTTGCTTTATCCAGGCGCTCAAGGGCCTGTCGCACCCCACCACGTCGCGTCGCGGCAACCTGTTCGGCATGCTCGGCATGGGCCTGGCGATCCTCACCACGGTCGGCCTGATCTACAAACTTGGTTCCGAGCTGGCGCACGACGGCATCGTCTACGTGATCGTCGGCCTGCTGATCGGCGGCACCGCCGGTTCGATCATGGCCAAACGCGTTGAAATGACCAAGATGCCTGAACTGGTCGCCTTCATGCACAGCATGATCGGCCTGGCCGCGGTGTTCATCGCCGTGGCTGCCGTGGTCGAGCCGCAGTCGCTGGGTATCGTTGCGCAGCTGGGTGACGCGATCCCGGCCGGTAACCGCCTGGAGCTGTTCCTCGGTGCCGCCATTGGTGCGATCACCTTCTCCGGCTCGGTGATCGCCTTCGGCAAGCTGTCGGGCAAGTACAAGTTCCGCCTGTTCCAGGGCGCACCGGTACAGTTCACCGGCCAACACAAACTGAACCTGCTGCTGGGCGTGGCGACACTGGGCCTGGGCATCACCTTCATGCTGACCGGCGACCTCAGCGCCTTCGCCTTGATGCTGGCCCTGGCCTTCATCATGGGCGTGCTGATCATCATCCCGATCGGTGGCGCGGACATGCCGGTGGTGGTGTCGATGCTCAACAGCTACTCCGGCTGGGCGGCGGCCGGTATCGGCTTCTCGCTGAACAACTCGATGTTGATCATCGCCGGCTCGCTGGTCGGTTCGTCCGGTGCGATCCTCTCGTACATCATGTGCAAGGCGATGAACCGCTCCTTCTTTAATGTACTGCTCGGTGGTTTCGGCAATACCGCCGACGCAGGTCCGGCCGGCGCCAAGGAAGCCCGTCCGGTGAAATCCGGCTCGGCTGACGACGCGACTTTCCTGCTGACCAACGCCGATACCGTGATCATCGTTCCAGGCTACGGCCTGGCGGTAGCCCGGGCCCAGCATGCACTGAAGGAACTGACCGAGAAGCTGACCCATCGCGGTGTAACCGTGAAGTATGCGATCCACCCGGTGGCCGGGCGTATGCCAGGGCACATGAACGTCCTGCTGGCCGAGGCGGAAGTGCCTTACGACCAGGTGTTCGAGATGGAAGACATCAACTCCGAGTTCGGTCAGGCCGACGTGGTGCTGGTGTTGGGCGCCAACGACGTGGTCAACCCGGCGGCGAAGAACGATCCGAAATCGCCGATTGCCGGCATGCCGATCCTCGAAGCCTTCAAGGCCAAGACCATCATCGTCAACAAGCGCTCGATGGCCAGCGGCTATGCCGGCCTGGACAACGAGCTGTTCTACCTGGACAAAACCATGATGGTGTTCGGCGACGCTAAAAAGGTCATCGAAGACATGGTCAAAGCCGTCGACTAACCCGCGCTCGATGGCTAGCGGCTGCGCCCGCCCTGCTCTACCTGAACGAAGCCAGGATGTTTTTCGGTAGCACCAGGGAAGTCATCGAAGACATGATCAAAGCTGTCGAGTTAGTCCTGCTTCAACGCAACAATGAAAGTAATGCGCCTTACCCTATCCTGCGAGCGTTACGCTTTCGCAGGATAGGGTGAAGATTTATAGACGAACGCTGGCGAAGGTTGATTCGTTACGTGCCTGGCCCAACGCCGACAACGGCCCGGACAACGGCGACAGCACCAACGCTTGCGGCAGCGGCATCATCGCCACTTGCTGGGTAGTGTTGGACCCTACGCGTTCGTCACGCGGCGGAATGCCGAAGTACTCGCGGTAGCACTTGGAGAAGTGCGGCGTGGACACGAAACCACAGATCGACGCCACTTCGATGATCGAAATCGGCGTTTGCTTGAGCAACTGCCGCGCACGGATCAGGCGCAGTTTCAGGTAGTAACGCGACGGCGAACAGTGCAGGTACTTCTGGAACAGGCGTTCGAGCTGACGACG
Source organism: Pseudomonas sp. WT-JTC (assembly GCF_056711565.1). Classification (NCBI taxonomy): domain Bacteria; kingdom Pseudomonadati; phylum Pseudomonadota; class Gammaproteobacteria; order Pseudomonadales; family Pseudomonadaceae; genus Pseudomonas; species Pseudomonas sp. WT-JTC. Next base: position 3,365,247 of record NZ_CM160042.1, read on the forward strand.
GGACACCGCGACATACACCGCCAGTTCGTCGAGGTCGATCGGCTCTTCGAGGTTGGCTTCCATCAGCGCAACGATTTCCTGCAGTTTTGGCTGGTTGGTGCCGAGCATGTGCTTGAGCGGCACGCGCTGGTGATCCTGTTCGTTGCGGATGCGCTCGTAGACGAACATTTCCGAAATGGCCGCCGACAGTTCGCGACCGTGATCGCGGCTGATCAGGTGCAGCATCATGTCCAGCGGCGCGGTGCCGCCCGAGCTGGTGAAACGGTTACGGTCGAGGGTGAACAGACGGGTGCTCATGGCTACCCGCGGGAAAGCTTCCTGCATCGCCGCCAGGCATTCCCAGTGCACGCTGCAATCGAAGCCGTCGAGCAGGCCGGCGCAGGCCAGGGCCCAGCTGCCGGTGCACACCGCGCCGAGGCGGCGGGCCTGACGGGCCTGGCTTTGCAGCCACGACACGTGTTCCCGGGTAACCGTGCGCTGAATGCCGATACCGCCGCAGACGATGACAATGTCCATTGGCGGGGCTTTGTGCATGGAGGCGTCGGGGGTGATCTGCAGGCCGTCACTGGCCCAGACCTGACCGCCATCGACGGTGAGGGTGGTCCAGCGATACAGCTCGCGACCGGACAATTGGTTGGCCATGCGCAGGGGTTCCACTGCGGAGGCCAGGGAAATCAGCGTGAAATTGTCCAGCAGCAGAAAGCCGATGGATTGAGGCGCACGGTTCTGGGGTTGGGCCCCGGAGTTGAACGTCGTCATCGCGGTATCTCCTCACACAAAGCGGGTGAATGGCCTCAGGCGAAGGCTCTTTTTATTCTCCCGTCCAAAAACTGGTGGGATTGTTCCTATTCAACTTGCAAAGGTCATACCCAGTTACATAGTTTTCAATGAATTCAAAAACGACATCACCCAATGCCTCTATATCGGGGGGATTGCAGGACGAGAGCCATAAGGGAAACGCTTGAATTATTGCTCCGTTCATCAGCGCTGGGCACATTGGTAGCACATAAGCAAGAGATGTCTATAAACGACAACTTATTTGTCACCGACGTCCACATGTCGGTTTTTGAATACAGCAATGACCAATGCCCCGATTTGGTCAGATACAAGCGCCATGCACGATAAAAGTGCTCTGTAACCGGAATGAGACGTACCAGTAACCGGGCCTGGGCCTGTGCCGCGGGGCACAGTCGCGGACAAACCCTGATCGCGTTCCCTGACAAACTGATAAAGCCAAGCTGTTCGGCGCTGCGAACGATCGCAATCAGCGCCGTCTGCCACACAAACAAAAAAAGAGACCGGGGTCTCTTTTCCTGTTTTCAGCGGCCCGCTACCACACGGCGATATGGGAGTCGGCTCGCGGCTCGGTGCCGCCGCACAGCACACCGGAGTCCGGGTCACGGATGATGATCTGCCCTCGGCCATAGTTGATCAGGTCGCAATCAACCTGAATCTGGTGTCCGCGCCGTGCCAGCGAAGCGGCCAGGTCCCGAGACGCCCCGTGTTCGATGCCGACCTTCATATCCCCCAGCCATTGCCACCGCGGAGCGTCCAGCGCGGCTTGGGGGTTGAGACCAAAATCCAGCAGATTCATGACCATCTGCACATGGCCTTGGGGCTGCATGTAGCCACCCATGACGCCGAACGGTCCCACCGGTGCGTCGCCTTTACTGATGAAACCGGGAATGATGGTGTGAAAGGTTTTTTTGCCCGGTGCCAGGCAGTTGGCGTGGTCAGGGTCGAGACTGAATTCCTGCCCGCGGTTCTGCAAGGCGATTCCGCTGTCTGGCAGTACCACGCCGGAACCAAAGCCGTGGTAGTTGCTCTGGATGAAGGACACCATGTTGCCCTCCGCATCCGCCGTGGCCAGATACACCGTACCGCTGGCGTGGGGATCGCCGGGATTAGGTTCACGCGCCTGATCGGATATCTGTTCGCGACGTTGGCTGCTGTAGGCATCGCTGAGAAGGTCAGCCACGGCCACACGCATGTGCAGCGGATCGGTGATGTAATGCAGGCCGTCGCTGTAGGCCAGCTTCATGGCTTCCAGTTGACGATGCCAGGTCTGCTGGCTGTCCCGGTGATCGAAGTCGAAGCCCTGAAGGATTTTCAGGGTCATCAGGGCCACCAGTCCTTGCCCGCTTGGGGGAATTTCCCAGACATCGTAGCCGCGGTAATTGATGCTGATCGGATCTACCCATTGGGCGCGATAGTCCTGCAGGTCGCTGGCTCGCAGGTAGCCGCCGGTGGCGCGGGAATGGGCATCCAGGCGCTGAGCCAGATCGCCGCGATAGAGGCTTTCGCAAGCGCTGTCCGCCAGTTCTTCCAGCGTTCGGGCTTGCGCCGGGTTGCGGAATAATTCACCGGCCTTTGGCGCACGGCCATCAATCAGGAACGTATCGAACCAGACGTCGAGCACCGGGTCTCGATGGGGGCTGAATTCATCCAGAGCGGTCTGCCATTGTCGGGCGACCACCGGTGACAGTGGAAAACCCTCCCTGGCCAGGCTGATGGCGGGCTGCAGCAACTCGGCAAAAGGCAGCTTGCCGAACCGTCTGGACAACTGCGCCCAGGCCGAAGGGCAACCGGGCACCGTTACCGGCGTCCAGCCATAAAGCGGCATCTGCTCGTGACCACACGCCTTGACTGCATCGATGGTCAGTGCTGCCGGCGCATGGCCGTTGGCGTTCAGTCCGTGCAATTGGCCTTTGCTCCATACCAGGGCAAAGGCGTCGCCACCCAAGCCGCAGCCAGTGGGTTCAACCACCGTCAGAGCCGCCGCTGTGGCGATCGCGGCATCAATGGCATTGCCGCCGTTGCGCATGATTTCGATGCCGGCTTCTGCGGCCAATGGCTGTGAAGCAGCGACCATGCCGCGACGTGCAAACACGCTCTGACGTTGCGATGGATAGGGATATTCGTGGGCAGAAAATTTCAACATGGCAAAAGTTCTTCCAAACAAGGATTCATTGGCCGCAGGTGTCCGGTTCCATTGCCGGGTGAAAAAGACCCGACTGAGAAGATCACAGCACGCGGCTGAGAAAAGCCTGGGTTCGCGGGTGTGTCGGTCGACTGAAGATCTGCTCCGGCGGCCCCTGTTCGATCAATTCGCCCTGATCGAGCACCACCACGCGGTCAGCCACTTCCCGGGCAAAACCCATTTCATGGGTGACCACCACCATGGTCATGCCGTCATCGGCCAACTGCTTCATCACCTGCAGCACCTCGCCGACGGTTTCCGGATCCAGAGCGCTGGTGGGCTCGTCGAACAGCATGGCCTGGGGTTTCATCGCCAGCGCCCGGGCGATTGCCACGCGCTGCTGCTGCCCGCCGGACAACATCGACGGGTAATGCATGGCCTTGTCCGCCAGACCGACCCGGGCGAGCAAGGCCCGGGCCTGTTCCAAAGCTTCTGCGCGTGGCACGCCGAGCACCTGGATCGGTGCCTCAATGATGTTTTCCAGCGCGGTCATGTGGGGGAACAGATTGAAACGCTGAAAGACCATGCCGATGTCCCGACGCTGGCGAGCGATGTTGCTCTCGGAGTCGCGCACCAGACTGCCGTCGGCGCGCTCGCGGTACCCCATGGAGCGACCGTTGACGCGAATGCGACCACCTTGAATATCTTCCAGCAGATTGATACAGCGAATGAAGGTGGTCTTGCCTGAACCCGATGCGCCGATCAGCACCACCACTTCCCCGCGCCGCACCTGCAAGGAAATTCCCTTGAGAATCTCCAGGTCGCCGAAGGACTTGTGAATGTCCAGGGCCTCGATGATCAGTTCTTCACTTTTGTGCGCCATGCTTAACGCCCCCTCAGCAATTTCAGCGTGCCGCGACCGAACATGCGACTGCCAGCCGCTGGCGGTGCGGGTCGATCGGACTGTCCGAAACGCGCTTCCAGCCAACGCTGGAAAAAGCCCCAGAGGGTGGTCAGCAGCAGGAAATACATCGCCACCACCAGGTACAGTTCAAATACCCGGAATGTCGCCGACGTGACCATTTGCGTGCTCAGCAGCAACTCCTGCACGCCAATAACGCTGACCAGCGTCGTATTCTTGAGCATCACGTTGAACTCGTTACCCAACGGCGGAACGATGACCCGGAACGCCTGAGGCAGAACGATTCGCCGCATCAGTTTGGCGAAGGTCATGCCCAACGAACGCCCGGCCTCGTACTGCCCCTTGTCCACGGCACCGATCCCCGCACGGATGATCTCGGCCATGTAGGCGCCTTCGTTCAGGCCCAGTGCGATGATCGCTGCCTGGATGTTGCCCGGTACCACCAGGCCAAACAGCTCTACGTCTTCGAAGCGGAAGATCCCGCCGGCAGCCAATGCGGTGTAGAGAAAGACGATCTGCACCAGCAGTGGCGTGCCGCGCATCAGCCACACATAAAACCGTACAGGCAGGTTGAGTAGCGGGTTGCGTGACAGACGCATCAGTGCCGCCGCCAGTCCCAGCACACAGCCCAACGCCATCGCCAGCACACTGATCAGACAGGTCAGCCAGAGTCCGGTGAGGTACACCCCGCTCGGCTGCAACAGGTATTGCAAGAACACATCCCAATTGAAATTCATCGAGCGTTCGCCTCAGTCGAGTGTGTCGCTGGAGACATGCCATTTGCTCAGCAACTGCACGTAACTGCCGTCGCTGCGCATGTCACTGATGATCTGTTGTACCGCTGCGGTGAGCTGCGGATCATCCTTGCGAATCCCCAGGCCGGTGAGTATCCGGCTGAAGGCCGGCACCCCTTCCTCGAACAGTTCGGGCGCCATGGCGGCGTAGTAACCGGCGGTTTCCACGGTGGTACCGTAGGCGTCTACCTGACTGATGCGCAGCGCCTGAAAGGCGTCGGTGTCGCTGTTGTAGACCACCAGTTTCATGGGTGTCTTGCCAGCCTTGGTCAGCTTTTCGTTCTCGGCGTCCAGCAAGGTTTTGATCGTCGAGCCGTTGAGCACGGCCACCTTGTGCCCGGACAGTCCATCCAGGGTCTTGATGCCCTTGGGATTGCCTTTGGGAACGACCACTGACTGGCTGGAATACATGTAGTTGACGATGTCGATCACCTCCCGCCGTTCGGGTTTGTCGAACAGCTGATCAACGATCATGTCGCACTGCTGGGCGAGCAATGCCGGTAGCAACCCGGAGAACGGAATGACCCGCCATTGCACCGGTTTGTCTCCCAGACGTTTGGCGACTTCCAGCCCCAGATCGACCGTCAGGCCCTTGGGTTTTTGCGCCTCGTCGAAAGACACCAAGGGCGGTGAATCCATGCCCGAGCAATACGTGAGTTTGTCGGCCTTTTGCAGTCGCTCCGGCACTTGGGGCACGGCAACCGCCCACTGCGCACAGAGTCCGAGGGAAACAGCGGCAAGAAACATATGGCGTTTATGCATGACGAGACACTCCAGTTGTTTAGTAACGGGGCAGTACTCAAAGTCAAAACACTGTCGGGTTTGAGCCCGATTCTATTTTTCCGATTGCAGAAACTGGATCAGCGCCGGCACCGTGCCCTCGATGTGCTGACGCACCACGGCCTCGGCCCGGTCGACATCGCCTGAGCGAATGGCGTCCAGGATCACCGCGTGTTCCTGGCGAGCGCTCAGTGGTTTTTCGCTGTGTTGCAGCCACAGCCGCATCGGCGCCTCGATCAGCGAATACAGCGCCGAGATCTGCTTCATCAGCCGAGGACGACCGCTGAGGCTGCACAGGTATTCATGGAAGGCACGATGAAGCCTGACCCACTCGGCGCTTTCGTCGCGGTAGTCATCCATCTCGTCCAGCATGCGTTCCAGAGCCGCCAGCTGACGCTCGCCGATCCTGGGCACGGCCACGCGGATGGCCAGGCCCTCGAGGGCACTGCGCATCTCGAAGACCTCGTGCAATTCGTCGAAGTCCAGGCCACTGACAATGGCGCCGCGGTTAGGCCTCAGGGTTACCAGGCCTTGAGCATCGAGACGGCGAAAGGCTTCGCGCACCGGCATCCGGCTCATGCCGATTTCGCTTGCTATGTCCTCGGCGATCAGGCGGTCGCCTTTGCGGTAACGACCGCCACAGATCGCTTCCAGCAGAAAGTTGTAAGCCTCCTCCTCGGCGGTCAGGGGTTGACGTTCAACGTAGGTGGGAGCGAATTGCATAAAGTCACCTTTTGCAGTTTTGTATCCAATTATCCATAGATACAAAACAGCAGAAACCGTGCCAGTCTGCTTCGAACTGCCTCAAGCTCTTAATTGGAAAGGAGTTTCGACTCAAAAACCGATGATCTTCAGATCGGCGTGATACTCGCCGTGTGCTACGAAATGGCCCAGCACGCCCCAAATGGGTGAATAACGGTATCCAGGTAACAAATCGATACCCAATCGAACCGGGGCCTCTAGCCGAAGCGTCAGCTATCGGCACCTGGTTAAACCTTGGTGCATGGGCTTTTCGATTCGCCGATCATTTCTGAATCCGCGGGGATTCGCCCATCATCTGTCGTAGACAACATTCTCAAGCGGCAGTCTCAGTTCGCACCGGACCTGGTGTACTTGCCCCTCGAAAGCGCTACCCCCGAATTTGCATTACCCAGTGCAAACGCATCAAAACACTCGACCTTGACCCTCTCCTGAAACCCCAAACCCGCGCTGCAGATCCGCAATCAACTCTGCGACATCCTCCAGCCCGATGTGCAAGCGCAATACCGGGTTCAATGAGCGATCCGCCGCACTGTTGCGTTCTTGGGTATCGGCCACGGTAATCAGGCTTTCAAAACCGCCCCAGGAAGCGCCCAACCCGAACAGCTGCAGCGCATCGATGAAGCGCTCGACATACGCGCTGTCCGCCTCGTTCAGTTCAAAGGACAGCAAGCCATTGCTGCCAGTGAAATCCCGCCGCCACAAGGCATGATCGGGATGATCGGGCAAGGCCGGATGGAACACCCGCTTCACCTGCGGTTGCGCTTGCAACCAATGTGCGATTTCCAGAGCCTGACGCTCATGCACCTCCAGTCGTGGCGCCAGGGTTCGAGCGCCGCGCAGCACCAGATAGGCGTCATCAGGGCTGACGGTTGCTCCAAAGTTATCGCTCATGGACGCGAGTGCCGGCCACACGTCTTCGCGGGTGCAGACACTGCCCATGACCACATCGCTGTGGCCGCTCAGGTACTTGGTCAGTGCCATGATCGAGATGTCTGCGCCGAGTGTCAGCGGCCGGTACAGGTAACCGCAGCCCCAGGTATTGTCGACGGCCAGCAGGATACCTCGCGGTTTGCACAGGGCGGCAATGGCCGGCAGGTCGCACAGTTCATATAACAAAGAGCCTGGCACTTCGGTGTAGACCATTTTCGTGTTGGCTTGCAGCTGAGCCTCCAGGTCACGACCGTCCGGGGCGAAATAGCTGACCTGAATACCGAAGGGCTGAAGAAACTCCCGTGCCAGACGCCGCACAGGCGCGTATACCGCGTCGGTGATCAGCACATGATCGCCCGGCCGCAGATAAGCGAGAAACGTCTGCGCGACCGCTGCCAGCCCGGTTCCGAACAAGCGAGTGCGATAACCACCCTCCAGCTCGCTGACCAGGTCTTCGAGGGCAAACGCCGTTGGATTGCCGCGCGCCCCATAACTCAGCACACGCTCGCTATCACGACGAGCACGGGCATCACGCATTTGCGCCAGGTTGTCGAACAGCACGGTGCTCAAGCGAGTGACCGGTACATTGACTGCGCGGCCGCCGACACCCTGGGCCCGCGCTGAATGCACCAGCCGCGTACGCACCTGCGGATCCTGACGTGCTTGAGTCTGCAACGGTTTAAGGCTGGCGATTTCGTCGTCGCTCATCTGCGCCAGCAAACCGATCTCCCATGCCAGGTATTGACGCGCCGCGTCCTTGTTGCCGGAGTGGCGGTCATGGGTAAAGAACAGAAAATCAATGCATTGATCATGGGATGGAGTGTCCGGGCTTTCCTGCACGGAGAAACCCGCTGCACGCCAGGCATCGAGCCCGCCGTCCAGCAACCGTACTTGCGCACGCTGGGCTTCGGGCAATTCCTGTGCGGCGAACGAGGCCAGTTGCGCATCATCGGCCAGCAGCACCAGCGGTCGCTGCTCACCCGTCACGTGTCGCGTCAGCAACGGGCGGATCGACCAGCGCGAGCCGGCAATGTGGCCCTTGCGATAGGTCATGCCCGGACGCAGATCGATCAGCGCGACGGCCTCATCCTTGAGTGCATCAGACAGTACCTGGGCAGTGATCAATGGCAGCACCTCGTGGGCGATCACGTCGCTTGCAGGTAACGCCAGAGCGCTGCTCACGCCACCTGCCAACACATACGCTTCATGCCCCAACTGACGCAGCCAGCTCGCGACAATCGGCGCCCGTACACCATCGCTGTCGATCAGCACCAGCCGTGCCTGACGCACGCCGACATACAGATCAGTAGATTGAACCAGCTGACCGCCCGGTGTGTGTTGCGCGCCCTGTAAACTGCCGGCGGCAAACTCTTCGGCGGTGCGCACGTCGCACAAAAACAGACTGCGCCCGACATCGCCAGCCCACTGCTCGACCTGTTCAGCCGCAACCGTTTTCACCCCGGCCCTCTCCGCCAATCGGGCAGCCGCCAGCCGTTGCGCGGCCAATGGTGCAGCGCTCACGGTATCGGCATAACGACGGCTGCTTGCGTGCTCCAATTGAAAGTCTTCCAGATCCCAGCCTTGGGTTCCGTTCTCCAGGGCATAGACAGGGTTCTTCAAACCGAGGTTGATCAGCGTTTGCGCACCGATAATGCTGCGGGTTCGGCCGGCGCAATTGATCACGATCGGCGTGTGTTCGTCAGGCACCAGGTCATGGATGCGATACCCCAGTTCGCCGTTCGGACAACACACGGAACCGGGAATGGTCATCTTGCGGTATTCATCGAACGGTCGGCCGTCGAGCACCACCAAAGGCTCGCCTCGGCTTTGCCATTCGGCCAATTGTCGTGCGGTGACATGCGGTGTGTGACTGACCTCTTCGACCAATTCGCCAAAAGCCTTGGACGGTACATGCACGCCGGCAAACAGCTGATAACCGGCGGCCTGCCAGCCATTGGCACCGCCCTCGAGTATGTGCACGCGTTCATACCCCAACGCGTGAAGGCGCTGTGCAGCGCGCTTGGCAACATCGCCACCGTTCTGGTCATGGATCACCAGGCGCACCTGAGGGTTGGGCGCCAGTCGCCGTACCTCCAGCTCCAGTCGGCTATAGGGCAGATTGACTGCGAAAAACAGATGGGCTTCGCCATACTGGCCATGCTCGCGCACATCAAACAGGGCGATTTCCTGCCCGTCGAACAGCCACTGCTGCAATTGCCCTGGGGTTACGGTCTGGCTCATGGGGGTTGCGCTCGAAAGAAAATTATTGATGCGCCAGAGCGCGTTCATTGGCCGCCACTTCGCGGCCCTTCGCATATGCACGCTGAATGGCTGGACGTGCCTTGAGGCGTTCGCGCCAGGCACGGATGTGCGGGAAGTCCTGCAGTTCCTGTCCCTGTCGCTGCGGCTGAATCCACGGGAAAATCGCCATGTCGGCGATGGAGTATTCACCCGCCACATGCGGCACTTCAGACAGACGCGCTTCCAGTACCCGATACAAGCGCGTCGCTTCGGCATTCAGCAAATCCAAAGCGAATGGAATCGGTTCCGGGGCCTTCTCTTTAAACACCTGTAGCTGACTCAGGTAAGGGGTTACATGCCCCACCTGCCAGAACAGCCACTCCTGGACTTTCTGTCGTTCGACACTGCCTGCCGGCGGCAGAAAACGCTCGGCCTTGTTGGCCAGGTAATTGAGAATGGCGCCGGACTCGAACAGGCTCAGCGGTTCGCTCAACCCCTCTGGCGCATGGTCGACAATCGCCGGAATGCGGCCATTGGCGCTGATCCGTTGAAACGCCGCCTGCTTCTGTTCGCCCTCGCGGATGTTGATCGGCACCACGCGGTACTCCAACCCGAGCTCTTCGAGCAGGATGCCGATCTTCAGACCATTGCCGGTCGGCCAGTAATACAGATCGATCATGGGTAGGCCTTGATCGACGGCGCCATTTGCGAGGCGTTGTAATTGAGAATGCGTCCGTCGGCCTCAACGCCATAGCGACCGTTAAGGGACTCCAGCGGCAGGCCGTAGAGATGGAAATGCAAGGTCGCCTGCTCGCCCTCGACGCGAATGCCGTGCAGGTCTTCTCCCAAAAACGAGATCGACGTGCCGGGTTGGACGATCACTTCCTTTTGCAGATGCAAGGTGGTGAAACCCGGCTCGCGACCTTCGTCATCACGACCATAGACGTAGTTGATCTCCTGGCCTTCGACGGCACTGATGATCGCCCAGGTTTCGTGGTTGTGCGGGATCGTACTTTTACCCGGCAACAATGAGTTCAGGTATAGCGTTGGCGTGTCGCCGTCGTCGTTAAGCCGGTAGCGAAACGCAGTACTGCCCTGCCCCGGCACCGGCGCCGGGAACTCGTCGAAGTTGAACAGATCACGGCGCTCGGCCAGGGCTTCGAGCTGGGCAACGATTTCCACCAGCGCGGCGCGGTCGACGCCCCGTTGGTTGATCACGCGGATTTTCTTCAGGAAATCCTCGATGACGGCGGCACGGTTTTCGGTACTCATGAACAGGCTCCTCGGTTTTATACGGACAGGCTGTAGCGGCCCAGGTTGGTCAGCAGATAAGGGTCGTTGGCGACGGCGGGACGGCGCCCCGGATCGCCCACGGCATGGCGCAGGAATTCCTGGGTGCGCTCGCTGACCGGGTTCTGAAAAATCTGTGCGGCGCTACCGTGTTCAACAATCACGCCGTTTTCGGTGAAATAGACGATGTCGCTGATTTCTTCGGCGAAACGCATCTCGTGGGTGACCAGCACGCACGTCATGCCCTCTTCGGTCAACTCGCGAATCACGGTCAGCACCTCGCCGACGGTTTCCGGATCAAGAGCCGAGGTCACCTCATCGAATAGAATCAGCTCCGGGCGCATCGCCAGTGCACGGGCAATCGCCACCCGCTGTTGCTGACCACCGGACAGTTGTCCCGGATAGGCATCGGCCTTGTGCTCCATGCGCACTTTGGCCAGCAAGGCACGCGCCTGTTTTTCCGCATCGGCACGGCTGCGCCGCAACACCTTGCGCGGTGCAATCACCAGGTTCTCCAGTACCGACAGATGCGGGAACAGGTTGTACTGCTGAAACACAAACCCCACGCGTTTGCGCAGTTCGATGCGCTGTGCTTCCTGCACCAGCGTGTGAACCAAGGTAGAGCCGACGCGGATGCTGCCACGCTGGGGCTGCAACAGCCCGGTGATGCAGCGCAGGATGGTCGACTTGCCGGAGCCGGACGGGCCGATGATCGACACCGCTTGCCCCCGATACACATCGAGATCGATGCCTTTGAGCACCGGGTTGCTGCCAAACGACAGGTGCAGATCGCGCAGGCTCACCAGCGGCTCGGCGACAGTTTCAATAGAAGGCATAACGTCGCTCCAGGCGTTGGGTGAGGCGGGAAATCGGGTAGCAATAAGCGAAGAACAGCACAAGCAGGCTCAGGTAGATCACCACGGTGAAACCGGTCTTGTTCACGGTGTTGCTGGCAATCTGCGCGGTGTCGATCACGTCATGCACACCCACCAGAGAGGCCAGCGCGGTGCCCATGGTGATCACCGCATACAGGTTCATCCACGGTGGCAACATGCGCTTGAAGCACTGCGGCAGGATGATCGAGCGGAAAATCTGCCCCCGGGTAAACGCCAGCGAGCGCGAGGCCTCCCATTGCGTGCCGGGGATCGAAGCAATGGCGCCACGGAAGATCTCCGCGACGTTGGCACTCGCCGGCAAGGCCAGGCCGATGGTCACCTTGACCCAGTCCGGAAACGAGACGTAAGCGCTGCCGATGTGAATCTCGAACGGAAACACGTAGGTGGTGAAATAGATCAGCACCAGCCACGGAGCATTGCGGAAAATCTGCACCCAGATCCGTGCCGGCAAACGCAGCAGGCGCAGCGGCGATAACGCCAGCGCCCCCACCAGCAACCCCAGCAGCGAACCCAATGCAATCGCGAGCAGACTGATCAGGATGTTCTGGCCAAAGCCGGCAGCCAGGGCCGGCGACCATTGCAGCAGCGCCTTCAATACCGGGCTTTGCGGGGTGAACCAGAGCAACCAGAGCCCGGCGCCCACCAACAGCAACAGTTTGCCGACATGCCGACGCGACCAGGTCACCGACGGGGTGACGGACGATTCAATGGCCATAGCCGGGCATCCTCAGGCGCGCTTCAAGGTAGCGCCCCACACAATTGACGATAAAACTCAGCAGACCGAAAAAGCTCAGGATCAGAATCATCAGTTCCAGAACGTTATCGCTCTGCGTCCAGATCATGATCGACGCGTAGGTGATGTCGCCGACGGCAATCGCCGAGGCAACGGCAGTCATCTTCACCAGGTCGATCAGGTTGTTGATCAGCGACGGCAAAGCGAAACGCAGGGCCAGCGGCAGTTGCACGTTCCATAGCAACTGACGACTGCTCAATGCCAGCGAACTGGCCGCCTCCAGTGTCACCGCCGGTACCGCTTCAATGCCGGCGCGCAGTGCCTCGGCATGGAAAGCGCCCTTGTGCAAAGAAATCACGATCACCACCCAGGCGAACGGCGTCAGCGGGTTCGCTGCGCCGACGGCTTGAGTGAGCAACATGTTCAAGACGAGGAACGCGCAATACAGCTGCACCAGGGTCGGCGTGTTGCGCGTGACTTCGACGAACACACGTGCCGGTTTCGCCAACCAGGGATTGCCCGACGTCAGCATCGCCGCCAGTCCGAGCCCGGCGAGCAAGCTGCCGAGGATGGTGAACAGGCACAACCACATCGTGGTCAGCGCCCCCTGCACCACGGTGCCGCGCTGATAGGCGTCCAGCAGAAAGTTGTAGTTCAGACCGAACCCGGCAGCCCAGTGGACGAATAGCTCCAGCCAATGACTCATGCTGCGCCCCGCAATTGCGCGCCGGCCCGGGCGATACGGCGTCCGGCTTCAGTGACGCCATCGGTCGCGCTGGATGGGTGAACCCAGGGTGACAATGCAAGAGCGCTGGCCAGGCACAGTAAGGTCAGGTTTTTTGCGGAAAAATGACGGTTCATGCGCGACTACCTTGAATAGCCGTCGCACGATGCGGCGGCGTATTGAATGCGATGAGGTGAATCAGGCGCCGTTGGCCTGGAACTGCTTTTGCAACTCGACCAGCGCAGGTGACGCGGGGGTGATGTGGTTGCGGGTCTGGGCTTCGATCAACCAGCCGCTGCGGTGCAATTGCTTGACGATCGGGTCGAGCCTGGCCTGGGTGTCGCTTTCACCACGACGCGTCCAGATCACCGACGGCGCCGGGTTGAGCTCCGGACTGATGGCGCGATAGCCTTGCCATTCGGTGTTGTCGGCGATTAACGGATTGATCAGTGTGGCGTCATGTACCGCCGCAACGCAGTTGTTGCCACGCAGTGCCAACAAGGACTCGGAGGAACTTTTGAATGCTTTCAACTCAACGCCCAACCCGGTGAGCGGCTTGATGTAGCTGCTGCCCTGAGAGGTGCAGACCGGTTGCCCTTTCAGGTCTTCCCAACGAGTGATCTTGCTGTCCTTGAGCACTGCGGCGGTGCCGCCAACCCGGTAAAACGGTGTCGGTACAAAACCGAGGATCTCGCCGCGCTCTGCCGTCCATTCCATATTGGCGATCAGCAAATCCACTTTGCCCTGCTGCAGGAACTGCACGCGGTTGGCCGGCAATACCGGCACCAGTTGCACTTCAGCGCCCAACTGCCGACCCAGTTCCTGTGCGAGTTCGACGTTCAAACCGCGGGGTTTCTGTGTGGCCGGATCAATGCCGCCAAAGGGGCCGCCTGACAACAGCACGCCAACCACCAGCACATGACGCTGCTCGATCCTGTCCAGCGTCGCGTCAGCATGGGCCGCGGTGCTGGCGGCCAGTGAGATGAAGGCCCCCAACATCACGGGCAATAAACGTTTTACAGACGCGCGCTTGAACGACATGGATTTCCCCTCATGAATGATCGGCAAAACCCCGATCCGATGAGTGGCATCCTGCGTACAGCGTCGAGGTAACGGAAATACAAATATCTAATATCGTTATAACTCTGGTGCTGTCATTTTTTAGATAAACGCTTATAAGCCAGCGTTTATTGGCATCTGCGAGATTCCAGAAAAATCAATTTCTCCAAATACATAAAAAAATGTAATGTTTATGTTCGCACCCTTGATGTAAAAAGCAGCCGCCATGTCGACCCTCGATCTCGAATTACTGCGCACCTTCATTGCCGTGGTCGATCACCACAGCTTTGCCGAGGCCGGCGTGCAACTGGCCCGCACACAATCGTCGGTCACTCAGCACATGCAACGCCTGGAGCAACAGGTCGGGGTCAGCCTGTTCGAAAAACGCGGGCGGCAAAAGCAGCTCACGGAAGCCGGGCAGCAGTTACTGCGCCATGCCCGACAAATGCTTTCGCTCAACGATGACGCGCTGAATTCCTTGCGCGAAAGCAGCTTGAGCGGCGTGCTGCGAATCGGCTCACCCCATGACATCGCCGACACCATCCTGCCACCGATTCTCAGTCATATCGCGCGCTCGGCTCCGCGCTTGCGCCTGGAAATCGACGTCGGCCGCAGCCCGTTTCTCATGGACGACCTGCATCGCGGCAAGGTCGACATGGTGATTTCCACTCGCGAAGACCCCAGCCTGGAAGGTTTTGCCTTGCGCACCTCGCCGGTATGGTGGATTTGCTCTGCGCAGTTTCTTCATAACCCCGGCGAGCCTTTGCCGTTGATCCTGGTCGATGAGCCCAGCATCTATCGACGATATGCCCTTGAGGCCCTCGAGCGCGCCAACATTCCCTGGCGCCAGGCTTATCTGGCGTCGAACCTGATTGGCATCAAGGCGGCGACGCGTGCAGGCCTTGGCGTCACTGCCAGAAGCATGGAAATGTTGGGCCCGGATATGCGGGTGCTGGGTGAAAGCGATGGCTTGCCCCGTCTGCCGGACGTCACCTATCACCTGTGGATTCGACCCAATACGCTTAATCCTCTGGTGCGTCGGGCTTATGAGTTGATTCGCAGCAACCGCGGGCATTGAATGCCGAAGGTGCACGCGGTGTATGGGGCGAATCGCCCCATCCCCTCTAAAAAGCCTTGTCGAAACGGAACGAGGCCCCATAGGCCGACGCCGGCAACAGACTTGAACCATCGGCCCGTAACCGCGAACGGAAGGTACCGCTTTGCGGTTGAGTACGGTACAGCCCACGTTTCTGCAGTTCGGGGATGATCAGTTCGACGAAGTCCTCAAGGCTTCCGGGGCTGATCAGCGGATTGAGCATGTAGCCACTGGTGCCGGAGATTCGCGCATGCTCCTCAATGCGCTCGGCCACCTGTCGAGGGGTGCCCACCAGGATCAGATCGCTGCCTCGGGTGACGTTGGCAAACCGTTGCTTGACGTCGCCAGCGGTCAAGGGTTTGCCAGTGCCATCGGGACGCATCACGTAGGAGGTCATGCCTTCGGTGTGGGTGGAAAGCGCATCACTGTCGGCATAGCGGCTGATATCGATGCCGGTGTCACCCGCGTAACTGACCAGTTGGGCCTGCAAGTGATAGTTGCTTTGCAGCTCGTCATATTTGCGCTGGGCTTCGATCTCGGTCTTGGCCGTGACGATACGCAGCACCGTCAGGGACTTCACATCGTCACGCTGACGGCCACGTGCCTGAGCCTTGGCCCATATTTCTTCCAGCCCCTGACGAATTTCCTGCGGGTTGGACTTGGCAATGAAGATCAGCTCGGCGTGCTTGGCCGCAAACTCACGTCCGCGCCCTGACCAGCCGGCCTGAATCAACAACGGTGTGCGCTGTGGCGATGGCGAGGTCAAGTGCGGCCCGGCCACCCGGTAATGCTCACCGACGTGGTTGATCGGCCGCACTCGATCACCCCGGGCGTAGAGTTGTCGCGATCTGTCCGCAACCACGGCGTCGTCGGCCCAACTGCCTTCCCAGAGCTTGTAGACCACATCGAGAAACTCTTCGGCGCGCTCATAGCGGTCATCGTGCCTGATCATCTGCTCCAGACCGAAGTTGCGGGCGGCACTGGACAGGTAAGACGTGACGATGTTCCAGCCGACCCGGCCATTGGTGAGGTGATCCAGCGTGCTGAAGCGCCGGGCATGGGTAAACGGATGTTCGTAGCTGGTGGTGACGGTGACGCCAAAGGCCAGGTTTTGCGTCACGGCAGCCAAAGCCGGGATGATCATCAAGGGATCGTTCGCCGGTGCTTCTACCGCCCATTTCATGGCCGCATCGGCATTGCCGCCAAATACATCGTAGAAACCCAGCACATCACCAAAAAACAGCATGTCGAGGTGAGCCTGGTCGGCAATGCGTGCCAGGTTCGACCAGTAGCCAAGAGAGTTGATGGTCAGTCGCTCGTCGGCCGGGTGTGTCCACAGGCTTGGCGCACCGCCGCAACCGACACTGGCCTGTTCGTAGAGTGCAAACAACAGAGGTTTGGGATCGGACATAGTGGTTCCTGAAAAAAATGATTAAACCGGGCGGATCACCGCTGATTCTTGAAGCCTTTGCCGTAGTGGCGTTCGAGGCGGTGCTGTATCAACTCGAGCCCGATGGACAGCAGCCAATAGATGACGGCCGCGGTGGTGAGCATTTCGATGTAGCGATAGGAAGACCGCCCATAGGACTGCGCCAGGAACATCACCTCCCAGACGCCCATCACCGAGATCAGCGAGGAGTCCTTGAGCATTGAAATGAACTGGCTGGTCGTCGGAGGAATGATCGTGCGCATGGCTTGCGGCAGGACGATCTGCACAAACGTCGCCGTTGGCCTGAGTCCCAGGGCCATCGCCGCTTCGCGCTGCCCGGGTGCTACGGCCAGGATGCCGGCGCGAAAGATCTCGCTGAGGTAGGCCCCATAGTTGAGCGAGAGCGCAATGATGCCGGCACTGATGGCGCCGGGAACAACGCCCAGCTGCGGTAAACCCAGATAGATCAGGAGGATCTGAATCAGCAGCGGAGTACCGCGAAAAAAAGATGCGTAGAAGCTCGCGATACCGAACGCCACGGCACTGCGTGACAGACGCGCCAGCGCCGTCACGAACCCCAGGAGCAGGGACAGCCAGATCGAGCAGAAGCACAGAAACAACGTCAGTGCGGCACCCTGCAGGAAACCGTTGGGCCCCAGATGCAGGCCGACCAGATTCGGCCACTTTTCCAGAATGATCGAGAACTTCAGATCGAAGCTCATGAAAAACATGACGCACAAGCCGAACAGCGCCGCCCACGTCAAGTACAGGCGAGTGCGAAAGCCAAAGAGCTGGCTCAAGGGGCGTGGCTCGGCTTCGGGTGCGACAGTCGCCTTGGCCGGATGTGGATTGAGGGCTGTCATTGGCTGATATCGGCACCGATCCACTTCTGCGAAATCTTGCTCAGCGTACCGTCAGCCTTGAGTTGGGTGATGACCTCGGTGACTTTGGCACTCCATTGCGGATCACCCTTCTCGATCGCCACGACGTTCGGTTCGGCGTAGAGCGTATCGCCGGCAATCTTGAAGCGAGGATCCTGGGTAATACGCTCGCGCGCGGTGATCAGGTTGGTGACCATGGCATCCAGACGCACGCCCGTGCCCAGTGCCAGATCCTGGAACGCCACTGTCTCGTTGTCGTAGGGCGCGACCTGAACATTATCGAATGGATAGCTCAAAGGTTTGTCCTCGGCACCTTCGATCACCAGATCCTTGTTCAAGTAGGCTTCGTAAGTCGACGCGCTGATCACACCGACTTTTTTGCCGGACAAGTCTTTGCCCGCAGTGATGTCCTTATCCTTGGCATTCACTACGATCACTGCGGGTGACTGGTAATACTCGACCGGGAAATCGAACACTTCGGCGCGGGCTTTACTCGGGGTCATCGAGCAGACGCAGATGTCATAACGCCCGCTCCAGTGGCCAGCAGCGATCACGTCCCAGGACGGGGTCTCCAGTTTGAGCTTGACGCCAAGGCGCTGGGCAACCGCCTTGGCGACATCCACGTCAAACCCGTCCAGCTGGTTCTGCTCATTGAGAAAGGAAAACGGCGGATAACTTTCCATCAGGACGCCGGTCAACTCGCCTTTTTTCGTCACACGATCCAGGATCGGGCCTGCAAAAGCCGCAGAGCAACTGGCGGCTAACGCCAGGCCCAAGGACAACAATGCCGTGGTTTTCAAGTACGAAGCTCCTGTCAGTTGAAAAAACCTGATTAGATTAAAACGCACTATAAAATGCGTTTGTACTTGTTTTATGGAATAACAGGCTAGCTTCAGGCTATATCCGGGTTACGGGCTCAGACTGCCCTGACGTCAGCGACCTTCAGGCGATGCACAAGCAGCCACAAAGGTTGCCGGATTGTTCATGGCAATATCGATAACTGCTGGATCGACTCTCGCAAGGCATGATGTCGCCGGGCTTGGGAGTAAATAGCTCTGGCTACGAACAGGTAGAAACAGTTGATTTACGCAGGGGGAAATGGGCTCGGCGCCTCATCTCGCTACTGATCCAGTTGCAGATTCGCTACTATGTTTGCCTGCCTTCCTTGTCCGCGGATTTCTTCATTACTGGAGCCTGAATGCCTAGTCAAAAGGACATGGCCGCCGAAAGCGGCGCACCGATGATCCCTGAACAACGCCGTGAATTGATGCTGCGACAGTTGCGCAAGCATCAAGTGCTGAGCGTTCATCAATTGATGGAAATGTTCGACTGTTCGCACATGACCATACGCCGCGACATCGCGTTGCTGGAGCAGGAAGGTCGTGCCTACTCGGTAACGGGTGGGGTGCGAATCGCCAGTCAGCTGCACAGCGAGCCCAGCCATCAGTTCAAGGCGGTGGTGGAGTTGCCGCAGAAACAGGCCATGGCCAAACTCGCCGCCCGGCTACTGCATGCCGATATGGCGATTTACCTGGATGCGGGAACCAGCACCCTGGAAATTGTTCCCTACATCAAGGCGCTGTCCGGCATGACCGTGGTGACCAACGATTTCGGGATTGTCCAGGCCCTGATCGATGCGCCTCATGTCACGGTGATCCATACCGGCGGGCAACTGGATCACTCCAATCAATCGTGCGTGGGCAGCCTGGCGGTTGCCACCTTGCGTCAGGTCGTCACCGATATCGCGTTCATATCGACCAGCTCATGGGATTTGCGTCGCGGACTGACCACGCCTTCGGCGTTGAAGGTGGAGGTCAAGCAAGCGGCAATGCAATCGGCCTCGCAAGTGGTGCTGGTGGCCAGCAGTTCGAAATACGGGACCTTCAGCATGTACAGGATCGCCGGTCTCGAGCAGTTCGACATTATCCTCAGCGATGACGCGTTGACCCCTGCCGCGGCCGATGGCATCCGCAAGCAGGGCGTCGAACTGTTACTTCCATCGGGCAATACCGTGGCCTGAAACGACGGGCTCCTGCGTCCAGCGGAGCCCATGGTCCAGCTTTGTATTACGCTTGACGCGCCTTCCAGTCCCGCAACCATTGCAAGCCGGCAGACGTGTTGCCTCGAGGCCGGTATTCGCACCCTACCCACCCGTCATAACCCAACTGGTCGATCAACTCGAACAGATAGGGATAGTTGACTTCTCCCAGGTCCGGCTCGTGCCGGTCAGGCACGCCCGCGATCTGGATGTGACCGATACCGTCGAAGTCCCGACGCAGTTTAGTGGCCAGGTCGCCCTCGACGATCTGGCAGTGGTAGCAGTCGAACTGGACCTTCAGGTTACTGGCGCCCACTTCCTTGCAGATGGCCTGGGCCTGATCCTGCCGATTGAGGAAAAAGCCCGGCATGTCCCGCGTATTGATCGGCTCAAGCAATACCGTGACGCCTGCCTTGGCTGCCTGAGCGGTGGCATAGGCGAGGTTTTCCAGGTAAATGCCGTGATGCCGTGCCCGTTCGTTCTCGGAGGGCAGCAGGCCGGCCATGACATGGATGCGTGAATTGCCCAGCACGCCGGCGTATTCCAGGGCGCGATCAAAACCGCTACGAAACTCACTCTCGCGCCCCGGCAACGACACCGTGCCCCGCTCACCCGCCGCCCAATCACCGGGCGGCGCATTGAACAATGCCTGCACCAGGCCGTTGTCGCTCAAGCGTTGCTTGAGTTCTACAGCGCTGTAATCGTAGGGGAACAGATACTCCACCGCTTCGAAACCATCGGCCGCCGCGGCGGCGAAGCGATCCAGAAACTCATGTTCCGGGTAAAGCATGCTGAGGTTGGCAGCAAAACGAGGCATGGTAGCTCCTGAGATAACGGGTTAGACAAAGGGCCAGATCAACAGGGTAATACAGAAACCCAAAGTGCCGAGCAATGTGGTCAGCACCGTCCAGGTGCGCAAACCGTCGGCCACGTTCAGTCCGGACAGCTTGGTGAAGATCCAGTAACCGGCATCATTGATGTGGGACATGGCCAAGCCCCCGCCGCCCATGGCCAGGCACAGCAAGGCCATGTGGTTCGGAGTGAGGTTGAGCGTTGCAATCAGCGGGCTGATGATGCCGGCAGTGGTCACCAGCGCCACGGTGGTCGAGCCTTGCACCGCGCGTAACAGCATGGTCAGCAGAAAGCCCAGCGCCAGTACTGGCAGACCGGTGGTGCGCAGCATGTCGGAGACCACGGCACCGATTCCGGTATCCACCAGCACCTTGCCGAACACTCCGCCGGCACCGGCAATCAGGATCACCATGGCCACACCGGGCAAGGCCGAACCGATCACGTCGGACACCTGAGTGCGGCTCCAGCCCCGACGCGAACCCAGCAGCCAGGCACACAGCAAGGTGTCGATCAGCAGCGCCACCAGCGGTGCACCCAGCACCGTCATGATGCCGCGCAGGGTCGATTCCGCAGGCAGCAACGAGGTGGACAGAGTCCCCAACAGAATCAGAATGATGGGCAGCAGGATCAGGCTGACGATCAGGCCAAAACCCGGCGCCGGTGCCGCTGGCAATTTGGAAACGATGCTGCTGGTGGACTCTTCCAGGCCCATGTGTGACACGGCCACGGCCGCTCGCTCAGCGCTCTTGTCGTTGCCATTGGACCAGGCGGCCAGATCCTCGTTGGTGACATGCGGACCATAGACCTCGGCGCGAATATCATCGGTCATCGGGAACACCCGACGGGTCATGCGTCCGGCCACGCGGTAGCCGACATAGCAAAGGAACGCGGTCATTGGCAGACCGAACATCAGTACACGGCCAAGGTCCGCGCCCAATTGGCTGGCAGCGGCCACTGCGCCCGGGTGTGGCGGCAGGAAGGCATGGACGGTCAACAAGGCGGCGCACATCGGCAGTGCAAACACTAACAACGGCTTACGCGCACTGCGGGCAATACCGTAGGCCAGTGGCATCAGAATGATCACACCCACCTCGAAGAACACCGGCACCCCGACCATGAAGCCGGCAATCGTCAAGGCCAATGGCGTACGCCGATTACCGAAACGGGTAATCAGCGTCTTGGCCAGCGCCTCGGCACCACCGGAGAGCTCGATGATCCGCCCGATCATCGCGCCCAGGGCAATGATGATAGCAATGTGGCCCAGGGTCTTACCCATGCCGCCTTCGATGGTAGCGACCAGATCGGCCGGCTTCACCCCGGCCACCAGCGCCACCAGAATGCTCACCAGCATCAAGGCCACGAAGGGCTGAAACTTGTACTTGAGCACCAGGAACAACAACAGCGCGATGCCGACCCCGGCGGTCATCATCAAGAGTAATGGGCTCATTTCAGCAACCCTCCACGCCGGGTAAGTGAAACGGTCCCGCCACTGGATCTGAACATGCCGCAATGAAGATGAGTCATGCCTGGTTTTCCTCTTGTTATTGTATTTTTTGGCAAGCCGAGTCCGTCGAGAGTCGCTGCGCGTCTCCCGGGCAGGGCTTGCGGTATCGATCTGTCGTGTTAAGCCAACGCCTTACCAGTGCGCACCAAAGGTTTCTCGCAGCTCGTCCAGTGCTGCCCGGTCGAGCGGCTCTGGCTTGGGATTGCTCATCAGCCAGAGTCGCGCGGTTTCCTCGAGTTCTTCCAGGGCATAGCTGGCCCTGGACACCGAACTCTCCCAGACCACCGGGCCGAGGCGTTCAAGCATCACGCCGCGAACGCTGTTGGCCAGTTGGGCGACCTGTTCGGCAACTTTTGGCGAACCCGGCCGCTGATAGCCAATCAACGGGATATGCCCGACTTTCATGACCTGATACGGCGTCAACGGCGGCAGAATGTCGCCCGCCTGCCAGACACCGGCCAGGGTCAACGCCACCAGATGGGTGGAGTGGGTATGCACCACGCCACCGACGCCCGGGTTGCGGTCGTAGACCTGGCGATGCAGCACCAGGGTTTTTGACGGCTTGTCACCGGACACCCATTCACCCGCCAGATTGACCTTGGCGATGGTCGCCGGATCGAGGCGTCCGAGGCAGACGTCAGTCGGGGTGATCAACCAGCCGTCGTCCAGGCGCGCGCTGATATTGCCGGCGCTGCCGACGGTGTAACCGCGCTGGTAAAGACTGCGGCCCACTTCACAGATTTCTTCGCGCCGGGCGTTTTCGTCACTCACTGCGCGGCTCATTGCGCACCCCCGGTCGGGGCAAGCTGGCTCAAGGCTTTGCTGAAGAAGTCCCGACCACCGAAGTTACCCGACTTGAGTGCCAGCGCCAGGGGCTCGTCAGTGTTGCTGACGGTCGCCGGCACACCCGGATCGATCTGTGCGCCGATCTGCAACAGTTGTACACCCAGTGCCTGAACCACAGCGCCCGAGGTTTCTCCGCCGGCGATCACGAAGCGGCGCACGCCGCTCTGGCGCAGACCCCGGGCAATTTCGCCAAAGGCGTTTTCCACCAGGCTTCCGGCTTGCTCGACGCCCAGTTGCTGTTGCACCAACTTGACCTCTTCGGGCGAGCAGGTAGCGTAGATCAATACGGTTTGTTCATTATCGCGAGCAAAAGCCAATGCTTGCGCCACCACCGGCTCACCAGCAGCCAAGGCCAACGGATCAATGCGCAAGGCCGGTCGACCCGCTTCGAGCCAGGCCGCTACCTGTCCATTGGTAGCGATCGAAGCACTGCCGGCCAACACCACTTCCAGGCCTGACACCGCCGGGAGTTTCGCGGCATCGAGGTCGCGCAGCTTGCCGGCCCGACGGAAGTTTTCCGGCAAGCCCAAGGCCAGCCCCGAACCGCCCGTCAACAACGGCAAATCGGCGCAGGCGGTACCGAGGGTGTACAGATCGCTGTCCGACAACGCATCAGCGATGACCATGCCGACACCCTGCGCCCTTAGCTCTGCGATGCGTGCCCTCACCTGCTCAGCGCCACGGGCAATGGTGTCGTAGCGCAACAGACCGACGTTCAGACGGGTCTGCGATTGCAGGACCCGAACCAGATTGGCATCGCTCATCGGCGTCAGCGGATGATGTTGCATGCCCGACTCGCTGAGCAACTGATCCTGCACAAACAAGTGGCCGCGAAAGATCGTCCGGCCATTTTCCGGGAACGCCGGGCAGGCCAGGGTAAAGTCGCTACCCAGTGCGGCCAGCAGCGCTTCGCTGACCTGGCCGATATTGCCGGCCGCGGTGGAGTCGAACGTCGAGCAATATTTGAAAAAGATCTGCTCGCAGCCTTGCTCGCGCAGCCAGGCCAGCGCGGCGAGAGACTGCTCGACCGCTTCGGCGACCGGCGTGGTACGCGATTTCAGGGCAATGACGATGGCATCGGCATCAAGCCCGGCGGCAATTTCCGCGCTCGGGATACCGATGCTTTGCACGGTGCGCATACCGCCGCGCACCAGCATGTTGGCCAGGTCCGTGGCACCGGTGAAGTCGTCGGCGATGCAGCCCAGCAGCGGGCGTGCAGTGGATGTAGTCATGGGGTGTTCCTCAAACGGGCTCAGGCTTCAAACGGACTGGGGCTTGGCAGTCGGCAATTCGATGCCCGGGAAAATCTTGATCACCGCCGAATCGTCCTCACGGCCAAAGCCGGCACTGGACGCCTGCATGAACATCTGGTGAGCGGTGGCCGACAGCGGCAGCGGGAATTTGCTGGCGCGGGCGGTATCCAGCACCAGCCCCAGGTCCTTGACGAAAATATCCACTGCGGACAACGGCGTGTAGTCAGCCTTGAGAATGTGCGGCACGCGGTTTTCGAACATCCAGGAGTTACCGGCGCTGTGGGTGATCACCTCGTACAGCGCATCGGCATCGACCCCTTCACGCAGGCCCAGCGCCATGGCTTCGGCAGACGCGGCAATATGCACCCCGGCCAGAAGCTGGTTGATGATCTTGACCTTCGAACCCAGGCCATGGACGTCGCCCAGGCGATACACCTTGCCGGCCATACCCGCCAGGATCGACTCGGCCTTGGCATAGGCGTCGGCCGGGCCCGAGGTCATCATGGTCATCTCGCCAGCGGCAGCCTTGGCGGCGCCACCGGAAATCGGTGCATCCAGATAGAGCAAACCCAGCGCGGCCAGGCGCTGGCCCAGGTCCACGGCGTAGGTCGGAGCGACTGTGGCGCAGCCGATCACCAGGCTGCCCGGCCGCAGGCAGGCCACGGCCCCGCCCTCACCAAACAAAACGGTCTCGGTCTGCTCGGCATTGACCACCACGGTAATGATCACGTCACACTCGGCGGCCATGTGCGACGGTGACAGGCAAGCCACACCGCCCTCCCCGGCGAACTGCTCTGTTACGGCAGTGCGTACATCACAGGCATGCACATTGAAACCGTTGCGCAACAACGAGCGGGCAATGCCCAGCCCCATCGCGCCCAGACCGACTACACCGACATTCTTGTTATTCATGGGGTACTCCAGAGGAAAAGCAGCGACTGCTTCAATACCTGCAAGGCGCAGACGTTGGCCGCGTTGTAGATAGGGCGTCGGCAGACAGGATCAGCACCTGTGGCGCTGTCGTACAGGACGTGAGTCGCAATCTCATCGAGCATCAAGGCAGTCCTGTTGTTGTCGTGTTATCAGGTTGTCATACCGGCTGGGGAGATAATCCACCAATGAACGGATTATGTGAAGTATTTTTTCCAATTCACATAATTTAACATCGCCTTCGTCACGCTGAACGAAAAGATGCTGCCTCCCTATGGGAGACAACCGAACCACGAACTTGTTGAAAACCCTGGATTCGCAGGGGTTGGCGCTGGTTTTTCCCGCTGTTCTTCGTCAGCACATGGATGCAGATCGATGAAGCTGAAGCGCGAAGCCGAACGCTCAAGAATAAGGCCATCGCCTCCCTGCGCCCGGGGCCTGGAGGCATTCAATGGGCACGACGACCCGGGACGAACGGAGTCAGTGCCTCTTCACTTGCAACACAGCAGCCACAATGCACGCCCGCGCTCGAATACCTGGGGCTTTTCAAACAGGTAGTTTTTTGACCGGCTTGCTGCATCAGAACACAAGGTTCAGCCGGGCCTCATTGGCCCGAAGGAACGACATTCGAAAGGCAACGGGACAGACCATGTAGTTACGTTATATGATTACAATATATAGCTGTCAGCGTTGTCTGGCAGAGCAATTCACTCCCAGCCTGCGATTTCCGATGACGATATCTGTTCACATTCCGCCCGCTACGCGCCTGAACCAACGTCTGTTGTCCATCGATGCCCTCAGGGGACTCGTGATCATATTCATGCTCCTGGACCACGTGCGAGAGACGTTCTTCCTGCATCGCCAGGTAGCTGACCCGATGGGGATCGAGACAACCGAACCGGCATTGTTTTTCAGCCGGACACTCGCTCATCTG
This sequence comes from Pseudomonas sp. WT-JTC, assembly GCF_056711565.1. Lineage (NCBI taxonomy): Bacteria > Pseudomonadati > Pseudomonadota > Gammaproteobacteria > Pseudomonadales > Pseudomonadaceae > Pseudomonas > Pseudomonas sp. WT-JTC. The sequence goes on from NZ_CM160042.1 coordinate 3,391,061, forward strand.
TGTGCCCCCGTGTTCGTCCTTCTCACTGGACTGTCTGCTTACCTGTACGGCGAAAAACACCAGGGCAAGAGCGGCATTTCCGCCTTCCTGTTCAAGCGCGGCCTGTTCCTGGTACTGCTGGAGTTCACCTTGGTGAATTTCGCCTGGACATTCCAGTTCCCGCCCACTGTGATTTACATGCAGGTGATCTGGGCCATCGGCGTCAGCATGATTGCCCTTGCCATACTGGTCTGGTTGCCAAGGCCAATCCTGTTCGCCCTGGGCGTGCTCATCGTCGCCGGGCACAACCTGCTCGATGGTCTGCACTTCCCGGTCGGTACAACGATGCACGTGCCTTGGGCGGTTCTCCATGATCGCGGCTGGATCGACGTATCCGAAGGGCTCAGGTTGCGAACCTCCTACCCGGTTCTGCCCTGGATCGGGGTGATCGCCCTGGGTTACTGCATCGGCCCCTGGTTTGCTCGCTCGGCCTGCGTCACCGCGCGTCAACGCAACCTGTTACTGGCAGGCATTGCAGCATTGGCAGGCTTCCTGGCATTGCGCCTGGCCAATGGTTATGGCGAAGCCCCTTGGGTGGCCTACGAAAGCACCATTCAAAGCTTGATGAGCTTTTTCAACATCACAAAATATCCGCCCTCCCTGCTGTTCCTTGCCCTGACTCTGGGGGTGGGGCTGCTACTGCTTCTCGGCTTTGAGCGCGCTCCGCAACGCAAGGGGATCAGCACCCTGGCGGTATTTGGAGCGGCACCAATGTTCTTCTATCTGCTTCACCTTTACGTGCTGAAAGTGCTGTATCTGATCGGCGTTGCACTGTTCGGTTTGAACCAGGGTAACCATTTCGGTTTCGACGGCATTTGGGCCGTGTGGCTGACGGCGTTGATCCTGGCCACATCGCTGTATCTACCCGTGCGCTGGTTCGCCGCACTGAAGGCCCGTCGTCGCGATATCGGCTGGCTCAAGTATTTCTGACTGCGGCATGGGGCGGCCGACAGGCAGAACAGATCGTTCGTATTGCCAAGGGACGATCAAACGGCGCTGCTTTGCATGGCGTTAACAGGGTGCACGGTATCGGGCAGCACATTGGAAAACTTGATGTGCCTGTGAACCCTGCATCCGCCCTACCCCTGGTCGCTTCAATGCCCACGGATATAGTGTTCCAGTTGCCGGATCAGGTCGGCCTGCTCGACGATGGCTTCTTTCACCAGATCACCAATCGACAAGAGGCCGATCAGTTGATCACCTTCCACCACCGGTAAGTGGCGCAGATGACTGTCGGTCATGACCACCGTGCAACGCTCGATGCTCTGCCGACTGTCTGCCGTCACGACGGGCGCGCTCATGATGGCCCTGACCGGCGTACCGACCGAAGAACGACCCTGCAGAACGACCTTGCGCGCATAGTCGCGTTCGCTGATAACGCCAACCACCCGCCCTTCTTCTATCACGGGTAGAGCCCCCACATTCTTTTCAGCCATCATCTTCAGCGCTTCAAACACCATCTGATCAGGTGCAATGCTATGCACCTGCTGGTTTTGCTTGACCTTCAGTTTCAGCAATTGTGCGGCTGTTTTCATACACGCCCCCGAAACCCATTACGGTTAAAAAAGCAAAAAAAAACGCCTGAAACCCTTCGGTTCCAGGCGCCTTTGCCTGTTCTTTTGCAGCGATAAAACCAGACTTCCCTGCCTGATGCACCAATGTCCCCCATGTCCTGTCCGGCCAATCGATCGTCGTTGACCGAGGGGGCTGCCCTGAGGAGTTCGTTACAGGTGAATCTGATGTGAGCCTTGCAGCCTTTGTGCCAGTCGACAGCAGAGAGACTTCATTCACTGTGCAAGTCCAGGCTCCCGAGCTGGAGATGACTGTCACCGCGACTGCGATCCAGACGAGTTTCAGTGGGGGTAAGCAGACTTCCCAAGAAAGCCAATTGCCAAGGGTGCAAATCGGGACGATTGAGCTAATGGAGGCGAAAGTCCTTTGTGCCGCTTCCGTCTGGTGCGCGTTGCTATGCATGGCGCTTTAAAAAAGTGCATGTACACATCTCGACGGGAGTTTTTATGTAGAACACCGAGAGTTCTTCAGTCTGCGGTCGCTTGAACAGCCTTTCGTGCTCCTCCTCGATGTCATCAAGTGAGTCACCTTGACCGAATCACATAATAAATCCATTAAAAACAAAGCATTACCTTGTAGGCGAGTGAGTCCTCTGATCTTGGCATAGCCCCGACTTCACCTAAGCCGAATGGACGATTCGCCTCCCCTTTGTTGCCTCTACTTTCGTGCAACAACAATAAAGAGTGACTTGTGCATGACCTCTTCCATGCCCCCCGGCCAAGACCTTTGCGCCCGCGCCGGAATCAATGCCGCCGAGTTGAGCGAACTGCTCGACCAGGTCTATCGCGGCCCTCTGGAAAGCACGCCCTGGGCCAGCCTGCTGGAAGCCCTGCGCCAGCGCTTCGCCGCCAGCTTCTTCACCCTGGTGCTGCGCAACCCCGCCCATGAGCGGCCCGGGCTGATAGTCAACGCCTCGGTGCATGGTCCCCTGCTGCCGGGCGAACCCTCCTACAGCGAGCAGTACTACTCGATCTGCCCGTTCCTCAACTGGCCGGTCGAACAGGTCGCCAGCGCCGACCAGGTAATGGGCACCACCGACTGGCTGGCGCACGACTTCTATCGCAACTACCTGCAACCGCTCGACCTGCGCTATGTACTGGTGTCCAACATGCGCACCACCGCCGGTATGCACTGCGCGCTTTTCGCCTGCCGCAACCATGCCGGGGAGGATTTCGATGACAGCTTGATCGCGCTGATACACCTGCTGCTCCCGCACCTGCAGCAGGCCGTGGACCTGCATTCCGCCGTGGACCAACTCGAGTCGGAGCGCCGGCTTTACGCCACGATCATCGACCGGCTGCTGGTGGGCACGGCGATTCTCGACGAAACCGGACGAATGATGCGCTGCAACCCCGCGGCGCAACGCCTGTTCGACGCGCGTGACGGCCTGGAATGCCGGCAGGAGAAACTCTGCGCGTTCGCCAATCACGAAAGCCGTAGCTTGCAGCAAACCATCCAGAAGATGTTGCAGCTCCACCAGCACGGCCTCGACGATGAGATCGAGGTCCTGACCCTTTCGCGGCCCAGCGGGAACCTGCCGCTGAACGTCCTGCTGCGCCCCATCGCCCTCAACCACGAGTGCCAGGGCGGCGCTCAGCGGCCGGCCGTGGCGGTATTCATCCGCGACCCCGCCGATTCGCCGCAGGCTTCGCGCAAGCTGTTGCGCAGCCTGTTCCAGATGACCCGCACGGAAACCGAGGTGGCGATGCTGATAATGGACGGCCTGACGCTCGACGAAACCGCCGAGGCCCTCGGCGTCTCGCGCAACACCGTGCGCGCGCACCTGCGTGGTGTGTTCGCCAAGACGGGGGTCACGCGCCAGGCACATCTGATCAAGACCCTGCTCAACAGCGTGGCGTCACTGGCATAGCCCGGGAGTATCGCTATCGGTGCCGAAAGTGGAGCCCGCCAGCATGCCGCCGTCCACAATGAACTCCGATCCGGTGCAGTAGCTGGATTCGTCAGAGGCGAGGAACAGCACCAACCGGGCAACCTCGTCCGGCCTGCCAATGCGCGGGATCGGCAGGCCGCCATAGGTCGACGAGGCGTCGAAGTCGGCCAGCTCCGGAGGCCGGGCCATGGCGGTGTCAATGCCGCCCGGGTGCACCGAGTTGACCCGGATGCCATGGCGACCCAGCTCCAGCGCGGCGGCCTTGGTCATGCCGCGTACGGCGAACTTGCTGGCGACATAAGCGGTGCCACCGGCAACGCCCTCCATCCCGGCGGTCGAAGATACATTCACGATCGAGCCGCCACCGGCACGCTTCAGCGCGGGAAGCACCGACTTCATGCCCAGCCAGCAGCCCACCTGGTTCACTTCGATGACTTGGCGATAAGTGTCGAGGGAACACTCCTCCAGCGGCGACAGCACCAGAATGCCGGCATTGTTGACCAGCACGTCCAGCTTGCCGAAACGCTCCTGCACCGCACGCACCGCCAAGTCCCACTGTTCGGCGCAGGTGACGTCCAGCCGCTGGAACGACGCCGCCTCGCCCAGTTCGTCGGCCAGCCGCTGGCCATCCTCTTCCAGCAGGTCGGCGATCACCACGCGCGCGCCCTGCTCGACAAATAAACGCGCTTCCACCGCACCTTGTCCTCGTGCGCCGCCGGTGATCAATGCCACTTTTCCATCCAGTCGCTTCATCGTTGCGTTTCCTGTTGGGCAACCGCCCTGGGGTATCCCGACAACAGCCTGTCGGCCAGCTGATCCAGCCCGTCGTCGTCGAGGTGATTGATTCCGGCCGCGCGAGCACGTCCGCCGCCTGTCGCGAAGCCGCGACAGAATTCGTCAGCCGGGATCCCGGTTCCGGCCGGAACCCGCAAGCTGAAACTCCAGCCGCCAGCCTTGGGGCTGAGCAGCCCGATCACTCTGGACGGCTCTGCGACGGCCAACTGGTTGGCCAGTACGCCGCTGACCCGCCGCGACCAGGCTTCGGCGGGCAAGCGGTAAAGCAGTGCCCCAGGACCTTCGCGCCAGGGTTGCTGCCCCTGAGCCGCGACCATGTCTTCTGCGTAGCCGGCACGCAGCCTGATGAAGCTGGGACTGTGCAGCGCGAACTCCAGCGGATCACTGTAGGGCAACAGCTCGGCAGCCAGCGCCACGGGGTCGAAATGCAGGTCGGCCAGGCTGTCGCCATAGGCGTTGTAATTGAGCAGCAGGCCCAGTTCCTCGAGCGCCGCCACCTCACCGGCAGCCAGGCCGTGACGTTCGGCCAGGGCCCGCGCCGGGCCAGCCATGCCGTCGCCGAAGGCCGCCGCCACCGCCCAGCGGTAATGGCGGCCTTGCAGGTAGCGGTCGACCAGGATGCTGGTACAGACGTTGGCGGCGGTATCGATGTACGACTCGAACGCCGGGTGCTGCGGCACCTCGCCGGCATGATGGTGATCGAAGTAGCGCAACCGGGCGCCCCCTTCGAGCAGCCGCTGGGTATCGTCCCGGTTCTGGCTGTGGGAGATATCCAGTACCGTGACCCTCTCGCCACGGCCGGCCAGTACGCGGCGCAGCAGGTCGATGTCGCGCTTGACCCCGCTGATCAGCCGTACACAGTCGCTCAGTTCCCCGGCCAAGCGCAGTTGCTGTAGGGCACAAAGGCCATCCGCGTCGCCGTTGAAGGCGCAATGATCGATCCAGTCTGTGGCCATGTCGGTCTCCTCTATTTACCTGTCGGCTACCTTAGGGAGTGCGCAATCTCCGGTTCTTCGTCCGACTGGACGAGGAGCGCAGTGGCAAATGCGTCGAGTATCCGGATGATCCCGCCGCACGGTGCGGCGCGGAGCCATCCCGGAGCAATCCCATGTCCGCAGAAAAGAATCTGGTCCGCTCGCTGACCGTGGAAATCGCCGCCCCCGCCGAATGGGTGTGGTCGGTGCTGGTCGATCTGGCCAGCTATCCGCAGTGGAACCCCTATACCGTCAAAGTCGAGTCGAGCCTGCGCCTCGGCGAACCGGTGAACCTGTTCCTGCCCAACCCGGCCCGGCCCGGTGAACTGCTGCATGTGGTCGAGCACCTGGCCGAGTTCGATCCGCCGCGCCTGCTCGCCTGGGAAATGCATTCCAGCGTCGACAATCCCGATGCTGCCCGCCGCGAACAGATCATCGAGAGCACTGGCCCGGCGAGTTGCCGCTATCACACCACCGATCAGTTCCTCGGCCCCACCGCCGACCAGGTAATGGAGATGCACGGCCCCTGGGTGAAGCAGGGCTTCGACGCCGTCGCGCTGGCAGTCAAGGTGCAGGCTGAGGCGTTGTTTGCGGCACGCGGTTAGGTGCATGCGATCGCGGGCCCTCCAGCGGGTCCGCGATCACACCCTTTAGCGCCAGTGGAGGTTCAGTACATGATTTCGCCGCCGTTCGCGTCGAGTTGTGCGCCATTCACCGCGCTGGCGTAGTCCGAGGCGAGAAAAAGTGCGGCGCGGGCGCATTCCTCGTCACCGGGCATGCGCCCACCCGGGATGCCGGCGCTGAACTCGGCGCGCACCTGCTCTTCGCCGACACCGCGCGCGTCAGCGGTCTGGCGTACCACTGCCTGCACCGGCTCACCCCACATCCAGCCACAGGCCACAGCGTTGACACGTATGCCGTGGACAGCCTGCTCCGTGGCGAGATAGCGCACGGACGCAGCCAATGCGCTTTTCGATGCGCAATAGGCAGCGCCACCCAAATAGGGCTTGCGAACACCAAGGGTACTGACCATGACAATGGCACCGGCCCCCTGCTCCTTCATCTGCGGCAGCACCGCACGGCTCATGTTCAGCGAGCCGATCAGATTGACCTCCAGCGCCTCGCGCAGCGGGTCGTTGTCACCCGCCTCCACGGCCTGGAATCCGCCGTGGGAAAACGCGCTGTTGATCAGCGCGTCGATACGGCCGAAGCGCTCGGCGGTGGCTTGGGCGAATTCCGCACAGGCGGCGGGTTCGGTGACGTCGGTGGGCATGCGCAGGACCTCGCAGCCAGGGGCGAAGGCACGGATGCGTTGCTCGGCCTCTACCAGCCGCGCCTCGCTGCGCGCGCAAATGGCCACGGCACGCGCACCTTCGCGGGCGGCTTCCAGGGCGAGCTTGATACCCATACCCGGTCCGATTCCGGAAACCATCACGACCTTGTCTTTGAGCAGCATGGGAAAATCCTCTTGTTGTTATCAGGGCTTGTTTTATGCAGGAGCCAGCTTGCAGGCCCCTGTAAATGACGGCGGTGGCAACGGTTATGCCTGGATATGCCGCGCGCGGTATTCGGCGTAGTCGCGCTCCAGGCGTGCAGCGTCGAGGCCGAAGAGTTCCGCGTTGTAGCTGTGCCGGGCGCGCTTCTCGCGGCCGTTGTCGGCGAGCCAGCGACGCATCGAATCGCGTACCTCGTCGCTCAGCTCCATTGCGGTGAAGCGGTAGATGCGTTCCACCACGCCAAACGGATCGGCCACCGTGTCCTCGAAACGCACGTCGAGGAAGCGCCCGGCAGGCAAACCTTCTCGCACCGTCATGGAGTGCTTCAGCGCACGGGCCATGCGGCTGTTCCACTGTTCGCCGACACGGGCCGGATCGGCGTGGTCGCTGTAGAGCTGCCAGAGGGTATGGATGAAACTCGCCAGCGAGGGGATGGTCTTGCCCGGTTCGCGGTGGGTGAGGACCACCTGCGCACGGGGGAACACCTCGAACAGCAGCTCCAGGGTGTGCAGGTGCTGCGGGCTCTTGAGCAGCCAACGGCGGCCGGGGGCGATGCCGCGGCGGGCCTGCTGCCACTGGAGAAACTGCAGGGTCTTTTTCAGGTACCGGTAGACCTGGGTCTGGTCCTGGCGGTCGAGCCAGTCGGTATAGGTCGGCACGTCGACGTAGGAATCCATCGCACAGAGGAAGGAATGCTCCATCAGCATGAATTCCTCGTCCGGCTGCTCCGCGTCCAGCGGGTGGATGGCGAGCAGTTGCGGCAGGAACCCGATCATCCCGGCGACTTCGGCGCGCGCGCGCTCGATGCGCAGGCCCGGCTGTTCCACTGCCTCGCCAGGCAGCGGTGCCGGATAGCGGGTCTCCCACCACTGCGCCTTGCTGAACTGCGGGTCCACCGCCAGCGTGCGCTGCAACAGCGTGGTGCCGGTGCGCGGCAGGCCGACGATGACCAGCGGGTCGTCGATTTCCTGTTCGAGGATTTCCGGATGGCGCCTGCAGTAATCCTCGATCACCAACCGGTTGGCCAGCTGTGCCAGCAGTTTTTCGCGCAGCACGGCACGGCCCTGTCCGGACAGGCGAGCTTCATCGCGCAGCGCGTCGGCCAGCACGGCCAGGGCTTCGCGAAAATCGCCGGGGCCGAAGTCGTCGAGGCCGCCGGTACGGGCACTGGCTTCGGCCAGCAGGCTGTCAGGTGCGAATTCGTTCATCGGGTGAGTTCCTTCAGGTCGGTCAGCTTGACCACGCGGGTCGTCGGGTGCACCGGTTGCTTCGCGCCGACCCAGCGCAGGCAGAGGGTGCCGTGGGGGTGGCCGGCGGTTTCCAGCCAGTTCGGCAGGTCAGGGTCGCGGGCACTAAGCACCATTCGCACTCCGCCCCGCTCGTCGAGGCGCGCCGAGTGCTTGTTCAGACAGATGCGGTGGAAGCGGTAGTCCAGCGACTCCATCCAGTAGTTGTTGATCTGCAGGTTCCAGAAATCGCACTGCGGCACCTGATCGACCTCGATCAGAAGCGCTTCGTCGTCTGCCAGCGCCCAGTAGGAGTGGTAGTAGAAGATGTTCGGATCACCGCCCACCGCCTGGCACACCGCCTGGTCCGCCGGCGGCAGCTGATTGGCATGTTGCTGGTAGCCCTGCGCCCAGTCGGCGAACAGCCGCGCAGTGCCCTCGACAAAGCCGGCGGCGCGTTGCAGGCCCTGCTGCAGGCGCAGCGGGTCAAGCGGCTCGGGAGTCTCGCCGGCATCCAGGCGTTCAATGCGCAGCGGTGCCGGCTGTTCGCTGGCACGGTCGAGGAACGTCTGGCGAACGATCAGTGCGTTGCTCTGCGGCTCCATGCGCAGCCAGTTGCCGGAAGCCGGCGGGTGCTGACTGAGGATGATCTCGAAATTGCCGTCGGCATCCAGTTGCAGCTGTGGGGCATCGACGAAGCCAGTCTGGATCATCTTGCCGTCACTCTCGTAGCCGCCCTTCTGGGTGCCGAAGCTGAGGTAGAAGACGCTGCCACGATTGCCGCTGACGCGATAGCGGTGTTCGCCGTTGAGGCGCGCGTAGCGGTACAGGTTGTCCGGGTTGTCCGCACCGATCTTCGCCGTTTCGTGGGACGGAGTGATGAAGCCGGGGAAGTCCGGGTCGGCGAACTCCAGGTGCATCTCCAGGGCGATGCGCAGCAGTCGGGTCAGATAGCGGAAGCCTTCGGCGCGGGTCTGCGCGTCGGCCGGGGCTTCCGGGCGCAGAATCTGCTCGCCGCTGCGGCGCAGCTGTTCGCAGAAGAGGTTCCAGCTCTCGCCGCTGATCACCTCCTGTTCGATTTTTTCTGTGGCCATGTCGGTCTCCTCTGTGGGCCTGCGCAGACCTTAGAGAGAACACCGATTCCGATTCTTCGTCCGAGCGGACTAAGGTCGCCGCATCGACGCCATGCCCCGGCTCATGCGGCGGCCAGCGCATGAATCGCCCGGCAGTCTTCTCGTCCAGTCAGACGAAGAATCGGCGATGGCGCATTACCTACCGTGATGCCACGCCGGGGAGGAACCCGGCAGAACACGAGGAGGTATTCGATGTTGACTCATTTGCAATGGCTGGAAGCGGAAAGCATCCAGATCATCCGTGAGGTGGTTGCCGAGTGTGAGAACCCGGTGATGCTCTACTCCATCGGCAAGGACAGTGCGGTCATGCTGCACTTGGCGATGAAGGCCTTCGCCCCCGGAAAGCCGCCCTTTCCCCTGCTGCACGTGGACACCACCTGGAAGTTCCGCGAGATGATCGACTTCCGTGACCAGACCGTTCAACGCCTGGGCCTGGATCTGTTGGTACACGTCAATCCCGAAGGCGTGGAAAAGAACATCAACCCGTTCGATCACGGCTCGGCACTGCACACCGATGTGTGGAAAACCCAAGGCCTGAAACAGGCACTCGACCACTTTGGCTTCGATGCCGCCTTCGGTGGCGCCCGCCGCGACGAGGAGAAGTCGCGGGCCAAGGAGCGGGTGTTTTCGATCCGCTCCGAGCAACACCGCTGGGATCCCAAGCAGCAGCGCCCGGAACTTTGGCGGCTGTACAACACGCGCAAACGCAAAGGCGAGAGCCTGCGGGTGTTCCCGCTGTCGAACTGGACCGAGCTGGACATCTGGCAATACATCTACCTCGAACAGATTCCCATCGTGCCGCTGTATTTGGCCCAGGAGCGCCCGGTGGTGCGCCGCGACGGCACGCTGATCATGGTCGACGACGAGCGCATGCCGCTGCTGGCGGGTGAAACGCCAGAGATGCGCAAGGTGCGCTTTCGCACACTCGGCTGCTACCCGCTTACTGGCGCAATCGAAAGCGACGCCGACAGCCTGCCGGCGATCATCCGCGAGATGCTCGCGAGTCGAACCTCGGAACGCCAGGGTCGGCTGATCGACAGCGACTCGGCCGGTTCCATGGAGAAGAAGAAGCAAGAGGGGTATTTCTGATGAACGTCATTTGTGAACCGCTAACCGACGACCTGAAGCCTTATCTGGAGCAACAGCAGAACAAACAACTGCTGCGCTTTATCACCTGCGGTAGCGTCGACGACGGCAAGAGCACGCTGATCGGCCGTCTGCTCTATGAATCCAAGGTGTTGTTCGAGGACCAGCTTGGCCAGCTCGAAGCTGACTCGAAGAAGCTCGGCACACAGGGCGACGAGCTCGACTTCGCCCTGCTGGTGGACGGCCTCGCCGCCGAACGCGAACAGGGCATCACCATCGACGTGGCCTACCGTTTCTTCGCCACCGATAAGCGCAAGTTCATCGTCGCCGACACCCCCGGCCATGAGCAGTACACCCGCAACATGGTGACCGGCGCCTCCACCGCCGACCTCGCGGTGATCCTCATCGACGCGCGCCAAGGCATGCTGGTGCAGACCCGCCGGCACAGCTACCTGGTGTCCCTGCTGGGCATCCGCAAGGTGGTGCTGGCGGTGAACAAGCTCGACCTGATGCACTACTCGCAGGAAGTCTTCGAGCGCATCGAGGCCGACTATCGCGCTTTCGCCGAACAGATCGGCCTCACCGACATCCAGTGCATCCCGTTGTCTGCCCTGCGCGGCGACAACATGCTCGAAGCCAGCCCGAATACCCCGTGGTACAAGGGACCGACCCTGCTGCAGTACCTGGAAAACGTACCACTGCAAGCTTCGCAACAGAGCAAGGCGGCGTTCCGCCTGCCGGTGCAATGGGTCAACCGGCCGAACCTCGACTTCCGCGGCTACAGCGGCAACATCGCTGCCGGCAGCGTTCGTGTAGGCGAGCGCATCCGCGTGCTGCCGTCCGGCCAGCAGAGCGTCGTGACCGGCATCCTCGGCGCCGGCGGCGAGCAGGAACAAGCCTTCTGCGGCCAGGCGGTGACCTTGACCCTGGAAGACGAGATCGACATCAGCCGCGGCGACTTGATCGCCCTCGCCGACGCACCACCAGCGGTGGCCGACCAATTCGAGGCGACCCTGGTGTGGATGGACGAGGAAGCCATGCTCCCCGGCCGCCCGTACCTGATGAAGATCGGCAGCCGTACGGTTGGCATGAGCTGCGCCAACCTCAAGCATCGGGTCGACGTGAACAGCCTCGAGCACCTGGCGGCACGCACCCTGGACCTGAATGAAATCGGCGTGTGCAACCTCAACCTGGACCGCTCCATCGCCTTCGATGCCTATGCGGATAACCGCGACACCGGTGGCTTCATCATCATCGACCGGCTGAACAACCGTACGGTAGGCGCCGGCATGTTGCACTTCGCCCTGCGCCGTGCGCAGAACGTGCACTGGCAGGCCATCGATGTGAACCGCGAGGCGCACGCCGCACTCAAGGGCCAGACACCCCGTGTGCTTTGGTTCACCGGGCTGTCCGGAGCCGGCAAGTCGACCATCGCCAACCTGGTGGAACGCAAGCTGCACACCCTTGGCCGGCACACCTACCTGCTCGACGGCGACAACGTGCGCCACGGCCTGAACCGCGACCTGGGCTTCACCGAGGCCGACCGGGTGGAAAATATCCGCCGCGTCGCCGAGGTCGCGAAGCTGATGCTGGATGCAGGGCTTGTCACCCTCGTCTCGTTTATCTCGCCATTCCGCGCCGAGCGCGACATGGCGCGCGGCTTGGCCGGAGAAGACAACTTTCTGGAGATCTTCATCGACGCGCCGCTGGCGGTGGCCGAACAGCGCGATCCGAAGGGCCTCTACCAGAAGGCCCGGCGCGGCGAGCTGAAGAATTTCACCGGCATCGACTCACCCTACGAGCCACCGGTGGCGCCGGACATCCATATCGACACACAGCGCGAGTCGCCGGAAGCGGCGGCCGAGCGGATCGTCGAGCGGCTGCTCGGCATGTAACCGGTAGATCTGCTGAAACCAGCTTGCCGGCGGTTGCCATACATCGACTTCCGGCAAGCAGGCCCCTCCCTTTTCCTCCCCAGGGTGATGTGAAGGGGGCAATAGAGCGCTCGATCGAGCGCCCTGCTCAACGAATCAGCCGTGGGTTACTTGGCGCCATAGACGTCAAAATCGAAGTACTTGTTGTTGATCCGTGCGTAGGTCCCGTTGGCGAGAATGGTTGCCAGGGCTTTGTTCAAGTCTTCGCGCAAGGCGACATCGTTCTTGCGCAGACCGAGGCCATCACCCACGCCGAAGAAGCCCGGATCATCCAGGGTGGCACCGGCAAACTCATAGTCTTGGCCCTCCGCTGTTTTCAAGAAGCCGTAGCTGGCTTGAATGGAACCCTGCAACGAAGCATCCAGTCGCCCCACTACCAGATCGGCGTACACCTGATCCTGATTTTGATAGGAAAGAACGTCTACACCTTTGGAACCCCATACCGCTTTGGCGTAGGACTCCTGGGTCGAGCCCTGCTCCACACCAATGCGCTTGCCCTTGAGCGATTCGAGGGTCGGCTGTAATCCCGATCCGCGTTTAGCCACTAACCGTGCCGGTGCATTGGACACCTTGTCGGTGAATGCAATCTGCTCCAGACGTTTGGGGGTGATGGTCATTGAAGACGCCACCGCATCGAACTTGCGCGCCAGCAGCGCCGGGATCATCCCGTCCCAGCTGCTTTCCACCCAGACGCATCGCGCTTTCAGTTCGGCGCAGAGCGCCTCGGCGATGTCGACCCCGAAGCCGGTCAGCGTGCCATCCTGATTCTTGTATTCCAGTGGTGGGTACGTCGGGTCCACCCCCAGCTTCAACACTTTGCCAGACCAGTCAGCTGCACCGGCCAGGCTCGATGCTGTCAGGAACACCAGGGAAACGGCTGCAATCATCTTGTTCATTTTTATTCCTCTTCAGGCCGCAGATTTTTTACCAGAATGACGCGCAAAAAAGCGCCGTATCAACACAGAAAACGCTCGACCAACTTGACCCAGTAGCTCGCGCCCACCGGCAGGCAGCCATCGTTGAAGTCGTAGCCGGGATTGTGCAACAGGCACCCGCCCTCTCCCTCACCGTTGCCGATCACCAGATAACTGCCGGGGCATTTTTCCAGGACAAAGGCAAAGTCCTCACTGGCCGTGAACGGCCGCAAGTCATCAATCAGGTGCTCCTCCCCCAGCCAGTCACGGGCGACTTCACGGGCAAATGCAGTGTGTTCGGGATCGTTGATCAACACCGGATGGCAATGCTGATAATCGATGTGGGCCTGGGCACCAAAACTCGCGGCCTGGCCCTTGACCAGCTCAGTGATTCGAACCTCCAGCAAGTGGCGAATCTCGGGGGTCAGGGCGCGCACGCTCAGGCTCATGTCGGCACAGGACGGGATGACATTCGAGGCGCTTCCGGCATGCAGGGAGCCCACCGTGATAATTGCCATCTCCTGCGGATTGACATTGCGCGAAACGATGCTTTGCAGGGCCATCACGATCGAGGCACAAACCACCACGGGGTCGACGGCTTTGTGCGGCACCGCACCATGACCACCATTGCCGATGATTCTGATGTTCACCGTGTCGGCAGACGCCATGAACGGCCCGCTGTAAAAGCCCAAATGCCCGACGGGATAGCCCGGCACGTTATGCATGGCGAAGATCGCGTCACACGGGAACCGTTCGAGCAACCCTTCCTCGAGCATTTTCCTGGCACCGCCCAGCCCTTCTTCCGCCGGTTGGAAAATCAGGTGCAGCGTGCCCTTGAACGCCCGTGTCCGGGCCAGATACTGACCTGCTGCCAGCAGGATTGCCGTATGACCGTCGTGACCGCAGGCATGCATGACACCGTCGATCCCGCTGGCATAGGGCAAGCCGGTGGCTTCCTGTATCGGCAACGCATCCATGTCGGCGCGCAAACCGATGGATCGCCCCTCGCCATTTTTCAGGGTGGCAACGACCCCGGTCTTGCCCACGCCGGTGCTGACCTCATAACCCCATCGGGTCAAACACTGCGCAACCCGCTCGCTGGTGGCGAACTCTTCAAAACCCAGTTCAGGGTGCGCGTGAATGCTGTGACGTATCGCGATCATTTCATCTTGCATCGCGGCAATACCAGGCAGGACCAGGCCGGCATTCATGGGTGTTCTCCTTGGACAGGGTCTGAGCAGCAGCGAAAGCGCTGTTGGGGTCGATCTTAGGGAACAGGCGCTGGGCTGGGGAGGCGCAGTTTGGTTATGATGACAACCAATGGTTGTCGCAAAGGTGGTCAGATGAAACTGCATCAATTACAGGCGCTGATTGCCAGCGCCGAAACCGGCAGCATCCGCGCAGCCGCGCGCTCGCTGGAGATTTCCCAGGCTGCCGTGACCAAAGCGTTGCGCGAACTGGAAACCAGTCAACAGCTGCCGTTGTTCACCCGAACCCCCAACGGCCTGCACTTCACCGAATACGGAAAAGTCCTGCTGACCCACGCGCGGCTGGTGATCAAGCAGCTCGAACATGCGCAGACCGAGCTCGACCATATGCGTGGCAAGGCCCAGGGCCGGCTCTGCGTCGGGATCACCCCATGGATCGCCCTGACCTTCCTGCCCGAAGTGGTGTTGGCTTTTCGCGAGCGCATGCCGCAAATCAAGCTGGAGCTGTTTGAAAGCCTGATGGCCGTTGCCCAGCCGCTGCTGCGCGACGGCAGCATGGATTTCGCGATCGGCCAGCTGCATCCAGCACAATCGACCCAGGAATTCGCTTGCGAAACCCTGCTCGATTACCAGACTTCGGTGCTGGTCCGCGAGGGTCACGCCCGACAGCACGCACGATCGATCCACGAGTTACTGGAGGAAAACTGGACCCTGAACTACGCGCCGGACGGGCACGATGGGCTGATGCAGGAACTGTTCTGGAAACACGGCGCGCAAATTGATGAGAACCGAATCGTGCGCGCCCATTCGCTGGCCATTTTGCAGATGATGGTCGAGCGGGCCGACATGTGCACCTGGGGGCCGTCCATTGTGAGCACAGCCCCGCCATTCCTGGGGCGCGTGGTGTCCCTGGGGCTGACCGAGCAATTCGAGCCCCGACAACTGAGCATCGTCACCCGACGCAACGGGTCGTTGAGCAACCCGGCACTCTGCTTTACCGATTGCCTGTTGCAGGTCATTCGGCGTCATGCCCGTTCGGCCAGAAAGGAAGATCGGCAACTCTTCGAAACGTTGCGTCTGCGGATGTAAGGCACAGGACGCGCCGCCAAGGCTTGACAGTGGTAAAACCGCAGTCGATGAATGGAGGTTTGATTCCCCGCTTCACCAAACGCAGCTCAACCGTTGAAGTTAAAGCCAGACTGCTTTCAGCTGATAGCGGCCTGTCATGAAGCGCCGTTGACAATAGCAGCCATTTAACATTGTCCGTCTGCTAAATCGGCCCCGGGTTTCCTATCGACCCTGTTCTGCCATGCGCCTCCCGCCCCAGTGGCAAAACGTCAGCCTGGGACTTCAATCCCGCTGGGTGGCATCCGGACGAATGTACCCCCGTATGTGGGGAATCTCATTTTTTGGGGGTGGATTCAGGGACAGTTTTCGTCTGAAAGAAGTAGCCTGGAACGCAGCATTACAGGCCCAAGGCTTGCACCCAAGTGCCCTTCACTCAAATGGCTTAATTATTGCCTCACTACTCATACGAGCTCATGAATTTCGCAGCTCTCAACTTACCAGGCACCAATATAAAAACAACGATTATGGGAGTTTGGTGTCATGTGGACTCACCCTCTGATGCTCGCGGTTGCCTACCTGACTATCACCCTCAGTGCCGGCTGGTTGATTACCATTGTTATCCTATACCTGCTTTGATTCAGTGAGTGATGATGGTTTCCAGATCCCGGGCCGGTGTCGTTTGTCTACCAACCTCTGCCGCAGCCACGTTCAGAACTTTCACAGCATCCATGGAATAATTCGAGGCGGACCTGCAGGAGCAACATGTCGCCATGACCTCACGGGCGTCCGGATGGTGGCCCGGTCGATTATTTTGAGCTGGGCGAGCTATTCCAAATGTACCGACCACTCTAATCAACCAGCCCTCCCCCTATTCACAACGATCTTCTCCTCCCCCACTGCCATCGTCAGCCGCGATGGCAGGCTCGTGAATGGCTGATGTACGAACGGCTTTTACCTCTCCTAACATCGGTCGCACATGACCACTCGTGTGCCGATCTCCATTCGGCACACGAGCTCCAAGAATAAAAACGCAAACCTGCGAGGTTGAACCATGAAAACCCTGGCTGCCACTTCCACGGCGCAAGCTCCTGTCGTCGACAGAGTCGGTCAACTGACCGCCAACCAGCGCTACGTGACGCTGGGAGGCTCCTGGGCCGCCTGGCTGTTTGATGCGCTGGATGCCACCGTCTTCGGTTTTGTCCTGCTGGCGGTTGCCAAGACCTTCGCCGTCGGCCTGGGCGACGTGGTCTCCACGGTTGCCTGGTTTCTGCTGGCCACCGGTATCGGTGGTTTCTTCCTCGGCAATATTTCCGACAAGATCGGCCGCAAGAAAACCATGATGCTGTCGGTATTCGTCTATGGCACCGGCACCTTGCTCTGTGCTTTTGCCGACAGCCTGTGGCAGCTCAATGTGTTCCGCTTCTGTGTCGGTATCGCCGTCGGTGGCTTGTGGTCCGCCGCGGCGGCGCTGGTGTCCGAGATCTGGCCGGCGGCCGGTCGCGCCAAGGCCTTTGCGGTGATGCAGACCGGCTGGTCGGGTGGTGGTCTGCTGGCAGCGATTTTCGCCTGGACGTTCCTTGATGGCGGCAACCCTGAATCCTGGCGCAGCTTGTTCATCTACGCCTCGATCCCGGCCTATTTCACCCTGGTGTTCATCTGGCTGTTCGTCAAGGAGTCGCCGGTGTGGCTGGCCAACCGCGAGTTCATGCGCCTTAACACCGACAAGGGCCGGCTGATGGAAATCTTCCGTCCGCAGTATCTGAAAGTGACCCTGCTGGGCCTGAGCATTTCGGTCCTGGGCATGTACGGCTACTGGATCATCACCACGTTCATGCCGGCTTACCTGCAGAGCATTCTGAACGTGCGCATCGATCAGGCCCCGGTGTTTGTCATCTGGATCGGCATCGGCGCCACCATCGGTTACCTGGCCTACGGCTACCTGGCGGAAAGCATCGGTCGTCGCTTGTCGTTCGCGGTGTTTTTTGGCGGCATGGCGATCATGGTGCCGGTATTTGCCTACTCGGCGACCTTGATGCCATTGACGGACGGCAAACTGCTGTTCACCACCCAGAACGTCATCGCCCTCGGTTCGCTGGCGGCACTGCTGGGCTTCTTCACCGGTTATTTCAGCGGGTTCGGCGCCTGGTACTCGGAGTTGTTCCCGACCAGCATTCGTTCAACCGCCTCGGGTTTCTGTTTCAACTTCGGCCGGGTCGGCGCCATCGCCGGCATCAAGCTGGTCCCGGTACTGATCCCGCTCATCGGCTTTACCGCCACCATTTCCCTTGCCTCCGTTTCCTACGTCATCGCCGCCGTCATGGTGTTCACGCTGCAGGAAACCAAAGGCGTTCAACTCACCAGCGGCAACTGAACCGACCGTTCAAAGGAAAAAAACCATGAAAAATTTTCGCATCGGCCAAATCGTCCCCAGCTCCAACACGACGATGGAAACCGAAATCCCGGCCATGCTGACGTCGCGCTACGAACTGTTTCCCGAAGAGCACTTTACCTTTCACTCATCACGCATGCGCATGATGCACGTCAGCCCCGAAGAGCTGAAGAAGATGGACATCGACAGCGACCGTTGCGCGCTGGAGCTGAGCGATGCGCGAGTGGATGTCATGGCCTATGCCTGCCTGGTGGCGATCATGTGCCAAGGCGCGGGCTATCACAAAGTCTCGCAGGAGCGCCTGAGTAAAACCGTGGCCTCCAATCAATCGACCGCCCCGGTACTCAGCTCCGCCGGTGCGTTGATCGATAGCCTGCAGATGCTCGACTACAAGAAAGTCTCGATCATCACGCCGTACATGAAGCCGCTGACCCAACAGGTCATCGACTACATCGAAGCGGCCGGCATCGAAGTGGTCGACTCCATCAGCCTGGAGGTTTGCGACAACCTCGAAGTCGGGCGTCTGGACCCGATGAATCTGCTGGCCCACGCCAACCGGCTGAGCATCGGCCAGGCCGATGGCGTGGTGTTGTCCTGCTGCGTGCAAATGCCGTCGCTACCTGCGATCCAGCTTGTCCAGGATCGCCTCGACAAACCGGTGCTGTCGGCATCGGTCGCCACCGTTTACCAGATGTTGAAAACCCTTGGCCTCAAGGCGCAAGTACCCAACGCCGGCCATCTGTTGTCCGGGGCGTTTTGAGCCGATGCCCAAGGAGGTACTATGCTGGCCATTCAGGCCTAACCGGTACCTCCCATGAAACTCGATCCGGTCTCGTTGCGACTCTTTGTCAGCGTCGTTGAAGAAGGCACCATTGCTGCCGCCGCCAAACGCGAACACATCGCCGCGGCGGCGGTCAGCAAACGGCTCAGCGAGCTGGAAGAACTGCTCGACTCGAAACTGCTCAACCGCACCAACAAAGGCATCACCCCGACCGACGCCGGTCTGTCGCTGCTGTTCATGGCTCGCAGTGCATTGAACAACCTCAATGAAATCGTCGTGCAGATGCGTGACTACTCCCATGGCCGCCGTGGCTCGGTGCATGTCCTGGCCAATATTTCCGCCATCACCCAATTCCTCCCGGGCCTGATCAAGTCGTTCATGGAACTGTACCCACTGATCAACATCAGCCTCGAAGAAAGGCAAAGCCTGGCCATCACCAAGGCGGTGTCGGAAAATCGCACCGACATTGGCATCTTCACCCGTCTTCCGCACGGTGCCGATATCGAGGTTTTCCCGTTTCGTACCGATCGCCTGGTGTTGCTTGTGCCCCTTGGGCATCCGCTGGCGACACGCCGCTCGGTCAAATTCAGCGAAACCCTGGATCACGAATACATTGCATTGCGCAGTGGCACTCATCTCAACTTTCAGTTGATCAAGGCAGCCAACGACCTGGGGCGTTCGCTGAAAATCCGCATGGAAGTCTCCAGCTACGACGCGCTATGCCTGATGGTTCAGGCCGGCCTGGGCATTGGCATCATGCCCGAGGGGAGCGCGGCGATTTACAAAATGGACGGTGCGAAGGCAATCAGGCTGGATGAGCCGTGGGCCTCCCGCGAACTCAGCGTGTGCGTAAGGTCGCGAGAGGCGTTGTCGGTCGCGGCGGGATTGTTCCTGGAGCACTTGCTCGAAAGGGCGTAAGCGATATCAGGCTCAATCCGCGACGGCGTGCGCCGGTCGCTGCCGGCGTGAGCAATCAGATGCGCAAGTGCGCACTCATGTAGTCAATGAAAACTCGCAACTTGGGCGAGGCATATCGGCTGGCTGGCCACAGCATCCAGAAGACGACCTGGCGGTCAATGTAATCGTCCAGCACGGTGACCAGCTGGCCGCTTTCCAGCGCGTCGCGCACCAGGAAGGTTGGTAGAAAGGCGATGCCCCTGCCACGGACTGCGGCATAGGCAAGAGGTTCGATCGTGTTCGAAGTCATCGTGGCGGGCAGCACCAATTCCGCCTCGGAGGCTTCGAGCCGCAGAGGCCAACGCTCCAGCTTTCCCGTTGCGGGGAATTTGTGCTGCAGGCATGCATGGCGCTCCAGTTCACGCGGATAAGCGGGTACACCATGCCGCTTGAGGTAAGTCGGCGACGCCACCAGCACATGTGCGCAGGAACCGAGACGGCGCGCAGTCAAGCGAGAATCGGTTTGCTCGCCGGTCCGAATCACCGCGTCGAACCCCTCCTCGATCACATCGACCATGCGGTCGCAAAAATCGATATCCAGTTCGACTTCCGGATACCGCTCCATGAACCCTTCAAAGGCCGGCATCATCAGGTCGCCCAGTAGCGGCGAGCCCACCCGAAGCCGCCCACGTGGACTGCCAGCCAGGCCTGACAGCTCGGTCTCGGCAGCGGTGACCTCACTGAGGATACGGCGGCATCGCTCAAGGAACAGGGTCCCCTCGGCCGTCAGCGTGATACTGCGTGTGCTGCGATGAAACAGCCTTACATGCAAGCGCTCCTCCATCCGGGCGATGGTTTTGCCCACGGTCGAGGACGACACCCCCAACTGGCGGGCGGACTCGCTAAAGCTGCGCGTTTCGGCAACCTGCACGAACATCGAGATGCCACTCAGATTTTCCATCACTTTTCTGCTTGCTCCGGCAGAGCCCCACCGACAGGGCGGGATTACGGAAAAACCATCCGAAATGTTCGGCATCGCGGGATGTTTTTCTCCACGGACTTTACGCCTAGATTGCACCCATCCCAACATTGATAGGTATCGTTGTCATGTCCAAACTGCACACCAGCATCCAGATCGGCCCATACCGGATTTCCCATCGCGTCGTTCTGGCGCCACTGACCCGTATGCGTGCCGAGCCGGGTGCCATCCCTGGCCCATTGATGGCCGAGTACTATGCCCAGCGTACCAGCGCCGGTGGCCTGCTCATCGGCGAAGCGACTATCGCCGCAGCCAATGGTAATGGCTACCTCGGCGCTCCCGGTTTGTATGACGACAGCCAGATCGCCGGTTGGAAACTCGTGACCGACGCTGTGCATGCCAAGGGCGGCAAAATCTTTCTGCAGCTCTATCATGCGGGGCGCCAGTCCAATAGCCTCTTGCAGCCGAACGGCGCCCAGCCGGTGGCACCTTCCGTCGTCGAACACGGTGGCCTCGCCTTCACCGAGACCGGCTGGACCCCCGGCAGCCCGCCGCGCGAATTGACCATCGCGGAAATCCACGGGCTGGTGGAAAGCTTCCGCGCCGCGGCCGAACGCGGTATCGCCGCCGGATTCGACGGCGTGGAGCTGCACTCGGCCAACGGCTACCTGTTCGACCAATTCCTCCAGGACGGCAGCAACAAACGTACGGATATCTACGGCGGTTCGTTCGAGAACCGCAGCCGGTTCCTGCTGGAAGCGGTAGCGGCGGTGATTTCCGTCTGGGGCAGCAATCGGGTGGCGGTGCGCCTGGGCCCGAGCGGCAATTTCGGCGATATGTCCGACAGCGACCCCGTTGGCCTGTTCACCTATGTCGCACGCGAACTGAACAAGCTGGACCTTGCCTATCTGCACCTGATCGAGCCGCGCATCCTGGGTCTCATCGAAGACGAGCGCCGCGACCAGAATCCGGTGGCGTCCCAACTCATCCGTCAGCATTACAAGGGCACCCTTATCGCGGCAGGCGGTTTCTCCGGTGAATCGGCCAACGCGATCCTCGAGGCCGGCGATGCAGACCTGGTCGCTTTCGGCCGCCATTTCATCGCCAACCCTGACCTGCCGGAGCGCCTGCGCAACGGCTGGCCACTGAACCCATACGACCGCGAGTCGTTCTTCGGCGGCACGCAAGCGGGTTACACGGACTATCCTTTCCATACTGAAGTTGCATGATGATTTGCACCACGGGTAACCGGGGTCATAGTGCCCCGGTTACCTACCCCTCCTCCAAAAAAACACTCACCCAAGTAGCGATCCGCCAGCCTGCTGCCCGTTTCACCGTAGCTTCTGCCAACGGACTCAAGGTACATGCTGGCTGTCGGATGGAGCTGACGCATGAAGGACCTTTTCTCCTACAGGCTTTTCACAAGGGTGGCACGACTGGGCAGCTTTTCGGCGGCGGCACGCGAAGTGGGCCTTTCTCAATCCCAGGTTTCCAGGATTGTGGCCGAACTCGAAACCGATCTCGGCACCCTGTTGCTGGCGAGATCGACACGTGCCGTCGTACCGACTGAGGCAGGGGCGGATTTTCTCTCGAGAATGGAGCCGATTCTCGCCGCGGTGGAAGAAGCAGAGCAAAGCGTTCGCGGCGGCGCGGAGCTGCGTGGCGTCGTGCGGATCAGCATGCCTACGAGCATCGGTGTAAGGGAAATCATTCCGCGCATGGCGCCGTTCGCGGCGATACATCCCAACCTGCATATCCAGGTCCTGCTCGCCGACCATTGGCAGGATCTGGTGCGGGAAAATATCGATGTAGCGATAAGGCTGGGACGGCTGGTGGATTCCCGTGCAACGAGCCGTCAAATCATGACGATCTCCCGGTTCATTCTTGCCTCACCGTCCTACCTGCGCGCCGCTGGGGAGCCGACTACACCTGAGGACCTGCAATGCCACCGAATCATCGCAGGTCCAGCCTCGACGGTACCGAGCGGGTGGATGTTCAAACGCGATGGCGAGACCAGGACGATTCAGCTTGAGGCACACTTCTCGACCGACGAAAACGAAGGGGCGGTCGCGGCGGCCACGGCCGGATTGGGTATCACCTCGACAACGGCATGGGCGTGTCGGCGCGAACTGGAAAGCGGTGAACTGGTCGCGCTGCTCACCGATTGGGAGACCGAGTCCGTGCCTGTTCATGCCTACTTCCCCCACGGCTCGCGAACCCGCAGTGCCGGCCGCGCCCTCATCGAGCATCTCGTAGCCAGCCTGGTTGGCGAGGGAAGCGGCGTTTCAAGCTAGCATCAGGTCGGCACAGCACAGCACAGCACAGCACAGCAATGTCTATGCATACCTTACATAAATGATAGCGAAAAAGAGTGGCTACTCCGTTCACGCCGAAGCTGCCAACTTAGCGTCACTGCCTGCACGACACATCGCTCGACTGGTTCGTTCGTGGCGGCATTTCCTTACTTCATCTCCCCAGGAGAAGCGTGATGCGTATGACCGGCAATACCATTTTCATCACTGGCGGCGGCTCCGGCATCGGCCAAGGGCTGGCCGAAGCTTTCCACAAGCTCGGCAATCAAGTGATCATCTCCGGACGGCGCAAGGAGCGACTGCAGCAGACGCTCGACGCCAACCCCGGCATGGCGGCCATCGAGCTCGACATCAACGACACGGCCAGCATCAAGGCTGCAGCGCAGCACCTCATCGCCCATTACCCTGAGCTCAACGTGCTGATCAACAATGCCGGCATCATGCTGCTCGATCATGCAGAAGGTCCGGTGGACGATGAGCTTGCCCTGTCGACCGTCACCACAAACCTGCTGGGGCCGATCCGCATGACCTCGGCGCTGGTCGAGCATCTGAAGGCCAGGCCGGATGCGGTCATCGTCAACGTCTCCTCGGTGCTCGGCTTCGTGCCAATGGCCGTGACGGCGGTGTATTCGGCGACCAAGGCGGCGCTGCACTCCTACACCCTGTCACAGCGCTACCTGCTGCGTGAACACGGCGTCCGGCTGGTCGAGATCGCACCACCGTGGGTACGCACCGAGTTGCTCGACAGCAGCGAGGAAGAGCGTGCCATTCCCCTCGACCAGTTCATTACAGAAGCGATGAAACAGTTCGAGAGCGGTGCCGACGAAATCCTCGTCGCTCCGGCCGAAGCCATGCGCGCCAATCCTGGCCCGAACGAGCATGCCTGGGTCAATGGGTTCAACGACATGATTGCAAAAGGACCGGCTTTCGGTTGATTGCGACCGCATCTTTTACATTGCAAGCAGGATCAGACTATGACTTCACGTACCCCCGCCGAGAACAAGGCCATTGTCCTCGAAGGCTTCGCAACCCTGTTCAATCGCAAGGATCTGGCTGCAGCCGAGCGCTTCTGGTCACCCTCTTATATCCAGCACAGTGCACACGTGCCCGCAGGTCGCGAGGGTCTGTTCGAACTGGTCGCCGCAGGATCGCCCGAAATGCGTTACGAATGCCAGTTGGCAGTAGCTGAAGGCGACTTCGTCATGTTGCACGGTCGCTTCACTGGAATCGGTCAGCCTGCGAATTGGGTCGTGGTCGACATCCTGCGGCTGGAGGATGGCGTGATGGTCGAACACTGGGATGTGATTCAGGACGAGGCAACGCGCTCGGGTTCCGCCGGCGGGTACCCCATGTTTGGAGATCAGTTCCCCGGCTGACACTCGATACCTCCTCGCTCGGCGGTCTTTGATCAACCAGCGCACTGCTGAAATATCACTACCCCTGTTCTTGAAAGCGAAACTGATGGGCAATTGAATGGAAGGAAAAAGGGAGGGCATCCATTGCCCTCCCCTCTACTGTTCCGCCCTCCTGCGACGGTACTGACCAGGACCTCAAGTGGCCAGAATGAAGTCCGTCTGATCAACGGTCGTACTGCTGACACCAACAAGATGAATCGTGTCCGCCCCGATCCCGACCACCGTGTCCGCCCCGTTAGCCGTTATGGTCACGTTGGCAGCGAACGTCGCGCTGGTGATCCCCAGTGCCGCGATATTGAGCAAGTCCTGCCCTGCGGCCGCATTGGCGCCGAAGTTCAGGATCGTATCGTTGCCGAAACCCGCGGCAGCAAACTCGAAAATATCGTTGCCGGCGACGCCGCCACTCATCAGGTCGTTACCGCCACCGCCGATGAGAATGTCGTTACCCGCACCACCCACGAGCATGTTGGAGAACGCGTTGCCGGAGCCCACGAAATTGCCGCTGCCGCCGAAAAACAGATTCTCGACATCGGCACCCAGGGTGTAGCTCGCGAGCGAGGTCCACACCGAGTCGTTGCCGGCACCGGCAAGCTCGTTCACCACGTCCCCAGGGTCGGTGACTTCGTAGATATCGCTGCCAACACCGCCGGCCATCGTATCGGCACCTGCGTGACCGATGATGACATCGTTACCTGCGTCACCACTGAGGACGTCGTTACCCGTACCGCCCATGATCGTGTTGTTGAGCTCGTTGCCGCTGCCCGCAAAGTTGCCGCTGCCGCCGAAATACAGATTCTCGACGCTGGCACCCAGGGTGTAGCTGGCGAGCGAGGTCCAGACCGCGTCGCTGCCGCCATCGGCGAGCTCCGTCACCACGTCCCCAAGGTCGGTGACTTCGTAGACATCGTTGTCGACACCGCCGGCCATCGTGTCGGCACCTGCGCCACCGATGATGACGTCGTTACCTCCACTGCCGATGAGGACGTCGTTACCCGCACCGCCCACGATCGTGTTGTTGAGCGCGTTGCCGGTGCCCGCAAAGTTGCCGCTGCCGCCGAAATACAGATTTTCGACGTTGGCACCCAGGGTGTAGCTCGCCAGCGAGGTCCACACCGAGTCGTTGCCGGCATCGGCGAGCTCGTTCACCACGTCCCCAAGGTCGGTGACTTCGTAGATGTCGCTGCCGACACCGCCGGCCATCGTGTCGGCACCTGCGCCACCGATGAGGACATCGTTACCCGCACCACCCACGAGCGTGTTGTCGAGCGCGTTGCCGGTGCCCGCAAAGTGGCCGCTGCCGCCGAAATACAGATTCTCGACGTTGGCCCCCAGGGTGTAGCTCGCGAGCGAGGTCCAGACCGAGTCATTGCCAGCACCGGCGAGCTCGGTCACCACATCCCCAGTGTCGGTGACTTCGTAGATGTCGTCGCCAAGACCGCCAGCCATGGTATCGGCACCTGTACCCCCGATGAGCACATCATTGCCCGCGTCACCATTGAGGATGTCGTTGCCGCCCAAGCCGTTCAGGAGGTCGTTGCCAACACCTCCGCTGGCCACATCGTCGCCTGCGGTGCCGGTCCATATGTCGGCACCGGCGGTACCGACAAACACATCACCGACCACTGTCGTTGCCGCAGAGGTGACTCGCTCAAGTGTGCCGAGGTCATCGGTATAACTCGCGACGACCCGCAGTTGTTGACCGGACAGCGTCGTGTCGGGCGTGAAGGTCGTGCCCGTAGCACCGGCGATGTCGGTAAAGATCGCACCGCTCCCCGCCTGCCACTGATGGTTAATCACCGAGGTCGTGGTTCCGTTGGCGTCGGTGAACGCATCCGTGGCGGTCAAGGCCGAGCCTGGCGTCGGAGTCGTATCGCTGATCAGCACCGTTCCGACCGGCAGGACATTGACGGTGCCGGTACCGGCCGGCGCGATCGGTGCGGTCGGCGCCGAGAATACCTCCTCCAGCACGCCATTGGCGTCCTGGTAGACCGCCCTGACGCGCAGAGCCAGTCCGGTTGCCACGACAAGTTGCGGAACAGCCGGGACGGCGCCAATAAGGGTCGCCGGTGGTGCGACTCTGAGTTCCGTGCCCACTGTGACAGTCGTACCCTCCGCACGCGCGACCTCACCGGCGGCAAAGAAGGTGATGTCTTCGAAGACTCCCGAGCCCGGGCGTGCTTCGAACTGCCAGAAGTAACTGATGGGGCTGGTGATCGCGCCGCCAGTCGCGGTGTTGTCGGCATCGGTGATATCGGCCGCCGAGACGGTCAGCGTCTGGCCGACGGAGGGCGTGGGATCATCGATCCTCAGCGAACCGACTGGCTCCGAGTTCACACCGCCGAGAACAACCGACTGATCGGCGAACTGCAACCGCTCGATATTGCTGAGGGTGTCAGTCCCGTCCCTGCCAGCGACGCTGTCGGTGACCGTAAAGGTGCCGTTGGCGTTATTGACCACGGTGTAATCCGCCAGATTGCCGGAGAACAACGCCGTGTCGAAGTCGGGACCGGTCGCCGTCAGGATTTCGCGGACGATCTGGAGCTGGCCGGGGTTATAGGTGCCGTTCAACATCAGCGGGACCAGCGGCGTCATGCTGTCGAAGGTGGCGATTTCCGGGCCGGTGCCATCGATGTTCTGCCGCACGCTGATGCGTACGTTGAGCCACTTGTCGCCGTCGATGAGGTCATCGCCGCCACGGCCTTCGATGACATCGCTGCCAGCGCCGCCCAGGACGATGTTGCCCGCGTCGAACTTATCGTCGGCCGTACCGGCGATGCCATCCACCCCGTTGCCGGCAGCGCCGACGAACGCCCGCAGACCGCTGATGAGGTCGAAGTTGGTGAGCACGCTGCCCTTGGCGCCTGCCACAGCGAGCAATGCCGCGGTGGAATCGTCGCCGCTGAGGAAATCGGCGTGTGACGATCCCGACAGCCCTTCCACCAGGTCCAGCCGGGCAAGGATCGACGCGGTGGAACCGGGTACCGCCGGTTGATCGAAGAAGCGCAGCCTGGAGTTGAGGCCGATGGTCACGCCGGCCGGGTCGTCCTTGTAGGTCGCCCAGTCGTAACCGGAGAAGCCGATGAAACGGTCCGCCTCGCTGGGGCTGCCGATCATGATGTCATCACCGCCCTCCCCGTCGAAGTTGTCCGGTCCGCCATCGCCCATGAACACATCGTTGCCATTGATCGGATCGTTGCCGAATGCGTCGAAGTTGTCGCCGGCAACACCATCGGCGGATCCGCCCTGGATCCAGTCGTCACCTTCGCCGCCGCGCGCGAATTCGTTCGCCTTGCTGCCGAGGATGAAGTCGTTGCCCAGGCCGCCGCTGGTATCGGCCGCGTCCTCGCCGGTGACGATGAAGTCCTGACCGGCCTGGCCGAGGATCAGGTTGAGGCCGTTGCCGCCCTGGATGACGTCGTTGCCGTCCTCGCCGTGGATGACGTCGTCGCCGCCGATGTCGGTGATGATGTCGTCACCGGTACCGCCGAAGAGTTGGTCGTTGCCGTAGCCGCCATCGATCCGGTCGTTACCGGCATCGCCATAGACCGTGTCGTCGTCCGAGTCGCCTGCAATGAGGATGTCATTGCCGGGCGTACCGCCCAGCACGACCGTATCGGCGCCGGTGTAGTGCAGGTAGTTGGTATCCGGGCCAGGTGTGGCAGGATTGTCGCGGATCACCAGTGGCGTGAGGAAGTCACTGCGTGGTGAGCCAATCGGGTGGTTCGACGGGCCAAACGGATCGGCATTGGCCGGCAGGTTGTCGGCGGCCTCATTGACTGGCGTCAATGGATTGTCGACCAGTATGCCATCCGGCCCGGCAATCACACTCGGGTTGTACTGGTTCGCCTGGTTGACCTCCAGAGTGTAGGCCGGCGTCAGGAAAACCCTGCCCGGGAGGTGTGTTGCGTCGGTATTGGCCATGACCAGCGCGGAGAACGTGTTGTTCTCAAGCTCGGCGCCAAAGTCCATCGAGGCGGTGCGCTCCAGATAGTAGAAGCGGTCACCGTCCTGGAGTTTCTCCATCTGGTTCTCGAAGACGAAGTTGAAGGTCGAGCCGAGCATGCCGCCAAAGGGCATCTTCTCCTCGGCCAGCCCGCCAACCCAGAAATCGACGTTATCCAGGCCGGTGATGGTCACATCGTCTGCCGTGTGCAAAACACCGTCCGCACCAGCGGTGCTGGTCCAGGCGCCGGTGCTGTTGAGGAAGTCGACACGATCGGCCGGTGCGGTCGCGCCGCCCAACACCAGGTCCGCAGCCGCGGCACGCTTGTCCGCCAGCGTGGTGGCGGCGGTGATGGTCGGGTGCGTGCCGTAGGCGGCGATGAAGTTGATCAGCGATTCCGGATGCTTCATGTGCTGCACGAAATCGGCCCAGCTCGTGTAGGGCTTGAGCTCTGCGTCGCCAGTGGGCAGATAGAACTCCCGCCGCGCCGCGTTCAGGGACGGAATGCCGGTATCGCGACCGCGCGCCAGGTTGATGGCGGGCAGATCGAGCGGCAGACCCAGCAGGTTGTTGCGCAGGGCTTCGGTGACGAACTCGTCGATCTCGTTGCCCACCTGACGGGTCACGCCGCGCACGATGGCACCGGCCGCCTGTTCCGGAGTGGGACCGCTGCCTGCGAACTCCAGTGGGTTGAGGAAGGCCTGAATCAGCCCGATGTCGCTCGAGGCGAAGTTCGGATCAAGCCTGTCGACCTGCTCCAGCAGCATCGAGTGCCCGAAGCGATAGACGGTGTGCGCGAACTCGGCAACGATGCTTGGATCGATCGCCGTGTCGTACACCTGCCCCGGGGCGAAGAACGGATCGACCATCGGCTGGATCGTACGCGCGAACTCCTCGAACACCAGGTGCTGGTACTGCATCTCGGTGCCGAACTTCGCGGTCTGGAACAGGCGCTCGCCGTTCCAGTCGAGGGTCGAGGTGTCGGCGGGAACGGCAGTGACAGGCGTCAGCAGCCATTCGTTCAGGAACGATACATCGCCGCTTGCGGCTGTCGCCAGGACCACGTCCTTGGTGTGATCGACCAAGCGGTTGTGTTCATGGTGGAAGATGGAATGGACGGTGGTCAGGCCGATGTTCTCGTTGACCCGGCCATCGCCGGCAATGTAGTGCGCGTCCAGCAGTTCGTTGTCGTAGAAGCCAGGC
This sequence comes from Pseudomonas sp. WT-JTC, assembly GCF_056711565.1. NCBI lineage: Bacteria > Pseudomonadati > Pseudomonadota > Gammaproteobacteria > Pseudomonadales > Pseudomonadaceae > Pseudomonas > Pseudomonas sp. WT-JTC. The sequence continues at coordinate 3,420,316 of NZ_CM160042.1, forward strand.
GCAGGTGTACCGCCAACGATATTGTCCGCATCGGGCAGCAGTGCTGCGCCGGTCTGGTCGTCCACCGGAACGGCGGTGTGCGCGATGTCGTTGAGGAAGGCATGGCCGGTGCGCGCGGCATTGACCAGGCTGATGGGCGCCGCCGGATTGCCTTCAACGAGCACATCGTCGGCCGTACCGGCGATGCCGTCCGGGCCCAACATCACTACCTGTGGAAAACCGTTCGGACCCTTGATGAAATTGCCGTAGGCGTCGGTCGCCAGCAATGGCACGTTGTTGAAATCGGCATCCGTGAGATTGATGCCGAGCAGATCATGGGCTTGCGCCTTGACCACCTTCCAGGTGGCCATGCCACCGATCCCGACGTCATCGGCCGTACCGAACACGCCATCGGCGCCCAGATCACGATTTTCGATCAACTTGCCGGTGGCCACCGGATCACCAGCTGCGTTGAGCTCGTAGGCACGCAGGAACACCTGGTGCGAGGGATGCGAGCTGTAGGTCTGGTTCTGGTCGACAAACGGCGAGGTGGTGTTGGTGTTCTCGTGGATGTCGTCGGCCGTGCCCAGAACGCCATCGGGGCCGGGCAGATTGGTGGCGCGCGTCAGCACCATGAAGTTGGTCGGGCTACCTGGCACGAACAGCGGGTCATCCGGCTGCAGCGGAATGAACACGGTGCCCGAGCCGCCCTTGGTGACGAGGTCCAGGCCATGGTCGAAAAACTGGCCGAAGAAGGTCATCCATTGGTTGAAGGGCGCGGTCAGGCCCGCGTCGGGGCTCACGTTCGGGTCGAAGAAGGTCTGGAACGTCGTGCCGTCCGTACGGGTTCCGGTAACCACCTGAGCACCGGCCTTGAGGACATCGTCAGGCGTGCCGAGGATGCCATCCACACCGGGATCAAAGGTGGCCGCGACCGCCGCCGGGTTGTGCGCGGTCTGGTCGACGATCAGGTTGCTGATGGTGCGCGGCTGCGAGTCGATCACCAGACCGCTGGTCTGGGTGTAACTCGTGCCGGCATCGGCCGGGCGGAAGTTCGGCGTGGTCAGGCGCGGGAATGCATTATCGGCGGCACCGAACTCGGGATGGAGCAGGTTGTTGTCCGTCCCTTCGACCGTGCGTAAACCGAACGGCATCCGTACGTTGTCGAGCAGCGAGCTGAGGTTCTCACCGGCCGCGTTGTGTTCCGCTATCTTGATCTGGTCAAGGATGAACGCCAGGTCCGATTGCGTGTAACGCACACCGTTGCTGGGGGCAGTGGTCTGCGGATCGATCAGCGAAGGCGCCACTACCGGGGCCGGCGCCGCAGCCACTACTGCGGTAGTGGGTGCCGAGAATACCTGCTCGGTCACACCATGATCGTCCGCATAGAAGGCTTTGACGCGGATTGCCAGGCCGGCAAGATCCGGCGTCACCGTGAAAGTGGGCTGGTCCGCTCTGGTAAATCCGATACCGATGCGGCCTGGACCGAGGATGATGTCCTCGAAGACGCCCGAGCCCGGCGCCGCTTCAAACTGCCAGATGTAACTGATGGCATTGTTGATCGCCCCGCCCGCGTTGTCGCCATCGGTGATGCCTGCCGCCGACACGGTCAGCGTCTGGCCTACGGTCGGCGCGGTGTTGCTCACCGTCAGCGCCCCCACAGGCTCGGCGTTGACCCCCTGCACGAGGACCACTGCCTGATCGGAGAACTGCAGCCGCTCGATGTTGGTGAGACGGTCGGTTTCTTCCTTGCCGACATTGTCGGTCACGGTGACGACGTCGGTGCCGACGATATTGAGGGGAGCGGCGGGATCAACGACGATGCCGTTGACGGCGATCGTGTAGTTCGCCAGAGGGCCCAGGAAGTTAACCGTGTCGAACGCAGCCCCGCCTGTGGATGTACCGGGCAGGATCTCACGCACGGCGACGAGCTGGCCAGGATTGAAGGTGCCGTTCAGCATAAGCGGGATCATCTGCGTCATGCTGTCGAAGCTGGCGATTTCCGGCCCGGTGCCATCGATGTTCTGCCGCACGCTGATGCGCACGTTGAGCCAACTGTCGCCGTCGATGAGGTCACTGCCGCCACGGCCTTCGATGATGTCGCTGCCATCGCCGCCGAGGATGATGTTGCCCGCGCCGAACTGATCATCAGCCGTCCCGCCGATACCGTCGGCACCGAAACCGGCGCTGCCGACGAAGGCCCGCAGGCCACTGACGAGATCGAAGTTGGTGAGGATGCTGCCCCTGGCCGTGATGTTGGCGATGATGGCTGCGTTCTGTTCGTCGCCGCGCAGGAAGTCGGAGAAGGCCGACCCCGACAGGCCCTCCACTTCCGCGAACCGGTCATAGACCGCATCGGGCGATTGCGCGAATGCACCCACGATATTGCCCGCGGCATCGGGCACCGGGTGATAGGGACTGAAGAAGGGAACGACCATGTCGACGGTCACGCCGTACAGGTCATTCTTGTAGGTGGTCCAGTCGTACCCGGACATGCCGTCCATCTTGTCTTGCGCGTCGCTGGCGACAAAGACGTCATCGCCGCCCTCGCCGATCATTTCATCGAATCCACCCTTTCCGATGAAGATGTCGTTGCCGGGCACATCGTCGGTCAATGTCGGGCTCATGTTATCGCCGGGTGCACCGTCCTGGGTGCCGCCCTCGATCCAGTCATCGCCTTCGTTGCCGGTGGGCGCCAGGTTGACCTTGGCGCCGAGGATGAAATCGTCGCCCGCGCCGCCGAAGGTCATCGTGATGTCTTCGGTGGTGATGATGAAGTCTTTACCCGCACCGCCGAGGACCAGATTGTTGCCGGCGAGGATCGAGTTGCCGGCCTGGATGACGTCGTTGCCGTCGTCGCCGTGGATGACGTCGGCGCCGCCGATGTCAGTGATGATGTCGTCACCGGCGCCGCCAAAGAGGTTGTCGTTGCCGTAACCGCCGTCGAGCCGGTCGTTGCCGGCGTCGCCATAGACGGTGTCGTCGTCCGAGTCGCCGGCAATGAGGATGTCGTTGCCGGCTGTGCCGCCGAGCACGACCGTATCACCGCCGGTGTAGTGCAGGTAGTTGGTATCCGGGCCCACTGTGTCGGGATTGTCGCGGATCACCAGTGGCGTGAAATGGTCAATCCGAGGTGAGCCTATCGGGTGGTCCGACGGGCCGAACGGATCGGCGTTGGCTGGCAGATCGTCGGCCGTGCCGACGATGCCGTCCGGCCCGGCCACCACGCTCTGGTTGAACTGGTGCAACGGGTCGGTCTCGAGGATGAAGGCCGGCGTCTGGAATATGTTGGCCGGCAGGTGTGTTGCGTCGCTGTTGAGCATCACCAGGTTGGCGAACGAATTGTTCTCAAGCTCAGTGCCGAAGTTGAGTCCCGCGGTGCGGGCCAGATAGTAGAAGCGGTCACCGTTCTGCAGGTTTTCCAACTGGGTTTCGAAGACGAAGTTGAAGGACGAACCCAGCAGGCCGCCAAAGGGCATCTTCTCCTCAGCCAGGCCGCCGATCCAGTAGTCGACGTTGTCCAGGCCGGTGGTGGTCACGTCGTCTGCAGTGTGCAGAATGCCGTCCGCACCGGCGGTGCTGGCCCAGGCGCCGGTACTGTGCAGGAAGTCCAGGCGATCAGCCGGTGCCGTGGCGCTACCGAGCACGAGATCCGCAGCCGCGGCGCGCTTGGCCGCCAGCGTCGTAGCGCCAGTGATGGTTGAATGCGTACCGTAGGCGGCGATGAAATTGATCAGCGATTCCGGGTGTTTCATGTGCTGCACGAAATCGGCCCAGCTGGTGTAGGGGGTCAACTGGCTGTCGCCGGTCATGTGGTAGAACTCGCGCCGCGCCGCGTTCAGCGACGGGATGCCGGTGTCGCGGCCGCGCGCCAGGTTGAGGGCGGCCAGGTCCAGGGGCAGACCGACCAGGTTGTTGCGCACCGCGTCGGTCACGAACTCGTCGATCTCGTTGCCGACCTGGCGGGTCAGGCCGCGTACGATGGCGCCTGTCGCCTGCTCAGCGGTCGGGCCGCTCGCAGCAAATGCCAGCGGGTTGAGGAAGGCCGCGATCAGGCCGGTCTGTTGATTGCCCGGGTCAGTCGGATTGCCGTCGCCGACGACGTTGAAGTTGGCATCGAAACGATCGACCGTCTCCACCAGCATCGAGTGACCGAAGCGAAAGACCGTGTGCGCGAACTCGGCGACGATCGACGGGTCGATCGTGGTGTCGTTACCCATGGGTGCCAGGAAGACGTCCACTTGCGGCTGGATGGTGCGCGCGAACTCCTCGAACACCAGGTGCTGGTATTGCATCTCGGTGCCGAACTTGGCGGCCTGGAACAACCGCTCGCCGTTCCAGTGCAGGGCCGCGATGTCGGCCGGCGTCACTGGCAACGCTGTCAGTTGGGCATCGGGCATCAGCCACTTGTTCAGGAAATCGAGGTCGGCGGAAGCCAGCACTGTCTGCTTGGTCTGATCAACCAGCCGGTTGTGTTCGTGGTGGAAAACGGAGTGAACGGTGGTCAGGCCGATGTTCTCGTTGACGCGGCCATCGCCGGCGATGTAGTGCGCATCCAGCAACTCGTTGTCATAGGTGCCGGGCGCTTGCGGGCCGCCAATGACGTTGTCCGCGTCGGGCGTCAGGCCGCCAGTCGGATCGGCGCTGTGCGCAATGTCGATGAGGAACTGGTGGCCGGTGCGCACGGCGTTCGTCAGGTCGATGGGAGCGGCGCGGTTACCCTCGACGAGTATGTCGTCGGCGGTGCCGGCAATGCCATCCGCGCCCAACATCACCACTTGCGGAAGACCGTTGGGCCCCTTGATGAAGTTGCCATAGGCGTCGGTCGCCAGCAGCGGCAGATTGAACACATCGGCATCGGTCAGGTTGATGCCGAGCAGATCATGGGCCTGGGCCTTGACCACCTTCCAGGTGGCCATGCCACCGGTTTCGACATCGTCGGCCGTGCCGAACACACCATCGGCACCCAGGTCACGATTGGTGATCAGCTTGCCGGTGGCGACCGGATCGCCGGCGGCGTTGATCTCATAGGCGCGCAGGAATACCTGGTGCGAGGGATGCGAGCTGTAGGTCTGGTTCTGGTCGACAAACGGCGAGGTGGTGTTTTGCTGTTCGTGGATGTCGTCGGCCGTGCCGAGGATGCCATCGGGACCGGGCAGATTGGTGGCCCGGGTCAACACCATGAAGTTGGTCGGGCTACCAGGCACGAACAGTGGATCGTCGGGCTGCAGCGGAATGAACACTGTGCCGCTGCCACCCTTGGTGACCAGGTCCAGGCCATGGTCGAAGAACTGGCCGAAGAAGGTCATCCAGGCGTTGAAGGGCACGGTCAGGCCCGCGTCCGGCGTGATATTGGGGATCTTGAAGACGGAAACGTCGTCGGCGGTGCCGAACAGCCCGTCCAGACCGGGGCTGGTGACAGTCTGTGAATCCGGATTGAACGCTGCGGCCGCGACCGCCGCCGGGTTGTTGGCGGTCTGGTCGACGATCAGGTTGCTGATGGTGCGCGGCTGCGAGTCAAAGACGAAACCGCTGGTCTGCTGGTAGGAAGTCGGCGTGGTTCCGCCAGGATCGGTGGGGCCGAAGAAGCCGGCCGGCTGTACCTGCGCGGTATTGAACACCGGCGGCGTCATGCGCGGGAAGATGTTGTCGGCGGCACCGAACTGGGGATTGGCCAGATTGTTGTAGATGCCGGAGACGGTGCGCAGGCCGAAAGGTACTTCTACGTTCGGCAGCATGTCAGCCAGACTCACGCCTGCCGCATGCCGTTCGGCGATGAAAATTTGTTCGAGAATGAACTCGAGATCGGACTTGATGAAGCTGGCCATGGTTGATTCCTCGATGCTCGACTAATCAGGAAACCACACGCATGAAACACGGCTGCAAGCGCATGGTTTAGTGTTGGACCCCATAAATGAAAATCGAAAATTGAACGACGGGACCTGGTCGTACGGGCGCACCGAGCCCTTGCTGAATGGCGTGCAATCAGCAGTGCTCAACTAAGGGTCAATTCCCCGTGGTAACCGTACCTACAGGCTGGTATTGCGCCTCAAGGAGGCGACGGCCCGTGAACGCAGGTTGAATAGAAGGTGCAACTTGCTAAACGCCCCGTCACGTATCGGGGCTCTATGCATTTGTCCATGGAGCTCTCTCAGGCATAGTGGGCTTGTCACAGATGCCACACATCCAGCGACCGGAGTCATTGGCCGGAAAATGCTGGCGAAGATCGCCATAGTCCGGGACTTCCTGAGGGGTGATGGCACGGTTCTGCGTCCATGCGGCTTCGTCAACAAGCCTTTTATCCAGGAGAAAACTGGCATCGACCACGAATTGACTAGTATGTATTGGAGACTGCTCCCACACGCCTGGTGGTGAACCGGGTTTGACTTGAGTACCAAGCGTGCTGACGTTTCCATCCTGGTCTGTATGGCCATAAGGTGACAGTACAAGGCGCGAATGGACGACCACGCTATTGGTAATGACCCCCGGCTGTTGTTGCCGGAAATAGCGATTATCCAGAGTGGTCGAGAATCTTTTTAAACTATTCATCGCGCCTCCCGCCTTCATCCTCTACCGCCAGCTTTACACTCCATTGAAAATGAGTATTGAGGTGCTACCCGGATGTGTACAGAGACGAAAGGCCAATCAAATTCTGAGACCTTGGTCAGTGAATCGGATCAGACCTTGGTCGAATCAGACGTCGGCCAAACGTCCAGTGGTGGAGTGCCCGGGAGACAGGGCCCCCTTGCGAAACTGCGCCATTTAAGCCGCTCAACCCAGTTCGTGATCTGCGCCACAGTAATTCTGGGTTTGACCATGACGTTCGTTGGAAACCTCGTAAGCCAGAGTATCGAAGATGCAACGGTTCAAACTGCGGCAGAGACCGGGGCGCGGTATATGGAGAACTTTCTCGAACCTTTCGTCCAGGGTCTGACCACTGCCAGGGAACTCCCCGATGGAACTATCCAGACCATTGATAACCTGCTGTCCAGCACCTCGTTCAGTACACATGTTGTCTCGGTGAAGATCTGGCTCCCGGACGGCACGATTGTCTACAGCACCGACAAATCCACGTTCAATAAAAATTTTCCGACAGAGGAGATCTCACAGGCGCTGGCGGGCAAGATCTATACAGAACTGAACGATGATCTTGATGATGATACCGAGGACGCTTTTGAGCGAAGCCTGAATATTCCGTTCTATGAAATTTTTGCTCCACTGCGCGAAGCGGGTACTGGAAAGATTATTGCGGTTGGTGAGTTCTACGAAACCGCGCAAGCGTTACAGCGCGAAATCAATAACGTTCGCAAAAAAGTATGGGCGGTTGTTGGTACAGCAACGATGGCGATGATTTTGCTTTTGTTTTTTATCGTTCGGCGTGGCGACAAGATAATAAAGCTGCAGGAAACAGCACTTGAATGGCGAATGGAAGAGCAAGCCAGGTTGCACTCCAATAATGCCGCCCTTCAGCACAAGGTCACTACAGCCAATCGCGAATTCTCCAGAATCAATGAACTCACCCTTCGCCGGATCGGGGCCGATCTTCATGACGGTCCTGCCCAGCTGTTGTCACTTATTCTCCTTCGCCTTGAAGAGCTCGAAGATTCGGCAGGCACCTCGGATGGGGAAGCCCTCGAAATGATCAGACGTGCCGGCGAGGATGCTTTAAACGAAGTGCGGGAAATATCACTTGGCCTGGCGGTTCCCGAAGTCAATGACCTGCCCCTGCACGATGCGCTGGTATTGCTTGTTCAGCGGCACGAAGAGCGAACCGAGACACGAGTCGATCTGCAGCTTGATACGCTTCCGGACGATGTACCGATAGCGCATAAAATCTGTATTTACCGGTTCGCCCAGGAAGCATTGAACAATGCCTATATCCACGCCGGAGGAAAAGGCCAAAAGCTCAGCGCCTCGCACTCTGAAGGCCTGCTGCAAGTGCAAGTCGAGGATGCGGGAGTGGGTATTCCAACCGAGAAACCGAGTGTGCCGGGGCGAGGCAGAACTCATCTGGGCCTTGTCGGCATGCGCTATCGCGTCGAATCCCTCGGCGGAATATTCACCATTGAATCGGCGCCCCATGCCGGAACCAAAGTCAGGGCGCAGTTCAGAATCTGATCACCCGTGCCAACATGATCGTTGCATTCAAGTCACCGCAAGCGCTTATGACTCGTTATCCGGCTAACCATTGTCATTCAAGTCGCGGCGTTGAAGAGCCCCACACAAGCCAGGTATATGGTCACTCTCCCAATGCCGTCTCACTGCTGCGACTGCCTGCGTCCGGTTGCGAACGCGCAGCTTGTACATGACATTCGTCATGTAGTGCTTGATGGTCTTCTCGCAGAGCTCGAGCTTGATGGCAACCTCGCGGTTGGTCAGGCCCTTCGATACTTCCCGGATAACCTGTTCTTCGCGATGGGTCAGCTCGACCTTTTGCTTGTCATCCGCGTGCTTTCTGAAATTGCTCAACAGCTTGCTGGCAAGCCTGGGTGTAATGAAGGTTTCACCAGCGGCAACGTTTCTGATGATCTGTACAAGCTCACGACCGCTTATGCCTTTCAACGCATATCCCTGCGCGCCCGCTTCGAGGGCGGAATAGGCGTCCTCGATGGACTCGGATACCGTCAGCATCAAAACCTTGACTGCCGGCGAAGAAGCCGAGATCGCTCGCACGGCAGCAAAGCTGTCGCCCGGCATATTTACATCCATCAGCAACACATTCGGAGCAAAACGGGCGGCAATTTCCAGGGCATCGTCGGCAGACCCACCCTGCTCGACTACCTGAAAATCAGCTATTTTCTTCAGCGCCATCGTGACCCCATCCCTTAACAGCGGGTGATCATCAACGATGCCAATCCTGATCATGGAACTCATAAGAAGCTCCTCATTTGAAGCGACGGAGCTGCTTGGTGGTGTCGCGTTTTTCATTTTTCACCCCTCGCGTCATGCCGAACCTGGCAAGCCCCGTTGTCTCCATGATGTGCGGGACGAAAGTTGTTGCGGGTAACTGGGGGCTGCAACTAATGAGCCATTTCAATCGAGCGAAGAAAAAGCTCAAATCAATTAACAGGATGTTTCCGGGTGTTTCGAGCGAGAGAATGGGTGAGGCGGGGAATATTCCTCAAATCAGGTGGTAAACGCCCGGTTGGGTGGGTGAAATGCCCCATTTTTGGAGGTAGAAGCGCCCCTGTTTCATTGACCGCTTTTGGCAGGGGTTGATTGCCCTGAGGCTGTGCCGGCATTTGCAGCCGCGTTACTCAACCTGCCGCATGATACCGAGCCATCCGCCAGAGGTTATTCGATTCGTCTGTCAGATGGCGCAAGCCACTACGATCCAGCATGCGTTCCGACTCCTCTTGCACCGCGACCAGCACAGCAGCCTCGTCGACGGCGCGTACGACGTAGTCTTCCATCAGGATCCTGCCATCGACGATAGTGGTACACACGTCAGCGCCGTTGGCGAAGCAAGTGACACGGTGGACCGGCATGTTCATCGGCATCAGGTGCGGTTTGAACAGGTCGATCAGAATGATGTCGGCTTTCTTGCCGACTTCCAGCGAGCCGATCTCATGTTCCATCGACAGTGCTTTGGCGGCATCGATAGTGACCATTTCCAGCACCTTGCCCTGGGGCAGGATGTCCGGGTCGCGGAAATGGCGGCGGTGGTAGTGCATGCACTGGAACATGTGGCGGAACATGTCGTAACCACGGTCCGGGGCGGCGCCGTCGGAGCCGAGGGCGACGGTTACATTGGCCTCGATCAGTTCCGGCACCGGGCAGCGGCCCAGGATCGACATGATGGCGCTCGGGTTGTGCACGATTCTGGTCTGTGTCTCGCGGCACAGGGCGATGTCTTCCTCTGTCAGGTCAATGCAGTGCGACATGAAGGATGTCGGGCCGAGCAGGCCCAGTTCGCGGTGGGCCAGCGCCAGCGTACCGGCGCGGTGGCCATCCTGGGTGAACGTAAGACCATGGCGGTGGGCCAGGGCCAGGTAATCCTGTGCTTGCTGGCGGAACAGAGGTGCCAACTCCCGATGGCCGGGCTCGTATTGTGGCGCGTACACCGGCAGCGTAATGGCAATGCGTACCCGGCCATCACCCATACCGTCGCAGCTCCTGGCGATTTCTTCGCAGACCTCGAACATGGTCTCGAAATTGACTTCGCGCCGAGTGGGCGATTCGGTCGACCAGTCCAGGTAGGTGCGCGGCGCTGGCGGCCGCGACGGCCCGACGGCTACCACCGAGCGGGTACCGATTTCGGCAATGGCCTGGGCGTGGCGTTGCGCGTAGACCGGGTCGTCGACCCGCATGATCGAATCGCCTCCGCCCAGTAGCGACACGCCGGTGGTGGTGCCGCATTTCAGCCGTTCCAGCGCTGACAACCTGGCGTCGACCTCCCAGAACCCGACTCCGGAGGCCGAGGTGTAAATGGTCTCGCAAGCCTTCATCCAGGCATCGCCCTCCCCGCCGCCGATGGTTTTCAGCATCGCGTGGCCGGCATGGGCGTGGCTGTCGATCAAGCCCGGGAGCACCGCCTTGTTGCGTGCATCGATGACTTTTTCAGCAGTGAAGCGAGCCCGCAGTTCATCCGTGCGCCCCACCGCTACGATGCGGTTGCCGAGCACGGCCACTGCGCCGTCCTCAATGACGCGCCGTTGGTCGTCCACGGTGATGACCACGCCATGCTCGATCAGCAGGTCTGCTTTGTTGAGGGGGGCGTCACGATGTGTCATACAGGGCATCCGGTTGAGGCTGGGGGCAAAGTGTTTTGGGTCACAGGCGGCTCTGCAGCAGGCTGCCATTTTTCGCCACGACGATGCCGCGGCTGATCACCGTCCGCGCCAGCGGCCGAGCGACAACGGCTTCACTCAGTGTCTCTGCGGGCAACAGTAACAAGTTGGCTGTTTGCCCTGTCGCCAATCCATGATCACTTCGCCCCAGTGCCTGGGCCCCATTGCCGGCAGCGGCTTCGAACGCTGCGCAGATTTCAGGGTCCGTTCGCATGCCGCAGCGCAACGCGAGCAGCATCGCGCGTTCGAGCATGTCGCCATTGCCCATTGGAGTCCATGCGTCGCGAATGCCATCTGAACCGAGGCAGACGTTTACCCCCACTGAGCGCAGCTCGGCAAAGGGCGGGATGGCAATATCAGATGGCGCCGTGGTCATCAGGGAAATTTTGTTGGCAGCCAAGCGTTCAGCCAACGGCAGCACTTGAGCCCAGTCTTTCATGCCCAGGCAAAAGGCATGGCTGATCATGACTCGCCCCTGCCGTTGATAACGCTCTGTGAAATCAATGATGCGAGCAATCTGCCAAAGCCCCAGCTCCCCACCGTCATGCAGGTGGATATCGATACCGCGATCAAACCTGTCTGCGAGCTCGAACAGGATCGACAGGTGCGCGATCGGATCATTGTCTATGCCGCAGGGGTCCAGCCCCCCTACTACCTCAACCCCCAGACCCAGGGCTTCTCGCATCAATGCTTCAACCCCGGGGCGGTTGACCAGGCCAACCTGAGGAAAGGTGACGAACTCGATATCCACCAGGTCGGCGTAGCGTTCGCGCAGCTCCAGCATGGCCTCCACATGCTCGATACCCAACTCCGGATCGGCGTCGACATGACAGCGCAACAACAGCGAGCCGCGAGCGATGCATTGTTCCAGCAGGGCACCCGCGCGCTCGGCAATGGGTGATGTGAGCTCGCGCAGGATTTGCCGTTCGTTCGCTATGCGCGCCTTGAGGTTTGGGCCTGCACTGTGTGGCCGCCATGGCTGTCCCCACAGGGTCTTGTCCAGATGGATATGGCTTTCTACCAGTGACGGAACGAGTAGTTGACCCTGTCCGTCAAGGTCAGGGCCGGCGACTGGATTGCCACTGGCTGGCCGACGATCGCCGATACGCCCCTCGACAATCTGTACATCTTCGATTTCGCCGCCATAGGGGCGGACATTACGCAACCAGAACGTCATTTGAACCTCATCACGGTTTGAGCGTGCCCCCGCCGCCAGATGGCCAACGGGGCACTCTTTAAGGGGTTACCCAAAGGGCTACTTCAAGTTGCCGGCAAGGAACTGCTTGAGTCGCTCACTCCTGGTGTGCCTGAACAGTTGCTCCGGGCTGCCTTCTTCCTCGATTTTGCCCTGGTGCAGGAAGATCACGTGGTTGGACACCTCGCGGGCAAAGGCCATCTCGTGCGTGACCACCACCATGGTCCTGCCCTCTTCGGCCAGGGCCTGCATCACCTTCAGCACCTCACCGACCAGCTCGGGGTCGAGCGCCGAGGTCGGCTCGTCGAACAGCATCACTTGCGGCTCCATCGCCAGGGCCCGGGCGATCGCCACTCGCTGCTGCTGACCGCCGGACAAATGCGACGGGTACTTTGCCTCCATGCTGGCCGGCAGGCCGACCTTGGCCAGGTACTTGCGTGCGCGGGCCACCGCCTCATCGCGGCTGAGGCCAAGCGCATGCATCGGCGCCTCGATCACGTTTTCCAGCACAGACATGTGCGCCCACAGGTTGAAGTGCTGAAACACCATGGACAGCTTGGTGCGCATGCTTTGCAGCTGCTTCTGGCTGGCCACGCGCAGCCCGCCGTTCCGGTCCTTCTCGGTGCGGATTTCCTCGGCGTTCACCGTGATTCGGCCGGCGCACGGTTGTTCGAGGAAGTTGATGCAGCGCAAGAAGGTACTCTTGCCTGAACCTGAGGAGCCGATGATGCTGATCACGTCGCCTGCCTTGGCCTTGATCGACACGCCCTTGAGCACCTCGTGATTGCCATATTTCTTGTACAGATCGTCTACGGTCAGTTTGTACATGGTGTTGACCCTGCGTATGCGGCCTTCAGGCGGCCTGGGGTTTCAGGAAGGCCAGCCAGCGGGTTTCACCGCGACGAAATAGCCAGACAAGTGACAGCGCAATCACTGCGTACAACAGTGCGGCGATGAAGAAAGCCTCGAACGCTGCATAGGTGGCCGAGTTGACGTCGCGGGCGACCTTCAGGATGTCGGGCACCGTGGCGGTGAACGCCACCGAGGTCGAATGCAGCATCATGATCACCTCGTTGCTGTAGTACGGCAGTGCGCGACGCAGCGCCGAGGGCAGGATGATGCGGCGGTACAGGTTGAACTTCGACATGCCGAAGGCCCGGGCCGCTTCTACCTCGCCGTACGGCACCGACTTGATCGCGCCAGCGAAGACTTCCGTGGTGTAAGCGCAGGTATTGAGCGCGAACGCCAGCACCGTGCAGTTGAAGCCTTCGCGAAAGAACATGTCGAGGAATTCATGCTCGCGCACCACGCTCAGGCTGTAGACACCGGTGTAGATGATCAACAGTTGTATATAGAGCGGCGTGCCACGAAACACATAGGTGTAGAACCAGACGGGAAGTCGGACGAACTTGTTTTTTGAAACCCGAGCCACGGCCAGCGGCACCGACAGCACGAATCCGATCGCGATCGACAGCACCAGCAGCCACAAGGTGATTGCCAGGCCGGAAAAGTTGGCGCCGTCCGACCACAAATACGCTTGCCAATATTCCTGGATAATCGCGATCACAGTTCAGCCTCCCGAACACCGACGGAGTAATGATGCTTGAGCCATATCAAGACGCCGTTTGAGACCGTGGTAATGACGAGATAAATCAGTGCACCGATCACGGTAAAGTAAAACAGCTGCATGGAACTCTTGCCGGCGTCCTGGGTGGCCCTGACGATATCGGACAGGCCAATGATGGACACCAGTGCGGTTGCCTTGATCATGACCTGCCAGTTGTTGGCAATACCGGGCAAGGCAAAACGCATCATTTGCGGGAACAGGACCCGATAGAACGCCTGCCATCGACTGAGGCCATAGGCCATGGCCGCCTCTGTCTGACCGCGTGGGACTGCCTGGAAAGCACCGCGGAACGTCTCGGTAAAATAAGCACCGTAGATAAACGCAAGCGTCGCTACTCCCGCGAGAAAAGGATCAATATCAATCTGATCCATTCCAAGCCCTTCGGTGATCTGGTTGAGGAGGATCTGAATGCTGTAGAACAGCAACAGCATGGTCACCAGGTCGGGGACACTGCGTATCATCGTGGTATAGAGGGTGGCGATATTGCGCAGCCACCGATTACCCGACAACTTGGAACTGGCGCCCGCCAATCCAATCAGTACCGAGGCCAGCAGCGATAATGTGGCCAGCTTCAGTGTCATCCAGGTGCCACTCGCGATCAGCGGCCCATAGTCTGCCAAGGACATTACATTCTCCTTGAACTCGAAAGGTCAGCCGATGCTGCCTGTCTTGTTCAATCGTGTTTTTCTTGTTTTTGAATGCCGCAAAAAATATGGATTCGTAATTGATTCGAATACATTCAGGCCGAATGACTCCATCGCGGGCTGACGTTGCAATCGATTAGTTGTAGATATCAAAGGAGAAATATTTATCGGAGATTTTCTGGTAAGTGCCGTCCTTGATAATCTCGGCAAGCGCCCCATTGATCTGTTCGCGTAGTTCATTGTCTTCCTTGCGCAAGCCGATTCCCGCTCCCACACCGAGCGTTTTCGGGTCGCGCAATTCCGGGCCGGCAAAAGCGAAATCACGTCCGCTCTCGGTTTTCAAAAAACCCAGGTCGGCCTGGACTGAAGACTGCAGCGCTGCATCCAGGCGGCCGGCGATCAAGTCCTGGTAAACAAGATCCTGGTTCTGGTAGGTCGTTACGGTGACGCCTTTCGGCGCCCAGTAAGTCCTGGCATAGGTTTCCTGCGTGGAGCCCTGCTCGATTCCGACACGCTTGCCTTGGAGGGATTCGGCCGTTGGCAGCAGAACGGAGCCTTTTTTTGCGATGAGACGAGGCAGGACATTACTGATCTTGTCGGAGAAGGCTATCTGCGCCTGACGTTTCTCGGTCACGCTCATGGAGGAAAGAATGCCATCGAACTTCTTGGCTTTGAGCGCCGGGATGATGCCGTCGAAGGAGTTCTCGACCCATACGCACTTGACCTTCAGCTGTTCGCAGATCGCGTTGCCAAGATCGATATCGAAGCCCACAAGGCTGCCATCGGGCGCCTTCGACTCGAACGGGGCGTAAGTGGGGTCAACACCGAAGCGAATGACTTGCAAGTCTTTCGCGTAGACGCCGCTGGCGGCCAAGGCCAGAACAACTGAAACTGCGAACTTCTTCATATTATTCTCCGTAAGCACATGGGTATTGCGGTTATAAAAAATGGCTGATCCTGTATGTAATACCGCTCCCTGTAGGAGCGAGCTCGCTCACGATGTACTTGAGAGCGCCGCGTTTAATCAGTAAACACGCGTAATCGTTAACGACCATCGCGAGCAGAGCTCGCTCCTACAAGTATTCATCACACCGCTTGCATGCTGCGTCGGTAGCTCGCCGGAGAGAACTTGATCGTCAGCACCGCCATCGCCGCGAGCACCCCAATGTGCAACCACCAACCGGTGATGAAGCTGCCGCCGGAGTCGCGTAGCCAGCCGATCAACCAGGGAGCACTCGATGCGAGCAGGAAACCGATGCCCTGAACGAAGGCCGCCAAGGTCCCGGCCGCTTGTGCATTGGGCAAGTGGTCGAGGCTGACAATCAGACTGAGCGAGAAGAACCCTCCAAGGCCGAAACCGGCCAGTGCAACCCACAACCACGGCGCTGCGTTGGGGGCAAGCGCGAAACCGGCGAAGCCTACGGCCTGCAGCGCGATCGTCAGCCATAAGGCTCCGCGCCGGTCAGCGCTGCGACGGGCGAGCATCGGCATGGCGAACGCCGCCGTCGCCTGGAACATCGCCAGCCACGCGAGCAAGTTGCCCGAGGCCTGCAGGCCCATGCTCTGCTGCTGGTAGAAGGAAGGCAGCCATGCCACCAGACTCGAGTAACCGCTGTTGGTAAGCCCAAAGTAGGCGGCCAACTGCCAGGCACGCCGATTCTTGAAAAAGCTGCCGGTCAAGGCCGGTACAGGTCCGCGAGCTTCTATCGGCGGCGTGCGTGGCGCGCACACCAGCCAAAGCAAGAGCACGGCAAGCGCTGGCAACGCCCACATGGAAAGCCCCAGCCTCCAGCCGCCATACGTATTCAGCCACGTGCTGGCCAGCGAGCCCAGCGCCCCGCCACCGACCAATGCCGCCGAGTAGAGCCCCATCGCCATCGCTATCCGTTCAGGAAACCAGCGTTTGACGACACCCGGTATCAAGGCCTGGATCACCGCCACACCGGTGCCGGCGATACCGGCGCCGATAATCAACTGCGCGCCGTCCTTGACCACGGCACGTGACGCGCACCCGAGCATCAAGAGCACCAATGCGCCGGCCAGCGCCCGCCTTTCGCCGAAGCGGCGTGCGACACCGATGCCAATGAAGGCAATCAGGCCCATCAGCACGAACGGCAAGGTGGTCAACATCGCGGCGGCGCGAAAATCGAGGCCAATATCAGCGCGCACCAGATCGAGCACCGGGCCCACCGAAGTCAGGAATGGCCGCAAATTCAAGCCCAGCAGCACCATGAGCACCAGTGCCGTCAGTGATACTTCACCTGCGCGCGACACGCTCGTAGCGATGCAAGCCGATTCATGGTCAGTCATGGCGGGCACTTCTTTGCGGCCGGTGCGAATGCCGGTTCGGCAGCATCCCTTGCATCAGCGTCACGTCACTTGTCATCACATTTACCTTGGAGATTCTGGTCAACAGGCCGCGTCAGAGGCTGTGCTGCAAGATTAAGAGCAGGTGCTATCATTCGGAAATTAAATGTTCGAATGGCAATTAGTGGGGAATGTAATGACTTCGACGCTGATCGATCCGTTGCTGCTCAAGAGTTTCGTCGCGGTGGTAGAGAGCGGCAGTTTCACGCGCGCCGGTGAACGCGTGCACTTGAGCCAGTCGACCATCAGCCAACAGTTGAAGCGCCTCGAGGAGCAACTCGGCTGTGAGTTGCTCAACCGCAGCGGGCGCTACGTCGTCACCACCGAGGACGGCGAGCGCTTGCTCGGCTATGCGCGCCGGGTTCTGGGGCTGATGGAAGAGGTAGTGGAGGAGTTACGCAAGGGCCACGCACAGGGCGAGGTGCACATCGGCGTGCCAGAAGACTTCGCCTCGGACTTGCTGACGCCAACGCTTGGCGCCTTCGCACGCGCGCACCCGTCGATAAGGCTTGAGATCAGCAGTGGGCTGAGCAACACGCTATGGCAACAGTTTTGTGCCGGCGACTACGACCTGGTGCTGATCAAGCAGCGCCCTGGACAGGTTGTGGGACATGCCGCCTGGCCCGAACCGCTCGCCTGGTTCGACAGCCTCAAGGAACCAACATACGAGCGCGACCCGCTGCCACTGGTGGTGTTTCCGGTCGGCGGCTTGTATCGCGATGAAATGATCCACGCACTGGAGAGCGCCGGCCGACGCTGGCGCATTGGCTACAGCAGTGCGAGCCTCGCGAGCGTCCGCTCGGCAGTCGCCGATGGTCTCGGCGTCAGCGTGCTCCCCTCGCGACTTGCACTGCCCGGCCACCGACGGTTGGGCGTGGCCGAGTCCTTCGCCGAACTGGCGCCACTGGAAATCGCGCTCCACCTGCGCCCCGACGCACCACGCCGAGTGATCGATCTGGCCGAACAGTTGACAAGGCTATGCGCTCAGGTGACCGGCCACGTCGGCTGACAAGCGGAAAAACACATTGGAGTGCACCCGGTTCAGTTTCTGCTGATCGGCTGCACTGTGCTGGTAGCCGCCCTCCTCTTATACAGCCTGTCGACGCATGGTCAGGATGGCGGCGCCGAAGCAGATGAAGATCGATCCCACCACCCGGTTGAGCCAGCGGGACAGGTCTGGCCGCGTCAGCACGCTCTTGACTCTGGACGCAAGAGCGGCGTTTAGAGCACTCAACGAAATCTGAAGCCTGCCAGCCATGTGCTAACGTTCGGGCTTCATCACTTTAAAGTCATACGCCGATGTCCATTGCCGACAACCTCCTTGCCTTTACCTTTGCCGCCACCCTGCTGACGCTGACACCGGGCCTCGATACCGCCCTGGTCTTGCGAACCGCAACGGTGGAAGGCAAACAGCAGGCGTTTCGCGCAGCCCTGGGTATCAATGCCGGCTGCTTGTTGTGGGGCGCTGCCGTCGCCTTTGGCCTGGGTGCTCTGATTGCAGTATCGGGGCTGGCGTACAGCCTGTTGAAGTACTGCGGCGCCGCTTACCTGGCGTGGCTCGGACTGAACATGTTGCTGCGCCCGCGCAACTCATTATCGCCCGTCGAAGCGGACGCAAGGCCGAATGCAAACTGGTTCCTGAAGGGCATGATGGGCAACGTCCTCAATCCCAAGATCGGGATTTTCTACGTTTCCTTTCTCCCTCAGTTCATTCCCCAAGGGCACAACCTGATTGCCTGGACATTCGGTTTGGTGAGCATTCACGTAGTGCTCGGCTTGTTGTGGTCGTCGACGTTGATTGGCGCAACTCAACAACTCGCCGGCGTTCTGCGGCGTGAGAAGGTCATCACCTGGATGGATCGCACAACAGGCCTGGTCTTTGTGCTGTTCGCAGCTCGGTTGGCCATAAGCAAGCGCTGAAAACCGCCTCAACGGCGAGCACTGCAAGTAACAGTTATCCCTCAGCTACACTGACTCGATACATTTCTGCACCGAGACTTCGGCCATGGCGACCAAAACCGCAATCGTATTCGCTGGTGGCGGCAGCCTGGGTGCGGTGCAGGTCGGCATGTTGCGGGCCCTGGTCGAGGCCAATGTTCGATTCGACATGGTGGTTGGCGCTTCGGTAGGCGCCATCAACGGTGCCTACTTTGCCGCAAGGCCCGATTCCGATGGCGTTGAGGCGCTCGCCGGATTCTGGCGGGGGCTGAGTAAAACCGACATCTTTCCCCTCTCCTGGCTCGATACCTGTCGAGGACTGATCAAGCGGCGCGGCTTTCTGTTGCAACCGGCGGCCTTGAACCGATTGCTGGGTCAGGCACTGCCGATTCATCGCATTGAGGAGGCGGCGCTGCCCCTGCACATCGTCACCACCGACCTGCTCAGTGGTGCCGAGACCGTTCTGTCCAGTGGCGAACTCGAGCAGGCGTTACTGGCCAGCGCAGCCATCCCGCTGGTGTTCCCCTGCGTACAAATCGCCGACCGGTTCCTGGTTGACGGCGGTGTGGCAAGCAATACACCCATTTCGACTGCCGTCGCCTTGGGAGCCACCAACGTCGTGGTCATCCCCACCGGCATAAGTTGCGCCCTGACACAACCGCCCCGAGGCCTGGTCGCCTTGGCCCTGCACACCGTCAATCTGATGAGCATGCGCCAACTGGTGAACGACATCGAACACTTCCGCACGCTCACCAGCCTGCACATCGTCCCGCCCTTGTGCCCCGTGGATGTCTCGGTGTTCAACTTTGACCAGACCGAGTCCTTGCTGCAGCGCGCCTATGCGCAGACCCTGCGGTGGCTGGAACGCGGAGGGCTCGAACGCACCAAGGTACCGGGGGCCCTTACCATCCATTCACATGCCCATGAGCATTGAGAACCGACCGGTCGCACCGAAGGAGGTCACCCGTTTATGCACTGTGTCCTTTTCGAAATCCGATGAACTACCAGTCTGGGGCACGGCCCCGGGCACTTTTGTCTGACACCCTGAAACGGAGAAGCCAGCATGAGCACCTTGCAACTTCACCCTGTACTGGACAATGGCATCCAGCCCGCCGCCGCGAATTTCACCGGTGGCACCCTGCAATGCCTGTGTGCGACCGACAAGGTCGAGGTCAGGATCGACGCGCAAACCCTGTATAACCACGCCTGCGGTTGCAGCAAATGCTGGAAACCGAAAAACGCGATATTCGCCGTCATCGCCGTAGTGCCTCGGGATAAGGTCAGCGTCATTGCCCACGGCGAAAAACTGGCGATTGTCGACGAAACCGCCACCATCCAGCGCCACGCCTGCAAGCAGTGTCACGCCCATCTCTTTGGGCGCATCGAGAACAAGAACCATGCGTTCTATGGTCTGGACTTCGTCCACACCGAGCTTTCGCCACAGAGCGGATGGGCTGCGCCGGGATTCGCGGCGTTCGTGTCCTCCATCATCGAAACCGGCACACCGCCAGCGCAAATGAAGGCTATTCGCGAGCGCCTGCGCTCGATCGGCCTGGAACCCTATGACTGCCTGTCCCCGGATTTGATGGACGCAATGGCGACTCATGTCGCCAGACAGAAAGGCCTGCTCCCTGCCGCCTGATTGATCCGTCGCCGCGGTTTCTTTTCCGGACCGCGGCTGCGGTTCACCCTTGATGTACGGATTCAGGTCCCGCTTTTAACCTTGCTCCAGACCCGGGTCCGAATGCGTTCGATTTTGAGCGGCAGTGGCTGGTCGGGAAACAGCGTGGCCAGTGTTGCCGCCGGGGGATAGACGTCAGGATTGTTCTTCAACCCTTCATCGACATACGCCATGGCGCTCTTGTTGCCGTTGGGATAACCCAGGTAGTTGGAGCTTTTAGCGATGATGTCGGGGCGCATCATGTAGTTGATAAAGCTCAAGCCTTGCTGCGGATGAGGGGCATCCTTGAGCAACACCAGCGTTTCCATCCAGACCGACGAGCCCTCGCGCGGAATCCGATAGGCCAGGTGGCGACCGTTATTGGCGCGTTCGGCGTTGATCTTTGCGTCGTACACCCCACCTGACCAGGCCACTACAGCGCAAATATTGCCGTTGGCCAGGTCAGTGATGAACCGTGACGAATCAAAATAGGTGATGTAGGGACGAATTTTCAGCAGTAACGCTTCGGCTTTTGCATAGTCATCGGGATTTTTACTGTCGGGCGGCAAGCCGAGATAGTGCAAGGCGATCGGAATGATCTCGCTGGGGGAGTCGAGCATCGCGACGCCGCATTGGCTGAGCCTGGCGATATTTTCTTCCTTGAAGATCAGATCCCAGGAGTCCACCGGGGCAGCCGCCCCCAGTACCTTGGTCACCTGATCCACGTCATAGCCGATACCCGTGGTGCCCCACATGTAGGGGATTGCATAGCGATTACCGGGATCGTTCTGCGCGACCTTGGCGAGAATCTCGGGATCAAGGTTCGAGCGGTTGCTCAATTGGCTGCCATCGAGCTCCTGGAGTACGCCGGCCTTGATCAGGTTGGGCAGCGCACTGTTGGTCACCACCACTACGTCGTATCCGCTACGTCCGACCATCAACTTGCTCTGCATGACTTCAGAGCTATCAAAAGTATCCAGCACCATAGGTGTGCCGGTCTCCTGCTCGAATTCCTTCGGCGCCTGCGGGGCAATGAAGTCATACCAGTTGTACAAGTTCACGCTGGGGGCCTGCGCCCAACTGGCGGCTGTGCCCAGCCCGCAAAAAGTGAACAAGCCAAGGTGCAGCAATCGCATTGCTTTCATGGGGTGCTCCTGGCGAATCGGCCATCGATTGGCGGTCCGCCGCGATATTGTTCTTGTTGGGAAGCGAAACAGGGTTCGTCGCTCAGGGGATCAATAACTCACGGCGACCGTCCGCCTGCTCATTGAGCGCACCGTGCAATTGCAAGCGCTTCTGCGCGCGATAGTCATAGAGCGCGCGTGCCGGTGCGATCTGCGTCATGTCCAGTTCGACGACATGCCGGCACTCCTGGGATCCGGCTTCAAACAGTCGCTTGCCGAACGGATCGACTACGCTGCTGCCCCCTGCGAAGACTTCGCCTGCACCCTCGCCGACGCGGTTCACCATGGCGGCGAAGACCTGATTTTCCTGGGCTCTGGCGGCAACGGCGGTATGGTGAACGTGGCCGTAAGGTTCCATGTTGCCGTCAGTGATCAGAATCAGCTCCGCGCCGAGTGCCGCCAATGCGCACGCGCCTTCCGGGAACTCAATGTCGTAGCAGACCAACAAACCGATACGCACCCCGCGCCATTGCACGGTGGAAAAACGGTCGCCAGGCAGCACGAGGCCAGGTTCACCGACCCACAGATGAGTCTTGCGATAACTGAGCGCCACGCCTTCCGGGGTAATGAACAACGTGGTGTTGTAAAAGCGCTCGCCATCGCGCTCGATCAAACCCACAACTACCGCGACATCTCTCTGCCGGGCAGCAGCGCAGATTGCCTGGACGCTGGGACCGGAAACGGGTTCGGCGAGCCGGGCAATATTACCGTGGTCGAGAAAGCCGGTGATAAACGACTCGGGGAACATCAGGATATCGGTGCCAGGCACACTTTCGGCAATCGCCCGTAGAATGCGTTCCAGGTTGTAAGCGACATCGCCATCGCGACCCGCCAACTGTAAGAGTTCAAGTTTCATTGTCAGACCTTTCGGGTAAAAAGCGTCCTGGCCAGGAAGCGGATGACTTTGTCAAAGGCCCGACAAGTATGCGTATCGTGGAAAAACTTCCTATCACGCGGAGTGAGTACTCCCAAAGGGGTAGTACACGGAAATGACGGGGAAATACGCTGCCCTTCAGTAAGTTTCTTTGCGCAGCGAGCGCCTGACCTCAGCCTGTATGGCATAAGCCGGCGCCTCCACGGCATTGAAATCCTGGGTATAGCGTTGGGCAAATCCCTGCACTCCCCACTCCTGATACTGCTGCACATGTTTCAGTTCGTGAGCCCAGAGTGCGATGTCCTGTTCGGCGGATTGAGCGTCCCGGAAGAGGATGATATCGATCAGCGTCACGGCACCGACATCGGGGTTTTGCAGCATGGCATTGGCGGCGGTGAGTTGGCCGTTGTCGCTGATTTTATAGCGCGCGGTATCGAGGACGCCGGGGTCGTACCAGTGCAGTAGCTGCTCGCGGATGTGCGCAGGTATGGGTTGGAGGTCGGCGCTGGCGGCTTCGGCGCGGGCCTGGGTCAGCCACAGGGCCAGGGCAGGTGCCGCGATCTGGTAGACGTCATCAGGCACCAGGTCCGGCAGGCAGATGCAGCCGTCCAGGCACACTTGTTTCTCGCCAGCCGGGCAGCCGTTGCTCTGGGCCGGGACTTCAAGTGCCAGGCAAAGAACAGACAATGCCAACAGGCGCGTGGTGATGGGCGGCATTGGGCGCTCCAGATTTTTCCGAGCGTTGTTCATACCATGGCATGGCGTCAATGCCTGTGCCTCGAAACATCAACAATCCTGGCGATCGAGCAGTGAACTCGCCAACAGTGCCTTCAACGCCATCGGCCTGGCGAAATGATAACCCTGGGCCTGCCCTGCCCCGATCTCACGCAGCAGATCCAGCGTCGCTTCATCCTCGACACCTTCGGCCACCACACTCAGGTCCAGCGATTCGGCCATCCGCACAATCGCCCGGACGATCGC
This sequence comes from Pseudomonas sp. WT-JTC, assembly GCF_056711565.1. Lineage (NCBI taxonomy): Bacteria > Pseudomonadati > Pseudomonadota > Gammaproteobacteria > Pseudomonadales > Pseudomonadaceae > Pseudomonas > Pseudomonas sp. WT-JTC. The sequence goes on from NZ_CM160042.1 coordinate 3,443,555, forward strand.
GCGACTGCGGGAACTGGTGGTCAGTTCGAGGATGAACGACTTGTCGATTTTCAAGCCGCTGAAACGGTATTGATGCACATAGCTCAGGGAGGAAAACCCTGCACCGAAGTCATCGAGCACCACCGACATGCCATTGTCAGCCAGTTGCTGCATGGTCTGGCGGGCAATCGCCGGCTCGGCGACCAGTGCCCCTTCGGTCAATTCCAGGCAGATTCGCGATGGCGAGACCTGGTGCTGCGCCAACAGTGCCAGCACCTCACTGGCAAAGTCGGGACGCGTCATGCTGTAGCTGGAGCAATTGACGTGCACCGCAGGCCAATTGGCATGTTCGGGCTGTGCGAGAATCGCTGCAATGCTGCCCAGCATGTACAGGTCCAGTCGACCGATCAGGCGCAAACCCTCGACATCCGGCAAGAACTCGCCCGGCGCGATCACCCGGCCACCCGGCTGATGCCAGCGGATCAGCGCTTCAAGGGCCAACAGCTCACCCGTTTCGACGCTGACTATCGGCTGGAAATACGGCAGCAGTTCGTCAGTACGCTTGAGCGCGTTGCGCAAGGCGCCTTCACGCTCGACCTGGTCCGAGACTTCACGGCGCACTTCCTGGTTGAACACCGCGTAGCTGTCGCGCCCCGCACTCTTGACCCGGTACATCGCTGCATCGGCATCGCGCAACAAGTCGGCGGGCTCGTGGTGGAACTGACTGTCGGCGCTGACAATACCGATGCTGCACGAGGAGAAAACTTCATGGCCGTTGATGAAAAACGGCAGGTCGAACGCCACCAGGATCCGCTCGGCGATTTCGATCATCACCTCCAGCGGGGCCTCGGGGCCAGCACCGAAAACTCGTCGCCCCCCAGGCGCGCCAGCATGTCGGTGTCACGCAGGCAACCGCGCAGACGCTGGGCCGCCTGCATCAACAGCAGGTCGCCAAAATGGTGGCCGAGGCTGTCGTTGACCATCTTGAAGCGGTCGAGATCGATGAACATCACCGCCAGGTGCCCGCCTTCGCTGCCGAACCGTGACCAGGCCAGATTGAGGCGCTGTTGCAGATAGGTGCGATTCGGCAACCCGGTCAGCGCATCGTGAGCGTTTTCGTGCTGCAACTTGGCATTGGCGTGATCGAGCTCGCGGGTGCGGCTCTGCACCCGGGCTTCCAGCTGGAGGTTGGCGGCATGGATCGCTTCGGCCGCGGTGCGTCGGGACAACGCAGTGTCAATGTGCCGCGATACGAAAGTCAGCAGTTCCTGGTCACGCAGGGTATAGCGCACCTGCGAGGTATAGCTTTGCACCGCCAGCACGCCACGCACCACGTCGTCTTCGAACAACGGGATGCCCAGCCAGGAGTAGGAGCGTACAGACTCGTGGGCAATTTCGATTTCACCCTGCGCGGACAGCCGCTCGGCCTCGCCGGCATCAATCAGGCAAGGTCGACGCTGACGAATCACATATTCAGTCAAGCCCCTGCGCCCACGCCGTGCCGCCGGGATGGTCGTCTGCCGTTCATCCACGTAATAGGGAAAGGTCACTTCACCGGTCGCGTCGTCGAACAGTGCAATGTAGAAGTTCTGCGCGAACAGCAGATCACCGACGATGCCATGCAAGGTTTGAAACAACTCAGCCATATCGCCAGGCTGGCTGGACAGTTCTGCAATCTGGAACAACGCGCCCTGCAGATGTTCGGCACGCTCCCGGTCTGCCACTTCCTGGCGCAATGCGTCGTTGAGTGCCGAAAGTTCCAGGGTACGACGCATCACCGTTTCTTCCAGGTCCTCTCGGTGCAGAATCCGGTCCAGCGCCATGGCCACGTGGCGGGCTACCACCAGAAACAGCGCGCGGTCTTCAGCGCTGTAGATACGGGAAACGTCATAGACCTGCATCGCCAGCATGCCAAACACCTCATCCGAGGCATTTTTCAGCGGTGCGCCCATCCAGAACTCGGGACGATCGCCCACGCAGTAGAATCGCTTTTCGGCCTGGGCCGCGAGAATGCCGGCAGCGTCGATCAACAACGGCTGGCCAGTGGTCAACACCTGCCCGGTCAGCGACAGGCGCGAACGGTCAAGGTATTCGTAGTTTTCGGATTCCAGGGCATCAACGTCGATGATGTCCACGTAATACGGGTAGTCGATCTTGCCCGTGTGCGGGTTATACAGCGCCAGATAGAAGTTTTCGGCGTCGATCAGGCTGGCCAGCAGCCGGTGAACCCCCACCAGAAACACCGACCGGTCACGGGTCGAACTGGCCAGATAGGTAATTTCATACAGCACTCGCTGAGTGATCTGCGCGCGGGCAAGGGTATTGGTCTGCAGCTCAATGCCCAGGCGCTGGGCAAACTCGGCGAACGCAGGCTCCGCAGCATCTTTGACTGGCGCGAGCAGCCAACCCAGCACACTTTCGCCTCTGCCGGTCGGCCAACGGTGCAGGTTCGAGGTCAGGCAAAAGGCTTCAAACTCTTCATTCGCAACGCTTGAAGGCCATTGCGCCCGCGGGTCGCCCTGCCCGACCCAATGCATTTGTTCACCGGCGCGATAAAACGCCCAGGCGGTGGTATGGGCCCAATTGCGTGCTGAATCCAGCAAGTGTTCGATCGTGTCGTCGTTGCCGGCGTAAGCCATGCCGACAGTATCCGGGTTCCCTGGTGGCTGCAGTGCGGCAACGTTGCAATGGCTCGTTTGCTGCGGGTAATCGGTCAATGTACGAAAACTCATCAGCGCTCCCTGAGCCAAAACTGCCGAAACTCACTTGCTGATAGATAGCAATGTGCCATGAGCCTCCCGTCAATAACTTATAAAGGGTTTTTTAATGATTTTGTTCACTTTAAAGCCAACTTTGAGACGGACCACAAGTTATTCGCTACCGGCTGCCCGGTACAACCGTTTCTGCTCGCCCCCCTCGACAAACGTCCGGGGCTGTCATGAATAGCCAAGGGACTGTCGTCAAATGAAAAGCGCCCCCTAATCGTGGGCTCTTTAATGGAGGTTCTGAAAAAAGCCTCTGGCGATTGAGCCGACGGATTTATCCGCGGCGCCTGAGTCACGAGTTGCCTGGTACGCCAGGCAGGAGAATAACAATATGAAATTCGTGAAAAGTCTTCTGGCTGGCCTCCCCCTGATGGCGCTGGCCATCGATGCTCATGCCTACGTATCAGGTCATGAAGCCGAGCGACTGGGCACCAGCCTGACCTGGGTGGGTGCCGAAAAGGCCGGCAATGCCGATGGCTCCATCCCGCCCTACAACGGTGGCCTGACCACGGCCCCATCCAGTTTCAAGACCGGCGACAGCATGCGCCCGGACCCCTTTGCGGACGAAAAACCACTGCTGGTGATCAACGGCAGGAACGTCGATTCGTACAAAGGCCTGCTGACCGCCACCACCGTAGCGTTGGCCAGGCGCTACCCCGGCTTTCGCATCGACGTGTACCCGACCCACCGCACCGCATCGCTACCACAGGCGATCCTGGACAACAGCCGCACAAATGCCACCAACGCCAGGTCCCTGAACGGCGGGATCGCCATCGACAATGTGATGCCGGGAGTGCCCTTCCCGATCCCGCAATCCGGCGCCGAAGCGATGTGGAATTTCCTGCTGCGCTACCAGGGCGTCAACATCCACTCCAAGTACGACTCCTGGAGCGTCGACACGGCGGGTGTGCCGAGCCTGGCTGTCACCGGCGAGGCATACGTGTCCTTCCCGATTTACGAGAACCTGTCGAAGCCGTTCAGCAGCTCGGACATTTATTATCAGTTGAAACTGTCCTACACCGGGCCTGCGCGCCGAGCCGGCGAGTCGATCATGCTCAAGAACGCCACCAATGCCACAGAGTTTCCTGGCCGCGCCTGGCAGTACATGCCTGCCCAGCGCCGGGTCAAACAGATTTCGATCCTGGCCTACGACACGCCCAACCCCGGCACCGCCCGTGCGCTCGAACTGTATGACTGGACGCTGGTCGGCAAGCAGGAAATGATCGTGCCTTACAACACCTACAAACTCACTTACGCGCGCAGCGCCAAATCGCTGACCACCCCCAATTTCGTTTCCCCGGATTTCGTACGCTGGGAAAAACACCGGGTCTACGTCGTGGAGGGCAACCTCAAGCCCGGTGCGACGCACATCTACCAGAAGCGCCGCTTTTACCTGGATGAAGATACCTGGGCCGCGTTGGCCTCCGATCAGTACGACACCAGTGGCCAGCTATACCGTGGTTCCTTCGCGTTCTTCAGCCAGAGCTATGACCAGCAAGTCCCGGATGCCACCCCGTTCATGACCTACGACCTGTCGCGTGGCACCTATAACATCAACGGCGTGGTCGGTCCCCATGGTGGCATCCGCTACATCGAGCCGCTATCGACGGCGCAGTGGGTGCCAGAGTCGATGGCGGGTACCGGTATTCGCTAGGTCTGCGGTGATGCAACGCATCGATGATGCATAAAAAAGCCCCCGGCTCGCGAGAACCAGGGGCTTGAGTGTTCGAGTGGTGCGCGAGCTACAAGGATCAGCTCTCAGAGGAATTGACTGGCTCGTGACTGGCTTCAGCCGCCAGTTTCAATCGGTCGGCTTTACAAATGTATTTAGGCTTGTTCTTCGGTGCCAGTTTGGCACTGGCCTTTTTGGCCTTCTCCTTGAACAGCTGCTTCAGTTTCTTTTGACGGTTCATGTTGTTCTACTCAGCCTGTAATTCTTGAATGATATCAGCTTGAGACATTCAACCGATTCAACTTTGCGGCTCGATGATCCTGAGCCAGGGCCAGCGAGCCTGATAACTTTTCGCCTTCTGATCGAACAGGACTGGCTTGGGGTTCCCTGGATTGATACGCAGCAGCCCGTGCTCTGTGTCGGCCAGGCCGTTGGGCGCATAGACCTCGCCCGTTTCAACATCCAGACCGATGCAGGTGCCGGCAATCAGGTAGCGATCAATCCCGTCCCTGGCCGACTCAAGCTTTGGATAATCCCCACCAAACCGCTGGCCATACCACAGGTGAACGCGAGACTGATTCTTGATCTCAATGTTCACGTCGAGGTCCCGGAACAGATGCTGACCTGACTGGATGACCTCATTTTCGGCTTCCCACGACAGGTCGTCATCGAAGTAAAAGACATCGTAGTCTTTCACGCCCCACTCTGGCGGTCGCTGAGACTGATGATTCCACACGGCCTGGAACAGGCAACCGGCAGTGAGCATGCATTGGCTCAAACCGAGCTCAGGCAAGCGAGCGGAAATTTCTGCGTTTACCGGGTTGGTCATTGCGATCCTGACGAGGCTTTCGACAGTCAATGTCATTTTCATTCCTTAAAAATCGAACGGGTCCCGGCGACCGACAATACCCTCGGTGCTTTTCAAATTCGAGAAGACATTGCCCTTTGCTCTCCTTCGGCCAATCTGGCGCGAATCATGCGTCATTCAGTGGCATGAAGTCGGTGCTGACTATGTGGATGACACTTTTGAAGTGAGCCACCTCAGTGTCTGCCCCGATAATCGATAGCTTACTGACGAATTGTCGAGGTCAAGCATGACGAACGCAACGATGGAACAAGTCAGCCCGCAAACGCTGAGAAGAGTGATTGTGGCCGCCGGCATCGGCAATTTCGTCGAGTGGTTCGACTTCGCCGTCTATGGCTTTCTGGCCACGACCATTGCCCAGCAATTTTTCCCCAGCGGCGATGCCAGTGCCGCGCTGCTCAAGACCTTTGCGGTATTCGCCGTGGCCTTTGCGTTTCGGCCCCTGGGCGGGATTTTCTTCGGCATGCTCGGCGACCGGATCGGCCGCAAACGAACCCTGGCGATGACCATACTGCTGATGGCCGGGGCGACGACCTTGATCGGTCTGCTGCCCACTTATGCGGCGATCGGAGTCATGGCGCCGATTCTTCTGTCCCTGATCCGTTGCGCCCAGGGCTTTTCCGCCGGTGGCGAGTACGCCGGTGCCTGCGCCTACCTGATGGAGCACGCACCGAGTGACAAACGCGCCTGGTACGGCAGCTTCATCCCGGTGTCGACATTTTCCGCCTTTGCCGCGGCAGCCGTGGTGGCCTACGCGCTCGAGGCGTCGTTGTCGGCCGAGGCGATGGGCAGTTGGGGGTGGCGTCTGCCGTTCCTGATTGCCGCGCCCCTTGGCCTGGTAGGTCTTTACTTGCGCTGGAAGCTCGATGAGACGCCGGCATTCCAGGCGGTGACCCAGGAACATGCGGTCGCACACTCCCCTCTCAAGGAAACCTTGCGCAACCATGGTGCGGCCATCTGCTGCCTGGGCGCCTTTGTGTCACTGACGGCCCTGTCGTTTTATATGTTCACCACCTATTTCGCGACCTACCTGCAAGTCGCCGGTGGCCTGAGTCGCGCCACGGCGTTGCTGGTGTCACTGATTGCATTGCTGTTCGCTGCGGCGATCTGCCCGTTGGCCGGGCTGTATTCGGACCGGGTCGGACGTCGAATGACAGTGGTGACGGCTTGCGCACTGTTGATCGTGGTCGTGTATCCATCGTTCCTGATGGCCAGTTCGGGCTCGTTCGCAGCCTCCATCGTCGGCGTCATGCTGCTGGCGATCGGCGCGGTGTTGTGTGGCGTGGTGACTGCGGCCCTGCTCTCGGAAACCTTCCCTACCCGTACCCGCTACACCGCCTCGGCGATTACCTACAACATGGCCTATACCATTTTCGGCGGCACCGCTCCGCTGGTGGCGACATGGCTGATCAGCACCACCGGCAGCAACCTGTCGCCGGCGTTCTACCTGATCGCGGTCGCATTGCTCGCGCTGGCGGGCGGGCTGGCATTACCGGAGACTTCAAGGATTTCCCTGCATGACGTTGCGTCGCAGGAGAAAGGCGCAAGCGTGTGCGCTGCGGCCTGAAAATGGCGTTGCGGGTCAACCGCCCCGGATTCACACGCTACGCTACTGCCTGAGGTTTCCGGACATCAGGCATTAACGTAGCGAAAAAGGGGGAATCAGCCCGTGCAGGCACTCTTTGCGTTTCTCAATGCCAACCCCTACATGCTGCTGTTCCTGGTGGTGAGCCTGGCGGTGTTGATTGGCCGCTTCACCATCAAGGGTTATGGGTTGGGTACAGTCGGCGGCGCCATCGTGGTTGGCTGTGGCATCGCCATTGCCGCATCCCTCTATGGCATCACGTTCAAGCTCGACACGTTCACCATGAACCTCTTCTACTACCTGTTCATGTATGGAGTCGGCTTGCGCGTCGGTCCCTCCTTCTTCAATAGCCTGAAGGATGACGGGCTGAAGTTCACCCTCCTGGCGGTCATTTGCAGTGTGTTCAGCCTGGCCGTGGTGGTTGTGGGCACTCGTCTCTTGAACTTGCCGACAGGCGCGGCCGGCGGAATACTCGCCGGGGCCACGACCATGTCCTCCGCCATCGGCTCGGCCGAACAGGCGGTGGCCTCAGGTGCCGTCCACCTCGCACCGGGTGACACGGTCGAGGGGGTGTCCGCGATGATTACCCTGTCCTATGGCATTACTTACATCTGGGGCACCGTCGGCATCGTACTGATGTGCAAATACATGCCGCGCTGGTGGGGTGTCGATGCCAAGGCGGCAGCCCGTCGTTATGAGGAACAGCATGGGATGCATGATCTCGAGGACGACGGCCTCACCGCTGACAAGGCCTTCGGATTGCGTGCCTATCGCCTGGATAACCGCACGACTGCCGGCTTCACCATCCGCCAGCTGCTCGCTCGATTCCCTGAATATCGTGTCGTCAATGTGCATCGCGGCAATGAGTCGATCGGGGCAGATGCTGATATCCGGTTGCAGTTGGGGGATGTGATTACCCTTGGAGGCACGCGTACGGGACTCACCGCCAACATCGGCCTGATCGGCCCGGAAGTCGATGACGCCAGGGCGCTCGCGGTAACACTGGATCATGCGGAGATCCTGGTGACCGAGAAAGCCGTCATCGGCAAGAAGCTCAAGGAGTTTCGCGGACTGGACCTGGCCGGACAGGTTCAGCTGACTCGCATCCAGCGCGGCGGTGTACCACTGCCCGCCGGGCCGGAGACCACGTTGGAACGCCGCGACGTGCTTTTCGTCACCGGCCTGTCCGGCGCGGTGCAACGCGCGGGCGAGTTGTTCGGCGTCATCGCCCGGCCCAGCAGCCTGACTGATTTGTTGACGCTGTTTGCCGGAATGACCCTGGGGCTGCTGATCGGTTTGATCCAGTTCCCCGCCTTTGGCGCTTCGGTCGGCCTGGGTAGCGCCGGTGGCCTGATGGTATCGGGAATCATCGTCTCGTCACTGTCCTCGCGCCTGCGCTTCTTCGGCAATACGCCAAACGCAGCGCGTAACATCCTTGAGGACATGGGCCTGCTGGTGTTCGTTGCCATTGTCGGGATCAATGCCGGCGCCACCCTGCTCGCTCAACTGACGGGAACGCTTGCCGTGCAGATATTCCTCGTGGGCTTCGTCGCCTGCATGCTGCCGCCGTTCGCCGTCTGGGTGGTTGGCTTTCACTTGATGAAAATCAATCCGGCGGTACTGATGGGCGGTATGGCCGGCGCCCGCAGTCATTCCGGCCCGTGCCAAGAGGCCGCGACAGAGATCGGCAGCAACGTGCCGTGGGTCGGTTTTCCCGTGGCGTTTGCAGTCTCGGGAATCCTGCTTACGGTCCTCGGCTACTTCGCCATGGTCTTCGCCAATTGACGCAGCTCACCTGTAGGAGCCAGCTCGCGATGGACTCAAGAGCGCTGCGTCCATCCAATGAACACGCGTTTTCGTTCACGACCATCGCGAGCAAGCTCGCTCCTACACTGAATCCATCAGGGCAATGCATACACCCTGAACAGTTTCTTTACGGTCGGTTGCTGGCGCGCCTTCTTTCACCATGGTCTTCGCGAATTGAAGCTGCTCACCTGTAGGAGCGAGCTCGCTCGCGATGGACTCAAGAGCGCTGCGTTCATTCAATGAACACGCGTTTTCGTTAACGTCCATCGCGAGCAGGCTCGCTCCTACACAGAACCCATCAGGGCAACGCATACACCCTGAACAGTTTCTTCACGGTCGGTTGCTGGCGCGCCTTCTTTCACCATGGTCCCCGCCAATTGACGCTGCTCACCTGTAGGAGCGAGCCCGCTCGCGATGGACTCAAGAACGCTGCGTTCATTCAATGAACACGCGTTTTCGTTAACGTCCATCGCGAGCAGGCTCGCTCCTACACAGAACCCATCAGGGCAACGCATACACCCTGAGCAGTTTCTTCACGGTCGGTTGCTGGCGCGCCTTCTTTCACCATGGTCTTCGCGAATTGAAGCTGCTCACCTGTAGGAGCGAGCTCGCTCGCGATGGACTCAAGAGCGCTGCGTTCATTCAATGAACACGCGTTTTCGTTAACGTCCATCGCGAGCAGGCTCGCTCCTACACAGAACCCATCAGGGCAACGCATACACCCTGAGCAGTTTCTTCACGGTCGGTTGCTGGCGCGCCTTCTTTCACCATGGTCCCCGCCAATTGACGCTGCTCACCTGTAGGAGCGAGCCCGCTCGCGATGGACTCAAGAACGCTGCGTTCATTCAATGAACACGCGTTTTCGTTAACGTCCATCGCGAGCAGGCTCGCTCCTACACAGAACCCATCAGGGCAACGCATACACCCTGAGCAGTTTCTTCACGGTCGGTTGCTGGCGCGCCTTCTTTCACCATGGTCCCCGCCAATTGACGCTGCTCACCTGTAGGAGCGAGCTCGCTCGCGATGGACTCAAGAACGCTGCGTTCATTCAATGAACACGCGTTTTCGTTAACGTCCATCGCGAGCAGGCTCGCTCCTACACAGAACCCATCAGGGCAACGCATACACCCTGAACAGTTTCTTCACGGTCGGTTGCTGGCGCGCCTTCTTTCACCATGGTCCCCGCCAATTGACGCTGCTCACCTGTAGGAGCGAGCCCGCTCGCGATGGACTCAAGAACGCTGCGTTCATTCAATGAACACGCGTTTTCGTTAACGTCCATCGCGAGCGAGCTCGCTCCTACAGAATCCATCAAGGCAATGCATACACCCTGAACAGTTTCTTCACGGTCGCGTTGGTCCCGCCCAGATACTGGTCGTAGGCCTTTTCCACGAAGCCCGAGTAATAGGCTTCACTCAGGGCCGTATCGACCAGCAAGCGGAAGTCTTCGTCGTTGCGATCCACGATCATCGCCACCGGCGAATACTCGAAGATGCGGTCCAGGATCATCAGGTTGCTGGCCGCGCCTTCCTTCGCGATTTCGTTTCGCAGCAGCATGCGTTCGGAGAAGAAGGCATCGGCCTTGCCCTGCGCAACCAGCTTGATGCCCTCGTCGATGTTGGCCACGGTCACCAGCGAGGCGATCACGTTGAGCAGGCGCATCTGCTCGCGAATCCAGTCTTCGGTCACGCCCCCTTCAAGGGTCGCGTAGGTGTGGTTGGCCAGCCCATTGTTGATGCTGGCACGCCAGGTCGGGCCGGTATTGGCGACCTTGCCATTGAGCACATTGAGCAAGGGTTCGGCAGCATCGTTGCGCACCACCACCGAAAGGCCGGCGGTGTAGATCGGTATGGAGTAGCTGATCATCTTGCGCCGCTCCAGGGTCGGCGGAGTCGGTGTGCATAGGATATCGACCTTGCCCTGGCTCACGGCACTGACCTCGTCCGAAATCTTTACAGGCTGGTAGTGCACTTGCAGGTCGGGCAGGCCCAGTTCGCTCTTGAGCTTGTCAGCGACTTTCAGGCACAGGTCGATGGCATAACCGCTGGCTTTATCGCCTTCCTGCTTGCTGAAGGGGGCCAGGTCAGGCAAGTAACCCAGGGTAAAAGTGTGGCTGCTGCGCACGCGTTCAAGGGTGTTGGCGCCGGCCACTAGCGGCAGCGTCAAGAGTGCGAAGGCCAGCAACAGTCTGGTGGTTGTGGCAAATGGTACGTTCATGTCCGGTTTCCCCGTATGCAGATGTCTGTGCAGTCCTGATGGCCACGCCTAAGGATTGCCGGCCCTGGCCTGATTGGCCGGTGTCGCTTCGGTAAAGCGCTTGGCGAGGAATCCATAAAGCAGGTAGCCGACAGCGAGCACCAGGGTGCCGCCCATCACTGCGTCCTTGCCGCAGGCATACAGGGCGTACAAGGAGTACGTTATCGCAATGATCAGTACCACCACGTTGCGCGAGTAGATCGCTTGCGAGACCCCGGCCTTGTGCATGATCACCAGCAGGCCCGTGAGCGCAGTGATATAGGGGATCAGGTTGGTGACCGCTGCCAGGCTGACCAGCTTGCTGAACTGGGCGGCGGCGTCGGGCGAGATGGTCGACAGGGCCATGAGGGTCTGCAGCACGCCGCAGACGATCATGCCGACGACGGGCGCATTCATCGAATTGACCTTGCTGAACAGCTTGAGGAACAGGTTCTGGTCAGCCGTCATCTTCGCGGTTTGCGCCAGGGTGAATTGCCAGCCCAGCAGCGAACCGACACAAGCCATGACCGCCAGGGCCATGACGATATGGCCGACCATCGGACTGAATATCGTGGCGTAGACCAGCGCAAACGGCGCCGAGGACTTGGCCAGCTCGGCGTTGGGAATGATGCCCTGGATGACGGTGGTCGACAGCACATAGACTACGGCGGCACCCAGGGTACCGAACAGGCAGGCCAACGGCACATTGCGCTTGGGGTTTTCCACGGCATCGGTGGCCTGGGCCGCCGACTCCATGCCCAGGAAGGCCCACAGGGTCAAGGGAATGGCTTTGGCGATGGCTTCGGAAGTCGGCAGGCTGTTCGGGTTCCAGGCGGCGGCCAACACATCGGGCTTGAACCAGAACCAGCCGATGATGCTCAGGCCCGCTACCGGGATGATCACGCCCCACACGGTGAATGCGCCGATCTTGCCGGTGATGCCCGGGCCACCGAAGTTGGCGAAGGTGGTCAGCCAGATCAGCGCGATCGTGCCGACGCACAGCGGAATGGCGCCCGTGCCCAGCCACGGCACGAAGGCAGTCATGTAGCCCACCGCCGAAATGGCCACGGCCACGTTGGCGATGGCCAGTGACAGGAAGTACAGGTACGAGCAGAGGAAAAAGCCCGACTTTGAATGGGCTTCTTCGGTGTAGGCGGACAAGCCGCCGGAGCGCGGACAGAACACCCCGCATTGGGCAAAGCAGTAGGCGATGGCCATCGAGCCGATCGCGGTGAAGATCCATGACAGCAGCGAGACGGCCCCCAATTGCGCCATATTGGTGGGCAACATGATGATACCCGAGCCCATCATGTTAACCGTGACCAGCGTCGTGAGCCCCATCAGGCTCATTTTCTTGCTTGAATCAGCCATCGCAAACTCCTTGCCTTGTTCAGAGTCTTGAACCTGGCCTGGCGACGTGCAGCACGCAGCCGGACAGGGGCTAATGCTCACTGCTTGATTACGTAAACCTTGCGGGTCGGGTGCTGCGCAGAATGCAGCTGTCGTCGTGTTCCCGAATCATGGTCACGATCAGGACGAAGAAGCGCTGCGCCAGACAGGAAAATTGCACGGGTATCACGAAAGGAATCCCGGACCCTATCGCTGGCCGCGGTTTTCAAAGCGTTCATAACCAGAATCTCTCGGTCTGCTTGACGTTGAAGTTCCTGGGACGTGTATCTGAGGAGGCATCATGTCCCGGGGTCAGGAGCGATTGCCCTATTGGGTATAGTTCAAATTTACAAACTGTTACTTCTTGCCGGATTATTTTCCGGACCTTTTTGCTTGGTTCATGGCGATGAAACACCCCATCGGTTGCCTCCAACCTCTGGGGTGCTGCTCATCCCGCCGTCAGGTGCGCCCTGCGGAACCCGTGACCGGTAGATTCCCCAGCAGCTTGAGGCCGGTGCTCTTCACGAAAGTCTGATAGTCCATCGGCCTCTCGATACGGGCTTCACCATTAGGCAGCACGTAGGCCCAGGCACGTTGCGACGATGCGTCGTACACCAGCTTGAACAGGCGCGTCGGCACCCAGACCTGGTTGTCGCCGATGGTGGAATGGCCAGGGTCAAACAGCGGACCGGTAAAGACAAACACGTTGCCATCGGCTCGCTTGGCAAATTTCCTGACATCCGATTCGATCTTGCTCCAGATCTTGCGGTTGTTGGTCGGGTCTTGCGGCACCATGTTCGACAGCGCAAAGGACTGGGCCATGGCATTGGGGTTCGGTGCATCGGCGGCCGGGGATTGATGGCCACGGTCCACGGCTGGATGCTGGCTGCGGTAGTCGCTCAACTCAGCGCGCCCACTCTTGGGGATGCGTGGGTCCGGGTAGAACTGGTTGGTGCGCTCCTCCCCTTTGGCGTCCTGCAACTGGGCTGCATTCAGGCGTTCGACCACGACCAGCGGGGTCTTGCTGGTCTGCGAGTACAGCACTGCGAAATTGTCGGAACACAAAGCCATGGGTTTCATGGTTGCCGGCACAGTCGCGGTGTTGATCGGTTTCGCTGCCGGGAACAGATCTGCGCAGCCGTCAAACGACGCCTGTCTCTGTTTGTTCGAGTAGAGGTCCAGGGCCGCGCTCTGGCTGATCGAGCCCGAGCGGGACGTTTGTTCATGATGCGCAGCGGGCGGCTTGAGCAGATCCAGCAGACTGCGGGCTTCTGCCCCGGAAGAGAGCAAAACAAGGGCCGACAGCCCAACTGCAATTTTGCGTAGGTACATGGGTTAAATCTTCGAATGGAGTTGAGGGGTAACCGTATGGCGAGTCCCGATTCACGGAACCAGGTAGAGGCTGTTGCTGGTTATGTGGCGGCGAGCATGCTTTCACTGTCCTTGATCAAATTGCCGATGCGGGGCCGGTCGGTTCCGGGCAGTTCGTCCGCCGAGGGTCGAACGCGGTTTATTGACCATGCCAGCACAGGTTAGTGCTGGGCAGTGCCCGGAATTCTATTCGTCAGTGTCGACCTGGAGCTCACGCAGAATAAACCCAAGTGAATCCGGGGCTGCGCAATGACTTTTTTCCGAGCGCTGTTCATCCCAGGGCATCGCGTCATCGGTACAGAAATCGCCAACACACTCCATGTTCAACCCGACATCGAGAAGTCCAAGCGGAATCCAGTAGTAAGGCGTCTCGCGAAGAGGATTGGGCACGGTCGAGCCACATTGCGAGCAAAAGTCATTCCTGTAGCCGCTGGGTTTGCGCCAACTGGTGATCGCACCTTGGCCTTCGTCCCAGCGAAAGTCGCCAGCCTTGACCAGCGTGGCGAGATTATGGCCAACCCCGGTTTGCTTGCGGCACAGGGTGCAATGGCAGCGATAAAAAAATCGTGGTTCAACCGCCAGGGAAAAACGTACAGCCCCGCAAAGACATTGTCCTGATGTCATGTGTCGCTCCATTGAAAAACGCTTCACCGGGTTATTTGCCGGCTTGATTGTCGGTGTCGGTAAAGAGGTGGCCGTCATGGTACTGGCCTTTCATTGCCATGGAAAATGCCGTCCCCGGGCGCCGCATCGATGCCTGTGGTGGATGACTTATCCAGCACCGCTCGATACCCTTTCGCATCCAGTTGCCTGACGGCATTCAGGCCAGACCACATTCCATCCAGACGAACAAATAATGAAATCCTCCGTCGGTTTGCTGTTGTCAGGTATCGAGCTGGACCGTGCCAGTTCCATCCCCTTGTACCGCCAGCTCTACTTGCAGATTCGCAAACAGATTCTCAGTGGCAGAATTCAGGGCGGCGTACGCCTGCCGTCCACCCGGACCTTGAGCAAAGAACTGCAGCTTTCGCGAATCAGCATTCTCAATGCGTTCGATCAACTGATTGCCGAAGGTTTTCTGACGTCGCGGACCGGGGCCGGGACCTATGTCGGCCATGAATGGGAAGGCCGCGATATCGATGACGACAAGCACCAGCGCCAGCCTCCTCGCCTGTCCGATCTGAGCCAGTCCATGCTGTCGTTGCGCAGCGATCATTTCCGCGGCGTTTCCTATGCTGACTGGGCGACCGGGAGCCCGACCTCGTTCCTGCCCAGTCACACTGCTTACGATGCGTTCCCGCAAACCGTCTGGAAGCGGCTGTTGAACCGCCACCTGCACAAACCGACCAAGGCCATGCTCGGCTATGGCGAACTGCAAGGATTGCTGGCCCTGCGCGAGGCGATTGCCGAATACGTCTTCGATGCCCGGGGCATCGACTGCAGTGCCGAACAGGTGGTCATCGTTTCCGGCGCCCAGCAAGCCTTCAACCTGCTGGGCATGCTTTTGCTCAATCCGCAGGACAGCTTCTGGATGGAGGATCCCGGGCATATCGCGGCGCGAATTGCGCTCCAGGCCCAAGGGGGGGTGGTCGTGCCGTTGCGTATCGACGAACAGGGGATCGATATCCAGCAAGGCCTGGCTCAGTGTCCTGACGCCCGCCTGGTGTTTACCACCCCTTCACGTCAGCACCCCTTGGGCATCACCATGAGTTACGCCCGGCGCCAGGAACTCATCGACTGGGCCGCGCGCAATCAAAGCTGGATCATCGAGGACGACTGTGACAGTGAGTTTCGCTACAACGGCCGTCCCCTGCCGGCACTCTATGCCATGGACCAATGGGCCCGGGTCATCTACGCCGGAACGTTCAGCAAAGTGCTCTTCCCCTCGCTGCGACTGGGTTACGTGATACTGCCGAACGCCTTGATCGAACCCTTCTGCACCCTGCGCGCGGTCATGGATCGCAGCCCGCCCACACTGCTGCAGGCCGTCACGGCAGACTTCATGCGCGAAGGCCACTTTCTCGGTCATATTCGGCGAATGCGGGCGTTGTACCAGACTCGCCAACAGGCACTGGTCGAACAACTGCAGCAACGGTTGGGCACTTTCTTCAGGATCACGCCTGTGGAAGCCGGCATGCACCTGATCGCCTGGTTACCGGCGCATCTCAATGACGACACCCTGGCCAAGGAACTCGGCCAGCATGACATTCATACCTATGCCCTGAGTGACTACTGCGTCGGGCATGTCTTGCCGCCGGCGCTACTGATCGGATTTGCCAGCACCCCTGAGGACCAGGCCCAAGCGCGCGTCGAGGCGTTTGCCGAGGCCTTGAGCAAGTTGGGCTACCTGCAGCAGGCCACTTGACCCAAGGCAAGTGGTCTTATGATTTAACTGATAATGGATCTATCGAGAGTTCCTGACTGGCGCGATAAAGGCTGCGCCGGCAGACCCGGCGTCTGAACCAGGAACGACTCGAATGAACAATAAGATCCAGGAACGATTCAACGCCTTGCTCAGCCACAAGGCTGTCGAGGCCGGTGCTCCACCCGTACTGACCGAGGCACTGGCCCGCCGGTTGCTCGACCGACTCGGGCAACTGCGCCTGTTTGCACACGCCTACCCCTTGCTGACCAACCTGACCCACGGCCGTGTCACCCCTGGCGACCTGCTGGACTTTGCCTATCGCCACGAACTGCAGGGGCTGAGCCTGCACTTGCTCGACGGTGAGGTAAACAGCCTGAGTCAAATGACGCCCGCACAGCTTCAGGCATTCGCGGCCAAGGCCAGTGCACTCGGGCTGGATGTGCATCTGGAAATCAGCAGCACCTTGAAAAAAGATGTCGATCAGGTGATCGCCATCGCCAAGGCGCTGGGCACCCGCAACATCCGTGTCTACTCACGCTACGAAGGGGCACTGTCCGGGGTCATGGACCTGATCGAGACAGACCTCGGCTACCTCGCGCAACAGGCAGAAGAGCACGACCTGTTCTTCGACTTCGAGCAGCACGAGGAACTCAAGAGCGCTGAAATCGCGCAACTGCTGAACCGGCTGAACCACCCACGGCTGCATGCCCTGTTCGATTTCGGCAACATGATCAATGCCTGCGAACAGCCAATGGCGGCACTGCGCACCCTGGCGCCGCACATACGCCAGACCCACCTCAAGGGTGTGCGCATCGTCCCCGAGCAAAACGGCTTCGGGCATTACGGCGTGCTGCAGGGCTGTGCCGAAGACGACCTGCCCAACGCTCGCATGTTGTTCGAACTGCTGATGCTCGGCGAATCAACCCCGCAAGTGATCGCCTTCATTCTCGAGCAGGAAAACCACTACGTCGCCCCGGCGTTCCGCCAGCTTGACGAAGCCGCCGACCCGTTCATCGCGTACCGGGAAATGAGTGAAACAGCGTTGCCGCAAGGCTACTCGCTGGAGCGAATGCTGGCCGATGAACACCGGTGGGCAAACAACCAGGTCGCCTACGTACGAAACCTGTTGGCCGAGTTCCGGACACTGGCCGAGTTGACCCTGGCCCATTGCCCTGACGCCTGAACCTGCTGTGCCGACCGGCACTGCCTATCCAATTACGCCTGGAGAACAATAATGACATCCCACGACAAGGCCAAATGGCTCAGATTCCTGATTCTCATCCTCGGTGGCGGCACCATCTACAAGCTGGCGAATCTCAAAGACGCCTTCTATATCCCCATGCAGGAATTCATGGGCTTGACCCACACTGAAATCGGCCTGCTGCTGAGCGCCAACGCCATCATCGCCACCGCGCTGTTTGTAGTGGGCGGCATGCTCGCCGACCGGTACGACACGCGCAGGCTGATCCCCATCGGCCTGATCGGTACTGGCAGCCTCGGGCTCTACCTGGCGACCTTTCCGCCCTTCAATAATCTGCTGATCGTGTTCTGCCTGCTGGCCGTATGTGCCGACTGCATTTTCTGGCCTTCGCTGCTCAAGGCCATCCGCAATCTGGGTGACGATCAGGAACAGGGGCGTCTGTTCGGCCTTCTCGAAGGCGGACGTGGCGTCATCGATACCTTGATCGCGTTCGCCGCGCTGGGCGTCTTCGTCGCCATGGGATCCGGTGAAAACGGCCTGAAATCGGCAATCCTCTTCTACTCGGTCATCGACATTCTTGCCGGCGCCCTGACCTGGCTGCTGCTCAAGGGCGGCAGTGCCCAGTCGACCTCCAAGCCGAAGAACGGTTTGGCGAACCTGTTCGAGGCCATCAAGGTGCCGGGTATCTGGCTGGTCAGCCTCAACGTATTCATGGTCTACATCGTGTACTGCGGCCTGACCTATTTCATTCCCTACCTCAAGGACATGTACGAACTGCCCGTGGCCCTGGTGGGCGCCTATGGCATCATCAACCAGTACTTCCTCAAGATCCTCGGTGGCCCCGCCGGCGGTTTCATTGCCGACAAGCAGTTCAAAAGTTCCAGCCGCTATCTGAAATGGGCATTCCTGGCGTTACTGCCGCTGATGGGCGCCATCATGCTCATCCCGAAAAGCCCGGATTTCATCTACGCCGGCATGGCCGCCACCCTCTCCTTCGCGCTGATCGTTTTTTCCATGCGCGGCGTGTTCTGGGCACCCATGGGTGAAGTCGGCATTGCCCCGCACATCACTGGCTCGGCCTTTGGCATAGGTTGCCTGATCGGCTATGCGCCCGGCATGTTTGCCTACGTCATCTATGGCGCAATACTCGACCACTTCCCGGGTCAACAGGGCTACAACTACGTCTTCTCGTTGATGAGTCTGCTGGCCATTCTCGGGTTCATGGTATCCAGCCTGCTGTATCAGGCCGTCCGGAAAAACTCCACGGCCACTGGCAAGGTCAGCACAGCGCAAGCTTGAACTTCGCCAGGACAATCAACCTGACTATCATCCGTGGTGTGTAGTCCATCAGTGAAGCTGTCGGATCGCTATGCAGTGAACTACTGTCAGTCATGGGCATGGCGCCGACAGCCAATCTCCGGATATCCGTCGGGCTGCAGGGTTTCCAGCCGACTTGTCACGATGATCAGGGAACCAGGGCGATGGCAAAAAATGCGAAAGCCGAATCGGAAAACGAGACTCTGATCGCACAGGAGACTGAGGTGTTGGTCGAACCGCCCCCTGTTTCCGGCGTGGTTCGCAATGGCGTCTGGCACACACGGATCTGGGGCCGGGCGCGCAAGCTGAGTCACTCGACCCAGTTTGTGATTGCCGCTGCGGTGATCCTGGGACTGACCATGTTCTTCGTCGGCAATCTGGTTACCGAACGAATAGAAAATGCCGCGGTACAAAGTGCAGCAGAAGCAGGCGCCCAGTACATGGATACCTTTCTGGAGCCCTATGTGCAGGAGATGAGCCGGGACAACGGCCTTTCGGCTGCAAGTGCCCAGTCCCTTGACCGCCTCACCGAAAGCCGTTCGCTTAAACATCACATTGTCTCGGTCAAGATCTGGCGTGCGGATGGCACGGTCATCTACGGCACGAATAAAGCCATCACCAACCGCAAGTTTCCATTGGATGAGATCGCCGAGGCACTCAAGGGCAAAGTAGTCACCGACCTTAAAGACCTGGACGAGGATGAGAACGAGTTCGAGCGCGAACTCAACGTGCCGCTCTATGAGATCTACGCACCCCTGCGGGATTCCAGCTCCGGGAATATCATTGCGGTGGGCGAGTTTTATGAAAAGGCCGATAGCCTCAAGCGCGAGGTCAATCGGGTCCGACAGGAGGTATGGGAGGTCGTTGGCGCCGCGACATTGGCCATGCTGTCGCTGCTTTTCTTCATCGTGCGACGCGGTGACAGGATTATCCAGCAACAACAAGTGGCACTGCACTTGCGGCTGCAGGAGCAAACCCGTTTGCACATCAGCAATGCCGAACTCCAACGCAAGATAGCGACGGCTACCCAGGAATTTTCCCGGGTCAACGAACTCACCTTGCGGCGCATTGGTGCAGACCTGCACGATGGGCCGGCGCAGTTATTGACCTTGATTCTGATCCGGCTCGACGACCTGGCCGAAAACTGCTCCGCAGTCGATCAGGAGTCGATGGAAACCATTCGTGGCGCCGCCACCGACGCGTTGCGGGAGGTCCGCGATTTATCACGGGGCCTGGCACTTCCGGAAATCAATGACGTGAGCCTGGTGGAAGAGTTGCAACTGGTGGCGCAACGGCACGAGCAACGTACCGGCACCAAAGTCACATTAACCCTGGGGCCGCTACCGAAGGCCGCGCCACTGCCACTCAAACTCTGTTTGTACCGTTTTGTACAAGAAGCTCTCAACAACGCTTACCGTCATGCCGACGGCGAGGGGCAGGTCATCCAGGCACAATATCTTGATGAAGTATTGAACATCAGCGTCAGGGACAGTGGTCCAGGCATGGCGGCGGACGCCATGCTGCAAGAGACATCCGGCAGAACCCGATTGGGGCTCGCCGGTTTGCGTTATCGCGTCGAGTCTCTGGGCGGGTTGTTCAGCATCGACTCCGGCGCCACGGGTACGTCGGTCAATGCACAGTTCAAACTCTAGTCAGGAGCCGCTCCGGGAATCCATTGGTGTTTCCCCTGCGCCGATGTGCAGGCGCCCGACGGCTTCGTGTTCGGTATAACGCCGCAGGGCCGCGACCGCTTCGACACGATTTCGGGCGTGCAGTTTCTGCATCACGCAGCCCATGTGGTGCTTGACGGTTTTTTCGCTGATCAACAGCTTTGACGCAACTTCCCTGTTGGTCAGGCCTTTTGATACTTCACGAATGACCTGCTCCTCGCGATGGGTCAGATCACCCTTGTGAATTTCCGCTTCGTGTTGCTTGCTGTTACTGCGCAGTTTGTTGGCAAACTCGGGGGTGATATACGTCTCACCCTTGGCAACCGATCTGATCGCCAGGACCAGTTCCGGTCCGCTGACACCTTTCAACACATACCCGCTAGCGCCGGCCTCCAGTGCCATGAAGGCGTCATCTTCGGATTCCGAAACCGTCAGCATCAGCACCTTCACATTTGACAGCCGGGTGGAAATGAAGCGCACCGTGGCGAAAACATCGCCCGGCATATTGACGTCCATCAGCATCACATCCGGCCGCACCCTCTGGGCAATATCCCTGGCATCGTCTGCATTGGCGCCCTGCTCCACGACCTGAAGATCCGCCCGTTTCCTCAATGTATTGGCAACACCCTCACGCAACATCGGATGATCGTCGGCAATGCAGATGCGGATGACTGGATTCATGACGCGCTCCCAAAAGGATCAGCACTGGAGTACTCATTGATTAATAGCAGGGAAGCCGGGATAACGCCGGTCACCCGTTGTATGTCCCAGGCTCCAGGCGTTGGGAAATAAGACTTAGGTCGGATGAAAATTCGAGCTTCAACAAGCATTCATCATGACAAGGCTCTGAGATTCACACCCCAACCCATTGTTTTGAAAGACCTTTGAAAACGCCATTGAACGGAGGGGTCCATAAAACCCGGATCCATCATTCATCCGACCAACAGCCGCTCTCCCGCGCCCGGGTACATACAGCCAGAGCACTGAACATTTCTCCGCCGTTTTCGCACCATGAAACGTCACAGCCGCCGCGTGAAACCTTGCGCAAAAATCCATCATGACATGTTATGACCTCATCCCAAAAAGGCGTTTGGCCCAACAAATACGGCGTTTAAAGGACGAACGGTCGCAAGGCGTCAAGCCCGAGGAATAGCCGGGAGCCTGAAGCCACTACAGGCGAGCCGGGCCGGTGCGTTCGTCGCGGTTTAGTGAACTTCACTTTCAAGGCGTGTCACATGAAGTCCTTGTCAAGCGAACAAAAACAGAGGTACAGCGTTATGAATATGGCCACAATTGTCAGTGCCGTGATTTCCAGTCTCGCCCCAAGTGTCTTTGACCAGAACGGCCTGCAAGAACCCGGCGCGCATGTTTCGGCCGTCGAATACCACTACGGAATGGAAATCGATGTGAAGCGGGTTCTGCAGCGCACCGACACATCCGACAAGACCGGCATGGTACCGGTGACCCTGGTCTACGAAGACAGCGAGGGTGAGGTTCACAAGATCCGTTTCCTCGAATGGGGTGGTAGCCCGGCCAGTCACACGACTGTGGCCTGATCCGCTCGTCGAATGGGTTCTGGCCCTCGCCAGCGCGGCACAGGCCTGAACCCCGACTCGCTCCTGTCGCAGGAACTCGTCCGCCGTCGTGGTA
This sequence comes from Pseudomonas sp. WT-JTC, assembly GCF_056711565.1. Classification (NCBI taxonomy): domain Bacteria; kingdom Pseudomonadati; phylum Pseudomonadota; class Gammaproteobacteria; order Pseudomonadales; family Pseudomonadaceae; genus Pseudomonas; species Pseudomonas sp. WT-JTC. Next base: position 3,465,425 of record NZ_CM160042.1, read on the forward strand.
CTGATGTTTCTGGAGCAAGCTTTTAGGCACTACCAACTGCACCTGGCACAGCGCCAAAAAGTAAATCCCTCCGCTTTTCCGCTTTTGCGAATTCAGGCAGGATAATCCAGCCAAGGGCCCGGCTACAGATCACACGGATATGCCGCTATCGGCGGGACGCAGTGATCGGGGACAAGGGGACGCTCTGCGTGACTTTGGCCATCTCGGTGATTTCCACCTTCAACTTATCCTTGCCGAGCAGGTAGTCGGCCAGCTTCTGCGAAAACGGCCAGTAGTTCAGGTTGGCAGTCAGGGTCAGCGGCCCGACGGCGTCGGCCGGCACCAGGAAGGAGAATTCCCGGATATCGTAGCCTTTGGGCAGAATGCGGTTGTCCGATAGAATTTGCGTGGCATTCCAGACCTCGACGTCCAACGGATTGCCGTCCTTGTCGCCTATGTGCACTTTGAAATTTCGTGTGTCGTTCTCGGTCTTGCCATCCTTGATCGAACCCAGTCGATAGAGCTCGCGACCACCGGCATCCTGCACCCGGAAATCGATCCACATCTCCCGTCCCTCCGGAAAGCCAGTCGGCAGCTTGTGTCCGGCGCCGACATTGGAAACCTTGACTGCGACCGAGGTGTATTGCCCGGGAATGATGGTTGCCGGCAGTTGCTCGAACTTTATTTCCGCCGCGCGCCCGAGCATGTTGCGTGCGCGTTGCGCGCCCTCTTCCTGACCGAGATGCTTGAGCATCATCGCGTTGGCTCCGCTGAACCAATGCGAGGAAACCTCCTCGCGGTCTGGCCCCATGATCGCGGCCTTGCCCGCAAAAACCGGCATGTGGCAGCTCTGGCAGGTGACATCGTTAAGGCTGTAGGCGCTCTCCTGCCACTCGTCATAGGTGCGCTCGACCGCCACACTGCTGAACGGGTGCGTAACGTTGTGGCAAGTGCCGCAAAAATCCGAGCGCGTGTGCAGAGCGGAATACACGGTGTCGTGATAAGGCGAAACGGCATCTTTACGCGGGCCGAACTTGGTCGGTTTACCGTGCGCTCGAGGGCTCAGCACATAGGCGCCGTTATCGAGGCCCGTACGGGCGCTGATGTTGTGGCAGGTCTCGCAATCGACCCCGGGCATCGGGTGATTCTTCGCGCTGTCTTCAATCGAGGAGCGATTGACTTCCGAATTGATCTGCCCGGTCGTGAGACCGATCGGGGTATGGCAGCCGGTGCAGAAGTTGTCGACCTTGCCCTCGGTGGCCGAACTCGCGCGCTTGAGCAAGGCCCGATAAACAGGCTCATCCCAGGCCTGGGACATCATCGACGAGCGCCACTGCCTGTAGATCTCCGTATGGCAAGCGCCACAGACCTGGGCATTGTCGAAGTCCTTCACATTCAAGACCAGGTTGCCGGGGGTGTTGGCCCGATGCGGAAAGAACGGCATCCCGCCAGTCACATGCATGAGCCTGGAGCGTGCCGGCTCCAGCCACTTCTCATTAGCTTGATTGTCATTGCCCTGAGGTTCGTCGGCTGCCACCAGCGTTACCATCAGCAGGCAAACCAGAAAACACAAAAGTCGGCGAGCGAAAGGTCCGAACAGCAGGAAAAACGGTATGAACAATGTCGCCAGGGAAATATTCAAATCGACAATGGCCAGCTTGACGGCTGTCGGTACATTGAACAGCGCCGTGTAAGCGCCGGCGCAGATCGTCCATAGAATGATCAGTACCGAAAACCCGTGCAGCGCTACCTGCGCACACGTATATCTGGAGTGGCTCATTGGCATTTCCCCTGGACGGTCGCAGAGGATGACTGCAGCACTTCTATTGAGTAGCCAGGGGTATTTCGTGATGCAAACCGATGGTTACATGCGATCACTCAATGGAGTACTGACAGCTCCACAGCTTCCCGACTTTGCACCTTTCATGAATGGGATAGGCTCACTCAGCAATTACTCTGCCACCCTTGCAGCAATATATGTGCGATGACCTGAGTACCCAGCAAACATTGGCCGGATATTGAAATATTGTGCGAATGAAGGCGCGAATACTGCTGAGCAATAGCACCCATTAGTGGGGGGAGTTCACTCCGAAATCGGGGGGACCACTCGCTTTACTTGATACAACTTACTCTCTGTCTTTCGTCGTCCGGATGAGATTACCCCGCAACTTCACAATTGCCTTCTGCATTTGCACGAAATCGTCGGGATCAAGACCGGTTTGCGGGAAGCCGTCTTCGGAGAGGTCTTCACGCAGTTTTCGCCCCTCTTTTGTGAGATTGATCCGCACTTGGCGTTCATCTTCCGGGTCGCGCTGGCGTAGCAGATAACCCATCGCTTCCAGCTTCTTCAGAATCGGCGTGAGGGTATTGGATTCAAGAAACAGCTTTTCGCCGAGACTGCCAACGGTCTGGTTATCTTCCTCCCACAATGCAACCAGGGTGATGTATTGCGTATAGGTCAGGCCGAGCCGCTCAAGCATCGGCTTGTAGGCCTTGCCGAACGCCAGGTTGGTGGAATAGACCGCAAAACACAGGAAGTCGGAGAGTTTGAGATCCAGGGCGGATAGCTTGCCGGTGTTTTTCATGGGGGGTTCCCTTGGGTCAATCTTGCGAGACCGAGACTATACATCGTACGCGATGGTATCGGAAATGCGTATAAACACCGAAGGCCGGTTCACCGGGGAAATCCCCGGTGAGCCAGCCTTCGCGTGGGTCATGCCGTCAGGACATTGATGTCGACATCAATGTTGCCGCGTGTGGCCTTGGAGTACGGGCAGATTGCATCGGCTTTGTGGGCCAGTTCAGTCGCCACCCCGTGATCCAGCCCCGGTACGCGCAACGTCAGCCGCGCCTGGAGAAAGTACGCCGCGCCGGTCTGGCCCAGATCGACCTCAATGTCGACGGCCGTGTCGGCCGGCAGTGCCACCTTCAATTGCTGGGCAGCCAACCCCACCGCTGCGATGTAGCAGGCCGACCACGCTCCGGCGAACAGTTGCTCGGCTTTCGGGTGCGGCTGGACGGCGGTAAGCACGTGTGCCGGTGTGTCGCTGCCTGGGGACGACAGTACGATGTCGAGGTTGCCGTTATGGCCGCGCGACGTGTTGCCTGCGCTGTTGTGAGTGGTGTGGGTTTTGCCGCTGGCCAGTACTTTTTCGATCTTGCTCATGATGGTTTCCTCAGAATTACAGTCAGTTATATTCGTATACGCTTGTATCGTATGCGATATTAGCGATGCACCCAAGCATCACTCCGTAATAACGTTCAGGGCAACGTCGATATTGCCGCGTGTGGCTTTGGAGTAAGGGCAGATGGAGTCGGCGATATGCGCCAGTTCGGTCGCGACCTCGTGTGCCAGACCTGGCACGCGCAGTGTCAGTCGGGCCTGAAGGAAATACGCCGGACCAGTCTGGCCCAGGTCCACTTCAATGTCGACGGCCATGTCCGACGGCAACACGATATTGCGTTCCTGGGCCACCAGCCCCACTGCCGCGGTGTAGCAGGCCGACCAGGCCCCGGCAAACAGTTGCTCGGCTTTCGGGTGTGGCTGGACGGCGGTAAAGACGTGGGCCGGCTGGGCGGAACCGGGCGACGACAGCTCGATATCCAGGTTGCCGTTGTGACCACCGACACGGCTGTGAGTGGTGTGGGTTTTGCCGGTAGCCAGTACTTTTTCGATTTTGCTCATGGGGATTTCCTCAGGGCTTAATGTTTCGTACGATTTTATCGTGTGCGATGTATGTGATATTAAAAAACACAACGTCCATCAATTCGCGTGTGCAATGATCCAGTTGTTGCCGTTGTGGCCATGGGAAGCTTGAGCGGTGGAGCTGATCATTTTGCGGCTGCTTCCGGTGTTCATGGCTGAATCTCCAAACGGCAAGGACTGTCGTTGATTGTAATCGCATTCGACTAGATCGCATGCGATGGATGAATACTCAACCAAAGTCCCAATGATGTCAAAGCTTATTTTTTTGCTTGGCGATGAGCGGTAGGTTCAAGGCCGACCTTGCTACCCTCCCCTCGCCGAACGGTTGATTGCCAGCTTTCGTTCGGCGGCACAGGAACTGAGCTCGTCCCAGAGCACGCTGACAGACATAAAAAAACCGGCCAATCGAGCCGGTTTTCTTTGACCTCCCAATACCCACACGCACAAAAAACCCCCTCGCAAGGGGGTAATGCTGTAGGAGCGAGCTTGCTCGCGATGGTCGTTAACGATGCCGCGTGTTTACTGGCTAAACACAGCGCTCTTTAGTCCATCGCGAGCAAGCTCGCTCCCACAGGAGGGGGGTCTGATGTTCGTAAGGTGCAAAGGGTTTTACCCGATCAGCTCACCGCGCAGGAATTCCAGCGAACATCCAGATGGTCTCTTCAACAGGCGCTGCCGCATTGCGTTTACGGGCCCACTGAGTCAACGCCACCATCATCGCAAAGCCGAGCACGATCAACACCGGATAAGCCATCAGCAGTTCGGTGAGCGAATATTTCCAGGCCAGCGGTCGTCCGACACCGAGCATGGCGGCATACAGCCAGGACACGCCCGACAGTGCACCAGAGAACAAGGCAAACATTCGTACATTGATCTGCAGATCAAGCAACGATCCGGCCTTCAGCATTGCCGGCAATACATAGCGGTGCAACAACATGCCGTTGAATGTCAGCAGCAAAACTATAATGACTTTGGCTTGAAGTTTCGGATTGGCGAAATAGGTCATTCCTTTATCAAGATAATCAATGCCAATAATCGCAGCGCCGGTCACCCACAAGAATATCAGCGCATTGGAAACAGACTTCTGAAGACTGGCCATATGATCATTGTCGTGCCCCGACGACACGCGACCGTTCAATAAGTCCTTGACCATTGCGGCATCGCTGGCAAACACCAGACCAATGGCTACGCAGCAAGCCAACAGGTGAACGTAAACAACTCCTAAACGTAAAAACTCCATGGATTCTTTCTGGCCGAACAGGCCGATAATTGTATTAATATCCACGATTACATCTCCACTTATTGCGGCAGTGCAAATTGACCATGTTCCAGGCTCGCGAGTTAATTAATTAATCGCGCCGACAGGATCAAGTTTGCAATGATTAAAGCAACTGAATAATTTGGGATTACAAGAGAGAGCGACTCGCCCAGCGAGTCAGTGATGACGGCATAATATCACTCCAGGTCTCAGGTAAAAAAAATCCCCATGTGCATTCCATTCGATGCAGATGAGGTATTCGTCCATTATTTTTCTAGTGAGTGCAACGCGAAATCTCGAAGGATCCGCCTGCTGGAGCATAGGAGCGTTGCATTTCCCGATCGTTCATTTTTCGAGCAAAACGCTCGACAAACGGTACTGAATCCAGCGCCCGGAAGTACCTCTCACCTTCGCTGAAACCCGCGTAGCTATGCGGCTGAATCGTTTCCGAAACCACTCCTGAAAAAAACCGCCATCGAGTCACATTTATATCGCCTGACCCGACCGATGGTGAAAATTGTCGACAGGTCGTCGCCCGGAAAAAGCGGGATTCGGCTTCCGTGCAAGCGAAGACTCGTAGCAATCCCGGAACGGGCTCAAGCCAGCAATCGGGAGATCCACCGGGCCTGGCGCGCGATGTCCTGCACCTTGTCCTCGGGCACGGCCTGACGCGCCCGGGCAAAGTGGGCCAGGGTCTTCTGCTTCTGGCGCAGCTTGCGTTGCCACTTGATCAGGAACGCGGGACTGCGGGCCTGCATCTGCAACGGGCCGAAGTACAGCTCCTCGGCGGTATACATCACTGGCGCGGCGCGCTCGGCGACGATGATTTCGTAGTCGAAACGATTTTCCCGCAGCACTTCTTCGCAGAGGATGCGATAGCCATTTTCCATCAGCCATTGGCGCAGTGGCTGCTCGCCGCCGTTGGGTTGCAGGATCAGGCGCTCCTGACCGCTCAGGCAAACCTTGCCGCTGTCGAGGATGTCGCGGATCGTTTCGCCGCCCATACCGCAGATGCTGATCGCCGTAATCCCGTCTCCCGGCTCGATAGCCGCCAGGCCGTTGGCCAGGCGCACGGTGATCTGCAGGTCCAGGTCATTCTCGCGCACGGTGCGTTCGGCCGAACGGAATGGCGTCAACGCCACCTCGCCGGCCACCGCCGAGGTGATAGCGCCACGGCGCATCAACGCCACCGGCAGGTAGCCATGATCCGAGCCGATATCGGCCAGACGCGCACCGGCTGGCACATGTGCCGCCACGCGTTCCAGGCGCATGGACAATGTCTGTTCGTTCAACTGCGACCCCTCTTCACCAGCAACGTCCGGCGCCTCTGGCCGGATCGGGGCGCGATTCTGTCACGCAATCACTCGCGCATACACCGATCTGTCGACGTTTCCGCCGGACAGGATCACCCCCACCCTTTTCCCCGCCATGTCTTCACGCTCGGCAATGAGCGCTGCCAGCGCCGCCGCACCGGCCCCTTCGGCCAGGTTGTGGGTATCGGTGTAATACACGCGCATGGCCTCGGCAATCTGCGCATCACTGACCGCTACAATCCGCGCCGCACCTGCCGCATACACGGCAAAAGCTTCTGGCACTGGCTTGCGTACGGCCAGACCGTCGGCAAAGGTGGTTGCCGAGGCGGTTTCGCATATGACTCCGCTATTAAACGATAACTGTGCGGCCGCCGCTTCTGTGGACACCACGCCCACCACCCGGGTTTGCAGGCCCAGCGCATCGCGGGCGGCGATCACCCCACTGATCCCCGATCCACAGCCAATCGGTACATACACGGTATCCAGGTCAGGCGCAGCATTGAACAACTCCAGCGCATAAGTGGCGACGCCTTTGACCAACTCCGGGTGAAACGGCGGAACCAGGAACAGGCCATGCGCGCGCGCAAGGCGTGCAGCTTCCTCACGGGCTTCATCGAAGTCGCGGCCATACTCGACCACTTCAGCGCCAAAGCCGCGCATGGCGTTGTTCTTTTCTACCGAGTTACCTTCCGGCACCACGATCAATGCCTGCAAGCCCAGTGCGCCCGCCGCCAGCGCCAGGCTCTGGCCATGGTTGCCGCGGGTAGCGCTGACAATCCCCTTCGCTTCCGGGTGTTCGCGCTTGAGCCAGTGCATGAAGGTGATGCCGCCGCGCACTTTGAAAGCGCCGGTAGGCGTATGATTTTCGTGCTTGACCCACACCGTGCAACCCAACCGTCGGGCCAGCAAGGGCCAAGGGTACTGGGCGGTGGCAGGCATTACCTGGTAGACGTTGCGGGCAGCCTGTTCGATATCGTCGCGAGTCAATTTGTGCATGAGTTGTCCCCCTGAGATTTTGCCCAGTCTGCACATGGGCACCGTCTTGCGGCTTTCAGAAAACTGACCTGACTTTTACGCCTCACCTTCACTACTATGGTGTTCATGAGTCATCGAAACCGTCTGCCGTCACCGCTCCCGTCCGAACCGATCCGCCGTATCGAGGCAGGCCCCTGGGCGATCGAATTGCTGCCTGGGCGCGCCTACGCCACCCGGTATGTAGCGACCCAGGCGGGCATCGGTTTTGCCTTCGACAGCCAGCGCGGCCTGCACGCTATCGGCAGCGACCGGGTACAACCCTTCGCTGCCATGCCCAACGGCCTGGCGTTCATCCCCGCCGGATGCGACGTGCTGTCCGAATCAGCCAAGGGCGGTGAATATCTGCGGGTGATACGCACCGACGGCATTGCGTTGGTGGGGGATCGAGCCTTCAACAATCGCATCGATCCGCAAGCCACTGTCCTCGCGCGGCGAATGCGCGCCGCGCTGTTGCAGGCCTCCGTGGACGACGATTGGGAGGCCTGGGCACTCGCCTTGTCCGAGCGGGCGACGGGTAGCGAAGCCCTGTCGACAGCGCCCCATGGCTCGATAACCGGCCAGCGGATGCGCTTGCTCGATGAGTTCATCGATGCCGGCCTCGATGGCCCGTTGAGCGTATCGACAATGGCGGGCCTGCTTGGATTGTCCGAAGGCTATTTCATGCGGGCATTCAAAAACGCCACAGGCAAAAGCCCGCACGCTTACCTGATCGACCGACGCCTGGCCAAGGCCCGAGCCCTGATGCTCGACTCAACGGCTACGCTGACGGAAATCGCCTACGCCTGCGGTTTCAACTCCCAGGCGCACATGGCGACCACCTTCAGGCAACGCCTTGGCGTGAGTCCGGCGCAACTGCGTCATCACACCCGCTCCTAGCCGGAGATCGTTTGGGCAGGAATACCTCGGCCAGCATGCAGCGTGCACTGCCGCCGCCAATGCGCTCGATGGTGTCGATGTTCACCGGCAACGGCGTGGTGTGAGTTTCGATCAAGCGACGCTGACCGGCGTCCAGCGATTGCCAGGCGGTGCGCGACATCACCAGCAGCGGCTCGCCCGCTGCGTTGTGCACTTGCAGCATGTTGCCGGCAAAGGACTCCAGCTGTGCCCAGTTCAGGGCCACGACCTGTTTGCCACTGGATTCGAGCCGTTCACGCAGCGCCGCACGTTCACCTGGTTGAGGCACGGATGCCAGGCACGCCACCGCCAGGCGGGTGCCGACACTCATCATCACATTGGTGTGATAAATCGCCACGCCCTGGCGGTCCACCGCGTTGAACGCACACAGCTCATAGCCCAAATGGCTGACCAACTGATCCAGGGCCTGGGCGTGGGTGCGCGTGGAATACCCGGCGTAGCAAATCCGTTGTTGCCGATCCAGCACCATGCTGCCGGTGCCCTCGAGGAAAATCTCCTGCTCTTCGAGGCTGGACAGGTCCAGCACCTGCTCGACCCGGTATTCGCCCAGCAACCCGTCGAGTACACCTTTGTCCCGCTCCAGGCGCCGGTTGTGGCCCTGCATCGGGTACAACACCAAGGTGCCGTCCGGGTGGGTGCTCCACCAGTTGTTGGGGAAGATCGAGTCCGGGGTATGCGGCGCTTCGCGATCGTTATGCACCAGGACCTCGACGCCGTGCCGACGCAACGTGGCGACATAGCCATCGAACTCGGCAAGGGCCTTGAGTTGTACGTCTTCGGCTATGGCTGCCGGACGCTGGAAACGGTTGTTCGCCGCCGTGTCCTGATTGAAGGAGAAACGTGTCGGGCGAATCATTAATACCGTGTTGGTGGTTTGCATGGGCACAGACTCATGAGGGTCGAGAGGGGCTCATTGTCTGTTTCGAGGCGGGAAAATCCCGGTTGATAATGGCTGTCGGGGTGATGAAAACGGCTGAAGATTTCGGGCTGTCCAGCCGATTCGGTGAGGCTGCGGAGGCAGCCCTTTCAGGTGTACATATCCATTGCTGCGGTAACGGCCGTTAACGGTTCCGCCCTTACGGCGGGTCACTTTGGAAAAGCCCCAAAGTAACCAAAGGGCTCTTGCCCCTGACGTTCGGTGCCTCGCCAAGGCTCGGCATTCCCTCGCTCCGGTCCTGCTCCGTGGGCCCGCCGCGATCGGCCATCCCTGGCCGTACGCGGCTAACCCGGCATCCATGCCGGGTTGCCCACTGCGCAGAACCTGCGCTCGGCCTCTCGAGGGGGCAAGCAGATCAAAAGCAAAAGCAAAAGCAAGGCGGCCTGCTCGCCGGCCTGATCGCGAGCAGGCTCGCGCCCACCGTGGTTCAGGGGTGTACACAGACTTTGCACCCGCCACCAATCAACTGTGGGAGCGGGCTTGCTCGCGAAAGCGGTGTGACAATCGACATCTTCTTCTCTGAACCACCGCATTCGCGAGCAAGCCCGCTCCCACAGAAGAGCAGAGCAAAAGCAGATCGGCGAACACCGGCTCTGCTCCTCACCACTCAACAGGCCGAGCGTTAGCTCGCCTGCAGCTTTTGATCCACCCGCCCCCTCGGCAGGCTGAGCGGAGGTGTTCATCCGGGGATAGGCGCGCAGCGCCGTGCGGCGAAGCCGCACACATTGCAGGGAGGTGCAGCGAAGCAAACCGTAGAGCAATGCCCCCGGATGAATGCCGGAGCGAAGGAACCCCGAGCCCTGGCGAGGGGCCGTACGTAAGGGGCGAGACCTTTTGGTTCCTTTTGGGGCGTTTGCCAAAAGGGACCCGCCGTAAGGGCGGAACCATAAGCCGCCGTTACCGAAAAATCGGATATGTACACCGACAACAAAAGACAGGCTGGCCATCAGGCCGCCTTCGCGAGCAAGCCTGCTTGCGATGGCGGCGTGTCGCAGGCAGCGATTTCTGATCTTACTCCATCGTGGTCTTGACCATCGCCAGCTCCGGGTGGCTGACCAGTTTGTCGATGTGCAGATCCGGGTCGTCAAACCAGACTTCGGTCAACACCCGGTAATGCTCCATGTCTCGGCAGCGCATGCGCAGGCTGTAGTCGAACGCGCCACTGATCAGGCGACATTCCAGCACCTGCGGGCAGGCGCGGACCTTGGCCTCGAAGGCCTTTTGCGCCGCGCGTCCACTCTGGTTCGACAACGCCACCAGCACCAGCAACGACAAACCCGGCGTCAGTTTCTTCTCGTCGAGAATCGCGCCATAGCCGCGAATGACCCCGAGCTGCTCCAGCTTGCGTACCCGCTCCAGACAAGGCCTGGGCGTCAGGTGCACGCGCTCGGAAAGCTTTTGATAAGTGATGCGCCCTTCGTGGCGCAACACTTCAATGATTGCCTGATCGATACGATCAAGCACAATCGACAGATCGCGGATATCCGCCATGTACGCGTTGCCTCACTTCAAACGACCCGATAGAAATTGCTGCAAACGTTCACTGTTTGGCCGGTCGAGTATCGTAGCATCACCCTGCTCCTCGACCCGCCCCTGATGCAGGAACAACACCTGGCTGGAAACCTGCCGGGCAAAGCCCATTTCGTGGGTCACCATCAGCATGGTCCGGCCTTCTTCGGCCAGTGCCTGGATCACCTTCAAGACTTCACCCACCAGTTCCGGGTCAAGCGCCGAGGTGGGCTCGTCGAACAACAGGATTTCCGGTTCCACCGCCAGGGCACGGGCAATCGCCACCCGCTGTTGCTGCCCGCCCGACAGAAACGCCGGGTACTGATCGGCCACCCGTTGCGGCAGCCCGACCTTGTCCAGATACGCTCGTGCGCTGTCTTCAGCGGCCTTGCGGCTCATGCCCAGGACTCGACACGGCGCCAGCACGATGTTCTCCAGCACGGTCAGGTGACTCCACAGGTTGAAATGCTGGAACACCATCGCCAGTCGCGTGCGCAAACGCTGCAACTGTTTCGGGTTGGCCACGCGCATGCCACCGACGCCCTGACGGGTGAGGACTCGCTCGCCATCCAGGGCAATGGCACCTTCGTCCGCCCGTTCCAGGAAGTTGATGCAGCGCAACATGGTGCTCTTACCCGAACCGCTGGCGCCGATCATGCTCACCACGTCCCCTGCCCGTGCGTTCAACGAGACGCCCTTGAGCACTTCGTTGTCACCAAAACGTTTATACAGATTTTCAACCGTGAGTTTGTACATGCGAATACTCCTGGAACGGCACGTTGATCGGCGCCGCTCTGGATTAAAAATGGAAGTCAGTGAGTCGGGCCGAGAAAGCTCAGCCAGCGTTTCTCCGCCAGCCTGAATGCCCCGACCAGCCCGAACGACAGCGCGAGGTACAGCAGACCGGCGATGCCGAATGCCTGGAACGTCATGAAGGTCGCCGCATTGGCGTCCCGGGCGATTTTCAGGATGTCCGGAATCGTTGCGGTAAATGCCACCGAAGTTGCGTGCAGCATCAGGATCACTTCGTTGCTGTAGTACGGCAGCGCGCGGCGCAGCGCCGAAGGCAGGATCAGTTGCAGATACAGGCGCCAGCCACTCAGGCCATAGGCATGGGCCGCTTCGATTTCGCCGTAGGGAATACTGCGGATCGCCCCGGCGAAAATCTCCACGGTGTAAGCGCAGGTGTTGAGGGTGAACGCCAGCAAGGTGCAATTCATTGCGTCGCGGAAAAACGCTTCGAGCAATGGCTGCGAACGGACCACGGCAATGCCGTAGATCCCGCTGTAGCAAATCAGCAACTGGATATACAGCGGCGTGCCGCGAAACACATAGGTAAACAGCTGGACCGGCCAACGCAAAACACCCCAGCGCGACACGCGCAAGATCGCCAGGGGCAGCGACAGCACGAAGCCCATGGCAATGCTCGCCACCAGTAACCACAGGGTCATCGCCAGTCCGGTGAAGCTTTCGCCGTCGCTGAACAGGAAGGGTCTCCAGTATTCGGCAATCAATTCGATCATCGTGCCATCCCCCGCACACCCTGGTTGTAGCGCCGTTCCAGCACGCGCAATACGTAGTTCGAAGCGCTGGTGATCAGCAGGTAAAGCGCTGCGGCCAGCAGCAGAAAATCGAGCATGTTGAACGTACTTTTACCCGCCTCTTGCGCGACCTTGACCAGGTCCGACAAACCGATGATCGATACCAGCGCCGTGGCCTTGAGCAGCACCAGCCAGTTGTTGCCAAGGCTCGGCAAGGCGAAACGCATCATTTGCGGGAACACCACGAAACGAAAGCGCTGCCAACGGTTCAGGCCAAAGCACGCCGCGGCCTCCTGTTGCCCGCGTGGCACACTCAGAATCGCCCCGCGAAAGGTCTCGGTGAAATACGCACCGTATATGAAGCCAAGGGTGACGATGCCGGCCACAAACGGATCGATTTCCATGTACGCCCAACCCATGGCCTCGGTCAGGGCGCTGAGCCAGCCTTGCAGGCTGTAGAAAATCAGCAGCATCAACACCAGGTCAGGCACGCCACGGATCAGTGTCGTGTAAAAGGTCGCCGGCAGATTGAACAGCTTCAGCGGCGACAGCTTTGCCGCCGCGCCGAGCAGCCCCAGCGCCATGCTCACCACAAGCGCGAGCGCCGACAGTTTGAGGGTGACCCAGGTACCGTGCAGCAACAAAGGGCCATAGCCTTGCAGGGCCGAAAGGTCGAGCCCAGGGATATTCAGGAAGGAATTCACGCCAGTCACCTGTCTTGATGCGCCCCGGTCGCTGCGACACAGCGGCCGGGACACGAGGATCAGTTGTTGTAGAGGTCCAGATCGCCGAAGTGCTTCTGCTGGATCTGCGCGTAGATGCCCTTGTCGTGCAGGGCCTTGATGGCGGCATTGAGCATGCCTTTGAGCTCTTCGTTGTCCTTGCGCACCCCGATGGCGATTTCCGAAGGCACCAACGGGTCGCTGATGCCTTCGCTGTTCTGGAAGTCCGCGCCTTGCGGCGAGGTCAGGAAACTCATCTGCGCTTGCAGCTTGTCCTGGATCGACGCATCGAGACGGCCATACACCAGGTCGGCATAGACCTGATCCTGATTCTGATAAGCCCGCAGCTTCACCCCGCCCGGCCCCAGCTTGGCCTTGGCGTAGGTTTCCTGAATCGTGCCTTGCATGTAGCCGATGGTTTTACCGCGCAGCGACTCGGCGGTGGGCAGCAGTCCGGAGTCTTTGCGGGTGACGATGGCGGTCGGTCCGGCATAAAGGCGATCGGTAAAGTCGATCTGTTTTTTGCGCGTGTCGGTCACGGTCATCGAAGATTCGATGGCATCGAACTTGCCGGCCTTGAGCCCCGGAATCAGTCCGTCGAAGTCATTGCTGACCCACACGCAAGTCAGCTTCAGCTCGGCACATATCGCATTGCCCAGATCCACGCCGAAGCCCTGGACCCCGCCATCGGCCGTGGTGGATTCAAAGGGTGGGTAGCTTGGGTTGACGCCAAATCGCAGCTCCTTCCATTCCTTGGCGCTGGCGCCCGTGGTGCAGCACAACAACGCGAGTGCCGGCAAAGTCAGCCATTTGATGTTCATCTTCTTGAGTCCCGGATTATTTGGATTTATCGCGATCCGGCGCCTGCGTCGGACCACACTTTTCTGACAGGGGCAGAGAATCGATGCGGTGTTCACCGCAGCCGTTTTTGTTGTTGTTTTCGACCGCAAGCAGCCGGTCGTCGGAGTCGCATTCCATCTCAAGCGGCGATCGACAAGCGCTTGAAACGGACCGCCAGAATGCCAATTGCGGGGAAGGAGCTGGTGTCGTAAGCCCTCGTTAAAACAGCGTGCCTGTGCTGAACGAAGGGCTTTCACAGCCGATTCTGTTGTCTGCTGTAAATCACTGTTTCTCCACTTGGCGGGAGCGGCACAGAACATGTGAGGCTCTTTGCGGCCTTCTTTATCTGCATGACGATGCATCGTGAAGCACCAAGCCGATTCCGCTGTGCACCCTCTGTTTTTCGACTTCTCTCGCTGTATCCGGGGTCAGTATTGGCCGAAATCTTCTCGCCATTGCCTCGACAATGGGTCCGTCGCAAATACATGGACCACCTCCTGAGTCTCAGCTGCCCAAGCGAACGGCAGACCAGGCCGGCATCCCCCCCAGAAAAAAGCGCCAAAAGGAACCCGATATGACCCGTTACATCGACGTCAATGATCTGAGCCGTCTCGTCCAGGAAAAAGGCTTGCCTCGATGCCTGACCGAAATGGCCGAGTACATCCGTCAGGATTACGTACGCTGGCCGGAATTCGAAAAATGCGCGCGCCTGGCGAACCACTCACCCGAGGGCGTGATCGAGCTGATGCCCGTGTCTGATGCAACGCTCTACGCCTTCAAATATGTCAATGGACATCCGAAGAACACGCACAATGGCATGCTGACGGTCATGGCGTTTGGTGCACTGGGAGATGTCGATACCGGCAAACCTGTGCTTCTGAGTGAAATGACCCTGACTACCGCCATTCGCACCGCTGCCACTTCTGCGCTCGCGGCCCGCTACCTCGCCCGACCGGACAGCCGCCGAATGGCACTCATCGGTAATGGCTCACAGAGCGAATTCCAGGCCCTGGCGTTTCATACCTTACTGGGTATTACTCAAATCAGCCTCTACGACATCGACCCTGCCGCGACCGCGAAGCTGGTAGCCAACCTGCGGGCCTATCCCGCCATCCAGGTGACCGCTGCCAAAACCGTCGCCGAAGCGGTACGGGGTGCCGATATCGTGACCACGGTCACGGCCGACAAGGCCTACGCAACCATTCTGACGCCTGAGATGATCGAGCCCGGGATGCACCTCAACGCCGTGGGCGGCGACTGTCCCGGCAAGACCGAATTGCACCGGGACATCGTGGAGCGTGCGCGGGTCATGGTCGAGTACGAACCGCAAAGCCGCATTGAAGGCGAAATACAGCAGATGCCGGCCGACTCACCGATTATCGAGTTCTGGAAAGTCATCAATGGCCAGACTCAAGGTCGCCAGCATGCCGGGGAAGTCACCCTGTTCGACTCGGTCGGCTTTGCCCTCGAGGACTACTCCGCCCTGCGCTATGTGCTGGATGTAGCAACAACGCTCGACATTGGCAGCGACATCCAGCTGGTGCCAGAGCTGCAAGATCCCAAGAACCTGTTCTCGTTGCTGCAGCCTTCGGCAACAGCCGGTGTACAGCCCGTTCAACAAATGAGGTCCCCGGTGCTGGAGACTTGATCTCGACAGCAATCACATCGCGCGTCCCCCGCCCCTCTGCCACCAGCCCAAATGCGTGACCTGCCTGGGCCTGGACGGGGGCGCAGCGCTGCCCGGACCCCTGGATGAGCATTCGATGCAGGCGAAACCGAAGCGCTGTAGCGCTTTAGAAATCGGTGATGGTTGTTCCGTCGATGGTCTCGGCGAATCCGCTTCCGAATACCCGGGCAGGCGTTTCAAACCCCGGCCGCCGATCGCCGTCCAACACTCGCCGCGCGGCTTCAACCGCCACCAACGGTGTGTAGGAGTAGCCGTTGACGGTTTCAATCATCGAGCGTGCCACGCTGCTGTTGGCGCCCGTGACTTCTACCACCGCTCGGGCACGATGAGCTTCGCGCTGTACAACGCTTGGGCCCTCAGGCAGCTTCGACAGATCGCCCTGCGGAAACGCATCGCCACTGACGTGCACGAACATGGCAATGTCGGGAATGCCGGTGGAGTGCCAGCCGGTCACCAGGTCACCAAACGACAGCGGCGCGCACAACACCGGGCCGTCACCAAAATCGAAGTGCCGCGGTTGCGCTTCGGGTGTTGCAACCAGCAGTCCATCGACCCGCGCCAGCAGGCCTGCGCCAATGATCTCGCGGACACTCAGGGCCGATCCCCGTGACATGGAACCTGCAACCTGCAGTGCGATCCTCAGTGAATGCGGCTCCTGCACACGGCGGGCGACATGCATCGCCAGGCAATCTGTCGGCACCACATCCCAACCGACACCGGGCAGTAGCATGACGCCCGCGCTGCTGGCCTGAGCGCCAAGTTGCTCAGCCTGCCGATAGACGTTGATCTCCGCCGTGATGTCCAGATAGTCGACCCCAGCCTTGATACAAGCCTGCATCAAAGCGGCCGCCGTCTGCGCGAACGGCCCTGCGAAGTTCAGCAGCACCGCGATGCCCTCCAGGGACTTCGCTGCCTGGGCATCGGGGTTGAACTCTCGATAAGGAACATCCAGCTGCGCGGCGAGCGACTGCAGTTTTTCGCCATTGCGCCCGGCGATTACAACGTCCATTCCCCGCCCCTTGGCATGCTCTGCCGCCATGCGACCGGTGTACCCCGTCGCCCCGTAGATCATTAATGTGCTCATGGGATGTGCTGCCAGTTCTTGTAGACGAATTCGAGACTGTAACCGTCCGGGTCGAGAACATTGGCGGCGTAATAATCGGGGTCATAATGCAGACGAGCGCCCGGGGCGCCGTTGTCGACAGCGCCACTTCGCAGGGCAGCCGCATAAGCCGCGTCTACCTCGCTCTTGCTGCCCGCCACAAAGCCGACATGCACCGCTCGCCCCTCCACCACGCCTTCGCGCAACCAGAAAAACATGCGTCCATTGGCACCGAAACCTTTCAGGTCAGGATGCCCTGGCGGTCCGTCCTTGCCGTCGTAATCAAGCCTTGCGGTGATGCCCAGCGGGGTCAATGCCACTGTGTAGAAACGAACGGAACGATCGATGTCACTGACCGACAGAAAAATGTGATCAAGCATGGGGAAGCCTCGCACTCAGATACTGATTCAAATGAAACAGCCGCCCGCCACTTCGATGGATTGGGCGTTGATCCAGAGTCACCACAGTAGCCATCCGCCTCGCGGCGAGCGCAGCCGTTCCTGCTCGAAACCTGCCTGTTTCTGCTTTTTGCTTGCGTGCCCGTATCCGCGTGCGTTCAGATGAATGCCATGAAAACCCAACTGACAGAACTTCGCGCCCTGGCGTGCCGAGCCGAAAACCGCCGCACGGAAACGGGTATCCCGCGTGTCGCCATGATTCAGGGTGAAATCCCTGAGCACCTGCTGGCCGCTGTCTACGAACCGATGATCAACCTGATTCTGCAAGGCAGTAAATCCATGACCATCGCCGACCATACGCTTCGATATGACCCGGCGACTTACTTCGTCATGTCCATCGACCTGCCAGCGGTCGGTCAGGTTCACCCCTCTGCAGGCGGCGAACCTTATCTGGCGGTCAGCCTGACGCTCGATCCGATTGTCTTGACGACGCTACTCGCCGACTTGCCCAAACCGCTCGGACAGCATGAACAGGAAACCGGTTTTTCGGTGGCCGCCGTCACGCCCGAACTGATGGATGCCTGGGTGCGCCTGCTGCGCTTGATGAACAAGCCCGAAGAAATCGCCGCCCTTGCGCCGGTCTACGAGCGAGAGATTCTGTACCGTGTCCTGCAAGGCCCCCATGGCTGGATGCTGCGCGATATCGTGGCACCCGACAGCGCCATGGCGCGCGTCAACCTGGCCATTGCGCACATTCGCCGCGACTTTGCCGAACCCATCCGGGTGGACGCATTGGCACAGCTCGCGTCAATGAGCGTCTCAGCCTTCCACCGACACTTCAAAGCCGTCACGGCGCTGAGTCCATTGCAGTATCAAAAGCGCGTTCGCCTGCTACAGGCCCGGACACTGATGGTGGCCAATGCCAGAAGCGTCACTGGCGCGGCGTTCGAAGTCGGTTATGAAAGCGCGACCCAATTCAGCCGCGACTACGCACGCGTGTTTGGATTGCCGCCTTCGAGAGATGCGGCCCGGATTCTTGGGGAAATCCGAAGCAGCGCAAGTGGTTGTTGAGCCTGTTTGCAGTTTTTCATTGGCGTGCATCCACAAGACTGCCGAGGAACGTCCGCTGAACGATTCAGCCAATCTGTTGCGTCCACCGGTTGAATTCACAACCCGAAGCGCAAGTCCGATCCAAAGCTGCTTTCGAGCAAAAACAAACGTCGCCAGGCAACTGGCATTGCCGAGCTGCTACCGCCTAAAAGGATGCCTGATTAACATACGCAGGGATGATGAGTAGAATCTTTCCCGCACACCAAAATCTCGACCAATCGACGCTGATCCCATCAAGGAAGATAACAACAATGAAAGTATTATTCGTCGCTTCGCTAGGAATTTTATCGCTAATTCAAACATCAATATCCTTCGCGGATAGTGTTAATGGAAAAAATCTCTATTTACAGCGATGCGCCATGTGCCACGGAATGGATCTCAAAGCAACAGGACCATTGGCTAATAAAAGCAATCCTCCTACACCTGACCTGACAACATCCGCCTTCAAAAAACGATTAAATGAATATCCGGGCGTGATTGTATCTTCAATAATACTTCGTCCAAATGGAAACTTGATTCCAAAAACTTTGCGAGAGAATGGTGTAAAGCTATCGCCGTACTCATGGAGGATTGAAGATCTGCGCGATATAAATCAGTACATGGGTGGTGCGATTTCAAAAAATCGATGACTTTTGAAATGAGAGCCAGGCACAGAAATCTCAAAGCCATTTCAGGCTTGAGGATTTGAGGACTTGAGGGACAATGCCGGTGAGCCAGTCGACCTCTCACGGGCACATTGCTAATAAACAATCTCGGATTAATGCAAACTCGTGCGGCCCTTGCGCATCCAACAGCAGTCGCCTGCGGTCGTGACGGGGAAATAACGGCCAGAGAGGTCATTCGAACCGTACTCGAAAGCTGGAGCAACTCAGAACGAGCGGACTGTCAATTCAAACGAAACATCGTTCCTGTGGAGCCACGATAAATGACGCCCCGTCTGATTCCCCGCCATTAAAAATGATGATGTCTTCCACCTGCATCGACGCGTGCAGCAACTGACGCCACGGCCAATCAATTCGTGCTCGAACGCCTGCTTGAACAGCACCGCACGCACTTGGGTACCAATCGCTCATACACACGTATCTACAGCCAATACCAGTGCATGACAGACACCAACGACCAGATCTTTAAACTTGCGCCATGGCGCACTTTGTCACTGGTTCTGTATCGCTCACAGTTGCCCGCGCGATCGATAGCACAGAGTTGTCGGCCTGATCGGCATCAAAGCCAAACAAGTACATTTCTGGAGCAAAAACCATGAGTACACCACAAAAGGTTGTCATCGTTACCGGCGCGTCACAAGGCATTGGTGCTGAAGTAGTCAAGGCATTCCGGGGGTTCAACTATCGGATAGTCGCGACGTCCCGCAAGATCAAGCCGTCGGACGACCCGAACATCCTGACGGTAGCGGGAGACGGCGACTGCGCAGCGTGTTATTAGCGAAGCTGTCGCGCGATTTGGTCGAATCGACACGTTGGTGAATAACGCCGGCATCTACATCGGCAAACCTTTCACCGAGCACACTATCGAAGACTACAACGCCGTCATGAACGTAAACATGTCTGGTTTTTTTCACATCACCCAACTGGCCATCGCCGAAATGGAAAAGCATGGGAGCGGCCATGTGGTTACCGTTACCGGCAGCATAGAAAACGGCATCAGCGGCGCATATGCGGCATTGGCGGCGCTGACCAAAGGTGGCTTGAGCGCCGTGACCAGGTCGCTGGCGATTGAGTGCGCGAAGCAAGGCATTCGCGTCAATGCCATTGCACCGGGCGTCACCAGGACGCCTTTGCATACCGAGGAATACTACGAATGCTGGCTGCCCTCCAACCGCTGGGGCGTATGGGCGAAGCGAGCGAGGTCGCCAGCGCTATCGCCGAATTGGCCGCGACGATCCGGCCTTCGCCGTTGATGAGGAATGCCTCGTTCTTCATGTGTAGCAGGCAACGGATGAGCAGTTGATCGAATTCGTGCAGGGCGATATCCGCCGCGGCGAAGCCGACTAGATGCCCGCCGGCGAAATTGGCAAGGAGGCACGGAGAACGCCAGTATAGGGGCCATTGGATGAGGTTGCTTTGTATCCAAAACGATATCTCCCATGGAGTCCGTTAAAAGGAAGAAAGGCTCTGGCAGACCCATTA
This sequence comes from Pseudomonas sp. WT-JTC, assembly GCF_056711565.1. Classification (NCBI taxonomy): domain Bacteria; kingdom Pseudomonadati; phylum Pseudomonadota; class Gammaproteobacteria; order Pseudomonadales; family Pseudomonadaceae; genus Pseudomonas; species Pseudomonas sp. WT-JTC. Next base: position 3,485,621 of record NZ_CM160042.1, read on the forward strand.
CTTTTCCCTTTCGCCACTGGAATCCATGTAGCTTCGTCATTTTCTTTGTACTGGGTAACCAATAGATATCCAATCCTGGCTAGTTGAAACAAATCTGCGCTGCCACTTCTCAACTCAATGCCGCACTCACCAAAAATATCGCATTCACTTTTGTATCAGCGCTTGAACTGGCTGGGTGCTATCAGTGCAGTTACGGGTCGCGATTTTTTCTCGGGCAGTCGCCGCAACCTGGTTTGGTCGCGGCCCCCCGGCTTGCCGAGTCAGCCCGCCGGCCATACGATTCGACTATTGCCCAGGCGGAGAAGTCATTGTGAAGCCGGTGATGCTCCTGACGCGCATCCTGGCGCCTGCCATCGCTCTGGCGCTGGCATCTGCCGGCCTGCATGCCGATGACCCGTTCGCGTCGTTGCGCGACGCCATGGTGCGGGAGATCGCCGACATGTCGTCCGTCACCCGCGAGGAAACCGGCAGGGTCGAGTTTGCCGCGCCGGTGATGGCCGCGATGGCCAAGGTGCCACGCCATAAGTTCGTCCCGCCCGACGAGGTGCCCTACGCCTACGAGAATCGCCCGCTGCCGATCGGCTACGGCCAGACCATCTCCCAACCCTACATCGTCGCCCTGATGACCGACCTGACGCAGGTCGGGCCCGGCGACGTGGTACTCGAGATCGGCACTGGCTCGGGCTACCAGGCGGCGATCCTCGCCGAACTGGCGCAGGCGGTCTACACGATGGAGATCATTGAGCCGCTGGCAGTGCAGGCCGGGGAGCGCTTGGGCCGTCTGGGATATGCGAAGGTGCAGGCCCGGTTGGGCGATGGCTACCACGGCTGGCCCGAACACGGGCCTTACGACGCCATCCTCGTCACCGCCGCCGCCAGCCATGTGCCGCCGCCACTGATCGCCCAGCTCAAGGCCGGCGGACGGATGGTAATCCCGGTCGGCGCGCCGTTCATGATCCAGTACCTGCTGTTGATCGAGAAGGCCGGCGATGGCAGTGTGTCCACCCGGCAGGTGCTGCCTGTGCGTTTCGTGCCGCTGGTCGGAAGCGGTTGAGCATGCACTCGCCGCCATTGCTCGCCCTGGCGCTGTTGTCTGCGTCCGCGCTCGGCTATGAGGTGCTGCTGCTGCGACTGCTTTCGATCATCCAGTGGCACCATTTCGCCTACATGATGATCAGCGTCGCGCTGCTCGGCTACGGCGCCGCCGGCACCGCCGTGGCGCTGGCGCGGCCTGTGCTGGCGCCGCGCTTCCACGGCGTGTTCATCGGCGGCGCGGTGCTGTTCGGGCTGAGCGCCATCGCCTGCTTCAGCCTGGCCCAGCAGGTTCCGTTCAATCCCCTCGAGATTCTCTGGGACGCGCGGCAGTCGGCGCGCCTGCTGCTGATTTACCTGCTGCTGTTCGTGCCGTTCTTCTGCGCGGCGGTGTGCATCTGCCTGACAGTCACCTGCTTTCAGGAACAGATTCATCGGATCTACGCCTTCGACATACTCGGCGCCGGCATGGGCAGCCTGTTGATCGTCGTCGCACTGTTCGCCCTGACGCCCGTCGATGCGCTGCGGCTGCTGGGCGGCACCGGCATCGCCGCCGGGGCGCTGGCCGGCATGGCTTGCACGGGGTATAGGCACTGGCTCGCGCCGTTACTGCTGGCGGCGGCAGTCGCGGTGCCGGCCGGCGTCCCCGGGCGCTGGATCGCCCTGTCGCCCTCCGAGTACAAGGAACTGAGCCAGACGCTGCGTATCAAGGATGCGCGCGCAATCGCCCAGACCTGGAGTCCGCTGGGCCTGCTCACGGTCGTCGACAGCCCGACCATTCCCCTACGCTACGCGCCGGGCCTAAGCCTCAATGCGACACAGGAACCGCCCGCACAACTGGCCATCTTCACCGACGGCGACGGCCTTTCCGTGCTGAACCGCTATGACGGGCGCCGCGAGCCGCTCGCCTACCTGGACTACCTGACCTCGGCTCTGCCCTATCACCTGCTGCGGCAACCCCGCGTGCTGGTGCTGGGCAGCGGCGCCGGCGCCGATGTGCTGCAGGCGATCTACCACGGCGCCAGCGCGGTGGATGCCATCGAACTGAACCCGCAGGTGATCGATCTGGTCCAGCGCCGCTTCGCCGACTTCTCCGGCAAACCGTACAGCGCGCCCAACGTCCGTGTGCTGATCGGCGAGGCGCGCGGCCTGGTGGCTTCGCGCAGCGAGCCTTACGACCTGGTCCAGATCGCCCTGCTGGACTCCTTCGGCACCGCCTCGGGCGGCCTGCATGCGCTGTCCGAAAACTACCTGTACACGGTGGATGCCTTCGCCGAGTACCTGCGCCATCTCGCGCCTGGCGGCCTGTTGGCCATCACCCGCTGGGTCACCCTGCCGCCCCGCGATGTTCCCAGGCTGCTGGCCACCGCGGCCGCGGCCATCGAGCGCGACGGGCAGACCAGCGCGGCGCGTCGCATCGTCATGATCCGCGGCTGGAAGACCGCGACGCTGCTGGTCAGCAACAGGGATTTCGACGACGCCGGCATCGCCGTGCTGCGGGAGTTTTGCCGGGCGCGCTCCTTCGACCTGGCCTACTACCCCGGGATGAACGTGACCGAGGCGAACCGCTACAACCTGCTCGACCGGCCCTGGTTCTTCGACGCGGCGCAGGCCTTGCTGTCCGGCGAGCGCGCGGAGTTCCTGGCGCGCTACAAGTTCGACGTGCGTCCGACCACGGATGATCGGCCGTATTTCTTCCACTTCTTCAAGTGGCGCTCGCTGCCGGAACTGCTGGCGCTGAAGGCGCAGGGCGGCCTGTCAATGCTGGAGTGGGGCTATCCGGTGCTGATCGCCACGCTGCTGCAGTCCGGCGTGGCCGCCGTGCTGCTGATCCTGGCGCCGCTATGGGTGGCGCGGCGGCGCCAGCGGCGCTCTCGAGATGCGGCTTTGGCCAGGTTCGAACTTCGAGTCGTGTCCTACTTCGCAGCCATCGGCTTCGCCTTCATGTTCGTGGAAATCGCCTTCATCCAGAAGTTCACCCTGTTCCTCAGCCACCCGTTGTATTCGGTGGCGGTAACGCTCAGCGCGTTCCTGATCTTCGCTGGCCTCGGCAGCCATTACTCCGGCCGGCGACGGGGGGGCATTGGAACGGGTGTGGGGCCCCGTCATCCGCTCGCGCGGCCAGTCCTGGCGATCTGCGCGATCGCCCTGCTCTACCTGATCGCCCTGCCCCCGTTGTTCCAGTTGCTGGCGCCGGTGCAGACCCTCGCCAGGTTCGGCATCTGCGCCACGCTGGTAGCGCCGCTGGCGTTCGCCATGGGCATGCCGTTCCCGCTTGGACTCGGGCGCGTCTCCGCGTGCGCCGAAGCACTGGTGCCGATCGCCTGGGGCGTCAACGCCAGCGTATCGGTGGTGGCGGCCGTGCTGGCGACCCTGCTGGCGATCCACCTGGGTTTCACCGTGGTGTTGCTGCTGGCGTTGCTGCTGTATCTCGCGGCGGCGGTCATGTTTCCCTGATCGCGGCGGTTCGGAGCGAAACGTCAACAGACCCTGGAGAGACGAATGGCCTGCTGGAACGCCGCTTGCAGCAGTTCACACGTCTCGCCGTGTCGATCAGCGAGGGCGACGCCTTTCCTGCCTCGAAGCTAAACATTTGAAAATGTAGACGTGTGCGTCATGCCAAAGATGGGAGGTTCCGTGCCGCAAGCAATGGGTCTTGGTTGACGCAGTCGAGTCGTAAGAGCTGGCTTTCATTCCATAGCTGCCGGTGGTGGCCGGCAGAAACCGGCCAGAAGCGGTCTCTCAGGCAGGGCCATCAAGCCCTGGAAACAACCCGCACAGCACAAGCCGCAACCAGGGAGGCCGCGGCTCTTCAAATGCTCAGATGAGCGCCTGACCGGGGGGATTTCCCTGCCGGCCGACGATAGCGAAATAACAATTACCATCAGTCGTCAGGCAGCCAGGCAATTATCGTTTCCCCTTCAAGGAGACTACGCAAAGATAAGCACCCCAAAGCAGACCACACACGGCAAGTATCAGCTCCGGATTGAAAATGTTCTGATCGACCGGCGCCACCCGGATTTCGCTGTAAAGGCACAAGACGCCAGCGATCAACGCCATAAAGTAGTTGGTCCGGGTTCTCGTCCGGCGCAGCAACAGAACCTTTTTCAGACCCTCGTCTTTCCACTCTTGCCGGGGCATGCACTGGATTTCCTCCAGCACCACCACACCCCACAGCAACGCGCACAACCAGTAGCCAATCATCATGTAGTCCTCCAGTTGGAACTTTGATTCAACATGAATGCAGCGCGTATTCCGCGCTCAACCTACAAATTTTGCAGAGAGGTCAATATGCTTGAGTTGAACGGATCCCACTATCGACGTTAGCTGGACATCCTTGTGGAGATATCGGCCAAGCGTTTGTAGTGGTTCCACTACAGGCAGGCTGGATCGGCTGCGTCGGATGGCAAGGCGTTCTAGGTCAACAGGCCGTTTTCCAGTGCATAGCGGGCCAGTTTGGCATTGCTGTCCATCCCGGTTTTTTCCAGGATGCGTGCCCGGTACGTCGTGACGGTACTCGGGCTCAAGTGCAGTATCTGGGCGATGCGGACAATTCTCTCGCCTGCTGCGAGCAGCTTGAGTACTTCAAGTTCCCGGTCGGATAGTGCTTCGTGGGGTGCCGCGTCGCCTCTGCCGATAGCGTTGACCAGTTTTTCCGCCAGCTCAGGACTGACGTGCTTGCCGCCTGAGGCCACCTTGCGAACTGCCGCAACCAGGGTGGCTGCGGAAATATCCTTGGTGAGGTATCCCGCAGCGCCGTGCTTCATGGCGCGTAATGCATAGGCCTCGACCGAATGCATGCTCAACATCAGAACGGCGAGCCTGGGCTTCTCCGCACGCATGAGTTTGAGGAGTTGGAGACCGGTTTTGTCGGGCAGCTGGATATCGACCAGCGCCACGTCGAAATCCTGCTCCCGGATCAGCAGCATTGCGTCCTGTGCCGTCTCTGCTTCACCTGTTACTTCGATCTCGCCGGCAGTCTCCAGCATGCGTCGCACGCCGTTGCGCACGATGCTGTGATCATCCACCAGCAAGACTCTGATTTTTTGCTCAGGCATCTGTATTTTCCATTCGTACCCGCACTAACCCTGCGGCCAGTGACCGGCAAGCCACGGAATCGGCTGCAGAGCTTGACGTTAGCAGGCCGCGATTGCATTGCAAGATGACAATTTCCCCTGGATCCGGGGCATTGCGCCAACCTTGCTAGTATTCCCTAAGCTGACGCTCGGTTTTCACCATGGGAAACACTGCGTGGCATCAACTTTGACTGGACACAGACATGGCCACAGTAACGACACCGATCGAAGTTTTCGACATGAAGACGTTGCTGGCAGCGCTGCAGGCGTTGCGCAAAGGTGACTTCACTACGCGCATGCCGGAAGACTGGACCGGCATGCCGGGCAAGATCGCCGACACGCTCAACGAAATCATCGACATGGCAGCCGACACCACCACCGAATTCGAACGCGTGGCGCGACTGATCGGCAAGCAGGGCAAGGTCGATGAGCGCATCGAATTGCCGATGATGAAAGGCTCATGGCAAAAGATCGTCAACTCGAGCAATGCGCTTACCAGCGACCTCATCAGCCCGATGAACGAGATCATTCGCGTTGTCGGTTCGGTGGCCGAGGGTAATCTGAGCCAACAGGTACCACCGGTACTCAACGGCCTGAAACTGCGGGGCCAGTTCCTCAAGTCCGCCGGGATCGTGAACACCATGGTGACGCGACTGGGCTCCTTCGCTTCCGAAGTGACCCGCGTAGCCCGCGAAGTCGGCACCGAAGGGATTCTCGGTGGGCAGGCCAATGTCAAAGGAGTGTCCGGCACCTGGAGGGATCTGACCGATTCCGTCAACGACATGGCCGCCAACCTGACCACCCAGATGCGCAACATCGCTTACGTGACGACCGCGGTGGCCAAAGGCGATCTGGGCAAGACGATTACCGTCGAAGCCAAGGGTGAGATTCTCGAGCTGAAAAACACCATCAACACCATGGTCGGCCAGCTCTCGAGCTTCGCTGCGGAGGTGACCCGCGTGGCGCTGGAAGTCGGTACCGAAGGCAAGTTGGGCGGTCAGGCGGAAGTGCGCGACGTATCAGGCACCTGGCGCGACCTGACCGAATCGGTCAACGGCATGGCGGCCAACCTGACCACCCAGGTGCGCAACCTCGCCCAGGTGACGACGGCGGTGGCGCGTGGCGACCTCGGCAAGAAAATTACCGTTGAAGCCAAGGGCGAGATTCTCGAACTGAAAAACACCATCAACACGATGGTCGACCAGCTCTCCAGCTTCGCCGCAGAGGTGACCCGCGTGGCGCTGGAAGTCGGCACCGAAGGCAAGTTGGGCGGACAAGCCGAAGTGACCGGCGTATCCGGTACCTGGAAGGACCTGACCAATTCGGTCAATGGCATGGCGGCCAACCTGACCACCCAGGTGCGCAACATTGCCGACGTGACGACGGCGGTGGCCAACGGCGACCTGTCGCGCAAGATCACAGCCGAAGCGAAAGGTGAAATTCTCCAGCTCAAGGAAACCATCAACACCATGGTGGACCAGCTCTCGACCTTTGCCGACGAAGTGACGCGCATGGCCCGCGAAGTGGGGACTGACGGCAAGCTTGGTGGACAGGCCAAGGTGGCGGGCGTTGGCGGAACCTGGAAAGACTTGACCGACTCGGTCAACAGCATGGCGGCCAACCTGACCAATCAGGTGCGCAACATCGCCGACGTGACGACGGCGGTGGCAAAGGGCGACCTGGGGCGCACGATTACCGTGGAAGCCAAAGGCGAAATCATGGAGTTGAAGAACACCATCAACACAATGGTGGACCAGCTCAACAGCTTTGCCGCCGAAGTGACGCGGGTAGCACGCGAAGTCGGCACCGAAGGAAAGCTCGGCGGACAGGCACAGGTGCAAGGCGTGTCCGGCACCTGGAAGGATTTGACCGAAAACGTGAACTTCATGGCGGCCAACCTGACCAGCCAGGTGCGAGGCATCGCAAAAGTGGTGACCGCGGTAGCCAACGGCGACATGAAGAAGAAACTGACACTGCAAGCCAAGGGCGAGATCGCCGAACTGGCCGACACCATTAACGGCATGACCGATACGCTGGCGCTGTTCTCCGACCAGGTGACCTCGGTGGCGCGTGAAGTGGGCGTCGAGGGCAAGCTGGGCGGCCAGGCCAACGTGCCGGGCGCTGCCGGCACCTGGCGCGACCTGACCGACAACGTGAACGGCCTGGCGGCCAACCTGACCAATCAGGTGCGTGCAATTGCCGACGTGGCGACGGCCGTGACCAAGGGCGATCTGACCCGTTACGTGGAGGTGGAAGCAAAGGGTGAAGTGGCGGAATTGAAGGACAACGTCAACGAGATGATCCGCAACCTGCGGGAAACCACGCGGCAGAACGCGGAACAGGACTGGCTCAAGACCAATCTCGCGAAATTTACCCGCCTGCTGCAGGGCCAGCGCGATCTGGCGGCTGTCTCCAAGATGGTGCTGTCGGAACTGGCTCCGCTGATCAACGCCCAGCACGGTGTGTTCTACATGATGAACGAGAGCCCGCCCGATCCTGCGAAACTCAAACTGCTGTCGGCGTATGCGTACAAGGGCAACATCAATGTCAACGATGAGTGGCGGCTCGGCGAGGGCCTGGTCGGGCAATGCGCTTACGAGAAGCGGCGCATCCTTTTGACCGATGTCCCCGGCAATTACGTCGCGATTTCATCGGGACTGGGTGCGGCCGCCCCGCTGAATATCATCGTGTTGCCGATCCTGTTCGAGAACAAGGTCAAGGCCGTCGTCGAAATGGCTTCATTCACGCGCTACAGCGTCATTCATCAAACCTTCCTTGATCAGCTTGCTGAATCGATTGGCATCGTGCTCAACACAATCGAAGCCAATATGCGTACCGAAGAACTGCTCAAGCAGTCGCAATCGCTGGCGCAGGAGTTGCAAAGGCAACAGGAAGAATTGCGCCAGACCAACGAGGAACTGGAGGACAAGGCTGGAATGCTGGCGGAGCAGAAAGCCGAAGTCGAGCGCAAGAACCGCGAAGTCGAAATCACCAAGCTGTCGCTGGAGGAGAAGGCGGAGCAGTTGACGCTGACTTCGAAGTACAAGTCCGAATTCCTCTCCAGCATGTCCCATGAGCTCAGGACGCCATTGAACAGCTTGCTGATCCTGGCCCAGCAGCTCAGCGACAACGCCGAACACAATCTCACCCCCAGGCAGGTCGAATATGCCAGGACCATCCGTAGCGCCGGCAAAGACCTGCTGGAGCTGATCGACGAGATTCTCTATCTGTCGAAGATCGAGTCGGGTACGGTCACACTGGATCTGAATGAAGCGCTGTTCGCCGATCTGCACGACCAGATCGAGCGCACCTTCCGGCCGGTCGCCGAAAGCCGGGGCCTCACCTTCACGATTGAACTGGCGCCTACCCTGCCCCCCGTCATCTGGACCGACGAAAAGCGCCTGCTGCAGGTGGTCAAGAACCTGCTGTCCAACGCCTTCAAGTTCACTGAGCAAGGCAGCGTCAAGATCAGCATCGCACCCGCTGTGTCCGGGTGGAGCGTGGATCACAGCGAACTGAATCACGCCGAAGCGGTGGTCGCCTTCGTGGTCACCGACACCGGCATTGGAGTCTCTGCCGGCAAGCAGAAACTCATCTTCGAAGCGTTCCAGCAAGCAGACACCGGAACCTCACGAAAATACGGCGGCACCGGCCTCGGTCTGTCGATCAGCCGCGAGCTCGCACACCGGCTGGGCGGTGAGCTGCGGCTGATTGCCGGTGAGATCGGCAAGGGCAGCATTTTCGCGCTGTACGTGCCCTTGCGCACACGGGATGCCCAGCGTCAGTCGCCAGACGAATCAGCGACAGAGGTAGAGACAGTACCTGACCAGGTCAGGCGCGACCTCATGCCAGGCCCGTCTGCACAGATACTGGACGACCGCGAGTCTGTCCAACCCGGGGACCAGGTGCTGCTGATGCTCGAGAGCGACGCCCGATTCGCCAGTATTCTGCTCGAGGCCGCGCGCCAGAAGGGATTCAAGGCTATCGTCACGACCCGTGGCACGGATGCGCTGGAGCTTGTCGAGCGCTTCAAGCCCGCCGCGATCACCCTGGACCCGGGCCTGACGGACATCGATGGCTGGTTGCTACTCGAGCAGTTGAAGCGAGATTTCGCCACGCGTCACATCCCGGTCCAGATCATTTCGACCGCTGACGACCGCACACGCGGGCTGCGCTATGGCGCTTTCGACTTTTTGCTCAAACCGGTCACAGCCGACGAAATTCAAAATGCGCTGGTCGGCATCGTGGCGTTCGCACGACGCAAGACCAGGAGTCTGCTGCTCGTCGACGGCGACGAAGGCAGCCGCGCCCGCATCCTCGATCTGCTCGGCAATACCGACGTGAAGGTCGCAACGACCGACAGCGGCGCTGGAGCCTTGAAGAAACTGGCAAAGAAACGCTACGACTGCATGGCAATCAACCTCAAACTGCCCGACGCATCCGGTATCAGCTTTCTCGAAGCGTTGCAGGAAGACCACGCAATGCGTGAATTGCCAATCGTGGTCTATGGTGCAGAGACACTGACCAAGCCGGAACACGAGCGTTTCAGGACACTGCTCGGCAAGGGCGTCATCAAGGCAGTTCAATCCCCCGAGCGCATACTCGACGAAACCGCGCTGTTTCTACACCGCGTCGTAGCCAGGCTGCCGCAGACCCAGCGCAGGATGCTGGAAAAACTCTATGAGGGCTCGGACAGTCTGGAGGGCAAAAAAGCCCTGGTGGTCGACGATGACGTGCGCAATATCTTTGCCCTGACCAGCGTGCTCGAGTGCAACAAAATGCTGGTGGCCACGGCCGAAAACGGCCGGACCGCCATAGAACTGCTGCAGCAGCAGCCCGATACCGACATCATCCTGATGGACATCATGATGCCCGGGATGGATGGCTTTGAAACCATGCGCCAGATCCGTACATTCAAAAGATTTGAGACCCTGCCCATGATTGCGCTGACGGCCAAGGCGATGATGGGTGATCGTGAAAAGTGCCTCGAGGCAGGAGCATCGGACTATGTCAGCAAGCCGGTGGATACCGACCAGCTGCTGTCACTGATGCGCAAATGGCTCTATCGATGACGCTGGACCACGCCCATTGCGCGACAGCAAAAGTGGCATTGTGCGCAAGCTTACCGGTGCTGCCGTCAAGGCTGGAGACGCTGGCGCAAACTGAAGTGGCATAAATATGCAGCAGGAACCCCCGGTACTCAAAGAGATAACCCAGGTGCGGCAACCGCTCCCGCCTGATGGCGTGCCAGCATCGGTGTTGCTGGTGGATGACAACCCCGCCAAGCTTACGGCGCTGGCCGCGGTGATTGCCGACATGGGCCTGGATATTGCCACGGCGACTTCCGGGCGCGAGGCACTGCGCCTGCTATTGCAGCGCGACTTCGCAGTCATCCTGCTCGACGTGAAAATGCCCGTGATGGACGGTTTTGAAACCGCGGCACTGATTCACGGCCGCCCGAAGTCGGCCCACACGCCCATCATCTTCGTCACAGCCGAGGCCGATACGGATACCGAGCGTTTCCGCGGTTATACGTCCGGCGCAGTGGATTACATCTTCTCGCCGATTGTGGCCGAAGTTCTTCGCGCCAAGATCCGGGTGTTTGTCGACCTGTTCTACCTGCAGCGCAAACTGACGATGCAGGCCGAAGAATTGCTGCAATCGAAGCTGCAACTGCGTGAGCTGGCCTCCTATCAGGAGCACATCAAGGAAGAAGAGCGAAAGCGCATCGCACGCGACATCCATGACGAGCTGGGACAGAGTCTGCTGGCGTTGCGAATCGATGTCTCCATGTTGCAGGCGCGCACCAGTACCATGCACCCCAAGCTCAACGAAAAGGCCAGCGATGCGCTGAATCACCTCGATACAGCCATCCGCAGTGTCCGCAGTATCATCAATGAACTTCGGCCGCCCGTACTCGATCTGGGATTGCAGGCAGCGATCGAGTGGCAACTTGAAGAGTTCCGCCAGCGCAGCGCGGTCGATTGCACGATGTCGGTGAAAGACCAGGATTTGCGTTGCGAGCTGAATGAAAAATCCGCCACGACACTGTTTCGTATCGTGCAGGAGTCGCTGTCGAACATTGCCCGGCACGCGCAAGCGACACAGGTGCATATCGAACTCTACAGGGACGGTCGCCGACTCTACCTACAGATCAAAGACAATGGCGTAGGCATGACCGATCGCAAAAAATTGAACTCGTTCGGACTGGTGGGGATGAAGGAACGCATCAGCATGCTGGGCGGGGAATTCACCATCGACAGCGCACCGCACAAAGGAACGAGACTGACGATATCGCTGCCACTCGACTGACCCGGATGGCATTGAAACACTATGGCCCGGGCCTTTCAGACCGGCCAACCAGGGGCGGTGTATTTTAATCGTCGCTCCCCAAGAGACCGGACGATCAATCGCACAGATGGCATAATCGCAAACTGTTTATAACAGGGGCGCATGAATGACCGTCGAAAGCTATGACCAACTCGCGATCTTCTCGGCCGTGGCCCAGGAGCGCAGTTTCACCCGCGCCGCCGCCAGGCTCGGCATGTCTCAACCGGCCTTGAGCCGGGCGATGCGTCAGCTGGAGGAGCGACTGGGGGTCAGGTTGCTTGCTCGCACCACGCGAAGCGTCTCCCCCACCGAAGCCGGCGAGCATTTGCTGCGGGTGATCGCCCCCCGGTTCGAAGAAATCGACAGTGAGCTGGCATTGCTCAGCGAGTTCCGCGACAAGCCGGCCGGCAAATTGCGCATCACGGCGGGTGAGCACTCGGCGATTACGCTGTTGCATCCTGTGCTGGCGAAGCTGCTGCCCGATAATCCCGATCTCAATATCGAAATCATCGTCGACTACGGCTTGACCGACATCGTCGCGGAAGGCTTCGATGCCGGTGTGCGCCTGGGCGAGCAAGTCGCCAAGGACATGATCGCGATGCGCATCGGCCCTGACATGCGCATGGCGGTGGTGGGCTCTCCGGCGTATTTCACCCGTTATCCCAAACCAGTCATCCCCAGTGACCTCATGATGCACAACTGCATCACCCTGCGCATGCCGACTTACGGCGGCCTGTTCCTCTGGGAGTTCGAAAAAGACGGACAAGAACTGAAGGTACGGGTCGAAGGCCAACTGGTGTTCAACAACATCGCCATGCGCCTGGAGGCGGCCCTCCAGGGACTGGGACTGGCCTATATGCCGGAGGACCTGGTGCTGGAGCATGTAGCGCAAGGTCGGTTGGTTCACGTGCTCCAGGACTGGTGCGAACCCTTTGCTGGCTACCACCTCTATTATCCGAGCCGGCGCCAGAGTTCACCGGCCTTCACCTTGCTGCGCGAAGCCCTGCGCTATCTGGGTTGATTAGGCTGGACGCTATCCAGCGCTTCACCGGCGCGCTTGGCCGCGGCGGCATCACCCTGGTCAGCCAGCAGTTGAACCAGCTGACGTAACTGCGCAGCCGTCAGGCCGACCCGCAGGCTGGCAGCCATGTGCGAGCGCAGTTGCGGCTCGACACCGGGAGTGACGGCTAAAGCCGCGACGGTGGCCAGTTCACGACTTTGCCAGTCCAGGTTGTCACGCTCGAAGATGTCGCCAAACAGATGCGCCTGCAAGTACTGGTTGATGACGGGAACGAAGTCGAACAACGGGCCCTGCACCGGCGCACCGGCGATTCGCGTCTGATTGGCTTTGCCCGCCGCCAGCAGTTCATCGCCGACGGGAATGACCCGGCCGGGCTCGCGCCCTGGATCGTCCTGAACGCCGCGTTGCTTGCATGCCTCGACCACCTTCATCAACTCGCCGAGTGCATTGAGGCTGCGTGGAAAGCCGCTGTAGGCGTAGAGCTGCACCAGAGTTTCCTTCGCCTCGCTGACCGTGAGGCCGGCATCCAGCCCTTGATTCAATGCGGTATTGAGCGCGGACATGTTGCTCGTGGCCATGGCGGCGGCCATCAACGGGATGGCCTGTTGCCTGGCGGACAGCGTCCCGGACACCGGTTGGGTCGCAGTCTGGGCTTGCGGTGCCTGCGAACCTTGGGCGTTGTATTGCTCGTCGGTCACTTTCTCCAGCCATTGCACACTCTTGCCATCCACCGAGCCCGTCACGGCCAGGTGCGTCATGGCGCTCGTCGCAGCGGCGCCATGCCAGTGCTTGACGCCCGGCGGGCAGACGATCACGTCGCCCGGGCGGATTTCCTGCACCGGCTTGCCCCATTCCTGGACCCGCCCCACGCCGGAAGTCACCACCAATCGCTGTCCTGCGGGATGGGTATGCCAGGCCGAGCGCGCGCCCGCTTCGAAGCTGACATAAGCACCGGAAGCATTGATCTCGTCCGTGGCGGGAAACAAGGGATCGACGCGTACCCGCCCGGTGAAATAGTCCGCGGGGCCCGCAACCGAAGCCTGACTGCCCGCCCGGCTAATCTGCTGCACAGCCCGGGACTCACTGGCATTGTCTGCACCGACGGCGTCGGCAAAAGGCGCCGCGGCGCACACCGCGATGCCTATCAAGGTGTTCTTCATGAGGACGTATCCCTTCAAGTCAGAGCGTTCCGGCGTAAAACGCGGTCAACTGGCCCATTGCGACGTCCACATACGCAGGCACCCAGTAGGTGTCGATGTGGGTCGCGCCATCGATGGTGAACAGTTTTTTGTCCTGGGTACCGGTGGCCTTGGCAAAGGCTTGTTGCGACATGTACAGGCTGTCGGCCTTGCTGCCTGCAATCATCAGCAACGGCTTGTCGATCAGCTCGATCTGATCCGTGGCATCGAAGCTCATCAGGTCCATCAGGCTGCTCTGGGTGTAACGGAAGGTCGAGTTGGGGTGAGCGTGGGTCTTGCCGTAGTACTCGAAGCCCTGTCGGTACAGATCGAACGGCAGCCTGGCAATCTGCTCATCAGTCAGTCTGGCATCACCGACGTAGAGCACCTCCCCACCCGCCGCTTCCTGGGCGCGGGCCGCCGACGCCTGCTGCAAGCGATCCTGGATCGTCGACAGCTGCGAATCCTGGTAGCCATTTCGGCGAACCAGCCCGGAGTTGAACATGCTCAAGGTCGCAATCGCCTGGAAGCGCTTGTCGGTCCGCGCCGCCGCCAATGAATAACCGCCACCGCCGCAGATACCCAGCAAGCCCAGACGCTTGCTGTCGACGCCGGGATAGCCGGCAATGAAGTCCGCCATGCCATGGATGTCATCGATGCGATGCGCCGGTTTGTCGACATTGCGCGGCTCACCACCACTGGCCCCCTGATACGCCGCATCCGCCGTGATCGTGATGTAACCCTGATCCGCCAGACGCTGGGCATACAGGCCCGCAACCTGCTCCTTCACCCCACCATTGGGGTGCGCCACGACGACGACCGGGTATTTTCTCGCCGCATCATAGTTCGCCGGGGTGTAAACGTTGGCGGCAATGTCCAGGCCATCGAGCTTGTAGGTGACCGGATGGATGTTGACCTTGCCCGGTTCGTTCTTCGTCAGCGCGCCACCGTAGGTCAACGTGAATGGATTCTTCCTGTAGTCGCCGGCTTCGGCTTCGGCACCGGACATCCCGATCATGGCGGCCATCAACGTGGCCTTGAGCGTGGTTCGCATCATGGGAATACTCCTGATATTTCAAATGTGTGTGAGGGGCGGCCGATATCGCCGCGCTCCTGGTCAATCCAGATGTTTTTCAGCGAGAAACCGCGAAACCAGATCCGCGATCTCGACGTTGTTAATGTCCGAAAAAGGAAAGTGGCTATTGCCCTTGATACCGATCTCCGGCAGGTGAACGAGCCTGACGTCACCGCCATGGCGATTCACCGTATCGCGCCACAGGCGCGCCATCTCGAGCGGTGCGCGCCAACTGTCCTGGGCCGGTAGCCGAACGGGTTGGTCGGGGATGTTGTCGCCGTAGAAGATAACGATGGGGATTCGGGTCAGTGCTTTGAACTGATCCGCCGATACGGCCAGGCCAGAGAGCGTGTCGAACGCGCTGGCAATCGGTGCGGGCACCTCCCCCTCTGGAAACACGAAACCGCTGCCCGGTTCGAACGCCACGATGGCCCGCACGTTCGAGCTTTTGATCGCCGCCAGCCAACCGGGGCCGCCACCCTGGGAATGCGTAAACAAGATGGCCGGACCGGTCTTTTCCAACAGAGCGCACACGCCATTGGATACGACGTCAATGTCGTAGGGTCCGGTATTGGGCGTCATCGCCCGAAAGAACTGCTCCAGCGCCGTCTGCCCACGTGGAAACTGGCTGCCTTCGAAACTCTCGGGCCACAGGCCGATGCGAAACTGGTTGAACCACAGTTGCTCGTCCGGCACCGGTTTGATCGTCGTTTCAACCAGGCTGCGTCCCGCATCGCCACGGCGCGGCTGGTCGATCAGGTACGTGGAGAATCCCCGCCGCAGGAAAATGTTCTGGAACCCTTCACGGCCGTCGGCCGTTGTCTCCCAGGACTTCGCGGACTGCCCCGCGCCATGCAGCATGAGAATCGGCAGCGGACGAGCGCCGACGGGAACCTGATAGAACGCATACACATGATCGCCGTGATAGGTCTGGCCATCGGGCATCAACGGTTTGTAGGGGTCGAAGGTTCCCGGCTGAGTGATCGATCCACCGCCGGCAGTGAGGCTGCCCTGATCCTTGATGATCAGCGGGGCGTGATCGTCAGCGCCGACACACGCCCCGGCGCCCAGTGCGAAACAAAGACTGCCGGCCTTTGCCGCGGCGGGCACGCATTGACGGATGAAGCTCTGGATCATGACTTGCTCTCGGTCTGATATCGCCGGGAAGCAAATTACCTGTCATCGATTAATCGATAAAGCGCGCCAATCACATAGCACTGATACCAGATTCACATAAGTCTGATTGGCAGTACGAAAAGTTCACCACTTGCGCAAGTGGTGAACCTGGGCCGGAAGCAGCCCTTCGTGACAGCCAATAGCGGCCATTCATCAACACTCATGGCTTAGGCCGTCTGCCTACGTATAGCGAGAATCGCAGCCCCAAACCCGATGAACGTTACCCCCACCACCCGGCTAACCCAGCGGGACAACTCGGGTCGTACCAGCACGCCCTTGGCACGCGAGGCCAGTGCGGCATACAGGCTCAACGACGACACCGAGAGCGCCATGAAAATCGCGGTCAGGATCAGAAATTGTGGGAACAGGGCCGCGCCTTGGTCGATGAACTGCGGGAACAACGCCGTAAAAAACAGAGTCGCCTTGGGGTTGGAGAGCGCGGTAAAAAACGCCGACCTGTACAGTTTTAGTCGTGTGGGCCGCAGGCGCTGCCCCTCCTGAATGCCATCAGCCAGCAGCGGCGTCTTGTTGAGCAACTGCCTCACCCCAAGGTAGAACAGATACCCGGCACCGACGATCTTTACCATGTTGAACAACCCTTCGGAGCTGGCAAGCAGTGCCCCCAACCCCAGCATCGCAGCCGCCGACAGGCAGAACAGGCCACTGGCATTGCCCAGCGAGGACCACATTGCGCTGCGTTGGCCATGGGCGAGGCTGTTGTTGATCGCCATCAGTGTCGCAGGCCCCGGGCTGGCGATGGCAATCGCGGCGACCAGGGTAAATGCCAGCATAGTGTTCGGGTCCATGGTTCCAGTCTCGTAGAAAATTGAAGGCATACTACCGAAGGCTTCGTTGCCTGATGATGCAAATTACTCATCACCTACAGGAGCAACCGGAGCACCGCCAGCGACGCCACAGCAATAGCGACTGTGAACAGCATCGGTAACCGCCACGCGGCAACCAGTGTGATGCCCAATGCAATCAACTCTTCAGGATGAGGCGAGACGAAGTGTGGAGCGATCACCGAGATCAGCACGCACCCCGGTGCGGCCTCCATGACCGCGTGGGCACGTGGCCCGAGCTTGCGTTTGCGCAGCAGCAGATATCCCGCCAGGCGTGTTGCATAGGTGGCTGACGCCATGCCCACGATCGTCAGCAAAGCCGCCATGCTGATCATGGCTCTATCGCCCGCAGGCAAGTGAATAGCATCCTGGCGATGACGCCAGCAAACACGAACCAGGCGCCGGGTACCGTAAGGTAGACCAGGATCGCAACGAGCAGACTGATCAACCAGGAAAAGGCCAACCGCGGGCCTTTCCACATCCCCCTGAGCGGCACGATGAAGACCGCCGGGATTCCATTGGAGCAGCCTGAAAAGCTCGCTCTGTTGATGTCGCAATGGTTGGATAAGATGGGTTGAAGGCGTGCGAAGCCTGCACACGATTAACCGCCGCTGATTGGCACCTGTGACCGCTCGCTTTGGCTAGTCAGTCGCCCATTGATCCCAGGAGCCACTGCCGAAATATCTCCGCAGAGGCAGAACGCTTGCGATGTTTCAGCGATACAAGGAATTCGCCATTGCCAGTCACGCATTCGAAAGACGTAACCCGCTGCAATTCCCCCTTGGCCAGCGCTTCATCAGCCATGAACGTCCACGCCAGGCCGATGCCCATGCCTTGCTGAACGGCCCGATACGCCAACGTCAGCTGGTTGAAGACCGGGGCTTTGTCCCGCGGTATGTAGTCGATGCCAAAGTGGCCGAACCATTGATGCCAGTCCAGACACTGCCAGGCGCAAGTGTCGATTTGCACCAGGTTGGCCTGCGCCAATTGTTCCAGCGTCTTTATCCCCGAGACTTCCAGTGAAGGATGAGCCACCGCATAGACAATTTCCGGCAGCAGGAAATCACTGTCCAGCGAGGGCCATTCGCCAGAACCATAGAGAATGCCCACGTCGAAATCATTGAGGCTGGCCTCATCGAACTCGTTGATCGCGTGGACATGCACGGCGATGTCGGGGTACGCCTTGTTGAATTCGATCAGCTTCGGGAACAGCCAGAACTGGGCCAGGGCGTGGGTCGCCAGCACCGAGACGGCGTTGGACTGATGGGCATTGCGAATTCGCGTGACGCTTTGGTACATCGTGGCGAGGAGCACATTGACTGTCATCAGCAACTCATCTCCTGCGCTGGTCAGCCTGACACCCCGTGGTTTGCGCTCGAAAAGCGGAACGCCCATACAATCTTCAAGCTGGCGCATCTGTTTGCTCACGGCACTCTGGGTAAGAAATAGCTCGCCAGCCGCACCCGTGAAGCTGGCATGTCGCCCCACCGCCTCAAACGTGATCAGGGTCTCCAATGGGGGCAAGGTGCGCAGGTAACGGTTGATCAGGATTCTCCTCGGCGGGTGACCATGGCACGACATTCCGCACAGGAATGGGTGGCCAACTTTTTATCGCAGGTTGCGCTTATATACCATGGCTAGAATGCCGCTAAACAGCCTGCCAGAGCAGAGATGATGAATAGCGGGATTTTATTTGCGATATTGGCGGGTGCCATCTGGGGTGGGGTGATTATCGCCCCTTCGTTGCTGCCGGAATTCAATACCGTGCTGATCAGCAGTGTGCGGTTTGCGATGTACGGGCTGATCTCGCTCCTCGTGGCTTTACCGATTGTATCCCGCCTGCTCTCACAGTTGACGCGCCGCGATGCCTTGATGCTGCTTCGTCTTTCATTAACCGGAAACATCCTGAACTACGCGCTGCTGGGCGCTTCCGTACAACTGAGCGGGGTGACTGCCGCCGCCCTCATCAACGGCATGATGCCGGTTGCCATTACCTTTCTGGGGGGTGGCGATACAGGGTCCCTGCCCCTGACAAAGCTCAAGCTGCCCTTGTTGCTGGTATTCCTGGGCATCGTATCGGTCAGTCTGGAACATTCAGGCGCGCGGGCGGTGAGTACCTCGCTGTCTTCCCAGTTGCTGGGCCTTGCCTGCGGATTCAGCGGTGTTGTCTGCTGGTCGTGGTACGCCACCCACAATGCCCGTTATCTCAAACAAAGCCATTTCAACAGCAGCGAATGGTCGACGCTGTTGGGCATCGTGACGGGCGTCGTGGCGGTCGTGTTCGGCATCGCTGCCTTGATGCTTTTCCCGAACCTGGTACCCGCTCAGGTTGAAAGCAGCCGCTGGATGACTTTGCTGTGGGTCTGCCTGTTCCTGGCACTCTGTGGTTCGTGGGTTGCCAATGGGTTGTGGAATGCCTGCTCGCGTCGAATGGCCACGTCGTTGAGTGGCCAGATGATCGTGTTCGAAACGCTGTTTGCCTGTGTATACGGTTTTCTGTTCAGCCAGCGGGTGCCTGGCTTGATGGAGGTGACGTCAATCGTGTTGTTGGTGGGTGGGGTTATCTGGGCGGCGAAGCGTCACCGAATGGTGCCGGTGACACATGCTGAACCGTAGCCGCTGCTGGCCGTTTTCTTCCGGTGCTGATCGGCAATGGGTCGTTTTCTGCCTGTCGCGACGGGCAGCAAACGGCTGTGGATTCAACCGGTCATCCAACAATGTACAAACCTATCAGGGGGATTTCCTGCATCACGGATTAGACCCGCTTCGCGATACCACGAAACTGTGTCATGTTGATTTCACAATCGGTGATGGGTCTGCTCTATGACGCTGCAACAACTCCACTACTTTCTTGCCGCCATCGAGCACGGTACGTTTTCCAAGGCCGCAGAGAGTTTGCATATTTCACAACCCTCGCTTTCCGAGCAGATTCTGCGACTGGAAGAACACCTCGGCACGCATGTTTTTATCCGCACTAACCGCCGGTTGATGTTGACCGAGGCGGGACGGCGCTTGCAGCCTTTTGCCCAAGGAATGGTGACGGCGGCTCGACAGGGTTATGAAGCGGTGCAAGCCGTGCGGGAGTTATCCGGAGGCGTGGCGAGTTTTGGCACCTTCGGTACGGCGCACCATTACTTTCTGACGGACCTGATCGAGCAATTCCGCATGCAGCACCCGGACATGCGCATCAAAATCGTGGGCTACAACTCTTCGGAGATCGCCGAACTGGTCAGCCAGGGCGAGCTTGAAGCGGGTCTGGTCATGCTGCCCATCAAGCAGCAGAACCTCGCGGTGAGCGAGCCGGTGTGGTCGGCCCAGGTAGGCTACATCAGCGCAGACCCTGAGCGGCTGAAAGGTCCTAAAACCATCAGCGACCTGGCCGTGGCGCCCCTGATCCTGACCGAGGCGCGCTGGAGCACTGGCGATCCGATTCGCCGGTTATTGGCGCAACTGGCGGCCAAAGGCGGTGAAGTACTGGACCCGATTATCGAGGTGGAGCATCAGATCACCGGGTTCGAACTCGCGGCACGCGGGCTGGGCGATGTCATTGCGACCCGTCCCATTTTGCACCAGTTGGGCTTCAACGACCGCCTTGGCTGGGTGCCCATTACCCCGCCCATCTTCGAAGTATTCGGTTTCATCCATCGACACGACACCCCCATCTCACCACCCACTCGGGTGCTGATCAACTTGATGCGCAGCCACTTGAGCCGCATCCAGAATCTCTACGCCCATCTGGAATCCATCTAGCCATAGGCGATACCTATAGGACACACATGGCTTAGCCCATTCATCCGTCCATTGCGTGGACGGATACTCAAACCACGGACGCCAACAACAGGCGCTTCCAACGTTCGAGGAATGGGGAGTCATAATGTCCAATCACTATTGCATCATTGGCGCCGGGGCCGCTGGTCTCGCCGCACTGAAGACCATGACCGACGCTGGTTTCCAGGTGGACTGTTTTGAAAAGTCCGGGAACATCGGCGGTCACTGGAACACCGACTACGACGCCCTGCACCTGATCACCCCGAAAAGCAGTTCCTGCTTCGACGGCTTCCCCATGCCGGCGGACTACCCGGTTTATCCGAGCCGCGACCAGGTCAAGGCGTACATGAACGCCTACACCGACACCTTCGGCCTGCGCGAGAAAATCTCTTTCAATACCGAAGTTCGCGGCCTTGTCCCGCTGGGCGAGAACGGCGAAGCCGGTTGGCAAGTGACCCTCGCCGACGGCACCAGCAAGCACTACGCCGGTGTACTGGTTGCCAACGGTCACCTGTGGGATTGCAAGGTCCCGGAGGTCGGCCAGCGCTTTACCGGTGTGTCGATCCATTCCGGTGAGTACCGCAACGTCGAACAGGTGAAAGGCAAAGTATTGGTCGTTGGCTTCGGTAACTCCGGCTGCGACCTGGCTGTGGATGCCGCCCAGGCGCGCCTGGATACCACCATCGTTATCCGTCGCGGCCAGTTGTTCCAACCCAAGACTATTTTCGGCGTGCCGCGTGGCGAGTTGCCTTTCCTCGGGCAATTGCCGCCCGAGCAGCAGAACATGGTCATGAACATGCTGATCATGGCCAGCGTCGGCACACACAAAAATTACCCCGGCATGCCGGCCCCGGAAACTTACGACCTGGATGCGCAGCCGCCTGTGGTCAACACCCTGCTGTTGTACTGGATCCAGCATGGTCGTATCAAAGTCGCTCCGGGGATCGAAAACATCGAAGGCAAAACCGTCACCTTCACCGATGGCAGTCAGGGCGACTACGACACCATCGTCTGGGCTACAGGGTTCAACACTCGCCTGCCGTTCCTCGATGAAAGCTTACTGCACTGGCGTAACGGCGCCCCGCTACGCACCGCGGCGATGACCTTGCCGACCAACCTTGAAGGCCTGTTCTACATTGGCCTAGGCGCGCCGCGTGGTCCGCAATGGCCGGTGTATTGCGACCAGACCAAACTGGTCATGCGTTTCCTCAAGCTGCGCGCCGCCGGCATGAAAGGCCTGGCCGGCAAGTTCGCCAAGCTGCAAGCGGCCGAATCGCGCATCGATATCGTCAAACGCGAATGGCTGAGCAACTACCAGGACACCCAGAGCCAACTGGACGTCATGGAACTGGCCCTGCTGCCCCACTCCCTCCCTGAAATCGCCTGATCGGACGACTACTATGAACAATGCACCTCACTCCAGCGTCATCGTGACCGGCACTTCTTCGGGCATGGGCCAGGCCGTCGCGCAACGCTTTCAAGATGAAGGCTGGCACGTTGTCGCCGTCGATGTAACGCCGAGCCAGCAAGCCCCGAGCGCCCTTTTCTCGCCGGTCGTCGGCGACATTACCCGCGAAGAAGCGCTGACCGGCGCCATCGACGCGGCCCTCGACGGCAAGGCGCCGCTGCGGGCGGTCGTCAACGCGGCGGGGATCTTCCCCACCTCGTGCCTGGAAAGTTACAGCGAGTCGTTGTACCGGAAAATTTTCGACATCAACGTACTAGGCTCATTAAATATCGCCCGCATCGGCACGCGTCACCTGAAAGCGGCCGGCGGTGGTGCCATCGTGTTTTTCGCCTCGGTCGATGCGTTCACCGTCTCCAAAAACCAGCTGCTGTACAGCGCCTCAAAAGCAGCGGTGGTGGCAATGACACGCTCCCTGGCCATCGAACTCGCCGACCACAACATTGTGGTGAACGCTCTCGCACCTGGCTGGGTCGACACTGAAGGGACCCGAGCCGGCGGGCGCATCGAAGCCGCCATCGAGTCCATCCCCTTGAAACGCGCGGCGCGCGTTGAAGAAATCGCAGATTGGGTCTGGCAACTGAGTGCCAAACCTTCCTACATCACTGGCGAATCGCTGTGCATCGCCGGCGGTGTGTTCATGCGCTGACCTGAGCGCAGGCCCCACGCGCCAGACGTGGGCCTGCTCCTCCTATTGACTGCTGCCTCACTAACAAATACTACAGAGGGCAATATCATGGGCGAATTACACGCTACCGCGATTCCTGAGTTTTCCAGCAATGATGCGCCAGTCGAGCAATCGCGCAAACGTCTGTCAAAAGCCGTCATCGGCGTGACACTTGGCAACATGGTCGAATGGTTCGACTTTGCGCTGTACTCCTCGTTGGCAGGCATCATCGGCAAAACGTTTTTCCACTCTGAAAATCACGCCACTCAACTGATGGCGATCTACGCGACTTTCGCCGCCGGCTTTCTGATCCGTCCGCTGGGTAGCGTGATCTTTGGCCCAATCGGCGACAAATACGGGCGTCGTACCGCGTTGTCCCTCAGTATTTCGCTGATGGCCATCGCGACCTTCACCATCGCCTTGATTCCCGGCTATACCAGCATCGGGATATTCGCGCCCATTCTCCTGGTACTGATGAGACTGCTACAGGGTCTTTCTACCGGCGGCGAATACGGCGGTTCCTGCACCTTCATCGCTGAGCACAGTCCGGACAAGCGCCGCGGCTATTTCACCAGCTGGCTGGAGTTCGGCAACATCTCAGGTTTCCTGATCGGCGGTGCCGTGGTCAGCCTGTTTACCCTCGCGCTGGGTGAACAAGCCATGAGCGAATGGGGCTGGCGTGTACCTTTCGCCATCGGTGGTGTGCTCGGCCTGATTGCGCTGTACCTGCGACTGGGCCTGGAAGAAACCCCGGTGTTCAAGGAAATCCAGAAGAACGAAGCGCTGCAAAAGTCGACCTCAGGCGAGAAAACCAGTCTCTTCAGCCTGATGGTCAGCGAGTGGCCACAGATGCTCAAGTGCATGGGGCTGGTGACCGTGTTCAACGTCACCTACTACATCGTGCTTGGCTACATCCCCGGCTACCTGGAAAACGTGCTCGGCTACAGCAACAGCTTCAGCCTGTCCCTGGGGCTGGCGGCCACCCTGTTCATGCTCGTACTGATCCCCGTTTCCGGCCATATGGCTGATCGTTTCGGCCGTAACCGCATGATCATCTGTGGCTGCGTGCTGTTGATCGTGATGGCGTTCCCCTGCTTCATGCTGCTGCATACCGGACAGGTCGGTTTCCTGTTCGCAGCCTTGCTGACGCTAACCCTGTCGCAACTGTTTTTTGAAGGTGCGATGCCCGCGACCCTGACTTCACTGTTCGGTGCTCGAGTGCGCTACAGCGCTCTGGCCATCAGCTACAACATTGCTGTCTCGCTCTTCGGCGGCACCGCCCCGCTGATCAACACCTGGCTAATCTCCACCACCGGCAATCAGATGATTCCCGCCTGGTACCTGATCGCCGGTGCAGTGGTCGGCCTGATTTCGATCCTGTTCGTCAAGGATTCCACCGGTAAACCCCTCCCAAAATGAGACACGACATGACCAGCAAAACAGCATCGCGGCAAAACATTTCTTCGGGCGGCCAGTATGAATCGGTGTTCGGTTATTCCCGTGCGGTACGCGTGGGCAACCATCTGCACATTTCCGGCACCTGCGCATCGCCCGACTACGAACACAGCAATGCCTATGAACAGGCCCAGGCCATTCTCGGCACGGTCAAAAAAGTCCTGGCCGAAGCCGAGATGAGTGTTGAAGACGTAGTGCGCACAGTGGTGTACCTGCGCGACATCAACGATGCCGCGATTGTGGCCAAGGCCCACAGCGAAGTGTTCGACGGCATCCGCCCGGCCAGCAGCCTGATCCAGGTGGACTCGATGTTGCGACCTTGGCAGAAAGTTGAAATCGAAACCTACGCCATCGTCGCTGACTGAAAGTTCGCGATTCACCACAGAGGCCGCGACCCTGTCGCGGCCTTTTTTTGACCCGCAAAAAGGCTGACCCCATCATGATCAAAGCTGCCGAGTTAGTTGTGAAGTGTCTGGAAAACGAAGGTGTGGAGTACGTGTTCGGTATTCCCGGTGAAGAAAACCTGGACCTGCTGGACTCACTTTCGCGCTCATCAATCAAGCTGGTCCTGACCCGTCATGAGCAACCTGCGGGTTTCATGGCCGCAACTTATGGCCGCCTCACCGGCAAGACCGGTGTGTGCCTGTCCACCCTCGGTCCTGGCGCAACCAACCTGGTAACTGCCAGTGCCTACGCCTATCTGGGTGGCATGCCGATGATGATGATCACCGGCCAGAAACCGATCAAGAAATCCAAGCAAGGTCGTTTCCAGATTCTCGACGTGTGCGCCATGATGGCGCCGCTCACCAAGTACACCCACCAACTGGCCTCGGCAGATAACATTCCTTCGCGCATCCGCGAAGCTATTCGCCTGGCCGAAGAAGAGAAACCGGGCTCGGTGCACCTGGAGCTTCCCGAGGACATTGCCGCCGAGTACACCGAGAGCACGCCCATAGCCCCAAGCCTGAACCGTCGCCCGGTAGCCGAACACAAGGCCATCAGCGCCGCCGTCGCCAAGCTCGAAGCTGCGCGCAGCCCGGTGCTGGTGATTGGTGCCGGCGCCAACCGCAAAATGACCGCGCGGGTCTTGCGTCAACTGATCGAAAAAACCGGCATCCCATTCATCACCACCCAGATGGGCAAGGGTGTTGTGGATGAGCGCCATCCGCGCTTCCTCGGCAACGCGGCGCTGTCGGCGGGTGATTTCGTGCATCGCGCGCTGGAATCCGCCGACCTGATCGTCAACATCGGCCACGACGTGATCGAGAAGCCGCCCTTCTTCATGGTCCGTGGCGGGACCGAAGTGTTGCACATCAGCTTCCGTTCCGCCGAGGTCGACCCAGTGTACTTCCCGCAGATCGAAGTGGTGGGCGACATCGCCAACGCCGTCTGGCAAATCAAGGAAAGCATCGAAGTGCAGCCCACCTGGGACTTCGAACGCCTGCTGACCATCCGCGAAGCCAATGAGGCCCATGTCGCAGAAGGCAGCGACGACGCACGCTTCCCGGTGTATCCGCAACGCCTGGTGGCGGACCTGCGCGCAGTACTACCATCCGATGGCATCGTCGCCCTGGACAACGGCATCTACAAAATCTGGTTCGCCCGCAACTACAAGGCCTATATGCCGAATACGGTACTGCTGGATAACGCCCTGGCGACCATGGGTGCGGGTCTGCCTTCAGCCATGGCCGCACGCCTGGTATACCCCGACACGCCAATCGTGGCAGTTTGCGGCGACGGCGGGTTCATGATGAACAGCCAGGAAATCGAAACCGCCGTAAGACTGAACATGAACCTGGTCGTCATCATCCTGCGCGACGACGCCTACGGCATGATCCGCTGGAAGCAGCAACAGATGGGCTTCATTGACTTCGGTCTGGACTACGGCAACCCCGACTTCGTGCGCTACGCCCAGAGCTACGGCGCCCACGGCCACCGGGTAGAAAGCGCAGCGAGTTTCGCCCCGCTGGTCACCCAGTGTCTGCAATCCCCAGGTGTTCACGTGATCGACTGCCCCGTGGATTACTCGGACAACGAACAGATTTTGCTGCATGACATCAAAACCCTGAGCGCCAGCGTCTGACACAAGATCGCAGCTTCGTTACGCTCGACAGCCACTACAGAAAGTAAATCCCTGGAGGAGCTGTCGAGTGAAACGAGGCTGCGATCTTGTTTTCTAATCGCCTATAGGCAAAAGACCCAACGCCTTACGCGCCTGGGCAATGGACGCCGGTGCAATGCCGGCAAACAGGTTTGCACCGCTTTTTACCAACCCGGTGCACCGGGCAATACCCACCATGGCCTCCAGGTATTTAAGCGCCACCGTCGACGAATCCACTACCGGAACTTCCGTGCCCTGCACCTGCCGATAACCGGCACGGCGCAACAGCGGCCCATAATAAGCGCAGCCCACCAAAATGACGTCCGCACCCTCGGCGATGCATTGATGCGCCACTGCTTCCAGCCTCGGAATAAAGCGTTCAGCCGGCGAATGTGTAGCCTCAAGCAGCAATTGGGCATCCGAAAATGGCTGGATCGAGCGCACCGGCCGGCGGATGCAACGCTCGGTCAGACCATAGCCGATGATATCCCGCTCGATGGTCACGGCGGTTTTCTCCGACACGGTGATTACCGCAAATCGCTGTCCCATGGTGAGCGCAGCCAGCATCGACTGCTCGCCGACCGATGCCACCGGGATATCGAGCATTTCCCTGGCTTCCCACAGTGGATCGTTCCAGCAACCGAGGAACACCCCGTCATAACCGTCGGATTGAGCCTTGATTGCTGCCTCCACCATCAATACAGAGTTCAGATGCTCGGCGTACAGCGAACGGGTAAAACCACCGCTGTTGTCGAGGAAGCGAAAATCAAGCTCCGTACCTCGCGCCAGCGTGCTGCAGACTGTGTCGTGGATGGCGTTCCACAAAGGTTCAAGAGCCGAATTGCGGCCCGTGGGATGAATCCAGCAAAGCTTCATGAAGTGGCATTCCTGTCGGACAGAAGGACCAGCGAATTAAGTCGCCGGTTGGAAGGGGCACGATACTGGGTGCATCGAATACGGAGTGCCGTGGAGCATTGTTGCGCTCTTCACGCGAGGGGATGAACAGGACGTTTCCAGTACGCTGTATAGGCGATGCCTATATCTGAAAGTGTCGGTTTTCACCGACCATTTTCGGTCGCTTGCGTTTGTTTTAGACAGACAGAAGTCGGCTATTTGTCGCCTGTAGCCACCGTCCGCTTCGGGTCGACTGCGGCCCCTAGCCAGAGGCAGAAATCGGCCAGAAGCGATCATCCCTGACCGCTAGCAGCCACCCTTATGATTACACGGTACGGGTTGCTGGCCTGACGCCTGTGTATGGAGTGCCGAAAACAAAAAAACAAACCAAAACGGCTCATTGTCCACAGTGACTTCCAACTGCATTAATCAAAAAAGAGAGGGCTACTTGACCCGCCTCAAACTTTTAGCGTCAGACCTGACTGTTTCAATGCCGACCATCTCCCGGGCAACGAGATCCTCGTAGCGCTCTCTCTGACGCACAACTTGATAGTGCTCGCCCGTGACCACCACTTCAGCTGGACGAACTTTCGAGTTGTATTGGCTGGCCATGCTCATTGCGTAGGCACCCGCCGAAAAAATGGCCAGGGTGTCATGCTCCGAAAGCGTCGGCAGTGGACGCGACAGCGCTAGAAAGTCCCCTGTTTCACAAATCGGCCCAACCACATCCACCGACGACAATGACGTCTCTGGCCGGACCTGCGAAGGATTGGTCGCATGCGTCCAGTGCCCGTTGAAATGGTCGTATCGAATCGGCCACGTGGCGTGGTGGGCACCGTACAGCGTGGGTCTGAGCAAGATGTTCATGCCGGCATCGACAATGACGATCTGACGGTCCCAACCGTCCTTGATGTATTCGACGCCGGTCAACAGCACGCCGGCATTGGCGCTGATAGAGCGGCCAGGTTCGATCACGAACCGCAGGCCTCGCGCCTTGAGCCCCAGCAATCGGTGACAGATGACGCTGCCCATTTCCTGCAATGAAATGCTATCGGAATGGGAACTTTCGTATATGGCTGGAAAGCCACCACCGATATTGATCGTTTCGACGCTGCCGCCCGCCTGTTCCACCTCATCCAGCAGCTTCTCGATGACATCAATGCAAGCCAGATAGGATGCGCTGTCATGGATAGGCGAGCCAATGTGTGCATGGATTCCGACAACGTCGACGTTGCCGTACAAACCCGCCGCGTAAAGCCGCGCCGACCGTGTCACCGGAATGCCGAATTTGGTCTGACGTCCTCCCGTGGAGGTTTTTTGCGGGGTATCGCGGTCAGCAACGTCGGGGTTGATCCGGATAGAAACCCTTGCCCTGCAACTGCACTGGCCGGCAATGGTATCGATCCTTGCCAGTTCACCTTCGGACTCGACATTGAACTGGTAGACCCCCGCCTCCAGTGCATATCTGATTTCGTCTGCAGACTTGCCTACACCGGCAAACACAATGGAGTCGGGACGAGCACCGGCCAACAGGGCCCGATATATTTCGCCGCCACTGACGACATCCAGACCCGCGCCTTGCTCCACCAGAAATTTCAGGATGCTCAAGTTGCTGCAGCTTTTGACCGAGAAACAAATCAGCGGATCAATCATAAAAAAAGCGTCACGCATGTTTTGCAAATGCAACGCCAAGGTACTCAATGAATAGACAAACAACGGTGTACCCAACTTTTCAGCCAGGCTTTCCAGGTCCACCCCTTCAGCATGCAGAACACCTTGTTTGTAGCTAAACCCATCCATTCGAACCTCTCTGAAACACGACAGTTAAATAGTCATTGCATGTTTTTTTAATGTCATTCATACGCCGAGGCGTCACCGAATCAATTCAACCTGCCGCCCTTGTGCAAGTAAGCGATGACGCCGCCGGCAATGCCCCACATGCCATAACCCACTTCACTGACTTTCCAGCCCAGCCGGCCAAACGTTCTGTAATTCATCGTGTTATCCATAACCACCAATAATCCAGGGCACTTGCTTAAATACTGAACTTGCTTGCTGGCTATTATCTGCAACGTACAGTCAGATTAAAAATATCAATTTATTCATTATCGATTCATATCTGATATGGTTAAACCCTCCCCATCACCGAGGCAAGGATCGCCATGGCAACGCTGAATTTCAGGCATATCGAGATATTCTGGGCCGTCATGACGACCGGTAGCG
This sequence comes from Pseudomonas sp. WT-JTC, assembly GCF_056711565.1. Lineage (NCBI taxonomy): Bacteria > Pseudomonadati > Pseudomonadota > Gammaproteobacteria > Pseudomonadales > Pseudomonadaceae > Pseudomonas > Pseudomonas sp. WT-JTC. The sequence goes on from NZ_CM160042.1 coordinate 3,514,924, forward strand.
CGACAGCCGCCGCAGCCCTGCTGCGCACCTCCCAGCCGACAATCAGCCGAGAACTGGGCAGGCTTGAGTCGGTGACCCAGTTGACGTTGTTCAAACGCGCCAATGCCAAACTGATCCCGTCCGAACAAGCGCTGATGCTCTTCGACGAAGTCAAAAGGGCTTATTTTGGCCTTGAGCGGATAGCCAAAGCGGCTGACGCCATTCGCCAGTACAAGCACGGGCAAATCACCATCGTTTGCCTGCCTGCTTTCTCCCAGGCTGTGGCGCCCACTGTCTGCAAACATTTCCTCGATCAGTATCCCGGCGTGGGAGTCAGCATCACTCCCCAGGACTCTCCCCTGCTCAACGAGTGGCTTTCTTCACAGCGCTTTGATCTGGGGCTTATCGAGGACACCATGGCCCCCCGTGGCACAGACCTGGAGACCATCTTCACGTCGGACATTGTCTGCATCTTGCCCACCGGCCACCGACTGTGTAAAAAAGCCGTCCTGTTCCCCGAGGACTTTGAAGGCGAACACTTTATTTCTCTGGCGACCAACGACCCCTATCGCAACAAGATCGACAGTTTTTTCGACAGCCTCGGAATCAACAGACAGTTGGTGGTTGAAACGCACAGCGCAGCGGCGGTCTGCGCGACAGTGGCCCTAGGGGTCGGCATTGCAATCATCAACCCGCTCACAGCACTGGCCTACGCCAAACTTGGGCTGACAATTCGCGGGCTGTCACTTTCCATTCCGTACACCGTCAGTGTTGTTCGCCCGCAGCATCGCCCCTATTCGCCGCTGGTCGACAACTTCATCAGCTCATTGAGGCATTGCTGCCAGGTGCTGACCAGTCAACTCCAATCAATCACTGACAGCGAAAACAGACCGCACCCAGACCAGTGACAGCTCACCCGGTCTTATCGAAGCGAGCTCTGGAGAAAGCCGGGGCAATGTGCTGCAGCGACTCGCCAAGAACCGCCCAGGACAGCCACTCCCCCAAGATAAACGACTCATCCGGGCTCATGGTGTAGACGCATTTTTTAGCGGCATGGAGATGGGGTCCAGGGACGGAAAATGCGCTGCCACGCACTCGGCAATTTCCTCCCTTGCCGAGCGGCCGACGGGCTCCAGTTGGGTCCCCATATACGGTCATTCCAGTACTGTTTGCACGAAACCTTGGAATTGGCCAACACGCCCTCATAACATTGGCTATACCCAACATCTCCGAGAGGAAGGACAGACCATGACCAGACAAACCGAAACTGCCATTCTCGCCGGCGGCTGCTTCTGGGGCATGCAGGATCTGCTACGGCGCTATCCCGGTGTGCTGCACACGCGGGTCGGTTATACCGGCGGCGATGTGCCGAATGCCACCTATCGCAACCATGGCAATCACGCTGAAGCCATCGAGCTCGTCTTCGACCCTGGCGTGATCAGCTACCGGCAGATTCTTGAGTTCTTCTTCCAGATACACGACCCCAGCACGCCCAACCGTCAGGGCAATGATCTTGGCCCCAGCTATCGTTCAGCGATCTACTACCTCAGCGAACAGCAACGCGACGTCGCCGAAGACACCGCTGCCGATGTCGATGCTTCACGCCTGTGGCCAGGCCGGGTAGTCACCGAAATCGAACCGGCGGGGCCTTTTTGGGAAGCGGAACCGGAGCACCAGGACTACCTCGAACGCATACCGAATGGCTACACATGCCACTTCATCCGCCCGAACTGGAAGCTTCCCAAGCGCACCTGAGAGTCGCGCTTGTGAGATGCAGAGGTGCCCGCCCCGAACCTTTCGAAGTGGTCATGGTGCTGCCGGGCCCGTCGCTATTCGACGAGGCACTGCAGGACGTCTTCGGGGTAAACGCCGCACACGCTTATTGCGTGAAACGAAGCTGAGCGTGGTCACTGTCGCCAATGAAGTCGGCTACTCCAGCCCCAGTCACTTCGCCCCTGTATTTCGCAAGCACATCGGTCTTTCCACAAGCGACTACCGGCGCCAGCGTCAGGGCTCTGCTGGCCGCAGATAGGGCTCGATAAAGCCGCAGCCCAGGATCTCGTTCAGGCGTTGCGCATCGTTCATTCGGCGAAACAGTCCAATAGTCTTCCAAGGCGCGTGACCATCGACATTGGGCGCTCCCAATCCGGCCAACAGGTCGGCGATCAGTATTGATCGGGTCTCGAAAGAGATGCGTGTCAGCCCGGTGCTATTGCCGACGCCGGCATGGGCATGAGCCCCGGAAAAGGCGATCAGACTCCCCGGAGCGATATCGACGGCAATCCCCTCCTGCGGGTCGATCGCTTCCAGCAGGTGCGGAATGGCTGCGTCGGCATCCACGGTATTGCGGCCGTCTCGATGGGATCGCTGCAAAATGGCGCGCATATCGAAATCTGCGCTCGAATTACCCAGCGGTCGCTGCCAGAGGCCTGGATACAAGACGACGGTACGCCCTGCCGCGATGGGATAGATGGGCGCCCACCAGTTGGTTTGCGCATAGATATTCGACCCCCAGGTATCGCGGTGAAACGCGATGGTGGCCGTCGTGCGGGCACGCGGCGTCGACAGCCCTGGCTCGCAATGCGGCTGAAAACGCAAATGCAGGCGATCGCACGCCAGGGTATCGGGGGCGATGCCAAGGCTTTGCACGACGTCCTGCCAGCGCTGCTGGACCTCAGCCGAGCCTGCGAAGTCGCTCTGAATTTTCGCAAAGCGCTCAGTCTGCTCAGGGTGGCTCAAATGGAGATGGATCTGTTGCGGCGGCCAGGGATGCAGCGCGTCTTCGAGGAACGCACGTGTATATTCCACCAGCGCCGTCATGGGCTGCAGGTCAGTGAAGCGAATGATCTCGCCAGCATAGATCCGGTCATGCAATTGGCGAGCGGTGCTCGGTGTGGCAAGCGAGCTGTACATGACTGGAAGTCCCCTGAAGGTGCGCCCCTGACTTTAGATCCACGCCGATTGTGGCGAAAGTGGCAGGTGGGGCGAAAAAGCACGGATCAGGCCCTGGGGACGTGAGCAACAGGCGACCTTCAAGCCATGAATGGGGCGTTTATGGCAGTTCCTGGCAGGCAGTTAACGGCCAAGAGCAGTAGGTCGCAGATGTCCACTAAATCAGGGACGACTCAATCATTAATGCCCGGAGGTGGCTCAGGCAAATCGAGAGTCACTTGGTCTGATTCGACGGATAAAGACCGGCAAGCCGCGCTATCACGACACCCACATAAAAGACGCCTGAAAACTCTTCGACCATCACAAGTGAGCGGGCGTGGTTGGTCAACGGGAGAACATCACCGTAACCGGTGGTCGTGAGCGTCGTGAGGCTGAAATAGATCAGTTTGAAGAAGGTGCCGGGCTGTCCGAAGTCGAGGTGGGCAGGGCCGAATGAGCCAGCGCTGGATATCTCGACCAGGGCATAGACGAAGGACCAGACGAAGGCCAGCATGATGTACCCCGCAAGTGCGCCATGCAGCTTGTCGGCGGTAATCGGTCCGCGTTTGAGAATATAGCGAAGCACCCCGCTAAACGAGACGGCAAGAGACGCCGCATAAGATATCCCGGCAAGAAAAAGAATCGCGACACTCTCAGCCCACAACGCCGCCCATTGAAGGCCAACCCCAAGCAACGCCAGGCCCAGTTTGAGGATGAACCCCCGCTGAGTCTGCCTGGTGGCAAAAGCGCCCACGAGCAGCACGGTTGAAAACAGAATGCCAAGCGATGTGCGGGCAAATAGACCTTCCTCAAGAAAGGGAAACAGGAGGATCAATCCTAACAAGAGCAGCAATAGATAGGTGCAGGGCCCTCGTCCTATTACCATCTGACCTAAATCCTCGTCGGATTCGGCTTTATCTTGCGGATTTGTCATACCGGTTTCCCATAGACAGAAACAACGCTCGAGACCTGACGCTGCAGTTTTGAAATCTGGCCTGGCTTTAGAATTGTCGGCAGTGGAATTCTAGTCGCGAATGCAGGTGAGAGGATTCAGCCCGACAGCCATGGGGCGATTTCTACCCTTCACGACAGGCAGAAATCGACCAGGAGCCCTCCCCTAAGCGGCCCGCTGTCGCTTGGGACTCTTCAAAATGATGCCGTAATAAAGGCACATCTCGCTAATAGCCAACATAGACACGTACTCGCCGCAAAAATCCCTCCTGACAAGCACGATAATTAGCCAGCTAATTGTTAACGAAAATCTGAACTATTCATTTGAGTTTTCAGATTCTTTCGTCGTGCGGCCTGTGCCTAACATCGGCTCCACAGCGAACCAGTCTCGGTATCGCTCAGTGGGATCAGATGACGCAGAGACCCGGATCCGAAGTCCCCTGCTGCCGCTGACCATTGATCGCCAAGCCGTCTGGTGCCGTCGAAGTGCTTTTGCACCAGGCCCTGGGATTTTTGAGGATCACCGATGAAGCTGGAAATCTTTCGCACGCTGTGGGGTTACACCGCCAGCAAGGCTCAGGCGCTCGATGAGTTGCTGCGGGCGGGCTTTGATGGCATGGAAGCACGCCTGCCACTGGACGCCGGTGAACGGGCTGAGTTTGGCGCGTTTCTCCAGGCCAATCGCCTGGGCTATATCAGCACCGTCTTCACCGCGTACGACGTACTGCCCGACCAGTCGGCAACGCCTGCAGTGCACCTCTATGACCTGGACCGCAAGCTCGCCCTGGCCGCCGAACTCGGTCCACGCTTCGTCAACGTACTGGCGGGCAACGACCGCTGGTCCTTGCCACAACAAGTGGATTTTTTTGGCCAGGCACTGGATCTGGCGCGCAAGCACGGCCAGGTCTGCAGTTTCGAAACCCACCGCTCGCGTTCGCTGTTCAACCCCTGGGTAACCCTGGAGTTGATCCGGCAACTGCCCGATCTGTTGTTCACCAGTGACATCAGCCATTGGGTGGTGACCTGCGAGCGTCTGTTGAACGACCCGGCCGATGACCTGAGCGCTTTCGTCGAGCGGGTTCACCATATCCAGGCGCGGGTCGGTTACGACCAGGGCCCGCAGGTTCCGCACCCGGCGGCCCCCGAATATGCAAAAGAACTGGCGTTCCATCAGCAGCACTGGGAAAGCATCTGGCGCTCGCAGCAAGCCCGTGGTTACCAGGTCAGCACCCTGACCCCGGAATTCGGCGCCGACGGCTACCTGCATCATTTGCCCTTCACCAATGTCCCGGTCGCCGACCTGTGGTCATTGAACGTGTGGATGGGCCAGACCGAGCGCGAACACTTCGAGCGTTTCCACCACAAAAGCCATCCTTAGGGAGCCGATGCGTCATGCCTGACAATAAAAACAACAGCGCCAGCACTGACACACACAAAGCCAACTTCAATAGCATCCCGGTGGTCGACATCGCCGGTCTGTTCAGCGTTGAACTGGAACACCGCCTGGCCGTGGCCGAACAATTGGGGCGTGCCGCCAGCGAAGTCGGGTTCCTCTATATCACCCATCACGGCATCGACCCGCAACTGATCGCCAACCTGCGCAAGGCGGCCAAGGACTTTTTCGACCAGCCCTTCGACACCAAGATGCGGCACTACATCGGCACCTCGCAAACCCACAAGGGCTTTGTACCCGAAGGCGAAGAGGTCTATTCCAAAGGCAAGCCGGACCACAAGGAAGCCTTCGACGTCGGCTTCGAAGTCCCGGCCGATGACCCGCTGGTGCTGGCCAATACGCCATTGCTGGGGCCCAACGACTGGCCGCAGCTGGCAGGTTTCAAGGCATCGGTGCAGGCCTACTATGAAGCGATCTTCGCCCTGGGCCGGCGCCTGTTCGGCGGCTTCGCCCTGACCCTGGGCCTGGACGAAAACTATTTCGACAGCCTGGTCAGCCGTCCGCCGTCCAAGCTCCGGCTGATCCACTACCCCTACGACGGTGCGGCCCATGACGCACCGGGTCTGGGCGCCCATACTGATTACGAGTGTTTCACCATCCTCCTGGCCGACAAACCTGGCCTTGAGGTGATGAACAACCTTGGTCAATGGATCGATGCACCACCGATCGCCGATGCCTTTGTGGTCAACATCGGCGACATGCTGGAAGTGATGACGGCAGGCGCATTCGTTGCCACTGCGCACCGGGTGCGCAGCGTGAAGGAGGAGCGTTATTCCTTCCCGCTGTTTTATGCCTGCGACTATCACACCCAGATCAAACCACTGCCCGGGTTCGCCCAGGCCGGCAACGACTACGAAGAAATCACGATCGGCGAACACATGTATGGCCAGGCGCTGCAGACCTATCAGTATCTGCGCCAGAGGGTGGCCAACGGGGAAGTTCAACTGCCAGGCAAGGCACGCAAGCCCGCCAGTTTCGGACATTTGAAAAATCAGGCTCAACTGTCCTGATTGAAGTTTTCAGTTAAATCCTTATCTACGCCGGAGTCAGTAAATAATGAAAAACAATAAAAAAAACCTGTTGAGCTTGGCTGTATTGGCAACCGGCATGCTCGCTGCCTCGGCAAGCATGGCCGCGGCGGACACGTTCAAGGTCGGCATGGAAATCACTTACCCTCCTTTCGAATCCTATGACAAGGACAAGAACGTGGTGGGTTCGGACCCCGAATTGGCAACGGCACTGGCCAAACACATGAACGGCAAGGTGGAGTTCGTCGACACCAAGTTCCCGAGCCTGATCCTGGGCCTGAACTCCGGCAAGTACGACGCGGTCATTTCCGGCATGTACATCACGCCGGAGCGCCAGACTCAAGCCCAGACCATCGCCTATGCCAACACCGGTGCTGCGGTCATGGTGCCTCAGGGCAGCGAGATCAATGCGAAAAAGCCTGAGGACCTGTGCGGCTTGAAACTGGGCCTGGAACAGGGCACTACCTGGGTCAAGGAGTTCCGCAAGCTGTCCGACGACTACTGCGTGCCGAACAACAAAGGCGCCATCACCGTCAGCGAGTACCCCTCTGCGCCCGAAGTGACCCAGGCCCTGTTGTCCAAAAACATCCAGGCCCAGGTTGAAATCGCCGGTGCCGCAAAAATGATCGCGGAAAAAACCAATGGCCGGGTCGTGATCACCACCGAGCACCCGATCTATCAGCAAACCCTGGGCATCTTCGTCAAGAAAGGCAACGACGAAACCTTCCAGGCTTTGCAAAAAGCCTTCGAAGAGACGAAAAAGAGCGGTGAATACGCCGCTATCCTTAAGAAATATGGCCTGGAAGAGCCGGCTGCCCAATAAGAACCTGTCCTTGTAGTCTGGTCATCTGCCGTCCCTGCACGGGGGCGGCAGATCGAGGTGCCCTATGCAATTCGATTGGTCGTACTTTCTCTCCCTGTTCTCCTTGCCAGACTTCTGGAAAGCCTGCGTCACGGTGATCCAGCTCAGTGCCCTGGCCTGGTTCATCGGCATGCTGCTGGGTTTTCTCCTGGCCACGGCCAAGCTGTCCCAATCGCCCTTGCTGCGCATGCCGGCAGCTGCCTATATCTGGTTTTTCCGCAGCATCCCGTTGCTGGTGCTGGTGGTGTTCGTCTACAACCTGCCGCAACTGTTTCCCGGCAGTGGACCGATCCTGTCCAACCCCTTCTACTCCGGCTTGCTGGCCCTGGTGGTCACCGAGGCGGCGTACATGGCGGAAATCCATCGTGGCGGTCTGATTTCCGTGGCCAAGGGCCAAAAGGAAGCCGGACGCGCGCTGGGTGTCGGCCTGTTCGGCATGCAACGCCTGATCGTGATCCCCCAGGCTTTCCGTATTTCGCTGCCCACGCTGATCAATGAATACATCACTGTGGTCAAGCTGACATCGCTGGTCTCGGTCATCTCCCTGACCGAAATCCTCACGGTCGGCCAACGCCTCTATGCCACCAACTTCCTGGTCATGGAGACCCTGGCGGCGGTAGGCGTCTACTACGTATTGATCGTCACCGTGTTCGGCTATTTCCTGCAGCGCCTGGAGCGCTACCTGGACCTGAACTTCCGCAAGCCGCACACACTCGACGCGGCCACCATTGCCAAATTCAAGGCCTGCGCCGAAGCGTTGCCCGACACTGCGCGCAAAGCCGCCGGCAACAACGCGACGCCCATCCTGCAACTGAAGAACATCCAGAAAAGCTATGGCACGCACAAGGTGCTGCTGGGTATCGACCTGAATGTCGACTACGGCCAGGTGGTCTCGATCATCGGGCCATCCGGTTCCGGCAAGACTTCGCTGATCCGCACGGTCAACGGTTTGGAAAGCATCGATACCGGCAACATTCTGTTGTTCGGCGAAAAATTCATCGAAGCATCGGACAAACCCAACAGCTCCCGCCTGCGCAAAGGCGTGCGGCACATCGGCATGGTGTTCCAGAACTTCAACCTGTTCCCGCACCGCACCATTCTCGACAACGTCACGCTGGCACCGCGTTACCACGGCCAACCGGGCGAGTTGAGTGAACATCGTGCGTATGCGCTGCTGGACAAGGTCGGCCTGCTGGCCCATGCCCACAAGTACCCGCACCAGCTCTCCGGCGGGCAGCAACAGCGTGTGGCGATCGCTCGGGCCCTGGCGATGGAGCCGCAGATCATGCTGTTCGACGAGCCGACCTCAGCCCTCGACCCGGAACTGGTCAACGACGTGCTCAACGTGATCCGCGACCTGGCGAAGGAAGGCATGACCATGCTGATCGTGACCCACGAAATGGACTTTGCCATGTCGATCTCCGACCGGGTGATTTTCATGGAGAACGGCAATATTCAACTCGATGCCGCTCCTGAAACCATACGATGCGATGCCAAGGGCGAGCGAGTACGGCGCTTCATGGGAATCGCTGCCCGATCGCCAAACCTGTCTGCTACGGTGGACCATGCATGAACAGGCAATCACTTTCCTTGAACTACCTACTTTCAGGAAAACCCGCATGAATCTTGGAATAGCAGGACGCTGGGCGCTGGTCTGCGCCGCCAGCAAAGGCCTGGGCAAAGCCTGCGCACAGGCACTCGTGCGCGAAGGCGTGAACGTGGTGATCACCGCACGGGGCGAACACACGCTGAATGAAACGGCCCGTGAGCTCAGAGCGATAAATCCTCAAGTGACGGTCATCGCCGTGGCCGGAGACATTTCGACGCCCGAGGGTCGGGCGGCAGCGCTCGAGGCCCATGAGCATTTCGATATTTTGGTCAACAACGCCGGAGGTCCTCCCCCCGGAGATTTCCGCGAATGGAATCGCGACACCTGGCTCAAGGCGCTGGATGCCAACATGCTGACCCCTATCGAATTGATCAAGGCAACGGTAGACGGTATGGCGGCACGCGGATTTGGCCGGATCATCAACATCACGTCGAGTGCCGTGAAGTCCCCCATCGAAAGCCTGGGTCTGTCCAATGGCGCGCGCAGTGGCCTGACGGGGTTCATCGCAGGGCTCGCCCGACAGGACAACATTGCCAGTCGCAATGTGACGATCAACAACCTGCAACCGGGCTCATTCGATACCGATCGACTGCGTGACAACCTGGTCGCTGCCGCCGAAGAGTCGGGGCAAGACAGTAAGGCATTCCTTGACGAATGCCGTGCCGAAATCCCAGCCAAACGCTTTGGCTCCCCCGAGGAGTTCGGTGCGCTTTGCGCCTTCGTTTGCAGCAGCCATGCAGGCTACCTGACCGGGCAGAACCTGTTGATCGATGGAGGCGCCGTTCGCTCCAGTCAATAATGACGACAGGCATAAATTGTAGGAGCGAGCTTGCTAGCGATGGTCGTCAACGATGCCGCGTGTTTCCTGACTAAACGCAGCGCTCTTGAGTCCATCGCGAGCAAGCTCGCTCCTACAACGTCTCTTATCCCGAATATCCCGCACAATCGCACCCTGTATTGGGGGGTATTCCCCATTATCGGGGGCCTTCACCCAGCTTCTGATACGCCCGCTCAAAGCCCGCAAGCAAGAGGGGCGTGGCGTAGAGCCATTAGTCACCGCCTGTCACTTTCGGCGGGAAATATGCATCGTTCCCATCCCGGCTCGAAATAAAAAGTTTCGCCTGCCCGGCCAGGAGCAGTGGCTCGTTGCCCATGTATTGCCACGCGCTCCGCGGAACCCGTCAGAGGTGTTTGCGATGAAACTGGATACCGGAAGGTTGAATCCTAGTCCATTGTCCAAAACCAGGCTGGCGATGAGTATCTCTGCTGCCGCGATCATGCTGGGGTTGGGCTTGTCCCAGGCCCCGGCAGCCCCCCTCGACAACACCGATCCACCGCCTCCTACCGACCCATCGGCGTTCACCAATCCGCCTGCCGACGCCGATGCCGCATTACGGGATTTGCTCAAGCTGCCTCCGGCAAACGTCGGCGCTTTCGACTTGCCCAATGGAGTGGTCGGTAACCGCCAGACGCCCTTGGTCGACAATGTGCTGCCACCCAATCTGCAACCCAGCTTCAATATCCCCACCAACGGTAATGCCAGCCCGTTGTTCGGGGTTCAACCGTTCACACAGAAGCTTGAACTGTTCGAGGAATTCGGCTCGAACAAACTGGATGCGGCCGACCCGCCATCACCCGTTCCGTTTCCGGTTCCGACGGTGGGCCCAGCACCGGCGCAAGATCCATTGAACGTGGCGCGTAGCGGCCCGTCGCCGGATGCGCTGGATGCCTTTCTCAGGCAGCCGGCATTGACGCCCTTCCCGACAGAGTTCTCCAATGTACTGGACCGCAACCCCTGGAAGGCACAGATCGAGCTTTTCCTCAATCGCCGAGTCGATTCGCCCGCAGAAGGCCGGCCACCGGGAAAAGGCTGGTCGCACCAGCGTTTCAATGAGTTTTTCCCGCGCGACGCCTTCAAGACTGTGCAAGCAGGCGCGCACGTCAACAGTGGCTTGCGAGATCGCATGCAACGGCATAACTACGCCGTGGGGGAATTTGCGCCAGGCGGGCTCTATCACAACACCAACGGCACCCCGGCCAACGAGGGCACCACCAAGGGCATTCAAGTGCAGTTTCACGAAAACCTTCCTGTCCAGGACCATAATGCGTTGTGGACATTCGACGGCACCTTTCCGCCCAAACTGCTTCTAGTACGCTATGGCCAGGCGATGCTGATGCGTCATTACGATGCCCTGCCGATTGACCCATCGGCCAACCGGGGCTTTGGCCTGCACACCCTCACCACCCATGAACACAACGGCCACACCCCGGCGGAAAGCGACGGCTTTGCCAACGCGTTCTTCTTCCCGGGCCAGTACTACGACTATCGCTGGCCGATCCAGTTGGCCGGTTACGACACCATCAATACCACGGCCGAGGACCCACGGGCAGCGTTCCCCTGCGACCCCGGTGAAATCCTTTTCGTCAACGACGCCACCCCAGGTTTCAAGACCTGCGACCACGGCACCATCAAGATCCGTGGCGACTGGCGCGAAACCATGAGCACCCACTGGTTCCACGACCACATGCTCGATTTCACCGCGCAGAATGTCTACAAGGGCAACGCGACGATGATGAATTACTACAGCGCCCTGGACCGTGGCAACGAGTCGGTCGACGACGGGGTCAACCTGCGCTTGCCCAGCGGTTCGGCGCTGGGCTGGGGTAACCGCGACTATGACGTCAACCTGACGATTGCCGACAAGGCCTGGGACCAGACCGGCCAATTGTGGTTCAACCCCTTCAACACCGACGGTTTTCTCGGTGACCAGGTATTGACCAACTGGGAGTTCAAGCCCTTCCTGGACGTACGTGCCCGCCGCTACCGTTTCCGCATTCTCAACGGATCGGTTTCTCGTTACTTCAAGCTGGCGGTGGTGCGTCAGGTCAATGGTAATGGTGGCGAGTTTTCTGGCCCGAACAACTCCGGGGTTTCCTATAACCGGGTGCCGTTCCACATGATTGCCAACGACGGCAATATCATGGAGCACGCGGTGCCGTTCGATGGCAGCCTGGACCTCGATGGCGACGGCGACACACAGAACCACAATGCCATTCTGCCAATACAGGGCATTGCCGAGCGTTTTGACATCGTCATCGACTTCGCGGCAAACGGCATCAAGGCGGGCGACAGGATTTTCTTCGTCAACATCGAGGAGCATGAAAACGGCAGGCGCCCTAAACGCGACATTCCATTGGCGGATGTACTCTCCGAGAAGTACCTGCCCGTGGTCAGGCAAACCAGCCACGGGCCACAGTGGGTCAACGGTGACCCGGGCGTGGGCCTGTTCCTGCAACTCAACGTCCAGCCTTACAGCGGCCAGGATGTCAGCATGAATCCGGTCGACTTCGAGCCCGCCAAGCCTGGCAAGCCCGAAGGCAAGTTCATGATCCCCCTGCCCTTGCACCGTGATGACCCTGCCGATATCGCCCGGCTTGCCCAGGCGCGGCACCGCACCTTTATCTTTGGCCGCTCCAACGGCACGGATTTTGCGCCTTGGACGATCAAGACCGATGGCGGCCGAGGCTTCAACATGGACCCACGCCGGATTTCCGCCGCGCCACAACTGGCCACTGGCCCGACACCGGCCGGGTTCAAGGGTGAAGGCACGCTGGAAGTCTGGAAGATCCAGAACGGCGGCAATGGCTGGAGTCACCCGGTGCATGTGCACTTCGAGGAAGGGATCATTCTCACCCGCGGTGGCAGACCACCACCAGAATGGGAAAAAGGCGCGCGCAAAGATATGTACGATATAGGCCGCCATCCAGAGAGCCGAGACAATGTCGAAATGGCCATACACATCCGTGAGTTTGCCGGTACCTACATGGAGCACTGCCACAACACCCAGCATGAGGACACCTCGATGCTGCTGCGTTGGGACTCCGAGCACCCGGGCCAGTTCCAGTTGATGCCCACACCGCTGCCCAGCTGGGACGGCGTGAAATTCGTGGACTCGGTTGCGTTACCGACATTCCGTACGGGAGATGGCGTCGGGCCACAGGTCAGGGTCAACAATAACAACCAAGGAGATAACAGCGGCAGTGGTAACAGCGGCAGCGGCAGCGGCAGTAGTGGCAGCAGCGGAGGCAAAGGCTAGTGTCGTCTATCAAACACAAAAATCCGCCTGCATGACCGTTTCAACCCAAAGCCGCCTGACATCACAGTCGGCTTTGGGTCGCTGGTCGGACACTGGCTGCCTGGCTTTTTCAGGGTGTCCACCGGCACCGGACCTTCTCATGCTGACTGTCTGCGCCAGGTGCCGGGGGATGTGCCGAACTGGCGTTTGAATGCGCGACTGAACGCGGCTTCGGATTCGTAGCCAACTGCAAAACCGACTTGCGCCACATTGCCGCGACCTTCGCGCAGGTGTTGAGCGGCCACATGCATACGCCAGAGCGTCAGGTATTGCATCGGTGGCTGTCCGACCAGCGCCGTGAATCGCTCCGCGAAAACCGAGCGCGACATGCCCACCTCAAGCGCCAGGGCTTCCGCAGTCCAGCCTTCGGTCGGACGAGCATGGAGTAGCGCCAGCGCACGCCCGATATGCGGATCCCGCAAACCTGCCAGCCATCCGCGCCGCTCGGCGGGCAGGCTGGCGACATACTGGCCGATGGCTTCGACGAATAGCAGCTCGGACAGCTTGGCGATGACCGTTGTCGAACCGACGCGCCCCGCCGCGATTTCACTGACAGCAAAACGGAACGAGCTTTCGATCCAGGCGCCCGAAGCCGTCGCGCGTACGTCCAGTTTCAACAAGGATGGCAATGACGAAAGCAACGGGCTGAAAGGCGTTTCAGAGCCGAGGAATCCGCACAACAACTGTGTGGCCTCGCCGCCCCCGCCGTACTTGATCCGCGAAATCCCACCGACTTCCGGTGGCTGAATGACTTCTCTGGCCGGCATGGGCGCAACGCTCAGGTCGCTGCCAAAAGAGTGAGCGTCATTGCGAGGCAGCAGAACCAGTTCGCCTGCCCCCACGTCGACGGTGGTATCACCGTCGATGCGTATTTGCATGTGCCCCGCCGCGACAAAATGCGACGCAATGATATGCCGGGGTACCGCCAGGAACGGTTTGCAATCATCCGCCGAGAGTCTTCCGTTGATGCACCAGGGCGCAGTGAGCTCCGCCTCGAGGAACACCCCCCCAGACAGCCGAATCACCCGCAAAACATCAGAAAGCGCGTCCAGCAATTGCCAGCCCTCCTTTCCGGAGTCCGGAGCATGTAATCAGGCGCACCGGTCATTTGCCGCCTGAACCGCGAGCCCTAGATTAGCACCAGCGCGGACTCAGAGATCGAGACTGTTCCCAGAGGCTTCACCCAAGATCATTGGCTCCGGCGTCAACCGTAATTGCCCCACTCCAATTCAACCGGGGCAACAGGAGATCCACATGAACACCGTAGCTACCCTACCCGGCTCAGAGTCAGGCAACGCTGCCCGTTATGCGCGGATTGTCAGATCATCGGAAAAAAACCAATGGCAGATCGATCGCGATTTGCTACAGGACCGGCGTTTCGACTTCTCGCGCAAATTCCTGCCCGACGGACTGTCGCAGATCGATCGCCTGACTTTTCTCACCGCGGCCGAGGCACGCCTGCTCAGTCAGATTCAGGGCCGAACCTATGCGTATATCTTTGGCCTGGTGGAGCGCTTTATCAGTGCCAAAATGCTCGATCAGGGTCGGGCCCATGTATTTGACAATCAACTCGCACTCGAAGCGCTGGTGCGCTTTTCCAACGACGAGATCAAGCACCAGGCGTTGTTCCGGCGCATGGAGACGATGATCGGTTCGCAATTGCCCGCGGGCTATCGTCAAGTTGCCGATCCAAACGATGTAGCGCACGTGGTACTGGCGGCCAGCACCTGGTCGGTGCTGGCGCTGACCTGTCATATCGAGCTGTTCGTTCAGGCGCACTACGTACAGAGCATCGCACCACGCGAAGAGTTGTGCCCGCTGTTCAAGGATGTCTTCAAATTTCACTGGATGGATGAAAGCCGGCACGTCGTACTCGATGAACTGGAGTGGCAGGCGGAGCACGCGAAACTCTCGCCGGCCGAGCGCGACTCGGCGGTGAATGACCTGATTGCGCTGGTGGCGGCCGTCGACGCAATCCTGCTGGCACAGTCGGCATCCGATGCCGACTACTTCATGGGTAGTGTTTCACGATCGTTCAGTGCCGAGGAGACCGCGCAAATCAAGGTCGGTGTGCTGGGCGCCTACCGCTGGCAATACATTGTCTCGGGCGTGCAGCATCCACACTTTGGCCGGTTGCTGACGCACATGACAACGCCTGCACAGATGTCCAGGATTCAGACCGCACTGGCACCCATCATGCGCAATTGAACGACAGCGCGCGACCGACTGTTCGTTGGTCGCGCGACTGTGGGATGACTTGCCGATAATGATCTATCGAGGATGGCGGCCATGACCATACCGATGTGGATGTTGCTTGGGTTTGCGACCTGGACTTTGCTGCTGTTGATGGCAACCGTCGGCGTTTATCGCTGGGTCGCCATCCTGTT
Organism: Pseudomonas sp. WT-JTC; assembly: GCF_056711565.1. Lineage (NCBI taxonomy): Bacteria > Pseudomonadati > Pseudomonadota > Gammaproteobacteria > Pseudomonadales > Pseudomonadaceae > Pseudomonas > Pseudomonas sp. WT-JTC. The sequence goes on from NZ_CM160042.1 coordinate 3,530,260, forward strand.
CTCGAGTGCTCCGATCGCCTCTTTCCGCAGCGATCAGCTCGAAGGCGCGGACTGGTACCAGCGCGGGACCAGGGCACACGCCAACTGTGTGGAAAACCTGCCTGTCTTTGCCGTCATCGTGTTCGTGATTTCCGCCCTTGATATCAACGGCCCGGCAGTGAACTACTTGTCCACGCTCATCCTGATCGCTCGCGTGTGCCAGTCGCTGGTTCACGTATCCCATGTGCAAACCAATGCGTTCGTCGCAGTCCGGTTTACCTTCTTTTGCGTTCAACTGGTCTGTTTTCTTGCGCTCATGGTTATCGCTGCGTATTACGGCGCATGAATACGAAAACGGCCATAAGTAGCCGGTGGTCGTTGCTTTCAGATTATCGCCGGCGTTTGGCTAAGCTTAATAAATCAGGGCGAACTGAAACCTGAGTGATTGCGGCCATCAACGGATCGGTAGTCCCAAAGGAGACGACCATGTATGCGGTTATACGAACCTACCTGGGTACTGGAGCAAAGGAGCTTTTCAATCTTTTGGAAGAACGCAATGTCGACATCGAAGCTACCTTGCGGACAGTGCCTGGTCTGGTCAGCTACACACTGTTGAATACGGGAGATGGTGGTACGTCGGTGACTGTTTGCGAGGACAAGGCCGGCAGTGATGCGAGCTCGAAAGTCGCGCGCGAGTGGATTCAGAAAAACACCTCGAATATCCGGGCGAACCCGCCGATCGTAACTGAAGGTCCGGTCATTGTGCAGATCAACTAGCGTGCCCTTGCGGTTGATCTCGCGACACTACCGGTGTCGCAAGTTGCCGACCGGCCCGCAGGCTGGCGAGTGCTATACTTCGCTCAGATTGCATGAAGTGTGAAACGTTTCCCCCAGTACAGATACCGACTACAAAATCCTGGTTAACGGCTGCCGGACAAAGGAGGTCTACAGCAAACTCTAGATCGGAGGTGTGGCATGAATCGACACTATTACATCAGTGACAATCTCAACGAACTTGAAACCGTTGAAAATGAATTGGAAGCCAGCGGCATCAATTCCGAACAGATTCATGTGTTCAGTGAGAAAGTTGCTGATGTTGAACAACATCACCTCCACGAGATCAGCTCGTTAATGGAACAGGATGCTGTTCACTCCGGTGAGATTGGTGCGGTGGTCGGTGTGCCACTCGCGGCGCTGGTCCTGCTTGGCGCCTATTGGATGGGCTGGACCGAGTCCGCCGCAGGCTGGATGCCCTTTATCTTCCTTGCCATTGTTGTTTTGGGCTTCTGCATCTGGGAAGGCGGCTTTTTCGGGTTCCAGGTGCCGAACACTCACTTTCGCAATTTCAGCCAGGTGGTAAAGGAAGGCAAACATATCTTCTTCGTGGATGTTGAACCGAACCAGGAGTCGATACTGGACCAGGTCATCGGACATCATCCAAAACTGAAGATCGCCGGCACGGGAGCGGCAGCCCCTCACTGGACAGTAGCCTGGCAGCACAAGTGGCATCAGTTCAAGCGAGTGATTTCGGGTTAGCTCCTGGAGACTCAAGGCCATCCGAAGGCGGCTTATTGACCGAAGAAAATGACCCGGCTGAGGAAAACATAATCCGCCTCAGTGGCCATCAGTCCGACGAGCACCAGTAAACACAAAGGTGGGACCAATATCGCGTAGACCATGGCCAACCGCTCCCAGGCCATGTGCATGAAGATGGAGACAATCAAACCCGCCTTCAACAACATGAACGTGATAATCAGGAACCACCGAAGGTAGCCATGGAAGTGGAAATAGTCGACAAGGTACGACATCGTACTGAGGACGAATAACAGCCCCCAGATCTTGAGGTACAGACTGATTGGATGTTGCTGACCCTGAGCATGTGCCATCACCCGTGCTCCTCTACCACAAATAGAAGAAAGCAAAAATAAACACCCACACCAAATCCACGAAGTGCCAGTAAAGCCCCGCTATCTCGACGTTCTGATAATTTCCGGAGCGCTCATAATCTCCGCGCAATACTTTGCGCGCCACAATGCTGAGGTAGAGCGCGCCGATTGACACGTGCAGTCCGTGAAATCCGGTGATCATGAAAAAGCTGGCGCCAAATTGCGCCGCCCCCATGGGGTTCCCCCAGGGGCGCACCCCTTCTGCGATGAGCTTGCTCCATTCAAATGCCTGCATGCTGACGAAGGTCACGCCCAAGGCCGCGGTCGCCAGCATCAGGGCCGTGGTTTTCGCGCGATCACGGCGATAGGCGAAGTTGACTGCCATGGCCATGGTGCCGCTGCTACTGATCAGCACAAAGGTCATGATGGCAATCAGAATAAGTGGAATTTCCGTGCCGCCGATGGTCAAGGCGAACACTTCACTGGGGTTCGGCCAGGCGGTGGTGATGGTCATGCGTACCGACATGTAGCCGGTCAGAAAACAGGTGAATATAAACGTGTCGCTGAGCAGGAATATCCACATCATCGCCTTGCCCCAGTGGACCTGCTTGAAGGCGTCTTTATCCGAGGACCAGTCGCTGGCGATGCCCTCCCATCCCGATGCAGGTGGCGAGCCTGGCGGATTGGATGAACTGGTCTCGACTTGGGCTTGGGCTTGGGCTTGGGCTTGCAGGTGCGATGCCATGGCTTTTCACCTCAGGCCGCAGAATCTGGCGATGGCTTCATAGGTTTGCGGCGTGCTGGTCAGCAGCGCGAACAGCACAAACCAGAGACCCAACAGGTAATGCCAATAGATGGCACAGAGCTCTATGCTGGCGCTGAGTTGCGGCAACGGCACATGACGCAGGAATTTGGCGACGGTCCTGGCCCAGGCAATCAACCCGCCCAACAGGTGGAAGCCGTGCACGCCGGTCAACAGGTAGAAGAAACTGTTGGCCGGATTGCTGGCGACAAAGTAACCCCAGGCGACAAACTGCTGCCAGACCCAGAGCTGCCCCGCCAGAAAGGCAATGGTAAATCCTCCCCCCAATACAAAGCCGATGACCGTGGCGTCCATTCGAGCCTTGCGGGCAGCCATGCGCGACCACTGCAGTGCGATGCAGCTCAATACCAGGAAAGCCGAATTCACCCACAGCTGCCATGGATTGGCCAGCGGCGCCATGGGTTCTGTCAGGGGTAGCCAGTCGACCATTTGTGAGCGGGCGATAAAGGCGAGCAGAAACAGAAAAAATAACGAACTGACCACCACCAGAAACAAGCGCAGGCCAAACCTTGCGATTTGGCTTCTATCGCCGCCCTCGCCGGCCTGAATGCCCTCGGGATCGCGATTCCAGCTACCGCCGGGGTCAGCACCGTCGGCGTTTCTCAGTAGCAGTCTGTTCATGTTTTAACGTCCGCTATTTTGGTTCCGGCACTGAGTTGGCGCATTTGCTCCAGTTCCTCGGCGGAGACCGTTTGCGGCACGAAATCCTGCTCTATCCCCGGCACGCTGTAGTCATAGGCCCAGCGATGCACCACCGGCAGCTTCGCGCCCCAGTTACCGTGTACCGGTGGGGTGTCCGGCGTTTGCCATTCCAGGCTAGCCGCGCCCCAGGGGTTACTGCCTGCGGGTCTGCCTTTGAATACGCTCCAGGCCAGGTTGAACACGAACAGCAACTGGGAAGCGCCGACGATCAAGGCGACCACCGTTATGAAGGCATTCAACTCTTGCGCCGACTGCGGGATGAACGCGTAGTTTTCATAGGCGTAGTAACGGCGTGGCATGCCCTGGAAACCCAGGTAGTGCATGGGAAAGAAAATGGCGTAGGTGCCCAGGAAGGTAATCCAGAAATGCAGCTTGCCCAGGATGTCGTTGGTCATGCGCCCGGTTATTTTCGGAAACCAGTGGTAGATGCCGCCGAACACCACCAGTACCGGTGCGACGCCCATGACCATATGGAAATGGGCCACGACGAAATAGGTGTCCGAGAGCGGTATGTCCACGATCACATTGCCGAGAAACAAGCCGGTCAGACCGCCGACCAGGAAGGTCACGATAAAGGCCAGGGCAAACAGCATTGGCACGGTCAGATGGATGTCGCCGCGCCACAGGGTCAGTACCCAGTTATAGACTTTCAGCGCGGTCGGCACCGCGATGATCAAGGTGGTGACGGCGAAGAAAAAGCCGAAGTACGGGTTCATTCCGCTGACATACATATGGTGTGCCCAGACCACAAAACTGAGTACGCCAATCGCAATGATGGCCCACACCATCATTCGGTAACCGAAGATGTTTTTACGCGCATGGGTGCTGATCAAGTCCGAGACCAGGCCAAACGCCGGGAGAGCAACGATGTACACCTCCGGGTGGCCGAAGAACCAGAACAGGTGCTGGAACAATATCGGGCTGCCACCCTGGTGATCGAGCTGCTGCCCCAGCGAAATCATCGCCGGCATGAAGAAGCTGGTGCCCAACAGCTTGTCGAACAGCATCATCACTGCGCTGACAAACAACGCCGGGAAGGCCAGCAAGGCCATGATCGAGGCCATGAAGATTCCCCAGACCGAGAGCGGCATGCGAAACAAGGTCATGCCGTGGGTGCGCGCCTGCAAGACAGTGGTGACGTAGTTCAACCCGCCCATGGTGGCGGCGACAATAAAAATCGCCAGTGAGACGAGCATCAGCACGATGCCCCACTCGACCCCCGGTGTCCCCCGGGCGATGGACTGTGGCGGGTAGAGCGTCCAGCCGGAACCTGTGGGGCCGCCAGGGACAAAGAAACTGGAGAGCAACACCACTACCGCCACCAGGTAGAACCAGTAGCTGAGCATGTTGACATAGGGGAAGACCATGTCGCGGGCGCCGACCATCAGCGGGATCAGATAGTTGCCGAAGCCCCCCAGAAACAGGGCCGTCAGCAAGTAAATGACCATGATCATGCCGTGCATGGTCATCGCCTGATAGTAAGTACTGGCATCCATGAACGCCAAACTGCCGGGGAAACCGATCTGCATGCGCATCAAGCCGGACAACACTACGGCGATAAGACCCACGAACAAAGCCGTCAGGGAATACTGAATGGCTATGACCTTGTGGTCCTGACTCCAGACATATTTGGTCAGGAAACTCTTGGGCTCGTGCAGTGCTTCTGTATCGGCTTGCTCCGCATAGGCCATCACGTCATCCTCCTGTCGAAGTTTCAGTGTATTGCTGGCTGCTTTACGGCTACTTCCCTGGCTCCGCCTTGCTTGCATCAGCGTTGGCATTCGCTTTGGACTTGATAAAAGCGATCAGCGCGTCCAGCTCCTTGTCGCTCGGTTTCAAGGCCGGCATGACGGCTGCGTAACCCTTGACGACTTTGACAGCAGGTTCAAGAACCGATTCCTTTAAATAACCCTCGTCGACCTTGACGCTCGTATCGTCGGCAAGGGTTTCGGTCTTGCCATACAGGCCCTGCCAGCTGGGGCCGACGCCCTTGTTGCCATCGACACTGTGGCAGGCCAGACAGCCAAGCGACCCGGCCAGCCGCTGTCCCTGCGCCACCAGGTCTTCACCCGGGCCCGATGCTTCGCCAACAGAGGCTTCATCGCCCTGGCGCGCAGCACCCAGTGATTTGATCAGGGCGACGAGCGCGCCCAGTTCATCGTCAGAGAGAGTATAGGCCACCATGACCGGCGGGTAGCCCTTTACCAGGCGGGCCTTCGGATCGAGAATCGACTCTTTCAGGTAGGCCTCATCGACCTGTACGCTGGAGCCATCGGCCAGCTGTTCAGTGCGGCCGTACAGTCCCTTCCATCCAGGGCCAAGACTGGTACTGCCATCCTGGCTATGACAGGCACCGCAACCGTATTTGTCGACCAGCAAGCGGCCTTTTTCCAACAGGCTGTCCCTTCCAGGCCTGGCAGCTGTGGCCAATGTCTGCGCAAACGTCGGTTGGCCTTTCAGCCATTGATCGAAGACGCCCTGTTCTTCCACGATCATATGGCCGCGCATGTTGTAATGACCTACGCCACAAAACTCAGCGCAAAGGGTTTCGTACTTTCCGGTCTTGGTCGGCGTAAACCAAAAGTACGACACCATTCCTGGCACCATGTCCATCTTGCTGCGAATTTGCGGTACATAGAAATCGTGCAGAACATCTTTGGAACGCAGTAAGACTTTCACCGGCCGATCGAGCGGAAGGTGAACTTCATTATTCATGACAAGCACGTCGTCCTGCCCTGCAGGATCCTTGGGATCAAGGCCGAGAGGATTGGTGGAATCAACAAACTTGATATCCGATTTGCCCAGCTTTGCGTCCTGACCGGCAAAACGAAAGGCCCACTGCCACTGCTGGGCGACCACTTCAAGTTCATAGGCATTTTTCGGTACCCGGATGAAATCATCGTAAACAACCAGGCCTGGCGCCAACATCCCGGCAATGCCTATCGAGGTAACGATGATCAACCATAATTCCAGCTTTTTGTTTTCTGGCTGGTAGGCCGCCCGGGCACCCTCCTTGTGACGAAACCGCATCACCGCGACTGCCATGAATACGACGATGGCAATGAAGAATATTCCGCTGATGATCAGAGTGATGAACAGGGTGGTGTCTATGGACCCCCAGTTGGATGCGGCCGGTGTCGCATGCCAGGGCGCGAATATGTGGAATAGCACTGATGCAATAACGATTAGTACCAGGATAATTGCTATTGCCATTTGCTCTTCATCCTATTCCTGATGTTCATTGGTTATGCAAAAGCATCGCCACTGACATCCAAGCAGGCCAGACAAATACCACCCGTCCGGGCGGTAAAGTCAGTAAGGAGTATAGAGCCATCGGCTTGTACCGTGAGGTTGGCAAGGGAGTTCCGGTTGCCAGCTATACTTGAATCCTGATGACGGACGGCAGCGATCGGCCAGAAGCGACCACAAAGTGCGAACCCTGCCCTTGTACAGTCGTCAAACATGAGTGATCGCAATGAACAGGGACGATAGTTAATAGAGTCCAGCAATCCACATGGGAGGTTTCGTCATGAGTGCACTGACGATCGCAGGCTGGTGCAAGCCCAGCCCCGACCAGAAGTCCATCCCGATCGGTGAGATCCATTTTTACGTCGACGGCCCTCTCCATGTCCGTCTGGAGGAGGCCGAAGAGCGCTTGCAGCAGTCCCACGAGCGTGAAGCCATGGTCGATGTCGATATGGATACGATGGAATTGATCATGCCCGAGGGATACGCGCCCTTGTCCGACTGTCAGATGCGTGTCTATCTGCACCACGAACGCGGTCAGTTTCACCTGGTCGGGCACCGTGCGAGCGATGGCAGCCTGGTCTATACCAACGCAGTGTTGATCGATCAGTTGATTGAATAGCGGCTCACCCGCAGCCTCAACCGTGCAGCAGAAAGGCTCCCGGCGGAACCCGATGTCGCAGCTTCTTGCAGCGACCGGGTGCCGGCTGATGCCCGGGCGGGCGATCGGGAAACCAGATCCGGCATTTCCCCGGAGGCGGCAAATGGCCGCGGGGAATCACAACCTCATCGTACGCGGGCGCTGGCGCAACGGAAGCCATTTGCACTGCTTCTTCAGGCTGTGGTTTGTCAGCCGTCGGCGAAACCGATGCCCACGCAGCCTTTACCCGATCAAAAATGCCAGCTTGTTGCCCAGTGTCCGCAGCGGGTTGTTCAACAGGCGCCATCTGTGCTTCCTGGATCTGCTCATCCTGCCCCTTCTGTACTGCAACCTGGCCCTCTCTGGCTTGGGGTGGGGTATTCGAAGCCCGGGCCTGCTGGGCCGCCTGGATCAATTGGAAGTTGCGGTTGCGTAACTCGACGTTGCCACCAACCTGCACATTCGAGCGCAGCGCCAATGTTTCAGCCTGTTGGTACTGCCCCTGCTGAAGGCGCAACACACCGAGGTAATGCAGCGTCGCGGGATTGTTCGGCTGAATATGCAGGGCACGCTCCAGCGTGGCAGCAGCCTGGTCCAGCTGGCCATTTTCATACTGCCGCGAGGCCGTTTCGATCAGGGTGGTAGAGGCGCGGTTACTTTGCGTGGGCGCGATTCGCTCGCCAGCAATGGAACAATGCGACGCGACGGCGCAGAGCACCAGGAGGAGACCGGGGAGAAAACTCTTGGTTGGCATCAGGGGGTGGACTCGACTGATCTCGGCCGGCACTGCCCGAAAACAGGCCACCAGCGCTGCTCGGCTTCTGCGATACAGGGCCCCTATTGACCTGGCCCGTGCCCTGAAGTTCCCGCTGTAAAGGCCGTCGCGACCAATACCTCAAAGGCGCTAAACACTCGGGGCCATCGGCTATTTAAACAGCGGCTTTCTAGAACTTTTCCCTGTTTATCGGTCTATGTGGATAGGCACTTCCGTCCGGCAGGCGCAAACCCGCAGGTGGATGGCCACACGTCCAATTGTCAATCAGAGGTTGTCTTCGTTCATGAAATTCCATGACCCACGGATGGTGCTCTTCGGCCTGTTCGCGCTCGCGGCAGTGGGCTCGGCATCAGCAACACAAATGAAGACCGCAACCCCTGTTGTCGCACCTGAAGTCGCAGTCGTTCAGGCTCCGGTCAAGGCTGCCGACAACCCTTGGCCGACCTTGGCCAACATGGCCGGCAAGCAGCCAGGGCCGATGTTGGCCCATGACGACCGATACTGGCATAACGGCCGTTGGCACTATCGCAGAGATGATTGGCGAAGAGACGATTGGCGCCGAGACGAGTGGCGTAGAGAGCAGTGGCGCAGAGAGCAGGCCCGCCGCGAAGCCGAACGCCATCGTTATTGGGAGCGCCACCAGGATCGGGACATGCGGTACCGCTACGAGGACGATCGCCGCTACTATCGCTAGTTGCCAAGCCACGCCTGCACCACTCGTCCTGCATACACAGAACGAGTGGTGCATCGACCGGTGAGAAGCTGACATCAGGTACCGAAGTGCCTGATGACGTTTTGACGATGAGCCCCCTTCCCCGTCACCCAGTTGAAAACCGCTTGCGATAATCACTCGGCCCCACCCCGAGACGCCGCATGAAGGCCCTTCTGAACCCATCCGTATTTGCATAGCCGACGGTATCGGCCAAGCGCTTGAGTGATACGTCCGAATCCTCGATCAGCCGCCTGGCCGCATCGATGCGGGCCAGTTCGACAAACTCGGCCGGCGTCGAGCCGGCTTCGGCCTTGAACGTGCGGGCAAAGTTGCGTTCGCTCATGCCGGCGCGGGCGGCCAGGGTCGGTACGCTCAAGTCGGCCTTCAGGTGCTGCACGACATACTCCTGCACATCCCTTATCACACTCCGCTCGGCGGTTTGCGCTGCCAGTTGCGCGCTGAACTGTGATTGCCCGCCTGGTCGCTTGAAGAACATCACCATTTCACGGGCAACGCTGAGCGCCAGCTCCCTGCCGTGATCCTCTTCGACAAGCGCCAGGGCCAGGTCCATGCCGGCCGTGACGCCCGCCGAGGTGTAAAGGTTGCCGTCCTTGATGAAAATGCTATCGGGGTCGACGTGGGCCTGGGGATGTTCCCTTGCGAGTTTCGCGCTGGAATTCCAGTGAGTGGTGACACGGCGCCCGTCGAGCAAGCCTGCGGCGGCCAGCAGGAAGGCGCCGCTGCAGACTGAGCCGATACGGCGCACTGATTTCGCCTGTTGGCGCAGCCATTCCTGCAGTGCGGGGTTCAGGGCAATTTCGTCGATGTGCGGGCTGCCGGCCACGAGCAACGTGTCAATCCGGCCTTTATAGGTTTCGAAGGTCTCGTCGATGCCGAGCTTCAGACCGCTTGAGCCCTTGATCATCCCTTTGTCGGTCCCGATGACTTCGACCCGGTAGGCACGTGGATTGCCAAGTTGCCTGGCGGCCTCGGCGAAGACGTCTGCCGGACCGACCACATCCAGCAGCTGCACGCGGGGGAAGGCCAGGAGGGTTATGCGCATGATGTCTGTCCTCGTCGAATCATTGGCTGAATACGTCGTAACTGCACTATTTCAGCCAACAGCTGTTTGGCTGAAAATAGCTCCAACAGCAAATTCAGTCAAACGGGAGACTGCCATGAACACTGCATACACCCCCAACATCGCTGCAGCTCAATCAGTATCGACCAGCAAGACATCCATCAAGAACCTGCCCATCAATCTGTTCGGTTCAGTCATGGGCTTGGCCGGCCTGGGCCTCGCCTGGCGCTTGAGTGGTCAGCATTACGGCGTCGGTGGCATGTTGGGTGAAGCGATTGGCGCGTTTGCCGGCCTGGTATTCGTGTTGCTGACGCTGGGCTATCTGAGCAAATGGGTGAAGCATCCCGAAGCGGTACGGGCCGAATTCAACCATCCGGTCGCCAGCAACTTTTTCGGCACCGTCACCATCGCCCTGCTGCTGCTTTCCGCAGTGGCAGCGCCCCACAGTCAACTGCTTGGACAGGCACTCTGGATACTGGGCAGCGTATTGACCGTGTTGCTTGCCGGCCTGGTGGTTTCGCGCCTGTTGTCGGGCGGTCACGATCAACTCAATGCCGTACCCGCCTGGTTGATCCCGGGCGTAGCCACCCTCGACATCGCGGTAACCGGTGCGCACATGCCCATGGCCTGGGCTGCGGAGTTCAACCTGTTTGCGCTTGCCGTGGGTGCGGTGCTGGCACTGGTTTTCTTTACCCGGATCTTTTCGCGGTTGGTGCATCAGGCCGCTCTGGCCAAAGGCATGGTGCCTTCACTGATGGTCTTGATTGCACCATTTGAAGTGGGTTTCCTGGCGTACACCAACGTGTTCGGCGAGATCGACCGGTTTGCCAGCGTGTTGTTCTACTTCGGCCTGTTCCTGTTCGTGGTACTGAGCTTCAAAGTGTTCCGTCGCGATGTGCCTTTTGCCCCTTCGTGGTGGGCAATCAGCTTTCCCATCGCAGCCCTGAGCAATGCTGCGCTGAAGTATGCCCATGCCCAGGACAGCACGTTGCTGATGGCTATCGCGGCAGTGATCTTGCTGTTCCTCACAGTGGCCCTGCTTGTGTTGACCGTGAAGACCCTGGCCAGTCTGTTCAGCGGCAAACTGTTGGCCAACTGACGTTTACCTCCCTTTGGCGAGCCTTGACCGGCTCGCTTTTTTTTTGCCAACACAGGTCTTGTCGAATGACTTACACCACATCCTGGTTACTGCTGATTGTCGCCGGCTTTCTGGAGATCGCCTTTGCGGTTGGATTGAAATGCGCAAATGGCCTGGATCGACCCTGGATCCTCGCCGGCACCTTAGTAGCATTGGCCAGCAGTTTGTATTTGTTGACGATGGTATTGCGGGTCCTGCCCGTGGGCACCGCCTACGCGGTCTGGACCGGTATCGGCGCTGCCGGTACGGCCATCGTCGGCATGTATTGGCTCGGTGACGGGGTTTCGCTTTGGCGGTTGTTCTGGGTCGGCTTGATTCTGCTGAGCGTGAACGGGCTGCGCTGATTCAAATCACGAAGGGTTCAACCCATTACGGGGATGACTCCAACAGATCAATCAACCGAGGCTCGATTGAAGTCGCCGATACCTCAAGCAGCGCCAGCGTCACCGGAAGCTTGAAGCGTCGTCGCCCCGCGCTACCGGGATTGACAAACAATCGCTCCCCACGCCATTCGATGCGTGGCTGGTGGGAGTGGCCGGTGATCACCAGCTGTACGCCTGCCTCCAGTTCGACCGGGACATCGGCAATGTCATGCACCAACAACGCCTGCCAACCGTTGATGTCGAAACGCAGAAGATCAGGGAGATGCCCTGCCCATGCAAGGTCTTGATCATTGTTCCCGCGCACGACGTGCAGGGGTGCAATAGCGGCCAGTCGATCAAGGACTTCCGGGGCACCGATGTCGCCGGCATGAATGATTCGCTCGCACCCCTGCAGGGCGGCAAGCGCTTCGGGACGGAGCAAGCCGTGGGTATCGGAAATCACGCCAACTTTCATGCAAGCTCCAGGACGAATACAGGAATCTGCCACAGTGTAACGGGCCGAATGCCTTCGACGCGCAGGATCTCCCACGCACATGACGACGGTGGTGCCATCGAACCACGCCACTACTGTAGGAGCGAGCTTGCTCGCGATGGTCGCTAACGATGCCGCGTGTTTACTGACTAAACGCAGCGCCCTTAAGTCCATCGCGAGCAAGCTCGCTCCTACAGAATCCTTGACTGAACAGTATTGCGCTCAATGGCGACGAGCATATTCTGCAGGTGGTGCGACGATCTGGATCAATACCCGGGTTGAAGCTATACCGAAAGGGTTCAGAGTGGGGATGGACCACACGCTCGATTAGCGACTGAGGAGAACTTCGCGGTGTCCAATCAGCTGGTCATACGCAACATGACCCGTCCCGAGCTGGACGAACTCGTCGGTTGGGCCGCCCGTGAGGGTTGGAATCCCGGCCTTCACGATGCCGAGCTGTTCTGGGCTACGGACCCTGCCGCCTTCATCGCGGCGTCCCGGAGCGGCGAATTGATCGGCGGCGGTGCCATCACCTCCTACAATGGCGAATTCGGTTTCATGGGTTTTTTCATCGTCCGGCCTGAATATCGCGGTCAAGGTCTGGGCAATACCCTGTGGCACGCACGCCGCGAGCGACTCCTCGCCCGCCTGCGCCCAGGCGCGAGCATCGGCATGGACGGCGTCTTCGCGATGCAGGACTACTACGCCAAGGGTGGTTTCGTCTTTTCCCATCGCAACATGCGTTTTCGTGCCGAGATCACCGAACACCCGGCGACCTCGCAGGTAGGCGAGGACATCGTCCCGTTGGCCACCTTCCCGTTCGATCAGGTTGTCGATTACGACCGCACCTGTTTCCCCGCCGCGCGCGCAACCTTCCTGAGCGGCTGGATAGCCCAGGCCGACGCACTCGCCGTGGGTTGCCGGCGCGAGGGCAGGCTAAGCGGCTATGGCGTAGCAAGGCGCTGCCGGGAAGGCTGCAAGATCGGCCCCTTGTTCGCCGATGACGCCCTGGCAGCCAATGCCCTCTACGCGCACCTGGCGGAATTTGCGGCAGGTGGCCCGTTGTTTCTCGATGCCCCGGAGAATAACCCCGCCGCGATGGCGCTCGTGCGCCAACAGGGCATGATCGAGGTTTTCGGCTGCGCACGCATGTACCTCGGCCCTCCTCCGGCGATCGCGCACGAACGTGTGTTCGGCGTCACGACTTTCGAGCTGGGCTGATGGCCGCTCGCGACCTCATCGGATATGGCGGCTGCCCACCCCACCCGCGATGGCCCGGTGAGGCGCGCGTCGCGGTCCAGTTCGTCCTCAACATCGAAGAGGGCGCGGAATCATGCATCCTCAATGGCGATGCACAGTCGGAGGCCTGGCTGCACGAGCTACCGGGCCGTCCGCCGCGTGTGGGCGAACCGGACTTGAGCGTCGAGGGCATGTACGAATACGGGTCGCGCGCAGGGGTGTGGCGCATTCTGCAGCTGTTCAGCGCCCGAGGCCTGCCGCTGACCGCCTTCGCCGTCGGCCGGGCACTGGAACTCACCCCGGCGATTGGCCATGCGCTCTGCGCCGCCGGGCATGAGATTGCCGGGCACGGCTACCGTTGGCTGGACTATCGCGACATGCCTGAAGACCAGGAGCGGCGCCATATCCGCCTGACCCTCGACGTGATCGAGCAGATCTGCGGTAAACGCCCCGTAGGCTGGTACACAGGAAGGGTCAGCCAGAACACCCGCCGCCTGTTGCGTGAGGAAGGCGGGTTTCTCTATAGCTCGGACGCCTACAACGATGATCTGCCCTATTGGCTCCCGGGCTCACCCGCCCACCTGGTGATCCCTTACACACTGGTCAACAACGACGCCCGCTATCTGCTGCCGAACGGTTTCGCCTGCGGCGAAGACTTCTTCCAGCTGCTCAAGGATGCTTTCGACCTGCTGTGGCAAGAAGGCGCGCAACACCCGAAGATGATGAGCGTCGGCCTGCATGGGCGGATCAGTGGCCATCCCGGTCGTGCGATGGCGCTGGCGCGCTTTCTCGATTACGTGCAAGGCCACGACGCGGTGTGGATCTGCCGGCGCGAAGAGATTGCCAGGCACTGGATAGGCCAATTCCCCGCGTGAGCGGTACATGCAAATCCACCAAAAGCGGTCGGTGAAACAGCGCCGCTACTTTCCCCACAAATGGGGTACTTCACCCACCCCCGCTTCACCCGTCTGTAACGCTCAGAACAACTTGTTAATTTATTTGAATTTTTCCTTCGCCCGGGTGATGGCTCATTAGTTGCACCCCGCCCCTTATGCCCGCAACACCTGTCGTCCCGGACATGGAGACGGTGGAGCATCAGCGGAGGGGTGAAAAATGAAAAGCGCGACACCACCATGCGATTCCTTCGGCCGGCTGCGCAAATCAAGCCTGCCTTGTGCGATGCTCCTGTCCCTGGCCACGGCAGACGCCGCACCGCTGGACGATGTCAGCCAGCCGCCACCGACCGACCCCTCGGCGTTTACCAACTCGCCGCCCGACCCCAAGGCCGCGGTGGATGCCATACGGGCCATGCTACCCGCCAACCAGGGCGCCATCGCCCTGCCCAATGGCGCTTTTGGCACCCGCACCACGCCAACGGCCGACAACGTGCTGCCGCCAGCCCTTCAGACATCCTTCAAGATCCCCACCAATGGCAAGCCCAGCCCATTGTTCGGAGCGCAGCCGTACACCCAGCAACTGCTGCTGTTCGAAGAATTCGGCACGGAGAAACTCGACCCGACACTGCCGGCCCCTCCCCTGACCTTCCCGGTTCCGCTCGTCGGCCCGGCGCCCACGCAGGACCCCAACAACATCGCCCGCAGCGGTCCTTCGGCCGCGGCGCTGGAAGCCTTCATGCGCCAGCCGGGGCTGTACCCGTTTCCGTCGCAGTATTCCAACGTGCTGGACCGCAACCCGTGGAAAGCGCAGATCGAAGCCTTCCTCAACCGCCATCCGGTCGGCTCGCCGGCCGAAGGTCGTCCGCCAGGAAAAGGCTGGTCGCACCAGCGCTGGAACGAGTTCTACCCGCAGGTCGCCTTCAAGACCGCTCAAGCGGGCGCCAAGCTCAACGGCGGCATGCGCGACCGCCGCCAGTTGCACAACTACGCTGTCGGCGAGTTCGGGCCTGGCGGGCTCTACAACCAGACCTCGGATGCTCCGGTCATCGCAGGCACCACCAAAGGCATCGACACCCGCTTCCACCCCAACATGCCGATCCAGAACCACAAGGCGCTCTGGACCTTCGACGGCACCTTTCCGCCAAAACTGCTGATGGTGCGTTACGGCCAACCGGTGCTGATGCGTCACTACAACGCCCTGCCGATCGATCCGTCGGCCAACATGGGGTTTGGCCTGCACACCCTCAGCACCCATGAACACAACGGCCACTCCCCGGCCGAAAGCGACGGCTATGCCAATGCATTTTTCTTTCCGGGGCAGTACTACGACTATCGCTGGCCGATACAACTGGCCGGCTACGACAGCATCAACACCAACGCTCAGGATCCGCGCGCGGCGTTCCCCTGCGCCCCGGGCGAAACCCTGTTCGTCAACGATGCCACTCCGGGCCTGAAGACGTGCAACAACGGCAGCATCAAGATTCGTGGCGACTGGCGCGAAACCATGAGCACCCACTGGTTCCATGACCACATGCTCGATTTCACCGCGCAGAACGTCTACAAGGGCAACGCGACGATGATGAACTACTACAGCGCCCTGGATCGTGGCAACGAAGCGCTGCAAGACGGTGTCAACCTGCGCCTGCCCAGCGGTTCGGCGCTGCCCTGGGGCAACCGTGACTATGACGTCAACCTGCTGGTGGCCGACAAGGCCTGGGATCAGAACGGCCAGCTGTGGTTCAACCCGTTCAACACCGACGGCTTCCTCGGCGACCAGATCCTGGTCAACTGGCAGTACCAGCCACGCCTGAACGTGCGCGCGCGCAGCTATCGTTTCCGCATTCTCAACGGCTCGGTCTCGCGCTTCTTCAGGATCGCGCTGGTGCGTGAAGTCGCCGGCAGCGGTGGCGAATTCCCCGGCCCGGCAGGTTCCGGCGTGTCTTACACCCGCGTGCCGTTCCACATGATCGGCAACGACGGCAACCTTATGGAACACGCGGTGCCGTTCGATGGCAGCATGGATCTGGACGGCGACGGCGATGTGCAGGACCACAACGCCATCCTGCCCACCCAGGGCATTGCCGAGCGGTTCGACATCATCGTCAACTTCGCGAAAAACGGGATCAGGACCGGCGACAAGCTGTACTTCGTCAACCTGATGGAGCACCAGAACGGCAAGGGTCCGGAGAGTACTCCACTGAGCCTGGCCGATGTCCTGTCCGGGAAGTACAAGGCGGTGCTCAAGCTGGGCAGCAAAGGGCTGGAATGGGACGCCGGCGACCCGGTGGTGGGCAAGTTCCTGCAGATGGTGGTCCAGCCTTATGCCGGCCAGGACGTGAGCATGAACCCCGCCGACTACGAACCCGCCAAACCGGGTAAACCGGTCGGCAAGGTCATGATCCCGCTGACGATCAACCGCGACGATCCGGCAATGCAGGCCAAACTGAAACTGGCACGCCATCGCGAATTCACTTTCGGTCGCTCCGACGGCACCGACGAACAACCCTGGACGATCAAGACCGACGGCGGTTTCGGCTTCCAGATGGACCCTCGAATCATCAGCGCCGCTCCGCAACTGGCCAACGGCCCGACCGATGCCGGGTTCTCTGGCGACGGCACCCTGGAAGTGTGGAAAATCAGGAACGGCGGCAACGGTTGGAGCCACCCGGTGCACGTGCATTTCGAAGAAGGCATCGTCCTCAATCGAGACGGCAAGGCACCGCCGGAATGGGAAAAATGGGCACGCAAGGACGTCTATCTCATTGGCCAGGGCATCGACAGCTCGGTGGACGTGGACATCGCCATCCGCTTCCGCGAATTCGCCGGGACCTACATGGAGCACTGCCACAACACCCAGCACGAGGACACCTCCATGCTGCTGCGCTGGGATGTCGAGCACCCGGGCCAGTTCCAGCTTATGCCAACGCCCCTGCCCGGCTGGGACGGCGTCACCTACGTAAACTCCGCCGCGCTGCCGACTTTCCGCACTGGCGATAAACGTGACAATAACGACGGCGATAACATAAAACCGCTTGCCAACCCCGACAGCGCCATCAGCAACAACGGCCAACCGGTGACCATCAACGTCCTGGCCAACGACACCGACCCTGACGGTAACGTGCCGCTTAAAGTGGTGGGCCTGGCACAACCGGACTCCGGCAAGGGTACGGTCAGCACCGATGGTCTGCGCGTGATCTACACACCACCGGCCACGGTCCCCGCGCCGTTCACCGCGACCTTTACCTATCAGGCCGCCGATGCCAAGGGGGCGGAGTCGGCACCGACGACGGTGTCCGTGGCGGTCTCGGCGGCGGTCGCCGAGAACCTGATCGTCACCAGCGCTACCGTCACCGCCCGCAGCAACAGCCGCTACTACTGGGTCCTGTCCGGCACCACCTCGCGTGGCACGGGCAATACCATCACGGCGACTGCCACGACCACCTCCGGTCCAGTGAGCCTTGGCGCCGCCACCCTGACGCCGACGGCGGCAGGCGCGCGCTGGCAGATAGCGGTGACGACCACCGGCAGTGGCCCGGCGCCTGGCGCGACGGTGACCGTTCAGTCGGCCTTCGGCAAAACCGTGACGGTGCCGATAGCGGCGCGTTGAGTGACAACGGGTTAAATTAAATCCGGGCCGCGTAGCTGGATGCTTCTTCGTGCATGCCGATTTGAGCCAGGACATTCAGGCTGCAGCCATTAACTCCATTGGTTATGTGGGTGAGGAGCATTCGTTCTATTGCACACGGCATCGCTGGCTAATCTACTGAGGTTGAGGGGCGGCAACCTTCAGGAAGGTGCAACCATATGGACGCAAATCCGATCGAAACCGACTACCTGATCATCGGTGCTGGCGCGACGGCCATGGCTTTCGTCGATACGCTACTCGAGGAAACGAATGCACGCATCGTGATAGTGGATCGACACGAACGGCCTGGTGGTCACTGGAATGATGCCTACCCCTTCGTCCGCTTGCACCAGCCCTCGACCTGCTATGGCGTCAACTCACGCGAACTGGGCAGCGGAACGAAAGACACGACGGCACTGAACGAGGGCTTGTATGAGCTGGCCTCCGGTGCCGAGGTGGTGAGTTACTTCGACCAGGTGATGAATCAGCGGTTTCTGCCGTCAGGTCGAGTCCGTTATTTCCCCATGTGCAACTACACCGGCGACCGCCTTGACGACCACCGGTTTACCTCGCTGGTCAGCGGCGTAAACCATCAGGTCCGGGTGCACAAAAAGGTGGTAGACGCCACCCATGCGCAGACAGCAGTTCCCTCGACCCACCCGCCCAGGTACAAGGTGGAACCCGGCGTGCAATGCGTGCCGCTGAACGACTTGCCGAAAATCCGGCACCCATACTCCAGCTACGTAGTGGTGGGCTCGGGCAAGACCGGGATCGACGCTTGCCTGTGGTTGCTGCAAAACGGTGTTGCGCCCGCAACAATCTGCTGGATCATGCCGAACGATCCGTGGTTGATCGACCGGGCCAACATGCAACCCGGCCTCGACAACTTCGAACGAACAATCGGCGGTGTCACGGCACAGTTCGAGGCCATCGCAGCCGCAGACTCGATCCCGGACCTGTTCTCCAGGCTCGAGGCGGCGGGCCAGCTCCTGCGCCTGGACAAGTCCGTCGAACCCACTGCCTACCGCTGCGCCACCGTCACACAGGCGGAATTACGCGAGCTTCGACGCATCGACAACATTGTGCGCCTGGGGAGAGTGCGAGTGATCGAGCCAACGCGCATCGTGCTCGAGCAGGGCAACATCGCCACGAGCCCAAGTGCCCTGCACATCGATTGCAGCGCCAGTGCCATCCCGACACTCCCTGAAATGAAGGTGTTCGACGGCGGCAAGATCAACCTGTTGATGGTCAGCAGCTGCCAACCCGTGTTCAGCGCGGCCTTGATCGCCTATGTGGAAAGCCACCTGGTCGATCAAGCGCAAATGAACTCGCTGTGCATGATGGTCCCCCCGCCTCACGTCCCCACGGACTGGATCAGAATCTGGGCGGTCTACCTGGGTAACCAGCTACGCTGGGGAGAGCATGACGGCCTTAACCGCTGGATCAGGCAGTCGCGCTTGTACTTCATGACGGCGGTGGTCAGGGGTTTGCAAGAAACCGACACCGAAAAACTGGCACAGCTGCATCGGCTCTCTGTCGGCAGGCAGCAGGCTCTGGCGAGTTTGCCACGGTTGCTGGGGGCCATCGCTTGAATCGCAGGAAGCGCACATGAACGAGCCACACCTCGAACTGCTCGATATCAATGGCATCCGCATGCAGATCGCAACGCAAGGTTGTGGCCCGCTGGTCTTGCTATGCCACGGTTTCCCGGAGCTTTGGTACTCGTGGCGTAACCAGCTTGCTGCGCTGGCGGCCGCTGGCTACAGAGCGGTCGCGCCCGACATGCGTGGCTATGGCGGCACAGATGCACCGGCCGAACCCGACGCCTACACCATGCTGCACCTGGTAGGCGACATGGTCGAGCTGGTCCACGCACTCGGCGAACAGCAAGCCGTCATCGTCGGCCATGACTGGGGCGCGCAGGTGGCCTGGAGCACAGCAATGATGCGGCCCGATCTGTTCCGCGCCGTGGTCGGCATGAGCGTTCCCTTCTCGCCACCGGGGCGCGTGGAGCTCCTCGGCGCGCTTGCCTCGCGGGGCATCCGTGACTTCTACATCCAGTATTTCCAGACGCCGGGTGTGGCCGAGGCCGAACTGGAAAGGGACGTCGAGTCGTCGATCCGGCGCATCTACTTCAATGGCTCGGGTGACGGGCCCGATTGGCCGGTGTTCGGCCAGCTGCAGCCGGGCCAGGGCTTCCTGGGGGCGATGATCGAACCCAAAACCCTGCCAGCCTGGCTAAGCCTTGAGGATATTGCCTGCTACACCCGCGAATTCACCCGCAGCGGATTTCGCGGCGGCCTGAACTGGTACCGCAACATGACGCGTTCATGGGCACTGCTGGCACCCTGGCGTGGTTGCATTATCCGGCAGCCGTCGATGTTCATTGCCGGCAGCCGCGACGGCGTGCTGAAGTTTGCGGGCTCCCCGCGGCAGATCGAAGCCTTCGCGCAGACACTGCCGCAACTGCGCGGGTGTCATATCCTCGAAGGTGCCGGCCACTGGATACAGCAAGAGCGCGCGACAGAGGTCAATGAGCTGCTGCTGGGCTTCCTGAAAAAACTCTGATCCGCAGGTTGAATTCTTATCCATAATTGAAATGCCGCAGATCGCTCCATCCCATGTTTGCGTAGTGATGCGAGAGACTGTTGGCATGCAGGCGGCTTCAACACCCGACCGGTGTTGGCTATGCGGATTTAAAACTGGAGGGAACCATGAGCAATCTCATCGCCACCGACGAGTCACCTGTAGCCGTTCGCCTCATGGTCAAGGTTTACGCCTACTTGCTGCTCGCAGGGTTTGCGTTCGTTCCGGCCTATCTGATTGGCTACTTGTACTTTTTCCAGGACCCCACGCTTGTATTCGAGAATCACCTGTTCCATGTAATCGCGATCATCACAGCCACCCTGGCGGGCTCGTTTGTCACTTACGTAACGTGGCGCTGCTATCAGTCATCGGGGGATCCGCTGCTACGATGGATGACGCTTGGTTTCCTCGGGTTTGTACTGATCTACGCGTTGCATGGTGCGTTCACAGGGCTTGCACACCACAATATCTGGCTCTTCCTGCTTTATGGACCAGCCTCTCGACTGGTCATGTCGATTCTGCTGTTGGTCGGAATGCTGTCGTACCACCGCCCACCTGATGCCGCGGACCAACGAATGAAGGCCCACCCGTGGCTGACCTGGATAGGACTGTTCCTGCTGGTTGACCTGGCAGTGGCGTACGTCGCGAACTTGCCGATCGCCGGCAATCTCGCGGTGCGCCTCTCCATGGAGGGTGGTGCCCTCGTTCTTTCCGCATTGACCGCGGCCATACTTCTGTTGCGCCGTATCCGTTCGCCGCTGATGATAATTTTCATCATCTCGGTCACCGCGTTCGCGCTGTCATCTCTTGCCTTCATCCTTGCGCGTCCGTGGAACCATATGTGGTGGCTCGCTCATGCGATCTTCGCCGGTGGATTCTTCATGCTGAGCTATGGGGTGGTGCAAGCGTTCCTCACCACGCGGTCGTTTTCGAAGATCTACAGCCAAGAGGAATTGATGGTGCGTCTTGCCGAAGCGATGGCGTATGCCGAGAGCGCCCTGCAGGAACTCCAGCGCACCAATCAGGAACTCGGGCACCTTGCGGCGACCGATCCACTGACCGGCGCTGAAAATCGGCGTCGCTTCATGGAGCGGGTCGACGTCGAAATTGGCCGGACCAAACGCGGCGGTGCGCCGTTCTCCGTGTTGGCACTCGATCTGGATAATTTCAAGTCCATCAACGATCGCTTCGGGCACCAGGTTGGCGATGACATCCTGAAGAGTTTCGTGGAGAAATGCCTGGATTCGATTCGGCCGTATGACGGCGTAGCCCGAGTAGGTGGGGAAGAATTCATGATACTGCTGCCCCAGACTTCACTTGAAGGCGCGCACGAAATCGCCGAGCGTCTGCGAAGCACCGTTGCAAATAGTTCTTTTCATGGCCTGCAGCGCTCAACCGTGGTCACGGTGAGCATCGGCGTATCGCAATCCGGTCGCGACGGCGACACCATCGAGGCAATTCTGCGCACAGCCGATCAACGCCTGTATCACGCTAAACACGAAGGCCGTAACCGAGTGGTCACCACCTTCAAAACCAGCCTCCAGCCTCTGCCCTGACCATCGTCGCGAAGCCGTTGCCTGGCAGCGCCGTATCGGGCAGCAATCGCAGCGTCATGAAACCTGACGTATTGCCACAGGGCCACCTATGCTTTGGATCAGGACACCGACATCAGTTGGACAAAGATCTTGCCCGGTTACATGCCGGTGGAGCATTCCCGGTCCACAATAGGCAATCCAATCTCCGGTCAGTTCGACAACACCTGGATTCAAGCTTGAAACATGGCATTGCGTTTCTGGTTTTCTGTTGACGGAACACGACTTGATCCTGGAGTGAACCCAACATGACCTTGGCCCATAAAGTGTTTGTCGGCGTCGCACTAGTCTGCCTGCTACTCGGCGGCTGCACCTCCCAGGTCACTGAGCGCGAGCAGTACTCCGGCTTCCTGTCCAACTACAACAACCTGGAAGAAGTGACCACTGCCACCGGTGAGAAGACACTGCGCTGGGTAAGCCCGTCGTGGAACCCGAATGCGTACGACACCATAGCGTTCAGAACGCTGGAGTTTTATCCCGCGCCGAAACCCAATGAGCAGGTCAATCGGCAGACGCTGGCCGACTTGCAGGATTTCATGTCCAGAAAGGCCAAACTCGTGCTGGGCCGCAAATACCAGAGGGTGTCTAACGCGGCCGCTGCACCGGCCGGGTCACACCCCCTGATCCTGCGTGCGGCGATCACCGGCGTCAGCGCCTCGAACGAGGGCATGAAGTGGTATGAAGTGATGCCGATCGCAGCCGTTGTCGGAGCGACACAGGCAGCCACCGGTCACCGGGATCAAGACACCAATCTGTTCATCGAAGCCGAATTCATTGACGCGAGAACCCATCAGACAATGGCCAAAGTGGTGCGCAAGGTATTCGGCAGCCAGCTAGAGAACGAGAATCAGCAAATCACCACCAAAGACTTTAAAACCGCTATCGAAAAATTGAATACCGATCTCTGGACGTTCGTCCACAGTTGAACTGACTCTTTGAATCAGTTGCGGCCTCTCACGAAGGGCAACTGTCGGTAGTGGATTCAACCGGTCGTGGCAGGCAACAATCGGCCAAAAGCTGCCTCTCATATGGGCTCTACGATATCGGGACCGATTCATCCTGATCTGCCAGGCCATCGACTCCAATCTGGTGGTTCGTAAAGCTAGACTATGCTCGTGGAATCGTTCAATTAGGAGATATTCGTGGGATATCTTTTGAGAGGCCAGAGAATGTCTTTTATTGGCCGATTCTGCAGTTAAGAAAGGCGCTCCGAAGAGCGCCTCGTTTGCTGCTATCAGTTGATTTGTTTCAGATCAGACTTCCCCGAGCCATCAATGTTGATGCGCCGAGGCTTTGCTTCCTCTGGTACAACCCGCAGCAGATCAATGCTCAACAGCCCATTGGACAACGATGCATTTTGAACCTCAATGTGATCCGCTAAACGGAAAGACAGTCGAAATGCACGTTGAGCGATTCCCTGATGAAGGTAAATCGTCTCCTGATCGCTTTCTCGCTTGCCACCGGCGATGGTCAAAACCTCCTTCTCGACTTGAATGTCCAAATCCTCCTCACTCAGACCCGCAGCAGCTATGACGATTCGATAATGATCGTCACCGTGCTTCTCGACGTTATGAGGTGGGTAGGTAGTCGAGGCCGCCTCGCTGCGTAGCGCGGATTCAAAAAGGTCGTTGAAACGATCAAAGCCTACCGACTGACGGAACAGTGGGGCCAAGGAAACGGTACTAGCCATAGCTAAATCTCCTGAGTTTTCTCCAAGTGATTTATGGCGCGACCCGGTTTCGGCATCGCGTACAAAAATATATAGCGATGTGAGAAAAACGATTCAAGAGGAGCAAAAATAATTTTTTATTCTCAAAAGACGAAGGCATCAACGAGGTCATTTATATTGGCCAAAGGCATCGGCTTGGCACGCCCTTTATCGCTTCGAAAGCTGACTGGTTGCCGGAAGGGCAAACACTACAACCGGGACGACCTCAATAACCAATACAGAGCTAGACAACTTACTGAGAAACGGAAGCCCCAAAGTCGCAGTTAAAGTTATTGACGTTTGCCAATCTGAACCCCCTACATAAAAGATGAATCGCCCCTGATTTTGTAGACGCAAATGACTGGCAGCAATGGGTCGGATAGCGACGGTCTAGCATAGACCGTCGCAGTGGTTGGTCAGACTTCTGTCTGCTCTGCCATTTCCAGGGCGTCATCGACCTCGATGCCCAGGTACCTGACGGTGCTTTCAAGCTTCGTATGTCCCAGCAAGATTTGAACTGCTCTCAGATTTTTTGTCCTGCGATAGATCAACGATGCCTTGGTGCGCCGTAGCGTGTGAGTACCGTACATGGTTGGATCAAGACCAATGGCGGTCACCCACGCTTTGACTATTCGAGCGTACTGTCTGGTGGAGAGATGGTCTGAGTCGTGCAAACGGCTCGGGAACAAGAAATCCTCGCTGTGGAGGTGAGCTTGATGCATCCAGGCCTCCAGAACCGTTCGGGTTTGCTCAGTGATTTCAAATTGCACTGGGTGATGGGTTTTCTGCTGCATCACGATAGCCCGTGACGACACATGTTCCCCATGGGCTATGTCTCGGACTCGCAGCTTGGTTAAGTCACAGGCACGCAATTTGCTGTCGATAGCTAAGTTGAAGAGCGCCAGATCCCTTGTCCTCTCAGCAAGCTGAAGTCTTACGCGGATAGCCCAAATATCTCTGACTCGGAGCGGCGCCTTTTGCCCGACGAGCTTTCCCTTGTTCCAAGGCTGACGGCGATATGTAGCAATTGAGTTCATGGCTTGTCCTCCAGGTTGAGGGAGGACAAGGGTGGTTCAGTCACAGTGCATCGTGGTCGTTATTTGCCCCATAACTGCCAGTCATTTGTGTCTACAGAATCAGGGCAATTCATATCTATGACTGGCGTAACCTCATAATGGAATCTGTGATGGCTTGAGCATTTGTGTCCAGCGTTTCCATGGCCGACATTGCGTTAGCAGCGACACTTCCCACTCCATTTTCTGAGAGCCACTTGGTTACTTCTTCTATCGCTGCGCCTAAGGCATGCTGATTGTGCAGGAGCAATGTCAGAGCGTCCGCCGTGGCGATCTTGCAGTCTGAGTTATCTGACATGGCGCTCGTCCTTGAGGAGTGATGTAGGAAGTCTAGTTCATCTCCGTCGTTGGCTGAGCTGATGCTGGCGGGCAATTGAACAGATTGCGCACAAGCAGACGTCGCTTATGGGCGGTTTCCGGCCAGAGGCGGACACTCACCGATCCCCAGTTATTTTCAGAGGGCGACGGCTGGTAGTAATCGACCGAGCAGGATGGAAGGAGCAACCTTTAAGGCTCCCCTTCCCCGACCTCACTCCCACCAGAGATATTTAAGACAACCGATAGTCGACCTGATGTCGCGCGATGCGTGAATTACCCAACTCCCCTTTCACCCGTAAATGTTCGGGATGGGAAGCGTAGGCGTCCAAGGCTTCCTGGGATTCGAATTCACTGTAGAGCACCACATCGCACGCATAGTCGATGCGGCTGAAGTCGACGCCAACTTCGATTTTCAGAAGCCCGGGAATCAGCCCGGCCAGTCCTTCGAAACGCTCCTTTAGAAACAGGCACGCCTGCCTGTGCGCTTCAGGCGTTTCCCCTTCCAGTTTCCACATCACGATGTGCTTGATCATCGCGGACTCCCCCATCGTGTCGGTCATGCCAGCCATTTCAAACCTTGCTCTTCTGGTAAACATCCACGAATACCGCCGCCAGCAACACGGCGCCCTTGATCATCTGCTGGTAGTCGATGCCGATGCCCATGATCGACATGCCGTTGTTCAGCACACCCATGATGAAGGCACCGATCACCACACCGACGACCTTGCCTACCCCACCGGAAGCGGAAGCGCCGCCAATGAACACTGCCGCGATGACATCCAGTTCGAATCCGGAGCCCCCGCGTGGTGTAGCGCTGTTCAGCCGGGCTACAAAAATCAGGCCTGCCACCGCTGCCAGCACGCCCATGTTGACGAAAGCAAAGAAGGTCACACGCGACGTGTTGATCCCCGACAATTTCGCAGCTTTGAGATTGCCGCCCACTGCATAGATCCAGCGGCCGATCACGGTGCGGTTCATGATGAAGGTGTACACACCGATCAACACGCTCATGATCACCAGCACCGTAGGTATGCCGCGATACGTAGAAAGCAGGTAGCAGAAGTAAACGATGAGCGCCGTGATCACGCCGTTTTTCAGCGCGAACAAAGCCATTGGGGCGACGTTGCCACCGCTCTTGACCGTACGTCTGCGACTACGGTATTCGACGACCCAGAACGCTGCCGCAACGGCAATCCCCACCAGCAAGGATGTAATGCGCAAGTGTTCATTGGCAAAGATGTCGGGAATGAAGCCCGAGCTGATCGCCGAAAACGCCGGAGGGAACGGCCCGATCGACTGCCCCTGGGAGATCGCAATGGTCGCGCCACGAAAGATCAGCATGCCAGCCAGGGTGACAATGAATGAAGGCATGCCCCAAATCGCGACCCAGTAGCCCTGTGCGGCGCCAATCAGCGCGCCAGTGGCGAGGCAGATGATGGTGACGGTGAAGAAATCCATCCGGTACTGAACCATGAGTACGGCAGCAATCGAACCGATCACACCGACGACAGAACCGACCGAAAGGTCGATGTGACCGCAGACGATTACCATCAACATGCCCAGCGCCATCACCACGATGTAGCTGTTTTGCAGCAACAGGTTGGTCAGGTTCAGCGGCTGCATCAGCGCCCCGCCGGTGGCCACCTGGAAGAACACCATGATGACGATCAACGATGCTAGAAGACCATACTCACGCGCGCCGCGCTTGAATGACGTGAGCGCTGATGGTTTGGATGCGAGAGGTACGCTGACTTCGTTCACTGGATCACCTCGTTTTTCATGATTGCGTGCATGATTTTTTCCTGCGATGCCTCTGCGATCGGAAACTCGCCGACAAAACGCCCTTCGTTCATCACATAAATCCGGTCACAGGTACCAAGCAGCTCCGGCATCTCCGAGGAAATCATCACGACACCCCTGCCCTCGCTAACCACCTGATTGACCACGCCATAAATCTCGTACTTGGCCCCCACATCGATGCCACGGGTGGGCTCGTCGAGGATCAAAACCTTCGGATCGGAAAACAGCCACTTGCCCAGCACCACCTTCTGCTGGTTGCCCCCCGACAGTTTGTCCACCGACTGCAATACGTTGGGGGTACGAATGCGCAGGCGTGTCTGGTAGTCAACGGCCACTTTGGTCTCGACCAGTTCGTTCATCACCCAGCGTTTGGACACCGCGGCTAGGTTGGCCATGCTGGTGTTGCGGGTGATGCTCTCCCCCAACACCAGACCGGCGCCCTTGCGGTCTTCGGTAGCATAGGCAAGGCCTTGATCGATGGCCTTGCGCACGGTGCCAAGGTCAACTTCACGTCCTTCCAGGCGAGCCTTGCCGCGAATGTTGGTGCCGTAGGTGCGGCCAAACACACTCATGGCGAATTCGGTACGGCCAGAGCCCATCAGCCCGGCGATGCCCACTACTTCGCCACGGCGCACGTGGAAATTGATATTGCGAATGCGGTCGCGGCCCGGGCGCTCGGGATCGCCCACCGACCAATCTTCGACCTCGAATAGCGTTTCGCCGATCTCGCTGACGCGCGACGGATATCGATCCGACAACTCGCGCCCGACCATGGAACGAATCACCCGAGCTTCGTCGATAGGCTCGGCGCGGCAGTCGATGACGTCGACGGTACTGCCGTCGCGAATCACCGTGATCTCGTCAGCCACCCGACCAATCTCGTTGAGCTTGTGGGAGATGATGATCGAGGTAATGCCACGCCCCTTGAGTTCCAGCATCAGCTTGAGCAAGGTGTCGCTGTCTTTTTCATTGAGGCTGGCGGTGGGCTCGTCAAGAATCAGCAGGCGCACGTCCTTGGCCAGCGCCTTGGCGATTTCCACCATCTGCTGCTGACCGATGCCAAGTTTGCCCACCAGGGTTTGGGGGCTTGCATCAAGGCCGACACGGGCAAGCAAATCACGGGCTCGCCGGTGCGCCTGGTTCCAGTCGATGACGCCATGCCGGGCGATCTCGTTGCCGAGAAACAGGTTCTCGGTGATCGACAGCATCGGCACCAGCGCCAGTTCCTGGTGAATGATGCAGATGCCCAGCGCCTCGCTGTCGCGCAATCCCTGGAAGATTCTTGGCTTGCCGTCGAAGACAATCTCGCCGGTGAAGCTGCCATGGGGATAGACCCCGCTGAGGATCTTCATCAGGGTCGATTTGCCGGCACCGTTCTCACCGCAGATCGCATGGATTTCGCCATCGCCAACCTTGAGGTTGACCCGGCTGAGCGCCTTCACCGGGCCGAAGCACTTCTGGATATCACGCATGTCGAGAATTGTTGTTGTCATGTTCTCTCTCCTGCCCGCACGCACGGTACACTCGCCTTAGCGCAACTGTTCCGAGGTGTAGAACTTGGTGTCGTCCACCAGAACTTTCTGCCAGTTGTTGCCGTCGACCAGTTGTGGCGTAAGCAGTTGGGTCGGCACGATCATCACGCCGTTGTCGTAGGACGTGGAGTCATTGACCACCACCGTCTTGCCGCTCAAGGTGGCGTCCATCATCTGCGCAGCGGCTTCAGCCAGTGCACGGGTGTCCTTGAAGATGGTCGAGGACTGATCGCCGCGAATGATCGACTTGATGCTGGCGACCTCGGCATCCTGTCCGGTGACAATCGGCATGGCCGCCTTGCCCGAGCCATAACCCACGCCGCGCAATGAAGACACCACGCCGGTTGCGATCTGGTCGTTCATCGCCAGCACGGCGTCTAGGTGCGCGGTGCCGTAGAAGGCGCTGAGCAGGTTATCCATGCGCGCCTGGGCCTGGGCGCCATCCCAGTTCGGCGTTGCTACTTTCTCCATCGCTTGTTGGCCGCTGCGAATCACCAACTTGCCGCTGTCGATGTACGGCTTGAGCTGCGACATCACCCCCGCGTACACCACGTGGGCATTGTTGTCGTCTGTGGAGCCGGCGAAGATTTCCAGGTTGAACGGCCCCTTGCCCTGTGCAAGTTGCAGCTTGTCGACGATGGACTGACCTTGCAGAACACCGGTGCGGTAGTTGTCGAAGGTGACGTAGTAATCGAAATCCTTGGTGTTGCGGATCAGGCGGTCATAGGAAATGACCTTGATGCCTTTTTCCTTGGCCTGCTTGAGCACATCAGCCATGGTCGTGCCATCGATCGGCGCGACGATCAGGCCCTTGATGCCCTTGACCATCATATTTTCGATTTGCGACAGCTGGGTTGGTGCTTCGTACTGGGCGTACTGCAAATCAGTGTCGTAGCCGAGCTTCTTCAACGAGTCGACGATACTGCTGCCATCCGACACCCAACGCGCCTCGGTTTTCGAGGGCATGGCGACGCCGATGGTGCCTTTGGTGCTGGTAGCGCTCTTGTCGCAGGCACTGACGGCCAATCCCAACAGTAATGCGCCGGCAAGCTTGATGATCGTGTGCATGGTGACCTCTTCTTTTTGTTGTTGGCATTTCTCGGGATGCAGGTCCCCTTCCGACCCTGTAAACAGAGTCGGCCGGGGTATTCGCTAACGGGACTGCGTGTAGCCGATTACTTGGCCAGGATGACTTCCTGGCCGTTCAATTCAGCGGACTCGAACAGCGCTTCGAGAATCACATTGATGTTGTGTGCCTGGGTGGCCGGCACGGTCGAAGGGCTGCCGGTGCGCAACGACTGGACGAAGGCTGCGGCCTCGCGGTCGAAATACACCGGGTTGCCGATCTCGGCGATCTCCGGGGAATAAACCGTTTTGCGCACGGCCCAGATCTCCGGGAAGCTATTCTCGTTCCAGTGCGTCCAGCCTTGCTGATGGCCGTTCTTGCCATCGTGGTACAGCTTGTACGACGCTGGCATCGGCGTGGAATGCATGACGCCATGGGTACCGTAGGCGGTAATATCCCAGCTTTCGGTCCAGGGCATCGGGTCCCAGGACATGAAGTCGATGGTGATTAACTTGTCATCGTAGTTGAGCACTGCGCCCACCGCGTCTTCGCGCGCCGAATCGCTCATCTGCCCGGCGAATTTGGTGATCCGCGCGTTGACCGATTTGGGCATGCCAAAGTGCAGCAGCAAACGATCGATGGTGTGGCAGCCAATCACGTAGAAGGCGCCACCGCGGTCGCCCGGTTGCTTCATGTGGTTGGTGTCGGCTTCATCGTGGGAGCAACCGGCATGGGCGCGCACTTGCAGGACCTTGCCGATTTCTCCGCTTTGCAGCACTTGCTGCATCTTTTCCACCGACGGCGCGTAGCGCCAGCAGTAGCCCACCTGGAACAACCCGCCGGTGCGCTCAACCGCTTCGACGATACGCGTGGTATCGATGGTGCCGCGACCCGCCGGTTTTTCGCAGAGCACCGCCTTGCCAGCTTCCAGGGCTTCGATGGCCCAGTCGGCCATCAGGTAGCTTTTAGGGTGTACCAGTACGACGTGCACATTCGGGTCGGCGAGGATTTCTTCCTTGCTGCGCGCCTGCAAGCCCAATGCATCGCAGAACGGTTCCAGTAATGGACTGTCGTCAAAGGCACCGAGGAACTGCGCTCCGGGTATGCGTTTGAACGCCTTGACGCGGCCCGACGTGTGCGGGTGAGTGATCCCCAGGCAGGCCACACCGATGGTGGCGCCACTCTCAAGCTTGTAGGACATGTTGTTCTCCTGATGTTCTTGTCCGAATTGGCGAATGACCGTTCAAGCTCAGAGACGGACTGCGCGCCCGGTCTTGACCGACTCGACGGCGGCATCGGCCAGCTTCAGGGCCTTGAGGCCGTCCTGTACGGTGGTCGGCATTGGGCTGCCTTTGACCAGTGCATCGATGTAGGCATCCAGTTCGGCCTTGTAGGCTTGCTGATAGCGCTCAAGGAAGAAGTTCAGCAACGGCTCGCGAGCGTCAGTGACGTCCTGGCTCCAGCGACGGATGGTGGTCGGGCGCAGGTTGTCCATTTGCAGCATGCCTTTGGAGCCGAACACCTCGATACGCTGGTCGTAGCCATAGACCGCCTGGCGGCAATTGTTGATGTGGCACTGTTTACCCGACGCGGTCTGCATCTGCACCATCGCCGTGTCGTAGTCGTCGTACTTTTCCATCATTTGCGGATCGATCAGACGGCTGCCGATGGCGGTCAGTTCTACCGGCTCCTCACCCAGCAGCCAGCGGCCGATGTCCAGGTCATGGATGGTCATGTCGCGGAAGATGCCGCCCGAATGTTCAATATAGTCTTCCGGTGCCAGGCCCGGGTCACGGCTGCTGATGATCACCTGGCGCACTTCGCCGATATCACCGGCTTCAATCGCCGCGCGCATTTCGGCGAAGGTGGTCTCGAAGCGGCGGTTGAACGCCAGCATCACCCGGCCGTTGAGGCGCTCCACTTCTTCCACCGCGGCCAGGCTCTTGGCCATGTCCAGATCGATGGGCTTCTCGCACAGCACCGCTTTGCCCTGGCGCACGGCACGCAGCATCAGGCTGATATGAGTGTGGGTCGGGGTGCCGATGACGATGGCCTGGACGTCGTCGCGATCGATCGCTGCTTCGCAGTCAGTCATAGCGTCAGCGCCGAGTGCACCGGCCAATTGCTCAGCAGCACTGCCGAATGGGTCAGCCACCACCACCAGTTTCGCGAACGGGCTGGCCGCAACGTTGGCTGCGTGAATCTTGCCGATGCGGCCGGCGCCGAGAACTGCGATACCTACCATTGTCTTTCTCCTGAAAAATCTGTTGTTCGTTGTTTTTTACGAGCAAAAATTGACGTGTCAGACCGATGCATCAATTCGGGAACTTGATCCCTTCGAATTGCGCGATGGTTGTTTCAAAGGTTCTCTTGGCCACCACATCCAGCGGCAGCTTGCGCAGTTCAGCGGAGATCAGCTCCACGCCCCAAGGCCCGTCGTAGCCGACGTTCACGACTTGCTGGATGAACTCCGGCACGTCCAGCTGGCCTTCACCACAGCATTTGCGGTAGTGCGTGGAATCGTTGAACAGGGTTTCGACGATGGCGTGATTGGCGTCATCCAGTTCGATGGACTTGATCAACTCCAGTGGGATCTTGGCGATTTCATCGAAGCTCATGCCGCCACGCGCCACGTGCCAGGTATCCACCAGAAGGCCGCCGTTGGGGCGCACGCCTTCGGCCACCGCGATGGCAAGATCGATGGTATTCACGCTGGAAAACGGCAGGAACTCGATCACCACATTGGTGCCGAAAGGTTGGGCCCGATCGCACAACACCGCGAAGGTGTCACGCATGCGGGCGATGTCGGGCGGCCCGTCTTCGAACAAACCGGCAGCTACCTTGAGGCTGCGCGCGCCGAGCTCGCCAGCGACTTCCAGCAGTTCGTCGCGGACCTTGTCCGACGCCGCGCGGCGTTCGCCATCCAGGTGCCAGTCGGTCAGGAACTCGACTTCTAGGTGCTTGATGCCGTTGTCCTGAAAGATATTGCGTACGGTGGAAATACCCAGCTTTTCAACGTTGTGCAGGATGTCGGCATGCACCAGCCCCATGCCGCGCCAGCCGGCTTTCGACGCCGCCTCTGCACGTGCTTGCAGGGAAAACGGGCTGATCTCGCTGGGAGCCCCGGGATAGGTGTCGCCAGCGAGGGTCCAGTAGGCAGCAAGCAGTTCAATGTTTTTGTTTGGCATGACGATCACTTATGAGTGAGTGGTTTCAGGACGGTCGCTAACAGATGTTGATGATTCAGGCCTGGGTCAGGACAAAGTCCCAATTCACCGCCAGGAACGGCACCTGCAAGTCATAACGACTCGCCAGTAGCGGATCGGTTTGGGTGGTGAACTCGGCAATCAATTCCTTCTTCACGCCGAACACCGTGTCCTCGTGCAAGTACGGGCAATCGGGGGTGAAGATGTGGGTGATGACCTGGTCGTAACCTTCGGCGGTCACAATGAAATGCAAATGCGCGGCGCGGTTGGGATGCCGCCCCAGATCACCCAGCAACTTGCCTACCGGACCGTCGGCGGGAATCGGGTAGTGACGCGGCTTGACGGTACGGAATGCGTAATAACCATCGGCATCGGTGGTAAACAGGCCGCGCAGGTTGTAATCCGGTTGTACGCCTTTTTGCTGCACGTCGTAGAAGCCGTCGTCGTTGGTCTGCCAGATGTCCAGGGTCGCGCCGGCGATCGGGTTGCCCGCGATATCGAGTACCCGGCCGCTAACCAGCGTTGGCTCGCCCTTGCCGTCCAGGCAGATGTTCGCGCCGCTTTCGTAGCGCGGCGCATCGGCCACGTAGAAAGGCCCGAGGATCGTGTTCGGGGTGGCGCCCTTCGGCCGCCGATGATTAATCGCATCCACCAGCATGGTCGCGCCCAGCACGTCCGACAAAAGGATGTATTCCTGGCGCCAGTCAGTGCACATCTGCCCGGTCTGGGTCAGGAACTCGATGGCCTTGAACCACTCATCATGGGTCGGTTCGATCTCCTTGATGGCTGCATGTAGGTGCCGAGTCAGTACTGCCATGACTTCAACCAGCCGTGGGTTGGCATCGGCAGAGTTGCGGGCATTGACAATTTCGGCGGAGTGTTCCTCTTCGAAAAGACCGCCGATGGCGATGTCGGTATCCAGATGAGCAGTCATGACTTTTGATCCTTGTTTCATTGTTCTTGAAGGCCAGCAGGCTCTTGATATTTGGACTGCCGGCAGACGCTGGTCGTTCTCAATAAGCTTGAGCGTCGACAGCACGCCACTTGCGGCCATTGAAGCGTTGCTTCATCTGCTGTTCGATTTCTTCCAGGGTCAGGCCCTTGGTTTCCGGCAACCACAATGTGCAGAAGACGATCGAGCCGATGTTCACCACGGCGAACAAAAAGAAGGTCATACCGCCCATCACACTCAGCAACACCGGGAAGACGAAGGCGACGATCGCATTGAAAATCCAGAACACGCTCACTGAAATGCCATTCATCAGACCGCGTGCATGGGTCGGGAAAAGCTCCGACATCAGCAGCCAGTAAACCGGGCCGATGCACATCTGCATGAAGAACAGGAACACCAGCACGCCGGACAGCGCCAGGTAGCTTTGCACCAGCGAGTGCGGCATGAAGTTGAGCACCACACCGAGGAAGATCTGCGCCAGTACGACGACGGTCAGCCCCAGCAACAGCATCGAGCGACGGCCCATGCGGTTGATCACCCACATGCCAATCAACGTGGCGATCACCGAGACCACACCATTGCCGATGGTCGCGATCAGGGCAGCGTTGATGCCCATGCCGGTCTCTTTGAGAATCATAGGCGTGTAGTACATGAACGCATTGACGCCGGTGAACTGGATCACGAAGCCCAGACCGATACCAATGGCCAGTAGCTTGAGCAGCCAGGGCTCATTGAGCGTCGCGAGCACACTGGTCTGGCGAGCTTCGACTTTGCACTGGGAGATGATCTCCTTCAGCTCGCGGTCCGCTTCGTGCTGCGTATCACGGATACCGACCAGTACCGTCTTGGCTTCTGCAACGCGGCCTTTGCTGACCAGCCAGCGCGGCGAGGTGGGGACGAAATGCATGCCGACATAGAGCAGCGCCGCCGGGATCAAGGCGATGGCCAGCATGTAGCGCCAGATCGTCGGGCTGTCGAAAAGATGCGCCAGTCCTGCACTGGCGACATAGGCCAGACATTGCCCGGAGACGATCATCAGCTCGCTCTGGCACACCAGCCGGCCGCGATGCTTGGGGGCCGCCAGTTCTGCAATCAATACGGGAACGGTGGAAGATGCACCGCCAACGGCGATGCCAAGGATGAAGCGGGTGACAACCATGGACCACATGTCAGGCGCAAGTGCGGTACCCAGGGCCCCCAATGCAAACAGCAGGGCCAGCGCCTTGAGTACGCCGAGACGACCATAACGGTCGGACAGTTGCCCGGCGAACAGCGCGCCGACGGCGCCGCCAAAAATCAGTGAGGACGCCACCAGACCTTCCGAGACCGGGGTCAGACCGAGGCCGCCCTGGCTGGCATCCAGTGACATGAAGGGCAGCGCTCCGGAGATGACACCTGTGTCATACCCGAATCCCAATGACCCCATGGTGGTGATGGCTGCAATTCGCCAGAGAATTTTCGACGAAGCACCTACAGTTCGACTGTTAGACATGAGGTCAACCTTTATTGAAGTTATGTGTGCACTCAGTGGAATCGAGACTACTGCCATTGAAACGGAAAACAAACGCCCTAACGGCAAATGTGTTTTCCACTAGATGGAAAACTGAGAAATCCGGCAGTTAAGTCGCGCGAACGCGCGACTTGGGGGATGAAGCGGAACGCGGTATCAGCGCGTCCAGTAACGCTCATATTCATGCTCGGCAAAGTCCGCGAGCAGAAAGTCGATGAATACACGCAGCTTGGTAGGCATATAGCGTCGGCTCTGAAACGCCATGTTGATCGTCAGTCGCGGCAGGTCCCAGTCATCCAGAACCGGGATCAGGCGCCCCGCCACCAGGTCGGCGTTGATGATGTATTTGGGCTGCACCAGGATGCCTCCACCGGCTAAGGCCGCTGCCCGTACGATCTGCCCATCGTTGGTCTCCAGCATGGGATCAACCTTGATCGCGACCTCTTCTTCGCCTTTGGTGAAACGCATGACCCGGGGCTGGTTGGCGTGGCTGTAAATCAGCACGTCATGTTTAGCCAGGTCTTCGATGGTCTTGGGCGTGCCCATGCGTTGCAGATAACCCGGTGAAGCGGCAAGCACCCTGCGCGTCTCAGCCAAGCGGCGAATGGTGATGTTGGAGTCAGGCTCGTATTCCTTGGTCCTGATCGCCAAGTCTATTTCGCTGTCGATGATGTCGAAATAGCGGTTCTCGCCCAAGACCTTGACGTTGATGTGCGGGTACTTCTTGCGAAACGCCGGGATCAGCGGCGCGATATGCAGCATGCAAAACGAAATGGACGAGGTGATGGTCAGGGTGCCAACTGGCTGTACCAGTGATTCGGTCAATGAAGCCTCGGCCTCCTTTAACTCGCCGAGCAGGCTTTTGCAGCTGGTATAGAACTGATGGCCGGAATGAGTCAGCGCCAGACGGCGGGTATTGCGATCGATCAACCGCACGTTGAGTCGTTGCTCCAGAGCAACTAGGTGTCGACTCGCGGCGGCGTTCGATAACCCGAGCAGTTCTGCCGCTTTGCTCAAGGTCCCCACTTCCGCCGTCGTGACGAAAAGCTCCAGTTCGGTTAACCGATCCATTGCGTGCTCCGCTTTTACTTTTTCATATATGAAATAAAGATTTTCTTTATCAGCCTTTTTTTGCGCCGTGCGGAACTATAACGTGCAGCGCTATAGCCTGAACAGAGCCGTTGGCGGCCGACCTGCGGCAGGCAGACAGGGCACAAAAAACCAAAAAAATCTCGGAGTCACGATGCGTAATCTGGACGAAGCCTCCATCACTCAAGCCGTACTGGCGCGTAACAGTGGCACCACGGATGCGCGCCTTTGCGAAATCATGACCAGCCTCGTGCAGCACCTGCATGCGTTTGCCCGCGACACCAAACTGACCGAGCAGGAATGGCAGCGTGGCATGGATTTCCTCGCCCAGGCGGGCCGGTTGAGTTCAGCGGATCGACAGGAGTTCGTGTTGCTTTCCCACACGCTGGGGCTATCGACATTGGTGCTGGCACAAAACCACAAGAGCCCCAAGGGTTGCACCGAGCCGACAACCTTTGATGTGTCGCAGGCGCAGAACGCCAGGATCTTCGATTTGGGCGCTGACATTAGCGCCGGCCTTGCCGGGCCCAAGTGTCATGTGCGCGGCGTGATTTACGATGCCAAAGGCAACATCATTCCAGGTGCCACCCTGCAGATCTGTACGGCCGGCGGCAGCGGTGCCGATGACTGCAACCCGGCGCTGATTCAAGCCAATCAGGCCGGCGAGTACCATTTCTGGACCGTCGTGCCTGACTGCCAGCCCATCCTCGACGACGGTCCTGTCGGCCAAATGCTCACGTCGCTCAACCGCCACGCATGGCGCCCCGCGCACCTGCAATTCACCATCAGTGCGCCCGGCTATCAACGCCTGACTACCCAGGTTTTTCGCGAAGGCGACCCATATCTGGATTCCGATGCGGTATTCGGCGTGCGTTCCTCCCTGATTGCCGAGTGGATTACCCACGAACCCGGACAGGCACCCGACGGCACTTTGAGCCGCGAAGCGTTCCAGACCCTCGCGTTCGATTTTGTCCTGACCAAACGTTGAATCGCGAGGAAATCATGCTCGACGAACCGTCCATTACCGCGGCCATCAGTGCACTTGAAGAAGAACGTTACCTGTCCATGCGCCAAGGTGACTTGCAAACCTTCGAACGCCTGTCGCATCCCGAGTTGACCTATGTCCATTCAAATGGGGTCAAGGACAGTCTGGACAGCTATCTGAACAAATGCCGTGAAGGTCTCTACGTTTATCACCGTATTGATCACAGGCTTGATGAAGTTCGTATGTCAGGCAATGCCGCCCTCGCCTTTGGTGAAATGTCAGCCGACATCACGTCCCACGGCATCGACAAAACCATTCACAACCGCACGTTGACGGTCTGGCTCAAGACCGGCCTGCAATGGCAATTGTTTGCCTATCAACCCACGCCTATGGCAAAGCCTTCAGCGCTCTAACCGCCCCCGGAGAATCGCCCCATGTCCACCCTACCCTTCATCTATAACGGTCAGCCGTCGCGCGTCATTTTCGGCAAGGGCTCGCTGCAACAACTGGAAGCGGAAATCGATCGGTTGGGCGCCAAACGGGCACTGGTGCTCTGCACCCCGGAACAACGCTCCCAGGCTGAGCACATCGCGCAAATGCTGGGCAATCGCGCCGCCGATATTTTCGACAAGGCCGTCATGCATGTGCCCATCGAAACTGCCCGCCAAGCCCGTGAAGTGGCGAACAAACTGGGTGCCGATTGCGCCATCGCCATCGGCGGTGGCTCGACCACTGGCCTGGGTAAGGCGATTGCCATGGATTCGGGCCTGCCGATTCTGGCAATCCCGACCACTTACGCCGGGTCCGAAATGACACCGGTTTACGGTCTGACTGAAAACGGTCTCAAGCGCACTGGCAAGGACCCGCGCGTCCTGCCAAAAACCGTCATTTATGATCCTGAACTCAGTGTCAGCCTGCCCTTGGAGATGTCCATCACCAGCGGCATGAACGCCATCGCCCACGCGGCGGAAGGCCTGTATGCCCAGGATGGCAACCCGGTGATGTCGTTGATGGCCGAAGAAGGGATTCGCGCTTTAGCCGAAGGTATGAAAAAAATCAGCCAAAACCCGGCTGATCTCGACGCGCGGGGCGATTGCCTCTATGGTGCCTGGCTATGCGGCACGGTATTGGGCAACGTGGGTATGGCACTGCATCACAAGCTATGCCACACCTTGGGCGGTAGCTTCAATCTGCCCCATGCGCAAACCCACACCATCGTGCTGCCCCACGCCATCGCCTACAATCTGCCCGCCGCGCCTGCACTGTCACGGATCAACCGAGCGCTGGGCATCGTCCATTGCAGCCCCGCCGCGGCATTGTTCGATCTTTCCAGTTCGCTGGGTGCGCCAACCCGGCTCAAGGATCTTGGCCTGACCGAGGCGGACCTGGATCGCGCCACCGACATCGCACTGTCCAACCCTTACTGGAATCCGAGACCCATCGAAGCGCAGGCCATCCGCCAGTTGCTTCAGGACGCCTATGACGGCGTTCGCCCACAGTAGACCGAATAAATAACACACAAAGTCAGATCGAGTGCTTTCAACTACGCAGAGATATTGCGTATGGCACGAGACAGGCTCAGGGATGAATGAATGGTACCAGCGGGTCGTTTTCTGCCTTTCGCGACCGGCAGAAAACGGCCACAAGCGGCCACTCGCCTGACTCGAAAGGCCACGTATATACGTTCAAGTGGCCTGATTGATTCGGCAGCGGCTGGCCGCTTTTTGAAGGGAAAAAGCTGTCCATATCCGACATCACCACGCCGAGAGGGCGGCATCTTCGGCGTCACGTCGATTTAACGTAACATGTGTTGCGTTAATTAAATCTCGCTGCTACGATCAATCTCACCTTAGTGAAATCTCGTAGGAGAAAGCCGCTATGCAAGACTCTCTGCGCAAGGCATTCCTGGAAGATGGGGCAGTCCTGATCAAAGGGCTTCTGAACGAGGAGCAACTAGCTCGGTGTCGGACTGCCTATGACTGGGCAGTCGAGAACCACGGCCCCAACGCGTTTCGAATGTTCGATGGGACCTTGCAACAGTCGCATGTCGACAATGCCAATCCGCTCGCCAAGGAGCGCCTGGAGGAATTGGTCTCTTCCCTCCCCTTTGGCCAGTTGTTCGCACACCTCTGGGGTTCCGAAAACGTCTGGTATTTCGCCGAGGAAGTATTCCTCAAGGCTGGCGGACGCGGTTCGCGCACACTCTGGCATCAGGACACTTCTTATTTGCCCTGGGCCGGCATGCATTGGGGCAATGCGTGGATCAGCTTCGAATCCGTTCCCAAGCAGAATGCATTGGAGATCATTCGCGGCTCACACCGCGGAACGCGTTTTGATGGAACCACCTTCCTCGACCCGAACGACCCAACCCAACCCTTGCATGGAGGCGGCATGCTGCCTCGCCTTCCCGATATCGAGGCTGAGCGCGAGCAGGCGCCCGATGCATACGAAATTCTGTCGTGGGCAACGGAGCCCGGGGATGTGGTCGTGCTCCATCCCGGCTCGCTTCACGGCGGCGCGCCGGTCGACGAAGCCTTCCCGGATCGCCACACCTTTGTTTTCCGCTTCTTTGGTGACGATGCAACCTTCAACCCCCTGCCGGAGCACAGCGATGCGGGTTATCCGAAGGAAGGCGTTCTGTTCACCGAAGAATTGATGACCTTGAAGCCGGGAGAACCCTTCCGTCACCCCACCTTCCGCCAGCTCGTATGATCGGAGATCAAGCAATGAGTACCCAAAACCTGAAACGGCAAACCATCACCCCTCCCCAATCCCAAGTGTTCTACGATAACTATCACTTTCCGCAAGCGACGCGTGTCGGGGACATGATCTGGGTTTCCGGCCAGGTCGGAATCGACGCCACAATGACACCGGGCAATGGTATCGAAGAGCAGGCGCACCTAGCCTTCCAAGGCTTGAAAATCGCCCTTGAGGCGGCGGGCGCGACCCTGGCGGATGTTGTCGAGCTGATGACATTTCATACTGAGCTTCAAGCTGACACGCACGCATTCATGCAGGTCAAGCACCAGTACTTCCCCGACCGCTACCCGTCCTGGACCGCCATCGGCATCTCGGAACTGGCCCTTCCCGGGCTTCGCGTGGAAATTCGCGCCGTTGCGGTCGTGGGTTGCGGCGAAGCCTGATTTCACAAAGACATCGCGCTTCAGGTTGCCGACCCGCGCGTGATGCCCTCACTGCCCCATCACAACAAGAGCAAGGACTACCCATGGCTACCCTTATCGTGAGCTACCCCTTAACCGAAGGTGCGAGATTCGACCGGGAGTACTACCTTTCCACTCACATCCCGCTCGCGCGCTCCGCATGGGGTGAGTTTGGACTGCAATCGGCGGAGGCCCTGTTCCCGGCCGTCGGTCCGCAGCCCCTCGCGGGCCTGGTGATTCTGCGCTTCAACAATCAAGCCGGAATCGATGCCGTGCTCACCTCCCCCAAGACGGCTGAGGTTATCGGCGACGTGGCGAACTTCACCAATATCGCTCCGGTGATCTTCCGCGCGGACGACTGATGCATCGCACGGCTGCCCGAAGGCCGCTGATGTGCCCTTCGGGATAGCCCTGGCATAGCGGACCAGCTTCTGCGTCGAGTCTTGCAAGGGTGCTTTCTTCAAATAAATTCCATATGCTGAGCCGCAAATAGCAAGTTGCAGCTTTTTCACTGCAACTGTTACTCCGATCAATTGAGCCAGCGAAAATTATCCCTTTCCTATGCCTGATTCACGCCCCCAGACACCCATGAACAACAGCTCTCAAGCGAGTGATAGCGAATCCGAACCGGTCTCCCGCCGGGGTCGGCCCGTAGGCGACCACAAGGCGAAACGGGCCGAGTTGCTGGCGGCGGCGATCGCGGTGATCGCACGCGAGGGCTATGCCGGAGCTTCGATGCGCAAAGTGGCGCAGCACGCCGGGTGTACGACGGGAGCGGTGACCTACTACTTCGCAAACAAGGAGGAGATGATCACCGCTGTCGCACAAAGCCTGTTCGACCAGATCGACACTTTGCTGGAGAACAACCAGGAGCGGATCGATATCAAGGCTCTCATCGAACAATGGCTCGATTGGACGAACACCGATGAGCCGGACGCATGGCTCGCATGGCTCCAATTGCTTGGCTACGCAAGGCACGAACCGGCTTTCGCCGGCGTCATCAAGCAACGATATGCCCGGTTCCGCCAGGTGTTTACATCGGTACTGGAGAGAGGGCAAAGCCAAGGCATAATTCGCGACGATATCCCCGCCGAGTTGCTCGCCGATCAGCTCAGCGCGATCAGCGATGGATGGATGATGATGTTGCCGATCGAACCTGAACGGTTCGGTTCGAGCCGAGGTCAATCCCTTCTCGATGCCCTCATGACCTTGATCACTCCACCCCAACCGCAAAAACCACCTTCCAAGAGAAAGGCAGTCGCCAAGTAAAGCAGTTGACGCACGATGCTGAGTTGGCCTTCACGGGCAGCGCACTTCTCCAGGATCATTAGATCGGGGCTGCGCACCGTGCTTTCTTGCAATGGCTATTAAATGGCACCGGCTGCCTTGTTCTGACCGCCCTATCCAGCAGGACACCTGCCCTTATCATGCCGCGGCCCACTCCACCGGCGGCAAGGCCTGTGTCGTCCTCCATCCTCCTCAACACCAAACGCCCTTCTATTCTGCTTTGCACGGTTTCAAATGTGCTGTATTTTTACATAACGATTGTTATGTAAAAATACAATAAATATGACAGAGGCGAAGATGGATTCAGATAACGATGAATTGTCGCTGCCAGCGCGCCAGCGACGCTTGCTGCTTCAGGCGATTGGAAGCGTCACCTTGATCGGAGGGATCGCACTGAGCGGGCGGGCCACGGCTCAGGAGCTACATGCTGGCCAGGACGACGTCCTTGACGTAGCCATCATCGGGGCAGGACTCGCCGGCCTGACTTCGGCGCGGGACCTGCGCCGCGCTGGCTGCGAGTCCTTCGTCGTACTCGAGGCCCGGGACCGTGTCGGTGGGCGCACCTACAACCACGACCTGGGCAAAGGCGTTGTGTCGGAAGCCGGTGGCGAGTGGATCGGCCCCGGCCAGACGGCCATTTTCGACCTGGCCCGTGAACTCGAGATCGACACCTTCCCGACCTGGTACCAGGGCAAAAACGTCTACCTGGTGGGTGACGCCAAATTCGAACAGGACCTGACTAAAGGCCAGAACTCCAATGCGTCGATAGTCGAGAAGCTGAATGAACTTGCGCGGGGAGTACCCAGCAAGGAGCCATGGACCGCGACGAATGCGGCTGCCCTTGACAAACTGTCGGTCGGCGAGTGGCTGACGCAGCAGGGGGTCAGCAATGAGAGCAAGCTCGGCTTCGATACCTCCATAGGCCTGACAACTGGAACCCCTCCCTCAGTACTGGCGCTGTTGCACTACCTGTCCCTCATCAATTC
Source organism: Pseudomonas sp. WT-JTC (assembly GCF_056711565.1). NCBI lineage: Bacteria > Pseudomonadati > Pseudomonadota > Gammaproteobacteria > Pseudomonadales > Pseudomonadaceae > Pseudomonas > Pseudomonas sp. WT-JTC. The sequence goes on from NZ_CM160042.1 coordinate 3,572,708, forward strand.
CGCCGATTGCCGCATGGAAAAACTTGAGGGGTTCAAGGGAGGCGCCCAGGAAACTCGCTTCGTCGGTGGCTCGCAGATCCTCAGTATCAAGATGGCAGAGGCACTGGGTGACAAGGTCAAATTGTCCTGCCCGGTACGCAAGATCGTCGGCTGGGACCGAGATGTGGTCGAACTGCATACCGACCAGGGCGTCATTCGCGCCAGGCAGGTCATCGCTGCGCTGCACCCGGCCCTGTGCAATCAGATCAGCTTCGATCCCCCCCTCCCCAGCGGGCGCGCACAGTTACAGCGTCTCTGGCCGTCCCATGCCCCCATGCGCAAGACCGTACATGTCTACGAGCGTCCGTTCTGGCGGGACAAGGGCCTGAACGGCCAGATCACGCAAGCCGACGGACCGCTAATCCTGTCCTATGACAATTCGCCTCCGGATGGCAGCGTCGGTGTCCTCAGCGCCTTCGTCAGAAGCGGCCAATTGCCCCACGATGCCAACGCCGCCCAAAGCGCCCTGTCAGCCATCTATGCACAAGCAATGGGAAATGAAGCGTTGCACCCCATCCAGTTCCACGACCACGACTGGGGCAAGGTCGATCCCTGGACCCTCACCTGCGTCGCGTCAATACCCCCTGGTTTTCTGACCAAATGGGGTCAATACCTGAAACCGTCGGTCGGCCGCCTGATCTGGTCCGGCACTGAAACGGCCGATCTCTGGGCCAGCTCGATGGATGGTGCTATCCGTGCCGGCCACCGGGCAGCACTCGAAGCGCTCCAGGCGCTGGTTCAACGCCGGAGGAGCGTGTAATGAAGCGAGCATTTGTGATTGGTGCGGTCGGGACAGTTGCGGCCTTGGCGGTATCGAGCGCGATATATGGCCCGGAAATGGTGGCGGGCTATCGCTTCATGGACGCCCTCGACCAGCATTATGCCAACTACGAGGCCAATGGCGGCGCTTGGCCACAGATCCAGGATTCCTGCGCACTTTGCCACGGTGCCAATGGCCAGCCCCGGGACGCACAGTACGCTTCTCTGGCCGGTCTACCCGCGCCGTACATCGAAGCCCAGTTGCACGCATTCGCCGAAGGGCGTCGACACAGCCCGCAAATGAGCCCGCTCGCAGCAAATCTGACTACAGATCAAATCAAGTCCCTGGCGGACTATTTCGCGCATCAGCAGCCGGAAAGGACAGAGGCCCCCAGCCGCGATGAAGCGCTGGAACAACGTGGACAAGCCACAGTCGCAACCAGGGGATGCGCCGCCTGCCATGGCGAGGGCCTGTCGGGTGGCCCGCTCGCTCCCCGCATTGCGGGCCAGGGCGAACACTACTTGATAGACCAGCTCATCGCCTTCAAGCAGGGGCAACGCAAGGACCCCAACCATGCCATGAATGCCATGACCAGCACACTCTCGGAGGAGGAGATCAGGGCCACGGCCCACTTCCTGGCCAACCAGACGCCAGCTTCGACCCCAAGAGCCAAATAGCCCGTTGTTCATGAAGGTGGGCATGGACGCCCATCTGCCCCACATTTCCGTTCGAGAGACAGAACTCCCCCGGACCTACAGAGAGGCGGGAGTCAACGAACGAGCCGCCAGAAAATGGCGGCTCACTCCATGGAGCTCGCAAATCGGTTAACGGGCTCGTACAAGCGACCGAGACGCAACTTCCATCGCGCGCCCCAGCGCGCCATAGGCGTAATACAGTTGGATCATGGTGTAAGACCAAGTGGTCAAGGCGAAGGTCATGAACACCATTTTGTTGTCGTCTCCCGGGATCGGGTAGAAGTCATAGACGAGAGCCACGCCCAAGGCGACCGCAGCACCCACCGCCGTGGCCAGGGCGTGCAAGTTCTCTCCGGCACAAACCAGTTGCCAGGTGAAATAGGTGAGATAAATCGTGTAGCCCGACCACATGATCACATAGAAGTACGGAAGCGGCTCGCGAACGAAGTCAGCCAGGACGAGCACGAATGTGGCAGCGAACGAAGCCGCGAATATCAAGACATCCTTGGAGACCGATGGTTTGTAATTATGGGTGACCGCCATCAGGCCAAGAGTGGCAACAATTGGTACACCGAACCCGCGGGAAAAGGCATCGAGAAAGAATGAGATGCTGTAGTTAATCTTCCACTCAGTGAGGAGGTATATCAGAAGATTCGACCCGGAGAAGGCAACGATTAGCCACTCGAAACCGAGCAGATAATTCTGTTTTTTAAGAAACTTGATCCCGTAAGTCACTCCGCAAAGCACCAACAGAACGCAAGAAAGCAACGCAAAGGTATCCCTGATTTCCATAGCAATAGCCTCTATTAAATACTGAACTCAATACATCACTTCGCTACAGGAGCGAGTGCCGCGAGATAATGGGTAAGTGCTTTGCGATCATCCGCGGACAACGTCGTGACAATGGCGGTCATCGCGCCTGACGGATCCTTGCGGCGACCCAGCGCAAAAGCATTCAGCTGCGCCAGCAGGTAGTCATGCCCCTGCCCGGCCAACCGCGGGAATTGGTCGTGCCCCATCAGACCTTCCCCATGACAAGCGGCGCAGCCCCCGCTCGCCACCAGCTTCTTGCCCTTCTCCTGCAGAGCGGGATCAGGCTTGAACGACCCGTTTTCAGCAGCAGGGTGCTTGGCGAAGTACTCCGACAGAAGCTGAATGTCAGCCTCACTCAGGCTCAATGCCAGCGGGCCCATGTTCGGGTTGGCTCGCTCGCCGCTGGCGAAGTGGCGCAACTGAGCCGCCAGGTAGGGAGCCGGCTGGCCCGCGAGACTCGGGTAACCCTGATGCAGCGAGTTGCCCTGGGCGCCATGACAACCGATACATGCATCGGTCAGGCGTGGCCACGGCCCACCATCAGCCTGCCGTACCTCGCTGGACGTGCTGATGTGAGTCACCAGGCGATAAAGATCGAGCAGGTCCCTACCGTAAACAGTCAGCAGGCCGGCAGCGACCGTAACAAATCCCAGCAAAATCCACTTCTTCATATTCACCTCCTATGCCCGACGCAGGGCGTTAAGGGCCTGCAGGACACTCTGGTGGCCCGAGCGCACGGCGCCATCCATGTAACCGGCCCAGATATCGGCGGTCTCGGTACCGGACCAGATCAGATTTCCGCAGGCCGGCCGCAGCGCCTCGCCGTGGGTGGTCCAGAATCCCGGAGGTATGGCCGAAATGCAGGTGATCGACCAAGGATCGTCACGCCCCCAATCCTGATCGTGATAGGCCACGGGCTGCAGCGCTTTGTCTCCCCAGGCGCGCGCGTAGAGTTCCGTCAGGATGTGCTTCGCCGTTGCAGGGTCCGAGGGCAGATTGGCGTTGGATATGAAGGCGTTGATGACGCCCACGTCCCCATTGGGTGGCGAGTTATCCCAGGCCCAGATAATGGGACCGTTGAGCATGATGATGTGCCCATTCAGGCCCTTGTCGCGCCAGAACGGTCGGGGGTACACCATGGCCGTCTTGCGCGCCGGGGAGTGCGCTGGCCAGGCACGCTGCAGAGCGGCACGCGCTTGCGGCAGGGGCGGATCGAACTGCACCTGGTTGCAGAGGGCAGGATGGATGGCCACGATAACCTTGCGCGCACGCACCAGCCCCTGGTCCGTGTGTAGCGTGACGACCTCGCGATCCCAGTCGGCAATCCTGCGGACCGGGCACTGCAAGCGCACCTTGTCCCCAAGTTGCCCGGCCATTCTGGTGCTGAGAATCTGCGAGCCGCCGACAAAGCGAGTACCCTGGGCGCTGTCCTTGATCGAGTCGAGCTTTTCGTAGTCGCAACTGGCCGAATTGACCATGGACAGAAAATGCAGCAGTCCCATTTTGGCCGGGGTTACACCACCGCTCAGCGTCATGCTGGCATCCCAACCTGGCTGATCCTCGGGTTTGATGTTTTGCTGGGCCAGCCAATCGCCAACCGAAAGCTTGTCCAGCTCCGCTGCCTTCGGCGAATTCCAGGGCGCCCCCGAGGGCACATCGCGCGAAAGCTCGCTGAGCTTTCCAGCGACGGTCATATCAGTGCCGAAGGTTCCCTTGAGATCGACCTCAAGGCGGCCATCGCCGCCGAGAATGACCGTGCTGCCTTCGTAGAAGCTCGGGAAGGTTCCCACCCCCAGCTGCCGCGCGAGATCCTCGACAGCGGTCTGGCCCGGCCCGATCCACTGGCCACCGACCTCGGAAACATGGCCGTTGCCCATGTCGAAATTGAGGGTTCGACCTCCCACGCGGTCCCGCGCCTCGAGGACCACGAAGGACTGGCTGCCGGCCAGCTGCAGGTCCCGGGCGGCAGTCAATCCAGCCAGTCCAGCGCCTATGATGGCGACATCCAGAACATCGCCCGCCTCGCCAGTGGCTGCACCGGCATGCGCCAGCCCGACTTTCAGGCCGAAACCGCCTACGGCCACGGAGGCACCGGCGAGTTTCAGAAATTGTCTACGTTTTGAATCGAGTCCGGTATCGGAGGTAGGCCTCTTGGCCATGGCTAATGCCTCACGCAGCGGTTAATTGAGATCACTGACCAACAGGTATTTCGCTCCGCAACATTGGCGAAGCGAACATGATCAGTCACATGGGAAACATCAGAACAACGATGATCAGCTGCGCCGCTGTAGGGCCCTCCAGTTCGTCCACTCATCAAGAGCTTTGGCTGCCACAAGGCCAACATTCATGGCGCACCACTGCAGGGGCTCGGGAAGCATTGAAGGCGTCTTGTGGTGCAACGCCTCCATTAACGGATTCTCGACGCCACCGATTCGCTCGGCGAGTAGCTGCCCCATGAGCGATTGGGTAGCAACACCGTGCCCCGCACACCCAGCCGTGTAGAGGATGTTTTGCTGTGCCCCGGTTGCGCCCACCACCGGCAGAGCGTCGTACGCCATGCTGACGTAACCGCTCCAGCAAGATTGGATGGCAAGGCCACGCAGGGTCGGGAAGCGCTCGTGCAGCGCCCGCCCCAATGCGCGATAGGCGCTGGCGTCCGGCACGTTGGGTGTCTTCGAGCCATAGACGTAACTGAGCTGCTTGGTGGTCAGCACCAGCGTGTTACGTGCTGTCAGTCGGTGACTCTCCATGGTTATATGCGGCGTCACAATGCCTTCGCGCCCTTGCCAGCCGAGCGATGACAACTGCTTCGCGGACAGCGGCCGGGTTTCGATCGCAGAAACCCGGAACGGCGCGACCTTATTGCGCAGCAGGCCCAGTTGTGGAGTAAAGGCGTTGGTGGCCAGCACCATGATTGGCGCACTCGCGCTGCCGTGCGAGGTCTTGCAAGTGATGGTTCGCCCTTCGCTATAGGACAGCAGCGGAGTTTGCTCGTACAGCTTCACGCCCGCCTGAATCGCTGCACGGCGCAGTCCCAGCACGTATTTGCCCGGATCCAGCGTGCCGCCGTGCTGGGTGCAACCGAACAGGAAGGCTGGCGGAATCCCGCGTGTACGCATCTCGGCCTGATCTACGAAGCGCGTGACCGAACCCAGATCGAGCCCAACTTCCATGCTCTTGCGCAGTCGCTTTTCCTGCGAGGGATGAACGGCGGCGCGGATGAGCCCGGAAGGGTTGTAGTCGCAGTCGATGCCCAGTTCGATCAACCGCTTTTCCACATAGGGGACGCCTGCATCGTAGAAACGGACGATCTGCTTCGCCCGCTCGCGCCCCACTCGACTGACGAACAATTCAAACTCAAGCCCCATGCTGCCGGCAAGGTAGCCCGCATTACGACCACTGGCGCCAAAGCCGGCAAATTCTTGCTCGAGGACGATGACTTTGGCCCCGCGAGCCGTCAGCTCCAGTGCGGTGGACAGGCCAGCGAAGCCGGCACCGACCACTATCACGTCGGCGCTGACATCGTCCTGTAGTTCCGGTTGCAGATCGTCCGGCTTATCCATCCACCCACCGAAGCGTCGAAACTGCCCCGGATCGGTGAGGGTTATGAGGTTTTCGTTGCGATGGTGAGTAGACATGGCGGGGTCTCCTAGCGACTCAGAATATGGACAGCCACAGCGCCTTCCTCGATGCCGATCAGTCCCCCTCCGTTTTCCTGGATCGCATGGCGTGCGCCCTGGACCTGGCGAGCCCCTGCCTCGCCCCGCAGTTGGGTGGTCAGCTCGAACAACTGGCCAATGCCCGTTGCGCCAAGCGGGTGACCTTTGGATTCCAGGCCGCCAGAGGGATTGATCGGTATCCGACCGCCCACGGTGAAATCACCGCGCTCGGCACAGATCCCGCCTTGCCCCAGGGGCGCCAAGCCGAGATTTTCCGATTGAATGATCTCGCCCATCGCGGAGGCGTCATGGACCTCGGCGACATGCATGTCCTGCGGACCTAGCCCGGCGATCTCGTAGGCCTGAAGCGCGGCCAGGTGACTGACATGCTTCTCAGGTTCGGCCAGGTCGCGCAGGGTGAAACTGCGAATCACGCTGGCGGCGATCCGCACGCAACGTTTGGGGTCGGCACCTATACGCTTCAAGCCGGCTTCCGTACAGATAATCGCGGCTGCAGCGCCGTCGGTCATCGGCGCGCACATCGGCAGGGTGATCGGATAGGTGATGGGCGGCGCCGCCAGCACCTCTTCGATGGTGAATGGCTTGCGAAACTGCGAATAGGGATTGTGTACCGAGTGATTGTGGTTCTTGGCGCACACCGCGGCGATCTGGCGCTGGGTGGTGCCGTAGGTCTTCATGTGCCAACGGCACATGGCAGCGTAGATGGCCATGAACTTGCTGTACGGCCGATCGGACTCGGAGCCCGCCGGAACGACGATGCCCTCCCCCATCCTCACTAGCGTCGCGTAGTTCTCCTCGGCGGTGGAGACGTCCCAGCCAGCCTCGAACAGGGAAAGGGTTTTCATCTTGTCGGGTACGACCATCTTCTCGGCGCCCAGGGCCAGCGCCACGTCGGTGGCGCCGGCGCGCAGGCTCTGCACCGCCAGATGAACGGCGGTACTGCCCGAGGCGCAAGCGTTTTCGACGTTGTAGATCGGCACCCCTTCGATGCCGATCTTGCTGCACACCACCTGCCCGGGGATCGACAGTTGCCCCTGCAATTGGCCGTTGGTAATGCCAGCGTAGAAGACGGCACCGATATCGGAGCGCTGGGCGCGGGCATCCGCCAGCGCACCATTGAGTGCCTCCAGGGCCATGTCCTGGAGGCTGCGATCCGGATGGCGCCCGAACTCGGTCATGGCGATGCCGGCAATATAGATTGGTTCCATCAGAGGACTCCTGGACTTCAGATTTGCCGTTTAGCGTCTTGCCAATAACGGGCACGCAGGTCTTTCTTCAGCACCTTGCCGACCGGGCTGCGCGGGAGCGACAGCACTATGTCCACCGTCTTGGGTGCCTTCACCGAGCCCAACTGTTCCTTGCACAGGGCAATCAGCGCTTGCGCGTCGACGGTTTGACCCTCGTTCAACTCGATGACCGCCTTGACCGCCTCGCCCCACGTCTCGTCCGGCACACCGATCACCGCACAGTCGCGCACAGCGGGATGCCCCCAGATCACCTGCTCGACCTCGCTCGGATAGACGTTGAAGCCACCCGAAATGATCATGTCCTTCTTACGGTCGGTGATATGCAGATAGCCATCGGCGTCGAGATGACCGATATCGCCGGTGTGCAGCCAGCCATCGATGATGGTTTCGGCTGTCTTCTGCGGGTCCTTGTAATAGCCCTTCATGATGAGATCGCCGCGCACACAGATCTCGCCGGTTTCTCCCTGCGGCAGAATCTCGTTTTCGTCGTTCATGATCTCGACGCGAACCAGGGGGTTGGGTCGGCCGACGGAGGACAGCCGCTCATCACCCGCAACCTGTCCATCTACAAAGTGCTCGCCCGGCGTCAGATGCGCGATGGCGCCTGGTGCTTCGGTCTGCCCGTAGCCTTCCATCATTACCGGCCCGAAGACCTCGATCGCTTGACGCAGCTTCTCGACCGACATCGGCGCCGCACCGTAGAGGAAGTAGCGTAGTGACGAGAAGTCGACCTTCTTGTTCAGATCGGGAATGTCGAGCAGCCGATAGATGACGGTTGGCGGCAGGAAGAATTCCGTCACCTTGTACTGCGGGATCGCCGCGAGCAGCAGTTGCGGTTCCGGCTTGGTGATCACGACCACCGCGCCACCCCTGGCCGTGCAGGGCATGGACAGCATGCCGGCGGTGTGGGTCATCGGCGCCGCCGCCAGATTTACCGGCCTGGCATTGGCCGGATAAGGGGTATTGATCATGAAGTGCGCAAAGCTGGTTTGCACGCTGCGATGCGTGTTCATGACGCCCTTGGGCAAGCCCGTCGTACCACCCGTGGGACCAACCCAGATTACGTCGTCCGGATCAACGTCCACCTGCGGGTCGGTCGCCGGCTGCTGCGCGACGAAGTGCTGAAGCGACTCGGCACCTTCCACCTCGCCGTCGATGCAGATCCACCGGCGGATTTTGGGCAGCTGCGGCCGCAGGGCCGCAATCACTTCGGTAAACTCGCGCTGAAAGAACAGGATCTCGCAGTCGAAGGCGTCCAGCACGTAACGGTTTTCCTCGGGCGCGTTGCGCGCGCCCACCGGAATCCAGCACAGATTGGCGCGCCAGAGGCCCAGCGCACAGAGCCAGGCCGTCACATCGTTGGCCGCCCAGACCGCGCCCTTGACTCCGGACGCGAACCCCTGCGCCAGGAGCGCGTTGGCGATGCGGCAGGACAGTTCCCCCGCTTCGGTAAAGGTCGTGACCTTGCCGTCCTGGATGTAGGCCGCGCCATGCGGATTGATCCGCCAACCACGGTCGAAGAAATCAATAATCGCCATCTTCGTCACTTCACAGTTGGGTAATGGTGGCGCGAGCCAGGCCGCGCTGCTCGAGGAAGCCGAGCATGTAGCGGTGACCGAAGGCCTTCGAAGACGAGGCGAAGCCCACCTTGGCGGTGTCGTTGTCCAGCAGCTTGACCACTGCCGCGGCTTGCAGGGCGCCGGTGGCGATGTAGGGGGTGATGCCGTGCACGGTCGCACGGACTGCCGTCAGTTGACCGCGACCGATCGCGAAGTCCACTGTGCGCTGCAGGGTGCTGCGCTCACGAGGCGGCATGCTCGGCGTGGTCGAATCCACCAGACTCTGGATCACCTCATCCTGCTGCTCCTTCGGCAGGTGCTTGTATTCAGCCTCCCACTTCTGGCCCAGCCCGTGGACCATTTTCATCACCGGGTTGTCGTAGAAGCCGACACAGGACATGCAGCTGCGCACGCGACCATCGTTCTGGAAGTAGATTGGCAGCGAAGTGCCGCCCCAGGGCAGGCAGAACACCGACTCCAAGAGGTCCGGCGAGACCACGTTGAAGCTGGTATTGGGCGCGTACGGAACCAGTTCTTTCTCCCAGAGGTAGGCGCCCGGGTGGCGGAAGCCTTCGAAGATGGTGGCGGTGGAACCCACGGTCACACCGGCGGCACCGACGCGCGGGCCACGGGTCAGGGTGGCGGTTTCCAGGGAGTCGACACCGGGGGTTTCCAGGGCCAGCTCGGCAGCGATCTCGGCGTAGGTGTACATGTAGGATAGCGACGGCGACAGCAGCAAGCCGGCCTGGCGGAACAACTCGCCGAACTCATCACGCAGTGCACGAATGTGCTCCTGCTCACCGGCAGGGTCCAGGTAGTGACAGCCAGCCTTGAGCGCAGCCTCGACCGCCACTTTGCCGAAATTGACGAACGGGCCGACGGTGTTGCAGACCACGCGCGCGCCCTTGAACACCTTTACAAGCGCTTCGACCTCGTGTGGGCACTCGATGATTTCATATTTTGCCGACTCCAGGCCGACGACGCGTTGCGCCATCATTTCCTGGGCACGACCGGCATTGCGCGCCACAGCAGTGAAAGGAATGTTCTGGTCGATCAGCCAGTCCATGGTCAGCATGCCGGTGTAACCACTGGCGCCATAGACAACGACAGGATATTTGGCCATCTCGTGTTCCTCGCTTTCTTATTGGATGATTTTTGTTGGGTGTTTTGGTCGGCTCAGCCCTGGGCCCAGCCTTCGGCATAGAGCTGCTGGGCCAGCAACCCCAGGCGCATGGTCAGGACACGGTTTTCCCCGTCCTCGATCAAAGCAGCCTGTGTGTCTCGCAATAGCTTTTCGATTGGGTATTCGCGCGTGGTCCCGTTACCCCCGAACAGGCGGAAGGCTTCCTCGACAACTGCCAACGCCTCTTCAGTCACCGTGACCTTTGCTGAGGCAGTGGCGTAAGGGTGGGTTTGCGGAGACAGGCGAGCAAAACTCAGCGAACGACGAGCCACGGCGCGGGCGATCTCTACGCGTCGCAGCATTTCGCCCAGACGCAGGCGCGTCATTTGGTGGTCAATCAACATCCGACCGCCCTGGCGACGCTCATGGCAGTATTGCAGCGCATACTCGAAGGCTGCCCGAGCGACGCCAGTAAAGACTTGGCTCATGTGAGTGCCGGCATAGGACCAGGACGAGCTGACGGCGCCGTAGTAGGCATCCCGCTCGGCGATGGCAAAGCGCCGAGGTACCCGCACACTGTCAAAATAGATCTCACCCTGAGGCAAGGAACGCTGCCCGATCTTGTCCAGTGGTTTGCCCTTGGAAACCCCCTTGAGGTCCAGCGGGATGATCACGGCGATGCCATGGGGCAGTCCGTTGCTATCGAAAAAGCCGTCACCGTAGTCGGCGCACATCAGGCCAAAGGCGACCTGCGCTACTGCGCCATTGGACACCCAGGCCGAGCTCTGTCCATTGATGATGACCTCGTCGCCGACGACCTTTGCGGTCAGGTTGCCGATGTTAGCCTGCTGCCCCGCGGGCCAATCACGCGCTATATCGAAGAGTTGATTGTCGCTCCCGCGATCAGGCTGGGTGGCCATCCAGCAACCGATCCGGCCCTGGCAAAGCTCCACCAGTTCAGCATTGCCGGCAGCGGCCGCCATTTGAAGCGGGAAACCGGCACAGCCCAGAGAAACCGCCAGGCCTGCATCGCCCCAGCCAAGCTCTTCACCGATCAGGGATTCGATCCGCACCGCCATTTCCGGCGGCAGCTCCGCCAGCAGCGTCGGATCCAGCCCCAGCTTGGCGAACTCGCTGAAGAGTGAGTAATAGGGCGAGCCAGGAGCGATGACTTCTTCGGCGCTCATCCGGTCCAGTTCACGACCCAGCGGCCGCAGCACTTCCTTGGAGAAACGGTGTACCGAGGCCTGGATCGCTGCTTCTTCTTCGCTCAGGGGGGGCTCGAAACCGGACAACCCGGCAGCCGGCAACGTCATAGTGGATTTGAGCGTAATCATCAGAGCACCCTCGCCGGAACCGGCCCGCAAGTCATTGGCTGGCGACCGCCCAGGCAGTTGAGTTCGATAGCGGATGGGGCCTTTGGCGTTTCGCCCAGAAAGCCTCTGGCGACGGCCAAGCCGTCGTTCGGACAGGAATCAGCCTTGGAATCTTTCATGTTCGACCTCCTGGGGGCCTTTTGTTGTTTTGTCGACTTTAACAAGGAGTTTGATTTTACGCAACGACTGTTATGTTAATAATAATCGCGCACAAGACTTTCCCTGAAAGCGAGCCCTAATGGTTCGCCAGTCGTTCAACCGGGAGATGGAAGGCGTAGCGTAGGCACCACCTGACAACTGGCCAAAAATACGAAGTGCCCTGCTCTTCGAGCGAGTTCCTGACATGTAGGTTGTGGGAGCAACGGACACTTGCGCGCAGATAAATCCGCCATTCAGGGCGCCCCGAAAGGACGCCCTCTCCGGTGGCTAAAGCGCCTTTGAAGAGAGCATTTCCTGAATCGTCTGAGTGGCTTCTCGAGTTCTGCCCGCGAGCTTCTTCACTTCATCGGCCACTACAGAAAATCCGCGCCCCACATCACCGGCTCGCGCCGCCTCGATCGCCGCATTGAGGGCAAGCATATTGGTCTGGTCAGTGATGCTCTTGATCACGTTCACGACCTGCGAAATCTGTTCGTAAGTCGCCTGTATGCCAGCCAACTCTCGCGTGCGGATCGTTTGCGCAAGCTTTTCGTCCGAGATATCACGTACGGCACCGATGATGCGGCGGAGCCTGCCATTACGATCCATCACGCCCTGCCCCCTTTCGCGGTACCAGATCTCGCCTTTGAATTTATGCCTCATTCGGTACTCGACCGTATAGACTGAGGAAGGGTCTGCGGCATTAAGGTATTCCGTCACCACCTTCACGACATGCTTCAGATCATCCGGATGGACGATTGAGAAGTACCCCTCCCAATCATCCTTGAAATCCTGTTCCGAGTAGCCCACGAGTTCTCGGAACTGCTTCGACCAGCGAAGCTGGTTTTCAGGGTGATCCGGATTTCCGTCAACAATAAACAGCTCCCAGCAAACCTCTGTGAGCGCATTCTTGGTCACTTCCCAGACCTGTTCCTTCTCCCTGTATGAAACCAACTGCTCATTCAGATCGGACAGCTTCAGGTTGCTCTCCTTGATCTCACATTGAAGCTCGTGCATTTCATCCCGAGCGGCTTGCAGAGAATTTTTCAGATCACTGACCAGGGCACTTTCAGAGTCATCTGATCTCTGACTAGCACTGTTACGCTCCTGATGGTTGAGCCGCCGCTCCAGCCCATCGAAGCTGTCAGCCAACCATGGATATTTGTTGATCAACCCCCCTTGGAAATCGGGGGCTGGCTGTCCACTCAACAGCGACGATATTCGCGAGCTGACCTCTTCAGCCAGACGCTTGAGCTTTCTTCCGGAAAACATGGGCCCTCCTTAAAAACAGTCGAATTCATGATTGGCTGATTTCAAAAAAAAGGGACCGGACGTCGGATCCGACGAGGCCCCTCAAAGGGAGGAATCAAAATCAGCTATGGGGTCAAAGAACAGAGTCAACAACTCGCCGTTCTAGCGACGTCTCGAGAGATGCCTTTACTTGATTTGTACCGGCACCACACCACGTCGAGAAAACAGAACGGGATAGTCATTGCCGCTGAGTAATGCAGCCGTCAGCGAAACGCCATCGGGCGTCCTCTGCTCCTGGAAACTCCCTCCTCCATCGCTGCTGCGTACCATCAGCCCATCCAGACCGACCACGACTACCTGCTTTCCTGACACGGCGATGGCCGTGATCGAACTCTTGCTCTCCAGGGGCACGCGTTGCCAAACCTGTCCGTCCGCGGTGCCATGCAGCAGTGTGCCGCGTTGGCCACCGACCAGCAGGGTGCCATCGGCCAACACGGCTCCCGACCAAAGCGTGCCCTCATAGCCGGTATCCAGATAGCTCCAGCTTTTCCCAAAGTCATCGGAACGCAACACCTGGCCTCGTTCGGCAGCGGCATACACGCTGCCGCGAGTGTCGACGAAAAGCCCCATCAAGTTGAGATCGGCACGGCTAGATCCCGGTGGGGCTTTAAGCTTCTGCTCATCCCAGGTTTTTCCGCCGTCATCGGTCGTCAACACTAGTGACCAAAGGCCGACGGCGACACCTTGTTCGGCGTTGAAAAAATGCACAGCGAACAGTGGCCGATCCTCATTGCTGGACAGTCGTTGAATCTGCCAGGAGTCACCGCCGTCGTTGCTGGCCAGAATCGCCCCCCAGTGACCAACCGCCCAACCTTGCCTGGAATCGACGAATGAAACACCGGTCAATGGCGTGGACAACGGTACCGAGCTTGCCTGATGGAAGCTTTTCCCTTGATCATCGGAAAGCAACACCATGCCATGATCGCCAACGGCGACCACACGCCCCTTTGCCCATGCAGCATCCAGAAAGGTGGCCTGCGTGGCGTTGCTCGAAGGGACTGCCGGCACAGCTTCCAATGCAGACGCCTGAAGTGTGACCAGTGGCAGCACTGCAGCGAGTAAAGTCCCCATGAATAAAATCATGTATCGCATGTTGCTTTTCTCCTCAGTGCGCCAGTGCGCCGACCATGCGCACAGCGCGCTTACGCGGGAACACCCGCTCGAGCCAGACTGCGAAAGCCGGTAACACCGTCATGGCCATGACCATGTTGACCATGAACATGAACGCGAGCAGCTTGCCCATATCGGCCTGAAACTTGAGCTCCGAGAACGCCCAGGTGGCGACGCCCACTGCCAGGGTAATCGCGGTGAAAATGGTTGCCACACCGACTTCGAGCAAGGCATGTTCGACAGCCTTGACGATCGGCTGGCCCTGGGCCTGATGCAGTTGCAGGCGGTTATAGATGTAGAAGGCGTAATCAACACCGATACCCACTGCCAATACCATCACCGGTAGCGTCGCGATGGTCAGGCCGATCTGTAGCTCCTTCATGAACCAGTAGCCGATAAAGGTGCCAATGGTCAGCGGAAGACAGCACACCAGCACAGCGCGCAGATCCCGGTAGACGACAAACACCAGCAGCGCGATTGCGGCATAGACATACAGCATCATTGGCGTCTCGCTCTTTTCAACCTCCTCATTGATGGCTGCAATCACCCCTGCATTGCCCGAGGCCAGTCGCACCGTCACCCCGGGCATTGGGAATTCGGTACGAAAGGCCTTGGCGGCTTCGATCACCTTGTTGATAGTCGCGGCCTTGTGGTCCGCCAGATATAGGTGAACGGCAGCCATGCTGCAATCGGAGCGCATGATTCCCGGAATGCGGGCCACTTCGGTAGCCAACGAGGAGTAGTTCGCCGGATCAATGGGCACCGCATTCATTTTCGGATTGCCCTCGTTATAGCCCTCATTGAACTGGCGCATGCTGGTGGAAAATGCGGCAACCGATACCACCCCGGGTACGCCTTCCATTGCCCACACAAAGCGATCCTGGTACTGACCCAAGGCGACCTCTTCGCAGGCAACTGAAGCGCCGTCACCAGACTTGCCTGGATTGACCTCGAAGACGACGCTTAGCCAATCCAGGCCAATGTCGTAGCTGCTGGCGATGGCAACTGCATCTCGGTTGAAGCGAGAATCCTCACGCAATTCCGGTGCACCTGCCTGCAGGGAACCAACGACTCGGTCATGGCTTTGCCAGACCGCCGCGAGGAAGACGAGCAAAGCAATGCAAAGCACCCGTTTGGCATTACGCCACTCGGCAAGCCTGGCCAGTCCATGCAACCAACGGGCACGGCGCTGACGGGAGATCTCCTCGGTCGCGGCGTAGTCACCGTCGACCCGCAGCATCGACGCCACCAACGGCAACATCACCAGATTGGTGATGATCTTGAAGGACACACCGAGCGACGCGGTGATGGCCAACTCACGTACCATCGGAATCGGGATCAGCACCAACGTTACGAAGGAAACAAAAGCGGTCACCAGTGCCAGCGTGCCGGGGATCAGCAAACCGCTGAAGCTGGAACGCGCCGCCTCCTCAACGCACTTTCCATGGGCGATTTCCCGCACGATGAAATTTATCTGCTGCACGCCATGGGACACGCCGATGGCGAACACCAGAAAGGGCACCAACACGGCAAGCGGGTCGAGGCCATAGCCAAGCAGCCTTAGACTGCCAAACTGCCAGACCAACGAAGCCAATGAACACCCCAGTGCCAGCAGAGTGAAACGTACGGAGTGGCAGTACCAGTACACCGCAGCGGCCGTCAGCAGCAATGCCAGCAGGCAAAACTCCAATACTGCAGACGCGCCATCGGCAATATCGCCGATCTGCTTCGCAAAGCCGATGATCTGAATTTCGAAATCACCGTCCTCGAACTGCTGACGAATTTGTTTTTCCAGGACCTGGTTGTAAGCCACATAGTCCAGGCGCGCGCCAGTGGCGTCAAACTCATTGAGTTCGACGGTGATCATCGCGCTGCTCTGATCCCGCGAGACCAACGTGCCGATAAAGCCCCCCTGAGCCGTCGAATCGGCGATCCTGGCAATGGTTTCATCATCGAGGCGTTCGGGGGTTACCGTACCCGGTACAAGTGGATCTGCACGGAAGCCCTCCTCGGTTATCTCGTTGACGAAAGCGTTCGGCGTCCACAACGAACGCACGCTGCTACGCGAAACATTGGGTAGAAAGATGACTGCCTGAGTGACGTCATATAGACGCTTGAGAGCCGTCTCGCTCCAGATCTTGCCTGCGCGAGCCTTGACCACGATGGTTAGGCGATTCGCCCCCAACAGGTCATTGCGGTACGCCTCGAACGTTTCTACATATTCATGGCCGATGGGCAGCTGCTTTTCAAAGCCGGCATCCATACGCAACTGAACAGCAAACCAGGCCATGATCAGAGTGAAGATGACCAGACTCGCCAGTACTAGCCGGCGATGCCCAAACAGCCAGTTTTCGATGCGAGGCAGCACGCCACGCCCCCGTTTGACGGGCACTTTTACAGAAGTATTCACGACATGCCTCACAGAGTGCGCGAAATCACGAAACCGACATAGTCGCGATCACCCAACAATTGATCGTAGGGGGTATCGCCCCCCATGAATTTCGCGTAGTTGAAAGAGACCTGCCAACTCGCGGGGTTACGCACGAAGTTCAGATACAGGTTCATGCTGCTGGCACCTTCGGTAAAGGTTGCAGACAGATTGGGTGTCCGTCCGCCCAGCGAGCGCGAATAGAAGATCCCTGGCGTGACCTGCCAACCCGGAAGTAACGTCCCGTCATAGGTGAGACTGAAATCCACATTGACGCCCGATGAGGTTTTGTCGCCCTTGGCCGTCGGCGGCGTCGATGGATCCAGCTGCCAGGTGTTCAAACCCGCGGAAATCAGCTCACCGTTGACGCTGTCATGCAGATCGGGATACTTCACGACCACCAATTCAGACAGCAGGGTGCCCGTGCTGGCGCCGGTGAAGTCAAGCAATCTGGGGGAGTTGGAAGGTGTCAGGCTGTATAGGCCGGTCAGGTGCCACTGGAATTTTTTCTGGTCGTCCCAGCATTTGCCACCATTGTTCGCACAGAGATCGAGAACAGGGTTGAGTGGCACCGCATCCTTGGGGCGGTAGGACAACTCCGTGCCGACAGCCCAGTCGCCAATCGGCATGTTGGCGCTGATGCCATAGAGCATACGGTCTTCCGGATATACCCACTTTTGCGAAAGGGCGAAGGTCTCCGGATCGAGCACCTGCACCGTCAGCGACGGGAGTTTTTCGTGATAGCGCATCACGTAAAGGCCGAGATTGAGATCGGTGTCATCCGGTTGCCAACGCAGCGAGATGCCCCACTGTCCGCTATCCCGCGCATGCTTATCGTCGAAGCCGTAGGACTGCATGCCCTCACCGAGCCCGTGAGTAGTCGACCAGTAACTGCCAACGGGTGGCAACTCGCTCTTGTTCCAGCCGAACTGATAGTAGGCCTCAATGTTCAGGCCCGAACCCAGACCCGAAGCGAGGCTTAGCATCGGGGCCGGCAGCACGGCTTCCTTGAGCTGGACACCAGGACGCGCGAGGGCCTGGTAATCGTAAGCGTTGGTGTTGTTGATGCCACCTACCACGAACAGGCTTTCGCCCCAGTTGATCACCTGGTTACCCAAGCGAGCCCGGACGCGCTGATCGCCGACATCGAAGCTCTTGCTCACCCACAGGTCGAGCAGGCGAGCCTTGAATTCGAGGTCGTCACGCGCATCATTGGTAAGACCGTCGCTGCCAACGCCCGGAGGTGTGTTGAAAGACAGGGCGCCGGTGGTATCGGTGGCGGCGAAGTCACGGATCCAGCTCCCACGCGCCATGAAGGCGAAGTCCTCCGGTAACTTCAGCAGCAACTCATGGGAGCCCTTGATGTAGTTGGTGAACAGGTCACCCTTGTCGTAGTTCAAGTCGCCCTGATCACCAATGCCTGAGGTTTGTGCCAGGCAACCACTGGGCGGGTTGTGTCCGGTAGCGCCGGTGTTGATCAGATTGCAAGATTGCGATTCGGTGCGCAGGCCCATGCCCACGGCGATGGTGGAATCGAACGAACCGTGGATGTTCTCGGTTTCAAACGTGAACGCCATTGCCAAAGGGGTTGCACACGCGATGACAAGGCCTGATGTTTTTGTGATTATTTTTTTCATGATGGCTCTCGATCGATCGCTTTTCAGCGTTCACTGATGGCACGCAAGTTGTCGGAGGTGTAGAAGTCACGCTTCAGGCGGGGGTTGCCGGTACTCTCGGTGAGCCAGCGGTGATCGTTCTTGCCCACTCCGACAGACGTCATGTCGTACAGGTAGCGACCGTCAACCAGGTTGTACTGCGCTTGTGCCTCCATATCGCAGGTGCCTGTCTCGTAGACAGGGATCGTATAGCCTTCGCGAACCTTCCAGATTTGCCCTTGCTTGTCGTAGTCGACAGCCATCAGAGCGTTCCAGCTATCTTCATCGATGTAGAAGAGTCGCTTCGGAGCCTGGTGGCGCATGCCCTGGCGAACCGTGGCCTCGACAACCCAGACACGATGCAATTCATAGCGGCGTGATTCGGGCGCGATGTAATCATGCTTGGCCACATTCTCAATGTTGGCAGAGGCGTCATAGGCCCCGAAGGCGTTGTAGGGCACCAACAACTCCTGCTTGCCGACCAGCTTCCAGTCGAAGCGGTCCATCGGCCCGAAGAACACGTTCGACTCATCGATGGTGTACTGATTATCGAGACCAATTTGCGGAGAGTCGTAGGAGTAGGCGGGCATGCGACGCACACGACGCTGGCCGGGGAAGTAATAGAACGTGGTCGCCTGTTCGCCAGCCTTGGTAGTCACCACACCGGCCTGCCCGGCAAGGGCAGCAGGATCCAAATAGGAGAAATAAGTGGCGACCTCCAGGCGATCGAAGGAAGAGAACAACGCACTGCCCTTTTCTCCCCATGGGGTATACATGAACCAGTCCGTCGAAGTGCGCAGCCAGTCGTTCCCCCCCTTGCGCGGCGATATCCCGGAAACGGTCTTGGACATATCGAAACCAACGCCGCGGTAGCGCATTTTCATGTTCCACATCACCTCGGCACCGGTGCTCGGCATAGGGAATGGAATACCGGGTACGTAAGCTTCTTTCAGGGCCAGACCATCGGCATCCAATGTGGCGAATCCGACGTTCTTCCTGGTGTTATCAGCGACGAAGTCGGGCACACCGCAGCTACGACGGGTCGGATACACATCCATGCGATAGCCCGGGATTTTCTTGAACAGTTCCACCTGGCCGGGTGAAAGCTTGTTCGCATATTGCGAGACATTGTTGGAGTCGATACTGAAAAGCGGCTTGTCGTTCTTGAATTTCCAGGATTGACCACGCACCTGGCCGTAAGTCCAGCCACCGCCCTGCGGACCGGGCGGAGTCCAGGCCGGGATGACCCCATCGGCACTTGCCGCGACCTCCCCTCCCAGCGGCGTTAGCTTCGTACCGAGTAGCGCAGGATCCTTCTGTGCAGCTTGAACCGTGCCAATAGCAGCCAATGCTGCCAATGCCGCGATCAGATGCCTGACTCCACTTCTGGTGGAGATGCCGGCGCATGGACGCGCAATAACTTCATTCATTGGAAGATCCTCATGGGGCTGTAACCGGCGGCGCGGCCTTCCTGGAGGGAAGACTCGGGCTGTGCCACACTCTCTAATCAACTGACTTGATCACTTGACCAAGTCAATTGACCACATAGCAAACCACATGCCAAATCATGGAAATGAAGTTAATTAGCTTAGTTATCAATGTGTTAGAAGTTATATCAATCTGCCAGGCAACAGCTGCTCACTCACGTGCGCACCAGCTTGTGTCAGCAGGCCGCACCAATCTGGGAATTTACGAAACAATCGTTACGTATTATCCCCGCATTGGAATGAGCTATTCATGTATGCCATTGGCAATAAAAACCCATGCGCCGATCCACATCGGCTCATGACTCGCAGACCAGTCATGCTGTAGCATCCGCCGGCGTTGACGCCGAAGCCCAGGCAGGCGCTACAGCAGGAACAATGGAGATTGCTTGACTATGGCCAGAGTGGGCGCTGAATTACGTAGACAGGACTTCGTGGAAGCCACTGTCAAAGTGATTGCTGAACATGGGGTTGCCAATGCAACGACTCGACGTATCGCCGCTGCCGCAGGCTGCCCTCTCGCGTCGCTGCACTACGTGTTTCATACAAAAGACGACCTCCTCTATGCGGTCTATGAGTCTCTTTTCAACTTGCCACACCAGGCCCTGACGAACGTTCCTGCGGGGACTACCGCAGCCGAAACGACAGCGGAAATGCTTCGTCAATTAGTCACGTGGTTCTCCACCAACCCCGACATAGCCAAGGCACAAACCGAGCTTTTCTTCTGGGCCATGCGCAACAACCCCGAGATGGCGACCAGGATCTACGCGGTAGCAATAGAAGCAACGGAACAGGCCATGGAAAAAGCCATCGGTGCACAATTCGACAAGACCTTCTTGAAGGCCACAAGTCGACTGTTGGTTCACCTTGTAGATGGTCTGATCATCGCCTGGTCCGCTCATGGAGACTTGGCACGGCTGGAGGCAGAAACTGAAACGGCCTGCGAAGCTGTGGCGCTATTAGTGGCCAGCCGCTGAACATTTCAATCCGTATCTACCTGACGATCATCAAGCTGTACCCCGGTGGGTGATCGCCGGGGCCTGAGTGATTTGTTGAGCTGTGGCGGATATAGCTGTTGGAGATACCGGTGAAGTATGGCAAGTCAGTGCTCACCAGATCATGGTTGCATCTGGCGACTCTGTCTGAGCACAAGCCTTGTCATCGAACTTGCTTACAAGCTACTGACCAATTGACCTCCATCCACTGCCAGAACGCTACCGTTCATGAACGCACCGGCATCGCTGGCGAGTAGAAGAAACGGCCCTTCCAGCTCGTGGAGTTCGCCTAATCGGCGCATGGGAATCAGCTCATGTATGTAGTTGATGCCCTTGTCACTATCGAAAAAAGCTTCATTCATTTCCGTCTTGAAGTAGCCCGGGGCTATGGCATTGACGCGAATCTTGTGGCGCGCGAGCTCCAGCGCCAGCGACTTGGTCAGTTGCACCACGCCTGCTTTGGCGGCGCAGTAATGGCTATAGCCGGTGCCGACTCGTAGCCCCAGTATCGAGGCAATATTGACGATGCTGCCGCTACGTCCTGCTTTAACCAGCCGCTGCGCTGCGACCTGAGCAACGCGCCAGACACCGTCGAGGTTGGTCGCCAGCATTGCACGCCAATCTTCCTCACCGATTTCCAGCGGCCGCTGGCCATTGCCGATGCCGGCATTGTTGAGCACAACGTCGACTACCCCGAAGTGCGCTTCGGCGGTGTCGAAGGCCGACTCGACGCTGGCCCGGTCTGTGACGTCGAGAGCGACCGTCAGCGCCTGGCCACTCTCCCACTCGATGTCCTTGGCAATTTGTTCGAGCCGCTCGACGCGCCGCGCAGCGAGCACGACGCGGGCGCCAGCGCGAGCGGCGATCCGCGACAAGTGCGCGCCAATGCCGCTGGAGGCGCCAGTGATCAACACCGTTCGGCCGGCTAAGGAGAAGCGCTGGGCGAAGTCGCGATCCATCAATACACCTCGACTGCGATGCAGATGACGTACAGAGTAAACTGGCTGGCCCAACGCTGTGACATGGCACCATTGACCGCGCCACAAGCGGCCTGGGTAATCAGTGTGTGGGCAGTGGAGTGAATTACGGTTTTTTTCATGGTGGTGCCTTGTATGCATATTGGGTTCCCTCTCCCTCTGAGAGAGGGCCAGGATAAGGGAGATGCGTGGTCGCCCTCATGACTCGTCCTGCTCCCGGAGCGAGAGGGAATTTCAGATGATTTCGATGCGGGTATTGCCAGCAGCGACCAGGCGCTCCAGCAACGGTGCCGGCTGGAACCACATCTCACCGTACTCGCCGAGTACGTGACGATAGTGCTCAATACCAGCCAGCACCTTGTCCAGTCCCAACTGCTCGGCATAATGCATCGGGCCGCCGAGATGAGCCGGAAATCCGTAGCCGTTGATCCAGACCAGATCGATGTCGCTGGCGCGCAGAGCGATGCCTTCGTCCAGCAACTGGATACCTTCGTTGATCAGCATGAACATGCAACGATCATGGATTTCCTGATCGTCGATGGAGCGTCGGGGGACTTCCAGCTCGTCGGCAAGGCGCTCCGCCAGCACCAACACCTCGTCGTCCTCCTTACAGTTGCGGCCCTCATAAAGGTAGAAGCCTCGCCCGGTTTTCTGGCCGTATCGCCCCAGGGCATAGAGTTCCTCTCCAAGACGGCAGTAACTTTCGTCATGGGCAATGGCGGCCCGATTCGAATCGCGTATCAGGAAACTCACATCGATACCGGCAAGGTCCAGCATGCTGAATATGCCCATATTCAGGTCCAGGCCGGTGAGCACACCGTCTACCTGTGCCGGTGTCGCCCCCTCCAACACCAGGCGATGGGCTTCGCGGGAATAAGGCTCGAGCATGCGGTTGCCGATGAAGCCAAAGCAGACGCCGGAGAGCACCGGGAGCTTACCGATATGCTTGGCGATCTTCATGGTGGTTGCCAGTACATCCGGTGCGGTGGCCTTGCCGCGTACTACTTCCAGCAGGCGCATGACATTGGCTGGACTGAAGAAGTGCAGACCGATCACGTCCTGCGGGCGGGAGACGGTGGCCGCAATGGCGTCGACATCGAGTGACGAGGTGTTGGTGGCGAGGATGGCACCTGGCTTACACACCTTTTCAAGGGTGCGGAATACCTGCTGCTTGATTTCCATCTGCTCGAACACCGCTTCGATCACCAAGTCGGCATCGGCCAAATCGTTGTAGTCAAGGGTGCCGAATAGCAGGTCCATGCGCTGCTCCAGTTGTTCGGCGGTCATCTTTCCGCGCTTGACGCTGATCTCGTAGTTTTTGCGGATCTGCATCAGGCCGTTGTCCAGCGCCTCCCCCTTGAGCTCAAGCAGCGCTACAGGGATACCGGCATTGGCGAAGTTCATGGCGATACCACCGCCCATGGTGCCGGCTCCGATTACCGCGACCTTATCGATCTTGCGCAGCGCAATGTCCGCCCCAATACCTGGAATGCGTCCGGCCTCGCGCTCAGCGAAGAACACATGGCGCAGCGCCTCGGACTGGCGGGAAGCTTCGGCCTGCTTGAACAACGCCAGTTCTCGGGCGAGCCCCTCCTCCAGCGGCAGCAGGCAGGCCGCTTCCAGCGCAGAAAGCACCAGGCGCGGGGCCAAACGGCTTTTCCAGCGAGGTTCATGCTCGGCGCGGTAGCGGGCGAGGAAATCACCCGGCAGGTCTTCGGCCGGTTCCGGCCAAGCCTCTGCCGGCCGCGCCGGGGCGCAGCAGTCGATCAGTTCGTCAGCATAAGCGCGCGCCTCATCCAGCAGTTGCTCGGCGCCGGTAGCTATGCGGTCGAGGATGCCCAGCATGCGAGCGCGTTCGGAGTCGATCTGTTGACCTGAAAGAATCAGATTCAGCGCCGATTCAGCGCCGATCAGCCTTGGCAGGCGTTGGGTCCCGCCAGCGCCTGGCAACAGGCCCAGGTTTATTTCCGATAAGCCCACTCGAGTGCCTGGCTCACCAATCCGGTATCCACAGGCCAGAGCCAGCTCCAGGCCGCCCCCCAGGGCCAGCTTGCCTATAGCGGCAACCAGAGGTTTGTGGATCTGGGTCAAGCGAACCAGCGTGCTGGGCAAGTCCGGCTCGGCGAAGGAGGCATCGGTGCCGAATTCGGTGATATCGGCGCCTGCACTAAACATCCCGTGCTCGCCGTAGAGAATGATGGCCTCCACCCTATCGTCCGCGGCTGCGCGCTCGCAAGCGTTGATAATAGCGGCGCGCAGAGGCTGGCCGAGTGCATTTACCGGTGGACAGGCCAGGCCTATCAGGGCCAGACCGTCTTCGAGACGATAGTGGATGAGGTCGCTCATTGGGGGATCCTTATGTTGCTGCACGACTGCTTTTACGCCGGGCGCGCGGGAGTACGCTCGTTGGCCGCGGTTCGTCAAAAATGCCTGAAGACTTCTTCGATGCTGATGATTGGATAATTCGGGTGAGCGTTGGAGACGCGACTCGAAACCGCTGATCCAACGGCGTAGATAGCCCCCGAAACCAGTATCGCGGTCATGGTTACAGTCAGGCAGGAGAGCAGGAATCGGCGCATCGGAAACCTCCGTCATTTGGCGGGAGCCAAATGCAGTGTCTTTTGTTATTGAGGGTTTCGATTCTGGATAACGGCCGATGCAAAAGCTTGGCAGATCACGCCATGTATTTTGCAGTTCATGACATTCAAACGCCTCAGAACCTGGCCAAATTTGAAAGCCGAGACCTGAGCAAATAATGTCTCAGATGAAGTAATTTGCTCATGCTCTGTGTTTTTCGTTGCAGTGATGAGCTTTTCCTGCACAATTCCCGGCGTTGAAATTCGATCCGAGACCGACTGATGTCCCTGACTCCGCAAGACGAAAGACTCATCAAGGCGCTGGCCCTGGCGATCGTTGATCGCCCGCGGGCGACGCTCAAGGAACTGGCTGAAGCTGCTGGCGTGAGCAAGGCTACGCTGCATCGCTTTTGCGGCACCCGTGACAACCTGGTGCAGATGATGGAAAGCCACGGTGAGACGGTGCTGAACCAGATCACCACCACGACCGACCTGTTGCACAGCGAGCCGGTGCAGGCGCTGCGTAGTCTGATCAATGAGCATTTGGCGCATCGTGAAATGCTGGTTTTCCTGCTCTTTCAATATCGCCCCGACACCTTCCCCGTAAATGGTGAGGGGGACCGTTGGCAGTCTTATGCCGATGCCCTTGATGCTTTCTTTCTGCGCGGCCAACAATTGGGTGCCTTCCGCATCGATGTCACCGCAGCAGTCTTCACGGAACTGTTCCTGACCATGATCTTCGGCATGGTCGATGCGGAGCGCCGTGGGCGCGCGGCCAGTGCCAACTCAGCCAATGTAATGGAGCAGATGTTCTTGCATGGCGCTGCCAGCGTAGTACGTCCCCAATAATCCCCCCTCGCTCCTCCCAAAAAAGAGCCCCGCAACCTGACGGTCCACGGGGCTAAAAAACAGGTTGGATGCACCAACCCAAGGAGCGCTGCCAGGTTCCTATCTGGCCTTTACTTGCGATGACCATCCCCCGCCCAGCGAGCGGAACAGATCGACCAAGGCAATCTGTCGCTGAGTGCTGACCTCAATGAATGCTGTCTCGTTGACGAAGCTGGTGCGCTGGGCATCGAGGTAACGCAGGTGACTGTCAATGCCACCTTCATAACGGGCCTTGGCCAGCTTCAGCGTCTCGCTGCTGGTATTGGCCAGCGCGCGTCGGGCGGCTTCTTCCCGGCGCAAGGTGTCGGTAGCGGCCAGTGCATCGGCGACCTCGCGAAACGCCTTCTGAATCGTGCCCTCATACGCCGCCACCGCAGAGTCCTTGCGGGCTTCGGCCAGACTCAGCCCTGCACTGTTGCGGCCGGCATCGAACAACGGCAGCGACAGGTTCGGCACAAAACTCCAGGACCGAGAGCCACCGTCGAACAAGCCGGACATTTGCGCGCTGGAAGTGCCGAAGCTGCCCGTCAGACTGATACGCGGAAAGAACGCCGCACGTGCAGCGCCAATGTCGGCATTGCGCGCCTGCAGTCGATGCTCAGCGGCAAGAATGTCCGGTCGGCGCTCGATCAGCGTCGACGTGGTGTCGGGTGCGATGTCCTGAACCAGCATCGGTTCCTTCTGCAGCCGTTCGGGAATCGACTTCGCCGCGTCTTTGGTGCCGAGCAACAGTACCAGCGCGTTAAAGGCCTGCTGTTTCTGACGCAGATTGTTTTCCTGTTCTGCTCGCGATTGCTCCACTAACCCCAACGCTTCCTGGTAGTCCAGTGCAGTCGCCGTGCCGTTTGAACGGCGCTGGCTGATCAGCGCGAACGAGTACTCGCGGCTGATCAGGGTCTGCTGGGTCAGATCCAGACGACGCTGGGCGCCATCGTGAACCAGATAGGCCTGGCTGACTTCGGCGATCAGGGCGATCTGCGCGGCGCGGGCGGCTTCTTCGGTGGCCAAGTATTCTTGCAACGCGGAGTCACTGAGGCTCTTCACCCGGCCGAACAGATCCAGCTCGTATTCAGGCAGCGACAGGCCGACCTGATAGTCGCTGGTAACGCCCGGCCGGCCGTTGTCGGCCAGATCCGCCGGCAAGCGCTGGCGATTGCCCGCTGCGTTGGCATTCAACCCCGGTACCCGGTCGGCTCGCTGGATGCGGTATTGCGCCCGGGCCTGCTCGATATCCAGAAGCGTCTGGCGCAGTGAGCGGTTGTTGTCCAGAGCGATCCCCACCAGGCGGCGCAGGTCGGGATCGACGATAAACGTCTGCCACACCAGTTGGTTGATCGGACTGCCTTGCTTCGTCTGCTCACCCGCCCAGTTATCCGCAACCGGGGCAAACGGCCGCTCATAAGTGGGCGCCAACGAGCAACCGCCCAGCAACATGGCGATCACCAGCGTAGAAAAAGCTGAAATACGCATGAGTCACTCCTGAGTCAAAGCGGGTTGTTCAATGGATGCCGGTTTACTGCGCAGCATCGACAGCACCCAGACAAAACAGATCGGTACGAACAGCACACCCAGCAAAGTTGCGCTGAGCATGCCGCCGATCACCCCGGTACCGATTGCACGCTGACTCGCAGCCCCTGCCCCAGTTGCCATCGCCAGCGGCACGACGCCGAGGATGAAAGCCATGGAAGTCATGACAATCGGCCGAAAGCGCAGGCGTGCGGCCTCGATGGCTGCGTCGCGCAGGCTATAACCTTTCTCCCATAGCTCTTTGGCGAACTCGACGATGAGGATCGCGTTCTTCGCCGCCAGACCGATGATGGTGATCAGCCCCACCTTGAAATACACGTCGTTGGGCATGCCGGCGACCATTACCGCGAGTACCGCACCGATGGCACCGATCGGCACGATCAGCATCACGGTCAGGGGAATTGCCCAGCTCTCATAAAGCGCGACCAGCAACAGGAACACCACGAGGATCGCGAGTGCGAACAGTTGCGTCGCCTGACCGCTGGAGACCTTTTCCTGATACGACAGGCCGCTCCACTCGTAGCTGAAACCCGCCGGCAATTGCGCTGCGATTCGCTCGATTTCCGCCATGGCTTCACCGGTGCTGTATCCCGGCCCGGCGTCACCGACGATCCGGATCGACGGATAACCGTTGTAGCGCACCAGTTGCACCGGGCCTTCTTCCCAATGGGTGGTGACGAAGGCGCTGAACGGCACCAGATTGCCCGCGCTGTTGTGCACGTACAGTTTGAGCACACTTTCCGGGGTCATCCGGTCGCCCTGCTCGGCCTGCACTACCACACGCTGCTGACGGCCCGCGTTGGTGAAGTCGTTGATCACCTCCGATCCGAACGCGGCTGACAATGCACTGCTGATCGACTCGAAACTCACGCCCAGGGTACGGGCCTTGTCACGGTCGATCTCCACCCGCAATTGCGGCGACTCGGCCAGGCCTTCCATCATTGCGTAGAGGATTTTCGGGTTGCCGTTGGCCTGCCCGAGCAACTGGTCGCGGGCTGCGATCAATGCTTCCCGGCCCAGGCCGGCGCGATCCTGCAGGCGCAGTGCAAAACCACCGGAGTTGCCCAGGCCATCAATCGGTGGCGGAGGCACAGCCATCACTGCGCCGTCATTGGTCACGGCAAATTGCTCGTTCAGCGCCGTGACTTCCGCCATGGCCGATTGATCTTCGCCACGCAGCGACCAGTCCTTGAACACCGGAAATGCCAGCGCCGCGTTATCGCCCATCCCGGAAAAGCTGAAGCCCGATACCAGGAACGTCGACTGGACCGCGTCACGGGAGGCGAGAAACCGCTCCAGTTGTTCACCGGTGGCTTCGGTACGGGTACGGGTCGCGCCCGGTGGCAACTGGACGTCGACGATCATGTACCCCTGGTCCTCCACGGGCACAAACGACTCCGGCAAGCGCAGATAGAAGTAACCGAGCATCGCGATAATGCCCACGTACACCAACATCATCCGGCCGGCACGCGATACCAGCCCCTTGTTCAGAATCGAGTAACGCTCGGTGAGCCGGGCGAAGCCATGGTTGAAGGCGCCAAAGAACCCGCGTTTCTCATGGTGTCCTTGTGGAATCGGCTTGAGCAGTGTGGCGCACAGCGCCGGAGTGAACGTCAGCGCCAGGAAGCCCGAGAACAGAATCGACACCGCCAGCGACACCGAGAACTGCTGGTAGATCACACCCACCGAGCCGGACATAAACGCCAATGGCATGAACACCGCCGACAGCACCAGGGTGATACCGATGATCGCTCCCGAAACCTGCCCCATCGCTTTGACTGTGGCGTCAACCGGTGACAGCCCCTCCTCAGCCATGATCCGTTCAACGTTCTCCACCACTACGATGGCGTCATCCACCAGAATGCCGATCGCGAGCACCATGCCGAACATTGTCATCATGTTCACCGAGAAGCCCAGCAGGTACATCAGCAGCAGCGTGCCCAGCAGACACACCGGTACCACAATCGACGGGATCAACGTGTAGCGGATGTTCTGCAGGAACAGGAACATCACTAGGAATACCAGCACCATCGCCTCGATCAAGGTATGGATCACCTTCTCGATAGCGACATCGACGAAACGCGAAGTGTCGTAGGGCACGGAATATTCCACATCGTCCGGGAAGTACGCCGACAGTTCGGCCAGGCGCTCCTTGACTGCCGTCGCGGTCTGGATCGCGTTGGCACCGGGGGATAACTGGATCGCCGCCGCTACCGCCGGTCTGCCGTTCAGACGCGAGTTGAAGTTGTAACTCTCTTGGCCGACTTCCACGCGGGCGACATCCGCCAGTTTGACCGTCGAGCCGTCCTCGTTGGCGCGCAGAACGATGCGTGCGAATTCGTCCGGATTATCCAGAGTACCTTTCACCGCCAGCGTGGCAGTCAGCTCCTGCTGGCTGCTGGTCGGTGTACTGCCGAAGCTGCCGGCCGGCACCTGCACGTTCTGCCCGCGGATGGCTGTGCTCACGTCGTCGATGGACAGCCCGTAACCCACCAGTTTCTGCGGGTCGATCCAGACGCGCATGGCCGCTTCAGAGGAGAAGAATTGCAGCTTGCCGACGCCCGGCACCCGGCGCAGTTCGTTGTTGATGTTGCGCGCGGCATAGTCACCCAGAGCGGTCGTATCACTGTGCTGGGTGCCTTCCTTGTAGTTGAGCGCATAGATCAGCAGGAAACCGGCGCTGGTCTGCTCCACCTCCAGCCCTTGGGTGAGCACGGCTGGTGGCATGCGTGCTTCAGCCTTTTTCAGGCGGTTTTGCACGTCAACCTGGGCGAGCTGCGGATCAGTGCCGGGCTGGAAGGTGACCACAATCTCGGCAATGCCGTTGGAGTTGTTGGTCGACTCGAAATAGAGCAGGTCCTTGGCACCATTGAGCGACTCCTCGATCACACTGGTGACCGAGTCCACCAGCACTTTCGCCGAGGCGCCGGGATAGGTCGCCGTCACCTTGATCTGCGGCGGCGCAACGTTGGGATACTGCGCCACCGGCAGCATTGGGATGACCAGCAGGCCGGCCAGGGAGATGAACAACGCCACCACCCAAGCAAAGTTCGGGCGTTTGATGAAAAACTGAGACATCGGAAAATCCTCGCGGCGACTGCGCCCTTACTGTTTCGACTCAGGCGACTGAGCCTGGGCGTGGGCGTGGGTCTGACCAGGTGCGACCTTGACTCCAGGTTGCAGGCCGGCAAATCCGCCGACAATCACCTGATCGCCCGCCTTCAATCCCTCACTGATCTGCCAGCGCGAACCCTGCATGCCACCGGTGACTACATTGCGTGATTCGACCCGGTCGTCTGCGCCGACCACCATCACCTGGGCGGCGCCATCGCTGCCGCGTTGCACCGAGCGTTGCGGTACGAGAATGGCCTGGTTGTCAGTGCCTTGTGGTGTGCGTACACGCACAAACATGCCCGGTAACAGGACACCGTCGGTATTGGCAAACTTGCCGCGCAACGACACCTGGCCAGTGCCACGATCTACCGCGACATCGGTAAACATCAGCGCGCCCTGGCGCTCGTAAGCGGTGCCGTCGACCTGAATCGACAGCGCCTTGTTGTCGTCGGCGGAGAGTTTTCCTCCCTTGAGCGATTCGCGCAGACGCAGTGCATCAGCGGCCGACTGGGTGAAATCGACATAGACCGGATCAAGTTGCTGAATTCGCGCCATCAACGTCGCTTCACCCTGGCCGACCAGCGCGCCTTCGGTTACCAGCGCACGGCCGACGCGGCCGGAAATCGGCGCAGTCACCGAGGCATAATCGAGGTTCAGCCGGGCGCTTTGCAGATCGGCCTGGGCCGAACGGGTTGCCGCCTGAGCGCTGCGCAGGTCTGCCGTGGCACTGTCGAAATCCTGTTGGCTGACCGCCTCGATCTTCACCAGCGGCTCATAGCGTTTGACCCTCGCCTGAGCCTCAAGCACGACGGACTGGGTGCGGGCCAACTCACCTTCGGCGCGCGATAAAGCAGCTTTGAGCGGTGCTGGGTCGATCTGAAACAGCAGGTCGCCGGCTTTAACGTCAGCACCTTCTTCAAAGCGTTTTTGCATCACGATGCCGGGTACCCGTGCGCGCACCTCTGCGACCCGCATCGGTTCGACCCTTCCCGGCAGCTCCGTAGTCAGCGCCAAAGGCTCAGTCTTCACCGCCAAAACTTCTACCGGGCGCGCCACTTCGGCCATGCTCGCTTGTTCATTCGCCGGCCCACATCCGGCCAGCACAATGGCTGCCGCCAGCGAGCCCGCCATCCCTACTGCACGCAAATTGCCCATAACTCACCCGAGGCTTGATTGAATTTGGTGCGAATGCTACTTTCGAAACCCTAATGAGTCAAATAAGTCTCATTTGAGAAGATAATGAACCTTCTATGAACGTCGCTTGAGGCTTGGTGATGAACCCGATTTCCCATGATGAACACCTGCTCAAGACGCTTACCGTGGCCGTCGTCAGCCGGCCGCGAGCGACGATGAAGGAGCTGGCGCAATTGGCAGGCGTGAGCAAGGCGACCCTGCACCGCTACTGCGGAACACGGGAAAACCTGGGGCAACGACTGGAGGAATACGCCGAGGGCACGCTCAATTTGATTATCAAGAGCGCCGGCCTACAGCATCTGGAACCACTGGACGCACTGCGTCGACTGATCCGGGAACACCTCGCCCATCGCGAGTTGCTGGCCTTTCTGATGGCGCAATACCGCCCTGATTTCCTTGACTTCGAGCGGGGTGACACACGCTGGCAGTTTTACCTGGAGGCGCTGGATGGATTCTTCCTGCGAGGCCAGCAAAAAGGGTTGTTTCGCATCGACATCACCGCGGCCATTTTTACCGAGCTGTTCATCACTCTGGTCTACGGCCTGGTGGATGCCGAACAGCGCGGGCGTGCCGCCAATGCTGATTCGGCACGAACGCTTGAGCAGATGTTCCTGTATGGAGCCCTGTCTGGCGGCGAGCTCCGCAAGCACACGTCTGTACAGGAAAGAACGCTTTAGTCCTCAGAAATGCGTGAAGGCATCGCTGATGCTGGCAACCGGTGGGTGATTGGAATGATAAACAACAGTGTGGTTAGCGGGCCGAGTCTGAAAATAAAGCGCACCCGAAATCAGCGCGACCACCAGGAAAGCGAACAGGAACCGACGCATCGAATACCTCCATCGTCCAGCCTTGAGCCGAACGCAGGTCTTTTGTTATTGGTGGTTCAAGTCTGGTCTCGGGACCAGGGTGAAAGCTTTGCAGATCGCGCCAGAGATTTTGCAAATCGTGCCAGTGCTCCCTTGGCCACAGGCTGTGCTTCATTCGGGGGATCGAGATGATGTCCACTGTCCGTGGTACTGCTCTGTTAGGGTTCAAGGAGTTCGCTGTCAGTCAGGGCATCGATCCGGATTCGGCGCTGGCTGAGGTTCATCTGCCTGTAGACCTGCTGGATGCGCAACTTTCCGGCGCCCAGTTCAATGCCTTGATCGAGTTGTGTGCGATGCGTTCGAACAATCCCTTGTTCGGCTTGCAGTTCGGCTTACGCCAGGGCACGCAAAGTCTCGACACCCTGCTCTACGCCATGCGCTGTTCCGGCAACGTGGGCGAAGCGCTGAATCTACTAACTCGCTATTTCCATGTTCATAGCGACGGCGCGCAAGTGCGCCTTGAACGTCAGGCTGGCAACGCCCTGCTCCTGTATGAAATCACCGAGGGAGCGGTGATCTCGGTACGCCAGACGGTGGAGTTGGCGATGGCAATTGCTGCTTGTCTGCTCCGGGAACTGTTGGGGCAGGCCTGGAAGCCGCGAGGTCTGATGTTGCGCCATTGTGCCCCGGAAAACCGCCGTACCTATCGCGCGCTGTTGGGTGTACCTCCGCGCTTTGACTGCCCCGTCAACGCATGGGTATTTGATGAGTCACTGCTGGCGATACCTCTGGGAGCGATTGACGTCAGGTGTCAGCAATTGGCCCAGCAACACATCAATGAGCTGGCCCGCGTGACGTTGCAGGAATTGCCGTCTTACGTACAAAAACTGCTGCGCAACCAGCTTGCCAATGGCCCGGTCACGCTTAGCCAGATGGCCGAGCACATGATGATCAGCCCGCGCTCCTTGCAACGCTATCTTCGGGCACAAGGCACAAGATTTCAGGAACTGCTGGACGACACCCGCCAGGCAATGGCTGCGCGTTACCTCTGCGATTCGTCGATCAGCCTGACGCAACTGGCAAGCCTGTTGGGTTACGCCGACCTGAGCACATTTTCCCGGGCTTTCACTCGCTGGAATGGCATCAGCCCGCAAAAGTGGAAACGGCGAATGCAGCTAACTCTTCGGTAAATGACATGGCTCCCAATCCGTTCA
Source organism: Pseudomonas sp. WT-JTC (assembly GCF_056711565.1). Lineage (NCBI taxonomy): Bacteria > Pseudomonadati > Pseudomonadota > Gammaproteobacteria > Pseudomonadales > Pseudomonadaceae > Pseudomonas > Pseudomonas sp. WT-JTC. The sequence continues at coordinate 3,605,417 of NZ_CM160042.1, forward strand.
TTCGTGCACTCAGCCTGGCGAGATTCGATCAATTCGCCCGCCATCAGGGCCTGGACCCGAGCCAGATGCTACGTAGGGCTTCTCTGCCTGTGTCTTCGCTGCAGCGCCCGGAAGATATCCTGTCCTTCCAGCACTATTGCGGCTTGCTGGAGCTGTGCCAACAGCGTTCGAATAACCCGTTGTTCGGCCTGGAATTTGGGCTCTATCAAGGGATCGACGTCTTCGGTGATATTTTTTTCCTGATTCACAACACCCGAACCATCGGTGATGCCTTGCTCGAGCTGCGCGCCAATTTCGCGTACTACAACGGCGCGGCGCATATCGACCTGGACGTGGTCGACGGCGTCGCGTTGCTTGGTTACCGGACCGATGGGGTGGTGATTGACGGATTGCCTCAAGCAGAAGAACTGGCGTGTGGTGTCGGTATGCAACTGATGCGAACCTTGGCCGGGGATCAATGGCAGCCCGATGCAGTAATGCTCCGTCATGCACCCCTTGCAGACGAGTTCGTCTATCGGCAGGTGTTGGGTATCACGCCGACCTTCTCTGCAGCGCACACCGGACTACTGTTTGACGCTTGCGTGCTGGCGCAGCCGCTGGATTGCGCCAGCGAAACCCTGCATCAACTCATCGCTCAACATCTGTCGGGCATGGAACGCTTGTCAGCTGACGAGACGCCTGGCTATGTCAGGCAATTGCTGCGCAATCTATTGCCTAGCGGTCGTGCGACGATCGAAAGAGTGGCCGACTGTATGGCCGTCAACCCGCGGACCTTGCAACGCCACTTGGCTCAAGAAGGTACGTCTTTTCAGCGGTTGCTGGATGACACACGCCAGCAATTGGTACGCAATTACCTGCAAGTCCCGACGATTAGCCTGACTCAAGTGGCACAGCTGCTGGGTTACGCCGATGTCAGCACGTTCTCGCGTGCGTTTCATCGCTGGTTTGGTCTGTCTGCGCTGGAGTGGTGTAAGCAGTCGGGGTTAAGCAGGCAGCCTTTATTGCTTCAGAATCGAATGAAAGGTCGATTGTGAATCGTAAACGTAAAACCCTGCGATTGAGCAACCTGTGGTGAAAGTAGCTTTTTTGCATCAATCGGATTTGCAGCGAGCGCCTGCCTTCAGTTGTGTAGCCGCCTTGTGCGAAAGGCAGCTATCGGCCGATTCTGTTGAAAAAGTAGCTCCCCTATTTGGCCTGCGGCAAAATTACTGCATCGGCCAGCAGGGAAGCACGCAGCATGATGGGACAGTTATCAAGTGGGCAGGAACGGCTGTTTTACTCGTTCAACCTTGAAGATCACATCCCCGCCAATCATCTTCTGCGCAGCATTGATCAGTGCCTCGATCTGAGCGACCTTCGCCATTATCTTGCCGATTTCTATAGTCCGATTGGAGGTCCGTCGATTGATCCTGAACTGATGATTCGCATGCTGATCGTGGGCTATTGCTATGGCATTCGCTCCGAGCGGCGGTTGTGCGAAGAGGCCCATTTGAACCTGGCGTATCGCTGGTTCTGCCGGTTGAGCCTTGAAGATGAAGTCCCTAATCACTCGACCTTTTCCAAGAACCGACACGGCCGCTTTCGGGGCAGTGATCTGTTTCGCTGGTTGTTCAATGAGGTGCTGCGCCGCTGCATGGAGGCGGGGTTGGTCAAGGGCGAAGGCTTCGCCGTGGACGCCAGCATCATCAAAGCGGATGCCAGTCGGCAGCGCGGCGTACCGGGTGATGAACAGGTCAACTGGAGCGATCCGGCCCTGTGCACCCGCGCCCTGCGTGAGTACCTTGAAGCCCTCGATGAAGAGGCTTTGGCCGAAACGCTACCGAAGCGTTTATCACTGACTGATCCTCAGGCTCGCTGGACCGCTGCTCCAGGCGGCCCAGCGTTCTACGCTTACTCGACGAATTATCTGATCGATACCGAGCACGGTGTCATCGTGGATGTGGAACCTACACCGGCTCATCGCACGGCCGAGGTAGAGAGCACCAAGATCATGATTGACCGGGTCGAGGCGCAGTTCGACATCAAGCCGGAACGCCTTATTGGCGATACCGCGTACGGCACTGCGCCGATGCTGGCCTGGATGGTGGAGGAGAAAGACATCGAGCCGCATGTGCCGGTGTGGGACAAAACCGAGCGCAAGAACGACAGTTTCTCGAACAACGATTTCCACTGGAATGAAGAGACTGAGGAATACCGCTGTCCGGCCGGCAACGCATTGCGCAGCGAATGGCGAGCCTTCAAGAATAAGCGTTCACACGTCACCAAGGCCAACACCATCATCTTCCGATCCCGGCAGGCCGACTGCGTTGAATGTCTGATGAAAGCCCAATGCTGCCCGAACACTGCGTTCCGCAAGATCGCTCGCAGCGTCCATGAAGCCGCGCGTGATGTGGCTCGGCAAATCGCAACGACACCTGCGTATGTGCGCTCTCGCCACGAACGTAAAAAGGTCGAAATGTTGTTTGCCCACCTCAAGCGCATCCTGAAATTGGATCGCCTGCGCCTACGTGGCATGAGTGGCGCAACCGATGAGTTCACTCTGGCCGCTGCGGTGCAGAACCTGCGACGGCTGGCCAAATTTACCTCTCAAGGGCCACCGGTCACGGGATAGGTGCGTCTGCACGAAACAAAAACCCTAAAACCAACCCAATAACCGAGCGGCAAAGCTCAACGAAGGGCCGAAAAACCACTCAATGTGGTGAGTAGGTTCTCCAGTGCTGGTCGTGCCTGAGTTCAGGCCAACTGAAAATCCGACTTTTTCAACAGAATCGGCCAATTGCGGCCCTTCATGAATGGTAGAAATCCAACGCAAAATTGCTCTCTGGAAATGTCAAACAAACGTCGGCAGGTAATGCTGAGACCCAGTGCTTAGAGTGTCATGATTGGCCGTAGCAATGCCTGACCTTCGTACAATGCGGACAGATAACGCTCGCGCATTTGCTCGATGGTCATGCGCGATGCATGCGTCGTCAGCGTCAAGGCCGCCTGCAACTGCCCTGCCCGATCAATCAGCGGCACACTCAAGACTCGCATACCCACTTCGTATTCCTGATCCACCAGCACGTAGCCACGCTGCGCCGTCAAGGCGATTTCGCTGCGGATCTGTGTTTCATCGGTGAGCGTGTAAGGCGTAATGGACCGTGGTGGGTTGCGGGCGAAATAGGTGTCGAGCGCATCCGCCGAGAGGCTCGCCAGCCAGAGGCGGCCGCTGCCCGTGCAATACATTGGGACCCGGGAGCCGGGGCGGATCGACATCGACGTTATATGGCTGTAGCGGCTGCGCACTATATGCACGATGTCATCACCATCGCGAACGCCTACCGATACGTGCTCTTGAGTTGTTCGAGCCACCTGCTCGACGATCGGCCGCAGCATGCGTGGCAATACTGCCGAATCGACATAGGCCTGGCCGATACGCAAGGTCTTGGCGGTCAGCCAATATTCGCGACCATCGGTCTGCGCGAAATCGTCATGCACCAGCGTCAGCAAGAACCGTCGGGCGGCGCTCTGGGTCATACCAGTCATGCGCGCCGCATCGGGCACGCTCAGACGTGGATGCTCCTGGGAAAACAGCTGCAACAGCGCCAGGCCCTTTTGCAGGCCGACAATCAAATCCCGTTGATGGATGGTGGGCTGCTTCATCGGTTGGAATTCTTTGTTGTACGTATAGTGCGATTATCGCAGTCGCGATGCGTTTATCAACGTATTTGCCTTGGCACCTGATTGTTAAGGACCCGACCCGCCAGCAGTATCGGCTCTACAACACAGCCAATAAGCGGGAGCATCACATGATTCAGGGTTCGACTGAACTGGTCGCCATCGTCGGTTCACCTGTTACCCAGGTGAAATCGCCAGAAAACTTTAACCGCTGGTTCGCCGAGCACCAGAAAAACGTGGCCATGCTGGCCATCGACCTTGCGCCGGCCGCTCTGCAGAACTTCATCGAGACCCTGCGTGGCTGGCAAAACCTGCGCGGCTGTGTGGTCACCGTCCCCTACAAACAGCTGCTGGCCGGCCGCCTCGACAGCGTCAGTGAGCGCTCGGCGGTGCTGGGCTCGGTCAACGTCATTCGACGCGAAACCGATGGTCGACTGGTGGGCGATATCGTCGATGGCGAAGGCTTTCTCAGTGCTGCGCGTCAGCAGGGTTTCAACCCGCAAGACAAACAGGCGCTGGTCATCGGTACCGGTGGTGTCGGCAGTGCGATTGCTTATTCGCTGTGCCAGGCCGGGATCAGCCATCTGGTCATCAGTGATTTGAGCGCGGAGCGTGTCGAGGTGCTCGGCGAACTGTTGCGCGGTGCTTTTCCCGAGACGGTGATCAGCACCAACCCCGCCTCGCTCGAATACTTCGATCTGGTGGTCAATGCCTCCCCGGTCGGGATGGGCGCCACCGGCGATGAAGGCCCAATGCCGTTGTCGCCTGCCCTGATGCAATCGCTGCAAAGCTCGACGCTGGTAGCCGATGTCGTGACGTCGCCGGCCGTCACGCCGTTTCTCAGCTTCGCGCTTAACCGGGGGTGCGCCGTCCAGACCGGACCGGAAATGGCGGTGGCACAACTGGGCAACCTGGGGCACTTCATGGGCGTGACACCGCTGCAGATTTGATCCTGCGGCCTTGTCCACGACAGGCGATAGACAATGAACATGACAACTACCCAACCGACTGTCGGTGCTGACTCTAGCTACGACGTGATTGTCCTTGGCAGCGGTGCCGCCGGTTTCGCCGCTGCGGTGACCGCCAGTTGCCGTGGCCTGAAGGTCTTGCTGGTGGAGAAGACCGAAGCTTTCGGCGGTACCTCGGCGATCTCCGGCGGCGCGGTCTGGCTGCACGACACCGATCAGGCCCGGGCCGCGGGGCATCACCTGAGCGCCGAGCAGATGCGCCGCTATCTCAAGCAAGTGATCGGTCCTGGCTACAACCCGATGTTGGTCGACGCCTTCATCGACAACGGCCGCGAAGCCCTGCGTTATCTGCAGACTCACAGCGAACTCAAATACAGCCTGCGGCCGCTGTCGCCTGACTATTACCCGGACTTGCCCGGTGGTACCCAGGCTGGCCGCGCACTGGAAATCGACGAGTACGACGGGCGCAAGCTCGGTGAGCATTTCAAAGACTTGAAACGGCCACCGGACGGCATGCTGCTGTTCGGCGGCATGATGGTCAATCGTGTCGACATCCAGCACTTTCTCAGCTTCAAGCGCTCGCTGAAGTCTCTCTGGCACTGCCTTAAACTGATGGGCCGCTATGCCGTCGACCGTCTCAACCATCCACGCGGCACTCGCCTGACCGTGGGCAATGCCTTGATCGCGCGGCTGGCCACCACAGCGTTCGCCAACGGCGTCGACGTGTGGCTGCGAGCGACGCCCGAGGCGCTGTTGATTGAGCAGGGTTTGATAAAAGGCGTGCAGATCACTTGGCGTGGACACACCCGCAAGGTGTTCGCCCGGGGTGGCGTGGTGTTGGCCATGGGTGGTTTTGCCGCCGGCACACACGCCGCGCAACAGCGGCCTGCCAGCGAGTCGGATCACTGGAGCATGTCCCCGCCCGCCAACGTCGGTGACGGACAGCGGCTGGCCGCGTCGGTTAACGCCGCCATTGGCGACAACCTTTCGGCTAACTTTTTCTGGGCGCCAGTCTCGGTCCTGCACAAGCCCGACGGCAGCGTCGAGCGCTTTCCGCATCTGGTAACCGACCGTGCCAAACCCGGTGTGATCGCGGTTAACTGCGCCGGGCGGCGCTTCGTCAATGAGTCGGATTCCTACCACTGCTTCGTCGAAGGCATGTTCGCCAACGGCGGTGCCAATGCGCCTTGCTGGTTGATCTGTGACAGCGAAGCCTTGAACCGCTACGGCATGGGCCTGGCCCGCCCGCGACCGGTCGACAACAACGCATTGATCGATGCAGGTTATCTGCTGCGCGCAGACAGCCTCACCGAACTGGCCCTCATCACGGGCATCGACGCCACCGCTCTGCAGCAGACCCTGACGCAGTTCAACATAGATGCCGCCCAAGGTGTCGACTCTCAGTTCGGCAAAGGCAGCAACGCTTACAACCGCTACATGGGGGACCCGGAGCACGGTCCAAACCCGTGCCTGAAACCGCTGCACAAGGCGCCGTTTTATGCCATTCGCCTGTTTACCGGCGACCTCGGTTCCGCCCGTGGACTGCTCACCAATGCCCAGGCCAATGTGCTGGACCGCAGCGGCGCACCGATCCCCGGCCTGTACGCCGCCGGCAACGAAATGAATTCAATCATGGACGGCACCTACCCCGGACCCGGTATCACGCTCGGCCCGGGCATCACGTTCGGCTACCTCGCAGCCAGTGACATCGCCGCCCGCCTCGACCGCAGCACCACTCAAGAACCCAGCACTGGAGAACCGCATGTATTACGAACTGCGCACCTACACGATTAAACCGACCCGCCTCGGCGACTGGCTGAACCTGTACAAAAACGCGGCGCTGGCCGTGCAACAGGAACACCTGGGCAACCTTGTCGGTTTCTTCACCACTGAAATCGGCGAGGTCAATCAGGTGGTGCACATCTGGGCCTACACCAGCCTCGACGATCGCATGGTCCGACGCAATGCCATGGCCGCCGATCCACGCTGGCAGGACTTCGCCCGACAGAACAAGGAGCTCGATGCTGTGGAGACCCTGGAATCGCGCCTGATGCGCCCGACCGATTTTTCGCCGTTGAAGTAACCGCCCTCCCGTTGCGCCGCTCCCATCGGGGAGCGGGCAGCCCCGCCGAAAAAAAATTATGGAGGTCGCCATGAGCGCCCTGCCGTCGATGAACGACGATCCTCTTATCTGTGATGTTCTGGTCATTGGTTCCGGCGCTTCGGGCCTGGCCACTGCCGTCACCTGCGCCGAGCTTGGTCTCGATGTCATTGTGGTGGAAAAAGAACCTGTGCTGGGTGGCACCAGCGCCTGGTCCGGCGGTTGGCTGTGGATTCCCCGCAACCCGTTGGCCGTCGCCGAAGGAATCGTTGAAGAACCCGAACAAGCGCGAACCTACCTGCGTCATGAACTGCACAGCGATGTGCTCGACCCACGCATGCAGACATTCCTCGAGCATGGCCCGAAGATGATCGATTTTTTTCAGCGCCATACCGAAGTCCAGTTCTTTTCCGGTAGCAAAATGCCTGACTTTCACGCCAGCGAAGGCTTCGCCAGAGGCGGCCGCTCGGTCTGCGCGCAGCCGTTTGATGGTCGTCGCCTGGGGCCGTGGATCAAAAAACTGCGGCGTCCGCTGGACATCATCAGCCTTGCCGGCATGGGCATTGCCGGTGGCGCCGACCTCAATCATTTTCTCAATGCCACCCAATCGGCAACATCGCTGCTGTACACCGGCAGACGCCTGTTGCGCCATGCCCGTGACCTGATGAGCCACGGCCGCAGCATGCATCTGGTTAACGGCAATGCACTGGTGGCCCGGCTACTGAAAAGCGCTCTGGACCGAAACGTGCGCGTGCTGACCGATACACCGGTACATCAATTACTGCAAGAAGGTCGGCGTGTGGTCGGCGCTCGCATCGAGCGCAGCGGACGCTTGCTCGACGTGCGCGCACGACGTGGAGTGGTACTGGCCTGCGGCGGTTTTCCCCACGACCGGCAGCGTATCGCCCGCCACTTCGCCCATGCGCCTGATGGCAACGGTCACTTGAGCGCTGCTCCCAAGGGCAATACCGGTGATGGTCTGCGACTGGGTGAAAGCGTCGGGGCTCGCATTGCAACCGACCTGCTGCATGCCGCTGCGTGGGCCCCGGTCTCTCGCGTGCCGCGGGAGGACGGTGGCTTCAGTGGTTTTCCACATTTGATGGAGCGAGCGAAACCGGGGTTTCTCGCGGTACGCCAGGATGGTCGACGCTTCGTCAACGAGGCTGACTCCTACCATGACTATATGTGTGCACTGTTCGATGCCTGCGGACCGGCAGAACCCGCAGTGTCGTGGCTGATCTGCGACCACCGTGCCCAACGGCGCTATGGACTTGGCTGGTCCAGACCCTTTCCATTTCCGACAGAGTCCTACGTTCGCAGGGGCTATCTGTTCAAGGACGCGACCCTAGCAGGACTGGCACGCCAGTGCGGGATTGATGCACCGCAACTGGAAACCACGGTCAATACATTCAATCAGTTTGCCGAGAAAGGCTGCGATCCGGAGTTTGGGCGCGGTGAGTCGCTGTACAACAAAAACCAGGGGGAAGTCCTCCATGGTCCCAACCCCTCCCTTGGCAGTCTGCGCCAGGGACCTTTCTATGCCGTGAAGCTGGTTCCCGGCAGCCTCGGTACTTTCGCCGGACTGAAGACTGATGCCTGTGCCCGGGTACTGGACAACGAAGAAGCTCCGATTCCAGGATTGTTCGCCGTGGGCAATGACATGAACAGCATCATGAACGGTTACTACCCCAGTGGTGGCATCACCCTCGGGCCGGGTATGACGTTCGGTTTCATTGCAGGAAGGACACTCGCAGGTCAGATGGATCAGTAAGCAGCAGAAGAACGCAACGAACTGATTGTGCAAGGTGTCAACCTGGATCGATCGTGACAGGCAACAATCGGCCAAAAGCTGCCGGTCAGCACGGGCAGACATCGGCCAGAAGCTGTCAATCAGGAGACTCTGTTTCGCAAATTGTCGTTATAAAAACTCGAATGAGAGAGTGACACCTAGCTGAGCAATTTCAGCCAGGGTCGAGGGAGACAAAAAACCTCCCTCTTGCTCCTCGGAGCCCTTGATCGGCAGTACCAAATTGATCTCGAAAAACTCAGGGCTAATCTTCTCTTTAGCCTCACTTAGATGATTGGCACCACCCAAATAATCCAAAAGTTTCGGGATCATTTCATCCAGCCGACAGTCGTCAATAAAGTCTACTGCATACCTAGCGAATGAACGCTTTAACACGCTCTGGTTGACGGGTTCACCACGGACTCCGGACAGACCAGCAGCAACGCCGACTATGCAATCGACTTCCTCAAGGGTGAGGTCAAACCCTCGAAAGGTTAATGATGCAGACCTGAGTACATACCTCGACTTCATCGTAGCGTCTCCACTCACAGTGAAACGTCTCCTTGAAATATGCGAAATCAGGTCACCCTGAGCATTCACACCTGACCAATTTTGTTCCTGAGGGTTTCTACCCTATGATCAAGAGGTATAACTTCTTTCCTATCAAGACGTCGCTCATTTAACACCCCAGCAGACGCCTTCTGTCGATACTCAACCACTCCAGCAGGTAGCGAGAGTCAAGAATGCAAGAGTTCCAAGCAGTGTAGTGAAATCATCGACTCTCTGACTCTTGGCACCGTTGCTGCGATGTCCGCCTTGGGTCGGAAGCGGCCCTTGCTGACAGACTGCTATCGGCCAAAAGCAGTCATTCCCAAATTCATGCAAGAATCAGAAGACTTGCCGCTGCAACATTTGCCGAGGATTTACTCGAAGAAGACGCCAAAGATCTGCTGCTCCAGAGTTTGGCAGTAGCATTTTCAACAAACCTACTTTAGCGATGAGCTCAACATTGGTGGTTCGCGAAAGCCCCGAAGACTATTTGTTTAATCGCCCGATAAATTTCCAAAACTTCTTTGTTAGAAAGTACTTTCTCACCAGGATTAAAATCCACTCGCAATCCAATTTCCTCTTCATAAGCCCCATTAATAGAGCAGGTAAGCTGAAATATACAGTCATAGTAAAAATATTCATCATCACGCAAGTCTTTAAAAATCCATTCTTTCTTGCGGGCAACCTCATCAGAGCGATAGACCACGAAATCATTCGTCGCTTCTACCACCTCCAAGGTCCCACCCCAACTTTTGATGAATTCGAAAGCAGACCTACCTGGGTCATTCTTGCCAATATCATTGCGATCAACAAACACCTTAACCTTCCCAACATTACTACCAACGACATTTACACCGCTGATAAAAACCGTCTGACTCCCATCTTTAGAACTAACTCCTTTCGACATCAAATCTGAATTTAAACAATACTTCACACCGTCTACCAAAAAATAATTCACTTGCTGACTTTCAGTCACAACCCTACCCCATACCGACAAAGTAGTTAACACTAACGCAATCAGAAAATAAAACCTCATAGCTATTGATCCCTCGCACTTCCAGAAACATGGCGACCAAGAGGAATTAGCACACAATCAATCACCCTTCCGCTATCAGATTTTACTTCAGCTGCAACTGACACCAAAAGTGACAGCTGAATATCCCACCCCATCACCCGAACTTTATTTTTCAAGATCCTGATTTTATATAAAAGACCAAGCCTTTAATCTTCGATCGCATCATTGGACACGCTGACAGCGTCGGCGACTGTACCTCCGTCCTTATCTACAATCGCGCCAAAATGAACACCACTCGACTCTGCCCCTGACGAAGGAACACTAATGCGAGCGTAGACTAGGCGCGCCGGATGAATTAAAAACTCTTAGATCAAAATGCTATCACTGAATCTTTTGTTTAGAAGCCGAAGAGGACTACTCACCCGATTGCATTCCTGAGTCCTGGCGCTTTAATCCTTGCTAGTCCCTGCTTGATATAGCCCGTACTTCCATCGATTGTGTGTAGCTCCGAGAACGCTGTCACAGACATCCTAAGATTCTTTCAACTGACACACATTGAACATCGCAGCCTCCGTGACTACGGCGACTAGATCGCCGCTGACGTCATACAGGCCGATCTCAAGAATCCAATCACCCCGACTTCGGGCAGAATGAGTGACTCGGTGATCACGGTGTTGGGGTTGGGGTTATGCGGCCAGGGCCGTCATCTCTTGCGTGATGCTTCCAGGTAGCGTGACGAATGAAGTCTTTCGATTGCTGCCTGTCGCCACCGGCAGCAATGGGTCTCAGCCGGTCGCGACCGGCTGAGACCGGCCGGAAGCGGCAATCTCTCATTCTCTTCCGTGTAGGGAGCACAACCTGGACAAAAGCACTACCTACCATACACTTGGCAAACAAAGGCACGTTTTTGTTTTCTGGCTAGCTAGCCTAGGTTAGGCCTATGAACCCTCGCTATCACGAGATACACCGGGCCGAGATCAAACGACGGTTGTATCGCTACGCCGATCAACAGTGGGATGCTCTTCTTGGTGCATTCGCCACAAGTATTATCCTTGCGGGCTTTGGGGTCAGTTTCTTTTTTTCGCCCATACCAGGAAGCTGGATTATAGGATTCGTATTCTTTTTCTTGAGTGCACTTTTTTTCGCCATGTATAGGTGGTTGCTTCGGACCCTGAGAAAGCGGGAAATAGACAGTGGATGGCTCAATACATCTGATCAATTAATTTTCATACTGCTTACTTGTCTGGCTTTATTTTTATCTGACACTAATGAGTGGATCTATTTTTTCGTCTTTCTTTGCGCAAGTGCATACAGTACTTGGCGTCTACGACAGAACCTGCGAACTCATTTGATGCGCTACTATTTTCGCGAAGCGCGCGAGTACATTCGAGAGGTAGAACGGTACAGCCCTCGCCCTAAACGCCCAACCGTGCTGAAAGCGCCACCATAGGGAAGGAGTACTTTGGTTCGCAAGCTGACCTTTTTGACCGGCAGCAACCGGCCATTACATAGCAGACCTCGGACGCGCTGCTAGACTCCGCAATGAGGCCAAAGACAATGCCGCCATTCCTACTCGCCTCATTTCGTGTTTCTGGCGCGACACTCAAGCAAAACAGGGAGTTACGCATGAGCAAGGAACGTTATGCGACAGAAACGACGGAAAATACTACGCCACTTCTGCCGTCTACTTATAATAAGGAAGCCTCATGGAATCTCATAATCCCTACTCCCCACCCACTGCAGTGGTTCTCGAACTCAACGAACAACCAACTGACGAAATGATAGAAAACCTACCGATTTCTGCAGTTTGGAAAGAGCGCTTCAAGGCAATCGCTCATGCAGGCGGGCCAAAGCTACCCAACCTCAAAAATCTTCCAAAGCCGGAGCGAAGAAAAGCCTTCTCTTTTAACATATTGGCGTATCTCTTCGGCCCAATATATTACCTATCAAAAGGAATGTGGAAGAAATCAATCACATACTTAATCTTGTCAGTTGCCATTATTATAGTCCTAAGTTTTCTTCTAGATGCGCTCGGATACCCCGAATTATCCAATGCCCTCAAATATGGAGTAAGTGCATTTTATGCACTCCGCGCAAACATAGACTTTTACAAAAAAACCGTCCTACATAGCAACGGATGGTGGTGACAGCTAACAATGCGCTCAACCACCGCTTACTTCGTTTGAAAACTGGGCGCATATTTATTTCTTCTACTCTAATCGGCCTCTCCAAGACGGCAGTCCTGGGTCGCTTTCTGCCTCTCGCGACGGGCAGAAAACGGCCAATAGCGGCCCTTCATAGGCGGCTGCTTTCGTCCCCTGTAAACGGCATCTCCAGGGTCTTCGCGATTCGGGCCAATATCTTTGTGCATTCTTCAGAAACAATAAGCGGTGGCTCATTAATCATGTAAAGCAGGTGTTCGAACGCTATTCCAGCCTCGTTGTGATCGACATAATCGAGAACGATTTCACCACCATTCTCTAAACCTGCCTGAGCTAACGCATGGTCATCCGGTACTGGGCCGGTTTGTTCGTATGCAATGGACATCAGCGCGGTGATTTCCTTGAGCGCCTCTATGAAGTCGGTTCTCAAGTCGTGGTTATGGCCGCTCACTAAAAACGCTCCTTCGATTAAGATAACTTGCGGTCAGCATGCCTCTGGTCGATTGCGGCCCATCGAGATCGACTGCCAACGACCAAAAGCGGACTGAATGAGTTTTTCGATTCACTCTGAAGGTAGAGCGGGCTGGCGCTCACTCATAAAACTTGCCAGCCAACAATATGGTCGCGCAACGCAGCCATACGTTTGATACCGGAGCATTCGATAGAGAGCTCCTGCTACTGGCGCTCGCCCAAGCAGCCGCTGCATCAAGAAACGTATCTACAGACCCATTTTCCCACCCCAAGGCACCGGGTCCATAGGGGGATGATGGCGTCGTCTTCTTCAACACACGCTCATTGGAAAAATCAGAACCAAGCGCCTCGATAAACCCGATGAACGATTGCTCATCGTTTACGCTTTCCAACAACTCATAAAGATCTACAGACATAGGCATCCTTGCATCGGCGGATTAGCGAAAGAGTGCTGGCCGGCATGCTGCTATGCAGTTAGATGGACAGTCAACCTCTACCATTGCCAGCGTCCGCTTTGGGTTGTGGATTCAACCGGTCGATGCAACACAACTAAATTCTGTGTGAGCAGAAGGAGTGTTGCAGATGAAGCAGAGACCTCGGATCTATTACACCGAAAGTCAGAAAAAACTGATGTGGGATCACTGGCAGAAAGGCGACTCTCTCCAGCACATCGCCCAACTATTTGATCGAAACCACTCATCGATACAGCGCATCTTGGCGGAGACCGGGGGGATCAGACCCGCTGTACGCCGCAGGTCCAGATTGGCGCTGACGTTGGCTGAACGCGAAGAGATTTCGCGTGCAGTGGTGGCAGGTAACTCGATCCGTTCCATAGCCGCGCTGCTAGGGCGAGCAGCCTCTACGATCAGTCGTGAGATCAGACGCAACGGTGGCCAAGGAGGCTACCGGGCTAATCGAGCGGATCAGGCGGCCTGGGATCGCGCCCATCGACCCAAGATCTGCAAGCTTGTTGAGCACCGAGCGGTGGCGCAAATTGTTGCAGGCAAGCTTCAAGTGCAGTGGTCACCGGAACAAATTGCCGGCTGGCTGAAGCGCACCTACCCGGACGATACGAGCTATCAGGTGTCACACGAGACGATCTATCGCACCCTCTTCATACAGGCTCGCGGGGCTCTGAAGAAGGAGTTGCTTGAGCATTTACGGCGAACGCGAGCCATGCGTCGCTCGCGCCATCACACGCAGAAGAAAGAAAATCACGGTCGAATCACAGACGCGGTATCGATCCGCGAACGCCCGGCCGCAGCTCAGGATCGGGCGGTGCCAGGTCACTGGGAAGGTGACCTGCTGTGCGGTAGCAGGAACAGCCAGATTGCCACTCTTGTGGAGCGTCATACCCGTTACGTAATGCTGGTGAAGTTGGCCGGTAAGGATACCGAGACGGTCATCAGCGCCCTGATCGAAAACGCCCGCGAACTTCCCGAGGAACTCTACCAATCGCTGACCTGGGATCGCGGCAAAGAGATGGCTGACCATAAGCGCTTTACGGTGGCTACCGACATCAAGGTCTACTTCTGCGACCCTCATCGTCCCTGGCAACGGGGATCGAATGAGAACACCAACGGGTTGTTAAGGCAGTACTTCCCGAAAGGGACCGACCTGGCGGAGCACTCGCAAGCCACGCTCAATGAAGTGGCAAGGCAGCTGAACAGCCGTCCTCGGAAAACACTAAACTACGAAACGCCCGCTGAACGATTTAGCCAATCTGTTGCATCGACCGGTTGAATCCACAGTCGGTTGCTGCCCTTCGAGACAGTCAGCAATCGGCCAGATTGCGGACTTCAAAACTATGGGAGTGTGTGGTTTCCATCCGGTTCGCAGACACGTCTGCTAGCATCCGCTTTTTGTATATTTCTGAGCTACCAGCATGCTACGGATCGCCAGCTGTTCCCTCCTGCTCACAATGGCTTCTCAATCGGTTCTGGCCGAACAGGTATTCCAGTGTGGTGAAGCCACAGTCACCATGAGCGTCGACACGACCCTGCCATTACGATCGACTGAAGGCCTTACGTCATACTGCGTGTAGAACGTGGTCCGCGTTCGACACTCCTGCGGTACAGCAACGTCGATTTCATAGGAGGCACGTGCGACACCGACGCGAACAGCGCCCCACGAATCGTCTACCAGGCGGTATGCAGCGGTAGCGGTTGTTCCGATTTATCCAACTGGGGTGTTAGCGATCCATTGAGCTTGCAGGCGTTGCTCGTGCCTGCGGATGACAGCCTGGAGCCTGCCACCCGGCTGCTCGGCCATCGACCGACGCTCAAGGGCGCGAGGATGAATGTGAGCGACGAAGCACGTCGACTGGGATTGCCGACGCCGTAATGGCTGTTCAGCATGTCTGCCATGGGTCGTTTGCGACGTTTGCAGCTGATTCAGACCGCACGCTCGGGTTACTTGAAAACTGGCACGCTGGCTGACCCGTTTGGTTTTTTCAGGTATTCACGCAGCCGGGCACCGATCTCGGCGATTTTCGCCTCCCCGGCACGCAAGGCTTGCGGGTTGGTATGCACCGAGTAGTTTCCCAGCGAGAGATCATAAGGATGAGGCTCCGCGGAGCCGATCACGAAGACCGTATCGCTGTGCCCGGCCTTGAGCGTAACGCTGCCGCTACCGGGTTCGAAGACGACCATTTCTCCCGTCATGACCACCTCCGGAGCGCCAAGGACCCCGCGACTGACACTCAGCCACAACGACTCATGCCCCTTGGGCGGCACATAAGTCCAGGATTCTCCGGCAGGCAGCGTGACCAGCAGGTAGTTCATGCCAGCGGGAGCACGGACCGGGCTTTGCACACCCTGGTACGTCCCCAGGATCACACGCGCCGGTCCCGTTTGCGGCATCGCGCCTGACTCCAGGTATTGGCTATCGACACTGGCGTTTTCCAATGCCGGCGGTAATGCGACCCACAGCTGAAAACCTTGAATGCGCTTCGATGTACCGACCGACATTTCCTTGCCATGCCAGACCCCGCCACCCGCGCGCATCCATTCAACACCGCCATAGTCAATCATCCCCGTACCCGAATCAGCATCCTCAAAACGCAAATTGCCTTCGGTAATGACGGTGACAGTGGCGATGCCCGAATGCGGATGCAGCGGCATGCCGTTGATGAATGAGCTCTCGCCTTCAAACAGGTCAAGGAACACAAAAGGCTTGATCAGGTGGCCAAGATCCGAAGGGCTCATCAACCGGACAATCGCGCCATGCCCACTGCCGGTGGTGCGGTAGCGGATGGCCCGCCGGGTAACGGTGTCTTGTGTATCGATCTGAGGTTGTTGCTTGAAAGGCATCGTGAATACTCGAAGTTGGCGGCCTTTCGGCCCGATGCTCCAGACAATAGGCCAGGCCTGATTACTTGATAAGGCGGTACAATTGGATTGCACTCGTCCACCAGCATCAGGAATGCCCCGCCATGCTCGACCTCAATGACATCGCCATGTTTGTCCAGGTAGTACATTGCGGCAGCTTTGCAGAAGCCGCACGACGGCTGGGCATGCCGCCCAATACCGTGAGTCGGCGCATCCAGCAGCTTGAAACGCGGCTCGGCACCCGGTTGCTGCAACGCTCCACTCGCAAGCTCACGCTCACCAGTGCAGGCCAGGGCTTTCATGAGCGTTGCGTGGGTGCCGTCGATGACCTGCTGGAAGCGGGACAGGATTTGATCACGGGCAGTAGCGAGCCCAGTGGCCGGGTTCGCGTGGCGGCTCCGGCAGACTTTTTCGACTTCTTCGAGATGGCGTGGGTGAGCGAGTTTCTGACCGCGTATCCACGCGTGCGACTCGACTTCGTGCTCAGCGATGCAAAGGCCGACCTGATCGCCGAGCAGATCGATGTCGCCTTTCGCGGCGGCCCCTTGCGCGATTCAGGCTATGTCGGTCGTCAGATCCTTGACCCGCGCAGCGTCGGGATGGTTGCCAGCCCCGACTACCTCGCGGCGCGTGGCTCACCCCGCACGCTACAGGACCTGGCGAGCCACGACTGCGTGATTTCCGCGCATCCCGGCGGCCATGCCACATGGCATTTGATCGGCCCGAAGGGTGAGGAAGAGATACAAGTGACCGGGCGCTTCAGCGGCAATACCGCTCAGTCGCAGCGCAAGGCCGCCGTGGCGGGCCTCGGCATCGCGTTGCTGCCGCCGCTGATGGCCAAGCTTGAAGTGGATACCGGCGTACTGGTCCCGGTGTTGCCTCAATACCAGCCCAACGGCTACGGCCTGAATGTGCTGTATCCGAGCCGCCGACAGCTTCCGCCCGCAGTGTCGGCGTTCATCGGTTTGGTGATTCGGAAGATGAATGCGGCAGATGTACCGCAGGTTTATCAGTAACCGCACCCGATGCTGGCGACTTACCGGGTTGTATCGAGGACAAGCCTGCCCCGCAAATGACGGCCCATGCTTTTCTCGATCGCCGCTTTGGCCTCACTCAACGGGTAGGCCTCGACGTCGACCGTGAGGTGGCCCTTGTCGAACAGTTCGGCAATGAGCGTGAGCTGTCGGCCATCGGAACGGGTGGCGAAGTTGGCGGGGGTCACGCCATAGTCGTTGGCCAGCGACATATTCGGCAGGCTCACTGGCGAGACCAGCACACCGTTTCTTTTCAGAACTTTGAACGAACGGTTTTGCGTTTCGCCGCCCACCAGATCCAGTACGACATCGACACCGGCCACCAGCTCGTCGAATGCCTGGGTCCTGTAGTCGATGGTGTAATCGGCACCGAGGTCCTTCAGGTAGGCATGATTGTGCGCAGAGGCCGTTGCGTAGACTTCAGCGCCCAGGTATTTGGCAATCTGCACCGCCATGCTGCCCACACCACCGGCCGCGGCATGGATCAACACCTTCTGCCGCCGTTGCACGCCAGCGTGGTCGGTCAGGGCTTGCCAGGCCGTCAGGGCAGTTGCGGGGACAGCGCTGGCCTGCAAGGCACTCAGCGATTTGGGTTTTATCGCCAGCTTTGCAACCTGGGCAACCGCCTTGGTCGCATAACCGCCGACGATGTTGATGAAGCCGAACACTTCATCGCCAATGCTGAACTCAGTGACGCCCTGCCCCAGCGCGATCACGGTACCGGCCACTTCGACTCCCGGGGTAAACGGCAGCGGTAACGGGATGAACGCTTTCATGGCACCGGACAGGATCTTCCAGTCAATCGGGTTGACCCCTGCCCCGCCGACATCGATCAGCACTTCACCAATACCTGCCACCGGGTCTGTAATGTCTTCCAGACGTAAAACTTCAGGGCTGCCGTATTCGTACACGCGTATGGCTTTCATGGAGGTCTCGACTATTGAATAAGGGAGGAAAACACTGCGCTGCGAGGGACCGGCCTTCGCAGCGCGGGGGGTATCAACGACGGCGAGCGTCGAGGCTGAAGCGACCGGCACCAAAGGCCACGACCTGAAGCAGGCCACCGGCCATCGCGATGTTCTTGAAGAAGTGGATGAACTGGTTCTGATCGCCCAGCGCGTTATGGAAAGCCAGTGCGGTAAACACACTGAACACGGCCAGTACCGCGGCAACGGTGCGGGTGCGGTAACCGGCGATCAACGCCAGGCCGCCACCGATCTCGACAACGATCGCCAACGCCAGCGCCAGTTGCGGAAGCGGAAGGCCCACGGAGCTGATGTAGCCGACCATCATCGCGGGAGCGGCCAGTTTCGAAAAACCGGAGAGAATGAAAATTGCGCTGAGCAGTACGCGGCCGATCAACGAGGCCGAGGCTTGGGTCACGTCGGACCGGTTCTGTTCAGAGTGGGTGGAAGGAGCGATGTTTGCGGAAGTCGTCATGAGGTAATTCCTTCAAAGTTTGCGCGACTCGCCATGAATCGCTGCTGTGAAGAAATCTTGCGCCTTGACATCTAATCTGAATAGAAGACTAATTTAGATCATTAGGTTCGAATAAATAGGCAAGCAATTCACATCATCGAAAGGGAGTTCAATCGTGAAAAACGCTGAACGGACCTCTGCAACAGGCCCGGACGCGCACATTCGCGGTCAGCGCCTGGCCGCATCCGGGTCCGCGGGTACTGACCATTACGCTCGAGGAAACAGGCATGATTTCTGATCCCGGAACACCGACACTCGACCAACTGCGGGTGTTCCTGACCGTTGTTGAAGTCGGCAGTTTTGCAGCGGCTGCCAGAAAGCTGCATCGTGCCACTTCAGTCATCAGCTACTCGATTGCCAACCTGGAAACGCAACTCGGTGTGTCGCTGTTCGACCGTCAGACCACACGCAAACCGCAGCTCACCGACGCCGGCCGCACCGTGCTGGCCGAAGCCAGGACCATCGCCAACGGCATTCATGGTTTACGCGCCAAAGTGAAGGGGCTGCTTCAGGGCCTCGAAGCCGAAGTTCACGTGGTGCTCGATGTGATGCTGCCCCCGGAGCGCGTGGTGGACGCCCTCAAATCCTTTCGGGAAGAATTTCCTACGGTTGCCCTGCACTTGCACATGGAAGCCCTCGGCGCCGTCACGGAACTGGTGATCAACCGAGGCGCAATCGTCGGCGTCAGTGGGCCGATGAACGAAGGTCTCGACGGTATCGAAAGAATTGGCGTCGGCAGCGTCGAGTTGATTCCGGTGGCAGCCCCGAATCATCCGCTGGCTTCGAGCGACTCGAATGTTCCAGGCGCCGGGCGAGAGTTCACGCAACTGGTGCTGTCCGATCGCTCGCTGCTGACCAGGGACAAGGATTTCGCCGTGCTCAGCAACCGCACCTGGCGCCTGGCGGATCTGGGCGCCAAGCACATGCTGCTGCGCGAAGGCATCGGTTGGGGGAACATGCCGGCGCCGATGGTCCAGGAGGATCTGGAGAGCGGCCGGCTCGTGCAGTTGAACATTCCGGAATACAAAAGCGGAAAATATTCCTTCGACGTCATCTACCGCACGGATCTGCCACCGGGTCCGGCGGCAAGGTGGTTGATCGACCGTTTCGTTCAACAAGGCGCGGCGCTGGAGCATCAAGGATTGAACCAGGAAAGTCGGCCCCCCTGATCTCACACTTTGTTACCGCATACCCCAGCCGGGTGTAAAAACCTGCGTTGGTAACAGCCTCGCAGGCCACCTCTCCCCTGCGCTCACCTGCCCGCCAAGCCCATCCCAGAGCGCTGCCCGCGTTTTCTCAAACGCCCAATCCGCGAATTGGCCGGGTGATTGCATATGATTGTCTGTACAAGTACTTGCGTGTGCATAAGACACTTCGCTACGCAGTACATGCGCTCTTGCGGCACAAGCGCTTTCGATGGTCCTTGGGAAAAAAATAATGAAAAAAGCATTTCTCACCCTTTCTGCATTGGCTTTGTGTGTGGCTGCCGGTTCTGCGCTGGCCAAGGAGTACAAGGAGTTGCGCTTTGGCGTCGACCCCTCTTATGCGCCGTTCGAATCCAAGGCCGCCGATGGCAGCCTGGTGGGCTTCGATATCGACCTGGGCAACGCGATCTGCGCTGAGCTGAAGGTCAAGTGCAAGTGGGTTGAAAGCGACTTCGATGGCATGATTCCCGGCCTCAAGGCCAACAAGTTCGATGGCGTGATCTCTTCCATGACCGTCACGCCGGCGCGTGAGAAAGTCATCGACTTCTCGAGCGAGCTGTTCTCTGGCCCGACCGCGCTGGTATTCAAGAAAGGCACGGCCATCGGCACCGATCCGGCCTCCCTCAAGGGCAAGAAAGTCGGCTACGAGCAAGGCACCATCCAGGAAGCCTACGCTAAGGCCGTGCTGGACAAGGCCGGGGTCGAGACCCAGGCCTACGCCAACCAGGACCAGGTGTACGCCGACCTGATCTCCGGACGCCTCGATGCCTCTATCCAGGACATGCTGCAAGCCGAACTGGGCTTCCTGAAGTCGCCACCAGGCGCCGACTTCCAGATCAGCGAGCCGGTCGAAAGCCCCCTGCTGCCGGCCAAAACCGCCGTGGGCCTGACCAAAGGCAATGCCGAGCTCCAGGCCTTGCTGAACAAAGGGATCAAGGCACTGCACGACAACGGCACCTATGCGGCCGTCCAGCAGAAGCACTTTGGCGATCTGAATCTCTACAGCGACAAATAATGACCCTGCGCCCATTCTCGGATGGGCACTTTTTTGATTGAGGTAGGGCTGCTCAATGCTAGAAAACCTATTGCAGATTCTTGGGCTGTCAGGCTTCAGCCTCAAGGGCTTCGGCCCGCTGTTGCTGCAAGGCTCCTGGATGACTGTCAAATTATCCTTTCTGTGCTTGCTGGTGAGCGTTGGCCTGGGCCTGATCGGCGCCAGCGCCAAGCTTTCGAAATCGGCACTGCTGCGCGTCCCTGCGCAGGCCTACACCACGCTGATCCGCGGGGTGCCGGACCTGGTGCTGATGCTGTTGATTTTCTACAGCCTGCAAACCTGGCTGACCAGCCTGACCGAAGCACTGGACTGGGACTATATCGAAATCAACCCCTTCAGCGCCGGAGTCATTACCCTGGGCTTCATCTACGGGGCTTATTTCACCGAAACCTTCCGTGGCGCCATCCTTGCCGTACCGCGAGGGCAAATGGAAGCGGCTACCGCCTACGGCCTGACCCGTGCCCAGCGCTTTCGCCTGGTGGTGTTCCCGCAAATGATGCGTTTTGCCCTGCCGGGCATCGGCAATAACTGGATGGTGATCCTCAAGGCCACCGCGCTGGTGTCGATCATTGGCCTGGCCGATCTGGTCAAGGTGGCCCAGGACGCGGGCAAGAGCTCCTATCAGCTGTTCTTCTTCCTGATCCTGGCCGCCTTGATCTATCTGGTGATAACCACCGTTTCGAACTACGTCTTGCGCCGGATGGAAATCTTCTACGCCGCAGGCACCCGGGAGGCCGTGCGATGATCGAGCTACTGCAGGAATACTGGAAACCTTTCCTGTTCCAGGACGGCAATCACATCACCGGGCTGGCCATGACCCTCTGGCTGCTCAGTGCCTCGATCTTCTTCGGCTTCGTGATGTCGATCCCGCTGTCGATTGCCCGGGTCTCGAGCAATGTCCTGGTGCGCTGGCCGGTGCAGTTCTACACCTATCTGTTTCGGGGTACGCCACTCTATATTCAGCTGCTGATCTGCTACACCGGCATTTACAGCCTGGCCGCGGTGCGTGCCCAGCCAGTACTGGATGCGTTCTTTCGCGATGCGATGAACTGCACCATCCTGGCCTTCGCCCTGAACACCTGCGCCTACACCACGGAGATCTTCGCCGGGGCAATTCGCAGCATGGCCCACGGTGAGGTCGAAGCGGCCAAAGCCTACGGGCTGACCGGCTGGAGGCTGTACACCTACGTGATCATGCCGTCCGCCCTGCGTCGCTCGCTGCCTTACTACAGCAACGAAGTGATTCTGATGCTGCACTCGACCACCGTGGCCTTCACCGCAACCATCCCGGACATTCTGAAAGTCGCGCGGGACGCCAACTCGGCGACCTTCCTGACCTTCCAGTCGTTCGGTATCGCCGCGTTGATCTACCTGGCAGTCACTTTCTCCCTGGTCGGCCTGTTCCGCCTGGCTGAACGCCGTTGGTTGTCCTTCCTCGGCCCGGCCCACTAATTCAGGATGCTTGTTCATGTACAAACTGACCGTTGAAAACCTGCACAAAAGTTACGGCAACCATGAAGTGCTCAAGGGCGTTTCGCTAAACGCCAGGACCGGCGATGTGATCAGCCTGATTGGCGCCAGTGGTTCGGGCAAGAGCACTTTTCTGCGTTGCATCAACTTCCTGGAAACGCCCAACGACGGCGCCATGAGCCTGGACAACCAGCCGATCAAAATGGTCCATGACCACCACGGCATGCGCGTGGCCGACGCCAAAGAACTGCAACGCATCCGCACTCGCCTGGCGATGGTGTTCCAGCACTTCAACCTGTGGAGCCACATGACTGTGCTGGAAAACATCACCATGGCTCCACGCCGGGTGCTGGGCGTCAGCAAGAAGGACGCGGAGGATCGCGCCCGGCGCTACCTGGACAAGGTCGGTTTGCCGGCACGCGTCGCAGATCAGTACCCGGCGTTTCTCTCGGGTGGCCAGCAGCAACGGGTCGCCATTGCCCGTGCCCTGAGCATGGAGCCGGAGATCATGCTGTTCGACGAGCCGACTTCGGCCCTGGACCCGGAACTGGTGGGCGAAGTGCTCAAGGTGATCCAGGGTCTGGCCGAAGAAGGCCGCACCATGATCATGGTGACCCACGAAATGAGCTTTGCGCGCAAAGTGTCGAACCAGGTGCTGTTCCTGCACCAGGGGCGGGTCGAAGAGCAAGGTGTGCCCGAGGACGTATTGGGCAATCCAAAAAGCGAGCGTCTGCAGCAATTCCTCAGCGGCAACCTGAAGTAACCGCAGCGTCTTCGAGCGACCGCAGGGTCGCTCGAAGACGCTGGTTCAACCCTCAAAACGTCCCGTGGAATCCCGGTCGCGTTCGTAGTGTCGTGTGAGCGGAAACGGCGGCAACCAGGCCTCGCGACGCACGACCCAGCTCTCGTAGGTTGGCGTCAGCTGGTCAGGGGCATCCAGGGATCCGAGGTTCACTTCGATTTCGTCTGCGCTGCGGGCGAACACGGACGAACCGCAGTGCGGACAGAAATGCCGCCCGGCGTAGTCACGTGTTTCGCCTTCGATCGTCACGGCATCCTGATGAAATATCGCGAACGCGTGAAACAGCGCTCCATGATGCTTGCGGCAATCCAGGCAGTGACAGACACCAACCCGGAACGGGCGCCCCGACGCGACCAGGCGCACCTTGCCGCACAAACAACCGCCGGTGAATCGGTCCATGCCGTGTCTCCTCTAAAGCCACGCTGCCAGGTTGAGCGGTACCGACCATTCTCGCGATTGCCAATTGTAGGTCGATTCGGCGCACACCCCCAAGGTCGTCAGGCTGCGGGTGGTGTCCAGGCCGGCACAGCCAATCACCGACCGTGTGTTTAACAGTTTTTGAGAGTTATTGATTCGGATTATCCCGCTGCTGCAGGCAGCATCCGGCCCGCATTGACCGGCGTGCAAGCACCTGCTTTGCGTAACCGACTGGCGAGTAACCGTGCCCAAATACGAGGCACCCAGACCAATGCCTGGCGCCAGATCGGAACCCGAATGACAATTTTCATCACTTGAGAACCAAACACATGGGCATGTCGAATAAATGGATTGCGGGTATTGCTTTGAGCTGTGTATTTCAGGTCGGCTGCGTCTCGAAAGTGGCGCAGCAAGAGCAATACTCGGGCTTCCTGGGCAACTACCAGGGCCTGGAGGAGCAAACTACACCGAGTGAGCAGAAAGTATTGCGCTGGGTATCGCCGGGGTTCGATCCTCGCGCGTACTCCACAGTCGTGTTCAGGCAGATGGAGCTGTATCCAGCGCCGAAGCCGACTGCGCGCGTCAGCCTGAAGACACTGCAAGACTTGCAATTGATGGCCAGTAATAGCGTCAAGACCGCCTTTGCCCGCCGCTATACAATCGTCCCTTACCCGCAACTGGCGCCAACCAATTCGCGTTCGCTGATCCTGCAGGCGGCGATCACTCACGTCAGCGCCAACAACGAAGGCATGCACTGGTACGAGGCCGTTCCAATCGGCGCGATTGTCGGGGCAACACAAGCAGCCACCGGACATCGGGACCAGACTGCCGAGATGTACATCGAAGCCAACCTGATCGACTCCAAGACCGGTTTGCCGGTGGCGAAGGTCGTTCGCAAGGTATTCGGCGCGACGCTCGACAATGCCGAGCAGCCGATTGTTGCCAATGACTTCAAGGTTGCACTCAAAGGCATGACAGACGATATGCAGGCCCTCCTCCTCAAGCATTGACGCTCAAGCAAACCCCATCGCAAACGTCGCAGTGCCTGCCGTCCACCGGCATTGGCAGGCATGGCAAACAGACCGGCATGGGGTTTCAAAGTGGCGCCACGTCGCTTTTCCCTCTGACAAACCGTCAGCCGTGCCGACGCCTGACGTGAGGCCCAATGATGAAAATACCGGCCCATACCTTAGCGGTCCTTATGCTGTTACTGAGCACCAGCGCCCTGGCGGCGACGGTGGTCCCCCTCAAAGGTCAGACTTCCCAGACCATCCAGCAGGACACCAGTGCCTGCCAATCCCAGGCCAACGCGCAATTTCCGGTACAAAGCACCGTGCCTTCCGGTGGCCGGGTAAAGGGCGCCGCTACCGCCGCGGTAGCCGGGGCCACCGCGGCAGAAGTCCGGGGCCGCCAGCATGAAAACGTCTATGACCAGATCGACGACGATACCAAGCAAGACTATCGCCAGAACCGGGCACGCAGTGCCGCGGCTGCGGGAGCCGTCGTGGGGGCTTCCAGGCAGCGACAGGAGCGCCGGCAGAACCTGAATGCGAGCGAGCAAAGCACCACCGCCAACAACTCGGTCTACAGCAGCTGCCTGCAACAACGTGGCTACGATGTTTTGCCCTGATCGGCGGCGAAGATGACCCGGAACGTTTACCGACCTTCCTGTCCATGACTCAACGAACCCAACCGAATTGAACTTGAGGGCTCCACCCATGCGCCTTGTATGTGTTCCTGTCGTGGTGTTCGCTTCCTGGCTCCTTGCCGGTTGTGCCACCTCCCCGAACAATCCGACTTCAACGTTGCAAACGGACAAATCTCCCGAGCAGTATGTTGACTGTCTCGTACCGAAGTTACAGGACAAAGAGATGAGTCCTTTGGTGTCACGGAGCGAACGCAGCTACCGGGTTGTCGTTTCAAGCAAAGTTGCCGTAGACACTGTGCTGGAAACCCATAGGGCACAGGATGGCGGCAAGGTGTATCTATACGAGCGCCAATTGCTGGCCTCGACCTTCAAGCCATCGAGCTTCGAGCGCACCGCACAGGAATGCCTGTAGCACCAGCCAGCGACTTGCCGGTTCATGATTGAGCGGCCCCAAAAAAGCCCCGCGCCCTTGATAAAAGGACGCGGGGCAAAGGCCGTTGAACGAGAGGTGAGGATCGTTTACGTCGCGACAGGCAAACCCTGAACGCGATATGTGTCAACGCTCCTCGAGATCCATTTAAAGCTGTAATCAGCCTGGTTCAAAGCTAATTGGAATCAAAAATGCTTTGCAATCTTCCAGGCGCAAAAAAAACAATCATTGACTTGTATTGTGAAAACTCTCAACCCGTTCAAGTAGCAACTAATACCTTGTCCGGACAACAACGACAGTCCACTCAGACCTTGCTGCGCGCAAATCCACCTGCCCGAGCTTGCAGTTTTCGGATAGCGCAGATAGTCCATTCCAAGCATTATTCATGGTGTCCAAATCGAAAACCATGGGTCATCCAGCAATGTTTTTCCTTCGTTTGAGTCAACTGATTCCACTGACAGCCTGGGCTGTTGGCCACACTGCATGCCGCTGAAACGAGCCATTGCAGCATTGTAAATGCGACACACCGTGCACCTTCCGCCTGGCCCTCATCTTCGTTCGCCTCCAAGACCAGAATGTACCGCGCCTAATCCGGCCCCTATACTCAGGCCAGTACCGCCTGAACGGAAGTTTTCTATGAGCCACACCTTCAAGTTGAAAAATGGCGCTGTGGCAGTATTCGACCCAGACAGCGCCGTGCTTTCCATTACAACACCCCATGGAGATGTACAAAATTCCACGCTAGGCAGAGCCGAGTCACGCCTGTTGGACCTGCTGCTCATGGAGCCAGGTGTCACTAAAAGCCGCGACGAAATCATCGACTACACCTGGAATGACCGCGTGGTTGCCTCCGGCAGTTTGAATCAAACCGTTTTCTCACTACGCAATATTCTTAATGACAGTCGGGATCACGAGATTTTGATGACTGTTCCTCGACGAGGATATTGCTTCAACCGCAACTGTATAGTCGATGCAGTAGCAGATGTACCAACTCCCCCGGAGGAAACTGCGCAGCCACCTGTTCCCGACGTTGGACAAATGCCGCCACCTGTTAGTGAAGGGGCGCCAACACCTTCAGGTAAAACCAGAAAATCCATCGGCATTACAAAGCCACAACTGATCGCTTACATCGTTACGCTGGCAGTCGTTGCCTTGACTGTTTTCCAATTCGATTTCGACGCGCCAAAAATTGAAATTTCCAGCGTCGACAAGAATGGATTGGTCATCCACGCCGTAGGCAATGATCTGGCCGAGGCACAAGCGCTGATGGAACTGTCGGCCAAACAATCTGAACAGCTGCCACCAAGCCTGAAAGGTCAAGTCTGGATCAACCTGTATAAAGCCAACTACTCCGTTTCGTGCATTCGCCCGGATCTAAGCACCGCAAACCTGCAATTGAACAGCAGTGAAAGAGACCTCGCCTTGATGATTCGCCAATGCCTGGAAGTCACCTTATGAAGTTTGAGATCCCGCAAGTCATTCACTGGCCGATTATTGCCCTGATCAATGCACTGTGCATTTTTTCCTTTTTTTATTCTCCTTCGCACTACATGGAAAACACTAGCTATCAAACGAAAACCCGGCAATGGCTGGAAGATCTCAATCAACTCAACACCGAAGAGTACCTCACCATCGGTCATGGTCGACTGACTGGAACCACGCTGGAAAGCCTGAATGGACAAATCCGCAATGCGACCATTTCGGCGAATATCATCGGAGAAAACAAAACACACGTGCAGATTCAAGTCAGGAACGTCAAACTCAGTCAGGACAATGAACTCTTTGCCATTGAAAAGACCCCCGACCTGTTCTTCAGACGCCAATACGTCTTGCAAGAAGGCGCCATACTAAACTACGAATTGATACCGACGCAGAACAAGAATGCCGTGTGTTTTTACCTGCATGAACTTGGCCGTTTGCGCTGCATGAACCATTAGTCGCCCTCCCGCACCGACTTGGCACAGATTCACGTCAAACAATCTTCCAGGCAAAAATAACAGTTATTGATTTGAATCAGATGGCGCACCAGCACAAAATCCCCCGCCGATAATCTCTGGAATCGAGCCTGCTTGATTCCCGTCCGGGACAATGCCCTATACAGGGGAATCAAGTGAAAGCAATGCACTTCCTGCGAACCAGCAAATCGCCGACTTTCGGACTCCTGGCGGTTCTGTTTTTGTCTGCCATGCCACTTTATTCGCTAGCGCACGACGAGCAAGCCGTCGAAAGCACGACAATTGAATATTTTGAAATTGAAACAAGCCCCGATGACAGCCAGAAACTGTCGCATCTGAAAATTCAAACCGAAAATGAGTATCACACAGACGAGCAAGAAAGTGATTTCCCTCTCTCTGGCCCACCACAAGGTGATACCGGCTCGAGTTACGCCAACTCGCGCATAGTGCTATGAGGCCGATGCAGGCGTTGACTGGCCCCTTCTGACAACCTGACAAATATGAGTTTTTGATTTTTGCAGGTGCAATCCGGGTGAGATTATTTGCAGACCGATCCGTGGCAGAGCTGCAGCTGAAATTACGTTCTGCCTGAATAAACTGCTAATAAGGAATCGCCTCGATGCTACTGAAAAACTTCGTCACCGTGTCGTTTGGTTTATTGCTTTCTCTCAAGGCCATGGCCGACGACAAGGGCGTCTACAGTGAAAAATTGACCTGTACCGAAACCAACAAGAAGGCCCTGAATGCTGTGAAAACTGGCTATCAGGTAAAAACGGGTTATCGCATTGACGACTTTCATTCATTTTCGGCTGCAGCCATTGACCCGATGAAACCCCAATCGAAAATCTTCAGTGCGAAGGTTGACCCGCGCAACGTCCAGCACATGGACGACTCTCCATTGGACAGCAAGTACGCATTTTCGGCGGAACTGGAACTGATCCGGGGGCTCTGACATCGCTGCGCGGGCAGTCATTGCCTGACCCTAATCAATTAACAGATGAGCTTTCAACTTCATGAGTATTGCACCGCCCGATGAAATCTTTCATTTGTCTTCTGCCTTGCCAAGCCAACTGAACAGGACGATAGGAAAATGGGAAATGAGCCTTATCCCGACTGAGCATGAGGCGCACATTCGTCAACATAAGCTCTTTCACAGCCCCGAACTCCAGTGCAGTCGTCTGGAGTTCGATTCATCCGTCACTCTGGTCAGCGCCGTCCCTGCCGGATGCGTAACATTCGCCATCTCGCAGGTCCCGATTGGTCGCCCTGTCGTCAACAATTACAAACTACGGCCCAACGAAATCATCGTACTGCACAGCGATGAACCGGTGCATTATACCTGTGAACCGAATGAAACACTTTTCACCCTGACCACAACTCTGGAGCATTATGACCGGTGCCGCCAACGTCACTCGATCATCGATATACTTGCAAACAGAACAGAACACAGTTTCCAGGCTGAAAACTTTAAATTCATACGATCTGCCATTCAAGCCATCAGCGTTTCCTGTGTCGACACCAACGACGCTGATGCGGTACTTGCCTCTCTATTGCAGGCATTGACGCCCGCTGGCGGCTTCAGCCGTAAAGTCCCGACAAGAAGAAAAGTGGCGATACAAGCCATAGAGTACATTCATGAAAATACAAAAAAGACGCTGACTATCAAGTCACTCGTAAGGCAACTTGAAACCACAACCCGCACCTTGCACTTTGGCTTCATTGAAACGTTCGGGATGTCGCCAATCGCGTATATCAGGAACTTGAGACTCGCCAGTGCCCGTCGCGATCTGATTAATAAAACCTGGCCCACTGTGACTGAAACCGCGATGTTCTGGAACTTTCATCATCTGGGCCGGTTTTCCATGGCGTATCAGCTTGCTTACGGAGAGACACCGTCGGAAACGGCCAGGCGCAGTTCCGCCAAGCCCAGAAACACGACCTCATCCGCGTATAAGCAGATCGTTGGCGGGCTTTTATCAAACCCCTGAAAATAACGATTAATAATTACGTTTCACCAGGCACAGGTACCCACAATTGCTTATTTTTCCACTCAAGGAGATAAGCATGCATCATCGAATAAACACACTGCCGCTCAAGCAGAAGATCATCCTGTGCATTACCGCCTACGCCAGCGGCATCTTGTTGGCCTGGGTAATTGACTGGTACTGAAGACGTTTAATACGTGGCTACAAAGTGCACAGTGAAATAATGATACCTCGGGGTTTTCGATGGTTGCCATATATAAAGCGTTACCTGGAAGGCACGCAGTCACTGTATGTCTGATTGCTGCAGCGGGCTGGGCCGCATGGTTCTGTGCCGGATTACTGGCCGAGCCATTCATTGCACGGAAGTTGAATAACGTTTATGCCGATTTGCGTGCCGCTCAAGTCGAACCTAATGCACAGATCGACAAGGTATTGGGAACCCTCGGTGGTCTTGATCGTTCGGGCCGGGAATGCTCCGTCGAGCAATATTCACAACTGGCCGACCTGGTCAAGAACCTGCGTTTTGTTGATCAGGCGGCCATCCAGTTATCGAATGGCAAGATCTGTTCCTCCTACGGACAGGAACTGCCGTCGATACTGACCGATAACGCGAAGCGCAAGTTCTCCGTTGGAAAGCGAACCTATTGGGTCGATACCGGCCACGCCGTTTCTGCGGACACCGACTTTATCATTGTGTCGGAACAGTCAACCTACGTCTGGGCAAACAAGAAGATCCTGCTCGACAATCTGAAGCTTCCCGAGGACCTGCAACTGGACCTCATCGGCCCCGGCGGCGCAGTGCCCATTGCCTCTACGGCCCCCCACGCCCTGATGACGCAGAAGCCGCTCCACCTTGAAGAACTCGTGACCTCGGCAGACAAGGTCTTCATCGCCTTTGCGGGCAACCGAAATGAACTGATCGCCGTCATTTCGCTTCCGCTGAGCTACCTGTCAGGTCTCAAATTCAAATTATTCATTGGCCTTGTGTGCCTGTTCGCAGCGCTGCTCCTGCTCGCAAGGTGTGCCCAACGGCATTACACCTCCACTGCCGTACAGCTTCGCAATGCCATAAAAGCCAACACGCTGGGTGTTCACTATCAGCCTATCGTCAATTTGACCACGGGCTATCTGGTAGGCGCCGAATCGCTTTCACGCTGGAACGTCAACGGCACCCCTGTGCCTGCGGATGTTTTTATTCCGGTAGCTGAGAAATCCGGCTTGATCCGCCAACTTACGCGTTCGGTGATTCGGCAAGTGGCGGAGGACTACAGCACTTACCTTTGGGCGTGCAAGGACTTCTACATAACGGTCAATCTTTGCGCCCAGGACATTCAGGACCCGACCTTTCCAGACTTTGTCGCCAGCCTGCTGGCAACCTATGGCATGCCTGCGTCCGCCATGACTTTTGAAATCACCGAAAGGACCTTGCTCGACCAGAAGCCTGCCGCGATGCAATTGCGACAGCTTCGTGCGTGCGGCCATCGCATTGCCGTGGACGACTTCGGCATCGGCTATTCCAACCTGTCGCTTCTGGATTCAGTGCCTTTCGATATTCTGAAAATTGATCGCTCATTCATCGCCGACGACAAGATCGCGGCCAGGGATGCCATGTGGCGACACATTGCCCAGTTGGCCAGGTCGCTAAGACTGAAGGTGGTCGCAGAGGGTGTCGAGACTCAGGAGCAACTGCCGCACCTGGTTTCGGAGGGCGTTCTATTGGCACAGGGCTGGTTGTTCTCCGAAGCGTTGCCTATTCAAGCGTTGGCAAGACGCTACTTTCAATGTCCGCCAAACATCCCGTCCTACGACTCGAAAATATCAATCAATGATTTTCATTAGCCCCTCGAGGCCCCTCAAATGCACGCCGAACCCTAACACCAAAACCTGTACAAGGACTCCACTACAGATGCTACTTCGAAACCTTGGCTTCGCTTCTCTGCTTTCGCTGCTGTCTTTTCAGGCGCTCGCCGATGACAAAGGTTTATATCTTGGAGCTGGCGTAAGCAGCATCCAGAGCGACGAATCCAGACTGGACGACGACGACACCAGCTACAAGGTTTATGCAGGGTATCGCGTCAATAGCTACCTGGCCTTCGAGGGTGCCTACGTCGATCTCGGTCAATTCAAGGACAAGAATGTCGATTTCGAAGGCAAGTCGGCCCAGGCTGCCGCCCATGTCGGTTTTCCAATAGGTGATCGGTTGCGAGTGTTCGGCAGTGTCGGTGCTCACGCCTGGGACGCCGACGGCAATGCCACCGACGACGATACCGGGGTTGATCTGACCTACGGTGTCGGCCTGGAATTCGATGTCTTTCGCAACATCGGCCTGCGCGCTGAATACGAAGTTCTGGAGGTCGGAGAGATCGACCTGAACCAGACCACCGCATCCGCCTATATTCTTTTCTGACACCGCTGCAACTGAGCGGCCGCGCCGGTCGCTCAACGCACTCGTCGCATCGCTCCTCCCCGCCTCCCTTCCAGGCGCAATCAGGATTCCTTGCGCTCTTGTGCGGGCGCCGGGTACCACTTGTCCCTGGGCACCCACTTCTCTTGTTGCGGGTCGCCCAGGTAGTGCGGCGACATGATCTGCACGCCGTACTCGTTGAACACATCCTGGATATTGGCGTGCAGCATGCTCAACAGCACCGCTCGCGGCCGAGGCTGACTGGGAATGGCCTGGGCCACCAGTCGGTATTCCGGGTAGAAGTCCGACAGCGCCGTCTGAAACACCTGGGCCGGCGGCACTTCGAGAATCCCCGGCGTGCGTTTTGCCGCCTCCAGCAACATCGCCTCCACCTGCCGCCACGGTGTGTCGTAGCCGATGGTCACGACAGTGTCGACCACGTAACCAGGGCCTTGCACTACCCGCGAGTAGTTCTTGGTGACGGTGCCGGTGATCATCGAGTTGGGCAGGGTCAGCACCTCGCCCAGACCGGTGCGGATGCTGGTGGTAAACATGCCAAGTTCCGTCACCGTGCCTTCGTATTCGCCAATGCGCACGAACTCGCCGGGGCGCAGGGTTCGGGTGTAGGTCAGGATCAACCCCGCTGCCGCCTGGCCCACCACGCTGGTGGCGCCGAGGGAAATCATCAGGCCGATCAACACCGACAAACCTTTGAAAGCATCGGTGCCGGCACCCGGCAGGTACGGATAGGCCATGGCCAGGGCAAACAGCCAGATCGCCAGCGACGTCAGGCGTTGGGTCGGTTGCAGGGTTTCATGGTTCAGCCAGCTGAGGGTTCCCGGTGCCGCCATGCGCCGCAGTATCCGCCGCATGAACGCGGTTGCGCCGCGGGCGATAAAAAAGATCGCCAGCGCCACGCCCAAGCCGGGAATGGCACCGACGATCCCTTGCAGCAGATAGCCACCGAGCTCCAGCAGATAGTTGTTGAGGCTTTCGCCCCAGGGACGGGTATAGGGAAAACGTGACAGGACAAAGCCCAGCCATTCGTAGGTAAGCAGCAACACAACGACCCAGCGCACCAGCTCCAGCAGGCGGCTGGCCAACGGATACAGATAATTGGCATCGACCAGCGGAACCCTTCCGACTTTCAGGGCCTGGGTGTGCCGATGCATCAGTTCGGGCAGTTTCTTCAACACTCTACGCCGCACAAGCGACATGCCGAACAACAGACCGATGTATACACCGGTGGCCAGCAACGCGGCGCCTGTGGAACGCAGAATCAATCGCAGGCTGCGGGCTTCCCGGGTTTCGGCCACGACCTGGCGCAGCTTGCCAGCCGCGGCTTCGGCGGCCTGCTGGACCGAGTCGTATTCGGTCTCGTCGAAGTCCTTGGGCGAAACGATAAAGGCACGCCGGCTACCCAGCAGCACCATGTAGCTTTTTGAGATCGGGTCGAGGGTGACATTGAGGTCGTCCTCTTCATCCAGCGCCTCACCGATGACCGCTTTCGCCCGTTTAACCCGGTTGGCCGGTGCTTCGCCGAGGATGCTCGCGCGAAACACCATGATGCTGCGGTTGGCCACTTTTAATTCAACGGGAGCATCAACCACTTTCGGTGCGTCTTCGGCCCACAATTGCACCGATCCAAACATCCCGAAAACAGTAAACATTACAGCGAGCAGCCTGCTCCGCATGTGTCGGATCCTTACTTCACAAGGTTCGAATCGAGGGTACGTATCGCAGCGTAGTTCACCGATGAACGGTTGTCAGACTCGCCGGGCAGGCGATTACGCCCTGCTGGTTTGGGGTCTGCCCGCGGCAGTCGCTCAAAACACTGAAGATCCCTGTAGGAGCGAGCTTGCTCGCGAAGGCTTTGTGTCTGGCGACGTTTTTTGTGTACATATCCGTTTCCGCGGTCACGGCCACTAACGGTTCCGCCTTTACGGCGGGTTACTTGGAAAAGCCCCAAGTAACCAAGGGCTCTTGCCCCTGACGTTCGGTGCCTCGCCAAGGCTCGGCATTCCCTCGCTCCGGTCCTGCTCCGTGGGCCCGCCGCGATCGGCCATCCATGGCCGTACGCGGCTAACCCGGCATCCATGCCGGGTTGCCCACTGCGCAGAACCTGCGCTCGGCCTCACGAGGGGGCAAGAAGATCAAAAGCCAAAGCCAAAGCGAGGCGGCCTACCGGCCGACCTGGTCGCAATTGAACGCGTTCCCCTGTAGGAGCGAGCCTGCTCGCGAAAAACGCCGGGACACCGCGGGCATTCAGACAGCCCGCGTCATCGTTGACGACCATCGCGGGCAAGCCCGCTCCTACAGAAAAGCAGAGCAGAGCAGAGCAAAAGCAGATCGGCGTACACAGACGCTCTTCACCACACCACAGGCCGAGCGTTAGCTCGCCTGCCGCTCTTGATCTTGATCCACCCGCCCCCTCGGCAGGCTGAGTGGAGGTGTTCATCCGGGGATAGACGCGCAGCGTCGTTCGACGCAGTCGAACTCATTGCATGTAGGTCGCGCGCAGCCGACCGGAGGGCAATGCCCCCGGATGAATGCCGGAGCGAAGGAACCCCGAGCCCTGGCGAGGGGCCGGACGTTCGGGGCGAGCGTTTTTTTGCTTACTTTTTTTAGGCGCTTGTAAAAAAAGTGAGTCGCCGTAAGGGCGAAACCCTAAGTCGCCGTTACCGCAGCAACGGATATGCACACAGTGTTATCTGCACCCGATTCAAGGGTTGACCTGATAACCCTTGCCCTGCAAACAACTGGTGTAGGCCGTCGCAGTGTTCGCCTGGGTGGTTTTCGATTGCTCCCGGCGTTCCTGGCGCTGACGTGAAGCACCGACCACGGCGCCGGCCGCCGCCGTCTCCTTGGCGCGGTTCTGGCGGTATTGCTGTTGCACATCACTATCGACGCGGTCATACGCCTCGTCGTGCTGATTGCCGCGCACCTGGGCCGCGGTCGCGCCGGCAGCGGCCCCGACAGCAGCGCCCTTGACCCTCCCGCCGGAAGGCGTGGAAGTCGTCGAGGCACTCTGGCTGGCGGCGATGCTGTTGCATTCGTTGATGTCGGCCTGGGTTTGTTGCGAACTTTGCCCTTTCAGCGGCACCACCGTTTGCGCCCATCCCGGGGCACTGAAAACCGACAAGGCAAGGCACAGAGTGATGGGTGACAACTTTTTCATGATGACCTCCGGATGACCGTGGTTCACCCCCAAAGGAGTTTAGATCAGCCTCCGACAACCACCCGGTTACTGACCGACGGTGGGCTCGATGTCCATCACCAGTCGGCGGTCGACCCAACGCACCGGTACAGACTCCAGTTGCGCGCCTTTACACGGGCCGTCGATGCAGTGCCCGTCGGCGAAACGAAACATTGCGCTGTGATGGGCGCACATCAGGACCTTGCCTCGGTAGGTACAGAATTGCTGCGGATTGAAGTCCAGCGGCACCGAAAAATGCGGGCAACGGTTGACGTACACCCATACCTGTTCACCCTGGCGCACCGCCACCAGCCCGGCGGGATGCAATTGCCGATGCTGCGGCAGTCCCAACGCCCCGCCATCGGCAATATCATCGAGTTGACACAAGGTAATGGTAGTCATGGAAACCCGCGCAGTTCCGGGTTGCCCAGGCTCCAGTGCCAGGGGCGAATCTGAATGCTGGCGAACAGGCCCGCCTGCACATAGGGATCGTCCTGCATGAACGCTTCCACCTCAAGCAGGCTGCCCGCCTCGATGACCAGCAACGTGCCATTCATCGCCGTGCCGGCATCGTCGAGGATGGGTCCACCGAGCCGCACAACCACCCGATGGTCGCCGGTGGCACGCAAATGCGCCTGGTGCCTGGGCCGCAGACGCTGACGCAAAGCCAGCGAGTCCGGATGGTCAGTGGCGAATACCGCAAAGAACTGGCCCATGAGTCACGCTTTCTCCATGACGAATTCGTAACTCGCACGCTTGAACGGCACGTCCATACCCAGGCTGGCGGACAACATGTCATGGGTGCGGCGGTCCTCGTAGATCACCTGCAACGAATGCTTGACGCCAAACACCGCATCGGACGCCAGGTACGGATCATCGTGATTGAACAGGTGCGTCACCAGCTTGCGATAACCCGGCACCTCGATCATGAAATGCAGGTGCGCGGGCCGCCACGCATGACGGTTGGCGGCATCGAGCATGCGCCCCACCGGGCCATCGGTCGGTATCGGGTAGGCCACAGGGACAATCGTGCGAATCGCAAAGTAGCCATCGGCGTCAGTGCGATAACGCCCGCGCAAGTTACCGAACGGCTGTTCGACGTCTTGCCCTGAATACATGCCGTTCTCGGCGGTTTGCCAGACGTCGAGCACCGCATCGGCCAGCGGGTTGCCCTGGGTATCCACCACACGCCCGCGTACCAGTGCCGGCTCGCCCGGCGTGAAGGCCATGTTTTCGCCGAACTCGCGCTCGGGCATGCCTTCGATGTAGAACGGCCCGAACACGGTCGTTTCGGTGGCCGTTGCGCTGTGCCGATGGTTGATCGCATCGACCAGCATCGAAATGCCCAGGGTGTCCGACAGCAGAATGAATTCCTGGCGCACCAGGCCATCACATTTGTGCCCGGTGTCGGTCAAAAAACCGATGCCTTCGAACCACTCCTGCTCGGTCAATTCGACCTCGCGGACAAACGCATGCAGGTGGTGCACCAGGCTTTGCATGATCTGTTTGTAACGCGCGTTGGGCGCATCGTTGAAGCTGTTCACTGCCTGTTGGGAGATCAGTGACTCTATGGCTTTGTCTTTATCGGTCATTGTTGTTATTCCGACGAGGATAAGAGTGGCCGGCAGATCAGGCTGGGGCCTGACCTTTCAGAGCACGGTTCAACAACGCCTCAATCGGACCTTGTTCAAACGGCCGTGGGTTGTAGTAAGGACTGGCGCAGGCGATTTGTGCGGCTTCCACCGGGCCGTTTGCCGGGAAGCCGATGTCCGCCAATGCCAGTGGAATACCCAGTTTCTGGTTCAGTGCGTACAACAAGGCACCGACCTCGCTCGCCTCACTCCCGCCTAACGCGCGTGCAGCCCGTTGCAATGGCCCCGCCGCCGCTTCGCGGTTGTAATGCGCAGCATGGGGCAAGACGATGGCGTGCGCCTGGGCATGGGGCAAATTGAACGTGCCGCCCAAGGTGTGGCAGAGCTTGTGGTGCAAGGCCATGCCGACCGAGCCCAGGCAAATGCCCGCCAGCCACGCGCCATACAACGCGTGGCTGCGCGCCTCGGGGTCATCGGGATTGCTGACCACACCTGGTAACGCCTGCGCCAGTGAGCGAATCGACTCTTCAGCCATGAAACCGATGATCGGGTTGGCGTCCTGGGCGTACAGGGCCTCGACCGCGTGGGCCATGGCGTTCATGCCCGAGCAGGCAGATATCTGCGATGGCAGGGTCAGGGTCAATTGCGGGTCGTAGATCACTGTCCTGGGCAGGACTTTGGGATCTCGCCCGGTTTTCTTCAGGCGGTTTTCGGTCAGCCCGTAGATCGGCGTCATCTCGGAACCGGCGTAGGTG
Organism: Pseudomonas sp. WT-JTC; assembly: GCF_056711565.1. Lineage (NCBI taxonomy): Bacteria > Pseudomonadati > Pseudomonadota > Gammaproteobacteria > Pseudomonadales > Pseudomonadaceae > Pseudomonas > Pseudomonas sp. WT-JTC. Next base: position 3,642,881 of record NZ_CM160042.1, read on the forward strand.
GTCGGCACCGCCACGATCGGCAGGCCGGAATCCATCGCGATCGCCTTGCCCAGGCCGATGGTCGAGCCACCGCCAATGGCCACGCAGCAATCGGCGTCCAGCCGCGCCGCCTCGATGCGCGCCGCTTGTGCCACTTCCAGCGGAACGTGCATCACGGCTTTGGGATAGACCCCGGCCGCACGATCACCGAGCAACGCGGCGACCTGCTCGCCGAGCCCGTGTTGTTCCGGCGTCGTGAGAATCAGCGCGCGCCGGGCGCCCAATCGCTCGATTTCTTCCGCCAGCGCCGAGAGCTTGCCCCAGCCGAACACCACACGGGTCGGCAGGCTTTGGTAAACGAATGGATTCATGGCAGGCCTCAGCGTTTGTAGTACGGCGGGATGTTGGCGTCGACATTGACCCAGACCGAACGGGCTTCGGTGTAATCGTGGATCGCTTCAAAACCCATTTCCCGTCCGTAGCCGGATTGGCCGACACCGCCAAACGGACTGCCCGGGTTGACCCGTTTGTAGCAGTTGATCCAGCACATGCCGGCGTGAATCGCGTCGGCCATTTTGTGTGCGCGGCTCAGGTTCTGCGTCCACAGGCCGCTGCCCAGTCCGTATTCGGAGTCGTTGGCGATGGCCAGGGCCTCTTCATCAGTGCTGAAACGCACCACGGTCACGAACGGGCCGAAGACTTCCTCCTGGCAAACGCGATCACCGGGCTTGGCCTCGACCACCGTCGGTTCGACATAAAATCCATTGGCCAACGCCTTGTCGTCCGGTGCCTTGCCGCCGGCAAGGATCTTGCCGCCCTGCTCGATGGCAATATCGATGTACGCCAGCACACGGTCGCGATGCAGCGCCGAAGTCAGCGGCCCCATTTCCGTTTCCGGGTCCAGGGGATCGCCCAGGCGGATGGACTTGGCCAGGGCGATAAAACGCTCCAGGAACCGGTCGGCGATGTCTTTGTGCAGTATCAGTCGCGAGCCGGCGATGCAGGCCTGGCCCTGGTTGTGAAAGATCGCCCAGGCCGCGCCGTTGACCGCCGCTTCCAGGTTGGCGTCCTCGAACACGATATTGGCGCCCTTGCCGCCCAGTTCCAGCTGGATGCGCTTGAGGTTGCTTTGGGAGGCTTCGACGATACGACGCCCGGTGGCGGTTGAACCGGTAAAGGCAATCTTGCCCACATCGAGGTGTTCGGCCAGTGCTTGCCCGGCGGTATGGCCGTAACCCGGCACCACGTTGACCACGCCTTTGGGGAAGCCGACTTCGGTCATCAGCTCGACGATGCGCAAGGTCGACAACGGGGTGATTTCCGAAGGCTTGATCACGATGGTATTGCCCGCCGCCAGCGCCGGGCCCATTTTCCAGCTGGTGAACATCAGCGGAAAGTTCCACGGCACGATCTGCCCCACCACGCCAATCGGCTTGCGTTGCACATAGTTGAGGAACCCCGCTTCGACCGGAATCACCGAGCCTTCGATCTTGTCGGCGATGCCGCCGAAATAACGGAAGCACGCCGCCGTGCGCGGCACGTCGAGGCCACGGGAGTCTCGGAGCGGGTGCCCGGTATTGAGGGATTCGAGCTGGGCCAGCTCTTCGCTACACGCCTCGATCCTGTCCGCCAGTTTGAGCAACAGACGCCCGCGCTCGGCGGCCCCCAGGGCTGACCAGGCCGGGAAGGCACGTTTGGCGGCGGCAACGGCCAGGTCGATGTCAGCGGCTTCGGCGGCGGCGATGCGGGTGATCAACGTACCGTCGTGGGGCGACACCACGTCAATGGTGCCGCCGGCGACGGCATCCACGAAGCGGCCATCGATATAGAGCTGATTTTGCATAATGGTTTCCTCGCACCGCGCGGCTGGCGCAGTGTTTGATGAAGTGATTCTCGGGCGCTTTGCCCGGCGCGGGGCCGGGCTGGACACAAGGTCCTAGAACTCGATCGGATACGGCTTGAGTTCACCGCTTTCGTAGCGTTGCGGCAGGTTCGGCGTGGCGTTTTCCCAGACCATCAGCATCGAGCGTTTGGTCGAGTAGCCCTGGTGACGGATGTCCGCGGGCATGGCGCAGATGTCGCCGGCACGCATGGTGATGCGCGCACGGGGATTGCCGTCGTCCTTGTCGCCGACGTCCCAGATGATTTCGTCGGACAATTGCAAGAACCACTCGATACGATCGTTGCCGTGGAACACCGGCAGAATGAATTCCTCGGTGGTCGGGCAGAACAGGCTGGCCTTGCACACCGAGGTCACCGACGGGTTCCAGGTCACGTCGGAGCGCGACAGGTACTTGAACAGGTTGAAGGCATGCAGTTCGCCCTCGAAGTCTTCGGCGGCATGGACTTCCGGTTCGTCCTGTGGCACGTCGATGAACTGGCGGTTGACCGGCAGGTCGTCACGCAGCGGCGAGTCATTCTTCAGGCCCGGCATGCGTTGGGTGGCGATGCGGGAGCGCTCGATGGCTTCGATGTTGTCGCCGTTCTTGCGGCCGAATGCGCTACCGGTTTCTTCCGGGGCGGCAAAAGGGTCGAAGGTGGCGTTGGTCCAGTCCCGCAGGATAGCCTTGAAGGTGGCCATGATCAGCGGCGTTTCGAAGTTTTCGGTGTAATTGACCCCGGCCGCCTTGAGCGTGCCGTTGAAGGTGCCGGCGTACAGGTCGACCTTGCCGTAGTAGTTGCGGGTGCCGATGACGTGGTCAAAGTTGACCCAGCCATAAAAAAAGCCCCAGGCGACATCACGCATCATGGCGCGCAGGAAGGCGTCGACCGGAATCAGGTGCGAGCGGGTCTGGCCCTTGGCCGGCCAGGTGATGCGGGCGAAATACTCGTCGCGCGACAGTTCGAAGGCGCCGAGTTTGAATGAGCGGTAGCCGGTGACGGCGTGGGGCGCGCTGGCCTGGACTTCGTCGTCGGCAAAGTGGGCGGTTTCGGCAGCGGTTTCAAGCATGGCCATGGCGGGATTCCTCTTGTTGTTGTGGGTTGGACGGTCGGGCCGGGCAGATCACTTGAAGCAGATCTCTGCCCACTTCTCCACCGACAACGGGCCTTTGATGGTCTGCAGCAGGATCACGCCCGGGCGACTGGCTTCGAAGCGATAGGCGCTGCCGACCGGCAGCAGGCATTGATGGCCGCGCTTGAGCAGGAGGTAGCCCATCGGCTTGCCCGCCGGCATTTCACCCGCCAGGTGAGTGCCCTCGCCGGCCTTCAATGGCGCATCGAGCTTGAGGAAGTCCACGCGCACTTCACCGTCCATGACGATGGCGAACTCGTCGTGTGCTGCGGTGTACCAGGGCGACTGGCCTTCGGCGCGCAGGGTTTCGACGACGTAGCCGAGGTTGTAACCGACCACGACCTTTTCGTAAGGGCTGGATTGATCGGCCACTTCAAAAATATTGGAAAAGGCGTAGTGACTGGCCTGGCCGCTGATGATTTCAACCGACCCTTTGGTGTAGTTGTCCAGCGAGCCGAAGACCGTTTCGATTGCAGCGCTACTCATGGTTTTCACCGTTTTGTTGTTGTAGTAACAGTGAGCTAACAGTACGTCGCACTACCTCGGTGAACAATTAGAGGACCGGCGACAACAGTGTTTGCGAAACGCAAACACTGGTGCCACCTCAATCCCTGTAGGAGCGAGCCTGCTCGCGATGGTCGTCAACGATAACGCGGGCTGTTTGAATCCCAGCGTTGTCCTGGCGTTTTTCGCGAGCAGGCTCGCTCCTACAGGGGGACGCGGTCACGTTAGATCAGGTCGGCCCGGAGGCCGCCTCGCCTTGGCTTTGGCTTTTGATCTTCTTGCCCCCTCGAGAGGCCGAGCGCAGGTTCTGCGCAGTGGGCAACCCGGCATGGATGCCGGGTTAGCCGCGTACGGCCATGGATGGCCGATCGCGGCGGGCCCTGTAGGAGCGAGCTTGCTCGCGATAAACGACAGAACACCGCGGGGTGTCAGGCTGCCAGCGTTATCGTTGACGACCATCGCGAGCAAGCTCGCTCCTACAGGCTTTTCAAAGTAACCCGCTGTAAAAGCGGAACCGTTAGTGGCCGTTACCGCAAAAACGGATATGTACACAAAAAAACGTCGCCAGACACAAAGCCTTCGCAAGCAGGCTCGCTCCTGCAAGGTTTGGGTGTGTTTAGACTCAACGAACCCAGCCACGCTCCAGCAAGGGCTTGTCCCAGCATGGCTCATCGCCGAAGTTGTCCACCAGAAAGTCGATCAACGTACGGACTTTCAAGGCCCGGCGCTGGGTGGCGGGATACACCGCGGAAAAGTTGAAAGAGGACAAGGCATATTCCGGCAACACCGGAATCAGCCGGCCGCTGAGCAAGTCATCGCTGGCCACCAGGGTCGGCAGGCAGACAATGCACACACCGGTCTGCGCGTAATCGCGCAGCAAATGCACCGAGTTCGAACGCACCTGGCCCGGCAGGCTCAGCTCCACCTGCTCGTCTTCGCGGGTGAAGATCCAGCGGTTGCGCGATGGATAGCCTTCGTACAAGGCGATCTTGTGTTGCAACAACTCCTGGGGATGGGTGGGCACGCCGAACTCGTCGGCGTAATCAGGCGACATGCAGAACAATCGGCGCACGCTGAACAGCTTGCGCTCGATCAGGGTTTCGGCCATCGGCGGGAACATCTGGAACGCCACATCGAAACCTTCTTCGATGGGGTCCACCACGCGGTCGTTGACGATCACGTCGACCTCGATGTCCGGATACAGTCGGGTGAACTCGGCCAGCATGCGGCCAAAGTGACCGATGGCAAACCCCGGCAGCATCTGCACCCGCAGCTTGCCGGTGGGTTTGGCCCGCAGTTCGCGCATGTGCTCGGTCAGCGAGTTGAAGCCCGCGACCATGTCCGCGCACTCCTTGTAGTACGTCTCGCCCACTTCGGAGAGCCGTACATGACGGGTGCTGCGATGAAACAGCGGCGCGTTGATGAACTGTTCCAGTTGCTGAATACGGTGGGTGATCACCGAGCGGGTCACGCCCAATTGCTGGGCCGCCTTGGCGAAATTGCCCGTTTCGGCAACCCGCACAAAGGCTTCGACACTGAGTAAACGATCCATGGGGCAGGTTCTCTGGAGGCTTTTGTTCTTGTATAAACAGCGGAGGTTAGCTTGTCCCTCCACATCCCGAGCGAAAACCTGTCTGTAGGAGCGAGCTTGCTCGCGAAAAACCAGAGGGCACCGGGTGAGTCAGGTTTCCCGCGTCATCGTTTGCCTCCATCGCGAGCGAGCTCGCTCCTACAGGTCATGGCCGGGATTGAACAGACAAACGTCTCTGCATCGGGAAAACCTGCCAGCCCAGGCGTTCGCTGATCAGCCCCCACACCCCTTGCGGGGCCTTGAGCATCATCACCACCGCCACTACGCCGAGGATGATCATGTACACCGCACCGTACTGCGCCAGGCAGCCGCGCAGCACGAAGTAAATCAGCGTGCCGATCAATGGGCCTTCCAGGGTGCCGATACCGCCGATGATCACGATGAAGATCACCACCGCCGTCCAGTCCTGCAGGTTGAACGCCGCGTCCGGGGAAATTCGCAGTTTTTGCAGGAAGATCAGCGCCCCGACCACGCCCGTGCACCCGGCGGCCAGCACGTAAACCATCAGTTTGGTGAGGAACGTATCGACACCGAGACTGCCGGATGCCGGCTCGGAATCACGGATCGACGCCAGCGCCAGCCCCTGTCGCGAACGCAGCAAGAAGAACACCACGGCCACAGCGGCAATGGCGATGGCCAGCGCGGTGAAATAGATCAGCGTTTCGCGTCCGTCCCGGTCATTACCGATCTGCCGAACAATCGCCGCCGGCAGACTTTGCCCCGAGCCGCCGCCGAGGCTGCTCATCTGCGCCAAGCCCAGGCGAAACACTTCTGCTACCACCCAGGTACCAATGGCGAAGTACGCACCGCGCAGCCGAAACACGATCAGCGCCGTCGGAATCGCCAGCAGCGCGACCAACACGCCAGATAGCAAGACGGCGAACAAGGGCGGCACGCCGAACCGGGTGGCCAGCATAAACAGCAAATAACCACCCAAGCCAACGAACGCTTGTTGTCCGACCGAGACCATGCCGGCGTAACCCGCCAACAGGTTCCACATTTGCGCCAGTGCCAGGTAATACGCGAACTCCACCACCAGACGCAGACTGGCACGATCCGCCCAGAGCGGCGCGCTGAACAGCACCAATACACAGAGCCCCAGCAAGGACAGACCAATCGTGCTGCTGGTGGTCGTGCGTTGTACGCGCCAGGCCAACGCGGGATTATTCAGGGCATTCATCAGTCGACACTCCGGGGAAACAGGCCACGCGGACGCACGACCAGGATCAGCAGAAACACAAGGTGACCGGCGAGGATTTGCCAACCGGGATCGAGCTTCGCGCCCAGGGCTTGCGCGACACCGAGAATCACCCCGCCTGCCAGCGTGCCCCACAAACTGCCCAGGCCACCGATGATCACCGCTTCGAAACCGTACAGCAGGCGCGCCGGCCCCACGGTGGGATCGAAGCTGGTGCGAATCGCCAGGAATATCCCGGCAATCGACACCACCGCCATCGCCAGCGCCATGGCCAGACCGAAGATGTGCGCGTTATTGATGCCCATCAGCCGTGCGGTGTGCTGGTCATCGGACGTGGCGCGAAACGCCCGGCCCAGCGAGGTCTTGTAGAACAGCAGTTGCAGGCCGCCGATGATCAGCAACGCACTGGCGAACACGATCAGCGGCATCACCCCCACACTCAAGCTGCCGATGCCGACACTGGCCACCTCAAGATCGCCTTGGGACAGCTTCTGGCTATCGGCGCTGAAAAACTCCAGCAAGACGTTCTGCACGATGATCGACAGACCGAACGTCACCAGCAACGGCGGCAGGATGTCCGTGCCCAGCGTGCGGTTGAGCAACAACCGTTGCAGCAGATAGCCGAAACAGAACATCAGCGGCACCACGATCAGCAAGCTCGCCAGCGGGCTGAACCCCAGATGAGTGACCACCAGCAGCGCCAGGTACGACGCCAGAACGATGAAGTCGCCGTGGGCGATATTGACCAGGCGCATGATGCCGAACATCAGCGACAGCCCTACCGCGAACATCGCGTACAGGCCGCCGAGCAACATGCCTTGAAGCAAAGTATTGAGCCATTCCATCACTAGATCCCGAAATACGCGGCTTTGATTTGTGCTTTGTCCGCGTCCCCAGGGCGCCCGGTCAGGGACACGCGCCCTTCCTGGAAGCAGTAGAAACGGTCGCAGACACTCAGCGCCTGATTGATGTCTTGCTCAACGAGAATCACCGTGGTGCCGTCGGCCTTGATCGAGGGCAGCGCGGCGTAGATGTCCTTGATCGTCGTCGGCGCCAGGCCCAGGCTGATTTCGTCGCACAACAGCAAATGCGGGTTGGCCATCAGGCCCCGGCCAATCGCAACCATTTGCTGCTGGCCGCCGGACAGAGCAGTGCCGGGTCGTTTGCGCAGTTTTTCCAGCACCGGGAATAGCTGATAGATGCGTTTCAGCGTCCATGGTCCCGGGCGTTTGCTGTAGGCACCGATCAGCAGGTTTTCTTCGACCGTCAGCGAGGGAAACAGCTTGCGGCCTTCCGGCACCAGCGCGATGCCCCGCTCCAACACCTGATTGGCCGCGAGGTCACCAATGGCCTGGCCCTTGAAGTGGATCGCGCCGGGCTGGTTTTTTATCAGCCCGGCCAGCGAACGCAGGAACGTCGATTTGCCCGCGCCGTTGGAGCCGATGATCGCCACGGTTTCACCGGCGTCAAGGGTCAGGCTGATGTCGAACAACGCTTGAAAGTCGCCGTAACCGGCACAGAGTTTTTCAATGGTCAGCATGCGTCAGCTCCCGATGCCCATGTAAATGTCCTGGACCCGAGGGTCGGCCATGACACTGTGCGGCTCGCCTTCGGCCAGTTTGGCGCCGAAGTTGATCACCGTCAGGCGACTGACCACCGCCAGCAAGGCATGCACGATGTGCTCGATCCAGATGATGGCAACACCGGACTTGTGGATGCCTTGAATGGTTTCCACCAATGCCAGGCATTCTGGTTCGGTCAGGCCTCCGGCAATTTCGTCGAGCAACAACAGACGCGGCTGGGTCGACAAGGCCCGGGCCATTTCCAGGCGTTTGCGGTCGAGCAAGGTCAGAGAGCCGGCCAGCACGTTGGCCTTGCGCATCAGGCCGGTGAGCTCCAGTGTTTGCGCACACCACTGACTGGCTTCCTTGTCACGCAACCGCGCACCGAAGGTCGCGCCCACCAACAGGTTCTCGAACACGGTCATTTTCACGAACGGATGCGGAATCTGATGGGAGCGGCCGATGCCTTGCTGACAGCGCTTGAACACCGGTTCGCGGGTGACGTTGCGGCCTTCGAAATGAATCGTGCCTTTGTCCGCCGCCACACCACCGGCGATCAGGTTGAACAGCGTGCTTTTACCCGCGCCGTTGGGGCCGATGATGCCCAGGGCCTCACCCGGTTGCAGGTTCAGGTCGATTGCATCCGTGACCTTCACCTGGCCGTAGCTCTTGTGCACATCGGTCATTTGTAGAAGTGGCTGTTGCATGGTGCACCCGTGTCCTTTTGCCCAATCAATACGTAATGGCCTGCATCTCACCGCCCAACGGAATCGCTGGCGCAGTGGCATTGCTGGTCACGATCAGGTCGTATTTGTTGTCCTTGCCCAGTCGCCACTGGCCGCTGACCAGAGGCGTCTTGGCGACGTTCTTCACCGGTCCGCCGTTCCAGTTGATCGGCCCGACCACGGTGTTGAGGTTGGTCTTGAGCAAGGCATCGCGGACTGCGTGCGCATTACCGACTTCTTCGGTGCGCTTGAGGATGTCCACGGCCAGTTCGAACAGGGCATGCACGAACCCCAACGGTTGCGTCCACTGCTTGCCGGTAGCCTGGGTAAAACCTTGGGCCAGTTGCCCGGCGCTGGCGCCGGTCAATGACGAGCTGAACGGATGCGTCGGGCTCCACCAGATTTCGGTCGACAGATTGTTGCCGGCCTTGCCCAATGCCTCGACTGCCGTCGGGAACAACAATGCCTTGCCCACCGACACGGCTTTCGGATTGAAGCCTTGCTGCCGGGCCTGGGTCCAGAACGTGCTCAGGTCCGGCGGGATGACCACACCGGTGACGATCTCGACGTCGGCCTTTTTGAACGCGGCAATCTGCGCGGAGAAATCGTCGGTCAGACTCTGGAAGCGGCCAGGATCGACCAACTGAAAACCCTTTTGCGCCAGTACCGGCGGGAAACCGAGCTTCTGATCGCCCCACGCATTGCCATCGCCATCGTTGGGGAACAGGCCGCCGACAATTTTGTTGGACGGCATCGCCCCCCACATGGCGCTGTAGGTACCGATTACATCTTCCAGCCCCCAGAAGAAGTGGTAGGTCCACTCAAAGCCCTGCTCCGGCTTGCCGCCACGGGTGAAAAACCACGGTTGCCACGGTGCAACCGTGGAGATGCAGGGAATCTCGTTGATCTCGCACTGGTCGGAGACCGGGTTGGTGGTTTCCGGGGTCGACGACACCAGCATCAGGTCGACCTGATCCGAGAGAATCAGCTCGCTCGCCACTTCCGCCGCGCGGTTGGGGTTGGACTGGCTGTCCTTGACGATGACCTCCAGGCGATAAGCCTTGCCGGCCACGGTGATCGAGTTCTTCAAGACTTGCTTGAGCGACTCGATGATGTAGTTGTCGGCAGCCGCAAAGGGCGCCAACGGCCCGGTCTGCGGGCTGACATAACCGAGCCTGATCACCCGCTCGCTGCCGATGGCAAAGTTGAACGGCAGGCTGGACAGCGCCACGCCACCGGCAGCAACGCCGGTACTGCGAAGAAAATCTCGGCGGGAGAAGCCGCGGCCAAACAGGTTCTTGTCATTGTTATCTGTCATGTAAGTACTCCAAAAGCCTGGACGAACAGGGTCGCCACGTGTGGCTCAGCCAACACGCAGGGTCAGGGGGTAAACCATTGAAATCCGTTTAGAAGAAGAAGCTGACGTCGAATGACGCGACCACTTGCGAGTCCTTTTGCCCGTCGGCATAGGCATCGCGGCCGGGGCCGGAATGGATGTCGTAGCGCAGTTCCGGACGCAGGCGCACGTTGGGTGTCGGCGTCCAGGCCAGGTTGGTGGTCACACCGTAGAAACTGCCCCAGGTCGGATCGGGAATCCCGGTGTGCGGGTCGATATTGGCCATCATCACGTGCACCGGTGCATCGGTGTAGAACCACTCGGCGCGGCTGTTCCACATCAGGTTTTCGCTGAGCTTGTGGTACCAGTTCACGTCCGTGCCATACCATGTGGCGTCGTTTTTGTTGGCAAACCCGGCGAAGGCACCCTGCTCCTGCTTTCCGTAGTTCAACTCCAGCGCCACGCGATTGTTCGGGTCGAGCACTTGCGACAGGGTCAGGTAAGACGCCAGGCGTTTGAGATCGTCATCCTTGGTGCCCGCCGGCAGCGGCGAGCCACAACTGCATTCGGCGAAGCTGTCGCCGGCGCCGTTGCCGTAGATGTTTTCCCAGTCGATCCAGGTGCCGAAATCCGCCGAGCGCCAGCGCACGTTGGCGATGACGTCCGGCGAGTGATTGGGGTCTTGCAGGTTGTTCCAGCCCTGGACGACGCCCAGCTCGAAGCCGAGCATGCTTTCGCCAGGTTTCGAAGGCAGTTTGAACGAATACAGCGCGCCGGCATGTTTGGCCGGGCCGTGCATGAACGAATAGGTGTGCGAGTAGAAGTCAGTCGGTGCCGGGGATGGCAAGGCGAAGCCGATTTCGTTTTCCAGCGGCGTGTGGAAAATCCCGATCATCAGGTCTGAACCGCCGAGCACCGGAAAGTAGAAGTCGGCGTACGCCTGGGCGATGGTGAATGCCGGATCTTCGGCTTTGTTTTCGCGGTTGACGCCCAGGTCTTCGTCCCAGCCGTAGGTTTTGAAGAAGCGCGCGTCTTTGCCGTACAGCGCCGTGACATTGAAGCCCCAGTCAGCCTCTTGCGGCATGGCCCCGGGAAACGGCCCGACGCGGCCGATCACATTGCTCTTGGGTTTTTTCTCCACGGCCAGGGCGAACTGGTTGAGGTTCACACCTTCGTCGGTATTGAAGAAGCTTTGCTTGCTGACGTCATCCGTGCCGTTGTTGTTATAGATCACACCGGCCTGAGCCCAGCCGTAGACCTTGATCCCATGTTCACGCTCAAGGCTGTCGCCGAACACACTGCGTACCAGCGACCCCATCGGATCGTCTGCGGCGCAAGCCATTGAGGGGAACAAAACGTTGGCACCCAGAACGGGTGCGAACAGGGCTGCTGCACAGCCCCATGCACGAATACTCATACCTGCCTTCCTTATTTTTATTAGGCGCCAATCCCCCGAAGGGGCATGTGGCCGAAAGCAAGGTATGACGTCTTGATGAGCCCTGGCTTGAGCTCCACCCGATCGTTGGCGGATCGTGGTGTTCGGCGTAATGGAGGCTACAAGCCAGCCACTACGCCAACAATTCCATTCTCGGCGACTTCAGTGTTTGCGTATTCAGAACAATCCTGGAGCGGGGAAAGCTGAACCTGTGGGAGCGGGCTTGCTCGCGAAAGCGGTGTGTCAGTCGCCATCCGAGTCAGCAGACAGATCCTGTTCGCGAGCAAGCCCGCTCCCACAGGGGGTTGTGGTGTTAGTCAGGCATTGGTTGCCAGCGGATACAGCTGCTCATCGAACTGCGACAGTTTCGGAAACACCAGCGGCTGATCATCGCTCAGGTGTTGCAGGCGGCGGCTGTAGTCGTCGAGGAAGCCCTTGCGCGCTTCATCGCTGATGTATGGCACATGCCAGGCCACGAAGGGTTCCAGCACATCGAACCCGACGTAAGCCAGCGTACCGCGCAGGATCGGCCGCAGCATGTCCTCCAGCGGACCATGAATCGCGCCCTCGCCAAACATGTGTTCACGACCGCCCAAGGTCACGGTCACCAGTGCTTTCTTGCCGGCCAGGCCACCCTGGTCGTAGAAGCGCTTGCCGCCATAGCAGATGCCGGACACCAGCACCCGGTCGATCCAGCCCTTGAGCATGGCCGGGGCGGAGAACCAGAAGATCGGGAAGTTGAGGATCAGCAGGTCGGCCCACAGCAGTTTGTCCAGCTCAGCCTGGATGTCCGCCGCCAGCGACTGGCTCTTCACGCCCAGGCGTTGTTCCAGGGCATAGACCAGGTATTCGGGGTTTTCCCGGTTCGAGAAGTCGGCATCGCTGGCTACCGGGTTCCAGTTCATTTTGTACAGGTCGCTGACCTGCACTTCGTGGCCCTGGGCCTGGAGGGTGGCGACAGCCTGGTCCCGCAGGGCGGCGGTGAAGGATTGCGGCTCCGGGTGAGCGTGGACGATCAGTACTTTCATGGTGGTTCCTTAGACTTGTTCCAGCGAATCGGTTGAAGGTGTAGAGGCGCGCGTGGCCAGCAACCGGTCGAGCCAGTCGGGGTCCATTTGCGGTTCGGAAGAAAACAGCAGCCCGGTGTAGTCCTGATGCGGCGGGGTGAAAATCTGGCTGCGCGAGCCGTGGTCCACCACCCTGCCCCGTTGCATGACCAATACCTCATCGGCAATCGCCCGTACAGTAGCGACATCGTGGGTGATGAACAGGTAGGCCACACCCAGTTGTTGCTGGATGCGGTTGAGCAATTTCAGTACGCCTTCAGCCACCAGTTGGTCGAGGGCCGAGGTCACTTCGTCGCAGATGATCAGTTGCGGTTCGGCCGCCAGGGCCCTGGCGATGCAGATGCGTTGTTTCTGCCCGCCGGACAGTTCCCGGGGCTGGCGATCCATGAAGGTCGCCGGGTCGAGTTCGATCATCTCCAGCAGTTCGGCAACCCGGGCGCGCATGGCCTTACCCTTGAGGCCCAGATAAAACGTCAACGGCCGGCCGATGATGTCGACGATGCGCTGCCTTGGATTCAGCGCCGTGTCGGGGATCTGGTAGATCATCTGGATGCGCCGCAGTTGTTCCTTGCTGCGTTGGCGAAAGTCCGCCGGCAAGGGTTCACCGTCGTACAGCACCTGGCCGTAAGTCGGTGGCAGCAAACCGGTGATCAACCGCGCGGTGGAGCTTTTGCCACTGCCGGACTCGCCAATCACCGCCAGGGTCTGGCCGCGATACAGCTTCATGGAGACGTCGTGCAGCACCGGTTGCTGGCCGTAGCTGGCGCAGCTGTTGCGCAGTTCCAGCAAGGGTTGCTCCTGTTGCGGGCACGCCTTGGGCTCTGTGCGAAAACTGCGCACCGCCCACAGCGACTTGGTGTAGTCCTCCTGCGGATCGCCGAGCATCTGCCGGGTCTCGGCCTCTTCCACCAGCTTGCCGTGGCGCAGCACCATGATGCGGTCGGCCATCTGCGCCACCACCGCCAGGTCGTGGCTGATGTAGATCGCCGCACTGCCATAGGTCGCGACCGCATCGCGGATGGCCGCCAGCACTTCGATCTGGGTGGTGACGTCCAGCGCGGTGGTCGGTTCGTCGAAGATGATCAGGTCCGGATGGCAGGCCATCGCCATGGCCGTCATCACCCGCTGCAACTGGCCGCCGGACACCTGATGCGGATAACGCTGGCCGATGGTTTCGGGATTGGGCAGGCGCAGCACCCGATACAATTTCACCGCGTCGCGCATGGCCTGGTCGCGGCTCATGCCGCCGTTTTTCACAGCGGTTTCGACGTGCTGGTCGATCAGTCGATGGGCCGGGTTGAACGAGGCTGCCGCGCTCTGCGCCACATAGGCAATCCGCAGGCCCCGCAGTTTGCGCAGGGCTTCAGGTTTGGCGTTGAGCAGGTCGATGCCGTCGAAGTGCACCGAGCCGCCGGTGATCCGGCAGCCGTCGCGGGTATAGCCCATGGCCGACAGGCCGAGGGTCGACTTGCCCGCGCCGGACTCGCCGATCAAGCCCAGCACCTCTCCCCGTTGCAGCGTCAGGTCGATGCCCTTGATCAGCGGATGCCAGGCGTCTTCGTAATGGCCTTCGATGTGCAGGTCGCGAATTTCCAGCAATGGTTTGGTAGTCGTCATGTTCAGCATTCCTTGAGGCCGCTGGATTTGTGCAGCATCCAGTCGACGACGAAGTTGACGCTGACCGTGATCAAGGCCACGGCCAGGGCGGGCAACAGCGGACTGATGTCGCCGAAGGTAATCAGCACCGCGTTGTCGCGCACCATGCTGCCCCAGTCGGCGGTGGGCGGCTGGATGCCCAGGCCGAGGAACGACAGCGCACTGATAAACAGGAACACGAAGCAGAAGCGCAGGCCGAACTCGGCAATCAGCGGTGCCGCCGCGTTCGGCAGCACCTCGCGGGTCACCAGCCACCACAGGCCTTCACCACGCAGGCGTGCGGCTTCGACGAAGTCCTGTACCACCACGTTCATCGCCACGGCACGAGACAGGCGAAACACCCGGGTCGCATCCAGCAGTGCAATCACCAACACCAGCGACGTCGCCGTGGTGCCGACCACGCTGAGGATCAGCAAGGCGAAGATCAGTTGCGGAATGGCCATCAGGATGTCCACCACCCGCGACAAGCCCTGATCGACCCAGCCGCCCTTGATCGCCGCGATCAGGCCGCTCAAGCCACCGAGCAGAAACGCCAGGACAGTGGTGAGGAAGGCGATGCCCAGGGTATTGCGCGCGCCATAGACCAGGCGGCTGAACATGTCACGCCCCAGGTTATCGGTGCCCAACAGGAACTGCCCGCCCCAGGGTGCGAAGCCCTCGCCCACCACTTGGGTTTCGCCGAACGGCGCCAATACCGGTGCGAAGATAGCCACCAGCACGTAAAGCAGGATCATCGACAACCCGAACCTGGCGCACAACGGCGCCCGCCATACTTGTTTCAACAGGCTCATGGTCTACCCCTTCGGATGCATCAGGCGTGGGTTGCTGGCAATCGACAGCACATCGGCGCTGGTGTTGAGCAGGATGTAGGTCGCGGCGAAGATCAGGCTGCAAGCCTGCACCACCGGGATATCGCGCTTGGCCACCGAATCCACCAGCAACTGGCCGAGCCCCGGATAGACAAACACCACCTCGACCACCACCACGCCGACCACCAGGTACGCCAGGTTCAGCGCCACCACGTTGACGATTGGGGCCAGGGCGTTGGGCAAGGCGTGACGGAAGATGATCCGCGACTGGCTGATGCCCTTGAGCCGGGCCATTTCGATGTAGGGGCTGGCCAGCAGGTTGATCAACGAGGCGCGGGTCATGCGCATCATCTGCGCGATTACCACCAGGCTCAGGGTCGCCACCGGCAACACCGAGCGTTGCAGTACCGTGCCCAACGAGGCATCCGGCGCCAGGTTGGAAATGCTCGGGAACCAGTTGAGCTTCACCGCGAACACCAGGATCAGGATGTAGGCAACGAAAAACTCGGGGAACGACACCGCGCTCAGGGCCGAGGTGTTGAGCAACCGGTCGAACCAGCTGTTGCGGTATAACGCCGCGAGCATCCCCAGCAGCAAGGCCAGCGGCACCGACACCAGTGCCGCCAGCAAGGCGAGGCTGAAGGTGTTGCCCAAACGCGCGCCCACCAGTTCAGCAATCGGGCGCTGGTTGGCCAGCGACACGCCGAGGTCACCTTGCAGCAGGTGCCAGATCCAGTGGCCGAAACGGGTCAACGGCGGCAGGTCCAGCCCCAGTTGCGCTCGATACGCCGCCACGGTTTCCGGGGTGGCCGACTGGCCGAGCATGGCCTGGGCGATATCGCCCGGGAGCATGCCGACGGCCAGGAAAATGATCACTGATACCGCGAACAGCGATAACAGCCCCAATGCCAAACGCTGAAGTAGCAACCTGAAAATACTATTCACCGCGCAATTCCTTGAAATGGGCACATTTGTGATGACTGCGAATTTCCCCTGTGGGAGCGGGCTTGCTCGCGAAGCGGCCCTGTCAGTAAACATTTATGGTGACTGACACACCGCATTCGCGAGCAAGCCCGCTCCCACATTTGATCTTCACTGGCTTGACGATTTTTTACGCCTGCCACCACCGCTCGATCACCCGCAGGCCATCCAGCTCGCCATAGGGCGCGGTCTGCCCGCCGTGCACCACGCGGTTGGAACGTGCCGCCACGGAACTGGCGAACAGCGGCACGATCGCCCCGCCCTCGTCCCGGCACAACGCCTGCATTTCGTTGTACATCTCGCGGCGCAGCGGGTCGTTCATCTCGCCGCGGGCGGCGTTGAGCAGCTGGTTGAAGCGCGGGTTGTCCCAGTGGGTTTCGTTCCACGCCGCGCCTTTGGCGTAGCCAATGCTGAACATGCGGTCGGCGGTCAGGCTGCTGTACCAGAACGAGGTGGTGAACGGCTGCTTCATCCACACGTTGGAGAAGAAGCCGTCCGCCGGCTCGCGCACTACATCGATGTCTATCCCGGCGGCGCGGGCCTGTTCCTTGAACAGCACCGAGGCATCCACCGCGCCGGTGTAGGCCGCATCGGAGGCTTGCAGGCGGACCTTGAGCGAATCCAGACCGGCTTTTTTCAGGTAGAAGCGCGACTTGTCCGGATCATAGGTGCGTTGTTCCAGCGCGGTGTTGATGAAGCGGCTGCCGGGCTGAATCGGGTGGTCGTTGCCCACCAGGCCGTAGCCGTGCAGCACCGAAGCCAGCAGGGTTTCGCGGTTGATCGCGTGCTTCATCGCCAGACGCACGTCATTGTTGAGGAACACCTGGCTGTCGGTGAGCATCGGGAAGGTGTAGTGCTGGGCGCCTTTGGTTTCTTCGATGACCAGGTTCGGGTTGCGCTTGAGCAGCGCGACGGTTTTCAGGTCGACCTTGTTGATCACGTCCACTTGCCCGGTGACCAGCGCATTGACCCGTGCCGCACCGTCGGAAATGGCAATCAACTCGGCGCTGGCGAAGTGTGCCCGGCCCGGTTTCCAGTAATCGGGGCTGCGCTCCAGGGTCATGCGCACGCCCGGCTCGAAGTCCTTGAGGCGATAGCCACCGGTGCCGGCACCGGCCTGCCAGTCGGCCATGCCATCCTTGCCCGGCATGATCGCCAGGTGATAATCGGCGACCACGTAGGAGAAATCGGCGTTACCCGAGTGCAGTTCGAACACCACGCTGTCGCTGCCATTGGCGCTGACCTTGGCCACGTCGCCCAATACAGTCTTGGCCGCCGAGGTGGATTTCTCGCCGAGGTGATGCTGGATCGAAGCGACCACGTCGTCGGCGGTCAGGGTCTTGCCGTTGTGGAAGGTCACGCCCTGGCGAACCTTGAACGTCCAGACACGCGCGTCGGGGGTCGAGGTCCAGCTTTCGGCCAGTTCGGGGATGGCCGTGCCGTCGACGGCAATTTCGGTCAGGGTGTTATAGACCGCCGAGAAGCCGACGAAGGTGAAGGTGTCGGACCAGGAGCCAGGGTCCCTGGAGTCGGTGGTGCTGCCACCGGCCAGGCCCAGACGCAGCACGCCACCGGGTTTTGGCGTGGCCTCCCCGGCAAAGGCGCCAAACGGCAGCCCCATGGAGAACGCTCCGGCCACCGCCGCAGCCGCCGCGCTGTACTTGAGGAAGTCTCTGCGCGGGAAGCTGAATTCATGGTTCGCTTGAGTAATCTTGTTTTTGTTATCGCTCATTGCATTGCCCCTGATCAAACGCTAATGGAATACCAATTCAATGCCACGCAAAGCACCGGGCCAGGGCCCGGTGCATACAACGTTTGAATCGCCAGCCGTCACACCTGGATCGCCTTCACTTCGACGAACTCGTTCAGTCCCTCTTCCCCCCACTCCCGACCATTGCCCGATTGTTTGTAGCCACCGAACGGCGCCTGATAATTGAACGCCGCGCCATTGAGGAAGCACTGGCCGGCGCGCATCTGCCGCCCCAGTTGCAAGGCACGCTCGGCACTGCCGGCCCAGACGCCGCTGGACAGGCCGAACGGTGAGTCATTGGCGATCTGGATCGCTTGCGCCTCATCGGTGTAGGGAATCAGGCACAGCACCGGGCCGAAGATTTCTTCCTGGGCGATGCGCATGCGGTTGTCGACATCGGCGAACAGCGTCGGGCTGACATAGAAGCCGCGCTCGAACGCCGCCGGTGTCTCACCGCCACACAGCAATCGTGCGCCTTCCTGTTGACCGACCTTGATGTAGTCGAGCACGGTGCGCCGCTGCCCGGCCGAACACATCGGGCCGAGGAAACTTTGCGGGTCGAGGGGATCGCCCATGCGCAGGCTCAAGGTTTCCGCCAGCGCCAGTTCGACGGCCTCGGCGTAGCGGCTGGCTGGCAGCAGCATGCGGGTCAGCGCGGTGCAGGTCTGGCCGGAGTTGATCATCACGTCCTGCACGCCGTAGCGCACGGCCGCTGCCAGGTCCGCATCCTCGGCGATCAGCAGCGGCGACTTGCCGCCCAGTTCCAGGCACACCCGTTTCACCGAAGGCGCCGCTGCCTGCGCGACCCGCACCCCGGCGCCGGTGGACCCGGTGAACGACACCATGTCCACGTCCGGGTGTTTGGCCAGTGCTTCGCCGACTTTCGAACCCGGCCCGCTGACCAGGTTGAACACCCCGGCCGGCAAACCGATGTCCTCGATCATCTGTGCCAGCAGGAAGGCGTGCAGCGGCGTGTCCTGGCTCGGCTTGACCACCACCGTGCAACCGGCGGCCAGTGCCGGGGCCAGTTTGCCGATCAACTGGTGCAGCGGGTAGTTCCACGGATTGATGAACGCGCAGACGCCCACCGCTTCGCGAATCACCAGCGAGTTGCCGACTTCGCGCACTTCGTCCATCAGCCCGGCCAGCTCGACGTACTGCTCAAGGCCGAGGATCGGCCCGTCGACCTGCACCGAGCGACACCATTGCACCGGCATGCCCAGTTCAGCGGTGATGACCGAGGCCATCTCATCGGCACGATTGCGCAATTGCTCGGCCAGGGCGCGAATGTAGCCGGCGCGCACACTCGACGGCGTACGCGACCATGAATCGAATGCCCGGCGGGCCGCCGACACGGCATTGTCGACATCGCGCTCATCGCCCAGCGGCACGCTGCCTGCCACTTCTTCGGTTGCCGGGTTGATCACCTCGGCGATGCCCCACCCCGACGGTTTTTGCCAGCGGCCATCAATAAACAGTGTCTTGTAATCAAGCATGAACCTGGGCCTCCATCAGTTCTCGGGCACAACGGGCAATGCGCTGGCAGGCGTCGCGCAGCGGTTCGGCGCCGACCACCAGACCGAGTCGAATGTGCCCCGCCGCGCTCGGACCAAAGGCCTCGCCAGCCAATACCGAGACGCCGTGGCGATCCAGCAGCCGGTCGGCAAACGCCTGGGCGCTGAGCCCGGTTTGGCGGATGTCGAGCATCACGAACATGCCGCCATCAGGCTTCAACGGCCGCACGCCGGGGCAATCGGCCAGGCTGTCGCACACCAGGTCGCGACGCTGGCGATAGGCTTCGCGCATGGCTTCGAGTTCCGGCAGGTTGCTTTCCAGGGCCACCACGGCGGCGTCCTGAATGAAATCCGGCGAGCCGTAGAGCATGCATAGCGCGAGGTTTTCCAGGTGCGCGGCCAACGATGGCGGCGCCACCACCCAGCCGACGCGCCAACCGGTCATGGCGTGGGATTTCGACAGACTGTTGAGGGTCGCCGTGCGCTCGGCCATGCCCGGCAGGCTAGCCGGGCTGACGTGTTCGCCTTCGAACAGCAATTCGCTGTAGACCTCGTCGGAAATCAACCACAGGTCGTGGGCGATGCACAACTCAGCCAAGGCGGCCCACGTGCTGCGCGGCAGACTGGCGCCGGACGGGTTGTGCGGGCTGTTCAGTGCCAGTGCCCGGGTGCGTGGCGTGATGCGCGCGGCGACATCCTCGGGCAACACACGAAAGCCGTTTTCCGAGCGCACCGGCACCGGCACCACCACGGCACCGCAAGCACCAAACACTGCTTCGTAGGTGACGTACATCGGTTCGGCGACGATCACTTCGTCACCCGGATTGAGTACACATTGGGCCACGCTGAACAGCGCACATTGCGCCCCGGCCAGCACGGTGACCTGATCCGCCGAAACGGTTTGGCCGCTGCGTTGTTGATGGCGCCTGGCGATGGCTTCACGCAGGGCACGCTTGCCGCGCACCTCGGCATAGTGCGTGTTGCCGCTGCGCAGGCTGTCGATGGCACCCTGCACGATGGGCTGTGGCGTGTCGAAATCCGGGTCGCCCACGGACAGCAGCAAAATGTCTTCGCCCTGTTCGCGCAGCGCCAGGGCGCGGTAGTGAATATCCCACGCGGCGGCGCCATCACCGGCGATACGTTGAGTCAGATCGGAAAAGCGCATGGCCTTCCTCCTATAAACATGATCCCTGTAGGAGCGAGCATGCTCGCGAAAAACGTTAGGGCAACCCGGTCATTCAGACAGCGCGCGTAATCGTTGACGTCCATCGCGAGCGTGCTCGCTCCTACAGTGAACTCAGCGAACGCAAGCATGCTTGAGCTCAATCAGGGTGACGCCGTTGCGAGTGAAGCCATGGCGCAGGTCGGTTTGCAGTTCCGCGAGGTTCTGCGGCTGGGTCACGGTGCAGCCGAACGCACGAGCGAGGGCGGCGAAATCCGGGTTACGAGGCAATACGCCGATGGGCTCGATGTTCAGGCCGAGCATGTCGTCGCGGATCTGCCCCAGCGCATCGTTGTTCCACAGCAGCACCACCAGCGGGCTGTCCAGTTCCTCGACGGCGGTCGCCAGTTCCTGCGCGGTGTAGAGGAACCCGCCGTCGCCCACCAGCACCAGCCCCGGTCGCTGCGGCGCGCCGAACTTGGCGCCGATCCCGGCCGGCAGGCCGTAACCCAGGGTGCCGTAGCCGGTCGGGTGCAACCAGCTGCGGGTGGCGGCACTGTCAAAGGCGTAGTTGCCGGTGTAGGCCAGTTGGGTCATGTCGGTGCTGATGAACGCGTTTTCCGGCAGTTCCGCAGCGATTCGGTCGAGAATCGATTGATGGATGGACTGCAACGGGCCATGGCTGGCCTTGACCGCTTCGCGCAGTGCGGCAACCGAGGCAATGGCTGCGCGAGCGTCGCGCACGTCGGACGGCAGGCGCTCGAGCAAACCGCTGAGGGTTTGTTGCGCGTCGCCATGCAACGCCACCGCGCATGGGTAGAAATCATTGAATTTGCGTGGGTCGATATCGACGCGCAGCAGTTCGCCATTGACTGGCAGGCGTTCGCGCCAGAAGTCGGTGTCGGCCATTTCGGTGCCGACCGCCAGCACCACATCGGCCTCGGCAATCAGATTCCAACCCGGTTCCACACACAGCGAGGAGCCGGCGTTGAGTGGCGCACCCGGCGGCAGCAAGCCCTTGCCGGCGACGCTGGTGAACAGCGGAGCAGCAAGTCGGGTGCTGATCTCTTGCAGTTGCGAAGTGGCGTTGAGTGCACCACCACCGGCGATGATCATCGGGCGTTTCGCCTCGTTGAGTTTGGCCACGGCCTGATCGATTGCAGTGGCGGCCGCCGGACCACGCCCCGGACGACGCACCACGTCGTTGCTCCAGTCACGCGCGATCGGCGCCGACAGCACATCCAGCGGCACCGAGATGTGCACCGGGCGCGGCCGCTCGCTGTCGAACACCGCGTAGGCTCGGGCGATCAGTTCCGGCAGGTCTTCGGCGGTCAGTGCCACTGCGGAAAACGCGGTGATCGGCGCTGTCATTGCCCGCTGGTCCTGACACTCGTGCAGGCTGCCCCAGCCCTTGCCGAGGCTGGCGCTGTGGTTGACGCTGGAAATCACCAGCATCGGGATCGAGTCGGCGTAGGCCTGGCCGATGCCGGTGGCGGCGTTGGTTACGCCCGGGCCGGTGATGATGAAGCACACGCCGGGTTTGCCGCTGACCCGGGCGTAGCCGTCGGCCATGAAACTGGCGCCCTGTTCATGGCGGGTCAGGACGTGGCGAATGCCACTGCCGGGCAAGCCGCGATACAGCTCCAGGGTGTGTACGCCGGGGATGCCGAACACGGTATCGACGCCGTAGTTGGCCAACAGGCGCACCAGCGCCTGGCCACCGGTCAAGGTTTTGCTTTGCATGTTCATGTCCTCACTCATGGCCGAGGCGAATCAACGCATCGACCGCGGTCGTGCCATGGGCACCGACCAACAATGGGTTCACATCGAGCTCCAGCAATTGCGCGGCGTTTTCGCAGGCGTAGTCGGCCACCGCGCGGATCGCCGTTACCAGGGCGTCCAGGTCGGCCGACTCGCGGCCACGGAAACCTTGCAACAACGGGGCACTGCGCAGGCCAAGCAAGGCATTGCGGATGGCGCCGTCGGTGGTCGGCAGCAGCAGGCTGCGACTGTCCTTGAGCAGCTCGACCAGAATGCCGCCGGCACCGATCACCAGTGCGAGGCCGAAATCGTTTTCGCGCTTGATGCCGACGATCAGCTCGGCCAGTGGCGGCCTGGCCATCGGCTCCAGCAACAGTTGATCGAAGGCCACGTCCGGGGCGTAGGCTTTGATGCTGGCGCGCATAGTGTCCAGCGCGACACTCAAGGCCGCGTCGTCCTTGAGGTTCAGCGCCACGGCACCGGCCTCGGTCTTGTGAGGCAGCTGTGCGCTGACGGCTTTCAATACCAGCGGATAGCCCAGCGACGCGGCGTCCTTCAGGGCATTCTGCGGAGTGCTCAATACGCCGTTTGGCGTCGGCAGGCCAAAGGCTCGCAAAGCCTGTTTGGAATCCCATTCATTGAGCAAACGCCCCTCACCGTCCAGCGCTTGCGGGCACAGCGGGACCAATGCCGATTCGCCCAGCGCCAGCAACGCCTGGCGTTTGCGCTGATAACCGGCGATGCGGCCCCACGCGGCCAGCCCGTCTTCAACGCCCTGCAATGCCGCGACGCCTTGCGCGTGCAAACGCTCACGGGCATGGGCCGGCAGCAATTCGGGGAAGGCCGAGGTCACGAAACCGGTCTTGCCGTGACGCGCCAGTGCCGCGTAGTACAGCTCCAGCAGCAGGTCGCATTCCTTGCGCTCGCCGGTAAACTCCGCCGGATAGTCGAGCACCAGCATCGCCGCGTCGGCTTCGGTACGCAGTGCGCTGTCGAGCATGCGGTTCAAGGCTTCGCCGTCGCCCCAGATTGCCGTGGTGAAATCCAGCGGGTTGACCAGGTTGGCGTAGCTCGGCAACACCTGGGCCAATTCACCCACCTGACCGTCGTCGAGCTTGGGCAAGCCCAGGTCATTGCGTTCGGCGTAGTCGGCAATCAGCCCGGCGTCACCACCGGAACAGGCCAGCGCGATCAGGCTGTTGCCCGCTGGCAGGTTGCCGCAGGCCGCGGCCTTGAGGGTTTCGACAAAACTCACCGGGCCGCTGACGCGGATCACCCCGAGGCGATCGAACAGCGCGTCGTACAGTGCATCGGAGCCGGAGAGCGAACTGGTGTGACTCAAGGCCAGCTCGGCGCCGATCTGCGACACGCCGGTTTTCAGGGCAATGATCGGGATGCCCTTCTCCAGTGCCTTATGCGCGGCGCGGGCGAAACCCGGCACGTTCTTCAGGCCTTCGAGGTGCAGGCCGATGGCGGTGACCCGAGGTTCGTCGAGCAACACGTCCATCAGTTCAGCGACACCCAGTTGCGCCTGATTGCCGACCGAGGCCATGTAGGCCACCGGCAGCGAGCGGTCGCTCATGGACAGGTTGTAGGCGAAGTTGCCGCTCTGGGTCAGCACTGCCACGCCCTTCTCCACCGCTTTGCCGCCATGGGCCACCGGCCACAGCGCGGAGCTGTGCAGGTAGTCGAGCAGGCCGTAGCAGTTGGGGCCGAGCAAGGCCATGTCGCCAGCGGCCTCGAGCAATTGCTGTTGCAGGGCCTGGCCTTCGGCGCCGGTCTCGGCGAAACCGGAGGCGTAGCAGATCGCGCCGCCCGCGCCGATGGCGGCCAGTTCGGCCACGCAGGTCAGGGTCAGTTCGCGGTTGGTGGCGATGAAGACTGCATCCGGCCCGCATGGCAGATCGGCAATAGTGCGCACGCAGGGTACGCCTTCGAGGCTGTCGTGTTGCGGGTTGACCAGCCACATTTGCCCTTGGTAGCCACCTTCGGCACAGCGCTTGAGGGCACGCGCCATGCTCCGGCCGCCGACAAACGCCACATGTTGCGGCGCGAGCATGCGTTTGAGGTTGTCACGAATGGTTTGGGTCATGGGAACTCTCCGGACCGATCAGCGCAGCAGCGGCCGCAGCAGCTCGCGGGAAATGATGTGGCGCTGGATTTCCGAGGTGCCTTCCCAGATCCGTTCGATCCGCGCGTTACGCCAGATGCGCTCCACCGGACCTTCGTCCATCAGGCCCATGCCGCCGAAAATCTGCACCGCCTCATCGGCGGTACGGCCGAGCACTTCACTGGCGAACAGCTTGGCCATGCCGGCCTCGCCATCGGTCATGGTGCCCTGGTCCATTTTCCACGCGGTGTGCAGGGTCAGCAGTTCGGCGGCGCGGATTTGCGTGGCCATGTCGGCCAATTTGAACGACACGCCCTGGTAGGTGCCGATCGGCTGGCCGAACTGCTTGCGGTCTGCCGCCCATTGCAAGGACACGTCCAGCGCGCGCTGGGCCTGACCGACGCAGTTGGCCGCGACCATCACGCGCCCGGCGGTCAGCCAGGCGTTGGCCACGTCCCAACCCTTGCCGACTTCGCCCAACACTTTGCTGGCCGGTACGCGGCAGTCGTCGAAGAACATTTCGAAGGTGTGGTAACCACGGTTGCTCACGCACTTGGGCCCACGGCGGATGGTCATGCCCGGGGTGTTGCGGTCGACCAGGAACGAGGTCACGGCATTGCGCTTCTTGCCGTTGTGCTCGTAGGTGTCGGTCACGGCGAAGACGATGGCGAAGTCGGCATGGCCGGCGTGGCTGATGAAATGCTTGCTGCCGTTGAGAATGAAGTCGTCGCCTTCACGCACGGCGCGGGTCTTGATCGCATTGGCATCGGAGCCGGCACCCGGCTCGGTCAATGCGAAGCAGTCGATCTTCTCGCCCTGGATGCACGGCAGCAGGTAGTCATTGATCTGCTCGCCCTTGCAGGCCATGAGGATTTTCGACGGCCGCGCGACGAACACGTGCAGCGCCCAGGACACCTTGGACAGTTCACGTTCGATCAGCGCCTGGGACAGGTAATCCAGGCCACCACCGCCCACTTCTTCCGGCATGTTGAAGGCGTAGAAGCCGGCGGCAATCGCCTTGCCGCGAATCTGCGCGGCCAGTTCCGGGGACACCTCGTCGGCGCGGTCGACTTGCTCTTCATAGGGCAGCAGTTCCTTCTCGACGAAGCTGCGTACCGAGTCCACCAACATTTCTTGTTCTTGGGTCAGTTGGAAATTCATGGTGCTACCTGTTGTTCGTGTGCTGATAGAGGTGTGCAAAGCGTTCGCTATTAGCGGCCGATGAAGCGTGCCGGGCGTTTTTCCATGGCGGCGCGCAGGGCTTCGTTGCCGTCCTCGCTGCGACCGCAGAGCAGGCCCGCGGCGAGTTCGGCCTGCAGTTGTTCCGCCAGGCTGCGTTCGGCGCCTTCACGCATGAGTTTTTTGGTCTGGGCGAAGGCAAAGGTCGGTCCGGCGGCCAGGCGTGCGGCCAGTTCACTGGCTGCGGTCAGCAGTTGCTCGTCGGCGCAAACTTCACCGACCAGGCCCGCGACCAGGGCACGCTCGGCGCCCCACAACTCATCGAGAAACAGCAGGCGCTTGGCCTGTTCGCTGCCGATCAGGCGCGGCAGGTGCCAACTGGCGCCCGCATCCGGCGAATACGCCATGCTGGTGTAGCCGGCCTTGAAGCGGGCCGATTGCCCGGCGATGCGCAGGTCGCAGCACAGGGTCAGGTCCATCCCGGCGCCGACGGCAGTGCCGTTGATGGCGGCGATGGTCGGTTTTTCCAGGCTGTGCAGGCGGGTCATCAGAGCGTGGGCGGTTTCGGTCCAGCCGTAGGTTTCCAGCGCGCCCCGGGCTTCGGCATCAGCCCATTCATCGAGGTCGGCACCGGCGCAGAAGCTGCGGCCGCTACCGGTCAACACCACCACGCGCACCGCAGGGTCGGCGTTGAAACCGTCGAGCAAGGCGTGCAGGTTTTTCAGCGTCGGAATGTCCAGCGCATTGCGCTGGGCAGTGCGATTGAGGGTGATCCAGGCAACGCCTGCTTCGACCTGGCTGAGCAGCGACGATTGAGTGGTCATGGGAATCCTCGAATTATTGTGATTGGTCTGAGGTGATGCGACTTGAGACCATACTAAACGAGTGTTCAGTAAGGCGGCAATTGGTGGAGAAATGGGCTGTAACAAGCTCAGCAGATGGTTAAACCATTGTTTTTATTGAGCTATTTCAAAAATGGCGGGCATAAGCCGTTGGTGTTGTTACAACTTCGAACAACTGGTGACACAGGACATGTCGCATGTTCTCTCATCCGCCTCAAAACACCTGTAGGAGCGAGCTTGCTCGCGAAAATTTCAAGCACACCGCGATCAATCAGACAATGCACGTCTTCGTTAACGTCCTTCGCGAGCAAGCTCGCTCCTACAGGGCACTTCAGTGTTCGCAAATGCCGTGTACGCCACAAAGCACTGTAGGGGCGAGCCTGCTCGCGAAAATTTCAAGCGCACCGCGTTCAATCAGGCAGTGCATGTGTTCGTTAACGTCCATCGCGAGCAAGCTCGCTCCTACGGGGCACTTCAGTGTTCGCAATTGCCGCGTACGCCACAAAACACTGTAGGAGCGAGCTTGCTCGCGAAAATTTCAAGCACACCGCGATCAATCAGACAATGCACGTCTTCGTTAACGTCCTTCGCGAGCAAGCTCGCTCCTACAGGGCACTTCAGTGTTCGCAATTGCCGCGTACGCCACAAAGCACTGTAGGGGCGAGCCTGCTCGCGAAAATTTCAAGCGCACCGCGTTCAATCAGGCAGTGCATGTGTTCGTTAACGTCCATCGCGAGCAAGCTCGCTCCTACAGGGCACTTCAGTGTTCGCAAATGCCGTGTACGCCACAAAGCACTGTAGGGGCGAGCCTGCTCGCGAAAATTTCAAGCGCACCGCGTTCAATCAGGCAGTGCATGTGTTCGTTAACGTCCATCGCGAGCAAGCTCGCTCCTACAGGGCACTTCAGTGTTCGCAAATGCCGTGTACGCCACAAAGCACTGTAGGGGCGAGCCTGCTCGCGAAAATTTCAAGCGCACCGCGTTCAATCAGGCAGTGCATGTGTTCGTTAACGTCCATCGCGAGCAAGCTCGCTCCTACGGGGCACTTCAGTGTTCGCAAATGCCGTGTAGGCCACAAAAAACCGTAGGAGCGAGCCTGCTCGCGAAAATTTCAAGCACGCCGCGTTCAATCAGACAGTGCACGTCTTCGTTAACGTCCATCGCGAGCAAGCTCGCTCCTACGGGGCACTTCAGTGTTCGCAAATGCCGTGTACGCCACAAAACACTGTGGGAGCGGGCTTGCCCGCGATGGCGCCGGGACAGTCAGCTGGTTGCTGGTTGACCCACCGCTATCGCGGGCAAGCCCGCTCCCACAGGGAAAGTACTTGGCAGAAGGAATTAAACGGTCGGCAGGCCCGGCGCCAACACCGCCTGACGCTTGCGATGAACCAGGAAGTACGCGCCATAGCACAGCGCAATGAATCCAAAGCCCCAATACAGCGACGGACGCTGGGTTTCATCCAGGGCCAGGAACACGAACAGCGAGCAGCACAGTGTGATGCACATCAACGGCAATACCGGGAACCAGGGTGCGCGGTACTTCAGGTCGCTGAGTTTGCCGCCGTCACGCAAGTACGCCTTGCGGAACTTGTACTGCGCCAGCGCGATGACAATCCAGGTCACGGTGCCGGACATGCCGCTCACGGCCATCAGCACCATGAACAAGGTATCGGCGGCGACGAAGCTGGTCATCAGCGACACCAACGCGAAGCATAAAGTGATGCTCAAGGCACGCAGCGGCACCCCACGCTTGCTCAGCGGCGACAGGCTTTTAGGCGCCATGCCGGTTTTCGACATCGCCCACAGGATGCGCGTCGAGGCGTACAGGCCGGAGTTGCCCACCGACAGGATCGCGGTGAGGATCACGAAGTTCATCAGGTCGGCGGCGTAGGGAATGCCGACCATGTCGAACACCTGCACGAACGGACTTTCCATCAGCCCCGCCTGCTGCCATGGCACGATGGCCGACAGCACGACAATCGCCAGCACGTAGAAGATCAGTACGCGGAACACCACGTTGCGCACGGCGCGGGGAATGCTCTTTTCCGGCTGATCGGTTTCACCGGCGGCCACGCCCATGATCTCGCAACCCTGGAACGCATAGACCACGGTCATCATCACCGCGAACACGGCTGACAGGCCGTTGGGGAACAGCGAATCGCCGATCAGGTTGGTCGCCATCGGCGCGGGTGCGCCGCTGCTCAGGGGCATCACGCCGAAGATCACCAGCACGCCGACCACGATGAAACCGAGAATCGCCGCGACCTTGATCCCCGAGAACCAGTATTCGGCTTCACCGAATGCGCGGGTCGCCAGGGCGTTGATGCCGAACAGCACCACCACGAACAGCGCCGACCAGTACCAGATCGGCACATGCGGGAACCAGCGCGTCATCAGCATGCCGGCGGCGGTGAACTCCAGACCGACAGTGGTGGCCCAGCTCATCCAGTACACCCAACCGATCATGAACCCGGTGGCCGGGCCGATGTATTTCGTGGCATGGGTCTGGAACGACCCGGACACCGGCATCTGTACCGACAGTTCGCCCAGGCAGACCATCACCAGGTACATCAGGAAACCCGCGACCAGGTAAGCCAGGATCGCCCCCACCGGGCCGCCCTGGTTGATGGTCACCCCGGAGCCCATGAACAGCCCGGTGCCGATGACGCCGCCCAGGGACAGCATGAAGATGTGCCGGCTTTTCAGGGCACGGGTCAGCTGAATGCCTTTTTGATCAGTGCTGCGATCAGTGTTTTCGTTCATGTCGGCACCTCAGCAGTCAGTGAGGTGTACAGCGCGCGACAGGACGTCACGGCGCAGGGTGGGATCAGCTTTACGGCAATTCATTATTATTATCTCCAATAAGCTTCGAAGACCGCGCTGCGGCGGTTGCGTCGATTATTGGAAAGCCATGTAAGTTCGCGTTGACCGTAAAGATCGAAGTTGTAGAAAGTCGTAACAAACTTGTACGTCACCTCTGCAACAGGCCTTTCAGGGTGGTCAGCGCGTGCTGCAATTTTTCATCCAGCGTGGTGGTCATGCGGTGGATCGCCGATTCATCGTTGACCAGGGCCGAAGTCTCCAGCGCCCTCAGCGTCGTGGCCAGCGAGCGAAAACCCAGCGAATCACAGCTGCCGGCCAGACGGTGAGCCAGTTGCGCGACCTCTGTGCAGTCGTCGGCGGCAATGGCTTCATGCAGCGCATCGCGGTGCTGAAGAATCGAGTCGCGCAGCACCGCCAGCAGGCCCTGGACTTTTTGCTCGCCGAGCAAGTTGCGATGGGTCTGCAACAGCGACCAGTCCATCGTCTCGTCATGCACAAGCGAGTCGGCGACGGGTGTGTGCCCCTCCAGTACCTGGCGCAGGTTATCCAGCTTCAAGGGTTTGGCCAGGATGCCGTCCATGCCGGCCTCCAGATAACCGCGCACCAGTGCCGGCTGTACGCTGGCGGTCAGGGCGAAAATGCGGGTATGGCGGTTCGGCCCGTCGCCGTGGCGGATCTGTCGGCATAACTCGACACCGCTGATGCCCGGCAGATGAACGTCCAGCAGCAACAGATCGAAAGCCTGCGCTGCACAGTGCTCCAGCGCCTGTTGCGCCTCTTCAGCCAGCCACACTCGGTGGCCGTCCCGTTGCAGCAAGCCCATGGCCACCTCGCGGTTGAGCGCCACGTCTTCGACCACCAGGATATTCAGGACCGGTCCTACCGCGCGAACCGGCGCGACTGCCACCACAGCGCTGGCCGGCTGCAGGCAAAGCTCGAACCAGAAGCAACTGCCGCGCCCCACTTCACTGTCCACGCCGATGCAGCCGCCCATCTGCTCCACCAGATGTTTGCAGATCGCCAATCCCAAACCGGTGCCCCCAAAACGCTGCGCGACTTCTTCGCTGGCCTGGGTGAAGCGCTCGAAAATCTTCGCCTGCATCGCCGGAGCAATGCCGATGCCGTCGTCCGTGACACTGACCCGCAAGCGCTGCCCGGCCTGTTCGCCGGTTTCAGCGAGCAGCGCCACCTCGACGCTGACTTCGCCGCCTTCGGTGAACTTGATCGCGTTGGCCAGCAGGTTGCTCAGCACTTGACGCAGGAACTGCTCGGCGCCGTGGTGATACTCGGCAATCCGCTGATCAACGCGGCAACTCAGGATCGTGTCGTTGTTCAGCGCTCGCGGCTCCAACAGTGTCAGCACCTCGTCGAGCAACTGGCGCAGCGAGAAATCCACCGGTTCAGGATGGCTGACGCCCTCCTCCAGCCTGGCGAAATACAGCACTTCGTTGAGGATAGTCAGCAAGCCTTCGCCGGCCTTGTGCAAGGCATCCAGACGTTTGCCGTCCTGTGCATCCAGACGTGCGCCGCGCAACAGTTCGGCCATGCCGAGGATGCCATTGAGGGGCGTGCGCAGTTCGTGGCTCATGGTCGCCAGAAACCGCGATTTGGCGAGGTTGGCCGCTTCCGCTTCATCCTTGGCCCGCATCAGGCTGGCGGTACGGCGCTCGACCATTTTCAGCAGTTCGTCACGGTTGTCCTGCAAGGCCAGGCGATCGCTTTCCCGGCGCTGGATGTCCCGCAGGATCGACCGGCGCATGTCATCCAGTGCGTGGGCCACGGTATCGATTTCGTCATTGCCGCGGCGCTTGTCCAGGTGCAAGGGTTCTTGCCATTCACCGGAGGCGATGCGCCGGGCAAACTCGGCCATGACTTTCAGGTGCCGGGTCACCAGTCGATAAAACAATCCCGACAGCGCAACGGCCAGGCCGCAGAGAAACACCGCCATCCACAACAGGCTGGTCAAACCGGTGGCGTAGAGACGCTGGTACACCGCCCCCAGATCCGTGCTGACTTCCAGTTCGCCAAGGTTGCGCAACGGACCGGACGGCGGTTGATAGTCCAGGGCGAACCGCTCGATGCGCAACGGCCCGACCGGCTCGGGGTTGCCCTGCACCAGGTCGAAATCGGCGCTGGTCAAGTGCACCCGGGCGACGTCGGAGAAGTCCACCAGGCCGCGCAACTGTACGTTCAGCTGTTCCTGGTTCAAGTCCCAGAGGCTGCGTTCCAGGCTGGCCAGGTAGCCGGCGCGGATCAGCTCCATGCGTGAATCGATGTCGCGCATTTCCCGTCGATACTCGATGTACAGTTGCACGCTGCTGGCCAGCACGGTGAAGCACAGGCTGAACAACAGAATGAACAGCAGCAGCCGTCGCAGCAGTCCACCGGGACGGGCGCGAATCATTGCGTATCCGCCGGCAGGTTGATCATGTCGCGGTAGGTCACTTCGCTTTCGTTGAGCCAGCGCTCGATGTCACCAGCATCGACCATGCGCTGCAACAGCGCGTTGATCTCGGGCATGCGATTGGCCAATGGCGAGCGCCGTGACACGGCGACCCGCAGGTAGTCCACGCTCAACGCCTTGGGCAAGGCGACGATGTCCTGGCCGCCGGGCAGATTTTCCACGTACAACTGGCCGGTGCGCCGCTCCTGGGTGATGAAATCGATGCGCCCGCGAATCAGCTTGCCGAAGTTCTGGTGGCTGTCGGAGACCCATTCGATGTTGTTGTAGCGCGCGACCATGCGATCGAACGCCACGCCGTAGCTCTCGCCGAACAACAGGCCGCCACGGTAATGGGCCAGGTCGTCCAGCTGTTCGAATTTCATCGGGTGCTGACGATTGATGAACAGCGCCACTTCTTCACGCAATACCGGCACCGTCGAGAACAGCATGCTCTGTTCCCGTTGCGCGGAACTGTAGGCCAGCACCACATCGACCCGGCCTTCGGCGGCGTCCAGCAGGCAGCGTTTCCAGTTGCCCAGCACGACCATCTCGACCTCATACCCCAACTGGCCGAACAAGTGCTTCACCACGCTGGGCGCCAGTCCGCGCACCTGCTTGCCGTCACTCCAGGAAATCGGCGGGTACACCGGGTAATCGCAATAGCGAACCTTATCCGCCGCGACGGCATGCCCGGCCACAAGAACCGCCAGCAGGCAAAGCCATCGCGTCATCAGGCTCAGGCCGCCACACCGGCGGTGAACAGGTAACCGGCGCCGTGGATGGTGATGATCAACTGCGGTTCAGCCGGATCGTCGTGCAACTTGCGGCGCAGACGCCCGACCAGCACGTCGATGGAGCGGTCGTTAGGCACCCATTCGCGGTTGCGGATCTGGTCCATCAACTGGTCGCGGCTGAGGGTGTGGCCACTGTTGCGCAGGAACACGCTGAGCAACTGGTATTCGCCGTGGGTCAACAGGGTTTCACTGCCGGAAGGATCGATCAGGCGTCGGCGGTCGGTGTCCAGCGCCCAGTCGGCGAACTGCTTGACCGGCTTGGCCACTGCGACGGCCGGTTGTGGCGTTTGCGCATGACGTACCCGGCGTATCAGGTTTTTCGCCCGGGACACCAGTTCCCTTGGATTGAGGGGTTTGATCACGTAGTCATCGGCGCCACATTCGAGGCCGACGATGCGGTCGATTTCGTCGTTGCGCCCGGTGATGAGGATGATCCCGACTTCCGAGCGCACCCGCAGCTCGCGGGTCAGGGTCAGGCCGTCCTTGCCCGGCAGGCGGATGTCGAGCATCACCAGGTCCACGGTCTGGCTGGCCAGGAAGGTTTCCGCCAGTTCCGCCGTGGCGGCGCAATGGACGTCGTAGCCTTCCTGGGACAGGTAGGCGTGCAGCAGATCGCGAATCAGCGGATCGTCATCGACGATCAATACCCGAGGAGTCATCGCTTGGTGTCCGGCTCAGGCCCGAAGGCCAGTTTCTTATTAGAGTGTTTTCCTGCATCGGCGCCAGAGAGTATCCATTGCTGAACGACTGATCAACAGTCGCTCGTCTGCAGGCGAAAACGCTGGCGACCACCGGCCTGCAAGCCATCGACCCAGGCCTCGCAAATCTGGATGCCCTGCTCCGGGGTGAAGGTGCCGGGGTTCAGCCCGGACTCCAGCCACAAGCCGTCGAGCAATGCGCTGAGGCTGATGGCGGCAAGGTCGGCGTCGAAACTTTCCCAGCCCTCCTCCTGGGCCAGTTGCGCCAGCAACTTGCGCAGGATGCCGCGATACTCGCCATAGGAATGATCGTGGGCCTGGTTGATGGCCTCGGCGGTTTTCACCGCGCCCCAGAACGCCAGCCACGCATCGATCAGCTGCGGATCGAGCAGTTCGGCGGAAAACGACCCGCGAAAAAATGCCGACAAGCGCTCCCGGGCATTCGGCGCGGCTTGCTCCATGGCGTCGCGCAGCAGGGTCATGACCCGCCCGGTAATCGCCATGTAGGCCTCGGCCACCAGCTCATCCTTGCCGGAGTAGTGATGGCTGATCAGCCCTACCGAGACCCCGGCCTCGGCGGAAATCTTGCGGATCGACGCGCCCTGGAAGCCGTGACGCTTGAGGCACACCAGCGTCGCCTCGATCAGGTTGGCTTTGCGCAACTCCGGTTCCATTCGGGAAAAACGGGCTTCCTGATTCATGGGCGACACGCTCCTTAGGTTCAATCGTTAAAGCCCGCACGGGTAAGCGGCGGGCTGAACGACTGTACAGCAAGAGCGGGCAATACCTCCAGTCATCTGCCAGTCTGATAGACCGTGCTGTGCCCTTCGCGAGCAAGCCCGCTCCCACAGGGGATTTGCGTCGTACACAGAATTTGCGGCAACCCCGGATCAACTGTGGGAGCGGGCTTGCTCGCGAAGGGGTCAGTCTGAACAACCGAAAAATCGAGATCAGTCGCGATAATCCGGTGCAATGCGCTCCAGCATTCGCAACAACGCCGCCCAGGCCAATTGCATGGCATCCGGGTCATTCAGCTCTCCCTCCTCCAGCGGTCGCCCCGGATCATTGAACTGGCGTTCGGTGTGCGCGCAAACCTCAGCCGATGGCAGCACCAGTTCTCCGGCAGCCATGGCCGCCAACTGGATTTCACAGGCCTTCTCCAGGTAGTACATGCGCAGGAACGCCTGGCTCACCGTCTCGCCGACGGTCAGCAATCCATGATTGCGCAGCATCAGCACCGGCTTATCGCCGATATCCTGAACCAGGCGCTCTTGCTCGCTCAGGTCCAGCGCGACTCCTTCGTAGTCGTGGTAGGCAACCCGGCCATGGAACTCCATGGAAATCTGGCTCACCGGCAACAACCCACACTTCAACGCCGCCACCGCGCACCCGGATCTGGTGTGGGTGTGCAGCACGCATTGCGCATCTTCACGGGCGCCGTGGATGGCGCTGTGGATCACGAAACCGGCCGGGTTGACCGGATACGGCGATGGCTCGACGGCGTGGCCATCAAGGTCGATCTTCACCAGGTTCGACGCCGTGATTTCATCGAACATCAGCCCGTAAGGGTTGATCAGAAAGTGATGTTCCGGCCCCGGAATGCGCACCGAGATGTGGGTGAAGATCAAATCGGTCATGCGAAAGTGCGCAATCAGGCGGTAACAGGCCGCCAATTCCTCACGCAGACGCTGCTCGATTGCGCTGCGCTCAGGGGCCAGATGGCTGGCGATTTTGTTCATTGTTCTGGTTCTCCAGGCTGATCGGCTGAGGAAGACAGCAAGGCTGGACGCTTCGACACGTCCAGCCATCCGCGTTTATTTGCTGGCCCAGGCGTTGAAGCGCTCTTCGAGCTCTTCGCCATGATCGACCCAGAAACCGACGTTCATCGACAGTGCACCCTTGAGATTCTGCGGCGCAGTGGGCACCCATTGCGCCAGTTTGTCGTCCAGTCGCGCGGCGGCCTGGGTGTTGGTCGGGCCGTAAGGGATCTGCTGCACATAGTTGACCTGGGCGTCCGGCTGATTGGCGAAGGCAATGAAACGCTTGGCCTGATCCACATGTTTGGAGCCTTTGATGATCGCCCAGTAGTCCATGCCGTACAGGCTGCCGGGCCAGACCAGGCCGAGATGGCTGCCTTTCTGCGCGGCGTCGGCGATGCGTCCGCTGTAGGTCGAGGTCATCACCACGTCGCCGGCGGTCAGCCACTGTGGCGGTTGCGCGCCGGCTTCCCACCACTGGATGTAAGGCTTGAGTTCAGTGAGTTTGGCGAATGCCCGGTCCACGCCTTGCGGGGTGCCGAGTACCTTGTAGACGTCTTCGGTTTTCACGCCGTCGGCCAGCAAGGCGAACTCCAGGTTGTACACCGCGCGTTTACGCAGCCCGCGTTTGCCGGGGGTTTTCTTCACGTCCCAAAAGTCTGCCCACGAGGTCGGGGCCTGGGCCAGTTTGTCGGTGTCGTAGGCAATCGCCACGCTCCACACCAGCGCGGCGGAACCGCACTCCTGTGCCGCTTCGGGGATCAGCTGGTCGGCGTGCCCCAGGCGCGTCCAGTCCAGGCGTTCGTACATGCCCTCTTCGCAGCCGCGCATCAGGTCCGGGCCTTCGATCTGCACCACGTCCCAATCGACGTTGCCGGTGTCGACCATCACTTTGATTTTGGCCATCTCGCCGTTGTATTCGCTCTGGATCACTTTGCTTTGATCCACGGCGGCGAAAGGTTGAAAGAACGCCACGTCCTGGGCTTTTTGTCCGGCTCCGCCGTAACCGACCACCACCATGTCCGATGCTGCCTGGGCACTGCCCAGGCCCATGGCCACGGACAACACCAAGGGATAAAAACCGTGCTTGAGCGTATTCGATTTCATCAGTGGTTCCTCTGGCAGGTGCCCTGCGGACACATTCCGCCCAGGCCCTTTTTTATTGTTGTGAGGTAAGCCCCAGGAGCAGGCTCGAAGTGAAATTACTGCAAGGCGCAGTAAAAAAACAAGTTGATTTTTTACTGAAGGTAAATTTCTATAGCTGAAAATAACAACACCGAAAACCTTTTGCCTCTGTAGGAGCGAGCTTGCTCGCGATGGACCTGAGGGCGACGCGTTCATCCAGACAACACGCGTTATCGTTAACGTCCATCGCGAGCAAGCTCGCTCCTACAGAGCTCAGCCTGCCTGGAGTACCCGCACCATGCCGACCTCGACACCTGCCTTCGCGCACCTGTTCGAACCCCTGGAGATCCGCGGCAAGCGCCTGAAAAACCGCATCATGTCCAGTGGTCACGACACGTCGATGCCCACCGACAACCTGGTCAATGAGCAATTGATCGCCTATCACCGGGCGCGGGCCGAAGGCGGCGCCGGGCTGATCGTGCTGCAAGTGGCCGGTGTGCACGACAGTGCGCGCTACACCTCCCACGTATTGATGGCCACCGACGATGCGTGCATCGAGGGTTACCGCAAACTGGCGCAAACCTGCCATGCCCACGGCACCGTAGTGTTGTCCCAGGTGTTCCATCCGGGGCGGGAAATCATGGAGTCCAGCGATGGCCTGCTGGCGGTGGCCTACTCCGCCTCGTCGGTGCCCAACGAACGCTTCCGGGTGATGCCCCGCGCGCTGGATCAGGCCATGATCGACGAGATCGTCGCCGGTTATGCCGCTGCCGCCCGGCGACTGCATCAGGCCGGGATCGATGGCGTCGAGGTGGTCGCCAGCCACGGTTACCTGCCGGCGCAATTCATCAATCCGCGGGTCAACCGGCGCACCGATGGCTACAACGGTGAACTGGACCAGCGTTTGCGTTTTCTGCGCGAAGTCATCAAAGCCGTGCGCGGGGCGACCGATGAGCAGTTCATCGTCGGCCTGCGCATTTCTGCCGACGAGCGCGACCCGGAAGGCCTGACCGAAGATGAATCCCTGGCCGCCGTGCAGTCGCTGCAAGCGCAGCTCGATTATGTGCACATCGTCGCCGGCACCTCGGCGTCGCTTGGCGGCGCGGTGCACATCGTGCCGCCCATGGCGATCGAAGCAGCGTACCTGGCCCGGGAAGCCGGAACGTTCAAGGCCAGCCTGAACATTCCGTTGTTCGTCACCGGGCGCATCAACCAGCCCCAGGAAGCCGAGCTGATTCTGGCCCGGGGCCAGGCCGATGTCTGCGGCATGACCCGCGCGCTGATCTGCGACCCGCAGATGCCCAACAAGACCGATACCGGCCGCGTGGAAGACGTGCGCGCCTGTATCGCCTGCAATCAGGCGTGCATCGGGCACTTCCACAAAGGCTTGCCGATTTCCTGCATCCAGCACCCGGAAACCGGTCGCGAACTGATTTTTGGCGAACGTAAACCGACAATCAATCGCAAGCGCATCATGATCGCCGGCGGCGGCCCGGCCGGCATGAAAGCCGCCGCCGTCGCTGCCCAGCGTGGACACGACGTGACCCTGTACGAAGCCGGTTCACAACTGGGCGGTCAGGTGTTGCTTGCACAACTGCTGCCACGGCGCAGTGAATTCGGCGGTGCCAGCACCAACCTGCAGCGGGAAATGGAGCTGGCCGGGGTGCGCGTGGTGCGCAACACACGGGTCGACCGGGCACTGGTGGAACAGCAAAAACCGGACATGGTGATCGTCGCTACCGGTGCCGAGCCGTATTGGCCAGCCTTTGAGCGCGGTGGTGAGCTACAGGTGGTAGACGCCTGGCAAGTACTGCGCGATGAAGTACAGATCGGCCGTTCGGTGGTGGTGGTCGACTGGCGCTGCGACTGGATCGGCCCCGGCATCGCCGAGCGCCTGGTTCGCACCGGGCATCAGGTACAACTGGCGGTCAACGGCACCCATTGCGGGGAAAACCTGCCACTGTACGTGCGCGATCAACTGGCCGGCGAGCTGCATAAACTGGGGGTGCCGATCACGCCGTATGCGCGCCTGTATGGCTGCGATGACAACACGGTCTACCTGCAACACACCGCCAGTGGCGAACCGATGCTGATGGAGAACATCGACACCCTGGTGCTGTGCCAGGGTCACCAGCCGGTGGATACCCTGGGTGCCGAGCTGCAGGGGTTGGTTGAGTTTCGCCGCATCGGCGACTGCCTGGCGCCGCGCACTGTCGAAGAAGCGATATATGAAGGCCTGAAAGTCGCGTGGGAACTTTAAGGCTGTTTATACTCCGGGGCTTTAATGGCTAACACCAACCCTGTAGGAGCGAGCTCTGCTCGCGATGAACCCGAGAACACTGCTGGGTGTCAGGCTTCCAGCGTTATCGTTAACGACCATCGTGAGCAAGCTCGCTCCTACAAGAGACAAGGGATTTGCGCCATTCCTCCGGTTCGGAATTGATTATGAGCAACAACAGCACGACCCCGCCCGCACCCGGCAACGCCGAACCGCATTTTCTCGGCACGCGCATTCGCGGCCTGCGCAAACGTCGGGGCATGACCCTGGCGGAACTGGCGCAACAGAGCGAACTCACCGCCGGTTACATCAGCCAGCTGGAACGCAACCTCGCCTACCCGTCGATTCCGGCGCTGTTCAACATTGCCCGCAGCCTCGGTGTCACCATCCAGTGGTTCTTCGCCAGTGAAGCGGTCACCGCCCCCGAGGACGATGGCGTGGTGGTGCGCAAGAACAGCCGCCTGAACGTGCATTACGAAGACGGCATCGTCGACCAGTTGCTGACGCCGCAAGCCAACCGTCAACTGGAAATGCTCCACTCGCGTTTCCCGCCCGGCACCTACAGCCAGCAAAGCTACAGCCACGAAGGTGAAGAAGCCGGTTTCCTGCTGTCCGGCAGTTTTGAGCTGTGGGTTGGCGAGCGTCACTTCCAGCTCAATGAAGGCGACAGCTTCAGCTTTTCCAGCCAGGAACCTCACCGTTACGGTAATCCCGGCGAGGTGGACGCGGTGGTGATCTGGGTGATTACGCCGCCGACGTTCTAACGCCGGCCGCGCCCGACTGGCTGCGCGACACTCGCACGCTTGAGGGTGTCGCTCGGCAATTCCTTGAACAGCGCACGATAGCTGCTGGAAAACCGCCCCAAATGCCAGAACGACCAATGCATGGCCACTTCGGCCACGGTGGTTTGCGCGGGCGTGCGGCTCAGCAGTTCGCGGCGGGCGCTGTTGAGTCGGCGCAAGCGCAGCCATTGGGTCGGCGCCATGCCGGTGTAGGTCTTGAACGCATGCTGCAACTGGCGCAGTGAAACCCCGGCAACCTGGGACAGCTCCAGCAGGTTGAGGTGTTCTTCCGGGGTGTCCGCCGCCCATTCCCCTACCCGCTTCATGATCGCCCGCTCTCCCGCTCGGCGCTGCAATGCGCCCTGGTCGAGGCCGACACACGCGTTGTCAAGAATGAACAGACAGTCTTCCAGCAGCTGTTGGGTCAGCGCTTCGCGGCTCGGTGGGTCGAAGGTCTGTGACAGCCGCGTCAGGGTACCGCTGAGCCAACTGCAGAACAGCGCATTCTGCTGAGAATTGAGCGGTGCCATGAACAGCCCTTCGAGCCGGGCGATGTCGAGGCTATGGCGTTTTACAAACTCCGGACCGAATACCACGGCGATTTCCTGGTAGTTCTCTGGGGTAATCCAGATGTTGCGACTTTCGCCATTCAACACATACAGCGCGTTGTCGCCGCGATCGAAGCAGAACGACAGCGACCCCTGGGGCGCGCTGAAATTCTGCTCGACCCGGGTGTTCATGTGCTCTTCGTAAATCTCCACGCCCTGTAGATCCAGGTAGCGCACCCTACCTGCGAAATGCCCCGGCGACATCTGTTGGTAATGCTGGACCCAGCCCGGCGTGGCGCGGATTTGCTCGGCGACATCGGCGGTATTGAAGGCTTGGACCCGGAGTGAATTGCACGTCGACATAAGTGACCTTACGCACTCTTTTGGTGCGCTTTGTGCTGCTTAAAGTGGATAGATGGAACTGCAAGGCTCGCCCAAGATAGACGTCAACGCGCTACAGGGGAAGTGTCCGGCGGATGAAACCGGCCTCTCCTGGCGTTAATAAAACCAATAACGAGGTCTTTATGAATGCCCCTTTCGATCAGCTGTTCACTTGGCTGAAAGATCACAAGATTACCGAAGTCGAGTGCGTCGTCAGCGACCTGACCGGCATTGCACGCGGCAAAATCGCACCCACCAACAAGTTCCTGCATGAGCGAGGCATGCGCCTGCCGGAAAGTGTGCTGTTGCAAACGGTAACCGGGGACTTTGTCGACGACGACATCTACTACGACCTGCTCGATCCGGCCGATATCGACATGGTCTGCAAGCCGGACGCCGACGCCGTCTACGTGGTGCCATGGGCCATCGAGCCGACCGCCATCGTGATCCACGACACCTTCGACAAGTTCGGCAACCCAATCGAACTGTCACCGCGCAACGTGCTGAAAAAAGTCCTGCAGTTGTACACCGACAAAGGCTGGCGGCCGATTGTCGCGCCGGAAATGGAGTTCTACCTGACCCAGCGCTGCGAAGATCCGGACTTGCCGCTCAAGGCGCCGATGGGCCGTTCGGGCCGCGCCGAAAGCGGTCGTCAGTCGTTCTCCATTGACGCGGCCAACGAATTCGATCCGCTGTTCGAAGACGTCTACGACTGGTGCGAACTGCAAGGCCTGGACCTCGACACGCTGATCCATGAAGACGGCCCGGCACAGATGGAAATCAACTTCCGTCATGGCAACGCACTGGACCTCGCCGACCAGATCACCGTGTTCAAGCGCACCATGCGTGAAGCGGCGCTCAAGCACAACGTGGCGGCAACCTTCATGGCCAAACCGGTCGGCGATGAGCCTGGCAGCGCCATGCACCTTCACCAGAGCGTGGTAGACATTGCCACCGGCCAGCCGATCTTTGCCGATGCCGATGGCAACATGAGCGAGCTGTTCCTGCATCACATCGGTGGCTTGCAGAAGTACATCCCGAAAGTGCTGCCGATGTTTGCGCCGAACGTCAACTCGTTCCGCCGCTTCCTGCCGGATACCTCGGCGCCGGTGAACGTCGAATGGGGCGAAGAAAACCGCACCGTCGGCCTGCGCGTGCCAACCTCCAGCCCGGACGCCATGCGCGTCGAGAACCGGCTGCCGGGCGCCGATGCCAACCCGTACCTGGCCATCGCCGCCAGCCTGCTGTGCGGTTACCTGGGCATGGTCGAGCGCATCGAGCCGAGCGCAGCGGTACAGGGCCGTGCCTATGAGCGTCGCAATCTGCGCCTGCCGATCACCATCGAGGATGCCCTGACCCAGATGGAAGAATGCGACACCATCAGCCGCTACCTGGGCAGCAAGTTCGTGCGGGGCTATGTCGCGGTCAAGCGCGCCGAGCACGAGAACTTCAAACGGGTGATCAGCTCCTGGGAACGTGAGTTCCTGATGCTCAGCGTCTGATAAACCAAATCCAGCCTGCAACCGCGTCCCCCTGTGGGAGCGGGCTTGCTCGCGAATGCGGTGTGTCATTCAGCAAAAATGCTGGCTGACCCGGCCCCTTCGCGAGCAAGCCCGCTCCCACAGGGAGAACGCCAACGCCTGAAAATCCAACAATTCGAAAAGGTGTCGATATGCGTCTATTGAAATCCATGGTCCCGCTCGCGCTGGCAGCGCTGTTCAGTGCCGGTGCCCAGGCTCAGGCACAAGTCAGTGTCTACAACTGGACCGACTACATCGGCGAAACCACCCTCGCCGACTTCCAGGCCAAAACCGGGATCAAGGTGATCTACGACGTATTCGATTCCAACGAAACCCTGGAGGGCAAACTGCTTGCCGGTCGTACCGGGTATGACGTGGTGGTGCCGTCGAACCACTTCCTCGCTCGCCAGGTGAAGGCCGGTGCGTTCCTCAAGCTCGATCGCGAGCAACTGCCGAATTTCAACAACCTCGACCCGAAACTGCTGACGCTGCTGGAAAAAAACGATCCGGCCAACGCGCACTCGGTGCCGTACCTGTGGGGTACCAATGGCATCGGCTATAACGTCGACAAGGTCAAGCAGGTGCTGGGCATCGATCACATCGATTCCTGGGCCGTGCTGTTCGAACCGGAAAACATCAAGAAGCTCAGCGCCTGCGGCGTGTCGATGATGGACTCGGCGGACGAAGTGTTCCCGGCGATTCTCAACTACATGGGCATGGACCCGCGCAGCGAAAACCCCGAGGACTTCAAAAAGGCCGAGGCCAAGCTGCTGCAGATCCGCCCTTACATCACCTACTTCCACTCCTCCAAGTACGTCTCGGACTTGGCCAACGGCGACATCTGCGTAGCGTTCGGTTACTCGGGCGACGTGTTCCAGGCCGCCAACCGTGCCAAGGAAGCAAAAAACGGTGTAAACATCGCCTACGCCATTCCCAAAGAAGGCGCCAACCTGTGGTTTGACCTGCTGGCCATCCCCGCCGACGCCAGCAATCCGAAAGAAGCCCACGCCTTCATCAACAACCTGCTGGACCCGCAAGTGATCGCCAAGGTCAGTGCGTCGGTCGGCTATGCCAACCCGAACCCGGCCGCCAAGCAGTACATGGACCCTGAGCTGGTCAGCAATCCCGAGGTTTATCCATCCCAGGCAGTCCTCGACAAACTCTACATCTCCACCACGCCGCCGCAGTCGATCATGCGCCTGATGACCCGCTCGTGGAGCAAAGTGAAGTCCAACAAATGAATCAGTACACCAAGGAACACGCCCTCTCCTATTACGCGGCGTCCGCCAAGGGCATGAAGCAGCGTCCCGCGCTGGCCTCGGACCTTGAAGCCGATGTCTGCGTGGTCGGCGCGGGTTTCACCGGCATCAACACCGCCATCGAACTGGCCCAGCGCGGGCTCTCGGTGGTCCTGCTGGAGGCCCGGCGGATTGGCTGGGGTGCCAGCGGGCGCAACGGCGGCCAGTTGATTCGTGGTATCGGCCATGACGTCAGCGGTTTCGCCAAACACATCGGCGCCGATGGCGTGCAATACCTGGAACACGCCGGGACCGAGTCGGTGCAAGTCGTGGCCAATCGCATCCGCGAACACGGCATCGATTGCGACCTGCGCTGGGGCTTCTGCGAACTGGCCAACACCCCGGCACACTTTGCCGGGTTGAAGGCCGAGCACGCCGAACTGCTTGAGTCCGGTTACGCTCATGAAACCCGCTTGATCGAACCTGACCAGATCCGCGAGCACGTGGTGAACTCCGGCGTTTACGCCGGCGGCCTGGTAGACATGGGCTCGGGCCACCTGCATCCGCTGAACCTGGCACTCGGCGAAGCGCAAGTCGCCGAATCCCTTGGCGTGCAGATCTTCGAGCAGAGCCCGGTGCTGGAGCTGATCCACGGCAGCACCGTGCAAGTACGCTGTGGCGGTGGCACGGTGCGTGCGGGCACGTTGGTGCTGGCGTGCAATGCCCATCTGGAAGAGCTGGAACCGAAACTCAGCGGCAAAGTGCTCCCGGCGGGCAGCTACATCATCGCCACCGAACCCCTGTCAGAAGACGCCGCCAGACAACTGATCCCTCACAACGTCGCTTTGTGCGACCAGAAAGTCGGCCTGGATTACTACCGGCTCTCGGC
The DNA here is from genome assembly GCF_056711565.1 of Pseudomonas sp. WT-JTC. Lineage (NCBI taxonomy): Bacteria > Pseudomonadati > Pseudomonadota > Gammaproteobacteria > Pseudomonadales > Pseudomonadaceae > Pseudomonas > Pseudomonas sp. WT-JTC. The sequence continues at coordinate 3,686,330 of NZ_CM160042.1, forward strand.
TGACCGGCGCTTGTTGTTCGGCGGCGCCTGTCATTACTCCGGGCGCGATCCTTCGGACATCGCTGCCTACATGCGCCCGCAGATGCTCAAGGTCTTCCCGCAACTGGCCAGTGCGCGCATCGATTTTCAGTGGGGCGGCATGATTGGCATCTCGGCCAACCGCTTCCCGCAGGTCGGGCGCTTGAGCCAGCACCCGAACGTGTACTACGCCCAGGGTTACTCCGGCCATGGCCTGAACGTGACTCACTGGTGCGCCAGGCTCTTGGGCGAAGCGATCAATGCCGGCCACAGCAAAGGCTTCGACGTGTTCAGCGCCGTGCCGCACATGACCTTCCCCGGCGGGCGTGCCCTGCGCTCGCCACTGCTGGCCCTTGGCATGTTCTGGTATCGGATGCGGGAAATGCTCGGCTGAAACAATCATCCTGTGGGATCGCCGCACCGCCGCTCCCACTCTCACTCGATTCCGTTGTTTCGACTTTCGATTTGCTCAATTGCAAGGCACTTCTATATTGAGGGGGTGCTCTGAATTTCCTGCCTTCTGTTGAGCCTGGCCCATGGCAACTACTGATCAGCTGATCATCTGCGAGCACTGCGACAGCGTGTACCAGAAAGTAACGCTCGCAAAACATCAGAAAACCCTGTGTACGCGCTGCGGCGGTGTGCTTCAACGCTATAACGGCCTCACGGTCGAACAGCGTCTTGCGCTGACCTTCACGGCGTTGATGCTATGGCTGTTCACCAATTTCTATCCGGTGATGAGCATCAGCCTAAAAGGCATGAAAAACAGTGCGACCCTGTGGGACTCGGTGTTGGCCCTGAGCCTGGGGCCCATCACATTCATCGCCATGGTGGCGGCGATCGCCATGATCATTGCGCCGATCTTCCAGTTGTTGCTGCTGATCTGGGTGTTGGGCTTCGCCCTCGCCCGGCAACGCTCGCCCGGGTTCAAATTCTGCATGCGCTGGCTGGAAGCCTTGCGGCCCTGGAGCATGCTCGAAGTCTGCCTGCTGGGCGCCATGGTTGCCGTGATCAAACTCGCCGGACTGCTTGATGTGCTGCCCGGCATAGGGCTGTTTGCCCTGGCTGCGCTGAGTCTGATGATGATCCGCATCGCCGGGCGCGATATCCGCGACTTATGGGACATTTTATGAGCACGCCTCCGTACGCCGACGAGCTCAACCTGTGCCTGTGTCACAGCTGCGGGCTGGCCTGCGACATGACTGACGACCCTCACGAATGCGAACGCTGCGGCGCACCTTTGCACCGACGCAAAACCAATTCGCTGGCCCGGACCTGGGCCTACATGATCGCCGCCCTGGTGTTTTACATCCCGGCCAATTTGCTGCCGGTGATGAACACCGAAATGGTCGGCAACGGTTCCGACAGCACGATCATGAGCGGCGTGCTGGAGTTCTGGGAAGCCGGCGCCTGGGACATTGCCCTGATCATTTTCATTGCCAGTATCGCGGTGCCGGGCGTCAAGTTCGTCGCCATCACCTTGCTGCTGGTCACCGTGCACCGCGACAGCGAGTGGGCGCGCATGGAACGATCGAAGCTGTACCGGTTCGTCGAGGTCATCGGCTACTGGTCGATGCTCGATGTGATCGTTGTCGCCCTGGTGGCCTCGCTGGTGAAATTCCAGGCCCTGGCCGACATCGAACCGCGTCCGGGCATTCTGTTTTTTGGTCTGGTTGTGGTGTTCACCATGCTGTCGGCGATGAGTTTCGATCCACGCATGATCTGGGATAAAGAACGCGAAAACCCAAACAATGAGGAGGTCACGGATGAAGTCACAAGCCACTGACGGGCCGCAAGCCCCCGGGCCGGCGCCGATCAAGACCCGCCGCTTCAGTGTCTCGCTGGTCTGGATCGTCCCGATCGTGGCGGTGCTGGTGGGTATTTCGCTGGTGGTTCACAGCATGCTGCAGGAAGGCCCGACCATCATTGTCACGTTCAAGACCGGGGACGGCCTGACCGCGAATAAAACCGAGGTCAAATACCGTAATGTCGTGATCGGTCATGTCTCCGATGTGGAATTGAGCGATGACCAGAAGAGTGTCAACGCCACCATCAAACTGGCCAAGCAGGCCGAAAGCTTTACCCGCGAAGATTCGCAATTCTGGGTCGTGCGACCGCGAATTGGCGCTGGCGGTGTATCCGGTATCGATACGCTGCTATCGGGAGATTACATCGGTGCCGATATCGGCCAGGCCAACGGCCGGGCAAAAAACTTCAAGGGGCTGGAAAACCCGCCGCCCATCACCTACGGCGAGCCGGGCAAGCGTTTCACCCTGTTCACACAGGACCTGGGGTCGCTGGATATCGGCTCTCCGGTTTACTACCGCAAGATCCCGGTGGGTCAAGTGGTGGCCTATGCACTGGACCCGGACGGCAAGGGCGTGAACATAGAACTGTTCATCCATGCACCCAATGACAAATACGTCACCGAAAACACCCGTTTCTGGAACGCCAGCGGTATTGACGTGAACGTCGGTGCCAATGGTTTTGCGGTCAAGACCGAATCGTTGTCTTCCTTGCTGGTGGGCGGCATTGCCTTCCGCGCGCCAGACTACAGCCCTGACGATAAACCTGCTGCGGCAGAATATGCCTACGAGCTGTTCGACGACCAACAAACCGCCCTCGCCCCGCCAAACGGCAAGCCGCAGTACCTGGCCATGCGATTCGACCAGGCACTGCGCGGGCTCAAGGTGGATGCTCCGGTAGAGTTCCTCGGGGTGGAAATCGGCAAGGTGGTGGCGGTGAATCTGGATTACGACGAGAAAAAACGTTCCTTTCCGGTCAACGTCGGCATTGTGATCTACCCGCAACGCCTGGGCCAGGCCCACATCAAAATGCTCAAGGCGCTCAGTCATGATCCCAATGACGAAGCCGGGGGTGTGCGTCTGATGGGCACCTTTATCGACAACGGCCTGCGGGCCCAGGCCCGCACCGGTAACTTCCTGACCGGCCAGTTGTACATCTCCCTGGATTTCTACCCCAAGGCAGAAAAAGTCGCTTTCGATGCAAACGCACGCCCGGTCGTGATTCCGACCATTCCGGGCAGCCTCGAGCAATTGCAGGAAAAACTCGAATCCATGGTCGACAAGCTCAACAAACTGCCGATCGAGCGTATCGCCGGCAACCTGGATGGCAATCTCGTCGAACTGCGCAAAGGCATGATGCAATTCAACGGCAAGATCCTGCCTGGCGTGCAATCCACCTTGTCGGATGTCAGCAAGACGCTGGAAACGGCCAATTCGACCCTGCAATCCGCCAGCACGACCTTGGCCGAGGACTCGCCGCAACGGGAAAAACTGGGGCAGACCCTGGATGAACTGGGACGCACGTCGAGATCCTTGCGTGATCTTTCGGATTACCTGGGACGGCATCCGGAATCGCTGGTTCGCGGCCGTCCGAACAATGCCGCCCCGATGGATCTGCAAGGGCCACCGCGCAATTGAACACAGGAGCATCACCCATGGCTTTACCGCTGAAGTTAACCCTGGTCACCGCGGTGTTGCTGCTCGCCGCTTGCCGCAGTGACCCGATTCAATTTCACACCCTGACACCGACCCAGTCCGGCGATCATTCGAGGACCACCGTCGGGGTGATTCAGATCGAGACGATCAGCGTGCCGCCCCAGGTCGATCGGGCGCAGATTGTCATTCGCCAGAGCAACAGTGGCCTGGCAATCCTGGAAACCCAGTGGTGGGGTGCGACCCTTGTGGACGAATTGCGCAGTGCGCTGGCCGATCAATTGAGCAACAGTCCGGTACAAGGCAAATATTCAGTGCGGGTCGATGTGCAGCGTTTTGACTCGGTCCCCGGTCAATACGCATTGATGGACGTGAAATGGCGCCTGCGCAGTGCCGGTACAGGCGACACGGAACGGGTGATTTGCCGCAGCACCTTGCAAACGCCGTCAGGCGCGAGCATCGACGACCTGGTGCTTGCCCAGCAAAACAACGTCAAGCGCCTGGCCGCGCTGATCAGCCAGGCTGCCACCAGACCACAGGCGAACTGCCCTTCGCCCTGAACAGCCTTTTCACGCTTCCCGGACTAACGGCGGCAGGTTCGCCGTTAGTCCCATCCCATACGCCCATCTGTTTCCCGCTGTCATTCCACGCTTGAGCAATAGATAACAATTCCCAGTAACAAACTAATTAGCCGCTGGAGTCTCTTCTGCAAATTTTTCACATTCCTTTCACCGTTCTGACAGCTGTGCAGATTTAACTTGGGCCGCAGTTAACTCGCTGAACCTGGTCTCGGCGGTCATTTTTCGCGCTGTTTCAGGGTTTGTTTAACAACACTTCCCCGGCGCTCCAATTGGTGGACAAACTTGGTCAACTCCGTCTCGCGTAAAACATCTTCGCGCCTGTCCAGATCGGTCGTGGCCATTGGTGCACTGACCGTTGCCGTGCTGGTCACCGGTTTTGTCCTGTGGCCGAAATCACCGACCAACCTGGCCCAGGAAGGCGCGCAAGCCCGGGCCCAATTGCTGCAACAATGGGGTGCCGGCGAGATCGCGGTGCTGGTGCGTCATGCCGAACGCTGCGACCGCTCCAGCAATCCTTGCCTGGGCCCGGCCGATGGCATTACCCGAGCCGGCAGTGAGGCGGCGGCGGGTGTCGGGCAAGGCTTGGCGCGCCTGGGTTTGACACACACCGACATCCTGACCAGCCCCGTTACGCGCACCGTGCAGACCGCGCATTACATGTTCAACAGCGACCCACGGCCCCAGGAGTGGCTGGCCACCTGCGGCACGACCCTGCGTAACGACGTCGTGGCGCACAAGGTGGCCCATCGCAACCTGGTGCTGGTGACTCACAGCGGTTGCATCGCTGACTTTGAAAAGCAGACCGGCTTCAAGCATTCGGCGAAGGACGCCGAGTACGGCAGTTCGTTGTTTGTCCGCATCGATGGCAATGGCCAATTGCAAGTTCTCGGCATTGTAAATGCGGAAGACTGGAATACCCTGTTGCAAGAAAAAAACTGAGTCATTACCTATCGAAAACATTAGTAACAAGTTACTTCAATGCAGACTGAATGAAGCCTGAACAGAATAGCGAGAAGTGTGATTAAACTTCTCGCCGTTCAATATCATTCCGTTTTTCTCTCTCGCAAGTTGTACATCACACTTAAACCAGCCATCTAAGCGCCAAGGTCGAGACATGACGTCAAATCAGCCACTGCCAGATTTTGCTGGCCATTCTTCCCGCCTGCACACACCAACAGCACCTGCCAATGAACGCTGGATGCTGTTCGCCTTGGTACTGGCGTTCATCGCGTTCTACTTGCTACCGCTGATGAGCCACGGCTTGTGGATTCCGGATGAAACCCGATATGCCCAGATCAGCCAGGAAATGCTGCAGGGCGGGAACTGGGTCTCGCCGCACTTCATGGGCCTTCGTTATTTCGAGAAGCCGATTGCCGGGTACTGGATGATCGCCATCGGTCAGGCAGTGTTTGGCGACAATCTGTTCGGGGTACGCATCGCATCAGCGCTGAGTACCGGGCTGAGCGTATGGCTGACCTGGCTGATTGCACGCCGGTTCTGGGGCGATCCGCGCAAAAGCTTTGCCTGCGCACTGTTGTACATAAGCTTCGGACTGATTGCCGGTCAGGCCGGGTATGCCAACCTCGACCCGCAGTTCACCCTCTGGGTCAACCTGAGCCTGGTTTCCCTGTGGTTTGCCATCGACAGTCGGACCACTCGCGCCCGCCTGGGATCCTGGGCAGTCCTGGGTATCGCCTGCGGCATGGGCTTCATGACCAAGGGCTTTCTGGCCTGGCTGCTGCCGGCGGTGATAGCCCTGCCCTACATGATCTGGCAGCGTCGCATCGGCGAACTGTTGCGTTATGGGCCACTGGCTGTTGTGGTCGCCGCGGCAGTCTGCTTGCCCTGGGTAGTGGCCATTCATCATCAGGAACCGGATTTCTGGAATTTCTTCTTCTGGAACGAGCACGTACGCCGCTTCGCCGCCGACAATGCGCAGCACGCCCGTCCGTGGTGGTTCTACCTGCCGATGCTGGTCGTTTCCGCCCTGCCCTGGACCGCGTTGTTGCCGACAACGTTCATCCAGGCCTGGAACAACAAGCGTCAGCCCGTCAGCGGTTTTCTCCTGCTCTGGCTGTTGTTGCCATTGGCGATATTCAGCATGAGCAGCGGCAAGTTGCCGACTTACATCATGCCGTGCCTGTTACCGCTGGCGCTGCTGATGGGCAATGCGCTGACCAGCCTGCTGCAACAGGCACGGGGACGGACGATTCGCGTCAACGGATGGCTCAACGTCGTCATTGCCACGACAGCCCTGGTTGCCTTGTTGTACCTGCAACTGAGCAAAGGGATTTTCGAAAAAACCGAGATGTTCAGCCTGTCCCTGGCGTTCATCGTGTTGCTGGGCTGGATCATCGCCAACGCCCTGCAAATCCTGCGGCCATTGACATTATGGGCGATGCCGGCCCTCGGCATCTGGCTACTGGTGGCTCTGCTTCCCGCCGCCATGCCGGGCCAGATTGTCGACAGCAAGATGCCCGACCGGTTTATCTCCGAACACCTGGACAGCCTGAGCCAGACCACCTCGCTGTTGAGCAACGACCTGGGTGCAGCCTCGGCCTTGTCGTGGCTGACCGGGCGACCGGAGGTGGCGCTCTACAATGTCGTCGGCGAGCTCAAATACGGCCTCTCGGATCCGGCCGCGGCCTCGCGCAAAGTGACCCTGCATGACATCGGGCAATGGATGGCCGAGGCACGTAAAAAAGGCTCGGTCGGGGTGGTGATGAGGGTCAACAGCGTCGATGAAATCCAGGAAGTCGAGGCGTTGCCAACCGACGGCAAGCGTTATCAGCGCGGCAACCTGCAGGTCCTGATCTTCCCGCAAATCCAGCCCTGACAACCGAGACGAGAAAAACCGAGTGGCCAAACCGGCCTCTCGGTTTTTTTCGTTTCTGCCAGGTGCCATCGAGCGGATCTTCATGGGCGGGGGTGTTCAGCACAGTGGCAAGGCCGGAGCGGGTCAATCTGCGAGACTTGAAAATCGTGATCAGCGCCATCCATGACCTGAATCAGGCGCTACGCTTTGCCGATCAGCTATTGGTCATTGCCGAGGGCACGACAAAAGGCAGCCAGGGGCAGCGTCATATTCTGCTCGGCGACATCGTTTGATCGACGAGTCGAACCACAGTGGGCTCAGTGCTGCTAATCTGAATGAAAATTACATGTATTAACGGTTTTTTTTACGTTATTTTCTCATTTGGATCTCTACATTCCCTGCAATTCAAAATATGCAAATGATTCGCATTGGTCTACAGGCGATTCAATGCCCATGATTTTTCAAAAAAACGCACCAGGAGCAGCCCGCAGAATGTTTCCCAACATCCCTTCGTTCTTGAAAAAGGCCCTGCTGGCCACCGCTTTGCTGAGCGCTGGCCAGGCCTATGCAGCCGACTCCGTCGGCATCGTAGTGTACAACGCGCAACACGAAGGCCTGACCAAGGCCTGGGTCGAGGGTTTTACCCAGGAAACCGGTATTCCCGTTACCTTGCGTAATGGCGACGACACCGAGATGGGCAACCAGATCGTACAGGAAGGTGCAGCTTCTCCGGCGGACGTGTTCCTGACCGAAAACTCCCCGGCCATGGTCCTGGTCGACAACGCCGGGCTGTTTGCGCCTGTCGAAAAGGCCACGCTGGAGCAGATTGACTCCGCCTACCGTCCGGCCCACGGCAAATGGGTCGGGATTGCCGCGCGCTCCACGGTGTTCGTGTACAACCCGAGCAAACTGTCGGCAGCCAATCTGCCGAAATCGATCATGGACCTGGCCGATCCAAGCTGGAAAGGTCGCTGGGCCGCATCGCCAGGCGGTGCCGACTTCCAGGCCATCGTCGCTGCCATCCTGGAACAAAAGGGTGAAGCCGCCACGCTGGATTGGCTGAAAGCGATGAAAACCAACTACGCCAACTACCGTGGCAACAGCTCCGTACTCAAGGCGGTGAATGCCGGGCAGATCGACAGTGGCGTGATCTACCACTATTACAGCCTGGTGGACCAGTCCAAGACTGGCGAAAACAGCAAGAACACCGCCCTGCACTATTTCAAGCACAAAGATCCGGGCGCTTTTGTTAGCATCTCCGGCGGCGGCGTCCTCGCCTCCAGCAAACACAAAGAACAAGCCCAGGCGTTTCTCAAATACATTACCGGCAAGGATGGCCAGGCCGTCCTGAAAAACGGCAAGTCGTTCGAGTACGCCGTGGGCAAGAACGCTGAATCCAACCCTAAACTGGTGCCTCTGCAGCAACTCGATGCGCCGACTGTCGATGCTTCCAAACTCGACAGCAAAAAAGCCGTGGAGCTGATGACACAGGCCGGACTGCTCTAATTGATGCCTGAAACCCTGCCTGTGGGTGTCGCCGAGGCGACACCCACACAATTGCGCCGACGATCCCGCGGAGTCTTTGCGGGACGTGGCGGTGTATGGGTGATCGGTTTGTCGGTGCTGGTTTCCTTACTGGCACTGCTACCGATCGCTTACGTTATTGGCGTGTCCCTGCAGACAGGCTGGTCAACCGTGGTGACCCTGGTGTTCCGCCCCCGGGTGGGTGAACTGCTGGTCAACACCGTGTTGCTGGTGCTGCTGACGATTCCCTTGTGCGTGGCGCTGGGGGTGACGCTGGCGTGGCTCACGGAACGCACGAATTTGCCGGGGCGGCGCTGGTGGTCGTTGCTGGCCACCGCACCGCTGGCGGTGCCTGCGTTCGTTCACAGCTACGCCTGGGTCAGCCTGGTGCCACCGATTCACGGCTTGTTTGCCGGTGTCCTGGTCTCGGTCATCGCTTACTTCCCGTTCTTGTATTTGCCGGTGGCGGCTACCTTGCGCCGACTTGACCCGGCCATCGAAGACGTCGCCGAATCCATGGGGCTCAAACCCTGGAAAGTTTTTTTCCGCGTGGTGTTGCCACAATTGCGCCTGGCGATCTGCGGCGGCGCCCTGCTGGTCGGTCTGCACCTGCTGGCCGAATATGGCCTGTATGCCATGATCCGCTTCGACACCTTTACCACCGCGATCTTCGATCAGTTCAAGTCGACCTTCAACGGCGCAGCGGCGCACATGCTGGCCAGTGTGCTGGCACTGTGTTGCCTGGCAATGTTGACGGCCGAATCCGCCGCCCGGGGCTCCGCACGTTACGCTCGCGTCGGATCGGGAAGCGCCCGGGAACAACGGGTGGTCATCCTGAAAACCACTTCAACGATGCTGTCGTTGGCCCTGCAAACCGTGACCTGCGCCCTGGCCCTGGGTGTTCCACTCATCACCCTGGGCAAATGGCTGATCGCCGGCGGTGCGGAAGTCTGGGACATGGCCGAGTTGTTGCCCGCCTTGGAGCAAACCCTGCTACTCGGCGTCGCCGGCGCGGCGCTGACCACCTGCGCGGCGATCCCGATTGCCTGGCTGTCGATCCGCTACCCCGGCCGAATGCAGCGGGTACTGGAAAGCTGCAACTACATCACCAGTTCCTTGCCCGGAATTATCGTGGCGCTGGCGCTGGTGACCGTCACGATCCATTTTGCCCGGCCGATTTACCAGACCACCTTCACCGTGCTGCTGGCGTACCTGTTGATGTTCTTGCCCCGCGCCCTGGTGAGCCTGCGCGCAGGCATTGCCCAGGCCCCGGTGGAACTGGAAAACATCGCCCGCAGCCTTGGCCGCTCGCCAGCCCGGGCCCTGTGGCTGATCACCTTGCGCCTGGCCGCTCCGGGGGCTGCCGCCGGTGCGGCGCTGGTGTTCCTGGCAATCACCAACGAACTGACCGCCACCCTGCTGCTGGCCCCTAACGGCACGCGCACGCTGGCAACCGGATTCTGGGCCATGACCAGCGAAATCGACTATGCCGCTGCTGCGCCCTACGCCTTATTGATGGTTGTGCTGTCGCTTCCGCTGACCGGACTTCTTTATCACCAATCGAAAAAAACGGCTGGCCGATGAACACTCTTGAATTGAATGCCCTCTACAAGTCCTATGGCGCCCATTGCGCTCTGGACAACGTCAGCCTGTCGGTGCCAAGCGGCAGTCGCACAGTCATCGTCGGCCCTTCAGGCTCTGGCAAGACCACGTTGCTGCGGATGATTGCCGGCTTCGAATTCCCCGATTCCGGGCGTCTTTCGCTCAATGGCCAGACCCTGGTCGACGGCACCCACGAAGTGCCGGCGCATCAACGCCTGATCGGCTACGTGCCACAGGACGGCGCACTGTTCCCGCACATGACCGTGGCGGCGAACATCGGCTTTGGTTTGTCCATCAAGGGCAATGAAAAGCAACATCGGGTTGCTGAACTGATGGACAGCGTGGCACTGGACGCGAAGATGGCCGAGCGTTGGCCTCACGAGTTGTCCGGCGGCCAGCAACAACGAGTGGCCCTGGCCCGGGCGTTGGCGCAACAGCCACGGCTGATGCTGCTGGACGAACCGTTCTCGGCGCTCGACACCGGATTGCGCGCCGCTATGCGCAAGATGGTTGCGCGGCTGCTGGAAGACGCGGGCGTCACCACCATTCTGGTCACCCATGACCAGAGTGAAGCCCTGTCGTTCGCCGACCAGTTGGCGGTGATGCGTCATGGCCGACTGGTCCAGTCAGGCCATCCACTGGACCTGTACCGCTACCCCGAAGACGAACAGACCGCCCTGTTCCTGGGGGATGCCGTGGTCATGCCCGCACGCATCGAGGCTGGCTGGGCCCATTGCGACCTGGGGCGAATCCCGGTCAACAACCACCGCAACAACAAGTCCGCGCAAATCATGCTGCGCCCTGAACAGTTGCAACTGGCCAGCATCCTCCCCAGTGACCCGGAAGCCAGCGGTTGCCGGGCCGTGGTCACCGATCGGGACTTCAGCGGCAACACCTGCACGCTGACGGTGGAACTCCAGCCACTGACCAGCCGCGAGCAACCGGGTCGATCACTGCTGGTGCGCAGTTCAGGCATGTATGCGCCACCCGCAGGCAGCTCGGTTCAGGTCTCGACCATTGGCCACGCCCATGTGCTGAGCGAGATGTGATCGGTCACAGATCGAATCGGTCCACCGCCCGACGCCGCTCGTTGTCGTCGCGCACATCGTAGTTGGCCGTGGTCTGGATGTTGCTGTGGTGTGCCAGTTTCTGCGCAATCGACAGGTCATGCTCTTCGATCACCCGGGTTATGAACGAACGCCGGAAATCGTGGGGCATGATTTTCACTCCGACCTGCGCGCCCCGTTGCCGGGCGATGTAGTAGATCGCATGTTTGGTGATGCGCTCACGGGTGATATGGCTGCCACGGCGGATGCGGTTGAACAGGAACGGGTCATCCGATTCTCCTTCCTTGAGCAACGAACGGCGCAGCTCAAGCCAGGCTTCAAGCTTGGCGAAGGCCCAGGCCGGGGCGTACTTGATCAGCTGTTTGTTGCCCTTGGCCGTCACCCGCAGGCTGCGCTCGGTGAAATCGACCTGATTCAACTCCAGGTTCACCGATTCGGACTTGCGCATCCCCGAGCCGTACAGTATCCCGATGATCGCGGCATCCCGCAGGCCTTGCGGCCTCGGATCCGCCGCGCAGACCGCCATCAGTTCCTGAATCAGCGTCCGCCTGAGATTGCGCCCCTGGGACAGCCGTGTACCGGCCATGCCCTTCACCGTACGCATCTTCAACAGATGTTCCTGGGAGATCAGGCTCATGCGCCACGCTTCGTTCATCACCCCGCGCACCGCGTTGACATACAGCGAGGACGTGTTGGGCGCATAACCGTCGGAACGCAAAGTGGCCACCAGTGCGATCACGTCTTCGGGCTGCAAGTTGTGCCAGGATATTTCCTCGATATCGTGGTCTTCGAAGCCCAGGCGGTCGGCGGCATCCTGCAGCACGTAACGCATGGTCAGTTGGCTGGACGGCGCCAGTCGCGCCAGATACAGGGTCAGCGGATTGGTGAGGGGTGTGCGTGAATCAGTTACAGGTAAGTCAATCAAACGAAACGGCCTTGAGTGAAAACAGTTCAATGAAACAACTAAGAAGTAAAATAACAATCATGTAAAAGACATTATTGCTGTAGGACTTTTCCTAAAAAACACCATAAACGGTGGAAGTCTGAACAGCGGCTTAATAGCTTTCAGATAAACGATTCCCCAACCGTTTTTTCATGTTCCTTTCACAAAATTCGGCATAACCTTCCATAAAATCGGCGCAAGCCAAATGGCTGCCCAACCTGCCGGCCATGACAAAAAAAGTCAACTGATGCAGTTTTTCACCTCCATCCAGTAACTGGTTGATTTGATGCAGATTCTGATTTAGCGTCTATGCTGATTTTTGGATCCCTTTTAGCCTCAAAGGCTATTTACGTTTTCAGCCCCTGAGGTGCCCATGAGTCAGGCGTTTCTCCCTTTCTCCCGTCCCAGCATCGGCGACGAAGAAATCGCTGCCGTAGAGCAAGTATTGCGCTCCGGGTGGATCACTACCGGTCCGAAAAACCAGGCACTGGAAGAACACTTCGCCAACTACGTCGGTTGCCGACATGCCGTGGCACTGTCCTCGGCCACCGGCGGAATGCATATCACCCTGCTGGCATTGGGCATCGGGCCCGGCGATGAAGTCATTACGCCGTCGCAGACCTGGGTGTCCACCGCCAACATGATCACCCTGCTGGGTGCCACGCCGGTGTTCGTCGACGTCGACCGCGACACGCTGATGACCGACGCGGCCACTATCGAAGCAGCGATCACGCCGCGTACCAAAGCCATCATCCCGGTGCATTACGCCGGTGCGGCATTCGATCTCGATCCACTCTATGCGCTGGCCGACAAACACGGCATTGCCGTGATCGAAGACGCCGCGCACGCCGCCGGTACTCTCTACAAAGGTCGTCACGTCGGCGCCAAAGGCACGGCGATCTTTTCGTTCCACGCGATCAAGAACATGACCTGCGCCGAAGGCGCGATGTTCGTCAGTGACGATGAAGCCCTGGCCTCGCGGGTACGCATGCTCAAGTTTCACGGGCTCGGGGTCGATGCCTACGACCGCTTGACCCATGGCCGCAAGCCCCAGGCCCAGGTGGTCGAACCCGGCTTCAAGTACAACCTGGCCGACATCAACGCGGCCATCGCACTGGTGCAACTGGAACGCCTGGACGAAATCAACGCCAAACGCACTCAACTGGCCCAGACCTACCTGCAGCGCCTGGAAGGTTTGCCGGTTCAACCGCTGACCGTCCCTGCCTATTCGCAAAAACATGCCTGGCACCTGTTCATCCTGCGCATCGACGCCGAGCAGTGCGGGCTGGATCGCGAAGCGTTCATGAAAGCCCTCCAGGAACAGAATGTCGGTACCGGTATTCACTTCATTGCAACGCACCTGCACACTTACTACCGCCAGCGTTACCCCAACCTGTACCTGCCCAACACCGAATGGAATTCGGCGCGGCTGTGTTCGATCCCGTTGTTCCCCGACATGACCACCGATGATGTCGAGCGCGTCGTCGGTGCCATCGAAAACTGTATGGACAGAAGCCTTTGAGACCTTACCCAATCAACTTCGTTTCGATCGTCATTCCGGTCTACAACGAACAGGACAGCCTGCCTGAACTGCTCCGACGCACCGAAGCGGCTTGCCAGCAGTTGCACCAGGCCTATGAAATCGTGCTGGTCGACGACGGCAGTCGAGATGACTCCGCGCAGATCCTGGAAGACGCCGCCTCCCGCGAAGGCAGCCCGGTGGTGGCGGTGATCCTCAACCGCAACTACGGCCAGCATGCGGCGATCATGGCCGGTTTCGAACAGTGCAAGGGCGATGTCGTCATCACCCTCGATGCCGACCTGCAAAACCCGCCCGAAGAAATCCCGCGGCTGGTAGCACAGGCTGAACTCGGCTACGACGTCGTCGCGACCGTGCGCAACAACCGCCAGGACTCGGCTTTGCGCCGCTGGCCATCGAAGCTGATCAACCTTGCCGTGCAACGTTCCACCGGCGTGGCCATGAGCGACTACGGCTGCATGCTGCGCGCCTACCGCCGCACCATCGTCGACGCCATGCTCGCCTGCCGTGAACGCAGCACCTTCATTCCGATCCTGGCCAACAGCTTTGCCCGCCACACCACGGAAATCCTCGTGACCCACGCCGAGCGTGAACACGGCGACTCCAAGTACAGCCCCATGCGCCTGATCAACCTGATGTTCGACCTGGTCACCTGCATGACCACCACGCCGCTGCGACTGCTGAGCATCGTCGGCGTCGGCATGGCGGCCCTGGGCATGCTGTTCGCCATGGCCTTGATCCTGCTGCGCCTGGTGTTCGGTGCCGGCTGGGCCGGTGGCGGTACCTTCGTACTGTTCGCCGTACTGTTCGTCTTCACCGGTGGACAATTCATCGGCATGGGTCTGCTGGGTGAATACCTGGGCCGCATGTACAGCGACGTGCGCGCACGTCCGCGCTTCTTCATTGAAAAGGTGCTGCGTAGCCAGCCCGCCTCCCCCGCTTCCGTTGTTACCGTCGACGGCCTTACTTCCACTTCTTCAGATCAGGTTCCTTCATGAGTGCAAAAGCTGTTGTCTTCGCCTATCACGATATTGGCTGTGCCGGCATCGAATCCCTGCTCTCCTCCGGTTTCGAGATCGCTGCGGTGTTCACCCACGCCGACGATCCGAAGGAAAACGCGTTCTACGGCTCCGTCGCACAGCTGTGCGCCCGCCACGGCATTGCCGTGCATGCACCGGAAGATGCCAACCATCCGTTGTGGATCGAGCGTATCGCCAAGCTCGATCCCGACTACATTTTCTCCTTCTACTACCGTAACCTGCTGAGCGAAACGCTGCTGGCCACGGCCCGTAAAGGCGCGTTCAACCTGCACGGTTCCCTGCTGCCACGCTACCGTGGTCGCGCACCGGCCAACTGGGTGCTGGTCAACGGCGAAACGGAAACCGGCGTGACTCTGCACCGCATGGTCAAGCGTGCCGATGCGGGCGCCATCGTTGCCCAGCAAAAGGTTGCGATCGAGCGCAGCGACACCGCGCTGAGCCTGCACGGCAAACTGCGCCTGGCCGCCTCTGACCTGCTGCGCGACACCTTGCCGGCGCTGCTGCAAGGCAAGGCCGGCGAAACCCCGCAAGACGAATCCAAAGCCACGGTGTTCGGCCGTCGCACCCCGGCTGACGGCAAACTGGTCTGGGCCAAACCGGCCGAAGAACTGTTCAACCTGGTCCGCGCCGTGACCCAGCCATATCCGGGCGCCTTCTGCGCGGTGGGCGAGCACAAGCTGATTGTCTGGAGCGCCGAAGTCGCCAAGGGCAACGAAGGCCTGGCACCGGGCCGCGTCATCAGCGTCGACCCGTTGCGCATCGCCTGCGGTGAAGACTCGCTGATCATCAATGCCGGCCAGCGCAACGACAACGGCCTGTACCTGAGCGGCCCGCAACTGGCCAACGAACTGGGCCTGGTGGACGGTTCCGTCTTGCGCGGTGCCGAATCCGGTCGTGCTCCGCGTCGCACTCGCGTGCTGATCCTCGGCGTCAACGGCTTCATCGGCAACCACTTGTCCGAGCGCCTGCTGCGCGACGACCGCTACGAAGTCTACGGCCTGGATATCGGTTCGGATGCCATCGAGCGCCTGCGCAGCCACCCGAACTTCCACTTCGTCGAAGGCGACATCAGCATCCACTCCGAGTGGATCGAGTACCACATCAAGAAGTGCGACGTGGTGCTGCCGCTGGTTGCCATCGCGACGCCAATCGAATACACCCGTAACCCGCTGCGTGTATTCGAGCTGGACTTCGAAGAAAACCTGAAACTGGTTCGCTACTGCGTCAAGTACAACAAGCGCGTGATCTTCCCGTCGACTTCGGAAGTCTACGGCATGTGCCAGGACCCCAACTTCGACGAAGACAGCTCCAACCTGGTGGTCGGTCCGATCAACAAACAGCGCTGGATCTACTCGGTCTCCAAGCAACTGCTGGACCGCGTGATCTGGGCTTATGGCCAGAAGGGTCTGAACTTCACCCTGTTCCGTCCGTTCAACTGGATGGGACCACGCCTGGATCGCCTGGATTCCGCCCGTATCGGCAGCTCCCGCGCGATCACCCAGTTGATCCTGAACCTGGTGGAAGGTACGCCGATTCGCCTGTTCGACGGTGGTGAGCAAAAACGCTGCTTCACCGACATCGCCGACGGTGTGGAAGCGCTGGCACGGATCATCGACAACGACAACGATGTCTGCAACGGCCAGATCATCAACATCGGCAACCCGGAAAACGAAGCCAGCATCCGTCAGTTGGGCGAAGAGCTGCTGCGTCAGTTCGAAGCTCACCCGCTGCGCGCCAACTTCCCTCCGTTCGCCGGTTTCCGCGACATCGAAAGCAAGGCGTTCTACGGCACCGGTTACCAGGACGTGTCGCACCGCAAGCCAAGTATCGCCAACGCCAAGCGCCTGCTGGACTGGACGCCAACCGTGGAGATGAGTGAAACCATCGGCAACACCCTGGACTTCTTCCTGCGTGAAGCCATGCTCGAAATCGCGGACAAGCGCTGATGCAGGCAGGACTGCGGATCGATGTCGACACCTACCGGGGTACCCGTGAAGGGGTGCCCCGGCTGCTGGAAATCCTTGATGAAGCTCAGGTCAAGGCGACGTTCTTCTTCAGTGTCGGGCCGGACAACATGGGGCGCCACTTGTGGCGCCTCATCCGTCCACAGTTTCTCTGGAAAATGCTCCGGTCCAACGCAGCCGGCCTGTATGGCTGGGACATTCTGCTGGCCGGCACCGCATGGCCCGGAAAACCGATCGGCCGCGACCTGGGGCACTTGATGCGCCAGGCCCGGGATGCCGGGCATGAGGTTGGCCTGCACGCCTGGGATCACCATGGCTGGCAAGCCAACGCCGGGCGCTGGAGCGACGCACAACTGGTCGAACAGATACGCCGTGGCGTGGACACCCTCAGCGACATTCTCGGGGAAAAGATCACCTGCTCGGCGTCCGCTGGCTGGCGTGCCGACGAGCGCGTGATCGAAGCCAAGCAGGGTTTCGGCTTTCGCTACAACAGCGATTGTCGCGGCCTGAGCCTGTTCCAGCCACGATTGGCCGATGGTCGCCTGGGCGCGCCACAAATACCGGTAGACCTGCCGACCTTCGATGAGGTGGTCGGGCCGACTGTCGCCGCCAAGGATTTCAACACGTTCATCCTGGACCGGTTCACCCCGGAAAAACTCAATGTCTACACGATCCATGCCGAGGTAGAAGGGATTCTGATGGCTAACGATTTCCGTCAACTGCTGAGCGATGCACATCAGCGGGACATCCGTTTTCAACCCTTGGGCGACTTGTTGCCCGAGGCCCCTGACAGTTTGCCGATCGGCCGCGTGGTACGCGGTGCGCTCGAAGGTCGCGAAGGCTGGCTGGGAGTGCAAGGCGCATGAGCAAACGCTGGGCTTTGCCGATATTGCTGGCCATGGTGGCGCTGGCCTACCTGCTGCCACTGGGCAGTCATGGCTTATGGATTCCCGACGAAACCCGCTACGCCCAGATCAGCCAGGGCATGCTCCTGAGCGGCAACTGGGTGTCGCCGCATTTCATGGACGTGCGCTATTTCGAAAAACCCGCAGCCGGCTACTGGATGATTGCCATCGGTCAGGCGCTGTTCGGCCAGAACCTCTTCGGGGTGCGCTTCGCCTCGGCACTGAGCACCGGTTTGAGCGTGTTGCTGTGCTACCTGGTCGCCCGCCGGATGTGGAACGAACCGCGCAAGAGTTTCGCTTGCGCGCTGCTGTACATGAGCTTCTCGGTCATTGCCGCTTCGGCGGGGTATGCCAACCTCGATCCGCAATTCACGTTCTGGGTCAACTTGAGCCTGGTAGCCCTGTGGTTTGCACTGGACAGCGTCGGCCGCGGTCAGCGCCTGATCGCGTGGGCGGTGCTGGGACTGGCCTGCGGCATGGGTTTCATGACCAAGGGCTTCCTGGCCTGGTTGCTGCCGGTGCTGATCGCCCTGCCCTGGATGATCTGGCAAAAACGCTGGCGTGAACTGCTGGTCTACGGCCCGGTGGCGGTCGTGGTCGCCATCGCCGTCAGCCTGCCATGGGCCCTGGCGGTGCATGCCCAGGAGCCTGACTATTGGCGGTTTTTCTTCTGGCACGAACATATCCGCCGTTTTGCCGGGGACGACGCCCAGCATGACGCGCCGTGGTGGTACTACCTGCCGCTGCTGGTGGCTTTCAGCATGCCGTGGGTTGCATTGCTGCCGCCAGCGCTGAAGCAAGCCTGGCAGACCCGACGCCAGTCCGATATCGCATTCCTGCTGCTGTGGCTGTGGATGCCGTTGTTCTTCTTCAGCCTGAGCAAGGGCAAACTGCCTGCCTACATCCTGCCATGCCTGTTACCTCTGGCATTGTTGCTCGGCCATGCACTGGCCGACCGATTGAAGCTGGAGCAAGGTCGAGCCCTTGGCATCAACGGCCTGCTGAATCTGGTGGTGGGCGTGGTCACTCTGCTGGCCCTGGTTTATCTGCAACTGAAAAAGCCGATTTACGATCATGAACTGCACAACCTGGTGTTGGTGTTCATCGGTTTGATCGGCTGGATCATGGCCAACCTGCTGCAGGCCTTCCGCCCGTTGCAGTGCTGGGCAGCCCCGGCTTTTGGCAGCCTGTTGCTCATCGGCCTGGTGCCTGCCGGATTGCCCAATTCCGTAGTCGCCAACAAAACCCCTGACCAATTCATCCTCGATCACGCCCAGGAACTCGGCCAGACCGCGAAGTTGTTGAGCAACGACCTGGGTGCAGCGTCGGCGTTGTCCTGGCGGGTGAAACGGCCGGAAGTGGCTTTTTTCAACACGATAGGCGAATTGAAATACGGCCTTGCCTATCCTGACTCGCTCAAGCAGCGCGTTGGCCCCGAACAGGTGCAACAGTGGATGCACGATGCTCGCCAGCTTGGCTCGGTGGGTGTCGTCATGCGGGTCAAGGGCGAGGAAGAGCTGCGCGAACTTGATCAATTGCCCAAAGAGGGCAAGCGCTACGAACAAGGCAACCTGGTGATTTTGATTATCCCTCAGGCGACGCTATGAGCCTGCTATTGCTACTGGTCGCCTGCCTGCTGACCTGCCTGGGCCAGATCGCCCAGAAATATGCGGTGGAAAGCTGGCGCGGCAAAGCCTCCGGGTGGATGGACAAACTGCGTTCGCCCTGGCTTTGGCTGGCCCTCGCCTCTTTGGGACTGGGCCTGCTGGTATGGCTGCTGGTGCTGCAACGCCTGGAAGTCGGGATTGCCTACCCGATGCTCAGCCTGAACTTCGTGCTGATCACCCTGGTTGCACGTTTCGTGTTCCACGAAACCATCGACCGCCGTCACTGGCTGGGTGTGGCGCTGGTGATCGGTGGCGTGGCATTGCTGGGGCAACACACATGAATCTGAGTCGAGGTATTACCTTCGCACTGGGCAGCGTGTTGCTGGTCAGCGCCGCCCAATTGGGCATGCGCTGGAGCATGAGTCACCTGCCGCAACCCGAACAATGGCTCACCGCTCACATCGACCTGACGGCCGTTGCCGTGGTGCTAGTGGCCATCTGCGCCTATGCCTTGTCGATGCTTTGCTGGCTCGCCGCCCTGCGGGACCTGCCACTGGGCCGTGCCTACTCGTTGCTGAGCATCAGCTACGCGCTGGTGTACCTGCTGGCCGCCAGTCTGCCGCTGTTCAACGAAACGTTCAGTCTTACAAAAAGCCTTGGAGTGGCATTGGTCATCCTCGGCGTCATTACCATCAATTCTCGACCTGCTCGTGCGCCTGAATTAAGGAGTGCCCCATGAAAATAAGTGTATTTGGTAGCGGTTATGTTGGCCTGGTGCAGGCAGCGGTATTGGCGGAGGTCGGCCACGACGTGGTCTGCATGGACGTTGACGAGAAAAAAGTCGAATTGCTCAAGCAGGGCCACGTGAGTATTTTCGAACCCGGGCTGGCCAGCCTGGTACGCGAAGGCCTCGACGCCAAGCGGTTGCAGTTCACCAGTGACGAAAAATTCGCGGTCCAGCACGGACAGGTACTGTTCATCGCGGTCGGTACTCCGTCCCGGGACGACGGTTCAGCGGATTTGCGCTACGTGATGTCGGTGGGCGAAGCCGTGGCACGGCATCGCGAGCAACCGGCGATCCTGGTGGAAAAATCCACCGTCCCGGTCGGCACCGGCGATGCCTTGCGTGCACACATCGACAAATGCCTGCTCAATGCCGGGCGTGTATTGCAGTTCGATATCGTCTCCAACCCGGAATTCCTGAAAGAAGGTTCGGCCGTTTCCGACTGCCGACGCCCGGACCGTATCGTCGTAGGCTGTGAACGCGATGAAGTACGTGACGTGATGCGTGACCTGTACTCGCCATTCAACCGCAATCATGAGCGCATCATGTTCATGGACCTGCGCAGTGCCGAACTGACCAAGTACGCCGCCAACTGCATGCTGGCGACCAAGATCAGCTTCATCAACCAGATCGCCGAGCTGGCTGAACACCTGGGGGCCGACATCGAATCGGTACGCCTGGGCATCGGGGCCGACTCGCGCATCGGTTACCACTTCATCTACCCCGGTTGCGGCTACGGTGGCTCATGCTTCCCCAAGGATATGCGCGCCCTGATCCACAGCGCCGAAGAGGCACATTGCTCCAGCGACCTGCTGCAAGCGGTGGAAGCCATCAACGAGCGGCAGAAACACAAACTGTTCGAGCGCATCAACGCGTTCTACAAGGGCGACTTGCGTGGCAGGACCTTTGCCTTGTGGGGTCTGGCGTTCAAACCGAACACCGACGACATGCGCGATGCTCCAAGCCGGGTGTTGCTGGAATCGTTGTGGGCCGCCGGGGCGAATGTCCGTGCGTTCGATCCGGAAGCCATGCAGGAAACCCAGAAGCTGTATCCCGATGAATCGAAACTGATGCTCATGGGCACGCCTGAGTCGGTCCTGTCCGGTGCCGATGCACTGATCATCTGCACCGAATGGCAACAGTTCAAGGCTCCGGACTTCGAGCTGATCCAGCAGCGGCTCAATGCGCCGGTGATCTTCGACGGCCGTAACCTGTACGACGCCGACCGCCTGGCACGCATCGGTTTCACCTACTTCCCGATCGGCCGGGGCGAATCGCGCAAATTGCCGATGCCTTACCAGCAATGGTCAGCCGAATCAGTGGTCGCCTGAACCTCATGATCCCTCACATCCGCCAACAGTCCCTCGCGCTGGGTCTGTTGGCGCTGTTGTTGTTCTGCGCCGGGATGTATCAGCAGGCCGCCATCGGTTTCGATTCGCGCTTCGTGCTGTTCGCCCAGGAGATGCTGCGCAATGGGCCGTCGTTTTTTCCAACGACCTATGGCCAGCCCTACGCAGACTATTCGGGACTTTCTACGATATTCATCTGGCTGCTTTCACTGCCATTCGGCCAGGTCACCAGCCTGACCGCGTGGCTGCCAAGCGCCATCGCCGCAGCGATCATCGTCACATTGATGTACCGCCTGCTGGCGCCCTATTCCACGCGCTGGGCATTGCTGAGCATCGCCTTGATGTTGCTGACCAACACCTTCATCACGGAAACCCGCGCGGTTTCCCTCGACCTGATGCTGGCAGCCGTGTCGTTCAGCGTGTTCTACCTGGGCTATGCCGCCGATCACTTCGCGGCGCCGCGCCGCCACGTTCTGATCTTTGCCTTGCTGATGCTGGGCTTCTGGATTCGCGGGCCAATCGGCCTGGTCATTCCTACGGGGATGCTCTGCAGCTATTTTCTGGTCGATCGCCAATGGCGACGCCTGATTGTCTTCGGATTGCTGGCATCGGCGCTGCTGGCGCTGTGCGTTGGACTGTTGCTGTGGCTGGCGGACGTCAGCGGCGGCCCGGACTTCTTGCAGGACGTGATTCGCATGCAGTTCATGGGGCGCATGGACGGCACCGAGGGTTCCAACGATTTGCTGTATTACTTCACCAGTTCGGTAGGTAATTACGCATTGGCCTGGCCCTTGGCGGTGCTGGCGCTGTTGGCGGTCGGAGTCTCCGGCCGCCGGGAAACCGGCCCGGCATTGCGCCTGCTGCAATACTGCGTCGCCGCCGGACTGATCGTGATGATCGGCCTCTCGATCCCTCAGGCGAAAAAAGCCCGCTACCTGCTGCCGATGCTGCCCATGGCGGCAATCGTGGCGGCCTATCCGTTCTACGCCACACAGGGTCGATTGTTTGCCTGGCTGCGCAGGTTGATGCAGGGACTGTGGCTGCTGATCCCAGGGTTGCTGATCGTGACCTTGCTGGTTGTGCGACGAAAATTTCCCGATGAAGTGGCTCACCTCACTTCGTTGTTCATTATTCTCGGTGTGCTGCAAGTGATCGCTGTGGCAGCGCTCAAGCAGCCCCGCTGGCGAACAGAGGCACTGGCCCTTTGCGCGGTCCTGGCACTCTGGTCGTTCTACATCCTGCAATTCGAGCCTGTTCAACGACAGCTCTACGATACCCGGACCTTCAGCCACGAGGTGTTTGAACGGGTGCAAGAAGCCCCGGCACCGCTGGTTATGCACGGCATGGGCAAAGATGCGAAGGCCATCAAATTCATGGTCAATATCCCGCAGGAACTGCACCCGGTTTTCACCGACTCCCCCGCAGAACTTGAAGCCCTGCAGGGCCCGGCGTGGCTGATGATGGACCTGAACGCGTACGAGACATTGCAAGGCACGGCTATTGGTGCATTGCCGCCCGTACTGAGCGGGCGTTTCGACAAGAATGATTTCGTGCTGCTGCACCTCAAGTAAATCCCGTGGCAACAATCGAATCGTCCGACTGTTAGAGTAGCGCCCATGATCGGGCTGATGCCGGCCCGATCGAATAAGGACATTCACGCCGTGACCACCTACTCCCCTCTGATCCGCCGCCTGCTGATCTGCTCGCTGACCATCGTCGTCAGTCGCGCCATTACCAGCCCGCTGCTCACTCTGTTCGTCAGTGACAAGCTTGGCCTGAACCAGCAGGACGTTGGTTTGCTGCTCGGCATCGCGGTGTTCGTCGCCACCCTGCTCTCACTCTACGGCGGCTACATCATCGATCGCTTCGAAAAACGCCGATTGCTTATTCTCTCGATGGCGTCCAGTGCTATCGGCCTGGTGTTGCTGACCTTTGCTGAAAACCTTTACCTGACAACAATCACCCTGATCGTCACCGAAACCGCCTCATCGCTGTTCTTGATCGGTTCGAAAGCGATCCTCAGTGACAACCTTGCGGTGGGTCAGCGCGCCAAGGCGTTTTCCCTGAGCTACACACTGACCAACATTGGCTACGCTGTCGGGCCGATGCTCGGTGTATTGATCGCCGGCGTCTTTGCGAGCGCACCGTTCCTGGTGGCCGCGGCCATCGCTTTTTTCAGTATTTTCTTGATGACCAGTATTCCCGGGGGCCCGGCCAGTGTTTCTCTGACCGGTCAAGCGCAGAGTTTTCTCAAAACCCTGGTCACCCTGAAAAACGACCGCACCCTGATCACGTTCACCGCAGGTTGCCTGCTCAGCACGGTGGTGCACGGGCGATTTACGTTTTACCTGTCGCAGTACCTGCTGGTGGTCAGCAATCCCCGCCACACCATGGAAATCATGGCCGCCCTGCTCGCCTGCAACGCCATCAGCGTGATCTTGCTGCAATACCAGATCGGGCGCTTACTCAAGCGCGAGCAACTGCGGCAATGGATCGTTGCCGGCACCGGCCTGTTCATCCTCGGGCTGATCGGTTTCAGCCTGGCAGACAGCCTGGTGAGCTGGTGCGTGGCGATGTTTATCTTCACTCTCGGCGAAATCATCATTTACCCGGCCGAGTTTCTCTTCGTCGACACCCTGGCTCCGGAAGAACTGCGCGGCAGCTACTACGGCGCGCAAAACCTTGCTGCGCTTGGCGGCGCGTTGAGCCCGATGATTTGCGGTTTCATGTTGATGCACACCCCGGCACCGACGATGTTTTATGCCTTGAGTGCACTCGCTGCCGTGGGTGGTTTGCTGTGCTACATAAGCGGCCGACGGGGTCATTCAAAGCAAAATTAATGCACTGAAAGCTCATTAATATGAATTTGTCAGCAGCAGGATTGAACGGCACACTGTGCGCGTTCCTCCCCCAACAGTTGGAACACCTTCAAGGGCTTTCTGGTTATCCCAGCCAAGCCCTTTTTTTTGCCTCGCTTTTTTCTGCCGGAGTTTTTCTCGAAATGCTTGCTCGCTGGTTGCCCGCTGCCATCAACACCCGCCCTACCGAATGGAGCCGCGCCGCCATTGGCATGGCCTTGGGAACGCTGCTCAGCGTGTGGCTCTGTGCCCAGGTGTTCGGCATTGAGGTGGCCCAGCACCTGATCGGCCCGCTGGGGGCGTCGGCGGTGCTGCTGTTTGCCGTGTCTTCGGGAGCACTCGCCCAACCCTGGTCAATTCTGGGCGGCTACCTGAGCGCCGCGGTGATTGCGTTGCTGGTGGCCCATGTGCTGGGCCGAACCCTGGGTAGCGCTTGCCTGGCCGCTGGCATGGCGTTGATCCTGATGTGCTGGCTGCGGTGCCTGCATCCACCGGCCGGAGCATTGGCCCTGACCCTGGTACTGGCCGATCCGGCCACCATTGCCATGGGCTGGAAAGCCATTGAACCGGTAATGCTAAGCGCAGCGACGATGCTGATCTGCGCCCTGGCCTATAACAACCTGACGCGCATTCGTTACCCAAAAAGTGCCAGCGAACCGGGGGTCATGATCCCCGCCGATCACCCGCCGGTCGACCGTCAGGCCATCACCGCCGAAGACCTGAAACTGGCGTTGGCCGATATGGAAGCGTTCTATGACGTCACACCCGAGGACCTCGAACAGTTGATCCAGGCCAGCCAACTGCACGCCAAACGCCGCAGCGTTGGCGAGGTGCTCGCCCCACGACTGTAAACCACTGTTTTTGAGGTTCTTTTGCCGTGGCCGGGCGGTTCTGGCATCCTGCGCCTCCATTTTCTGACCCGGCCCGCCTTCTGGCACGCAAACCACCATGACCGCCTCCGAAAAAGCCCCTGCTCCACGCCACAATGACCTGATTTACGGCCTCGATGACCGCCCGCACCTGACCGCCACCGTCTTCGCCGCCCTGCAACATGTGCTGGCGAGCTTCGTCGGCATCATCACCCCGACGCTGATCATGGGCAGCGCCCTGGGGTTGCAAAGCGAAATCCCTTACCTGATCAGCATGGCGCTGTTCGTCTCCGGCCTGGGCACCTTCGTGCAGGCGCGGCGCTTCGGCCCGGTGGGCTCCGGCCTGTTGTGCCTGCAAGGCACCAGCTTCTCGTTCATCAGCGTGATTCTCAGTGCCGGCTTCATGGTCAAGGCCCGGGGCGGCGGCACCGACGAGATTCTCTCGACCATCTTCGGCGTGTGTTTTTTTGCCGCGTTCATTGAAGTGGTGTTGAGCCAGTTCATCGGCAAACTGCGCATGCTGATCACCCCGGTGGTGACCGGGACGATCATCACGCTGATGGGGTTGTCGCTGATCAAGGTGGCCATGACCGACATCGCCGGTGGCTTCGGCGCCCCGGACCTGGGTGCTGCCAGTCACCTGGCCCCGGCGGCGCTGGTGCTGGGAACCATCGTGGTGTTGAACCGGGTGGACGTGCCGTTTCTGCGCCTGGGCGCGATTGTCATCGGCCTGACCCTGGGTTACGTGGTGGCATGGCTCATGGGGCAAGTGGATTTCACCAGCCTGCCCGAAGTCCCGCTGGTGAGTGTACCGGTACCATTCAAGTACGGATTCGCCTTCGATTGGGTGGCGTTCATTCCGGTGGCGGTGATTTTCCTCGTTTCGCCGCTGGAGGCCGCAGGTGACCTCACGGCCAACTCGATGATCTCCCGGCAACCGGTCAAAGGCCCGGTGTACATTCGAAGGATCAAGTCCGGCCTGCTCGCCGACGGCCTCAATTCGGCCATGGCGGCGGTGTTCAACAGCATGCCGATGGTGACCTTCGCCCAGAACAACGGGGTGATCCAGCTCACGGGCGTGGCCAGTCGCTACGTGGCGTTTTTCATTGCCGGCCTGCTGGTGGTGCTTGGTCTGTTCCCGATGATCGGGGCCGTGCTGCAGTTGATGCCGAAACCGGTGCTGGGTGGCGCGGAGCTGGTGATGTTCGGCACCGTCGCCGTGGCCGGGATCAAGATCCTCGCCGAGGCCGGCCTGCACCGACGCAACATGCTGATCGTGGCGATTTCGCTCGGCATGGGCCTGGGTGTGGCCGCCGTGCCGGAAGTCTTGCGCGAACTGCCCAAGGCCCTGCACAACATTTTCGAATCGCCCATCACCGTCGGCGCGCTGTGCGCTATCGTTCTTAATATCTTCCTGCCTGAGGAATTCATCGAGCTGGAGGAAGACGAATTCGATCCGGAGGCCTCCGTGCTTCAGGTGATGCAGAACCCCGACGTGACCGCCAGGGATGAACCGGCAAAAGCTGCGGTCGTCGCACAGTCAAACCGCTAGACGGGCTCGAGGGCTGAGCCGCTGGCGGTTCAGCCCTTTTCAGATGAGAGCACGTCCATGCGCAGCGTCCACGCGGTCCTGATTTCCCTCCTGCTCTGCCTGAGCGCCTGTTCCTCGCTGCCCTATAGAGACCCGGTGAAAGTCAACGTCGTGGGTATCGAGCCCCTGCAAGGTGAAGGCATGGAAGTGCGTTTTGCCGTGAAAATCCGCGTGCAGAACCCCAATGACATCAACCTTACTTATAGCGGCGTCGCCCTGGACCTGGACATCAACGGCCAGCCATTCGCCTCTGGCGTCACCGATGAGCGGGGCGAAATCGGGCGTTTTTCCGACACCGTCGTGAGCGTGCCGGTCAGCGTTTCGGCGCTTTCGGTGGTCCGCCAGACCTATGGCATCAGCCAGATGAAAACACTCGACAACCTGCCTTATATCCTGCACGGCAAACTCTCGGGCGGGGTGTTCA
This sequence comes from Pseudomonas sp. WT-JTC, assembly GCF_056711565.1. Taxonomy (NCBI): domain Bacteria; kingdom Pseudomonadati; phylum Pseudomonadota; class Gammaproteobacteria; order Pseudomonadales; family Pseudomonadaceae; genus Pseudomonas; species Pseudomonas sp. WT-JTC. The sequence goes on from NZ_CM160042.1 coordinate 3,713,269, forward strand.
ACACGACGCGTTTCGTGGACAGTGGCACGCTCAATCTGCCAAGGCCGATCACTGGCAGCCGTTGAAAGGCTGCACTTGATCCGCACCGATGCCATTCAATTTGCCAGCGGGACTTCCCCGACGTAGATCCGCGAAATCACCCGTGAAGAATGGTCATTGCGTCGCCGGGCTCACTCGACGTCATTGAGAATCAGGCTGCGGTAATGCCCCGGATTTGACCCCGACCATTTGCGAAACGCCTTGTAGAACGAACTGACGTCGGCGAACCCGAGCCGCGTGGCGATTTCACTGAAGCTGATCGCCGGCTCGGCCAGCCAGACAATCGCCAGTTCCTTGCGCACGCCGTCCTTGAGGCCTTGATAGGTCTGCCCTTCTTCGGCCAGTCGGCGGCGCAAGGTTGAGGCCGACATGCACAGGCGTTGCGCGAGGGTTTCGGTTTCCGGCCAGTGTTCGGCTGGCAGGTGGCGCAGATCATGTTTGATACGGCTTGCCAGGCTCTGCGGATCGCGGTATTTCACCAGAATGTTCGCCGGTGCATGGGCCAGGAATCGCTTGAGTTCCTCGGGGCTGCGCTTGATCGGCAAATCCAGACAATCGGCGGAGAAAATCATCCGCGTGCGCGGACGGTCGAAACGCAGGTTCTCGGAAAACATCACCTGATAGTCATCGCAGAAATCCGGTTTCGAACAGCGCAGCTCGATCGCCAGAATCGGAATCCGCCGCCCTGCCAGCCAGCAGGCAACGCCGTGCACGATCATCCAGTAGGTGAAATAGGTGAAGGCCCGGCGCGGGTCTTTGTCGTCCTCCAGCAGGACGATTTCCGCCAGGCTTTGCTGATGCACCAACTGCGCCGGCAGGTGTTCGAGGATCAACGACAGGAACGCCAGGCCGCTGGCCAGCCCCGCCGCCACGTTGGGCTGGAGCATGGCGCTGCGACACAGGAACGCAAAGCTGCCGGATTTCAGTTTGCGTGGGTCCATGCCAAAAAACTCATCATCCCCGCGCCGTGCCAGCAACCGCCACAGGCGCGCATAGGCAGCGGCCGGAACACGGGCGTCGGCGTTGCTCAACAGCTGTGGGTCGATGCCAACCTTGATCAGCACCTCGTCCGTGGCGATGCCTGGCGCGCAGCTTTGCAACAGTGCTTCACGCACCAGTTGGATGGAGATGGTGTCTTTTTCCGACATGGATCGCGGCAAGCCCTGTTCTTGTTCGAGTGGGGGCATATTAGCCGAAACCGCCCACCCAACGCAGATCACCTTGTAGGAGCGAGCTTGCTCGCGAAAAACGCCGGGACACCGCGGGGGTTCAGACAGCCCGCGTTATCGTTGACGTCCATCGCGAGCAAGCTCGCTCCTACAGGGGGGTGTGCTGATCTTCAGGTTCGTTCAGCTTGGGTTCAGGTATTGTCAATCAATAGCATATGGGAATACGTATCATTATGTTACAACTTGGCACCCTATCTAAATTCGAGACGCCGCTGAATGCTTGTTCCTTTTCTGATCATGCTGCGCGAAGGTGTCGAGGCCGCGTTGATCGTTGGCATCATCGCCAGTTACCTCAAACAGACCGGTCGCGGCCAATGGCTGCCGGCGATGTGGATCGGGGTGTTTCTTGCCGTCACCCTCGCCCTGCTGGTGGGCGGTGGCCTGGAACTGGTCAGTGCCGAGTTCCCGCAGAAACAACAGGAGCTGTTTGAAGGCATCGTTGGACTGGTAGCCGTCGGCATTCTCAGCTCCATGGTGTTCTGGATGCGCAAGGTCGCGCGTTCGATCAAGCATTCACTGCACGAGTCCCTCGACCACGCATTGACCGGTTCCGGGCACCAGGTGATCGCACTGATCGCCATGGTGTTTTTCGCCGTGGCCCGCGAAGGCCTGGAAACGGTGTTCTTCCTGCTCGCGGTATTCCAGCAAAGCCAGGGCCCGGCGGCACCGATTGGCGCCCTGCTCGGCCTGGTCCTGGCCATCGTCATCGGCTTCCTGATCTACAGCGGCAGCATGCGCCTGAACCTCGCGGCGTTTTTCCGCTGGACCGGCCTGTTCATCCTGGTGGTGGCGGCCGGCATCCTCGCCAACTCGGTACAGGCGCTGCATGAAGCCGGGCTCTGGAACCACCTGCAGACCGTGCTGTTCGATTTCAGCACAACGCTGCCGATGGATGGCCCGCTGGGCTCGGTGCTGGCCGGCATGTTCGGTTACCAGGACGCCCCGACCGTCAGCACCCTGGGTGCGTATCTGATCTATCTGCTGGTGGCGCTGGTGATGTTCTTCTCACCGGCCGGCGCACCCGCCAGGCAATCCTCTTCCGTTTCCAGCCAATAAGGGCTCCCATGCCAAATCAAGCCCCACCCCAGGCTTCCCCACCCCGCGCCTTGCGCTGGGCGGTGGCCGGCTCGGTGATCGTCATGATCGCCGCCGGCGGCCTGTTCTACTACGCCGCGCAGCTGGCGGCGACCAAGCGTCAGGCAAACCACGATGAAGTGGTGGTGACCATCCACCCGCACAGCTGCGAACCCAATGCCCTCACCGTCCCGGCCGGGCGCGCCAGCTTCCGTATCGTCAACCGCTCCGACCGCGCCGTGGAATGGGAAATCCTCGACGGCGTGCTGGTGCTCGAAGAACGGGAAAACATCGCACCCGGTTTGAGCCAGGTCATCAACGCCAACCTGCTGCCCGGCGACTACAGCATCACTTGCGGACTGCTGAGCAACCCGCGTGGCACCTTGCATGTCACGCCGACAGTGGCCTCCGACGCGGCCGCCAAAGCCAGGCCGTCGATGGTCGCCTTTGTCGGGCCGCTTTCGGAATACCGCGTGTACCTGAACAGCCAGGGCACCGCGCTGATCAAAGCCGTCACCGCCCTCCAGCAAGCCATCGAGTCCGGTGACCTGAGCCAGGCGCAAGCCTTGTATGGGCCGGCGCGCGCGGCGTATCAGCGTGTCGCGCCTGCCGCTCAACGCCTGGCGGAACTGGACAACGCCATCAATGCCCGCGCCGACTATTTCGAAAAACGCGAGCAGGACCCGGGCTTCACGGGTTTCCACCGCATCGAATACGCACTGTTCCAACAACGCACCCTCGCGGACCTGACGCCGATTGCCCAGCGACTACTGACGGACGTCACCACCCTCAAACAACAGTTGCTGGCCCAGTCACTGCCGCCGGAGCAACTGGTGAGCATCATGGTGCGCAATCTCAACGGCATCGCCGATGTACGCGCCAGCAGCGGCGAAGAGGAACGCTACAGCCATGGCGACCTGAACGGCTTCGCCGCCAACCTCGACGCCACGCGCAAAGTCGTCGACCTGTTGCGTCCGTTGCTGAGCAAATCCGCGGCCGGGTTGCTGCCGACAATCGACAGCGCCCTCATCGCCTTCGACGCCGAACTCAATGGTTTCAAGGTGGGCGACGGTTACGCCAGTTACGACAGCGTCAGCGCCGAGCAGCGCAAACAGATCGCCGACAAGGCCAGGGCACTGGCCACCGCACTCAATGAAATCGATCCCGCCCTTGGCCTTTCCGGCCTGTTAGCAGAAGACGCAAACCGATGAACGATCCAGAGCAATTCAACCTCCAGCGCCGCCGTGTACTGATGGGCATGGGCGCCGCCGGTGTCGCCCTTGCCGGCTCGGCCCTCAGTTGCCCGGCCATGGCCGCCAGCCCCGCGCAAGTCACGCAAGCGCCGAGCAGCGACAAAACCGCTGACCGCCACGAGTTCCATGGCCAGCACCAGACCGGCATTGTCACGCCGCGCCCGGCGGCCGGCATGCTGGTGTCCTTCGATGTGTTGGCCAGCGACCGTGAAGACCTTGAGCGGCTATTTCGCACCCTGAACCAGCGCATTGCGTTCCTGATGACGGGCGGCCCGGTGACCCAGGTCGATCCGAAGCTGCCACCTCTGGACTCGGGCATCCTCGGGCCGGTCGTGACCCCGGATAACCTGACCGTTACGGTGTCGGTGGGCGAATCGCTGTTCGATGAGCGCTTCGACCTGGCCGACGCCAAGCCCAAGCGGCTGACACGCATGGTCGGCTTCCCCAACGACGCGCTGGAACCTGATTGCTGCCATGGTGACTTGAGTATCCAGTTCTGCGCCAACACCACCGACACCAACATCCATGCGCTGCGTGACATCGTGAAAAACCTGCCGGACTTGCTGCTGGTACGCTGGAAACAGGAAGGCAGCGTGCCGCCCCAGGCCCCGGCGAAACCTGGTGCGCCAGCACAGAGCGCGCGCAATTTCCTCGGTTTCCGCGACGGTTCGGCCAACCCCGATTCCAACGACGCCAAGGCCATGGACAGCATCGTCTGGGTGCAGCCCGGCAGCGATGAGCCAGCGTGGGCAGCCAACGGCAGCTACCAGGCCGTGCGCATCATCCGCAACTTTGTCGAACGCTGGGACCGCACGCCGTTGCAGGAACAGGAAAGCATTCTCGGCCGGGTCAAAAGCACCGGTGCACCCATGGGCGGTGCCCACGAATCCGAGGTGCCGGACTACAACAAGGATCCGCAAGGCAAGCTGACCCGGCTCGACGCGCACATTCGCCTGGCCAACCCGCGCACTGCCGCGACCCGGGCCAACCTGATCCTGCGCCGGCCGTTCAACTACTCCAACGGCGTGAACAAGAACGGCCAACTCGACATGGGCCTGCTGTTCATCTGCTACCAGGCCGACCTGGAAAAAGGCTTCATCACCGTGCAAACCCGGCTCAACGGCGAACCACTGGAGGAATATCTCAAGCCGGTCGGCGGCGGCTATTTCTTCACCTTGCCCGGTGTCATCGGCGACCAGGATTTCATCGGTCGCTCGCTGCTTGATGCGACACAACCCGCTCATCCATCAAAAACTACCGCCTGACCACAACAACCCTCACGGAACAGCCCCATGAAGAAGTCACCCCTCGCGTTAATGCTGACCCTTGGTTTGCTCAACACTTCGCTTTCGGCATTCGCAGCGACAGCGCCGATGGACCTGGTGGGGCCGGTCTCGGACTACAAGATCTACGTGACCGGGCAACTGGATGAACTGGCCAGCCACACCCAACAATTCACTGACGCCGTGAAAAAAGGCGACCTGGCCACCGCGAAAAAACTCTACGCGCCGACTCGCGTCTACTACGAGTCGATCGAGCCGATTGCCGAGCTGTTCAGTGATCTGGATGCGTCCATCGACTCCCGCGTCGACGATCACGAAAAAGGCGTGAAGGCCGAAGACTTCACCGGCTTCCACCGCCTCGAATACTCGCTGTTCTCGGAAAAGAGCAGCAATGACCTGGGCGAACTGGCTGACGGCTTGAACAAAGACGTGAAAGACCTGCAGACCCGCGTGGCCGGCCTGACCTTCCCGCCCGAGAAAGTCGTGGGCGGTGCTGCTGCGCTGCTCGAAGAAGTCGCGGCAACCAAGATCTCCGGTGAAGAAGATCGCTACAGCCACACTGACCTGTATGACTTCCAGGGCAACATCGACGGCGCGAAGAAAATCGTCGACCTGTTCCGTCCGCAGATCGAAAAACAGGATGCAGCGTTCGTGGCCAAGGTCGACAAGAACTTCGCCACCGTGGACAAGATCCTGGCCAAGTACAAGACCGGTGACGGTGGTTTCGAGACCTACGACAAAGTGAAGGACGCCGACCGCAAGGCGCTCGTGGGCCCGGTCAACACCCTGGCTGAAGATCTGTCGACGCTGCGTGGGAAACTGGGTTTGAACTAGTTTTCAGCGTCTGAGCGGGCCCCTTCGCTGGCAAGCCAGCTCCTACAGGAAAAATGCGATTGACCTGTAGGAGCTGGCTTGCCAGCGAAGCTTTTTCAGGCCTCAGAGGATACGGTAAAGCAAGCGCTCGATCCGCACGCGACTCACGCGCTTGAGGAACTTGGCAACGCCCATCGGGTACTCGGCGAGGGTTTCCAGGTTCTGGAAATGCTCGATTCGACGGGTGTGCTGGAAGATCTCTGTCAGCTCGTTGCGACGCGGCTCCAGCAGTTCGCCATGGGGATCATCGATCAACAAGGCGTTTTCCAGGTCGAGTCGAAACGCCCGCGGGTTGAGGTTGTTGCCAGTCAGCAAGGTATAGCGCTGATCGATCCACATGCCCTTGAGGTGATAGGAGTTGTCGCCATCACGCCACAGGTGCAGGTTCAACTGACCGCTGTCGATGTTGCGCTGATGGCGCTTGGCAAACCGGCGCAAGCTGATTTCGTACAGGTACGGCAACGCCGAAATGACCCGGAACGGTTCGCTCGGCGGAATGTAGAAGTCGTTGGCAGTCTTGTCGCCGACCACAATGTCGATCTTCACCCCACGGGCCAGCGCACGGTTGATCTCGCGGATGATCGCCAGCGGCAGGTTGAAGTACGGAGTACAAATGGTCAGTTGCTGCCGGGCGCTGGCGATCAGCTCACAGATCACCCGGTTCAGCGGATTGTTCTTGCCGACGCCGAGCAACGGGCTGACTGACAAGCCTGCCCTGTCGGTGGTGCCCCGCGTGGTGTCGTACGCCGCGTGCTTGAGACGGCTGCGCAGGTCACCGATGTCATTGCGCAGGCTGCGGGTGGTCGGCAGGTTCGGCAGGTCGAGGCGGTGCACCGCTTTTGAGGCCACAAGGCCGTGCTGCACCAGGTGCTGCATCGAATCGGCCAGGTCGCGATTGTGCAGCAGGTGATAGCGGTCGTAGCGGTACTTGTCGAACTTGTGCAGATAGACGTTGTTCAGGCTCGCGCCGCTGTAGATCACACAGTCATCGATCACGAAGCCTTTGAGGTGCAGCACACCAAACAGTTCGCGGGTTTGTACCGGGACGCCGTAGATCGGCACGACACTTTCACGGGTGCGGGTCATTTCCTGATACCAGGCGGAGTTGCCCGGTTGCTTGCCGGCACCGATCAGGCCGCGCTGGGCGCGCAGCCAGTCGACGACCACCACCACGTCCAGTTCCGGACGCGCCAGTTTGGCCGCGTGCAAGGCATCGAGGATTTCCTGGCCGGCTTCATCCTGTTGCAGGTACAGCGCAACGATGTAAATGCGCCGGGTCGCGCTGGCGATTTTCTCCAGCAGGCAACGACGGAATTCGGCAGCGCCACTGAGGATGCCGACGGCATCGGCCGTCAGCGGGAAACTGCGCAGTTTGGGCAGCAGGGAGCGTTTGAAAAGCAACGGCATAGGGCTCGCAAAGGGTCGAATCCGAAGAACCCGAGAGCTTACACCATCGATGGGTTCGGGTCTTGTTACTGTCTGTAATGACGCCATCGCTGGCAAGCCAGCTCCTACGGATTGACCGCATTCCCCCTGTAGGAGCTGGCTTGCCAGCGAAGGCCATTTATCAGGCACTGCAAAAATATTAATTGACCAAGGAGAACGATCGTTCTACTGTTAGCCACATGAACGAAATCACTAGCACTGACACACGCGACATCATTCTGGATGTCACCGAAAAGTTGATCTACAAAAGTGGCATAGCCGCCACTGGCATGGATCTTCTGGTGAAAACCGCCGGCGTCTCCAGAAAAAGCATTTATCGCTACTTCGCCAACAAGGACGAACTGGTTGTGGCCGCCCTGCAACGCCGCGACCAGCGCTGGATGCACTGGTACCGCGAGGAAGTCGGCCAGGCCGAAACCCCGGCCGAGCGACTGCTCAACCTGTTTACCGTACTCAAGTCGTGGTTCGCCTGCGAAGGCTTCCGCGGCTGCGCCTTCATCAACACCAGCGGCGAAACCGGCGACCCGCAAGACCCGGTGCGCCTGGTCGCCAAAGAACATAAACAGAAGCTGCTCGACTACGTGTGCGAGCTGTGTACCGAATATGGTGCCGAGGATCCGCAGATGCTGGCCAGACAGCTGCTGATCCTGATCGACGGTGCCATTACCGTGGCGCTTGTAATGGGTGATCACAGTGCCGCCGATAATGCGCAATGCATGGCGCGAAAGTTATTGGGCCTGTAGCAACTTAATCAAGCTCGACATTGTGTTTGAACTTTAACTTGATACGGAGACTTGAAATGTCTAATGCCGAAGTTCGTCCGCCATTACCCCCTTTCACCCGTGAATCGGCCATTGAAAAAGTTCGCCTGGCTGAAGACGGCTGGAACTCCCGCGACCCGGAGCGCGTGTCCCTGGCCTACACCCTGGACACCCAATGGCGCAATCGTGCCGAGTTCGCCTACAACCGCGAAGAAGCCAAGGGCTTCCTGACCCGCAAATGGGCCAAGGAACTGGATTATCGACTGATCAAGGAACTCTGGGCCTTTACCGGCAACCGCATCGCCGTGCGTTATGCCTATGAATGGCACGACGACTCGGGCAACTGGTTCCGTTCCTACGGCAACGAAAACTGGGAGTTCAACGAGGACGGCCTGATGGCCCGCCGCTTCGCCTGCATCAACGACATGCCGATCAAGGAAAGCGAGCGCAAGTTCCACTGGCCGCTGGGGCGCCGTCCTGACGATCACCCGAGCCTGTCGGACCTGGGCCTGTAGATTCACCGATATCAATTGTGGGAGCGGCGGTGCGGCGATCCGACTTGCTCGCGAAAGCGGTGTGTCAGCCAACATTTATGCTGGATCTGACTTCCTCTTCGCGAGCAAGCCCGCTCCCACAATGGTTTTGTGTTGTGCAGGTGGTTAAGATGCTGCCCTTCCCTGCAGCCTCTTTCTGCACCCGCCGAATAAGCCGATCCCATGCCTTTCGAACTCAGCGTTGACCTCTCCACCCTGGCCATCCTGGCCCTTGTCGCTTTTGTTGCCGGTTTCATCGACGCCATCGCCGGTGGCGGTGGTCTGTTGACCACCCCGGCCCTGTTGACTGCCGGCCTGCCGCCGCATCTGGTGCTGGGCACCAACAAACTCAGTTCGACCTTCGGTTCAGCGATTGCCAGTTTCACCTTCTACCGCCGCAAGCTGTTCCACCCCGCGCAATGGGTGCACGCCATCGTCGGTACCCTGGTCGGCGCACTGACCGGTGCCGTGGTCGCGCATTATCTGCCGGCAGAATGGTTGAACAAGATGCTGCCAGTGATCGTCTTCGCTTGCGGGGTCTATCTATTGTTTGGCGGCACGCCGAAAGCGCCAACGGACAGCGACGCACCGATCAAGAAAACGTGGCAATCGACCCAAGGCTTCAGCCTCGGCTTCTATGACGGCGTGGCCGGTCCCGGCACGGGCGCGTTCTGGACCGTGAGCAGCCTGCTGCTGTACCCCATCGACCTGGTGAAGGCCAGCGGAGTGGCGCGCAGCATGAATTTCGTCAGCAACGCGGCGGCGCTGTCGATCTTCATCTTTTCCGGTCAGGTGGACTGGATCATCGGCCTGTGCATGGGCTCGTCGCTGATGGTCGGCGCGTTCTTCGGCGCCCGCACCGCCATCAGCGGCGGCGCGAAATTCATTCGCCCGGTGTTCATCACCGTGGTGCTGGGCCTGACCGTGCGTCTAGCCTGGCAGCACTGGTTCAGCGTGGCCTAAACGCCGCGCCACATAGAGGTCGATCAGGTAACGGGCAATCGAGCGTGACGCCGGCAACGGCGGCAGCTCGTGCACGTTGAACCACTGGGCATCCTCGATCTCGTCTTCCTGACAGACGATCTCGCCACCGGCGTATTCGGCATGAAAGCCGAGCATCATCGAGTGCGGGAACGGCCAGCACTGGCTGCCCATGTACTGGATGTTCCTGACCTCGATGCTCACCTCTTCGCGAACCTCGCGAATCAGGCAGTCCTCGGCCGATTCGCCCGGCTCGGCAAACCCGGCCAGGGTGCTGTAGACACCCGGCACAAAACGCGGCGAACGTCCCAGCAGAATCTCGTCGCCGCGGGTCACCAGCACGATCATGCTCGGTGAAATGCGCGGGTAATAGCGCAAGTCACACGGCTCGCAGTACATCGCCCGTTCACGCACCACCTGATGGGTCGCCTGCCCGCAATTGCCGCAAAAACGGTGCTCGCGGGCCCAAGTGCCGATCTGTGCGGCGTAACCGAGCACCTTGTAGACCGTGTGATCGCCTTCCAGCATGAACGCCCGCAGGCCTTTCCAGTTGCAACCCGGCACCTCGCTGTGACTGCGCAGCTCCAGCAGATAGACAGGCTCGCCATCGAGATGACCGATGCCATGCTCGGCAAGAATCGACAGATCCTGACGCTTGAGCCATTCGCGGGGAAACAACGCGCCGTTGTCATCGAACAGAAAGCCTTCGGGGCTGCGCGCAACGGCCCAGCCGCCAGGTTGATCGGTGTCCAGTACTGCCGTGGTCCAGCGAGGAATCATGGTTAATCAATCCAGAAATTCGGGTTTCTGTTTGCTCATATGGGCGGCCATGGCCACGCGCAGATCGGTGGATTGCAGCATGGCGGCGTTCCAGGTAGCGATGTATTCGAGGCCGTCATCGATGCGATGGTCACGCATGTAACTGATCATCTCTTTGGTACCGGTGACGGCGATCGGCGACTTTCCGGCGATTTCGCGGGCGATGCCCATGACGCCGTCAAGCAGGCTGGCGTTGTCGCTGTAGACGCGATTGACCAGGCCCATGTCCCGTGCTTCATCGGCACCAAAGGTGCGACCAGTGTAAGCCAGTTCACGCAGCATGCCGTCACCGATGATTCGCGGCAAGCGTTGCAATGTGCCGACGTCGGCGGCCATGCCGATGTCGATTTCCTTGATTGAAAACTGTGCGTCTGTGGCGGCATAACGCATGTCGCACGCGGCAATCAGGTCGATGGCGCCACCCAGGCAGTAACCCTGTATGGCCGCGAGCACCGGTTTGCGGCAGTTATCGACCGCATTGAACGACGCTTGCAGGGTGAGAATCTTGCGTCGCAACAGGCGCGCATTGCGCCCGACGTCCTTGCCCAGTTCATTGGCCACGCCGGCCAGCATCATCAGGTCGATACCCGAGGAGAAATGCTTGCCTGCCCCGCTGAGGACCACCACGCGCACTTCATCGGTTTCGTCGATCCACTGGAAAATCTCGACGATCTCGCTCCAGAACGCAGCGTTCATCGAGTTGATCTTCTCCGGGCGGTTGATCTGCACATGGGCGATTTTATCGACCAGTTCGACGTTGAACGCAGTGTACCGAGACATGCCAGTGATCCTTTTGCGGGCAAAAATGAGGCCCGAACTATAACAAGGCATCGCGACCGGCAGTAAGGCAGCGGTTCAGCCAAATGCGGGACTCACCGCACGCACCAAAACAGTGCGCAGCCGCCCGATCACCTCGCACATTTATGTGACTGCCCGGTGACTTTTTGCAGCCAAAACGCAAAAAAACATGCACTTCGTCGGGGCACCTGCACCTCGATCAGGCACGTCCGTACCGCTACAAACCGATTGTCGAACAATTTTGCCATCTGCCCTTTACCGCTCTAAGTTCTGGCCTAGACTCATTTTCTTGAGACGAAACCGGTCGGTCACAAAGTGGAAAAAAAGTCGAAACTTTTTCCAATCCCGATCGGTCCTCTGACAAGAAGGTGCGTTGCGACTGGTGCAATCCTTGCAACGGCTCATTCACCCCTTTTGCTTCGACGCATCGGGCAGCGCTTGCTCACTGATGCGTAGCGCAATTGCGCCCGGCCAGCGGAATTGGCCATGAAACACCGTTTGCCAGACCTAAGAATTAGATCAACAACACGGGAGATTCATATGATCAGTACGGCTTTGGAAATACAGGGAGAGCGTGCTCATCAGGTCGGCGATTCGAGCGCCGTAACTGCCGCAAACACCCAACCCGTCAGCGTTCCTGGCACCAGGATGCTGACCCCGGCGGCCAACCAGAATCCGAACCGTAAAAAAGTGTTGTTTGTCACCTCGGAAATTGCCGACCTGGTGAAAACCGGTGGCCTGGGCGACGTATCTGCGGCGCTGCCACGGGCCATGGCCCACCTGCACGATGTGCGGGTGTTGATCCCGGGTTACCCGCAGGTGCTGCACAGCGAGAACCCCATTCATATCATCGGTGAGCTTGGCGGGCATGCTGCGCTGCCACCGTGCAAGATCGGGCGCATGGACATGCCCGATGGTCTGGTCATTTACGTGTTGATCTGCCCCGAACTCTACGAGCGCGAAGGTTCGCCCTACGGCGCCAACAACGGCCGCGACTGGCCGGACAACCATATCCGTTTCGCCCGCCTGGGCCTGGCGGCCGCCGACATTGCCGCCAACCTCGCACAAATCCACTGGTGCCCGGACCTGGTGCACGCCCACGACTGGCCCGCGGGCCTGGCCCCGGCCTACATGCACTGGCGTGGGCAGCGTACGCCGACGCTGTTCACCATTCACAACCTGGCGTATCAAGGCGTGACCAGCCTGGGCTCGTGCCCCGAACTGGGTATTCCCCATCACGCGCTGCAACAGGAAGGCATGGAGTTCTACGGCAAGATGTCGTTCCTCAAGGCCGGCATGGCCTATTCGAGCCACATCACCACCGTCAGTGCGACCTACGCCCAGGAAATCACCACCCCGGATTTCGGCTGCGGTCTCGACGGTTTCCTCGCCGCCAAGACCCAGCAAGGCCTGCTCAGCGGGATACCCAACGGCATTGATGAAAGCTGGGATGCGGCGACTGATCCGCACCTGTTCTGCCCGTTCAGCATCGGCGACTGGGATGGCAAGGCGGTGAACGCCGCCCATGTCCGCGAGCTGTTCGGCCTGCAAGACTCCGAAGGGCCGCTGTTTGCAGTGGTTTCACGCCTGGTCTACCAGAAAGGCCTGGACCTGACCGAAGCGGTCTCCGAATACATCGTCAAATCCGGTGGCCAGATCGCGATCATCGGCCGTGGCGAGCCGGAAGAAGAACAGTCGATGCGCGAACTGGCCCTGCGCTTCCCCGGGCAGATCGGCGTGCGCATTGGCTTTAACGAAACCGATGCCCGGCGCATGTTCGCCGGCAGCGACTTCCTGCTGATGCCTTCGCGTTACGAGCCATGCGGCTTGAGCCAGATGTACGCCCAGCGCTTCGGCTCGTTGCCGGTGGCACGCAATACCGGCGGCCTGGCCGACACCATCGAAAACGGCGTGACCGGGTTCCTGTTCGATGAATCCACGGTGCAGAGCTACCAGGAAGCCCTGAGCCGCGCGTTCAAGGTGTTTGCCTTCCCCGACCTGCTGCACGCCATGCGCTGCCGGGCCATGGCTGCACCGTTCAACTGGTGCAAGGCGGTCGAACCCTACGCCGAGCTCTACGAGCAGCTTGTGGCGAAAGCGTTGGGGAAATCGAACAAACAGTAGAGGCTTGCAAGATGCCGTTACGGACCCTTGAGACCTGGCCCCACGGCGCAATCATGCTGGACGCAGAGCACACGCGATTCGCGTTGTGGGCGCCAGATGCGTTTTACGTCAGTGTCGAACTGGAAAATGGACAGTCCTTGCCGTTACTGCCCCAGGCCGACGGCTGGTTCGTGAGCAACACCCGATGCCCGGCGGGCACGCGTTACCGCTACAGCATCGATGGCGAGCTGGAGGTGCCCGACCCGGCCTCACGCGCCCAGGCCGGCGATATTGACCGATACAGCGTGGTGGTCGATCCGCTGGCCTATGCGTGGCAACACAGTACCTGGCTGGGACGACCGTGGAACGAAGCGGTGATCTACGAATTGCATGTCGGTGCGCTCGGCGGCTTCAGTGCCGTCGAGCAGCATCTGGCACGCCTGGTGGAACTGGGCGTCACCGCGATCGAACTGATGCCTATCGCGCAGTTTCCCGGTGAGCGCAATTGGGGTTATGACGGCGTCCTGCCCTACGCGCCCCAGGCTTCATACGGCTCACCCGAGCAGCTCAAGCACTTGATCGACACCGCCCATGGCCACGGCCTGGCGGTGATCCTCGACGTGGTCTACAACCACTTCGGCCCGGACGGCAATTACCTGCATCGTTATGCCAAGGGGTTTTTTCGCGAAGACAAACACACGCCGTGGGGCGCAGCCATCGACTTGCGCCGTCGCGAAGTACGGGACTTCTTCATCGAAAACGCCTTGATGTGGCTCCTGGAATACCGTTTCGACGGTTTGCGCCTGGACGCGGTACACGCCATCGAAGACCCGGATTTCCTTGAGGAACTGGCGCAACGGGTGCGCCAGCAGACGGGGGCGGCGCGGCATGTCTGGCTGATGGTCGAGAACGAACACAACCAGGCCAGCCTGCTGGAATACGGTTACGACGCACAATGGAATGACGACGGCCACAACGCCCTGCATGTGTTGTTGACCGGCGAAACCGACGCCTTTTACGCCGACTACGCACAAAACCCCACCGTACAACTGGCGCGCTGCCTGAGCGAAGGCTTCGTGTTCCAGGGCGATCTCAACCGCCATGGTGTTGCACGCGGTGAACCCAGCGGGCATTTGCCGCCCGGTGCGTTCATCCTGTTCCTGCAGAACCATGACCAGATCGGCAATCGGGCCTTCGGCGAGCGCCTGCATCAACTCGCCCATCCGCAAGCGCTGCGGGCGGCGACGGTGTTGCTGCTGTTGTCGCCGATGATTCCGCTGCTGTTCATGGGTGACGAGTTCGCCGTCGAACAACCCTTCCTGTTTTTCACCAGCCATCATGGCGAATTGGCAAAGCAGGTCCGCGAGGGCCGACGTAACGAGTTCGCCGCGTTCAGCGCGTTTGCCGACCCTCGTCAACGCGAACACATTCCGGACCCGAATGATCCGCAGACGTTTGCAGCATCCCGCCCGGTCCTGCCATCGACCGGTCATTCAGAGATGCACGACCTGTATTGCCGACTGCTGCAGATCCGCCATCGACTCATCATCCCGCGCCTGCCGGGCGCCCAGGCCCTGGGCACCGACGTGCTGGGCGATGGTGCGGTGAGTGCATCCTGGCGTTTGGGCGATGGCAGCCAACTGCGCATAGACCTGAACCTCAGCGACAAACCCGTAGGCCACACCACACACAGCGGTGCCATGTGGTTGTTCGAATACCCGCCAGAGAGCGCCGGCCTGCTGGACCACGGCACCCTTGCTCCGTATTGCGCGCTCGTCAGCCTTGCCGCCACAGCAGTCCCCTTTGCTACCCCGTATGGAGAGCGTCCATGAGTGATGCGCAACTGGAAATTCTGGCCAGCCGTGCCGGCCTCGCGGTCGACTGGATCGACGCCAATGGCCGCCCGCAAAAAGTCGCGCCTTCAGTGTTGCGCAACGTGCTGACCGGCCTGGGCCACCCGGCTGGCAGTGCCCAGGAAATCGACGCCAGCCTGCTGGAGTTACAGGCGGTACAACAAACACACCGCTTGCCGCCATTGATGACCGCCGATGAGGGGGGCGGCCTGGACCTGGCGCGCTACTTCGAGCCTCAAACCCCTTGCGAAATCCACCTCGAGGACGGTTCGCGGCTCAACCTGAAGCTGGACGCAAACTCGGTGCTGCCAGGGCTGATACCGGTCGGCTATCAACAGGTCAGCATCGACGGACAAACCTTCACCCTCGCCGTGGCTCCGGACCGTTGCTACAGCGTGGCGGATGCCGTGGATAACCCGATCCCGCGTGCCTGGGGCCTGAGCGTGCAGTTGTATGGATTGCGCCGCCCCGGCGATGGCGGGTTTGGCGACACCCAGGCGCTGGAGGACCTCGCCCGGGTCGCCGGTGAACGTGGCGCCGAGGCACTGGCGATCAGCCCGTTGCATGCGATGTTTTCCAGTGACACGCAACGCTACAGCCCGTATTCACCGTCCAGCCGCTTGTTTCTCAACAGCCTTTACTGCGCCCCCGGCACCATCCTCGGCGAACGCGCCCTGCGTACCGCCATTGATGCAACCGGACTGGCCATTGAACTCAAAGCGCTGGAAGAACGTCCGCTGATTGACTGGCCGACCGCTGCCGAAGCCAAGTATCGATTGCTGCAGGCACTGTATGAAGGCTTCGTCCAGGGTGAGCACCCGTTGCATGAAGACTTCAGCAGTTTTCGTCACGCTGGCGGCGAAGCGCTGGAGAACCACTGTCGCTTCGAAGCGATCCAGGAGGCTCGCGCAGCCCGCGGTGAACACCTCGACTGGCGGCTGTGGCCTGAACCCTGGCGCAACCCGCGCAGCACCGAAGTGGCGGCATTTGCCGAAGACAATGCCGTGCGCATCGGTTTCTTTGCTTTCTGTCAGTGGCTGATCGCTCGCTGTCTGGAGCGCGCGCAAGCCACCGCCCGCGCCAGTGGCATGAGTATCGGCCTGATCGCCGATCTGGCCGTCGGTGCCGATGGTGGCGGCAGCCAGGCCTGGAGCCGTCAGGACGAGCTGCTCGCCGCCCTGACCGTTGGTGCGCCACCGGACATTCTCAACCGCAGTGGCCAGGGCTGGGGAATTTCCGCGTTCTCCCCTGAAGGCCTGGTACGCAATGGTTTCCGTGCCTTCATCGAAATGCTGCGGGCCAATTTCGCCCATTGCGGTGGCTTGCGTATCGATCACGTCATGGGGCTGCAGCGTTTGTGGGTGATCCCCAACGGCTCGCCACCGGCCGACGGCGCTTACCTGTACTACCCGGTGGACGACCTGCTGCGTCTGTTGACCCTCGAATCCCATCGTCACCAGGCCATCGTCCTCGGCGAAGACCTCGGCACCGTGCCGGACGGCCTGCGGGAAAAACTCGTCGCCCGCTCGATGCTCGGCATGCGGGTATTGCTGTTCGAGCAGGACAACACTCACTTCAAGCCAATCCTCGACTGGCCGGACAATGCCCTGGCGACCACCAGCACCCATGACCTGCCCACCCTCAACGGCTGGTGGCATGGCCGGGACATCGACTGGAACGCCCGGCTCGGCATGGTCGATGCCAGCGGTGAAATCGAATGGCGCCAGCACCGCGAGCGCGAGCGCGAGGGCCTGCGCCGGGCGTTGAGCCAGGACCCGCAGAACTTCCGCGAAGAGTCCCACGAAACCGACCAGGTGCTCGATGCCAGCGTGCGCTTTCTCGGCCATACCCGGGCGCCGTTGGTACTGCTGCCGCTGGAAGATGCCCTTGGCGTCGAACAACAGGCCAACCTGCCGGGCACCATCGACACGCACCCGAACTGGTCGCGGCGCTTGCCCGGATACAGCGAAGCCTTGCTCGATGGGGCGGATGCCGCGCGGCGCCTGGAACTGCTCGCCTGTGCGCGACTTCAGGCGGCCGAGCGTGATCGATGACTCAAGTGCCGACCCGACCGCTGCGCGCCACCTTGCGCCTGCAATTTCATAAAGGCTTCACCTTGGAAGATGCAGTGCCACTGGTGCCGTATTTCGCCCGCCTCGGCATCAGCCATGTCTACGCCTCCCCGCTGTTGCGCGCCCGTGCCGGGTCAATGCATGGCTATGACGTGGTGGACCCGACCAGGGTCAATCCGGAACTGGGCGGCGAGGCGGCGCTGCGCTGCCTGGTCAGTGCCTTGCACGAGCAGAACATGGGTTTGATCCTCGACATCGTCTCCAACCACATGGCGGTCGGCGGCAGTGATAATCCCTGGTGGCTGGATTTGCTGGAGTGGGGACGCCTGAGCCCCTACGGCGAGTTTTTCGATATCCAGTGGCACTCTCCCGATCCGCTGATGGAGGGCCAGTTGCTCCTGCCGTTTCTGGGCAGCGATTACGGCGTCGCGTTGCAGGACGGCACCCTGCCCTTGCGATTCGATGCCTGGCACGGCACCTTCCATGTCGAGCACTACGAACACCGCTTTCCCGTTTGCCCCTGCGATTACGGCGAACTGCTCAAGACCGATGCACCACTCGATACGCAACAGGCTGAACAACTCAAATCCCTGGCCGATCGCTTCAGCACCTTGAGTTATCAGAGCGACGCCCACAGCCTGGCCATCCCGCTGAAAGCAGAACTGCGCGATCTGGTCAGCGATCCGGCCATTGCCCAGGCCATCGAGCAACACCTCAAGTACTACGACTCAGTGACCGGCGAAGGCTTCCAGCGCCTGCACAGCCTGCTGGAGCGCCAGAGCTATCGCCTTGCCAGCTGGCGCACTGCGGCCGATGACATCAACTGGCGACGCTTCTTTGATATCAATGAACTCGGTGGTCTGCGCGTCGAGCGTCCAGCCGTGTTCGAAGCCACCCATGCGAAGATCTTCCAATTGGTGGCTGAGGGGCTGATCGACGGATTGCGCATCGACCACATCGACGGCCTTGCCGACCCGCGGGGCTACTGCCGAAAGTTGCGGCGCCGGGTCGACCGTCTGTCCGCGGGCCGTCACCTGCCCATCCATGTCGAAAAGATCCTCGGCGAAGGCGAAAGCCTGCATCGCGACTGGTCAGTGGATGGCACCACCGGCTACGAATTCATGAATCAGTTGTCGCTGCTGCAACATGATCCACGGGGCGCGCAGACACTGGCCCAACTCTGGCATCGTCACAGCGAGCGGCCCACCGATTTCTCTCGGGAAGTACAGCTGGCCCGCCAGCAAATCCTCAGCGGTTCCCTGGCCGGGGATTTTGAAAGCGTCGCCCAGGCCCTGCTGCAAGTGGCCCGGGACAATCTCATGACCCGCGACCTGACCCTCGGCGCCATTCGCCGTGCCTTGCAGGCGCTGATCGTGCATTTCCCGGTGTACCGCACCTACATCGGCCCCCTCGGCCGGTCAGCCCTGGACGAGGTTTTTTTTCAGCAGGCCATGGCCGGCGCCCGTCAAACCCTGGGCGAGGCAGACTGGCCGGTGCTCGACTGCCTGGCCGGCTGGCTCGGCGGTGAGCCTTGGCGGCTACGCCTGGCCGGTCGTCAGCGCAAGCGCCTCAAGCACGCCTGCGTTCGTTTCCAGCAACTGACTTCGCCGGCCGCGGCGAAAGCAGTGGAAGACACTGCGTTCTATCGTTCGGCAGTCCTGCTCTCGCGCAATGACGTGGGGTTCAACACCGAGCAGTTGAGTGCGCCGGTTGCCGACTTCCATCAGGCCTGCATCGAGCGTCTCGACACCTTCCCGGACAATCTGCTGGCCAGCGCCACCCACGACCACAAGCGTGGCGAAGATTCACGCGCGCGGCTGGCGGTGTTGAGCGAACGCAGCAACTGGTACGCCGGGCAGATCGGCCTGTGGCGTACCCTCGCCCGGCCATTGCGCAATGACGACCAGGCGCCGTCGGCGGGCGATGAATTGATCCTGTATCAAACGATCCTTGGCAGTTGGCCGCTGGACCTCGATATCGATCATCCGCCGGCGCTCGAGGCCTACGCAAAACGCCTCTGGCAGTGGCAACGCAAGGCCCTGCGCGAAGCCAAACTGCAAAGCAGCTGGAGCGCACCCAATGACGCTTACGAGCAAGCGACCGAGGGATTCATCCAGCGCTTGTTGCTCAACCCCGAAGGCGAGCTGTTGCGTGCCGCCCTCGCCAAAGCCGCTCGATCGATTGCCATCCCCGGGGCGCTCAACGGTTTGGCGCAAACCTTGCTGCGCATGACAGTGCCCGGCGTACCGGACCTTTATCAGGGCAACGATTTCTGGGACTTCAGCCTGGTCGATCCGGACAACCGTCGACCGGTGGATTACACCCGTCGCCAGCAAGCGATGCAGTCATCGATTGAGCCAACTGATCTGCTGGCGAACTGGCGTGACGGGCGCATCAAGCAGGCCTTGATTGCGCGCACCCTGGGCCTGCGGGCCGAGCATGCCGAGCTGTTTCGGCGAGGCACCTACCAGGCCCTGGAAGTAGTGGGCAGCGAGGCCCATCGAGTACTGGGCTTTGTCCGTGAAAGGGAGGGAAAACGCGCCATCGTGATTGTGCCGATACGCTGTGCCGAACTGCTGGAAAACAGTGCCGAACCACAGGTCCACGCGCCGCTGTGGGGCGACACCCGGGTCAAATTGCCGTTCGCCGTCCCTGACGAACATCTGAAGGGACTTTTTTCCGGCATCACAGTCACAGAACACAGGGAGCTGCTGATCAGCGCCGCGCTGGGGGATTTCCCGGTCAATCTCATTATTCAAACTACCCGCACTTGAGTTCAGTTAAGGAGCATTGCAATGAGTACCGACGAAAAACGCATCCGCGAATTCGCTTATCAGATCTGGGAATCCGAAGGAAAACCCGAAGGTCAGGAAGCCCGCCACTGGGAGATGGCGCGCAAGCTGGCAGAAGCCGAAGCCCTGGCCCCAAGCAAATCACCGAAGGTCGCCGCCAGCAAAGCCGCGCCGAAGAAAACCGGCGACGGCAAGCTCACCACCGACAAGACACTCAACGGCAAGACCGCCGTGCCGAAAACCAAAGCCAAACCGGCGGCGGCTTCAAAAGTGATCCCGCCGGGAGAAAAGGCCGTCGAGAAAAAGCCCCGGGCGCCGCGAAAACCGCCGGCGGTCTGATCAGGCCCAAAACATACCTGTGGGAGCGGGCTTGCTCGCGAATGCGGTCTGGCATTCAACATTTGTGTTGTCTGACACGCCGCTTTCGCGAGCAAGCCCGCTCCCACAGGATGCAGTGCTGATCCAGCGAGTTTTTTTTGTACCCAGGAGCATTCATGACCAGTCCGAAGAAAGCCGCCGCGCCAGCCCCTCGTGCCGAAGCCACACGAATCCGCGAAGGGCTGCCCTTCCCGCTGGGTGCCACCTGGGACGGACTGGGCGTCAACTTCGCGCTGTTTTCCGCCCATGCCACCCGGGTTGAGCTGTGCCTGTTCGACGACACCGGCGAGGTGGAACTCGAACGCATCGAACTGCCCGAATACACCGACGAGATCTATCACGGCTACTTGCCCGACGCTCATCCCGGGCTGATTTATGGCTACCGCGTGTACGGTCCGTACGACCCGGCCAACGGCCATCGCTTCAACCCCAACAAACTGCTGATCGACCCCTACGCCAAACAACTGGTCGGCAAGCTGAAATGGTCCGAAGCGCTGTTCGGCTACACCATTGGTCACCCCGACGCCGACCTCAGTTTCGATGAACGGGACAGCGCGCCCTTCGTGCCCAAATGCAAGGTCATCGACCCCGCGCACACCTGGGGCCACGACCACCGCGTCAGCGTGCCGTGGGACAAGACGATCATTTATGAAACCCATGTGCGCGGCTTCACCATGCGTCATCCCTCGGTTCCCGAAAACGTGCGCGGGACGTTTGCCGGGTTAATGGTCGATGACGTGATGGAGCACATCCGCAAGCTCGGCGTGTCGTCCGTGGAGCTGCTGCCGATCCACGCGTTCGTCAACGACCAGCATTTGCTGCACAAGGGCATGACCAATTATTGGGGCTACAACAGCATTGCGTTCTTTGCCCCCGACCCGCGTTACCTGGCCAGCGGCAAGATTGCCGAATTCAAGGAAATGGTCGCTCACCTGCACGAAGCCAACCTCGAGGTGATCCTCGACGTGGTCTACAACCACACCGCCGAGGGCAACGAACAAGGCCCGACCCTGTCCATGCGCGGCATCGACAACGCGTCCTACTACCGCCTGAAGCCGGATGACAAACGCTTCTATATCAACGATTCCGGCACCGGCAACACCCTGGACCTGAGCCATCCGTGCGTGCTGCAAATGGTCACCGACTCATTGCGCTACTGGGCTTCGGAAATGCATGTGGACGGTTTCCGCTTTGACCTGGCGACCATCCTCGGGCGTTATCACGACGGTTTCGATGAGCGCCACAGTTTCCTGGTGGCCTGCCGCCAGGACCCGGTATTGCGCCAGGTCAAACTGATCGCCGAACCGTGGGACTGCGGTCCCGGCGGTTATCAGGTCGGCAATTTCCCGCCTGGCTGGGTCGAGTGGAACGACAAGTTCCGCGACACCGTGCGCGCCTTCTGGAAAGGCGACGACGGGCAACTGGCGGACTTTGCCAGCCGCCTGACCGCTTCGGGCGAAATGTTCAATCAGCGCGGCCGCCGCCCCTACTCGTCAGTGAACTTCGTCACCGCCCATGACGGCTTCACCCTCAATGACCTGGTGTCGTACAACGACAAGCACAACGAAGCCAACGACGAAAACAATCAGGACGGCAGCAACAACAACCTGTCGTGGAACCACGGCGTCGAAGGCCCCACTGACGACCCCGAGATCAATGCGCTGCGCCATCGGCAGATGCGCAATTTCTTCGCCACCCTGCTGCTGGCCCAGGGCACGCCGATGCTGGTGGCTGGCGACGAGTTCGCCCGCACCCAGGACGGCAACAACAATGCGTACTGCCAGGACAGCGAGATCGGCTGGGTCAACTGGGATCTCAGCGAAGACGGCAAGACCCTGCTCAAGTTCGTCAAACGCCTGATCAAGTTGCGCCTGACGTACCCGATCCTGCGCCGTGGACGTTTTCTGGTGGGTAATTACAACGAGGACATCGGCGTCAAGGACGTGACCTGGCTGGCGCCGGACGGTAAGGAAATGAGCACCGAGCATTGGCACGACGCGCACAATCGATGCCTGGGCATGCTGCTCGATGGTCGCGCCCAGGAAACCGGCATTCGCCGCAAAGGCGCCGACGCGACGTTGATGCTGGTGGTCAACGCGCATCACGACATCGTCAATTTCCGACTGCCGGAAGTGCCCGACGGTGGTTTCTGGACATGCATGATCGACACCAACCAGCCGTCGATCCGCGGCCAGGAGCGCTTCGAGTTTGGCCACGAGTACTCGATCACCGGCCGCTCGTTGCTGTTGTTCGAGTTACAGCATGAAGATGAAGAGTAGCGACGAGGTTCGGGAATTCACGGCGCCACTGCCGTAGAGCGGAAAAATAATATTGGTCAGGTTCGCGATGCGACGAATAGCGTTACATGAGTAATACTCGATGCGCGGCAATCCAGGGTTTGGCTTGGCGCACATTGTTATCAACGAGCCCTCACGGGTCTGCCGGGCCTGGATCGCGCACGACTGAAGGCGAAGCAGAACAAGGACGTAATGCCCATGAAATCCGTTTCCGTCAGTGAAACCAGCCTGCCAGCACAGATCTGGAACAGTGCCCCGCAACTGGACAGCATTCCGGTCATCAGCCCCCAATCCCTGGTACCCACTGGCGCACGCGCAGTGCTCATTGCCCCCCACCCCGGCGATGAAGTCGTGACTTGCGGCGGCCTGCTGCAATTGCTCAGCAACCTGGGCCACCCACTGCAACTGATCTCGATCACCGACGGCAGCGCCAGCCATCCGGGCTCTGTGCAGTGGTCGGAAAAACGCCTCAGCGTATTCCGTCCCCAGGAAAGCGTCGAAGCCATACGCCGACTCGGATTGCCGATGCACAGCCTGAAGTGGATACGGGGCGGGTTTACCGACAACGCCCTGGTGGAACACGAAGAACAGATCACCCGATTCATCACGCGTTACCTGCGCCCCGGCGATGTGGTGTTCAGCACCTGGCGCGAGGACGGCAACGCCGACCACGACACTGTTGGTCGCGCCAGCGCCCGGGCGGCGGCCAGCGCAGGGGCAACCTATAACGACATACCGCTCTGGGCCTGGCACTGGCCGGCACGGGACCGGGAGCTGATCCCCTGGCATCGTGCACGCAAGGTGCGCCTCGATACCTGGACCATCGCCCGCAAGAGCCACGCCATCCACGCCTATGCCAGCCAACTCGACGGCGAACCGGCCATCGGCCTTGCGCCATTGCTGCCCCGCACGCTGCTGGAGCGTATCCGTTTGTCTTATGAAATCGTGCTGGTTTGAAAGTGCAGCCCATCAGACTGAACTGCCTGCTGGCGCATCAGTCGCATACATAAGCAGCCCTGAATCAGTGGAGTGCATGTGGCCAGTCATTCAAAACGCCAGGAAGCCGAATCAATGCCATTGAACACGCCTGCGGCGATTCATCGACTTCGCGTGCTGACGGTCAACACCCACAAGGGTTTTACCGCACTCAACCGGCGCTTCATCCTCCCCGAGTTGCGTGAAGCGGTGCGCAGTACGTCGGCAGACCTGGTGTTCCTGCAAGAGGTCGTCGGCGAGCACGACCGCCACTCCTCTCGCTACAACGACTGGCCGCAAACCTCGCAATATGAATTCCTTGCCGACAGCATGTGGAGCGACTTCGCCTATGGGCGCAACGCCGTCTACCCCGACGGTCATCATGGCAACGCCCTGCTGTCGAAGTACCCGATCCGCGAGTACCGAAACCTGGATGTTTCCATTACCGGCCCGGAACGTCGCGGCTTGCTGCACTGCGTGCTGGACGTGCCGGGGCATAGCGAAGTCCATGCCATCTGCGTGCACCTCAGCCTGCTGGAAAGCCATCGTCAGTTGCAATTGCAGTTGCTCTGTCAGCTCCTTGAGTCCCTGCCCGGGCAGGCGCCGGTAATCATTGCCGGTGACTTCAACGACTGGCAGATGCAAGGCAATGCCGCCCTGGTCCGCCGCGATGATTTGCACGAAGCTTTCGAACGCCACCTTGGTCGTCCGGCCAAAACCTACCCCGCGCGGTTTCCCCTGTTGCGCCTCGATCGCGTCTACCTGCGCAATGCCAGCAGCCATGAGCCGAAAATACTCGGGAACAAGCCATGGACGCACCTTTCCGACCATTTGCCGTTGGCGGTGGAAGTGCACCTCTGAATCGCGGCCAATCCGCGCGAAGTAGCGAAAAATCGTCCCCCACCTGTTATTTCTGACAGTAGCCACGTTGAATCAATGACTGCTACGTTGGTGATGCTCCGCAGGATGTCTGCAGGGGCTTGCACCACATACGTAGCGTCTTGGTTGCTGAAGGTATACACGGGTCGCTGTTTTTCCCGATGCTGTCTTGCAACTCGCGCTGCCGAGTACGTCATTTTCCTGGCCACTCATGACGGCCCAGGGAACGGAAGTTGATCCCATCGCGGAGGCAACATGGAGTTTTCGACAGACCTGTCCAGGTACCGTCATGGTGCGTGCCTGTTTTCGATCTGGTTGTGTGCGAACTGGTCCCAGCCCGCCCACGCAGCCTGCACACTCATCCCCACCGCCGGCAACGACAACTTTGTCTGCGACAGCGCTACCAGCGGCCCGCTGAGCGATTTGGCAGGCAATAACACCCTGACCTTCCCCGCCGATGGCAGCGGCAGGATCAACGGCAACGTGACCTTCGGCGCCGGCGCCGACACTGTGGACATGGCTTCCGGCATCGTGGCCGGCACCGTGGATCAGGGCGACGGGGCGGACAGCTTTACGATCAGCGCCGGGCAAGTCACCGGGGCGGTCAGCCAGGGCAATGGCATCGATCACTTCGTCATGTCGGGCGGGACCATTCAGTCCCTGGCCCAAGGGGATGGTCGCGATACCTTCCTGATGACCGCCGGCACCATCGTCGGAGCCTTCGAAGATGGCGACGTCGCCAAAATGACCGGCGGCACCATTGGCCGCGTCGACATGAAACTCGATAACAATATTTTCGATATGTCCGCCGGGCAGATCCTCGGCAATCTGGTGACGGGTTTAGGCACCGACACCATCATCGTTTCCGGTGGCCGAATCGGCGGCAATATCAGTGTCAGCAACGGCAACGACAGCATCACGGTCACGGGCGGGGAAATCGTTGGCGAAATCCGCACCGGCAACGGCGATGACACCCTAGTCTGGGACGGCGGCGGGATCATCCGCTCGCCAATCCTCCTGCAGGCGGGCGACGACCGCGCCGCCTTGCGCAATCTGACCGAAAGCACCCTCGCGCTGACCCCGGGCACCGATGGCGGTATCGGCAATGACCTGCTGACCTTCGATCACACCACCTCATCGGGCGCCGCCCGGTACATCAACTGGGAAACCGTCAACCTGGGCAATGGCTCGCGCTTCGACCTGGATGGCAACTTTCAACTGGGGGACACCACCACCGGCACGGGCGTATTCAATATCGACGGCAGCAGTACGCTGACCTCGGTGCAAGGCAGCATTACGCCATTGACCGCAGGCCGGCTCGCAACCTTGAACAACAGCGGGGTCATCGATCTCGCCAGTGGTAACTCACGCACCAATGACACCCTGACTGTTGAGGGTAATTACGCGGGTAATGGCGGTCAGTTGCATTTGCAAAGCACGGTGGGCGATGACAGCTCCCCCAGTGACAAACTGGTCGTGAACAATGGGACGCTGACCGGCAATACCCTGATTACGGTCAGCAACATCGGTGGCACAGGCGCACTGACGCAGCAGAACGGCATCCAGTTGGTCCAGGCCCAAGGCACGGCGGTCAGCGACAACACCGCATTTGCCCTCAAAGCCCCGGTCTCGGTCGGTGCCTTCGATTACCGCCTGTTCAAAGGCGGTATTACACCGGGCAGCGAAAACAGTTGGTACTTGCGCTCCTCGGTTGTGGCGCCGCCATTGGTCTCCGTCGCCAACCCGGATCCCGCCTTGCCGCCGACGCTGGCGCCTTTGGTGGCAGTACCGGTGGCCGCCCCGGTTGTTAAGGTTTCCGGGGTTCCCGGAGTTCCGGGGGGTGAAGGGGTTGTCACAGTCGAAACCCCGGTGTTACCCGCCGCTGTCCCGGGCGCGGCACCGATCCCGCTGTACCGCGAGGCGGTTCCCACCTGGTCGGTGGTGCCTCCCGCTGCCGCACAATTGAGCCTGACGGCGCTGGGCACGTTCCATGATCGTCAAGGCGACCAGCGCCTGCTGACAGAAACCGGGGCCTTGGGCGCTGGTTGGGGCCGGGTCTACGGCAAGAATCTCGAGCAGACCTGGGCCGGCACCGTCACGCCAAGACTGGACGGCTCGCTCAATGGCTTCCAGGTCGGCAATGACCTGTTCAGTTCACAACTGGCGAGTGGACAGACCCAGCGCAGTGGTTTCTTTGTCGGCCACAGCCGCCTGCAAGGTGATGTCGACGGTTTCAACGAGGGCTTCGAAGGCAAACGCTCCGGCAAGGTGGAATTGCAAGGCGACAGTCTTGGCGTTTACTGGACCCTGACCGATCCTGCCGGCGCCTATCTCGATACCGTGGCCATGTACACCTGGCTCAACGGTGACAACCACTCGCAAAGCGGCCTGAAGATCGACAATGACGGTCACGTCACGACCTTATCGGCAGAGGTCGGATACCCGATCGCGGTGGCTGCTGGCTGGGTGATCGAACCCCAGGCCCAGGCGATTTACCAGAAGGTCAGACTCGACAGTCAGGACGACGGCATCTCCCATGTCTCGTTCGATTCCGACAGCGCCTGGACCGGCCGCGTCGGCGCTCGACTCAAAGGTCGCTACGAAGTCGGCGGCAGGCCGCTTGAGCCGTATCTGCGGGCCAATATCTGGCACACCTTTACCGGTACCGATACCGTCACCTTTGACCATGTCGATCAGGTCGAATCCCAACAACGAACCTCGTCCGCCGACCTCGGTATCGGGATGGTGCTGAGCGTCGCGACATCCGTCAGTGTGTATGCCGGCGTCGACTACAGCAGCAATATCGACAGCACCCAGCAACGGGGAACATTCGGTAACGTGGGGGTGCGGGTGAAGTGGTGAGGATCAACAACCACTCTATCCCGGTTTTTTTTTGACGATCCGACGAACAAACAAGAACTTAGAGACACGTCATAAATCAGGCACTTAAACCATTACCACTTATCGGCCATCCTCTTGACGCGACCGTTTCGCTCTTCTTGACTTCACTTTACTACCCCCGGATATGCCATCAGGACCCGCCTCGGACTCCCGTAAAAACGGGCAGCCGGTGGCGAGTCCTATCCCATTCGGTCGCCCCTCATTCGGGGTAGGAGAGACGCCAGAGCGAGATGCTACATGCGCCTGCAAGGTAGACCTCCATGAAAACTTCACTCACCCCAGAAGAGATCAAAGTCGCTTTTTGCACCGTGTCGAGTTCACTCCTGCTGTGTTCCTCCCTGGAAATACAAGCCGCCCCTGCCGAACAAGAAACAACCCCGTGGTATCGACAGGACATCCCGACGCTCAGTCTGTCTACCCTTGCAGTAACGTACCCCGGTCAGTTCAACGCTCATCCCGATCTGCGAAGTTCCAGCCTGACTACCGAAGACGCCGCGCCCACGGCCTGGGACCAACTCTACGGCCAGCCCTCTCGCCAGGCACAAACCGATTTCCTTTCCCTGGAGCTGGCCGTTACCGGCACCCACGAAGTCAAAGGCCCGGCGATCTTCACCCTGCAAAGCGCCAGCGGCCATACGCAGAGGGTCGGGCTGGTCGGCGGCACGAGCCAGTTCCAGCTCAACAACAACGGCACGCAGATCACCTCGGTAATGTCCAACCCCAATAGCGACACGCTCAACCTCCAGGGACAAAGCCTCGGCGCCTACTGGAGCCTGACCGGACCACAAGGCTGGCACGTCGACCTGACCGCCAGCGGTGGTCGGGTCAACGGCTTCAGCCGCAACGAGCAAGGGACCCGAAGAGCCACCGAGGGCAGCGCGGTCACACTGTCGGTAGAAGGTGGCATTCCCATCGGCCTTGGCGAAAACTGGGTGATTGAACCCCAGGCACAGTTGATCAATCAGCGCATCTCTCTGGACACCCCGTATGCCGGTTCGGGCAACGCGTCTTCCACCGATCTGACTTCGTGGAGTGGCCGGGTCGGTGCGCACTTGAAAGGCAGTTACGACATCAGCGGCCTGCTGGTCGAACCTTACGTGCGGACCAACTTGTGGCACACGGCGTACTCCGGCAACAGCGTGACCCTCGATCAGGTCGACAAGATCAGCAGCAGCCGCAATTCCACGACCGTCGAACTGGGCCTGGGCCTGGTCGCCAGAGTCACGCCGACCGTGAGTTTTTACGTCAGCGCCGATTACAGCAGCGATGTGGATGACAACGACTTGAATGGCTTGATTGGTAGTCTGGGTGTGCGGATGCGCTGGTAAAAACTGGTATTTCTTACAGTATCCACGGCTCTGCGGGTGATGCATTGTAATGGCGGGGCACTCTGATCGAGACCATCACTCATGCCATTGAATTCTGCGCACCACGGCACACCGAACCTTGCGGTTTCAGATCCGCGTGGCTTGGCGATCAGGGCCATTCAATACCATCGGCGGCTAGCGGCTGATCCGGTTGATACACGAGTGACGCATCAACGGTTCGATGCCGCCGGCCGGGCGGTGGCCAGCAGGGATCCGTATCTGTTTGCCCTGGCGCAGAACGATGCGTCGGTGCCGGCGAACTTGGGCCAGGTGTACAGCCTGTCTGGTGCACCCTTGTCGAGTGACAGCGTGGACGCGGGTTGGCGGGTGGCGTTGCACAGTGCTGCCGGGCAACGCGTCGAGGCTTGGGACGGCCGTGGCAGCCATTCCCGGACTGAGTTCGATGAACTGCTGCGGCCGGTGGCCGTACATGAACGTGGTGAAGATGTCGCCGCGCACGTCCTCGAGCGATTTACGTATGCGAGCGTCGATGCCGACGCGGCCTCGCGCAATCTGTGCGGTCAATTGATTCGCCATGACGACCCGGCCGGCACCTTGCAACTGCGCGAACTCGGGATCGCAGGCGCGGTGCTGCAACAGACCCGGCATTTTTTGCGCGAAACCGTTCCAGTGAACTGGCCAGACAGCGTGCCGGCACGCGATGCATTGCTTGAATCTGCCAAGGGCGCCACCACCGCGCTGCACCATGCCGCCAGCGGTGAACTGCTCCGGCAAATCGATGCGCTGGGCAATCGTCAACGTTTTGCCTATACCGTCACCGGAGAGTTGAAGAACACGCTTCTGACTTTGGCCGGTGACGATCAAAAAGAGCTGACGCTGGTCTGCGATCTTCACTACAGCGCCTCCGGTCAGATCGAGTCGGAAACCGCCGGTAACGGCGTCCTCACCCGCCACCGCTACGATCCGGCGGATGGCCGCCTCATCGGCCTGAGCGCACACAAGGCCAACGGCACGCCACTGCAGGACCTGAAATATCGCTACGACGCGATCGGCAACGTGCTGAGCCTCGAAGATGCCGCGCAACCGATCCGTTACTTCAACAATCAACGCATTGAACCAATCAAGACCTATCACTACGACACCCTCGATCAATTGATCGAAGCCACGGGTTGGGAAGCCAAGACCGGCCATGGCGGCCCTGCCCTGCCCGACCTGCAACCCTTACCCCTCGACCCCAACCAGGTCGCCCGGTACAGCCAGACCTTTCACTACGATGCGGGCGGCAATCTCCTGGATTTGGTGCACGTCGGCTCACAGGCCCATGGCCGCACCTTGACCCGCGCCCAATACAGCAACCGCTGCCTGCCCGAACGCAATGGCCGGCCGCCGACGGAAGCCGAACTGGTCGCCGGTTTCGATGCCAACGGGAATTTGCGTGAGTTGCAGGCGGGCCAATCGCTCGACTGGGACCTGCGTAATCAACTGTCCAGCGTGCGCCCGGTGGTCCGCGACGATGGCAATGATGATTATGAACGTTACCTCTACGACGGCGGCGGGCAACGGGTGCGCAAGCTGCGCGCGAACCAGACCAACGCCCGCACACTGACCAGTGAAGTGCGATACCTGCCCGGCGTGGAAGTCCGTCGTCACGACAGCACCGGCGAAATCCTCCACGTGATCAACGCCAGCGCCGGCAGCAACAGCGTGCGGGTGCTGCACTGGGTCACCCAGCAGCCGGATGACATCGCCAACGACCAGGTGCGTTACAGCCTCAACGACCACCTGCAATCCGGCGCACTGGAACTGGACCAGAACGCCGACCTGATCAGCCAGGAATGGTATTACCCGTTTGGGGGGACGGCTTGTTTCGCGGCCCGGTCGGTCACAGAAGCCAGGTACAAGACCGTGCGGTACTCCGGCAAGGAGCGGGATGCGACGGGGCTTTATTACTATGGGTTCAGGTATTACGCGCCGTGGTTGCAGCGGTGGATTAATCCGGATCCGGAGGGATATGTAGATGGGATGAATTTATTTGCGATGGTCAGGAATAGACCCATAAATTTTGGTGATCTGGATGGAAATATAGGAAAGGAGTTAACGCATGACGAAATAAACTCCATGGAGAGACAACTTATTAAAAACAAGGACAACCTTCCTGAGCCAGACTTAATCAATGTAGCCACCACCTACCTGGAAAGCAAAAAAGTACAACCTGAAAAGTATATCGATTATTTTAGAGTTCGCCTCGGTTATATAGGGCAACCCGAAGCCTATGACAGGCCATTAACAGCAGACGAAAAAGAGGGCATACAACTAATTTGGGGAACAAACGCCGGCGCTCTTTATTTCAAAGGACATAGCCGCAGCCACTACGAAAATACCCCCTCCGATTTAATAAAAAAATCGCTCTCCGACACCAGAAAAGCAGTGTACTCAGAACTCAAGAACAATGATGGCGACTTTGGAACAGTTAAGCTAACCCCCGCCAGAAAGCAAAAAGTGTATGACCCGGCGATGGAGTTACTAGAGTCCCATGCCAGAAATTCAAAAAAAACAATTAGTCTGTTAGCCGCATCACTTGGTCCGCAAATGACAGATGAGCTCTACCGCGGCACTCGCTTGCAAAATCGAGATAGCATTGAAGTAGGTGACATACTACAAACCAGCATATTTATGGCTTTTACTCCAGACAAAAAAATCGCAAGCAAATTCACAAGTAAACTTCATGTTCCAAGCACTTTACTGCCGACGCTCCCAGTGCTTCTAAAAACGACAGGCAACGCATTCAGAGTAGATCACACCCCCGAAACGGAGGGTTTATTCAAGCCAATGACTCAGTTTGTCGTTAACAGTATTTCTAAAGACAACTGGGGGATGCCCCACATTAGAATTACTCAAAGAAAGTTCGAGGCAACGCCGAATGCAAAATGGATTTAGTTATGTTGTGCTTCAGAAATGATTAAAATTTATCACTCCCCCCTGACAGGCTGTACTTGAATGAGCCTCGACCTGTCAGGGCTATCGAATAAAATAGAGGTGAGCTACCCCTCCAGCCTTAACATCAACACCGCCAACGGCGGCAAATTCAACACCAACGACAACGCCTGCCCATGGCTCGGCGTTTCCTCGGCCACCGCCCCGCCACTGTTGCCGTAGTTGGAACCGGCATAGATCGACGAATCGCTGTTGAGCACTTCGTTCCACTGCCCGGCAAACGGCACTCCGACGCGATAAGCCTCACGTGGCACCGGCGTAAAGTTGGCCACCACCAGCAGCGGCTTGCCGTCCTTGCTCCAGCGCAGCCACGCATAAACGCTGTTGATCGCGTCATCGCCGATCAGCCATTGGAAACCCTGCGGCACATCGTCCTGCTCATGCAGCGCCGGCTCTTCGCGGTACAAGCGATTGAGGTCGGCCACCAGTTTCTGCACACCCTTGTGCTCGGAGTATTGCAGCAGGTACCAGTCCAGTTGCTGATCGTGGTTCCACTCGCGCCACTGGCCGAACTCGCAGCCCATGAACAGCAGCTTCTTGCCCGGATGCGCCCACATGAAACTCAGGTAGGCCCGCAGGTTGGCGAATTTCTGCCAGCGGTCGCCGGGCATCTTGTCGATCAGCGAGTGCTTGCCGTGCACCACTTCGTCATGGGAGATCGGCAGGATGAAACGCTCGGACCAGGCGTACACCAGGCCGAAACTCAGCTCGTTGTGATGATGGGCGCGGTAGACAGGGTCCTGCTGGATGTAATGCAGCGAATCGTGCATCCAGCCCATGTTCCATTTGTAGGCAAAGCCCAGGCCGCCTTGTTGTGTGCCCTGGCTGACGCCCGGCCATGCGGTGGATTCCTCGGCGATCACCAGCGCACCGGGCGCTTCCAGGGCCACCACGTCGTTGAGGTGGCGCAGGAAGTCGATGGCTTCGAGGTTCTCCCGGCCGCCGTGGCGGTTCGGCACCCACTCGCCGGCCTTGCGCGAGTAGTCGCGGTACAGCATCGAGGCCACCGCATCGACCCGCAGGCCGTCGACATGGAAATGCTTGAGCCAGTGCAGCGCCGACGCCAGCATGTAGCCGTGCACTTCGGTGCGCCCCAGGTTGTAGATCAGCGTGTCCCAATCCTGGTGGAAACCTTCCTGCGGGTTGCCGTACTCGTACAGCGCCGTGCCGTCGAACTGCGCCAGGCCGTGGGTATCGGTGGGGAAATGCGCCGGCACCCAGTCGAGGATCACCCCGAGCCCGGCCACATGGCAGGCGTTGACGAACGCGGCGAACTCGTCCGGCGTGCCATATCGCGCACTCGGTGCGAATTGCGACAGCAACTGATAACCCCACGAACCACCGAACGGGTGCTCCATGATCGGCATCAGTTCGATGTGAGTGAAGCCCAGGTCTTTTACATAGGGAATCAGCCGCTCGGTCAGTTCGGGCCAGGTGTACTGGCGGGCCACTTCGCCCAGGTCGTCCAGCTCGCATTGCCACGAGCCGGCGTGCAATTCGTAGATCGACAATGGCGCCGTCACTCGCTGGCGGTCGCCCCGGGCCGTCATCCAGTCCTGATCCTGCCAGTCGACTTTCAAGGGGGAAGCGACTTTCGAAGCGGTGTCCGGTGGCAGGCTGGTGGCCAGCGCCATGGGATCAGCCTTCAACGGCAGAATGCCGTGGGCGCCGAGAATCTCGTATTTGTAGGCGTCGCCCGCTTGCAGGCGCGGGATGAACAACTCCCAGACACCGGTGGGATGACGCAGGCGCATCGGGTGCCGGCGCCCGTCCCAGACGTTGAAATCGCCGACCACCGACACTCGCCGGGCATTCGGCGCCCACACGGCGAAACGCACGCCATCGACGCCGTCCACGGTCTTGAGTTGTGCGCCAAGGCACGCGCTGAGGTCACGGTGATTACCTTCGGCGAACAGGTACAAGTCCATTTCGCCCAGCAACGGGCCGAAGCTGTAAGGGTCTTCGGCCGTTTGCTCGCCGCCGGCCCAACGGGTGCGCAGCAGG
This sequence comes from Pseudomonas sp. WT-JTC, assembly GCF_056711565.1. Classification (NCBI taxonomy): domain Bacteria; kingdom Pseudomonadati; phylum Pseudomonadota; class Gammaproteobacteria; order Pseudomonadales; family Pseudomonadaceae; genus Pseudomonas; species Pseudomonas sp. WT-JTC. The sequence continues at coordinate 3,746,934 of NZ_CM160042.1, forward strand.
TACCCTTGCACTCGGTCGAAATGCCCGACAAACAACCCCGGCGTCTCTGTGGCTTCAAGCTTACCAAGCTCTTCACCCGAGTCCCTGGCCAGTACTTCTACACTCAGGGCGCCCGGCAGATAAGCGCGAATGAACTGCCCGCCGGCGCCATCACCGTGGGGGCCGAGAATGGCGAAAGGATCGATATGCTCGGCGCGCACCAATGCATCGATATCCCGTGCGCTGGGCAGTAGCGCTTCTTTGTGATGACCCTGTTCCTTGTTCGAGACACTCATGACTACTCTCCATCAAGATCGGAAAAGGGTTTGAGCCCACTCAATAATCCATACAAACCGTGCAACGGCACAGGCAGCCAGGTGGGGCGATTTTCCGCCTCATAGGCCACTTCATACGCCGCCTTCTCCAGACCGAACAACGCCAGCGCGGCGTCCTCGCCTTCGGGATCTTGCCATGCATGGGCAAGAGTAGCTGCCGCCAGCCGATAAGCGTCGACAAATGCTTGCCGCGCCTCGCTCAAGTAGCGCTCGGTGACCCGCAAACGCGCAGCAGCAGCCGCAGCCGTGTTGTCGATGCTCTGCACGTTGATCGCCATCGCCGCCGCATAGTCGAAGGAACGCAGCACGCCGCTGACATCCTTGTACGGGCTGTGCTTGCCCCGTCGTTCCTGCAATGGCCGTGCCGGTTCACCTTCAAAGTCGATCAGATAGGCATCGCCCTTGATCACCAGCACCTGCCCCAAATGCAGGTCGCCGTGCACACGAATGCGCAAGCCACCCGCAGTCTTTTTGCCCAGCTCTTGCACATGACCGAGAATGGCTTTTTTGTTGTCCAGTAAACGGGTGACAAGGGTCTGGTCCGCCGTATTCAGTTGATTTTCATGTTGCTTGAGCAAGTTCAGCGCATGCTCGATTTGCGCCGCGACATCCCGGGCCGAGGCCAGCGCTTCCTTCTGCGTGGTGACCTGCGGCAAGAAATCCGGGTAGGTACCCGGCGTTGCCAGTACCTGATGCATTTCCCCCAGGCGCTGGCCGAGCATAGCGGCGAAATCTTTCAGTTCACCGAGCGCGTTGTAATGTTGCTCCTGCTCGGAGACGGCGTCGGCCAGCTCATCGCGAAGCGCCCGTTCGAGATTGTTCTGGGTCCACTCCCAGGCGTCACCCTGATTACTCAGATAGCCTTGGGCAATCATCAGCAAGTTGTCTTGACCCGCTGCGTCCCGACGCACCACGGCCCCCAGCAATGGCGAAATATTGCCGAACCCGGCTCCGGTCAGATACGCGCTCATCTCCAGTTCAGGATGCACCCCGGAAGCGACCTTGCGGATCAACTTCAGCACCACGCTGTTGCCGATCACCACTGAGCTGTTGGACTGCTCCGCGGACAGGTAGCGCACCGGCGACTCGGCATTGAGGCCGAGTTTTTCCAGCTCGGCGGTGGACTCGAAGCGGATGTCGCCATCGCTGGAAGCCAATACGGTGCCGGCCTGAATGCCCTGCAATACAGCATGCACAAAAGCTTCCAGGCTGAAGGCATCGGTGATCAGGCCGACCTGGCGTCCGCGCCGTACCCGCGACAACGCCAATTGCTGCGGCAGCGGCGTACCGACCTGGTCTTCCGGGATAAAGCCGAACGGCAACTGGTAGCGACTGCTCTGTCCACCGCTGGTGACATTGATTTCACTGAACAGCACCGGGTGCTGCGGATCGCCGAAACGCACGCCATAGGCCAGATCGACCTGTTCGATGGCAGCGTCCTTGCCCGCAAACCAGCGTCTGTTCTGCAACCAGTTCGGCAGGATGCTTTGCTCCAGCGTGGTTCTTGACGGTGCTTCGAGCAGTTCTTCCATGCGTTTTTTCAGCACCAGCGTATTGAAGTCCGGCAGGCTTTGCGCGGGCTCCACGTGCCAGCTGGGCATCTGGTTTTCCGCGGCGAGGCCGAACCAGTAAAAGCCGTAAGGTGCCAGCGTCAGGAGGAAATTCAGCTGGCCGATGGGCGGGAACGCGTTACCTCCGAGCATTTCCACCGGCACCATGCCGACGTAGGCCGACAAATCCAGCTCGGCGGCCTGGGCACTGCGCGACACGTTGGCCACGCACAGAATGACTTCGTGCTTGCCGTCCACCCCGATGTATTCACGGGTGTAGGCCAGAATCCGCCGATTGCTGGGCGAAAGCATCTTCAACGTACCGCGCCCGAACGCCTTGGATTGCTTGCGCACGGCCAGCAGGCGCCGGGTCCAGTTCAATAACGAATGCGGGTCACCGGCCTGGGTTTCGACGTTGACCGACAGATAACCGTATTGCGGGTCCATGATCGGCGGCAGCACCAGGCTGGCGGGGTCGGCGCGGGAGAATCCGCCGTTGCGGTCGATGGACCATTGCATCGGCGTACGCACACCGTCGCGGTCGCCGAGGTAGATGTTGTCGCCCATGCCGATTTCGTCGCCGTAATACAGGGTCGGCGTGCCGGGCATGGACAGCAGCAGGCTGTTGAGCAACTCGACCCGACGGCGGTCGCGCTCCACCAATGGCGCCAGGCGACGACGAATCCCCAGATTGATCCGCGCGCGACGGTCGGCGGCATAGTAATTCCACAGGTAGTCGCGCTCCTTGTCGGTGACCATCTCCAGGGTCAGCTCATCGTGATTGCGCAGGAAGATCGCCCATTGGCAGTTGGCGGGAATTTCCGGAGTCTGGCGCAGAATATCGGTGATCGGGAAGCGATCTTCCTGGGCCAGCGCCATGTACATGCGTGGCATCAGCGGGAAGTGAAAGGCCATATGGCATTCGTCGCCGTTCAGGCCTTTCTTATCGATTTCGCCGAAGTACAACCGAGTGTCTTCCGGCCACTGATTGGCCTCGGCCAACAGCATGCGGTCGGGGTAGTTGGCGTCGATTTCCGCGCGGATCCTTTTCAGGACGTCATGGGTTTCCGGCAAGTTCTCGTTGTTGGTGCCGTCGCGTTCGATCAGGTAGGGGATCGCGTCCAGACGCAAGCCGTCGATGCCCATGTCGAGCCAGTAGCGCATCACCGACAGCACCGCTTTCATGACTTGCGGGTTATCGAAATTCAGGTCCGGCTGGTGGGAGTAGAAGCGGTGCCAGAAGTATTGGCCGGCGACCGGGTCCCAGGTCCAGTTGGACTTTTCGGTGTCGAGGAAAATGATGCGGGTGCCGTCGTATTTCTGATCGTCATCGGACCACACGTAGAAGTCCCGCGCGGCCGAACCGGGCTTGGCCTTGCGTGCGCGCTGGAACCACGGGTGCTGGTCGGACGTGTGGTTGATGACCAGCTCGGTGATCACCCGCAGGCCGCGCTTGTGCGCCTCGGCAATGAAACGCCGGGCATCGGCCATGGAGCCGTAGTCACTGTGCACGCCGCGGTACTCGGCGATGTCATAACCGTCGTCACGCCGTGGCGAGGGATAGAACGGCAACAGCCAGATGGTGTTGACGCCCAGGTCGGCGATGTAGTCGAGCTTGGCGATGAGGCCGGGAAAGTCGCCGATCCCGTCGTTGTTGGAGTCGAAATACGATTTGACGTGAACTTGATAGATCACCGCGTCCTTGTACCAGAGCGGGTCCTTGATGAACGTGGCTGCCTTGGGTTTCTTCGCCATTTGAAACTCCTGGTCAATTCGACTTGGCCACAGGATGAGACTCTCTGTGGCGAGGGAGCCTTCTGGTCTATGCGGTGATTCTCCAGATACCGAACGGCTGATACGCCGGGTCGATGCGCATGAACTGGTTTTTGCCGTGCCAGGTCCAGCGATGGCCATTCATCAAGTCTTCGCCCTGGGTGCTGGCGTCGTCGGGCAGGCCCAATTCCCATAGCGGCAACTCGAAGTTCGCTTCCTGCACGTTGTGCGGATCGAGACTGACCGCCACCAGGATAAAGTTGCTGCCGTCAAAGCTGCGTTTACCGAAATACAGGATGTTGTCGTTCCAGGCGTTGTAGACCTTCAGGCCCAGATGCGTGTGCAACGCCGGGTTTTGCCTGCGAATGCGGTTGAGCTGGGCGATCTCGGCAATGATGTTGCCCGGCGCATTGAAGTCCCTGGGGCGGATTTCGTACTTCTCGGAGTCGAGGTACTCTTCCTTGCCCGGCACCGGCGCCGACTCGCACAGCTCGAACCCCGAATACATGCCCCACAAGCCCGAGCCCATGGTCGCCAGCACAGCGCGAATGAGGAATCCGGGACGCCCGGACTCATGCAGGAACGCGGGGTTGATGTCCGGTGTATTGACGAAAAAATTCGGCCGGTAGCACTCGCGCCAGGGCGATTCGTTGAGTTCGGTGAAGTAGCTCGCCAGTTCGGCCTTGGTGTTGCGCCAGGTGAAATAGGTGTAACTCTGGGAATAACCGACCTTGCCCAGGCGCGCCATCATTGCCGGGGTGGTAAAGGCTTCGGCGAGGAAGATCACCTCGGGGTACAACGCCCGTACATCGGCGATCAACCATTGCCAGAACGGCAACGGCTTGGTGTGCGGGTTATCGACGCGGAAGATCTTCACGCCCTCCTCGACCCAGCCCACCACGATATCGCGCAACTCCACCCACAGGCTCGGAATCGCCTCGGGGGTATAGAAGTCGACGTTGACGATGTCCTGGTACTTCTTCGGCGGATTCTCCGCGTACTTGATCGTGCCGTCAGGCCGCCAGTTGAACCAGCCAGGGTGTTGCTTGAGCCACGGATGGTCCTGGGAACACTGGATGGCGAAATCGAGGGCGATTTCCAGGCCATGGGCGGCAGCGGCCGCCACCAGTCGCCGGAAGTCGTCGCGGGTACCCAACTGCGAATGAATCGCCTCATGCCCGCCCTCCTCGCTGCCGATCGCATAAGGGCTGCCCGGATCATCGGGCCCCGCTGTCAGGGCGTTGTTCGGGCCTTTGCGGTAACTGCGCCCGATCGGATGGATCGGCGGGAAATACAGCACATCGAAGCCCATGTCCTGGATCATCGCCAGCCGTGAATGCACGTCATTGAAAGTGCCATGGCGTGCAGGATCGTCGGTGATCGAACGCGGGAACAACTCATACCAACTGGCGAACTGCGCCAGCTCGCGTTCCACATCCACCGGGCACTCCGGGCTCAGGCTCAAATACGCACGGTGTTCGACGCGGGCCATGAGCTCGGCACTACGTTGGTGCAAAAACAGTGCGACCTGCTCGGCTTCAAGCAGTCCTGACAGTTCATGGTGCAAGGCTGCCAGTTGCTCACTGAGTTGCCCTTCGCTGCGTTCGGCGGCTTGTTGCACATGAATCCGCCCTTCCTGCAGTTCCAGGCTTACCGGAACGGCAGCCGCATGCTTCTTTTCCAGCTCATAACGAAAACTGGCAAACTGATCGATCCAGGCTTCGATACAGAACAGATACCGGCCCTGGCTGTCGACACGGAACTGCCCTTGCCAACCGTTGTTGCCCAGGTCGAGCATGACAGCGCTTTGCCAGACGTCCTCGTCGTCGGCCCGCCAGCGCACGCGAACCGCCAACTTGTCATGCCCGTCGGCGAAGACCTTGGCCGTCACCACCACGTCCTGCCCCACCACGGCCTTGACCGCGAACTGCCCGCCTTCAAGGGTCGGCATGATGTTTTCTATGACAATACGCGGCAGCAACAGCGCCTGCGACAGCGGCATGTGCGGGTTGTAGCTCAACTCAGTCGGTTTTTCAGCCGTCATCGAGCCTCTCTCCTTACGCCCCATGGACGCGCTTGTGTCTGGTTGTCATCCACATCGGTAGATCCCTCGCCGAATGAACTCACTTAGGTTCCGAGCGATGGACACCGGCAAAGTTCAGAGCAGTTGGCTGGAATCAAATCCCCCGTGCAGGGATCAACCAACTTAAGCACGACTCACGCCATGTGCCACTGTCAACTGGACCAATGACCAATTCATTACCGGGAAAAGCTCCCAATCCGGAATTCGACAATCCAACTCTGCTACCCAAAGGATCCGGAACCGAAACAGGACCCTAACGCAGCTCGGGGTCAACGAAAGGCTGGAGCCCTCTACGAGTCAAGAACCTCCGGTCAAGGTTATAGGCAACCTTGGCAATAAATTCAGGGTAGGCATTTTCATTGAAGGAGTGCTCCAGCTAATCAGTCTCATTATTTCGACTACCGCCTGTCGCCTTTTTTCAGAAAAATTTCCCCGCCACAAAAATTCTTACATGTTTAGTCCTACAGACGAGTTTGCTTACCACTGACTCATAAATTTCACGTTTACAACCACTACAAAACGCTTTCTAACAGAAAGCCGAATAAATCATTTAGCTGCGCCCCCCTCGAAAATTAAACAGCCAAAAGATATTTCCAGAAGCTCTGTAAGACCGTTCCTTGGCACATGAGAGACTATTCCTACATGCAATTACTCGCAGACTTGCAGTAAAGACCACAACCCTCTAAATCTAACAACGCCACTCAATTTCGAGCGGCAATGTTTTTTTCAGCATCAACTGACAAACCCGAATAGAACAATTGATTCCACCCAATTAAGGTTGTCACTCATGAAAAATCAATTACACTCGAGAGTCCTCACCTTAACCGGCATCTTCATAAAAGAGCAATTCAAAGAACCTATTGCGTTGTTTTGGATAATGCTTTCCCCCTGCGCACTTTTCTATTTCTTCGCGACTACAAAGCAGGACGCGAACTATTTTCAAAGTGAGTATATTGAGGCATCAGCATGGTTTTATGCATACATTTCATCAAGCGTAGCGCTATTTGGATTTACGCTTTATATAATCGGAAGAAGAGAAAGTGGATTCATTCGATCATTTATTTATTCAAAACAGTCAAAAATCATATTTTTATACTCGCACTTTTTTGCTTACTCATTAATTTCAATTGCGTACTGCTCCATTTTTTACCTGGCGACAAAGGTCCCGTTTGGCAGCTATGATCTCGAAGAATTACTGAGGATTGCTTTACGCTTTTATACTTGCCTTATCATGTTTTGTAGCCTTGGCGTCGCATTTACGCTGCTTCCAATCAACTTTCAAAACTCAAATACACTACTGTCAATCTGTTCGTTTTTCATGCTTATCCTGGGAGTACTTGGGGCTAGCAAAACAAATGACATCGTGGACATCATAAACCTTGCAAACCCGCTGACAGCTGCAACCAATTTAATGACAAATGATTTGAGCCATAATAAACCAGCGGTCGCCATAATAGCATTTTTCGCTATTGTATCGGCTTTAGCGCTGCTAAAGCACTTAAGAATCAACCCAATTTGGAGCAGATACTAATGCGTCGATTTAGTGCAAAATGCATTGATTTTTCCTATGCCGATAAAGCGATTTTAACCCGAGCATCTCTTGAGATTCCTCAGGGCTCCATCGTAGGTATTTTAGGCCCGAACGGATCAGGAAAAACCACGTTTTTCGATATCGTCTGCGAACTGAAAAAAATAAAATCCGGTTATATTGAAAATGACTTCCCCGACTTCTCTTACCTGTCTCAAATAATCACAACCCCTCCGACAATGCGCATGCGTGATATATTCAAAATGGTCATCGCACTATCCTCTGATAAAAAAATGACACAGTCACGAGCTCTGGAAAAGCTAAGTTACTGGAGCCCCTCTATCGTTAGTCGATACAAAGACATATGGAACAAAAAATCGTCATTGTGCAGCTATGGAGAGACACGCTGGTTCTTTGCCCTTTCTCTTCTATCAATTTCCACTGACTTCATTATTCTCGATGAGCCTACTGCCGGTGTAGACCCTGAATTTCGCCATTATATCTGGGAGTGCCTTCATGGCGCGGCTAATGATGGCATGGCGATCCTGGTGTCATCACATAACGTCGATGAAATAGTAAACAACTGTACTTATTTCTACATGATCAGTCAGCAACGCTTTCATCGTTTTGCCAGCGGGTCGGAGTTCATTCAGCACTATCGAGCAAAAACGGTAGATGACGCATTTATCCGCGCTGTATCCGAGCCGATATTTGCGGAGCATCCTGGATGAATAAAGCTTGATGCGTAGCGCAGACAGTAACTGCTACAGATATAAGCCTCCCACCCCACCGCCACAGAAAGAGCCACCGACGACTATGCCGCCGGTGATCGCCAATCCCTGATGCCCCGCCCCAGCCCGGTCGTGACCATTAATCGGTTGCACAGAACGATGACCGGCGGTCGCGGCCTGAAACTTCAGTTTCCACTGAAAAAGGATTGCGCCATGACCGTGCGCATCGAGAACCAGACCTGCTTTCTCACCTCCGCCAATGGCGAACAGATTCGTCTGTGTCCCGACGTGACCATCGTCACCGACGGTGCCAAGGCCATGTCGGCTGTGGCCATCGAACGCCAGCGTATCTACATCACCGAAGCAGAGGCCGACGCCTTGACCGTCGCAGGTGCGGTGGATGGACGCCGGCACTTGAAGGCCACCAACAGTGATTCGGTGATTTGACCGGGATTGGTCAACACCTGTCGCCGCTGTTTCGGTCAGTCCCTCGGGCCCGGCTGCGGCGGGTGCTTCAAGTTGTCGCAGGCCGGGCAAACACCTTCATCTGATCCGCTTTTTATCGCAATACCTGAGTCTGTTATGCAAACAGATCACCGCTCATAGTGCTCATGCCTGATGGAGGCTGATGAGCGAAAGACCATGAGCGAGAGAATCCCCGTCCGAACCGTAGAAACATTCGAGCCTTCGCGTCCAAAGACGAAGGCCAAAACCAGCGACAACCTGATCCACACCCGTAGCTTCACAGGGCTGTTCCGCAACCTGCGCATCAGCGGCGCGGGTTTTCTGTTTTTGCTGTTCTTCGGCACCGTGTGGTTGAACTGGGGCGGTCGCCAGGCGGTGCTCTGGGATCTTTCCGAAAGTAAATTCCACATCTTCGGTGCGACCTTCTGGCCACAGGATTTCATCTTGCTGTCGGCGCTGTTGATCATTGCCGCGTTCGGTCTGTTTGCGATCACCGTGTTCGCGGGGCGGGTCTGGTGCGGCTACACCTGCCCGCAAAGTTCGTGGACCTGGATCTTCATGTGGTGCGAGAAGATCACCGAGGGCGAACGCAACCAGCGGATCAAGTTGCAAGCCGCGCCCTGGGGCCTGAACAAACTGATGCGTCGAGCGGCCAAGCACACCTTGTGGCTGGCCATCAGCCTGCTGACCGGCCTGACCTTCGTCGGCTACTTCACGCCGATCAGGCCGTTGGCCGAAGAGCTGCTGACCTTTCAAATGAGCGGTGTCAGCCTGTTCTGGGTGCTGTTCTTTACCGGCGCCACGTACATCAATGCCGGCTGGCTGCGTGAAGCGGTGTGCATGCACATGTGCCCCTACGCACGGTTCCAGAGCGTGATGTTCGACAAGGACACCCTGACCATTTCCTACGACGTGGCCCGAGGCGAAAACCGTGGCCCGCGCAAACGCGAGGTCAAGCCCGCCGAAGTCGGCCTGGGCGATTGCATCGATTGCCAGCTGTGCGTACAGGTCTGCCCGACCGGCATCGACATTCGCGATGGCTTGCAGATGGAGTGCATCGGTTGCGCCGCCTGCATCGACGCCTGCGACTCGATCATGGACAAGATGGGCTACGCCCGAGGGTTGATCAGCTATACCTCCGAGCACCAGTTGCAGGGTGGCAAGACACACCTGCTACGCCCGCGCCTGATCGGCTACACCGCCGTGCTTGTGGTAATGATCGCCGCGCTGGTGGTGGCGCTGGTGGAGCGGCCGATGGTGTCGCTCGACGTCAGCAAGGACCGCGGTCTGTTCCGCGAGAACAGCCAGGGGCAGATCGAAAACATCTACAGTCTGAAGGTGATCAACAAGACCCAGCAGCGTCAGGACTATCAATTGCAACTGGTCGATGCCGACGGTTTCGAGTTGCAGGGCAAGAACGGGTTGAGCCTGGCAGCGGGCGAGATCGTCGATGTGCCGGTGTCGGTGGTGATGCTCACGGAGCGTCCGGCCAGCAGTTCGCAGAGCCTTGGCTTCAAGGTGGTCGACAGCGATGAGCCTGATGTCTACAGCGTGGCGAAGAGCCGGTTTGTTGCGCCGATGAATCGTTAAGGCTTTAGACTGCGGTGCGCCATTCGCGAGCAAGCCCGCTCCCACATTGGATCTCCAGTGTTCACAAATCCAATGTGGGAGCGGCGGTGCGACGATTCGACTTGCTCGCGAAGAAGTCACCTCGTTTTTTCTGAATGACACCAATCCGGGCTAACGATGAAACGCTACGAAAAATTCGCCGACGACATTGCAGAACTGATCCGCACCGGCGTCCTCGGCCCGGGCCAGCGTGTGCCGTCGGTGCGCTACGCCAGCCAGACCTACGGTGTCAGCCCGTCGACGGTGTTCCAGGCCTACTACCTGCTGGAACGTCGCGGGCTGATCCGCGCCCGTCCGCGCTCCGGCTACTTCGTCAATGCCCATGCGCCACGGCCGTTTTCCGAACCGGAGATCAGCAATCAGGTCAACGAGTCCACCGAAGTCGACGTCAGCGAACTGGTGTTCTCGGTGCTCGACTCGATCAAGGACCCGAACACCGTGCCCTTCGGTTCGGCGTTCCCCAGCCCGACACTGTTTCCCCTGCAACGCCTGTCGCGCTCCCTGGCCAGCGCCAGCCGCGAAATGGACCCTCGCATGGTCGTCACCGACATGTCGCCGGGCAACCCGCAGCTGCGTCGGCAAATCGCCCTGCGCTACATGGTCGGCGGGCTGATGCTGCCCATGGAAGAACTGCTGATCACCAACGGTGCGCTGGAAGCCCTCAACCTGTGCCTGCAAGCGGTGACCCAGCCCGGCGATCTGGTGGCCATCGAAGCCCCGGCGTTCTACGCCTGCCTGCAGGTGCTTGAACGGCTGAAACTCAAAGCCGTGGAAATCCCGGTGCACCCGCGCGATGGCATCGACCTCGGCGTGCTCGAACAAACTCTGGAGCGGTATCCGGTCAAGGCCTGCTGGTGCATGACCAGCTTCCAGAACCCCATGGGCGCAACCCTGCCCGAGACAAAGAAACAGCAGCTCGTGGAACTGCTGCGCCGCCATCAAGTGCCGCTGATCGAAGACGATGTCTACGCCGAGCTGTATTACGGTCAACAGGCTCCGAAACCGGCCAAGGCCTTTGATACCGAAGGCCTGGTGATGCATTGCGGCTCGTTCGCCAAGAGCCTGGCCCCCGGTTACCGCATTGGCTGGGTCGCCGCCGGGCGTTATGCGCAGAAAATCGAACGGCTGAAACTCATGACCTCGCTGTGCGCGTCGATGCCGGCACAGGCGGCAATCGCCGATTACCTGCAACACGGGGGCTACGACCGGCACCTGCGCAAACTGCGCCACGCGCTGGAAGACCAACAGAGTGCCATGCTCGCCGCCATCGCCCGGTATTTCCCGGCACAAACGCGGGTAAGCCAGCCAGCGGGCGGGTACTTTTTATGGCTGGAATTGCCGGAGCAGATGGATTCGCTGAAGTTGTTTCAGATGGCACTGGCGCAAGGCATCAGCATTGCACCGGGGCCGATCTTTTCCCCGGCGCAGCGGTTCAGGAATTGTATTCGCTTGAACTACGGGAGCCCGTGGACTGAAGACTCAGAGAAGGCGATGGAGACGTTGGGGCGGATTGTGCGGTCGTTTTGATGAGTTTAGTTGGGGATCAAGTTTCAACAGATGTTGAACCAGACGAATGACAGCCAAACCTGTCATATATGACAGTAGACGCACTGGCTTTTTGATTATTTACTGATGACGACACTCAGAACGCTACAACTTAACGTCAAGTTAGCATAACTAGTTCTGCATCTCAGCCAGTTACAATCAGGGGCTAAAAAATGAGCAAAGCACGCAAGACACTAATTGACAAAACCGACTTTCAGGACGAACAGTACAATGGATGGTCGTTTGCGCAAGGCAACAAAGTACTTGAGTCCGAGGGCTCCAATTTTTTCATTACTAATCTTTTGTTTCCGGCGCAGCAAAATCTTCAAATCACCAAACAATATGACCAGGATTTTGCAGGCACATATGAAATCACATTTAAGCTATTCATTTCCAGCGATATAAAAAATCCAAGTCTAAATGTATGGCTATTCGGGCAAAATGAAATCCCTAACGAAAAAGTAACTACTGGAAAATGGATTGCATGTAAAAAAACCTTGAAGGCTGAGAAACCAGACCTGAACAAGCTACATATTCTAGTAAACGGCACGTACCCAGATGGTGTAGGAAGAGCAAAATTCGACAACATCACCATCTACAAGTTGTAAAACGAACGGCAGTCAACAGTTGTTCCCACCACGTGGGAACAACTGTTGACTGCTCTCGGGGATAAGCGCCCACCGCCTGAATCAACAAACGTCCCGATCGATGGAGCTATTGCCGACTACCTGCAACACGGGAGCTACGACCGGCTTCTGCGCAAACCGCGTCACGCGCTGGAAGACCAGCAAAGCGCCATGCTCGCCGCCATAGCCCGGTATTTCCCGGCACAGACACGGGTCAGCCAGCCGGCAGGCGGGTACTATTTATGGCTGGAATTGCCGGAGCAGATGGATTCGCTGAAGTTGTTTCAGATGGCACTCGCGCAAGGCATCAGCATTGCACCGGGGCCGATCTTTTCCCCGGCGCAGCGGTTCAGGAATTGTATTCGGTTGAACTACGGGAGCCCGTGGGATGAGGCTGCGGAGAAGGCGATGGAGACGCTGGGGCGGATTGTGCGGTCGTTTTGATAGTTGGATGTTGCCTGCACTATTGCCTTCGCGAGCAAGCCCGCTCCCACAGGTATTGCATTGTCCATGTGGGAGCGGGCTTGCTCGCGAAGAGGCCAGAACCGACAACGCAAACCTCAGGTCAACGCCCACCACCTAGATCGACAAACGTCCCCGTCGCATAAGAAGCCTTGTCCGACAGCAACCACACAATCGCCTCCGCCACTTCATCCGGCCGCCCGCCCCGCGCCATCGGAATCGCCGATTCCAGTTTGCTGACCCGATCCGGGTCACCGCTCAAGGCATGGAAATCGGTATGGATGTAGCCGGGGCGCACGGCGTTGACGCGAATACCCTCGCCTGCCACTTCCTTGGACAGGCCGATGGTGAAGGTGTCCAGCGCGCCTTTGGAGGCGGCGTAGTCGACATACTCGTTGGGCGAGCCCAAACGCGCGGCCACCGAGGACACGTTGACGATGCTGCCGCCCTGCCCGCCATGTTTGGGCGACATGCGCAGGATCGCGTGCTTGGCGCAGAGGATCGGCGCCAGGACGTTGGTTTTCATGATTTTGAGAATGCGGAACTCGGACATTTCGTCGACCCGGGACTTTTGTCCGACGGTGCCGGCGTTGTTCACCAGCGCGGTGACCCGGCCCAGTTCACTGTCTACCCGATTGAACAGCGCGATGACTTCGTCTTCGATGCTGACGTCGGCCCGAACTGCAATGGCTTGCGCACCGAGGGCGCGGACTTGCTCCAGCACACCAAGTGCAGCCTGTTCATCAGCCTGGTAGTTGATGCAGATCCGATAGCCCTGCGCGGCGGCCAACAGGGCGGTGGCGGCACCAATGCCGCGGCTGCCGCCGGTGATGACGATGACTTTGTCCATGCGAGCTTTCCCCCAATTCAAAGCTTAAGCGGTCGGGGCAAGAATAACCGCCATTGGCGGTTTTTGCATGGCTACACATCAGCTGTCATGTCATCGACATTTCGCGCTCGGCACCAGCTTTCAACTGCTCGACCAATTGCTCCCCGCGATGGATTTCCACCATGAAACCTGCGGCCGGCAGCGGATGCCCCAGCAGGTAACCCTGCAACGAATCGCAACCGAGTTGCGTCAGGAAATCCTGCTGCACACCCGTCTCCACACCTTCGGCGACGATGCGCAGCCCCAGCGCCTGGCCGAGGGCCACGATGGCCGAAACGATGGCGGCATCATCGCTGTCGTGCTCCAGGTCGCGGACGAAACCGCGGTCGATCTTCAGCTCGTTGGCCGGCAGGCGCTTGAGGTACATCAGACTCGAATAGCCAGTGCCAAAATCGTCGATGGACAGGTCGACGCCCATTTCCGACAGTTCCTGAAGCACTGTCATGCTCGCATCGGCATCGCTCATGGCGGTGGTTTCAGTAATTTCCAGGGTCAGGCTGTTGGCCGGCAAATGATGAGTCGCCAGGGCCTTGGCGACGCTCTGGACCAGCCCGGAATGGCAAAACTGAATGGCCGAAAGGTTCACCGCGATGCGCCAGTCGGTGTAGCCCAGCACGTACCACTCGCGCATCTGCCGGCACGCTTCGTTGAGCACCCACTCGCCAATCGGAATGATCAGCCCGGTCTTTTCCGCCAGCTCGATGAATTTGTCCGGCAACAGCATCCCGTGCGTCGGATGCTCCCAGCGCAGCAAGGCTTCGGCGCCCACCGGCCGGCCATTGGCAGCGTCGAACTTGGGCTGGTAATGCAGGCTGAACTCCTGATGTTCCACGGCGTTGCGCAAGTCCTGCAGCAATTGCAGCTGTTTGCGGGCATTGCTGTTCATCGAGACATCGAAAAAGCTGTAGCCGTTTTTGCCCGCCCCCTTGGCGTGATACATCGCCGCGTCGGCGTTCATCAGCAATTCGTCGGCGGACTGCCCGTTACCCGGGTAGAGCGCAATGCCGACGCTGGCTGAAATGTGCAAATCATGTTCGGCAACCCGGAACACACCCGCAATCAACCCAACCTGACGGGCCGCCAGGTTCAAGGCATCGATCTGTTCACTCAACTGCACCAGCAACACGAACTCATCGCCACCGATCCGCGCCAGGGTGTCCTGGCTGCGCAAGTCTTCGCGCAGGCGCTGGGCCACTTCGCGCAACAGCAGATCACCCATGTGGTGGCCAAAGGCATCGTTGACCGGTTTGAAGCCGTCCAGATCGATGAACATCAGGGCAAAGCAGCCACCCTCTTCCCGGACTCGCGACATCGCCTGATCGATTCGATCGGCGAGCAGCATCCGGTTCGGCAACCCGGTCAGGGTGTCGTGCAGGGCCAGTTGGGTCAGTTCCCGGTTGGCCTCCGTCAGCGACTGCGCCAGGCTCGCGGTGCGGGCTTCCAGGCGAGCATCGAGGATCGAGGTCAGCAAGGCAATGCTCAGCACCGCCAGCGTGGTGACCAGCACCAGGTTGTCCAGGCCATTGCCGGTCAGGCCATTGACTGCCGCCCCGCAAAAACTGCCATCGGCAAAGCGTGCGGCGGCCATCCCGGTGTAGTGCATGCCGACGATGGCGACACCCATGATCACGGCGGCCCCGCCACGGATCAGTCGGACATAAGGCGTGTGCTGGCGCAAATGGAATGCGATCCACAATGCCGCGCCCGATGCACCGACCGCGATCAGAAGCGAGGCGCCAAATAGCGTCGGATCGTAGTCGATGCCCGGTTGCATGCGCATGGCGGCCATGCCGGTGTAGTGCATCGCGCTGATGCCGGCGCCCATGACCAACGCGCCAAAGGCCAGTTGCCAGGCCGGCAATTGCGGTTGGCTGACCAGCCACAGCGCAAAACCACTGGAGAGTACTCCGATCAGCAGCGACAACAGGGTGATCGCGCCGTCGTACCCCAGGTCGATCGGCAACTTGAACGCGAGCATGCCGATAAAGTGCATCGACCAGATGCCGATGCCCATGGCAACGGCCCCGCCTGCGGTCCACAAATGCACGGCGCGGCCTTTGGCCGTGGCAATGCGTCCGGTCAGGTCGAGTGCGGTGTATGAGGCGAGAATCGCTACGCAGAGGGAAATGATGACCAGGGTGGGGGAATAGCTACCGATGAGCATGGGGACTTCTCGCGAATGCCCCCTTTAATGGTATTGATTCTCGCTGGGGGGCAAATGCGGCGATTGTACTGATTCCGATTGAGAACGCACTCACAAAATTAGCAAAAGGCCATCAGCCCGATGAAACGCTTGTTTTAAGGTTAAACATTAACTCTAATCGAGCGAAAAACCCTGTAGGAGCTGGCTTGCCAGCGAAGAGGTCATCAGGTCCAGCATTGTTGTCGCCTGACACACTGCCTTCGCTGGCAAGCCAGCTCCTACAGGGATTGCAGCGTTCAACGACGACGCTACTGGCTATCGCTCACCTGAAGCTGCCCGTCCCAACCACCCCCCAACGCGGCAATCAATTGCACGCTGGCAATCAGGCGGCTTTGCAACAGGTCCAGGTTGCTGCGCTCATTGCTCAGCGCCGCCGCCTGGGTCACCACCACATCGATGTATGCGATCAAACCGGCCTTGTACTGGTTCTGGGTCAGGCGCAGCGATTCACGGGCGGCGTCCAGTGCCTGTTGGCGCACCACGGCTTCGTCCTGAAGCACCTTGAGCTGCACCAGGAAGTTTTCCACTTCGCGGAATCCATCCAGCACGGTCTGGCGGTACTTGGCCACCGTTTCGTCATAGGCCGCCTCACTGCGGTCGACCTCTGCCGAGCGCTGTCCGCCGTCGAACAGGGTCATGGCCAACTGCGGCCCAACCGACCAGAAACGGTTCGGCAGGCTGATCCAGTTGGCATAGGTACTGCTGCTGTAACCTCCGTTCATGTTCAATGTCAGGTCAGGGTAATAGGCGGCCTTGGCCACACCGATGTTGGCATTGGCGGCCATCACCGAGCGCTCGGCGGAAGCGATGTCCGGGCGACGCTCCAGCAACTGCGAAGGCAGCGCTGGCGGTACTTGCGGCAACTGCGGAATGTCCTGGCTTTCCGCCAGGCTGAACTCCGCTGGCGGCAAGCCGATCAACACGGCGATGGCGTTCTCGAACTGGGCGCGTTGCCAGATCAGGTCGACCATATCCGCTTCGGTGCTCTTGAGCTGCGTCTGGGCCTGGGCCACCGCGTCCTTGCCGGATACGCCGGCACGGTACTGGTTCTCGGTCATCTTCAGCGATCGCTGATAAGCCTCGACCGTGTCCTGGAGCAGGCGCTTCTGGCCATCGATCACGCGCAATTGCAGGTAGTTCTGCACCAGTTCCGACTGCTGGCTCAGGCGCATCGCCGCCAGATCGGCAAAGCTGGCCTGGGCATTCGCGGTATCGGCTTCGAGGCCGCGGCGCAGCTTGCCCCATACATCGGCCTCCCAACTGACACCCACCTGCGCCGAGTAGGTGTTGCGAATACCGCTGGATGAACTGCTCAGACTGGAGCTGCTGCTGCCGGTGCCCTGGCTTGAACGGTTCTTGCTGACGTTCAGGTCGACCGTCGGGAAAAACGCCCCGCGAGCGCTGCGTACCAAGGCCTGGGCCTGCCGGTACTGCGCTTCGGACTGGGCGACGGTCTGGTTGGAACTGTTGAGTTTTTCGATCAGGTCATTGAGCTGCCGGTCGCCATACAACTCCCACCACGCGCCGCGCGCCAGGGCATCGCTCGGGTTGGCCTGGCGCCAGCCCTCTGCAGCCTTGTACTGCGCCGGCTCAGCGGTTTGCGGGCGCTGGTAATCCGGGCCGATGGCGCAGGCACTGAGCATCGCCACACACAGTGACAGGCTCAACAGACGCGAGCCCCGGGCCGTGATCAGCGGTGCAGCCAGGTTGAAAAGCGAACGTTCAGTCATAGCGGAGTTTCCAGAGCGGCATCGGTACGCACCCCACGCCATTTATTGAAGCGATGGCGCAGTTTGTCGAGATAGAGGTAAACCACCGGGGTGGTGTAAAGCGTCAGCACCTGGCTGAAGATCAGCCCGCCAATGATGGTCAGGCCCAGCGGCTGGCGCATTTCCGCCCCTTCGGCGCGGCTCAGCAACAACGGCAAGGCACCGAGGATCGCCGCCAGGGTGGTCATCAGGATAGGTCGCAAACGTTGCAGGCAGGCGTTGCGAATCGACTCCAGCGGCGCCATGCCCTGTTGACGCTCCAGTTGCAACGCCAGGTCAATCATCAAAATGGCGTTTTTCTTCACCACGCCGATCAACAGAAACAGCCCAAGCAAGGAAATCAGGCTGAACTCGCCGCCCAGCGCATAGATCGACAGCAACGCGCCGACCCCGGCCGACGGCAACGTGGACAGGATGGTCAGCGGATGAATGTAGCTTTCGTACAGCACACCCAGCACCAGATACACCGCCACCAGCGCCCCCAGAATCATCCACGGCTGACTTTTCTGAGTCGCTGCGAAAGCGTCGGCGGTGCCGGCCATTTTCGCGATCACGTCTTCCGGCAGGCCGACCTTGGCAATCGCCCGCTCGATGGCGGCACCGCCCTGCTCCACGGTCACGCCTTCGGCCATGTCGAAGGCAATGCTTTCCGAAGCAAACTGGCCTTCGTGGCTGACCCGGTCGTTTTCCAGACTGTTCTCGTAATGCGCGATGGTCGACAGCGGGATCCGCGCGCCGTCAGCGGTGATCACCTGGACCTGCTTGAGGGTGATCGGGTCCTGGGCGTACTTCGGGTTGACCTCCATCACCACCTGATACTGGTTGAGGCTGTCGTAGATGGTCGAAATCTGCCGCTGGCTGTAGGCGTTGTTCAGCACCGCCGTGACCATCTCCATGTCGACACCGAGGCGCTTGGCCTGGTCACGGTCGACGATCAGGGTCACCTGCCGGGCGCCCCGGCCTTCCCGTGCATCGATCGCCGTCAGCTCCGGCAAGGCCCTGAGCGCGGTGACGACTTTCGGATACCACTCGCGCAACGCCCCGAGATCCCCGCTTTGCAGGATGTACGAGTATTGCGAGGTGGTCTGTTCACGACCGCCACCGAATTGCAGGTCCTGGTCCGCCATGAGCATCAGTTGTGCACCGGGGACCTTGGGCATTTCCTTGCGCAGGCGTTCGATGACTTTCTGCGCGGAAATGTTGCGTGCCTTGATCGGCTTCAGGCGCACCAGCATGAAGGCGTTGTTGGTGCCGTTGGTGCCGCCGATGAACCCGGCGACGCTTTCTACCGCCTCATCCTTCAACACGGCCCGGCGGAAAATCTCCATCTTCGGCTGCATCACACTGAACGACAGGCCGTCGTCGCCGCGCACGAAACCGATCAGTTGGCCGGTATCTTGTTGCGGTAAAAACGTTTTAGGAACAACAATATACAGCGCAATGTTCACACCAATTGTCACGAATAGACTGAGCAAGGTCAGACGCTTGTGGCGCAGCACCCAGTCGAGGCTGGTGGCGTATTTGCCGACCATCCAGTCGTTGCTTCGCTGGCTCCAGCGTTGCAGGCGGTTCTCTTGCCCGGGCGTATGTGGCTTGAGCCAGCGTGCGCAGAGCATCGGGGTCAGGGTCAGCGAGACCAGCAGCGAGACCACGATGGCCGCCGCCAGGGTGATGGAGAATTCGCGGAACAGGCTTTCAATGATCCCGCCCATGAACAGGATCGACAGGAACACCGCCACCAGCGATACGTTCATCGACAACAAGGTAAAACCGACTTCCTGGGCACCGAGGTACGCGGCCCTCATCGGTCGTACGCCTTTGTCGATGTGCCGGGAGATGTTCTCCAGCACCACGATGGCATCGTCCACCACCAGCCCGGTGGCCAGAATCAGCGCCATCAGCGACAGGTTGTTCAGCGAAAACCCGTAGAGGTACATCACCGCAAAGGTGCCGACCAGCGACACCGGCACAGCCAGGGTCGGGATCAACGAGGCGCGGAAGTTACCGAGGAACAGGAACACCACCAGAATCACCAGCGCCACGGCGATCAGCAGGGTCATTTCCGCTTCGTGCAGCGTGGCCTTGATGACGGGCGAGCGGTCCATGGCCAGGTTCAGCTTGACGCTGGCCGGCAGCACCGCCTGCAACGCCGGCAACTGAGCCTTGATCTCGTTGACCGTCTCGATGATGTTGGCGCCGGCCTGCCGGTTGATCACCAGCAGCACGGCCGCATCGTCGTTGAAGAAACCGCTGTTGTAGCGGTCCTCGACGCCATCGCTGACCTTCGCCACATCCTTCAGGCGCAGGGCCGCGCCGCCGTTGTAGTGGATGATCAGCGATTCGTAGTCCTTGGCTTTTTCCAACTGGTCGTTGGCCTGGACCTGCCACAGTCGTTGATCGTCTTCCACCGAGCCCTTGGGCCGGCGCACATTGGCATTGGCGATGGTGTTGCGCACATCGTCCAGGGCCACGCCGTACTGGTTCAGCGACTGCGGTTCGAGCTCGATACGTACTGCCGGCAGGGAACTGCCGCCGATCTGCACCTCGCCGACGCCCTGCACCTGGGACAGGCTCTGGGACAAAATCGTCGAGGCCAGGTCATAGAGCTGGCCCTTTTCCAGCACATCCGAGGTCAGCGACAGCACCATGATTGGCGCCTGGGACGGGTTGACCTTCTTGTAGGTGGGCATGCTGCGCATCCCGCTCGGCAGCAGGTTGCGCGAGGCGTTGATGGCCGCCTGCACTTCCCGCGCCGCGCCGTTGATGTCGCGGTCCAGGTCGAATTGCAGGATCACCCGGGTCGAGCCCTGGCTGGACCGGCTGCTCATGGTGTTGACCCCGGCGATGGCGCCAAAGGAACGCTCCAGCGGCGTGGCCACTGTTGACGCCATCACCTCGGGGCTGGCCCCGGGCAGGCTGGCCTGGACCACGATCACCGGAAAGTCCATTTGCGGCAGCGGCGATACGGGCAACAGGCCGAAGCTCACGCCGCCCAGCAACATGATCGCCAGGCTCAGCAGCATGGTCGCGACCGGGCGCTTGATGAAAGGTCCGGAAAGATTCATCGATGATTGCCCCCGGCACCAACCCACGAGCCCTGCTGCCCCCCTGTGGGAGCGGGCTTGCTCGCGAAGAGAGCCTTGCATTCAACATCCCTGTCGACTGACCGGACGCCTTCGCGAGCAAGCCCGCTCCCACAGATCATGCATGCCGTCATACCGCCGTCTCCTGAGCGCCCGTCTTGCCAAAGCGCCGACCGAGACGGTCGAAGTACAGGTAGATCACAGGCGTGGTGAACAGCGTCAGAACCTGGCTGAGCAACAGGCCGCCGACCATCACCAGACCCAGCGGCTGGCGCAGTTCCGCGCCGGATCCGGTGGCCAGCATCAACGGCACGGCACCGAACAAGGCCGCCAGGGTGGTCATCAGGATCGGCCGGAAACGCAGCAAAGCCGCCTGGTAGATCGCCGTCTGCGGGTCCATGCCCTGATTGCGCTCGGCGTCGAGGGCGAAGTCGATCATCATGATCGCGTTCTTCTTCACGATGCCGATCAGCAGAATGATGCCGATGATCGCGATCATGCCCAGGTCATTGCCGCTCAGGATCAACGCCAGCAAGGCGCCCACCGCTGCCGAAGGCAAGGTCGACAGAATGGTGATCGGGTGGATGTAGCTCTCATAGAGCACCCCCAGCACGATGTACATGGTCACCACCGCCGCCAGAATCAGCAAAAGCGTGCTCGACAACGAGGCCTGGAACGCCTGCGCCGCGCCCTGGAACTGGGTCTGCACGCCAATCGGCATGCCGATGTCCCTCTGCACCTGCTCGATGATCTGCACCGCATGCCCCAGCGCCACGCCGGGTGCCAGGTTGAACGACATCATCACCGCCGGGAACTGGCCGATGTGGGTGATCGCCAGTTGCGCCTGGCGCTCCTCGATATGCGCCAGGCTGGACAACCGCACCTGACCGCCATCGGTGGTCTTGACGTGAATCTGGTTCAACGCATCCGGGCCGATCTTCTCGCCGGACTGCGATTGCAGCACCACGCGGTACTGGCTGGCCTGGGTGTAGATGGTGGATATCTGCCGTTGGCCGAAGGCGTCGTACAAGGCATCGGTGATATTCGACACCGACACCCCGACCCGCGACGCCGCATCGCGGTCGATCACCAGATAGACCTGCAAGCCCTTGTCCTGCAAATCGCTGGCAACGTCGGTCAGTTCGGGCCGGTCGGCCAAGGCTTCGACCAGACGCCCGCTCCACAGGCTCAGCAACTCCGAATCCGGCGACGACATGCTGAACTGGTACTGCGTGCGGCTGACCCGGTCTTCAATGGTCAGGTCCTGCACCGGCTGCATGAACAGGCGGATGCCCACCAGTTTGTCCAGCTCCGGTTGCAAGCGGGCAATCACTTGCGTTGCGCTCAGGTCGCGGTCGTGGTGCGACTTGAGGTTGATCAGCAACCGACCGCTGTTGAGGGTCGAATTGTCGCCATCCACGCCAATGTAGGAGGACAGGCTCTCGACGGCCGGGTCGGCCAGAATGACCTTGGCCAGTTCCTGCTGGCGCTCGCTCATGGCCGCGAAGGAAATCGATTGCGGGGCTTCGGAAATGCCCTGGATAACGCCGGTGTCCTGCACCGGGAAGAACCCCTTGGGCACCGCCAGGTACAGGAGTACCGTCAGCACCAAAGTGCCAACGGCCACCATCAAGGTCAGCGGCTGGTGCTTGAGCACCCACTGCAACTTGCGCCCGTAGGCGGCGATCATCCAGTCGATGAACGCACCGCTGGCACGGTAGAAACGGCCCTGCTCGGCTTCTTCAGGTTCACGCTTGAGCAACCGCGCGCACATCATCGGCGTCAGGGTCAGGGAAACCACCAGGGAAATCAGGATTGCCACCGCGAGTGTGATGGCGAACTCGCGGAACAACCGCCCGACCACATCCGCCATGAACAGCAGCGGGATCAGCACCGCAATCAATGACAACGTCAGGGAGATCAAGGTGAAACCGATCTGCTTGGCGCCCTTGAGCGCCGCGTTCAGCGGACTGTCGCCCTCCTCGATATAACGCGCAATGTTCTCCAGCATGACGATCGCATCGTCCACCACGAAACCGGTGGCGATGGTCAGGGCCATCAGGGTCAGGTTATTGACCGAGAACCCTGCCAGGTACATCACGCCGAACGTACCGATCAGCGACAGCGGCACGGCGACCGACGGAATGATCGTGGCGCTGGCGCGACGCAGGAACAGGAAGGTGACCATGACCACCAGGGCGATGGCGATCAGCAACTCGTGCTGCACGTCCTTGACCGAGGCGCGGATGGTCTGGGTACGGTCGGTCAGCACCACCACGTCGAGGCCGGCCGGCAGGTTATCGGTGATGCTCGGCAGCAGGGCCTTGATCCGGTCCACCACCTCGATCACGTTGGCGCCGGGCTGACGCTGGATGTTCAGCAGTACCGCCTGGTTCTCGTTGGCCCACGCAGCGAGCCGCTCGTTCTCGGCGCCGTCGACGATTTCCGCGACGTCCTTGAGCCGCAACGGCGCGCCGTTGGCGTAGGCCAGAATCAGGTTGGCGTAGTCCTTGGGCGACGTCAGCTGATCGTTGGCATCGAGCATCGAGACCCGGGTCGGGCCGTCGAAGTTGCCTTTGGGCTGGTTGACGTTGGACGCGCCGATCAGCGTGCGCACATCCGACAGGTTCAAGCCGTTGGCCGCCAGGGCCTCGGGGTTGACCTTGATCCGCACGGCCTGGCGCTGGCCGCCGGCAATGCTGACCATGCCGACACCGCTGATCTGCGCGATTTTCTGCGCCATGCGCGTATCGACCAGATCGTTGAGTTTGGGCAGCAGCATGGTCCTGGAGGTGATGGCCAGCGTCAGCACCGGTGTATCGGCCGGGTTGACCTTGTTGTACACCGGCGGTGCCGGCAAGTCCTTGGGCAACAGGTTGGTGGCGGCGTTGATCGCGGCTTGCACCTGTTGCTCGGCGACGTCCATGTTGATGTCGAGGCTGAAACGCAGGGTCAGCACCGAGGCACCGCCCGAACTGGTCGAGGCCATTTGCGTCAGGCCGGGCATCTGCCCGAACTGCCGTTCAAGCGGCGCGGTTACCGCGCTGGTCATGACATCCGGACTGGCGCCGGGATACAGGGTCATGACACGAATGGTCGGGTAATCGACCTGAGGCAGCGCCGAAACCGGCAGCAGCCGATAAGCGATCACACCGGCCAGAATAATGGCCAGCATGCTCAGCGTGGTGGCTACCGGGCGAAGGATGAACAGCCGCGAGAGATTCATGCGCCGCCCTTTTTCGCCTTGTCAGTGGTCGCGGGCTCAGCCGCGTCGGCCGCCGACTTGCCTTGCAGGTTTTCGGTCGGTGTGGCCGGCACATCCTGACTGTCGTTGACCACCTCCACGTCACTGCCGTCCTTCAGGCGGTCGGTACCTTCCAGAACAACCCGGTCACCCGCCGACAGGCCTTCGGTGACCACAGTGTTCAGGCCATCGCTGGCGCCGACTTTCAACTGACGGATCTTGACCTTCTTGTCACCGTCCAGGGCATAGACGAACGTGCCGTTGGTGCCGAACTGGATCGCGGCGGAAGGCGCGAGCACTACGCCTTTTAGGGTGTCGGCCAACAGGCGCACGTTGACGAACTGGTTGGGGAATAGCGACTGATCGCGGTTCTCGTAGCGGGCCTTGAATTTCAGGGTGCCGGTGGTGACGTCGATCTGGTTATCCAGGCTCTGCAGCACGCCAGTGGCCTGTAATTTGGTATCACCGCGATCCCAGGCTTCAGCTGGCAATTTGGCGCCGCTGCGATAACGGGCAAGCACGGTGTCGAGGCTGTTTTCCGGGAGGGTGAAGGCCACGCTGATCGGCTGGGTCTGGGTGATGATCGCCAATGCGGTGGTGTCGTTGGCGGCTACCAGGTTGCCGACGTCCAGTTGACGCAGGCCGACGCGACCGGTGATCGGTGCGCGGATCCTGGTGAATTCGAGGTTGAGCCTGGCGTCGTTGACCGCTGCCTGATTGGTCTTGACCGTGCCCTGGAACTGACCGACCAGTGCTTCGGCGGTGTCCAGGGTCTGTTTGGCAATACTGTCTTCGCGGTACAGGCCGCGATAGCGCTCGACGTCGACCTGGGCGTTTTTCAACTGCGCCTGATTCTGCAGCAAGGTGCCTTCGGCCTGAAGCAAGGCGTTCTGGTAAGGACGCGGGTCGATTTCCGCCAACAGATCGCCAGCCTTGACCATCTGCCCTTCTTCGAAATAGATCTTGACCAACTCACCGCCGACGCGGCTGCGGACATTGATGGTGTTGAGCGCCGTGACCGTGCCCAGCGCCTTGAAATACAGCGGGAAGTCACCGGTGACTGCCGGAGCCACTCGCACCGGCACCGGCCCGGACGCCCCGCCGAAACCCGGACGCATCCCCCCCGATCGACCGGTATGCCCGGCGACGGCTTTCTGCCCCGCTGCCTCCTTGGGTGCAGCGCTGCCGGGCCAGAATTTCCAGCACAAGGCGGCGATGACCAACAGGACAAGCAGGCCGAACAGCCAGCGACGGGGACTACGGGAAGCGGAGGATTGCATTGAGTGACCAACCATTGGGCGCGTGGGCTTTTTTACATGAGACTGAACGATAAGCACTGGCGGGTTTTAAGCAAAGCGCCTTTACCGGCAATTTACCTTTGGCTTACGTAGCAGGAGATATATCCAAGACACTGAAACACAAATGAAAACGGCCTGGACAGGGCCAGGCCGTTAAACATTGTAAAGCCAGGCTTACTTCAGAACGGCAAGTGCCGCTTCGTAGTTCGGCTCGTCAGCGATTTCGCCAACCAGTTCGCTGTGCAGCACGTTGTCGTTTTCGTCCAGCACTACCACGGCACGAGCGGTCAGGCCTTTGAGCGGGCCGTCAGCGATAGCCACGCCGTAGTTCTGGATGAACTCGGCACCGCGCAGGGTCGACAGGTTCTGTACGTTTTCCAGGCCTTCGGCACCGCAGAAGCGCGCCTGGGCGAACGGCAGGTCAGCGGAGATGCACAGTACAACGGTATTGGCGACGTCATTGGCCTGGGCGTTGAACTGGCGTACAGACTTGGCGCAGGTCGGGGTGTCAACGCTTGGGAAGATGTTCAGCACTTTGCGCTTGCCGGCAAAGTCTTTCAGGGTGACGTCGGACAGATTGCCGGCAACCAGGGAAAAGGCTGGCGCCTTGGAACCGGCTTGTGGCAGTTGGCCGTTGACTTGAACCGGAGTGCCTTTGAGAGTGACTTGAGCCATGAACGGAGTCCTTCTGAACGTTGTTGTAGAGAGTTTTGACGAGGCCGAAGTTAACCACGAAATTGTCCGACGACCTATGGTCAAACATAAATTGTCATGTATCGGCACACAAAATTGGATACATGTGCCCTCCCACACACCACAAGACACTGTGGCAGAGGCGTTATCTGAGTAGCCGCAACATATTGCAATGGCGCGCCTCGAAAATCCGGCGCATATAGCCATTGACCAGCAACCACTCCACTGGCGCGCCGCCAATCGCCGAATACGTCACCCGATCGGTGTATAGCGTACCGCCCTCTCCCGCCGCGACCCGATGTTCATGACGAAAGGCGCGCATCGGCCCGTTGAGCATTTCGTCGATGAAATGCCACTCACCGACCTCACGGATCACCACCGTCCAGTTCGACGGAATAACGTTGAACATCCAGTGCCTGAAACGAAACTGTCGACCGGCTTCGATGCGCAGGTTGTTCAGGTCGATTTCGCCCAGCGGCGTGATGCGTTCGGGGAAGATTTTCGGGAAATTCACGCCTTCGAGGCAGAAGTCGAGGACTTGCTCAGGTGAGCGGTTGGGGATGAGAGTCGTGAGTTCCAGGACAGGCATGGGCGGTGGCAATCCATTGGCCGGGGACCCGCAGGCTACCATCTCACCAAAGCCCCATGCATCCCCTTGGGCTATCAGAAAACTTGTTGCGATTTTCTTTTAGAGAATTGTCGATTCAGACGCTGATCATTCGACTATCAAGTAACTCACTTACCCCCCAATGGAGAAAAGCCATGCGATTCATGATCATCATCAAAGCCAGCCAGGATTCCGAAGCCGGAATAATGCCCAGCCAGGAACTGCTGACCGCCATGGGCAATTACAACGAGGAGCTGGCCAAGGCCGGCATCCTCCTCGCCGGTGAAGGCCTGCACCCCAGCAGCAAAGGCGCCCGCGTGCGCTTCTCCGGCGACAAGCGCACGGTGATTGACGGCCCGTTCATCGAAACCAGGGAGCTGATCGCCGGCTTCTGGCTATGGCAGGTGAAATCGAAAGAAGAAGCCATCGAATGGGTCAAGCGCTGCCCCAACCCGATGCCGGGTACCGAAGCCGAGATCGAGATTCGCCAGGTGTTTGAAATGGAAGATTTTGGTGCCGAGCTCACCCCGGAGCTACGTGAACAGGAAGAACGAGCGTTCGGCCTGGGGAAGAAATGCTGATTGGCGAATCCCCGCCGGGGATTGAGACTTCACCCTGAATCCTGCAAAACCCGCCGTTCATGCTTGCGCAGATGGCGGGTTTTTTATTACAGCAGCAATCCCCTCCCGGTCTGCCTGACCTGCCACCAGGGCAAGGCCGGCGATAAGGTCACCGAGCAGTTCAAGCTGTGGAACACGTGACGAGGCGTGCGCAGAACTGGAACGGCTGTTGAAAGAACAACCGGCCAACCGCAATGTTTAGATTTTTAGTGATATCACAACGCCATCAGTGATAAGGTTCGCGTCGCTTGAAAAACCTCCCCCCATTACATTTCGAGGCGACATGAAGCACGCCTCGGCCAATGACGGCAAAGACCGGTCTCAAGGATCTACCATGGAAGCTCTTCGCAAGCTGTTCACCATTACAGCCCTGACCACAGCACTCCTGACTTCGGGCTGTGCAAGCATCGTCGGTGACAGCAAATACCCGGTGAACGTATCGAGTACGCCTAGCGGCGCCAACTTCACCATTACCAACAAAGCCGGTGTCGTCGTACATAACGGCTCCACGCCCAACACCGTGACACTGCCTTCCGGTCGTGGCTACTTCAAGGGTGAGGCCTACACCATCACCTTCAAGAAAGAGGGTTATGCCGATACCAGTACCACTCTGGATACCAGCATGAGCGGCTGGTACTGGGGCAACCTCCTGATTGGCGGGTTGATCGGCATGCTGGTAGTCGATCCAATGACCGGCGCAATGTACAAACTTCCCGAAAATGCCGCGGGTAACCTCGGCAGTCCGTTGGCCGGCGAAGCTCCAAAAAACCTGACACTGCTGGAAATCGATCAGCTGTCGCCTACCCAGCGCGCGACGCTGGTTCGCATCAACTGACAGCACCCGGCGCATTCCGCCGTTCGGGATGCGCCCTTTTCCGGATGATCTAGCCGCGCCGCCGAAACAACGGCCGCGGCTCAATCACCGAACGCCCGTACAGCACGCTCATCCCCGCCAGTCCCTTCAATGCATCTTCTGCGGATTTGTCTTCACGCACGGCAAAGCTGTCGAAACCGCATTGGCGCATGTGGCTGAGTTGATCGCGCAAGACATCGCCGATGGCGCGCAACTCACCGGTCCAGCCCAGTCGTGTGCGCAGCAGATACGCCTGGCTGTAACCGCGCCCGTCGCGAAAGCTCGGAAAATCCAGGGCAATCAGTGGCAATTGATCAAACCAGGGCTTGAGGATTTCCACCTCGTCGTCCGGCCCCAGCCACACCGCATTTCGCTGTGGACTTTCCAGCCAGCGGGCCAGCGGCAGGATCGCCTTGCCCACTGGCGATGGCGGTGCCAGATCCCGAACCAGCATCCACGGGTCATCCGCATCGATGCGCGCCTCACCTTTTTCCAGCCGCAACAGATTGTTCACGCCAAAACCTCCACCGCTTGCGGATAAACCGCCTCCTTGAACGGCTCCAGGCCGATACGCTGCAACGTGTCGACCAATACTTCCTCGCTCTCGCGATAGCGCACGAAGGTGTCGACAATGCGCTCGATCACCTCGGGCACTTGCGCGGCGCTGAAGGACGGGCCAATAACCTTGCCCAGCGCACTATGCTTGCCCTGGGCGCCACCAAGGGTGATCTGGTACCACTCGCTGCCGTTTTTATCGACGCCCAGGATGCCGATGTTGCCGATGTGGTGATGACCGCAGGCATTCATGCAGCCGGAAATGTTGAGGCTGATGTCACCCAGGTCATGCAGGTAGTCGAGGTCTTCGAAACGGGCCTGAATGGCCTGGGCGATGGGGATCGACTTGGCATTGGCCAGCGCACAGAAATCGCCACCGGGGCAGGCGATGATGTCGGTCAGCAAACCGATGTTGGCGCTGCCCAGATTGTGTTCACAGGCCAGGCGCCATAACGCGAACAGCTCGGCCTTGGGCACGTCCGGCAGGACGATGTTCTGCTCATGGGCAATGCGGATTTCGCCGAAACCAAAGCGCTCGGACCATTCGGCAACCGCCTCCATCTGCGTGTCCGTCACA
Organism: Pseudomonas sp. WT-JTC; assembly: GCF_056711565.1. Taxonomy (NCBI): domain Bacteria; kingdom Pseudomonadati; phylum Pseudomonadota; class Gammaproteobacteria; order Pseudomonadales; family Pseudomonadaceae; genus Pseudomonas; species Pseudomonas sp. WT-JTC. The sequence continues at coordinate 3,776,031 of NZ_CM160042.1, forward strand.
TCGCCCGGTGGCGCAGCGACGCCGGGCTTGGTCGACAGCACGACGCTGGCATAACCCGGTACTTTGTGCGGCTGCACGTTACGCAGCACCCAGCGGGCGAACGCCGGGTTCTCGGCCAGATGCGTACCGAAGTCCAGATGGATGCTCGCCAGCTCGCGATACTCCGGGGCGACGAATGCACTGGCCACCCGCTCGTATTCGGCGTCGGTCAGTTGCGCCGGGCCGTCCTTGAGATACTGCCACTCCTCCTCCACCTCCCGGGCGAACGCTTCGATGCCCAGGGCCTTGACCAGAATCTTGATCCGCGCCTTGTACTTGTTGTCACGTCGACCATGGCGGTTGTAGACGCGCAGCACCGCTTCGACGTAGGACAACAAATGTTGCCATGGCAAACCTTCGCGGATCTGCAGGCCGAGGATCGGCGTGCGCCCCAGACCGCCGCCGACGATCACCCGCAGGAGCATTTGCCCGTTGTCGCCGGGATAAAGATACAGGCCGATGTCATGCATCATGATCGCCGCACGGTCCTGTTCGGCCGAGCAGATGGCGATCTTGAACTTGCGGGGCAGGAACAGGAACTCCGGGTTGATGGTCGACCACTGCCGCAGGATCTCCGCCAAGGGGCGCGGGTCGATCATCTCGTCGGCGGCGACCCCGGCAAAGGCTTCGGTGGTGATGTTGCGTACGCAGTTGCCAGAAGTCTGGATCGCGTGCATTTCCACCTGGGCCAGGCGCTCAAGGATGTCTGGCACCTGGGCCAGTTCGATCCAGTTGAACTGCATGTTCTGGCGGGTGGTGAAGTGCCCGTAGCCGCGATCGTAATCCCGGGCGATGCTCGCCAGCGTGCGCATCTGCCGGACACTCAGCGTGCCGTAGGGAATGGCCACCCGCAGCATATAGGCGTGTTTCTGCATGTACAGACCGTTTTGCAAGCGCAACGGCAGGAATTCTTCCTCGCTCAGCTCACCGGCCATGAAACGCTCGACCTGATCGCGAAACTGTGCAACCCGCTCGGACACCAGCGCCCGGTCATAGTCGTCGTACTGATACATCTGGCTACCTCATCAGGATTAGGCACAGAACCCTGTAGGAGCGAGCTCTGCTCGCGATGAGCCTGAGGGCGCCACGGGGTGTCAGGCTTCGCGCGTTATCGTTCACGACCATCGCGAGCGAGCTCGCTCCTACAGGGGGGTTCGTTTTGAGGTAGTGACTATGGACCGGTGCCAATCCGCATTACAGATTCAGCTGACTGTGAAAAAACCATATCAGGGTAAAACCAGCAGGACTATGGCCACTTTTTATCTGATCTGTATAAATCAATTTTTCCTGAGCCTGTTTTGTTTACGCCACGGTTTTTACAGTGCACGGCATTGCAACCGTGGAAGCATTGAGCATGAGCACAACTACTATCAGTCAGGCCTATAACTACAAGGTCGTGCGCCAGTTCGTCGTGGCGACTGTCTTCTGGGGCGTCGTGGGGATGGCGATGGGTGTATGGATCGCCTCGCAACTGGTGTGGCCGCAGATGAATCTTGACCTGCCGTGGACCACCTTCGGCCGGTTACGCCCGTTGCACACCAGCCTGGTGATTTTCGGTTTTGCCGGCAGCGCGCAATTTGCCGCCAGTTACTACGCGGTACAGCGCACCTGTCAGGTGCGGCTGTTCTCCGACAAGCTCGCCGCGTTCACCTTCTGGGGTTGGCAATCGGTGATAGTGGTGATGCTGATCAGCCTGCCGCTGGGCTACACCACCACCAAGGAATACGCCGAAATCGAATTCACCGGCGCGGTGTGGATGACCGTGGTCTGGGTTGCATACGCCGTGGTGTTCTTCACTACCGTGGTGCAACGCAAGACTAAACACATCTACGTCGGCAACTGGTTCTTCGGTGCATTCATCGTGGTCATCGCCATGCTGCACGTGGTCAATCACCTGGCGATCCCGGTGGACTGGTTCAAGTCCTATCCGGTGTATTCCGGGGCCACCGACGCCATGGTCCAGTGGTGGTACGGCCACAATGCGGTGGGTTTTTTCCTGACCACCGGTTTCCTGGGGATGATGTACTACTTCGTGCCCAAGCAGGTCGGGCGGCCGGTGTACTCCTATCGCTTGTCCATCGTGCATTTCTGGGCACTGATCACCCTGTACATCTGGGCCGGCCCGCACCACTTGCACTACACCGCACTGCCGGACTGGGCGCAGTCGCTGGGCATGGCCATGTCGCTGATCCTGCTGGCGCCGAGCTGGGGCGGGATGATCAACGGCATGATGACGCTCTCGGGCGCCTGGCATAAGCTGCGCACCGACCCGATCCTGCGCTTTCTCGTGCTATCCCTGGCGTTCTACGGCATGTCGACCTTCGAAGGGCCGATGATGGCCATCAAGACGGTCAACGCCCTCTCCCACTACACCGACTGGACCATCGGCCACGTACACGCCGGCGCCCTCGGCTGGGTGGCGATGATCACCTTCGGCGCGACCTACCACATGGTGCCAAAAGTCTTCGGACGCACGCAGATGCACAGCACGCCGCTGATCAACCTGCACTTTTGGCTGGCGACCATCGGCACGGTGCTGTACATCGCCTCGATGTGGGTCAACGGCATCACCCAAGGCCTGATGTGGCGGGCGATCAACGACGATGGCACGCTGACTTACTCCTTCGTCGAAGCCCTCCAGGCCAGCCATCCTGGCTTCCTGGTGCGCTTCATCGGCGGTCTGTTCTTCCTCGGCGGCATGTTGCTGATGGCGTACAACGTGTGGCGCACGGTGTGGGTGTCGGACCTGAAAATGGCACAGCGCGAGGCGCAGATAGCCTGATGATCGAGCTTGCGCTGAATGTACTGGGAGTGGTGAGTCTATGGCTGGCGGTCGAATACTGCTTGAAGCACCAGACCGCCGAGAGTCTTGAAGAGGCGAGCCTGATTCCGTTTGCCGATGACCCGCAGGTGGCACGGCGGGTGGAGTTGGCGACAGGGAAGACAGTGAAAGCGGTTGCCCCGCCGGAGCTGAAATCAGGCTGGGGCAACCTCGATATCTGATGCACTACCCATCAATGCTGGTTATCCGCGCTCCCGAGGAATCAGGCTCTGCAACTGCTGCGCCAAAAAATCCCCATCGAAGACAAAGATGTCCGGATCCTTCAAACCGTTGGTCTTGCGCCATTGCCAGGCGTTGGACGGTGGCAGGCACACCAGCGAAACACTGCCGTAGCGCGCAGCCGTAAAGCCCATCACGGCCACCGAGATCTGTCCGCCGGCCCCCATCACATCCGGCACGAACTCCACCGGCTTGCCAACAATCACAATGGACAGCTTCTCGGTCTTGAATGTCGATGTCTCGACAGGAATGCTCGGGCCCGAGGCGACATAGGCTTCGCGGATCACCTCCAGCAGGTTGGGGGCCTGCACCGGCTCCAGCCACTGCTGGATCTGATCGAACAGGTCACCAATGCGCGTCGCCCATTCGGCCGACTGCGACTCGAACACTTGCTTCTTGTGCGCTTCGCTTTCTGCATAGTGGCGAAGCATTTCGCCCAGTTGCTGTACGTCATCCATTGCGGTGTTCCTTTGATTGCAGCGGTGCTACGGACATTGAGCATGGCAGATGTGTGATGCAGGTGTGCGACTAACAGCCGGGAGGTACGTCGGCGGTGGCGTTCGCCCTGGGCGAATGACTCAACCGGCCTTGGGCGGGCGACGCAGGCGCGCCATGCTCAAGGTGTCCACCAATACGCCGTCGCGAACGGCGTAATCACGGAACAGGCCCTCGGTTTCGAAGCCGAACTTGCGATACAGCGCTATGGCCGCTTCGTTGTCGGCATACACCGAAAGCTCGATGCGCTGCAGGTTCATCCAGTTGTCGGCGATATCCAGCGCCGTCGCGAGCAGCTTCGAGCCCACGCCCTTGCCCTGCCACGCCACCGCAACGCCCATGCCAAAACTGCCGGCATGGCTGCGACGAATGCGTGAGAACTGCTCCAGGCCGATGTTGCCGATGACCGTGCCTTGATGCAGGGCCACCAGTTTCACCAGGCGCTCGTTATCCAGCGCCAGGCGACTGCGCCAGAGTTCGGTGGACTGAAACGGCATTTGCAGGGTCTGCCGGGCGATCTGCGGGTCGTTGTACAGCGCCGTGATGCCTTCGATGTGGGACTCGTTGTAGCGCTCGAGGGTGATGACGGGTTCAGTGGCTGGCATGGGTGGATCATCCTTGAAGCAGACATGGCCGTTCACTCTATAACGCTACCTTCGGGTGTGGCGAGAACCAATGTGGGATCGTGCTCAGCTTTCGAACCACTCCCGGCGCTCGCTGAAGGTGTTTTCAATCAACTCGACGAGCATCCGTACCTGCGCGTCGTGCTCGGAATGGACGTTGACCGCCATCCACACCTGGCGCTGCATCGACTGGTCAAACAGGCCCGGCAAGGCAATCAGCCCGCGGTCGAAGTGGCTCATGTAGTGCGGCAGCAGCCCGATGCAGGCACTGCAACGGACCATCTCCAGCATCAATTCGTAGGATTGCAACTGCACCGCTCCGGCCAGGCGCTGATCGACCAGCGCATTCCACGGCCGGAAGCTTTCAACCTGGCAGTCCTGCCGCCATTGCACCAGGAGAAAATCGGCCAGGTCATCCAGGCAATCCGGCCTGGAAGCGACCCGCGAGTAGCGCTTGGCAATGTGCGGCAGGTAATCCAGTCGCGCCAGCAGTCGTGGTTCAGTGGTGGCAAAGCTCGGCCCCGGTAATGGCGATCCGGTCTCGCCCAGCCACACCACCACGTCGGCGCTGACCGCTTGCAATGACAATTCACTGTCGAGCGTGATGATGTCCAGCCGCACGCTGGCATTGCGCCGCAGCATTGCCACCAGGTCACGTCCGAGAATGTCATGCAGGATCGAATCCGCCACGGCCAGCCGAATCAACGGCTGTTCGATCACCGGCAAATTGCGCTCATGGGCCAGGGCGATCAATTGTGCGCGCAGGCGCAAGCCATCGCGACTGAGGCTCAAACCATTGTCTGAATGATTGAACAGCGAGCACTGGAGCTGCGTCTCCAGCTGCACCAGTTGCCTGCGCAGGCGGGTGGCCTTGAAGTTGAGACTGCGGGCGGCCTGCATGAAGCAACCGCAACGGACGCTGACGATGAAACACTGCGCCAGTTCAGGGTCGATAGCCGCTGCCAACTGACGCCAGGACGGTTTTTTATCGATGGCTACGCGATACTCGACAGCCCCCTGGTGGGCGCTGATTTCCATGAATGACATCGAAGACTCCCTGTCGATCTGACACTGACAGCTCTATCCTGCGGATCGTTCATGAACCTGCTGTGACAAGGACTCAGGCGCTGGGTGTCTGGCGAAAGCTCACCGCCAGGCGATTCCAGCTGTTGATGGTGGTGACGGCGATGGTCAAGTCGACCATTTCGCTTTCATTGAACTGCTCCCGGGCCTGGGCGTAGACATCGTCCGGCACATGGCTTTCGGAGAGCAAGGTGACCGCCTCGGTCCAGGCCAGCGCGGCTCTTTCCCGCGGATTGAAAAAATTGCTGTCGCGCCAGACCACAATGGAATAAAGACGCCGGTCGCTCTCGCCCAGGCGCCTTGCATCCACCGAGTGCATGTCGGTGCAGAACGCACAGCCGTTGAGCTGCGAAGCACGAATCTTGATCAGGTGCAGCAGCGCCGGTTCGATGCTCAAACTGCTGGTCAGGGCCTCCATGGCGATCATGGCTTTCATCGCTTTGGGGGAAGCGCTGTAGTAATCCAGACGGGGGGTCATGGAGCGGCCTCATGGATCGGACAGGTTTGTCCAAGGTAGGGGTTGGCACAGCAACGTTACAGATCCAATTCGGCGAAAAATCCGTGGACCAGCGAAAAGCACGCCAATTGGCGGTTTTTGCGCCACGCAACTTCTGCGTGGCGGCTCATGCGCGTAATCTGGCGCACAGTCTTTGCCTCGTTCACCCAAGGAGCCTTGCCGGTATGGAACTACATGTTGTCATCAACGGCCGCAAGGATCTGGCGGGCCAGTTGTATAACCAACTGCGCAGCGCCATTGAATCCGGTCGTCTGGCAGCAGGGACGCAACTTCCACCGAGCCGCTTGCTGGCCGAACAGCTGGGCATTTCGCGCAAGACCATTTCCGATACCTACGCCCAGCTCACCTACGAAAACTTCCTCACCGGGGTGATTGGCAAAGGCACCTACGTCAACGCGCGGGTGTCGAAAGTCGAGCGCAAGCAGAACCCTTCGGAGCTGGCCGGTTACGAGGTGATCGAATCCTGGCGCAATCTGCCGGTGTTTCTGCGTCACCCGACACTGGAAGGCTCGCTGCGCTACGACTTTATCGGCGGCGCCACCAGCAAGGGCCAGTTTCCCCAGGACGACTGGCGGCGTTGCACTTCCCACGCCTTGCGCCAGATCGCCGCGTCCAAGGGCTTCTACAGCCTGCCGGAGGGTTTGCCGGCCCTGCGCAATGCCATCGCCCGGCATATCGCGTTCTCTCGCGGGGTCAACTGCCAGGACGAAGACGTGGTGGTGTGCAACGGCGCGCAGCAGGCCCTGGACCTGATTTCCCGGGTGCTGACTCGCCCGGGCAGCATCGTCGCCATGGAAGATCCCGGTTATCCGCCGGCACGCCTGCTGTTCGGTACCCACGGCGCTACGGTGATCGGAGTGCCAGTGGACGCCGAGGGCATCCAGGTGGACAGGATCCCCCTTGGGACACGGCTGATTTACGTCACCCCTTCCCACCAGTTCCCGCTGGGCATGCCGATGAGCCAGGAGCGCCGTGTTGCGCTGCTGGCCAGGGCCCATGAACTGGGCGCGATCATCATCGAGGACGACTACGACAGCGAATTCCGCTACGAAGGGCGTCCGACGGACTCGCTGCAAAGCATGGATGAGCGCGGGATTGTCGCCTACGTCGGGACCTTCTCGAAAACCCTGTTGCCGGAACTGCGGCTGGGCTACGCGATCCTGCCGCCGGCCATTCTCGATGCGGTGGTGCGCGCCAAGCAGCTCACTGACCTGCACACCTCCACCCTGCCCCAATGGGCGCTGGCCAAGTTCATCGCCGAAGGCTGCCTGCTCAAGCACATCCGGCGCTGCCACACGATTTACGCCGGGCGACGCGAACGAATCCTGGCACGCATGGCCGGTGATCTATCGCCGTGGCTTGAAGCGGTACCGACCATGGCCGGCTTTCACATGGTGGTGATGTGCAGAGTGCCGATGGATATTCCATTGGTGATCGAACTGGCGAAAAAAGTCGAAGTCGGGCTCTATGCCATCGACAGCTTTTTCTATCAGCAAGCCCCGCAGGCCGGGTTTTTCCTCGGTTTCGGCGCCATTGAAACCCTGGACATCGACATCGCCCTGGATCGTTTGCGGGATATTTTGCAACAAGTTGCCTGACAGATTGGACTGCGGCTTTATCCGGCGATTGGCTATTGGTGGTCCCGGGGGGCAGGCCTATCCTGCATAGGCGTTATCCCTCAATGAGCAGGATACGTCCGGCCTGATTCAGGAGTGTGAGCAATGTTCAACAAAGCGATCAATACCGTAGAGGTGCAGGCCGTCGCCGGCCGCTCGGACGAACTGGGCAAGCAATTGCAAAAGATCGTCGAAAACCTGCGCGAACTACCAGGGTGCGAATCCTATATGGTCGACCGCTGCCCCGAGGACAGCAATCGCTGGACAGTCAGCGCCCACTGGCAGTCGGAAGAGGCCATGCGATCGCATTTCAACAGTCCCCAGGCTCAAGGCTTCATCGATTTGATCGATTGCCAATTGGCCAACGCCGTCGACTTCAACAGCTTTCCGATCCGCTAAGCCCCCCTGTAGGAGCGAGCTCGCTCGCGATGGTCGTCAACGATAACGCGTGCTTGCTGATGAAACGCGGCGTTTCTGAATACATCGCGAGCAAGCTCGCTCCTACAGGGTTCCCACCTGATTGCCCCTTCCCTCTGCAGGAGCGAGTCCGCTCGCGATGGTCGTCAACGATAACGCGTGCTTGCTGGCTGCACGCGGCGTTTTCGCGTCCATCGCGAGCGAGCTCGCTCCTGCATTGGTCCCCTGGCCTTCCCGAATATTGGCTGTTTGTTTGTCACCCGCTGCGGACTAGATTTGTCCCTGACAACTCATCCAACGCAGGTAATGAACATGAACGTTTTACGCTTCTGTGCCGCTTCCCTTGTTGCCCTGACCCTGACCGCTTCCGCTTCGGCATTTGCCCACGACCCTTCGGAAAAGGTCACGGTGCTGCAGGACCAGATGTTGAAAAACGTCCCGGGCAAAAAAGCCTTGATGATCGAAGTCGACTACAAGCCCGGCCAGTCGTCCATCGCTCACAAGCACGAGGGCACGGCCATGGCCTACGTTCTTTCAGGTGCAATCACGTCCCAGGTAAAAGGTGAAAAAGCGGTCACCTACAAGGCAGGTCAGTATTGGTACGAGCCTGCCGGCTCGGAGCACCTGGTTTCGAAAAACGCCAGCGCCACCAAACCTGCCAGGTTGTTGGTGTTCATGGTGCTGTCGCCGGACGAGCAAGTGCTGATCCCATTGGAAAACTGATGGCTGAACGTATGTCCATAAATAAAAAGGCCCGAATCATTGAATCGGGCCTTTTTATTTCCCGATGCAATTAACCGAACAATTTTAAACCAAACAAAACTATTGGCCTCCGGACAAGTTCGGATATTGGCTATTTAAATAAACCATCCAGGGTTTAGTCTTGAGTCACCGCCGGCACAGCACCGGCAACTTCAATTTCAAACTCAAGTTGTTTCACTGGAGAAACACCATGAAACTTGCACTTGCCAGTACCTTGACGATGACTGTCTTGATAACCGGTTGCTCGATTCCCACCGCGCCTTCATCCGTCTCCTCATTGAATGGCCTCTTCACCGAGCCGGTTGGCCGCAGCAGTGCTACGAGTGTTCCCAACGGCAGCCATGTCTCACTGGGCATTGTCTACAGCCAAAACACCCAGGCGAACCGTGCTTACCTGCAAGATTATCAGGCCAACGCCGGCACCGGTTTCGGCCAGAGCCTGCTGGTTCAGCCGATTCACGATGCCTACGTCGCCACTTCCAGGCCCGATCTGGCGGTGGACTGGGTCAAGGCCTCGTTGCAACGCCAGTTCGGCTCGGTCACGGTGTATCCGGACATGCAAAGCCTCAAGGCAGCCAGGCCGGATGTGGTCGCGATCGTCGACAGCCGCAGCCAATTGATCACATCGCGCAGTTCAGACATCAAGGCTGATGTCAGTGCGGACTTTTATGACAACCACTTCAATTACATCGGTACCGCACAAGGGCATGACGCCCGCGCGCTCAGCCCGGTGTGGGCGGACTTTAAACGTAGCGAAGAGATCGTTGCAGACATTAACGAACAGCAGAATGTGCAAGTAAGGGCGCTACAGAAGTTTGATCAATCGCTCAGTAATTTATTGACCAGCCCGACAAGTAATGTATCGATGATTAATAGTCCATCAGGCAAAAAAACGTATTGATATCGATTGCCCCATCGCGAGCAGGCTCGACCCGACAGCAGAAAATCAAAAAAAAACCCCGCATCTCTCGATGCGGGGTTTTTTCATTCAACGCCTGATCAAGCCGGTTCCAGCTCGGCGGCGACGGCGGCAGGCACCACCGCTTGACCGCTCAACGCCAGGTCCAGCAGTTCGCGGTTGGCCACCGCGTACATGGCGTAGTCGGTGCCGCTGGCGGCACGGATTTCCACCAGCATGGCACGCCAGCGCTCGATCATGCCTTCGTGCTGCGCCATCCACAGCTCCAGGCGTGTTTCGACGTCCAGGGTGCCGTTACCCTGTTGCAGTACCGAGATGGTGATCGCACGTTGCTGCCAGTCGACGTCATCACGGAACGCTTCACGGGCCAGGGCCTGCCAGTTGTTTTCAACCGGCAGGGCACTGATCTGTTGCAGGTACCAGGTGATGTCCAGCGCACTGCCCACGGCGAAGTACGCCTTGGCCACGTCGGCAGGATCCTGGCCGGTCACGTCGGACGCCTCGATGATCGGCAGCAGCGTATACAGGTGCGTGGTGCCAGCCACCATGCGCGCCAGCAACTCCGGCACACCGGCTTCGACGTACGCCTGATAACGGGTCTGCCAGGTTTCGCGGATCTCGCCACTGAGCAATTCGTCGAGCTTGAGGCCCAACGCCGCCAGATGCGGACCGAAGTGCGCGACGTCACGGGCAGCGTTCTGCTCGTTGCGACGGGCACGCAGGAACCAGCGCGTGGCGCGACGGCCCAGGCGCATCAGCTCGTCCATCAGCTCCAGTTGCACGTCGGCGGAAACCTTGTAGTCCAGGTTTTCAATCTGACGGAACCAGTGCGGGAGGTGGAAAATGTCACGCACGATCACATAAGCGCCAGCCACGTTCGCCGGGCTCATGCCGGTCGACTCTTTGAGTCGTTGAACGAAGGTGATGCCCATATGGTTGACCAGATCGTTGGCGATCTGGGTGCTGACGATTTCGCGCTTCAGGCGGTGACGACGCATCGCCGCGGAGAACTTGCTCACCAGGGTCGGCGGGAAAGCGGTCTCCATGTCGCGGGTCAGGTAGTCGTCGTCCGGCACCAGGGAGCCCAGCAACTGCTCCTTGAGGTCGATCTTGCTGTACGAGATCAGCACCGACAGCTCGGGACGGGTCAGGCCATGGCCTTCAGCGATACGCTCGTTGATCGCATCTTCAGCCGGCAGGAACTCGATGGCACGATCCAGCTTGCCACGACCTTCCAGGTCGTTCATCAGGCGCTTGTATTCGGCAATCCGCGGCAGGGCACGACGGGCTGCCAGGGACAGGGCCTGAGTCTGCTTGTAGTTGTTGCCCAACACCAGGCCACCGACTTCGTCGGTCATGCTCGCCAGCAACTCGTTGCGCTGCTTGGCGGTCATGTCGCCGGCCTGAACCACTTCGTTGAGCAGGATCTTGATGTTCACTTCGTGGTCGGAGCAGTCCACGCCACCGGCGTTGTCGATGAAGTCGGTGTTGGAACCGCCGCCATTGAGGCCGAACTCCACACGACCCAGTTGGGTCATGCCGAGGTTACCGCCCTCGCCCACCACTTTGCAGCGCAGTTCGTTGCCGTTCACGCGCAGTGCATCGTTGGCCTTGTCGCCGACATCGGCGTGGCTTTCGCTGCTGGCTTTGACGTAAGTACCGATACCGCCGTTCCACAGCAGATCCACCGGCGCCTTGAGCAAGGCGTTCAGCAGTTCGGTCGGGGTCAGCTTGTCGGCCTCGATGTCGAAGCGCTCTTGCATCTGCGGGGAAATCGCGATGCTCTTCGCGCTGCGCGAGAAGATGCCGCCGCCTTCGGACATGATGCTGGTGTCGTAGTCAGACCAGGCCGAACGCGGCAGGTCGAACATGCGCTGACGCTCGGCGAAGCTCGATGCCGGATCCGGATTCGGGTCGATGAAAATGTGCAGGTGGTTGAACGCCGCGACCAGTTGCAGCTTGTCGGACATCAGCAAGCCGTTACCGAACACGTCACCGGCCATGTCGCCGACACCGACCACGGTGATGCTGTCTTCCTGGACATTGATGCCGCGCTCGCGGAAGTGGCGCTGTACGCCGACCCACGCGCCTTTGGCGGTGATGCCCATTTTCTTGTGGTCGTAACCGGCCGAACCGCCGGACGCGAACGCATCACCCAGCCAGAAGCCGTAGTCGATGGCGATGCCGTTGGCGATGTCGGAGAAGGTCGCAGTGCCTTTGTCCGCGGCCACTACCAGGTACGGGTCATCGTCGTCATGACGCACGACGTTGGCCGGCGGCACCAGGGCGCCGTCTTTCAGGTTGTCGGTGATGTCCAGCAGGCCCGAGATGAAGATGCGGTAGCAGGCGATGCCCTCGGCCGCGATCTCGTCACGGCTGCCGCCCAGTGGCAGGCGACGCGGCAGGAAGCCGCCCTTCGCGCCCACCGGCACGATGACCGAGTTCTTCACTTGCTGGGCTTTTACCAGGCCCAGGACTTCGGTACGGAAGTCTTCTTCACGGTCGGACCAGCGCAGGCCGCCACGAGCAACGTTGCCGAAGCGCAGGTGCACGCCTTCGACGCGCGGCGAGTACACGAAGATTTCGAACTTCGGTACCGGCTTCGGCAGCTCGGGAATCAAGTGCGGGTTGAACTTGAAGCTGAAGTACGACTTGTTATGGCCGTTGGCATCGGTCTGGTAGAAGTTGGTGCGCAGGGTGGCCTTGATCAGGTCCAGGTAGCGACGCAGGATGCGGTCTTCGTTCAGTACCTGAACGTCGTCCAGGGCGCTGTGAATCGCTTGCTCCAGGCGTTGCTGCTTGTCTTCCAGATCATCGCCGGACAGTTTGCGCGCCAGGTAGAAGCGGGTCTTGAACAACCGCGTCAGCTCGCGGGCGATGTCGGTGTGGTTGTTCAGGGTGCTGGCGATGTAGCCCAGGTCGAAGCCCAGGCGAATCTGCTTCATGTAGCGGGCGTAGGCGCGCAGCAGCGCCACGTCGCGCCATGGCAGGCCGGCGGTCAGTACCAGACGGTTGAACCCGTCGTTCTCGGCTTCGCCACGCACGATGTGGACAAATGCGTCCTGCAGCGTGTCGTTGAGCTGCTGGATGTCGAGTTCCAGGCCCTCGGCGGCGGTGAACGCGAAGTCGTGAATCCAGAACTCGCGGCCACTGTTGTGACGCAGGCGATACGGGAACTCACCCAGCACGCGCAGGCCAAGGTTTTCCAGGATCGGCAGGACGTCGGACAACGCCAGCGGGGTATCGGCGTGATACAGCTTGCAGTGCAGCATGCGCTGGCCGGAAACCTGGCCCAGCGGCTGGTAGAAGCTCATCACCAGCGGATTTTTTTCGTTCAGGCTCAGCAGGTGCTGCATGTCGACCACAGCCGAGTGGGCTGCGAAACGTTCGCGATAACCGGCCGGGAAGCCTTTCGGGAAGTCGGCCAGCACGTTGGTGCCGTGGGCTTCGCCGAAGCTTTCGATGGTCAGGGCGGCGTAATCGTCCTGCCAGCTGCGGCAGGCCTGCACCACTTCCTTTTCCAGCAGCAGCGGGTCGATGTCGAGGCGGTTTTTCGGGTCGACTCGCAGGATCAACTGCACGCGGGCCAGCACGGACTCGGAGAAGAAGGTCCAGAACTCGCAATCGGTCGCTTTCAGGCGATCCATCAGTACTTGCTGGATCTTCTGCCGCACTTCGGTGGAATAGATGTCACGCGGCACGTAGGCCAGGCAGTAGCAGAAACGGCCGTACGGGTCTTTGCGCAGGAACACGCGAATCTTGTTGCGTTCCTGGATCTGCACGATCGACATCACGGTGCTGAACAGCTCGTCCACCGGGGTCTGGAACAGATCGTCGCGCGGCAGCACTTCGAGTACCTGCGCCAGTTCCTTGCCCAGGTGAGCCTTGGCCTGGAAGCCGGAACGGCGTTCGATTTCCTCGACCTTGCGGCGGATGTACGGGATCACCCGCACGCTCTCGCCATACACCGACGAGGTGTACAGGCCCATGAAACGGCATTCCTTGATGACCTTGCCGTTGGCATCGATTTCGCGGATCGACACGTAATCCGGGTAAGCCGGACGGTGTACACGGCTTGGGTGCGCGGCCTTGGCGAACGACAACAGGGTCGGTTCGCGCAGGTAGTTCACGGCGTAGTCTTCGATGCGCAGGTCATCGTAGGTCAGGCCGGCACGCAGCAGTTTGGTCAGGCCAAGGAAGGAATCCTTGTCGTAGACGATGTGGCCGCCATCGGCTTCGTCGCTGACCACGAACTCTTCGTAGCCGAGGAAGGTGAAGTGGTTACCCACCAGCCATTCCAGGAAACTCTTGATTTCGCTCTTCTCGTCGGCATCGACGGCGAACTGGCTGTTGTCCAGCTTGGTCAGGATGTCCTGGACCTTGGCCTTCATCGGCTCGAAATCGCCGACGGCAACGCGCACTTCACCGAGCACCTGCTCCAGCTCTTTGCTCAGGACATTGAGCTCGGCGGTGTTGGCGCAGCGGTCGATTTCCAGGTACATCAGCGACTCTTGCTGAATATCGTCGCCCTGGGTGCCCTTCGGCAGGATTTCCAACAGCTCGCCCTTGCTGCCACGACGCACGCTGAGCACGGTGGTTTGCAGGGTATGGATGCTGTAGCCGCGGCGATTGAGCTCGGTACGCACCGAGTCCACCAGGAATGGCAGGTCGTGGTGCAGCACTTCGACCGCCGTGTGGGTCGACTGCCAGCCGTGGCGCTCGTAATCGGGGTTGAAGACGCGCACTTGCGGTTGCGCGTGATCGAAGCGCTCAAGCAGGCGCCATGCAGAAAGGGTGCAGCCAGCAAGGTCGGACAACCGACGCTGGGTCAGCTCGTCAAGGGAAATGATGCCGAAGAATTGTTCAGCGAACAGCGCCACTTGTGGCAGTGCCTGTTCACTGATGTGCTGCGCCAGTGCCGCTTGCAGTTGGTGCTGGAAGTCGGCTTTGCTGGCTGCGGTGAAGAACGCCATCTGTGGTACTCCGCTTGGGCTTGTTATTGATGAAAGCGTCGCGTGCAAAACCCCTTTTCGGGGCTACCCGTCACCCTGTTCCTGATTCTCGGGCAGAGGAAACAGGGCGACAGGTGGGTGAAGCTGGACGAGACACTCAGGTCACATTCACCTTCCGTGAATGGGCATCTGCAAAAACGACTGGGCTGCGTGCAGCGCAATGTCTTTACGGGTGCTCATCCGTTGCGCAGCTTAACGAGTGCGGCAAGGCCCATGCTTGCGGTGCTGCGACATATTCGGTCATCGGCACGCAGCTCAAGGCATGCGCATCGAACAACACTAGCATCCGCACAGGAAAATGACGGGTTTCCGTCCGGTTTTGCGGTACGTCAGTACCAGAAATGACCGACAACACTTCCTTTGTTCACGACAGATGCCCGTCACTCGTCGAGCAGGCATTCGCGAGAAATGGAGGCGCTGAGCCTCGAGGCGTTTTCGATGGGTCTGGCCAGATCGCGCATGAACAGCAATACGGCCTTCGGCAAGCAGAGTGATGGGTCGATCAAAACCGGGAGTCGGGGTTACTCTTCCTTATGTACACCCCCGACCGTTAAACAAATAACCAACATTGCGCGCCTACTGTGGACAAGCCACACCTGTATGCCACTCCTTGCCATAATCAGCCGAGTTGACGTCCGGTTGTTTATTAACGTTGTAGAAGTTCTGCTTGTACATTTTCCCCTTGTACGCCACGGCCTCTGCGTAGACTGCATATACCTTGCTGGCATCCCATGCCGGCAGTTCGCCGCAATTACCGCCCTCGACAGGTGCTTTAACGGTTAAATTCTCTGTGAGTTCAAGGGTATGCAAGCCATCGGAAACTTCTACGGAAATGGCAGTACGGGTATCCGCGGTCACTGTTGGGGCCGTGAAAGACATGGATATCGTACTGCCTGTCGGTGGTATGAATCCGGTTGCGTTCCAATGATAATTCAGTGGTTTGTTTGAGGGTGACTCAGCATAAACATGTGCGCTGAGCGTTCCCCCCGACTTCACCTCCTCAGGCAGGGCAAGGCGTCCTGTAGGCGGCTTATCGGCTGCGTCTGCCAACATTTTTTTGATAGCGGCATCCAAATCGGGTTGAACCCCGATTTCCGTGCGATTGCCGTTGATCTGCGGGTAGCCCGTTTCGACGAGGAGTTGACGTAAAACCTTGGGTGGAATATTGCCTATTCCGTTCGCACGAGCCACGCCTTGTACAGAGGCAAGCACCCCCGCAATGATTGGGTTGGACGACGACGTGCCGCTAAAAGTATGGGTATACCCCATAGTGGGATTGCTCGCACTCCATGTTGTAGTGGTGACGTTGCGCCCCCAACTAAATAAATCGACGCGACTTCCATACTCGGAAAAGCTCGCTCTGATGCCGGTCTCCGGATCAACAGCACCCGCATAAATCGCACCAGTATCGAAAACATTTCGATCATAATAACCATTAAAAAATGGATGATCCAAATCAATGTTGCCATTACCCGCAGCCAGCACTACATGAACGCCCTTCTCTTCAACAAGATAAGAAATAATATCACGTACCGTCGTATTTCTTTCGATCGGCATGAAACAGTTCACTGTACATCCGACTCCATTGAGAGGCGTACTGTTGATGTGTACACCAATCTGCACTACATCGCCCTCATTCAATTTATCAGCCAACTGGAGCAGCCTGTCCGTGCCCCATTGCAAATAACCCAGCCTGGAGTACGGAACAATGCCGGTAGTGCCGAAACCATTTTCCTGCGAAGCAATAATTCCAGCGCTGGAAGTATCATGGGAGCCAGTTTTGGCCCCTGCATCAACTTCCAGATAAGGTTTTGGCAAATCAACATGATCATACGACCAATGATCTACCTCTGCAGAGATCACCTGCACTTCCTGCCCCTTCCCCCCTGAAATCTTCCAGGCTTCAACTGCGTTCACGCCGCCAATTTTATAGGGGGTTACTGCATTTCCCCCTTGAAGATAATTTTGCCGCCCCGTGTAATCCGGAATGTTCTTGCTCATTACACTCGCAATTGGGGCACCATTATCGTCATGCATACCATCTACCTTTGGTTCAAATTCTGCCTTCTCCACTAAAGGGATTTTCTTCAATTGCAGGAGTAATGTTTCAGCCTGCGCTTTAGTCATGGTACGGGTATCCACCATGAAGTAGCGATTCAGTCTATGCCGCTGCAGCGCCTGTAACTCTTCCTTGGTCCGCACTTCGGAAACCGGCACCAACGGCCTAATCTGTGGCGCGAGTTTTTTAAGTTCGTTTAATGACGAGTGACTATCGAGAGCACTTTTCTGCGTGTCAGACAGAAACGCATCCTCTTTGACTAAAATGATAAAATGCGAATAATCCCGCACGGCCGCAAACAACGACAAAGGCGAGGAAGCAAGCACAAAGAGTACAGATCCCAGCCATTTGCTCATCGATTTCATGGTGATATCTTCCAATTAGTATCGCTGGCAATTTCTGAACACTTCCGATTTGACCTAAAGTTAATCCGTACAAACTAATGACTACCTTTCCCGGATTACAGCTAAAGCTAAAACCCGAGGACTTGCTACTGTCAGAAATTACAGTGCCGACGATTGGTCGCACGTCCCGCGCGTTCGAAAATGGGTGGATTTTTCACGTAACGAACCACCGGGCACGTTTGTCCCTGCCTTGGTGGCATCACAGCGCGACCAGGGAGGCCGAGCAGAGTTCTCCAAAGACTGGCAGAATTGCCCTTTGTCCATATTCACAATGCTCGTCGAGCCAGGATCCCTCCCCATGCAAATGACCACCGCCCTCTTGATCGTCAACCCGTGCGACGAAGAAGAAGACAACATGGCCATGCTGTGCTGCCACAGCGACAAGGGCGAAATGTTCCTGATGAGCCGCTACCCGGATGAAGACGAACTGGAAATCACCCTCGACGGCGAACCCTCGACCCTTGAAGGCGTGAAGGTCACGCTCGGCCCTGCACTGCTGAAAATCGAAATTGCGGCGGCCGATGCCGATGCGCTGAATGGGGATGATGTGCTGGAGATCACTTTTAACCCGGCCATGGTTGATCTGGCTGAAGTTGAGGAAACCCTGAAGAACATCCTTGACGGTACCGGGACC
Source organism: Pseudomonas sp. WT-JTC (assembly GCF_056711565.1). Classification (NCBI taxonomy): domain Bacteria; kingdom Pseudomonadati; phylum Pseudomonadota; class Gammaproteobacteria; order Pseudomonadales; family Pseudomonadaceae; genus Pseudomonas; species Pseudomonas sp. WT-JTC. The sequence continues at coordinate 3,793,672 of NZ_CM160042.1, forward strand.
TTCATCAGCCAGATTTGAGAGTGTCTGAACCGGCCCTGTCGCTGGCAAGCCAGCTCCCACAGTGACCGATGTGTTGCACAGATTGCATGCACACCGCCAATATTTGTGGGAGCTGGCTTGCCAGCGATGAGGTCCTGACAGTCACCTCAAGACTGTTGCCCTGCATAAATCCAACAAATCTCCCGGTCATTCCCCGCACTTTGCACAAAATGCCGTTAGTCGCCACCCCCCGCGATGGATTAAAGTAACGCCCCCGGCCCTGGCGCATTTCGAACGTCCTCGGCCACCCTTTTGCAGGAACAGTCATCGATGGAACATCGTGAAGCGCTGCTCGCGCTGCGAACCTTTCTTTCAACGCAGATTCTCGGCCAGGAAAAACTCATCGAGCGCTTGCTCATCGCCCTGCTCGCCGACGGCCACATGCTGGTCGAGGGCGCTCCTGGCCTGGCCAAGACCAAGGCCATCAAAGAACTCGCCGAAGGCATCGAAGCCCAGTTCCACCGCATCCAGTTCACCCCTGACCTGTTGCCGGCCGACATTACCGGTACGGAAATCTACCGCCCGGAAACCGGCAGTTTCGTGTTCCAGCAAGGGCCTATCTTCCACAACCTGGTATTGGCGGACGAAATCAACCGCGCCCCGGCCAAGGTTCAGTCGGCCTTGCTCGAAGCCATGGGCGAACGGCAAGTCAGTGTCGGACGCAGCACCTATGAGCTGTCGCCGCTGTTCCTGGTGATGGCCACGCAAAACCCCATCGAGCAGGAAGGTACCTATCCGCTGCCCGAAGCCCAGCTTGACCGGTTCCTGATGCACGTGAAAATCGGCTTTCCCGATGCCACTGTCGAGCGCCGGATTCTGCAGCAAGCCCGTGGAGAAGCCCTGAACGGCGAAGCAAAACCTGAGCGTCGGGTTACCCAACAGACGATTTTTGCGGCACGCAAGGAAATCCTCGGCCTGTACATGGCCGACGCCGTGGAGGAATACCTGGTGCAATTGGTCATGGCCACCCGTACCCCGGCCAAGTTCGATCCGGAGATGGCCGAGTGGATCGCCTACGGCGCCAGCCCGCGCGGTTCGATTGCCCTGGACCGCTGCGCCCGTGCCCACGCCTGGCTGGCCGGACGCGATTTCGTCAGCCCGGAAGATATCCAGGCCGTGCTGTTCGACGTGCTGCGCCATCGCATCATTCTTTCCTTTGAAGCCGAAGCCGCTGGCATCGATCAGGACCGGGTCGTCCAGCGGATTCTCGACGTCGTAGCCGTCGCTTGACCCCGATGAACGTCAGCCTGCCGCCCGAGCCGGGCATCCGTGTCAGCCTCGCCGACCTGATCGAGATGCGCCATCGCGTGCGCGAAGTGCAGCTGTTTTCCACGCCGAGCCAGCGCAGCCCACTGATTGGCCTGCACCACTCCAAATTGCGCGGCCGTGGCGTCGACTTCGACCAGGTGCGGGTCTATCAGGCCGGCGACGATGTGCGCACCATCGACTGGCGCGTGACTGCGCGCACCCAGGAGCCCCATACCAAGCTGTTCCACGAAGAACGCGAGCGGCCGATCTTCATCATGGTCGAACAAAGCCGCCGGTTGTTTTTCGGCTCGGGCCAGATGTTCAAGTCCGTACTCGCCGCACAGGCTGCGAGCCTGATCGGTTGGGCAGCCCTGGGCCACAACGATCGGGTCGGCGGGCTGGTGTATGGCGACAATGAGCACTACGAAATCAAGCCTCGGCGCAGCAAGCAAAGCCTGCTGCAGCTGCTCAACCGACTGGTGCGGGTCAATCAGTCGCTCAACAGCGAAATCGAGCCGGACCGTGACGCCTTCGGTATCGCCCTGCGCCGCGCCCGCGAAGTGTCACGCCCGGGCAGCCTGGTGGTGGTGATCTGCGACGAACGCTCCCTTTCGGAAAGTGCCGAGCAACAGCTGAGCCTGTTATCTCGCCATTGCGACCTGTTGCTGCTGCCGTTGTCCGATCCGCTGGATCATGCCCTGCCCGCCGCCGGCCTTTTACGTTTCGCCGAACGCGGTGCGCAACTGGAGCTCGACACGCTGAATTTCGACCTGCGCCAGACTTACCGGGCCCTGGCCGAAGCACGCATCGCCCGTTGGGAGCTGCTCGCGCAGAAGCTGGGCGTGTTGCTGATGCCCCTGAGTACCCAGAGCGAGATGGTCGAGCAACTGCGCGAGTACCTGAACCCACAGAAGCCGGGGAAAGGTCGATGAGCGGACTGGAACAACTGCAACCGCTGATTTCTCCGCCGCCGATCGATTTTTGGCCGCCCGCGCCTGGCTGGTGGATACTGCTGCTGTTGCTGCCGCTACTCGGCTTCGGGCTGTGGAGCCTGCGGCGCTTCATTCCTCGCAAACGCCCCGTGGTGCGTGCCGAACAGCCGCTGGACCCGGTTCGCTTGGCCGCACTGGCTGAATTGGCGCTGATGCCCAAGCCGTATGACGGTGCGCCGGCCGGTGCCTGGCTGCAGCAACTCAACGGCTTGCTCAAGCGCCTGTGCCGCAACCACTATCCCTACAGCCAGAGCCATACCCTCAACGGGCGCAAGTGGCTGGCGTTCCTTGACAACCGCTGCCCGGCAGCCGGCCTGACTCGCTGGATGGTGCTCGTGGAAGGTGCCTACAAACCCGAATGCAAACTCGATGACAAGGCCATCGCCGGCCTGACCCAGGCCGTCGACACATGGATTCGCAAGCATGTTTGAGTTCACCTGGCCGTGGATCTTCGCCCTGTTGCCCTTGCCGTGGCTGATGCGCCTCGTCTTGCCGGTCGCCGACAGTGGCGAGCCGGCGCTCAAGGTCAGTTTTCTAAGCGATCTGGAAGGCCTCGCCGGCCGCCGCGCCCGCGCCAATCTGCCGGCCTGGCGCCAACAGTCGCCATTCATTCTGCTGTGGCTGCTGCTGCTGATGGCCGCCGCACGCCCGCAGTGGCTGGGTGAACCGTTACCGATCGCCGCCAGTGGCCGCGACCTGCTGATCGCGGTGGACGTTTCGGGCTCCATGGATTTTCCCGACATGCAGTGGCAGGACGAAGACGTCAGTCGCCTTTCGCTGGTCCAGCATCTGCTCGGAGACTTTCTCGAAAGCCGCGAAGGTGACCGGGTCGGCCTGATCCTGTTCGGTAGCCAGGCCTACGTGCAAGCGCCACTGACCTTCGACCGCCACACCGTGCGCGTCTGGCTCGATGAGGCACGCATCGGCATTGCCGGCAAAAACACCGCCATCGGCGATGCCATCGGCCTTGCCCTCAAACGCCTGCGCCAACGTCCGGCGCAGAGCCGCGTGCTGATTCTGGTCACCGACGGGGCCAATAATGCCGGTGAAATCGATCCGCTCACCGCCGCCCGACTGGCGGGCAAGGAAGATGTGAAGATCTATCCGATCGGCATCGGTGCCGATCCGGAGCAAAGTGGCACGGTCGGCTTTCTCGGCGTCAATCCCAGCCTGGACCTGGACGAGCCGTCCCTGAAAGCCATTGCCGAAGCCACCGGCGGCCGGTATTTCCGCGCCCACGATGGCAAGCAACTGCAATCGATCAAGGCAACCCTCGATCAACTGGAACCCGTGGCCCAGCAACCGACCCAGGCCCGTCCGGCCCAGGCTCTGTATCAATGGCCTCTGGCGCTGGCTCTGTTGTTGAGCATGCTGCTGGTGGCCCCTGTACTCTGGCCGGACAACCCGTTGCAACGCCTGTTTACCAAGGATCTGTTTTTGCAAACCCAAGTGTTGCCTGACTGGCGCCAGCGTCTCAAACGCCTGCGTCTGCGGAGGCGCCGATGAGTGCGTTGTGGCCCTACTGGTTCCGCCCCTGGTGGCTATTGTTGTTGCCGGTGCTTGGCTGGTTGCTCTGGCAACTCTGGCACCGCAAGAAACGCGCCGGGCGCTGGCAGATGATTCTGCCTCCAGCCTTTCACGCAGCACTGCTCAGCGGTGGCAGTGGTCGCGACAGTAAATTGCCTTGGGTCGCGCTTGGCGTGGCGTGGCTGTTGACCGTGCTCGCGCTGCTGGGCCCGAGCTGGGAACGCGTCGAGCAAACCAGCCAGAAGCCCGCCGACCCGTTGGTGGTGATTCTTGAACTGACCCCGGAAATGCTCGCCACGGACGTCGCGCCCAATCGCCTGGAGCAGGCCCGGCGCAAGCTGTTCGACCTGCTGCAGGTTCGCAGCGATGCCCAGACTGCGATCGTCGTCTACGCCGGCAGCGCGCATACGCTGGTGCCGCTCTCCGATGACCTGTCCACCAGCCGCAACCTGCTCGATGCCCTCAAGCCGTCATTGATGCCCGAGGCCGGCCATCGCGCCGACCTGGCGGTAGTCAAGGCCTTGGCCCTGCTGGAACAGGGTGCGCTCGGTGACGGGCGGATCCTGCTGATTGGCTCGTCCCTGACGGAAGACGAACGCCTGGGGATTCGCCGCGCCATGGCAGGCAAATCGACGCAATGGCTGATGCTCGGCATCGGCACCGCCGAAGGCTCGCCGATCACCCAGGAAGACGGCAGTTTCCTCAAGGACGAACAAGGCGCGATCCTCGTACCGCGCCTGGACGAGCCCGGCCTGAAAGGCTTCGCCCGCGACCTCGACGGACGCTATCGCCACGCCCGCCTGGACGATAGCGACCTGCGCGCCCTTGGCCTGCTTGACGGTCCGCGTCACTTGCGCAATGACGGCCAGACGCTGCGCCTCGACACCTGGGCCGACCAGGGTTACTGGCTGCTGCTGCCACTGTTGCTGCTCGCGGCCTGCGCGGGACGTCGCGGCTGGCTGCTCTGCCTGCCGCTGCTATTGGCGCTGCCTCAGCCCAGCTATGCCTTCGACCTCGCAGACCTGTGGCTGCGTCCTGATCAACAAGGCGTGCAATTACTCAAGCTCAAGCGTCCGGCCGAGGCCGCGCGGCGCTTCGAAGACCATCAGTGGCAAGGCGTGGCGCTCTATGAAGCCGGAGACTACGCCGGCGCCGCCGAGCGGTTTGCCGAAGGCAACGATGCCCATGCCCACTACAATCGGGGCAACGCCCTGGCCAAAAGTGGTGCGCTGGAGGCTGCCCTGGACGCCTACGAACAGGCGCTGGAACGCCAACCGGATTTGCGCCCGGCACTGACCAACAAGACGCTGGTGGAAGAGTTGATCAAGCAAAAAAACAGCCCGCCCACCCCGGAGCCGGCCACCAGCGAGGAGCCCCAGGCCACTGAGCAGCAAACACCGCCCGGCGCCACGACGCAGCCTTCGGACGGCGGCGAGCCGCAGGCGCAAGAACCGCAGACTGGCGCCGACACCAGGCATCCGCCCACGTCGCCACGCAAGCCCGGAACCAACGAAGTTCCAGGCAGTGAATTGGGTGACGAGCAACACACGACGCCGCCCTTGCGCCCGGCCACCGACAGCATCGAAGGTGAACAGCGTCAGGCGCTGGAGCAGTGGTTGCGGCAGATCCCGGATGACCCCGGTGAGCTGCTGCGGCGCAAATTCTGGTACGAACAGCAACAACATCAGGATCAGGAAAAAACTCGATGACCCGCTTCACCGTTATATTGCTCGCGCTGCTGCATGGCCTGTTGTTCTGCACCGTTCAGGCGCAGGCAGCAGAGCTGGTCGCCAGTGTGGACCGCAGTCGCCTGAGCTCGGGCGAGACGGTCGAGCTGACCCTGGAATCCACCGACGTGACACAGTTCGGCAAACCCGACATGACACCGCTGGAGCCGTTGTTCGAAGTGCGCGGCACACGCCAGGTCAACCAGTTGAACACCCTTAGCGGTGAAAACCGGGCCACCACACGCTGGATCGTCACCCTCCTGCCCCGGCAAAACGGCAGCGTGGTGATTCCGCCACTGCAACTGGGCGAACTGCAGAGCCAGCCGATCACCCTGCAAGTGGTCGAGAGCGAAACACCGGACAACCCGAACAAACGGGCCGCGGTGTTCATTGACGCCAGCCTCGATCAAACCAGCGTGTACGTTCAGGCCCAGGCGATCCTGACCCTGCGCATCTACCATTCGGTGTCGCTGTACGACGACAGCAGCCTGCCACCCTTGCAGATATCTGATGCCCGTATCGAACAATTGGGCGACTCACGCACCTACGAAAAAGACATCGACGGCCTGCGCCATGGCGTAATTGAAATGCGCTACGCGATCTACCCGCAACACAGTGGCGAACTGATCATTCCGGCGCAGGTCTTCAACGCTGCGCTGGTCGATGCACAACCGGTACAGGACGCGGCCCAGGGGCCGAAATCCGGCAAGCTGATGCGCGTGACCTCGGCCGAACTGCTGTTGACGGTCAAGGCCAAACCCATCACCTATCCGGCCGATGCCCCCTGGCTGCCTGCGCGCAGCCTGACCCTGAGCGATAGCTGGAACCCGGAGCCGGATCATGCCCAGGTGGGCGATTCATTGACCCGCAGCCTGACGGTGAAGGCCGAAGGCTTGTCCAGCACCCAGCTACCACCGCTGCCCGGCACCGATGTCGGCGGTCTGCGCCGCTACCCGGATCAACCAGTGCTCGGCAATCAGAACAGCGAACGCGGCCTGGTCGGCAGTCGTGAAGACCGCGAGGCCCTGGTGCCGACACGGACCGGCGCCATCGAGCTGCCCACCGTCGACGTGGTGTGGTGGAACACCTTCGAAGACCATCTGGAGCACAGCAGCCTGCCCGCTCGCACGCTGCACGTGGCGGCCAATCCGAACCTGGTGGTCGACACCCCGGCCGGCACCTCAGCGATCGATGCCAGCGCCGACAGCCAAGCGCTCTGGCGCTGGAAGCTCAGCACCTTGATTCTGGCCTGCACCACCCTGCTCGGCTTCGGCCTCTGGTGGCGTGGCCGCTGGCAACCGGCGGTGATGCGTGCCGCTCAAACCGGGCCAAGCCCGCGCACCGTCCTAGACGACCTCAAGCGCGCCTGCCAGGCCAACGACTCCCACGCCACCCGCCAGGCCCTCGACGCCTGGGCCCGCCAACAACCGGAAACCCTGGCCGACATGGCCGCCCGCTTCGTGCCGCTGTCCAACGCCCTCGACGGCCTGAACGGCGCGCTTTACAGCGAAACCGGCCAGTATTGGCAAGGTGATGAATTGTGGCGGGCGATCAAGGCGATCCCGATTGCCGAACGGGTTCAGGATCCGGTCGGCGACACTGGGTTGCCGCCGCTTTATCCCAAGTAGAATCAAATGATCGCAACCTTCGAAAGCGCCTGCATCAGGTGGATGTACACCCTCAGGAGCCATCGAAGGCTGCGATCTTTCAGCCCTTTTCAGCCACTCACGATGGCCTGTTCAACGGATCAGACATGCTTGGCCCAAAGCACATTGTCGCCTGCCCCAGGTGCCCAATCCTCAACATATGACGTATGTGCCTGAATGCAGGACCAGTTCTGCCCGGCGTGGCTCACCAACGCGTTTTTTGCATACTGAGTATTCAACTTCCACGCCGGATATGCCCCACCATCACCTTGTGTGCTGACGCTCAGGACATTACTTGATGATGACAGCTTGCCGTTCAGGTCGAGCGCCCTCACAAAATAACGGTACTCGGTCCCTGACGTCAGGTCCGTGTCCTCAAACGAAGTCTGATCTGCACCTACGCGCTTGACCTCCTGGCCGTCGCGAAAAATCAGGTAGTTCGTTATTGCCACCGGGCCTGAGGAGGCCCCCCACATCAAGCTGATACTGCGCTCTGTCTGGCCCATGCTGTGCAGGTTCGCCGGAGCGCTCGGCGCCCCGACCTCACCCTCCTCTGGCAACGTACGCACCTCGATAGCCGGACTTGGACGTGAAACATTGCCTGTCTCGTCGACTGCGCTAATAAAATAGCTGTAGACGGTGTCAGGCATCACGGCATGGTCGATCCAGGTCAGTTGTGGTGCCGCGACATCGACTGTAGCGGTCCCGTTGCGCGTAATACGGTAAAACGCGATAGGAGAAGCCCCCGTTGCAGCATTCCACGTCAATACCACCTGCTTGTCAGTGATATCACTGGCCTTCAAACCGGTCGGCGTGGTCGGACGCTCGCCTCCTCCAGACGACACAAAATCCAGGTCCACTACGTGATAGAACGCATTTCCGGTATCGGCGACCTCCCAGACAGCCAACAACACGTGATACCCCTCTCGTTTTGGCAGCGGGACCCCATGGATGGTGGGCGACGGCGGCTTCATGTCGTTTGAGTGTTCCCAATAGGGCTTCAGATTCAACTGCACCGTATAGAAAGGCTCGGCATCAAATTGATCGCGCGCCAGCGCTCTGCTGCTATCCCAATCAGCCTTGGTAATGAAGTAGTTCCAGCGACGGGTAACGTGGTTGGCGGTGAAATGCCAAGAGACATCCAGTGTTTCGCCGCTTCGCACTTCATGTTTTTGCCAGTGGCTACCCGGCTGATCCAGTTTTTGGCCGGTGGCTTGATTGGCGCTGGCAATTTTGCCGTCAGGAGGCGGCGCAAAATTGGCCACGTCCTCTTTGGCGTATGCATCAGCCACGTCGGCGGAAGTTTCGGGAAAAAACTTGCCGGACTCGCGCTGGTTCAAAGCCCCTTCATCCAACTCGCCTGCCTGCCAGGCAAAGTACGCCCGGGATGCGGGGGAAAACACGTGGCCATGACGCGGCGTGTTGATTCGGCTGATGGTACTCGGATGACTGTTTGACATGACGTTTCTCCACTGAGGCTGGATGAATGCGAGGTTCGATTCCATTGAGATCACATGTGAACAACACAACTTCAGCGTTTTTGAGGCGACACTATTTTCCCTTCAGGCTGAAACTCATAAATTGCGTCGCTGCCGCTCTGCAAGGCTCCATGCGCAGGGTCGATTAAACACCCTGCCCACCATAGTGGGAACTGTCATAACTGACAGGTAGGCATGACCGTTCGTAGGATTTTTTCATCGAGATCCGTAGCTGCACTCAATCAAGGCGTTCAGCAACCTTGGTCGTTTGTCAGTAAACTCTCCCCCCTTTCGTCGCCTCCATTTTTCCTGCGACCATCACCTTTTTATTTAGCGGAGTTGCCCTTGCGCTTGTTCCACACCTCCGACTGGCACCTCGGGCAGAACCTGCACGGCCAGGATCGCGATTTCGAACACGGCTGTTTTCTCGACTGGCTGCTGCGTCAACTGAAGCTCGATCAGCCGGACGTGCTGTTGATCGCCGGCGATATCTTCGACACGGTCAATCCGCCGGTCAAAGCCCAGGAACGCCTCTACGACTTCATCGTCAGCGCCCACGAACAGCAGCCATTGCTGACCATCGTGATGATTGCCGGCAACCACGATTCCGGCTCGCGGATCGAACTGCCCGCGCCGTTGATGCGCCGCCTGCGCACGCATGCCCTCGGTCGTGTGCTGTGGCTGGATGACGGGCAACTGGATGCCGAGCGCTTGCTGTTGCCGCTGCCGGACGCCAAGGGCAAAACCGTCGCCTGGTGCCTGGCGCTGCCGTTCCTGCGCCCTGCCGAAGTCACCGGCGCGCATCTGGGCGACAACTACCTGCGTGGCATTGGCCAGGTCCATGAATGGCTGATCGAGGCGGCGAACGCAAAGCGCAAGAAAGGCCAGGCGCTGATCGCCATCAGCCACGCGCACATGGCAGGCGGTTCGGTGTCGGAAGACTCCGAGCGCAGCCTGATCATCGGCAATGCCGAAGCGCTGCCCGCCAGCCTGTTCGGGCCGAGCATCAGTTACGTTGCCCTCGGCCACTTGCACAAACCGCAGAAGGTCAACGGCGAGGAGCGCATCCGCTACAGCGGCTCGCCGATTCCGCTGTCGTTCTCCGAGATCAGCTATCAGCACCAGATTCTCGACATCCGGCTCGAGGGCGAAACCCTGGTCAGCGTCGAGCCGAAAATGATCCCCCGCGCGGTCAACCTGCAACGCATCGGCCCGGCGCCATTGAGCGAGATCCTGCTGCAACTGGCAGATCTGCCGAACATCGATCTGTTGGCCGACATCCAGCGCCAGCCGTGGCTGGAAGTGCGGGTGCGCCTTGATGAACCGCAGCCAGACCTGCGCAATCAAGTGGAAACCGCCCTGCAAGGCAAGGCCGTGCGCCTGGTACGCATCGCCGCGGAATACGCCGGCAACGGCAGCCGTAACGGCGTCGAGGATGGCAACACACTGATCGAGCTGGACCAGCTCACACCTCAGGAGCTGTTCAGCCGCGCCTGGCAGGACAACTATGGCAGCGAGGTCGACGAGCAGACCCTCAAGGACTTTGCCGAGCTGTTGCAGGACGTGCAGATGGAGAGCGAACAGCCATGAAAATCCTCGCGATCCGCCTGAAGAACCTCGCCTCGCTGGCCGGGCCGTTTGAGATCGACTTTACCGCCGAACCCCTGGCCAGTGCCGGTCTGTTCGCCATCACCGGGCCGACCGGCGCCGGAAAAAGCACCCTGCTCGATGCGCTGTGCCTGGCGCTGTTTGGCGCCGTACCCCGCCTGAACAACACCGGCCGCGACGCCAAGGTGCCGGACGCCGACGGCGAAATCGGCACGGGTGACCCGCGGACCCTGCTGCGTCGCGGCACGGGCGAAGGTTATGCGGAAGTGGATTTCGTCGGTGTCGACGGCCGTCGTTACCGCGCCCGCTGGGAAGCCAATCGCGCTCGGGACAAGGCCGCCGGCAAGCTGCAGGCCAGCCGCCAGAGCTTGCGTGACATCGATCAGGATCAATTGCTCGCCAGCCAGAAAGGCGAATACAAGACTCAACTCGAAGCCGCCCTGGGGCTGAACTTCGAACAATTCACCCGCGCCGTGCTGCTGGCCCAAAGCGAGTTCAGCGCATTCCTCAAGGCCGACGACAACGACCGCAGCGAACTGCTGGAGAAGCTCACCGACACGGCGCTCTATACGCGTCTCGGTCGTCGGGCCTTCGACAAGACCAAGGACGCGCGCGAGACCCACAAGCTGTTGCAGGACCAGGCCAGCGGGGTCACGCCACTGTCGCCTGAAGCCCGGGCCGAGCTCGATGAGCGCTTCAATGAAGCTCAGCAGCAACTTAAAACCCGGCAGGCGCAGCTCAAACAGTTGGAGTTGCAACACAGCTGGCTCAAGGACTTGCAGCAGTTGCAGGACGCACAACAGAGCGCCACCGAACAACTGCAAGCAGCCCAACAGCACTGGGACAGCCTGACCGGCGAGCGCTTGAAGCTGACTCGTCTGGAGCAACTGGCCCCGCAACGGCACCAGTTCGCGCGCAAGACCGAACTGAGCGCCCAGCTCACACCGCTGGCGGCACACATTCAACAGCATATCCAACAGCAAACCGGACTGAACGCGCGTCAGGTTCAGCTCGAACACAGCCTGAGCGCGGCGAAAACGGCACTGGCCGCGGCCCAGAGCCAACACAGCCACAGCGCGCCACTGCTGCGTCAGGCCTTCGAAGAGCAAAGCACCCTCGCCCGCCTGGTCAAGGATGCGAGCCTCAGCGCCGACCTCAAGCAGCAGGCAGAACTGGCCTGCACTCAGGGGCAAAGCACGATTCAGGGTTTGCTCGACCAGCAGAAGCAGGTCGCCGAACGCTTGCAACGGATTGCCGCTGAACTTGAACAGAGCACTCATCTGGCGCCGCTGAGCGATGCCTGGAACGCCTACCGTGATCGTCTGCAACAACTGATGCTGATCGGTAATCGCTTGAACAAGGGCCAGGCTGAACTGGCCACCCTGGAGCAGAGCGCCGCACGCGCTGCCGAAGAACTGACCACACAGCGTCATGACCTCGAGGTGCTGTACAAAGAGGCTGGCGCCGAACCCGAAGCGGTGGCCGAGCAGATCCGGATTCTCGGCAGCCTGCTGCAGGACACCCGCAAGCAACTGCGGGCCGTTGAAGAACTGATGCGGCTTTGGGCCAGCCAGCAAGAACTGGACAAGCTCGGCGCCGAGCTACAGCAGCGCCAGCTCGCGGCGCAGCAAGAGCGTGATCGCCTGACCCAGGACGGTGTGAAGACCAAGGCCGAGCTGACCATCGCCGAACAGACCCTGACGGTCACCCGCGACTTGCTGGAACGCCAGCGTCTGGCGCGCAGTGCCAGCGTCGAAGAACTGCGTGCGCAGTTGCAGGACGATCAGCCGTGCCCGGTTTGCGGCAGCCCGGACCACCCTTATCACCAGCCCGAAGCCTTGCTGCAAAGCCTCGGCCGGCACGATGAAAGCGAACAGGCCAATGCCCAGAAAGCCGTGGACCTGCTCAAGGAAAAACTCACCGATCTGCGCGCTGAAGTCGGCGGCCTGATTGCCCAGCAAAAAGAATTGCTGCGACAGCAGGAACAGCTCGCGACTCAGCAACAAAGCCTGGCGCCGAGCCTTGAAGCGCACCCGCTGTCCGCTCAACTGTTGGTCCAGGATGCGGACAAACGCGATGCCTGGCTGGCACAACAAAGCCGCCAGTTGAACCAGAGCATTGCCCAGGACGAACAACGGCAAACCGCCCTGCTCACCCTGCAACAGGACGCTGCGCGCCTGACGCAGCAACTGCGCAGCGCCGAAACGGCGAACCAACAGGCGACACAACAGCTGCTCGACCAGCAACGGGAGTTGAGCAGCGACCGCCAACGCCTGGACGAAGAACTGAGCACGTTCAGCACCCTGTTGCCCGCCGAGACCCTGGAAGCGCTGCGCAACGAACCCGCCGCGACTTTCATGCAGCTCGACCGGCAGATCGCCCAGCGTCTGCAACAACTCGACCAGCAGCGCGATGAACTCGGCGAACAGCAACAACGCCAGCAGACGCTGGACAAAGAACAGTACCAACAGCAGACCCGCGCCCAACAACTGGACGCTACGCAGCAGCAATTCACCGCGCTGGCAGGACAGCAACAGGCTTGCCAGGAAAAACTGACGCAACTGCTGGGCGAACACGCCAGCGCCGAACAATGGCAACAACAACTCGATCAGGCCGTCGAGCAGGCACGCACTGCCGAAGCAGCGGCCAATCAGGAACTGCAAAGCGTGCGCACGGAGCTGGTGCAACTGGCCGCCGAACTCAAGGCGCAACAGGAACGCGTACAAGCCCTGGAAAGCGAAGACCGCGAGCTGAGCGCCAGGATCGACGACTGGCGCGCGCAGCATCCAGAACTGGACGACGGCGGACTGCAGGAGTTGTTGAGCGTCAGCGAGCAACAGCTCAGCGAACTGCGTCAACGATTGCAGCAGAGCGAAAAAGCCATCGAACAAACCAGGGTGTTGCTGCAAGAGCGGGATCAACGCTTGCTCGATCATCAAGCGCAACACAACGGCAACCTCGACGCCGGACAACTGGCTGCCGCACTGGTCGACCTGCAAAACCTGGCGGCCACCAGCGAGCAACATTGCGCCGAACTGCGCGCCGAACAGGCCGAGGACCAGCGCCGGCAGAACGCCAATCAGGCCCTGGCGCAGCAAATCGCCGACGCCTACGGCGAGTATCAACGCTGGGCTCGCTTGAATGCGCTGATCGGCTCCGCCACCGGCGACACCTTCCGCAAGATCGCCCAGGCCTACAACCTTGACCTGCTGGTGCACCACGCCAACGTGCAATTGCGCCAACTGGTGCGCCGCTATCGCCTCAAGCGTGGCGGCAGCATGCTCGGGTTGCTGGTGATGGACACCGAAATGGGCGACGAACTGCGTTCGGTGCATTCGCTGTCCGGTGGCGAGACCTTCCTGGTATCGCTGGCGCTGGCCCTCGGCCTGGCATCGATGGCGTCGAGCACGCTGAAAATCGAGTCGCTGTTCATCGACGAAGGCTTCGGCAGCCTCGATCCGGAATCCCTGCAACTGGCCATGGACGCCCTCGACGGCTTGCAAGCCCAGGGCCGCAAGGTCGCGGTTATTTCCCACGTACAGGAAATGCATGAACGGATTCCGGTGCAGATTCAGGTCCGCCGCCAGGGCAACGGCCTGAGCACCCTGGAGGTGAAATGAACACGCTGTATTCCTTCCGCCGCTGCCCGTACGCCATGCGCGCACGCATGGCCCTGCACTATTCGGGGGTGGCCGCGGACATCGTCGAAGTCAGCCTGAAGGCCAAGCCTGCCGAGATGCTCGCGCTGTCGGGCAAAGGCACGGTGCCGGTACTGAACGCCGATGGCCGGGTGATCGACGAAAGCCTCGACATCATGCGCTGGGCGCTGGCGCAGAACGATCCCCAGGACTGGTTGCTCAAGAATGATCCTGATGCGGCGGCACACATCGCCCCGCTGATCGAACAGAACGATCAGGTGTTCAAGGTGCACTTGAATCGCTACAAGTACGCCGAGCGTTATCCCGAGCAGCCGATGGAGGTTTATCGCAGCGAAGGTGAGGTGTTCCTGCGCAGGCTGGATCAGTTGCTGGAAGGACGGGACTATTTGCTGGCGGACCATCCGAGCCTGGCGGATGTCGCATTGATGCCGTTCGTACGGCAGTTTGCACATGTGGATCGCGAGTGGTTCGGGCAGACGCCTTACCTGCGCTTGCAGGCGTGGCTACAGCGGCTTTTGGCGTCGGACCTGTTCACATCAATCATGAAGAAATAACCACCCCCTGTAGGAGCCAGCTTGCTGGCGATGGTGTGTCAGTTGACGCTGTGGTGCCTGATACGCCATCGCCAGCAAGCTGGCTCCTACAAAGGCCAGCGGTGTGTCGAGGATTCAGGCCAGCACCCCACACATCCCTATCACCGAGCAATCGACCTGGAACGGCCCGAAAACCACACCTTCACTCCTGATGGGCGGATTGCCGGCCAGCATGCCCTGAGCATTGGCGTTTTCGATGTTGCGGGCAATGTTGTGGTTGGCTTCGATGGCCCGGGCCAATGAACCCGCCGAGCCCTGTCCGATCCCCAACAGGGAGGATCCGTTGGTCATGAACGCCAGGAAGGCGATGACCCAAAGTCTGTGCCCTTTCATGCGCCGACCACTCCTGCGAGTTCAGCCTGATCAGCGCTCGCGCTTTGCGCACGGTGTTCAAACTGGATGCCGGGATAAGCGACCTGGATCGGTGCTTCAACGCTGGATTGCGACTGGGCTGAAAGGCTGACCACCAGCACCATGGCAAGGTAAAGACCGATCGCCACATAGGCGCCGTGTTTGGCAGAAGTGAGAATTGCGCTGGCCATGATGTTCTCCGCAGGCATGTTTCAATACCCACAGAATCGATCAAAAGAGCCTGGGTAACCACTCAGGGTTATCCATAGTGACCATCAGCCTCATTGATCATTAAGCCAGACTATTTCAGTCTTCAATAAAACTCATCAAGCGTTCGCGGCCAGCATCCGGCTCACCCGGAACAGGGTCGGCTGCCGACAAAATAGGGGTGGAATAGAGAAAAAGAAGAACCAATGCCAGACGCGTCACCATGCTGCCGATCCTTGCCGTGAGGGGGAGTCAAAAAATCAGCGTCAATTTAAACTCATGGCGATGTGATATCAAGCGTGACATTGATAGCAATTTGATGCTGTCGTAAATGCGTTATGCAGGAGCGACATCACTCTGATCGTTTTCGACACTCGTGTTTTCAACATAAGGGTCTTCGATCATCAGTGACTTCGCTCCTGCATAAAGGCAGGGGTGAACGTTCAGGCTTGGGTTTTGTGGTCCAGCGCGGCGTAGAAGTTGGCGCTCTGTTGCAGGTACTTCTGGGTGTAGCTCTGGGTGTGGGCTTTTTTGTCGCTGATTTCAACGTTGGCACTGGCTGGCAGCGCAACGGTGGCAGAAATGGCGGATGCGGCGATGACAGAGAAGATGTTGAAGTTCATGGCGGTATTCCTCGGATTCAGTTGGCTTGCTTGCCCGGTGGGGCCGTGAAGCAAACTTAACCCTCGAGGGTTCATGCCTTGAAATGCTTTGTAGCATTACCAGATATCAGCGTCATTGATAAAAGCAGGCAGGCCCCATTAACCGGGGCCTGCGGCTTATTGACGCAGCAGAAACCTGAGGTCGCTTGGCGCGTCCATCGGCAGTTTTTGCACGGTCTTGCCCAGCAAACCGGTCTTGGCATCGCGTTCGACGACGACAATCTGGTTGCTCTTCTGGTTGGCGATCAACAGGAATCTGCCGCTCGGATCGAGGCTGAATTCTCGCGGATGATCGCCCTCCACCGCCCGGCGTTGCAGCTCGTTGAGGTGGC
Organism: Pseudomonas sp. WT-JTC; assembly: GCF_056711565.1. NCBI lineage: Bacteria > Pseudomonadati > Pseudomonadota > Gammaproteobacteria > Pseudomonadales > Pseudomonadaceae > Pseudomonas > Pseudomonas sp. WT-JTC. The sequence continues at coordinate 3,809,741 of NZ_CM160042.1, forward strand.
CGGTGGCCGGATCAATCGCAAACACCAGCAGTTGATTGGCCGTGCCACGGTTGCTGACGTAGAGGAACTTGTCGTCAGCTGAGGCATGCAGCGCCGCCGCAGCCTTGTCTGAGACCGGTTGCCCGGCGGCAAGATCAACCATCTGCGTCTGCTCGAGTTGGCCGTCGTGGTAATCGAACACTGCCACCTGTGCACTCATTTCCATGGTCAGCCAGGCGTGTTTGCCATCGGCGCTGAACAGCAGATGACGGGGTCCGCTACCGGGCGGCAGCTCCACGAATGCCGGGGTTGCCGGGGTCAATGGCAGTTCTGGATTGGCCTTGGGGTCGAAGCGGTAGGCAAACACCTTGTCGGCGCCCAGGTCGTTGGAGAACACGTATCTGCCATCCGGCGACGGGATCGTCGAATGCACGTGGGCCGAGGCCTGGCGTTCGGGATTGATCCGGCTCGCCGGGTGGCTGCTCATCTGCACCACGGGTTTGAGCTTGCCATCGGCCGCCACCGGCAATACTGCGAGGGTGCCACCCGGGTCTTCGGCCACCGAGTAATTGCTGACAAACAGATGGCGGCCATCGGCGCTGAGACTGGAATGGGTCGGCTCGTTGCCCAGGCTTTGTACCTGGCTGATCAGGCTCAGCGCATGGGTCTTGGGATCAATCGAGTAACTGCTGACACGCCCTACCGGATCCGCCTGACCCGGGCCGTTTTCATTGACCACGAACAAGTGTCGGTGGTCCTTCGACAGGGTCAGCCACGAAGGATTCTCGCTTTTGATCACTTGCAGGGGCCTGGTATTGATCTGCCCGGTGCGGCTGTCGAAAGCCAGACGGTAGATACCCTGGCTTTGACTGGCGGTGTAGGACCCCACGAGCAGTTGATAGTCGTCGGCGGACGCAGCCTGAACTCCCATCGCACCGATACTGCCGGCCATCAACAGCGGCCAGAGTTTATTCATCCTCAGGTTCATCGTCATCGTTGTCACCGCTGACGACATCGCCCAGGCACACCAAACGGTGCTCACCTGAATCACCGATGATCAACCAGCTTTGCAGTGAGGCGTCGTATGTCGCAGCCTGAACCTGCGCCGGGGTGAACTCCCAGTGCTTGGCCGCGCGGCCGTCCATGCATTCGATATGCAGGTTGTCATCGACATCAAGGGCGAATTCGAAGGCATGCAGCCCGTCGATTTCCACCATTCCACAGTGTTCGAGGGCATTGAGCAGGGTGTCGGTTGCGGCAGTCATGGCAGTCAATCTTTGGATGGGAAAACCGCAATGATAGCTCATGGCACCGCATTCCCCTCATCTGGAATGACCAACCTGTGGGAGCGGGCTTGCTCGCGAAAGCGGTCTGTCAGGCAACATTCATGTTGAATGTCCAATTGCATTCGCGAGCAAGCCCGCTCCCACAGGGATTGTATTGGTCTGTTACAGCGCCTCACGCGATGGCTGGCCATCCACCAGTCGCTGGATACGCATCGGATTGCCGTTCTTCAGCGCATCCGGCAGCAGATTGTCGGGGTAGTTCTGCAAGCACACCGGTCGCAGGAAGCGATCGATGGCCAGTGTGCCCACCGACGTACCACGCGCATCGGACGTTGCCGGGTAAGGCCCGCCGTGGACCATCGAATCACAGACCTCCACGCCAGTCGGATAGCCATTGAGCAGGATTCGCCCGACCTTCTGTTCCAGCATCGCAGTCAGCCCGGTGAACTGCTCGAAGTCCGCCGGCTCGCCAATGAGGGTGGCGGTCAATTGGCCGTGCAGGCCGTTCAAGGCGGCCATCAGTTGCGCGTGATCGGCCACCTCAACCACCACGGTGGCCGGACCGAACACTTCCTCCTGCAGCACTTCATCGCCGTCGATCAGCAAGCTGACATCGGCCTTGAACAACTGCGGCTGCGCCTGGTTGCCCTGCTGCGGATGACCGGCCAGGTGCTTGACGCCCGGATGCGCGAGCAGTTTTTGCAAGCCTTGGCCATAGCTGCCCAAGGTTCCGGCGTTGAGCATGGTTTGCGCCGGTTGATCCGCCATCAACCCGGCTACTTGCTGCACAAATGCGCTGAACGAAGCAGAGCGAATGCCAATCACCAAACCGGGATTGGTGCAGAACTGCCCGCAGCCCTGGACCACCGACGCCGTGAGATCCCGGGCGATCGAGTCCGCCCGCGCCTGCAAGGCCTCGGGCAACACGATCACCGGGTTGATGCTCGACATCTCGGCGAACACCGGAATCGGTTGCGCACGTGCCGCGGCCATGTCGCACAAGGCTCGACCGCCCTTGAGCGAACCAGTGAAACCCACGGCCTGGATCGCCGGATGCTTGACCAGTGTCTCGCCGACACCCGCGCCGTAGATCATGTTGAACACGCCCGCCGGCATGCCGGTTTTCTCGGCGGCACGAATGATTACGTCGGCCACCTGCTCGGCCGTGGCCATGTGACCGCTGTGGGCCTTGAACACCACCGGGCATCCGGCGGCGAGTGCCGATGCGGTATCGCCGCCGGCGGTGGAGAACGCCAGCGGAAAGTTGCTGGCACCGAACACAGCCACCGGCCCGAGGCCGATACGGTATTGACGCAGATCCGGACGCGGCAACGGCTGACGCTCCGGTAATGCCCGGTCGATCCGTGCACCGTAGAAATCACCGCGACGCAAGACTTTGGCAAACAGGCGCATCTGGCCGCTGGTGCGTCCACGCTCACCTTGAATCCGGCCTGCGGGCAACGCTGTTTCGCGGCAGACCACAGCGACAAAATCATCACCGAGGGCATCCAGTTCATCGGCAATCGCATCGAGAAACTGCGCCCGTCGCTCCGCGCTCAGGCTGCGATAGGCCGGATACGCGGCCGCTGCAGCGGCGGCCGCCGCAGCGACTTCCAGCGGTGTCGCCTGATAAAAATCGCCGGACAAGGCCTCGCCCGTCGTCGCATCGACACTCTGCAACTTGATGCTGCCGGCAGCGCTGCGTTGGCCGCCGATGTAGTTGTGACCAAGAATCCGGGTCATGGGTGAGTCCTCAAAGTGTGCCGACGGTGCCGGGCTCGAAAGCCGCAGCGACGGGTGCGATGCCGTTGATCAACGGCGCGCCGAATTCGGCCTGGGTGATCTCGAACACGTCACCCGGTTGCGTGCGAATGCCGTCGGCAAAGGACAGGGTCGCGGTGCCGAAGAAGTGAACATGCACATCCCCCGGGCGCAGGAACTGGCTGTACTTGAAATGATGGAATTCCAGGTTGGCGAGGCTGTGGCACATGTTCGCCTCACCACTGAGAAACTCGTTTTGCCACAGCACTTCGCCGTCGCGCAGGATGCGGCTGGTGCCCGCCAGATGCTGCGGAAGTTCGCCGACCCGCAGTTCCGGGCCATAGCTGCAACTGCGCAGTTTCGAGTGAGCCAGATACAGGTAGTTCTTGCGTTCCATGACGTGATCGGAGAATTCGTTACCCACGGCAAAGCCCAGGCGATACGGTTTGCGGTCTTGGCCGATCACGTACAGGCCACTGATCTCGGGCTCTTCACCGGCATCTTCGGCGAATGGCGGTAGCGGAAAAGGTTGACCTGGCCGCACGACAATGCTGCCGTCGCCCTTGTAGAACCATTCCGGTTGCACACCGGCTTCATCCGCCGCCGGTTTGCCGCCCTCCACGCCCCATTTGAAGATGCGCATGGTGTCGGTCATCGCCGCTTCGTCGCCACTTTGCTGATGCATCTTGTCCCGGGCCGAGGCGCTGCCCAGATGGGTCAGGCCTGTGCCGCTGATGAGCATGTGCGCCGGGTCCGGATGGTCCAGAGGCGGCAGGATGCGCCGTTTCGCCAGCAGTTCGGCATAATCATGGCTGATGCCCAGCCCCAGACCTTGCACCTGTTGCTCAAGGCTGGCGCCCGCCTCGATCGCCGCCAATGCCAGATCGCGAGCCGTGCGCGCGTCCTGCACTTCACGGACCAAACCGTCCTCGACAACGCCGACACGGCGTTCGCCGTTACTCAATTCGAACTGAACCAAACGCATGAATACTCTCCTGTAAAACAATTCTTCAAAACGCTGCAGAACCAATGTGGGAGCGGCGGTGCGGCGATCCGACTTGCTCGCGAAGAGGTCGTCATACCCGACATCATCGGTGACTGACACTCCGCTTTCGCGAGCAAGCCCGCTCCCACATTCGGTCGGCGTAAATCCTCAAAATCAGGTACGCGACGCCCCACGCGCACTCGCCGCAAATTCATCGGCCGGCAACACGTGCCGGCGTTCCAGCAAGCGATACACCACACCGGTCAACACCAGCCCGAACACCATCACGCCAGACAGGAAGTACAGGCCCGAAGCCAGGTTGCCGGTGTATTCCTTGAGTGCGCCGATCACGAATGGACCGAGGTAGCCACCGAGGTTGCCCACCGAGTTGATCAAGGCGATCCCCGCCGCTGCACTGGCGCCGGCAAAGAAGCGGCCCGGCAAGGTCCAGAACACGGCCGTGCAGGAGAACAGTGCGAATGCCACCAGGCACAACGCCGCCAGTTGCAGCACCGGCACCGACAGCCAGGCGCTGAGGAACAGGCCGATCGCACCGAGCACGTAAAGCACGGCGAGGTGGCCGTAGCGGTCGTTCAAGCGGTCGGAACTGCGCGGGATGATCAGCAGACCGACGATGCCAAAGATGTACGGCACCGCCGAGACGAATCCGGTCACCAGGTCGCTGCCGCCAAACTGCTTGATCAGGGTCGGCAGCCACAAACCCAGGCCATAGATGCTCAGCGTCACCGGCAGGTAGAACAGCGCCAACAGCAGCACGCGCTTGTCCTTGAGGGCGTGCAGCGGATTGCCATGGCGGGTCTGGCCGTACGCGTCCAGATCCTTTTTCAGCTCACCACTGAGCCAGTCCTTTTCCGCCTGGTCCATCCACTTCACTTGTTGCGGGCCGTCCGGCAGGTAACGCAGTACCGGCCAGGTCAACAGGATCGCCGGGGTACCGATGACGATGAACAGCCACTGCCAGCCGTGCAGCCCCAGCACACCGTCCATGCCCAGCAAGCCACCGGACACCGGGCCGGTGATCATCATCGCAATGGGTTGCGACAGGATGAACAACCCGAGGATCTTGCCGCGATGGCGCACCGGGAACCATTGGGTGATGTAGTACAGGACACCCGGAAAGAACCCGGCCTCGGCGGCACCGAGCAGGAAACGCATCAGATAGAAACTGTTCGGTCCCTGGACGAACGCCATGCCGATGGTGATGGCGCCCCAGGTGACCATGATTCGCGCGAACCAGCGCCGGGCACCGAAGCGATCGAGCATCAGGTTACTGGGGATTTCCAGCAGGAAGTAACCGATGAAGAACAGCCCTGCGCCCAGGCCGTAAGCCGCATCGCCCAGACCGATGTCGGCACCCATGTGCAGCTTGGCGAACCCCACGGCGGAGCGGTCCACATAGGCGATCAGGTACAGCAGGATCAGGAAGGGAATCAGTTTCAACGTAATGCGACGGATAAGCCGCAGTTCCTGGCTCATGAGATCGGTCTCCGATTGTTGTTGTTATAGAACCTCGGGGGACGCCTCTCGCGAAATGTTCGCCAGGGCCATCCCTCCGTTTGAGCGGACTATATAGTAATACTATTTGATCAACAACACTTCCAAAAAGTGCAAATTGCGCTTATGTTACGCCTAAGCTCGAACAATATAGTCATACAATAAGAGAATCGATCATGTCTGATAAGAAACCCACCCTGCGCTCGGCCCAATGGTTTGGCACCGCCGACAAGAACGGCTTCATGTACCGCAGCTGGATGAAGAATCAGGGCATCGCCGACCACCAGTTCCATGGCAAGCCGATCATCGGCATCTGCAACACCTGGTCGGAACTGACCCCGTGCAACGCGCATTTCCGCCAGATTGCCGAGCACGTCAAACGCGGTGTGATCGAGGCCGGCGGCTTCCCGGTGGAGTTTCCGGTGTTCTCCAACGGCGAATCGAACCTGCGCCCGACCGCCATGCTCACCCGCAACCTGGCGAGCATGGACGTGGAAGAAGCCATTCGCGGCAACCCGATTGACGGCGTCGTGCTGCTGACCGGTTGCGACAAGACCACTCCGGCGCTACTGATGGGCGCCGCCAGTTGCGACGTGCCGGCCATCGTCGTCACTGGCGGGCCGATGCTCAACGGCAAGCACAAGGGCAAGGACATCGGCTCCGGCACCGTGGTCTGGCAGCTCAGCGAACAGGTCAAGGCCGGCACCATCAGCATCGATGACTTCCTTGCGGCCGAGGGCGGCATGTCTCGCTCGGCCGGCACCTGCAACACCATGGGCACCGCCTCGACCATGGCCTGCATGGCCGAAGCACTCGGTACTTCCCTGCCCCACAACGCGGCGATTCCCGCCGTTGATGCACGCCGCTACGTGTTGGCGCACATGTCCGGCATGCGTGCGGTGGAGATGGTGCGCGAAGACTTGAAGCTGTCGAAGATCCTCACCAGGGAAGCCTTCGAAAATGCCATTCGCGTCAATGCCGCCATCGGCGGTTCGACCAACGCGGTGATCCACCTGAAAGCCATCGCCGGGCGCATCGGGGTTGAACTGGACCTGGACGACTGGACCCGTATCGGCCGTGGCATGCCGACCATCGTCGACCTGCAACCTTCCGGGCGCTTCCTGATGGAAGAGTTCTACTACGCCGGTGGATTGCCTGCGGTACTGCGCCGCCTCGGCGAAGCCAATCTGATCCCGAACCCGAATGCCTTGACCGTCAACGGCAAATCCATCGGCGAGAACACCAGGGACGCGCCGATCTACGGCGAAGACGAAGTGATCCGCACCCTAAACAACCCGATCCGTGCCGATGGCGGTATCTGTGTGCTGCGCGGCAACCTGGCACCGCTGGGCGCTGTGCTCAAGCCATCCGCTGCCACGCCGGAACTGATGCAGCATCGCGGCCGCGCGGTGGTGTTCGAGAACTTCGACATGTACAAGGCGCGAATCAACGACCCGGAACTGGACGTGGATGCCGACTCGATCCTGGTGATGAAAAACTGCGGGCCGAAGGGTTATCCAGGCATGGCCGAAGTGGGCAACATGGGCTTGCCGGCCAAGCTGCTGGCCCAGGGCGTGACCGACATGGTGCGGATTTCCGATGCGCGCATGAGCGGCACGGCATACGGTACCGTTGTCCTGCACGTTGCCCCAGAAGCGGCCGCCGGCGGACCGCTGGCTGCGGTGAAAGAAGGCGACTGGATCGAACTCGATTGCGCCAGCGGCCGCTTGCACCTGGACATTCCGGACGCCGAACTGGCCGCGCGCATGGCCGACCTGCAACCGCCACAGCAGTTGCTGGTGGGTGGCTACCGTCAGCTGTACATCGACCACGTGCTGCAAGCGGACCAGGGTTGCGACTTCGACTTCCTGGTCGGCTGCCGCGGAGCCGAAGTGCCGCGTCATTCCCACTGACACCACCTCCCCCTGTAGGAGCGAGCTTGCTCGCGATGGACCCGAGACCGCCGCGGGGTGTCAGGTTCCCCACGTTATCGTTGACGTCCATCGCGAGCGAGCTCGCTCCTACAGTCGACTCGCCGCGCCTGCTATCATGCGCGACACCTATTCGCACAGGACCGCGCCGTTCCCCATGGATTACCGCAAACCCTCCGACCGCAAAAGCATGCACTCGCGCATCGTCCAGGAACTGGGGATGCAGATCGTCTCGGGACGTTTCCTGCCGGACGACAAACTGCCCGCCGAGGCGCTGTTGTGCGAAGAATATGCGGTCAGCCGACCGGTGCTGCGTGAAGCCACCCGGGTACTGGTTGCCAAGGGCCTGGTGTATTCCCGCCCGCGAGTCGGCACCGTGGTCAAGCCGCGCAAGGACTGGCACATGCTCGACCCGGACGTGCTGCACTGGTTGATGCAGAGCAGCCCGCAGAATCAGTTTTTCGACTTGCTGACCAGTGTGCGCAGCATCATCGAACCGGCCGCTGCCGCCCTCGCCGCGCAATTCGCCACGGAAGCAGACATTGCCTCCATCGGTGAGGCCTACCAGCGCATGGAAGCTGCGCCGACGCCGGAGGCACTGTTGCAACCTGACCTGGACTTCCACAGTCGCATCGCCGACGCAACGCACAACGACTTGCTGGCCAACCTGTGCAATATGCTCTCGGTGGCTATCGCCGAAGCCTTGAAGCACTCGAACCAACGGCCGAACCTGCATGAACTGGCGCTGCCCCGGCACAAGGCGATCCTGACCGCCATCGAAAACCGCGACGCCCTCGGTGCGCGGCATGCGACGCTGGTGCAACTCGATGATGCGCGCAGTGCGTTGAATGTGGTGCTGGGCAGCGATCCCGCCTGATTACCGGCCCCTAGTAGGAGCGAGCTTGCTCGCGATGGAGTATCAGTCGGAGTCAATGTAGCTGACACACCATCGCGAGCAAGCTCGCTCCTACAACAGGGACTGGTGCGAATTTGAGATATAAAAAAAGCCGCAACCCTGAGGTTGCGGCTTTTTCATTTCAGCCTGGATCAGTGGGCGAACAACGAATTGCCTTTCTGCCCCGCCAGCTTCTCAGGCTTGATCAGGAACCGCGCCAGTGCCGGCAACAGCCACAGCGCACCGAACATGTTCCACAACAGCATGAAGGTCAGCATCAGCCCCATGTCGGCCTGGAACTTGATGGCCGAGAAGATCCAGGTGCACACGCCGATGGCCAGGCACAGACCGGTAAACAGCACGGCCTTACCGGTGGACTTCAGCGTCTGGTAATACGCCTCTTGCAGCGGCAGGCCGGCACGCAGGAAGCTTTCCAGGCGGCTGTAGATGTAGATGCCGTAATCCACGCCGATCCCCACCCCAAGCGCCACGACCGGCAGGGTTGCCACTTTCACGCCGATGCCCATGAAGGCCATCAGGGCGTTGCCGAGTACCGAGGTCAGCACCAGCGGCAGCACGATGCACAAGGTCGCCGCCCAGGAACGGAAGGTGATCATGCACATGACCGCAACGCAGATGTACACCAGGATCAGGATGGTCAGCTCGGACTTCTTGATCACCTCGTTGGTGGCCGCCTCGATACCGGCGTTACCGGCCGCGAGGATGAACTCCAGGCCGTCCTTGTTGTTTTCCCTGGCGAACTCCTGCACTGCATGCACCGCGCGATCCAGGGTCTCAGCCTTGTGATCGTTGAGGAACACCAGCACCGGCGCCAGGGAACAGCTGTTGTTGTACAGGCCGTCGGCGCGGGCAATGGAGTTGTTCAGCACATCAGGGTTGCGCGACAGGGTTTCCCATTTCAGGTTGCCCTCGTTCATGCCCTTGATCATCTGCTTGGACACGGTCACCAGCGAGATCGCCGACTGCACGCCCTCGGTGTTCTGCATCTTCCACATCAACTCGTCGATCGGCGCCATGGCTTCGTAGCGCGAGCAACCTTCGGCCTTGGTCTTGACCATCACCACCAACACATCGGAACTGGTGGAGTAGTTATTGATGATGAAGTTGTTGTCCTTGTTGTAGCGCGAGTCCGGACGCAGCTCCGGGGCACCCTGGTCGAGGTCGCCGATCTTCAGGTTCTGGCTGTACCATAGGCCGCCACCAAAGGCGATCAGCGCCAGCAGGATGGAAACCGGTGCAACTTTGGCGCTGGCGAAATTCGCCAGCAAGCGCCAGAACGGATGTTCGCGGGTTGCGTCTTTCTTGCTGCGGGCCACGGCACGCTTGCTGATGCCGACATAGGAAATCGCCACCGGCAGCAGGATCAGGTTGGTGAACACGATCACCGCCACACCGATGGACGCGCCAATCGCCAGCTCACGGATCACGCCGATATCGATGATCAGCAGCGTGATGAAACCCACAGCATCCGCGAGGATCGCGATCATCCCCGGCAGGAACAATTGACGGAAAGTCCGGCGCGCCGCCGTCAGGGCGTTGTCCGCCTCACTCGATTGCAGGGCGATGCCGTTGATCTTCTGCACGCCGTGGGAAATACCGATGGCGAAGATCAGGAACGGCACCAGCATCGAATAGGGGTCAAGCCCGAAGCCGAAGAAGTGCATCAACCCCAGTTGCCAGACCACCGCCACCAGCGTCGTGCTCAACACGGCGACGGTACTGCGCAGGCAGTTGGTGAACCAAAGCAGGAGGATCAGGGTAATGACGAAGGCGATTCCGAAGAACATCACCACCATCACCAGGCCATCGATCAGGTCGCCGACTTTCTTGGCGAAACCGACGATGTGGATCTTCACGTTCGGGTTCTGCGCTTCGAACTTGGTGCGGATCTTGTCTTCAAGCTCGTGGGAGAACTTGCGATAGTCCAGCGCCAGCAGCTTGCCCTGATCTTGCGGGTCCGGGTAGGACTCCAGCAACGGGATGTCGACGATGCTCGACTTGAAGTCGTTGGACACCAGCCGCCCGACCTGACCGGACTTGAGCACGTTGTTGCGCAGCAAATCGAGGCTGGCCTGGGAGCCGTTGTAGCTTTGCGGAATCACTTCACCGCCAGCGAAGCCCTCTTCCGTCACTTCGGTCCAGCGTACGCTCGGACTCCACAGCGACTTGAGGCCGGAACGGTCGACACCGGAGATGTAGAACACCTCGTCGTTGATCTGACGCAGGGTCTCCATGTATTCCTTGGAGAAGATGTCGCCGTCGGTGGCCTCCACCGAGATCCGCACGGTGTTGCCCAGGTTCGCCAGATCGTTGCGGTGCTCCATCATCTTCTGGATGAAGGGATGCTCCAGCGGGATCATTTTTTCGAAACTGGTGGACGGACGAATCAGCGTGGCCTGCCAGAACAGGAAGATGCTGACCAGCAGGCAGATCGTGATCACTGCCGGGCGGTTGTTGAAGATCAGGCGCTCGAGGAACGTCGCCTTGTCCTGGTGATGAGTACTCAAGGAAGTCATAGCTCCGCCTTCTTGTTATTAACCCGGCTCATTTGCCCGACTCGGTGCCGTTCGGCGAAGTGACGCGAACGCCGCCCTGCCCGGCCAGAACCAGATTGCCATTGCCTGCTGCAGTCACTGCCGAGACGGAAATACGGTCCGGACGGTTGACCACCGTGAAGGTTTCGCCATCGTCGCTGCTGCGAATCACCGAGCCGCCATTGCCGACGATCACGATGGAACCATCGTCGAGCAACGTGCCGCCGGACAGCCCGAACTCCAGCTCGCCGCGTTCGGCCTTGAGCTCGACTTGCTCCCAGGTGCTGCCGAAATCCGTGGAACGGTAAAGATTGCCGCGCAGTCCGTAGGCCAGCAGCGTATTGGGCTGTGCCGTGCCGATCACACCGAACAACGAGCCTTCGTACGGACCTTCGAGTTTCTCCCAGGTCTGGCCCCAGTCCGCTGAGCGGAACATGCTGCCCTGCTCGCCGACGATGAACAGCCCGGCATCCTTGACCGCGGCAATCGCGTTCAGGTGGTACTGGTCTTCGTTGTCCAGGCGGTCGCTGGCGTCTTCCCAATGTTTGCCACCGTCGGTGGTTTCCATCAAAGAGCCGTAAGCGCCCACGGCAAAGCCGCTGTTGACGTCCTGGAACCAGACATCGAGCAGCGGCGATTCGCGTTTCAGATCTTCGAACTGCTTGGTCCAGGTCGTACCACCGTCCTCGCTGGCGAGGATCTGCGCGTCATGGCCGACGGCCCAGCCGTGCTTGTCATCGACAAAGAACACCGACGTGAGCAGGGCCCGGGTCGGGACCTTGGCCTGGGTCCAGGTGGCGCCCTGGTCATCGGAATACAGGATGTGCCCACGATCCCCGACCGCCACCAGGCGCTTGCCCGCGTGCACGACGTCGAGGACCAGGCTTTTGCTGGCCTTGGCCGATTCAACGGAATAAACAACGTCGGCTGCCGGCGCGTCAGCCGCCAGTACAGACGCCGACCACGCGGCACAGCCCAACAGCGAGAGCGCTGTAGCCAGCAACGCGAATTTGCGTAGTGCCGGCGGGCGGCAGATACCCACACCCATGACAGGCTCACTCATAGACCTTCCCCCATTATTATTGTTAGGTCGTTCAACCTTTCTGGGCGCCGCAAGGGTGCGTGTCTGGACCGGCTGTTTCAGAGCATAGTCCTGAAACCCGCAATCCAGAGCCCCTTCGGAAGCTGGCTTATCCTATCGGTGTTTTTTAATGTCTGACAATCGACGCCACGTTATGTTTTGTTAACCGGGGGTAGATGCGGCCCGGGTGAATGGTCGGGTATTGCGGAGGGTGATCGAGTGTCTATGGACGGCCTATGCCCGTGTTTGGCTTACTCATGCCGCCAAGCGAATTGTAACCATGAGCGTTTTTTGTCAGAACCCGACTTGCCGTCCCCCCTATGGTGGTACGCATCGACTCCCCATGGACGGCAAGAAATGATTCCATCTGCAAGCGGCTCCTCATCCAGCCGCCCTCCCGCAAACAACGACCGTCCAATAGACCCCACACCCATTGCACAAGCGGTGAAACTCGTTTGCCAGGGACAGGCGGAATTAGTGTCGCCCGTGCAATCAGCGGAAAAAAAGCCAGTGCGTGACTCATCTGTGGCGGGACCGAAGCCGCCCGGGGATGGCCGTAAGAATAGAATCGCCGCGATGAAGGACCAAAAGCAGCAGCGCACTGCTGAACTGACGCAGAATATCCAGAAATACCTGGGGCAACAGGAGCAAATGCAAAAACGCGTTGATGTCACGTACAACGTCATGCTGAGCAAACAAAACGATCCGTCATGCTCCGAACAAGAGCGGGCGAAGTTCAGGCAACGTTACGTCGTCGAACTCGACACTCAAAGCACAAGCTATGTCACGCTGCTGGCCGAGACCAGGAAACTGGATGAGCTGAGGGTTGATCCTTACACTACTCAACTCCAGTGCGACCTGCTGAATAGTCTTGTCAACAATGTTAGGGCGTTAATCGCCATAGCAGGCCTGGATCTCGAAGCCACTGAGCGCAATTACCCCCATTCCAACAGTAATGCTTTGCAGATCTACACAGCCATGCACACCGAAGGCACTGTCGTAGTGGATGGTCTGTTGGAATACATGGGCAAGAGCTCCGAAATCTACGAGACGTTGATAAAGCTCCATGAAGAGGTGGGGAACCTGCTTCACGAACTTAAATCGATGTCACCCCAGGGCGCCAAGGCCTGGCAGCGATTGACCAGCAACAGGCCCGATAATCAAGCGACCGCTCTGCGTACCAGGTTCAACCAAGTGGTCACTTTGCCCACCCTCAGTGCCAAAGTACCTGGCAGCGACACGTCAGCAGCACTGTTCAGCGCTATAGAGCCACTGCTGTTGTTGTCCACGTCCCATATTGAGCTACAAGCTTTACAGCACTATGAAAGCGGCGATCGTATTGCCGTACTGGACAACCTGATCGAACACTACGACACAGCAAAGCTCGGGCTCACAAGTATCGGCATTTTCAGAACCGAGGAATTGCAGCTGGCCCCGTTCAGCCGTCTGTGTGAAATCGTCGGACAATTGCACGATGATGCCGAGCGCCGTCTGGCTGATGAGCTGCAGAACCTGGCGGACTCTGAAAGGTCCTCCCCGAAATCGACAGCGGACCAACTTCCCGCCAACCGCCCCTCTTCATCGCCCTCCCGCAAGCGGGTCATCAAAACTGTCAATGGCGCAATGATCGGTGACGTCCGGCCGCGAGTTGCCAAACAGGGCGCAGACATTGTCGACATCAAAAGCCCTTTCGAAGACCAGCCACTGGCCTCCTTCCACGAACATAAGCCGAATGCCTGGGTAGAAATCGAAAAAGCCAGAACACCCGCACCGAAACCGCGAGCCACTCCCTATCCGCAACTCATGGGCGATGCTCGAAAGGCGTTGGCAAAAATCGATGAACTGATGCAAAAATTTGAAGGCTACGCACGAGGGACGAGCCACCCAAAGGGAATCGAAGAGAGCTTGCAGAACACGGCAAAGAATCTCATCGACTATGCGGACCGCCTGAAAGACCATGAACACACACCGCCAAACTCGCAAAACGATGCCGCATTCGTCAGTAAGCTACGGGGCCAGGCACAAACAATCAACGACAAGGCAACGCAACTGCGCACCAAAATGTCCCTGGCCCAAGCCCCTACCAGCGCAGCCGTAGAATATCTGTTGAGTCGCAACGAAATTCATCCACAAAAAAACGGCGAGCGCATTCAACTGAAAACCGGACGCCAGGACTTTTTGCAGGAATACGTTCTGTTGAACCGTGAGAATCGGCCCTTGTGGTATGCACACTTTCATTACGAAACATTAAATAGCGACGACGTCGACTACACTGCGGCCAGCCTGAAAACCAAAGAACAGCGCTTCGCAACCAATGCCACGGCACTGGCCAAGGCACAAACCCCTCACCAGAAAATCGACATCTACCGCGGCCACATCGACAAGGAACTGGCCACGAAGCTTTTCTTGCTGCTGTAACCTGTTCGCCGCGCAGTGACTGGCACTGCGCGGCGTCAGAATCAGGCCAGGCTTTTGCTGACCACCTCAAACACATCGCTAGACAACTGCCCCGAAGCACGAATCCGCTCCAGCTCTCCCTTCATCAAGGCCTGACGAGCATCGTCATACTTGCGCCAGCGAGTCAAAGGCGCCAACTGGCGAGAAGCAATCTGCGGATTGAAGCCATTCAACTCGATCACCAGATCCGCGAGGAAGCGATACCCGGAACCATCCGCTGCATGGAAGTTGACCAGGTTCTGCCCGGCAAACGCACCAACCAGTGCCCGCACCTTGTTCGGATTCTTGATGTTGAACGCAGGATGCTGCATCAACTGACGAACCCGCTCCAGACCACCCGGCAACACACTGCCGGCCTGGACGCTGAACCACTGGTCCATGACCAGCGGGTTATCCATGAAGTGCTCGGCGAAGCTGGCGAGTGCCTTGGCTTTCTCGGCTTCGAACGGCGAATTGACCAACACGGCGAGTGCGGTCAAACGCTCGGTCATGTTGTCGCACGCGTCGAACTGCTCCAGGGTTGCGGCCAATACTTCCGGCTTGCCGCTGAGCATCAGGTACGACAGCGCGATGTTCTGCAGGGCACGACGAGCGAAATGCCCGGCTTCGGCCACGTACGGCGTCTGCTTCGACAATTGGCGATTGGCCTGATAACGCAGCCACAGACCTTCGAACAGGACGTCGGCCAGTTGCTTGCGGGCAAACTCGCGGGCGATGTGGATGGCGTCGACATCCGCCACTTCGCTGATCTCGGTCAGGTACGCCTCGCTCGGCAGCGACAGCATTTCCGCCACCATCGCCTGATCCAGCGACTCATCCGCGAGCACCGTGCGCAGTGCCGACACCAGGCGCTGATCAAGTACCAGCGCTTCGCCCTTCTGCTGCTGGGCGATCAACTCTTGCAGCACCTGCACCGACAGTTGCTGACCAGCATCCCAGCGGTTGAAGCCGTCGCTGTCGTGCTGCATCAGGAACATCAACTGGTCGCGGTTGTACGGGAAGCTCAGTTTTACCGGCGCGGAGAAACCACGCAGCAACGAAGGCAGCGGTTGTTCAGCGATGTCGACGAAGGTAAAGGTCTGCTCGGCCTCGGTCACGGAAATGACCCGCGAGGTGCCTTGCGCAGTGGCTTCACCGGACAGGCGCAGGGCAATCGCTGCCCCTTTGGCATCCAGCAGCCCCAGTTCGACAGGGATCACGAACGGCAGTTTTTCAACCTTGTCCGGGGTTTGCGGGTAGCTCTGGCGGAAGGTCAGGCTGTAGGTTTTTGCCGCCGCGTCATAGGACTCGCTCACCGCCAGGCGCGGTGTGCCAGCCTGGCTGTACCAGCGCTTGAACTGGGTCAGGTCGACGCCATTGGCATCTTCCATTGCCTTGATGAAGTCATCGCAGGTCACCGCCTGGCCGTCGTGGCGTTCGAAGTACAGGTCGCTGCCTTTGCGGAAGCCTTCGGCACCGAGCAAGGTGTGGATCATGCCGACCACTTCCGAACCCTTTTCATATACGGTCAGGGTGTAGAAGTTGGAAATCTCGATGAAGCTGTCCGGGCGCACGGCGTGGGCCATGGGGCCGGCGTCCTCGGCGAACTGGTGGGTGCGCAGGTACGCCACGTCCTGGATGCGCTTGACCGTGGCCGAGTTCATGTCCGAGGAGAAACCGGCATCGCGGAACACGGTGAAGCCTTCCTTGAGCGACAGCTGGAACCAGTCGCGGCAGGTCACGCGGTTGCCCGACCAGTTGTGGAAGTATTCGTGGGCGACGATCGCCTCGACCCGCTGGTGCGCGGCATCGGTGGCGGTTTCGGCCTTGGCCAGCACGGCGCTGGAGTTGAAGATGTTGAGGCCCTTGTTCTCCATGGCGCCCATATTGAAGTCATTCACGGCGACGATCATGAAGATGTCCAGATCGTACTCGCGACCATAGACCTCTTCGTCCCAACGCATGGACTTCTTCAGGCTGTTCATGGCGTGCTGGCACTTGTCGATGTTTTCCGGCTCGACGTAGATGCGCAGCGCCACAGTGCGCTCGTTCATGGTGGTGAAGCTGTCTTCGACGCACCACAGGTCGCCGGCGACCAGCGCAAACAGGTACGCCGGTTTCTTGAACGGGTCTTCCCAGGTCGCCCAGTGCCGGCCATCTTCGCCGGGACCGGAAGCGATCGGGTTGCCGTTGGACAGCAGCACCGGATAGCTGTGTTGTTCGGCGACGACCGTGGTGGTGAACGTGCTCATCACGTCCGGGCGGTCGAGGTAATAGGTGATCTTGCGAAAGCCTTCGGCCTCGCACTGGGTGCAGAACATCGTGCCGGACTTGTACAGGCCCTCCAGCGCGGTGTTGGTTTCCGGGTGGATCCGGACGCTGGTATCGACCGTGAAGGTGGTGCTGGTCGGGTGCAGGGTCAGGTGATTTTCAGTCAACTGGTAGTCGGCGGCGCCCAGCTCACGGTCGGCCAGGGTGACCGACAACAGCTCCAGCTGCTGGCCGTCCAGTACCAGTGGCGGCAGCCCCGGGCCGCGCTCGGGGTTACGGCGCATCACCAGTTGCGCATGGACCAGGCTGTGGTCCTCGAACAACTCGAAGGTCAGGTGCGTTTCGTCGATCAGGTACTCGGGCGCCTGATAGTCTTTCAGGTAAATCATCTTCGGTTGTTCGGTGCGCATGCTGGAGTCCTTACTGATGCACGGCGAGCTGGTAAGCCGTGTATTTACGAATATTGATCACGCCGGTGTTGAAGATCAGGTATTGGCCCTTGACCCCCATCAGCGTGCCTTCGGCAATCGGGTTCTTGTCCAGGTTGAAGCTGACAATCTTCGCCGGGTATTGCTCGACCGGGTAGCGGATTTCCAGCGGTTCGACGTCGGTAACCGTCTGGATCGCCTGCAAGCCAAATCGTTGCTGCAGTCCCAACAGGCCCTCGGCGCAGCTGTCGAACAGTCGGTCGCGGACCTCGGCCAGGTTCACGGCCGCCGCATCGCCCTTGAGTAAAGCACGCCAATTGGTCTTGTCGGCCACCTGGCTACGGAACAGGTCTTCGACGAAACCGGACTGTTGCCGGGTCGATACGCGCATGATCGGCAAGGCCTGGCTCGCACCCTGGTCGAGCCAGCGGGTCGGCAACTGGGTGGCGCGGGTAATCCCGACTTTCACCCCCGACGAGTTCGCCAGGTACACCACGTGATCGGTCATGCAGAACTTCTCGCCCCATTCGGGCTCGCGGCAGGTGCCGGCGTCGAAGTGGCAGCGCTCCGGGCTCATGATGCACACGTCGCACTGGGCCAGTTTGGTCATGCACGGGTAGCAGTAACCCTGGCTGAAACTGGTTTTGGTCTTGCGTGCGCAATGGATGCAGTGAATCGCACCCAGGTATTCGAGGCGCACCGTGGTGCCGATCAACGGATTGACCGGGACCTCGGTTTCGCCCAGACGGAAAGCGTATTGCACGTTCGGCCCGTCAAGGCGCGCCGACATTTTGCTGATTGCACCGCGGCCAATCTCGATCAATGGATGGCATCCGACTTGAACAGGATATTCGGCACTTCGATCGACTTCGAGGCGCATTCCTGCGGCCCCATGTAGCCGGTACGCTGGTCCTCTGGCAGGTTCTGGATTTCCCAGGCGATCATCGCCTGCAACGACAGCTCGCGTTGTTCGGCGGTGAGTTTGCCACCGTCGGACCATTTGCCGATTTCCACGGCCAGCTTCAGGCTCTCGTAGATATCGGGGGTGATGTTTTTGATCATTTCGTTAAAAGAGGACATCAGGTCTCCGTGCTCTTTATTGCATGTCTGAATTAGGCGGCCAGTTTACGGCGGTTATACAAACCGCCCAACAAACCGGTGAAGCATCCGATGAGTAACCCGCTGACATGGGCCGCGTTGGCGATTTCGCCGAAGCCGATCATCGAGACCAGCCCGGACAGGCACAGCAGCAACCACACCAGCATCATCACCAGCACACCGCGCGGCAGGCGATAAGCCGGGTTCGGCGCCAGCAGCTGGAAGATCCAGCAATGTCCGAGCAGGCCGTACAGTACGCCGGACAAGCCGCCGAACAAGGTCGGGCCGCTGAAGTAATACTGGGCGAAGTTGGACACCAGGCTGAACAGCAAGGTCAGGCCGATCAGGTTGATACTGCCCTGGCGCGACTCGATGCGCCGCCCCAGTTCCCAGTACCACATGCCGTTCATCGCCAGGTGCAGGATGCCGAAGTGGATCAGCATCGGCGTAACCAGGCGCCACCACTGCCCCGCCGCCAGGCTGTCGGCCAGTGGCGTGAAGTGGAGGTATTCGCCGACCACGCGGAATTCGAGGAAGGTCAGCCAGCGCATGGTTTCAAGGTTGTCGCCGAGCAAGGTCACCGCGCCGACGATCACGCTCAGCATCAGCACCAGCGCGGTGGCCCTGGCGTATTTCAATTGCTCGACGAACCCCGGACGCTTGATGGTCTGCGCCACCGGAATGTCCAGTTGCTGGTCGGGATCGCCCGCCGGAAAGCGTTCGTACAGCGCGCGCACGTCTTCGCTGATATTGTCTGGCACCCACAGCACCTGCTCGCCCGCTTCCTCACTGACCCGATGGGGCACTTGCATGCGTTTGAGCAGCGTGACGAACCCGCTCAGGTCCACCGCCAATGGCAGACGCAATACCGCTACAGCACTCATTGCAGCACCTCCGGCCGCTCGACATCGACCCAGACGAATTTATGCGGATCCAGGCGGGTTTCCTGATCCAGTCGATAGGCAACCAGTTTGCCGTACAGCACCGCGCTGTAATCCAGACAGGCCAGGTTCGGCCGGATCGGTGCCGGCTTGCCGCTGCGCCAGTAATGGCCAACGAAAAGCAGCGGCTCATCGATGCCATAGCGCAGCAAACTGTTCTTTTCAGTGGACGTCAGCGGTGTCCGGGCCACGGGCTCCGGCAGAGCATCCGGCTGGAACACGATGTCGCCGTAGGTTTTCGGATCGTCTTCCCAGAACTTGGTGCGGAAGAACGAACGCACTAAACCATCGCCACTGGTCATGGTCAGTCCATGGGGCAAGCGCATGTCGGTGCCGCGCAGCAGCCGGTCGAACACGGTGCAGGCAAACGAACCCGACTGCGCCGATGCCTGGAGAAAAGGCTCGTCGACGCAACCGTTGGGGAACAACGCCCGCAGCGGCTCGATCAGCCCGGCATCCCAGCAGGCGTGGACCACGCGAAAACGCCCGGCATCGACGAACAATGGCAGCTCATAGAACCATTGCTGGAAGTCGTGCCAGTCACCCGGATGCTGTTCGAACTGGGTCAGGGTTTCATGCAGCAGCCGGGCATGGCGCGGCGTGTGCTCGCGCACGAACTGCTTGCCGCTGCCGGGCAGCGCCGGCGTGACCCAGCCCAGCGCGTTAAACTCATGGTTGCCCATGATGCACAGCGCGTGACCGGCCTCGACCATGTCGTGGACGATGTGCAGTGCCTCGCGAATCCGCGGGCCGCGGTCGATGATGTCGCCGACGAACACCGCCATGCGCGAATCGTGTCGCCAGACTCCGCCCTGTTTGTGATAACCGAGTCGGTCGAGCAAGTGCTCCAGGGTCAGAGCGCAACCATGCACGTCACCGATCAGGTCGTAGCTACGCGCGGGATCGAGCATCAGTCGCCTCCACCCCCCAACTTGCTGCCCCAGCCGAGCTTGGTCCGGCAGACTTCATAGTAGTTGTGGTCAAGCGGATGAATCAGCCGCAGTTTCTGGGCTTTTTTGCTGACAGTAATGGTGTCGCCCGGCGCGCAGGTAAAGTGGTTCTGCCCGTCACACGAGACTTGCGGGTAAATCTGCATATCCTTGGACACGACGATTTTCAGCTCACTGTTGCCATCGACCACAATCGGTCTACCCGACAAGGTATGGGGGTACATCGGCACGATCACAATAGCGTCTAGCTTGGGATGCATGATCGGTCCACCCGCCGACAGCGCGTAAGCGGTCGAACCGGTCGGTGTGGCGACGATCAGGCCGTCGGCCTTCTGGCTGCAGACGAACTGGCCATCGATGTACAGCTCGAATTCGATCATTCGCGTGGATTTGCCGGGGTGCAGCACCACATCGTTCAAGGCATCGCCCTGACCGATGGCCTCGCCATGACGGCGGACTTCGGCCTGCAGCAGGAAGCGGTTTTCCACCAGATAGTGGCCATCCAGTACTTCAGCGACCTTGGTTTCCAGCTCATCGGGGCGAATGTCGGTCAGGAAACCCAGGCTGCCCCGGTTGATGCCGAGCACCGGAATATTGTGTTTTGCCAACGCCCGGGCGGCACCGAGCAGGCTGCCGTCACCACCGACCACAATGACCATGTCGCAGACTTCGCCGAGCATCTTGCGTGACGAGGTTTGCAGGCCGTGCCCTGGCAGCACTTCGGCGATGGTGTCTTCGAGGATCACGTGCAGGTGACGATCGAGCAGAAACCGTTTCAGTCGGCGGACGGTATCCAGCACCTGGGAACTGCCCAGGCGACCGATGATGCCGATATTGCGAAATTGCTCCATGGGGCTCCTGCGGGGATCTGTGTGGCGGCGAAAATCACGATTATGGGCGAAAGCCGGCCGTAGACAAAATCCTTTCAGCTTCAAGGGTGTGCCCGGGATTCGGGCTATGCTCGCAAGATGATGCTATTTCCGGATTTGCTCCACCTGCCCCATCAGTTACGCCATCCCGAAGTGCGTGACCTGGCGTGGGTCATCCTCGCGCCGCCGATGCTGGGTGATACCCCGTGGCCGCAGCGCCACCCGCTGGCCGGCAGCGACTGGGTGCTGGCACCGCAAAAGCTCGAGCATTGGCTACGGCAGCTGGACCGCGACAGTTACGGCCTGCTGCACTGGCTGGCCCAGGCCCGAACCCGGCGCCTGGGCCTGTACTACGAACGCCTCTGGCAATTCGCCGTGCAGCATGCGCCTGGCATTGAACTGATTGCCGCCAACATGCCGATTCGGCGCGAGGGGCACACCCTGGGTGAACTGGACATGCTGCTGCGCGACCGCGACGGCGTGCATCACCTGGAACTGGCGATCAAGCTCTACCTCGGCCCGCAATCTGGCGACGGACACGACACCGCCCAGTGGCTGGGTCCGGGGTGCCACGATCGGCTCGACCGTAAACTGGCGCACCTGAGCCAGCATCAACTGCCGATTTCCGCACGCCCCGAGAGCCGTGAAGTGCTGGCGGGACTGGATATCCAGGCGTTCAGTGCCCACTTGTGGCTGGGGGGTTATCTGCTGTACCCGTGGCCCGGACAGGCCGCCCCACCGTTGGGTGCGCATCCGCAGCATTTGCGGGGGCGCTGGCTGCATCAAAAGGATTGGCCAGCGTTGTTGGCCCAGAGCCCGCCGGGGCGCTGGCAACCTCTGCCCCGCCACGCCTGGCTGGCGCCGGCGCATTATTCGGCGGAGCACACCTGGAACCCTGGACAGATGCAGGCGTGGCTCGATGACCTGGACCCGCTGGCGCCGGCACAACTGCTGGTGCGCCTGACGGAAAATGCCAACGGTGACTGGGAAGAGGCTGAACGCCTGTTTCTGGTGGCGGATCTTTGGCCGAATGTACCGGGGCAGAGTTGAGCCTTGCATCGCCTGAGCCGGCCCCTTCGCGGGCAAGCCCGCTCCCACATTGGGCCTCAGCCGAACACAAGTCTTGTATCCACTGAAGATCCCTGTGGGAGCGGGCTTGCTCGCGAAGGGGCCAACACGGCCTAAACAGAAAACCGCATCGCCGGTTATCCAGCGTTTCGCAGAACAAACACCGGCCAATGACCATCAAGCTTTCTTGTGCTGCTCGACCCATTGCCCATAGGCATTGATGAAACTTTGCAGGAACGGCTTGACCGACTCGGACAATTTCCCCGCCTCGTCGAACGCCGAACCGGCGTTCCCCAGATAGGCCTCCGGTTGCTGCATCATCGGCACATTGAGAAACACCATGGATTGACGCAGGTTGTGGTTGGCCCCAAACCCGCCGACGGCCCCCGGCGAAACGCTGATAACGGCGCCCGGTTTGCCGCTCCAGGCACTTTTGCCATACGGACGCGAACCCACGTCAATCGCGTTTTTCAGCGGCGCCGGCACCGATCGGTTGTATTCCGGGGTCACGAACAGCACCGCGTCGGATGAACTCACCTGTTGCCGGAAAGTGCTGTAGGCTGCCGGCGGTGAAGCGCCATCGATGTCTTCGTTGTAGAGCGGCAAATCGCCAATCTCGACGATGTTGAGCTTGAGATTGGCCGGCGCCAGCTCTATCAGGGCCCGAGCGACCTTGCGGTTGATCGATTCCTTTCTCAAGCTGCCGACCAGGACGGCGATCGTATAGACGTTGCTCATGGGGATTTCTCGACTGTCCGATAGGAAGAGCTTGTAGTTATAGATGACGATTCCAGCAGCGGGCGACTGAAAACGCCGCCCCTGACTATTTTTTTCCTGTAGGAAAACTTACCGCACCCAGTCACGGTCTACAGAGCCGCAAATTGAGTGATTTATCTCCAGAGGTTCTAAGCAGATGGCAGCAGTACTCGTCGGTCAGTTCCATGCAAGAGACGCGCAAGGCCGTATTTATTCGGTGCACGAGTTCCAGGAATCCACCCCGGCGGTAGACGGTTCAGGGCCTGTCACCACCTACAAGCTGGCCATTGGCGACCGTGTCAACAAGGTCGACGACAATGAATTTCTGTTGGTGCAAACCGGCGTTACCATTATCCGCGAACCGCAAACCGTCAGCGTTTCATAACTCATCGTTATGAGCAGAAGTCATATGCGCGGACTTGGGGTAGGATTCAGCGACTGACTCCTCCACCTGCTGAACATGGACTTCACGCATGCGCTTACGCCATATCGAAGTGATCCAGGCGCTCTTGCAGACCGGTCACCTGGGCACCGCCGCCGAATGGCTGCAGTTGCCGGTGACCGAAGTCGAACGCTTGCTACGCGACGCTGAGGATCAGTTGGGTTTCATGCTGTTCGCCAGCGTGCGCGGACGATTGCAGGCCACCCGTGAAGCGCGGGAATTGCAGGTGGAAATTGCCCGGGTCTACGACGCGCTCGAACCCGTACAGCGTCTGGCCAACAGCCTCAGGCAATACCTGGCGCCGCCGCTGCGCATCATCTGCACCCCGCCTCTGGCCAACCAATTGTTGCCACACAGCATTGCGACCCTGCGCCGACGCCTGCCCGACGCGCCTTGCACACTACTGAGCCAGCCGACCCGCGACATCGTCAGAAGCCTGCTGCTGCGTGAAAGCGATCTGGGGCTGAGCCTGCACGACCCCGATCACGCCGACCTCGATTGCCAGGTGATTGCCCAGGGCAAACTTCAGTTGCTCGCACCCCATGGCTGGCTGCAACCGAAGCAGAAATACATTTCACTGCAGGATCTGGCCGGTCAATCAATGATCGGCCTGGAGGGGCACGACCCGCTGAGCCCGGCACTGGAAAACAAACTGCACGGCTTGCGCCCTGCTCCGGTGATTCAGACCCGGGTCCAGACGCATCAGATGATGCGCAGCATGGTCGAGGCCGGCGAAGGTCTGGCCATTGTCGACCCCTTCACCGCCCTCGGTGCCAAAGCCTCGGGACTGGACACCTGCCCGCTGGCGCCCGCCGTCCCGATCAGCCTCTACGCCCTGTCCCTGAAAAACGCCGAACCGTCTGCGGCGGTTCAGACCCTGTTGGCCATCGTCACGGAACAAGCCGCGGCGATGCTGACGAACTGAGCGGGTTTTCCAATGGGTTTTCGAACAGCCGATACCAGAACAGCGCCACTTCGGCGGTGTTCGGATCGATCCCGCGATAACGCAGTTGGTCAATCCCGCCAATCACGTAACCGCAGCGTTCATAAAGCCTGCAGGCCCCGAGGTTGTTGTTCTGGGTTTCGAGCATGATGCCCGGGAGTTTTTTCTTGCGGCTCCAGAATTGCGCCACATCCAGCAAGGCCTTGGCCACTCCATGCCGTCGGGCCGGTGCATGCACCGCCAGCTCGTCGATATGGGCAAAGCCGTTCCAGTTGGTGCTGACCACCAGATGCCCCACGGGCTGGTCATCCAGATAGGCCATGAAAATTGCGCTGTCGGCGGCATCGCGAAAGCTGCTGAACTCCTCCGGATCAATACCATAGCACTTGCGATACGGCGTAATCGGTGTAACCGGCCACTGTGCCACCGGCGTACCTATTTCGGCTGCACCGTAGGCCGCGACTTCAAAACTGAAATCACTGCCCCAGATATAAGCGGCAAAACCGTCATCGGCAACCCGTACCGACAAGCCTGGGTAAATCGGATTCATAACCGGCTGCATACTGGGAAAGGTCCTCACTCCTTGATGCAATCGACGGTGTAGCACCGCCCACTGCCCTGGTCTTCATGTTGCAATCCGTGCACATCAGCAACGAACCCCGGGAAACTGCTATCGAACGTGCGGGCAAACGCCAGGTAATCGATGATCGAGCGAGTCGACTCGGTAAAGCGCTCGCCTGGCATGATCAGCGGTATGCCGGGAGGGTACGGCACCAGCATCACCGCGGCGATCCGCCCATCCAGCGCATCGATCGACACCGCCTCAACCTCACCTCGCACCAATTGATCATAGGCGTCCGCCGGTTTCATCGCGACTTCCGGCAGTACCGTGTACATGCGCTTGAGGTGCCTGGCGGTGGCGTTGCTGCGATAACAGGCATGCAACTGATCGCATAAATCACGCAGGCCCATACCCTGATACCGCGCCACATTCTCTTGCGCCACGCAAGGCAGGCAACTGGCCAGGCTGACGTTGGCGTCATAACTGCGCTTGAACTCCAGCAATTCGGTGAGCAGCGTACTCCACTTGCCTTTGGTGATCCCCATGGAGAACAGCACCAGGAACGAATACAGCCCGGTTTTCTCGACCACCAGGCCACGCTCCCAAAGGAACTTGCTGACCACCGCCGCCGGAATCCCGCGCTCGCTGAGGGCGCCACCGGCTGTCAGCCCCGGCATCACCAGCGTGACCTTGATCGGGTCGAGCAACACATAATCCTCGGTCACGCCGCCAAAGCCATGCCAGTCGGCATCGGGCTGCAGTAACCAGTCCTCGGTAACGACCCGCTCGATGCCCTCCGCCGACGGCGGTTGCCAGATCGAAAACCACCAGTCATCCGCAGCAATGTGCTGTCGCAAGTTGGCCAGCGCCCGACGAAAGCTCAGGGCCTCGTCAAACATTTCCTGCAACAGCGAACGCCCGGCCGGCCCTTCCATCATCGCCGAGGCCACGTCCAGCGAGGCGATGATGCCGTACTGCGGCGAAGTCGAGATGTGCATCATGAACGCTTCATTGAAGCGATCCCGGTCCAGTTGCCGCGCACCGCCGTCGCGCACATGAATCATCGACGCCTGGCTGAATGCCGCCAGCAGCTTGTGAGTGGAATGGGTGGTAAACACCAACGGGCTGCCTTCATCACGTGACGTGCCCATGCCGTAGCGCCCGGCAAAAAACTCATGAAATGCGGCATAGGCGTACCAGGCCTCGTCGAAGTGCAGCACTTCAACGCTATTGCCCAATTGCTGCCTGATCAGTTCGGCGTTGTAACAGAGGCCGTCATAGGTCGAATTGGTCACCACGGCGAGCTTGACCTTCGGTGAACGCCCCTTGGTCAGCGGACTGGCGTCGATCTTGGCCTGGATCGACTCGCGGCTGAACTCACTCAGTGGAATCGGACCGATGATCCCCAGCTCATTACGCTCCGGACACAAGTACAGCGGGATCGCGCCGGTCATGATGATCGAGTGCAGCACCGACTTGTGGCAATTGCGATCCACCAGCACCAGGTCATCGCGAGCGACCACCGAGTGCCAGACAATCTTGTTGGCCGTGGACGTGCCATTGATCACGAAAAAGGTGTGATCGGCGCCAAAATTACGTGCTGCACGGGCCTCGGCTTCAGCCAGGGGGCCGGTGTGGTCGAGTAAGGAGCCAAGTTCCGGCACCGACACCGAAAGATCCGAGCGCAGGGTATTTTCCCCGAAAAACTGGTGAAACGCCTGCCCGACCGGGCTTTTGTGATACGCCACGCCACCGCCGTGACCGGGGGTATGCCAGGAATAATTGGAATCCGCCGTGTGCTGCACCAGTGCCTTGAAAAACGGTGGCAACAGACCATCAAGGTATTTGCGTGCAGCGCGGGCCACCTGCCGGGCGAGAAAGGGCACCGTATCTTCAAACAGGTAAAGGATGCCGCGTAACTGATTGAGCTCGGCCATGGCGTCGGCGGGCGCGTTTTCCAGAGTCACTTTTTCGCCCAGGGCGAAAATCGGCAGATCCGGCGCACGCACTCGCGCCAGACCGATCAGTTCGGCCATGTTTTGCAACAAATGCGAATGGGAGCTGGCGTCCTCAGACGCAATCAACATGCAGGACAGGCCATGGTAAGTCGACGCCACCAGTCGTCCTTCGGTGTAGTCCACCGCCGAAACGACGCTGAATCCTTCCTGCTCCAGCTCCCGGGCAATCCCCCGCACGCGGTCGCCAGCGACGCTGTCGGCCTTGATGTCGCGATGGACAATCAGGACCGGGAATTTCAAATCTTTATACATGAGGCTCAGTGTCCTGAGGCGGCAGACCAGAGCCTGCCAATCACCTCAGGTTAGAGTGTTGCAGCGGATGTAGCGAGTGCGACGCCCTGAAATGGGTCACAAGGTGCGCTTTTATTTGAAAGGGCTAGGCCTGGGCTTCAGCCTCGGCCAGTTGCACCCACAACGCCGGAGCGCCAGCGGATTTGCTGATGATTTCCAGGCGCGCGGCATGGCGGGCCAGGTCGTCTTCGCTGGCGCGGATGATACGCGTCGGCTGGCGGTCCGCCGGCAGACGGCGGATCTCGGTGGCTGAGTTGTCCGCCCCTTCACCGGATCCATTGCCATCGGAAGCGTTACCGGCCAGGGAGAGACTGGTCTGCCCCCCGGTCATGGTCAGGTAGACGTCGGCGAGAATCTCGGAGTCGAGCAAGGCGCCGTGCAGTTCACGGCCGGAGTTGTCGACGCCATAGCGCTTGCACAAGGCGTCGAGGCTGTTGCGCTGCCCCGGGTGACGTTCCCGGGCCATGATCAGGGTGTCGAGGATCGTGCAGTGCTGCGTGATGTCCGCGCGATCCTGCCGCCCCATCAGGGCGAATTCGTTGTTGATGAAGCCAACGTCGAACGCCGCGTTATGGATGATCAGCTGCGCGCCCTTGATGAACTCGAAGAACTCTTCGGCCACTTCGGCAAAACGTGGCTTGCCCACGAGGAACTCGTTGGTGATGCCGTGGACGCCGATGGCGCCCTCGTCACTTTCGCGGTCGGGTTGCAGGTACACGTGAAAGTGCCGGCCCGTCAGGCGTCGGCCGATCAACTCGACACAACCGATTTCGATAATCCGGTGGCCGTCGGTCACCGGCATGCCGGTGGTTTCGGTATCGAGTACAACGGATCTGGTGGCCATCAGTGCTCAGCTCTCAATCGGTCAATCGTGCAAAAGCGGCGATGTTAACACGCTCGCCGGGGTGTTTCAGATAGACCGTGTCGCCCCTTTCGCGAGCAAGCCCGCTCCCACAGGGAATCGAGGTTTGCACACAATATTGGGCTCATGAAGATCCAGTGTGGGAGCGGGCTTGCTCGCGAAGGCCGCGACTCGGTCCATAGGCCAGACCCGAATCAGCCCTGTTTGTACCCACGCACTTCATCGACGCCGCGGTTGGCCAACTGGTCGGCCCGTTCGTTACCGTGATGGCCAATGTGTCCGCGCACCCATTTCCAGGTGACCTTGTGGCGGTTGACCTGCTCGTCGAGCAGCTTCCACAGGTCGGCGTTTTTCACCGGTTCTTTCGCTGCGGTTTTCCAGCCGCGCTTCTTCCAGTTGTCCATCCACTCGTTGATGCCTTTCATCACGTACTGGGAGTCGGTCACCAGCAGCACGTCACAGGGTCGCTTGAGTTCTTCCAGGCCACGGATCGCGCCCATCAGCTCCATGCGGTTGTTGGTGGTATTGGCTTCGCCGCCCCAGAGCTCCTTTTCGACACCCTTGCACACCAGCAGTGCGCCCCAGCCGCCAGGGCCAGGGTTGCCTTTGCAGGCGCCGTCGGTGAACAGTTCTACGCTATCGCTCATGCCAATCTATCCAGAAAATGCGCTGGCCCGCCGATCGCTGATCGACGACGCCCGAAGCCGGGACAGGCCCGGCCGCAAATAAAAAGTGTGTCTTACGGTTCGATGTTGCGACGGTTGACCTTGGCCATCGGCAAAGGAATCAACTTGCCCATTGGCTCGCGCCGCTCCTGACGGACTGGTCGCAGGCCCACCACGATCTTGCGCGCCACCAATAAATAGAAGCCGCCGCCCGACAGTTGCCAGTCACCGGCCTTGCGCTCCCAACCGGCCAGGCGGGTCTGCCATGCCGGTGACGCAAGCGGCGGACGATAGCACCCGAAGCGGCGTTTCTCCAGCGCAAAGCCCAGCAGGTTCAGCCAGTCCGCAACCCGTGACGGCGAAATGCAGCGCGCCTTGCGCAGCGCATCCTGGGCAAACACATGCCGCAGGCCCCAACTGCTCCAGGGGTTGATGCCAATGATCAGCAAATGTCCACCGGGGCGTACGCTGCTTGCTGCCTCGCGAAGCAGCCCGTGGGGCGACAGGCAGAAATCCAGGCCATGCTGCAATACCACCACGTCGGCAGCGTGCTCGCTCAGCGGCCAGGCCTGCTCCTCGCAAACGATCTCCACCCCCGGCAACGGCGCGCCAAGGCGCACGTTACGCTGCACCTGCGGCGCTGACGGAGGGGGCTCGGCCGAGGGGCCGTAATGCACCAGATAACCACCAAAGAACCGCCCGAGCTCGTCTTCGAGCATGCGCCGCTCTTCGTCCAGCAGAAATTGCCCGAGGGGACCGGCCAGCCACTCGCGGGCCGCGCTGATCAACGCCAGCCAGTCAGGATCGGCTTGTGCGAACGCTTTATCAGTCATTGCATTCTCCAACGCGCCAGGAAGTTCTAAGATGCGCCAATGTTTTCCGCTTGGCGAATCCGACGATGATACAGATCACTGCCCTGCCCGCCTTTACCGACAACTACATCTGGTTGTTACAGGACCACGGCAGCAAACGCTGCGCGGTGGTCGACCCGGGTGATGCCGCCCCGGTACAAGCCTGGCTCGCGGCCAATCCGGGCTGGGTACTGAGTGATATTTTGATCACTCACCACCATCATGACCACGTCGGCGGCGTCGAATTGCTGAAGAAAGCGACAAACGCGAAAGTCTTTGGTCCGGCCAGCGAAAAGATCCCGGCGCGGGACGTCGCGCTCAAGGACAACGACAAGGTCAGCGTGCTCGGCTGGGACTTCGACGTCATCGCGGTCCCGGGTCACACCCTGGGGCATATCGCCTATTACCATCACGGGCTGCTGTTTTGCGGTGACACCTTGTTTGCCGCCGGTTGCGGGCGCTTGTTCGAAGGCACGCCACAGCAAATGCACAGCTCGCTGACACGCCTCGCGGCGTTGCCGGAAGACACGCTGGTCTACTGCACCCACGAATACACCCTCAGTAACCTGAAGTTTGCGGCGGCCGTCGAACCGGACAATCCGCACACCGCCGAGCGCCTGGCCAAAGTCACCCGGCAACGGGAATCCGGGATCCTGACGCTGCCGTCGACACTGGCACTGGAAAAGCTCACAAACCCGTTTTTGCGCTCCGGCGAAACATCCGTTAAAGAAAAAGCGGACGAACGGACCGGCACCGATAACTCGGCGCCCGATATGGTTTTTGCTGCTCTTCGAGCCTGGAAAGATACGTTCTAAAAGGATCTCGTAAGGTTGCAACAATTCTGAAAGGTTGACCGCGCTGGGTGCGCTTCCTAGAATCGCCCGACATTTTTGCCCGGAACTTACTTCCAGCCAATGTCGTCACCTATTCGCAAAGCCATCAGTTCCGACGCATTGACCCGCTTGGCTCAAGCCATAGCGGTGGCTGTGTCCGCCACCCTGGCGGGCTGTTCCAGCCATGCGCCGCAGACCGATGCGGCGCATACGCCGAACATCGCCGCGCGCGCCAAGCAGAAGCCGATCTGGCTGAGCGAAAAACCCAGTCCGCAAATTCCACAGGACGTCTGGGAGCGTATGCGGCAGGGCTTCCAGTTGCAGGACGGGCTGGGTGTCAACCCGCGCATCGAGCAACAGCGCCTCTGGTTCGCCAGCAATCCATCGTTCCTGGAAAACGCCGGCGAACGTGGCAGCCTCTACATTCACTACATCGTCGAACGCCTTGAAGAGCGCAACATGCCGCTGGAACTGGCACTGCTGCCAGTGATTGAAAGTGCCTACAACCCGATGGCCTATTCCCGGGCCGACGCGGTGGGTCTTTGGCAATTCATCCCCTCCACCGGGCGCTACTTCAACCTGCGTCAAACCCGATTCTATGATGGCCGGCGCGACATCACCGCGTCGACCACCGCCGCGATGGATTACCTGACCCGCCTGCACGACATGTTCAACGGCGACTGGTTGCTGGCCCTGGCGGCCTATAACGCAGGCGAAGGCACCGTCAGCCGGGCCATCGAGCGCAACGAGCGCCTCGGCCTGCCGACCGACTACTGGAACCTGCCGTTGCCGGCCGAAACCCAGGCCTACGTACCGAAGCTGCTGGCACTGTCGCAAGTGGTGATGGCACCGGAAGCCTACGGCGTGAACCTCAATCCGATCGCCAACGAACCCTACTTCCAGGTCGTCGAAATCAACCAGCGCATGGACCTGTCCAAGGTCGCTGAAGTCGCCAACATCGACGAAGACGAACTGTTCCAGCTCAACCCGGCATTCAAGCAGCGCACCACCATCGACGGCCCGCAGCACCTGCTGGTGCCGACCTCCAAGGCGCAACTGCTGACCAGCAGCCTGCAGACCATGCGTCCTGAAGAGTTGATCAGCAAGAAATCGCTCAAGCCGGTCTTCGAAGGCGCCGACGACACCCAGGTCGCCAGCGCCAGGCGCTCCTACCGGGTCAAACGGGGTGACAACCTCGGCTCCATCGCCAAGGCCAACAACGTTGACGTGAAGGACCTGCAACGCTGGAACAACATGACCGGCAAGAATCTCAAGCCCGGCCAGACCCTGGTCATGCAGGACAACGGCAAACGCAATTCCGGGCGGGTCAACACCGTGATTGCGGCAAACAACAAGAAGCAGCAGACCACGTACAAGGTCCAGCAAGGCGACTCGCTGTACATCGTGGCCAAGCGCTTCAATGTAGAGATGCAGCACCTCAAGCGCTGGAACCCGCGTGTCGGCCAGGCGCTCAAGCCCGGTCAGATGTTGACGGTGGCCAATCCGCATTAAAACTACTGTAGGAGCGAGCTTGCTCGCGAAAAACCCAAGGGCACCGAGTTGATTCAGGCGCCCCGTGTCATCGTTGACCACCATCGCGAGCAAGCTCGCTCCTACAGGATTGTGATCGCCCGGATCCCCCGTCTTTTTCCTGCCCATACAAGCTGTTACTGTACGATCCATAATGCCCAAGCCGCCTGGATCGGATCCCCTATTTGAAGCGTCCCCTGCCCCTGCTCCTGATCAGCCTGGCCTTGAGCTCCACCGCAAGCGCGACGATCAGCGAAAGCCATGGTTATGCGCAGTTCGGCACGCTCAAGTATCCGGCCCGATTTACCCACTTCGACTGGGTCAACCCGCAAGCGCCCAAGGGCGGTACGTTGCGGGTGATGGCGTTTGGCACCTTCGATACGCTCAACCCGTACACCTTCAAGGGCACCAGCCCGGTCACCACACCGAACTTCCTGCAATACGGCATCAACGAGCTCAACGAGCCGCTGATGGTCGGCACCGGGCAGTACGCGCCTTCGGGTGACGAGCCCGCGTCCAGCTATGGCCTGATTGCCCAGTCGGTGGAGTACAGCGAGGACCGCAGCTGGGTGGTGTTCAACCTGCGTCCCGAAGCACGCTTCCATGACGGTACGCCGATCACCGCCTACGACGTCGCGTTCTCCTATCGCCTGCTGCTCAAGGAAGGCCATCCGCTGTACCGCACCAGCCTTCAGGAAGTGCAACGGGTCGACATCCTCAACCCGCAGCGGGTCCGTTTCGTGTTCAAGCGCGCCGGTAATCCACTGCTGATCCTGCGCCTGGGCGAAATGCCGGTGCTGGCACAGCACTACTGGAAAGGTCGCGACTTCAAGGCCACCACCTTCGAGGCGCCGCTGGGCAGCGGACCGTATCGCATCACGTCGGTCACGCCAGGGCGACAGATCGTCTTCGAACGGGTCAACGATTACTGGGGCAAGGACCTGCCGGTCAATCGCGGCAAGTACAACTTCGACCGCATGGAAGTCGAGTTCTACCGCGACAGTGACGTGGCCTTCGAGGCGTTCAAGGCCGGTGAATTCGACATCTACATCGAACATCAGGCGAAGAACTGGGACACCGGCTACAACTTTCCCGCCATACGCCGCGGCGAAGTGGTCAAGGCGCAGATCCCCCACCAGATCCCGACCCAGACCCAGGGCCTGTTCATGAACAGCCGTCGTCCGACTTTCTCGGACGCCAAGGTCCGTGAAGCACTGGGGCTGATGTTCAACTTTGAGTGGACCAACCGCACGCTGTTCGGCGGTGCCTACCAACGCGCCATGAGCTACTACCCCAACAGCGAATTCTCGGCCAGCGGTTTACCGGTCGGGCATGAATGGCTGTTGCTCAAGCCCTATCGTGAACAGCTGCCGGCCAGGCTCTTTACCGAGCCGTTCAGCCTGCCGCAGACCGACGGGCGCGCCATCCCCAGGGAGACCTTGCGCAATGCCCTCGGCCTGCTCGCCGAAGCCGGCTGGAAGCTCAATGGCCAGCACCTGCAAAACGCCGCCGGGCAACCCTTGCGGCTGGAGCTGCTGCTGGTCAATCCAAACCTGGAACGCATCCTCCAGCCTTATGTCGAGAACCTCGCCAGCATCGGCATCGATGCGCGGCTGCGCACGGTCGATCGCGCACAATACAAGCAGCGCCTCGACCAGTTCGATTTCGACATGATTCTGATGACCCTCAACCAGACCCTCAGCCCCGGCCTGGAGCAGTGGCAGTACTTTCACTCCAGCCAGGCCGGGGTCAAGGGCAGCAAGAACTACGCGGGCATCGCCAACCCGGTGGTCGACCATTTGCTCGAACAGTTGCTGGCCGCCCGCAACCGCGACGAGCAAGTCGCCGCCGGCAAGGCCCTTGACCGCGTGCTGCTGTGGCAGCACTACATCGTCCCCAACTGGTACCTCAATTATCACCGCCTGGCGTACCGCAACCGGCTCGCCTTCGTCACCACGCCGCCCTATACCCTGGGCCTGAACGCGTGGTGGCTGAAATCTTCGGAGAAAGATCAATGAAGCCCATCCGCACCCTGCTCCTGCAGGCCAGCGGCCTGTTGTTCGCCGGGCTGGCCTGCGCCGCCCCGCAACACGCAGTGACCCTGTACAACGAGCCGCCGAAATACCCGGCCGACTTCAAGCACTTCGACTACGTCAATCCGGACGCGCCCAAGGGCGGAATATTCCGTCAGGCCGGTTTCGGCGGCTTCGACAGCCTTAACCCGTTCATCAGCAAAGGCGTGCCGGCGGACGATATCGGCATGATCTACGACACCCTGGCCAAGCAAGGCCTGGACGAACCGTTCACCGAGTACGGCCTGATCGCCCGGCTGATCGAAAAAGCCCCGGACAACGGTTGGGTGCGCTTCTACCTGCGCCCCGAAGCGCGCTTCCATGATGGCCATCCGGTGCGTGCCGAAGACGTGGTGTTCAGCTTCCAGATGCTGACC
Organism: Pseudomonas sp. WT-JTC; assembly: GCF_056711565.1. NCBI lineage: Bacteria > Pseudomonadati > Pseudomonadota > Gammaproteobacteria > Pseudomonadales > Pseudomonadaceae > Pseudomonas > Pseudomonas sp. WT-JTC. Next base: position 3,843,992 of record NZ_CM160042.1, read on the forward strand.
AAGGACGGCGCCCCGATGTACCGCGGCTACTACAACGACGTGGCGGAAGCGGTCGCCGAAGACCCGCTCACCGTACTGTTCAAGTTCAAGCACACCAACAACCGCGAACTGCCGCTGATCCTTGGCCAGTTGCCGGTGCTGCCCAAGCATTGGTGGGCCGACCGCGACTTCAATAAGGGCAACCTGGAAATTCCGCTGGGCAGCGGCCCGTACAAGGTCGGCGAAGTGAAGGCCGGGCGCTCGGTGCGCTATGAGCGCGTCAAGGATTACTGGGGCAAGGACCTGCCGGTCAATCGGGGTTTCTATAATTTCGACGTGATGACCACCGATTACTACCGTGACAACACCGTGGCCCTGGAAGCGCTCAAGGCCGGGCAGTTCGACTACTGGCTGGAAATGACCGCGAAAAACTGGGCCAACGCCTACAACACTCCAGCGGTCACCGAAGGTCGGCTGGTCAAGGAGCAGATTCCCAACGGCAATCCGACCGGCATGCAAGGGTTCGTGTTCAATTTGCGCCGCCCGGTGTTCCAGGATGTGCGCGTGCGCCAGGCCTTGTCGCTATTGCTGGACTTCGAATGGACCAACAAGCAGCTGTTCAACAGCGCCTATGTGCGTACCCGCAGCTACTTCGAAAACTCGGAAATGGCCGCCACCGGCCTGCCGGATGCCGATCAGGTGGCGATCCTCGATCCGTTGCGCAGCAAGCTGCCACCGCAAGTATTCAGCGAAGCGTTCCAGAACCCGAGCACCGACGCTAGCGGCATGATCCGCACCCAGCAACGGGAAGCCTATCAACTGTTGCAGGAGGCCGGCTGGCGCATTGTCGATGACAAGATGGTCGACGCCACCGGCAAACCGGTGGCCATCGAGTTCCTGCTGGCCCAGACCGAATTCGAACGGGTGTTGCTACCGTTCAAGCGCAACCTGAGCGACCTGGGTATCGACCTGGTGATTCGCCGGGTCGACGTCTCGCAATACATCAACCGCGTGCGTTCCCGGGACTTCGACATGATCGTCGGCAGCTTCCCGCAATCCAACTCGCCGGGGAACGAACAACGGGAATTCTGGATGTCGGCCGCCGCCGACAAACCCGGCAGCCGCAACTCCATGGGCCTGAAAGACCCGGTGGTCGATCAACTGGTCGAGCAACTGATCAACGCCGATTCGCGCAAGAGCCTGGTGGCCCATGCCCGCGCGCTGGACCGCGTTCTGCAATGGGGCTATTACGTAATACCAAACTGGCACATCAAGACCTGGCGCGTGGCGTACTGGAACCACATCGGCCACCCGAAGGTCTCGCCTAAATACGACATCGGCACGGCCACCTGGTGGGTCAAGCCTGATATCAAGCCTGCGATAGAAGTCGAAACCACACTGCAGGCCGGTCCTGCGGGCACGGAGTAATCAGATGCTGGCGTACATTTTTCGGCGACTGCTGCTGATCATTCCCACCCTGTTCGGCATCCTGCTGATCAACTTCGTGATCATCCAGGCTGCTCCGGGCGGGCCGGTGGAGCAAATGATCGCCAAGCTCGAAGGCTTTGAAGGCGCCACCAGCCGCATCGCTGGCGGTGGTGCCGAAGTGTCGGTGGCAGGCTCGGCCTATCGCGGCGCCCAGGGCCTGGACCCGGCGCTGGTCAAGGAAATCGAACACATGTACGGCTTCGACAAATCGGCGCCGGAACGCCTGTGGATCATGGTCAAGAACTATGCGTCGCTGGATTTCGGCGACAGCTTCTTCCGTGACGCCAAGGTCATCGACCTGATCAAGGAAAAGATGCCGGTCTCGATCTCCCTCGGGCTGTGGAGCACGCTGATCATGTACCTGGTGTCGATCCCGCTGGGAATCGCCAAGGCGAAGCGGCACGGCAGCCACTTCGACGTCTGGACCAGTTCGGCGATCATCGTCGGCTATGCGATCCCGGCGTTCCTGTTCGCCATCCTGTTGATCGTGGTATTTGCCGGCGGCAGTTACCTGGACTGGTTCCCGTTGCGCGGGCTGACCTCGAACAACTTCGATGAACTGAGCATGGGCGGCAAGGTCCTCGACTACTTCTGGCACCTGGCGCTACCGGTGACCGCGCTGGTCATCGGCAACTTCGCGACCATGACCCTGCTGACCAAGAACAGCTTTCTCGACGAGATCAACAAGCAGTACGTGATCACCGCCAAGGCCAAGGGACTGACCAATCACCGCGTGCTGTACGGCCACGTGTTCCGCAACGCCATGCTGCTGGTGATCGCCGGTTTCCCTTCAGCCTTGATCGGCATCTTTTTCACCGGCTCGTTGCTGGTAGAGGTGATCTTCTCCCTTGACGGCCTCGGCCTGATGAGTTTCGAGGCGGCGATCAACCGCGATTACCCGGTGGTGTTCGGCACGCTGTTCATCTTCACCCTGCTCGGGTTGGTGGTAAAACTGATCGGCGACCTCACCTACACCCTTGTCGATCCGCGCATCGACTTCGAAAGCCGGGAGCATTGAGATGAACCTGTCCCCCCTCAATCGCCGGCGCTTCGAACTGTTCAAGGCCAACAGGCGCGGGTGGTGGTCGCTGTGGCTGTTCCTGATCCTGTTCGGTGCCAGCCTCGGCGCCGAGCTGATTGCCAACGACAAGCCGCTGGCGGTGCATTACGACAACAACTGGTACTTCCCGGCGCTCAAGCGCTACCCGGAAACCACCTTCGGCGGCGAATTTCCGCTGGAAGCCAACTACAAGAGTCCGTACATCCGCGAACTGCTCAAGGCCAAGGACGCCTGGGTGCTGTGGGCGCCGATCCCCTACAGCTACCAGAGCATCAACTACGACCTGAAAGTCCCGGCCCCGGCCCCGCCCTCGACGGACAACCTGCTGGGCACCGACGATCAGGGCCGCGATGTGCTGGCCCGGGTGATCTACGGCTTCCGCATTTCAGTACTGTTTGCCCTGACCCTGACGGTGCTCAGCTCGATCATCGGCGTGATCGCCGGGGCCTTGCAGGGTTTCTACGGTGGCTGGGTGGATCTGGCCGGGCAGCGCTTCCTGGAGATCTGGTCCGGGCTGCCGGTGTTGTACTTGCTGATCATCCTCGCCAGCTTCGTGCAGCCCAACTTCTGGTGGTTGCTGGGGATCATGCTGCTGTTCTCGTGGATGAGCCTGGTGGATGTGGTGCGCGCCGAGTTCCTGCGCGGTCGCAACCTGGAATACGTACGCGCCGCCCGCGCCCTGGGCATGCAGAACGGTGCGATCATGTTCCGCCACATCTTGCCCAACGCGATGGTCTCGACCATGACCTTCATGCCGTTCATCCTCACCGGCGCCATCGGCACATTGACCGCCCTGGACTTCCTCGGCTTCGGCCTGCCGGCGGGCAGCCCTTCGCTGGGGGAACTGGTGGCCCAGGGCAAATCCAACCTGCAGGCGCCGTGGCTGGGCATCAGTGCTTTTGCGGTGCTGGCCTTGATGTTGAGTTTGCTGGTGTTCATCGGTGAGTCCGCTCGCGATGCCTTCGACCCGAGGAAGTGAAATGAATCAGCACAATCTGATCGAAGTGCGCGACCTGTCCGTCGACTTTGTCGTCGGCAATCGCTGCCAGCGGGCCGTCGAAGGCGTCAGCTTCGACATCAAGCGCGGCGAAACCCTGGCCCTGGTCGGCGAGAGCGGTTCCGGCAAATCGGTCACCGCCCATTCGATCCTGCGCCTGCTGCCCTACCCCCTTGCCCGGCATCCGTCCGGCACGATCGAATATTCCGGGCAGAACCTGCTGAACCTGAAAGAAAAGACCATTCGCCACATTCGCGGCAACCGCATTGCGATGATCTTCCAGGAGCCGATGACCTCGCTCAATCCCCTGCACTCGATTCAAAAGCAGATCAACGAGGTGCTGGGCATCCACAAAGGGCTGACCGGCAAGGTCGCGACCAAACGCACGCTGGAACTGCTGGAGATGGTCGGCATCCCCGAGCCGCACAAACGCCTCAAGGCCCTGCCCCACGAATTGTCCGGCGGCCAGCGTCAACGGGTGATGATCGCCATGGCCCTGGCCAACGAGCCGGAACTGCTGATCGCCGACGAGCCGACCACTGCGCTGGACGTGACCGTTCAGCTGAAAATCCTCGAGTTGCTCAAGGAGCTGCAGGCCCGATTGGGCATGGCCCTGCTGCTGATCAGCCATGATTTGAACCTTGTGCGAAGAATTGCGCATCGCGTATGTGTCATGCAGCAAGGTTGCATCGTCGAACAGGCATCGTGCGAAGAATTGTTCCGCGCGCCGCAGCATCCGTACACTCGGGAACTGCTGGCAGCGGAGCCCGGCGGCAAGCCTGCAAGCAACGTGATCGGCCCGCCCTTGCTGGCGGTCGAAGACCTGAAAGTCTGGTTTCCGATCAAGAAAGGCTTGCTCAAGCGCACGGTGGATTACGTCAAGGCGGTGGACGGCATCAACTTCAGCCTGCCCCAGGGCCAGACCCTGGGGATCGTGGGTGAAAGCGGTTCCGGCAAGTCGACGCTGGGCCTGGCGATTTTGCGGTTGATCGCCAGCAAAGGCGCCATTCGCTTTGAAGGCCAGCCGCTAGACTGCCTGACGCAGCAACAAGTCAGGCCGCTGCGACGGGAGATGCAAGTGGTGTTTCAGGACCCGTTCGGCAGCCTGAGCCCACGGATGTGCGTGAATGACATCGTTGGCGAAGGCCTGCGGATCCACAAGATGGGCACCGAGGCGGAACAGGAACAAGCGATCATTGCAGCACTCAAGGAGGTAGGCCTGGATCCGGAAACCCGGCATCGCTACCCCCACGAATTTTCCGGCGGGCAACGGCAGAGAATCGCCATTGCCCGGGCATTGGTGTTAAAACCGGCGTTGATTTTGCTGGACGAGCCGACCTCGGCTCTCGACCGCACCGTACAGCGCCAAGTGGTGGAGCTTTTGCGTTCGCTGCAAACCAAGTACAACCTGACGTATCTGTTTATCAGCCATGACCTGGCTGTGGTGAAAGCGCTGAGCCACCAGTTGATGGTGGTCAAGCATGGCCAAGTGGTCGAACAGGGAGACGCGCAAAGCATTTTTGCCGCCCCCCAACATCCATATACACAGCAGTTGCTGGAAGCCGCTTTTCTGGCTCCGGCCACTGCGCAATAACCTGAAAGAGGAGCAACACATGGGTTTTCTCGCCGGTAAGCGCGTACTGATCGTCGGTGTCGCCAGCAAGCTGTCCATCGCATCCGGCATCGCTGCCGCCATGCATCGCGAGGGCGCTGAGCTTGCCTTCACTTATCAGAACGACAAACTCAAGGGTCGTGTCGAAGAGTTCGCACAAGGCTGGGGTTCGAGCCCTGAGCTGTGCTTCCCGTGCGACGTGGCCAGCGATGAAGAAATCGCCAAGGTCTTCGAAGAACTGAGCAAGAAGTGGGATGGCCTGGACTGCATCGTGCACTCCGTGGGCTTCGCCCCGGGCGACCAACTGGACGGCGACTTCACCGAAGCCACCACCCGTGAAGGTTTCCGCATCTCTCACGACATCAGCGCCTACAGCTTCGTGGCACTGGCCAAGGCCGGCCGTGAAATGATGAAAGGCCGCAACGGCAGCCTGCTGACCCTGTCGTACCTGGGCGCCGAGCGCACCATGCCGAACTACAACGTAATGGGCATGGCCAAGGCTTCCCTGGAAGCGGGCGTACGCTACCTGGCCGGCTCCCTGGGCCCGGACGGTACTCGCGTCAACTGTGTATCGGCAGGTCCGATCCGCACCCTCGCCGCTTCCGGCATCAAGAACTTCCGCAAGATGCTGGCCGCCAACGAAGCGCAAACTCCGCTGCGCCGCAACGTCACCATCGAAGAGGTCGGCAACGCCGGCGCCTTCCTGTGCTCGGACCTGGCGTCCGGCATCAGCGGTGAAATCATGTACGTGGACGGTGGCTTCAACACCACCGCCATGGGCAGCCTCGAAGAGTAATCTTCGGTCGGCTACAAAAAAACCGCCTTTTCAGGCGGTTTTTTTATGCCTGCGATTTCCGGCCGATGTAGCACCCCCTGTAGGAGCGAGCCTGCTCGCGAAAAACCCGGGCACGCCGTGTTCATCCAGACTGCGCGCGTTATCGTTGACGACCTTCGCGAGCCAGCTCGCTCCTACAGAGGGTCAGTGTTGTGTCAGGCATTTGGCGAACAACTGCTGAATCGGCTGATTGCGCTGGCTGTAGCGCTGCAACAGCACGATCTCGCGGTAGAAGGTCAACTCACCCAACCGAATCACCCTGACCTTCGCCCCATGCTCCAGCCACAGCCCCGCCTCCGGCAGCAGCGAAACCCCCAACCCACACTCGACCATTTTGACAATGGCCTCCAGTTCATCCAGCTCCAGCGCCACGCGCACTTCAATCCGTTGCTCACGCAGAAAACGCGTCACCAGCCGCCCGCCAAACGAATTGCGGTCGTAGCGCACATGAGGGTGCTCAGCCAGCAGTTGCAACGGATCATCGTCCTCCAGGTCCGCCGGTACGATCAGTACAAACGGCTCCCGGCGAATCACCTGTGCGAACAACTCCTTGGGCAACTCGAACGGTGGCTTGATCAGGATCGCCAGATCCACTTCTCCCGTGTCCACCTGGCTCAGCAGGTTCAGCGATACACCGGGCACCAGCTTGGGCTCCAGCAAGGGTGCCTGCTGGCGCAATCGCAGCAGCGCCTGTGGCAGCAACCCGGTCTGCGCCGTCGCCACCGCGCCAATTTTCAACTCGCCACGGTACTCACCGACATCGTCACTGACAGCCATGCGGCTGAAGGTTTCGAGCATTTCCCTGGCCATTGGCAATGCACGCTGCCCTGCTGCATTGAGCAGTGCCTGGCGGCCAGTGCGGTCGAACAGACGGATGCCCAGGGCGTGTTCCAGATTGCGAATCTGCGCGCTGACCGCCGATTGCGTCAGGCCGATGTGCATGCCGGCCGCGGCGAAGGTGCCGTGACGCGCCACGGCGACAAAGGTTTTCAGTTCTCGCAGCATAGCGGCCTCGATTGATCGAAATAATTTGAGCTCGATGCAAAAATTATCGTCTTTCAATCAAAAAGCACAGGACTAAACTCAACGCACTCCCACCCGCCACCGAGGTACGCCTGATGCAACTGTCCCCTTTTCACCTGGCCATTCCCGTCTACGACTTGCCTGCCGCCCGGCGCTTTTACGGTGAGGTGTTTGGCCTGGAGGAAGGTCGCTCAAGCGATCATTGGGTGGATTTCAATTTCTTCGGTCATCAACTGGTGATTCACCTGGCGCCGAAAAATCCTGCGCAAGAAGCCGCGCACACCAATGCCGTTGATGGTCACGATGTGCCGGTGCCGCATTTTGGCGTGGTGCTCGGCATGGCGGAATGGGAGGCGCTGGCCGAGCGGCTGAAGTCGCTGGAGACTCGCTTCGTGATCGAGCCGGGGATTCGTTTTCAGGGGCTGGTGGGGGAACAGGCGACGATGTTTCTGTTTGATCCTTGCGGTAATGCGCTGGAGTTCAAGGCGTTCAAGGATATCGGGCAACTGTTTGCCAAGTGAAAGTATGTGTTGCCTGTTCGGGCCTCTTCGCGAGCAAGCCCGCTCCCACACTGGATCCATGTAGCACTGAAGATCCCTGTGGGAGCGGGCTTGCTCGCGAAGAGGCCAGCCAATACTTCACAGCCCTAACGGCTCATCACCCGCTCGGCCTCGGCCAACAGGTCCTCGATTGAGTCATGAACCTCAGGGTCATACTCGACCTGGACAACGCGGAACCGAATGTCATAACTGCGATGCGCCGTGGCGTTGCGTTCATCGAGTATCTCGTCGAGTCGCGCCTTGATCGCTGCAATCTCCACGACACTGGAACCGGTCAGCAGCGCCGCGAACCGGTCGCCTTCGAGCCGTCCGACCACATCGTTTTCACGAAAGCCGATACGCAGGACATCGGCGAATGTCTTGAGCGCATCGTCACCCTTGGCCCGGCCATACAGATAACAGTTGCGCTTGAATTCATCGAGGGTGAAGTACAGCAGCGTCGCCGGCGTCGCCACTTCCCGGCAAGCGTCCAGTCCGAGTTTGGCCAGTTCGCTGAAACCATGGCGATTGGACAGCAGCGTCAGCTCATCCATGCTCGCCATTTGCACGCCCGCCAACTCTCGCTCGGCCTGGCGCGCCAGATCGCGCAGCCGTTCACGTTCTTGCTGTGGCGTGAGCAACTGATTGGTGGATTGACCCGATTTGCCCGTTTTTCCTGAGATCAACATCGTTCACTCCTTTGGCAGGTATGCACGTTAGAGTCGCTCATACCTGCATTGGCTCCCTGTTTGCGTGCCGCTGGTCAGCTACCCGACACCGGGCACGGCCCTCCTGCATCGGCCCAGCGCTTGAACCGGGTGACGAAGATATCGTGGGGCACCGGCACCGGCGCGCGATTGCCGCCCGGACTCCAGCCCCATAGCACCAGCTTGTCGTCGCTGACGTGTTTGATCAGCGCGGCGAAATCCCGATCGCCGTTGCTCGAGCGATCCTTGATCATCGCGCATAGCCGGTCGGCCGGCAGGCCGATCCAGGCCATCCGCTGCGCTGCCGGCGGCAGGCTCCAGTGTGGCGCGCCGGGTGGCGCGTGAGGCCCATAACTGGCCGGCGGATTACTTTGGGCATGGCACGTCGCACAGGGCAACCCGGCCGAGCCCTTGCCGTCCATGCCACGCACGACATTCATCGCGTGCGGCACCCCGGCATCGAATTGCAGCGGCGAATCACCGGGAATGTGGCAGTTCTGGCAACGGGGGCTCTGGAAGACCTTCTGCACGGTGTCGAACGCCTGCAAGGCCTCGCGGTCATCGGCAAACACGTGCGATGCGTAGGCTACGAGACAGATCAGGATCACCGTCCCAAGCAACCAATGATGTCGTTTCATCTCACACCCCCGACAGCTGCAACGGCAGCTCCCGCAGACGCTGGCCGGTCAGGGCAAACACCGCGTTGGCCACTGCCGGGGCCGTGGGTGGCACACCGGCTTCGCCGATGCCGCCGGGCTTGTCGCTGCTGGGTACGATATGCACTTCGACCACCGGCATTTCGTTGAGCCGCAGCACCTGATAGTCGTGGTAGTTGGACTGCACCACCTGCCCGTCCTTGAGCGTCAGTTTGCTGTGCAAGGTGAAGCCCAGGCCAAAGGTAATGCACGACTCCATCTGCGCGGCGATACTCTGCGGGTTGACCGCGATGCCGCAGTCCACCGCGCACACCACCCGGTGCACGCGAATGGCGAGGTTGTCCTGGGACACTTCGGCCACCTGAGCCACGTAACTGCCGAACGACTCGTGCACCGCCACACCCAGTGCATGGCCATCCGGCAACGGCGCCTTCCAGTTGGCTTTCTCCACCGCAAGGTTCAGCACACCGAGGTGGCGCGGATGGTCCTTGAGCAAGGTGCGCCGATACTCCACCGGATCCTTGCCCGCTGCCGTGGCCAGTTCATCGATCAGCGATTCCATGACAAACGCGGTGTGGGTGTGCCCCACCGAACGTAACCACAACACGCTGATCCCGGTCTTCGGTGAGTGCAGTTCAATCTGGTGATTGGCCAGCCCTTCGAGGTAGGGGCTATCGGCCACGCCCTCGACGGAGGTCTTGTCGATCCCGTCCTTGACCATGCTCGCTTCAAGCGAGGTGCCGGCCATGATCGACTGCCCGACCATCACATGCTTCCAGGCCAATGGCAGGCCGTCGGCATCCAGCCCGATGCGTGCATGGTGCAGGAACGCCGAGCGATAATAGCCGCCACGGATGTCATCCTCCCGCGCCCACACGGTTTTCACCGGTGCACCTGCGGCCTTGGCGACATACACCGCTTCGCTGACGAAATCCGACGTCGGATTGGCCCGTCGCCCGAAGCCGCCGCCAAGAAACTCGGTATGGATCTCGACCTGTTCGGGCTTGAGCCCGGTGATTTCCCCGGCGACCATTTGATCCAGGGTCTGAAACTGGGTACCGGTCCAGATTTCGCACTTGTCCTTGGTGATGCGCACCGTGCAGTTCAGTGGTTCCATCGGCGCGTGGGCCAGATAAGGCACGCTGTATTCAGCGTCGATGGTCTTCGCCGCTTTCGCCAGCGCAGCCTGGGTATCGCCGGCCTGACCGGCGTTCAGGCCTGGGGTGGCGGCGAGTTTGCGGAAGCTTTCCAGCAGCGCCTGGCTATCGAGCCCGGCATTCGGCCCCGGGTTCCAGTCGATTTTCAGCGCATCGCGGCCCAGCTTCGCCGCCCAATAATGTTCGGCAATCACCGCGATGCCTGTCGGCACCTGCACCACTTTGTGTACACCCGGAATCGCCAGCGCTTCGGCGCCTTCAAAGGATCTGACGCTACCGCCGAATGTGGGTGAACGGGCGACCATCGCGGTCATCAGCCCGTCAAACTGCACGTCCATGCCGAATTTCGCCCGCCCGGTGATTTTCTCCGGTGTGTCCAGGCGCCTGGTGGGTTTGCCGATCAGCCGCCAGTCCTTGGCGTCCTTGAGTTTGATCGAGGCCGGGTCCGGCCGAGGCAACTGACCTGCGTCATCGGCCAATTCGCCATAAGTGGCGCGATGCTCGCCAGCGATGACCACGCCCGACTCGGTTTGAATCCCGGACGGCGGAACATTGAAACGCTTGGCCGCCGCCTCGATCAGCATCAAGCGCGCCGCTGCGCCGGCCTGGCGATAGCGGTCGAATTCCATCCAGGTCGAGGTCGAACCACCAGTGATTTGCATCCCGCCAAACCCGGCCAGGCCGTAATCGGCGGCCGATGCCGGGGCATGTTCGACGCGGATTTTCGCCCAGTCGGCGTCGAGTTCTTCGGCGATCAACATGGTCAGGCCGGTCCAGATGCCCTGGCCCATTTCCGAGTGCCCGAGCAACACAGTGACACTGTTGTCATTGCCAATGCGCAGGAAGGCGTTTGGCGCAAACACGTTGCCCTGGTTCTGCGCGCCCATGGCGAACCGGTGAGCGCCGGGAATGACAAACGCGACCACCAGCCCACCGCCCAGCCAGGCACTGCCCTTGAGAAAACCACGGCGCGATAACCTGTCGATGCTGTTCATGGCAACCTCAACCCAGCTCGGCGGCGCGCTTGACGGCGGCGCGAATCCGCGGGTAAGTGCCGCAGCGGCAGATGTTGCCGGACAGTGCCTGATCGATGTCGCTGTCGGTCGGTTTCGGAATCTTCGCCAGCAACGCCGCCGCCGACATGATCTGCCCGGACTGGCAGTAACCACACTGGACCACGTCAAGTTCCGCCCAGGCCTGTTGCACCGGATGCGAACCGTCCGCGGACAGGCCTTCGATGGTGAGAATCCTTTGCCCTTGGGCCACAGCCGTGGCCGGTGTGATACAGGCACGTAGCGGCGCGCCGTCGACGTGCACAGTGCAGGCCCCGCATTGGGCGATACCGCAGCCGAATTTGGTGCCGGTGAGGTGGGCCACATCGCGCAAGACCCAGAGCAGCGGCATGTCGGCGGGGACATCCAGCTCCTGATCCTGGCCATTGATGTTCAGGGTCAGCATGGCGCAGTTCCTCAGGCTCACGATGATCTGAAGGGGCGCCGCTGCGGTCTTGTCCAACCTGTGCGCGCCCCGGGCTATCCCTTCAGCTAAGCGCAAATTTGCCGGCAGGCCGTGGTGCGTCGACCACCGGTCACCTGTAGGAGCGAGCTTGCTCGCGAAAAACGCCAGTACAACGCGGTCCTTCAGACAGGGCGCGTTATCGTTGTTATCGTTGACGGCCGTCGCGAGCAAGCTTCGCTCCTACACCCTCGGCTTGAGCAAAATACCGGTGTAACGCGACAGAAACAGCCCGAATGCCATACACCAAAGCAGCGCCGACATTCCCAATCCCCACCCGGAAAACGGCACCAGCAACACCCGTGACACACCCGCCACCAGCACCAGGGCAAATCCCGCAACGATTACTTTCGAGGGCAGCAACGGCCGCCCGGTATGCCCCAGGCTGACCCGCGCGATCATCGCCAGGATCAACCCGCCGATACCGCCAACGGCCAGCGAATGGGTGGCCAGGCTTTGTTGCGGCATCACGCCCAGGTGCCACAGCGCCATGGCCAGCGTCGCCACCGCGAGCCAGGCGTAAGCCAGGTACAGCGACCACAGTAGCGGCACGCGCCACAGGCCGCGGTCATGCCAGCGCCACAGGCGCAGCAGATGCAAGCCGCTCAGCAACGCAAACAACACTGCCAGCCACACACGTGGGACGTCGTTCAAACCGGCGGCAAAAGACACCGCCGCCAGCATGGCACTGACCAGCAACACCTTGCCCGGCAACGGATGGGCTGCAGGCGTTGCCGGACGATTCAAGCCGCGCTGGATGAAGAACGGAATCACCCGCCCGCCGATCACGCTCATCAGCGCGCCCACCAGCCACAAAGCGGCCAGCACGCCATGACGTTGCAGATTGGCGTCATCAACGACAAACCCCAGCAACGTCAATGCCTGACACCCGGCCAGCAACGACACCATCAATAGAATCGGATAATTCTCGCGCTTGCCCGCAGCCAGCAGATCGCGCCCCAACACCCACGCCAACAGAGGCAGAAACGGAACCTGCAAGGCCAGCAGCAAGGATGCCGGTATCGGCAGGTACCACGCCAGCCGCGCCAGCAGCCACACCAGCAGCAGGCCGATCAGCGGCCAGCCCTTGAGCCCCGGCCGGCCGGTCCAGTTGGGCACCGCAGTCAGGAGGAACCCGGCGATGATGGCCGTGGCAAATCCGAAGGGCATTTCATGCCGATGCCAGGCGAGCATGCCGCCCACCGGTTGCGCACCGGGCAAACGCCCGTACAGCCACAAGGCCCAGATAGCCACGGCGATGGCGGCGAAACCGGCACCGGCGAGAAAGAATGGCCGGAAGCCAAGGCTGAATACCGGTGCAACGGCAAGCCGGCGCATCAAGCCACCACCCGGACCGGGCCTTGGCTCAGTCGATACTGAGAAAGCAGGCGCATGACATAGCCGATTTTCAACAGGGTCGGGCCGAGAATGGTCATGGCGTGCATAGTCACCAGTACGACGATCGACAGGTGGCCGTCGTAAAGATAGGCACCGTAGATGCCGGCCAGCAGCATCGCCAGGCCAGCACCGAGCACACGGCTCGACAACTCAAGAACGTTCTGCGGGTTGCTGAAGAAGTTGAACATTTTGCGTACTCCTGAAGGCGTTCAGTTGTACGTTTACCTGATCAAGTCCCGTGCCAGCTTTTTACCCCTTCAGATCCAGGCACTTGTGCGAATTAGAGTCAAAAAGACCCACCGCAAAAATAGTCAATTAGACTCTATTGAAAGTCATTCAGACTACGTCATCGCAACTCTGCGGCAATTTTCTCGATCTACGGTGCGGCCAGACGACCAGAGGCTGACTACTCTGAAAGTCCGGAACATGCGCAATCTGCAGAGGAGTTGGCACCATGCTACACGTACAAAAACTCACACCTTGCCTGTGGTTCGATGGTCAGGCCGAAGAGGCCGCCAAGTTCTACTGTGCGATCTTCGATCATGCGAAGATCACCGCCGTCACTCACTACGGCGAGGCCGGAAAAGAGTTCCATGGCCGGGAAGTCGGTTCGGTCATGACGGTCAGCTTCGAACTCGACGGGCAGACCTTTACCGGTCTTAACGGTGGCCCGAACTTCACCTTCAACGAAGCGATTTCGTTCCAGGTCAACTGCCAGAACCAGGAAGAAATCGACCACTTCTGGGGATACCTTTCCGCTGGCGGGCCGGTCGAGGCCCAGCAATGCGGTTGGCTCAAGGACAAGTTCGGGCTGTCGTGGCAGATCGTCCCCGTCGCGATGATGGACATGATCAAAGACCCGGACACGAAAAAATCCCAACGGGCCATGCAGGCGATGATGCAGATGAAAAAACTCGATATCGCCGAACTGCAACGAGCCTTTGACGGCGAGAGCTAATACACTCGGGCACTGACCTGCCGAGGAATGAGCATGAAGCACGCCGTTGCCAAAAACGCCGACAAGGCCCCGCGCTTCTGGCGCGATGATGCCCTGCCCTTCATCGAAGCCCGCTCCATCGCCGACGGGCGCGAAGTCTGCTACACCCGGCATGCCCACGAGCACTTTTCCATCGGGGCGATCACCGCCGGGCGCAGCACCTATGTCCATGAGCAGTGCGCATTCGAGGTCAGCGCCGGCACGGTCGTACTGATGAACCCCGGCGACGTCCATGCCTGCAATCCGATCGAGGACCAACCCTGGTCGTACCTGATGCTGTACGTCGATACGCCGTGGCTGACCGATTTGCAGCACCAGCTGGGGTTCAGCGATGACACGGCGTTTCGCCGCTTTTCGCTGACTCATACGCAGGACGCCCACCTGTTTGCCGGCCTCGCGGGCTTGTATGAAGTGTTGGTCGACCCGCAGCAGGATGTGCTGCGCAAACACAGCGTGGCGGTGGAGTTTTTCACTGATGTGCAGCAGCGATTGAACCCGATCGACCCACCGCTGCGCGAACCCAATTTCAAGCTGGAGCGTGCCGCCGATTACATCCGCGACCACTGCACGCAGACCCTCAAGCTCGAAGATATCTGCGAGGCGGCGCAACTGTCACCGTCCTACCTGATCCGCGCCTTCAAGCAGCATTACGGCATGACGCCCCACGCCTTCCTGGTGAACCGGCGCATCCAGTTCGCCCAGGATCAATTGCGCAGCGGCAAGCTGATTGCCGACGTGGCGCTGGAAGCGGGGTTCGCCGATCAGGCGCATTTTCAACGGGCATTCAAACAGCATTTGGCGGCGACGCCGGGGCAGTATCGGGGGTGAATCTCCAGTAACTGCCATTACGGCAACAGCAGATACACCGCGCTCACCACCAGCAACAACGCCATGGCGCGATTGAACAGGCGCATGCCGGCCGGGTTGTTCAAAAAGCCGCTCAGAAACGTCCCGGCATAAGCCCAGCAACCGACCGACAGATAGCAGATCACCAGATAAATCGCGGCGAATTGCCAAACCAGCCGCGCCTCGCCATCGGCGACAAACGCGCCCATCCCGGCCACGCAGGCCAGCCAGGCCTTCGGGTTGAGCCATTGCATGATGGCGCCATACAGCATCGACGGGGCCTGGGCCGATTCGCTGGCTTGCACCTGCCCGTTGTCAGCCGCCAGCTTGAAGGCCATGTACAGCAGAAAGGCTACGCCCGCCCATTGCACCACCTGCGTCAGCGCTGGCCACTGTTGCAACAACTCATGCAGGCCCAATCCCATCAGCACCAACAGCAAGACAAATCCCAGCGTGGCCCCAGCCACGTGACGCTGGCTGGCCCGCAGGCCGAACCGCGCGCCGGAGCTCAACGCCACAATGTTGACCGGCCCCGGGGTGATGGAAGCGACCAGCGCAAACGCCGCCATGGACATCATCAGACTCATTGCACACCTTCTTCCGTCGAGTTGAACAAGGCCCTCAAGGTAAAGCGCCAACCGGCTCGCGTATTGAAGAAAACTGCCCTGCCCGGCATCGCTATGAGTAATAACCGACGACGCTTTTCACCTTGTTCAGGGCAACGCGCAACGAGTCCATGTCCACCGAGCCCAGCGCCAGGCGTATCGCGTGCGGCACATGGGCCGAAACCGCAAAGGGCTCGGCTGGCGACACCGACACCTGCTCGCGCATCAGCGCCATGGCGATCTGGTCGGCCCGGGCGTCTTCCGCCAACGGCAGCCAGATGAAGTAGGAGTTCGGGTGGCTGATGGTCCTGAGCCCCGCCAACACCTCCCGGGCCAAACTTTGCCGGGCCTGGGCGTCCGCCCGTTTTTGCGCTTCCAACTGGGTGACAGTGCCATCGTCGAGCCAGGCCGTGGCGATGGCGGTCATCACGCCGGGGGTGTTCCAGGTGGTCGCCATGATGGTGCGCTCGAAAGCGGCGACCCATTGCGCGGGTGCGGCCATGAAACCAACGCGCAACCCGGTGGCGACATTCTTCGACAGACCGGACACGTACACCGTTCTCTCAGGCGCCAGTTCGGCCAGTGGCGGCGGTACGTTTTCAGCCAGGAACGCGTAGGCGGCGTCCTCGATGATCGTCAGGTCGTGCCGGCGAGCAATGGCTACCAACTGCTCGCGCTGATCGGCATCCTTCACCCAACCCAGCGGGTTATGCAAGGTCGGCATCGAGTACAGGGCCCGTACCGACCGGCTGCGGCAGAGTTTTTCCAGGGCGGGCAGATCAGGCCCGGTATCCGTGACCGGAATGGCCAAGACTTCCAGGTGCAGCGTTTCGGCCAGCGTCTTGAAACCGGGATAGGTCAACGCATCGGCGGCGATCACATCGCCGGGCTTGAGCAGCGTCATCATTGCCACCGCCAGGCCATGCTGGGCGCCGCTGACGATCAACACCTGTTCGGCCGGCACGCTCAGCCCGCGTTCAAGCAGATGGCGCGCGACCGAGGCCCGCTCATGCAGGCGCCCCGCGTGGGGCTGATAGCGCAGGTGGGATTCCAGGTCACCGGACAACGCCAACTGACGCAAGGCATTGCGCAACAGGTCGGCCTGGCCTGGCAATGACGGGTAGTTGAAATTCAGGTCAATCATCCCCGCCGCCACCACGTGCTGCGAGATGCCCTGCCCCGGCGGCAGCGAGGTCTCCCTGACAAAGGTCCCGCGTCCGGTTTCGCCACTGACCAGGCCCATGCCCTCCAGCTCGGCATACACCCGGCTGGCGGTGACCAGTGCCAGGCCGTGCTCAGTGGCCAGTTGCCGATGAGTCGGCAGGCGCGTGCCCGGCGGCAAACGCCCGGCACGGATGTCGGCGGCAAAGGCATCCACCAGCGTTTTGTAGCGGGATCGAGGCATGTCGAGATGTATCCATGACAATTTATTGATTGTATCGATAGTCGCTCATACGATGAGTTTCGTGCAATCAGACAATGAGCGTGAGCCAAATGGAACGGACCTCGAACCTGCAACACCGGACGCTGGAAAACAGCACCAGCGGCTGGATCAATGGCCTGATCGGCGTGGTGATCTTCAGCGGCTCGCTGCCGGCGACACGGGTGGCGGTGCTGGAGTTTGATCCGGTGTTCCTCACGGTCGCCCGTGCAACCATCGCTGCGCTCCTGGCGCTGTGCCTGCTGCGGATATTCAAGGAAAAACGTCCGGCGCGCGATCAACTGATACCGCTGATGATCGTCGCCCTGGGCGTGGTCATCGGTTTCCCCCTGCTGACGGCGCTGGCACTGCAATACGTGACGTCCGCACACTCCATCGTCTTTGTCGGCCTGTTGCCCTTGGCGACAGCGGTGTTTGGCGTTCTGCGCGGCGGTGAGCGGCCACGGGCGGCGTTCTGGATTTTCTCGGTGCTGGGCAGCCTGCTGGTGGTCGGGTTTGCCCTGTCCCAAGGGCTGACCGCCTCCCCGCAAGGCGACATTCTGATGCTGCTGGCCATCCTCGCCTGCGGCCTGGGGTATGCCGAAGGCGCGAAGCTGTCGCGCACACTCGGTGGCTGGCAGGTGATTTCCTGGGCGCTGGTCCTGTCGCTGCCGGTCGTGGCGGTGCTCAGCTGGATGCGCATGCCCGCTTCGTTCAGCGGCATCAGCACGCCGGCCTGGTTCAGCCTGGCTTACGTCTCGCTGTTCAGCATGCTGATCGGTTTTGTGTTCTGGTATCGCGGCCTGGCCCAAGGGGGCATCGCCGCCGTTGGGCAATTGCAGCTGCTGCAGCCGTTTTTCGGGCTGACCCTGGCCGCCACTCTGCTGCATGAGCAGGTCAGCCTCGGCATGCTGGGTGTCACCGTCGCAGTGATCCTCTGCGTCGCCGGGGCGAAAAAATTCGCCAGATAGCCCCTTGTACGGTGGTTTACACCCGTCACTGTATGGGTCTGGCCAGCGCTTTGCTGTGATAAAAATAGCGCTCTTGCTACAGGAGCCCACCATGGACCTCGCCACCCTCACCCTGTTTCTGCCGGCCTGCTTCGCCCTCAATATGGCACCCGGCCCCAACAACCTGCTGTCGGTCAGCAATTCGACCCGCTATGGCTACCGCACCGCGTGTGTGGCCGGCATCGGCCGGTTGCTGGCGTTTGCCGGGATGATTGCCCTCGCCTCGGCGGGGCTGGCGGTGGTACTGCAAACCTCCGAACTGCTGTTCTATGCCATCAAGATCCTCGGCGCCGCCTACCTGTTCTACCTCGCCTGGCAATTGTGGCGCGCCGATCCTGGCGTCGAAAACGTGGTCACTACAGCGCCCGTGGGCACCCTGGCGCTGGCCCGACAGGAATTCCTGGTAGCGGCCGGCAACCCCAAGGCAATCCTGATTTTCACCGCGTTCCTGCCGCAATTCGTCGACTCGACCCACGCCATTGCGCCGCAGTTCGTGGTGTTGGGCGCGCTGTTTCTGGTGCTGGAGTGGATCGCCATCGGCGCCTATGCCTACATGGGCCTGCACATGCGCCGCTGGTTCGCCAGGCCGTCGGGCAAGCGGATCTTCAACCGCTGCTGCGCCGGGTTGCTGTCGGCGGCGGCTTCGGTGTTGCTGATGGCCAGACGCGCCTGAGAATTTGCGCTGTTATGTGGGAGCGGGCTTGCTCGCGAAGGCGTCGTGTCAGGCACCTCGATGTCGAATGACACGACGCCTTCGCGAGCAAGCCCGCTCCCACAGGGTGAGCTCACTTTCCAGTGCGAAATTCGCTGTCGATTTTCCGGTGGAGGCTACCCATGAGGCGATCTATGCTGCGCCCATGAACCTACAAAAAACGCTGCTGCCGCCCCGTGCCGAGATGGTTCGCGCCATGCTCGAGCGAGACACCTCCTACGAGGGGGTGTTTTTCACGGCGGTCAAGACCACTCGAATCTTCTGCCGCCCCGGTTGCACCGCCCGCAGCCCGAAGCCGGAGAACGTCGAGTTCTTTGCCAGCGCCGAGCAATGCCTGTCGGCGGGCTATCGCGCCTGTCTGCGCTGCAAACCACTGGACACCGCTGCCAGCGCGCCGGACTGGGTGCAAAAATTGTTCAAGTCGGTAGACGCCGCCCCGGAGCAGCGCTGGACCGACACCCGGCTACTGGCCGAAGGCGTCGAACCTCTGAAGCTGCGTCGCTGGTTCAAGCAGCATTTCGGCATGACCTTCCACGCGTGGCTGCGCGCCCGGCGCCTGGGTTTGGCGTTGGGCGGAATCAAACAGGGCGACTCCATCGACGACGTCGCATTCGATTTCGGCTACGAGTCCCTGAGCGGCTTTCGCGATGCCTTTCAGAAGTCGTTTCACATCACCCCGGGCCGTGCGGCCAACAGCGAGTCGCTGCTGTTCACGCGCCTGACCACGCCGTTGGGGCCGATGATCGCCATGGCCGAACGGCGTGGACTGGTGCTGCTGGAGTTTCTCGATCAGCCATCGCTGAACCCTTCGGTCGAAGCGCTGCAAAACCGTTTCGGTTATGCCGTGGCACCGGGACACAACCCGCATTTGCAACAGATCGAAGCGCAGTTGTCCGCGTATTTCGCCGGCACGCTCACGGAGTTCAGCGTTGCCCTGCACATGCCCGGCAGCGAGTTCTCCCGCAGGGTCTGGGCTGAACTGCTGAAGATCCCTTACAGCCAAACCACCACCTACGGTGCCATCGCGGCGGCTCTGGGCAAGCCCGGTGCCAGCCGGGCGGTGGGCCTGGCCAACGGGCATAACCGCTTATCGATTGTCGTGCCGTGCCATCGAGTGATCGGTGCCGACGGCTCGCTGACCGGCTACGCTGGAGGCCAACCGCGCAAGGCGTTTCTGCTCAGACTGGAAAACGCAGCGGTGCAGCTCACGGAGCAATTGGCGTTCTGATCCCCCACAGACTTTTCATAAGGAAGGAAACTCGATGGACAGGCTCGACAATCATCTGCACCAACTGCATCACGATGGCTTGCTGATCCTCACCAACGTCGCCGATGCCGCCGGGGCGCGGCTGGTAGAACAACTGGGCAACAAGGCCGTGGCCACCAGCAGCGCGGCGGTGGCCTGGGTACATGGCTACCCGGATGGCAACACCCTGCCCCTTGAGCGTCTGGTCTCGACCGTCGAGTCGATTGCCCGGGTCATTTCGGTGCCGCTGACCGTGGACATCGAGGCGGGTTATTCCGATGATCTGGAACGGGTGGCTCAGGTGGTTGACGCCGTGATAGCCGCCGGCGCGGTTGGGATCAATATCGAGGACGGTTCTTCGCCGCCGGATTTGCTGGCACGCAAGATTGAGACCGCGCGCCGGGTTGCCGATCGCCGTCAGGTGAACTTGTTCATCAATGCGCGCACCGACGTGTATCTGCGGGGACTGGTGCCTGCCGAGGATCGCGTCGCCGAAACCCTCAAGCGCGCCGCGTTGTATCAGGCGGCCGGTGCCAATGGCCTGTTTGCGGCGGGCGTTACCGCGGAGTACGAGATCAAGGCGCTGTGCCACGGCACCTCGCTGCCATTGAATGTGCTTGGCTTCCCGGGCCTGCCATCACTCGAAGTGCTCGAGGAACTTGGTGTGCGCCGCCTGTCCGCAGGTTCAGGCATCGCCGAATTCCTCTACGGTGCCATGGCCGGCATCGCCAAAAGCTTCCTGCAAACCGGCAAGCTCGATACCCACGACTTGAAGGCCCTCACCTATGGCGAAGTGAACGCCCTGTTGAAACCGTCCGGGAAAGCCTGAGCCCATGTCCGACGGCTATCGGGCGGCCAGTGAGTTCCTGGCCGCCATCGATGACGACTGGCGCCGCCACATCGACGCCATCGGCCCATGCCTGCACCAGCCGCATGCGGCGCGTGATCCGTATGAGTCGCTGGTGCGGGCGATTGCCTATCAGCAACTGCATGCCAAGGCTGGCGATGCGATTGTCGGCCGGCTGTTGGCGCTGTTCGGTTCGGGCTCGTTCCCCAGGCCTGAACAGATCGTCGCGACAGATTTCGACAGGTTGCGCAGTTGCGGGTTTTCCGCGAGCAAGATCGCGACCATTCAGGGCATCGCCCAGGCGGCGCTGGACGGCGTGGTGCCGGATTACGCCACGGCGCTGGCCATGGACGATGAAGCGCTGATCGAACGCCTGATCACGTTGCGCGGCGTGGGCCGCTGGACCGTGGAGATGTTGCTGATCTACAGCCTGGACCGACCGGACATCCTGCCGGCCGATGACTTTGGCGTGCGTGAGGGCTACAGGCGACTCAAGGGCCTGGAGGTGCAGCCGACGCGCAAGCAGATGATCGAGATCGGGTTGGGGTGGAGCCCTTACCGGACGGTGGCCTCCTGGTATTTGTGGCGGGTGCCTGGGCGGTAGACCGCGTTATCGTTCTTCGCGAGCAAGCCCGCTCCCACAGGGTTCGCGTGATCCTTGTGGGAGCGGGCTTGCTCGCGAAGGCGTCCGTCCAGTCAATACATCACCCGAAACAGATCACAACCCCGACTTCAACCGACTGAACGCCCGGATCAACGCCCGGTTGAACGCCTTGCCATTGTCATTCTTGCTGTACAGCGAAGCCCTGACCACCGCCGGCGGATACGTCCCCGGATCATTGCGAATCGCCGGGTCGATCAAGCCATCCGCCGCCGTGATCGCATTGGCGTAGTGGATGGTATCGGTGATCGGCGCAATCACCTCCGGAGTCATCAGGTAGTCCATCAGTGCAAGACCGGCCTTTGGATGCGGCGCATCCTTGGGAATGACCATGGCATCGAACCAGATCAACGTGCCCTCCTTCGGAATGCGGTACGTCAGCGAGTACGGCTTACCCGCAGCCTCGGCCTGGCCCGCCGCGATGCCTACGTTGCCGTTCCACGACATCGCCACGCAGGTGTTGCCGTTGGCCAGGTCGCTGATGTTCAGGTCGTTGTCGAAGTAGCGAATGTACGGCCGAATCTTCGCCAGTTGCTGCTCGGCCAGTTTCAGGTCGTCGAGGTTCTGGCGGTTGATGTCCAGCCCCATGTATTTCATGACCGCCGCATACACTTCGTTGGGATCGTTGAGCAGGCTGACCCCGCAATCGGCGAATTTCGAGACCACGGCCGGATCGAACAGCATCGCCCAGCTGTCTGTCGGCGCGTCGGGCAGGCGCTGTTTCACGGCCTGTTCCTGATAACCCACGCCCGTAGTGCCCCAGGCGTAGATCCCGGCATAACGATTGCCCGGATCGAACACCGCCATGTGCTGGCGGAACTCCTCGCCAACCCCGGCAAAGTGCGGCAGCTGTTGTTTGTCCACCGTCTGCACCCCGCCACTCTCGATGGCGCGCGACAGGTGCTGCCCCGCCGTCAGTACCAGGTCGTAGCCACTGCGGCCGGTGAGCAGCTTGGTCTCGACGGTTTCCAGGGAGTCGAAGTGATCGGCCACCACATGGATGCCGGTTTTTTCCTCGAAGTTCTTCAGGGTATCCGGGGCCAGGTACTCGCCCCAGATGTACAGGTTGACCACCGGCTTGGCGGTATCGGCGGCCTGCACACACAGGGGTGCAAGCACCAGCAGTATTGCTTGAGTCAGTTTGTGCAGGCCCATGGTCAGACTCCCATCTTGTTGCAAGCAGTGCCAGCGTACTGCGGCATGGTGATGCACGCGACGTTGCCGCCGCCGAGGAGGATTTCCCGGGAGTTTTCGATGCCGACGATGCTGTGTTTCGGGAACAGCTCGGCCAGGGTTGCCAGCGCCACCTTGTCGTTGCGATCACCAAACAGCGGCACCACGATGGAACGGTTGCCGGCGTAGTAGTTGATGTACGACGCGCAGATTTTCGTCCCGGCCTGACGGGTATGAGTGCTGTCCTGCTGGTCCAGCCCTTCGGCCTCTTCAGCTGTCCACTCCAGCACATCCGGCTGCGGCAGCTTGTGCACGATCAACTCGCGGCCGCGACTGTCACGGGTGCTGCGCAGGATGTCGTAGGCTTCCTGATAGATTTCCCACTGCGGGTCATCGCGGTTGTCGGTCCATTGCAACACCACTTCACCAGGGCGCACGAAGCACGCAAGGTCGTCGACATGGCCATCGGTTTCGTCGAACTTGCAGCCCCGCGGCAGCCAGATGACCTGCTCGGCGCCGAGGTAATCGGTCAGGCGACGGGTGACTTCGTCCTTGCCCAGATGCTGGTTGCGGTTGCGGTTGAGCAGGCATTGTTCAGTGGTCAGGATACTGCCCTGGCCGTCGCTCTGGATGCCACCCAGTTCGGCAATCAGTGGCGCGCGATAGCGGTCGAAGCGTTCGATTTCGAGGATTTTGCCGGCGATCTGGTCGTCCTTGTCCCACGGGTAGTACAGGCCGCCGTCGAGCCCGCCGTAGGCGTTGAATTCGAAGTCGACGCCGCGCACTTCGCCGCTCTGGTCATTGACCACAAAGCACGGGCCGCTGTCGCGGAACCAGGTGTCGTTGCAGGTCATTTCCACCACACGTACCTGCGGTGGCAACTGCCGGCGCGCGGTGGCGAACTGTGCGGCCGAGGCGCATACGGTGACCGGTTCGCTCATGGAAATGGCGGTGACGATCTGCACCCAGACTTTCTGCGCCGGCTTGGCACCGTTGCGCCAGACGTCGGTGCGCTCCGGCCAGCCGAGCCAGCAACCGGACTTGGCTTCGAATTCACCGGGCAGACGGAAACCGTCCTGTTTGGGAGTGGTGTCGAGCAAACGTGCCATGGTCAAACCTCTTCAGCAGGGATTGGAATGACCACAGGCTAAGGGCGTTGGCGACTGGCTCGCCAACGATGATTATTTCGGAATACTTGAATTCAACTCATCAATCGAGCAACTGATCGTTGAACCATTCCAGCATCTGCGCCACCGCCGGACGCTCCAGCCGCACCCTCTCGCACACCAGCGCGTATTGGCCCAGGGCGGTCATGCTCGACGTAAACGGCCGTACCAGCCGACCGCTGAGCAAATCTTCCTGGGCTGTCAGGTTGTCGCCCATGGCCACGCCCTGCCCTTGAGCGGCCGCTTCCAGCGCCAGCCCGGCATGGGCGAAATACAACTGGCGGTCCGGACGCTGGTCGCCGGCATGACTGGTGAGCCACGCGGTCCAGGTCTTGCCGTCCTGATCATCGTGCAGCAGGCAATGACGGACCAGGTCCTTCGGGGTTTTCAGAGTGCCTTGGTTGAACAGGCCGGGACTGCACACCGGAAAGAACTGCAACGCCGGAAGCGGCCTGACGAAATACGCCGTGCTGTCCACCGGACCGGTGCCGTAGGTGATCGCCAGGTCGATGTCTTCCCCGGGCGCCGTGGCGTCGATCGGTTGTTCGTACAGATGCAGAGTGATGTGCGGATAGCGCGCGTAGAAATCCGTGAGGCGACTCATCAGCCACTTTTGCGCCAGCTCGGCGGTGACCGCCAGGCGTAATACCGCCAGGGATGAAGGATCGCGCAGTTCATCGCAGGCATCGCCAATCAGTTCGAAGGCCTGTTGCAGGCTTTGCATCAGGCGCCCGGCGGCCAGGGTCGGGCGAATCTGCCGGCCTTCGCGCACGAACAGCGACACGCCGAGTTGCTCTTCGAGTTGGCGAATCTGGTGGCTGACCGCGCTGTCGGTGACACACAACTCGGCCGCCGCCCGGCCGAAATGGGCGTGACGGGCGGCGCATTCGAAGGTTCTGAGGGCTGCCAGGGAGGGTAGTCGTCGCATGGGGCTTGATCCCGGTTTCGAGGTGCCCATGCTGACCCGGACATTAGTGTGCGTCCAGTGGGACCGCGTTATCGTTCATCGCTGGCAAGCCAGCGCCCACAAGGATTGCAGGCGAACAGAAAACTTGTGCCCGGTACATAACCTGTGGGAGCTGGCTTGCCTGCGATGGCGTCGGCACTCTCGCTTCTTGTCTTCTAGGCTAATACCGGATCCCCCAAGCCACCGGAGACCACCATGCACCTCGAAGGCTCCTGCCATTGCGGCGCGGTGTCGTTCAGTTTGACCAGCGCCCACCCCTACCCTTACCAGCGTTGCTACTGCTCGATCTGCCGCAAGACCCAGGGCGGTGGCGGCTATTCGATCAACCTCGGTGGCGATGCCGCCAGCCTCAAGGTTCGCGGGCGCAAGCACATCGCGATTTACCACGCGCGACTCAAGGAACAAGGCCAAAAACGCGCCCACAGCAGCACCGCCGAGCGGCATTTTTGCTCGGTGTGCGGCTCGGGTTTATGGCTGTTCAGCCCCGAATGGTCTGAGTTGATTCACCCCTTCGCGTCGGCCATCGACACGCCACTGCCGGTGCCGCCGGAGCACACGCACCTGATGCTCGGCTCAAAAGCGCCGTGGGTGGAGGTTCAGGCGCAGCCCAGGGATCAACAGTTCGACCTGTACCCCGAAGAGTCCATCGCGCAATGGCATGAACGGTTGGGTTTGAGCCGTTAGCTTTTGTTTGGCTGATGGCCCCTTCGCGAGCAAGCCCG
This sequence comes from Pseudomonas sp. WT-JTC, assembly GCF_056711565.1. Classification (NCBI taxonomy): domain Bacteria; kingdom Pseudomonadati; phylum Pseudomonadota; class Gammaproteobacteria; order Pseudomonadales; family Pseudomonadaceae; genus Pseudomonas; species Pseudomonas sp. WT-JTC. Next base: position 3,869,330 of record NZ_CM160042.1, read on the forward strand.
CTCCCACAGTTGGAATGCATTTCCCTGTGGGAGCGGGCTTGCTCGCGAAGGCGTCCGCCAGAACAACACCAAATAATCAGACCGCCGCAGGCACGCCGCTGTGAAAACGAAACTCCACATCCGGCGACTCAATCAGTTCCTGCTCGGCGGCGCGGACCTTGTCGATCACCTGGGCAATATCCTTGGCGTCGCCGTACTGGTAGGCCAGTTTCAGGTAACCCTGGAAGTGCCGGGCCTCGCTCTTGAGCAGACCGAAATAGAACTTACCCAGTTCTTCGTCCAGATGCGGCACCAGCGCTTCGAAACGCTCGCAACTGCGGGCCTCGATGAATGCCCCCACCACCAATGTGTCCACCAGTTTCACCGGCTCGTGACTGCGTACCACCTTGCGCAGCCCCGAAGCATAGCGCCCGGCGGACAGTTGGCGCAGCGCGATCTTGCGGCGTTTCATCAGGCGCATGACCTGTTCGTGGTGCACCAGCTCTTCCCGGGCCAGGCGCGACATCATGTTGATCAGGTCTACGTGGGAGTGATACTTGGCGATCAGGCTCAATGCGGTGCTGGCGGCCTTGAATTCGCAGTTCTTGTGGTCGATCAGCAGGGTTTCCTGATCGGCCAGCGCGGCTTGAACCCAGCCGTCGGGGGTGCGGCAGCCAAGGAACTCGTGAATTTCGGGAAGGATCATGGGGCTCACGGAAAAATAGGTTCAAAACGAAGGGCGCCGATTATACCGGCCTGCCCGCAGACCACCAGTCGCCAACCGTTGATATGCATCAAGTCCCCGAATCGCAGACAGCAACTATAGTTGTGCAACGCCGTGCTTTTTCATTTTCAGGAGATCCCGATCATGCAAGCCGTACGCAGCATTCTGGTGGTCATCGACCCCGAACACTCCGAAAGCCTGGCGCTCAAACGGGCGAAGCTGATTGCCGGTGTGACCCAGGCGCATCTGCATCTGCTGGTGTGCGATCCCAAGCATGATCACAGTGGCATGTTGGGTGTGCTCAAGGCCGCTTTACTGTCGGACGGTTACAGCGTCACCACTGAACAGGCCTGGAATCATAGCCTGCATCAAACCATCACCGATGTGCAGCAAGCCGAAGGTTGCGGCCTGGTGGTGAAGCAGCATTTTCCCGACAGCACACTGAAAAAGGCCCTGCTGACACCCGAGGACTGGAAATTGCTGCGCCAATGCCCTTCCCCGGTACTGCTGGTGAAAACCGCCGGTTCATGGAAAGACAAAGTGATCCTGGCCGCTGTCGACGTCGGCAACACCGACTCCGAACACCGCCACCTGCACGACACGATCATTGATCATGGCTATGACATCGCAACCCTGGCCAAGGCCCACCTGCACGTGATCAGCGCCCACCCGTCACCGATGCTGTCGTCGGCCGACCCGACGTTTCAACTCAGCGAAACCATCCAGGCGCGCTACCGCGAGCAATGCAAGTCGTTCCAGACTGAATTCGACATTGACGATGAGCACCTGCACATCGAGGAAGGCCCGGCGGATGTGCTGATCCCGTTCATGGTGCACAAGCTGCAGGCGGCGGTGACGGTGATCGGTACCGTGGCCCGCAGCGGTTTGTCCGGGACCCTGATCGGCAATACGGCGGAAGTGGTGCTGGATGCGGTCGAGAGCGATGTGCTGGTGCTCAAGCCGCAGGAAATCGAGGATCATCTGGAGGAGATTGCGAACAATCATTGAGATTTGTAGCGACTGTCAGGACGCCTTCGCGAGCAAGTCGAATCGTCGCACCGCCGCTCCCACATTTGAAATGCATTCCCTTGTGGGAGCGGGCTTGCTCGCGAAGCTTTTCAGGATCTAACCGCCAAAGGCGTCTTTCAGGAACCCCGGCGCAATGTAGCGCTGGTAATGCGCCTCGGAGAGCAGGAAAAATTCCCGATCAATGGCATCGCGCAATTCCGGCAGGTTCCAGTCGCGAAACTCCGGCAGCAACACCATGCCGTAGGCTTCCAGGTTGTTGATCACCCGCGCGCCCCGCGCGATCAACTGGTAGGCCCAGCAGTATTCCGACTGATGGGGCACAAAACGGATCTTGCGTTGCTCCAGCTGCATTCTCAGTAGTGCCGGGTCGAAAATTTCCACCTTGGCGGCCATCACCTGCGACAGCAACTGCTCCAGGCGCAGCCATACCGCGCGCTTCTCTTCCTCGTTGTAACCGTTCCAGTGGATCACTTCGTGGTGGAAACGCTTGCAGCCGCGGCACACCAGGTCTCCGTAAACAGTGGAGCAGAGGCCGACGCAAGGTGTCTTGATGGTCTGATTGGGCATAGATAGGCAAAACGCGAGAAAGCAGGACAGGCCGGCATGTTAGCCCTTTGTCCGCCATTGATCACCCCTCAAAGTTCAGGGCCTTGGGTGAATCGGGGTTTACCGGCCGCCTCCACCAAAGTCCAATAAAACCTGACTTACCTTTAATTTTTTTTTGCCGTAGAATCAGCCTGCCTTTTTAGGCGCCAATGTCCGTTAGAAGCTGTTTTCAAAGCGTCACGAGCACAGTCGTTCCTTCAGAGCGGTGTTGGCGAGGGGTTTTTCCAGCGGGGAAAAGCCCAACGCCAACCCTCATCAGCTCCCGTTCTGCAGGCGTAAAACTTTGAAAGCAGCTTCTGTAAGGAATTGTCGGTAATCCTGGCTAAGTGGCTCACAACGCCATGCAGCGCATGAGTACGGCAATTTCGGGATGAGCGTCCCGGACACCCATTTGGGACCACTGATGAGGGTAATAACTGTGCTTGAAGCCTACCGCAAACATATCGAAGAGCGCGCAGCACTGGGTATCGTTCCCCAGCCGCTAAACGCCGAACAAACTGCAGGCCTGGTCGAGCTGCTGAAAAATCCCCCGGCTGGCGAAGAAGCATTCCTCGTTGACCTGATCACCAATCGCGTTCCGCCAGGCGTGGACGAAGCTGCCTATGTCAAGGCCGGCTTCCTGTCCGCCATCGCCAAAGGCGAAGCCAAATCCCCCCTGATCGACAAGAAGCGCGCTGTTGAACTGCTCGGCACCATGCAGGGCGGCTACAACATCGTGACTCTGGTAAACCTGCTGGACGACGCCGAACTGGCACCAGTAGCTGCCGAAGAACTCAAGCACACCCTGCTGATGTTCGATGCCTTCCACGACGTCGCTGAAAAAGCCAAGAAAGGTAACGTTCACGCCAAAGGCGTGCTGCAATCCTGGGCTGACGGCGAGTGGTTCGTGAAGCGCCCGACCCTGGCCGACAAGATCAGCCTGCGCGTGTTCAAGGTCACCGGCGAAACCAACACCGACGACCTGTCCCCTGCTCCGGATGCCTGGTCCCGTCCGGACATCCCGCTGCACGCCCTGGCCATGCTGAAAATGGCTCGCGACGGCATCGTGCCGGACGAGCAAGGCGTCACCGGTCCGATGAAGCAGATCGAAGAAATGCGCAACGCCGGCTTCCCGATCGCCTACGTCGGCGACGTAGTCGGTACCGGTTCTTCGCGTAAATCGGCGACCAACTCGGTACTGTGGTTCTTCGGCGACGACGTTCCTTACGTGCCGAACAAGCGTGCCGGCGGTTTCTGCTTCGGCAGCAAGATCGCTCCGATCTTCTACAACACCATGGAAGATGCCGGCGCACTGCCAATCGAATTCGACGTATCCAACATGCACATGGGCGACGTGATCGACCTGTACCCGCATGCTGGCAAAGTCTGCAAGCACGGCACCGACGAAGTCCTGACCACCTTCGAAATGAAGACCCCGGTCCTGCTGGACGAAGTTCGCGCTGGCGGCCGTATTCCGCTGATCATCGGCCGTGGCCTGACCGAGAAGGCTCGTGCCGAGCTGGGTCTGCCACCTTCGACCCTGTTCAAGAAGCCTGAAGCACCGGCTGAAAGCACCAAGGGTTTCACCCTGGCGCAGAAAATGGTCGGCAAGGCTTGCGGTGTGACCGGCGTTCGTCCGGGCACCTACTGCGAACCGAAGATGACCACCGTGGGTTCCCAGGACACCACCGGTCCAATGACCCGTGACGAACTCAAAGACCTGGCGTGCCTGGGCTTCTCGACCGACCTGGTGATGCAGTCCTTCTGCCACACCGCGGCTTATCCAAAGCCGATCGACGTGACCACCCACCACACCCTGCCTGACTTCATCATGACCCGCGGCGGCGTTTCCCTGCGTCCGGGCGACGGCATCATCCACTCGTGGCTGAACCGCATGCTGCTGCCGGACACCGTCGGTACCGGTGGTGACTCCCACACCCGTTTCCCGATCGGCATTTCGTTCCCGGCCGGTTCCGGCCTGGTAGCGTTCGCCGCTGCCACCGGCGTCATGCCGCTGGACATGCCTGAGTCGATCCTGGTTCGCTTCAAAGGCGAACTGCAGCCAGGCGTCACCCTGCGTGACCTGGTTCACGCCATTCCTTACTACGCGATCCAGAAAGGCCTGTTGACCGTAGAGAAGAAAGGCAAGAAGAACGCCTTCTCCGGTCGCATCCTGGAGATCGAAGGTCTGCCTAAACTGACCGTAGAGCAAGCGTTCGAACTGTCCGACGCCTCGGCCGAACGTTCGGCTGCCGGTTGCACCATCCAGCTGTCCAAAGAGTCGATCGCCGAGTACCTGCAATCGAACATCACCCTGCTGCGCTGGATGATCGGCGAAGGCTACGGCGATGCGCGTACCCTGGAACGTCGTGCTCAAGCGATGGAAGCCTGGCTGGCCAACCCTGAGCTGCTGGAAGCTGACAAGGACGCTGAATACGCCGAAGTCATCGAGATCGACCTGGCCGACATCAAGGAGCCTGTGCTCTGCGCGCCGAACGACCCGGACGACGCTCGCCTGCTCTCCAGCGTTGCTGGCGAGAAGATCGACGAAGTGTTCATCGGTTCGTGCATGACCAACATCGGTCACTTCCGCGCCGCCGGCAAGTTGCTGGAACAGGTCAAGGGTCAGCTGCCAACCCGTCTGTGGCTGTCGCCGCCGACCAAGATGGACGCTCACCAACTGACCGAAGAAGGCTACTACGGCATCTACGGCAAGGCCGGCGCTCGCATGGAAATGCCAGGCTGCTCGCTGTGCATGGGTAACCAGGCACGTGTAGAGGCCAACTCCACTGTAGTGTCGACGTCGACCCGTAACTTCCCGAACCGTCTGGGTGACGGCGCGAACGTCTACCTGGCTTCGGCCGAGCTGGCGTCCGTGGCCTCCATCCTGGGTCGCCTGCCGACCGTCGAGGAGTACATGGAATACGCTGGCAAGATCGACAGCATGGCGGCCGATGTCTACCGCTACCTGTCCTTCGACCAGATCGCCGAGTTCCGTGAAGCTGCTGCGAACGCCAACATTCCGGTCGTTCAAGCCTAACGTTGCAACGCAATGAAAAACGCCGCCCATCGTGAGATGGACGGCGTTTTTTTATGCCCACGATGGACCACTATCCCCTGTGGGAGCGGGCTTGCTCGCGAAAGCTGTGTGTCAGTCCATACAAATATTGACTGACACTCCCTCTTCGCGAGCAAGCCCGCTCCCACAGGGGTCATGCGTTCAACTGAAGGGCCTGCTGCACCGCACCATCCACGCTCAACCCGCTCAGCACCACAGCGTTGGCCTCCACCTCCGGCAACGCCGCCAGCGCCGCTTGCGCACTGTCCTTGAGACGAGCCAGAGTCAGGCGCTTGCCTTCCTGATGCACCCGCACGAAAAACGCCTGCAACGCCTCGATGCTGGTGCCATCCAGGTCGGGGGATTCCTCAAGACTGAGAATCACTGAATGAACGGGTTCCTGTGAGTGCCGGACCAGACGCAAGGCGCCGCCAAGAATCCGCTCGACGTTGGCAAAGAACAACGCTTCACCCGGACGGACAATCAACACGCCTGGCACTGATTGCGCCGTTGGATGGCGTTGCAGATCGACAAAGTCGTGACCGCCATCGATGCGCCCCAGAATCTGAATATCCGCCGCCGACATCTGCTTGAGCATCAGCAACACACTGATCGCCACCGCCACCAGCAAGCCATCCAGCACCCCCAGCACCAACACGGCACCCACGGCGCAGATCACCAGCAGACGGTCACGGCGCCAGATGAAATACCGTCCCAGCGGCTGCAGGCTCAGACCGCGTCCCAGTGCATGGATAACGATGGCGGCCAGGATCGGCTCCGGGGTCAGGGCGATGTAAGGCAGCACCGTCAGGACAATGACCAGCACCACCAGCGCCGCCACGATACCGGCCAGGCGCGAAGTGGCACCTGCCGCTTCATTGGCCGACGTGGCCGAATACCCCGCGCCGGCCGGCATGCCGTGGAACAGGCCGGACAACAGGTTGCTAGCCCCCAGCGCCAGCAGATCTCGGTTGGAGGTGACGCGGTCCCCATGCTTGAGCGCATAGGCACTGATCGAGCCATAAGACTCCGCATACAGAATCATCACCATGGCGAACGCCAATTCACCCAGACGCAGCCAGTCGGCAAACGGCAGTACCGGCAACTTCGGCACCTCCAGGCTCAGGTCGATCACGCCGATCAGCTTCACGCCATAAGCCGGCAGGTCCAGCCACTGCCCCGCCGCAACGCCAATGACCACCACCAACAAACCACCTGGCAGGCGTCGAAACCGTGCGAACAGCCATAACAAGGCCAATGCCACGGCGCCGACGCCAGCCGCCGCCCAGTTCCATTGCGGCATTTGCTCCAGCAGTTGCGGCAGAAAGCGCACCAGGTTGGCATCGGTCAAATGCACACCGACCACGTTGGCGACCTGCTTGAGAATGATGGTCAGCGCCAGGCCGAAGGCAAAACCGCGCAACACCGGTTTGGCAATGAACGACGTCACGCTGCCGAGCTTGAACAGCCCGGCCAGCAGGAAAAACATCCCGGTCACCAGCACCAGGCCGAAGGCCAGGGTCGAGCGCAGTTGCGGGTCGCCATTGGCCAGGGTGGCGGTCGCGGCGGCCAGCACGGCGGCGGAAGATGAGGTAGCCGAGACGATGGCGAAGCGGCTGGTGCCGAACAGGCCATAACACAACAATCCGGCGAACAAGGCGATCACCCCGGCCTGGGGCGCCAGTGCGGCGATGCCTGAGTAAGCGACCGCCTCGGGCAGCAGCAGGCCGGCAATCGACAAACCTGCCAGCAGGTCCTGCCAGCGATTGGGCGGCTCAACGGGGTTAGGCGGTAAGGCGCTCGACAATCCAGTGTCTCCAGTCGAAAAAAACCCGCTGCGCGAGTGATACGCACAGCCGCCACTGTAGCTCAAAAGCAAAAGATCGCCGCCTGTAGCGAAGCTGAAGTGAACGCACTCCCCTGTAGGAGCGAGCCTGCTCGCGAAAAATCCCAGGACAACACGGGCACCCAGACACCCCCGCGTCATCGTTGACGCCCATCGCGGGCAAGCCCGCTCCTACAGTTTGATCGGGCTACAACTGAAGTGAACGCGCTCCCCTGTAGGAGCGAGCCTGCTCGCGAAAAATCCCAGGACAACACGGGCACCCAGACACCCCGCGTCATCTCTGACATGCTTTTGCTTTGGCTTTTGATCTGCCCTGCCCCATCGGGAGGCCGAGCGCAGGTTCTGCGCAGTAGGTAACCCGGCATGGATGCCGGGTTAGCCGCGTACGGCCATGGATGGCCGATCGCGGCGGGCCCTGTAGGAGCGAGCTTGCTCGCGATGGTCGTCAACGATGACGCTGGGCACCTGACACCCCTCGCGAGCAAGCTCGCTCCTACAGGCTTCTCCAAGTAACCCGCCGTAAAGGCGGAACCAATAGTGGCCATTACCGCAACAATGGATATGTCCACCATCCAAAAAAAAACGGCCAACCCGAAACCCGGATCAGCCGTCATTCACTCACCAAATCAAACAGCAATCACGCACTCAGCGAATAGACCAACGCCGAAATCGCCACCAGACCCACCGCCGTCACGAAGACATTGGACGCCTGACCGCGATAACGTGTCATCGCCGGCACCTTGCGGATGGCATACATCGGCATCAAAAACAGGATCGCCGCAATCACCGGACCACCCAGGGTCTCGATCATGCCGAGGATGCTCGGATTCAACGTAGCGACGACCCAGCACACCACCAACATGAACGCAGCGGTCATGCGGTCCAGCGACTTGGCGGACGGACGCTTGCCGCTCTTGACGATCAGGCCCTTGAGGCCTTCGCTGGCACCGATGTAGTGCCCCAGGAACGACTTGGAAATGGCCACGAAGGCAATCAACGGCGCCGCAAAGGCAATGGTCGGATTGCTGAAGTGGTTGGCCAGGTACGACAGGATCGACAGGTTCTGCGCCTTGGCTTCAGCCAGTTGCGCTGGCGACAGGGTCAGCACGCAGCTGAAGACGAAGAACAGCACCATCACCACCATCAGCAGGTGGGCGCGGGACAGGATCTGCGAACTGCGCTCCTCGGCATGCTCCCCGTAGCGACGCTTCTGGTCCACGGCGAACGCCGAAATGATCGGCGAGTGGTTGAACGAGAACACCATCACCGGAATCGCCAGCCACAAGGTGTGCAACAACGCCGAAGGCGCCGGCACATCGCTGGCGGTGGCCAGGATGCCGCCATTCCAGTGGGGAATCAGGTACACCGCCAGAAACAGCAGGGCGACGATGAACGGGTAGACCATCAGGCTCATGGCCTTGACGATCAGTTGCTCACCACAACGCACCACCGCCAGCAGGCCGAGGATCAGCACCAGCGACAGCACGGCGCGCGGTGGCGGCATGATATGCAGTTGATGCTCAAGGAAACTGCCCACGGTGTTGGTCAGGGCCACGCTGTAGATCAGCAGGATCGGGAAAATGGCGAAGAAGTACAGCAAGGTGATCAGCGCGCCGGCCTTGATCCCGAAATGCTCCTCCACCACCTCGGTGATGTCGGCGCCTTCGCGCCCGGACAGCACGAAGCGGGTCAGCCCACGGTGTGCGTAGAAGGTCATCGGGAACGCCAGCAACGCCAGGACCAGCAGCGGCCAGAATCCGCCCAGACCTGCATTGATCGGTAAAAACAGGGTACCCGCACCAATCGCCGTGCCAAACAGGCCCAGCATCCAGGTGGTGTCTTGGCGATTCCAGCTCGAAAGTGTCGCTGGTGTTGCTGCTACATAGCGTTTGTTGACGCTATTGGCCTGATCATTCATCCGGTGGGATCTCCACATTCCGGTCACTTGCCACCCGGCCGGGACGCGTCGGAATACCCGACAGGCGGCGCCCTGGCCGAAACAGAGGCGCGATTCTGGAGGATTACTGAACAGAAGCAAAGACTTAGGTGAGGGACGGTGGTACCAGGTTGCACCTCTGCCCCCTACCACTGTAGGAGCGAGCTTGCTCCGGGCGGCGTTCCGACGAGGGTCGTCAACGATAACGCTGGAAACCAGACACCCCATGGTGCCCTCGGGTTTCTCGCGAGCGAGCTCGCTCCTACAGGGGTCGCAATCAACGCCAGCCGACGATGTGCGCTTGATAAAGGTTAAACGTCATGTATTTTTAACTGACCTGTATCTTTCCGGAGTCTTCCCATGCCACTGGTTCGCGTCGACATCAAAAAACATCAGGACCCCACCCACGCCAAACGCATCGGCCAATTGATCTACGCCGCCATGCGCAGCACCATCGGTGTGCCGGAGGACGACAACTTCCAGATCCTCGCCGAACACGATGAGCAGCATTTCATCTTTGATCCCGGCTATCTGGGCATCAATCGCACGGACCAGTTGGTGGTGATCCGATCACCATGAGCGAGGCGCGAACCGTCGAGCAGAAAAAACTCCTCTATAAAACCATCGCCGAAAGCCTTCATGCGGAACTGGCCATGCGCCTGGAGGATGTTTTCATCAATCTGGTGGAAGTGAAAAAAGAGAATTGGTCGTTCGGCAACGGGATTGCCCAATACGCCCTCTGATGTTCAACCTGCAGACCCGAGAGTGCCCCATGCCCCGAGTTTCCCGCAAACAAGCCGACCTCAACCGCGAGATCATCGTCGATGCCGCCACACGGCTGTTTCGCGAGCGCGGTTTGCACGGGATCAGTGTTGTCGATGTGATGGCTGCCGCGGGCCTGACCCACGGCGGCTTCTACGGGCACTTCGAATCCAGGGAAGCCCTGGCGCAAGAGGCCAGTGGCCGGGCTTTCGAGCAAGCCGCGCACCGCTGGCAGGCGCGGGTGGCCGAGCATGACAGCAAGGACGCTGCCCGTCGCGCCGTGATCGAACCGTACCTGTCCAGCGAAAGCCGGGACAATCCGGGTGACAGCTGCCCGGTGGTGGCCTTTGCCGGGGACATGTGCCACGAGGCCGCCGAGAGCGGTTTGCGTCAAACCTATATGCAGGGCCTGAACAACCTGCTCGATTCCCTCGGCTCGCTGTTGCAGGCAGAGGACGAAGCCGGCAAACGACAGCAGGCACTGGTGCAGTATTCGTTGATGTTCGGCGCGCTGATGCTGTCCCGGGCTACCCGCGGCGACCCGCTGTCGGATGAAATTCTCGAGGCTGCCCGGGCCGCTCTCGCGCCGTCGAAGTAAAGCGACCTCAACCCTCGCAACAAAACAATCGCCAGCCTCGCCAACCACCACATCGCGCTGCCCGCCAGTGCGCAGGCGTTGTCGCAGGCTGCGATCACTGGTGGTTGCCAAGCTATCCTTAAATCAGCAATCTCAAACGATGTTCGAGCCGATTTTTCGATGCCCACAGGGAGCCAAGCATGCCTGTAACCGTTCTGGTACTGGTTGAAACCATCAATGATTACCTGCCCATCCTGGAACATCAGGGCTTCCACCTGATTCTGGCCCCGACGCCCGCCGAACGCGCCGAAGCCATCGCCCGGCACGCCTGCCAGATCGACGCCGTCCTCACCCGTGGCCCATTGGGGCTGTATACCGATGAAATCGCCGCGCTGCCCAACCTCAAGATCATCTGCGTGATCGGCGCCGGCTATGAACACGTCGACCTGCAGGCCGCCGCCGACCGGGGCATCACCGTCACCAATGGCGCCGGGGTCAACGCCTCGTCCGTCGCCGACCATGCCATGGCGCTGCTGCTGTCGCTGGTACGCGACGTGCCGCGCTGTGATGCCGCCGTACGGCACGGCGAGTGGCCGAAGATCATGCGCCCTTCCCTCGCCGGCAAACGCCTGGGCATCCTTGGCCTCGGCGCGGTCGGCATGGCCATCGCCAAACGCGCCGGTGCCGGTTTCGACATGAGCATCAGCTATCACAACCGCCAGCATCGCAGCGATGCGCCCTACACGTTCTGCTCGACCCCGACCGAACTGGCGCGCGCCTCGGACTTCCTGATCGTCGCCACGCCCGGCGGCCTGGGCACCAAGCACCTGGTCAATCGCCAGGTGCTCGACGCACTGGGTCCCAACGGGTTTATCGTCAACATCGCCCGGGCCAGCGTGATTGCCACCGCCGACCTGATCACCGCCCTGGAGCAACGCCGAATCGCTGGCGCCGCGCTGGATGTGTTCGACGCCGAACCGAAGGTGCCGGATGCGCTCAAGGCCCTGAGCAACGTGATCCTCACACCCCATGTCGCCGGGTTGTCCCCGGAAGCCACCCAGGGCACCGTCGAACTGGTGGGCAAGAACCTCGTGGCGTTTTTCTCCAGACAACCGGTGCTGACGCCGATTGCCTTGCCGCCCGCCATGAGCCGGGTCGCCCATTGAAGGCGATTCAAACAGCTGTATCAAAAACAATGATTGGCCGGCAACACGCTCACCTATAAGAGCGGTTCGCGGTTGTGGGTGCGCAGTGTGCGCATTAGATTAGCCAATAGTTTCAGGCCTCCAGAATAAGCAGAAGGGATAAGCATGGCGCTTAATGACCAGTCCACCCGTATCCGCACCGGCGAAGAGCTCGATGTCAGCCTGATCGATCCGTACCTCAAGGCCCATATTCCGGGGCTCAGCGGCTTGCCACAGATCAGCCAGTTTCCGGGCGGCGCTTCAAACCTCACCTACTTGCTGGAGTACCCCGAACAGGAATTCGTCCTGCGTCGCCCGCCCTTTGGCCACAAAGCCAAATCCGCCCACGACATGGGCCGTGAATTCCGCATCCTCAATCAACTGCGCAACGGTTTTCCGTACTGCCCGAAAGCCTATGTGCACTGCACCGACGAATCGGTGATCGGTGCCGAGTTCTATGTCATGGAACGGGTCAACGGCATCATCCTGCGCTCGGACCTGCCGCCGGAACTGGGCCTGGATTCGGCGAAAACCGAAGCCCTGTGCAAGAGTTTCATCGACAAGTTCGTGGAACTGCATCGCGTTGACTACAACGCCTACGGCCTGGGTGACCTGGGCAAACCCGAAGGCTACGTGGCGCGGCAGATCAAAGGCTGGAGCGATCGCTACGAAAAAGCCCTGACCCCCGATGCGCCGCAATGGGATGTGGTCAAGGCATGGCTCAACGACAAGATGCCGGCCGACCATCCGACCTCCAGCATCGTGCACAACGACTACCGCTTCGACAACGTGATCCTCGACCCGGCCAACCCGATGCAGATCATCGGCGTGCTCGACTGGGAACTGACCACCCTCGGCGACCCGCTGATGGACCTGGGCAACACCCTCGCCTACTGGATCGAAGCCGATGACCCGGCGCCGGTGCAGATGATGCGCCGCCAGCCAAGCCATGCGCCGGGCATGCTGACCCGTCGCGAATTCGTCGATTACTACGCCGAACGTTCGGGCATCCGCATCGACAATTTCGACTTCTACTACACCTACGGCCTGTTCCGCCTGGCCGGCATCGTGCAGCAGATCTACTACCGCTTCTACCATGGCCAGACCCAGGACAAACGCTTCGCGCAGTTCATTCACATGAACAAGCTGCTGGAGCAGATGAGCCTGCAAGTCATCCGCAAATCCAGTCTGTGAACCTGATTCTGCTCGATTACACAGAACCCTGTAGGAGCGAGCTTGCTCGCGAAGGTCGCTAACGATAACGCGCGCTCACTGACCCGACACAGTGCCCTCTACCGACTCGATAACAAGGAAACCCCATGTCCAAGACTCAGTTGTTCGACCTCGACGGCAAGATCGCTTTCGTCTCCGGCGCCAGCCGTGGCATCGGTGAAGCCATCGCCAAACTGCTGGCCCAGCAAGGCGCCCACGTGATCGTCTCGAGCCGCAAGCTTGAAGGCTGCCAACACGTGGCCGACGCGATCATCGCCGCTGGCGGCAAGGCCACCGCCATCGCCTGCCACATCGGCGAAATGGAACAGATCAGCCAGGTCTTCGCCGGCATCAAGGAACAGTTCGGCCGCCTCGACATCCTGGTCAACAACGCCGCGACCAACCCGCAGTTCTGCAACGTGCTGGACACCGACCTCGGCGCCTTCCAGAAAACCGTCGACGTGAACATCCGCGGCTACTTCTTCATGTCGGTCGAAGCCGGCAAACTGATGCGCGAAAACGGTGGCGGCAGCATCATCAACGTGGCGTCGATCAACGGTGTTTCGCCGGGAGTATTCCAAGGCATCTATTCGGTGACCAAGGCTGCGGTGATCAACATGACCAAAGTGTTCGCCAAGGAATGTGCGCAGTTCGGAATTCGTTGCAATGCCCTGTTGCCGGGTTTGACCGATACCAAGTTTGCTTCGGCGCTGGTGAAGAACGAAGCCATTCTGAACACCGCTTTGCAGCAGATTCCGTTGAAACGAGTGGCGGATCCGAGTGAGATGGCCGGCGCGGTGCTTTATCTGGCCAGCGATGCTTCCAGCTACACCACAGGTGTTTCGTTGAACGTGGATGGTGGTTTCCTGTCCTGATCCGGTTTCCGGATGAAAGAAAGGCAGCCATCGGGGCGATTGGCTGCCTTTTGTTCACACTGCTACCAGCGGTCGCTCGGCAATCAAATCAATTTGGCCGGCTAACAAACTCAACCTTCTCCCTTGCCGAATATACTGGAGAATAATCAAAGAAAACCGTCTCTTGCACGTCACGGACAGCCCTCGATACGAAGGTCCAATCCACCCTGCCGCCAGAGGCAACAAACTGTCTTTCCAAAGGTGGATTAAAATCAAACTCACCCGGACTATTCTCGACATATATGCGAGAGACTCCCGCTGAAACCTCCACGCGAAGGCTATAGGAATGATCCGGCACAATAGTTTGAAAGCCGGAAATTTCTTTATTATCTAAAAAATATCTCGCAATAATTTTCCTGCTAATTGGCAAAGACAGCATCGCATCAAGCCCTGCCACAGCAAGTCCGAGTTCAAATGTTCCGTGCTTTTCCGAGGAACTGGTCACCTCCCACCTATAAACCGTCGTATCTTGATTTAAATCCGGGTTCACATTCAGGTCCTGCACTACAACGCCGTCCCCTCTAACCCAGCGTAAACTGACTTTAGCACCATCTAATGGGCTACCCGGTTTAGGAGTTAACGTAATTGTGCGTTTTGAATTTTTCAGATAGGGAACTTCACTATTGGATACGTCAACGCCATCAATTTTAACGACAGCCTCATCCGCCAGATTACGCGAAATCACCAGGCTTCGGTGCTCCCACGGCACCAGCACTTCCCGGCTGAAAAACATCAGGGTGATACGACCGCTCTTGCCAGCGTGCGGCGTAATCTTCCAAATGAACTTGCCATTGACGGGAGCCACCCAAGCGCCAAATTCCGGCGATGCAACAGTTTCCAGACCGCCATTGTCGGCCAGCCCCAAATTGATCTCCCTGGCGATCGCGGATGGAGCCTCCACCGTCACTTCGTTCTCTTGACCGCGGCGCAGAACGAGCTCCACCCCCCATTCCACTTGCTTGCCGTTGATAAACAACGTGGCTTGTTTCCAAGGGCTTGTTACAGCGGTTGCAGCTTTTAATCCGGTGGTCATGACGACGTTTCCTTTTCAGCGTTGGACATAAAAAACAGTCCGTGAACTATCAGGAAAATTCGATGGATCGGAAACTGGCATAACTGATAGGAAAGCTAGAACAAGGTGCGATAAAAACCCAACGTCATTATCAATGGCATGTACAGAATGAAATCAATGCTCCACTCCACAGCGGGATCACTCTCGAATACGGTGCCTGCCTTGGCATCGGCCCGGTAAGGTATCGAGCCGAAATGCGCTCGGTTCGAGATTCGTTGCAACGCCCTGTTGCCGGGTATGACCGATATCAGGTTTGCTTCGGTGCTGGTGAAGAACCAGGCGATTTTAAACACTGCGCTGACATAGACTCCACTGAAGTGCGTAGCGGATCCGAGTGAGATGGCGGGGGCTGCGTTTTATCTGGCGAGTGATGCGTCGAGTTATACGACTGGGGTTTCGTTGAATGTGAACGGGGGTGTCCTGCCCCACAGATTTGAATGAAAGAAAGGCAGCCGATCAGGGCGATTGGCTGCCTTTTGCTCACACTATTACCAGCGGTCGTTTGGCAATCAAATCAAATTTGCCCGCGAACAAACTCAACCTTCTCCCTTGCCGAATATTCTGATGAATAATCAAAGAGAACCGTCTGTTCTGGTTTTTTGTTAATACTCGACAGGAACTGCCAACTTTTCATCCCGCCAGAGGCATCAAACCATGTATTTAAACTTGGAGCAAAAGAATACTCTCCCTGCGAACCATCGACATATATGCGGGAGACTCCAGTTGAAACCTCCACATGAAGGCGATACATCTGTGCCGTTCGAACAGTCTGAACCCCGGAAATTTCTTTTCCATCTAAAAAATATTTCGCAATAATTTTCCTGCTGACGGGCAATGCCAGCATCGTATCAAGCCCTGCTATAGCAAGTCCGAGTTCAAATGTCCCGTGTTTTGCAGAGGGACTGCTCACATCCCAATAATAAGTCCCTGTATCTATATTCAGATTCGGCGTCACGCTTAAATCCTGCGACACAATACCGTCACCCCTGATCCAGCGCAAACTCACGTTGGTACCAGCCAATGGGCTGCCCGGCTTGGGAATTAACGTAATAACGCGCTTTGAACTTTTCAGATAGGGAACTTCATTATTGGATACGTCAACGCCATCAATTTTAACGACAGCCTCATCCGCCAGATTGCTCGAAAGCAACTTGCTGACCGCAACTTTCATTGGAATAGACATGCCCTGTCCTACCACAGAAATTTCGAAGGTGCCGCTTCTGTTGAATCCAGTCAACTGCCAACGCCAGTTTGGTCCTCCTACCCCCCCAAATGGCGGTGCACTTTGTATATCGCCTTCGGATAGCCCCTGTAAAAGCTTACAATTCAACGTAATATTGTGTCCGGCGATCGGACTGCCCGGCTTAGGGACCAGTGTAACTTCCTGAGCCTGCGTCCTTATGAATACATTTCCACGGGAAGGTACACTTTTCCCGCCAATCCTCACCTCAACCTCATCCGCCAGATTGTTCGACAGCAACTTGCTGTCTGCCAAGGTAATCGGTGTGGTCATGCCCCTGCCCGACAAGGCCAATTGGAAGGTGCCACTTCTGGTGTTCCCGACCACTAACCAGGAATGGATAAGTGACTCACTGCCAAAGGCCGGAGCACTCACCACGTCGGTGACACCGAGACCACTTTTGATTGCACAGGTTAACTTGACCGGAAGGCCGGCCAGCGGGCTGTTGGTTTTGGGGGTCAACGTCACCGTTTGCGCCTTGTCCCGGTAAAACCAGTTACCCCCGGCAGGCACGGCGACGCCGCCAATCTTCACGTCGGCCTCATCCGCCAGGTTGTTCGACAGCAACTTGCTGACAGCCAAGGCAATCGGTGTGGTCATGCCCCTGCCCGCCAATGCCAACTGGAAGGTGCCACTTCTGGTTTTCCCGGTGACTACCCAGCTATACGTGGTTTGCTCACTGCCAAAGGCCGGTGCACTCACCACGTCGCCAGCCGACAGTCCGCTTTTGATCCCACAGGTCAGGGTGACCGGAAGACCCGCCAGCGGGCTGTTGGGTTTGGGAGTCAACGTCACCGTTTGGGCCTTGTCCCGGTAAAACCAATTGCCCCCGGCAGGCACGGCGACGCCCTCAATCTTCACGTCTGCCTCATCCGCCAGGTTGCCCGAAATCACCAGGCTTCGGCTCTCCCACGGCACCAGCACTTCCCGGCTGAAAAACACCAGAGTGATACGACCACTCTTGCCAGCGCCCGGCGTAATCTTCCAAATGAACTTGCCATTGACGGGAGCCACCCAATCGCCAAATTTTGGCGATGCAACAGCTTCCAGACCGCCATTGTCAGCCAGCCCCAGATTGATTTCCCTGGCGATCGTGGATGGAGCCTCCACCGTCACTTCGTTCTCCTGCCCGCGGAGCAAAACGAGCTCCGCCCCCCATTCCACTTGCTTGCCGTTGATAAACAACGTGGCTTGTTCCCATGGGCTTGGTGCAGCGGTTGCAACTTTTAATTCGGTGGTCATGACGACGTTTCCTTTTCAGCGTTGGACATAAAAAACAGTCCGTGAACTATCAGGAAAAATCGATGCACCGGTAACTGGCATAACTGAGGGGGCAGCTAGAACAAGGTGTGATAAAAACCCCAATTTCATTATCAACATCATGTAGAGAATGAAATCAGGGCCTGACTCGGCAGCGGGATCACTCTCGCATTCGATGCCCGCCATGCCCTTGCACGCCAATGCCAGCTGGAAGGTACCACTTCTGGTTTTCCCGGTGACTGCCCAGCTATACGTGGTTTGCTCACTGCCAAAGGCCGGTGCACTCACCACGTCGGCGATTACCAGTCCGTTTCTGATGGCGCAGGTCAGGGTGACTGGAAGGCCAGCCAGCGGGCTGCCTGATTTGGGGGTCAGCGTCACCGTTTGCGCCTTGTCCCGGTAAAACCAATTGCCCCCGGCAGGAACGGCAACGCCGCCAATCTTCACGTCTGCCTCATCCGCCAGATTGCTCGACAGCAACCGACACCCCAGCGGCATCGATTGCTCCACTTGGGGAACGTCTATGAGCAACTCAAACAAACCGCTTTGGGTTTGCCCGCCGGTTACCGTCCACTGCAATCCTGCCTGTGTGAGCGGTCGTGCCTGGTTCAACGCAGGGTTATACGTCATGCCCAACTCCGCGCCACTGCCTTTTTTCAGCGCGACATTCAGCCCTATCAATGAGCTGGCAGCCTTGGGGACGAGTTCTACTGTGTAAGTGTCTGCACGAAAGAACAGCAGCTCAGGTCGAGCCAGGTCGACAGGCTGACCATTGATCTTGAGCGATTGAAATTCATCGGCAGTGATTTTCGACAGCACCCGACTTTCGATACTTAATGGCGTTTCAACATCAACACAGACGACCTGCAACGTAAACACACTACTACGATCACCGCCGGTCACCTGCCACTCCAACTTCAGATTGTCCGGGACTATTCGCAGCGTTTTGAGGGGCGGGTCATAGGTCATGCCCGGGTTGCCGGTTTCTTCCAGTGCCACGCTCAGCCCACGCATGGACTCTGCAAAGGTTATGGTGAGCGGACGCGTTTCCTTGCGGAAGAACACCGCGCCGAAGTCTGAAACCTCACTTGCGCTCACCTCGATTTTTGTGACTTCGTCCTTCAGGTTCGCCGAAAGCAGATGCCCGGTGATTTCCCAGTCGCGCTTGAGTTTCGAGCAGTGCATCTGCAGTTTGAACAAACCGCTTTTGGCGCTGACAGGTGAGGTCAGATTCCATGTCAGCTCGGTGCCCTCCATTGGGCGTTCGACATTCAAATCCGGATTGAACGTAAGCCCCAAAGCCTTGGCATCCGCGGACTTGAGTGACACCGTGGAGCCTTCAAGCAGCTTGTTTTGATTCAACAGCTTTAACGACAATGGCTTGCCACGCGTGCAAACCACGCCTCGCTCAAGCACATCGGGTTCAGTCTTGCCGTTGACCTGTATCAGCGCGTCATTGCCCCATGGGGTGAGCGCCAAGGCATGGACCGGCATCTCTTTACGGAAGTAGCCTTGCTCGTAATAGAGGCTCGGCACAGTGACGTTGATGAGGTGAATCCCTGCCTTTGTTGGCTTGAAGTTGTAAGGCGTGACCCAACCTGTTGCATCAGGATCGGCCGGCTGAAGGTCTTGCTCTTCCAGCTTCCATTTCGCCGGAAATGGCACGGACTCTTTTGTGTAGTAGGAAATTTCCCGTGCCTTGAGGATCGCCTCTTCGCCGTACTCAATTACCTGAAATTGCTCGTTGCCGCTGGCATCGACAAAATCGATTCGGTGATGGCCCAGCGACACATCAACCTTGTACGCAGGTGAAGTGAACTCGGTTTGAGCCCATAGCTGAAACGCCTTCACTTCAGCGTTGGACGGTTGGTGGGGGCAATCGATTAGCCAGGTAGCGCCCTGTTCCTGAAAATGTTGATAAACAGTGATGTTCGGGTTGGTAGTGACGGGCAATTCAGGTTCGGCGGGATTTTTGTTCAGGCTCACGCCCTGATTGCTCCACGGGCTGTCCGCCGCAGCCTTGACCGTAAAATCGTGTTTAGCACCATGACAGATATAAAGTGGTCCAGCGGCCATCAACTCGGAATTGCGATTGCCTGCCATTACGTCATTCTCCCGATCATTGCAGCAGAGTGAAAAACGGTGTGTTTTTCACTATCTGAGAAATACCGGGTAGCGACTACTGTCAGAAATAACAGCAACAAAGATCATTCGGCAATAAAAACCGACCGTCTGATACCAACTTTTACCGATTTACCATTCAGCATGACCGCGCCGTTCAACAGCGCGGCCGTCACACCGGCTTACTGGGTAATGCACCGAGTCGTGGTGGTGATTCGGGTCACTTGCCCGTCTTCGGCCCGTACATCGCCCAGCACATCGGTTTTATCCATGGCCTGGCAGGTTCGTTCAGGAGGGGGTGGAGTGACTGCTGGAGGGGGTGGCGGACTGGAACAACCGCCGAGAATCGCCACGCAGAATGCCAGCGACACAGGTGAGATAACGCGTTTCCCAAGAATTTTCATAGGTTGACCCGCGATGAGTGATCGACACATTTTTGTGACAACAGAACCGGTGCGGAAAATCCACACACCTGTCAAAAAAAATAAATATCTGCGAATCACTCATAGCCCGGCCGGCGAGCGATGCCAGTAAAAGCTGGCAGTTCTTACATCATCAGGTCAGGGCGTTGCAGGGAATTACTCTACAGTTCGTAGCGCTATTCTTCGATCAGGGTGACGACCGTTTACACCGCCATTCACTGGAGAACAGCCCCCGCTCCCGCGCCCAGACAATCGCCTCGCTGCGGCTATGCACATCGATTTTCGAATACACCGCTGCCACACGATTGCGCACCGTGTTCGGCGCCAATTTCAGGCGCGCGGCGATTTCCTTGTCGGCCAGGCCTTCGCATATCAGGCTCAGCACATCGTGCTCACGGGTGGTCAGGTCGGTGAAGGACTCGCCGGGCAATTTCGGTGAGTTGACACGCTTCACGTTGGCGAGTTTTTCCATCAGCGTGCGGCTGAACCACGAGGCGTCCTTCATCACCTCTTCGATGGTCGCCACCAGTTCCAGCTCAGTGCGCTTGCGCTCGGTGATGTCTATCAGCACCAGCAGATGGCACCGGCGGTCCTGAATGTTCACGGTGTCTGCCGACACCACGTAATCGATCAGCCCGGCGTCCTTTCGGCGTACACGCACATCGATGCGGTCCAGGCTTGCAGACTTCTCCAATGCTGCGAAAAGCCGCATGCGTACTCCCTTGTCGACGATGAAATCGATCTGCGCGATGCTCTTGCCGAGGACCTCTTCGCGGGAATACCCGAGGGTATCGAGGAAGGCTTCATTCACATCCAGCACCACTTGATTGCGGGCCGCACAGACCAGGATCGGCACCGGGGACAGGCGAAATGCCTTGGCAAATCGTTCTTCGCTCTGGCGCAGGGCAGCTTCGACCTTGCGTCGCGGCTCCATGTCGACGAAGGAAAACAACAGGCAGGCTTCGCCGTTGAGCTCCAGCGGCTGGCCGGCCACGATCACTTGCTTGCTGCCACCGCCGGCCAAGCGCAGCTCGGCCTGCATTTGCGGTATGGTCGCGCCTTCGCGCAGGCGCTGCCTGGCCAGCTCCTTGTTTTCGGCCTGATCCAATACGTCAAGCTCATGGGTCGATGTACCGATCACTTGGTCACGGGTGTAACCGGTCATCTCGAGGAACCCGGGGTTGACCTTGATGTAGCGCAAGTCGCTGAGGCGGCAGATCACAGCGGGGGCCGGGTTGGAGGCGAAGGTTTTCTCGAAACGTTGCTCGGCGTTGGCCCGGTCGGTGACATCGTCCATGATCAACACCAGCGATTGCGGCTCGCCACGGCTGTCGGCCAATACCAGGCTGCGCACGCGATGGACCCAGGTACGCTCTTCGTCCGCCACCGACGTCACTTCCACCAGCACATCGCTGAACGTCTCGCCGCGCCCCACCCGGTTGATCGGGTAGCTGTCGACGGGCACCACATGGTTGTTGCGATAGCGCAAGGCGAAGCGCTTGGCATACGCCTTGGCGTTGGCACCCAGGTCACTGACTTGCGCGACACCGTGCATGGCCAGCGCTGCCGCGTTGGCCCACAGAATGCTCTGGTCGAGATCGAGCAGTATCACCCCGTCGGACAGACCATCGATGATCTGCTGCAACTGGCGCCGATTGGTTTCCGTGGTCAAAACGTCCTGGCTCATGGTGACTCCACAAGTAGGGGGAACCCGTGAAGAGTAAGACCGCAGACCTGTCTGATCGTGCGAAGTACCTGTGGGATCTGCATCATTTCGGGATGTCTGACTAGTGCACGTTCAGCGCCGCCTCCAGCCCCGCCAGCTTGTCCGGATTACGCATGATGAAAATCCGGCTCACCCGCCCCGCTTCATCAAAACCAAAGGTCATCGACGCCGTGATAACGCCGTCGGCCTTGATGACGACACCTTGGGCGCCATTGATTTCAATGGGCAGCCATTCGCACGCCTGCCAATAGTTGTGCAACGACTGACCGATGAAATCCAGCACGCGCGCGATACCCGACAGGGTTTCGCGGATGGCCGGGGCCTTGCCGCCGCTGTCGGCGCAGAGTTCAACGTCTTCGCTCAGCATGGCACTCAAGGAAACGGTCGAGCCGCTGGCGATAGCGCCGTGAAACGCACTCAACAATTGAGTTTGACGCACGGGCTCCGGTTGGTAACGGGCGTGCCCGTTACCCAGGCTCGCCTTGGCCCGGGACACCAGCTTGCGGCAAGCGGCTTCCTGCACCCCGACCGCATCGGCGACCTGCGGGTAATCCATGTCAAAGATTTCGTGGAGCAGGTACGCCGCGCGCTCCTTGGGTGTCAGGCGCTCCAGCAGCAACATGAACGCGGTGGACAATGACGAGGCCAGTTCGAGCCGGTGCTCGGGTGAGTCCTGATGGGTGGTGTGAATCGGTTCCGGCAGCCAGGTGCCGAAGTAGTCGACCCGGGATGCGTGCGCCGAGCGCAGCACATCGATGCAGTGCCGGGTGCAGGCCGTGGTCAGCCAGGCGGCCGGCGTGGCGATGGAGGCCCGGTCGGCCTCCAGCCACTTGATGAACAACTCTTGCACCGCATCCTCGGCTTCGGCGCGCGAGCCAAGAATGCAATAGGCCAGGCCGAGCAAAAAGGGCCGGCGCTGCTCGAACACAATGGCGGCGTTTTCAGCGCAGTTCATCAATCAGTGCCTCGACACCTGCAAGCGGTTCCACAGGTTGATCATGCCGATCTCGGCCGTCAAGGCACCGATCTGTTCGTCGTTGAAATGCGCCCTCAACTCACCGCGCAGGCTGGCGTAATCGTTTTTTTCATCCAGCAGCGTCAAGGCTTCGGTCCACGCCAGCGCGGCGCGCTCCGAAGCGCTGAAATCACTGACGTGACGCCAGACGATCAGGCGATCCAGGCGCTCATTGGTTTCATTGGCTTCCCGGGCCTCGCGGGTGTGCATCTTCACGCAGAAACCGCACTGGTTGATCTGCGAGGCACGCAGGTGGATCAAGTGCTTGAGGGAGGGATCGAGATCATGCTGATCGAGCACGACATGGACCTGAGTCAGGCTTTCGAAAACCTGTGGGATCGATTGCAGCAGGTTGACCGGTTGGGTATTGGACGACATCGCGTTGCTCCACTGATTGAGGGATTCAACAGGATGACGATTGAGGATTGCCCGTTGTGACGTGCGCCGAACAATTCAGCGCACGTCACAGGGTTCAGGCAGTCAACGCCTCCTTCGCCACCGCCGCCGAAGCCGCCAGCATTGCCCGCAACAGCACCGCACAGCCGGCCGCGAGGTCGTCCGGCGCGGCGTTTTCGATTTCGTTGTGGCTGATACCGCCTTCGCACGGCACGAAGATCATCCCGGCCGGGCCGAGTTCAGCGAGGAAGATCGCGTCGTGTCCTGCGCCACTGACGATGTCCATGTGCGAAAGGCCCAGGCCTTGGGCGGCGCCGCGCACGGCTTCGACACAGCCCTTGTCGAAGTACAGCGGCGGGAAGTCGGCGGTTGGGGTCAGTTCGAACGTCAGGCCGTGTTCTTCGCAGGTGGTTTCGATGACTTCTCGCACTTCGGCGATCATCGAGTCCAGGCGTTCCGGTTCCAGATGGCGGAAGTCCAGGGTCATGCGTACTTCGCCGGGGATGACGTTGCGCGAGCCGGGATAGGCTTGCAGGCAACCGACAGTGCCGCAGGCGTGGGGCTGATGGCCGAGGGCGGCACGGTTGACCGCACCGACAATCACCGCGGCACCGACCAGGGCATCCTTGCGCAGGTGCATCGGGGTCGGGCCGGCGTGGGCTTCGACGCCGCGCAGTTTCAGGTCGAACCATTTCTGCCCGAGGGCGCCCATGACCACGCCTATGGTCTTGCGTTCGTCTTCAAGGATCGGGCCTTGCTCGATGTGGGCTTCGAAATAGGCGCCCACCGCATGGCCACTGACCTGACGCTGGCCCGCGTAACCGATGGCGTTCAAGGCCTGCCCCACGGTGACGCCATCGGCATCGACCTTGGCCAGGGTTTCCTCGAGGGTGAATTTTTCCGCGAACACGCCGGAACCCATCATGCACGGGGCAAAGCGCGAGCCTTCTTCGTTGGTCCAGACCACCACTTCCAGCGGCGCCTCGGTTTCGATGTTCAGGTCATTGAGGGTGCGCAGCACTTCGACGCCGGCCAATACACCGAAGCAGCCATCGAACTTGCCGCCGGTGGGCTGGGTGTCGATGTGGCTGCCGGTCATCACCGGCGGCAGGTCGGGATTGCGTCCGGGGCGCCGGGCGAAGATATTGCCGACGGCGTCGATGCTGACGGTGCAGCCGGCATCGATACACCATTTGACGAAGATGTCCCGGGCCTGGCGGTCGAGATCGGTCAGGGCCAGACGACACACGCCCCCCTTGACCGTGGCGCCAAGCCTGGCCAGATCCATGAGCGACTGCCACAGGCGGTCGCGGTTGATGTGCTGATGGCTGGACTGCAGAACGTCGACGGCAGCGTTCATGATGATCTCCTCAGGCAGTTCTTGTGTGTTTCTTCAAGCAATTCGGTGGTGTATGCGCGGCCGTCTTCGCGAGCAAGCCCGCTCCCACAGGGGAATGCATTCCAAATGTGGGAGCGGGCTTGCTCGCGAAGAGGCCAGTCGTCACACCGGAGATTTCACTACCGATGGATCGACTCGCATCACACTCAACCCGTAATAAATAACCCCGCCCAGCGCCGAGCCAGTGAACCAGCCATAGCTGTAGAACCAGTTGAAGGCATCGCTGCCCAGGGACAGCAGCGTCAACACCACCGGCACGCCGAAGGCCATGAAGCCGCACCAGTTCCACGCCGGATACACGTCATCGCGGTACAGGCCGGCAAGGTCCAGTTGCTGTTTCTTGATCAGGAAATAGTCCACCACCATGATCCCGGCAATCGGCCCCAGCAGGCTCGAATAGCCAAGCAACCAGTTGGAATAAACGGTTTCCAGACTGAGATCCGAGACGATCAGGCCAAGCTTTTTCAGCAGTTCATGGGCCATCAACGCCAATCCGACGAATCCGGTAAGCAGCACGGCGTTGGTGCGGTTGATCACCTTGGGAGCGATGTTCTGGAAGTCATTGGTCGGCGACACGATATTCGCCGCGGTATTGGTCGACAGCGTGGCGATGATGATCAGCGCCATTGCCAGTGCGACCCACACCGGGCTCTGGATATGACCGATCAGAGTCACCGGATCGGAAACCGTCACGCCCACCAGCTTCACCGAGGCCGCGGTCATCACCACACCCAGGGAGGCAAACAGGAACATGGTCAGCGGCAGGCCGATGATCTGCCCGACAATCTGGTCCTTCTGGCTTTTTGCGTAGCGGCTGAAGTCCGGAATGTTGAGTGACAGCGTGGCCCAGAAGCCGACCATCGCGGTCAGCCCGGCGGCGAAGTAACTGGCCACCCCGGCGCCTTCGGGACGTTTGGCCGGAATCGCCAGCAACTCGGTCATCGAAACGTTCGGCATGGCCCAGACCAGCAGCCCTACGCCCACCAGCACCAACAGCGGTGCGGACAGGGTTTCCAGCCATTTGATCGACTCGGCGCCGCGAATCACCACCCACAGGTTCAGCGCCCAGAACACCATGAAGCCGATGACCTCGCCGGTGCCACCCAGGGATTTCCAGCCCTCGAACACCGAACCGAGGAACAGGTGAATCGCCAAGCCGCCGAACATGGTCTGGATGCCGAACCAGCCACACGCCACCAGGGCGCGGATCAGGCACGGAATGTTGGAGCCGAGCACGCCGAAGGACGAGCGCAGCAACACCGGAAAGGGAATGCCGTACTTCGTGCCGGGAAAGGCGTTGAGTGTCAGGGGGATCAGCACGATGATGTTGGCCAGCAGAATCGCCAGCAGCGCTTCACCGACGGTCAGGCCGAAGTACGCGGTCAACACCCCGCCGAGGGTGTAGGTCGGCACGCAGATCGCCATGCCCACCCACAGCGCGGTGATGTGCCATTTGTTCCAGGTGCGTTCGCGCACCTTGGTCGGTGCAATGTCGTGGTTGTAACGGGGACTGTCGAGGACATCGCTCCCGGCTTCCAGCTCAAACAAGCCGTCGCGCTCGGTCACTTGCGATCTGATCTGTTGCATGGCCGCTCCACTGTTCTTTGAATTATTTTTTTGCTCATCGCAGGCTCGCGGCATCAATAAACGTGCCGGGTGCCCCGTTTGCGCATCGGGCAGTTCCATAAACACTTTGTAAACAACTGATGTTTATCAGTTTTATTGGGTCATCGATGCAGTCCTCGGTTACTTGCCTTGCCACTCAGGCCGAATGCCAACCAAGTTGTCCGAACAGTCAGGACTCAATCTGGTGCATTGATCTTTTTTCAATGGCTGCGCATCGATCATAGACCCTGCTCAAACAGCTGATTTCACGTAAGAAATCTTGACCATATTTCGAACCTGTCAAGTGCGTCAAAATGGTGAGCAGCCTCACCATTTTGGTGATTCCAGCATTTTGTCGTTATTTATCAATTAGTTAATATCAATATAAGCTTATAAAAAATATTCTTGCCGATTCGGGAAACTGCAGCTAGCGTTTATTCCTGACAGCACTGACAGGAATCATTCTGTGCGGGCTGTTTTTATATAAAACATCTAGAACCGGCATAAGCCGGTCAATGCCTGCGAGGAACTCGGAATGTCTCTGTTGATCCGTGGCGCCACCGTTATTACCCATGATGAAAGTTATCGCGCCGATGTATATTGCGCAGACGGCGTGATCAAGGCCATCGGCGAAAACCTCGATGTTCCTCCAGGAGCCGAAGTGCTCGACGGCAGCGGTCAATACCTGATGCCCGGCGGCATCGACCCGCACACCCACATGCAACTGCCCTTCATGGGCACGGTAGCCAGCGAAGACTTTTACAGTGGCACGGCGGCGGGACTGGCCGGCGGCACCACGTCGATCATCGACTTCGTGATTCCCAATCCGCAGCAATCCTTGCTCGAAGCCTTCCATCAGTGGCGCGGCTGGGCCGAGAAGTCAGCGTCGGACTACGGCTTTCACGTCGCCATTACCTGGTGGAGCGAACAAGTCCGCGAGGAGATGGCCGAGCTGGTCAGCCAGCATGGCGTTAACAGCTTCAAGCATTTCATGGCCTACAAGAACGCGATCATGGCCGCCGATGACACCCTGGTGGCGAGTTTCGAACGCTGCCTGGAACTGGGCGCGGTGCCGACCGTTCATGCGGAAAACGGTGAACTGGTCTATCACCTGCAACGCAAACTGATGGCCCAAGGCATTACCGGGCCGGAAGCGCATCCGCTGTCACGGCCGTCACAGGTTGAAGGCGAGGCCGCGAGCCGGGCGATCCGCATCGCCGAAACCCTGGGTACGCCGCTGTATCTGGTTCACGTTTCGACCAAGGAAGCCCTGGATGAAATCACCTACGCCCGGGGCAAGGGCCAGCCGGTTTACGGCGAAGTGCTGGCCGGGCACCTGCTGCTGGACGACAGCGTCTACCGTGATCCGGACTGGCAAACCGCAGCCGGTTATGTGATGAGCCCGCCGTTCCGCCCTCGCGGCCATCAGGAAGCACTCTGGCATGGTCTGCAATCGGGCAACCTGCACACCACCGCCACCGACCACTGCTGCTTCTGCGCCGAGCAAAAAGCCGCTGGCCGCGACGACTTCAGCAAGATCCCCAACGGCACCGCCGGCATCGAAGACCGCATGGCGGTGTTGTGGGATGAAGGCGTGAACACCGGACGCTTCTCGATGCAGCAATTTGTCGCGCTGACGTCCACCAACACGGCGAAGATCTTCAACCTCTACCCACGCAAAGGCGCGATCCGCGTCGGTGCCGATGCCGACCTGGTGCTGTGGGACCCGCAAGGCACGCGGACCATTTCCGCCAAGACCCACCATCAGCAGGTGGACTTCAACATCTTCGAAGGCAAGACCGTGCGCGGCGTGCCCAGCCACACCATCAGCCAGGGCCGCGTGGTCTGGGCCGACGGCGACCTGCGGGCCGAGCGCGGCGCCGGGCGCTACATCGAACGGCCGGCGTACCCGGCGGTGTTTGATTTGCTGAGCAAGCGGGCGGAGCAGCACAAGCCAACTCCTGTGAAACGCTGAAATCGAGGCCTTCGGCCTTCGCGAGCAAGCCCGCTCCCACAGGGGAACGCGTTCCAAGTGTGGGAGCGGGCTTGCTCGCGAAGAGGCCCGCACAGACAACAAAAAAACAATGCCCATCAGAGGCAGCACCTCAAATCACCGTGAGGCCAAAACCGTGATCAAGACCCTGAGTCATCTCCCGCATCCCTACGAGAGTGCAGCCACCCTCGCCGGCCACTTCACCGATCTGGCGCCGCCGCTCAACGAGCGCCAGGCTCACCTGGAAGCCTCGCGTTGCCTGTATTGCTACGACGCGCCGTGCGTGAATGCCTGCCCGAGCGAAATCGACATTCCCTCGTTCATCCGCAACATTGCGCAGGACAATGTGCAAGGCGCCGCACAGAAGATCCTTTCGGCCAACATCCTCGGCGGCAGTTGCGCCCGGGTGTGCCCGACGGAAATCCTTTGCCAGCAAGCCTGCGTGCGCAATAACGCCCACGAGTGTGCGCCGGTCATGATCGGCCTGTTGCAACGCTACGCCGTGGACAACGCCCACTTCAGCGCCCACCCGTTCCAGCGCGCTGCCACCACCGGCAAACGCATCGCCGTGGTTGGCGCCGGTCCCGCCGGACTGTCCTGCGCCCACCGCAGTGCCATGCACGGGCACGACGTGGTGATTTTCGAGGCACGGGAAAAGGCTGGCGGTCTCAACGAGTACGGGATCGCCAAATACAAACTGGTGGATGACTACGCGCAACAGGAGCTTGAGTTCCTGCTGGAAATCGGCGGGATCGAAATTCGCCACGGACAGAAGCTCGGGGACAACCTGACCTTGAGCGAACTGCAGCAACAGTTCGATGCGGTGTTCCTTGGCCTCGGACTCAATGCCAGCAAACAATTGGGGCTGGCCCACGAAGACGCGCCGGGCCTGCTCGCCGCCACCGACTACATCCGCGAACTGCGCCAGGCCGATGACCTGACCCAACTGCCCCTGGCCGACCATTGCATCGTCCTCGGCGCCGGCAACACCGCCATCGACATGGCTGTGCAAATGGCCCGTCTCGGTGCCCGTGACGTGAACCTGGTGTACCGGCGCGGTACCGAAGACATGGGTGCCACCCATCACGAACAGGACATTGCCAAGGCCAATCAGGTACGACTGATGACCTGGGCGCAGCCCGAAGAGGTGTTGCTCGATGACCACGGCCGCGTGCGCGGCATGCGTTTCGCCCGCACCCATCTGGTCGAAGGTCGCTTGCAAACCACCGGTGAAACCTTCGAACTGGCCGCCGACGCGATCTTCAAAGCCATCGGCCAGGCCTTCGACAGCCGCGCCCTCGCCGATCCGCTGGCTCGTGAACTCAAGCGTCAGGGCGAGCGCATAGAAGTGGATGAACAGCTGCGCACCAGCATCCCCGGCGTGTATGCCGGCGGCGACTGCACCAGCCTCGATCAAGACCTTACCGTGCAAGCGGTACAACACGGCAAACGCGCCGCCGAGGCGATCAACGCTCAACTGATGCTCAACGTGGAGGCTGCGTAAATGGCCGATCTATCGATAGTCTTCGCCGGCATCAAAGCGCCCAATCCGTTCTGGCTGGCCTCCGCGCCACCCACCGACAAAGCCTACAACGTGGTCCGCGCCTTCGAGGCGGGCTGGGGCGGCGTAGTCTGGAAAACCCTGGGTGAAGACCCGGCGGCGGTCAACGTGTCGTCGCGCTACTCGGCGCACTTCGGGGCTAACAGGGAGGTACTCGGTTTTAACAACATCGAGCTGATCACCGACCGCTCACTGGAGATCAACCTGCGGGAAATCACCCAGGTCAAGAAGGACTGGCCGGACCGTGCGCTGATCGTGTCATTGATGGTGCCCTGCGTCGAAGAATCCTGGAAAAACATCCTGCCGCTGGTGGAAGCCACCGGTGCCGACGGCATCGAACTGAATTTCGGTTGCCCCCACGGCATGCCGGAACGGGGCATGGGCGCGGCAGTCGGCCAGGTGCCGGAATACGTGGAACAGGTCACCCGCTGGTGCAAGACGTATTGCTCTTTGCCGGTGATCGTCAAGCTCACGCCGAACATCACCGACATCCGTGTCGCCGCCCGCGCGGCCCACCGTGGCGGCGCCGATGCGGTGTCGCTGATCAACACCATCAACTCGATCACCAGCGTCAACCTCGAACGCATGGTCGCCAACCCCATGGTCGGTGGCCAAAGTACCCACGGCGGTTACTGTGGCTCGGCGGTCAAGCCGATTGCCTTGAACATGGTCGCCGAAATCGCCCGTGATCCGCAGACCCAAGGCCTGCCCATCAGCGGCATCGGCGGCATCGGCAATTGGCGCGACGCGGCGGAATTCATCGCGCTGGGCAGCGGCGCGGTGCAGGTGTGCACGGCGGCGATGCTGCATGGCTTCCGGATTGTCGAAGACATGAAGGACGGTTTGTCCCGCTGGATGGACAGTCAGGGCTACGCCAGCATCTCGGAGTTTTCCGGCCGCGCGGTGGGCAATACCACGGACTGGAAGTACCTGGACATCAACTACCAGGTGATCGCGAAGATCGATCAGGAGGCGTGCATTGGCTGTGGTCGTTGCCATATCGCCTGTGAGGACACCTCGCACCAGGCTGTGGCCAGCCTCAAGCAGGCAGATGGCACCCACAAGTATCAAGTGATCGATGAGGAATGCGTGGGCTGCAACCTGTGCCAGATCACCTGCCCGGTACAGGACTGCATCGAGATGGTGCCGGTGGAGACTGGCAAGCCGTTCCTGGACTGGAATCATGATCCGAGGAATCCGTATCACGTCACAGTTTGAGTTCAGCGGCGCCTGTACGGACGCCATCGCGAGCAAGCTCGCTCCCACAGGTATCTCTGGTGTACACAACACTTGCGTACGACATGGGTCACTGTGGGAGCGGGCTTGCCCGCGATGAGGCCAGCAGCAACACCACAAATCTCGGGCCTCAAGGCTCCAGCCCAATCCCCCGCAAAATCACACTGGTCACCGTCTGCACTGCTTTTTCAAATTGCATGTCCGACAGCGGCTGATGGTCGTTGAGGATATTCACTTGGTGATCGAAGTCGGCGTAGTGCTGGGTCGAGGCCCAGATCATGTACAGCAGGCTCGACGGCTCCACCGGCAGGATGCGTTTGTCATCCACCCACTGGCGGATTTTCGCTTCCTTCATCTTGGCCCAGTCGTACAGGCTCGCGTCCAGCGCTGCGCCGAGGGTCGGCGCGCCATGGATGATTTCGTTGGCCCAGACTTTCGAACCATAAGGCCGGCTGCGGGAATGGTTCATCTTGGCGCGGATGTAGCTGCTGAGCACCACACGCGGGTCATCGAACATCTCGAAGCACAGGGCGTCCTGCTTCCAGACCTCCAGCAAATCGAACAGCACCGCGCTGTACAGTTCGGTCTTGGTGCTGAAGTAGTAATGCAGGTTGGAACGCGGCAGTTGCACTTCGGCGGCGATATCGGCCATGGCGGTGCTGCCGAAGCCCTTTTCAGCGAAGACTTTTTCCGCCCCCAGCAGAATCTTTTCGACGTTACTGCGACGAATCTCGATCTTGTGATTGCCCATGCGGGTCCCCGACAACAACGTTGAACAAGACTAGCATCCGCTCTGGACCGCGGCGACAGGGGAAAACGAAACTTCGTACAGCCGCTGTCGTAACGCTAAACTCTGTGCACCTGGAAATTGCCTGAGGAACTCACGATGCTGCTCAAGAAAACCCTGACCGTCGCAGCCCTGCTCGGCTCGCTGCTCGCCGCTTCTTCGGTGTTTGCCCATGCGCACCTGAAAAGCCAGACACCGGCCGCCAACAGCACCGTGACCGCGCCAACGGAGTTGCGCCTGGAGTTCTCCGAGGGTGTCGAGGCCAGTTTCACCAAAGTCACGCTGACCAGGGATGGCGCACCGGTGGCGGTCAAAGCGCTGACCACCGAAGGCAGCGACAAGAAGACCCTGATCGTCACCCCGGCCGCGCCGCTAACCGCCGGAGCCTACAAGGTCGAATGGCACGCCGTGTCGGTCGACACTCACAAAAGCGAAGGTGCCTACGCCTTCAAGGTTGGCCAGTAATTCATGGCGAGCGCGCTGGTGCTGTGCCGCTTCCTGCATTTCATCGTGGTGTTGATGCTGTTCGGAAGCTGGGTGTTCAGGCCGTTGCTGGCAAATGGCGAAACCGCACTGGATCAGCGGCTGGCACGGACCTCCCATTGGCTGGCCGCAGTGGCGCTGGGCAGCGGGGTGTGTTGGTTGTTGCTGGTTACCGCAAGCATGGCCGGGGCCTGGGACGCAGCCTTCGATCCGCCGACCCTGCACCTGGTGCTGGGCAGTACCTTTTTCGGTCAGGTCTGGCGCTGGCATCTGCTGATTAACATCGCGTTGCTGGTGGTGTTGCTGACACCGCTAAGCGCCAGCCTTGCGCCGCGTCTGATCCTCAGCGGTCTGCTGGTGGCCACGCTGGCCCCGGTCGGTCACGGCGCCATGCTCGACGGCACCGCCGGGCAATTGTTGATACTCAATCAGCTCATTCACCTGATGTGCGTGGGTGCCTGGCTCGGCGGCTTGATGTTGCTGGTGATGATTCTGCGACAGCCTGAGGGGCATTCGATCCGCGCGATGTTGCAGCGCTTCAGCGGCGTCGGCTACGGGTTGGTCGCCGGGCTGCTGATCACCGGGCTGATCAATGTGCGGGTACTCACCGGGGCATTCTGGCCAACGCCGCTGCTCACCGGGTTCGCCTTGATCCTGTTGATCAAGGCGTTGCTGGTGACGGCGATGCTGGGCCTGGCGTTGTTCAATCGCTTGCGGATCAATGATTGCGAGCAGCGTCTGCAAACACTGCGCACCAGTGTGATGCTGGAGTGGATGCTGGGGCTTGGCGCAGTGGCGGCCGTTTCACTGCTGGGCACCCTGCCGCCAATGATTTCCAGCTGACCGCCCCATCCCCTGTAGGAGCGAGCTCGCTCGCGATGAACCCGACAACGCCGAGGGGTATCAGGATTCCAGCGTTATCGTTGACGACCATCGCGAGCGAGCTCGCTCCTACAGGGTAGGTATTCCAAATCTGAAAGTTGACCCCGGCAGGCATGAAACGCCCCTCCATCGATTTCCACCAGTGATGACCATGATGCCCACGCTTCTCGAACTCAAAGACGAACTCACCCACCTCACCCTCGCCCCGGAACTCGGCGCCAGCATCGTCAACTGGACTGTCCGCAGCACCGGGCAACCCTTGTTGCGCCACAGTGACGCCGATGCCCTGAACACGGGATTGCCCGGCAAACTTGGCTGCTTTCCCCTGATCCC
Source organism: Pseudomonas sp. WT-JTC (assembly GCF_056711565.1). Lineage (NCBI taxonomy): Bacteria > Pseudomonadati > Pseudomonadota > Gammaproteobacteria > Pseudomonadales > Pseudomonadaceae > Pseudomonas > Pseudomonas sp. WT-JTC. The sequence goes on from NZ_CM160042.1 coordinate 3,902,667, forward strand.
CTGGTCCAATCGCATCGCCGAAGGTGGATTCGATTGCCCCGACGGCTGGCTGGCCCTGACGCCCAACAGCCTCACCGATCCCCTGCCGATTCACGGCAGCGCCTGGCAGCAGCCGTGGGACGTGGTTGCCCAATCTGAAGATGAAGTGATCCTGCAACTCGACAGCGCAACGCCTTTCGCCTATCGCGCCCGGCAACGTTTGCATTTGAGCGCGGGCAAGCTGAGCATCGAACTGCAGGTCACGCACCTGGCTGAAAACCCTGCGTGGTATGGCTTGGGACTGCATCCGTACCTGCCGCGGACACCGAACACCCGACTACAGGCACGGGCCCGGCAAGTGTGGTTGTGCGACGGGGAAAAACTGCCGACAGAACTCAGCGCGTTGCCGGTCGAGTGGGATTTTCAGCAACTCAAGTCATTGCCAGAAGCGCTGGTAGACAACGGCTTCTGCGAATGGGACGGCCATTGCCTGATCCGCCAGCCCGACCTTGGTTATGAACTGCAATGCCGGGCCATCGGTAGCGATTACTACCTGCTTTATTGCCCGGTTGGCCTGGATTTTTTCTGCATCGAACCGGTGAGCCACCCGGTCAACGCGCACCACGTGCCCGGTCGACCGGGGTTGCGTTTACTGGAACAGGGGCAATCCACCGAGCTGGGGTTCACCCTGCAGTATCGGCCGCTTCAGGCAGATGCCCCCAACAGTTGACTCAACACCGCTCGCAACTTGCCGGGCTTCACCGGCTTGTTCAGCAACGGTGCGTTGAGCCGCTGTAACGCACGCCGACAATGGTCGGTGCGGTCGGCAGTAATAATCACCGCGGGAATGTTCTGGTGGAAATGCTCGCGCAAATGTCGCACCACATCACAGCCGACCACCGCGTGATCGAGATGATAGTCCGCGAGAATCAGCTCCGGCGCCTGCCCGCGTAATGCCGCCAGCGCAGACGCTTCATCGGTGGCGGTCAGAACGTCGCAGCCCCACTGCCCGAGCAACGCGCTCATGCTTTCGAGAATGCTCACTTCGTTGTCGATCACCAGCAGACGGCGGCCCGGCAGCGGGTTGCCGGTGCCCGGCTGTGGCACCGTCTGGCTCACGGGTAACGGAACCTCGCGGGATATCGGCACCTCGATGCTGAACATCGACCCACGCCCCGGCAACGAGTACACGCCAACTTTATAGCCGAGGATCTTGGCGATGCGCTCGACAATCGCCAGCCCCAGGCCCACGCCCTTGCGATCGGCGGCGCGGCCGACGTCCAGCTGGTTGAACTCGAGGAAGATCGAATCGAGCCGGTCAGCGGCGATGCCACGCCCGGTGTCCCAGACCTCCAGGCGCAACATCTCGCCTCGACGCCTTGCCCCCAGCAGGATGCTGCCTTCATCGGTGTAGCGGCAGGCATTGCTGAGGAAATTACGCAGGATCCGCGTCATCAGGCGCAAGTCGGTGCTGATGGCGTAATCGGCCATGCGCACCCGCAGGTTCAAGCCGGCCGCCTGCGCGACGGACTGAAACTCCGAGACCAGCGGCCCGAGCAGTTCGTCGAGACGGTATGGCGCGATGTCCGGCTTGACCGCAGCCTGATCGAGCCGGGAAATGTCGAGCAGATCCGTCAACAGGTCTTCGGCCCCTTCCAGGGCCTGGTGAGTGCGTTCCACCAGCACCTGTTCGGTTTCCGGCAACTTGCGTTCGCGCAAGGTCGAAATCAGCAACCGTGCGGCATTCAGCGGTTGCAGCAGGTCGTGGCTGGCGGCGGCGAGGTATTTGTCCTTGCTGTGATTGGCGGCCTCGGCGGCATCGCGGGCGTCGCGCAAGGCCTCGGCGATCTGTTTACGCTGGATGATCTGCTGCTGAAGGTTGCGGTTGGCTTCGAGCAGTTCATTGGTGCGTGCGACGACGCGCAGTTCCAGTTCGTCATTGAGTTGCTGCAGGCGTTGCTGGGCCTGTTTACGCTCGGTGATATCGGAAACGAACCCCTCCACCAGCCCTTCCTGGCCGGGTTTGAGCAGCAGGTTCATCAACACATCGAGGTAACTGCCGTCCTTGCGGCGCAAGCGGGTTTCATAGCCGTGCAGGCTGCGCTGGTGTCTGAGGATCTCGACGATGTTTTCCAGCTCCTGCGCACCGTCGACAAACAGGGCGCCGGCCAGGTCGGTCAGGGAGAACAGCACCTCCTGCGGGTCCTGGTAGCCAAGCATGCGTGCCAGCGCCGGGTTGGCGGCGCGCATGCCATCGTGCAGGCTGGCCTGGAAGATCCCGTGCACCGCATTTTCGAACAGCCACTTGTAGCGATTACGCTCGGCCTCCAGATCATCCAGGCGCGCAGCCAGTTCCGGGTAATGACTCTTGCGGGCCGAATGGCTGCCTAACCCCAGCAGCCCGGCCAGGGCCCGTTGTTGCTCGTCAGAGGGCTTCGCCATAGACGACCTCGACATCACGCTGGCTGGATTCGCGCGGGTTGGTCAGGATGCACGGATCGTCCATGGCATGTTGCGACAGGAACGGAATGTCGGAGGTCCTGACGCCATGCAAACCGAGGGTTTCGTGAAAGCCGATGGCATGCTTGAGCGCGATCAGGTGTTCCACCAGACGCCCGCAGATCTGCCGGTGATTCAGGCCCCGGCAGTCGATGCCGAAGGTCTCGGCGATCACTTTGAAGCGCTCCGGTGCCGAGTTGTAATTGAAGGCCACCACGTGTTCGACGAGCACCGCGTTGCACAGGCCGTGGGGCAGGTCGAGAAAGCCGCCGAGGCTGTGGGACATGGCATGCACGGCACCGAGGATTGCGTTGGAAAATGCCAGCCCGGCCTGCATGCTGCCGAGCATGATCTTCTCGCGCAGGGCGATGTCGGTCGGGTTGGCGATCATTTGCACCAGGTTGCCATTGATCAGGCGCATCGCCTCCAACGCGTGAGGGTCGGTCAGCGGCCCATGGCCGGTGGACACGAACGCTTCGATGGCATGCACCAACGCGTCGATGCCAGTACAGGCCGACAGGAACGGGTCCATGCTCAGGGTGGTTTCCGGGTCGATCAGCGAAACGTCCGGCACCACCGCCTTGCTGACGATGGAGAACTTCATGCGTTCCTGCTGGTTGGAAATGATCACGAATTGCGAGACGTCGGCCGAGGTGCCGGCAGTGGTCGGAATCAGGATCAGCGGCGGGCTGGGCACGCGGATGGTGTCCACGCCCTCGAATTCGAGAATGCTGCGGCCATGGGCGACGACGATGCCGATGCCCTTGCCGCAGTCCATCGGGCTGCCGCCACCGACGGCGACGATCACGTCGCAGTGGTTTTCCCGGTACAGTTCGGCGCCGCGCATCACCTCTTCGACCCGCGGGTTGGGCGAAACATCGCTGTAAAGGCAGTATTCGATGCCCAGCGCCTGCAGGCTGGCTTCGACATCGGCGACCCAGCCGGCGGCAATCACGCCGGGATCGCTGACCACCAGGACCTTGCGCGCGCCAAAGGTCTTGGCATAGTTGCCGACATTGTGCCGGCTACCGGCACCGAAGATGATTTCAGGCGAAACGAATTTACGCAGCTGGTTGAGACTCTGGCTCATTGGAAAGCCTGTTTTTATTGTTTTGGAAGGTAAAAGCCACACTAAACCATCCAGCTGCGAATGCAATCAGACCAATGGGTAGCACTGATTTTGGATTCACCGCAGATCCCTGTGGGAGCGGGCTTGCTCGCGAAAGCGGAGTGTCAGTCACCCTCTCTATTGACTGACAGGGCCTCTTCGCGAGCAAGCCCGCTCCCACAGGGGATCTGTGTGGCCTGACTCATCCGCGGTAGATCAGCCGCGACGTCTTCTCATTGCGCAACGTCAGGTGTTCCATGCCCAACCCCGGTGCCTCGGCTTCTTCGCGGGCCTTGAGGATCACGCCGTGGTGCGCGGACTTGCTGCACACCGGGTCGGCATTGGTGGCGTCACCGGTGAGCATGAAGGCCTGGCACCGGCAGCCCCCCAGGTCCTTGTGCTTTTCGTCGCAGGAGCGGCACGGCTCCTTCATCCAGTCATCGCCGCGAAAACGGTTGAAGCCGAACGAGTCGTTCCAGATGTGCTCGATGCTGTGTTCGCGCACGTTGGGAAACTGTACCGGCAATTGCCGGGCGCTGTGGCAAGGCAATGCCGTGCCATCGGGGGTGATGTCGAGAAACAGGTTGGCCCAGCCGTTCATGCAGGTCTTGGGACGCTCTTCGTAGTAGTCGGGGGTGACGAAGATCAGCTTGCACGGGTGACCCTGTACCTCAAGCCGCTGGCGATACTCGTTGGTGATGCGCTCGGCCCGTTGCAGTTGTTCGCGGGTCGGCAGCAAGCCGACGCGATTGAGTTCAGCCCAGCCATAGAACTGGCATGTGGCGAGTTCTACAAAGTCCGCGTCCAGTTCCAGGCACAACTCGATGATCTGCGCGATCCGGTCGATATTGTGCCGATGGGTGACGAAGTTCAGCACCATCGGATAGCCCTGGGCTTTCACCGCCCTGGCCATCGCGAGTTTCTGGGCGAAGGCCTTGCGCGAGCCGGCCAGCATGTTGTTCACCGCTTCGTCGGCGGCCTGGAAACTGATCTGGATATGGTCCAGCCCGGCCACCTTGAAGTCGCACACCTTCTGCTCGGTCAGGCCGATGCCGGAGGTGATCAGGTTGGTGTAGTAGCCCATGTCCCGCGCGGCCTTGATCAGTTCGGCGAGGTCCTGGCGTACCAGCGGCTCGCCACCGGAAAAGCCCAATTGCGCGGCGCCCATGTCCCGTGCGTCGCGGAACACGCGGATCCATTCTTCCGTGCTCAGTTCCTCGCCGTGCCGGGCAAAATCCAATGGATTGGAACAGTACGGGCATTGCAGCGGGCAGCGGTAAGTCAACTCGGCGAGCAGCCACAACGGCGGTCCGGGCAGCGCCTTACTCGATCCAGAATTGCGCATGGGCCACCTCCAGAAACGCCAGCACGTCTTCGTCGATCCCCGGTACGCCGGGGAAATTCGCGCTCAATCGATCAATGATCGCCGCCACGCTGCGCTGGCCATCCACCAGGTCGAGAATCTGTCCGGCACTGCTGTTGAGCTTGATCATGCCTTCGGGGTACAGCAGCACATGGCAGGCCTGACGGGGCTCCCATTGCAGGCGAAAACCGCGACGCAAGGCCGGTGACTGCTGGCGATTGATCAGGCTCACAGGGCGATCCCCCGGTGCCAGACGTTATCGCCGGTGACCGTATGGTACGGCGGACGCTCCAGCTCGTAGGCCATGCTCATGGCATCGAGCATGCTCCACAGCACGTCGAGCTTGAATTGCAGAATCTCCAGCATGCGTCGTTGCCCCTCGGCCGTCACGTAGTGCGCCAGGGTGATGCGCAAGCCATGCTCGACATCGCGCCGCGCCTGGCTCAGGCGCGTGCGGAAATAGTCGTAGCCTGCGACGTCGATCCACGGGTAATGGGTGGGCCAGGCGTCGAGTCGCGATTGATGGATCTGCGGGGCAAAGAGTTCGGTCAGCGAACTGCTGGCCGCTTCCTGCCAGCAGGCGCGACGGGCGAAGTTGACGTAGGCATCCACCGCAAATCGCACCCCGGGCAACACCAGCTCCTGGGACAGAATCCGCTCGCGATCCAGCCCCACGGCTTCGCCCAGGCGCAGCCAGGCTTCGATACCGCCCTCGCTGCCGGGGACACCGTCGTGGTCGAGAATCCGTTGCAGCCATTCCCGGCGCACGTCGCGGTCCGGGCAGTTGGCCAGGATCGCGGCGTCTTTCAGCGGAATGTTGACCTGGTAATAGAAACGATTGGCGACCCAGCCCTGGATCTGCTCGCGGCTGGCGCGGCCGGCGTACATGGCCTGGTGGAACGGGTGATGGATATGGTAGTAGGCGCCCTTGGCACGCAGGGCGGCTTCGAATTCTTTGGGGGACATCGGGGTCTCGGTCATTGGGGTACTCCTGGAAGCGCTGCGGTGTCTGGTCTGGCCTCTTCGCGAGCAAGCCCGCTCCCACAGGGGTCAGGGTTGAACACAATTTTTTGATCGAAACAGATCCATTGTGGGAGCGGGCTTGCTCGCGAAGAGGCCGTCGACTACAACTCAATACCCATGCCGTCATAAGCCACTTCGATCCCCCGCCGCTCCAGCAACGCCCGCTCGGTCGAGTTTTCATCAAGGATCGGATTGGTGTTGTTGATGTGGATCAGCACCTTGCGCTGGCGGTTGAAACCCTCCAGCACTTCAAGCATCCCGCCGGGGCCGCTTTGTGCGAGGTGCCCCATTTCGCTGCCCAGGCTCTGGCCGACTTCACAAAGACGCATCTCATCGTCACGCCACAGCGTGCCGTCCAGCAGCAGGCAATCGGCACGCTGCATCCAGCCCAGCACTTCATCGTCGATTTGCCCAAGGCCCGGTGCATAGAACAGCGAGGCGCCGTTGCGCAGGTCTTCAATGAACAGGCCAATGGTGTCGCCCGGTTGCGGGTTGCCGCGATTGGGCGAATACGGTGGCGCGTTGCTCACCAGGGGAATCGCACGAAATTGCAAATGCTCGCAGGCCGGGATGCCGAACGGCTGGCGATCGAGACCGACCGGTTGCCATTGCAATCCGCCGTTCCAGTGCCCAAGCACCTCGAACAAAGGGAAACCACTGCTCAGGTCCTGATGCACGCGCTCAGTGCACCACACCGCATGCGGACAGCCTTCGCGCAGACTGAGCAAACCGGTGCAATGGTCGATCTGGCTGTCCAGCAGCACGATGCCGGCGATGGCGCTGTCACGCAGTCGCCGCGCCGGTTGCAAGGGCGCAAAACTCTCGAATTGCGCGCGAATGTCCGGTGAAGCGTTGCACAGCACCCACGCCACACCGTCGTCACTCAGGGCAATCGACGACTGCGTACGGCGCTGTGCCTGGAGGCTGCCATTGCGCACACCGGCGCACTGGCGGCAATTGCAGTTCCACTGTGGGAAGCCACCGCCGGCTGCGGAACCAAGAACGCGAATGTACATGGCAGATGCTCCACAAGGCAGGCCCGGCCAACGCTTCGGCTGGCCGGGTGATCAATCAACGGTTGGCGAAATACATCGTCACTTCGAAGCCAATGCGCAGATCGGTAAACGCGGGTTTAGTCCACATGGGTCATTCCTCTTCTTGTGCCCGGGTGATTCCGGTAATGCCATTAATGCACGGGGCGTCGAGTGCCCGAATGCTACTTTCGAAGGAGTTTCGGGGGTGATTTGGTAGGGGGTGTGCGATCGTCATGTACACACAAATACTGTAGGAGCGAGCTTGCTCGCGATGGTCGTCAACGATAACGCGGGAAGCCTGGTGCCCCGTGGCGTTCTCGGGATCATCGCGAGCAAGCTCGCTCCTACAGAGTGCTTGCCATCAGTGCGAAATCAGAAGAACCCCAGCGGATTGATGTCGTAGCTCACCAGCAGGTTTTTGGTCTGCTGATAGTGGTCGAGCATCATCTTGTGGTTTTCCCGACCGACGCCGGACTTCTTGTAGCCACCAAACGCCGCGTGCGCCGGGTACAGGTGGTAGCAGTTGGTCCACACGCGCCCGGCCTTGATCGCCCGGCCCATGCGGTAGGCGCGGTTGATGTCGCGGGTCCACAGGCCGGCGCCGAGGCCGAACTCGCTGTCGTTGGCGATGGCCAAGGCTTCAGCTTCGTCCTTGAAGGTGGTAACACCCACCACCGGGCCGAAGATTTCTTCCTGGAACACACGCATCTTGTTGTGCCCCTTGAGCAGCGTCGGCTGGATGTAATAACCACTGGACAGGTCGCCCTCCAGGCGTTCGGCCGCGCCACCGGTGAGCAGTTCGGCGCCCTCCTCCTGGGCAATGCTCAGGTACGAGAGGATCTTGTCGTATTGCTGCTCGGAAGCCTGGGCACCGACCATGGTTTCGGTGTCCAGCGGGTTGCCGCGCTTGATCTTGACGATCTTCTTCATCACCTCGGCCATGAACGGCTCGTAGATCGACTCCTGCACCAGCGCCCGGGACGGGCAGGTGCAGACTTCGCCCTGGTTGAAGAACGCCAGCACCAGGCCTTCGGCGGCTTTTTCGATGAACGCAGGTTCCGCGCTCATGATGTCTTCGAAGAAGATGTTCGGCGACTTGCCGCCCAGTTCGACGGTGCTGGGAATGATGTTCTCGGCGGCGCAATGCATGATGTGCGCGCCCACCGGGGTCGAACCGGTGAACGCGATCTTGGCGATGCGCTTGCTGGTGGCCAGGGCTTCGCCGGCTTCGCGACCGAAGCCCTGGACGATGTTCAGTACGCCCGCCGGCAGCAGGTCGGCGATGAGCTCAGCGAAGACCATGATCGACAGCGGCGTCTGCTCGGCAGGCTTGAGCACGATGCAGTTGCCCGCAGCCAGGGCCGGGGCGAGTTTCCAGGCGGCCATCAGCAGCGGGAAGTTCCAGGGAATGATCTGCCCGACCACGCCCAGCGGCTCATGGAAGTGATAGGCCGTGGTCAGCTCGTTGATCTCGGCGGCGCCGCCTTCCTGGGCGCGGATGCAGCCTGCGAAGTAACGGAAGTGGTCGGCCGCCAGCGGCACGTCGGCGTTGAGGGTTTCGCGCACGGCCTTGCCGTTGTCCCAGGTTTCGGTGACGGCCAGCACCTCAAGGTTCTGCTCGATGCGATCAGCGATTTTCAGCAGCACCAGGGAGCGGTCCTGGGCCGAGGTCTTGCCCCAGGCGTCGGCAGCGGCATGGGCAGCGTCGAGGGCCTTGTCGATGTCGGCGGCGCTGGAGCGCGGGAATTCGGCAATTACTTCGCCGTTGACCGGTGAGGTGTTGGTGAAGTACTCGCCATTGATCGGGGCAACGAACTCGCCACCGATGAAGTTGCCGTAGCGCGGCTTGAAGGTAATGACGGCACCTGGGGTTCCGGGTTGTGCGTAGATCATGATGGGCCTCTGTCTGGGTCGGAGCCTGTCGTGCTGACAGGCGATGAGCCGATACTAGAGAGCCCCGCGTGCCAGACGAATGCATCGTTGGCAGGAGGGGCTCTCGTTATTTGGTCGTAGATTCTGCACCGCCCCCTGTAGGAGCGAGCTTGCTCGCGATGGTCGTCAACGATAACGCTGGAAGCCTGACACCCCACGGCGTTCTCGGGTTCATCGCGAGCGAGCTCGCTCCTACAGGTTTGTGGTGGATCAGTGTTTGGCTACCAGGTCCTTGGGCAGCTTGAAGGTCCAGAGCATGCCGCCCTGGTTGAAGTCCTTCACCCGCTTGGCCACTTCGCCACCCCACAACGGTACGGCGCCGCCCCAGCCGGAGAGCACCGAGACATACTGTTCGCCGTCCATTTCCCAGGTCACGGGCGAACCGAGCACACCGGAACCGGTCTGGAACTCCCAGACCTTCTCGCCCGTCTTGGCGTTGAACGCCTGCAGGAATCCTTCAGGCGTACCGGTGAACACCAGGTTGCCCTTGGTGGTCAGCACCCCGCCCCATAGCGGCGCGTAGTTCTTGTGGCGCCACACTTCCTTGCCGGTTTTCGGATCGATGGCCCGCAACACGCCGATGTAGTCTTCGTTCAATGGCTTGATGGTGAATCCGGCGCCGAGGAACGCCGCGCCTTTCTTGTAGGCGATGCCTTCGTTCCAGATGTCCATGCCCCATTCGTTGGACGGTACATAGAACAGCCCGGTGTCTTGGTTGTAAGCCATCGGCATCCAGTTTTTCGCGCCGAGGAACGCCGGCGCCACGAAGACCGAACTGCCCTTGGCTTCGGAGCCCGGGGCACCGGGACGGCTGGCTTCGTTGTAGATCGGCCGGCCGGTTTTATCCAGGCCGGTGGCCCAGGTGATCTTGTCCACGAACGGGAAACCACGGATGAATTTGCCGTTGGTACGATCCAGCACGTAGAAGAAACCGTTACGGTCGGCAGTGGCCGCCGCCTTGATCTCTTTACCGCCTTCGCTGTAATTGAACGACACCAGCTCGTTCACGCCGTCGTAGTCCCAACCGTCGTGGGGCGTGCTCTGGAAGTGCCACTTGATGGTGCCGTCGTCTGGATTGAGTGCCAGGCGCGATGAAGAGTAGAGGTTGTCGCCAGGGCGCAGGTGCGAGTTCCACGGTGCCGGGTTACCGGTACCGAACAGCAGCAGGTTGGTTTCCGGGTCGTAATAGCCGCCAAGCCAAGGGGCCGCGCCGCCAGTTTTCCAGAGATCGCCCGGCCAGGTCTTGCCCGCCTCGCCACCGGAGATGCCGTTTTCCACCGCTTTGCCGTCCTTGTAGACGTAGCCCATATGGCCTTCGACCGTCGGCCGGGTCCACAGCAGGTCACCGTTTTTCGGGTCGTAGGCCTCGATCTTGCCCACCACGCCGAACTCGCCTCCGGCCACGCCGGTAATCAGTTTGCCGTTGATCACCAACGGCGCGGCGCTGATCGAGTAGCCTTCCTTGTGGTCGGCGACTTTCTTGCTCCAGACCACCTTGCCGGTGTCCTTGTTCAGTGCCACGAGCTTGGCGTCGAGGGTGCCGAAGATCACCAGGTCGCCATACAGCGCGACGCCACGGTTGATCACGTCGCAGCAGGGGCGTATGTCATCCGGCAGGCGCGCATCGTATTGCCAGAGCTTCTTGCCGGTGCGCGCATCCACGGCGAACACCCGCGAGTAGGAACCGGTCATGTACATCACGCCGTCCTTGACCATCGGCTGCGCTTGTTGACCACGCTGTTTTTCACCACCGAAGGAAAACGCCCATGCCGGTCGCAGCTCCTTGACGTTGTCGACATTGAGAATGTCCAGCGGGCTGTAGCGCTGCCCCTGGACACCCAGGCCGTTGGTCACGACCTGCTCGGGATTCTTCGGGTCCTGGAGAATGTCCTGGTCGGAAACCCCGGCCAATGCCTGGCCGGACAACAGCATGGCACTGAGCAGCAGGCTCAGGACGAAGGGCTGGCGACGTGCGGGTTGAGTCATGACGGCTTCCTCTGCAATTTTTGTTATGCCCGGAAAATTTTCCCGGTCTGGTGCAGATTCTTGGGCGCCGCCGCCCTGGCAACAATTGCCCGCAGTGTGGAGTTTTCTAGTTCCTTGGTAGCGGGTCGAGTGAGATGGACACTCGATTTTGTGAACGACACCGCCCCCTGTAGGAGCGAGCTTGCTCGCGAAAAACGTCAGACCACCGCGTTCATCCAGGCAGCTCGCGTTATCGTTAACGTCCATCGCGAGCAGGCTCGCTCCTACAGGGGATCTGGGTCGACTATTTGCTGGCGGAATCGACCCGGGTCATCTGCCCGCGCTCGTAACGCGGGTACAAATGGCTGACGCTGCGAATCAGTTCGTATCGGCTCAGGTTGATCCCGGCAAAACGTTCGGGGATGGGGCTGCGGATCATCTCGGCCATGTCGCTGCCATTGGCGGCGCCGTTGCGCATAAGCTGATCGAGCCAGGTCAGGTAATCGCGCATCTGCTCGAAGGGTCGTGGATCGCTTGCCACCGGTCCATGACCCGGCACGACCAGCGTCCAGGGCAAGTCTTGCAGGGCCGCGATATCCGCCAGCCACCGTGACAGCCCCGGACTGTTGGGCGTGGTCAGCGCCCGTTGATAAAACACCAGGTCCCCGGCAAACAGCACACCGGTTTGCTGGTCGAGAATAGCCAGATCCGCGCCCGTATGCCCACCCAGGCTCAGCAGACGCAAATCGTGATTCCCAAAACTTTTCACGCCGGGTGTCAGCACCTGGGTGGGCAATACCATTTCAGTGCCGCGCATCCAGTCGCCGACCATTCGATACAGGTTCTCGGTCATGGCATCGCCTTGCTGGTGCATCAGCCCGGTGGTGCCGGCCAAGGCACCGATCGGCACGTCGGTGAAGGCCTGATTGCCCAGCACATGGTCCGGGTGATGGTGAGTCAGCAACACCTGGATCACCGGCTTGTCGGTGGTGGCGGCAATCGCCTTGCGCAGCGCTTCGCCGTAACGCTTCGACGGCCCGCTGTCGATCACTACCACACCACGCTCGGTGACAATGAACGCGGTGTTGACGATGTTGCCGCCGTTGGCCTTGGCGAAATTATCCGTGCTGCCTTCCAGCAACCAGGTGTCCTGGGCGATCTGCCGGGGCTTGAGCGAGTACTCGAGGTCGGCCAGGGTCGGCAGACTGACGCACAACACCATCAGCAGTATCCAGCGCATGCCACGCTCCTTATGGTCAGGGAATTGATGCATCAAACACATTGCCGCTGTTGTCCCGTAAAAACAGGCTGGTTTGCCCTGCCCCTTCGATGTCGAAGGCCAGGTTGGGGTTTTCGCTGACGGCGGGAAACAACTCCAGCCGGGCCAGCACCTGGTCGCTGCGGTCGCGCAGCTCGGCATGGTTGATGAAGAATTCCGGAATGCCGCTGACCATGCCGTTGTCCATGGGATGGGCCACCTGCAAACGCAAACGGCTGAACTCGCCACGGGGATAGCGGCCGCCGAACACTTCGCCGATGTGCTCCTCCCAGCCCGACTGGCTGCGTACCACGCTCGGCGCGGTGCAGCCGCCACCCGCCGCGTCGATCAGGGTCGAACCGACGTGCCACAGGCCGTCACGGGTCAACACCGCCGCGCGCAAGGGTGTGGCCTGTTCGATGCGAATGCGCAACGACAGCCAGGGTAAAACGGAATCCAGCGGCTGGAAGTCGACGATTTTCGGCAAAGGGTTCAGCTCTGCCCAGGCGAGGATTTTCACCACCTCGCCATTGAACGCCCGGGCGTCGATTTCCAGCGGCACCTGCCGGGCATCTTCGGCAAACGGCGGCGCCAGCAACTTGACCCGATCATCGAAAACGAACGGCGCATTGCCAAGAAACTGCTTGTGATAGAACGTCCACATCACCGATGGCACCGGATCCTTGCCGGGATCGATATCGGCGGCCTGGGCCGCCAGGCTTAACCAGCAGGCCAACAGACAACTCCCTCGCCATTTCATCGCCAGCTCCTATTGATACATCTCGGGCACGTCGTAACGCAGGCCGTAATGGTCGTAGATGGCCTTCACCGAGCCCTCGCGGATCAAGCCTTCGAGCGCCTCCTCCACGGCATAGGCCAGTTGACGGTTGCTTTCGTGAACCGCCATGCCGATTTCCCAAAGCTGCTTGCCCATGTTCGGGTAGGCATTTTCTGCCAGTGCCACTTGCGGGTCGGCCGCTTCATGCACTTGCCAGTCGATCTCGCCGCGCATGGCCATCACCGCGTCGACCTCACCCGCCTTCATCGCGGCAAACGCCTGGGGCACGCCGGGATAGTGATGAGTCTTGCCGGCGAGCATGCCGTTGAACACCGAGGTCAGGTAGAACGACGGCACGCTGTCGACTTCGACGCCAATCGGGTGTTGCTCGAACACCGCGACGCTGGCGACCTTGTCCAGCCGCCGACGGTCATAGGCCACCTGCCATTGTTCGTTCTGGTACGGACCGAACATCACCACATGGCCGTTTTCCAGTTCGCCTAACTCATTACGCTTCTGCGCATAGTCATGGTCGTAGGGCACGCGCATCATCAGGTCGGCCAGTTGCTGATTGTGCAAGGCACTGGCACGCCAGATGTAGTCGCGCAGGTCGTCATCGAGCTTTTCCCCGGCCGGAGCCCAGATCAGCGTCAGGCGCACGCCGAGCGCCTTGGCCAGGGCCTCGGCGAGCTCGACATCGACCCCCTGGGGCTTTCCGGCGCGTTCAAAACTGTAGGGGGCGAAGTCCTTGTAGACCGCCACCTTCAGCTCCCCGGCGGCGATCATTTCGTCGTAGTTGCGAACCTGCGCCTGCGCCGGCTGGCAACACAGCCACAGAGCGCCGAGCAACACCGCGAGCAGGCGCATGGGTCACTCCTCGACGTGCACAGTGTCCAGATAAGTGCGCACCGCCCACAGAGCTTCCTGGCTCAGGTAGTCGGCCATCTTCGGCATGTACACCCGACCGTCGCGCACCGCGCCATGGCGTACCCGTTCGGCGAACCATTCATCGCCCGACTCACCGACATCGAGCATGCGCAAGTCGGGGGCGATACCACCGGACTTGGCTTCCAGACCATGACAGGCCGCGCAGTTCTGGGTATAGGCCGAGGCGCCGATTTCCACTGCCTTGTCATGTTCCGGGGCGGTGCGATAAGGGTTTACCGCAGCCCAGCCGTCGGCATCGAGTTGCACACCGGCGTCCTTGACTGGCGTCAGTCCCTTGGTTTCCACGGCCTGGGGTACCACGTTGCCGTGGGCCCACACGGAACCTGCGCTGATAAGACCGGCCAGCAGCCCGGTGACGAGCAAGGCGTTGCGTTTTGTTGTCATTGTTCTGCCCTCAGGATTGCACGCAAAACCTCTTGTCAGAGGCTATGGCGGTCATCTTAGAAAGCCCTGCGCACAGACCCCATGCTGCTTTGGTGGTCGCCACCTACTCCCTTGGTCGTAAGGCGATCGGTGGACGCCGGACGCGGGCCGTGGAGCCGGTCGACGCCGATCAGGGTCAGGATCAGCAGAAACGGCAGGAGCAGCGTTTTGACGATACGCATGGTCAATCCCCTCCAGATCAATGGCCGTGATTGCCCATGCTAGAACCGCGCCGAACGTGGCGGGCTACTACCTTGGTACTGGCCCTTCGGTACTTTCTGCATATTTTCACGTCACCACAGGCTTCCTATGCTGGCGCTACCGGTGATGGAGAGCCTTATGCGCCAGCTTGCCCCTTATGCCCTGATCTATCTGCTGGCGATTGCCTGCGCCGCCGGCCTGGCCACCCAGAGCCAGGCCGCCGATGCGCCCTTGCAGGTGCGCATCGGCTACCTGGGTTATCGCCCCGACCCTGGCCCGCTGCTGTCGAACGTCATTCCCGAACCCACCGATGCCGGCCTGCGCGGCGCCGAACTGGCGATCACCGACAGCAACAGCACCGGGCGTTTTCTCAATCACGGCTACAGCCTGACCAGCGCCAGCGTCGACAGCCCCGAAGCCTTGCTCGAAGCGGCGAAGGCCCAGCACGAACAGGGTCTGCGCCTGTTTGTGGTGAACGCACCTGCAGCCAGCCTGCAGCAGCTCAGTGCCGCACTGCCCGACAGCCTGCTGTTCAACGCCGGCAGCCCGGACGACAACCTGCGCACCACCGATTGCCTGCCGAACGTGCTGCACACCTTGCCGAGCCGGGCGATGCTCGCCGACGCGCTGGTACAGTTTCTGGTGCTGCGCAAATGGCAGCGCGCGCTGCTGATAGTCGGCCCGACGGCGGACGATCAAGCCTACGCCGCCGCCCTGCGCCGCGCCGCCAGGCGCTTCGGCCTGCAACTGGTGGCGGAAAAACCCTGGAGCTTTGATAACGACCAGCGGCGCAGTGCCCAGGCGGATATGCCGCTGTTCACCCAGACCGCCGAGTACGACGTGGTACTGGTGGCCGATGAACGCGGTGACTTCGGTGAATACGTGCCCTACCAGACCTGGTACCCGCGTCCGGTCGCCGGCACCCAGGGCCTGACCCCGGTAGGCTGGCACAAGACCGTGGAAACCTACGGCGCCGCGCAACTGCAAAAACGCTTCGAAGCCCTGGCCGGACGCTGGATGAACGACCGCGATTTCGCCGCATGGATTGCCGTGCGCAGTATCGCCAGCGCCGTGAGCAAACAGCGCCAGGCCGAGCCGATGGCGATCCGTGCGCTTGAAATCAGCGACCAGTTGCCGCTCGACGGTTTCAAGGGCCGCAAGCTCAGCTATCGGCCGTGGAACGGCCAGTTGCGCCAGCCGATTCCCATTGTCCAGCCCCGGGCGCTGGTCAGCACGTCACCCCAGGACGGCTTTCTGCACCCGTTCAACGAGATGGATAGTCTGGGTTACGACAAATCCGAGGTGAGCTGCCGCTTTCCCTGAACACAACAACTACAACAAGGACACTGCCATGCGCCGCACCCTGCTTTCATGCATCCTGCTGCTCGCCGCTGGCCAAGCCGTCGCCAGCACGGCCTGGGTCTCCAACGAAAAGGACAACAGCCTGAGCCTGATCGACATGCAGACCCTGCAAGTCACCGACACCCTGCCCGTCGGCCAGCGCCCCCGCGGCCTGCTGCTGTCCCATGACAACAAGCTGTTGTACATCTGCGCCAGCGACTCGGACCGGGTCCAGGTGATGGACGTGGCCACGCGCAAGATCATCAAGGAATTGCCCTCGGGCAAAGACCCTGAACAATTCGCCCTGCACCCGAACAATCGCTGGTTGTATGTCTCCAACGAAGACGATGCACTGGTCACGGTGATCGACACCGAAACCTCCAAGGTCCTCGGCCAGATCAACGTCGGCGTCGAACCCGAAGGCATGGCGGTGAGCCCTGACGGCAAGTGGGCGGTCAATACCAGCGAAACCACCAACATGCTGCACTGGATCGACACCAGCACCCAGACCCTGGCCGACAGCACCCTGGTGGATCAGCGCCCGCGCTTCGTCGAGTTCTCCCCGGATGGCGCGAAGCTCTGGGCCTCGGCGGAAATCGGCGGCACCGTGACCATTCTCGACGTGGCCAGCCGCAACGTCCTCAAGACCCTGAACTTCCAGATCAAGGGCGTGCACCCGGACAAGGTGCAACCGGTGGGCATCAAGCTCAGCGCCGATGGAAAATACGCTTTCGTCGCCCTCGGCCCGGCCAATCACGTCGCGGTGGTCGACGCCAGAACCTTCGAGATTATTGATTACGTGCTGGTGGGCCGACGGGTCTGGCAGATGGCGTTCACCCCGGACCAGAAGCAATTGCTGGCCACCAACGGCGTCAGCGGCGATGTCTCGGTGATCGATGTCGACAGCCTCAAGGTCAGCAAGTCGGTGAAGGTCGGGCGCTATCCCTGGGGCGTGGTGGTGACGCCATGAACGCCCTTGAAGTCAGTGACCTGAGCTTTGCCTACGGCACTCGAGAGGCCTTGCGCAAGGTGAGTTTCAACCTGCAACCCGGGCGTTTCGCCGCGTTGCTGGGGCCCAACGGCGCGGGCAAGTCGACCCTGATTGCCCTGCTGACCCGGCTCTATGATCTGCAGCAAGGCGAGATCCGCGTCGGGGGCTGTTCATTGCGCAGCGCGGCACGCCCGGCACTCAGGCAATTGGGCGTAGTGTTCCAGCAAAGCACGCTGGACCTGGACCTCAGCGTCGAGCAAAACCTGCGTTATCACGCGGCATTGCATGGCCTGTCCCGGCGCCAGACCGGTCTTCGGGTCGACGCCGAACTGGCCCGCCAGGCCCTGACCGAGCGCCGCCGCGAGCGGGTGCGTGAACTCAACGGCGGCCATCGTCGGCGGGTTGAAATTGCCCGCGCCCTGCTGCATGAGCCGTGCCTGTTGCTGCTCGATGAAGCCAGTGCCGGCCTCGACCCGGCAAGTCGCCTGGCGCTCAATCAGCACCTGCGCAGCCTGTGTCGCGAGGAGCGCATCAGCGTGCTCTGGACCACTCACCTGCTCGACGAAGTGCAGCCCAGTGACGACTTGCTGATACTCCATCAAGGCCGGCTGGTGGCCAGCGGACAGGCGGCTGCCCTGAGCCTGGAACACGGCGGCGACCTCGGTTCGGCATTCACCCGCCTGACGACCACAGGAGCCATGCAATGACAGCTTACTGGCAATGCTTCAGCGGCATCGTGCTACGCGAATGGCTGCGCTTCGTGCTGCAACGCACGCGGTTTCTCAGCGCCCTGGTACGGCCACTGCTGTGGCTGCTGGTATTCGCGGCCGGTTTTCGCGCAGCGCTCGGAATCGCCATCATCGAGCCCTACGACACCTACATTCCCTATGAGGTCTACATCATTCCCGGGTTGGCCTGCATGATCCTGCTGTTCAACGGCATGCAGGGGTCACTGTCGATGGTCTACGACCGCGAGATGGGCAGCATGCGCGTGCTGTTGACCAGCCCTCTGCCGCGCACCTTCGTGCTGTGCAGCAAGCTGCTGGCCACGTCACTGATTTCGCTGTTGCAGGTGTATGCGTTTCTGGCGATTGCCTGGATTTACGGCGTGCGGCCACCCGCCTTGGGTCTGTTGATGGCGTTGCCGGCCCTGCTGCTGGTGGCGTTGATGCTCAGCGCACTGGGCCTGTTGCTGTCGAACGCGATCCGCCAGCTGGAGAACTTTGCCGGGGTGATGAATTTCGTGATCTTCCCGCTGTTTTTCCTGTCATCGGCGCTGTATCCGCTGTGGAAGATGCGCGAGGCCAGCGAGTGGTTGTACTGGTTGTGCACCCTGAACCCGTTCAGCCATGCGGTGGAGCTGGTGCGCTTTGCCTTGTACGAGCGCTTCAATCCGCTGGCGCTGGCGGTGTGCGTGGGGCTAACGCTGCTGTTCACGCTGCTCGCTGTGCTGACCTTCAACCCCCAGCACGCCGCCCTGCGCAAAACCAACTGACTACACAGGTCAACTGTGGGAGCGGGCTTGCTCGCGAAGGCGGCGGCAAATTCAATAAATAAGTTGACTGACACAACGCTTTCGCGAGCAAGCCCGCTCCCACAGGGGGATCTTCATTGAGCAGGGTGAAATTACTACTTTAGTACTGGTTTCCCTGTCTATCGTCGCATTCCCAACGTCCCCCGACTGGCATGTAATAGGTCCATAACTATAAGGACCGAACCCATGCCGCGTGCCCGACGTCGCCTGTTGCGCCCTGCTCTCGCCGCCCTGTCGCTGAGCCTGTTGCTGAGTACTGCGCAGGCCGATACCGCGCTGTTCTCTGCCGACGGCTATCGCATTGGCCTGTACCGCAGCCCGACGCCCGAGCAGTTGCAAGGTGCAACCATCGTCGACACCCGCGCCCTGCAGACGCTGCTCAGCCAAAACCCGCGCCCGGTGCTGATCGACGTCTACCGCCGTCAGTGGCTGCAAGGGCAATTCATCGAAGACCAGCCCCATGAAAACCTGCCCGGCAGCCACTGGCTGGCCAATACCGGTGACGGCGACCTGACGCCCGCCTGGCAGGATTACTTTTCCCGCAACCTGAAGTCACTGACGGGCGGCGACCCGACGCAACCGCTGGTCTTCTATTGCCGCTCCGACTGCTGGTTGAGCTGGAACGCGGTCAAACGCGCAGCCATCATGGGCTATAAAACCTTGTATTGGTATCGCGATGGCCTGGACGCCTGGCAAGCGGCCAATCTGCCGGTTTCGCCAGCCAGCCCCGAACCCTTTCCCTGAAGCTTTACGCGTGCGTGTAGTTGCCACACCATAATCAAAATAATGAGGTGAAAGGCCATGTACAAAATTCTGATTGCCGACGATCACCCGCTGTTTCGCGAAGCCATTCACAACGTCATCAGCGACGGTTTTGCCGGCAGCGAAGTGATGGAAACCGCTGACCTGGACAGCGCCCTGGCACTGACCCAGGAACACGACGACCTCGACCTGATCCTGCTCGACCTGAACATGCCCGGCATGCACGGGCTCAATGGCCTGATCAACCTGCGTAACGAAGCGCCGACCATTCCGGTGGTGATTGTCTCCGCCGAGCAGGACAAACAGATCGTGCTGCAAGCCATCACTTACGGTGCCGTGGGTTTTATCACCAAGTCTTCACCCCGCGCACAGATGACCGATGCCATCCAGCAAATCCTCAATGGCAATGTCTACCTGCCCCCGGACATCATCCGCA
Source organism: Pseudomonas sp. WT-JTC (assembly GCF_056711565.1). Lineage (NCBI taxonomy): Bacteria > Pseudomonadati > Pseudomonadota > Gammaproteobacteria > Pseudomonadales > Pseudomonadaceae > Pseudomonas > Pseudomonas sp. WT-JTC. The sequence goes on from NZ_CM160042.1 coordinate 3,922,242, forward strand.
CCGCCAAAAGCAGCACCCAGCGGCGGATGAACGACACCCCGAGCTTCCCACCCGAACTGCTCCAGGCCCTGACCCGCAAGCAATTGCAGGTATTGGAGCGCATGACCAAGGGCGAATCGAACAAGCAGATTGCCTACACCCTGGAAATCGCCGAGACCACGGTCAAGGCCCACGTTTCGGCGATCCTGCGCAAGCTCAACGTGCACAACCGGGTGCAGGCGATCCTGAGTGCCGGGGATATTGATTTCGGGTCATACCTGCGGCGTTGAGTCAGAAAGACCGCGGCGCGCCTTTCGCGAGCAAGCCCGCTCCCACAAAGATTCAGGTGATCCTGTGGGAGCGGGCTTGCTCGCGAAGGGGCCAGCACCGACACCCGGAAAATCAAGGCCTGCCCAACAAATGACTCATCGCCGTCTTCAGCTTCATCGGCCGCACCGGCTTGTGCATCAGGGTGTGGCCCAGTTCACGGATCTGCTGCTTGAGTTCATTGCTGTAGTTGGCCGTGATCATCATCGCCGGGACCGGTGACGCGCGCCGGGCATTGATCCGGGCGACGGCGTCGACTCCGTTGCGGTCGTTGTCCAGGTGGTAATCGGCTATCAGCAAGTCGGCCTCGGCGTGGTAGTTGTCCACTTGCCGCGCCAGATCTTCCTCTGACAGCGCTGTCACCACCCGACACCCCCATCCCTCCAGCAAGGTGCGCATGCCGGCACAGATGGTCGCATCGTTGTCCAGCACCCATATCCGGGCACCGCGCAGGCGTTCAAGCATCGGCTCGCTCATCGGCAATGTCGGCGGCGGTTTCGGCGCAGTGGCGCTCAGCGGTACTTCGACCGAGAACATCGAGCCCCGACCCGGCCACGAGCGCACATGAATGCGATGCCCGAGGATGCCGGCAATTTTCTCGACAATCGCCAGGCCCAGGCCCAGGCCGCGATCCTGATCGGGTCGCTGCACATCGCCGCGCTTGAACTCCTGGAAAATCTCCTCCAGGCGATGCTCGGCAATGCCCATGCCGCTGTCCCAGACTTCGATCGTCAGGCACTGATGATGCCGCCTGCAACCCAGCACCACGCGACCACTGCAGGTATAGCGAATCGCATTGCTCAGCAGGTTGCGCAGAATGCGCGCCAGCAACTGGATGTCGCTGCGCACCAGCGCCGAACAACCGATGAAGTGCAGTTGCAGGCCTTCACTGCGCGCCACCTGGGTGTATTCGGCGGCCAGGTTGTCCAGCAGTTCGCTGAGGGCGAACGGCGCGACGTCGGCCTTGATCACCCCCGCATCGAGCTTGGAAATATCCACCAGGGTGCCCAGCAGGTTTTCCACGTCTTCCAGGGAATTGCTCACGTTGCGCACCAGGATCTCGCTGGACATCGGCTCGCGCCGTTCCAGCAAGGCACTGGTAAACAGTCGCGCGGCATTCAACGGTTGCAGCAGGTCATGGCTGACGGCCGCGAGGAACTTGGTTTTCGACAGGTTGGCCTGCTCGGCTTCCTGCTTGGCCTCGCGCAAGCGTGACTCGACCAGGCGGCGCTCATCGATCTCACGCAGCAACTGATCGTTGAGGGTGGTCAATTCCGCCGTGCGCTCGCGTACCCGCAGCTCAAGGTTCTGATAAGCCTGATGCAGCGCCTCGGCGGTGCGACGGCGTTCGGTAATGTCACGGATCAGCACGAAAATCCCCACCACCTCGCCACTGGCCAGGCGGTTGGGCACATAGGAGCGCAGCATGTAGCGCTCCTGGTCGTTGACGTTGGTTTCGGCGAACTCGAAGGTCACGCTCTCGCCCGCCAGCGCCCTGGCCACGTAGGGTTCCAGCCGCTGGTAATGCTGTTCGCTGTGCACTTCGCGCAGACTCTGGCCGAGCATCACGCCCCGGGGCCAGCAGTACCACTCTTCGTAGACCTTGTTGGTGAACTCGTAGACCAGATCGGCATTGAGGTAGGCAATCAATGCCGGCACGTGATCGGTGATCAGGCGAATCCAGTGTTCGCTTTCACTCAGCGCCTCGGCGTGCTGGTAGCGTTCGGTAATGTCGGTGAAGGTGTTGACGAAACCGCCGGTGGGCAAAGGATGGGTGCGGATTTCCAGGACCCGGCCATCGTACAGGCGCTGCTCGCATTCCCTTACCGGTCGGCCGTTGCCATCGCGACTGGCCGGGGTCAGCAGGTTCAACTCGCTGTCGGCGATCACCTCGGCAAACGGGCGATGGGCAGCCACCGGCGCCAGGCCGCTCAACTCCAGGAAACGCCGGTTCCACAGCTCCAGAATGCCCTCGGCGTTGACCATTGCCACCCCTTGGGACAGGTTGTCGACCGCCCGTTGCAACAGATGCGACTTCTGCGCCACCGCCTGCTCACGGCGCACGGTTTCGCTGAGTTTGACGTCGGTAATGTCGGTGAACAGAATCACCCGCCCACCTTCCTGGGTCGGCCGCTCGCTGACCTGCAGCCAGCGCCCGTCCTGCAGGCGGTAAAGCAGGTTTTCGTCGGCATGCCCGCGTGGCTCTTCGGTGAACAGGCCGTTGTTCATCATCAGGCGCTTGACCTCGGTCAGGCGCATGCCGGCGTTGATGCGCATCCGACTGCTGCTCCAGAACGCCTTGAAGCGACTGTTGAACAGCACGATGCGCTGCTCGGCGTCGAACAGGACGAAGGCGTCGGAAATGCTTTCGATGGCATCGATCAGGTGTTGATGCGCCGTTTCCGCGCGCAGGCGGGCTTCGCTGAGCAAATGATTACCAGCCTTGAGTTCCGCCATGGCCTGGTTCAGGGCATCGGTGCGTTCGCGCACTTGCTCGGCCAGCACCACCGAATGCTGGAATGCGGCGTACGGATCGTTGCCGCGGGTCACCCCGGACTCGACCCGTTCGATCAGCGCGCCGTTGATGCGCTGCAGTTTATGGTTTTCGAGGCGCAGCCTGGCCAGTTCGGCCTGCAGCTCAGCGATGTCCTGGGGCACGGCCACGGGCAATGGCAACGCCGGTGAAGGTCTGGTTGATGTGCATGCCATTGAACTGTTCTCCATAGGTGTTGAAACCCATCACCCGTTGCTCACGCAAAAACGTGCCGATCCGGTCAAGACTGCCGTCGTCTTCGAGTTCCAGACGCCGCAGGAAACAGTCGCAACCGATGGTCATCAGCAAATCACCCAGGCGCTCCTGCAACCCCTCGAACAGGCTCTGCAGGTTCGGCAGCATCGGGCCCGGGGTCATCGCGGTGAGGACGATGCCGTTTTCCACGGCGCAGTAGAAACTCAGGCTCAGGTCCGGATGCACCTGCTGGATGGCCCGCACGTAGTACTGCTGGTTGATTCGCACCGCCAGCGGGTGCGCGGCGAAGACCCGGTGATCAAGCTGCGCCACCGGCACGCCGATGTGCCGGGCGTACTCGGCGGCTGCCGGCTCGGCATTGAGTTCGAAGACCCGGCGCAAGGTGCTGTCGGCCCCGGTGACCACCAGCTTCTCGGCGCGGGGCAACACGTGGTGGGTGGTGAACACTTCGAAATCCAGCCAGGTATTGACCAGCACCACGACGGCCGCGCCGCTGTGAAACTCGCCATCGAAGTACACATGGGTATGGGTCAGGTAGTTATCGTCGCCGGCCGAGCCGCCGAAATGCGGAATGTCGCCCAATGCCGCGCTCAAGGCCGCCAGGACCATTTCTTCGCGGCTGGACAGGCCATCGAGCAAGGTCAGGGCAAAGCTGTTGCCCTTGATCGGGGCCAGGGTGTTGCTGCGACAGCCACTGACCAGGCGCTCGACCATTTGCTGGGCGTCGATCAGGCTGAAGTGCTCCATCTGGTCGATCAGCTCGATCGCGATGGAAAAGTGCCGGTGATCGAAGCCCACCGCCGTCACGCAATTGCGCCCGTAGCCCAGCGGGGTGATCTCCCCGGCGCTGGTGCAGCCCACCAGGCGAATGCCGCCGAAGCTTTGCTGCAAGGCCTGGCCCAGTGCCTGCAAGTCGTACTCGGCGGAACAGAAGAACAGCACGAACCCCAGGTGCGGATGCAACAACTGTCCTGCCAGTTCCTGCGCGACCTGCCGGGCATCGGTGGCCTGGGACATTGCACTGACGACGCCTTCGCTCTGCTGCATCCTTACCTCCCGCTGGTGCGTGTGTATGAGGTACGAGTGTACGAAGTCTGTGGGGGGCGACGAATGCTACTTGGGTAGCGGGTAGCCGCTTCGATGGGATGAGACGGTTGGCGACCCTCGCCGCGATGCGCACGGCCAGGGCCACCTCCCGGGTTTACCAGGTCAGCACCGCGCCCACGGCAAAGGTGTCGGTGTCTTCATTCTGGGCACTGGTGTCGTGGCCGTTGATTTCGAACTGGTTGTACTCGGCCACCAGCTTGAGGTTGTCGTTCACGTCATGGAACAACGCGATGCCGCGGGTCTCGTAGTCCGCGCCGCTGCCGACCACGCCGTTGCCATCGTCATTGGTCTTGCCGTAGGACAAGGCCAGGCGGTTCTTGCCCAGTTTGTAGGAGCCCTGCAACAGGTATCCGTCGCTGTCGACATTGCGCAGGGTCGGCTCGCCGGCATTGTTGGTGAAAAACGGGTTGATGCCCTTGGCCTGGAAACCCGACCCGGTGAGGGACAAGCCGCCCATCTTCGCCTGTACACCATAACCGACACCCTTGGAGGTGACGGTCTCGACTGTGGAATCAGTGTTGTCCGAGGTCTGGTAGCTGCCGTTGACCCAGCTGTAGATCTTTGCCCCGGCCAGGTCGAACTGATAGGTGATTTCGCTCTCGGTACGCGGGTTTTCCTGATAGGCCTTGCCCGTCGGGCTGCTGTCGTTGGTGTCTACCGGGTCCATGATGCCTACCGCCACACGCAGGCCGTCCATCACCGGGGTGCGATAGGTTATCTGCGAGGTCGGGAACGGATACGGGTAACCGGTGCCGATGTTGCCGAACGACACCCCGCCGCCATCCACCAGCCCCAGCGTATCGCTGACCTGACCGTAACCGGCGAGCATTTCGTCGAGCAGGATGTTGGAGCGGGCGAACAGCCCGAAGTCTTTGCCGATCAGCACTTCGCCCCATTCCGGGTTGGCTACGGTGCCATAGAACTGCCGCACATCGATGGCTGTGTCGGTGCCGTTGGTTTGGCTGTCGTTGATGGTGACCCAGAACGAGGCGCGGGCGCCGAGCTTGAGATCGTCTACCTGCTTGCCCATGTTGAACCCCAGGTAGTTGGGCAAAAAGCCCATCTTTACCCGCGACTGCCGACGGTCGAACTGCTCGCCGGCCCGGTCGACATCACTGTTCACGTAAAAGGCGTTGATGTAGCCGTCGGTGGAGAACGTCGTCTGGTCCTTGTCGTACAGCATGATTTCCGCCTTGGCCACCGGGCTCAGGCCAAGGGCAGACAGGCTGGCGATGAAGGCTGGCAGAAAACGATGCGTGAAGTTCTTATTGTTGTGCATGGCGCGCTCCGAAACGGGGACTGAGTGTCGGAGGCGATTATCGAAACCTGACCGGCGGCGCCATACGCTGCCTTGGGGGTGGTTTTCAGCTGCTTTGGACTGGACGGCGGTGCGTGACCACTATGGCGTACGACCGCTGGTCGGCGAGGCTCGCAACTTAGGGTGTAGGCCTGCGGACCTGACTGGCGTCCGCAGGAACCGGTACCGGTCAGGCGTTGGCTTTGAACAGCATGTAAGCGGCGACCACCACGCAGATGCTGGCGAACCCGACCTGCAACCCCCGCGCCGGTACCCGCGCGCACAGCTTGCGGCCAACGATCATGCCGGCGATGCTGGCGCCGATGAAAGCGGCACCGACGCCGTCAATGCGCACGCCGGCATGGAACGCGCCAATCACCCCGATGGCGGAAATCAGGCTGATCACCATCAGCGAGGTGGCGACAATCCCGCGCATTTGCACATCGGTCAGTTGCTTGAATGCCGGGACGATCAGAAAGCCGCCGCCCACCCCCAGCAACCCCGACACCACCCCCGTCACCGCACCGAGTGCGGCGAGGGTCGCGGTGCATTTGGCGGTCCAGGAAAAGCGCCCGGTCTGTTGATCGAGCATGCAGTTCTTCTGGCCCCAGTTGGCGTGCCCATGATCGCTCGGGCCGTCATCCTTGCGTTCACGGCGCAACATCCGCCAGGCCACCATGACCATCAACAGGCTGAACAGGATCATCAGGATTTTTTCCGGCAACTGATGGGCGAAGTAGATGCCCACCGGCGAAAACACCGCACCGAGTGCTGCGATCAACAACGCCGCGCGATAACGCACCAGGCCATGGCGCAATCCATCGATGGCGCCGACCGCTGCAGCACTGCCCACCGCGAACAACGCCACCGGAGCGGCCTGGGTCATGCTCCAGCCCAACCCCAACACCAGCGCCGGGACCGCAAGGATACCGCCGCCGGCGCCAGTCAAGCCGAGCACCAACCCCATCACTACGCCAAACAGACTTGCCAGCAACATAGGGAGTTCTCAGTCGACCCTGGACACACGCGTCAGCCACTCACGGCCCTTGAGCATACCGTTCCAGTAGAACCACGGTAGCAGTGTCGCCTTCAGCCACCACGCCGAGCGGCGCGGGGTCGTCGGGTCAAGGGGAAAGGTCGGCAGCAACTTGCCCGCATAACCGAACTCGGCAAGGATCACCTTGCCCTTCTCCACCGTCAGCGGACAGGAGCCATAGCCGTCGTACTTCAGCGGCAGCGGTTGTTGCTTGCGCAAGGCCAGCAGGTTTTCGGCCACCACCACGATCTGCTTGCGCACCGCAGCTGCGGTTTTTGCATTCGTGGTGCCGCAGATATCACCCAGCGCGAAGACGTCGGGATAACGCGGATGCTGCAGGCTGTGCGGATCGACCTCGCACCAGCCAGCGGTGTCGGCCAGCGCGCTGCGGGCGATGAAATCCGGGGAGACCTGGGGCGGTACGACATGCAGCAGGTCAAAGGCTTTTGCCTGACGGGTGACATTGCCATCGGCATCCCTGACCTCGAACCATGCGGTTTTCGCCGGGCCGTCGACCTTGACCAGATTCGAGTTGAACGCCAACCGGGCCTTGTACTTCTCGATGTACTTCATCAGCGGCGGGACAAACGTCGCCACACCAAACAGCGCCGCGCCGGCCAGGTTGAATTCGACGTCAATGTTGTTCAGCACACCGGTCCTGTTCCAGTGATCGCAGGACAGGTACAGCGCCTTTTGTGGCGCTCCCGCGCATTTGATCGGCATGGCCGGCTGAGTGAACAGCACCTTGCCGCCGCGCAATTTCTGCACCTGATCCCAGGTGTAGGTCGCGTGCTGATAGCTGTAATTCGAGGTCACGCCATGCTGGCCGAGGGTTTCCTCCAGACCTTCGATTTTCTCCCAGGCCAGGCGCAGGCCGGGGCAGACGACCAGATTGAGATAGCTGACCGTGCGCGCGTCACTGAGGGTGAGTTGGCGTTTGTCAGGATCGATGCCGGTCACGGCAGCCTGCACCCAATTGGCCCCGCGCGGCATCACCGACGCTGTCGGCCGCACGGTGTTTTCCACGTTGAATGCACCACCGCCGACCAGCGTCCAGGCCGGTTGATAGAAGTGCCGGGGGCTGGGTTCGATCACGGTGACGTTCAGATGCGGGCTACGCTTGAGCAGGCTGGCGACAAGGCCGATGCCCGCCGTGCCGCCGCCGATGACCACGATATCTGCACTGATGGATGGGCCCCAGTGTTGATCGTTCATTGCTTGTTCCTTATTGCTGCACGCAAGGATTTTTCTAGTCAGTACACAAAACTACTGTGGGAGCGGGCTTGCTCGCGAAAGCGGTGGGTCAGCCAATGAAGGTGTCGACTGACACTATGTCTTCGCGAGCAAGCCCGCTCCCACAGGTTCGGGGTGTTGAACAGGATCAGGGTTGAATCCAGCTTTTAAACACCGCCCCGCAATAAAGTCCGGAGAGGGTTTTCATCACCTGGATCACTTCATGACTGGCGAGACCGTAAAAAATGTACTTGCCTTCACGACGGGTCGCGACCAGTCCTTCATCGCGCAGGACCCCCAATTGCTGGGACAGGCTCGGTTGGCGCACGCCGGTCATTTTCTCCAGCTCGCCTACGTTGCGCTCACCCTGGGTCAGCTGGCACAGGATCAACAGGCGATCCTCATTGGCCAGGGCCTTGAGCAGCGCACAGGCCTTGGAGGCCGAGGCGCGCAGTTGGGCGACTTCACATTCGGTCAGACTGGATTGCATTTGCAGGATGCCTTCAACGTCACTTAAGCTGTGAACATTATGTTTTTATGTAAAGTGTTGCAACCCACGACTGACTTTTCTACCCCTGCACAGGTCCATGTTCATGCCCGCGCTGATTGAAGCTTTCCTCGACCCCGCCTCCTCGACCTACAGCTATGTGGTTTACGAGGCCGATGGCGGGCAGTGTGCGATCGTCGACCCCGTGCTCGACTACGACGGTGCCGCCGGGCGTACCGCGACGACCCAGGCAGACAAAATCATCGCCTTCGTCCGTGCCCACAAGCTGCAGGTGCAATGGCTGCTGGAAACCCACGCCCACGCCGATCACCTGTCCGCCGCGCCTTATCTGCGGCGGGAGCTGGGTGGCAAGATCGCCATTGGCGAGTCGATCAGCAAGGTCCAGGACGTGTTCAAGGCGCTGTTCAATCTGGAACCCTCCTTTCGCGTCGACGGCTCCCAGTTCGATCACCTGTTCGCCCCCGACGAATCGTTCATGATCGGCAACCTCAAGGCCACCGCCCTGCACGTGCCCGGCCATACCCCGGCGGACATGGCTTACCTGGTCGACAGCGATGTGATTCTGGTGGGCGACACGATGTTCATGCCCGACGTCGGCACCGCCCGCTGCGATTTCCCGGGCGGCAATGCCAACCAGATGTTCGCCTCGATCCACAAACTGCTGGCCTTCCCCGCCAGCGTGCGGCTGTTCGTCTGCCACGACTACCCGCCCAATGGCCGCTCCCCCCAGTGCCAATCCACCGTCGGCGAACAACGCAAAAACAACATTCATATACATGACGGGATCGATGAAGCCGCGTTCGTGGAAATGCGCACACGACGTGATGCAGGGCTGGGCATGCCGACGCTGTTACTGCCGGCGATCCAGGTGAATGTGCGGGCGGGGAATTTGCCGCCGGCCGAGGGCAATGGCGTGACTTACCTGAAAATCCCTCTGAACAAATTCTGACCCTGTAGGAGCGAGCTTGCTCGCGATGGACTTGAGGGCAACGCGTTTATCCAGAAGACTCGCGTTATCGTTAACGTCCATCGCGAGCAAGCTCGCTCCTACAGAGTGATCGTGTCAGTTGCCCAGAGTCAGGCCATTGGCCGGCAACGGCAACGCAGTCTTGTAGCGCACTTGCTTGAGCGCAAAGCTCGAACGAATGTTCGCCACCCCCGGCACCTTGGTCAGAAAATCCATCATGAAGCGCTCCAGCGACTGAATGGTCGGCACCAGTACCCGGATCAGGTAGTCCGGGTCGCCGGCCATCAGGTAGCACTCCATCACCTCGGGGCGGTCGGAAATCGCTTCTTCGAAATGCTGCAACGCCTCCTCCACTTGCTTCTCCAGGCTGACGTGAATGAACACGTTCACATGCAATCCCAGCAGGTCGGCATCCAGCAGCGTCACTTGCTCGCGAATCACCCCCAGTTCTTCCATGGCCTTGACCCGGTTGAAACACGGTGTCGGCGACAGGTTCACCGAACGCGCGAGGTCGGCGTTGGTGATGCGTGCATTCTCCTGAAGGCTGTTGAGAATGCCGATATCGGTACGGTCCAGTTTGCGCATGAGACAAAAACACCTGCTTTTTATGTTTATGCAGTTTTTTTATCTGCAAATGATCTTTAACGCAACGAAACAGAGAGAAATATTCTTCTTGGGCGGGCCTATGATTGTTGTAGGACAAGATTTCATTTACCGAATGAAATCTGTCAGCTCACTACAAGAAATTCACAAGATCGAGCGTAGAAGCCATGACCCAAGCGTATGAACCGCTGCGCCTGCACGTCCCCGAACCTTCGGGCCGCCCAGGGTGCAAAACCGACTTCTCCTACCTGCACCTGACCGATGCCGGCACGGTGCGCAAACCTTCCATCGACGTTGAACCCGCCGACACCGCCGACCTGGCCCGTGGCCTGATCCGCGTGCTCGACGACCAGGGCAATGCCCTTGGCCCCTGGGCTGAAAACGTGCCGGTGGAGATTCTGCGCAAGGGCATGCGCGCCATGCTCAAGACCCGCATCTACGACAACCGCATGGTGGTCGCCCAGCGTCAGAAAAAAATGTCGTTCTACATGCAAAGCCTTGGCGAAGAAGCCATCGGCAGCGCCCAGGCCCTGGCCTTGAACATCGACGACATGTGCTTCCCGACCTACCGCCAGCAAAGCATCCTGATGGCCCGCGACGTGCCGCTGGTCGACCTGATCTGCCAGTTGCTGTCCAACGAGCGCGATCCGCTCAAGGGCCGGCAATTGCCGATCATGTACTCGGTCAAGGACGCCGGTTTCTTCACCATTTCCGGTAACCTCGCCACCCAGTTCATTCAAGGCGTGGGCTGGGGCATGGCCTCGGCGATCAAGGGCGACACCAAGATCGCCTCGGCGTGGATCGGTGACGGCGCCACCGCCGAATCGGACTTCCACACGGCCCTGACCTTCGCCCACGTGTACCGCGCCCCGGTGATCCTCAACGTGGTCAACAACCAGTGGGCGATTTCCACCTTCCAGGCGATTGCCGGCGGTGAAGCCACCACCTTCGCCGGTCGTGGCGTCGGTTGCGGCATTGCCTCCCTGCGGGTCGATGGCAACGACTTCGTCGCCGTCTATGCCGCCTCTGCCTGGGCCGCCGAACGTGCGCGCCGCGGTCTCGGCCCGACCATGATCGAATGGGTCACCTACCGCGCCGGCCCGCACTCGACCTCCGATGATCCGTCGAAGTACCGCCCTGCCGATGACTGGAGCCACTTCCCGCTGGGTGATCCGATTGCGCGCCTCAAGCAGCACATGATCAAGATCGGCCACTGGTCGGAAGAGGAACACGCCACCGTCAGCGCCGAACTGGAAGCCGAAGTGATCGCCGCGCAAAAAGAAGCCGAACAGTACGGCACCCTCGCCGGCGGCCAGATTCCGAGCGCCGCGACCATGTTCGAAGACGTCTACAAAGAGATGCCGGAGCACTTGAAGCGCCAGCGTCAAGAGTTGGGGATCTGACATGAACGATCACAACAACAAAATCGAGCTGGAAACCGCCATGACCACGACCACCATGACCATGATCCAGGCCCTGCGCTCGGCCATGGATGTGATGCTTGAGCGTGACGACAACGTCGTGGTCTTCGGCCAGGACGTGGGCTACTTCGGCGGCGTGTTCCGCTGCACCGAAGGCCTGCAAGCCAAGTACGGCACCTCGCGGGTGTTCGACGCGCCGATCTCTGAAAGCGGTATCGTCGGCACCGCCGTGGGCATGGGCGCCTACGGTCTGCGCCCGGTGGTGGAGATCCAGTTCGCCGACTATGTGTACCCGGCGTATGACCAGATCATTTCCGAAGCCGCGCGCCTGCGTTATCGCTCGGCCGGCGAGTTCACCGCGCCGCTGACCCTGCGCATGCCCTGCGGTGGCGGCATCTATGGCGGCCAGACCCACAGCCAGAGCATCGAGGCACTCTTCACTCAGGTGTGTGGCCTGCGCACCGTCATGCCGTCCAACCCCTACGACGCCAAAGGCCTGCTGATCGCCTCCATCGAAAACGATGACCCGGTGATCTTTCTGGAGCCGAAACGCCTGTACAACGGCCCTTTCGACGGCCACCACGAGCGTCCGGTGACCCCATGGTCGAAACACCCCGCCGCACAGGTTCCGGACGGCTACTACACCGTACCGCTGGACGTTGCCGCCATCGCCCGTCCGGGCAAGGACGTCACCGTGCTGACCTACGGCACCACCGTCTACGTGTCGCAAGTCGCCGCTGAAGAAAGCGGCGTGGATGCCGAAGTCATCGACCTGCGCAGCCTGTGGCCGCTGGACCTGGAAACCATCACCAAGTCCGTGAAGAAAACCGGGCGCTGCGTGATCGTTCACGAAGCCACCCGCACTTGCGGCTTCGGCGCCGAACTGACGGCGCTGGTGCAAGAGCACTGCTTCCACTACCTGGAAGCGCCGATCGAACGCGTCACCGGTTGGGACACCCCCTACCCGCACGCGCAAGAGTGGGCGTATTTCCCAGGGCCGTCCCGTGTGGGCGCGGCGTTGAAACGGGTCATGGAGGTCTGAATGGGCACGCACGTTATTAAAATGCCGGACATTGGCGAAGGCATTGCAGAAGTTGAATTGTCGGTGTGGCACGTCAAGGTCGGCGACATGGTCGTCGAAGATCAGGTGCTGGCCGATGTCATGACGGATAAGGCGATGGTGGATATTCCGTCGCCCGTGCATGGCAAGGTCATTGCCCTCGGTGGCCAGCCGGGCGAAGTCATGGCGGTTGGCAGCGTGTTGATCAGCATTGAAGTCGAAGGCGCGGGCAACGTTAAGGAGTCGGCGCAACCGGCCCCTGTGAAAGAAGCGCCAGTTGCAGCACCGAAAGTCGATGCCGTGATGGAAAGCAAACCGGTCGCTGCCGCAGCGCCGAAAGCTGCCATATGCCAAGGCCCGATGGTGGCTCGCGAAGCCGATGAACGTCCGCTGGCCTCGCCGGCCGTGCGCAAGCATGCGCTGGACCTCGGTATTCAATTGCGTCTGGTACGTGGCAGCGGCCCCGCCGGACGGATTCTGCACGACGACCTCGAAGCCTATCTGGCCCAAGGTCAGTCGAACGCTTCGGCACCGGCCCCCGCCGCTTATGCCCAGCGCACCGATGAACAGCAGATCCCGGTGATCGGCATGCGCCGCAAGATTGCCCAGCGCATGCAGGACGCCACCCAGCGCGCCGCCCACTTCAGCTACGTCGAAGAAATCGACGTCACCGCCGTGGAAGAGTTGCGCGCGCACCTCAACGAAAAACATGGCGCGACTCGCGGCAAACTCACGCTGCTGCCGTTCCTGGTCCGCGCCATGGTCGTCGCCCTGCGCGACTTCCCGCAAATGAACGCCCGCTACGACGACGAAGCCCAGGTCATCACCCGCCTCGGCGCCGTACACGTTGGCGTCGCGACCCAGAGTGACGTCGGCCTGATGGTGCCGGTGGTGCGTCACGCCGAAGCGCGCAGCCTGTGGGACAGCGCGGCGGAAATCGCCCGCCTGGCCACCGCCGCACGCAACGGCAAGGCCAGCCGCGACGAGCTGTCCGGCTCGACCATTACCCTGACCAGCCTCGGCGCCTTGGGCGGTATTGTCAGTACGCCGGTGCTGAACCTGCCGGAAGTGGCGATTGTCGGCGTCAACAAGATCGTTGAGCGACCAATGGTGGTCAAAGGCCAGATCGTGATCCGCAAGATGATGAACCTCTCCAGCTCCTTCGATCACCGCGTGGTCGACGGCATGGACGCGGCGCTATTCATCCAGGCCATCCGTGGCTTGCTCGAACAACCCGCTACCTTGTTTGTGGAGTAATTCATGCAGACTCTGAACACCACGCTGCTGATCATCGGCGGCGGCCCTGGCGGTTATGTGACGGCGATCCGTGCTGGCCAACTGGGCATTTCGACCATTCTGGTGGAAGGTCAATCCCTGGGCGGCACCTGCCTGAACATCGGCTGCATTCCATCCAAGGCACTGATTCACGTCGCCGAGCAGTTCCACCAGACACAACACCACAGCCAGCATTCGGCCCTGGGCATCAGCGTTTCGGCGCCGACCCTGGACATCGGCAAGAGCGTGGAATGGAAGGACGGCATCGTCGATCGCCTGACCACCGGCGTCGCGGCGCTGCTGAAAAAGAACAAGGTTCAGGTCATTCAAGGCTGGGCCAGGGTCATCGACGGCAAAACCGTGGAAGTCGGCGACACGCGCATCCAGTGCGAACACCTGGTGCTGGCCACCGGCTCCAAAAGCGTCAACCTGCCGATGCTGCCGATCGGCGGGCCGATCATCTCGTCCACCGAAGCCCTGGCGCCGACATCCGTGCCCAAGCGCTTGATTGTGGTCGGCGGCGGTTACATCGGTCTGGAGCTGGGCATTGCCTATCGCAAGCTCGGCGCCGACGTCAGCGTGGTGGAGGCGCAGGAACGCATCCTGCCGGCCTACGACGCCGAACTGACCCAGCCTGTGCACGACGAACTGAAAAAACTCGGCGTGAAGCTTTACTTGAAACACAGCGTGCAAGGCTTTGATTCACAGCAGAATACCTTGCAAGTTCTGGATCCGAACGGCGATACCCTGCACCTGGAAACCGATCAGGTGCTGGTGGCCGTCGGGCGCAAGCCGAACACCCAGGACTGGAACCTCGAAGCGCTGAACCTGGAGATGAACGGTTCGTCGATCAAGATCGACAACCGCTGCCAGACCAGCATGCGCAACGTGTATGCCATCGGTGACCTGAGCGGTGAACCGATGCTCGCGCACCGGGCCATGGCCCAGGGCGAGATGGTCGCCGAACTGATCAGCGGTAAATCCCGCGAGTTCAACCCGACCGCCATCGCCGCCGTGTGCTTCACCGACCCGGAACTGGTGGTGGTCGGCAAGACCCCCGACGAGGCCAAGGCCGCAGGCCTGGACTGCATCGTGTCGAGCTTCCCGTTCGCCGCCAATGGCCGGGCCATGACACTGGAGTCGAAAAGCGGCTTCGTGCGCGTGGTCGCCCGTCGCGACAATCATGTGATTGTCGGCTGGCAAGCGGTGGGCGTTGGCGTCTCGGAGTTGTCCACGGCGTTTGCCCAGAGCCTGGAGATGGGCGCGCGGCTGGAAGACATCGGCGGCACCATCCACGCGCACCCGACGCTGGGTGAGGCGGTGCAGGAAGCGGCGTTGCGTGCTTTGGGGCATGCATTGCATCTGTGATTCAGAGTGATTGATGGCGGCAGTGCTGGCCTCTTCGCGAGCAAGCCCGCTCCCACATCTGGAATGCATTCCCCTGTGGGAGCGGGCTTGCTCGCGAATTCTCAAGGTCAACGCGAATTATCTGTCCGTCATCCGATAGTCCGGGCTGCGAAACCGGCCCGGAATGAAGTATTGTTGTGCCCATCCGGAAAAACGTCAGAAGCCTTGAACCGTTTCGGCGGTTGTTAAGTGATAGAGGGTGTCATGGGTAACGAAAGCATCAACTGGGACAAGCTGGGTTTTGACTACATCAAGACCGACAAACGCTATCTGTCGTACTTTCGCAATGGCGAATGGGACAAAGGCACCCTGACCGAAGACAATGTGCTGCACATCAGCGAAGGCTCCACTGCCCTTCACTATGGCCAGCAATGCTTCGAAGGCATGAAGGCCTACCGTTGCAAGGACGGCTCGATCAACCTGTTCCGTCCGGACCAGAACGCCCTGCGCATGCAACGCAGTTGCGCCCGGCTGCTGATGCCGCAAGTCGACACCGAGCAATTCATCGAAGCCTGTAAAGAAGTGGTCCGTGCCAACGAGCGCTTCATTCCGCCGTACGGAACCGGCGGCGCGCTGTACCTGCGCCCGTTCGTGATCGGCGTGGGTGACAACATCGGCGTGCGTACCGCCCCCGAGTTCATCTTCTCGATCTTCTGCATCCCGGTTGGCGCCTACTTCAAGGGCGGCCTGACCCCGCACAACTTCCTGATCTCCAGCTACGACCGCGCCGCGCCACAAGGCACCGGTGCCGCCAAGGTCGGTGGCAACTACGCCGCCAGCCTGATGCCGGGCTCCCAGGCCAAGAAGGCGCATTTCGCCGACTGCATCTACCTGGACCCACTGACCCATACCAAGATCGAGGAAGTCGGTTCGGCCAACTTCTTCGGGATCACCCACGACAACAAGTTCGTGACCCCGAACTCGCCATCGGTACTGCCGGGCATCACCCGTCTGTCGCTGATCGAACTGGCCAGGTCCCGCCTGGGTCTGGACGTGGTCGAAGGCGACGTGTTCATCGACAAGCTGGCGGACTTCAAGGAAGCCGGTGCTTGCGGTACTGCGGCCGTGATCACGCCGATCGGCGGCATCAACTACAACGACAACCTGCACGTGTTCCACAGCGAAACCGAAGTCGGCCCGATCACCCAGAAGCTCTACAAAGAGCTGACCGGCGTGCAAACCGGCGACATCGAAGCGCCAGCAGGCTGGATCGTCAAGGTTTGACCTGACGCCAGACGCACAAAAGCCCCCCATCGGGTGACCGATGGGGGGCTTTTTCATGGTTGCGATTCAGCGACTGGACGCCGCCCCCGCAGGAGCGGCCACAGGCTGCGATCTTTTGCCGTCACGTTCCAGCGGCAACTCAACCCCAAACCGCCCCGCGATCTCCTTGCGCCCCAACGCCGTCAGCGCCAGCGCGCGACTGTCCAGATCCTGCGTCACCCACTTGCGCTTGAGTGCCGTTTGCAGCAACGCCGCGCCCAGCGACCC
Source organism: Pseudomonas sp. WT-JTC (assembly GCF_056711565.1). NCBI lineage: Bacteria > Pseudomonadati > Pseudomonadota > Gammaproteobacteria > Pseudomonadales > Pseudomonadaceae > Pseudomonas > Pseudomonas sp. WT-JTC. Next base: position 3,938,702 of record NZ_CM160042.1, read on the forward strand.
ACCCAGATGCGGCCGGCGCATGCTCCAGTCCAGGCATGGGCAGGCAAAGCGGCGACGCAATGTGCTCAAGTCCTGGACCTCGATCCCAAGCCCCTGAAACATTGCCGTACCGCTGTCACTCAAGCGATAGGCCTGTTCGTCGGTTTCCTCCAGCCAGCCAGCCTCAAGCATCCGGTCATGCAACAGTACGGCAAGGGTCCCCGCCATGTGGTCGTAGCAGGTGCGGGCAAATTGCAGGCGATCCGGCGTACGCGACTGGAACTCCGGCGTGGCATTCCGGCCGAGCACCATCAGCGCTTCAAGGGCCTGGGCCACGCGCTTGTCCGCCAGGCTGTAATAGCGGTGACGTCCCTGAACGTGCAGCCGCACCAGCGCCAGTTCCTTGAGTTTGGCCAGGTGGGCACTGGCGGTCGACGCGCTGACTTCGGCCACCGCTGCCAGTTCGGTACTGGTGCGGGCGTGACCGTCCATCAGCGAACAGAGGATTTTCGTCCGCGCCGGCTCAGCGATGCCTGCCGCCACCTGCGAGACGCCAATGTCGTGTTGTTCTGCGCTCATATTTCGCTCCCGGACGAATCAACGTCCTTTCGAACTGGAGATAGTAGCAACACTTTCCAACAACAAAAGGCCGCGACCCATGGACCCGATCATCGCTGCGACCCATGCCGATCCTTATCCCTACTACGCACAACTGCGTGCCGAGGGTGGGCTGGCCTTTCATCCGGGGCTGAAAATGTGGGTGGCCAGCAACGCCCGGGCGGTGGCTGCCGTGCTGGCCCATCCCGACTGCCACGTTCGCCCCGCACAGGAGCCCGTCCCGAGGGCGATTGCCGATGGCATGGCCGGCCAGGTGTTCGGCCAACTGATGCGCATGAACGAGGGCGAGCGCCAGCGCTGTCCACGGTCGGCGATTGCGCCGGGGCTGGAGTTGATCGATGCGCGGGAAGTCGAGGCCCTGGTCAGCGCCCGGTTGATCACCGCCGACGCCGCCGGCCTGTACAACGCCATGTTCCGTGGACCGGTGTGCGTGGTGGCGGCGTTGCTGGGATTCACCCCGGCTCAGGGTCGCGTCATCAGCGAACTGACGGCGGATTTCGTGGCTTGCCTGTCGCCCTTGAGTACCGCAGCACAGTTGACCGCCGCCCACGCTGCCGCCGAGCAATTGAGCGGTTACTGTGTCGAGCTGCTGGCCGACCCGGACAACCACAGCCATCTGCTTGGAGGCATCCGCCAGCGCTTCGCGTCCGGCGCGCCGCAAACGCTGATCGCCAACCTGATCGGCCTGTTTTCCCAGACCTTCGAGGCCACTGCCGGGCTGATTGGCAATGCCGTGCTGGCATTGATTGAACATCCGTCGTTGGCCAGTGAATCAACCCCTGTTGAAGACCTGCTGGCCGAAGTGCAGCGCTTCGATCCGCCGGTACAGAACACCCGCCGCTTCGTCGCCGCCGTCTGCGAGATTGACGGGGTGAGGCTGGATGCCGGAGACGTGATCCTGGTGCTGCTGGCCTCGGCCAATCGCGACCCGCAACTCAACGACGACCCCGACGCATTCCTGCTCGACCGCCCGAACCGGCGCAGTTTCACCTTTGGTGCGGGGCGCCATCAATGTCCGGGGCAACGGCTGGCATTGAGCATTGCCGGCGCTACGCTCAAGCAGCTTCTGGCGATGAGGCCAGCACTGGAGCACCTGAAGCGGGAATTCCGTCCGTCCGCGAATGGACGAATTCCGCTGTTCAGTGATTGACCGAAGGTCCCGTCCTGAAAGCCGCTCAGGCAGTGCGATATTCGACGGTCAGGTGAGACAGCTCATGGACCGGCGCCAGCCGTTCGCGAATGGCGTCGGCACTGACATCGGCCGTCGCCACGACGCTGACAATCGCCGCCCGCGCCTGCGGGCCGACCTGCCACACATGCAGATCGCTGATACGCACATCGTCCGACGACTCGAGCAGTTGTCGAATCTCATCGGCAACCTGTGCATCCGTGACATCGAGCAACACCGCAGCGCTGTCACGCATCAAGCCAACGGCCCATTTCGCGATGACAATGGCGCCCACGATACCCATCACCGGGTCCAGCCACACCCACCCCAGATACCGCCCGGCCAGCAATGCGGCAATCGCCAGCAGCGAAGTCAAGGCGTCGGCCAACACATGGACATAGGCTGAACGCAGGTTATTGTCGTGATGGTGATGATGGCCGTGATCATGACTGTGCCCATGATCGTGGCCATGATGACCGTGGTCGCCCGCCAGCAAAAAGGCGCTGACAATGTTCACCGCCAGCCCCACCACCGCAATCACTGTCGCCTCGGTGAATGCCACTGTGGTGGGCTGAAACAGGCGAAAAACCGACTCACCGGCAATGCCGATCGCCACCAGTCCCAGCACCATGGCCGAGGCAAAACCCGCCAGATCCCCGACCTTGCCGGTGCCGAAGCTGTAACGCGCATTGTTGGCATTGCGCCGCGCGAACCCATAGGCCGCCGCAGCGATGCCCAAGGCCCCGGCGTGGGTGGCCATGTGAAAGCCGTCAGCCAGCAACGCCATGGAACCGGTGATGTAACCGGCGGCAATTTCGCCAATCATCATCACAAACGTCAGCGCCACCACCCATAAGGTGCGGCGGGCGTTTTCATCATGGGAGGCGCCGAGAAACACATGGTCGTGGGAAAAACGTGAAGCCTGTGGTGTCAGTGTCATGGGATTCAGGCCTCTATTTGGCATAACGACGGATGGCCAGCAACAAGTCTTCCACGCCCTGGGCGCGCTCTTCGTCGCTCAGGTCTGGATGGGCCACGTGCTCACGGGCGTGGGCGTCGATGAACTGCTCCAGCAGACCATTGACCGCCCCCCGGATGGCGGCCACCAGATGCAGGGTCTTGGCGCAATCGGCATCGGACTCGAGCGCTCGCTCCACGGCTTCCACCTGACCGGCAATGCGCCTCACCCGCTTGATCAAGTCATCTTTGTGTTCGTGAATGTGTGACATATATATACCCCCTACCCCTATATGACACCTATGATCGCCAATAGAGTGGAGCCTGGCAAGGCACAACCAGATGATTGGCCGCTAAACGTTCAGGTTCAATCCCCCTGCTGCCCGACTGATTAGTTACACCGGGTTAAAACAGTCATGACCGACAGTGCGTTTATCCCGCCGGCCTTTCTCCATAGAGTCACCCGGATCATGGTGAACAACGAGGCTCGACTGATGCAAACCCAACTGGACAAGGCACTGAGTGTTTTCGCGCGGGCAGACCTGTTGCAAGGTCCCACCCCCATTCAGCGCGCCGCGCGACTCGAACAGCTGCTGGGCCTGGACAAGCAGGGTATCGGCCTATTCCTCAAACGCGACGACCATATGTTGATCGGCGCGGGCGGCAACAAGCTGCGCAAGCTTGAATTCCATATAGGCGCGGCGCTGCAAGCCGGGGTCGATACGATCATTACCGTGGGCGGCATCCAGTCCAATCATGCCCGCCTGACTGCCGCCGTGTGCGCCCGGCTGGGCATCGCCTGCGAATTGTTCCTGACCCGGGCCGTGGCCAAGGCCGAGGTGGATTACGAGCTCAACGGCAACGTGCTGCTCGACCAGTTGTTCGGCGCGCAGATGCAGGTGTTTGCCGGCGGCACCGACTCACTGGCCAAAGCCGAGGCCAGGGCGGCGCAGCTTCGGGACTCCGGGCACAAGGTCATGGTGCTGCCAACCGGTGGCTCGACGCCCCTGGGCAGCCTCGGCTATGCCAGCTGCGCAGGGGAAATCGCCCGGCAAGAGGCAGAACTGCAAGTCGCATTCAATCAAGTGGTGGTACCCAACGGCAGCGCCGGCACGCATGCCGGGCTGGCGGCGGGTTTCCAATTGCTGGGCCGGGGCGCGTCGCTGGTCAAGTCGTTCTCGGTGCTGTCCGACCAGGAATCATCAACAGCGAGAACCCTGCAACTGACCCGCGAGACATTGGCACTACTGGACAGCAGCGCCGAGGTGCGGGCTGACCAGCTGGTGATTGACGGCAGCCAGTTGGGTGCCGGCTATGGACTGCCAACCGTCGCCATGCAGGACGCGGTACGCCTGATGGCGCGTGCCGAAGGCCTGCTGGTCGACCCGGTGTACTCCGGCAAGGCGTTTGCCGGATTGCTCGCCGACCTGCAGCAGCGGCGCTTCGCCCCCGGGGACAATGTGCTGTTCATCATGACCGGTGGAACGCCCGGCCTGTATGCGTACCGGGAAACCTTTCAGGCCTGACGCTCAATCATCCCGCGTCAGCACTTCCAGCAATTCAATTTCGAAGATCAGGTTCGAATTCGGCGTGATCTTGCCCATGGTGCGCTCGCCATAGGCCAGGTGCGCCGGCACCAGCAACTTGCGCTTGCCGCCGACCTGCATTCCGATGATGCCCTGGTCCCAGCCCTTGATGACCCGCCCGGTGCCGATCACGCACTGGAAGGGTTTGCCACGGCTGTAGGAGGAATCGAATTCGGTCCCGTCCTCCAGCCAGCCACGGTACTGGGTGGTGATCAGCGCGCCTTTTACGGCGGCTTTTCCGTCACCCGGCTGGAGATCGATTACCTGAAGCTCGTCATTCATTGAATTCACTCGTATGCTCACTCGCCCTCAAGGGCCTGATGGGCGCCGTTTTCCCAGATTTACCTTCGATTGGCAACCATTGCCGCCTCCGCGCACGGCGTTCAAAGCTGTTTGCTGAACTAAAATAATCTACTACTACCCGTACGGTTCACCGCTCTGATGGCCATCCCCGAATGATCCTGCTCTGGACCAGCGTCATCCTTGGCTCAATGACGCTCACCCTGATCGTCGCGCTGGTCTGGCGCGAGCGCTCGCTGCAAAAGCAACTGGCAGAGTATCGCGCGATCATCAACAGCCTGTCCGAAGGCCGGAACATCCACCAGGATGACGACGCCGAGCGCTTCAAGCGCAGCCAGTATTTCGCTCGTATCGGTACCTGGGATTGGGATGTCGACACCGACCGGCTGTACTGGTCAGAAGCCATTTTCGGCATGTTCGGCTTCAAGGTCGGCGAAGTGACGCCCTCCTATGCCCTGTTCTGCTCCTGCGTGCACCCGGACGACCGGCTCAGGGTTCGGGCCGGCGAACTGCGTTGCCTGCAAACCGGCGAAAACCATGATGAGGAATACCGCGTGGTCTGGCCCGACGGGACGATCCGCTGGCTGCGGGAAACCGGAAACGTGGTCAAGAATGAACACGACGAAACGATCAAGATGATGGGCGTGGTACGCGACATCACCGAAGAAAAGGCCTCGGCCAACTACCTCAAGCACCTGGCCCATTACGACCCTTTGACCGGCCTGCCCAATCGCCTGGTGCTCGAAGAGCGCCTGTCCGAAGCGCTGGAACAAGCGCGCGCCAGCGCTACGCGGGTGGCGCTGGTATTTGTCGATCTCAATGGCTTCAAGGCCATCAACGACCGCTATGGCCATGCGGCCGGCGATCGGGTGCTGGTCACTACCGCCACGCGGCTCAAGCGCATTCTGCGCGGCACCGACACCGTCGCCCGGATCGGTGGCGACGAATTCGTGGTCATTCTCCAGGACTTGCCCCAAGGTAAAAGCCTGCAAGACGAAGCGCGCACCATCTGCCAGAAAATCTTCGTCGAACTCTCCCCGCCCGTCAGCATCGGCAACGACCAGCGCCATATCGGCACCAGCCTCGGCGTCGCCATGTTCCCCGACCATGCACCGAGCATTGACCGCTTGCTGCACATTGCCGACCTGGCGATGTATGAGGCCAAGCGCAGCGGGAACAACCAGTATCGGTTGGGCACCGAGAGCGTTGTGCGGGCATACAGCCAGTAACGCGATGTCGGCGGGTGCCTGCTTTCGTTACATGACTGTTATCATAATAATGTCTCGAACTGTACCGGCAACGTTGAGGGGCACCCGGGTAGGCTGCTCAAAAAACCATCGGAGTTCGCCATGCATATCGCCATCCTGACCTTTGACGGCTTCAATGAACTGGACTCGCTGATCGCCTACGGCATGCTCAGCCGGGTTTCCCTGCTCGGGGACAAGGATTGGCGCGTGAGCGTCGCATCGCCGACCGCGCGGGTCACGTCGATGAATGGCTTGAGCATCGATGCGCACATCGGTCTCGCCGAGGCCTGTCAGGCGGATGCGGTGCTGCTGGGCAGCGGCCGCAAGACCCGGGAAGTGGCCGCAAACCCGGGGATCATGGAGCAACTGCAATTCGATCCCGCACGCCAGCTGCTGGCGGCCCAGTGTTCCGGCACCTTCCTGCTGGCCAGACTCGGCCTGCTCGGGGATGCCCCGGCCTGCACCGATGCCATCAGCAAACCCTGGGTGCTGGAAGCCGGGGTCAATGTCGTCAACCAGGCCTTCTACGCTAACGGCAACGTTGCCACCGCGGGTGGCTGCCTGGCGTCGCAATACCTCGCGGCCTGGATCCTGGCCCGTTTGAAAGGCCGCGAAACCGCCCGGGAAGTGCTGAACAATTTCGCCCCTGTGGGTGAGAAGGATGAGTACGTGGCCCGGGGGATGGGGCATATCGAGGCGTTTATTTGATCGGTAGCCATCCAGCCTGACGCAGTATCGGCCTTGTCCCCGGATGCATTGATCCACTTCGCGCATCAATGCATGCCAACAATGCAATTAACATATCGATGCCCCTGCTCCACTATCCGCCCCAATAAGAACCGTGCGCCGCGTCCAGCCGGAGCACGTCATAAAAGCGGTGGAGTACACGTCAATGACAGCATCAATCCAACGGCCCGCGACTACCGGTCGCTCCCGGGCCAACGCAATCTTCCGGGTCACCTCGGGCAACTTCCTCGAACAGTTCGACTTCTTCCTTTTTGGTTTCTATGCCACGCAGATCGCCGCCGTGTTCTTCCCGGCCAGCAGCGAATTCGCCTCGCTGATGATGACCTTCGCCGTGTTCGGTGCAGGCTTTTTGATGCGCCCGTTGGGCGCCGTGGTGCTGGGTGCCTACATCGATGATGTGGGTCGACGCAAAGGGTTGATCGTGACCTTGTCGATCATGGCCAGCGGCACCATCCTGATTGTGCTGGTGCCCGGTTACGAATCCATCGGTTTGTTCGCCCCGGCCCTGGTGCTGATCGGGCGGCTGCTGCAGGGCTTTTCCGCCGGTGCGGAGTTGGGTGGCGTGTCGGTGTATCTCGCCGAAATCGCCACACCCGGCCACAAGGGCTTCTTTACCAGTTGGCAGTCGGGTAGCCAGCAAGTGGCAATCATTGTCGCCGCCGCGCTGGGCTATGCCTTGAACCAGTGGATGGCACCGGGTGTGATTGCCGATTGGGGCTGGCGGATTCCGTTTTTCGTCGGCTGCATGATCGTGCCATTCATCTTCCTGCTGCGCCGCAACCTGGAAGAAACCGAAGAGTTCGCCACCCGTAAACACCGTCCGAACATGGGTGAAGTGTTCCGCACCCTGGGGCAAAACTGGCTGATCGTGTTCGCGGGCATGATGATGGTCGCCCTGACCACCACCGCGTTCTACCTGATCACGGTGTACGCACCGACCTTCGGTAAAACCGTGCTGCAGCTGAGCACGTCCGATGCGCTGTTGGTGACGTTGCTGGTCGGCGTTTCCAATTTCATCTGGCTGCCGATTGGCGGTGCTCTCTCGGACCGTATCGGTCGACGCCCGGTGTTGATCGTCATGGCCTTGCTGGCCATCGCCACCACCTACCCGGCACTGACCTTTCTGGTCAACGCGCCCAGCTTCATCCACATGCTGTTGGTCTTGCTGTGGCTGTCGTTCATCTACGGCCTGTACAACGGCGCGATGATCCCGGCGCTGACGGAAATCATGCCCGTGGAAGTGCGAGTCGCCGGGTTCTCGCTGGCATACAGCCTGGCCACGGCCGTGTTCGGCGGGTTCACTCCGGCAATATCGACCTTGCTGATCCAGTACACCGGCGACAAGGCTGCGCCGGGTTACTGGATGAGCTTTGCAGCACTGTGCGCGTTGTGCGCGACGCTCATGCTCTATCGCCGAGCCTCGAATCGACTGCAAGCGGTTGCGTCGTGAACCTGCCCTTTATCGAGAACATGACCATGAAAAAACTGTTCAATCTGGCCGCCCTCGCGTTGGTGGCCAACCTGGGCTTGAGCGGCATTGCCCGGGCTGAAGAGATCCGTGTGATGACCTCCGGCGGCTTCACTGCGGCCTACAAGATCCTCGGCCCGAAGTTCACCGCCGCCACCGGCAACACCCTCGACACCGCACTCGGTCCATCCATGGGCAAGGCGCCAGAGGCGATTCCCAATCGCCTGGCCCGCGGAGAGCAAGCCGATGTGGTGATCATGGTCGGCTACGCACTGGACGATCTGATCAAACAAGGCAAAGTCGATCCCGCTTCAAGAGTCGAGCTGGCAGATTCGCGCATTGGCCTGGTCGTGCGCGAAGGGGCACCGAAACCGGATATCAGCAACGTCGAGGGCCTGAAAAAGACGCTGCTCGCTGCTGAATCAGTGGCCTACTCCGACAGCGCCAGCGGCGTGTACATCGAACAGCAGCTGTTCAAACGCCTGGGTATCGAAGACCAACTCAAGCCCAAGTCGACCATGGTTCCGAAAGTCCCCGTGGGCTCGGTGGTTGCCACTGGCGATTATCAACTGGGCTTCCAGCAAGTCAGCGAGTTATTGCCGGTGCCGGGGGTGAGTTTCGTGGCGAAGATTCCGGAGTCAGTGCAGTCGGTGACCCGGTTTGCCGCCGGTATCCCGGTAGGTGCACAGCACCCGGTCGAAGCCAAAGCCCTGCTGGAATACATGGCTTCGGCCCAGGCTCAACCGGACGTAAAAGCGACCGGACTGGACTCGGTCAGTCGCTGACCGACGGCTGCAGGACTTTCATCTCCACCACCAGTCGTTCCAGTTCAAGTGCCGCCGGGGTCAGGGTTCGCCCCCGGCGCTTGATCAGACCGACGCTGCGCATCACTTGCGGATCAGTCAATGGCACCCGCGTCAGGATCGGGTGATCCGCTGCCGGCATCGCCATCAACGGCACCGCTGCCACACCCAACCCGGCCTCCACCAGACCGATCATGGTGGTCACGTGGCGGGTTTCGCAGATACTCGGCCGCTGCGGCACCACGCCGGTCAACGCCTGATCCAGCAGAAAGCGATTGCCCGAGGTTTTATCCAGCGAGATGTAATCCTGCCGGTAGAACTCGTTCCAGGTGACGCTGCTTCGCCCCGCCAGCGGATGATCGCGCCGGCACGCCACTACATACCCCTCTTGCACCAAGGGCTCGAAATCCACTTCGGCTTCCAGCGTGCCCATGAAACTCAGGCCGAAATCCGCTTCGCCATTGACTACCGCGCTCAACACCTCGTGGGCGCTGGAGTCCAGCACCTTGACCTTGATCTTCGGAAACTGCCGATGATAGTGCGCGATCACCCGCGGCATGAAGTAGTAAGCCGCCGAGGGTACACAGGCGACTGTGACGTGACCGAGCCGGGTCGAAGCGACTTCGCTGATGCCCAGCAATGCCACGTCCAGATCGTCCAGAAGGCGTTCGACGCTGGGCATGAAACCCCGTCCGGCCTGGGTCAGGCTGACCTTGCGCGTGGTGCGCTCAAACAGCTTCACGCCCAGGGCGTCTTCGAGCTTTTCAATCCGCCGGCTCAAGGCTGGCTGGGATATCCGCACGGAATCGGCCGCCTTGCGGAAGCTGCCCTGCTCGACCACGGCACGGAAGGCTTGCAGGTCATTGAGGTCGAAGTTGATTGCCATGGAGTTGCTCGGAAACGAAGCTGATTGATCAGCTAATTCTATAAATGTAACTAATTAATGCAAATTGTGACATCTGAACCCGGGCGCTTTGCTGACGTCGAAGGGCTCAGCCTTTATTCTTGTCTTCCCCGTTGTACCGAGTTCTGGAGTTTTCTCATGCCCCATGAAGGCAACCTGCTACAAGCCGCGGTCGTGTTCCTGTTGGCGGCCGTGCTCATCGTTCCGTTGGCCAAGCGCCTGCAACTGGGGGCGGTCCTGGGTTATCTGTTTGCCGGTGTGATCATCGGCCCATCGGTGCTGGGCCTGATCGACAACCCGCAAAGCGTCGCGCACATTTCCGAACTCGGCGTGGTGTTGCTGCTGTTCATCATCGGCCTGGAGCTGTCGCCACGACGCTTGTGGGTCATGCGTAAATCAGTGTTCGGCGTGGGTCTGGCGCAAGTGTTGCTGACCGGCTCGGTGATTGGCGCGGTGGCGCTGTGGATCTTCGGCCAGCCATTGAACACCGCGATCGTCCTGGGCCTGGGCCTGGCGCTGTCGTCCACGGCATTCGGCCTGCAAAGCCTGGCTGAACGCAAGGAACTGACCAGCCCCCACGGGCGGCTGGCGTTCGCGATTCTGTTGTTCCAGGACATCGCTGCAATCCCGTTGATCGCCATGGTGCCGTTGCTGGCCGGCGGCGATCAGCCCACCACTGCCGGCGAAGACCTGAACCATGGCCTGCAAGTGCTGGTCAGCATCGCCGTGGTGGTGATCGGCGGGCGCTATCTGCTGCGGCCGGTGTTTCGCATAGTGACCAAAACCGCGTTGCCGGAGGTCTCCACCGCCACGGCGTTGCTGGTGGTGATCGGCACCGCATGGCTGATGGAACTGGCCGGTATTTCCATGGCCCTGGGCGCATTCCTCGCCGGCCTGCTGCTGGCGGACTCCGAGTATCGCCATGAACTGGAAGCCCAGATCGAACCGTTCAAGGGCCTGTTGCTCGGGCTGTTTTTCATCAGCGTCGGCATGGGCGCGAACCTGAGCCTGTTGCTGAGCATGCCGGTCGCGGTGCTGGGCCTGACCCTGTTGCTGATCGCGATCAAACTGCCGCTGCTGTTTGTCGTCGGTCGACTGGCCGGCGGCTTGAAGAAGGTCAGTGCGATCCGCCTGGGTATCGTGTTGGCGGCCGGTGGTGAATTTGCCTTCGTAGTGTTCAAGATCGGTCGCGATCACGGGCTGTTCGCGGCAGAACTGTATGACTTGCTGGTGTTGACCATCACCTTGTCCATGGCTGTGACGCCGTTGTTGCTACTGGTTTGCGCACGGCTGGTCAGCCCGAAAGTGCAACCGGTGGAAGTGCCGGAGAAGTTCCGCGAAATCGACACCGACGCACCACGGGTGGTGATCGCCGGCATGGGCCGCATGGGCCAGATCGTTGCGCGGATCCTGCGCGCACAGAACATCAAGTTCGTGGCCCTCGACACCTCGGTGGAAACCATCGAGCTGTCCCGCAGCTTTGGTGGTGTGCCGGTGTTCTACGGCGACCCGATGCGCCCGGAGATCCTCAGCGCGGCCAAGGTCGGGGAAGCCGAGTTTTTCGTAATCGCCACCGACGACCCGGACACCAACATCAAGACCGCCGAGCTGGTGCACAAGCTCTACCCGCATATGAAAATCATCGCCCGCGCCCGCAACCGTCAGCATGTGCACCGGCTGATGGACGTCGGCGCTCATGCCGTGCGCGAAACCTTTCATTCGAGCCTGGAAATGAGCCGCAAAACCCTGATCGGGTTGGGATTGACCCAGGCCCAGGCGGATGCGCGGATCAAGCGCTTCAAGCAGCACGACGAAGAGGTGCTCGAGGCCCAGCATGCGGTGTATGACGACGCCGCGAAAGTGATGCAGACGGCAAAGGAAGCGCGAGTCGAACTGGCGAAGTTGTTTGAGTCGGATCAGCTGCAGGAGCAGGTGGGCACAAAATGAGGTGGATTTGAGGGCCCCTTCGCGAGCAAGCCCGCTCCCACATTGGATCTTGGGTGCTCACAAATATTGAGCCTGACAGAGCCCCCTTGTGGGAGCGGGCTTGCTCGCGAAAAACGATAACGCGGTGTGATGGAATAACCACAATTTCAAAGGAACCAGCATGGCTGACCAACCTGCCCCCGCCCTCAAAGAAATCTTCAACACCGAACGCCTCAGGCACATCGCCTCCGAGATGACCGCGGTCTATCCCGCATTCGAGGCCAGGCGCTTCCTGAAGCTGGCCCAAACCGGCCTCGCAGACCTCAGCGTCATGCAGCGCATGGCCCGGGTCAGCGAATGCCTGCACGCCGTGCTGCCCCTGGACTACGAAGCGTCACTCAAGGTGCTGCGCGCCCTCGCCCCGCGCCTCAACAGCGGCTTCGTCAGCATGTGCCTGCCGCACTATGTCGCCACTTATGGCGCCCATGCGTTCGAGGTGTCGATGGACGCCCTGAGGTACTTCACCGCCTTCGGCTCCTCGGAATTCGCGATCCGCCATTTTCTGCGCAGCGACCTCGAGCGTTCGCTCAAGCTGATGCACGCCTGGTCGCTGGATGACAACGAGCATGTGCGGCGCCTGGCCAGTGAAGGCTGCCGGCCACGCCTGCCCTGGTCATTCCGGCTGGAGCCGATTCAGGCCGATCCGGAACTCGCCGCGAAAATCCTCGACAACCTCAAGGCCGACACGAGCCTGTACGTGCGCAAATCCGTGGCCAATCACCTCAACGACATCACCAAGGATCATCCCGAATGGGTGCTGGACCTGATCGAAGGCTGGTCACTGGACAACAGGCACACCGCATGGATCGCCAAACACGCCCTGCGCAGCCTGATCAAACAGGGCAACCAGCGGGCACTGGCGATCATCGGCGCGGGCGGCAAGCCTGAAGTCGAGATCGTCGATGTGAAAGTCGAACCGCCGGTGATTGGCCTGGGAGAAAAGATCACCCTGTCGTTTGCCGTCAAATCCACCGTTGAAAGCAGTCAGCGCCTGGTGATCGACTACGCCATCGATTACGTCAAGGCCAATGGCAGCACTTCGGCGAAGGTATTCAAGCTCAAGGCCCTGACGCTGCCCGGCAACGCCAGCGAAGCCGTCAGCCGGGGTCAGCACATCAAGGAACTCACCACCCGCCGGCATTACGCGGGGCGCCATGCGGTGCACATCATGGTCAATGGCGAAAGGCTGGCCAGCACGGCGTTCGAGATTCTTGCTTAAACCATAAGATCTATTTTGGATGTGCCGCCGCCTTCGCGAGCAAGCCCGCTCCCACAGGAGGACGCATTCCAATGTGGGAGCGGGCTTGCTCGCGAAGGCGTCCGTTCAAGCACCCTGGGAGTTTGACCCTAGCAGTAATGCCTGCTCCCGCTCACACAACTCCACCACATAATCCCAAAGCACCCGCAGCCGCACCGATTTGTGCAATTCGCGGCGGGTGCTGATCCAGTAGCTGCGCTGGATGCTTTCGTCCGGCAGCAGCGGCACCAGGTCCGGGTCGGCACTGGCCATGTAGCACGGCAGCACCGCGATACCCAGGCCCGAGCGCGCAGCCTGCTGCTGGGCAATCACGCTGGTACTGTGAAACACCACCTGCGGGTTGCGGCAGAAGCTGTTGAGGAACATCAGCTCCTGGCTGAACAGCAAGTCATCGACGTAGCCGATCCAGGCGTGGCGCCCCAGGTCTTCGCGACTGCGCAACGGCGGCGAACGGTCGAGATAGTCCTGGCTGGCGTAGAGCGCCAGGCGATAATCGGTGAGCTTGCGCGTGACCAGCATGTCGGCGGCCGGGCGCTCAAGGTGGATGCTGATTTCCGCCTCGCGGTTGAGGATGCTGACAAAACGCGGCACCGCCACCAGCTCCACTTCCAGCCCCGGATAGCGCTCGAACAAGCCGTTCATGCGACTGGCGAGGAACATGATGCCCAGGCCTTCGGTCACCCCGACGCGGATCTTGCCCAACGGCGCGGTGGATTGGGTGATTTCCTCCTGGGCCAGCAGCGCCACGTTCTCCATCGCTTCGGCGTGTTTAAGCAATGCCTCGCCAGCCGGGGTCATCTCATATCCCTGGGCATGCTGAACGAACAACGCCGTGCCGAGGCTCTTTTCGATGGCCTCGATGTGCCGCGCCACGGTGGCATGGGTGGTGTTCAGGCGGCGGGCGGCCGTGAGCAAACGCCCGCTGCGCTGCAATTCGAGAAAAAACCGCAGGTCATTCCAGTCGAACATGAATCGTCCTTGTTCGTTGCCGTTCGGGATGCTGTTTAAAAACGCACAGCGGCTGCGCAAAAACTAACATTCTTTTGACGAAAGCTAACAACTAGGATGACAGACAACAAGAACAACAAAACGAGGTCAGGGATGCAGACTTCCCTTGATGAGTTCGATTACATCGTGGTCGGGGCCGGGCCGGCCGGGTGTCTGCTGGCCAATCGACTGTCGGCCAATGCGCAACATCGCGTGCTGCTGCTCGAGGCTGGCGGCCGCGATAACTATGCGTGGATACACATCCCCGTGGGCTACCTGTACTGCATCGGCAACCCGCGCACCGACTGGTGCTTCAAGACCGAAGCGCAACCCGGCCTGCAAGGTCGCGCCCTGAGCTATCCGCGCGGCAAGGTGCTGGGGGGCTGCTCCTCCATCAACGGCATGATCTACATGCGCGGCCAGGCCGCTGACTACGATCGCTGGGCCGCCGACGGCAACCCCGGCTGGAGCTGGCAAGACGTGTTGCCGCTGTTCAAGCAGAGCGAAAACCACTTTGCCGGCGCCGCCGAATTCCACGGCGCCGCGGGCGAATGGCGAGTCGAACGCCAGCGCCTGTCGTGGCCGATTCTCGACGCCTTCCGCAGTGCCGCCGAACAAAGCGGCATCGCCAGTATCGATGACTTCAACCAGGGCGACAACGAAGGTTGCGGCTACTTCCAGGTCAATCAGAAGGCCGGCGTCCGCTGGAACGCGGCCAAGGCTTTTCTCAAGCCGGTGCGCCAGCGTCCCAATCTCACCGTACTGACCGGGGTCGAAGTCGACCGCGTGCTGCTGGACAATGGCCGCGCCTCGGCGGTCAGCGCCCGCTGGCAAGGCCAGGCGAAAACCTTCAAGGCCCGCAAGGAGATCGTCCTCTGTGCCGGCTCGGTCGGTTCGCCAGGCATCCTGCAGCGTTCCGGTATCGGCCCGCGTCCGCTGCTGGAGCGGCTGGGCATCGGCGTCACCCATGAGCTAACCGGGGTCGGTGGCAATTTGCAGGATCACCTGCAACTGCGGTTGATCTACAAGCTGGAAAATGCCCGCACCCTGAACCAGATTGCCGGCAGCCTGTGGGGCAAGCTGGGCATGGGCCTGCGCTACCTGTATGACCGCAGCGGCCCGCTGTCCATGGCGCCGAGCCAGTTGGGCGCCTTTGCCCGCTCGGGGCCGGAACAGACTTCGGCCAACCTCGAGTATCACGTACAACCGCTGTCGCTGGAGCGCTTTGGCGAACCGCTGCATGCGTTCCCGGCGTTCACCGCCTCGGTCTGTGATTTGCGCCCGCAAAGCCGTGGCCGGGTAGACATCCGCTCGGCCAACCCGCAGGACGCACCACTGATCCAGCCCAACTACCTCAGCCACCCGCAAGACCTGCGGGTGGCCGCCGACGCCATTCGCCTGACCCGGCGCATCGTCAGCGCGCCGGCCCTGCGCCCCTTCAACCCGGTGGAATACCTGCCCGGCGACAGCCTGCAAAGCGAAGAACAACTGCACGAAGCCGCCGCGCGGATCGGCACCACGATTTTCCACCCGGTGGGCACCTGCCGCATGGGCAACGACGCCGACGCCGTGGTCGATGCGCAACTCAAGGTCCATGGCATCCCCGGCCTGCGCATTGCCGATGCCTCGATCATGCCGCGCATCACCTCGGGCAACACCTGCTCGCCGACGCTGATGATTGCCGAGAAGGCTGCACAATTGATCCTCAACCCCGCCACAAGGAGCATCACACCGACAATGGAACTGATCGCACACCCCTGAATCCTTACGCCCCCCCTGTAGGAGCGAGCTTGCTCGCGATGAACCTGAGAGCGCACGTGGGTGTCAGGTTTACAGCGTTATCGTTGACGACCATCGCGAGCAGGCTCGCTCCTACAGGTAGCGGATACACCTGATACATCGCAGTAGCGGCACCCGCCCACAAGGCCGGCGCCGACAGTGGAACAACAAAAACAATCACTGTGAGGGATACCGGTATGTCAGAACACGTTCAATCCCTGGAAGCCGTGCGTAGCGCGGGGACCAGTCAGGAAACCCAGAAAGTCATCTTCGCCTCGTCCCTCGGGACGGTCTTCGAGTGGTACGACTTTTTCCTCTATGGCGCCCTCGCGGCGGTGATCAGCAAGCAGTTTTTTGCCGGGGTCAACGACACCACGGCGTTCATCTTTGCGCTGATGGCCTTCGCCGCCGGCTTCATCGTGCGGCCGTTCGGCGCGTTGGTGTTCGGTCGATTGGGGGACATGATCGGACGCAAGTACACCTTTCTCGCCACCATCGTCCTCATGGGCCTGGCGACGTTCTGTGTCGGGCTGCTGCCGACCTACGCCAGCATCGGCATCGCCGCGCCGATCATCCTGGTGGTGTTGCGCATGCTCCAGGGCCTGGCCCTGGGCGGTGAATACGGCGGCGCCGCGACTTATGTCGCCGAGCACGCGCCCATCGGCAAGCGTGGCTTCCACACCAGCTGGATTCAATCCACCGCGACCCTGGGCCTGCTGCTCTCGCTGCTGGTGGTGCTGGGCTGCCGCTACTTCACCGGCGATCAGTTCGAAGTCTGGGGCTGGCGCATTCCGTTCCTGTTTTCCATCGTGCTGCTGGGCATCTCGACCTGGATTCGCCTGAGCCTGCACGAATCGCCGGCCTTCGTGAAAATGAAAGAGGAAGGCAAGCTGTGCAAACAGCCGATTCGCGACTCCTTCGGCAAGTGGGAAAACCTCAAAGTGGTGCTGATCGCCCTGTTCAGCATCAATGCCGGGCAAGCGGTGACCTTCTACGCCGCGCAATTTTACGTGCTGTTTTTCCTCACCCAGTTCCTGAAAATGGACCCGGCGGTGGCCAACGGCTTGCTGATTGTCAGCGTGACCATCGGCGCCCCCTTCTTCATTTTCTTTGGCTGGCTGTCGGACAAGGTCGGGCGTAAACCGGTGCTGATGATCGGCCTGCTGCTGGCCACCGCGCTGTACTTCCCGATCTTCAAGACCCTGGCCCACTACGCCAACCCGGCCATCGACCAGGCCAGCCGCCAGGCACCGATCACCGTGATGGCCGACCCGGCCACCTGCACCTTCCAGTTCGACCCGGTGGGCAAGGCGAAATTCGACAGCCCGTGCGACAAGGTCAAGACCTTCCTGGTCAAGCAGGGCTTGCCGTACAGCAGTGCTGTCGCACCGGCCGGCAGTGGCGTGCAGGTGAGCGTCGGTGACGTGAAGATCGATGGTTTCGACGAAGCCGCCCTGCGCGGTGCCGTGACCCTCGCCGGTTACCCGCAACAGGCGGACATGCAGCAGATCAACAAGCCGATGATAGTCGCGCTGATCGTTGCGCTGATCATCATCTCCGCGATGTGTTACGGCCCGCTGGCGGCGTTGATGGTCGAACTGTTCCCGACCCGCATCCGCTACACCTCGATGTCCCTGCCCTACCACATCGGCAACGGCTGGTTCGGCGGGTTCCTCCCGACGGTGTCGTTCGCGTTGGTGGTATACACCGGGGACATCTTCTACGGGCTGTGGTATCCGGTGGTGATCACCGGGGTGAGCCTGGTGGTGGGGATGATTTTCCTGCGTGAGACCCGTAACGTGGATCTCGACAAAAACTGAGACTAGCCAGTAACAACCTGAGGGGGGGGAGCGAGCTTGCTCGCTCCCACAGGAGGCCAGTAGATCGTGGCTTCTTTGTCGCAGCGAAAACGACAATCACTCGTCGAGTTCGATGACCTCGAATTTCACTTGATCCGGATAGAAAGCCATGTACTCCTGAATCTGCCTGACGGAGACCTTGGGATTCTCGTAGCTCCACACCGCGTTGGCGCCCTCATGACCCGGGACCTGCAAATTGAAATAACTGGCATCACCCTTGTACGGGCAATAACTGGTGTGATCAGTGCGGGCGAAATACTTCTCGTCGATGTCCTCTCGCGGCACGTAGTACACCGGCGGGTAATTGGCCTCCAGCAACACCAGCGCGCGCGAGGATGCGGCCACCTGGATTCCGTGGAACTTCACCAAAAGACAGCCGGGCTGCTCGGCGATGGTGATGACAGGACTAGGACCGGAGCTTTTCATGGAATACGTTCCTCATGACGGTGATGGACCTGCAAATCAATGTGGGAGCGTGACTTGCCCGCGATGGGCTGCGCAGCAACCCCAAAACCTGAGACCACGATTTATCAGGTATAACCCAAGTTTCACCCATGCAACTGCTTCGCAGCCGAACGGGAGCAAGGCAGTCGTCGCGACACACAAAACTGTACATCCATACAGATAAAGATTGCCCGATCGTCCATCAACCGCCATTCTGTGCACCTCTGGCACATAGATCGACGATGGTGGTTATGCGGCTGTACCTCTGTGAAAAACCTTCCCAGGCCAAAGACATTGCGGCGGTCCTCGGCGCTAAACGCCGGGGCGATGGCTGCTGGCTGGGAACAGACGTCACGGTGACCTGGTGCATCGGCCACCTGCTGGAAACCGCACCGCCGGATGCCTACGACGCACGCTACAAGCGCTGGGTGCTGGCCGACCTGCCGATCATTCCGGAAAAGTGGAAAATGACCGTCAAGCCGCGCACCGCCAGCCAGTACAAGGCGGTCAAGCGCCTGCTCGGTGAAGCTTCCGAACTGATCATTGCCACGGACGCCGACCGCGAGGGCGAGATGATCGCCCGGGAACTGGTGGAGCATTGCCGCTATCGCGGACCGATCCGCCGCCTCTGGTTGTCGGCGCTGGACGATGCGTCAATCCGCAGGGCCCTCGCGGCACTTAAACCGGGGAACGAAACCTTCAGCCTCTATCACTCGGCCCTGGGGCGTTCCCGGGCCGACTGGCTGATCGGCATGAACATGAGCCGGCTGTTCACCCTGCTGGGGCGCCAGTCCGGCTATCAAGGCGTGTTGCCGGTCGGCCGGGTGCAAACGCCGACCTTGCGCCTGGTGGTGGATCGCGATCGCAGCATCGCCGACTTTGTGCCCGTCCCCTATTGGGCCATCGATGTGCAGCTGCTGCACAATGGCACCGCGTTCACGGCGCAATGGCGCGCGGCATCCGCGGTTTGTGACGATCAGGACCGCTGCCTGAATCAGGCGCTGGCACAACAAGCGGCGGCCGCCATGAGTGGCGCGGCCAGTGCGCGGGTGATCAAGCTGCGCACCGAGCGGATGCGCGAAGTGGCCCCGCTGCCGTTCGATCTGGGCACCCTGCAGGAGGTCTGTTCGAAGAAGCTCGGCCTCGGCGCCCAGGAAACCCTGGACATCGCCCAGGCGCTGTACGAGACCTACAAAGTCATCACCTATCCGCGCAGTGATTGCGGCTACCTGCCCCTCAGTCAGCACAGAGAGGCACCGGCCATCCTGGCTGCATTGCGCCAGGCCGATCCGGCGTTGAACGCCTTGCACGATCACCTCGATCCGCAACGGCGCTCACGGGCCTGGAACGATGCCAAGGTCAGCGCTCACCACGGCATCATCCCCACCGCTGCGGCGAAGAACCTCGACAAGCTGGCGGGCAAGCAGCGTGCGGTCTACACCCTGATCCGCGCCCGCTATCTGGCGCAGTTCCTGCCCAATCACGAATACGACCGCACCCAGGCCGACTTCGATTGTGCCGGCGAAGCCCTGCGCGCAGTGGGCAAGCAGATCATCGAGCCGGGTTGGAAACGCGCCCTGCCCGAAGCGCTGGCGCCGGCCAGGGCCCGCGAAGCTCCCGCGCCGCAGACACTGCCCAACCTGGCCGAAGGCATCGATTGCGCAGTGGCCGGCGTGCAACTCAAGGACCTCTGGACGCAACCGCCGAAACCGTTTACCGAAGGCGACCTGATCAAGGCCATGAAGAATGTCGCCAAACTGGTGGAAGACCCGCTGCTCAAGCAAAAGCTCAAGGACACCACCGGCATCGGCACCGAAGCGACCCGCGCGTCGATCATCCAGGGCCTGCTCGACCGTGGTTATCTGGTCAAGAACGGCAAGGCCCTGGCCGCTACACCGGCCGCGTTCAGCCTGATCGACGCCGTGCCCCGGGCCATCGCCGATCCGGGCACCACGGCGATCTGGGAACAGGCCCTGGACATGGTGCAAAGCGGGGAAATGAGCCTGGAAGAGTTCGTCACCAAACAGGCGGCGTGGATGAGCAAACAGGTCAGTCGCTGCTCCGGGCTGAGCCTGACCATCAGCGGTCCACCGCCCGCCGGGCGCGCCGCAGCCCCATGGAAAAAGAAACGCAAGAGCACCCAGCGCAAGCCGGGCGGCACCCAACGCAGGGCAAAACCGGCCGGCAAAACTCAAACCTGACACAGAACCCTGTGGCGCCGGTCATAATCAACCCTGTCCCGTGATCTGTCAGGAGCCGCTTCACATGTCTTCGATAGAACTGCACGCCGCCCAGCGCGATGAGCTGGAAACCATCGAAAACCTGATGCAGTTCTATACCTACGATTTCAGCGAATGGTTACCGCTGAAACTGGGTGACTACGGTTTCTTCAACATCCAGCCGATGTCGGACTACTGGCGAAACCCGGCCACCCGCCCCTTCCTGATCAAGGTCGACGCAGAACTGGCCGGCTTCGTGACCGTGGATAACCAGACCCATCTTCCCGGCGCCGAATACAACATCGGTTATCTGTTCGTCAGCCGACGCTTTCGTGGCCAGGGTGCCGCCCGGTTTGTCGTGTCCACCCTCTTGAGTCAATTCCCCGGTCAATGGCAGATTTTCCATATCGAGGCCAATCAGCCGGCACGGCTGTTCTGGGCAGCCGTCATGCCAGGGCTCGACATTGGCGGGCTCACCTTGCATCAGCAGGTGGTTGACCGCCATCCCTGCACTTTTTACCGCTTTCAGTGTCCGCCCCAGTCGCCCTGACCGGCACACACTCGACTCCCCGTGCTAATTCCCAACGGCTTTGTAGGACAATATGTAGTGACTAAAAATAATCACTACAAAACCGTTGACGCCTCCGATTTGCCCTTGCATGATGCAGACGTCTCCCCGATCGGGAGTACAGGCAACACGTTTGAGCAAGCTCGTCTGACCGCCGAGCTGTTTTTCCCGGATACACGCTGCCCACAAGGCAGATTGAAGAAGCTGACCTGGCCTGAACGTCCAGTACAAGGGCGAGAAGTCTTGGCGAGCAATCCTCATGAAGCTTGTGGTCGACCCTGAAAACGTCGGCAGTGGCCTTAAGGTTTTCGCCGCTTCTCTTCGTTGTGACGCTATTGCGTAGCAGTTATTCAACACGACTACATGCAACAGACGCAGGACCCCGCCCGATAAGGCGGTCGAACGCTGACGTCCTGGTTTCGGTGCCAGGGATCAACTAACCGATGGGCTACCTGTATTAGCGAATCAACTTTGAAAGATCACCAATTGGTCAAGGGGCTTTATGATGAATCTGAACAATCAACCAACTATCGATGAACTGGCTCGTATGTTCGCGGCAAAAAAAGACAGCCACGACAGCCATATTCTCTGGATCAGCAAGTGTGGCCAGGTGCATATCGACTGCCTGTCGCCGCACGCCCATGAAGCAGAGTTCGACCAGAACAACCAGAACCTGCTCGCCCGACTGAAGATGTACCGTCGCGGCCAGGGCTATGTCGGCAAGAAAGCCGCAGCCGACAAGGACTTCATCGGTAGTGTTCTGCAAACTCTGAAACAGGCCTGGGCCTCGATGCAGAATCAGAACGAAGTTCGGGTGATTGACCGGTTCTACTGATTGAAATGAGTCATTACTGACTTATAAATAAAAAGGCCTGCTCCCAAAAAGAGCAGGCCTTTTTTTCGTCCAGGACACGCCCTCTTGTAGGAGCTGGCTTGCCAGCGATAGTCGTTAACGATAACGCGTGTAACCCGGATAAAAGCGGCGCACTTGAGTCCATCGCCGGCAAGCCGGCTCCTACAGGGTTTAGTCGTCGTTAGGAAAAATCAGCCCCCAACACCAGATCCACAAACGCCAGTGACGCCGCACTGTGGTAGTTGTTCTTGCGCCGAAGCAACGCGGCCCCGCGCTCAGGTGCTGCGCCCAGCATCGACAGTTTGCGCAATGCCCGATCCTGCGTGGCGATGGGTTCCGGCAGGATGGTGGCGATGGAGGAATGCCGGATGACTTCCAGCAGCGTGTTGACCGAGTTCACTTCAATCGCCACTTTGGGCGTGATCTGCACCTGAGCGAAATACTCGTCGATGCACGTACGGGTGATGTAGTCCGGGGTCAGCAGCGCAAACTCAAGCTGAGCCACCTCTGCAGCAGACAACGGGTCCTGATGTTCGTAAAGCGGATGATCGCGCCCGACCATCAACCCCAGGGTTTCGGTAAAGGCCGGGATCGATTCGATGTCGGTGCTTCTCACCTGATCGAACGCAATCGCGATATCCAGCGAATCATCCGCCAGCCCGGCCTCGATCCCGTCCATCGACAACTCGAAAATCTCCAGGTGGATGTTCGGGTAACGCGCCACGTAGTCGCGCACCAGCGGCCCTACCAGATAGGCCATGAAGGTCGGCGTCATGGCCAGGCGCAAGGTCCCGCGGGACAAATCCTTCACGTCGTGCAACGCACGCTTGCCCGCTTCCAGCTCCACCAATACCCGCCGCGCGCATTCAATGTAAGCCTGGCCGGCATCGGTCGGCTTGACCGTGCGCGAGGTGCGGTCGAACAGGCTCACGCCCAGGGAGTCTTCCAGTTGGCGGATCTGCTGCGACAAGGTCGGCTGGGACACATGCAGCACTTCGGCAGCGCGCGTGAAACCACCGTGGTCGGCCACCGCCAGCAGGTAACGCAAATGTCGAAGCAACATGGGATTCTCCATCTATAGGCAGTACTTATGGCTAGCATTGTATATCGGTCTTGGACGCTATGGATGGATCGGCAGAAGATGGCCCCACACCCAAGCAACATCCCTTCCGATAGGAGAATCACCATGCAACAGTCCCATGCCTACAACGACCCAAGCCTGGCCCTGACCACTTCTGTCCTTGACGCCAAGGCGCGCAAAAACCTGTCGTGGCAGGACCTGGCCGACGGCACCGGATTGAGCCTGGCCTACGTCACCGCCGCCCTGCTCGGTCAACATCCGCTGCCGGAAAGCGCGGCCAAAGTAGTCGGCGACAAACTTGAACTGGACGCCGACGCCGTGGCCCGGCTGCAGATCATCCCGCTGCGCGGCAGCCTCTCGGGTGTGCCGACCGACCCGACCATCTACCGCTTCTACGAAATGATCCAGATCTACGGCACCACCCTCAAAGCCCTGGTTCATGAGCAGTTCGGCGACGGCATCATCAGCGCGATCAACTTCAAGCTCGACATGAAAAAAGTAGAAGACCCGGAAGGCGGCTCCCGCGCAGTCATCACCCTCGACGGCAAGTTCCTGCCCCTGCGTCCTTTCTAAGTTGATAGCGGCCCGCACGCCCCGTGCGGGCCGAACCCTGCCCAGCCATGAGGAAGCGATCATGCAAGCGCTCATCGACGGTTTCTTGAAGTTCCAGAAAGAAGCCTTTCCGCAACGCACCGACCTGTTCAAACACCTGGCCACCACCCAACATCCAGGCACGCTGTTCATCACCTGTTCCGACAGCCGTGTCGTGCCGGAACTGCTGACCCAGCAAGAGCCCGGTGAACTGTTCGTGATCCGTAACGCCGGCAACATCGTGCCGTCCTACAGCCCGCATCCGGGTGGTGTGTCGGCCACGGTCGAATATGCCGTCGCTGTGCTCGGCGTGACCGATATCGTGATTTGCGGCCATTCGGACTGCGGTGCCATGACGGCGGTGGCCAAGTGCAAATGCATGGACCACCTGCCCGCCGTCAGCGGCTGGCTGCAACACGCCGAGTCGGCGAAAGTGATCAACGAAGCCCGGCCACACGCCAGTGAAGCGGCCAAGGTCAGTTCGATGGTTCGGGAAAACGTCATCGCCCAACTGGCCAACATCCAGACACACCCGAGCGTGCGACTGGCCCAGGAAAAAGGCCTGTTGAACCTGCATGGCTGGGTGTACGACATCGAGACCGGTTCGATCGACGCGCTGGATGCCGACAGCCGAAGCTTCCTGTCGCTGGTCGAATACCCAGGCACTTGTGCCGTATCGGCCAAAGTGATCAAGGCCGCTTGATCAGCGCCGCCGATCGTTGAAGAAAGTGACCGCCCTTGCAGCGGTCACTGATTGTTCCGGCTCAGCGTTTGACGCCCAGGTCGATCTGGGTCATGCGGCTACGAATGGTGAACACACCATCGCCCGAGAGAATCGCACTGCGAGCAAACAGGCGCCCGCTCTCCCAGTTCGAAAGACCCAGTTCCGGCTTGTTCAACGCGTACTGGCCGTCGACCCAACGAGTGATGCCATTACCGACAAAAGGCGCGTTGACCGCGTTGTAGAAGTGTTCCTGCGCCTCTGCACTTTCACTGATCAATGACACCGTGAATTGCGGGCTGTAGCGGTTGAACAAGGCAATGGCGCTGTCCAGGTCATCAACGATTTTCAGGCTGACTTCCGGGGTTTCCTCCCACTCCCATTCACGACCCAATTGAGCTTCCGGCAACGGTTCGGCCTGCGCCTCGGTCTGATAGCCTTCGGCGCGGTACACCTTGACCGTTGCCGCCAGCCAGTCTGGCGGCAGGTACGACTCGCAGCCTTCAACGATGTGCAGCTTGCAACCCTGGCCCCGTGCGGTGCCGGCCTGCTTGAGTGCATCGAGGAACAGCGGCACCAGTTCAGCGGCGCGGTCGCGGTGAATCAGGCAGACGTTCAGGGTGTTGCAGACCTTGCGGTCCAGGGAGTTGCGCACCACCGCGGCAAAGCGCTGGGCGTCGGCATCGGCATGGGCGATCAGCCAGGCGCCACCGGTGCCGTGCAGGCTGACCGCCGTGCCGGCCTGCTGCGCGATGCTGCCCAACTGGCTGACGGCGCGACCCGAACCGCGGGCCACCGCCAATGACAGGCGCCGGTCCGCGAACATCGCCCAACCGGCGGCGTGGTTGACACTTTCCACCAGCGACACGGCACCGGCCGGCAGGCCGGCATCGCTCAGCGCTGGGTTCAGCGCATGGGTGACGATCGCCTGGGCCGTGCCCAACGCATCACTGCCGATGCGCAGCACAGCGGTGTTGCCGGTGCGCAACACACCGGCGGCATCGGCAAACACATTCGGCCGGCCTTCGAAGACGAACGCGACGATGCCCAACGGCGAGACCACTTGCTCGACTTTCCAGCCATCGTGCTCCACACAGCTGATCACCTTGCCACGGCTGGCCGCTGCATCACGCCAGGCGCGCAGGCCGGCGATCATGTCGCGACGCATGCGCTCATCGGCGAGCAACCGGGTGGTCGAGCGACCGCGCGCCTTGGCCCGTTCGATGTCGGCCAGGTTGGCGGCTTCGATCAACGCCCAGCATTCAGGGGTTTCCAGGCGCTGGGCAAACAGGTCGAAGAAGGCGCTGATCGCTTGATCAGACACGGCCGACAGCGCGGTAAACGCCGCTTCGGCACGCTCGATCGCGACGCTGGCCGCTTGCTGGTCCGCCACCGGGATCAGCAGCAACTCGCCGCTGACCTGCTCCACCAGCAGGTGGTCACCGGGCTGGAAGCGCTGCGCCAGTTCGGGGCTGACGACAGTGACACGATTACCGGCGAAAGGGATGGGCGTGCCAGCGACTAGACGTTCGAGCGCAAGAGACATGAAGCGGTTACACCATGCAATGGGCGGCCGGAAAATGTATAGCAAATTCCCTGTAGGAGCGAGCTTGCTCGCGATAGCGGAGTGTCAGGCAGCATCCATTTGACTGACCTGGCGCTATTCGCGAGCAAGCCCGCTCCCACCCTGGTTGTGCACTGGATGAAAAATCCCGTGGTTACGTATCTCAATGTATACAGCCCCGCCCCCGACACACCCCGCACTCAAAACCCCGCCACAACGACACACCGCAGATACACCCCATTGATGAAATACGCCTGCCGATCGGCCACGCCGATCAATGCGCTCAACTCACGGGGCATGCCGTTGCCCCGCCTCCCTGACCTGAAAGAGATCAACGTCCATGAGCACCTCCATTTCTTCGGCCGTCAAAGGCCTGCACCTGAACCTCGACCGTACCGGCGACTGGGTTGCCCCCCTGGCGTTGCGAGTGTTCCTCGCCTGGGAATTCTTCGAGTCGGGCCTTGAGAAATTCAACGGCCAGAACTGGTTCGCCGATATCCAGAACCGCTTCCCGTTTCCGTTCGACCACATTCCCGCGACGCTGAACTGGGAGCTGTCGATGTGGGCCGAACTGATCTTTTCCATGACTTTGCTGCTGGGCCTGGGCACGCGTTTTTCGGCGTTGAGCCTGATGGTCGTGACCCTCGTCGCAACTGCCGCCATCCATTGGCCCGCCGACTGGCACACCCTGAGTGAACTTGCCCAGGGCTATGCCATCAGCAACAAGGGTTACGGCAACTTCAAACTGCCATTGATCTACCTTGTGGCCTTCACACCGCTGCTGCTGTCGGGTGCCGGCAAGCTCAGCATCGATGCGCTGCTGACCCGTTTCTTCTGGCGGCGCTGAAACGAAACCTGCAACGCGGACAAAAAAAGTAACGCAATACCTGTAGGAGCCGGCTTGCCGGCGATGGTCGTTAACGATAACGCGGGTGAACTGGGCAAACGCAGCGCACTTGAGTCCATCGCCGGCAAGCCGGCTCCTACAGGGGACCGTGCCGAAACTAACGAATCAGTTCCTCCAGCCCGGTCTCTTCGGCCAGCTTCGGATGCGCACTACGCTCGTGCACATGGGCTTGAGGTGTGCGATCAATCAACAGGCTCAGCAGTTCCGGGCGGCTGTAGTGGCCGCGCGAATCCATCACGCGTTTGCGCTTGTCGATCAGGCTCATGTCGAGGTCGGCAATCACCTCGCCCTCACCTTCCAGCAACGAGCCCAGCACCGTGCCATCCGGGCTGATGATCGCGGTATAGCAACCGCCGGAGATCGGGCCGATGGCGCAACCGGTATCGGCCATGATCTGCGCCTGTTGCTCGGGGTACAACCATGCCGTGGAGTTGACCACGAAGCACGCTGCCTCCAGGGCATGCTGGCGAATGCTGACTTCCATTTGCGCGGCGAACAGGGGACCGGCAAACGACCCCGGGTACATCGCCGCATGGATCTGCTCGCCATCGGCCATCAAGGCATAACGGGCCAGCGGGTTGTAATGCTCCCAGCAGGCCAATTGACCGATGCGCCCTACCGCGCTGTCGACGGCCCGCAGGCCGGAGCCGTCGCCCATGCCCCAGATCATGCGTTCGTGGTAGGTCGGGGAAATCTTGCGACGACGCTGGATCAGCGAGCCGTCGGCATCGAACAACAACTGCGTGTTGTACAGCGTGCCGCCATCGCGCTCGTTGACGCCAATGGACACGACCATGCCGGCTTGCCTGGCCGCAGCGCCGATGGCATCGGTGGCAGCTGAGGGCACGGTGACCGCCTGATCCAGCAGCTTGAGGTGCTCGGCGGCCATTTCGAACGGCGACTGCACGTAGGAAAAGTACGGGTAGTACGGCACGACGGTTTCCGGAAACACAGCGAATTGCACGCCCTGTTCGCCGAGTTCGAGAATCTTCTGCACCACTTTGTCGACGGTGCCTTCTCGGCTGTAAAGAACGGGGCTGATTTGT
Source organism: Pseudomonas sp. WT-JTC (assembly GCF_056711565.1). Classification (NCBI taxonomy): domain Bacteria; kingdom Pseudomonadati; phylum Pseudomonadota; class Gammaproteobacteria; order Pseudomonadales; family Pseudomonadaceae; genus Pseudomonas; species Pseudomonas sp. WT-JTC. The sequence goes on from NZ_CM160042.1 coordinate 3,966,342, forward strand.
ACGGCGGCGGCTTTGACGAGGCTCATGGCGGTGATCTCACTGAAGGAAAGGTTTCAACGAGATAAAGATTACGACAATAATATAAAGGCATGAATGTCGTATGCACCACCTTTTAGGACATCACGAAGATCACCCCCGACTGGCACGCTGAATCACCTGCGGCGGCTGTCCGAAAGCACGTATAAAAGCGCGGCGCATACGTTCCCGATCACCAAAACCAGTGGCTGTCGCCACTGCATCGATGGAGTGCCGCCCGCTTTCCATCATCAACCGGGCCGACTCGACCCGCAGGTTTTCGATGGCCTTGGCCGGAGACTGGCCGGTTTCGGCATGAAACACCCGGCTGAATTGCCGGGGGCTGAGATTGGCCGCGCTGGCCAGTTCCTCGACCGTCAGCGCCGACTTGAGATTCTGCTTGGCGTAGTTCAGCGCGGCCTGTATCCGGTCGGTCCTGGGGGCCAGTTCCAGCATCACCGAAAACTGCGACTGCCCGCCGGAACGCCGGTGGTACACCACCAATTGCCGCGCCACCTTGCGGGCAACCTCGGCGCCCAGATCCATCTCCACCAGCGCCAACGCCAGGTCCACGCACGCGCTCATGCCCGCCGCCGTCCACAGGTGGCCATCGTTGATGAAGATCCGGTCTTCCTCGACCTTCACGTTCGGGTACGCCTTGCGAAAGGCCGGTACATGCGCCCAGTGGGTCGTCGCCCGCCGACCGTCGAGCAAACCGGCCTCCGCCAATGCATTCGCCCCCGTGCAAATCGAGCCCAGACGCCGGGTGCCGTGACTGGCGCGGCGCAAAAACGCCAACATGCCCGGTGTGGTCGGGCGGATCAGGTTGTCGCCCATGACCAGCAGCGTATCGAACGAACGCTGGTCGAACGCTTCGGTCTGCACACCGAAACCGGCGGACGTCTGCACCAGGCCACCCGGCTCGGACAATAAGGCAATGCTGTACAACGGCTCATCTGCGGCGTTGTTGGCCAACTCGAAGGCGGCACACATGGCCAGCCCCAGAACCTGAAAACCGGGGTAAACAATCAGTCCGATCTGGTGCATGGCGCAATGACCCTAAACGTGGCATGCCTGACAATCAGGCCAGAATTTGCACTCTAACCCGAACAGCTCGCAGCGGAAATCAGGGTGACGCCGGCCGGCATCACATCCGACAGCGCATGTGGCCGCTGTCGGATGAACAGGCGTGACTCTTACCATGCCGACATCGTGCGGCAGGTCGACGGCGAGGCCGGCGTTGATCGGCGGCCTACTTCACCAGCCTGGTTTCCCTGGACGGCCGATAGCCAAAATAAGAGCTGTAGCACTTGCTGAAATGGCTGGGAGAAACGAAACCACAGGCGACCGAGACCTCGACGATGGTCAGCGTGGTGTGCTGCAGCAAGCGCCGCGCTTCGGTGATGCGCAGGTCCATGTAATAGCGTTGCGGCGTGGTGCCCAACTGCTCCTTGAACAGACGCTCGATCTGCCGGCGAGAGCGCCCTGCGTAGAGGCAGAGCGTTTCCATTTCCAGCGGTTCCTCCAGATTGGCGTCCATCAGGTTGACCACCTCTCTGAGCGGACCACTGACCGAGACATTCAGCGACGGCTTGATGCGCCGGTAGCGTGAGGCTTCAAACGCCAGAATGTCTTCGATGCCATCGGTCAGCGCCTTGTCGTACAGCCCCCTGATCCACTCCAGGGCCATATAGAAAGTACCCGTCGGGCTCGACGCTGTCAGGCGGTCACGATCCACCACGTAGGCTTCGCTGGTCACCTGGGTCAGCTTGGCAATTTCCGCCAGTGCCGGGCGGTGTTCCGGGTGAATCGCACAGCGATAACCCTCGAGCAAACCGGCGCGTCCGAGAAACCACGCGCCGTTCCACACGCCAGCCAGGGTAACGCCCTGCTGCGCCGCGTCTTGCAGCAGGTTGATCAATGCCTCGTCGGCGTGCAGATGGGTGCGGTATCCGCCACAGACCACCAGCAGGTCCAGGTTCTGTATCTCGGCATGGCTCAGGCAGGCGTCGGGACGGATGACCAGCCCCAGATCGCTGATCACCTCTGCGTCCTTCAGGCCGAAGGTTTTCGTTGAAAACAGCTCCGGCCGCAACAGGTTGGCCGTCACGACCGTATCCAGCGCCTGGGTAAACGCCGGCAGCGAGAAATGCTCGAGCAACAGGAAACCTGCACGCGCCTGCAGAACGGATTGGCCTTCATGCTCCTTGAGGAAGCGAAGGTTCTTGCCTTTCATCGCTCCGCTGAACTGACGTCGCTCTACCAACGCTCGCCTCGCTTCGTCCTGTCGACGAACCTGTGAAATAACGCTTTGATACCTGTCACTCCCGACCTGGAAACCTGTATCCCCTGGCGCCGATCATTCGGCGCCTGCACTGTTTACGCAAGTTGAAAGCCTTGGGCAAGCCAGTCTTTTGCCCTTAAACCAGTTTGCGCGGGGAATGGCAATCGCCACCGAGATCACAGCCACCTGACGAACCGCCTCGCACCGAAGCGAACCTGGGTCGATACTGCACGGGCCTCCCCCTTCACCAAGGAAAGGAACATGCCGCTGACTCTTTATTTCCATCCGCTCTCGTCGTTCTGCCACAAAGCGCTGATCGCTCTCTATGAACTGGATATCGAGTTTGAAAAAAGGATCATCGACCTGGGCAACGAGGCTGACCGGGCTGAGCTGCAAGCACTTTGGCCACTCTGCAAATTTCCGGTGATCCGCGATCACGACCGCCAACGGAACGTAGCCGAGTCGAGTGTGATCATCGAGTACCTGGACCACCACCAGGCCGGCCACCTGTGCCTGATTCCTGAAGATTGGGATGCCGCGCTGGAAGTACGCCTGTGGGATCGTTTTTTCGACCTGCACGTCCAGGTACCGATGCAGAAGATCGTCGCTGACCGAATGAACGCCTCCAACGGCGACCTGACCCGCGAACGCGCCGCGCTGACAACGGCGTACGGCATGCTTGAACATCAGTTGAGCGCAAACGCCTGGGCCGCCAGCCCGGCGTTCAGCATGGCCGACTGTGCCGCTGCCCCGGCGCTGTTCTATGCCAGCACCCTCGTGCCGTTTCCCGACGATCATCATCGCTTGAGTGCTTATTTCGACAGGTTGATCCAGTGGCCCTCGGTCAAACGGGTGATCGACGAGGCAAGGCCGTACTTTTCCATGTACCCGTTCGCCGAGGCCATTCCACAACGGTTTCGGTAGTGATGATTGGGAGCCGAAAACGAAAAATCCCCGTGATCCATCAGGAAATCGATCACGGGGATCAGTAAGCAATGCTTGTGTCTGATCAGGCCGGAACGCCCAGGATGATGTGGGAAGCCTTGATCACGGCCGTGGCGCTGACGCCGGTTGCCAGACCCAGCTCTGCCACAGCATCGCGGGTGACGATCGAATAGACCTTCGAACCGCCGGCCAGCTCGATGACCACCTCTGCGTTGACCGCACCATCGGTAACGCTCAGTACCTTGCCTTCCAGGCAGTTACGCGCCGACAGGCGAATGTCGCTCGATTCGGTCATCAACATCACCCACGGCGCCTTGATCAGCGCGACGGCTTCTTTGCCGACGGCGATGCCGAGGCTCTTGATGCTTTCCATGGTGACGACGGCAACCAGTTGCTCTCCGCCCGCCAGGGTCAGAACCACTTCGGCGTTGACCGCGCCTGGCTGGACCTGACTGACTTTGCCTTTGAATACGTTGCGTGCACTGACTTTCATGTGAGGCGTCCTTTTCTTGACTTTGAAGTTAGGAAACGGCGGGGATCATCAGTGTAAGCGCTATGTAGAAACAACTACAGCGCTGCGCTGGTTCAGTGACGGATGGCCAGATCAGCTGAAAAGTCTTGATGAAACGCGCCGAAAGGACACCCGTGAGCCTTGGCTGGACGCTGACTGGCAAGGGAACATCAGGGAAATGGACAACGGACGCAAAAAACCAGCGAATCAGCGAATCAGAACCGCCGACGAAGTGTTATCTGATTATGCAGGAAGAAAATGGCAGGGGCGGCTGGATTCGAACCAACGCATGGCAGGATCAAAACCTGCTGCCTTACCGCTTGGCGACGCCCCTGTATCTGTTGCGATGAGTGCCTGGCACTCGCTTACTTGAGTGGCAACAAGACCTGTTGCCTGCTTGCGCGAGAGGCTCCGTGAGGGCCTGTGCAAGAGTGGGCGCAAATTTACCAACTTTTGCCTCGTCTGGGAAGCCCCAACACAATATTTTGTTTTTTAAAACAGATGCTTAGTGTTGAGCCGAATCGCGGCGAACGGTCGGCACACATTCAGCCCGACCAGGTCTGCTACGCTTTTCTCGAATGGAATCAGGAATCGTCAGCGCAACACCCTTCCCCTTGCAATCTGAGGGCGCCAAATGTGAAAGGCAAATTAATGGGTACCGCTGCAACCCTCCTGGTGGTCGGGGCGGCGATTTATGGATTGAACACCTGGGATCACATCCAGAGTCAGCGACAGGAAGCGGTCTGCAAGACCGCCCGGGAGCATCTCGACAGGCTGCAAATCCAGGCGCGGGCGCTGGCCTCCGGGTTGACGGTCGAAGCCTATGCCGAAGCCGAAAAAGCCGAGGCAGGCCAGTTGGTCCTGGCACTCGATACCGCCAGGAATGAAGCCGAGGTCGATGCCGTCATCGACAAGCACTCCGCGACTATCGAAGCGCAGATAACCGCCGAGGACGCCGAGGTCCAGTCCCGGGGCGAGCAACCCTTCCTCGGTCAGGAACTCAAGAAGCAACGCATCCCCACCGATGTCAAACAGGAATTCAAACGGGCTGAAAAAGCCGTCGCCGACTCCTGTGAATAATGTCGACCGCTAGCTCCGGGTTTGTCGCCAGCGTCTAGACTTCAGCAAAAGCAGCTTGCAACCAGACTCCGCGTTAACAACAAAAATCCTGCAAAAAACGAGGGGGTCTCGACCTTGAAAACATCAACCCTCTGCGCCATGGCGTGCCTGCTGGTGTCGGCCGCGGTGTCTGCCAACTGCGTCATTCCGGTCCTCGAAATGGACTTCACACGGTCTGCGATGGAAGCCCTGAAAAAAATCGGTATCGACGACGCGTGCATCATCGCCGCTTCCAGCCCTGCTGCGTTCACCTACTGCCGGGAAGGATCGATGACTCTCTGGAAGTACCAGGCACTGGACCTGGAACAAATGGCCGCGACGCACAATGATGCGCAGCAGCCCTCGACGGTCTACCAAGCCATTTCTGTCCTGGAGTTCGGGAGCGCGGCCTGTGAACACGAGAACAGCCTGGCCGCCGCTAAAAAGCCGGCAACCATACGCTGGCTGATCCTCGGCCTGATGGCCATTTCACTGCTGACGGGATTGGGTTACACCTGGCGGGCCATTCTGCAGCGCCGCCAAAACGCCACCGCGTACTCGCAACCCCATGAACAAGCGTCGAACGAATTGCAGGCCACTGCACATACAAAAGCCCTGGCAGCGTTTGGTCTGGCAGTTGCCGTGGCATACATCTACTTCAACTACGCCGGGTTTTGAACAACAGGTGAGCGCACCGTTGCGGGGCGCTCACCGGTCACTCAGTGCGGCGCGCGCGGGATGGTCTTGAGCAAGTCTTCGGGGCTGATGTGCCCCACCACGCTGCCCGGCTGCGGCATATCGAGGATGTGGCCCTTCATCTTGCCGATGATGTGCATCTCGCAAGGCTTGCAGTCGAACTTCAACGTCAGCACTTCATCGCCGTGGATCAGTTGCATTGGCGCAACCTTGGTGCGCACGCCGGTCACGCCCTTGGCCTGTTTCGGGCACAGGTTGAAGGAGAACCGCAGGCAGTGCTTGGTGATCATCACCGGCACCTCGCCGGCTTCCTCGTGGGCCTCGTAGGCCGCGTCGATCAGCTTGACGCCATGGCGGTGATAGAAGTCGCGGGCCTTCTGGTTGTAGACGTTGGCCAGGAACGACAGGTGCGATTCCGGGTACACCGGCGGCGGAGTGGTTTCGGCCTTGCGGCTGCCACGGGGATGGGCGGCGATCCGCGCTTCGGTCAAGGCATCGATCACTTCACGGCGCAAGGCCTTGAGCTGCGAGTTCGGGATGAAGTACGCCTGCGGCGCGTCCAGCTTGATGTCGATGGCGTGGTACTGCGTGGTGCCCAGTTGGCCGAGCAGATCCTGCAATTGCTCCAGCGCCTGTTCCGGCTTGTTGGCGGCGCCGAACGGGCCATTCAGGGTAACGCTGGCGCTGATGCCTTCTTCGCTGGTAGCTGTCAGTTCCAGCTGCTCTTCACGCAGGCGCGCAACCCAGCGCAAGGCCACGCGACGCTCGGCGGAGGTCTTTTGCAGCGCCTGTTGCCAGTTGTGATCGAGATTGCGATTCAGCGGATGGTTGGGGCGCAGCTTGTACATCCCCTCCGGCATCTCATTGGGCTCGACGCGATAGCGATAACGCTTCTCGCCGTCCTCCTCGAACTCGCCTTTCGGTTCGGCGATGTTGGCGCGGAAACCCACCACTTCACGCTTGACCAGCACGTTGAGGCCGTCGCCATTGGACAGCGGCTCATGGGTCACGACCTGCATGTCACGCTTGGCGACTTTCTCGACCACACCCACCGGCAAACCGGTGAAGGTCGGCGAGTCAAACGCACCGATATCGATCTTGCGGTCAGTGACGAAGTAATCGGTGCTGCCACGGTGGAAGGTTTTTTCCGGGTCGGGCAGGAAGAAGTGCGCGGTGCGCCCACTGGAGGCACGGGCCAGGTCCGGGCGGTCTTCGAGCACGGCGTCGAGGCGCTGGCGGTAGTAGGCAGTGATGTTTTTCACATAGCCCATGTCCTTGTAGCGGCCCTCGATCTTGAACGAACGCACGCCGGCCTCGACCAGTGCGCGGATGTTGGCGCTCTGGTTGTTGTCCTTCATCGAGAGCAGGTGCTTTTCGTAAGCGATCACGCCACCCTTTTCATCCTTGAGGGTGTACGGCAGACGGCAGGCCTGGGAACAATCGCCACGGTTCGCGCTGCGCCCGGTTTGCGCGTGGGAAATGTTGCACTGGCCGGAAAACGCCACGCACAACGCGCCATGGATAAAGAACTCGATGGCCGCGTCGGTTTCGTCGGCGATGGCACGGATCTCTTTGAGGTTGAGCTCGCGGGCCAGCACCAGTTGCGAGAAACCGGCCTGGTCGAGGAACTTCGCCCGCTCCAGCGTGCGGATGTCCGTCTGGGTACTGGCGTGCAGTTCGATCGGCGGAATGTCCAGCTCCATCACACCCAGGTCCTGGACGATCAGCGCATCGACGCCGGCGTCGTACAACTGGTGGATCAGCTGGCGGGCCGGTTCCAGTTCGTTGTCATGCAGGATCGTGTTGATGGTGGTGAACACGCGCGCATGGTAGCGACGGGCGAACTCCACCAATTGGGCGATATCGCTCACTTCGTTGCAGGCGTTGTGGCGGGCGCCGAAGCTCGGGCCACCGATGTAAACGGCATCGGCACCATGCAGGATAGCCTCGCGGGCGATGGCTACATCGCGGGCAGGGCTGAGCAATTCCAGGTGATGTTTGGGCAAAGACATAGTTTTTTTAGTCAGGCTTGTCACGGTCGAGGCGTGCATTGTAGCGGCGAAACGCCTGACCGGCACCCGTATGCTGCCGGGTGGTGGCCTTGGGTAGATCTGACCTGCCTGAATCCCTGTGGGAGGGGGGTGCTCGCGATAGCGGCAGGACATTCAGAATTGATGTCGACTGACATGCCGTCATCGCGAGCAGGCTCCTACAGGGACGTAGACAACTCACACATCCGCTGCAGCACGGCATTCAAACCATTACTTCGCGACTGGGACAACTAACGTCCCAGCCCCAACTGATTGAACCTCCCCGCCAAATCTTCCAGCTCCGTGACGACATCGGCAGGCAAGTACATCGCAGTAACTCCAGCGCCTGATCCAGCGCTTCGAAGAACCGCTCCAGGTCACTGGCTTTCCATGAGCTCAAAGCGCTTAATCGCACCTACGATTTTTTCAACGTCACTGTCTGTCAAATGATGGTGGCAAGGAAGAGTGAGCATTTCTCGGGACAAGCGCTCGGTATTAGGCAAAACAACCTGAGCTTGACTCTTCAACCAGGCTTCTTGCCAATGAATAGGTGTTGGATAATGAATAGCCGCCTGGATATCATTTTCAGCCAGATAGCTTTGTAACCTGTCTCGGTGCTTCGACTGCACCACATAGTGATAGTAAGACCCGCCGGGCTTGCCACCACCAAGGTCTACTGTCGTCGCTGTCTCGCTAAGGGCCTGATCATAGAAAGCAGCGATTTCCCGTCGCCGCTTCAACCATTGGTCTAAATACTGGGCCTTGATGTTGAGGGCTGACGCCTGCAACGAATCGAGGCGCGAATTGATTCCGAACAACACTGATTCATTGCGCGTTTCCAACCCGTGATTACGTGCCCTCCTGGCATACTCGGCAATCTTTGGATGGGTCGTCACTAGAACCCCACCATCTCCCAAGCCACCGAGTGTCTTCAGCGGATGCATGGAGAAGGCTGATGCATCGCCACGAGTGCCCACTTGATGCCCGTCAAGGGTAGTGCCGATAGCCTGGGCGCAGTCTTCTATTACCGCCACACCGCGAGAACGACACAAGTCAATTATCGCGTCAATGTTCAATGGTCGGCCGCGCAGGTAAACCGGTATGACTGCCTTTGTCCGGGCATTCATGAGAGGTTCGATGGTATCGACGTTGATGAGCTCATCATCGCCCACATCTGCCAGAACGGGTTTGGCGCCTGCGGCAACTATTGCCCCCACCGTCGCGACGAAGGTATTTGCGCAGGTGATGACTTCATCGCCTGGCCCTATTTCAAGAGCCCGCAGCGCCAGAAGCAAAGCGTCGGTGCCTGAGTTGAGGGAAATGGCATGGGCTCTGTTACATCGCCCGGACATCCATGCTTCGAACTTCGCGACCTCCTCGCCAAGCACAAAGTCTCCCGTCGCTAAAAGCTCCTGCCAACGTTGGAGAATCAGAGCTGAAAGATCTTGGGCCTGCTCTTGCACATTATTGCATTTGATCATTTTGAGCACTCCTTGGCATGAGCGTAAAGGACACCAGAACAATTAACAGTGTGCCTACGGCACTGAGAATTGCCGTGAGGGAAAGGGTCTGGGAATAACCGACCATCCCGCCGACGATTCCGCTACCGAGATAAATGAAGGGGTGCACGCCACTGGTAAAGAACGTATCGACCGCCACCACTTTGCCAAGGTCCTTCTCGGGAGAAAGTGTCTGCATCGCCGTGGCCCAACCAGTCAACCAGGACGCTTCGACAATACCCACCAGGGTCGCCCCCAGTATCGCCATCCAGGACGAGCTTCCCATGCCGAGAAGGGCCATCGCGCCAGCCAGGAACAAACCGCAGGTCACTGCAAGTCCAATCAGTCGTTTATGTCCGGAAACAAGCACCGTGATGATTGATCCAATGCACGCACCGAATCCCGAGGCGGCCAGACACACTCCCCACATTTCTTCGTTGAATCGATCGCTGATCGCATAGGGCGCTACGACCAGGAAAATCGGGAAACACAATACGTTCACCACGAGGGTGGCCGCGAAGCCCAGCAAAAGCGTGGAGTTGCCGGTAACGATAGCAATGCCATTGACCGCTTCTCGGATCGAGAACTCCTCCTCGAACTCATGGGGCTTCATATTGGGCAACATCGCCGTATAAACGGCGGCGCAGAAGAATGTCAGACCATCGATCAATATGCCCCAGACCGGATCCCAGAAAATGATGAATACACCCAGCGTCGCGGGAAACAGCACAGCGACCAGGTTGTCGACAAAGTTCATCGCACCATTGCCCGCCACCAGTGCTTGCTTGGGCAGCAAATTGACGAGTAGTACCTGAGCGCACGGACGGGAAACCCCTATGCCGATGCCAAATATCAGATAGACAAAGACCAGCCACCACCAGGGCGCACCGAAGACGATCAGCGCCACCGCAGCCAGTTGCGCAAAACCCCTCGCCGTGTCGGTGTAAATCAGTACTTGCTTCGGCGACTTTCGATCCGCCAGCAAACCTCCGACCAGGGCTCCGATCACGCTCCCTACCCCGACTGCCGCCATAACAAAACCGAATACTTCTCCTCCGTAGCCGGTCCGGATAAGCGCTATTGGCAGTGCGGCCAGACAAATAGCGTCGCCGGCCATCGAGAGACTTTGGCCAATGAGCAACTTGCGAAAAGACGAGACGCTCAGCGCTTCGGCATAAGGTGATAAGCAATCGGCAATGGAGATCATATGTAATCCTCCTTGAGACCTATGCTTGCGTCCTGGTTTAAGCGCGTAGCGAGCTTCAATCCCCCTCTCCGGACTTCGAGTTCTCCTCGACCGAGGATCGAGACCTTGAGCCGCTGTCCACGAAAGTAAAGGGTAAAATGGCAGGAGTCCCAATGGGTAGGTAGCTGCGGCCGGAAGGACAATCGCCCATCTTTCACATCAACGCCGGCCAATCCCTCGACAAGTCCTTGCCAGGCACCGGCATAGGCGGAAAGATGCAGTCCGTTGCTGTATTCGGTCACAGGGGTGAAGTCCAGGTTGTAGCGACTCGCACGTAGCATGAAGTCGGCACAAGTTTCCGTCTCCCCCAAGTGCGCGGCCACCACTGCATGGGGGCCATAGCTCAGCGAAGACTCATGCACCGTACGCGGTTCATAATAGTTAAATGCGGTGCGTTTAACGATGTCTGTAAAGTGCTCGGGAAATAGTGACATGAGCAAAACTATGTCCGCTTGCTTTATCAAACGTGAATCGAAGTTTTGCAACTTTTCGGCCTTTTCCCGTTCAGCTTCATCGACAAACTGTGGGCCACGTTTCTTATCCATTCTGAGGCAAGTGTCTGGAAGCGAAGCATAACCCTCGAATTCCTCAGGGATCGAAACACCCGCCACTATCATCCAGGGCAGGTAGACGTTATCCGCCAGGGTGTGCCACTCCTCGATTTCCGCCGCTAACACCGGCGGAAAACCACGACGCCCTACCATTGAAAGGGCAAGCCTGATGCACCATCTGAGCATGTAGTTTGTAAAGAAACTGTTATCCACATGATAATGGTATTCGTCCGGCCCCATCACCGACTTCAGAACATAAGCTTGCTTATGCTCTGACCAGTTGAAAACTGACGCCGCGAACCTGGCACTTTCAACAATGATTTGGTACCCCCGTGACTCCATATACTCATTGTCACCGGTGGCTTCCCAGTATTTATTCAGGGCATAGCAAACATCCGCTGAGATATGCAGTACCTCCTGAGCACTCCATTCTCGTCTCAGTTCCGGATCGGGGTAGGACAGCACGTAATGGGGGCCGTTTTCGGTGCCCATGTCGTTGGATGCTTCAGGATAACGAGCCCCGGCGAAGCCATTGACTTGGGCGAACAACCGCGCCTGCTCTATGAAATAGTAGCGGTAGTCGATCAAGGCTTTTGCAATCTCGGGGTCGTTCCAGATCCAGAAAATACATTTATGCAGTTCAGTATCGAAAAACGTGGCACCAGAGTGATAAGTGCTAGTTAGTCCTCGTGCTGGTGAAATCACACCTCGGCCATTGCTCTTCGAGCCGACTCCATTTTGCAAAAGCTGGAAAACGGCATACTTCATACCGAGTTCCGCAGGACTGCCTCTTGAGTTGATGATGACTTCATGGTCATCCCAAAGCGTATTCCACCTTTTCTGGTGTGCGCTTTCGATACCAGCCGGATCGGTACCAGAGGAAAAAAACGCAGAAATCGAATTAAAAGAATCTTGTGCTAATTTCCAGTGCACGGAAAGTTGCTGGTGCTCGATTGTTGAAAAATCAAAAGTTATCGAGGCGACGCAGCCACTGTCCTGTTCATCCCAGTAAATAACGGAGCTGGCGGCCGGTTGGGATCTTTCGAAACGAAGGCTATAGCTCAGTCGCTGCTCTCGCGTCTCCACTATTACACTTAAGTCACCGTCGTCGCTGAAACTCTGTTTGATATTGTAGTGACGGGCAGTCAACCAAGCAGAGGCACCCAGGTATTCATTCAGTGCCGAGTCGTCCATGCCAAAGTCCAAGCGCACCCGATGCGGTTTTCCCCGACCGCCGACCCGGTACAATCCTATGTAGGTTGAAACGGCGGTAACTTCAGGCGCATTGATGAATTGCCTTACCGTCAACTTGTATTCGATGCCCCCAACCCGTACCCGTTCGGTACTGATGACGGTCGCCTTGTCGAGCGACAAGACAACGGTCGAAGTGTCTGGCATGTGACGGGCGCGCTCACCAGTATCGACATCATAGAGTCGGATAATCCTCGGTGCCGGCAGTGAAACTATCTCCCGTGACACCCCGAGCCCGGTAACATAGGTGTCTCCCACCAACAACTGTGTGCGTTTCGTTCGCGCCGATGACTGGGGTACGTAGGGACGCACCCCTATATGAGCATTGGCTAAGGTCGCCACGCAGGCTACAAAAGCGGAAGATCTCGAGCTGACCTCGACGATCTCCTCTGCCTGATTTCCATAAGAAATGCTTAGCACGACGAAGTTTCTCCGCAAGGCTCGAAGGACCAATCGTTGTGCTGCATACTTCGAACATTGTGGTAGCGGGTGTCCGAGAGCACATCATCGCTGTCTATGAATTTCCCCGACTGCCATTGCTCGCATATCTCCAGAACGGCATCCCGGATCGAATAGATGAATTCGAACCCGAGTTGCTGCTGGACCCTGCGCGAATCCAGGCGGTATGAGCGGACATCATCACTGGCGATGGTGGTGATCGGTACGTTAGTTGAGAAGTACTTGTCGACGATATCTTTTACCTGGTTTGCGATATCGGTGACCGTATGGTTTTCATAACCGACGTTGATGGCAGTTCCACTGACCGAACTCAGAGACTCTCGCTGGACGAGCATCGTATAGAGTCGGGTGAGATCGCCGATATGGACATTTGGCCGGAACTGGTTGCCTCCAAACACGGTGATTTCACCACGTGCAAGCGCGCTGGCAGTCAGGATGTTCACCGTAAGGTCAAGCCGTTGCCGAGGTGACCAACCGCAGACCGTGGCGGCTCTAACGGCTACGGTCTGGAAGGTTGAATCGGTCAAGTCGAAGAGTATCTTCTCTCCTTGCGCCTTGAATCGGTTGTAGTCAGTGATCGGAACGCAGGCTTGGTTCTCATCGACGAAGGGTTCTGCATTGATCCCGTACACGCTCGCAGACGAGGCGTAAATGAAACGCTGGCACCCCAGACGCTTTGCGCTACCGATTAAATGGGGCAGGCAATCGATATTGATTGACTGGCCCAGTTCAGGGGCCAAATTGAAACTCGGGTCATTGGCCACCGCAGCAAGATGGATAATGGTACTGGCGTCCTGCAACACCTTATCCATGATGGAGTTGTCACGGATATCACCCTTGATGAATTCCAGGCGAGGGTGACTCATGAACAACTCAAGCCCATTGGAGAAGAACAGCGCGTCCAAGACCCTGACTCGATAACCTGCGGCCAGCAGTTTGGGAACCAATCGGGAACCGATGTAGCCCGCCCCGCCTGTTACAAGAACAATCGATGCATTACTCATATCTACCCCGCCCTTGGTTGATTACTTTGGCAACATAAACTCATCGAGTGATGAGAGTATTGAAACACGTGGGTCGCGGGCCCTAGGTTCACGTTGGTTACGGCGAATCTGCCAAGCATGGACTCCAAGGCTGCACGCGAGATCAACTGCGTACGGACTATCGTCGATAAGATGGATATCTTTCGCAGGCCGCATACCGATCAACTGCTGAAACAACTCTCCCCGCGTTTGATTGGCTGATTGCTGAAAAACTGTCTTGGCTTGTTTGAGCGATAACGCCGACTGACGCAAGGTAATATCGAACAAGTCGGATGCGTTCTGCGAAGCCGTATAGAAAATGACCGTCAATCGGGCGTCGTCAATGCGCTGCAACAGGTGTAATGCGTCGCTAAAAAGTTCAGTTCCGACGCACAGGCGCTGGAATTCCTTCTGCTTGTAGTCGGCCAACTCACTGGCATTCAATGAGTGGAACTCGCCTTGGTCTTGAGCGTCTCTTTTCAACTCCAAGAGACGTGAAGCCCCTTCCATGCGGGGACGCCCAGCAATATGATCGATGTACTCTTCATGGATCAGTTCTATGCCTCCAATTTTGAAAGCGGTATTGCGCCAGGCTTCGAAGTGCGGTGTATTGAGCAGTGTCCCGTCAAGATCTATTAATATAAGAGTCGACATTATTCAATCTCCCTGCTGCATGCTTTTTTTGACATAATTAATCGCGCAATCCGCGAGGTCGAATCGAATATCCTGTTGTCGGTCAGGACCATACGTCCGCCCACACTTTCAACCAAAGCTTTTTCCGCCTGTAGTCTCACGTCAGAGCCGTCGCTATAGTCCGCCCCCTTGAAGTACACATCAGGTCGTAAGGCTTTGATGATGTACTCGGCGGTCGGCATATTGTTGACAATCACATGATCGCAATAGCGGATGGAGGCAAGAAACTCAGCCCGTTTACAGTCAGGAAAAACCGGTCGATCTGGCCCCTTGTTGACAAAGTTGTCAGCCGTAACTGACACAAACAAGCGGTCGACCATAGTTCTGGCGCGTTTGAGGTGATAAATATGACCAAGGTGGACTATGTCAAAGCAACCGTGGCAAAGTCCAACGACGAGACCATTGATGCGGCAGTGCCTCACGACATCCTGCAACTCAGCGATATTAGTTAGAACGCCCATGACAGTTTCATTTCCTTGAAGGGAGAAATTTCGCCATTATGTTCAAGTGCTCGCAGTCACCCCAATAATCAGGCAACTGCCCGACAACCTGAAAGCCATTACTCAGGTGAAACTTATATGCCGCACGCTCTTTATCTATATTTCCGATGTCTAGGCATAAATAGCGCTTGCCACGTTCAAAGGCGTAACTTTCGATTTTCGAATACAACAACGAGGCGATCCCATCACGTCGATAGTCGCTATCAACGATCAACCAGTCTGCCCAGAGTGCCTGCTTGGATGGAATCGGGCCGAGTGCGCACCCCATAGTTCCGACGACTATTCCATCCGTGATCGCGACAAAGCGAATTCCTTCATGGGCAGTATCTGTGAGTTCGCTGGCAAATTGGATGCATGCAGATTTCGTCAAATCCTCTAGCGAAACGATTTGATCAACTAAATTTAACATTTCCGGTATATCTGATTCATTGAAGGGGCGGATACAAATATTTTTTTTATATTCACTACTCATGAAAACCTCAACCTCTTCAGTGCAGAATCGAGGCGCTCACAGGCATCCTCGATCATCCTGGGGGTATGGGCGGCCGACAAAGTAACGGGCTCTGGACAATAACTAAGAGGCATAAGGAAACCGTACAGGTTGTATTCGTTGGACAACATGTAGAATAATTTTTTTTGCAAACTCTACTGGATATAGTTTTTCGATTTCTTTCATTGTTCGAGGGCGCTCGTATGCGCCAATATGAACGCCGATCCGTCCGCCATAACTGTCGAGATAGCAGGGTATTCCGTGCTTGTCGAAAACATCCCACAGACCCTTTTTTAACTGAGACTCCAACGCCGTGATGTATCGAAATACAGCACCGTCCGCCAAGTGCTCGATAATAGCCAGAGCAGCCGACACCGAGAGATAACGCCCCGTATTAGTGCCGCTAACCTGAACAGGCCCTCGGGGCGCGATGATGTCCATGTATTCAGCTTTACCGGCAATTCCGGCGATAGGCATGCCGCATCCAAACGCTTTACCATAGGTGGCGATGTCCGGGACGACACCGAAGTCTTTCTGAGCTCCGCCGAGGTTGGCACGAAACCCGGTCAACACTTCATCAAAGATCAGTAAAGCGCCATGTTGACTCGTAAGTGCGCGTAGCTCCTGCAGGAATCCCTCGTCCGGTCTTATGCAGCCGATATTCAAAGCCACAGGTTCGAGAATGATTCCAGCTACATCCCCCTTGTATTGCTCAAACGCCTTCTGTACGGCGTGCGTATCGTTCCATGGAGTCGGAACAGTCAGCATGCCGTATTCATCAGGAATGCCGACAGTCCCTGACAGCCGCTCCAACTCGCCACTGGCCAGCACTTTACCTGAGCGTGGAGATGAATCGATATTCCACGTCAGAGAGTCATTGAGACCATGGAAGTGCCCCTCGAACTTAAGAATCATACGTTTGCCGGTCACAGCGCGGGCTATGCGAGTGGCATACATGGTGGCTTCAAGGCCAGAATTTACCAAACGCAATTTCTCCGCGCATGGCACAACAGCGCAGAAATTTTCACTCAATAGTCTATGTTTATCCGTTTCGTATTGCTGAAGAAAGCCTTGTGATAAGGAACGAGTTATAGATTCTTTGATGATGGTGCTGTCGTGCCCTAAAAGACACGAACCCCACCCCATTATATAATCGTCGTACCACTCCCCTGTGGCGACTTGAACGCGCGCACCGGAAGCATTTTTAATATGCACTGGGCCGACAATCGATAAATGATTCCACCCAGCCAGGACATTTCCTACTCGTGTTTCTTCTTTGGACTCCATATCTTTCATGGCCCCTTCAAGTCGATGAAAAACAAGCAGTGGATGACGCTTGAAGCACCCACCATTTTTTGATGACGGCCCTGTAAACTGGTGCAAAATCGTCGTTCCATACAATGATTCGACATTTTCGCTATGCTCGGCATCTGCGAAGGACATCTGCTTCATTAGGGACAACCATTCAGTTTGGGCGAGGTGCGTGTTGCACCAAACCTGGAAGCCATTTCCAGGATTACCTTTGCTTCTGCTATTTACTGAGTTGCACTTATGGGTGAACTCAGCACTAGCGATATCTTTGTGCAAGTGAGTTATTAATACTCGGTGGATTTTATTTTGCAATCGAATGGCGCCACGAAATGTCCCATACGGATGTGGGTTTGTTCCTACGTGATAGTGGGATTAATCCCCGATGATTTGCGCGCGCTTTAAAAAGTTAAAAATCTATAATCCGCTTCAAGAGCTTACGGTGTTTAAAAAATTTCGACGAGTGCTCGTTTTTTTGACTCACCGTATTAAAATGTGAGCACTATCAACAATGAAGTCGAAAAAATTCGCACCACGAAGTCATAGCGGTGATCACGTTATTGAAGACACCTTCAATGGCAAGTCAGCGCTCAGATTTGACAGCGCGAAGCTCGACTGCGCCAGCGGCTTTGGCGCGGTGATGATGGTAACGGCGTCGTTCGGCATGGTCGCGGCGACCCAGGCAGTGGACAGGATTGTGGCGGGCGGGGGCGACCGCCGGAGCGCATCAACCCTGCCTGAAGTTGCAGGGTTGCCCTGCAACATAGAATCTCCCACATTTGTTTGGCATCGGTCACAAATCCAGCCCATGCCCAACATCCCCTGTGGGAGCGGGCTTGCCCGCGAAGAGGCCGGCACCGAATGGAGGTGACGAGCGGCATGGTGAAGACAGTTGCTCCCACAAGGTTTTGTGTGTTGCTTCGATCAGGCCTTGGCAGCCATCGCGGTCACTTCCACGCGCATGCCTTCCACCGCCAACGAGGCAACCCCGACGGCAGCGCGCACCGGCCATGGTTTGGCGAAGTAGCGCTTGTAGACTTCGTTGAACGCTGCGCGGTCGGCCATGTCAGTGAGGTAGATGGTCAGGTGCATCACGCGGTCCATGGAACTGCCGGCACGCTCCAGCGCAACCTTCAGCGCTTGCAGGGTGCATTCGCTTTGCAGGGTGATGTCGCCCAGTTCCAGGCTGCCGTCGGCGCGGGTCGGGATCTGGGTCGAGACCAGCACACCGCCGAAACCGACGACATCGGAAGAAATCGAATCCGCATCAGGATCGGGCGTAAAGGTCAGGTCGTGATTTGCCATGAGAACTCTCTTGCTTGAAGTGGTGAGGCCGGCGCCTTTTGCGCGGCCATTCTACAGGGCCATTGGCGGCGCGTCGCTAATCCGCACCGGACGGTTGCGGGTGACCGGTGGCCTGGCGGTACTGGCGCGGGGTGAAGCCGGTCAATGCCTTGAACTGCCGGGTGAACGCACTGTGGTCGGTATAGCCGCATTGCAGGGCGACCTCGGTGATCGGCAAATCCGTGTGGAGCAATCGATGTGCGTGCTCAAGGCGAACCTTCTGGATCATTTGCCGTGGCGTCAAATGGAACACACGCTTGCAGTAACGTTCGAGCTGCGCCACGGAAATGCCGGCGATGCGCGTCAACTCGCCGAGGGTGACGCGACAGTTGAAATGCGCGCGAATGTATTCGTCCACCGCCGCCAGGCGCTGGTACGCCGGGTGCGTGTCACTGGCCGATTGCAGGTCGACCGAGATGCCCGCCAAACCGATGATCTGATTTTGGCGGTTATACAGCGGTCGTTTATGGGTCAGGCACCAGCCCGGCTCGCGGCTGCCGTACAGGTGTAACTCCAGCTGGTCTTCCAGCACCAGACCTTGCTCCAGCACACGCCGGTCCTGTTCGGTATAGCCGGGCCCGAACTGCTCGGGAAATACCTCGGCACTGGTTTTCCCCAGCAGCGGCTTGAGCTGCTTCAAGCCACAGCGTTGAACCAGCGTGCGGTTGGCCATGACATAGCGCGCCTGCACGTCCTTGATGAAGATCGCGGCGTTCGGAATGACATCGAGCATCGGCAACAAAAGCGCAATGCCTGCCAGCAGTTGCTCGATGGATTCGGGGCGGTTCGAGTCGTCGCCCTGGCACAGCAGTGCAAACGCATCCTGAGTCATCTACCTGTCTCTCCCAATGATCGGCCGTTGCCCATTGTGCTGATTTCGTCATCGACACCCAAGGAAAACATCAATCGCGAGCAAGCCGTCGAGTTCACTCTATGGCCACCGCCCTCCTCGGCAAACCGACGGGGACGACTTGAAGTGCACACCTGCCTATCCAATAACTCACAAGAAGACAATGCAATGTCAGGCCAAGGCAAATTCAAAAAACAACTTTCATTGATAGACCTTACGTTTATCGGACTGGGGGCCATCTTCGGCTCCGGCTGGTTGTTCGCAGCCAGTCACGTGTCTGCCATCGCGGGGCCGGCGGGGATATTTTCCTGGCTGCTGGGCGGTTTTGCGGTGCTGCTGCTGGGCATCGTCTACTGTGAACTCGGCGCCGCATTGCCCCGTGCCGGTGGTGTGATTCGCTACCCGGTGTACTCCCACGGCCCGCTGCTCGGCTACCTGATGGGTTTCATCACCCTGATCGCGTTTTCCAGCCTGGTGGCCATCGAGGTGGTCGCCGCACGCCAGTATGCCGCGGCGTGGTTTCCAGCATTGACCCAGGCCGGTTCCAGCAATCCGACGGCGATTGGCTGGCTGGTTCAGTTCGGCCTGCTGTGCCTGTTCTTCATGCTCAACTACTACAGTGTGAAAACGTTCGCCAAGGCCAACAACCTGATCAGCATGTTCAAGTTCATCGTGCCGTTGCTGGTGATCGGCGTGCTGTTCACCTTCTTCAAACCGGAGAACTTCCAGTCCCAGGGCTTCATGCCGTTCGGGCTGTCGGGTGTCGAGATGGCGGTGTCCGCCGGCGGCATCATCTTCGCCTACTTGGGGTTGACGCCGATCATCTCGGTGGCCAGCGAAGTGAAGAATCCGCAACGCACCATTCCGATTGCATTGATCCTCTCCGTACTGCTGTCCACCGCCATCTATGTATTGTTGCAAGTGGCGTTCCTCGGCGGCGTGCCCACCGAAATGCTCGCCAACGGTTGGGCCGGCGTCGCCAAGGAACTGGCCCTGCCATACCGCGACATCGCCCTGGCATTGGGCGTGGGCTGGCTGGCTTATCTGGTGGTGGCCGACGCGGTGATTTCCCCCAGCGGCTGCGGCAACATCTACATGAACGCGACCCCGCGGGTGATCTACGGCTGGGCGCAGACCGGTACGTTCTTCAAGGTCTTCACCCGCATTGACGAAAAGTCCGGCATCCCGCGCCCGGCGTTGTGGCTGACCTTTGCCCTTTCGGTGTTCTGGACCCTGCCTTTCCCCTCCTGGGAAGCGCTGATCAACGTGGTCTCCGCCGCGCTGGTGTTGAGCTACGCCGTCGCACCAGTGTCCGTGGCCGCCCTGCGCCGTAATGCGCCCGACATGCCGCGCCCGTTCAAGGTCAAGCGCATGGGCGTCCTCGGCCCGGTGTCGTTCATCATCGCCGCGCTGATCGTCTACTGGTCCGGCTGGAGCACCGTGTCCTGGCTGCTCGGCCTGCAAATCCTGATGTTCGTGGTGTACCTGCTGTGCGGTCGCTTTGTGCCGACCCAACACCTGAGCCTGGGCCAACAAGTGCGTTCTTCGGCGTGGCTGATCGGCTTCTACGCCGTGACCATCGTGCTGTCCTGGCTCGGCAGCTTCGGCGGCATGGGCGTGCTCACCCATCCGTTCGACACCCTTGTCGTGGCGGCCTGCGCCATGGGCATCTACTACTGGGGCGCGGCCACTGGCGTACCGGCGCAACTGGTTCGCCTGGAAGCCGAGGACGGTGAAGAAGAAGCCGACCCCGTCTACAGCGGCACGACCACAGGCCAGCGTCCGATCGGTGTGTCCGCCCAGACCTCTCGCTGACATTCAGGCCGGCAAAGCCTGCGTGTTCCTCTAATGGAAAGGTTTATGAAAAAAGTACATGTCATTGATTCCCACACCGGCGGCGAGCCGACTCGCCTGGTGATGTCGGGCCTGCCCCAGTTGTCCGGCCGGACCATGGCCGAGAAGCGCGATGCCCTGCGCGAGCAGCATGACCAATGGCGTCGCGCCTGCCTGCTGGAACCCCGTGGCAACGATGTGCTGGTGGGTGCGCTGTATTGCGAACCGGTGTCGCCGGATGCCACTTGCGGTGTGATCTTCTTCAACAACGCCGGCTACCTCGGCATGTGCGGTCACGGCACCATCGGCCTGGTCAACTCGCTGCATCACCTGGGGCACATCCAGCCCGGCGAGCACAAGATCGATACGCCGGTCGGCCCGGTCAGCGCCACGCTGCATGAGGACGGCAACGTCACCCTGCGCAACGTGCCTGCCTACCGCTACCGCCAACGAGTGCCGGTCGAAGTACCGGGACATGGTCGCGTGTACGGCGACATCGCCTGGGGTGGCAACTGGTTTTTCCTGGTGTCCGATCACGGTCAGGCGCTGCAGATGGACAACGTCGAGTTCCTCACCGAGTACACCTGGGCAATGCTCAAGGCCCTCGAGGCCCAAGGCATCCACGGTGAAGACGGCGCGCTGATCGACCACATCGAACTGTTTGCCGACGACGAATCGGCCGACAGCCGCAACTTCGTCATGTGCCCCGGCAAGGCCTACGACCGCTCGCCCTGCGGCACCGGCACCAGCGCGAAACTGGCGTGCCTGGCGGCCGACGGAAAACTGGCCACCGGTGAGCGCTGGGTCCAGGCCAGCATCACCGCCAGCCAATTTGTCGGCAGCTATGAATGGGAAGGCGAACGCATCATCCCTTTCATCACTGGCCGCGCCTACATGACCGCCGATTGCACCTTGCTGATCGACGAACAGGATCCCTTTGCGTGGGGCATTTGAGCCCCACGCCTTTTCCCTAACCCGATCTGAATGAACGCTTCAAGGAGTGACAACAAAATGAGCGACAACATTTTCACCGGCTGCATCCCTGCACTGATGACCCCATGCACCGCCGAGCGCAAGCCGGACTTCGACGCGCTGGTGGCCAAGGGTCGCGAGCTGATCGACATTGGCATGAGCGCAGTGGTGTATTGCGGCTCCATGGGCGACTGGCCGCTGCTGACCGAAGCCGAGCGTCAGGAAGGCGTGGCGCGCCTGGTGGCCGCCGGCGTTCCGACCATCGTCGGCACCGGTGCGGTCAACAGCCGCGAAGCGGTTTCCCATGCGGCACACGCGGCCAAAGTCGGTGCCCATGGTTTGATGGTCATTCCGCGGGTGCTGTCTCGCGGCGCTTCGGCCACCGCGCAAAAAGCCCACTTCGCCGCGATCCTCAAAGCCGCCCCGGGCTTGCCGGCGGTGATCTACAACAGCCCTTACTATGGCTTCGCCACCCGCGCCGAGCTGTTCTTCGAACTGCGCCGCGAGTACCCGAACCTGATCGGCTTCAAGGAATTCGGCGGAGCGGCCGACCTGCGCTACGCCGCCGAACACATCACCTCCAGGGACGATGACGTGACCCTGATGGTCGGTGTCGACACCCAGGTGGTTCATGGCTTCGTCAACTGCAACGCCACCGGCGCCATCACCGGCATCGGCAACGCACTGCCGCGCGAAGTGTTGCGCCTGGTGGCCTTGAGCAAACAAGCGGCCAAGGGCGATGCCAAGGCACGTCGTCAGGCGCGGGAACTGGAGTCCGCCTTGGCTGTGCTGTCGTCGTTCGATGAGGGCTGCGACCTGGTGCTCTACTACAAGCACCTGATGGTGCTCAACGGCGACAAGGAATACACCCTGCATTTCAACGAGACCGATGCGCTCAGCGATGCCCAGCGTCGTTATGCCGAGAACCAGTACGCACTGTTCCGCCAGTGGTACGAGCAGTGGTCGGCCGAGCAGGACTTCGCCTGATATTCAGCCTGTACAGCGGCGTGCCGAAGCGCGCCGCCTTTATTTTCGTCCACGGCGGTACAGCGTTTTTTCGCAAACGCCCAGCCTCTTTTTTTCAGGAAATACCATGACTCTGACAGGCAACATGCTGATCGGCCAACAGGCCATCCCCGGCAACCGCGACGCGATCCACGGCATTGATCCCGCCACTGGTCTCCCTCTTGAACCGGCCTATCACGGCGGCGGCAGCGAGCACGTCGAACAGGCCTGCGCCCTGGCGTGGAGTGCCCTGGACAGCTATCGCGCGACCTCCCTGGACGCCCGCGCCGAATTCCTCGAAACCATCGCCAGCGAAATCGAAGCCCTCGGCGATGCGTTGATCGACCGCGCCGTGGCCGAGACCGGCCTGCCACGCCCGCGTATCCAGGGTGAACGCGGCCGCACCTGCCAGCAACTGCGCACCTTTGCCCGCACCGTACGCGCTGGCGAATGGCTGGATGTACGGATCGACAGCGCACTGCCGGAACGCCAGCCCCTGCCCCGCCCGGATCTGCGTCAGCGTCAGGTGCCGCTGGGTCCGGTGGCGGTGTTCGGCGCCAGCAACTTTCCCCTGGCCTTCTCGGTCGCCGGCGGAGACACAGCGTCGGCGCTGGCCGCCGGTTGCCCGGTGATCGTCAAGGCCCATGGCGCGCACCCCGGCACCAGTGAGCTGGTGGGTCGGGCGCTGGCCCGTGCGGTCAAGCTGTGCGGGTTGCATGAAGGCGTGTTTTCGCTGTTGTTCGGCTCGGGCCGCGAAGTGGGCATCGCCCTGGTCACCGACCCGCGCATCAAGGCCGTGGGTTTCACCGGCTCGCGCAGCGGTGGCATCGCCTTGTGCAAGGCAGCCCAGGCGCGTCCCGAGCCGATCCCGGTGTACGCGGAAATGAGTTCGATCAATCCGGTATTGCTGTTCCCGGCAGCACTGCAATCGCGAGCCGAAGCGCTGGCGCAAGGCTTCGTCGCCTCCCTCACCCAGGGCGCTGGCCAGTTCTGCACCAACCCTGGCCTGGTGATTGCCCGCCAAGGCCCGGCCCTTGAGCGCTTCATCCAGACGGCCGCGCAACTGATCCAGCGCAGCCCGGCGCAGACCATGCTCACCCCCGGCATTTTCAACGCCTATGAGACTGGCGTTGGCGCGCTGGTCGAGCATGCCCACGCTGACACAGTGGCCGTCGGCCTGAGGGGCGAAACCCCGAACCAGTGCCAGGCCCACCTGTTCGTCACCAAGGCCAGCGAGTTTCTCGCCAACCCGGCCTTGCAGGCGGAAATGTTCGGCGCCGCGTCGCTGATCGTGCAATGTGCCAGCGACGAGGAAATCCGCCAGGTCATCGAACACCTGGAAGGCCAACTGACCGCCACCCTGCACCTGGACGATGCCGACGTGGAGAGCGCCAGGGCATTACTGTCGACTCTGGAGCGCAAGGCCGGGCGCCTGTTGGTCAATGGCTGGCCGACCGGGGTCGAAGTGTGCGATGCCATGGTCCATGGCGGCCCGTTCCCGGCGACTTCCGACCCGCGCACCACCTCGGTCGGTACCGCCGCCATCCTGCGTTTCCTTCGCCCGGTCTGCTATCAGGATTTCCCGGACGCCTTGTTGCCGGCTGCGCTCAAGCACGGCAATCCGTTGCAGTTGCGTCGCCTGCTCGACGGCCAGAGAGAGGCCTAGGCCATGTCCAACGCCTCCCATTTCAACACCCCGCATCCCACGGCGGATGTTGCCGTGATCGGCGCCGGGATCATCGGCGTCGCCTGCGCCCTGCGCCTGGCTCGCCAGGGCCGGCGGGTGGTGGTCATCGATCAGCAGGAGCCCGGCCGTGGCGCCTCGTTCGGCAATGCCGGACACCTGGCCACCGAGCAGGTGTTCCCCATCGCCGACCTGTCCATCCTCAAGCGCCTGCCCGCCATGCTCCTGGACCCCATGGGCCCGCTGCGCCTGGACTGGAAATACATGCCCCGGGCCCTGCCCTGGTTCATGCGCCTGTTGCTGAACCTGCGGCCCGCGCCGTTCCAGCGCACCGTGGCCGGCATCCGCGCGCTCAATGAAAGCAGCCTGGGTGCCTGGAACCGTTTGCTGGAAGCCATCGACCGTCCCGGGTTACTCAAAGAAGACGGCTCGTTACTGGTTTTCGAGCGCGCCGACTCGCAACAGGCCATCGAAGCGCTGCAGGCGCGCATGCGCCAGCAACAGGTACCGGTCGATTTCTGGCAGGCCAAGAATGTCCGCGATGCTGCGCCGCAACTCAGCGAGCAGATCCGGGGTGGTCTGTTCTTCCCGCGCACCGGGCACTTTCTCGATCCCTTCCGGGTGGTGGGTGAACTGGTCCACGCGGCCAAAAGCAGCGGTGTGCAGTTCCTCCAGCAGCGGGTCGAGGGCGGGCAGTTGAATGAACACGGCGTGTCGTTGATCACTGATCAGGGTCGCGTCAATAGTCGACAAGTGCTGATTGCCTGCGGCGCGCATTCAGCGAAGCTCACCGCCGCGCTGACCGGCAAAAAGGTGCCCTTGGACACCGAGCGCGGCTATCACCTGATGCTGCCCCACGAACACCAACGCTTACCGTTTGCCGTCACCTCGCTGGAACGCAAGTTCATCATGACGCCGATGGCCGATGGGCTGCGCCTGGCCGGCACCGTTGAATTCGCCGGTCTCGAATGCCCACCGACGATGGAGCGTGCCTGGCAATTGCACCGATTGAGCAAAGGCCTGTTCAAGCGCGACCTGAGTGCCGAAGCGGCCACACCGTGGATGGGCTTTCGCCCCTCCTTGCCCGACTCCCTGCCGATCATCGATCGGGTGTGCGACGGCAAGGTCCTGCTCGCCTTCGGCCACCAGCACCTGGGGTTGACCCAGGCGGCGGTCACGGCGGAAATGATTGCGCAAATGGCCTCGCCCTTGACCGGCGCCCAGCCGTGCGACCTGCCGGCGACGGCGGCGTACCGGCTGGATCGATTCTGAGGGTAATGACAGTAGACACAGGCGTGCCCCCATCACTGCAAGGGCGAGAACTTCGCAGGCAGGTAGATCGTCGAGCACATGTCCCGCAGTTGCGGGCCGGAGTTTTCCGGCGGCCAGACGCCGTCGGCGACTGCCTGGGTGCGCACCTGCAAGCGCTGTTCAAGGCTGGTCCACGGCCAGATGTGCAGATAGCGCGGCAGCGAACCGTCAGTGGCATAAAACGCCGCATACACAGGCGAATACTGTTCGGCGGTCCGCGCTTCGATGGCCTTGCTCCAGCCGTCGAGGGTCGGCTGCAACCCGCTGCTGACCAGGTCGTAGACGCGCAACTCATAGAACGGACCGTGCTGGCCGGCGCTCAAGGGTTCGAGGAAGGGAAACAGCGTGTAGTTTTCGATGCGCAGATCGCTGATGAACTCGTTGACACCAAACGTCTCGCCCCCCAACAGAAACCGCTCGCGCTCCGCCTGCCGCAGGCTTTCGTCAGCGTAGCCACGCAGCACGGCAATCTGGTTCAACTGGCCGATCTCCGAGGCCCAGCACCCCATCAGCGTGCCGCCGACGTTCGGATCATCCAGCGCAGCCTCGATGCGCGCCAGGCTATCGGCGACGGTACGCACACGCACGGTAAAAGTGATCAGTTCAAAAAAACGCATAACGACTCCGGCGAACGGCTTTCAAAGCCCACAGCCTATGACAGCCCCCGCCAGCGGGATATTGAGACGAACCCCATGGTTTGCGGCATTTGCCGCAGTGAATTAGGTAGTTTCTTTACGTTGGACAGCACTCGATAATTCACACTGCGTGTTTAATGCCTTCACTTAATGGCGCTTGATGCAGGAATGGCGACGAATATGCTGTTGGTACGTTTCCGTGATCTCGCATGACAACAAGAGCCCACTCCATGCACAGCCCCAGAACGCTCTACCAAAAACATATCGACAGTCACACCGTGTGCGCCCTCGACGATCAGGGCCACGTGCTGCTGTACATCGACCGCCAGGTCGCCAACGAATACACCAGCCCGCAAGCCTTCAGCGGCATGCGCGAAGCGGGTCGCAAAGCGTGGCGACCGGGCGCGACGCTGGCGGTCGTGGACCATGTCAATCCCACGGCTCCAACGCGCACCGCCGCCATGCCGGATGCTGGCGGTGCCCGCCAGGTGTCTTACTTCGAAGAAAACTGCCGCGACTTCGGCATTGAGCTGTTCGACGTACTGGACAAGCGCCAGGGCATCGAGCACGTCGTGGCCCCCGAACAAGGCTTTATCCTGCCCGGCATGGTCGTTGCCGCCGGCGACAGCCACACCACCACCTACGGCGCCCTGGGAGCCTTCGGCTTCGGCATCGGCACCTCGGAAATCGAACACCTGCTGGCCTCGCAAACCCTGGTCTACAAGCGCCTGAAGACCCTGCGCGTGACAGTCAATGGCGTGCTCGGGACTGGCGTGACGTCCAAGGACATCATCATGGCCCTGATCGAAAAAATCGGCGCTTCCGGCGCCACCGGCTATGCCATCGAGTTCACCGGCCCGGCGATCAGCGACCTCAGCGTCGAAGCGCGCATGACCATCTGCAACATGGCCGTCGAAGCCGGCGCCCGGGGCGCGTTCATGGCCCCGGATGACAAGGTCTTCGCCTACCTGCAACACAAGCCCCGGGCCCCTCGGGGCCATCTGTGGGAACAGGCCGTCGCGAAATGGCGCAGCCTGCACAGTGATGCAGGTGCGGTGTTCGATCGCGAAGTCACCCTGGATGTCGCGGCGCTGGAACCCATGGTCACCTGGGGCACCAGCCCCGATCAGGCCGCTCCAGTGGGCGGGCATGTACCGGACCCGGCCGCGCAGCCTGACCTGATCCTGCGCCAGGGCATGCAACGCGCCCTGACCTACATGGGCCTGGAGCCGGGCATGCCGCTGAGAGACGTGGTGATCAGCCATGCCTTCATCGGTTCGTGCACCAATGCGCGCATCGAAGACCTGCGCGATGTCGCCCGCGTCGTGCGCGGCAAACGGGTGGCGGCCCACGTCCGGGCGATGATCGTGCCCGGTTCGACACTGGTGCGTAATCAGGCCGAAGACGAAGGGCTGGCGCAGACTTTCCTCGATGCCGGTTTTGAATGGCGCCAGTCGGGTTGCTCGATGTGCCTGGCCATGAATGACGATGTGCTCGCCCCCGGCGATCGCTGCGCCTCAAGCACCAACCGCAACTTTGAAGGCCGGCAAGGCGCCGGTGCGCGCACCCATTTGATGAGCCCGGCCATGGTCGCCGCCGCAGCGATTACCGGGCATTTGACCGACGTGCGCACGTTCGCGCAGGAGGCTTGAACCATGCAACCTTTCACTATCGTCAGTGGCAGCGCCGCGCCGCTTCTGGCCGCCAACATCGACACCGACGTGATCATGCCCAAGCAGTTCCTCAAGGGAATTGATCGCAAGGGCCTGGATAAGGGTCTGTTCTTTGATTTGAGGCTCCTGGAGTCCGGCGCAGCCAATCCTGAATTCATCCTCAACCAGTCGCCCTGGACTGACGCCGCTTTTCTGGTTGTAGGGCCTAACTTCGGTTGCGGATCAAGCCGTGAACACGCGGTCTGGGGGCTGAAACAGGTCGGCATCCGGGCGCTGATCGGCAGCAGCTTCGCCGGTATTTTCTACGACAACTGTCAACGCAATGGCGTGTTGGCGATTCAGCTGACCGAGGTTCAACTCAAGCAGATTGCCGCGCTGACCGGCAACCCGGCAACGGCTCGAATCAGCGTCAATCTGCCGGAACAAACCATCGAACTGGCAGACGGCAACGTGATCCCGTTCGAGATCGATCAACTGCGCAAGCAATCGCTGCTGCTGGGCCTGGATGCCATTGGCACCACGCTGCAACGCGCCGGACAGATTCGCAGCTTCGAGGCGCGGCACCTGGCGGAAAATCCCTGGCTGAACTGATGGAAAACCCCGGCGGATCTAATGCTCTGTAGGAGCGAGCTCGCTCGCGATGGTCGTTAACGATAACGCGTGTTTAATGGTTAAACGCGGTGCCGTTGAGTCCATCGCGAGCGAGCTCGCTCCTACACGTACATTTGCCGTGGGTTCACTCAACCGAGAGATGACGAAAATACTGTTCCAAAAACTCGACGCAAACCCGTAGCTTGGCCGACTGGCTCAGGCGCGTCGGGTACACGGCCCAGACGTTGGCGCTCTGGGTGTAATCGTGCAGCACTTGCACCAGCCGCCCCTGATCCAGCATCGGCTTCACATCCCACATCGAGCGCAACAGAATCCCGCCGCCACTCAAGGCCCACTGCAACACGATCTCACCGTTGTTGGAGGACAAAGGTCCGCTGACACGCACCGATTCTTCCTGCCCGTCCTTCGTCAGGCTCCACACGCCGAACGCATTGTTGCGCTCCTTCAGTACCAGGCAATCGTGGTCTTTCAAGTCCGCCAGCGATTGCGGCACACCCCGCCGTTCCAGATACTCGGGCGTCGCACACAACACCCGCCGGTTGCTCACCAGTTTGCGGCCCAGGTGCTGGCCAGGCAGGTCATCCCCCACGCGAATTTCCAGATCGAAGCCCTCGCCGACGATATCGACCACGCGATCGAACACATCCAGCCGCAGCTCGAGTTTTGGATAGGTTCGCGACAGTTCGCAGATGGCCGGCGCCACATGATTACGCCCGAAACCGAAGCTGCTGCAAATGTGCAGCGAGCCCATCGGCTGTTGCCGCGCCTGGGATATTTCGCCGACGAAATCATCGAAGTCACCGAGCAATTTCTCCGCCCACACCCGCACCCGCTCGCCGTCGTCAGTCAGCGCGATGCGCCGAGTGGTGCGGTGCAGCAAGCGGCTCGAGAGCGTGGTTTCCAGCACGGAAATGCGCTTGCTGATGTAAGCCGGTGAAAAACCCAGCTCCTCGGCAGCGCTGGCGAAGCCGTTTTTTCGAACGACGGTGAGGAAAACCTTGAGGTCTTCCGGCAACGGAAATTGATCACGATTCGTGTTCATACGCCTCATACTTTCGCTGTTTATTGCGCTATTTGCGAAGGATACCATCGATCTACCGAGTGGCAATCCATCCCCGGTCCGCCGTGGTTTCTGAATCCTCGATAAAAACAACATGAGGAAAGAGCGACATGAACAAGCCCTATGAGCAATCCCTGAAAGTCGCAACTGCCTCCGATGGCGGGTTTGTGCAACGCCTGCGCAGCCTGTGCGCCTACGAAATCGGCGTCATCCCGCTGCCGGTCTTTCTCGGCATCGCAGTCATCGTTTATCTCTCGGCCCACCTGGGTTTCCTGCCCAAGAACATGATCGGCGGGCTCGCCGTCATCATGACCATGGGCATGTTCTTCGGCCAAATGGGCTCGCGCCTGCCGGTCCTCAAGGAAATTGGCGGCGGCGCGATTCTGTGCCTGATGCTGCCGTCGATACTGGTGTTCTACGGCTTCTTCGGGCCGGCGACGATCGACGCGACCAAAATGTTGATGAAGGAAGCCAACTTTTTGTACTTCGTGATCGCCAGCCTGGTGGTCGGCAGCATTCTGGGAATGAGCCGTTTCATTCTGGTCCAGGGCATGCTGCGGATGTTCATTCCCCTGCTCGTCGGCACCCTGGCCGCCGTTGCCAGCGGATTGATGGTTGGAAAACTGATGGGCTACAGCTTCCACCACACGTTCTTTTTCATCATCGTGCCGATTATTGGCGGCGGGATCGGCGAAGGGATTCTGCCGCTGTCGCTGGCCTACTCGGTGATCCTCGGCGGCACCCCGGATATCTACGTGGCGCAACTGGCACCCGCCGCCGTGGTCGGCAACATCGTGGCGATCATCTGTGCGGGTTATCTGTCGCGCCTGGCCCTCAAACGCCCGGCCATCAACGGCGAAGGCTCGCTGATTCGCGCCAAGGCCGAGAATGACCAGTTCCAGGTCAAGGAAGACGCAGGCGCCATCGTCGACTTCCGCGTCATGGGCGCCGGCGTACTGTTGATCTGCGCTTTCTTCGTCCTCGGCGGTCTGCTGGAAAAAATCGTGGGCATTCCCGGCCCGGTGATGATGATCCTCGCGGCAGTGCTGTTTAAGTACCTTCGGGTGCTGCCGGAAAAACTCGAGAAAGGTGCCAACACCTTTTACAAACTGGTGTCCTCGGCGTTCATCTGGCCGGTCATGATCGGCCTGGGCATGCTCTATGTGCCATTGGACAGCGTGGTGAAAGTGTTCTCGGTCGGCTATGTGCTGGTCTGCGTCTCGGTGGTGGTGTCGATGACCGTGGCCGGCTTCTTCATCGGCAACCTGATGAAGATGTACCCCATCGAATCAGCCATCGTGACCTGCTGCCACAGCGGCCTGGGCGGCACTGGCGACGTGGCGATTCTCTCGGCCTCGAACCGCATGTCGCTGATGCCGTTCGCGCAGATCTCCACCCGTATCGGTGGGGCTTCGACGGTGATTCTGGCGACGATACTGTTGCGTCTGTTCGTTTGAAGATGTGCCAGTGAAATGGGTGTTCTCTTCTGCAAGAGAACACCCATTCCATCATTTGAAAAAATCACTCGGCGTCTTGCCGAACTGCTTCTTGAACATGGTCGTGAACGCGCTCGGGCTGTCGTATCCCAGCTCGCCGGCGATGTCGATGATCTTCTCGCCGACGGCGATTCGTTCCAGCGCCAGCAGCAGTCGCGCTTGCTGGCGCCATTGGCCGAAGGTCATGCCGGTTTCCTTGCGGAAGCGTCGCTGGATGGTTTTTTCGTCAAGGCCCAACCGGGCGCTCCAGTCCGACACCGTCGAGCCATCCCCCGGATCACGTTGCAACGCGGTACAGATCAGGTTGATACGTTGATCGACAGGCTGCGGCAGGTTCAATGGCAAGGTCGGCAGGATCGTCAGCTCATCCAGGATCAACCGCAACACCCGGGCTTCCCGCGGGTCCGGATCGGCGGAAAAGTCGAAATCGACCGAGACCTTGATCAGCTCACTCAGCAATGCGGAAACACTCACTGCCCGGGTTTCGGCGGGCAGATCCGGGCTCGCGTCAGGGTGCACGAAAACACTGCGCATCTTGATCGCCCCCACGCAGCGAATCGAGTGCACCTCTCCACTCGGCATCCAGATGCCACGGCTCGGCGGCACCGTCCATTGGCCCATTGCGGCGTGCACCACCATCACGCCTTCGATGGCATAGATCAGTTGATGTTTCTCATGGGAGTGCGGCGGGATGAACCAGTTTTCCGGGTAGTCGGTCGCACTGCTGCGAACGCTCCAGCCGCCCTGGTCGATCTCCGCGAGGAATGTCTGCAATGGCTTGATCATGACGCCCTTTTTGCGATGGTCAGCGCCCGAGTTGCGCGAGACGGGCACCCTTGAGGCCCCTAGGATAACGCCGAACCCCGAAATTGGCTGCGCCTTGCGCTCGCAGTTCACGTTTTTTATCCGGAAATCTGCCCATGTCGACCACTACCCTCAGCTCACCCTCACCCACCGTCTCGGTTGCCAGCCAGGCCAGCCCCCTGGTCATGCGTGTCATTGGTGCGTGTGCCCTGGCGCACCTGATCAACGACCTGATCCAGGCCGTGCTGCCGTCGATCTATCCGATGCTCAAGGCCAGCTATGGCCTGAGCTTCACCCAGGTCGGCCTGATCACCTTGACCTTCCAGCTCACTGCCTCACTGCTGCAACCATGGATCGGTTTCTACACCGACCGTCATCCCAAACCATGGCTGCTGCCGGCTGGCATGGTCTGCACGCTGATCGGTATTCTGATGCTGTCGATGGTCGGCAGCTTCCCGGCCATTCTCGTGGCCTCGGCGCTGGTGGGCGTCGGTTCGTCGACCTTTCACCCCGAGACTTCGCGGGTGGCGCGCCTGGCTTCGGGCGGTCGCTACGGCCTGGCGCAATCGACCTTTCAGGTCGGTGGCAACGCCGGCAGCGCCTTCGGCCCATTGCTGGCCGCCGCGATCATCATTCCCTATGGTCAGGGCAACGTCGCCTGGTTCGGCCTGTTCGCGGTGTTTGCCATCCTCGTGCAGTACGGCCTGAGCCGCTGGTACCGCAATCACCTGAACCTGTTCAAGCTCAAGCAAGGCAGCAAGGCCACCCACGGCCTGTCGAAACGGCGGGTGACGTTCGCCCTTGTGGTGCTGGCGCTGCTGGTGTTCTCCAAATACTTCTACATGGCCAGCTTCACCAGTTACTTCACCTTCTACCTGATCGAGAAGTTCGACCTGTCGGTGGCCAGTTCGCAGCTGTACCTGTTCCTGTTCCTCGGCTCCGTCGCGGCGGGCACGTTCTTTGGTGGCCCGATCGGCGACCGGATCGGCCGCAAGCGAGTGATCTGGTTTTCCATCCTCGGTGCCGCGCCGTTCACCCTCGCCCTGCCCTACGTCGACCTTTTCTGGACGGGCGTGCTGAGCATGATCATCGGCTTCATCCTCGCCTCGGCATTCTCGGCCATCGTGGTCTTCGCCCAGGAACTGGTGCCCGGCAATGTCGGCATGATCGCCGGGGTGTTCTTCGGCCTGATGTTCGGCTTCGGCGGCATTGGCGCCGCGCTGCTGGGGCATCTGGCGGATATCCAGGGCATCGAGTACGTGTACACGCTGTGTTCGTACCTGCCGCTGCTGGGGATTCTGACGATCCTGTTACCGTCTACCGCAAAGCGCCCGTCGGGAGCGTGAATGACCGCTCCACCTGATCATTTTTGCTACCCGCCCTGTAGCACTCGGTAACACCCGGCCCTGTTGCGGTGCGTCTTCTCCACGACGCGCCGCCAACCGCCGCGCTCCACACGGGCAGAACCGCCATGGCGTACTTTGTGCATCCACAGGCCATCCTCTTCTGCCTGTAGCCGCCATGCGCCCCAAGGAACTGAAACTCTGGACCACCGGTGTCGCCCACCTGCTCGACCTGCCCGCCGGGCATGCGCGGCTGTCGGGGTTGAGCCACTGGATCCGGCAAATCTGCCCGGTCGATCATTTCGTGTTGTTTGTCTACGAAGGCAATCACCGGCCACTGGCGTTGTTCGATACGTTCTCGGCGGACAAGCGCGCGGTGTATGTCGACGACTACCAGTGTGGGCCTTACCTGCTCGATCCGTTCTACCTGGCCTGCACCCGCGGTCAGGCACCGGGACTGTGGCGTCTGCGCCAGTTCGCCCCCGACCACTTCTACCTTGGCGAATACTTCCTGACCTATTACCAGCAAACCGGACTGGCCGAGGAAGTGGCGTTTTTCGTCGACCTCGGCGACGGCGCCACGGCGGTGCTGTCGCTGATGCGTTCGACCGCCAGCTGCGCCTTCAGCCGTGACGAAATGCAGCTGGTCGAATGCGCGCAAGCGGTGGTCGAACAGGTCATCAATGAAGCCTGGCGCTTGCGTCAGGCCCAGCAACCGCGCCCGGCCCAAGACCTGGACTTCAAGATCCGCGAAGCCTTCGACCACTTCGGCGCGCACATCCTCACCGGGCGCGAGCAGGAAATCGTGCAACTGCTGCTGCGCGGCCACTCCAGCGCCTCGGTGGCCGAACAACTGAGCATCAGCCCCGGCACAGTGAAGATTCACCGCAAGAACATCTACGCCAAGCTGGGCATTGGCAGCCAGTCGGAGTTGCTGGGGTTGTTTATTCGGGAGTTGACGGAGGATCCGTTGCAGGCGCCCGGCCTCAAGCTGCAAGCCTGATTTCCGTCGGTTGACGCAAATCCCACAGGTCCATCGGTGATCTGGAGATCGTGGTCAGGGCGGATCAAGCTGATCCAGCGCCCGGTTCACCGCCAACTCCCCCAACATGATCACCTGCGCAATCCCCAACAATGCATGGCGGCTCGTCCCCTGCAGATGATCCACCAGATCGTTGGCCATGACATTGGCCGACGCCAGCGATTCACAGGCATGCACCAGCAGGGTTTCGGTATTGAGCTCGGGATTGACGATGAACATCGAGTTGGGCTTGCGCGGGGTGGCCATGATGTGGGGGCCGGGGTTGAGATCGTGATCGAGGCTTTCGTGGGGAGATGCCGGATCGTTGTCTGGCGGGTTGGGTGTGACTTTGAACATGGAGTGGACCTCTAGTGCGAATAGTAAGGAGCCATCACCCTCGCTACCAAACGAAAGGTGGCGGCCACACGCGGGTTGGTAGACCGGTCGCACTAGAACCCGGCGCCCGCAAGGGAGCCCCGCGCATGACCACCATATAAAACACAGTCCCAAAAAATGACCGCATCAAGGTGGCGCAATGCGCCTAGAACGAAGACGGGCTACCAAACCCGATCACTGTTTTCCAGCGACCGGCAAACGATAAAACCCAACCCCTAGACGCACAAGCCGGCGGATTCTGGCGTACCTGTAGGTAACGACGCAAGACGTTGTAGCCTCCGCGAAGTAACGCCGGGTGTCGTTAAACACGCACCTGCATTTTGTGTAGGAGCGAGCTCGCGATGGTCGTTAACGATTACACGGGATGACTGGCTGAACGCAGCGCTCTTGAGTCCATCGCGAGCGAGCTCGCTCCTACAACAATCCCCTCCTATCCCCCAAGGGATATATACACCGCAAAACCCCGATTGCTAGTTTGGCCCCCGACGCACTGATTCATCACTGCAAGGGAGCCCGCCTCGTGAACAACACCCCGCCAAGCGATATCGAATTCTGCAATGTGGTCAAACGCTATGGCGAGGTGCAGGCCGTCGGCGGTCTGAATTTCGCGGTGCGGCGTGGCTCGTTTCATTCCTTCCTCGGTGGTTCGGGCTGCGGCAAGACCACCACCTTGCGCATGATCGCCGGCTTCGAACAGCCCACCAGCGGTGAGGTCCGTCTGGCCGGCAAGAGCGTTGCCGGCGTGCCGGCGTTCGAGCGGCCGGTGAACATGGTGTTCCAGCATTACGCGCTGTTTCCGCACCTGACCGTGGCGCAGAACATTGCCTATGGCTTGCGCTATCGCACGCCGCGCCCGGATAAAAAACAGCAACTGCGCATGGCCGATGAAGCACTGGAAATGGTGCGCCTGAGCGGCTTCGGCCAGCGCAAGCCGAGCGAGCTTTCAGGCGGCCAGCAACAGCGTGTCGCCCTCGCCCGCGCCCTGGTCAACAAGCCGACGGTGTTGCTGCTCGACGAGCCACTGGCGGCGCTGGACCGCAAGCTGCGCAAGGAAATGCAATCGGAATTGCTGCGCTTGCAGCGCGAAGTCGGCATCACGTTCGTGCTGGTCACCCACGATCAGGAAGAAGCCCTGTCGATGAGTGACAGCATCAGCGTGATGCACAACGGTTCGATCATCCAGACCGCCACCCCGGAACAACTCTATGAAGCCCCGGCCAGCCGTTATGTGGCCGACTTTATCGGTGAGTCCAACCTGTTCGACGGCACCGTTCGCCAGCTCAACGGCCATTCGGTGGTGCTGCGTACCGAGCAAGGGCTGGAACTGACCAGCCCCCTCACCCCCACCGGCAAGGGCCTGAGCGCCAACGCCGCCGGCTGCATTGCGGTACGCCCGGAGCTGATCAGCATCGTCGGGGCCAACGCCGAGTTGACCCGCGAAGTGAAGCTGCCGGGCTGCGTCGAAGACCGCATTTACCTGGGCAATTCCACCGAATACCGCGTACGCACCCAGGCCTTCGGGGTGGTGTGCGTGCGTGTGCCGCGCCATCAGGATCACGGCGCCAATGCATTCGAACACGGCGCGGCAGTGCGCGTCGGCTGGGATCACGCCAATGGCCTGGCCATGGCGTTGTAAATCATCGATTCGTTTCATCAACCGGATGTGGAGCGTGCTATGGACCAGAAGACTTTTATAAAAACCCTGCGCAGCTGGCAGAACGGCTCGATCAGTCGCCGCGACTTCCTTGGCCGCACCGGCCTGGGGATTGCCGCCGCCGTGGTCGCCACCCACATGCCCGGCCTGCTGACCTCCACCGCCGAGGCTGCCGAGCAGGCCAAACTCGGTGATCGCCTGTCGCTGGCGACCTGGCCGAACTACCACAGCCAGGAAAACCTCGACGCCTTCGGCAAGGCCACCGGCGCCCGGGTGTCGATGAGCGTGTTCGGTTCCAACGAGGAAATGCTCGCCAAACTGCAGGCCGGCGGCAGTGGCTGGGACGTGCTGGTGCCGACCAACTACACCATCAGCACGTACGTCGGGCTGGGCCTGATCGAACCGCTGGACCTGTCGCGCATTCCCAACTTCGACGCCTCGGCGTTCCAGCAGAAATTCATGGCCCAGGGCACGGTGGACGGCAAGGTTTACGCGGTGCCGAAAAACTGGGGCACCACCGGCATGCTCTACGACGCCGGCAAACTGAAAAACGGCCCGAGCAGCTGGAAGGAATTCTGGGCCGCCGCCCAAGGCCCTGCCAGTGGCCGGACGATGGTCCACGACTACCAGTTGACCGCCATCGGCAACGCCCTCAAGAGCTTCGGCTACAGCTTCAACTCCCTGGACCCGAAAGAACTGGCCGATGCGGAAAAACTGCTGATCGAGGTCAAGCCGCACCTGTTCGCGATCAACTCCGACATCCAGCCATCGATGCGCAGCGGCGATGCCTGGCTGGCGATGTCGTGGACCGGCGATGCCTCGCAACTGCACCGCGACAACGCGCAAATGCAGTTCGAACTGGGCAAGGAAGGTGGCGAACTGTGGAGCGACTTCTTCGCGATTCCGAAAAGCTCGGAGCACAAGGACGCCGCCTATGCCTTCATCAACTACCTGCTCGACCCGCAGCACAACAAACTCGAAGTGCTGAGCCACGGCTACCCGAGCGGCGACAAGCGAGTCGATGCCTTGCTGCCCACGGCGATGCTCGACGACCCGATCATGTACCCGGCCGCCGAAGCCTTGAGCCCGCTGGAGTTCGGAGCTGCCGCCACGCTGACCAGCCCGGCACGCGCCGAACTGATGGCACGTTTCAAGTCCGCCTGATCGCTTGACCATGGCCAATGAGGAGTCACCCATGAATGCCGCCGCCCACCCGCAAACGGTGCAGCCGGGCCGTGCCCTGTCCGCCGAGGTTCGCCAACGGCGCAGCCTCGGCCGACGCATCACCCTGCTGATGCTCTTGCCTTCGACCCTGTGGTTCCTGCTGCTGTTGTTGATGCCGCTGGTGATCATCCTGGTCTTCAGTTTCGGCGAGCGCAGCGCCGTGGGCGGTTATGCCGGTGGCTTCACCCTGGCCAACTACCTGAACCTCGGCTCGCGCGGCGCGGCGTTCAGCAACACGCTGATGCTCGCGCCGCTGGGCACCCTGGTGTGCCTGGTGGCGGCTTATCCGCTGGCGTACTTCCTGGCGGTCAAGGTCACCAGAAACCGCTCGTTGTTGCTGACCCTGGTGATCGTACCGTTCTGGACCAGTTTCCTGATCCGCACCTACGCGTGGATTTTCATCCTCAGCGGCAAAGGCATTCCGGCGCTGCTGGCCAGCCTGGGCCTTGAGGACGTGCGATTGATCAACACGCCGTGGGCGGTGCTGATCGGCATCGTCTACGGCTACCTGCCGCTGATGGTGTTCCCGATCTACGTCAGCCTGGAAAAACTCGACAAGCGCCTGCTCGAAGCCTCGGCGGACCTCGGTGCCAGCGCCTTCGAAAGTTTCCGGCGCATCACCCTGCCCCTGTCCGCGCCGGGGATCATCACCGGGGTGATGCTGGTGTTCATCCTGCTGATGGGCGAGTTCCTGATCCCGGCGATTCTCGGTGGCGGCAAGGTGTTCTTTGTCGGCAACGCGCTGGTCGACCTGTTCCTGCAGTCGCGCAACTGGCCGTTCGGCAGTGCCCTGGCGATGACGCTGGTGGCGATGATGCTGCTGATCATCGGCCTGTACTTGAAACTGGTGGCGCGCTACGGCGGTCGCCCTGCCGACGGAGGCCTTTAACATGTGGCTGCGCAGCTATTCGACATCGCTGTACCTGTTCCTCTACGCACCGATTGCCTTGATCGTGCTGTTCAGCTTCAACGCCGGGCGCAGTGGCCTGGCCTTTCAGTGCTGCTCGGTGCAATGGTTCGGCACTGCATTCGGCAACCCGTTCATCATGGAGGCCCTGGGCAACAGCGCGCTGATCGCCTTCAGCTCGGCGGTGATCGCCACGCTGTTCGGCACCCTGGCGGTGTTCGGCTTGCAGCGCTGCGGCAGCAAAGTACGGATGCTGTTCGATGCGCTGACCTATTGCGCGATCATCGTGCCGGGCATCGTCATCGGCATCTCGACGCTGATCGCCTTCATCAGCCTGTTCGACCTGATCAACCCGTTGCTGGCGAGCTGGTTGCCGACGGTGCCGAAGTTGAACATGGGTTTCTTCACCGTGATCGCCGCGCACTCGCTGTTCACCATGGCCCTGGTCATGGTGATCGTGCGCAGCCGCGTCGATTCGCTGGACAAGGCCTTGCTCGAAGCCTCGGCTGACCTCTACGCACCACCGATGGACACCTTCTGGCGGGTGACCCTGCCGCAGATCAGCCCGGCGATCATGGCCGGGTTCCTGCTGGCCTTCACCTTCAGCTTCGACGATTTCATCATCGCGTTCTTCGTCGCCGGATCGGAAACGACGCTGCCGATCTACATCTTTTCCTCCATCCGCCGTGGCGTGACGCCAGAGATCAACGCGATTTCGACGGTGATCATCTGCG
Source organism: Pseudomonas sp. WT-JTC (assembly GCF_056711565.1). NCBI lineage: Bacteria > Pseudomonadati > Pseudomonadota > Gammaproteobacteria > Pseudomonadales > Pseudomonadaceae > Pseudomonas > Pseudomonas sp. WT-JTC. The sequence continues at coordinate 4,005,498 of NZ_CM160042.1, forward strand.
TGTCGCTGGCCCTGCTGTTCACTTCCCGCCATCTGCAAAACCGCCGTACCGGCGTCCAGGAGTCGCACCATGCGTGATCAGCTTTACATCAATGGCGAGTGGGTCAACCCGGATCTGGGCGGCTATCTGGACGTGATAGACCCGGCCACCGAACAGGCCTTCCACCGCGTGGCGGCAGGCACCGAAGAAGACGTCGACCATGCCGTGCGCGCGGCCCGTCGCGCCTTCGACAATGGCTGGGGCCAAAGCAGCGGCGCCGAGCGCGCGCAGTGGCTGGAGGCATTGGCCGATGAACTGGAAACCGGCAAGCAGGCACTCTCGGAACTGGAGGTGCGCGACAACGGCAAACCCTTGCCTGAAGCACAATGGGACATCGGCGACGCCATCGCCTGTTTTCGCTACTACGCCGGTCTGGCCCGCGAACTGGACCAGCAGCAGGATCAGCCGCTGGCCTTGCCGGACGAGCGTTTCCGCTGCCGAATCCGCCACGAGCCGATTGGCGTCGCCGGACAAATCATTCCCTGGAACTACCCGCTGTTGATGGCCGCGTGGAAGGTGGCACCCGCCTTGGCCGCCGGGGCCACGGTGGTGTTGAAACCGTCCGAGCTGACCCCGCTGACCGCCCTGGAACTGGCAGCCGCCGCCGATCGCATTGGCTTGCCCGCCGGGGTGTTGAACGTGGTCACCGGCTTCGGCGCCGACGCCGGCAGCCCGCTCACCGAGCACCCGGGTGTGGACAAACTGGCGTTCACCGGCAGCGTGCCCACCGGGGCGAAAATCATGTCGGCGGCGGCGCGGGACATCAAGAACATCAGCCTGGAACTGGGCGGCAAGTCGGCCTTCATCGTGTTCGATGACGCCGATGTCGAAGCGGCGGTGGAGTGGATTCTGTTCGGGATTTTCTGGAATCAGGGCCAGGTGTGCAGCGCCACTTCACGCCTGCTGGTGCAGGAAGCCATCGCCCCGCGCCTGATCGAGCGGCTGGTGGCAGAAACCCGCAGGATCAGCATTGGCTCCGGCATGCAGCCCGGGGTTCTGATCGGGCCGCTGGTCAGCCAGGGCCAGTACGACAAGGTGCTCGGCTTCATCGACCAGGGCCTGGCCAGCGGCGCCCATTTGCTCACGGGCGGACGGCGACCGGCGCACCTGGCCGAAGGGTATTTCATCGAACCGGCGATTTTCGATGAGCCGGGCCACAGCAGCATTCTGTGGCGCGAGGAAGTGTTCGGCCCGGTGCTGAGCATCAAGCGCTTCAAGACCGAAGAGCAAGCGGTGCAAATGGCCAACGCCAGCCGCTTCGGCCTGGCCGCCGCCGTAATGAGCGCGGACTTGCAGCGCACCGCCCGGGTTGCCAACCAGCTGCGCGCCGGGATCGTCTGGGTCAACTGCTCGCAGCCGACCTTCGTCGAAGCGCCGTGGGGCGGCATGAAACACAGCGGCATCGGCCGGGAGCTGGGCCAATGGGGCCTGCACAACTACCTGGAGGTCAAACAGGTTACCGAGTACGTCAGCGACCAGCCGTGGGGATGGTATCTGAAGTAAACATGTCAACTGTGGGAGCGGTGGGTCGGCCAATATGTCTGTTGGATGTGCCGGCCTCTTCGCGAGCAAGCCCGCTCCCACAGTTTGATCCTCAGTGAACTCCAACCTTGCGGCCGACCACAGTCCCTGTGGGAGCGGGCTTGCTCGCGAAGAGGCCGGCACATCCAGCATCGAAGTCGCCTGGCCCGCCGCTATCCGCCGACAGTTCCGTTGCCACGGCAGGCTTGTGGCAAGAGGTCAGCAACGCGTAACTTGAATGACCTGCCCTGCAAAACCAGCCGGAGTTGATCAATGCGCATCGCCTTGCTGTCCGACATGCACCTGTCCGTCAACACGACCCCCTTTCCCGCCGTGGATGCCGATATTGTCGTGCTCGCCGGGGATATCGCCCGGCCAGCCAAGGCCATCGAGTGGGCCAAGGCGTGCCCGGTTCCGTTGGTGTACGTGGCGGGCAATCACGAGTTTTACGGCAGTGACCTGGTGTCCACCCACGAACAGTTGAACAGCCTGGCGCGAGGCACACAGATCCACGTTCTGGAGCGTTCGGAGTACGTCCATGATGGCGTGCGTTTTCTCGGTTGCACCTTGTGGTCTGACCATCGTCTGCTCGACAGCCCCGAAGATCGGGCGCTGGGCATTGATCTGGCGACCCAACTGATCCGTGACTTCAGCCACATCAAGATCGCCCCCGACTTTCCAGACCTGTTCACGCCCGCCATTTCCCAGCTGGTGTTTCTGCAGACCGTCGCCTGGCTGGATGACTGCTTCACCCGCGACAGCAGCATGCCTACGGTAGTGGTCTCTCATTTCGCCCCGACACGATCGAGCATCAGCCCGGCGTTTGCCGGTTCGCCGATCAATTCAAGCTTTGTCTCGGACCTCGAAGCGCGGATCAAAGACTGGCAGCCGGCACTGTGGCTGCATGGCCACACCCATGGCAGTTTTGATTATCGGGTGGGCAACACCCGCGTGGTCTGCAACCCCCGGGGCTATGCCAGGAATGGCATCAACGAAAATCCTGATTTCAATGACGCGTTCGTGATCGACCTGGCGCTCTGAGGCACCCCTCAGATCAACAGTTCCAGCGTATCGAACAGCTCGACATCCTCCGGCCGTGCCGACCGGGCGCGGCGCCGGATGACCTGGAACAGGCAGTCGACGAAGCATTGCGCGGCCACACCCATCTGAGCATTGCGCCCGGTGACGATCCCGATGGTGTCGGTGGCAAAGCTCTCCTCGAGAGCCAGACGCCTCACCCGTTCGCGGTAGCCCGGGATGGTGAGCATCGGCTCCGGAAAATAACTCAGCATGTCGGTCTGCTCGACCAGTGAAAGCGTCAGCTGCGGTGAATGCGCACGGTGGATGTGTTGCATGTCGATCTGCGCGCCGTGCTGCCAGAACAGTTCGGTCATCAAACTTTCGTGATTGGCATCCGGGTAATTGACCACCCAATCCTGATCGAGCAAATCGTGGATGGAACGGCTTTCACGCAGCGGATGCCCATGGCGGGCGACGACGGCCATGCGATACGAAAAAATCTGCTCGCTGACAAACTCCGGGCGCGGCAGTAACGAAGACACCAGCCCCACCGCAAACTCCATGGTGCCGTCGCGCAAACGCGGCAACGTCACCGCCATCAAGCCTTCGAAAATCTCCAGGCGTACCCGTGGCATGCGCTGGCGGAACAGCGTCACGACTTCGGGCAACAGGGTCATGCCCATCCACGGCGAAATGCCAAGGCGCAACTGCCCTTCGGCCTGATCGCTCAGGTGTGCCAGTTCCAGTTGCGCGCGTTCGAGTTGGCTGAGCATCTGCCGCGCATGCTGCAACAGCGACTGACCGTAGGTGGTCAGCACCACGCCGCTGGCATTGCGCACCAGCAGCGGCAGGTTCAAGTGCTCCTCCAGCTCGCGCAAAGCCTTGGCCACTGCTGTCTGCGACATCCCCAGTTGCCGCGCCGCCGCACGAATGCTGCCGCAATCGGCAATCATCACCAGCGCCCGCAATTGATGCAGCTTCATCCCTTCCTCCTGATGCACCGGGTGTAAACCAGCGGTTTTCAGCCCATCTTTTTTGCGACTGCCGCGGCATTCGCCAACTCATTAGCATCGCAGGGTATCAGTCCAACAGCCGAAAACGACCAATAAAAACGAGGAGAATCTGATGATCGATTTGCCCGCCCTGCCCGGCATTCGTGCGCTCGAAGAAGAGATGATCGCCCTGCGCCGGCACCTCCACGCCCACCCGGAATTGAGCTTTAAAGAGTTCGCCACCGCCGACCTGGTGGCGGGCAAGCTCCAGGCCTGGGGTTATCAAGTGCACCGGGGCCTGGGTGGCACCGGCGTGGTCGGGCTGCTGCGCCGAGGCAACAGTGGCAAGACGATCGGCCTGCGAGCGGACATGGATGCGCTACCGATCATCGAACAGACCGGTTTGCCCTACTCCAGCCGCCACGAAGGCGTGATGCATGCCTGCGGTCACGATGGGCACACGGCGATGTTGCTGGCGGCCGCCCGCTACCTGGTCGAGAGTTGCGAGTTCGACGGCTCGCTGGTGGTGATTTTCCAGCCCGCCGAGGAAGGCGACGGTGGCGCCCGGCGCATGCTCGAAGACGGTTTGTTCGAGCTGTTCCCCTGCGACGCAGTGTTTGCGATGCACAACATGCCGGGGCTGCCGGTGGGCAAACTGGGATTCCTGGCCGGTCCGTTCATGGCCTCGACCGACACCGTGAGCATTCGGGTCGACGGCGTTGGCGGTCACGGCGCCATGCCGCACAAGGCCGTTGACCCGGTGCTGGCCGGCTCGGCCATCGTCATGGCATTGCAGAGCATCGTCTCGCGCAATGTCGCGCCGCTCGACACCGCTGTCGTCACCGTCGGCGCGTTTCACGCCGGGATTGCGGCCAATGTGATTCCCGATCATGCCGAGTTGCAACTGAGCGTGCGCGCACTCAAGACGCAAGTACGCGACGAGCTGATTGCACGGATCACCGCCGTGGCCGAAGCCCAGGCGGCAAGTTTCGGTGCACGCGCCACGGTGACGGTCGACGAGGCGCAACGCTTCCCGGCACTGTTCAATCACCCCGAAAGTACCGAATTCGCTCGCCAGGTGGCGCTCGATTGGGTGGGCGAACAAGGCTTGATCCCGAACATGCAGCCACTGACCGGCAGCGAGGACTTCGCCGTGATGCTCGAGCGCTGCCCCGGCTGCTACCTGCTGATCGGCAACGGTGATGGCGAAGGCGGCTGCATGGTGCACAACCCCGGCTACGACTTCAACGACGACTGCCTGGCGACCGGTGCGAGCTACTGGGTGCGACTGGTCGAGGCCTTCCTGGCCTGATCCTTCCAAAATCTGCTGGTATCGCCCTCGTCTTCAGGAGTTCGCCCCATGTCCACTCCCCTTTCTACCGCCCTGCCCGATGCCGCCGCAGCCCGGCGGCCGATTGGCGCAAAAGCCATCGCCGCCATCACCATCGGCTCGGGTCTCGAGTTCTACGATTTCTCCGTCTACAGCTTCTTCGCCACGCTCATCGGTCGCCAGTTTTTCCCGGTCGAGAGCACGCTCGGGCAATTGCTGCTGTCGCTGGCCACGTTTGGCGTCGGTTTCGGCATGCGCCCCGTCGGTGGCCTGGTGCTGGGGGCCTATGCCGACCGGGCCGGACGCAAACCGGCGATGATGCTGACCCTGTGGCTGATGGCACTGGGTTCGCTGTTGTTCACTATCGCCCCCACCTATGCGCAGATCGGCTTCTTTGCGCCGCTGATCATTGTGCTGGCACGCTTGATTCAGGGCTTCGCCATCGGCGGTGAAGTCGGAGCCTCGACGGCGATGCTGATGGAATACGCAGATGACAAAAGCCGAGGTTTCTACGGCAGTTGGCAGCTGTTCAGCCAGGGCTTGAGTTTCCTGCTGGGGGCACTGGTGGCGCTGGCCCTGAGCTCGTCCTTGTCGCCCGAGGCATTGGAGAGCTGGGGTTGGCGGATACCTTTTGCCTTGGGAATCCTGGTGATCCCGGTGGGCATTTACATCCGTCGCCACCTCAAGGAAACCGCCGCCGAACAAGGTCATGAAGCGGTATCCAGCGTGCGGGTGATCTTCACCGGCTATCGTCGCCTGATAGTGACCGGTGTGCTGTTGGTGATCGGCAGCACCGCGTCCAGCTACATCGTGCTCGATTACATGACCAACTACACGGTCACGGTGCTGCACCTGCCGATGACCATGGGCACCAACGCTGCCTGCCTTGGCGCACTGGTGCAGATCGGCCTGTCGATCTGGGCCGGCCGACTCAGCGACCGGATCGGCCGGCGCCGCACCATCGCCCTGGGCAGCATCCCCATGCTGTTGCTGATCTACCCGGCGTTCATCCTGATGAACCGGTTCCCGACGCTCGGCATGCTGCTGGCCGTCTCGTTGGTCAGCACCTTGTTGCTGGTGTTGATCACCGTGCCGACCCTGGTGTTGATCACTGAACTGTTCCCAAGGGCGATTCGTGCCACCGGGCTGTCGATCATCTATTGCCTGGGCGTCTCGGTGTTCGGCGGCTTCGCGCAGTTCTTCGCCACCGGGTTGATTGGCTTGACTGGCAACAACAACGCCCCGGCGCTGTACGTCATGGCGTGCCTTTGCCTGACCTTGATCGGGCTGGCGCGGGTCAAGGAAACGGCCGGCAAGCCACTCGACTGAACCGCTGCTTAAGGGGACGCCCAGTGCGAAAACCTCGGGCGCCCCTACCCCGCGTCCGGCGCGAAACGTTGCGCGTACTCTCTGGGGCTCACGCCAAGGCGCCGGACGAAAACCTTCCTCAGTACGTCGACGCTGTGATAACCGCATCGGCGTGCGACCTCTTCCATCGAGCGTCCGCCCAGTTCGAGCTCCCGGCAAGCCGCTTCCAGCCGAACGTCTTCAACGTACCTGGCGGGCGTGGTCTGCAACTCCCGCTGAAAGATCCGTATCAAGGTTCGGACGCTGGTGGCAAAGCGATCCGCGAGGATTTCCACGGTTAGCTGTGAACCCAGGTGTTCGCTGATCCAGTGGCGCAGTTCATCCAGATTTGAACCGGGGACCTGCTGCGATTGCAGGGCGACGCTGAACTGCGCCTGCCCACCGGGACGGCGCAGGAACAGCACCAGGTTTTTCGCGATGTCCAGCGCGGCGTCATCCCCCAGGTCTTCGCTGACCAGTGCCAGGGCAAGGTCGATGCCCGCCGAGATGCCGGCCGAGGTATAGACGTTGCCGTCCTTGATCCAGATCGGATTCGGATCGACCTGCACCTTGGGATAACGCTCGGCCAGGTCGCGCGCCATGCGCCAGTGAGTCGTCGCACGGCGCCCGTCCAGCAGACCCGAATCCGCCAGGGCGAACGCACCGACACAGATCGAGCACACCCGGCGTACGTTTTGTGACCTCGCGCGAATCCATTCGATTGCCGCCCCGTCCAGTTGATCGATTGCCTGCCAGCCCGTCGCCACGATCAGCGTGTCGATGGACTTGTCGGCACGGCGCTCGTGCTCAAGGGTCGTGTGGGCCATGAGCCCGATGCCGGTGCTGCTGGCCATCTGCGGGTCGACACCGGCGCAGACCAGCTCAAGTACGTAAGGCGCGGACGCTCCCTCGTGCAGATTGTTCGCCAGGGAAAACACCTCGGCCGGGCCGATCACATCGAGCCCGTCCACGGGTGGCAGGCCCAATATCACGATGCGTTTTGGCGTACGGCCAATCGATGGCTGGCCGGGTTTTGTCTTGCTGGTCACGGCTGACTCCTGCAGGTTCAAGGCGTCAATATTGGCACAAATCATCCGTAAATAGTCAATTGTGCCACCCGCCAAATCCCTAGAGTGAACGTCAAGTCATCTTCATCCCCGGGAGGCAACATGAATACACCCATCAACATCGGCGGCTTCAGCGCACCAGACTCCGAACTGGCCCGCAGAGCCGCTTCGCTCGTGGAACGCGTCCACTCCAGGGCGCTTTTGCATCATGTGCACCGGACATGGTGGTTTGCCGAATTCCTCGGCCAGCGCCGGGGCTTGCAGTACGACCGGGAAGCGGTCTACCTCGCGGCACTGCTGCACGATCTTGGGCTGACGCCCGAGTTTGCCGCCGACCAGCGCTTTGAGGTCGATGGCGCCGATGCCGCCCGTCGTTTTCTCTTGGCCAACGGTTATGCGCAGGCAAAAGCCGAACAGGTCTGGGATGCGATCGCCCTGCACTCCAGCGCCGGCATCGCCGACCGTAAGCAGCCGGAAATCGCCCTGATCTATCTGGGCGCCCATGTCGATGTCATGGGGCTGCATCTGGATGAAATAACCCCCTCGCTGGTCGACGACACGCTCGCGCTCTACCCCCGCATAGGCATGAAAGCGGCCTTTACCCAAGCCCTGGCCGAAGTGGCCAGGAAGAAACCCCATACGGCCATTGGCACCGGGCTCGCGGATGTCGGGCGTCGCCACATCCATGGCTTCGATTGCCCGAATGTCTGCGACCTGATCGACGACGCGCCCTTCGACAGCTGATCCAATCCAATCGTTTTTTTGCAGAGAGAGACTCCATCATGCAACCACGTACCTATCTCATCACCGGGGCAACCGGTAAAACCGGCGTCCATACCGTTCGTCATCTGCTCAATGAAGGTCATGCGGTGCGCGCTTTCGTGCATCAGCTGGACGAGCGCAGCACTGCATTGCAGAACGAGGGTGCCGAAATCTTTGTTGGCGACCTGCTGGAGCATGACGACATCTTGCGTGCCATGGATGGTGTGACCGGCGCTTACCTGTGCTACCCGGTTCGCCCCGGCTACATTCAGGCGACCGCCTACTTTGCCGATGCCGCACGGCGCGCAGGCGTCGAGGTGGTGGTGGAAATGTCGCAGATTTCCGCTCGCGAAGACTCGCTGAGCCATGCCGCCCGCGACCACTGGATCGCCGAGCGCGTACTCGACTGGTCGGGCGTGCCTGTGGTGCACATTCGCCCGACATTCTTTTCCGAATGGCTGATTTTTCCGTGGGTGCTGGATCAGATCGTCAAGGAAAACAAGATAACGCTGCCGTACGGTAACGGGCGACACGCACCGATTGCCGCCGAAGACCAGGCCCGTGTGATCGCCAGGCTACTGACCCAGCCGGCCGGTCATATCGGCAAGACCTACCCGCTGTGCGGCCCGGTCGAACTGAGCCATGGGCAAATCGCCGAGGAAATCAGCGCCATCGTCGGCCGCACCATCACCTACAGTCCATCGACGCTGGAGGAGTATCGCCAGCACCTGCAGACCTACGATCTGCCGGAATTTGTCATCCAGCACTTTCTGGAGGTGGCTGTCGATTACCAGAACGGGATCTTTGCCGGAGTGGATGGCGTGATCGGGCAGATCACCGGTCAAGCGCCGCAAACGGTGGCTGACTTCGTACGGGCCAATCGCCAAATGTTCGAACAGTGACCGTGGCGGGCGTATGCGTCGGTCACTGAAGACCCGCGCATACGCCCAACGCCTTCAACAGCAGCGCGTATTGCACTTGCCCCGGCCAAAACGCGCTTCCTGGCGTTCGCGGAAAAACGCCTCATGACTCATCACCGGCTCGCCCGGACGGTTTCGGGCCATTTGCGCCACGTAGTTGTCGTACTCGGGAACGCCCACCATCAATCGGGCGCTCTGACTGAGCAATCTGGCGAGCTGCTGCAATTTGCGGAACATGGCTGATCTCTCTGTGAACGTCGGACCTGGCCCATGAAACCGCGCTCATGTATCTGCATTGTGTCCATTTCGGGCGCCTTTGTATTTTCAAGTATCCGGGGTCGTACCCGATGGAGCCCCGGCAACCCGCTACACTTTCCTCGCTCCGCCGCTGCACCCGAGCGGCCAAAAACCCCTGACTTATAATCTGGAGGTATCCCATGAGCGACAGCAGCGAACTCACTACCTTTACCGGCTGGGCCGCCACGGCAGCGGGCGCGCCACTGGAACGCTACAGCTACGATCCCGGCCCGTTGGGAAACGATGAGGTGGAGGTCGCGGTGGAATATTGCGGCGTCTGCCACTCCGACCAGTCGCTGATCGACAACGATTGGGGGATCAGCCACTACCCGTTCATTCCCGGCCATGAAGTAGTCGGCCGTATCGTGCGGGTGGGCGCCCAGGTGCGCGGCCTGGAACTGGGCCAGCGGGTGGGCATCGGTTGGTACAAGGGCAGTTGCATGCATTGCACGTCGTGCATCGAAGGCTCCCATAACCTGTGTAGCACGGTTCAACCGACCATCATCGGCAGCAACGGCGGCTTTGCCGACCGCATTCGCGCGCACTGGGCCTGGGCCCTGCCGATTCCGGACGGGCTCGACCCGGCGTTGGCCGGGCCGTTGTTCTGTGCCGGCTCGACCGTGTTCAACCCGCTGTTGGAATTCGGCATCAAGCCCACCGACCGGGTCGGCGTGGTGGGTATCGGCGGCCTCGGTCACCTGGCGCTGCGCTTTCTCAACGCCTGGGGCTGCGAAGTCACGGCGTTCACCTCTTCGCTGAGCAAGCAGGACGAAGCCAGGCGCCTGGGCGCGCACAAGGTGGTCGCCTCGACCGACACCGATGCACTCAATGCCATTGCCGGCACCCTGGATTTTCTCCTGGTCACCGCCAACGCCAACCTCGACTGGACCGCCATGCTTGCCACCCTGCGCGGCAAGGGTCGCCTGCACTTTGTCGGCGTCGTGCCCGATGCCATTCCGGTGCACGTGTTCAACCTGATTCCCCAGCAAAAAGTCTTGTCCGCCTCACCGGTCGGCTCACCCGCCAACACCGCGACCATGCTGGAGTTCTGCGCACGCCATCAGATCCTGCCGCAGGTCGAGATGTTTCCCATGAGCCGGATCAACGAAGCCATCGATCATCTGCGCAGCGGCAAGGCGCGATACCGCGTGGTGCTGGACGCCAGTCAATGACAGGCGACGAACGAAGAAAAAGGGCCGCTTGTTCAAACGGCCCTTTTTTTGCTCAGGGATTGGCTACTTGCGCCGGCGCCGACGGCATATGCGGGTCATCCCAGGTGAACCGATAGGCTTTGCTGGTTTCTTGCGGCAGGCATTTGCCGTTATCGGCATCCGCCCCCACGATCGACCAGTTCGCCCGGGAGTTTTCACCCAGTTCACGGGCCGCTTCGGGATTGAAGCACTGGCTCAGTACGTCATCCGGCACCAAGGCGTAGGCCTTGGGGTGTTCGCGCAGGTACAGCGCGGCTTTTTCGATGGACGAATAGTCCATGCCGAAATGCACGATCGGCTGACGGGCAAACAACCAGTGCCCCTCTTCCCAGTTGACCAGCACCAGATCGGCGCCCTGGGTCATGGTCGCAGCCTGTGTCATGAGCACCTGATCGATGTTGGTGCCTTCCTTGAGCGGCTCGATGAAACCACGGGCGAACCACAACACGAACCAGGTCGCCACCAGTGCCGGGAACACCCGGCGCAAACGCGGGTGCCTTTTGAACCAGCGCTTGAGCAGCCACGGAATCAACGGCGCGGCGACCAACACCAGCCCAGGCAGCGCCGGGTAGATGTACAACTTGCGCTTGCCGCTGCTGATGCAGAAAAACAGCACCACCAGTGCTACCCAACCGAGCAATACCAGGACCCGGCCGTCACGTTTTTGCAACTGACGGCGCCAGGCGGGCACCAGCCATGGCAGCACCAGCACCAACGGTAGCCAGTACTGCGGAATCACGTTGGTGAAGAAGTACCAGAACGGTTCGCGGTGATGCCACGCAGCGGCATAGCGGCCGGCGGTCTGGTGCAGGAGGATTTCCCGCGCATAGGCAATTTCGTCTTCGCTGCCATTGAAGATGATGGACAAGGCCAAGGGCAACAACCAGATCGCAATCGCCGCAAGCATCAGCGCAAACCCCAGCAACCACTTGCGCGCCTCGCCGGGCATGGCCACCACACCGGGCCAATCTTTGCGTACCGCATAGGCGTAAGGAATCAGCAACAGCGCTGGCAAAAATCCCACGCCCTTGGTGATCACGCCGATGCCCATGGCCGCGCAGCCCACGTAAAACCAGCGCCATGCCGGGCCGAGCAGCAGGTGTCGCGCCAGACCGTACAGGCCCAGGGAGGTGAACAGAATCAACAAACTGTCGATCTGACCGGTACGCAGGATGCTGTAGGTCTGGTATGTCGCCAGGTACAACAGTGCGGCGTTGCGCCCGGTACGCTGGGTCCACAGGCGACGGCCCAGGTCATAGACCATCGCCGTGACCGTCACGGCCGAAAACAGTCCCGGGATGTAAAGGGCGATGTTGGGCTTGCCGGTCAGCCAGGTGAAAAACGCCACCGTCCACATGAAAATCGGCGGCTTGTCGCCGTAGATCTCGGCGGCCCGGTGCGGGATCAGCCACGAGCCGTTTTGCAGCATCTCCAGTGCGACGCCGAGGAAGCGTTCCTCATCCACATTCTGGGCCTGGCGCAGCCCCATTCCCGCGCCTATCAGCAACAGGGCAAGCAGCATCAGGCCCAGGCACTCGACCCTGGGCGACAACGATCTACGCATGGTTTATTCCTTCACGCTTCTGCTTTTGGCAATCAATTGCAGGTTGCGAAAATACACAAGGGAGCCGAACGCCTGCCCGGCGATGAACACCGGGTCCTCGCGATAAATGGCGTAGGCGAGCAGCAAGGTGCTGCCGACGATGCTCAGGTACCAGAAGTTGGTCGGGATCACGCTGCGTTTCTTGTACTCGCTGTACAGCCACTGCAGGACAAAGCGCCCGGTAAAGGCCACCTGCCCCGCAAAACCGACGATCAGCCACAGGGTTTCACGAGACAACATCATCCTTCGATCTCCTGGGCAATGGTGTTCAGCCGCGTGCGCTTGATCAGCCACCAGACCCCGAACAAATCGAGAATGCCGACCAGCGCGCGGTCGATGTTGCCGTATTTCGACACCCCGGCCGTGCGCGGCCGGTGGTTGACCGGGTGCACGATCATGCGCCCGTTATGGCGCTGGATCAGTGCCGGAATATAGCGATGCATGTGGTCGAAGTACGGCAGGCGCAGGAACGCCGCGCGCTCGATCAGCTTCAGGCCGCAACCGGTGTCCGGGGTGGCGTCCTTGAGCAGGCGCCGGCGCAGGTTGTTGGCGAAACGCGAGGCGTAGCGTTTGCTCGCGGTGTCGCGGCGATTGACCCGGTGCCCGGCAACCAGTTGCACATCGACCTGGCCCGGTTCGCCGCGCACCAGCGCGAGCATGCCGGGAATGTCCGCCGGATCGTTCTGGCCGTCGCCATCGAGGGTCGCCAACCATTGCCCACGGGCCTCGCGCGCCGCGTGGTACAGCGAGGTGCTCTGCCCCAGCGAACGCTCGTGATGGAGGATGCGCAGGGTGTCCAGGCCGTCGTGGCGCATCTGCCGCAATTCCTGCAGGGTCGAATCGGTGCTGCCATCGTCGACCACGATGATTTCGTAAGCCTCATCGGCCAGTGCCACGCGGATTTCCTCAAGCAATGGCTTGAGGTTGTTCGCTTCGTTCTTGGCGGGAATCAGTACGGATACAAAAATGTCTTGGCTCATGGAATCTCTCTCGCCTTTTTGATTTTTTCGAGATCAGAGGCGAACGCTTCAAATCTGGTAGAACTGCCGATACCACTTCACAAATTCACCGACGCCGGTTTCGAGCGTCACCTGCGGGCTGAAGCCCACCCACTCGGCCAGTGCCGAGACATCGGCCCAGGTCTTGACCACATCACCGGCCTGCATCGGCAGATAGTTGCGCCGGGCCTGCAGGCCCAGGGCGGATTCCAGGCAGTCGACGAAATCCAGCAACGCCACCGGCATGCCACGCCCGATGTTGAAGAGCCGGTTGACCCCGGTGGCGGAACCTTGCGGCACCGGCGGCTTCGGACGTAGTCGGGCAATACCTTCGACAATGTCGTCGACGTAGGTAAAGTCGCGCGACATCTGCCCCTGGTTGTAAATGTCGATGGGCAGGTCTTTGAGGATGGCGTCGGTAAACTTGAACAGCGCCATGTCCGGGCGGCCCCATGGACCGTAGACGGTAAAAAAGCGCAGGCCGCTGGCCTTCAAGCCATACAGATGGCAGTAACTTTCGGCCAGCAGTTCATTGGCGCGCTTGCTGGCGGCGTACAGCGAAACAGGATGTTCGACAGGGTCCTCGACACTGAACGGCATCTTGCTGTTGGTGCCGTACACCGAACTGCTCGAGGCGTAGATCAGATGCTCGGGGCGATGGTGCCGACAGGCTTCCAGCACATTGAGGAAACCCACCAGGTTCGACTGCCCATAGACATCCGGGTTGTCCAGCGAATAGCGCACGCCAGCCTGGGCGGCCAGGTGCACCACCTCGGTAAAACGGTGTTCCTGGAACAGGCTCATCAGCGCCGGTTTATCGACGATGTCCATTTTCCGGAAACGAAAGCCCGGCAAAGTCTCCAGCACTTCGAGGCGTGCGTGCTTGAGTTCCACGTCGTAGTAGTCGTTGAGGTTGTCGATACCGACAACGTCCTGACCCTCGCGGCACAAGCGCTGGACTGTATGAAAACCGATGAAACCGGCCGCACCGGTGACCAGCACGGTCATTGGGCGCACGCCTGCGACTGCGCAGCGATTGGCGCGAGATTACTGATCCAGACCCTCGTCAGCTTCATGTGTACTTCCTGTTTATGGCGTCATTCGCGCAATGTTACGTTATGAAACTTATAAAACAGAAACATTTCAGTTTCGATAATTCCGCGCACGACATCAGCAAAAAAAAGATATTTGGCCGAAACGGCCGCCATTATTTGGCCGATATGCCATGCGGCTTGTAAAACCGGAACAAACCGATATCCACGGTCCTGATGTATTCCTTGGCCCAATCCGGGTTGACGGTACGGTCATGGAAATACAGGGCACCCTGCGTGCGATCCGGCAGCTCCTTGTTCAGGGCCTTGCGCGCGATTTCCTTGGCCATCGCGTAGGGCACCTCTTCCTGCACCGAATCGGATTTGCCGTCACACCACCAGGAGAACTGGCAACTCCCGGTCTCGGAACCCTGCTTGACCACTTTGCACACCGTGTCCGGAAAGCCCTCGTGGCCCAGGCGATTCATGACCACGTTGGCCACCGCCTCCATGTCGGCGGGGTCCTCGCCCTTGGCTTCCCAGTAAATCGAGCGGGCCAGGCAGGTGATAGCATCGTCCAGGGGCGCGGACCCCGCCGGGTCAACGGCCTGGACTTCGGACGGGGTAATGGCTTCAGCCTTGGGTACCGGTGCGGGGTTGCTGTTTTCGGCGGCTTTGTGTTCCAGCACCTCGGCCTTGTTCTCGGCCGCTTGCTGCTTTTGCGCTTGATCCCCGCCGGATACCGGGCCGACAAGCAACGTGAGGGCGAGGCAGGTGGCGATCCAGTCGAGACGCATGATCGGTGTCACTCGGGGGAGTGGTTCGCTTCAGTGTAGTAGTGAAATGATTTCACCCGCCCCACTACACTCTGGATAAATCGGTTGCCCTGAATGGGCCAACTTCGCGCATCATTGGCGCAAACTGCTCAAGAGGGATTTTCATGGGTTTCATCTCATCCGCAATGCGCTTGGCCGGTTTGTCACTGGGCCTGG
Organism: Pseudomonas sp. WT-JTC; assembly: GCF_056711565.1. Lineage (NCBI taxonomy): Bacteria > Pseudomonadati > Pseudomonadota > Gammaproteobacteria > Pseudomonadales > Pseudomonadaceae > Pseudomonas > Pseudomonas sp. WT-JTC. Next base: position 4,020,628 of record NZ_CM160042.1, read on the forward strand.
TATTCGCCGCCAACGCCTCGGCGGCGGACGAATCGCAATTGATCGAATCGATCAACGTCTACCGCAGCCAACTGCAGCGCTGTGCCGGCCAGGTTTCCTCCGAGTTGCCGCCACTGTCGGCCGACCCGCGCCTGGTGCTGACCGCCCCGAGCATCGGCAATCTGCAGCAGGCCATGGCCACTGCGGGTTATCCCATGAAGAATGTGCAGGCCATCAGCCTGTCCGGACCTCGCGATGCGGCCTCGGCGATGAAGGCGATCCAGGAAAGCTTTTGCCAGATCGTCCTCGACCCGCAATTCGTCGATGTCGGCGTCAGCCGCCAGGACCGTGAATGGCGCATCGTGGTCGCACGGCCATTGTTGAGCGCGCGCCTGGGCGACGCACAGGCCGAAGGCCAGAAACTGCTGACCGAAGTCAACGCAGCACGCACCCGGCCACGCCAGTGCGGCCCGCAATCCTTTGCCGCCGCGCCGGCGCTGGCCTGGAACGCCACACTGGCCAGCGCCGCCGAAGGCAACTCGCGCTCCATGGCCAACAACAACTACTTCGACCACAAGGACCGCGACGGCCGCACACCGGGTGACCGCGCGGAACTGGCCGGCTACGACTTCCAGCAGATCGGCGAAAACATCGCCGCCGGGCAAGACACGCCACACAAAGTGGTCGAAGGCTGGCTGGCCAGCCCCGGCCATTGCGCCAACCTGATGAACCCGCAATTCCGCGAACTGGGCGCCGCTTACGCGACCGACCCGAAGAGCGATGCGGGGATTTACTGGACGGCGATGTTTGGGGCGCAGTAATGACAAGGCTCTGTGCCCTTCAAGTTTTTTTGCGGTGAGGCTGAAGTCCTTGGCGCACAGAGGGCGTCGCGCTCGGACTGTGCAACCGAAGGTATACATATCCGTTTCTTTGGTAACGGCGGCTTATGATTCCGCCCTTACGGCGGGTCACTTTGGGGCCGGAATGCCGGCCCAGCCCAAAGTAACCAAAGGGCCTATCCCCTGACGTACGGCCCTTCGCCTAGGCTCAGGGTTCCCTCGCTCCGACGGGGCAGGGCAGATCAAAAGCCAAAGCAAAAGCCAGGCGGCCTTCGGGCCGACCTGGCTTTCGTGGCTTTACTCAATCTTCTGTAGGAGCGAGCCTGCTCGCGAAAAATGCCCAGACAACGCGCTCATCCAGACACCCCGCGTCATCGTTGACGTCCATCGCGAGCAGGCTCGCTCCTACAGGGAATCGGGGACGCCAGCCAAGACCAGGTCGGCCCGCAGGCCGCCTTGCCTCGCTTTTGCTTTTGCTTTTGCTTTTGCTTTTGCTTTTGCTTTTGCTTTTGATCTTCTTGCCCCCTCGAGAGGCCGAGCGCAGGTTCTGCGCAGTGGGCAACCCGGCATGGATGCCGGGTTAGCCGCGTACGGCCAAGGATGGCCGATCGCGGCGGGCCCACGGAGCAGGACCGGAGCGAGGGAATGCCGAGCCTTGGCGAGGCACCGAACGTCAGGGGCAAGAGCCCTTGGTTACTTGGGGCCGGGCGGCGCTCCGCTCTTCCAAGTAACCCGCCGTAAAGGCGGAACCATAAGCCGCCGTTACCGCAGGAATGGATGTTCACACACGCCCCAAACTGAACTGCCCCCCTTAACGACTTGCCATCAATGACTACTCATGCCGGCAGCATGCATCAACATCCGCAATCCCCCCGCCACTACCCCCAACCCAACCACACTGCCCGACCAGATCACCACCAGCCACCCCAGGTGCTTGTACCAAGCCACCGGTGCCGGTTCACAAGAATCAATGATAGCCATCGCCAATCCTCACTTTGCCGCGGAATACGTAGTAACTCCAAACCGTGTACATCAGAATGATCGGCAAAATGAACAACGCCCCGATCAGGATGAACAACTGGCTGGTCGCCGGTGACGCCGCCGCCCACAAGCTGATGGAAGGCGGCACGATGTTCGGCCAGATGCTGAACGCCAGGCCGATGTAGCCCAGGAACACCAGCATCAGGGTGAAGGCAAACGGCCAATGGGTGTGGCGCTGGCGCAGGGTCTTGAGCAAGCCGAACACCGCCAACAGGGCCAGCACCGCAAGACCACCGAACACCGCCAGGTGGGCATGGGCAAACCAGCGCGTGGCGATTTCCGGATGCAAAATCGGCGTCCACACACAGATCACACCAATCACCGCCAACAGCAGCCACGCCAGGGGCCGGGTGAACAAGCGCATCCGCGACTCCAGCATGCCTTCAGTCTTGACCAGCAACCACGTACTGCCCAACAGCGCGTAGGCAATGATCAGGCCGACACCACAGAACAGCGGAAACGGTGCCAGCCAGTCCAGCGAACCACCGGCGAACTGCCGGTCGACCACCGGGATACCGGCAATGTAACTACCGATCACCACACCCTGGGAGAACGTCGCCAGCAACGAACCGCCGATGAACGCCATGTCCCAGATATGTCGCTTTTCAGGGCTGGCCTTGAAACGAAACTCGAACGCCACGCCACGAAAAATCAAGCCGCACAACATCAGGATCAGCGGCAGGTACAACGCTTCCAGAATCACCGAATAGGCCAGCGGGAACGCGCCATACAGCGCCGCGCCACCCAGCACCAGCCAGGTCTCGTTGCCGTCCCAGACTGGTGCCACGGTGTTCATCATCACATCGCGCTCCTTCGCATCCGGGATCAGCGGGAACAGAATCCCCAGCCCCAGATCGAAGCCGTCCATGATCACGTACATCATCACGCCGAAGGCGATGATCACGCCCCAGATCAGCGATAAATCGATACCTTGAATACCCATGATTCAACTCCCTTCCTTCAATTGACGCGGGCGTCGGTTTCGAGGATTTCGGCGTCGGCAGACAGTGGCCGGCGCGGTGTGATCACCTGGTCGGAATGCCCGTCGACGGGATGCCCGTGATGCGGCTGCGGCCCTTTGCCGACCAGTTTCATCATGTAGCCGATGCCCACCGTGAACACCGAGAAATAGATCACCACGAACAACGCCAGCGAAATGCTCAACTGCGCGACACTGTGATTCGACGCGGCATCGGCGGTGCGCAACAGGCCATACACCACCCACGGCTGACGCCCGACTTCGGTGGTGATCCACCCGGCCAGCATGGCGATCAGGCCGCTTGGGCCCATCCACAGCATCAGGCGAAGGAACCAGCGATTGCGGTAGATGGCGCCGCTGCGGCGCAGGGCCAGGCCGAGTACGCCGGCCAGCACCATCAACATGCCCAGCCCGGCCATGACGCGGAAACTCCAGAAGATCACCGTCGCATTGGGCCGGTCCTCTTTCGGGAAGCTCTTGAGCGCCGGGATCTGCTTGTCGAGGCTGTGGGTCAGGATCAGGCTGCCCAGGTACGGAATCTCGATGGCGTATTTGGTTTTCTCGGCCTGCATGTCGGGGATGCCGAACAGCACCAGTGGCGTCGCTTCGCTCCCGTTGTTTTCCCAGTGGCCTTCAATCGCAGCGATTTTCGCCGGTTGATGTTCCAGGGTGTTCAAGCCGTGGGCGTCACCCACCACGGCCTGGATCGGCGCGACGATCAATGCCATCCACAACGCCATCGACAGCATCTTGCGCACTTGCCGGGTGTCGTTGCCGCGCAGCAAGTGCCACGCCGCCGACGAGCCGACAAAGAACGCCGTGGCCACGAACGCGGCAATCGCCATGTGCGCCAGGCGGTACGGGAACGACGGGTTGAACACGATGGCCAGCCAGTCCAGCGGCATCACGCGACCGTCGACGATCTCGAAGCCCTGGGGCGTTTGCATCCAGCTGTTGGACGCGAGAATCCAGAAGGTCGAGATCAAGGTGCCGATGGCGACCATGACCGTCGAGAAGAAGTGCAAGCCACGCCCTACCCGGTTCCAGCCGAACAGCATGACCCCGAGGAAACCGGCCTCGAGGAAGAACGCCGTGAGCACTTCATAGGTCAGCAACGGCCCGGTGATGCTGCCGGCGAAGTCGGAGAAACGGCTCCAGTTGGTGCCGAACTCGTAGGCCATGACCAGCCCCGAGACCACGCCCATGCCGAAGTTGACGGCGAAGATCTTCGACCAGAAATGGTAGAGATCACGATAGGTGTCGTTGTGGGTCTTCAGCCAAAGGCCTTCGAGCACCGCCAGGAAACTGGCCAGCCCGATGGTGATGGCGGGAAAGATAATGTGGAACGAAACCGTGAACGCGAATTGAATCCGCGCCAGGTCCAGTGCCTCCAGGTTAAACATGTCGATATCCTCATTGCGGCTGAAAAACGGCGGCACACGGCCGGGCCACCGTCAGGCCGGAGGGCCTGCAGCCAACACAAGTCGAAAGGTTTGCAGTGAGCGGGTGCGGCACCGGGCCGCCCCGCTGCTATGCGGCGGTAGTCGAAATCAGGCTGCTGGCCTTCGCCTGCTCCAGCCGGATGGCAACGAACTTGGAAGTCGGGGTGAAGGTACGGTCACCGTAACTTTCCAATGGCACCAGCGGATTGGTCTCCGGGTAGTACGCCGCCGCCTGACCGGCCGGAATGTCGTAGGCGATCAGGGTGAAACCGCTGACCCGGCGTTCGCGGTCGTCGTCCCACAGCGCCACCAGGTCAACCTTCTGCCCCGGTTCGAAACCCAGCCGGCGAATGTCCTGCTCGTTGGCGAACACCACGTCGCGCATGCCGTACACCCCGCGATAACGGTCATCCAGGCCGTACAGCGTGGTGTTGTACTGATCGTGGGAACGCATGGTCTGCAAGATCAGGTGCGGCTTGACCGCCAGGTTGCGCACGCCCTCGCTGATCAGGTGCTGCGGCAACACACTCGGGGTGAATTGGGCTTTGCCGCTGGCGGTTTTCCAGATGCGCCTGGCCGCGTCGTTGGGCATGTGGAAACCGCCCGGATGCAGCAGGCGCCGGTTGAAATCCTCGAAGCCGGGAATGGTGTCGGCAATCATGTTGCGGATGCGCCCGTAGTCGCCGATGGCCCAGTTCCAGTCGATCGGGTGCTTGCCCAGTGTGGCGGCGGCGATGCCGGCAATGATCGCAGGTTCCGACAGCAGGTGTTTCGACTTGGGTTTCAGCTGACCGTGAGAGATGTGGATCATGCTGAAGGTGTCTTCCACGGTCACACCCTGCGGGCCTTCGGCCTGCATGTCGATGTCGGTGCGGCCCAGGCACGGCAGGATCAGCGCTTCACGGCCGGTGACCAAATGACTGCGGTTGAGCTTGGTGGCGATGTGCACGGTGAGGTCGCATTTGCGCAACGCAGCGTGGGTGCGCGGCGTGTCGGGGGTGGCCTGGGCGAAGTTGCCACCCAGGGCGATAAACACTTTCGAACGCCCCTGCTCCATCGCGCCAATCGCCATCACGGTGTTGTGACCATGCTCACGCGGCGGCTTGAAGGAGAAGCGTTTTTCCAAGGCATTGAGCAACTCGGTGGGTGCCAGTTCGTTGATGCCCATGGTGCGGTCGCCCTGCACGTTACTGTGACCGCGAACCGGCGACAGGCCCGCGCCCGGACGGCCAACGTTGCCACGCAGCAGCATCAGGTTGATGACTTCCTGCAGCGTCGGCACCGAGTGCGTGTGCTGGGTCAGGCCCATCGCCCAGCACATGATCACCCGCTTGGACCGGGCGTACATGCGTGCGGCGAGTTCGATGTCAGCCAGGGTCATGCCTGATTGCTGTTCGATGTGCTCCCAGCTGGTCGCGTCGACTTCGGCCAGGTAGGCCCCCATTCCCGAAGTGTGTTCGGCGATGAACTCATGGTCGAACACCGGTTCGCCGCCGGTGGCCTGAGCTTCGCGCTCCCACTGCAACAGGAACTTGACCATGCCGCGCATGACCGCCATGTCACCGCCAAGTGCCGGGCGGAAGTACGCGGTGTTGGTGGGCTCGGAGCCATTCATCAGCATTTCGATCGGGTGCTGCGGATGCTGGAAGCGCTCCAGCCCACGCTCCTTGAGCGGATTGATGCAGATCACCTGGGCACCGCGCTTGACCGCTTCGCGCAACGGTTCGAGCATCCGCGGGTGGTTGGTGCCGGGGTTCTGGCCAATGACGAAGATCGCATCGGCATGCTCCAGATCGTCGAACACCACGGTGCCTTTGCCCACGCCGAGGCTTTCGATCATGCTCACCGCGCTGGCTTCGTGGCACATGTTGGAGCAGTCCGGAAAGTTGTTGGTACCGTAAGCCCGGACGAACAACTGATAGAGAAACGCCGCCTCGTTGCTGGCCCGGCCCGAGGTATAGAACTCGGCCTGGTGGGGTGACTCCAGCGCGTTGAGGTGCCGGGCGATCGTCGCGAACGCTTCGTCCCAGGTGGTTTCCACGTAACGATCGGTGGCAACGTCATAGCGCATCGGGTGGGTCAGGCGCCCCTGATACTCCAGCCAGTAATCGCTCTGCTCGGCCAGCGCCGAGACGCTGTATTTGTTGAAGAAGGCCGGGTCGACCAAACGGCCCGTGGCTTCCCAGTTAACGGCCTTGGCGCCGTTTTCACAGAACTTGACCATGCCGTTTTCCGGTGACTCGCCCCAGGCGCAACCGGGGCAGTCGAACCCGCCGTTCTGGTTGGTCTTGAGCATGGCGCGAATGTTCTTCAGCGCGTTTTCACTGCCCAGCCAGTTCCTGGTAACAGCAATCAGCGCGCCCCAACCGGCGGCGGCACCTTTGTAGGGTTTGTAGCGGTCGACTTGAGACATGGTAGTTCTCCGTGACAATGCACACAGGCTTCGACCCGATTCAGGTCATTGATCGTTTGACGGAGAAAGCATATGAACAGGGATTAATTACTGTCTAATCGCTATTTATGACCATATGATCGAGGATATTTATCATCGTATTTTATTGTTTATTATCAATCACTTATAAAAATTAAATAGCCATTTATGCAACAACTTTACCCATCATAGATGCAGTCGATCAACCGGTTGCTAATAGTGATTGGACGTCCCCTAAAGTTGCTCTTAGCCTGCACTCAACAAATCCGTTATCGGCGCATTTTCTGTAGGAGCGAGCTCTGCTCGCGATGGACTCAAGAGCACCGCGTTAAGCCAGCAAGCACGCGTAATCGTTAACGACCATCGCGAGCAGGCTCGCTCCTACACCTGCGCTGAACAAATCCGTTATCAGCGCAATACCTGTAGGAGCGAGCTCTGCTCGCGATGGACTCAAGAGCACCGCGTTCAGCCAGCAAGCACGCGTAATCGTTAACGACCATCGCGAGCAAGCTCGCTCCTACACCAGCGCTCAACAGGCGCAATATTTGTAGGAGCGAGCTCTGCTCGCGATGGACTCAAGAGCACCGCGTTCAGCCAGCAAGCACGCGTAATCGTTAACGACCATCGCGAGCAAGCTCGCTCCTACACCAGCGCTCAACAGGCGCAATATTTGTAGGAGCGAGCTCTGCTCGCGATGGACTCAAGAGCACCGCGTTCAGCCAGCAGGCACGCGTAATCGTTAACGACCATCGCGAGCAGGCTCGCTCCTACACCTGCGCTCAACAGGCGCAATATTTGTAGGAGCGAGCTCTGCTCGCGATGGACTCAAGAGCACCGCGTTCAGCCAGCAGGCACGCGTAATCGTTAACGACCATCGTGAGCAGAGCTCGCTCCTACACGGAACATTCATTCAATACGTGCCAAGCGAGGGTGTCATGTCAGAACAAGTCTTGATCGATGGATTCTCCCGGCGCGTGGACTATCTGCGGATGTCGGTCACCGACCGCTGCGATTTCCGTTGCGTGTATTGCATGGCCGAGGACATGCAGTTCCTGCCGCGCCAACGGGTGCTGACGCTGGAAGAGATTTATCAACTGGCACAAAGCTTCGTAGCGCTGGGCACCCGCAAGATCCGCCTGACCGGAGGCGAGCCGCTGATTCGTCCGGGCGTGGTGCAGCTGTGCCAGAAGATCGCCGCCCTGCCCGGCCTGCGTGAACTGTGCATGACAACCAACGGTTCGCAGTTGGCCAAACTCGCCGAGCCGTTGTTCGAGGCCGGGGTCAAGCGCCTCAACATCAGCCTCGACAGCCTGGACCCGCAACGTTTTCGCGAACTGACCCGCACCGGTGATCTGGCGCAGGTCATCAAGGGCATCGACGCGGCCAACCAGGCCGGATTTCGCAACACCAAGCTCAATTGCGTGGTCATGAAAGGCCGCAACGACCATGAGATCAACGATCTGGTGAGCTTCGCCATCGACCGCAACCTCGACATCTCCTTCATCGAGGAGATGCCGTTGGGCACCATCGACGAGCACAGCCGCGCCGAATCGTTTTTCGCAAGCAGCCAGGTCCGCGAGCGCATCGCCGAACGCTACACTTTGATTGATTCCGCCGAGTCGACCCAGGGCCCGTCGCGCTACTGGCGCCTGGCCGAGGCGCCGCAGATTCGCCTGGGGTTCATCTCACCCCACAGCCACAACTTTTGCGGCACCTGCAATCGGGTGCGGCTGACCGTGGAAGGACGTCTGCTGCTGTGCCTGGGCAATGAGCACTCTGTGGATCTCAAGGCTGTTCTGCGCAGCCACCCCGGACAGCCCGAGCGCCTGGAGAAAGCCATTATCGAGGCGATGAAGCTCAAGCCTTATCGACACAACTTCGAAGTGAACGACGACGTACAGGTCATTCGCTTCATGAACATGACGGGCGGCTGAAACCCATGATCGTGAGACCCAAACCCAACCTGATCGGCGTCCTGACGTCCCTCAAGGGTTCGATCGCCAAGCGCATTGCCTGGCGCAGCCTGATGGTGACGTTGCTCGCCTCGGCCATCGTGCTCGTTGAAACCTTGCATCCCAGCTACTTTTCCAAGGTCAGTGCAACGCCCTTCACGCTGCTGGGTTTGTCGTTGTCGATCTTCATGAGCTTTCGCAACAACGCCTGCTACGACCGCTGGTATGAAGCGCGCAAGGCGTGGGGCGAGGTGATCGTGGAAGTGCGCTCGATGATTCGTGAAACCCTGGTCATCAAGGACACGGATGAGCGACACACGATCCTGAGCAACCTGTGCGGCTTTGCTCATGCCCTCAACGCGCGGCTGCGCCAGGAAAACGAACTGGCAGCCAGCGGCGACTGGCTGCAACCGATGCCCAAGGGCAACAGTACGGACATCAGCGGGCAGATACTGATGCAGGTCGGTCAGCAGTGTTCGGCACTCAACGAATCCGGGGCGGTCAACGACTGGCGCTACACGCTCATGGCCAACCACCTGGCCAGCCTGACCCACGCCCAGGCGGTCTGTGAACGGATCAAGAACACCCCGCTACCGTTCCCCTACACCCTGTTGCTGCACCGCACCATCTACCTGTTCTGCATCCTCCTGCCGTTTGCCATGGCCGAACCCCTGGGCTGGCTGACCCCGATTTTCACCGCGATCGTCAGCTACACCTTTTTCGGCCTGGACGCGATTGCCGATGAACTGGAAGACCCGTTCGGCCGCGATGAAAACGACCTGCCCACCGACGCCATCGTGCGCAACATCGAGCGTGATGTACTGGCAGCACTGGGCGTGACAGAACTGCCGCCACAACTGGAACCGGTGGACTTTGTGCTGAACTGAGACTCAAGAAACACACAAAACCTGTGGGAGCGGGCTTGCTCGCGAAGGCGGTGGGTCAGGCAATATCTCTTTTGCATATGCCGACCTCTTCGCGAGCAAGCCCGCTCCCACAGGGATTGTGGCTGGCCGCAGGATTGGCGTTCACTGAAGATCAAACTGTAGGAGCGGGCTTGCTCGCGAAGGCGGTGGGTCAGTCAATATCACTGTTGGATGTGCCGGCCTCGTCGCGAGCAAGTCGGATCGCCGCACCGCCGCTCCCACAGGTATTTCAGGTGTATTCAGAACAGCTCGCTGAAGGGAATAAACCGCGCCGTGTCGCCCTCTGCCAAGGTGCAGCCTTCCGGCACCTCCAACAACCCATCGGCCCAGGAGGCCCCCAACAAAACGCCTGAGCTCTGGTTCGGATAGAGCACCGCTTGACCGGCCTGGAGTTTCGCCCTGAGGTACTCGCGCCGACTGCCAGGTTTGGGCCAGGCAAAGCCGAGCCTGACCGGAAAGCTCAAGGGCTCGACGTCTTCGACACCCTGAATCCGCAACAGGTAAACCCGGGCCAACAGGCCGAAAGTGACCAACGCCGATGTCGGATTACCCGGCAGGCCAATCACCGGCACGCGGCCGAAGTGGCCGACGGTCAATGGCTTGCCGGGTTTGATCGAGAGTTTCCACAGCAACGGCTTGCCGCACTCGCGCAGCACCTGGCCGAGGCAGTCGGCGTCACCGGCGGACACACCGCCAGTGCTGAGCATCAGGTCAGCGGCGTGTTGCAGCTGTTCGAGCTTGAGCCGCGTCTGGCGCGGCTCGTCGGGGAGTATGCCGACATCGATAACCTCGCAACCCAACGCACTCAACCAATGGCTCAACAATGTGCGGTTGCTGTTGTAAATGCTGCCGGGCTTGAGTGGCGTGCCCGGCTCGACCAGTTCATCGCCGGTGGACAACAACGCCACCCGTGGTCGCCGCACGACCTGCACATGGGTGCAGCCCTGCGCCGCCGCGACAGCCAACTCGAACGGACCAAGGCGTTTGCCGGCGCGCAGCAATACATCGCCGACGCCGTTCTCCTGGCCTTGCGGACGGATGTTATTGCCGGCGCGCAGTGGCTGCTTGAACCGGATCCGTCCGTCATCCAGCACCTCGGTGTTTTCCTGCATCTCCACACAGTTGGCACCCGGCGGAACAGGCGCGCCGGTGAAGATGCGCGCGCAGGTTCCCGGTGCCAAGGCTTCGGGGGCGTGTCCGGCAAACACCTGCTGCGACACGCTCAATGGCTCCCCATCCCAGCCGTCGACATTCAGGGCATACCCGTCCATGGCGCTGTTCGGCCACGGCGGCAGATCGAGGGTCGCCACCAGGTCATTGGCCAACACCCGCTGCCCGGCGGCACTTAGCGGCACCGCTTCGCTGTCTTCAATCCTGTGTGCCTCGGCCATTGTCAGCAGCCGGTCGATGGCTTGCTCCACCGACATCAGCGGTGCAGCGCTCATCCCCGCGTCCCGCAGGCTTGCACGGGCTTGAGGTGCGGTACGAAATTGCACGGCCGGTGGCGAGCGTCGAGTTGCTCGGCGAGGATGCCTTCCCACGCGGTGCGGCAGGCGCCCGTGGAACCCGGCAGGCAACAGACCAGCGTGCCATTGGCCAGCCCGGCCAGTGCCCGGCTCTGCACTGTGGAGGTACCAATGTCGAGGATCGAAATCGCCCGGAACAGCTCACCGAATCCGTCGATCTGCTTGTCCAGCAAACAGGCCACCGCCTCGGGGGTGCTGTCGCGGCCGGTGAACCCGGTACCGCCAGTGATCAACACCACCTGAATGCCGTCGTCGGCAATCCAGTTCGCCACCTGCGCGCGGATCTTGTACAGGTCATCCTTGAGCAGGTTGCGCTCGCTGAGGGTGTGGCCGGCTTCCAGCAAACGACTGGCGAGCAGTTGGCCGGAAGTGTCATTGGCATATTCACGGGTATCGCTGACTGTCAGCACGGCAATATTCAAAGGGATAAACAACGCATCCGGTTTAACGCTCATGGGATTCTCCGGCTGGCATGAATTAAATAGCTGAATTAAACAACTTCCGGAGACTAAATCGGTCCAACAAACGCTGTCTAATCACTCTAACCAACCAGACTATCGAGCCGCTCTATCAATATAAAACACCATCGACGATAGAGCGCATCGATAACCCCTTAAATACCAGTGATTGGACGCACGCCCAGGACAGTGAGATCGTCCACACCTCACGGTTTCCGCCGCGCCTTGTGTCTTGCGCACCTGAGTCAATACTTACCCTTCACTCCCCCGTCAGCAGGTGCCGTCATGGACATCAAACAACTCAAGTTCCTGATCGCCCTGGAGCAGACCCGCCACTTCGGCCAGGCTGCCGCGCGCTGCCACATCACCCAGCCCACCCTGTCCATGCGTCTGCGCAACCTGGAGGATGAACTGGACCTGGTGCTGGTCACCCGGGGGCAGCGCTTCGAGGGTTTTACCCAGGCCGGCGAGCGGGTACTGGCGTGGGCCAGAACCCTGTTGGCCGCCCACGACGGGCTCTTCGCCGAGGCCGCCGCGTGCCGGGGCCAGCTCGTCGGCAACTTGCGCCTGGGCCTGGTGCCGCTGAGCAGCTTCAACCCCGTCACCTACATTCAGGGCCTGTCCCGCAGCTTTCCCGAGCTCAAGTACAGCCTGTCTTCCCTGAGTTCCGACCAGATCATCGAGGGCCTGGGCAACAATCAGCTTGACCTGGGCGTGTGCTACCTCGATCACGTCAATCCGAGCTATTTCGAGTTTTTCGAGATCGGCGCAACCCGCGTCGGCCTGCTGTACGACACCCGCCACTTCCATTTCGAGGGTGCGCAAATGAGCTGGGAGGACGCCGCCGAACTGCCGCTGGGGATGCTCAGCAACGGCATGCACTACCGCAAATCCATCGACCTGAGCTTTCGCAGCCGCGGACTGGACCCGCAGCCGATCCTGGAAAGCGATTCGACTTACCAATTGCTGCAGGCGATTCACGAAGGTTTCTGCTGCGCGATCATGCCGCTGGACAGCGGCCTGGAAGAACCCATCGAACACCTGTCGTTCATCGAACTGCCGGATGCCAGTGTGCTCGCCCCCCTGGGCCTGGTCATGCGCAAGACCGAACCGCGCTCGGCAATTGCCGAGAAGTGTTTCGCCGAAGCCCGAACTTTATTCAGCCGGACTCACTGATCAAGTTGCGGTTTTATATAAAACCGAAAAAGACCTGTTTGGCCAGCCTGATAGACATCACCAATCGGCGCATCGGAACAAGCGATTGGACGCGTTGAAAAGTTACCCGTAGCCTGAACTTAATTCAGCGCTTCGAGGTTCTTTTCATGTTATGCCAAGTTGAACAAACCGATATTCGAAGCGACACCAACGCCCCCGCACCCAAGCCGCTGAATGTGAACTTTCGCGAGTACGACAACGCGGCGTCAGTCTGTCAGGCGGCGCTGGCTTCAGAGATTGCCCTGGCAATCACCTACAACGGTTTGAGTCAGGCCGTGATGATGGTGTCGCCGGGCAACCTCGAAGATTTCATCCGTGGTTTCAGCGTCAGCAACGACATCGTCGAAGACCAGAGCGAAATCTACGACCTGCGCCTCACCCATTTCGACCAGGCCGTTCAAGCAGACGTGCAGATCTCCAGCCGCGCGTTCTGGGCACTGAAGAACCATCGTCGGCAAATGGCGGGCACCAGTGGCTGCGGACTGTGCGGTGTGCAAGCGCTGGAACAGGCCTTGCCGAAACTGCAGATTCTCGATCCGGTTCCCCTGCCGCCCGCCGAGCATTTCATCGACATTCGCGGCCGCATCGAACAGGCACAACAAATGGCCCGCAGCAGCGGTGCACTGCACGCAGCGCTGTACTTCGACCCTCATGGCAACGCGCTGATCTGCCGCGAGGACATTGGCCGCCACAACGCACTGGACAAACTGATCGGTGCCCTGCAACACGCCGGCATCGACAGCCGCAGCGGCTTCACCGTGGTCACCAGCCGTTGCAGCCTGGAGCTGATTCACAAAGCCGTCAGGGCCAGGCTCGGCACGCTGGTCAGCCTGTCGGCGCCCACCGCCCTGACCGTGCAATGGGCAATCAAACATCGCCTCAACCTGATTCACGTCCCTCACCGAAACGCACCACGCATTTACAGCCCGGCATGATGCCTTCACCCGATCACCGCGCTGGCAAGCGCAGGAACTCCCCATGACAGACATTTCAGATGCATCGCCCAATGGCCTGACCCACCTCGACCGTCAGGGTCGCGCCAACATGGTCGATGTCAGCGAAAAAACCTCGACGCTGCGTGAAGCCCAGGCCCAGGCCTGGGTGCGGATGCGCCCGGAAACCTTGAAGTTGATTCAAAGCGACGGCCACCCCAAGGGCGATGTGTTTGCCGTCGCGCGAATCGCCGGAATCATGGCGGCGAAGAAAACCCATGAGCTGATTCCGCTGTGCCACAGCCTGCTGCTCAGTTCGATCCACGTCGAACTCAAGGCCTGCACACCGGACAGTGTGAAAATTGTCGGCACCTGCCGCGTCGAGGGCCAGACCGGGGTCGAACTGGAAGCTTTGACCGCCGTCAGCGTGGCGGCGCTGACCCTCTATGACATGTGCAAGGCGGTGGACCGCGCCATGGTCATCGATGACATCCGCCTGCTGAGCAAACAAGGCGGCCGCTCCGGTCATTTCAAGTTCGAGGCCGCACAATGATCCTGATCAACTACTTCGCCCGTTACCGCGAGCAGCTCAATCTGGGCGGTGAAAAACTGCCCCTGACCGACAGCCTCAAGACCATCGAAGACGTGCGCCGATTGCTGATGGCTCGCGGTGAGGTGTGGAGCAACGTGCTGGGTGAAAGCAACCTGATGTGTGCCCTGAACCAGGAGCTGTGCCATCCGGACCGGGTGATCGAGGACTATGACGAGATCGCCTTTTTTCCACCGGTCACCGGGGGTTGAGACATGACGGTTCGGGTCCAGTGTGAAGCGTTCGACGTCGGCCGGTTGATCGACAACTTGCAGGCGAACGATCCGGGCGTGGGTGCCGTGGTCAACTTCGTCGGCTACGTGCGCGACATCAATCAGGGTGAGGCGGTCGCCGGATTGTTTCTGGAGCACTACCCGGGCATGACCGAACGTTCACTGCAGAAAATCATCGACAATGCCAGGGCCCGATGGCCGCTGCGGGCCGTGGAGATCGTGCATCGGATCGGCCCGTTGTCGACCGGCGAGCCGATCGTGTTTGTCGGTGTCAGCAGCCCCCATCGTCAAGCCGCTTTCGAAGCCTGTGCGTTCATCATGGACTACCTGAAAACCGACGCGCCGTTCTGGAAACGCGAAGACGTGGCGTGCGGCGCACGCTGGGTCGATGCCCGTGACAGCGACCGGTCAGCCGTCGCGCGCTGGGCAGAAGCGCAGCATCAGGTGACTATCCAACGCGCTTCGGTGTAGCTACAGTCATTGGCTCAAAACACCTCTGCACAAGGAGTTTCCTCTTGAGCCCCACGCCCTCCCCGATCACGGAGCAGGATGTGCTGCTGCCCCGGTCCATCAGCCTGCGCGAAGCCTTTCTATTCTGGCTCAAGCTCGGTTTCATCAGCTTTGGCGGGCCCGCCGGGCAGATTTCGATCATGCATCAGGAACTGGTCGAACGCCGGCGCTGGATCTCCGAGCGGCGCTTTCTGCATGCGCTCAACTACTGCATGTTGCTGCCTGGGCCTGAGGCTCAGCAGCTGGCGACCTACATCGGCTGGCTGATGCACCGGACCTGGGGCGGCGTGATCGCTGGCGTGCTGTTTGTGTTGCCGTCGTTGTTCATCCTGATTGCACTGTCCTGGGTGTACATCGCCTTTGGTGAAGTGCCCGTGGTCGCCGGATTGTTCTACGGGATCAAGCCGGCGGTCACGGCCATCGTGGTGCAGGCGGCTCACCGGATCGGCTCGCGGGCGCTGAAGAATGGCTGGTTATGGGGCATCGCCGCCGCGGCCTTCGTGGCCATCTTCGTGCTCAACGTGCCGTTTCCGTTGATCGTGCTCGGCGCGGCGGTCATCGGTTATTTCGGCGGACGACTGGCACCGGAAAAATTCAGGGCCGGTGGCCACGGCGCGGCGAAAAAATCCTTCGGCCCGGCCGTGATCGACGACGACACCCCGACCCCGGAGCACGCCCGTTTCAGTGGCTGGAAACTGGCGCGCCTGGCCGTTGTCGGTGCGATCCTGTGGGCACTGCCCATGGCCATGCTCACCGCACTGTTCGGCTGGGAAGGCACCTTGACCCAGATGGCCTGGTTCTTCACCAAGGCTGCGCTGCTGACCTTCGGAGGGGCCTATGCCGTGCTGCCGTATGTCTACCAGGGCGCGGTCGGTCACTACGGATGGCTGACGCCGACGCAGATGATCGACGGTCTGGCGCTCGGTGAAACCACTCCGGGTCCGTTGATCATGGTCGTCGCCTTTGTCGGTTTCATCGGTGCCTACGTGCATCAGGTCTTCGGGCCGGATCAAGCGTTTGTCGCCGGCGCCATTGCCGCCACGCTGGTGACCTGGTTCACCTTCCTGCCTTCGTTCCTGTTCATCCTCGCCGGCGGACCGCTGGTGGAGTCGACGCACAACGAACTCACCTTCACCGCGCCACTGACGGCCATTACGGCTGCCGTGGTGGGCGTGATTCTCAATCTGGCGTGTTTCTTTGGCTACCATGTGCTTTGGCCCAAAGGCTTCGAAGGACGACTGGACTGGCCTTCGCTGCTGATCGCCCTGGTGGCGGGCATTGCGTTGCTTCGTTTCAAGCGCGGGGTGATCGAGGTGTTGACCGTCTGCGGGTTGATCGGCCTTGGTGTGCACCTGATGTCCTGAACCAGACATTTACACGCGTCACAATCCTCCCTAGTATCCAGCCATCCCCGGATGGCTTGTTCTACTCGCCACCGACGATTTGCGCCGCCGGAAACCTGCGCCATGCGTACTTTGCCGTCAGAACAGCACCTGCTGAACATTTCGCTCCAGGCCACCTCGCTGCTGGCCGTGGACGGCATTGCATGAAGCGCATCGTCAACCTGCCCATGGCCCTGCGCCGTTCCAAACTGCGTCATTCCGCACGTCCGCCGGATAGCGCCCTGCCCGCCTGATCGGCGCGCCCCCTCCTTACGCTCCTGCTCAGCCATACACAGAACCTGTGGGAGCGGGCTTGCTCGCGAACGCGGTGTGTCATTCACCGTTGATGTCGAATGACACACCGCGTTCGCGAGCAAGCCCGCTCCCACATGACTGCGTTCGCCTGACCGGCATTGAGCTTCTCCCCATTTTGCCTGGACACCGACATGACTCAACGTTGCAATTCCTACTACACCGCCACCCTCAACCAGGACACCGATTACCCGACGCTGCAAGGCCGGCACCGGGTTGACGTGGTGATCATCGGCGGCGGTTTCACCGGCGTGGCCAGCGCCGTCGAGCTGGCGGAAAAAGGCCTGAAGGTCGCCATCGTCGAAAGCCACAAGATCGGCTGGGGCGCCACCGGGCGCAATGGCGGCCAGGTCACCGGCAGTCTCTCGGGCGATGAAGCCATGCGCAAACAGATGCGCCGCACCATCGGCGATGAAGTCGACGACTTCATCTGGAACCTGCGCTGGCGCGGGCACCAGATCATCAGCCAGCGCGTGGAAAAGTACGGCATCGCCTGCGACCTCAAGCACGGCCACCTGCACGCGGCGTACAAGCCCGCGCACATGGCTGGCTTGCGCAAGGACTACGAGGAAGCCGTGCGCCGTGGCATGGGCGATGAGGTCAGCCTGCTCGACCGCAGCCAGGTCCGCGACCTGCTGCAAAGCGACCTCTACCACGGCGCGATCAAGAACACCCGCAACATGCACCTGCACCCGCTCAATCTGTGCATCGGCGAAGCCCGCGCAGCCGAAAGCCTGGGCGCGTTGATCTTCGAAAACAGCGAAGTGCTAGAGATCATCCATGGCGATGGCCTTCACCAGAGCCCGGGCGTACGTACCGCCCACGGGCACATCGAGGCCAGTCAGGTGCTGCTGGCCGGCGACGTCTACCACAAGCTGGAACCGGGCAAGCTCAAGGGCAAGATTTTCCCGGCCATGGGCGGCATCGTCACTACCGCGCCGCTGGGCGATCTGGCCAGACAGATCAACCCCGAAGACCTGGCGGTCTACGACTGCCGTTTCGTGCTCGACTACTACCGCCTCACCGCTGACGGTCGCCTGTTGTTCGGTGGCGGCGCCAACTACAGCGGCAAGGATTCACGCGACATCGCCGCCGAGCTGCGCCCGTGCATCGAGCAGACCTTCCCGGCGCTCAAAGGCGTGGCCATCGATTACCAGTGGAGCTGCGCGATGGGCATCGTGATCAACCGCATCCCGCAACTGGGCAAGCTGTCGGACAACGTCTGGTATTGCCAGGGCTACTCCGGCCACGGCATCGCCACCAGCCACATCATGGGTGAAATCATGGGCCGGGCGATCACCGGGCAGCTGGAGCAGTTCGACACGTTCGCTGCCTGCCAGCACATCCGCGTACCCATGGGCGACCTGCTGGGCAACCCGATGCTCGCTGCCGGCATGTGGTACTACCAGATGCTTGAGCGACTGCGCTGAGGTTACTGGCCAATACATTCAACATGGATGTTGTTTGTACCGGCCTCGATATTTGAGCTCGACATCAATCCCTGTGGGAGCGGGCTTGCTCGCGAAGGGGTCGGTACATTCAACACATATTCAGCGGCAGTCACACCGCCTTCGCGAGCAAGCCCGCTCCCACAGTTTGATCTTCGGTGGACACAAAAAAGTGTTCAATCCTGCGCCTGCACCACCTCGACCCCCAACGCCCGGTAGTCCTCGACACTGCCTGACGCCACATGCTGCTCGGTGATCAGCGTGTGCACGCGCTGACAAGGCGCGACGACAAAGGGTTCCACCGCGCCGAGCTTGTCCGCCGTGGTCACGGCAATCACGTGGGAAGCACAGTCGAGCATGGCCTGTTTCACCGGCACTTCATCGAAGTGCAGCGAACTGAGGCCCACCTGCGGGTGGATCGCGCAGACCCCGGTAAACAGCAGGTCGGCCTTGATGCCCGCCAGCAGCCGCAGGGTTTCGTGGCCGCTGGCCGACATCGTTGCCGGGTTGAGCTGGCCGCCAGCCAGGATCACCTTGATGCCTTTGTATTCGGACAAGGTAATGGCTGTCATCGGCGATGCCGTGATCGCGGTGATGGCGATGTCCGCCGGCAGCGAGCGTGCGATCTGCAAGGTAGTGGTGCCGGAATCGAACACCACGATCTGACCGTCCCGCACCCGTCGTGCAGCCAGTTGCGCCAACCGGGTTTTCACCTCGTCGGTTTCGCTGATCCGGGTAAAATAGTCCTTGCCCGAGTCTTTGGGCCGCGGCAACGCCCCGCCGTGCACCCGCTGCACCAGGCCGGCGCTGGCCAGCTCCGCCAGGTCGCGGCGGATGGTGTCTTCGGACACCGCGAAGTGCTGGCTCAACTCCGAGGCCATGACCTTGCCATCACGTTCGAGGATCAGCAGGATTTTTTGTCGGCGTACTGACGGCAGTTCGGCAGCAGAATGGATGTCGTGCATGTTTTCGCCCGTTTATGCGTGCAACTGCGTGTTTATGCGAGATTAGCCAAAGCTCGGGTTAAACACAAACGGCCGGCCGGGAAAACACTTCCCGGTATCATTTTTTTCGATCTTTCAAATCATTACAGCGAATTTTTCATTTTCCTGTGACCTGTCCAAGATGGCACCGTCACTCATGTTTTGGATGGAAACTTCATGAATATCAATTTTGCTTTTGCGTGCATGATCGTAGTTTCGTTCACGATTGCACTGGTGAACGGCTGACCGCTATCGGGGGGACCATGGCCTCTCGTCCAGCAAATCGCTAAAAGCCTGACAGATCAGGAATATGCTCTATAACCAGTGGTGACATGATTTCCGATCAGGGGAACTGGAAGGCTCCCTCGGAAGTTGCTCTCTAAAAAAGCTGCGGACAATTGAGTGCCCGCCAGGAGACACCACCCATGAAAGCTCTGAAAATTGCCGCCAGCGATGGCACCTCCGAATGCTTCCTGAACGCCCGGGAGGTGGTCCCGCTCAGTCAAACCGACTTCACCGACGTCGCCGTGGCCGTGGTGTCGGTCAATGACGTGTTGGCTGGAGCGTTGGACGTCATTCAGCGCACCGGTTTTGACGTGCCGATTTTCCTGGTGCCTTCCCCCGGCACCAGTACCCGCCCCCGAGAAGTCTACAAACACCTGAATGACGTGCTGCTGCAAGTGAACGGCATCTTCGACCTGTCCCCCAGCAACGTCGAATACCATGGCAACCAACTGGAGACAGCGGCCAAGGCCTATGAAGAAAGCTTGCTGCCGCCGTTCTTCGATTCGCTCAAACGGTACACCGAGGCCGCCAACGCGACCTTTGCCTGCCCCGGTCACCAGGGCGGCCAGTTCTTTCGCAAGCACCCGGCCGGCCGGCAGTTCTTCGACTTCTTCGGCGAGACGCTGTTTCGCGCCGACATGTGCAACGCCGACGTCAAGCTCGGTGACTTGCTGATCCACGAAGGCCCGGCGCTGCTGGCACAGAAACACGCCGCGCAAGTGTTCAACGCTGACAAGACCTATTTCGTGCTCAACGGCACCTCGGCATCGAACAAGGTGGTGACCAACGCCCTGTTGACTCCGGGCGACCTGGTGCTGTTCGACCGCAACAACCACAAGTCCAACCACCAGGGCGCGCTGTTGCAGGCCGGCGCCACGCCGGTCTATCTGGAAACCGCGCGCAATCCCTACGGTTTCATCGGCGGGATCGACGCCCACTGTTTCGAAGAAGAGTACTTGCGCGAACTGATTGCCGAAGTCGCCCCGGACAAGGCCCAACTGCCACGGCCATTCCGCCTGGCGATCATTCAATTGGGCACCTACGACGGCACCATCTACAACGCCCGGCAAGTGGTCGACCGCATCGGCAAGTTGTGTGACTACATCCTGTTCGACTCGGCGTGGGTCGGCTACGAACAGTTCATCCCGATGATGAAAGACTGCTCGCCACTGTTGCTCGACCTGAACGAGAACGACCCGGGCATCTTCGTCACGCAATCGGTGCACAAACAGCAGGCCGGTTTTTCCCAGGCCTCCCAGGTGCACAAGAAAGACCGGCACATCAAGGGCCAGGCCCGCTATTGCAACCACCACCGGCTCAACAACGCCTTCATGTCCCAGGCCTCCACCAGCCCGTTCTACCCGCTGTTCGCCTCGCTGGATGTCAACGCGCGCATTCACTCAGGCCGCAGCGGCCTGCGCCTTTGGGAGGACTGCGTGAAGTTCGGCATCGAAGCACGCAAGTTGATTATCGAAGCCTGCACCATGGTCCGGCCGTTCGTGCCGTCCACCATCGAAGGGCGCGCGTGGGAAGACTACCCGACGGACGAAATCGCCAATGACATCCGCTTCTTCGAATTTCATCCGAAGGACCGCTGGCACGCTTTTGGTGGCTACGCCGAGAAGCAGTACTTCATCGACCCATGCAAACTGCTGTTCACCACCCCGGGCATCGACCCGGTGGACGGCAGCTACACCGAGTTCGGTATTCACGCTGGCATCCTCGCCAACTTCCTGCGGGAAAACGGCATCGTCCCGGAAAAATGCGACCTGAACTCGATTCTGTTCCTGCTCACCCCGGCTGAAGACTGGGCGAAGATGACCCACCTGGCCGCGCAAATCGCCCGTTTCGAACGTTTCATCAGCGATGACGCACCCATGAGCCGGGTGCTGCCGGCCATCTACGCGCAACATCAGGAACGCTATCGCAACTACACCATTCGCCAGCTCTGCCAGGAAATGCACGACCTGTATCGCAGCCACAATGTGCAGCAGTTGCAGAAGAACATGTTCCGCAAGGAATACTTCCCGAAAAAGGCCATGAACCCGCAGCAAGCGCAGATCGAATACATCCGTGGCAACGTCGAACTGGTGGCGCTGGCGGATGCGGACGGGCGTATCGCCGCCGAAGGTGCGCTGCCCTATCCGCCGGGTGTGCTCTGCGTGGTACCGGGAGAGATCTGGGGTGGCGCGGTATTGAAATACTTCCTGGCCCTGGAAGAAGGCATCAACCGCTTGCCGGGGTTCACACCGGAGCTACAGGGTGTCTACCTGAAACACGAAGGCGGTCGCACCCGGGCGTATGGGTATGTGATCAAGGCCTGAGGCATGCAGCAGGAGCCGGCCCGGGCTGGCTCCTGCCCAATGCATCGATCAGAATTTTTCCGGGATGAACTTGAACGGATAGTTCGGATCCCGATAGTTGCCGGGACTTTGCCGCTTGGGCAATTTCACTTTTTCCCGCGGCACCTCTTCGTAAGGAATGCTGTTCAGCACATCGCTGATGATGTTCAGTCGTGCCCGCCGCTTGTCATTGGAGTTGGCGACCCGCCAAGGCGCCAATTCGGTATCGGTGGCCTCGAACATGTCGTCCCGGGCACGGGAGTAGTCGTACCAGCGGTTATAGGACTTGAGGTCCATGGGTGACAGCTTCCAGATCTTGCGCCCGTCGGTGATACGCTCCTTGAGGCGTCGGGTCTGTTCTTCCTGGCTCACTTCAAGCCAGTATTTGATCAGGATGATTCCCGATTCGACCAGTGCATGCTCGACCCGCGGCACCACGGTGAGAAAATTGCGCACCTGCTCTTCGCTGCAAAACCCCATGACCCGCTCAACACCGGCGCGGTTGTACCAGCTGCGATCGAAGATCACCACTTCACCGGCCGCCGGCAGGTGCGGCAGATAACGCTGCACATACATCTGGCTTTTTTCCCGGTCGGTCGGTGCCGGCAACGCAATCACCCGGAACACCCGCGGACTGACCCGTTCGGTCAGTGCCTTGATGGTCCCGCCCTTGCCGGCGCCATCACGGCCCTCGAAGATGATGCAAATCTTGGCGCCCGTGTGCTGCACCCACTCCTGCAGTTTGACCAGCTCGACATGCAGCCGCTCCAGTTCTTCGAGATAAACCTTGTTCTTGAGCTTGTCGCCTTCGACCGGTTTGTTTTTCGCTGCTGCTTTCTTCTTTGCCATGCCCGTTACCTCCTTCAATGCATCACACAACGTCCGGAGCGCGCCCGGCCGCGTTCATTCAGCGTCGACTGCGCTGGTAATGTTCAACCGCCTGCTCCAGATTCAGGAACATGCGGGCCTCGCCCAGCGTATGGCCCAAGGGCGCCTTGATGACCATGTCCCATACACCCGGGCTCATGCCCACCAGCCACAATGAAATGCCTTTTTCCTGCATTCGCTGTTCCGCCCCTGTGAGCATTTTCAGGGCCGTGTACTCCAGGTCGAACACGCTGCGCAGGTCCAGAACCACAACGGCGGGCCGTGCTTCTTCGATCAGGGGGTGCATCTTCATGCCGATGCGCTGGGCGTTGGCGAAAAAGATCCGGCCTTCCGGTCGAAGCAACAGCAGCCCGTCAAAGTGTTCGTCATCGGGGTGTTCGGCGGACTGCGGCCGGTACACATTGGTGCCAGGCTTGCGCCCGAGGATGTGCACGGGTGGGTCCGAGACTTGATAGGCCAGTGCCAGCAACGAAACGACAATCGCCACGACAATCCCTTGCAGCGTGCCCAGCAGCATCACGCCGATCATGGCCACCACGGCCCAGGCAAATTCGGTACGGCGAACCGACAGAATCTCGCGAAATTCCGCCGGCTCGATCAGGCCCACCGAATACACGATCACCACGGCGGCGAGCGTGGCATTGGGCATCAGGCCAATCAGCGGTGCCAGCAGCAGGCAAGTGCCCAATGCCAGTGCAGCGGTGACCAGTGCAGCCAGTTGCGAACGGGCGCCGGCCAGGCGGTTCACCGCCGTCTGGGTGGTCCCGCCACCCGCGACCATGGCCCCGAGAAACGCACCGCCGATGTTGGCAACGCCGGTGGCCAGCAGCTCCCTATTCGGTTGTGGCGCGGGCTCGTCACTGCGGGCGAACGCGCGCCCCGCGGCGATGGTTTCGGTGAAACTCATCAGTGCGATGCCCATCGCCGAAGGCCACAGGGTTTCGGCCAACGACCATACCGGCAGGGTCGGCGCGGGCAGTCCGATCGGCACCACGCCGACCGCGGAAACACCAAAGCGCTCCAGGCCAAACAGGCTCATGCCGATGATGCCAAGCGCCACCGCAATCAACGGTGCGGGCAGTCGCGGGGTAAAACGCTTCATGCCGACCAGCAGCAGTACCATGAACACACCGACCGCCACGGTCGGCAGCGAGGCATGAGCGATGCTCTGGGCTGTGGCCAGCACATTGTGCAGGAAGCCACCTTTGTCGATGTGAGTACCCAGCAGTTTGGGTAGCTGGTCGAGCACGATGACCACGCCGATGCCGGCCTTGAAACCCACCAGCACCGGTTCGGAAATGAAATTGGCGACGAAGCCCAGGCGCAGCAACCCCGCGACGATCAGGATCGCGCCCACCATCAGGGCCAGCGTGGCGGACCCCGCCAGCAAGGTCGCCGCATCGCCATCGGGGCTGATCTGGCCCAGCGCGGAGCCGGCGAGAATGGCCAGGGTGGTTGTGGTGCTGACACTGAGCGGGCGCGAGGTACCGAGCACGGCATAGATCACCATCGGCACCAGCACCGTGTACAGCCCGACCTGCACCGGCAGGCCGGCAATGGTGGCGTACGCCAGCGCCTTGGGAATGACCACGGCCGCTGCCGTCAACCCTGCTACCACATCGCCTCGTAGCCAGTCGGGCCGGTAACTGCCGAGCCATTCCGGGATCAACAGGCTGCGCAAGGTACCCCGTTGTGGAGCGCCTGGACTTCGCTCTTGCGGATGGCTGCCTTGTTGATCCATGAATCACTCCAGTCACAATTCGTCCGGTGCGGATGATGAGTGGGCTCAACTGACCGCACAATCCTTTAACTGCACGCGTAACCACTGCAAACCTTCATCGACATCCAGGCGAATGTGCCAGTGGGCAATCCACGCAGGCTTGGCCAGTTACAAATGTAGCCGGTTTGCGCGGCCACGCCGTTCCATGACTGGCGAAGGGGACAGACGCCCCACCATCACCGGTCAAAAAGGGAAAGCCTTATCCGGACGACGTCAGAAGGCGATAATTGAGCTATACCCGCTAATTCTCCCATTGCAGTTCTTCAACTCAGGAGTTTGGCAATGAAACTCAACATCTCAGTGGCTGCACTCATGGTTGCGGCAAGCCTTTTCGGCTGCGCCACGTCATCGAACCATGGCGTGAACGTCAAGTTGGTTGCCACCCGGCAAAACGCCGGTCAGATCGGAAACGTCACGTTGACGGACTGGGACAACAAAACCGGACTCAGTTTCTTCATCAGCGGCGCTCCATCCTACGTTTCCCTGCCCTTGCGCCTTTACTCGTTCATCAATAATGGCAGTTGCGAGCAACCCGGGTCTGTCGCCTATGCGATGAACAACATCGTCGTCACCGAACGCCAACCCATACGTGGCTGGACGTTTTCAAGGACGGCACCTGTCCCCTTGCAAACCCTGCTTGCCGGCAAATACTCGGTGGTCGTGCGAACGGCTGCGACCGATGGCAACTACGATATTTTTTGCGGGGATATCAAGTCTGGAGAGCCAGTGAAATAGCCACGGCCATTTCAGGTCAGCCCACCTGCCGATACCGCTCGTGCCACCGAATGTTCAGTGCGAGCGGCGACAGCGCTAAAGACCCTGGTCACAAACCTGTCATTACTCACTGATAACGTCTTGGCGCTTCCCCGAACCACATCCGCTCGATCTCCGATCGCCAGATCCCTGTACCAGGGCTTTGCCCCTCCGCTCAAGGTGACACTTCAGGTGTACTCAAGCACGACGCGCAAGCAAATCATCATCAGATCCAACGACATGAGTTGCGACGACTTTGGCGCGTTGTTCTCGAACCTGTTCGGCAACCTTTATTCCGACTCTCCGCCGCCGCCCAAAAACATCATCATCGGCGGGGTCTACGGCAGACACGAAGGTGTCAGTTTCCGTCGCATGCACTATCGCGGTGACTTCACGGTGGCTTTTCCCGCCCCTCTCGATGAAATCACCTTCGTCATTCCCACCGCCGGCAAGATCATCTTCAACCATGGCACCGAGTCGACCGGTTTTACCCAGGTCGGGCTGGCCATCGACAAGGCCGAGGTGCGCTCGGCACGCTTCGTCGACAATCATGCCCAGCACGGGATCTCGATCAGCCGGGGGCTGGTCACCGAACGACTGTCGGTGCTGCTGGGCAAGCCGATCCTGCAGAAAGTCCGTTTCGAGCCCGTGGTGGACCTGAACCTACCCGCCTTGCAGGGCATCAAGGCACTGGTGGACATGGCCACGGGAACCGAGTTCGACCTGCTGATCAACACGGGTTCGCTGATGCCTTCGCGCCTTCGCGAAATGCTGGTCGATGCGGTGCTGGAAGCCTGGCCGCACAACTTCACCGAAGCCCTTCGGCGCCCTTCCCCGTTGATCGCGCCACGGCATGTGAAGCTGGCCGTCGAGTACATTCAGGCGCATCCCGACCACCTGGCCAGCGGTACGGAACTGGCACAACTGAGCAACGTCAGCCTGCGCGCCTTGCAGGAGGGTTTTCAGCGCTTCATGGGCACTTCGATCGTTGCCTATCAGCGCCAGGTACGCCTGGAACGCGCCTTCGCTGCGCTGTCCCAGGGAGTGTCGCCTTCAGTGACTGACGTGGCCTTGCAACACGGCTTCAGCAATGTCGGGCGGTTTTGCCAGTATTTCCAGAGTGCCTACGGCATCAGTCCCGCCGATGTGAGAAAGGGCCTGCGAACGCGGCCAATGCCGGACAATTGAGGAATTGTGGGAGCGAGCTTGCTCGCGAAAAACGCCGGGACACCGCGGGGATTCAGGCAGCCCGCGTCATCGTTGACGTCCATCGCGAGCAAGCCTGCTTGCGATGGCGGGGTGTTGGGCGACGCGTCTTTTACCGGTGTACATATCCGTTGCTGCGGTAACGGCTTCTTATGGTTCCGCTTTTACAGCGGGTTACTTGGAAAAGCGGAGCGCCGCCCGGCCCCAAGTAACCAAGGGCTCTTGCCCCTGACGTTCGGTGCCTCGCTCCGGTCCTGCTCCGTGGGCCCGCCGCGATCGGCCATCCATGGCCGTACGCGGCTAACCCGGCATCCATGCCGGGTTGCCCACTGCGCAGAACCGGAACGAAGCCTCACGAGGGGGCAAGAAGATCAAAAGCCAAAGCCAAAGCGAGGCGGCCTACCGGCCGGCCTGATCGCAATTGAACGCGTTTCCCTGTAGGAGCGAGCTTGCTCGCGAAAAACGCCGGGACACCGCGGGGATTCAGACAGCCCGCGTTATCGTTGACGTCCATCGCGAGCAAGCTCGCTCCTACAGAAGAGCGGAGCAGAGCGAAGGCAGATTCGCGAACACCCGCTCTGCCCTTCACCACTCAACAGGCCGAGCGTTAGCTCGCCTGCCGCTCTTGATCTTGATCCACCCGCCCCCTCGGCAGGCTGAGTGGAGGTGTTCATCCGGGGAATGGCGCGTAGCGCCGTTCGACGCAGTCGAACCCATTGCATGTAGGTCGAGCGAAGCCGACCGGAGGGCAATGCCCCCGGATGAATGCCGGAGCGAAGGAACCCCGAGCCTAGGCGAGGGGCCGGACGTTCGGGGCGAGCGTTTTTTTGCTTACTTTTTTTAGGCGCTTGTAAAAAAAGTGAGTCGCCGTAAGGGCGAAACCCTAAGTCGCCGTCACCCAAAAAACGGATATGTACTCAGTCAGGCCGCCTTCGTCGGAACGCCGCCCGGAGCAGGCTCGCTCCCACAAGGATCCCGTCAGAATAGATAGCTCGCCTTCAGGCCACCATTGAAACCATGGCTGTCGCCGCCACCGCTGGCGCCGATTTCTGCACCCACGCTCCACGCCCCCAGATTGGCCATGACATTGACGCCACCGGTGAACTGGTCACGGTTGTCGAAGGCTGCCTGCTGTTCAACATCCAGGCCCAGCAAGTGCCCTTCGCTGTCGGTTTCGTGGTCGCCCAACACATGCTCGTAGCCCACTTGCACGCCCGGCACCACTTGCCAGGCGCCCAGGGCGACCGGTGCAAATGAAGCGTTGAGGTTGGCCACCGCGCTTTTGCGGGTCTCGTGGATACCGTCGACGTCCAGGGCCAGCTCACTGCCCTTTTCCTGGAAGCCCGACAGGTTGACGTGGCTGATTCGCACTCCGAGGCTTGGCTCGAGGGTCACGCCGCTCACCGGAACACGGTAACCCAGTGCCAGGGTCGCGCCGGTGAGGTTGCCATGACTGTCGCCCTTGGCCGTGCCCAGACCTCCACCGAGTTCGCGCGTGCTTGAGTAATCCAGATAGCCGCCGCTGGCATCGGCATCCACGAACAGGCCACGTTCCAGCCCGTTGGGTGCAAAGCGTGCGCCGACACTGAAGAAGGTTAGGTCGGTATCGGCCTCGCCACCGGCGCCACCGACATTGCCGTTGCTGTAGCCGAAACCGGCATGGGCGCTGAGCTGTTCGGAAAAGCGCTGGGTCAGGCCAATCATCATGCCCTGGCTATGCTCGTTGCTGCTGGAGGCCCGGGATGAGCCGTCGGTGCCCAGATACCCCGCCAGGGCGGTGCTCCACAGTCGATATTGCCCGGCCTTGAGTTCGGTGCCGCTGGTGAAGGGCGCGGCGGCCTGTTCGATCATTGCGCCCTGGCGCAACAGATAGCTGGCAGCGTCGGCGTGCACCTGACCGCCGACGGTAGACTCGACGCCCCCGAGGCTGCGCGCGTCGATGGCCGACTGCAGGTAATAGTTATAGGCGCTGTAGGTGCCCGACAGGTTGCTGTTCTGCAGTTGCTGCAACAACTGCGCACCGGCCGCGGCGTTGCCGGCCAGGTCCGCCGCGCCCGGCAAGCTGTTGTAGAACACCATCTTGCCGCGCAGCACGTAGATGGTTTCCTGGGACAGGCCGAGGCCTTGCTTGAGGTAGTTATCCATCGTGCCGTACTGCGCGGTCACCTGGTCCAGGCCGGCTTGCAGGTAACTGGCCTCCACACCGATCAGCGGCGCATAGATGGTCGCCATGGCCGGTGGCATCGCCGCCAGGGTCGCCTTGATACGCGCGGCGGTGTAGTTGTTGGTCGCCAGGTAGTTGCTCATGATGGTGGCATCGTCGACTCCGGCGATGCTTTGCAGCACAGCCGCGGTCCAGCCGGTACGGTCCTTGCCGGCGGTGCAATGGAACAGCGCCGCGCCGTCGACCGCGGCCAGCTCATTGAACAGCTGGTTGAATTCGCTGCGCATCCCCGCGTTCCTGACGAAATCACGGTTGGTGTCCTGCATCATGGCGGTGGCTTCGGCGGCGCTGTGGAACGCGACATTGGTGACGTTCGCCCCAGACGTGGAGCCGCCGATGATGTCGATGTTGGTGTACGTCGCGCCCGTGAGCATCCTGTCGGGCGTAGCGGCGATCTCGCTGGGCGTGCGCAGGTCGTAGACCGCCTTGATGCCCAGGCCGTTGAGGGTCGCCAGATCCGCCGCCGACGGGGTCAGCGCGTTGGAGCGGTAAAACACCCCGCCACGCAGGGTACCGTCATTGGCCGTGGTATAGGCGGTGGCAAGCCCGGCGACATCGCGGAAATTGTCGATGCTCTTCAGGCGTGGCGTGTTGAGGGGGACCGTCTCCGCAGCCTGGGCGGCAGCGATGGACAGGCTCAAGACAGACAGCGAACACACAAGTCGTTGGAACACAGGGCAGCCTCATTGAAATCGCATTGGGCTGACTAATATCTACATTGAAATGACGCTGAACATGACAAATCGCCCGCGGACGCAAATCACTGCGCGATGTGTCCGGGTGGCTCGTTTTCTGTCCGTGCAAGGGCCGTTTTGCGGCCACTTTACTGAAGGAAGTGAATGATGTGCGGGGTGCGACGCGAGATGCGCAATGGCCGGTGATCTAATGCCAGGTGCAAAAAACCCGCCTCTCGGCGGGTTCTTTGATTTTCTGAAACTGATTTCTACAACCGCGAACTCAATGGGATTTTTTCGAGGTCGACAGTCCGGCTTTACTCAAGCCTTTGGTGTTGTGATCACCCGGCTTCGAGGCCGAAATGGCCCGGGCCTTGGCGACACCGCGAGTATCCTTGGAATGGGCGATGCCTGAGGTCGTGGTGCCACGGCCGTTATCGTCATTGCGCTCACTGCCGAAATGGTTCCCGCTGAGGCCATGGTCGCGCACGGATTTGCCGGCATGGTCGCTGTCCAGCCCGTTGCCGCGGCCGTTACTGCCGGAATGGCCTGTACCGGCGTGTCCGCCACCCATGCCGCCGCCGTGGCCTGCGCCGTTTCCGCCACCATTTCCGCCGCCGTTTCCGCCACCGCCACCGCCACCGCCACCGCCGCCGTTTCCACCGCCACCGCCCCCACCGCCGTCCTTCGCGTATGCAGAACCCATGATCGACAGGCCGTCAGGGAGTAACGGGGCGGCTGCAAGCATCATGGCGCATGACATTACAGCTACGAGACTCTTGTTTTTAAAAAGCATGATTGCTTCCGTAGGTGGTTGATATCGCGTGGCGTATGACGCGATATCCCTCAGACAGTTCAAGTTGTCACGACAGACGGCTGGAGCACCTTGAATCAGCAGGAAGACGACCTTCCTCAGGTTAATCAAACGCGCCGTCGAGAATTTCATAAATGACCCCGGTGGCCAGCGCTACCAGGATCAAATCCGTACCGACCTGCTGCCACTCGTAACCCTCATAGTGGGGCAGTCTGCCGACCAGTCGGCCATCGAGTTTTTTGGCAATGCCCGGTGGAAGCGGCTTGCCTCGGGCGAGGTTCTTTTGAATACCCGGTGGCAAAGCCGGCCCGGGGCTCCAGTAGCCCGTATTCCCGCCAATGATCTCGAGCACGCTGCCTCGATTGATGCTTGGACCATTGCTCCAGTCCCCACCACTGGAATTCTTGTTCTTGTTGCCATGACTGCCCTGGTTGCCATGGCTTGCCTTCCCGTTGCCCTGGCCGTTACCCGGATCGGCCAGCGCAGTCAGCGGACCGCTGACCAGAGTCAGACAGGTAATCGCTGCAATCAATGATCGAGACCTGAACATGAGTCGCTCCTTCGTGGCGGGAATATTCCCTGAAATTTAGACGCTATTGACGAAGTTGGTTCCATCGAGGCACAGAACCATAAACCGTCTACGCTCATCCGATCGAAGCCTTGCAGGTGTTTGCCGAAGGATGGGGCATGTCGATTGTATGCATCTCACAGCACCTCCCCGGAGACAGCGCCATGATCCGCCCCCTGCTGACCGCCCTCACCCTGCTCGCCTCAAGCGTCGCGGCCCACGCCGATGTCACGCCGTTCCCTGCCTCCTTCCAGACCCAGGACATCCCCGTCGATGGCGTCACGATGCACGTGCGCGTCGGCGGCAAGGGGCCGGCGGTGGTGCTGTTGCATGGCTTTGGCGACACCGGCGACATGTGGGCACCGCTGGCGGCCGATCTGGCGCGGGACCACACCGTGGTGGTGCCGGACCTGCGTGGCATGGGCCTGTCATCGATTCCAGCGGCGGGCTACGACAAGAAAACCCAGGCCGGCGACATCCGCGGCGTGTTGCATGCGCTGAAGATCGAGCACTCGGTGGTCGTCGGCCACGACATCGGCACCATGGTCGCCTTCGCCTATGCCTCGCGCTACCCGGAACACACCGATCGCCTGGTGGTGATGGACGCGCCGGTACCGGGCATTCCGCCGTGGAACGACATCGTGCGTTCGCCAATGCTGTGGCACTTCGACTTCGGCGGACCGGACATGGAACGCCTGGTCGCCGGGCGTGAGCGCCTCTACCTCGACCGCTTCTGGAACGAATTCGCCGGCAACCCGGCCAAGGTCGACGAAGGCACCCGCCAGCACTACGCCAGACTCTACGCCCGCCCCGGCGCCATGCACGCGGCCTTCGCCCAGTTCCGCAGCATTCGTCAGGATGCCGTGGACAATGAAGCGTCGATGGTCAAAAAACTGAGCATGCCGGTACTCGCGGTCGGCGGTGAGAAATCCTTCGGGGCCAATGAGGCCATCGTGATGCGCAATGCGGCGGACAAGGTCACCGAAGTGGTGATTCCGGGGGCCGGGCATTGGCTGATGGAGGAAGCGCCGACGCAGACCATCGCGGCGATTCGCGGGTTTATCGACAAGTGACGTCGAGACCTGCGATTTCCTGCAGGCACAACTCTGAAACCTTGTATGGAATTCCATTCGGTGAGCGCCCATTCGGCCCGAGATACTCGCCGCAACCTTCTTCGATATGAATCCACCCTTGATACGTCGCAGATACTTCAATGCGTGGCGCTGTTTCCCGATTGTTACCTCAGCGCCGCAGTTGTCACTTCTGCGCCGCCGAACTGGCCAATAGAGTATGGCCGTCGGTGTGCAGCAGGGTCGTCGACTTGTCGGCCCGCGCCGGCACCGATCCCCCCATCACGGAAGAGGTGAATCATGAGTTTCGTCAAAGTGGAAAAAAACCAGAGCAGCGCCCCGTCGGAAGCCGACATGAAAAAAGCCATGGTCGAATCGGGCGGCAAGCCGGGCGAGGTCACCGGGACCAATGCCGCCCGCACCCTGACCTACACCGGCGTGGTCAATCACACGGTGTACGAGAACAAGCTGATCGAGGTCGCCAAGGGTAAGCGCACGAGCTGGAACTTCGTCTGGGCCGATGCCAAGGCCGCCTGAGGTCAAGGCGGGGCGGCCGATTGGCTGCCCCGCTGACTTGCCCCCTGATACAACCCCGATACCCGCTTGTAACACCAAGACACTTAGCCGCCCTGCCCCTCGCCCCTAGAGTGAAGCCGTCAATGGACTGCAGTGCCAGGCGCCAGCAACCCATTGATTGTCCAACACACCACCAAGGAAGAGGGAAACCATGAGCAAATCAATCGCTGTCAGCCAACAGAGCCAGCAGCTTCACAATGATGTGCAAGAAGCCGTCAAGTCGATCATGGGTGCAACGCAACTGAAGACGTCGGATTACGGCCCGGTATTGAGGTCGGCCCTGGCGGCTTCGCAAAAAACCGTCACCATCGAAATCGCCGCCGGCGACCTGACGCTGCTGAAGAAGTCCGGCTACAAGCTGTGCTTTGCCAAGAAGGTGGGTGACGCCGACTACAACGTGGTCTGGCAGTCCTATGACGCTTACCTGAGCAACAACGAGTTCAGCTGGACGCCTCAATATCAGCTGTTTGCGTCCAACCTGTTCAAGGCAAATGTGCAGGTCAAAGTCTCGACCAATATCGTCAATATCGGCCTGGGGCAAACATCGACACTCGATGAGCACGGTCTGTTGAGTTCGGCGGTTACCGGAGGACCGAACATTTCCATGACCTTTGTAAACGACTACGCCCCCATCCATCCGGGTATCAACCAGCTATCTACCGGCATTGATGGCACTCAGGTCAGCACCCCCATTTACGTTGCGGTGGATCAGGTCGTCACCGGTGAAACCGTGCTGACGCCGGTGGAAACCATCCTCGTGTGGTTCGAACAGAACGTACAGACCAGCACCATGTTCAGTACCTCACGCTCCAAGGCGATCGAAATCGACTTGACGTTCGATAACACCGCAGGTCGCCTTTACGAAGGCGGTCAGTGGAAAACCGTGTAACCGTCATGCCGGGGCAACCTTGCGGTTGCCCCTTTCACTCCTCGTTGCCCGTCGTGGCGAAGTAACCCGTCAGCGAGCGGCAGATCGACTGCGCGAGGTCCTCCTGGGTGGCGATGCCATAGGGTCGATCACGATCGAACTGCGCCGACCAGCGAATCCGCCCCTGCGCCACATCCACCAGACGCAATGACGCTCGCACCCGCGAAGGCTCGACCCGCACGCTGCCCTCCAGGCAATAGCTGTAACGCCCGCCACGCTTGAAGTCCGGTACCGGTTCGCTGTTGCGTGCCACCCGCATCAACACATGATTGGTCCCGGTCTGCGCCTGTTCGAACGACTCGAACAGGCGGCAGCTCAACTCCTCGCACAAGCCCCGGGTAAAGTCATCGCCATCGCGGGTGAGGCAGGTAAACGGCTGGATCTGGACCACCGGATGGCGAGTGCCGACGCCCTTGGGCCGCAGCCGCTGATAGGTCAAGCGATAACACCCGGGTGGAATGCTCAAGCGCACCGGGTCCTGCTGGCCATTGCCGGCGTAATGCGCTGCGAGCTTGCGCCGCAAGCGCCCCACCTGGACTCGCACCACCGGATCGTCGCCCGTGCAATACACTGCCGGGTCACGACGAAACACCGCGATGCCGATGGCGTGTTCGGTCAGCGGCGTGTTGCAAGCCTGAAGGTCGTGCTCGACCAGAAAGCGCAACAGACCGCCCATGCGCCTGGACTTGGCAAACAACGGGCTGGCCAGCAACAGCGCCAGCACCCGCTCGATTTCTTCCCGATCGAGCGGCACGGGAACCCCCGCCGCAGTCGAATCGGCCATGCTTTTGATCACCATCGCCTGCCTCCGTGCAGGTTGCCGACAGGAATGGATGTCGCGCTCCGTAATTACCCTTGCAGCGTGAGCAGGAATGAGGCTCGGGCACTGCAACGACCAAGCGTAGCAGCCGTGTCGATATCGGCAGGCAATTGCGATGGTAGCAACCCGCCATCCGACGAACGTTCAATCTCGACGTCTGAAGAATTTGCACGACTTGCCCGCTTGTGGCCGCTGAGCCATTGACCATCTGAAACCGCCGCTCCAGCGCGGCATCGCGCTCGAAATACTGCTTGTACTCACTCCAGGTGGTCGCGGCGATGGTGCGCAACTCACCACGGGCCAGCGCCGGCTTGAGCAAGTTGGCCGCATCCGCCCCGCCCGCCTGGTTGCCGGCACCGATCAGGGTATGGGCTTCGTCGATGAACAGCAGCACTGGGTCAGCCGACTGCTGCACGGCGTCGATGACATTCTTCAGACGTTGTTCGAACTCACCCTTGACCCCGGCGCCCGCCTGCAACAACCCCAGATCGAGGGTGCGCACACACACCGGCTTGAGGCTGTCCGGGACATTGCCTTCAGCGATGCGCAAGGCAAGGCCTTCGACCAGTGCCGTCTTGCCCACACCTGGCTCGCCGACCAGGATCGGGTTGTTCTTGCGTCGGCGGCTGAGGATGTCGATGACCTGGCGGATTTCATCGTCACGGCCGAATACGGGATCAATGCTCCCTGCCCTCGCCTTGGCCGTGATGTCCTGAGTGAATCTGTCCAGCACGGCCAGCAAGGCATCGTTGGGCACTTCACTGGAAGTCGAGCCCTCGAATGTCTGCTCCAATGCTGTTGCCTGTTGCACCAGCGGACGTTCTTCGGAGTGTTGGTCGAGCACTGCAAACAGGTGTTGCAACTGGGTTTCGCTGAGACTGAGCAGGGGCCAAGCGGTTTCGCACGCCAGCAGGTCGGGACTCTCCAGCAGCGCACCGAGCAGGTGCGCCGAACGCAGGCTGTCCTTGCTCTCCAGCGACGCACGCAGCCAGGCGTTCTTGATCAATTCCTGCAACTTGCCACACAGCTGCGGTTTGCCCTGCACGCTGCGCGGCAGTGTGTCGAGATGGTCGAGCAGTCCGCGCCACAGCGCGTCCATGTCCCATTCATAACGGCGGGCAATCAGGGTCAGGTCGCCCTCGCCCTGCTCCAGCAGTTTGAGCAGCCAGTGTTCGATGCTGACCTGCGCATGGGCACGGCTCTGGCACAGCGATGCCGCTGCGCTCAGTGCCTGGGCACAGAAAGGATTGAGGCGGCGAAGCAAGCGTGTGGAAGCGAGTGCCATGCGGTACGTCCTTGTGCTGGATCCCCAGCGAGTAGTCGGTTGTGCAAAATGGAAAGCGTGGGGATATGCCTTGTTGAACGTCCGCATGCAGACGCTCGACAAGGCACACCGCAACCAGCAGGCGGATGCCCGCCTGCTGGTTGCCTTGCATCAGGAGCTCTGGCGCTCGCTCCAGGAATCGGAGTGGATGATGTTGCCGTCCTTGAAGGTCCAGGTGACCTTCTCGTACCGCAACTCGATCTGCTCCAGGTGGTTGTGTTTTTCCTTGGTCGGATCTTTCACGTCGTGCATTTTCGACGCGACTTTCACCACCTTCACGTTTTCCAGTCTGGTGTTGAAGTACTCGACTTCCTGGCCGGCATCGTCGATGCGATACCACCTGAACTCGGCGCTTTTCAGGGTCTGGCCGGTGGTCACCGCCTTATAGAGGTAGGGGGTTGAGGCGTCGATTTCCTTGCTGAACTGAAACGGGGTATGCACCCGTGTGCCAGTCAACTTGCCGGTGTTGTTGTCGGTGGGGATGTACAGGCTGTGGTCCTGGGCGACCACCTCAATGCTGCCTTCGCGCTTTTGCACGTCCACCGAACCCTTGATGTCCGCGTCGCCGTCATCTTTCAGCCACAGGTAAACGGGAATTGCCATGTGAAGCTCCTTTTCTCGGATCGTGAATGCCGCGTTATGCGACAGGGGGGTGCTGGTCCGCTCCTGCAGCGGGAGGCACGCAGGCCCCCGCTTCAGGAATCAGACGTATATCGACGCGACGATTGGCCTGGCGACCAACCTCGGTGGCGTTGCTGGCGATGGGCTGACTGGCACCGAAACCCTGCACCGCGAAACAGCTGTCGGGGATATCGCCCATCTGCCGCATCCAGTGGTGAACCGCTGCGGCGCGGGCTCGTGACAACGCCAGGTTGTGCTCGGCACTGCCACTGGCATCGGTGTGCCCGGCAATGACGATCAGCCAGCCGGGCTGGGCCTTGATGCCGACAAGGGCGCTGATCAGCACCTTGGCCGACTCGGGCTTGAGCTGGGCGCTGCCGCTGCTGAACAGCGAGAGGCTGTCCAGGCGAACCGTCGTGGCGGATGCCGCCTTTGGCTGTCGGTGGCCGGCGATCACCGCCAACAGATGTTCACGTAGCCGTTCGCCGCGATACAGGCCAAGCCCCAGGGACAGGGGTGCGCCGTGGCGGTAATAGTGGTCAAGGCGCACGGCATCCTGGTGCAGTACTGCCAGGGTCTCTTCCCGCCTGTTGACGTCAGGTCGGGAAGCCTGATCCGCCGGAGTGATGGCGTTGTATCGCCGCAGGTCATCGGTCACTTGCCGTGCCAGCAAGGTGTTCTGCCACGCCGAGTTCACCAGCGCGACCAGCGCGGCAGCCGTGAACATCCACAGCGCAATCACACCCGCACGACGGTTCGGTGAGTAGCGCGAATCCCTCGGCAGCAGGCTCAACAACGGATCAGGAAACGGCAAGGCCTGTGACGCATCAGGCTCGATGGGCCGTGGGTCCGCCAATGCAATCCTGTTGCGCAACCATTGCTGCCACAGGTTGCCCGGCACACGCCGGGGCCCCTCCGCGACCAGCGTGATGGCACTGGCCACGACCAGGTCGCTGTGGGTGTGGGCCTCGCGGGGGGCGAGATGTGGTAATACGGTTTCAGCCAGCCACGCCGCCGCGCTGTTGAGCCGAACGCTGGTCTGCAATCGCAACGCGCGCGTGGCATTGTCCGCCACCTGCACCTGCCATTGGTCCAGGCTGACGCACTCGCCGGCTTCGCGCACGTTGGGGCTGGCCTGCCCGGATTCCCAACTGAACCACTGCCCCGCCCCCCGCGGGCTTTGCAGGTAACTCAACACCAGCAGCGGCGCGGCAATGCCCTGTTTGCGCACACGCATCAATTGATGGCGCACCGTCCGCACCCGGCCGGCGAGCACTTCGCTGTCGACCTGTTCCTGGGGATTGACGATGAACAGGACGCTCAATTGCCGGCCCCAGTCAGGACGCAGGGACATCAGGTTGTCAGCTACCGCGGGTAACTGTTCCAGACTGGCCACGCGCACATAACAGCCCTGCCCGGTGATGCGCAGGGCCAGTTGCCCGGCGGGGATCTCCCCAAACAGACCGACCAGGCCGTCACCACAGACCAATACCACCGGCAGGCGATAGGACGCCGGCGGCAATGGCTGGCTTTCGCTCATCAGCAGCGCCTGGCGCTGATGAGCCGCCTGCCGGCCGATCCGCTTCCAGGCCATGCCGACGCCGACAACCACCACGACGATTGCCATGACGCGAAGCCAGAGCGTCATTGGAATGATCAGCAGCAGTACGGTCGCCAGTGTGCCCGCCCAGAGCCAGAGACCACGTTTGAGTTTGAAGGTCATCGGCCCCTCACACCCGGCCAGGCACAAGCGTGGCGATCAGATCGCCCAACAGATAGTCCAGTCCGCACCAGACCGCCGCCAGCAACACACCTGCAGCCAACCCCTGGGCCAGGGGCGTTCGCAGCCAGGCAGGCGTGATGCCGCGAGTGCCCGGGTTGAACTGCGTGTCGATCGACTGGCCGAGTTTCAACGGCTGCACCCTGGCACTCAATGCGGCCAGCAGTTGCTCCCGCTCGGGGTCATCCAGTTGCTGATAACGGCCCTTGAACCCCAGCATCAACACCCGGTGAAAGGCCGTCAGTACATGCAAGTCCGGCGCGGGATCGCGCAGCACTTCGCGCATGTCCTCATACAGGAACTCACCGGCCTGGTGGCGATTGAAAAACCTGGCTTGCAGGGGTTCATTGGCCCACTTGGCGTGGTCTTCCCCTTTGGCGAAGCCCAGCACGGTTTCATCCAGCAACGCGCACTGCGCATGACTGATATGGTCGATGCTGCGTCGGCTCAACCCGGCTTGTTCAAGCTGCCCGAGTACGTGCTCGATCTGTTTGATGCACAGTGCCGATATGTCCTGGCTGCCATGTACGGGTGTGCCGTGCAGCAGCTCGACCACCAGCAGGTAGCTGTCCTGCAACAGCGTATCGACGTCCACCGCCGCTACGGCAGGTAGTTTGGATAAGGTCGGTTTCATGTGCGTAATACCGCGAACAGTTCGAGTTTGACGTCGGCCAGGGTGCCGGGTACGTAGAAGACACAGGTCCCTGCGGCCAGCATGGCCTGCCCCTTCGCATGGTTCAGGTCAAGGGCGAAGTACTGGTTTTCCAGGCGCAGGGGAATGGCCGCCGGAACATGGCTCAGTGGCTGCAACGGCACGCCGTCAAGCGCGGCGTTGACCAGACGCTCGACATCGTCCGGCGCGCCGATCTTGCACAGGCGCGGGAACTGGCTCTGCAACTGCGCCGCCGGCAAGCCGCTACGCACCGACAGATAGAAGTCGGCGCCGTCCTGTTCGCGCAGGCGCCCATCGTCGAGACGGACCTGCCAGCGGTTGGCGCCGGCCTCCTCCAGCGCAAGGGCAATGACTCGCGACGGCAGGCTGGCCTCCAGCAAGGTGGAGATCAGGCGCAACAACGGTGGCAATACCTGTTCCAGATGTTCGTGTCGGTAAGGGGGGATCTGCTCGATGTCGTGTTCGAGGGAAAAGGTCAGCAGGCTGCCGGCCAGCCTGGTCAGCTCCAGGTAGACCTGCTCGGGGTGCCGTGCAGGCCAGGACTTGAGATCGGCCAATACCGGCTGGTAAGTGTTCAAGGCGTTGAGCAGCCAGAACAACGACACGTCCGCCACGGCAAAGTCAGCCATGCGCTGATTGCTTTCGCGACGCATGCCCATCAAGCGCTGACGCTTGGCGGACAACTGGGTCAACAGGTTATCCAATTGCGCCAACAGCCCCGGATGCGCCGCGAAGCTGAGTAGCGGCGGCACATAGCCGGGATCAAGACTCCAGGCGCCCTGCCCGTCGCGCACCAGGCGCGCGATCGGGCAGGTCAGGTAGTCGCCGTTGTCGTCATGGGCAAAGCGCAGGCTCAGTACGTGCTCCAGCACGCCGATCGATTGCGCCTCATCGCCATACAGGTCCTGCACCTGGCGCCAATCCTGACGAAAGCGTGTCGGTCGATCGGCCTTGACGTCGTCGAACAGGCAGTTGTTGCCATTGCCCTGCTCCAGCGGCAAGGCCAGGAGCAACGTTGCACCCGCAAGGTCATCGGGCAACAGGCGCGCCAGTTCCAGGCCCGCTGGCAGACGATCCACATGATCAGTATCGATCAGTGTCCCGTCGGGCATGCGCAATCGCAGCTCAGTGGCCTTGAGCTTACCCAGGCGCAGAGCTTCCAGGTCAAACGCCACCGCCTGGATGCCCCAGGGATGAACCAGCGACAAATGCGCCAGACGCTCATTTGCCCAGGCCTCCCAGCGTGCCTGCTGCTGGAATTGCTGCGGAGACAGAAGAGCCCCCGCGGCCCACAAGGGGCGGTCGATTTTCATGACGTCGTTTCCCTACGAAATGAACAGCTGTTCGGAGCCTCAGGCTTTTGCCTTGGGCATCTGCGAAACCAGCGACAAATTGACGTCCATGCCTTCCACCTGGAAATGCGGCACGGCATACAACTTGACGCGGAAGAAGCCGGGGTTGTCCTCGATGTCTTCCACGGTGACCTTGGCATCGCGCAACGGGTGCGAAGCCTGCAAGTCATCACTTGGGTCGGTCATCTCGGTCACCAGGCCGCCGATCCACTTGTTCAGCTCCAGCTCCAGCAGACGACGATCCTTGGTCGTGCCGATGTTTTCGCGCTGGATCAACTTCAAGTAGTGAGCGATGCGCGACAGCAGGAAGATGTAGGGCAAGCGCGAGTTGATTCGGCTGTTGGCAGTGGCATCGGCCGTGTCGTACAGCGCCGGCTTCTGCGCAGAGTTGGCCGAGAAGAAACACGCGTAGTCGCGATTCTTGTAATACGAGAGCGGGATGAATCCGAGGTTGGCGAACTCGAATTCGCGAGTTTCCGGAATCATCACCTCCGAAGGAATCTTCACCTGGTTGCCCGTGCCCAGATCGTATAAATGGATCGGCAAACCGGTGACCGCACCGCCAGACTGCGGTCCGCGAATCTGCACGCACCAACCGTTGGCAATAAAGCTTTTAACCATGTTGGCAGCGAAGGCAAACGAGGCGTTGGTCCACAGGTATTTGTCGTGATCCAGGCCTTTGACGCTTTCGATGTAGTTGAAGCTGCGCACCGGAACGGTGTCTGGACCATACGGCAGACGCCCCAGCACCCGCGGCATGAGCAAGCCGATGTAACGGGCATCGTCACTCTCGCGGAACGCCTTCCACTTGATGTATTCGGCACGGTCGAAGTAATTGCCGATGTCCTTGATGGCGGCGACTTCTTCCATCGACTGCTTGCCAAAGAACTCGGGGCCGACGGCACCGATGAAAGGCATGTGCGCAGCCGCCGAGACTTTGGAGATGTTGCGCAGCAGGGCTATGTCCTGCGGATCGCGACCAAACTCGTAGTTGGAAATGGCCGCGGCAATCGGCTCCCCGCCGGGCGTGTCGTACTCCTGGGTGTAGGTGTGCAAATACAGGCCGCTTTGCGCGATTTCCGGAGCGTCTTCAAAATCCTGTACCAGGTGCGCCTTGCTGATATCGAGCAGCTCGATTCGTACGTTCTGGCGAAAATCGGTCTGGTCGATCAGCGACTTCACGCCACGCCAGGTTGACTCGGTTCGCTGGAAGTCAGGATGGTGCATCACAGCGTCGAGTTGACGGCTGATCTGTGCATCCAGCATTGCGATATGGCCGTCGAGCAGCGCTCTGTCCAGGCGCTCGATTTTCTGCGACGACTGCTTGAGCAGGTTCAGGAACACACTGACAGCGGCCGTCACGCGCTCATCGGCCGTGGCCTCAGCCAGCGCCTCGGCATTCTGAAAGCTGTCGATGCCGCCTAATTTCGCCACTGGACTGAGATTGATCTTTCCAAACAGTGCGCCATACACGCTTGCATTTTCTTCAGGCAACACTGTAGCGCCGCGCGATTGCGCGTTAGAACTTTCTAAAGACATTGTGGAACTTCCCTTTAAACGAACCGAATTGAATTAACGAGCTTCTTCCGGAGCCAAGGCGGCCAACTCGGCCCGCAGCTCATCACTCAGCACATCGTCCTTGAGGATTCGCTCCAGTTCGTGACGGAAGGTAGCGTTGTCCAACAGGTTGGACTTGAGGTCGCGCAGCAGGTTGCGCATCGCCAGCAAGGCACGCAACTGGGGGATTTGCCTCGCCACCTGCTCAGGCTCGAAATCCTTCATGCACTGAAAGTTCAATTCGACCGAAGTGTCGACGCCGTCATCCACCAGGGTATTTTCCACCGCCAGTTTCAGGACTGGCGAGAACTCGGCCAATACGCTATCGAAGTTATTCTTGTTGATTCCAACTTTGTGGCGCTCCGAAAGCGGGCGCTGCTCCTTGCCGTTGCTGTAGTCACCCATGACCATCAACTTCAAAGGCAGCTCGACCTTTTTTTGAGCACCGCCAGTGTGCAAATCGAGCTTGATGTTGACCCGAGCCTTGGGCACTTCATTTTGAAAACTGTTTGAAGCCATAACTCCTCCATGCGAACTCGCAACAGCCGCGAGCAACATCTCTGTCGATAAATGTATCAATCATTTCGGGGGGCAACAATGAACTATCCTGGAGGGACGCACCACCCCGAAAAATACGATTCAGATGCTTCCGACCCTTTTAGGCAAACACTACCTACACGCCAAGTAGGAATTACCCTACACAATTTATGAAACAACCTACAGTCAAGGCGAAGGACCGATAATTTGAAATACAAAACACTTCGACAAATATCTATTTACAGCAATAAAGGCACCGCTTTTACTGTGAAAAATACTTACCTTCGGCGTATTACATCAGGAAACAATTAACGACCAAGGTGGATTACAACAATTGAAACTGACCAAAGCGGGCACCACCAAAACAAAAAAAATCCGATCCCTGAACAGGCATCGGATTTTTTGTTCCACTCGATAAAAGCCGTTTCAACCAACCAGCTGATTATCCTTGCGCGCCGTCAGAAGTTCGCCGGCGTGTTGGCACTGATAATCTCGGCCTCATCCGCCCCGATATTGCGAAACCGATGCGGCAAGGTCGTCGGGAAGTAATAGCCATCCCCGGCATTCAGCACGCTTACCTGTCCGTCCACGGTCAACTCCACGGTACCCCGTGTCACCAACCCACACTCCTCGCCTTCGGAATGCACGATCGGCTCTTCACCCGAACTGGCGCCCGGCGCGTATTGCTCGCGCAGCAGGCGCATCTGCCGGCTCGGCACGGAAGCGCCGATCAGCAGCAGGCGCAGGCCATGGCGGCCGAGGTCGGGCTGTTCGTTGGCGCGGAAGACGTACTGGTGTTCGCGCGGTGGCTGATCGAAGGTGAAGAAGTCGGCCAGGGACATGGGGATGCCCTCCAGCAACTTTTTCAGGGAGCTGACGGAAGGACTGACCCGATTCTGTTCGATCAGGGAGATGGTTGCATTGGTGACGCCGCTACGCCGGGCCAGCTCGC
This sequence comes from Pseudomonas sp. WT-JTC, assembly GCF_056711565.1. Lineage (NCBI taxonomy): Bacteria > Pseudomonadati > Pseudomonadota > Gammaproteobacteria > Pseudomonadales > Pseudomonadaceae > Pseudomonas > Pseudomonas sp. WT-JTC. The sequence goes on from NZ_CM160042.1 coordinate 4,063,529, forward strand.
GCTGGGACAGTTTGTAGCTTTCGCGTACTAATTTGAGTCGTGAGCCCGTGTCCATGACAGCCTTATGCGCCAACCTGCAGGAGCGAGCAAGCTCGCTCCTGCAGGGATAATGGAGGGGTGGAGTGCAGGCGCGGATCACGCCGTTTTCCGCTCCCGGAAACGTGAAAGGCGGCTATTAAATCACGTTTGTTCGTAATGCTCAGCAGGTTCGATAAACGGCTGGAAAAATAGCCATTTGCCACGAAGTTGCACAACCTGTGGGAGCGGGCTTGCTCGCGAAAGCGGTGTGTCAGGCGCCATCAATTTTGGCCGAGATGACCTCTTCGCGAGCAAGCCCGCTCCCACAGGGGACCGCGGTGTTTCTGGTATAAAAAAACCGGCGGCACCCTTTTGGGGCGGCCGCCGGCGAGGTAAAGCCTAGATCCCGAAACGGTCGCGCAGCGAGTAGTACACGGCACCGAGGGCGGTCAACGGCGCGGAGAAAGTGCGCCCGCCGATCATCGGCATGTGCGGCAGCGAGGCAAACGCATCGAAGCGCTCGGCGTCGCCACGGATCATTTCCGAGATCAGTTTGCCGGCCAGGTGCGAGCACGTGACGCCGTGGCCGCTGTAGCCCTGCATGTAGTAGGCGTTTTTCTCGATACGGCCGAATTGCGGCATGCGCGACATGGTCAGCAGGAAGTTGCCGGTCCAGCGGTAGTCGATCTTCACGTCCTTGAGTTGCGGGAAGGTCTTGAGGATCTTCGGACGGATCAGTTGTTCGATGTCGTCCGGTTCACGAGCGCCGTAGACCACGCCGCCGCCGTACAGCAGGCGGTTGTCTGCGGTCAGACGGTAGTAGTCGAGCAGGTAGTTGCAGTCTTCGACGCAGTAGTTGTTCTTGATCAGGCTGCGGGCCTGTTTTTCCGACAATGGCTCGGTAACGACGATCTGCGAACCGCACGGCATGCTCTTGCTGGTCACGCGGTTGTCGAGGCCCTGTGGCAGGTAGGCGTTACCGGCGATCAACAGGTACTTGGCCCGCACCAGGCCTTTGGCGGTGCGCACGGTGATCGGCTCGCCGTAGTTGATCTCCACCGCCGCCGACTGCTCGTAGATCTTGCCGCCCAGGCCGATGATGGCCGAGGCTTCGCCGAGGGCCAGGTTCAGCGGGTGAATGTGGCCGCCCTGCATGTCCAGCAGGCCGCCGACGTAGGCATCGGAACCGATTTCACGCTTGATGTCAGCCGCATCGAGCATTTTCAGATTCTTGTTGCCGTAGCGTTCCCAGCTCTTCTTCTGTTCGGCCAGGCCCTTGAGTTGCTTCTTGTTCATCGCCGCGAAGATGCCGCCGGGACGGTAATCACACTGGATGTCGTAGTGCTGTATGCGCTGACGAATGATGTCGGCGCCTTCGAAAATCATGCTGCCGAGGATTTCGGCGGTCTTGTCGCCGTAGCGCTCTTCGATGACATCGACGTCGCGGCTGTAGGAGTTGACCAGTTGGCCGCCGTTGCGACCGCTGGCGCCGAAACCGACCTTGGCCGCTTCCAGCACGGTCACGCTGTAGCCCGCTTCAGCGAGGAACAGCGCCGAGGACAGACCGGTGTAGCCGGCGCCGATCACGCAGACGTCGCAGTCCACCGCTCCTTCCAGCACCGGGAAATCGCCGGTGAAGTTGCGGGTGGCGGCGTAGTAGCTGTCTACATGCTTTTGTTTAACAGAATCTTGTTTCATAGGTTTCTCCGATGGCCGCCGGCAACGTGCAGGCGACCGCCGTTTAAAAGGTCTTAGAGCTTGATCCAGGTCGCTTTGAGTTCGGTGTACTTGTCGAACGCGTGCAGCGATTTGTCCCGACCGTTACCCGACTGCTTGAACCCGCCGAACGGCGCGGTCATGTCGCCGCCGTCGTACTGGTTGACCCAGACGCTGCCGGCACGCAGGGCACGGGCGAAGGTATGGGCCTTGCTCAGGTTGCTGGTCCATACGCCTGCGGCCAGGCCGTAGATGCTGTCGTTGGCAATCGCCAGAGCTTCTTCAGCGGTGTCGAAGGTAATGACCGACAGCACCGGGCCGAAGATTTCTTCCTGGGCGATGGTCATGGCATTGGTCACGCCGTCGAAAATCGTCGGTTCCACGTACTGGCCACCGGTGTCTTCGAGGGTGCGGCTGCCGCCAGCGATCAACTGAGCGCCCTGCTCTTTGCCGATACCGATGTAGCGCAGCACGTTGTCCAGTTGACGCTGGTCGACGACCGCGCCGACGGTGGTTGCAGGATCGAGGGCGTGGCCCGGCTTCCAGGCTTGCAGGGCTTCCACCAGCAGCGGGATGAACTGCTCGCGAATCGAGCGCTCCACCAGCAGGCGCGAACCGGCGGTGCAGACTTCGCCCTGGTTGAAGGCAATGGCACCGGCTGCGGCCTGTGCTGCCGCGCGCAAATCCGGCGCATCGGCAAACACCACGTTGGCGCTCTTGCCCCCCGCTTCGGCCCAGACGCGTTTCATGTTGCTTTGCCCGGCGTAGATCATCAGTTGCTTGGCGATCGCCGTGGAGCCGGTGAAGGCCAGCACGTCGACGTCCAGGTGCAGCGCCAACGCCTTGCCGACGGTGTGGCCGTAGCCCGGCAGGACGTTGAACACGCCTTTCGGGATGCCCGCTTCCAGCGCCAGCTGCGCGATGCGGATCGCGGTCAGCGGAGACTTTTCCGAAGGCTTGAGGATGAACGAGTTGCCCATCGCCAGAGCCGGAGCGAATTTCCAGCTGGCCATGATCAACGGGAAGTTCCACGGCACGATAGCCGCGACCACGCCGGCTGCTTCGCGCGTCACCAGGCCAAGCTGATCCTGGGGTGTGGCGGCGACTTCGTCGTAGATCTTGTCGATGGCTTCGGCGGTCCAGCGGATCGCGTTGGCGGTCGCTGGAATGTCGATGCTCATGGAATCGCTGATCGGCTTGCCCATGTCGAGGGTTTCGAGCAGGGCCAGTTCTTCACGGTTTGCCAGAATCAGGTCGGCAAAACGGATCAGGACACGCTTGCGCTCGGCCGGGGCCAGGTTGGCCCAGACGCCGGACTCGAACGCGCGGCGCGCCACGGCGACCGCCGCATTGGCGTCAGCTTCGTCGGTGCTGGCGACGTTTGCCAGGAAACGACCGTCTACCGGGCTGATGCATTCGAACGTGGCGCCACTGGCGGCCGCGCAGTATTGGCCGTCAATGAATGCGCGACCTTCAATGGAGAGGGACTGGAAGCGTTGCTCCCAATCGCTGCGAGTGTTTGTCATGGTTGTGACTCGACGCAGGGGAATAGGTGGTCGCCGGATTGAACGCCAACCAATTACGACCTTGGAAATACGGTCCCCTGTGGGAGCGGGCTTGCTCGCGAAGGCGGTGTATCAAGCGACATCAGTGTTGACTGTGCCGCCGTCTTCGCGAGCAAGTCGGAACGCCGCACCGCCGCTCCCACAGTTGATCGGTGTGATCCGTCTTAAACGGTATGCAGGTACCAGTTGTACTCAAGGTCGGAGATGGAGTTCTCGAACTCGGCCAGCTCGCTTTCCTTGCACGCCACGAACACGTCGATGTACATCGGGTCGATGTAGCGCGCCATGACTTCGCTGTCGTCCAGTTCGCGCAGGGCATCGCGCAGGTTGTTCGGCAGGCTCTGCTCGTTCTGCTCGTAGCTGTTGCCTTCCACCGGAGCGCCCGGTTCGATCTGGTTGGTCAGGCCGTGGTGCACGCCCGCCAATACCGAAGCCATCAGCAGATACGGGTTGGCGTCGGCACCGGCTACACGATGCTCGATGCGCACGGCATCCTTTGAGCCGGTCGGTACACGGACAGCCACGGTGCGGTTGTCGATGCCCCAGCTCGGCGAGTTCGGCACATAGAACTGCGCGCCGAAACGACGGTACGAGTTGACGTTCGGGCAGAGGAACGCCATCTGCGCCGGCAGGGTCTCGAGCACACCGCCGATCGCGTGACGCAGCGCGGCGTTCTGCTCGGGATCCTCGCTGGCAAAGATGTTGTTGCCTTCCTTGTCGAGAATCGAAATGTGCACGTGCAGACCGTTACCTGCCTGGCCCGGATACGGCTTGGCCATGAAGGTGGTGTCCATCTCGTGGTCGTAGGCGATGTTCTTCACCAGACGCTTGAGCAGGACCGCGTAGTCGCACGCCTTGATCGGGTCAGCCACGTGGTGCAGGTTGACTTCGAACTGCGCCGGGGCGCTTTCCTTGACGATGGCGTCAGCCGGGATGCCCTGCTCTTTCGCGCCTTCGAGGATGTCTTGCAGACAGTCGACGTATTCGTCGAGGTCGTCGATCAGGTACACCTGGGTCGACATCGGACGCTTGCCCGATACCGGCGAACGTGGCGATTGCGGACGACCGTTCACGTTGTCCTGGTCGATCAGGTAGAACTCCAGTTCGAACGCGGCGCAGATGGTCAGGCCCATGTCGTCGAACTTGCGCACGATATTGGCCAGCACTTCCCGCGGATCGGCGAAGAATGGCTCGCCTTCGAGTTCGTGCATGGTCATCAGCAGTTGCGCAGTCGGGCGCTTCTGCCAGGGTTCGATGCTCAGGGTGCCCGGGATTGGGTAGCAGATCCGGTCGGAGTCGCCGATGTCCAGACCCAGGCCGGTGCTTTCCACCGTGGAACCGTTGATGTCCAGAGCAAACAGAGACGCCGGCAGGTTGATGCCTTTCTCGTAAACCTTATGAAGACTGGTGCGCTCGATGCGCTTGCCGCGCACCACACCGTTCATATCCGCAATCAGAAGGTCGACGTACAAAACCTCAGGATGTTTCTTAAGGAATGCGTTTGCTTCGTTGAGTTGAACGGCACGCAGAGGGACCGACATGATGCACCTATTTTTTACTGTTAATTATTATGTTCACCGCCCTTTCACGAGCCCAGTCAATCCGAAAGGCAAAGTGAAGTCAATAGCGAACACTCAGCCGTTCAGCGTATATTTTCGGGCCTCTCAGAAGGACGAGAGTGCCAGACAAGCCCTCAAACACGCGTAAACCCTGAAGATCGGACGTGCGGCGTTTAGAATTTTTTACATGAGAGTTGTTAATTAAAATCAACAAGGCTAAGCTCCGGAAAAGCTCGTTCAAGTGTGAAACTTCGAGGTGATAAAAATGGCACTCAAGCCATTGATCGGCGTTACTGCGTGCGTCAAACAGATTGGCCTGCACCCCTACCACATCAGCGGCGACAAGTACTTGCGTGCTGTCAGCGTCGCGGCGCTGGGGCTGCCTGTCGTTATTCCTTCCTTAGGCGACCTGACCGAAATCGATGACCTGCTGCCGCAGCTCGACGGTCTGTTGCTGACCGGCTCGCCGTCGAACGTGGAACCCTTCCACTATCAAGGCCCGGACAGCGCCCCCGGTACGGAGCACGATCCGCAACGGGACCGCACCACCCTGCCGCTGATCCGCGCAGCCATCGCAGCCGGCGTTCCGGTCCTCGGCATCTGCCGGGGTTTCCAGGAAATGAACGTGGCGTTCGGTGGCAGCCTGCATCAGAAAGTCCATGAACTCCCAGGCTTCCTTGATCACCGTGAAGCCAGTCACCCGGACCTGGCCGTGCAATACGCGCCGGCCCATGGGGTGAGTGTGCAGCCCGGCGGCGTGTTCGAAGCGCTGGACCTGCCGGCGGTGTTCCAGGTCAACTCGATTCACAGCCAGGGCATCGACCGCCTGGCGCCCGGCCTGCGTGCCGAAGCCGTCGCACCCGATGGCTTGATCGAGGCGGTGTCGGTGGAGAACAGCAAGGCCTTCGCCCTCGGCGTGCAATGGCACCCGGAATGGCAAGTCCTGAACAACCCTCCTTATTTGAGTATTTTCCAGGCGTTCGGCGAAGCCTGCCGGCAACGGGCAGCGCTGCGTCACTCGGGCTGACGAAAAAACACTGACAAACGATTTTCTGCCCCCGCGGGTCGGGCGGGCGTGCCTTTGCGCGTCCGTCACCCGCGACAACAACACACTGCAATAACAACAAGTACGAAAGGCAGCCAGGATGGCGGCGCCGAATAAACCCGAGCGGTTTGGGTCAGGCAAGCACGTTCCATGTGGGAGCGGGCTTGCTCGCGAAGGCGGAGTGTCAGTCGACACCATTGTTATCTGATACACCGCTTTCGCGAGCAAGCCCGCTCCCACAGGTTGCGTGTCACACCCGCCACCGGGTTTGCAATCCACTATTAAGCCGGGCCGTGTTGGCCTGGCGACTGAAACCTGTTGGGAGTTTCACATGGCAAACGCCTCCAGCATCTACAGGAAGGCTATTGAAGGTCACCAGGCACCGAAAAAGGTGTTGGTGAAAGTCGATCGCGTCACCAAGAAATTCGACGAAACCACCGCGGTGGACGATGTGTCCCTGGAAATCCACCAGGGTGAAATCTTCGCCCTGCTCGGTGGTTCCGGCTCCGGCAAATCGACCCTGCTGCGCATGCTCGCCGGTTTCGAGCGCCCGACCGAAGGCCGGATTCTGCTCGACGGTGTCGACATCACCGACATGCCGCCGTACGAACGACCGATCAACATGATGTTCCAGTCCTACGCGCTGTTCCCGCACATGACGGTGGCGCAGAACATCGCCTTTGGCCTCAAGCAGGACCGTTTGCCAGCGGCCGAAATCGAAGCCCGCGTGCAGGAGATGCTGCGGCTGGTGCACATGACCCAATACGCCAAGCGCAAGCCGCACCAACTGTCCGGCGGCCAGCGTCAACGCGTGGCCCTGGCCCGTTCCCTGGCCAAGCGTCCGAAGCTGCTGCTGCTCGACGAACCGATGGGCGCCTTGGACAAGAAGTTGCGCTCGCAAATGCAGCTGGAGCTGGTGGAAATCATCGAGCGCGTGGGCGTGACCTGCGTGATGGTGACCCACGACCAGGAAGAGGCCATGACCATGGCCCAGCGCATCGCGATCATGCACCTGGGCTGGATCGCCCAGATCGGCAGCCCGGTCGACATCTATGAAGCCCCCGTCAGCCGCATGGTCTGCGAATTCATCGGCAACGTGAACGCCTTCGACGGCACCGTGGTTGAAGACCTGGAAGGTCACGCGATCATCCACAGCCCGGACCTGGAGCAGAAGATCTACGTCGGCCACGGCGTCAGCACCTCGGTGCAGGACAAATCGATCACCTACGCGATCCGCCCGGAAAAACTGCTGGTCAGCACCGTCAAGCCGGAGAACCGCTACAACTGGTCCAGCGGCAAGGTGCATGACATCGCCTACCTCGGCGGCCACTCGGTGTTCTACGTCGAGCTGCCTGGCGGCAAGATCGTCCAGTCGTTCATGGCCAACGCCGAACGCCGTGGCGCACGTCCGACCTGGGACGATCAGGTCTACGTGTGGTGGGAAGACGACAGCGGCGTGGTACTGCGCGCATGAAAACCTTCAATCAGCAATTTCTGAGACTGGTCCCCAGCGGGCGCAAGTTCGTCATCGGGATTCCCTTCATCTGGTTGTTCCTGTTCTTCATGTTGCCGTTCTTCCTGGTGATGAAGATCAGCTTCTCGGAAGCGGCCCTGGCCATTCCGCCCTACTCGGAGATCTACACCTACGCCGAGCAGAAATTCCAGCTGTTGCTCAACATCGGCAACTATTCCCTGCTGGGCGAAGATGAGCTGTACCTCTCCGCTTACCTGGGTTCGTTGAAGGTCGCGCTGTTCAGCACCCTGATGTGCCTGGTGATCGGTTTCCCGATGGCCTACGCCATCACCAAGGCCAGCAAGGAAGCGCAGAACGTGCTGATGCTGCTGATCATGATGCCGACCTGGACCGCGATCCTGATCCGCGTCTATGCGTGGATGGGCATCCTCAGCAACAACGGCCTGCTCAACGCGTTCCTGATGTGGACCGGCCTGACGTCGCACCCGATCGAGATCCTCAACACCAACACTGCCGTCTACATCGGCGTGGTGTACGCGTACCTGCCGTTCATGGTGCTGCCGCTGTACGCCAACCTGGTCAAGCATGACCAGAGCCTGCTGGAAGCCGCATCGGACCTGGGTTCAAGCACGTTCAACAGCTTCTGGAAAATCACCGTGCCGCTGGCCAAGAACGGCATCATCGCCGGCTGCATGCTGGTGTTCATTCCGGTGGTCGGTGAGTTCGTGATTCCTGAACTGCTCGGCGGTCCGGAAACCCTGATGATCGGCCGTGTGTTGTGGCAAGAGTTCTTCAACAACCGCGACTGGCCGGTGGCGTCTGCCCTGGCGGTGGTAATGCTGTTGATCCTGATTGTGCCGATTCTGCTGTTCAACCGCAGCCAGGCCAAAGAGATGGAGGCACGGGGATGAAACGCTTCGGATTTTCAAAGTTCATGCTGATTTTCGGCCTGTCGTTTATCTACCTGCCGATGCTGATCCTGGTGATCTACTCGTTCAACGCCTCGAAGCTGGTGACGGTGTGGGGTGGCTGGTCGATCAAGTGGTACGCCGGCCTGCTCGACAACTCGCAACTGATGGGTTCGGTGGTGCGCTCGCTGGAAATCGCCTGCTATACCGCCGTCGCAGCAGTCGCACTAGGGACGTTAGCCGCGTTCGTGTTGACCCGCGTTACACGCTTCAAGGGTCGTACCCTGTTCGGTGGCCTGGTCACCGCGCCGCTGGTGATGCCTGAAGTGATCACCGGTCTGTCGCTGTTGCTGCTGTTCGTGGCCATGGCGCAACTGATCGGCTGGCCGCAGGAACGCGGCATCGTCACCATCTGGATCGCCCACACCACGTTTTGTGCAGCCTACGTGGCGGTGGTAGTCTCCGCCCGCCTTCGCGAGCTGGACCTGTCCATCGAAGAAGCGGCCATGGACCTGGGTGCGAAGCCGTTCAAGGTGTTTTTCCTGATCACCATCCCGATGATCGCGCCATCACTGGCGGCGGGCGGCATGATGTCGTTCGCCCTGTCGCTGGATGACCTGGTACTGGCGAGCTTCGTGTCGGGACCTGGTTCCACGACCCTGCCGATGGAAGTGTTCTCGGCGGTGCGCCTGGGCGTGAAGCCCGAGATCAACGCCGTGGCCAGCCTGATTCTGCTGGCGGTGTCGATCGTGACCTTCATGGTCTGGTACTTCAGCCGTCGTGCCGAAGAAAGCCGCAAGCGCGCGATCCAGGAAGCCATGGACCAGACCGCCAGCGAATCCTGGCAACAACCGAAAAAGCAAATGGCAGAAGCAGCGGCCTGAGGCCGCCCCCTGTAGGAGCGAGCATGCTCGCGATGGCCATCAACGATGACGCGGGCTATCTGAATGAACGCGTCGTCCTTGAGTTTTTCGCGAGCAAGCTCGCTCCTACAAGGAGCGTGAAAGCTTATTTACTGTGTGATTTGAATAAGAAAAGAAATGGAGTTGTACCGATGAAAATGTTTGGCAGGACTCTGCTGACACTGTCCTTATTGGGCGCGATCGCCACTGGCGCCCAGGCCAATGACAAGGTTCTGCGCGTCTACAACTGGTCGGATTACATTGGCCCGGATACCGTCAAGAAGTTTGAAGACGAGACCGGCATCCAGGTGACCTACGATGTGTTCGACAGCAACGAGACCCTTGAAGCACGCCTGCTGGCGGGCAAATCCGGCTACGACATCGTCGTGCCGTCCAACAGTTTCCTGGCCAAGCAGATCAAGGCCGGCGTCTACCAGACGCTGGACAAATCGAAGCTGCCGAACTGGAAAAACCTCAACCCGGTGCTGCTGAAGAACGCCTCCGCGAGCGATCCCGAAAACGCTCATGCCATCCCGTACATGTGGGGCTCGATCGGCATCGGCTTCAACCCGCAGAAGGTCAGGGAAGTGCTCGGCAGCAACGCTCCGACCAATTCCTGGGACCTGCTGTTCAAACCGGAAAACGCCGAGAAGCTCAAAGCCTGCGGCATCAGCTTCCTCGACTCGCCGACAGAAATGCTCCCGACCGCCCTGCACTACCTGGGCTACCCGGTGAACGATCAGGACAAACAGCACATCGCCGAAGCCGAGGCGCTGTTCATGAAGATTCGCCCGAACGTGGCGTACTTCCATTCGTCGAAATACATCTCGGACCTGGCCAACGGCAACATCTGCGTGGCCGTGGGTTACTCCGGCGACGTGCTGCAGGCCAAGGCCCGCGCCCAGGAAGCCGGGGACAAGGTGAAGATCGACTACAGCATCCCGAAAGAAGGCGCCGCCAGTTTCTACGACATGCTCGCCATCCCCCGCGATGCCGCCAACGTCGAGAACGCTTACCTGTTCATGAACTTCCTGATGCGCCCCGACGTGATCGCCGACATCACCAACAACATCGGCTACAGCAACGCCAACGCGGCGGCCACGCCGTTGGTCGATGAAGCGATCCGCAACGATCCGGGCTCCTACCCGCCGGAAGCGGTGATGGCCACGCTCTATGCCGTGCCAGACCAGCCGATCGCCATCCAGCGGATCATGACCCGTGGCTGGACCAAGGTGAAGTTGGGCCAGTAATCCAGAACCCCACCGATCAAGTGTGGGAGCGGGCTTGCTCGCGAAAGCGGTGTGCCAGCCACCATTAATATTGAATGGTGATGGCCTCTTCGCGAGCAAGCCCGCTCCCACAAGGAGTGGTGGTGTTCCAACCTTTTCCGTTCACGCAGCGCCTTACCACCGCTGCCTCTCCTGCAGTAGAACGGCCTCACCTGGGCTCCCTCGGTCAAGGTGAAGTTTGGCGCCTTCGGGCGCCCTTTTTATTGGGGATCAATCAAAGGCCATTCGGCCAGAGTCCGATAGCGGCCTTTGTGGGATTCGAACAGGGCGAAGCGGTCGGCACGCAGGAAAAATTGCGGCGCGGTCGCGGACTCCGGCACCGGCGCCCGATACTGCCGTGCCAGGGTCAGGTGCGGACGGTATTCCCTGGGTGCTTCCTCCAGACCGAACGGCAACATCGCCTGTTCCAGCGCATACACCAATCGCAGCAATGCCGGGGGCGCCTGCTCCGGCGCGAGCACCAGCGCCCCCGCCCTGCGCCACACGTCCAGCCGGTCCAGTACCACCGTCAAGCGCTCGCCCGGTGTGCGGATGGACGCCGCAGCGGTGCAGATGTCGGCAATCTGCGCCACACCCACCGCCCCCAGAAACTTCAGCGTCAGGTGAAAGTTTTCCGCCGGCACTGGCCGCCCGTTGCGCAGTTGCAGCGCACTGCGCCACTGGGCGATGTCCCGGCGCTGGGCAGGAGCGCAATCGAGCGCAAAGAACAGACGCTTGAACGGCTCGCGGGATTCGTCGCTCATGCCGGACACCTCTTGGGAAGACTGCCTGAGTGTACTCAACCCTCGCGTACCGGCCAGCGCATTTCTGGCACCGTCCGGCAGGCGCGTTATAGTTCTAGCATCCCGAAAAAGCGGAGGGGACCATGCGACAGATCCTCAGCAAAGAGCCATGGTGGGCCAGACCGCCCGAGCCAGGTCAGGACGAACTCAAGCTGGAATGGGGCTGGCTGGTGCATTACAGCGAGGGTGAGCCGCGCTTCGAATTCATCCGCGAGCGGCCGACGGACGACGAGATTCAGCAGCGCAAGAGTTGCAGGATCACCCCGACGCCGGAGTGATCCCAAGGCTGGCGTCAGACTTTGAGGAGTATTTCAAACCCGCCGTACACCAGGCGCTGACCGTCAAATGGCATCGGATTGACGTTCGGCTGCATGCGCGGGTCCTGCATCATCTTGTCCATCCCGGCATTACGGGTGGCCTTGTCCGGCCAGATGATCCAGCCAAAAGCCACGGTTTCGCCGTCCTTGAGTTTCACCGCCATCGGGAACGATGTGACCTTGCCCTCCGGCACGTCTTCGCCCCAGCATTCGACCACGCTCAAGGCACCGTTTTCCTTGAAGATCGAAGCGGCGATTTCGGCGTGCTTGATGTATTGCTCACGGTTGGCGGTGGGTACGGCAGCGATAAAACCATCGACGTAAGACATGAGTGCTCTCCTTGGATCATGGGGTGTGCTGCTGGATAGTCGGTTGCGCTGGCGTCCGATCGACAGTGCCGGTGCCCAAACCGACCGGCGGTGCAGTGCGGTCCGCCAGGCTGCCTTCGATCTGCGCCGCCATGTAAAGCGTGGCGGCCATGACGCCGCTGGTCGGGCTCTGCACCAGTTTGGTCCAGGCCTTGTCGAAGGTATTGCCCAGGCTACGGCGAATCAGCGCCTCGCTATCGGGCCGGTCAAAGGCCTGGATGAATGCGCGAATGCCAGCCACCCCTAGCGTGATCAAGCCACCGGCCAGTTTCCCGGTCGCTGCGGCCACGGCGCTGGCGGCCCCGCGCGGGGCCATCTCGGCTTCCATGCGCCGGCTGGCGCGCCTGGCCACCGGCGCCATCGCGGTATCGGTCGAGCCCACGCCCTTGTCGCCACCGGCCTTATGGACTTTGTCGATCAGCGCGGCGAAGGCCGGCAAGGAGTTCAGCGGTTCGGTGTGCACGACCTGGTACAACGAGGCGTCCCTCGTCGGCGGAGGCCCGAGGGCGATGGCCGGGACTTTCTGGATGCGCCCGTTGAGCTGGGCCATCGGCACGCTGTGGCGGTGGGAGATTTTCTGCAGCTCTTCCTTGAGGATATCGACATAGAACGCCGCTGCCAGGCCGAGAATCGCATCGGGATCGACGTCCACGGCCGCCGGGGCCAGGACCTTCTCCTGATAGGCTTCGAGCAGGTACGCCGCCAGGTGTTTTTCCACGACATCCTGCTCACCCTTGGCGCTGATGGTGTACCAGCTGACCTTCATCGACAGCCATTCCTGGGTCCAGTAACTGCTGAACCACGGAATGAAATTCTGTTCGGTCAATTCATAGACCCGTGTGCGCCAGTATTCCATGGCGCCGCGGGCGTAGATTTTGGTCTCCTCGGTCGCCGCCTGCGACGCGGCGACGATCTCCCGGTCCACTTGTTGCCAGGTGCTGGCAGGAACGACGATGACCGGTGCCACTTCCACTGGCGCGCGCACAGGCGTAGCACACCCCGCCAACACCACCAGCACGGCAATGATCAGCGAACGCAGGTTCAAGATGGCGGTTTCCTGCAGTTGGTACCGGGCGGAATGCCTGACACACGAAACTTTCGGTTTAAGTATAGGTGGCGGTGCTCCCGAAGCCGCGAAGGGACCCGCATCAACAGCACAAAAACCACCATCACTTGCGTCGATAATCACCATCGCCGCGATTGCCTTCCGCTTGATGGCCGTCAGCGTAGGATCGATCCCAGGCCAACACGAAACCCCGAATCGGAGGGGAATATCATGCTGATCCATCTGCTGACCTGCCTGGCCCTGACGGCGTTCACTTTGGGTGTGTTTTCCTGGTACGTCCTGAGCGAGGAGCAAACGTCATGATTCACACCGTCACCCTCGCCGTGCGTTTCCCGGTGTTCGGCAACAATTTCTGCGCGCAGGAATTCGAGTCACGTAAAGAGTTGACTCTGATGTTCGACAAAAATTTCGAGGCGTTGCTGATTCCGGCAGCCGATCATCACTTCAGCAACGAAGTGGTCGGGCTCAATGATCAGTTCCGTTTTCTGAATGACGTGCTGGTCGAGCATCTACTGGATGTAGAGCTTGCAAAAGGCTCGGCCCGTTCGTTCGGGTTCTGACAGCGACCGCCGGTCACCCGGGCTCGAACGGGAAGCGCTCACAACGTTCGCTGGCTGTTGCCAATCCCCTTGGCAATATCGATCCCCCAATCCATCGCCGCCTCCATGTCCATCATGTGCGGCCGTGGATCGTGGTTCTCATTGATGACGGTGCCGTCCGGCCAATAGACACCAATGAACATGCCCAATGAACCGTCCTTCAATATCTCGGCCTTGACTTCAATCCGGCATCCGTTCGACAGCGTTTCCTTGTGGACCTCATGGCGCTCAGTCATTGCTGCTTTCCTCCCGCCTGTGGATTGCGAGTCTACCGGCAATGCTAGCTCAGCCCCCGCAACTGCGTAGACCTGCTGGACCAGAGGCCTGCCCTGACAGCGGCGCAATGCCACCTATACTCAAGACCACCTCCCCCCCAGGGGATCTGCACGTTCAACAATAAAAAGCAGAGGTGGAACATGGTCTGGCAGCAAGTCTACGATCCGTTCGGCAATCCGGTGCTTTCAACCATCATGGCCGCCGTACCGGTGGTGGTGATGCTGGCGTCCCTCGCTTTTTTCCATGTCAAGGCGCACCTGGCGGCGTTGCTCGCCCTGACCTCGGCCTTGCTGATCGCGATCTTCGCCTTCGGCATGCCGGCAAACATGGCAGGCTCCGCGGCGCTGTTCGGGGCAGCCAACGGTCTGCTGCCGATTGGCTGGATTGTGTTGAACATCATCTTCCTGCACCGCCTGACCACCGAGAACGGCTCGTTCAAGGTGCTGCAAGACTCCCTGGCGCGCATCACCGATGACCGGCGCCTGCAATTGCTGCTGATCGCCTTCTGCTTCGGTGCGTTTTTCGAAGGAGCGGCCGGTTTCGGTACGCCGGTGGCGGTGACTGGCGCGATTCTGATCGGGCTGGGGTTTTCGCCGCTCGCCGCTTCAGGTCTGGCGCTGATCGCCAACACCGCCCCTGTTGCGTTCGGCGCCCTCGGCACGCCGATCATCACCCTGGCCAAGGTCACCGGGCTGGATGAAATGGAGCTGTCGATGATGGTCGGCCGGCAGTTGCCGTTCTTCTCGGTACTGGTGCCGTTCTGGCTGATCTGGGCCTTTGCCGGCTGGCGCAAGATGCTGGAAATCTGGCCGGCGATCCTCGTGGCCGGGGTCAGTTTTGCCGTGCCGCAGTTCCTCGTGTCCAACTATCACGGGCCGATGCTGGTGGATGTGATCGCCGCACTGATTTCCATGGCCTGCCTGGCCGGTTTCCTCAGGGTGTGGAAGCCGGCCACGGTACACACTTCCGCCGCCCTGTCCGGCCGGGTCGACAACACGAAGATCGACGCCGAGCACGACGAAAAGCCGGTACCGACTGCAACCTTTGCCAATGAGGCAAAACCGGCGGTGATGCGGGCGTGGATGCCGTGGATCATCCTCACGATCTTCGTCTTCATCTGGGGCACCCAGGGCTTCAAGAACACCTTCGACACCCGCCCTGCCATCGACCCGCAAACCAGCGCCGCCAAACTCGACCCCCAGGGTAAACCATTGCGCGAGGCGAACCCGGTGTTTGCGCCGGTCTTGACGTTCAGTACCTTGCACTTGCAAGTGGTAAAGGTCCCGCCGGTGGTGGCGGCGCCGAAACCCGAGGAAGCGGTGTACAAGTTCACCTGGTTCACCGCTACCGGCAGCGGCATTCTGCTGGCGGCGATTGTCGGCGGCTTGCTGATGGGTTACTCGATCCCGCAACTGATCCACCAGTACCTGCGCACCCTGTGGGTGGTGCGCTACTCGCTGATCACCATTGCGGCAATGCTTGCCCTGGGCTTCCTCACGCGCTACTCCGGCCTGGATGCGACCATGGGCCTGGCCTTCGCCGCGACGGGCATCTTCTACCCCATGTTCGGCACCCTGCTCGGCTGGCTCGGCGTGGCGTTGACCGGTTCGGACACGGCGTCCAACGTGCTGTTCGGCGGCTTGCAACGGGTGACCTCCGAACAGTTGGGCATCAGCCCGGTGTTGATGGCCGCCGCCAACAGTTCCGGCGGGGTCATGGGCAAGATGGTCGACGCCCAGTCGATCGTGGTCGCCTCCACCGCCACCCGCTGGTACGGCCATGAAGGGGAAATCCTGCGCTACGTGTTCTTCCACTCGATCGTGCTGGCGATACTGGTCGGTGGACTGGTGACGTTGCAGGCCTACGTCGCGCCGTTCAGCCATATGGTGGTGGGAGGACATTAAATCGAATACACGCGTCATTCTGCTTGAGCCTGATCCCTGTGGGAGCGGGCTTGCTCGCGAAGGCGGTGTGTCAGACGGCAATGTCTTCGACTGACACTCCCTCTTCGCGAGCAAGTCGGATCGCCGCACCGCCGCTCCCACATTGGCGAGTGGTTTTTATTGAATGAATGGTCTGTCGTGCGGACAAACATCCCATGGACAGCCGGCCGTCTCAGGCCAATGATGAAGGTCAGTGGCCTCCAGCGAGAATCGTCAACCCATGAACATTCTCTACGATGAACGCGTTGACGGCGCCCTGCCCGACGTCGACAGGCAGGCGCTGTTGCACGCCCTGAAATCCCGCTTGCCGAATCTGGAAATCCTCCATCACCAGGAGGAACTCAAGCCCTACGAATGCGACGGGCTCTCGGCCTACCGCACCACGCCGATGCTGGTGGTGCTGCCCCGATACATCGACGAAGTGCAAGGGGTGCTGCGCGTCTGTCATGAACGGCACGTCCCCGTCGTGGCCCGTGGCGCGGGCACCGGTTTGTCCGGTGGCGCCTTGCCTTTGGAGAAAGGCGTGCTGCTGGTGATGGCGCGCTTCAACAACATCCTGCACATCGACCCCGCCGCCCGTACTGCGCGGGTTCAACCCGGCGTACGCAATCTGGCGATTTCCCAGGCGGCGGCACCGTTCGGCCTGTATTACGCGCCGGATCCGTCCTCGCAAATCGCCTGTTCCATCGGCGGCAACGTGGCGGAAAACGCCGGTGGCGTGCACTGCCTGAAATACGGCCTGACCGTGCACAACGTGCTGAAGGTCGACATCCTCACCGTCGACGGCGAGCACCTGAGCCTGGGCTCCAACGCCCTCGATGCCCCCGGTTTCGACCTGCTGGCGCTGTTCACCGGCTCCGAAGGCCTGCTCGGGGTCATCACCGAAGTCACGGTCAAGCTGCTGCCCAAACCGCAGACCGCCAAAGTGCTGCTGGCAGCCTTCGACTCCGTGGAAAAAGCCGGCCGTGCCGTCGGCGACATCATCGCTGCCGGCATCATCCCCGGAGGCCTGGAAATGATGGACAACCTGGCCATCCGCGCCGCCGAGGACTTCATCCACGCCGGTTATCCGGTGGACGCCCAGGCCATTCTGCTGTGCGAGCTCGATGGTGTGGAAGCCGATGTCCAGGATGACTGCGAGCGGGTGCGCCAGGTACTGCAACAGGCCGGCGCAATCGAATTGCGTCAGGCGAAAGACGAAGCCGAACGCGTGCGTTTCTGGGCCGGGCGCAAGAATGCCTTCCCGGCAGTGGGCCGCCTGTCGCCGGACTATTACTGCATGGACGGCACCATCCCCCGTCGCGAACTGCCCGGCGTGCTGCAGGCCATCGCCGAGCTCTCGAACGAATACGGCCTGCGGGTGGCGAACGTGTTCCACGCCGGTGACGGCAACATGCATCCGTTGATTCTATTCGACGCCAATCAACCCGGTGAACTTGATCGGGCCGAAGCCCTGGGTGGCAGGATTCTGGAGTTGTGCGTGAAAGTCGGCGGCAGCATCACCGGTGAACACGGCGTGGGTCGCGAGAAGATCAACCAGATGTGCGCGCAGTTCAACAGCGATGAGCTGACCCTGTTCCATGCCATCAAAGCCGCCTTCGACCCGAGCGGCCTGCTCAACCCCGGCAAGAACATTCCGACCCTGCACCGCTGCGCCGAATTCGGTGCCATGCACGTGCACGGCGGGCAATTGCCCTTCCCTGAGCTGGAGCGTTTCTGATGCGCGGCCCTGAAGATTTCGATGACAGCCAGTCGCTGCTGGAACAGGTCAACCAGGCGCTGGAAAACGCCACGCCGTTGCGCCTTCAGGGATCCAACAGCAAGGGCTTCCTCGGGCGTGCCACGGCCGGGGAAATTCTCGATACCCGCTCGCACCGGGGCATCGTCAGTTACGACCCGACTGAACTGGTGATCACCGCCCGTTGCGGCACGCCGTTGGCGCAGCTGACGCAGGTGCTCGATGCCGCGCAACAGATGCTGCCCTGCGAACCGCCGGCCTTTGGCGACGGTGCCACAGTCGGCGGAATGATCGCCTGCGGGTTGTCCGGACCTCGGCGTCCTTGGGTCGGCTCGGTGCGCGATTTCGTACTCGGCACGCGGGTCATCACCGGGCAAGGCAAGCTGTTGCGCTTCGGTGGCGAGGTGATGAAAAACGTCGCCGGCTACGACCTGTCGCGCCTGATGGCCGGCAGTTACGGCTGCCTCGGGCTGATCACCGAAGTCTCGCTCAAAGTGCTGCCCAAACCCCGGCAGTGCCTCAGTATCAGCCTGGAAATGGACACCGCACAGGCCTTATTGCGCCTGGCAGAATGGGGCCAGCAACCGTTGCCGATCAGTGCCGCCTGTCACGACGGTTCACGCCTGCACCTGCGGCTCGAGGGCGGTGAAGGTTCGGTGGCGGCGGCCCATGACCGCCTCGGTGGCGAACGGCTGGACGCTTCATACTGGGACGATCTCAACGAGCAGCGCTTGAGTTTCTTCGATCAAGACCAGCCGCTTTGGCGCCTGTCACTGCCACACAACACGCCATGCCTGACGTTGCCGGGTCGCCAGTTGCTCGACTGGGGAGGCGCCCAGCGCTGGTTGAAATCCGATGCCGAAGCGGCGTTCATCCGCCAGGTCGTCGACGAGGTCGGCGGCCATGCCACCTGTTTCAGCCACGGCCTGACCGACACCCCGTTCCAGCCGCTGCCCCCGGCCCTGATGCGTTATCACCGCAACCTGAAACAACAGCTCGATCCACGGGGCATCTTCAACCCCGGACGCCTGTACGCGGAGCTTTGAACCATGCAGACGACCTTGAGTGAAAACGCCAGCCATCTGCCCCGCGCCGCAGAAGCCGAAAGCATCCTGCGCACCTGCGTGCACTGCGGGTTCTGCAATGCCACGTGCCCGACCTATCAATTGCTCGGCGATGAACTGGACGGACCTCGGGGCCGCATCTACCTGATCAAGCAAGTGCTGGAAGGCAACGACGTCACGCAAAAGACCCAACAGCACCTGGACCGCTGCCTGTCGTGCCGCAACTGCGAAACCACCTGCCCGTCGGGCGTCGATTACCACAACCTGCTGGACATCGGCCGGGCGGTGGTCGATGCGGCGGTGCCGCGCCCGCTCGGTCAGCGCCTGTTGCGCGAGGGGTTGCGTCAGACCGTGCCGCATCCCGATCTGTTCAAGAGTCTGGTCAATAGCGGTCAGGTATTCCGTGCGCTGCTGCCCGGCCCCCTGCAAAGCAAGTTGCCGCGCAGGGTCTACCCGGCCAAGCCGCGGCCCATGACCGTGCGTGAGCGTCAGGTGCTGATGCTCGAAGGATGCGTGCAGCCCAGCCTGTCACCCAACACCAATGCCGCGGCGGCGCGGGTGCTGGACCGGTTGGGGATCAGCGTCATCGCGACCCGCGAAGTCGGTTGCTGCGGTGCCGTGGACTATCACCTGGACGCCCAGGCCGCCGGCCTCGATCGCGCCCGGCGCAACATCGACGCGTGGTGGCCGAGCATCGAAAAAGGTGCCGAAGCAATTGTGCAGACGGCCAGCGGTTGCGGCGCCTTCATCAAGGATTACGGCCACCTGCTCGCCAGCGACCCGGCCTATGCCGACAAGGCAAAAAAGGTCAGTGCGCTGGCCCGGGACCTGGTGGAAGTGTTGCGCGACGAACCGCTGGAGCAACTCGGCATCCACGCCTCGCAACGCCTGGCCTTCCATTGCCCCTGCACCTTGCAGCACGGGCAGAAACTCGGCGGTGCCGTGGAAGCACTGCTGACCGGGTTCGGTTTCAACCTGACGTCCGTTCCCGACGGGCACCTGTGCTGCGGTTCGGCGGGCACCTACTCGCTGACCCAGCCCGAACTGTCGCGGCAACTGCGCGACAACAAGCTCAACGCCCTGGAAAGTGGCCATCCCGAGGTCATTGTCACAGCCAACATCGGCTGCCAGGCGCACCTCGATGGCGCGGGCCGAACCCCGGTGCGGCACTGGATCGAACTGGTCGAAGCTGCCCTGCCTTAACCGAATCCCGGAGATGCCCATGAACCGCAAAGCCGTCCTGAGCCAGACCGAAGTCAGCCAGATCATCAAAGCCGCCCGCGCCGAAGCACAGGCCAATCAATGGGCCGTGACCATCGTGGTAGTCGATGACGGCGGCCACCCGCTGGCCCTCGAACGCCTCGACGGCTGCGCGCCGGGCAGCGCCTATATCGCTACCGAAAAGGCCCGTACCTCGGCCCTCGGGCGGCGCGAATCGAAAAGCTATGAGGACATGATCAACGGTGGGCGCTACGCTTTTCTGTCAGCACCCTTGCTGACTTCGCTCGAGGGTGGCGTGCCGATTGTTTTCGATGGCCAGGTGATTGGCGCTGTCGGGGTGTCGGGCGTCAAGCCTGAGCAGGATGCGCAAATTGCGAAGGCCGGTGCGCAGAGCCTGAAATGAGATTTTGACTTTATCCTGGACCCCTGTGGGAGCGGGCTTGCTCGCGAAAGCGGTGGCACATCTGACATCCATGTGTCTGATACACCGCCTTCGCGAGCAAGCCCGCTCCCACAAGGGGGCTGTGTTAAACCAGCCGAGAGGAGTTGCAGCAATGCCCCGTCTAACTGCGAAAGACTTTGCCCCCGAACTGCTGGAACTCTACGACTACTACGCCCACGGCAAGATCGACCGTCGGGAGTTTCTTGATCGAGCGGCGCTATTTGCCTTTGCAGGCATGACCGCCGGCGCCCTGCTCGCCGCGCTGAGCCCCAACTATGCGCTGGCCGAACAGATCTCGTTCACCGATCCGGAGATTGTTGCCGAGTACATCACCTACCCGTCGCCCAAGGGCCACGGCCAGGTTCGCGGTTATCTGGTGCGTCCGGCCAAGGCCACCGGCAAAGTGCCGGCAGTGGTGGTGGTGCACGAAAACCGCGGGCTCAACCCGTACATTGAAGATGTCGCCCGGCGGCTGGCCAAGGCCGGTTTCATCGCCCTTGCACCAGACGGCCTGAGTTCGGTCGGCGGTTATCCGGGCAATGACGAAAAGGGCCGAGAACTTCAGGCCACGGTCGACCCGGAAAAGCTGATGAACGACTTTTTCGCGGCCGTCGAATGGATGATGAAACACCCTGCCGCCAGCGGAAAAGTCGGCATCACCGGATTCTGCTACGGCGGTGGCGTGACCAACGCCGCTGCCGTGGCCTATCCGGAATTGGGTGCCGCAGTGTCGTTTTATGGTCGCCAGCCAGCGGCCGAGGACGTGCCCCGCATCAAGGCTCCGCTGATGCTGCACTACGGCGAACTGGATACGCGGATCAACGAAGGCTGGCCGGCCTTTGAGAAAGCGTTGAAGGCTGGGGGCAAGACCTATGAGGCGTACATTTACCCGGGCTGCAATCACGGTTTCCACAACGACTCCACGCCGCGCTTCGACGAGGCGGCGGCGAAACTGGCGTGGGAACGAACGTTGGGGTGGTTTAAAAAGTATCTGGTTTGACCAGAATTTGAGGGCAGCAGGGCCGGCCTCTTCGCGAGCAAGCCCGCTCCCACATTGGCTCTGTGTACGACGCAGATCCAATGTGGGAGCGGGCTTGCTCGCGAAGGCGATCTTGAGACCTGCGCAGTTACTTCGGCTGAGCCACGGTCCGCAGATACGGTTTCAGGGTCTTGAAGCCATCCGGGTACTTCTTCTTCGCATCTTCGTCAGACACCGAAGTCGGGATGATCACGTCTTCACCCGGCCGCCAGTTCACTGGCGTGGCGACGGTGTGTTTGGCATTCAGTTGCAGGGAATCGAGCAGGCGCAGCACTTCATCGAAATTGCGCCCGGCGCTCATCGGGTAGATCAGCATGGCCTTGACCTTCTTGTCCGGGCCGACGATGAACACCGAACGCACCGTGGCGTTATCCACCGCCGTGCGCGCGCCGCCGCTGGCATTGGGATGGATCATGTCGTAGAGCTTGGCCACCACCAGGTTTTCGTCGCCGATCAGTGGATAGTTGACCGCGTTGCCCTGGGTCTCGGCGATGTCACCGACCCAGCGGTGGTGATCACTGACCGGGTCGACGCTGAGGCCGACGACCTTGGTGTTGCGCTTGTCGAATTCCGGCTTGAGTTTGGCCAGGTACCCCAGTTCGGTGGTGCACACCGGGGTGAAATCCTTGGGGTGGGAAAACAGGATGGCCCACCCGTCGCCGATCCATTGGTGAAAGTTGAGGGTGCCTTCGGTGGTTTCGGCGGTGAAATCCGGTGCTTCATCGCCAATGCGGATAGCCATGTTCGATCTCCTTGCAGTGATGGACAGGGACGCCGTCAGGGCAACGAATACGCTTTCAACGGCATGGACGCGAAACAGTATAGGAGAGGTTCCGGGACTCGCCGGGCTGCGTTGGCAGAGTCGCTACCCCACCAGTGCAATCAGTTGCTGACGCTGGGCATCGGTCAGCATCGGGCCGAAACCGGCCCGGGCATTTTCCGCCATGTAGCGCGGGTTGCCGGTGCCCGGAATCACGCACGTCACCGCCGAATGCGACAGCAGGAACTTCAGCGCCAGTTGCGGCCAGCTCTTGACCCCGACTTGCGCCGCCCAGCCTGGCAGCGGCTTGTCCTTCAGCCTGGCCAGCAAGTCGCCACCGCCGAACGGCCGATTGCAGATCACCGCCACGCCAAGCTCACGGCACAACGGCAGCAGGCGCTTCTCGGCACCGCGATCATCCAGGGCGTAGTTGATCTGTAAAAAGTCCACTGGCTCGGCCCTGAGTACCGCCTCCACTTCTTCATAGGCCAACGCCGTGTAATGGGTGATGCCGATGTAGCGAATGCGCCCTTCTTCCTTCCAGTGGCGCAGGGTCGGCAGGTGAATCTGCCAGTCCAGCAGGTTGTGGATCTGCATCAGGTCAATCCGGTCGGTCTGCAACAGGGCAAAGGATTGTTCCATCTGCGCGATGCCTTCTTCGCGCCCCCGGGTCCACACCTTGGTGGCCAGGAACGCCGGCGAGCGCGGCTCATGGATCGACAGCAGTTCGCCGACCGTCTGTTCGGCGCGACCGTACATCGGCGAACTGTCGATCAGCTTGCCACCCTTGTCGAACAACGCGTCCAGCACCGCGGGCAAGTCTTTGTAAGCCGGTTGCGAAGGCTCCACATCGAATCCGCGATAAGTGCCCAATCCTACGATCGGCAAGGACTCTTTGCTGGAAGGAATGGCACGGGTCTGCATGGTCTCGCCTCCTGTTCCCGTCGACGGCACGGGTTGAGATCCCGCCGGACCGAACGTGAAGACCGCCGAAGCACCGGCAGCCAGCGTGAGTATTTCTCTACGGGTGTAACCCACAGGATGGCTCATAAAACGCTTCTCACCAGTCGCCCGGATCAGACATGTTGCACCGACAACCCGGATAACCCGCGCCAAGGGTCGATTGACTACACTCAGAAAGCCTTGCGGCGCCAGCCACTTTCGAACCCCGAGCAGTCAATGCCGCCCACTAACGTTAGCCGAATGTCGCGCACCCTGGTGTTACTCGTCGTCATCGTCGCTGCGCTGTACTTGGCGCTATGCGTGGCGCTGTTCGTGTTTCAGCGGGCGCTGATTTATTACCCGCAGCCGCGCGCCGTTGGCACAGCCGCTACCCTGCTCACACTGCCGATCGCCGACGCACGGGTGCTGGTCACCATTCGGCCTCACGAGGGCCCCGACGCGCTGATTTATTTCGGCGGCAATGCCGAAGACGTCTCGCGCAACCTGCCCGGGTTCACGCAAGCGTTCCCTGACCATGCGCTGTACCTGCTGCATTACCGTGGCTATGGCGGGAGTTCCGGCTCGCCTTCGGAAGAGGCTATCGCCCGTGATGCCCTCGCCTTGTTCGACCAGGTGCATGCCACCCATCCGCATGTGGCGGTGGTCGGACGCAGCCTGGGTTCCGGGGTCGCCGTGCGCCTGGCCAGCCAGCGCCCGGTGGCACGGCTGGTGCTGATCACGCCCTACAACAGCCTCGAAGAGCTCGCCACCCGTCAGTTCCGCTGGTTTCCGGTGCGCTGGCTGTTGAAGGACAAATACCAGTCCTGGCAGTACGCCGCCCGCATCACGGTGCCGACGGTGTTGATAGCGGCCGAGCATGACGAGGTGATTCCGCGCTCGAGCACCGAGCGCCTGTTGAGTCACTTCACCCCTGGTGTGGCGTCATTGCAGGTCATTGCGGGGACGGGACATAACTCGATCAGCGAAAGCCCCGACTACCTCAAACGTCTGCGTGAAGGCCTGTAATACCTGAGCGCAACCTGCCTTTTCCCATGACGAAATACGACCGTTGATCCGGGATTTTGCCGCAGACTAATAAAAACATATTTTTATGCCTATATTGATATTGTCGAATGTTCCCACTCTCAGAGGGTGCCGTCATGAATATCAAAACCCTGGCTTTGCTCCTGCTGGCTTTGTGTGCGCAACCGGTCTGGAGCCAGACGCCCACCGCCTCACCCGCGGCCTCCCCCGCCGCTGCCGACAGCCCCGCGCTGACCACGCGCCTGGCCCTGCGCGACCTTTGGGTCGAACACGTTTTCTGGATCAGAAACTACGCGATGGCCAATCAATCCGCCGACAAGAAGCAAGCCAAGGTCGCGGCGGATCAGGTCGTCGACAACGCGACCAAAATCGCCAACAGCATCGCCCCGCTCTACGGCCAACCGGCGGCGGATCAATTGCTCAAGCTGCTTGCCGGCCATTGGGGGGCGGTGAAACACTACAGCGATGCCACGGTGGCCAAAGATTCCAAGGGCAAGCAGGCCGCCGTCACCGAACTGACCAGCAATGCCAAGGCGATTGCGGTTTTCCTGGCCACCGCCAACCCCAATCTGCCTGAAGCCACACTGGTCAACATGTTGTCGGCCCATGGCGGTCACCACGTTGCCCAGATCGATGAGTTTGCCGCGCACGATTACGCCGGCGAGGCCCGTACCTGGGCGATGATGCGTACGCACATCCTGGCCTTGGCCGACGCGTTGACTGGCGCGCTGGTCAAGCAATTCCCGGACAAGTTCTGATACCGCGCGAGGGCATCCCATGCTGGAAGGACTGGGCCGAACACAGCAAGACCTGCTCAATGCGCTGCTGCACCATGCGGGCGGCATGAGCATTGACGATCTGGCTGAACATCTGGCCGTCACGCGCACGGCGATCCGCCAACACCTGGCGGCGCTGGAGCGTGACGGCCTGGTGCTGCGCGGCGACACCCGTCCGACGGGGCGTCGTCCGGAGCAGTTGTATCAGCTCACCGACCACGCGCGGGAGCAGTTCCCTCGCCACTATCAGCTACTGGCCAGCGTATTGATCGATGAAGTGGCGGGCATCATCGGGCCTGATGCCCTGACCACGCTGATGCGCAACATGGGCCGCAAGCTGGCTCTGGACCGTGAACAACAGGTCGTGGATGAAGCCAGGATCGTGCAGCACATGAACCAGGCGGGCTACGAAGCCGAGGTGTTTTTTCGCTCGGCCGGCACCCCGGAAATCGTCGCGCATAACTGCGTCTTCCACCGCCTGGCCGCTGCCCATCCGGTGGTCTGCGAACTGGACCTGGCCTTGATCGGTGCGTTGGGCGGCGGTGAAGTCGAGCACAGCGAATGCATGGTGCGTGGCGGGCACGTCTGTCGCTTCAGGTTGCGACCGAGCGAAACCCCGGACGTCGCGACAGAAGCTGCTTCAGTCAATACCGATCAGCCAGCCTAGCGCTGGCGTGACAGCCGTTGCTGCCAGTTTCCGGCGTTATCCCGCTGGCAGGCTTCTTCCGAGTCGAACAACACATGGGCTGCCACCGGACCAACCTGAACGTGTGCCTCACCCAAGGCCATGGCGGTGAATTCGACCATGCGTTCGCCCTGCCCCTTGCCCAGCGCCTGCTCCCTGTTGGCCTGCGTATCGAAGACCCAAACCACCTTGAGGCTGGCCGGATACCGGGCGTAGTCGACGACATGGGTCAGCCACTGAAACCCGACGATTTCCGCTTTGGCCGTCTCGCACGCTTCGGTCAGGGTGGCGGCCAGACGCCGTTCGATATGCGCCTGATCGCGTTTGCTCAAACCCATGGATTGATCCTTGTACGGGGCGAAAAAGTCCCATCATACAGGCCCGCCGACACCCTTCGTCGGACTGAAGGCTTCGCCCTCAAATAGACACGTCTGCGGCGTGAACCTTGTTTAGAGGCGCCAGTCATAGCCCAGCGCTTTTCCCCACTTTCTTCGTTGTCATCTCATCAGAGTTGTCCGTCCATGCGCCACACTGTCGTTGCCTTGCGCTTTTCTTCGCTGTGCCTGTTTTCCCTGCTCCCCGTTTTTTCAAGCCCCGCCCACGCCGATGGGCAGCGGCAACTGGTCGACGCCATCAACGACTATCGCGCACACCCGCAACGCTGCGACCGGCGACCGACGCAACGTTTGTCCCCTCTGAAGCTCAAGTCGAACCTGGCCTTGCCCGTTGGCTATGGCGGTGGGTTGCGGGACCGGTTAAAGGCTTCCGGCTATCAGGCAACCATGGTGCGGTCGATCCGCGTGGTGGGTGCACGGGACGCCGAAGAGGCGTTCGATATGTTCCAGGACGAGCACTGCGCCGCGCTGCTCGACAACCAATACGCCGACATCGGCGTCAGCCGCGCCGGGAGCGAGTGGCAAGTGGTGCTCGCCAGGCCGGTGCTCGACGGGCAAACCGGCGACACACGCAGTGCCGCCCAGGCGTTGCTGGCACAGGTCAATGCAGCCCGGGCCAGGCCGCGCATGTGTGGTCGCCAACGCTTCGCCGCCGCGCGGCCGTTGTCCTGGAACGCCTCCCTCGGCGCCGCCGCCCAGGGCCATAGCAAGGCCATGGCCTACGGCAACTATTTCGCCCACCAGGACCCCGACGGCGACATGCCCTACGACCGCGCCAAGGCCGCCGGCTACCGTGGCCGGCAGATCGGTGAAAACATCGCCGCCGGGCAAGGTTCACCGAGCAAGGCCATGGCCGGCTGGCTCGCCAGCCCCGGGCACTGCGCCAACCTGATGAACCCGATGTTCACCCAGGTCGGTGCCGCTTACGCCGCCAACGCACGCAGCGACAACGGTGTCTACTGGACGATGCTGTTTGGCGCGCCTTGAGCCACTGGCCAGGCCCACCTAGCGGGCATTAAAAAGCCCGCACTGGGCGGGCTTCGCGGGTGAGTGTAAGTAGGTGGCCGGTGCTGGTCTCCGGCTTACAAGGTTTATCAGGCCTCCCACAAAAGAGCCGTGAAACTGTAATGGAACTCTTCTGCTTCACACGGCATAAGGGCTGGATCCCAGCGCGGGGATCTTTCTAACCGTGTACCCTTCGGAACGCGCCCCACGTCTCCTTGCTATCCTTTTGCGCATCAGTCTGCGTCTTCACCTACAGGTTTGAGGATAGCAAAACAGGCTCAAATGCCAACCAGGCTTTTAGACCGATTTCGACCAGCAGAAAACAGCGCAGGACAGAAAAATACTATGGATACAAGGATGGCTTTACATGGATGAGTTTCACCAAGGCAGCTGCCTCTGCGGCGCCATCAAATATGGCCTGTCGACCGAACTGAAAGCCGTCACCCATTGCCATTGCAGCCAATGCCGCAAGGGCCACGGAGCTGCGTTTGCAACCTATGCCAGCGCGCCCGCCTCGGCACTATCGATCATGACCGGCGCAGATTCGCTGCAGGCGTATGAGTCGTCCAGGGGCGTCACGCGGCAGTTCTGTGCTCACTGCGGATCTTCGCTGTTCTGGACTGACTCGACAGGAGCGTTTTCCGATTGGGTTTCAGTTGCCCTCGGCACGCTGGATACGCCACTACGCATCCACAAACAAAAGCATGTATGTGTCAGCTCGAAAGCGGGGTGGTACGACATCAACGATCAGCACCCCAAAACCGACTGAGCCGTGGGTGAGCCGAGTCGTACCCATCTTTCCTGGTCGCTGAAGATCCATTGTGGGAGCGGGCTTGCTCGCGAAGTGGCCGGCACATTCAACATCCATGGCGCCTGACACTCCGCCTTCGCGAGCAAGCCCGCTCCCACACAGTGAACCGAGTCGTACTCATCTTTCCTGGTCGCCGAAAATCCACTGTGGGAGCGGGCTTGCTCGCGAAGTGGCCGGCACATTCAACATCCATGGCGCCTGTCACGCCGCCTTCGCGAGCAAGCCCGCTCCCACACAGGTTGCACCTGACAATCGCTGGCTCATGAAGGCCGACGCACCACCCTCACCCGACCGCTATCGCCGCCACCGCAGAACAACCGTTCGCCACCATCGGACTCAAGCCCCGAGACGCCCTTGCCTTCGGGCATTTTCAGGCTCTGCAGCACTTCGCCCGTTCGCGGATCGATCCGGCGCAGTTCGCTTTCATCGCCTTCCCAGGTACCGTGCCACAGCGCGCCGTCCACCCAGGTCACGCCGGTGACGAAACGGTTGGATTCGATGGTGCGCAGGATCTTGCCGTTCTCGGGGTCGATCTGGTGAATCTTGCGTTCGCGGTACTGGCCCACCCACAACGTCCCTTCGGCCCAGGTCAGCCCCGAATCGGCGCCTGCACCGGGCGCAGGAATCGTCGAGAGGATGCGGCCGGTACGAGGGTCGATTTTGTGGATGCGGTCTTCGGCGATCTGGAACAGATGCTCGCCATCGAACGCGGTGCCGGCATGGGCCGCGACATCGATCGTGCTCAGCACCTGGCCGCTTTCCGGGTCCAGGGCGTTGATTTTGTTGTTGCTTGCGAACCAGACCTTTTCGCCATCCCAGGTGACGCCGCACACATGGTCAACATCGGCAAACGGGCCATACTCACGAATGATTTCAGCAGTTGCAGGTTTCATCTGGCATTCCTCAATAGGGGTTGGTGGCGTTCATCCTAGCCACCGGGCAGCGGCGCCGGGAGTAACAAGGTCGTCGCGAATCCCGGTACGGGCGGCGTCATCCAGCGCCGTGCGCGACCACGGCCAAACCACTGCACCTTGCCCTGTGCCGCCAGCGTATCGAGCGCCCGTTGCACTGTGCGCTGGCTGGTACCCAGCGCCAATGCCAGGGCGGAACTCGACCACGACTCGCCATCGGCGAGGCAGGCAACGACCGCGGCAAACTTCTCCTCGATCGGTTGTGCCAGTGTCACCACCTGCGTACAGACCGCTGATTGCAGGGCATAACCGCGCGCGGTCGCGATGATGCCGGCCAACGGCTTGAGTGCCTGGCGCAGCCTGCCGATTTCCACGCGCAGCCGGGCACGATGGGATTCATCCGCGAGCTTCAAACGGAACGCCCGGGCGATCAGCACTTCCCGCGCAACGTCGGCGGGCCACGCCTCGGCCAGGGCGCGGGCCAACATGAACAGGACCGGCCGCGTAGCGAGTGACACCGACATGCCACAGCCACGCACAACGTACCGGCAGGCATCCACGACCAGAGAGGTTGAACCGAACAACGCTTCAACTTCATCGAGCAACAATGGCCGTATTTCACCCTGGGCAATCAGGTGTGCCGCGGGTGCATTGAGCAGACGCGCAGCCTGTTCCACCTCAGCCATCAGCGCGGCAATCCCCGTTTGAGCGGCCGCCTGCCCGGCCCTCGTCAACGCGTCCCGTGCCGCGTTCGATTGCAGGCGTCGAATGGCAATACCCGCCAACACCAGTTCATGGGTTGCACGCAATGCCGGCGGCAATCGGCCGGGGTCGAGTTCGGCGAGTAACTGCTGCGCCTCATCGAGCTGGCCAAGCAACAGCAAACGGCGGATTTGCAGATAGCGCGCATGGGCGGCATTGACCCGGTCACCGTGCTGTTCAAGGGAGACCCGCGCCGTTTCCAGCGCCTTGACCGGCCAGCCGAGTTCTCGCGAAGCCAGGGCGATTTCGGCCTCGGCCACCACGCATCGCGCCCGGGCCAGCACTTCCCTGGGCGCAAAGGCCCGTTGCGCACGCTTGACCAGCGCCCTGGCCCGCACCAGATCGCCCAGTTGGGCCATGGCGATACCGCGCAGGGCCAATGCCGGCGCATCGTCGCGCAATGCCACGCGGTCCAGTGCGCCCAGCGGGTTCCCCGCCGCCAGCGCCTGGGCGGCTGCCGTGATCATCGAGTCCATCGAAATCCCGCCACGCTTGTCACTCCCCGCATTCGATACCCGGGTTTAGTCTAAATCACGACCTTTCACCAGGAGCGTACAACGATGAACACGCACAAAACCGCGACCCGGGACCAATGGCTGGCAGCACGCCTGCAATTGCTGGAAGCGGAAAAGGCCCTGACCCGACGCAGCGATGAAGTGGCCAGGCAACGCCAGGCATTGCCATGGGTTCGCCTCGACAAGGCGTACCGCTTCGATACCGACAGCGGCAGCGCAACCCTGGCCGAGCTCTTCCAGGGGCGCTCGCAACTGCTGGTCTACCACTTCATGTTCGGCCCCGACTACACCGCCGGCTGCCCGTCCTGCTCAGCCATCGCCGATGGTTTCGACCCCCTCGTCATCCACCTGGCGAACCACGACGTGACACTGATGGCGATATCCCGCGCGCCGTTGGCGAAACTGCAGGCCTACAAGCGCCGAATGGGCTGGACGTTCCCCTGGACCTCGGCCGCCGACAGCGACTTCACCGCCGACTTCAACGTTTACTTCACCGAAGCGCAGCAACGTGAAGGACAGGTCGAGTACAACTATCAGCGCGGCGGGCATGCGATGGACGCCAGCCAGGTCCCGGAACCGGTGAAACAGTTCGCCGCGACCTGTGGCACCGACGCGCCGACCTACACCCGCGACAGGCCAGGGCTGAGCACCTTTGTGTTGGAAGACGGCGAGATTTATCACACCTATTCCACCTACGCCCGAGGCCTGGACGGATTGTGGGGCATGTACCAATGGCTCGACCGCGCGCCCTGGGGGCGCAATGAAACGGGGCCCTGGTGGCGCCGGCATGATGAGTACAAGTGAGTGCCAACGGTGTCACTGGCTGCCGATGAAGACATCCGCCAGTTTGTCCACCAGCGCCGGCTTGGTCTGCGCGAACCAGCGCCGGGTCGCCCATTCCTGCCATTCCTCGGCACGATCAAGCGTGTATCGCGGCACAAAGTCGCCGAGGAACCGGCCCAGGTTATGCAGGGTGACTTCATGCCCGGCGCTGGCCATTTGCTCCAGCAAATCCCTCAGGGCCACTTCGAATTCGGGTGGCCACTGTTCGCCGGCCAACACCTGCTCGACCGAGGGCTGTCGATCATGACCAAGTGAATGGAAGACTGGCATCGGCATTTCCCTCGGTACGGCGTCGTGGATGAGTCAGCCAAAAATGCTGCACAGTTCAATACTGCGCAGCCACTTCACCTGACGAGCCCCGGAATGACGATCGCTTCCCGAGACCAATGAAAGGTGCTCGCCTGGCTCGCCGTCAGCCGCGTACGCGTGTTGTCGGTACACCACCAGTACCGCATCGCCCACGTCGGTATTGATCAGTTCGTTCCAACTGAACAACGCGACATAACCGTCACTGGCGCGCGCCACTACATAGGCGCGTTTCCAGCCTTTGGGATCGTCGCTCTGCAACCCGGCCTTCAGGACAATTTCACGCAGCAACACCCCGCGATAGCCCTTTTTCTGTGCTTTTGGCGGATTGCCCTCGCAGGTATTGCTGGTCAGTCTCACCCAGTCATAACCTGGCATGGCTTGCAGGTCGGCCACGCTCAGGCACAGCGGGTTCTGCACCTGCCCGACCACCTCCAGCGTCTGCTCGGCCACATCGATGGCTACGCCTGGCAACAACACGGGTTTTGCGCTGGAGCGAACAAGACTTTGCACAGTCGAAAAAATTGAACGCATGGCGATGCTCCTGTCGTGGTTGACCAATCACCCTGGGGTCCCGGGCTGCGCACTGGCAGCCAAAGACCGGTCCGCCGTGCTTAAAGCAGCGGCAGGCTGTAGCTGAGGATCAGGCGGTTTTCATCCAGGTCGCTGCTGGCATTGCCACGCAAGCTGGCGTTGCGCCAGGAAATGCCCACCCCCTTGAGTGGACCGCTTTGCAGCGCGTAGTCGATCCGCAGATCGCGTTCCCATTCTTTGCGATCACCGGCGGCGGAATCGATATTGTCGCCGCTGAGATAAGTGACCACGGTCTTGAGCCCCGGCACGCCAAGTGCGACGAAGTCATACCCGTACTCGGCCAGCCAGGTGCGCTCGCCGGCACTGAGGAACTTGCCGATCTGCCGGTCGGTGATCAGGTAAGCGGTGGCGCCATCCCCCTGGTTGACGAACGGGAACGCGCTGTCGCCGGACACTTGCTGATAGCCCGCGCTGAATGCATGGCCACTCAGGCTGTAGGTGAACAGGGCGCTCCAGGTGTCGTTGTCCACCTCACCGGCGTGCGTGTCACCCGCTCTCCAGAAGCCGCTGCTTTTGTAGCCTTGGGCACGTCCGGCCGCGTTGCCGTTCTTGCCATCGGCGCTGCTGTGGAAATAGCGCAGGTCGGTCTTCAGCGCGCCGGGGCCGATGGCCAGGGTGTGGATCAGGCCGAGGAAATGCTGTTTATAGAAATCTTCGAGACTGCCGTAGTAGTACTGGGCCGTCAGGTCCTTGGTGATTTTGTAGTCGCCGCCAGCGAAGACGAAGCTGTCCGAATCGGCCAGCGCGGTGCTGGCCGGGGTACCGGCAGGACGCGTCGCGCCGCCGATGCGCAGATCGATATCGTCGGTGGAGCTGCGGGTCTTGGTGCTTTGCAGTTGGCCGGCGGTGAGGGTCAGGCCGTCGATCTCGCTCGAAGTGATCTGCCCGCCTTCGAAGGTTTGCGGCAACAGGCGACCGTCGTTGAAATTGATCACTGGCATCTTGGGTTGCAGGGTGCCCAGGCGGGCTTCGGTCTTGGAAATGCGCACTTTGCCGGTCACGCCGCCCTTGGAATACTCATCGACCGCGTGGCCGTCGCTGTCCGTGGGAAACAGCGCGCCTGGCGTGCGGTCGATACCGGCCTTGCCCGCACGACCGCCACTGTCCAGTTTCAGCCCCGTCATGGCGATGGCGTCCAGACCAAAGCCGACGGTGCCCTGGGTGAATCCGGAGATCACATTGAGTTGCAGCCCCTGCCCCCACTCCCTGGCCTGGCTGCTGTAGGCGGCATTGCCCACGTTGCCCTGGCTTTCCCGGTTGTCCGAATTGAAATAGAAATTGCGCAGGCTCAGCGAGGCCTTGCTGTCATCGATAAAACCGGCGGCGATGGCCTGGTGGGTCAAACCACCCAGGGTGATGGCCAGGGCCAGGGGTTGCAGCTTCATTGTGTTTACTCCAGTGCGGGTCTCTTGTTTTTTTGGTGTCCAGGGTCCTGATCCCTCGCGACCTGGCGTTTTCGCCAATCGCTATATATTTTTGTATATAGCGATTGGCGAAATTCAGGGCCTGCAGGTCTGCAAGCGCTGTCAGTGATACGTGATTGAGGCTCGGAAAATATCGAAACAGGTCTGGCGGCCTGCATCTTTCTAGAAGCTGACTTTTAAGTCAATAAATTTCACAGACGGGATTTGCCGCCGAATGGCGCGTGCGATCCAGCCTGCTGCACATTTTGACTGGCTGATCGGCTCAACGAATCCCCCTCGATTCATCAGCAATCCGGCAACAGTGTTTATCCCGCCGACCGATATTTGCGCCCCCGCCAAACGCCTAATATCGGCTCTACCCAAGTGAGTAGACCCAGTCATAAGCAACCTGCTCACAAGGTAAAAGCCCCCTTGCAGGACAACGCTTCAACCACGAGGTGAACATCATGAAACTGTTGAACGTCGCACTCTTTGTCGCGCTTGGCGCCGCCGGTGCCCAGGCCTTTGCAGACGACAGCCATTCGACTGCCGCCACCGGCCAATCACCGGTTGAAACCTATACCTATGATACGAAGCTTGATATCAAGCGCGTCATCGAGGTCTCGGAGATCGCCAATGAATGTGCACCGGTTCCGGCACGCATGATCTATGAAGATTCCCAAGGTCAACGCCGCACGATTGAGTACCAAGTGATGGGCAGCGGATGCTCGAACGGTTGAACACTGTATGGACGATGGAGGGTCGACACTCCATGCGTACAGCGTCAGCCACATCGCTAAACAGATGCACCGACAATTTTTTCATCCGACGCCAGCAACCCCGGAATGGAATGCTTCAGGAATTCCACCCAGGTTTTTATTTTTGCATCCACGAACTTGCGTGACGGGTAGATCGCAAACAGGTTCAACTCCTCAAGCCGATACCCCGGCAATACGCGCACCAACGTCCCCGCCCGCAGGCCCTCGACGGCCGAAGCAATCGGCTGAATGCCAATCCCCATCCCGTTCTTGATCGCGAATGTCATGGCGTCGGCCGTGTTGACGTGAAAGGGAGACACGGGTGTGCTGAACGTTTCCGCCCCAAGCGGGCCTTCAAATACCCAGTTCTCGGCCGGCATGACCGTGTTGACGATGCGCAGGCAATCATGGCCGTCGAGTTCACTCGGCGACCTGGGAATCCCGCGTTCGCTCAGGTACGCCGGCGAAGCGCAGAGGATGCTGTAGGTGATACCCAGCCGCTGGGCGACAAACCCGGAATCGGGCAGGTCCCGCGCCAGCACAATCGACATGTCATAGCCTTCCTCCAGCAGATCCGGCAGCCGATTGGTCACGGTCAGGTCAAACAGCACCGAAGGATAGGTTTCCCGGTAGCGGGCAATGGCGCCGATCACGTAATGGTTGCCAATGGCCGACATGGCATGGATTTTCAGCCGGCCTGCGGGCTTGACCTGAGCCGTGCCCGCCTCTTCGTCGGCCTCGCGCATGTCCTGCAGAATCCGCTCGCAGCGCTGCAAATAGCGCACACCGGCTTCGGTCAATGCCAGGCGTCTGGTAGTCCGGTTGATCAGCCGCGTCTGCAGCCTGGCTTCCAGGCTGGAAACGGCTTTGGAAACGTTGGTCGTGGTGGTGTCCAGCATCGCGGCCGCTGCGGTGAAGCTGCCGCTTTGGGCTACCGCCACGAAACACCGCAGGGTCTGGAAAACATCCATCGTTTTCACCTCAAGGGATAGGCAAACAGGACGGCCCGGTGACGGACCGCCCCGGCGTCAGGCACTACGGCTTGCGCGGAATGAACCCGGGGACACCGGTTTCAACCACCGAATTGAAGCGTATACGGGTTGTGATGTCTTGTTGAATCTCGACCATGGCCCTGTGCGGCAAGGTCGAGATATCGATATTTTCCCGGATATGGCTCGGCGTTGCCGAGGTGGTCAGGAACGCCACCCCGCGTTGTACCGACCAGGCCAGAGCCACTTGGGCCGGCGTTTTCTGCAGGCGTCGGGCGATGCCGGTGATCACCGGGTCCTGCAGCACATTCGGCTCCATGCCATGCCCCAGTGGCGCAAACGCCAGCACGATAATTCCGTGCTCCTTGCAGAACTCAAGCAACTCCCACTCCGGCAGATAAGGGTGGGACTCGACCTGCACCACGGCGGGTTTTATCCGGGCGACGGCGACAATCGCCTTCAGCGCCTCCAGTGTGATATCGGACAGGCCGATGGACCTCGCCCGCCCCTCATCCACCAGCCGCTCAAGCGCCCGCCACGTCTCGATCAATGTCACGCCGTTGTCGTAAATGACGTTGCCCTGCCCGTCCCTCGGGTCCTGGTTGTCGCCGGGTTGAAAGGCAAACGGCGTGTGGATCAGGTAGCAGTCGATGTAGTCCACTTGCAGGCGTTGGCAACTGGCTTCGAACGCGGGCTCGACGCGCTCGGGACGATGGTTGGTGTTCCACAGTTTGGTGGTGATGAACAGCTCTTCGCGCCGGACTTTGCCGGCCTCCTGCACTTCCTTCAGTGCTA
This sequence comes from Pseudomonas sp. WT-JTC, assembly GCF_056711565.1. Classification (NCBI taxonomy): domain Bacteria; kingdom Pseudomonadati; phylum Pseudomonadota; class Gammaproteobacteria; order Pseudomonadales; family Pseudomonadaceae; genus Pseudomonas; species Pseudomonas sp. WT-JTC. Next base: position 4,099,154 of record NZ_CM160042.1, read on the forward strand.
CGCCAACCTGCGCTTCATTGCGATAACGCTCGGCACAATCGAAATGGCGGAAACCGGCGGCCAGCGCTTCCTTCACCGCTTCGGTCGTGGTGGCGAGATCGCGGAACAAGGTACCGAATCCAACCGCCGGCATCTCGACCGCCCCATGGTTTAGCGCAAACCCGGTATCGCGCAGTCCGTCGTGAAAGGCTTCATAGGTCATGTGGTTTACTCCAGGCCGCAGCCATTATTGATACGAAGGTTTCTGTCCGTCGCCAGAAGCAACGCGTTGCTCGAAGGCACCGACCGAATTGCCGCCCAGGGCAATGAACAACTGCACGGAGTCGAGGTACTGCGCGGTTTTCACGCGAATCTGTCCCAGCAGCGCCTGTTCATAGGCACGCTCCGCTTCGAGGACCTGGAGAATGCTGTTTTCGCCCTGGGCAAAGGCTTGCTGGTTCAACTGCAAACTGGTTTCGGCCGCTTGCAAGGCATCGGCCTGGGCCAGGTTTTCCTCGGCGTCATGGCTGATCGCCTGCAAGGTGTCGGCGACCTGCCCGAACGAGGTGATGACCGTCTGCTGGTAACCGGCGAGCGTCGCCTTGTAACCGTCGACGGCCGCCTGCCGTTGCGCCTTGAGCGTTCCGCCATCGAAGAGCGGCCCGGCCAGCCCGGCAGCGAACCCCCAGAGTGCCGCACCACCATTGCCGGAAGCCGCCTGCGCCAGGGACGCCGACAGCGTGACGTGGGGATAGAGGTTCGCCGTCGCCACGCCCACCGCCGCGCTGGCCATGTGCAGTTGAGCTTCGGCTTGCAGCACATCCGGCCGGTCGTGGGCCATTTCCGAGGGCAGGCTCACCGGCATGTTCGACGGCAGGACAAACTCGCTCAGGTCGAAGTCGGGAGCGACCCAGTCCGCCGGCCCCTTGCCCGTCAGAATCGACAGCGCGTGGCGTGCCGCATCACGCTGTTGAGCGAGGGGCGGCAACAACGTGCGGTCCTGCGCCAGCCGCGTCTCGGCCAGCGATACATCGATCTGCGTGGTGCTGCCATTGAGGTGGGCCATGCGCACCAGCTCAAGGTTCCTCGTGTCATTGGCCAGCAGCTTTTCCACGGCCTGGATCTGCGCGTTGGCGGAGGCCACCAGCAACGCCTGGCTGGCGACGTTGCCGGTCAGGGTCAGGTAGGCCGCTTCGTACCGGTGTTTTTGCAGGTCGGTAAACGCCTGCTCTTGCTCAACCAGACGCTGGTTGCCGCCGAACACATCGAGGTCGAACCCTACCCGCGGTCCTATCGCGTAGAAATTGGAGACGGAAGGCTCCTTGGCGTTGTGCACCCGTTGACGGCCGGCCACGGCGCCGAAATCGACCTGCGGATAAAGCGCGCCCTGCGCCGCCGCAACAGAAGAAGCGGCTTGTCGGATCGTGGCATCGGCCGCCACCAGATCCAGGTTGCCGTCGATGGCGCGACGAACCACGTGGTCGAGCTTCGGCGAGCGAAAGGCAGACCACCAATCGCCGCTGACCGTCCTGCCGAGGTCGATCCGTGGATCGGCACCCTGGGCCAGACGCTGCTCGGCTTGCCGGTCATAGTGCTGCGACGTACTTGCCGCCGGTGTTTCATAGTCCGGGCCAACGGTGCAGGCCGTCAGCAATACCAGCACCGACAACACCGCGAGCTTCGTTTGTATCCAGTAGCGGTTGAGGACCAGCGCACAGGATTTCATTTGGCAAACTCCACGAAAACTAATTGGCCGCAACCGGCTTGCGAAGAAACAACACCAGCGGGCTCACCACCAGCATCACCACCATCAGGATCTTGAACTGGTCGATCACGGCGATGAACGCGGCCTGGCCAGTGATCATTTCGTTGAGCCCGCCCAGCACCTGCAACGGCGCCGAAGTCAGCGAATGGGCTGCGGCGCGGTATGGCGTCAGGTTGCTGGCCAGCGCCATGTGCATCGCCTGGGTGTTGTTGAAGAAGAACAGCTGCACGATTGCCACCCCCAGCGTGCTGCCATAGACACGGGCCAGATTGAACAGACCGGTGCCTTCGGGGCGCAGCGTGGGGTCGAGCGTACTGAACGCGACCTTGCTCACCGCCGGCATCAGGATGCCCAGGCCCGCGCCCTGGATCGCACCGGCGACAGCCACGGGCCACTCGTCCATCAGCGGCGAATAACCGAGCATCAGCCAGTTGGCATAAATCACCATGGCGACACCGGCCGCCACGAAGAGGCGCCGGTCGAAACGCTCGGGCAGCCGCCCCATCAGCACAAAGGCACCCACCAGCCCGATGCCACGGGGAATCGTCAGGGCGCCGGTGGTGTCAGGCGGGTAGCCGAGAATTTCGTCCAGCATCGGCGAGGTCAGGGCCATGGTCGACAACAGCACAAAACCGAGGGCGAAAAAGATCACCGTCGACAACACGAAGTTGCGGTCCTTGAGCAGGCGCTTGTTGAGGAAATGCACGTTCGAGGTCAGCACATGCACCACGAACAGGTAGACCCCCAGTGCCGACGCCACGGCTTCCAGCCAGATTTCGGGCGCGGCGAACCAGTCCAGCCGCTCACCCCGGTCGAGCAGCATTTGCAGGCTGATCATGCCAAGGGTGAAGGTGCCGAAACCGAAGAAATCGAACGCCGGAGGTTTCTCGGCCTTCTTCTCGGTCAACAACAGCGCCGCCACCAGGAAGATGAACGCCGACAGTGGCACGCTGAGGTAGAACATCGGCCGCCAGCCGAAATGCTCGGCGATCCAGCCACCGATACTCGGGCCGCTGACGATGCCGAACAGCACGATGGCGGTCCAGCTTGCGGCAAATTTTGCCCGCTTGTCCTGCGCCAGGGTTTGCGTGGCAATCGCCATCGACAGCGGCGCCAGTACGCCACTGGCAATGCCTTGAATGATGCGCGCCCCCACGAATTCCAGCGGCGTCGTCGCGGTCGTGGCGAGCAACAAGCCAAGGACGAACAACGCCAGCGCAGCCTGATACACCCGCTTCAAGCCAAAGCGTGCGGCCAGCCACTGCGCGAGCGGCATGCTGATCGCACTGGCAGCCAGGTACGAAGTGAAAATCCCCCCTGCCTGATCATCGCTCATCGACAGGCTGCCCTGAATCAACCTGAGTGCCGAGTTCGGCAGCGGCAGGTTGGCCGACTGCATATAGGTCGCCAGCAAGGCGGCGAACCTGAGCGAACGCGCACCCTCCCCACCGGGGTTTACCATCGGTTGGGCGTTCATCAGAAGTTACCTGCGGTCAGCAATGCCTTGAGCGGATGCCACCACGGGCTGCGAAACCGGGTGTCGATCTTCACCGTGGCGCTGGTCCCGGAGAACAGCGGCAGCGCCGGGTCCACTTCGTCGAGTTCAAGCCGTACCGGCACCCGCTGCGTCACCTTGACCCAGTTACCGGTGGCATTCTCCGGTGGCAGCAGCGCGAAGTCCGACCCGGCCCCCGGGCTCATGCTGGTGACGTGGGCCTTGAACACGCGATCCGGGTAGGTATCGATACGGATGGTGGCTTCCTGGCCCGGGCGCATGTGGGTCACGTCGGTTTCGCGGAAGTTCGCCTCGATCCAGACCTCGTGACCGGACAACAAGGCAAAGGCCGGAGCGCCGTTGTTCACGTAGTTGCCCACCTGCAGGTCGTCGACCTTGGCCACGGTGCCATCCTGCGGCGCATACACCGTGGTGTACGAGAGGTACAACTGCGCCTCGTCGAGCTGCGCCCTGGCCTCGCGAACCGTCGGGTGGCTATCGGCATCGATGTCCGGATTGCCGTTCAAGGCCACCACGGTGCTGGCGATCTGTTGTTCGATGGACGCGATCCGTTGCCGCGCCACTTTCACGTCGGTGTCGGCACGTTCGTAAATCGATTTCGAAACGAACTCGGACGCGACCAGTGCTTTCTTGCGGGCAAAATCCTTTTGGTCGAAGTCGGCCGACTCTTTCGCCGATTGCAGTTCCGCCTGTTGCTGGTGATAGCTGGCCTTGAGCCCGTCGATACGCAGCCGCGCCACGCTCAGTTGTGCCTGTGCGCGGTCGACGGCGATCTGGAACGGTTTCGGGTCGATCCGGAACAGCACCTGACCCTTGTGGACCTGCTGATTGTCCTCGACGGCGATGTCCACCACTTGCCCGGAGATCCGCGCATTGATCGATGCCTTCGCCACCCGGGCGTAAGCGTTATCGGTTGAAACATAAGCCTGTCCCGACACGTAATGGGCATAGCCCAGCGCCGCGAAGAGAACGGGAACGCCCACCATCAGCCAGGGACGCAAGGTCTGTTTCAGCGGTTTTCTGGTGGGTGCGTCGGCCGGGTTGGGGCCAGGCTGCCCGAAGGTCTGTGAAGCCGGGATATCGAACGCTTTGGTCATGGTCGAGTACGCCTTTAGCCGGGTAATCGGGCAGGCGTCGGCAGCAAGCGCCGACGGCCCGGAAGTCAATAAATGCTGGAAACAAGCAAGCCCGTGCGCGGCCAGGAGGATCGCTCCCACCGCGTCGGTTTCGTCGCCGCAACACTCAGTTCGCGCTCGGCTACAACAAACCCTGGATCAAGGAATTTCTGATTCCTTAATTTTGTGCGATGGTGTAAGAATATCCCTCACCCCACCTTCCCACAAGGATTTTGTACGACATGGCACAAAATAAATCGACAGAGGGCAAAGGCCGTGGCCGCCCTCGGGCATACGACCCGCAGACAGCGTTGCAGCAAGCACTCGGTGTGTTCTGGAACACTGGCTATTCCGGCGCGTCGCTCGATAGCATCGCCACCGCCGCCGGCATGAATCGCCCCAGCCTCTATGCGGCATTCGGCGACAAGCACGCGCTCTATATCAAAGCGCTGGAGCAATATTGGGAGTTTGCCGCGGCGTCCATGCACGAGGCGCTGACGGACCTGGAGCTGCCGTTGGCCGAGGCCTTGCAGCGTTTCTATGAGGGGCAGTTATCGATTTACTTCTCCGGCGACGGTCAGCCCCGTGGCTGCTTCGCCATCGGCACGGCAACCACCGAAGCCGTCGAGGACGCGGAAATTCGCGAGGTGCTGTCCGACCGGTTGAGCCGGCTGGATGCCGATCTGGAAGTTCGCCTGCAAGCGGCGAAAAATGCTGGCGAGTTGAAAGGCGATGCCGATCCGGCGGCCCTTGCCGTGCTGGCCTCGTCCCTGCTGCACAGCATTTCGATACGTGCCCGGGCCGGTAAATCCCGAGCCGAGCTGACGAGGCTGGCACGCCAGGCGATCAGAGTGATCTGCGGTGAGTGAAAAACTCGAAGATATCCTCGCCGGGCAGTTGGCCGTGATCTTCTGCGGCATCAACCCCGGAATGACTGCCGCCGCCCAGGGGCACCATTTTGCGGGGCGCGGCAATCGCTTCTGGCGCACGCTGCATCTCGCCGGGTTTACCCCCGAGCAAGTGCGGCCGGAAAACGATCGGACGATCTTGAGGTACCAATGCGGCTTGACCGCGGTGGTCGAACGGCCGACAGCCAGCGCGGATCAGTTGTCGTTGCACGAGTTCAGCGTCGCCGCCGCCGGCTTCGAACAGAAAATCGCACGCCATGCACCGCGTTTCGTGGCGTTTCTGGGCAAGGCGGCCTATTGCGCGCTGTCCGGTCAGCGGGACATTGCCTGGGGCCTGCAACCGAAAACCTTCGGCAATGCGTCGGTCTGGGTCCTGCCCAACCCCAGTGGGAGAAATCGTGGGTTCAGCCTCGAGCATCTGGTCACGGCGTACCGCGAACTGCGCCTGGCCGTCGACGAAAACCGGCGGGGATAATCACCCCGGTGGAATCGTCGCCAGCACACCGATCAGGATGGTCAACACCAGGAAACCGCCGAGAAAAATCGTCATCTTGGCCATATGGCCTCCCACACTGTGAATTGGCGGTACAGGGGCGTCTTGCGCGGCCCCAACGGCGTACCGAAGACTTATTGTGGGCTGGCAGCTGTATCCGTTACAGAGGCAGATTGCCTTGAAAAATACGGATCAGATCGTCTTTCAGGTTGTACTTTCGGGCGTTTTGCCGGGAAGAATTTGCGGGCGATGTCCACAAACGGCGTGACGATCAACCCCCGCATCGTCAGGTAACGCTCGTGATCCTGCTCACCGGTGCCGAAGTGAATGGACTCGGGTCTGGACTGCGTGACGTAGAGCGTGCCGAACATCCAGTCCCACAGTGACAGATTGATGCCGAAGTTCTTGTTGAAGTGTCGCGGTGCATCACTGTGATGAATCTGGTGTTGCGCCGGGCTGCTCAGCACCCGTTCAAGCACCGGCCCGAAGGAAAACCACACGTGGCTGTGGCGCAGGTTCGCCGCCAGGCTATTGAAGATGAACACCATGTAGGTCACGCCAAATAGCGTATAGCGGCTGATCTCCCCGCCGCAGGCGTACCAGAAGACACCGGCAAACGCGCTTACACAGACGATGTCGGTGAGCTTTTCCACCACTTCTTCCAGAAAGTGCACGCGGCTGGCCGTCGCCGGCACCAGCACGGGCGCCGAATGATGGACTTTGTGGAAGGCCCACAGATAGCGCGAATGAAAAGCGCGATGGCCCCAGTAATGACTGAAATCCTTGACCAGAAAAACGCCCAGCCCATAGAGCAGGGTCAGCGCCAGGTTCTCCTCCACTTGCGTACGCGCGCCCCACAGGTTGTTGAAGAACGCGATGTAGTCCGCTGAACGCAAGACGTAGGGATCGACCAGGCCGACGATGGGCAGCACCAGGACAACCTTGAGGATGGCCAGAACAAAGTAGTAGCGGTAGTCGAGCAGCGCCGAGCGATGCAGGTACACCCGGCAGCCGCCAATGAACTGCCCGAATGAGCGCGCGTCGGTCAAACCCCGGGATTTGCGCCAGCGAAACAGGCCATAAGCGATGCCGTAAGACATGCAGAGAAAGGATAGACCGAGCCGACCGTTGAAGTCGAAAATGCCCAGGAACTGCCCGGTGACCGGTTCGATCACCCACTTGAGTAAATGAAGATGGATAGTGGCAAGAACATCCATACCAGGCTGCCCGACGTAAATGGAAGGGCAAGTGTAAATGAGAACGAGTCTTTAGTGTGTTGAATTATCCCCAGTGGTTATCCACCCAGCGCAATGATTGCAAGGATCAGCACCGCCCCCGTGGCGGCCATGATCACCCCACCCTGCCATTGCGTGGCGCCGGCGTATCTGGCGAGCATCCAGCCTGCAATGAACAGCACCACGAGTCCGATCAGGTTGGACAGGCGGATGGCGAGTGCCGTCTGGTCGAGCAATATGAACGGCACCACCAGCGGAAATGTCGAGCACACCACCAACAGGAAAACCCCGAGCGCACCCTTGAAGTCGTTCCAGCCGAGGCCGGCCCTGGTCGGCAAGGGGGGTTGCTCAAGCAGCCGACGACGCAACAATTCCAGGCCCTCGCTGCCGGCCGCCGTGGCGAATTGCAACGGCAACACTTGCGCAACGAGCGCCTGACCGGCCGCGGCGTCCGTGCCATTGCGCAGGTCGAGGTACAGCTTGATCCGGCGCGTGCGCTCGACCAGTGCGCGCAACAGGTACATGACCGCATCGGCCAGTCCCCAGGCGAGATTGCAGCCGAGTGCGGCAAGCATCATCGTGCGTTCGGCCGCCTGGTCTGCCGTGGACACGCTGATGGTGCCGGTGAACGTCATGGCCATCAGCAGGCCGAAGATCACCTCGGTAATGCGCTCGACAGGGTCAAGTACAGGCGCCCTTTCGAATTGACCATTGGTTTGCATGAATTCACCTCGCCAGGATCTGCCGGCACGATATCGGTCGACGCTTCGGCCAGGCACCGGTTGTTCGAACGGGATATCCGCGTTCCCGTCAAGTGTAGATTGAACGGCTACACTCATGCGGACACGTCACCTGCTGTAAAAGGAGTGATTCATGCTTGATTACTTCGCACTGGGCATACTGATATTTGTCGGGCTCGTCTTGTTCTACGGGATCATCGTGCTCCATGACATCCCCTATGAAATTTCCGTTCACCGCAACCACCCGCACCAGGATGCGATCCACGCCACCGGCTGGGTCAGCCTGTTTACCCTGCATGCGCTCTGGCCATTCCTGTGGATCTGGGCGATGGCCTATCGAGAGGACCGGGGCTGGGGTTTCAGTGACGGACACTCGGCAAAAAGCCATGTGGTTCACCTCGAACAACAGGTCGCCGAACTGCAAGGGCGGATCGAGCGCCTCGAGGCGGCGACGGGCACGGCACAGACCAGGCTGCCAACGGACAATCACGGCGAGGGCCTCTGAGCCATGGATCTTTTACTCATTCTGACGTATGCCGCACTCTGCGTTGCCATCTTCAAGATCTTCCGCATCCCCCTGAACAAATGGACGGTGCCCACAGCGGTACTGGGGGGGATCGTGATCATTGGCGCGCTGATTTTCACCATGAACTACAACCACCCCTACTCCGAGGTGGCGCGTACCTATTTCGTATCGGTTCCGGTCATACCCGTGGTCAGTGGCCAGGTGATCGACGTGCCGGTGAAATCCAACCAGCCCCTGGAAAAAGGCGATGTGCTGTTCAGCATCGATCCCGCGCCTTTCGAGTACCGGGTCAGATCCCTCAAGGCGCAACTGATTGCCGCCCAGGCCGATCGCGCCCGGATCACCGAGCTGATCAAGCGTAATTTCAGTACCCAACGGGAACTGGACATTGTGGTCTCTCGCAGTGATGACCTGAAGGCCCAACTGGACAACGCGCAGTACGAGCTCGACAACACCACGGTCCGTGCGCCGAGCAAAGGCTTCGTCACCCATGTTTCGCTGCGTCCGGGCATGATGGCGACCAAGTTGCCGCTGCGCCCCTCGATGGTCTTCATTCCTGACGAAGGGCATTACTTCGCCGCGTGGATGCGCCAGAACAGCCTGTTGCGCCTGACCGAGGGCGACGAGGCCGAAGTCGCCTTTGACGGCATTCCCGGGAGAGTGTTCGAAGGCAAGGTCAAAACCGTCGTTTCGGTCATCGCCGAAGGCCAGGTTCAACCTTCGGGCACGCTGATCGGCTTCACCGGTTCACCACCGGCCGGCCGGGTCCCGGTGATCATTGAAATCACCGACCCCGACTATGCCCAGTACAGCAAACAGATGCCCGGCGGGTCCTACGGCCAGGCGGCGTTGTACAGCCAGCATTTCCATCACATCGCGATGATGCGCAAGATCCTTCTGCGCATGGCTGCATGGATGAACTACATCTTTCCGTTCCACTGACCCGGTAGCAACGGCAACTGGCTCAATCCTTGAATTGGGTCAATTGCCGGCGACTGGGTAGTTGTAGGAGCGAGCTAGCTCGCGATGGACTCAAGAGCGCCGCGTTTATTCAGCAAACACGCGGCATCGTTAACGACCATCGTCGGAACGCCGCCCGGAGCATGCTCGCTCCTACAGGGGGCACATGTCAGGCCGTCATCGCGAGCAAGTTCCCACAGGATTGTGGGGGGTTACAGGTCGTAGCGCAGAACCACACCCACCGTGCGCGGTGCACCGGCATCGATGATGTCGCCGCTGCGGTTGTTGGTGATGTATTCCTTGTCGAAGGCGTTTTTCACGAAACCGGATACGGCAACGTTCCTGGTGATCTTGTACTCGGTGTTGAAGTTGACCAGCCAGTAGGCGTCGCTCTTGCGCTCATCAATGACCTGGCCAGCGTCATCGAACTCGTACTCCGACGGTGAGGTGCTCTGGTAAATGACGTCGGTGTTGAGGGTCAGACGGTCATTCCAGCGATAGATGCCACCCAGCGACATCTTGTACCTGGGCGAATACAGGAACGACTCGCCGCTCAGGTCGCGGCCATCGCCCGTGACGAAGTCCTTGTACTTGCCATCGGTGATGGCACCACCGGCGGTCAGGGTCAGCTGTTCGGTGAAGTCTTTTTCAACGAAGACTTCCAGGCCCTTGATGTCACTGCTGCCGGCGTTGAAGATGTGCGCGAACGGGGAGTCCGGGTCGAGCACACTGACCTGCTGGTCTTTCCAGTCGGTGTAGTACAGGTTGGCGCGGGTCCGCAGGGTCTGGTCGAAGAACGAACCGCGGTAGGACAACTCGTAGTTGGTGGTGTATTCCGGATCGTACGCCTCGTGACCGCCACCGGCGCGAACGTTGACGCCGCCGCCGCGATAGCCCTTCTGCACCATGAAGCCCAGGTACTGATTGGCGGCCAGTTCATAGTCGATACCCAGTTTCGGCAACACGGCATCAAACGACTTGCTGGCGCCGCCAGGGCTGGAGAAGTCGTCCTGTTCGACGTCGGTGTCGTTAGTCTCGTGGTCGTAGCGCAGACCGGTGATCAACGTCCAGCGCGGGGCGAAGGTCCAGTCGATTTCACCGAACACGGCCTTGTTTTCAATCGTCGTATCGCCCTTGGCGGTACCGAACAGTTCATTGTCGAACAACAACCTGTCGTGGAAATTGTTGGTGCTGCGGCCGTAGTAGGCTCCGACGAAGCTCTTCACGGTGTCCGAGGCGTAATTCAAACGCAGTTCCTGACTGAACAGGTCGCCGTCCTGCTTGCGCAGCACGACCTGGTTGTCCACGGCCGTCTGGTCGAAGTCCAGGCGCGCGTCGTAGTCCGAGCGGGTATTGGCCGTAAGGCTGGTCAGGGACCAGTTGTCGTCCAGGCGGTAATCCACCTTGGCGCTGACGGTGTCCTGCTGGAGTTTGTCGAAGGCATTGGTGTTGGACGCGATCTTGTAATAACGGATCCGGTCGTTTTCGCGCATGACCGAGTTGTCGCCCTTGCGACTTTCACCGTGGGCATATGTCAGCAGCACATCGAGATCGTCGTTGGGCAGAATCAGCAGCTTGCCGCGGGCATTGCTGGTGCGGGTCGGGTTGGCGTCGTTATCCAGGGCGATGTTGTCGATGTAGCCGTCACCTTCCTGGTAATCCACAGCGATACGGCCGGCGATCCTGTCATCGACGATCGAGCCGCCGCCGGCAACTGCCGCGCCGCGCTCGTTGTAGCTCCCGGCGTTGGTTTGCGCGGAAAAGCTCGGTTCGAACGTCGGGTTTCTGGTCTGGATGACAACGGCACCGGCCAGGGAGTTGCGGCCCTGGGTGGTAGACTGCGGGCCCAGGAACACTTCGACCTGCTCGACGTCCCACAGCGGCATCGGGCTGAGGGTCAATGCACGGTTCGGCTGCACGGCGCCGTCGACGAACACCGAAACCGCGCCGTTGAGCGTGGCCGGTCCCTGGTCATCGAAACCGGACACCGGCACACCACGGATGCCCCAGTTTTCATTGCCGGCCTGGTTGTAGACACCCGGTGTCCGGGCGAATACGTCGACCAGGTTGTGGTCTTCTTTTTCCCGAAGTTGTTTGTCGGTGACGACCACCACGCTCGACTGGGTCTGCTCCAGGGTGCGGTTGATTTTTTCACCGGTCACCGTGATCGGCGCGATTTCCATTGTGTTCGACTGTTCGGCCGCCCATGCGCTGTTCATCAGACAGGCCGCCGACCCCACAGCCAACGCAATTGTGTTCTTTTTGAAATTCACGCCCCGCTCCCCTGCGACAGATATTTTGTGTTTTTTCTTACATCCAGAACGCTGTTTTCCTCCAGCCGGCGGGAGTCTAATCGAAAGCGATGCAGAAACAAATACTATTGATAACCCCTCTCATTTGCATTCAAGAAGTAAAAATGTACCCGATCGAATACATTTGAATTCTATTTTTGCTGCCTCAGGCAGCGCTTGTTTCAGGGGATTTGAGCGGGACGTCAGCAGGCCGTGACGCATCATGCAGGGAGACGCGGTGCAGGCTGGGGGTCAGGGAAAGAGGGTCAATTCGTGGGTCACACCGTCGCGGTGCTTGAAGTATCGGGAACTGTCGAGTGTGGCATCGCGGGTCGGCGCTAAAGTATCCATTTCAACAGCAGGTGCGAGGCAATCCAGGGAGACGCCTGGGCCACCCCCCATGCCAGCAGGGCGCAAACGAACAGGTAGCCCGCAACGAACCTGAACATCGAGTCGTTTTCCATGCCACCCTCCCGGTTTTACAGCCATGCCGGGCATTCAATGCGTATGCGTAACCCCTGCACACCCGTGAAAGTTACGATTGCAAGAACGGTTTTCAGTTCCATAGGCGTACAAATCGGCAAAACATGACGCCTGCTTCATCCTCGGCTAACGGCCCTCGACCGCTACGTCAGGCTGCTGACGAACCTGATTGCGCCCGTTGCGCTTGGCCTGGTACAGCGCGTCGTCGGCGCGGGTCACCAGGCTTTCCGGGGTGTCGCCGGGTTGTGCATGGGCCACGCCGAACGACGCGGTGATGGTGTCCAGCACGGTGTCGGTGCCCCGGGCCTTGACCCGCAGCGCCTGGACTTTCAGGCGCAGGCGCTCGGCAAACGCGCCGGCAGCCGCCAGATCCTGGCAATCCTTGAGCACCACACAGAATTCTTCACCGCCATAACGCGCGGCAAAGGCCTCGGCCGGCAGCGCATCGCGCAACACCTGGGCGACATGCTGAAGCACCCGGTCACCCAGGGGATGGCCGTACTGGTCATTGAATTGCTTGAAGTGGTCGATATCCAGCATCACCAGCGCCACGCCGGTCGCTGCGTGGCTCATTGCCTGTTCAAGCTTGCGGTTGAAGGTGGTGCGGTTGAGCAATTCGGTCAGGCCATCGAGGGTCGCCGCCAATTGGGCGCGCTCCAGTTTGTCCCGCAGGCTTTTGATTTCATGCTGTGCGGACTGCAACTGGGCGAGGAAATGCTCCTGCTGGCTCTGCATGAGCTGGGTGCTCTTTTGCAGTTGGCTCAGGATGCCCGGCAAGCGCTCACCGGCCGGATCCTCAAGCATTTGCAGGTACTGGCCGAGGCTGGCCTGGAAATTCTGATTGCCCTTCACGCTGCGCGAAACATCGCGCTCCATATCATCAACCAGATTGATCGCGTCCTGTTGCCCGGCGCGAGCGTCCGCCAGCTCATCACGGATGATGTACTCGCGAAACAGCTTGGCGGCGGACTCAGGAGGAAAGTAGTCGAAATCGTTGACGACCCGGTCCAGGTGCCGATTGAGTTCCGGCTCCTGGCCTTTGCTGTAGGTGTACCAGAGCGCGTAATGCACCGGGTTGGGCGGAATGTTGTGACGAACCATCAGCGGCACTGCCTGCTTGAGCAATGCCGCTGCCTCGCGGGAGTCTTCTGGATACAGCGCTAGAACAGTCGCACGCGTGTCTGATTGGCTCATGGCTTCACTGTGGTTGTTTTTATCTGGCGATGGGCAAACGCGCTGAGCATAACCATACGCCCGACAAACAGCCATCCCTGGCGTTCACAACCGCTCAACCCGGTACATCTGTTCCAAATTCCCGATCAACCGTTGGTTGGCATCAACCCGGCCATGGTCTGGCGCCGACGATAAGCCGTGTCACGGTTCGCCAGCCAGTAATACAGCGGCGTGGTGACCACCAGGCCGACCAGCCACGACAGGTCCGCACCGTCGATATGCACCGCCACGGGCCCGGTGTAGATCGGCGTGTTCATGAACGGAATCTGCACCACGATGCCGATGGCGTAGGCCAGCAGCGCCTGCGGATTGAAGCGGCCATAGATGCCACCGTCGACGCGGAAGATCGAGGCGATGTCGTAGTCACCCTTGTGGATCGCATAGAAGTCGATGAGGTTGATCGCGGTCCAGGGCACCAGCACCACCAGCAGCGCCAGCACCAGGTCGACGAAGTGCCCGATGAAGTCCGCCGAGGCGCCAATGGCTGCCACGCAGCAACCGGCCAGGATGATCAGTGACAGTACCGCCCGGCTTTGCGCCGTCGGAATCCAGCGGTGGGCGAAGGTTTGCAGCAAGGTGATCACCGAGAGCACGGCGCCATACAGGTTCAGGGCGTTATGGCTGATCACGCTGAGCAGGAACAGCACTAGCATCAACGGGCCGATGGCACCGGTTGCAAGCTTCACGGCGTCCATGGTGTCCATGCCCACCGGCGTTGCCAGCACGGCGACGGCGCCGAACACGAAGGACAGGATCGAGCCCAGCGAAGAGCCGAGGTAGGTCGCCCAGAAGGTCGCGCTGACTTTCACGTCCTTGGGCAGGTAACGCGAGTAGTCGGACACGTACGGCGCGAACGCGATCTGCCAGAGCGCCGCCAGCGACACCGTGGCCAGCCAGCCGGAAATGTTGAAACTGCCGCGGGTCAGGAAGTCATTGGTCTGCACGTGGGTCAGGATGTAGCCGAAGCCCAGCACGATGCCCAGGCCCAGCACCCAGGTGCCGATGCGGTTGAGCACGTGGATGAAGCGGTAGCCAATGATGCCGATGATCCCCGAACCGAGGCCGCCGAGGACGATGCCGACCGATACCGGCACGCTCTCGACCACGCCATGCAGCGACTTGCCGGCCAGGACGATGTTGGAGGCGAAGAAACCGATGTACATCACGCCGGCAATCACCACCACCAGCAACGCGCCCAGCGAACCGAACTGTGCGCGACTCTGGATCATCTGCGGAATGCCCATCTGCGGGCCTTGCGCCGAGTGCAACGCCATCAGCACACCGCCGACCAGATGGCCAACGATGATAGCGACAATGCCCCAGACCAGGTTCAGGTGGAACAACTGCACGCCGAGCGCGCCGGTGACGATGGGCAACGGCGCGATATTGCCGCCGAACCACAGGGTGAACAGATCTTTGACCTTTCCGTGGCGATCCTCAGGGGGGACGTACCCGATCGTGTGTTTCTCGATGAGCGGGGCGGATGAAGCGGTGGTGGACATGACGAACTCCAAGGCAAGGATGAGTACGTGTTCGTACTTCGGTGTGCGCACACGGAACGGCGCATTTCTTGTTGGGAGTGATCATGGACAAAGAGCGGCGGGAGGAAAATTAGTTAATTTGTGCCTTTAAACCTTAAAAAAGATTGCGCAATTATTCGGCCATTGCGGCAGAAAAAATCAATAAAAAACAAAAATACAGCACAACGCACCGCAACCCCTTTCCCGACATTCGAGAGGGTAACCGGAAAAAATCTGACCAATGAAATCCCTGTGGGAGCGGCGGTGCGGCGATCCGACTTGCTCGCGAAGGCGGTTCATCAGCCACATTAATGTTGAATGTGCTGCCGTCTTCGCGAGCAAGCCCGCTCCCACAGGGGGGCTGCGGCGCCTGGACTGTCCAGAACTCTGCATTTTTGTGGGAGCGGGCTTGCTCGCGAAAGCGGTTTGTCAGCCACACAAATATTGGATGTGCTGCCGTCTTCGCGGGCAAGCCCGCTCCCACAGGGGGGCTGCGGCGCCTGGACTGTCCAGAACTCTGCATTTTTGTGGGAGCGGGCTTGCTCGCGAAAGCGGTTTGTCAGCCACACAAATATTGGATGTGCTGCCGTCTTCGCGGGCAAGCCCGCTCCCACAGGGGGGCTGCGGCGTCTGGGCCGTCCAGAACTCTGCATTTTTGTGGGAGCGGGCTTGCTCGCGAAAGCGGTTTGTCAGCCACATCGATGCTGGATGTACTGCCGTCTTCGCGGGCACCGCCGCTCCCACAGGGGGTTAGCGTGCGGCCCAGGCGTTGAAGCGCTGTTCAAGCTCCTCGCCATGGTCTACCCAGAACTCCGCATCCACTGCCCGCGCACCGGCCAGGTTGGCCTCGGCGGTCGGCAGTTGCTCTTGCACGTCCTTGGGCAGCAATGGCAGGGTCTGGCGATGCACCGGCCCGTAAGGGATGTTTTCCGAGAACACTTTTTGCGTCTGCGGCTGGCTGGCAAATGCAATGAAGTTTTCGGCCAATGCCTTGTTCGGCGTGCCCTTGACCACCGCCCAGTATTCCGGGTCGTACAGGCTCTGCGGCCAGACGATGCTCAGCTTCATGCCTTCCTTTTGCGCCGAGGCAATTCGGCCGTTGTAGGCCGCGCTCATCACCACGTCCCCGGCCACCAGCCATTGCGCCGGTTGTGCGCCCGCCTCCCACCACTGAATGTTCGGCTTGATCTGGTCGAGCTTGGCAAAGGCCCGCGTCACGCCTTGCGGGGTGTTCAAGACCTTGTACACATCGTCAGCCTTGACGCCGTCGGCCAGCAAGGCGATTTCCAGGGTGTACTTGGCGCTCTTGCGCAGGCCGCGCTTGCCCGGGAAGTCGGCGACATTCCAGAAGTCCGCCCAGGATTGCGGCGCCTTGGCCTGCTTGCTCTGGTCATAGGCCATGACCATCGACCAGACATAAGTGGCCACCCCGCATTCGGTCAGCGCACCCGGCACGAAGTTCGCCGAATCACCGAAGCGTCCTGCATCGAGCTTCTCGAACAAACCCTCCTCGCAGCCGCGCAACAACTCGGGGCTTTCGACTTCCACCACGTCCCAGCTGGTGTGACCGGCCGAGACCATGGCCTTGATTTTCGACAGCTCGCCGTTGTACTCACCGGCGATGATGTTGCCCGCGCCGCTGGCATTGAAGGGCTGGAAGTAGGCCTTATCCTGGGCCTGCTTGGTAGCACCACCGAAGGAAATCACGGTGAGGTCCTGGGGGGCCGCCCACACACTGGCACTCAACAACGCCAGGGCAAACGGAACACTGCAACGCAAGGATCTGGACATGGATCGCTTCCTCGGGCCTGAATGGCCCTTTGTTGTTATGGGTGTTCGGATTCACTCAAGTAAGCCGCCAGGCGATCCATCAGGCGGTCACAGGCCGCCATCTGTTCGACGCTGACAAATTCATCGGGCTTGTGCCCCTGGTCCATGCTGCCGGGACCGCAGACCACCGACGGTATGCCGGCCTGATCGAACAGCCCGCCTTCGGTGCCAAAGGCCACGGTGCTGAAATCATCGCTGCCGCACAGCTCGGCAATCAGCCGGGCAGCTGCGCTGTCGGTGGGTGTGGCCAGGCCGGGATAGGCCGAAAGCTTTTCAAAACGAATTGATGTGTCGGCCTTCACCGCCTGCATCGCCGGTAGCAAGGTTTGCTCGGCGTAGTTTTGCAGCTCATCGGCGACCGCTTCCGGAGCAAAGTCCGGCAAGGCGCGCACTTCGAAATCAAAGCGGCAGTTCTGCGGCACGATGTTCAACGCCGTCCCGCCGGAAATCACACCCACCTGCACCGTCGAATACGCCGGATCGAAGCGCTCGTCGTGATGCTGCGGTTCAGCCAGGCGCGTGCCGATTTCACCCAGCCGACCGATCAGGCGCGCGGCCTGCTCGATGGCATTGACCCCATAAGGCGCGTAGGCCGAATGACAGGCTGCGCCGCGCACGTGGCAACGCATCGCCAGCTTGCCCTTGTGGCCGAGCACCGGCTTGAGCCCGGTCGGCTCGCCGATCAGGCACAACGCCGGTGCCGGGATGCGTTGCGGCAGCACTTCCAGCAACCCGCGCACGCCAAGGCAACCGACCTCCTCGTCGTAGGAGAACGCCAGGTGCACCGGGCGCTTCAAAGGGCTTTGCAGAAACATCGGCACGGCCGCCAACACAGAAGCCAGATAGCCCTTCATGTCCGCGGTGCCGCGTCCGTAAAGCTTGCCGTGCGCCTCGCTCAGGCAGAACGGCTCGACCGTCCAGGCCTGACCGTCCACCGGTACCACATCGGTATGTCCGGACAGCACGATGCCGCCGGCCACGCGCGGGCCGACCGTGGCCAACAGATTGGCCTTGGTCCGCTCGGCGTTGTAGATCAGTTCGCAATCCACGCCCAGTCCGTGCAGGTAGTCCCGCACGAACTCGATCAGCGCCAGGTTCGAATCGCGGCTGACCGTGGCGAACCCGATCAATCGCGCGAGCATGGCGCGGCTGCGCAACTCACTCATCGCCGGGCACTCCATAGCTCGGAGCCAGGGTCGGATTGAGGGCACGGGTCAGGTAGTCCTGCAATTGCGGCTCATAGGCAGCCCACAGTTTGCCCAGCTCGCCGATCGGGTTTTCATCGGCCCAATCCACCCGCAGGTCGACAATCGGCCAGGTCAGGTCACCGACCACCGACAACGCCGCCGAGTGCACTGCACCGGCTTCGCCCCCCGCATCCTGCCCGGCCTGCAAGGCGTTCATCAGGCGGGTGGCGAGGCAGCCTTCGCTGTTTTCGAACGCCGCGACCATCGCCTCGATCACCCCGCTGTTGGCCAGCAGGTTGCCAGCCGCCACGCATTGGTCGCCGGCCAGGGCGTTGTTGATGCCCAGCGCATGGTTGCCGCTGAACACCGCCGTGCGTCCCTGGGCGTCGACCACCGCCACCTGGCGGTACTGGCTGTAGCCATTGCGGGTCAAGGAGTGGTCCAGCGCCTGGGGCGGCGCCGAGCCGTTGGCCAGTTCATCGAGGATCTGCGGGCCGAGGGCCGGCAGCGTGATGTTCTGGCTCGACACCGCGCCGACACCGGCCCGCAGCCAGGGACAACGCGCGCCGACGGCAATGCTCGAAGAGCTGATGGCAATGCCCAGCTGGCCGGTCTCGGCGCAGCGACCAACGATGGAAAAGGTCATGGCGAATTCCTTATTCAGGGATGACAGCGATCACATCGATTTCCATCAGCCACTGCGGCTGGCCGAGGGCGCTGACCACCAGGCCCGTGGAAATCGGGAACACACCCTTGAGCCACTTGCCGACTTCCTGGTACACCGGCTCGCGATAGCGCGGGTCGATCAGGTAAGTGGTGGTCTTGACGATGTGGCTCAGGTCGCTGCCGGCCTCTTCGAGCAGTTGCTTGACGTTGCGCATGGCCTGTTCGGCCTGGGCGCGCGGATCACCGAGGCCCACCAGTTGGCCGTTGAAATCGGTGCCGACCTGGCCACGGACATACACGGTGTTGCCGGCGCGCACGGCCTGGCACAGGTCGTTGTCGAGCGTCTGGTTCGGGTAGGTGTCTTTGGTGTTGAACATGCGGATGCGGGTATGAGTAGGCATTAACGAACTCCCATGAGGCTGGCTTTTTGAAGAGATGCACGGGCGGCGTCGGCTTGACGCTGGCTCGCATCCCGATAGTTGAAATAGGTGTGCTGTTTAACGATGTGGTCGGCGATGTGCTTGGCGTCGTGCCAAACGCCCCAGATGAACGCGGAGCCACGACGGGACTGCCAAGGCAAACCGACGAAATACACGCCGGGCTCGGCCGACACCCCGCGCTGATGCTGCGGTTTGCCGTTTTCCTTGAAGGCATCGACCTTCAGCCAGCTGTAATCGGTGGAGTAACCGGTGGCCCAGATGATCGTGGTCACGCCTGCCTTGAGCAGATCCAGTTCCAGGATCGGGTTGGTCACGCAGTCCGGATCGGCCAGCATGGCGCGGGCTTCGGGTTCCAGCGGCAGGTCCAGGCCGTTGCGTTCGATATAGGCGTCGGCCTTGTCGAGCAGCGCGAGGTAGTTTTCATCGCCGCGCCGGATGTTGTCGGCGAGGTTATTTTCAAAGCTCACCACCGCGCCGTTGAACGCTTGGGTCAGGCCCACCAGGGTCATGCCCTGATGGGCCAGCCGGCGGAAGTCCACGGTGTGGCCGCCACGGGCACCGCTCACGGCGATGGTCACGTGCTCCTTGCCCGGTTGCATGGCCTCGGCATCCCACTCGCCGAGTACCCCCAGCCACCAGCAGAAATCGCGGTTGCGATAGGCACGCGGCGGACGATCGTGGGCGCCGACCGACAGGTAGACCTGTTTGCCGGAGCGTTGCAGCTCATCGGCGATCTGCACGCCCGACGAACCGGCGCCCACCACCAATACGGCGCCTTCGGCCAGTTGCTGCGGGTTGTAGTATTGGGCGGAGTGAATCTGGCTGATACCAGCGATTTGCGGAGCAATCGGCGGAATGGCCGGACGCTGGAACGGGCCGGTGGCGACCACCACGTGGCGGGCCTCGATCACGCCATCAGAGGTTTCAACGGTGAAACCCGGACGATCGGCATTACGCTCTACTTTCTTCACGTCAACGCCCGTGCGGATCGGTGCATTGAACTTGCGGGCATAAGCTTCGAAGTACTGAGCCACCTGCTCTTTTCCGGCGAAGGCATCCGGGTCCAGGCCGTCGAATTCCAGGCCCGGAAAGCGGTCGTGCCAGGCAGGACCGTTGGCCACCAGCGAATCCCAGCGGCCGGTGCGCCAGGCTTCGGCGATACGGTTGCGCTCCAGCACGAGGTGGGGCACACCCAGCTTGCTCAGGTGTTCACTCATGGCCACGCCGGCCTGGCCGGCGCCAACAACAAGCGTATCAATTTCGGTTTTATCAACTGTCATGGCTGTGCACTTCTGAAAGGTGGTTTGATTCAGGTCGGTCATGGCTGCCGCCTCGATTCTGATCACTGTTGTTCTTCTGCTGCGGCTATCGGTGTCAGGGTGTTGGCCGCATTCTGTTCGGAGCCGGGAAATAGCGAAATTATGTTTTTTGTGGTCGCTGGCGAGGAAAAAGCGTCGAGGCAACCGGCTGGCTACATGAGGTTGCGGCGGGCCCGATCCCGGCCTATGGTCCTAGCGATGCAATGCCTGCGATCGATGCCTGATGGCACATCGCAGGCCACTGTCCACCCAGTGCGTATTTGCGCAAGGAAGTGACGACATGCCTGACAACTCCCGCCCTGCCGTGCTCGAACTGATCGGCAATACACCCCTGGTACGGGTCAGCCGGTTCGATACCGGCCCGTGCACGCTGTTTCTCAAACTCGAATCCCAGAACCCCGGCGGTTCGATCAAGGACCGCATCGGTCTGGCGATGATCGATGCCGCCGAACGCGATGGCCGCCTGCGCCCCGGTGGCACCATCGTCGAAGCCACCGCCGGCAACACCGGCCTCGGCCTGGCCCTGGTCGGCCGCGCCAAAGGTTACCGGGTGGTGCTGGTGGTGCCGGACAAGATGTCCACCGAGAAGGTCCTGCACCTCAAGGCCATGGGCGCCGAGGTGCACATCACCCGCTCCGATGTCGGCAAGGGCCATCCCGAGTACTACCAGGACGTCGCGGCGCGGCTGGCCGCGGATATTCCCGATGCGTTCTTCGCCGACCAGTTCAACAACCCGGCCAACCCGCTGGCCCACGAATACAGCACCGCGCCGGAGATCTGGGCGCAGACCCAGCATGATCTGGACGCCATCGTCGTCGGCGTCGGTTCCGCCGGGACCCTGACCGGGCTGACGCGCTTTTTCCAACGCGTGCAGCCGGACCTGGAAATGGTCCTGGCCGACCCGGTCGGTTCGGTGATGGCCGAGTACAGCCGCAGCGGCACCCTCGGCACCCCCGGTTCGTGGGCGGTGGAAGGCATAGGCGAGGACTTCATTCCGTCTATTGCCGACCTGTCCAGCGTGCGCCACGCCTATTCGATCAGCGATGAAGAAAGCTTCGACCATGCCCGCCAACTGCTGCGCGCCGAAGGCATTCTCGGCGGTTCCTCGACCGGCACCCTGCTGGCCGCCGCACTGCGTTACTGCCGCGAACAGACCACGCCGAAACGGGTGGTGAGTTTCGTCTGCGACACCGGTACGCGTTACCTGTCGAAGATCTACAACGACCAGTGGATGAACGATCAGGGCCTGCTGCAACGCAAGCAATACGGTGACTTGCGCGACCTGATCGCGCGGCGCTTCGAGGACGGCCGGGTGATCAGCGTCGGCCCCGACGACACCCTGCTCACCGCCTTCCAGCGCATGCGCCTGGCGGATGTGTCGCAACTGCCGGTGCTGGTGAACGGCAAGCAACTGGTGGGCGTGATCGACGAGTCCGACATCCTGCTGGGGGTGCATGAAGACGTTGCGCACTTCCGTAAAGCCGTGGCCAGCGCCATGACCGACAAGCTGCAAACCCTGTCCCCCGACGCCACGCTGGCTGATCTGGAGGCAGAGCTGGGCCGTGGGCTGGTGGCGATCATTCAGGATGCCTCGGGATTCCACGGCCTGATTACCCGAACCGACATGCTCAACCACCTGCGGAGATCCCTGCCATGAGTCAGCACGATGAAAACGCCCCGCCGCGCGGCTTCGCCACCCGCGTGATCCATGCCGGGCAAACGCCGGACCCGTCGACCGGGGCGTTGATGCCGCCGATCTATGCCAACTCCACCTACCTGCAGCAGAGCCCCGGGGTGCACAAAGGCCTCGACTACGGGCGTTCGCACAACCCGACGCGCTGGGCGCTGGAACGCTGCGTGGCCGACCTGGAAGGCGGCACCCGGGCCTTTGCGTTCGCCTCGGGCCTGGCGACCATTTCCACGGTGCTGGAACTGCTCGACGCCGGCTCGCACATCGTCTCCGGCAACGACCTTTACGGCGGCACCTTCCGCCTGTTCGACAAGGTGCGCCAGCGCAGCGCCGGGCACCGCTTCAGCTTCGTCGACCTGACCGACCTGGCGGCGTTCGAGGCGTCCCTGCAGGACGACACCCGGATGGTCATGGTCGAGACCCCGAGCAATCCGCTTTTGCGCCTCACCGACCTGGCCGCCATCGCCCGCACCTGCCGCGCGCGCGGCATCATCTGCGTGGCCGACAACACCTTTGCCAGCCCGTGGATCCAGCGCCCGCTGGAACTGGGTTTCGACATCGTGCTGCACTCGACCACCAAATACCTGAACGGCCACTCCGACGTGATCGGCGGCATCGCCGTGGTCGGGCAGAACGCCGAACTGGCCGAGCGCCTGGGCTTCCTGCAAAACGCCGTCGGCGCCATCGCCGGCCCGTTCGATGCGTTCCTCACCCTGCGCGGCGTAAAGACCCTGGCATTGCGCATGGAGCGTCATTGCAGTAACGCGCTGGACCTGGCGCAGTGGCTGGAACGCCAACCGCAAGTCTCACGGGTTTACTACCCCGGCCTGCCGTCACACCCACAGCACGAACTGGCGCAACGGCAAATGCGCGGTTTCGGCGGGATGATTTCCCTCGATATCAAGAGCGACCTGGCGGGCACCAAACGCTTCCTCGAGAGCGTGAAGATCTTCGCCCTGGCCGAGAGCCTGGGCGGCGTGGAAAGCCTGATCGAACACCCGGCGATCATGACCCACGCCACCATCCCCGCCGACACCCGCGCGGAACTGGGGATTGGCGACGGGTTGGTGCGGTTGTCGGTGGGTGTCGAGGATGTCGAGGACTTGCGGGCCGATCTGGCGCAGGCGTTGGCAAGGATGTAAATCACCTGAATGGTGGCACACCGTAAACGCTGTACCTGTACCTGTACCTGTACCTGTACCCGTACCTGTACCCGTACCTGTAGGAGCGAGCTTGCTCGCGATGGACTCAAGAACGCCGCGCTTAGTCAGTAAACACGCGGCATCGTTAACGACCATCGCGAGCGAGCTCGCTCCTACAGGTTTTGCTGGTCTGGCAAGCAAGAGTCCCTATAATCGCGGCGTTTTCGTCTACCCTCACGAAGCGTCGTGCAGCAATCAGCTTGTGCGGGGCGCATCGACATTTTTCCGCTATTGAACCGGAGAACTTCCATGCTCAAACGTACCCTGGCATTGGCCGTCGGCCTGACCCTATCCTTTTCCGCCCTGCTGGCACAGGCTGCCGACACCCTCAAGGTCAGCGCCATTCCTGACGAAGCCCCGACCGAATTGCTGCGAAAGTTCAAGCCACTGGGCGAATATCTAGAGCAGCAGCTGGGCATGAAAGTCGAGTTCGTGCCGGTTTCCGACTACCCGGCGGTGGTCGAGGCCCTGGCCACTGACCGCATCGACATGGCCTGGCTGGGTGGCTTCACGTTCGTGCAGGCGCGACTGAAAACCGGCAATGCCATTCCATTGGTACAGCGTGAGCAGGATGCCCAGTTCACCAGCAAGTTCATCACCGCCGACCCGGCCGTCAAGTCGCTGGCCGACCTCAAGGGCAAGTCCTTTGCCTTCGGTTCGGTGTCTTCCACTTCCGGCAGCCTGATGCCGCGTTATTTCATGCTCAAGGACGGCATCAAGCCGGAAACCTACTTCAGCCGTGTCGGCTACTCCGGCGCCCACGACGCCACGGTCGCCTGGGTTCAGGCCGGCAAGGTGGACGCCGGCGTGCTCAATGCCAGCGTCTGGGAAAAACTGGTCAAGGCCGGCAAGGTCGACACCGACAAGGTCAAGGTCTTCGCCACCACGCCAGCCTATTTCGATTACAACTGGACCGTGCGCGGTACCCTCGACCCGGCCCTCGCCAACAAGATCAAGGTAGCCTTGCTCGCGCTCGACCCGGCCAACCCGGAGCAAAAAGCCATTCTGGACCTGCAGGCCGCCAGCCGCTTCATCGAGACCAAGCCTGAGAACTACAAGGGCATCGAGGAAGCCGCGCGCGCTGCCGACCTGCTGAAATGACATTGCATCTGAACCGGGTCAGCCTCACCCACGGCAATGGCGTGCGTGCGCTGCATGAGGTCGACCTGCACATCGCTGCCGGTGAGCAGGTCGCCATCATCGGGCCGTCCGGTGCCGGCAAGTCGAGCCTGCTCAACCTGCTGGCGACCGCCCTGCGCCCCGGCAGCGGCACGGTCGAGGTGCTCGGCGAGCACGCCTGGCAGCTCGGCGCCCGCCAGCGCCAGCGCTTGCGCGCACGCATCGGCCTGGTCCATCAGGCGCCGCCACTGCCACCGCGGCAACGGGTGGTCACGGCGGTGCTGGCCGGAAAGCTGGGGCAATGGGGGTTCGCCAAAAGCCTGTTGAGCCTGCTGCATCCGGTGGATGTTCCAGGCGCGCGGGCGGCACTGCTCAAGCTGGACCTCAGTGACAAGCTGTTCGCCCAGTGCCAGCAATTGTCCGGTGGCCAACTGCAGCGCGTGGGCATTGCCCGCGTGCTGTACCAGGCCCCCGAAGTGCTGCTGGCCGATGAGCCGGTGTCGGCGATGGACCCCGTACTGGCCGGGCACACCCTGTCGATCCTCTGCCGCCACGCACGGGAACACAAGGTGACACTGGTCGCCAGCCTGCATGCCGTGGATCTGGCCCTGACGCACTTCTCGCGCATCATCGGCCTGCGCGACGGCCAGGTCCTGTTCGACCTGCCCGCCAGCGACGTCGACCACGCGCTGCTCGACAAGCTCTACGCCAACGAGCAACTGCAATCGCCGCCCGTCCCGGTGGTGCCCTTGAGTGTGCAGATTCCCCGATGCTGACGCGTGATAGGCGAGACCCGGCCACCCTGCCCCGTCTGTTGCTCAGTCTGTTGGCGCTTGCCCTGCTGTGGCCCGGCATCCACTTCAGCGAACTGGACCTGGGTGTGCTGCTCAAGGCCGACAGCCAGAGTGAGATGGGCCGTTTTGTTTCAGCCTTCTGGCCACCCGCCCATGGCGAAGAATTCCTCCAGTTGCTGTGGCAAGCCACGCTGCAGACACTGGCCATCGCCACCGCCGGCATGGCCCTGGCCTTGCTGCTGGCCGTGCCCGCCAGCCTGCTGGCCAGCCGGGCGCTGTCGCTGTCGGCCGCCTCGCGCAGCGGTCGCCCGAGCGCCTTGGGCCGGCTGTTGCGCTGGCCGGTGCGCGGGCTGCTGATTTTCCTGCGCAGCGTGCCGGAAATCGTCTGGGCCCTGTTGTTCGTGCGCGCCGTCGGACTTGGCCCGACGGCCGGGGTGCTGGCCATTGCCATCACCTACAGCGGCATGCTGGGCAAGGTCTACGCGGAAATCTTCGAGTCGGTCGACCAGCGCCCCGTCCACTCATTATTGCAATCCGGCAGTGGCCGGCTGGCGGCCTTCTGCTACGGCATCCTGCCCAATGTCGGCGCGGAATTGCTGTCGTACACCGTGTACCGCTGGGAATGCGCGATCCGCGCGTCCGTGGTGATGGGCTTCGTCGGCGCCGGCGGGCTGGGCCAGCAGATCGACTTGTCGTTGCGCATGTTCGCCGGCGGTGAAGTGGCGAGCATGTTGCTGACCTTTCTCCTGTTGGTGCTCTTCGCCGACCAGATCAGCCGCCTGCTGCGCTGGAGGTTCGCATGAATCGCCTGGTCAACCTGCTGCTGATCCTGGGCATCGGCGCAGCGGTCGTCGCTTCGTTCCGCTATCTGGGCATCGAGCTCGGCGAGCTGACCGGCAGCGGTAACCTGAAGCAGATGGGCGCCTACGTGCTGCGCTTTCTCAGCCCGGACCTGAGCACCGGCCATCTGCAAGCCATCGGCCGTGGCGCCGTGGAAACCATGGCCATGTCGGCCCTCGGCACCCTGCTCGCCGCCGTGTTCGGCATGCTGTTGGCACTGCCAGCGGCCGGGCGTTTCGGTTGGCCGTTGCAGAGCGCATCGCGCCTAGTGCTCAACGCCCTTCGCGCCATTCCGGAACTGGTGTGGGCCGCACTGATGGTGCTGGCCGCCGGACTCGGCCCGAACGCCGGTACCCTGGCACTGGCCATGCACACCACCGGCGTACTCGGCCGCCTGTTCGCCGAAGCCCTGGAAAACACCCCACCGCAACCGGCCGAAGCCATCCGCTTGCAGGGCGGCAACGTCGTCTGGGCCTTCTGTTACGGCACCCTGCCCAACCTGTTTCCACAGCTGCTGGCGTACATCCTGTACCGCTGGGAAAACAACATCCGCATGGCCAGCGTGCTCGGTTTTGTCGGTGCCGGCGGTTTGGGGCAGATGCTGTATGTCAGCCTCAGTTTGTTCCAGGAGGCGCAGGCCAGTACGGTGATTTTGGCGATGTTGGTGCTGGTGTTTGCGGTTGATGGGTTGAGTAGTTGGAGTCGGCAGCGGTGGGTTAAGGCTTGATGGGGGGTTGCATAGGCTTGCTCACCTGATTGCGTTTGAGCTGGGCAGGTATTTGTATGGGATTGACTGCCGTGTTTTATGGCTATGACCGGCAGAAAACGGCCAAAAGTTGCCGGTGAGCATCGACTGAATTGGGCCGGCTCCTGACGGTCACCATTGGCTGGGACCGTCCAAGTCAGATGCAATAGGTGGTCAATATTGACCCAACAGGCTCGCCAGACTGGTGCAATTACGCAACGCCCGTCACCAGGTCTCCCCGATATCATCATTGTCCGCGCTAATGCATGCGTCGGTGATGTCTGCTACATCCAGAAGAGATAGGCCTAGTACATTGTTGTACGGCGCCACTTGTGCCCAAGCCTCGTCGTCCGACATGTGGGGAAGATGCTTGACGATTTCCAGCTCGCTTCCCCTCTCATTGCACCTAACGATCGCGTAGGCAAATCCGCCTTGCCGGCTGTTGACCAAGCAATAGGCCTGGCGAAGATCAGGTGCGCGGCCGGTGATTGATTCAATGAGTGTGTGGGACAGCGGCATTGACGTCGCGCCGGTGAAGTTCGTCGCCGTGCCGGTGCCAGGATGCAGGGTGATGCACCAGACTGTGAGCGTGAAGTCGACGCGACCCTGTGCATTGGCAAATGTCATCACGGTGGGGGTGTGATCCAGGCGGCTGTAATCGGGCGTGTGCGGACCAAATGGCACTCTGTGCTCTGTGCTGCTCCCAGGTGTCTGCGCGACCACAAAACTCCAGTATCGTGGTTTCGAATCACCTTCCGGGTCTGACCTCGAGCAACTGGGCACGGTGAAACCTGCCGGGTTCAAGGAATGCTTGGTCAGGTGCTTGCGCACCGTATCAGACAGCTGCCATGGAGCATCATTGCCGGTGACTATGAACGTCTTCGGTGGTACGGACGGCACCTCGAGCAAGGCGATGCCAACATGGGTATTGTTGGACGTGTTGTTGGGCAACATTGCGCATGCCCCATTCCAGTCATTGTAGCCGAGCAGCCTGCTGAGCATTTCACGCGTAGCCGCGAGTTTACTGGGACGGCCCAGAGTTTTTGATGTGGAGTGGAGGATCTGCGACAGCAGTTTTACATCGTTTGAAGAGAGCGCGGACATACGAGGCACCAGATAATCGACCCATATGCATCTGGTTCCCCCTATTACAGACACTAGATCGAGTTGATTTAGGGCCTAGCATGAGTGTGTCGCGCCCCCGCGATGCGGAGGGTGGGAAGGCATTAACCGTGCACTGGCGTGCAATGGGGGAGGCTGGGGCTTCCAAAACCAACGATAGGGTATGGCCAATTCGAACTCGCTGCAATAGGGCCGTGATACGTACAGCTTTTCTGGACACCCCGATACCTAGAGATGAGCCTACTGATCCGTGTGGGAGCTGTCTGCTCATGGCTTTCGCCAAGGGCACTAAACGACCCTTTGCAGACGTTCGACACCAGGCTGAAATCGGCCAGAAGCAGACATTTAGAGCAGACTTATATGATATTTTGCAAAATGGCTTGCGGCAGGTCACGAGGATACGACTCATTGATTAAAACAATTAGCACCTGCTGGTTAATTTGTTATTTTAATCTGACGAAAGCTTGCTGATTGCGGGAGTTTTAATAAATTGTAACTGAGCTTCCCGCCTGCCTCCGAAAAATGTGAATTATCTAAAATGGACGGAAATTCATGAAGTTAATCCAACGGCACTTAACAAACTCTACGGGGCTTTTGACTTCAAAGTTTAACGTTTCGTCCTTAACGACGCACGGGAGTAGCAAAGGAAGTGCTCGGGAGATTGTAGTAACAGAGTTTTTAATTGCAAACCTACCTAGCAATTTAGAGTTTACGACAGGGCAAATTTTCGACTCTAAGGACAACGTCTCGAATCAAGCAGATATCATTATATACTCTAAGCATTCCTTGAAGCTGAACTTTGGAAAAGATCAGGATATGATCCCTGTCGATTCAGCGCTAGCATTAATCGAATGTAAATCGTCATTAAGCACTGGCTCAATGATTGAAGGAAGTTCAAATCTTAAGACCACACTAGACGCTTGCGTCAAATCAAAGAGTTTGATTCGAATTAATCCAGTAGGCATCGATGATGGTTACCTGATGCAGCGGAATATTCCCGCTCACGTGGGGAACATAGCTGAGCAAATCACAGGTATGTGTGCGACTATGAAAAAAACTCCATTCATAATATTTGCCTTTCGGGGGCCTGAAGAAAAGACGCTACGAGATTCGCTTTATCAATACATGACTGGAAACAATGTCGACCTGGATGATATGCCTGACATCATCGCTGTTTTAGACAGAGGGTATTATTTGGTGAAGAATAACGGGTTCTTCATTAGAAAGGTTCATGGAAACGTTCACTATTCAACGGGTAATAGCGAGAGCGGCGCTCTTATGGGGTTCTATATCTGCTTGGTTAAAATTGCTGAGTCACAAAAGCTATCAGGGAATTTCTTTCCTCTAGAACAGTATTTGAAGTAGTAGCAATGGGATTGAACGCAAAAATTGTCGGCGACTAGAGTTGCTATGAGCCCTGAGTTTCCCGCAAAAAATACAAAAAAGCTTGACCTCGAATGGTGCGAATCATAAAAGATCACGCCGTTTGAAACCTTCAACGCTACCCAAGCAGAAGCTGGACAGCTTTCAGGTTTTTCGTCCTGCGATAGATCAGCGATGCTCTGGTTCGCCGTAGTGTGTGAGTACCGTATACATGGTTGGGCCCAGGCCAATGACTGTCACCCACGCTTTGACTATTCGAGCGTATTGCCTGGTGGAAAGATGGTCTGAAGCATGCAATCGAGTTAGAAACAAGAAGTCCTCGCTGCGTAGGTGCGCCTGATGCATCCACGCCTCCAGAACCGTTCGAGTTTGCTCCGTGATTTCAAATTGCACTGGGTGCTGAGTTTTCTGCTGCATCACGATGGCCCGTGACGAAGCATGCTCCCCATGGGCGATGTCTCGAACTCGCAGCTTGGTTAAGTCACAGGCACGTAGCTTGCTGTCGATGGCCAAGTTGAAGAGCGCCAAATCACGTGTCTTCTCCGCGAGCTGGAGTCTGACCCGAATGGCCATCTCTGACTGGGAGCGGGGCTTTCTGCCCGACAAGTTTTACTTTGTTCCAAGGCTGATGGCTGTATCTAGCTATAGTTTTCATGGCTCGCCCTCCACGTTGAGGGAGGACGAGGGTGAATCAGTCATAACGAATGGTGGGCGCTATTCGACCCATAGCTGCCTTTCGTGTGAGGCAGCTCGGCCATTAGCAGACCTTGGACGCGAGAACGAAAGTGGAGGTGATTTACTATGAGCAATAATCAGCGCTTTATGAACAGCCCTTAAAGCAGAAACATGAACAGCACTAGGCCATTATACCTTATCGCCCCCCTTCCTTTAATGCATTAGCGATACGTACTATAAGCGCGATAGTCTCATCGGAGTTCACAGTATCATATTTCAGTTGTCTTATTGCGAAAGCGTAACCGGCGGCCAAAACAGATCGATCATCTCCGCTTATGTCATAAGCCCAATCTCGACAATATTTAACAATATTGCCAAATGGATTATTTTGGCAGTACCCATCAATTACCGGCCAATGCACCAGAAAAGATCGCATTTCTTGCGACACTCCAGATGATACGCAATCAGGATGAAAAATAAGACTCATTTCCAAAGTTATAGGATCTAATCCTGTATAGCCAAAACCCACGTCACCAAAGTCAATTAAAACAGGCGTTCCAGCGCGGTTTACCAGAATATTTCCACCATGCAAATCCCCATGAATACAAGAAGAGGAAGCACTTACATGAATGCTTTCAATTTCTCGTAATTCTTCTAAATCGTATTGCTCGATTAGCGCATCAAAACTTTCATCAGTAAGCTTCGCCTTTCGTATTTCACCAACGGATACTCTTGAAACCTCTCGAACAGCACTCCACCGCTCCAAACTAGCCCGGACTTGCTGGATTACCCCGACCGCAGCTATAGTATCGCGACGCACAACTTCGAACAAAGTTTCCTTGTAACCTTCAGCCAGTGTATAAAATATTGCACTATATTCCTTCAAGCCTTTATCTATCCCAGATAACAACGGAGTGAATGTGTTGATAGCCATAAGTCTAACATGGCGTGCGTACGACTCATTTTCCTTCTGAATCTTTGAAGTAAGTCCAAGCTTGGCGACGAACGCCCCAATAATATTCAGCCGAACATCTCGAACCTCTATTCGACCAACCAAAGAGCCAGACAAACCACTTAAGGGGTAGTAAACCCCATCAACCCCCCCCATACTTCTGACAAATGTTTTTAGGGCTCGCTCTTGCCCTTTGGCAAATACTATTGCCTTGCCCCTGGTGTTAATGGGAATAGAGTTTACAGATAAGATCTCATGGTAAACGCCCGATAATTCTTCAATAAGTTCAGGCGTCTTATTTTTTCTAAAATACAATACGGTTGGAAACTCTTTTTCAGCCCCCCAGAGTCTAACCCTCTCTCCATGTCGTGAAAGCCCTGTGGCAAAGCTGTCCAGGTCCGAGCCGGTAAGAATATAGATTGGCGTTCCCGGCATAAGTTGCTGAATCAAATAAAATAGCTTCTGACCATTCTCAACGTTCTTCTCAAGCCCAGACGGGATGCTCGGCATACAAAGGTCAAGAATCACTAGGTCGTAAAAATTATGCGCTAGTAGCTCCTCAGCCGAACCTGAGTTATCGATTACATCCCATGACACCCCGGGAAATTTCTCGTTCACTACTGAAACCAGTGTATCTGCGTAAGAGAAATTATCCTCAACGAACAATATTTGCATAATCCCGATACCACCTCAATTCAAATCTTGCTCCACCCTCGGCTTTGTTTGAGACAAAAACATCGCCTTCCATTGAGCGCATCGACAGCTGAGCTGTGGTTAGCCCGTAACCAAAGTGTTCATCCTTATTTGAGACACCAAGCTTAAAAGCTTCTTCAGGATTTCCTGAAAAACCCGCTCCGCAATCAAGAACTGCAAGCCAATTTTCAGAGCCGGCAGGCCCCCAGTTTATTAGAATCTCTGCTGGGTCAAGTGTTGAAAAATCTCTAACCGCTTCAACAGCATTTCTAATTCCATTGTCGATAGCTAAACCCAGGGAGTCGCGATCGGCCTGAACCATGTAAGGCTTTATACCAGCAACCCGTAAAACTATTTCTTCGTTCGAAATATTTAGAACTGCTACACATTCAGCAACTAGCTCTGACAGATCAAACTCGCTGTATGAAGGCGTAGATGCCGCCTTTTTCAGGTTCCCCACCGCTTCTAATAAGCCGTTTAAACGCTCTACGCAGTGTTTGGTCCTAGATGTTTCGTATGCATCAACTTCCATTTCTGCCACGAGCCGCAGAGATCCAATAAGCGGAGCGAATTCATGCAGAATGGTTCGAGAAACCTCATCTACAGCCTGTGCTCGCAGATCTTTAACCAACCGTTCAGAATCGTGTTCAATAACGGGTTCTTCAATGGTCGCTACATCTTGCTTTGGTGGACCAACCTGAATCCGATCCATAGCTCGCTCAAGTGCGCGCTTTACCCATCGAGCGTTCTCCTTCGCAAGCGCCCGCAAGAGCATAGAAGCGTCAGTAACTTCTGCGGCCCTGGAAAAGTAGCGAGCGGCTTCCAGCCTTTCATCAACTGAGTTGCTGAAAAGGGAAGCAGTCGCCTGCTCTCGCGTCATCACAATGAGTTTTCTTGATAAAATTTTGCACGGGTAGCGAACGCTTCAGCCCCCCCTCCATTACAGTAGTAATAGCGTTAACTGCCTCTGGATGGGTTAAGGGCTTATTGACTTGGACAAAGCCGTTTCTGCCATCAGACGTCAATTCAATGATTAAGTCCGCCTCACCTAATACAGGGATGTTGGCATTGTGCGTAGACAAAATGATCTGCCCCCGTCCCTTTCGATTGTTCAGAGTTTTTATTATTGTTTTAGTCACGAAGGCGTTATCTAAATGATCTTCCGGCTGATCAATTATCAAAACTCTTTCAGAGTGTTGCAAAACAATAGATAGAATAACTGTACACCGCTGACCAGCTGACAGAGCGGAAACGTCCTTGTAGTCCACGCCGTCGAGAAGGCTCATGCTAACGTCATCTTGAACGTCGCAAGTCAATATGTCAGCCAAGCCGAATTCCCGCAACTGCGCTACCACCCTAGCTGCACGCTCTTTCGGTATATCCACCAAATCTGAAAGATCTTCAAATCCACCGTTATCAACGACCTTAACAAGTTCTCGAGGACTAATATTTTCTGAAATTTTTGAAGCCAGATCATTGTATTTAATGCCACTACCCTTGAGTGCATCAGTAAGCGCCTTAGAATATTCCCCCAGCTGAGATGACTGTTCGACTTCTACTTTTATATAGGGTGTTAGCGCTTGATTAATGGCATTCGCCACTTCGCATCTAAGTGCGTAACGCTTAAGTCGAAGGTCTTCCAACTCACTTGCAGCCTCGTCACGTCGTTTGCGGAGCGCTTCCAATCTGTTTCGACGTTCTCCCAATAAACTTTCGCGGGTATTAATTTGAGCAATCTGCGCTTTAATGATCGATATGTTGCGACTCAATGCTCCGGTGCCTTCAGAAACTTTATCAAGCTCCAGTCGTAAGATTCTAGCTTTACGCTCCATGTCAAAGTGTTTAGAGGAAATCTCTTCACGTCTCAATTTAGACACGTCTTCAATCTGTTCAAAGGTTTTCGAAGCGTCAAAAATTTTTGAAATGGCAAGCTCATATACACCGCGAAGGTCACTAACTGGATCTTTATCTGGCTCGCCGAGCCATGCATCTGGACCATAATTTTCAGAAAGCAGCGCATCTAACTTCGTTTTCCATTCGGAAGCATGATTTTCGAAACGAGCCACAATGTCTTCACGAGCGGAAGCGGCTGCAAGCTCTTCGGTAAGAAGCGAAGATTCCTCTTGCTTTTTTGCTACCTCAATCGAATCTCCCTGAAGCTCCCGAAGCTGCCGCTCAAAATCCTGCACTTGCGATATTAAGCTCGGTACCTTAATGACCTCATCTAATAATGAAGAGATCTCTGTCTCGACCGCTAATACCTCTTTATAAATACTTTTTATCGAACTAATCACAGAGGCTTCGTTAGCAGCCATGCTCGTACGCCCGTTGATAAATCCGTCAATAAGTGACAGACGTCCCGCATCGCTGAGCCCTAGAGTTTCGACTTCAGTTTGCGAGAGTACAATCGGCGCAACGAAACGAGCAGTTGAGCGTGGCTGATCTTCGTCAGCAGTGCGCGAAACGGTGACGTCATCGATTAAATTATTTAACACGACGGTCACTTCTCCGCCGTCCAGCACTGCCCTCGCGTGGTCAAGCGAACGGTTTTTGGCTTCCACGGTGTGGCTGCGAGCAGCAAATGCATATCTAATTAATTCGATTACCGAAGTCTTTCCAGTGCCCCTCGCGCCGATGATTACATTAAGACCGTCGGAAAACCTAAGATCCAGACCATCCAGAAATCCGCCTTCAACTTGTAGCCGCTCGATGTCCACTGAAAAACTCCTGTATTACGAAAATGCCGATAACCGATCCAAGCGCCTGCGTCCCACGTTGCTGCAAGCCTTGAACCCGTGCTCAATCCTAGCAACACGCTAGGTGAGCTAAGGCACAGGCCCAGTCGTGCCTCTTTTGATTTTTCTTTGCTCGCTAAGCTACAGCTCAGCCTTTACGGCGTCTACGCTCCCCCTGCGTAGCTTCGGAACTTAACGCTAGGCAATCAGAGAAAGCCGTAGGTCGGCTCTCGGCTTATAGGACGCTATCAGCAGCAGTTGCCTTATATCCGATTTCACGTGTTTCCACAGTCAATATCTGGCCGATTGCTGCCTGTCGCGAAGGGCTGCAATGACCGGTTGAATCCACAACCCAAAGCGGATGGTGCTGAGAGCGACGGCTGCAGACGCAACCGTTGCTAGTCTAGTCAGTTCGCTTGATCATCTTGAAGGCGTCGTCGACCTCAATATTTACTTTGGTTCGTAAAAGATAGCGTCCAGCATGGCCGCTCTTGCCCTCCAGGCTTTGAGCTCTTTGCCTGATTTCGGTGGTGCTGACTTCCACCACGGTGCATTCATGATTCTCTCAACGACTTCTTCCCAATAGCGGTCGTAGTCAAGCTGTGTGGAATTGGTCATACCAACGTCTTTGGCCAGCTTTCTGAGGTTCGCACTATCAACACAAAGGAACTGGTCTGGTCGCCTCATGCTGAGCAACCTGGTTGCCGTGCCTATGCCATCGCGTCCATTTGGGAAGGCTTTCAAGTATTCGGCAATGAAGCGCTGGTACTGATCCTTGGTGACAGTACCAGCGGAAGGTATCTGGTCTAGAGCAGTCGATAGAAATTCAGGACTTTCAATGACTACGTTCTTGAATACACCCGCACCCTTCATGGAGCCAAACCAGGCTGCATGCTCCATTACCTTGTTTGGGATCCCTGCAATCGCACGCCGAGTTTGAGCATCAACGTCCTTGAAGTGAGGCACGCTTGCAAAAACCTTTTGGATCTTGTCCAAGAGATCCAAGCGGTCATCGAAGCCATGTAACTTGTCCTTCTTAAGTTCAGCCAGGAACGTTGGCCAGTCCATACCCATCACTTCGGACTCGATAGCTGATTTGGTCGGCGGCCTATCGCCGTAGTGATCCATCAGCTTGCGAAGCTCAGGTTGCTTGGCCTTCCAGATTCTCCGGTAGTTAGCAGCTTCGATTGATGTGATGGATTTGGCTCGCTCAGAATAGCCTTCTATAAGGGCTTGCAGGTCCTTGAGGTGATTGCCATCCTCATGGGAAAGAAGAGTGCAAAGCTCGGTGTTCTCGTGTAGGGCACCGGCGGTGAAGTTGGCGCTACCAATGATGGCTTCCCACTGATGGTTACTCCAGAAGAGATACACCTTTGGATGAAATACGCCCTTGGGTTGCAGTACGAACTTGACGGTGTTGGACTGGAGGAAGTTGTCCAGCACGTCAGGGTGGGTCTGGTAGAAGTGGGTTCCGATCACTCCAACCCGAATCTTGTCCTTATGCTTCAAGAGAAGCTCGTAGGGCTTCGTTGAGGCTGAAGCCCACGCGACCCCAATGGAAATATTTGAGTAGCTCTTGATAAGCCGTTGAAGGTTTGTTTCTAGGTCTATGGCTGTCGTGATGAGCTTCATTTTTTTCTCTTCTGATTCATCGTCATCATTTTCAAGCAACCCACCGTTGACTTGCTTATTAATGGATCTTACTGAAGAGTACTGTCCGTTTGCTATCACGCAATTCAGTCGGGCGCTTCTCATGCAAAGGGCCTGACGCCAGATTTGAGCGGACACAGCAGGTCTTCCGTTGGAAGGGATTACTAGGCGAGTAGAATTCCCATTAACATGGAGATAGACGTCAAAAAATACTGGCTGCTTTGATTGGTTCGTAGAACGAACGCTTCTGGCCGCTCTCTGCCGGTCATGCTCACAAAGCCTGCTGGTTAAATCCGATGCAACCGGTGGTCAAGTGCAGTGCAATTTCGCGCCTGACGACCAAACCAGTACTACCCACGCAAAAAAACCTTCCTGCGCATCAACGCAGGAAGGTTTTTTTCATTGCGACTGATCAGTCTTTAGCCTGGCTCAACTTGGTGTACAGCTCGGTCGGTACTTTCTTGCC
The DNA here is from genome assembly GCF_056711565.1 of Pseudomonas sp. WT-JTC. Taxonomy (NCBI): domain Bacteria; kingdom Pseudomonadati; phylum Pseudomonadota; class Gammaproteobacteria; order Pseudomonadales; family Pseudomonadaceae; genus Pseudomonas; species Pseudomonas sp. WT-JTC. The sequence goes on from NZ_CM160042.1 coordinate 4,135,426, forward strand.
GTTGGAGATGAACTGGTTGGTGCGGTACTTGTACGTCTCACCCTCGGACAGGAAGCCGTCGCCGTTGGTGTCTATCGCCTTGAATTCCTCAGCGCCCTTGGGCGCCACCGCCAGCAGTTCCTTGAGCGACACGCGGCCGTCATGATCGGCGTCGGTCCTGGCGAAAGAAGCATCGCCGCACTTGCCTTCACCGCACTTGCCCTCGGCCTGGGTCTTTTGCGCGCTGGCTTCGTTGGCACCGCACTTGCCTTCGCCACATTTGCCTTCGCTGGTCTTCTCCGCAGAGGCCAGTTGATAGCCTTGAGGCAAGGCTTCAGCGGAAAACGCGGTGGAAGCGAAGTTGATACCGCCGACCAGTGCAACGGCGAGCAGGCCAATACGGGTTTTGTTCGACTGGATACGAGACATGTTGATACTCCGGATCAATGGCGTGGCTGGACCACTATTGGTCGTACCACAAGGGTTAATGAACCTGGTTGCGAGGTGCGTTGGGCATCTCGTTCTGGCAGGTCTATTTGGCCCCCGTGGTGTATCCCGGCTGTATCCGTGAAGTGATGGTTTTGTATGGCTGTATGCGCATGTCGTGCCCTGATACACAGCGATACACGAAAGCCGATACTCAGTTGCTCATGTCCGCAAGCGCGCATGTTTAAAAAGGTTGTAGGGTATTTCCAGAAAGCCACAACACCTTGCGTCGTTGCCTACGGTTACGCCAGAATCCGCCGGCTTGTGCGCCCTGCCCCTGGTCTCTATCGTTTCCGCGCCACTGCCCATCAGTGGTCGGGTCTGGAAACCCCGAAATGAAAATGGCGCAACTGCGCCCTTCATAACCTATGCTTGCGCGCTTTTAAGTGTGCACTCCGTTATGGCGGCTGTGCGCGGGAGACCTTCGGGTCTACCGGGTTGCCGTTTCCCCGGGTTTCCAGCCTGCGCACAGCTGCCACCTCTTCGTCTGGAAACGAACGTGGCAGCTTCAACCATGAAGCGGAGACAGCCATGTTCAAGGTCACCCCCAACCCGCCGGACACCGATCCGACATCCCCATCGATTTCCGACATCAAAGCCACTCCACGTACACCCGGCACGTTGTTTACCGTGGACCCCAAGGTCGATACCGAAACCCTGATGGTGTATCTGGTCGAGACGCTGGCCTCGGTCGATGTGATGGTGCACCAGTTGGTCGATCATCTGGACGGCGGATCGCGCAATGCCCTGCTGGGGATTTCCAACAGCGTGATGTTGGCGGAGATCACGGCAAACCGGGTGCTGGATCGGATTGATCCGCCTGAGTAGATGCCGTCTGCTGTGAGGAGTGATGTTGTTCGCGTTGGGCTGTGCGGCTATCACTTTTTTGGACCGCTGCGCGGCCCATCGCGAGCAAGCTCGCTCCCACAGGGATTTGGGTGGTCCGGTAAAAAAGGGCTGGGCCGATGACTAGATAGTGGCAACATGCCACAATTGACGCCTGCCTTGGCATCCCAGGGATTTCTACTGCAATAGCCCGCCGCTCCTCAAGGACGGCTGACCCGGCTACAAAACAAGGAGTTGGCACCGTTGATGCCTCAGCAGGATTTACTCGCACCCGTTACTCGCACGCAAAAAATCACTTCGCTGATCACCCGTGGCATGGCAGGCCTCGGTGTTGTACTGAGTGGCCTGTGGGGGCTGATCACTTACGCCGTTCCGGACCCAAGCGTGTTCGGCTTCAGCTTCATCAGCTGGAAGAGCGTGGTGTTGGTGGTCAGTACATTCCTGCTGCTGAGCGCCATTTCCATTGGCTGGCAGATCCGTAATTTCACGCCTGTGATCAGAGGGGTGCTGCAGTTTTGCATGGTGATTGGCCTGTCTTTTGGCTTCTTCATCCTGGGCACTGAATACGCCAAACCGTCGTTCGAGTTTGCCAAGGTTCAATCCAAAATGGTCGAAAACGAAGGCAACAACCTGCTCGGAAAACGCATGGAGGTTCTGGACAACGTCCGCTTTGAGCTGCTGGGCTGCGAGAATATCGGGCGATTGCCAACCTGCACCTTCGAACTCACCAACCTCAATGTGGACCGCATCTTTCGCTTCGAAGATGGCACACGGATGTTCGACGAGTCTGGTGGCCCGCTCAAACCGGAATCGATTCGAGTCGGCCAAGTCGAGGACTACTACTCCAGACAGTTTCAGCTGGTTCGCAACGTACCAACACGCGTGACGTTGCTGTTTCAGCAAAGCAACAGCAAGTTGAGCAAAACCCCAGCGATCAAACTGGGTTTTCAGGATAAAGACAGTGAGTATCTGATGCTCAAGTTCACCGACGTCGCCATGCACTAGGTAACAGGGTAAAGCGGCTGCTCATGAAGCCTTCTGACTCAGCAGCCGCAACCACATATCTTCAGGCCTGAAGCTCAAACCCTCAATTCGGATCAAGCAACCCGCCACCCCAGTTGCGCGACACCCGACTGCCGGTGAATTTCGCCACGCCCATGCCCTGGGCTATCAGGCGGTCGCGATAGCGCGTCACCAGCCGCCCCGCTTGCTCGGCGTGCAGCACCACTTCGGAGGATGGATCGCCCGGGGTCCTGAGGATCCGCGCAAAGCGCTGGCCTTCCTCTACGAAATCCCCCAGCTCTTTTTCGAAGATCAGCACGCCGGGTTGCGGGGCGATGATGGTTTCCATGTGGCCCATTTCCACCGCCTCGACAGGCCAGTCGGCGGGCGTCACTGACTCATTGATGACGCCATAACTGCACAACCAGTTGTACAGCCCTTCGGCATCCGATTGCGCGAAACGGTCGCTGACATCGCCCTGCCCGCGCAGCTCCAGGGTTGCCGCCATGCGGTGCGCGGTGACGCCTTCGCGCAACCACGGGGCAATGATGGTTTCCTCGAAGGAGCCATCGCCGCCGTCATCCCAGATGATCGCCACGTCCATCTTCATCGACGCCGCCAGTTCACGGCCGCGGGGCCAGAAGCTGCGGTGCACGTAGAGGTACGGCAAGGCCTCGTCATCGGTGTGCAGGTCGAGCATCACATCGGCCGGGGCGGCCAGTTGCACCAGTTTTTTCTGCCACTCCTGGACGCAGGTCGAAGGTCGCTCCATGGCCGCCGACTGGTCGAATGCGCGATTGAAGTTATGCCCGGTGGCGTCGTGATAGCGACCGAGAATCCGCCCCTGGCGAAACTGCCCGATGCCCAGCGGATTGGCCTGCGGCACCACGGTGATGTTGCCCTTGAGCCGGCCTTGGGCCTCGGCGACCTGAAGCCGTTGCATCAGCAGATGCAGGACCAACATCCCGGCGATTTCATCGGCGTGCACGCCGGCTTGCAGGTGCACGTTCGGCCCGCTGCCATCGCCCGCATAACGCCAGGCGCCGACCTGCACGGCGTCGCCATTGTTGTTGCGAACGCTGAATGAAAGATCCTGCGGCATTGGCTTTCCCTCCGGTCATGAACGTTGAAAACGTTGTATCGCTACTGCCGATGCTGGTGATTGAACAGACGTTCAACTAAGCTCGGCAACGTGGAACCTCATCCAAGGACAGCCTCGTGACAGCCGATGCCCCAAAAAAACGCCGCGCCGAACCCGATGACCGCCGCGAAATGCTGGTGGCTGCCACCCTGCGTTGCCTGGGCCGCGACGGTCACGCCGGGATCTCCGTGCGCCGCATTGCCACCGAGGCCGGGGTGTCCGTGGGTTTGCTCAACCATCACTTCGGCAGCATCGAGGCCCTGATCGCTGAAACCTACCAGCGGCTCGCGAGCGAACTGACCGCTGCCCTGCTGCTGGAAATCGAGCAGGCCGAAACACCTGCGCAGAAGATCGATGCCTTCCTGGTCGGCTCGTTCTCGCCCAGGGTCATGGACCCGAAACTGCTCGGCGTGTGGGTGGTGTTCTGGAGCCTGATCCGCCACTCCGATCACGTCAGCCAGTCCCACGAAAAAAGCTACCGCGCCTACCTTGACCTGATCCGCCAGTTGCTCGACGGGCTGGCGGCCAGCGAAGGCTTCGTGATTCACGACACCCGCCTGGCGGCCATCGGCTTATCGGCGATGCTCGACGGTCTCTGGCTCGAGTGGTGCCTCAACCCCGAGACCTTCAGCGCCGCCAACGGGCTCCATATCTGCCGTTGCTGGATAAAGGGGCTGCGTCACGGAGCATTCGGCACCGACGACGTCCTGTGACGAGTGCCGGCCGAAGATCATCGCCAGGGTGCCGCTGACCGCGATCAGCCCGGCACCGATCATTAGCGACGTATCCATCAGCGTGCCCCAGACCAGGCTCGACAGCGCAAACGCCCAGATCAGCCCGGTGTATTCGAACGGCGCGAGCAAGGTCGCGGTGGCGCGGCGGAAACTGGCGAACAACAGGAACTGGCCGATACCGCCCACCAGGCCGGCGCCGAGCATGCCCAGCCAGGCGGGCGTCGGCGATGGTGTGTGGGTCCACGGCAACGCGACCGTCATGCAAATCACGAACACCACGTTGGTGATCAGCATCTGCTCCAGCACTGACGTCTGCTCATCCACCTGGCGCAACTGGATGTAGGTGAACGCCCAGCACATCGCCGCCAGCAGGGTCAGGACGATCGGCAACGGGTCGGTCATGTTGTCGGGGCGACAGGCAATGACCACCCCGACAAAACCGACGATCAGGCTGAACCACTGCCAGCCGCTGGCGCGCTCCTTGAGAATCACCGCCGCCAGCACCGTGACCATGATCGGCGCGGAAAAGTACAACGTGGTCATCTCGGCCAGGGTCAGGTCCCTGGCCGCCGTGTAGTACAGCACCCAGGCCACGATCGACAGCAAGCCGCGCACCACTAGCAGGCGCCGGCTCGGTGAGTGCCAGGCCTGCTGGATAACGCGCAAACGCCCCGCCAGCAACACTGCCACGACCACCACGGCGGCGCGCCAGAACAGAATGGTGACCACCGAATAGTCGGCCACCAGCCACTTGATGACCGCATCCTGCAGCGACAGGAATGCATAACCCAACGTGCACAGGCCAATGCCCTGCAGCGAGCGGTCCACTCTTGGCGAACTCATCAGGCTGACCTGCGCACGGGCGTCCCACGCCGCTCGGCAAAGGCAAACAGCGCTTCGATCAGGAACGTCAGGCAGACATACACACCGGCCACCAGCAGCAAGGGTTCGTACACTTGCAAGGTTTGTGCGCGGACCACGTTGGCGGCGCCGAGCAGGTCGATCACGGCGATGGTCGAGGCCAGAGCCGTGGACTTGAGCAGCATCACGGTTTCCCCGGCCAGGGTCGGCAGCAACAAGCGCATCGCCCGGGGCAAGCGCACCCGCAGCAAGGACTGGCGCGCGGTCATGCCAAACGCCGAGGCCGCTTCCATTTCGCCCTTCGGCACCGCCAGCAGGCCACCGCGAATCACTTCGCCGACATAAGCCCCGACCGACACCACCAGGGCGAACACGATGTACCAGTATCCGTCGCGCAGGTACGGCCAGAGGAAGCTGCCGCGAATCAGCGGGAACTGGGCAAACAGGCTGCCCAGGCCGTAGTAGAAAATGTAGATCTGGATCAGCAACGGTGTCCCGCGGGTCACGCTGGTGTAGAACAGGCTGACCTTGGCGATCACCTTGTTTTTCGAGATCCGCGCCAGCGCCACCAGGATCGCCAACGCAAAACCCAGCACACTGGAAACCAACAGGATCGCGAGGGTGGTTTGCAGCCCCCGGCCCAACAGTGCCGCGTATTCAACTATCCACGCTGGAATCATTTCATTCTCTCTGCCGGTTCAGTCAACAAGAGGCATCCAGCGACGAATGCGTCGCTCCAACCGTCCCGAAAGGTAGTTCGACGCCAGCGTCACCGCGTAATACAACGCGGCAGCCGTGAGGTAGAACAACAGATAGTGGCGCGTCGACCCCGCGCCTTGCTTGGCGGTGTACAGCAGCTCGTTGGTGCCGACCACGCTGATCAGCGCACTGTCCTTGATCAGGTTGATCCACAGGTTGGCCATCCCGGCCATGGCGTAAGGCGCCATGATCGGCAGCGTGACCCGACGGAACAGGCCGAAACCGCTCAGGCCGAACGCCTTGGCCGCTTCGATCTGGCCGAAGGGAATCGCCTGGATCGCCGCGCGGAAAATCTCCGAGGCGTAGGCGCCCTGCACCAGCCCCAGCACCACGATGGCGGCCAGCGGACCGCTGACATTGACCACGCCGTAGCCGAGCCGGGTCATCAACGAATTGAGGAGCATGGAGCCGACGTAGTACAGCAACAGGATCAGCAGCAACTCCGGTACCGCACGGAACAACGTGGTGTAGCCGCGCATCAGCGCCGCAATCGGCTTCGGCGCGCCAAGCTTGAGGCAAGCCACCACCAGCCCGATGGCCAGCCCGAGCACAAAGGCCCCGGCAGAAATCTGCAGGGTCATCCAGAGCCCCTTCAACAGCGCACTGCCCCATCCCTGTTCGGTGAAATTGATCAGATCGAACATTGCCGGCATTTCACTCTCCAGTTGCGGACCTCACACCCCCCAATGTGGGAGCGGGCTTGCTCGCGAAAGCGGTGTGTCAGTCGACATCATTGCTGAATGTGATGCCGTCTTCGCGAGCAAGCCCGCTCCCACAGGGGATCTGCGTTTAACCAGTCGTCAGAACGCAGGTTTCACGCTGGTGCCGAAGTAGCTTTGGGAGAGGTCGTCGTAGTCCTTGCTCGCCAGCAATTGCTGGATGGCCTTGTCCAGTTTGGCCTTGAGTTCGGTGTCGTCCTTGCGCAAGCCAGCGCCCACGCCTTTGCCGAAGATCGGGTCATATGGCACGGTGCCGAGGTAGGCCAGGTCCTTGGCATCCGGGGTCTTGACGAACGCGGCCATGGCAGTGCCGTCGGCCATCATCAGGTCGATGCGGCCGGCAATCAGGTCGGCGTTGGCCGAGTCCTGGGTGTCGTAGTACTTAACGTCGGCGATTTTTTCGTAGTAGGTCTTCAGGTAACTGGCGCTCACGGTCGAGTTCTGCACGCCGATGATCTTGCCCTTGAGGTCATCCGGGTACTTCTTCACCGACGACTCTTTCGGGCCGACCACGGCAATCGCCGAATCGTAGTAGGCCTTGCTGAAGGCGATCTGTTTTTCGCGTTCTTCGGTCACCGACATCGAGGAAAAAATCACGTCGATCTTCTTCGCCAGCAGCGACGGAATGATGCCGTCCCACGCCACTTCCTTGATCTCGCAATCGGCTTTCATTTCGCTGCACAGCTTGTGGATCAGGTCGACTTCAAAGCCCTTCCATTCACCGTTGGCCTGCTTCTCTGTGTACGGCGGATAGGGTTCGGCTGCCACCGCGAACCTGATCGGCTGCGCCTGTGCCGCACTCATGCCAGCCAGCAATACGCAGGCCGCACCGGTCAACCAGTTTGCAAAACGTCGATTTCCCATGTTGTTTTCCCGTCTTTTTATGATGAGTTAGCGAGTCTGATGAGCGTTGACGAATTGTCGGCAGCGCTCGCTGCGTGGGTGTACGAACACTTCGTCCGGCGAACCGGTTTCCTCGATCAGCCCTTGATGCAGGAAGGCGACTTTGGAAGAGACATCGCGTGCGAAGGCCATTTCATGAGTCACCAGAATCATGGTCCGGCCTTCTTCGGCGAGGGAGCGGATCACCCGCAGCACTTCCCCGACCAGTTCCGGGTCGAGTGCCGAGGTGGGTTCATCGAACAGCATGACCTTGGGCCGCATGGCCAGGGCCCGGGCGATGGCCACCCGTTGTTGCTGTCCCCCGGAGAGAAACGCCGGGTACTCGTTGCGCTTGGCCGCAAGCCCGACGCGTTCGAGCAGGGCTTCGGCCCGTTCGGTGGCCTCCGCACGGCTTTCACGCAGGACCTGGGTCGGCGCTTCGATGAGGTTTTCCAGCACCGTGCGATGGGGCCAGAGGTTGAAGTTCTGAAACACCATGCCCAGGCTGGAACGGATGCGTACCAGCTGTTTGGCGTCCGACACCAGCGGTGCGCCGGGACGATTCTGGTTGAGGTGAATGCTTTCGCCATCGACCAGGATACGGCCCTGGTCCGGCACTTCGAGCATGTTGATGCAGCGCAGCAAGGTACTTTTGCCCGAGCCGCTGGCACCGATCAGGGAGATCACTTCGCCCTCGCGGGCGGTCAGGGAAACGCCCTTGAGCACTTCGATATTGCCGAAGCGTTTGTGCAGGCGATCGACCTCGATCATGGTCTTGGCCGCTGCCGGTTCGACGGTTGCGGTACTGGTCACCGTGCCGATCACTGGCCTCGGTGCTTCGCCGTTCAGCACCCGGACAAAGTCGCGAATGCGTTGGCATGCCTGGGCCAGTCGCTCTTCACTCAGGGTGAACGAAAGCCTTACAAAACCCTGGGCCGGCTCACCGAATGCCGCCGCATCCAGCACCGAGACACCGGCTTCGCGCAGCAGGCGCCAGGCGAACTCCAGCGACGTCAGGCCGGTAGCACGCACGTCGACCAGCACGAACATGCCGGCATCGGGGTTGAGCACGCTGATGCCCGGGCAATCGGCCAGGCCGGACACCACCAGATCGCGGCGCCGACGATAGATCTCGCGCATGCCGTGGGTGACTTCATCAAAGGCCTGCACGGCCTTGAGCGCCGCTTCCATGACAAACCCGGGCAGGCCGTAGAGCATGCTCAACACCAGGGTTTCGACATGATTGACCAGGGCTTCGTTGGCCACGACCCAGCCGATGCGCCAACCGGTCATGGCATGGGATTTCGACAGGCTGCCGATCACCACGCAGCGCTCGGCCATGCCCGGCAACGCTGCCAGGCTGAGGTGTTCGCGCTCGTAGGCGAGGCTCTCGTAGACCTCGTCGACCACCACCCACAGGTCATGGGCAATGGCGAGGTCGGCGATGGCTTGCAGCTCTTCGCGGTTGAGCACCACGCCAGTGGGGTTGTTCGGGTTGGAGAAGAAAATCGCCCGGGTGCGCGGGGTAATGGCCTTGGCCAACACGGCGGCATCGAGGCGGAAACCCGAGTCCGCCGCACAGGGCACCCGCACCAGCGTGGCGCCGGACGCCTTGAGCGTCGCTTCGTAGGTCACGTACATCGGATCGAAGGCGATCACTTCGTCGCCGGCACCAAGCAGGCACATTGAGGTGGCAAACAACGCGTTCTGCGCACCGGCCGTGAGAATGACGTTGGACGCCTGCAGTTCGCGGTCGGTCAACCGGCTGTAGCGGGCGGCAATGGCCTCGCGCAGGGCCTGGCGGCCGGCGATTTCGGTGTAGTGGGTATCCCCTTCGCGCAAGGCGTGGATGGCGGCGTCGGTAATGAAATCGGGGGTGGGGAAATCCGGGTCGCCGACGCTGAGGATGATCACGTCCTCGCCGTTGCGCTGCGCCGCATTGGCCGCGTAGTGAATATCCCAGGCGGCAACGCCTTGGCCACTGATCCGCTCAACAAAGGGTGAAAACCGCATGCCAGTGCCTCGTTCGAATTGAAGAAACGCAAGCCCGCAACCAGCCGGGGGAAGGTGGCCCCCAACATAGTCGAGACTGAACACTCGTTCAACAGAAAACTCGCGAGGCTTCGCGTTCAGCGCAAACAGGTCGTTTTCACGACAGTCGCGCCGTTTTTCAGCACGAGGTTGCCAGGCGCCGTGACCCCCATTGACTGAGCGTGCCGATGACCAGGGCCACGACAACCAGCGCCGCCGCGACGGCGAACGTGACCCGCATCCCCTGCGCGACCGCTTCCGGTGGTGCCTGCACAATGTTGCTGCTGGCCGTGGCGAAGGCGAACACCGCGCCCATCACGCAAGCGCCGGTGATCAACCCCAGGTTGCGTGACAGACCGAGCAGACCGGAGATCACGCCACGTTGTTCTGGCGCAATGTCCGACAGCACGGCGGTATTGTTCGCCGCCTGGAACAGCGCATAGCCGGCCGTGAGCACCACCAGCGGCGCGAGGTAGCCGAGTACGCCGAGGCTCATCGGCACGGCCGGCAGGATGGCTGCGCCGGCCAACATGGCAATCAACCCGACCGCACTCGAACGCTGCGCGCCCAGTCGGTCGACCAGCCGCCCGCAGGGCACACCGGCCAATGCCGCCACCAGCGGGCCGGCCGACATCACCAGCCCGACACTCACCGCCTTCAAACCCAGCGCACCCGACAGATAGAACGGGCCGACCACAAGGGTGGCCATGACGACCGTGGTCACCAGGGTGCTCATGGCGAACCCTGCGCTCAGCCGCGGGTTGCGCAACATCGTCAGTTTGACCAGCGGCGACGTGGCCGTCTGCTCGACCAACACGAACAGGATCAAGCCGATCACCGCGACCAGCAGCAGCGCGGTATTGAGCGGGCCGAAGCTGCCGTGCCCAAGGGTCATGGCCAGCGTGTAGGCCAGCAGGGTCAGGACCAATACCAGCGTGCCGAGTGCGTCGAAGTCTGGCCGATTGGACGTCATCTCGTGGCGATCCACTGGCAAAAAGCGCCAGGCAAGCCCGAGCGCCAGGACACCCAAGGGTACGTTGAGCAGAAAAATCCCCTGCCATCCCACTTGTGCGATCAGCACGCCGCCAAGTGTCGGCCCCAGGGAAGTGCCGACTGCCGACATCGTGCCGAGCACGCCCATCGCGCTGCCCATTTTTTCCTTGGGCACTGCCGCGCTCACCATTGCCATGGACAACGCCATCATGGTGGCCGCGCCGATGCCCTGTAACGCCCGGGCAGCAATCAACAGCCACAGACCGGGCGCCATTGCGCACAGGATCGAGGCAACGGTAAACAGCGCAATGCCGATCAGCAGCAACCGGCGCCGCCCAATGAGATCGCCGAGCCGGCCAACGCTGACGATCAACACCGTGATGCTCAGCAAGTAGGCGAGCACCACCCACTGCACGGCCTGGAACGACGCTGAAAACGCCTCGGCCAATGCCGGTAGGCCAACGTTGGCAATGCTGGTGCCCAGGGACGACAGCAACATGGATAACGACAGGCTGGCCAAGGCTCCCCGAATCGATATGGACTTCATTCTCTCGCGACTCCGCAAATAGGTTGTCCCAAGCCTAAGCTCGGCCATAACATGGCGGAAGACGCAGCATTTGCAGTTTATTCATGCACGAGACGCCACATAGCGACGAACCCATGTGGGAGCGGGCTTGCTCGCGAAAGCGGTGTGTCAGGCAATACACGTGTCAACTGACACACCGCATTCGCGAGCAAGCCCGCTCCCACAGGTATTTCCGATGCCAGACCTGAATCTGTTAATCACCCTGAACGTTTTGCTGGAGGAAGGCAGCGTGGCCCGGGCGGCGCAGCGTTTGCGCCTGAGCCCGTCGGCCATGAGCCGGGCGCTGGCGCGATTGCGCGAAACCACGGGTGATCCGCTGTTGGTGCGGGCCGGGCGCGGGCTGGTTCCCACGCCTCGGGCGCTGGAGTTGCGTGAACGCGTCGGTGTGCTCGTGCAGGACGCCGAAGCCGTCCTGCGCCCCGCCGAGGCGCTCGATCTCCATCAACTGACCCGCACGTTCACCCTGCGCACCAGCGACGGCTTCGTGGAAAACTTCGGACCGCAGCTCATCGCACGCATCCACCAGGAGGCGCCCGGTGTCCGCTTGAATTTCGTGCAGAAGCTGAACAAGGACAGCACCTTGCTGCGTGACGGCTCGGTGGACCTGGAAACCGGTGTGATCGGCGAATCGACCAGCCCGGAAGTACGCACCCGGATGCTGTTTCGCGATCGGTTCATTGGCGTCGTGCGCAAGGATCACCCACTGACAAAAGGTGCAATGACAGCTGTGCGCTATGCCGACGCCCGTCACATTCTGGTTTCACGCCGGGGTCACGAAAAAGGCGTCATGGACGACGCCTTGAATGAGCTGGGACTGAAGCGGGACATCGTCACCATCGTTGCCGGTTTCTCTTCCGCGATTGCATTGGCGCGGGCTTCCGACCTGGTCGCCAGCGTACCGGAGCGGCACGTCGGCAACCTGTGCCAGGGGATGCATTGCTTTGCCCTGCCGTTCGCCACGCCACCGATCACGGTTTCGATGCTGTGGCACCCGCGCATGGACGCCGACCCGGCGCATCGCTGGCTGCGCGGGTGCGTGTGGGAGGTTTGCAGTCAATAACGCCACCGGAAAATTCAGTGTGAAACGCCAGGCTTGACCGCCACACCCTCCCCGGTCGAAGGCATTCAAGCGCTTTGTATCGAACTGTATTTCCCCCGGCCACCTTACACAGCGATACAAATCCGCCAGGTTCAGGACATATAGGCAGTACATGGCAATGAAAAAGTGGGGCGCATCGGAAAGCGCAGGTTTTCCGAGCATTCCAGCGACCCACTGACAGGAAAAACCACCATGATCAATGCAATCGATACCGTGCTGTACACCGGCAAGACCCACACCACCGGCGGCCGCGATGGTCAGGCACGCAGCACCGATGGACGCCTGGACATCAAGCTTTCGCCTCCCGGCTCTTCGGGTGCCGGTACCAATCCTGAGCAACTGCTGGCGGCGGGTTGGTCGGCTTGTTTCATCGGGGCGATGGGCAAAGCGTGCGTCGCGCTGAAAGTGGCCTTGCCGAGCGACGTTGCGGTGGATGCCGAAATCGATCTGGGCAAGTCCGAAAACGCTTTCTTCCTTCAAGCCCGTCTGAATGTCAGCCTGCCGGGCCTGGACCCGACCATCGCACGCAAGGTGGTGGAACTGGCGCATCAGACTTGCCCGTACTCCAAGGCGACGCGCGGCAACATCGACGTCGAAATCAATCTGGTTTGACCGATGCAGAAAAGCCTGGCCTGACGTCTTGATACCGGTCAGGCCAGGCCTCTTGAACACCAAAATTGCTTGTAGGAGCGAGCTCGCTCGCGATGGTCTTGAGAGCGCCGCGTTTAGCCAGTAAGCACGCGTTATCGTTAACGACCATCGCGAGCAAGCTCGCTCCTACATTGCCTACTCCTTCAGGATCAGCAGCGGTTCGCCTTTCTTCACGATGTAGGTCGCCAGTTCCGAGGCCTTGCCCCCACCCACGTTCTTCGCCACATGGGCGACGCCTGCGGGAATGTACAACGAATCACCGGCCTTGAGCGTCACCGGTGCCCGCCCTTCCAGTTGATACTCGAAGGTGCCGCTGATCACGTGTGCCACCTCGACGCCCGGGTGGGCATGCTTGGGCGAAGTCACACCGGAATCGAAGTCCACGAGTACTTGCAGGACTTCGCGATCGGCGGCGCCCAGGTCTTCGTGTACCAGGTCGGTGCGATGCAGGCCCTGCTGCCAGCTTTTCATCGCCGGGGCCGGCTGTGCTTCCTGGGCTTGAGCGAGGCTCGCTGCGCTGGCAAGCCCTGCCGCGGCCAGGATCATGCCAAGCTTGCCGAGGGTGTGACGGGTGTGGGTACGCAACATAGTCTTTCCTCCAGTTGAACCACGCCAGGCCGCGCCGAAAGTGGCGCGATGCCGGTGGTTCCATTTGAAGGCCGCCGTGTATCGCCCGGGTGTCGGGAAACGGCGGTTTTGTATGCACGGGTAACGGCAGGCGTCGCCGATACCTATTGATACAAACCCACCGCTGCGGGCACGTCGCTGGTCTACTCCCCCGCCGCTCCCGAATCGGCCGCGCGACTGCCCTTGAACGCTTCGCGCCGGGCGTTGCGTTCGGCGACATAGGCAACACTCGGTTCACTGATCAGGTCGGCGCGGCGCAAGGGCTGCCCGCAATGCACGCACAACGGTCCGAGTCCGGCCGGCTCGCCGCAGCTGCGGTGGGTATACACCACCGCCAACCCTTCCTCGGGCGACTTGCACCAGGTTTCGCCCCAGGCCCGCAGCGCCAGGATCACCGAGTAGAACGCGTCGCCTTTTTCCGTGAGGTGATACTCGTAGCGTTTTGGCCGTTCGCTGTAGGCCCGACGCGCGATGATTCCGTCCGCTTCCATGCTTTTCAAACGCGCCGCGACCATTTGCGGCGTACCGCCGGTCTGCACCTGGATGTCGTCAAAACGATGGCTGCCCATGAACAGTTCGCGCAGCACCAGCACCGTCCAGCGGTCGCCCACGACGGATTCGGCCCGGGAAATCGGACACAGGGTTTCAGAAACGGTTTTTTTCACCGACATGCGGTATTGCCTCTTTCCTAGTTACTATGATTATCATATCTGCGTGAATTCCGAGCAACTACACTTCACCATCCACGGATATTTTGCGGAGAACCGTCATGTCCAACGCTACCTACCCTCTTGACCGGACTGCCTATCTGCTGGTCGATCCCTACAATGATTTTCTCTCCGATGGCGGAAAGATCTATCCCTTGATCGAGCCAATCGCCGAGCAGGTCGGTCTGCTCGACAACCTGCGTACGCTCGATCGCACCGTACGCGCGCTCAATATTCCAGTGGTCATCGTACCGCACCACCGCTGGGAAAAAGGCGACTATGAAAACTGGGACCACCCAAGCCCCACCCAGTGCAAGATCATGCATATGCATCACTTCGCACGCGGTGAATGGGGCGGCGAATGGCACCCCGACTTCGCACCGAAGGACGGCGACATCGTCGTACAGGAACATTGGGGGTCGAGCGGCTTTGCCAATACCGACCTCGATTTTCGCCTCAAGCAGAAGGGTATCACCCACGTGATCATCGTCGGCCTGTTGGCCAATACCTGCATCGAGGCAACCGCCCGTTACGCTCAGGAACTCGGCTATCACGTCACCTTGGTACGCGACGCAACCGCGGCCTTCAAGCCGGAAATGATGCATTCCGCCCATGAGCTGAACGGACCGACGTTCGCCCATTCCATCGTGACTACCGAAGAACTCGTTGCCGTACTGGCACAGGCAGGTGCGTGATGCAGTTGACTGGCAATCTGCTGATCGGCGCCAGCGATGTCGCCGCCAGCGAAGGCACCCTGAAGGCGCTCAATCCCGCGACAAACCAGCCGATTGAACCGGCGTTTGCGCTGGGCAGCGTGGCCGACGTCGACCGCGCCGCGGTTCTCGCCGACGAGGCGTTCGATGTCTACAGCCATACCTCGCTCGCCGCCCGGGCGACGTTTCTCGAGTGCATCGCCGACAACCTCGACAGGGTCCGCGAGGCGCTGGCGGCACGGGCCGCCCTGGAAACCGGCCTGCCCGAGGCGCAACTGGCAGGCGAGGCAACCAAGGCGGCCACCCAGTTCCGCCAGTTCGCCGATGTCGTGCGCAAGGGGCGTTTCCTGCAACTGGCCATCGACCCTGCACAGCCCGAGCGCCAGCCACGCCCGCGCATGGACCATCGCCTGCAGAAAATCGCCATCGGCCCGGTGGCGATCTTCGGTGCGAGCAACTTTCCCATCGCCTACTCGGTGGCCGGTGGCGATACCGCTTCGGCGCTGGCAGCCGGCGCGACCGTGATTCTCAAGGCGCACAACGCGCACCCCGGTGCCTCGGAAATTCAGGCCCGCGCCATTCGTGAGGCGGTGCAAGCCTGTGGACTGCCCGAAGGCGTGTTCTCCATGGTGCGTGGCAGCGGCAATGCCATCGGCGAAGCGCTGGTCGATCATCCGCTGATCAAGGCCGTGACCTTCACCGGTTCCGAACAAGGTGGCATGGCGCTGTATCGGCGCGCGCAACAACGCCTCGAGCCGATCCCGGTCTTCGCCGAAATGACCAGCGTCAACCCGACCTTCATCCTGCCCCGGGCACTCGCCGAACGCGGTGCGCAGATCGGCGATGGGTTTGCCGAACGCATGCTGGTCAACGTCGGCCAGGCCTGCCTCAAACCGGCGATCCTGATTGCCATCGAAGGTGCAGGGTTTGCAGCACTGCGCCACGCCATGAACAAACGCGTGAGCGAGGCTCCGGCACGCACGATGCTGACTCCGGGCATCCATGGCGCGTACCTGAAGGGACTCTGCAACATGGAGAACGCCGGCGCCCGCCTCGTCGCCGTTGGCTCGACCTCCACGGCTGAAGTCGATGGCCGCTCGGCGCTGTTCGAAGTCGATGGCCAGCGCTTTCTCGCCGAACCGGCGCTTTCACAGGAGGTATTCGGCCCGTCCGCGCTGCTGGTGAAGGTCAGGGATGAGGATGAGTTGCTACGGGTAACGCGCTCATTCAAGGGGCAACTCAGCGCGACCCTGCATCTTGAGCAGGACGATCTGCCCCTGGCCCGTCGCGTGCTGCCAACCCTGGAGCGACGTACCGGGCGCATCGTGGTCAACGCCTTCGCCCATCCGCAGGAAGTGTGTTTTGCCACCGTGCATGGCGGGCCGTTTCCGGCCACATCCGACAGCCGCTTTACCTCAGTGGGCATGACCTCCATCGAACGCTTCCTGCGCCCGGTGGCCTACCAGGGTTTTCCGGATGCCCTGCTGCCAGAGCCCCTGCGCGAGGGCAATCCTTTGGGGCTGCCGCGCCTTGTGGACGGTCAATAAACGAAAAATGTCATTGCGTTGACTTGTAGGAGCGAGCTTGCTCGCGATGGACTCAAGAGCGCCGCGCTTAGCCAGCAAGCCCGCGTTTTCGTTAACGACCATCGCGAGCAAGCTCGCTCCTACAATGTAATTCCGTTCATTGAATTTCTGTGGCGAGGGCACGCCTTGTGGACGGTCAATAGACGAAAAATGCCATTGCGTTGTCTTGTAGGAGCGAGCTTGCTCGCGATGGACTCAAGAGCGCCGCGCTTAGCCAGCAAGCCCGCGTTTTCGTTAACGACCATCGCGAGCAAGCTCGCTCCTACAATGTAATTCCGTTCATTGAATTTCTGTGGCGAGGGCACGCCTTGTGGACGGTCAATAGACGAAAAATGCCATTGCGTTGTCTTGTAGGAGCGAGCTTGCTCGCGATGGACTCAAGAGCGCCGCGCTTAACCAGCAAGCTCGCGTTTTCGTTAACGTCCATCGCGAGCAAGCTCGCTCCTACAATGTAATTCCGTTCATTGAATTTCTGTGGCGAGGGCACGCCTTGTGGACGGTCAATAGACGAAAAATGCCATTGCGTTGTCTTGTAGGAGCGAGCTTGCTCGCGATGGACTCAAGAGCGCCGCGCTTAACCAGCAAGCCCGCGTTTTCGTTAACGTCCATCGCGAGCAAGCTCGCTCCTACAACAACAGCAACAGCAACGGGTCAGTCAGTTGTTTTTCGCTAGCCGGGTTTCACCGCTGTCCCAACCGCCGCCCAGGGATTTGTAGATCGCGACAATAGCCCGGTACTGGTCGGTTTCACCCAGTGCCTGGGCGTCCTCGGCGTTCAATCGCTCACGTTGTGCATCCAGCAACACCAGATAGTCCACCACCCCTTCCTTGTATTGCGTCGCCGCCAGTTCGGCCGCCGCGCGACTCGACTCGCTTTGCTTGATCAGCGACAGCAGGCGTTGCTGGCGTTTGCCGTAGTCGCTGAAGGCGTTTTCCGACTCTTCCAGTGCGAGCAGTACCTGTTGCTCATAGGTCGCCAACGCCCCCTCGGCGTCGGCGTTTGCGCCACGGATTCGCGCCCGCACACTGCCCAGGTCAAATGCGGCCCAGGTGATGCTCGGCCCCAGGCTCCAGGCGCGGGCGGCACTGGAGCCGATTTGTGAACCACGCCCCGCCGTGAACCCCAGGAACCCGCTCAAACTCACCCGTGGGAACAGGTCCGCGGTGGCCACGCCGACATCGGCCGTGGAAGCCGCCAACCGGCGCTCTGCCGCGAGCACGTCCGGGCGCCGGTGCAACAGCTCGCCGGGATCGCCAATCGGCAACGCCTTGGCGATGGCCGGCAAGTCCTTTGGACTCAAGTCGATGCTCAGCGTGTCAGGGCGTTCGCCCAGCAGCGTGGCGATGCGGTTTTTGTGGTGCACCTGCTCCGCCTGCAGTTGCGGCACGCTGGCCTCGACGGCCGCCAACCGGGCATCGGCTCGCACCACGTCGAGTTCGTTACCCACGCCAGCGTCACGCAGGCTCACCGTCACGGTGCGCGATTCACTCTGGTTCTTGAGGTTGGCCAGGGCGATCTTTTCCCGCAGTTGTGCTCCGCGCAGTTGACCATAGGCATCCACCAGTTCGGCGATCATGCTCACCCGCAGCTGGTACAGGTCCGCCGCCGTGGCGTCTTCCCGGGCATCGCTGGACTCCAGTTCGCGCTGGATGCGCCCGAACAGGTCGATCTCCCAGGCCATGTCCAGGCCCAGATCGTAGCGTTCGGTGTTGACCCGGTGCTCGGTCAGCCCCGGTACCTGCGACTTGCCCTGCAGACTGCTGACACGGCTGGTGACCACCGGCAGGTTGTCGTTGCTGACGTCGTCGCGGATGGCCCGGGCGGCTTTCCAGCGGGCAAAGGCCACGCGCAGATCGCGGTTGCCGTCGAGCGCTTTGCCGACCAGCTGGTTCAGCGTGGGGTCATCGAATTGCTGCCACCACAGCGTTTCGAAACGCGTTTGATCGTAATTGGCCCCTTGTGCCGAAACGACATGGGCGGGTGCCGTGTCCGGGGTTTTGTAATCCGGCCCGACCGTGCATGCCGCTAACGCGGTGACCAGCAGACTCGGTAAAAACAGCTTTAACGCGTTCATCAGTGTGCCTCCGAATCAATAACCTTGAGCGAGTGAACCTGGGCCGCCTTGCGCGCGGCTTTACGCTCGATGTAGCGACGAATCAGGACGAAGAACACCGGCGTCAGCAGCAACCCGAAGAAGGTCACCCCGAGCATTCCGGAGAACACCGCGACCCCCATGGCCCGACGCATTTCCGAACCGGCTCCGGTGGACGTCACCAACGGGATCACCCCCATGATGAAAGCGATCGAGGTCATCAGGATCGGCCGCAGACGCATGCGGCAAGCATCGAGTACTGCGTCCAGCGGCGACAGGCCCTGGTCCTGCCGGTCCTTGGCGAACTCGACGATCAGGATCGCGTTCTTGCAGGCCAGGCCCACCAGCACGATCAAGCCGATCTGGGTGAAGATGTTGTTGTCGCCCTTTGAGATGATCACCCCGGCAATCGCCGACAACAGGGTCATCGGTACGATCAGGATCACCGCCAGCGGCAGGCTCCAGCTTTCATACAGTGCCGCCAACACCAGGAACGCCAGCAGGACGCAGAGCGGGAACACCAGCAACGCGGTATCGCCGGACAGGATCTGCTGGTAGGTCAGGTCGGTCCATTCGTAGGTCATGCCGTTGGGCAGCTCTTCCTTGAGCAGTTTCTCGATGGCTTTCTGGGCCTGGCCGGAGCTGAAGCCGGGCGCCGCCGCTCCGTTGATTTCCGCACTGATGAAGCCGTTGTAGTGCATGACCCGATCAGGCCCCGACGTCGGGCTGACCTTGATGAACGTGGCGAGCGGGATCATTTCCCCATGATCATTACGCACCTTCAACTGGCCGATCTGCTCCGGCTCCAGGCGGAATTGCTGGTCGGCCTGAACGTTGACCTGATAGGTGCGGCCGAAACGGTTGAAGTCGTTGGCATACAGCGAACCCAGGTACACCTGCAACGTATCGAAGATATCGCTGACGGCGACGCCGTGAGTCTTGGCCTTTTCCCGGTCGATCGCGGCGTCGACCTGCGGCACGTTCACCGTGAAGCTGGTGAACAGGTTGGCCAGCTCCGGAACGCTGCGGCTCTTGGCGATGACGTTCATGGTCTCTTTGTACAGGGCTTCATAACCCAGGTTGCCGCGGTCTTCGATCTGCAGTTTGAACCCGCCGATGGTGCCCAGGCCTTGAACCGGCGGTGGCGGGAACACGGCGATGTAGGCGTCCTGAATGCTGCCGAACTTGGCGTTCAGTGACGCGGAAATCGCCTTTGCCGACAGACTCGGGTCTTTGCGTTCATCGAAGGGCCGCAAGCCGATGAAGGCGATACCAGCGTTCGGGCTGTTGGTGAAGCCATTGATCGACAGTCCGGGGAACGCCACCGCGCTGTCGAAACCCGGCTCGTTCATGGCGATGGTGCTCATGCGCCGGATCACCGACTCCGAGCGATCAAGGCTGGCGGCGTCCGGCAGTTGCGCGAAAGTCACCAGGTATTTTTTATCCTGGGTCGGCACGAAACCGGTCGGCGTGGTACTGAAGCCCATGTACGTCATGGCGATCAGCCCGGCATACACCAGCAAGGCCACGCCGCTGCCACGAATGACCTTGGCGACGGCAACCACATAGCCATGGCTGGCCTTTTCGAATACACGGTTGAAGGGTTTGAACAGCCAGCCACCGAACAGACGATCCAGCACTTTGGAGAAACGGTCTTTCGGCGCGCCGTGGGCCCTGAGTAATACCGCGGCCAATGCCGGCGACAGGGTCAAGGAGTTGAACGCCGAGATCACCGTCGAGATGGCAATGGTCAGGGCGAATTGCTTGTAGAACTGCCCGGTCAAGCCCGAGATGAACGCTGCCGGCACGAATACCGCACACAACACCAACGCGGTGGCGATGATCGGTCCGGTCACCTCGCCCATGGCTTTCTTGGTGGCCTCGATCGGCTCGAGGCCCAACTCGATGTTGCGCTCGACGTTCTCCACCACCACGATCGCATCATCGACCACGATACCGATCGCCAGCACCAGGCCAAACAGCGACAGGGCATTGAGCGAGAAACCGAACAGGTGCATCACGGCAAACGTGCCGATCAACGACACCGGTACGGCGACCAGCGGAATGATCGAGGCGCGCCAGGTTTGCAGGAACAGGATCACCACCAGCACCACCAGGATCAGTGCTTCGAACAGCGTGTGAACCACCGCTTCAATCGAACTGCGGACGAAGATGGTCGGATCGTAGACGATCTCGTAGTCCATGCCCTCCGGGAAGCCCTTCTTCAGCTCGGCCATCTTCGCCCGCACCTGGTCGGAGACGTCGATCGCATTGGAACCCGGGCGCTGGAAAATCGGCATCGCCACCGCTTCCTGGTTATTGAGCAGTGCGCGCAGGGCGTACTGGTTGGAGCCGAGCTCAATCCGCGCAATGTCCTTGAGGCGAGTGATCTCGCCGTCCGGACCACTGCGGACAATCACGTTCTCGAACTCCTCCTCGGTGACGAGCCGCCCCTGGGAGTTGATCGACATCTGGAAGCTCGTGGCGTTGGGCGCAGGCGGTGCGCCCAATTGGCCGGCAGCGACCTGACGGTTCTGTTCGCGGACCGCGTTGACCACATCGGTCGCGGTCAGGTTGCGTGAAGCGGTCTTGTTCGGATCGAGCCAGATACGCAGCGAGTAGTCGCCGATACCGAACATCTTCACGTCACCGATACCGTTCAGGCGCGACAGCTCATCCTTGACGTTGAGGATCGCGTAGTTGGACAGGTACAGCATGTCGTAGCGCTTGTCCGGCGAGGTCAGGTGCACCACCATCGTCAGCTCGGGCGACGCCTTGTCCACGGTGATACCGATGCGCGTCACTTCTTCGGGAAGTTTTGGCTCGGTGCGCGTGACACGGTTCTGTACCTGCACCTGGGCGTTGTCCAGGTCGGTGCCCAGGGCGAAGGTCACCGTGAGGGTGAGCCGGCCATCGGCGGTAGACTGCGAATACATGTACAGCATGTTCTCGACGCCGGTGATGGCTTGTTCGAGTGGCGCGGCAACGGTTTCGCCAATCACCTTGGGGTTGGCGCCCGGGTAGTTGGCGTGAATGACGACGGTCGGTGGCACCACCTCGGGGTATTCGCTGATCGGCAACTGGAACAGCGCGATGGCACCGGCGATCAGGATCAGCAGCGACAGCACGGCGGCGAAGATCGGCCGCGTGATAAAGAACTGTGAGAACTTCATGGCTGTGTTCCTTTATCCGCGTGGTGAAACGGCGGCATCGGTTTTCACCAGCGCCGGTGACGGAGCGACGGGCTGATTACCCGCCTCGATGGCCTGCCGCTGACGGGCCAGGGTGGCGACGGTTTGCGCATCGGCCATTGGCGCATCCTGAGGCGCGACCACCGCGCCGGGACGAACCCGTTGCAGACCGTTGATGACGATCCGGTCGTCTTTCTGCAAACCGCTGCGCACAATGCGCAACCCTTCGAGCTTCGGCCCCAGATCGACACTGCGGTACACGGCCTTGTTGTCCTGATCGATCACCAGCACGAACTTCTTGCCCAGGTCGGTGCCCACTGCCTCGTCCTTGATCAGCAGGCCGGCATAGGCCGCGCTGCCCACCAGTTTCAATCGGGCATACAAGCCCGGGGTGTATTGACCGTCGGCGTTGTCGAACACTGCGCGGCCACGAATGGTGCCCGTCTTGGGATTGACCTGGTTGTCGACAAAGTTCATCTGCCCCAGGTGGCTGTTGCCCTCCTCGTTCGACAGGCCCATGTACACCGGCGTGGACTGACTGCGCCGGCCTTCGCGGGAGAGTTGGCCGTACTTGAGGAACAGGCGTTCGTCGGCGTCGAAATAGGCGTAGACCTTGTCGGTGGAGACCACGCTGGTCAGCGCCGAGGTGTCGGCGGTGACGATGTTGCCAGCGGTGATTTCGGCACGGCTGACCCGGCCGGTGATCGGCGCGGTGACGCGGGTGAAGCTCAGGTTCAGGCGTGCGAGATCGAGTTGTGCCTGCACGGCATCGACGGCGGCCTTGGCTTCCTGGGCGGTGGTGCTGCGCGTGTCGGCCAGTTCCGCAGAAATGGCATTGCTGCTCAGCAGGCGCTGGCCGCGTTGCGCTTCGTTGCCGGTTCGAACCAGCGTGGCGCGAGTTTGCTGCAACTGCGCTTCAAGGCGATGCACTTCGTGCTCGAACGGCCGTGGATCGATCTGGAACAGCAAATCCCCTTTCTTTACCGACTCGCCATCCGTGAAGGCGACACGATCGATCTGCCCCGAAACCCGCGGGCGAACCACGACGGTTTCCGGCGCTTCCAGGCGGGCGGTGACCTCATCCCATTCAGTGATGGGTTGCTCGAGCACTTTGGCGACCGTGACATGCGGCGCACCCGGAGCCTGGGCGGCATCGGGTGCGTGGCCGCAAGCAGTGATGGTCGCCAACGCCAATGCAACAAGGGGATAACGCAAAGGTTTGAGTGACTGTTCCATGGGGGTGTCCGCCTGACGGTTTAGGGGTTGGAGAATTCTCGGCCGCACAGGGGGCAGCGACGAATTGAACGGAGTGAACTTGGCTATCATCATTAATGATGACTATCATGTTTAAGAACAAAAAAAACGAATACTCAGATCAAGCCTATGAATTAATTAGATTTTTTACTGGAAGCCGTCAGACTGACGACGGAACAGATGGAGTCCAATGCGGGCCCAAGCATTTGCGCCACCTGCAAGGCTCGGGTGGTCGGTTCCATTTTGTGGCCAATGCGTTTAAACAGAGGGTCGTTGAACAGCGTGCGCAAACGGCCCAATGCACCGCTGACCGCCGGTTGCCCCAGGCAAAGTCTTTCTGCGGCCCGACTGACATTGCGCTCCTGAATGAGCACCTCGAAAACCACCAGCAGATTGAGGTCGATACTGCGCAGATCATTACGTTTCATGGGCCAGCACCTTGTGAGGTGTTTTGACTTGAGCCACGGGCTCGGGACCGGCAAAGCCATTGCAGCGAATTTATATTACGACCATCATAAATACCAGCCCCCCGCAAAAATTTGCCAGGGCGCTCGTCGGATGACAGGACCCACTCATGAAAGTGACAAAAGACCAGGCAGCGGCCAACAAGGAAGCGATCCTCGGCGCGGCCTCGAGGATGTACCGGGAAAAAGGCATCGACGGCATTGGCATCGGCGAGCTTTCACGCTCGGTGGGCCTGACCCATGGCGGCTTTTACGGACAGTTCCCCGGTGGCAAGGAGCAGTTGGCGTCGGAGGCCGTGAGCCGCACGTTCGAAACCAACATCGAAGACTGGCGAGCGGCCAAATCCATCCCCGAACTGCTCAAGGGTTACCTGACCCAAGCCCACCTGAGCAACTGGACCGAAGGCTGCCCGATCCCCGCCCTGGGTGCCGATGTCGCGCGCAACGGCGGAGCGGTCAGCCACTCGTTCACCAAAGGCGTGCAGACCCTGATCGAAACGCTGATGCCATTGGTCGACGGCGATACCTATGATGAAAAGCACCAGCAAGCCTTGCGCATCCTGTCATCGATCACAGGGGCAATACTGATCGCCAGGGCCCTGGACAACCCTCGATTGTCGGAGCAGTTCCTGCAATCGGTGATCGAGGCCTGGTCTGCCGACGCCCAGGCATGACAAGCCTGGTAAACCAGAGAGACACGTCATGAATGAGGAGTCGCCATCAGCGCTCCGGGCAACATCAACAAGACTGAACTAGCTTTACCCGCAACCACGGCCAACCGGCAAGGAGTTGTGATGCGCGCCTCAGCATTTTCAGTCGGTCAACCAGCCCCTTGGTTCTATTGCCGAACTCAACTAAGGGAACGCTTTTGTTTCGACACTATCGCCGGTCGGTATGTCGTGCTTTATTTTTTCGGTTCTGCGGCTGATCCGGCATCAATTAAAATTCTGGAAGGTATTCGGACCCATCGCCAGCGGTTCGATGACGATCACATTTGCTTCTTTGGTGTTTCCGTAGATCCGGATGATGAAAAGCTCAAGCGGGTAGAAAGTTCGATACCTGGCATGCGCTTCATTTGGGATTTCGATCGGTCAGTCAGCAAGCTCTACGGTACGTTGCAAACAGACGGCAGTATCAGGCAAATGACCTATGTGCTGGATCATGCGCTACGTGTCCTGGCCGTCGTCCCGATAGAAGCACCGGTTGATAACCATGTCCCCTTGTTGATGCGCTTTCTGGATAGATTGCCCGCACCGACTCCGCCACGCGCCGCCACTCCACACGCACCAGTCCTGGTGGTTCCCCGTATATTCGAGCCTTCGCTGTGTAAAGCACTGATACGTTATTACGACGAACGTGGCGGAGAGGAATCCGGCTTCATGACCGAGCAATCGGGTAAAACCGTCCAGATCACCGACCATAACCACAAACGACGTCGTGACTGCGTGATTGAAGATCAGGCTCTAACCAAAGCCTGTGTGTTGCGTATAGCCAACCGTCTGCTTCCACAGCTACATCAAGCGTTCCAGTTCAATGCCACTCGAATGGAGCGCTACCTGGTGGCCTGCTACAACAGCGAGGAAGGCGGGCATTTCCGGCCCCATCGGGATAACACCACGAAGGGTACGGCGCATCGCCGCTTTGCCGTTTCCCTGTTTCTCAATGCGGAAGAGTACGACGGTGGTTTTCTGCATTTTCCAGAGTATGGAAAAGTACTTTACAGCGCTCCAACAGGAGGGGCCGTGGTGTTTTCGTGCTCACTGTTGCACGAAGCCACCCCGGTAACCCAAGGTCGCCGTTATATGTTTCTGCCGTTTCTATACGATGATGCTGCGCGCGTCATTCGAGAAGAGAACCGCTCATTTATTGAAAGCTGACTCGCGCTAAACACCATTCAGCTTTCATCTGGGACCGGGCCATGACCGCCAAGGTTCATGGTCGCCGGACGCCCTCCGCTGAAGCAGGAGCCGGAGGGCGAGCCGGGGTACTTTTTTGCCGGCAATACCAACGTTACGACAACCTCCCCTATTTCAGATCGAATCGATCCAGGTTCATCACTTTGGTCCAGGCGGCGACGAAGTCCTTGACGAACTTCTGCTGCGCATCGGCGCAGGCATAGACTTCGGCCAGCGCACGCAACTGCGCGTTCGAACCGAAGACCAGGTCAACCCGGGTGCCCGTCCACTTCACTGCACCGGTTTTGCGATCACGCCCTTCATACTCTTGCTGGGCATCCGACACGGGCTTCCATTCCACGCCCATATCCAGCAGGTTGGTGAAGAAGTCGTTGGTCAGCGTCTCCGGCCGTTGGGTGAACACGCCATGCCGGGTTTGCCCGACATTGGTGTTCAACACCCGCAGCCCACCCAGCAGTACCGTCATTTCCGGAGCACTGAGCGTCAGCAGTTGCGCCTTGTCGATCAACAATTTTTCGGCCGGCACACGGTACTGTTGCTTCAGGTAATTACGGAAGCCGTCGGCAATCGGTTCAAGGTAGCCGAAGGAGTCGACATCGGTCTGTTCCTGACTGGCGTCCATGCGTCCCGGGCTGAACGGCACCGTCACACTGTGGCCGGCGTTTTTTGCAGCCTGTTCGACACCCGCACCACCGGCGAGCACGATCAGGTCGGCCAGGGAGATTTTCTTGCCACCGGTTTGCGCGCTATTGAACTCCTTCTGGATGCCTTCGAGTTTGGCCAGCACATTGGCCAGTTGCCCCGGCTGGTTGGCCGGCCAGGATTTCTGCGGCGCCAGGCGCAGACGCCCGCCGTTGGCACCGCCGCGCTTGTCGGAGCCACGGAAGCTGGAAGCCGCCGCCCAAGCTGTAGATACAAGCTGCGAGACCGACAGGCCGGACGCCAGCACCTTGCTTTTCAGGCCCGCCACGTCGCTGTCATTGACCAGCGGATGATCGACGGCAGGGATCGGGTCTTGCCACAGAAGCTCTTCGTTCGGCATTTCCGGGCCGAGGTAACGCGAGAGCGGGCCCATGTCACGGTGAATCAGCTTGTACCAGGCACGGGCGAAGGCGTCGGCCAACTGGTCTGGATTGGCCAGGAAGCGCCGGGAAATCGGTTCATAGATCGGGTCGAAGCGTAGCGACAGGTCCGTGGTCAGCATGGTCGGATCGCGCCGTTTTGACGGATCGTGGGCATCCGGAATGGTGCCGGCGCCAGCACCGCTTTTCGGCTTCCACTGGTTGGCCCCCGCCGGGCTCTTGGTCAGTTCCCATTCGTAACCGAACAGGTTCTCCAGGTAGTTGTTGCTCCACTGGGTTGGCGTGGTCGTCCAGGTCACTTCCAGGCCGCTGGAGATGGTGTCGCCGCCTTTACCGGTACCGAACGTGCTCTTCCAGCCCAGGCCCTGCAGTTCGAGGCCGGCGGCTTCGGGCTCAGGTCCGACATGATCGACGGTACCTGCACCGTGGGTTTTGCCGAAGGCGTGACCGCCCGCGATCAGCGCGACGGTTTCCTCGTCGTTCATTGCCATGCGCGCAAAGGTTTCACGGATATCTATCCCGGCGGAAACCGGATCAGAGTTGCCTTCAGGGCCTTCGGGGTTTACGTAGATCAGGCCCATCTGCACGGCTGCGAGAGGGGTTTCCAGAGTGCGCTCTACGGGATTTTGTCCGGCATCCTTGCCATAACGCACGTCGCCACCCAGCCACTTGCTTTCCGAGCCCCAGTAAACGTCTTCGTCCGGTTCCCAGACATCCGGGCGACCAGCGGAAAAACCAAAGGTCTTGAAGCCCATGGACTCCAGTGCAACGTTGCCGGCGAGGACGATCAGGTCGGCCCAGGAGATTTTGTTGCCGTACTTTTGCTTGATCGGCCAGAGCAGCCGACGGGCCTTGTCGAGGCTGACGTTGTCCGGCCAGCTGTTGAGCGGTGCGAAGCGTTGCTGGCCGGAACCGGCGCCACCCCGGCCGTCACCGGTGCGATAGGTGCCTGCGGCGTGCCAGGACATGCGGATAAAGAAAGGCCCATAGTGACCGAAGTCCGCCGGCCACCAGTCCTGGGAGTCGGTCATCAGCGCAGTCAGGTCTTTTTTCAACGCCTGGAAGTCCAGGCTCTTGAAGGCTTCGGCGTAGTTGAAGTCGCCCCCCAACGGGTCAGACTTGGGCGAGTGTTGACTCAAGATCTTCAGGTTCAGTTGGTTCGGCCACCAGTCGCGGTTCGTCGTGCCACCGCCAGCGGCGTGATTGAACGGGCATTTCGATTCAGTTGACATGGCATCTCCTCTTTATTTTGTTTTCAGCTAACCACCTTTGAGCGTGGATCCGGATCACCGATTGATGAAATAGCTTTTCGGTATGGGATCCATAGCCTTAAGGCTATGATGGCCCCGTGATCAGTCGCTCCAGAACATCCATTAAAGTACCGCTCCGGGAAACTGTCGCTGCCACCGGGGAGATAGCTGATAAACAGTTCAAATCAGCACGAAGCTGCAGCAGCTCGCAAGAGCATCGGCAAGATCATGAACACCTGCCACAATGCATTATTGTTATTTGCTACAAGGATGTTGGCGATCGGAAGGATCGTTTGCCGCAAGAGGTTTCACCATGCTCCTCAAAATCATTGTCATCTGGATATTGCTGTCGATCATCGTCGCCGCCGTGTTCTGTCGCCTGATGCATAACGCCAAGGTTGCCGACCGTGCGCTCAAGATCGCCAGGCCGGATCCTCAGCCCCAGGGTCAAAAGGTGGACAGCACTGCCATGAGCCGGGATAAAAGTGGTGGCGACGATTCGGATTGCCACGCGGCCTGAAACATCCGGTGCGTTCCTGCACGCAATAAAAAACCGGCCTTTCAGCCGGTTTTTTTGTTTCGCTCAACAGCACTTCGGTCCGGCTTTACTGCCGTAACGGGCCTCCTGGCGCTCGCGGAAGAACGCCTCGTAGTCCATCACCGCTTTATCCGGGTGTTTGGTCTGCATGTGCTCGACGTAATTATCGTAGTCGGGCATGCCGACCATCAGGCGCGCGGCCTGACCGAGGTATTTACCGAGGCGACTCAGGTCATTGAACATGCTGCCCTCCTCGCCTATGCATTCGGCACGGCCTGGAATGGCGCTTCTTTATCCGTACGCTCCTTGCTGCCCCAGGCGGAGATACCGACCTTGAGCGCGAAGAACAGGATGCTGAACACCACGAACAGGAACAGCGCGGTCAGCGTCGCGTTGGTGTAGGCGTTGAAGATCACGTGCTGCATCTGGTCGATGCTCTTGGCCGGGGCCAGCACCTGACCGTTGGCCAGCGCATCACTGTACTTCTTGGCCAGGGCGAGGAAGCCGATCGCCGGGTTGGCGTCGAACAGTTTGATGAAGCCGGCGGTGGTGGTGCAGATCAGCAGCCATACCGCTGGCAGCAAGGTCACCCAGACATAACGCTGGCGCTTCATCTTGATCAGCACCACGGTGCCGAGCATCAGCGCGATACCGGCCAGCATCTGGTTGGAGATACCGAACAGCGGCCACAGGGTGTTGATGCCGCCCAATGGATCGATAACGCCCTGGTACAGCAGATAACCCCACATGGCCACGCAACCGGCGGTGGCGATCAGGTTGGCGGTCCAGGATTCGGTACGGCGCAGGGCCGGCACGAACGAGCCGAGCAGGTCCTGGAGCATGAAGCGCCCGGCACGGGTACCGGCGTCGACCGCGGTCAGGATGAACAACGCTTCAAACAGGATCGCGAAGTGGTACCAGAACGCCATGGTGTTCTCGCCCGGCAATACGTGGTGCAGGATCTGCGCGATCCCCACCGCCAGGGTCGGCGCACCACCGGCACGGGCCAGGATGGTGGTTTCACCGATGTCGTGGGCCACCGCTTGCAGGGCTTGCGGAGTAATCGCGAAGCCCCAGCTGCTGACGGTTTGCGCAACGGTAACCGCATCGGCGCCAACCACCGCAGCCGGGCTGTTCATGGCGAAGTACACGCCAGGATCGATCACCGACGCGGCAACCATCGCCATGATCGCCACGAACGATTCCATCAGCATGCCGCCGTAACCGATATAACGGGCATGCCCTTCACTGGCGAGCAGCTTCGGCGTGGTGCCGGAGGCGATCAGCGCATGGAAACCCGACACCGCGCCACAGGCGATGGTGATGAACAGGAACGGGAACAGACCGCCCTTCCATACCGGGCCGGTGCCGTCGATGAATTGGGTCAGGGCCGGCATTTTCAGCTCGGGCATGGTCACCAGGATGCCGATGGCCAGGGCGACGATGGTGCCGATTTTCAGGAAGGTCGACAGGTAGTCACGGGGTGCCAGGATCAGCCATACCGGCAGAACGGCAGCGACGAAACCGTAGCCGATCAGCATCCAGGTGATCTGGATACCGGTGAAGGTAAAGGCTTTGGCCCACACCGGATCGGCGGCAATCTGCCCGCCCAGCCAGATCGAGCCCAGCAGCAACACAACGCCGATCACCGAGATCTCACCAATGCGGCCCGGGCGGATGTAGCGCATGTAGACGCCCATGAACATCGCGATTGGAATGGTCGCCATCACCGTAAACATGCCCCACGGGCTATCGGCCAGGGCCTTGACGACGATCAGCGCCAGCACCGCGAGGATGATGATCATGATCAGGAAGCAGCCAAACAGCGCGATGGTACCGGGGATGCGGCCCATTTCTTCACGGACCATGTCGCCCAGGGAGCGACCGTTGCGGCGGGTGGACATGAACAGGACCATGAAGTCCTGGACGGCACCGGCCAGCACCACGCCGGCGATCAGCCACAGCGTGCCGGGCAGGTAGCCCATCTGCGCCGCCAGCACCGGACCGACCAGTGGACCAGCACCGGCGATGGCCGCGAAGTGGTGACCGAAGAGTACGTGTTTGTTGGTCGGTACGTAGTCCAGACCGTCATTGTTGAGCACAGCCGGAGTTGCCCGATTGGGGTCGAGCTGCATCACTTTATTGGCGATGAACAGGCTGTAATAGCGGTAGGCAACGAGGTAGATGGCGACTGCTGCGACTACGATCCACAGGGCGTTGATCGCTTCACCGCGGCGCAGGGCCACGACACTCAGCGCAATCGCTCCCAGGACAGCCACGGCAAACCAGGCGAGGTGTTTAGCCAGACGGGGCATAGAGGGTCTCCTGCCGACAGCTCGTGACTGCGGCGGTAATTTTTATAATTGTGTCCGCGGTGCGGAGCTGGCCCAATATCTGCGCATGCCGTCCACAAATAAATCCGCGTTACTACGTACGCGGCGTCTACGTAGTTCTACGTAGAACACGCCCTTCCCCCTTGTAGGAGCGAGCTTGCTCGCGATGGTATTCCAGGCGCTGAGTGGTGTCGGCTGTACCTTTTTCGCGAGCAAGCTCGCTCCTACAGGGCGTATCTTTGGCATATGATGCCGAGCCTTCGCGCGGGCAGGAGTCAACATGCAGCTCAAACACAAGATCGTCGCCCTCGGGATTCTGCCGCTGGTGCTGGCCATTGCCGTCATCTGCGCGCTGGTGATTTCCCTCAACCGCCAATTGGGCGATCAGCAGGCGCAGCTGATCGAAGACAGCATTCTGGCGAGCAAGCGCGCGGAACTGAAAAACTACGTGGAAATGGCGCAAAGCCTGATCGCGCCGCTGTACGACGACGGCCACGGCGACACCCATGCCCAGCAACAAGTGCTGGAAGAACTGCGCAAGCTCAGCTTCGGCATCAATGGCTACTTCTTTGTCTACGACCGCGAAGGCCGCAGCCTGATGCATGCACGGCAGTCGGAGCTGGTGGGGCAATACCTGTGGGACATGAAAGACCCCCACGGCCTGCCGGTGATTCAGGCGCTGCTCAAAAGCGCACAATCGGGCGAAGGCTTTCAACGCTACGCCTGGAACAAACCCTCCTCCGGCCAGGTGACCGACAAGCTCGCCTACGTGGTGATGCTCGATCGCTGGGGCTGGATGCTCGGCACCGGCATCTACCTCGAGGATGTCGAACGCGCCACCCAGCAGGCCCGTGCCGAAGTGGCCATGGGCATCCGCAAGACCATGATGGCGATTGCCGTGGTTGCCCTCGTCGCGGTGCTGTTCGTCTTCGCCACGGGCATGACCCTCAACGTCAGCGAGCATCGCCTGGCGGACAAGAAACTGCAGCGCCTGACCCAACGCATCGTCAGCCTGCAGGAGGAAGAACGATCACGGGTGTCCCGCGAGTTGCACGACGGCATCAGCCAGGTGCTGGTCTCGATCAAGTTTCAGTTCGAACTGGCCAGCCATCTACTGGAAAGCGGACAGGCCCACGACAAGGGCCTGAACACGCTGAAAGACGCCACCGAGCGCCTGGGCGATGCCATCGGTGAAGTCCGCAGCCTCTCTCACGACCTGCGCTCATCCTTGCTCGACACCCTCGGCCTGCCAGCGGCCATCGGCCAATTGGCCGCGGAATTCGAACAGCGCAGCGGACTGACCGTGACCTATGACGAAAATGAATTCGACTGCCAACTGGTCGACGGTGCCGCCGTCGCATTGTTCCGCATCGTGCAGGAAGGCCTGACCAATATCGAACGCCACGCCCGGGCCAGGCACGTGTCCATTACCCTGCGCGGCTGCGAACAATCAGTGCGGCTGACGGTGGTCGATGATGGCATCGGTTTCAACGTAGCCCAGGTCGAACGTCGCCAGGCCGGCATTGGCTTGCGTAACATCCGCGAACGCGTCGAACATTTTGGCGGGCGCTTCGATTTGATTTCGATGCCGGGCAGAAGTGAGCTGGACGTACGGCTGCCAATGAAACCGGACGCACAACGCTGACCCGGCCCAAAACTACAAGAGTGAATAGCTGCAATGAACCTGCCCTCCCCGATCCGCGTCGCCCTGGTCGACGATCACTCCCTGGTCCGCGACGGCATCAAGGCGCTACTGGCCGTGATGTCGCCCCTGGAAATGGTCGGCGAAGCGGAAAACGGCGCCGAGGCCATCGAGATGGTCGGACGCTGCCAGCCCGACCTGCTGCTGGTCGACATCAGCCTGCCGGACATGAACGGCCTGGAACTGACCCGCGTGCTGCGCAGCCAGTACCCGTCGCTCAAGGTGCTGGTGCTGAGCATGTACGACAATTACGAATACGTCAGTGAATCGGTGCGCTCCGGCGCCAGCGGCTACGTGCTCAAGAACGCCCCTTCACGGGAAATCATCGCCGCCATCGAAGCCATCAGCAGCGGCGGCACCTTCTACAGCGCGGAAATCGCCCAGCGGCTGATCGCCGACAGGAACACCGACAACGAACTGACCCCGAGGGAAAGCCAGGTGTTGTCGAAGATGGCGCAAGGGCTGAACAACAAGGAAATGGCCCGGGAACTGGATATCAGCGTGCGTACCGTGGAGACCCATCGCTTGAGCATTCGGCGCAAGCTCAACATCGACAAGCCGGCGGCGCTGGTCAAATACGCCATCGATCACGGGCTCATTTCCCGCTAACACCACGAACCCTGTGGGAGCGGGCTTGCTCGCGAAGAGGCCGGCACATTCAACATTGATGGCGACTGACACACCGCCTTCGCGAGCAAGCCCGCTCCCACAAGGATCTGCGATCCATTGACTGCGTCGATAGTCACCATTGATTCAATGAAGTTCTCTTAAAAAATCCACGGCGTAACATCTGCTCCATACCAACCCATAAGCACCCCGGAGCACACCATCATGAAACGCCAGACCCTCCTCAGCATCGCTTTCTCGGTTTTCGCAGTTAACGCTTTCGCCGCTACCTCTGCTCAACCTGTGGTCGCTGAAGGCGGCTCGGATCGTCTGATTGAAAGCCGTGTGGCCGAGGGTGGCTCCGACAAACTTCTGCAAAACCGCGTCGCTGAAGGTGGCTCTGACAAGCTGCTGCAAAACCGCGTTGCGGAAGGCGGTTCCGACAAGCTGCTGCAAAACCGCGTAGCCGAAGGCGGCTCCGACAAGCTGCTGCAAAACCGCGTCGCTGAAGGTGGTTCCGACCGTCTGATCGAAAGCCGCGCTGTCTGAATGCAGTGCTTTACCGCAGGACTCAACGAAAAACCCGGCCTCATCAGCCGGGTTTTTTTACGCCTTTTATAAGTCCTTCCCGCCACCCATAGCGCCTCGCCGCACGCTTTTTATCGCCATCCAGCCAGAAACTCCATTAGGGGACTTGTGCTTCAGGTATTATGGTATACCATCAGACGCACAGACACCCAAACCTCTACGGAGCAGCTCATGAGTTTCGAAATCCGCAAGATCGTCAGCTATGTCGAAGAAACCTTTATTGAAGGCGGCAAAGCCACCGATAAGCCCGTGACCATGGTCGGTCTGGCCGTGGTGATGAAAAACCCCTGGCTGGGGAACGGTTTTGTCGAAGACCTGAAACCACAGATCCGCGCCAACTGCTCCGACCTCGGCGCGCTGATGGTTGAGCGCCTGGTGGGCATCATCGGCGGCGCCGAGAAGATCGAGGCTTACGGCAAGGCGGCCGTGGTCGGTGCCGACGGCGAAATCGAACACGCTTCGGCGGTGATCCACACCCTGCGCTTCGGCAACCATTACCGCGAAGCGGTCAAGGCCAAGAGCTACCTGAGTTTCACCAACAAGCGCGGCGGTCCGGGCACCTCGATCCAGATCCCGATGATGCACAAGGACGACGAAGGCCTGCGCTCGCACTACATCACCCTGGAAATGCAGATCGAAGACGCACCACGTGCCGACGAAATCGTCGTGGTCCTGGGTTGCGCCGACGGCGGCCGCCTGCACCCGCGCATTGGCAACCGCTACATCGACCTGGAAGAACTGGCAGCCGAAAAAGCCCAGTAACCGGCCAGCAGAACGACAACAAGAAGGCATTGCAGGAGCGCTCCATGATTCGGCTCACCGCTGAACTCACCCCGGCTGGCACCAGTTACCTGGCGACCGGCCAAGGCCAGCCCGTGGTCTTGATCCACGGCGTGGGCCTGAACAAAGAAATGTGGGGCGGTCAGATCGTTGGCCTGGCCACGAACTATCGCGTCATCGCCTACGACATGCTCGGCCATGGCGCCAGCCCGCGCCCGGAGAGCGGCACGCCGCTGCTCGGCTACGCCGACCAGTTGCTGGAGCTGCTCGACCACCTGCAATTGCCCAAGGCAACGGTGATCGGCTTTTCCATGGGCGGGTTGGTGGCGCGGGCCTTTGCCCTGCACTACCCGCAACGCCTGGAAGGTCTGGTGGTGCTCAACAGCGTGTTCAACCGCAGCGCCGAACAGCGTGCCGGGGTCATCGCCCGCACCAGTCAGGCTGCCGAACACGGGCCGGACGCCAATGCCGAAGCGGCGCTGTCGCGCTGGTTCAGCCGTGAATACCAGGCTGCGAACCCGGCGCAGATCGCCGCGATTCGCCAGACCCTGGCCGGCAATGACCCTCAGGGTTACTTGACCACATATGAACTGTTCGCCACCCAGGACATGTACCGCGCCGACGACCTGGCCAGCATCCGGGTGCCGACGCTGATCGCCACCGGCGAACTGGACCCGGGCTCGACCCCGGAAATGGCCCGGCAACTGGCCGAACGCATTCCCGGCGCGACCGTTGCCGTCCTCGCCGAGCAACGGCATATGATGCCCG
This sequence comes from Pseudomonas sp. WT-JTC, assembly GCF_056711565.1. Classification (NCBI taxonomy): domain Bacteria; kingdom Pseudomonadati; phylum Pseudomonadota; class Gammaproteobacteria; order Pseudomonadales; family Pseudomonadaceae; genus Pseudomonas; species Pseudomonas sp. WT-JTC. Next base: position 4,170,392 of record NZ_CM160042.1, read on the forward strand.
TAGAATCGCCGCGCCTGGTCAACCAGCTGTTGCTGGAGTTTCTGCAGACCGCGCACGCCAAACAAAACCAGATCAAGGGGATCGTTGCATGACACTCGCACGCTTCCAGATGTGCATCGGCGGTGAATGGGTCGATGCCCTGTCCGGCAAGACCTTCGAAAGCCTCAACCCCGCGCTGGCCAAGCCTTGGGCCGAACTGCCCGATGCTGACGAAGCCGATGTCGAACGCGCCGTGCAGGCTGCGCAGACGGCTTTCGACAGCCCGGCCTGGCGCGGCTTGACGGCCACCGCTCGCGGCAAATTGCTGCGACGCCTGGGCGACCTGATCGCCGATAACAAAGAACAACTGGCGCAGCTGGAAAGCCGCGACAACGGCAAGCTGATCCGCGAAACCCGTGGCCAGGTCGGCTATCTGCCGGAGTTCTTCCACTACACCGCAGGCCTGGCCGACAAGCTCGAAGGCGGCACCCTGCCGCTGGACAAGCCGGACCTGTTTGCCTACACCGTGCACGAAGCCATGGGCGTGGTGGCCGCGATCATTCCGTGGAACAGCCCGCTGTACCTGACCGCGATCAAGCTGGCCCCGGCGCTGGCCGCGGGCAACACCATCGTGATCAAGCCGTCGGAACACGCCTCGGCGACCATTCTCGAACTGGCTCGCCTGGCGCTGGAAGCCGGGATCCCGCCGGGGGTGGTCAACGTCGTCACCGGTTATGGCCCAAGCACCGGTGCCGCCCTCACCCGCCATCCGCTGGTGCGCAAGATCGCCTTCACCGGCGGCGCGGCCACCGCGCGGCATGTGGTGCGCAGCAGCGCGGAGAACTTCGCCAAGCTGTCGCTGGAACTGGGCGGCAAATCGCCGAACATCATCTTCGCCGACGCCGACCTCGACAGCGCGATCAACGGCGCCATCGCCGGGATCTATGCCGCCTCCGGGCAGAGCTGCGTCTCCGGTTCGCGCTTGCTGGTGCAGGACGAAATCTACGACGAATTCGTCGGCCGCCTGGTTGAACGCGCCCAGCGCATCCGCATTGGCAACCCGCAGGACGACAGCAGTGAAATGGGCCCGATGGCCACCGCGCAGCAACTGGCCGTGGTCGAAGGCCTGGTGGCCGACGCCATTGCCGAAGGCGCGCGTTTGCGCCTGGGTGGCAAGCGTCCGGATAACTTGGGCGACGGCTGGTTCTACGAGCCGACCTTGTTCGAGTGCGACCGCAATTCGATGAAGATCATGCAGGAAGAAGTCTTTGGCCCGGTGGCTTCGGTCATCCGATTCAAGGACGAAGCCGAAGCGCTGGCGATTGCCAACGACTCGCAATTCGGCCTCGCCGCCGGCATCTGGACCCGCGACCTGGGCCGCGCCCATCGCCTGGCCCGGGACGTGCGTTCGGGGATCATCTGGGTCAACACCTACCGCGCGGTCTCGGCCATGGCGCCGATCGGCGGCTTCAAGAACAGCGGCTATGGACGCGAAAGCGGCATCGATTCGGTGCTGGCCTACACCGAGCTGAAAACGGTGTGGATCAACCTGTCCCAGGCACCGATGCCTGATCCCTTCGTGATGCGCTAGGAGTCCTGGAAAATGATCGAACCCGGCATTTACAAAGACGTGATGAGTTCGTTTCCGTCCGGGGTCACGGTGGTCACCACCCTGGACCCGGCCGGCGGCATCGTCGGCATCACCGCCAGCGCCTTCAGTGCGCTGTCGATCGACCCGGCACTGGTGCTGTTCTGCCCCAACTACGGCTCCGACACCTACCCGGTGTTGCGCGACAGCAAGCAGTTCGCGATTCACCTGCTGTCCGCCGAGCAGACCGCCGAAGCCTATGCCTTTGCCGGTAAAGGCAAGGACAAGGCCAAAGGCATCGAGTGGCACCTGAGCGAACTGGGCAACCCGATCCTGGCCAAGGCCACGGCGATCATCGAGTGTGAACTGTGGCGCGAATATGACGGCGGCGATCACGCGATCATCGTCGGCGCGGTGAAGAACCTGATCCTGCCCGAGCAACCGGTGACGCCGATGATCTACCACAAAGGCAAGCTGGGGCCACTGCCCACCCTGGCTTGACACAGACCCTGTAGGAGCGAGCTTGCTCGCGATGGTCGTGAACGATAACGCGTGCTGCCTGACAGCCCCTGGCGTTCTCGGGTTTTTCGCGAGCAAGCTCGCTCCTACAGGTAACCTTCTCTTTTCTCAGGAGCCGGCATGAGCCCAGCAGCCTCGCAATTGTTCCGTCAGCAGGCCTACATCAATGGCCAGTGGCTGGACGCGCCGGATGGCGCCTGTCAGGACATCTTCAACCCGGCCACCGGTGAACTGATCGGCCAGGTACCGAACCTCGGCGCCGAGCATGCGCGCCTGGCCATCGACGCCGCCAACAACGCCTGGCCAGCCTGGCGTGCGCTGACCGCCAAAGAGCGCAGCAATACGCTCAAGCGCTGGCACGCGCTGATGCTGGAAAACGCCGACGCCCTGGCCGAGATCCTCACCCTCGAACAAGGCAAGCCACTGGCCGAAGCCAAGGGCGAAATCCTCTACGCCGCGAGCTTCATCGAATGGTTCGCCGAAGAGGCCAAGCGCATCTACGGCGACACCATTCCCAGCCACAAGGGCGATGCGCGCATCGTGGTCAGCAAGGAGCCGATTGGCGTCGTTGCGGCCATCACGCCGTGGAATTTCCCGGCGGCGATGATCACCCGCAAGGCCGGCCCGGCACTGGCGGCCGGTTGCCCGTGCATCGTCAAGCCGGCTCCGGAAACACCGTTCTCGGCACTGGCCATGGCCGCGCTGGCGGAACAGGCTGGCATTCCGGCGGGTATCTTCAACGTGATTACCGGCGACGCCATCGCCATCGGCGGTGAGCTGACCGGCAGCAGCCTGGTACGCAAACTGTCGTTCACCGGTTCCACCGCCATCGGCAAACTGCTGATGGCCCAGTGCGCACCGACCCTGAAAAAAGTCTCGCTGGAACTGGGCGGCAACGCGCCGTTCATTGTCTTCGACGACGCCGATCTGGAACGCGCCGTCGACGGCGCGCTGATCGCCAAATTCCGCAACGCCGGGCAGACCTGCGTCTGCGTCAACCGCTTCCTGGTGCAGGCCGGAATCCACGATGCCTTTGTGAATCGCCTGGCCGAGCGGGTTTCGCAGCTCAAGGTCGGCAGCGGCTTCGACGCCGGAGTCACCCAGGGGCCACTGATCAACGAGCGTGCCGTGGCCAAGGTCGAAGACCACGTGCAAGACGCGCTGGCCCACGGTGCACAACTGCTGTGCGGCGGCGAGCGCCATGCGCTGGGCAACGGCTTCTTCCAGCCGACCGTGCTCACAGGCGTCACCACGCAGATGAAAGTCGCCCGCGATGAAACCTTTGGTCCACTGGCCGCCGTGTTCCGCTTCGATACCGAGGCCCAGGCCGTCGAGATGGCCAACGACACCGAGTTCGGCCTGGCTGCCTACTGCTATACCCGCGACCTGGGCCGCGCCTGGCGCATGAGCGAGGCGCTGGAGTACGGCATGGTCGGGATCAACGAAGGCCTGATTTCCACGGAGGTCGCGCCGTTTGGCGGGATCAAGTCCTCAGGGCTGGGCCGTGAAGGCTCGAAGTACGGCATCGAGGATTACCTGGAACTCAAATACACCTTGATGGGAGGCCTCTGAGCCCACGGGAGCTACGCAAATGAACAACGAAAAATACGAAAAAGGCCTGAAGATCCGCACCCAGGTTTTGGGCGAAACCTACGTCAATCGCTCCATCGAGAACGCCGACGACTTCACCCGCCCCCTTCAGGAAATGGTCACCGAATACTGTTGGGGTCATGTCTGGGGTCGAGAGGGTTTGTCGCTCAAGGAGCGCAGCATGATCAACCTGGCGATGATCTCGGCCCTCAACCGGCCGCACGAACTCAAGCTGCATGTGCGCGGCGCCTTGCGTAACGGCCTGAGTCGTGAGCAAATACGCGAAATATTGCTTCAGGTCGGCATTTATTGCGGTGTCCCCGCTGCCGTAGACAGTTTCCGGCTCGCCCGTGAAGCCTTCGCCGAAGCCGATGCCGAGGCCTCCAGTTAACCCTTGGCTGTTTGATCTGACCGAGCACATGGATTCCCGTAATCGCAGTGCTCCTTTTTGCATGGACAGCCACAATCAGAGCGGACCCCATGAAACGCCTGCCACTCGACGACAGCTTCAAGGTCAATCGCAACCCCGTCACCCTGCGCGAAATCGTGCTGGATAAATTGCGAAGCGCCATCATGAACTTCCAGCTTTTGCCGGGAGACCGTCTGGTCGAACGCGATCTGTGCGATCGCCTGGGCGTCAGCCGTACCTCGGTGCGCGAAGCCTTGCGTCACCTGGAATCCGAAGGCCTGGTGGAATTCGCCGATGCCAAGGGCCCGCGTGTCGCGATCATTACCCTGGCCGATGCCGTGGACATCTACGAGCTGCGCTGCGTACTCGAAGGGCTGATCGTGCAGTTGTTCACCCTGCGCGCCAAGGCCAAGGACATCAAGGCCCTGGAAAAAGCCCTGGAAGAAAACCGCAAGGCGCTCAAGGACGGCGAACTGCAACAGGTCATCGACTCGGTGCAAGGCTTCTACGACGTGTTGCTCGAAGGCTCGGGCAACCATGTCGCGGCCACTCAGTTGCGCCAATTGCAGGCACGCATCAGCTACCTGCGCGCGACCTCGGTGTCCCAGGAAAACCGTCGCGGCGCCAGCAACCAGGAAATGGAACGCATGGTCGAAGCGATCAAGAGCGGTGATGCGCTGGCCGCCCACCAGGCTTGCGTCGACCACGTGCGTGCGGCGGCTGCCGTGGCCCTGGACTACCTCAAGCGCAAGCAGGAAGAAACCGGCGCCACGCCGCAGATCACCCTGCCCATCGCCTTGAAAGAACCGCGCATAGGTCGCTGAGATGTTCAGCCCGAGCTTTTGCCCCAGGTGCGGCAGCGCTGATCTCGGTCAGCAGTTGCCGCCGGGCGATACGCACGAGCGCCTGATGTGCCGCGGCTGCGGCTACATCCATTACGTCAATCCGAAAATCATTGCCGGCTGCATCATCGAGCAGGACGGCAAGTACCTCTTGTGCCAACGCGCCATCCCGCCGCGCCCCGGCACCTGGACCCTGCCCGCGGGCTTCATGGAAAGCGGCGAGACCACCGAGCAGGCGGCCTTGCGCGAAGTCTGGGAAGAAAGCGGCGTGCGCGCGGAAATCGTCTCGCCCTACTCGATTTTCAGCGTGCCGAAGATCAGCGAGGTGTACATCATCTTTCGCGCCATCGCGCTGGAGATCACCGGGCAGTATGGTCCGGAAACCCTCGACTACCGATTCTTCGCGCCTGAGGACATTCCCTGGGACAGCATCTACTACCCGGCGATCCGGCAGATCCTTGAGCGTTATATCGAGGAGCGTCAGGCTGGGGTTTATGGCATCTACATGGGTAATGATGACAGCGGGAAGATTCACTTTATTCGCTGATAGTCGTTTTTTTCCGTGTGTATATCCATTTTTACGGTAACGGCAGCTAACGGTTCCGCCTTTACGGCGGGTTACTTGGAAAAGCGGAGCGCCGTCTGGCCCCAAGTAACCAAGGGCTCTTGCCCCTTTCGTTCGGTGCCTCGCCAAGGCTCGGCATTCCCTCGAGGGGGCAAGAAGATCAAAAAGTCAAAGCCAAAGCGAGGCGGCCTACCGGCCGGCCTGACCACAGATGAACGCGTTCCCCCTGTAGGAGCGAGCTGGCTCGCGAAAAACGCCGGGACACCGCGGGCATTCAGGCAGCCCGCGTCATCGTTGACGTCCATCGCGAGCAAGCTCGCTCCTACAAGGCCGAGCGTTAGCTCGGCAGGCTGAGCGGAGGTGTTCATCCGGGGATGGGCGCGTAGCGCCGTTCGACGCAGTCGAACCCATTGCATGTGGGTCGAGCGAAGCCGACCGGAGGGCAATGCCCCCGGATGAATGCCGGAGCGAAGGAACCCCGAGCCTTGGCGAGGGGCCGGACGTTCGGGGCGAGCGTTTTTTTGCTTACTTTTTTAGGCGCTTGTAAAAAAAGTGAGTCGCCGTAAGGGCGAAACCCAAAGTCGCCGTTACCGCAGCAACGGATATGTACACGCCTTCGCGAGCAGCTCAGATCACGATGGCATCAGAACGGACTCCCCGCTGAAACAATGTGAATCAGGGCTTTTCCGACTACCGTGTAGGATTCTGCGACAGCTTGGCGTTTGGTGATCCGGGAGCTGGCACGTATGATGCTTCACAAACTTCCGCAGATTAGAAGCCTATGTCCCTGATAGTTCTACTGCTTCTGCCTTTCATAGGCAGCTGTTTGGCGGCCGTGTTGCCGCACAATGCACGCAACGCCGAATCCCTGTTGGCCGGCCTGATCGCCCTTATCGGCACCGTTCAGGTCGCGTTCCTGTACCCGCAGATCGCCCACGGTGGCGTCATTCGCGAAGAATTTTCCTGGCTGCCCAGCCTGGGCCTGAACTTCGTCCTGCGCATGGACGGTTTCGCCTGGCTGTTCTCCATGCTGGTGCTGGGCATTGGCACCCTGGTTTCGCTGTACGCCCGCTACTACATGTCGCCGAACGATCCGGTGCCACGATTCTTCGCGTTTTTCCTGGCCTTCATGGGCGCCATGCTCGGGCTGGTGATCTCCGGCAACCTGATCCAGATCGTGTTTTTCTGGGAACTGACCAGCCTCTTCTCGTTCCTGTTGATTGGCTACTGGCACCATCGCGCCGATGCGCGGCGCGGCGCCTATATGGCGCTGATGGTGACCGGCGCGGGCGGTTTGTGCCTGCTGGCGGGGGTCATGCTGCTTGGCCATGTGGTCGGCAGCTACGACCTGGACAAGGTCCTGGCTGCGGGCGACCTGATTCGCGCCCATGCCCTCTACCCGATTCTGTTGCCCCTGATCCTGATCGGCGCCCTGAGCAAAAGTGCGCAATTCCCCTTCCACTTCTGGCTGCCCCACGCCATGGCCGCGCCGACGCCCGTGTCGGCGTACCTGCACTCGGCGACCATGGTCAAGGCCGGGGTGTTTCTGCTTGCGCGGTTATGGCCGTCGCTTTCGGGCAGTGAAGAGTGGTTCTACATCGTCAGCGGCGCCGGTGCCTGCACCCTGTTGCTCGGTGCGTACTGCGCGATGTTCCAGAACGACCTCAAGGGCTTGCTGGCCTACTCGACCATCAGCCACCTCGGCCTGATCACCCTGCTGCTCGGCTTGAACAGCCCGCTGGCCGCCGTGGCAGCGGTGTTCCACATCCTCAACCATGCGACGTTCAAGGCCTCGCTGTTCATGGCTGCTGGGATCATCGACCACGAAAGTGGCACCCGCGACATCCGCAAGCTCAGCGGCCTGTACAAGCTGATGCCGTTTACCGCCACCCTGGCCATGGTCGCCAGCGCCTCGATGGCCGGGGTACCGTTGCTCAACGGCTTCCTGTCCAAGGAAATGTTCTTCGCCGAAACCGTGTTCATCAATGCCACGCGCTGGGTCGAGTTGAGCTTGCCGATCGTGGCAACGATTGCCGGGACGTTCAGCGTGGCCTACTCCCTGCGCTTCACCGTGGATGTGTTCTTCGGTCCGCCCGCGACCGACCTGCCGCACACGCCTCACGAGCCACCGCGCTGGATGCGTGCGCCGGTCGAGCTGCTGGTGTTCACCTGCCTGCTGGTGGGGATCTTCCCGGCCCAGGTGGTCGGCCCGCTGCTCGCGGCGGCGGCGCAACCGGTGGTCGGCGGCACGCTGCCCGAGTACAGCCTGGCCATCTGGCACGGCCTGAACGCGCCGATGATCATGAGCCTGATCGCATTGTCCTGCGGTACCGTGCTCTATCTGCTGCTGCGCAATCAATTCAAGCGCGGAAATTTCGACCGCCCGCCCGTCATCGGTCGCCTGGACGGCAAGCGCCTGTTCGAATACGCACTGGTCGCCATCATGCGCCTGGCCCGTCGCCTGGAGCCCCGCATTGGTACCCGGCGCCTGCAAATGCAGTTGTTCCTGGTGGTGCTCGCCGCCGTGCTGGCCGGGTTGATCCCCATGCTGCACAGCAGCCTGCACTGGGGTGACCGGCCGAAGATCCCGGGATCGATCGTCTTCGTCACCTTGTGGTTGCTGGCCATCGCCTGCGCCTTGGGCGCGGCCTATCAGGCCAAATATCACCGTCTCGCGGCCCTGACCATGGTCAGCGTCTGCGGCCTGATGACCTGCGTCACCTTCGTCTGGTTTTCCGCGCCGGACCTGGCCCTGACCCAACTGGCGGTCGAAGTGGTGACCACGGTGCTGATCCTGCTGGGCCTGCGCTGGCTGCCACGACGGATCGAAGAAGTCTCGCCGTTGCCGGGCAGTCTGCGCCGGGCGCGGATGCGGCGTATCCGCGACTTGCTGCTGTCGACCTCGGTCGGTGTCGGCATGGCATTGCTGGCCTACGCCATGCTGACGCGCCAGACCCCCAACGACATCTCCTCCTTCTACCTGAGTCGCGCCTTGCCCGAAGGCGGCGGCAGCAACGTGGTCAACGTGATGCTGGTGGACTTCCGTGGTTTCGACACCCTCGGTGAAATCACCGTGCTGGCGGCCGTGGCCCTGACCGTGTACGCCCTGCTGCGACGCTTCCGTCCGCCGAAAGAAAGCCTGCAACTGCCGGCCCAGCAACGCTTGCTCGCACCGGACGTGGTCACCGACCTGGTCAACCCGCGTCACGCCAGCGACACCGCGCTCGGTTTCATGATGGTGCCGGCGGTGCTGGTGCGCCTGCTGTTACCGGTGGCGCTGGTGGTGTCGTTCTACCTGTTCATGCGCGGGCACAATCAACCGGGCGGCGGCTTTGTCGCCGGGCTGGTGATGTCGGTGGCGTTCATCCTGCAATACATGGTCGCCGGCACGCAGTGGGTCGAGGCGCAAATGAGCCTGCGGCCGCTGCGCTGGATGGGCACCGGGCTGCTGTTCGCCACGGCCACCGGCCTGGGTGCGATGGTGGTCGGTTATCCGTTCCTGACCACCCACACCTGGCATTTCTCGTTGCCGCTGCTGGGTGACATTCACCTGGCCAGCGCGCTGTTCTTCGACATCGGTGTGTATGGCGTGGTAGTTGGCTCGACCCTGTTGATCCTCACCGCCCTCGCCCACCAATCGGTGCGGGGTCACAAAACCGCTGCCCAGCCAAAATCCGTTACCGCCAAGGGAGCCGTCTGATGGAAGAAGTCATCGCAATCGCCATCGGCGTACTGGCCGCGTCGGGCGTCTGGCTGATCCTGCGCCCACGGACGTTCCAGGTGGTCATGGGCCTGTGCCTGCTGTCCTACGGGGTCAATCTGTTCATCTTCAGCATGGGCAGCCTGTTCATCGGCAAGGAGCCGATCATCAAGGACGGCGTGCCGCAGGATCTGTTGCACTACACCGACCCATTGCCGCAAGCCCTGGTGCTGACCGCGATCGTCATCAGCTTCGCCATGACCGCGCTGTTTCTGGTGGTGCTGCTGGCGTCCCGGGGCCTGACCGGCACCGACCATGTGGATGGCCGGGAGCCTAAAGAATGATGGCGATGACCCACCTGATCGTCGCACCCATTCTGCTGCCGCTGCTGACCGCCGCGATCATGCTGACGCTCGGCGAGAAGCACCGGCCGCTCAAGGCCAGGATCAATCTGTTCTCCAGCCTGCTCGGGCTGGGCATTGCCGTGGCGCTGTTGCAATGGACACAAACCACCGGTGTGCCCGGTTCCATTGGCGTGTACCTGCCAAGCAACTGGCAAGTGCCCTTCGGCCTGGTGCTGGTGGTCGATCGCCTGTCGGCGCTGATGCTGGTGCTGACCGGCATCATCGGCGTCAGTGCCCTGCTGTTTGCCATGGCACGCTGGGACAGCGCCGGTTCGAGCTTTCACGCGCTGTTCCAGATCCAGTTGATGGGCCTTTACGGCGCGTTCCTCACCGCCGACCTGTTCAACCTGTTCGTGTTCTTCGAGGTGTTGCTGGCCGCGTCCTACGGGTTGATGCTCCACGGCTCGGGCCGGGCGCGGGTGTCGTCGGGGCTGCATTACATTTCGATCAACCTGCTGGCCTCTTCGCTGTTCCTGATTGGCGCGGCGCTGATCTATGGCGTGACCGGCACCCTGAACATGGCCGACCTGGCGGTCAAAATCCCCCTGGTGTCCGAAGCCGATCGCGGCTTGCTACACGCCGGCGCGGGAATTCTGGCCGTCGCATTCCTGGCCAAGGCTGGCATGTGGCCGCTGAACTTCTGGCTGGTGCCGGCCTATTCCTCGGCCAGCGCGCCGGTGGCGGCGATGTTCGCGATCATGACCAAGGTGGGCGTCTACACCTTGCTGCGCCTGTGGACATTGCTGTTCTCCGCCGAGGCCGGGGCATCGGCGTTCTTTGGTGGTGAGTGGCTGGTTTACGGCGGCATGGCGACCATCGTCTGCGCCGCCATCGCAATCCTCGCCGCGCAACGCCTGGAGCGCATGGCCAGCCTGAGCATTCTGGTGTCGGCGGGTATTCTGTTGTCGACCATCGGTTTCGCCCAGCCGAACCTGGTCGGCGCGGCGCTGTTCTATCTGTTCAGCTCGACCCTGGCGCTGAGCGCACTGTTCCTGCTGGCCGAACTGATCGAGCGCTCGCGCTCGGCCAACGAAGTCCTGCTCGAAGATGAAGCCGAACTGCTGCCCCGGCCACTGGAATCTCTGCATCCACCCAAAGGCACCAACCTCGACGACGAGCAAAAAGCCGTGGTCGGCCAGGTGATTCCCTGGACCATGGCGTTTCTCGGCCTGAGCTTCATCGCCTGCGCCCTGCTGATCATCGGCATGCCGCCGCTCTCCGGGTTTATCGGCAAACTCGGGCTGATCGGCGCCCTGCTCAATCCGCTCGGCCTTGGCAGCAGCGGCGACGAACCGATTTCCAACGCCGCGTGGGGCCTGTTGGTGTTGTTGATTTTGTCCGGGCTGGCATCGCTGATCGCGTTCTCGCGCCTGGGTATCCAGCGCTTCTGGACGCCAGCCGAACGCCCCTCGCCCCTGCTGCGACGCTTCGAATGCGTGCCGATCTTCGCGCTGTTGGGTTTGAGTATTGCGCTGACCTTCAAGGCCGATCCACTGCTGCGCTACACCCAGGCCGCCGCCGACGCCTTGTACAACCCGCAGCAATACGTGATGGCCGTGCTCGACACTCGCGTCGTGCCGAACCCGTCGGCCGCAGCGGCCCCGCAAGAGGTGCAGCCATGAAGCGCCTGTTTCCGGCACCGTTGCTGTCGCTGGCCCTGTGGCTGCTGTGGCTGTTGCTGAATCTGTCGATCAGCCCCGGCAATCTGCTGCTGGGGGCGGCGCTGGGGTTTTGTGCGCCGCTGATGATGCGCAGGCTACGCCCGCTGCCGGTGCGCATCCGTCGTCCCGGGGTGATCCTGCGCCTGGTGCTGGTGGTCGGACGTGATGTGCTTGTGTCCAACCTTGCCGTGGCCTGGAGCGTGCTCAATGCCGGTCGCCGTCCGCCCCGCTCGCAATTCATCAAGGTGCCGCTGGACCTGCGCGATGCCAACGGCCTGGCCGCGCTGTCGATGATCACCACGGTGGTGCCCGGTACGGTCTGGTCGGAGCTGGCGCTGGACCGCAGCATTTTGCTGTTGCATGTCTTCGACCTGGACGACGAGGCGCTGTTCATCCAGCACTTCAAGGCGACCTACGAACGTCCGCTGATGGAGATCTTCGAATGAGCCCGTTGCTGTCGAACGCGATCCTGCTGAGCCTGTTCTTCTTTTCCCTGGCGATGATCCTGACGCTGATCCGCCTGTTCAAGGGGCCGTCGGCCCAGGATCGGGTCCTGGCGCTGGACTACCTGTACATCGTCGCGATGCTGATGATGCTGGCGCTGGGTATCCGTTATGCCAGTGACACGTACTTCGAGGCGGCGCTGCTGATAGCACTGTTCGGTTTCGTCGGCTCGTTCGCCCTGGCGAAATTCCTGCTGCGTGGTGAGGTGATCGAATGAATACGCCGTTGTCGTTGTGGGTGGAAATCCCGGTGGCGGTCCTGCTGGTGCTCGGCAGCCTGTTCGCATTGATCGGCGCCACCGGCCTGCTGCACATGAAGGATTACTTCCAGCGCATGCACCCGCCGGCCCTGGCCTCGACGCTCGGGGCCTGGTGCATAGCATTGGCTTCGATCATCTACTTTTCGGCGCTCAAGTCCGCGCCGGTACTGCACGCCTGGCTGATTCCGATCCTGCTGGCGATTACCGTGCCGGTGACCACCTTGCTGCTGGCCCGGGCGGCGCTGTTCCGCAAACGCATGGCCGGGGATGATGTGCCGGCTGAGGTGAGTAGTCGTCGAACCGAGAGCGGCAGTTAGACCAAAAATTTTTAGCGCCCGGACCGGCCCCTTCGCGAGCAAGCCCGCTCCCACATTTTGAGCTGTGTACGCAGATCAATTGTGGGAACGGGCTTGCCCGCGAAGGCGATAGACCTGTCAATACATCAGGACCGGCCTGTCTCAAACCCAGGCCACCGCCAACAACCCGGCCCCCAGTACCACACACAACGGCGAGTAAACCCAGGTGTCCAGCCGGGCAAACTCCGAGCCTTTGACCTCTTTGAAAAAACCCACCAGCTCCGAATCGCCAATGGCCCGGGCAAACAGCAAAATCGCGATCGCGCTGATCACCCACTGCAACGACCAGTGATGCAACGGTGGCAGCCACCAACCCACCCGCCAGCACACCAGCACGGCTATTGACAGCAGTAAAGCGGCCACCACCAGCGTGATCCAGCCTCGCGGCTTGAACGCCGGCCGCAGTTGTGCGCTGCCCTCCTGCGGTACTTGCGGGACCACCGCCACCGCTGCCCACTCACCACCCAACGCCCAATACACATGCACCAGACTGATCACGGAGAAGATCGTCACCAGCCATTGAGCCAACAACAAGGTCATGGTTCAGAGATCCTTGAAAGGGATTTGAACAGAACAGGCTAGCCGGCTTTTGCTGTAGTGCACGGGCAAGTGCAAGACCAAAAGTTCATACCGGCGGCCGCTCACATTCCGGCAGCGACTTTATCTGCCACGTCCTTGGGCAGCCAGGCCCGCCAGACATTCGGATGGGCCTTCATGAACGCCTGCGCAGCCTGACGCGGCGGAGTATGTTTCTCGCTCATTTCGGCCAGCGCCTTGTTCAGGGGGGCGATCGGAAAGTCGACCTTGGCGAAGAACTCGGCAATCTGCGGATATTGTTTCTGAAAGGGGGTGGACACACCGATCGACAGCTTGGAGGCCAGGGAACGGGTCGGCTGCGGATTGGGGTTGTCGGCGTCAGTCAAAGTCTTCCAGGCTTCGGCGTCGAACGGCGGCTCTTCGAGTTGAATCAGCTTGAAGCGGCCGAGCAACGGCGTGGGCGACCAGTAGTAAAACAGTACCGGCTTGCCACGATGAATTGACGAACTGATCTCTGCATCCAGTGCAGCGCCCGAACCGCTGCGGAAGTTCACGTAGCTGTCGTCCAGACCATACGCCTTGAGCTTCTGCTTGTTGACCACTTCCGAGGTCCAACCGATAGGGCTGTTGAGGAAACGCCCCTTGCTAGGAGCTTCCGGGTCCTTGAACACGTCTTTGTAACGCGGCAGGTCGCTGACGCTGCGCAGCTCCGGCGCCAGCGGCTTGATGCCCTTGGCCGGGTCGCCCTTGATCACATATTCCGGCACCCACCAGCCTTCGGTAGCGCCCTTGACCGTGTCGCCGAGGCTGACGACTTTGCCTTCGGCTTCCGCCTTGACCCAGACCGGGCTGCGCCCAGCCCACTCTTCGCCGATGACCTGGATGTCATTGTTGGCCAGCGCGGTTTCCAGGGTGATGGTGGTGCCCGGCAAGGTATCGGTCGGCAGCCCGTAGCCCTTCTCGACAATGATGCGCAGGACATCGGTAATCAGGCTGCCGCTTTCCCAGTTCAGGTCGGCGAAGTGGATTGGCGCCTGGGCGGCCAACGCCGGGGCCGGTGTCGCCAGCAAACCGAAAGTGGCCAGGACAGCAGCCAGCAACCGTCGAAATCCGTTCATGCTTTTGCACCTCGTGCTGTTCACAGCAATAGCAGGATGGCCTGGCAGCAGACCGCGAAGCCTCTGAATACTCAGTTCATTGACTGTAGTAGAGGTTCCCGCTTTCGAGGTGCGTGGATCAGTTTTCGGAAATTTCCTGCAAACGCATCAGCTCTCGCCTGACCATGCTGGCGTATTGCGCCGGTTGCAGCTGGTAAAGCTGTGACGCCACCCAATTCAGCCAGGCTCCCTGCAGAATGGTCTTCTGCCCGAACAGCCGCCGCGCGTCGTCTTGCGCGCTGGCCAGGTTCTGCTCGTGGAAATCGGCGCGGGCCTGGGTCATCACTCGCTGGCCTTGAAGGTCACCAGCTCGCCCTTGCGCCACTTGGCCGCTTTGGCGGTCACGGCTTTCAGGGTCTTGGTCAGGCCTTCCTGCAACTGTTGATGGGCGGCAAACACCGTCACCACGCTGTGCCCTTCCTTGAACACGATCCCCTGACCGTCAGCCGTGGTCACGAAGGCGTAATCGCCAATTCCGTAAACCGTCAGCTTGATGTCGCGGAACCTTATGTCCAGCTTGCCGCCTTCGCGACTGGGCAGCACCGAAGCGCTGAAATGATCGCCGACCTTGAGTTTGAGTCCGGGCTTGTCGTCCACCACCAGGGCTGATTCGGTGTCGATTTCGGCAATGTAGATGCCTTCAGCGTTCTGTTCGGTGATGTAAACGAAACGTGACTGAAACTGCTTGACCAGCTTTGCGCGCAAATCGCCCAGCACGAACAACGCATGCATATCGAGATTACTTACTGCCAAGGAAACATCCCCACATCTGAAAAATGGTGCCGTGCGCGAAAAATAAACGCACAGCCAAAAAAGCGGCAATGCCGAAGGTGTAGCCAAAGAACCCGGATTGATGTCCTGAATGAGTAGTGCACTCATTCATCACGAAGCTTGAGAAGACTACTGAAACGTCACTCGCATCGTCCTGGCTGGCGTTCGTCACAGGTTGAAGGAAAACACCCTTCCTGCTGCCAGAAAATTATGGACTATCAACTTCGGGGAAAAATCTCATCAAGAAAAAATCTTTTCCTACATATCGTGCGCAAAAAATTGCTTTAGATAAACATCATTCACCCACCAGTGAGGGTGATTCTAGAGCAGCGATGCTCTTGGAGACTAGCCAAAACGACGTACATACGTCGGTAAAACAATGAAAAGGACTTCATATGTGCACGCTGACCCACTTTGCCTATCCCTTGGTACCTGACTCGAAAACCGCGCCGAACTCGCCCCCGGTACGGTTCCGCCGCCATGAGCCGCTTCCCGATGTCCCGGCCCGCCCAAGATTTCAGGTGGTGATGGCGGGCATTGCCTTCTTTCATATCAAGGAAATTTCTACAGGCTGTGTAAGAGGTTTCCGAGCCAATCACAACGAAGCCTGCGCCCTCGCCCGGCTTCTGGAATCACACAGTTGACATGCCCTCCGCGCTCCTTTCCATAGACGTTTGGTCTGCCCGTCGACTTATCTCAGCCGTCGACGGGCAACTGCTGCCATACTGCCCGCCCAATAAAACGGATCCGGAAAAATCGGGTTACGTTGACAACAACAATGTATTTCCAGGGGAAGTCTGCAACGTGACGGAATTTGATATCGGCGAGTTTTTTATCCGGGGTGAAGCCAGAGAAATCGACGGCGAATTCCAGGCTGTGATTGTCATGCGTGCCAAACCACCGCTAAAGACCGTGACGTATCATCAGGTCGAAAAGGATCGCTGGTTCAAAACCCCGGATGTCGCCGCCATTGCGGCCCAGGAATCGGCCATGGAACTGAAGGCGGCGGTAGATGCGGGTGCACTGAAAGCCTGATTCTCGGGTTGGCGGTCTATGCTCACTGTTGCGCTTGAATATCGTGATCGAACTCCACCCGTGCGGCGCCCTTGAAGCCAGGGTACCGCGCCTCGCCCCTCGACCCGACTGACGACCCGCAAGGAGATGAAGATGGAATCACCGACACACGACTTGAAAGGCCTGTTCGACCAGCTCGGCCTGGACTCCAGCCAGAAAGCGATCGACGACTTCATTGCCGGCCATACCCTGCCTGACAACAAGAAACTCATTGACGCCGAGTTCTGGTCACCGCAACAGGCCGGCTTCCTCAAGGAACAATTACGCGAAGACGCAGACTGGGCGCGGGTGGTCGACGACCTGAACCTGCGCATGCACCAGACGCACTGACAGCCTCAATGCAGGCTGCCAGGTCTTTCGGCGTTCAATTGCGCCAACCAGGCAGCCCTGCACTCTTCCGCCTCGTCGCGACTGGAGAACGCCGTGCCCCGGCGCTCGCCATTGAGCAACACCACCCAGCACACCTTGCGTCCCATGGAGCGCAGATTGGCAGGTACTCCGCTGCCGATCATGACCGCGACATCAACTTTGCCTTGCATGCTGCCCCCGAACTTCATTAGCAACCTAATTAATAGATATGTTAATTAGTCTTTCGCCGAGGAAACAGCAAAACCCTGCACAGATTAGTTGCAGAATGTGTAACAATCGCCCGACAGCCCGGGGGTCTAGCGCGGTTTTTCCGGTTTGTAGCCCAAGCGCAAACCGCCCCAATGCCGGCCCCTGAGCATGATCGGCACCGAAAGATCGTGCATCAACTCTCCGGTATCGCGGGTATAGGTTTGCAGCAGCACGGCCTTCTGATGGCTGCCACAGCGGATCCCGGTGCGGTCAGCGAACTTGCGTTTGGTCCGGTTCTGCAAGGCATCGAGTTGCGCGTCGCCCGTCAGCGGCTGGCTGAACGCTTGGTTGTGGGTCGGCACATAACCCTGCTGGGTGCAGGCGATGGCGAACACCAATCCTTCGTGACGCGGTAACAACGGTTCCTGGATGGTTGGCAAGACCTGATCGGTGTAGCGGTCGAAACGCGTCTGGTACTTGGCCGGACTGGTATCGGGGATGGCCTGGTAATTGCGGTCGAACAAATCGTCGAGACTGATTCGACCGGCGTCGATATCCGCCTCGAAACGCGCTGCGATCTGGCTCGCGCCTTCCCGGGCCAGGTCATAGATCCGCTGGTGATAGTCATCCAGCCCCACCTCGGCAAGACGCTCGCTGATGGTTTCGGCCTGCCCTTCCATTTGCACCGCCGCCTGGGCCAGACGTTGAGTCTGCTGGTCGCTGACCGCCAGGTCGCTGCGCATCTGTTCGATGGCGTGAAACAGGCTGTCGAGCTGTTCACGGTTGGTCTCTGCCCCTTGGGCGATTTCTCCGACCTGGGACTCGACACTGGCCGCCAGACGGGCAATGTTCTCCAGGTGCTGTCCCGTCCGCTCGACCTGCCCGACGCCGGTGTCGAGGTCGCTGGACAGTTGGCGGATCTGCTCCACCACCTGCGCCGTGCGTTGCTGGATATCGGCCACCATCTCGCCGACTTCACCCGTGGCGGTCGCCGTGCGCGCGGCGAGCCCACGAACCTCGTCGGCCACCACGGCAAACCCGCGACCGTGTTCCCCCGCCCGCGCCGCTTCAATGGCGGCATTCAACGCCAACAGATTGGTCTGGCTGGCGATGGACTGAATCACCAGGGTCACGCGCTGGATATCATCGCTGCGCAAGCTCAAGGCTTCGATCAGTTCACGGCTGTTGCTGGCGCGCTGGCTGAGCTGATGCATGCGCGCAATGGACTCGATCAGTTCCGTACGCCCGACCGCGCCACTTTGATGAGCCTCGCTGGCGGCACTCAACGCCTGGCGACTGAGCGTCGAGGCGGCGTGTTCGGTGGTGATCATGACCTCGGCGTTGCTGACGATCCGGGCCGCCGCCGAGAGCTGCGATTGCAGTTTTTCCGCCAGTTGCCGAACCGAAAACGCCACTCCGGCAGCCGATAGCGCGTTATGACTGGTCATGTAGGAAAGATCGCGAGTCAACTCGCCGATGGCATCGCAGTTGTCGGGGGAAGCCGCCTGCGGGGTCGCGCGCGAACGCAGGCGAGGCAGCCAGATAATCAATACGGCCAGGGGCAGGCCAAGGTAGAGCGACCAGTTGCCCAGCGTCATGCCACATAACAACAGCATCAGGGCGATGCTTTGCAGCGTCGGTGCCAGCCAGCGGTTTTTCGGCAACAGCACTGGTGCAGGCACTGCCGCAACCAGAGACCCGTCTCTCGTCATCATCGTCACCCCGGAAAGCTTCTAATTGTTGTCTTCGCATTAAACGCCACCATAAGGCCATTATCCATGAGCCTTTAGTCGCGAACGTTGCAGCAGATCTATAGAAGAACCGGGAAATCGAAGACGGCAGAAAACAAAGATCGCAGCCTGCGGCAGCACCTGCTTCCATGTGCAGGCGTTACCGCAGGCTGCGATCTTTTCAAGGCAGCCCGGATCAAAGGGGCTGCCTCGCAGAATCAGGCCTGACGCTGGTGCTTGTCGATTTGCTCGTGACGTTCCTGAGCTTCGATGCAGTACTTGGTGGTCGGGCTGATCAGCAGGCGCTTGAGGCCAATCGGCTCGCCGCTGTCGTCGCACCAGCCGAAGCTGTCTTCCTTGATGCGTTCCAGCGCTTGTTCCAACTGAGGCAGCATGCGCTGGTCGCGATCGATCGCGTTCACCAGCCAAGTGCGCTCTTCTTCTACCGAAGCCGCGTCTGCCGGATCGGCCGGGGTGTCCAGGCTTTCGATGGCGATGCGGTTCTGTTCGATGCGCTCATGGGTTTCGACTTTCATGTTCTGCAACAGCTCGGAGAAAAAAGCATGTTGCTCGGCATTCATGTAGTCATCCGCCGGCATGGCCAGCAACTTGTCCTTTGTCATTGATATCTCTATAAAAAAACGTGCATTAAGGCGAATAAGGGAGCGTTCCGGCAGACCTTGGCAGGCCATCGGAAAGGCGCCGTTTGTTCCAAGCGCCACCCGGCACTCAATTTACGAGGGGCGGCAGTCTAAGGCCGACTTGAGGCCTCAGCAACTGAAAAGACAGCGAATTTGTCCGACAAAGCCCTGAAAATGCTCTACGGCAGGCTTTGAGGCGGTAATCGGAGTGCGTTTATAGCAAGAAATTCAATCGAGCGGCTGTATATGGAAGACAAACGGCTCGCACAAGGCATTATTCACGGTCATTTGCAGGGTTGCGAACCTCAGCTAAGGTTGTCCCTCCCGAAATGGCCATATAAAGGAAAGGACCATGAAGCTGATCGGTATGCTCGACTCGCCCTATGTAAGGCGCGCCGCCATTTCTGCCAAATGCCTGGGAATCACGCTGGAACATCAGTCGGTCTCGGTGTTCCGCCACTTCGAACAATTCCGGCAGATCAACCCGGTGGTCAAGGCGCCCACGCTGGTGCTGGATGATGGTGAGGTGTTGATGGATTCGACGCTGATCATCGACTATCTGGAAACCCTGGCCAAAAAAAGCCTGATGCCTGCCGAACCGGGGCAGCGCCTGCGTGCGCTGCGCCTGATTGGCCTGGCGTTGGCCGCCAGCGAAAAGTCCGTGCAGCTTTACTACGAACGCAACCTGCGGCCGGCGGAGATTCAATTCGAATCCTGGGTGCAGCGGGTCGAAGGACAGTTGACGGCAGCCTATTCGGCGCTGGAGCGGGAGCTGGAAAAGCAGCCGCTGAAGACAGACGGTTCGGTTGAGCAGGACGGCATTACCCTCGCCGTGGCCTGGAGCTTTACCAACCTGGTGGTGCCGGATCAGGTGAGTGCGGCGCAGTTTCCGCGGATCGCTGCATTCACGGAGTATGCCGAGGGGCTTGAGGTGTTTGTCAGTACGCCGATTGAATAGATGGATTCGCCTCGCCTGACCTACCGCTTTCGCGAGCAAGCTCGCTCCTACAAGGGGATTGCCGCGAGCGGGCATGCTCAGAGGATTTCATGCATTGGCCGAAACCCGGAATGCCCATGAACTTTTATTTAGAAAGCCTGCGATCATTTCTTGGCAAAATGCCGCACAACGTTGTGAACATTTAATCAGGCCAGCCCTATGACCCGCATCTTGACCATCGAAGACGACGCCGTGACCGCCCGGGAAATTGTCGCCGAACTGAGTAGCCACGGCCTCGACGTCGACTGGGTCGACAATGGCCGCGAAGGGCTGGAGCGTGCGGTCAGCGGCAACTATGACCTGATTACCCTCGACCGCATGTTGCCCGGGCTCGATGGCCTGGCGATTGTCACCACGCTGCGGACCATGGGCGTGGCCACGCCGATCCTGATGATCAGCGCGCTGTCCGACGTCGATGAGCGCGTGCGCGGCTTGCGCGCCGGCGGCGACGACTACCTGACCAAACCATTCGCCACCGATGAAATGGCCGCCCGGGTCGAAGTCCTGTTGCGCCGGCAGAATAACGTGACCGCCCAGGCCACCACACTGCGGGTAGCGGACCTGGAGCTGAACCTGATCAGCCACGAAGCCAGCCGCGACGGTCAACTGCTGACGCTATTGCCCACCGAATACAAACTGCTGGAATTCCTGATGCGCAATACCGGGCAAATTCTCTCGCGGATGATGATTTTCGAGGAAGTCTGGGGTTACCACTTCGACCCCGGCACCAACCTGATCGACGTCCACATCGGCCGTCTGCGCAAGAAGATCGACCCGCCTGGCAATGTCCCACTGATTCGGACCGTGCGAGGCTCGGGTTATGTCATTGCCGAACCCGTCTAAAGGCTGGCGCTCCTCCAGCAGCCGTCTGCTGGCGCTCTACAGTTCGCTGTTCGTGATCTGGAGCGGGATTCTCATGGGGGTCATGTACTACGAGGTTTCCGCTTACCTGGACAACCTGGCCAAGCATTCGCTGATGCAACGCCAGCACCTGTTCTCGCGCTTCTCGGGCGAACAACTGGTGGACGCCCTCGCCGTCAGCATGACCTTCGACATCCGCGGCATCGACGCCTACGGCCTGTTCGATGCCCGGCACCGTTACCTCAGCGGCGCCCTGCGCTACATTCCGGATGGCTTGCCGCTCGATGGCAGGATCCACACGCTGCGCGACTGCGACGCCTCCGACGACAGTGGCGAGCAGACGCTGCCCGCCGACAGTTGCGATGCCGTGGCGACCCCCACCCTCGACGGCCGCTGGCTGGTGCTGGTGCGCGACAACGGTTCGCTGTTCGCCGTGACCCGAATCATCCTTCACGCCCTGTTCTGGGGTGTGACCCTGACCATCGTTCCAGGCATCGTCGGCTGGTATCTGCTGCGGCGCCGGCCGTTGCGCCGCATTCGCGCAATCCAGGCCAGCGCCGAAGCCATCGTCGCCGGCGACCTGAGCCGGCGTTTGCCACTGTCCAATCGGCGTGACGAACTGGATATGCTCGCCGCCATCGTCAACGCCATGCTCGAACGCATCGAGCGCTTGATGAACGAGGTCAAGGGCGTGTGCGACAACATCGCCCATGACCTGCGCACGCCCCTGACCCGCCTGCGCGCGCAGCTTTACCGCATGCAGCAGCAAGCCGGCGAAGGTTCACCGCAGGCCATGCAACTGGACCTGGTGCTGGCCGAGGCCGATACGTTGATGGCGCGTTTCCGTGGCTTGTTGCGGATTTCCGAACTGGAAGACCGCCAGCGCCGCTCCGGTTTCGTGCAGCTGGACCCGGTGCCGTTGCTGCAGGAACTGCATGAGTTCTATCTGCCCCTGGCGGAAGACGACGGCCTGGTGTTCCAACTGCACCTGCCCGCATCGTTGCCACCCCTCAATGGCGACCGGGCACTGCTGTTCGAAGCCGTGGCGAACCTGTTGAGCAACTCGATCAAATTTACCCCGCCCGGTGGCGCGGTGATCTTGCGCGGGGTCAATGACGGCGGGCACACGCGCATCGAAGTGCTCGACTCCGGCCCGGGCATTCCCGAGGCGGAACGCGAAGCGGTGTTCCAGCGCTTCTATCGCGCCGAGGCGGGCAATCAGAAAATCGGCTTCGGGCTGGGGCTGTCCATCGTCGCGGCGATTGTCAGCCTGCACGGGTTTACGCTGGAGGTGGGCAGCAGCGAGCTGGGCGGCGCGCGGCTGGTGCTCGATTGTCGGGAGAGTTTGATACCGAAGGTCTAGCGTTCATCTGAAGAACAAAACAGATCCCCCTGTAGGAGCGAGCCTGCTCGCGAAAAACGCCGGGGAACCGCGGGGATTCAGACAGCCCGCGTTATCGTTGACGTCCATCGCGAGCAGGCTCGCTCCTACAGGGGATTGGTGTTTTGACGGTCAGGCCGGGTAGTTGGCCCGCAACGCCTCAAGCCCACCCTGATAGATGCCGGTAAACAACGCCACCACTTCCTCATTGCTCACACCCACCGGTTCGAAGCGACCGGACCAGGTCACCCGTGCGCCCTCGCCTTGTGCTTGAACCTTGATCGTCGCCAGATAATCAGTCGCCGGAAAAGGTGCCTGCAAAATCGAGTAGCTGTAGGTTTGGCCCGCGTTGTCGAAGGCTTGCAGGCGTTCGATGACCACCGCACCGTCCGCCGTTTGCAGGCTGCGCACGCGCCCGCCTTCGCTGAGTTCGCTCTTGGGAATGAACGGCAGCCAGTCCGGCAGCGAGTTGAAACCGCCGATCAATTGCCAGACCTGTTCGGCCGATGCCGGGATGTCGATGAAGGCTGATGCAGTTGCCATGTAATGCTCTCTCCAATCAATAAGGTTCAGATGGCCAGGCTGTCGACGACACCGCCGTCGACCCGCAAGGCAGCACCGGTGGTGGCCGAGGATAGCGGCGAAGCGATGTACGCCACCAGGTTCGCCACTTCCTCGACATCCGCTACCCGCTGGATGATCGACGTTGGCCGGGCGCTGCGCACGAAGGCGTCGGCTTCTTCGCGAACGCTGCGCCCCGATTCGGCAGTGGCGTCCTTGAGCATCTGCTCCACGCCGTCGGTCAATGTCGGCCCCGGCAGGATCGCATTGACCGTCACCCCGGTGCCCGCGAGCCGCTTTGCCAGCCCATGGGACACCGCCAGGTTGGCGCTTTTGGTCACGCCGTAGTTGAGCATGTCGGCCGGTATTGCGATCCCGGATTCCGAAGACAGGAAAATCACCCGCCCCCAACCCTGTTTGACCATGTCCGGCACGTAATGCCGGGACAGGCGCACACCGGAGATCACGTTGATCTCATAGAACCGCGTCCACTCGCTGTCGGGGGTGTCAAAGAAATCAACCGCGTTGTAAATCCCCAGGTTGTTCACCAGGATGTCGGCCCGTGGCTCGGCGGCGAACAGTTTTTGCGCACCTTCGAGCGTTCCGAGATCGGCAGTCAACCCACGCAATTGAGCACCCGGCACCTGCTGGCGAATGCTCGCCACCGCCTGCTCGACCTTGGCCGTCTCGCGGCCGATCACGACCACCGTGGCGCCGGATTCGGCCAGCGCCTTGCTGATGCCCAGGCCAATGCCGGCGGTGCTGCCGCTGACAATGGCGAGTTTTCCAGTCAGATCGATTTTCATACTCATGCTCCAATGATCGGCAAAGGTGCGCGCTCGGACACCAGTTTCGCTTCGCGCATTGCTTGCCAGAAGGCTGCTGGGATCACCGCTGACAGCGCGGCGATATCTTCGACAATCCGCCCAGGGCGGCTGGAACCGGGAATCACCGCCGCAACGGCGGGGTTAGCCAACGAGAACTGCAAAGCAGCCGCCTTGATATCAACGCCATGGGCAGCCGCGATACGCTTGATCTGCTCGACTTTATGGATGATGGCCGGGCTGGCTTTCTGGTACTCGAAGTGCGCACCACCGGCCAGAATGCCCGAACTGTAAGGACCGCCGACCACGATCTCGACGTTCTGCGCCAGGGCGGCGTCCATCAAGCGCTGCAAGGCGCGATCGTGGTCGAGAAGAGTGTAGCGACCCGCCAGCAGAAAACCGTCCGGCTGCGCCTCGCTCAGATCAAGGGTCAGCTCGCAGGGCTCTACCTTGTTCACCCCAAGGCCCCAGCCCTTGATCACACCTTCCTCACGCAGGCGGGTCAGCACCTTGAAGGCACCGGTACGGGCCTGGTTGAAGTACTCCAGCCATTGATCGCCATAGAAATCCTGGGCGATGTCGTGCACCCAGACGATGTCCAGGCGATCGGTCTGCAGCCGCTTGAGGCTGTCCTCGATCGAACGCAGGGTGGCGTCGGCGCTGTAGTCATTGACGATCCTGTTCGGGCGGCCGTGTTCGAACACCCCGCTCTTCTCGCCCAGGTCACGGGCAGCGGCGTCTTCGACTTCATCGAGAATCACCCGGCCGACCTTGCTGCTTAGCACATAGTCGTCACGGTTGTAGCGCGACAGTGCAGCGCCAAGGCGAATCTCCGACAGGCCCGAACCGTAGAACGGCGCAGTATCGAAGTACCGTACACCGGCATCCCAGGCCGCGTGGACGGTGGCTTGCGCTTCTTCCTCGGGAATGGCGCGGAACATGTTGCCCAAAGGGGCGGTGCCGAAACCCAGCGCGCCGGGCAGTTTGTCTTTCAAGCTCATGATGAATCCTCTGGAGTGTCAGGGGTCAGGTTGCTGACCGTTGAGCAGATCCTAGATTGCGATGTTCGGACCGTCCAAGACATAATACGCAGCACTTGAGTCCCTACAGGTCTGACATGATCGACATCCGCCAATTGCGCTACTTCGTTGCCGTCGCCGAGGAAGAACACGTCGGGCGCGCCGCCGAACGCCTGCACATTTCCCAGTCGCCCCTGAGCCGGCAGATCGCCCAGCTCGAAGAGCGCCTGGGCCTGACCCTGTTCGAACGCAGCCAGCAACGCATCCGCCTGACCCGCGACGGCCAGACCTTCCTCGCCGAAACCCGCGCCCTGCTGACCCACGCCAATCGCCTGGAGTCCCTCGGCAAGCGCCTGGGCCGCGGCGAAGAAGGCGGCTTGTGCATCGGCTACATCGAAAACGCCATGCACGCCGGCGTGCTGCCCAATGCCTTGCGCGTGCTGCGGGTCGACCGGCCGAACGTACACGTGGCGCTGTACAACCTCAGCTCGGCCGAACAGCTCGAAGGCTTGCGCCAACGCAGCCTGGACATTGCCCTGGTCAGCGAACCACCGACCGATGACGACCCGGACCTGCTGGGTTTTCAGGTGCTGGACGACCCGATGCTGCTGGCACTGCCCGAGCACCATCGGCTGGCGCTGCAGCCCGTGCTGACCCCGGCCGACCTCGCCGACCAGGAATGGATCGGCGTGCAGCACCGGCAGAACGCCAGTTGCCACGACGACTTCGTCAGCGCCTGCATCCGCGCAGGCTTCACCCCGGACATTCGCATGGAGGCCACCGAACCCTTCACCGCACTGGGGCTGGTCGCGTCGGGGCTGGGCATCGCGATGATCCAGAAAGGCCTGAGCCGCAACGCCCCGCCGGGGGTGGTGCTGCGGGAGGTGCCGTGGATTTGCTTCACCACGCCATTGTGGGCGGCGTGGCACCGGATCAACCTGCGGCCGCTGGTGGAGACGTTCCGCAAAATGCTCACCGAACCTGACACCTGTGGGAGCGGGCTTGCTCGCGAAAGCGGTGTGTTCGGCAACATTGATGTCGACTGACACTCCCTCTTCGCGAGCAAGCCCGCTCCCACAGGTCATCAGCGAATTCCAGATTCCGCAGCGTTTGGTGCTTTACTGAGAAGACTCCAAAACCCACCGAGAACCCGGGCATGAACCGCAACGACCTGCGCCGCGTGGACATGAACCTGCTGGTGATTTTCGAAACCCTGATGTTCGAGAAGAACCTGACCCGGGCCGGGGAAAAGCTGTTCCTCGGCCAGCCCGCTGTCAGCGCGTCGCTGGCAAAGTTGCGCGATCTGTTCGACGACCCGTTGCTGGTGCGCAACGGACGAACCCTGGAGCCGACCCCGAGGGCATTGCAGATTCTCAAGGAATTGCAGCCGGCGATGGACACCATTTCCGGTGCGGTCAGCCGGGCCAAGGATTTCGAGCCCTCCACCAGCCGCGACGTGTTTCGCATCGGCCTGTCCGACGACGCTGAATTCGGGCTGTTTCCGCCGCTGCTCAAGCAGATTCGCGAGGAGGCGCAGAACGTCGTGGTGGTGGTGCGCCGGGTGAACTTCCTGCTGATGTCGTCGATGCTGGCCAGCGGCGAGATCTCCGTCGGCATCAGCTACACCACGGAATTGCCGGCCAACGCCAAGCGCAGGAAGTTGCGCGACTTGAGTGTGAAGATCCTGCGCGGCGATGACCGTCCCGGCCCGTTGACCCTGGACGAGTTCTGCGAACGCCCCCACGCGCTGGTGTCGTTTTCCGGGGATCTGAGCGGCGCCATCGACAACGACCTGGCACGGATCGGCCGTTCGCGCCGGGTGGTGCTGGCGGTGCCACAGTTCGCGGGGTTGCGGGCCTTGCTGGCGGGTACTGACTTGCTCGCCACCGTGCCGGACTACGCGGCCAGTGCGTTGATCGAAGGCAGCAGCCAGTTACGGGCGGACGATGCACCGTTTGATATCAACCTGTCCGAACTGTCGATGGTCTGGAACGGGGTCAACGATAACGATCCGGCAGAACGCTGGTTGCGCTCGAAAATTGTACAGCACATGGCGGCGCCACTGTCGGGGCATTGATCGACTGCAGGACCACCGGTTCAGATTCGCGCAGGTACACCGGCATGTCGGTGACCGGTGGCATGGCCGGGATCTCGAAGTACATCTGCACCACCCAGCCACGGTGATAGCTGGCATGGTTGACCACGTGCATCAGCATCGCGCCGGCGCTCATGACGCCGCTTTCGCCCGAGACAAAGGTGAACTCCACAGGTCTGTCCAGGGACGCATCGGTTTGCCGGGCGCTCCAGTCGCAATACCAGTGATCGATCTCTTTTTGCGCCATGCGCAGTTCGGACAGGTCGGCATGCAGCAGATCGTGTGAAGTCTTGAAGTTATGCCCCCGGCCTTCAAGGTGCGCCCGCCAGATGCAATCCACCACATAGACATGATTGAGGGTGCCGATCATGTTCTTGAACACCGACACCCGTTCTTTTTTGACTTCGCCTGGAGGGAGCGCCGCAAGGCTGTCAAACAGGCGCTGATTGGCCCAGCGTTTGTAATCGGCCAGCAGACAGGCAGTGCGTACGGTGATCATCAGAATTCTCCGATGGCAGTAAGCGCACTCCCTAGCATAGACCCGATGCTCGCAAGGCAGCGCCGGCACTGATCATCGGTCGTCCAGGAGTGCCACCACGCGCTCGGCGAGCGCCAGGCAACTGGTCAGCCCCGGTGATTCGATGCCGAACAGACTCACCAGCCCCGGCACGCCGTGTTCGGCGCATCCGCTGATGAGAAAATCGGCGGCCGGCTCGGTCGGCCCGCTGATTTTCGGGCGAATGCCGCTGTAGGCCGGTTGCAGGCTGTTGTCTGGCAACCCCGGCCAATAACGGCGGATCGCCTGATAGAACCCCTCGGCTCGCCGGGGTTCGACACGGTAATCAATGCGTTCGACCCATTCGACATCCGGCCCGAAGCGCGCCTGCCCGCCCAGATCGAGCGTCATGTGCACGCCCAGTCCAGCGCTCTCCGGGGCCGGATACACCAGATGGCGAAACGGCGCCCGGCCGCTGAAACTGAAATAACTGCCCTTGCACAAATGCGCCCGGGGAATGAACTGCGCCGGTAGACCGACGATGCTGCTCGCCACCTCGGGAGCGGACAGACCCGCGCAATTGATCAACTCGCGGCAGCCCAGCGTCATGGGTTGAATGCCGCCCATGTGCAGCTCGAAGCCCTGTTCGGTGCAACGGGCAGACAGCAGCGGCGTGCGCAAGGCCAGCGTCGCTCCGAACGTCTGTGCATCGCCCTGAAGCGCAAGCATCAGCCCGTGGGAATCGACGATACCGGTAGAGGGCGACCACAGTGCCGCGACGCAGGACAACGCCGGTTCAAGCTCCCGGACCTGTGCACCCTCCAGCCATTGCAGGTCATCGACGCCATTAAGACGCCCCTGCTCCAACAGACGCTGCAAAGCCGAGCGCTGTTGCTCATCGATGGCGACGATCAGCTTGCCCACGCGCCGGTAATCAACAGCGTGCCCGTCGCAATAAGCGTAGAGACGCTGCTTGCCCTCCACGCACAACTGCGCTTTGAGGCTACCGCCCGGGTAATAGATGCCGGCATGAATCACTTCGGAGTTACGCGAACTGATACCCGTGCCGATGCCCTCACCCGCTTCGACCACCAGCACGTCCCGCCCGCTCATGGCCAGGGCCCTGGCCACCGCCAACCCGACGACACCAGCCCCGATCACCACGCTTTGAATATCGACGTTCAACGGCCCTGCCTCCCTCTTGCCCCGTTCCTCGCTGCGGATAGTCGATCAGGCTGGAGAAAATCGCCAGCGGCAAGGCCATGAAATCACTGGTCCATGCGCAGAGTCGGCAATGCCGGGGAACTCTCGGGGACCGCCGCGCATCCTAAATTATGTGGTACTTCCCTTATGCTTCATGCTGTCGGAGGACACCGTCATGCGCCGTTTGTTTATCATTTCTTCCCTGTTACTTTGTTTACCCGCAGGTTCCGCTCTGGCCAAAGTCGATGCTGAAGATGTCGCCACCTCGGCCGGGGTTTCCGCCTCGCTGTACTCGACGTTCAAAGACGACAAACTCGTGATTCCCGCCCGGGATGACGCCTCCAGCTTCGTCGCCAGCGGCGGTGCGATTCGTGGTGCCTATCTGGAGGCGGTGTTGAAAAAGATCCGTCAGGACAATCCTGCCCTCAACAACGCAAGCGACGAAGACCTGGCCCGCGCCATTCTCGTCCAGGATGGCGTTGCCACCGATCACTGAAGATCGTCATCGCCAGTAGTGGGGCTTGTGACACCGGGATAGCGTTTACGGCCCTACCTGGCGTGCGTGGCAGCGGACAAGCGTGCCCACCCGGCCACCAGTTGCGCGTTGATACTCACCCCCCCGCACACCACGATCACCACGTCATTGGCGTCGGCAATCGCCGGGTGATCCAGGTAGGCAATCGCCAATGAAACGCCGCATGCCGGCTCGACCAACTGACGCAAGTCATTGGCGTAACGCACCACGCCCATGATCGCCTCATCATCACTGAGCACCACGCACTCATGGGGGAATTCGCCGATGTGCTTGACCGGCCAGGTGGCCACTTGTGCGGCGCCCAGAGACGTGGCGACAGTGTCGATTTTCGGCAGTCTGACCGGGTGCCCGGCCGCCACCGCCGCGGCGAACGACGCCGCGCCTTCGGTTTCGCAGGCAACGATGCGGCAATCGGTGCGCCGATGACGGATCAGGCCGGTGAGCAGCCCCGCCAGCAAGCCACCGCCGCCCACCGATGTCACCAGCACATCCACTGGCGGGCAGTCTTCAAGGATTTCATCGACCATGGTGCTGTGCCCTTCCCACAACACCGGGTGGTCGAAGGCCGGCACGAATTCACTGCGCGGGTCCTGGGCAAGTTCCCGTGCACGTTGATTGGCTTCGTCCCAGACCTTGCCGTGCACGATCACCTCGGCACCGGTATTGCTGATCCGCTCCCGGGTGCTTTGCGGGGTGGTGTGCGGCACCACGATGCATGCCTTGAGCCCCAGGCATGCGGCAGCCATGGCCGTGGCCAGTCCCGCGTTACCGCCGGAGGGACAGACCACCTTGCGCTTGCCCTGCTGCGCCGCCCGGCTGCACAGCAAGCCAATGCCGCGTATTTTGAACGAGCCGCCAGGTTGCAGGTTTTCCAGTTTCAGCCAGATACGGCGGGTCGGGGTCGACAGGCCAGGGTGCAAGATCAAAGGCGTTCGGATGTGAAGCATATGGGCTCCTGTTACACGCCACCGGCTCGACGAGCTTGCGCGAGCCGGTGGTGAACGGTCCTCTCTCCCAAGCTTAGTTCACCCGGCCTCGAGGTGACCGTCTCAGCGATAGCGCGGCGCCGGCGCGGTGTTGTGGAACAACCCGGACAGGGTCTTGCGCTGGGCTTCGTGGCGGTCCCACTGGCTGCCGTCGTGCAGGCCAGGAATGGTCACCACTTCGCCTGCCGCCAGGCCGACGAGCGCGGCATCGACCATGTCTTCGGCGGACATGACGATTTCCTTCGGCAAATTTTCCACCGGGTTGCCGGCCACGTTCCAGAAGTCGGTGGCAGTCGCTCCCGGCAACACAGCCTGAATGCGTACACCTTTGTCAGCCAGTTCGTGCTGCATCGATTGACTCAGGCCCAACACGAACGCCTTGGTGGCGCCGTATACGCCATTGAGCGTTTCCGGGGCGATGGCCACGATCGAGGCAATGTTGATCACGGTGCCGGTGCCCCGGGCTACGAAGCCCGGTACCACGGCATAAGCCAGGCGCATCAACGCGGTCACGTTGAGGTTGATCATCGCTTCCATGTCGTCCACGGGACTTGCAAGCAGCGAATTGACGGCACCGACCCCGGCGTTGTTGACCAACAGGGTGATGCTGGCGTCGCTGCGCAGAATCTGTTCGACCCGCAGCGAATCCGCCTTGTTCTTCAGGTCGGCGGCAACCACTTCCACGGTGCGTCCGGTCTGGTCGCTCAAATGATTGGCCAGGGTATTGAGCCTGGCCCGGCTGCGGGCCACCAGAATCAGATCGTAACCCTGCCGGGCAAGGCGATCGGCATACACCGCGCCAATCCCCGAAGAAGCGCCGGTGATCAGTGCAGTACCTTTGGATGAGAGCGCCATGGTGCAATTCCTCTACGGTAAGGCGAGAGACTCGCCGGGTGCAGACCGTTATAAAGGGACTTACGCCTGTCTCAAATGACGTTTAAAGTACGTTTTCAGGACATGACCATTTGAGGGCAGCTCCATGATCAGCGTGGCGTTCGTGGTATTCGAGGGTTTCCAGTCCATGGCGCTGGCCGCCATGCCGGTATTCGAGTACGCCAATTTCAGTGCCGCAGAGGCGCTGTATGACGTGCGCGTGCTGTCCGAAAACGGTGAAAACCTGCGAGCCTCTGGCGGTTTGAGCATCGGCACCGAACCCTTCGATGAGCGCGTGTACGACACCGTGATCGTGGTCGGTGGCGATTGCGTCATCGAACAGGCGCCCGAGGCCGTACTGGATTACCTGCGGGCCAGTATCAACACGGCACGCCGTACGGCGTCGATCTGCTCCGGAGCGTTCGTCATGGCCCAGGCCGGTTTGCTCGACGGACGGCGGGCAACCACCCACTGGGCCTACTCCCGGGAACTGCAGGCGCGGTTTCCGGCGATCAAGGTCGAGGCCGATCGCATCTATGTGATCGACGGTTCGATCTGGACCTCCGCCGGCATGACGGCGGGCATCGACCTCGCCCTGGCCATGGTGGAAAAGGACCACGGCGCCGAGCTGGCCCGGGCCGTGGCGCAAAAACTGGTGATGTACCACCGTCGCGCCGGAGGCCAGTCGCAGCACTCGGCGCTGCTGGAGCTGGCGCCGAAATCCGATCGTATTCAAACCGTGCTCGGCTACGCCCGGGAACACCTCGCCCAGCCCCTGTCGGTGGAGCAACTGGCGCAAGTGGCCAACCTCAGCCCCCGGCAATTCAGCCGGGCATTTCGCGCCGAAACCGGGCAATCGCCGGCCAAGGCCATCGAGAACCTGCGTCTGGAAGCAGCGCGACAGATGCTTGAACGCGGACGCCTGACCCTCGACCAGATCGCCCTGGAAACCGGGTTCACTGACCGCCGCCGCATGCGCGAAACGTTCCTGCGGGTGTTCGGGCAGCCGCCACAGGTGATTCGGCGCAACGCGAGAGCGTAGATGTTTGTGTAGGCGCCGGCTTGCCGGCGATTGCCTCTGAAGCCTGTGTCGAGTGCTCAAACGCCATCGCTGGCAAGTCGGAGCGCCGCACCGCAGCTCCTACAATAAAAGGAGGCACTTTCGCGTGTGAGGCACTTATGAAAATCTCCGCCAGACTGGCGTTTTTCGCCGTCGTCAGCACCCTCGCCTACCTTGGCCTGGCGATCTGGGGACTGGGTGGTTTCGCGGCTTATTTCAGTCACGGTTCACTGGTCGTCGTTGCCTTGGCCACCCTGATCATGGCCGTCGTATCACTGTTCAGCGAAGTCAACCTGAGTTCGGGAGAACGCGAAGACCGGGCCAATCGCTGGGTCCTCCCGGCTTTCGGCGTGATCGGTGTGCTGAGCGGCTTTCTGCCGGCCTATACCGACCGCATCGACTTCTGGACTTTCGGTGGAGAAGGCGTGCGCTGGCTCGGGGCGCTGCTGTTCATCGTGGGCGGCGCGCTGCGGTTGTGGCCCGTATTCGTGCTGGGCAAGCGCTTCAGCGGATTGGTGGCCATTCAACCGGGGCATCGACTGGTCACCGACGGCATTTACCGCAACCTGCGCAACCCCAGTTACCTGGGGATGATGGTCATCGCCGTGGGCTGGGCGCTGGCGTTTCGCTCGGGCGTCGGTCTGTTGCTGGCGGCGTTGACCTTGATCCCGCTGATAGCCCGGATTCATTCGGAAGAGGCCCTGCTGAAGGCGCAGTTCGGCAGCGAATACGAGGCCTATTGCGCCCGCTCCTGGCGGCTGGTTCCCGGACTTTACTGACTGGAACACTGATCCCCTGTGGGAGCGGGCTTGCTCCGCGCGGCGTTCCGACGAAAGCGTCCTTTCAGTCGACATGTTTGTTGAATGAGGGACCGCTTTCGCGAGCAAGCCCGCTCCCACATTAGACGGCGTGCAGGCGCAGACCGGCGGCATCCACCAGAACCCGCACCGATTCATAACTTGCCACCGTCGCATGCAAGGTCTTGATCGGCTGCTCATGGGTCGCAGTGACAATCATCACGTCCGCCCCCGCCGCCTCGGCCGCCAGAATCCCCACCGTGGCGTCCTCAAAAACCAGACACTGTGCGGGCTCGACATCCAGGCGCCGGGCCGCGAGCCTGTACCCCGCAGGGTCGGGTTTGCCGGCCGTGACGTCCTCGGCAGTCACCATCACCTCAGGCTCCGGAATCCCCGCCGCCGCCATCCGCCGCAACGCCAGTTGCCGCGGGGCGGAAGTGACGATGGCCCACTGTTTGGCTGGCAAAGACCGCAGGAACTTCGCCGCGCCGGCCACTTCCAAAACCCCGTCGACATCCTCGATTTCCGCTTCGGTAATCCACGCCGCTTCCGCTTCGGCATCCATCCCGGACAACCCCAGACGGCTGATGGTGTCGATGGCGCGGACACCGTGAATGGTCGGCAGGAAGCTGTCGACATCGACGCCATGGCGCACGGCCCAGGTTGTCCAGACCCGCTCGGCGGCGGCAATGGACGTCAGGACGGTGCCGTCCATGTCGAACAGAAAGGCACGGTAAGTCGAGTTGAAAACAGAGTGATCAGCCAAGGAAAAGAACCTCGCAGGCGCCAGACGGATTTGCCAGGCAATGTAGCATCTGCACGGGTCAGTTGATTCGCCTGGATTTGAAAGTATCGCCCACACAATCGAGCAACCCGCCGATCATCCAGGGCTTCTTGATGAAAGAGACCGTGTGCCGCACGCCTGAGCTTTCAGGGGTTTCGAAACCGGACATGATCATGATCGGCTTGTCCGGCCAGCGATCGCCGAACTGGTTGGCCAGGTCCGCGCCATTGAGCGTGCCGGGCATGCTGATGTCTGTCAGCAGCATGTGCACCTGCGGCGCATGCTGTTCCAGATAGATCACTGCCGCGTCGGCACTGATTTGCGGCTCGACGACAAAACCTTCCTCCTGAAGAATTTCACACAGAAACTCGAGGATCAGCGGGTCGTCCTCGACCACCAGGATCAACCCGCCAGGAAGATCTCCACCCGCCGTCGATGCTCGACTCATGACCGTGCCGCTCCCTGATTGCCTCTATGAATTCGCGGGCTCTAATCCGCTACCTAAAAGGTAGAGCTGCGGACTCGGCGGAAATTCATTTTTAATGCAGCCAGGTGACCGGCATCAAGCGTCCTGCAGGATCAGGTCGGCCCCCTTCTCCGCCACCATCAGCACGGCGGCGTGGGTATTGCCCGACGTCACGTTGGGGAAAATCGACGCATCGACGATGCGCAAACCGTCCAGCCCGTGGACCTTGAGACGCTTGTCCACCACCGATTTCCGCTCATCCGAGCCCATGGCGCAGGAACCGCACAAGTGGTAGATCGAGCCACTGTTTTCGCGGAAGTACTGCAACATCTGCTCGTCGGTTTCGACCACCGGTCCCGGCAACACCTCTTCGACGGTGATGCCCTTGAGCGCAGGTGCCTGCATGATCTTGCGCATCAGGCGGCTGCCCTGGATCACCTCGTCGATGTCTTTCTGGGTACTCAGGTAATTCGGGTCGATCAGTGCCGCATCCCGCGGGTTTTTCGAAGCGATTTCGATGTGCCCGCGACTGGTCGGCCGGCACGGGTTGAAGCACAGCAGGAAGCCTGAGTACGGCTCGGGCTTGAGGCTGGCCTTGTTGTTTTTCGGGATCTGGTACGACAGCGGGTTGAAGTACAACTGCAAATTCGGGTTGCTCTGCTGCTCGTCGCCACGGAAGAACCCGCCGGCCTGGTTCACGCTCATCGCCAGCGCGCCCTTGCGGGTCAACAGGTACTTCAGGCCCAGCTTTAACTGGCCGAACAGCGAACCGAGCTGGTCGTTCAGCGTCGGAATGTTGGCCTTGTAGTAGTAACTGGCGCACAGGTGATCCTGCAGGTTCTGCCCCACCGCCGGCAGGTGCTTGACCATCGGGATGTTGTGCCTGGCCAGCAGCGCCTGATCGGCCACGCCGGACAGTTGCAGGATCTTCGGCGTGTCCACGGCACCGGCGCACAGGATCACTTCCTTGTTGGCGATGAAGGTACGCACCACGCCATGCTGGCTGATGGAGACCCCGGTAGCGCGCTGCCGGTCGTCGAACAGTACCCGGTCCACCAGGGCGAAATGCTCGACCGTCAGGTTCGGCCGGATCAATGCCGGGTGCAAATGGGCGAAGCTGCTGGAGCAGCGCTGGCCGTCGCGGGTGTTGACGTCGTAGATGCCCGCACCTTCGAATTTCGGCCCGTTGAAGTCGTCGCTGATGGGGTAGCCCAGTTCATCGCAACCCTTGAGGAACACATCGCAGATCGGATGGGTCTGGCCCTTCATCGGCGTGATGCTGATCGGGCCGCTGCCGCCGTGGTAGTCGCTGTCACCCAGCGGGTGGTTCTCCAGCTTGCGGAAGTACGGCAGCACGTCCTTGAAACCCCAACCGTCGTTGCCGTTGGCCGCCCAGTCATCGAAGTCATGGGCCTGGCCACGCACGTAGACCATCGCGTTGATCGAGCCCGAACCACCCTGCACCTTGCCGCGCGGGGCGTAGATCTCGCGGTTGTTCAACTGCTTTTGCGGACGGCTGTAGTACATCCAGTTGAAGGTCGGGTTGTAATACATTTTGGCGAAGCCGACCGGGATCTTGAACCAGAAGGACGAGTCTTTCCCGCCGGCTTCCAGCAGCAGCACCGTGTATTTCCCGGAAGCCGAGAGGCGATTGGCCAGAACGCAGCCTGCAGCGCCGGCGCCAGCGATGATGTAGTCGTATGTCATGCACGGTTACCGCGTAAGTCGTTGTTCAAAAAAGCCGGAATGGGTAGAGCCCTGTAGGAGCGAGCTTGCTCGCGATGGTGGTCAACGATTACGCGGCGCACCTGACACCCCGCGGCGTTCTCGGATTCATCGCGAGCAGGCTCGCTCCTACAGAAGAGCGTCCCGTCAGCCCCTGGCCGGTGAGGTGTCTTTGACATCCGCCGGGGTGGGCGCCATTTGCAGGTGCAGGCGCTCGCCGGTGTATGGCGAATGCTTGCGCACCACGTCCATGTTCAGCTCCACGCCAAGGCCCGGCTCGGTGGACGGGATGATGTAGCCGTCCTCCCACTGCAACGGTTTGGTCAGGACTTCGGCATGGAAACCGCCCCAGGTCATGAT
Organism: Pseudomonas sp. WT-JTC; assembly: GCF_056711565.1. Taxonomy (NCBI): domain Bacteria; kingdom Pseudomonadati; phylum Pseudomonadota; class Gammaproteobacteria; order Pseudomonadales; family Pseudomonadaceae; genus Pseudomonas; species Pseudomonas sp. WT-JTC. Next base: position 4,206,259 of record NZ_CM160042.1, read on the forward strand.
GCTTTCCTGGATCAGGAAGTTCGGCGTGCACGTCGCCAACTGAAAACTCGCCGCCGCGCCAATGGGCCCGTTGTAGAGATGCGGGGCGATCTGCGCGTAATAGGCTTCGGCCATGCTCGCAATCTTCTTCGCCTCCAGCAGGCCGCCGCAGCGGGCGACGTTCATTTGCAGGATCGACGCACCGCCGGCCTGCAACAGCTTGAAGAACTCGTACTTGGTGGTCAGGCGCTCACCGGTGGCAATCGGGATGCTGGTCTTGGCCGCGACCTGCGCCATGGCGTCTTCCTGGCCCGGTGGCACCGGCTCTTCGAACCACAGCGGGTCGTACTTTTCCAGGCGCTTGGCCAGGCGAATCGCCGAAGACGGCACCATTTGCCCATGGGTGCCGAACAGCAGGTCGCACTTGTCACCCACCGCTTCGCGGATCTTGCGGCAGAAGGTTTCGCAGCGTTCCAGCACTTGCAGGGAAATCTGGTGCCCGGAGTACGCGGTGTATGGCCCGGCCGGGTCGAACTTCACGGCGGTGAAACCTTTGTTCATGTTCTCGATGGCGCACTCGGCGGCCAGGTCCGGGTCGTCATAGTCGTACTCGCCCTTGCTGTTGACCGGGTACAGGTAGGTGTAGGAACGCAGCCGTTCGTTGACCTTGCCACCGAGCAACTCGTAGACCGGCTTGTTCGCCGCTTTGCCGATGATGTCCCAGCACGCCATCTCCAGCCCGCTGACCACGCCCATCATGGTCAGGTCCGGACGCTGGGTGAAACCGCTCGAATAGGCCTGGCGGAAGAAACGCTCGATGTGGTGCGGATCCTGGTTCAGCAGGTAGCGTTCGAACACGTCTTCGATGATCGGCAGCATGGCCTTCGGGCCGAACGTCGCAGCGTAGATCTCGCCCACGCCTTCGATGCCGCAATCGGTCTTGAGCTTGACGAACAGCCAGTACATGCCGCCGATGTGTGGTGGCGGTACGGCAACGATGTGGGTTTCAAGGGCGACGATTTTCATCTCAGGCACCTGTCTTGTTCAAAGATTGACGATTGATTCGAGCGCGCAGGGTCAGGGCCGCCAGGGTCCCGAGCAGGCCGACGAAAGCGATGTAGCCGAAATACAGCTTGTAGCCAAAGGCACCGGGGAAATGTTCGGTCAGGTAGCCATTGATCAAGGGAATGAAGGCATCCGGCAGGTAACCCACCACCGAGACAATGCCGATGGCCAGGCCGGTGATGCGCAGCGGAATGTTGCAGGTGTCGAGGATCGCCCAGTACAGCCCGCGAATGGCGTAGGTCATCAGGCCGATGAAAATCACCGTGCCGATCAGCAGGCCCAGGCTGTTGAGCGCCGGGAACACGATCAGGCCGACCATCGCCAGTGTCGCCATGAACAAGGCAACGATCAGCACCGAGATATTGGAGAACTTGTCGCCGAGCCAGCCGCCGCCAATGCCGCCGATGGGGCGCATCCACAACTTGATGGTGGTGATGGTGCCGGCCATGACCGCCGTCATACCGCCGCCCTGCAGGTAATCGGAGAAACTGTAGGTGGCCCAGAAGATGTGATAACCGCAGAACACAATGGCCGTCACCAGCCACAGCTCAGGGATTTTCACCAGGGTGGTCAGGTCGCTGAGCAGGTTGTACTTGCCCTTCTCCACCGTCGCCGTGTCTTCCATCGACTTCGGGTCCTTGATCAACACCAGTACGCAGCCGATGGCGATGCAAGTGAAGGCATACAGGTAAACCACGTGCTTGAAGCCTTCGGCGGCCGACTCGCCACGGGTTTCGGTGGCGAAGGCGAACAGGCCCAGGGCAACTGTCGCCAGCAGCGCTTCGACCAAGCCACGGCCACCATCGAGGATGCCGAAAAACCGGCCCTGTTCAGTGTGATGGGCAATCATCTTCACCCGCTTGAGCACCGAGGCCCAGAAGGTCAGGCCGGTGGTCAGGCCCCAGCAACCGAAGATGATCATCAGGCCAGTCATCGACGGCGCGGTGGAGTACCACAGGCCCAGGGCACCGGTGGCCACCAGCGAGAAGAAGATCAAAAAGCGTGGCGCGATGCGATCCGCCAGCCAGCCGCTGGGCAGATACGAGAGCAGGAAGATCGTGCCGAGCATCGAGTACAGATAACCCAGCTCGCTGTGGCTGATCTGGAACACTTCGAGCATGGTGGTCTGGTAGACCTGGCGCAGGTACAGGATCGGGTAGATCGCACCGGCGGCGAGCACCAACAGCATCAGTTGGAAATAACGACTTCCCTTGTCGCTGTGGCTTTTTGAACCCGCGTTCGAACCCTGAACAGCGGCAACAGTGGTTGCAGGCTTGGACATCTGTGGGACCTCGGGCAGCCCGGTGGTCCGGGCGCCCTGAATAATTGTTTTTATGGGTGTGGCGTGTTGCGGGTGGATCAGTACTTCATGACCACCAAACGGGTCTGGGTAAATTCGAGCATGCCGTGCTTGCCGTCATCGCCACCCAAACCGGAGCGTTTCCAGCCAGCGTGGAAACCCTGGTACGGGTCGGCCGGGGTGCGATTGACGTACAACTCGCCGGCCTCGATGGCATTGGCGACTTTCTGCGCGGTGCGGTAATTCTCGGTGTACAGCACCGACGACAGGCCGAACTGGTGATCGTTGGCCATGGCCAGCGCTTCGTCTATGTCGCGGTACTTGAGCACCGGCAGCACCGGGCCGAAGATTTCTTCCTGGATGATTTCCATGTCCTGGCGGCAGCCGCTGAGCAGGGTCGGCGGATAGAAATGGCCGTTGCCCTCGGGCAGCACGCCGCCGGTCTCCAGCACCGCGCCATCGGCAATGGCGCGCTCGACCATGGCGTGGATGTTCTGCCGCGAACTGGCGTTGACCAATGGCCCCATCAGGCTGGCATCGGTGGCGCGGTCGCCGAATTTCACGGCACTGATTTTCTCTTTCAACAGGCCGAGGAATCTGTCGTAGACACTTTCCTGCACATAGACCCGCTCCACCGCCGTGCACAACTGGCCACAGTGGGTGGTCTTGGAAGCGACGATGGCGCTGGCGGCGGCTTCAAGGTCAGCGTCGGCCTCGATGATCGCCGGTGTCTTGCCCCCCAGTTCCAGGGACGGCTTGGCGATGTTGGCCTTGCAGTAATCGAGCACGATGCGCCCGGCGTTGACGCTGCCGGTCAGGGTGATCAGGCCCACGGCCTTATGGGTGCAGACAACAGCTGCGGTGCCGTGGTCCATGGTCAGGATGTTCACCACGCCTGCCGGCAGGCCGGATTGCTGCACGGCCTTGGCGATTTCGAAGGCCGAAGTCGGCGTGTTGTTGCTCGGTCGCACCACTACAGTGTTGCCGGCAATCAGCGCCGGGGCGATCTTGCGCAGCAGGGTGTAGACCGGGTAGTTGAACGGAATCAGGCACGCGACCACGCCAATCGGCTCGCGGTGCAGGAACAGGTTTTCGTTCGGGGAATCGCTGGGAATGATCTCGCCTTCGATACGACGCGCCCATTCGGCGTGATAGCGAGTGATCTGCGCCGCGTAACGGGCTTCGTTGCTGGCGTCGGCAACGCTTTTGCCGGATTCGCCGGCCAGGGCCTCGCCGATGTTTTGGGCGTTGGCTTCAAGGGCATCAGCGAAGGCACGCAGGTATTCGGCGCGCTCGATGCTGGTGAGCCTGCCCCATACTTTTTGTGCTGCCTGGGCCGCTTCGACCGCCGCCGTGGCTTCATCGGCGGTGGCCGCGGAGACGTGGCCCACCAGCGCTTCGGTCGCCGGGTTGTAGACCGCGATCAGTGCAGCGTTGGCCGGTTCAATGAAGTGGCCGTTAACAAAGTTTCGCTCGAGTCGCATGTGAATCGCCCATCGTTGTTTTTATCCAGTCCGGGCAGTCTTGGCATCTGACCCGCGTTGAACAAACGATTTATTGCGCGACGAAACATTCAAAAAACGCACGTTACCCCCTGTGAACGGTGTGATCCCCTGTAGGAGCGAGCTTGCTCGCGATGGTCTTGAGGGCACCGTGGGGTGTCAGGTTCCCAGCGTTATCGTTGACGCCCATCGCGAGCGAGCTCGCTCCTACAGGGGGGCTGTGGTGTTTCAGGAAGCCGCGGTAGACGGCTCCAGCTGCCTCTGCGCCAACCAGACCTCCTCCTGCAACCACTGGCTGAACACCTGTAACTGAGGCATCTGTGTCTGCTCCGGCCGGGTCACCAGCCAGTAGGACTGGTGCCCGTCGACATGCACGTTCAACACCTGGGTCAACTGCCCACTGGCCAATTCCGAGGCGACCATGTGCCAGTCGGCAATGGTGATCCCCAGGCCATCGATGGCGGCCTGGATCGCCAGGTCCAGCAAATCGAATTCATAACCGCCCTGGGTGTCGACCCCGCTGATGCGCGCCGCATCCAGCCAGTGTTTCCAGGTCAGGTAACGCTGGTCTTCCCGGGCCAGCACATGCAGCAGCGTCAGGCGATTGAGGTCCAGGCCCTGCTCGCTCCACTCCCGCGCATACAGGGACGGCGCGCACACCGCGATATGCCGTTCCTGGATCAGCAGCGAACTGTCCAGCCCGTCCCATTCGCCATCGCCAAAACGGATCGCGCAGTCCAGGGTGCTGGTCTCCGCCAGGCTGTCCTGCAGGCGCGTGGTGATGCTCAGTTCCAGCTCCGGATGCTGCTCGCGCAAGCGCCCCAGCCGTGGCATCAGCCAGCGGCTGGTGAAGGTCGGCGGTGCGTTGATGTGCAAACGGTTGGAGTGGGTTTTCTGCTGGATGCTGCGCACCGTCAGCTCGATCTTGTCGAACGACTGGTGCAATGCCCGCAACAGCACCCGGCCGGCGCTGGTCAGGTCGAGGTGATGATGCCGCCGCTCCAGAAGGTTCTCGCCCAATTGCTCTTCAAGCTGACGCACCTGGCGGCTGACTGCGCTCTGGGTGACATTGAGCAACTCGGCGGCCCGGGTGAAGCTGCCGGTGCTACCGGCCACTTCGAAGGCTTTGAGGGCATTCAGACCGGGCATTTTGCGTTTCATGAAAGACACTCGTGGAAGGCTGACCAGTTAATTAGCATCCCACGCCTCGTGGGAAATTTCCTGAGTAACATGCAATTTTGTGTTGCGTAGGACAACTCAGAAAGCACCGCGAACCGCTTTTCTGTGGGAGCGGGCTTGCTCGCGAAAGCGGTGTATCAGTCAACATTGATGTATCTGACACACCGCTTTCGCGAGCAAGCCCGCTCCCACAAGGATCGTGTCCAGCCTGTCTATTTCAGGCTCCGGCACAGCCCTGCGCCAGTAACATGCATTTATCAAAGGTTTCCCCGCTGAATTTATCGTTTGTCGTTCTTTGCCCCGCTGACAAAACTGCAGCCATCTCTAATAAAAACAACATGAGAGCTGCCCCATGCCTTACCTCACCCGCCCCCTCCCGAATACGCCCCGACCGCTTAAGCCTCCGGCTTCCCGCCCGCCTCGCCTGCGCCTGCACGGTGCTCGCCGCTGATTCTTTCGCTGACTTGATCCCTTGAGTTCCAGGCCGCCTGCGGCCAGTCGAAAAACGCACTTTGCTACGTATCGGAGAGGCTTTATGAACGAGCTGATGACACTGGACGGCACCGCGCCGCACCCTGCCGTCGACGACCTGTGCACACAGGTCAGGAATGGCCGGATCAACCGTCGACAATTCCTGCGCACCGCCGCCCTGCTGGGCGTCACCGTGGCCAGCGCCAGCACCTTTATCGGTTCGGCGCTGCTCGGCGATTCGGCGTTCGCCGCCGAGGATCAGCCGCCGCGCCAAGGGGGTAGCCTGCGTTTTGCCTGCGCCATCCAGGAAATCCAGGACCCGATGCTGATCACCTGGATCGAAGCGTCGAACCTGCTGCGCAATTCCCTGGAGTTCCTGACCTGGGTCGATGCGGAGAACATCACCCACCCGTACCTGGCCGAAAGCTGGAGCCCGTCCGAAGACCTCAAGGTCTGGACCTTCAACCTGCGCCAAGGCGTGAAGTGGAGCAACGGCGACGAGTTCACCAGCGACGACGTCGAGCACAACATCAATCGCTGGATCGCCGCCGACTCCAAGTCGGTCAACCGCACCGCGTTCCAGGACGTTGCAGCCTTCGAAAAAACCGGCCCGTACCAGTTCCGCCTGGTGCTCAAGCGCCCGATCCTGGCCGTTCCGGAAATGCTCAGTGCGTTCACCTGCACTCTGGTGCACCGCAGCTTCAAGAACGGCGACGACTGGACGAAAAACCCGATCGGCACCGGCCCGTTCAAGCTGGTTTCTTTCGCGGTCAACAAGCAGGCCACCTTCGCCAAACGCGCGGACTACTGGCGCAAGCCGGCCAACCTCGACGAACTGCGCTACGTCGACATGGGCACCGACATTTCCACCCACCTGGCTGCCTTGCAGGCCGGTCAAGTGGACGTGCTCTATCGCGTCACCGTCGCCGAGCTGGACCTGGCCAAACGCTTGCCGGGGGCGCAGCTACTGAGCTGCAAGTCGGCGCAAACCGTGGTCATGCGCATGGCCTGCGACCAGAAGCCGTTTACCGATGTGCGCATCCGCAAAGCCGTGGTGCTGTGTGCCGATAACGCACAGATGCTGAAGATCGCCTATCGCGGCATGGGCACCCTCGGTGAAGACCACCACGTCGCGCCTTCCCACCCGGAATACTCGCCACTGCCCAAGCGTGAGCGGGATGTGGCCGGGGCGAAAAAGCTGCTGGCCGAAGCCGGTTACCCCAACGGCATCGACATCGACCTGATCGTCGGCAACACCCAGGGCCGCTACGAACAGGACTGCGCGCAGATCCTGCAACAGAACTGCCTGGACGCCGGCATCCGCATCGCCCTCAAGGTGATCCCGGCCACCCAGTACTGGCCGATCTGGGACAAGGCGGCGTTCAGCCTGACCTATTGGGCACACCGCCCGCTGGGCGTGATGTCTCTGGAACTGGCCTACCGCAGCGGCGCCGCCTGGAATGAAAGCCACTACAGCGACCCGGCGTTCGACGCCGCGCTGGACAAGGCCATGGGCATCATCGATCCGCAGCAACGCGCCTTGGCGATGCAGGACGTCGAACGCATCCTGCAGGACGCCGCCGTGATGGTGCAGCCGTTCTGGGGTGACAAGTTCACCGCCACCAGCAAGAAGGTCCAGGGCTTCAAGGTTCACCCTTCGGACTTCTACCCAATGGATGAAGTCTGGTTGAGCGCCTGACCCGCAGCCCCGAAAGTGCCCGCCCACCGACCGGTGCGGCGGGCCGGCATCCCTTGATTAGCCGGAGCCTGCAAGCATGGCTGAATTTCTGTTACGCAAATTGATGGCGTTGATCGCGACCCTGTTGTCGGTGTCGCTGATCGTGTTCGTCGCCCTCGAACTGAATATCGAGGACGTGGCGATCAACGTCCTCGGCCCCTACTCCGCCGCCGACCAGCGCGCGGCGTGGCTGGTGGAACACGGCTACAACCAGCCGTTCCTGTGGCGCTACCTGGTATGGCTGAAGGATTTCGTCAGCGGCGACTGGGGCACCTCGGTGCACTTTCGCGAGCCTGTGATCAACCTGCTGCTGCCCAACCTTGGGCAAACCCTGATCCTCGCCGGGCTGGCGCTGTTGATCATGGTGCCGGTGGCTTTGACCCTGGGCATTCTGGCGGGCATTCGCCAGGGTTCGCCGGTGGACCGCCTGGTGTCGTTCCTGTCGATTGTCACCACGTCGATTCCGGACTTCGCCAGTGCGGTGTTCGTCTCGGCGATCTTCGTCTTCTGGCTCAACTGGCTGCCGGGCGTGAGCAGCATGAGCGAAGGCTTCAACGCCGCCGAACTGGCCCTGCCGCTGATGGTGCTGTGCCTGTTCGGCATCGGCTACCTGGCGCGCATCACCCGCGCCTCGATGGTCGAAGTGATGCAGGCGCCGTACATCCGCACCGCTCGCCTCAAGGGCGCGTCGACTTCGCGCATCGTCCTGCGCCATGCCCTGCGCAACGTGCTGATCGCACCGATCACAGTGATCATGCTGTACATCCCGTGGCTGCTGTCGAACGTGATCGTGGTCGAGGTGTTCTTCGCCTACAAGGGCTTCGGCTCATTGCTGTACACCGCCTCGCTGAACCACGACGTGTACCTGATCGAAGCCTGCGCCATGATCAGCGGCGCGGTGGTTGGCGCGACCAAAATCTTTTCCGACCTGGCCTACACCTGGCTCAACCCGCGCATCACCTTGCGCAGTCTTGGCGGAGGTGGCCAATGAGCTTCCTGCATTCGTTCAAACATCCTTTGGCCCTGCTCGGCCTGCTGCTGGTGGGCGGCTGGGTGCTGGTCGCCGTGTTTGCGCCGTGGCTGGCGCCCCACGACCCGCTGGAAAGCTTCAGCCCGTTGCTCACGCCGATGACCGCCGACCCCGGCGGCCAGAGCTTCCTGCTGGGCACCGACATGATTGGCCGGGACATTCTTTCGCGGCTGATCTGGGGCACCCGGACCGTGCTGTTCTGGTCGATCCTCGCCACCCTGACCGCGTTCGCCGCAGGCATCGCGATGGGCCTGTGTGCCGGTTACTTCAATGGCAAGGTCGACGCCTTCCTGTCCTATGTCGCCGACACCGTGCTGTCGTTCCCGGTGCTGGTGCTGTACATCGTGATCATCATCGCCCTCGGCGCTTCGGCGCTGAACATCCTGATCGCGGTGACCTTCACCAGCGCCCCGGCGATCTTCCGCATCATGCGCGCCCTGACCATCGACATCCGCTCCCGGGACTACGTGCTCAGCGCCATCACCCAGGGCGAAGGTTCGCTACGCATCATGCTGGTGGAAATCCTGCCCAACTGCGGCGGGCCGCTGATCGTCGATTTCTGCCTGCGCATCGGCTACACCGCGATCATGATCGGCGCCCTCGGCTTCCTCGGCCTCGGCCTGCCACCGCCGACCCCGGACTGGGGCGGCATGATCAACGAAGGCCGCAGCATGGCCATCGCGTTCCCGCACCTGGTGATCTTCCCGTGCATTGCCATCTCCACCCTGATGCTGGGCCTGAGCCTGCTGGCGGACGGCCTGGATGAACACGCCCAGAAAGGCGCAAGGAGCTGAGCATGAACAACCCACAGAAGCTGCAACAAGTGCTGCGCGTGGAGAACCTCTGCATCGAGCTGCCGGCCGGCGCCGACCGCAGCCACGCCGTGCACGGCATCAGCCTGGAGGTGCGCAAAGGCGAAATCCTCTGCGTGATCGGTGAGTCCGGCTCGGGCAAATCCGTACTGTCGGCGGCGATCATGGGCGACTACGCCAAAGGCCTGCGCCACAGCGAAGGGGTGATCGATTTTCTCGGTAACGACATCTGTCGCATGCCGGACGATGCCTTGCGTCAGCTGCGTGGCAATCGCATCGCGATGATTTTCCAGGAACCCATGGCGGCACTGAACCCGGCGATCCGCATCGGCCAGCAAGTCGAGGAAATCTTCGACATTCATGCACCGCAAATGCCCGCTACCGAACGCCGCGAACGCATGCTCGCCCTGCTCGACTCGACCCATTTGCCCGACCCGCCACGGATCGCCAACAGCTTCCCGCACCAGCTTTCCGGTGGCCAATGCCAGCGCGTGGTGATCGCCATGGCCCTGGCGATGAACCCGGACCTGCTGATCGCCGACGAACCGACCACGGCGCTGGACGTCACCACGCAAGCGCAAGTGCTGAAACTGGTGCGCGAACTGCGCGGGCGCGGCCAGCACGGGATTCTGTTCATCACCCATGACTTTGGCGTGGTCGCGGAGATCGCCGACCGGATTGCGGTGATGGAAGGTGGGCGGCTGGTGGAAATCGGTGAGCGCGACCAGGTGCTCAATGCCCCGACGCACCCGTACACCCGCAAGCTGATCGCGGCGGTGCCGGCGCTGCACCCGGAACTCCACGTACCGAGTGCCGACGGCGAACTGGCGTTGCGCATCGAGCACTTGAACAAGACCTACAACGTCGGCGGCCGCTCGGTGGCGGCGTTGCGGGATGTCTCGCTGCAACTGCCACGGGGCAAGACCCTGGCCATCGTCGGCGAGTCCGGCTCGGGCAAGAGTACGCTGGTCAAAGCGGCGATTCGCCTGGTGGACAGCGACAGCGGTCACGTCTGGCTCGGCGACACCGACTTCCTGGCTTTGCGCGGGGCTGCGCTGGCAGCCAACCGACGGCGCATCCAGATGATTTTCCAGGACCCTTATGGCTCGCTCAATCCACGCCATCGGGTCGGCGACATCATCGCCCGCGCCGCGCAATTGCGTGGTTTGTCGGCCAAGGATGCGTGGATCGAAGCCGGTGATCTGCTGGAGCAGGTCGGGCTCAAGCGCGACGCCCTCAAACGCAAGCCACGGCAGTTTTCCGGTGGTCAGCGCCAGCGCATCGGCATCGCCCGCGCGCTGGCCATGCGCCCGGAAGTGCTGATCGCCGACGAAAGCGTTTCGGCCCTGGATGTGTCAGTGCAGAAGCAAGTGCTGGAGTTGCTCGCCGAACTGCAACAGCGGCTGAACCTGAGCATCCTGTTCATCACCCACGACCTGCGGGTGGCGGCGCAGATCAGCGACTACATCGCGGTGATGCGCCAGGGTGAAGTGGTCGAGTACGGCACCGCTGAACAGGTACTGCTCAGGCCGCAGAACAGCTACACCCAGACGCTGCTGGCGGCGGCCCCCGGCGCTTCGGCGATACAGGCCAGCCCTGTCGATGGCCCGCCGTTGAGACTGATCCGACCCCAGGCCCGATAACCCGAACCCCTTTCCCCACGCCGCTGCGTTCGCTGCGGCTTGGGTTGCTGTTGCCAACATAAAATCAAAAACAGGAGTAAGACTTTGCGCACAACTACCCTTCGCGCGATTCATTCCATGGCCCTGATACCGGTGCTCGGCGCCCTGGCGGCACCGGCCATGGCGATCCAGGTCACCGACAACCTCGACCTTGGCGGTGCCGTCCGCGCCCGCTGGGACTACGACCCGGACCGCGACATCCAGAAGTTCGGCCTCGACACCGTGTTTCTCAGCGCCAAATACAACTCCGACACCTGGATCGGTGAGGCCCAGTACCGTTTCTACGGCCGTTCCTATCCCTACCAGTACACCAGGAACTATGGCGACATCCAATTCGCCAAGTACGCGTGGGCCGGCTACAAGTTCAACCCCGACCAGCAGGTGCAAGTGGGCCTGAACACGGTGCCGTTCGGTTTGCAGCCGTACTTCGGCAGCACCTTCTACGAAACCCTGGGCAACGTCATCGGCCTGGAAGATGTGCAACAGGTCGGCGCCAAGTACATCCAGCAAAGCGGTGACTGGAACATCCAGGCCGGTTACTACCTGCGCCCGGCCTGGCAAGGCAAAGGCACCAGCAACGGCGTCACCTACTCCAGCGTGGTGTCGGAGGCCGACAGCTATGTGGCCGACGGCAGCGACAACCAGGAACGCAATACCGTGGTGCTGCGCGTGGCCAAGGCGCTGGACCTGGGGCCATGGAAGTCCGAGGTCGGTGTTTCCGGCCTGACGTCGAGCATCCAGAACAGGGACACCGATAACGACGGCCGGCGCAATGCCGTGGCCGTGCACTACCTGGGCAAGAACGGCCCCTGGGGCGTGCAGTTGCAGGCAGCGCGGCAGCAGATGTCACCGCGCAACCCCGGCACTGATGAACTGGTGACCCTCGGCGGTTACGACGGCACCTACAACGTCGCCAGCCGCGGCAACCTGTACGTGGCGGACGTCAGCTATGACGTGGCCGGCAAGTACCTGTTCGACCAGGTCAGCGGGGTCAAGCTCTATGCCAACTACAGCGCCTTCGACAAATCCGCCGATGACTTCAAGACCTCCCAGCGGATGATCCTCGGCACCTCGTTCGCGGTCAGCAAATTGTGGGTCTACACCGAATGGCTGTTCGGCAAGAACGATCCGTACATTGGCGGCAGCAGCTATACCCAGAGCCTCGGGGCGGGTGGGACTGATCAGTGGGAGAACCAGTTGTACGTGAACATCGGCTACTACTTCTGATCCGGAATTTTTGGCGTCCTTGAGGACGCTTTCGCGGGCAAGCCCGCTCCCACAGGGATTTGTGGGAGCGGGCTTGCCCGCGAAGGCGTCAGCCCAAACAACAGTTGCATCGGCTCGTTGCCAATAGTCAGATAGGCGCTACAAAACATCCTCGCAAATGAGCCCCCTCCCATGCGTCAACTGCCCTCGCTCAACATGCTGCGTGTCTTTGAAGAAGTCGCGCGGCATCGCAGTTTCAGCCAGGCGGCCCTGGGATTGAACGTCACCCAGGGCGCCGTCAGCCGGCAGATCAAACAGCTTGAAGATTATCTCGGCGTCGCGCTGTTCGTCCGCACGCCCCAGGGCCTGACCCTGACCGAAACCGGCACCGCCCTCTCACCGCATCTGGCGCAAGCCTTCGACCATATCGAACGCGCCCTGCAAGCCGTACGGGTGCCCAATCTGCGCCAACGCCTGCGCATCGTCGCGCCGCCCACCTGGGCCACACGCTGGCTGTCGGCACACCTGCGCGCATTCGTGCAACGTTATCCCGATATCAGCCTGAGCGTGACCAACCAGATGGGCCACGACAGCCTCGCGGAAATCGATTGCCACATCCGCTTCGGCCTTGAGGCGGCCAGTCATTGCAGCAGCCAGCTACTGGTGATGGAACGGCACATCGCCGTGGCCAGCCCGGAGCTGTTCAACGGTGACCAGCCGCCGGACCTGCGGCAGTTTCCATTGCTGCACATCCTGCACGACGGCAAACGCTTGAAGGTCTGGGAAAATTGGCTGGCGGCCATGGGCCGCAACGATGTCGATGCCGGGCAAGGGCTGGAATTCAGCACCCTGGACCAGGTGATCCACACCGCACTGGCGGGCGGCGGGCTGGCGGTGATCGACCGGCAGATGATCGAAAAGGAACTGGCCAATGGCAGCCTGCTGCCGATCACCCCGGTGGAAGTGGTCGGGCCGTATGGCTATTGGCTGGATGTGGCGAACGACAAGCAGGGCCTGTCGAAGGTACGGTTGTTTACCGAGTGGTTGGGGTTGGTCAGCAACCCTTAAGTCACCGACATTCCCCTTGTGGGAGCGGGCTTGCTCGCGAAAGCGGTGTGCCAGCCAACATCAATAGCGACTGACACGACGCCTTCGCGAGCAAGCCCGCTCCCACATTTGGATCTGCAACAGTCAGTCAGACCGGCGCTGCCACTTTCACCGCCACCGGCGATTGACCCTCAACCGGACTCTGCGCCTTGCACGCCTGGCTCAAGGTCAACGACTTGGTCTCCGGTGCCCACGCCCACGAAAGCAACGCACCGATGGCCAGGATCGCCGCGAGAATGCCCATGGTCGGGCTCAAACCGATCCCCGCCACGCTCACCGGCAACAGGAAGGTGCTGATCGCCGAACCCAGGCGACTCACCGCCGTGGCCAGGCCGATACCGCTGGCACGCACTTCGGTCGGGAAGCTCTCGGCCGGGAACACGCCCACCAGGTTGCTCACCGCCGACAGCACCAGGGTGAACACGCCGAACACCAGCACCATCAGCCATGCCGCGCTACCCGGCAACACCGCCAGCAGGAACAACGCTACCGCCAGAATGATGAACGAGTTGATCAGGAACCCGCGCCGGGTGAACTTGATGGTGCACCAGATGCCGATCAGCGCGCCGAGGATCAGCAACATGTTCAACATCAGTTCGGTGCCGAAGCCTTCGGCCAGGCCCATTTTCTGCAGGATCGACGGCAGGAAGGTGTAGATGGCGAAGTACGGCATCACGATGCACACGAAGAACAGGCAGTTGAACGCCGTGCGCTTGCGGTATTCACGGCTCAACAGCACGGCGTAACCGGAGCGGATTTCGCTGGACGGGGTTTCGTCGAGTTCGACGTGGTCGCCCAGGTGTTTCTTGACGATGGCGCGGGCCTCGGCGATGCGGCCCTGATTGACCAGCCAGCGGGGCGATTCCGGGGTGCCGATACGGGCAATCAGGATCAGTGCCGCCGGGATCGCCGACGAAGCCAGCATCCAGCGCCAGGCATCGTCGCCGAGGCTGAGCATGGCGGTGCCGACGAAGGTCGCGGCGACGTAGCCAAACGTCCAGATCACGCTGAACGAGCCGAGCAACACACCACGGTGCTTTCTCGGTGCGAACTCAGCGAGCATGGCGTGGCCGACACTGAAGTCACCGCCCAGGCCGATGCCGATCAGCACCCGGCACAGGAACAGCGCCATCGCCGATTCCACGTAGAACTGCATCACCGAAGCGACGGTGATCAGGATGAAACTGACCAGGAAGATTTTCTGCCGGCCGACCTTGTCGGAAATCCAGCCGAAGAACAGGCTGCCGAGAAACAGGCCGATCAGGGCCGAAGCGCCGATCAGGCCCTGCCAGAATGCATCCAGTTGCATCTGCGGGCTCAGCAGGGTGAAGGCGATACCGATCAGGCCGAGGATGTAGCCGTCGGTGAAGTGTGCGCCGAAGGTCAGGCCGGCGATCTTGATGTGAAAGCGGCCGATGGGCAGGTCATCGATTTTTACCGGTGTTACGGACATGTTCGTCTCCAGTTGTTGTTATTGATGGAGAAATGAAACGTGTATCCCTGTAGGAGCGAGCTTGCTCGCGATGGACTTCAGGGCACCGCGGGGTGTCAGGCTCCCAGCGTTATCGTTGACGTCCATCGCGAGCAGGCTCGCTCCTACAGGGGGGCGGCGTGGCGCTTACAGACCACCCATCAACAGGTATTTGAGTTCCAGGTAGTCATCCAGACCGTACTTCGATCCTTCGCGACCCAGGCCCGATTCCTTGATGCCGCCGAACGGCGCCACTTCCGTGGAAATGATCCCTTCGTTGATCCCGACCATGCCGGCTTCCAGGCCTTCGGCCATGCGCCAGACGCGGCCGATGTCGCGGCTGTAGAAGTAGGCCGACAAACCGAACGGCGTGTCGTTGGCCTTTTGCAGCACCTCGGCTTCGTCCTTGAAGCGGAAGCAGGCAGCCACCGGACCAAAGGTTTCATCCTGGGCGATCAACATCTCGCTGTTGGCTTCGGCGAGGATGGTCGGTTCGTAGAACGTGCCGCCCAGCGCATGACGACGGCCGCCGCACAAGACTTTGGCGCCCTTCTCCACCGCGTCGCTCACGTGCAGTTCGACCTTGGCCAGCGCAGCGCTGTTGATCAGCGGACCTTGTTCGGTTTCGCCGTCCAGGGCGCTGCCGACACGCATGGCCGCTACGGCTTCAGCGAGTTTGCCGGTAAAGGCTTCGTACACGCCGTCCTGAATGAAGAAGCGGTTTACACAGACGCAGGTTTGCCCGGTGTTGCGGAACTTCGAAGCCATTGCGCCTTTCACCGCCGCATCCAGATCGGCATCGTCGAACACAATGAACGGCGCGTTGCCGCCCAGTTCCAGAGAGACCTTTTTCAAGGTGTCGGCGGCCTGGCGCATCAGCAATTTGCCGGTGCGGGTCGAGCCGGTGAACGACAGTTTTCGCACAACGCTGGACGCTTGCAGCGCGCCGCCAATCGCCACCGCATCGCCGGAAACGATGTTGAACACCCCGGCCGGAATCCCGGCCTGCTCGGCCAGCACCGCCAACGCAAAGGCCGACAACGGGGTTTCTTCCGAGGGTTTGAGGATCATCGTGCAACCGGCGGCCAGCGCCGGGCCGACCTTGCGGGTGACCATGGCCAACGGGAAGTTCCACGGGGTGATCGCCGCCACCACGCCGATGGCTTCCTTGACCACGATGATCCGCGCATCGGCCTTGTGGCTGGGGATCACGTCGCCGTAGGCACGCTTGGCTTCCTCGCCGAACCACTCCAGGAAGCTTGCGGCGTAGACCACTTCGCCCATGGCTTCGGCCAGTGGCTTGCCTTGTTCGCGACTGAGCAGCGTGGCCAGGTCCTTCTGGTTGCTCAGCATCAGTTCGCTCCAGCGCTTGAGGCGCTGGCTGCGTTCCTTGGCGGTCAGCTTGCGCCACGCTGGCAATGCACGGTTGGCGGCTTCGATAGCCAAATCAGTTTCTTCAGCGCCGGCCTTTTGCACCTCGGCGATCAGCTCTCCGTTGGCCGGGTTCAGCACCGGGTACGTGGCGCCACCGCTGGACCATTGGCCATCGATGAAGTTGCCGTGACGGATCAACGCGCTCATGCCACGGCCTCGGTCAGGTTGAAGCGCTCAAGGCCCGGACGGGCGGTACGCAGGATTCGTTTGCCGGCGGTGTAATCGTTGATCACGTCACACGGCGTGTAATTGCGTTCCAGCTCGTGCAGCTCTTCAGCATCGAGTTTGGTCTCCAGCGCTGCGAGGGCGCTGTCGAACTGTTCGGTGGTGTCGGCGCCGACCAGCATGCAATCCACGCCCGGATGGTTTGACACCCACGCCTGGGCGATCTGCGCATTGGACACACCGCGGGCACGGGCCACGCGTTGCACCGAATGGGCAATTTCGAACGAGGCTTCGTCGCTGTACATCTGCTGGGTGAAGAAGTCGGTCTGATTGCGGGTCGATTGTGCGTCCCCCGTCAACAGGCCTCGCGCCAACGGGCTGAACACCGAGACACCGAGGCCCTGGTCGCGGCAGAACGGGATCATCTCGCGTTCTTCTTCGCGGTAGGCGCAGTTCAATTGCAGCTGCATGTTGATCGGCTTGACCCAGCCATTGCGCTCGCAGGCCATGAGGATCTTTGCCAACTGCCCGGTGAGCATGGTCGACACGCCGATATAGCGGGCCTTGCCGGAGCGCACGATGTCGTTCATGGCGCTCATGGTTTCTTCGACCGGGGTGTTCACGTCGAAGTAATGCAGCATGAAAACGTCGACGTAATCCATGTCCAGGCGCTTCAGTGAAGCATCGATGCTGTCCATGATGTGCTTGCGCGAGTGGCCGCTGGCGTTGATGCCGGAGCGGGTGCCGTAACCGACCTTGGTGGTGATCACCAGGTCTTCGCGACGGGCCAGGCGCTTGACGATGCGCCCCACCACTTCCTCGCCGACACCTGCGGAATAGAAGTCCGCCAGGTCGATGAAGTTCACGCCGTTATCCAGGGCGTGCCTGACGATCGGTTCGCTTTTCTTCTCATCGAAGATCCACGGTTTCCAGTCCGGGGTGCCCATGTTCATGGTGCCCAGGCACAGGCGGGAGACTTCAAGGCCGGAGTTGCCCAAACGGATGTATTGCATGGCGCGGACCTCAGGCTTTTGGCGTGTAGAAAGGGTTGCTGATGTGATTGACCACATCGGCCAGTTGCGCGGTTTCCGGCTTGCCGGTCAGGGCGGCGCGGATCGCGGTGCGGCAGGCGTTGTAGTTGTTCAGGTACACGGCGTCGAGGTCGTCGCAGGCCGGGTTGACCCAGTTGGCCGTCACGATGGCCCACTCGTCCTCGGCTTCCGGCGGCAGGGTGCCGTCGAGCAGCGCTTCGAGAACCGCCTTGGCGATGCCGGCCTGGGACGCGCCCCAGGTGGCGTTGCCGTGCAGGTCGCTGCTGATCGCGGCCTTGTTCACATACAGGGTCATCGGCTTGACCGGGATGTTCGGCTGGGCGATCACCATGAACGGGCAGTGTCCCTGGCTTGGCGAGGCCAGGCTGTTGGCGAACGCCTGCCCTGCCGGGCCGTTGCGCGGGCCGATCAGGATGTTGATGTGTGCGGCGTTCACGCCCGGGCCTTCGAAACCTTCACCGATGTACAGGTCGAGTTCTTTCATGAGTCGTTACTCTTATCAGGACGCAGAGGATTTTTTGGGTGTCAGAAGCGCACGCATGCACGGGGCACACGCTGGCAAATGTTCGGGTTCGAAGAGCGCAGCAGAACGCTGGCGAAGACGCGGCAGTGATGATGAGTCATGGTTGCAAACGCTCTTTTTTGTTGTTGATGAGCTGGTTTGCGATTTTTAACACCGGGGGTTGGCAGGGCTGTAACCATTAAAAGTCATGCGGGTATGACTTCAAGTCATACCCCTGCACAACACGCCCCCCTGTAGGAGCGAGCTTGCTCGCGATGGAGTGTCAGTCGATGACGGGCTGACTGATACACCATCGCGAGCAAGCTCGCTCCTACAATGGATCGCGGTTGTCTGGACTTACTGCGACATTTCGCTTTTTTTCATCGCATCCTTGGACATCGCATCTTTTTTCATCGTGTCCTTGGACATTGCATCCTTGGACATGCTGTCTTTGGACATCGAGTCGGTCTTCTTCATCGCGTCTTTTTTCATCGCATCCTTGGACATGGCGTCCTTGGACATCGAATCCTTGCTCATGCTGTCGTTACTCATCGTATCGGCTGCAAAAACACTGGCAGCGCCAACGGCCAGGCACATGGACAGAACAACGGTGGTCAACTTTTTCATGATGAATCTCCTTGGAGCACGGGTTTGCGGACGGTGAATGTTTCGCACGTTCATCAGCTGCCACCGAACCAGTTGTAGCCCTGGTCTTCCCAGAAACCGCCGCTGTAGGTGTTGCTGACGAAAATCGCCTGAATGTGTTTGGGGTTCTTGTAGCCCAGCTTGGTGGGCATGCGCAGCTTCATCGGGAAGCCGTACTGGCGCGGCAGCACCTCGCCGTCATAAGTCAGTGTCAGCAGGGTTTGCGCATGCAGCGCAGTGGCCATGTCGATGCTGGTGTAGTAGTCGTCGGCGCATTTGAAACCGACGTACCTGGCATCGGTGTCGGCGCCGATGCGCTTGAGGAAATCGCTGAAACGCACGCCGCCCCAACGGCCGATCGCACTCCAGCCTTCGACGCAAATGTGCCGGGTGATCTGCTCGGTCTGCGCCATGGCGCGCAGTTCTTCGAGGCGCCAGCTGCGCTTGTCGGCGACCAGGCCGGTGACCTCCAGGCGATAGCTCTCCTCCTCCACCGTCGGCGCCTCGTCGATGCCGTAGAAGGCATTGAAGGGAAACGGCCGGGTAATCATCGACTCGGGATAGGTCGGCGCCATCGCGTTGGGGTTGAACAGCCAGCCCTGGACCCGATCGTTGAAGCGCGACATGGACGACAGCGCAGTCTCGACGCTGTCGTTGTCGGTGATGTTGCAGCCGGACAACATGGCCACGCCACCGAGGGTCAGGCCGCGCAGCAGGAACGAACGGCGCGAGCGGTCTTCGATTTGCGGGGCGAGGATCTTGCGGGCGTCGGTGAGGATCGAGGCCTCGTCCAGCCCGGGTACCTGAATGCGCTTTTTCATACCTGCTCCTTGCGGCCGACGATCATGGCCAACAGCGTTTTCGGAACCAGCGCGACCATCACCAGGTGCACCGCGACAAAGGCCACCAACAGCGCCATGGCGAAGAAGTGCACACGGCGCGCGCCTTCGTAACCGAACAGCAATTCACGCAACAGCGGGAACTGCACCGACTTCCACAACACCAGACCGGAGAGCACCAGCAGCGTGATGTCGACCATCACGAACAGGTAAGCGACGCGTTGCACCTGGTTGTAATGACTGAGGTCGGCGTGCCCGAGTTTTCCGCGTAACGCGGCCCACAGGTCCTGCAGCACGCCTTTGGGCGAAACCGGGAAAAACCGCCGCTTCAGGCGTCCGCTGAACAGGTTGAAGGCCAGGTAGATCAGGCCGTTGATCGCCAGGAACCACATCGCCGCGAAATGCCATTGCAGCGCGCCGCCCAGCCAGCCGCCGAGGGTGATCGCCTTGGGAAAGCTGAATTCGTAGATCGGCGAGGCGTTGTAGATGCGCCAGCCGCTGGTGACCATCACCAGCACCGCAAGGGCATTGAGCCAATGGGTCAGGCGTAGCCAGCGTGGATGACTGGACTTGGGTGAAGCAGTGGTCTGCGACATGTCCGGCTCCCGTTTGTTGTTCGTTGGGGCCGATTATGGGAGCGGGAAGATCGCCAAATCCTCACGCAGAGTTAAATTAATTGTGATAACTCGCTCCCAACGAACACCGAGAACCCTGTGGGAGCGGGCTTGCTCGCGAAGGCGCAGTGTCAGTCGCTATCAATGTTGACTGACACTGCGCTTTCGCGAGCAAGCCCGCTCCCACCCTGTTTTGTGGTGATTCACCAGTTGCGCAATTATGGTTAAATGCCGCCCCCTACAAATGACCGACCCGACCCGATGAACCCTGAAGCCCTCGCCATCCTCAACCAACAGGTGCTCACCGCCCTCGCGGCCGCCCCCGCAGAAACCCGCCGCCTGTTCCACGGCCGTGGCCGCTGCTGGCCGGGGCTGGAGCAAGTGACCGTGGACTGGTTGCAGGGCGTGGTGCTGGTGGCGTTGTTCAAGGAGCCGCAAGCGACGCAACTGGCAGACTTGAAGCAGGTGCTGATGGCGATCACCCAATCAGCGCAATGGACACAATCCGGTGCCCATACACTGCTGTTGCAGCATCGCTACCTGCTGCAAAGCACCACCGAGTGGCTGCTCGGGGACGTCATCGAGGAAATGAACATCACCGAGGGTGGCCTGAAGTACCGGGTCGACCTGGGCCGCAAACAGAACACCGGGCTGTTCCTCGACATGCGCTACGGTCGCGACTGGGTCCGCGCCAATGCCGAAGGCAAGCGGGTGTTGAACCTGTTCGCCTACACCTGCGGCTTCTCGGTGGCGGCCATCGAAGGCGGCGCGAGCCACGTGGTCAACCTCGACATGTCCAGCCCGGCCCTGAGCCGTGGTCGCGACAACCACCGCCTCAATGGCCACGACCTGAGCAAGGTGAGCTTCCTCGGCCACGACCTGTTCAAGTCCTGGGGCAAGGTGATCGGCAAGGGGCCGTACGATCTGGTGATCATCGACCCGCCGTCGTTCCAGAAAGGCAGTTTCCTGCTGACCAAGGATTACCAGCGCGTACTGCGCCGCTTGCCGGAACTGCTCAGCCCGCAAGGCACGGTTCTGGCCTGCATGAACGACCCGGCGTTTGGTGCCGACTTCCTGATCGATGGCGTGACCCGCGAAGCGCCGAGCCTGCGCTTTGAGCAGCGCCTGGAGAACCCGCCAGAGTTTCCCGATGCGGATGTGGAGTGCGGGTTGAAGGCGTTGGTGTTCAGGCTCGGAGACTGAGTCCCGCTTTTTTGTAGCCTGACTCAGATCACCGCGGCTGCAACACCAGTGCAAACAACTCGCCATGCCCGTTCACATTGAGCTTGTGATAGAGGTTGCGCCGATGCACCTTCACCGTCTCCGGGGAGATGCCCATTTTCTGGGCGATGGCCTTGCTGGAAAAACCCTGGAGAATCAGGCGCGCGGTTTCGATTTCCCGCAGCGTCAGGCGTGCGTCGAAGCGATCGAGTAACGTGGCCAGATCGCTGGCCGGCGGTTCGGCGACCGGCCCTTGCAGTGGCGTCAGATCCAGGTGTCGGCGCATCGCCGCCAATACCCAGTCACGCACGCACAGCAGGCGGCCTTGTTCCTCCAGGCTGAAGCGCACCGAACGCCCGAGGGACAGGCCGAGCACGGCGCCGTCGAGGTTCACCATGAACTGCAACTCGTCCCCACCGACCACGCGGCTGAAGTAACTCAGGTAGTACTCGCTGTGCTGGAACTGGTCGGGGGCCACCGATTCGAGGCTGTGCAAGCCGTCGGCGATGCCGGCGCAAGCGGCTTGATAGAACGGATCGAGCAGGTACATGCCGGCCCGGTAGTCCGCCAGCTCTTCCTGCTCGTCACCGTTGCCCTTGGCATCGAAATCAATCAGCAGGCGCGGCACATGGCCCGGCCGCATCAGCGCCACCAACGCGTTGTCCAGCGGCACCAGCAACCGCAGGGTGTCCACCAGTGCACGCCAGAAACCATCCCGCCCCACCGCCGTGAAGACCCGCGCCAGCCCCTGGTGCACCGGCAACTCTTTCAACAACGCGTCCACGCACTACCCCTTTTGAGTAACCCATGATGGGAATGGGTGAAGGCCACCCCGGTCGATACGCTGAAAACTCCTGAATACCACCGGCCGCAACAGGCCAGGAGTGCCGCATCATGAGTCGTCACCACTTGTATTTCAATCTGGGCTTTGGCGCCTGTCTGGCGGTGTCGCTGTCGGCGTTTGCGGTCCAAACCCCGACGGTGCACGTGTACAACTGGTACGACTACATCGGCCCCACCACTCTGCAGGACTTCAAGCGCGACACCGGGATCCAGCCGGTCTACGACACCTTCGACAGCGCCGAAGTGCTCGAGGGCAAGTTGCTCACCAGCCGCAGCGGCTACGACGTGGTGGTGGCCAGCAACTTCAGTTTGCCCACGCTGATCAAGGCCGGCGCCCTCGCCCCCTTGCCCCGTGCGCAGATGCCGGACTTCAAGAACATGGACACCGATCTGCTGGCGAAACTGGCCAACAACGATCCGGGCAACCAGTACGCCGTGCCCTACCTGTGGGGCACCAACGGCATTGGCTACAACGTCGACAAAGTGCGCGCGGTGCTGGGTGACAAGGCGCCGGTGGATTCCTGGGACCTGGTGTTCAAGGAAGAGAACCTGGCCAGGCTCGGCGAATGCGGCGTGGCCATGCTCGACTCGCCATCAGAGATGCTGCCGGTTGCCCTGCACTACCTCGGCCTGCCGCCCAACAGCACCAACCCCGAGGACTACAAGAAGGCCGAAGCCTTGCTGCTGAAGCTGCGTCCGCACATTGCCTACTTCAACTCGTCGAAGTTCATCAGCGACCTGTCCAACGGCAACATCTGCGTGGCGGTCGGCTGGTCCGGCGCGATGCTCGAAGCCAAGACCACCGCCGAGCAGGCCGGCAACGGCGTGAAGATCGCCTACAGCCTGCCGAAGGAAGGTGCGCCGGTGTGGTTCGACACACTGGTACTGCTCAAGGACGCCCCGCACCCGGAACAAGGGCTGGCCTTCATCGACTACCTGATGCGCCCCGAGGTCATCGCCCCGGTCAGCGACCACCTCAACTATCCCAACGGCAACCGCAGCGCCACGACACTGGTCGCCGAAGAGACCCGCAGCAACCCGGCCGTCTACCCGTCGGCCGAAGCCATGGCCACCTTGTTCACCCTCCAGCCCCTGCCGCCTGCGACCGAGCGCGTGCGGACGCGGATCTGGAGCAAGGTCAAGAATGGCCAGTAGACACACCACTAACCCTGTGGGAGCGGCGGTGCGGCGATCCGACTTGCTCGCGAAAGCGGTATGTCAGCCAACACTTTTGGCGACTGATACGACGCCTTCGCGAGCAAGCCCGCTCCCACAGGAACTGCAGTGCCCCACAGATTTTTTCTGCCACGACTCGAAGATGAGAAAACCATGAAACCACGTGCCCGCGACCTGAACATCCCGATCGGCCAACTGCAACCCGGCCCGCTCAATGCCATCACCGACGTTCCCGGCGTACGGGTCGGCCACAGCAATATACGAGGACGCACTGCCAATGGCCGCGACATCCTCACCGGCGTCACCGTCATCGAACCGCGCGCCGGTTCCACCAGCCAGCAACCGTGTTTTGCCGGTGTGCATGTACTCAACGGCAACGGCGATGCCACGGGGCTGGAATGGATTCGCGAAGCAGGCTTGCTGACCAGCCCTATCGCCTTCACCAATACCCACAGCCTGGGCGTGGTGCGCGATGCGCTGATCGTGATCGACCGCGAGCAGCAACCGGATGACGGGCGCCTCTACTGGAACATGCCGGTGGTGCTGGAAACCTTCGACGGCTTGCTCAACGACATCAACGGCTTTCACGTCAAACCGGAACACGTGGCTCAGGCCGTGCGTTCGGCGGCGGGTGGCCCGGTGGCCGAAGGCAATGTCGGCGGTGGCAGCGGCATGATCTGTCACGAGTTCAAGGGCGGCATCGGCACCGCGTCGCGACGGTTGAACAGCACCCAGGGCGGCTGGACAGTCGGGGCGATCGTCCAGGCCAACCACGGCATTCGCAATGAACTGCGCGTTGACGGGTATCCGGTCGGGCGCTACATGGAACAGGTCGATTCGCCGTTCCTCAAGGCATCGCTGCCCCATCCGGGCATGGGTTCGATCGTGGTCTGCCTGGCCACCGATGCGCCGTTGCTGCCGCACCAGTGCACCCGTCTGGCCCAGCGCGCCAGCCTCGGCCTGGCCCGCACTGGCGGCGGTAATGAAGACCACAGCGGCGACATTTTCATCGCCTTCGCCACCGGTAACGATCACGTGCCACCGGCCGCCTATGAGAGCAAGAAAGCGCCGACCACCCACAACCTGAGCATGGTCAACAACGACCACATCAGCGAGCTGTTCCTGGCCGCCACCGAGGCCGTGGAAGAAGCCATCATCAATGCCTTGCTCGCCGCCGACACCGCCGAAGGCAACGGGCACGCGGTACCGGGGCTGGATGCCGAGACCTTGCTCAAGGCCTTGCGTCGCGCCGGCTGGCCGGGGGATGCGACTAGCGGTACTTGAGTGAAACGCTAGGTCTTTTTAGGATGAAGTTGCGCAGTCGCTTGCTTGCTCAAGCCGCTGCGCAGGTGGTGAGTGAACTGAACCCCTACCAAGCTCACCGCCTGCTTCATGCGCATCTTGAGCCTCAATGGCTCTACTTCCTCCCCATCAAAGAGCTTTGAGGCTCTTTTTTTGCCTCTGAAAAACATCACAGCTCACTGTAGAAGCGGGCTTGCCCGCGATGGAGTGTCAGTGACACCACTCAGCCTGACACACCATCGCGAGCAAGCTCGCTCCTACAAGGGATGTTCATTGGAGTTGGGGATGCACAGTGACCGCCACGCCGCCTCGGCCAGCATGTCCCGGTACGCCTTCGGGCTGCCCTTGACCCGGCCCGACAACCAGGCGCGGCAGTAACTGTCTGCCTGGCCGACGATCAACGACGGTATCAACTCCGCCGGAAAACCACCCAGCTCGTTCCCCTGTGCGCCCAGCCATTCCAGCAACTGCTTGTTGCGTGTCTTGTTGCGGCTGGCGAGTTCGTCCTTGAACGGCCCCTTGGTGACGGAAAACCGCGCGTGGTACTGGAACCGCGCCCACTCCGGCTGGCTATCGACCCAATCCACGTAGCTGTGCACCAGCGCATGCACCCCCGTTTGTGTGGTGTGTGCCTCAGCCAGGTAGCTGTCGCGCAAGCGGGCCTGGTCGTCGAGAGCGGTAAAGAACAGCGCCGCCACCAGGCCTTCCTTGTTGCCGAAATGGTGATAGATCGCGCCGACACTGGTGTCGCATTCGGCGCGGATCATTTCGATGGTGGTGGCCTCGATCCCCTGTTCGTTGAACAGGCCGAGGGCCTTTCTGAAGATGTCGCGCTTGAGTTCGGCGCGTCGTCCGGGGTAGCAGCGTTCGAGCAGATCGGCGGTTTCCATGCTGAAAAACGGTCCAGAAAAGTCATAGGTGGAGCTGGCGGTTGCCAACGAACAAGTGGCACTAGGTTGACAGAATTCTCATCGACAGAATACTGTTCCGTTGCAGAACATTGTTCTGTTAAAGAATATTGTTCTGCAAACTGTCATCCTCAAGAGGCATCAAAATGAGTCAGTTCCTCAGCATGTTCAGCAGCGCAGGCCCGCAGGCGTTCAGCAAAATGGCCTGCCAGGTGGCGCCCTACTTCTCCACCATCAACCCGCTGGTCAAGGATTTGCGCAAAGGCAGCGCCACCGTGCACGTGCCGTTTGCCCGGGAAATCACCAATCATTTGGGTACGGTGCATGCGATTGCGATGTGCAACGCCGCCGAACTGGCCGCCGGGATGATGACCGACGTTTCCATTCCCGCTGGCGCCCGCTGGATTCCCAAAGGCATGACCGTTGAATACCTGGCCAAGGCCAAGAGCGATGTGACGGCGGTAGCCGAGGGAGATGCCGTGGACTGGACCACCGAAGGCGACAAGATCGTGCCGGTGGACATTCACGATGCCGAGGGCAAGAAGGTGTTCACGGCGCGGATCACCATGAATGTGAAGCTGGCTTAAACGCTGTGCGAGCTCTCGCGGGCAACCAATCCCCTGTGGGAGCGGGCTTGCTCGCGAAGGCGTCGTATCAGTCGCCAAAAATGTTGGCTGACACACCGCTTTCGCGAGCAAGCCCGCTCCCACAGGGGGGGGTGGTGTTTAGATGAACTCGGTCAGACCAACCGAAGTCGAGGACTACTGGCCGGTACGGCATCGTCCCCCAACCGCCCCCGCACAAATTCCCGGGCCTTGTGCGTCAACTGGTCCAGGTGCCGGTCGCGCTGTTTTTCCGCGTCGGTCATGGCCCGCTTGCCATGCTTTTGCAGCAAGTAGGTATGAATCTGCCGCACTTCCAGCGAGCTGTAGATCGACGCCACATCCAGCAGCGCCATCAAGCCATCGGTGGCGTGGTCACGGGTATTCATCAACACCTGGGTCGCACGCACGCCCACCACCTGAAAGCCCATCGCTTCGAAATACGGCACCTTGGCCACCGCGCAAGTCAGCTCGGCATGGGGATAGCGGCCGACCATTTCCCGCAGCATCCGCCGGGCCACGCCCTGGCGCCGATACTCGGCCTGCACCGCCATGTACGCCACGCCACACGCCTCGGGATCGTCCTGCACCGGCAGGTACAGCAAAAAGCCGATCACCTTTTCCGGGTCGTCTTCGTCAGTGGCAACGATCAACTCCACGGCAATGCCTTTCTCACCGTTCAACGCTTGCAGATACAGGTGCACCTCATAGCCGATCGCGTACTGATAAAGGTTGTACAGCAGGTTGCTTGGCGGGATCGCGACCATGCTGATGTCGGTCAGGTTGTCGACCACCATCTGCAGGATCTGGCTATTGACGTGCTCGGGGCACGGAGTCTTGAAGTGGCTGATCAGGGGCATTGCGGTGATAGGCTCCGGGAGGCAAAGGCGGCCTATCATAGCGCGCCTGACACCTGCGCGGTGGGGGGAACCGGGGGGTGAAGGCCCCCAACATTGAGGATTCCCCCCCACTGCGGCGCGATAACCGCCACCACAGCCATCAATCTTTTGATACAAAACGATTTTTCCTATCCCTCGGATCCACTCGCGATTGGCGCAGCTCTTGCAAAGAGCGAATTGCGAACGTCAGCCTCACCGGCGCGCCCCCGAGGAAATACAATATGAAGAGAATACCTGATCTCAAGTCGCTCGGCCTTTTCAGGAAACCGGGCATCGCCGCTGTGATGCTGATCAACATCAACATCAGCATCGGCAACGCCGCACCGCTTGATGATGTCAGCCAGCCGCCGCCAACAGATCCTTCGGCGTATACCAACCCGCCGGCCGACCCCAAGGCCGCGCTGGATGCCATACTGGCCATGCCACCCGCCTTCCAGGGCGCCATCGCCCTGCCCAATGGCGCCTTTGGCACCCGCCTCACCACGCCAACGACCGACAACGTGCTGCCGCCAGCCCTGCAGACATCCTTCAAGATCCCCACCAATGGCAAGCCCAGCCCATTGTTCGGGGCGCAGCCGTACACCCAGCAACTGCTGCTGTTCGAAGAATTCGGCACGGAAAAACTCGACCCGACACTGCCGGCACCGCCCCTGACCTTCCCGGTTCCGCTCGTCGGCCCGGCGCCCATGCAGGACCCGAACAACATCGCCCGCAGCGGTCCTTCGGCCGCGGCCCTGGAAGCCTTCATGCGCCAGCCGGGGCTGTACCCGTTTCCGTCGCAGTATTCCAACGTACTGGACCGCAACCCGTGGAAAGCGCAGATCGAAGCCTTCCTCAACCGCCATCCGGTCGGCTCGCCAGCCGAAGGTCGTCCGCCAGGAAAAGGCTGGTCGCACCAGCGCTGGAACGAGTTCTACCCGCAGGTCGCCTTCAAGACTGCTCAAGCGGGCGCCAAGCTCAATGGCGGCATGCGCGACCGTCGCCAGCTGCACAACTACGCCGTTGGTGAGTTCGGGCCTGGCGGGCTGTACTACCAGACTTCAGACCTCCCGACCACGACAGGCACCACCAAAGGCATCGACACCCGCTTCCACCCCAACATGCCGATCCAGAACCACAAGGCGCTCTGGACCTTCGACGGCACCTTTCCGCCAAAACTGCTGATGGTGCGCTACGGCCAACCGACGCTGATGCGTCACTACAACGCCCTGCCGATCGATCCGTCGGCCAACATGGGTTTTGGCCTGCACACCCTCAGCACCCACGAACACAACGGCCACACCCCGGCCGAAAGCGACGGCTTTGCCAATGCGTTTTTCTTTCCGGGGCAGTACTACGACTATCGCTGGCCAATTCAACTGGCCGGTTATGACACCATCAACACCAGCGCCCAGGATCCGCGCGCGGCGTTCCCCTGCGCCCCGGGCGAAACCCTGTTCGTCAACGATGCCACTCCGGGCCTGAAGACGTGCAACAACGGCAGCATCAAGATCCGTGGCGACTGGCGTGAAACCATGAGCACCCACTGGTTCCATGACCACATGAACGGTTTCACCGCACAGAACGTCTACAAGGGCAACGCGGTGATGATGAACTACTACAGCGCCCTGGATCGCGGTAACGAAGCCTTCGAAGACGGCGTCAACCTGCGCCTGCCCAGCGGTTCGGCGCTGCCCTGGGGCAACCGTGACTATGACGTCAACCTGATGGTGGCCGACAAGGCCTGGGACGCCAATGGCCAGCTGTGGTTCAACCCGTTCAACACCGACGGTTTCCTCGGTGATCAGATCCTGGTCAACTGGCAGTACCAGCCACGCCTGAATGTGCGCGCGCGCAGCTACCGCTTCCGCATCCTCAACGGCTCGGTGTCGCGCTACTTCAGGATCGCGCTGGTGCGTGAAGTCGCAGGCTCCGGTGGCGAATTCCCCGGCCCGGCAGGTTCCGGCGTGTCTTACACCCGCGTGCCGTTCCACATGGTCGGCAACGACGGCAACCTCATGGAACATGCCGTGCCGTTCGACGGCAGCATGGACCTGGACGGTGACGGCGACATGCAGAACCACAACGCCATCCTGCCCACCATGGGCATCGCCGAGCGTTACGACATCATCGTCAACTTCGCGAAAAACGGGATCAGCGTCGGCGACAAGCTGTACTTCGTCAACCTGATGGAGCACCAGAACGGCAAGGGTCCGGAGGCTACACTGCTGAGCCTGGCCGATGTCCTGTCCGGGAAGTACAAAGCGGTGCTCAAGCAGGGCAGCAAAGGGCTGGAATGGGACAACGGCGACCCGGGGGTGGGCAAGTTCCTGCAGCTGGTGGTCAAGCCTTATGCCGGCCAGGACGTGAGCATGAACCCCGCCGACTACGAACCCGCCAAACCGGGCAAAGCGGCCGGCAAGACCATGCTCCCGCTGACGATCAACCGCGACGATCCGGTAGTGCAGGCCAAGCTGAAGGTGGCACGCCATCGCGAGTTCATCTTCGGCCGCTCCGACGGCACCGACGACGCCCCCTGGACCATCAAGACCGACGGTGGTTTCGGCTACCCCATGGACCCTCGGATCATCAGCGCCGCTCCGCAACTGGCGAACGGCCCGACCGATGCCGGGTTCTCCGGCGACGGCACCATGGAAGTGTGGAAAATCAAGAGCGGCGGCAACGGCTGGAATCACCCTGTGCACGTGCACTTCGAAGAGGGGATCATCCTCCACCGTGACGGCAAGGCGCCACCAGAATGGGAAAAATGGGCACGCAAGGACGTCTATCGCATCGGCGAGGGCATCGACAGTTCGGTGGATGTGGAAATGGCGATCCGCTTCCGTGAATTCGCCGGGACCTACATGGAGCACTGCCACAACACCCAGCACGAGGATACCTCCATGCTGCTGCGCTGGGATATTGAGCACCCGGGCCAGTTCCAGTTGATGCCAACGCCCCTGCCTGGCTGGGACGGCGTCAACTACGTCAACTCCGCCGCGCTGCCAACCTTCCGCACTGGCGATACCCGTAACAACGACGGCGATAACAAAAATCCGATCGCCAACCCCGACAGCGCCATCAGCAACAACGGCCAACCAGTGCCCATCAACGTCCTGGCCAACGACTCCGACCCTGACGGTAACGTGCCGCTTAAAGTGGTGGGCCTGGAGCAACCGGACTCCGGCAAGGGCACGGTCAGCACCGATGGTCTGCGCGTGACCTACACACCACCGGCCACGGTCCCCGCGCCGTTCACCGCGACCTTTACCTATAAGGCCGCCGATGCCAAGGGTGCGGAGTCGGCACCGACGACGGTGTCCGTGGCGGTCTCGGCAGGTGTCGTCGAGAACCTGATCGTCACCAGCGCTACCGTCACCGCCCGCAGCAACAGCCGTTACTACTGGGTCCTGTCCGGCACCACCTCGCGTGGCACGGGCAATACCATCACGGCGACTGCCACGACCACCTCCGGTCCGGTGAGCCTTGGCACCGCCACCCTGACGCCGACGGCGACAGGCGCACGCTGGAATATAGCGGTGACCACCACCGGCAGTGGCCCGTCGCCTAACCCGACGGCGACCGTCACATCGGCCTTCGGCAAAACCGTGACGGTGCCAGTGCACTAGAGCGGATTGATCGACGCCCGGTCCATGCAATGTGGATCGGGCGTTTTTCTTTTGCGAATCGCAAGGTGGTACCGAGGTGAGGTTTACTGACTATCGGTTCTATCGGCAAAGTGCCTGGCATTTGCGCTGACGGTCACCGCTGCGGCGCCACCATCCGAAAGCGGATATTGATCTCGTTGGACACCACACTGTCCGCCCACTCGCCTTCGCCGATCTTGAAGTCGTCACGCTTGAGCACCAGCTGGCCCTCGAAAATGCCGATGGCGCTCTCCGATTTCAGCAGCACCGGTACACTCACTTCGCGAGTAAGCCCCCGCAGGGAAAGCTTGCCGGTGATGGTGTAGCGGTTATCGCCCAGGGCCTTGATGGACGTCGACTCGAAGGTCGCCACCGGATAAGTCGCGGTGTCGAACCACGCCGTTTTTTGCAGCTCGGTGTTGGCGTCGCTGCTGCCGGCGTCGATGCTCTTCAGGTAGATGGTCAGCGCGGCATGGGCGGCGCCGGGGTTATCGGTGTCGAAGTCCAGTTTGGCCTTGAACTTGCCAAAGGTGCCGTAGGCTCTCGAACCCATCTGCTCATAGGTGAAACTCAAGGTGCTGGCCCTGGCGTTCACATCCTTGTATTCCACGGCTTTAGCGAACGGCACCAGGCCGAACACCAGCGTGCCGGCCAGAACAACGCAACGCGCGGATCGAAGGTTCATGGCACTCTCCGGGAGGGCTCCCGTCTTGAGTTGGGGTGCCGCACAGGTCGGGTGGCATCAAATGACTTAAGCAAACAACCGGCGTTTATTCCACCTCACGCGGTGATTTGCGACCACCTGCCGATGGCCGTCAGCGCTACCCGCACTCCCCGCGTTGCCACGCCCGCTGCAACAGCGCGATCACCTCGGCATCCGAGGTCTGGGAAAAATCCATGTACCAATGCCCGATCGAAGTGAACCACTCGGGCATCAGCGGGCAGACCAGTTCATCCACCTCGTTGCGCAGCGCCTCCACCGTGTCGATCGGCGCCACCGGCACCGCCACCACGATGCGCAATGGCGCCTGCACCCGCAACGCCTGGATCGCAGCCCTCATCGAAGCACCGGTGGCCAGGCCGTCGTCGATCAGGATCACCACCTGATCCTTGAGCTGCACCGGCGGCCGCGTGCCGCGATAGACCTTCTCGCGGCGCAGCAACTCGCGGGTTTCCCGTTCGACCACGGCGTCGAACGCCGCGCGATCAATCGGGTGCACCCGCAGCGCCTCCTCATTGAGAATCCGGATACCGCCGCTGGCAATCGCGCCCATGGCGTACTCCGGGTGGGACGGCACACCGAGCTTGCGCACCAGCATCAGGTCCAGGCGAACCTTCAGCGCCGTAGCCACTTCATAGGCCACCGGTACACCGCCACGGGGCAAGGCCAGAACGATGACATCGGCCCGCTGGGCGTAAGGCAGCAGCGGCTCGATCAAACGCCGCCCGGCCGCCGGCCGGTCTTGCAGGATGGAATGGGACAAGGGGCTCATGTAAAAACCTCCCCAGGCGAACACGCCTGCCAACTTCCGCCAAACCTGCCTTCTGTAGCCACAGGTTTCGGTGCATAGCATTATCCGCCCCCTTCGTCCCGCCTACACCAACCGCTCAATCTTCTGATGCTGCCACACCAGTTTGTAATACAGCGTCTGCAACACCAGCATCCCCAGGTACGCCACCGGAAACGCCATCCACACCCCTTGCAGCCCGAACTTCGCATCCAGCAGATATGCCGCCGGCAACTGCACACCCACCACGCACACAATGGAAATCGCCACCGGCATCATCACCGTGCCGCTGGCACGCATGATGCCGCCGATAATCGCCTGGAAGCCGAACACCAACAGGCTCCAGAGCATGATGTGCAACAGGTGCTGAGCCATGTTCCGCGTCGCCTCCTCAGTAAGGAACGACGCCAGCAACCAATGCGACAGCAAATACCCCAGCACCACCAGGCCACCGGTCAGGCACACATTGATCATCAACCCCGTGCGCAAAATCGGCCCCATGCGCTCGATGCGCCCGGCCCCGATCGCCTGCGCCCCGAGGATCGACGCGGTAATCGCAATCGACAGCGCCGGGAACTGCACGTAATTGACGATCTGCGTCACCGCGCCATACGCCGCCGTCGCCTGGGAACCGTGCTGGTTCACCAGCGCCAGAATCACCAGTTCCGACAGCGACAACACCACCATCTGCAAGCCGGTGGGCAACCCGATGCGCAGCACCTTGCCGAGAATCGCCATGTCCAGCTTCATCGCCGCAAAGAACTCCCGGTCCGGCGCCAGCGGATGGCCCTTGCCAATCAAGCGCCACGCCAGCAACCCCATCGCCACCAGGTTACCCACCAACCCGGCAAACGCCGCACTCTGAATCCCCATCGGCGCAAAACCCAACCACCCGCGAATCAACGCCGGCGTCAGCGCCAGCCCAACAATGGTCGACACCACCAGCGCCAACAACGGCGACAAGGTATCGCTCACCCCACGCAACAACTGCGTGAACAACACAAACACCAACAGCGACGGCATGATCCACAACATCACATGGGCATACGCCACCGCATCGTCCAGCACATCCGTCGGCGTCCCCAACCCCACCAACGCCGACCGCGCAAACACACTCCCCACCACCGCCGCCACCAACCCGATCAATACCCCCAACAACAACGTCGCCCCGGCAATCGCCTTCACCAGATGCGCCTCCCGCGCACCCCACGCCTGCCCGATCAACACACCAGCCCCCGCACCGAGGCCGATGACCAGGGCGATGAAGAAAAACACGATGGGGAACATCCCCGACACCGCCGCCAGGGCCTGGGTGCCGAGCATCTGGCCGATGTAGACGCTGTTGACCGTGCCGGACATGGATTGCAGGAAGTTCGACAGGACCATCGGGGCGAGAAACAGCAGGTAGGTTTGCCAGAGGGGGCGTTGGGGGGTTGCGGTTTGCATGAGCGAAGGTCCATCTCGACGGCAGGAGCGATGATTAAGGATAGCGTTGGTGGCTGAAACCAAACGGCAGTGAACATCTCAGGTCTGTGTTTGTATTTCCAGCGACGTGATGTGAAAGGTCTGAAGTTTCATCGTCAAAGGTCCTACACAAAGCTCGGAATGCCTCACCTTCCCGCGCTGATCTCGTGCGGCTTATAGTCGGCGCCGTCGCCCATTATGGTGATTCGGGTTTGGCGACCTGACAACAGAGAATGACCGACTGACGGCCTTGAGCCCATCTAACAGAGATCATTCAAAATGAATCGATACATGCCCCTCACCGGAATCGACCTGGTTCCGGCTTCCCTGCTCATTGATACCGAAGCGCCACTCGACGTGCTGCAAGCCATGGCGGACTACCGTATTCGTACGGTTACGCAGGTGTTGGAGAATATTGCCTACAGGGCTGAGATTGGTTGCGACACGGTGGTGTTGTCGGACTTTTCCAGATTGCTGGTCATTCCGTTGCGCGATGGTTGTGACTTGATGGATGTGATTGGACGGAGGTTGCGGGCGCAGGCGGCGGAGTGAATGAACGGGCGCTGAAGGTGCCCGTTTTTTTGTCCTGCGAGAAAAACGGGTTTTTTTTCTGTGTCACGTCCTGAGTAAGGTTTACACCTGTTTCAGGACCAGACAGTGGCAAAAACCTTGTCTGCTTTCGGCTGTGGATTCAACCGGTCGAGGAAGGCAGAAATCGGCCAAAAGCAGCCTCTGACGACGAACCTTGGCCCTTACACCGTGGTCACAACAAATGATGGCATCGCGGCTGATCAAAGGCCCTCGGTCTGCTCCACTCAAGCGCGACGCTTGCAAATCACACACTTTAGGGTGCGCCGGATAACTTTCAGTGGGTTCGGTCCTGTCCAACGCGGGCGCGGACTGCTGCTTTCATCCAATACCCCCTTGTCGGAGTACGCAAATGACTCAATCAATGCGCTTCTTCCTGTCGATCTTCCTCGCAACGGCATCATTGGCCTCGGCGAGTCTCCTGAACACTGCGGGTGCGGCCACCGCCGAAGATCTGAATGCCGACTCTCGGCAAGCGTTACAAACGCTCTACAAGACCCAGCCCTTTTCTGAAACCATCTCGCACAAAGCCAAGGCTGTGCTTGTCTTCCCGAAAATCATCAAGGCGGGCCTTGTATTCGGCGGCAGCTATGGCGAAGGCGTATTGATGAAGGGCGCGAAAGTAGAGGATTACTACAACTCCGTCAGCGGTTCATGGGGGCTACAGGCAGGCGCCCAGTCGTATGGCTATGTGGTTTTCCTGATGACCGACAAAGCCGTGAAATATGTCGCTGAAACCAAGGGTTGGGAAATCGGCATAGGACCAACGGTTGTGGTGGTTGATGAAGGGGTTGCGAAGAACCTGTCCAGTTCGACGCTGAAGGACGACGCGTACGCGTTTATCTTCGATCAGCAAGGGTTAATGGCCGGGATCAGCATCGAAGGCACCAAGATTTCCCTGATCAAGCGTTAAAACCGGCCCCGCAGGACAATCAACCGCCTGCATACCGGTTGAATCCACAGTCAAAAGCGTTCATTGAGCAATGGCTCTGTTGCTGAGTGAACGCTATGGGGATTGGGGCACCCGCCACGACATGGCGCATCGGCTACCGGGTTCGAAACCGTGGCCATACTCTTGTGCCAGGATGTCTGCCAAACGCCTATCCAATGTTGCCCCGGCGTTTTCCCGGAACCCTAGACGCCGGTAAAAGGGGGCATTCCACGGCACCTGGGTAAAGGTCGTCAGAGTCACGCAACGCAGCTGGTTGGATCGCGCATGGTCCATCGCCGTTTCAACCAGCTTTCGCCCCCAGCCCTGGCCCTGCATGGACTGTCTGACCGACAACTCATCAATATGAAGATCACTGCCATGGCGTTCTGCGCTCAGGAAGCCTTGAGGCTGCCCTTGAGCATCCACGGCAACCCAACACATCGATAGCGCGATTAACTGCCGATGGCGATCGACTGTCAGGGTGGCGGCATCCGCAAGCCAACCCAGTCCTTCGATCGAACGGAATGCCTGCGCAGCGGAACGTTCAATGCGGGGCAACAACGACGCATCAGCGGGCACAGCCAGGCGAATGTGTGCAGGCATGAGATTTCTGTTCTGTGGCTCGGTGGAAAAATGGATTTGACAGCTGTGCGCTCAGTAAAGATTAAGCTTCTGGATGTTTGTGGACATATGTCAACTGCCGTTTGGAATCATAGACGGTCCGTCGCGAGCGGCCGTTATGGGTCGGTTGCTGCCCTTGGTGACAGGCAGAAATCGGAGTGAGGGCAAGAGACTAGATCAGTCGAACCACAACCGTGACGACGACAAAGGTAGCCAGTGCCAGCGCGGCACCGATGCTGAACGACACCACAGCAGAGCGGATCGCGTTCGGGGCGGGGCTACGCATCTCTTCGGCAAAAGCTGCAACGTCGCGGTGCAGTTGTTCAATGCTGGATTGATTCGCAGGTTGTGTGGACATGATGCTACTTCCTGTACAGGTCACGGAGCATGTCTGCTGCGTGAGCTCATATTGGGCAAGTACCGAGGCTCAGAACTTCGCCCAAAGACCGACAGCGGCGACAATGGGGGTCACCCTGCCAGCCTCTACCGCGAACGGATACCAGAAGGTCTCTTGCTTGAGTTTGCTTTGTTCCGCCATGAATTTGCGGGTTTCGGCCATGAACCTTCGGATTTCACTCAGAGCACATTCCCCAAGCGCCAAACGACCCAGCCCACAGTCAATTAGCTAAACTTCACCAATAACCCACTTCGCAAATCCCTGAAAATTCAGGAGGCGAACCATGAGCAAACAACCGCAACCCCAAAGCCGCTCCAACCCCCAACCCAGATCTCGCCCGCTTGTACCGAACCTGCGGAGCAAAACCGGCAACAAGTCCGGTCGCCTGCGCGGCAACTATCCGCCGAAGAAATCGTAATTGCCCCTGGAGTACGACAGGCTTTGCAATGGAGCCCGTCGTAGTCCCCCGCCAATTCAGCATTAATTGCCTCTATATCGGACATTTTTTCCACGTGCGACGTCGTACCTGCCAAGAATGATGGCCAAGGGCTACGCTCTCCACGGCGTCTCAAATACAGCTAGGCCATGCCGCCAACAGATTCGCACCCCTGACTCTGAAAATGTCTGCCCCCTTAACGTACCCAAGCCTTCGCGATGTCCCGTGTTGCCATAAACCCTGCTTTTTCTGGCTCATTTACATGGAGTAAGCGTACATGCCCTTCCCCCCTCGTTTCCTAGACCACTACCGCAAAGCCGACCGCATCATGCTGGGCCTGATCTGGCTGATGTTCGTCTTCGCGGTGGGCCTGGCGTTCTGGCACGACACCTTCATGCAGGCATTGCTGGTGGGCGGTGGTACCAGTGTGCTGTTGACGCTGTTGTATCGCGCCATCGGCGGGTCGCGGTGGATGCGCTGTTTGCTGGGCGTTGGCCTGATGGTGATGGCCGCGCTGCATATCAATCAGGCCGAGGGGGTCATTGAGTCGCACTTCGGGATTTTTGCGTTGTTGGCGGTGTTGACGTTTTATCGGGACTGGCTGCCGATCCTGGTGGCTGCGGTGACGATTGCGCTGCATCACGTGGCGTTTCATGTGCTGCAGCATCAGGGTTTTCCGGTGTATGTGATGGCGCATCACGGGGGCTGGACGATGGTGTTCGTTCACGCTTTTTATGTGCTGATGGAGACGGTCGCGCTGCTCTATCTTGCGGTGCACAGCCAGGCCGATGCGGTGGAGAGCCAGGACATGCTGGACAAGATGCTCGCCACCACGTCTCAGTTCACCGGCGGTGCCGGCCAGGGTGACAAGGCGCGGGTGCATGTGTCGCTGGCCCAGCGCTTCGATCAGTTCCTGATGCAGATCACTGCGTTGGTGGACGGCGTGGTGCGTGACTCTCAGGGTTTGGGTGAGTTGGGCCAGGAGTTGGCCAAGGCCAGTAACACGCTGGAGAAAGGCGCGAAGCATCAGTTGACGGAAATCGCCCAGATGACCGGGTCGATGCAGCGCATGGGCGATGCGATGGAGCACATTGCGGTGCATGTCGAGCATGCCGTTGAGCACGCGGGCCAGGCCACTGTGCAGATCACCCGCGGGCAGGAAAGCGTGAACCGTGCGCAGCAGGAAATCACTCAGTTGGCGTCGCGCCTGAAAGGCACCAATGAAACCGTGCAGGTGCTGGCCGGGCAGGCACTGCAGATCGGCACGGTGCTGGAGGTGATCAGCAGCATTGCCGAGCAGACCAACTTGCTGGCGCTCAACGCGGCCATCGAAGCCGCGCGCGCCGGCGAGCAAGGCCGGGGCTTTGCGGTGGTGGCCGATGAAGTGCGCAGCCTGGCGCAGCGCACGGCGGTTTCCACCAAGGAAATCCGCACTATCATCGAGGCCTTGCAGCAAGGCAGCCGCAAAGCCGTGGAGGCCATGCAGGACAGTCGCGAAGGTGTGGAGCGTTGTGTCGAGGACAGTCAGTTGGCGGCGGCGATGTTGCGGGCGGTAGGCAGCGACATCTCGCAGATCGATGAGCTCAATGGGCGAATTGTCACTACCACCCGCGAACAATCCACGGCGAGCTTCGAGATTGTCGGGCGCTTGCAGTCGGTGCAGAGCATTGCGCAGAACACGGCCGATGATGTGCAGACGCTGGCGTCGAGCAGTCGGCGCTTGCCACCCATTGCCACGCGCCTGGATGCGTTGGGGCGTACTTTTCATCAATGATGGAGCCGTGGTTTGCATGAATAATTGTTCATCGTGCAGATCACGGCCTTGCGCCTATTGATGTAGCGGCCAGCTCCAGACCAGAGCTAATGGTTTATTCGCAATCTGCTGACAATCCCATCACATTTCGCCCGATAGCCTTGTTGCTCCAGCCGCTTCTCCGTCGCCACGGTGAGCGCAACGTGCGAAACAGTGATGAAAAATTCGTTAGTCCGGTTTGTGAAAAGTGACCAGGGTGCGCTGATCCTCTTGCTTGGCGTATCTGCGCTTCTATTGCTTTTCGGATTGGGCGCAAGGGAGCTTTGGGGGGCGGAAACGCGCTGGGCGAATATCGCGTTGCAGATGTTGCAGACCGGCGATTATTTCGACCCTTACCTCAAGGGCATGCCCTATTACGACAAGCCGCTGCCGTCCTATTGGTTGATTACCGCCACTGCCCATCTGATGGGTGGCCTCGGGCACTGGTCGCTACGCCTGCCTTCAGTTCTGTCGGCGTGGTTGAGTGTCTGGCTGGTCTACCTGATCGGTGAACGGCTCTATGGCAAAGGCACCGGTTTGATTGCCGGCTGGTTTCTGGCGACGACCTTCTTTTTCGTGTTCTGGGCGCGGGTCGCCACGGCAGACGTGCTGACGGTTTGCGGTGTGCTGGCGGCAGTGTGGTGGTATTGGCGCGGCCCGGATGACACGCGCCTGAGTCGCTACTGCGTGTTTTTCCTGATGCTGGCACTGACCTCGCTGTTCAAGGGCTTGATCGGGTTCATCCTGCCGGGGCTGATGCTGTTGCCGCATCTGCTTGGCGAGGGACGCTGGAAAAACCATCTCAATCCACGTCTGTTCCTGGCGATGCTGGTGGGTGGCGTGGTCTACATGCTGCCGTTCATATTGTCGCAACGTTACGGCACGCCGACTTTTGGGCCAAGTGGGCTGGGCCTGGTGTTTCAGGAGAACGTGGTTCGATTCTTCAAGCCATTCGACAACATTGGGCCGATCTATACCTATCTGCTGTATCTGCCGGTCTATACCCTGCCCTGGGCGCCCTGCTGGATGCTCGGCCTGTGGCTGGCAGTGCGAGGCTGGAAGCACACCGAAGCCAACGTTCGCTGGCTGATCCTGGGCCTCGGCCTGCTGTTCCTGTTCTTCACCGCCAGCGGCAGCCGGCGCAGCTATTACGTGTTGCCGCTGGTGCCGTTTGCGCAATTGCTGGCGGCCTGGTGGGTCACTCGGCGCATGGCCGCACGTCAGGCGGCCGGTAAAGCCGGCGGCCCCGGCTGGACGAAAGGCATTGCCGGGGCAGCCGGGTTCTTGTTGTTGATCCTTGGCGTTGTCTACCCCTGGACCAATGGCGGTGGCGGCGGAGTCATTCAGTTCACCCAGGATGTGCGCGCCGAAGCGATCAAGACGGCGCCATGGAACGAATGGCGCATGGTGCTGGTGGATGTCGACAACAAGCTGCCCATGTACCTGCAAAATCACGGCTCGCCGTTCTACTACGTGCTCCCGGATTCGGACATTCCACAAACCGGTGACAGTGCTGCGCTGATGGCGTGGCTGGAAAAGAAAAGTGGCGAGACCTGGAATCCGGACCGCACGATCATCGTGGAGCAATACAAGGATATCCATCAATTGCCGCTGGATTATCTGACGGCCGACCATCAGTTGATCACCACCAAGCCCAACAACGGCGCCCGGTTGTTCCATTCAACAGAAAATGGCAGTGCCGCCTTCATTCCCCATGGGAAAACGGCGGTGACCGGGCAAGCGGTAACGCAGGCATTGGATCAATGATGTATTGAGGTGAGCTATCAACAAAAACGGGCGCTTAAGGGGGCGTCCGTTTGTTTAGGTGCGAAAGTCCACTGGTCGCGGCAATATTGCTCTACAGATTCAATAAAACTACATTTGAATCTACAGATTCAGATAGAGCACACAAACATGGCCGTCCCCATCCAAGCCCAATCCTTCACAAAAAACCAATGCGTCACCGGCCTGCGTGCCGCGGTGAGCATTCTGGAAAAGTGGAAGGCCACCGGCGATCAGGCCTGTCGCATCCTGCGCATTTCCCGCAGCACTTACACCCGCGCCCGTCAGCGTGACCCGGATTGGGCGGTGGCGCTGGATGCGGACCAGATGCAGCGCATCAGCTTTGTGCTGAACATTCATGCGACGTTGCGGCTGGTGTTCGACAACCCGGACAACGTGTATGGCTTTGCCTCGATGGCCAACGACAACGAGTTTTTCAACGGGCGTTCGCCGCTGGAGATCATGGCCCAGGGCGACATGATTTCGCTGTATGAAACCTTCCGCCGCATCGACATGTTGCGGGGGGCGCAATGGTGATGGCGAGTGAGCTGACGGTGTTTGCCGGCCAGTCGTTGCAGGCTTATCGCCTGGTCAATTCGAAGTTTCCGCCCATTGCGTTGTTTGATGACGTGGCGGACGCGGATGAATTTGAAGTGTTGTTCGAGATTCAGGCGCTGACCAATCCGCGGTTGAAGAATGAAGTAGGTCAGCTTGAGTTGATTGCGCGCAGCGAGATTCCGTTCGGGATTGCGGGTTGCTCTTACGCCATCGCGCCGTTTACCCATGTGAATCCGGCGGGCTCGCGTTTCAGTGACGGCAGTTTTGGTGTGTTGTACCTGGCGGATTCGATGGAAGCGGCATTGGCCGAAGTACGGCATCACCAGGCCCTGTATTGGTCGAAGGTGCCGAGCCTGAACTATGAGCGCTTTGTGTTTCGCGGGTTGGCGTGTGCGTTTGGCGATGGCGGGATGAAGGACGCTGCGGCCCTGCCGATAAGCGATCCGGTGTATGCGCCGGACGACTACAGCCATTCCCGAGTCCTGGGGCGGTCGGTGCGGGACGCCGGTTGTCCCGGTCTGCGATATCACTCGGTGCGGATGCCGGGCAGTCATTGCTGGGCGCTGATGACACCGCGACCGGTTTCGTCGATTGTGCAGACGGCGCATTACGAGATGGTCTGGAATGGGCAGATCACCAGTGTGAGCCAGATTAGTGAGGCTTGAGCCCCGTTGTCAGACACATGAAAACCTGTGGGAGCGGCGGTGCGGCGATCCGACTTGCTCGCGAAGGCGGCGTGTCAGTCGCTAACGATACTGAATGTGCCGGCCTCTTCGCGAGCAAGCCCGCTCCCACAGGGATCTGCGATCCATTGACTGCGTCGATAGTCACCATTGATTCAATGAAGTTCTCTTAAAAAATCTCCGGCGTAACATCTGCTCCATACCAACCCATAAGCACCCCGGAGCACACCATCATGAAACGCCAAACCCTCCTCAGCATCGCTTTCTCGGTTTTCGCAGTTAACGCTTTCGCCGCTACCTCTGCTCAACCTGTGGTCGCTGAAGGCGGCTCGGATCGTCTGATTGAAAGCCTTGTCGCCGAGGGTGGTTCCGATCGTTTGATCGAGAATCGTGTGGCTGAAGGTGGTTCGGATCGCCTGTTGGAAAAACGTGTGGCCGAAGGCGGTTCCGACAAACTGCTGCAAAACCGCGTAGCCGAAGGTGGCTCCGACAAACTGCTGCAGAACCGCGTCGCTGAAGGCGGCTCCGACAAGCTCCTGCAAAACCGCGTCGCCGAAGGTGGTTCCGACAAACTGCTGCAAAACCGTGTCGCCGAAGGCGGCTCCGACAAACTGCTGCAGAACCGCGTCGCTGAAGGCGGCTCTGACAAACTGCTGCAAAACCGCGTTGCCGAAGGCGGTTCGGATCGCCTGATCGAAAGCCGCGCTGTCTGAATGCAGTGCTTTACCGCAGGACTCAACGAAAAGCCCGGCCTCAACAGCCGGGCTTTTTCGTGCGGGTCATCAATTCGCCGCTTGCTCATGCACTTTCGCGTATCGCGAGAGGCCAATTTTGATGCCGACCAGGATGGGCGCGGCAAAGACGAACAGCAGGGCCACGGCGAAGAATGCCGTATCGAAGGCAATCACCGTGGCCTGACCTGACACCGCTTTGCCCAGCAGGCTCGTGGCTGCCCGGCCAGCGGCCACCTGATCCATGCCCTTCCCTGCCAGCATCGTGGTTGTGGTCATCAGCCGTTCGATGAGCGCGTGCCCTCCCGGGGTGACGTTGGCGCCCAGGACCACGCCATTGCTGACCACCTGATGGTCGATCAAGGTCTGTAGCCCGGCGACCCCCATCAGGCCCCCCAACTGACGCCCTGTATTGAACAG
Organism: Pseudomonas sp. WT-JTC; assembly: GCF_056711565.1. Lineage (NCBI taxonomy): Bacteria > Pseudomonadati > Pseudomonadota > Gammaproteobacteria > Pseudomonadales > Pseudomonadaceae > Pseudomonas > Pseudomonas sp. WT-JTC. The sequence continues at coordinate 4,248,540 of NZ_CM160042.1, forward strand.
GCCGATGCCGCTGGCCAGGTTGCGGCTGTTGAGGTGACTGAAGGCAATCAGCGTGATCGACAGAAACAGGAAGCCAAGCCCCAGGCCGCGCAACAGGATGGCCGCCATCATGTCGTCGCTGCCGCTTTCGCTGGTGGAGCCGGACAGCATCCACATCGCTGCCATGATCAGCAGGATGCCCAAGGGCACGGTCGCCACCGGCGGCACGCGGCGTACCTTGAACAGATAGGCGGCGATGAGCAGCGAACCGACAAAAAAACCGCCACTGGGCAACAGCAGCAAGCCGGCATCGGTCGGTGTGAAGGCGAGTACCGACAGGGCGAACGCCGGGATCAGGTAGGCGCTGCCGAACAGCGCGGCACCGGCAACGAAACTGACGCAAAAAGCAAAGGTAAAATCGCTTGATCTGAACAGGCTGAAGTCGAGCAGCCCCTGGCCGTTGGCCAACACCTGTTGGCCGAGAAAGACCAGCAGCGCGGCGCTACCGATCACCGTCAGCATCAGGATGCGCGGCTCCTCGAACCAGTCCCAGCGACTGCCCTGGCTGAGCACGTAGGTGAAACAGAACAGGGCTACAGAGAGCAGCGAGAACCCGAGCCAGTCGAACGAACGTTGCCGGCCCCGGGCAGGCACAGGGTGGTCAGCGATTAGCAAGAGGCCGGTCGCCGCCAGGGCCAGCGGCACCACGCTGAAGAAGATCCAGGTCCAGGACTGGCTATCGATCAACCACCCTTGCAGGGCTGGCGCGAGGGTCGCCGACGCGACCACCGCCGCCATGGCGAACAGGGCTTGCAGGATTGGCTGAAGCGCGCGTGGATAGCCACGAAAGATGATCGCCTGGCCCGCCACCAGCAGCGCACCGCCAGCGAAGCCTTGCAGGATGCGCAGTGTGATCAGCAACTCCAGCCGAGCGGTGATGGCAGCCACACCGCACGTCAGGCCCATGGCCAGGGTGGCGCCGATGATCACATTGCGCGCAGAAAATCGCTGCATCAGCCAAGGAGCGATCATGAACCCGATCAGCTTGAGTGCGATGTAGCCGACATCCAGCCAGGCGAACTCGTCGGGCGTGGCATGGGTGTCGCCGATGATGTCGCTGCGGCCGAGGGCCAGCACGGTGCTGGCGATCGCTTCCGTCAATGCCGCCAGGACGATGCCCGCGATGAGCAGGATGCCGGTCGACGGCCTGGCGCGGCTCATGACCCGGCCCCTTGTGATACCTCCACCCGTGCGGACAGGCCCGGCACGATGCGCCCCGGCAGCGGGTTGTCAGCCAGGCGGATCTTCACCGGAACGCGCTGCACGACTCGCACAAAGTTCCCGGTGGCGTTGTCGGGTGGCAGCAGACTGAACGCCGAGCCACTGCCCGGTGCAAAGCTGTCGACCACGCCATTGAGTGCCGCATTGGGGTAGCCATCGACCGTGACGCGCACGTGCTGGCCGGGGCGAATCTGTTCGAGCTGGGTTTCCTTGAAGTTCGCCACGACCCACACATCCTTGACCGGCACGATATCGAGCAGGGATACGCCCGGCGTGACGAAGCGGCCGAGGCGGACCTGACGGTTGCCGACCACGCCGTCCACCGGCGCATGCACCACGGTGTGCTCGAGATCGATCCGGGCGAGATCGCGCGCGGCCTCTGCCTGGCTTACAGCCGCTACGGCCGCCCCTCTCTCGGCCACCAACACCGCGATGTTTTGCTGTTGCGCCTCGACCGTTGCCGAAGCGGCCGATACCGAGGCGGCGGCTCTGGATTGCGCCGTGCCGGTTTCATCGACCAGGGCCTGGCTGACCGCGTTGCTGACGATCAGTTTGCGGCTGCGGTCGTGGGTCTTGGTCGCCAGGTTCATGTCGGCGGTGGCCGAGCGTCTTTGCGCTTCGGCCTGCCGGATCAGCGCATGCTGAAGCTGGATTTGCGCATCGACATGGGTCAGGCGCGCCTGGGCGGCGCTGACATTGGCCTCGGCTTGCGCGAGTCTGGCGCGATAGTCGCGGTCATCGATCCGAAACAGCACATCACCGGCGTGCACGGTCTGGTTGTCCTCGACCTCCAGCGCCGTGACATAGCCGGCGACCTTGGCGGCCAGCGAGGTGACGTCCCCGCGGACATAGGCGTTGTCGGTCGAGGTCACGCCACTTGAAAACGCCAGCGCCCCCCAGGCCGCCACGACCACCAGGGCACTGACGCACAGCAACACGCCGATGGTCTTGCGCCGGCTACGTGGTACCACGCCGCCCGGGGTGCTGGTGCTGGCGGCAATGGCCGCGTTGTCCTGGAGCGCGTTCATTTTTTCATTTCCTGTGCAGTACCTGGAACTCCAGCAGCCACAGGGCGGCAGTGGTCTGCCGCCCGGCTGTCGAGCCCTCATGAGCGCGTTGATCGGCTCACTGTTTGATCGGTGTCACGAGTACCTTTTCGTCGGTGTCGAGGACGAACACCGCCAACAGGCGTGCAGGTTGAGTGTCGCTGGCGTTGGCGCTGACCAGGTGCACGGAGCCCGGTTCCTCTACGAAGTTTTCGCCGGTCTTGTAGATCTTTTCCGGCTGGCCTTTGACCTGGATGCGAAACGAACCCTCCAGCACCGTTGCATAGATGAAGGCCGTTTTCGGATGGGTGTGGGCCGGCGACGCGGCACCCGGCCCATACTCGACGACCACGCCCCTCATGCTCTTGCCGGGGATGTTGGGAATGGGACGGTCGAACACCACCGTCACCTTGCCGGGGGGCGGCTCGGCGGCCGAGGCGGCGCTGATCGAGAGCACTGCGAAGACGGCGGCCATCAGCAATCGGGTAACCATGGGATTTCTCCTGGATTCGTGGGAAATGTAAGAGTGCGATCCGTTACTGCGCTGTCGACCGGGCCAGCCAGTCGTCGAAGCGAATCGCCCCCAGACGTGCGTTCTTGCCGGTGACCAGCGATTGGTCATTGAGTACGGCCCCGAAGTAGCGCGCATGCACGTCCGGCACGACCTTGCGGCTATCCTGGGTCGCTTTCAGATAACGCCTGGCCAGTTCGTCGATCGGCATGGTTTCCGGGCCGCCGACTTCAACCGTGCCATTGACCGCTGCTGCCAGCACGACATCGGCCAGCGCCGCTACCACGTCGTCGGAGGCGATCGGCTGGATCAGCGCCGGCGAAGCATGAATTTCCTCGCCAACGGCGAACGACTGGACAATGCCGCCGGCAAACTCGGAGAACTGCGTGGCACGCAGAATGGTGTAAGGCATGCCGGACGCCTTGATAAGGGCTTCCTGCGCGACCTTGGCCCGGAAATAGCCGGTATCGGGAAGCCGTTCGCTGCCGACAATCGACAGGGCAACATGATGACGAACCCCGGCAGCGGCTTCGGCGGCCAGCAGGTTACGGCTCGACGTTTCAAAGAAATCGAGAACGGCCTGGTCCTCCCACGACGGCGCGTTCGCCACGTCGACCACCACATCAGCGCCATCCATCGCTTCGGCCAGGCCTTCGCGGGTGATGCTGTTCACGCCCGTGCTGGGGCTGGCGGCGAGTGCGTCATGGCCGCGCTCGCGCAGGGTGTTCACAAGTTTCGATCCGATGAGGCCGGAGCCTCCGATGACGACGATCTTCATGGTTTTCTCTCTCCACTTGTCGAACGCAACCATTGCGTTGGTGTGTAGGAGAGTGCCTGCGTGCAGGAGGGAAGTCCTTGTGCCGGGCTTGGATTTGCCTTGGAGAAAGCCTTGAAATACGTCCAAGGCAGAGGCTGTTCGTCCCACCCCTCTGGCGCGGACGGTGCAGCGGGTGTCGAGCTGCCGTATCATCCGTCACAGTTAACAGCCGCCAGCCGCCCGGGACACGGCGTTGAGGGCGCTTCGCCAGGGGATGCTCGATTTGCAATTCGCTTTTGAAGACTACGTACTCGATCAAAAACGCCGGGAGCTGACCTTGCGCGGGCAGGTCGTGGCCGTCGGACCGCAGGTCTTCGACCTGTTGCTGCTGTTCGTCAACAATCCCGATTGCGTCCTTGGCAAGGACGAATTGCTCAAGGCGGTGTGGGGCGGCCGGATCGTTTCGGAGTCAACGATCACCAGCCACATCAATGCGGTGCGCAAGGCCATTGGCGATACCGGTGAGGAGCAGCGCCTGCTGCGCACCGTCGCCCGCAAGGGCTACCGCTTCGTTGGCCGGGTCCAGGTCGACATGACCGGGGAAGCGAAACAGCCTGATATCGATGAGCGCTCGACCGCCGCCCCGGAACAAATCCCCTCCCCTACGCTCGTCCTGCCGGAAAAACCCTCGATCACTGTCCTGCCCTTCCAGAACCTGAGCGGCGATCCGGAGCAGGAATATTTCGCCGATGGCGTCGTGGAGGACATCATCGCTGCCCTGTCGCGTATTCGCTGGCTGTTCGTCATCGCGCGCAATTCGAGCTTCACCTACAAGGGCCGGTCGGTGGACGCCCAGGGTGTCGGCCAGGAGCTGGGCGTTCGCTACGTGCTCGAAGGCAGCGTGCGCAAGTGCGGGAACAAGGTGCGCATGACCGGGCAACTGATCGACGCGACCAGCGGGACGCACATCTGGGCGGAGCGCTTCGAAGGCACGCTCGACGATATCTTCGAGCTGCAGGACCAGATCACCGAAAGCGTCGTCGGCGCGATCGCGCCACAACTGGAACGGGCGGAAATCGAACGCGCCAAGCGCAAGCCGACGGAAAGCCTGGACGCCTACGACTATTACCTGCGCGGCACGGCAAAACTGCACAGCGGCGGTCGGGAAGCCATCGAGCAGGCGCTGCCGATGTTCTACAAGGCTATAGAACTCGATGCGGAATTTGCCTCGGCCTATGGCATGGCCGCCTGGTGCCACTTCTGGCGCAAGATCAATGGCTGGATGATCGACCGGCCTGCAGAAATCGCCGAGGGCATACGGCTGGCGCGTCTGGCGGTGGCCCTCGGCCGGGATGATGCGGTTGCACTGACGCGCGGCGGACATGCCCTGAGCCATCTCGCCGGTGAAATCGACAGCGGCATTGCCCTGCTCGACAGGGCGCGCCTGCTCAATCCCAACCTCGCCCCCGCCTGGTTTCTGGGCGGTATCCTGCGAGCGCTGCACGGTGAAACAGACGCCGCCATCGAGCATTTGAACCATGCCGTGCGCTTGAGCCCGCTGGATCCGGAGATGTTCAGGATGCAGGTCGGGATGGCGCTTGCGCATTTCTTCGCCGGGCACTTCGATGTCGCTGCAGACTGGGCGGAAAAGGCACTGGGCAACCTGCCCAGCCTGCTGCCCGCGGCGACGCTGGTAGCGGCCAGTCATGCACTCGGCGGACGAATGGACAAAGCGAAGTGGGCGATGCAACGCCTGCAAGCGCTGGATCCCTCTTTGCGCCTGTGCACCCTCAAGGACTGGCTGCCCATTCAACGGCCTGAAGACTTCGCCCGTTTCGCCGATGGACTGCGCTTGGCCGGCCTACCGGAGTGAAGGCCCCTGACCTGTACCTGTACCTGTACCTGTACCTGTACCTTTACCTTTACCTTTACCTGTAGGAGCGAGCTTGCTCGCGAAGAACTCAAGAGCACCACGATTAGCCAGTAGCCCCTCGTAATCGTTGACGACCTTCGCGAGCAAGCTCGCTCCTACAGGGTTCGGGGTTCAGGGTTCAGGGTCCGGCATCAAAGTTCATACGCCGTTTCGGTCGTGCGTTGGCTTTCACCTGGCAAAACTCACAGTTTGCAACGGTAGGCTAAGCTTTGATCAACTCGTTGCTCATGATGCTCGGTTCTGCAGGTTTTGGGTGTTTCTGGAGAGCGTCTGCAACAGCGATCTCAGACTGGCCCAAACCTTTCACGCAGGATTGACGTGATGACCGAGCCCCTCCTCAGTTTTGATGAACTCAAGCGCGCCGCGGCTGCCGGCGAAATCGATACCGTGCTGGTCTGCATGATCGACATGCAGGGACGCCTGGTCGGCAAACGATTCCAGGTCGAGTTTTTCATCGACAGCGGCCACGAAGAAACCCACTGCTGCAACTACCTGCTGGCCGATGACATTGACATGGAGCCGGTGCCGGGTTACGCCGCAGCCAGTTGGAGCAAGGGCTATGGCGATTTCGTACTCAAGCCGGACATGTCCACCCTGCGGCGCGTTCCCTGGCTTGAATGCACGGCGCTGGTGCTGTGCGACGTGCTCGATCATCACCATCGCCAGGACCTGCCCCACAGCCCTCGGGCGATTCTGAAAAAACAGGTCGAGCGCCTGCACGCGCGCGGCTATACCGGCATGTTTGCCTCGGAACTCGAGTTCTATCTGTTCGATGAGAGCTACGAGGCGATCCACGAGCGCAACTATCACAAACCGAAAACCGCCGGCCATTACATCGAGGACTACAACATCCTGCAGACCACTCGCGAAGAGCCAGTGCTGCGGGCGATTCGCAAGCATTTGCAGGCATCGGGAATTCCCGTGGAAAACTCCAAGGGGGAATGGGGCCCGGGCCAGGAAGAGATCAACATCCGCTACGCTGATGCCATGACCATGGCCGACCACCACGTCATCATCAAGCACGCCTGCAAAGAGATCGCGCAGTTGCAGGGCAAGGCGATCACCTTCATGGCCAAGTGGCGCTACGACGCCGCCGGCTCCAGCAGTCATATCCATAATTCGCTGTGGGACAAGAACGCCAAAAAGCCGCTGTTCTTCGACGTCAAAGCCGAATTCGGCATGTCGAAACTGATGCGTGCCTGGGTCGCCGGGCAGCTCAAGTACGCCAACGACATCACCTGCTTTCTCGCGCCCTACATCAACTCCTACAAGCGCTTTCAGGCTGGCACTTTTGCGCCGACCCGGGCGGTGTGGAGCCGCGACAATCGCACCGCCGGCTTTCGCTTGTGTGCCGAAGGCAGCAAGGCGATCCGCATCGAATGCCGCATCGGTGGCGCCGACCTCAACCCCTATCTGGCCTTCGCCGCGTTGATCGCAGCGGGCCTGGCCGGTATCGACGAGAAGCTCGACCTCGCGCCGCCGTTCGAAGGTGACGCCTACCTGGATGAGCATTTGCCGGAAGTGTCCAAGACCCTGCGCGAGGCGAGCGCCGCACTCAAGGCCTCCAGCATGTTGCGCAAGGCGTTCGGCGATGAGGTGGTCGATCACTACGTGCACACCGCCGAGTGGGAGCAGAAAGAGTACGACCGGCGAATCACCGACTGGGAATTGCAGCGCGGCTTCGAGCGCTATTGAGAACATCATGACTGCGAAGGTTCAACTGATCTCCCCGGTCGATGGCCGGGTGTACGTCGAACGCGAGGTGGCCGATGCGGCGCAGGTCGAGCAGGCGCTGACGGCCGCTGCCAGCGCACAGGTGTCATGGCAACGCCGCTCACTGAGCGAACGCGCAGCGTTTTGCACTGCCGCAGTGGACGCGATGCTGTCGATGCAGGCGGACATCGTGCCGGAGCTGGCCTGGCAGATGGGCCGCCCGGTGCGTTATGGCGCCGGCGAACTGCGCGGTTTCGCCGAACGCGCCCGGCACATGATCGCTATCGCGCCGCAGGTCCTGGCCGCTGTGGAACCAGAACCCGTGGCGGGATTTCGACGCTATATCAAGCGCGAGCCGCTGGGCACGGTGCTGGTCGTCGCCCCGTGGAATTACCCCTACCTGACGGCGGTGAACACGATTATCCCGGCGCTGATGGCCGGCAACAGTGTGATCCTCAAACATGCGTCCCAGACGCTGCTGGTGGGCGAGCGTTTCGCCGAGGCCATGCGTCGCGCAAAACTGCCCGAGGGGCTGTTCCAGAATCTGCTGCTCGACCATGTGTCGACCGGGGCGATCATCGCTTGCGGGCGCGTGCAGCAAGTGAACTTCACCGGTTCCGTGGAGGCGGGCAAAGTCATGGAAAGCGCCGCCAGCGGACAATTTCTCGGCATGGGCCTGGAGCTCGGCGGAAAAGACCCGGCCTATGTCCGCGCAGACGCCAACCTTGAACATGCGGTGGAAAATCTGGTGGACGGCAGTTTCTTCAATTCCGGGCAGAGTTGCTGCGCCGTGGAACGTATCTACGTCGACCAGAAAATCTTCCCGGTGTTTGTCGAGCGCTTCGCCGAATTGACCCGCCAGTACGTGCTGGGCAACCCGCTGGACGAAGCCACCACCCTCGGTCCGCTGGTGACACCGGGCGCCGCATTCTTCGTTCGTGGCCAGATCGCCGAAGCGCTGGCCCAGGGCGCAACGGCGCTGATCGATCCGCAGGCATTTACCGCCGACGTACCGGGCAGTGCCTACCTCGCGCCGCAGGTCCTGGTCGATGTCACCCATCAAATGTCGGTCATGCGCGATGAAAGCTTTGGCCCGGTGGTCGGCATCATGCCGGTGGCCAGTGATGACGAGGCCATTGCCTTGATGAACGACAGTGAATTCGGGCTCAGCGCTTCTATCTGGACCCGGGATCTCGTAGCGGCCGAACGCCTGGGCAACGAGATCGCCACCGGCACCGTATTCATGAACCGCTGCGATTACCTCGACCCGGCACTGGCCTGGACCGGCGTGAAGCACAGCGGGCGCGGCGTCACTCTGTCGCCATTGGGCTACGAGCACCTGACCCGCGCCAAATCCTTTCATCTGCGTCACGAGGTGTAGACCATGAACCTGACAGGAAACTGGAACTACCCCACCAGCGTTCGTTTCGGTGTCGGGCGCATCGCCGAACTGGCCGACGTCTGTCGCAGCCAGGGTATCCAGCGGCCGTTGCTGGTGACCGACAGCGGCCTGGCGCGCGCGCCGATCACCACGGCGGCGCTGGACGCGTTGCGTGCCGCCGGTCTTGGTGTCGCGCTGTTCTGTGACCTCAAGCCCAACCCGGTGGAAGCCAACCTGGCCGGCGGGCTCGACGCCTGGCGTGCCGGCGGGCACGACGGCGTGATCGCTTTCGGCGGCGGCAGTGGCCTGGACATGGGCAAGCTGATTGCGTTCATGAGCGGCCAGACCCGCCCGGTCTGGGACTTCGAAGACATCGGCGACTACTGGACCCGCGCCGACGACAGCCGCATCGCCCCGGTCATTGCGGTACCGACCACGGCGGGAACCGGTTCCGAAGTGGGTCGCGCGGCGGTGATTATCGACGAACGCACCCACACCAAACGCATCATCTTCCACCCGAAGATGATGCCGCGCGTGGTGATCAGCGACCCGGCCCTCACCGTCGGCATGCCGGCCAAAATCACCGCTGGCACCGGCATGGATGCATTCTCCCACTGCCTGGAAGCGTACTGCGCCCCCGGCTTTCACCCCCTGGCCGATGGCATTGCCGTGGAAGGCATGCGCCTGGTGGCCAATTCACTGGTGAAGGCGGTACACACGCCGTCGGACCTTGAGGCACGCGCGCAAATGCTCGCAGCGGCGGCGATGGGCGCCACGGCATTCCAGAAAGGCCTGGGCGGGATGCATGCGCTGTCGCATCCGGTGGGCGCGCTGTACGACACCCATCACGGCATGACCAATGCCACCTTCATGCCTTACGTCCTGCAGTTCAATCGCACGGCCATCGAGGAGCGCATCACCCGCCTGGCGGCGTACCTGCGCCTGCCCTCCCCGGGGTTCGACAGTTTCCAGGCCTTCGTCCTCAAGCTGCGCAAGGACATCGGCGTGCCCCATACCCTGGTTGAACTGGGCGTGGATGACCGGCAGGCCGACCTGATCGCGGACATGGCGATTGTCGACCCCTCCGCCGGTGGTAACCCGTTGCCATTGACCCGGGACGGCGTGGCAAGGATTTTCGACGCGGCGTTTCACGGCCGTCTGTAGGAGCGAGCCGGCTCGCGATGGACTTGAGGATGACGCGGGGTGTCAGGCTCCCCGCGTCATCGTTGACGCTCATCGCGAGCAAGCTCGCTCCTACAGAAAACCAAGGTCGAGCCTACGGCGGCTCAGTTCGGCCTGTCCAAAACCTGAAGGGGCACACATCATGAACCCAGCAAGCCAGCCCGGCACCGACGCGCACGACGATGACGTCAAGGTGCTGCACAGCATGGGCTATGCCCAGCAACTCTCACGACGAATGGGCGTTTTCTCAAACTTTGCCATTTCCTTTTCGATCATCTGCATCCTCTCGGGTGGCATCAACTCCCTGGCCCAGGGCACCTCGGGCGCGGGGGGTATATCCATCGGGATCGGCTGGCCGATCGGCTGCCTGATCTCCGGGGTGTTCGCCATGGCCATGGCGCAGATTTCCTCGGCCTACCCCACCGCTGGCGGCCTGTACCACTGGGGCTCGATCCTGGGTAACCGCTTCACCGGCTGGCTGACCGCGTGGTTCAACCTGCTGGGGCTGGTCACGGTACTCGGGGCGATCAACGTCGGCACCTATTACTTCTTTTTCGGGGCCTTCGGACCGGCACTGGGCATGGAGGACACGACCACGGTCAGGGTGATTTTCCTGGCGATCCTCACCGGCCTGCAGGCCTTGTGCAACCACTTGGGCATCGGGCTCACCGCCAAGCTCACCGACTTCTCCGGCTACCTGATCTTCGCCACGGCGCTGGCGTTGACCATCGTCTGCCTGATCTCGGCGCCCAGCTACGAGTTCGCCCGGTTGTGGACCTTCAACAACTATTCCGGCGAGTTGGGCGGCAGTGTCTGGCCGCAGGTCTCGAACGGCTGGATATTCATGCTCGGCCTGCTGTTGCCGATCTACACCATCACCGGCTATGACGCCTCTGCGCATACCTCCGAGGAAACCCGCAATGCGGCCATGTCGGTGCCCCGTGGCATGGTCATGTCGGTGGTCTGGTCGTTGCTGTTCGGCTGGCTGATGCTCAGCGCGTTCGTGCTGATGCTGCCGAGCATGGACGACGCGGCCAAACAAGGCTGGAACGTGTTTTTCTGGGCCATGAATACGCAAGTGAATCCGTTGCTTCGGGATGTGCTGTATGTGGCGATTTTCATCTCGCAGGTGCTCTGCGGACTGGCCACCGTGACCTCGGTTTCACGCATGATCTTCGCGTTCTCCCGGGATGGCGGCCTGCCTTGCTCGAAAGCGCTGGCCTCGGTGTCGCCAACCTTTCGCAGCCCGGTGGCGGCGATCTGGACCGGTGCCACCCTCGCCGTGCTGTTCGACTGGGGCTCGTCGGTGATCTCGGTCGGGGCAACGCCGGTCTATACGATCGTCGTCTCCTGTACGGTGATCTTCCTGTTCTTCTCCTTCGCCATCCCCATCGTGCTCGGCCTGTTTACCTTCGGGACTTCGAAATGGCCGACCATGGGGCCGTGGAACATGGGGCGTTTCTGGTACTCGGTGTTCGCCATCCTCTCGGTCCTGTCGATGATCATCATCTTCGTCATCGGCATCCAGCCACCCAACGATTGGGCGCTGTACATCACCATCGGCTTCCTGATCCTGACCGCCATCGTCTGGTTCGGTTTTGAAGCACGACGGTTCCAGGGGCCGCCGGTGGGCGACATGATCGTCAAGCGCCAGGCTGAAATTGCCGCGGCGGAAGCGGCGTTGAACAAATAATCTAAAGGGAATCACTGTAGGAGCGAGCTTGCTCGCGATGGTCGTTAACGATATCGCGTGTTTACTGGCTAAACGTGGTGCTCTTGAGTCCATCGCGAGCAAGCTCGCTCCTACAGGGTTCGGGCGTCATCAACCGGGCTTTTTTGCAGGCTGATGATCTATCCTGTGCCTCCCCGATTCCGCCCCGGAGACACCCGTGCCCGCCCTCACCGCCCGCGAGGTTTACCAACAGTTGCGCGACGCCGCCCAGGGCATTCGCACGTTCAAGCGCCTCGATGAACACTGTGCGTCGAATCCTTTACAGGTCGACATTGACGGCTGGCGCCTGACGCTCGACGTCGACGCCGGCCACCTGCGCCACTGCCTGCACGGCCAGAGCCCCGATGGCCGCGAGTATGCGTTCGACAGCGGGCAGCGCTTCGGCACCGATCCGGTGAGTTTGCTCAGCACCTGGGAACTGGCGCAGATCGAACGGCTGCTGGCCTGAATCCTGCGCAACCTGTCGTTCCCTGGCCGCACTTGTGGTACACAAGCCGCAGTGATTTTTGCGTCCAAGGAGGTTCTGCCCATGCCCCGTTCCCCACGCCTGCCGCACTGGCTGGCCTGCGCCCTGCTCGCTTTGTCCGCTGGCGGTGTCCAGGCCAGCACGACGCCCCCGGCGCCCGATGCCTTGCAACCCTTGCTGGCAACGATGAATGAGCGGTTGAACATCAGTGAACTGGTGGCGCTGACCAAGTGGGACAGCGGCAAACCGGTCCAGGACAACGCCCGGGAAGCGCAGGTCATCGCCAACGCCAGGAAGCAGGCGGCCGAGCGCAAGCTCGACCCCGACGACGTCGCCGACCTGATCGCCGCCCAGATCGAGGCCAGCAAACTGGTGCAATACGGCCGGCTCGCGCAATGGCAAGCCGCGCACAAGGCACCGGACACACCACGGCCGGACCTCAACAACGAAATCCGGCCGAAGCTCGACAAACTGCAAAACCTGCTGCTCAAGCAGTACGCCGATTTCCTGCCCTACCGCAAAGACCCGAACTGCCCGCAATGGCTGGCCTCGGAACGCTCCGCGCTGATCAAGGATGACCTGCATGATCAGGCGTTGATTCGGGCAACCGGGGAGTTGTGTGTTGTGGGTCGATGGCAGTGATGTGATCGAGACGAAGAGCCCGGCCTGATCAGCCGGGCTTTTTCATGCTCCGGCCGACGATGTAAAACACCCTTTACATCCGTGAATTCTCCGGCGAATATGTAAAGGGACTTTTACATCAGGAGGATGCAATGAAACGCTTCTACATCGAAATGGGCGTCGCGATTACGCTGTACACCCTGTTGTTGCTGGTGTCGGTGATTTTGCTTAAAGACCAGCAAGAAATGGCCATGGCGCTGAAGGTCATCGTCACACTGTTGCCTGTAATTCCTGCGGGGCTGATGTGTTGGGCAGTGGTGCGCAATATGCGCACGCTGGACGAAATGCACCTGCGTATTCAGTACGAAGCGCTCGGTTTTGCCTTTGCCGCTTCGGCATTGCTGACCTTCACCTATGGTTTTCTGGAGAATGTCGGCTTTCCGCACGTGTCCTGGGTCTGTGTGTGGCCAGTGATGGGCCTGATGTGGATGATCGGGCTCAGACTTGCCAAGCGGCGGTATCAATGAAAAACCGGCTCAAGGAACTGCGCGCCGAACGCAAGTGGTCTCAGGTCGATCTGGCGGCGTTGTTGAATGTTTCGCGGCAGACCATCAATGCCATCGAAAATGGCCGCTATGATCCCAGCCTGCCCTTGGCGTTTCAGATTGCCCGGGCATTTGCGCTGCCAATCGAGAGCATTTTCGACGATGAGTTCGCTGGGTAATCTCCCTCTTCAATCAGGCGCCTGTCCATGAGCCGCACCGAAACCCTCGCCAAAATCCTGCTCGGCCCGTTGTTGCTGGTGCAGGGCCTGTACACACGGCGGGTGACGCCCCGGTTGCCGGAGGCCGAAGGTGAACGCCTGGGCGAGGCTGGCAGTGGCGACGTTCTGCGCCTGTTGATTGTGGGCGACAGCGCTGCTGCCGGCGTGGGTGCGGCGACTCAAGGTGAAGCCCTCAGCGGTCGGCTGGTCGAGCGCCTGGCCGATGATTATCAGGTGTCATGGAAACTCTGGGCGCGCTCCGGCCTGGATTCGCAAGGGTTGCTGGAGCTGTTGGAACAGCACGCCCCGGAGCCGTTCGATGTGGCGCTGTTGTCGATTGGTGTCAACGACGTCACCAGCTCACTCACCCTGGATCAGTGGCTCGCTCGGCAACAGCGATTGATCGCGCTGTTATGCGACAGATTCGCGGTGAGGCAGATTGTGCTGTCGCCGCTTCCGCCCATGCACCTGTTCCCCGCCCTGCCGCAGCCGCTGCGCTGGTTCCTGGGGTTCAGGGCGCGTCGTTTCAATGCACATCTTGCGGACCTGGCCGCACGCGTGGATCAATGTACGATGCTGAGCACCCCGCTGGCACCCGAACCGGGCTTGATGGCCAGCGATGGTTTTCATCCGGGGCCGATGCTCTACCGTCAATGGGCCGACGATGCCGCCAGGGTGATCGACCAACGTTTTCGCACCACAACAATAAAAAACAGGAGTTGAAGATGTCTGAGCTGAACCTGAACCCCAACGTCGCAACGTCCCTGAAGCAGTGGCACGCGATGATCGGCAAGCGCGACTTGAGCGCCTTGCCCGAAATGCTCGACCCGCAGGCGGTGTTCCGTTCGCCGATGGCACACACGCCGTATCCGGGGGCGCCGGTGGTTTCGATGATCCTCAACACGGTCGTGAACGTGTTCGAGGATTTTGCCTATCACCGTGAGTTGGCCACGCCGGATGGCTTGAACGTGATTCTCGAATTCAGCGCCAAAGTCGGCGAGAAAGAGCTCAAGGGCATCGACATGATCCGCTTCAACGAACAAGGCAAGATCGTCGAGTTTGAAGTGATGGTGCGGCCGCTGAGTGGCTTGCAGGCGTTGGGTGAGGAAATGGGACGGCGGTTGGGGGCTTATCTGAAGGCCAGCAAGGCCTGACGTCCTGATCCCCACCTGTAGGAGCGAGCCTGCTCGCGATGAACTCAAGAGCGCCGCGTTTAGCCAGCAAGCACGCGTTTTCGTTAACGACCATCGCGAGCAAGCTCGCTCCTACAGGTACAGGTTTTGTGTAAAACCGGAAGTCATCACACCATCGGCTGGTGGCTGGTTACGCAGTGAATGCCGCCTCCACCCGCAGAGATTGCGTCAATGTCGATCTGCACCACCTCGCGGTCCGGGTAGAGTTCGGACAGCAGGTCGAAGGCTTTGGCATCCGCTTCCTTGTCGCCGAATTGCGGTGCGATGATCGCGCCATTGATCACGAAGTAGTTGATGTAGCCGGCGGCGAAATCCGGGTTGTCCTTGCTGAACTTGCTGTTGCGCGGCTTGAGCGGTGGCGACACGGTGTGCACCTGCAACTTGCGGCCATCGGCATCCGTGGCACTTTCCAGGATTTCCAGATGGGCGCGAGTGACCTTGTAGTCGTAGGACTCGGGGTCGTTGTCGAGGTTGGCGATCACCACGCCGGGCTTGACGAAGCGCGCATAGAAGTCGACATGGGCGTCGGTGATGTCCTTGCCCTTGATGCCCGGCAGCCAGATGATTTTGCGCAGGCCCAGCCGTTCTTTCAGTTCTGCTTCAACCTCGGCCTTGGTCCAGTCCGGATTGCGATTGCGGTTGATCCAGCTGCTTTCGGTCATGATCCCGGTACCGTGGCCATCCACTTCGATGCCACCGCCCTCGCCCACCAGTTCGCTGCGCAGGTAATCCGCCTTGGCGTTTCCGGCGACCCGGGCGGCCAGTTGCGCATCCTCCTCATGCTGCTGTTTGTTGCCCCAGCCGTTGAAGTTGAAGTCCACGGCGCCAAGGTCGCCGTTGTCATCGACGACAAAATTGGCGCCGATGTCACGCATCCAGATGTCATCCAGCTCGGCGATCACGAAGGTCGTGTTGTGGCTGCCGCATTTGGCTTCGGCCAGGCGTCGTTCGCTCTGGCGACAGAACACGGTGACCGGCTCGTATTGGGCGATGCTGCGGGCGATCCGGCCAAGGGCGTCCTGCACGTGGGGCGTGAAATCCTCCCAGATCGCGGCCTGTGCGCCGAAGGCGATGAAGGCCCGCTGGTGTTTGTCCCCTTCATCGGGCATGTGCCACCTGCCATTACCGGCCGCTCGCACCGGCAGGGAGGCAAAGCCCAATCCCAAGGACGCCACTGCGCCCAGTCCGGCGGCGACCGATACCTGCTTGATGAATGTTCGACGTGTCGGCATGTATTTTCCTGAAATCTCGGGTGTGGCCGGCCCTCGGGCCGGCCAGTGATCATTTAACGGTAGCGGTTTTGAACTTGGTCCAGGTGCGCATGCGTGCCCGCATGTCGGACTGGGGGATGTCCTTGCCGGGAATCAGCCGCGCGTAAGTGGCTTCATCAAGGTAGATGTCCGGGTTGTTGCGCATCACGGCATCGACGTCCGGCCGCGCCTTGGCGTTGGAGGTCGGATAGCCGGTGAAGTTGCTGATGGCTGCCATGTTCTGCGGGCGCATCACAAAGTTGATGAACGCGTAGGCGTACTCCGGATGCTGCGCGTCGACGGGAATGGCCATGGTGTCCATCCACACCGTGGTGCCTTCGCGGGGAATGCGGTAGTGGAAGGTGGTTTTCTTGCCGGCGCTGTCAGAGGTGCGCTGCGCCTGGGTCATGTCGCCGCTGTAGCCGAGGGACACGCACAGGTTGCCGTTGACCAGGTCGGTCACCGGTTGCGACTGGAACTTGCGAATGTACGGCCGCAGTTTCATCAGCAGCTCGCTCGCCGCCGCCAGGTCGGCCGGTTTGGCGCTGCGTGGATCGCGGCCGAGGTAGTTGAGCACCACGGCCAGCACTTCGTCCGGCGAGTCGATCATCGAGATGCCGCAGTCGGCGAACTTCGCCGCCAGTTCCGGTTTGAACAGCATGTCCAGGCTGTCTACCGGCGCGTCTGGCGCACGCTTGGCAATCTGTTCGGCGTTGTAGGTCAGGCCGATGGTGCCCCAGGTATACGGGACCGTGGCCTTGCTCGAATGCTCATAGTGCGAGCGCAGCTTTTGCAAACCAGGCTCGACGTCGTTCAGGGCGGTGATTCTGGACTGATCCAGCGGCTGCAGACTGCCGGCGCGCATCAGGCGTTCAGCCACGGTGTCACCGGGGAAGATCAGGTCGTAGCCACTGCCGCCAGCGAGCATTTTCGCTTCCAGGGTTTCACTGCCATCCATGACATCGTAGATCACCTTGATCCCGGTTTCGGCGGTGAACCTGCTGAGGGTGTCCTCGGCAAAATAATCGGCCCAGTTGTACAGCCGCAGGGTTTTCTCCTCGGCGTGCAGCGCAGGCACCGCACAGGTCAGCGCCAGCCCCATGGCCAGGCACAGCTTGTTGATCGTGTTCATGTCACACCCCTTGGGTTGCCCAGCGTGAATGGATCTGACGACCGTCCTGGGTCAACAAGGCGCCGTACATTTCCGGACGGCGATCGCGGTAGATGCCCCAGGTCAGGCGGTCTTCGCGCATGGCCGCCAGGTCCAGGCTGTGGACCAGCACGCCGGTGCTGTCGCGGTCGGCTTCGGCGAGCAACTTGCCCTTGTGGTTGCAGATGAACGACGAGCCATAGAAGCTCATTTGCAGGGTCGGGTCGGTGGTCGCCGCTTCCCGGCCGACACGGTTGGCGGCCACCACCGGCAGCAGGTTGGCGGCGGCGTGGCCGCGCATGGTCATCTGCCAGTGATCGCGCGAATCCAGGGTGGCGCAGCCAGGCTCGGAGCCGATGGCCGTGGGGAACAGCAGCACTTCGGCGCCCATCAGGGCCAGGCAGCGGGCGGTTTCGGGAAACCACTGATCCCAGCAGATGCCCAGGCCGATGCGCCCGAACGCGGTGTCCCAGACCCGGAAACCGCTGTCGCCGGGGCTGAAGTATTCCTTCTCCTGATAGCCGATGGCGTTGGGGATATGGGTCTTGCGGTACACACCCAACAGGCGCCCGTCGGCGTCGGCCACGCTCAATGAATTGAAGTACGCATTGCCGGCCTTCTCGTACCAGCTCAGCGGCAGCACCACACCCAATTCCCGGGCCAGCGCGGCGAAGCGCTTGAGCACGTGGCTGTCGCGGTACTCCTCGGCCAGCGCCAGGTGCTTGTGGTGTTGCTCGATGCAGAAATACGGCGTGGCGAACAGCTCCTGCAGCAGGATGACCTGCGCGCCCTTGGCCGCGGCCTCGCGGACCAGTTGCTCGGCCTGGTCGAGGTTGTGTCTGAGGTCCCAGGTGCAGGGCATCTGGGTAGTGGCGATAGTCAGCAGTGTCATGGCATCAACCCCGCACCGGCCAGGCCGGCTGTTGCTGGGTGATGCAATGCACACCGCCGCCGCCATGGGCCAGATGGTTGATCCGCACCGGCACCACTTCGCGCCCCGGGAATGCCTGCGCCAGCACTTCGGCCGCGACGTTGTCGGCATCGATGCCATAGGCCGGCATGATGATCGCACCGTTGGCGATGTAGAAATTGGTGTAGGAAGCGCAGAACACTTCGGCCTCGGTGTCCACCGCGTCGGTGGCTTCATAGAGTTCGATCAGCTCGAACTTGCGACCCTGGGCGTCGGTGGCCAATTCCAGGGCGCGGCGGTTCTCGCGGGCCACTTCGGCGTACACCGATTGCTTGTCGTGGGTCGCGTCCACCAGCAACACGCCGGGACGGGCAAACGCGCACACGCCATCGACGTGGCCGTCGGTCATGTCGCCGGTCACGTAGTCCGGGTCGCCCGGCAGCCAGATGGTTTTCTTCACGCCCAGCAAGCGGGTGAAGATCTCTTCGATCTCGGCCTTGGTCACGCCCGGATTGCGATTGGGGTTGAGCAACACCGACTCGGTGGTGATCAGCGTGCCCTCGCCGTCCACGTGAATGGCGCCGCCCTCGTTGCTCAGCGCCGTACCGAAACACTCCAGCCCCAACTGGTTGAGCGCGCGACGGGCCAGGCTTTCGTCCAGATCGTGGGCCGACTTGCCGCCCCAGGCATTGAAGCGCCAGCTCACACCGGCCAGGCCTTGCTGCGGGTGGCAGACGAAGCTCGGGCCGGAGTCACGGCACCAGCTGTCGTTGACCGCCAGTTCGATCAACTCGATGTTCGGTCCGCACAAGGCTTTGGCACTGGCGACCGCTGACGGGTCGACCACCAGTTTCACCGGCTCAAAACGGGCGATGGCGTTGGCCACGCGGGCGAAGTCCTCCTGGACCTGTGGCAGTGTCACCCGCCAGCCTGACTCCCAAAGGGTCTTGTTGTGCGGCCAGACCATCCAGGTGGCGGCGTGGGTGACCCACTCGGCTGGCATCATCCAACCGCTGTTTTGAATTGCGTTCTGCTGCATGACAAGTACCTCTAAGTTAAGTCATTGTGTTCAATGAAAACGGCCTTGGCGGTCTTTGCATGCATGCTACGGCTGGAAAAACGGGCAAACAAACGATGGATTTTGCAGGCAACTGATTAGAGGAACTTATCGATATGCTCAAACACTGGCCGCCCCTGAGCACCCTGCGCGGCTTCGAAGCCGCCGCCCGGCTGGGCAGTTTTCATAAGGCCGCCGAAGAGTTGCACCTCACCCAATCGGCGATCAGCCAGCAGATCCGTAGCCTTGAGGCTTACCTTGAACAACCGCTGTTCTATCGCAGCGGGCGCAGCGTCAGCCTGACCGATGCCGGTCACGATCTGCTGAGCACCACCCAGGCGTTGTTGCAGCAACTGGCGGTGGGCATTCGCCGGCTGGGGCAATACCAGAAGCCCAATCAACTGGTGCTCAACACCACCCCGGCGTTTGCCCGGCACTGGTTGTTGCCGCGCCTGGGGGATTTTCGTCGGCAGCATCCGCAGGTCGACCTTTGGGTTTTCAGCACTAATGAAGTGCCGGACATGGCCAGCCAGACCATCGACCTGGCGGTGCGCGACGACATCAGCTCCCAGGCCGAATGCAGTTTCAAGGTGCTGCACGCCGACCGCCTCTACCCGGCGTGTCACCCGAGCCTGCTGGCCGTGCCCGTGGAACAGCGCACCACCCTGCATGGCGAGCGGGAAATGGACTGGAGCCACTGGGCGGTGGAATCGGGAATTGATGTGGGGCAGATGGATCAGGGGCTGAATTTTTCCGATCCGGGTTTACTGCTGGACGCGGCCTGCACCGGGCTCGGCATTGCGCTGGTGAGCCAGTTGCTGAGTCGGCAGGCACGGGCCACCGGGCTGTTGCAGCCGATGGTGGAGCAAACCATCCGCGGCCCGAACTGGGCACTGCTGACGCACCGTGACAGCGAGAACATCCCGATGGCGCGGGCCTTCACCGAGTGGCTGGTGGACAACCTGGCGGCCGACCAGCAGGCCACCGCGTGATTATTGCGCCGGGAAGGTTTGCAGGTAGGCGAGCAGGTCTTCGATTTTTTCCGGGTCACTGAGGCCCCAGAAAATCATGCGAGTGCCGGGGACGACTTTCTTCGGTGCTTCGAGGTAGGCGATCAGGGTTTCGCGGTCCCAGACCAGGTTGGCTGATTTCATCGCATCGGAATACACGTAGTCCGTGGTCACGGCGGAATGGCGACCGATCACGCCATTGAGCTGCGGGCCAAAGAAGGCGCGAGCCCCTTCGCCGATCTGATGGCAGCCGCTGCAGAGGCGCTTGAACACTTTCTCCCCGGCTTGTGCATCGCCTGCGGCAAGGGCGGGTATGCTGAACAGACCAGCGGTGAGCGCCGAGGCGAGGGTCAGTGCTGTGAGTTTCTTCATGTTCCATTTCCAGTCTGCGATTGCTCGCTATTGGAACATGACCGGCAATGATGTGCATTCCCTGTGGGAGCGGGCTTGCTCGCGAAGGCGGTCAACCCGCCACCTGCGATGTTGGAGGTGATGGCCTCTTCGCGAGCAAGCCCGCTCCCACAGAAGGGGATCTGTGTGCTGGCTTACTTTTTGGATCGGGATGTATTGAGCTCGATTGCCGCCTGAATCAACGCCTCCAGGGCCTTTTCATCGATTTGCTCACCCTCGCGGATATCGATCGCACGCCGCGTATTGCCTTCAAGGCTGGCGTTGAACAGCTTCGACGGATCGTCCAGCGAAGCGCCCTTGGCGAAGGTCATCTTCACCACTTGTTTGTACGTCTCGCCGGTGCAAATGATGCCGGCACGGGACCACACCGGCACGCCCCGCCACTTCCACTCTTCAATCACTTGCGGGTCGGCCTGGCGGATGATCCTGCGGATGCGGGCCAGGGTTTCGCCGCGCCAGTCGGCCAGTTCGCGGATTCGCTCGTCGATCAGCGCCGAGGCTTCATTTGAGTCAACCTTTTCCGTTTGCATACCCGCCTCCACCTTCTTCATGAGGGTTGTGACCGATGAGGGTAGACGGTGTTCGAAGCTTTTCAGGAATCGCTGACTGACGGCGCCTGGGCCACGTGTCGGGTTTTCACCATGACGAACATTTTGATGCGGTCGCCGATTTCCTGAAGGGTATGGCGGAACGGGTCGTGCCTTTCGCTGGTGGTCGGGTCTTCGAAACTCCAGACGATCACCTCACCGCTAAACGGCATGCGCGAGGCCTCTTCGGAGGACTTGTCGCACAGGGTGATGACGTAGTCGAACACCTGGCCTTCGAAATCCTCGAGGGACTTGCTGCGCAAGCCGCTGGCATCGACATTGATGTGTTCAAGGGATTCGAAGGTGCGCGGGTCGATCTCGGTGGCCTCAAGCCCGGCGCTGTAAGCCTGGAAGTCGGCAGGGTCGGTGTGGCGAAGCAAGGCTTCGGCCATGGGTGAGCGGACATCGTTTCTGGCACAGACGAACAGCACTCGACGGGGGTCGGTCATGGGTTTACCTCGGCTGGCAGGTTTCAGTGTTTGCTCATCAATCCGTGCAGCACGCCGAACCGCAAACCCGGTTCAGACGCAATCATATGCGTGATCCCGAACACCTTGAACGCCGCCAGCATCACCACCAGACCACCGGGCAGAATGCTCAGGCGGTGGGTGGGCAAACCCGCCAACTTCAGGTGTTTCACATGTTTGACTTCCAGCAGGCGCAACGACAGGCGCAACAGGCCGCCGTAGGTGATGCCGCTTTGACCGTCGTCATTGAGGCCATTGGCCTTGAGCACCTTGGCCAGCATCCGCGCCGTGCCTGAGGAACCGATCGCCTGCTGCCAGCCCATGGCCCGGTAACGCCGGGCAATGCGTTCGAATTGCACCGTGGCTGCGCGTTCGGCCTCCAGCAGCGCTTCGGCCACGATCCGCCCGCCGTGGAAGTAATGCGCACCGAAGGTTCCGCTGCCGATGGCAATGCTCTCGGTGACCAGCAACCGGTCGCCACGGCCGATGATCATTTCCGTGGAGCCGCCGCCGATATCCACCACCAGCCGCGTGCTTTGCGCCGGCAAGGTGTGGGCCACGCCGGCGTAGACCAGTTGCGCCTCTTCGTGACCAGAAATGACGTCGATGCGAAAGCCCAGGTGGCGCTCGGCGCTGGCCAGGAACAGCGGCGCGTTGTCCGCTTCGCGCACGGCACTGGTGGCCACCGCCCGCACGCGCCCGGCCTCGAAACCGCGCAATTTCTTGCCGAATCGCGCCAGCGCCTGCCAACCCCGGTCCAGCGCCAGCTCATCGAGTGCCCCGCCCTGCAGGCCTTCGGCCAGACGCACCGGCTCACGCAGGGTCTTCACTTCCTGGATGACCATCTGCTGGTTCCGTCGCACCGACTGGCCAATCATCATGCGAAACGCATTGGAGCCCAGGTCGATGGCGGCAAACAGCGGGGCGTCTTTCATACGGGGTTCCTTGCACATTCATCTGCCGGCAGGCTGGCGGCCGCCGGGGACTCAAGACGGATTGCGAGGATCTTGCCATTGCTTCGATGACACCCGGATGACAACGCTGGGCATCACCACTTCGTAACAAACTGTGACTAACGTCGGCTGTGCCACCCATGACGCGAGTGTCTCACCATGCTTTCCAATCAGGACACCTTGATCCAGCGCATCCACCGCGAGCTGCTCGATATCAGTGACGAAGAGCTGGAACTGGAATTATCGGAAGACGGACACAACCTGGACGCACTGTTCGATGAACACATCGAGGATGGCAGCGAGAAAGAAGCCCGGCGCCGTTACTTCGCCGAACTGTTTCGCCTGCAAGGCGAACTGGTGAAATTGCAGAGCTGGGTGGTGAAAACCGGGCACAAAGTGGTGATTTTGTTCGAAGGCCGCGATGCCGCCGGCAAGGGTGGCGTGATCAAGCGCATCACCCAGCGCCTCAACCCCCGGGTTTGCCGGGTGGCCGCCCTGCCCGCACCCAATGACCGCGAACGCACGCAGTGGTATTTCCAGCGCTATGTATCGCACTTGCCCGCTGCCGGGGAAATCGTGCTGTTCGACCGCAGCTGGTACAACCGCGCCGGGGTCGAAAAGGTCATGGGGTTCTGCAATGACGACCAGTACGAGGAATTCTTTCGCACCGTGCCGGAGTTCGAGCGCATGCTCGCCCGCTCCGGCATCCAGCTGATCAAGTACTGGTTCTCGATTTCCGACCAGGAACAGAACCTGCGTTTTCTCAGCCGCATTCACGATCCGCTCAAGCAGTGGAAACTCAGCCCCATGGACCTGGAGTCGCGCCGCCGCTGGGAGGCCTATACCAAGGCCAAGGAAATCATGCTCGAACGCACCCACATCGCCGAAGCGCCCTGGTGGGTGGTGCAGGCCGACGACAAGAAGAAGGCCCGACTCAACTGCATTCATCACCTGCTCAGCCAGATGCCTTATGAAGAAGTCGAGTTGCCCACGATCGAATTGCCGCAGCGTGTGCGCCAGAAAGACTATTCGCGGGTGCCGGTACCGCAGGAAATCATCGTGCCGGAGATTTACTGAACACTCATGAATCAGCGGTGCCCTGCTTGGCGATGAGCAGGGTTACCCGATGAAAGGCCATCAATCCGTCATCGAATCGTCATGTACCAGGCGCCATACTCAGGCCATCCAATGCGTGCTTTAACTTTCTGCTGCCTCTCCCGGCGGCTTTTTTTTGCCTGAAATTGTGCTTACAGACATTCCTGCGCCGCTCGCTCGAACGTCGACGGCACGAACGCCGACGCCAGCAGCTTGCGCTCGTACAGGAACACCTTGCCACCATTCGAGGCCTTGTAGGTTTCGAGCACGTTGTCCGCCGCCACTTTGCTCGGGACGACGATCCGGTAGCTGCGCTGGGTCTGCGACACCGTTGGGTTGAGCGCATCGTGCTGCAACTTCGGCACCACGCAATGGGTGTATTCCTCAGGCGACTTGCTGGTCTGCAAGGTCAGCGTCGGATCGTTCGGTGTGGCACAACCGGCCAGCAGCAACGGGGCGAATACCAGGGTTGGGGCGAAAAAAGTGCGCATGAATCAGGTCCTGAAAAGAAATCCACGGTTCGGGTTGCCCGCCGCTCAATGGACGCCGGGCCAATTAATTTGTCGTAGCGGTCAATCCGGCGGTTACCAGCGCCTTCAACGACGCATCGAACTGTTTCAGTGCAGTCAGTTGCAGGTCGCGTTGCTGTTCGATTTGCGCGGCAATCTCGGGCGCGGCCTTGTCGTGTACCCACACCGACGGCAGTTGTTTCTCCACCGCGCCTTCGGCCTTGCCGATGTATTGCAGATTGGCGTCGTAGAACCGCGCGGCGAAACGCGCCTCGACCCGGTCGTTACGCTGGGTCAGCAATTGGTTGTGGGTATCGAGCATCACCACCACATCCGGGTGGGCCTGCACCAGGGCATCGAGGTTGTCGTAGACCGTCACCGACAGGAAGGTGTGGTGCAGCGAACTCATCAGCCAGTCGATGGCCAGGTCCGGATCTGAGCTGTTGACGAACGCCTGGCGAATCCGCGCATCCAGTGCGTTCTTCGCGCCGTTCACCGCGACCGAGTGGTATTGCTCAAGGTATTGCAGGTTTTCCAGGGTGTTTTCGCTGTAGAGCACCCCGACCGTCTGCCCGTATTGCAGCCCGCCCTGGCTCCCGGTGATGGGCGGCAAATGGCAGTCGCGCGCGCCCTCGGCGTAGGCCGATGCGGTGGATGCAACACTGCCCAGCAACAGGGCAATCACAGCCAGTCGGGTCAACATTTTCATCGCGCAGGTTCCTTGAGCAGCGTATTCAATGCAGGCGATTTTCCGCCTTTGCACAAAAAACAGAACTTGCGATTCTTGATGGTGACTATTGACTGAACCGATAGTGCGGGGCCGCCGACGTCAACCAGCGACAAGCACTTTGTGGCGAGGGAGCTTGCTCCCTCGCCACTGGGGGCACGTTCGTGTGCTTATTGAACGTTCTTCAGCTTGACCACATCGCCGGAGATTTTGGTGGTGTAACCGGTCAGAACCCACGCCCAGAACCAGCGTTCCTGCACCTGAGTGTTGATCATGGCGTCACCGCCCCTGGCCTTGATCGCCTCGTCCTGCGCACGCACGAAACGGCTGTTCTGACGGATCGGAATGACGCCGAACAGCAACAGGCCAGTGGCGCTCGCTTCGCTATGGCCCAGGACGGTGTACTGACTGCTGTCGTAATGCTGGGTATTCATGGGAGCACTGTTGCAACCGGCAAGCACCAGACCGAACAGGGTTACCGCGGCCACTTTACTGAGATATTTCACTGAAGACTCCATTGGAAAACGCCCGGGATCCATCTCTCGGACGGCGCGCATTCTAACGAAAATGATGGCCTATTGACATTGTCTCCATGGTAAAAACAGTCCACCCAAGGCATCCGGCGAAAATTCACCGGTCAAAGTCGCGTTCGCTGCTGTGCCGCGCACCGGATGCACATTAGAGTGACGACGGTCCTGAGCACCTCAATCAAGGAGAGAGAAATGGTCACTTGCTACCTGAAATACGTACTCGATCCCTACCAGCTCGACGCCTTCGAGCACTACGGCAAATTGTGGATTCCCCTGGTGGAAAAATTCGGCGGCCAGCACCACGGCTACTTTTTGCCGTCCGAAGGCGCCAACAACATCGCCATCGCCTTGTTTACCTTCCCCAGCCTGGCGGCGTACGAGCATTACCGGCAGCAGTCGATGAACGATCCGCAGTGCCTCGCGGCGTTCAAATATGCCGAAGAGAAGAAATTCATCCTCAGCTACGAGCGTTCATTCATGCGGCCGGTATTTGGCGAACAGGATCGCTGATTCAGTCTTTTTTCAGATCCAGGCAATAGGTGTAGTAACCGGGGTCACGCACCCAGCCCAGGGATTCGTACAAACGCTGGGCGGTGAAGTTGTCGGTGGCGGTTTCCAGGGTCATGCCTTTGCCGCCGGCCAGCTTGGCAAAGTCCCGGGCGGTGTTCATCAGCAATGTGCCGACGCCTTTGCCCCGGGCGGCGGGCGTAGTGAACAGGTCACCCAGCAGCCAGGTGCGGTGCGCGTCGATGGAGGAAAAGGTCGGGAACAGCTGGACGAAGCCGAGGTTTTCGCCGTCGCTGTCCCGGGCAAGAAAGATCACCGATTCGTCCCGGGCAATGCGCTCGGCGATGAAGGCGCGCGATTGCGCCAGGTTCGACGGCTGCTCGTAGAACATCCGGTAGGCGTCAAACAAAGGGGCGATCTGGTCGATATGCGATGCGTCGGCGCGCAGGGCCTGTATAGCCATGAGGGTGCTCCATTGCGGTCTCAAGGAATTACAGACTAGCAATGGCGACGGAACTGCGGGGTAAAACTTTCTGAATTCACCGCCGTCCACTGTGGGAGCGGGCTTGCTCGCGAAGAGGTCGTGTCAGTCGACATAAATGTTGAATGACACACCGCTTTCGCGAGCAAGCCCGCTCCCACACTGAGTTCCCACATTGGATCGCGGGTTGCGGTCAGACCCGCACGTTACGCCCCGGCAGCGAAGTACGCTGGCTGCTCTCCCAGCCTTCGACCAGCCCCACCGGTACATCCGACGCCGGCAACATCTGCACGCCACGCACCAGATCGGCGGCGCGTTCGGCGAGCATGATGGTCGGTGCATTGAGGTTGCCGTTCGGCTCGGTCGGGAACACCGACGAATCGATCACCCGCAGACCGGCGATGCCATGTACGCGCAATTGGGAATCGACCACCGCCATGTCGTCCTCGCCCATGCGGCACGAACCGCAGGGATGGTAGGTGCTTTCCAGGTTGTCGCGCACGAAGGCGTCGAGGTCTTCGTCGCTGGTCACCTGCGCGCCCGGGGCGATTTCGCCGTCGCGGAAACGGTCCATGGCTTTCTGGCCGATGATCTCGCGGGTCAGGCGGATACAGCGGCGGAAACCTTCGCGATCCTCTTCCCGCTCCAGGTAGTTGAAACGGATTTCCGGATGCTCGTACGGGTCGGCCGAACGAACCCGCACATAGCCGCGACTTTTCGGTTTGTTCGGCCCGGTAAGCACCATGAAGCCGTGGCCCTTGATCGGCTTGTTGCCGTCGTAGCGCATCGCTGCCGGCAGGAAGTGGAACTGGATGTCCGGCCAGCGCAGGCCCTTCTCGGAGCGGATGAAACCACCGGCCTCGAAGTGGTTGGTGGCGCCCAGGCCGTCCTTGAACAGCAGCCAGCGCAGACCGATCATCAGTTTGCTCAGCGGGTCCATCTTGCTGTTGAGGGTCACCGGTTCCTTGCAGCCGAACTGGATGTACACCTCGGCGTGATCCTGCAGGTTCTCCCCTACTCCCGGCAGGTCATGGCGTATGCCGATCCCGGCCTTGCGCAGGACGTGCGCCGGGCCGATGCCCGAGCGTTGCAGCAGGTGCGGCGAGCCGATCGGCCCGGACGAGATGAGCACTTCGCGGTTGCAATACACCTGATGGGTCTGGCCACCCTGGTCATACATGACCCCGACCGCACGCTTGCCTTCGAGGATGACCTGCCGCGTCATCGCATGGGTGATCACCGTCAGGTTCGGCCGGCCCATGGCCGGGCGCAGGTACGCGTTGGCGGTGGAGCAGCGCACGCCATTCTTCACGGTCATGTGCATGGCACCGAAGCCTTCCTGCATGTAGCCGTTGCAGTCTTCGGTCTTGATGTAGCCCGCCTCCGCACCGGCTTCGACCCAGGCACCGTACAGCGGGTTTTTCATGTGGTTGCCGTTGGTGGTGTGCAGCGGCCCGGTTTGCCCGCGGTAGCTGTCGCCACCCGATTCATAGCTCTCGGCGCGCTTGAAGTACGGCAGGCAGTTGCGATAGCCCCAGCCTTCAGCGCCCAGGGATTCCCACTCATCAAAGTCCAGCGCATGGCCACGGATGTACACCAGGCCGTTGATCGACGACGATCCGCCCAGCACCTTGCCCCGTGGGCAGTGAATGCGCCGGCCGTTGAGGTAAGTCTCCGGCTCGGTCTCGTAGCGCCAGTTGTACTTCTTGGTGTTCATCGGGATCGAGAAGGCACTGGGCATCTGGATCACTACGCTCTTGTCGCTGCCGCCGAATTCCAGGACCAGCACCGAGGTGGCCGGGTCTTCGCTCAGGCGGTTGGCCAACACACAACCTGCCGATCCTGCGCCAATGATGATGTAGTCGTATTTTTGCGTTGCCATTTTTTGCGTGGTCATGACTATCTCCCGACCGTCGATTCAGTGAATACCGGCAGTGGTTGCTGCTTGTGGGTCAGCGTGTCGCCGGTGGTGTATTGCGGGGAGGTCTTTTCGATCTGCTGGATAACCGCTTCTTCGCGCTTGAGGTCGATCGAGCGGCTCAGCCAGTAGTACGCCAGTCCCGACACGATCAGCCCGACCAGCCAGGCAATGTCGATGCTGCCTAGCGCCTTGGCGAGCGGGCCGACATACACCTCGCGCTGTTCAACGCCATCGAAGATGTAGAAGAACGGGATCATCGAGACAAAACCGATGGCATAGGCGGCGATACCGCGCAGTCCCCAGCTGCCATAGATGTTGCCGTGGGGCATGAAGAAGTGCGGGATGGCGTAGCGGCCCTTGCGCACGAAGAAGTAGTCGGTGAGGTTGACCGAGGTCCAGGGCACCAGGAAGTACAGCATCACCACCAGGTAGATCCCCAGCACCGACAGGCCTTTGCCGGAACTCTGGATGCTCAGGGCCACGCCCAGTTGCAGCAGGATCACGAAGCCGATGGCGAGGATGCGAGCCTTGCGCGTCGGTTCGATGTGCCTGATCGAGTCGACGCAGGTCAGCGTGGTCAGCTTGGCGCTGTAGATGTTCATCGCGATCACCGGCAGGAACGCCAGGATGGTGACCACCACCACCGCCGTGCCCACCAGCGGCGACACGGTGTTGCCGACTTGCCCGAGGGCGACCAGCACGTCAGTGGAGTGCAGGTGATCGGCCAACCAGCCGCCTACCGAAATCATCCACGCACCGGACAGTGAAGCCCCGAGGAACACCACCGCGATCAACTTGCCGCTGGACGTGTTCTTTGGCAGGTAGCGCGAGTAGTCCGACACATAAGGCGCATAGGCAATGTTGTAACTGGCGGCTGCGGCAAACTGCGCGATGAAACCGGTCCAGTTGAAACCCAGTGGCGCCGGGGCCGCTTCACCCGCCGCCAGCGCCGGCATGGCCGCGTCCGGCACCCAACCCATCAACACTGCCACGGTCACCAGGCCATACAGCGGCAGCGACAGGAACAACGCCCATTTGAAGCTGCGGTGCATCCAGTCATGGCCGAGAATCGCCAGCACCGCCGCCGGTATGGTCACCGCCACCGCGATCACCGCCGGGTTGAACCCGAACAGTGTGTGCAGCCCCTGCATCATCAGCACCAGGTTGACGATGTTGAAGCCGGCGAACACGAACAGCGTCGCCAGCAATACCAGGATCACCCCGCGATAACCGAACTGCGCACGGGACTGGATCATCTGCGGCAGGCCAAGGTGCGGGCCTTGCGAGCCGTGAAACGCCATGAACAGCGTGCCGAACATGATGCCCAGCGTGCCGGCGAGCGTGGTCCAGAGCGCGGTCAGGCCGACGCTTGGGCCAACGAAGCCGATGGTCATGGTGAAGAAGGTGAAATTGCCGAGGAACCAGAACGGGCCCTGGCTCGACAGTTTGTCGGTGCGCTCGTTCTCGGGGATGAAGTCGATCGAATGCCCCTCGACGACGGATTTTTCGTCGAGGGCGGACACGCTCGTGGCGGACTTGGCGTTAGTGTTCATGACGGACTCTTATTGTTGGAAGATCATGACGAGATAACCGCGTTCTTTTCGCGCGTCCGTGCCGATTAATTTGTAGGAGCGAGCCTGCTCGCGATGGTAGCCAACGATAACGCTGGCAACCTGACACCCCGTGTTGCTCCTGGGTTCATCGCGAGCGAGCTCGCTCCTACAGGGATTGAGTTCACTCGTGCCTACCTGGCGTTGTTGCTGAAACCGTACCGGACTGTAGGAGCGAGCTTGCTCGCGATGGTCGTCAACGATAACGCTGGCAACCTGACACCCCGCGGTGTTCCCGGGTTCATCGCGAGCGAGCTCGCTCCTACAGAGGGCGGGTCAGCCTGGCAGCGTGATCCACACCGCCTTGGTTTCGAGCAGGTAATCGAGCTGCTCGGCGCCCAGGTCCTTGCCGAATCCGGACTGCTTGTAGCCACCGAACGGCATCGACGGATCGAGGGTGCCGTGGGCGTTGACGTAGACCGAGCCGGCCTTGAGGCGCGGGATCAGGCTGTGCACTTTCCCGAGGTCGTTGGAATACAGTGCGGCAGCCAGGCCATAAGGCGAGTCGTTGGCCAGGGCCAGTGCCTCTTCTTCATCGTCGAACGGTGCGGTGACCAGCACCGGGCCGAAGATCTCTTCCTGGACAATGCGCATGTCGTTGCGGCAGTGGGCGAAGATGGTCGGCTCGACGAAGAAGCCTGGGCCATCGACCGGTTGGCCGCCGTAGACCAGCTCGGCGCCTTCGGCCTTGCCGGTTTCGATGTACTCGGTCACGCGCTGCTTCTGCAGGGCCGAGACCAGCGGGCCGATGAAGCAGTCCGGGTCCAGGCCCGGGGCCATTTTCAGGGTGCGTGTGTAGGCGATCAGCTCACGCAGGAATTCGTCGTAGACGCTGCTATGAATATAGGCCCGCGTACCGGCGTCGCATACCTGCCCGGAGTTGAAAAACACGCCGTTGGCGACCGCTTGGGCGGCGGCCGGGATGTCGGCGTCGGCGCAAACGATGACCGGTGATTTACCACCGAGTTCGAGGGTCAGGCGCTTCATGTCATCCAGCGCTGCGCGGCCGACAGTCTGGCCGACCGGGGTCGAACCGGTGAAGGTCAGTTTGTCGATGCCGGGGTGGGTAGCCATGGCCGCACCGACCACGCTGCCACGCCCGGTGACGATGTTGATCACGCCGTCGGGGATGCCCGCTTCCTGCACCAGTTCAGCGAAGCGCAGGGCCGACAGCGAGGTCAGCTCGGCGGGCTTGACCACCACGGTGCAACCGGTGGCGAGCGCCGCGCCGAGTTTCCAGGCCATGGTCTGCAGCGGGAAGTTCCACGGCACGATGGCGCCGACGACGCCCACCGCTTCCTTGCGGGTATAGGCCAGGTAGTTGCCCGGCAGCGAAGGCTCGACGGTACGCCCATGCAGTTTGGTGGCCCAACCGGCGAAGTAACGCAGGGTATCCACGGTGCCCTGGATGTCCACGTCCCTGGCAAAGGCCACGGACTTGCCCATGTCGATCGATTCGATTTGCGCCAGTTCGGCGGCGTTCTGCTCGATCAGGTCGGCCAGGCGTTGCATCATCCGCTCGCGCTCGGCCGGTTTGGCCTGACGCCAGGCGCCGCCGTCGAACTGGGCGCGCGCGGCTTGTACGGCGCGGTCCAGGTCATCGACGGTACCCATGGGAATGCGGGTGAGCAGGCCTTCGGTCGAGGGTTCGATAACATCGGAGGTTTCGCCGTTGCCGGACTCGACCCAGGCGCCGCCGATGAACATTTTCTGGACCTTGCCGAGGAAGGTCTGGGTGGCTTCGCTGACGCCGAACTTCTGCAGGTAATTTTTGACGATCGTGTCCATTTTTGTTCTCTCTGCCCGGCAGACAGGTCCTGCCGGGTCACTGGTTTCGATGATCGGAAAGGCTGTCAGACCGGAACGGCTTCACTCTCGGCGGCCCGCACCTTGCCCCGCTCGTGGAAGATGAAACCGATGCTGTTGAGCAGCAGTTGCGCGGCGAGAATCGAGGTCATGCCGGTCGGGTCGTAGACCGGTGCCACTTCCACCAGGTCCATGCCGACGATGTTGCCTTTGCTGCGCTTGGCCAGGGCCTGGATGATTTCCAGCACTTCGTAGTAGAGGAAGCCGCCGTGGCTCGGGGTGCCGGTGCCGGGGGCGATGGACGGGTCGAAACCGTCGATGTCGATGGTGATGTAGTAGTTGATGTTCTGCGGGATCAGCGCCAGCACACCCTCGACGCCGAGGCGACGCACGTCGCGCACCGAGAGGATTTTCGAGCCGGCTTCGTGGGCTGCCTCATAGTCATCACGGTTGGAGGACGACACGTTGCGAATGCCCATCTGGGTCATGCCGACAATGTGATTCATTTCCGAGGCGCGGCGCAGCGGGTTGCCGTGGCCGTAGCGAACACCGTGGCGCTCGTCGACGAAGTCCAGGTGCGCATCGAAGTGAATGATGTGGATCGGGCCACGCCCTTCGAAAGCCTTGATCACCGGCGCGTGCACCGAGTGATCACCGCCGAGCACCACCGGCATCACGCCGGCATCGAGGATCTTGCGCACGGCGTATTCGGTGTTCTTGTTGCTGGTGGCCATGTCGGTGTGGACGATGTCGGCATCACCGACGTCGACCATGCGCACATCCGATGCGGTGAGGTACATCACGTCATCTTCGTGATCGTAGGCGCCGGCATGGCCGAAGGAAAACAGCGTCGATGCTTCACGAATCCCTCGTGGTCCGAAGCGTGCGCCGGAGCGCCACTGGGTGCCCATGTCGTTGGGCACGCCAAGTACCGCGACGTCGGCATCCAGTGCATCCCAATCGGTGCACACCGGGGATTTGCCAAAGGTGCAATGACCCACGAATGGCAGGTTCAGGCGACCGGATTCATAACCGTTGTTCGACATTTCTAGCCTCTCCACTTCTTGTTATCGGCCTGGCGGACTGCAAGGCGACCGCCGTTGGAAAGACTATGGGCGCAGGTTTTCGTGGAAAAAATGCTAAACATCAGATACTCATATCGGCATTACCGATGCATCCCCATGCCGGAGGTCCCCGATGATCCAGCTGCACGATGTCGACCTGAAACTGCTCAGGGTGTTTGCCACGATTGTGCGCTGCGGCGGCTTCTCGGCCGCGCAGGCAGCGTTGAATGCCGGGCAGTCGACCATCAGCGAACAGATGACCCACCTGGAAACCCGGCTCGGGGTCAAACTCTGCCAGCGCGGGCGCAGTGGCTTTCGCCTGACCGAACAAGGCGTGGCGATTCATGAAGCCACCCAGCGCCTGCTGTCGGCGGTGGAGAATTTCTGTATGGACGCCGACGTGCTCAAGCAGCACATCAGCGGCAAGCTCAACCTGGGGATCATCGACACCACGATTACCGACCCCGACTCGCCGATTCCGCGCACCACCCAGCGCTTCGTCTCCCGCGGGCATGACGTGCACCTGAACGTGTACGTCGGCACCC
The DNA here is from genome assembly GCF_056711565.1 of Pseudomonas sp. WT-JTC. Lineage (NCBI taxonomy): Bacteria > Pseudomonadati > Pseudomonadota > Gammaproteobacteria > Pseudomonadales > Pseudomonadaceae > Pseudomonas > Pseudomonas sp. WT-JTC. Next base: position 4,281,688 of record NZ_CM160042.1, read on the forward strand.
CGGCAGAACTCGAAGAACGGGTGCTCGACGGCCGCCTGCACCTGGCTATCGGGCACTTCCCGATCCATGTGCCGGGCCTGTTGCAATCGCCGCTGTACCAGGAAGCCCTGGGCTTGTATTGCGGCCGGCGACACCCGTTGTTCGGCAGCCAGGCCGAGGGCGCCGAGCTGCTCGAAGAGGTCGGCGCGGGGCGCATCGTCGTGCGTGGCTACATGCAGCAATACGACCTGGAACACCTGGGTATCACCAAGGCGGCGGCCACCGTGGACAACATCGAGGCGTCGGCCATCCTGATCATCTCCGGCGCCTATGTGGGCTTCCTGCCCGAGCACTTCGCCAGCCAGTGGGTCAAGAGCGGCGAGATGCATCAACTGGCACCCGCGAGCCTGCGCCTGAAGTCGCCGTTCGATGTGATCACCCGGCGCGGCACGGCACCGCCGCCGATCCTGCAGGCGTTCCTTGAGGACCTGGCCGCCAGCGCCCGTAAAACCGCCAAGCCCTGATGTGACGCTCGCCAAATTCAAATTTTGCCGGGCATACTGATTTTAGTTCGCCAACCTTGCAGGCCCGTCATGCGCATCCACGTCACCTTCATCGACCGCGTCGGAATCACCCAGGAAGTGCTGGCCCTGCTCGGTGGACGCAGTTTCAATCTGGACGCCGTCGAGATGGTGCCGCCGAACGTCTACATCGACGCCCCGACCCTCGGCGCCGACGTGCTCGAAGAACTGCGAGAGGCACTTTTCGACGTACGCGGCGTGCAAGCGGTGACCATGGTCGACATCCTTCCGGGGCAACGCCGGCGCCTGCAACTGGACGCCTTGCTGGCAGCGAGTTCCGACCCGGTGCTGGCGGTGGATGACCGTGGACATGTGCTGCTGGCCAACCCGGCGCTGATCGCCCTCTGCGGACGCGAACCGGCCGGTGAATCGCTGACCGCGCTGTTCGACGATGCCGACTTGCAACGCACCTTGATCGATCACCATTTCCGCCTGCCTATGCACGAGGTCAGTCTCGGTGGCCAGACGTTTCTTCTCGATGCAATGCCGATCACCGACGCCGGCGCCCTGCTCACCCTGTATCAACCCAATCGCATCGGTGAACGCCTGTCGGCGCTGCACCACGACCATGCCGAAGGCTTCGATGCGCTGCTCGGCGAATCACCGCCGATCCGCGCGCTCAAGGCGCGTGCGCAACGGGTGGCGGCCCTCGATGCGCCGCTGTTGATCCAGGGTGAAACCGGCACCGGCAAGGAGCTGGTGGCCCGCGCCTGCCACGCCATCAGCCCACGGCACGACGCGCCGTTCCTGGCCCTGAACTGCGCGGCACTGCCGGAGAGTCTGGCCGAGAGCGAGCTGTTCGGCTACGCCCCCGGCGCCTTCACCGGCGCGCAACGGGGTGGCAAGCTCGGCCTGCTGGAACTGGCCGACCAGGGCACGGTGTTCCTCGATGAAGTCGGGGAAATGTCACCGTACTTGCAAGCCAAGTTGCTGCGTTTTCTGAGTGATGGCTGCTTCCGTCGGGTGGGTGGCGACAAGGAGGTGCGGGTCAATGTGCGGGTACTCAGTGCGACCCACCGTGACCTGGAAAAAATGGTCGCCGAAGGGCGTTTTCGCGAAGACCTGTTCTACCGCCTCAACGTGCTCAACCTGCAAGTACCGCCGTTGCGCGAGCGCGGTCACGACATCCTGTTGATGGCCAATCACTTCATGCAACAGGCCTGTGCACAGATCCAGCGACCGGCGTGTCGTCTGGCACCGAGTACCTTCGGCGCCCTGCTCGGCAACCGCTGGCCGGGCAACGTGCGGCAACTGCAAAACGTGATCTTTCGCGCGGCGGCGATTTGCGAAAATCCGCTGGTGGACATCGACGACCTCGACATCGCCCGCACCGCTGTTGAACGGCAAAACGACGGCGAAGTCGGCAGCCTGGAAGAGGCTGTGGGCGACTTTGAAAAGAACCTGCTGGAACAGCTTTATCGCAGCTACCCGTCCAGCCGCTTGCTCGCTGCACGGTTGCAGACGTCCCATAGCGCGATTGCGATTCGCCTGCGCAAATACGGGATTCCCGCCAAACCCTGAACCTGGCTCGGTCAAAATTGTGGGAGCGGGCTTGCTCGCGAAAGCGGTGGGTCAGGCGACATTGACGGTGAATGACACACTGCATTCGCGAGCAAGCCCGCTCCCACAGGGGATCAGTGTTGTTGCCGGGTTCTTCGTCTTCAAATCGATACAGCGTAGCGAAATCAAGACAAAACCTTTCCCACCCGCCATTACGGCGTCCGCCCCCACAGCCCGGTTTACCTGTATTCATTTCAATACAGCAGAAATCTCCAGCGCCTTACAAAATCACTCCATGTGATTGATTTAAAACAAATAAATAACATTGGCACCGCCCTTGCTATCACTCCTCCAACCCCGCTCGTCGCCCCGCCTCGAGCCTTAAAACAATAAGGAGTTGATATGAGCCAATTGCGTTTTACCGTCGATCACGAATGGTTGCGCCTTGAGAGCAATGGCCTGGTCACCGTCGGCATCACCGCGTTTGCCCAGCAGGCGCTGGGGGATGTGGTATTCGTTCAGGTACCTGAACTGGGCGCCTTCGCTGCAGGCGCTGAAGTGTCGGTGCTGGAATCGGTGAAAGCCGCCAGCAGTATCGGCATGCCACTGGACGGTGAAGTGGTCGAGATCAACGCGACGCTCGAGAGCACTCCGGAACTGGTCAATGAAGACCCCTTGGGCGAAGGCTGGTTCTTTCGCTTCAAACCGGTCGATGTCGAGGCGTTGAGCGACTTGCTGGATCAGGACGCCTACGAGCGCCTGACCGCAGAACACGCCGACGCCTGAAGCCCACCCCTTCCACACAAGGATCACACCATGTTCAGCAAGCACGACCAGATCAAAGGCTATGACGACGAACTGCTGGCGGCGATGAACGCCGAAGATGCGCGGCAGGAACACCATATCGAACTGATCGCCTCGGAAAACTACACCAGCCAACGGGTGATGCAAGCGCAAGGCAGCGGCCTGACCAACAAGTACGCCGAAGGCTATCCGGGCAAGCGCTACTACGGCGGCTGCGAGCACGTCGATGTGGTCGAGCAACTGGCCATCGACCGCGCCAGACAGTTGTTCGGCGCCGATTACGCCAACGTCCAGCCGCACTCCGGCAGCCAGGCCAACGCGGCGGTTTATCTGGCCCTGCTGCAGGCCGGCGACACCGTGCTCGGCATGAGCCTGGCCCATGGCGGGCACCTGACCCACGGCGCCAAGGTGAGTTTTTCCGGCAAGCTGTACAACGCCGTGCAGTACGGCATCGACACCACCACGGGCCTGATCGATTACGACGAAGTCGAGCGCCTGGCTGTCGAACACAAGCCGAAGATGATCATCGCCGGGTTCTCGGCTTACTCGAAGACTCTGGACTTCCCGCGCTTTCGCCAGATTGCGGACAAGGTCGGCGCGTACTTCTTCGTCGACATGGCCCACGTCGCCGGCCTGGTGGCCACGGGTCTGTACCCCAATCCCCTGCCCTACGCCGACGTGGTCACCACCACCACGCACAAGACCCTGCGCGGTCCGCGTGGCGGTCTGATTCTGGCCAAAGCCAATGCGGAGCTTGAGAAAAAGCTCAACGCCGCAGTGTTCCCCGGCGGTCAGGGTGGCCCGCTGATGCACGTGATCGCCGCCAAGGCCGTGTGCTTCAAGGAAGCGCTGGAGCCAGGCTTCAAGACCTATCAGGCGCAAGTGATCCGTAACGCCCAGGCCATGGCGCAGGTGTTTATCGAGCGCGGGTATGACGTGGTGTCCGGCGGCACCGACAACCATCTGTTCCTGGTCAGCCTGATCCGCCAGGGCCTGACCGGCAAGGATGCCGACGCCGCCCTTGGGCGTGCCGGCATCACCGTGAACAAGAACGCCGTGCCCAACGATCCGCAATCGCCATTCGTGACCTCCGGCCTGCGCATCGGAACGCCGGCGATCACCAGCCGTGGCTTCAAGGAAGCGCAAAGCATTGCGCTGGCTGGCTGGATCTGCGACATCCTCGATCACCTCGGCGATGCCGACATCGAGGCCAATGTCGCCCGCCAGGCTGCCGCCCTGTGTGCGGACTTCCCGGTCTATCGCGACTGAGCAAACACAACCCCCCTGTAGGAGCGAGCTTGCTCGCGAAGAACCCAAAGGCACCGCGTTAATCCTGAATGCGCGCGTAATCATTGGCGACCATCGCGAGCAAGCTCGCTCCTACAGGTCTGTGCACAAGGAAAGCATCATGAACGCCATTGTCGAATCGGCCGGCAACAGCCCGGCCAAAGTGGAAGTCGGCACCAAACTGCGTGGCGCGCAAAAGGTCGCGCGGATTCCGGTGAAGATCATTCCCACGGATGAGTTCCCGCGCAAACCCGACTGGATTCGCGTGCGCATGCCGGTCTCTCCCGAGGTCGAGCGGATCAAGCAACTGTTGCGCAAGCACAAGCTGCACAGCGTCTGCGAAGAAGCCTCGTGCCCGAACCTCGGTGAATGTTTCTCCGGTGGCACCGCGACCTTCATGATCATGGGCGACATCTGCACCCGGCGCTGTCCGTTCTGCGATGTCGGCCATGGCCGGCCCAGGCCACTGGACGCTAACGAACCGATGAACCTGGCCGTGGCCATTGCCGAACTGCGCCTGAAGTACGTGGTGATCACTTCGGTGGACCGCGACGATTTGCGCGACGGCGGTGCCCGGCACTTTGTCGATTGCCTGCGCGAGATCCGCAAGCTGTCGCCCGGCGTGCAACTGGAAACCCTGGTGCCGGATTATCGTGGACGCATGGACGTGGCCCTGGCGATCACCGCCGATGAGCCGCCGGATGTGTTCAACCACAACCTGGAAACCGTACCGCGCCTGTACAAGGCCGCGCGGCCGGGCTCGGACTTCGAGTGGTCGCTGGACCTGCTGCAAAAATTCAAGCTCGCCGTGCCCCGCGTACCGACCAAATCCGGCCTGATGCTGGGCCTGGGCGAGACCGACGAGGAAGTCATCGAGGTCATGCAGCGCATGCGCGAGCACGATATCGACATGCTGACCCTCGGCCAGTACCTGCAGCCCTCGCGCAGTCACTTGCCGGTGCAGCGCTTCGTGCACCCGGACACCTTTGCCTGGTTCGCCGAGGAAGGCACGCGCATGGGCTTCAGGAACGTGGCGTCCGGGCCGCTGGTGCGTTCGTCCTATCACGCCGATCAACAACTTCATGGAGGTGCAGACGGTTTCAAGCCATCATGATGGTGACTGGTCATGCATGGAGCCGTTCCCGATGTTTCGTTCACCCTGTCTGTCGATGCTGTGCCTGAGCCTTGCCCTGCCGTGCATGGCCGACGAGGCGAAACCCGGGCACATGGTGTATGTGCGCAGCATTGCCCCGGGCATCGGGCAGGACATTCGCTACGCCAGCGCCCACAACTTTACCGGGCACCCGCTCGACGGCTACCAGGCGGCAGAATGCTTGCTGTCGGCGGATGCCGCCAACGCCCTGGTCCGGGTGCAAACGGCGCTTGAAGCCGAGGGCTACGGTTTGAAGGTGTTCGATTGCTATCGCCCGAGCCGTGCAGTGGCGGACATGGGCCGCTTTGCCAGCGAACCCGGTGACCCGCTCAAGACCGAGTTCTATCCACGGGTCGACAAGCAGGATTTCTGGCGCCTGGGTTATGTGGCCCGGGTGTCCAATCATTCCCGGGGCAACACCGTCGACCTGACCCTGACCGGCCCCGACGCCCTGCCCGCCGACACCTGGACACCTGCGGCCACGCCGGTGGATTGCACCGCGCCTTACGGCCAGCGCTGGCACGACGGTGCGCTCGACATGGGCACCGGTTTTGACTGCTTCGATGAGCGTGCACACACCGATTCGACATTGATCAACGCCACGGCCAAGGCCAATCGTCAGCGACTTACCCAGGCCATGGCCAAAGAAGGTTTTGTTGGTTACTCCGCCGAGTGGTGGCACTTCACGTACAGCGGGAATCCGCAGAAGCCGGACGTCATGGACTTCCCCATCACGCCGCTTGCGCCATGAACATTCACCTCAAGACCCTGTTGGTGGCGATTTTTCCGCTGGCCGCAATGGCTCAAGGACTCGACGGCAGCGATCAACTGATCGTGGTCACCAGCAAAAGCTGGGATGACAGTCAGGCCACTGCCCAGCGCTATGAACGGCACGGCCAGACTTTTGAAAAATTCGAAGCCCCCTTTGCGGTGGTGCTCGGCAAGAACGGTATGGGCTGGGGCAAGGGCCAACTCAACCCCGGACGACCTGAAGGGCCGGTCAAACAGGAAGGCGACGGCAAGGCCCCGGCTGGAGTGTTCGATCTGGGCACGGCGTTTGGCTACGAACCTTCAGCCGAAACCCGCCTGCCCTACCTGGCGCTGACAGCGACCATCGAATGCGTGGACGACAGCCAGTCAGCTCGCTACAACGAATTGGTCGACAGCTCGGCCGTAGCAAGAGACTGGAGCAGTTCCGAACGCATGCGCCGCAGTGATGACCTGTACCGCCAGGGCATATTCATCCGGCACAACACCCTGGCCACTCCCGCCGCCGGATCATGCATTTTCTTCCACATCTGGCGCGGCCCCACGGCGCCGACTCGCGGCTGCACCGCCATGGCCCCGGCGGATATCGCGCGGTTGTTCAACTGGCTGGACCCGGGCAAATCCCCGGTGCTGGTGCAACTGCCCGAAGCGCAGTACGAACAGTTGCGTGAGCGCTGGAGCCTACCGAAGCGTTAATCAAATACTTCCATAGGTGCTACCGGTATCAACCCCGCTCAACCGCCACCGCACTCATCGACGGTTTGGCCAGCGCGTAATAGATCACGCCCGGCACCAACAGCCCGACGATCCAGGAAATATCCACGCCGCCCAGTTGCGCAACCATCGGCCCGGAGTAGAAATGGGTATCGACAAAGGGCAGCTGGATCAACACGCCGATCACATAGACGCTGATCCCCAGCACGTTCCAGCGACCGTAGCGCCCGTTCGGGTCGGACAGCGCCGGGATGTCGTAACGCTCCTTGTTGATGAAGTAGTAATCCACCAGGTTGATCGCGCTCCAGGGTGTGAAGAACGTCAGCAAAAACAGGATGAAGTACTTGAACGAGTTGAGGAACGAGTACTGCCCGAGCAACGCCAGCGCAGTGGACGCCGCGACGATCAGCAGCACGAACAGCATGCGCTGGCGGGCAGTGATTTCCAGATGACGGCGAAAGCCGCTGAGGATGGTCGCCACGCACATGAAGCTGCCGTAGGCGTTGAGGGTGGACACCGTGACCTTGCCGAACACAATGCTCAGGTACAGCAAGGACGCGATCACACCGCTACTGCCCAGACCGACAATGGTCGCCACTTCATGCCCGCGGAAATTCGCCCCGGCCAACGCGGCGGCGAACACCCCCAGCACCATCGAAGCCTGAGCCCCCAATACGGTGCCTAGACCGACGGCGGCGAAGGTTTTCCACGACGAAGTCTTGCTCGGCAGGTAGCGCGAGTAGTCCGCCACATAAGGGCCGAAGGCGATCTGCCAGGACGCCGAGAGCGACACCGCCAGCAGGAAGGTGCTCCAGCCGAAATGCCGGTTGTCGAGCAGCACGCCGATGTCGTTGAGGGTCATCAACCGGGTGAACAGGTAGGCGAACGCGATGATGCCCAGCACGCTGGCCACCCGCCCGACCAGGTGAATCACCCGATAACCGAAGATCGTCAGGAACGCGATGCTCGCCGCAAAAATCAGGATGCCGGCGCTGTCGCTGACACTGATCAACTGCGCAATCGCCTGCCCCGACAGCACCGCGCCGGTGGCGCTGAAACCGAGGTACATCAGGCACACCAGAACGATCGGGATCGCCGCGCCATATACCCCGAACTGCACTCGGCTGGAGATCATCTGCGGCAGCCCAAGCTTCGGCCCTTGCGCCGCGTGCAGCGCCACCACCGCACCGCCGAATAGCTGCCCGACCAGCAAGCCGATCAGCGACCAGAACACATCGCCGCCCAGTACCACGGCGAGGGCGCCGGTGACGATGGCGGTGATTTGCAGGTTGGCGCCGAGCCACAGGGTGAACTGGCTGTAGAGACTGCCGTGACGCTCAGCCTCGGGAATGAAATCAATCGAGCGGGTCTCGATCAGCGGACTGCGTTGCGCACTCATGAGGGTGTTTCCTTTGAGGAACTGTTTTTGTTGTCAGGGATAGAACTTAGAAGGTCTTGGTGGCGCTCGCCACGACGGTGACCGAACACAGGTCGTCATAGCCGTACCAGCCACTGCACTCGCTTTTCGTCAGGTCGGTGTCGACATAGCTCAGGCCCCAGGTCACGCCGACGAAATCACGGGTCAGCCTGGCTTCCCACTCGTAGTAAGCCTCGCGGTTGTCGCCGTTGGCGGACCAGAAGGCCGGGTCTTTCACGTCATTGCGCCCCACCCGCAGCTCCAGGCCGACCTCGGCCGGCAGCGTGAACTTGTAGCCGACGTAGGTGTAGAGCGTGTCCTGGTCTTCACCGAAAACGTTCGGTGTGTCGTTCGAGTAATAGGCGCCGAGCTTCACGCCATAGACGTCGAGAATGGCGTAGATCTCGCTCAGGTTGAATTCCGAATTCTTCGGGTAGTCGTACTTGATGTAGCCCAGGTCGAGGCTGATCGCGTCCGTGGCCTGCCAGTAGTAACCGGCGTAGTACTCAAGCTCCTGGCGGGTATCGAAGTCGCCGCCGAAATCCACGCTGGAGGTCCAGGCGCCGATGTACAGGCCGCTGCCGTGCATCAGAGTCGCGCCGCCCTGCACGGCCGGATCGCCCAGGCTTTGCGAGATGCCGCGGGAACGGTAGTCGCTGACGACGCCCAGGGTCATGTCCAGGCTGAAATCGTCGTTGAGGACCAGGCCGTGGCTGGTCAACGGAGCCAAAGCCAGCGTAGCGAGGGTCAATGCTGAAAATGCGTTCATACAATTCTCTTGTTGTTATGGCGTACGGGGAATTTCAGGCATGGCGATGCCATACCCCTCGCGCTGCGAGGGGCTGGCGGTTTTTACGTGTGTCGGGGTGCGCGCAGGTCAGGACGCGGGGGCGTAGACCTGCTTGCCGGCGAAGAAGGTTTTCAGGACTTTGGTTTCGAACAGCTCGTCATCGCTGACCTTGAACACATCGCGGTCGAGGATGATCAGGTCGGCCTGCTTGCCCGGCGCCAGCGAACCGATCTGTTTCTCAAGGCGCAGGGTTTTGGCGGCGTTGAGGGTGTAGGCGTAGAACATGGTCTGGCGGTCGATGCTCTCCTTGGCATTGAGTACGCCCAATGGCCCCTTGCGCGTGCTGGCCTGGGCGATGGCGTTGAACGGATTCGGGCTGGACACCGGCCAGTCGCTGCCACCGGCAATCGTCGCGCCGGCGTTATGCAGGGACCGCGCGGGATACTGGTAGCCGTAGGCAAAGGCACTGATGTAGGGCTTGACCAATTCGACGGTGTAAGACTCGCCGGTGGCCCACAGCAGCTGCATGGAGGCAATCACGCCCAACTGCTTGAAGCGCGGAAACTCCTTGGGATTGACCAGTTGCAGGTGGGCGATGCTGTGCGGCACCGGCGTCGGGTTGAGCTTGCGTGCATACGCCACGCCGTTGAGCGACTCACGCACGGCACGGTCGCCGACCGCATGCATGTGCACGATCCAGCCGCGCTTTTCCGCCGCCACCACCAGTTCACCGAAGTGCGCCGGGTCGGTCAGCAGTTGCCCGTCCTTGTGGCTGTTCTTGTACGGCACGATGACCGCAGCGGTTTGCCCCGGGAACTCGAGAATGCCGTCGACAAACACCTTGATGCCGGGGAATGTCAGGTTCGGCACGCCCTCGAACTGTTTCATCACCGTGGCGATCACTTCCAGATCGGCGGGTTTGCTCTTCGGGTTGGTGACCATCAACGCGGCAACGTGAGCACTCAGTTCGCCGTTCTGCGCCAGCGCCTTGTACAGCGGCAGTACGCCGACGGTTTCCGTTGTGGCTTTGAAGTCAAACAGCGAATCTTCACTGCCGCCGTTCGCCGCAGCGTCCATCCACGCAGTGATACCGTATTGGTTGTTGACCCGCACCGCCTCTTTCGCGGCTTTGAGCATGGTCTCCGGGCTTGGCGCAGGAATGCCGTTGCGCACCAGGTCCCAGCGGGATTCGGCAAAGTAGCCATTGGGGGTGAAGTCCGCTTCATGGCCGACGTAACCGCGCTCCTTCTCCGGCAGGCTTTTGACCAGTGCGGCGTCGATGTTCAGACGCTTGAGCATCGCGTTGTTGGCCCAACCGGTGTGTCCGTCGATGCCGCTGAAGACAATCGGCTGATCGGCCCAGCGTCCCTGATTGAACACCTTGCCCAGCTCACGGCTTTTCTCCCAGTAGGCCGAGCTGACCCCGGCGACGCTGATCACATCGCCGGCCCGGGCACGCCCTGCCTTGTCTTCCTCAATCAGCCACTGTTCAAGCTCCGGCATCGGTTTGACTTCGTCCAGCAGGTTGGCCTTCATGCTGTCGAACGCCCCCACCACCGGGTGGCTGTGGGTGTCGATCATGCCAGGCATCAGCACCTTGCCCGCCAGGTCGATACGTTGGGTCCCGGCATCGGCCAGGGCATTGATTTCGGCATCGCTGCCGACTTTCAGAATCTTGCCGTCCTGCACGGCCACCGCTTGCACCAGAGCCTGGCCAGGTTCGGCGGTAAAGACCTTGCCGTTGAACAACACCAGGTCGGCGGCGGCCATGGCTTGTAGCGAGGACAAGGCCAGCGCGGCGGCCAACAGGTTTGGAATGAATCGCATCGGAACGCTCTCTGGTTTTTATTGGACGGATCGGGAACTGACGACTTGGGAAACCACCTGTGGCGCCAGCCCGAGGAACGGCGCCCTGGCCCATACGACCTTGCCGCCGACCAGCGTCAGCAGCACGTCGTTGCGCCCCAGTTCCTCCTCGGGCAACTGCATGAAGTTCTTGTCGAGTACGATCAGGTCAGCGAACTTGCCGACTTCGACCGAACCCACCACGGCGTCCAGCTTCAGCTGTTCGGCGGCATTGAGGGTGATGCTGCGCAGCACTTCGGCACGGGACAGCGCCGGATCGGCATTGAGTCGCCCGGCGTACTTGGGGCCATAACTGTGCGGGTTGGTGGGGTCGCCGGAACGGGTGACACCGACTTTCAGCGCCAGGAACTCATCGAGGGGATCGACCGGCCAATCGCTGCCAAACGCCACGCGACCGCCGGCATGGGCGATGCTGCCCGAGGGTTCCATGCGTTCGAATCGTTCGGCGCCAAGGTGATCACTGGTGCCGTCGACCGTGGACGGTGCCTGCTGCGCCCACTGGAACGACATGGTGGCCGTGACGTCCAGGGCCTTGAAACGTGAATAGTCGGCAGGATCGACTGATTCGGCGTGAGCGATGGCCGGGCGGAAGTCTTGACCGGGCAGTTGCTGACGCACGTAGGCGACGCTGTCCAGCGCGTCCCGTACCGCGCGCTCGCCGGTGGCATGCAGGTGCGGATCGAAACCGGCCTTGACCGCTTGCAGCAACAGCGGCTTGAGCACCTGCGGCGGGAAGTACAGCTCGCCCAGGTTTTTGCCCGGCGTCCACTTCGGTGCCTGATCGGTGCCGCTGTTGTGCAGATACGGCGTCAACATGGCGCCGGTGTCCGCCGGGGCATTGATGATGCCGTCCATGAACAGTTTGACGTGGCGCATGTTCACGCCCGGCATGACTTTCACTTCGCCCTGGTCGTAAGTGCTGGCCAAGGCCTTGGCCTCGGCGATGGTTTTAACCGGGTCGGCGGCAGCGGCGGCCGGGTCCAGCTTGATCGACAGCAAGGCCCGGGCGGTCAGCTCGCCGGACTGTTGCAGGCGGGTGAAGGCTTTGCCGTTTTCCGGGCCGGACAGTGCATCGAAGAAACTGGTGATGCCTTGCTGGCGCATGGCGTCGAGGGCTGCGCGAACCTGATTGAGTTTTTCCGCGTCGGTCGCGGGCGGCACCACAGCGGCCAACGATTCGGCGGCGCCATCTTCACAGATGCCGTTCGGGTTGCCGGCACTGTCACGTCGGTATTTGCCGTCTTCCGGATCGACGGTGTGCTTGTTGATCCCGGCCAGTTCAAGACCGCGAGAGTTGGTCAGCACGGTGTGGAAGTCGGTGGAGCGCACCTGGATCGGGCGCTTGGTCTTGAGCGCGTCCAGGGTCGACTTGTCGGCGTCGCCGTCGAGCCCGGTCATGCCCATGCGATCCCAGCTGCCGACTTCCAGCCACACGTCCGGGCCCTTGTCCTTTTCGGCATCGAGACAGGCCTGGATGCTTGCCTGAAACTGCGCGCGGGTCATGGTCTGGTATTTCAGGTCGCACAAGGTCATGGCGCGACCGCCATCCCCCGGGTGCATGTGCGCATCGACGAAGCCCGGCATCAGCATGCGTCCGGCCAGGTCGATCAGTTGGGTTTGCTTGCCGATGTAGCCACCGACCCCGGCATCGCTGCCGACATAGATGATCTTGCCACCCGCAATGGCGATGGCCTGCTGCACGGAATCCTGGCCATCGACGGTATAGATGTAGCCATTACGCATGACCGTATCGGCGGGCGTCGCGCCCAACGCCATGCAGGAAAACGCCGTTGTCGATGCAACGGCGATGAACAACCTGGAAAGTCTCAAATGCCTCACCCCTGTTCTTATTGTTTTGAAGCGGCCCGAAGCGACTGCGCAAGCCCTTGTATAGACAGGGCCTACCCTATAGGGCGCAGGGCGCGAATGGACCTCCGCAAATGAGGAGGGGTCAGGCAAATAATTGAAACGGCCGGGATCAGTCCCGGCGCGCGGACTCCGCCAGCGCACCCGGCGAACGCAGGACGGAACCCAGCTCCACCTTGCTTTTCACGCCGAGCTGCAAGTAGCAGTTACGCAAATAGGTGCGCACGGTCGCGGGGCTCAGGGCGAGGATTTTCGCGATCTCTTTGTAGGAATGACCGGCGGCGAACAGCATCGCCGCCGTGCGCTCCCGTGGCGCCAGACCGTCCCCACCCGAGGGGGCTTCGAGGGACAGGATGACGTGTTCGGCGTTGGGGCTCAGGGTCAGGGCGCAGCGGCCCAGACGGATCACGCAGGGGGCTTTGGACAATTGCGCGATCACCTCCGGTGGCAGCGTGGAACCGCTCCAGCCGGGCAGTTCGCGCTGGATGGCGACGCACAACCTGGCGCCGACATACAGCAGGCTGCCGTCCATGCGCGCGACGCCAAAATCACTCGCGCCGTTTTCGCTGTCGAAGCGAATCATGTCCTGCACCTGAAACCGCCACAGCTGGAACAGGTGATCGCAGAACGCCAAAAACAGCTCGGCTTCGTTCTCCTCGAACGCCTGTTCATCCTGCCCCCGGTAGAGGCAGACGAAAAACATCAGGCCGCTTTCGGGCAATTCGTAGGTGATGCTCATCAAGTGATAGAGATCGAAGCGCCGGGCGAAATCATTTACCGCCTCGCAAGGGTCGTTGAAACCCGTGTCGCACACCACCTCACCGGGACGATTGAGCGTGGCGTAGGAGAACTGATCGTTGGCCGCCACCGGATGCCATTCGGCGGCAAAGGACTCAGGAAGATTGATGCTGCCATGCATCCAGCTTTGCATGGGCACCTCAGGACCTGGTGCAGACATTTCGCCCCACCAGGCAGATGCGAAGGGCACCAGCTGACCGAATGCCTGCAGGCCATCGGCGATGAACCGCGACGCCCCGCTCTCCCGCGCCAGCCGCCCCAGGTGCAATACGCAATGATTGAACGCCTTCAGCGTGGCCAACGACCCGTCGGCGCCGACCTTGTTCCCCTCCTCCATCATGGCGATCCCGTTCACTGCATGGTCTGTTGCCGGGACGATGCCATAGCGCCGGGAATGGCGTCCAGTTCGCCGTGGCATCAGCAGTTACAAACAGCCGCTCAGCCGTACAACTGCGGCCGCCGGTCCCCATGCAGGTCATTGCGCGCACTGATGCGCTTGTTGCGCGCCTCGGCGAGATTCAGGGTGGCCAGCAACAACTGCTCGCCGCCCTGCTCCGCTGGCCCCGCCAAGGGGTAACCGTCGGCATCGACGATCACCGATCCTTGCACCCAGCCAACCCCACGTTCATGGCCATAGCGATCGCATGCCGCAATGAACATGCGGTTCACCGAGGCATTGGCCTGCACCCGCAGCACTTCGGCCGGGCGCTCGGTCTGCGGTCGCGGACCGTCGGGCCAGTTGACCGGCGCGCACAACAGATCGGCCCCGGCCAACGCCGGAAGACGCACCCACTCGGGGAACTCCAGGTCGTAGCAAATCAGCATGCCGAGCCGTCCGTGCACCGTCTCGACCACTGGCGGTGCAGCATCGCCGGCGGTGAAAATGTCCTTCTCGGCATCCCACAGATGTGCCTTGCGGTACACCGCGCGCAGGCCATTGGCGTCGATCATCGCCGCGCTGTTGGCCAGCTCATCACCGGGCAAGCGCTCGCAGAATCCGCCGACGATCACCAGGTTCAGCTCACGGGCCAGGGCCTGCCACAGGTGCAAGGTCGGCCCCTCAACGGTTTCCGCCAGGCCGAGCGCCTCAAAGCGGTCGGCAAACAGATAACCGCTCTGTACCAGCTCGGGCAGCACGACGACTTGCGCGCCCTGAAAGGCTGCCTGGCGAATCGCGCGTTCGGTGAGCGTGCGGTTGTAGACCAGGTCGCCTATTTTCGGCGCCAGTTGGCAGCAGGCGACCACGGTATTTTTAGCGTTGTTCAACGCACTGCCTCCGCAGATGAATGGGTCATGGCGACGATGTCGCTTTCACTCAGCGCGTCGATCACCCGGCGCTCGGCGGCCAGATCAATCGAGCGACTGAGGACGTAATAGGTCAACCCCGACACCACAAGGCCCACCAGCCAGGCGATGTCCACGCCTTCCAGCATCCGCGCCAGCGGGCCGACGAACACTTCCTTGTTGGCCGCTGCGTCGAAGATGTAGAAGAACGGCACCATGGCGGCGAAGCCGATCAGGTACGAAACGATGCCGCGAAATTGCCAGGCGCCGTAGATGCCGTTTGGCGTGAAGAAATGCGGGATCGCATAACGGCCCTTGCGCACGAAGAAGTAGTCCACCAGGTTGACGGCGGTCCACGGCACGAGGAAGTACAGCAACAACACCAGGAAGGTGTTCAGCAGAGCGATGCCGTCACCTTTGATCGACAGCACGCAGGTCAACAGGATGACGCTGATCACACTGATCGACAGCACACGGGCGCGGGGTGTCGGGGTTATTTTCCTGATCGAGTCGACGCCGGTCAGCAGCGTCAGCATGGCGCTGTAGGTGTTGAGCGCGATGATCGGCAGGAAGCCCGCCACCGAGACGATCACCAGCAAATTGCCCAGCCCCGGGACCATCGAGGAACCGACCTGATTCAGCGCCACCAGCGCATCCGCCGCTTTCAATTGCTGCGCCAGCCAGGCACCGAGGCCGATCATCCAGCTGCCCGACAACGAGGCACCGATGAACACCGCCGCGATCAGTTTTGGTCGGCTGGTGTTTTTCGGCAGGTAACGGGAATAGTCGGACACGTAGGGCGCATAGGAAATGTTGTAGCTGGCACCGATGGCGAACAACGTGGCGAAGGCCACCCAGTTGAAGCCCAGGTCGGTCGCCGGCGTGACGCCTTCCTGACCCGCACCGAACATCAGGGCGATGGTCACCAGTGCGTACAGCGGCAAGGTCGCCAGCAAGGCCCACTTGAAGGCCTTGTGCATCAGGTCGTGGCCGTAGATCGACAACAGCGCGCCGATCAGCACCACGGCCACGGCGACGATGGTCGGGTCGATGCCGAACACATGTTCAAGGCCGTTCATGATCAGCGAGATGTTCACCACGTTGAAACCGACGAACACAAACATCGTCGCCATCAACGCCAGGATCACCCCGCGATAGCCGAACTGGGCGCGGGACTGGATCATCTGCGGCAGGCCCATTTCCGGCCCCTGGGAGCCGTGAAACGCCATGAAGATGGTGCCGAACATGATGCCCAGGGCACCGGCGAGCATGGTCCACAGAGCGGACAGACCGAGGCTGGGGCCGACAAAGCCGATGGAGATGGTGAAGAAGTGGAAATTGCCGAGAAACCAGAAGGGTCCCTGACTGCTGAGTTTGGCGTGGCGTTCGTTTTCCGGGATGTAGTCGATGGAATGGCCTTCGATGGCCAACCCGCCGCTCGCCTCGGCGGCGTGCGCAGACACTGGGGAACCTGACATACGATTGTTCCTATGCTGTTGTTTGTTGTTTTTGTGGGTACAGCGCTCGCTACGACGTCCGGTTCGGGTGAAACTCCAGAAAAAGCTGACGATGACGCTGGTTTCACGGCAATGTAGGGCGTGAGTCCGGGCAGTAAAATATCGCAGGCACACTGTTCACATAGATCGACATCTATGTAAGCGAAAATCGGGAGTCCCCATGCTGGGAACTGTAACGGAGCTGGATCTGCGTCTGATCCGGGTATTTCTGACCGTCGTCGAAGCGGGCGGCATTTCGGCGGCACAAACCGCCCTCAACACCACGCAACCCACGATCAGCGCGCAACTGGCGACGCTGGAAGCGCGGGTTGGCTTCCGCCTGTGCGAACGCGGACGCGGCGGTTTTTCGGTCACGCCCAAAGGCACTCAGTTCATCGAAGCAGCCCGACGCCTGTTGGCGGCGGCCGAGGGTTTCCGGGTTGAAGTGCAGCACATCAACCGCAAAGTCTCGGGCAATATCAACATCGGTTTGCTAGGGCAAATCGACCCGGTGGCGAACAGGAAAATCGGCCAGGCCATTGCCCGTTTGCGGGCCCGGCACGAAGGGCTGTACTTCCACTTCACCGAGCTGTCGTCGTCCCTGCTGGAAGAAAAAATCATCAACGGCCATATCGACCTGGCCATCGGTTACTTCTGGCACCGCTTGCCCAACATCGATTATTTCCCGCTGTTCCCGGAAACCCAGATTGCCTATTGCGCGCCTTCCCATCCGCTGTTCGACCAGGTCGGCGCGCTGACCCGCGAAGATGTCAGCGGGTTTGACTGGGTCTGGCCGAGCCATCCGCTGCCGGAAATGCCGGCCCCCACCTCCATCGAACGCCTGACCGTACTCACCGACAGCATGGACGGCGCGGCCCTGCTGATCCTGTCCGGCCAGCACCTGGGGTTTCTGCCACAGCACTACGCAACCCGGCATGAACAGCTGGGGCAGTTGCACCCGCTGAACCCGGATCTGCTGCGCTATGAGGTGAGTTTTCATGCGGCGGTGCGGCATTCATCTCGGCAGCGGGACCTGGTGAGTGCGTTCCTGAACGAGCTGATCGAGATTTTCGGTTCACCCTTGTAGGAGCGAGCTTGCTCGCTCCTACAAGGGTGGCGCAATGGTGTTATCAGAAGCAGATTTCAGCAGCCGGGACCACATCGATCCGCGCCACCGAACCGCTCAGGTCGGCCCAATCCTTGTTGTGCTGGGCAATGATGTCTTCGGCAGTGGTATTGCCATTGTCGATGGTGGAATGCGCGTCGGCGGCCAGCACCACGTCATACCCCATTTGATGCGCCTGACGCAGGGTTGCATTCACACAGTAATCGGTTTGCAGGCCGCAGATGACCAGCCTTTCGAAGTCCTGTACCGGCAACAACCGTTGCAGGTTGGTCTGATAGAACGAATCGCCAGTGGTCTTGCGCACGCGATGATCCCTGGGCGAGGTTTCCAGCCCTTCGGCCAGTTGCCAGCCTGGGGCACCGTGTTTCAACAGATCACCCTCTTCTTCGTGCTGGATCAGCACCACCGGAACACCGGCCTTGCGCGCCCGGGTAGAAAGGTCATTGATGGTGTTGATGACCCGCCCAATCTCGAAGCATTCGTACTCACCGGAACACAAAGCCTGCTGGACGTCGATGATTAATAACGCAGTGGTCATGATTTCCTTCCTTGATATGTCGAGGGATCAGGGGACGAACATAAGCCCGTCCCCCTCCAGACACAACCCTCAATAACCCAGCGACAACCCGGTATTGCGCCGAGGATCGTTGGCCCCGTAGAAACGGTTCTTGCCTACCGGTTTGCCACCCAGGGATGGCGCGCCGACCAGGATCGCCGCCAGGTGGTTGGCGTCCTGCGGACCGGTAAACTTGTGCCCCCAGCTTTCGAGGATTTTCACCGTGTCCGGGCTGGTGGTGAAGGCTTCCAGGTTGGTCTGCTCCGGCAGCCACTGTTGGTGGAAACGCGGCGCATCCACCGCTTCCTGGATGTTCATGCCGTAGTCGATCACGTTGAGCATGGTCAGCAAGGTCGCGGTGATGATGCGGCTGCCCCCCGGAGTGCCGACCACCATCACCACTTTGCCGTCCTTGGTGACGATGGTCGGGCTCATGGACGACAGCGGCGCCTTGCCGGGTGCGATGGCATTGGCCTCGCCCTGCACCAGGCCGTACATGTTCGGCACGCCGATTTTCGAGGTGAAGTCGTCCATTTCGTCGTTGAGGATGACCCCGGTCTTGCTCGCCATCACGCCAGCGCCGAACCAGTCGTTAAGGGTGTAGGTCACCGACACCGCGTTGCCCCATTTGTCGACGATGGAGTAATGCGTGGTGTTGTTGCCTTCATGGGGCGCTACACCGGGTTTGAGTTCGCTGGATACCGCGGCCTTTTGTGGCTTGATCGCTTCGCGCAGCTTGGTTGCGTAGTTTTTATCCAGCAGGTGGGCAATCGGGTTCTTCACGAAATCCGGGTCGCCGAGGTAGCTGTTGCGGTCCACATAGGCGTGGCGCATCGCCTCGATCTGGTAGTGCATGCCCTGGGCCGAGTGATAGCCCAGGTCCTTCATCGGATAGCCTTCGAGGATGTTCATGATCTCGCAGATCACCACGCCACCGGAGCTCGGCGGCGGTGCCGAGACCACGTGGTAGCCACGGTAGTCGCACTCGATGGGCGCCAGTTCGCGGGTCTTGTATTTGTCGAGGTCGGCCTGGGTGATGATGCCTTTGTTGGCCTGGCTGGAGGTGACGATGGCGTCGGCCACCCACCCCTTATAGAAACCGTCGGCGCCTTTCTCGGAGATCTCCCGCAAGGTCTTGCTCAGGTCCTTCTGCACCAGTTTCTGGCCGACCTGCATCGGTTCGCCGTTGCTGAGGAAGATCGAGCCGGAATCCTTGATGTCCTTCTTGAACATGTCGGTGGCGTAGTCCAGCAGATCGACGTCGCCCTGCTCGAGCACAAAACCGTCTTCAGCGAGCTTGATGGCCGGGGCGATGATTTCCTTGCGCGGTTTGGTGCCGTACTTGGACAGCGCCAGCTCCATGCCCGAAACGGTGCCCGGCACACCCACGGCCAAGTGGCCACGGGTACTCAAATCGGGAACGACGTTGCCCTCCTTGTCCAGGTACATGTTGGCGGTTGCGGCCAGCGGCGCTTTTTCACGGAAGTCGAGAAAGGTCTTGCGCCCGTCCGCCAGTTGAATGGTCATGAAACCGCCGCCACCGAGGTTGCCGGCCGCGGGGTAGACCACCGCCAGCGCATAGCCGACCGCGACCGCCGCATCGACGGCGTTGCCGCCGTTCTTGAGCACATCCACGCCCACATGGCTGGCCAGGTGCTGGGCCGTGACCACCATGCCGTTTTCCCCGGTAGCCGGGGCCACGGAGGCGGCATGGGCGGTCAGGCAGCTGAGTGCCAATGCGGTCGTAATCAGCGATTTGGCAAAAGGTTCGTACTTCATGAGTCGGTCTCTTCTTGTTATTTCGTAGGAAAACGCTTCAAAAGCCGTAGCCAAGTATGGTCGGGATTACGTATTGCGCCTCCCCGTCGAGACAGTATCCTTAACGCCTGTTCAGCAATTTCGCGCGAGCCCTGACATGACCTATACCTGCATCACCGTGGCTTCCCCGGTCGGCCAGTTGAAGCTGGTCGCGAACGGTTCACGACTGGCGGCCATCCTCTGGGAAAACGACAAACCCGGCCGGGTGCGCCTCGGTCCGATGAGCGAAGCGCCGGACAACCCGATCCTGCTGCGCACGGCTGCGCAGTTGCGCGAATATTTTTCCGGCACCCGCGACCGCTTCGAACTGGAACTGGATTTTGCCGGCACGGAATTTCAAAAGAAGGTCTGGTCGGCACTGCTGACCATCCCGTTCGGCGAGACCCGCAGCTACAGCGAGATCGCCGAACAGATCGGCAACCCGACGGCAGTCAGGGCCGTGGGTGCGGCGAATGGCAAGAACCCGATTTCGATCGTGGCACCGTGTCACCGGGTGATAGGCGCGTCGGGCAAGCTCACCGGGTTTGCCGGTGGGCTTGAGGCGAAGGAGTTGTTGCTGACGCTGGAAGGTGGGCAATGGCCCGGCACGGCACGCCTGCCAGGCTTTTGATCATGCCTGGGCGAAGAGGTTTTTCATCGCCGCATACTGCAACAGCATGATGGTCTTGGCATCGCAGATCTCACCGCGGTAGAACGCTTGGAGCGCGTCCTCGAACGCCCACTCCAGCACTTCCAGCTCCTCGGTTTCCGCCTCCAGCCCGCCGCCGTCGCTGACCTTCGACTTCGCGTCGTATTCGGCAATGAAGAAGTGCAACTTTTCCGTCACCGATCCCGGGCTCATGTACGCCTCGAATACCTTCTGCACATGGTGCACGCGATACCCCGTCTCTTCCTCCGCTTCATCGCGGATGCGGTCTTCAGGCGCCGCGCCTTCCAGCAGCCCCGCTGCCACTTCGATCAACAGCCCGTCGTGACCGTTGACGAACACCGGCAGGCGAAATTGCCGGGTCAGTACCACGGTTCGCTTTTCGCGGTTGTACAGGAGAATCGCCGCACCATTGCCACGGTCATAGACTTCCCGGGTCTGGCGTTGCCACACGCCATTGTTGCGTTGGTAATCGAAGGTGATTTTCTTGAGCAGGTACCAGTCGTGGGACAACACCTGAGACTCGACGATGTTGACCCGTTCGGCCGTGTTCGACATGACAACACATCCTGTTATTGGTCTGAGGGTGCACATGTTAAGTGAAAAAGATCAGCGCGTGCTCCCTCAAGCAAGCTGCGCGTTGGCGACGGCTCAACTTTTCGGGGGATGGAACAATCGCTGCAACCGGGATAGGCTGCGGCTTCAATGCCATAAGGATATAGCCATGAACCTGCGTATCGAACTGACGCCAAACCCCACGGAAGAACAACGCCAGGCCATCCTCAAACCGCTTCGCGCCTACAACGGCTCGAAGGCCGAAGGTAACGTGCCTGAGCACATCGCCTTGCTGGTGCGCGACGACAACGACGAGATCCTCGGCGGCCTGCATGGCCGATTGTTTTACCAGTGGCTGTACATCGACTTGCTGGTGGTGCCGGAACAGGCGCGGGGACAGGGCCTGGGTTCGAAACTGATGCGGATGGCCGAGGACCTGGCGCGGGAACGGCGCTGCGTCGGGCTGTGGCTCGACACCTTTGAATTCCAGGCGCCTGGGTTCTACAAGAAATGCGGCTACAGCGAGATCGGGCACATTGCCGATTACCCGCCGGGCCACAAGCACTTCTTCTTCCAGAAACGCTTGAACTACTGATCCATACCGCCCCTGTAGGAGCGAGCTTGCTCGCGATGGTCGTCAACGAAAACGCTGGATGCCTGACACCCCGCGGCGTTCCGATTTTTTTCGCGAGCAAGCTCGCTCCTACAGGGGGAACAGCGTCAGATCAAAGGCAAGTCGCCAACGCCGCCAGCCGGCGCTTGGCCACGAAATCATCCTGCTGTGCGTAGTAGTTCAACACCGTGCCCGAGGCATCGCTGGTCACGTCAACGAAGGACTCCGCCGAGCGGGTGTAGACGGTCGTACCGCCCTTCTCCCCCGGTTGCAGATAGGCAGCGGCATCGACGCCGAACACGGCCTCGTCCTGCCAGGAGAACTGCACGCACTGGGCAACGTCTTTTGCCGGTTTTTCCGAGTTCAGGGTCTTGTACGGGGCCTTGGTGCGGGCATCGTTCATTGCCGAGCCAGCGCATCCAGCCAGCAACGTTACGGCCAGCGCCACCATCAGAATTCGCATTGCATTCACTCATCAGGAAAAAGCGGACTTTATCACCCCGGCAGCCCGTATCGTTCTGCTTTACTGCATTTATACCGCGACAGCGCGCAACGATTCGCGCACCCTGTCGCGCCAATAACGCAGCATCGCTGCCCATGACTGGAAATCTAATGACACCTAATGCCGAGTTCTACAAACCGAGCACTGAATATGCCGACAAGCTGATCAGCCAGATCGGACAGACGCCTTCCTGGATCGCCAAGCGAATCGGCGTCACCGACAAGCGGATTCGCTACATCCTCGACGGCGAAAGAACCGTCAAAGGCGAAACCACGCCAATCCAGATGACCTACACCGAACAGTTTGCCCTCGAATGCCTGGCGGCAGCGGCCAAGGCCAGCAAGAAGCAGTCTTCGTAACCCCCACTCAAGGAGCGACCATGGCGGCAACCGAACAACAACACGAGCTGGCACTGAAAAGGTTTCTCGACGAACGCCCCGGGTTGCGCGAAGAACTCGACCACCTCAACCCGCTGTTGGCTCAGGCCAAGGGCGAAACGGCGGCACAGTATCGCGAGGAACGACTGCACGAAGCGTTTGAAGCTGAAGCAGAACGGCAAAAGTTGTTCGCTTGGGAACTGACGTTGCAGTTAACCGCCGCCACGCCCCTGGACTACGAAGCGCAGCGCCTGGAAGTGCACCGGGAAGTGGCGGAAATGGCCGGCATGGACTGGCTGGAATATTGCGAGTTGAATGGGATAAAACCCTAAGCACTGTTCAGGAAAACCATCACCGATGCTGCCCAACACCACCAGGACCCACGCCAGCCCCGGTCACTTGCACACGCAGAAATGGCGCGGGCGTATAGGCTTGAGCCTGGTGGCCATGCTCTCGGTACTCGCCGGCATGACCGACGCCATCGGCTTCATGGCCAGCGGCGACTTCGTCTCGTTCATGAGCGGCAATACCACCCGGATGGCGGTCGCCATCAGTGCTGGCGACCTTGGGTTGACCCTGCGCCTGGTGATCCTCGTCGCCACCTTCATCGTCGGCAACGCGCTGGGCATTATCGTCAGCCGGCTAGGTGGCCGCCGGGCCCTGCCGCTGCTGCTGTGCATCGCCACCCTGCTGTGCGCCGCCGCGGCCTGGCCCTATGACGCGCAACTGCCGGCCCTGCTGGCGGCGATCATCGCAATGGGCATGCTCAATGCCGCGGTGGAAGAAGTGAACGGCCTGCCGGTTGGCCTGACGTACGTCACCGGCGCCCTGTCGCGTTTCGGCCGCGGACTGGGCCGCTGGATACTCGGCGAGCGCCGTAATGGCTGGCGCGTGCAACTGATCCCCTGGACCGGCATGTTCGCCGGCGCGGTACTCGGTGCCGTGCTGGAACATCACTTGGGGCTCAAGGCGTTGTTTGCCAGTGGCCTGCTGGCTGCAGGGCTCGGGGTGTTGTCGTTGAAGATCCCGCGGCGCTGGCAGTTGGGGTATATGCCGCGCTGACCGAGTGATCGGATCCGACATTTACATTGCTTGCGAAGGGGGCGACACGGTCTACGAGTAAACGCTCTTCGCCGCCCCGCCGATAAAGCATTATCATGGCCGCAGTTTCGCTGATCGAGTCCGTCATGAAGTTCGCCATCGCCGTGTTTTCCGCCGCCCATGCGCCCTCCTCGCGCCGCGCCCTGCTGTTCGCCCAAGCGGCGCTGGCCGGCGGGCACGAGATTGTCCGGCTGTTTTTCTATCAGGACGGCGTCTACAACGCGTCCGCCAGCGTGGTCACGCCTCAGGATGAACCGGACTTGCCCAGGCAATGGCGCACCTTTGTCAGCGACCATCAGCTTGATGGCGTGGTGTGCATCGCCGCAGCCCTGCGTCGTGGCGTGCTGAACGAGGAAGAAGCCAGGCGCTATCAGCGCGAGGCCGTTGCCGTCGGTGCGCCGTGGGAATTGTCCGGCCTCGGCCAATTGCATGACGCGGCGCAGGATGCCGACCGCCTGATCTGTTTCGGAGGCGCATGACATGGCCAAATCCTTGTTGATCATCAGCCGTCAGTCGCCATGGTCCGGCCCGGGCGCGCGGGAAGCGCTGGATATCGTACTGGCCGGGGGCGCCTTCGATCTGCCGATTGGCCTGTTGTTTCTCGATGACGGCGTGTTCCAGCTGGCCGCGAAACAGGACGCCAAGGCCCTTCAGCAGAAAGACCTGAGCGCCAACCTGCAAGCCCTGCCGATGTTCGGTGTCGAGGAACTGTTCGCCTGCGGCGACAGCATCAGCCAGCGCGGCCTGGATCCGAATGGACTGTCGCTGGAAGAAGCCCGGGTATTGACCGCCCACGAAATCACCGCCCTCATTGACCGTTACGACCAGGTGATCACTCTCTGATGTCGACTTTGCATGTGTTGTCTCATTCCCCGTTCGGCGACGAACGCCTGACCAGTTGCCTGCGCGTGATCGGCGCCAACGACGGCTTGCTGCTGTCCGGTGATGCGGCCTATGCGTTACAGCCCGGCACTGCGCCGTTCACTGCGCTCAGCGCCCGTGGCCTGAAGCTGTTCGTCCTGGCCGAAGATGCCCAGGCCCGTGCGCTTGCGGTTCCAGACTGGGCCTTGGCCATCGATTACCCGGCCTTCGTCGAACTGTCGATTCACTACGACAAGGTCAACAGTTGGCTATGAATGCATTGACGGTCGGCGCCCGCGCCATCGAGCTGGACAAGGACGGTTTCCTGGTGGAACTCAGTGACTGGTCCGCCGATGTGGCCAGTGCCCTGGCGGCTGCCGAAGACATCGAGTTGACGCCCGAACACTGGGAAGTCCTCGAACTGCTGCGCAGCTTCTACGCCGAATTCCAGCTGTCACCGGCCACCCGCCCGTTGATCAAGTACACCGCCCTGAAACTCGGCCCGGAAAAAGGCAACAGCCTGCACCTGAACCGACTGTTCAAAGGCACTCCCGCCAAACTCGCCGCGAAACTGGCGGGCCTGCCCAAACCGACGAATTGCTTATGACCGACTACCCAGCACTGACACTCGAAACGCCTGCCGAGCATCCGTTCGCCCAATTCGTGCGGATCCTTGGCAAAGGCAAACGCGGCGCCCGTGACCTGACCCGGGCCGAGGCTCGCGAGGCCATGGGCATGGTGCTCGATGAAAAGATCGAGCAAACCCAGCTCGGCGCCTTCCTGATGCTGTTGCGGCACAAGGAAGAAAGCGCAGAGGAGATGGCGGGCTTCACCGAGGCATTGCGCGAACGCCTGAATCCTCCGGCACTGGCGGTAGACCTGGATTGGCCGACCTACGCCGGCAAGAAGCGGCACTTGCCGTGGTATCTGTTGGCGGCCAAGTGCCTGGCACAGAACGGCGTGCGGATATTCATGCACGGCGGCGGCGCCCACACGGCCGGTCGCCTGTACACCGAGCAACTGCTGGGCGAATTGAACATCCCGCTGTGCCGCAATTGGCAACAGGTCGGCTCGGCGCTGGATAACGGCGGCCTGGCCTTCATGCCGCTGGTGGACTGGGCACCGCAGCTGCAACGGATGATCGACCTGCGCAACACCCTCGGCCTGCGCTCGCCGATCCACTCGCTGACGCGGATTCTCAATCCGCTGGGCGCGCGTTGCGGCCTGCAGAGCATTTTCCACCCCGGCTATCAGGCCGTTCATCGCGATGCCAGCGGGCTGCTCGGTGATACCGCCATCGTGATCAAGGGCGATGGCGGCGAAATCGAGATCAACCCGGACGCCGACAGCCACCTGTACGGCACCACCGGCGGTGCGAGCTGGGATGAGGAATGGCCGCAGTTGTCCGCGCAGCGTCACGTCAAACCCGCCTCGCTTGAACCTGAACATTTGAAAGCGGTGTGGCGTGGTGACGTGGTAGACAGCTACCCGCAAATGGCCTTGATTTCGACCATGGCCCTGGCACTGCGTGGCCTCGGACAGAACCGCGAACAAGCCTTCGAAACCGCCGAGCAATACTGGGCCGCTCGCAATAAATCGATTTAACCGATCATTCGCGCCCGATCTTTGCGCTTTTTGTTCGAACTCATCGGAATAGACTCAACCCCAACGATTATCGGTTTCGGGAGTCTTGAACATGGGTTTGTTAGTGGATGGCCGCTGGCAGGACAAGTGGTACGAAAGCAGCAAGGACGGCGCGTTCCAGCGTGAACAGGCGCAGCGTCGCAACTGGCTGACCGCAGACGGCAAGCCGGGACCGAGCGGCGTCGGTGGTTTTGCGGCCGAACCCGGGCGATATCACCTGTACGTGTCCCTGGCCTGTCCGTGGGCCCATCGAACGCTGATCCTGCGTAAACTCAAAGGCCTCGAAAAACTCATCGACGTTTCGGTGGTCAGTTGGTTGATGCTGGAAAACGGCTGGACCTTCGAGCGGAACCTGGGTTCCACCGGCGACAAGCTCGATCATTTCGACTTCATGCACCAGCGCTACACCGCCGACACTGCGGACTACACCGGCCGAGTCACCGTACCGGTACTGTGGGACCAACAGCTCAAACGCATCGTCAACAATGAATCATCGGAAATCATCCGCATGTTCAATGGTGCCTTCGACGATTTGACCGGTAACGACCTGGACTTCTACCCGGCGCCGCTACGCGCAGATATAGACGCATTGAACGAGCGGATTTATCCGGCGGTGAACAATGGCGTATACCGCGCCGGGTTTGCCACGTCGCAACAGGCTTATGAAGAAGCGTTCGATGAGGTGTTTGCCGAACTGGACCGACTGGAGCTGCTGCTGGGCGCCAACCGCTATCTGGCGGGCGAGTACCTGACCGAAGCGGACATCCGCCTGTTCACCACGCTGATTCGCTTCGATGCGGTGTACTACGGGCACTTCAAGTGCAACCTGCGCCGGATTGCGGATTATCCGAACCTGTCGAACTGGCTGCGGGAGATTTACCAGTGGCCCGGGATTGCCGAGACGGTGGACTTCACCCACATCAAGCACCACTACTACGCCAGCCACCGCACCATCAACCCGACTGGAGTGGTGCCGAAAGGTCCGGTGCAGGATTTCACCGTGCCCCATGACCGGGAGCGGTTGAGCGGGAAAGGGGTTTGGCGCAAGGGCCGGGGTTGATCCGGGTACTGCAGAGCTTTCAAGGGCCTCTTCGTCGGATCGCCGCCCGGAGCAAGCCCGCTCCCACATTTAACCGCGTTCTTCAGAGAGTACTCGGTCGAATGTGGGAGCGGGCTTGCTCGCGAATGGGGGCGACCCGATTGCTAGACCTGCCCCTGAGCCCCTTCGAACCACGCCAGTTTCTCGCGCAATTGCACCACTTCCCCCACGATCACCAATGTCGGCGCATGCACTTCATGCTCCGCCACCAGCCGTGGCAAGTCCGCCAGGGTGCCGGTAAACACCCGCTGGTTGACCGTGGTGCCCTGCTGGATCAACGCTGCCGGGGTATCTTTGCCGCGACCATGCTTGATCAACTGCTCGCAGATGATCGGCAAGCCCACCAGTCCCATGTAGAACACCAGGGTTTGCGCCGGCGCGACCAAGTCGGCCCATGGCAAATCGCTGGAGCCGTCCTTGAGGTGGCCAGTGATGAAACGCACCGACTGCGCATAATCGCGGTGAGTCAGCGGAATCCCGGCATAGGCCGCGCAACCGCTGGCCGCCGTGATCCCCGGTACGACCTGGAACGGGATGCCCTGCGCCGCCAGTTCTTCAATCTCTTCACCACCACGACCGAAGATGAACGGATCACCGCCCTTCAGTCGCACCACACGCTTGCCCTGTTTGGCCAGATCCACCAATTGCTGGTTGATCTGATCCTGCGGCACGGCGTGATCGGCACGGCGCTTGCCGACATAAACCCGCTCGGCGTCGCGACGGCACAGTTCGAGAATCGCCGGCGCCACCAGGCGGTCGTACAGCACCACGTCGGCTTGCTGCATCAGGCGCAAGGCACGGAAGGTCAGCAGGTCGGGATCGCCCGGGCCGGCGCCCACCAGATAGACTTCGCCGGTGGCAACCGGCGCTTCGCCATCGATCTTCGCTTGCAACAACCGCTCGGCTTCAGCACCCTGCCCGGCCAGTTGCCGATCGGCAACCGGGCCCTGGAATACATCTTCCCAGAACGCCCGACGCTGCTGCACATCCGGAAACAGGCCTTTGACCTGATGACGGAAACGCGCCGCCAACCCGGCCAATTGACCGTAGGTGGAAGGAATCCAGGTTTCGATCTTGGCGCGGATCAGGCGTGCCAGCACCGGCGCATCGCCGCCGCTGGACACCGCGATGATCAGCGGAGAACGGTCGACGATCGCCGGGAAGATCACGCTGCACAGGGCTGGCGCGTCCACCACGTTGACCGGCACGCAACGCCGATGGGCATCGGCGGAGACCTGCGCGTTCAGCACTTCGTCGTCGGTGGCGGCGATGATCAGCCCGCAACCGTCCAGGTCCGTTTCGGCGTAGCCACGCAACAGGCACTCGCCACCGCTGCCGGCAACCAGTTCGCGCAGTTGCGCTTCGATTTCAGGTGCAACCACCCGCAGCAGCGCACCGGCATCGGCCAGCAGGCGGGATTTGCGCAAGGCAATCTCCCCCCCACCGACGACCAACACACGACTGCCGCGAAGGTTGTGAAACAGCGGCAGATATTTCATTTAGCCGATGACCTCAATGCCACCCATGTACGGCTTCAGGACCTGCGGTACACGGATCGAACCGTCGGCCTGCTGATAGTTCTCGAGCACCGCGACCAGGGTACGCCCCACCGCCAGGCCGGAGCCGTTCAGGGTGTGCACCAGTTCCGGCTTGCCGGTTTCCGGGTTGCGGAAGCGTGCTTGCATGCGACGGGCCTGGAAGTCGCCGCAGTTGGAGCACGACGAGATTTCGCGGTATTTGTCCTGGCTCGGGATCCACACTTCCAGGTCGTAGGTCTTGACCGCGCTGAAGCCCATGTCACCGGTGCACAGCGCCAGGGTGCGATAAGGCAGATCCAGCAGTTGCAGGACTTTCTCGGCGTTGGCGGTCAGGCCTTCCAGTGCTTCCATCGACTTCGACGGCTCGACGATCTGCACCATTTCAACCTTGTCGAACTGGTGCTGGCGGATCATGCCGCGGGTGTCACGACCCGATGCGCCCGCTTCGCTGCGAAAGCACGGTGTATGGGCAACGAACTTGATCGGCAGCAGTTTCGAATCGACGATTTCGCCAGCAACGATGTTGGTCAGCGACACTTCGGCGGTCGGGATCAAGTACAGATCGGCTTCGCCTTCGCGCGCGATCTTGAACAGGTCTTCTTCGAACTTCGGCAACTGGCCGGTGCCTTGCAGCGCCGGGGCCTGGACCAGATAAGGCGTGTAGGCCTCTTCATAGCCGTGCTCGGTGACGTGCAGGTTGATCATGAACTGCGCCAGGGCGCGGTGCAGACGGGCAATCGGGCCGCGCAGCAGGGCGAAACGGGCGCCGGACAGTTTCGCGGCGGTTTCGAAGTCCAGCCAGCCGAACTTCTCGCCCAGGGCCACGTGGTCCTGGACCGGGAAGTCGAAAGCCTTCGGCGTGCCCCAGCGGCGCACTTCAACGTTGCCGTCTTCGTCATCGCCAACCGGCACCGATTCGTGCGGCAGGTTCGGAATGCCCAGCAGGATCGAATCCAGCTCGGTCTGGATCGTGTCCAGTTCGACTTTACCGGCGCTCAACTCGCCCGCCATGCGCTCGACGTCCGCCATCAGCGGCGCGATGTCTTCGCCGCGCTGCTTGGCCTGACCGATGGATTTGGAGCGCGCATTACGTTCAGCCTGCAGTGCTTCGGTGCGGGTCTGGACGGTCTTGCGCTGTTCTTCCAGCGCTTCGATGCGCGCAACATCCAGCACAAAGCCACGGGATGCCAGGCGGTCCGCTACGTCCTGAAGGTTGCTACGTAACAGTTTGGAATCGAGCATGTCGGTTTCTCGTTTATCAAAGTTTGGTCAAGGACAGGCCGGCCCAGGTGGCAAGCAGCCCGCCGAATACGCTGAGCGCCGCATAGCCCAGGGCCAGCGGCACTTGCCCGCTTTCCAGCAGGCGCACCGTATCCAGTGAAAAGGATGAAAAAGTCGTCAGCCCCCCGAGGAAGCCGACCATCAACCCGGCACGCACCTCGACAGGCACCTCCGGGCGTATCAAAAACAGACCGTATAGAACGCCGATCAGCAAACAGCCCACGATATTAACGGCCAGCGTCGCGGTATAGAAGTGCCGCGGCCAATTCGCGTTGATCCAGTTGCCCGTGGCGAAGCGCAACAATGTACCGGCTACCCCGCCAACGGATACCGCAACGATCAAAGGAAGCACTATTTTCTCCGCTGCCGGGGGCTTAAACGGTCGAGTTTCGCCAGGTGATTGAGCTTTTCGCCGATTTTCAGTTCCAGGCCACGGGGCACCGGCTGATAGAACGGAATCGGCTCGAGCTCTTCCGGGAAGTAATCTTCCCCGGCGGCATAGGCGTCCGGCTCATCATGGGCATAACGGTATTCATCGCCGTAGCCCAACTGCTTCATCAGCTTGGTCGGTGCGTTGCGCAGGTGCAGCGGCACCTCCAGCGAGCCGTGCTCGGCGGCGGCGCGCAATGCAGTTTTGAAGCCCATGTACACCGCATTGCTTTTCGGCGCGCAGGCCAGATAGGTGATGGCCTGGGCCACCGCCAGTTCACCCTCGGGGCTGCCAAGGCGTTCCTGCACTTCCCAGGCCGCCAGGCACAAACTCAGGGCGCGCGGGTCGGCATTGCCGATGTCTTCGCTGGCCATGCGCACCACGCGCCGGGCCAGGTACAACGGATCGCAGCCACCGTCGATCATCCGCGCAAACCAGTACAGCGCGCCGTCGGGATTGGAGCCGCGCACCGATTTGTGCAGCGCGGAAATCTGATCGTAGAACGCTTCGCCACCCTTGTCGAAACGCCGACGGGTATCACCGAGCAGGCTTTGCAGCAGGTCGGTGCCCATCTCGTTGTTGTCTTCGGCCAGATCCGAGGCGTTCTCCAGCAGATTCAGCAGGCGCCGGCCATCGCCATCGGCGGCGGACAGCAGCATCTGGAAGCCCTCATCGCTGAGGGTCAGGTTGCGCTTGCCCAGACCCCGCTCTTCGGTCAGCGCACGGTGGACCAGCTTGCGCAGAGCCGCTTCGTCGAGGCTCTTGAGCACATAGACCCGTGCCCGCGAGAGCAACGCGTTGTTCAATTCAAACGAGGGGTTCTCGGTGGTGGCGCCGATGAAAATCAGCGTGCCGTCTTCGACATAGGGCAGGAACGCATCCTGCTGGGACTTGTTGAAACGGTGCACTTCGTCGACGAACAGGATGGTGCGCTTACCGTATTGCCCGGCCTGCTGCTTGGCGATTTCCACCGCCTGACGGATTTCCTTCACGCCGGCGAGCACCGCCGACACCGTTTCGAAGTGCGCATCCGAGACTTCCGCGAGCAATCGCGCCAGCGTGGTCTTGCCCACACCCGGCGGCCCCCAGAAAATCATCGAATGCAGGGCACCCTGCTCCAGCGCTTCGCGCAAGGGCTTGCCGCGAGCGAGCACGTGTTCCTGGCCGACGTACTCATCCAGATTGGTCGCGCGCAAACGGGCGGCCAGGGGCTGGGCGATGGGAGTGCTGCGAAACAGATCCATGACTACTTGTGAAACCTCACTGGGCCCTGATGTCGATCAACACAATTCCTGTAGGAGCGAGCTAGCTCGCGATGGTCGTCAACGATAACGCTGGCGACCTGACACCCAGCGGCGCGCTCAGGTTCATCGCGAGCGAGCTCGCTCCTACAGAGGTTCTGCGTTTTATTCCTGGATTACATCGGCACCCTTGGGGATGTCGAACTTGAACTTGGACGCCGGGATCGGCTCGTTGGCCTTCACGCCGGTGAACAGGATATTGGTACGCTGACCGACACTGTCGATCAACTGCATATCATTGACCAGGCCATTGCGGAACGACAGGCGCAGGCTGTCGAACAAGGTGTCCTTGGTTTTCGGTTTCAGGGTGAAGTCGATCACGCCGCCGGCTTCCTTGGCGCTGATGTCGAAGCTCTGGCTGATCTTGGACACGTCACCGGACAGCAGCAACGCGGGCGTCTGGGTCAGACGCTCATCGAGTTTCTTGATGGTGGCCTGTTCCAGGTCCGGGTCCCACAGGGTGACCTTCTTGCCATCGGAGACCATGGTCTGCTCGGCTGGCGCATCGGTGTGCCAGTAGAACAGGCCCGGACGCTGCAACGACATGTCGCCAGCAGTTTCCTGCAACTGGGTGCCGGTGCCGTCCAGGGTCAACTGAGAGAAACGTGCGGTCAGGGTCTGGGATTTTTCCAGCAATTGGGTCAGGCGTGCCACGTCCTTGTCATCGGCCTGGGCCGAAAGCGTGGTCAAAGCCAGTACCGGCAGCAACAGCATGCGGATCAGACGCATGGGAGTCCTCATAACATTCGTGGGAGTGCGAGCGGTGCCACAGGCACCACCCCTTTCATACTCGGGTCAGTCGCGCACCGGGCCCGGGGCCAGGACTTCACGCGAACCGTTGGTGTTCATGGACGTCACGACCCCAGCCATTTCCATGGCTTCGATCATGCGCGCGGCGCGGTTGTAGCCGATTTTCAGCTTGCGCTGAACCGCGGAAATGGAGGCGCGACGGCTTTCCAGCACGAACTGCACCGCTTCGTCGTACAGCGCGTCGGCCTCAGGATCATCGCCATCGCCGCCACCGCTGCTGCCTTCAAAGCCGCTACCCGCCTCTTCGACGCCATTGAGAATGTCGTCGTTGTATTCCGGCGCGCCACGCAGCTTCCAGGCTTCCACCACGCGGTGAACCTCGTCGTCGGACACGAAAGCACCGTGCACACGAATCGGCAGGCTGGTACCCGGCGGCATGTAGAGCATGTCACCGTGGCCCAGCAGTTGCTCGGCGCCGCCCTGGTCGATGATGGTCCGGGAGTCGATCTTGCTCGATACCTGGAACGCCATGCGGGTCGGGATGTTGGCCTTGATCAGGCCGGTGATCACGTCCACCGACGGACGCTGGGTCGCGAGGATCAAGTGAATACCCGCCGCACGAGCCTTTTGCGCGATACGTGCGATCAGCTCTTCAACCTTCTTGCCGACGATCATCATCATGTCGGCGAATTCGTCGACCACCACCACGATGGTCGGCAGCTTGCTCAGCAGCGGCGCTTCGTCGTGAATGCTCTCGCGCTTGTACAGCGGATCGCTCAACGGTTCGCCGGCATCCTGGGCTTCCTTGACCTTGGCGTTGAAGCCCGACAGGTTGCGCACGCCCATCTTGGCCATCAGCTTGTAGCGGCGTTCCATCTCGGCAACGCTCCAGCGCAGGGCGTTGGCGGCGTCCTTCATGTCGGTGACCACCGGGCACAACAGATGCGGAATGCCTTCGTAGATCGACAGCTCCAGCATTTTCGGGTCGATCATGATCAGCTTGGCGTCTTCCGGGCCGGACTTGAACAGGATCGACAGGATCATCGCGTTCACACCCACAGACTTACCGGAACCGGTGGTACCGGCCACCAGCAGGTGCGGCATCTTCGCCAGGTCGGTGATGACCGGTTTACCGCCGATATCGTGGCCCAGGGCCAGGGTGACCGGGGATTTGAAGTTGTCGTATTCGGGGGTCGACAACACCTCGGAGAAACGCACGATCTGCCGGTCTTCGTTGGGAATCTCGATACCGACCGTAGTCTTGCCCGGAATCACTTCCACCACGCGCACACTGGTCACGGCCAGGGAACGGGCCAGGTCCTTGGCCAGGTTGGCGATGCGGCTGACCTTGACGCCGGCGGCCGGCTGAATTTCGTAACGGGTAATCACCGGCCCCGGATGAATCGAGTCGACCGTGACTTCAACGCCGAACTCCTTGAGCTTGATTTCCAGCAGGTGGCCAACCGCAGCCAGGGATTCAGGCGAGTAATTGAGCTGTTTCTTTTCCGCGGGATCGAGAATCGAGATCGGCGGCAAGGTGCCTTCCACGGCGCTGTCGACGAACAGAGGCGCCTGCTTCTCTTTTTCGACGCGTTTGCTCGGTGCGGCAGGCTTTGGTGGCGCGGGCGCGATCACCGGCGGCACCTGCTTCTCGCGTTCGGACATGTGCTTGCTCAGGGCTTGCTCACGCTCGATCAAGCGTTCCTTGACCTTGGCCTGCTCGCGCTTGTCGGAGACGGTCGGCGCAACCACTTCATCCATACGGTCGTCGACTTCACGCAACTGGGCGACCAGCTGCTTGCGCTCGGTACGGGCCGCCCACCAGCGATTGGCCGCGCCCTGGAACAGTTCGAACAGGTCGAGGGTGATCTTGCCGGTGATATCCATCACCTTGAACCAAGACAGGTCGGTAAACACCGTCAGGCCGAACAGAAACAACGCGATGAACAACAGGGTACTGCCCTGGATATTCAGGGCGTTCCGGGCCAGGTCACCGAGGCTTTCGCCCAGCGCACCGCCCGCACCGGCCGGCAGACCGGTCGCGGCATGGAAATGGATATGGGCCAGAGCGGCGCCCGACAGTACCAGGAACACCAGGCCGATCAGGCGCCAGGAGAACAGCCAACCGCTCCACTGCCACGGCTCGTGACGCTGGCGGAAGATCTGGTACGCCTTGATCGCCAGCAGCAACGGGAAGATGTAGGCAAAGTAACCCAGCACCATGAACAGGATATCGGCGCTGTAGGAGCCCGCTGGCCCGCCGAAGTTCTGCACGT
The DNA here is from genome assembly GCF_056711565.1 of Pseudomonas sp. WT-JTC. NCBI lineage: Bacteria > Pseudomonadati > Pseudomonadota > Gammaproteobacteria > Pseudomonadales > Pseudomonadaceae > Pseudomonas > Pseudomonas sp. WT-JTC. The sequence goes on from NZ_CM160042.1 coordinate 4,316,465, forward strand.
CGTCGATCTTGCTGTTATGGCTCCAGCCCGGATCATCCTTGCCATAGGTCAACAAGGCCATCATCAGGAACAGGCACAAGGCACCGATGGCGATCAGCGCACCTTCCTTGAGTCGGTAGTGCAAGTGCTGGCGCCAGAGCGGAACGACGGCTGGTTTAGGTGCTGCGGTGGATTTCTTCAAAACGCTTCTTTTCCTGCGCCATGGGCGCGTCCATCTGGTGAATGTCTAAAAAAACTGGCAAAAAACTGCCCAATCCAGGCAGGTAAAAAGTTAACACGCGTAACCGGGACTACTTTTAACACTGCGCCCCGGTTTTTATAAACACGGCGCGCACTGAATATATGTAGCACGCACGGCATTGTACGGGTTTGTACGCACGACGCCATGCTTGAGACCCTTGGGTGTAGCATAGTCAACAGCACATGACATGCTGTTCAATTTGAGCATGCATTCTCTTTTGTGACAAAGGCTTATGAGGTGTTTTTATGAGCGAAGCGAAGCATTCCCGCCTGATTATCCTGGGCTCCGGCCCTGCCGGTTACAGCGCAGCCGTTTATGCCGCCCGCGCCAACCTCAAGCCCGTTGTCATTACCGGCATACAGGCAGGTGGCCAGCTCACCACCACCGTCGAAGTCGATAACTGGCCAGGCGACGTCGAAGGCCTGACCGGGCCGGTCCTGATGGAGCGCATGCAAAAACATGCCGAACGCTTTGCCACCGAGATTGTTTACGACCACATCCATACTGCCAAGTTGCAACAACGGCCGTTCGAACTGATCGGCGATGGCGGAACTTACACCTGCGATGCGCTGATCATTGCCACCGGCGCTTCTGCGCAATATCTGGGCCTGTCCTCGGAAGAAGCGTTTGCCGGCAAAGGGGTTTCGGCGTGCGCGACCTGCGATGGTTTTTTCTATCGCAATCAGGTGGTTGCGGTGGTCGGCGGCGGCAACACGGCGGTCGAAGAAGCGTTATACCTGTCGAACATCGCCAAAGAAGTGCACCTGATCCATCGGCGCGACAAACTGCGCTCGGAGAAAATCCTCCAGGACAAACTCTTCGAAAAGGCCGCCAATGGCAATATCCGCCTGCACTGGAACCAGAATCTGGACGAAGTGCTTGGCGACGCCAGTGGCGTGACCGGTGCCCGCCTGCGGGACAGTCACACCGGCGAAACCAGGGAACTGCCGCTGGCCGGGGTGTTTATCGCCATCGGGCACAAGCCCAACACCGACCTGTTCAACGGACAGCTGGAAATGCGCAACGGGTATCTGCTGGTCAAGGGTGGCAGCGAAGGCGATGCCACCGCTACGGCGATAGCAGGCGTGTTTGCCGCCGGCGACGTGGCCGACCACGTTTATCGCCAGGCCGTTACGTCTGCCGGGGCCGGTTGCATGGCGGCGCTGGACGCTGAAAAATACCTCGACGACATTCCTGCCGTTTGAAGGCAAACTTGATCGCGAGCCAACACCCACCACTGCCCTCCCCTTCTGCAAGCCCGGATGCCATGCTGACTTGGTTACAACGTAACACCTTGCATTTCCCACCGCTGGAAAAGGCCATGCGCGACCCCAACGGACTCCTGGCTGCCGGCGGTGATCTGTCCGCCGACCGGCTGGTCTCGGCTTATCGCCACGGCTGCTTCCCATGGTTCTCCGAAGGCCAGCCGATCCTCTGGTGGTCTCCGGACCCGCGCACGGTTTTGTTTCCCGACGAACTGCACGTCTCGCGCAGCCTGAACAAACTGCTGCGCCAGCAACGCTATCAAGTGACGTTCGACGCGGATTTCGCCGCCGTCATCCGCGCCTGCGCGGCCCCCCGGGATTATGCCGATGGCACCTGGATCACCGAGGCGATGCAGGATGCCTACATCGAACTGCACAGGCGCGGTCACGCGCACTCGGTGGAAGTGTGGGACGGGGATGAACTGGTCGGCGGGCTGTATGGCCTGGCGATGGGCCGGCTGTTTTTCGGCGAGTCCATGTTCAGCCGCGTCGACAACGCCTCGAAATTCGGCTTTGCCACACTGGTTCGACACCTGAAAGACTCGGGTTTTGTACTGATCGATTGCCAGATGCCCACCGATCACCTGCACAGCCTCGGAGCCCGGGCGATACCCCGCCGCGAGTTTGCCGGCTATCTGGCCAGGTATCTGGACCAGCCCAACGCCGCCACCTGGGTTTGCTGAGCGACTTTTGCGCGCGTGGCTTACACTTAATCCAAAGCACCACCCCCGAGGGTTGATCATGACCGAGTTGGCGCGTTTGAAGTTCTATGCCACTCAGCCGCACTCTTGCAGTTATCTGCCCGACGAGCAGGCCACGACCCTGTTCCTCGACCCTAGCCAGCCCATGGATGTGCATGTCTATGCAGACCTGTCAGAGATGGGCTTTCGTCGCAGCGGCGACCATCTCTACCGGCCGCATTGCCAGAACTGCAATGCGTGCGTTCCGGCGCGCATTCCCGTGGGGCAGTTCACGCCCAATCGGCAACAGAAACGCATTTTCAAGCGCAACGCGGATTTGCAGGTGCGTCCGGCCAGGCCCTGCTTCAACGAAGAGTACTTCAACCTTTACCAACGCTATATCGAACAGCGTCACGCCGATGGCGATATGTACCCGCCAAGTCGCGACCAGTTTTCGACATTCCTGGTGCGGGACCTGCCGTTTTCACGCTTTTATGAGTTCCGCCTGAACGGCCGGCTGCTGGCCGTCGCCGTCACTGATTTACTGCCGAACGGTCTTTCGGCGGTCTACACCTTCTACGAGCCCTCCGAAGAGCGTCGCAGCCTTGGGCGCTACGCGATCCTCTGGCAAATCGCCGAGGCCAGCCGGCTTGGGCTGGAAGCCGTCTACCTCGGCTACTGGATCAAAAACTGCAAAAAAATGAACTACAAGACTCAATATCGCCCCATTGAGTTGCTGATTAATCAGCGCTGGGTGGTTCTAAACTAGAGCCAGCCCTAAACCCCTTGGCTTAAACCCCACTTTTCGGGCACAATGCACGCCGCTTTTGCCTGGCGCAGTTGCACCGGGCCATTCACTGGACACCGAGGGCTTTACTGCATGTCGAAAGAAGACAGCTTCGAAATGGAAGGCACTGTCGTCGACACCCTGCCCAACACCATGTTTCGTGTGGAGTTGGAAAATGGGCACGTCGTAACCGCGCACATCTCCGGCAAGATGCGCAAGAACTACATCCGTATTCTTACCGGCGACAAAGTGCGCGTCGAGCTGACTCCCTATGACTTGAGCAAAGGGCGCATCACCTACCGCGCGCGCTAAGGTTGGAGCGAGCTTGCTCGCGAAGAACCTGAGGGCGCCGCGTCAAGTCAGACTCCCCGCATCATCGTTGACGACCATCGCGAGCAAGCTCGCTCCTACAGAGACAGAGCTCGCTCGCGAAACAAGTCAATACAAGACGCCCGGCTTATGCCGGGCGTTTTTGTTTGCTTGTAATTTACTCCCCCCTCCTCTTGTAGGAGCGAGCTTGCTCGCGAAAAACCTGAGAGCACCACGTCAAGTCAGACTCCCCGCATCATCGTTGACGACCATCGCGAGCAAGCTCGCTCCTACAGAGACAGAGCTCGCTCGCGAAACAAGTCAATACAAGACGCCCGGCTTATGCCGGGCGTTTTTGTTTGCTTGTAATTTACTCCCCCCTCCTCCTGTAGGAGCGAGCTTGCTCGCGAAAAACCTGAGAGCACCACGTCAAGTCAGACTCCCCGCATCATCGTTGACGACCATCGCGAGCAAGCTCGCTCCTACAGACAGCGGACATGCCGATCAACAGGCAGCAAAAAGGCGCCTCTCGGCGCCTTTTTGTTTTGCCTTTGAACGTCAGGCCATCTCGGCCGTGGTCTCGAACTCGAAGGTTAGCTCGCCGTCCTTGATGTCGATGTGCACCACACCGCCATGTTCGGCCAGTTCGCCAAAGAGAATCTCCTCCGCCAGCGGACGCTTGATCTTGTCCTGGATCAGGCGCGCCATTGGGCGAGCACCCATTGCCGCGTCGTAGCCACCTTCGGCGAGCCAGCTGCGAGCCGCATCGGTGACCTCCAGCAACACTCGCTTGTCTTCCAGCTGCGCCTGAAGCTCGGTAAGGAACTTGTCCACCACGCTCTTGATGACCTCATGACTGAGGCGACCAAACTGGATGATGGTGTCCAGGCGGTTGCGGAACTCCGGCGTGAAGCTCTTCTTGATCACTTCCATCGCATCGGAGGAGTGATCCTGATAGGTGAAACCGATCGAAGCGCGAGCTGCAGTCTCGGCACCGGCGTTGGTCGTCATGATGACGATAACGTTACGGAAATCCGCCTTGCGCCCGTTGTTGTCGGTCAACGTACCGTGATCCATGACCTGCAACAGCAGGTTGAAGACTTCCGGATGCGCCTTCTCGATCTCATCGAGCAACAGCACGCAGTGTGGCTGCTTGGTAATGGCTTCGGTGAGCAGACCGCCCTGATCGAATCCGACATATCCCGGAGGCGCACCGATCAGACGCGATACGGTGTGGCGCTCCATATACTCGGACATGTCGAAACGAATCAACTCGACACCCAGTGCCTTGGCCAACTGACGCGCCGCTTCGGTTTTACCGACACCGGTAGGCCCTGCGAACAGGAACGAACCGACAGGCTTGTCAGGGGACTTGAGGCCGGCACGGGACAGCTTGATCGCGGTTGCCAGCGAGTCGATCGCGGCATCCTGACCGAACACGGTCAACTTCAGGTCACGCTCGAGGTTACGCAACAGCTCCTTGTCGGAACTGGTGACGTGCTTTGGCGGAATCCGCGCAATTTTCGCGACGATGTCCTCGACCTGAGGCACTTCGATACGTTTAACGCGCATCTCGACCGGTTGCAGGCGCTGGTAGGCACCCGCCTCGTCGATCACATCGATGGCCTTGTCCGGCATGTGCCGGTCATTGATATAGCGCGAAGCCAGCTCGGCGGCGGCGCGCAGGGCTTCATCACTGTATTCGATATTGTGATGGAGCTCGAAACGCCCTTTCAGGCCGCGCAGGATGCCGATGGTGTCTTCCACCGAAGGCTCTGACACATCGACTTTCTGGAAGCGTCGTGCCAGGGCACGGTCCTTCTCGAAAATGCCGCGAAATTCCTGGAAGGTGGTCGAACCGATGCAACGGATATCACCCGAGGACAGCAGCGGCTTGAGCAGGTTCGAGGCATCCATGACACCACCGGACGCAGCACCCGCACCAATGATGGTGTGGATCTCGTCGATGAACAGGATCGCCTGCGGACGTTTTTTCAGTTCATTGAGCAGCGCCTTGAAGCGCTTCTCGAAATCACCACGATACTTGGTACCGGCCAGCAAGGCACCCAGGTCAAGGGAGTAAACCACGCTGTTGGCCAGCAGGTCCGGCACCTGGTTGTCGACAATGCGCTTGGCCAGGCCTTCGGCAATCGCGGTTTTACCCACGCCCGCCTCGCCCACCAGCAGCGGATTGTTTTTGCGACGACGCGCCAGGATCTGCGCGACACGCTCGACTTCCAGCTCACGGCCCACCAACGGATCGATTCGACCCTGGCGCGCGAGTTCATTAAGGTTACTGGCATAAGCATCCAGGGGATTGCCAGAGGAAGAAGACTCACCGCCCTCGTCGTCCTGCATATCTTGCTCACCTTCAGAATGATCGCCATGCCCCGGCACCTTGGAAATGCCATGGGCGATGTAGTTGACGACATCTATACGGGCAACGCTCTGCTGTTTCAGCAGGAACACTGCCTGACTCTCTTGCTCACTGAAGATCGCGACCAGCACGTTGGCGCCAGTCACTTCGCGTTTGCCCGAGCTCTGTACGTGAAACACAGCACGTTGCAGTACACGCTGGAAGCCCAGGGTTGGCTGGGTTTCGCGATCCTCATCATGCACAGGGATCAATGGCGTGGTGGAGTCGATGAACTCCTGCAGGTCATGCTTGAGTTTGTCGAGGTTTGCGCCGCAGGCACGCAAAACGGTGGCGGCAGCCTCATTGTCCAATAGGGCCAGCAGGAGATGCTCGACGGTCATGAATTCATGACGCTTCGAACGGGCCTCCTTGAAGGCAAGATTGAGGGTGACTTCGAGCTCGCGGTTTAACATAGCTTCACCTCATACCCAAGTGTCCGGCGATTAACCGTCCTTCTCGATTTCACAGAGTAGCGGATGCTGGCTTTCCCTGGCGTACTGGTTGACCTGCATGGCCTTGGTCTCGGCGATGTCGCGGGTAAACACTCCACATACTGCCCGTCCTTCCGTATGGACGGCCAGCATGACCTTGGTCGCCAGCTCGCGATTCAGGTTAAAAAACACCTCGAGCACTTCGACCACGAAATCCATCGGTGTGTAGTCATCATTGAACAAAACCACCTTGTACATCGGCGGCGCCTGCAGTGCAGGCTTTGCCTCCTGAACAGCAATGCCTGTGGAATCGTCGTCGTGTAAATCAGGGTGATCCTGATTGAATGTTAGTCGAATCTGGCTGATTGCATGCATGGAAAGAAAGGTTCGTCAGTGGTTCAAATACAGTGGTGGGGACGGCTATCAGCGTTTTCAACTCCGACTGCCTGGTCAGCTTGACTATCGGCAAAACGGTGTTACAACCAATAGAGCCCACAGTGGGTAAAAAAGGTCCGCGGAGTCAATCTTATTTACAGATTCGACTGCGGATGTACTGGATGATACTCCAGTGATGGAGTCTGTTGCAGAGGGATATGGGTATGGCTGTCGGCAAGGTGAAGTGGTTCAACAATGCCAAGGGTTACGGATTCATCAACGAGGAAGGCAAGACAGAAGATCTGTTTGCCCACTACTCAGCCATTAAAATGGATGGTTATAAAACCCTGAAAGCCGGGCAAGCTGTCGTATTCGAGATCATCCAGGGCCCCAAAGGTCTGCACGCGATCAACATCGGCAACCCGGTGGATGCCTCGAAAGCGGCTACATCCTCCGTGCAACAGACCGTTACGGTGTAAGCCCCCCCATCATCATCCCGCCATAAAAAAACCGCCTGACTCAAACGCTTGAATCAGGCGGTTTTCATATGCCTGCGTTTTCTTACATGTGCGAGATCAGCGCATCGCCGAAACCGGAAGACGACACCAGTTTCGCGCCTTCCATCAGACGCTCGAAGTCATAGGTCACGGTCTTGGCGGAAATCGCGCCGTTGGTGCCCTTGATGATCAGGTCGGCTGCTTCGGTCCACCCCATGTGGCGCAGCATCATTTCAGCGGACAGGATCAGCGAACCCGGGTTGACCTGGTCCTTGCCTGCGTACTTCGGTGCCGTACCGTGGGTGGCTTCGAACATGGCCACGGTGTCGGACAGGTTGGCACCCGGCGCGATACCGATACCGCCCACTTCCGCCGCCAGGGCGTCGGAGAGGTAGTCACCGTTCAGGTTCAGGGTTGCGATCACATCGTACTCGGCCGGGCGCAGCAGGATCTGCTGGAGCATGGCGTCGGCGATGGCATCCTTGACGACAACGTTCTTGCCGGTTTTCGGGTTCTTGAACTGCATCCACGGGCCACCGTCGAGCAGGGTCGCGCCGAACTCTTCAGCCGCCACTTCGTAGGCCCATTCCTTGAAGGCACCCTCGGTGAACTTCATGATGTTGCCTTTGTGCACGATGGTCAGCGAATCGCGATCGTTGTCGACCACATATTGCAGGGCCTTGCGCGCCAGACGCTTGGTGCCTTGCAGCGACACCGGCTTGACGCCGATACCGCAGTTCTCGTCGAAACGGATCTTGGTAACGCCCATTTCTTCCTTGAGGAACTTGATGACCTTGGTGGCTTCCGGCGTACCGGCCTTCCACTCGATGCCGGCGTAGATGTCTTCGGAGTTCTCGCGGAAGATGGTCATGTCGACATCGCCTGGCTTCTTGACCGGGCTAGGCACGCCTTCGAACCAGCGCACCGGGCGCAGGCAGACGTACAGGTCGAGTTGCTGACGCAGGGCCACGTTCAGGGAACGGATGCCGCCACCGACCGGGGTGGTCAGCGGGCCCTTGATGGAAACCACGTAATCCTTGACCGCGTCCAGGGTTTCCTGAGGCAGCCAGGTGTCCTGATCGTAAACCTGAGTCGCTTTCTCCCCGGCGTACACTTCCATCCAGGAAATCTTGCGCTCGCCACCGTAGGCCTTCTTAACAGCAGCATCGACAACCTTGATCATGACCGGGCTGATGTCGACACCAATGCCGTCGCCTTCGATGAAGGGGATGATCGGGTTATTAGGAACATTGAGAGAATGGTCTGCATTGACGGTGATTTTGTCGCCGACGGCTGGAACCTGAATCTTCTTGTAACCCATGCTGAACTCCATAGATTGGATTGAACATCTGGCTTGGTTCGAGCGTAACCCAGTTGAATCGGCGCGCAAACCCTATGTTCCATCCAACTGCCGCAAAGCCTTGCAACTCGCGCGCTACAAGCCTGAAAGCAAAGGGAAAAGCGCCAAATTCAAGCACGACGAATGACCTTACGCCTTGCTCGCCCCTGCGACCTTTAGACCAATGGACGACATTCGTTGCGTATGAACCATCGGCAGATTGCCAGCTACCTATGTATAATGCCGCCGCTGACTAAAGGGTCACGACGGGCCAAACAGCTCTACGACGAGTGTTTACGCCCGATAAGCCGGTCTGTTACCGCAGCCCGGCTGCTTGACACCCTACTGATGCACCCAACATCACAGCAACGAAACCTCGATATTCGGCTCATGGATGACTTTGAACGAACGCGCTTACCCGGCGCCCTCGAGTTTCTGCGCACGCTTTAGCAAAGAAGAGAGAGTTAATCCGAATATGCCCACCCGCTCGAAGATCATCTATACCTTCACCGACGAAGCCCCAGCCCTCGCCACCTATTCTCTGTTGCCTATCATCGAGGCCTACACCGCTTCGGCCGATATCGCCGTTGAAACCCGCGATATCTCTCTTGCAGGGCGCATCCTGGCCAGCTTCCCCGAGCAACTGGGCGACAAAGCCGTAGCCGACCACCTCGCCGAACTGGGCGCCCTGGCCGTTACGCCTGAAGCCAACATCATCAAGCTGCCGAACATCAGCGCTTCGGTTCCACAGCTGCAAGCCGCGATCAAGGAACTGCAAGCCCAGGGCTACAACCTGCCGGACTACCCGGAAACCGTGACCTGCGACGCCGACAAAGAAGCCAAGGCGCGCTACGACAAGGTCAAGGGCAGCGCCGTGAACCCGGTTCTGCGTGAAGGCAACTCCGACCGTCGCGCTCCGCTGTCGGTCAAGAACTACGCACGCAAGCACCCGCACAAAATGGGCGCCTGGGCCAAGGACTCCAAGTCCCACGTCGCGCACATGAGCACCGGCGATTTCTACGGCAGCGAAAAAGCCGCCCTGATCGACGCCGCTGACGCCGTGAAAATCGAACTGATCGCTCAGGACGGCACCTCCACCGTCCTGAAAGAAAAGACCACCGTACAAGCCGGTGAGATCCTCGATTGCGCGGTCATGAGCAAAAACGCCCTGCGCAGCTTCATCGCGGCCGAAATCGAAGACGCCAAGGCACAAGGCGTGCTGCTGTCGGTTCACCTGAAAGCCACCATGATGAAGGTCTCCGACCCGATCATGTTCGGCCAGATCGTTGCCGAGTTCTATAAGGACGCACTGGCCAAGCACGCTGAAGTGCTGGCACAGATCGGCTTCAACCTGAACAACGGCATTGGCGACCTGTACGCTCGCATCAAGGCATTGCCTGCCGAGCAACAAGCTGCCATCGAAGCTGACATCCAGGCGGTCTACGCCGTTCGCCCTTCCCTGGCGATGGTCAACTCCGACAAAGGCATCACCAACCTGCACGTGCCGAGCGACGTGATCGTCGACGCCTCGATGCCGGCCATGATCCGTGACTCCGGCAAGATGTGGGGCACCGACGGTCAGCTGCACGACACCAAGGCCGTGATCCCGGATCGCTGCTACGCCACCATCTACCAGGCAGTGATCGAAGACTGCAAGGTAAACGGCGCCTTCGATCCAACCACCATGGGCAGCGTGCCGAACGTTGGCCTGATGGCGAAGAAAGCCGAAGAGTACGGTTCCCACGACAAGACTTTCCAGATCAAGGCTGACGGCGTTGTTCGCGTCACCGACAGCAAGGGCAACCTGCTGCTGGAGCAGTCGGTTGAAGCCGGCGACATCTTCCGCATGTGCCAGACCAAAGACGCGCCGATCCAGGACTGGGTCAAACTGGCCGTCAACCGCGCTCGCGCCAGCAGCACTCCGGCGATTTTCTGGCTGGACCCGCTGCGCGCCCACGATGGCGTGGTGATCGAGAAAGTTCAGGCTTACCTGAAGGATCACGACACTGCCGGTCTGGACATCCAGATCATGTCGCCGGTCGACGCCATGAAGTACACCCTGCAGCGCACCCGCGCAGGCAAAGACACCATCTCGGTGACCGGCAACGTACTGCGTGACTACCTGACCGACCTGTTCCCGATCATGGAACTGGGCACCAGCGCCAAGATGCTGTCGATCGTGCCGCTGATGAACGGCGGTGGCCTGTTCGAAACCGGCGCCGGCGGTTCGGCTCCGAAGCACGTTCAGCAGCTGCTGGAAGAGAACTTCCTGCGCTGGGATTCGCTGGGTGAGTTCCTGGCCCTGGCTGCGTCCCTGGAACACCTGGGCGTGACCTACAACAATCCAAAGGCGCTGGTTCTGGCCAAGACCCTGGACCAGGCCACCGGCCAGTTCCTGGACAACAACAAGTCGCCATCGCGCAAAGTCGGCAACATCGACAACCGCGGCAGCCACTTCTACCTGGCGCTGTACTGGGCTCAAGCCCTGGCTGCCCAGACCGAAGACACTGCACTGCAAGCGCAGTTCGCGACCCTGGCCAAGACCCTGACCGAGAACGAGGCGACCATCGTTGCCGAGCTCAACGCCGTTCAAGGCAAGCCAGTGGACATCGGCGGTTACTACCACGCCGACGCCGAGCTGATCAGCAAGGCCATGCGCCCAAGCGCAACCTTCAACGCGGCTGTCGCTGCGCTGGTTTAAGGTTGTAAGGGAACATCACAAACCCCGGCCCTGTGCCGGGGTTTGTGTTTTTTAGCGTTCACATAAATTTATCTGAGAAATCCGATCCATGTGGGAGCGGGCTTGCTCGCGAATGCGGTTTATCATTCAACATCGATGTTGACTGACCCACCGCTTTCGCGAGCAAGCCCGCTCCCACATTGACCGCACTCCAACATCTGAAGTTGAGGAAATCCCATGGACTGGCAACCCCACATCACCGTCGCCACCATCATCGTAGACAACGGCCGCTTCCTGATGGTCGAGGAACTCAAGCACGGACGCGTGGTGCTCAACCAGCCCGCCGGCCATCTGGATCCGAACGAAACCCTGACCGAAGCCGCTGTCCGTGAAACCCTCGAGGAAACCGGCTGGGACGTCGAACCGACCGGCGTGCTGGGCATTTACCTCTACACCGCCCCCAGCAACGGTGTGACATACCAGCGGGTCTGCTTCATCGCCAAAGCGTTGAAACACCATCCCGATTACCAGCTGGACGACGGCATTGTCGGCGCCAAGTGGCTGACCCGCGAAGAATTAATCGAACAGCGTGCCAACTGGCGCAGCGAGTTGATCATCCGCTGTATCGATGATTATCTGGACGGTAAACACTTCGGCCTCGAATTGATCCGTCCTTCTCTTTAGCCTTGCAGGCTGGAGCCTGTTAGAATCGCGTCCTTTTTCAAGACACTCATTGAATCCCTATGCGTGATCCAGCCCCTTCTGACACACAAAAGAAGCGCGTCATTGTCGGCATGTCCGGCGGCGTGGACTCTTCCGTTTCCGCCCTCCTGCTGATCGAGCAGGGTTATGAGGTGGAAGGCCTGTTCATGAAGAACTGGGAAGAAGACGACGGAACCGAATACTGCACCGCAATGGACGACCTGGCGGACGCCCAGGCCGTGTGCGACAAGATTGGCATCAAGCTGCACACCGCCAACTTTGCCGCCGAGTACTGGGACAACGTGTTCGAGCATTTCCTGGCCGAATACAAGGCCGGACGCACGCCGAACCCGGACATCCTGTGCAACCGCGAAATCAAGTTCAAGGCGTTCCTCGACTACGCCATGATGCTCGGCGCCGACCTGATCGCCACCGGTCACTACGTGCGTCGCCGCGACATCGATGGCCGCACCGAACTGCTCAAGGGCCTGGACCCGAACAAGGATCAGAGCTACTTCCTGCACGCCGTCGGCGGCGAACAGATCGCCAAGACCCTGTTCCCGGTCGGCGAACTGGAAAAACCGCAAGTGCGTGCCATTGCCGAGAAATACGAGCTGGCGACCGCGAAGAAAAAGGATTCCACCGGGATTTGCTTTATCGGCGAGCGCCGCTTCAGCGATTTCCTCAAGCAGTACCTGCCGGCGCAACCGGGCGAGATCAAGACCACCGAAGGCGAAATCATCGGCCGCCACCACGGCCTGATGTATCACACCATCGGCCAGCGCCAGGGCCTGGGCATTGGCGGGCTGAAAGATGCCAGCGATGAGCCGTGGTACGTGCTGATCAAGGACCTGGAACACAACGAACTGATCGTTGGCCAGGGTAATGATCACCCGTGGCTGTTCTCCCGCGCCCTGCTCGCTTCCGATATCTATTGGGTCAACCCGATCGATCTGAGCCAGCCGCGCAAGCTGACCGCCAAGGTCCGTTATCGCCAGGGCGACCAGCCCTGCACCCTGGAAAAGACCGCCACGGGTTATCGCGCAACCTTCGATGATCCGCAACGCGCAGTCACTCCGGGCCAGTCCGTGGTGTTCTACGACGGTGAAGTCTGCCTCGGCGGCGGCGTTATTGAAGTGGCTGAGCCATGGACCAGCAAGGGCACCCCTCAAGGCGAGCAACAATGAGCCCCATTCAGGAGCAATTGACAGCACTGGGCGGCGTGTTTCTCGCCGCCGTGCTGGTGGACAGGATTGCCAAGACCGGCCAGACCAACGAGGCCGGCCTGACCTGCATGCTCGGCAGCTTGCTGATTCGCGACCCCAAGGACACTCTGGAAGTCTATGGCGGCGATGACATCAACCTGCGTGAAGGTTATCGCGCCCTGATCGGCGCCCTTGAACGCGACCCAAGCGCCCTGCAGCGCGAGCCGCTGCGCTACGCCCTGGCCATGCTCGGTCTTGAGCGCCAACTGGCAAAGCGCAACGACATGCTCGACGTGATCGGCAAGCGCCTGCCGCAGATTCAATCCCAGGTCGAACACTTCGGCCCGGCGCACGAAAACGTGATCGCAGCGTGCGGCGCGCTGTATCAGGACACCCTGAGCACCCTGCGCCAACGCATCCAGGTGCATGGCGACATGCGTAACCTGCAACAACCGAGCAATGCCTCGAAAATTCGCGCCCTGCTGCTGGCCGGCATTCGTTCGGCGCGCCTGTGGCGGCAATTGGGCGGTCATCGCTGGCAGCTGGTGATCAGCCGCCGCAAATTGCTGAAAGAGCTTTACCCATTGATGCGTAACGAATAACCCGCATCGACAGTACCGAACTTAGCAATACGCGTAATACGCCGGTCAGTTGGCGACGGACCGGCGGATTTTTTCATGTATGATACGCGCCCCATTTCGTTGCCCGACTGTCCGAGAACACCCCATGCAGCTCTCTTCGCTCACTGCGGTTTCCCCTGTTGACGGCCGCTACGCCGGCAAAACCCAGGCCCTGCGCCCAATTTTCAGCGAGTACGGCCTGATCCGTGCCCGCGTCCTGGTTGAAGTGCGCTGGCTCCAGCGCCTGGCCGCTCACCCTGCCATCAGCGAAGTGCCGGCGTTCTCCGCCGAAGCCAACGCTGTGCTGAACGCCCTGGCGGAAAACTTCTCTCTGGAGCACGCCGAGCGCGTCAAAGAGATCGAGCGCACCACCAACCACGACGTCAAAGCCATCGAATACCTGCTCAAAGAGCAAGCGGCCAAGCTGCCGGAACTGGCCAAGGTCAGCGAGTTCATCCACTTTGCCTGCACCAGCGAGGACATCAACAACCTGTCCCACGCCCTGATGCTGCGTGAAGGTCGTGATGACGTGATGCTGCCGCTGATGCGCCAGACCGCCAACGCCATTCGCGAACTGGCCATCCGCTTCGCCGACGTGCCGATGCTGTCGCGTACCCACGGTCAACCGGCCTCGCCGACCACCCTGGGCAAAGAACTGGCGAACGTGGTTTACCGCCTGGAGCGTCAGATCGCCCAGGTCGCTGCCGTTCCGCTGCTGGGCAAGATCAACGGCGCTGTCGGCAACTACAACGCACACCTGTCGGCCTACCCTGAGATCGACTGGGAAGCCAACGCCCGCGCCTTCATCGAAGACGAACTGGGCCTGGGCTTCAACCCGTACACCACGCAGATCGAACCGCACGACTACATTGCCGAGCTGTTCGACGCGATCGCACGCTTCAACACCATCCTGATCGACTTCGACCGCGACATCTGGGGCTACATCTCCCTGGGTTATTTCAAACAGCGCACCATCGCAGGCGAAATCGGTTCGTCGACCATGCCGCACAAGGTGAACCCGATCGACTTCGAGAACTCCGAAGGCAACCTGGGCATCGCCAACGCACTGTTCCAGCACTTGGCGAGCAAGCTGCCGATCTCCCGCTGGCAGCGCGACCTGACCGACTCCACCGTGCTGCGCAACCTCGGTGTCGGCTTCGCCCACAGCGTGATCGCGTACGAAGCCAGCCTCAAAGGCATCAGCAAACTTGAGCTCAACGAGCAGAAGATTGCCGCTGACCTGGACGCCTGCTGGGAAGTATTGGCCGAGCCGATCCAGACCGTGATGCGTCGCTACAACATCGAAAACCCATATGAAAAGCTGAAAGAACTGACCCGCGGCAAGGGCATCAGCCCTGAAGCGCTGCAGACTTTCATCGACGGCCTGGACATGCCAGCTGCCGCCAAGGCTGAGCTGAAACTGCTCACCCCGGCCAACTACATCGGCAACGCTGTAGCACAAGCCAAACGCATCTGATCGACCGCTAGACCCTTTTAAGACGCCCGGCCGCGCCGGGCGTTTTTATTCCCGTCTGAAAAGTGCATTTTTTCAATAGGTTACACATGAATCCTGATACTCCTCTTCAACTTCTGGGCGGCATCACGGCACGGGAATTCCTGCGCGACTACTGGCAGAAAAAGCCGCTGTTGATCCGCCAGGCGATTCCTGATTTCGAAAGCCCGATCGACGCCGACGAACTGGCCGGCCTGGCGCTGGAAGAAGAAGTCGAATCGCGTCTGATCATCGAGAATGGCGAGCGCCCGTGGGAACTGCGTCGCGGCCCGTTCGCCGAAGATGAATTCAGCAAGCTGCCTGAAACTGACTGGACCTTGCTGGTGCAAGCTGTGGATCAGTTCGTCCCGGAAGTCAGCGAACTGCTGGAAAACTTCCGTTTTCTGCCGAGCTGGCGCATCGACGACGTGATGATCAGCTACGCCGCGCCAGGTGGCAGCGTTGGTCCGCACTTCGACAACTACGACGTGTTCCTGCTGCAAGGCCACGGCAAGCGCAACTGGAAGATCGGCCAGATGTGCAACACCGAGAGCCCGCTGCTGGCCCACGCCGACCTGCGCATCCTCTCCGAATTCGAAGCCACCGACGAATGGGTGCTGGAACCGGGCGACATGCTCTACCTGCCACCGCGCCTGGCCCATTGCGGCGTTGCCGTTGATGAATGCATGACCTACTCGGTCGGCTTCCGCGCGCCGAGCGCTGCCGAAGTGCTGACCCACTTCACTGACTTCCTCAGCCAGTTCCTGTCGGACGAAGAACGCTACACCGACGCCGACGCCTTGCCGACTGCCGATCCTCACCAGATCCAGCGCGACGCACTCGACCGCCTGAAAGGCTTGCTGGCCGAACACATGAGCGACGAGCGCCTGCTGCTGACCTGGTTTGGCCAGTTCATGACCGAGCCACGCTACCCGGAACTGGTGGTGGGCCCGGAGGACGTCGAAGAAGACGACTTCATGTCTGCCCTGGAACAAGGCGCAATCCTGATTCGCAACCCGAGCGCACGCCTGGCATGGTCCGAAGTCGACGACGACCTGCTGCTGTTCGCCAGCGGCCAGAGCCGTTATCTGCCGGGCAAACTGCGCGAACTGCTGAAGATGATCTGCGCCGCTGACGCGCTGCACGCCGACAACCTCGGCGAATGGCTGAGCGATGAAGACGGCCGCGGCCTGTTGTGCGAACTGGTCAAGCAGGGAAGCCTGGGGTTTGCCGATGAATAAGATTCACGTACGTGTCGCAGACTGGCAGAAGGACAACGCCGAGATCCGGCGCATTCGTGAAACGGTGTTCGTCGCCGAGCAGTGCGTTCCACCTGAACTGGAATGGGATGCCGACGATGCAACCGCCGTGCACTTCCTCGCGTTCGAAGGCGACTTTCCGATTGGCACCGCCCGTTTGCTGCCCGATGGTCACATCGGCCGAGTGTCGGTGCTCAAGGATTGGCGCGGCCTGAAAGTCGGCGACAAGCTGATGCAGGCGGTGATTGGCGAAGCCGAAGAACGCGGCTTGAAGCAACAGATGCTCAGCGCCCAAGTGCAAGCCACGGCGTTCTATGAGCGCCTGGGCTTCAACATGGTCAGTGAGGAGTTCCTGGAAGCCGGGATTCCGCATGTGGACATGGTGCGGCACTCGGCCTGATACCCTATGGCGAGGGAGCCTGCTCCCTCGCCACAGCACCACAAAACGCCCTGACATCACGCGATGCCGGGGCGTTTTGCTGTCTACGATTCAACTTACCCCACCCCGAGCCGACAAACTTGTAGGAGCGAGCTTGCTCGCGATGGGCGTGAACGATAATGCTGGAAGCCTGACACCCCGCGGCGTCCTCAAGACCATCGCGAGCAAGCTCGCTCCTACAAACCCCGGGCCGACAAAGTGGCAATATCAAGTCTTTAGAACGCGGAGATAACGGACATGTCCCTACGCACCCTGCTCACCACCCTGCTGCTCGGCTGCAGTTTTTCGGTGCTGGCAGCCACAGAAATCATCCCCCTCAAATACCACACCAGCGCCGACCTGCTGCCGGTTGCGCAGGATTTCGTCGGCAAGGAAGGCCAGGTCAGCGCCTACGGCAGCCAACTGATTGTCAACGCCGATGAGCGCAAGATCGACGAACTTAAAGCCCTTCTTTCGCAACTCGATACAGCGCCCAAACGGCTGCTGATCACCGTCGACACCAGTGACAACAACTTCCAGGGTGACCAGCGTCAAGCGGTGAACGGCGCCAAGCCAGGCCAGACCCGCATCATCAACTACAGCACCGACAGCCGCGACGGCGGCATTCAGCAGGTACAGGCCAGCGAAGGCGCACCGGCACTGATCCAGGTCGGCCAGAGCGTGCCGGTCACCAGCAGCCAGAGCGATTCCTATGGCGGCTACAGCAGCCAGACCGAGTATCGCAATGTCACCCAGGGTTTCTACGTCACCGCAAACGTCACTGGCGACATCGTTCACCTGTCGATCAGTACCAACCGTGACCGCATGAGCCAGGAACGTCCCGATGTAGTGAACGTACAAAGCACCGACACAACCGTCACCGGCCACCTCGGTGAGTGGATCCTGCTGGCCGGGGTCAATGGCCAGACCCAGGCCGACAAACAGGGCCTGACCCGCAGCTACTCGACCCAGAGCCGCAACGACATGACTTTGCGGGTTAAAGTCGACACCCTGGACTAAAGCACCAAAAACTGACTGCCGAGTCGTATTAGACCAAAGATGTAGTGCTCGAAAAAAAGCACTACAAAACGTTTGACGAGCCAAAAAAGCGAAGGCATGATGGCCTCGCTCCCGCTAATCAGGGGCCCTGGCAAGGGCCTTCGAGGCGATGTTCGCAACCTACCCCCGCGAACCGCTTCGTGTCTGTACCGCCCACAAGGTGTGTTTGACGAGGTTGTCGACTGGAACGAAGTTGTCCCGAGGGACGGAAGCGTAATTAGGTAACCCGGCAGCACACTGATGTTCGTACCAAGGCCCACGACGCCCGAATGCGCCCGCAGTTCGCCTTTACCTGCTCACTTCCCCTCGAGCCGATCGTTCATCCCGTCGCCCTCCCCGCCGAATCCGACTTGACCGCTTAAGCTTCTGGTCAGCGAGCGCAGGAATTTTCCACCGCAGAACAACTTTTCATAAAGACGCGACGAGGTTTATCTCCCATGGCACTGACACGCGAACAGCAAATTGCAGCCCTCGAAAAAGACTGGGCTGAAAACCCGCGCTGGAAAGGCGTGACACGCACTTACTCCGCTGCTGACGTCGTCCGCCTGCGTGGCTCGGTTCAACCTGAGCACACCTTTGCAAAAATGGGCGCCGAGAAGCTGTGGAACCTGGTCACCCAGGGTGCCAAGCCGGCCTTCCGTCCTGAGAAAGATTTCGTCAACTGCATGGGCGCCCTGACCGGCGGCCAGGCTGTACAACAAGTCAAAGCCGGTATCCAGGCGATCTACCTGTCGGGCTGGCAAGTGGCTGCGGACAACAACTCCGCCGAATCGATGTACCCGGACCAGTCGCTGTACCCGGTTGACTCGGTTCCAACCGTGGTCAAGCGCATCAACAACGCGTTCCGTCGCGCCGACCAGATCCAGTGGAAAGCCGGCAAGAACCCGGGCGACGCTGGCTACATCGACTACTTCGCGCCAATCGTGGCTGACGCCGAAGCCGGTTTCGGCGGCGTACTGAACGCTTACGAGCTGATGAAGAGCATGATCGAAGCAGGCGCCGCCGGCGTTCACTTCGAAGACCAGCTGGCTTCCGTGAAGAAATGCGGCCACATGGGCGGCAAGGTACTGGTTCCTACCCAGGAAGCCGTACAGAAGCTGACCGCTGCCCGTCTGGCGGCTGACGTTGCCGGTACTCCGACCATCATCCTGGCTCGTACCGACGCCAACGCCGCTGACCTGCTGACTTCCGACTGCGACCCGTACGACCAGCCATTCGTGACTGGCGAACGCACCCAGGAAGGTTTCTACAAGGTTCGCGCCGGTCTGGACCAGGCCATCGCTCGCGGCCTGGCCTACGCGCCGTACGCCGACCTGATCTGGTGCGAAACCGCCAAGCCGGACCTGGAAGAAGCCCGTCGCTTCGCTGAAGCGATCAAGAAGGAATACCCGGACCAACTGCTGTCGTACAACTGCTCGCCTTCCTTCAACTGGAAGAAAAACCTGGACGACGCAACCATCGCCAAGTTCCAGCGCGAACTGTCCGCCATGGGCTACAAGCACCAGTTCATCACCCTGGCCGGCATTCACAACATGTGGCACAGCATGTTCAACCTGGCGCATGACTACGCCCGCAACGACATGACTGCCTACGTGAAGCTGCAAGAGCAGGAATTCGCCGACGCCGCCAAGGGTTACACCTTCGTGGCTCACCAGCAGGAAGTGGGCACCGGCTACTTCGACGACATGACCACCGTGATCCAGGGTGGCTCGTCTTCGGTAACAGCACTGACCGGTTCGACCGAAGAAGAACAGTTCCACTGATCTGCTTCGCTTGAGACATCAGCCGTTGCGGACCGGATAAAAAGCTAACCGCAACGCTGCACATCTGACGCCCCGACTGGTTCGGGGCGTTTTTTTGCCTGCGATTTAACAAACAACGCAAGCCCCCTTGTAGGAGCGAGCCTGCTCGCGATGACCCTGAGGGCGCCGCGGGGTGTCAGGCCCCCAGCGTCATCGCTGACCACCATCGCGAGCAAGCCCGCTCCTACAGGTACAGGGGATGGTGGTGACCTGGAAAAAAATTGATCCAGAGCGACATCAACGTCAGAAAAATCCGCTAAAACGCACACCGCTGCTACTTGCTGTAACGCTCAAATAAGACAACTTCCCGAGTATCCGAGGGGCAAACAGTTTGAAAACCACCACAAACAATATTGATTATCATTTAGCTGCAACTATGTTCGTTACATTCCCTACAAAACATTATTTGCGAAAAGCCCCCTAATGCCCGCAACGCAAGGGCTGCCGGCTTTTGCAGACTCGCTATGTCCTTATTCCTATAAATAATTTCGCTATAGGAATTTTACTTGCCGGGTGTTTAGCCATAAAATCAGCGGGATTGATTGCTGCGACATATCGTCACTGCTTTGTTTCTTTTCAAGCTCAGAGACCTTTGCTCTCTGTTAAGGATTACCAGCATGCCCGAAGCGACAGGACTCATGGCCCACAACTGGGGCTTTGCCATTTTCCTTCTAGGCGTTGTCGGCCTCTGTGCCTTCATGCTGGGCGTTTCCAGCCTACTCGGGTCAAAAGCCTGGGGCCGCAGCAAAAACGAACCGTTCGAGTCCGGCATGCTACCTACAGGTGGCGCCCGCTTGCGGCTCTCAGCCAAATTCTATCTGGTCGCGATGCTCTTCGTGATCTTCGATATCGAAGCCCTCTTTCTCTTTGCATGGTCTGTGTCCGTCCGCGAAAGCGGCTGGACCGGATTCGTCGAAGCTCTCGTTTTCATAGCAATTCTGTTGGCAGGCCTTGTCTACCTATTCCGAGTGGGCGCCCTTGACTGGGCTCCGGAAGCTCGGCGCAAGCGGCAAGCGAAGCTGAAACAATGAGGCTTTGGCAATGCAATACAATCTCACCAGGATCGACCCCGATGCTCCTAACGAGCAGTATCCGATTGGCCAACGGGAAACCGTTTCCGATCCGTTAGAAGATCAAGTCCACAAAAACATTTTCATGGGCAAGCTCGAAGACGTGCTCAACGGCACGATCAACTGGGGGCGCAAGAACTCCCTATGGCCGTACAACTTCGGTCTTTCGTGCTGCTACGTGGAAATGACCACCGCCTTCACGGCGCCCCACGACATCGCGCGCTTTGGCGCCGAGGTTATCCGGGCATCGCCGCGTCAAGCGGATTTCATGGTTATCGCCGGTACCTGCTTCATCAAGATGGCGCCGATCATTCAGCGTCTCTACGAGCAAATGCTCGAGCCTAAATGGGTCATCTCCATGGGTTCGTGCGCCAACTCCGGTGGCATGTACGACATCTACTCCGTCGTTCAAGGGGTGGACAAGTTCCTGCCCGTGGACGTCTACGTGCCTGGCTGCCCGCCCCGCCCTGAAGCTTTCCTGCAAGGCCTGATGCTGTTGCAGGAGTCGATTGGCCAGGAGCGTCGCCCACTTTCCTGGGTCGTTGGCGATCAAGGCGTGTACCGCGCCGAGATGCCGTCCGAAAAGGAAAAGCGCCGCGAACAGCGTATTCAGGTAACCAACCTGCGCAGCCCCGACGAAGTCTGATCCAGTTCTGCTGTTTCAAAGAAACGAAAAACTGGCTTCATTCTTTACGTTGACCGAAAGCGATAAATAACCATGACTACAGGCAGTGCTCTGTACATCCCGCCTTACAAGGCAGACGACCAGGATGTGGTCGTCGAACTGAACAACCGTTTTGGCCCGGAGGCGTTCACCGCCCAGCCTACCCGCACCGGCATGCCGGTGCTTTGGGTTGCCCGCGCCAAACTCGTCGAAGTCCTGACTTTCCTGCGCAACCTGCCCAAGCCGTACGTCATGCTCTATGACCTGCACGGCGTGGACGAGCGCCTGCGTACCAAGCGTCAAGGACTGCCGAACGGCGTCGACTTCTCCGTGTTCTATCACCTGATGTCGATCGAACGTAATAGTGACGTGATGATCAAGGTCGCCTTGTCCGAGAGCGACCTCAGCTTGCCGACCGTCACCAGCATCTGGCCGAATGCCAACTGGTACGAGCGTGAAGTCTGGGACATGTACGGTATCGACTTCAAAGGCCACCCTCACCTGTCGCGCATCATGATGCCGCCGACCTGGGAAGGTCACCCGCTGCGCAAGGACTTCCCGGCCCGCGCCACCGAATTCGACCCGTTCACCCTGAACCTGGCCAAGCAACAGCTCGAGGAAGAGTCTGCGCGCTTCAAGCCTGAAGACTGGGGCATGAAGCGTTCCGGCCCGAACGAGGACTACATGTTCCTCAACCTCGGCCCGAACCACCCGTCCGCGCACGGTGCGTTCCGTATCATCCTGCAGCTGGACGGTGAAGAGATCGTCGACTGCGTACCGGACGTCGGCTACCACCACCGTGGTGCCGAGAAAATGGCCGAGCGTCAGTCCTGGCACAGCTTCATCCCGTACACCGACCGTATCGACTACCTCGGCGGCGTGATGAACAACCTGCCGTACGTGCTCTCGGTCGAGAAGCTGGCCGGCATCAAGGTGCCGGAGAAGGTCGACGTCATCCGCATCATGATGGCCGAGTTCTTCCGGATCACCAGCCACCTGCTGTTCCTGGGGACCTACATCCAGGACGTCGGCGCCATGACCCCGGTGTTCTTCACCTTCACCGACCGTCAGCGTGCGTACACCGTGATCGAAGCCATCACCGGTTTCCGTCTGCACCCGGCCTGGTACCGCATCGGTGGCGTCGCCCACGACCTGCCGCGCGGCTGGGAAAAACTGGTCAAGGATTTCGTCGAGTGGATGCCCAAGCGTCTGGACGAATACCAGAAGGCCGCCCTGGACAACAGCATCCTGCGTGGCCGGACCATCGGCGTCGCCGACTACAACACCAAAGAGGCCCTGGAATGGGGCGTCACCGGTGCCGGCCTGCGTTCGACCGGTTGCGATTTCGACCTGCGTAAAGCGCGCCCGTACTCGGGCTACGAGAACTTCGAATTCGAAGTGCCGCTGGCTGCCAATGGCGATGCCTACGACCGCTGCATCGTGCGTGTCGAGGAGATGCGCCAGAGCATCAGGATCATCGACCAGTGCCTGCGCAACATGCCGGAAGGCCCGTACAAGGCGGATCACCCGCTGACCACGCCGCCGCCGAAAGAGCGCACCCTGCAGCACATCGAAACCTTGATCACGCACTTCCTGCAAGTTTCGTGGGGCCCGGTCATGCCGGCCAACGAATCCTTCCAGATGATCGAAGCGACCAAGGGCATCAACAGTTATTACCTGACGAGCGATGGCGGCACCATGAGCTACCGCACCCGGATTCGTACACCAAGCTTCCCGCACCTGCAGCAGATCCCTTCGGTGATCAAAGGCAGCATGGTCGCGGACTTGATTGCGTACCTGGGTAGTATCGATTTCGTTATGGCCGACGTGGACCGCTAAGCATGAACAGCACGCTTATCCAGACAGACCGTTTCACCTTGAGTGAAACCGAGCGCTCGGCCATCGAGCACGAGCTGCATCACTACGAAGACCCGCGCGCGGCGTCTATCGAAGCCCTGAAGATCGTCCAGAAGGAACGCGGTTGGGTGCCGGACGGCGCCCTGTACGCCATCGGCGAGATCCTCGGCATCCCGGCCAGCGACGTTGAAGGCGTGGCGACGTTCTATAGCCAGATCTTCCGTCAGCCAGTCGGCCGCCACATCATTCGCGTCTGCGACAGCATGGTCTGCTACATCGGCGGCCACGAGTCCGTGGTCAGCGAAATCCAGAGCAAGCTGGGCATCGGCCTGGGTCAGACCACCGCCGACGGTCGTTTCACCCTGCTGCCGGTCTGCTGCCTCGGCAACTGCGACAAGGCGCCGGCGTTGATGATCGACGACGACACTTTCGGTGATGTGCAGCCAGCAGGCGTTGCCAAATTGCTCGAGGGCTACGTATGACCCTGACTTCCTTCGGTCCCGCCAACCGCATCAAGCGTTCGGCCGAGACTCACCCGCTCACCTGGCGCCTGCGTGACGACGGCGAAGCCGTCTGGCTCGACGAGTACCAAGCCAAGAACGGTTACGCCGCAGCACGCAAGGCCTTCGCCGACATGGCTCAGGACGACATCGTCCAGACCGTGAAGGATTCCGGCCTCAAGGGCCGCGGCGGTGCAGGCTTCCCCACTGGCGTGAAGTGGGGCCTGATGCCCAAGGACGAATCCATCAACATCCGCTACCTGCTGTGCAACGCGGATGAAATGGAGCCGAACACCTGGAAAGACCGCATGCTGATGGAGCAACTGCCCCATCTGCTGATCGAAGGCATGCTGATCAGTGCCCGCGCACTGAAAACCTACCGTGGCTACATCTTCCTGCGTGGTGAATACACCACCGCCGCCAAGCACTTGAACCGTGCCGTGGAAGAAGCCAAGGCTGCGGGCCTGCTGGGTAAAAACATTCTGGGCAGCGGCTTCGATTTCGAGCTGTTCGTCCACACCGGCGCCGGGCGTTACATCTGCGGTGAAGAAACCGCACTGATCAACTCCCTCGAAGGCCGTCGCGCCAACCCGCGCTCCAAGCCGCCCTTCCCTGCCGCCGTGGGCGTGTGGGGCAAGCCGACTTGCGTGAACAACGTTGAAACCCTGTGCAACGTCCCGGCGATCATTGCCGACGGCGTGGACTGGTACAAATCACTGGCTCGCGAAGGCAGTGACGACATGGGCACCAAGCTCATGGGCTTCTCCGGCAAGGTGAAGAATCCGGGCCTGTGGGAACTGCCATTCGGCGTCACTGGTCGCGAGCTATTCGAAGACTACGCCGGTGGCATGCGCGACGGTTACAAGCTCAAGGCCTGGCAGCCAGGCGGCGCCGGCACCGGCTTCCTGTTGCCGGAGCACCTGGACGCACAAATGTACGCCGGCGGCATTGCCAAGGTGGGCACCCGTATGGGTACTGGCCTGGCGATGGCGGTGGACGACAGCGTCAACATGGTGTCCCTGCTGCGCAACATGGAACAGTTCTTCGCTCGCGAATCCTGTGGCTTCTGCACCCCGTGCCGTGATGGCTTGCCATGGAGCGTCAAGCTGCTGATGGCCATCGAGAACGGCGAAGGCCAGCCAGGCGACATCGAGACCCTGCTGGGTCTGGTCGGTTTCCTCGGCCCGGGCAAGACCTTCTGTGCTCACGCACCGGGTGCCGTGGAGCCGTTGGGCAGCGCCATCAAATACTTCCGCCATGAGTTCGAAGCCGGCATCGCGCCTGTCAGCGCCGCCGTCCCGCCTCTGGCAAGGCCGATCGTAGTCGGCGCGTAAATGCTTAAAAAGGCGAAGGGTCCGTGCCCTTCGCTTTTCGTGTGATGACGCCGCAAGCGGCTGTGTTGATTCACGCGAATGACAAGATTCCATTAGCCACGCCCGCTGACACCGGGCCAACGAAGAACTTTGAACCATGGCCACTATCCACGTAGACGGCAAAGCGCTCGAAGTCGACGGGGCAGACAACCTGTTACAGGCATGTCTGTCGCTAGGCCTCGATATTCCTTACTTCTGCTGGCACCCTGCCCTTGGCAGCGTTGGCGCTTGCCGCCAGTGCGCGGTCAAGCAGTACACCGACGAGAACGACACCCGTGGTCGCATCGTCATGTCCTGCATGACCCCTGCCACCGATGGCACCTGGATCTCCATCGACGATGAAGAATCCAAAGCGTTTCGCGCCAGCGTTGTTGAATGGCTGATGACCAACCACCCTCACGACTGCCCGGTCTGTGAGGAAGGCGGTCACTGCCACCTGCAAGACATGACGGTAATGACCGGCCATAACGAGCGCCGTTACCGCTTCACCAAGCGCACCCACCAGAACCAGCAACTGGGCCCGTTCATTTCCCACGAAATGAACCGCTGCATCGCTTGCTACCGCTGCGTGCGCTTCTATAAAGACTACGCTGGCGGCACCGACCTCGGCGTGTACGGCGCCCACGACAACGTGTACTTCGGTCGCGTTGAAGACGGCACCCTGGAAAGCGAGTTCTCCGGCAACCTCACCGAGGTTTGCCCGACCGGCGTGTTCACCGACAAGACTCACTCCGAGCGCTACAACCGTAAATGGGACATGCAGTTCTCGCCGAGCATCTGCCATGGCTGCTCCAGCGGCTGCAACATCTCCCCGGGCGAGCGTTATGGCGAACTGCGTCGCATCGAAAACCGTTTCAACGGTTCGGTGAACCAGTACTTCCTGTGCGACCGTGGCCGTTTCGGCTATGGCTACGTCAACCGCGAAGACCGTCCACGCCAGCCGCTGCTGGCCAATGGCACCAAGTTGAGCCTTGACGACGCACTGGACAAGGCCGCCGACCTGCTGCGCGGTCGCAACATCGTCGGTATAGGTTCGCCACGCGCCAGCCTCGAAAGCAACTACGCGTTGCGTGAACTGGTGGGCGCCGAGCACTTCTACTCGGGTATCGAAGCCTCCGAACTGGAGCGCATCCGCCTGGTCCTGCAAGTGCTCAAAGACAGCCCGCTGCCAGTACCGAACATGCGCGACATCGAAGACCACGACGCCATCTTCGTCCTCGGTGAAGACCTGACCCAGACCGCCGCCCGTATGGCGTTGTCGCTGCGTCAATCGGTCAAAGGCAAGGCCGAAGACATGGCCGACGCCATGCGCGTCCAGCCCTGGCTCGACGCCGCGGTGAAGAACATCGGCCAGCACGCACTGAACCCGCTGTTCATCGCCAGCCTGGCTGAAACCAAGCTCGACGATATCGCCGAAGAATGCGTTCACGCAGCTCCCGACGACCTGGCCCGCATCGGTTTCGCCGTGGCTCACGCCCTCGACGCCAGCGCTCCAGCCGTTGAAGGCCTGGACGCCGAAGCCCTCGAGCTGGCCAAGCGCATTGCCGACGCCCTGCTCGCGGCCAAGCGTCCACTGATCATCGCCGGCACCTCGTTGGGTTCCAAGGCGCTGATCGAGGCTGCTGCCAACATTGCCAAAGCCCTGAAGCTGCGCGAGAAGAACGGTTCCATCAGCCTGATCGTGCCAGAGGCCAACAGCCTCGGCCTGGCCATGCTCGGTGGCGAATCGGTCGACGCCGCGCTGCAAGCGGTGATCGACGGCCGTGCCGACGCCATCGTCGTGCTGGAAAACGATCTGTACACCCGTACCGACAAGGCCAAGGTTGATGCTGCCCTGACCGCCGCGAAAGTGCTGATCGTCGCCGACCATCAGCAGACCGCCACCAGCGATCGCGCACACCTGGTTCTGCCAGCTGCCAGCTTCGCTGAAGGCGACGGTACCCTGGTCAGCCAGGAAGGCCGCGCCCAGCGCTTCTTCCAGGTCTTCGATCCGAAATACCTGGATGCGAGCATCCTGGTTCACGAAGGCTGGCGCTGGCTGCATGCCCTGCGCGCTACCCTGCTGAACCAGCCGATCGACTGGACCCAACTGGACCACGCCACCGCTGCCGTTGCTGCCAGTACGCCGCAACTGAACCGCATCGTCGATGCCGCACCGTCCGCCGCGTTCCGCATCAAGGGCATGAAACTGGCCCGTGAACCGCTGCGTTACTCCGGTCGTACCGCCATGCGCGCCGACATCAGCGTGCACGAACCGCGTACCCCGCAGGACAAGGACACCGCGTTCGCCTTCTCGATGGAAGGTTACTCGGGCTCGGCCGAACCGCGTCAGCAAGTGCCATTCGCCTGGTCTCCGGGCTGGAACTCGCCGCAAGCCTGGAACAAGTTCCAGGACGAAGTCGGTGGTCACATCCGCGCTGGCGACCCGGGCACCCGCCTGATCGAAAGCACTGGTGACTCGCTGAACTGGTTCGCCAGTGTTCCGCGCGCGTTCAATCCGGCCCAGGGCACCTGGCAGGTCGTACCGTTCTTCCACCTGTTCGGCAGCGAAGAGAACTCTTCGAAAGCCGCTCCGGTTCAGGAACGCATTCCGGCTGCCTACGTCGCACTGGCCAAATCCGAAGCCGACCGCCTGGGCGTCAACGACGGTGCCATGCTGAGCTTCAATGTCGCCGGCCAGACCTTGCGTCTGCCGCTGCGCATCAATGAAGAACTGGGCGCCGGTCTGGTGGCACTGCCTGCGGGCATCGCCGGCATTCCGCCAGCGATCTTTGGCAAATCCGTTGACGGTCTGCAGGAGGCAGCTCAATGACCTGGTTCACTCCTGAAGTGATCGACATCATCATCGCGGTCCTCAAGGCCGTGGTGATTCTGCTCGCCGTGGTGATCTGCGGCGCCCTGCTCAGCTGGGTCGAGCGTCGCTTGCTCGCCCTCTGGCAGGACCGTTACGGCCCGAACCGCGTGGGCCCGTTCGGTGCGTTCCAGATCGCTGCCGACATGATCAAGATGTTCTTCAAGGAAGACTGGACGCCGCCGTTCGCCGACAAAGTGATCTTCACGCTGGCACCGGTCGTGGCCATGAGCGCCCTGCTGATTGCCTTCGCGATCATCCCGATCACCCCGACCTGGGGCGTGGCGGATATCAACATCGGCATCCTGTTCTTCTTCGCCATGGCCGGCCTGTCGGTCTACGCGGTGCTGTTCGCCGGCTGGTCGAGCAACAACAAGTTCGCCCTGCTGGGCAGCTTGCGGGCCTCGGCACAAACCGTGTCGTACGAAGTGTTCATGGGCCTGTCGCTGATGGGCATCGTGATCCAGGTTGGCTCGTTCAACATGCGCGACATCGTTGAATACCAGGCGCAGAACCTGTGGTTCGTCATTCCGCAGATCTTCGGATTCCTGACCTTCTTCATCGCTGGCGTGGCCGTGACTCACCGTCACCCGTTCGACCAGCCGGAAGCGGAACAGGAACTGGCCGACGGTTACCACATTGAATACGCCGGCATGAAATGGGGCATGTTCTTCGTCGGCGAGTACATCGGCATCGTGTTGATTTCGGCGCTGCTGGTGACCTTGTTCTTCGGTGGCTGGCACGGTCCGTTCGGCATCCTGCCGCAGATCCCGTTCATCTGGTTCGCGCTGAAAACCGCGTTCTTCATCATGTTCTTCATTCTGCTGCGCGCTTCGATTCCGCGCCCACGGTATGACCAAGTGATGGACTTCAGCTGGAAGTTCTGCCTGCCGCTGACCCTCGTCAACATGCTGGTGACCGCTGCGATCGTGTTGCTCAACACGCCCGCCGTCGCGGCTCAGTGAGGATAGAGAATCATGAAGTACATTTTTGACATCGTGCATGGCTTCTTCACCCAGCTTCGCAGCCTGGTGATGATTTTTAGCCACGCCTTCCGCAAGCGCGACACGCTGCAGTACCCGGAAGAAGCCGTGTACCTGCCGCCGCGCTTCCGTGGCCGTATCGTGCTGACCCGCGACCCCGACGGCGAAGAGCGTTGCGTAGCCTGCAACCTGTGCGCCGTCGCGTGCCCGGTCGGTTGCATCTCGCTGCAGAAAGCTGAAACCGAAGACGGTCGCTGGTACCCGGACTTCTTCCGCATCAACTTCTCGCGCTGCATTTTCTGCGGCCTCTGCGAGGAAGCCTGCCCGACCACCGCGATCCAGCTGACGCCGGATTTCGAAATGGCCGAGTTCAAACGTCAGGACCTGGTTTACGAGAAAGAAGATCTGCTGATCTCCGGCCCCGGCAAAAACCCTGATTACAACTTCTATCGTGTTGCAGGTATGGCGATTGCCGGTAAGCCCAAAGGCTCCGCGCAGAATGAAGCCGAACCGATCAACGTGAAGAGCTTGCTGCCTTAAGGAAGAAAGATGGAATTCGCTTTCTATTTCGCATCGGGTATCGCTGTGGTGTCCACGCTTCGCGTGATCACCAACACCAACCCTGTGCACGCCCTTCTCTACCTGATCATTTCGCTGATTGCCGTGGCGATGACGTTCTTCGCCCTCGGCGCACCGTTTGCCGGTGTCCTGGAAGTGATCGCCTACGCTGGCGCCATCATGGTGCTGTTCGTGTTCGTGGTGATGATGCTGAACCTGGGCCCGGCCTCGGTTCAGCAAGAGCGCGCCTGGCTCAAGCCCGGTATCTGGGGCGGCCCGGTCGCCCTCGCCGCCTTGCTGCTGGTGGAACTGCTGTATGTACTGCTCTCCCACCAGAGCGGCCAGGCCGTCGGCCACACCACCGTAGACGCCAAGGCCGTGGGCATCAGCCTGTTCGGTCCTTACCTGCTGGTGGTCGAACTCGCCTCGATGCTGCTGCTCGCCGCAGCCGTCACGGCGTTCCATCTGGGCCGTAACGAAGCCAAGGAGCAATGACGATGCCTGCTATCCCCATGGAGCATGGTCTGGCGGTTGCCGGCATCCTGTTCTGCCTCGGTCTGGTCGGCCTGATGGTCCGCCGCAACATCCTCTTCGTGCTGATGAGCCTGGAGGTCATGATGAATGCCTCCGCTTTGGCGTTCATCGTTGCCGGTAGCCGCTGGGCGCAGCCGGATGGACAGATCATGTTCATCCTGGTGATCAGCCTGGCAGCCGCCGAGGCCAGTATTGGCCTGGCGATCCTGCTGCAACTGTATCGCCGCTTCCACACGCTCGATATCGACGCTGCCAGTGAGATGCGCGGATGAATCTTCTCTATCTGACTTTCCTGTTCCCTCTCATCGGTTTCCTGCTGCTGTCGTTTTCACGCGGCCGCCTCTCGGAAAACCTGTCGGCACTGATCGGCGTCGGTTCAGTCGGCTTGTCTGCCATCGTCGCGGCTTACGTGATCTGGCAATTCAACGTCGCGCCACCGGAAGGCGGTCACTACACCCAGGTGTTGTGGCAGTGGATGGCGGTGGAAGGCTTCAAGCCGAACTTCGCCCTGTACCTGGATGGTCTGTCCCTGACCATGCTGGGTGTGGTGGTTGGCGTCGGCTTCCTGATCCACCTGTTCGCTTCCTGGTACATGCGCGGTGAAGACGGCTACTCGCGTTTCTTCGCCTACACCAACCTGTTTATCGCCAGCATGCTGTTCCTGGTGCTGGGCGATAACCTGCTGTTCCTGTACTTCGGCTGGGAAGGCGTGGGCCTGTGCTCGTACCTGTTGATCGGTTTCTACTACAGCAACCGCAACAACGGCAACGCGGCACTCAAGGCCTTCATCGTGACCCGTATCGGTGACGTGTTCATGGCCATCGGCCTGTTCATCCTGTTTGCCCAACTGGGCACGCTGAATGTCCAGGAACTGCTGGTGCTGGCACCGCAGAAGTTCCAGGCCGGCAATATCTGGATGGTCCTGGCCACCCTGATGCTGCTGGGCGGCGCTGTCGGTAAATCGGCGCAACTGCCGCTGCAAACCTGGCTGGCGGACGCGATGGCCGGCCCTACTCCGGTTTCGGCACTGATCCACGCCGCAACCATGGTGACCGCGGGTGTCTACCTGATCGCCCGTACCCACGGCCTGTTCACCCTGGCGCCGGAAATCCTGCATCTCGTGGGAATCGTCGGCGGTGTGACCCTGGTCCTGGCCGGTTTTGCTGCACTGGTTCAGACCGACATCAAGCGTATCCTCGCTTACTCGACCATGAGCCAGATCGGCTACATGTTCCTGGCCCTGGGCGTTGGTGCCTGGGATGGCGCGATCTTCCACCTGATGACCCACGCCTTCTTCAAGGCCCTGCTGTTCCTTGCTTCCGGTGCGGTGATCGTTGCCTGCCACCACGAGCAGGACATCTTCAAGATGGGCGGTCTGTGGAAGAAACTGCCACTGGCCTACGCCAGCTTCATCGTCGGCGGCGCGGCCCTGGCGGCCCTGCCTCTGGTAACCGCAGGCTTCTACTCCAAGGACGAAATCCTCTGGGAAGCGTTCGCCAGCGGCAACCACGGTCTGCTGTATGCGGGCCTGGTCGGCGCATTCATGACCTCGCTGTACACCTTCCGCCTGATCTTCATCGCGTTCCACGGTGAAGCGAAGACCGAAGCCCATGCCGGTCACGGCATCGCCCACTGGCTGCCACTGTCGGTGCTGATCGTATTGTCCACCGCCATCGGCGCGATGATCGTTCCACCACTGCACGGCGTGCTGCCGGAAAGCGTCGGCCATGCCGGCGGCGAAGCCAAGCACAGCCTGGAAATCGCCTCGGGCGCCATCGCCCTGTCCGGTATCCTGCTGGCCGCGCTGCTGTTCCTCGGCAAGCGTCGCTTCGTGACCGCCATCGCCAACAGCGGCATCGGCCGTATCCTGTCGGCCTGGTGGTTCGCTGCCTGGGGCTTCGACTGGATCTACGACAAACTGTTCGTCAAGCCATACCTGGCGATCAACCACATCCTGCGCAAAGACCCGCTGGACCAGACCATCGGTCTGATCCCGCGTATGGCCAAAGGCGGTCACACCGCCCTGAGCCGTACCGAGACCGGTCAACTGCGTTGGTACGCCGCCTCGATGGCTGCTGGTGCCGTGCTGGTTATCGGCGCCGTCGTGCTGGTAGCGGTCTGATATGAACCTTGCGAACTTGCGAAAGGAATTGAGCCCGTCATGATTCTGCCTTGGCTAATCCTGATCCCCTTCATCGGCGGCCTGCTGTGCTGGATGGGTGAGCGCTTCGGCGCCACCCTCCCCCGCTGGATTGCGCTGATCACCATGTCCCTGCTGCTCTCCCTCGGCCTCTGGCTGTGGGCCAACGGTGACTATTCATTTGCTCCGGCACCGGGTGCCGATCCGACCTGGGCGCTTGAGTTCAAGCACGTCTGGATCCAGCGCTTCGGCATCAACGTGCACCTGGCCCTCGACGGCCTGTCGCTGTTGATGATCATGCTGACCGGCCTGCTGGGTGTCCTCTCGGTACTCTGCTCGTGGAAAGAGATCCAGCGTCACGTTGGCTTCTTCCACCTGAACCTGATGTGGATCCTGGGCGGTGTCGTCGGCGTGTTCCTCGCCCTCGACCTGTTCATGTTCTTCTTCTTCTGGGAAATGATGCTGGTGCCGATGTACTTCCTCATCGCGCTCTGGGGTCACAGTTCTTCGGACGGCAAGAAAACCCGGATCTACGCGGCGACCAAGTTCTTCATCTTCACTCAGGCTTCCGGCCTGATCATGCTGGTGGCGATCCTGGGTCTGGTACTGGTCAACTTCAACGACACCGGCGTGATTACCTTCAACTACGCCGATCTGTTGAAGACCAAGATGTCGACGACCACCGAGTACATCCTGATGCTCGGCTTCTTCATCGCCTTCGCGGTGAAACTGCCAGTGGTGCCGTTCCACTCCTGGTTGCCTGACGCTCACGCCCAGGCACCGACCGCAGGTTCCGTCGACCTCGCCGGTATCTTGCTGAAGACAGCGGCCTACGGCCTGTTGCGTTTCGCCCTGCCGCTGTTCCCGAACGCTTCGGCCGAGTTCGCACCGTTCGCCATGACCCTGGGTCTGATCGGGATTTTCTACGGTGCGTTCCTGGCGTTCGCGCAAACCGACATCAAGCGTCTGATTGCCTTCTCGTCCGTTTCCCACATGGGCTTCGTACTGATCGGCATCTACTCCGGCAGCCAACTGGCACTGCAGGGCGCTGTAATGCAAATGCTGGCGCACGGTCTGTCGGCCGCGGCACTCTTTATCCTGAGTGGCCAGTTGTACGAACGCACCCACACCCGCGACATGCGCGAGATGGGTGGCCTGTGGTCGAAAATCGCTTACCTGCCGGCTCTCAGCCTGTTCTTCGCAGCCGCGTCGCTGGGCCTGCCGAGTACCGGTAACTTCGTCGGTGAGTTCCTGATCCTGATCGGCACCTTCCCGATTGCCCCGTGGGTCACCATCATCGCGACGTCCGGCCTGGTGTTCGGTTCGGTCTACTCGCTGATCATGATCCACCGCGCCTACTTCGGCCCGGCCAAATCGGACGTGGTGCTGCACGGCATGGACGGTCGCGAAATGATCATGGTGGTCGGTCTGGCAGCGCTGCTGATCTACATCGGCGTCTACCCGCAACCGTTCCTCGATACCTCTGCCGCTACGATGCATGGCGTGCAGCAGTGGCTCGGCACCGCCTTCACTCAACTCGCTTCGGCCCGGTAAGAGCGCTATGGAATTCACGACTCAACACTTTATCGCGCTAGCGCCGCTGTTGATTACCAGCGCCACGATCATCGTGGTGATGCTGGCAATTGCCTGGCGCCGCAACCACTCCCAGACCTTCCTGCTGTCGGTGGCGGGTCTGAACCTGGCGTTGCTGTCGATCCTGCCAGCCTTGAAGGTCGCGCCATTGGCTGTGACCCCACTGCTGCAAATCGATAGTTTCGCTTGCTTGTACATGGCGCTGATCCTGGTCGCCACCCTCGCTTGTGTGACCCTTGCCCACGCCTACCTCGGCGATGGCGGCACGGGTTACCCGGGCAACCGTGAAGAACTGTACCTGCTGATCCTGATGGCCGCCGCCGGTGGCCTGGTGCTGGTCAGCGCACAGCACCTGGCCGGGTTGTTCGTCGGTCTGGAACTGCTGTCGGTGCCGGTCTACGGTCTGGTGGCTTATGCCTTCTTCAACAAGCGCTCGCTGGAAGCCGGTATCAAGTACATGGTGCTGTCGGCGGCCGGTTCCGCGTTCCTGTTGTTCGGTATGGCCCTGCTCTACGCTGACGCCGGCTCCCTGAGCTTCGTCGGCATCGGCCAGGCGCTGGCGGCTACCGGTCTGCCAAGCTCGCTTGCGCAACTGGGCCTGGGCATGATGCTGATCGGCCTGGCGTTCAAGCTGTCGCTGGTACCCTTCCACCTCTGGACTCCGGACGTTTACGAAGGTGCCCCGGCGCCGGTTGCCGCGTTCCTGGCGACCGCTTCCAAAGTGGCTGTGTTCGCAGTGATGGTGCGCCTGTTCCAGATCTCCCCTGCTGCGAGCAGCGGCGTGCTGAGCAACGTGCTGACCATCATCGCCATCGCGTCGATCCTGTTCGGTAACCTGCTGGCCCTGACCCAGAGCAACCTCAAGCGTCTGCTGGGTTACTCGTCCATCGCCCACTTCGGTTACCTGCTGATCGCCCTGGTGGCGAGCAAGGGCCTGGCCGTGGAAGCCATCGGCGTGTACCTGGTCACCTACGTGATCACCAGCCTCGGCGCGTTCGGCGTGATCACCCTGATGTCCTCGCCATACAAAGGCCGTGACGCAGACGCCCTGTACGAATACCGCGGCCTGTTCTGGCGCCGTCCGTACCTGACTGCCGTGCTGACCGTGATGATGCTGTCCCTGGCCGGTATCCCGCTGACCGCGGGCTTCATCGGCAAGTTCTACATCATCGCCACCGGCGTCGAGTCGCATCAGTGGTGGCTGGTCGGCTCCCTGGTACTGGGCAGTGCCATCGGCGTGTTCTACTACCTGCGAGTGATGGTCACCCTGTACCTGATCGAGCCAAACCTGCGCCGCGTCGACGCTCAACTGCACTGGGAACAGAAGGCAGGCGGCGTGATGCTGCTGGCCATCGCGGTGCTGGCGTTCTTCCTCGGCCTGTACCCACAACCGCTGTTGAACCTGGTTCAACAGTCGGGCCTGGCGGGTTGATCGCATAGCGATACCCGGTAGTAAACAGAAACGGCACCTTCGGGTGCCGTTTTTGCGTTTGTGGGATTTGTTACCAGCACGCTCCCCTCCTCCGACAATCCCCGAAAGCTCTCGCCGTATTACCCGCCTCGTCCTACATCAAGATCGAGCACTCGGTTTTATCTTTAATGACTGCTGGATCGAGAAACCAATACGAGAGCGAACAATGAACCGTGACATCTTTTCCGAACTGGCTCCCGCCATCCCTCAGAAACCACGCATTTTTGCCCTCCGTGAATATTTTGGCTATATTTGTCCAGAATATTCACGGAGGGAAATCATGATCGTCGTTCCGTTGGCCGAAGCAAAAAACAATCTATCCAAACTCGTTGATGACGCAGCCGCTGGACAGATCATCACGATTGCCAAACACGGTCGGGCTCTCGCACGGCTGGTGCCGGTGGGGAAAACCTGCGGCCAGCGCATCGGAACGATGAAAGGCAAACTTGTACTTCCCGATGATTTCGACGCGCCACTGTCGGACGACATGTTCGATATTTTTGAAGGCGCTCACGAATGAGGCTTCTGCTCGACACGCACATTTTGCTCTGGACACTCAGTGATGATCCCAGACTTTCCGGCAAAGCCAGAAAGCTCATCGAGAACGCTGCCGACATATATGTCAGCGCAGCGTCATTCTGGGAGATGGCGATCAAGATCGGATTGGGAAAGCTGAACGTTGATCTGGAGGAAATCCGGCAGTACAGCCTCGAAAGCGGGTTCATCGAATTGCCCGTAACTTCCGAGCATGCCATTGCCGTGAAAGACCTCGAACATCATCATCGTGACCCGTTCGACCGCCTCATTGTTGCAACAGCCATGACTGAACCCATGAAACTGCTGACCGCCGACCCATTGGTTGCCAGGTACACGGATTTGGCTGTTTTGGTCTGATTGGTTCAAAACACCACAAATGATGAATGTTTCTGTGAGTGATTTTGCTCGGCTGGAGAACTTTGT
The DNA here is from genome assembly GCF_056711565.1 of Pseudomonas sp. WT-JTC. Taxonomy (NCBI): domain Bacteria; kingdom Pseudomonadati; phylum Pseudomonadota; class Gammaproteobacteria; order Pseudomonadales; family Pseudomonadaceae; genus Pseudomonas; species Pseudomonas sp. WT-JTC. The sequence goes on from NZ_CM160042.1 coordinate 4,352,596, forward strand.
TATCTGGAGTGGCCTCTTCGCTGGCAAGCCAGCTCCTGCACGAGACCTCGTCTGAGTCGAAAATGAAGTGACCTCCAAACCATTGCGCAATAAAAAAGCCCACCATCGGTATTCGATGACGGGCTAGTTCCAGTGCGACACGCTTACAAGTCTTTGGTCTTGTCGTCCTTTTTTTCATTCAAGACGACGGGGGTACTCGCCTGCTCCTTCGCGACAAACTTCTCCACCGAGCGGTCATTGGCCGCCATCATTTTTTCGAACGCCTTGTCACCGCCACCTTCTGCCAAAACAACAGAGGACATCACCAACGCCGCTACAAACGCACTCAGTTCTGCAAGTTTCATGTTTGATTCCTCGTTTAATTAACTAACGAGGTCAAGGTAACAATCCGAACCTTTCATGACAGTGGCGCGCAAATTACATATCCGTTATGTAGCCTGAAAGGTATCTGTGGCGAGGGTGCTTGCTCCCGCATAGTCGCTTGCTCGCGAAAGCGGTCCATCAGGCACAAAGTAAAACGGCACCTTTCGGTGCCGTTCGCGTTTCACATGACAGACGCTTACTTACGCGCATCCGCCCACGACTTCAGCAGTTCGTTGTAGCTCACGGTTTCGCCCTTCGGCTTTTCGTTCGCCAGTTTCGGCTTCGGTGCGCCCGGCTGATCGAACCAGTATTGCGCATCGCGCTCGGGGTTCATTTTCGGCGCGCAGGTGGCTTGCGCTTTCGAACGTTCCAGACGGGTCATGATTGCGTCCTGATCCTTGGCCAGTCCGTCCAGTGCCTGTTGCGGGGTCTTGTCGCCGCTGGCGGCTTCGGCGATGTGGCTCCACCACAGTTGCGCCAGACGCGGATAATCCGGCACGTTGGTCCCGGTCGGGGTCCATTGCACACGGGCCGGGCTGCGATAAAACTCCACCAGGCCACCGAGTTTCGGTGCCAGGTCGGTCATGGCTTGCGAGTTGATGTCCGACTCGCGGATCGGGGTTAGGCCGACGATGGTTTTCTTCAGCGATACGGTTTTCGAGGTCACGAACTGCGCGTAAAGCCAGGCCGCCAGTTTCTGCTTCTCGGGCGTGGACTTCATGAAGGTCCAGGAGCCCACGTCCTGGTAGCCCAGCTTCATGCCCTCTTCCCAGTACGGGCCACGCGGCGACGGCGCCATGCGCCATTTCGGCGTGCCGTCGGCGTTCATCACCGCCAGGCCCGGTTTGGTCATGTCGGCGGTAAAGGCGGTGTACCAGAAAATCTGCTGGGCGATGCTGCCCTGGGATGGCACCGGACCCGATTCGGAGAAGGTCATGCCCGCCGCTTCCGGTGGCGCGTACTTCTTCAGCCAGTCGACGTACTTGGTGGTGGCGAACACCGCCGCCGGACCGTTGGTATCGCCGCCGCGGGTCACGCTGGAACCCACCGGGTGGCAGTCCTCGACACGAATGCCCCACTCGTCGACCGGCAAGCCGTTGGGGATGCCCTTGTCGCCGCCACCGGCCATGGAGAACCAGGCATCGGTGAAGCGCCAGCCCAGGGACGGGTCTTTCTTGCCGTAGTCCATGTGCCCGTAGACGCGCTTGCCGTCGATTTCCTTGACGTCTTCGCTGAAGAATTTCGCGATGTCTTCATAGGCCGACCAGTTCACCGGCACGCCCAACTCATAGCCGTACTTTTCCTTGAACTTGGCCTTGAGGTCCGCGCGCTCGAACCAGTCGGCGCGGAACCAATAGAGGTTGGCGAACTGTTGGTCGGGCAGTTGATAGAGCTTGCCGTCGGGCGCGGTGGTGAAAGAAAGGCCGATGAAATCCTTGAGGTCCAGGGTCGGCGAGGTGAAGTCCTTGCCCTCATTGGCCATCAGGTCGGTGATCGCTTCGGTCTTGCCGTAGCGAAAGTGCGTACCGATCAGGTCCGAGTCGTTGACCCAGCCGTCATAGATGCTCTTGTCCGATTGCATCACCGTCTGCAGTTTTTCCACCACGTCGCCTTCCTGCAGCAGGTCGTGGGTGACTTTGATCCCGGTGATCTCGGTGAAGGCCTTGGCCAACACCTTGGACTCGTACTCGTGGGTGGCGATGGTTTCCGAGACGACCTTGATGTCCATCCCGCGGAACGGCTCGGCGGCCTTGATGAACCACTTCAATTCCGCCAGTTGCTGATCGGCCGTCAGGGTGGATGGCTTGAACTCGCTGCCAATCCATTTCTTCGCAGCGTCTTCATAGGCATCGGCCCAGGCCGCTGCGCTCAACCCGCTGAGTGCCAGCATGGCTGCCAATGAAATGCTATGTCGCAGCTTATTGTTTTTGTCGAACATAGAGACCTCCTGTATGGGATTTCGGAGCAACATTGCCGAGCGACTCGACTAGCCCCAACGCATCACAGCCAACAGCCACACCAGGGACAACGCGAAAGCGACCCAGATGCTCCAGTCGGTGACGCCGATTACCAGCAAATGCAGGTAGGCGCTGCCGAGAAGACCGATAAACAACCGATCGCCACGGGTGGTGGCAATCGGCAGGAAACCTCGCCGAAGCACGCTCGGCGAACGCAACTCCCAGGTGGTCATGCCCACCAGGATCAAGGCAATGACGCCGAAGAACGCCGTCGTGGGGACGGTCCAACTCATCCATTCCATCATCAGTTCCTCATACCCGGCCCAGGGCAAAGCCCTTGGCCACGTGGTTGCGAACAAACCAGATCACCAGCATGCCCGGCAGGATGGTCAACACCCCCGCCGCCGCCAGCACGCCCCAGTCGATACCGGATGCCGAGACAGTGCGGGTCATCACCGCTGCGATCGGTTTGGCGTTCACCGACGTCAGGGTGCGCGCCAACAGCAGTTCGACCCAGGAAAACATGAAGCAGAAGAACGCCGTGACGCCGATGCCGGAACCGATCAGCGGGATGAAGATCTTCACGAAGAACTTGGGAAAGCTGTAGCCATCGATGTATGCGGTTTCGTCGATTTCCTTGGGCACGCCGGACATGAAGCCTTCGAGAATCCACACCGCCAGCGGCACGTTGAACAGGCAGTGGGCCAGGGCCACGGCGATGTGGGTGTCGAACAACCCGATCGATGAATACAACTGGAAGAACGGCAACAGGAACACCGCCGGTGGCGCCATGCGGTTGGTCAGCAGCCAGAAGAACAGGTGCTTGTCGCCGAGGAAGCGATAGCGCGAGAACGCATAGGCCGCCGGCAGTGCCACGCTCAGGGAAATGATCGTGTTCAGGCTGACGTAGTACAGCGAGTTGAGGTAGCCGGTGTACCAGCTCGGGTCGGTGAAGATCACCTTGTAGTTGTGGAGGGTGAAATCCTGCGGAAACAGCGTCAGGCCGCCGAGAATTTCGGTGTTGCTCTTGAACGACATGTTCAGCAGCCAGTAGATGGGCACCAGCAGGAACAGGATGTAGAGCAGCAGTGGTATCAGCTTTCTCTTGCTCATGGCGGGGCCTCAGCGGTTGGCGTCAGAATGAGTCATGGCGGTGTAGAACAGCCAGGACACCAACAGGATGATCAGGAAGTACACCAGCGAGAATGCCGCTGCCGGCCCCAGGTCGAATTGCCCTACGGCCATCTGGGTCAGGGTCTGGCTGAGGAAGGTTGTGGCATTGCCCGGACCGCCGCCGGTGAGTACGAACGGCTCGGTGTAGATCATGAAACTGTCCATGAACCGCAGCATCACGGCGATCAGCAGCACACTCTTGAGCTTGGGCAACTGGATATGCCGGAACACCGCCCACGCGGAGGCACGGTCGATCCGCGCCGCCTGGTAATACACATCCGGAATCGCCCGCAACCCGGAGAAGCACAACAGCGCCACCAGCGAGGTCCAGTGCCAGACGTCCATCACCAGCACGGTGACCCAGGCGTCCATGGTGCTCGCCGCATAGTTGTAGCTGATGCCCATGGCATTGAGGCTCGAACCGAGCAGGCCGATATCGGCGCGGCCGAAGATCTGCCAGATGGTGCCGACCACGTTCCACGGGATCAGCAACGGGATCGCCAGCACGATCAACACCACCGAAGACCAGCGGCCCTTGGTCGGCATGGTCAGGGCTATGGCGATGCCCAAAGGGATTTCGATCAGCAGCACACAGGCGGAATAGATGAACTGACGCAGCAGCGAGTCATGCAGCCTCGGGTCGAGCAGTACCTGCCTGTACCAGTCGGCGCCGACGAAATAGCGGCTGGACTGGTCGAAAATGTCCTGCACCGAATAGTTGACCACGGTCATCATCGGGATCACCGCACTGAACGCCACCAGCAGGAACACCGGCAGCACCAGCCACCAGGCCTTGTTGTTCTGCACCTTGTTCATGGCTGTGCCTCTTTTTTGTTGGCAGACGCTTCATTAATGCTTTGGGTTTCCAGGAGAAATTCGTCGGCGTAGACCATCAGCCATTGCGCCGGAAAACTGATGAAGGCCGTGCCTTGCGGCACCGCTTTGTCTTCGGCCAGGCGCACCTTCAGCGGCACGCCGTCGAGGTTGAGGGTCATGATCTTGTAGGTGCCGAGGTCTTCGACGTGTACGACCTGTGCCCGCAGCGCGTCATCAAAGGCTTCGTCCCACACATGGACGAACTCCGGACGAATGCCGACTTTCAGGGTTTTCCATTCGGATTCGGCGATGCGCTGTTGCATGGCCGCGGACAGCGGCAGGTGAGTCGAGGCGAACCCGACGCCACCCGGCTGCGGCTGCACCTCGATCAGGTTCATCCCCGGGCTGCCAATGAAGTAGCCGACAAAGGTATGGCTCGGCCGCTCGAACAACTCCCTTGGCGTGCCGAACTGCACGATCTGCCCGCCGTACATCACCGCGATCTTGTCGGCGAAGGTCGAGGCCTCCAGTTGATCGTGAGTGACGTAGACCATGGTGATGTTGAACTGCTCGTGGATCTGCTTGAGCTTGCGCCGCAGTTTCCACTTCAGGTGCGGGTCGATCACCGTCAGTGGCTCGTCGAACAGGATCGCCGACACGTCATCGCGCACCAGCCCACGGCCCATGGAGACTTTCTGTTTTTCGTCGGCGGTGAGGTTGCGAGCCTTTTTGCTCAGCAGATTCTGAAGGTCGAGGACTTCGGCAATTTCCTGCACCTTGGTGTGAATTTTCGCTTCGGCCATGCCCTGGTTACGCAAGGGGAAGGCCAGGTTGTCGAACACCGTCATGGTGTCGTAGACCACCGGGAACTGGAAAACCTGGGCAATGTTGCGCTTCTCCGGGGTCAGGTTGTTGACCGCTTTGCCGTCGAACAGCACATGGCCCTGGGACGGGCTGAGCAGCCCGGAAATGATGTTGAGCAAGGTCGACTTGCCACAGCCCGATGGACCGAGCAACGCGTAGGCGCCACCCTGCTCCCAAATGTGGTCCATCTCGCGGATCGCGTAGTCCTCAGGTCCCACCGGGGTCCTGGTGTAGCTGTGGGCGAGGTTCTGCAAACGGATTTCGGCCATCAGGCAACCCTCGCGACACGCCGGCCCGGCGCCTGTACCAGCCGCCCCTGCGTATCGAACACAAACAGTTTATGGGTCGGGATGTAGATGCGGATTGGCGCATCGACGTCGTATTCGTGGACACCGGGCAAGTGCAGCACCAGCAGGAAATGCTCGTTGCGCACGTGCAGGAAGGTTTCCGAACCGCTGATCTCGGCCACCTCGACGGTCACCGCCAGTTCGAGGTCATCGTCGTTGCTCGGCACCAGCGAGATATGGCTGGGCCGCACGCCGAAGCGAAACTCGCCCTCGCCCACCGGACGCAAGTCGACGTTCAACGGAAAGTGCACGAAGTTGGCGAAACTCACTTCGTTGCCGACAATGCGTCCCGGCATCAGGTTGATCGGCGGCTCAGAGAACAGCTCCGCCGCCAGCACCGATTGCGGTTGGTGATAGACCGAGGAAGACTGGCCACTCTGGATCACCCGGCCTTCGTGAAGAATGGTCGTGGTGCCCCCAAGGGCCAGGGCTTCGTTGGGTTCGGTGGTGGCGTAGATCGCGATGGTATGGTGCGCCTTGAACAACTCGCGCATTTCCTGACGCAGCTCTTCGCGCAACTTGTAGTCGAGGTTGACCAGCGGCTCGTCGAACAGGATCAGCTCGGCATCCTTGACCAGCGCCCGGGCCATGGCCGTGCGTTGCTGCTGGCCGCCGGAGAGTTCGAGGGGATGGCGCTGGAGGAATTTCTCGATGCGCAACATCTTCGCGGTTTCCAGCACCTTGCTCTGGATCAGCTCGTTGGATACGCCGGCCTGGCGCAGCGGCGAGGCGATGTTCTCGAAGACGGTCATGGTCGGGTAATTGATAAACTGCTGATAAACCATCGACACGTTGCGCAAGCGCACCGGGCGTTGGGTGACGTCGACGCCATTCATCAGGATGCGACCGCTGTCGGGCTTGTCCAGCCCGGCCATCAAGCGCATCAGGCTGGTTTTGCCGGACAGCGTGCGCCCGAGCAAAACGTTGAAGGAACCGGGTTCGAAACTCAGGTTGGCATCGTCGATCCAGGTCTGGCCCTCGACGGTGCGGCTGACATGCTCCAGGGTTAATGACATGGCTCGGCCTTTTTTTATTTTTGGAATCAAGCGACCGGAGCTGTATAGCGACATTTGTGCCAGAAAATGCAAACGATTGATTCAGTTTGAAATTCTTGAAAATGACTACGGAGTCACGTTCGTTGCTGAACACAAATGAACAACCGCGACTGAACAACTGAACACTTCAACGGTTGACAATGAACATTAGTGAACAACACTCTACAGACCGTTTTCCGGCCCTTGTAGGAGCGAGCTCGCGATGGAGGTGAGGTCGCCTCGTTCCTTCAGGCAGCCCGCGTCATCGTTAGCGTCCATCGCGAGCATGCTCGCTCCTACAGAGTTGTATGTCGTTGATATATCCATAACAACAATAAAAGCGTTAACCAGAGGCTGACTTGAATGGCCGTACCTGCCCCCGCGTTATCCCACGACGCCATCATCCAGGACTCCTGGTCCCGCTGTCGCGCATTCGGCCTCGACCATCAGAGCACGCCGGCCTTCGACCAGTTGCCGGCCGAGGGCATCGCGCAACTGCTGGAGAGCCAGCATTCACTGGTGCAAACCACCCATCAGGAAGTGCTGCCGTATTACGAGAACATCCTGAGCAATTCCAATTGCCTGATCATGCTCGCCGACCATCAGGGCCAAGTGCTCACGTCATGGGGAACACAGCGCTTCATCGAACCCAAACTGGCCCGGGGTTTCAGCGCCGGCGCCAGCTGGATGGAACGCTGCACCGGGACCAATGCCATTGGCACCGCCCTGGCCTGTGAACAAGCCGTGCACATTGAGCACGACGAACATTTCCTCAAGGCCAACCGCTTCATGACCGGTTCCGCCGCGCCGATTTTCGATGCCGAGCGTAAGGTGATCGCGGTGCTGGACGTGTCCAGTGACAGCTATCTGCCGCCATCCCACACCTTGGGCATGGTCAAGATGATGAGCCAGACCGTGGAAAACCGGCTGATCCTCAACCTGTTCCATGGCCAACATTTCCAACTGACCTTCAATACCGGCCTGAACAACCTCGACAGCCAATGGGCCGGCCTGCTGATTTTCGATGAAACCGGTCAGGTGCTGTCGGCCAACCGCCGGGCCGACAATCTGCTGGGCATCAGCCTGTCGCGGGTCAGTGTCGAGAGCCTGTTCAAGGTCTCGTTGCTGGAATTGTTGAATCAACCCGAAGGCCTGCCCTTCTCCGTGCAAGCCTCGGGACGCAATCGCTTCCAGTGCCTGCTGAAACGGCCGAAGCAGGTTCCGATCCAGCCGCGGCTATTTTCTGAAAACAAGAGCGCCGAACCTGCCGTGGCAATCCCGACACCGGCGGTGATCAGCCTCAACACCCTGCACTTCGGCGACAGCCGCGTGGAAAAAGCCGTGCGCCAGGCCGAACGCCTGCTGGAAAAAGACATCCCGTTGTTGATCCACGGCGAAACCGGGGTCGGCAAGGAAGTGTTCGTCAAAGCCCTGCACCAGGCCAGCTCGCGCAGCAAACAAGCGTTCATCGCGGTCAACTGCGCAGCGATTCCCGCCGAACTGGTGGAATCCGAGTTGTTCGGCTACGAGAAAGGCGCGTTCACTGGGGCCAACCAGAAAGGCAGTATCGGGCTGATCCGCAAGGCCGACAAAGGCACACTGTTCCTCGACGAAATCGGCGACATGCCGCTGCCGACCCAGGCCCGTCTGCTGCGCGTGTTGCAGGAGCGTTGTGTGCAGCCGGTGGGCAGCAGCGAGTTGTTCCCGGTGGACCTGCGGATTATCTCCGCCACCAACCGTTCACTGCGCGAACAGGTGCAACTGGGACGTTTCCGCGAGGATTTGTACTACCGTATCGGCGGATTGACCCTGGAGTTGCCACCGCTGCGCTTGCGCAGCGACAAGCAGGCGCTGTTCAAACGTCTTTGGGAGCAGCATCGAGAGCCGAGTCAGTGGGCCGGTTTGAGCCGTGAGGTGCTGGAGTTGTTCGACCGACATCCGTGGCCGGGCAACCTGCGTCAGGTCAGCAGCGTGATTCAGGTGGCGCTGGCCATGGCCGAGGAACAACCGGTGCGGCCGGAGCATTTGCCGGATGACTTTTTTGTCGATCTGGAGATGGAGCCCGTGGAGACGCAGGAGCCGCTGGCGGTTGATCTTGATGATGCCGAGGAGTTGAACCGGCAGTTACAGGCGGTTGGGGGGAATATTTCCCATTTGGCGCGCAGGCTCGGAGTAAGCCGTAATACCCTTTACAAGCGACTGCGCCAGGTGGAATGACGAGTGATCGGCACTGGCGATGTTCGGTTTGAGGCCATTCGCGAGCACTGCTGGAACAGCATTTTCCGCCATTCCCAAAAACAAAAACCCGCACAAGGCGGGTTTTGTTTTCAAGCACTACAGCTGTCAGTCAGCCAGACGCCAGGTCGTGCCGCCCTTGCCGTCTTCCAGCACCACACCCATGGCGGTGAGCTGGTCGCGGATGCGGTCGGATTCGGCCCAGTCCTTGCCGGCACGTGCCGCCAGGCGCGCGGCAATCAGCGCCTCGACTTGCGCGGCATCCACCCGCCCTTCGGCACCGGCCTGCAGGAAGTCATCGGCTTCCAGCTGCAACACACCCAGCACGCTGGCCAGTTCTTTCAAACGGGCTGCCAGACCGGCCGCTGCGTTCAGATCGCTCTCGCGCAGGCGGTTGATCTCGCGGACCATCTCGAACAGCACCGCGCAGGCTTCCGGCGTACCGAAGTCGTCGTTCATCACCTGGGTGAAGCGCTCGACGAAGGCTTCGCCGCCAGCCGGAGCCACGTTCGGCAGGCCTTTCAACGCGTGGTAGAAACGCTCCAGGGCGCCCTTGGCGTCCTTGAGGTTGTCTTCCGAGTAGTTGATGGCGCTGCGATAGTGGCTCGACACCAGCAGGTAACGCACGACTTCCGGGTGGTACTTGTCGAGCACGTCGCGGATGGTGAAGAAGTTGTTCAAGGACTTGGACATCTTCTCGCCATTGATACGGATCATGCCGCAATGCATCCACGCGTTGGCGTAGGTCTTGCCGGTGGCCGCTTCGCTCTGGGCGATTTCGTTTTCGTGGTGCGGGAACTCAAGGTCGCTGCCGCCGCCATGAATGTCGAAAGTCTCGCCCAGGCAGCAGGTCGACATCACCGAGCACTCGATGTGCCAGCCCGGACGTCCGGCGCCCCACGGCGATTCCCAGCTCGGCTCGCCCGGCTTGGCGGCTTTCCACAGCACGAAGTCCAGCGGGTCCTGTTTCGACTCGTCGACTTCGATGCGGGCGCCGATGCGCAGGTCTTCGATCTTCTTGCGCGACAGCTTGCCGTAGCCCATGAACTTGCCGACGCGGTAGTACACGTCGCCATTGCCCGGGGCGTAGGCGTAACCCTTGTCGATCAGGGTCTGGATCATCGCGTGCATGCCCGGGATGTGGTCCGTGGCACGCGGCTCCATGTCCGGCTTCTTGATGTTCAGGCGCGCTTCATCTTCGTGCATCGCCGCGATCATGCGCTCGGTCAAGGCTTCGAACGACTCGCCGTTCTCGTTGGCCCGATTGATGATCTTGTCGTCAATGTCGGTGATATTGCGTACATAAGTCAGATCGTAGCCGCTAAAGCGCAGCCAGCGCGTCACCAGGTCGAAGGCGACCATGCTGCGGCCGTGGCCCAGGTGGCAGTAGTCGTACACGGTCATGCCGCACACGTACATGCGCACCTTGTTGCCATCGAGCGGCTTGAAGACTTCTTTGCTCTTGGTGAGCGTGTTGTAAATCGTAAGCACGTTAACTTCCTTGAATCACTGGCCCCACGAATCACGCAGGGTCACGGTACGGTTGAATACCGGCTGACCTGGTTTCGAGTCCTTGAGATCGGCTACGAAGTAACCTTCGCGCTCGAACTGGAAACGGTCTTCCGGCTGTGCGTTGCCCAGCGAAGGCTCGGCACGACAACCGGTGAGTACCTGCAGCGAGTCAGGGTTGATGTTGTCCAGGAAACTGGCGCTGTCTTCGGCCTTCTCCGGGTTCGCAGAACGGAACAGACGATCGTACAGACGCACTTCGCACTCGACGCTGGCAGCGGCCGGCACCCAGTGGATCACGCCTTTGACCTTGCGGCCTTCCGGGTTCTTGCCCAGGGTGTCCGGATCGTACGAGCAGCGCAGTTCGACGATGTTGCCATCGGCGTCCTTGATCGCTTCGTCGGCACGGATCACGTAGCTGCCACGCAGACGCACTTCACCGGCCGGTTCCAGGCGCTTGTAGCCCTTCGGCGGCTCTTCCATGAAGTCTTCACGGTCGATGTAGATTTCACGGGCGAATGGCAACGCGCGCACGCCCATGTCTTCTTTCGGGTGGCACGGCAGCTCGAGGTTCTCGACCTGGCCTTCCGGGTAGTTGGTGATCACGACTTTCAGCGGACGCAGCACGCACATGGCACGCGGGGCGCTGTGGTCGAGGTCGTCGCGGATGCTGAATTCGAGCATGCCGAAGTCGACCACGCCGTCGGAACGGTTGGTGCCGATCATTTCGCAGAAGTTGCGGATCGATTTCGGCGTGTAGCCACGGCGGCGGAAACCCGACAGCGTGGACATGCGCGGGTCGTCCCAGCCGTTGACGTGCTTTTCATCGACCAGCTGCTTGAGCTTGCGCTTGCTGGTGATGGTGTAGTTCAGGTTCAGGCGGCTGAACTCGTACTGGCGCGGGTTGGCCGGTACCGGCAGGTTGTCGAGGAACCACTCGTACAGCGGACGGTGGCTTTCGAACTCCAGGGTGCAGATCGAGTGAGTGATGCCTTCGATGGCGTCCGACTGACCGTGGGTGAAGTCGTAGTTCGGGTAGATGCACCACTTGTCGCCGGTCTGGTGGTGGTGAGCGTGGCGGATGCGATACATGATCGGGTCGCGCAGGTTCATGTTCGGCGAGGCCATGTCGATCTTGGCCCGCAGCACGCGTGCGCCGTCCTTGAACTCGCCGGCCTTCATGCGGGCGAACAGGTCCAGGTTCTCTTCCACCGAACGGTCGCGGAACGGGCTGTTCTTGCCAGGTTCAGTCAGGGTGCCACGGTATTCCCTGGCCTGTTCAGGGGTCAGGTCATCGACGTAGGCCTTGCCGGACTTGATCAGTTCGACGGCCCAGTCGTGCAGCTGGTCGAAATACTGCGAGGCGTAGCGCACTTCACCGGACCACTCGAAGCCCAGCCATTTGACGTCGCTTTCGATCGCGTCGATGTATTCCTGGTCTTCCTTGGCCGGGTTGGTGTCGTCGAAACGCAGGTGCGTGACGCCGCCGAACTCCTGGGCGAGACCGAAGTTCACACAGATCGACTTGGCGTGACCGATGTGCAGGTAGCCGTTGGGTTCAGGCGGGAAACGGGTGACGATTTGCGTGTGCTTGCCCGAGTCCAGGTCTGCCTGGATGATCGGCCGCAGGAAGTTGACCGGCACGGCAGGGCCGGTCTTGGCATTCGAGGTAGGGTCGACAGTGGGCTTGCTCATAGGATCCTTGAACGTACAGGTGCATGGCCGTAATGAAGGCCGGACAAAACAAAGCCGCTATCATAGCCGATGCTGTCAAGGCCCTGACAGAGCGCGCTCTGTAAACCGTCGCATTTAATAGGCCGTAAATGAAAAAACAGCCTCGAAATTCGTGCCTGTCACGCTAAACTGCGCACCTTGGCCGAGACAGGCTGAACCGGTTGCGGGATCGAATGTCCCAAAACCACGAATTCCTCAAGTGAGTAACGATCATGACCCAAGTCAAACTGACTACCAACTTCGGCGACATCGTCCTCGAACTGAACGCCGAAAAAGCCCCGATCACCGTGGCCAACTTCGTCGAGTACGTTAAAGCCGGTCACTACGAAAACACTGTTTTCCACCGTGTCATCGGTAACTTCATGATCCAGGGCGGCGGTTTCGAGCCAGGCATGAAAGAAAAGAAAGACAAGCGTCCAAGCATCCAGAACGAAGCTGACAACGGTCTTTCCAACGACAAATACACCATCGCCATGGCCCGCACCATGGAGCCGCATTCGGCTTCCGCCCAGTTCTTCATCAACGTGGCGGACAACAGCTTCCTGAACCACAGCGGCAAGAACGTTCAAGGCTGGGGCTACGCGGTATTCGGTAAAGTGACCGCCGGCACCGACGTTGTCGACAAGATCAAAGGCGTGGCCACCACTTCCAAGGCCGGCCACCAGGACGTACCGGCAGACGACGTGATCATCGAGAAAGCCGAGATCATTGAGTGATACTGCTGATTTCAGACTTGCATCTGGAAGAGGAGCGCCCGGACATCACCCGGGCGTTTCTGGATTTGCTCGCCGGACGCGCCCGCTCGGCGAGTGCGTTGTACATTCTGGGCGACTTCTTCGAGGTGTGGATTGGCGACGACGCCATGACCCCCTTCCAGCGTTCCATCTGCCAGGCCCTGCGCGACCTCAGCGACAGCGGCACGGCCATTTTCCTGATGCACGGCAATCGCGACTTCATGCTCGGCAAGGCGTTCTGCAAAGAAGCCGGCTGCACATTGTTGAAGGATCCGAGTGTCGTGCAACTCAACGGCGAGCCGGTGCTGCTGATGCACGGCGACAGCCTCTGCACCCGCGACGAAAGCTATATGAAGCTGCGGCGCTACCTGCGCAACCCGATCACCCTGTTCATCCTGCGGCATCTACCGCTGCGCACCCGGCACAAACTGGCGCGCAAGCTGCGCAGTGAAAGCCGTGCGCAAACACGGATGAAGGCCAATGACATCGTCGATGTCACGCCCGAAGAGATTCCGCGGATCATGCAGCAGTTCGGGGTGAAAACCTTGATCCACGGGCATACCCACCGTCCCGCGATTCACAAGTTGCAGCTTGGCGAACAGGCGGCCCGACGCATTGTGCTGGGGGATTGGGATCGTCAGGGGTGGGCGTTGCAGGTCGACGAACAAGGGTTTGCCCTGGCGCCGTTTGATTTCGCCCCGCCGCCGCAATTGGCCGCACCTACAAACTGACTGCCAAACACAAAACCTTGTAGGAGCGAGCCTGCTCGCGATGGACGTTAACGGTAACGCGTATTTCCTGACTAATCGCGCTGCCCTGAAGTCCATCGCGAGCAGGCTCGCTCCTACAGTGGTTGTGTGGTGTTTAGTGGCCCGCAGAAGTCGCTGGCCCGGCCTTGGCGGTAAACGGCGGCTTGGCCAGCCACACAATCAGGATCAGCCCCAGGAACATCCAGCCCAGCAAGGTGAAGTAATCCACCGTGGACATGATGTACGCCTGGCTGATCACCGTCTGCTCCAGCTGCGTGTAAGCCTTGGCCCCTGCCCCGCCCAGTTGGGTCAGCGCTTCGCGGGTCGCCGGATCGAACGGGGTGATGCTTTCGGTCAGATAGGCATGGTGTTGATCGGCCCGGCGAATCCAGATCCAAGTGGTCAACGACGCCGCGAAACTGCCGCCCAGGGTCCGCAAAAACGTCGCCAGCCCGGAACCGTCGGCAATCTGGCTCGGTGGCAGGTCCGACAGCAGGATGGTCAGCGTCGGCATGAAGAACAGCGCCACGCCGATCCCCATGAACAACTGCACCAGCGCGATGTGCTGAAAGTCCACTTCATTGGTGAACCCGGCGCGCATGAAGCAGCTCAGGCCGATGGCCAGGAACGCCCCGCCTGCCAGCACGCGCATGTCGAAACGCGGCGCGTACTTGCCGACAAACGGCGACAACAGTACCGGCAGGATCCCCAGCGGCGCCACGGCGAATCCGGCCCAGGTCGCGGTGTAGCCCAGTCGCGTCTGCAACCACTGCGGCAGGATCAGGTTGATCCCGAAGAACCCGGCATACCCCAGAATCAGCACGATGGTGCCGTAACGGAAGTTGCGATGGGCGAACAGGCGCAGGTTGACCACCGGATGCTCGTCGGTCATTTCCCAGATCACGAAGAACGCCAGGGCCACCACTGAAATCACCGAACCGATCACGATGAAGCTGGACTCGAACCAGTCGGCATCGTTGCCCTTGTCGAGCACGATCTGCAGGGCCCCGACGCCGATGATCAGCGCGATCAACCCGACGTAATCCATCGGTTGGCGGCTGGTGACCACCGGGCGCTTTTTCATCTGTTGCGTCACCACCCAGGCCGCGAACAGTCCGATCGGCACGTTGATGAAGAAAATCCATGGCCAGCTGTAACTGTCAGTGATCCAGCCGCCGAGGATCGGCCCGGCAATCGGCGCGACCACCGTGACCATCGCCAGCAACGCCAGGGCCATGCCCCGTTTCGCTGGGGGGTAAACCGCGATCAGCAGGGTCTGGGTCATTGGGTACAGCGGCCCGGCTACAACCCCTTGCAGCACCCGGAAGCCCACCAGCTCGGGCATGGACGTGGAAATCCCGCACAAAAACGAGGCCAGCACAAACAGCAATGTTGCCCAGACAAACAGCTTCACCTCGCCAAAACGACGACTGAGCCAACCGGTCAGCGGCAAGGCGATGGCGTTGCTCACCGCAAACGAGGTGATCACCCAGGTGCCCTGCTCCGAACTCACGCCCAGATTACCGGAGATCGTTGGCAACGCCACATTGGCGATGGTGGTGTCGAGCACTTGCATGAAGGTCGCCAGCGACAGGCCGATGGTGCTGAGCAACAGGCTGGGCGGTGTGAAAGACGCGTTATTGCTCATCGCGGATCCTTTGAAACCAGACGGGCGCAGCTAACCCTGTGGGAGCGGGCTTGCCCGCGAAGAGGTCGGCACATTCAACATGGATGTCGCCTGACGCTCCGCCTTCGCGAGCAAGCCCGCTCCCACAGGGTCGATGTAATGGCATATCAGCGTTGCGCGGTCTTGCTGACCGCGGCGCTGTTGTCGTGGATCAACTGGGTGATCATCGCGTCGGCCTCGGCCAACTGACGGTCGTAGACGTTGGTGCTGAACGAAGCTTTCTGCGGTGGCTGTTGCGCCAACACCGGCCCGCTCTGGTCGCGCAGGTTCACGTCGACCATGGTCGACAAACCAACCCGCAACGGGTGCCTGGCCAGCTCTTCGGCGTTGACGTGGATCCGCACCGGCACGCGCTGCACGATCTTGATCCAGTTACCGGTGGCGTTCTGCGCCGGCAGCAGGGCAAAGGCGCTGCCGGTCCCGGCGCCGAGGCTGTCGATGGTGCCGCTGTATTTGACGTCGCTGCCATAGAGGTCGGTTTCGATCTCGACCGGCTGGCCGATGCGCATGTCACGCAGCTGGGTTTCCTTGAAGTTGGCGTCGATCCACAGCTGATCCAGCGGAATCACCGCCATCAGCGCGGTGCCCGGTTGCACGCGCTGGCCCAGCTGTACAGAACGCTTGGCCACGTAACCGGTGACCGGTGCAATCAGGACGCTGCGTGAGTTGTTCAGGTAAGCCTGGCGCAGTTGCGCGGCGGCGGCCATCACGTCCGGGTGCGATGAAACCACGGTGTCATCGACCAGCGCGCTGGTGGTCTTGAGCTTTTGTTCGGCGTTGGCCAGGGCGTTTTGCGCCGAGGTCAGGTCGTCGCGGGCGTGGGACAGTTCTTCCTGGGAAATCGCCCCGCCGGCAGCGAGATTCTTGCGCCGGCTGAAGTTGTCCTGGGCCTTTTGCACTTCGGCTTTCTGGGCATTGACCTGGGCTTTCATGCCATCCACATCGCTGTACAGGCCACGCACCTGACGCACGGTACGAGCCAGATTGGCCTGGGCATTTTCCAGGCCGATTTCGGCGTCGTTCGGGTCGAAGTTCACCAGCACCTGGCCTTCATGCACCAGGTCGCCGTCATCGGCGCCGATGCTGACCACGGTGCCGGTGACCAGCGGCGTGATTTCCACCACGTTGCCGTTCACATAGGCGTCGTCGGTGCTTTCGCTCCAGCGCCCGTAAAACTCGTGGTAGGCCCAGACGCCCGCGCCGCTGAGCACGACGGCAACAGCCAGCACCAACAGCATGAACTTGCGCTTGCCCGAGTTGGGGTTGCCTTGGGTGTTTTCCGGAGGTTGAGTTGTATCGGCAGTGGCCATGACAAGTACCTTGAATTAGTGGGTCAGCGTGGCTGGAGTGGCATCGGCCGAGGCTATGGCCTCAGGCTGGAAACCGCCGCCCAGCGCCTGCATCAGTTGGATCGACAGGTCAATCTGCTCGGCATTCAGGTTGGCCAGCTGACGCTGGGCCTGGAGCAATTGCTGCTCGATGCTGAGCACGTCCAGGTAGTTGCCGATGCCGGAACCGTAACGCTGGACCACGGTGTTGTAGGAATCCTGGGCGATGTCGGTGGCGTGCTGCTGGGCAGCGATTTGCCGGCCGATATCGCGCAACTGGTTGATGCTGTCACTGACATCCCCCAGCGCCTTTACCAGGCTTTTGTTGTACTGCGCCACGGCGAGGTCGTAATCGGCGTCACGCGAATCGAGGTCGGCGCGCAAGCGGCCACCGTCGAAGATCGGTACCGAGATCGTCGGTGCAATGTTGAAGAAGCGGCTGGCCGAACCAAACATCGCATCGCCCAGCAAGGATTCGGCACCGGCGGCGGCGCTGAGGTTCAAGTTGGGATAGAACCGGGTCTTGCCGGCGTCGATGCTCTTGCTCGCCGCCTCGACCCGCCAGCGCGCGGCCACCAGGTCCGGGCGACGCCCGAGCAGTTCGGCTGGCAGTACCGAAGGTAGCGCTACCGCGCTCGGCTGAAGAATGTTGGGTCGGGCAATCTCATTGCCGCGATCAGGGCCTTTGCCGAGCAGCACCGCGAGAGCGATTTTCGCGCTGTTCAGGCGTTTTTGCGCGTCGATCAGGTTGGCCTGGGAGGTGGCTTCCAGGCTTTCGGTCTGCTGGAACTGGTACTGGCTGTCGATCCCGGCAGTCAGGCGCCGTTGGCTCAGCTCGAGCATTTGCCGGGTGCGCTTGAGGTCTTCGCTGGACAGGTCGTAGACGATGTGCGCCTGACCGAGATCGCTATAGGCCCTGGCGACATCGGCGGCCAGCGTCAGTTGCGCAGCCTGCTGGTCGACTTCGGCAGCACGGGCCTGGCCGAGGGCGGCTTCCCAGGCATCGCGCTGACCGCCCCACAGGTCGAAGTTGTAATTGAAACTGGTGCTGATGTTGCGAATGGTGGCGTAAGCGTCACCCTGCCCACGCGGGTCCTGGTCCCGGGCCAGGCGCGAGCGGCTGACACCGGCGCTGGCATCCAGGGTCGGCATCCGCTCGGCGTCAGCTGCAGAAGCGGCAGCGTTGGCCTGATGGGCACGGGCGTCGGCAATTTGCATGTCCGGGCTGTCGCGCAGGGCCTCGCGGATCAGGCCGTCGAGTTGCGGGTCGCCGAGGCTTTTCCACCAGTCGCTTTTCGGCCAGGCGGCCGGCGACAGGGTCACGCCACCAAGGGATTGCCCGGCCTTGAGGCTTTTCGCGTCGAGTTT
Organism: Pseudomonas sp. WT-JTC; assembly: GCF_056711565.1. NCBI lineage: Bacteria > Pseudomonadati > Pseudomonadota > Gammaproteobacteria > Pseudomonadales > Pseudomonadaceae > Pseudomonas > Pseudomonas sp. WT-JTC. Next base: position 4,370,495 of record NZ_CM160042.1, read on the forward strand.
GACACCTTCGGTCTTCAGGCCGCTGTAACTGGCGCAACCGGCCAGGCTCATGGCCAACAACACCAGGCCAAGGCCGGTACGTAAGGGTTTACTGCTCATTTGTCACCTACACGCAGCAAGGTGATCGGGTCACCGGCTGCCAGCAAAATTTTCTTCAGGATCAGCTCCAGGGTTTTCAACTCTTCCGGAGTGATGGCACCGGCCAGTTCATTCATGGCTTCGGCGCCGATGTGCGGCAACAGCCCGGCGAGCTTCTGGCCCTCTTCCGTGAGTACAAGCTGCACCTGACGGCGATCCGCGTCGGAGCGTTGGCGGGCAAGGAAACCTTTCTGTTCCAGACGATCGAGCATGCGCGTCATCGAACCGCTGTCGAGGGACAGGTGGCGGCACAACTCGCCCGGCGAGTCGACGCCGTACTGGGCCATGATGATCAACACCTTGAACTGCGCGGCGGTGATGCCGTGGGGTTCCATGCGGGTGTCGAGGATCCGGTCCTTGAGCAGCGCGGCACGTCCGAGCAACAGGCCGAGATGGCAATTGTGGAAATCGTCTGGAGAGAAATGTTTCATCTGACCACCAGTTAGCTGCCTAGGCAGTGAATGTATGTCGAGATGTTACTGCCTAGGCAGCGAATGTCAACGTAATAGTTAGCAGGCTTGGTAAATAGTTGACCGGTGGTTTCGGGTTTTGTGGTCATAGACGGATGTCACCGCTTTTCTGACCTTATTGTTGATGGTGTACATATCCATTGCTGCGGTAACGGCGACTATTGGTTCCGCTCTTACAGCGGGTTACTTGGAAAAGCGGAGCGCCGCCCGCCCCCAAGTAATCAAGGGTTCTTGCCCCTGACGTTCGGCCTCACGAGGGGGCAAGAAGATCAACAGCCAAAGCCAAAGCGAGGCGGCCTACCGGCCGGCCTGATCGCAATTGAACGCGTTCCCCTGTAGGAGCGAGCTGGCTCGCGAAAAACGCCAGGACACCGCGGGCATTCAGGCAGCCCGCGTCATCGTTGACGTCCATCGCGAGCAAGCTCGCTCCTACAGGAGCGAGCGTTAGCTCGCCTGCCGCTCTTGATCTTGATCCACCCGCCCCCTCGGCAGGCCTCGTTCCGGTGTTCATCCGGGGATAGGCGCGCAGCGCCGTGCGGCGCAGCCGCACACATTGCAGGGAGGTGCAGCGAAGCAAACCGTAGAACAATGCCCCCGGATGAATGCCGGAGCGAAGGAACCCCGAGCCTAAGCGAGGGGCCGGACGTTCGGGGCGAGCGTTTTTTTGCTTACTTTTTTTAGGCGCTTGTAAAAAAAGTGAGTCGCCGTCAGGGCGAAACCCTAAGTCGCCGTTGCCGAAGAAACGGATATGTACACCGCAAACAAAAGACAGGCTATCAGGCCGCCTGAGCAGGCAAACCGGATTGCCGAACCGCCGCTTGATTGAGAATTAGAAGTCCCGCTTGTAAAAGATGTCCAGCGAACTGGCCACGCCGCCGGCGGCTTCGAGGTAGACCTTTTTGCTCAGCTTGTAGCGCAAGGCAATGGTGTTGGCCGGTTCGAACACGCCAACGCCATAGCGCAGGCTGAGCTTCTCGGACAGGTTGCCGCTGGCCACCACACTGGTGGTGGTGCCGCTGCCCTGGGTGTCGAGCTGGAAGTCCTGGATCCCCAGGTTCTTCGCCAGATCGCCAGTCACCCCGGCACTGCCCATCAAGCCCAGACCGAGGGCCGCCTGGGCGAGCATGTTGTTGTCTTCGCCGTTGCTGCTCAGCGGACGCCCGAGCACCAGATAAGACAGGGCCTGCTCCTGGCTCATGGCCGGTTCGGAGAAGATCTGTGTGGTCGGCTGCTCGGCGCTGCCACTCAAACGAATGCCGGCGATGATGTCGTCAGTCTTGCGAATGGCCTCGATGTCCAGGTACGGCTGGTCGATAGGCCCGGCAAACAGCAAGCGTGCCCGGCGCACCGAAAGCCGCTGGCCGTAGGCGCGATAGCGACCGTCGTTGAGCCACAGCTCGCCACGGGTGTCCATGTTGTCGCCGATGTGCACATGCCCCTGCACATTGGCCGTCAAGCCAAACCCGGCAAAGCTCAGCTTGTCCTCGCCGACCAGCACTTCGATATCCATCCTCATGGCCAGCGGCGGCTTGCCCTGCTCGGTTTGCTGCCCGACGATCACCGTGTCATCGGAGACCTTGACCGTCGACGGCGGCAACTCGCGAATGGTGATCTCGCCTTTGGGCACCAGCACTTTGCCGGCGATGGCCAGTTCGTCGCCCTTCATCGAAATCTTCAGGTCCGGTGCGACTTCAAGCTTGGCGTAAGGCTCGACGGTGACCGGCAACTGCGTCCCCTTGAGCGCCAGATCCACCACCAGCGCCTGACCCCAGGCGATGTTGCCGTTCAGGCTGCCCTGCCCGGCCTTGCCGCTGTTCCAGCCGCCATTGAGCTGTACGCTTTCACCGGAGATCAGCGCTTGAACGTGCAGGTTTTGCAGCTCCATCGGTAGCTCGGGCCCGGCCACCACGCCGTCGCTGAGTTGCAGGCTGCCATTGACCTGCGGCGCCAACAGCCCACCGGAAATCGTGCCACTGCCATTCAGGCGCCCGGCCAGCTTTTCGACCATTGGCACAAACGGCCGCGCCACCGACAGGTCCAGCCCGTTCAAGCGGAACGAGCCGCTTAGCGGTTTGTTCTTCGGCAACGGATTGAGCTGCGCCTGCACCATCAGTTCACCGAGTTTGCCACCGACGAAATCAAGTTCGGTGTCGATGCGTTTGGGCGTGAGTTTGCTGGTGAGTTTCAGGGTCTGGTACGGGAAGTCCAGCCACTGGTCCTTTTCCTTGATGCGTAACGTGCCGCCACCGGCATCGACGCTGATCTGGCCATTCGGGCCACTGGCCGGCAGGTCCAGTTGCAGGTCGGCATTGAGCCGGCCCTGCCAGGCGAAATCCTTCGGCAACCACTGCGCGAGGCTGTCGATCGGGAATTGCTTGAGGTGATAACGCAGCTTCGGCTCGGGCATCAGGCGCGAGTCTTCACCGCACAGGCTGGCCTGGCCGGACGCCCAGCAATGAGCGCCGAAGTTGATTTTGCCGTCCGCCAGGCGTTCGAGTTTCGCCGGCCCTTGCAGCTTCCAGTCCTGGCCACCGGCCTGGATATCACCGCTGGCCAGGCGTCCGCGCCAATTGCCTTTGTCCAACGTACCGTCCAGGCCCAGGGCCAGTTTCAGCTTCGGCCCTTGCAGGTCGAGGCTCAGCTTCTGGTTTTTGATGTCGCCCTGGCCGCTGGCGGTCAGCGTTCCCAGCGAGGTGTCGCCGGCCCGGATGCCGCTGCCCTTGAGGTCGATTTTCGCCCGTTGCGCACTGTCCAGCGTGGCGTCGAGGTTCAGGCTTTGCAGGCGATTGTCCTGGAAGGCCAGTTGCGAGCCTTGCAGGTCAAGCTTGCCTTGGGGCGCCGTGAGTGTGCCGGCGACATCCACGCGGCCATTGAGTTGGCCACGCAGTTGCGGCCAGAGCTGGGCCAGGTGCGGCAGCTTGAGATCGATCTGCCCGGCGAGTTTCTGTTGCAGGCTGCCTTTGCCGCTGATGCTGTTATCGCCGAGGCGAACTTGCAGGGCGTTGAGGTTCCATTGCTCACCACGGCCATCGGCCTTGGCCTGGATCACCGCCGGTTGACCGCGCAGTTTGCCCTTGAGGTCCAGGTCTGCATTGAGGCTGAGCGTTTCGTTCTTCATCTCGCCCTGGCTGCGCAACGGCCCGGCCAGCGTGCCCGGCAGCTCCGCAACCCAGTACGCCGGGTTGATCGCCGACAAGTCCAGCGCGGTGTCCCAGGCAATGCCGTCGGCGAATTGCAGGTTCAAGTGCCCCTCGGCCTTGCCCTGCCCGGCCTGGAGTTGAATCTGTTGCAGGTAGATTTTCGTCAGGTCGCCCGCGAACGGGCTGGCCAGGGTGAAAGCGCCGGCAGGACCATCCGCAGCGGCGTCAAAGTGACCGAGGTATTTGCCGTCGGTGTAGGACACCTCGCCGTTGAAGCGGCGCAACGTCACCTCCGGCTCGTCGATCACCGGATAGAGCCGGTGCCACGGGAAGTCCAGCCAGTCGATCTTCGCCTCGGCGCTCAGGCCTTTGCTCCAATCCAGCTGCCCGGTGAGCTTGAGGCTTTGCTTGTCATTGGCGGTCAGGTCCAGCGCGGCGATCTGCGCGCCGCTGGCGTCGACCTTGCCTTGCAGCGCCAAGGCGACCGGCCCTTGCTCGGCGGGTAACGTGGCTTTGCCGAGCAGCGCGTAGCCGCTCTTCAAGTCACCGGCACCAGTGAGCTCAAGCTGATTGAGTTGCAGGGTGTCCGGCAGATCGGCACCGGGCTTGAAGCCATCGGCGGTGATTCGTACCTTGGCCGGCAGGTTTTCCACCAGCGGTTTCAGTTCGCCTGTCAGTTGCCCGTTGAGGTAACCGCTGCTGTCGGCTTTCAGGTTCAGGGTTTTCAGCAGGTCGCCGTCGATCTTCAACGCCAGCGCCAAGGGCTCGGGTGTCGACAACAAGGTCAGTTTGCCTTCGGCGCTGAGCGGCCAGTTACCGCTCGGTTGCAGCAGGCCGGACAGACTCAGGCTCAGGTCTTCGCGCTGTAACGATGCAGAGTCGATCTGCAAACCGGCCGTCGTCCAGTGCGCCGCGAGTTGCAAACCCTTGAGCTCTTCGCTGCCGTTGAACAACAGGCTGCCGACCTTGATCTCTCCAAGTTCGATGGCCAATGGCAACTTCAGTTCCGGTAGCGTGATCGGGCCGCTGCCCGGTTCTTCTGCACCCGGCGGGAAGGTCAGGCTGACCTGACCGGCCTGCAATTGCTCGACGCACAAGGTCATGCGGGTCAGGCACAGCGGCGACCAGGCAAAAATCACCTGGCTCAGCTCGACCCGGTTGTTGTCCTGTTGCCACAACACCCGGTCGGCACTCCATTGCCCGCCCAGCCGGCCCTGGAAGTTGTCCAGGGTCAAACCCGGTACGAAGCCCAACGCCCAGCGGCTGCCCGTCGCCGTGCCCAACACCGTGGCCAGCGTCAGCACAACCAGCATCAACAGCGCCGCCATCGCCAGCAGCGTTACTTTCAAACCACGCTTCACAGCTCAGGCCCCATGGAAAAGTGCAGTCGAATACCACCATCGTCGTCCAGCGCATGCGCCAGGTCGAGGCGGATCGGCCCCACCGGCGATACCCAACGCACGCCGATACCGACCCCGGTCTTGAGGTTCGGCAGTTCGAGTGTATTGAATGAGTTGCCCTGATCGACAAAGGTCGCGATCCGCCATTTTTCGGCGATGGAATACTGATATTCCGCGCTGGCAGCCACCATGTAGCGGCCACCGATGCGGTCACCGTCGGAGTTTTCCGGGGACAGGCTCTGATAGTCGTAACCGCGCACACTCTGGTCGCCACCGGCGAAGAAGCGCAACGACGGCGGTACCGATTTGAAACCGTTGGTGGCACTGCCGCCGACCTGCACCCGCCCGAGGAAGCGATGGTTGTCGAACACCGTGGTCAAGCCTTTGACCAATGCCGTGCCGTAGATCAGGTTGCTGTCGGAACCCAGACCTTCCTTGGCCACTTTGCTTTCGAATTGCAGGCGATAACCGTTGTGCGGGTCGATGCGGTTGTCGCTCTTGAGGTATGAGTAGCTCACACCGGGCATCAGCAAGGTACTGAGTCCCGAGTCGTCACCCAGTTGGTAATCCTCGCGCTGCCATTTCAGCGACACCACCCGTTGCCAGCCGCTGGGCAATTTGCTGTGCCACTCGGGGCCAAGGGTCAGCAGCTTGCTGTGGGTGTCGGTGCCCGCGATGTCCTCATTCTGATAGCCGCCGGCAAAACGCAGTTTGTCCGTCAGCGGTGGGTCCAGCGGAATGTCGTAGAACAGCCCGACGTTTTGCCGTGGCGCCGAGATCTCGGCCTCCCAGCCGTAACTGTGCCCTTGCGCGTTAACCCAGTGCCGGGTCCAGTTGGCCTTGGCCCGTGGGCCGACGTCGGTGGAAAAACCCAGGCCCAGGCCCATGGTCCGTGGCTTGCGGGTTTCAAGCTTGACGTCGACCGGGATCGCATCGTTCCTGGACGCCGTGGGTGCCGCGTCCACGCGCACGCCTTCGAAGTAACCGCTCGATTGCAGGTTCTGATTGAGTTCGGCGATCAGTTCCGAGTCATAGGGCGTACCGGCCTTGAAGGGCACCATGCGCTGCAGCAGCTCGTCATCGAACGGCGTATCACCCTGGAAACTGACTTTGCCCAAGGTATAGCGCGGACCACTTTCATAGATCAATTCGATATCGGCGACGCCGGCCCGTGGGTCGACCGACAGTTTTGAACGGGTGAAACGGCCGCTGAAAAAGCCATAGCGCGAAGCCTGATTCTGGATCAGGCGCTTGGCGTCCTCGTAGCGGCCATGATTGAGTACGGCACCGGGCTTGAGCGCGTCGCTTTTGGGGACTCGAAAGGACTTGAGGGAGGCAGCCGGACCGTCGACACGCACCGTGACATTGCGCAGATGCACCGGTTCGCCGGGGTCGACCTTCAACACCAGGCGCGGCGTGTCGCCACCCTTCACCTCGCTGTCGATCTGCGGCTGGTAATAACCCAAGGCCTGGGCGGCCTTGCGCGCCTGTTCTTCGGCGCCACGGCCGAAGCGCAGCAACGCCTGTTCGTCGCGATCGCCGAGGCTGCCGATATAGCCTTCTATATTGGCCTTGAGCTCATCATTGGACGGTTTGACACGCACATCCAATTCACTTTGTGCCAGCGCCGCGCAGCTGATCATCAGCATCAGCACAGCGCTGGTATTTCTTCCTGGAAACTTCATAGGCGCGGATGCTATCACGAGCTTGAGAGCGTGATAGAGCATGACTTCCCCGGAAAGTTCTCGGTTCAGGCCGATGCGGTGTGCAGCACCTGAGGATTGGGGTGAAAAAACACGTGCTCGCGAACCGGTCCTACGGCGACCTCGCCGATTTCCTCATAGCCCTGACGCTTGTAGAACTCCAGATAACGCGGATTGCCGGTGTCGAGAATTACCCCCTGTGAGTTTTCATCCACCGCGCACCAGTTGTGCACGGCCTGCAGCAACTGCTCGCCGAAGTGTTTGCCCTGGAACTGCGGATGTACCCCCAGCAATGGCAGGACGTGCACCGAGTCGTTCGGCACGCAGGCCTCCACGGCAGCGTGATATTCGAGGTAGCGACGAGTACAGCGAAACCCCGTGCTGAGCACCATGCGCAGGCGCCAGGCCCAACTTTCGGTGATGCCAAGACGACGTTGCGGCGGTGCGATCAGGGCGATGCCGATCAGGCGGTCGTTGACCAGCAGGCCGATGGCCGGCAGGTCCTGGAGAAAATGCTGGTTCACCAGTTCGCGCACGGTGGCGCGAACCCGCTGTTCGTAACCGGGGCGCTCGGCTTCGAACAAATAGCCGAAGGTCGGCTCATGTCGATACGCCTGGTACAGCAGCGAACGCGCTTCGCGGGCGTAGCCGCTGTCGAGCATGTGAATATCGGCAATGGCGGTCGAGGTTTCGGGCATGACGGTCGATCTCCCCGGCACAGCTCGGAAGGCTGCGCTCTTGTTGTTACGAGCTGATTGGCACTGACACAATTCCTTACAGATCCGAAATCAGTGTAGGCAATGAAATCGCCTTTGCTTTTGTGGGAGCGGGCTTGCTCGCGAAGGGGCCATCACTGCCCACATAAAGCTGACAGGCAAAACCGAATCCCCTCACCCCACACTGGCCCGATTCCCCCATGTCAGCTAGCATCGCCCTTTTGCCAGGACTGCCGACCATGAAGATCGTCTCCTTCAACATCAACGGGCTGCGCGCCCGTCCCCATCAGCTGGCGGCGCTGATCGAAAAGCACCAGCCCGATGTGATCGGCCTGCAGGAAACCAAGGTCCACGACGACCAGTTCCCTCTCGAGGAAGTCAGGGCCCTGGGCTATCACGTGTATTTCCACGGGCAAAAAGGCCACTACGGCGTCGCCCTGCTCTCGCGCCAGGAGCCGCTGGCCCTGCATAAAGGTTTCGCCACCGACGAAGAGGACGCCCAACGGCGCTTCATCTGGGGCACCTTTGCCGACGCCAACGGCGTGCCGGTGACCATCATGAACGGTTATTTCCCACAGGGCGAAAGCCGCGACCACCCGACCAAATTCCCGGCCAAGGAACGCTTCTACAACGATTTGCAGCTATTGCTGGAAAGCCAGTTCAAGAACGACCAGCCACTGGTGGTGATGGGCGATGTGAACATTTCCCCGGAAGACTGTGACATCGGCATCGGCCCGGACAACATGAAGCGCTGGCTGAAAACCGGCAAATGCAGCTTCCTGCCCGAAGAGCGCGAGTGGATGGCCCGCCTGAAAAACTGGGGCCTGGTCGACAGTTTCCGTCACTTGAACCCGGACGTGACCGACACCTTCAGCTGGTTCGACTACCGCAGCCGTGGCTTCGAAGACGAGCCCAAGCGTGGCCTGCGTATCGACCTGATCCTCGCCTCCCACGGCTTGCTGCCGCGGGTTAAGGCCGCCGGGGTGGACTACGAACTGCGCGGCATGGAAAAACCTTCGGACCATGCGCCGATCTGGCTTGAGTTGAGCTGATCTCTGACGGTTGCATTAATTCCCTGTGGGAGCGGGCTTGCTCGCGAAGGCGGTCCTACATTCAACATCGACATTGAATGTTATGGCCCCTTCGCGAGCAAGCCCGCTCCCACATTTGCAAAGTGTCATTTTTCGGAAACCTTACTGACTTAATCTCCCGACACCTCCTTTGGCTATACAAGGTGCCGGCATGATGCTGCGCGTGTTGTTCCTGTTGATGCTGTGCATGGGCTTGCCGCAGGCAGGCTCGGCCGGCGACTTGCCGACACCCGAACACGGCCCGGTGCTGCGCATTCAGGGTTCCAATACCATCGGTGCGGCATTGGGGCCGGCGCTGGTCGAGGGGTTGTTGAGCGCGCAGGGCCTGCGCAGGATTCACCGCGAAACCCCGGACACCGCCAACGAACTGCGCATTGTCGGTGAAACCGCCCAGGGCCGTCGGATCGTGGTGGAGGTGGCAGCCCATGGTTCCAGTACCGGTTTCACTGCGCTAAAAGCAGCCCGTGCCGATCTGGCCGCCTCATCGCGCCCGATCAAGGACAGCGAACTGGCCAGCCTGCAGTCCCTCGGTGACCTGAAAAGCCCCAGCGCCGAACAGGTCATCGCCATCGACGGCCTGGCGATCATTCTTCACCCGGACAATCCGCTGAATCAACTCGACACCGTGCAACTGGCGCGTATTTTCAGTGGCGAAGTGAAGACCTGGGAAGACATCGGCGGCCATGGCGGGCCGATTCATCTGTATGCACGGGACGATCAGTCCGGGACCTACGACACCTTCAAGGAACTGGTCCTCAGTAATCGTGGGAAAACCCTCGGCAGCGCGGCGAAGCGCTTCGAGTCCAGCGAACAACTGTCCGATGCGGTCAGCGCTGATCCACAAGGCATCGGTTTCATCGGTTTACCCTACGTGCGCCAGGCCAGGGCTGTTGCCATTGTCGACGGTCAATCGCAAGCCATGCTGCCGCTCAACAGCCTGATTGCCACCGAAGACTATCCGCTGTCCCGCCGATTGTTCTTCTACCTGCCACCCAACGAAAAAAATCCCTGGGCCAATGCCCTGGTGGCCTTTGCCCAAAGCGCTGACGGTCAAGCCATTGTGGCCGCCAACGGATTTATTGCCCAAACCGTCCAGGCCATGGCCGTGACGCCCAATGCGTTGATGCCCGAGGGTTATCAGGCGCTGAGCCGTCACGCGCAACGGTTGTCGGTGAACTTCCGCTTCGAGGAAGGCAGCGCCACCCTGGACAACAAGGCCCGACAGGACCTGTGGCGGGTGCTCGACTATATCAAACAGCACGGCAAGGCCGAGGGACAGGTCACGCTGGTGGGGTTTGGCGATGCCAAGAGCGACCCGGCGCGCGCCGATCTGTTGTCGAAACTGCGGGCCATGGCGGTACGCCGGGAGTTGGTGAAGAGCGGCGTGGTGTTTCGCGAGATTCGTGGATTCGGTGCCGAAATGCCGGTGGCGGCCAATAGCGCCGATGAAGGAAGGATCAGGAATCGACGGGTTGAGGTTTGGGTGTATTGAATCTGATGTTGCTGCATTGAAGGGAATGACGCCTTCGCGAGCAAGCCCGCTCCCACATAATACCTGTGGGAGCGGGCTTGCCCGCGAATGGCAACACCGCGGTCTTAATGCCCGCTACGCATCATTTCCTTCGGCACGTACTTGCCGATCTCGAACTTGCCAATCGCCGCACGGTGCACTTCATCCGGGCCGTCGGCCAGGCGCAGGGTGCGCTGCATCGCATACATGTAGGCCAGCGGGAAATCGTTGGAAACCCCTGCCCCGCCATGGATCTGGATCGCCCGGTCGATCACTCGCAACGCAACGTTTGGCGCGACGACCTTGATCTGCGCGATCTCGCTGCGGGCCACTTTGTTGCCAACCGTGTCCATCATGTACGCCGCCTTCAGTGTCAGCAGGCGTGCCATGTCGATCTCCATCCGCGAGTCGGCGATCTTGTCGACGTTACCGCCCAGCCGCGCCAGGGGTTTGCCGAATGCCGTACGGCTCACCGAGCGTTTGCACATCAGTTCCAGCGCACGCTCGGCCATGCCGATCGAACGCATGCAGTGGTGAATCCGGCCCGGGCCAAGGCGACCTTGAGCAATTTCGAAGCCACGGCCTTCGCCCAGCAGGACGTTTTCGTACGGCACCCGGACATTTTCAAACAGCACTTCGGCGTGACCGTGGGGAGCGTCGTCGTAGCCGAACACCGGCAGCGGACGCAGGATTTTTACCCCGGGGGTGTCCACCGGCACCAGAATCATCGAGTGCTGGGCGTGACGTGGCCCGTCCGGATTGCTCAGCCCCATGAAAATCAGGATCTTGCAGCGCGGGTCGCAAGCACCCGAGGTCCACCATTTCTTGCCATTGATCACCCACTCGTCGCCATCGCGCACCGCACGGGCAGCCATGTTGGTGGCGTCGGAGGATGCTACATCCGGTTCGGTCATGGCGAATGCCGAGCGGATCTCGCCGCGCAGCAAGGGTTCGAGCCAGCGTTGTTTCTGCTCTTCGTTGGCGTAACGCACCAGCACTTCCATGTTGCCGGTGTCCGGTGCCGAGCAGTTGAACGGCTCTGGCCCCAGCAGCGAGCGGCCCATGATTTCCGCCAGCGGCGCGTATTCGAGGTTGGTCAGGCCGGCACCCAGTTCTGACTCAGGCAGAAACAAATTCCACAGGCCTTCGGCCTTGGCCTTGGCCTTGAGCTCTTCCATGATCGCGGTCGGCTGCCAGCGATCGCCTTCGGCGACCTGCCGTTCGAACACGGCTTCGGCGGGATAAACGTAGGTGTCCATGAACGCTGTCACGCGCTCGCGCAGTTCCTGAACCTTGGGCGAATAAGCGAAATCCATGAGCAAGATACCTTCTTGGGGGAGGTTGTTTAGATCATGCAATCGATGCTAGAACAGCGTTGATAATTTACCTAGCCTATTCTCGGCGTGTATTAACATTCATCACCGATATATGATCGACTGATCGTCACGGTCAGTCCGCCCACACAATAAGAGAGCCCGCGTAATGAATCTGAGCAAGGTCGATCTCAACCTTTTCATCGTCTTCGACGCGATCTACACCGAAGCCAACCTGACCCGCGCCGGGCAAATCGTCGGCATCACCCAACCGGCGGTGTCGAATGCGCTGGCGCGTCTACGCGAGACCTTCAACGACCCGCTGTTCGTGCGCACCGCCCAGGGCATGGTGCCGACGCCCATGGCCCAGAACATCATCGGCCCGGTGCGCAACGCACTCTCGCTGCTGCGCGTGTCGGTGCAGGAAAGCCGCATATTCAACCCGCAGCAGGCGGTCAAGACCTACCGCATCAGCATGACCGACCTCACCGAAGCTGTGATCCTGCCGCCGCTGTTCCAGCGCCTGCGCCGCCTGGCGCCGACGGTGATCATCGAAAGCTTCCTGTCCAAACGTCGCGAAACCACCAAGGAACTGGCCGCCGGACGCCTCGACTTCGCGGTCGATGCGCCGCTCAACACCGACCCGCAGGTACGTCATGTCAAATTGATGGAAGACCGCTACGTGTGCGCCATGCGCAAGGGGCATCCGCTGGCGGGCAAAGAGAAACTCACGCTGGATGATTACCTGGGCCTGACCCACATCCACATTTCCAGCCGCCGCAGCGGCCTCGGCTATGTCGACCTGGCGCTGGGCAAGATGGGCATCCAGCGCAAGATCGCCCTGCGCTCCCAGCATTACCTGATGGCCTCGCAGGTGTTGCAGCAGACGGACATGGTCATGACCGTGCCGGAACGCTTCGCCCGCCGCAACGACCTGCACGCCTTTTATCTGCCGGTCAACGATGTACCGCCGGTGGAAACCCACCTTTACTGGCACGAAAGCACTGACCAGGACCCGGCGAACCGCTGGATGCGCGAGCAGATGATCGAGTTGTGCCAGCAAGTGACGGCGCAGGAGAAAAAGCTCGAGAAGGTGTAGGGCTTGATACCGAGGTGCCCCCATCGCGAGCAAGCTTGCTCGCGGTGGGGCCAGTCAGAACAGCGAAGACCTCTGCCCCTTGACGTAAACGTCAACCTGCCATTAGCTTAGCGCCATGACCTTTTGCGAGCGCGCCCATGAGCAGCCAGACCTACAGCATTTCCGATCTCGCCCGCGAGCTCGATATCACCACCCGCGCCATTCGCTTTTATGAAGAGCAAGGCCTGCTCAGCCCCGAGCGCCGTGGCCAGGAACGCATTTACTCGCCTCGCGACAAGGTCAGCCTGAAGCTGATCCTGCGGGGTAAACGCATCGGTTTCTCACTGGCTGAATGCCGCGAGTTGATCGAGCTCTACGACCCGTCCAGCGGTAACACCAAGCAACTGCACAGCATGCTGGCGAAAATCAGCGAGCGCCGTGAGCAGCTTGAGCAGCAGTTGCTGGACATCGAACAGATGAAACTGGAGCTGGACACTGCCGAAGAGCGCTGCGTGCAGGCGCTGGAGCAGACGCTCAAAAGCCAGGAATCGATTCAGTAAATCCACACCGCCCCCTGTAGGAGCGAGCTTGCTCGCGATGGCCGTTAACGATAACGCGTGTCTGCTGGACAAACGCGGTGCCTGGGAGCCCATCGCGAGCAAGCTCGCTCCTACAGGGTTCTCTCAGCATTCAGACAATCAGCACAGGTCGAAGCCCATGTCCCTCCCCTCCCACGTACGCATTGTCGAAGTCGGCCCCCGCGACGGCCTGCAGAACGAAGCCCAGCCCATCAGCGTCGCCGACAAGGTGCAACTGGTCGATGCACTGACCGCAGCCGGACTTGGCTATATAGAAGTCGGCAGTTTCGTTTCGCCCAAGTGGGTGCCGCAGATGGCCGGTTCCGCCGATGTCTTCGCGCAGATCCAGCGCAAACCGGACGTCACCTACGGCGCACTCGCCCCCAACCTGCGCGGTTTCGAAGATGCCCTCGCGGCCGGAGTGAAGGAAGTGGCGGTGTTCGCGGCGGCATCCGAAGCTTTTTCCCAACGCAACATCAACTGCTCGATTAGCGAAAGCCTGGAGCGTTTCGTACCGATCATGGACGCGGCAAGACAACACGGCGTGACGGTTCGCGGTTACGTGTCCTGTGTGCTGGGCTGCCCCTATGAAGGTAACGTCGCCCCGGAGCAAGTCGCCGTGGTCGCTCGCGAACTCTATGCCATGGGCTGCTATGAGGTTTCGCTGGGCGACACCATCGGCACCGGCACCGCTGGCGCAACCCGCAAGATGTTTGAAGTGGTATCAAAGGATGTGCCCCGGGAAAAACTCGCAGGGCATTTCCACGACACCTACGGTCAGGCTGTGGCCAACATCTACGCCAGTCTGCTGGAAGGCATCGCGGTGTTCGACAGCTCCATCGCCGGCCTGGGCGGTTGCCCCTATGCCAAGGGCGCCAGCGGTAACGTCGCGACCGAAGACGTGGTTTACCTGCTCAACGGCCTGGGCATCGACACCGGAATCGATCTCGACGCCTTGGTGCTCGCCGGTCAGCGGATTTGCAGCGTATTGGGTCGTCCTACCGGCTCCCGCGTGGCCAAGGCCCGCAGCGCACAGTGAGTGCACTGAGTGTGTCCAGGTGTTACCGCGCGGACTCAAACGTGGGCGCAAGCGAGTAACACGGAAACAAAATGTAGGGTGTTGCCTGAGGCGCAAAACCCTACAAAACTCCAAACCATTGATTTTAAAGGCTTTTAAAAAGTTGGCATGCCTCCTGCTATATCTATCGCATAACAAGAATAAAAAAATTGCGGCAAACCTAATAAAAACAAGACGTAACGACTCTGACATAACAAAAACAACACGGCAGAGACGCAGCTAACAGATTTTTTTGGAGAAGATGTGCTTTTCAGGGTGCTTTTCGGAGTTACCCGCAACCGGGCAGAGAACAATAAAACTACCTTCAGGTAGCTCCCGAACTGGTTGGATCGCTTGGCGAAAAAGTAGATCAGCGCTCAAAAAAATACGTTTGCTCTTGATCCCGGATGGGGATCGCCAAAAACAGCGGTAAAGGGCAACGGTTGCCAAAAACAAAAACAGACCGACCCTCAATAATAAAAAAAGAGCACGCGCAACGACAAATTAAAGGGGAGCCTCGGCTCCCCTTTGTGCTGTCTGGCATTTGAGATTTCACCACCCCCTGTAGGAGCGAGCTTGCTCGCGAAGGTCGCCAACGATAACGCGCACATTCTGAATGAACGCGGCATCCTTGAGTTCTTCGCGAGCAAGCTCGCTTCTACAAGAGGCCTCGTCATGCCTTGTTGATGCGCAACTCCTCGATACTGATCTCGCGCATCCGGAATTTCTGGATCTTGCCGGTCACGGTCATAGGAAACTCCTCGACGAACTTGAAGTAGCGCGGCGTCTTGAAGTGTGCGATGCGCTCCTTGCACCAGGTTTGCAGCTCTTGCTCGGTGGCGCTGTGGCCGGGGTGGAACTTGATCCAGGCGACGATCTCTTCGCCGTAGCGCGAGCAAGGAATGCCGATCACCTGAACGTCCGCAACAGCCGGATGAGTAAAGAAAAACTCTTCCAGCTCCCGCGGGTAAATGTTCTCACCGCCACGGATGATCATGTCCTTGTTACGCCCGGCAATGCACACGTAACCCTCATCATTCATGCTCGCCAGGTCGCCGGTGTGCATCCAGCCTGCCTGATCAATGGCTTCTGCGGTGCCTTGCGGGTTGTTCCAGTAGCCGAGCATCACGCTGTAGCCACGGGTACAGAGTTCACCGATGGTGCCACGGGGCACCAGGTTGCCCGCCTCGTCAATGATCTTGCTTTCCAGTTGCGGCTGGGTGCGCCCGACCGTGGTGACGCGCAATTCCAGATCGTCCGACGGACCGGTCTGCAACGACACGGGGCTGGTTTCCGTCATGCCGTAGGCAATCTGCACTTCACTCATATGCATTTCGCTGATGACCCGGCGCATGACTTCGATAGGACAGGTTGCGCCCGCCATGATGCCAGTGCGCAGGCTCGACAGGTCGAACCCGGCGCGTTGCGGCTGATCGAGCATGGCAATGAACATGGTCGGCACGCCGTACAGCGCCGTGGCCTTTTCTTCAGCCACGGTGCCAAGGGTCAGCAATGGATCGAACGCGTCGTTTGGATAAATCATGGTGCTGCCATGGGTGATGCAGCCGAGGTTGCCCATGACCATGCCGAAGCAGTGATACAGCGGCACCGGGATCACCAGGCGATCGGCCGCCGTCAGGCCCAGGCTTTCGCCGACCATGTAGCCATTGTTGAGAATGTTGTAGTGACTGAGGGTCGCGCCCTTGGGGAACCCGGTGGTGCCGGAGGTGTACTGGATATTCACCGGCTGATCGAAATGCAGGCTGTCCTGGCGCTCATGCAGTTGCTCGACCGTCACGCTGCCCGCCAGATCGGCCAGTTGCGACCATGGCAGGAACCCCGACGGTGGCTGCGCATCCAGGCTGATGACACCGCGCAACTCCGGCAAGCGCTCGCTGTGCAACTTGCCGATGGATTGCGCGGCCAGTTCCGGCACCAGGCCTTGCAGCATCGAGTGATAGTTCGAGGTCTTGAAGGCCCCGGCGCATACCAGCCATTGGCAACCGGATTGCTTGAGTACGTATTCGAGTTCGGAACTGCGATACGCGGGATTGATGTTGACCAGAATCACGCCGATTTTCGCGGTGGCAATCTGGCTGATGCACCACTGCGCACAGTTTGGTGCCCAGATGCCAAGCCGGTCACCGGCTTGCAACCCCAACGCCAACAGCGCCCTGGCGTGCAGGTCAGCGGCCTCGGCCAATTGCCGCCAGGTGTAACGCAGCTGTTGATGGCGCACCACCAGCGCCTCCCCGTCCGGGTACTGCGCAACCGTGTTGTCGAACGTCTGGCCGATAGTCATCGCCAGCAAGGCTTTATCCTGGGAACCACGGGTGTAACTGCGTTGCGGGCTTGCACTGGGTTGATCCATGACGACCCCTATTGTCTTTATTAATGGGCTACCGGCGGTTACCTGTAGGAGCGAGCTTGCTCGCGATGGAGGTCAACGATGACGCGTACCGCCTGAAAAATGCGTCGCCTTCAAGTTCATCGCGAGCAAGCTCGCTCCTACAGGGTTGGTCCGCTTTTCTATCTTGAACTGCCTCTACTCTCGCTCAAGTTGACGTTAACGTAAAGGGTGATTGACAGCCATTCGTCACAGGTTTACGTTAACGTAAAGGTGAGAACTGAATCACGACCCTCCCCACCCGACAAAAAAGCCAAAAGGTGACCCATGAGCTACCCATCCCTGAACTTTGCCCTCGGTGAAACCATCGACATGCTGCGCGATCAGGTTCAGTCCTTCGTCGCCAAAGAGATCGCCCCGCGCGCCGCTCAGATCGACACCGACAACCTGTTCCCCGCCGACCTGTGGCGCAAATTCGGCGACATGGGCCTGCTGGGCATTACCGTGCCGGAAGAATACGGCGGTGCCGGCCTGGGTTACCTGGCCCACGTGGTGGCCATGGAAGAAATCAGCCGTGGCTCGGCCTCGGTGGCGTTGTCCTACGGCGCCCACTCCAACCTCTGCGTCAACCAGATCAATCGCAACGGCAACCACGAACAGAAATCCAAATACCTGCCGAAGCTGATCAGCGGCGAGCACATCGGCGCATTGGCCATGAGCGAGCCAAACGCCGGTTCCGACGTGGTCTCGATGAAACTGCGTGCCGACAAACGCGGCGACAAGTACGTGCTCAACGGCAGCAAGACCTGGATCACCAACGGTCCGGACGCCAACACCTATGTGATCTACGCCAAGACCGACCTGGAAAAAGGCCCCCACGGCATCACCGCCTTCATCGTCGAGCGCGACTGGAAAGGCTTCAGCCGCAGCAACAAGTTCGACAAGCTCGGCATGCGTGGTTCGAACACCTGCGAGCTGTTTTTCGATGACGTCGAAGTGCCGGAAGAAAACATCCTCGGCGTGCTCAACGGCGGCGTGAAAGTGCTGATGAGCGGCCTCGACTACGAGCGCGTTGTCCTGTCCGGTGGCCCGACCGGGATCATGCAGGCGTGCATGGACCTGATCGTGCCGTACATTCACGACCGCAAGCAGTTCGGCCAGAGCATTGGCGAATTCCAGTTGATCCAGGGCAAGGTCGCCGACATGTACACCCAACTCAACGCCAGCCGCGCCTACCTGTACGCCGTGGCCCAGGCTTGCGAGCGTGGCGAAACCACGCGCAAGGACGCCGCCGGGGTGATCCTCTATTCCGCCGAACGTGCCACGCAAATGGCCCTCGACGCGATCCAGATTCTCGGCGGAAACGGTTACATCAACGAATTCCCGGCGGGCCGTCTGCTACGTGACGCCAAGCTGTACGAAATCGGCGCCGGCACCAGTGAGATCCGTCGCATGCTGATCGGTCGCGAACTGTTCAACGAAACCCGCTAAACGGAGCTGTCCATGGCTATCCTGCATACCCAGCTCAACCCTCGTTCAGCGGAGTTCACCGCCAACAGTGCGGCGATGCTCAAACAGGTCGACGCCCTGCACACCCTGCTCGCCCAAGTCGCCCAAGGTGGCGGCCCGAAAGCGCAGGAGCGCCACACCTCGCGGGGTAAACTGCTGCCCCGCGAGCGCATCAACCGTTTGCTGGATCCGGGCTCGCCGTTTCTGGAGATCAGCCAACTGGCGGCCTACCAGGTGTATGGCGAAGACGTTCCCGCTGCTGGCGTGATTGCCGGGATTGGCCGCGTGGAAGGCGTCGAATGCATGATCGTCGCCAACGACGCCACGGTAAAAGGTGGCTCGTATTACCCTCTGACGGTAAAAAAACACCTGCGTGCCCAGACCATCGCCCAGCAAAATCGCCTGCCGTGCATCTATCTGGTGGATTCGGGCGGTGCCAACCTGCCGCGTCAGGATGAAGTGTTTCCGGACCGCGAGCACTTCGGGCGGATCTTCTTCAACCAGGCCAACATGAGCGCCATGGGCATTCCGCAGATTGCCGTGGTCATGGGCTCCTGCACCGCTGGCGGCGCCTATGTGCCAGCGATGGCCGACGAAGCGATCATGGTCCGCGAACAAGCGACGATCTTCCTCGCCGGCCCGCCGCTGGTGAAAGCCGCCACCGGTGAGGTGGTCAGCGCCGAAGACCTCGGTGGGGCTGACGTGCATTGCAAGATTTCCGGGGTAGCCGACCATTACGCCGAGAGCGATGAGCACGCTCTGGCGCTGGCGCGCCGCAGCGTCGCCAACCTCAACTGGCGCAAGCAAGGTGAGGTTCAGCAACGCACTCCGATCGCCCCGCTCTACAGCAGTGACGAGTTGTACGGTGTGGTCCCGGCCGACGCCAAGCAACCGTTTGACGTGCGCGAAGTGATTGCGCGACTGGTGGACGGATCGGTGTTCGACGAGTTCAAGGCGCTGTTCGGGACAACGCTGGTCTGCGGTTTTGCTTACCTGCACGGTTACCCGATCGCGATCCTCGCCAACAACGGCATTCTCTTCGCTGAAGCGGCGCAGAAAGGCGCGCACTTCATTGAGCTGGCCTGTCAGCGCGGCATTCCTTTGCTGTTCTTGCAGAACATCACCGGCTTCATGGTCGGCCAGAAATACGAAGCCGGCGGTATTGCCAAGCACGGCGCGAAATTGGTGACGGCGGTGGCTTGCGCCAAGGTGCCGAAGTTCACGGTGATCATTGGCGGCAGCTTCGGCGCAGGTAACTACGGCATGTGTGGCCGTGCCTACGATCCGCGTTTCCTGTGGATGTGGCCAAATGCGCGCATCGGTGTGATGGGCGCCGAACAGGCTGCCGGTGTTCTGGTACAGGTCAAGCGCGAACAGGCCGAACGCGGTGGGCATGGTTTCAGTGCCGAGCAGGAAGCCGAGATCAAGCAACCGATCCTCGACCAGTACGAAGAACAGGGTCACCCCTACTATTCCAGCGCGCGTCTGTGGGACGACGGTGTCATCGACCCGGCCCAGACTCGCGACGTACTGGCCCTGGCCTTGTCCGCGTCGTTGAACGCGCCAATCGAACCGAGCCGCTTCGGCGTGTTCCGGATGTGATCCGACCTCTGTAGGAGCGAGCTCGCTCGCGATAGGCGTTAACGATAACGCGGGGCATCAGGTAGCCAGCGTCGGTTGAGCGTTCATCGCGAGCAAGCTCGCTCCTACAGAAGAACAGAGTTGTGGAGACGGACAATATGAGCGACTTCAACACCCTCGAACTGCTGACCGACCCGCGTGGTTTTGCCACCCTGTGGCTCAGCCGTGAAGAAAAGAACAACGCCTTCAACGCCGAAATGATTCGCGAGCTGATCCTCGCCCTCGACAAAGTCGCGAGCGATGCCAGCCTGCGGTTTCTGATCGTGCGCGGCCGCGGCAAACACTTCAGCGCCGGCGCCGACCTGGCCTGGATGCAGCAATCGGCCGAACTCGATTACGCCACCAACCTCGATGACGCCCGGGAACTGGCGGAGTTGATGTACAACCTGGCCAAACTGAAAGTTCCGACCCTGGCCGTGGTGCAAGGCGCGGCCTTTGGCGGCGCGCTGGGCCTGATCAGTTGCTGCGACATGGCCATCGGTGCCGATGACGCGCAGTTCTGCCTGTCGGAAGTGCGCATCGGCCTGGCGCCGGCGGTGATCAGCCCATTCGTGGTGCAAGCCATCGGCGAGCGCGCTACACGTCGCTATGCCTTGACCGCTGAGCGCTTCGGCGGGCAACGGGCACGGGAAATCGGTCTGTTGTCGGAAAGCTATGCAAGTGCCGAGCTGGAACAGAAAGTCGAGCAGTGGATCGACAACCTGCTGCTCAACAGTCCGGCCGCGATGCGCGCCAGCAAGGATCTGTTGCGCGAAGTCGGCGACGGCTCACTGACCCCGGCATTGCGCCGCTACACCGAAAACGCCATCGCCCGCATCCGCGTCAGCCCGGAAGGTCAGGAAGGCCTGCGCGCCTTCCTGCAAAAACGTCCGCCGAGCTGGCAAGCCGAAACCACCAAGGAGCCCCGTTGATGAGCGCACCTGTCCTCACCACCCTGCTGGTGGCCAACCGTGGCGAAATCGCTTGCCGGGTAATGCGTACCGCCAAGGCGCTGGGCCTGACGACCGTGGCCGTGCACAGCGCCACCGACCGTGACGCCCGGCACAGCCGCGAAGCCGACATTCGTGTCGACCTCGGCGGCAGCAAAGCCGCCGACAGCTACCTGCAAATCGACAAACTGATCGCTGCCGCCAAGGCCAGTGGCGCCCAGGCGATTCACCCTGGCTATGGCTTTCTGTCGGAAAACGCCGGGTTCGCCCGCGCCATCGAAAGCGCCGGCCTGATATTCCTCGGCCCGCCTGCCTCGGCCATCGACGCCATGGGCAGCAAGTCCGCCGCCAAAGCCTTGATGGAAACCGCCGGCGTGCCATTGGTGCCCGGTTATCACGGCGAAGCCCAGGACCTGGAAACCTTCCGCGCCGCCTGCGAGCGCATCGGCTACCCGGTGCTGCTCAAGGCCACCGCCGGTGGCGGCGGCAAAGGCATGAAAGTGGTCGAGGACGTCAGCCAACTGGCCGAAGCCCTGGCCTCGGCACAGCGTGAGGCACAATCGTCGTTCGGCGATTCGCGGATGCTGGTGGAGAAATACCTGCTCAAGCCACGCCACGTGGAAATCCAGGTATTCGCCGACCAACACGGCAACTGCCTGTACCTCAACGAACGTGATTGCTCGATTCAGCGGCGGCACCAGAAAGTCGTCGAGGAAGCGCCGGCGCCAGGCCTGAGCCCGGAACTGCGTCGCGCCATGGGTGAGGCCGCCGTGCGTTCAGCGCAGGCCATCGGTTATGTCGGCGCCGGCACCGTGGAATTTTTGCTGGATGCGCGCGGCGAGTTCTTCTTCATGGAGATGAACACCCGCCTGCAAGTGGAACACCCGGTTACCGAAGCCATCACCGGCCTCGACCTGGTGGCCTGGCAGATTCGCGTGGCACGCGGCGAAGCGTTGCCGATGACCCAGGATCAGGTGCCGCTGGTGGGGCACGCGATCGAAGTGCGACTGTATGCCGAAGATCCGGGCAATGACTTCCTGCCGGCGACCGGTCGCCTGGAGCTGTATCGCGAATCCGCCCAGGGGCCTGGGCGTCGAGTGGACAGCGGCGTTGAAGAAGGCGATGAAATTTCGCCGTTCTACGACCCGATGCTCGGCAAGCTGATTGCCTGGGGCGAAGATCGTGAACAGGCGCGCTTGCGCCTGCTGAGCATGCTCGACGAATTCGCCATCGGCGGCCTGAAGACCAACATCAATTTCCTGCGGCGCATCGTCGGTCACCCGGCGTTCGCCGCTGCCGAACTGGATACCGGCTTCATTCCGCGCTATCAGGAACAGTTGCTGCCGACGCCAGCGGAACTCAGCGATGATTTCTGGCAAGCAGCCGCCCAGGCGTTTGCCCAGAGCCAACCGTCTGCAACCCGTGCCGATGACCCGAGTTCGCCATGGGCGGCAGGTAGTGGGCTGCGTGCCGGCTTGCCGAGAGAAATCACCCTTCACTTGAGTTGTGAAGGCCAGGACCGCGCGCTGACGCTGGGCGCCATCGATGCCCACAGCGCTCGGCTCAAGGGCGAGCATCTGCTGACCGAGCATGCTGGCGTGCGCCTTCAACACCGGGCCATACGTCGTGGCGAGTATGTGTATTTGCAGTGGGATGGCGAGTTGCGCCGCATCGAGGCTTACGACCCGATCAGCGCCGTCGAGGCCAGCCATAGCCATCACGGCGGGCTGACCGCACCGATGAACGGCAGCATCGTCCGTGTGCTGGTGGAGGCCGGACAATCGGTCGAAGCCGGGGCGCAACTGGTGGTGCTGGAAGCGATGAAAATGGAGCACAGCATTCGTGCACCGCACGCCGGGGTGATCAAGGCGCTGTATTGCCAGGAAGGCGAGATGGTCAGCGAAGGCAGTGCGCTGGTCGAACTGGAAGAAGCGTGAAATGAAGATCGGTCCTACGCCCTGCGAGGACCGATCTGATCAGAACTTGGTCGTTGCCTGAACCACTACGCCGATGATTCGACATTCTTCGGTGTACAAGGCTTTCGGATACGTCGGATTGAGCGGGACCAGGTAACGCTGCCCGCCCTCTTCGATCAACTTGCGGAATGTGGCTTCGGCGCTGTCCGGCCACTGGGCAATCACCAGTTTGCCGGGCACGGCTTCCACGGCCGGGTCCACCAGAATCAGCATGCCTTCCGGGATGCTGATGCCATTGGGTGCGGTCATCGCATCGCCTGCCACTCTCAGCCAGAACGCAGCCCCCCGGGCGTGGTAATCGGACAGCTCAGAGCGCCCCTTTGCATACACCGCGACCTCGCCGTCGCGCACTTCGGCAGGTTCGCGCCAGTCACTGATCGGGTAGCGAAAGTACGGGTTGTACTTCTGTGTCAGGGGGATATCGTCGTCTGTTGACGCCTGCGGTTCCCGGATCACCAGCGCCACCTCGAGAAACTCGAGGCCCAGCGCCCGCAGTACACGGTTCATGTCTTCGATACCGGGTTCACGACGTTTGTTGAGCCAGTGGCCAATGCCGCCCTGGGACATCCCGAGGCGCTCGGCGAGTATCTCTTGAGTGATTTTGAGTTCACTCATCTTGGCCTTGACCAATTCGATCCATTTATCCATGTGCGGCACGATACGTGGATGACTCCGGCCATCAAAACACAAATTGTAGTATTTAAATTATCGTCACAAATACAGTCCGTATTAGTATCGATTCACGGATCTGAATCTAACACGGAGTTTGCCATCACCATGAACCCACCCGCCAATGACCTGTCGGACATGCAAATCGACACCACCCTCACCTCGCCCCAAGGCTCAGCAGCGGCACAACGCGCGCTGGACTATTACTTGAAACCAGCTATTTCAGAGGACGTTGCCGAGCTGCGTTTTTTTGATGTGAACCGCAATATCAGCGGCGAAGAGGCACTGGTCCATGCCTTGGACCTGTTGCGCTGCGCTGCCGCCACCGCGTACGAGTCAGCCAATCACCTGCAAGGCGCAAACCGCGACCTGGCGTTTTCGGCTGTGCATATGATCGACATGGCCAAGGCGATGGTCGATCGGTCGCTGGAGAAGTATGAAAACGGTTGAGGTGAGAAGGTAAATCGAGAGGACAGGAAAGAATTTTCCTATCGCGCAGGTGAAAACGTTTGACTTGCAAACGAGAATGATTATTATTGCATCGACTGATCGCGAGATCAGTCGATGGACCAGGTGACCTTAGGTCGGTCTCCCGGACTATCTCCTCATCAGGCTAATCACGGTTTTTGACCCGGCTTTTTGCCGGGTCTTTTTTTGCCAGTTTTCTGGCTTTTGGCTTCAGGCTAATGAAGTCTTCGGGTGTCGCAAATTCGATGGCGCGGATGATATCAAAAGAATGCCGCTTGGCAAGAGAAGCCCGGCATCATTGGTTAAAACCAGCGACAAATAGCACTTGAGAATCAATCGCACAGCCTCTAAGCTGCGACGGCGTCAAGGAGGACGCCCCCCCTGCACCCCGCAATTTCCCTCGGTTTCGCCCCACTCTTGCGTGTAAAGTAGCCGCCATAAAAATCATATTCAGGACTCGATTATGACCGTGGGAAAATCCTCTTTCGACATCACTGCCAACTTCGACAGCGGCAACATCCAAGTCATCGACATCAGCGACCCGCTCAAACCTCTTCTGGCCATTCGCCCGGACACTCGCAGTGCTCATTTCCAGTGGTTCCACTTCAAGGCCAGCGGCCTGCATGTCGGGCAGGAGCACTGGTTTCGCCTGAACAATGCCAGCCAGTCTTCCTATAACAAGGCCTGGACCGGTTATCAGGCGGTGGCGTCCTACGATCACGTCAACTGGTTCCGCGTACCGACCATTTTTGAAGGCGACTGCCTGCGCTTCAGCCTCGAAGCCGAGCAGACTCACGCCTGGTTCGCTTACTTCGAACCCTACAGCCGTGGCCGCCACGACTGGCTGATCGAGCAAGCACTGAGCAAG
Source organism: Pseudomonas sp. WT-JTC (assembly GCF_056711565.1). Lineage (NCBI taxonomy): Bacteria > Pseudomonadati > Pseudomonadota > Gammaproteobacteria > Pseudomonadales > Pseudomonadaceae > Pseudomonas > Pseudomonas sp. WT-JTC. The sequence continues at coordinate 4,395,096 of NZ_CM160042.1, forward strand.
GCTGGCACTGAGTTGCTGGCCACCGGCAAAAGTGTCGAAGGTCGCGACATCCAGTTATTGCGCAAAGGCACCGGGGCCGAAGGCCGGCGCAAGGTGTGGATGATTGCCCAGCAACATCCGGGCGAACACATGGCCGAGTGGTTCATGGAGGGCGTGATCGAACGCCTGGAAAAACACGACGACCCGGTGCTGAATAAACTGCTGGCCAGCGCCGACCTGTACCTGGTGCCGAACATGAACCCGGATGGTGCTTTCCATGGCCACCTGCGCACCAACGCCATGGGCCAGGACCTCAATCGCGCCTGGCAGAGCGCCAGCCAGGAAATCAGCCCGGAGGTCCTGTTCGTTCAGCAACAGATGGAAAAATACGGCGTCGACATGTTTCTCGACGTCCACGGTGACGAGGAAATCCCCCACGTATTCACCGCCGGTTGCGAAGGCAACCCCGGTTACACGCCGCGGATCGAAAAGCTCGAGGAGCACTTCCGCACTCATCTGAAGCACACCACCAAGGACTTCCAGACCAGGTACGGCTACACCCGCGATGAACCGGGCCAGGCTAACATGACGTTGGCCTGCAACAGCGTAGGCCAGAAGTACGACTGTCTGTCGCTGACCCTGGAAATGCCGTTCAAGGATCACGACGATCATCCGAACGCGGAAACCGGTTGGTCGGGCAAGCGTTCGAAACAGCTGGGCAAGGATGTGCTGACCACGCTGGCGGATATGGTCGATACCCTGCGCTGACCACCTGTGGCGAGGGGCTTGCCCCCTCGCCACAATGATTGATCGGCAGCTTTCAACCGCGACCCCTACCCCGCAACATACTGTCCAGCACCTCATCACGGCGCACCCAGCCGTGAAACAGCGCCGCCGCCAAATGCAGCAACACGGTCAGAAACAGCAGATACGCCAGATACCCGTGCGCCTTGCGCAGGAAGGCAAAGACCTGCGCGTTCGCCGGCACAATCGAGGGTAGTTGCAGCGAACTGCTGAGCATTACCGGCTCGCCAGACGCCGAAATCATTGCCCAACCCAGCAGCGGCAAGACCAGCATCAATGCATACAACAAGACATGCGAAGCCTTGGCCGCGAGTACTTGCACACCCGGCATGTCCGCCGGCAGCGGTGGCTGCGTAGTGGAAAAACGCACCACCAGTCGCACGATCACCAACAGCAAGATCGCGACGCCCAGGGGTTTGTGCAGATGAATCAGCCACTCATGCCGCTCGGATACCGAGGCGACCATGCCGGCGCCGATAAACAGCATGGCGATGATCATCAGCGCCATCAGCCAGTGCAGCAGGCGCGCCAGCGGAGCGAAGTGGTTCGGTTGGGTGCTCATTGCTGGGCCTCCTGTTTGGCGGCGGGCAACTGGCCCACTTCGCTGGTGCGACGCAGGTAGGAATTGGCGTAACCGGCTGAACGAGCGGCGAGCAACGGGTCGTCGGAACCTTCGATCCCGGCAGGCAACACCAGCGGGTCGTAGTTGATGTCACGGCATTCACCGTTGAGTTGCGGCTGAGTCTTTTCCAGCACCAGGGTGCCAGCGTTCAACACCTTGCGCCCCTCGGGCCAAGCCTTGCTGGCGTCGTTGACCGGATCGCCGGGGTTGGCCAGGGTGATGTTCAACTGCCAGCGCAACGGGCCGGCGGCGATGCGCTGAACCAGGTCTTTCTCCAGGAAATCACTGCCTTCCGGTGCCGTCGCACCTGGTGCGTCCTGGGCCATCGGCACCATATTCCAGCGCACGGCCTGGCGTTGCCCGGCGGCATTGACCAGATAGAACGCGTTGACGCTGTTGTAGGTTTCCGTCACGTAACTGGCCGAGGGTTTGGCGGTCTTGATCCAGGCCAGGAACGGCGCAGATTCCGGGTGCGAGCCGAAGAACGCCGGCACCGCTGCGGGGTCCGGTTTGCCGGTAGCGGGAACCGGCGACTGGGCCTGCTGCAACTGATAGAACGCCTCGGGCGTGCCCACCGGGAACACCGGCATGCTGTTCATCCCCGTACGCCACTGCTGGCCGTTGGCCTGAGTGAAACGCAAGGCCATGCTGCGGATCGGCACGGCACTGTCCGGTGCATATGGATTACCGGCCGGCAAGGCGAAACGCCCGACCACCGGTGTCCGTGCTTCGTTGAACACCTGAGCGCTGGAATAGCTGCGCGCCTCGCCACTGCTCTCGAAATGCCCGATCACGCACACGCCTTTGGCATGGTTGCGACGGAAACCCGGATGCACGCCATTGTTGGTTTCCAGCACGTTGATCAGTTTCTTCGGGGTCAGGCGCTGTGGGTCGAAGGTGCCGTTGACGTAGGCAAACGCCCCAGCCACTGCGGCAACGACCACGGCAATGCCAGCCAGACGCAACGTCAGGCTCGCCGCACTCAAGGGTGGCCGGGTTGGCGGTGATGATCGATCTACCATGAAAGACTCCAGGGCCATCGGCCACAAGTGAGAAGAATCAAGCAGACGAACCGCACACAGGATTATTCCCATGCGCGGTATTTATTTTTTCAAGCGTGGAATAACCTCCAGCACGGGGCGTCTTCCTAGTCCCAAGCGTAGTGACTTGTCGGAACCTGATGAACGATATCGACGAAAAACTGAGAGAAATCATTCCCGGTATGCGCCGGTTTGCCGTGTCGTTGACGCGTAACCCGAGCAGCGCCGACGACCTGGTACAGGCGAGCCTGGAGCGGGCACTGTCAAGTTGGGGCGGCAAACGCGCCGAGGGCGACTTGCGCGCCTGGTTGTTTTCGATTCTCTATCGACAGTTTCTCGATGCGCACCGCCGCTCCCGGCGCTATGCGCGCATGCTCGAATTCTTCACCGGGCGTGACGATCCCCAGCCCTCGGTGGAACGCACCGTGATGGCACAATCCACCCTCAACGCCTTCGATCAACTGCCCACGGAGCAACGCGCGCTGCTGCTCTGGGTGTCGGTGGAAGGCTTGAGTTACAAAGAGGTCGCCGAGATTCTCGACGTCCCCATCGGCACCGTGATGTCCCGCCTGTCCCGGGCTCGCCAGGCCCTGCGCCAACTCAGCGATGGCGAAATCAACCGCCCATCCCTGCGGAGACTCAAATGATCAGCATGCCCCCCAGCGAGCGTGACCTGCACGCCTATGTCGACCACCAGTTGAGCGACGCCGACCGACGCCTGGTCGAGACTTTTCTGGCGAGCAATCCAGAAATGTCCGCGCAAGTGCGCGCCTGGCAACTGGACGCCCAGCAACTGCGCGCAGCCCTTGGTGGTGCCTTGCAGCAACCGGCCAACCCGAACCTCGATCCGGCACTGATTCGCCAACGCCTCAAACGTCAGTCCCGCCGACACCTGGCCAGCGCCGCGGTGCTGCTGATCGCTGTCGGCATCGGCGGTTTCAGTGGCTGGCAGGCACGACAAATGACCCTGGTCGGCGCCCCGCTTCCAATGACCGACGCCCTGCAAGCCTATCGCCTGATTGCCCAGCAAGAGATCCTGCCGGCGGACTACAAGGCCAGCGATGACGGCGATATGCAAGGCTGGCTCGACCGCTATTTCAACCGGGCCAATCGCTTGCCCGACCTCGCCGGCGCCGGATTCAAACCGGTCAGCGGGCGCTTGCTCAGCACCGATCAAGGGCCAGCAGCGATGGTGGTTTACCAGAACCTGACGGGACAAAAGATCAGCTTCTACGTGCGCCCACCGGGACCGAAAAACTTCATGCTGCCAAGGGGCAGTCGTAGCGATGGCGGGTTGCAGGCCGAATATTGGTCGGGTGGCGGCTACAACTACGCGATGGTCAGCCCGGCAGATACGGCGATGGCGCAGATGCTGAGGCAGACCAATCAGTTCTGAACACAACACCACCTCCTGTGGGTGCGGGCTTGCTCGCGAAGGCGGAGTGTCAGTCGACATTCACTTATCTGATACACCGCTTTCGCGAGCAAGCCCGCTCCCACACTTGGTCTTGTGGTGGTTTCAATTCTGTCCAAACACCTGCGACGGCCGCCGCAGCAGCGGATCGAACGGATTGATCCTTGGCCCGATCAACGCTGCTTCGCGCTTGAGCATCTCCACCACCGTCGGCAACCGATCCGGCCCCAGGCGGTCACTTACGGTCGCCACGCTCAACGCCGCCACCGCCCGGCCCTCGCGATCGAGAATCGGCACCGCCACCCCGGCCATGCCCTGCAGCACGCCGGTGTTGCGCCCGGCGTAACCGAGCTTGCGCACGTTCTCGACTTCCGAGCGCAGGAACACCTCGTCATACAGATGGAAGTCCTTGAGCCGCGGCAAGTTGTAGTGGATCACTGTGTCGCGTTCCTCTTCCGGCAGGAACGCGAGAATCGCCAGGCTGCCCTGCCCCACGCCCAAGGCCACCCGCCCACCGATGTCACCGGTAAAGGTGCGGATCGGAAACGGCCCTTCGCTGCGGTCCAGACAGATCGCGTCGAAACCGCTGCGCGCCAGCAGAAACAACGAATCGCCCAGCGACGCTGATAGCCGCAGCAGTGCCGGGCGCACCAGTTCGCGCAGGTTGCCGCTGTTGCCCGCGCGGGCGGCCAGGGCGAAAAAGTCCAGGCTGAGCCGATAGCGCTTGCTGCGCGCATCCTGCTCGACCATGCCTTCGTCCATCAGGCTGCGCAGCAAGCGGTGGGTGGTCGGTTGCGACAAACCGATGTGCTGGGCCAGTTGCGTCACGCGTTCGCCACCCTCGACCGTATCGCCCAGCGCACGCAGCACCGCAAACAGTCTTGAGACGGCACCTACGCCGACTTCATTTTTATTTTCATTCCGCTCAATGGAATCTGCCATGGATTTTCTCGTCAATTAATTTACTCATCGAATGAAACTGAAAATAGTCATCGCTTCAGTGAAATAGGCCATTGAGCCCATCCTAGTCTTCGTCCTAATCTGCGTCCAGACAGGGGCGATTCGAACAACAGTGGCAGCCGACTCAAGTCGAGCGCCAACGCACCCCGGCAACATTTTTCGTATCTGCCCATACAAGAAAGCGCGCCTTCGGGCGACGCATAACAATCTCAGGTGGAGGCGCACTCATGGCTTTTGTGCAACTTGAAAAACTCGGCAAACGCTACGGCGAAATCGACGCCGTGGTCGCCACTGACCTCTCGGTGGAGAAAGGCGAATTCGTTTCCCTGCTCGGCCCCTCCGGATGCGGTAAAACCACCACCCTGCAAATGATCGCCGGCTTCGTCGAAGTCACCAGCGGGCGCATCGTCCTGGACGGTCGAGACATCACCCATGCCAAGCCCGCCAGTCGTGGCCTGGGCGTGGTGTTCCAGAGTTACGCGCTGTTCCCGCACATGACCGTCAAGGACAACGTCGCCTTCGGTCTGCGCATGCGCAAGGTGCCGAACGCCGAGATCCGGCAACGGGTCGAGCGGGTGCTCAAACTGGTGCGCCTGCACCAGCACGCGGAGCGTTATCCACGGGAGCTGTCCGGCGGCCAGCGCCAGCGTGTCGCCCTGGCTCGGGCATTGGTGATCCAGCCACCGGTGCTGCTGCTCGATGAACCACTGTCCAACCTCGACGCCAATCTGCGCGAAGAGATGCAATTCGAGATCCGCCGCATCCAGCGCGAAGTCGGCATTACCACGTTGATGGTCACCCACGACCAGTCCGAAGCCCTGTCGATCAGCGACCGCGTGGTGGTGATGCAGGCCGGGCGCATCACCCAGATCGACGCGCCCTACACCCTCTACGAACACCCGCGTACCGAGTTCATTTCCGGGTTCGTCGGCAAAGCCAACCTGCTGCCCGGCGAGCGCGACACGGCCGGTGTGGTTCAGGTGTGCGAACGTGGCGATGGCGACCTGACCCTGAGCCTGCGCCCGGAGAAAATCGATCTGCGCGATGCAGGCCACGGTCGCTTGCAAGGCAAGGTCAGCAGCCGTTTCTTCCTCGGCAGCCAATGGCTGTACGGCGTATCGACGACTCTCGGCGAACTCTGCGTGGTGCGCCGCAATGACGGTTCGGCACCATTGAGCGAAGGCACGTCGGTCGGCCTGGACTGGGACGCGGCGCTGCTGCGGGTGCTGAGTGTCGACGAGGTGACGGCATGAGTGCACTCGCAGCCATTCACCAGGGACGTCAGGGTTACCTGCTGTCGGCCCCCGCCCTGACATTGTATTTCAGCCTGCTGGTGATCCCGCTGATGCTGACGCTGCTGTTGTCGTTCAACGTCTTCGACTACGGCTCGGGGATCAAGAGCGACGCCTACACCGTCGACCACTACGGCAGCCTGCTGGGCGACCCGTACTTCTACGAAATCTTCCTGCGCACCCTGTGGATCAGCGCGCTGACCACCCTGCTCTGCGTGCTGATCGGTGTTCCCGAGGCTTACATCCTCAGCCGCATGGGCACGCCATGGCGCTCGATCTTCCTGATCCTGATCCTCACCCCGCTGTTGATCTCGGTGGTGGTGCGCGCTTTCGGCTGGAGCCTGCTGCTCGGCGCCGACGGCCTGGTCAATCAGGTCCTGCAAGCTCTCGGGGGCTCGCCGATGAAGCTTTTGTACACGCCGTTCGCAGTGGTGATTGCGCTGGTTCACGTGATGCTGCCGTTCATGATCATACCGGTGTGGACCTCGCTGCAGAAACTCGACCCGGCCGCCGAGCAAGCCGCGCTGTCGCTGGGCGCCGGCCACTTCACGGTGATTCGTCAGGTGGTGCTGCCCCAGGTCATGCCCGGGATCCTGTCCGGCACCTTGATCGTGTTCGGCCTTGCCGCCAGCTCCTTCGCCATTCCCGGCCTGCTCGGCGGACGCCGCCTGAAGATGGTCGCCACGCTGATCTACGACCAGTACCTGTCGGAACTCAACTGGCCCATGGGTGCGGCCATCGCCGTAGCCCTGCTGCTCATCAACCTGCTGATCATGCTGTCGTGGAACCGCATGATCGAAGGCCGCTACAAGAAGTCATTGGGATAATTCGTCATGTCCAGGAACGGTCCTTTCGCCCTGCTGTTTCACGCCCTGGTGGTGGTGTTCATGCTCGCACCGCTGGTGGTGGTGTGCCTGGTTGCCTTCACTCCGGAGAACACCCTGAGCCTGCCGACCACCGAGTTTTCCCTGCGCTGGTTCCGGGCGGTGTTCGAGCGTGCCGACTTTGTCGATGCGTTCTACAACAGCCTGATCCTGGCGTTCAGCGCGGCCAGTCTGGCGACGCTGATTGCGGTGCCGGCGGCGCTGGCGATCACCCGTTTCGAGTTTCCCGGCCGGGATTTTTTCAACGGGCTGTTTCTGTCGCCAATCATCATTCCGCACCTGGTACTGGGTGTGGCGTTGCTGCGCTTGTTTGCGCTGATGGGAGTCAACGGCAGCTTTGCCTGGCTGATCTTCGCCCATGTGCTGGTGATCACGCCGTACTTGCTGCGACTGGTGCTGGCCTCGGCCATCGGACTGGACCGCAGTGCCGAACACGCCGCGCAATCCCTGGGTGCCGGGCGTTTCACGCTGTTCCGCCAGATCACCTTGCCGATGATCCTGCCGGGAGTCGCCGGAGGCTGGCTGCTGGCGTTCATCAACAGTTTCGACGAAGTCACCCTGTCGATCTTCATCACCTCGCCGGCCACGCAAACCCTGCCGGTACGCATGTACGTCTACGCCACCGAGTCAATCGATCCGATGATGGCGGCGGTGTCGGCGCTGGTCATCGCGCTGACCGCGCTGACCATGATTCTGCTCGATCGGGTGTATGGCCTGGATCGGGTCCTGGTGGGCAAACAATGAGGGCGCCATGGCTCTGCTGAAACGACTGGCCGAAGGCGACCGCCCGGTCCTGGACTTTACCCTCGACGGCCAACCGGCCAGCGGCTTGCTCGGCGACACCGTGCTGACGGCGGTGCTGACCTGCAGCGAACACCTGCGCGGCAGCGACTTCAGCGCCGAACCGCGCGCCGGCTTCTGCCTGATGGGCGCCTGCCAGGACTGCTGGGTGCGCCTGGACGATGGCCGCCGGGTGCGCGCGTGCTCGACCTTGCTGGAAGCCGGGCAACACATCAACCGCGAACCGGGGCGATCGATATGAACCTGCATTCCATCTGCAGAAACCCAATCCCCTGTGGGGGCTGGCTTGCCAGCGAAAGCGATCTGCCAGTCAACATCTCTACTGGATGTGCCGCCCTCTTCGCGAGCAAGCCCGCTCCCACAAAAGCACAGCAGCCGAGGTGCGCATGAAACCCGTGGTCATCATCGGCGCCGGCCCTGCCGGTATTCGTGCGGCGCAAACCCTGGTTGCCCACGGTGTTCGCCCGGTGCTGCTGGACGAAGCTTCGCGCGGTGGCGGGCAGATTTATCGGCGTCAGCCGGCCAATTTCAAGCGCTCGCCGGTCAAGCTGTATGGCTTCGAAGCACGCAAGGCCAACGCCCTTCACCAGACCATCGATGAGCTGCGCGAGCAGATCGATTACCGCCCTGAAACCCTGGTGTGGAACGCCGAGGACGGCGCCCTCGACACCGTGCAGGACGGACGTGCCGCACGGCTGGAGTTTTCCCGGGTGATCGTCGCCACCGGCGCCACCGACCGGATTCTGCCAGTGCCGGGCTGGACGCTACCCGGGGTCTACAGCCTCGGCGCGGCGCAGATCGCCTTGAAATTCCAGGGCTGTGCCATTGGCGAGCGTGTGGTGTTTGCCGGCAGCGGCCCGCTGCTGTACCTGGTCGCGTATCAATACGCCAAGGCCGGCGCCAAGGTGGTCGCGGTGCTCGACAGCTCGCCCTTCAGCGCCCAGGCCCGCGCCCTGCCCGGCCTGCTGTCGCAACCGGCCACGTTGGCCAAAGGCATCTATTACCGTGGCTGGCTGGCCGCCCATGGCATCCCGGTGCATCAGGGCGCAACCTTGAAACGCGTCGAAGGCGAACAACGGGTGCAGGCGCTGATCTGGTGTGACACAAAAGGCGAACATCGACTGGACTGCGATGCCGTCGCCTTCGCTCACGGCCTGCGCAGCGAAACCCAGCTCGCCGACCTGCTCGGTTGCGAGTTTGCCTGGAACCCGCTCAACCGCGCCTGGCTGCCACAACGTGAGCGCGCCGGGCGCAGCAGCGTCGCCGAGGTCTACCTGGCCGGTGACGGTGCCGGGATCATGGGCGCCGACGCCGCGGAAATGGCTGGCGAGCGCGCCGCATTGGCGCTGCTCGAAGACATCGGCTGCCTGATCCCGACGCAACGCGCCACACAGCTTGAACAGGTGCTGGAACGCATCGGCGATTTTCGCCGGGGCCTGGAACGCGCCTTCGCCTTTCCCGAGAACTGGGCCTCCAGCATCGCCGATGACGTGATGGTTTGCCGCTGCGAGGAAGTCCGCGCCGGCGATATTCGTGAAGTGGTGCGCGAGGGTCATTGGGAAATCAATCGGGTCAAGGCCCATTGCCGGGTCGGCATGGGTCGCTGTCAGGGGCGGATGTGTGGTGCGGCCGCAGCGGAAATCATTGCCTGTGAAAGTGGGCGCGCCGTGTCCGACATCGGCCGGCTGCGGGCTCAGGCCCCCATCAAGCCGCTGCCCTTTGGCCTGGAGATCGACGCATGACCGAAGTCGACGCAATTATCATCGGCGGCGGTATTGTCGGTGCTTCGGCGGCGCTGTTTCTCGGCAAGGCCGGGCGTCGCGTGGCGCTGCTGGAGCGGGACTTCTGCGGTTCGCATTCCAGCGGCGTCAACTACGGTGGCGTTCGCCGCCAAGGCCGACCGTTGTCGCAATTGCCGCTGTCGCAACGGGCACACGCCATCTGGGCGCAACTGCCGCAATTGATCGGCATCGACGGTGAATATCAACGCAGCGGCCACCTGAAACTCGCCCGCAGTACAGACGATTTGCGTGCCCTGCAAGACTACGCCGCCAGCAGCCAGGGCTTCGGCCTCGATTTGCAGGTGCTTGAGCGCACCGAACTGCGCCGGCGTTTTCCATGGGTGGGAGACGTCGCAGTGGGCGCCTCGTATTGCCCGGATGACGGTCACGCCAACCCGCGTCTGGTGTCCCCTGCATTCGCCCGGGCGGCGCGGCGCCACGGTGTGCAGGTACATGAGCAATGCACGGTCACCACCGTGGAACACGACGGCCAGCGCTTTCGCGTGCGCACGCAAACCGGCCTGGAGCTGCACGCGCCCTGGCTGTTGAACTGCGCCGGGGCCTGGGCCGGCAGCCTGGCCGCGCAATTCGGCGAGCCAGTGCCGATGCACTCCGGACACCCGGCGATGCTGGTCACCGAACCCTTGCCGCTGGTCATGGATGCCAGCACTGGCGTCGAGGGTGGCGGCATCTATGCGCGTCAGGTCGCGCGCGGCAATTGCGTGTTGGGCGGCGGCCAGGGGTTCGCTCTGGACGACGCCCGCGCCCGCCCCGGTCAAGGCGCCGTGCTGGAAATCCTGCGCCAGGCCGTCGAGCTCTACCCGTTTCTTGAGGGCGCCCAGGCGATTCGGACCTGGAGCGGCACTGAAGGTTATCTGCCCGATCGCCAACCGGTGATCGGCCACAGCCGTACCCAGCCTGGTCTGTTGCATGCGTTCGGCTTTGCCGGCGCCGGTTTCCAGATCGGCCCGGCGGTGGGCCAGGCGCTCACCGAGATCATCTGTAGCGGCGCGTCAAAGACGTCGCTGGATGCGTTTTCCATCACCCGGTTTCACTCCATCTCCGTAGCTTGATAGAGGAAGGTCGCGCCAATGAAAAACCTCAAACGCAACGCACTGCTCGGTTTGTCCTGCATGAGCGCCCTGCTCACCATCACCCAGGCCAACGCCGAACCGGTGCTTTACCTGGGCATGAACGGCGGGACCATGGAGCGGCTTTACGCCGACAAGGTACTGCCGGCTTTCGAGAAGGCCAACAACGTCAAGGTGGTGATCGTGCCGGGCACCTCCGCCGATATCCTGGCCAAGGTCCAGGCCAGCAAGGACAACCCGCAGATGCACGTGATGTTCCTCGACGACGGCATCATGTACCGCGCCATCGCCATGGGCCTGTGCGGCAAACTCCAGGACAACCCGACCCTTGCGCAAATTCCGGCCAAGGGGCGCATCAAGGATGAAGCGGTGGCCGTCAGCCTCGGCGTCACCGGGCTGGCCTACAACACCCGCCTGTTCAAGGAGAAAGGCTGGAATGCGCCGACCTCGTGGATGGACATGGCCGATCCTCGATACAAGGACAAGGTTGTGTTCCAGTCGATGGCCTCCTCTACCTTCGGCCTGCACGGCTTCCTGATGTTCAACCGGATTCAGGGCGGTAGCGAAACCAACGTCGATCCGGGCTTCAAGGCCTGGCCAGACACCGTCGGGCGCAACGTGCTGGAATATATTCCGAGCTCGGCAAAGATTTCAGAAATGCTCCAGACCGACGAAGCCGCGCTGTTCCCGCTGACACCGACCCAGGTCACCGCGCTGAAACTCAAGGGCATGCCGGTGGAATACGCACAGCCCAAGGAAGGCGCCGTGGTGCTCAACGTCGCCGAATGCGCCATCGCCAACAACACGCAGCCGGAACTGGCGCAAAAACTCGCCGCGTTCCTGCTCACCCCGGAAGCCCAGGCCGCTGCGCTTGAGGACGGCGACCAGATTCCTTCCAACCCCAATACCCCGACCTCCGACCGGACCCGCGGCCAGGTCGAAGCGATGAAAAAATACCTGCAGACGGCCATCGCGGTGGATTGGGATCAGGTCAACGAACAGCGCCCCGCGTGGAATGCCCGGTGGAACCGGAATATCGAGCGATAGGCGACCGACACGACTGCACTTTGCAAACGAAGCCCCCTGTAGGAGCGAGCTTGCTCGCGAAAAACTCTGGATAACGCGGGCACTCAGGCAGCACGCGTTATCGTTGACGTCCATCGCGAGCAAGCTCGCCCCTACAGGCCCCGTCGGAACTGCTCCGACGCGCACTGACACTGCTGGAAGCAAATTCCCTGCTCTGGTTACACTATGCCGCCGCAGCTCGGAGAGCCTGCCCGCAGACCAGAGGTGATATCCCAGTGGCCGTTCGACCACCTAATCGTTCGCGAATCAAATCGCGCTGGCAATCGTTGCGTCGCCTTTTCGGCAAGGCACCGGCTGCCGGCAGCGTCGCGGCGGGCCAAGTCATCCACGACTACTTCCGCCACCAGGCCCACTTCCAGGGCTACACCCTCAGCCACAGCCAGCAGCGCGTGATCGACTGCATGGCCCGGCAGGCGTCCATACTGGCGAGCGCTGCGCCGAACCCCCTTCCCGGCCTTTACCTGCATGGTGCCGTGGGGCGCGGCAAAAGCTGGCTGCTCGACGGTTTTTTCCGGGCCATTCCCCTCGCGAAAAAACAACGCCTGCACTTCCATCAGTTTTTCGCCCAACTGCACCAGGGCATGTTCGAGCACCGCGAACGTGCCGACGCCTTGGCGATCACCCTCGACGCACTGCTCAGCGATTGCCGGGTGCTGTGTTTCGATGAGTTCCATGTGCACGACATCGGTGATGCGATGCTCATCGCCCGGTTGTTCAAGGCACTGTTTCAGCGCGGCATCCTGTTGCTGGTCACCTCCAACTACCCGCCCGAAGGCCTGCTGCCCAATCCGCTGTACCACGCCCGTTTCAAACCGGTGATCGACTTGATCAATGCGCGCATGCAGGTGATGGAAGTCGGCGGTCCGCACGACTATCGCAGCCAGGTCCGCAACCACGCGCAACAGCTGTTCACCCAAGGCCATTACGTGTGGCCGGCCAGTGCGGTGCAGCGACGATCATTGAATCTGCCGGATCGCGGCGCCCAGCCCGTGGCGCTACCCGTGGGCACCCGGCATTTCCAGGCCCGTTTCTGCGATGAGCGGCGCATCGGTTTTACCTTCGCCGACCTGTGTGACCAACCTACCGCCGTGATGGACTACCTGGAACTGTGCCGCCGTTTCGATAGCTGGATCATCGATGAGCTGCCGCGGCTCGGTGAATGCTCGATTGCCGCCCAACAGCGTTTCATCAACCTCATCGACGTGCTGTACGACCAGGACAAGCACCTGACGCTGCTCGGGCAACACGCCCTGCGGGAAAGCCTGGACGGTGATGCCACTGATCTGGCACGCACCCGCAGTCGATTGGGGCAACTGGTTGAAGTCTGCGAGCCGACCTGACAGATCACCCGACTTTGCCGCTATCATGTCGCGCATTTCCGGGGCCACGCGCCTATTCCTTTTTTAATAGCGAATCTGTTCATGCATACCCTTGCTCAATTGCGCGCCGGCGAGTTGTCAGGCATCACGCGGCTGGATCTGGTCGATGGCCTCACCGAATTCCCCCGGGAGATTTTCGATCTGGCGGACTCGCTGGAAGTGCTCAACCTCAGCGGCAATGCCTTGAGCGCCCTGCCGCAGGACTTGCATCGCCTGACCCGTTTGCGCGTGCTGTTCTGTTCCGATAACCGCTTCACCGAGTTGCCGGCCTGCCTGGGCCAATGCGCTGCACTGACGATGATCGGCTTCAAGGCCAACCGCATCGCCCACGTGCCCGCAGCGGCACTCCCACCGCTGCTGCGCTGGCTGATCCTGACCGACAACTGCATCGAAACCTTGCCGAGCGAACTGGGAGAGCGCCCTTTCCTGCAAAAGCTCATGCTCGCCGGCAACCGTTTGCAAGCGCTGCCGGAGTCGTTGCGCCAGTGCCACCGGCTGGAACTGATCCGCATCGCCGCCAACCGGTTGACCGGGTTACCGCAATGGCTGCTGGAATTGCCGAGCCTGACCTGGCTGGCGTACGCCGGCAACCCGCTGGAAACCGAAGCCGATGCCGCGGCCCTCGACGCCACACCGCGCATTGACTGGTCGGCATTGCGTCTGGAGAAAAAACTCGGGGAAGGTGCGTCGGGGGTGATTCATCAGGCCGCCTGGCAACCGGCCGACCAGCCGTCCATGGCCGTTGCGGTGAAGCTCTACAAGGGCGAAATGACCAGCGACGGTTCGCCACTGCACGAGATGAACGCCTGCATCACCGCGGGCCTGCACCCGAACCTGATCCGCGTCGAAGGGCGGATTGTCGGTCACCCGCAGCAAACCGCCGGGCTGGTGATGCAACTGATCGCACCGAGCTACCGCAACCTCGCCGCATTGCCGAGCCTGGCGTCGTGCAGCCGCGATATTTACCCCGACGACTTGCGCTTCAGTGCTGCCGTGGCGCTGCGTATTGCCTCGGGCATTGCCTCGGTGGCCGAGCACCTGCACGGCCATGGCATCACCCACGGCGACCTCTATGGGCACAACATTCTATGGAATGAACAGGGTGATTGCTTGCTGGGGGACTTTGGTGCGGCGTCGTTCCACGCGATTTCCGACAGCCTTGAAAGCCGTGCCTTGCAGCGGATCGAAGTGCGGGCGTTCGGAGTGTTGCTGGGGGAGTTGCTGGAGCGGATCGACTCGGGGTTGAGCGATGAATTGCGCGGGGTGCTGGTGGATCTGGAGCAGCGTTGCTGTCAGCCACTGGTGCTGGCGCGGCCGGGGTTTGACGAAGTCGTGCAGCAATTGAAAAATCTGTGACCGCTGCGCGGTCAATCGCCGGATCGCCGCCCGGAGCCGGCTCGCTCTCACAGGGACAGCGCTAAACCTGTGGGAGCGGGCTTGCTCGCGAAGACGGTGTCACTGACGAATCAGATCAACCCGCCAACCCGACAAACATGTCCTGCACATCGTCGTGGTTATCAAGGCCTTCGAGGAATGCCTCGACTTCCGCCATCTGCTCGTCGCTCAGGCCGCTGACCGGGTTTTTCGGCTGGTAGCCCAGTTTGGCCGACAGCACGGTGAAGCCTTGTTCCGGCAGGGCTTTCTGTACCGAGTCGAGGTCGGTTGGCTCGGTCAGGAACAGGGTTGCACCGTCTTCACCCGGTTCGAAATCCTGTGCACCGGCTTCGATGGCAGCCATTTCCGGATCGGCGTCCGGGGTGTCCGGCGATGCTTCGATCATGCCGACATGGTTGAAGTCCCAGGCCACCGAACCGGAAGCCCCCAGTTGGCCCTTGCGGAACGCCACGCGGATCTCGGCGACGGTACGGTTGATGTTGTCGGTCACGCATTCAACGATCAGGGGTACCTGATGCGGGGCGAACCCTTCATACGTCACGCGATGGTATTGCACGGTTTCGCCCAACAAGCCCGCACCTTTCTTGATGGCGCGATCCAGTGTTTCCTTGGGCATCGAGGCCTTCTTGGCCTGTTCAACGACCAGACGCAAGTGTGCGTTGGTAGCAACATCAGCGCCGTTGCGCGCAGCAATAGTGATTTCTTTCACCAGTTTGCCGAAGATCTTGCCCTTGGCATTGGCTGCCGCTTCTTTGTGTTTAACCTTCCACTGTGCGCCCATTTCTCACTCTCTTATCTGTGGCATCTGTGGCGCCGAGACAATGATTGGCCGGCGCTTTGCGCAAGTTTATACGGCCTAAAGTTGGCAATCGACCAAAAAATCCCGACTGGTATCGACATCTTCACCAGCGGTTGTAGGGCGATTCGGAAATATCGCTTTAGCCTGCCCGCAATGTGCCGGGGTTTCGTACGCTCTGCCCCCTATTCCACGGCAGCGGCGTGTTCGATGCACAACGACAAGGAAAGTCCCACCACCCTGACCCTTCTCGATGACGACCTGAGCTTCCAGGTGGTCCGGTTCAGTGGTCATGAAGCACTCAACCAGCCCTATCGATTCGACATCGAGGTGATCGGGCTGGCACCGGCCCTGAACCTTGAACGACTGCTGCACCAACCGGCGTTCCTCGAATTTGGCCACGACCAAGGCATTCATGGCCTGCTGGACAGCGCCAGTTGTGAACACCGAAGCGGGCACCGGGTCGCTTACAAACTGGTGCTGGTGTCCCGTCTCCAGGCGCTGGATCGGCAACGATGCCGGCGGGTTTTCCAGTGCGCCAGCGTACCCATGATGCTGCGCCAGTTACTGGAGGAACACGGGTTGCCCGCCAGCAGCTATCGCTTTGAACTGACAACCGGGAATTATCCCCTGCGACCTTTTTGCATCCAGTACGAAGAAACCGACCTGGCGTTGCTGCAACGGCTGTGCGAGGAAGAAGGCATCCACTATCACTTCGAACATCAGCGCGACGGCCATGTGCTGGTGTTGGCCGATGACAGCCTGAGTTTCCCCCAGGAACCGCTGCTCATGCCGTTGCGCAGCGACGCCCTCGGCGAACATCACGAACCTGTGATCAGCGAACTGTTCCAGCGCCATGACGCTCCGCTCTCCCCCGGGCGCCCAGGTGCCAGGAATCCAGGTGCACCGGACGTTGGCGACGGCGCAGCCAATCACTCGTTCGCCACGGCGAGACACTTTCGCGCTCGCGAACAACAACATCGCGAACAGCTCAGCCGTCGACAACTGGAACGCCTGCGTTGCCGGCACCTGCAGATTCACGGTCAGAGTAACCAGGGAGCATTACGCAGCGGCCGGATCGTACAGGTGGCCGGGCACCCGCTGGCGAATTTCAACGATCAATGGCTGGTCACCGAAATCCGCCATGAGGGGCGTCACGCCTCCATTCTGCTCGACGACGCTGCGGGCGTGGCCAAGGGTTACCGCAATCAATTCAGCGCCATCCCGTGGTCGACGGTGTTCAGGCCAGCGCTCAATCAATCCCGGCCGAGTATCCCCGGGTATCAGCCCGGCCAGGTGTGCGGCCCGGTCGGGCAACCGGCGACAGTGGATGAGGATGGCCGGGTTCAGGTAATCCTCTGGCCCGCCACGCAATCAACCAACGAGGTGTCCACCGGCCTGTGGTTACCGCTGGCGCTGACCACCGTCGAGGACTGGATCGATCCGGCCCGCTTGCCCGTGGCCGGCAGCGAGGTACTGGTGATTTTCCTCGACAGTGACCCGGATCGCCCGGTGCTCTGTACGGCCATGAGCCCAAAGCCACAACCTCGCCGCCCTCGTCCGCGCGAGCCCCGCGGCGATACCCGCCTGCTGTTCGACTGGCTGCTCAACCGCTCGGACCTTGCGCCCTGACGCTCAGCCCTTGTCAGCCTTTCCGGCCGCTGCGGCGAACTTTGCCAGACGCACATCCAGATGCCGCGGCCGACGCCCGTGATCCTCCGCGCGCTCTTTGCGGCGGATGGCGTTACGCACCATCAGCGAGCCGATGTAGCGAATCGGCTCCGGTGGAAAGAAACCCAGCGGTCCGTTGACCAGCGGCGAACGGGTCCAGGGGTTATCCAGGCCCTGGACCATCGACGCCAGAATCTGCCCACCCATGTGACAGGGCCCGACACCGCTGCCGGAATAGCCAAAACCATAGAACACATTGCCACTGGCGCTCATCTGCCCAAAAAACGGCAGCCCGGTCACCGAACGGTCCGACGGACCGTTCCAGGTCGCTTCGACCTTGACGTCGGCAAACGCCGGGAAGAAATCCGCCAGGCTGTTCTGCAACAATCCGGCATAGGGTGAAGGCTGATCGAACACCGGCAACATGCGTCCGCCATAAGCGAAGGTATTGCCGCCCTTGCCAAGCATGATCCGGCCGTCCGGGGTGTTGTGGTAGTAGTGCACGAAAATCCGCGAATCGAGCACTGTGACTCCGCTGGTCAAGCCGACTTCCTCGAGCAAATCCGGCCGGGGCTCGGTGATCAGCATGTCGCTGGAAACGATCGCCACGCTGCGCTCGAACTGCGGGAACGCCCGGGCCATCCACGCATTCATCGCCAGTACCACACGATCGGCGCGAACAGTGCCATTGGGGGTTTGAATACCCGCCGGCTTGCCTTCTTCCAGCCCGGTCATCGCGGTGTTTTCGTGAATCCTCACACCCAATTGCAAGGCGACCCGGCGCAGACCGCGCACCAGTTTGCCCGGCTGCACACTGGCCGCGGCCGGGGAAAACCAGCCTTCCACGTGTTTGCTGGATCCGGCCATGCGCTGCACATCGGCCACCGGCCGCTGAGTGAACGAGTTGATGCCATTGCGCTCCAGTGCGGCGATGACCGCATCGGTCGAGCCGCATTGCGCACGATTGGTGGCGGTGTAGAGCGTACCGTCGAGGCGGTAATCGGCGTCCACCGCATACTGTTCGCAGAAGGCGCCGATGGCATGGATGCTGCGCTCGGACTCCTTGACCAGGCGCACGGCCTCTTCGACGCCGAACAACCGTTCCAGGGTGAAATACTTGGCCGACCACGACAACGCACAACCGCCATTGCGTCCACTGGCCCCGGCGCCGCAGATGTCCGCTTCGATGAGCAACACGTCCAGCTCGGGGTTCTGCTCCTTGAGCATGATCGCGGTCCACAACCCGGTGTAACCGCCACCGACGATGCACACGTCGGCACGGCTGTCGCCTTCCAGCGGCGGGCAGGTTTCGGATGCATCAGCCTTCAAGGCCTGGTCCAGCCAAAAGGGTCTCATGGGGGAAATCTCCAGTCAGTGGCCCACACGCCAGCCTGCCGCAGACGCAGCAGGCCGCGAGGGACAGGATTCAGGTACGCAGGGGTTTGATGTTCATCGCCCGATTGGGCACGAAGGGGTAGTTGGTTTTCAGGCCGCCCGGGCGGCTGTTCCAGTGCGGGATCAACACCAGCGCCGAGAACATGGCGCAGCCGGCGAAGACGATGAACACGGTAACGGTGTCGAAGTAGCCCGGCAGCAGCCCGCCGAGAATCGCCCCGACCGAGCCGCAGCCGTTGACGAAACCGGCTGCCGTGGCGCCGGCCTTGGCGGTGCCGAAGTCGATGGCCGCCGCGCCGCTGATCATCGAGTCCGGTCCGTAGAGGGTCAGGCCCATGACAAACAGCAGTGCCACCACCAGGACCACGCTGCCGGTGTGCAGGGCGCCCATGAACAGTGCCAGAGACACCGTCAGCGCCAACAGGCTGAGCACGCAAGCGGGCATGCGTCGGGCGCCGAACAGTTTGTCCGAGGCCAGGCCAATCATGATTGGCCCCAGCAACCCGGCCAGTTCGAACGAGGTCGGAATGATCGCCGCACCGACCTTGCCCACCGAAGGCATCTGTTCGAAGACGATCACCGGCCCCCACAGCAGAATCGCGTAGCGCGCCGGCTTGAGCATGAAGTACGCCAGCCCCAGCACCAGCACCGTACGGTTGCGCAGGATTTCCTTCAACGGCTCCCACATGCTGATTTTGCTTTGCGCGTCGGCCTGTTCGGCGGTCAGCTCAGGTTCCGGCTCCACCGCCGGCAAGCCGACGTCTTCCGGTTTGTTGCGTTGGAAAATAAAAAACAGCACGGCGACCAGCCCAACCACCGCCGCACTGGAAATGAACGCCGCATGCCAGCTGCCGATGAGCGTGTACGCCCACCAACCGGCAAACGGCGAGGCCACCAGACCGCCAAAGGCGTAGCAGGAACTCCACAGGCCCAAAACCCGTCCGCGTTGCTCGGAGGGAAAGAAGCTGCCGAGGTTCTTGCACAGCCCCGACCAACCAGTGGACTGCGCCAGGCCTTGTATCAGCATGCAGGTAGCGAAAATCGGTAAGGTTGCAAAGTTGCCCATCACCAGCGCCGCACAGGCGGAAATCAGCAACCCGCCCAGTACCACCACCCGTGGGCCGAAGCGGTCGGCAAGAATGCCCCAGGTGAATTGGCCGACGGCGTAGGCCGTCAGGTAGATGGCGTCGAGGTTGGCCATGGCCATTTTGTCGAGCATGAAGGTCGGGTCTTCGGCGATGCCGAGCTTGGCCACCGAGAAGGCTTTGCGGGTGAAGTAAAACGCGGCGTAGGCGAGCCAGGTGATCGCGAAGATCTGCACGCGCCAACGCTTGATGGTGCCGATGTGCTTGTTCATTGTGATTCTGACCTCAGGGTGTGAGTGTGCCGGCAGAATTGGAATAAAACGCCTGTTTTTTTATTGTTGAGCACTGCGGTATCGCCCTGTCCCTACGGCGGATACCGGTCAGATGAGTCCTGTTATTGCACGCCCAGGCTCATGGCACCCGCTGCTGTTCGACTGACCGGTCAGCGGGGCTGAGGTGGATAAAAACAATTACTGATTAATAAGTGAAATCGATTTATCGTATTTCAAATATAAGGTCAGCTTGTTACTGGAGATTGCCATGTCGGTTTCCCACGCCCAGCTCAAAGCGTTCCACGCCGTGGCGGTCCATGGAAGCTTTACCAAAGCCGCCGAGCGGCTTTTTCTGACGCAACCGGCGATCTCCGACCAGGTGCGCAAGCTCGAAGAGCGCTACGGTGTCTTGCTGTTTCACCGCAACAAGCGCTCGGTGCGCCTGACCGATCTGGGCGAGCGCCTGTTGAGCGTTACCCAGCGGCTTTTCGTGATCGAGGCGGAAGCCCAGGAACTGCTTCAGGAGTCCCAGGCCTTGCAGACCGGCAGCCTGATTCTGGCGGTGGACGCACCGGTGCATGTGCTACCGCAGATTGCCCGGTTCTGCGAACGCTACCCCGGGATCAGCGTGAAGATCGAAACCGGCAACACCGATGAGTCGCTCTTCCGACTGTTCAACTACCAGGCCGACCTGGCGTTGCTGGGTCGTGACGTCAGCGATGATCGCCTGATCTCCCTGCCCCTGCGTAACGACCCGATGGTGGCGTTCGTGTCGCGCCATCACCCGTGGGCCGACCGCGAATCCATCACCCTCGCGGACCTCGACGACACGCCACTGGTGCTGCGGGAAATCGGCTCGGTGACCCGACAGACCCTGGAAGAGGAAATGCAACGCGCCGGGTTCCGCATTCGCCCGGCGATTCAGGTCGAGGGCCGGGAGGCCGCACGGGAAGCGGTGGTGGTCGGGATCGGGGTGGGCGTGGTGTCGGCCGCCGAGTTTGGTGCGGACTCCAGGGTTTGCGCGCTGCCGATTACCGATTGCGAACGACGACTGACTGAAACCCTGGTGTGCTTGCGCGAGCAGAGTTCGCGGCGGGTGGTGGCGACGTTTCTGGAGATGGTGCGCGAAAGCCTGGTGTAGACAGGTCCGGCCCCTTCGCGAGCAAGCCCGCTCCCACAAAGATGGCGCTGAACCTGTGGGAGCGGGCTTGCTCGCGAAGGGCGCGCCTCGGTCTACCTGACCGGCGCCAACCCGAAAAACGCCTGAATCAAGCGTAAATCCCTGCGCCGCTCCATGCACCCGATCATGTGCCGGTTCACCAACCCCTCGCCGATGATCGGTACCGCCGCCACTCGCGGGTCGTGGCTGACCTCCACCGACGACACCACCCCCACCCCCAGTTCGGCGGCCACCGCCTCGGTCACCGCTTCACGGCTGTCCAGTTCCAGCAACACCCGCGGATTGACCCTGGCCTGGGCGCAAGCCTCATCGAAGGTGCGCCGGGTAATCGAACTCGGTTCGCGCAGCACCATGATCACCTGATCCAGCTCCCTGAGCTGCACGCCTTTGGTCTTCTGCGCCCAGGGATGCCCGTCGGGCACCAGCGCGCAAATCCGTGATTCGTTCAACGCTTGCAGATGCAAGCCCTTGCGCGGCTCGACCTCGGTCAGCACCGCCACGTCGGCATGCTCGGACAGCAGCGCCGCCAGGGTTTCCTGGGCGTTGCCCAGACGCAGGTTCACCGTGATCCCCGGATAACGCGCGCGCAGGCTGGCGAGCATCGGCATGACCATGTGCGGACCGTCCGCCGCCACCTCCAGACGCCCGGTCAACAATTGCCGGTTGGCTTCAAGCATCACCTGCGCCTCTTCGGCCAGGCCGAACATCGCCCGGGTGATGGCCGCCAGCTTGGTGCCCTCCTCCGTCAGCTCCACTCGCCGGGCGGTGCGGCGCAGCAGGGTGATCTGGTAGTGCTCCTCCAGGGCCTTGATGTGCCCGGTAACCGCCGGCTGGCTGATAAACAACCGCGCCGCCGCCCGGGTAAAGCTGCCTTCGCGCGCCACGGCATCGAAGGCGCGGAGCTGAAACAGGTTCATGAATAACCTTCACTGATGGCTGGCATAACAACAAACAATTTGATTGATATCACGGCAAATTGCAATTTAAGCCCCGTAGCTTCATCCCATCGATTGCGAGGACATGAGAATGAGTACTGCCGAACCCATCCTGCTCACCCCCGGCCCATTGACCACTTCGGCCCGCACCCGTCAGGCGATGATGATCGACTGGGGTTCATGGGATGACCGCTTCAATCAATTGACCGCCAGCCTCTGCGAGCAACTGCTGGCAATCGTCAACGGCGCCGCTACGCACCACTGCGTGCCCCTGCAAGGCAGTGGCACCTTCGCGGTCGAGGCAGCGATCGGCACGCTGGTGCCTCGGGACGGCAAGGTTCTGGTACTGATCAACGGCGCCTACGGCAAACGCCTGGCGAAGATCTGCGAAGTGCTGGGCCGCTCCTTCAGCACCTTCGAAACCGCCGAAGACGAGCCGACCACCGCCGCCGACGTCGACCGCCTGCTGCGCGCCGATAACGGCATCACCCACGTCGCCCTGATTCACTGCGAAACCAGCACCGGTATCCTCAATCCGCTGCCGGAAATCGCCGATGTGATTGCCCGGCACGGAAAACGCCTGATCATCGACGCCATGAGTTCCTTCGGCGCGCTACCGGTAGACGCGCAACAGATTCCGTTCGACGCGCTGATCGCTGCCTCGGGCAAATGCCTGGAGGGCGTGCCGGGCATGGGCTTTGTCTTTGCCCGCAAGGAATCCCTGGCCGCTGCCGCCGGCAATTCGCATTCGCTGGCGATGGACCTGCAGGACCAGCACGCCTACATGGCCAAGACCGGCCAGTGGCGCTTCACCCCGCCGACCCATGTGGTCGCCGCGCTGCACGAAGCCCTGCTGCAATACAACGAAGAAGGTGGCTTGCCGGCGCGGCACGAACGCTACGCCGCCAACTGCCAGGCATTGATGGAAGAGATGGGCAAACTGGGGCTGCGCAGCTTCCTGCCGGCGGCGATCCAGGCGCCGATCATCGCCACCTTCCATGCCCCGAAAGACCCTCGCTACCAGTTCAAGGAGTTCTACGAGCGGGTCAAGGCCAAGGGTTACATCCTCTACCCCGGCAAGTTGACCCAGGTTGAAACCTTTCGCGTCGGCTGCATCGGCCATGTCCAACCGGCCGAAATGCGCGAAGCCGTGGCCGCGATTGGCGAGGTGTTGCGCGAGATGGAAGTGCTCGACATCTGACCCACACCGCATTCCCTGTGGGAGCGGGCTTGCTCGCGAAAGCGGTCTGACAGCCAACACATTTGTCGACCGACACACCGCCTTCGCGAGCAAGTCGAATCGTCGCACCGCCGCTCCCACCAAAAGCTGCTCTCCAATAGCCAGTTATTACAGGACTTGATCACCATGAACTACGCCAACCCAACCAGACTGCAAGCCGCCATCCTCGACTGGGCCGGCACCGTGGTCGACTTCGGCTCCTTCGCCCCGACGCAGATTTTCGTCGAGGCCTTCGCCGAGTTCGACGTCCAGGTGTCCATCGAAGAAGCCCGAGGCCCGATGGGCATGGGCAAGTGGGACCACATCCGCACCCTGTGCGATCTGCCGGACGTTGCCGAGCGTTATCGCAAAGTCTTCGGCCGCACGCCGACCGACGATGACGTCACCGCGATTTACCAACGCTTCATGCCGCTGCAGATCGAAAAAATCGCCGAACACTCGGCACTGATCCCGGGTGCGCTGGAGACCATCGCCAATCTGCGCCAGCAAGGGATCAAGATCGGTTCCTGCTCCGGTTACCCGAAACAGGTCATGGACAAAGTGGTCGATCTGGCCGCCACCAACGGCTACGTGGCCGATCACGTGGTCGCCACCGACGAAGTCCCGAATGGTCGCCCATGGCCCGCCCAGGCGCTGGCCAACGTCATCGCCCTGGGCATCGACGATGTTGCCGCGTGCGTGAAGATCGATGACACCGTGCCGGGCATTCTCGAAGGTCGCCGCGCCGGCATGTGGACCGTGGCGCTGATCTGCTCGGGCAACGCCCTGGGCCTGGACTACGAAGGTTATCGCGCGCTCGGAAGCGACCAGCTGGACAGTGAGCGCAAGCGTATCCACGCGATGTTCGAAAGTTCGCGCCCGCACTACATGATCGACACCATCACCGATCTGCCGGAAGTGATCGCCGACATCAACAAGCGTCTGGCCAACGGCGAAATGCCGCAATCGAGCTGAAAAACGCCCCCCCTGTAGGAGCGAGCTTGCTCGCGATGGTGTGTCAGTCGACATCAACGTATCTGACACTCCATCGCGAGCAAGCTCGCTCCTACAAGGGTTTTTCCGTCTATTACCCGAACCAGAGCATCCAGCGGCCAATCGCCTCAGGCAAACCCGGTGAAACAGGATTAAAGTTACCAGACACCGTCAAACAAGAACGGTGGCTTTAAACCGGACCTCTGAGGAATACCGTATGCCGTGGAAAAACTCCGCCTCGCGCTACAGCACCGTATCGATCGCGCTGCACTGGTTGATGCTGGTCCTGCTGGTGCTGGTTTACGCCTGTATCGAGTTGCGCGGGATGTTTCCCAAGGGCAGTGGCGGGCGCACGCTGATCGTCGAATCACACTTCATGCTCGGCCTGACCGTCTTCGTTCTGGTCTGGCTGCGATTGTTCGCACGCAGTCTCGGCCCCGCGCCACAGGTCTTCCCGGCTTCGCCACAGTGGCAAACCACACTGGCCAGGCTGATGCACTGGGCGCTGTACATTTTCATGATCGTTACGCCGATTCTCGGGTGGCTGGTCACCAGCGCCAAAGGCAATCAGGTGATGTTCTATGGGGTCGACCTGCCGATGCCAATCGCGGAAAACAAGGACCTGGCCAGACAACTCCAGGACTGGCACGAGCTCGGCGGCACTATCGGCTATTGGCTGATCGGCCTGCATGCCGCGGCCGCGCTGTATCACCACTACGTGGTGGGCGATAACACCTTGCTGCGGATGATGCCCAAGAGCGTAAACCGCGATAACTGAGTCCACATGAGATTGCATGTGTGCTTCAGATTTGTGGACTGAACCCCCGTCGCCCCTGCAAACCGCCAGTGTGGACGAAGATCAACCGCGAGCCTCGGGCGAACTTGCCCGCGGCGACTTGTTGTTCGAGGGCCATGAGCGCCTTGCCGGTGTAAAGCGGCTCAAGGGGAATGCTGCCGGTCTGCCCGGTCTTTTCAATGAAGTCGAGCAACAGTTGATCGACCTTCGCGAAGCCGCCGCGACTGGCCGCAAACAGCTCATAGGCCGCATCGACCACACCGGCTTCCTGCACGATCCGCTCGACCTGCTGCGCCACCCCATGATCATCCGGCACCGCCAGGGCGCCGTACACCGGATGATCCCCCGCTTCGGCCAGCACCAGGCCAGCCAGCGTCGTGCCGGTTCCGCAGGCCAGCCACCAGCCGTCGTAATCGCTCCAGCCCAAGCCCTGCAATTGCGCGCATACGGTAGCTCGCAATGGCATGCAACCCTGGGCGCCAGGCAAACCACCTCCCCCTTCAGGCACCGGATGCAATGTCGGATACCGAATTTGCCAGGGTTGCCAGAAACCCGCTTCATGTCGCGCCCTATAGCCGCCGTAACCCAGCCAGTGCAACTGCATGCCGAACGCCTGCAAGTCTTTGACCGTCGGGGTTTCCTGAGGATGCCCGCGTAACAGGCCGACGGTGGAAAAGCCGAAACGCTTGCCCGCCGCCGCCAACGCGTGAAGGTGATTGGAGTGTGCTCCACCGAGGCTGATGATGCCTTCGGCACCCAGGCGGTCGGCGGTCTTCAGGTGTTCGACGAGCTTGAACCATTTGTTGCCGCTGATCAGCGGGTCGATCTGGTCCAGACGCAGGATCGCCACTTCGATGCCGGCGTCGGAGAGCCAGTCGAGGTGAAGGCGTTCGAGGGGAGCCTGGGGGAGCCAGGTGGTGGGAGGGAGAAGCATTGACGCCGGATCCGAGTAGGGAACCAGCATCTTAACAGCCTTGAGGACGCCTTCGCGGGCAAGCCCGCTCCCACAGTGGATTTGTGTCGTTCACAAAACCCACGAACAACGCAATAACTGTGGGAGCGGGCTTGCTCGCGAAAGCCATTGGCACGCTGGACCTGCGTATTACAACTGCGCCGCCAACCGCGAACCCTGATTGATCGCCCGCTTGGCATCCAGCTCTGCCGCGACATCCGCGCCGCCGATCAGGTGCACGTTCTGCCCCGCCGCCACCAGGCTTTCATGCAATTCACGCAGCGGGTCCTGCCCGGCGCAAATCACGATGTTGTCCACTGGCAGCACCTGCGGCTCGCCGGTTTCGCCGATGCGGATGTGCAGGCCTTCGTCGTCGATCTTCAGGTATTCGACGCTGTTGAGCATCTGTACCTGCTTGTTCTTCAGACCGGTGCGATGAATCCAGCCGGTGGTCTTGCCCAGGCCGTCGCCGACCTTGGACTTCTTGCGTTGCAGCAGGAATACCTCGCGGGCCGGCGCATGGGGTGCGGCCTTGACACCAGCAACACCACCGCGTGCCTCAAGGTGCGTATCGATGCCCCACTCTTTCCAGAACGCGGCGCGATCCTGACTGGTAGCCACGCCTTGATGAACCAGGAACTCGGAGACGTCGAAACCGATACCACCGGCACCAATCACCGCGACACGCTTGCCGACCGGTTTGCGCTCCAGGATCACATCCAGGTAGCTCAACACCTTGGCGTTTTCCACACCTGCAATCGCCGGCACGCGCGGCGCAATGCCGGTGGCCAGGATGATCTCGTCATAGCCGCCCTCGACCAGCCGGGCCACGTCGACGCGGGTGTTCAGGCACACCTCGACGTTGGTGGTCTGCAGCTTGCGGTTGAAGTAGCGAATGGTTTCGTAGAACTCTTCCTTGCCCGGAACGCGCTTGGCGATGTTGAACTGACCGCCGATTTCGCTGGCCGAATCGAACAGCGTCACCTGATGGCCACGCTCGGCCGCCACGGTCGCGGCGGACAAACCGGCAGGGCCGGCACCGACCACGGCGATTTTCTTCAGCTGTTGCACGGGCAGGTAATTGAGTTCGGTTTCGTGGCAGGCACGCGGGTTGACCAGGCAACTGGTCAGCTTGCCGCCGAAGGTGTGATCGAGGCAGGCCTGGTTGCAACCGATGCAGGTGTTGATTTCATCGGCGCGACCTTCAGCGGCCTTGTTGACGAAATCCGGGTCGGCGAGGAACGGCCGCGCCATGGACACCATGTCGGCATCGCCCTCCGCCAGGATCTGCTCGGCGACTTCCGGCGTGTTGATGCGGTTGGTGGTGATCAGCGGAATATTGACCGAACCCCGCAGCTTGGCCGTGACCTTGCTGAACGCCGCGCGCGGCACTTTGGTGGCGATGGTTGGAATCCGCGCTTCGTGCCAGCCGATACCGGTGTTGATGATGGTCGCCCCGGCCTGCTCGATGGCCTTGGCCAGTTGAACGATCTCTTCCCAGGTGCTGCCGCCTTCGACCAGGTCGAGCATCGACAGACGGAAAATGATGATGAAGTTCGGGCCGACCGCTTCACGCACGCGACGGACGATTTCCACCGGCAGGCGCATACGGTTTTCGTAACTGCCGCCCCAGCGGTCGGTACGGTGGTTGGTGTGGGCGGCGAGGAACTGGTTAATGAAATAACCTTCGGAGCCCATGATTTCCACACCGTCGTATTCGGCGGTTTGTGCCAGTACCGAGCAGGTGACGAAATCGCTGATCTGCTTCTCGATGCCCTCCTCGTCCAGCTCCTTGGGCTTGAACGGGTTGATCGGCGCCTGGATCGCGCTAGGCGCAACCTGTTTCGGACTGTAGGCATAACGACCGGCATGGAGGATCTGCATGCAGATCTTGCCGCCTGCGTCATGCACGGCACGGGTGACGATACGGTGCTTGAGCGCCTCTTCTTCGGTCGTCAGCTTGGCCGCACCGGAATACACGCCACCTTCATCGTTCGGGCCGATACCGCCGGTGACCATCAGACCGACACCACCACGGGCACGTTCGGCAAAGTACGCCGCCATGCGTTCGAAACCACCCGGTTTTTCTTCAAGGCCAGTGTGCATCGACCCCATCAGGGTGCGATTGCGCAGCGTGGTGAAACCCAGGTCCAGCGGAGCCAACAGGTGCGGGTAATGAGCGGCGGTCATCGGTAACTCCACATCGAGCGATCACGGAAAGTGCAGGAGCTCTACGGCCCCCATCAATCATGTTCGACAGACTAAGAGTCGCGCCGCCGCCACTCAATGACCGTAACTGACAACTTAATGATCGAAATGAGCAGCGGTAATTGGCAAACGCAGGCATGGGTTTGTGATGAACCACAACTCGGACTGATATGTTTTTTTTCACTCTATTGATTATTGATTTTTATTGTGTCATTTATAGTCCCGCCGATCACAGGACTGATCCACCGCGCCAACCTGGATGGCGGGCACCCGTTTCCCCCCAATGCCCTCCAAGGAGTCAACAATATGAACAAGACAGAACTTCTAGGTGCTCTGGCGCTGTGCGCTTTCAGCTTCCTGGCACATGCCGACGAAGACAGCCTGCGCATCGGTATCGAAGCCGCCTACCCACCCTTCTCCTTCAAGACGCCGGAGGGCAACGTCAGCGGGTTCGATTACGAGATCGGCAACGCCTTGTGCGAAGAAATGAAGGTCAAATGCGAGTGGGTCATTCAGGAATTCGACGGCATGATCCCGTCGCTCAAGGTGCGCAAGATCGATGCCGTGCTGTCGTCGATGTCGATCACCGAAGACCGGATGAAGTCCGTGGACTTCAGCAAAAAGTACTACCACACACCGGGCAAGTTCGCGATGAAGGCCGGCAGCGTGATCAATGACCCTCTGGTAGACCTCAAGGGCAAGAAACTCGGCGTGCAACGCTCCTCCACCTACGATCGTTTTGCCAGCGAGCAACTGGAAAAAGCCGGCGTCGTCGTGGTGCGCTACTCCTCACAAAATGAAGCCTTCCTCGATCTCGCCTCGGGTCGACTGGACGCCACCCTCGCCGACATCGTCAACACCGATGAAAGCTTTATCAAGACACCGGCCGGCCAGGGTTTTGCGTTGACCGGACCGGACATCAACGACCCGAAATACTTCGGCCGGGGCGCCGGTATCGCCGTGCGCAAAGGCGACACCGCCAACGTTGCGCGCCTGAGTGCGGCGATTGATGCGATCCGCGCCAATGGCAAGTACCAGCAAGTGATGGCCAAGTACTTCGCGTTCGATATCTACGGCGAGTAAGCCTTACCCATAGCCCCGGTGCCGGCCCATTGCAGGCGCCGATTCGGGCTTGTCTTGCGCGCCTCGCGGCGCTCGCTTGAGGAACTTCATCATGCTTCACGGCTACGGATCGAGCATTCTCGATGGCGCCTGGCTGACCATAAACCTGGCCTTGACCTCCATGTCCATGGCGATTGCCCTGGGCCTGATCGGCGCGGCCTTCCGATTGTCACCGCTCAAATGGCTGGCCATGCTCGGGGAAAGCTACACCACCCTGATACGCGGCATTCCAGACCTGGTGCTGATCCTGCTGATTTTCTACGGCGGCCAGGATCTGGTGAACCGCATTGCCCTGGCGCTCGGTTACACCCGCTATATCGACATCAACCCCTTTATCGCCGGTGTCTGCACCATGGGTTTCATTTTTGGCGCCTACCTCTCGGAAACCTTTCGCGGCGCCTTCATGGCGATCCCCAAAGGTCAGGCCGAAGCCGGCGTGGCCTATGGCATGAGCGGGGCACAGGTGTTCTGGCGAATTCTGGTATCGCAGATGATTCGTTTCGCCATTCCGGGGTTCACCAACAATTGGCTGGTACTGACCAAATCCACCGCGCTGATCTCGGTGATCGGCTTGCAGGACATGATGTTCAAAGCCAAGAACGCAGCGGATGCCACACACGAGCCGTTCACGTTTTTCCTCGCCGTGGCGGCGCTGTACCTGATGCTCACCAGCCTGTCCTTGCTGGTGCTGCGCCATCTGGAAAAACACTACTCGGTCGGCATCAAAGCCGCCGAACTGTGAGGGGAGCCCGCCCATGATTCTCGACTACAACCTGATCTGGGAAAACCTGCCGCTGTACTTCAATGGCGCCTTGTTGACCCTCAAAGTCCTGCTCATTTCCCTGGCCCTGGGCCTGGTCCTGGCGATTCCACTGGCGCTGATGCGGGTGTCGCGATCGCCGCTGATCAACTTCCCGGCCTGGCTCTATACCTACGTGATTCGTGGCACGCCGATGCTGGTGCAATTGTTCCTGATCTATTACGGCCTGGCGCAATTCGAAGCCGTGCGCCAAAGCGTGCTCTGGCCTTACCTGTCCAGCGCCACCTTTTGCGCCTGCCTGGCTTTCGCGATCAACACCAGTGCCTATAGCGCAGAGCTTCTGGCCGGCAGTCTGAAATCCACTGCCCATGGCGAGATCGAAGCCGCCAGGGCCATGGGCATGTCCCGTCTGACCCTGTACCGCCGCATTCTCCTGCCGTCGGCCTTGCGTCGGGCATTGCCGCAGTACAGCAACGAGGTGCTGATGATGCTGCAAACCACCAGCCTGGCCTCCATCGTCACGCTCGTGGATATCACCGGCGCGGCACGCACGGTCAGCTCACGGTTCTACCTGCCGTTCGAGGCGTTCATCACCGCCGGCCTCATCTACCTGGCCCTGACTTTCATTCTGGTGCGCCTGTTCAAGCTGGCCGAGCGCCGCTGGCTGGCGTATCTGGCACCGCGCAAGCATTAAGGAGCTGATATGGAACACATTCAATACCTGCTGCCGTGGAGCGCTTCGGGCACTGAACGAACGCTGTCGCTGTTTCGTTTTGGCAGCGGACCACGCAAGGCGTACATCCAGGCTTCCCTGCATGCCGACGAGCTGCCGGGGATGCGTGTCGCCGTCGAACTCAAGCGCCGCCTGCTTGAACTGGAAGCACAAGGCCGCCTGACGGGGGTCGTCGAATTGGTACCGATGGCCAACCCGATCGGTATCGGCCAGATGTTCCAGGCCACCCATCAGGGTCGCTTCGAGTTCTCCAGCGGCAAGAACTTCAACCGCGACTTCCCGGAGCTGGCCGAAGCCGTCGCACCATTGCTGGAAGGTCGACTGGGAAATGACGCCGACGTCAACGTCGCACTGATCCGTCGTGCCATGGCCGATGTGCTCGCCGACATGCCGCCACCGGCCTCGGAACTCGACGGCCTGCGCCGCGTGTTGCTGCAGCATGCCTGTGACGCCGATGTGGTGCTGGACCTGCACTGCGATTTCGAATCGATCATGTTGCTGTATGCGATGCCGCAACACTGGCCACGCTTGCAGTCACTGGCCGCGCGCCTGGGTGCCGGCGTCACGCTGCTGGCCGAAGGTGCAGGCGGCAGTGCCTTCGACGAAGCCTGCGCGATTCCCTGGTTACGCCTGACCGAGCTCTTCCCTGAAGCCAATATCCCGCTGTCGTGCGCGGCCACCACCATTGAATTACGTGGCATGGCGGACACCGAACGCGAGCAATGCATCGACAGCGCCCAGGCCATTCTCGGTTATCTCGCAGAGCAAGGCCTGATCAGCGGTGAATGGCCGGCAGCACCGCCGTCCCGTTGTGAAGCGATGCCCTTCGCCGGTGCGCAGTACGCGTATGCGCCGCATCCGGGAGTGGTGAGTTTTCTGCAACCGCTGGGAGCGCAGGTCAAGGTCGGCGACCCGTTGTTCGAAGTCATTGACCCGCTGAACGACCACCACAGCGTAGTGCGCGCCAGCACCGACGGCATCCTCTACGCCCGCGAACGTCTGCGTTTCGCCCAACCCGGTCTGTGGCTGGCCAAAGTCGCAGGCTACACCCCTATTCGCCAAGGCCGCTTGCTCAGCGACTGATGCCAGAGAGTTCAAACCATGTACAAACTTGAAATTCAGGACCTGCA
This sequence comes from Pseudomonas sp. WT-JTC, assembly GCF_056711565.1. Lineage (NCBI taxonomy): Bacteria > Pseudomonadati > Pseudomonadota > Gammaproteobacteria > Pseudomonadales > Pseudomonadaceae > Pseudomonas > Pseudomonas sp. WT-JTC. The sequence goes on from NZ_CM160042.1 coordinate 4,426,871, forward strand.
CAAAAGCTACGGCGACCACCAGGTGCTCAAGGGCATATCCCTGCAGGCCCAGGCCGGTGATGTGATCAGCATCATCGGCTCCAGTGGCTCGGGCAAAAGCACCTTCCTGCGCTGCATCAACCTGCTGGAGCAGCCCAACGCCGGCAACATTGTGCTCAACGGCGAACCGCTCAAACTTGTGACCAACAAACTCGGCGGGCTCAAGGCTGCCGAGCCCAGGCAGTTGCAACGCATGCGTTCACGCCTGTCGATGGTGTTCCAGCACTTCAACCTCTGGTCGCACATGAGTGCCCTGGAAAATGTCATGGAGGCCCCGGTGCATGTGCTGGGCCTGGGCAAGAAAGAGGCTCGGGAAAAGGCTGAGCACTACCTGAACAAAGTCGGGGTGGCGCACCGCAAGGATGCCTGGCCAGCCCATATGTCGGGTGGCGAACAGCAGCGCGTGGCGATTGCCCGCGCACTGGCAATGGAGCCGGAAGTGATGCTGTTCGACGAGCCAACCTCGGCCCTCGACCCCGAACTGGTGGGTGAAGTGCTCAAGGTCATGCAGGATCTGGCACTGGAGGGTCGCACCATGGTGGTCGTGACCCACGAAATGGGTTTTGCCCGTGAGGTCTCCAACCAACTGGTGTTCCTGCACAAAGGCCTGGTCGAAGAACGCGGCGACCCGCGTGAAGTGCTGGTCAATCCACAGTCCGAGCGCCTTCAGCAGTTTCTGGCCGGGAGCCTGAAGTAGTCCGCTGTTCAACGACCGATTGCTCTGCGCTGCCCTGACCGGGTTGGCTTCAGATACACTCCAGCCAACTTTGTCAGGGCATCAGGCACAGCCCTTCTCCCACCTTCAGGAACCGTTGAGCTGGATATGCCAACCCCATCAAAAGACACCACGGTCTACGCCGCACCGGTCATGCGCAAACTGACGGAAATCGTTTCCGAACTGCCACCGTCACTGCGTAAGGTGGCGGACTTTATCCTGCGTCACCCGTTGAAAGCCGCGACGCTGACCATCGAGGAAATGGCTCACGAAACGTCGACCTCACCCGCCGCCGTCAACCGTTTGGCCAAGGCGTTGGACCTCGGTGGCTACACCGGCATGAAGGCCGAACTGGTCGCGACGCTGCAGCAGATGGTGTCGCCGGTCGACAAACTACGCAACGAACTGGCCCATCGCCCTGGCGGCGCATTTGGCCTGCATGAACAAATCCAGAGCGCCAGCAGCAATCTCGCCACGGCGGCGACCAACAACCACGCCGACACCTTTGAAGCGTTCGTCACTCGCCTGACCACCGCGCGCAAGATTTATATCCTGGGGTTCGGCAACAGTGTCTACTTCGCCGGCCTCGCTGCCTCGACCCTGATGCCCTTCTGCGCCGACGCCACCGCTATCAGCATGGAAGGCGGCAACGAAAATGCCGCGTACCGACTGGCCGCGATCACCGATCAGGACGTGTTGCTGGCGATCTCCCTGCCGCGCTACTCCCTCGACACCCTGCAACTGGCACGTTTCGCCAATGAACGCGGCGCGTCGGTGCTGGCAATTACCGACTCACCCGCCTCGCCGCTCACCAGCATTGCCGAGCATGTGCTGTTTGCGCCTTGCGATCATCCGGTGTTGACCAGTTCCAACATCGCAATGCTCGCCTTGATCGAAGGGTTGGTCGCCGGCGTGATGGCGCGCAACAAAGAGGCGGTCAAACTGGCGACCGAACTGACAGAAAGCGTGATGTCGTACCTGCACATCCCAACCAGCGGTAAACCACCGAAAAAGTGATGCCGTTATCGTTTGGCGATGCCTTGAAAGCGAAACAGGCCGGCTGACAAGTGTCAGCCGGCCTGTTTCTCTCGTAGCTCACTCAAATCAGATTAACGCTGAGAGAGGGGGGACTCCTTGGAAATCAGGGCCGCCTGTCCAGCCATCGGTTTGACCCACGTCAGGTAGGCCAGCACCAGCAACACGATCCAGACCACACCGACGATCAACGCAGCCTGTGTGTCCGGGAAATAGCCCAGCACACCGAAGACGAACAGCATGAAGGCAATCGCCGCCATCGGCGCATAGGGCCAGAACGGCACCGGGAACTTCAGTTGCGCAACCTGCTCGGCACTCATGGAGCGACGCATGGCCACCTGGGTCAACAGAATCATCAGCCAGACCCACACCGTGGCAAAGGTCGCGATGGAGGCGATCAGCAGAAAAACGTTTTCCGGGATCAGGTAGTTCAGCAACACGCCCAGCAGCAGCGCGCAGCTCATCACAACGACCGTCAACCACGGTACGCCATTGCGCGACAAGCGGGCGAAGCCTTTCGGGGCGTGCCCTTGCTGAGCCAGGCCATACATCATGCGACCCGCACCGAAGATGTCACTGTTGATGGCCGACACTGCCGCCGAGATCACCACGATGTTGAGGATAGTGGCCGCCGAGCTGATGCCCAGGTTGTCGAAAATCTGTACGAACGGGCTGCCCTGGCTGCCGATCTGCTGCCACGGAAAAATCGACATCAGCACCAGCATCGTCAACACGTAGAACAGCAGAATACGCAACGGCACGGCATTGATTGCCCTGGGCAGCACATGTTGCGGATCCTTGGCTTCACCAGCGGTAACACCGATGATTTCAATGCCGCCAAAGGCAAACATCACCACCGCAAACGAGGCGATCAGGCCTCCTACGCCATTGGGCATGAAGCCACCCTGGGTCCAGAGATTGCTGATATCCGTCGCTTGGGCACCCGGCGCACTGTTGATGCCAAACAGCATGATGCCGAAGCCGCCCAGGATCATTGCGACGATGGCCGCGACCTTGAGCAACGACAACCAGAACTCCATTTCGCCGAAGACTTTGACATTGCACAGGTTCAAGCCGCCGACCACCGAGACGATGCCCAGCACCCAGATCCAGCGGGAGACTTCGGGGAACCAGAACCCCATGTAAATGCCGAACGCCGTCACGTCGGCCATGCCGACGATGACCATTTCAAACGCGTAGGTCCAACCGAGGATGAAGCCCGCCATCGGCCCCAGATAGGTGCTGGCGTACTGGCCGAACGAGCCGGCCACCGGGTTGTGCACCGCCATCTCACCGAGGGCGCGCATGACCATGAACACCGCCGCGCCACCGATCAGGTATGCGAGCAGGACCGCGGGGCCAGCCATTTGAATGGCCGAGGCAGAACCGTAGAACAGCCCGGTTCCGATCGCCGACCCCAGTGCCATGAAGCGAATATGTCGGGCTGAGAGCCCTCGTTTCAAACCTTTTGCTGGCTGTTGCATTTTTCGTCCTTATTTATTCTTGTCCGACGCAAAATCGATTCGCTGTAGGAGCGAGCCCGCTCGCGATGGTCCTCAACGATAACGCGCCCTGCCTGAATGCCCGCGTTGCCCAGGCGTTTTTCGCGAGCAGGCTCGCTCCTACAGGAGGGGGCCTTACAGGCTCGGCAGCAACTTGGTTGGAACCAGCTCGGTCAGGCAGCGCGAAGCCAACAACTCAGTCGCCGCATTGATGTCCGGTGCAAAGAAGCGGTCCTTCTCATAGAACGGCACTTCGTTACGCAGGATGGCGCGGGCCTGTTCCAGTTTTGGCGAGGTCTTCAGGCCGTTGCGCAGGTCCAGGCCCTGAGCCGCCGCCAGCCATTCCACGGCGAGAATCCCGCGGGTGTTCTCGGCCATTTCCCACAGGCGCTTGCCGGCCGCCGGGGCCATCGAGACGTGGTCTTCCTGGTTGGCCGAGGTCGGCAGGCTGTCCACCGAATGCGGATGGGACAGCGCCTTGTTCTCGCTGGCCAGGGCCGCCGCGGTGACCTGGGCGATCATGAAGCCGGAGTTCACGCCACCGTTGGCCACCAGGAACGGCGGCAGTTGCGACATGTGCTTGTCCATCATCAGCGAGATGCGGCGCTCGCTCAGCGAGCCGATTTCGGCGATGGCCAGGGCCATGTTGTCGGCGGCCATGGCCACCGGCTCGGCGTGGAAGTTGCCACCGGAGATCACGTCGCCTTCGGCGGCGAACACCAGCGGGTTGTCCGAGACGGCGTTGGCTTCGATGGCCAGCACTTCGGCAGCCTGACGGAACTGGGTCAGGCAGGCGCCCATGACTTGCGGCTGGCAGCGCAGGGAGTACGGATCCTGGACTTTTTCGCAGTTCTCATGGGAGTCGGAGACTTCGCTGCGCTCGCCCAGCAGATCGCGGTAAGCGGCGGCGGCGTCGATCTGGCCTTTCTGGCCACGGGCGGCGTGGATGCGCGCGTCGAACGGCGAACGCGAACCCAGCACCGCTTCAACGGTCAGGCCGCCGAGGGCCAGGGCACCGGCGAACAGGTCTTCACCTTCGAACAGGCCGCGCAGGGCGAACGCGGTGGACACCTGGGTGCCGTTGAGCAGGGCCAGGCCTTCTTTCGCGGCCAGGGTCAGCGGGGTCAGGCCGGCGACTTTCAGCGCTTCGGTCGCTTCCATCCACTCGCCCTTGTAACGCGCCTTGCCTTCGCCCAGCAGCACCAGCGACATGTGCGCCAACGGCGCCAGGTCACCGGACGCACCGACCGAGCCTTTCAATGGTATGTGCGGGTACACCTCGGCATTGATCAGGGCGATCAGCGCGTCGATCACCACGCGGCGGATGCCGGAGAAACCACGGCTCAGGCTGTTGACCTTGAGCACCATGATCAGGCGCACCAGCTCGTCGCTGATCGGCTGGCCAACACCGGCGGCGTGGGACAGCACCAGCGAGCGCTGCAGGTTTTCCAGGTCTTCGCTGGCGATGCGGGTCGAGGCCAGCAGGCCGAAACCGGTGTTGATCCCGTAGGCGGTGCGGTTCTCGGCGAGGATCTGCTCCACGCAGGCCACGCTGGCCTCGATCTGGGCCGCAGCGCTGTGGTCGAGGGTCAGTTTCACCGGCTGCTGATAGACGTCACGCAGTTGGGTCAGGCTCAGTTGGCCGGGGATCAGGTTCAGTGTGTGCATTTTCAGGCTCCTATAACCGGGGTAATCATTGGCAGGCTCAAGCCCTGCGCTTTGGCACATTCAATTGCAATCGGGTAACCGGCATCGACGAGTCACGAAACGTTGCAGGTTTACTGTCAGTCACGAAAAAGACGCTCAAGCGATCAATTCAAGCCAACCCAGGCAGTGGGCAAGCCAGCCTGTGCGCATCGTTGCGCGACAAGCGAATCAGTGGCTGTCGCGGAGAGCCTCAAAGGACTCATACGCACACGCATTTACTTGTACATACAATCATATGCAATCAAGCGGCCAACTTGTTGGACAGGCATTCAAGAAAAATTCGGAAGGGCTGGAGAGCGCCAGAATCAAGGGCTCTGGCGTTGGTGAAATTTTCGAGGGGATTTTTTGAGGACGAGGTGATTGTTACCTGAGCGTGGTTTTACGCTACACCGGTGGGGGTTGGTAACACCGAGGCTCACTTCTTCAGGACGGGACAGACTCAAAACAAAAGGGCCTTGCGGTGCAGGTCCGGGTTGAAACCTGCACCAGGAAAATCGCCACCTCTCGGGCTCTGGGCAAGCCCGCAGGATTTACCCGCAGAACCGGCTTAGCATGCGCCTGCCACTGTTCGCTGAGGCGCAACGTAGACGTCCTGTTGTTTCGCTCGCTGGGTCAGCACCAGCATCGCCAGGAACCCGAGCACAATCAGTACCGGATACGCCATCAACAGTTCGGAAAGGGAAAATTTCCAGGCCAAAGGGCGCCCGACACCCAGCATGGCGGCATACATCCAGGACACGGCGGACAACGAACCGCAGGCCAACGCCAGCATCCGTGCACTGAATCCGAGGTTGAGCAAGGAGCCTGCCTTTTGCAGTGCCGGCAGTACCATGCGATGCAACAGGACGCCGTTGTAACTCAGCAACGCGACAATAATGACTTTGGCTTGAAGCTTTGGATTCATGAAGTATTCGACACCTTTATCCTGGTAATCAATACCGACGACAGCGATCCCCGTTATCCACAAAGCTATTAGTGCAACGACCACAGACTTTTGGAGACTTTCCATGTGAGCATTATCATGCTCAGTGAGCACCTTCCGCCTTAAAAGATCTTTAACCATCGCGACATCACTGGTCAACACCAGACCAATGGCTACACAACACGCCACCAAATGAACGTAAACAACACCCAGACGCAAAAACTCCAGGAATTCTTTATTCCCCAGCAGACTCATAATTGTATTTATCGCCACGGTAATTTCTCCACCTTATTCGACAGTACAGATCGACTTTATAACAAGATTCTTAAACATAAAAACCCTGTGCGACCTTACTTCTACAAGATAAGCCAAATCATCGACTCGGCACTGTTAACCTCATTGATTCGTTTGGCAAATCAATGACCGGCTTGTTTATTACCTCCCTGAACTTCAGATACCCCCCATTTGCACTCACTGCATTTGAGATTCGATTTCCACTTCTTTTTAGCAATTTCGCGAGCAGGTCATGGCTGACACGCTGAAGAATCAGAGGCCCCAGACGCTCCAATGTTCATTTTCCGAACAAGCCACCGACAAACGGTGTCGTAGCGCAAGTGCAACTGAAGTGACAGTAACAAGCAAACTTCCCCGCTATTCCCCGCGACAGCTGGGCTGATTGATTAAATGCACTTCGACGACTGCATATTGGATCCACCAGTTGTTATACATCCCATAACTCGCGCAATAGCGAGCGGCTCTCATCCACAACAAATACCAACTGCATACTCCACGATAACCCGGCGACCCTTTCAAGCCGGCAGCAACGCAGGATTAATTGAAACTATCAGGGTATCAATCAAGTACATCAGCGATGTGGTGGTTTGGTTCACCAAGGCAGCACAAACTGCATTACGAGAATCCAGATTAATACCGGAAGCAACTCACGACTGCACTTGCTGGTTGCGCGGCGTGCTCAAAATCCGAAGTAAACAAATGCCGTAGCTACAGCGATACCCCACGCGGCCAACGCCATCACCGTTGAGTTGTACGCAAACCGGGAATCTCCCAATCGCTGCAAGCCGGGCTTCGAAAAACCGGTCTGGTCATAACGGCAATGCATGATTGCCCGGTAGGTATACAGGAGGCCGACCAGCAGAAACAGGGTAATCAGGCCGAGGACAAGTCCACGCCTGATAGCCGGTTTAACCAATGGCGCCAGGTGATCCTGTTTGCAGGCAACGCTATCGACTTGCGTAACGGTAATTCGCTGATAGTCCGTCAAGGACTTCTTTTGGCCGACCTGGATTGCAGCTTGTTGCTCCAGATCCAGTGCCTGATACTTCCAGAGCGTTGACGATCCTTTTCGGCAGAAGGTAAATGCAGCAGGACTTGAGACGGCGATAATAAAAGCGTCGTTGATATCCAGCTTTTTCAGCGTTTCCGTGGCTGACCTGGTGAAGCCCAGGTCGAAGACCGAAGTAACCCCGGTAGCAGAAGCCGCGACCGCAACCAACAGGCTGCTCAAGAGGCAGATGGCTGAAATGTTCAAGGCCGGGTTTCCTTTTTCCATTGGTTTTTTTGATTTCGCAGTTCGGTTCCAACCTGCTTTGACGAGCGCCAGTACGCTGCTGGCACCCCGATACCTGACGGGCAATTGAATGGAAGGAGAAAGGGAGGGCTTCCATTGCCCTCCCCTCCCTCTACTGTCCCGCCCTCCTGCGACGGTACTGACCAGGACCTCAAGTGGCCAGAATGAAGTCCGTCTGATCAACGGCCGCACTGCTGACACCAACAAGACGGATGGAGTCCGCCCCGAACCCGACCAACGTGTCCGCCCCGTCAGCCGCTATGCTCACGCTGGCAGCGAACGTCGCGCTGGTGATCCCCAGCCCCGTGACATTGAGCAAGTCCTGCCCTGCGGCCGGATTGGCGCCGAAGTTCAGGATCGTATCGTTGCCAAAACCTGCGGCAGCAAACTCGAAAATATCGTTGCCGGCGACGCCGCCACTCATCAGGTCGTTACCGCCACCGCCGATGAGAACGTCGTCACCCGCCCCCCCCACGAGCATGTTGGAGAGCGCGTTGCCGGAGCCCACGAAATTGCCGCCGCCGCCGAAAAACAGATTTTCGACGTCAGCACCCAGGGTGTAGCTGGCGAGCGAGGTCCACACCGAGTCGTTGCCGGCACCGGCAAGCTCGTTCACCACGTCCCCAAAGTCGGTGACTTCGTAGATATCGCTGCCGACACCGCCGGCCATCGTGTCGGCACCTGCGCCACCGATGATGACGTCGTTACCTGCGCCGCCGGTGAGGGTGTCGTTACCCGCGCCGCCCACGATCGTGTTGTTGAGCTCGTTGCCGCTGCCCGCAAAGTTTCCGCTGCCGCCGAAATACAGACTCTCGACGTTGGCACCCAGGGTGTAGCTCGCGAGCGAGCTCCAGACCGCGTCGCTGCCGCCATCGGCGAGCTCGTTCACCACGTCCCCAAGGTCGGTGACTTCGTAGACATCGTTGTCGACACCGCCGGCCATCGTGTCGGCACCTGCGCCACCGATGATGACGTCGTTACCTGCGCCACCGGTGAGAGCGTCGTTTCCTGCACCGCCCACGATCGTGTTGTTGAGCGCGTTGCCGCTGCCCGCAAAGTTGCCGCTGCCGCCGAAGTACAGATTCTCGACGTTGGCACCCAGGGTGTAGCTCGCGAGCGAGGTCCACACCGAGTCGCTGCCGGCACCGACGAGCTCGGTCACCACATCTCCAAGGTCGGTGACTTCGTAGATGTCGCTGCCGACACCGCCGGCCATCGTGTCGGCACCTGCGCCACCGATGAGGACGTCGTTACCCGCACCGCCCACGATCGTGTTGTTGAGCGCGTTGCCGCTGCCCGCAAAGTTGCCGCTGCCGCCGAAATACAGATTGTCGACGTTGGCACCCAGGGTGTAGCTCGCCAGCGAGGTCCAGACCGAGTCGTTGCCGGCACCGGCGAGCTCGGTCACCACGTCCCCAAGGTCGGTGACTTCGTAGATATCGTCGCCAAGACCGCCAGCCATGGTATCGGCACCCGTACCCCCGATGAGCACGTCAGCACCCGCGTCACCATTGAGGAGGTCGTTGCCGCCCAAGCCGTTCAGGAAGTCGTTGCCAGCACCTCCGCTGGCAATGTCGTCGCCTGCCGTGCCGGTCCATGTGTCAGGACCGGCGGTACCGACAAACACATCACCGGAGGCCACCGGGGCCGTAGCGTCGGACGCAACGCTTTCGACCGCACCGAAGTCATCCACGTAACTGACCACCACGCGTACCTGATCGCCGACCTGAGCCTGGCCAAGCGTGAACGTGCTGGCGGTGGCTCCGACGATGTCGACGAAGGTGACCCCATTGGTCTCCTGCCACTGGAAGGTGAACTGCGGATTGCTGAGGCCATCGACGTCGATGATGGTCGACGTGTCGGCGGTCAACACCTGGTTCGGAAACGCGACCCCGAGGATGGTCGGCCCTGCAGTCGGTGCATTGTTCCCCGACGAGTCGACGATCTCCAGCGTCCCCTTGGCATCCTGATACACCGCTCGAACGCGGATGTTCAGACCGGCGACATCATCCGCCACCCGATAGGTGGCGCCGGTTGCCCGCGACACCTCGCCGGCGGCGAAAAAGGTGATGTCTTCAAAGACACCCGAGCCCGCAGCGTTTTCGACCTGCCAGTAGTAAGCCACGGGACCGGTAACCGCACCGGTCGGATTGGCCGCACTCACGTTGTCCGCGTCGCGGACCGACTGGTCGCTGACGCGCAGCAGTTGGCCGGCGACAGACGCGCCGGTACGCACACCGGTGGCATCATCGAGGATCGCCAGACGCCCCACTGGACCGCTGTTCAACGCGGTGCCAACACCGGACGCCTGCGCCTGGTCGGAGAACTGCAGACGCTCGATGCCCGTCAGGCGATCGACACCATCACGCGCCGCCACCAGGTCGGTCACGATGACAGCGTTGCCATCGACTGTGACGGTGTACTCCGATGCATTACCGGAGAACACCGCGGTGTCGAAGTTGTCAGTGCCGGTCAGAATCTCCCGCACGATGACCAACTGACCCGGGTTGTAAGTACCGTTGAGCATCGCCTGGACCATTGGCTCCATGCTGTTGAAACTGGCGATTTCCGCGCCGGTGCCATCAGCGTTTGTCCGTACGCTGATGCGTACGTTCAGCCACTTGTCGCCATCGATGATGTCGTCACCACCGCGCCCTTCGATGAGGTCGCTGCCGCTGCCACCGAGGATGATGTTGCCACCGTCGAAGAATGTCGCTCCGACAGGCAGCAGACCCGCCAGGCCGTTGATCAGGCTGATGTTGGTCAGCACACTGCCGGTTGCACCTGCGGTAGGCAGCGATGTCGCATCTTCGTTATCACCGCGCAGGAAGTCACCGTGGGACGAACCCGACAGACCTTCCATGATGTCGAAACGCACCAGTGCCGAAGCACCCGAACCCGGCTGCACTGGCACATCGAAGAAGCGGTCGCTGTAATCGACGGTCACGCCCTGGGCGAGATCCTTGAAGGTCGCCCAGTCATAGCCGGAGCCGCCGATATAGCGGTCACCCATGCCGAGACTGCCGACCATGATGTCGTCGCCGCCTTCGCCGTTGAACTTATCGTTCTCGTTGCCGCCGACGAATACATCATTGCCAATGACCGGGTCGTTGCCGAGCGGATCGAAGTTATCGCCAGGTGCACCGTCCGAGGTGCCCTTCTCGATCCAGTCGTCGCCTTCGTTACCCATGTCCTGTTCGTTGGCTTTGCTGCCCAGGATGAAGTCGTTGCCCTGACCACCAATGGCCTCGGAGGCGTCCTCACCGGTCACGATGAAGTCGTTGCCGAACCCGCCAATGATCAGGTTGATGCCGTTGCCTCCGTGCAGCACGTCGTTGCCGTCGCCACCCTGGATGTTATCGTCGCCACCGGTGTCGGTGATGATGTCGTCGCCGTCGCCACCGCGCAGCTGGTCGTTGCCGTTACCGCCGTCGATGCGATCGTTGCCGGCATCCCCCCAGACGGTGTCATCGCCATCGCTGGAGATGAGAATGTCTGCGCCGTCAGTACCACCGAGCACGATATGCTCTTCGCCAGCGTAGCGAATGTAGTTGGTGTCCGGCCCCACGGTCAGCGGGTTGTCGCGGAACACCACCTGCTCGCCGTTCGGGCCGAGCGGATCGACGGTGACCAGGCCTTCGTTGAATTGCCTGCCCTGGTCCACTTCCAGGTAGAACCCTGGGTCCGAGAACACCAGGCCCGGCAAGTGCGTGGCCGAGGTGTTGGCCATGATCAACTTGGCGAAGGAGTTGCTTTCAAGTTCGGCATTCATCGACAGGCCAGAGGTACGCTCCAGGTAGTAGAAGCGGTCGCCGTCCTGCAGTTTTTCCAGCTGGTTCTCGAACACGAAGTTGAAGGTCGTGCCGAGCATGCCGCCGAACGGGGTTTTCTCTTCGGCCAGGCCGCCGATCCAGAGGTCGATGGCATCGACACCCGTGATTGTCACGCCCTTCAGGTCGTCGGCAGTACCCAATACCCCATCCTTGCCGGGCAGTGTCACGTTGGCATAGGCCCCCGTACTGTTGAGGAAGTCCAGGCGGTCAGCTGGCGCACCCACACCACCCAGGACCAGCGCCAGGGCTGCAGCGCGTTTGCCTTCCAGCGTGGTTGCCGCGGTGATCGTGTCATGCGTGCCATAGGCCGCGATGAAGTTGATCAACGACTCAGGATGTTTGAGGTGCTGCACCAGGTCGACCCAGCTGGTGTACGGCTTGAGTTGGGTATCACCGGTTTGACTGTAGATGTCGCGGCGGATCGCATTGAGTGAGGGAATTCCCACGTCGCGACCACGGGCGATGTTAAGCGCCGGCAGGTCGAGCGGCAGGCCGAGCAGGTTGTTGCGCAGCGCCTCGGTCACGAACTCGTCGATTTCGTTACCGGTTTGCCGGGTCACCCCTCGCACGATCGCACTGGTCGCATCCTCTGGCGAAACGCCACTGGCGGCGTACGCCAGCGGGTTGAGGAACGCCGCGATCAAGCCCAGTTGCTGATCGGGATTAGCACTGTTCGGATCACCTACCACATTGAAGTCGATATCGTAGCGATCGACGGTCTCGGTCAGCATCGAGTGGCCAAACCGGTACACGGTGTGGGCGAACTCGGCGACGATCGAGGCATCGAGGTCGACGTCGTAGACCTGGGTCGGTGCGAAGAACAGGTCGACGTTGGGCTGGATGGTCCGCGCAAACTCCTCGAACACCAGGTGCTGATACTGCATCTCGGTGCCGAACTTGGCAGCCTGGAACAAGCGCTCGCCATTCCACAGCAGCGCATCGAACTCAGCCTGGGTGGTTGGCAATGCAGCCACCGGATTGAGCAGCCACTCGTTGAGGAAGGCCACGTCACCCGAATCGAGCACGGTGTCCTTGGTCTGCTGGACCAGGCGGTTGTGCTCGGAGTGGAAGATCGCATGCACTGCGGTCAGGCCGATGTTCTCGTTGACCCGGCCGTCGCCAGCGATGTAGTGAGCGTCGAGCAGTTCGTTGTCATAGGTCAGGTTGTTGCCGGCCCCGTCAACAGGCTGCGCATTGCCAACAAGGGTATCGCCATCCGCCTGCAGAACCCCACCGACGATTACCGGCGCCGCATTGTGGTTAATGTCGACGAGGAACTGGTGACCGGTGCGCACAGCATTGGTCAGGTCAAGGGGAGCAAGCGGATTGCCTTCGACAAGGACGTCATCAGGCGTGCCACCCAGACCGTCAACCCCCTTCATCACCACCATCGGGAAGCCGTTCGGCCCCTTGATGAAATTGCCATAGGCGTCCGTCGCCAATAGCGGGGCATTATCGACATCGGCATCGGTAAGGTTGATACCCAGGATGTCGCGGGCCTGCGCCTTGACCACTTTCCAGGTCGCCATGCCACCAATTTCGACGTCGTCAGCGGTTCCAAACTGGCCATCCACCCCCAGGTCCCGGTTGGTGATTAACCGGCCGGTCGCTACGGGGCCGTTGTCGGTCATTTGATAAGCACGCAGGAACACCTGGTGCGACGGGTGCGAGCTATAGGTCTGGTTCTGGTCCACGAACGGCGTGGTGGTGTTGGTTTGCTCATGGATGTCGTCGGCCGTGCCGAGAACGCCATCCGGCCCTGGCAGGTTGGTCGCGCGGGTCAGCACCATGAAGTTGGTCGGGCTGCCAGGCACGAACAACGGATCATCCGGTTGCAGCGGGATGAAGACGGTGCCCGAACCACCTTTGGTGACCAGGTCCAGACCATGATCGAAGAACTGCCCGAAGAAGGTCATCCAGGCGTTGAACGGCGCAGACAACCCTGCGTCCGCCGTGGTGTTCTCGAACAGATACACATCGTGATCGTCGGCAGTACCGAACTGACCATCCATGCCGGGGCTGGCGACGATATGTACGCCATCCTTGAGCACGTCGTCGTTACCCACCGCGCCGAAGTTGAGCACACCATCCAGGCCCGGATCGAAAGCCGCGGCATAGGCCGCCGGGTTGTTCGCCGTCTGATCGACGATCAGGTTACTGATGGTGCGCGGCTGCGAGTCGATCACAAGGCCGCTGTTCTGCGTATACGACGTTCCCCCTTCCGCCGGATTGAAGACCGGATCGGTCAAGCGCGGGAAGACGTTATCGGCGGCACCAAACTCGGTGTGGTTGTTGCCATTGAGGTTCATCAGGTTGTTGTTCGACCCGTCGACCGCACGCAAGCCCAACGGCGCGCGGATATTCGGGATCAGCGAGAGGATGTCCTGACCGGACGCTTCCGCTTCGGCAATCTTGATCTGGTCAAGAATGAAGTTGAGGTCGGAGCGGACCATGTGAAGGCCCGGGCCACCCGCGGTGGCATCGACTACAGGTACCGCCGCCGTTGGCGTGACCGGTGCACCGGGGGCTACGGCAGTCGTTGGCGTGGAGAACAGGATCTCCGTGGTGCCGTGACCGTCCTGATAGATCGCCTTGACCCGCAACGACAACCCGGCGAGGTCAGGAGAGACCTTGAACGCGGTACCATCGGCGCTTTGGAACGCCAGGTCGCCCGCCGGCAACAGGATGATGTCCTCGAATACGCCGCTGCCGGGAGTGGCCTCGAACTGCCAGACGTAGGACACCGAAGAGTTGGTGATTAATCCCTGCGGATTACCAGGCGCGACGTTGTTGCCATCACGTACCCCGGCCACGCTGACAGTCAGCGTGTCGCCCACCGTGATCGCCCCGCCGTTTCCATCCGTAAGGGTAGGACGGCCAACCGGTTGAGCATTCTGCCCCGGCACCAGCACTTGCTGGGTATCGGCGAATTGCAGGCGTTCTATATGCAGCAGGGTATCGGTGCCGTCGCGACCCGCTACGCTATCTGCCACTGTCCAGACATCGTCCGCCACGCTGGCTGTGCCGCGGTCGTCAACGGTAACCGTATACTCGGACGCAATCCCGGAGAAAATGGCGGTGTCGAAGGCCGCCCCGCCCACCGAAGTGCCGGGCATGATTTCCCGCACGGCCTTGAGTTGACCGGGGTTATAGGTGCGGTCCAGCATGAACGGGATCATGTCGACCATGCTGTCGAAGCTGGCGATCTCGGGACCGGTATGGTTGACGTCACCAGGGGCATACACGGCAATTCTGACGTTGATCCATTTGTCGCCATCGATCAGATCATCGCCACCGCGGCCTTCGATCAGGTCACTGCCATTGCCGCCGAGGATGATGTTGCCCGTGGCAAAGCCGGTGGTCGGCAATCCGGCATCGGCCAGGAACTGGTCCAGTCCGCGGATCAACGCGACATTGGTCAGCGCACTGCCCGTGGTACCGCCGTGGTTGATGATAGTGACCGCGTCGACATCATCGCCTTTGAGTACATCGCCGAAATTCGAACCGGACAAGCCCTCGACCTCGGCAAAACGGTCGAGAATCGAGGCGGGCGAGGCGCCGACCGGATTGAACACGCCGGCATTCTGGTTTGGTGCATTGCCGTGTGGTTGCGCCAGCGCAGCCAGACTCAGGTCAACGGTCACGCCAACCTTGTCATTCTTGTAGGTCACCCAGTCGAAACCGGACATGCCGTCCATCTTGTCCTGGGCATCGCTGCCGACAAAGATGTCGTCGCCACCCTCGCCGATCATTTCGTCGAAGCCGCCACCACCGACAAAGATGTCGTTGCCGATCACATCGTCATTGAGCAGCGGCGAGAAGTTATCGCCAGGCGCGCCGTCCTGGGTGCCCTTCTCGATCCAGTCATCACCTTCGTTACCGGTAGGTGGCAGGTTGGTCTTGGCACCGAGGATGAAGTCGTCACCCTGACCGCCGAAGGTGGTGCTGATGTCCTCGGTGGTGATGATGAAGTCCTGGCCGTCGCCACCCAGGATCAGGTTGCCTGCAGCAAGCATGCTGCCGACCACGATCACATCGTTACCGGCATTACCTTCCAGGCGGTTGTCGCCGAACGAGTCGGAAATGATGTCATCGCCCGCGCCGCCCAGTACCGCATCGTTCCCGGCACCGCCTTCGAGGCGGTCATCACCGGCATCGCCGTAAAGGGTGTCATCGCCGTCACCGGAGATGATGATGTCATTGCCGGCGGTGCCGCCCATGACGACATGGTCTTCACCGGTGTACCGCAGATAATTGGTGTCCGCACCGGGGGTGTCGGGGTTGTCGCGAATCACCAGCGGCACGACTTCCACGCCGTTGATCATGATGCCGCCCGTCGGATCGGCGCGGCTATCCAGGCCAAGGCCGGTGAACTGAGTGGCCTGATTCACTTCGAGGGTGAACGTTGGCGTCAGGAACACGGTGTTCGCCAGGTGGGTGACATCGGTGTTGAGCATGATCAGCTTGGCAAAGGAGTTGTTCTCCAGCTCAGTGCCGAAGTTCAGGCCCGCGGTACGCGACAGGTAGTAGAAGCGGTCGCCGTTCTGCAACGCCTCCATCTGGGTTTCAAACACGAAGTTGAACGTCGAGCCGAGCATGCCGCCGAACGGCATTTTCTGTTCGGCGAGGCCACCGACCCAGAAGTCGATGTCGTCGACGCCTGTGATCGTCACGCCCGTCAGGTCATCTGCAGTGCCCAGTATCCCGTCCTTGCCGGCCGTCGTTACGTTGGCATAGGCACCGGTGCTGTTGAGGAAGTCCAGGCGATCAGCCGGCGAACCCACACCACCCAATACCAGCGCCATGGCAGCGGCGCGCTTGTCTGCCAGCGTGGTCGCCGACGTGATCGAGCTATGCGTGCCAAAGGCCGCGATGAAGTTGACCAGCGACTCGGGGTGCTTGAGGCTGTCCGCCAGGTCAGCCCAACTGATGTATGGCTTGAGTTGGCTGTCGCCGGTCATTGCGTAGAACTCACGGCGCGCCTCGTTCAATGTAGGGATGCCCGTGTCGCGACCACGCGCCAGGTTCAGGCTCGGCAAATCGAGCGGCAGACCGAGCAGGTTGTTGCGCAACGCTTCGGTGACGAACTCATCGATCTCGTTGCCGACCTGGCGGGTCACACCGCGAACGATCGCCCCTGCCGCCTGGTCCGCAGTCACCCCGCTGCCGGCGAACGCCAGCGGGTTGAGGAAGGCCGCGATCAGACCCAGTTGCGAGTCCGGGTTGGCCGGGTTGGTGAGGAGCGGATTGAACGCAGGATCGAAGCGATCGACGGTCTCGGTCAACATCGAGTGACCGAAGCGGTACACCACGTGGGCGAACTCGGCGAGGATTGCCGGGTTGATCGAGGTGTCATACCCATTGGGCGCAAGGAATTCGTCGACCTGCGGCTGAATGGTCCGCGCGAACTCCTCGAACACCAGGTGCTGGTACTGCATCTCGGTGCCGAACTTGGCAGCCTGGAACAGGCGTTCGCCATCCCACACCAGCGCCGCGATCCCGGCGGGGGTAGTTGGTATGGCGGCCACGTCGTCAACCAGCCACTGATTGAGGAAGGCCAGGTCACCGGAGGCCAGGATGGTGTCCTTGGACTGTTGGACCAGGCGGTTGTGCTCGGAGTGGAACACATGGTGCACGGTGGTCAGGCCGATGTTCTCGTTTACCCGTCCGTCGCCGGCAATGTAGTGGGCGTCGAGCAGTTCGTTGTCATAGGTCAGGTTGTTGCCGCCCGGGCCAACGGGCTGTGCATTGCCGACAGCGATGTCGGCATCCGCCTGCAGAACCCCGCCGACGACTACCGGCGCAGCATTGTGGGCGATGTCGTCGAGGAAACCATGTCCGGTGCTCACGGCGTTGGCCAGACTGATCGGAGCAGCCCGGTTGCCTTCGACCAGTTGAGTGACGTCATCCGCTGTCCCGGCGATGCCGTCAGCACCGTTACTGATGCGAATCACCACCTGCGGCATGCCGTTCGGCCCACGGATGAAGTTGCCGTAGGCATCGGTTGCCAGCAATGGCACGTTATGTACATCGGCATCAGTCAGATTGATGCCGAGAATGTCACGGGCCTGGGCCTTGACCACCTTCCAGGTTGCCATGCCACCATTTTCGCCGCTGCCGTCATCGGCAGTGCCAAACAGGCCATCGGCGCCGAGATCGCGGTTGGTGATCAAGCGTCCCGTTGCAACAGGATCGCCTGCCGCGTTGAGGGTGTACTCACGCAGGAACACCTGATGCGACGGGTGCGAGCTGTAGGTCTGGCTCTGGTCCACGAACGGCGAGGTGGTATTGGGCTGGCCATCATCGGTCGTGCCGAGTATTCCGTCCGCGCCGGCGGTACGCACCGCACGTGGCAACACCATGAAGTTGGTCGGGCTGCCCGGTACGAACAACGGATCGTCCGCCTGCAGCGGAATAAACACGAAGTCGGTAGCGCTCTTGGTGACCAGGTCGAGACCGTGGTCGAAGAACTGGCCGAAGAAGGTCATCCACGAGTTGAAGCTGGCGGTCAGGCCGACGTCCGGCGACACGTTGGGCATGAAGAACACGTCCTTGTCATCGGCCGTGCCGAACACCCCATCCAGCCCGGGGCTGGTGACTATCTGTACGCCATCCTTGAGCACGTCGTCATTACCCGGCACGCCAAAGTTGAGCACACCGTCCAGGCCCGGGTCGAACGCTGAGGCATAGGCCGCCGGGTTGTTGGCGGTCTGGTCGACGATCAGGTTACTGATAATCCGTGGTTGCGGATCGGTTACCGACCCTGTGCCGGCGTATGCCGGCGATAGAAAGGAAGGATCGAGCAGGCGCGGGAAGGCATTGTCCGCGGCGCCAAACTCGCTCTGGCCGGTGACCAGGTTGTTGAAGCTGCCATCGACGGTACGCAGGCCGAATGGGACCTGAGAGTTGGGAAGCAAATCAATGAGGCTTGCGCCATTGGCATTCGCTTCTGCAATAAAGATTTGTTTGAGGATGAACTCCAGATCCGACTTGTTGAAATTGGCCATTTTGGATTGCCCTCGATCTATTTGGGTAAAGGCACGGGACGAGAGAATCCGCCCGCGCCAAGTCAAGTGCTGGCTTGCGCAGTTTGTTGGTTATGTTTTTTTGCGAGAGATCTGGCGTTACCCGGGACCCGGGATACGCGCCTGGAATTCGCGTGGTGAATTGCTCGCCGGTCGATCAGGCAGAGCGGATTCGAGCCCTGGGCGGGTCATGGAATCTGGAGGAGAAGGCGAACGTCCTGGACAGCCCCTTCCCTCTGCAAAAACACGAAATGATCGACATAGTTCTGCTCCTCTCCGGGAAATCACCACGCCTTGCGTTGCCAAAGCGATGGCAAGCTTCAGGCGGGCGGGCCCCCCGATAACTAAGACTAAAGTTCCATAGCAAATCTTTGTCAATATTACGTCGCTAAAACAGACGACCGGCGTTTAAGCCTCACAACTAGCTGTTTTTAAAAGACATATAGGCTGTTGAGTGCAGGTATAGAGCGAAATGTTATTTCGAATTGATTCGCCGCCACCTACGCTGCTGCATAAGGGAGCAACGCAGCGATTTCGGAAGACTCGCCATCCACAGAGCGACCAGCCTGCGTCTGCATAAGCTGTTTGAGGAACTACATTTACCGTTAGCTGTTGCGCCACAAGGGCAACCGGCTTTTCGAAGTGGGAGGACCAACATGCCCAAGCAGTCGAGCATCCGTTCCGAACTGACCGACGCGCTCTTTCGCCTGCGCCGCAGTTATTACTCGCTGGCAGGGTTCAGAGGCGTCATAAGCGTCATGATGTTGACGCCAGCTATTTCTATGCTGCAGGTCTATGACCGAGCCCTGGTCAGTCGCAACTCACGACGCTGGCGATGTTGACTGTCCTGGTGGCAGGTCTGTTCCTGCTGATGTCCACGCTGGAAATGGTCCGCACCCGCGTGCTGACCAGGGCCGGCAACTGCCTGGACATGGGCCTCAACCGGCGCATTTTCACTGCGGCATTCGAGCGCAACCTGAGCCGCGCCGGAGGTAATCCGGCCCAGGCCGCCCAGGTTCGTCAGTTCGTCACCGGCAATTCCCTGTTCGCTTTCTTCGAAGCGCCGTGGACGCCGATCTACCTGCTGGTCGCCTACCTGATCCACCCACTGCTCGGGCTGCTCACGCTGATCGGCTCGCTGATTCTGGTTGCCCTGGCTTATCTCACGGAAAAGGCGACGCAGAAGCCCTTGACCGAAGCCAATCAGGCCGCCCTCTCCTCCGCCCAATATGCCAACAACAACAACTACAACAACAACAACCTGCGCAATGCCGAGGTCATCAAGGCGCTGGACATGCCTTACGAACAGCGTGGAAGGCCTCAAGGGCTGCTGCTTCACTCGGATCAGTGATCGCAATATGGCAGTCGTCAGTTTCGCCAACGGCTCTGGCGTTACCGCCTGCGCCAGAGCATGAGCCGTCGTGGAAACTGCTGGGATAATGCGCCGATGGAGCGCGTGTTTCGCAGCCTGAAACTGAATGGATACCGACCATGGGCTACATGACGGCCCAAGAAGCGCACCGAGACATCGGCCATTATTTGATGCATCGGTATAACTGGATTCGACCGCTCCAATTCAACGGTGGGTTGGCCCCAGCTCAGGCCGAGAAAAAACTTAACGTCGTGTCCGGGATTAGTTGACCGCTACAGGGCAATGCTTACGCAACTACCTAAGTACCTTTCATGTCCTTCATCCAGAAGAAGGTTGTGTCCTTCCAGCCTTGGGTGGAGAGATTGCGCGCGCCGAACCGGAGGTACGGGTGGCCGTCGAAAAAGGCCTGAAGCAAATACAGAAAGCCTGGTCGATTCAGCCCTCCCTGAATTCCCACACCGAATGCATTCATGAGGCAATTGAGTGGAAAGAGAAAGGGAGGGCATCCATTGCCCTCCCCTCCGCTGTCTACGCTCTCTGCGACAGTACTGGCCAGGACCTCAAGTGGCCAGATTGAAGTCCGTCTGATCAACGGCCACGCTGCTGACACCCACAAGGCGGATGGTGTCCACCCCGATCCCGACCACGGTGTCCGCCCCGTCAGCCGTTATGCTCACGTTGGCAGCGAACGTGGCGCTGTTGATCCCCAGTGCCGCGATATTGAGCAAGTCCTGCCCTGCGGCCGGATTGGCGCCGAAGTTCAGGATCGTATCGTTGCCGAAACCCGCGGCAGCAAACTCGAAAATATCGTTGCCGGCGACGCCGCCACTCATCAGGTCGTTACTGCCACCGCCGATGAGAATGTCGTTACCCGCACCACCCACGAGCATGTTGGAGAGCGCGTTGCCGGAGCCCACGAAATTGCCGCTGCCGCCGAAAAACAGATTCTCGACATCGGCACCCAGGGTGTAGCTGGCGAGCGAGGTCCAGACCGAGTCGTTGCCGGCACCGGCAAGCTCGCTCACCACGTCCCCAGGGTCGGTGACTTCGTAGATATCGCTGCCGACACCGCCGGCCATCGTGTCAGCACCGGCACGACCGATGATGACATCGTTACCTGCGCCGCCGGTGAGGACGTCGTTACCCGCACCGCCCACGATCGTGTTGTTGAGCTCGTTGCCGCTGCCCGCAAAGTTGCCGCTGCCGCCGAAATACAGATTCTCGACGTTGGCACCCAGGGTGTAGCTCGCAAGCGAGCTCCAGACCGTATCCATGTCTGCGCTGGCGAGCTCGGTCACCACGTCCCCAAGGTCGGTGACTTCGTAGATGTCGCTGCCGACACCGCCGGCCATCGCGTCGGCACCTGCGCCACCGACGATGACGTCGTTACCGCCACTGCCGTTGAGGACGTCGTTACCCGCACCGCCCACGATCGTGTTGTTGAGCGCGTTGCCGCTGCCCGCAAAGTTGCCGCTGCCGCCGAAATACAGATTTTCGACGTTGGCACCCAGGGTGTAGCTCGCCAGCGAGGTCCACACCGAGTCGTTGCCGGCATCGGCGAGCTCGTTCACCACGTCCCCAAGGTCGGTGACTTCGTAGATGTCGCTGCCGACACCGCCGGCCATCGCGTCGGCACCTGCGCCACCGATGAGGACGTCGTTACCCGCACCACCCACGAGCGTGTTGGCGAGCGCGTTGCCGGTGCCCGCAAAGTGGCCGCTGCCGCCGAAATACAGATTCTCGACGTTGGCCCCCAGGGTGTAGCTCGCCAGCGAGGTCCAGACCGAGTCGTCGCCGGCACCGGCGAGCTCGCTCACCACGTCCCCAAGGTCGGTGACTTCGTAGATATCGATGCCCGCACCGCCGGCCATCGTGTCGGTACCGCCACCGCCGATGAGCACGTCATTGCCCGCGTCACCATTGAGGATGTCGTTGCCGCCCAAGCCGTTCAGGAGGTCATTGCCATCACCTCCGCTGGCCACGTCGTCGCCTGCGGTACCGGTCCATATGTCGCCCCCGGCGGTACCGACAAACACATCACCGACCACTGTCGTTGCGGCAGAGGTGACTCGCTCAAGTGTGCCGAGGTCATCGGTGTAACTCGCGACGATACGCAGTTGCTGACCGACCTGCGCCTGGCCGGGCGTGAAGGTCGTGCCCGTCGCGCCGGCGATGTCGGCAAAGATTGCACCGTTCCCCGCCTGCCACTGACGGGTAATCACCGAGGTTGTGGTCCCGTTGGCGTCGGTGAACGCATCCGTGGCGGTCAAGGCCGAGCCTTCCGTCGGGGTCGTATCGCTGATCAGCACAGTGCCAACCGGCAGGACGTTGAAGGGGCTGCCGCCGAGCGGCGCAGTTGGCGCGGTCGGCGCCGAGAACACGCTTTCCAGCACGCCGTGGGCGTCCTGATAGACGGCCCTGACGCGCAGCAGCAGTCCCTCCTCAGCCGCGGTCACCGTGAAGGTCGGACCGGTCGCGGTTCCTAGTCCGCCTCCGAGCGCAATACCGATGTCGTCGAAGATACCGGTGCCCGGGTTTGTTTCGACCTGCCATACGAAGGCGATGGGACTGGCGATCGCACCTGCGCTAGCGACATTGTCCGCATCGCTGACGGTGTCGGCCAACACCGTCAACACTTGGCCAACGGCCGGCGTGCCATCGCTGATCCTCAGCAAGCCCACCGGCTCGGCGTTCAAGCCCGCCACCAGGACCCGCGACTGATCGGCGAACTGCAGCCGCTCGATACTGCTGAGCCTGTCAGTGCCGTCCCGACCGACGACGCTGTCGGCCACGGTGACCGTGCCGTCGACGTTCTCGGTGACGGTGTAGTCGGCCAGAAGGCCGGTGTACAGGGCCGTGTCGAAGGAATGGCCAGGGTTAAGGGGGTCAGGCGCATCCGTCAGGATCTCACGGACGGCAACGAGTTGGCCGGGGTTGAAGGTGCCGTTGAGCATGAGCGGCTCCAGCTGGACCATGCTGTCGAACGTTGCGATCTCCGGACCTGTGCCATCAATGTTCTGCCGCACGCTGATACGTACGTTGAGCCACTTGTCACCGTCGACCAGGTCATCGCCACCACCACCTTCGATGATGTCGCTGCCGCCGCCGCCGAGGACGATGTTGCCGGCGCCGAACTGATCGTCGGCCGTGCCGGCGATGCCATCCACCCCGTTGCCGGCGGCGCCGACGAACGAGCGCAGGCCGCTGACCAGGTCGAAGTTGGTGAGCACGCTGCCCTGAGCACCGGCAGCCGCGATCACGGTGGCATCGGCATCATCGCCACGCAGGATGTCGCTGAAGTGCGATCCCGTCAGACCTTCCACCAGCTGGAACCGAGCCACGGTTGCCGCCAACTCCGGCAGTGGCGGCGCGATAGCGATGTCGGCGAGGCCCAGGTCGACGGACACGCCGAACGGGTCGTCCTTAAAGCCGGCCCAGTCGTAACCGGAGCCACCCAGGTAGCGGTCCCCCGCGCCGCCGTTGCCGAACATGATGTCGTCGCCACCTTCGGCCATGAATCTGTCGGGCGCGCCGGTGCCGATGAAGATGTCGTTACCGCGTATCAAGTCGAGCCCGTTCGGGTCGAAATTGTCGCCGGGAGCACCATCGGCGGTTCCCCTCTCGATCCAGTCGTCACCTTCGTTACCCATCAGTTGTTCGTCGGCCATACTGCCCATGATGAAGTCGTCGCCCGCGCCACCGAAGACCTCCGAGGAGTCCTCACCGGTGACGACGAAGTCCTTGCCGGAGCCGCCGAGGTTCAGGTTCACGCCGTTGCCACTGTGGATGACGTCGTTGCCGTCGCCGCCATGAATGGTGTCGTCGCCACCCATGTCGGTGATGATGTCGTCGCCGTCGCCCCCGATGATGAAGTCGTTGCCGTAGCCACCTTCGAGGCGGTCATTGGCACCGTCGCCATAGAGCGTGTCGTCGCCGTCGCCAGAAACGAGAATGTCATTGGCGGCCGAGCCACCGAGCACCACATGGTCTTCGCCGGTGTACTGCAGGTAGTTGGTATCAGGGCCGACCGTCGCAGGGTTGTCCCGAATGACCAGCGGCGTGAGGAGAATGCCGCCGACAGGGTCGGCATTACCGGGCAGGTCGTCGATGGTGCCCACGATGCCGTCCGGACCGGCAATCACACTCGCGTTGAACTGCCTGATCGGGTCGACCTCCAGGGTAAAGGCCGGGGTCAGGAACATGACGGCCGGGAGGTGGGTCGCATCGGTGTTGGCCATCACCAGCCTCGCGAACGAGTTGTTCTCCAACTCGGTGACGAAGTTAAGCCCCGCGTTGCGTTCCAGGTAGTAGAAACGGTCGGCGTTCTGCAGTTTCTCCATCTGGTTCTCGAACACGAAGTTGAAGGTCGAGCCGAGCATGCCGCCAAACGGCATTTTTTCCTCGGCGAGGCCACCGATCCAGAGGTCGATGGCATCGACGCCCGTGACCGTCACATCCCTCAGGTCGTCGGCAGTACCCAGTACTCCATCGCTGCCGGCCAGCGTTACGTTGGCAAAGGCGCCGGTGCTATTGAGGAAGTCCAGCCGGTCCGCCGGCTCGCCGGCGCCGCCCAACACCAGGAGCGTGGCCGCTGCGCGCTTCCCGTCGAGCGTGGTGGCGCTGGTAATGGAGGCGTGCGTGCCATAGGCGGCGATGAAGTTGATCAGCGATTCCGGGTGCTTCAGGTGTTGCACCAGATCGGCCCAGCTGATGTAGGGCTTCAGGTTGCTGTCGCCGGTCGCGGTGTAGAACTCACGACGCGCCTCGTTCAGGGTCGGAAGCCCGGTATCCCGGCCGCGCGCGATGTTGATGGCGGGCAGGTCGAGCGGCAGGCCCAGCAAGTTGTTGCGCACTGCTTCGGTGACGAACTCATCGATCTCGTTACCGACCTGGCGCGTCAAGCCGCGGACGATGGCACCGGCCGCCTGTTCCGGGGTCGGGCCGCTGGCCGCAAACGCCAGCGGATTGAGGAAGGCCTGAATCAGGCCGATCTCGCTCGAGGCGAAGTTGGGGTCCAGCCGGTCGATAGTCTCGGTCAGCATCGAGTGGCCGAGGCGGTAGACCGCGTGCGCGAACTCGGCGACGATCGCCGGGTCGATCTCGGTTTGATAATTCTGGTGTTCGCCAAGGAACGGATCGATGTTCGGCTGAATGGTACGCGCGAACTCTTCGAACACCAGGTGCTGGTACTGCATCTCGGTACCGAATCTCGCCGCCTGGAACAGGCGCTCTCCGTTCCAGTGCAGGGCAGCGATCTCAGCCGGGGTTGTTGGCAACACCAACAATTGGGCATCAGGCATCAGCCACTGGTTCAGGAAGTTGACATCGTTGGAGGCGATGGCCACATCCTTGGTGTGCTGGACCAGACGGTTGTGCTCCGAGTGGAAAATCGCGTGGACGGTGGTCAGGCCGATGTTCTCGTTGACCCGGCCGTCACCGGCGATGTAGTGCGCGTCGAGCAGTTCATTGTCGTAGAAGCCTGCGGCCACCGGTCCGCCGGCAACGAGGTCGGCATCGGCCGTCAGTGGCGCACCGGTCTGGCTGTCCACCGGAACGGCGTTGTGGGCGATATCGATGAGGAACTGGTGGCCGGTGCGCACGGCATTGACCAGGCTGATCGGCGCAGCAGGATTACCCTCGACGAGAACATCATCGGCGGTATCGGCGATACCATCCGCGCCCCTCATCATGACCATCGGGAAGCCGTTCGGGCCCTTGATGAAATTGCCGTAGGCGTCGGTGGCGAGCAGCGGCACGTTGTCGAAGTCGGCATCGGTAAGATTAATGCCAAGCAGATCGCGCGCCTGCGCCTTCACCACTTTCCAGGTGGCCATCCCACCGATTTCGACGTCGTCCGCAGTGCCGAACAGGCCATCGGCGCCCAGGTCACGATTGGTGATCAGCCTGCCGGTCGCCACCGGATCGCCGGCGGCATTGAACTCGTAGGCGCGCAGGAACACCTGGTGCGAAGGGTGCGAGGTATAGGTCTGGTTCTGGTCGACGAACGGCGTGGTGGTGTTTGAAGCCTCGTGGATGTCGTCGGCGGTGCCGAGGATGCCATCAGGCCCTGGCAGGTTGGTGGCCCGCGTCATCACCATGAAGTTGGTCGGGCTGCCCGGAACGAACAGCGGATCGTCCGGCTGCAGCGGGATGAACACCGTGCCGCTGCCGCCCTTGGTCACCAGATCGAGGCCATGGTCGAAGAACTGACCGAAGAAGGTCATCCACGGGTTGAACGGCGCGGACAGACCCACGTCCGGCGACTGGTTAGGCATGAAAAAGGTCTGGAAGGTCGTGCCGTCGGTACGGGTTCCAGTAACGACCTGCGCACCGTCCTTCAAGACATCGTCAACCGTGCCGAGGATGCCATCCGGACCGGGATCGAACGTGGCCGCGACCGCTGCCGGGTTGTTGGCGGTGTTGTCGGCGATCAGATTGCTGATGGTCCGTGGCTGCGAGTCAGTCACCAGGCCGCTGGTCTGAGCGTAAGAGGTTCCCGCTTCCGCCGTATCGAACTGCGCCGGAACCAGTCGCGGGAAGACCGTGTCGGCTGCACCGAACTCGTTCTGACCCGTCACCAGGTTGTTGAACGACCCGTCGACCGTGCGCAGGCCCAAAGGCACCCGTGCATTCGGCAGCATGCTGAGGAGATCCTCACCGGCAGCATTCCTTTCCGAGATCAGAATCTGGTCGAGAATGAACTGCAGATCGGCCCGGATATAGTGCACACCCGTGCTGGCGACCGGAGTCTCGGCCGGCAGCGGGGCTGCCGGTGGCGGAGCAACGCCGGCTACGACCGCTGCGGTTGGAGCAGAGAACGCAGTCTCAAGCACACCATTTTGATCCTTGTAGACGGCCCTGACGCGCAATTCCAGCCCGGCGAGATCCGGGGTCACCCTGAAGGTCGGCCCGGTTATGTGCGCCAATGCTGCGCCCCCGTCCGCAATACGGGTGATGTCCTGAAAGACGCCCGTACCCGGGACTGCTTCGAACTGCCAGTAGAAGGCGATCGGTCCGGTGATGGCACCGCCGGCGTTGTCGGCATCGGTCACGCCGGCAGCCGACACCCTCAGCAGCTGCCCCGTGGTCGGCGTAGCGTCCGGGGTGTTGCTGGCAGCGTCGAGGATGGCCAGCAAGCCCAGCGGGTCGTTGTTGAGCCCGACCCCGCCTGGCAGGGTGAGCGACTGATCGTTGAACTGCAGCCGCTCGATATTGGTCAGGCGGTCGGTGCCGTCGCGCCCGACGACGCTGTCGGCCACGGTGGTCACGCCACCCACAGTGGTGACGGTATAGTCGAGCCGGTTGCCAGTGAACAAGACCGTGTCAAAGGCGGGGGCATCCGTCAGTACCTCGCGGACGATGACCAACTGACCGGGGTTGAAGGTGCCATCGAGCATGAACGGGATCATGGGCTCCATGCTGTCGAAGGTGGCAATCTCCGGCCCGGTTCCGTCAAGGTTCTGGCGCACGCTGATGCGCACATTCAGCCACATGTCGCCGTCGATCAGGTCGTCACCGCCGCGGCCTTCGACGATGTCGCTGCCACCACCGCCGAGGAGGATGTTGCCAGCGCCGAACTGATCGTCTGCCGTGCCCAGGATACCGTCCGGGCCGGCTGCAGCCGCGCCAAGAAACGCCCGCAGACCGTTGACGAGGTCAATATTGGTGAGCACGCTGCCTGGGACGCCGGCAGTGGCGATCGTGAGCGCGTCGGCATCATCGCCGGTCAGCATGTCGCTGAACGCCGACCCAGACAGACCTTCCACCTGGGCGAACTTGGTATGCACGCCTGCAACCGAAGGCGACAGGGCCGATTGTTCGAAGGCGATGCGGCTCATGTCCACAGTCACGCCGTAATGATCATCCTTGTAGGTGGCCCAGTCGAAACCGGACATGCCCAACATCTTGTCCGGGCCCTCACTGCCGATGAAGATGTCATCGCCGCCTTCACCGATCATTTCATCGAAGCCGCCGTCACCGCTGAAGACGTCGTTGCCGGCGACCAACTCTGCCAGCAAAGCCAGTGGCAGGTTACCGGCGAAATTGTCGCCGGGGGCGCCGTCCTGGGTCCCGACCTCGATCCAGTCGTCGCCATCGCCGCCCATCATTTGTGCGTTCAGCCGGCTGCCGAGCATGAAGTCATTGCCGGCGCCGCCGAAGACCTCCGTAAAGTCGTCGCCGGTGACGATGAAATCGTTGCCGTCACCGCCGAGGACGATATTGGTGCCGTTGCCGCTGTGGATGACGTCGTTGCCGGCCTCGCCGTGGATGACGTCGTCGCCGCCCATGTCGGTGATGATGTCGTCGCCATCGCCACCCTCGAGCTCGTCATTGCCGTAGCCGCCTTCGAGGCGATCATTACCGGCGTCGCCCCAGAGCGTGTCGTCGCCGTCGCCAGAGACGAGAATGTCATTGCCGGCGGTGCCGCCGAGCACGACATGGTCTTCGCCGGTGTACTGCAGGTAGTTGGTATCGGGACCGACCGTGTTGGGGTTGTCGCGGATGACCAGCGGCGTGATCTCGACGCCGTTGATCATGGTGCCGCCAGTGGGATCGGTGTTGCCAGGCAGGTCGTCGACAGTGCCCACAATGCCGTCCGGACCGGCAATCACGCTCCGGTTGAACTGCCTGGTGGGGTCGACCTCGAGAGTAAAGGTCGGGCTCGAGAACATGAGGGCCGGGAGATGGGTCGCGTCGGTGTTGAGCATCACCATCTTGGCGAACGAGTTGTTCTCGAGCTCGCTCAGGAAGTTGAGTCCCTGGGTGCGGTGCAGGTAGTAGAGCCGGTCGCCGTTTTGCAGCTTCTCGAGCTGGTCCTCGAAGACGAAGTTGAAGGTCGAGCCAAGCATCCCGCCGAACGGCATTTTTTCCTCGGCCAGGCCGCCGATCCAGAAGTCGATGGCATCAACGCCGGTAATGGTTGCCCCATTTGCCAGGTTGGCATAGACGCCGGTGCTGTTGAGGAAGTCCAGGCGATCCGCCGGCTCACCGACGCCGCCCAACACCAGGAGCGTGGCCGCTGCGCGTTTCGCGTCGAGCGTGGTGGCGCTGGTAATGGAGGCGTGCGTGCCGTAGGCGGCGATGAAGTTGATCAGCGATTCCGGGTGCTTCAGGTGTTGCACCAAATCGACCCAGCTGGTGTAGGGCTTCAGCTGGCTGTCGCCGGTGCCGGCGTAGAATTCACGGCGCGCCGCGTTCAAGGACGGAATGCCGGTATCACGGCCGCGCGCGATGTTGAGGGCGGGCAGGTCGAGCGGCAGGCCCAGCAAGTTGTTGCGCACCGCTTCGGTGACGAACTCATCGATCTCGTTGCCGACCTGGCGCGTCAAGCCGCGGACGATGGCGCCGGCCGCCTGCTCCGGGGTCGGGCCGCTGGTCGCAAACGCCAGCGGGTTGAGGAAGGCCTGAATCAGGCCGATCTCGCTGGAGACGAAGTTGGGGTCGAGCCGGTCAATGGTCTCGGTCAGCATCGAGTGGCCGAAGCGAAAGACCGTGTGCGCGAACTCGGCGACGATCGACGGATTGATTGTGTCATCGAAGTCAAGGAAGGCATCGACCTGCGGTTGAATGGTGCGCGCGAACTCTTCGAACACCAGGTGCTGATACTGCATCTCGGTGCCGAATTTCGCCGCCTGGAACAGGCGCTCACCGTTCCAGTTCAAGGTCGACAGATCAGCAGGAACAGACGTGACGGGCGTCAGCAGCCACTGGTTCAGGAACGTCAGGTCGCCGGCGGCCGCTGAGGCGAGGACCGTGTCCTTGGTCTGCTGGACCAGCCGGTTGTGCTCCGAGTGGAAGATGGAGTGGACGGTGGTCAGGCCGATGTTCTCGTTGACCCGGCCATCGCCGGCGATGTAGTGCGCGTCGAGCAGCTCGTTGTCGTAGGAGCCTGCGGCAACCGGGCCGCCGGCAACGAGGTCGGCATCGGCCGTCAGTGGCGCACCGGTCTGGCTGTCCACCGGGCTGGCATTGTGCGCGATGTCGATGAGGAACTGGTGACCGGTGCGGATCGCCAGCGACGCGTCGATCGGCGCCAGCGGATTGCCCTCGACCAGGCCGGTCGCGGTCACGATCTGCGCAAAGCCGTTCGCCCCCCGAATGAAGTTGCCGTACGCATCGGTCGCCAGCAGCGGCAGGTCGAGGACGTCGAGATCGTCGAGATCGATGCCAAGCATGTCGCGCGCCTGCGCCTTCACCACTTTCCAGGTGGCCATGCCGCCGATTTCGACGTCGTCGGCAGTGCCGAACAGGCCATCGGCGCCCAGGTCACGATTGGTGATCAGCTTGCCGGTCGCCACCGGCTTGCCGGCGGCATCGAGTTCATAGGCGCGCAGGAACACCTGGTGCGAGGGGTGCGAGCTGTAGGTCTGGTTCTGATCGACGAATGGCGTGGTGGTGTTTGAAGCCTCGTGGATGTCGTCGGCGGTGCCGAGGATGCCATCGGGCCCGGGCAGGTTGGTGGCCCGCGTCAACACCATGAAGTTGGTCGGGCTGCCCGGAACGAACAGCGGATCGTCCGGCTGCAGCGGGATGAACACCGTGCCGCTGCCGCCCTTGGTCACCAGATCGAGGCCATGGTCGAAGAACTGACCGAAGAAGGTCATCCACGGGTTGAACGGCGCGGACAGACCCACGTCCGGCGACTGGTTCGGAATGAAAAAGGTCTGGAAAGTCGTGCCATCGGTACGGGTTCCAGTAATGACCTGCGCACCGGCCTTCAAGACATCGTCAACCGTGCCGAGGATACCATCCAGACCGGGATCGAAAGTGGCCGCGACCGCCGCGGGGTTATTGGCGGTATTGTCGACGATCAGGTTGCTGATGGTGCGTGGCTGCGAGTCGATCACCAGGCCGCTGGTCTGGGTGTAAGAGGTGCCCGCCTCAGCCGGGCGGAAGACTGGAGTGGTCATGCGCGGGAAAATGTTGTCGGCTGCGCCGAACTCGCTCTGACCGAGTCTCAGGTTGTTAAACGTCCCGTCGACTGTACGCAGACCGAAAGCAAATTCCGGGTTCGGTATCAGGCTGGCGAGCGACTGGCCAGCAGTATCCGCTTCCGCGATGAAAATCTGCTGGAGAATGAACTCCAGGTCCGACTTGTTGAAATTGGCCATTTTGGATTGCCCTCGATCTGTCTGCACAAAGGCACGGGACGAGAAAATCCTCCCGCGCCCAGTCAAGTGCTGGCTTACGCAGTTTGTAAGTCATGTTTTTTGGCGAGAGATCTGGCGTTACCCCGGACCCGGGATACGCGCATGAAATTCGCGTAGAGAATTGCTCGCCGGTCGATCAGGCAGAGCGGATACGAGCCATGGGCGGGCCATGGAATCTGGAAGTGAAGGCGAACGTCCTGGACAGCCCTGTCCCTCTGAAAAAGCACGAAATGAGCGACATGATTCTGCTCCTCTCAGGAGAATCACCGCGCCTTGCGTTGCCAAAGCGATGGCAAGCTTCAGGCGGGTGGCCCCCCCGATAACTAAGACTAAAGTCCCATGGCAATTCTTTGTCAATATTACGTCGCTAAAACAGACGACTGGTCCTTTAGTCTTACAACTAGCTGTTTTTAAACGACATATAGGCGGTTGAGCGCAGGTATAGAGCGAAATGTTATTTCGAATTGTTTCACCGCCACCTACGCTGCTGCATAAGGGAGCAACGCAGCGATTTCGGAAGACTCGCCATCCACAGAGCGACCAGCCTGCGTGTGCATAAGCTGTTTGAGGAACTACATTTACCGTTAGCTGTTGCGCCACAAGGGCGACCGGCATTTCGAAGTGGGAGGACCAACATGCCCAAGCAGTCGAGCATCCGTTCCGAACTGGCCGACGCGCTCTTTCGCATGCGCCGCAGTTTTTACTCGCTGGCAGGGTTCAGCGGCGTCATAAACGTCATGATGTTGACGCCAGCTATTTATATGCTGCAGGTCTATGATCGAGCCCTGGTCAGTCGCAACGTCACGACGCTGGCGATGTTGACGGTCCTGGTGGTTGGACTGTTCCTGCTGATGTCCACGCTGGAAATGGTCCGCACCCGCGTGCTGATCAGGGTCGGCAACTGCCTGGACATGGAGCTCAACCGGCGCATTTTCACTGCTGCATTCGAGCGCAACCTGAGCCGCGCCGGAGGTAATCCGGCCCAGGCGTTGCAAGATCTCGCCCAGGTTCGTCAGTTCGTCACCGGCAATTCCCTCTTCGCTTTCTTCGATGCACCGTGGACGCCGATCTACCTGTTGGTCGCCTACCTGATCCACCCACTGCTCGGACTGCTCACACTGATCGGCTCGCTGATTCTGGTGGCCCTGGCCTGGCTCACCGAGAAGGCGACGCAGAAGCCGCTGGCCGAAGCCAACCAGGCCGCCCTCTCCTCCGCCCAATACGCCAACAACAACCTGCGCAATGCCGAAGTCATCGAGGCCATGGGCATGCTGCCGTCGATCAGCAAGCGTTGGTACCTGAGCCATCTGCGCATTCTGGAAATGCAGACCATGGCCTCCGACCGCGCCGCCCTGATCAGCAGCACCGGACGCTTCGTGCGGATCACGTTGCAGTCGCTGATCCTCGGCGCCGGCGCGCTGCTGGCAATCGAAGGCAAGATCACCCCGGGGATGATGATTGCCTGCTCGATCCTCACCGGCCGCGCACTGGGCCCGGTGGAACAGGTCATCGCGTCGTGGAAGCAACTGCTCGGCTGCCGCTCGGCCTGGGGCCGGCTCAACGAGATGCTGCACGACTATCCGCGCCGGCCACCGAGCATGTCGCTGCAGCGGCCGCAGGGCATGCTGGCGGTGGAGAATGTGTATGCCGGTGCCCCCGGTACCAACAACACGATTCTGCGTGGGGTGGGCTTCAGCCTTGTCCCCGGCGAAAGCCTTGGCATCATCGGTCCGTCCGCCTCGGGCAAATCCACCCTCGCCCGCCTGCTGGTTGGCGTCTGGCCAGCGCAGGCCGGCAAAGTGCGCCTGGACGGCGCGGACATATTCACCTGGAACAAGGGCGAACTTGGTCCATGGCTCGGCTACCTGCCACAGGACGTGGAGCTGTTCGAGGGCAACATCGCCGACAATATTGCGCGCTTTGGCGAAGTGGACAGCGAAGCGGTCATCCGCGCCGCCAAGACCACTGGCGTGCACGAGATGATCCTGCGTTTTCCTCAGGGTTATGACACCCGTCTGGGCACCGATGGCAGCCCGCTTTCCGGTGGCCAGAAGCAGCGCATCGCCTTGGCCCGCGCGTTGTATGGCGAGCCCAATCTGATCGTGCTGGATGAGCCGAACGCCAACCTTGACGACGTCGGCGAAAAGGCCCTGGTCGATGCGCTGGCCGAACTGAAGGACCGTGGCGCCACCGTCATTCTGATTTCCCACCGTCCCAACGTACTCTGCGCCGTCGATAAGGTGCTGATGCTGCGCGACGGCGGCGTGCAGATGCTCGGTACGCGCGATGAAGTATTCGCAGCGCTGCGCAAGGCCAGTGTGATGCCTGCAGGCGCGTCGACCCCGCTAGCCTCCGTCAAAGCACGGGAGTGACCGATCATGCAAATGAGCCAACACACCGAGATGATCAAAGCCGATACCAAGAGCGTGGTAGATCTGGATGTCGGTAAGCCCGCACGGTGGGGCGTGTGGCTGGTGCTCGCCGGCTTCGGCGGATTCCTCCTGTGGTCCTGGCTGGCGCCTCTGGATGCCGGCGTGGTAGCCACAGGCACGGTCAAAGTCACCAGCAATCGCAAGGCCGTACAGCACCTCAGCGGTG
The DNA here is from genome assembly GCF_056711565.1 of Pseudomonas sp. WT-JTC. Lineage (NCBI taxonomy): Bacteria > Pseudomonadati > Pseudomonadota > Gammaproteobacteria > Pseudomonadales > Pseudomonadaceae > Pseudomonas > Pseudomonas sp. WT-JTC. The sequence goes on from NZ_CM160042.1 coordinate 4,460,357, forward strand.
GTACCGTGGAGGCCATTCTCGTTCGCGAAGGCGATCTGGTGACAAAAGGTCAGGAGGTGGTCCGCCTCGACTCGTTGCGTGCCGCTTCTGAACAGGGGGCAGTCAGCGCCCAGTACATCGTCAGCAAGACCGTGGAAAACCGCCTGGAAGCGGAACGTGACGGCCGCGACGTGGTGAACTTCGACCCCGATTTGCTCCAGCGTTTCAAAGGTGACCACCGCCTGGAAGCCGCCATGGACCTGCAACAGCGCCTGCTGGACACCCGGCGCGTCGGTCTTGCTGGCGAAATCAGCATCCTGCAGGAGAACCTGGCAGCGTCGGCAGTGCAGCTCAAGGGCCTGCAGCAGGTCTATAGCGCCCGCGCCTCGCAGATCAGCTTCCTCAACCAGGAACTGCAAGGCACCCGCGTGCTGACGGCCGAAGGCTATGTGCCGCGCAACCGCCTGCTTGAGCTGGAACGCAGCAATGCCGAGCTCTCCGCCGGTCAGGCCGAGAACCTCAACAACATCGCCCGCGTGCGTAGCCAGACCACCGAAATCAAGCTGCGCATCCTGCAGCGCCAGCACGACTACCTGAAGGAAGTCGAATCACAGCTGACTGAAACCGCCAAGGAAAACACCACCCTGGCCGACCGCTTGCGCGCGCTCGACTATGAAGTGACCCACACGGTGATTCGCTCGCCCATCGATGGCATGGTCCAGGCCCTGAGCATTGCCACTGTCGGCGGGATCATTCAACCGGGCTTCAAGATCATGGAAATCGTTCCGGTCAACGAGCCGCTGCAGGTCGACGCGATGATTCCCGTGCAGGCCATCGACAAGATGGTCCCCGGCCTGCCCGTGGACATTTCCTTCCCGGCCTTCAACCATGCCAGGACGCCAAACATCCCCGGCCGCGTGAAGACCATCTCCGCCGACCGCCTGATGGACGAGGAAAGCAAGCAACCGTTCTATCTGGCTCAGGTGGAGGTCACGCCCGATGGCATGGGTCTGCTTGGCAGCAATCACATTCGCCCCGGCATGCCCGCCAGCGTCACCATAAAGACAGGCGAACGCAACATGATCAGCTATCTTCTTAAACCAATGCTTGATCGTGTGGACAGCTCATTCAAGGAACAATGAGATGGAACGTCGTTGCCTGCTCTTCTGCCTGCTGGGGTTGGCCCTGCCGGCCAACGCCATGGACCTCAAGCAAGCCTGGGATCTGTTGCAGTTCCAGGGCCCTATCTACCAAGCCTCCGTGCATGAAAAACAGGCCGGCGAGGAAAACCGCGCCATCGGCAAGGCCGGCCTGCTACCGCAGATCAATGCCTCGGGCTACCACAACAAGGTCAATGGCTCCCAAAGCCAGAGCGGCATCGACAGAGATCTCCATTACGACTCCAAGGGCGCCAACGTGCGCCTGCGCCAACCGCTGTTCAACAAACAGAAGATGGCCGAGTACCGCCAGGGTCAGCAGCGTGCCGACTACAGCAACGCGGTGTTCGATGCCAAGACCCAGGACGCCGCGGTGCGCTTGTCCGAAAGCTATTTCGATGTGCTCCTGGCCAGCGAAACCATCGTCCTGGCCAAGTCCAAGCTGACCGCCTTCGAAGAGCAACTCGCTTCGGCGAAGCGGCGTATGGAGCTGGGGGCCGGCACCGTCACCGACATCGACGAGTCGGCCGCTCGCCGCGACCTCGCTGACGCCGAGCTGATCGAAGCACAAGACAACCTGATCAACGCGCGCCGCAAGCTTGAGGAATATATCGGCGAACCCCCCGAGTCACTGACCACCTTGCGCCCGAGCTTCGATACACCACCGCTGCTACCGAGCAACCTGCAGGACTGGTTGGTCAAAGCCCAGACCGATAGCCCGCTGATCCATGCGCGCCGTTATAGCAGCGACCTCGCAGCAGAAGAAGTGAATCGTGCCAGGGCTGGCCACTGGCCAACACTGGATTTCATTGCCGGCTACACCGCGGGTGAGAGCCAGTCACTCTCCGAGTTGAATCAACGCAACCACTACGGCTCGATCGGGCTGGAAGTCAATATCCCACTGTACAGCGGTGGCGGCGTCAGCGCGTTGACACGCCAGGCCAGTGCCAATAGCGACAAGGCCATGGACGAACTCGACGCCGCGCGACAGGAAGTCATCACCGAAACCACTCGTGAGTATCAGGGCATTCTGAGCGGCGCCAAACGCATTCGCGCGCTGGAGAAGGCAGTGGAGTCCAACGAACGCTCACTGGCATCGTCACGCAAAGGCTTCAAAGAGGGCGGCACCAGCACCAACTCGGACGTCCTCAATGCCGAAGAGCTGCTCTTCGTTGCGCGCCACGATCTGTTCGAAGCCAAGATACGCTATTTGATGTCACGCCTGCGCCTGGCCTCCTCGGTGGGCAGCCTGGGCGACGACGATATCAACCAGATCAACGACTACCTCGGCCCGGAACTGCTGGTCACCAAATGACGCTTGCCAGCCAGCCGGTCAAGCAAAGTGATGGCTGACCGGCCTCCCCTCTTATGGCCTCCCCCCAGTCAATGCACCTCTCGTTTGACCCATTGGTTCGTTGCTGGATCCCGGCGCAGAAAGGCAGCCGCCAGCGAAAAAACCGCCAACGTTGAAATTTGCCCACCAAGCCCTTGATTCCCTTTATGCTCGATCCAGCCCCTAATGAAAAGCCAAGCCCGGCTCCAGGCTGTAAACTGTTTCCCCATGCGCAAATTCTTGTACCTGACATTCTCCATGGCGTTGCTCGCTGCCCTCACGTCCTACGCGATGTGGGCCGCTGACCGGCCGGTGGGTCATTACCTTTCGGACCTGCGGATCAACCTGGCTGTCGACCGGGGTACGCCTGCGGACCGTGGCAATCTGTTGGGCATTCAGCCCGAACTGTTTCCTACCGATTATCAAAGTCCCGAGCGTTTGCACCGCAAGCTCGCAGCCTATCTGCAGGCAGCCCGGGACCAGGGTTTGTTGAACGGCAAGACTGTCGTCGTGTTGCCGGAACATATCGGTACCTGGCTGATGGTCAGCGGCGAGAAGGATGAGTTGTATCAGGCCAGCACCCTCAAGGAGGCCATGAACTGGCTGGCGGTGAGCAATCCCCTCAAGTTCGCCAAGGCGTTGATCAGTGCCGAGGGTGGCAACCGTCTGGACGATGCCCACCTGCGCATGAAAGCCAAGGCGATGGCCAGGGACTACCAGGCATTGTTCGGAGGGCTGGCCAGGGAATTCCACGTGACGCTGGTAGCGGGCTCCATTGTGCTGCCCGAACCGAGCATCATCGACGGCACCTTGAAAATCGGCCGCGGCGCGCTGTACAACAGCAGTGTAGTGTTCAACAACGAAGGCCTGCCGATCGGCCAGCCACAGCGCCAGATGCACCCGTTTTTCGCAGGACAGAACGGGATCAAGGCGAATGGCGAGCACTCGCTCAACGTCGTTGATACCCCCGCAGGAAGGCTGGGCGTATTGATCGGCCGCGACAGCTGGTACCCGGAAAACTACCTCAAGCTCAACGACCAAAGCGTACAGCTGGTTGCGGTACCGGCCTTTGTCGCCGGCCGTGGCACCTGGGACCAGCCGTGGCGCGGCTACAGGGGATCGCCTGCGCCTGCATCGGTCAACCTGAAGCCTGGAGAAGTCAGTGAAGGCCAGGCCTGGCAGCGCCTGACCCTCACGACCCAGATACCGGCCAGTCAGGCTGTCGCCGGCATCAGTGTGTTCCTGCGGGGCCAGTTCTGGGATCAGGGCAGCGCCGGCCACAGCTTCCTCAGCAGTAACGGCCAGCACTTTGCCGACGGCAACGCCCATGGTGCGCGTTTGCTGAACCTCTGGTTGTAAGCCATGAAAACGCCGCCGATGCGCCTCGGCGATCTGTCGGTGGGCTTTGTTCATAGCCTGGCCGATGCCGTGCGCAGTCATGGCGTCGATCCGCAGCCATTGCTCGATCAATACGGCCTCGATACAGCGCGTCTGAGCGAAGCCGGTGCCCGGCTGTCGATACCTCGCTACATGCGCCTGGGCCACAGCGCCATTCAACTGACCGACAACCCGGCCCTTGGCTTGCGCATGGGTCAACTCAGTCGCCTGAGCCAGATCGGCCTCGCAGGAGTCACCGCAGCCCAGGCGCCGACAGTACGTGAAGCCGCCCGCTGCCTGATTCGATTCGAAGCCTTGTATGGTTCCAATTATCGGGGTCAATCAAGCTTTCACGAAGACGCCCAGGGTGCATGGCTGCGTTTCTATTCGATCAGCCCCTATAACGCCTACAACCGCTTCGTGGTGGATTCGATCATCGCCGGCTGGTTGCAGCAATTATCCAGCGTCAGCCCCGCCCCGCTGCGCGCCGAACGTATCGAGATCGAATTCGAGGAACCCGTTTACCGCGCGGCCTATGACGTTTTGGGTGACTGTCCGATTCAGTTTGGCGGCGAACGCAATCAACTGCGCCTGAGCCTGGCAAGTCTCGCCCAGCGCAACCCCGAGCATTGCCCGAGCACCTGGCGGCATTTGCTGCAACTGTGCGAGCGCGAGCTGGAACAATTGACACGTACCCGCAGCCTGCGTGAACGCATCATCGCGCTGCTGGGACCGTTGCTCAATGGTGGCCGGGAGCCCGACCTGGAAGAAGTGGCGACACGCCTGAATCTGCCTACATGGACCTTGCGCCGCAAACTTGCCGAGGAAGGCACGCAATTTCGCGCAATCCTCAATGAAACCCGTCGCGACCTGGCCATGACCTACATACGCGACACCGAACTGGCGTTCGGTGAAATCGCCTACCTGCTGGGCTTTTCCTCAGCCGAAGCGTTTCAACGCGCATTCAAACGCTGGAACGGGCAGACCCCCGGCGAATTTCGCCGCAGCCATCGCCAATCCGCCTGACGCCTACAACTCGGTAGCGTCTTCCGCCGGTTCCAGTGGGTCCAGTTCGAAAGCCTGGTACTCGAGCAGCTCTTCTTGATAATCGTCCATTTTTGAATCCCCCGACCCGTATTGAAAAACGTCTGAATAAATGACCCATTCCTTGAGCATAAAGTGCCTGCGTGAAAGAAAAATGACGCGGACACGACACTCTGTCGCTACTGAATAAAACGTAGCAGCTGGTCAGGAATTTATCATTGGTTTTTTCGCGGGAGCCCGCAGAACATCGGACTTGCTTGATGCGGGTCAATCATTGAGGCGGCCACAGGATCGGTTCATCTGACCCGATCCTGTGGTGCCACCATCATTGGCCGGAGACAGGCATCGCCGGAATGGGCTCGCTCGGCGGTGGCAAGTCGCTCGGGTTCGCCGGTGGCGTGACGATTTGCGGGGCCAGTGCCGGCTCTACACTGGCCGGTGTGATTGGCGCCGCTTCAGGAGGCGGTGCAACCGGCTCGGAGGCCGCTGGCGTTGCTTCAACGGGTGCCGGTCCAGGAGCAACTGCAGCAGGCTCCGTAGCGGGTGCGGCTGCCGGGGCAGGCGCGAGCGGTGCCGGTGCGGCCTTGGCTTCAGGCATGCCCAGGTCTGTTTTCGGTTTTTCGGTGATGTGCGCAGCCTTTTTCGCTTCCGGCGGCAGGAACAGTTCGACCAATGCGAAGAAACGCTCGTAGAACTTGGCAGACGATACGGTTTCGCTGGCGACCTTGACCATCGAGTCATCGGAGGAGCCGATCGGCATCGACACCGAGCCCAACACACCCACACCAAGACTGGCGGAGTTGTTGGTTTTCTTCAGCGCATAACGATCCTGCAGGGCGTTGGCGAATACGGTCGCGTGATGCCCTTCGCTGCCATCATCGGCACACACCACACTGAAGCTGATCTCCATGTGGTTCTCGCCGGTCTGCTGGAAGCTCTTGTGACCGCTGACCAGCTTCGGATCGTTGCTGGTGATGATGTAGCCCTGGCTGAGCAAGGCACGACGGGCGGCTTCACAGCTCTGGGTATCGGTGACCGGATAGTTTCGGGAAAAGGTGCCGGAATCGTCGAAGTTCTCATGCTCGTAGATGGCGCCTTTGTTCGATGAACAACCGGCCGCAGCGGCAAGCATGGCTGCCAGCCCGACAATCCGCATGGGAAGTGATTTAAACATTGAACATCCTGAGGAAAACGGTTCGGGGCATATTGTGCAACAGATCGATGCTTAGCGGAGCATCGATTGTGTCTTAAAACGGTTACAGGCTGATTGACCCCGGTTTTGCGCAAAAGTCACCGCGGCAAGTGACGTACGGCCAAACAAAAAGACCCCGGCCTTTCGGCCGGGGTCTCCTGTACAGCGCTAAACCTGTTCAGGCATCAGTAACGCTTGATGTCCGCCTGGCTTTCCAGCTGCTTGCGATAAGCCGCAAAGTCTTGCTGGCCGATGCGCGAAGCAAGGTAGCGACGATACTGTGCTTTCTCTTCTTCGGTCGGCGCCGCCGCTTCGTTCACGCCATTGAGACGCACGATCATCAGGCTGCCATCCGCCAGCGTCACGCTGGTGAAGGTCGGCTTGTCCTTGGTCGCAGGCTTCGCCATGCGGAAGAGCGCTTGCAGCACAGCAGGGTCGACCCCTTCCTGAGCGCGAGTCGCCGCTTCAGTGACTTTCCAGGCCTGACCGTCGACCGCCTGATTCAGCGGGGTCTTGCCATCACGCAGGCTGGCAATCAGGGCTTCAGCCCTGGTCTTGGCATCGGCGCTGGCGTGCTCCTTGGCCAATTGCACACGGATCGCGGCAGAGACGCTTTCCAGCGGCAATTGCGAAGGCTTCAAGTGCTCCTTGGCACGCAACACGACCACGGTTTCCGGATCGAGCTCGATAGCAGTGCTGTTCGCCCCCTCATCCAGGACTTCCGGGCTGAACGCGGCAGTGATCACGGCACGGTTGGCCGCAATACCCTCACCGCCTTCACGGCCGAACGGCTTGGAAGTCTGGACGGTCAGCTTCAGGTCCTGCGCCGGCTGCGCCAGATCGGACGCTTCGAACGAGGCGTCTTCCAGTTGCTTGCTTGCCTCAACGAAACGCTGCTCGACCTGCTGGGTTTTCAGACCACGGGTCAGCTTGTCTTTCAGGCTGGCGAACGTTGGCACTTCCGGGGCTTCCACACCCAACAGCTTGATCAGGTGGAAACCGAAGTCGGTGCGAACCGGCCCCGAGACCTGGTCCTTGGCCAACGAATACAGGGCCTTTTCGAACGCCGGGTCGTAGACGCCGGGACCTGCATAACCCAGGTCACCGCCGTTGTTCGCCGAACCCGGATCCTGGGAGAACTCCTTGGCCAGCGCCTCGAATTTCTCGCCCTTGGCCAGACGGGCCTGAACCTCTTCGATCTTCGCCTTGGCTTGCGCCTCGGTGGTCTTGTCATTCACTTCAATCAGAATGTGCGCAGCCCGGCGTTGCTCGGACAGGTTCGCGATTTCTTTCTGATAGGCCGCTTGCAGGTCTTCGTCCTTGACGCTGACCTGATCGAAGAAGGAAGCCTTCTTCAGCTCGAGGTAATCGATGACCACCTGGTCCGGCGTCATGAATTCCTTGGCATGTTCGTCGTAATAGGCCTTGACCTCTTCGTCGGTCAGCTTCACAGCCGCCGGGTCGGCCTTGATGTTCAGCGAGGCGAAGTCGCGGGTCTGTTTTTCCAGACGAGCAAACGCCAGCACCTGTGCATCGGTCACGAAACCGCTACCTGCCAGGCCGGCACGCAGCTGGCCGATCAGCATTTCCTGAGCCAGCATCTGGCGGAATTGCATACGGCTGTAGCCGAGTTGGCGAATCACCTGGTCGAAACGCTCGGAGCTGAACTTGCCATCAACCTGAAACTCTGGTGTTTGCAGGATGACCTGATCAAGCGCCGCTTCGGAAAAGGCGAACTTCGATTTTTCTGCGCCTTGCAGCAGCAGCTTGCGATCGATAAGGCCCTTGAGAGCCGATTCGCGCAACATTTTTTCATCCAGCAAGGAAGCATCGAAATCCTTGCCCAGCTGTTGCATGAGCTGGCGGCGTTGCATATCGACCGCCTGGCTCAGTTCGTTCTGGCTGATTTCATCGCCGTTGACCTTGGCCGCATCATTGCTGTGCGACGTGGCCTTGAAAATGGCATCGAAACCGGTCAAGGCCATCAGAACAACGATGACCCCGATAATAGTCTTGGCAATCCAGCCTTGTGAATTGTCCCTGATATTCTGCAGCATGCGTCCCCCAGAAACGGTTGAACTTCAAAATTAGGCAACCGTGGAGCGTGGGTAGAATCCGGATAGAAGAAAGGCGCATCCGAGGATGCGCCTTCTCGTAACTGGCGGAGCGGATCGAGGGCTCGAACGGGCGACCCTCGGTATCTTGAACCGGCGACCTGCAGTCAGGACTGCCGCTCCGCTGCCAAGTCAGGCATGACCCCGACCCGGATGGGTAAAAACCTGAATCGAACTTAGTTGACAGCTTCTTTCAGTGCTTTACCGGCTTTGAAACCTGGTTTTTTGGCTGCTGCGATTTCCAGCGTCTTACCGGTCTGTGGGTTACGACCAATGCGAGCTGGACGATCAGTTACGGAGAAAGTACCGAAGCCAACCAGAACAACAGAGTCGCCAGCCTTGAGAGCGCCAGTGACGGATTCGATTACAGCGTCCAGCGCACGGCCAGCAGCAGCTTTCGGGATATCAGCGGATGCAGCGATAGCATCAATCAGTTCCGACTTGTTCACTCTAAGTCCCCTTATATCTATTTGAGTATGATTCTAAGTTTTTTTGGTGAAAGCAAAAACGAGTGCTGAATGGCCTACAGACACTTAAGAGCCGCTTTATAACAAGGGCTCTAAAAAGCTGTCAAGAAAGCCCCCCAGGCAAATACGTACTAATGCGTGCTAATTCTTTCCTTAGAATCTGCGTCGCGTTTCTCATCCTTCGCGACTATCTCCGGAGCCACATCCGGCAAGGGCTCCGGCGCGTATTGCAGCGCAATTTGCAGGACCTCGTCAATCCATTTAACCGGTTTAATCTGTAGATCCTGCTTGATATTGTCCGGAATCTCTTTGAGATCGCGCACATTCTCTTCAGGAATGATCACGGTCTTGATTCCGCCACGATGGGCAGCCAGCAGTTTTTCTTTCAAACCGCCAATCGCCAGTACCTGGCCACGCAAAGTGATTTCGCCGGTCATGGCGACATCCGCGCGTACCGGAATGCCGGTCAATGCCGACACCAGGGCTGTACACATGCCCACACCGGCGCTAGGACCGTCCTTGGGAGTCGCCCCCTCCGGCATATGGATGTGCGTGTCGCGCTTCTCGTGGAAGTCCAGGGGAATGCCCAGGCTTTTCGCCCGGCTGCGAACAACGGTCAACGCAGCGGTGATCGACTCGACCATCACATCACCCAGGGAACCGGTCTTGATCAACTGACCCTTGCCCGGCACCACGGCGGCTTCAATGGTCAGCAGTTCGCCACCCACCTGAGTCCACGCCAGCCCGGTCACCTGGCCGATCTGATCCTGCTGCTCGGCCAGGCCGTAGCGGAATTTGCGCACGCCCAGGAAATGCTCCAGCGTGTCTGCGGTAACCTTCACCGAGAAGCGTTTTTCCAGCGCATGCTCCTTGACGGCCTTGCGGCAAACCTTGGCAATCTGACGCTCAAGCCCACGCACACCGGCTTCACGGGTGTAGTAGCGAATAATGTCGCGGATCGCTTCTGCGTCAAACTCCAGCTCGCCTTTCTTCAGGCCGTTGGCAGCAATCTGCTTTGGCGAAAGGTATTTGACGGCGATGTTGATCTTCTCGTCTTCGGTGTAGCCCGGCAGACGGATCACTTCCATCCGGTCCAGCAACGCCGGCGGGATGTTCATCGAGTTCGAGGTGCACAGGAACATCACATCGGACAGGTCGTAATCGACTTCCAGATAGTGATCGTTGAAGTTGTGGTTCTGCTCTGGATCGAGCACTTCCAGCAACGCCGATGCCGGATCGCCACGCATGTCGCTGCCCATCTTGTCGATTTCATCGAGCAGGAACAGCGGATTGCGGACACCCACTTTTGTCATCTTTTGAATCAATCTTCCTGGCATCGAACCGATGTAAGTACGGCGATGACCACGAATTTCCGCTTCGTCCCGCACGCCACCGAGGGCCATGCGTACGAATTTGCGGTTGGTGGCGTGAGCGATCGACTCCGCCAGGGACGTTTTACCCACCCCTGGAGGACCGACCAGGCACAGCACCGGACCACGAATTTTCTTCACGCGCTTTTGCACGGCGAGGTATTCGAGGATGCGCTCCTTGACCTCTTCCAGGCCATAGTGGTCGGCATCCAGAATGTCTTCGGCGCGCGCCAGGTCCAGGCGCACCTTGCTCTGGGCCTTCCACGGCACTTGCACCAGCCAGTCGATGTACGAACGCACCACGGTCGCTTCCGCGGACATTGGCGACATCTGCTTGAGCTTGTTCAGCTCGGCCGTCGCCTTGGCCAGCGCGTCTTTCGGCAGGCCGGCGGCATCGATACGCTTTTTCAGCTCTTCGACTTCGTTGTGACCTTCGTCGCTGTCGCCGAGCTCTTTCTGAATGGCCTTCATTTGCTCATTCAGGTAGTACTCGCGCTGACTGCGCTCCATTTGTTTTTTGACGCGGCCGCGAATGCGTTTCTCGACTTGCAGCAGATCGATCTCGGCATCCAGCAACGCCAGAACGTGCTCGACACGGGCCGACAAATCGATGATTTCGAGGATTTCCTGCTTCTGCTCGATCTTCAGGGCCATGTGCGCGGCCATGGTGTCCACCAGGCGGCCCGGCTCGTCGATGCTGTTGAGCGACGACAGGACTTCAGCCGGGACTTTTTTGCCCAACTGCACATATTGCTCGAACTGCGACAACAGGCTGCGCACGAACACTTCCGACTCGCGCTCTGGCGCGTCGACTTCGTCGATCAGGGAGATTTCGGCACGGCAGTGGCCGTCTACTTCGCTGAAGCGCTCAACGGCGCCCCGCTGCTCACCTTCGACCAGAACCTTGACCGTGCCGTCAGGCAGCTTCAGCAGCTGCAGAACGGTAGCAATTGTACCTACGCGATACAGGGCATCTTCACCGGGATCGTCGTCAGCCGGGTTTCTCTGGGCCAGCAGAAGAATCTGCTTGTCACCCGTCATCGCAGCCTCGAGGGCTTCGATGGATTTCTCGCGCCCCACGAACAGCGGGATAACCATGTGCGGATAAACCACGACATCACGCAATGGCAGGAGAGGCAATTCGATGGTTGTCTTCATGATTTCGCCTCTACGGCGGCCATAAGGCCGTAAACAGATGGAAGTAAGCTTGAAACCAAGATGGGGGCTGCCTTGAAAAAAAACAAGCACAAAGACAGTGTTAAAACCCGCAAAAAGCAAAGGGGCCCGAAGGCCCCTTCTTTATTCGAGCTACGTGACGCTTAAGCGTCTGGCGCGGCCTTGGCGGTCGGCTCACTGTTTTCATAGATATACAGTGGCTTGGACTTGCCTTCTATCACGCTTTCATCGATCACTACTTTGCTCACCTCGGATTGCGAGGGGATTTCATACATAGTGTCGAGCAATACACCTTCGAGAATCGAACGCAGGCCACGGGCACCGGTTTTACGCTCCAGGGCACGCTTGGCGACCGATTTCAGAGCGTCGGAACGGAACTCCAGATCAACGCCTTCCATCTCGAACAGCTTGGCATACTGCTTGGTCAGGGCATTTTTCGGCTCGGTGAGGATCTGCATCAACGCAGCCTCGTCAAGCTCGTCCAGCGTGGCAAGTACCGGCAGACGACCGACGAATTCCGGGATCAGACCGAACTTGACCAGATCGTCAGGCTCGACTTCACGCAGGGATTCACCGACTTTCTTGCCCTCTTCCTTGCTGCGCACTTCGGCACTGAAACCGATGCCGCCCTTGGTGGAACGGTTTTGAATAACCTTTTCCAGACCGGAAAATGCACCGCCGCAGATGAACAGGATGTTACGGGTGTCGACCTGCAGGAATTCCTGCTGCGGATGCTTGCGACCACCTTGAGGCGGAACCGAAGCGACCGTGCCTTCGATCAACTTGAGCAGGGCCTGCTGCACGCCTTCACCGGAAACGTCCCGGGTGATCGACGGGTTGTCAGACTTGCGCGAAATCTTGTCGATTTCATCGATGTAGACAATGCCCATCTGGGCTTTTTCTACGTCGTAATCGCATTTCTGCAGCAGCTTCTGAATGATGTTCTCGACATCTTCACCCACGTAACCCGCCTCGGTGAGAGTGGTTGCGTCAGCGATGGTGAACGGAACGTTCAGCAAGCGGGCCAGTGTTTCGGCAAGCAGGGTTTTACCCGAGCCTGTCGGGCCGATCAGCAGGATGTTGCTCTTGCCGAGTTCGACGTCGTCATTCTTTTTGTCACGCTGATTCAGGCGTTTGTAGTGGTTGTACACCGCTACGGCCAGAACCTTTTTCGCTCGCTCCTGACCAATCACATACTGATCGAGGATGCCGCTGATTTCTTTAGGCGAAGGCAATTTATGCGCGCTGCTTTCGGCCTGTGCTTCCTGCACCTCCTCGCGGATGATGTCATTGCACAGGTCGACGCACTCGTCGCAGATAAAGACCGAGGGGCCGGCAATCAATTTGCGTACTTCATGCTGGCTTTTGCCACAGAAGGAGCAATAGAGCAGCTTGCCGTTGTCCTCGCCGTTGCGGGTGTCAGTCATTCGTTCGATCCAAATCCGATAGGCTTGCAACACAAGATGAAGGCTATTGCGGGCTTTTTCAAGCCCGCTGGTGTCGGACCCGCCGACCAAGCCTGTTTTGAGCTGCTTATTTTAAACAGGGCGCTGGCTGATCACTTCGTCGATCAAGCCGTACTCACGTGCAGCATCTGCACTCATGAAATTATCGCGGTTGGTATCGCGCTCGATTTCTTCAAGGGTGCGCCCGCTATGCTTGGCCATCAGCGTGTTGAGACGCTCGCGGATAAACAGGATTTCCTTGGCATGGATTTCGATATCCGACGCCTGGCCCTGGAAACCGCCCAGCGGCTGGTGAATCATCACACGCGAGTTCGGCAAGCAGTAACGCTTGCCAGGGGCACCGGCCGTCAGCAGAAACGCGCCCATGCTGCACGCCTGACCGATGCAGGTGGTCGACACGTTGGGTTTGATGAACTGCATGGTGTCGTAGATCGACATGCCCGCCGTCACCGAACCGCCCGGGGAGTTGATATAGAGATGGATGTCCTTGTCCGGGTTTTCCGCTTCAAGGAACAGCAGTTGCGCACAGATCAGGTTGGCCATGTAGTCCTCTACCGGGCCAACCAGAAAGATCACTCGCTCCTTGAGGAGGCGCGAGTAGATGTCGTAGGCGCGCTCGCCACGAGCGGACTGCTCGACAACCATCGGGACCAGGCCGCCTGCGGCCTGGATATCAGAGTTCTGCTGAATATACGAATTACGGAACATGCTCTGCAGTCACTCCCAAATAGTTATGTCTTGAATACGCATAAGCCAGCACGAAGGCTGGCTTATGGTGTTTGCTTCTTACCGCAAAAGTGATCAGTCGGCTTGTGGAGCTTCTACCGGCTTGACCGCTTCTTCGTAAGAGACCGATTTGTCGGTCACGCTAGCTTTCTGCAGAACAGTATCCACAACTTGCTCTTCCAGCACAACCGAACGAACTTCGTTCAGTTGCTGGTCGTTTTTGTAGTACCAGGACACAACTTGCTCAGGCTCCTGGTAGGCCGAAGCCATTTCCTGAATCATCTCGCGAACGCGGGCTTCATCTGGCTTGAGGTCGAATTGCTTGACCACTTCTGCCACGATCAGGCCCAGCACTACGCGACGCTTGGCTTGCTCTTCGAACAGCTCGGCCGGCAGTTGGTCTGGCTTGATGTTGCCGCCGAACTGCTGAACAGCCTGCACGCGCAGACGGTCAACTTCGTTGGACAGCAGAGCCTTTGGCACTTCAATCGGGTTGGTGGCCAGCAGACCGTCCATTACCTGATTCTTGACCTTGGATTTGATCGCCTGACGCAGTTCACGCTCCATGTTCTTGCGAACTTCGGTACGGAAACCTTCCAGACCGGTTTCCTTGATGCCGAATTGAGCGAAGAACTCTTCGGTCAGTTCTGGCAGTTTTGGCTCGGAAACGGAGTTTACAGTCACGGTGAACTCGGCGGTTTTGCCAGCCAGGTCCAGATTCTGATAGTCCTCTGGGAAGGTCAGGTTCAGAACGCGCTCTTCACCAGCTTTAGCACCAACCAGACCGTCTTCGAAGCCAGGGATCATGCGACCGGAACCCAGAACCAGCTGAGTACCCTTGGCGGAACCGCCAGCGAACACTTCACCGTCGACCTTGCCGACGAAATCGATGTTCAGCTGGTCTTCGTTCTGGGCAGCACGATCGGCCACTTCGAAACGGGTGTTCTGCTTGCGCAGGATTTCCAGCATCTTGTCCAGATCGGCATCAGCCACGTCAGCGCTCAGGCGCTCGACGGTGATACCTTCGAAACCGGCAACGGTGAACTCAGGGAACACTTCGAATACAGCTACGTATTCCAGGTCCTTGCCAGCTTCCAGGGACTTTGGCTCGATCGAAGGCTGACCAGCCGGGTTCAGCTTCTGCTCAACCACAGCTTCGTAGAAGGAAGACTGGATCACGTCGCCTACGGCTTCCTGACGAGCATCGGCACCGAAACGGCGCTTGATTTCGCTCATTGGCACCTTGCCTGGACGGAAGCCAGCAATCTTGGCCTTTTGGGCGGTCTGCTGCAGACGCTTGTTGACCTGGCTCTCGATGCGCTCAGCCGGCACGGTGACGCTCATGCGGCGCTCAAGAGCAGTAGTATTTTCAACAGAAACTTGCATGGATATTCCTCGTTGCACAGACGTTAGCCGGCCGTTTCCGACCCCAGAATCAAGGGCATGCATTCTAGTGGGTCAAACTCAAGAAGTCACCCTACTGAAAACGGGTAAAAAAGCAGCAGGCAATTTATAGGTGCGAATGCACGAATGCACCTCGCCCCGATGGCAAATACAGCCAATCACGCCAGGGCTCTGCGCCGACCTTTTCATATATTGAAGAGGTCGCCAGTCATCCCCCTGACAGCCGATCTCGCAAGCAAGGCCGGCGGGCAGGACAGCATCATCGAGAAACATAAATACGACGAAACGCCCTGCCCCTGCGACCCTGAACCTGCGGCCGCTGAAACAAAAAAGGCGCCAGACTTTTCAATCTGGCGCCTTTCGAAATATGGGGTGGACGATGGGGATCGAACCCACGACAACGGGAGTCACAATCCCGTGCTCTACCAACTGAGCTACGCCCACCATATTGCCTGTTAAAGAAGCCAAACAACTTCTTTATGAAGCTCCAGCCAGGCCAACAACCTGAGTGAAGCTTTATTTGGTGCGGATGAAGAGACTCGAACTCTTACGCCTCGCGGCGCTGGAACCTAAATCCAGTGTGTCTACCAATTCCACCACATCCGCGGATGAAGCCTTTTAAAGCAAAGGCGCCAGACTGTTAATCTGGCGCCTTTCGAAATATGGGGTGGACGATGGGGATCGAACCCACGACAACGGGAGTCACAATCCCGTGCTCTACCAACTGAGCTACGCCCACCATATTGCGCTACTTGTGCCAAAGCTGCCTAATGGCGCACCCGGCAGGACTCGAACCTGCGACCATCCGCTTAGAAGGCGGATGCTCTATCCAGCTGAGCTACGGGCGCCTTGTTAGCTGTAACCTTGGAGGACTACAAACTAAGTGCTTTCCAGTCTCGCAGAACCGTAATTCCGCTCAACCTTCCTAACCAGTGCTAGGCTGTGCCCGACAAGTGCGACGAATAGTATAGAGCCCCCCGAAGGTCGTCAAATCCTTTTTAAAAAAAATTCATTTAATTAAAGGAGTTAGGGGAATTTGCAGACCAAGCGCCTTTGCCCTCACCGCATGACATGCGAGAATGCGTTCTCTTTTTTTCCCCTCTCGATGGTTAATCACGCGCAATGACTGCACAACTAATCGACGGCAAATCGATCGCCGCCAGCCTGCGCCAGCAGATCGCCCAACGTGTCACCGAGCGTCGCCAGCAAGGCCTGCGCACGCCCGGCCTTGCGGTGATCCTGGTCGGCAGCGATCCTGCCTCTCAGGTTTATGTCTCGCACAAGCGTAAAGACTGTGAAGAGGTCGGCTTTCTATCCCAAGCTTATGACCTGCCTTCCGAAACCACTCAAGAAGCGCTGACCGAGCTGATCGATCGCCTGAACGACGATCCTGCAATCGACGGCGTTCTGCTTCAGCTTCCGCTTCCCGAACACCTGGACGCCTCCCGGCTGCTGGAGCGCATTCGTCCGGATAAAGACGTCGACGGGTTCCATCCTTATAACGTCGGTCGCCTGGCCCAACGTATCCCGTTGCTGCGCCCATGCACCCCCAAAGGCATCATGACCCTGCTGGAAAGCACCGGTGCCGATCTCTACGGGATGAATGCCGTGGTTGTCGGCGCGTCCAATATCGTTGGCCGCCCGATGGCGATGGAATTGCTGCTGGCCGGCTGCACCGTGACGGTCACCCACCGCTTTACCAAGGACCTGGCCGGTCATGTCGGCCGTGCGGACCTGGTCGTTGTCGCCGCCGGCAAGCCGGGCCTGGTCAAGGGCGAATGGATCAAGGAAGGCGCGATCGTGATCGATGTCGGCATCAACCGTCAGGACGACGGCAAACTGGTCGGTGACGTGATCTATGAAACCGCCCTGCCCCGCGCCGGCTGGATCACCCCGGTACCCGGTGGCGTTGGCCCGATGACCCGCGCCTGCCTGCTGGAAAACACCCTGTACGCCGCTGAAACCCTGCACGGCTAAGCTTCAACGCGCACGCTCACAGCGAGTCAAGGAACCCCGCCACTGGCGGGGTTTTTTTGGCCTGTGAAAAACCCTCGACCGCCCGCCGGAAAATGACTTTTTTTTCATGTTTCTCAGGACTTTCGCCTGTTACTTGAACAACCATCGACAGTTATTCAGCCATACTCCAGAATGTCGCGCTTTTACGAAATAGCCCGTTACAGAACGGCTTATCAACACTTTACGAGTCTGCCAGCGTGAAAATCCGTCTTTCCATCCTGAGCCTATTTTTTGCAGTTACAGGGACTTTCATCACGCCTGTTGCCAGCGCTGGCGACACCACGGCTGCACCTCGAGATACCGCACATCTCAAGATCGCCTCCGGCAGCGCCCTACTCATGGATCTACAGACCAATAAAGTCATCTACGCCAGCAATCCTGACGTGGTCGTTCCGATCGCGTCGGTCAGCAAGCTGATGACGGGCCTGGTGGTGGTTGAAGCCCGCCAGAACATGGACGAATACATCAATATCAACATCAGCGACACGCCAGAAATGAAAGGTGTGTTCTCCAGGGTCAAGCTCAACAGCGAAATGCCGCGCCGGGAAATGCTGCTGATTGCATTGATGTCTTCGGAAAACCGCGCCGCCGCCAGTCTGGCGCACCACTATCCGGGTGGCTACGCCGCGTTCATTGCCGCGATGAATGCCAAGGCCAGGGCGCTGGGCATGACCAACACGCACTTCGTCGAGCCGACCGGTCTCTCGCCGCGCAACGTATCCACCGCCCGCGACCTGAGCAAACTGCTGGTCGCCGCACACAAGTATCCGTTGCTGACCGAATTGAGTACCACCAAGGAAAAAACCGTATCGTTCCGTAAACCCAACTACAGCCTGGGCTTTCGCAACACCGACCATTTGATCGGCAAGCCGAACTGGAACATCGAGTTGACGAAAACCGGCTTCACCAACGAAGCAGGCCACTGCCTGGTACTGGTGACGCACATGGGCAACCGCCCGGTTACGCTGGTGATCCTCGACGCCTACGGCAAATACACCCACTTTGCCGATGCCACGCGCATCCGCAACTGGGTTGAAACCGGCAAGGGCGCGACCGTGCCGTCGGTTGCCTTGCAATACAAATCGGATAAAAACCTCAAGCACCGCCAAAGCGGTGTGGTTGAAGCCTCGAAGTAACAAAGCGGCAACCCACGAAAAGCCCCGATCATTCGGGGCTTTTTTTCGCCTGACACTTAATCGTTGGGCAACGGCATCTGGTCGTCATCCGGAATGCCATCACCGGTACTCGGATCCCGCCACCCCTTCGGCGTCGTTGGCCGCGCCAGAGGATCCCTCAACGGGCTGTCGGGATCCATCACCGGGTCGGTGCTATTTTCGGGAGTTGTGGGGACAGTTTCCGGACGTTTGTCGTCGAAACTGGAATCAGTGGACATACGCACCTCCATTGGACCTAAGGCTTCAGATTACCCAGTGGATCATAGGGCTTTGCCGGAGCCTTGGGATTGTCACCCGGTTTCACGTCCCTCGGTGCCTTGGCAGGCCCGATGGGGTCGACCTGTGGATCGGCAAGGTCCGGGGAATCGGGGTCGAAACCCAGCTCATTGCCAGACGAATGTTCGGACGAGTGCGGACCGTCGGGCGTTGTGGAATGAGCCATCGGTGCCTCCTGATCTCGGCCCGGATAATGTTGCGGGCCCATAAGAATTGGAGGCTGGCGACGAGCGAAGGTGCCCGCCGGGTGACAAACGGACTTAGTGCGCGGCCAAGGCTTTTTTCGCCTTGGCGGCGGCCTGCTCCTGACCGGCCTGAGCCAGATCGTTGGCAGCCTTGAGCCAGCGTTGCTGATCGACCTGAGCCGGGATCTGTGTCGGATTCTGGATAAGCACGGCCCAACCGCCGGCGCCCTTGAACGCCGACTCGAAGGAGCTGAAGCTCATCAGTTCGCGGCGATCCATCCCGGCCCGCAACAGCACCGTCTGCTTCTGGCGGTTGTAGCCGGCCAGAATGGCGTAACGCGGCTCGGCCCACATGGCCGAGCCTTCAGTAAAGCGCACCATCACCGGATAACCGGCGGCGACTTGCGTCAACAAGGCCGCAAGGTTGCTGTCGAGGGGATAAACGAGCATCCCGTACTCGCGCGCCAGGTTCTGCATATTCTGTTGCAACTGAGCTTCACCACCTGGCAAATGCAAGGGTTTTTCGAGCAAACCCGGGGTGATCACGATGCCCTGCTGGGACAGCATGCTGGCCAACACCTGCGGCCCGCTTTGATACGCATCGCCGCGGTAAAATCGGCCGCTGAGCTCGACTCGCTCCGGCAATCGCTTGATCTCGGGCGCAACGCTCCCGGCACAGCCCGCCAGACCCGCCACGCAACCGGCTATCAGCATGGCCGACAAAATTCGAGAAAATACCCGCACCATCATCTCTCTCTTGTTCAGGTTCAGACGCCAGGCAATCCGATTCCCGGCTTGGTCGTCGATCATAGGTCGCCGCGCCGCTTCGGTATAGCTTTAAACGGCAGTCGAGTGCATTCGATAGAGCGAACTGGTTGATGACTGCCGACTTTCGGTCAATAGCCTGAAATACAGCAGCGGCTAGACTGTTTTCTGAAGGGACGACAGCGAAGCGTGTGTGCCCGCAGCAGGGCAAAGAGGAGGCACAGATGAGCCTGGCCATGATCATTGCGATGTTGATTTGCAGCTGGCTGGCGGTAGCCGCCGCCATGCTGTGGGGCGTGCTGCGCATTACTCGCCGCCACCATCACCCGGTTCAACCCGCACCTGCGCCCAAAGCGCACGAGACGCAGCGCAAACACGCCAACGCTCACTGACAAACACGCTTACCCGACACCAATAAAAACGGCCGCCTGCACTCCCGGGAGTTCAGGCGGCCGTATCTTTCAGCGACGGTCAGGCCTCAGCGACTAAACGCTTCGCTCTGGCCCGGCGGGACATCATGTTCAACACCTCGATCGAAGCCGAGAATGCCATGGCCGCATAGACGTAGCCTTTCGGTACGTGGGCGCCGAAGCCTTCGGCGATCAGCGTCATGCCGATCATGATCAGGAAGCCCAGGGCCAGCATCACCACCGTCGGGTTGTCGTTGATGAATTTGGCCAGCGGATCAGCCGCCAACAACATCACCAACACCGACACCACCACCGCGATGACCATGATCGGCAAATGCTCGGTCATGCCGACAGCGGTAATGATGCTGTCGATGGAAAACACCATGTCCAGCATCAGGATCTGACCGATCGCCGCAGCAAAGCCCAGGGTCACCGTCGAGGTCGCCGATTTCGGATCTTCCGGGGCCGGGTCCATGCTGTGATGGATCTCGGTGGTCGCCTTCCACAACAGGAACAGGCCACCGGCGATCAGGATCATGTCTTTCCAGGAGAACGCGTGGCCGAGAATCTCGATCACCGGCGCGGTCAACTGAACGATGAACGCGATGGTGCTCAGCAAGCCCAGACGCAGGATCAACGCCATGCCGATACCGATGCGTCGTGCCCTCTGACGATTGTGCAAGGGCAGCTTGTTGGTCAGGATCGAGATAAAGATCAGGTTATCGATGCCGAGCACGATTTCCATCACGATCAGGGTGGCCAGGGCGACCCAGGCGGTGGGGCTGGCGGCAAGTTGTAAAAGGTAGTCCATGGGTCAGTCCTGACTCGTTGTAATACGGTTTAGATTTCCTGGGAGGAAGATTCGGTTTTTTCCGATTCTTGTTCCGCTGATTCTTTTTTACTGATCAACCCGCTGGTGGCGTCACTGAGCGCCTGCTCGGCGGCCTTGTGGGTATCGTCAATTGCCTGTTTGGCGCTTTCGGCGGCCTTGCCCATCAACTGCTGCGCGCTTTTCTCGGCCTGGTCGCAACCGGCCAGTACCAGTAAAGACGTGATCAACAGTGCCGTGGTTTTCAGCTTCATGATGCTTTCCTCGATAGAACAAACGGGACCTGAACGATGGCCCGTTGATAACGATGCATTCTAGGGAAGTGAATACTTCAGGAAAATTCGTATTTTCAGCGGTTATACTTCGATTTTTACGAACTGTAGATCATCATGCTCAACTATCGGCAATTGCATTACTTCTGGGTGGTGGCCAAGACCGGCAGCATCGTGCGCGCCTGCGAGCAACTGAACCTCACGCCACAAACCATCAGCGGGCAGATTTCATTGCTGGAACAGACCTTTGGCATCGAATTGTTCCGGCGCGTCGGGCGGCAACTCGAACTGACCGAGGCCGGACGCCAGGCACTGCCCTACGCCGAGCAAATGTTTCAGCTGGGTGGCGAGCTGGAACTGATGCTGCGGGCACAACCCAATGAACAGCAGATTCTGTTTCGCGTCGGCGTGGCCGACGTGGTGCCCAAATCCATCGTCTACCGCCTGATCGCACCGACCATGGAGCTGAGCGAACCGCTGCGCATCACCTGCCGTGAAGACAAGCTTGAACGTTTGTTGGCCGACCTGGCGATCCAGCGCCTGGACCTGGTGATTTCCGACAGCCCCATGCCGTCGCACCTGGACATCAAGGGCTACAGCCAGAAACTCGGTGAATGCGGGATCAGCTTCTTCGCCACCCCTGAGCTGGCGGCACGTTACGGCCGGGACTTCCCGCGCAACCTGCACGGTGCGCCACTGCTGATTCCCGGCCCGGAAACCGTGGTGCGCAGCCGTTTGCAGCGCTGGTTCGCCGAGCAGCAGGTCCAGCCGCAGATTATCGGCGAGTTCGACGACAGCGCCCTGATGCAGGCCTTCGGCCAATCCGGCAGCGGGATCTTCATCGGCCCGAGCGTGATTGCCGATGAAGTGCAACGCCAATATGGCGTGGAGGTGATCGGCCAGACCGACGCCGTGAGCGAGTCGTTCTATGCCATCTCAGTGGAACGCAAGGTCAGGCACCCCGGCATTGTTGCCATTACCGAAGGTGCCCGACGCGAACTGTTTACCGCGATTTAAAACGATCAGGCGCAGACTTCCCGGGGCTTGAACGTCATCAGCGCAATGGCCAACAGGATCGAGGCGAGGATAAAAGCCGCCGCGGCGAAACCCAGACCTTGCAGGCCGACGCTGTCGATCACCCGGCCGCCGATCATCGCGCCCAGGCCGATCCCGAGGTTGGCCCCGGCGATGTTCAGCGACGCGGCAAACGCCGGCGCCTCGGGCGCAGCTTTCATCAGGCGCACATGGCTGACCAGGAACAACGCTGCCTGGGTCACGCCCCAGATGCCCATCGCCGCCGCCAGACCGAGCGGCGAATGAATGTTCGGCACCAGCGCCACCAAGCCGGCAATCATGAACGCGCAGAACATCATCGACGCCATCAGCGGATGACGATCCACCGCCCTGCCGCCCAGGGAGTTGCCAATCAGCCCGACCGCGCCGAAGCCCATCAGGCACCAGCCGACCACCGTGCCATTGAAACCGGCCAGGCGTTCGAGGATGTCGGCCAGGTAGGTGTAGGCGGTGAACATACCGCTGAACACCACCACCGACAGCAGCACGTGACCGAGCATCAGCGGGCTGCGCAGGATCTTGAACTGCGACAGCAGGCTCACCTGATGCTGGTGCAGATGGGTCTTGGGCAGGTAGATAAACAGCAGCAACGCCTTGGCAAAAGCGATGACCGCCAGAATGGCAAAGGCACTGCGCCAGCCGAACGCATCGGAAATCAGCGTGCCCACCGGAATGCCGAACACCGTGGCGCAAACGATGCCGAAGCCGATCTTGGCGATGGCGCGACCGGCGTAATCCGGCCCGACGATGTCCACCGCCGTTTCACTGGCCAGCGCCCAGAACACCGGCAGCCCCAGCGCCGGGATCAACCGGGCAAACGCCATCACCCAGATGTTCGGCGCCAGCGCCGCCAGTGTGTTGGCCAGGCCAAACATGATCAGCACCGAAATGAACAGCTTGCGGCGCTCGAAGCGGGCGAAGTACGCCGTCAGGAACGGCCCGAACGCGGCCACGGTGAAGGCGAACAGCGTCACCAGCAAACCCGCTTGCGGGATGCTGACGTCCAGGTCGCGGGCGATGGCCGGTAGCAGGCCAACGATGATGAATTCCGTGGTCAGCACCGTGAAACCGGCGGCAGACAACAGAAGAATGGGCAACAGCATGCAGAACTCCAGAAAAAACGACGACACCAGCGATGACCCGAAGGCCCACTGGCAGACATGAAAATGAGGATGGCGAATCTTAACAGAGTGTTTCCAAACGCGGTTGCACGAACCTGCCTATCTCGTTGAATGCCATGGTGGCAGTTCGTCACAGGTCTGAAAGATCGTGCCTGCCCGTGATAAAGTCCGCGCCCTTGAAAACGTACACCCAGTATTCCCTTTTCGGTTTCCTGCCTGCGGCCTGCCCTGTTCGTTGCTGCACACCTGCGAAACCCTGCACCTAAAAAATCAGAGATGCCGTTTTATGACCGCTTCATCCCCTTCCCTATTGCAACGCCTGAAACGCTTGAGCCTGGTCACGCAGATCCTGATCGGCCTGATCGCCGGTATTGCCCTGGCCCTGTTTGCCCCCGACGTGGCCAGGTCCACGGCATTCATCGGCAAAGTGTTTGTCTCTGCGCTGAAAGCGGTCGCACCGATCCTGGTGTTTGTGCTGGTCATGGCGTCGATTGCCAACCATAAACACGGTCAGGAAACCCACATCCGACCGATTCTGTTCTTGTATCTGCTGGGTACTTTCGCCGCCGCCGTCGTCGCGGTGGTTGTCAGCATGATGTTCCCGTCGAGCCTGGCACTGTCGACCCAGGACGTTGCCGTGACTGCACCGGGCGGGATTGGCGAAGTGCTGCAAAGCCTGTTGCTCAGCGTGGTGGATAATCCGGTCAGCGCACTGATGAACGCCAATTTCATCGGCATTCTGGCGTGGGCCATCGGCATGGGCATTGCCATCCGCCATGCCGGCGACACCACCCGTGAAGTGCTCGGTGACTTGTCCAACGGCGTGACGGTGATCGTGCGTCTGGTGATCAGCTTCGCCCCGCTGGGCATCTTTGGCCTGGTGGCCTCGACGCTCGCCATCTCCGGCTTCGGCGCCCTGATCGGCTACGCGCACCTGCTGGCCGTGCTGCTGGGCTGCATGTTGTTCGTGGCGCTGGTGATGAACCCGATCATTGTCTTCTGGAAACTGCGCCGCAACCCGTACCCGCTGGTCCTGACCTGCCTTCGCGAGAGCGGCATCACCGCGTTCTTCACCCGCAGCTCGGCGGCGAACATTCCGGTCAACCTGGAGTTGAGCAAGCGACTGGGCCTGCATGAAGACACCTATTCGGTGTCGATCCCGCTGGGCGCGACCATCAACATGGCCGGTGCGGCGATCACCATTACCGTGCTGACCCTGGCAGCCGTGCATACCCTGGGCATCGCCGTGGACATCCCGACCGCGATCCTGCTGAGTGTCGTTGCAGCGATCTGCGCCTGCGGTGCTTCGGGTGTGGCCGGTGGGTCGCTATTGCTGATTCCGCTGGCGTGTAGCCTGTTCGGCATTCCGAGCGAAATCGCCATGCAGGTGGTGGCGGTCGGTTTCATCATCGGCGTGTTGCAGGATTCGGCCGAAACTGCACTGAACTCGTCTACCGATGTGCTGTTCACCGCGGCGGCCTGCCTGGGCGAAGAGCAAAAAGCCGAGCGCCTGGCCTGACACATCTCCCTGTGGGAGCGGGCTTGCTCGCGAAAGCGGTTTATCAGTCGATGTTGATGTTGAAACTGACAGCCTCTTCGCGAGCAAGCCCGCTCCCACAGGTCCAGCGGAGTACCTGAAAAATGATCAGTAACGAAAAGCCCGCCAAGGCGCGAACCTTGGCGGGCTTTTTTGTACCTGGACGGTTTAGAACGCGCCCATGTAGTCGCGCTTGCCCACTTCCACGCCGTTGTGGCGCAGCAGTGCGTAAGTGGTGGTGACATGGAAGAAGAACTGCGGCAGGCCGTAGGTCAGCAGGTAGGCCTGACCGGTGAAGCGTTTCTCTTTAGGCGTGCCCGGACGGGTGACGATCTCGATGCCTTCCTTGCCGTTGATCTGCTCCGGCTCGATCGAGCCGATGAAGGCCAGTGCCTTGGCAATCAACGCTTGCAGTTCGGCGAAGGTGGTTTCGCTGTCGTCGTACTTCGGCAACTCGACCTCAGCCAGACGACCGCTAACGCCCTTGCTGAAATCAACGGCGATCTGCACCTGACGCACCAGCGGGAACATGTCCGGGAACAGGCGCGCCTGCAGGAGTGCGTTAGGGTCGATGTTTTTTTCGGTGGCATGAGCCTCGGCCTTTTTCAGTACATCGCTCAGGGCGTTGAGCATTTGCTGGAAAACAGGCACGGAAGCGTCGTACAGGGAAATGGTCATGGCAGGTCTCATCTGGAGGGAACATGGGTCATCTGTAGGAGCGAGCTTGCTCGCGATGGACGTTAACGATAACGCGCCCAGTCTGAATAAACGCGTTGCGCTGGAGTCCATCGCGAGCAAGCTCGCTCCTACAGGTGATCGCTATCAGGGGCCGATTATAGCCATGCACGGGCCTTTCGAGACCGGTCTTTTTCAGCTGCCGTAAACTTTGGCCGCCGGAACGGCCTGAGCCACCAGCTGTGCGACGGCTTCGCCCATCTCGCCGACCGCCCAGCGGCCCTGGCGATCCAGTTGCGGACCACGGCGCCAGCCATCGGCGATCGACAACTTGCCGCCCTCGACTTCGAACATCTGCCCGGTCACCTCGGCGGAAGCCTCGGAGCCGAGCCACACCACCAGCGGCGCAACATTTTCCGGGGCGAAGTAATCGAAGCCCTCTTCAGGCTTTTTCATGGTGTCGGCGAACACTTGCTCGGTCATGCCGGTGCGCGCGGCCGGCGCCAGGGCATTGGCGGTGATCCCGTAGCGGCGCAGTTCAGCCGCCTGCACCAGCGTCAGCGAAGCAATACCACCCTTGGCCGCCGCGTAGTTGGACTGGCCGATGGAGCCCTGCAAACCCGCGCCGGAACTGGTGTTGATGATCCGCGCATCGACCCTGGCGCCGCCCTTGGCCTGCTCTCGCCAGTACTTCACGGCGTGGCTGGAAATGCAGAAGTGGCCCTTCAGGTGCACCGCCACTACGGCATCCCAGTCGGCTTCGCTGAGGCTGGCGAACATGCGGTCGCGGCAGATGCCGGCGTTGTTGACCACCACGTTCAGGTCGCCGAAGGTTTCGATGGCCTGACGCACGATCAGCCCCGCCGAGTCATAGCGGGTGATGTCGTCGCTGTTGGCCACGGCACTGCCGCCCTGCCCGAGGATTTCGCCGACCACGGCGAGCGCCGCGTCGCGGTTGATGTCGTTGACCACCACTTTCGCGCCTTCAGCGGCGAAGGCCAGTGCGTAGGCCCGGCCCAGACCACCGCCGGCACCGGTGATGATGACGACACGGTTTTCACAGATTTTCATGTTCTACATCCTTCAAATTCATCACTGGTCGACACAATCTTCTGTAGGAGCGAGCCTGCTCGCGATGGACTCAAGAACGACGCGGTTATCCAGATACCCCGCGTATTCGTTAACGACCATCGCGAGCCGGCTCGCTCCTACAGGATCGGTGTGCATCCTGGTTTACAAACGTTCGATGATCGTCACGTTGGCCTGGCCGCCGCCTTCGCACATGGTCTGCAGGCCGAAGCGACCACCACTGCGCTCCAGCTCATGCAGCAGGCTGCACATCAAGCGGGTACCGGTGGCGCCCAGCGGATGGCCGAGGGCAATCGCGCCGCCGTTGACGTTGGTCTGTTCGTGGGGATAGCCAGTCTCTTTCAACCAGGCCATGGCCACCGAAGCGAAGGCCTCGTTGATCTCGACTCGATCGATGTCTTCGAGCTTCATGCCGGCACGCTTGAGTGCGTAGGCCGTGGCCGGGATCGGCGCGGTGAGCATCCAGACCGGGTCTTCGGCGCGCACGCTCAAGTGATGGATACGCGCCCGTGGCGTCAGGCCGTAGCGTTTGAGCGCCGCCTCCGAGACGATCAGCATCGCGCTGGCCGCGTCGCAGGTCTGGCTGGATACCGCGGCGGTCACCCGGTCACATCCGAACAGAAATTCCAGCTCGGCCATTTTTTCCAGGCTGGTCTGGCGCGGGGTCTCGTCATGCAGCACACCGGCCAGCGGCACGATCTCGCGGTTGAAGCGGCCTTGCTCGATGGCCTGCAAGGCACGTCGATGGGACTCAAGCGAATAGGCTTCAAGCTGCGCCCGGGACAGTTCCCATTTTTCCGCGATCATCTGCGCCGACCGGAACTGGGTCGGTGGTTGCGCACCGTAGCGCCGCACCCAGCCCTCGGAACCGCTGAACGGATCGCTGAAACCCAAGGGCTCGGCGGCGATCATGGCCGAGGAAATCGGGATCTGGGTCATGGTCTGCACGCCACCGGCAACCACCACATCCTGAGTGCCGCTCATCACCGCCTGGGCGGCGAAGTGCACCGCTTGCTGGGACGAACCGCACTGGCGATCAATGGTGGTACCCGGCACCGATTGCGACAGGCCGGCGGCCAGCCAACTGGTGCGGGCGATGTCACCGGCCAGCGGGCCGATGGTGTCGACACAGCCGAAGATCACGTCGTCGTAATCCTCGTCGGGAATGTCATTGCGCTCGACCAGCGCGCGCAATACGTGGGCGCCCAGGTCGGCAGCGTGAATCTGGCTCAGACCACCCTTGCGCCGCCCGGTGGGCGTACGCAGGGCGTCGACAATATAGGCTTCAGGCATGGTTTACCTCGGAATCAGTTGAAGTCAGGCACATTCGCCAATGCCCGTCAGTAGGAGCGCCGCATTACCTGTGGGAGCGGGCTTGCTCGCGAAGACGCCGGCACATTCAAAAATGATGTTGCCTGCCATGCCGCCTTCGCGAGCAAGCCCGCTCCCACAGGTTTCACGGCACCATTACTGACCGGTATCAACTACAGTTGCCGTCAGAAAGTACTGCCGGCACCCAGCACGGGAGCGCCATCGAACAGGGACGAGCGAATCCGCCCCTTGTGCAGGCCGCGATCGCCCCAGACCTTGTCCAGCGCCCAGGCGCGTTTCATGAACAGGTGCAAGTCGACTTCCCAGGTGTACCCCATGGCGCCATGGGCCTGGATGGTGTTCTTCGCGGCGAGCAAGGCCGCTTCCGCCGTGGCCAGCTTGGCGTGGGACACCAGCACGTCCTGCCCCGCTTGCTGCTCGGCCAGCGCATAAGCGGCGCGGTACAGCGGGCCTTTGGCGAACTCGATCTGCACCGCGACGTTGGCCATCAGATGCTTGACTGCCTGGAACGAGCCGACCGGTTTGCCGAACTGTTTGCGCTCGAAGGTGTAGTCCACCGCCAGGTCGACCATGCGCTTGGCCAACCCCAGCAATTGCGCGGCACTGGCAAGGGCGCCACGGTTGAAGGCGGCCGCCCACAAACGCCGGCCTTGCTCACCACTTGCGACGCAGGTGGCGGGCGTTGGCGTCCACTCGACCTGGAACAACTGACGGCTCGGGTCGACCGACTCGTTGCGGGTCAGGCGCACGGCATCGCGCTCCAGCGCATGTACTTCGTCACCATTGGCCAACAACAGCAGATCGGCAACATGGGCATCACTGACCAGCGGGTTACCGGGCTCGCCGACCGCCAGCCGCGCATTGCCCTCAGCGACCCGCGACAACCAGTATTGCTTGAGCGTTGCCTGTTGCCCGTCGAGGGCAGCGAGCAACGGCACGCCGACCAGCATGGTGTCCACCAGCGGCTCGGGCAGGCCGGCGTAACCGCATTCCTGGGCAATCAGCACGAAATCCAGCTCATTCATGCCCATGCCGTCCTGCGCCTCGGGCACGGTCAGCGCGGTCAGGCCCAGCTCGACCAATTGGGCCCACAGGCGCTCGCTGCGCCCGCTGTCGCTGAGCCACAGTTCGCGAATGCGTTCCGGGGTGACTTCGTTGATCAGAAAGCTGCGGACGTTGTCCTGAAACAGCAGTTGGTCGCGGCTGAAACTAAAGTCCATGGTCTATTCCTCAGGCACGCGGCATGCCGAGCATGCGTTCGGCGATGATGTTGCGCTGGATCTCGTTGGTGCCGGCGTAGATCGGCCCGGCCTGGGCAAACAGGAAACCTTCCAGCCAATGGCCGACGTCACCGGCGGCCGGGGCTTGGGGCAGCAGCTCGCCGCGCAATCCGAGAATGCTCATGGCGGTGTCGTGCATGCGCTGGTCAAGTTCGGACCAGAAGATCTTGTTGGTCGACGATTCCGGCCCGATCTTGCCGCCCTGCACCAGTTGCGAAGCGGTCATGTAGGTGCCCAGGGTGTAGGCCTCGGCATCGAGCCAGGCACGCATCACCGCCTCGCCGATGGCCGGGTCGCGGTCGGCCTGCTCACGGTTGGCCAGGTACAACTGCACCAGACGCCTGGCGGTTTCCTGGAAGCGCGCCGGTGAGCGCAGCAGCAAACCGCGTTCGAAACCGGCGGTGGACATCGCCACGTGCCAGCCCATGCCTTCGCCACCGAGGGCGTTTTCCAGCGGCACCTTGACGTCGTCGAAGAAGATCTCGGCGAAGCCCGGCAGGCCGTTGAGTTGCGGAATCGGGCGCACGGTGATGCCTGGCGTATTCAGTGGCAGCAGGATGAACGTCAGCCCGTTATGGCGCTGGGACTGCGGGTCGGTACGGAAAATGCCGAACGCCCAATCGGCCCATACCGCGCGGGTCGACCAGGTTTTCTGGCCGTTGATCACGTAGTGGTCGCCAACCCGTTCAGCCTTGGAGCGGATCGCCGCCATATCGGAGCCGGCACCCGGTTCGGACCAGGCCTGGGCCCAGATGTCTTCACCGGTGGCCATGCGCGGCAGAAAGCGTGCCTTTTGTTCTTCGCTGCCGTACTCCATCAGGGTCGGGCCGAGCAGGAAGATGCCGTTCTGGTTGACCCGTGCCGGCGCCCCGGAACGGTAGTATTCCTCTTCGAAAATCAGCCACTCGATCAGGTCGCAGCCGCGCCCGCCGAGTTCGGTCGGCCAGGTGACCATGCCCCATCGGCCTTCGTTGAGTTTTGCTTCCCAGGCACGGTGTTCGGCAAAGCCCTGTTCGGTGTCGAACGATTGCAGCGGTTCACTCGGTACATTGGCCGCCAGCCAGGTCCGCGCCTCGGCGCGAAAGGCCTGCTGGGCCGGGGTATAGGTCAGGTCCATGAATATGCCTTCAGCCGTTGAATCGGGCATCGCGTTTCTCGACGAACGAGTCGCGTGCTTCCTGAGAGTCCAGTGAGCGGTAGGCTTCGAGGGTGAAGCCCTGCTCCCAGCGGTATTTGTCTTCCAGATTGCCGTCTTCGATGCCGGTCAGCGCTTCCTTGGCCAGGCTGATCATGCCGGGGCTCTTGGCGGCGATGGTGCGGGCAATCTGCAACGCGGCTTCACGCAGGTCTTCGCGCTTGACCACCCGTTCCACCGCGCCCAGGCGGTAAGCCTCGGCGGCGTCGATGGCCTCGCCGGTGAAATACATGTGGCGGACCTTCTGCACCGGGAACAGCCGCTGCAAATGCGCGCCGCCGCCCATGGCCCCGCGATCCACTTCCGGCACGCCGAAGGTGGCGCACTCGGCAGCGACAATGATGTCGGCGGCACCGCAAATGCCGATGCCGCCACCCAGCACGAAGCCGTGCACGGCGACGATCACCGGTTTCGGGTTACGGTGGATGGCCTTGAAGCTGTCGTAGTTGCCCTTGTTCACCGCGACGATCAGGTTGCCGTCGGCGGCCAGTTCCTTGATGTCGACCCCGGCGCAGAAGCCGCGACCTTCGGCACGGATCACGATCACCCGCACGTCGCTGTGGCGGCCCAGGCCCTCGATTTCGCTGGCGATATCGGCCCAGCCCTGGCAGTTGAAGGCGTTGACCGGTGGCCGGTTGAAGACCAGTTCGGCAATGCCGTTATCGATGCTGACGCTAAATGGTTTCATGCCTTTTTTCCTTCACGACACACGGCGGCACAGCTCGCCCAGGCGCGCTTCGGCGTCGCGGACGATCTGTTCAATCAATTGGGCGCAGCTGGGCAAGCTGTCGATGGATGCGGCGATCTGCCCGGCGGGCAATACGCCCGCGGCCGGTTGCCCGTCGACCATGGCTTTCTGGATCACCATCGGCGCATTAGCGGCCATGATGCTTTGCGCGGCAGTCAGCTCTCCGGCGCCGCGCATCTTCAAGGCACTGCCGAGCAACTGAGTCAGGCTCATGCCCGTGTGGCGGCGGTAAGCCAGGCCACTGCGCAACGCCAGCAACAGGCGCTTGAGACCGCCGCTGTTTTCCAGCTGGTTGAGCAATTCGTTGCGGATCATCCGTTGCGGCATGCCGTCGATGGCACGGCTGATGATGATCGCCGCCGGGTCCTTGACCGCGAGGTAACGCGCCAGCGTTTCCTGGGGCACCGGGCTGTCGGCGCACATCAGGAAGCGCGTACCCATGGCGATGCCCTCGGCACCATAGGCCAGGGCCGAGACCAGGCCCTTGCCGTCCTTGAAACCGCCGGCTGCCACCACCGGCACCGACACGGCGTTGACCACCTGATCCAGCAGCATCGAGGTCGGCACGGAACCGGTGTGCCCACCGCCCTCTCCGCCTTGCACGGTCACCGCATCGGCACCCATTTCCACGGCTTTCTGTGCATGCTTGAGCGCGCCGACCGTGGGAATGCACACCACGCCGGCATCCTTCAGGCGACTGATCATTTGCTTGCCGGGCGAACGGCTGTAGCTCACCGCCCGGACTTTGTGGCGCAACACCAGCTCGACGATCTCGCCGGCATTGGCCTGGTACATGTGGAAATTCACCCCGAACGGCTGATCGGTCAGGCGCCGGGTCTCGATAATCGCCGCTTCCATCCGCTGCGGTTCGATGGTCGCCCCGGCGAGAAAACCGAAGCCACCGGCATTGCCCGTGGCCGCCACCAGTTTCGGGTCGGCGACCCAGCCCATGGCGGTCTGGATGATCGGATAACGGCAACCGAGCAGTTCGGTCAATCGGGTATTCAACGAGATGGCCATGCTCACGCCCCGCCCGCTTTGCGTTGCGAACTGGCCATGGCCTTGGCGTCGTAGCCGCCGAGACGGTCACCGGACACCAGTTCATTGTGGGCGTGGGCGAAGTGATGCAAGCCGAACACCATGTCCATGGTCGCGCGCTTGCCCATCAAGTCTTCGGCGTTGTTCACTGCCTGCTTGCTCAATTGCAGGCCCAGGCGCGGCATCTGTGCGATGCGCCCGGCGATGTCGAGGGTCTGTTGTTCCAGCTCGTCGCGAGGGACCACCCGATTGAGCATGCCCATCTGATAGGCCCGTGGCGCCGGCATGCGCTCGCCGAGAAAGAGAAATTCCTTGGCGATGCGCGGGTTCAATTCATGCACGTGGGCGAAATACTCGACCCCGGGAATGCCCATGCGCACCACCGGATCGGCGAAGTAGGCATCCTCGCTGGCGACGATCAGGTCGCAGACCCAGGCCAGCATCAGTCCACCAGCAATGCACGCTCCCTGGACCATGGCGATGGTCGGCTTGGGCATCTCGCGCCAGCGCCGGCACATGCCCAGATAGACCTCCTGCTCGCGGGCATAAAGAAACTCGCCGCCCGGTTTGTTCACATGGTCGTACCACAGGCTGGCGCGGTCGAAGGTCTTGTCGACGTCGCGGCCCGGGGTGCCGATGTCATGCCCGGCGGAGAAATGCTTGCCGGCGCCGCGCAACACGATGACTTTCACTTCATCGTCATCGCAGGCCCGGCGAAACGCCGCGTCCAGCGCGTAAGTCATCTGCGAGTTCTGCGCGTTGTGGTACTCGGGGCGGTTCATGGTGACCAGGGCCACCGCGCCTTGCACTTCGTAAAGCACCACGTCGGCCTGGTTGTTATCGTTATCTTCAGCCATCACTTTTCTCCGCAACGCGTTGCTCAGCGTTGGCCTGGCGGGTTGTCTTTAAGTTGCAGGGCGCGCAGGTTGTGCGGATCCAGGCGCTGGATCAGTTGCAACTGCTCGGCAGTCGGTGCGGCGGTGGTCGGGCAGTCGTCCGGTACGTGCAACTCGAAGCCGGTGTTGTCCTGGACTTGCGCCGCGGTCACGCCGGGGTGCAGCGAACGGATGCGCATCTGCCGCTGCGGGCCCTGGAAATCCAGGACGCAGAGGTCGGTGATGATCAGGCGAATGTCGATGTCGTCCAGCTTCCAGCCCCGCGCCAGGCGGGCCGGGTTGTAGCCGACCGAGGCGACCATATCGACCTCGCCTTCGACGAACACCCGACGGTTATGGCTCGGCACGCAAAACGAGTTGGCGTGGCTGATCGAGTTGCCGGGGAAACCGCGCACGCCGAGCATCTGCGCTTTCGGTTTGGCGTAGTCGCCGATGCAGGAAATGTTCGCCTGGCCGAAGCGGTCGATCTGGGTCGGGCCGACCAGCGCATGGCGCTTGCCACCCCAGACGTTGTCGAAAATTCGCGAGAAGCCCATCCAGCTGTCGCGCTTGGGCTCGTAGCCGTTGCGTGCGCCCAATGGCACTGGCTCGGCGACCATGTAGGCTTCGGATTCGGTCATCAGCAGTTGCGGATTGCTGGTCAGCATGGCCAGCGAGGCGGCCAGACGCGGGATCACACCGATGCCGGTGGCCAACACTTCGCCGTCTTCGCGCCAGGCTTCAGAGGCCGCGCAGATCATCAGTTCGGCGAGGCTGTAAGTAGTAGTGCTCATCGGAAGGTTCCCTTAGAAAATCGGCAACGGCAGTTCACGGATCGCAGCCAGGCCGCCGACCTTTTCCAGATACTGTTCGTGGGTGCAGTCGACGTAGTCGCGCACGTAGCCCTGCCAGCCATCGGCCGCCTGGACCGTGGCGTTGTAGGCCTTGAAGTGCGCGACGTCGAAACCGTATAGCGGCGCGCAGGACGACGGGTGCGCCCCACCCGGCACGTGGGCCACGGCGGTGGTCAGGTTGCGTTCCCAGAACACTTGATGTGCGTGGGTGCTGTCCTGATGGAAATACTCGCTGTCGACCAGCTCATCGCAGGTCACGTAGCTGTGGGTCGCGGCGCGCACGAACAGGTCGTCCATGTAATGATCCGGGCCGCTGATCTGGCACACGCCGCGTTTGTCGGCACGGTCGACGTGGACCAGCGCCGCGTCGAGCTTGAGCGCCGGCATCGCCACCCAGTC
Organism: Pseudomonas sp. WT-JTC; assembly: GCF_056711565.1. Lineage (NCBI taxonomy): Bacteria > Pseudomonadati > Pseudomonadota > Gammaproteobacteria > Pseudomonadales > Pseudomonadaceae > Pseudomonas > Pseudomonas sp. WT-JTC. Next base: position 4,494,307 of record NZ_CM160042.1, read on the forward strand.
CTTGCCATCGGCATAGGGCGAGGCGATCAACTTGATCTGGCGGTTGTGGCGCAGCACATCGGTGCCCAGGCCCACGGCGGTCGGAATGAACGGCACGTTCATCGCCGCCGCCCGCAGACCGAGCAACAGCATGCCTTCGTCGATCTCCATCACTTCCAGCGCCGCTTCCTGTCGCGCCTTGCGGAAGTACGGCTCGAGCGGAATGAAATCCAGGGAGACAAAGGCGAACACCAGTTTCCTGATCTTGCCGGCGGCACAGAGCATGCCGACATCGGCACCGCCGTAGGCGACCACGGTCAGGTCCTTGAGGTCCGAGCGCAGAATCTCGCGCACCAGCGCCATCGGCTTGCGCCGCGGGCCCCAGCCACCGATACCGATGGTCATGCCGTCACGCAGTTGGCCGACGATCTCGGCGGTGGTCATTTGCTTGTCCATCGTCATGTTCCTCATTGGCGACCGACACTGAAGTCGTGGCCCCAGTGGCTGACCACGGTGCTTTCAAACGGTGTGTGGCGATCCCAGTCGACCACCAGGCCGTCGCAGCCGTACTCCAGGTCAAACCCGGACGGGGTCTTGATGTAGAAAGAAATCATCTGGTCATTGGTGTGCTGGCCGAGGGTGGCCGACAGCTTCACGCCGTTGGCGTGGACGCGGTCCAGGGCGCGACCGACTTCGTCCAGCGCGTTGACCTCGACCATCATGTGCACGCAACCGTGGGGCATCGGGCACTCGAAAATTGCCAGCGAGTGGTGCCGGCCGTTGTTGCAGTGCAGGAAGTGAATACGCTTTTGCGGTTCGGCCGGGTCCGGGGTGAAGCGCACTTTCATCAGGTCCGACAGGCCGAAACCGAGTACCTGCTCGTAGAAGTCGCGGCAGCGCTCGAAGGCCGGCGCTGGCAGTACCACATGGCCCATGCCCAATTCGTTGGTGACGAAACCCTTGACGCCCACCGGCGAAACGAAACGGGCGAAGTCCTGCAACGGGCCCCAGAACAACTCGTGGCGATTGCCGTCCGGGTCGCTGAAGTGCACCAACTCCTGGACCTTGCGCAGTTCGGCCTCGGCGGCGGTGCCACGGGTCACCTGCACGTCGGCTTGCTGCAACTCGCTGACCGCCTGTTCCAGCGCCGCTTTGCCAGCCACTTCCCAGCCGCAGGCACCGAAGCCGTTCCCGACACTTTTCTGCACCAGGATGCGGTAGTGGCGCTCGTCCATTTTCAGGTACAGGTGCTCGTCGTCATCGCTGCCGATGACCATCATGCCCAGCACCTGGCTTGCGTAGTGGCGCCATTGCGCCAGGTCGCTGGATAACAGGGTGACGTAACCCAGACCGCGGATATCCATGGATGCACTCCTCGTTTTTCTCAGGCGGTGCCGCCCTTCGGCGACTGCCGGGGGAGACTTTATGTAGGGCCTATTCAAACGGGTTCGGCGAGGGGCAACATCGTCCAATGGGACTAGCGGATTTGATGGCTGGGGGCATCAAAAATAACTTGTGGGAGCGAGCCTGCTCGCGATGGACGACCAGACACCACGGGGCATCAGACAGCCCGCGTCATCGTTGACGACCATCGCGAGCAAGCTCGCTCCTACAGGGGTGGTGTTACGGGCAAAAAAACGGGCCAGAAAGGCCCGTTTGAGAAAGATATGAAACCTACCTTCTTTTACATTTTTCAAGTTCGTTTTGGTTTTTCAACGTCGTTTTTATACCTAGCCGGTACTTGCAGTACTGGATGACCAACTGCCGCTCCGTATCACTTAGCTCACTCAATTTTTTGTCATCTGATTCGTACGCGAAAATATTTTCAAACTTCATCTGAATTGTCGGACTTTTCTTGATGAAAAATACTTTTTCCGGGTATGCGTCTTCCATCTTTTCGTAAAAGCCGATGTAGAGGAAAGCGAAGAGAGCGATCGGGAAAATCAAAAGCAGCGGTTTCATAATGAAGGTGGTTGCAATAGTTTGGTTTTGGTTCGAAGGTCTTTTGATTGAAACCTATACCTTGACGTTCCCGGTCCAGCCGACGAATAAGGCGCATCCACATACACCATCCTCCTTGATAACGACGCGTGCCAACAACGTTGATAGACGTCGGTTTCCTTGTTGAGGACGGCAGAATAAACGGCCTCTAGACCACTCAGTCAAGGCGCAGAATTCCCTGTAGGAATAGTCGCCGTCTCTGATTTTTTTGATCTTGATTATGGGTTATTCCGAATTCGTACAGCTGTGTCTGATCCGTCTACTCTGGTGACGGGACCTTGCCGCAGAACCTGTGGGAGCGGGCTTGCTCGCGAAGGCGGTGTGTCAGGCAATATAAATGGTGAATGTGCCGGCCTCTTCGCGAGCAAGCCCGCTCCCACAGGGGGCGGTGGTGTTGCGGGTTTATGCGGGCGATTCGATTTGATCGAGCACGCGGTTCGCGGTGATCTCCGCCAGCATGACGCTGTTGGAGATACCCAGCAGGGCATTGCGGTCACCGCCCTCCAGATGATCCACCAGTTGATGCACCATCACATCCACCGAGGCCAGCGTCTCGACCAGATAGACCACCAGGGTTTCGGTCGTGGCCTCAGGGTCGACACTAAACAGCGTGCTGATTGTTCGAGGAGTGGCTTTGATGTCGGCTGTCGAGGGGAAGTGGTAAGCGAGGGCACGCTCGGCGGCCTCGTTGAGTTTTTTGGAATCGGGTTCGTGCGGGGATGCCGGATCGGTGTCCGGGGGATTGGGTGTGACTTTGAACATATCTCAGGTTCCTAATGATGCGCCAACCTCCTGCTGCTAAACGAAGAGGGTGGCAGCTGCACGCAGGTTAGCAGACCGGGGAACCTAAGAAGCCGGCGCGCCCAAGGGCGCCCTGCGTACAGCCACCATCAAAATACAGGCACAAAACCTGACTGATAGAAGCGTCGTACGACTTAGGTTATACCCGAGCTGCTAAACCCGATCACTGATGGGCAGTGACGCGAATCAAGTTACCGAGGGGGTCCAAGGCGCACAAGCCGGCGGATTCTGGCGTAGCTGTAGGCAGCGACGCAAGGTGTTGTAGCTTTCATCAAGTAACACTGACAGCCGTTAAACAGGCTCCGTTTAAAGGCCAAATCGGTGATGGGAACAACCACAAAACCTGTGGGAGCGGGCTTGCTCGCGAAGGCGGTGGGTCAGGCAACATAAATGGTGAATGTGCCGGCCTCTTCGCGAGCAAGCCCGCTCCCACAGGGGATTGGTGCAGGCATAAAAAAACGGGCCTTGGGGACCCGTTGGAAAGTTGGCCTGACGTCCGTGCCAGGCCTGAAAAAATGAAGCACTGGGGTATGACTCTGAACCTGTGGGAGCGGGCTTGCTCGCGAAGGCGGTGGGTCAGGCAACATAAATGGTGAATGTGCCGACCTCTTCGCGAGCAAGCCCGCTCCCACAAGGGTGATGCGGTGTTCACGCCATTAGCGTCAACCTTCAACCCTTGCGGAAGTGCGGAATCACCTTCTCGCCAATGTTCTTCAAGGTCTCCAGCTGCGCCCACTGCGGCACGGTGCCCATCTGGCAGATGAACAGGATTTCGTCGGCGCCGGCATCGATAAGGCGCTGCACGTAGCCGATGCAATCCTCGACGGTGCCGTAGGCGTGGTTGGGGTTCATCATCGCCATGGTCGGGTCGGAGAAGTCGACGCTGACTTCTTCCGAGGCGAAGCGCGACTTGATCACGCTCTGGCCGTTGCCATCGACGAAGGTGTCGTCCTTCCACTTTTCAGGGTCCGGGCGCTCGCCACCGCCGTACCAGTAACCCAGGGACTCCATGAAGTAGCGCTGACCACGAATGCCGATGCGGCGCGCTTCTTCGTTGTCCTCCAGCACGATGGCCGGGCACAGGGCGGCGATGTGACGGTTAGGACGGAAGCCCACTTGCTTCTTCTCATCGCGGTTGTCGTAGGCCGTGTGATACACCTCGACCTTCTTGGCGATTTCTTCCGGGCCACCGAAGCCCAGCACCAGCGCGCCCATGCCGCGACCGCCGGCATTTTTCAACGACTCGGTGTTGGTGCATGCCAGGTACATTGGCGGGTGCGGATCCTGATACGGCTTTGGATGGATCGGACGCTTGGGGATCTGCACGAAGTCGCCGTTGTGCTCGATCTCGTCCTGCACGAACATTTTCGGGATCAGGTACATCATCTCGTCGATCTGCGGCTGCAAGGTCGCCAGGTCGTAGCCGAAGGTCCCGGCTTCCTGCTGGGTGCCGCCCTTGCCCACGCCAAAGTGCACACGGCCCTTGGACAGCAGGTCGAGGGTGGCGATGCGCTCGGCGACTTTCACCGGATGGTTCATCGCCGGTGGCAGGCAGACCACGCCGTGACCGATACCGATACGCTCGGTTTTACCCGCCACGAAGGCCAGCATGGTTTCCGGCGCGGACATGTGCGAGTAGTTGCTCAGCGCGGTGTGCTCCACGCACCAGAACGTGTCGAAGCCAAGCTTGTCGGCCAGCACCGCCTGCTCAACGGTGTCCTGGAAAATCTTGCGGTCGCCTTCGCGGCTGGAGTCCACCGTCTGGGCTTCGTAAATCAGGGAAAATTTCATGGTTGATCCTTGTGCTTATTTGGATGCGCAGTCGGCGCCAGAGACCTGTGCCTTGCGCCCATGCTCGGGTATTGGCAGGGCGCTCGAATCACGCAAACGGACTAGCTGATTCAGCAGAAACCATCAGAGGAAAAAGTCATTGCTGTCCTGCCCCATGCTCACGCCGCCGAGGTTCCACGCATACTTGGCCGGACTGTTGGCGACGTGGGCGCGCCCGGTGTGAATGTCGCGGAAGGCACGGTTGATCGGGTGGCTGCGGAAGATCGTCGAAGCGCCGCTGTTGAACATCAGATCGCCAACGGCCTTGGCGCACTTGTCGGCCACCAGTGCCGAGTCGTAACGCATCTTCACCCGCTCGGGCATGCTCAACGGCTCGCCCTTCTGCGCACGCTCCAGCATCAGGGCGAAATTGCGCAGCAGCACGGTCTTGCACTCGTCGACGCAGACCATGGCGTTGGCCAGCGCCGATTGCGCGGCCGGGTCCTGGACCATTTTGCGACCGTCGTTGACCCCGACCCGAGCGCGGTTGTGCTCGACAAACTGATCCACCGCGCCTTGCAGGGCACCGATAGCGGACGACGAAACCGCACGCACGAAAATCTGCCCGAATGGCAGACGAAACAGCGGCGCAGTGTTCACTGCGTTGCCCGGACTGTTCTGCATGAAACCGTCGAGGGCGCGATGGGTGCGGTACTCGGGAACGTAGGCGTTTTCCACCAGGATGTCATGGGACCCTGTGGCTTCCAGGCCCATGACGTTCCAGTTGTCGAGAATCTGGTAGTCGCTGCGCGGCACCAGGAACGTCCGGTAATCCGGCGCCCCGCCCGCCTCTGCCGGCGGCACCAGCGCACCGAGGAACGCCCAGTCGCAATGCTTGCTGCCGGAAGAGAAACCCCAGCGCCCGCTCAACTTGAAGCCACCTTCAACCCGCTCGACCTTGCCCACCGGCATATAGGAAGACGAGATCAACACGCTGGAGTCGCTACCCCAGACATCCTGGGCCGCGCGGTCGTCAAACAGCGCCAGCTGCCAGTTGTGGATCGCCACCACCCCCAGCACCCAGGCCGACGACATGCAGCCCTCGGCGAGGGTCATCTGTACGTCGAAGAAATCCTTGGGTTCCAGCTCGTAGCCTTCCCAGCGGGCCGGCTGCAGGATGCGAAAGAACCCGGCGTCCTGGAAATCCTTCAGGGTTTCTTCGGGCAACTGGCCGGCTTGCGCGGCATTCAGGGCGCGCTCACGCAGGATCGGCACCAGCTCGCGGGCACGTTGGCTCAGACGCTGGCGAATCAGGTCTTGGTTGAGCATTTTTATTGTTCTCCTTTGTTCACCCCATCCGCCGGGGCGCGCGTGCAACGGGGCGGGTGTAGCGCCCCTACACTGGCATTCAAGCAATGCATGACCGGGCGGACATCCCTCAAACGGACCATGTGGTTTTGGGGGAACAGGTATCGGGTACATCTGAAAGGGGGGTGTTGGATGGCAGACGGTGTGGGGTTTTTAGGGTGTACATATCCGTTTCTGCGGTAACGGCGGCTTAGGGTTCCGCCCTTACGGCGGGTTACTTGGAAGAGCGGAGCGCCGCCCGGCCCCAAGTAACCAAGGGCTCTTGCCCCTGACGTTCGGTGCCTCGCCCAGGCTCGGCATACCCTCGCTCCGGTCCTGCTCCGTGGGCCCGCCGCGATCGGCCATCCATGGCCGTACGCGGCTAAACCGGCATCCATGCCGGTTTACCCACTACGCAGAACCGGAACGAAGCCTCTCGAGGGGGCAAGCAGATCAAAAGCCAAAGCCAAAGCGAGGCGGCCTACCGGCCGGCCTGATCGCAATTGCACGCGTTCCCCTGTAGGAGCGAGCTTGCTCGCGAAAAACGCCAGGACACCGCGGGCATTCAGGCAGCCCGCGTCATCGTTGACGTCCATCGCGAGCAAGCTCGCTCCTACAAGGCCGAGCGTTAGCTCGCCTGCCGCTCTTGATCTTGATCCACCCGCCCCTTCGGCAGGCTGAGTGGAGGCGTTCATCCGGGGACTGGCGCGCAGCGCCGTTCGACGCAGTCGAACCCATTGCATGTAGGTCGCGCGAAGCCGACCGGAGGGCAATGCCCCCGGATGAATGCCGGAGCGAAGGAACCCCGAGCCCAGGCGAGGGGCCGGACGTTCGGGGCGAGCGTTTTTTTTGCTTACTTTTTTAGGCGCTTGTAAAAAAAGTGAGTCGCCGTAAGGGCGAAACCCTAAGTCGCCGTTACCGCAGCAACGGATATGTACACAACACAACAACAGCCTGATCGGCCCAGAGGCCGCCAAGGCCTAGTCCCCTCGGACGATGTTCAAGACCAGAGCCAGAGCAAGAATCCATCGCACCCACCCCAACAAAAAAAGGCCCAGTGCGATGAACGACGCCAACCTCAAAGCCGACATGCTCCAGGCCATGCGCCGCCTGGCCAAGTCAGTCACCATTATCAGCACCAGCAACGGCTCCGAACGTTTTGCCATGGCCGCCACCGCGGTCGACTCACTGAGCACCGAACCGCCATCGCTGCTGATCTGCGTCAACAAGACCGCCTCGCCCCACGCCGCACTGGCGACCGGCGCGGACTTCTGCGTCAACATCCTCGGCGTCGAGCAACAAGACCTCGCACACCTGTGCAGCGGCGCGATCAAAGGCGAAGCGCGCTTCGACCGTGGCAACTGGCTGACCAGCCCCGGCGGCATTCCTTACCTGGGTGACGCGCAGTCGGCGATCCTCTGCCGTCAGGACGGCCACTTCAGCTACGGCACCCACACCGTATTCATCGGGCGCATCCTGCAGATCCACACCAGCGACGCCATCACCCCTCTGGTCTATCTCGACGGCAGCTACACCACCACCGCCAAACCCATCCCCTCCTTCGCTGTCGCCGGCTGAGGCCTGGGCATGGACGGCATGAACGGGTTGACGGCGTTGCGAGTAAACAGCGCCGACCAGTTGCCATGGGATGACCGCTGCGATTTGCTGGTGGTCGGTTTCGGCGGTGCCGGCGCCTGTGCCGCGATCGAAGCGGCCAGTCGAGGCCTCTCGGTGCTGGCCCTGGACCGTTTCGAAGGAGGCGGCGCCACCGCACTCAGCGGTGGCGTTGTTTATGCCGGAGGTGGCACACCGTATCAGCGCCAGGCCGGTTATGAAGACACCAGCGACGCCATGTTCAACTACCTGCGTCAGGAAGTGGGCGAGGCTGTCAGTGGTGAAACCCTGAGGGACTTCTGCGAAGGCAGCCGCGAGCAACTGGCCTGGCTGGAGCGGCAGGGCGCAACCTTCGAAGCCAGCGTGCCGCCGCATAAAACCTCGTACCCGAGTGACCAGTACTACCTCTATTACTCCGGCAACGAAGCCGTACCGGCCTATGCCGCGAGCGCCAAACCGGCACCCCGTGGCCACCGCACCAAAGGTCCGGGCATGTCCGGCGCCAGTCTGTTCGCCCCGCTCAAGGCCAGCGCCTTGCGTCACGGCGCACGCCTGCGCAGCCAGTGCGAAGTGCGGCGGTTGGTGCTCGACCGCGACGACAAGGTCATCGGTGTCGAAGCCTGGCAGTTGCCTTCCGGCAGCCGCGCGGCCCGGCAGCATGCGCGTCTGTCGCGCTGGGCCGCTGCCATTCATATGTACGCTCCGGCGTTGGCCGACCGCTTGCGCGCCCGTCAGCGTCGCATCGAACAGACCAGCGCCATTCGCCAATTGATTCGCGCCGAACAGGCGGTGCTGCTGAGCAGCGGCGGTTTTATCTTCAATCGCGATCTGGTGCGCCAACACGCGCCGCAGTACCTGGCCGGTTTGCCGCTGGGCGCCACCGGGTGCAATGGCAGCGGCATCGCCCTGGGCCAGAGTGCCGGAGGCAGCGTGGCGCGGATGGACAAGGTCAGCGCCTGGCGTTTCATCAACCCGCCATTGGCCTGGGCCCGCGGGCTGATCGTCAATGCCCGTGGACAGCGCTACGCCAACGAAGAAATCTACGGAGCGACCCTCGGCCACGCCATGGTAGAAGAACAGGACGGCCGGGCCATTCTGATTCTCAATCGGGCGCTGGTTCGAGAAGCACTCAGTCAGGTCGGCCCGGGCAAGGTGTGGAATTTCCAGCGCCTGCCGGTGCTGCTCAACCTGCTGTTCAACGCCAAACGCAGCACCAGCCTGGCCGGGTTAGCCAAACGCTGCAACCTGCCGCCGGAGCTGCTGCGCCAGAGCGTCGAACGTTATAGCCGCGCGGCGCGGGGCGAACTGGCGGACGAGTTCGGCAAGTCCTCGGCGATGCTCGCCAACCTCGACCAGGGTCCGTGGTACGCCCTCGACCTGTCCTTCACCAGCCGCCTGTTCCCCTGCCCGGTCATCACCCTGGGCGGGCTGAAGGTCTGCGAGGCCAGCGGTCGGGTGCTGGACCACGTCGGTCAGCCGATCCATGGCCTGTACAGCGCCGGACGCAACGCGGTCGGTGTCGCCTCCAACCTGTATGTCTCCGGCCTGTCCCTGGCCGATTGCATCTATTCCGGTCGCCGGGCTGCCGCCCACGTGGCCGACCAATTCGCACTTCAAACCGCACGATCAGGAGAACAACAATGCAACGTGTAGAAGGCAAAGTCTGCATCATCACCGGCGCCGCCAGCGGCATCGGTCGCGAAGACGCCCTGCTGCTGGCCAGCGAAGGCGCCAAAGTGGTACTCACCGACCTCAACGAAGAAGCCGGTCGCCAGGTCGCCGCGGAAATCGGCGCCAACGCGCTGTTCATCCGCCACGACATCGCCAGCGAAAGCGATTGGCAGAACGTGGTGAAAACTACTGTTGAACACTTCGGCCGTCTCGACGTGCTGGTCAACAACGCCGCGATCCTGGCCCTGGGCAGCATCGAGGACACCACGCTGGAGCTGTGGCAGAAGGTGCAGAAGATCAACGGCGACGGTTACTTCCTCGGCTGCAAATACGCGATCCAGGCCATGAAGGAAACCGGTGGCGGTTCGATCATCAACATGTCGTCGGTCGCGGCGCTGGGCGCGATGCCGATGTTCTGCGCCTACTCGGCGTCCAAGGGCGCGGTGGCGGCGATGACCCGCTCCATTGCCCTGCACTGCAAGCAGCAGGGCTACCGCATCCGTTGCAACAGCGTGCACCCGGACGGCGTGAACACGCCGATGACCCAGGCTCTGGCCGGTGGCCAGGCGATCCCGCAGGAAGTGCTGGACCAGGACCCGATGAACCGCATGGCCGCGCCACGGGACATTGCCAACGTGGTGCTGTTCCTCGCCACCGACGAGTCGCGGTTCGTCAACGGTGCCGAGATCCGCGTCGACAACGCGCAGTTGATCAGCGGGCTCTGAGGTCGAGGTGAACATGGGCACGCAACAACAGAACCTGACCCCGGCCGAACACACGACGGCAAGTGTCTCATTGCAAGTGTGTGCGGTGATCGACGAGACCGCTGACGCGCGCTCGCTGGTGCTGGATATACCGCCAGACCTGCGTGAGCGCTTTCGCTACAAACCGGGCCAGTTCCTGAGTTTTCGCGTGCCCTTGGCCGGCAAACTGTTGACCCGCTGCTATTCCATGGCCAGCTCGCCCCTCGCGGACGCGCTGCCCAAGGTCACGGTGAAACGGGTCGACGGCGGCCGGGTGTCGAACTGGATGAACGAGGTGCAGGTCGGCGACTGGCTGGAGGTGCTGCCACCGGCCGGGCTGTTCTGCCTGGACCCGCAGCAGTCGGCGGACACCGAAAAGCCCTTGGTCCTGTTCGGGGGCGGTTCGGGCATCACCCCGGTGTTTTCCATTCTCAAATCGGTGCTGCACAGCAGCCGGCGACCGATCAAGTTGATCTACGCCAACCGCGATGAAACGTCGGTGATTTTCAAGGACGAGCTGTGCCGGTTGATCAAGGCGCATCCTGATCAACTGCACGTAGTGCACGTCCTCGATTCGGTGCAGGGTTTTCTGACGGACCACCAGGTCCGTCATCTGCTGCGCGGATCGGCCGGCGGCGACTACTTCATCTGCGGGCCGGGACCGTTCATGGACACCGTGGAGCGCACCCTGCTGGCATTGGGCGAGGCCGCCGACCGCATCCATGTCGAACGTTTCGTTTCACCACCGGACCCGGATGAACTGCTGGCCGAAGAAGCCCTCGCTCGCGAGGCAGCGATGGGGTCGCAGTGCGAAGCGCTGATCGTGGAACTCGACGGCCAGCAACACGAAATTGCCTGCCAACCCGGCGATACCCTCCTGCAAAGCTGCAAGGCGGCGGGCCTGGACGTGCCGTCCTCCTGTGAAGAGGGCTTTTGCGGGGCGTGCATGTGCGTGGTCAAGGAAGGTGAAGTCCAGTTGGCGCGCAACGACGTCTTGACCCCAAAGGAGCTGGCCGAAGGCTGGACCCTGGCCTGCCAGAGCCGCCCGACCGGGGTGAAGGTACGCCTTAAATTCCCGGATTGAGACCCGCCCCTCCTGTAGGAGCGAGCTTGCTCGCGATGGTCGTCAACGATAACGCGGGGTATCTGAATGCCCGCGTTGTCAGGGCGTTTTTCGCGAGCAAGCTCGCTCCTACAGGTGGGCGTGATCAAAGGCGCTCCGTCGCCTTAGTCTCAACGGACGATCACTCGGGCCGAGGCTGCGGTTAGACTCGGCCACAGCATTAGCCCACAACAATAAAGAGGTGCAGTTATGGCTCGTTTGCAGAATAAGGTCGCGGTGGTCACCGGCGGCGCTTCGGGTATTGGTCTGGCCTGCGTGCGCCGTTTCGCGGCCGAAGGCGCGCAAGTGGTCGGGCTGGACATCGGCAGCGCACCGGCGGACTTTCCCGGCCTGTTCATGACCCTGGATGTGCGCGACGAAGCGCAGGTGCAGCAGGTCATGCAAGAAGTCATCAGCCGCTTCGGGCGCATCGATGTACTGGTCAACGCCGCCGGCGTCGCCGACCAGGGCAGCGTGACCCAGACCACCACCGCCAACTGGCAACGGGTGATGGACATCAACCTGACCGGCAGCATGCTCACCAGCAAGTACGCGCTGGAGTCGATGGTGTCGCAACGCGGCGGCTCGATCATCAACGTCGGTTCGATCTTCGGTCTGCAAGGCTGCGACGGCAACGTGGCCTACAACGTGTCCAAGGGCGGCATCAACCAGCTGACCCGCTCGATGGCCATCGACTACGGCTACGCCAACATTCGCGTCAACGGCCTGTGCCCGGGCCTGATCGAAACGCCGATGACCAGCATGGTTCGTGACAATGACGCGTTCCACGCCTTCTTCGCTTCGCAGCACATGCTCAGCCGCTCCGGGCAACCGGAAGAAGTGGCCAACGTCGCGCTGTTCCTGGCGTCCGACGAAGCCTCCTTTGTCAGCGGCCAGATGATTGCCGTGGACGGTGGCTTCTCCGCCGGTCGCCGTTTCGCCCCGCCCGCCCAGTAATTCGCAATCCGGCCGGGCGCCCTGCCCGGCCTACTCCCTTTTTCGCAACTGTCTTCTAACCGGGGAGGCCCCATGCCGCCTGTCGCCACCGCACTGACCATCGCTCAACTGTTCGCCAACGCTGCCCAGGCCTACGGCGACCGCCCGGCCATCGAGGACGCGGGCCACATCATCAGCTACCGACAACTCGATCAACTGCGCCGCCAGGCGGCCCGAGCGCTGCTGGCCCTCGACGTACAGGTCGGGGACCGCGTGGCAATCTGGGCACCCAACGTATGGGAATGGATCGTCGCCGCCGGCGCCCTGCAAAGTGTCGGCGCCGCCCTGGTGCCGCTCAACACCCGGATGAAGGGCAGCGAGGCCGGCTACATCCTGCGCGAAAGCGGCACCTGCGTGCTGTTTGCCATCGGCGAATTCCTCGGCGCGGACTACCCCGGCATGCTCGCGTCGGAAGACCTGCCTGAGCTGCGCCACATCGTCAGCCTGCGCGGCGCCCGTTCAGGCACCCTGGCGTGGGAGCGGTTTATGGATCTGGCGACCGACGTGCCGCAACTGGCCTTGCGCACCCGCGAACAAAGCGTTGGCCCGCAGGCCTTGTCCGACGTGCTGTTTACCTCCGGCACCACCGGCAAACCCAAAGGCGTGATGACCAGTCACGGCCAGAACCTGCGTATCGTGCGCGACTGGAGCGATATCGTCGGTTTGCGCGAGAGCGATCGCTACCTGATCGTCAACCCGTTCTTCCATTCCTTCGGCTACAAGGCCGGCTGGCTGGCAGCGCTGATGCGTGGCTGCTCCCTCCTGCCGCAGCAAGTGTTCGACGTGCAGGCCGTGCTTGAATGCGTGCAGCGTGAACGCATCACCGTGTTGCCCGGGCCACCGACGCTGTATCAATCGTTGCTGGCCCATCCGCAACGCAACGATTTCGACCTGGGCTCCTTGCGCGTGGCGGTGACCGGGGCGGCGGCGATTCCGGTGGAGATGATCCACCGCATGCGCGACGAACTCGGATTCGCCACCATCGTCACCGCGTATGGCCTGACGGAGGTCTGCGGTTTCGCCACGATCTGCCGCGCTGGCGACTCTGCGGAACTGGTCGCCAACACCAGTGGCCGGGCGATGCCGGGGGTGGAAGTGCGCTGTGTCGGCGGCAGCGGTCGCAGCCAGCCGGCGAACATCCCCGGTGAAGTGCAGATCCGCGGCTACAACCTGATGCAGGGCTATCTCAACAATCCCGAAGCCAGCCAGGAAATACTCGACGCCGACGGCTGGCTGCATACCGGCGACATCGGCATGCTCGACGAACAGGGTTACTTGCGCATCACCGACCGCCTCAAGGACATGTTCATCACCGGTGGTTTCAACGTGTACCCGGCGGAAATCGAACAGTGCCTGCTGACCTATCCGGGCGTGGCCCAGGCAGCGGTGATCGGTATTCCTGACGAGCGTCTGGGTGAGGTGGCGATGGCGTTCCTGCTGCCTGCGCCGGGAGCGGAAATCGAACAGGCGCGGTTCCTCGCCTGGTGCCGTGAGCAGATGGCCAACTACAAGGTTCCGCGCCGGGTGCAGGTGTTGCAGAGCATGCCGATCAATGCGGCAGGGAAAGTGACCAAGAATGTGCTGCGCGAGTGGGCACTGCAGCCAGCCGACTAAACGCAATCCCTGTAGGAGCGAGCTTGCTCGCGATGGTGTGTCAGTCGACATCAATGCAACTGATAGACCATCGCGAGCAGGCTAGCTCCTACAATGTTCGAGGGTGTACACAAATTTCCCGCCCGACACAGTTCAACTGTGGGAGCGGGCTTGCTCGCGAAGGCGCAGTGTCAGCCAACATCAATGCCGGATGTACCGACGTCTTCGCGAGCAAGCCCGCTCCCACAGGTTTTGTGTGTGCCGTGATGACCGAGTCAGACCACCCGCGCCGGATGCTGCTGGCGCGGGTCGCCGAGCATGGCGCGGTGGGACGGTGGCTGGCGGCCTTCGGCTTCGCTGATGCCGTAGCCGGGGGCGATTTCGGCGGTGATCAGGGTCTGCCCGGATAACGCCATCAACTGCGGATCATTGAGCAAGGCATGAATCACCCGCCCATTGAATTGCGGGGTTTCAGCGTGGGCCAGAAACGCCTGGTACTGCTCGCCATGCTGTTCGCCGGCAATCTTCGTGCGTTCGGTCAGTTGCGGGCCGAGCCACAGCGACAACGCCGCCACGCCCTGCCCTTCGAAATCGATCGCCATGTCGGCCGCCAGCTTGTCGACTCCGGCCTTTTGCGCGCCGTACGCCGGGCCGTGCATGTAGCAGCCGGCGCCGAATGACGAAGTGAAGCAAATCAGGCCTTGAGCACTTTTCAGCAACAGCGGTGCCGCGTAGTAGCTGGCGATGTAGGCCGAGCGCAGACCGACGTCGAGAATGCGCGCCAGCTCCAGCGGCTTGGCCCAGAACGGTCCTGGCTCGATCAACTGGTCATGAATGAACGCGGCGTTGTTCACCAGCAAATCCAGATGCCCGCATTCCTGCTCGACTCTCTCGAACAGCGCCCGGACCTGCGTGTCATCGGCGTGATCACAGACCACCGCGATACCGTGCCCTCCGGCAGCGGTGATCGCGGCGGCGGTGTCCTCCAGCGAACCGCGCAAGGCATGCCCATACAAATTCGACCCGCCCTGCGCCGGAGCACGACCGGTGACATACACCGTCATGCCCGCCGCCCCCAGGGCCAGGGCAATGCCCTGCCCCACTCCGCGACTGGCGCCGGTGACTACGGCTATCTGTGAACGCTGGCTGTTCATTCAACACTCCCGAACAAGGTTTTCGCTGAAGCGGTTTCGCTATGGCGCTTGATGTGATTGGCCGCCAGGTAACCGAAGGTCATGGCCGGGCCTATGGTCGAACCGGCACCCGGATAGGTGCGGCCCATCATCGAGGCGGCGCTGTTGCCGATGGCGTACAGGCCGTTGATCGCTTGCCCGTCCTCGTGCAACACGCGGGCGTGCACGTCGGTCAGCAGGCCACCCTTGGTGCCGATGTCGCCGGCGTCGATGCGCACGGCGTAGAACGGCCCCTTGAGCAACGGTGCCAGGCACGGATTGGGTTGCACGTTCGGGTCGCCGTAATAGCGGTCGAACAGTGATTCGCCCTTGTGGAAGTCCTCGTCGACGCCCTGCACGGCCATGCCGTTGAATCGCTGCACGGTGCGGACCAGCCCGGCGCCGTCGACGCCGATTTTCGTCGCCAGCTGTTCCAGGCTCGACGCCTTGTGGAAATAGTCGCGCAGGTGCTCGGGCAATTGCCAATCGCGCTGGGCATAACCCGGCAGCAAGGCACCGCACGGGTACTTGCGTCGAAATTCGGCGTCGAACACCATCCAGCACGGCACGCTCGCGGCGCCCTCGCGATTGTTGGCGTACATCGCATAAACGATATCGGTATAGGGCGCGGCTTCGTTGACGAAACGCTCCCCCGCCGCATTGACCATCACGCACCCGGGCAAGGTGCGTTCGACAAACAATGCACGCTGCTTTTCTTCGCCCTTGACGTAAGTAGTCGGCGCCCACCAGCTGTGTTCCATCAACGCGGTCCGTGCACCGATGGCCTGGCCGGCGCGAATGCCGTCACCGGTATTGTTGGGCGGCGTGGCACTCCAGTTGGCCTGGGACGGCTGTGGCAAGTACTGCTCACGCATCGCCTGATTGCGCTCGAAACCACCGGCGGCGATGATCACCCCGTAGCGCGCCTTGACGTTGAGCAACTGGCCGTTGCGATTGACCCGCGCCCCACCGACCCGGTCGCCGACCAGCAACAGCTCTTCGAGTGCACAGTTGAGCCACAGCGATTTGCCGCGATCCTGCAACGAGCAGCGCAAGGCACCGATCAAGGCATTGCCCAGGGTCAGGAAGCGGTCGCGGCGCGACAAGCGCCGGCCCTCACGGTCACGCCAGTAGCGCCACATCACCCGCAGGGTCAGGCGCAACCAGCCGGGGCCACGACACAGCAGCACTTGCGCCTCTTTCATGGTCATCGCCATGCGCCCCATCATCAGGGTGCCGGGGGACGGCGCACGCATGCGCAAGAACTCTTCGCCCAGTTCGGCGGCGTCAAACGGTTGCGGATCCATCGAGCGATAACCCGGTTTGCCGCCTTCGACTTCCGGGTAGTAATCGGCGTAGCGAGGTTGCGCCTCGAAGCGCACGCGGGTGTGCTTTTCCAGGTATTCGACCATCTCCCGACCGTGCTCGACATAGGCTTCGATGCGCCCGTCGTCGATCTCGCCATGGGTCACGGCGCGGATGTAGGCAATCGCTTCGGCCGCCGAATCACTGCCGCCGAGGGCCTTGATCCGGTGGTTGTCCGGGATCCAGATGCCGCCACCGGATACCGCCGACGTGCCGCCGTACTCGCCGCTCTTTTCGATCAGCAGCGCATTCAGGCCCAGGTCATGGGCGCGCAGCGCAGCGGTCATGCCCCCGGCTCCCGAGCCAATCACCAACACATCACAGCACTCGTCCCATTTGATCCCGGCAGCGTTCATGCGATCACCCTTGTTCAGCGCCCATCAGGCAGAAACCGCCACCGCCGGATCTTCGCCCGGTGCAGTCGGTCTCGGGATTGTTCGCCGCGCGCGCCGGGTGTTCATCGTCCGATGGGACTAAGGCGAACACCGCAACTACCCCCTGCAAATCGCGTAGTCCGCTTGGACGATGTTGCGCGCAAGTCGTGACTCCATAGTCGCCCACAGCACCAATCACCCCCCTGAAATGAAGGTCGGGCAGGTCTGACCTGGGCCATGAGGACGACATGATAAAAACAATAATCGCCCCACCAACACAGCACCCTCGCGTACAGCTGGCTTTGCTGTTGCTGGCTGGCGGGCTAAGCGCTCACGTTAACGCCATGAGCTTTCAGCCAAGCGAAGACTTGAGCATCGACTGGGACACCACACTGACCTACAGCCTCGCCTGGCGGACCGAGTCGCGCGATCACAAACTGACCGCCAATGCCAACGGCAACGACGGCGACAACGCGTTCGACAAAGGCAGCCTGATCAACAACCGCAGCGGCTTTCTCACCGAAGCCAACATCAAGTGGCAAGACGATTACGGCGTGTTCGTCCGGGCGACGGGCTTCTACGACAACGTCTACGATCATGACAACGACAACACCACCGGCACCTCGAACTGCTTTGCCGGCGGCCATTGCAGCCAGCCCGACCGTTTCCCCCAGGACACCATCGACCAGCATCGCAATGAACTGCGCATGCTCGACTACTACGCCTATGGCACGTGGGACGTGAGCGGCCATGCCCTCAACGCGCGCCTGGGTAACCAGGTGGTGAGCTGGGGTGAGAGCCTGTTCTACCCGGGTATTTCCGCAGCCCAGAGCCCGGTGGACGCGACCAAGGCAACCACCCCGGGCGTCGAGGTCAAGGAAATCCTGCTGCCGGTCGGCCAGCTGTTCACCCAGTTCGCCCTGACCGAAAGCCTGGGTATCCAGGCCTACTACCAATACAAGTGGGAGAAAACCGAGCTGTTCGGCGTGGGTAGTTACTTCTCCACCACCGACTTCATCGACGAGGGTGGTTTCAACGACGCCTCCGGTTTCGTCACCCGCCTCAAGGACGACAAACCGAGCGACAGCGGCCAGTACGGTCTGGCCTTCACCTACGCCGCCGAGTCGCTGAACAACACCGAGTTCGGCATCTACTACTCGCGTTACCACGACAAGACCCCGTCGCTGGACTTCGCCTCGACCCTGGGCCGCTACCAGGTGCGCTACTTCGACAACATCGACCTGTTCGGTGCGAGCTTCGCCACCGTGCTGGGCGACGTCAGCTGGGCCGGTGAAGTCAGCTACCGCGACGGTACGCCGGTGATGGTCAACAACGGTTTCTCCAGCCCTGTGCGTGGCAAAACCGTGCAGGCGCAAACGTCGATGATCTACGTGCTCGGCCCGACGTCCTGGGCGGACAACACCACCCTGACCGGCGAGCTGGTCTACAACACCGTGATCAGCAACGACAAGTCGCAGCCGGTAGCCCTGGCGCCGGGCTTCTCGCTGCCGGGCACCGACAGCCTGGTCTATGACCGCGATGCCTGGGGCTACACGGTGCAGGCGAACTTTGACTACAACGACGTGTTCAGCGGCTGGGACATGTCGGTGCCTGTCACCTTCAGCGCCGCTGCCCATGGTGACAGTTCGATGGTCGGCTCGATCAACGCTGGCCAGAACGATAACCGCGCCAGCATCGGCAGCTCGTGGCGCTACCTCGGCAACTTCACCGTCGAGGCTCGCTACAACGCCTACCTCGGCAACGCCAACAACAGCCCGTTGGCCGACCGCGACAACGTCGCGCTCAACTTCAAGTACCGGTTCTGATTCCCCAATCGGAGGAGCACAGCATGTCCAGATTCACCCAAACATTATTGAGCACTGCGCTGACCGTCGGCCTGCTCGGCAGTGGCCTGGCCTACGCCAAGGTCAGCCCCGAAGAAGCCGCCCGCCTGGGCCAGGACCTGACCCCGATGGGTGCCGAAAAAGCCGGCAACGCCGACGGCAGCATCCCGGCCTGGTCGGGCAAATGGCGCGGCCTGCCACCAGGACTCAAATACGCCGGCCCCGGCACGCCGTACCCGGACCCGTACGCCG
Organism: Pseudomonas sp. WT-JTC; assembly: GCF_056711565.1. Taxonomy (NCBI): domain Bacteria; kingdom Pseudomonadati; phylum Pseudomonadota; class Gammaproteobacteria; order Pseudomonadales; family Pseudomonadaceae; genus Pseudomonas; species Pseudomonas sp. WT-JTC. The sequence goes on from NZ_CM160042.1 coordinate 4,512,931, forward strand.
CGGAAAAACCGCTGTTCGTGATCGATTCGAAGAACATGGACAAGTACGCCGACAACCTGACCGATGGCCAGAAAGCGCTGTTCAAGCGCTACCCGGATACCTTCAAGATCCCGGTCTACCCGAGCCACCGCGACTTCCGCCTCGATCAGCGCCTGGAAGACCAGATCAAGAAAAACGCCGTCACTGCCGAACTCGACAATGACAACAACGACACGAAAAACGCCTGGGGTGCCTCGCCGTTCCCGATCCCGAAGAACGGCAGCGAGTTGATGTTCAACCATACCTTGCAGGGGCGCGCCAGCACTGAAGAGGCCAATTACGAACAGGCGGTGGTGTACGCCAACAAGGAAAAGGTGCTGGAAGAGGTCAACTACAAGATCTTCTCGATCTGGTCGAGCCCGGACAAAACCCCGGAGGCCGCGAACGGTGTATTCACACACTTCCTGCTCACCACCCTGGAACCGGTGCGCAAGAAAGGCGAGATCGTGGTCGGTCACGAGTTCATCAATCCGACCGCTTCGCCGCGCCAGGCCTGGCAATACAGTCCGGGGCAACGCCGGGTACGTCGCGCGCCGACCGTGGGCTACGATTCGCCGACCGGCGCCGGCGGTTTCCGCGTGTATGACGAAGACCGCTTGTTCAACGGAGCGCCGGACCGCTACAACTGGACCATCGTCGGCAAGAAGGAAATCTACATTCCGTACCACAACTACAAGATCGACGACCCGAGCGTAACGGCCGACCAGATCCTGTCCACCACCGGTCACATCGATCCACAGTACATGCGCTACGAGAAACACCGCGTCTGGGTGTTGCAGGCCAACCTCAAGGAAGGTGCCCGCCACGTGTACGCCAAGCGCGTGCTGTACCTGGACGAGGACACCTGGTCCGCGACCATGGCCGACAACTACGACAGCCGTGGCCAGTTGTGGCGCACCAACATGCAGACCTCGATCTACGCCTACGAGATGCAGCGCTACCACGCTCGACTGGGGATCTACCACGACCTGATCGCCGGCTCCTACCTGGTTGACCGCATGCTGGTCGATCAGAAACCGGCCAAGCTCAACGCCACCGCCTTCACCGAAGACGAATTCACCCCTGGCAACCTGCGCAAACTCGGCACCCGCTAAAACCTGAACGCCCCGACCGATTCATTCGGTCGGGGCGTTTTGCTTTGTGAAATCCGCGCCGCCCACGGAATACTGCCCATGAACAAACTCCTCACCGGCATCATCGCCATGGCCAGCGTTGGCCTGTCGATGCAAGCCAACGCCCTGAACATCCTGCTGACCAACGACGATGGCTGCCGCGCGCCGGGTATCGATGCGATGTACCGCGCCCTGACTGCTGCCGGGCACAAGGTCACGCTGGTCAGCCCGTTGAACGACAGCAGCGGCATCAGCGCCGCCAGCGTAGTCGTGCCCGGCCAGGCCCTGGCGGTGAATGAACTGGCGCCGGGCAAATTTTGCGTCGGGCCGCCGCAGGGCTATACCCCGCCTGCCGGCAAGACCTCTGCCATCGGTACGCCAGTGGATGCGGTCAACGTCGGCCTTGACGTGATCCTCAAGGATTCGCCGCCAGACCTGGTGGTATCGGGTAGCAACTTTGGCGAAAACGTCGGCCCGCTGACGCAGATGTCCGGCACCTTGAACGCTGCGGTACGGGCGATGTTCAAGGGAATTCCGGCGGTGGCGGTGTCCACGGCCATCGACATGGACCTGATCATCCGCGACCAGCAGGCCGGCTACAGCAAGACCCTCGGCGCCATGGACGACACGGCGCGGTTTGCCGTCAAGGTGATCGAGCAGGCGAGCCTGGCAGGCGTCGAAGCCAGGCAAGCTTGCGCCAAAAACAAACACTCGTGCGAGCTGAATGTACTGGGCCTGCCGGGGGTGAACGGCTTGAATCTCAACTACCCGCCGCTGCCGCCAGGCGAAGTCAAAGGCGTAAGCTTTGCCCCGATCGGCAATTGGGATCGCGTGAACTTCACCTCAAAGCGCGACGCCGACGGCGTGGTCCATGTCAACCTCTCTGCCCCCTCGACACCGACCGCCATCCAGCAAAAGGCCGATGCCTATCAACTGTGGCAAGGCCACGCGGTGATCACCGTGATCGACAGCAACATGACCGCACCGGAGGCGGTGCAGGATCAGGCGAAGAAAATACTTCAGGGCATCAAGCCCTGACTGTGGGAGCGGGTGTACCCAAAACCTGCAGGCCACCCAAAAACTACCGTGGGAGCGGGCTTGCTCGCGAAGAGGCCGGCACATCCAACATCCACATCACCTGACATGCCGCCTTCGCGGGCAAGCCCGCTCCCACAGGGTCGGCGGGTGTACGCAAAACCTGTGGCCACCCAAAAACTACCGTGGGAGCGGGCTTGCTCGCGAAGAGGCCGGCACATCCAACATCCACATCACCTGACATACCGCCTTCGCGAGCAAGCCCGCTCCCACAGGGTCGGCGGGTGTACCCAAAACCTGTGGCCACCCAAAAACTACCGTGGGAGCGGGCTTGCTCGCGAAGAGGCCGGCACATCCAACCTCTACATCGCCTGACATGCCGCCTTCGCGAGCAAGCCCGCTCCCACAGGGTTTTGTGCTGGTTTCAGTTTGCCGGTTGGAACGGCACAAACTCGGTCACTTCCAGATCGAACCCGGACACCGCCTTGTACGGCACTGGTGAACTCATCAGGCGCATTTTGCGCACGTTCTGGTCGCGCAGGATCTGTGCGCCGATGCCCAGGGTCCTCTGCGGGAATTGCGGTGTACGCAGTTTACCGCCGCTGCGCTGGCGCAACTGTTCGAGCACGCCGTCGGCGGTTTCCTTCTGTGCCAGCAACACCAGTACGCCGCAATCGGCGGCAGCGATACTCGCCAGCGAACGCTCGAGGGTCCACTGTTGCGCCCCGCTCTCGCTTTCACTCCCCAGCACATCACGCAACGTCTCGATGCTTTGCACCCGCACCAGTACCGGTCGGGAGCTGTCGATCCGGCCTTTGACCAGCGCCAGGTGCAACGAGCCTTGATAGGTGTCCTGATAAGTCGTCACCTGGAACTCGCCGTGGCGGGTATGCAACGGATACTCGCCGCCGCGCTCGATCGTGCCTTCATGCAGGATGCGGTAGTGAATCAGATCGGCAATGGTGCCGATCCGCAACCCATGCCGCTGGGCGAACCCATGCAACTCGGGACCACGGGCCAGTTCGCCGTCCTCGTTGAGAATCCCCACCAGGGTTGCCGCCGGTTGCAGGCCCGCCAGACGTGTCAGGTCGCAGGCGGCCTCGACATGCCCGGCCCGCTGCATCACGCCACCGGGCAAGGCCTGCACCGGGAAAATATGCCCCGGTTGCACCAGGTCCGCCGGACCGCTGGCCGGGTCGACCGCCACCTGGATCGACCGCGCCCGGTCCGCCGCCGAAATACCGGTGGACACCCCAGTGGCCGCTTCGATGGAGCGGGTAAACCCCACACCATGTTGCGCCCGGGAGTTGGGCACCATCAGGTCCAGGCCCAGCGCGCGGCAGCGCTGTTCAGTCAGGGCCAGGCAAATCAACCCGCGCGCCTGCACTGCCATGAAGGTTACAGCCTCGGCGCCGGCCTGCTCGGCGGCCATCAGCAACGAGCCTTCACCGTTGTTTTCATCGTCGGTGATGACCACCATCTGACCAGCGCCGATGGCTTCGATCAGTTGCGGCACGGTATGGAAAGTCAGGCCGTTCACTTGAGGGCTCCACGCAGATCGACGCAAGCGTCTGACAACGCTTGCGCGGCTGCTTCGACAAACGGCGCCATGCTGATGAAACCGTGAATCATGCCTTCGCAGCGCTGCACTCGCACCGCGACTTCAGCCTTGCGCAGGCACTCGGCCAACGCCTCGCCTTCGTCCCGCAACGGGTCGAACCCGGCAGTGATCAGCGTGGTCGGCGGCAAGCCTGCCAGGTTCTCGGCACGCAACGGCGAGGCCAGTGGGTCATCGGCCTGCGCCGGGTCTTGCAGGTACTGCTCCCAGAACCAGCGCATCGCCTTCGCGGACAGCAGATAACTTTCGGCAAATTCCTCGAAGGACTGACTGTCGCAACCCGCATCGGTGACCGGGTAGAACAGGCACTGATAACTGACCTTCGGCCCCTTGCGTTGCGCCGCCAACTGACTGACTGCCAGCGCCAGATTGCCCCCGGCACTGTCGCCGGCCACGGCCAGACGGCTGCCATCAAAACCAAGCTCGGCCGCCTGTTCGACCAACCAGCAAGTCGCCGCATAACAATCGAGCGGTGCTGCCGGGAACTTGTGTTCCGGCGCCAGTCGATAGGCCACAGACACCACCACCGCCTCGGTCTGGCGGGCCAGTGAGCGACAGAGATTGTCGTGGGTATCGAGATTGCCCATGACAAATCCGCCGCCATGGAAAAACACCAGTAACGGCAGGTTGGGCTCTTCCGATGGCCGATACAGCCGTGCATCCACCTCACCCTCCGCGCCGGCCACCCGCAGGTCGCGCACCTCGCTCATCGGATCGCCGGGGATGGCCGGCAGCAGGTTGTCGGAGAACTGCCGGTACCGGGCGGCATCGACCTGGCTGAAATCAGGTTCCGGGATGTCGCGAAACTGCTGGAGTACGCCAGCGATCTGCTTATCGAGCGGCATGGGCATCGTCCTCTACGTCGGCCATTTGAAACTGCGGATTGGTCTCGCCCAGGATGCTTTGTACCCGGCGCTCAAGGGCCGCCTTGAAACCCTTGTGGGGCAGAATCCAGAAGCGTTTATGCGCGACGGCGGCGAACACTTGCGCGGCCAGTTCAGCCGGGGTCATGCCCTGGCGAATGGTGCTGTCGAGCAGTTGGCTGAAGTCCGATCCGGCGGTGTCCACCACCTGGTTCGACGCCATGATTTCACTGGCCACCGGCCCCGGGCACAGCACCGAAACCGACACCGGCGCACCGAGCATGGCCAGTTCGTAATGCAGGGTTTCCGAGAGCGCGACCACCGCCTGCTTGGTCACGTTGTACGGCGCCATCAACGGACTGCTGACCAGCCCGGCAAGGGACGCGGTGTTGATCACATGGGCTGCCCGGCCCTGACTGATAAGCAGCGGCACAAAGCAGCGAATGCCGTTGATCACGCCATTGAGGTTGACGTTCAGCATGCGCTGCCATTGCGCCTCGGTGATTTCCCAGCTGAAGCCGGTCTGCATCACGCCGGCGTTGTTGAACAGCAGGTCGACCCCGCCAAAGTGCTCGACAGCCCGGTCACGCAAGCGCTCGACCTGCTGCACATCACCGACATCGGTGACGCAGGCAATCGCTTGCACACCGCTGGCCTTCAATTCGTCGCACAGGGCTTGCAGGCCCGCTGCATCCCGATCCGCCAGCACCAGGCGCATGCCCAGCGTCGCCGCGTGTTCTGCCAGGCCACGGCCAATACCACTGGCGGCCCCGGTAATCACCGCTACCGGCCCTTGTTCATCACTCATCGCCAACTCCTGCCATGGGTCCAATGGCGCCAGTAGAGCGGGCCTGCCTGAAGCAGCCATCGTCCATTCAGACGATGCCCGCTTTTACAGGGCCGGCAGAATCCATTACATGCGCCAAACCCGTGAGCCCTTGGGAGAATAACAAGATGAGTACCCTGCACCGCATCGAAGCCAAACTGCTGGAAGACCGCTACGCCCGAGGCTGGCATTGCCTGGGCCTGGCCGCGCAATACCGCGACGGCAAGGCCCATCGCCTGGAGGTGTTCGGCACCCGTCTGGTGGCGTTCCAGGGTGAAGACGGCGAGCTGCATATTCTTGATGGCTACTGCCCGCACATGGGCGCCGACCTGAGCACCGGTTGCGTTGAAGGCAACTCGATCCGCTGTCCGTTCCACGCCTGGCGCTGGGGCGCCGATGGCGTGTGCGATGACATCCCTTATGCCAAACGCATTCCGCCACGGGCCAAAATCAAAAGCTGGCCGATCATGGAAGAGAACCAGTTGCTGTTCGTCTGGAATGACCCCGAGGGCAACCCGCCGCTGCCGGAACAACGCATTCCGCGCATCGACGCCTGCTTCAACGACGAATGGGCAGCCTGGGAGGTCGCCGAATTGCAGATTGGCACCAACTGCCGCGAACTGATCGACAACATCGCCGATATGGCGCACTTCGGCACCGTGCATGGCGCGCCGGTCGAAGAGTTCATCAACGTTTTCGAAGGCCACCTGGCGACCCAGATCATGCGCGCCCGCAGTGAACGCCTGTCCGGCGACAGCGTGTTGACTACCGAAGCCACCTATTTCGGCCCGGCCTATCAGATCACAGAAATGAACGGTGCCATGAACGGCCAGCCGATCCACTCGATCCTGCTCAATTGCCACGTACCGATTGACCTCGACAGCTTCACCCTGCGCTACGGCGTGCTGGTGAAAAAGATCCCGGGCTTGAGCGAAGAGCAGAACCAGGCGATGGCCAAGGCCTACGTGGCGCAGGCTCAGGCGGCCTTCTACGAAGACGTGGCCATCTGGCACAGCAAGACCCGTGTCGACAATCCGCTGCTGTGTGACGGCGACGGCCCGGTCTATCAGTTGCGCCGTTGGTACGAGCAGTTCTACACCGATGTCCAGGCGCTGTCGGCAGACGTTGCCGAACACAAGAAGTTTGTCGTGCGCGCCAGCGAACGGGTCTGACTCAAGCGGCTTTTCGCCCGCCCCGGGCCTGATCGGCAGCCGCCCGTCAGGCCCTGAGCCCGAGCGTTGCAAGGAGCCGATAACGGCGCTTATTCTCGGCCACCGCCAACGCTAATAATAAAAACGGTTTTCCCCCATGCAGCAGAGCCTCAGTCTCGATACGTTCAGTGATTTGATCGGCAACCTCTATCAGGGTCCGCTGGAAACCATTCCCTGGGCGACTTTTCTCAATCAGCTCAATGTGCATCTGAACAGCAAGTACGTGACCTTCATCCTGCGTCCGCCCAGCGCCCACGTGGACGGCTTGATGGTCAACACCACCGGCACCTCGACCGAGGCGACCGCGTCCTATAACAAGCACTTTTTCAGCCTCGACCCGTTTGTCGACCTGCCCAACCGCCAGGTCGTGACCCTCGCCGAGTTCGTCTCCAACGACGACTGGCAGAACTCCGAGTTCTACAAGAATTTCCTCGAACCGGTGGACGTGTTCCACATCCTCGGTGCCGACATCAACACGGTCGACGGCGCCCAGTGCCGCATTCGCATCAGCCGCGGACGTGACGACAAGCCCTTCGGCAATGAAGAAAAGGCCATGCTCACGCATTTCATTCCGCACCTGGAACGCTCGATCAAGATCCACATGCAGCTCAACCGCATCGAAGCCGAGCGCAATCTGTACGCTGGCGCGGTGAACCAGATGGCGGTCGGCACGATCATCCTCGACGAGTCCGGCAAGGTGCTGCAGACCAACCAGGTTGCCGACCGGCTGATCCAGGAAAAGGACGGCATCAAACTGGTCAACGATGGCCTGCAGGTCGGTACGGCCCGGGATACCCAGGAGTTCCGCCGACTGGTCAAGCAGTCACTGCTGTCGCAAAAGAGCAGCAACCCGTCGGTGGTCGAGGCCCTACGTGTGCAGCGGCCGTCCGGGAAAGCCGACCTGGGGATCATCGTGCGCTCGGTGCCATTGACGGACTGGAGCGAGGGCAAGCAGTGCCCGACCGTGGTGATTTTCATCAGCGACCCGGAGCAACAGTCCACTGCGCCACAGGAAATCGTTCGCGCGCTGTTTGACTTCACCCCGGCGGAGACCCAGCTGGCGATGCTGTTGGCCAACGGCCTGACCCTCGACGAAGCGTCGGAAGAGCTGGGCATCAGCCGCAACACCTCGCGGGCACACTTGCGCTCAACCTTCTCCAAGACCGGCGTGACCCGCCAGACCATGCTGGTGCGCCTGATCCTGCGCAGCGTGGCGACCCTCGGTTAACCCTCATTGCCCGCCCTCGTCCGCTCGGACGATGGCGGCTCCCGTTGTACAGCGCACAGTGTGTTTATCCCAAACAGGGGACTGCCCCATGCGCAACTGCCCAACCATCCTCAAGACTGAATTGCTGGCGCAAAGCGGCCACTTTCAGATCGAAGCCCTGCACCTGCAATTCAGCAACGGCCAGCAGCGGGTCTACGAACGTCTGCGCGGCACCGGTTATCGCTCGGTGATGCTGGTGGCGATGCCCGATCCTGAGCATGTGCTGCTGGTGCGCGAATACGCGGTCGGTGTGGAAAAAACCATTCTCGGCCTGCCCAAGGGCGGCGCCGAGCCCGATGAAGACTATTTGCAGGCAGCGCAGCGCGAGCTGAGTGAAGAAGTCGGCATGCGCGCCGAACGCCTGACCGAACTGGGCGAACTGACACTGGCACCGGGACACCTGTGCCACCGCTACAAGGTGGTACTGGCCGAACAACTGAGCCCCTGCCAACTGCAAGGCGACGAACCCGAACCCCTGGAATGCCTGCGAGTGCCCCTGGCCCATATCCCCGAACTGGTGGCCCGCGGCGAACTCCATGAAGCCCGGGCCATTGCAGCGTTGTTCATGGCCATGGGCGCCCTCGCCCGACGAACCTGACACCACACAAAACCTGTGGTCACCCAAAAACCACTGTGGGAGCGGGCTCGCCCGCGAAGAGGCCGGCACAGCCAACATCTACCTCGCCTGACACGCCGCCTTCGCGGGCAAGCCCGCTCCCACAGGGGATCTCGGCCAGACGCAAATCCCGGGAACGCCCAACAACCGTGTGGGAGCGGGCTCGCCCGCGAAGAGGCCGGCACAGCCAACATCTACCTCGCCTGACACGCCGCCTTCGCGGGCAAGCCCGCTCCCACAGGGGATCTCGGCCAGACGCAAATCCCGGGAACGCCCAACAACCGTGTGGGAGCGGGCTTGCTCGCGAAGAGGCCGGCACAGCCAACATCTACCTCGCCTGACACGCCGCCTTCGCGAGCAAGTCCGCTCCCACAGGGGATCTCGGCCAGACGCAAATCCCGGGGGCGCTCCCACAAGGGGTCTGCCGGGTTCTCCAGTCATCAACTAGTCCATTCGGACGAAGACGTGCGCCACCCGCCGTCATACCGTATCGCTACAACTACAAAAATCCGTGTCGAGGCTCGCCATGCGAAAAGCCACCTGCGCCCTGTTCATCCTCGTCTGTGCCGGCAGCACCGCCAGTCTGTGTCAATTGTTCAAGAATGAAGCCTACCGACCGAGCGCGGCCTACTTCAGCTGTTCGAGCGCGGCCATCAACTGTTATCCGCCAGTGGTGCGCAATCTGCTGCCTTGAGCGCGGTTCGCAACAGCCATAAAAAAACCACCGAATCATCGGTGGTTTTTTTGTTTCTCCGGGATCAGGTAGGCAGTACACCCCTGGCCCGCGACAGCGTCAGCGCCAGGTCTTCGATCATGTCTTCCTGACCGCCCACCGTGCCACGTCGCCCCAGCTCCACCAGCAGTTCACGAGCGGCAATGCCGTACTTCTGCTCGGCGCGTTTGGCGAACAGCAGGAACGAACTGTAGACCCCGGCGTAACCCAGAGTCAGCGCATCGCGGTCGAGGCGGATCGGCTGGTCCATCATCGGCACCACCAGGTCTTCGGCCACGTCCATGATCCTGTACAGATCCACACCACTGTTGACGCCCATGCGCTCCAGCACCGCAACGAACACTTCCAGCGGCGTATTGCCCGCTCCGGCGCCAAGGCCCGCAACCGATCCGTCGATCCGCGCAGCGCCCGCCTCGATGGCAGCCAGGGAGTTGGCGATGGCCATGCCCATGTTGTGGTGGCCGTGGAAGCCGACTTCGGTCCCGGCATTCAGCCCGGCCCGCAGGGCACCGATTTTTTGCGTCACTTCATCGGGCAGCATGTAGCCGGCCGAGTCGGTGCAATAGATGCAATTGGCGCCGTAGCTTTCCATCAACCGCGCCTGTTCCAGCAGTTTCTCCGGGCTGACCATGTGCGCCATCATCAGGAAGCCGACGGTGTCCAGGCCCATCTTCGCCGACATGCCGATGTGCTGGCCGGACACGTCCGCTTCGGTGCAGTGAGTGGCCACGCGAATGGTCGACACGCCGTGTTCGTGGGCCATCTTCAGATGGTCGAGGGTGCCGATCCCCGGCAACAACAGGGCCGAGACCCTGGCCTGTTTCATCTGCGGGATCACCGCGGCGAAATACTCCTCGTCGCTATGGGCCGGGAAACCATAGTTCAGCGACGCACCGCCCAGGCCATCGCCATGGGTGATTTCGATCAGCGGCACGCCCGCGGCATCGAGGCCGGTGGCCACCGAGACCATTTGTTCGATACTGATCTGATGCTGTTTGGCGTGCATGCCGTCGCGCAGACTCATGTCGTGCAGGCGCACGCTCTTACCTTGCAAATTCATGGCAATTCTCCACTCAGCGTACGGGCAGTTGCAGGGTGCCCTTGTGGGCTTCTTCGGCGAACATCTCGGCCGTGCGCAAACCGGCGGCGGTCATGATGTCGAGGTTGCCGGCGGACTTGGGCAGGAAATCGCCGAGGCCTTCGACCTCGATGAAAATCGACACCTTGCGCCCGTCGAACACCGGTCCGTTGATCAGCTTGTAGCCGGGCACATAGCGCTGCACTTCGCGGACCATCTCCAGCACCGAGGTGCGGATTGCATCCTGGTTCGGCTCGTCATCGGTCAGGCAGTGGATGGTGTCGCGCATCATCAGCGGCGGCTCGGCCGGGTTGATCACGATGATCGCCTTGCCGCGTCGCGCACCGCCGATCTTCTCCACCGCCCCGGCCGTGGTGCGGGTGAACTCGTCGATGTTCTGCCGCGTGCCCGGGCCAACCGAACCGGAGGACACCGTGGCAACGATTTCGCCGTAGCTCACCGGTTGCACCCGCGACACCGCCGCCACCATCGGGATGGTCGCCTGGCCACCGCAAGTGACCATGTTGACGTTCATCGCCAGGCTCGACGCGTGCTCCTTGAGGTTGACCGGCGGCACGCAGTACGGGCCGATGGCAGCCGGCGTGAGGTCGATCATGATCACCCCGAGCTCGTTGAGCTTGCGGCTGTTTTCCGCATGCACGTAGGCCGAAGTGGCATCGAAGGCAATACGAATGTCATCGTCGAGGACGTGGGGCAGCAGCCCGTCGACACCGTCAGCAGTGGTCTTCACGCCCATTTCGCGAGCGCGCTTGAGGCCCTCCGATTGCGGGTCGACGCCGACCATCCATACAGGCTCGATCCATTCCGACCGGCACATTTTCATCAGCAGGTCAGTGCCGATATTGCCCGGGCCGATAATGGCCGCTCTGAGTTTTTTGCTCATTGGGTCAAACTCCAAAAGTCAGGCGCAGAAAGACACCCGGGCACTGCCCAGGCCATCGATGGTCAATTCAAAACGGTCGCCGGCACGGGCCGGTTCCAGCGGTACCAGGGAGCCGGACAGGATGATTTCCCCGGCCTTGAACGGAATGCCGAAGGCGCCCAGGGTGTTGGCCAGCCAGGCCACGGCGGTCAGCGGATTGCCCTGCACCGCCGAACCCAGGCCTTCACTCAGGGGCTGGCCATTCTTGAACACGCGCATGCGCAGGTTGGGCAGGTCCAGCTCACGGGGATCGACCTTGCTGTCGCCCAGCACGAACACGCCGCAGGAGGCGTTGTCGGCCACGGTGTCCTGGATGCGGATGCGCCACTCGTGAATCCGCGAGTCGACGATCTCGAAGCACGGCATCACGTACTCTGTGGCGTCCATCACGTCGGCTTCGGTGATACCCGGGCCGACCAGATCATGTTTGAGCTTGAAGGCGATCTCGCCCTCGGCGCGGGGCTGGATCAGCTTGTTGGCGGCCAGGGAAATCTGCGCGTCGTCATCGAACGCCATCTGCCGCGTGATGAAGCCGAAATCCGGCTGATGCACGTTGAGCATCTGCTGGACCGCCGCCGAAGTCACGCCGATCTTCTTGCCAACGATCTGGTCACCGGCCGCCACTCGACGTTCAATGGCGTACAGGGAAATGTGATAGGCGTCTTCAATGCTGATCGACGGCCAACGCTCGGTCAGCGGCGCCAGGGTGGAGCCGCTGAGCAGCGCCTGATAAAGCTCTTCGCCGAACTCACGGCGCAATTGCACGCTCATCGACGGGCCTCCTGAAGAAAGGCCAGGCACTGGCGGTTGAACAGATCACGATGCTCGACCTGAACCCAATGCCCGCACTCGCTGAGCATCACGAAACGGATGCCAGAGCAGTTTTCAAGCATGGTCAGGGCACCGGAGGACGGGCAGAACTTGTCGTTCATGCCCCAGAAACCGAGGATCGGACACTGCAGCTCGCCCAGGCGCGCGGTCATGTTCGGCACCTGCATGGTCGACAGCACACACACCGGTTGTTGTTGCACCACAGCTACCCGCTCGTTGACCGTCTCGTCGCTGATCAGGCTTTCATCAAACAGTTGCAGGGCCAACAGACGACGCATGCCTGCCGCATCGTTCAGCTCACCCTTGGCGAAGGCCGCGCCCATTTTCTGGATGCCTTCCATTTGCAGGTAATACTGTTCCTTTTCCATCAGGCCACCGGGCGCCATCAGCACCAGGCGACTGACACGCTGCGGTTGGTCGAGGGCCAGTTTGATCGCGATCGCGCCGCCCAGGGAGTTGCCGACCAGCACGCAACGCTGGATATCCAGGGCGTCGAGCAGACCGCTCAACGCGGCAACGAAGAAGTCCAGGGTGTAGAGGGTGTCGGGTTTGTCCGAAACGCCGTAGCCCGGCAAATCCGGGACGATCACCCGATAGCCGGCTTCGGCGAACACCGGGTAGTTCTGCTTGAAGTTGCTGTGACCGCTGGCGCCCGGCCCGCTGCCATGAATAAACATCACCGGCTCGCCGCTGCCGGTGTCTTTGTAGTGCAGCTGCAAACCATCCGGCAGCGTAACGAAGTGCCCTTGCGCTGAAGCGCCCATAAGGTGTCCTCCCGGCCTGTTGTTGTCGCCGGATTATTCCGAGGGCCCGGACAATCAACATCGTCCGACAGGACTACGCACCTGCACTGTGTAGGAGCGAGCTCGCTCGCGATGGACCTGAGAACACCGCGGGGTGCCAGGCATCCAGCGTCATCGTTGACGACCATCGCGAGCAAGCTCGCTCCTACACAGACAATCTCTAGTCCCTTTGGACGTTGGCCTGCCGGGGTTGCAGACCTAGCATCGGTTAAATTTCCGAGCGACTGAATGAGGCCCCCCATGCTTGATCCGATGGACTTTCGCGGCAAAGTGGTACTGGTCACCGGCGGCGGCAAAGGCGTCGGACGCGGCATCAGCCAGCGCTTCCTCGAGTGCGGTGCCGACGTGGTGATCTGCGGTCGCGAAGCCCCGCCGACCTTGCCTGCCAGTAGCGGGCGCGAGGCGTTGTTCGTGGCCTGTGACCTGCGCGACGTCGAGCAATCGGCAGGCCTGATCACGCAGATCGTCCAGCGCTTCGGCCGCCTCGATGTGCTGGTCAACAACGCCGGCGGCTCACCGAATGCCGATGCCGCAACGGCCTCGCCGCGTTTCAGCGAAGCGATCATCCGCCTGAACCTGATCGCGCCACTGAACCTGTGCCAGCAAGCCAACCAGGTGATGCAAGCCCAGGCCGACGGCGGCGCAATCATCAACATCTGCAGCGTCAGCGCCACCCGCCCTTCCCCTGGCACTGCTGCCTATGGCGCGGCCAAGGCCGGACTGCTGAACCTGACCACCTCGCTGGCGGTGGAATGGGCGCCCAAGGTGCGGGTCAACGCCGTGACCGCCGGGCTGATTCTCACCGAGCAGGCGGCCATGCACTATGGTGACGACGCGGGCATTGCCCGGGTGGCGGCGACCATTCCCCTGCAACGCCTGGCAAACCCTGAAGATATTGGCGATGCCTGTTTGTACCTGGCCTCGAATCTGGCCCGTTACGTCAGTGGCGCGGATATCGCAGTACATGGCGCAGGTGAACGCCCGGCGTTTCTCGATGCAGCCCAATCCCATTCATAAAAGGAGCTGCCACATGCCCGCAATTACCCGCCACAGTGTCCTGCTTGACCTGTCCCCCCAAGCGGTGTGGGCCAAACTGCGCGACCTGAGCCTTGCACCGCACTATGTACCTGGACTGACCGGTTGCCAGTTTCATCCCGGCGCACAGGAAGGCGTCGGCGCCAGTCGCCGGGTGCTGCGCAAGGGTGGCCAGTATCTGGATGAAAGCGTGGTGCAGTGGCAGGAAGGCACGGGGTTCATGCTGCGGTTGCACAAAGGCGGCAATGACTCGCCCTTTCCGTTTCGCGAGGCGAGTTTCAGTTATGCCTTGCAAGCCGAAGGCGACGCGACCCGCATCACCCTGCAAATGAGTTACCGCCTGCGCGGTGGCAGGTTGGCGGAATGGTTGCTGGCCAAGGCTTTCAACAAGGTGGTGAAGCAGATTGCCGAGAACCTGAAGGCCTTTTACGAAACCGGCCGCACGCAGAATCCGGATTTGGCTGTCAGCACATCCAACATCAATGTTGCCTGACACACCGCCTTCGCGAGCAAGCCCGCTCCCACAGGGGGGAAATGCCGGGGTGAGCATAAAAACTGTGGGAGCTGGCTTGCCAGCGAAGAGGCCGGCACATCCAGCATCAATGTTGCCTGACACGCCGCCTTCGCGAGCAAGCCCGCTCCCACAGGGGGAAATGCCGGGGTGAGCATAAAAACTGTGGGAGCTGGCTTGCCAGCGAAGAGGCCGGCACATCCAGCATCAATGTTGCCTGACACGCCGCCTTCGCGGGCAAGCCCGCTCCCACAGGGGGAAATGCCGGGGTGAGCATAAAAACTGTGGGAGCTGGCTTGCCAGCGAAGAGGCCGGCACATCCAGCATCAATGTTGCCTGACACGCCGCCTTCGCGGGCAAGCCCGCTCCCACAGGGGGAAATGCCGGGGTGAGCATAAAAACTGTGGGAGCTGGCTTGCCAGCGAAGAGGCCGGCACATCCAGCATCAATGTTGCCTGACACGCCGCCTTCGCGGGCAAGCCCGCTCCCACAGGGGGCAGCCTCTGGAGTGAGCTGCCCTCAGGAACGCACCACTTGCGAGTGAGCGGTAAAACGGGTGGCGACGATCTTCCATTGTCCGGCGATACGCCGGTAACGGTCCTGATAGAACCCACCCAACTGCCGCGTCGCCCCGCTCTCGCCATCCAGATTGAAATACCACAGGGCCCAACGGCCCTGGGCCTGATCCTCGCCAAGCACCTCGATTTCCGGGTTGGCTCCGTGGTGCAGGTCGATGACCCGTTCGTGGCAGGCCAGTTCGCGGTACAGCGCGACAAAACTGTCGCGCTCACGAAAGATCCCCAAAGGACCGTAATCGATCAGCACTTCACCTTCGGCAAAGCAGTCGGCAATCACCTCGACCTGCTTGAGATCGCAGGCATTGAGGTAGCGATGCTTGAGCTGGCGGATGTCCTCCAGCGCTTCCAGGCGGGCGATCCGCTGCTCCAGGTTCACGCGGCACCTCGCGGAGTCACGTTGACCTCACTCCAGAAGGCTTTCATCGAGCGGATCTGGCCGTCGGCATTGAACTCCATCACGTCGATCACATGCAGCGAGCACGGTTGCCCACCCCACTCCATGTCGACCCGGAATGGCATTGCGCCGTAACCGTTGAGCGTCGCGCGAACCGGGCCGGTCAGGGTCGCCGAGACTTGCATCGTCCCCAGTCCTTCACGGTAAAAGCGCGCGATGGCGTCGATGCCCTGCAACGGCGCCTGGCCGACCGGGTCTTCAACGCTGGCGTCTTTGGCGTAGAGCGCGAGGATGCCCTCGATGTCGCCGGCATCCACCAGCTCCACATAACGCGCCATGCTCTCTTGCACCTGCTGTGCGCTGATCATTCAGACCACCTCGAACAGGGCTGCGGCGCCCATGCCGCCACCGATGCACATGCTCACCACCACATAGCGCAAACCGCGACGCTGGCCTTCGACCAACGCGTGGCCGACCATCCGCGCCCCGGACATGCCGAACGGATGGCCGATGGAAATCGCCCCGCCGTTGACGTTCAGGCGCTCGGCGGGAATGCCCAGGGTGTCGCGGCAATACAGCACCTGACAGGCGAACGCTTCGTTCAACTCCCAGAGGCCGATGTGCTCCATGGTCAGGCCGTGGCGTTTGAGCAGCTTGGGAATGGCGTAGATCGGGCCGATGCCCATCTCGTCGGAGTTGCAGCCGGCGACGGCCATGCCGCGATAGATCCCCAGCGGTTCCAGGCCGCGTTTCTCGGCCAGTTTGGCGCTCATCAACACCGAGGCCGACGCACCGTCGGACAACTGCGAGGCATTACCGGCAGTGATGAAACGCCCCTTGTCGCTCCACTGGCCGCCCGGCCACACCGGCTCCAGCGCTTTCAGGCTCTGGAGGGTGGTGTCGATGCGATTGCACTCGTCGCGCAGCAAGGTGACGGACTCATGGCGGGTTTCGCCCGTGGCCTTGTCGACGATCATCTGGCGGCTGGTCAGTGGCGCCAGTTCGCGGTCGAACCGCCCGGCACTCTGCGCCTGGGCGGTACGCAGCTGGCTCTGGTAGCTGTATTCGTCCTGCTCGTCGCGGGAGATGCCATAGCGCGCGGAGACGATCTCGGCGGTTTCGATCATCGGTATGTAGGCGTGCGGGTCCAGCTCGATCACCGAACCCGACTGGTTGCGATACAGGTTCTTGTGCTTGTTCTGCACCAGGGAAATCGACTCCAGGCCACCGGCCACGGCGATGTCGATTTCGTCGCACATGATGCCTTTGGCGGCCATGGCGATACTCATCAGGCCCGACGAGCATTGGCGCTCGACAGCCATCCCGGCAACCGATGCCGGCAAGCCACCGGCAATCGCGCACAGGCGCCCCAGGTTATAGGACTGCGTACCCTGTTGCGCCGCGGCGCCGATGATCACGTCGTCCACTTCGCCCGGCTCGATGCCGGCGCGGCGCACGGCTTCGCGCACCACGTGGCCGCCCAGTTGCGGCGCTTCGGTGTCATTGAACGCACCGCGAAAGGCTTTGCCGATCGGAGTACGGGCGGTCGAAACGATGACGGCTTCTTTCATGCTCAATTCCTCGAAATTCTGCTGGCCGGTTTACGCCGGGTAATAGCGGCTGATGGTGTCGACCACGCAGCCGGGGCGGTCCTCGCCGTCGATCTCGACGCTGACGCGGATGGTCGCCTGTACGCCGCCCTTCACTTCCTCGACCGCGATCAGTTGCGCACTGCCGCGCACCCGCGAGCCGACGCGCACCACCGCGGGGAAACGCACTCGCTCGCAGCCGTAATTGACGCCCATGGCCAGGCCACGGACTTCGACGATCTGCGGCAAGAACAGGTTGACCAGCGACAGGCTCAGGTAGCCATGGGCAATGCAGGCGCCAAACGGGCCGCTGGCGGCCTTGACCGGATCGACGTGAATCCACTGGTGATCGCCAGTGGCGTCAGCGAACCGGTCGATGCGGTCCTGCTCCAGCAACAGCCAGTCACTGGCGCCGAGCGATTCACCCACGGCGTCGAACAAGGCCATCGGCGTGTCGAAAATACGTGGCATGGTCACGCCCTCTGGCTGGACACCGACAACACTTCGCCGGTCATGTAGGAGCTGTAGTCGCTGGCCAGGAACATCATCACGTTGGCCACTTCCCAGACTTCGGCGGCGCGGCCGAACGCTTCGTTGGCGGCCAGTTGATCGAGCACCGCCTGAGGCGCGGATTTGCGCAGGAAATCATGCAGGGCAATGCTCGGGCTGACCGCATTGATGCGGATGCCGTAGTCAGCCGCCTCGACCGCTGCGCAGCGGGTCAATGCCATGACGCCGGCCTTGGCGGCGGCGTAATGCGATTGCTCTTTCTGCGCGCGCCAGCCCAGCACCGACGCGTTGTTGACGATGACCCCGGCACGCCGCGCCATCATCTTCGGCAGCATGGCGCGGGTCATGCGCATGGTGCCGGTGAGCGTCACATCGAGCACCCGGTTCCACTCCTCGTCGCCCATCTCCACCAGCAAGCGCGAGCCGCCAAGACCGGCGTTGTTGATCAGCACATCGACGCCTTGCAGGTCACGTTCGGCGCAGGCAATCAGTTGTTGCACCTGGGCTTCGTCGGCGACGTTGCAGACCTGGCCGAAGACCTGTTGCAACCCGGTGGTTTCACGAATCTTCAGCACCGCCTCGGCCAACCGGCCTTCATGGATATCGCTGATCATCAGTGTGCGACAACCTTCCTCGGCAGCGCGCACAGCGGCGGAAAAACCGATCCCGGCACCCGCCGCTGCGGTGATCAGCACCGACTTGCCGCGCAGCAGGCCGCGACCTTCAACATATTGAGGTACAGACATGAACTCTCTCCTTTCAGGCGCGCGGACGCGGCTCTTTGGGCATGCCCAGGGCACGCTCGGCGATGATGTTGCGCTGGATTTCGTTGCTGCCGCCGTAGAGGGTGTCGGCGCGGCTGAACAGGTACAGCGACTGCAAACGGGTCAGTTGGTAAGGCGCGGCTTCGAGCAATTCCGCTTCGGCGCCAAGGACGTCCATCGCCAACTTGCCGAGGCTGGCATGCCAGGTCGACCAGAACAGCTTGTAGATGGTCGCCTCCTTGCGCAGCGAACCGTCCTGGCTGCCCGAGAGCATGCGCAGCGAGTTGTAGCGCATGATCCGCAGCCCGCTCCAGGCCTCGGCCAGGCGCTGGCGCAGGATCGGATCGCGGTCTGCGCCATTGGACTTGGCGATGGCGATGATTTCGTTGAGTTCGTTCTGAAACTGCATCTGCTGGCCGAGGGTCGAGACACCTCGCTCAAAACCGAGCAGCGCCATGGCGATCTTCCAGCCGTCACCCGGCGCGCCGATGATGTTGGTGGCGTCGGTGCGGGCATCGTCGAAGAACACTTCGTTGAATTCCGAGGTGCAGGTCAGTTGTTCGATGGGCCGCACGGTGATTTGTACCTGGGCCATCGGCACCAGCAGGAATGACAGACCGCGATGGCCGACGCTGCCCGGTTCGGTGCGGGCGATGACAAAACACCAATCCGATTCGTGGGCCAGGGACGTCCAGACTTTTTGCCCGTTGATCACCCAGTTTCCGCTCGCCTCATCCAGCGTCGCGCGGGTCTTGACGTTGGCCAGGTCGGAACCGGCCCCCGGCTCGGAATAGCCCTGGCACCAGAAGGACGTACCGCTGACGATCCCCGGCAGAAAGCGCCGTTGCTGTTCGACTGTGCCGAACGCGGCAATGGTCGGCCCGGCCAGCCCTTCGCCGATGTGCCCCATGCGACCGGGACCACCGGCGCGGGCGTACTCTTCGTGGAATATCACTTGCCGGGTGATCGACAAACCACGCCCGCCGTGCTCCGGCGCCCAGCCGACGCAGGTCCAGCCACCCTCGGCGAGTTTGCGCTCCCAGGCTTTGCGCTCTTCGGGAAACATGTGCTCATCGCCCGGACCGCCACGAAAACGCAGGGGCTCGAATTCGCCGCAGAGGTTGGCGCTCATCCAGTCGGCGACTTCCCGACGGAAGTGCTCGTCCTGCTCGCTGAAACTGATTTTCATGGCTGCTCTCCAAGAATGACCGCGGCAATCCGCTCGCGATGCCAGGCCGGTAGCCCGAGGAAACTCTCGCTGGCGCGGGCGCGCTTGAAGTAGAGGTGCGGGTCGTACTCCCAGGTGAAGCCGACACCGCCGTGCAACTGGATCGACTCGGATGCGCAGGCGAAATAGGTTTCAGAGCAC
Organism: Pseudomonas sp. WT-JTC; assembly: GCF_056711565.1. Classification (NCBI taxonomy): domain Bacteria; kingdom Pseudomonadati; phylum Pseudomonadota; class Gammaproteobacteria; order Pseudomonadales; family Pseudomonadaceae; genus Pseudomonas; species Pseudomonas sp. WT-JTC. The sequence goes on from NZ_CM160042.1 coordinate 4,532,656, forward strand.
TGCGCCTTGGCCAGCGCCGCTGCCAGCGGCAGTTCTGCCGCGACCTGCGGATCACCCTGCGGATCGAGGGCTTCCTGGGCCACGCACGCGGCGTAATAACTGGCCGAACGCGCGCACTCGACCTGCAGCATCATGTCGGCGGCGCGGTGTTTGAGGGCCTGAAAACTGGCGATCGGGCGACCGAATTGCTGGCGTTCCTGCATGTAGGCCACGCTGAGGTCGAGCACCTGCTGCGCGCCGCCGGTCTGCTCGGCAGCCAGGCCGATGCAGGCCAGTTGCAAAACTCGCTCAAGGTGCGACCAGCCGTTACCGAGCTCACCCAGTAGGCAGTCGGCTTCAAGGTATAGGCCGTTGAGCTGGATCCGCGCCTGGCGCCGGGTCTGGTCCATGGTCGGCAGCATTTGCCGCTCGATACCGGCCCGCTCGGCGCTCACGGCAAACAGGCTGATGCCCGCCTCGCCGGTCGAACCGGGTTGCCGCGCAGCGATGACCAGAAGGTCAGCACCGTGCCCGTCGAGCACATGCTTGAGGGTGCCGTCGAGAACGAACCCGTCGCCCTCCACCACCGCCGTGGCCTGGACATCGTCGGCCGACCAGCCGTTGGCACTGCTGAACGCCAGGGTCGCGGTCACGCTGCCGTCGGCGATCGACGGTAACCAACGCTGCTTCTGTTGATCATTGGCGGCCAGCAACAGCGCAGGCGTGGCCATGCAGGCGGTGGCGAAAAACGGCGAACACAGCAGACGCCGCCCCATCTGTTCCAGCAGGATCGTCAGTTCGACAAAGCCGAGGCCGAGGCCACCAAAGGTTTCGGGGATATGAATGGCTGGCCAGTACATTTCCTGGCACAGACGCTGCCAGAGGGCTTCGTCAAAACCCCGTTCGCTGGCCATTGCCGCGCGCACGGCGGCAGAATCCGAGACATCGGCGAGGAAGCCCTCGGCCGATGCGCGGATCATTTCCTGTTCGTCGCTGAATGCAAACTCCATCGCGGCGCCTTCTGCTCGTGTGGCGGGGCGTGCGTGACGCAACGCCCCCTTTGAGCTTGAAGTTTGGCGCCGGCCGGACGTGGCAGAATCGTTAGCCCTGCCTAGTCCGAACGGGTGATGTGCTGGCGTGTGTGTTCGGCCGGGACGCCGATCAGCGGCAGTCGCCCCCCATGCGCACGAGCAGCGCTGAACGGTCCGGTTTCAGGTACGGGTTGATTTCACCGACCTGGCATGACGCCAGGTTCTGCAATTGCGGCGCGAGGGGTTCTTGCACAAACAGCAGCCCCGCCGGACGGGACTCGGACTGCAACTGCGCCACCGTCAGCGGCGTCACTGGCCGGCCCATGTAATAGACCAGACGGATATCCGGCTCACCGAGGGTATAAGCCTTCTGCCCCCGCTGCCCATCGGCCAGCGTGGCAACCTGCTCAAGACCACCGACCCGGTGCGACAACACCCGCGCCTCGACGAACATGTAGAACACCACAAACCCGGCCAGCATCACGTAGGGCACAACGGCCAGGACCGTGCGCCAGCGCCCCTTGAGGTCATCGAGCACCGCCGACCAGTGCATCGCCAGCAGCAGCGCCATCGACGGATAAACCGGCAACAGGTACTTGCCGTGCTTTTCAGTGAACAGGGAGAACACCAGCAGCGGCAACAGGCTGCAGCACAGCAGCATGGCAGCCTCGCGGCGCGAGCGGATCATCGCCCAGAACTTGCGCGGCTGTACGAACACGATCAGCCAGAACGGGAAGAAATCACCGGCCAGGTACAGCAGATACGCGTACCAGGCCTCGGCGCCCTGCCCGTCGATCTTCTTCACGATGTCTTCGCTGATGATCGATGCCCAGATCCCCCAGCCCTGATTCACCGACACCGCCACGTACCAGGAACTGCCCAGCACCACGGCAATCAGCCAGCCCCAACCGTCGCACAGATAAGCCTTGGCCCGGGCATCACGGTAGATCAAGGCGTAGGCCAGGATCGGCGCCGTCACCCACAACAGGCAAACCGGTCCTTTGGTCAGCAGCGCGCAACCCAACAGCACATAGCTCAACCGACTCCAGAAGACCCGACCTTGCTGGAAGATGAACTGCCAGGCCGCCAGCAGTGCTCCGAAGCACAGCAGGGTCAACAGCATCTCGATTTCCGAGCGCCGTGCGAACAGGCTGAAGGCACCGTTCGCGGCCAGGAACACCACGGCGAACAAACCAACCTGCCGCCCCGCCTGCCGAACGCCGTACAGATAGGTGCCAACACAGCACAAGGCGGCGGCCAGCGCCGAAGGCAGACGCACGCTCCACTCGGACAAGCTGCCCAGCACCGCCGTTGAAACCAGGCCCGCCCAATAGAAAAACGGCGGCTTGGACAGGTACAAGTCACCGTTCATGTAAGGCAGCAGCCAACTGCCCGCCTCGCGCATTTCGCGCACGGTAACGGCGCGGCGGGCCTCGTTGACACTGAGGAACGGCACGCTGCCCAGCCCCCAGAAAAACAGCAACGCCATCGCGATGGCTACGAGCAACGTAATATTTCGGGTCGATAACGATCCGCGCATGACCTACTCCTTCAGGCTTCTGCTTTTGGCGATCAATTGCAGGTTGCGAAAATACACGATGGAGCCGAACGCCTGCCCGGCGATGAACACCGGGTCTTCGCGGTAAATGGCATAGGCAAGCAGCAAGGTGCTGCCGACGATGCTCAGGTACCAGAAGCTCACCGGGATCACGCTGCGTTTCTTGTACTCGCTGTACAGCCACTGCAGGACAAAGCGCCCGGTAAAGGCGATCTGCCCCGCAAAACCGACGATCAACCACAAGGCTTCGCGGGAGAGGTTCATCCTTCGATCTCCTGGGCAATGGTGTTCAGCCGCGTGCGCTTGATCAGCCACCAGACCCCGAACAAATCGAGAATGCCGACCAGAGCGCGGTCGATGTTGCCGTATTTCGACACCCCGGCCGTGCGCGGCCGGTGGTTGACCGGGTGCACGATCATGCGCCCGTTATGGCGCTGGATCAGTGCCGGAATATAGCGATGCATGTGGTCGAAGTACGGCAGGCGCAGGAACGCCGCGCGCTCGATCAGCTTCAGGCCGCAACCGGTGTCCGGGGTGGCGTCCTTGAGCAGGCGCCGGCGCAGGTTGTTGGCGAAACGCGAGGCGTAGCGTTTGCTCGCGGTGTCGCGGCGATTGACCCGGTGCCCGGCAACCAGTTGCACATCGACCTGGCCCGGTTCGCCGCGCACCAGCGCGAGCATGCCGGGAATGTCCGCCGGATCGTTCTGGCCGTCGCCATCGAGGGTCGCCAGCCATTGCCCACGGGCCTCGCGCGCCGCGTGGTACAGCGAGGTGCTCTGCCCCAGCGAACGCTCGTGATGGAGGATGCGCAGGGTGTCCAGGCCGTCGTGGCGCATCTGCCGCAATTCCTGCAGGGTCGAATCGGTGCTGCCATCGTCGACCACGATGATTTCGTAAGCCTCATCGGCCAGTGCCACGCGGATTTCCTCAAGCAATGGCTTGAGGTTGTTCGCTTCGTTCTTGGCGGGAATCAGTACGGATACAAAAATGTCTTGGCTCATGGAGTCACTCTCGCCTTTATTGGATTTCTTTATCAGAGGCGAATGAAGGTGTAGTACACCGGCCGACTCGATGCAGGGTTCAGCTGTTCAGGGCGATGACGCCAACAATACCTCGCCCTTTGGACGCACTCGCGCGCGACCCCGCATACGGTGCCCGGCCAATTGTAAAAATGGCGTTAATATTTCATACACTTTTTGTCATCATTGCTCTGATGACGCAGCGAATTCTGTTGCGATTGGCGCCTGCCCATCTAAAGTGCACCCACGCAAGTGAAAAACATGAATCGGGTAAGGACGCAGAACCATGAGCGCTGAGCAAGAGACGACTTTCGATGAGCCCCGGCTCAATACCACGGAAATCCGCATCCTGGGCTCGTTGATCGAGAAACAGGCCACCAGCCCGGAAACCTATCCCCTGACCCTCAATGCCCTGGTGATTGCCTGCAACCAGAAAACCAGCCGCGAGCCGGTGATGAACCTCACACAAGGCCAGGTCGGCCAGAGCCTGCGCGCCCTCGAAGGACGCGGCTTCGCCAAACTGGTGATGGGCAGCCGCGCCGACCGCTGGGAGCACAAGGTCGACAAGGCCCTGGAACTGGTGCCGGCGCAGGTCATCCTGACCGGGCTGATGTTCCTGCGCGGCCCGCAGACCGTCAATGAACTGCTGACCCGCAGCGGCCGCATGCATGAATTCGAAGATGCCGAACAGGTTGTGCATCAACTCGAACGCCTGATTGCCCGCGGCCTGGCCGTGCTGATTGCGCGTCAGGCCGGTCAGCGCGAAGACCGCTATACCCACGCCTTGGGCGACCCGGCGGATATCGAGGCGATCATGGCGGCACGGAACAACCCGGCCGAGCGTGGCAGTGGCGGGGTTTCGGTTGAACGGATCGAAGAACTGGAAGCGCGGATTGCGGCGCTGGAAGAGCGTTTGGCGCGACTGGAATAATCCCGCTACAGAGATCCCAATGTGGGAGCGGGCTTGCTCGCGAAAGCGGATTGCCAGTCACACCAATTCTGAATGTGCCGACGCTTTCGCGAGCAAGCCCGCTCCCACAGTGGATCGTGGACTCACCGACAATTGTGATGGACACAAAACCTGTAGGAGCGAGCCTGCTCGCGAAAAACGTCCAGACGACGCGTTCATTCAGACAGCCCGCGTTATCGTTGACGTCCATCGCGAGCAAGCTCGCTCCTACAGTGGTTTGACGGTGCCTGTGGTTACTCGCCGTCCCAGTAATCCACCCCATCGGCCTGGCGGGCCACCGCCACAAAACCCGAGGCATTACCTTCGGCATCCACCTTGAAGTCGTCCATCACAGCGTATTTGCCGGAATCGGGGTATTCACAGATCTCCGGTGATTGCTGGGTGCTGACGGCCAGGTAGCGCAACTCGCCGTTGCTGGTGTTGATGATCTGGTGCGCCTTTTCAGGCCCGCCCGGTGGGCAGGCGATCACATCACCGGCGCGGATTGGAAAACGTTCCGATCCCAGGCGGACTTGCCCTTGCCCGGCCACGACATAGAACATTTCCTCATTGACCCGATGACTGTGAAACGGGCTGCCGCGCATGCCTGGCTCCAGCACATACAAGCGATAACCAAGCTTTTGCGCCCCCAGTTGCTGGCCGACACGGGCCAGGCGCTGTTGATAGCGACCGGCGGTTTCACCCGTCGGCGCAAACGCTTCGGGCAACGGTTCAAGCTCGACCGAATCCAGATTGAGAATGGGCGGATGCATGGAACCTCCTAGCTGCGGGCAAACGCGACTGCCTTGTGGAATTGCTCGTCTGTCGGCCGTACACCGGTATAGAGCACAAATTGCTCCAGTGCCTGGATCGCGATCACTTCCAGGCCGGTAATGACCCGTTTTCCTTCGGCACGAGCACGCACGATCAACGGCGTTTCCGAGGGAATCGCCACCACATCGAACACAGTTTCCGCTTTTTCGATCACATCAGCTTCAAAGGCCAGTTGATCGGCCTCCGGTCCTCCCGTCATGCCGATCGGGGTGACGTTGACCAGCATCTGCGGGCGACGATTGCCCAGCTCGGCTTGCCACTCATACCCCAACGACTGCGCCAGCGCCCGCCCGGCGCGCTCGTTGCGGGCCACGATCAGGCCGTGTTCATACCCGCCATCGCGCAAGGCGCTCGCCACGGCCTTGGCCATGCCGCCGCTGCCGCGCAAGGCAAAGGTCGAGTCCTTGGGCACCTGGTGCTTTTCCAGCAACTGGGCAACGGCGATGTAATCGGTGTTGTAGGCCTTGAGATGGCCGTCGGTGTTGACGATGGTGTTGATCGATTGAATGGCGGCGGCAGACGCGTCGAGTTCATCGACCAGGGCAATGCTGGCTTCCTTGAACGGCATCGACACGCCACAGCCACGAATCCGCAGGGCGCGAATGCCGGCAACGGCACCCGGCAGGTCCTGACTGGCAAAGGCCTTGTAGTAAAAATTCAGACCCAGCTGTTCATACAGATGATTATGAAAACGCAGACCAAAGTTCCCGGGACGCCCTGAAAGGGACATGCACAGCTGGGTGTCTTTGTTGGGGTTCATCTGCATGGGGAAGCTCCTTCAAATGCACTTTTCGGATGGACGGGATTAGCCCGCCATCGGGTTCTGATCGATCATATAAGCCTGTGCGCACGGGCTTGAACGGGTCGGTAAGAAAGTCGGTACAGACCTTACACAAAATTTACCCAACGGCCGTGCTGTTTTTCAGAAAAACGCTGTCTTAGAAGTATCCCCGCGACAATCCTTGGGTCTATTGCAGACACAAGCGCCGGGCTGAAGAACCGAGGAACTATCATGATCCGTAAAGTCCCCACAGTAGCCTTGCTGATCGGCGCCCTCGCTATCGCAGGACAGGCGCAAGCCCATGGTGGCGGTAATTACTGGCAAGGCCCGGCGGTGTTTGGCGCGATCGTCGGTACTGCCATTGTCGGCTCGGCCCTGATCAACGCGAACCGACCGGTCTATGTCGCACCGCAACCGGTCTACTACCAGCCCGCGCCGGCCTATTACGCACCACCGCCTCCGGTTTACTACCAGCCGGCTCCGGTCTACGTGCAACAACCGATCTACTACCGTCCGGCGCCGGTTTACTACGGACCACCCCATGGTTACTACTACGGTCCGCCACGCGGCTACTACGGACACGGTCGCTGGTAACGGGCTCACCCGGCCCCGCTGAAACAGCGGGGCTTTTTTATGCCCGTTTGTCGGTGCAGGTCTGGAAAAATCTCGCCAAGGTCGCTATCGGGACAGTGCGCGTGGTGGAAATTGGCAAGATGGACTGACCCGTTTTCTGCCGCGCAGCGCAAAACGGTCATATTTTTGTCATGACAGTTCCGCAAGCTCGGGGCTGTCCGTCGATAACAGGTTGATAACAACAAGGACGACCACATGCCAACGCAAAACCCGCACCGCATCGTCGGTCTGTGCACCTCCAGCAAGGTCTACAACGCACTGACCGAACTCAAGCACCTGGAAGGTCATCGCAGCGCCAAGTTTCTCTCGCTGTTGACGCAAAACCTGGTGCGCAAGGGCCTGCTCAACGAGCAGGAAGTGATTCATATGCTCGATCAGGTGGTCAACTGACCGACCAACGGTCGTTTGCCCCCGCTGGCATCAATGACCACTATCGAAAGCGTTGATTACCCCTCAAGGCACCCGGACCTTAAAGTAACTCCACAGATTGATGGAGGTACTTGTCATGTCCCAGGTTCAAATCATGTCCGTTATCGGCAGCGCCGTCCCCCCACAGCTCAGAGAGATGGGCATGCTCGCCTGCTGGTATCTGGTGCAGGATGGCGTGCAGATCAGCGGTCCGCTCACTTCGCTGCCCGCCGCCCAGGCGCTGTCGCAACGCATCGGTACCGCGCAGTCGGGCAGGTTCAGCGCCTAAGGCAGCTGCACCCGCGGTTTGGTTTCGATGAAAATGGCCCAGCTCGACATGAACAGGGCCGCGATCAACGGCCCGATGACAAAGCCGTTCAAGCCGAAAACCGCCAGGCCGCCAAGGGTCGAGATCAGGATCATGTAGTCCGGCATCCTGGTGTCCTTGCCCACCAGCAACGGCCTGAGCAGGTTATCCACCAGCCCGATCACGAAGGTCCCGAACAGCCCCAGCACCACGCCCTGCCAGATCGCCCCGGTGAGCAGGAAAAACACCGCCACCGGCGCCCAGACTATTCCCGCCCCCACCGCCGGCAGTAGCGACAGAAACGCCATCAACACCGCCCAGAGCAACACACTGGGAATGTCCAGAAACCAGAAAATCAGACCGCCCAGCACGCCTTGCGTGATGGCCACCAGCAGGTTGCCCTTCACCGTGGCCCGCACCACACGATTGAACTTGAGCTGCAAACGGCGTTTCTGCTGTTCCTGCAACGGCACCGCCATGCGTACCTTGCGCGCCAGTTCCGCACCGTCACGCAGGAAGAAGAACAGCAAGTACAGCATGATGAAGAAACTGACGATGAACTCGAACGTGCCCTGGCCGAAACTGAACGCCTGGGAGGCCAGCACCTGCCCGCCGGTCATCGCGCTTTTGACGATTTTCTCTCGCAGCCCATTCAACTCGCCCATGCCGAAGCGATCCAGCAGGTGCTGGAAATACGGCGGCAGGCTGTGCTTGAACTGCGCCACGTACCCGGCAATGTCGAGCTCGCCGCTCTCGACGCTTTTGTAGAGTGTCGCGCCCTCCTGAACCAGCAAGGCGCTGGTGATGATCACCGGCAGAATCGCAATCACCAGGCAAATGCTCAATGTGCACAGCGACGTGAGGTTGCGTTGCCAGCCGAACTTCAATTGCAGCCGACGCTGCAGTGGCGCAAAGACGATGCCGAGGATCACCGCCCAGAACACCGCGCCGTAGAACGGCAGCAGGATCCAGATGAAGGCCGCGCTGACCAGCACCAGCAAAACCGTCAGCGATTTGTCCTGCAGGGTCGTTTCGTTCATGTCCGTTCCGTGCCAGCGGGGACGAAAAACTTCCGCCCTGATGTTTAGTCCGCTGCGGCTCGCGCGAGTGCCATCGGTTTGTTGATCTGGTATGGATCCAGGTCAATAAAACCCCGGCACAAGGCATTTACCCTAGGCGGCTTTTGCGACCGACACCGCCATGAACCTCACCGCGCCAGAACTGCTCGCCCCCGCCGGCACCCTGAAAAACATGCGTTACGCCTTCGCCTACGGCGCCGATGCCGTGTACGCCGGCCAGCCGCGCTACAGCCTGCGGGTGCGCAACAACGAATTCGACCACGCCAACCTGGCCCTTGGCATTCGCGAAGCGCAGGCTCAGGGCAAGCGCTTCTACGTGGTGGTGAACATCGCGCCGCACAACGCCAAGCTCAAGACCTTCCTCAAGGACCTTGAACCGGTGATCGCGATGGCCCCGGATGCGCTGATCATGTCCGACCCCGGCCTGATCATGCTGGTGCGCCGGCACTATCGGCAGATGCCGATCCACCTTTCGGTGCAAGCCAATACCGTGAACTGGGCAAGTGTCGAGTTCTGGCAGCAGCAAGGCTTGAGCCGGATCATCCTGTCGCGGGAGCTGTCACTGGAGGAAATCGCCGAGATTCGCCAGCAAGTACCCGCCATGGAACTGGAAGTATTCGTGCACGGCGCGTTGTGCATGGCCTATTCCGGGCGCTGCCTGCTGTCAGGCTACATGAACCGGCGCGATGCCAATCAAGGCACCTGCACCAACGCCTGTCGCTGGAAATACACGGCGCAGCCGGCCACGGAAAACCAGCTCGGCGAGATCGTCCGGACATTCGAACCCGAACCGACCCTGGGCATCGGCGCACCCACCGATCAGGTGTTCCTGTTGCAGGAAGCCAATCGTCCCGGGGAACAGATGCCCGCCTTCGAAGATGAGCACGGCACTTACATCATGAACGCCAAGGACCTGCGCGCCGTGCAGCACGTCGAACGCCTGACGCACATGGGCGTGCATTCCCTGAAAATCGAAGGCCGGACCAAATCCCACTTCTATTGCGCGCGCACCACCCAGGTTTATCGCCGGGCCATCGACGACGCGGCGGCGGGCCGGGCCTTCGATCGCAGCCTGATGACCGACCTGGAATCCCTCGCCCAGCGCGGCTACACCGAAGGTTTTCTGCGTCGGCATGTGCATGACGAGTACCAGAACTACCAGAACGGCAGCTCAGTGTCGGAGCGGCAACAGTTTGTCGGTGAATTGACCGGCGAGCGGCGAGATCGCCTGGCCGAAGTCAAGGTGAAGAACCGCTTCGGCCTGGGCGACCACATGGAACTGATGACGCCCAAGGGCAACTTCCACTTCGATCTGCATCTGTTGCAAAACGCCAGGGGTGAAGCGATCGACGTTGCACCGGGCGACGGGCACACCGTTTACCTGCCGATACCGGATGCGGTGGATCTGAGTTTTGGCCTGCTAATGCGAGATATCAACATGCCGTAACCCCTGTGGGAGCGGGCTTGCTCGCTCCCACAGATTCTGCGTTACGCGAACTCCTCGCGGAGCATCGCCACAAACGCCTCACGCGCCGGGTGAACCCCGGCGTTTTCGTGCCAGTAAAACAGGTTGTCGACGGCGGTCAGTTCGGGGAACTCAAACCCCGCGCACCCCGCGCCTTTGGCGTATTGGTCAAAGATCCCCTTGGGCACCAGTGCCACGCCAGCCCCGGCGCTGACACAACCGACAATCGCGCCATAACTGGCCAGGCTGACAATCGGCAGCGCCTGCCCCTGGCGCAGTAACCAATGCTCCAGCGCCGCCCGGTACGGACAGCCCTGGGGCCACATGAACACGGTCTGGTCCTGCAAATCGCTGATGTCCCGCAGCGGCCCCAGGGATGTCGAGGCGATCAGCAGCAAGTCTTCGCGGTACATCGGCGTGCGCTTGAGGTGCGAACGCTCGACATCCACCGCCACGATTGCACCGTCGAGTTTGTGATTGAGCGTGTCGTCGAGCAACTGCCCCCAGGAGCCGGTGGTCAGTTCCAGCGCTACCTGCGGGAAACGCTTGTGGAATTTCGCCAGCAGACGCGGCAAACGCCCGGTGGCCGACGACTCGATGGCCCCGATGCGCAACGGCCCGGAGGGTTCGGCCGACGGGTCAACCGCGCGTTTGGCCTCGGCGGTGAGGGCGAGAATTTTCGAGGCGTAGGCCAGGAAGGTCTGCCCCGACGGGCTGATGCGCAGCCCTCGCCCTTCGCGCAGAAACAGCGCGACACCCAGTTCGGCCTCAAGAGCCTTGATCCGTGCCGTGATGTTCGACGGCACGCAATGCAGCACCTCCGCTGCACGGGCGATGCTGCCGACCTCGGCCACGGTCTTGAACATGCGAATCTGTGCCAGCTCCATACATCACCAAAAGTGAACGGTTAGCGCAGTATAAGTCAGTTGTGGCGAACGATGCGCTTTCTGATACTCGGTGCATCCGCCCACAGGTGCACGACCATGACACCGCTCAACCCCTCCCCCGTATCACCCTGGAAAATCATCCTGGCCATGGCGTTTGTCGTGGTGTGCTGGGGATTCTCCCCGACCGGCATTCATATCGGCTTGCAAGCCTACGACCCCGCGCACCTGGCACTCCTGCGCTTCCTGCTGGCCTCCGCGTTCATGGCCGTGGTCGCGATATTCAAGGGCATCCGCCTGCCCAGCCTGCGAGACCTGCCGCTGATGTTCGGCCTGGGATTCTTTGCCGTGAGCCTGCACCACGTGGCGATCAATTTCGGGCAACAGGGTGTCAGCGCCGGCGCTTCGAGCGTCCTGGCCCAGACCACGCCGCTGTTCAGCACGCTGATCGCGCGCTTCGTGTTCAAGGATCAGGTAAGCCTGTGGCGCTGGGGTTGTGTGCTGCTCGGGTTGTTTGGCGTGGTGATAGTGGTGGCCGGCGATCATGGCCTGGGCAGCCTCGATGCCCACGGCTTGCTGATCCTGCTGGCGGCGGTGTCCTGGAGTCTCTACTTCGCCCTGCAAAAACATCACACCGGGCGTTACGACGGGCTGACACTGGTGTGTTACACGGTGTGGTCCGGGACGGCGCTGTTGTTGATCTTTCTGCCCGGCCTTATGGATCAGGTCGCCCGGGCGCCGCTGCACGTACAGTTCGCCGTATTCACCCTGGGGATTTTCCCGAGTGCCCTGGCGTACCTGGCCTGGGCCTATGTACTGGCGCATGTCGATTTGAGTAGGGCAACGATGACCCTGTATCTGACGCCGCCGACGGCGATGGTGATTGCGTCTTATGCGCTCGGCGAGCGGCCGACGCTGATGATCGTGGTCGGCGGGTTGGTGGTGTTGGCAAGTGTGCTGGCGTTGAATCTGGAGCGGCGTGTGGTCATTGCCCAGGTTGCTCGGGTCTGATCCGTGCTTTGCGCCGTCTGGGCCGGCGCCTTCGCGAGCAAGCCCGCTCCCACAGGTTGTGATGTGTGCTCAAGAACTGCGGCAAACATAAAACCCTGTGGGAGCGGGCTTGCTCGCGAAGAACGATGATTGGGTGTCACTGACAAAACACCCAAATAGCAGTCAGCTGGGCGAAAACCGGTCGCGACTGTTGGTCAGGTGCAGCCACATGGCCGCCCGCGCCGCATCCGGGTCCTGGCGCCTGATGGCATTGAGGATCGCCTCGTGCTCGAGGTTGGCCAACTCGCCGAGCTTGCTCAAGTCCACTGCACCACGCTCGGCGGCGTTGACCCGGGTGCGCGGGATCATGGCACTGCCCAGGTGCTGCATGATTTCGGTGAAGCACAGGTTGCCGGTGGCTTCGGCGATCAGCAGATGAAAACGCCGGTCCGCTTCGACACAACTGTCGTTGTTGGCCAGCAGGCTTTGATAGTCATCCAGCGCTTCACGCATCTGCACCAGTTGCAGATCGGTGCGGCGAGTCGCCGCCAGTGCGGCCGCCTGGGTTTCCAGGCCCATGCGCAACTCCAGAATGCTGCGCACCCCCAACGCCGTGTCGACATTCAGCCGCAGCCCCTGCTCCGGTGCGCGCTCGATCACAAACGTGCCAATGCCGTGCCGGGTTTCCACCAGCCCCGAGGCCTGCAACTTGGAGATCGCCTCACGCACCACCGTACGACTGACCCCGTGCTCCTGAACGATGGTGTTCTCCGACGGCAACTTGTCACCTGGCAACATCTGGCCGAGCAGGATGCGCTGGGTCAGTTTTTCCACCAGGTCATGGGCCAGGTTGTGGCTGCGCTTGCGGGCGGGTGCTTCGAGGTCGTCTTGCATGAGGATGTCCGGAAATCAGGGCTATCGAATCGTAGCACCGCGCCTGGCGGGAATCCTGAAAAATCTCGCTCAGCTTGTATGACAACACTCAACATCCAGCCCATATCCAGACAGCAAAAACGCCAGAAGGCATCACCAGCAGAATAAAAAACCTCTGCAAACGCGCTATTTTGTTGGATGAACGTGGTTGCGCGATGAAAAAATCTAGTTGTATGATGTCTAGCAACAATGCAGCACCCAGCCCTACCCCGCATAAAAATAACGAGTGGGAGAAAACGCAGTGAATACATCCATCTCCGGGATGCACGACGACGCCAGTTCAGCGCTGAAGTCGGCCATCGCCAAAGTCAAACGTCACGTCTTGCCGCTGTTCGTCATCATGTTCATCGTCAATTACATTGATCGCGTGAACATCGGCTTCGTCCGCGCCCACATGGAACACGACCTGGGTATTGGCGCTGCCGCCTACGGCCTCGGTGCCGGTCTGTTTTTCATCGGCTATGCCCTGTTCGAAGTGCCCTCCAACATCCTTCTGCAAAAAGTCGGCGCGCGTATCTGGCTGACCCGCATCATGCTGACCTGGGGCCTGGTCGCCGCGAGCATGGCGTTCATCCAGAACGAAACCCACTTCTATATCCTGCGCTTTCTGCTGGGCGTGGCCGAAGCCGGGTTCTTCCCCGGGGTGATCTACTACTTCACCCGCTGGTTGCCCGGCGCGGAGCGTGGCAAGGCGATTGCCATTTTCCTCAGCGGCTCGGCGGTCGCGTCGCTGATCTCCGGCCCGCTGTCCGGTTTGCTCCTGCAAATCGAAGGGCTGGGCCTGCACGGTTGGCAATGGATGTATTTCATCGAGGGCATGTTCTCGGTGGGGTTGTGCGTGTTTGTCTGGTTCTGGCTGGACTCCAGGCCCCACGATGCCAAATGGCTGAGCCGTGAGGAGCAGGATGCGCTGGTCAAGGCCATCGACGACGAACAACTGGCCCGCGAAGCCGCTACGCCGATCAAGCCGTCACTGGGCAAATTGCTCAAGGATCGCCAGATCATCCTGTTCTGCCTGATCTACTTCTTTATCCAGCTGACCATCTACGCCGCGACCTTCTGGCTGCCGAGCATCATCAAGAAGATGGGCGACCTGAGTGACATCCAGGTCGGGCTGTTCAACTCGATTCCGTGGTTGCTGTCGATTGTCGGCATGTACGCCTTCGCATCGCTGTCGGCCAAATGGAAACACCAGCAAGCCTGGGTCGCCGTGGCCCTGCTGATCGCCGCTGCCGGGATGTTCATGTCCACCACCGGCGGGCCGGTCTTCGCCTTCGTTGCGATCTGCTTTGCAGCATTGGGCTTCAAATCGGCGTCATCGTGTTTCTGGCCGATTCCCCAGGCCTATCTGGATGCACGCATCGCCGCTGGCGTCATCGCGCTGATCAACTCGGTGGGCAACCTCGGCGGCTTCGTTGCACCGACCACCTTCGGCCTGCTCGAAGAGCACACCGGCTCCATCCAGGGCGGGCTGTACGGCCTGGCCGCGACCTCGATCATCGCCGCCATCATCGTGTTTGCCGCCCGCAACACACCGAAATCCGCACCGGCCGTGGTGCAGGGCAAACCCACGCCCAACCACGCCTGAATTCCGCTTTTCAAGGACTGCAAAATGAACGCACAAGACACCGCAAAAGCCCCGATCATCACCAGCATGCAAGTGGTTCCAGTGGCCGGCCACGATGGCATGCTGCTCAACCTGAGCGGCGCCCACGGCCCGTTTTTCACCCGCAATATCGTGATCCTCAAGGACAACGCCGGCCACACTGGCGTCGGCGAAGTGCCAGGGGGCGAGCGCATTCGCCAGACCCTCGAAGACGCACGCAGCCTGGTGGTCGGCAGCCCGATCGGCACCTGGCAGAGGATACTCAACCAGGTACGCCAGACCTTCGCCGACCGCGATGCCGGTGGCCGTGGTCTGCAGACATTCGACCTGCGCATCACCATCCATGCGGTCACCGGCCTGGAAGCCGCACTGCTCGATCTGCTCGGCCAGCACCTGGACGTGCCGGTGGCCGCCCTGCTCGGCGAAGGTCAACAGCGCGATGCAGTGAAGATGCTTGGCTATCTGTTTTATGTCGGTGATCGCAACGAAACGGACCTCGCCTACCGCAGCGAGCCAGACGCCGAAAACGACTGGTTCCGCGTGCGTCACGAAAAAGCCATGACCGCCGAGGCGGTGGTCCGGCTGGCCGAGGCGGCCCACGCCCGTTACGGCTTCAAGGATTTCAAACTCAAGGGCGGCGTGCTCAGCGGCGATGCCGAAATCGAAGCGGTCACGGCCCTCGCCGAACGTTTCCCCGAGGCGCGCATCACCCTTGATCCAAATGGTGCCTGGTCACTGCAAGAAGCCATCCGCCTGTGCCGCGACCAGCATCGCGTCCTGGCCTATGCCGAAGACCCGTGCGGGGCGGAAAACGGTTACTCGGGACGCGAAGTCATGGCTGAATTCCGCCGGGCCACCGGCCTGAAAACCGCGACCAACATGATCGCCACCGACTGGCGGGAGATGGGCCACGCGATCCAGCTGCAGTCGGTCGACATTCCCCTGGCCGACCCGCACTTCTGGACCATGCAGGGCTCGGTGCGGGTGGCGCAGATGTGCCACGAATGGGGGCTGACCTGGGGTTCGCATTCCAACAACCACTTCGACATCTCCCTGGCGATGTTCACCCATGTCGCGGCGGCCGCGCCGGGCGAGATCACTGCCATCGACACCCACTGGATCTGGCAGGACGGTCAACGCCTGACCAAGGCCCCGCTGAAAATCGTCGACGGCTGCGTGCAGGTGCCGCAGAAACCGGGGCTGGGGGTCGAACTGGACATGGATCAGCTCGCCAAAGCTCATGAACTGTACAAAGGCATGGGCCTGGGCGCCCGGGATGACAGCGTGGCGATGCAGTTCCTGATTCCGGGCTGGAAGTTCGACAACAAGCGGCCGTGCCTGGTGCGTTGAAACGGCCGTTGCGCGTGGCCGCCTGTTGGCGGCCGGTTTAAAAAGCGCTCGGAGCTGAGCGCTTAACCCCCTAAAATGGCGCGCAACTGAATCAACGACGGATAAATTCAAAATGGACAGGCTGAAAACGATCGCGGCTTGCATGGCGCTGCTCGCCTCGGGCCAGTGCGTTGCACAGGATCAAATCGAGACACTGGTGAACGACGCTGTACAACCGGTGATGCAAGCCCAGGGTATTCAGGGTATGGCCGTGGCAGTCACCGTCAACGGCCAGGCGCATTACTTCAACTATGGCGTCGCTTCGAAAGAAACCGGCAAGCCCGTCACGCGAGACACCCTGTTCGAAATCGGCTCTGTCAGTAAAACCTTCACCGCCACCCTTGCCGCTTACGCCCAGGCCACGGGCAAGCTGTCGCTGTCGGACAAGGCCAGCCAGATCCTGCCGGCCCTGCACGGCAGTGCGTTCGACCACATCAGCGTGCTGCAACTGGGTACCTACAGCGCGGGTGGCTTACCGCTGCAATTTCCTGCCGAATCTGATTCGGCCGACAAGATGCTCGGTTATTACAATCATTGGAAACCGCTCTACGCCCCCGGCAGTCACCGACTGTATTCGAACCCCAGCCTCGGCCTGTTCGGCTACCTCGCCGCCCACTGCATGGGCCAGCCTTTTGATGACCTGATGGAGAAAACCCTGCTGCCGAAACTGGGCCTCAAGCACACCTATGTGCATGTGCCACAGGATCAGATGGCGCTGTACGCCCAGGGCTACAACAAGGACGGCAAGCCTGTGCGGGTCAGTCCGGGCGCGCTGGATTCCGAGGCGTACGGGGTGAAAACCAGCGCCGCAGACCTGCTGGCCTATGTCGACGCAAACATGAAGCCGGCGTCTCTGGAAAAGCCATTGCAGCAAGCCATCGCCTTGACTCACAGCGGTTACTACACCGTAGGCAACATGACCCAGGGCCTCGGTTGGGAGATGTATCACTACCCGATCACACTGGATCATTTGCTGGACGGCAACTCCACACCGATGGCCATGGAGGCGCATACCGTCCAGTGGCTGAATCCGCCGCAAACGCAACCGGAGAACGTACTGATCAACAAGACAGGTTCAACCGGCGGTTTCGGGGCTTACGTGGCGTTCGTGCCATCGGAGGACATCGGTATTGTGATTCTGGCCAACAAGAATTATCCCAATGCTGAGCGGGTGAAGATCGCGCATCGGATACTGGGCGCCCTGGCTCAGTAAGCCGTGCCTCCTTTTCCATAGAACAGGGCGACCTCTAGAGGTCGCTTTTTTTACTTTATCGGCGCACCTTCGGGCGGGTCGATATTGTCCAGCGCCCGGTTCACCAACAACTCGCCCACCACTGCCAATTGTTGAATCGACAGCGCCACATTGCGGTTGGAGCTTTCCAGGTGACAGGCCAGATCGGTGACCAGTACGTTCAGGGACGCGAGGGTTTCACAGGCGTGACACAGCAGCGTTGGAGTGTCGACGTTTGGGAGGATGGTGAAAATGTGGCTGACCGGGTCGGCGTGTTTGGGGTTGCGCAAGCGAGCGCTGACGGCGGGTTCGGTGATGTCTGACAGAGGGAAATCTGAGTCGGATGAGGATTCCGGGGGATTCGGACTTAACTTTTTCATGAAGAAGTACCATTGGGGATTGTTGAGAAAACTACCCATCTCACTTCCACATGAGGGTGGCAGCTGTACGCAGGTGTGGAAGTCCAGGTCAATCCACCAAAACCCGGTGCACTCGAAAGTGCTCCCGCGCACAGCCGCCAAAACGCGGCAATGTTGACATAAAAAATGTCGACTTGCGTTCTAGGGGCATTGGTAGATGGCTTGAACCAACGGACTTCCACATCCGGCCGCTGATTTGCAGCGGCTGGCGAAGATTATCGATATGGCTCGATGGGCACCAGTTCACGGGATACGCCACGCTTTGAAGGAAATTTCCGACACATGTGAAGGCCTTTGCCCACACTCAGTTTTATGAGCATCTAGTTACAAATACCTTTTTGCTCATGACCGTTGTGATGCGGGTGAAACCGTTGTATCTATTGAGCCTCCCAAGCTAGCGAACGGCATCGGATCAATCCATTGCCGGGAATGACATAATGCGCGCTCAACTATTCAAACCGACTGACCCTAAAAGGGCGTTGTAATGGAAATTTTCAGCTTCGAGCTCAAGGATGTCGGTCGCTTCACCGAAATGACCATTTATCTGGCCCCAACCCCCAAACACCGCTCAAATGTGACGGTGCTTGTGGGAAACAACGGTGCCGGGAAAACCACCCTTTTAAAATCAATGGCCACCTCATTGAGTTGGCTAGTTGCCAGGATTCGTACCGAGAGGGGCATTGGCAGCCACCTTGCAAATGAAGACATTCGAAACGGCGCTGCAGTCGCAATCGTTTTGACTGCCGTATCAGATAGCTCGGCGGCGCAACGAAGTTCGCCCGAAGATAATCGAAAACCTGATCTCTTCAACTGGGCCATTGCTCGTGGCAGGCAAGGGCGAAAGAGCGATGTCCATAGTGAGTTAGCGGAAGCCAGCCTCCTTGCAGACCACTATCGCACTCAACTAACCATCGATGAAAAAGCCTCACTCCCACTAATCGCCTACTACCCAGTCGAACGCTCGGTTCTGGAAATCCCACTAAAAATCCGAACCAAACATACCTTCGATCAACTCGACGGTTACGACAACGCATTGAATCGTGGCGTGGACTTCCGTCGTTTCTTCGAGTGGTTCCGCGAACGCGAAGATAGCGAAAACGAGACCGGTGTATCCGATACTGCGTTATCCGAGATTTTCGCAAAGTTCGGCAATGACAGTGACATCTGGAAAACGCTTTCCCAAATGAAGGCGTCTTCCCGCGATCGTCAATTAACAGCGGTTCGCTCTGCCATCGCCGCGTTCATGCCAGGTTTTACCAACCTGAGAGTAAAGCGCAAACCACGTCTGCACATGGCGATAGACAAAGACGGCGTGACGCTTAACGTTTCCCAGCTCTCACAGGGCGAAAAGTCGATGATGGCGCTGGTCGGCGATATCGCTCGCCGATTGGCGATGATGAATCAATCTTTGGACAACCCATTGGAGGGTGATGGCATCGTCCTGATCGATGAAGTCGATTTGCACCTGCATCCCAAATGGCAACGCAGTCTGATTCGGCAGTTGAGCGAGACTTTCCCAAATTGCCAATTTGTCCTGACCACTCACTCGCCATTGGTCATCAGCGACGCGAAAGACGTGCTGTGCTACGTGCTCAATGACGGAGAATTGCAAGAGCACAATGGCCTGTATGGATTGGATGCCAACCAGGTGCTTCTGGAAGTCATGGACACCGATGTGCGTAACAGCGAAGTGCAAAAACGTCTGAATCTATTGCTCAAGCATTTGCAGGATGGTGACTTGGACGGTGCGAAAAAACTGTATTCCGAGCTTTCTCTAGAGCTGCCAGAGGGACATCTGGAACTGGCGAAAGCGGCCTTGTTGATTCGCAAGTTGGAGTTACGTCGTGCGTAAAATCGACAAAGGCATGGAGCCACCCTCGTTGACTCGCTTTAAACGCTCGAACAACACGTTGCGTTACCGGGATTTACCGCCGGAAGAAAGTCGGTCCATTCGATCATCCTGTATCTCGGAACAATACGGCTTATGCGCGTATTGCTGTCAGTCGATCACCGTTGATAGCGCTCACAACGAACACCTTGAAGCCCAGGATCGTGCGCCGAATCGAACCTTGGATTTTTCCAACATCGTCGCCAGTTGCCAACACCCGCATCAATGCGGTCATGGTCGAGGAACACGAGTGTTGCCGCTTACACCCTTGATGGCCGAATGCGAGTCCGAATTGAAGTTCTACTTATCCGGCCTGGTCGCGGGAAAGACCGAGCGGGCCAAGGTAACAATTCAGACATTGAATCTGGGTCATACCGAGCAAAGTAACAAAGGACTTGTTGGCAAACGAAAAGCGATGGTTGATGCACTCATTTATAGCCAGAGCGTACCTCCCGAAGACCTGCAATTTGAAGACGAAGAACTCCTAAGCCTGCTTTTGGAGGATCTGAAGGTTCCCGACGCGGCACAATGTCTTCAGCCGTTTTCACCCGTGCTGGTTAATGTCATCCATCAATTTCTGGCTCAACCTTGAGCTAGAGTCAGCGATTCTTCAGCTACCAGTTACGATGCTGCGCAGCGAACACAGGCTGTGCTCGCTGCAACAGGGTTCAATCATCCGGCATTTCAGGCGGTTTGGCGGGTTTGGCGGGTTTCGCCGGTTTGCTGTTTTTCCCGGCCTTGGTGCCTTTGACCGCCGGCTCGGCCTCAGCGACGGGCGCGGCCACGGTCGCCGTAAACTCTTTCTCGGCCGCCGGCTGTTGATCGACAGTACTGAAAATCTCGTCCAGCTTGATGGCGTCCGATCGTTCCAGTTTCTTTTCGCCGTCCTTGCCGACCAGAATGACCCTGGTCCTGGCGCCGACACCCAGCTTGAGCGAACGGATCAGCGCCGCCGTGTCTTGCGACCCGAGGTCCTTGCCGTCGCGCTGGCCCATCAGGTTGAGCACGGTGTAGAGCACCAGGTTGCGGTCGGTGAATCCCTTGCGATTGGCCGGCTCATCCAGCGATTTTTTCAGGCTGACCCAGGTTGGATCAACAGTGCTCGGAGCGATGACAATCAGTGGCCGGGCCCTACCCTTGTCCATGTCCAACGGTGAGCCGTCATCAGCGGCGAACAAGGGGCCGGCAATCGCCAGCAAAGTAGCCAGGGTCAGTGACCTGATGAGCATGCGCATCTCCTTTTTGATATCCACGCTCTAATGATTGCGCATCGCGGCGATCGTTCCGGGTGACATACCGCAAATGTTTTTCGCCTTGTCCCAAGCTTAGGTCAGGGCGGTCATAGCGCAACAGGCTGAGCTAATCTGAAGACTCATGACAACCCGCATGATCCATCGTGAGGACCTGCGCATGAGCGCCCAGTTGAACCACACCATCGTCTGGTGCCGGGACAAGCAGGTTTCGGCGAATTTCCTGACCGGCCTCCTTGGCCTGCCCGCACCGCAGCCCTTCGGCCCCATGCTGATCGTCAAATTCGATAACGGCGTGTCACTGGACTTCTACGACAACGACCCGCCGATAGCGTCCCAGCACTACGCGTTCCTGATTGGCGATGAGGATTTCGATGCGGCCTTCGCCCACCTGCAAGCCAACGGCCAGCCGTGGTGGGCCGACCCGTGCAAGCAGCGTCTGAGGGAAATCAATGATTACGCGGGAGGACGGCGGGTGTATTTCGATGACCCGGACGGGCATCTGCTGGAAATATTCACCCGCGAGTGAAGCTGGCGTGGCGGCTTGAATCAGAACGCCAGTTTGTAACCGATAAACAACAGCATGGTCGCCAGGCAAGGGCGCAACAGTTCGTCGGAGATACGCCCGGTCAGGTGGCTGCCCAGGTAAATTCCCGGCAACGACCCCACCAGCAAGTAACCCAGGACGTGCCAATCCATGTTGCCCATGCTGGCATGGCCAAGGCCCGCGACCAGGGTCAGCGGCACGGCGTGGGCGATTTCAGTCCCCACCAGGCGGCGGGTCGGTAGCATCGGGTAGAGAATGAACAGTGCCACGGTGCCCAGCGCACCGGCACCGATGGACGTCAGCGCGACCATGGTGCCAAGGACCAGCCCGGTGATGACCGTCATCGCATTGAGGCGCAACCCGCTGGGGCTGTAGTTGCCACCCGCACGTTTGTGGGCGAAGTCGAGCAGGCGCTTCTTGAACAGGATCGCCAGTGCCGTGGCAAACAACACAAAACCGAGGGCCTGCTTGATGATCGCGTTCATCGCCTCGGGGGCGCTGTGCAGGGTGCTGAGAAACCACAGCGTCAACGCCACCGCAGGCACGCTGCCCAGGGTCAGCCAGCCGGTGATCGCCCAGTCGATGTTGTTGTTCCTTCGGTGAACCAGTACACCGCTGGATTTGGTGATGGCGGCGTACAGCAGATCGGTACCGACCGCTGTCGCCGGATTGATGCCGAACCATAGCAGGATCGGCGTCATGAGCGACCCGCCACCCACGCCCGTCATGCCGACGATGAAGCCGACGACCAGCCCGGCGACGACCAACCCGATGTTCACTAAATCCATGAATACTTCCACAAAGATCGCAGGGGAAATCTGGCCCGCAGCATAGCGATATTTCTTATAACCAGTTATATCGATGCGATCTATCTTTATGCCTTGAACACCACCCCCCTTGTAGGAGCGAGCTTGCTCGCGATGGCGGTGTGTCAGTTGGCATCAATATCGACTGACAGTCTGTCTTCGCGAGCACTGCGGGGAACCGATGGACTATTCTGCTGCCCATTGATTTGACCATCGGCATTCATGAAGGAGGTTTGCATGCGCGCGCTTGAGTTGGCTGGCGCCAGGGTCCCGGTTATCGGCCAGGGGACCTGGCAGATGGGCGAAGACCGCTCACGGCACAAGGAAGAAGTCGCGGCACTGCGCCTGGGCATCGAACTGGGCATGACCCTGATCGACACCGCTGAAATGTACGCCGAAGGCGGCGCCGAGGAAGTGGTCCGCGATGCCATCGCCGGCCAGCGCGACAGCGTCTTTCTGGTCAGCAAGGTGTACCCGCACAACGCCAGCCGCGAGGGCATTCCCCAGGCGTGCGAACGAAGCCTGCGCAGGCTCGGCACCGACTGCATCGATCTGTACTTGTTGCATTGGCGCGGTCAGTACCGGCTGGAGGAAACGGTCGAAGCTTTCGAACGCCTGCGCGAAGCCGGCAAGATCGGTCGTTGGGGCGTGTCCAATTTCGACCTCGATGACTTGCTGGAACTGAACGCCCCGGCCTGTGCCACCAATCAGGTGCTCTACAATCTGGAGCAGCGCGGCATAGAATTTGACTTGTTACCCTGGAGTCAACAACGGCGGATGCCAGTCATGGCATACTGTCCGATCGGCCAGGGTGGAAAAATGCTCGCCAACACCACCCTCAAACAGGTGGCCGCCCGACACGAAGTGACGCCAGCACAAGTGGCGCTGGCCTGGATTCTGCGTCAGGACGACGTGATCGCCATCCCCAAAGCGGTCCGCCCCGAGCATGTGCAGCTCAACGCCCAAGCCGCCCAATTACGGCTTGAAGCCGGGGATCTGGAGGCGCTGGACCAAGCGTTTCACGCGCCACAACGCAAACAGCGGCTGGCCATGGTCTGAACCACCGCAGTCAGTCAGAGAGCTTCGCCATGAGAAGCACCGACCACCTGGACCCGTTCAATCTGCAACGCTTTCTCCAGGCTCAGGAACCGGTATTCGACCGGGTTCAGAACGAGCTGAACAATGGGCACAAGCGCAGTCACTGGATGTGGTTCATCTTTCCGCAGTTTGCCGGGCTCGGCGACAGCGAGATGTCGCGCCGCTATGCCATCCACTCGCGGGAGGAAGCATTGGCCTACCTCGAGCATCCGTTGCTGGGCGCCCGGCTACGCACCTGCACCCAGGAAGTGCTGAACATCCGGGAGCGTTCGGTGGCCGGGATTTTCGGTCATCCCGACGACCTGAAGTTTCACTCCTCGATGACCCTGTTTGCCCAGGTCGCCGTCGACGACAGCCTTTTCCAGCAAGCCTTGAACCAGTACTTCCACGGCATCCTGGATGACTGGACCTTGTCGCTGATGGACTCAAAACAGGCCCAGTTGCCCCCCAATCAGGGTTGAGAAGTCATCGTCGACAAACGGCAGTATCGCGTCCGCCACCGGTTGCAGTTGCCGGGTGATGTAGTGATCGTAATCGATGGGCGCGCTGCGCACTTCCAGCGGTTCAGGGCCGGCGACGGTGATTACGTAGCTGATCCAGCCGCCGTTCTGGTATTGCCGCGGGCGACCCTGTCGGTCGTTGTACTCGTCGGCCAGGCGCGCCGCGCGCACATGGGGCGGTACGTTTCGCTGATAGTCGTCGAGGCTGCGGCGCAGGCGTTTGCGGTAGATCAGCCGGTCATCGAACTCACCGGCCAGGGTCTTGCGCACGTAGTCACGCACATAATCCTGATAGGGCTTGCGCAGGAAGATCAGCCAATAGAGCTCCTGCTGGAATTGCCGGGCCAGCGGCGACCAGTCGGTGCGCACGGTTTCCAGGCCTTTGTAGACCATTTCGTCGCTGCCATCGGCACGGGTCACGAGTCCCGCGTAGCGCTTTTTACTGCCTTCTTCGGCGCCGCGGATGGTCGGCATCAGGAAGCGCTTGTAGTGGGTTTCGAACTGCAGTTCGAGAACGCTTTGCAAGCCGTATTCCTGCTGCACATGTTCGCGCCACCACTGATTGACGTGCGCCACCAGCGCCTGGCCGATCTGCGCCGCCTCCTGCTGACCATGGGCGCGACGCAGCCAGACGAACGTCGAATCGGTGTCGCCGTAAATCACTGCATGCCCCTGGGCCTCGATCAACTGGCGGGTGCGTAGCATGATCTCGTGCCCGCGCAAGGTGATGGACGAAGCCAGGCGCGTGTCGAAGAAGCGACAGCCGCTGGAGCCGAGCACGCCGTAGAAGGCGTTCATGATGATTTTCAGCGCCTGGGACAGCGGTGCGTTGTGTTCACGCTTGGCGGCTTCCCGGCCTTCGGCCACCCGGGCGACGATGGATGGCAGGCAATGCCGGGTTCGAGAAAAGCGTGCGCCACGAAAACCCGGCACCGACTCGCTACCGTCAGGGTGTTTGAGCCCCTCGATCAGCCCCACGGGGTCAATCAGGAAGGTTCGGATAATCGACGGATAGAGGCTTTTGTAGTCGAGCACCAGCACCGATTCGTACAGCCCCGGTTGCGAATCCATGACAAAACCGCCAGGGCTGGCTTCGGGGGGCTTGCCACCGAGGTTCGGCGCAACGAAACCCTGACGGTGCATCAGCGGCATATACAGGTGCGTGAACGCCGCCACCGAACCGCCCATGCGATCGGCCGGCAAACCGGTGACGCTGGCCCGCTCCAGCAGGAAGGTGAGCAACTCGGTCCTGGCGAAAATCCGCGTGACCAGCTCACAGTCCTTGAGGTTGTATTTGGCCAGCGCCGGTTTGTCCTCGGCGAACATGCGATTGATTTCGTCCATGCGCTGGTACGGGGTGTCGATGGACTTGCCCTCGCCGAGCAAGGTTTGCGCGACGTTTTCCAGGCTGAACGAGGGAAAACTCCAGGTCGCAGAACGCAGGGCCTCGATACCGTCGATGATCAGGCGGCCAGCCGCAGAAGCGAAGTAGTGGTTGCCGCTGCCGTGTTCGCGCCACTGCATTTCCTCACCGCCACGCCCCAGCTTCAACGGCACCGCCAGGCGCCGGGCGTGTTCGTGAAGCACCCGCAAGTCGAACTGCACGACATTCCAGCCGATGATCGCGTCGGGGTCGAACCGGGCAAACCATTCGTTGAGTTTTTTCAGCAACAGGGTCCGCGAATCGCAGTATTCGAGCAGGAAATCCACCTGGCTATCGTCGCCATTGGGCGGACCAAGCATGTACACCTGACGCTCGCCGCAGCCTTCCAGGGCAATGGAATACAACTCGCCCTGGGCCGTGGTCTCGATGTCCAGGGACACCAGCTTGAGGCTCGGCCGGTAGCCGGGATCAGGTTTCATCTGTGCGTCGAGCAGCAGGCCCTCGGCACTCGGTGTGCCACTGAAGCGCACCGGCGCGGTGATGAAGCGTTCCATCATGTAGCGTTCCGGCGGGCGCACGTCGGCTTCGAACACTTCGACACCGGCCCGGCGCAGCGCGGTTTCCAGGCGGATCAACTGGCCATGTTGCTGGCAGTAAAGTCCGAGGACCGGGCGATGTTCGAAATCCAGCAGGGCCAGGGGCCTGAGTTCGACGTTCTTCTCGTCATGCAGAACGTTTTCGGCCGGCTGACGCTGCCCGGCCGGGATGAACGCCACCGACGGTTGATGCGGCAGGCGGATGTGCCGGGGACCGCTATCGGTCGCCAGCCAGAACTCGACTTCCGTACCGGCCGGGGTATCGCGCCAATGCCGGGTCAGGACGAAGCCCTGCTGTAGATCCACCACTGCAAACCTCAACGTTGATTCAGAGGGGGATTCTACCCGTCATCGGTCGGGATAGCGCGTTTGCCGCCGGTATCAGCGGTCAACATCAATCCTGTGGGAGCGGGCTTGCTCGCGAAGGCGGACTACCTGCCGACAAAGATGTTGGATGGGCTGGCCTCTTCGCGAGCAAGCCCGCTCCCACAGGGTGATTTACTGGCCTGAAAGGAGACTTATGGAAGAAAAACCGCCAAATGACGTTTTTTGCGTGTTATCTGCCGCTTTCGCCCTTGCCCTGAACGCTTGCGTCTACGATTCTTCAAGGACAACGACAACACCCGAGTAACCACCATGAAAACCGTCGCCCAACTGCTCAAGCTCAAAGATCAGAAGAATCAGGAAGTGCACCAGATCAAACCCGATCACATGGTGCTTGAAGCGCTGATGAAGATGGCCGAGAAAAACGTCGGTGCCTTGCTGGTGGTGGACAATGATGAAGTGGTGGGCATCATCAGCGAACGCGATTATGCGCGCAAACTGGTGCTGCACGGCCGCTCCTCGGTGGGCACGCCGGTACGTGACATCATGGTGTCGCCGGTGATTACCGTCGACACCCATCAAACCGTGGATACTTGCCTTGGCATCATGTCCGATAAGCGCCTGCGTCACTTGCCTGTAGTGGAAAATGGCAAATTGATCGGCCTGCTGTCGATCGGTGACCTGGTGAAGGAAGCCATTGCCGAACAGGCTGAACTGATTCGCCAGCTGGAACAGTACATTCGCGGGGAATAATTCGACACACCGAAGATCCCTTGTGGGAGCGGGCTTGCTCGCGAAAGCGTAGTGTCAGGCAGCATTAATGTTGACTGACCCACCGCTTTCGCGAGCAAGCCCGCTCCCACCTTTGGTTTTTCGGTGTTCAGGCCGGCCAATGCCGGGCGAACACCGGTGCCAGTGCCGGGTGACGGTCGATGCGCTCCAGCCAGGCGAAAAAACCCGGCCGGGTGTTGCGCAAATGTTCCCGACTGCCCGCCCATCGCGAGATCACCGCCGCCAGCACATCCAGGGCCCCTGGCTTCTCGCTGCCCAGATACAACTCGCCCGAGAACTGATCGGCAAACACCTCCCAACTCCAGTGCAGGCGCCGGCGGGCTCCCGCCATGAGGTTCTGCCTGGACGACTCATCCGCCTCGACCAGCCAGCGTTCGGGGTAGTCAATGATGCCGATGGCCGCATAGCAATTGCTGGCGATGTAGGCCAGGCCACGAATGGCCTGGCCCCGCTCGGCCGGGTCTTGCGGCAACAATGCCGATGCGGGGAAGGTCAGGCCGAGGTGGATCAGGATCGCCGCGCTCTCGGTCAGCACACCGCCATCGGGTAGCTGCAAGGTCGGAATCTGTTTGAGCGGATTGAGCTTCTCCAGCGCCTGGGCCGCCTCTGCAGACGTCTCGACATCGATGAAGCGAAAAGAAATACCACCGAGTACAAGGGCAGCCTCGATGGCCGCCGCCCCGGAGTTCCGATAACCGTAGAGCTGGTACATGAACGCCTCCTTGTACACTGCGGTCTCTGTGGCGCCTCATCAACCGTCCCGGCAGACGAACACGCCAGCTATCCAGTGTAGAAGCCGCTACCCGCCACACAGCGACCGTCCGGCGATCGCACCATCACGCTCACAACAGGTATGGCGTCGTACCTATCATTGCCGTCGATGTTCACCATCACCTCAATGAAGTTCTCTTAAAAAATCCACGGCGTAACATCTGCTCCATACCAACCCATCAGCACCCCGGAGCACACCATCATGAAACGCCAGACCCTCCTCAGCATCGCTTTCTCGGTTTTCGCAGTTAACGCTTTCGCCGCAACTTCTGCTCAACCTGTGGTCGCTGAAGGCGGCTCGGATCGTCTGATTGAAAGCCGTGTCGCCGAGGGTGGTTCCGATCGCCTGATCGAGAATCGTGTGGCTGAAGGTGGTTCGGATCGCCTGCTGGAAAAACGTGTTGCCGAAGGCGGTTCCGACAAGCTCCTGCAGAACCGCGTTGCCGAAGGTGGCTCGGATCGCCTGATCGAAAGCCGCGCTGTCTGAATGCAGTGCTTTACCGCAGGACGCAAAGAAAAGCCCGGCCTCAACAGCCTGATGTTGTTCAGTCACGCAAGAAGGATTCACCCACTGTAGGAGCGAGCTTGCTCGCGATGGACTCAAGAGCGCTGCGTTTAGTCAGTAAACCCGCGGCATCGTTAACGACCATCGCGAGCAAGCTCGCTCCTACAGGGGATCATTCTCGCTAGACGGAACAGCATTGGCCTCAACAGCCGGGTTTTTTGTGCTTTTTACCCCGCGATTACTTCCCCGCCTGCGCCATGCAGCGCTGGTAACGCTCATCGACCCGCTTGGCGAACCACGCGGTGGTGAGTTTGCGGGTGATTTTCGGGCTTTGCAGCACGATCCCCGGCAACACTTCACGAGGTAACGGCCGACCCTCGGCCCTTTCGGCCAGCTCGAAGACCCGCCGATAGAGTTTGCTGTCTTCGAACGCCAGGGTTTTCCCCTCCTCCAGTTGCTCCCGGATCGTCGGATTGCGCATGTCCAGTTGCTTGCCAAGGGTACGCACGGCCAGTTCCGTGGTACCGGGCATGATCGAACCGTAGTTCACCAGATCGCCGTCCAGCGCCAACGGGATACCGGATGCCCGGCTCACCGCATTCTGAAACGCGGCGTTGCGGCTGGCGTACCAACCCGCGTTGAAATCCGCAAAGCGGTACAGCGGCTGCGGATAGCTCACCGGATAGCCAAGCAGATGCGCGATGCCGAAATACATGCCGCCGCGCCGGGTAAACACTTCATGGCGAATCGAGCCCTTCACCGGGTACGGATAACCTTTGGCCTGCTGCTCGGCAAAATCAATCGCGACCTGCATCGGCCCGCCGGTATGCACCGGGTTGAAGCCACCGAACAGTTTTTTGCCCATCGGTACCATGCCGATGAAGTCGTCGAAAATGGCGCTCAGTTCCTTTTCGCTGCGCGCGGCATTCAGGCGGTCGCTGTAGCTTTTGCCATTGGGCGAATCGAGCTTTAACGCTCCGCTCACCAACAGGCCTGGAATGTGTGCCTTGGCGGCACGACGGTCGATCTCGTCGCGGGCGATCTTGCCCAGCCCCGGTACGCTCGGATCGACCTGAAAGGTCGACTCCTGTTCGGTCACGGCCAGCACCGAGCACAGGTTCTTCGTGGTCGGCGAGATGTCTTGCGCGGTAAACGCCACCTGGATATCCGTGGCCCAACCCTGGGGATCGGCAGCTTTCGCCGGCAGCAAACGCACAATCTCAGCCTTCACTTCGGCCGGACTGCGCGCCGCCGGCTCCTGGGTTCGCTGGCTGCCGCAACCGGCCAGTACCAGCAAGGCGGCGATGCTTGAGATCAATCGATTGGCTTGCATGTCGTTCCATCTAATCCGTTGGTCGGGGCCAACCATACGACCAATGGCATGCCAGCGGCTACGGCCGCGGTAGTCCGATGGTTGCCGCCCTCCCCGACTGGACCATACTTTATCCACGTAGCGAGGAGAACAGGCTCATGCACCGCAGCGACGTGTTGATCATCGGCGCCGGCCCGACCGGGCTGGTCCTGGCATTGTGGCTGAGCAAACTGGGCGTGCGCGTGCGGATTGTCGACAAAACCTCCGCCCCCGGCACCACGTCCCGGGCGCTGGCCGTCCAGGCACGGACGCTGGAGTTGTATCGCCAGCTCGGACTGGACGACGCCGTGGTGCAAAACGGCCATCGGGTGGTGGCCGGCAACTTCTGGGTCAAGGGTGAGCCCGTGGCGCGCCTGCCCCTGTCTCAGATCGGTGAGGGCCTGACCCCCTACTCGTTTCTCGAGATTTACCCGCAGGACGAACACGAACGGCTGCTGATCGAGCGTCTGGAAGCCTTCGGTATCGTGGTGGAACGCAACACTGAACTGACAGGCTTCGAGCAAACCGCAGACGGCATCACGGCCACGCTGCACCTGCCCGATGGTCAACAGGAAATCTGCCAGGCCTGTTACCTGGCCGGATGCGACGGTGCGCGGTCGATTGTGCGCAAGACCCTGGATACCGGATTTCCCGGCGGCACTTACCAGCAGATTTTCTACGTCGCCGACGTGCAGGGCAGCGGCCCGACATTCAACGGCGAACTGCACGTGGATCTCGACGAGGCGGACTTCCTCGCCGTGTTCCCACTGGGAGACAGTGGTCGTGCCCGTCTGATCGGCACGGTGCGCGACGAGCGCGCCGAACACGCCGAGACCCTGCGCTTCGAGGACGTCAGCAGCCGGGCCATCGAGCACATGAAGGTGAAGATCGAGCAACTGAACTGGTTTTCGACCTATCGCGTGCATCATCGGGTGGCGGATCACTTCCGCAAAGACCGGGCGTTTTTGCTAGGTGATGCCGCCCATGTGCACAGCCCGGCGGGCGGTCAGGGCATGAACACCGGGATTGGCGATGCCATCAACCTGGCCTGGAAACTGGCGGCCGTGTTGAGCGGTGGTGCCGAGGCCAGACTGCTCGACACCTATGAAACCGAGCGCATCGCCTTCGCCCGCAGACTGGTGGCCACCACTGACCGGGTATTCAACTTCATCACCGCCGAGGGGCGGATGGCCGATTTGCTACGGACACGCCTGGCACCGCTCTTGATCCCGAAAATAACCTCGTTCGAAACCTCCCGCGAATTCATGTTTCGTACGATATCGCAAATAACCCTGAATTATCGGGGCATGCCATTGAGCGCAGGCATTGCCGGGCACGTGCATGGCGGTGATCGCCTGCCCTGGGCCCATGACGGTGAGGGGGATAATTTCGAGTCGCTCAAGTGCCTGACCTGGCAGGTGCATGTCTATGGCGACACCAGCGACGAGATGATTGCCTGGTGCCACGAGCACCATCTGCCGCTGCACGTGTTCGACTGGCGACCGGCGTTCGAAGCGGCGGGGCTGGGGCGCAACGGGTTTTATCTGTTACGGCCCGATACCTACGTGGCGATCGCCGAGACGTGCTCGGACCCGAAAGTGATCGAACGGTATTTCCGTGATCACGGGATCCGGCCGTTTTTTGGCGCGCCCTGAAGACACCACATCCTTCCTTGTAGGAGCGAGCTTGCTCGCGATGGTCGTTAACGATGACGCGTGTTTACTGACTAGACGCGGCGCTCTTGAGTCCATCGCGAGCAAGCTCGCTCCTACAGGGGGGGATATGCGCTGGTGCCTAGATTCCGGCCAACGCCAGATCCATCGCAAAGTAAGTAAAGATCAGGTCTGCCCCGGCTCGCTTGATCGCCCCGAGGCTCTCGCGCACCACGCGGTCTTCATCGATGGCCCCGGCCTGGGCGGCAAACTTGATCATCGCGTACTCACCGCTCACCTGATACGCCGACAGCGGCAGGCGCGAGGCTTCGCGAATGTCGCGGATGATGTCCAGATACGCACCGGCCGGCTTGACCATCAATGCATCGGCGCCTTCCTGTTCGTCGAGCAACGATTCGCGCACCGCTTCGCGGCGATTCATCGGGTTCATCTGGTAGCTTTTGCGGTCGCCCTTGAGCGCACTGCCACCCGCCTCGCGGAACGG
Source organism: Pseudomonas sp. WT-JTC (assembly GCF_056711565.1). Lineage (NCBI taxonomy): Bacteria > Pseudomonadati > Pseudomonadota > Gammaproteobacteria > Pseudomonadales > Pseudomonadaceae > Pseudomonas > Pseudomonas sp. WT-JTC. Next base: position 4,564,120 of record NZ_CM160042.1, read on the forward strand.
GCCATAGAGCGCCGAGGCGAATTTGGTCGAATAGGCCATGATCGCCGTCTGGGTAAAGCCGGCGTCATCGAGGGCCCGGCGAATCGCCTGGACCTGCCCGTCCATCGCCGCCGACGGGGCGATCACATCGGCACCGGCACGGGCCGCCGCCACCGCTTGCCTGCCGAGGTTGATCAGGGTCTGGTCGTTGTCGACTTCATGGTTGTGCAACACGCCACAATGGCCGTGATCGGTGTATTCGCAAAAGCAGGTGTCGGACATCACGATCATTTCCGGCACAGCGTCCTTGGCAATGCGCGACATGCGCGAGACCAGGCCGTCATCGCGCCAGGTGTCGCTGCCGCTGCTGTCCAGGTGATGGGACACGCCGAAGGTCATCACCGACTTGATCCCGGCACGGGCGTAGCGCTCGATCTCGCCGGCCAGCTTCGACTCGGGAATGCGCATCACACCGGGCATGCTCTTGATCGGCACGAAGTCGTCGATTTCTTCTTCGACGAAAATCGGCAGCACCAGATCGTTCAGGCTGAACTCGGTCTCCTGGAACAGGCTGCGCAGACTCGCATTGCGGCGCAGACGGCGTGGGCGTGCTTCGGGGAACTGACTGGACATGGCTATTCCTGAATTTCAGAGGACGAAATGTAGGAGCGAGCGTGCTCGCGATGGACTCAAGAGCGCTGCGTTTAGTCAGTAAACACGCGTCATCGTTAACGACCATCGCGAGCAAGCTCGCTCCTACAGGCAAGAGGTTTAATTCGAGACTGGTTTCGGGATTTCCAACCCGCGCACCACCGCCGGCCGCGCCAGGAAGCGTTCCAGCACCCGCGTGACGTTAGGGAAGTTTTGAATGCCCACCAGATCGCCAGCTTCATAGAAGCCAATCAGGTTGCGCACCCACGGGAAGGTGGCGATGTCGGCGATGGTGTAGCGTTCGCCCATGATCCAGTCGCGCCCTTCAAGGCGGCCGTCGAGCACCTTGAGCAGGCGTTTGCTTTCCTCGACGTAGCGGTCACGTGGACGCTTGTCCTCGTAGTCCTTGCCGGCGAACTTGTTGAAAAACCCGAGTTGGCCGAACATCGGGCCAATGCCGCCCATCTGGAACATCAGCCACTGAATCGTTTCGTAGCGCGCAGCCGATTCCTGGGCCAGCAGTTGTCCGCTCTTGTCGGCCAGGTAGATCAGGATCGCTCCCGACTCGAACAGCGCCAGTGGCTTGTCGTCCGGACCGTGGGGGTCGAGGATCGCCGGAATCTTGTTGTTGGGATTGAGGGAAAGAAATTCCGGGGACATCTGGTCGTTGGTGTCAAACCCTACCCGGTGAGGTTCATACGGCAGGCCGATCTCTTCGAGCATGATCGAGACCTTGACGCCGTTGGGGGTCGGCAAGGAGTACAGCTGAATCCACTCCGGGTATTGGGCAGGCCATTTGCGGGTGATGGGGAATGCGGACAAATCGGTCATGGGCTGGATCCACGAAGACATTGAGAGTGACGATCATAATGGAGATAGCGGCTCTGCGATCCCTTGCAGCCATTAATCTCGCTGATAGACGAGATCAAAAGAGATCACGACCGTTTCAACACCATCAGGTGTAGCGTGTCCACGATTTCGCAACATCCTGTCGCTAACCTTCACTGAAAACCGTTAAGGTTGCCGGTACATTGCTGCGCGCTCGACCGGAATCGAACCAAACGGGCTCAGGGGACTCTGAGCACCACCCCTTTGAAAACGGACCGGTTTCAACGACATGGAAAACACCCGACGCTGGAACATCGTGGTGTAAAGGTTTGTCAGACTTAACCGAATTGCGCTGAAGAACCCTCTATTCATGAATTTGTTCAATATTGCCAACCGCTTCAGACATCGCGCCTACCTGCTGCTGCCCGTCTTGCTGGCGGTCAGTTCGGTGTTCCTGTCGCTGGAGGCCAGTCAAAGCCGCGCCCAACCGATGGATGGAACCCAGACGCTGGTCTTCCTGCGCCACGGGGAAAAACCCGCCGGTGGCCTGGGCCAGCTCAATTGCCAGGGACTGAACCGCGCCATCGACCTGGCGACGCTGCTGCCGGAAAAGTTTGGCAAGGCCAACTATGTGTTTGCCGCAAACCCGACCCGTAACGTCGAGGAAGGCGAGTTCGACAATTCCTACAGCTACATCCGTCCCCTGATGACCATCAGCCCCAGCGCCATCAAGCTGGGCCTGCCGGTGAACATCAATTTTTCCGCGAATGACACCAGTGACCTGGCCGAAGAGCTGCTTCACGACAAGTATCACAACTCGGTCATCTACACCGCCTGGTCGCACGGCTACCTGCCGGAGCTGATCAACACGGTGGCCGGCGAAGCCACCGGCAAGAAAATGACCATCATGGAAGACTGGGAGTCCAGCGATTATGACTCGCTGTATGTACTCACCCTGACCTGGCACAACGGCAAGGCCAGTTTGCAGAGCCATGTGTACAAGCAAGGCCTGGATAATGGCTCGCAAACCTGTCCGACCTGAGTGACTCATTGCTTGGTCGGGCCCCTTCGCGAGCAAGCCCGCTCCCACATTCGATCTCCAGCGAACACAAATATTGTGAACGGCGCTGATTAAATGTGGGAGCGGGCTTGCTCGCGAAGGGACCAGTAAAACCGACATCACTTTCGTTGATTCACTCGCTCACGCAGGTACTCGAGAACCGCCCCCCGCTCCCCGGCAAACTCGATCCGCGCGCCTTTCTTCTCTCGCTGAAACGCGTACATCGGATCGTAATACTCGCGCAGCAACCCTTCGATCCAGCCGCGGTGCAGATCCACCGCGCCACTACGGGCCTGCTCTGCCAACGCCTCTTCCATCAAAACCAGCATGCGCCGATGACGTTCGCCGCCCAGGCGTTTCTGCACATTGTTGAGGCTCGCCAGCAACCGTTCGGAAAACAGCGCAAAGCCCTCCTCGCCATGCACGTCGATGAATTCTGCGCACAGATCCACCACGTAATCGCGCAGGATCCGCTCTACCCGACCTTCCAGGCTGTCTTCCAGCCACACCATCGGAAACTGCTGCATGCCCTGGTACAGCGGCAATGGCAACGCACAACTGCCCACCGCGCGGCTTTCGTCTTCCAAAACGATCTGCTCGATGCCCCGGGCGCGTTTTTTCAGCACATCTATGGCCAAACGGTTTTCGAAGTCGATGTTCGATGGCTGGCCCGTGGCGCGTTTGCCGAAACTGGAGCCGCGATGGTTGGCATGACCTTCAAGGTCCACGCTGTTGCCCAATTGCTTGAGCACTTCGGTCTTGCCAGTGCCGGTCATACCGCCCAACAGGACGAAATCGCACTGGGTCAAGGCTTGATCGAGGGTATCCAGCAGGAAGGTACGCATGGCCTTGTAGCCGCCGCCTACCCGTGGGTAATCGATGCCCGCCTCGTCCTTGAGCCATTGCTGGACTATCTGCGAGCGCAGGCCGCCGCGAAAGCAATACAGCAGGCCATCGGGATGCGCCTTGGCAAAATCGGCCCAGGCCTGGATGCGTTCGGCCTTGACCGCGCCCGACACCAGTTGATGCCCCAGCGTGATGGCCGCCTGCCGGCCATGCTGCTTGTAGCACGTGCCGACCCGCTGGCGTTCAAGGTCATTCATCAACGGCAGGTTGACCACACCGGGAAACGCGCCCTTGTTGAATTCGACTGGTGCGCGGGCGTCCATCATGGGCCGGTCGTTGAGGAAGATGTCGCGGTAATCGGTGCAGTCGACAGACATCAAATCACCTCGACCGCGTTGCTCTGTCGTTCGACCAGTTCACCGATCGGCTCCAGGCTCAGGCCCAGTTCGGCGGCCACCGAGAGAAACTGCTCGTTGCCTTGCGGCGTGACGGCAATCAGCAGGCCGCCGCTGGTCTGCGGATCGCAAAGCACGCGTTTGTGCAGTTCCTGGAGCCGCCCGAGCTTGCTGGCGTAGCTGTCGAAATTGCGCAGCGTACCGCCCGGTACGCAGCCCTGTTCGAGGTAATACTCGACACCCGGCAAGCGCGGTACGCGGTCATATTCGATACGCGCCGTGAGCTGGCTGCCGTCGGCCATTTCCACCAGGTGCCCGAGCAGGCCGAAACCGGTGACATCGGTCATCGCGGTTACGCCGTCGAGCTTGCCGAAACGGCTGCCGGGTTTGTTCAGGGTGCACATCCAGTCCCGGGCCAGGCCGATGTCGGCATTGCGCAACTTGCCCTTTTTCTCGGCCGTCGTAAGGATGCCGATGCCCAGGGGTTTGGTGAGATAGAGCAGGCAACCGGCCGTGGCAGTGTCGTTGCGCTTCATGTGGCGCTTATCCACCAGACCGGTGACGGCCAGGCCAAAGATCGGTTCTGGCGCGTCGATGGAGTGCCCACCTGCCAGCGGGATGCCCGCCTCGTCACATACCGAACGGCCGCCGCGTATCACTTCCCGGGCAACTTCCGGGGCCAGCACGTTCACCGGCCAGCCCAGGATCGCAATCGCCATCAACGGATCGCCGCCCATCGCATAGATGTCGCTGATGGCATTGGTGGCGGCAATTCGACCGAAATCGAAGGGATCGTCGACGATCGGCATGAAAAAGTCCGTGGTCGAGACCACTCCGCGCTCTTCGTCGATGGCATACACCGCCGCATCGTCGCGTGAGGCGTTGCCGACCCAGAGTTTCGGGTCGAGGTTCTGCGCCCCGCTGCCGGCCAAAATCACTTCCAGCACCTGGGGGGAAATCTTGCAACCGCATCCAGCGCCGTGGCTGTATTGGGTCAGGCGAATCGGCTCGCTCATGGGGCACCTCATAGGGTCAATGAGGCCGATTCTAGCAGAGCGGGGCATGCGGGCCACGGACCTTGTGGGAGCGGGCTTGCTCCGGGCGGCGTTCCGACGAAGGCGGAGTGTCAGACACATCAATGCCGGATGTGCCGCCGTCTTCGCGAGCAAGCCCGCTCCCACATTGATCGTGGTCATGGCAGCAAAATCACCTTGTCACCGCTGCCCTGATTCACTTCGGCATAACGCTCCACACCTTCGGCCAATGGCGACTCGAACAAGCCCTGCGGCAACGGCAACAGGTCCTGATCGAAGAACCGGCCAAACTGCTCGAGCATGGCCGCACACGCCTGTACCCCGTACAGCAACGAGTTGATCCCCACCACTGAGCCGCCCTTGCGATACAACGCCAGGGCCGGCAACTGTACGTGACCGTCCACCGGTGCCGCGATGATCGCGATGCGACCGAACGCGGCCAGGGCTGGCACCGAGGCTGGCAGCCAGAATCCGGTGGTGTCGAAAATCACATCGGCGCCGCCGGCATAGACCGCGTTGACCTGGGCCCCAAGGTCTTCGGGTTTATCCAGTTGCAGGGTCTGGTAACCCTGGTCCTGCAAGTCCTTGACCTGCTCGGGACGCCGCGCAGCCGCCAGCACCCGGGCACCGCGCACCTTGGCCAAGGCCAGCGCGGCACTGCCGACCGCTCCGCCACCGATGACCAGCAATCGGGTTTCGGCGGTCACCAGGCTGCGTTCCAGCGCATCCCACGCCGTGGTGTACGGCACGCCGAGGCTGGCGGCCTGGGCGAAGCTCAGGTGCGTGGGTTTGAGCGCTACGCCATTGGCCGGCAGCTTGACGAACTGCGCGTGGGAACCGTCGGCGAAAAAGCCCAGTTCCCGGCCCGTACCCCAGACTTCCTGACCGATAAGCGCCTGCGGGCCGGCCACGACCACACCGGCAAAATCACGACCGGGAATCCGCGGCAGGGTGGTGTAGGGAAAACGTCCCAGCACGTTCTTCACATCGCTGGGGTTGAGCCCCGCGGCCTTGATCTCGACCAGCACTTCATTGGCGCCGGGAACGGGGGTAGGCACCTCGACGTAGCGCAGGGCCGAGAGATCACCGGTTTTATCGAATTGCAGAGCTTTCATGGGCGTATCCATCGAGTCAAAGAGGGTTCAGGAAATCCAGCCAGCCACCAGCTCGCGCCCCATCGGCCAGAGCTTTTCACCGGCGAGCATGCCGAGCAGGCCAACCAGCGCGATGGCCGGGGGTGCGGGGGAACGAAAATCCAGCGCGCCGTAGAGCAGACCGACGCCCAGACCGATGGCCACTGACATGAGGTAGTTCACGGCAGACTCCGGGGGCAATTGAGGTATGCGTTGAGTCTAGAGGGCGACGCTGGCGAGCATCGGCCAAGTGCTTCTGAATTTCGGCCAAAGCATGGCCCGGCGAATTCAGCCTTGGCGTTGCGCCGCCGGAAACTGTGACGGGGCGACACCCAGTTCACGCCGAAACATGTCACTGAAGCTGCTCGGCGAATAGCCCAGCTCCCGGGCAATCGCGCTGACCGGTACGCCCTGGATCAACCCGGCCACCGCCGTCGCCAGTTGCACCTGACGCCGCCACTCGGCGAAGCCCATGCCCAAACCGTCCTTGAACAGCCGCGCCAGGGTCCGCACGCTGGCACCGGCGGTTTCTGCATGCTGTTCGAACGGAATATCCAGCGAAGGCGCAGACATGACCGCCTGACACAGGTTCATCAGCCGTCGATCGGAATCGTCCGGCAGCGGGATCTTGAGCAGCGAACGCCTGGCGCGCCTGAGCTCCAGCAGCGCCAGCCCCACCAGCGCGTCGTAATACTCGGGCGGCCCGTCGTTGCCCTGCTCCACCAGGCCGACGATCAGCTCGCGCAGCAAGCCGCCGACCTCGATGACTTGCACGCTGTCATCCAGGGTCGCCGCCAGGGACGGGCGCAAGTAGATATTGCGCATTTGCAGGTCGGACACCACGCGAATCCCGTGGGGCACGCCGGGCGGCAACCACACCGCCCGCTGCGGCGGCACTACCAGTGCCTCGTGCGGCGTCTCGACCCACATCACCCCGCTCATCGCATACAGCAACTGGCCCCAGACGTGCTCATGGGGCTCGATGTACAACCCGCGCGGATAGGTGCGAGCCAGCGGCTGCACAGGCACATCGGTGTCACTCAGGTCAGGCGGTGCGGCGAGGGCCATGGTCAATGTTCATTGGGGGACGGTAAGACTGCATGGTAACGGGGCGTCGAATTTGTCGCCAGCAACCGCCGCCGTCCGACTATCCGAGTGAATTTTCCCGGTGGCACGCGATCCTTCTATGTACAACAGGGAGGAACCGCGGCTTTATGAACAGTGCAAAATTATTCGTCATCGAGTACACCCTCCATGGCGCTCCAAAGTCTTTCATTATCCGACTGGAAAAAATGGATAACACAGAAGCCTGGCATTGGGCGAGCTGTGACGCGGGGGTGGGGCGAATCCCCCGTTTTGGACGCGAGAAGGTGCAAAAGACCAGCAAGCCGATGGCTGAAAAATTCGGCGTGGAAAATGTCAGGTGGCGGCCGGCGCACTAATCTCAGGCAACCATCAGGTTCGGGGGAAGGGACATGAGCGCGACACCCATCAGCAGCCCTGCGCAACTGGACTACGGTCTGGACACGTCGCTCGGCCGCATCACCAAAAGCGCCGAGTGCCGGATCGGACTGGAACAGGTCGAAAATGACGCCTTTTGCTTCGCTATACGCGTCCCGGCACCACTGCCGAAAGATCTGGAGCATGCCAGGACCCTGGTGCTGCGGGTCGAAGGGCGGCGCTTGCAGGGCAACGTCCGCCGCAGCGAACGCCTGGAGGATGGCAGCCTCAGGCTGGAAGTGGAGCCGGACTAGGCTCCACTTTTGCGTGTACCGTGGTTTTCAGTGGGCGCACTTGCAGTCTTTATGAGCGCACTCCTCGCCGTGCTCATGGTGTTTGGCGCAGGCTTCACAGCAGTAATGCTTGCCGTGACGGGCAATCGGATGTTCACCGAGTTTGCAGGTACATTTCGGACAATCGCAGATACTTTCACGGTCAATCATGGAGCTGACTCCTCTAGCAAGGTCGTCCCGTGCTCGGATGCACAGGATAAGTGTAGTGGCTGTCGCTCCTGCCGATTACAAATCCCTGTGGGAGCGGCGGTGCGACGATTCGACTTGCTCGCGAAGAGGGAGTGTCAGTCACGATAATTGTTGTCTGACACACCGCCTTCGCGAGCAAGCCCGCTCCCACAGGTCTTGTCTCTGTTCTGTCAGATACGGAACTGCCCGACCAGACTGCCCAGGCGCTGACCGAGGTCGGCCAGGCTACGGGACGTTTGCGCACCGAGTTGGGTTTCGTCGGCGACGTTATCCACCGCCACGGCAATCTGGTGCACGCTGCGATTGATCTCTTCGGCCACGGCGGTCTGCTCTTCGGCGGCGCTGGCGATCTGCGCATTCATCGAATTGATGGTCGCGATCAGTTGCGCCATGGTGTCCAGCGAAGCCCCCGCCTCGTTGGCCTGGGCCGAGGTGCCATCGCCAGCCTCGCTGGAGCGGCGCATCGCCTCCACTGCAGACCGGGTGCCGGCCTGCAAGCGGTCGATCATGCCCTGGATTTCCTGGGTGCTGATTTGCGTGCGGCTGGCCAGCGCCCGCACTTCATCGGCCACCACCGCAAAACCGCGTCCGGCCTCCCCCGCACGGGCGGCTTCGATGGCCGCGTTGAGCGCCAGCAGGTTGGTCTGCTCGGCAATCGAGCGGATCACCCCGAGCACGCTGACAATCGACGACACGTCTTTTTGCAAGCTGTCGAGGGACACGCCACTACTGCGGATGTCGTCCACCAGCGCATGGATCTTCTCGATGCTGCCGGCCACCACACGCTTGGCCGCCTGCCCTTCTTCGTCGGTCTGCTGGGCTGCCACCGCGGCGTTCTGCGCGCTCTTGGCCACTTCCTGGGCCGCCGCCGACATTTCATTGATCGCCGTGGCCACCTGATCGGTCTCATGGCGTTGACGCTCCATGGCCTGGTCCGAGCGATGGGCCTGGTCGGACACCTGACTCACCAGCCCGGTCAGTTGCGAGGTCATTTCGGTGATCTGCCGTACCAGCCCGTGAATCTTGTCGACGAAACGGTTGAACGAGCCCGCCAGCTCGCCGAGCTCATCCTGACTGGTGAGCGTCAGGCGACGGGTCAGATCGCCCTCGCCTGCCGCGATGTCGTCGAGGTTGGCTTTCATCAGATGCAGCGGACGCAGAATGGTGTTGGCCAGCAACATTCCGGCAGCGGCAATCACCAGCAGCACCACGACCGCCACGCCGACGATGCTCAGCACCATGCCTTGCATGCGCTCCTGGACCTTGGCTTCGACCACCGCCACTTGCGCTTCAATGCCGTCGAGGTTGACCGAGGTACCGACCGCCATGTCCCACTTCGGCAGGTATTCGGTGTAGCCGAGCTTGGGCACCAGCACCTGGGAGTTACCGGGTAATGGCGAGCTGTATTGCAGGTAGTGCGTACCGTCCCTGGCGACTTTCACCAGATCGCGGTTGACGTAGACACCGTTCGGATCGCGGTTGTCCTTGAAGCTCTGGCCCACGCCTTCGGGACTGCTGGCCTTGAACAGGCGCACGGTGTTGGAGTCGTAGCCGAAGAAGTAGCCGTCCTTGCCATAGGTGATGCTCGACAGCAGCTTGATCACCTGGGCCCGCGCCGCCTGATCGCCGGGGGCGGCCGCGTCGTAAAGCGGTTTGATCGCGGTCATGGCCACGGCCACGTAGCTTTGCAGGGTCGCCTTGGCATCGCTGAGCAGGCGTTCGCGGGTCTGCTCGACTTCCTTGCGCGCCTGATCCTGAAGAATGAACAGCGTGGTCAGGCTGATGACCAGCGCAAACAGCAACACCGGGAGGACGGCAAGGGACAGGACTTTAGCCTTGAGGCTCATGCGCATGACGTTCACTCTTTTGATTTTGTTGGCGTGGGTAAAAGCTTTAACGGCACGCCAGGGCAAAAGTTGAACGCTGTGAGATGGACTTGCGAGCCCCTGTAGGAGCGAGCCTGCTCGCGATGGACCCAAGAGCGCTGCGTTTAGTCAGTAAACACGCGGCATCGTTAACGACCATCGCGAGCAAGCTCGCTCCTACAAGGGGTTCCGGGGTTCCGGGGTTACAGGACCATCGCCGCCACCCAGCCGAACGCCAGCAGCGGCAGATTGTAGTGCAGGAAGGTCGGGACCACGGTGTCCCAGATGTGATGGTGCTGGCCGTCGATGTTCAGGCCGGAGGTCGGGCCGAGGGTCGAGTCCGAAGCCGGCGACCCGGCGTCGCCCAAGGCACCGGCGGTACCGACGATGCACACGATCGCCAACGGGCTGAAGCCCAGTTGCACGCACAGCGGCACGAAGATCGCCGCCAGAATTGGCACGGTGGAGAACGAAGAGCCGATGCCCATGGTCACCAGCAGCCCCACCAGCAGCATCAGCAAGGCACCGATGCCCTTGCTGTGATCGATGTACGACGCCGACGACTCGACCAGCGTCTGCACCTCACCGGTGGCCTTCATCACTTCGGCAAATCCCGAGGCGGCGATCATGATGAAACCGATCATCGCCATCATTTTCATGCCTTCGGTGAACAGGTCATCGGTGTCGCGCCATTTGACGATGCCCGACACCGAGAAAATCAGGAAGCCGACCAGTGCACCGATAATCATAGAATCCAGCAACAACTGAACGATGAACGCCGCCGCGACGGCCACGCCAGCCACCATCAGGCTCAGCGGGTTGTACTGCACCGCCACTTGCTCGACCTGTTCGATCCTTGCCAGATCGTAGACACGCTTCTTGCGGTAGCTGACAAACGCGATCAGCAGGCCCGCCACCATGCCCAGGGCGGGAATGCCCATGGCGTGGGTCACATTGATGCCGCTGATGTCCACCCCGCTGCGCGCGACGTTGGCCAGCAGGATCTCATTGAGGAAGATGTTGCCGAAGCCCACCGGCAGGAACATGTAGGGCGTGATCAAACCGAAGGTCATGACACAGGCGATCAGTCGACGGTCCAGTTGCAGTCTGGTCAGCACATACAGTAGCGGCGGCACCAGCAACGGAATGAACGCGATATGGATCGGCAGGATGTTCTGCGAGGCAATGGCCACGACCCAGAGCAGGCCGATCAGCAGCCACTTGACCTGACCACCGCCGCTGGCGTGCTGGCGATCGACCATTGCCAGCGCCTTGTCCGCCAGCGCATGGGCCATGCCGGACTTGGCAATGGCCACGGCGAAAGCGCCCAGCAAGGCGTAGGACAGCGCCACCGTCGCCCCACCGCCAAGGCCACTGTTGAAAGCCTTGAGTGTCGCCTCGATCCCCAGGCCACCGGTCAGGCCACCGACCAGCGCACCGACGATCAGGGCGATCACTACATGCACGCGGGACAGGCTGAGTACCAGCATGATGCCGACCGCGGCAATTACTGCATTCATTTCTTTACCTCGAGACAAACGAAAAGACTCCGTCCGGCAGTCTGCGAAGAGCCGCCAGCGGATTAAGGAATGGGTTTTATTAGAGGGCGCGCACTGTGCCGCAGCATCACCTACTTGTCAAAGCACCCCGGCGCTATCGATATGTAACGGCATGTGAGACCTGTAGGAGCGAGCTAGCTCGAGATGCACTTGAGAGCACCTTGGGGTATCAGGTTTCCATCATCATCGTTGACGACCATCGCGAGCAGGCTCGCTCCTACAGGGGGAAGTGCTTGATAGCCGATAGACGGGATAAAGAAACCGAAATTCCGGCCGCTACAGTGCAAAGTCTCAGATATTTATCGAATAAGGACGTCTCCATGTCGCTCAGACAACTTTCCATTCAATGGAAAATCACCCTGCTGGCCGGGCTGTGCCTGGCGGGCATCGTGACCCTGCTGGTGGGCCTTTCCCTGTACCGCATGGAGCACAGCTCCGGGATGGTGAAAGCCTCGAGCATGGAGATGCTGACCGAAGCGGCCCAGGCCCGGATCGAGTCCCAGGGCGAAAACCAGGCGCTGGTGATTCGCCAGCAGTTCATGGACGCCTATCAGTACGGCCATGGTTTCTCCCGCCAGGTACTGTTTCTGCGTGAGCAGGCCGAGAAACGCTTCCTCGATGCCTTCGACCTGCGCGAAGACCTGACCCGCCAGGTCAAGTCGGCCCTGCAGGCCAACCCGGACCTGCTCGGCCTGTCCCTGGTGTTCGAACCCAACGGGCTGGATGGCAAGGACGACCTGTTCACCGGCCAAGCCGAACTGGGCAGCAACGACAAGGGCCGTTTCGCCCTCTACTGGTCGCAGCCGACGCCGGGCAAAGTGACGTCCATGGCCTTGCCGGAAAAGGACATGGCCGACACCAGCACCGGCCCCAGCGGCGAAGCGGCCAACGCCTGGTTCACGTGCCCGCGCACCACACTCAAGCCGTGCGTGATCGAACCGTACTTCTATGAGATCGACGGCCAGAACGTGCTGATGACCAGCATCGTTTTCCCGCTGATGGTCAACGGCAAGGTCATCGCCTCGCTGTCGGTGGACATCAACCTCAACAGCCTGCAAGCGGTCAGCCTGGGCGCCAGCAAGAAGCTCTACGACGGCCAGACCAGTGTCAGCATCATCAGCCCGGCCGGCCTGCTCGCCGGCTACAGCCCGGACGCCAGCAAACTCAGCCAGCGCCTGGAGGCCGTGGACAAGGCCAGTGGCGCCGAACTGCTGCGCATGCTTGCCGCCAGCAGCAAGACCGGCAGCCTGCACAGCAATCAGCAACTGAAAGTGCTGGCACCGTTCCAGCCGATTCCCGGCGGAAAATCCTGGGGCGTGCTGCTCGACGTGCCGGAAAAAGTCCTGGTCGGCCCCGCCGAAGCCCTGAAAAAGCAACTGGACGACAGCAACACCGCCGGTACGCTGGTCGAGCTCGGCCTGGGGATACTCGCCGCGCTGCTGGGCCTGGTGCTGGTGTGGCTGATGGCCCGCAGCGTCACCAAACCGATCCTCGGCGTGGCGCACATGCTCGAAGACATCGCCAGCGGCGAAGGTGACCTGACCCGTCGGCTGGCTTACGACAAGAAGGATGAACTGGGCCAACTGGCCGGCTGGTTCAACCGTTTCCTCGACAAGCTGCAACCGATCATCGCCGAAGTGAAACGCTCGGTGCAGGACGCCCGCAGCACCGCGGACCAGTCGTCCGCCATCGCCACCCAGACCAGCGCCGGCATGGAACAGCAGTACCGTCAGGTGGATCAGGTTGCGACGGCGTCCCATGAAATGAGCGCCACCGCCCAGGATGTTGCCCGCAGCGCCGCGCAAGCGGCACACGCCGCCCGCGATGCCGATCAGGCGACCCGTCAGGGTTTGACCGTGATCGACCGCACCACCGCCAGCATCGACAACCTCGCCGCCGACATGAGCGCGGCGATGGTTCAGGTCGAAGGCCTGGCAGCCAACAGCGAGAAGATCGGCACGGTACTGGAAGTGATCCGTGCGATCGCCGAGCAGACCAACCTGCTGGCTCTCAACGCCGCGATCGAAGCAGCCCGTGCCGGTGAGGCCGGACGCGGTTTTGCCGTGGTCGCCGATGAGGTGCGCAACCTGGCGCGACGGACCCAGGAGTCAGTGGAGGAAACCCGCCTGGTGATCGAACAACTGCAAAGCGGCACACAAGATGTAGTGGGTTCGATGAACAACAGCCATCGTCAGGCCCAGGGCAGTGTCGAGCAGGTTGGCCAGGCCGTGACGGCGCTGCGCCAGATCGGTGATGCGGTGACCGTGATCAACGACATGAACATGCAGATCGCCAGTGCCGCCGAAGAGCAAAGCGCGGTGGCCGAGGAGATCAACAACAACGTGGCGACCATTCGCGACGTGACCGAGTCGCTGTCGGGCCAGGCCAATGAATCGGCACGGGTCAGCCAGTCGCTCAACAGCCTGGCGAACCAGCAGCAGAGCCTGATGGATCAGTTCCGCGTTTAAACCCCGCAAACATCCCCCCTGTAGGAGCGAGCTTGCTCGCGATGGTGTGTCAGCCACCTTGGCGTCACTGACACACCATCGCGAGCAGGCTCGCTCCTACAGTTCTTGTGCCAGCCCCCCCCTTTCAACCTAAGGCGTAGTGGCGAGTGGATATCTGCCACAAGGTGATTATGCTTCTAGGAACCTTGCAGCGTTTCAAGGCGTCAACCTGTATGCAAGACCCGTAATTCGATGACATCACCCCCAGGGCCTGGGTAGGGTAAATGTTGGTGGGAACTCCGGCCTACAACAAGTGCAAGACGGAGAATACTCATGGCAGTAATCGACAGCACATCCACGGACCATACACCCCATCACGGAATCACCCGGGAGGAACGCAAGGTCATATTCGCGTCATCCCTGGGCACCGTGTTCGAATGGTATGACTTCTACCTGTACGGTTCCCTCGCGGCGATCATCGCCAAGCACTTCTTTGCCGGTGTCAACGAAACGACTTCCTTCATCTTCGCCCTGCTCGCCTTCGCCGCAGGCTTCGCCGTCCGGCCCTTCGGCGCCATCGTGTTCGGCCGGCTGGGTGACATGATCGGACGCAAACACACCTTTCTCATCACCATCGTGATCATGGGCGTCTCCACGGCCGTGGTAGGCATGCTGCCTGGCTATGCAACCATCGGCGTAGCCGCGCCGGTCATTCTGATCAGCCTGCGCCTGTTGCAAGGTCTGGCGCTGGGCGGTGAGTACGGCGGCGCAGCCACCTACGTGGCCGAACATGCCCCCAAGGGCAAACGCGGCTACTTCACCTCGTGGATTCAGACGACAGCCACCCTCGGCCTGTTTCTTTCACTGCTGGTGATCCTCGCCTGCCGCACCGTCCTGGGCACCGAAACCTTCGAAGCCTGGGGCTGGCGGATTCCGTTCCTGCTGTCGATCCTGTTGTTGATAATCTCGGTGTACATCCGCCTGCAGCTCAGCGAGTCGCCGGTGTTCCAGAAAATGAAAGCCGAAGGCAAGTCCTCCAAGGCACCATTGACCGAATCCTTCGCCCGTTGGGACAACCTCAAGATCGTGATCATGGCCCTGCTCGGCGGCACCGCCGGCCAGGCCGTGGTCTGGTACACCGGGCAATTCTATGCGCTGTTTTTCCTGCTGCAGACGCTGAAGATCGAACCGCAGACCGCCAACCTGCTGATTGCCGGCTCGCTGCTGATCGGTACTCCGTTCTTTGTCTTTTTCGGCAGCCTGTCCGACCGCATCGGCCGCAAAGGCATCATCATGGCCGGCTGCATTATCGCGGCCGTGACCTATTTCCCGATCTTCCATGCGTTGACCCAATACGGTAACCCCGACGTGTTCGTCGCGCAGGAGAAAAATCCGGTCACGGTCATTGCCAATCCCGACCAGTGTTCGTTCCAGTTCGACCCGGTGGGCAAGGCCAAATTCACCAGTTCCTGTGACCTGGCCAAGACCGTGTTGGCAAAGCGGGCCATCCCCTATGCGAACGTGAAAGCCGAGCCGGGCGCTGTTGCGCAGGTGCGCATTGGCGAGAAAGTGATCGAGAGCTTCGAGGGCACCGGTATGCCGGGCGCCGACTTCAAGGCCAAAAACGACGCCTTTACCGCCACCCTCGCCACCGCCCTCAAGGACGCCGGCTACCCCGAGAAGGCCGACCCGGCCAAGACCAACTACCCGATGGTGCTGTTGCTGCTGACGATCCTGGTGATCTACGTGACCATGGTCTACGGGCCGATTGCCGCCTGGCTGGTGGAACTGTTCCCGGCGCGCATCCGCTACACCTCGATGTCGCTGCCCTATCACATCGGCAACGGCTGGTTCGGTGGCTTCCTGCCGACGGTGGCGTTTGCCATGGTGGCGGCCACCGGGGATATCTACTATGGGCTGTGGTATCCGATCGTCATCGCGGTGATGACGGCTGTGCTGGGTATTTTCTTCATGCCGGAAACCAAGGATCGGGAGATTCATCACACCTGAGCCCGGTGCGCCACTCCCTTGTGGGAGCGGGCTTGCTCCGGGCGGCGTTCCGACGAAGGCGGAGTGTCAGCAGACATTTTTATCGACTGACACACCGCCTTCGCGAGCAAGCCCGCTCCCACAATGGATCTCAGTGTCTGGGTAATTCGATGACGACCTTCAGCCCGCCCCATTCGCTTTGCAGTAACGACAGTTTCCCGCCCCAGCTATCGACGATGTCGCGCACGATGCCCAGCCCCAGGCCATGCCCATGGGTTTGTTCATCCAGCCGCGTACCTCGGCTGAACACCTGATCGCGACGCTCTTCGGGGATGCCCGGGCCGTCGTCTTCGACACTCAGTTCAAACCCGTCCGCCGTTTCGGCCACACTCACGCGAACCTCGGCATCCGCCCATTTACAGGCGTTATCCAGCAGGTTGCCCAACAGTTCCAGCAGGTCTTCACGATCCCATGGCAATTGCAGGCCGGTCGGTGCGCGGTAGCTCAGCGCCAGGTGTTCGCCATGGATTATGTTCAGGGTTGCCAGCAATCCGGGGAACTCGGCATCGCAATCAAACAGTGCGCCCGGCAACGCATCGCCGGACAACCGCGCACGATTGAGCTCCCGGTTGAGCCGCTGTTCGACCTGCTGCAGTTGTTCCCTGAGGGTCTTGCGCAATTGCGGGTGCGCCTCAAGCTGTTCGCTCGAGGCCAGGCTCAACAACACCGCCAACGGCGTTTTCAACGCGTGGCCGAGGTTGCCCAGGGCATTGCGCGAGCGCTTGAGGCTGTCCTCGGTGTGGGCCAGCAAGTGATTGATCTGCGCCACCAGTGGCTCCAGTTCCACCGGCACCTGATCATCGAGTTGCGAGCGCTGGCCCCGCTGCAACTGCGCGATCTGTTCGCGCGCCTGCTCCAGCGGCCGCAAGGCGCGGCGCACGGTAATCCGCTGCAGCAGCAAAATCAGCAGCAGCCCGGTCAAACCGAGGCCCAACCCAAGCTGTTGCACCCGCCGGAAGCTTTCGCGTATCGGCGTGTAATCCTCGGCGACGCTGATGGAAATCGGCACCCCCGAACGTCGATAGTCCGTACGCAGCACCAGCAACTGCTGCCCTTCCGGCCCCAGTTGCAGGTTGTCGTGCAGGCCGGGTTGATCGAGTGCCGGCAGTTCCTGATCCCATAAGGAACGGGAGCGCCAATGGCCGTCGGCGAAATCGATGCGGAAATAATGCCCGGAAAACGGCCGCTGATAGGCCGGCGACAGCCGTCGTTCATCCAGTTGCAAGCCTTGCGGCCCGCGCACGAGGGCCGCCAGCAGGTTCTCGCTGTCATTGCGCAACCCGGCTTCGAGGTAGCGCTGCAAGCCCATTTCGAACAGCCACAGGCTGGTTTGCGCCAGCACCAGGCCAACGACCACCATCACGCTGATCAGGCCCAGGCTCAAGCGGCGCTGGATCGATCTCACCGGGCTTGCCCGCCGAGCAGATAGCCCTGGCCGCGACGGGTTTCAATCACGCTTTTGCCGAGCTTGCGGCGCAGATGGTTGACGTGGACCTCCAGCACATTGGAATCGCGCGCGGTTTCACCGTCGTAGAGGTGTTCGGCGAGGTGGCTTTTGGAGAGGATCTGCTCGGGGTGCAGCATGAAATAACGCAACAGGCGAAACTCCGCGGCAGTCAGTTGAATGTCCGCACCGTCGCGGACAACGCACTGGCGACTTTCGTCCAGGTGCAGCCCTGCGGCCTTGAGCGTCGGCTGGTTGACCTGGCCATGGGAACGGCGCAATAGCGCCTGGATGCGCAAGAACAGCTCTTCGGGATGAAAGGGTTTGGTCAGGTAATCGTCGGCACCGGCCTTGAGGCCTTCGATGCGCTCGGCCCAGGAATCACGGGCCGTCAGGATCAGCACCGGCGTGGCCAGCCCCGTCGCGCGCCATTGCGCCAGCACCTCAAGCCCCGGCACGCCGGGCAAACCGAGGTCGAGGATGATCAGGTCGTAAGGTTCGGTACTGCCCTGATGCACCGCGTCGCGACCGTCGGCCAGCCAGTCCACCGCATAACCCTGGCGGTTGAGACCGGCCAGCAGTTCGTCGGCCAGGGGCACATGGTCTTCCACCAGAAGCAAACGCATGGATCAGTCTTCCTTGTCTTTCAATAAGCGACCGTTGGCGGCATCGATGCCCAGTTCGCGGACCACGCCTTCAGGGGTCAGCAACTCGACTTCATAAATGTAGACGTCGTGTTTTTCTTCGAGCTCGGCTTCCAGCAGTTTCGAGCCGGGGTAGCGATCCATTGCCTGCTGCAGCAGTTGCTCCAGCGGCAGGATCACGCCCTGTTGACGCAGGCGCAGGGCTTCATCCTGGTCCAGGTCGCGGGCCATCACCGCTGAGCAAAATGCCAGAAGCAGCAGCGCCATCCGGCCGCCGGCGCATCGATTGAATAAAAACACCTTCATTACCAATCCTGATGATTCTTGAGAACCTGCCCGCTGACAGCGTCTGATTCCAGATCCCGGTCGATACCCTGCTGCCGATCATCGGTAGAACTGGCCAGTGCGAGTGGTGTGAGCTTCTCGAAAGCCGCAATGGTACCAGCGTCTGCAATTCCGGCGCTTGATCCGGGCCAGGTTCCCGGGCGTGGGCGACACCTTAGCTGGACGAACTTAATTGAAGCTGAATGGCCATTACTGCTGGCCATTACACATTCCCTGTGGGAGCGGGTTTGCTCGCGAAGAGGCCGTGTCAGTCGATATCAATGTTGACGGTCAAACCGCTTTCGCGAGCAAGCCCGCTCCCACAGTGTTCGTGTTTATAATTTCTGCTGGCCACACATCGAGACCGTAATGACCGCCATCCACATCAAGTTCCCTTCCCTGACCCTCAAGGCCGGTCCGCGCGCCTTTGCGCACATCCGCGCCAACGGCCTGGATGCGGCTGAAGTCGGCACCTTGCCCGGTGCGGCCGGCGGTCCGAAGGCGCTGGGGATTCAGGGGCTGGACCTGGCGCTGTTCGGCCAGTGGCTGCCGGCGGCACCGCGGGAACGTTCGCTGATTGGTGCATCGGTGGGTTCCTGGCGCTTCGCCAGCGCCTGCCTGCCAGACGCCGCCGAAGGCATCCGGCGTCTCGGGCAGCTGTACACCGAGCAGAATTTCGCCAAGGGCGTGACCATGGCGCAGATCAGCCAGAGCTCACAGCGCATGCTCAATGACCTGCTCGAAGGTCGCGATGCCTCGATCCTCGACAACAGCGATTACCGCCTGAACATCATGGTGGTCAAAAGCCACGGCCTGCTCGCCGACGATCACCGCGGACGCCTCGGGCTGGGCCTGTCCTCGGTCATCGCCGACAACCTGCGCGGCCGGGCACGGCTGGCCCGACACTTCGAACGCCTGATCATCCACGACCCGCGCCTGGCGCCGCCGGTCGACGCCTTGCACGACTTCCCGTCGCGCTTCGTCGCCCTCAACGCCGGCAATCTGCGCCAGGCCCTGCTGGCTTCGGGCTCGATCCCGATGGTGATGGAAGGTGTGCGCGACCTGCCGGGCGCTGGCGCCGGCACCTACCGCGACGGCGGCTTGCTGGACTACCACCTGGACCTGCCTTACAGCGGCAACGACATCGTGCTTTACCCGCATTTCACCGATCGGGTGATTCCCGGCTGGTTCGACAAGACCCTGCCGTGGCGCCGCGCCTGCCCGGCGCGCTTGCAAAACGTGCTGCTGCTGGCGCCGTCGAAGGACTATCTGGCGCGCCTGCCCTACGGCAAGCTGCCAGACCGTAACGACTTCAAGCGCTTCATGGGCGACGCCCCGAGCCGGCAGAAATACTGGCGCACGACCATGGACGAAAGCCGCCGCATGGGCGACGAATTCCTCGAACTGGCCGCCAACGGTCGCCTGGGCGAGCGCTTGCTGACCCTTTAGTCAGGACAAACTGGTAAACTCGCCACCTGCCCGAATCGCTGCGGCGAACGCCACCTGAACAGAGCTGAAGATACTGTGGAAATTTTCAAAGAGTTTACCTTCGAATCCGCCCACCGCCTGCCCCACGTACCGGACGGCCACAAGTGCGGGCGCCTGCACGGTCACTCGTTCAAAGTGGCGATCCACCTGAGCGGCGACCTCGACCCGCACACCGGCTGGATCCGCGATTTCTCGGAAATCAAAGAGATCTTCAAGCCTCTGTACGAGCGTCTGGACCACAACTACCTGAACGACATTCCTGGCCTGGAAAACCCGACCAGCGAAGTGTTGGCCAAGTTTATCTGGCAGGAATTGAAGCCTCTGTTGCCGGAACTCAGTGCGATCCGCATCCACGAAACCTGCACCAGCGGTTGCATCTATCGCGGCGAATAGCCCCCACCTGTAGGAGCGAGCTCGCTCGCGATGGACGCCAGAGCCCCGCGGGCTGCCAGCTGCCGCGCGTTATCGTTGACGTTCTTCGCGAGCAAGCTCGCTCCTACAGCCGCTGGATGAGGTTTTTGACTTCAAAGGACATCAGGTGCGCTACGCCATTCACGGCGACGGCCCGCCGCTGGTGTTCGTGCATGGCACGCCCTTTTCTTCCTGGGTGTGGCACCGGATAGCGCCGCACTTCATCACCACACACCGCGTGTACTACTTCGATCTGCTGGGTTACGGGCAATCCGCACAGCCGGATGGCGATGTGTCCTTGGGCGTGCAAAACCAGCTGTTGGCGCAACTGCTGGAGCATTGGGGCCTGGATCGCCCCGACGTGGTGGCCCACGACTTCGGCGGCGCCACCGCCCTGCGCACGCATCTGCTCAATGGCAAGGATTACCGCAGCCTGACACTGATCGACCCGGTAGCGTTGACACCCTGGGGTTCGCCGTTCGTGCAGCATGTGCGTCAGCATGAAGCGGCGTTCATCGGATTGCCCGATTACATCCAGCGCGCCATCGTGCCGGCCTATATTCGCGGAGCCATCCAGCGCGACATTCCCGACGCCGAACTCGCCCCCTACGTACAGCCATGGCTGGGAGAACCGGGGCAAGCGGCGTTCTACCGGCAGATCGCGCAGATGGACGAGCGCTACACCCTTGAGGCGCAGGGGTTGTACCCGACGATTCGCTGCCCGGTGCAGATTCTCTGGGGTGAAGACGACCGGTGGATTCCCGTCGAACGCGGGCGGGCCTTACACCAGATGATTCCCGGCGCGCAGTTCCATCCGATACCCAACGCCGGGCACCTGGTCCAGGAAGACGCGCCTGAAGCAGTCATCGCTGCCTTGATGCGGTTCTTGCCCCTGCAAAAAATCTCCTGAACAAACCCAAATCCCACATTTGGATTACGCTGATCAATGTCACTGGCACGAGTTGCCACCAGCGAGCTAACGTAGAGGTATTGCCTATACGACTCGCTAAAAGGATCCGCCCGATGCACATCATCAATGCCCGTCTGCGCAACCAGGAAGGCCTGCATGAGTTGTACCTGGAAAACGGCCGGATCAGCAGCATCTCCCGCCAGATCGAAGCCCCGACCCTGGGCCCTGACGATCTGGATGCCGGCGGCAATCTGGTGGTGCCGCCCTTTGTCGAGCCGCACATTCATCTCGACGCGACCCTGACCGCCGGCGAGCCGCGCTGGAACATGAGCGGCACGCTGTTCGAAGGCATCGAGTGCTGGGGCGAGCGCAAGGCAACCATCACCCTGGAAGACACCAAGGCCCGCGCCCGGAAAACCATCCAGGCCCTCGCCGCCCATGGCATCCAGCATGTGCGCACCCACGTCGACGTCACCGACCCGCAACTGACTGCGCTCAAGGCGATGCTCGAAGTGCGCGAGGAAAGCCGGCACCTGGTCGACCTGCAAATCGTCGCGTTCCCCCAGGAAGGCATCGAGTCCTACCGCAATGGTCGCGAGTTGATGGAAGAAGCCATCCGCATGGGGGCGGATGTGGTGGGCGGCATTCCGCATTTCGAATACACCCGCGATCAGGGCGTCAGTTCGGTGAAGTTCCTCATGGACCTTGCCGAACGCAGCGGTTGCCTGGTGGACGTGCATTGCGACGAAACCGACGACCCGCACTCACGCTTTCTCGAAGTGCTGGCCGAAGAGGCCCGCAGCCGCGACATGGGTTCGCGGGTCACGGCCAGCCACACCACGGCCATGGGCTCCTACGACAACGCCTACTGCGCCAAGCTGTTTCGCCTGCTCGGGCATTCGGGGATCAGCTTTGTCTCCTGCCCCACTGAAAGCATCCACCTGCAAGGGCGCTTCGATAATTTCCCGAAACGCCGGGGCGTGACCCGGGTCAACGAGTTGCTGGAAGCGGGCATGAACGTGTGTTTCGGCCAGGACTCCATCGTCGATCCGTGGTATCCGCTGGGCAATGGCAACATCTTGCGGGTGCTCGAAGCCGGTCTGCACATCTGCCACATGCTCGGTTATCGCAACCTGCAAAGTGCGCTGGACCTGGTGACGGACAATAGCGCCAGAGCCATGAACCTCGGCGATCGATATGGCCTGGAACGCGGGCGACCGGCGAACCTGCTGATCCTGTCGGCCGAGAGTGACTACGAGGTCATCCGCAGCCAGGGGTTGCCGCTGTACTCGGTGCGCGATGGCAAGGTGTTGATGAAGCGGACGATACCGGTGGTGGAGTTCAGTGGGGTGAGCTGAGTTTGGTGTTGACTGGGCAGGCCTCTTCGCGAGCAAGCCCGCTCCCACATTTGATCGCGTTTGTCCGGGCAACTCGCTCAATTGTGGGAGCGGGCTTGCTCGCGAAGGCGATCTGACAATCAATCGATCATTCGAGCCGTACCAAACAGGCTGACCCGACTCAACGTCCCCTGCTCTTCCTCCAGCAAGATCGGCGCCGTGCCCCCCGGCATCGTTACCTTCACTTCCCCGGCACTGACCCAACCCACGCGCCACGCCGCACAGGCCACTGCGCTGGCACTGGTCCCCGACGACGCCGTCGGCCCCTCGCCCCGCTCGAACACCCGTGCAGCGATGTGCCCTGCGGACAAGCGCATCGCCCATTGCAGATTGATCCCCGCAACACAAGGTTGTCCTGCCCCGGTCGGCATCGCGTAGGCGATTCGCGTCAGCCCTTCGCCCAACGCCGGCTCGCGCATCTGCTCGTTGCTCGGCAAGGCATCGGCGCTGTCGACCAACGTCACGCAATGCGGGTTGCCGACCCGCGCGAACTGGCTGCGCGACCATGCGCCATTGAGTGTCGACAACTGTTTGACGTGGCTGAGCTCATGGCCGTTCAACAGCGCCGTTTCAACGCCCGCGGCACTGACCGCCGACGGCCCGAACCCAGGCTGGCCAAGGTCAAGCCAGAAACCCTTCACGCCCTCGATTTGAGCGGTTTTCACCGAAGTCTGCCCCGGTGAAGCCGTGTCGGTTTTATCGTGATGCACCCTGAGTTCACAGGTTTCGCCCTGCGCAAAAAAACCTTGGTCGCTCAGCGCCTGAGAAAAGATCGTCAGCCCGTTGCCGCTGCGCTCGGCCAGCGTGCCATCGGTGTTGACGATCAGCAGATCGAAGGGAGACGACGCCTGGAACGGTCCGACCAGCAATCCGTCGCTGCGATGATCCTTGCCGCCGACCGGCTGCGTGCCGGGTGCCCAGCTACAGCAAGCCTCGATGGCCGCCACGGCCCATGCCTGACGGCTTTGTGCGGCGTGGCCGGCCTGAAGGGGCAAGTCGATACCCTGGCGGCGCAGTTCTTCGGGCGCCACCACGATGTAAATATTGCCCCGTGCATCGTACCTCTGCGCCATGGCGCCCTCCGTGTGTCATTGGAATGGCTCAACATATCGCGAAACACAGCGGCGCTGTGCAACGATGTCGCCCTGTTTGACCGCAAAACTTTCCGGGCACTGATCGAACCCTCGCCGGCCGATCACTGTCCGTTGAGGACGTGACGTTTTTTGCCAGGGATTGATATGACCAGCCTCAACAACCAAACCACCTTCGTTCCCGGCCGCCTGGAACAGATGTCCACGCGCATCGCCTTCTTCATCGCAGGGTTCGGCATCGCCGCGTGGGCGCCGCTGGTGCCCTATGCCAAGGCCCGGGCCGGGCTGGATGAAGGCACCCTGGGCCTGTTGCTGCTGAGCCTTGGCGTGGGTTCGATTCTGGCAATGCCTCTGGCCGGCATCCTGGCCACCCGTTTCGGCTGCCGACGCGTGGCGACCGGCGGGACCCTGCTGATCTGTGCCGCCCTGCCACTGTTGGCGACGGTGTCGTCGATTCCGGCCTTGATCGCTGCCTTGTTCATGTTCGGCGCGGGCCTGGGCACGGTGGATTCGACGGTCAACCTGCAAGCGGTGATCGTCGAGCGCGCCAGCGGCAGGAACATGATGTCGGGTTTCCATGGCCTGTTCAGTCTCGGTGGCATAGTCGGCGCGGCAGGTGTCAGTGCCTTGCTCGGGCTCGGCATTTCACCACTGGGCGCCACGCTGGTGGTGATCGTGCTGCTGTTGATCGCACTGGCCAAGGCCGTGCCACACCTGTTGCCCTATGGCAGCGAAAGTTCGGGCCCGGCGTTTGCCGTTCCCCATGGCATCGTCCTGTTCATCGGTGGCATGTGCTTCATCGTGTTCCTGGCCGAAGGCGCGGCACTGGACTGGAGCGCGGTGTTCCTGGCGCAGGAGCGCGGTATCGACACCGCCTACGCGGGGCTCGGCTACGCAGCGTTTGCCTTGACCATGACCGTGGGACGCCTGACCGGTGACAAAATCGTACGGCGGCTGGGCGCGAAACGAGTGATTGTGTTCGGCGGGCTGACAGCCGCCGCAGGCTTGTTGCTGGCGACCTTCGCACCGGGTTGGGAGGCGGCGCTGGTGGGTTATGCGCTGCTGGGTGCCGGTTGCTCGAACATCGTGCCGGTGTTGTACACCGCCGTGGGCAAGCAGACAGTCATGCCCGAGAGCATCGCCGTGCCGGCCATTACCACCCTGGGTTACGCGGGCATCCTGGCGGGGCCGGCCGTGATCGGCTTCATCGCCCATGGCAGCAGCCTGAGTTTTGCCTTTGCCTTGATGGCGGTGCTGCTGGTGGCGGTGGCCGTTGGCGGGAAAGTGTTGAAGGTCTGAAAAGCTTCCACCGGTAAACCTGCGAACCAAATGTGGGAGCGGGCTTGCTCGCGAAGGCGTAGTGTCAGCCAACATCAATGCTGAATGACACACCGCTTTCGCGAGCAAGCCCGCTCCCACAGGGTTTCTGGGGCACCTCGGTCTATCAGAACCCGACACTGGCCTGCACGAAGAACGTGCGCGGCGCACCGACGTACATGCCCGAGTTGTTGTCGCTGGAGCGGGTGAAGTACTGCTTGTCGAAGATGTTTTTCACCCCCGCTCCCAGCTTCAGGTTCGACACCTGCGGGCCGAAGTCATAGCCGCTACGCACGTTCCAGGTCACGTAACCCGGAATGTCACCGAACTGGCCGTCGGCGCTGCCTTCGGTGATGTAGTTGCCGTTGAAGCTGCCGTCGGCGTTCACGCCGGTGCCCGGCGAGCGCTGCTTGGATTGGGCGAACGCGTCGAGGTTCCAGGTCCAGCGGTTGATGTCGTAACGCAGGCCGGCAGTGGCCACCTGACGGGAGTAGAACGGCAGGTCACGGCCCTTGAAGCCCGGGATGTCACCTTCGTTGGTGGCGCGGGTGTAGGTGAAACCGGCATTGGCGGTCAGGCCGTCCAGGCGGTGGTCCAGCGCGGCCAGATCGTAGTGCACCGACGTTTCGATGCCCTGGTGCTTGGTCGCGCCGAGGTTGGTCCAGCCCACATCATTGCTGATGTATTGCAGTTCGTCGTCGAAGTCGATGTAGAACAGCGTCACCTCACCGCCCCACACGTCATCGTTGTAGCGCGTACCGATTTCGTAGGTCTTGGCCTTTTCTGGTTGCAGGCCGTTGGCGGTGTTGTCGCCGATACCGCCCTGACCCAACTGGAAGTACTGCAGCGCGCCGAACGAGGTTTCGTAGTTGGCAAACAGTTTCCAGGCATCGGACACGTGATACATCATGCTCAGGGCTGGCAGCGGCTCGTTGCTTTCGATGCTGCGGTTTTTCTCAGGCACCCGTTTACCGGCGTTATCGAGCACCGGGCGGTCGTGCCAGTCGGTGCTGATGTGCTCGAAGCGAATCCCCGGAGTGACGGTCCAGTTGCCAACGTCGATCTTGTTGTCGACGTAGACCGAATTGGCCTCGGTTCCACCGGTGCGGTCCTGATAGACATGGCCGTCCGCCCCCGGACGCACCACGGGCTCGTTGTTGACCAGCGCCACACGACTGGCTTCTTCGTGCATGGCCTCTTTCAGGTAGCGATAACCGACGCTGACTTCCTGGGTGGTCGGGCCCACATCGAAGACGCGGGACACCCGTGGTTCGATACCGAAGGTGTAGTAACTGCGCGGATAGGAGTTGAGTGTGCTCAGGTCACGGGAAGCGATGGTGCTGCCACGAAAGCTGTCGGTGTAGTAGGTCAGCACTTCGGCCTGGGTGCGATCGTCGATCTGCCGCGCCCACTTGAACGACACATCCTTGCGGCGGCCGCTGAAGTTGTCGTGGTCGCGCACGGACTGGAACGGGTCGGCGTCGTACTGCGCCTGGGTCAGGCCACCGGGCATGTCGGCCTTGGCATCGTAGTAGTGGAAGTTGAGGCTGAAATCATCGACATCGGTCGGCGCCCAATGGGTCTTGAGGATCACGTCGTCGATGTCGTTGCCGTTGTTGCTTTCACGGTAACCGTTGCCGTTCACGCCGGAGTACAACAGCGCCACGCCCATGCCGTTGTCGGCGGTGCCGCCCATGAATGCCGTGTCGATGTGCTTCCAGCCACCGTGCTGCGAAGTTTCCAGGGTGGTGCCGATTTCCGCAGAGGCCTGTTCCGGGATCGCACGGGTCACGAAGTTGATCACACCGCCCACGTTTTGTGGTCCGTAGCGTACGGAACCGGCACCGCGCACCACGTCGATGCTGTCGAGGTTGCCAGAGGAAATCGGGGCCATGGACAGTTGCGGCTGGCCATAAGGCGCGAACGCCGCCGGGATGCCATCGATCAGCACGGTGGAGCGAGGCGACAGGCGCGAAGTCAGGCCGCGCACGCCGACGTTGAGGGAAATATCGCTGCCACCGGTGCCGTTGGCGTCCTGCACTTGCACACCAGGAACGCGCTTCAACACGTCGCCGACGTTCATCGCGCCCTGCTCGACCATGGCTTCGCGGCGGATCACGGTTCGTGCCCCGGGGTGGTTCTGCACCACGGCGGCATCGGCATCGCCGAGCCAGTTGCCGACGACCTTGATGTCAGTCACGCCCAGCTCCAGCGGACCGCTGGCCGTCGAGGCTGGCGCCGGCATCAGCGTCACCGAACCTTCATCGATCTGGTATTGCAGGCCGCTGCCTTGCAGCAACTGACGCAGCGCGTCTTCCGGGGAAAGGTTGCCATCCACCGCCGGAGCCTGCTTGCCGGCGACCAGTTCAGGGCTGAAGAACACCTGAAGCGAGGTCTGCTGGCCCAACTGGCTCAGGGCTTGTCCCAAGGGTTGCGCCGGGATGTGGATGCCGTCGGCCGCAAAGGCCTGGGGCAGCGCTACGTTGACCGCCAGCGCAAGGGCCAGCGGCAACCAGGGGAGTTTGTTGTTTTTAGCGGTGGAGATTTTCACGTCGAACGTAATCCTGTGGATCGCAAGAGTGTGCGCTTGTTAATGCAAACCAGTTGCAGTTGAACAGGAAGACGATGAACTCGAAAAAAACCTGAATTTTATTTTGAAATTATTTCCTGGCTGCCGTCGCCAAGGGTGCGCACGGCCACCGGCAGGATGCTCGGCAAGGCCTTGAGCAGCGCGTCGGTGTTGTCGGACTTGAACACGCTGGTCAGGCGCAGATTGCCCACCGCCGCGTTGCCGACCTTCAGCGGTTTCTCCCGATAACGCGAGACCTGCTCGGCGACGTCAGCCAGGCTGGCGTTGTTGAACACCAGTTTGCCGCTGCGCCAGGCGGTCATTTCCGCCGGGTTGACGGCATAGGCGGCGGCAACGTTGCCCCGGGCATCGACGTGGGTGCCAAGGCCAGCTGTCAGATTGATGAAATCGCTGTCGGCGGCGTCGCGCCCTTGAACCTTGACGGTGCCCTGCTCCACCACTACCCGGGTTGCGCTGGCGCCGCGACGTACA
The DNA here is from genome assembly GCF_056711565.1 of Pseudomonas sp. WT-JTC. Lineage (NCBI taxonomy): Bacteria > Pseudomonadati > Pseudomonadota > Gammaproteobacteria > Pseudomonadales > Pseudomonadaceae > Pseudomonas > Pseudomonas sp. WT-JTC. The sequence continues at coordinate 4,592,035 of NZ_CM160042.1, forward strand.
TCGAAACGGGTGCCGGTGACCGTGACCTTGCCGCTGCCCGCCGCGACCACGAAAGGCCGGCTGGTGTCATGTTCGACGCTGAACATCGCTTCGCCTTCGCTCAGCTCAACGTTGCGTTGACCCTTTTCAAAGCGCACTTGAATCCGGCTGCGGCTGTCCAGATCGACCACCGAGCCATCCGGCAGCGCCACATGGCGTCGCTCATTCAGGGCCGTGGAAAACTCGGCGGTGTACGGCGCTGGATGATTCAGGCCGTTGAACAGGCCCAGGCCGAGCGCTACCGCCAGCACGCTGGCGGCCACCGCGTAACGCAGCACGGGGCGACGCTTTTTCAGGGCTGGCGGGGTTTCACACAAGGCACGCAAACGCGCCGCCGGCACCAGGTCGGCGGCGCTCCACAACCCCTGGAGCAATTCGAATTCGTTACGGTGTTGGGAGTGTTCGTCCAGCCAGGCCTGAAACCGGCGACGCACTTCGACATCGACGACAGGCTCCTGCAATCGCACAAACCACTGCGCCGCGTCATCGCGAACCGTTGTCTGCCCGCACGCACAATCACGAGTATCCATCATGGAAGTTCCTGTTTGGCTGGGGAGGAGAAAGCGCGGCCGGTCATGACTGCAACCCGTCCAGGCGATCACGCAGGTGCCGAAGCGTGCGGATCATATACTTTTCCACCATGTTCTTGGACAGTCCCAGGCGTTCGGCGATTTCGGCCTGGGTCAGGCCCTCGATTTTCTGCCAGACAAACACCTTGCGGCAGTTGACCGGCAGCTCGGTGAGCGCCCGCTCGATGGAATCCGCCAACTGGATCGCGTGCATGAAATGCTCCGGGTCGCCGGTCGGCGACTCACTGAGATCGATCGCCTCTGACTCCATGGCGCCCCGCCGGTCCTCACGCCGATAACCATCCACGGCGATGTTGCGCGCGGTCTGGTGCAAATACGCCCGGGGCTGCTCCACCTGCGCCGAATCGGACTCAAGCACCCGCACGAAGGTATCGTGGGCCAGGTCCTCGGCCTGCTGACGGTTTCTCAGGCGACGGGTCCAGGTGCCAACCAACTCTTCGTAATGCTCGAAAAAGCCGTGTCTGCGGGGCAGCTTGAGGGTCATTGCGCTGTGCTGTGGAGACGGGGCGTGAATAGTAATGCTTCCTATTAACTTGAAGCAATGCTTTGCGGCCTTCACACCGGTGCACTTTGTCCGCTTGCCATGGTGCATTTCGTCAGCAAAGCTGGATGGCGGCACGGAAGCAAAGAAATCTGGCAGGCATTCAAATGCAACCATTGACGGGTTGTAACAAAGTGCAGGAATGCCCGTACCCGGCTTTTCCCCAGGAATTCACACATGTTCAGCCCCAAAGCGTCGCCCAAAAGAACACCGCTTGCCCGCCTGGCCCTGGCCATCACCCTGAGCACCCTCGGCCTGCCTTTCTGGGCGGGCAATGCCCAGGCCCACGGCGGTCACGCCGACATGGTGCCGCTGCAAGCGGGTCTGGAGGCCTTTGGTGCCACGGTGAAATGGGACGATTACGCCAACCTGTTCACCATTGCCAAGGACGGGGTCTATCTCAAGGTCAAGCCCGACAGTAAAGTGGCGATGCTCAACGGCAAGCGTATCGAGCTGACAGTGCCGGTGGTGTTCAAGGACCACACGGCGTTCATGTCCACGGACTTCATCAACCAGGTGTTCCAGTCCGGGCTGGACAAGACCTTCGTCGTCGAGACCCGCCCTAACCCGCTCAACCCCCTGAGCGCCGCCGAAATCACCACGGCCGTGGACATCGTCAAGAAATCGGAAAACTACAAACCCGGTTTCCGCTTTACCGAAGTCTCGGTCAAGGAGCCGCCCAAGGATCAGGTGTGGAACTTCGCCCTGACCGGGCAGAACGTCGCCCAGCCGCGTGAGGCCTCAATCGTGGTACTCGACGGCAAGCACGTGATCGAGGCGCTGGTCGATCTCGACAGCAAACAACTCAAGTCCTGGAAGCCGATCGAAGGCGCCCACGGCATGGTGCTCCTGGACGATTTCGCAACGGTGCAATCGGCCGTCGAGACCAGCCCGGAATACGCCCAGGCCCTGGCCAAGCGCGGCATCAACGATGTGAAAAAAGTCGTGGCCACGCCGCTGACCGTCGGTTACTTCGACGGCAAGGACGGCCTGGCGCAGGACAAGCGCCTGCTGAAAATCGTCAGCTACCTCAACACCGACGACGGCAACTACTGGGCGCACCCGATTGAAGGGCTGGTGGCGATTGTCGATCTGGAACAGAAGAAGCTGATCAAGATCGAAGACGAAGCGCTGATCCCGGTGCCGATGAAGCCGACGCCGTATGACGGGCGCGGACGCAAGGGCGTCGAGGTCAAACCGTTGGAAATCACCGAGCCCGAGGGCAAGAACTACACCATCAGCGGCAACAGCATTCACTGGCAGAACTGGGAATTCCACGTTCGCCTCGATTCGCGGGTCGGTCCGATCCTGTCCACCGTCACCTACGACGACAAGGGCAAGAAACGCAAAATCATGTACGAAGGCTCGCTGGGCGGCATGATCGTGCCTTACGGCGACCCGGATATCGGCTGGTACTTCAAGGCCTACCTCGACTCCGGCGACTACGGCATGGGCACCCTGACTTCACCGATCGCCCGCGGCAAAGACGCCCCGGAAAACGCCGTGCTGCTGGACGCCACCATCGCCGACTACACCGGCGCACCGACCGCGATCCCGCGCGCCATCGCAGTGTTCGAGCGCTACGCCGGTCCGGAATACAAGCACCAGGAAATGGGCCAGCCCAACCTCAGCACCGAGCGTCGTGAGCTGGTGGTGCGCTGGATCAGCACCGTGGGCAACTACGACTACATCTTCGACTGGGTCTTCCAGCAGAACGGCACCATCGGCATCGACGCCGGCGCCACCGGTATCGAAGCGGTCAAGGGCGTGAAATCCAAGACCATGCACGAGGACACCGCCAAAGAAGACACCCGCTACGGCACCCTGCTGGACCACAACATCGTCGGCACCACGCACCAGCACATCTACAACTTCCGCCTCGATATGGACGTGGACGGCGAGCAGAACTCACTGGTGGAAGTGAACCCGGTGGTATTGGCGAACGACCGTGGCGGCCCGCGCACCAGCACCATGCAGACCGAAACCAAAATTGTCGGCAACGAGCAGCAGGCAGCGCAGAAATTCGACCCGTCGACCGTGCGCCTGCTGACCAACTTCAGCAAGGAAAACAAAGTCGGCAACCCGGTTTCCTATCAGTTGATTCCGTACGCCGGCGGCACGCACCCGGTGGCCAAGGGTGCCAACTTCGGCAAGGACGAATGGCTGTACCACCGCCTGAGTTTCATGGACAAGCAGTTGTGGGTGACGCAATACAACCCCGAGGAAAAATACCCGGAAGGCAAGTACCCGAACCGCTCGGACAAGGACTCGGGCCTGGGGCAATTCACCCAGGACAACCACTCCATCGAGAACACTGACGATGTGGTCTGGCTGACCACCGGCACCACCCACATCGCCCGTGCCGAAGAATGGCCGATCATGCCGACCGAATGGGTGCATGTGCTGCTCAAACCGTGGAATTTCTTCGATGAAACACCGACTCTGAACCTCAACGCACCGTAGGAGCGAGCTCGCTCGCGATGGACGTCAACGATGACGTGGACTGTCTGAATACCCGTGTTGTCCTGACGTTTTTCGCGAGCGAGCTCGCTCCTACAGCGGATCAGTGGATCAGTGGATCAGTGGATCAGTGGATTATTGGCTGACCACAATCTTGCCGATCATCTGCGGATGCAGTGCACAAAAATACTCATACTCCCCCGGCGTGTTGAACACCCAGGAGTAACTGTCACCGGTGTCCAGCGCCGCCGAGCGAAATACCTTGTGAGTCTCTGCCACCGTGTGCGGGATCTCGTCATCGTTCACCCACGTCACCTTGGTGCCCACGGCGACCGCCAGATCCTTGGGTCCGAACATGAACTCCTTGATATTGACCTTCACCTCCTGAGCCCATACCGGCATCGCCAGCATCAGGCAGGCAACCGCCAACAGTCGCGTTTTCATTCGCTTACCCTCCCCTAGACCAGTGTCGAATCGATCAGCGCCAGCGGATGCTCACCCTGCGTCGCCCGCACGTCGGTGACTCCCAGATAATTGCGCAGCTGATCGGCGGCCACCGTCATCGGCCCAGGCGTCGGCGCCGTGCCCGGCGCGGGTTGCGGATACGCGGTGCCACGGGCGGTATGAAAGGTGATATTGCCTTCGACCTTCTGGATGACCTGATGGATATGCCCGTTCAATACCGTCACCGAACCGTAAGGGCGCAGCATGGCAATCGCCTGGTCGCCATCCTCGGTGCCCCAACCCCATGGCTGATAAATCGTCCACAGCGGAATATGGGTAAACACCACGATGGGGGTGCTGCTCGTTACAGCGCGCAGGTCGTCGGCCAGCCACGCCAATTGATCGGCGCCAAGGGTCGCCTCATGGCCCGCCTGGAAGTTGAAGACATTCACCAGCGCGATGAAATGCACGCCGTGGTCATCGAAGCTGTACCAGCCATTGCCTTTGGTGCCTTTGCCGTAGCGTTGCAGATAGAGCTTGCCGCCGCCCTCGTCGAGGGTGTCGTGCTCGCCCGGCACGTAGTGCACGGTGGACGGCAGGCCCTTGAGCAACTGGGCGGCGGTGTCGAACTCTTCGGGCTTGGACAGGTGGGTGATATCCCCGGTATGCAGGATCAGCGAGGGCCGTTTTGGCAGCGCGATGACCTTGTCGATGGCCACCTGCAAGGTCTTGACCGGTTCCGGGTTGGCCTCCTTGTTGAAACCGATGTGCGAGTCGCTGACCTGCACAAAGTGGAAGTTGCTGGCGAGTGCCTTGGGGTCTGTGACATTTCCCGCGTCATCCAGGGCGAAAGCCCGGGGAATGCCGCCGCACAGGGCCCAGACCACGCCGGCCCCGGCCCACGCCGAACATTTGAGCAGCGTGCGGCGGTCAGGATTGAGCAGGCCGTCGACGCGTCGTTGGTGTTTTGAATGAATGTTCATCAGTTTTCCCTCGCAGGCGAACTACAGTGATGCAGCTGACACGAGGTAAAACCTTGTGGGACGGGTCTTTATTCCCGGTCGAAAAATATTCTTTTACCGGGGAATAAAATGCCACGGACCATGGTTATAGAAGAGGGACAGTGCGGGAACCACCATGAAGCGATTTGAGGAACTGTTTGCGCCCCACCTGGACGCCGCCTACAACCTCGCGCGCTGGCTCACCGGCAACGACAGCGCCGCGCGCGATGTCGTGCAGGAAAGCGCCCTGCGCGCCTTCAGGTTTTCCCAGCGTTTCGTCGATGGCAACGCCAAGGCCTGGTTCCTGACCATCGTGCGCAATGAAAGCTACACCTGGCTCAAGGCCACGGCCGGGCGCCACTGGGTCGCTTTCGGCGACGATGTTGCCCAGGACCCGGGAGCATCAAGCCACGACCAGACCCCGGAGTTGCTGGCCATTCACACGGAAAATGCGGCGCTGGTCCAGCAAGCCCTGTGCGCCCTGCCACCTGTGTTTCGTGAGGTGATTATTCTCAAGGAGCTCGAAGACATGCCCTACAAGGACATCGCCCTGGTGGTCGACATTCCCCTGGGAACCGTCATGTCGAGACTCGCCAGGGCTCGCGCCATGCTCAAGCTCGAACTACTGAAGCTGCACGATCATGAATGAACTCGACTGCACGGTTTGCCAGACGCTGATGCATGGCTACCTGGACAAGGAACTCGATCCGCCGACCACGGCGAATGTGGCCGGGCATTTGGCCGCTTGCGCCGAATGTGCGCGATTGCATGATCAGGCTCGGTTGCTGGTGGCTGGTGTGAAGCAGAGCGCGGTGTATTACAGGGCACCGGCAGCGCTGGCCGCCAGTGTGTTCCCCGTTGATCCGCCAAAACCCCGTTTCATCGAGCGTTGGCGAACCTGGTTCGCGCCGGCGTTTTCAGCGGCGGCGCTGGCCTTGGCCATGGTGCTTTTTGTGGCAACACCGGGCGTCCAGGCACCGCTGATGGACGAGGCCGTTTCCAGCCACGTTCGCTCATTGATGGGCGAGCATTTGAACGATGTGGTGTCATCCGACCGCCATACCGTGAAACCCTGGTTCACCGGTAAACTCGACTTCTCGCCACCGGTATTCGATTACTCGGCGCAGGGTTTTCCACTGTTGGGCGGGCGCCTGGATTATCTGCAACACCAGACCACGGCGGCCCTGAGTTACGGGCGCAACAAGCACATTATCAATGTGTTCATCCTGCCCACGCCGGAGGCGGACAAACCGCGCCGGAGCGAAACGATCCGCGGCTTCAACGTGGTGTCCTGGCAAGAGAATCACATGCGCTTCGTGCTGGTTTCGGATCTTGAGAAAAGCGAGCTGGAGGCGTTGGGCCTGTTGCTCCGCAATGGCACGTAAAACGTCTATTCCCTGTAGGAGCGAGCTTGCTCGCGAAAAACGTCAGGACAACGCGGGTATTCAGACAGCCCGCGTCATCGTTGACGTTCATCGCGAGCAGACTCGCTCCTACAGGTACAGGCAAAAACTCAGGCATGCTGCTTGCGATACTCCCCCGGCGCAATGCCGAAGCGCGATTTGAACGCGGTGGAGAAGTAGCTCGAATCAGAAAAGCCCCACGAATACCCCAGCACCGACAACTTCTGCTCCTTGCCCGATTGGCGCAGGGACTCGGCGCACAGGTCCAGGCGGCGGTTCTTGATGTAGCGCGCCACCACCAGGCCTTTCTTGGCAAACATCCGGTACAGGCCACGGGTGGACATGCCGACTTCCCGTGCCAGCCATTCCGGGCACAGGTCTTCGGAGCGAATGTTTTCGTCAATGCAATTCAGCGTCTTGCGGAAAATCCGCTCATGGGCATCGGTGCAGTCGTCGGCCTGGCTGATCGCCGGGCGCAGCAGGCTGACAATCGCCTCCAGGGTTGCTTCGCTTTCCTGTCGGGTCAGGTGCTGCTGGCGGGTCGCATCGAGGATCAACCGGTGCGACAGCATCGCGATGGGCGAGCTGGCGGCAATCCGGTGGCCGCACCTGACCTGATTGAAGCGCAGGGTTTGCTCGACCAGTTGATACGGCAGGATCAACGACAACTGCCGGGAGTTTTCGCTGTAGGTGAAGTCGCTGGGCCGCGAGGCATCGATCAGCGTGATGTCACCGGGGGACAACAAGACCTTGTCATCGCCCTGGGCCATGCCCGCCGTGCCGTCGAGCTGGAACACCGCAAAATACTTGCCGCCCTCGCCCGCAGCGACTTCCTGGGGCGTACGGTACAACCGCGCCTGGCACGCGTCGACGAAACTGAGTTTGAGCGCATCGCTCTGGTATTCGCGGATGCGCCCGGCAAATTCGCTGCCCAGGGGTTGTGCGTTGAAGGCGCCACAGATCTGGTTGATCTGATGGATCCACTGGTCGAACCCATCATGGCGCTGTGCAGTTGTAGAAATCATGTCAGGCCTCACGCAGGCTTATTTTTATTGTCTACGTCAATCCACACGACATCGGATGCTTCAAGTCTCCTGAACAGCACCACTCCCTGAACAATGACGTGCTATTTCAGTCCGCCAAAACGCCGGTAGAAGCTTTCACCCACATCCGGCAACGGGCCGTCGGCCGTTTCCAGTGCAGCGTTCAGCCATTCTTCGGCCTTGGCGTAGATCAAACGGTAAATGTTGCGGCACAACTGGCGGGCGGCGCGGCCTTCCCAATCGCCGGGCAACAACTCGTCCGGCAGTTGCGGGTCGCGCAGCAGCAGCTTGCGGTACTCGTGGATCAACAGCACCCGTGCCAGGAAGCAGTCGGCCGGCTGCAGGTTTTCCTGCTCGCGCAGCGCTTGCCACAGCGGCCGGAACAACTGGATGAACTCGCTGTAGTGCGCGGCCAGCGCCTCGATGTTCCAGCTCTCGCGCACTTGCAGGCGCAGCGCCTTGGAGGCCAGTACATCCTGGGCGGTGGTTTCGAAGACGATGGTGTCCTCCTGCGCGCCAAGGTCGAGCAGGGTCGCGTTGACGTCGGAACGGTCGCTGCGCGGACAGGCCAGCACCACCGGCGAAATCGCACCGAAGCCTTGCCACTCCAGCTCCTCGCGCACCTGTTTGCGCTTGTCCTGGGTCAGTTGCGAGAGCATCACCAGGCACCAGGAGCCATCCCAGGCCGGCATCGTGGTGCTGTAGACGCGCTTGAAGGCCTTGTCGAAACGCCGGCGACCGGTGCCGGTCAGGCTGTAGTAGCTACGACGACCGACTTTCTCGGCGGTCAGCCAGCCTTCCTTGGTCAGGCGAAAAATCGACGTACGGATCAGCCGTTCGTTGATGCCGATGGGCTCGAGCAATTGAATCAGACTGCCCAGCCACACGGTGCCGCCATGGGGTTCGATGGCATCCCCGTACAACGTGATGATCAAGGAACTGGCACGGATCGGCGTCTGTTCCTGGAAGCGTGTAATCAGATGGTTCAAGGGGGTCAGGGACGACATGGGCGTTCCGTGCAAAAAAAGAAAAGGAATATACCGAAAACCTGCCTGTTAATCGCACCCACCTGTAGGAGCGAGCTTGCTCGCGAAAAACGTCCGGACAATACGGGCATTCAGACAGCCCGCGTCATCGTTGACGTCCATCGCGAGCAGGCTCGCTCCTACAAGGGGATTTGTATTCACAGGGCACTGCCCTTGGGCCGCAACCCCCTGTCGCTGATGCGCGGGCGATCAGCTTCCGGCTCGCTCAGCGGTTCGCAAACCCGCATCTGCGTGAGGCAACGCCTGGCCAATTCCTGGTACTCACGTGTGCCCGCCTGCTTCCACGCCACTTCCTGATCGCTGAGGGTGCGCTTGATGCTGGCCGGTGCGCCCATGACCAGCGACTGTTCCGGGCATTCGAAGCCGGCCTTGACGAACGCCGCCGCCGAAACGAATGAACGCGGGCCGATCCGGGCGTTGTCCATCACCACCGCATTCATGCCCACCAATGCGTCGGCGCCAATCCGGCAACCGTGCAGCACCGCGCCGTGGCCAATGTGGCCGTTGCGCTCGACCACGGTGTCGCTGTCGGGGAAACCGTGCATCACACAGGTGTCCTGCAGGTTGGCGCCCTCCTCCAGCACGATCCGCCCGAAATCCCCGCGCAGGCTGGCCAGCGGACCGACATAACAATGCGGGCCGATGATCACGTCACCGATCAATACGGCGGACGGGTGCACATAAGCGCTCGGGTCAACCACCGGGGTCAGGCCATCAAGGCTGTAGCAGGTCATGAAAGCGTCCTTCACAAAGCGATGCAAATAATGGCTCATTTTGTATCACATCACTTTTCCAATCACAAAGACTAAAAAGCGTATCACTTGAAATAGCGCTTTCCGACGAATGCCAACGGGCCGTTTGAATCGGGCTTAAACCCAATAAATTCAGGGTTAAACCCGCCACCAGCGTCCTTGACGCAGGAAGCAAAGCAATCGACACCCCCACCAATAAGACACATTAAATCTATTTTCGTATTGCATTTACGTATCACGTTATAGCTATACTGGGGCAAAACCGGCCCCTGCGGCCGATCCAATAACGAGCCGGCACCACGCCGAGCGTGCACCGTGAGGGCATCCGCCATGCCTCTAACCCTTGCCGTCGAACTGATCGAGCCCGGCGTCCGCCTGATTACCCTGCAGCGCCCGCAAGCCCTGAACGCCTTGACCACCGAGTTGCTGGGCGAACTGGCCGATGAACTGAATGCCGCGCAAGCCGACCCGGACACCCGCGCCGTGGTCCTCACCGGCAGCCGCAAGGCCTTCGCCGCCGGTGCCGACATCAAGGAAATGGCCGAGCGCAACCTGGTCGGTATCCTCGACGACCCGCGCCAGGCGTCGTGGCAAACCATCACCCGCTTCAGCAAACCGCTGATCGCCGCGGTCAACGGCTTCGCCCTCGGCGGTGGCTGCGAACTGGCGATGCACGCCGACATCATCATTGCCGGCGAAGACGCCCGCTTCGGCCAACCGGAAATCAATCTCGGGATCATGCCCGGCGCCGGTGGCACCCAACGCCTGCTGCGCGCCGTCGGCAAATCCATGGCCATGCAGATGGTCCTGACCGGCGAGCCGATCGACGCCCGCCAGGCCCAGCGCGCCGGCTTGGTCAGCGAAGTGACACAACCGGAATTTACCGTCGACCGCGCCCTGCACATCGCCCGCAGCATTGCAGCCAAGGCACCACTGGCCGTGCGCCTGGCCAAGGAAGCGCTGCTCAAGGCCATGGACACCGATCTGGCCAGCGGTCTGCGTTTCGAGCGCCACGCTTTCACCGTGCTGGCCGGCACTCGCGACCGTGATGAAGGCATCCAGGCCTTTCAGGAAAAGCGCAAACCGACCTTTACCGGCCAGTAGTCATCGGCCCACCGAATTCGTACGACCTCTTAGAGAGCGCCAAGACCATGAACTTCGAACACATCCTGTTTTCCATCGAGGCCGGCGTCGCCCTGCTCAGCCTCAATCGGCCGGACCAGCTCAACAGCTTCAACTCCCAGATGCATGGCGAAGTGAAGGAAGCGCTGAAACAGGTGCGGCAGAACCCGGACGTGCGCGTACTGCTGCTGACCGGTGAAGGTCGCGGCTTCTGCGCCGGGCAAGACCTGAGCGACCGCAACGTCGCGCCGGGCAGTGCCGTGCCGGACCTGGGCGAATCCATCGAGAAGTTCTACAACCCCATGATCCGCCAACTGCGCGACCTGCCGATGCCGGTGATCTGCGCGGTCAACGGCGTGGCTGCGGGTGCAGGCGCCAACATTCCACTGGCCTGCGACCTGGTACTGGCCGCGCGTTCGGCCAGTTTCATCCAGGCGTTCTGCAAGATCGGCCTGATCCCTGATTCCGGCGGCACCTGGACCTTGCCGCGCCTGGTCGGTATGGCCCGCGCCAAGGCCCTGGCCCTGCTCGGCAATCGCCTGACCGCCGAACAGGCCGAGCAATGGGGCCTGATCTACCGCTGCGTGGAAGACGCCGAACTGCGCGATGAAGCGCTGAAGCTGGCCCGCCACCTCGCCACACAGCCAACCTACGGCCTGGCGCTGATCAAGCGCAGCCTCAACGCCAGCATGAGCAACAGCTTTGACGAACAGCTTGAGCTGGAAAAAGACCTGCAGCGCCTGGCCGGGCGCAGCGAGGACTACCGCGAAGGCGTCGGCGCCTTCATGGAAAAACGCACCCCAAGCTTCAAGGGACGCTGAGTCATGACCGCATTGAATAAAACTGAACGCGTCGCCGTGATCGGCGCCGGCGCCATGGGTGCCGGTATCGCCCAGGTCGCAGCTCAAGCCGGTCATCCGGTATTGCTGCTGGACAACCGCCCCGGCGCGGCGGCGCAGGCCATCGAAGGCATTGATCGGCAACTGGGTAAACGGGTCGAAAGCGGCAAGCTGTCCGCCGAAGCGCGCAGCGCCACCATCGCCAACCTGCACGCGGTGGAAGCCATCGAAGCCCTGGCCGACTGCGACTTGATCATCGAGGCCATCGTCGAGAACCTTGAGGTCAAACGCGCGCTGTTTCGCCAGCTCGAAGGCATCTGCGGCGAGCACTGCATCCTGGCCAGCAACACCTCGTCGCTGTCGATCACCAGCATCGCCGCGCAACTTGATCATCCACAGCGCTTGCTCGGCCTGCACTTCTTCAACCCGGCGCCGGTCATGGCATTGGTGGAAGTTGTCTCCGGCCTGGCCAGCGACCCGGCACTCGCCGAATGTCTGTACGACACCGCCAAAGCCTGGGGCAAAAAACCGGTGCACACCCGCTCCACACCGGGTTTCATCGTCAACCGCGTGGCCCGGCCGTTCTACGCCGAGAGCCTGCGGATGCTTCAGGAAGGCGCTGCCGATTGCCCGACGCTGGATGCGCTGATGCGTGAGGCTGGTGGTTTTGCCATGGGCGCATTCGAACTGACCGACCTGATCGGCCACGACGTCAACTACGCCGTGACCTGCTCGGTGTTTGACGCCTATTACCAGGACACGCGCTTCCTGCCGTCGCTGATCCAGAAAGAACTGGTGGACGGCGGACGTCTGGGGCGCAAAAGCGGACAGGGTTTCTACAGCTACGCCCAAGGCGCCGAACGTCCGCAAGCAGCTGAAATCAGCAGCAGCGCGAGCGTCGAGACCTGTATCGCCGAAGGTGACCTCGGCATCGCCCAGGGTTTGCTCGCGCGCTTGAGCGAGCAAGGCGTCGAAGTCATCCGGCGCGACGGTCGCGGACTGTTGCGAGTGGGCGACGCCGTGCTGGCCTTGAGCGATGGCCGCATGGCCTGCCAGCGTGCCCGAGAAGACGGGCTGCGCAACCTGATCCTGCTGGATCTGGCGCACGATTACGCCAAGGCCCAGCGCATCGCCATCAGCTACTCGAACGGCATTGATCCGCTGGCACTCGAACAAGGTATCGCCCTGCTGCAACGCGCCGGCCTCAAGATCAGCCTGCTCAACGACAGCCCGGCCCTCGCCGTCCTGCGCACCGTCGCCATGCTCGCCAACGAGGCCGCCGACGCCTTGCTGCAAGGCGTGGCCTCGGCCGCCGACATCGATCTGGCCATGCGTGCCGGGGTCAATTATCCACAGGGCCCGCTGGCCTGGGCCGACACCATAGGCCTTCCCCACATCCTGACCGTGCTGGACAACCTGCAAGCCGCCTACGGCGAAGAACGCTACCGGCCATCGCTGTTGTTGCGCCGCCGGGTTGCCGAAGGGAGAAACTTCCATGACTAACCGCGAAGCGATGAACCTCGCCAGCGACTGCGCACAAGCGTTGTTCCAGCGCGACACCGCCAGCCAGGCCATGGGCATGCGCCTGCTGTCCGCCGGTCCGGGTGCTGCCCGAGTGGGCATGACCGTGCGGGCCGACATGGTCCAGGGCCACGGCACCTGCCACGGCGGCTACCTGTTCGCCCTCGCCGATTCGGCGTTCGCCTTTGCCTGCAACAGCTACAACGAAGCCACGGTGGCCATCGGTTGCAGCATCGACTACATCGCCCCGGCCCGCCTGGGCGACACGCTGAACGCCGACTGCATCGAGCAGAGCCGCTCCGGTCGCACCGGCAACTACGACGTACGCATCGAAAACCAGCAGGGCCAATTGATCGCCCTGTTCCACGGCAAATCCTACAAAGTGCGCGGCCCGGTGCTGACGCAGGAGACCCCCGAATGAAAGACGCCCTGATCATCGACGCGGTGCGCACCCCCATCGGCCGTTACGCTGGCGTCCTGAGCGGCGTGCGCGCCGACGACCTCGGCGCGGTGCCGTTGCGCGAACTGCTGCGCCGCCACCCCCAGGTCGACTGGAACTCGGTCGACGACGTGATCTACGGCTGCGCCAACCAGGCCGGCGAAGACAACCGCAACGTCGCGCGCATGTCGGCATTGCTGGCCGGGTTGCCGGTCAGCGTGCCGGGCACCACCCTCAATCGCCTGTGCGGCTCCGGGCTGGATGCCATCGGCACCGCCGCCCGGGCGATTCGCAGCGGCGAAACCGGGCTGATGCTGGTCGGTGGCGTTGAATCCATGTCCCGCGCGCCACTGGTGATGGGCAAGGCCGAGCAGGCGTTTTCCCGTGCGGCCGAAATCTTCGATACCACCATCGGCTGGCGCTTCGTCAATCCGCTGATGAAAAAGGCCTACGAAATCGACTCCATGCCGGAAACGGCAGAGAACGTCGCCGAACAGTTCAACATCTCCCGGGCCGACCAGGACGCCTTCGCCCTGCGCAGCCAGCAACGCGCTGCCGCTGCCCAGGCCAACGGGCGCCTGGCCAAAGAAATCGTCGCGGTGGAAATCCCCCAGCGCAAAGGCCCGGCCAAGGTGGTCGAGCACGACGAACACCCGCGCGGCGACACCACCCTTGAGCAGCTCGCCAAACTGGGGACGCCGTTCCGCGAAGGCGGCAGCGTCACCGCCGGCAACGCCTCCGGGGTCAACGACGGTGCCTGTGCCCTGCTGCTGGCCAGCCCGGAAGTCGCCAAGCGCCACGGCCTGACCGCCCGTGGCCGGGTCGTGGCCATGGCCACTGCCGGCGTCGAGCCGCGCATCATGGGCATCGGCCCGGTACCGGCCACCCGCAAGGTGCTGGAACTGGCCAACCTGAGCCTGGCGGACATGGACGTGATCGAACTCAACGAAGCCTTCGCCGCACAAGGTCTGGCGGTGTTGCGTGAACTGGGCCTGAGCGACACCGACCCGCGGGTCAATCCCAACGGCGGCGCCATCGCCCTTGGTCATCCGCTGGGTATGAGCGGCGCGCGACTGGTCACCACCGCCCTGCATGAGCTGGAAGAACGTAACGGCCGTTACGCCCTGTGCACCATGTGCATCGGCGTCGGCCAAGGGATCGCGCTGATCATCGAGCGTCTATCCCACTAAAGAATCGCGATTCCCAAGGAGCCCAGAGGTATCCTTGGGGCATGCACTCAAAGCCCCTGCGCGCAGGAGCTGGAACACAAAAACAATTCGAGTGAACACATGAACATGCCAATTGCCCAAGCCGTGCTGAACCCTGTGCTGGACCCGCTGGAAACCGCCAGCATCGACGAGCTGCGCCAGCATCAGCTGGAACGCCTGCGCTGGAGCCTGAGCCACGCCTACTACAATGTGCCGCTGTACCGTCAGCGCTTCGATGCGCTGGGCGTGCACCCGGACGACATCAAGTCTCTGGACGACCTGGCGAAATTCCCTTTCACCACCAAGTCCGACCTGCGGGACAACTACCCCTACGGCATGTTTGCCGTGCCGATGCACGACATCGTGCGTTTGCACGCGTCCAGCGGCACCACCGGCAAACCGACCGTGGTCGGCTACACCCAGAACGACATCGACACCTGGGCCAATGTGGTGGCCCGCTCGATCCGCGCCGCTGGCGGCCATCGTGGCGACAAAGTGCACATTTCCTATGGCTACGGCCTGTTCACCGGCGGCCTCGGCGCGCATTACGGTGCCGAACGCCTCGGCTGCACGGTGATCCCGATGTCCGGCGGCCAGACGGAAAAACAAGTGCAACTGATCAAGGATTTCCAGCCGGACATCATCATGGTCACGCCGTCCTACATGCTCAACATCGCCGACGAAATCGAGCGCCAGGGCATCGATCCGCACAAACTGGCCCTGCGCCTGGGCATCTTCGGTGCCGAGCCGTGGACCGCCGAACTGCGCAGCGCCATCGAGGCACGCATGGGCATCACTGCCCTGGACATCTACGGTCTCTCGGAAATCATGGGCCCGGGCGTGGCCATGGAATGTGCCGAAACCAAGGACGGCCCGACCATCTGGGAAGACCACTTCTATCCGGAAATCATCGACCCGGTCACCGGCGAAGTACTGCCGGACGGGCAGATGGGCGAACTGGTGTTCACCTCCCTGAGCAAAGAAGCCCTGCCGATGATCCGCTACCGCACCCGCGACCTGACGCGCCTGCTGCCGGGTACTGCGCGACCGATGCGCCGCATCGACAAGATCACCGGACGCAGCGATGACATGCTGATCATCCGCGGGGTCAACGTGTTTCCAACGCAGATCGAGGAGCAGGTCCTCAAAGTCAAACAGCTTGCCGAGTGCTATGAGATCCACCTGTATCGCAACGGCAACCTGGACAGTGTCGATGTGCATGTGGAGTTGAAGGCCGAGCATCAGCACCTGACCGACGAACAGCAGAAGGCTGTTTGCGGGGAACTGAGCAAGCACATCAAGACGTATATCGGGATCAGTTCGCGGATCGTTTTGCAGCCTTTCCACTCGATCAAGCGATCCGAGGGCAAGGCTTGCCACGTGGTGGATAAACGTCCTAAAGCATGACTGCTGCACCCTTTATGGCCCCGCTTTATGCGGGGCTTTTTTTTGGATTGGGATTGGGATTGGGATTGGGATTGGGATTGGGATTGGGGGCATATCCGTTTCTTCGGTAACGGCCACTTATTGTTCCGCTTTTACAGCGGGTTACTTGGAAAAGCCTGTAGGAGCGAGCTTGCTCGCGATGGTCGTCAACGATGACGCTGGCAGCCTGACACCCCGCGGTGTTCTGTCGTTTATCGCGAGCAAGCTCGCTCCTACAGGGCCCGCCGCGATCGGCCATCCCTGGCCGTACGCGGCTAACCCGGCATCAATGCCGGGTTGCCCACTGCGCAGAACCTCCACTCGGCCTCTCGAGGGGGCAAGAAGATCAAAAGCAAAAGCGAGGCGGCCTACTGGCCGGCCTGATCGCAATTGAACGCGTTCCCCTGTAGGAGCGAGCTTGCTCGCGAAAACGCCAGGACACCGCGGGCATTCAGGCAGCCCGCGTCATCGTTGACGACCATCGCGAGCAAGCTCGCTCCTACAGGGCCGAGCGTTAGCTCGCCTGCCGCTCTTGATCTTGATCCACCCGCCCCTTCGGGAGGCTGAGTGGAGGCGTTCATCCGGGGAATGGCGCGCAGCGCCGTTCGACGCAGTCGAACTCATTGCATGCAGGTCGCGCGCAGCCGACCGGAGGGCAGTGCCCCCGGAGGAATGCCGGAGCGAAGGAACCCCGAGCCCTGGCGAGGGGCCGGACGTTCGGGGCGAGCGTTTTTTGCTTACTTTTTTAGGCGCTTGTAAAAAAAGTGAGTCGCCGTAAGGGCGAAACCCTAAGCCGCCGTTACCGCAGCAACGGATATGTACCCAACCCAAAAACCCCACCACCCTCAAAGCGATACAAAAAACAAATACGACACGTCATTTTGTGTTTGATATTAATTCCTGTATCGCTTATAAAGTTCTCCATGCCTCAGAACAGATTCAAGGCGGGAGACCAAAAATGTACGCACAGCTAGTAGAAACAGGCGTCAAACGCATAAAAGACCTCTCGGAAATGTCCGAACAGGAACGCGCCTTCCAGGAAAAAATCGATTCAGAAATCAAGGTCGAAGCCAAGAACTGGATGCCAGATGCCTACCGCCAGACCCTGATCCGGCAGATTTCCCAGCACGCCCACTCCGAAATCGTCGGGATGCTGCCCGAAGGCAACTGGGTCACCCGCGCGCCAAGCCTCAAACGCAAACTGCAACTGATGGCCAAGATCCAGGACGAAGCCGGCCACGGCCTGTACCTGTACAGCGCCATGGAAACCCTGGGCGCCGACCGCGATGAAGAGATCGCCAAGCTGCACAGCGGCAAGGCCAAGTACTCGAGCATCTTCAATTACCCGACGCTGAACTGGGCCGACATGGGTGCGGTGGGCTGGCTGGTGGACGGCGCGGCGATCGTCAACCAGGTGGTGCTGCAGCGCACCTCCTACGGCCCGTATTCACGGGCGATGATCCGCATCTGCAAGGAAGAGAGCTTCCACCAGCGCCAAGGCTACGAAATCCTCCTGACCATGATGCGCCACGGCAATCAGGCGCAAAAAGACATGGTCCAGGACGCGATCAACCGCCTGTGGTGGCCGTCGCTGATGATGTTCGGCCCGAGCGACGAACACTCGCCGAACAGCGCACAGTCCATGGCCTGGAAAATCAAGCGCCAGAGCAACGACGAACTGCGCCAGCGCTTCATCGACCAGACCATCCCGCAGCTGGAACTGCTGGGCTGCACCTGCCCCGACCCGGACCTGAAGTGGAACGCCGAACGCGGCCACTACGACTTCGGCGAAATCCAGTGGAACGAATTCTACGAAGTGCTCAAGGGCAACGGTCCATGCAACCAGGAACGTGTCGCCACCCGCCGCAAGGCGATTGAAGACGGTGCCTGGGTTCGTGAAGCCGCCGTCGCCCACGCCCGCAAAAAACAAAACAAGAACGCCGCCTGATCCGGCCACCTGATGTGGAGTAACTGAAATGTCCGAGTGGACCCTCTTCGAAGTCTTCGTGCGCAGCAAGCACGGCCTCAACCACAAGCACGTCGGCAGCGTGCATGCCGCCGACACCACCATGGCCATCGAGAACGCGCGCGAGCTCTATACCCGTCGCAGCGAAGGCGTGAGCCTGTGGGTAGTGCCTTCGGCATTGATCACCGCTTCGTCGCCGGACGAGAAAGACCCGCTGTTCGACCCGTCGGACGACAAGGTTTACCGCCACGCCAGCTTCTACGAGCTGCCGGCCGAAGTCGGGCACATGTGAGGTCGACCATGAACAACAAGACTGATCTGATCGAATACCTGCTGCGCCTCGGCGACAGCGCCCTGATCCAGGGCCAGCGCCTGTGCCAGTGGTGCGGCAAGGCCCCGGCACTGGAAGAAGAACTGGCGCTGATGAACGTCGGCCTCGACCTGGTGGGCCAGGCGCGCAACTGGCTGGAATACGCCGCCGAACTGCTGGACGACGGCCGCGATGCCGATCATCTGGCGTTCCGCCGCGACGAGCGCGCCTACCGCAACCTGCTGCTGGTGGAACAACCCAACGGCGATTACGCGGTGACCATCCTCAAGCAGTTCCTCTATGACGCCTGGCACCTGCCGGTGTTGCAGGGCCTGAGCCAGTCCAGCGATGAACGCATCGCCGGGATCGCCGCCAAAGCGGTGAAGGAAGTGACCTATCACCTGCGTCGCTCCGGCGAGTGGGTCGAGCGTCTGGGCGACGGCACCGAGGAAAGCCACAAGCGCATGCTCGCGGCGATCCCCGAAGTCTGGCGTTTCACCGTGGAACTGATCGCCGCCGATGACAGCGAACAGCGCCTGTGCGCAGCCGGCATCACTCCGGACATTGCCAGCGTCGCCGCACAGTGGCAAGCCAAAGTCGAGCAGATCTTCGCAAGCGCCACCCTGCCCGTGCCGGCCGCACCGAGCTATTTCTACCTGAATGCGCGCAAGGGCCTGCACACCGAACACTTAGGGATTTTGCTGGCCGAGATGCAGTTCCTGCCACGAGCGTACCCCGATGCAACCTGGTGAGCTGATCGCCAGCGACCTCGGCGCCCGGCCGGCACAACCGACCGACCTGGCTGCCGCATGGGCGATTTTGGCAGAGGTCATGGACCCGGAAGTGCCGGTGGTCAGCGTGGTCGACCTGGGCATCGTCCGCGACCTGGACTGGCAGGCCGGTCACTTGCACGTGGTGGTCACCCCGACCTACTCCGGTTGCCCCGCCACCGAAGTGATCGAGAGCGATATCCGCGAAGCGCTGGAACTCGCCGGATTCAAGGCGCCGCACCTGGAGCGCAAGTTGACCCCGGCCTGGACCACCGACTGGATCAGCGACAGTGGCCGTGAACGCCTGCGCGCCTACGGCATCGCGCCGCCCGAGGGCAGCACCAGCAAACGCAGCCTGCTCGGCGAAAGCCCGCTGATCGTCTGTCCGCAATGCGGCAGTGCCCACACCGAGGTGCTCAGCGAATTCGGTTCCACTGCGTGCAAGGCCCTGTACCGCTGCGTCGATTGCCGGGAACCGTTCGACTATTTCAAGTGCATCTGAGCGGCAATCGGCCGTCCAGCTGGAGAACAACAATGAGCAAATTTCACAGCCTGACCATCAAGGACGTGCGCACCGAGACCCGTGACGCGGTGTCCATCGCCTTCGAGATTCCGCAGGACCTGCAAGACAGCTTCCACTTCACCCAGGGCCAGCACCTGGTGATGCGCACGCAACTGGACGGCGAAGAAGTACGCCGCTCGTACTCGATCTGCACCGGGGTCAACGACGGTGAACTGCGCGTAGCGATCAAGCGCGTGGCCGGCGGTCGTTTCTCCGCGTTTGCCAACGAACAGCTGAAGGCCGGGCACAACCTGGAAGTCATGCCGCCCGCCGGGCACTTCAGCGTCGAACTCGACCCGGCGCGCCATGGCAACTACCTGGCGGTGGCGGCAGGCAGCGGCATCACGCCGATCCTGTCGATCATCAAGACCACCCTGGAAACCGAACCCAACAGCCGCGTGACCCTGCTGTACGGTAACCGCTCCAGCTCCGGCGCGCTGTTCCGCGAACAGCTTGAAGATTTGAAGAACCGCTACCTGCAGCGCCTGAACCTGATCTTCGTGTTCAGCCGCGAACAGCAGGACGTCGACCTGTACAACGGTCGGATCAACGCCGAGAAATGCGAGCAGCTGTTCAGCCGCTGGTTAAACGTCAAGGCCCTCGACGCCGCCTTCATCTGCGGCCCTCAGGAAATGACCGAGACCGTGCGCGACAGCCTCAAGGCCAAGGGCATGCAACCCGAGCGCATCCATTTCGAACTGTTCGCCGCCGCCGGTAGCGAGCAAAAGCGTGCCGCCCGCGAAGCCGCCCGCCAGGTCGATGCGGCGGCCAGCCAGATCACCGTGATCAGCGACGGCCGCGCCCTCGCCTTCGACCTGCCACGCAACAGCCAGAGCATCCTCGATGCGGGTAACGAACAAGGCGCGGAGCTGCCCTACTCGTGCAAGGCCGGCGTGTGCTCGACCTGCAAATGCAAGGTCATCGAAGGCGAAGTGGAAATGGACAGCAACCACGCCCTGGAAGACTACGAAGTGGCCGCCGGCTATGTGCTGTCGTGCCAGGCCTTCCCGATCAGCGACAAGGTGGTGCTGGATTTCGATCAGCTCTGAAACACCTGCACCACCCCCCTTGTAGGAGCGAGCATGCTCGCGATGAACCAGAGATCGCCGCGGGGTATCAGGCACCCCGCGTCATCGTTGACGACCATCGCGAGCAGGCTCGCTCCTACAGGGACAACAACAAAAACAACAAAGGAGAGTCACCATGAGCCCGCAAGACATAGAACTCATCCACCAGCACCCCGACTTCATCCAGTTGGTGCGACGCAAGCAGAAACTCTACTGGTCGTTGTCGCTGATCATGCTGGTGATCTACTTCGGCTTCGTACTGCTGGTGGCTTTCTCCCCTTCTACCCTCGGCCAGTCCCTGAGCGGCGGCGTGACCACCGTGGGCATGCTGGTGGGTGTCGTCATCGTCGGGCTGGCCTTTGCGCTGACCGGTTTCTATGTCTATCGCGCCAACAACGTGATCGACCCGCTGAATGAAAAACTCAAGCAGGAGTGCGCACGATGAGCCGCCTTCTCGCGTTGTTCCTGCTGCCACTGGCGGCTGTCACTGATTTTGCGATGGCCGCCGACGGTGCAGCCCGTCCACTGAACTGGAACGCCATCGGCATGTTCCTGGTGTTCGTGCTGTTCACCCTCGGCGTGACCCGCTGGGCCGCCCTGCGCACCCGCTCGGCCAGTGATTTCTACACCGCCGGCGGCGGCATGACCGGCTTCCAGAACGGCCTGGCGATTGCCG
Source organism: Pseudomonas sp. WT-JTC (assembly GCF_056711565.1). Classification (NCBI taxonomy): domain Bacteria; kingdom Pseudomonadati; phylum Pseudomonadota; class Gammaproteobacteria; order Pseudomonadales; family Pseudomonadaceae; genus Pseudomonas; species Pseudomonas sp. WT-JTC. Next base: position 4,613,259 of record NZ_CM160042.1, read on the forward strand.
GCGACATGATCTCGGCGGCGTCCTTCCTCGGCATTTCCGCGATGATGTTCCTCAACGGCTACGACGGTTTGCTCTACGCCCTGGGCGTATTGGCCGGCTGGCCGATCATCCTGTTCCTGATCGCCGAACGCCTGCGCAACCTCGGCAAGTACACCTTCGCCGACGTGGTTTCCTATCGCCTGGAACAGACCCCGGTGCGCCTGACCTCGGCCTTCGGCACCCTGACCGTGGCCCTGATGTACCTGGTGGCGCAGATGGTCGGCGCCGGCAAGCTGATCGAATTGCTGTTCGGCATCGACTACCTCTACGCGGTGATGCTGGTCGGCGTGTTGATGGTGTTCTACGTGACCTTCGGCGGCATGCTCGCCACCACCTGGGTGCAGATCATCAAAGCGGTGATGCTGCTGTTCGGCACCAGTTTCATGGCGTTCATGGTGCTCAAGCACTTTGGCTTCAGCACTGAGGCGATGTTTGCCGGTGCGACCGCTGTACATGCCAAGGGCAGCGCGATCATGGCGCCCGGCGGCTTGCTGTCCAACCCGATCGACGCGATATCCCTGGGGCTGGGCATGATGTTCGGCACTGCCGGCCTGCCACACATCCTGATGCGTTTCTTCACCGTCAGCGACGCCAAGGAAGCGCGTAAAAGCGTGTTCTACGCCACCGGTTTCATTGGTTACTTTTACTTGCTGCTGATCATCGTCGGCTTCGGCGCGATCGTCATGGTCGGCACTGATCCGTCGTACCGCGATGCCACTGGCGCGATCATTGGCGGCGGCAATATGGTCGCGGTACACCTGGCCCAGGCCGTCGGTGGCAACCTGTTCCTCGGTTTCATCTCGGCGGTGGCCTTCGCCACCATTCTGGCGGTGGTCGCCGGGCTGGCGCTGTCCGGCGCCTCGGCGGTGTCCCACGACCTGTATGCCTGCGTGATGCGCAAGGGTCAGGCCAGCGAGCAGCAGGAGATGCGCGTGTCGCGGATCGCCACGCTGTGCATCGGTGTGCTGGCGATCATCCTCGGCCTGCTGTTCGAATCGCAGAACATCGCCTTCCTCTCGGGCCTGGTGCTGGCCATCGCCGCGTCGGTGAATTTCCCGGTGCTGTTCCTCTCGATGTACTGGAAAGGCCTGACCACCCGTGGCGCTGTCCTCGGCAGTCTGTCCGGACTGGTCTCGGCGATTGTGTTGCTGGTGCTGAGCCCGGCGGTGTGGGTCAACGTGATGCATCACGACAAGGCACTGTTCCCGTACTCCAACCCGGCGCTGTTTTCCATGAGCCTGGCGTTCTTTAGTGCATGGCTGTTTTCCGTCACCGACACCTCTCCCCGTGCAGCCCTTGAGCGTGGCCGTTATCTGGCGCAGTTCATCCGCTCGATGACCGGCATCGGTGCCACCGGCGCCAGCAAACACTAAACGACGACCGATCAGTTGGCAGGGAATAAAAATAATGAAACCCGCACGTACCACGTCTTGTGAATCACTGTTTTCACTGGCCGCCGCATTGAGTCTGCCCATGATCGCCCCCTGCGCCATGGCCGACTTCATCGGCGACAGCAAGGCCCGTATTGATATGCGCAACCATTACATCAACCGCGACTTCCGTCAGGACAACGCGCCGCAATCCAGGGCCGAAGAATGGGCCCAGGGATTCACTGCGCGCATCGAGTCCGGGTTCACCGACGGCACCTTCGGTTTCGGTCTCGACGCACTGGGCGAACTGGGGATCAAGCTCGACTCCAGTCCCGACCGTCGTGGCACCGGGCTGCTGCCGTTTGGCCCGCAGAGCCATGAGCCGGACGACGAGTACAGCGAGCTGGGCCTGACCGGAAAATTGCGGGTATCCAAAAGCGTGTTGAAACTCGGCACCCTGCAGCCCTTGTTGCCCGTGGCAACTTACAACGACACACGCCTGTTGGGTTCGACCTTTGAAGGTGGCTTGCTGACCAGCCAGGAAATCGACGGCCTGACGGTGAATGCCGGACGCCTGACCAAGGCCAACCTGCGGGACTCCTCCAGCAACGATGACATCGGTTTCGGCGCTGCCAGCAGCGATCACTTCGACTTCGGCGGCGGCAGCTACGCGTTCAGTCCACAACTGAACCTGAGCTACTACTACGGCAAGCTCGACCAGATCTATCGCCAGCAATTCGCCGGTCTGATGCATACGCAACCGCTGGGCAACGGCTTCAGCCTGCGCAGCGACCTGCGTTACTTCGACAGCCGCGGCGACGGCGCCGAGCGGGCCGGGCGCATCGAAAACCGTAACTTCAACGGCATGTTCACGGTGTCCCACGGTGCCCACAAGGTCAGTGCCGCCTACCAGCAATTGTCCGGCGACAGCGCCTTTCCGTTCCTCAACGGCGGTGATCCGTACGTGGTCAACCTGGTGACTTTCAACACCTTTACCCGCGCCGACGAGGATTCCTGGCAGCTGCGTTACGACTATGACTTCGCGGCGCAAGGCATTCCCGGCCTGACCTTCATGACCCGCTACACCGACGGCCGCCACGTCAAGGCGGGCAGCGTCGACAACGGGCGCGAATGGGAGCGCGACACCGATATCAGCTACGTCATCCAGAGCGGTGTGTTCAAGAACGTCAGCCTGCGCTGGCGCAACGTGACCTTCCGTTCCGGCAATGGCTTGACTACCGCCCTCGATGAGAACCGGCTGATCGTCGGTTACACCGTGGCGCTTTGGTAATTCCGAAAAGGCGCGGTCACGGTCGCGCCATACCCCTTCATAATCAGGAGCAATCGTGATGTCCTCTTCACCTGCACTGCATGCCCCCACCCTGCAAAGCTTCATCGCCGGCCGCTGGATCGGCCAACAAGGCGCGCAGATCCTGCGCAGCGCCATCGACGGCCATGAAATCGCCCGTACCCACGAAGAACGCCCAGACTTCGCCGAAGCCATCGAACACGGTCGCCGCCAAGGCGTCAGCGGCCTGATGGCGCTGGACTTCCAGCAACGCGCCCAGCGTCTCAAGGCCCTGGCCCTGTACCTGAGCGAGCGCAAGGAACAGCTCTACGCGATCTCCCACCACAGCGGCGCGACCCGCGCCGACAGCTGGATCGATATCGAAGGCGGCAACAGCACGCTGTTCACCTACGCCAGCCTCGGCTCGCGCGAGCTGCCGTCCGGCAACGTCGTCCACGAAGGCCCGGCGCTGCAGTTGAGCAAAATGGGCACCTTCGCCGGCACCCACATCCTGGTGCCTCGCGGGGGCGTGGCGGTGCACATCAACGCGTTCAACTTCCCGATCTGGGGCATGCTGGAAAAATTCGCCCCGAGCTTCCTCGCCGGCATGCCGTGCATCGTCAAGCCAGCCAGCGCCACCAGCTACCTGACCGAAGCCGTGGTGCGTCTGATGGACGAATCCGGCCTGTTGCCAGCGGGCAGCCTGCAACTGATCATCGGTGGCACCGGCGACCTGCTCGACCGCCTGCAAGGCCAGGACGTGGTGACCTTCACCGGTTCCGCCGACACCGCGGCCAAGCTGCGGGTCAACCCGAACCTGATCCGCAACTCGGTGCCGTTCACCGCCGAAGCCGACTCGCTGAACTGCGCGATCCTCGCCCCGGACGTGACCCCGGACGATGAAGAGTTCGAGCTGTTCATCAAGGAAGTCGCCCGGGAAATGACCACCAAGGCCGGGCAGAAATGCACCGCCATCCGCCGCGCCATCGTCCCGGCCAAGCACATCGATGCAGTCGCTACGCGCCTGCGTGATCGCCTGGCCAAAGTGGTGGTGGGCGATCCGTCGGTGGAAGCCGTGCGCATGGGTGCATTGGCCTCCCACGATCAGCAGAAAGACGTGGCCGAGCGCCTGGAAAGCCTGTTGCAGAGCAGCGACCTGCTGTTCGGTGCTCGCGATGGTTTCGAACCGCGTGGCGTGAACGTCGACAAGGGCGCATTCTTCGCCCCGACCCTGTTGCAGGCCCGCGATCCGCACGCCGAAGGTGGCGCTCACGACATCGAAGCGTTCGGCCCGGTCAGCACCCTGATGGCCTACGACGATCTCGACGAAGCGCTGGCTCTGGCCGCTCGCGGCAAAGGCAGCCTGGTGGCCAGCCTGGTGACCAAGGATCCACAGATCGCCGCCAAAGCGATCCCGGTGGCCGCTGCATTGCACGGTCGCCTGTTGGTGCTGGACCGCAATTGCGCCGGCGAATCCACCGGCCACGGCTCGCCGCTGCCACAACTCAAGCATGGCGGCCCGGGTCGTGCCGGCGGCGGTGAAGAGCTCGGCGGCTTGCGTGCGGTGAAACACTACCTGCAACGCGCGGCGGTGCAAGGATCGCCGACCATGCTGGCAGCGGTCACCGGCGAGTACGTGCGCGGCGCCAAGGTCATCGAAACCGACGTGCACCCATTCCGTCGCTACTTCCAGGACCTGCAGATCGGCGAGTCGTTGCTGACCCACCGTCGCACCGTCACCGAAGCGGACCTGGTGAACTTCGGTTGCCTGTCGGGCGACCACTTCTACATGCACTTCGACGACATCGCGGCCAAGGAATCGCAGTTCGGCAAGCGCATCGCCCACGGTTACTTCGTGCTGTCGGCAGCGGCCGGCCTGTTTGTGTCGCCGGCACCCGGCCCGGTACTGGCCAACTATGGTCTCGACACCCTGCGCTTCATCAACCCGGTAGGCATCGGCGACACCATCCAGGCCCGCCTGACCTGCAAGCGCAAGATCGACCAGGGCAAGAAGAGTCCGCAAGGCATCCCGCAAGGAGTGGTGGCGTGGGATGTGGAAGTCACCAACCAGTTGGGTGAACTGGTGGCGAGCTATGACATTTTGACCCTGGTGGTCAAACGCGAGGATTGATCAGGCTTCATGGTTGGCCACAAATCTTGTGGTCAACCAGCAACCCCTGTAGGAGCGAGCCTGCTCGCGATGGAGGTCAACGATAACACGGGCAGTCTGACTGAACGCGCTGTCTGGACGTTCTTCGCGAGCAGGCTCGCTCCTACAGGGGTAGAGGCGATTCAGGCGTCAATTGGCGTAGGACATTTCTGTTTTTCCTAGGCTTCGGTTATGCCCGTTGTACCTCACCCACAACTCACTCCCCCCGTTTTGCGGATACAAGTTCCACAGGTCCCAGGACATTTCCGGGCAAGGTCTTCGGAGATTTCCCTCGAATTGTGGCGATTTGCGTGAACTGGTTTGAAAGGTGCTCAATCGATAGTCTTTCGGGGATCACTGAAATTCAGTGGTGGGGTGTAGGAACCTCCAGAATCTGAAAGCGCTCTGGCGTCATTGCCTGGTTTGCGGCCGTTAAAATGCGCCCGTAAGATCAGCTGCGGCGGCCATGTACGGGCACGCTTCGGCGTGGTCGAGAGGTGCTCTCAGATCTCGATTTCCTACCCCGTACATGGCTGCCACCCCGGCCCGTAGGAAAGGCTTTTGGCAGCTCCATTTTCTTTATGAGAGCTCGAAACCATGAAAACCATTCACCCCGATCCACCCTACGAAAACCCAACTCCACACCCCGACAACCGCTTCATGGCACTCACCAGCAATTGCAGTGAAATGCCCACCCTCTTCGTCGACACCCATGCACCGCTCGACGTCCTGATGGACGCCGCCAACTACCGAATCCGAGCCGTCACCCAAGTACTGGAAAACCTGTCCATGCGCGGCTCGATCGAGTGCGAATCCTTCATCCTCAGCGACTTTTCATTGCTCTGCGCCATCCCGTTGCGCGATGGCTGTGATGTGCTGGATGTGGTCGGGCGAAGGTTGCGGGCACGCTGACCAGCCCTGTAGGAGCGAGCCTGCTCGCGATGGAGGCCAACGATAACGCGGGTGGTCTGACTGAACGCGCCGTCTGGACGTTCTTCGCGAGCAGGCTCGCTCCTACATTTGATCTGTGTTCGGCTGAAACTCTCAGTGCTTGCGCACGGTTTCCGGCGAGATGCTCATCCGGCTGGCGGTAGAACTCACTCGTCAGAACTACGTTCAAGGCTTCTGGTTCAAAAGTGGTGATGCAGGCATCAACACCGTGCCCCACAGACCCGCCGCAGCCGCGCCGCCACTGAAGATGAATTGCGGCCCCGCACCGCGCTGAATCGCCTGCGCCCCGGCAGCGACGGCTAGCCAAGGCGAAGCGCAGCCTGGATGACCCAGCATTGCATCGAGGTTGCACAATCCCGGCCTGTTGACTGACATGGCGACTTCAGACAACACGCCTGCAATGGCGGCAGCCCGTCGCGCGTCGATACCCACTCGCCAAACCAGCTCGATTGATGTCGATTCAAGCGGCACCCAATCAAGAGCCTGGCGCGTAGCGTAAAGCAGGTCATCGGCGGTGGGCTTGCGCTCCTGCTCCGGGCGGTGAAGAAAGGCCATTGGCGGTAATGTGGTTTGCGTCAGACGGTTGCCAAACAACAACCCGACGGCGGCTTCCGCCGCACCTTCAGGCTGCTGCGGCGCAAACTGCACGGCCACCACCAGCAGCATCGCTCGATCACCAACACGCTGATCGAGCCAATAGTCCAGTGCCGCCAGCCCGCTGCCATCGACGGAATTTATGGGCTGGCGAATGCCGGATTCGCGCCATGCCTGTAGCCAAACTCGGCGCCATTGCTTCTCCGGCAAACCGGTATCGACCTCCAGCAACAGGGCCAAAGATTGATCAGCAGGCAACTGCACCAAAGTGGGTGCAAGGTCGGCGAGCGTCTGCGCCAACACACTCAGCAGTACCGCTTCCGGATTCTCATCGGCATCGCAAGATAAACAACTATGGCGCAGTACTGTACCGTCCATCCTGGACGCTTGTGACTCCAGCGCCGTCGTCCCACTCAACAGAGCTTCCAGTTGTATTGCCAATTCATCCTCAGGTGCTCGAAGTGCAGTCTGCAAGCTCACACCCAGCACCTGCTGTGAACGACGCCCCTGACGAATTTTGCGGATCAGATTTTCTTCACGAGCTTCGTCCCAACCATCGGCGGCACCTTGTTCGCCCGCGTATAACAACACTCGCCCGAAACCCAGTACGCACCAGATCAGGATTGGAATGCCCAAGGCCAAGCGCCAGAAATCCGAAGGCCGCTGGAGTAGGGTTTCGTCACCGAACAACAGCGTCGCTCCGGCGCCCAGCAAACAGCTCAGCAACAACATGCCGAGCCATAGTAAAAATCGAGGTCGTTGAGGGCGCAGTGCGAGAGGAGGAATTTTATCCAGTCTGATTGGCATGGTTAACTTACTCTCGTTTCAGTTTAGAGTTTTCATCCAACATGATGTCATCTGGTGGAAATAAAAAATCGGCCCCTCTAACTACACTATCCTTTACCTCTTTTATCGCCTCGCTAATAATTGATTTTCCTCCAAAAGAATTATCAGTGCATGTACGACTCATCACGGACCTATTCAGGCTCGTCACCTCCAAAAAGGCCTTCGCCCCTAGCGTCTCTTGCGGAACACCAAAAACATATGCATATCCTGAGGACCTAAATCCAAAATACGTTGTATATGTCGCAGCATCTATCCACCGAAAAACTGGATTTTCGCTTGAAAAGAGCCTCGTTAACTCAGCCGTTGAGGCAGTGCCAAATCGATAAAATATAATTTCATTATTAGCGCTAGCACAAAAGGATAGAATCCTATTCTTTGCTTCATCTAACTGACATGACGCGATCACATATTCATCAGCGTAACATAAATCAGCCTTAGATTCGTTTGCGCCGACCTCTCCGAAAACCATAGCCATAACAGAGTAAAGCATTGGCTTGATTACACTCATACCAAGACACCATAAATTGATTTGAAATCTGTTTGTCTCACCTATAGCCTCATACACCCGCCATTTATCTTGCAACTCGCTTGAGTTCTATAGCAACACGACCTCAATATAATTTTTTAAGTTACCGCCTTGCACCTACATCACCTGAAATTTCATTCGAATTCGACAGATTCTTTCTTCTTCTGCATGAACAGCTCTTGTTAACTCACAATTTTTCTTATAGTACTCAATCTCTTCAGGATATTTTTCCACACCTTCTACATACAAAAACAACTCCTCCCTCGTCATAGAGGAAACTCTACTCATAACAGAAAGCGAACTATAGAAGCCACCACCACTAACGCCTGTATCTAAATACAACAACTCCACTAATCTTGACGATGTCAAGTCGGTTAGGCACACTATTTTCTCGATTCCAGCTTCTTCACCCGGAAATATAGACTCGTAAACATTAGCGCAATAAACATCCCTGTATCTGATCCAAGCCCGCTCACCCTCCAAAAGCAAATCCCTATTAAGGAATTTTGGATCTGCAATCAACATCGAGTACTGCTCATTAAGTTTTTTATCAATTTTTTTGTATGAAGCGTCTGCACACTGAAAAATATCTTTAGTGATAACACTATTTTTATTGCAGTCACCGCCAGCAAAAGCCGACGAAACCCAAAATAAACTGAAAACGCTAACCATTAGTTCCAGCAATCGCATTTCAAACCTCTCTCAAAAAGTTTCGCCTCATCTTCTCGGCGGGTTATTAGCCCTATAAGCCCAGCTTTCCCCTCCCAAAGTCTTTTCATCGAGCGCAGCCTAGAAGGAATTTTTTCGGGCATACGACTCAATAGATCATCGTTAATTTGCTTCATCTCCAAGCGAGAATCAGTATTTGGTCGAGTAAAGGAGTTGCCTCTATTGACAACAAGAGACAGTAATGCTCCTTGGCAGTGTGGATGCAAATCCATCACTCCGGGATAAGCATCAATCACTAACTGCGCATAGCGCTTTTTCATTCTCACGGCAAGAGCTATAGAGTTTTCTTCACTAATTGATATATGCCTTACAGAATTTAAGATACTTCTGGCTTGGTCCCCTTGCCTCCCGACAGCGCCTATTAAAATTTCAATATCAGACTGAGTATAGAGCTGAGCAAGATCTTGACGAACTTGCAATACCGATTGCTGCCCTAAATCATACCCATACCCAACAGTCACACCGCTAGCACCAGCCGGCACGTAAGGGTATTTGCTATACCCTTCCTTTTCCAAAATAAACTGAAATGATTCTTTTGAGACGGTAAGGAAACCAGCCACCCCCTCCAACGTATAAGTTTCAACAACACATTTTTTTGGGCACTCAGTATTAAACCTTGTGGCTAACCCAATCGGATGAAAGTGATAAGCACTCCCCCACGAAGGCAACCCTACTTTCTCCGCGACGTCCCTCCACCACCCCATCTGCGCAATCCGCTGCTTCTCCGCCAGCCAGTGCAGATGCGGCGTCGAGCCGCTATGACCGAGCAAATCATCCAGTGCGTCCCAGATCTTGGGCTGGTGAAACCACTCGCTTTCCTTGTACAGGATCATCTGCGAAATCGACTGCGCATGAGCCGGTCGCTCAAGGGCCGCTTGCAGTTCGGTGGCCGTCATCTTGCCGTCGCGGTTGCGATCGATGATTTCGTACAAGCGGCTTTTCATCGGGCCCTTGTCGTCTTTTTCGGCGATGGGACGATAACGCTCGCGTTGCGCGTCGCTGAAGCCGTCGACGGCGCTGAGAAAGGAGGCCAACAAGTGTTTGGGTCTGCTGTAGTCGATGATGACGCCATAGCCTTCCCAGGCCCACGGACTGACCCAAGGCGTTACGCCTGTCTCTTCACACACCCAGCCATCGAGCAGACGGTTGTCGGCGTCGTGGAGCAAATTTTCCAGGCGATACCAGGTGCGGGCTTTGCGCGTCGGGGTCGCGGGCACCTGGATTTTTCGGTCTGCCGGCAGATCATTGAGCAACTTCTTCGGGACCAGCAAGTCGGCAGCACTGAGTGGACTGGAAGGACTCGACATCTGCAATTGCGCAGCGGTGGTATTTCCTTCAGGCGGCACCACGGGTGTGCCCTTGGCGAGCTTCAGCCAGGTTCTGTCTTTCTCCGGCAGGCGTTGGGCCCAAGCACGACTGGCGTCGAGGAACACCTCGATGTCATCGCCCGTGAAGGTTTCCAAGTGCAGCTTCTCTACCGGCTGATTCGTGTCACCCTCTTGATACAGGCCGAGATGGCCGATCAAGTCTCCCGCCTTGATCGCCACGGGCTGCTCCAGCACCACGACCTGATCTTTCGCTAGTGGCTCAATGGCGCCGTCCAGCGAATCAAAACGCACATACTGGTTGATGCGTTCAAGCTTGCGAAACTCGCCTTCGCCACTGACCGTGACCTCCGATCCAGCCGCTAAATCGAAAATGACGTTATCAGCAGCAATCACCGGTGCAGCCCGGACGTTGACGGTCTTCTTCGACGAATGGATGCGGGTTTCTTTGCGGTCCGGGTGCAGGAGCACCTTGATCGAGAGATAACCCTTGATCGAGCCATCGGGGTTAAGCAGCTCGGCCGGTCCCAGGCTGCTCTCGAGCTGGCTAAATTGTCCCCTGCCGCTGATGGTGACCTCGGCGCCTCGCGACAGAAAATCAATGACCTGGCCATGCCATTTGTTGAATACCTTCAGGCCACGCTGCTCAGGCTGGTCGGGGAGAACGTCGTTCGCCGTCTGCTTGACGCGAAAGGTCGGACGCTCGGGCCAGAATGCCGGGCGTGCGATGGTCGAGTCCTGCTGATACTTCCCCCAATCCTGCAAATGCAGGTACAGGCTGTAGAAGGTCAGGCTCGGTGGAATGTCCGGGCTGCCATCGATCTTCGGTGGCTGCAGGCGATGGCGCACCAGGACGAAATTGCGCGAGAAGGGTTTTTCTACCGTTTCTTTGTCGAAAAAGCCTGTGGTCGGCGACTGTGTGTCGATGCGGTAGGCCACCACTTCACCGTCGGCCAGGCAGTGCACACTGGATTGATCGAGGGTGCCAGCAGTGCCGCTGTCGAAATGCACGCCGCCGTGCCACAGGCCGTTGCGTCCGAGTGGATAGTAGCCAGCCACCGCTTTGGCCAGGTGGGTCAGTTGATCCAGCGGATTGCCTTTGGCCTTGAAGGGATGGCACCAGTTTTTCACCGGTTGCAGCGTGGCAGTCTCGGACACCGGAGGCGGGGGTGGGGGGAAGAGGCTGGCCTTGGCCAGCGGCGAGATCGGGAGGCTCGGCCGCTCAAATTGAGGGGGCTTGCGGTTGTGGTGAAATCCAAAAAAACGGGAAAGCAAACTGACCATGTTGAGTATTGCTCCTTGTCTGGCATGAGCAGGCAAACGAGGAGGCTTATATTTCCACCCTCGTTCAAGCGCTCGAGAGCTTTCAGGAGGCTGGCAGAGGTTGGAAGAGGATGTTTCTGAGGCGCGGGTAGGATGCGTCCGAAAATGATTCTGTAGGGATTTTTACTGGCTTGGTGCAGGAGTGTTGCGCGATGGCTGTGATGTGCTAGGTGTGGTCGGGCGAAGGTTGCGGGCACGCTGACCAGCCCTGTAGGAGCGAGCCTGCTCGCGATGGAGGCCAACGATAACGCGGGCGGTCTGACAGAAAGCGTCGTCTGGACGTTCTTCGCGAGCAAGCTCGCTCCTACAGGGTTATCGGTGTGTCAGGTGATCAATGCTTGCGCAACCACTCGATAAACAGCGCAAACAACTCCGACTGCGACCCCACCTCCAGTTTCAGGTACAGGTTCTTGCGGTGCATGCGCACGGTTTCCGGTGAGATGTTCATCTGGCTGGCCGTGGATTTCACCGAATGCCCGCGCAGGACCATATGCGCCACTTCCCGCTCGCGTTCGGTGAGCAAGTCGCTGCCGAAATGCTCGAAAGCCGACTGCACCCGGTGCTTGAGATCATCGCGCATGCCCTGGTCTTTATCGCACTGGATCTCGTGACTGCGCAGCATTCCGCGTTGACTGAACTCACTGATGAACTCGCGCACCAACGGCTCCACGGCGCGTAGCAGATTCAGCTGTTCGGCGCTCAGGCATTCACCACCGAAACCCTGATAGAGGCTGACCGAAATCTTCGTGTCATTGCCGGTATCGACGATGTAGTAGCTGTCTTCCGAACAGCCCGCATTCAGGTAATAGGTCTTGTAGTAGTCACTGTCGAAGAAGTTGTCCGGCGCGATTTCCTCCAGGTGATAGAACCCTTGCGCCAATCCCTGCTCCACCGCCAGGCAAAATGGGTCAAGCAGATAGCCCCCGGAAAAATAGCGCTCAAGAATCGAGACCTGATACTCCTGGGCAATCCCGCGCTGATGCAGCAACTGTGGCGCGCGGTCCTTGCGCTCCAGGCTGATCATCATCGACTCGACGGACACCAGTTGCGCCAACGCTGACGCCAGGTGTTGCAGGGCGTCAGGCTCATCGATATGGGCGAATGCCTCGCGCATTCCCCCATGCCATTTGTGCAATGCCCCGAAGGGCATTGCGATCAGCGTATCGTCGTTTGGTTTGCTCATACCCCGCAGTCTAGCGGGTGAGCATGCCCTTGGTAAAAGTCTGACGGATGAAATCATTGGCCGAAATACTGGCCGCTCTGCTCAAGCTCGGCCGCCACTTCAAGGATGCATACCCGCAGGGTCTCGACGATTTCATCGACCTGGGCAAACGTCAGGATCAACGGCGGCGACATCACGTTGAGGTGCATGATCGGCCGCACCAGCAAGCCCCGGGCCTGGGCCCGCGAGTGGATTTTCTCGCCAATGTTGATCTCATCGGGGAACAGCGCCTTGGTGCGTTTATCGGCGACGAATTCCACGCAGGCCATGAGTTTCTGGCAGCGCACATCGCCCACCAGCGGCAACTCCCGCAGGGTTGCCAGGCGCGCTTCCAGATACGCCCCCACCGTGTCGACATGGGCCAGCAGGTTTTCCCGCTCGATGATTTCGATGTTCTTCAGCGCCGCCGTGCAGCACACCGGGTGGCCGCTGTAGGTGAAGCCGTGGGTGAAACAGCGGCCCTTGCCCGGCTCGGCGATGACTTTCCAGATGCGCTCGGAAAAAATGCACGCGCCCAGCGGCAGGTAGGCCGAGGTCAGGCCCTTGGCAGTGGTGATGATGTCCGGTTGCACATCAAACACATCGTAAGAGGCGAAGAACTTGCCCAGCCGCCCGAACGAGGTCACCACCTCGTCGGCGACGAACAGGATGTCGTAGCGCTGGCAGACGTCCCACATGCGCTTGAGATAGCCCCGGGGTGGAATGATCACCCCGCCCGAGCCCATGATCGGCTCGGCAAAAAAAGCAGCCACTTTGTCCGTGCCAATCGACTGGATCTTGTCTTCGAATTCCTTGACCAGAAACTCGAGGAACTGCGCTTCGCCCATGCCGTCGGGCGCACGGTACGGGTTCGGGTTGGAGACGTGGTGGATCAGCGGGTTGGCGTAATCGAACTCCGGCACACGGTCGGCGGCCTTGTTGCCGATCGACATGGTCAGGGTGGTGGAGCCGTGATAGGCGTTGAACCGGGCGATGACGTGCTTCTTCTCGGGTTTGCCACGGCAGTTCTGGTAGTACTGGATCAGCCGGTACGCGGTGTCCACGGCGGTGGAGCCGCCGGTGGTCAGGAACACATGGTCGAGGTCGCCGGGGGCCAGGCTGGCGAGTTTTTCGCACAGCTGGATGGCGACGTTGTTGGACATGTCGGAAAACGGGTTCGAATAGGCCAGCTGGCGCACCTGGTCGGCGATGGCCTCGGCCATTTCCTCGCGGCCCAGGCCGATGTTGGTGCACCACATGCCGCCCACCGCATCGAGAAAGCGGTTGCCCTGGGTGTCGTAGATGTAGGCGCCATCGCCTGCGACGATGTTCAACGAACCTTGTTCGGCGTGTTCGTCGAACATGTGGTAGCCGTGCATGTGATGGGCTTTGTCGGCCTTGACCAGCCGGGACTCGTCCGCCGGCGAAAGTACGGTGCGTGTTGGAGTCGCCATAAATAAACCTCTAACCGAATTGACTAACGATCGAACAAATCAGATGCCGCTTTTCACAGTGCTCCAGACCCGGGTAATAGCCCGCATGTCCTTGGCGTCCTGGGTCTTCTGCGGGAACAGACGCTCGCGGGTCTGTGCATCGGGGTAGATCGCCGGGTTGTCGCGCACATCGGCGTTCAGCAACGGCGTGGCTGCCGCGTTACTGTTGGCGTAGTTGATGAAATCACTGACGTCGGCCATCACCTGCGGCTGCATCAGGTACTCAAGAAATTTGTGCGCGTTGGCGACATGAGTCGCGTCGGCCGGGATGTACATGTTGTCGAACCAGATCAGCGAACCTTCCTTGGGGATGAAGTACGCCAGATCGATCTTCTTCTTGGCTTCTGCGGCGCGGGCCATGGCCGTGGCGTAGTCGCCGGACCAGGTCATGGCCATGCACACGTCGCCATTGGGCAGGCTGGTCAGGTAATTGACCGAGTCGAATTTGCGGATGTACGGCCGCACGGACAGCAGCAGTTCCTGGGCGGCTTTCAGATCCGCCGGTGCAGCGCTTCGCGGATCGCGACCCAGGTAGGTCAAGGCCATGGGGATGACTTCGGTCGGCGCATCGAGCAGGGTCACGCCGCAATCGGCAAACTTCGAGACGATCTTTGGATCGAAAATCATCGCCAGCGAACCGATGGGCGCGTCCGGCATGCGTTCCTTGATCTTGTCAACGTTGTAGGTCACGCCGTTGCTACCCCAGGTGTACGGCGCCGAGTACTGGGTGCCGGGGTCATAGCCTTGCAGGTCCTCGAGGATTTTGGGGTCGAGGTTGGTCCAGCCCGGCAGCTGTTTTTTATCCAGCGCCTGGAACACCTTGGCCTTGATCAGCGGCGGCGCAAGCGACGCGTTCAGTACGATCAGGTCATAACCGGAATGGCCGGTGAGCAACTTGGCCTGCACCGTTTCATAGGAGTCGAAGGTGTCGTAGACCACCTTGATGCCGGTGGCCTTTTCGAAATCGGCGATGGTTTTCTCACCGATGTAGTCCGCCCAGTTATAGAGCCGCAGCGTATTGCTGTCGTCCACTTGAGCGGCGTAGGCATTCAAGGTCAGCGGTACAATAAACAGACTGGAAATCACCTTAAGCAGCGTCTTGCCCATAGCAAATGCACCTTATAGCGAGTTCGGCTCTGGATGAGCGGATGCCCTCACTATTGGTGGATTCGCCGGACGGAACCATACCCCGAATGGGTGTGTGTCGTTTTTGGCTCACCGGCATGGCAAAAAGCGGCAGCGCAGTTGACCCGTTTTGCCATAGATCCGGGGTTTGTCCGGCGCTTAAAGTGGCAGCCTGAACCGACCCTGCGGAGCCTGCGATGACCGACCTGATCAAACACGAGCAACGCGACGGCGTGTTGACGCTGACCATCGACCGCCCGGACAAGCTCAACGCGTTGAATAACGCCATGTACACGCAACTGGCCGACCTGTTGCAGGCTGCGGACGAAGACGCGCAGACCGGTGTAATCATCCTCACTGGCGGCCCGGCCTGCTTTACCAGCGGCAATGACCTGGTGGATTTCCTCCAACATCCGCCGACGCATCTGGACGCCCCGGCGTTCCGCCTGATGAAAGTCGTCACTCGCCTGCAAAAGCCGCTGATCGCGGCAGTCTGTGGGGCCGCCATCGGCATCGGCACCACGTTGCTGTTGCATTGCGATCAGGTGCTGGTCACCCGCAACGCCAAGTTGCGCATGCCGTTCGTCAACATCGGCCTGTGCCCCGAATTTGGCGCCAGCCTGTTGCTGCCACGCCGGCTCGGCCATGCCCGCGCCGCGAGCCTGCTCCTGTTGGGCAATGGCCTGGACGGCAACGAAGCGGTGGCCTGGGGCCTGGCCAACGAAGCCTTCGATGACGGCGAACAATGCCTGGCGGCGGCGACAACAATCGCCCGGCGCTTTTTGGCCATGCCCCAGCAGGCCTTGCGCCAGTCACGGCAACTGATGAAACAGGCTTCCCTGGCCGAACTGGAAGCCACCCTGCGCGAAGAAAACACACTGTTCATCCAGCGCTTGAACACCGACGAGGCGAAAACCGCCTTGAACGCCCTGCTCAATCGCAGTACAGACAAGAATCCACCGAAAGGAAACCAGCCATGAACACTCCAGAAATCTACGTCGTCAGCGCCACCCGTACCGCCATCGGTACCTTCGGCGGTTCGCTCAAGGACGTGCCACTGGCCGACCTGGCGACCACGGCCGTAAAAACCGCCCTGGAGCGAGCCGCCGTGGACCCGGCGCTCGTTGGCCATCTGGTGATGGGCAACGTGATCCCGACCGAAACCCGTGACGCCTACATCTCCCGCGTTGCGGCGATGAACGCCGGCATTCCGAAGGAAACCCCGGCCTACAACGTCAACCGCCTGTGCGGTTCGGGCCTGCAGGCCATCATCAACGCTGCGCAGACCCTGATGCTGGGCGATGCCGACATCGTCGTGGGTGCCGGTGCCGAATCCATGAGCCGCGGTCCATACCTGATGCCTTCGGCCCGTTGGGGTTCGCGCATGGGCAACGCCCAGGTCATCGACTACATGCTCGGGATCCTGCATGACCCGTTCCATGGCATCCACATGGGCATCACCGCCGAGAACGTCGCCGCGCGCAATGGCATCACCCGCGAAATGCAGGACGCCCTGGCCCTGGAAGACCAGAAACGCGCCGCCCATGCGATTGCCAACGGCTACTTCAGCGAGCAGATCGCTACCGTGGAAATCCAGGATCGCAAGGGCACCAAACTGTTCAGCGTCGACGAGCATCCGCGCGCCACGTCCCTGGAACAACTGGCTGCGATGAAGCCGGCGTTCAAGAAGGACGGCTCGGTCACCGCCGGCAACGCCTCGGGCCTGAACGACGGTGCCGCCGCACTGGTCATGGCCACCGGCAACGCGGTTCAGGCCAATAACCTGAAACCGCTTGCCCGCCTGGTCAGCTATGCCCACGCAGGCGTCGAACCGGAATTCATGGGCCTGGGCCCGATTCCGGCCACGCGCCTGGCGCTCAAGCGCGCTGGCCTGACCATCGCCGACCTGGACGTGATCGAAGCCAACATCGCCTTTGCCGCCCAGGCCTGCGCCGTCAGCCAGGAGCTGGATCTGGACCCGGCCAAGGTCAACCCGAACGGTTCGGGGATTGCGTTGGGTCACCCGGTGGGCGCGACGGGCGCGATCATTGCTACCAAGGCTATCCATGAACTGCATCGCACCGGTGGCCGTTATGCGCTGGTGACCATGTGCATTGGTGGTGGTCAGGGGATTGCGGCGATTTTTGAGCGGGTTTGATAGGGGCTCATTTGGATTGGGTGCACATCCATTTCTGCGGTAACGGCGGCTAAGGGTTCCGCTTTTACAGCGGGTTACTTGGAAAAGCCCCAAGTAACCAAGGGCTCTTGCCCCTTTCGTTCGGTGCCTCGCCAAGGCTCGGCATTCCCTCGCTCCGGTCCTGCTCCGTGGGCCCGCCGCGATCGGCCATCCTTGGCCGTACGCGGCTAAACCGGCATCCATGCCGGTTTGCCCACTGCGCAGAACCTCCACTCGGCCTCTCGAGGGGGCAAGAAGATCAAAAGCCAAAGCAAAAGCCAGGCGGCCTTCGGGCCGACCTGGCTTTGGCGGGCGCCACCAATACCTGTGGGAGCGGGCTTGCCCGCGATGGACGTCAACGATGATGCGGGGTGTCTGGATGAGCGCGTTGTCTGGGCATTTTTCGCGAGCAGGCTCACTCCTACAACAAGCACGCGTTCGCTTCAGCTGAGGCCGGGCTGATAACCAACCAGTTTCTTGCAGCTGCCCCCCAATCAAACTGTAGGAGCGAGCCTGCTCGCGATGGACGTCAACGATGACGCGGGGTGTCTGGATGAGCGCGTTGTCTGGGCGTTTTTCGCGAGCAGGCTCGCTCCTACAAAAAGCACGCGTTCGCTTCATCTGAGGCCGGGCTGATAAACAACCAGTTTCTTGCAGCTGCCCCCCAATCGAACTGTAGGAGCGAGCTTGCTCGCGATGGACGTCAACGATGATGCGGGGTGTCTGGATGAGCGCGTTGTCCCGGCGTTTTTCGCGAGCAAGCTCGCTCCTACAGGGAAACGGGAGCACCAGCCAAAGCCAGGTCGGCCCGCAGGCCGCCTGGCTTTGGCTTTTGATCTGCCCTGCCCCGTCGGAAGGCCGAGCGCAGGACCGGAGCGAGGGAACCCTGAGCCCAAGCGAAGGGCCGTACGTCAGGGGATAAAGCGCTTGGTTACTTGGCGCTTCTCCAAGTAACCCGCCGTAAGGGCGGAACCAATAGTAGCCATGACCACAACAACGGATATGTACACAATCGCTGCCCCCATAAAAAAACGGGCAGACGAGGTGCGGCTCGTCTGCCCGCCAAAACGGGATCCCCCTGAAAAGGTGGCGTGAAGCGTCAACTGCCCTCCGGCACCAGCCGCGGCCCCTTGCGCGCCACCTGCTGACCCGGTTCAAAGCGGGCATTAGGTGAACGCACGGTGCTGATTTCACCTTGGGCGTCCTTCACTTCATAAGCGGTTTCCGTCAGCCCGGCGGCTTGCTGAATCGAACCTCCGGCAAAAAATCCGACACCGGCACCGACCAATGCGCCAACAAGCCCACCCACTGCGCCCACCATCAAACCGGTCAAGGCACCGTAACCTTTGCCAGCGGTGGTATCGGGCACTTCGCGCACGACCTGGTCGGCCATGCACAGGGGGGAAAGCAACAGGCAGAGCGTGAATCCGAGGGGAATGGAGTGAGACATGGCAAATTCCTTCTTCGGGTCAATGCCATATCAAAATCACAAAACATGCCATTTAACGAATCGTTGTATATCAATAAGTTAATTTTACGAGAGTCATACTGACCACAAAAAAATAGAGTCAGTATGACTACATCGAGGTCACAATGACTTGCTCCAGGTCAAAAGATTGCAGCCTCGGAGTGCCTTGATGTTTTCCCCCGCAACTGGTCGCTTTCCATCAATCCACCCGCCTCTCTGCCCCCTAGATTAGGACCCACAACAAAGCCGTACCGTGCGGCGCAAGGCACCGAGGAGAGCCCCCATGCAACCCATTCACAACCTCAAGACCCAAAGCTCGATCGACGGCTGGGACCACCAGGACCCGGAAGAAGCCTTCACCCTGCCCTCGCGTTACTTCTATGACGAAACCCTGTTCAAGGCCGAGCGCGACAACATTTTCATGCACGCCTGGCACGTGGCCGGGCACGTCAGTGAGTTTGCCGAACCGGGTCAGTACGTGGTCACGGATCTGTTCGACCAGAGCGTGGTGGTGGCGAAGAATCGTCAGGGCCAGATCCATGCCTTCCACAACGTTTGCCAGCATCGCGGCAACCGCTTGCTGGAAGAACGGCGCGGCACCACCAGCGGTGTGGTGCGTTGCGCCTATCACTCGTGGTGCTACGAAATGGACGGCAGCCTGCGCAGCGCACCGCGTTGCGAGAAGATGAAAAACTTCGAGTTGCAGCAGTTCAACATCCCGCAGATTCGCACCGAAGAATTGGGCGGTTTCATCTATTTCAACCTCGACCCGGCCGCGCCGTCCTTGCGGGACTTGTTCCCCGGCGCCGACGAGGAAATGCGCCGGGTGTTTCCGGACCTGGCCAACATGCGCCTGATCGAGGAACAGGACGTGATCGTGCCGGCCAACTGGAAGGTGATCATGGATAACTCCATCGAGGGTTATCACTTCAAGCTGTCCGGGCCCTGCCATATCGACCTGGCGAAGTTGATCGACTTCAAGGGTTATCAGTTGAGCAAACGCGACAACTGGTGGACCTACATCGCCCCGGCCAACCTCTCGGTGACCGAAGCCTACGGTGTGCCCCTGCGCAAGGACCTGAACCCGGACGAATGCTTCTTCAACATCGGCATGTGGCCGAACAACACCTTCTATACCTTTCCGTTTTCGGAGTTCCTGGGCTCATTCATCATGATCCCGCTGGACGCCGAACGCTCGCTGCTGCGCTTCGGTTACTACTCAAGCAATGCCGAAACGGCGGCGGTCAGTACATCGTGCATGAAGTGGATGAACGAAGATCTGGGGCCGGAGGACATCGCACTGAACATCTCGGTGCAGAAAGGCCTGCGCTCGCTCGGTTACGACCAGGGGCGCTACATGATCGATGCCCAGCGCAGCAATGAAAGCGAGCACCTGGTGCATCACTTTCACCGGTTGGTGTTTAACGGGATTCATGGATCGACCGCGAATTGACCGGACGAATGCAGTCCCTGTGGGAGCGGGCTTGCTCGCGAATGCGATGCATCAGGCAATGAAACCATCGACTGACACACCGCATTCGCGAGCAAGCCCGCTCCCACAGGGTTTGGTGTCATGACCTTCTATTGATGGAGCACCCCGAACCATGCCCAACCATGCGTTTGATTACCTGATCGTGGGCGCCGGGTCCGCCGGCTGCGTATTGGCCAATCGTCTGGGCGAAGACCCGGCGGTGCGGATTCTGCTGCTGGAGGCCGGGCCGGCGGACCAGAGCTGGACCATCGACATGCCGTCCGCCGTGGGCCTGGTGGTCGGCGGTACGCGCTACAACTGGAGCTACAGCTCCGAGCCGGAACCCTTTCTGGACGGCCGCCGGATCGGCACGCCGCGAGGCCGCACGCTGGGCGGTTCGTCGTCGATCAATGGCATGGTCTACATCCGCGGCCATGCCCGGGACTATGACGGCTGGGCCGAACAGGGCTGCGTCGGCTGGGGTTATCAGGACGTGCTGCCGTATTTCAAACGCGCCCAGACCCATGCCGATGGCGCGGACGATTACCGTGGGGCGACAGGTCATCTGCACGTCACCCCCGGCGATACCACGACGCCATTGTGCGCCGCGTTTCTGGCGGCCGGCGCACAGGCCGGGTATGGCCTGAGCGATGATTTGAACGGTTATCGCCAGGAAGCCTTCGGCCCGGTGGATCGCACCACCCGCGCCGGGCGACGCTGGAGCACCTCCCGCGGTTATCTGCGTGAAGCGCTGGTCCGGGGCAACGTTCAGGTGCACACCGACGCTCTGGCGCTGCGCATTCTGTTCGACGGCAAACGCGCCATCGGCATTGAGTACGAGCACAACGGCGCGGTCCACCAGGCCTTCGCCCGGCGTGAAGTGTTGCTGACCGCCGGGGCCATCAACTCAGCGCAATTACTGCTACTGTCCGGCATTGGTCCGGCGGCGGAACTGCGGGACCTGGGGATCGAGGTCAGACACGACCTGCCCGGTGTCGGTCGGCGCCTCAACGATCACCCGGACACAGTGGTGCAATACCTGTGCAAGCAACCGGTGTCGCTCTACCCGTGGACCACCGCGCCGGGCAAATGGTGGATCGGCGCACGCTGGTTTGCCACCCACGACGGGCTGGCGGCGAGCAACCATTTCGAGGCCGGGGCATTCATCCGCTCCCGGGCCGGGGTCGAGTTTCCCGACCTGCAACTGACCTTCATGCCCTTGGCAGTCAAACCCGGCAGTGTCGACCTGGTGCCGGGCCACGCGTTCCAGATCCACATCGACCTGATGCGCCCCACCAGCCTGGGCAGCGTCACGCTCAACAGCGCCGACCCCAGGCAGCCGCCGCGCATCCTGTTCAATTACCTGAAAACCAAGCAGGATCGCGCCGACATGCGCGCCGGCGCACGGCTGGTGCGCGAGATCATCGCGCAACCGGCCATGGCCGCTTATCGTGGTGAAGAGCTGGTGCCTGGCCCGCAAGCGCAAAGTGATGAGGCGCTGGACGCCTGGGCCAGGCAGGTCACGGAAACCGGCTACCATGCCAGCGGTACCTGCAAGATGGGACTGGCGAGCGATGTCGAAGCCGTGGTCGATCCGCAACTGCGGGTGCATGGCCTCGACAGACTGCGAGTGGTGGACGCCTCGATCATGCCGGTGATCGTCAGCGGCAACACCAATGCACCGACGGTGATGATCGCGGAAAAGGCCAGCGACCTGATTCGCAGCCTGCCACCACTGCCGGCCGTCGATACCCCGGTGTGGATTCACCCACAATGGCAAACGCAGCAACGATAGAGATCACCCATGAGCAGTCAGTCGTCCAACAGCACCGAAACACCTTTCACCTGGCGGCGCGGCGACGTCGCGCCGTTGCGTGTCGCGGTGCTGTTGTTGCCGTCGTTTTCCAACTTCGGTCTGGCGGCCGTGCTGGAACCGCTGGCCATTGCCAACTGGCTGACTCAGCGCACCGTGTTCGAGTGGTCGCTGTTGTCGATGGACGGTGAACCGGTGCAGGCCAGCAATGGCCTGACCACGGTCGCCAATGACGGCTTGAAGGCCGACCGGGGGTTCGATGTGTGCGTGGTGCTCGCCAGTTTCGATGTGCACAAACACAGCCGCAACCTCGCACTCAAAAGCTGGTTACGCAAACAGGCGTTGTTCGGCGCCGTGCTGATGGGCGTGGAAACCGGCACCGAACTGCTCGCCGCCGCCGGCGTGCTCGACGGTTACGAAGCCGCCGTGCACTGGGACAACCTGCAGGGTTTTCAGGAAAGTTATCCGCGGGTCCACGCCAGGCCGCAGCTCTACACCCTGGAGCGCCAGCGCATGACCTGCGCCGGCGCCACCACGACCCTGGACATGCTGCTGGGCTGGATCGGCCAGAGCCTGGACAGCGAACTGGCCCGGGAAATCGGCATGCACCTGTTGATGGGCCAGGTGCGCGCGCCGGCCGACAATCAACTGGACGGCGGCCTGACCAACACCGGGCTGTACGGCAGCAAGATCCGCCGCGCCATCGGCTTGATGGAGCAGTCGTTGGAGGAACCGCTGGATTGCGAAGCAATTGCCGCTCAGGTCGGCCTTTCACGGCGGCAACTGGAGCGGCAATTCAAGCATCAGACCGGCCTGTCACCGCTCAAGTACTACATCACCCTGCGCCTGGCCAAGGCCCACAGCTTGCTGCAACAAACGCGCTTGAGCGTCGCCCAGGTGGCAGCCTGCTCGGGCTTCGGTTCGCTGGAGCACTTTTCCCGTACCTATCGAGCCCGCTTCGGCTGCCCGCCCAGCGAAGACCGCAGCCAGGTATGGACCGCCCCGGTGATGCGCCAGCCGCTGCGCAAGGAGCACCGGCCGGTCGAGGCGGACTGACGAACGCTTTTCGTAGGAGCCCGGCTTGCCGGCGATGGCGATCTCAGGTACGCCATCGCTGGCAAGCCAGCTCCTACAGACTCCGATACTCGGGTTCTTCTTCGTCGAGAATCCCCATCAGCGCATTGAAATGCTTGTCGGCAAAGCCCGGGTAGTCGAGCCATTGCCGACAGGTCTTGCGCGCGACTTCATCGCTGGCGATGCGCAACTCACGGCCAGTGGAAAGCGCGGTGATGTAGGTCTCGCAGGCGCGTTCGAAGTAGTACAGATCATCGAACGCCTGGGCGATGCTCGATGCCACAACCAGCAGGCCGTGATTACCCATCAGCAGAATTGGCTTATCCCCCAGCAGCTGGCTGACTCGCTCCGCCTCTTCACCCAGGCCCATGCCGTCGAAGCCTTCGTCGATCGCCACTCGCTCGAAAAAACGCATGCAGTTCTGCTCGATCGGCGGCAGCCGCGAATCCGCCAGACAGGCCATGGCCGTCGCGTATTTCGAATGGGTATGCAGGATGCAGCGAGCGTGGGGCTGATTGCGGTGCAAGGCACTGTGCAAGGCCCATGCGGTGATGTCTGGCGCGTCCGGGCGATCCAGGCTGGCAGGCTCATCGGCGTTGAGCAACAGCAAGTCGCTGGCCTTGATCCGCGAGAAGTGCTTGCCATAAGGGTTGATCAGGAACTCCCGACCGTCCCCCGACACCGCGACGCTGAAGTGATTGGCGATGGACTCGTGCAGGTTCAGCCGCGCCGCCCAGCGGAACGCACAGGCCAGGCGAATACGCAGTTGCTCGACAGGTTGATTCATCCCGTGCTCCCCCGGATGTTGATCGGTTGCTGGCAGTGTAGAGCGACGCCTTGCGCGCACTTGACGGGAAACGACACGGATTGCCGTTATCGACCAGCTCGTCAGGGTGAACGGCCGGGATGGCGAGTCCGTAATCATTTACTTGCCACATTTCTTTCGTCTGTAACACCGCCTTCGCGAGCAAGCCCGCTCCCACAGGGACCTGTGTTGTTCACAGAAAAGTTTGTTCGACACATACCCTGTGGGAGCGGGCTTGCTCCGGGCGGCGTTCCGACGAAGGCGCCAGATCGACCGCCACCTATTCAACTGCCCTCGCATCAAACCAGCCACCTGACGACCGGCAGCAAAAACCATTTGCCACAAAATATTACATACGTCATATTACAGCCATCATAATTAACCACCGCTCCAACAGGTAATCTTCCATGACCAGCATGCCCACCGTTGAACCCGACCTGGCTGCCCCGGTGACTGCCGCCAAACCTCCCCTGCTCAAGCGCCTGTTGTTGCCCACCGTGGGTATCGCGGCACTGGTATTGGCCGGTGTGTATGGCGCGCATTGGTGGAGTGCCGGGCGTTTTATCGAAGAAACCGATGACGCCTATATTGGTGGCGACGTAACGGTGATCGGGCCGAAAGTGGCGGGGTATATCGACGAAGTGCTGGTGACCGACAACCAGAAGGTCAAGGCAGGCGATGTGCTGATCCGTCTCGACTCGCGCGACTACCGTGCCAACCTGGCCAAGGCCGAAGGCGCAGTGGCCGCCCAGGAAGCCTTGCTGGCCAACCTCGACGCCACCGAACAACTGCAACAGGCCGTCATCGGCCAGGCCCGCGCCGGCATCGACGCCGCCGGTGCCGAAGCCGCCCGTTCGCGCGATGACGATGCCCGCTACAAAAAACTGGTGATCACCAACGCCGTCTCGGTGGAAAGCGCCCAGCGTGCCAATACCACGTTCAAGACTGCCCAGGCCCAAAGCAACCGCGCCCAGGCTGAATTGCTGGCCGCGCAACGCCAATTGAATGTGATCGACACCCAGAAACAACAAGCCCGGGCCGCCTTGATCCAGGCCAAGGCCGAGCGCGATCTGGCGCAATTGAATGTCGGCTACACCGAACTGAAGGCACCGGTTGATGGTGTGATCGGCAATCGTCGGGCCCGGGTTGGCGCCTATGCCCAGGCCGGCTCGCAATTGCTCTCGGTGGTGCCGACCAGCGGTCTGTGGGTCGATGCCAACTTCAAGGAAGACCAACTGGCACGCATGCTGCCGGGGCAACGGGTGGTGATCCATGCCGACGTGCTGTCGGGCCAGGAGTTCCACGGTCACCTGGACAGCCTCGCCCCCGCCAGCGGTTCGCAATTCAGTGTGTTGCCGCCGGAAAACGCCACCGGCAACTTCACCAAGATCGTGCAGCGGGTGCCGGTGCGCATCCACCTCGATCCGGCCGACAGTGTGCTCGGCCACCTGCGTCCGGGGTTGTCGGTCACCGCTGAAGTGGACACGCGCAAGGAGCCTGAAGCGCCAGTCGTGGCCAGCGCGCCATGAGCCGCCCCGTCACCGCCCCGGCGCAACCGTTCAATGCCGCGAACATGGCGACGGCGACCAAGGTCTTCGCCTTTGCCAGCATGTGCATCGGCATGTTCATTGCGCTGCTGGATATCCAGATTGTCTCGGCTTCGTTGCGTGACATCGGCGGCGGGCTCTCCGCCGGCACCGATGAAACCGCGTGGGTACAGACCAGTTACCTGATCGCCGAAATCATCGTGATCCCGCTGTCGGGCTGGCTCTCCCGGGTGTTTTCCACGCGCTGGCTGTTTTGTGCGTCGGCGGTGGGCTTCACCCTGACCAGCCTGCTGTGCGGCGTGGCCTGGAATATCCAGAGCATGATCGTTTTCCGCGCCCTGCAAGGCTTTCTCGGCGGTTCGATGATCCCGATGGTGTTCACCACGGCCTTCGTGTTCTTCACCGGCAAGCAACGGGTCATCGCCGCCGCGACCATCGGCGCGGTGGCGTCCCTGGCACCGACCCTGGGGCCGGTGATCGGCGGCTGGATCACCGACATATCGTCCTGGCACTGGCTGTTCTACATCAACCTGGTTCCCGGCATCTTTGTCGCCGTGGCCGTGCCGATGCTGGTGAAAATCGACCAGCCGGAACTGTCGCTGCTCAAGGGCGCGGATTATCTGAGCATGGTGTTTCTGGCGCTGTTCCTCGGCTGCCTGGAATACACCCTCGAAGAAGGCCCGCGCTGGAACTGGTTCAGCGACCGCACGATCCTGACCACGGCGTGGATCAGCGGCCTGGCCGGGCTGGCGTTCATCGGCCGGACCTTGCATGTGGCCAATCCGATTGTCGATCTGCGCGCCTTGAAGGATCGCAACTTCGCCCTTGGCTGCTTCTTCTCGTTCGTCACCGGCATCGGCCTGTTCGCCACGATTTACCTGACGCCGCTGTTCCTCGGCCGGGTGCGCGGCTACGGTGCGCTGGACATTGGTCTGGCGGTTTTCTCCACCGGGGTGTTCCAGATCATGGCGATTCCGCTGTATGCCTTTCTGGCCAACCGCATCGACCTGCGCTGGATCATGATGACTGGCCTGGGGCTGTTCGCCTTGTCGATGTGGGATTTCAGCCCGATCACCCATGACTGGGGGGCCAGGGAATTGATGCTACCGCAAGCCTTGCGCGGGATTGCCCAGCAACTGGCGGTGCCGCCCACCGTGACGCTGACCCTTGGCGGCCTGGCGCCGGCAAGGCTTAAACATGCGTCGGGGTTGTTCAATCTGATGCGCAACCTGGGTGGGGCTATCGGCATCGCCGCGTGCGCGACCATTCTCAATGACCGCACCAACCTGCATTTCACCCGGTTGGCGGAGAACCTCAACAGCACCAACGAGGCGCTCAACCAATGGCTGTCACAGGTCGGCAACAACTTCGCCGCCCTCGGCCAGAGCGGTGACACCGGGGTCACCGCCAGCCTGCACCAGCTTTGGTTGTTGACCTACCGCGAAGCGCAGACGCAAACCTACGGCGACGCGTTCTTGATGATCATGGTCTGTTTCATCATCGCCACGGCGATGGTGCCCTTGATGCGCAAGGTGCAACCACCGGCCGCACCGAGCGCCGATGCGCATTGATGCTTGTGCGGGTCAGGCCTGAGGCGTTTTGCGAAAGCCTACGGCCAGACGGTTCCAGCTGTTGATGGTGCTGATGGCCACGGTCAGGTCGACCATTTCCTTGGGCGAGAACTGGGCGCTGACCACTTCGTAGTCTTCATCCGGAGCGTGGGTCAGGCTGAGTTGGGTCAGGGATTCGGTCCAGAGCAGCGCAGCGCGTTCGCGCTCGGTAAAGAACGGTGCTTCGCGCCAGGCTGTCACGGCGAACAGGCGGCGCGGGGTTTCACCGCCCTTGATCGCATCGGCGGTGTGCATGTCGATGCAGAAGGCGCAGCCGTTGATTTGCGAGGCACGC
Organism: Pseudomonas sp. WT-JTC; assembly: GCF_056711565.1. NCBI lineage: Bacteria > Pseudomonadati > Pseudomonadota > Gammaproteobacteria > Pseudomonadales > Pseudomonadaceae > Pseudomonas > Pseudomonas sp. WT-JTC. The sequence goes on from NZ_CM160042.1 coordinate 4,640,477, forward strand.
AGCTTGACCAGTTCGATCAGGTTTTTTTCCAGCGGCAATTTCGAAACCGCTGTTTCCAACGCGATCATCGCTTTGAGGGCATCAGGCGAGGCAGTGTAGAAATCGATACGGGGTTTCATAGCGTGCTCCAGGGCAAGTGAGTGTGTGACTACGTTAGTCCCGCAGCCGGTTTACACAAATAGCCAATATTTCAAAAGTCGAGGAGGCCACTGGCGGTGCCTCCTTGAAAGAAAGGGCTATCCGAGAACTCCTCGCGATCCGCGCAGCGGCCATTCACACCCGATTGCGCAACCACCGCAAGAAGCCCTTTTTCTCCACCACCACCGGCAGGTCCTGAGTCAGGGTTTTCGCTTTTTGCAGCCGATAATCGAGCAAGGCTGTCATTGCATCGTTGATATCGTGACGGGCATCCAGGCACGGTTTGAGGTATGACTTTTCGATGCGGTACAGGCCACTGAATGTCTTGGCGGTAAACTGCGCAGGCAGTGCGCTGTCGGTAAGAATACCCGCCTCGCCGAACACCTCCCCCGGCCCCATGCGTCCGGATTCGTATGGCGCTCCGTGACGCATCAAGGTCACCGAGATCACGCCGGACTCGATAATGAACAGGTGATTGCTGACCTCCCCCGCTTCCAGGATCACCTCCCCGGCGCGAAAGGTTTGCAGGGTCATGTTCTGGCTGAACGTGTCTTTCTCTTCCTGGCGCAGGGTGGAGAAAATCGGCGAGCTATCCAGCAATGCCCGTTTGCGTGTCGAGTTGATCGGCGGGCTGGGCTCCACGCTCGACAACAAATTGACCCCGGATGCCTGCAAGTGCCGATAGGCCAAGTCGTACAGCTGGTTGCGCACTGAGCGTTTCTCGTCCATCGACGCGACAAAGCCGCTGATTTCGTAGACCGCTCCGGTGTTGCTGGCGGTTTTCAGGCCGACGCTTGGCGACGGTGTATCGAGCAACGCACGACAACCTTGAATGGCCCGCTCCAAAGCATCGATCACCGTGTTCGGCCTCGCGTGCGGACTCACTTCCAACGAGACGGAAATGCCGAACATATCGCTCGGCCTGCTGAAATTGATGATCTTGGCCTTGGCCGCCAACGAGTTGGGGATCACTGCCATGCAGCCTTGGGAGGTCTGCAGGCGTGTGGCGCGCCAGTCGATATCGGTCACCTTGCCCTCCATGCCATCGATGGAGATGTAGTCATCCAGTTGGTAGGGTTTGGTGGTGTTCAGGACGATCCCGGAAAACACGTCACTTAGGGTACTTTGCAAGGCCAGGCCGACAATGATCGCCAACGCACCGGACGTCGCCAGCACGCCCTTGACCGGCAGATCGAGTACATAGGCCAAGGCGGCAATGACCGCGATCAGGAAAATCACCGCGCCGAGCAAATCCTGGAGCAACCGCCCTGTATGCCCGACCCGCTGCATCATCACCGCGCCGATCAGCACGGTCAGGGTCCGCGCGCCGAACAACCACCAGCCAATCTGCAAACCGGTGGCCGCCAGATGCAAGGGTACGTTGTCGGCCCAGGGCGGTGGCTCCATCGGGTTCAGGCCTTCATTGAACAGCAGGAGGCTGAACAACGAAAAAATCACCACCCGTACCAACAGCCTCCACCCAATGCCAAGGGCACTGAGCAAATACCACAACCCAAGATCGATCAGGATCAGCGCCATTGCGCAGATCAGCGGGTGTTCAGTGAGCAATGACAGCATCAAGCAACTCCAGCCAGGGCCAATAACGCGAAGATCGCACGGATTGGCCATAGTGTAGGAGCAATTGATTTCTCTGGATGAGCGCGTCTGGCTGGACACACTGAAAAAAACCTGTGGGAGCAACTGTCTAACCCTGACACGCCGCCTTCGCGAGCAAGCCCGCTCCCACAGGAGCAAGCGTGTTGGCTGGGTTACTTGCTGTTGGTCAGCGTGCTGTAGCTGGTCATCAGGTTGCGGTAATCCGGAATATGGTTGGAGAACAGCGTGGCCAACCCTTCGATGTCGTTGCGCCAGTCGCGGTGCAGTTCACAGGCCAGGCCGAACCAGGTCATCAATTGCGCGCCCTGAGCGGTCATGCGGCTCCACGCCGATTCACGGGTCAGCTCATTGAAGGTGCCGGACGCGTCGGTGACCACGAACACATCGAAGCCTTCGGCCAGCGCCGAAAGCGCCGGGAACGCTACGCACACCTCCGTCACCACACCGGCGATGATCAGTTGTTTCTTGCCGGTGGCCTTGATCGCCTTGACGAAATCCTCGTTGTCCCAGGCGTTGATCTGGCCAGGACGGGCGATGTACGGCGCGTCCGGGAACTGGGCCTTGAGCTCGGGCACCAACGGACCGTTGGGACCGGTCTCGAAACTGGTGGTGAGGATGGTCGGCAGCTTGAAGTACTTGGCCAGGTCGGCCAGGGCCAGCACGTTGTTCTTGAATCGATCCGGATCGATGTCGCGTACCAGTGACAGCAGGCCGGTCTGATGATCCACCAGCAGCACGGCGGCGTTGTCCTTGTCGAGACGCTTGTAGGAAGTGGTCATTGCAGTAGTCCTCGCTTGTTATCGATGCCGAGTGGAAGTCGGCGTGGGGGTAACCGGTTAGCGCCGGGAGTCCAGCACTTCGTGTTCGTTCGCCACTTGCTGGGCCTTGAGGTAACTCTCGATCAGCAATTGATAATGCGGCATGGCCTGGGCGTAGACAGCGGCCCACTGCTCGGCATCCGGGCGGTTCCACGAGCCTTGCAGCTCGGAGAGCGTCGCCATGATGTCGATCGGCACTACCCCGGCTTGGGCCAGGCGGGCCACGGTCAGCTCGGTGGCCAGTTTCGAGTGGTTGCCCGAAGCGTCGACCACCGCGAACACCTTGTAGCCTTCATGCACGGCGGCGATGGACGGAAACGCCAGGCACACGCTGGTCAAGGTGCCGGCGATCACCAGGGTTTTCTTGCCGGTGGCTTTGACCGCCGCGTGAAACTCCGGGTTGTCCCAGGCATTGATTTCACCTTTGCGCGCCACGTATTGCGCGTGGGGTGCAGCCTGGTGGATTTCCGGAATCAACGGCCCGTTCGGCCCTTGCGGCACCGAGGCCGTGGTGATCACCGGCATCTTCAGCAGGGTTGCGGCCTTGGCCAAGGCAATGGCGTTGGCGCGCAGTTGTGGCACATCCATGTCCTTGACGATCTGAAACAGTCCGCTCTGGTGATCGATCAACAGCATCGCGGCGTCGTTGGGATCGATGGTGGGTTTCTGGCCATCGAAGTTGCCAGCATTAACAGTGTTCATATGCGTTTCCTCTTTCTTTCAGGCAACAGCCATCCCTGGCCTCGGACCGGCCTACGCATCCTGTGTAGAGCGGGTTGTTGAAGCGGAGCGGGTTAAGCGTGCATCCGGCCGAAGCGACCGGACTGGAAGTCGGCGAAGGCCTGGTGGATTTCCTGCTCGGTGTTCATCACGAATGGCCCGTGACCGACGATCGGTTCATCGATCGGCTCGCCGCTGAGCAACAACACCACCGCGTCTTCGCTGGCTTCGAGGGTCATCCGGTCGCCCTTGCGATCGAACAGGGCCAATTGCCCCTGGCGCACCGGCTCCAGGCCATTGACCTGAACCGTGCCACGCAAAACCACCAGTGCGGTGTTGCGCCCTTCATGCAGATCCAGGGTGAGCAACTTGCCGGCATTCAAACGAATGTCCCACACGTCGACCGGGGTGAAGGTGCGTGCCGGGCCTTGGCGGCCATCGAACTCACCGGCGATCAGGCGCAGGATGCCGGCGTTGTCCTGCAAGGCGATGCTCGGGATGTCGCGGTCGAGGATCGTCTGGTAGCCGGGATCGGCCATCTTGTCCCTGGCCGGCAGATTGACCCACAGTTGCACCATCTCCAGGGTGCCACCGCTCCTGGCGAATCCTTCGGAGTGAAATTCTTCATGCAGGATGCCCGAGGCGGCCGTCATCCATTGCACGTCACCGGGACCGATCTTGCCGCCACTGCCGGTGGAGTCCCGATGCTCCAGTTCGCCCTTGTAAACGATAGTCACGGTTTCGAAGCCACGATGCGGATGCTGACCAACGCCACGCCGTTCGGTGGTCGGGGTGAATTCAGCGGGGCCGGCATGATCCAGCATCAGGAACGGGCTGATGTGTTTGCCCAGGTTGTCGTAGGAAAACAGCGTGCGAACCGGAAAACCGTCGCCAACCCAATGGGTCCGTGGACTGGTGTAGATACCGATGATGTTTTTCATGGTGTCTCCTGATGAGGTGAGTGAAGCCATGGACAAAGCTTAAAACCGTGACCTTTGCTGCGCTAGACTGTGAAAATCGGCTTTAGCGTTCTATTTGGAGAACGATGGTGGAAGACCTCAACACCCTCTACTACTTCACCCAGGTGGTGGAACATCACGGTTTTGCGGCGGCGGGCCGGGCACTGGACATGCCCAAGTCCAAGCTCAGCCGACGCATTGCCGAACTCGAAGAGCGACTGGGTGTGCGCCTGCTGCACCGCACCAGCCGGCATTGCTCCTTGACGGAAATCGGCCAGGCCTACTACCAGCGCTGTCTGGCCATGCGGGTGGAGGCGGAAAGCGCCGCCGAACTGATCGAACGCAACCGCTCCGAGCCTCAGGGCCTGGTGCGTGTCAGTTGCCCGACGGCGCTGCTCAATTCCTGGGTCGGGCCGATGCTGACCCGCTACATGCTCAAGTACCCGTTGGTGGAATTGTTCATCGAGAGCACCAATCGCCGGGTCGACCTGATTCACGAAGGCTTCGATATTGCGTTGCGGGTACGCTTTCCACCGCTGGAAAACACCGACATGGTGATGAAGGTACTGGGCAACAGCACCCAGAGCGTGGTCGGCAGCCCGGCCTTTTTATCGCGCCTGTCGACTCCGGCCTCCCCGGCCGACCTCAGCGGCTTGCCGAGCCTGCATTGGGGTGCGGCGCAGCGCGAATATCAGTGGGAACTGTTTGGCGCCGATGGCAGCACGGCAATGATTCGTCACGCCCCGAGAATGGTCACCGACGATCTGTTGGCCTTGCGCCATGCAGCGGTCGCCGGGATCGGCATCGTGCACCTGCCCAGTGTGGTGGTGCGCGACGAAATTGCCGCCGGCCAACTGGTGGAGCTGGTACCGGGCTGGACACCGAAAAGCGGAGTCATCCATGCAATCTTTCCCTCACGTCGGGGGTTGCTGCCTTCGGTGCGCACGTTGATCGATTTTCTTGGGGAGGAATTCAGCCGTAGTGATATTGCTTAGGGGCCGCAGGTAAGGCTTTGGACCGAGTCGCCATCTTCGCGAGCAAGCCCGCTCCCACATTTGCAATGCATTCCCCCTGTGGGAGCGGGCTTGCTCGCGAAGAGGCCGGCACAAACATCATCAATGCCGAAAACTGCAGGTGATTCATGATTTCCGGTAAACATTGCTTTGCCGCTCCAGCGGTTTTTCTCACGGATGCAGGCGCGGATACTGCCGCCCATTCCCACTGCAACCTCTGGAGTCATCAATGTCCATTCCCGCCTTCGGCCTGGGTACGTTTCGTTTGCAAGGCCAGGTGGTCATCGATTCGGTGAGCACCGGCCTGGCGCTTGGCTACCGGGTGATCGATACCGCACAAATCTACGAGAACGAAGCCGACGTCGGCGAAGCCATCGCTGCCAGCGGCATTGCCCGTGAAGAGCTGTTCATCACCAGCAAGATCTGGGTCGCCAACCTGGCCGGCGATCGCCTGATCGACAGCCTGAAGGAAAGCCTGAGCAAACTGCAGACCGATTACCTGGACCTGACCCTGATCCACTGGCCGTCGCCGGAAGATCAGGTGCCAGTCGAAACGTTTATGGGCGCCCTGCTCGAAGCCAAGCGCCTGGGCCTGACCCGACAGATCGGCGTGTCCAACTTCACCATCGACCTGATGCAGCAAGCGATAGCGGCCATCGGTGCCGAGCACATCGCTACCAACCAGATCGAACTGCACCCGTACCTGCAAAACCGCAACGTCGTCGCGTTCGCGCAGAGCCAGGGCATCGGCATTACTTCATACATGACCCTGGCTTACGGTGAAGTTCTCAACGACCCGCTCATCCAGCAGATCGCCGAACGCCTGCAAGCGACGCCGGCTCAGGTCACCCTGGCCTGGGCCATGCAGTCGGGTTACGCAGTGATCCCGTCTTCCACTCGGCAGGCCAATCTCGAAAGCAACTTGAAGGCGCGCGAGCTGACCTTGAGCGAGGCCGACATGGCGCTGATCGCAACGCTGGATCGCGGCCACCGGTTGACCAGCCCCAAAGGCATCGCACCGAGCTGGGATTGAGCCTCAACCCTGCCCGATACTTTGGTCCAGGCGGGTCATGGCTTGCTGCAACTGGTCGACGGCGTCGTCGACCAGTGCCGCACGGCCGTCATGGCACGCCCGCTCCAGTCGTTCGCAACACTCGACCAGGCCAAGCGCTCGCACCATCAGTGCCCCGCCCTTGATCCGGTGTGCCAGATCCTGCAATCCGGAACGATTGTCGCCGGCGTGCAAGGCCAGCAAATGCACGCGGTCCTCGCGATTGCTCAGCGCCAGATCGTGCATCAGTTGATCGATCAGCTCGCGGTCCGAATCCGCATAGCGCTCCAGCCCACTCAAATCGAACTCGGCGAAGCCATGGCCGTCAGTTGGCGCTAAGGGGGCGCTGGAAAACCGCTGGGCCAGCCACGCCTGCAAATCCACCAGGCGGATCGGTTTGAACAGGCAATCATCCATGCCCGCCGCCTGACAACGGGCCTTCTCTTCGGCCTGCGCATTGGCGGTAAAGCCCAGTATCAGCGTCGACGATAGCCCCTGCACCTGCTCTTGCTCACGTATCGCGCCCGCCAGTTCATATCCACTGAGCACCGGCATGTTGCAGTCGGTAATGACCAGATCGAACCCACCTGCGCGCCACTGTTCAAGCCCAAGGGCCCCGTCTTCGGCCAGCACCACATGATGGCCCAGGTAGCTCAGTTGCCGCGAGAGCAACAGGCGATTGGCGGGATAATCGTCGACCACCAGAATCGACAACACCCGGGTCGTGAGCTGCGCCGGATCCTGGGCCATCCCCCCTGCGGGTAATGCTTGCAGGGCAGGCAGCACCAGGCTGATATCCACCCGCGTCCCGCGCCCGAGCTCACTGTCGAGCTGCAAATGGCCGCCCATCGTTTCGCACAGGGTACGACTGATCACCAGGCCCAGGCCGGAACCTTGCCGGGCGGTCTGCTGACTGTTGCCCGCCTGCACGAAAGGGCTGAACAGGCGTTGCTGGTCGAAAGCGCTGATACCGATGCCGCTGTCCTCGATCCGTACGCTGACGGCAAGATGCTCCGGGGCTTGAGGCTGCACGCGCAGCGTCAGGCTCACCCGGCCTTCACGGGTGAACTTGATCGCATTGCTCAGCAGGTTGGACAGCACTTGTTTGAAGCGCGTGGGATCGAGCATCACGTCGCGGTCACTGTGTTCGTCGAGTTCGACCCGCCACTGCAGATTCTTCTGCATCGCCAGCCCTTCGAAAACCCGGCAGACCGACGTCACCAGCGCGTGCAGATTGACCCGCTCCGGCGCCAGCGACAAATGCCCGGACTCGATCCGGGCGACGTCCAGAATGTCGCCGATCAAATCCAGCAATTGTTGTCCGGCATTGGATGCCACCTCGATGGCGGCGCGGTCGGTCTCCCCTTCATCGGCCCGTTTCAACGCCAGTTCGAGCATGCCGATCAATGCGTTCATCGGCGTACGGATTTCATGGCTCATGGTGGCCAGGAACGTGGTCTTGGCCCGGTTGGCGTCGTCCGCCGCGTCCTTGGCTTCCTGCAGTTGCCCGAGCAACTGCTGACGCTGGCGAATCTGCCGCCGCTGCCAGACGATCCCGGCCAACGCGAGCAACAGCAAGACACCCGCCACCGCAAAAGCCTGCACGATCGCCTGGCGGTGTCGCAGCCAGTAGCTCTGCTCGACCATCGAGTCATAGCGCCAGGGCTGGGTCAGCTCGTCGATCTCTTCGGGAGGGATGCTCAACAGCGCCTTGTCCAGAATCGAATGCAGTTCGGTAGCCTCGCGACTGGTTGCCAGGGTGCTTCGGGCGGGGTGGGTGCCCACGGTGCTGGTCACTTGCAGGCGATCGCGATACTGCCGGGAAATCAGGTAACGGGCGCTGATCAGCGAGTTGATACCGCCCTGGGCCTTGCCCTGGGCGACCATTTCCATGGCGTCCGTCGACAGTGGTGCATCCATCAGCCGGATCAACGGGTAATGCTGGCGAATGTACTCGCCGACAACGTTGCCCCGGGTCAGCGCCAGGGTTTTTCCCGCCATGTCATCCAGTGTCCTGGGGCTGCCCGCGGCTGCGCGGGTCACCAGCACCGAAGGGCTGCTCAGAAACGCCCGGGTGAACAGCAGTTCGTCGTCACGCAGGGAACTGAGGCCGATACCGGCCAGCACATCGATCTCTCCGCTGGAGATGCCGGTCATCATTTCGGCCACCGACTTCACGCTCCGGATGTCAAATTGCAGCCCGGTACGCGAACTGATTTTGGTCAGCACATCGACGCCGATACCGCGAAATTTGCCTTCGCTGTCGATGAATGTAATCGGCGGAATGTTTTCGTTGATCGCCACCCTCACCCGCGGGTGGCGTTCGAGCCAGCGCTGTTCGGCCACGCTCAATTGCAATGACTCGGCGCCCGGGATAGATGCCCCGTTTGCTCCCCAACGACGCAGGATATTCATTTGTTCATGGGTGGTGATGGCCGCCAGCGCCTTGTTGACGATGCGCAATAGCGAAACGTTGTCGCGGGTCATCGCAAAGGCAAAACGCCCGGATTCCATGGGCGAGAAGTCCGTCAGGCGCACGTTGCTCAGGTTGTTCCTGCTGATCAGGTAATGGGCATTGATCGCATCGCCCAGATAGACATCGGCCTGGCCGAATGCCACGGCGCCCATCGCCGCCAGTGTCGAGGGAAACAGCTGGACCTGCGCCTTGGAATAGAACTGTTGCACGCTGTATTCGGGCAGGTAGTGATACAGCATCACCAGCCGCTTGCCGGCCAGTGTCGGGTCGAGTACCGGAGGGAAATCGGAACGCGTGACCAGCACCGGCTGATCGACCGCGTAGGCGCTGGACATCTGCAGCTGTGGATCCTCGGCTTCAAATCGATTGGCCGTTCCCAGCAGGTCTGCCCGCCCTTCCTTGATGGCCTGCACCGCATCGGCCCGCGACGGATAACATTCGACCTCAATGTCGACGTTCAACATTTGTTCGAGCAATCCGGCGTAATCGGCTGTCACGCCTTCGAACACCTTGCCCGCCGTATTGAACTCGAAAGGGGGATAATCCGGCGTCGAAACAGCCAGCACCAATCGGCCCTTTTGTTGTAGCCAGCGCTGCTCGGCTTCCGACCACCCGACACTCAGACCTTCGGCACTCGAGCGTCCCAACAGGGTCAACGGCTGTTGTGCACAGACCGTCGATGACCATAGAAGAAGGCCCGTCAGCACCCAACCAGCCAATCGCCTGAGAGCGTTCATTCAGATCAAATGATTGCGCAGGGCGAAATCCCTCAAGTGCACCGACGAGTTCACGTTGAGCTTGAGGATGAGTCGGGTCTTGTAGGTACTGACGGTCTTGTAGCTCAGGTGCATGATCTCGGCGATTTCCAGGTTTTTCGAGCCCCGGGCCAGATACTGCAGAATGGTCAACTCACGATTGGAGAGTTTGTCGATCAACTGTTTTTCACTGCGTTGCAAATCCCCTATCGATACGGAACTCGAGGGGATCTGGGCGAAATAGGTGTAGCCGGCCATCACCGAACTCACCGCGGCCTTCAAGTCATCCAGGTCCTTGCTCTTGGAAACATAGGCAACAGCCCCGGCCCGCATGCAGCGGTCCTGATAGAACTCGGCCTCCAGCGAGGTGAACACCACTACGCGACATTGTGTGTTTTCGGCCTTGATGCGGTCCATCACCTCAAGCCCCGCCACACCGGGAAGACCCAGGTCAAGCAACACGACATCCGGTTGATGCTCCCGGATCAGCGACAACACCTGATCGCCACGGGAGGCTTCGTAAATTTGCGTGAATCCTTCACCCTTGAGTACGAGTTTGATCATGGAGCGAACCACCGGATGATCTTCCACAATCAATGCTGACTTCATGACAACTCCCGTGCAAAACAACACGATCGGGCAAAAAAATGCCCTCCAGGCACCGCAGCGGCTGGGCACAACGCTGCGCATAGACAATGGCATGGAAGGCTGGGAGGGGCTACCTGACAGAAATGACAGTTCCGACGAACGGTAGCGGACGATCGACGGCGCTCATCAATTGCGTGATTGACGCCAGGTCAGGTACAGCGGCCTGGCTGACCTGGACTTTGCCCGGGGCTGGCGACAACGGTGCCTGTTGTTCATTGAAGATAAAACCGTGACGAACCTGCGGGTTGTCGGCAAGGAAATTGAACAGGTCCAGCGCTCCGTTGGTCATCGCCCCATTGACGAGCACCAGATCCAGAGGCTCGCAACCGTACTCCACCAATGGAAGGAGTTCGTCGAAGCTCTGCACCGGTGCCACCCAAAAGTAGCCGAGCTGGTTGAACTGCCGCTCGATCCGCAGGCGGTTGAAGTGCTGCGCATCGGCGATCAGGATGCGCAAGGATTTGTTCGGCAAGGAGACCTCCAAAAGGATGTCGGTTTCAAGAGGTCGCAAAGCCTACGGAAGACCTCCCCAGGTTTATGTAGGAATATTCCTAAATCAATGCAGGTTAATCTGACTCTTGCCTTGGAAACGCAAGCGCACTTCGCCCCTGAAACCCTGGCCTTTACTCCGTGGTACTCGGACTCCAGAACGCCTGCACCACCAGGGTCGACATCGAAATCCGCGCCACCAGCGCATCCAGTTCATCGCCATCGACGGAGGTGGTCGCCAGGGTGGCTTCGATTTCAATTTCATCCGTACCAAAGGCATGCACATCGACATCGCTGGCCGGATAGTTGCTGCGCTCCAGCTCGGCTTCGAGCAAGGCCAGCACGGTTTTTTGCTGCGTACGCCGGGCGATCACATAGACGATGTTGGTGACTTCCGCCGAAATCACATCCAGCGGCTGACGGTTGATATTGTTGACGATCGGCCGCAGCAAGGTGTTGGCCGCGAGCACGAACAGCGTGCCGAGCAACGCTTCGGCCAGCAGATCGGCACCGGCGCAGGCACCGACTGCAGCCGAGGTCCAGAGGGTCGCGGCGGTATTGAGGCCGCGCACATTGCCCTCTTCACGCATGATCACCCCGGCACCGAGAAAGCCGATACCGGAGACCACATACGCCACGACCCGCACAGCACCTTCGGCCCCGCCGAGACGGTTGGCCATGTCGACGAAAATCGCCGCGCCCACCGCCACCAGCACATTGGTGCGCAGGCCGGCGGTGCGCTGCCGATACTGACGCTCGAAACCGATCAGGCCACCGAGGATGAACGCCGCGCTGAGGCTGACCAGGGTGTCGAGCAGCGAAGTCAGGTTGAGGTTGTTGATGGCTTGCATGATGAACTCCTTGAAAAACACACAACCCCTTGTGGGAGCGGGCTTGCTCGCGAATGCGATGTATCAGTCACCATCATCATTGACTGACCCACCGCTTTCGTCGGAACGCCGCCCGGACCAAGCCCGCTCCCACAAGGGCATTGTTGTACTGCGGCCTTATTGCCAGCCAAATCGGCGAATGTAGAACCCTTTCACCGCCTGGGTCAGCGCCATGTACGCCAGCAGGATCACCGGCAGGAACACGAAATACAGCGACGGCAACGCCTGCAGCTTGAAGTAATGCGCCAGCGGTCCCATCGGCAGGAAAATCCCCACGGCCATGATCAGTCCGGTCATCACCAGCAACGGCATGGCCGCGCGGCTCTGCACGAACGGGATCTTCGGCGTGCGGATCATGTGCACGATCAGTGTCTGGGTCAGCAGCCCGACCACGAACCAGCCAGACTGGAACAGGGTCTGGTGATCCGGGGTGTTGGCATCGAACACGTACCACATCAAGGCGAACGTCGTGATGTCGAAGATCGAACTGATCGGCCCGAAAAACAGCATGAAGCGCCCGACATCCGCCGGCTGCCAGCGCTGCGGTTGCTTGAGCATTTCGTCATCGACGTTATCGAACGGGATGGCGATCTGCGAAATGTCATAGAGCAGGTTCTGCACCAGCAGGTGCATCGGCAGCATCGGCAGGAATGGAATGAACGCACTGGCCACCAGCACCGAGAACACGTTGCCGAAGTTCGAACTGGCGGTCATCTTGATGTACTTGAGCATGTTGGCGAAGGTCCGGCGGCCTTCCAGCACGCCCTCCTCCAGCACCATCAGGCTTTTTTCCAGGAGGATGATGTCGGCCGCTTCCTTGGCGATGTCCACGGCGCTGTCCACGGAAATACCGATGTCGGCGGTGCGCAGGGCCGGGGCATCGTTGATGCCGTCGCCCATGAAACCGACCACATGGCCGTTGCCCTTGAGCAGGCGGACGATGCGTTCCTTGTGCGAGGGCGTCAGTTTGGCGAAGACGTTGGTGGTTTCCACGGCTTTCGCCAACTCGGCATCCGTCATGCGTTCGATGTCGTTGCCCATCAGCAGGCCTTGCTGTTCCAGGCCGACTTCGCGGCAGATTTTCGCAGTCACCAGTTCGTTGTCGCCGGTCAGCACTTTCACCGCCACGCCGTGGGCCGCCAACGCCTTGAGCGCCGGCGCAGTGCTTTCCTTGGGCGGGTCGAGGAACGCCACGTAACCGATCAGCGTCAGTGCCTGCTCATCGGCCAGGCTGTAGGTGTCGCGTCCTTCACTCATCGGCCGTGCCGCTACCGCCACGACACGCAAGCCCTCGGCGTTGAACGTGGCCGTGACCTGTCGAATGCGCGCCAGCAACTCTTCGGTCAAGGCTTCATCGACTTCGCCGTGACGCACCCGCGAGCAGACCGCCAGCACCTCTTCCACCGCGCCCTTGCAGACCAGCAGGTGCGGTTGATCGCGCTCGGCGACTACCACCGACATGCGACGACGGGTGAAGTCGAACGGAATCTCGTCGACCTTGCGAAACGCCGTGCCGACTTTCAATTGACGATGGATTTCGACGTGTTCGAGCACCGCCACATCCAGCAGGTTTTTCAGGCCGGTCTGGTAGTAGCTGTTGAGGTAGGCCATTTCCAGCACGTCATCGGAGTCATTGCCCCAGACATCGACGTTGCGCGCCAGGAAGATTCTGTCCTGGGTCAGGGTGCCGGTCTTGTCGGTGCACAACACGTCCATGGCGCCGAAGTTCTGGATGGCGTCGAGACGTTTGACGATGACTTTTTTGCGCGACAGGAACACCGCGCCCTTGGCCAGGGTCGAGGTGACGATCATCGGCAGCATTTCCGGGGTCAGGCCCACGGCAATCGACAGCGCGAACAGCAGCGCTTCGGTCCAGTCGCCCTTGGTGAAACCGTTGATGAACAGCACCAGCGGCGCCATCACGAACATGAAGCGGATCAACAGCCAGCTGACTTTGTTGACCCCGGTCTGGAACGAGGTCGGTGCCCGGTCAGTGGCGCCGACCCGCTGGGCCAGGGCGCCGAAATAGGTGCTGTTACCGGTGGTGAGAATCACCGCCATGGCCGTGCCGGACACCACGTTGGTGCCCATGAACAGGATGTTTTCCAGGTCCAGGGGGTTGAGTGTGTCGCGGTCCTGCTGACGGGGAAATTTTTCCACCGGCATCGATTCACCGGTCATGGCCGCCTGGCTGACGAACAGGTCCTTGGCACTGAGCACCCGGCAATCGGCGGGAATCATGTCACCGGCAGACAGCACGATCAGATCGCCCGGCACCAGAAACCTGATCGGCAACTCGATGCGCTGCGCGCTGAGGTCCTCAAGGTCCCGGCGCATCACCGTGGCAGTGTTACTGACCATGGCCTTGAGAGCATCGGCGGCCTGGTTGGATTTGGTTTCCTGCCAGAAGCGCAGCAAGGTCGAGAGCACCACCATGGAGAAAATCACGATGGCAGCTTTCATGTCTTCGGTCAGCCACGAGATGACCGCCAGCAGCGTCAGCAGCAGGTTGAACGGGTTTTTGTAGCAGTGCCACAGGTGCGTCCACCAGGGCAGCGGTTGTTCGTGCTCGACTTCATTGAGGCCCAATTGCTCGCGCAGGGCATCGGCTTCATGCTCGCTCAAGCCATCGGTGTGACTGCCCAGATTGTTGAGCAATTGACCCGTGTCGCTACCGGCAGCAGCCACCAGGGTTTGCGCCAGGGTCGGTGGGACTTCACGGCTGACCGTGGTGTCGGTGAAGGTTTCCAGCAACGCCAGGCGACGGAAGTGCCGGGCGATGTGGCGGGTACGCAGGAAACCTGCGAAGAATTCCTTGAGGGTAAGTTTCATGGCTGGTGCCCCTTTGGTCAGCCGGGAAACCGTCGAGCAGGCAAGTCCACGCCTGTTCCGCCGGAACGACCGGCAAAGCAAGGCCTGGCGCGCCGGTCACGAATGACAGGCGTGTCGATAGGGCGGCGGCCACGACAGGAAAAGTCGAAACCACGCTCTGTTCAGCGTCGATGAGAGGGACGTCGGGACACGGCCAGGACTGGCCATGATCAGGATGCCGCTGCTCGCTTGTCGGCGAGACAACGGCACAGGAGACTGCGCGTTATCTTGCCGAGAAAATGCCGGTTACCGAGACCGGCCGACAACTGTCACTCGAACAAGTACCCACTGTGGGTCTCCGTAATGGATGAAAACGCGCGAAGCTTACGCCCCGATGTTTGGAGAGTAAACCCGTTACAAAAGCTTGCCGGGGGAAATGCGGGGTTCTTCAGGAAGGGTTCAGGAATCAAATCTGGTGGTGTTTGTGATGGCCCCTTCGCGAGCAAGCCCGCTCCCACATTTTGACCTGTGTTCGCAGATCAATTGTGGGAGCGGGCTTGCTCGCGAAGAGGACCTTGCAGCCACCGAACAACTCAGCTGGCCGTGGCCAGCAACAAATCCACCACCGACCGGCCATGCCCGCGATGCTTGCCATGCTCATACAGTGAAGCGGCAATCTCATCGGCGCGAATCGGCAGGATCGACAGCAAGGTGTCGCTCAAGCCGTGGCTGGCCTGGCAGAAGCCCTGCATGTAGAGGCCGGCCTTGCAGCGCTCGTCGGTGATCAGTCTGTAGTTGCGATCGACCTCGAAATCGCCCAGGTACTCTTCCAGCGGTGCCAGCAGTTTGCGGTGCATCTGCCGCTCGTAACCGGTGGCCAGAACCACGGCGTCGTAGTGACGCACCGAGACTTCACCGGTGGCGTTGTTGCGCAGCACCAGATCGATGCCGCGTTCGTTGGCTGTGGCTTTTGAGAGAGTGGTCAGCGTGTGGAACGCATGGCGGGCGATGCCCGAGACTTTCTGCCGGTAGAAGATGCCGTAGATGCGCTCGATCAGATCGATGTCCACCACCGAGTAGTTGGTGTTGTGGTACTCGTTCACCAGACGCTCGCGTTCGCTGTCAGGCTGCTGGAACACCAGGTCGGTGAACTCCGGCGAGAACACTTCGTTGACGAAGGGGCTGTCGTCGGCCGGCTTCAGTGCCGAGCCGCGCAGGATCATGTCCACCTGCACCGACGGGAAGCTGTCGTTCAAATCGATGAAGGCCTCTGCCGCACTCTGCCCGCCACCGATGATTGCGATGCTCATCGGCCGGTTGTCCACGCACGGCTGTTTGGCCATCTGCGCCAGGTACTGGGAATGGTGGAACACCCGGCCGTCATCCTTGAGCGCCTTGAACACCTCGGGAATACGCGGCGTGCCGCCGGCGCTGACCACCACCGAACGGGTGGTGCGCACATGCTGATGCCCGCTCGCATCGCGGGAAATCACCCGCAACGCCTCGACCTGATGGTTGTGCAGCACCGGCTCGATGGTCAGCACTTCTTCGCCGTAACGGCTTTGCGCAGTGAACTGCCCGGCGACCCAGCGCAGGTAGTCGTTGTACTCCATGCGGCACGGATAGAAGGTGCCCAGGTTGATGAAGTCCACCAGGCGCCCGTGGGCCTTGAGGTAATTGACGAACGAGTAAGGGCTGGTCGGATTGCGCAGGGTCACCAGGTCCTTGAGGAAGGAAATCTGCAATTCGCTCTGGGTCACCAGGGTGTTGCCGTGCCAGCGGTAGTCAGCCTGCTTGTCGAGGAACAGCACATCCAGGTCACCCTGGCTCGCCCCGCGCTCTTGCAGCGCGATGGCCAGTGCCAGGTTCGACGGGCCGAATCCGACGCCGATCAGGTCGTGAACGAGGGGCGATGCAATTGCCTGTGTCATTTCCAGTGTCCTCTGGATGTTCCCCTCAATAGCGGGGCATTGAACCTAAGTGACCTGACAGGCCTTGGGCCGCACAACAGGTCGTCTGTTGAGTAGGAACGAGGACAATGAAACAAAATTTAACGAGGCTTGATGAATCTGAAGGCTCAATGGCCTTCCCACTGGCGCATCCGCACACGGCAATGCTTCATGGCATTGACGATGTGCTTTTCGACCAGTGCACGGGAAATGCCCAGTTGCTCGGCGATCTGTGGATGGGACAGGCCCTCGATCTTGCGCAACAGGAAACTCTCGCGGCACAGCCGCGGCAACTCCGCCAAGGCACGCTGGAGCATGTCCAGGCGCTGGCCGTGATCGAGGACCTTGTGCGGTGAAGGCGTGAAGTAGCGTTCTTCGCTGTCGAGCACATCCAGCGGCTCGGCGCGACGCAAGGCATTGCGGCGGTGGTCATCGATGACCAGGTTCAATGCGGTGCGATAAAGGAAGGCGCGGGGCTGCTCGATCGGCGCGTCGCTGGTCCGTTCCAGCACGCGCAGATAAGCGTCATGAACCACATCTTCGGCCACCTGGCGGTTGCCCAGCCTGGCGTTCAGGAAACACACCAGCTCGCGATAGTAGTTTTCCAACATGACTCCCGTCCGCACGGGGGTGCGGTTTCTGTCCTTGAGCCGTTTCGGCGCCCGCTGAATTACGCAATGGCACGATAGTGGCAGTTTGAGCAGCGTAATTTATAGTAATTCTCATATAGATTTAAAGTACTGCTTCAATTTGCCGGGCATTTAGTCACGCCCCCTGTGTAGGAGCGAGCTTGCTCGCGATGGACGTCAACGATAACGCGTGCTGTCTGGATCAACGCGTTGTCCTTGATGCCATCGCGAGCAAGCTCGCTCCTACAAAGGGTCGTGTTGTCGGCTAAATTCTGCGCCCGGCTCATCGTTTACAGGACAGCTCCCCGTCTCTGCCCGCCTGCGCCGCTGAACGACGGGCCGATTTCCTTTGGCCGGAACCCCGAATGAAACGTTCCCGACAAACCCGACGTGTCGTGTTTGCAGCACTCTGCCTGATCCCCGTCATCGCCGTCGCCGCCTGGCAGTTCATCCCGCCGGGCCGCGACCGGTTTGCCACCGTCCAGGTCAGCCGCGCCGACATTGAAAGCAGCGTCACGGCATTGGGCACCCTGCAACCGCGGCGCTATGTCGATGTCGGCGCCCAGGCTTCCGGGCAAATCCACAAGATCCATGTGGAAGTCGGCGACCTGGTCAAGGAAGGCCAGTTGCTGGTGGAAATCGACCCGTCCACGCAACAGGCCAAACTCGACGCCGGGCGCTTCTCCATCGAAAACCTCAAGGCGCAGCTGCAGGAACAACGGGCGCAACACGAACTGGCCCGACAGAAATACCAGCGCCAACAGAACCTCGCCGCCGGCGGTGCCACCCGTGAAGAAGACGTGCAGACCGCCCAGGCCGAATTGCGCGCGACCCAGGCGCGCATCGACATGTTCCAGGCGCAGATCCGCCAGGCCGAAGCCAGCCTGCGCAGCGATCAGGCCGAGTTGGGCTACACGCGGATTTATGCGCCGATGGCCGGCACCGTGGTGGCGCTGGATGCCCGGGTCGGCCAGACCCTCAACGCCCAGCAGCAGACGCCGCTGATCCTGCGCATCGCCAAACTGTCGCCAATGACCGTGTGGGCCGAGGTTTCGGAGGCCGACATCGGTCACGTCAAACCCGGCATGCACGCCTGGTTCACCACCCTGAGCGGCGGCACCCGGCGCTGGACCAGCACCGTGCGGCAAATCCTCCCCGTCCCGCCCAAACCACTGGACCAGACCAGCCAGGGCGGCGGCAGCCCCGCCAGCACCAGCAAAAGCGGGAGTGCCCGCGTGGTGCTGTACACCGTGTTGCTGGACGTCGACAACGCTGACAACGCCTTGATGGCGGAAATGACCACCCAGGTATTTTTCGTCGCCAATCAGGCGCAGAACGTACTCACCGCGCCCATCGCTGCCCTGCGGGCCGGCGCGCAGGCAGACCTGCAGACCGCACAAGTGGTCGCCAGCAATGGCAGCATCGAGCAGCGCAACGTGCGTACCGGTATCAGTGACCGCCTGCGGGTACAGATCCTCGATGGCCTGCAGGAAGGCGATCACCTGTTGATCGGCCCGGTCGACGGGAGTGGCGGCTGAATGCGGACGCCCTTGATCGAACTGCACGAAATCCGTAAAGCCTACGGCGGTGGCGACGCCCCTGAAGTTCACGTATTGCGCGGCATCGACCTGTCGATCCATGCCGGTGAATTCGTGGCGATTGTCGGCGCCTCCGGTTCCGGCAAGTCGACGCTGATGAACATCCTCGGCTGCCTCGACCGCCCGACCTCGGGCGAATACCGCTTCGCCGGGGAGAACGTCGCGGCCCTGGACAGTGACGAACTGGCCTGGCTGCGCCGCGAAGCCTTCGGTTTCGTATTCCAGGGTTACCACCTGATTGCGTCCGGTTCGGCCCAGGAAAACGTCGAGATGCCGGCCATCTACGCAGGCTTACCGACCGCCGAACGCCACGCCCGCGCCGCCGCCCTGCTCGACCGCCTCGGCCTGGCCTCGCGCACCGGCAACCGTCCGCACCAACTCTCCGGCGGTCAACAGCAACGGGTGTCGATTGCCCGCGCCCTGATGAACGGCGGCCACATCATCCTTGCCGACGAACCCACCGGCGCGCTCGACAGCCACAGCGGCGCCGAGGTCATGACCTTGCTTGACGAGCTAGCCAGCCAGGGTCATGTGGTGATCCTCATCACCCATGACCGCGAAGTGGCAGCCCGGGCCAAGCGCATCATCGAGATCCGCGACGGCCTGATCATCAGCGACAGCGCCGACGAAAACCCGAGCGCGCAAAATTCGGCCACACCCGGTGCGCTACAAGCCGTCGACCTGCGCAAGCGCTTGAGTGAAGGCGCCGAAGCGACAGGCGCGTGGAAAGGCGAATTGGTCGATGCCGTGCATGCGGCGTGGCGGGTGATGTGGATAAACAGGTTTCGTACCGCGCTTACCTTGCTCGGCATCATCATCGGCGTCGCCTCGGTGGTGGTGATGCTGGCCGTGGGCGAAGGCAGCAAGCGCCAGGTGATGGCGCAGATGGGCGCATTCGGTTCCAACATCATTTACCTCAGCGGCTCGGCCCCCAACCCGCGCACGCCGATGGGCATCGTCACCCTCGATGAGGTCGCGGCGATTGCCAGCCTGCCCCAGGTGATGCGGATCATGCCGGTCAACGGCCAGGAGGCCGGGGTGCGCTATGGCAACCTCGATCACTTGAGCTACGTCGGTGGCAACGACACCAACTTCCCGGCGATTTTCAACTGGCCGGTGGTCGAAGGCAGCTACTTCACCCACGCCGATGAGCAGAACGCCGCCGCCGTCGCGGTGATCGGGCACAAGGTGCGGACCAAGCTGCTCAAGGACGTGGCCAACCCGATCGGCCAGTACATCCTGATCGAAAACGTGCCCTTCCAGGTGGTCGGCGTACTCGCGGAAAAAGGCGCCAGCTCCGGCGACTCCGACAGCGACGACCGCATCGCCATCCCCTACTCCGCCGCGAGCGTGCGCCTGTTCGGTACTCACAACCCGGAGTACATCGCCATCGCCGCCGCGGACGCGCGTAAGGTCAAGGAAACCGAAAAAGCCATCGAGCAACTGATGTTGCGCCTGCACGACGGCAAGCACGATTTCGAACTGACCAACAACGCGGCGATGATCCAGGCCGAGGCACGCACGCAAAACACCCTGTCGCTGATGCTCGGCTCGATTGCCGCGATTTCGCTGCTGGTGGGCGGGATCGGTGTGATGAACATCATGCTCATGACCGTGCGCGAACGTACCCGGGAGATCGGTATCCGCATGGCCACCGGTGCCCGCCAGCGCGACATCCTGCGCCAGTTCCTCACCGAAGCGGTGATGCTCTCGGTGGTGGGCGGCCTCACCGGGATTGCCCTGGCGCTGATCGTCGGTGGCGTGCTGATTTTCAGCGAAGTCGCAGTCGCCTTCTCTCTGATAGCGGTGCTGGGCGCCTTCGGCTGCGCCCTGGTCACCGGTGTTGTCTTCGGCTACATGCCGGCCCGCAAAGCTGCCCGACTCGACCCGGTCACGGCCCTTACCAGTGAATGATCGATTTATGAAGCCGCCACTCAGTGTGTTAACCCTGTGCCTGTTGCTCGGCGCCTGCGGCAGCCCGGCCCAGCGCCCCGACAGCGGCATCCAGCCTCCCGCTGCCTGGCAATCGCTGCACACCGCAGGCGTTACCGATGCCAACCGACAATGGTGGAGCCGCTTCGGCAGCCCGCAACTGGGTCGCCTGATCGAACAGGCGCGGCTCGGCAGTTACGACCTGGCCGCAGCCATCGCGAGAGTGCGCCAGGCCCGGGCCGATACGGTGATTGCCGGAGGCTCGCAACTGCCCGAGGTCAAGGCCGCGGTCAACGCCAACCGCCAGAAATTGCTGCGGGGCAGCGGCTACAGTCAGCTCGATGCCGACAGCGATAACGACGCCGTCGATTACTTCAATGCGAACCTTGTCGCCAGCTACGAAATCGATTTCTGGGGTGGCCAACGGGCCAGCCGCGACAGTGCTCAGTTCAGCTTGCAAGCCAGCGAATTTGACCAGGCCACGGTGGAGTTGACGTTGCTCAGCGCCGTGGCCAACGGCTACGCGCAAGCCTTGTCGTTGCAGGAGCAGGGCCGCATCGCCGGGTTGAACCTGGCCAATGCCCGGAGCGTGCTGAAACTGGTGCAGACCCGTTTCGATTCGGGCTCGGCCACCGCCCTTGAACTGGCGCAGCAAAAAAGCCTGGTGGCGGCGCAGCAACGCCAGTTACCGCTGGTGCAGCAACAGGCCGAGGATGCGCGAATCAGCCTCGCCGCCCTGCTCGGCCGCCCGGTTCAGGCGCTGTCGTTGGGCCAGGAACACTTCGATCAACTGACCTGGCCCGTCATCGACGCCGGGGTGCCCAGCCAGTTGCTCAGCCGCCGTCCGGACATTGCCCGGGCCGAGGCCCAACTGGCCGCCGCCCAGGCCGACGTCAGCGTCGCCCGGGCCGCGATGCTGCCGACCGTGACGCTCACCGCCGAAGTCGGCTCCGGTGCCGACCGGGCCGACGATATCCTGCGCAGCCCCTTCTATAACCTCACCGCCGGGCTGCTCGCGCCGGTGTTCAACAACGGCCGCCTCGGTGCCCAGCGCGACAAGGCCACGGCGCGCCAGGAAGAACTGCTGGAGACCTATCGCGGCGCAATCATCAACGGCTTCGCCGACGTCGAAAAAGCCCTCAACAGCATTCGCGGACTGGATGAACAGCGCCAGTGGCAGAGTGAAGAGCTGAGCCAGGCGCAGACCGCGTTCAACATCGCGCAAAGCCGCTACCGGGCCGGGGCCGAGGACTTGCTGACGGTACTGGAAACCCAGCGCACGCTGTATGCGGCACAGGATTTGAACGTGCAACTGCGGTTGTCGCGGATGCAGGCCAGTATTGCGTTGTACAAAGCGTTGGGTGGGGGGTGGCAGGTTCTGTAATTTCTGTTGTCAGTGAGTACGCCTTCGCGAGCAAGCCCGCTCCCACACTGGATCTTCAGTGAACACAAAACCTGTGTACGACCAAGATCCAGTGTGGGAGCGGGCTTGCTCGCGAAGAACGATAACGCGGTATCAAGCCAGGCTCTGTTTAGCCTTAAGATTGCGCGCATACCAAGGCCGCTGTGGCACCTTGCGCAACAGCCCCGCCAGTTTTTTCTCGTCCTCACCAAAGGTAATGCGCAACGCCAGCTTCATGGTTTCCGGGTCCATTTCCACTGACTTGCCGGCCTGCAACCCCGGGGTAGTGCTGCAGCCGTGAGTGACCGGGCCGAGCCAAGGGTCATCGATCTCGACCCAGCGCCCCGGCGCAAACCATTGCACACCGTTGACCTGAAGCCGGCTGACCTGACCCGGATGGAAGCGCTCGTGGGCGCGGAACCAGTCCTCCAGGCGATCGTCGATCCAGCCGTGGAAATGCCAGAAAACCGGGTTCACATGGGAGGAAAACGGGTCGCCGAGGAAGTCGTTTTCCGCGGCGAACCAGCGTGCGGAAAAGTCCGCCGGATCACGGGCAAACGGCACCGGCTGGCCGTTCGACGGATCACGCGGCACCGAAGCCCAGCGCATGTGCAGCCAGTCGTGCAGGCCCAGTTCGACCTCCGAGCCGAACTGGCCGAGGGTCAGCGTCGACAGATAGCGTGGATCACGGTAGCGCGATTCCCAGACCTGGAAATTGCTGTGATACGTCTCAGCGGTCTTGATGTCGCTGACCCACTGCGTGTACTCGTCATCGTCCTCGGCCAGCCAGGTCGGCGGCAGCGCCGTACCGTCGTGGTTGTCGAAATAACGTGCGAAGCCGGGCCGGTCCCGTGCCAGCTCCGGCTGCGGCAACGGGAAATGCGTCCAGGAGGGCAAGTCCTGCATCGAACGTGCAGTGCCGAGCATGTGCCGGTGCATGAAGAAAAAGTCCACGCCCGAACCGTTGCGATCCTTGCGCGCCCCTCGGGCGTCGCGCTCCTTGTCCCGTGGGCCGGGTTGCCAGCCGAGCCCGCGCAAGGCGCCGCGCTGCTCTTCGGACAGCTTGTGCCATTTGTCCCGGGAGGCATGCCAGAGCTGGTGGAACAATCGGTGCTCCGGCGATACCAGCCAGGCCAGCAGGGCCGGATCGAGGCCGGTGCGCTCGCGGGCTTCAGGGAAGACCCGTTTGACGGCAATGAATCGATTGTCCTGGGCAGGCAGCATCAACGGCCGCTTCAGGTCCAGCACGCGCCCGCTGAGACTGCCGCTGCCGGCGTTGCCGAAGCCGGCCCAGACCTCGTCCAGGGTCATGTCGAACTCGTACTCGCAGCAGCCGCTGGCACCCAGCAGTCGCCAACCCAGCTGCTTCGGGTTGGCCGCGGACAGATCGCCCAGCACCCGGTAACGGGGCTCTTGCGTGGAGCGCAATCGCTCGGCGGTGTCGAGATATCCACTGAAACCGCGGCCCTTGTGCCCGATATCGAGGAACACTTCCAGTCCCTCCAGCGGCAAGCCTTCGATGCCGGCGTCACGACCTTCGAAACGAATGTGCCAGACCCCGCGCAAGGTATCCGCCAACCGCTGGCCGGCAACATCCGCCACGTCGAACGAGGCTTCGCCGGGGGTGATCGTCGGGTCCGGCCTGGTCAGTTCGCGCTGCCCGTAATACGCCGCCGGCACGGCGGCACCGGTCAGCGCCAGACCCGCAAGGAACCATCGTCGAGAAATCGTCATTGCCCTACCTGTGTCAGCCATGGAGCAGGCTTTATCCAAGCTAGAACGATTGTTGTGCAGACAAATTTAAAAGCTTCGTCGGAACGCCGCCCGGAGCAAGCCCGCTCCCACAGGGGAACGCGGTCGAATGTGGGAGCGGGCTTGCTCGCGAAGAGGCCGGCACAAACAACTAAATTCTCAGCCCAGCCACTCGTCCCCTCCAGATAGCAAAGGCCCCTGCGCCTGATCCCCGACGGCGAACCTGACTGAGACGGCAATGACAAAACCACGTTCGAAAAAGGCTCTTTTCATCGGCCTGCCGCTGGCCCTGGCGATCAGCGCCGGTGCAGGTTTCGCCGCTTGGGATTATTGGTTTCGGGACAATCCCGGCTACCCGGTCAAGGTGATGAAACAGGCCGATCAATTGCAGGAGCGCATCCTCTCGTTCGACGGCCACATCACCGTGCCCATGGACTTCGGCACCGCCGGCAACGAAGTCGACAAGGACGGCGAAGGCCAGTTCGACC
This sequence comes from Pseudomonas sp. WT-JTC, assembly GCF_056711565.1. Taxonomy (NCBI): domain Bacteria; kingdom Pseudomonadati; phylum Pseudomonadota; class Gammaproteobacteria; order Pseudomonadales; family Pseudomonadaceae; genus Pseudomonas; species Pseudomonas sp. WT-JTC. The sequence goes on from NZ_CM160042.1 coordinate 4,664,612, forward strand.
TGGTCAAGACCGGCCGCGGGCGCCTGTCCGGTGCGGCGCTGACGATCTTCGGCTGGCCGGAAATCTGGAACGGTCCCAACGCCCCCCATCGCCCGACTACCGGCTTCGTCGACGAGGCCCGACACGAGCAGGAAACCCGCTACAGGATCATCAGCACCATGGTGCGTGACTTCCCCAATCAAGCGGCCATCGCCTACACCCCCGACGACTTCCGGCGCCTGCATGGCGAAGGCAAGTTCGCGATCTTCATCAGCATGCTCAACGCCTACCCTCTGGGCAATGACCTCGACGCCCTGGACAAGTGGGCAGCGCGAGGCATGCGTATGTTCGGCTTCAGCTACGTGGGTAACAACGCCTGGGCCGATTCGTCGCGGCCGCTGCCGTTCTTCAATGATTCGCGCGATGCCCTTGGCGGGCTATCGGACATTGGCAAACAGGCGGTCCATCGCCTCAACGACCTGGGCGTGATCATCGATGTGTCGCAGATGTCGACCAAGGCCCTGGAGCAAGTCGCGCAACTGAGCCGCACGCCGATGGTCGCCTCTCACTCGGCACCCCGAGCGCTGGTGGACATCCCGCGCAACCTCAGCGACGCGGAAATGCAGTTGATCAAGAACAGCGGCGGCGTGGTGCAGATAGTCGGCTTCCCGACCTACATCCGCCCGCTGAGCCAGGCCACCCTGGCCAAGCTCAACGCCCTGCGCGCGCGCTTCGACCTGCAACCGTTGCAAGGACTGGAGATGGCCCTGATGCCCGGCGATCCGGTGATCACCGTCTGGCCCGAGCAGCGTTTCGGCGAATACGCCAGCCAGCTCTACTCGATCCTCGACGAAGAACCCAAGGCCTCCCTCAAGAACTACGGCGATGCGATCGATTACGCCGTGAAGAAAATCGGCATCGATCACGTCGGCATCAGTTCCGACTTCAACGACGGCGGCGGCCTCGACGGCTGGAAAGACGTCAGCGAGGCCCGCAACGTGACCGCCGAACTGATCAGCCGCGGCTACAGTGAAGCCGACATCGCCAAGCTCTGGGGCGGCAACTTCCTGCGGGTCTGGGACCAGGTGCAGAAGTCTTCCCGGCCTGTGGTGCAGAACTGATTTTTCCTTTTGCCAAAGCGAACCGAACCCATGACCAACCGTCGTTCATTCCTCAAGCAGGCCGGCATTCTGGCGGCCGGCATTCCCCTGGCCTCGGCCATCAGCCTGCCCGCACAGGCTGCAAGCCCCGCGCCGCTGCCCAAGGACAAATGGGACCAACTGCGTCAACTGTTCACGCAGGACCCGGACTACCTGCACTTCGCCAACTTCCTGGTGACCTCGCATCCGCGCCCGGTGCGTGAAGCCATCGAGATGCACCGCGCCAACCTCGATCGCAACCCGGGCCTGGCCATGGACTGGCATCGCGGCGAAACCGAACGCCGTGAAGAAGACGTGCGCGTGTGGGCCGGTCGCTACCTGAAAGCCAAGCCGTCGCAGATCGCCCTGACCGGCAGCACCACTGAAGGCCTGGCGATGATCTACGCCGGCATCCACGTGCGCCCGGACCAGGAAATCCTCACCAGCGAACACGAGCACTACGCCGCCAACAGCGTGTTCGAATACCGCACCCAGAAGGACGGCACCAAGGTTCGCAAGATCAGATTGTTCGAAGACCCGTACAAGGTCTCGACCGCCGAAGTGCTGGTCGCGATTGAACGCAACATCCGCCCCGAGACCCGTGTACTCGGCATGACCTGGGTGCATTCCGGCAGCGGCGTGAAGCTGCCCATCGGCGAGATCGGCAAACTGGTGGCCGAGAAAAACCGTGACCGCGCCGACAAGGACCGCATCCTCTACGTGATCGATGGCGTACACGGATTTGGCGTGGAGAACGTCGATTTCCCGGACATGCACTGCGACTTTTTCATCGCCGGCACCCACAAATGGATGTTCGGCCCACGGGGCACCGGGATCATCTGCGCCCGTTCCGACGAGCTAAAGGACGTGACCCCGACCATCCCGACCTTCTCCGAAGCCACCCAGTTTTCCACCGTGATGACCTACGGCGGCTACCACTCGTTCGAACACCGCTGGGCGCTGACCGAAGCCTTCAAGCTGCATCTGGAACTGGGCAAGGCCGAGGTCGCGACGCGCATTCACGACATCAACAGCTACCTGAAGAAACGCTTGCAGGCACACCCGTCGGTGGAACTGGTCACGCCGCTGTCACCGGAGCATTCCGCCGGTTTCACCTTCTTCCGCATCAAGCACCAGGACTGCGAGGAAGTCGCCAATTTCCTGATGGATCGTCGTGTCGTGTGCGATGCCGTGGACCGTGATGTCGGGCCGATCATTCGTGTATCGCCGGGGCTGCTCAATACCGAAGCGCACATCGACCAGTTGATGGAGCTGATGGCCAGCAAGCTCTGAACCGCCGATTCCCTTTAGCGAGAACCCTCATGAAAAACACCCTGTACAGGCTGCCCCTTCAACGCCTCGGTGCCCTGATGCTGCTGGCATTGCTCGGCAGTGCCGTACCGAGCCTCGCCCAGGCGTACACGGCACCGCTGCCGGGCAAGGTCTTCAAGGATTGCCGCAACTGTCCGGAAATGGTGGTGCTGCCCGCCGGCACCTTCACCATGGGCACCCCGGAAGGCGAAGTCGGCCGCGAGCCGGATGAAGGCCCGATGCATGAGGTGACATTCGACAAACCCTTCGCCATGAGCCGTTACCAGATCACTGCCGGCGAATGGGCCCAATACATGAAGGAAACCGGGATCACCCTGCCCGATGGCGATACCCGTCCCGGCCGGGCATGCACCAATGGCAAACCGAGTTACCCCCAAGGCCCGCGTCAGCCGGCGGTGTGCATGAACTTCGCCGAAGTCACGGCGTATGTCGCCTGGCTGTCGCGCAAAACCGGCCAGCATTACCACATCGTCAGCGAGGCCCAGCGCGAGTACGCGGCCCGTGCCGGGTCAACGGGACCGTTCCCCTTCCCGTTCGACCCCGGCACCGAGTACAGCATCGCCACCCACGCCAACACCTACGGCCCCACCGACGGCTACAGCCATACCTCCCCGGTCGGTAGCTATCCAGCGAATGCCTTCGGCATGTACGACATGCATGGCAACGTCTACGAATGGATCGCCGATTGCTACCACCCGGACTATGTCGGCGCGCCCACCGATGGCAGCGCCTGGACCGAACCCGATTGCGACACCCTGCGCATCCGTGGCAACGACTGGGGTGAAGCACCGGTGTTTTCCCGCTCGGGCAACCGCAATGACATCGACCCGCAAACCCGTGGCGACTGGATTGGTTTCCGCGTAGTACGCAATCTCTGACCACCCCCTGCCCTTGTGGGAGCGGGCTTGCTCGCGAAGGCGTCGTGTCAGCCAACATCAACTTTGCTGATCCACCGCTTTCGCGAGCAAGTCGGATCGCCGCACCGCCGCTCCCACAGGTTTTGTGTCGTCCATCCTTTAAATAAACCCCCTCACCAGACGTTCTACTGGGTATCTGCCTCAAGACCCAAGGAACCCTCTGCTCATGACCCAGCCATCGCGCGGTGCAATTCATGAATTGTTCACCCTCCTGAAACCGTTCCGGCTCGTCGTCAGTCTGTCGATCCTTCTGGGCATGGTCGGCGGTCTGAGCGTGACGGTGCTGCTGGCGACCATCAACAATGCGCTGCACTCGCCGGACGGCCTGACCCAAGGCGTAGTGGCCCTGTTCAGCGGTCTATGCCTGCTGGCCCTGGGCAGTTCGATCTGCTCGGATATCGGCACCAATTACGTCGGCCAGCACATCATTGCCAGGCTGCGCAAAACGCTTGGGGAAAAAGTCCTTTCGGCGCCCATCGAGCAGATCGAGCGCTACCGCAGCCACCGGTTGATCCCGGTGCTGACCCACGACGTCGACACCATCAGCGACTTCGCCTTCGCCTTCGCGCCGTTGGCGATTTCCCTGACCGTGACCCTCGGCTGCATGGGTTATCTGGCGCTGTTGTCGTGGCCGATGTTCCTGATGATGGTGCTGGCGATTGCCATCGGCACCGGCATCCAGTTCTACGCGCAGGGCAAGGGCATCCTGGGTTTCATGGCCGCCCGCGAGGCCGAAGACGATTTGCAAAAGCACTACAACGCCATTGCCGGCGGCGCCAAGGAATTGCGCATCCACCGCCCGCGACGCCAGCGCATGTTCGTCAAGGGCATCCAGGGCACCGCCGATTTCATCTGCGACACCCAGGTGCGTTCGATCAACACCTTCGTGATCGCCAAGACCCTGGGCTCGATGCTGTTCTTCGTGGTCATCGGCCTGGCACTGGCCCTGCAATCCTACTGGCCCAGCGCCGACAAAGCAGTGATGAGCGGCTTCGTGCTGGTGCTGCTGTACATGAAAGGCCCGATCGAGCACCTGGTCAGCACTTTGCCAATTGTGAGCCGCGCACGGATTGCCTTCCGCCGTATCGCCGAGCTGTCGAGCCAGTTCTCCTCGCCCGAACCGCACCTGCTGCTCAACGACCAAGGCACCTCGCCGACCATGGTCGACAGCCTGCAGTTGAACAACGTCAGCTACGCCTTCCCCGCCGCACCCGGCAGCGACGCCTTTCGCCTGGGCCCGGTGAACCTGACCATCGAGCAAGGCGACATCATTTTCATCGTCGGCGAAAACGGCTGCGGCAAGACCACGCTGATCAAGTTGCTGCTGGGGCTCTACGCGCCACAACAGGGTTCGATCCTGCTCAACGGCCAGGGCATCGATGCGCACAATCGCGACGACTACCGCCAGTTGTTCACCACGATTTTTGCTGACTACTACCTGTTCGATGACGTGGTGCAGGGCGACCGGCACATCCCCGAAGATGCCAACACCTATCTGCAGCGGCTGGAGATCGCACACAAGGTCAGCGTCAGGGACGGCCGTTTCACCACCACCGACCTGTCCACCGGCCAGCGCAAGCGCCTGGCGCTGGTCAATGCCTGGCTGGAGGAACGCCCGGTGCTGGTGTTCGACGAATGGGCCGCCGACCAGGACCCGACCTTCCGCCGCATCTTCTACACCGAGCTGCTGCCGGACCTCAAACGCCTGGGCAAGACCATCATCGTCATCTCCCACGATGACCGCTATTTCGACATGGCCGATCAACTGGTGCGCATGGAATCGGGCCGGGTCGTCACCGAGCGCGCAACGGCCTGACGGTCAGTGCCGCGCGCAGATCATTGTTTTTTTGAAGTTTGTTTTCCGGTTTAGCCAAAGCGGTCCGTCTAATAATAATTATCATTAACTAAAAAACTGCACACACCATTCTGGAGCGATTCGAGCAATGCAAAGCCCTACCCTGTCCCGCGCGCCGTTGGCATTAGCCATCGAACGGCAAAAGAAATTCCGAACGGTCGTGCCGGGCGCGCTGTTGACCCTGTTGCTGCTGGGAACTACCCAGGTCGAGGCTGCTCCGGTGAACGTCAATGTGCCGTCCCAGTCGCTGGCCAGTGCATTGCGCCAGCTGGGCCAGCAGACCAATCTGCAGATTCTCTACAGCCAGGACCTGGTCAACGGCATCAAGTCCACGGCGGTGTCCGGCAACATGGAACCGGAACAGGCACTGAAAACCTTGCTGCTGGGGAGCGGCATCAATTTTCAGTTGAATGGCAACACCGTGTCGCTGGTGCCGTCGGCCGGAGACTCCAGTGCATTGCAGTTGGGTGCGACGTCCATTACCGGCCTGGCGCTGGGGCCGACCACCGAAGGCTCGCACTCCTATACCACCAATGAAGTCAGCATCGGCAAGGGCAACATCAAGCTCAAGGACATCCCGCAGTCGGTGTCCGTCGTCACGCGCCAGCGCATGGACGACCAGAATTTGAACAGCCTGCAGGACGCCCTGCGCCAGGTCACCGGCGTGACCGTCAAGACCTACAACTCCGGCTCCAGCCTCAACGACATCTTCATGCGCGGCTTCCTCGTTGACCAGGTGCAGGTCGACGGCGTCTCGCAGCCGACCGGCCAGGGCGACATGGGCACCAGTTTCGACCTGGCGATGTACGACCGTATCGAAGTACTGCGTGGCCCGGCGGGCCTGTACCAGGGCGCTGGCGAACCCGGCGGCACGATCAACGTGGTGCGCAAGCGCGCCCTGAGCAAATTCGCCCTCGGGGGTGAACTGGCCGCCGGCTCCTATGATCGCTACCGTTCTTCGGTGGACGTCACCGGCCCGTTGAACGACGAGGGCACCGTGCGCGGTCGCTTCATCACCGCCTACGAGAACAACAAGTCCTTCGTCGACTACGCGAAGAACGAACGCCCGATGGTCTACGGCCGCCTGGAATTCGACCTCGACCCGGTCACCACCCTGTCGGTTGGCGGCGCCTACCAGAAGAACAACTCCACCCCGGCGTTCGGTTTGCCGGCCTACGCCGACGGCAAACTGCTCGACGTTCCTCGCTCGACCTTCGTCGATGCCAAGTGGAACACCCTCAACGAAAAAGTCTGGGAAACCTTCGCCGAACTCGACCACGAACTGGACAACGGCGGTCAGTTCAAGACCACCCTGACCTACCGCGATGCCGAAACCCCGCAGCGTAACTTCACCTGGGCCGACGGCGCGGTCGACCCGGCCACCGGTGACAGCTGGGCCGTGGCCTACGATTACTACACCCACATCAAGACCATCGGCGTCGACAGCTTCGTGACCACGCCGTTCGAGTTCGCCAATCGCCGGCACGAGTTCACCCTGGGCGCCGAGTACCAGCACCTGGACAAGGACTTCACCTACGGCGGCGGCGAGTACTTCCCGATCAACGTGTTCGATCCGGGCAGCATCGACATTCCCCGCAAAGACTATGCGCACGTCAACGGCAACTGGTCCAAGTCCGACCAGTATGGCGTCTACACCCGCGCCAAGTTCGACGTCACCGACTGGCTCGATGTCATCGGCGGCAGCCGTGTGACCTGGTACGAAAGCGACGCGAAGAACGCCAACGCCTTCTTCAACAACTTCGGCCAGGCCCACACCAGCATCAACCGCAAGGTCGTGCCGTACGGCGCCGTCATCGGCAAGATCACCCCGGAACTGTCGACCTACTTCAGCTACACCGGCGTGTTCAAACCGCAGAGCGAAATCGGAACGAACGGCGAGCCGGTCGGCCCGCGCGAAGGCAAGCAGTACGAGATCGGCCTCAAGCGCGAGTTCTACGACGGCCGCCTGAACGCCAGCATCGCCGCCTTCCGCATCTACGATGAAAACCGCGCCGAATACGACAACAACTCCGGTGCCTACATGACCGAAGGCAAGGCACGCAGCGAGGGTTGGGAAACCGAGCTGAGCGGCAACCTGACCGATAACTGGAGCATCGTCACCGGTTACGCCTACACCTCCACCAAGTTCCTGGACGGCGACCAGGCCAACAAAGGCAAGACCTTCAGCACCATCACGCCCAAGCACAACTACAACCTGTGGACCAAGTACGAGTTCACCGACGGTCCGCTCAAGGACTTCAGCGTCGGCGGTGGCGTGCGTGTGGTCAGCGAAACCTACTTCCAGCGTGACGTGAAGTTCCGGCAAGGCGGTTTTGCCGTCACCACGGCGCAGGTCGGCTACAAGTTCAACGAAAACCTGTCGTCGACACTGACCGCCAACAACCTGTTCGATCGCAAGTACTACGACCGCGTCGATGCCTCCTGGGGCACCAACTTCTACGGCGACCCGCGCACCGTAACCCTGAGCCTGCGCGCGCAGTACTGATAACTGAGTGCCCCCACCTGTAGGAGCGAGCTCGCTCGCGATGGTCGTTAACGATTACGCGTATTTACAGGTTAAACGAGGCGCCTGTGAGTTCATCGCGAGCGGGCTCGCTCCTACAGTGGCTGCGCGGCGGCCCCGGGTTGTCCGGTATCGACGGCTGACTGCTTCCACCTGTAGGAGCGAGCATGCTCGCGATGGTCGTTAACGATAACGCGTGCTCACTGGTTAAACGCTGCGCCTGTGAGTCCATCGCGAGCGAGCTCGCTCCTACAGTGGCTGGCGCGGCGAACCCGATGGCTGACTGCTTCCACCTGTAGGAGCGAGCATGCTCGCGATGATCGTTAACGATAACGCGTGTTCACTGGTTAAACGCTGCGCCTATGCGTCCATCGCGAGCGGGCTCGCTCCTACAGTGGCCCGGTTCCGTTTTCTGCTTGCGCGGCGGCCCTGAGTTGTTCGGTATCGGCGCGGACAAAGATGGAGTCCCCGACAGCGGTCAGGACATCCCCGGCGAAAACTTCGCAAATGACCCGGCTTTTGCGTCCGACATCGCCCTCGACTTTTGCACGCAGCGTCAGGCGTACCCCCATCGGGGTGGGCTTGATGAACTTGATGCCCAGGTTACCGGTGACGCAGGTGATGTGGGGCAAACTGCCTACCTCGCGCTGTTCTGCCCGATAGTGATAAGCCATCGCCGCCCAGTTGGAGTGGCAATCGACCAGCATCGCGATCAAACCGCCGTAGACCAGGTCCGGCCAGCCGCAGTACTTGTCATCGGGCATATGCTCCGCCATGACATGCACCCCGTCTTCATGCCAGAAGCTCTTGATGTGCAGCCCGTGCGGATTCTGGCTGCCGCAGCCATAACAAACACCCTCTGGCGCGGCGATGTCTTGTAGTGAAGTGTTCTGCGTGGTCATACCGTGTCCATCCTTAATACTGGCGGCGAATCGTCGTGGTTCAAAGCGGCTGATCAATAAGGAGGAGATGCTTTCACCTTTCCCAGCGGGACCGAGCGGCGGGCAGCATCGGGCCGTAATGATCATACACAGCGGTTACCGGGCGAAAAAGTAGGTCAGGCACTTCAAAAGCGATGTCCCATTTTCTATGGGACATCCACCAACGACTTCATATGCGTCGCAAAATCATCCTGTATCGGCCGGAACCCGCAGCGGAGGTAAAAGGCAGCGCCCTCGGGTGTGTCCGTGGACAGTCGCACAATGCGAAAATGCTCAGACGCCACTTCCAGCAGGTGCTGCACCAACGCTTTACCCACGTTCTGGCCCCTTGATGCACGTGCGACGTAGACCCGCCGTAATCGCCCTACATCCGGTTCGGCAAATGGGTCTGATGAAAGACCTCCCACGGCAATCAGCCGCCCGTTCCGGAACACTCCGAAAAGACACTCACCCTGCTGATCGAATCGATTGGCACCGCTTTCCCATTCCTCGATCAATCGGGAGAGGAACCTGAAGCCTTCGGCAACGGCCTGCGTTTCCAGCTCCCGGATTTGCGGTGTAATCCCTGAGATTTTAATAATTGCCAATGGGTCCGTTGACGTGACCACTTGCAGGTTACTGCCAGACTTGTCTGTGAGGTTCGCTCCGCACCCGGCTTTCAAGACTCACTCTCGGTAGCGTTTACGGGCGTGCACAGCTCAACCAGCGTTCCGTCAGGGCATCGAACGTAAGACACGGTTTGCCCCCAGGGCTTGGTAGTCGGAGCAGCGATTTCGCTGGCGCCTGCTTGAATCGCTTTGGCATGGGCCGCCGGGACATCCCCGGTCACCAGCCCGACTTCGATGCCTAACGGTTTGAGGGATGAGTGCGCCGGGACATGACCGGTGCTGAAGTTCGATGCGGCCAGTTCATCGACGGCGAATGCCAGGGCGGTTTCGCCGGTTGCCAGTTCGCCATAGGTGCCGGACTCATGGATGAACCGAACGCTGAGCCCGAAGGCCGATGAGAAGAACTTGAGAGAGGCCTCTACATCCTTGACGTAGATGATCAGGTAGCCAAATTTCATGAACGAACATTCCTTGTCGTGCCAATCGAGCGGTGAATCTAGCAGTTTTTAGTTAAGTGTCGAGTGACATCAATCCGGACAGCCCATCTGATGTTTCCCGTTTATTTGTTCGAAACACAATCGGTGCAGAAATCAGATCGTCGCTGACAAACACCCGTCAGCAGCATTTGTTTAAGCGCCCTACAGGTTACTTCGTGAAAGCCACAACGCCTTGCGTCGTTGCCTACAGGTACGCCAGAATCCGCCGGCTTGTGCGCCTTGGGGAGCCTCGGTAACTTGATTCGGGTCACTGATTGTCAGTGATCGGGTTTAGTAGCCCGTGGTTGTATCAGTACGGTGTAGAAGCGCTATCAGTCAGGCTTGCCTGAAATTGATGGTGGCTGTACGCAGGGCGCTTCGGCGCGCCGGTAAATGCTGATCTCCCCGGTCTACTAACCTGCGTCCAGCCGCCACCCTTCTTTTAGTAGAGAAGAATGAGCGGCTCCATTCAGGAGTAATCAGCTTATGTTCAAGGTCACACCCAATCCGCCGGATTCCGACCCGGCCTCCCCGCACGAAAGCCTCGATCACCACCTCAACCCGGGCCCCAACATCATGGCCACACCGCGCGCACCCTGCACGATGTTCATCGTCAATCCCGAACTCAGTACCGAAACCCTGCTGGTGCACGCCAGTGAGTCGCTAGCGTCGGCCAATGTCATGGCCAACGATCTGGTGGATCATCTGCAGGGGACAAGCCGCAATGCGCTGTTGGGGATTGCGCAGGTGATCATGCTGGGGGAACTGGCGGTGAATCGGGCGCTGGATCGGCTTGATCCGCCCTAGTTATCTGAGTCGGCGCAAAACAAACTGTAGGAGCGAGCTTGCTCGCGATGGATTCAAAGGCGCTGCGTTTAGCCAGTAAACACGCGTTATCGTTAACGACCATCGCGAGCAAGCTCGCTCCTACAGGGGGACGGCGTGGCTGATCACCACGCCACGCGTCAGGCCAGACTCTCGCCGATCTGCGCCGCCAGTTGCGCCAGCATCCCCGGCACTTCCTGGACCATTTCGCCCATGCGCGCAAAGTCGTGGGTCATGCCGGTCTTCACGTCCAGCACCACGGGTTGCCCCGCGGTACGCAGTTTCTCGGCCCAGGCCAGGCCTTCATCGAGCAACGGGTCGTACTCGGCCAGCCACAGGACGGTGGGTGTCAGACTATGCAAACGCTCGGCGTACAGCGGTGAAAAACGCCAGTCGCTGCGGTCGGCTTCGCTGCGTTGGTATTGCTGGTAGAACCACTCCAGCGTCGTGGCCTCCAGCAGATAGCCTTCGGCGAATCGCGCAAGAGACGGGCGTTTTTTTACCGCGTCGATCACCGGATACAGCAGCACTTGCAGACGCGGCACAAGCGGCCATCCCAATGGGTCATGGGCGATGGCGATACACAGCGATGCCACCAGACTGCCGCCGACGCTGTCCCCGGCCAGTGCGATCCGTCTCGCGTCCAGGCCCAACGCTTTGGCGCCGGTAATCGCCAGCCAACGGGCGATGTCTTCGGCGTCGTTGAAAGCCGTTGGAAAACGGTGTTCAGGTGCCAGCCGATAATCTGCCGACAACACGGCAAACTCCCCTGCCAGCGCCAGACGCCGGCACAGGGTGTCGTGGGAATCGAGGCTGCCCACCACGTACCCGCCGCCATGCAAGTACAACAGCACCGGGCGCGGCTCGTTGCCCGGTTGCGGTCTGGCGTACAGCCGCGCGTTGAGCATATGCCCGTCCCGCGCCGTAATGCTGAGCGCAGATACCGTCAGCGCCCCTGCCGGAGCCGCATCGAGAAGCTGTGACGTCTGTTCGAATTGCTGCCGCGCTTCGCTCGGGCTCAGCTCATGCATGGGTTGGCTTTTGCCGCTGAGGCGGCCGAACTCGGCCAGCTCTAGAAATCCCTCGATGTCCGGGTGCAGTGCCATGGGCGGTAGTCTCCAAAAATAAACAGGCTCGCCCAATAAACGAACCGTGAGGACCGTTCATTAGGGCGAGCCTGTTTTTGTCGCGGGCAAGCCCTAGAGCTGCGGTACCACCTCCCGGCCAAGCAGCGCCACCACGGCGTCCAGGCATTCGTCCTGTTGCAGGATATCGAAGTGGCCCGCCGTTACAGTCTGCACCTTGCGCAGCCGTGGTTGCTGACGCTCCAGGGTCGCGCGTTCGGCAGTCGGGTTGCCATCGGCCCACCAGCAATGCAGCTCGGCCTGGGGAATCGGCAAGGTCTCGACCTGCCGCGACAGCGCCTTCAAGCGCGTGCTGACCATGAACGTCTGGGCCAACTCATCGGCACCGAGCAGCGCGTACCCGCTGGCCTGATCACTTTCGCTGTCGATCACCGCGCGAATGATCCGCGCCACCGCGTCGTGGTCTCCCGCCGACTCACCACGCAACGCCCGGTCAATCACCTCGCCATCCATACCCAACGTTGCACCCAGGAATTCGCCCAGATCCACTCGCCACTCATCCGGGCTGGCGACGGCATTGGCCTGGGTTGGCACAAAACTGTCCACCAGGCCGACGAATGCCACCCGCTGGCCTTGCTGTTCGAACAAATCACTCACCAGCAACGCCAACGTCCCGCCCAGCGACCAGCCCAGCACGTGGTACGGCCCCTGAGGTTGCCGGGCGCGGATCGCCTCGACGTAGTCGGCGGCCATCTGCGCAAGCGAGGTGTCGTGCCACTGCCGGTCGAGCAGCATCCGGCATTGCACGCCGTACACCGTGCGCTCGCCATCCAGGCGCCGGGCCAATGGCTCGTAATCGAACACCGTGCCGAAACCGGCGTGCAGGCAGAACAGCGGCGGCTGATCATCGACCACCTGATTGAGCAACAGCAGCGGTTGCGGGCGCTGCCGCAGCGGCTGCTCATCGACACCGGACAGCCCGGCAATCGTCGGCCTGGCCATCATGTCGCGCAGTTTCAACTGGAAGCCCGGCTGATTCAGGGCACGGACTTTCGAGATCACCTTGAGGGTGCGCAGCGAATCGCCACCCAACTCGAAGAAGTTGTCGGTGATACCGACCTTGTCGATGCCCAGCACCTGTTGCCAGATGTCCGCCAACGCCCATTCCAGTGGCGTGCGCGGTGCCACGTAGTCACGGCCGGTGAAGGCCGGATCCGGCAAGGCCTTGCGGTCGAGCTTGCCGTTGGGGGTCAACGGGAAGCACGGCAGCACCACGACATGGGTCGGCACCATGTAGTCGGGTAGGCTCTCGCGCAATGCCGCCTGGCAACGCGGGCCGAGGCCCTCGTCCTCAGCCGCCACCACATAGCCCACCAGTTGCGGCCCCTGCCCGTTGTCACGCACCACCACCAGCGCATCGTTGACCCCGGCCTGCTCGCGCAAGCGCGCTTCGATTTCGCCCAGCTCGATGCGGAAGCCGCGCACCTTGACCTGATGGTCGATACGCCCGACGTAATCGAACACGCCATCCTCGCGGCGGCGCACCAGGTCGCCGGTGCGGTACAGGCGCCCGCCTTCGGTGCTGAAAGGATCGGCGACGAAGCGCTCGGCGCTCAGCCACGGGTGACGATGGTAGCCGCGCGCGACACCCCGTCCGCCAATGTACAGCTCACCGACCATGCCCACCGGCAGCGGGTTGAGGTCCATGTCCAGCACGTGCAGGCTGCGGCTACCGACGCGTTGGCCAATCGGCGCGTACATCGCCTGGCAATGGCCGTCGGCGGCGATTTTCCACAGCAGCGGCGTGACCACGGTTTCAGTCGGCCCGTAGCCGTTGACCAGGTATTGCGGCTTGAGCCTGTGTTTGACCCGCTCGAACGTCGCGTCCGGCACCGCATCGCCACCGAAGCAATAGATGCGCACCGGCGGCGGCTCACCGCCCTGCAATTCGGCGTGCTCGGCCAGTTGCAGCAGGTACGCCGGCGGGAAGCAGGCGACGCTGATGCGCTGGCGGTGCAGCACGGCCAGGGTCTGTTCGGCGGTCCACAAGGTGTTGTCGCGGATCACCAGGGTGGAACCGCTGATCAGCGCGGTGATCCAGCGTTCATGGGCGCCATCGAAGGCGAACGACATGAAATGCAGTTCGCGATTGTCCGGGTCCATTTCGTACAGCTCGGCGATGGCTTGCACGTGCATGCTCAATGGCCCGTGGGCCACGGCGACGCTTTTCGGTTTGCCGGTCGAACCGGAGGTGTAGATCAGGTAGGCCAATTGCTCGGCGTGCACAGTGCGTTGCGGCGTCGGCACGTCGATGTCGAGGTCCAGGCGGTCCACCGCGACCATGGCCGTGCCGGGATCAAGCTGCGCCGAATCGCGCAGCCGTTCCTGGGTCAGCAGCAAGCGCATGTCGCTGTCGGCCATCATGTAGCGCAGGCGTTCCTGCGGGTATTGCGGGTCCAGCGGCACATAGGCGGCACCGCACTTCATCACCGCCAACAGCGACACCACCAGCTCCAGCGAACGCTCCATGAACACGCCGATCACGTCTTCGGCCTGCACGCCTTGTTCCAGCAGATGCACCGCCAAAGCATCGGAGCGCCGGTCCAGCTCGGCGTAGCTCAAGTGTTCGGCATCGCGGTCGGCATGGCTCAGGACCAGCGCCGTGTGATCCGGTTGTCGGCGCGCACGCTGACGGATCAGCTCGTGCACCGGCGTCTCGTCACCGTCGGCCACTACCGGCCGTTCGCCGTCCAGCGCCCGGCCTTCGTCCAGGGTCAACAGGCCCAGCTCGCCGACGGCGCGTCCGGCGTTGTCACACAGGCGCTGCAGCAGGCTTTCCATGTGGCTGCGCAGGATTTCGACGGTCGCCAGATCGAACTGATCGCGCTGGTGCATGTACTCGATGCGCAGCCCCTCGTCGAGGCTGACCATCAGGTCCATGGCAAAGCTGGTCAGGCCGAAGTCGCTGACGTCTTCGAAGCGCAGCGAGTCGCCGTTCCATTCGCGCAGGGTGCGGTCCACCGGCTGGTTTTCGAAGACGATGATGCTGTCGAACAACGCCTGCCCGCCCTGCCCGGCCCAGCGCTGGATATCGCTGAGCGGTGTTTGCTGGAAGTCGCGGATGTCGAGGTTATAGGCCTGGATCTCGCGCAGCCAGTCACCGACGTTCATGTCGGTCGGCACCGTGTTGACCACCGGCAAGGTGTTGATGAACAACCCGAGCATGTTTTCCGAGCCGTTGAGGGTTTCCGGACGTCCGGACACGGTGGCGCCGAACGTCACCGTGCGCTGGCCGGTGTAGCGCTGCAACAGCAACAGCCACGCGGCTTGCACCAAGGTGTTGAGCGTCACTTGCTGTTGCTGGGCAAAGGCCTGCAATCCTGCGGTCTGCCCGGCACTCAGATGCGTATAGATCGCGTCGTAACCCGCTTGCGGCGCCTTGACCGGCAAGGCGCGGGCCAGATGCGTGGCGCCTTCGAGGTTACTGAGTTTGCCTTTCCAGAACGCCTCGCTGGCCTCCGCTGCTTGCTGACCGAGCCAGTCGATGTAGTCGCGATAAGCGGCCACCGGCTCGTGCTCATCACCACGGTAATGGCGCAGCACTTCACCGATCAGGCGCGACACGCTCCAGCCGTCCATGAGGATGTGGTGGTAGGTCCAGATCAGGCGATAGCGGTCGTCTTCCATACGCACCAGCAACAGGCGCAGCAAGGGTGCACGGTTCAGCGAGAAGCCGCGTTCGCGTTCCTCCCGGGCCAGTTGGCGGACGCGCCCAGGCTGATCATCCAGCCCGCGCCAGTCCAGTTCGGTCAACAGCGAAGGCGCATCGCGCCGCACCACTTGCAGCGGCTCCTTATCGCCTTCCCAGAGGAATGCGGTGCGCAGAATTGCATGACGGCGGGCGGCATCGGCCCAGGCTTCACGGAAGCGCGTACCGTCAACGCCGCGCACGCCCACTTCGATCTGGTTGACGTAGAGCCCCGATTCGCCGTCCTGCACCGAGTGAAACAGCATGCCTTGCTGCATCGGCGACAGCGGATAGACGTCTTCGACTTCGTCCGCCGTCAAATCCAGCGCTTGATACTGCGCGTCACTCAGCTCGATTTTCGCTGCCGGTGCAACCAACGCCAGCCCGGTTTCATCCGCCACGACCGGTTGGGCCACCGTAGCCAGCTCGGCCAGGGTCGGATGGCTGAACACGTCCTTGGGGGAAATGCTCAAACCGGCCTTGCGTGCGCGGCTGACGGCCTGGATCGAGACGATAGAGTCGCCGCCCAGTTCGAAGAAGTTGTCGTGCATGCCCACCAGCGGCACTTCGAACAACGCTTGCCACACCCCTTGCAACGTCGATTCCACGGTATTGCGCGGCGCGACGTACTCGCGCACTTGCTGGTCCGGTTGTGGCAGCGCGCGGCGGTCAAGCTTGCCGTTGGGCGTGACCGGCAACTGATCGAGCAGCAGCACGTGGCTCGGCTGCATGTGTTCGGGCAGCGCCTGACGCAGATGTTGTTTGAGTGGCTCGATGGCGGCATCACCTACGACATAGGCCACCAACTGTTTGGATTTGCCGACATCGAGGGCGATCACCACCGCTTCGCGCACCGACGGATGCTCCAGCAGGCAGGCTTCGATTTCCCCCAGCTCGATACGCAGGCCGCGGATCTTCACTTGATGGTCGATGCGCCCGACGTATTCGATCACGCCGTCTTTGCGGTAACGCGCCAGGTCGCCGGTGCGGTACAGGCGCCCACCCTGCTCGCCAAACGGGCTGGCGACGAAGCGTTCGGCGGTCAGGTCCGGACGCTTGTGATAACCACGAGCCAGGCCGATGCCGCCCAGGTACAGCTCACCGACGCAGCCCGCCACTTGCGGTTGCAGGCTGTCGTCGAGGATGTAGGTCACCAGGTTGGCAATCGGCTGGCCGATCGGCACGCTGATGCCGCCGTCGTCGACGCAGGTCCAATGGGTCACGTCGATGGCCGCTTCGGTCGGGCCATACAGGTTGTACAGGCCAACGTTCGGCAGCACTTGGAACAGGCTGCGCTGCAAATCCGCCGACAACGCTTCGCCGCTGCACAGGATCTGGCGCAGGCTGACGCACCGTTCGAAACCTTCGCCCTGGACAAACGCCTGCAACATCGACGGCACGAAATGCAGGGTGCTGACCCGGTACTGCTCGATCAGGCTGACCAGTTGCGCCGGATCGCGATGGGCACCCGGTTCGGCCACGACCAGGCGCGCGCCGGTCATCAACGGCCAGAAGAACTCCCAGACCGACACGTCGAAACTGAACGGGGTTTTCTGCAGCACGGTGTCGCGTCCGTCCAGCGGATAGGCGCCCTGCATCCACGCCAGACGGTTGTACAAGGCATCGTGACGGTTGGCCGCGCCCTTGGGTTTCCCCGTGGAGCCAGAGGTGTAGATCATGTAGGCCAGCGATTGCAACTCGACCACGCAGGGCAGGTTTTCTTCGCTCAGGCCATCGAGCAATCCGCCCAGGTCGTCGAGACAAATCGCCGTGGTGGCGGCCGGAATCGGCAACTGCGCAAGCAGATGACGCTGGGTCAACAGCAAGTGCACGCCACTGTCGTCGAACATGTGCTCCAGGCGTTCGCGTGGGTAGTCCGGGTCCAGCGGCACGTAGGCGCCACCGGCCTTCATGATTGCCAGCAGACCGATGACCAGCTCCAGCGAACGTTCGGCCGCGATACCCACCAACACCTCGGCGCCCACACCCTGGCTGCGCAGCAGGTGCGCCAGGCGGTTGGCCCGTTGGTTGAGCTCGCGATAACTCAGGGGCTGGCCGGCAAACACCAGGGCCGGGGCGTCCGGGGTTTGCAGTACCTGGGCTTCGAAGCACTGGTAGACCGGGCGCACATCCGCCCAGCTCCGCGCAGTGCGGTTGAAGCCTTCGACCTGCTGCGCGGTTTGCGCGGCATCGAGCAGGCTCAAGCGCCCCAATGGCTGTTGCGGTGCACTGACCATGGCATCGAGCAACGCAACCAAACGTGTGCCCAGACCTTCGATTGCCTCGGCGCTGAACAGCGCCGTGTCGTAGTTGAAACGCAGGTCCAGGCAGTCGCCCAGCTCGGCGGCAATCGCCAAGGGGAAACTGGTCTGGTCGTGATGAGTGATCCCGGAGAATTTCAACGCGCTACTGTTGCCCTCCTCCAGCGCTTGCGCCACCGGGTAGTTTTCGAACACCAGAAGGGTGTCGAACAGCGCCTCGCCGGAGTGACCGGCCCAGCGCTGCACGTCCGCCAGCGGTGTGTATTCGACTTCGCGCAACCGCAGGTTGAGCGCCTGGACTTCATCGATCCATTGGCTGACCGTGCGCTCGGGGTGCGGTGTGGCGATCACCGGCAAGGTGTTGATGAACAGACCGATCTGCTGCTCGATGCCTTGCAATTCGCTCGGGCGCCCCGACACCGTGGCGCCGAACGCCACGGTTGGCTGCCCGGTGTGGCGCTGCAATATCAACAGCCATGCCGCTTGCAGCAGGGTGTTGGGCGTGACGCGGGCCTGGCGGGCAAACCCGTTCAGACGCTCGGTGGCCGCGCGGCCCAGGCTCAGGTGCAGGGTGCGATGACCACCCTGCCCTGCAACCGACCCCGGCAAGGCACCGGCCAATCGCGTTGGCTCGGTGAACGACTGCAATTGCTCCAGCCAGAAGGCTTCGCACGCGGCACGGTCGCGAGTCCCCAGCCACGCCATGTAATCGCGGTAACGGCCAACACCCGGCGCGGGCAGGACGCCGGAGTAGCGCTGCAGCACTTCACCGAACAACTGCGAGGTGCTCCAGCCGTCCAGCAGGATGTGGTGGTTGGTGAAGATCAGGTGATGGTTGTCACCGGCAGTCTGCACCAGGGTCAGGCGCAGCAACGGCGCCGCCGTCAGGTCGAAACCGCGCAGGCGGTCATCCTCGGCCAGACGCTCCAGCGCCTGGGGCAGATCAGGCCGGTCGCGCCAGTCGAGCACGGTCAGCGGCAACGTGGCGTCGGCCAGGATCACTTGCAGCGGTCGCGAGCCATTGCTCTCGCTGAAGAACGCCGCGCGCAGCACTTCATGACGCTCCAGCGTCTGCTGCCAGGCATTGCGGAAGGCCTCGACGTCCAGCCCCTGCACATCCACGCGCATTTGCGGGACGTAGGCACCGGCATCCGGGGCGAACAGGCTGTGGAACAACATGCCCTGTTGCATAGGCGACAACGGCAGGATGTCTTCGATCTGGCTGGCCGCCAGCGGCAAGGCATCCAGTTGCACCTGATCGACGTGCACCAGCGGCACGTCGCTCGGGGTCAACCCGCCGGCACCGCTGAGGCAATGTTCGATCAGCTGTTGCAGTTCAGCGGTGTAGGCATCGGCCAGGCGCTGCACCGTTTGCGGTTTGAACACTTCGCTGCTGAAGGTCCAGCTCAGGCGCAGTTGCCCGGCATACACCTGGCCGTTGATGCTCAGGCCCCGGTCCAGTTCGGCCGACGCGCCCTGCTCGGCGCCACCGCTTTCCCTGGCCGGACGCCACGGCGCCTGCTCGTCGAAGCTGGCGTCGAACTGGCCCATGTAGTTGAAGGTGACTTGGGGTGACGGCAAATCCTCAAGGCCGGCATCGGCCAGATAACGCAGTATGCCGAAGCCGATGCCTTTGTCGGGCACGGCGCGCAGCTGTTCCTTGACGGCCTTGATGCTGCCGGCCAGATCGCCAGCCGGGGTGAGTTTCACCGGAAAAATCGAGGTGAACCAGCCCAGGGTGCGGGTCAGGTCGATGTCGTCGAACAGGTCTTCGCGGCCGTGGCCTTCGAGCTTCACCAGCGTCGACGACTGGCCGGTCCATTGGCCCAGCACCCGCGCCAGGGCGGTCAACAACAGGTCGTTGACCTGGGTGCGGTAAGCCGCCGGAGCATCTTGCAGCAGTTGGCGGGTGAAGGTGCTGTCGAGCACGGTTTCCACACTCACCGCATGCTGGCTGGCCAGGCTGCCGTCGGGGTTGTCGGCGGGCAGCTCCAGTGCGACTTCGTGGTATTGGGCTTGCCAGTAAGCGGCTTGCGCCTCCAGTTCCGGGCTGCGGGCATGCCGTTGCAAATGTGCGGCCCAGGCCTGGTAGGCGCTGGTCTTGGCCGGCAGGCGCAACGGCTCGGCCTGACGTGCTTGAGCGTAAGCGGTTTGCAGGTCTTCAAGCAGCAGACGCCAGGACACGCCGTCCACCGCCAGGTGGTGCACCACCAGCAGCAGGCGTTGGCCTGCGGCGCCCATGTCCACCAGCAAGGCACGCAACAGCGGGCCGTCCTGCAAGCTCAGGCTGGCTTGCGCGTCGTTGCACAGGTCAAGCAGCTCATCGGCGTTTGCCGCCTGACGCTGCCACAGCACCTCGGCGCTGCTCCAGTGCTCGGCTTGTGCCTGATGCCACACGCCATTTACCTGATGCCAGCGCAAACGCAGGGCATCGTGATGTTCCAGCAACGCCGCCAGCGCTTGTTGCAGGCAGCCGCTGTCCAATGGCTCGTGCAGTTCCAGCAATACCGACTGGTTCCAGTGATGACGGGCCTCGATGGCTTGCTCGAAGAACCAGTGCTGGATCGGCGTCAGCAGCACTTCGCCGCGCACCGGACCCTGATCGATGACCAGCCCGGCACTGCGTACCGCGACCTTTGCCAGGCTCTGTACGGTCTGGTGCTGGAACAGATCGCGCGGGGTGATGCGGATCCCGGCCTGACGGGCGCGGCTGACCACCTGGATCGAGATGATCGAGTCGCCGCCCAGTTCGAAGAAGTTGTCGTCGATGCCGACGCGCTCGAGCCTGAGCACGTCTTGCCAGATCGCCGCCAACCCGGTTTGCAGTTCATCCATCGGCGCCGTGTAAGCCTGCTGCAGCAGCACCGCGTCGGGCTTGGGCAATGCACCGCGATCGAGTTTGCCGTTGCTGGTCAGCGGCCAGTGATCGAGTTTGATCAGGTGCGCCGGCACCATGTAGTCCGGCAAACCGGCCTGCAAATGTTCGCGCAGGGACTGGCGCAGATCGCTGTCGTTGTGGCTAACCGTGAACCACGCGACCAGTTGCGGGCTGCCATTGACCTCAGGTGCCAACACCAATGCTTGCTCGATGGCCGGATGGCTTTGCAGGCGGTCCTGGATTTCCCCCAGCTCGATGCGAAAGCCACGGATCTTCACCTGATGGTCGATACGCCCGGCGTACTCGATGCTGCCATCGGTGCAGTAACGCGCCAGATCGCCGGTTCGATACAGACGCGCGCCCGACTCGGCGGCGAACAGGTCCGGCACAAACCGCGTGGCGGTCAGATCGGCACGCTGGTGATAACCCCGGGCCAGGCCGGCGCCGCCAACGTAAAGCTCACCAACGCAGCCCTTGGCCACCGGGTTCAGGCGCGGGTCGAGCACGTACCAGCGCAGGTCGCCGATCGGTTCCCCCAGCGGCGAGCTGTTGGCGCCATCAAGGTCAGCGCGGGACAGCGGTCGCCAGGTCACGTGCACCGTGGTTTCGGTGATGCCATACATGTTGATCAGCAACGGCTGCCGGTCGTCGAAGGCGTCGTACCACGGACGCAGGCTGGCCACGTCCAGCGCCTCGCCGCCGAACACCACATACCGCAGGGCCATGCCTGGCGCGTTGGCGCAGGCGTAAGGCATCAACTGACGGAAGGCCGAGGGGGTCTGGTTGAGTACCGTGACCCCCTCATTACTGAGTAAACGGGCGAAGTCTTCCGGGGAGCGGCTGACCGCGTGGGGCACCACCACCAGTTTGCCGCCGTAGAACAACGCGCCAAAGATTTCCCACACGGAAAAGTCGAAGGCATAGGAGTGGAACAGGCTCCAGACGTCGTCCGCGTTGAAACCAAACCAGTGCTCGGTGGCGCTGAACAGCCGCGTCAGGTTGCTGTGGGGCAGCAGCGTGCCTTTGGGTTTGCCGGTGGAACCGGAGGTGTAGATGACGTAGGCCAGGTTCGCGGGAGCGCTCAGGTTCGGCAGGTTGTCGGCACTGGCCTCAAACAGCCAGTCGCTGGCGTGATCGAGGCAGATCACTTCGATCTGCTCGTTCAATGGCAGGCGGGGCAACAGCCCGGAATCGGTCAGCAGCAGGCGCGTGCCGCTGTCGGCGAGCATGTAGGCCAGGCGATCCTGCGGGTACTCCGGGTCCAGCGGCACATAGGCGCCACCGGCCTTGAGAATCGCCAGCAGGCTGACGATCATCTCCAGCGAACGCTCCAGGGCGATGCCCACCAATACGTCCGGGCCGACGCCGCGCTCACGCAGGCGATGGGCGATGCGGTTGGCGCGACGGTTCAGTTCGGCGTAAGTGAGGGTGACGCCGTCGCAGGTCACGGCGATGTTGTGCGGGTGCGCGGCGGCCTGGGCTTCGATCAGTTGATGGGCGCACAAAGCGTTCGCCTGATCGACGTTCAATACGGCGCTGCGGTTCCAGTCGAGCAAAGTGGCCTGCTGCTCGCAGGCGTCGAGCATGCACAGGTCCGCCAAGGCAACCGTGCTATCCGTGCAGATCGCCTGCAACAGGTTCAGCCAGTGCCGGCCGAGACGCTCGATGGTCGAGGCGTCGAACAATTCGGTGGCATACACGAACGAGGCGTGGATGCCCTCGTCGCCTTCGACGGTGTCGAGCATCAGGTCGAACTTGGTGGTCTTTTCGTCCCAGATCAGCGGTTCGACGCTCAGGCCCGGCAAGTCCCAGCGTTGCGGGTCGCCGCTGTCACGCTGGTGGTTGAACATCACCTGAAACAGCGGCGTGTGGCTCAGGCTGCGCTCGACGCCCAAACCGTCGACCAGTTGCTCGAACGGCAGGTCCTGATGGGCCTGCGCGCCGAGTGCCGCGGCCTTGATCTCGGCCAGCAATTGCACGAATGGCTGGTCGGCCCGGGGCTGACTGCGCAGCACTTGGGTGTTGACGAAAAAGCCCAGCAGATTTTCCACGTCCTGGCGGGTGCGGTTGGCAATCGGCACGCCGACGCGAATGTCCTGTTCACCGCTGTAACGATGCAACAACGCCTGCAACGCGGCCATCAGCACCATGAACAGGGTGCAGCCTTCACGGCGGGCGAGCTCACGCAGTCGAGCGGTCAGTGCGGCAGAGATGTCCAGCTCGACGCTGGCACCCTGCTGGCTCGGGATCGCCGGGCGACGACGGTCGGTCGGCAGGTTCAGTGGCGGGTGTTCGTTACCCAGCTGCCGGCGCCAATAGTCGAGCTGGCGCTCAGCCTCGCCCGCCTCCAGCCACAGGCGCTGCCAGCGGGCGAAGTCGGCGTACTGAATGCCCAGCTCCGGTAGCTGCGCGTTCTGCCCGGCGCTCAATTGCCCGTAGAGTTGGGTGAATTCCTGCAACAGGATCGGCAGCGAGCCGCCATCGGTGACGATGTGGTGCAAGGTCAGCACCAGTACATGTTGCTGCGCATCGAGGCGAATCAAGCGGCAACGCATCAACGGGCCGTGCTGCAGGTCGAATGGCTGCCCGGCGTTGAGGGCGATCTGGCGTTGCAGTTCGACCTCGTTGGCCGCCGTGGCCTCGACCAGCGGGGTGTCCATCTGCGGGTGGATGTGTTGCAGCACTTGCCGGTCATCGAAGACAAAGGTGGTGCGCAACACTTCATGACGTTGCACCAGAGTCACCAGGGTTTGCGCCAGCGCATCGCGGTCCAGCTCACCGCTCAGGCGGAAGGCTCCGGTCAGGTTGTAAGCGGTGGCCTGGGGTTGCATCTGCCAGAGGAACCACAAGCGCTGCTGCGCGTAGGACGCTGGCAACGTGTCGACGATGCGGTCCCGTGGCGGAATCGGCAGCAGTTCAAGGGTCAGTCCCTGAGCGTGCATCTTCTGTTGCAACGCACGCCGGGCGTCCGTGCTCAAGCCACAGAATCGCTGGGCCAGGGTCATCATTCTGTCCGGTGCGGCACTCATTGCGCGTGTTCCTCATCCACTTCGTCGAACAACGCTTCGAGGGCGTCTACAGCGTTTTCCGGGTGTTCACTTTGCTGACGGAACTGCTCGATCTGCGCCGCCAGACGTTCCAGGGTGTCACCGTCGAAAAACAGCTTGAGCGGGATCGCCAGGTTCAGCTCTTCCTGAATCCGTGCACGAATGCGCGTGGCCAACAGTGAGTGCCCGCCGAGTTCGAAGAAGTTGTCGTGCACGCCGACGCGCTCGACGTGCAGCGATTCGGCCCAGATCGCCGCGAGGCTTTTCTCCAGTTCGTTGCGCGGCGCGACGAAGGCGCTGCGGCGCACGTCGAGATCGAGCAAGGCCTGGCGGTTGAGTTTGCCGTTGGGCATCAGCGGGAAACGCTCCAGCACCTGCAAGCGCGCCGGCTGCATGTGCTCGGGCAGAGCCTCGGCCAGGTGGCTGCGCAACTCGTTGAGGCGGATGTCGGCGGTGTCGGCCGGGGACACCGCAAAGCCCAACAGCTGCGGGCCGGTCGGGGTTTGGTCGGCAATCACGGCGGCGTCCTCGATACCCGGCGCACTGCGCATGGCCGCTTCGATCTCGCCCAACTCGATGCGGAAACCACGGATTTTCACCTGGTGGTCGACCCGGCCCAGATACTCCAGCACGCCATCGGCGCGATAGCGCGCCAGGTCGCCGGTGCGGTACAGGCGCTGGCCCGTGCTCGCGGTGAATGAGTCCGGAACAAAGCGCTCGGCCGTCAGCGTGGCGCGCTGCAGATAACCCCGGGCAATGCCGGTACCACCGACATACAACTCGCCTTCGACGCCCACGGCCACCGGTTGCAGGTCCGGGCCGAGCACGTGGATGCGCATGCCGGCAATCGGCTGGCCGATGGGAATGCTGTCGTCGTCATTGCCCAGGGGCAGTTCCCAGGCCGAACACCACACGGTGCCTTCGGTCGGGCCGTATTCGTTGACCAGTGCCACTCCCGGCAGTGCCTCGCGATGTCGCTGCACCAGCGCATTGCTGCACGCTTCGCCAGCGACAATCACACAGGCAAGGGCCTGGCGGTCGAGGTGTTCGAGAATCTGCGCGTGGTAGGACGGCAAGGTCAGGTAGTGGGAGACCTCTTCGCGCTGGATCAACTCGGCCAGTCGCGCCGGGTCCTTGTAGCTGTCTTCGTCCGGCAGGCACAGGGTCGCGCCCTGCCCCAGCGCCCAGAAAACCCCGGCCACCGAGCTGTCGAAGGAGAACGACGAGAGCATCAGGAACCCGCGCAGCGGCTGGCGATAGAAGGCGTTACGCGCCAGGGTCGAGGCCACGGCGTTGGCATGACTGATCATCACGCCCTTGGGTTTGCCGGTGGAACCGGAGGTGTAGATGACGTAAGCCAGATTGGCACTGTCGCCTTGTGGCTCAGGCCGGGTTTGCGCGGCAGACCAGACCTCGGCCCCCGGCATCAGTGAAATGTTCTGCTCGCGACCCAGTGCGTCCGGCAGCGGTTGGCAGGCCAGCACATGGCGTGCAGCGGTATCGGCCAGCATGAATGCCAGGCGCTCGATCGGGTAGTTCGGGTCCAGCGGCAAGTACGCAGCACCGGCCTTGAGCGTGCCCAACATCGCAATGACGATTTCCAGCGAGCGCTGGCCGTAGACCGCCACGATCTGGTCCGGCGCCACACCTTGGCCGCGCAAGGCATTGGCCACCTGGTTGGAGCGCGCATCCAGCTCGGCAAAGGTCAGGCGCTGGCCGTTGACACTCAGGGCAATGCGCTGCGGATGCAGCCGCGCCTGTTCGCTGAACAACTCGTGGAGGAAGCGGCACGGCAATGCCTGCGCGGTGGCGTTCGGATTGAAGCCATCGATCAATCGGGTTCGTTGCGCAGCACTCACCAGCTCAGCCTGACCCAGGGTCAGTTCGGGTGACGCCAATAGCTGGCGGCTGAACTCGACAAACTGCTCCAGCCATTCGGCCATCATCGACTCGGGCAGTGCACCGTCAAGACACGACAACTGCAACTGATCACCCTGCACTCGCAGGCGCAGGACTTCAGGGTTGCCGTCGTCCACCTCGATAGCGCTTTCAATGGCCGCCTGATAGACGAAGCCGTAACGCAACGGCGCGGCTCCCTCTGCGCTCAGTTCGAACTCGTTGAGGCAATCGAGCCACGACAACGACTGTTCGACGCTGGCGGCAAAGGCTGCCATTGCTTGCGCCAGCGTCTGCTGGCTACGGTGCTCGAACGCCACCGGCAAACGCCGGGCGAAACGGCCAAGAGTGGTGGCGGTTTGCTCGTTGCGACCGTCCACCTGCCAGCCCATCAGGCCTTTTTCCTGTTGGCCGATGCGGGCGACAAATGCACTCCACAGCAGCAACGCCACTTGCTGCGCCTCGACCTTCAGGTCAGCCGCCAGCCGTTGCACCTCAGCGAGCCAATGGGCGTCGGTGTGTATGGCCAGACAGCGGGCCAGGGAAACCTCGACGGTTTTTTCGAACGGCAAGCGATGGGCCACGGCGAACTGCTGTTGCAGGTTGCGCCAGAACGCCGCGCCCTGGTGGCCGATGTCTTCTTCACGCAGCTCTTCCTGCCACGCGCTGTAGTCCAGGTATTGCAGTGCATCCTCGTCGTCGGCCAGGGTTTCGCCGCGCAACAGGCTGGCCAGTTCGGCCGACAGCACCCGCAGAGAGGCCTCGTCGAAGCTGCATGCCGGGGTCAGCAGGGTGATGAAATGCTGCCCTGCTTCGCCTTCGACCGGCGCCACCACCAGCCCTTGATTCGAATCTTCAACCATGACTTCACGGCTGCGGCTCAAGGCCTCGGCCACCGAAGGCTGGTTGCCCAGCAGCGTGACCGGCAGCGCATCGCACAGGCTCTGCACCGGCCATTTCATGCCCGGCAGACGGCGGTACACCGTACGCAGAATTTCATGGCGCCGGCCGAGTGTTTCCACGGCTCTGCACAACACCTGAGCTTCCACCGGCCTGGCGAGCGGCAATGTCAGTGCGGCGAACAGCGGCCGGGCACCCAGCTCCTGGGCACGCAAATAAAAGGCCTGCTGGGCCGAAGTCTGGAATACGTCTACCGAGGGTTCGAGGGCGGTGGTGTTCATGTCGGGTGTCCTTATTCCTGATCCAGGTCGGCGCTTTTCTGCGCGATGGCCATGGCCGTGAGGATTTTTCTGTAGCCGGTGAATTCGTTGCGCGCATGCACGCTGAGGATGTTGTCGAGCAGGACCACGTCGCCCTTCTCCCAGGCGAACTCAACCATCACGTCGCGGTAGATGCCTTGCAGGTGGCGGATCACCTCGTCGGGAATCGGCGAGCCGTCGCCGAAGAAAGTGTTTTGCGGCAGGTCTTGCGGGCCGAATTCACGCAGCAGGTTGTCGCGAATGCTGTCCGGCAGGGTCAGTGCGTTGAAGAAGGTGCCGTGGTTGAACCAGATGCGCTCGCCGGTCAATGGATGGCGCACGATCGCCGGACCGTTCTGCCGGGTGCGCAGGCGGTTTCCGGATTTCCACTCGGCCTGGATGCCGATTCTGGCGCAGTAGGCTTCGACCTCGGCGCGATCCTCGCTCTGGAACACGGTCTGCCACGGCAGGCCCATGCCGTCGCCGTAGTTGCGCACGTACATGATGCGTTTACGGGCAAACTCTTCACGTACCGCCGGATCGATCCGCGCGAGGATCCGGCGGGTGTCGCCGAAGGGCGTTTCACCGCCAGTGGTCGACGGCGTGTCGCAGTAGAAGTACAGGTGACGCGGAAAAACCGGCGAATACGAATGTTCGTTGTGCGGGAAGATCTTCTCCGGTGCCGGGTAATCGGTGGAGCTGTAGATCTTGAACTGGCCGGTGATCTGGGTCCGTGGCGAGGCGCGGAACAGGTACTCCAGGGCACCGCCGGAAATCGCATCGACGCAGCGGTTGAACTCGCCGATATCGGCCACCTGGAAGCCACGGAACAGGATCACCGCGTGCTCCAGCAGCTTGCTTTCGATCAGCGCGCGATTCTGGGTCGCCCATTCCACCAGGCTCACGCCGGACACGGCCGGACGGCACACCAGCGGCATGCTGTGGTCTTCGAACATCGGCGCAAAACTCACCAGCCGCGTCGGATCGGTGGACAGGCTTTTGCGGGCACCACGACCCATCTTGAGAATGGACTTGGTCGTTGAAACGGTCATAAACCCCTCCAGAAAATGATGACGGCGACGCTCAAGGGCGCCGCCGACTGAATCAGTCCGCTGCGGATTGCGCTGCCGGCGCGCCGCGGTTCGCCGAGCGGCGCTTGATCGCCATGGCGCCACCGAGCAAGGCCTTGCGTTGCTCGCTCAAGCGCGCATCGGCGCGGCGTTGCACGTCGCTGGCCAGGTTCAGCAATTCGCCCACCTGCAACTGATCACGGCGCAACTGCGCCTCCAGTACCGCCTGAATCTGCTCGAACAGACTTTCCAGCGTGCTCGGCAGGTACTGGCCGGCCGGTGTCTCGAAGCTCAGGTGGATGTGCTGTGCGTCGTTGTAGAACGCAGCGACCATGCCGATCTCGGCGGCCTGTCGCCCGGACGGGAAGTCCTCGACTTGCAGGCCCTCCATCGACGGCAGGCGACCAACGCCTTCCTGGTAAATCAGCTTGATGTCGAACAGCGGCGAACGTCCGGCGCGGCGCGGCAGGCGCAAGGCCTCCACCAGACGCTCGAACGGCAGGTCCTGATGGTCCGAAGCCTCCAGTACCGCCCGGCGACAGGCGTCCAGCAACTGCGCCGCCGACTGTTCGGCATCGACCTCCACTTGCAGTACTAGTTGGTTAACGAAGAAGCCGACCATTTCTTCAAGCCCGGCTTGATTTCGGTTGGCGATATCGGTGCCGATGCGCACACGACTGACCTCGGTACGCTGGCGCAGGACCAGGGCGAAACCGCTCAGCAGCAGCATGAACAGCGACACATCGCGCTGCTGGGCAAAGTCGCGCAACTGCTGGCTCAGTTCGGCACTGAAGGTGAAATGCGCGCCGGCGCCTGCTTGCGCGGTGCGCTGGTCACCATCGGCGGGCAACGCCAGCACCGCTTGTGGCTCAGCGAGGCGCTGCTGCCAGTAATCGAGCTGGCGCTGCAGTTCACCGCCCTGCTCCAGCCACTGGCGCTGCCATTTGGCGAAGTCGGCGTACTGCACGCTGTGCGCCGGCAGTTGCGGGGTTTCGCCACGGCTGAGGGTTGGATACAGCGTGACGAATTCATTGATCAGGACACGGAACGACCAGTCATCGGCGACGATGTGGTGCACCGTCAGCAACAGCACATGCTCATCCTCCGCGACCCGCAGCACTCGCACCCGCAGCAACGGACCGTGGCGCAGGTCGAATGGCCGGGCGACTTCTTCGCCGGCCAGCTGTTGTGCTTCGGCGTCCGGCGCCGGCAGGTGCCGCAGGTCGCTGTCGACAAAGCTCAACGGCAGTTGCGGATGCACCCGTTGCCAGGTCTGGCCGTCTTCTTCGTAGAACGTGGTGCGCAATACCGAGTGACGCTGCACCAGGGTTTCGAAGGTCTGGCGCAGGGCGTCGAGGTTCAACTCGCCCCGCAGGCGCAAGGCACCCGGCATGTTGTACATCGAACTGTCCGGTTCCAGGTTCCACAGGAACCACAAGCGCTGCTGGGCAAAGGACAACGGCTGGCGTTCGCCAGAGGTGTCGGCCACCAGCGCCGGGCGCTCACAGGTGTGTTGCAGCGTCTGCACTTGAGCGGCGAAATCCTCAAGGCGCGGATGTTCGAACAGGCTACGCAGGCTCACTGAAAGGCCCAGGCGCTGGCGGATCTGCGAGACGATTTGCGTCGCCAGCAACGAGTGCCCGCCCAATTCGAAGAAGCTGTTTTCGCGGTCGACGCGACTGACTTGCAACACCTGCTGCCAGATCTGCGCCAGTTCGATTTCCAGTGCCCCTTGTGGTGCGCTGCCGGCTTCGGCCTCCCAGACCTGCGGGGCCGGCAACGCGGCGCGGTCGAGTTTGCCGTTGCGGTTGAGCGGCAACGCGGCCAGCAACACCAGTTGCGCCGGGAGCATGTAGTCCGGCAGGCGCTCGCCCAAGGCGCGACGCACGGTGTCGGTGAGTTGACGCGCATCCGCGTCCAGCAGTTCATCTGAAGCTGGCACCACATAGCCGATCAATTGCTTGCCGC
This sequence comes from Pseudomonas sp. WT-JTC, assembly GCF_056711565.1. Classification (NCBI taxonomy): domain Bacteria; kingdom Pseudomonadati; phylum Pseudomonadota; class Gammaproteobacteria; order Pseudomonadales; family Pseudomonadaceae; genus Pseudomonas; species Pseudomonas sp. WT-JTC. The sequence goes on from NZ_CM160042.1 coordinate 4,694,360, forward strand.
CGACGCCCTCGTGCACCAGCACCGCGGCTTCGCTGATCATCGGCAGGCCTTGCAGGTGCGCTTGCAGCTCACCCAGCTCGACCCGGAAACCGCGAATCTTCACCTGATGATCGATACGCCCCAGGTATTCCAGCGCACCGTCCTCGCGATAGCGCGCCAGGTCGCCGCTGCGGTACAGCTGCGCACCCGGATTGGCGGAAAACGGATCGGCGATAAAGCGTTCGGCGCTCAGGCCCGGTCGCTGGTGATAGCACTGGGCAAGGCCGGCGTCACCGCCGATGCACAACTCGCCGACACAACCGCTCGGCAGCAGGTGCCCTTCGCTGTCCAGCACATACAACGCGCGACCGGGCAGCGCTTTGCCGATGGGCACGCCAATGTGATTGCGGGTATCGGCCAATGTGCATTCGTGGGTACTGGAAACGACGGTGGCTTCGGTCGGGCCATAGGTATTGAGCAGGCGCACATCGCCCAGACCGGCCGCGTGCCACAGCTTCAAACCTTCCAGCGACATGGCCTCGCCACCGACGTGGACCTGACGCAGACGCCCCTTGTCCCGCTGAGGCTGGGCGGCCCACTCCTGAGCCAGCAGGAACCAGTAGGCTGCCGGCAAATCGGCCAGGGTCACGTCGTGCCGGATGATCTGCCGATAAAGCGTGTCGGTGTCCCACAACTCATCGCCGCGCATCACCAGCGCCGCGCCAACGCACAGTGGCGGGTAGCACTGCTCGACAAAGCCGTCGAAGCTGAACGTGGCGAATTGCAGCACACGGTCTTCAGGGACCAATTGCGAATAGTCCGCCGCGATCACGCAAAACTCGCGTAGCGCGGCATGGGCCAGGCATACGCCTTTCGGGCGTCCGGTGGAGCCTGAGGTGTAGATCAGGTAGGCCAGGTCTTCGGCGCTGGCGAGGTTTTCCAGGTTTTCCGTGGAGTAACCGTCGGCGCCCGGCTCCAGCGTCAGGCGCGGCAAACCTTGCGGCAACGCTACATCGGTCAGCAAGCCCGGTTGCGCCAGCAGCAGGTCCATGCCGCTGTCTTCGATCATGTAGGCCAGGCGCTCGGCCGGGTAATCCGGATCCAGTGGCACATAACCGGCGCCGGCCTTGAGGATGGCCATCAGGCTGACGATCATCTGCGCATTGCGCCGCACCGACAGGCCCACCCGCTGCCCCGGTGCCACACCGTGAGCGCGCAGGCGATGGGCGAGCTGATTGGCTTGCACGTTGAGTTGGGCGTAGGTCAGGCGCTCGTCACCCACCATCACCGCCAGTGCATCGGGCGTGCGTGCCGCTTGCTGTTCGAAACGCTCATGGACCAGCAACGGACTGTCGATTGGCGGCGCAGGCAGACGGGAACACGCCAGCATCTTTGCCTGTGCCTCAGGGTTCAGTAGGCTGATCGCGCCCAGCGCCTGTTGTGGCTGCGCGATGAATTGCTCCAGTACATGCAACAGGCTGGCGCCCAACTGGCTGATCTGCGCGGCACTGAACATGGCCCGGTCGAAACTGAAATCCAGACGCAGGTGGGCACCGACTTCGATGCCGAGGGTCAGTGGATAACTGGTGATTTCGTGATTATGCAGCGCGCCGAAGGTCAGGCCCGCCGGCGCCCCTTGCTTGAGGGCTTCAGCCACCGGGAAGTTTTCGAACACCAGCAGGCTGTCGAACAGCGCCCCTTGCTGTCCGGCCCAGCCCTGAATGTCGTACAGCGGCACGTGCTCGAACTCGCGCAGACTCAGGTTCTGGGCTTGCAGGTCCTTGAGCCACTGGGCCACGGACTGGCCTGCTGGCGGACTGGCAATGATCGGCAAGGTGTTGATGAACAGCCCCAACTGCTGCTCGATGCCCGGCAGTGGTGCGGATCGTCCGGCAATCGTTGCACCGAACGCCACACAGGCCTGGCCGGTGTAGCGCTGCAACAACAGGCCCCAAGCACCTTGCAGCAAGGTGTTGAGAGTGATTTTCTGCTGGCGGGCGAAGTCGCTCAGACGCTGTAGCGCGGCATTCTCAAGGGTCAATTGATGTTCGCCCATGCCGCGTCCATCGGCGTGCGTCGGCAAGGCTTGCGCCAGCAGCGTCGGCGTTTCCAGCGCCGCCAGCGCTTGCTTCCAGTACTGCTCAGCGGCCAGCAGCGGCTGCTGTTGAATCCAGCCCAGATAATCGCGGTATTGCCCCAACGGCTTGGCCAACGTCTGGCCGGCATAATGCTGGAGCACTTCGCCGAGCAACTGGGCGTTGCTCCAGCCGTCCATGAGGATGTGATGGCTGGTGTAGATCAGGTGCCAGTCTTGCGCACCCTGACGCACCAGCATCAGACGGAACAACGGCGCGGCACCGAGCTCAAAGCCACAGCTGCGCTCCTCGGCGGCCAACGCATCGAGGTCAACGTCGGCCGCTTCGATCACTTGCAGTTGCAGGTCGACCTGGCGATGAATCACCTGGTGCGCAGACTCCAGTCCCAGCCAGTGGAAGCTGCTGCGCAGGATGTCGTGACGGTTGATCGCCGCCTGCCAGGCCCGGCCGAATGCCGCCAGTTCCAGCCCCTGGATATCCAGGCGCAATTGATTGATGTAGGCCTCGGCCTGGGGTTCGTACAGGGTGTGGAACAGCATGCCCTGTTGCATCGGCGTCAGCGGGTAAACGTCCTCGATAGCCGGTGCCGGGACAGGCAAGGCATCGAGCTGGGCCTGAGTGATGCGCGCCAGCGGGAAGTCCGACGGTGTGACCTGGCCTGCCGCTGTCGTGCAGCAATGTTCGATCAGCGCCTTGAGCTCTTCGGTGTAAGCGTCGGCCAGTTGCTGCACCGTGGATTCGGCAAACATGTCGCGGCTGAAACCCCATTGCAGCGAGAGCTGCCCGCCATACACCTGGCCTTCCACCGTCAACCAGTTGGCCAACGGTGCATCGTCGCCCTGAGCCTGGCCGCCGCTTTCCGCGGCCGGTACGAACAGCGCAGCGTCATCGAACTGACGGTCGAACTGCCCCAGGTAGTTGAAGGTGATGCGCGGTGCCGGCAAATGTTGCAAGGCTTCGCGCTGCGCCGGTTCACCGAGGTAACGCAGCACGCCGTACCCCAGGCCTTTACCGGGAATGGCGCGCAGCTGCTCCTTGATCGACTTGATTGAACTGGCCGCCCCGGCCTCGGGTTGCAGGCGCACCGGAAACAGGCTGGTGAACCAGCCGACGGTGCGGCTCAGGTCGAGGTCGTCGGACAGGTCTTCGCGGCCGTGGCCTTCAAGCTGGATCAGCGTCGAGCCCTGCCCGCTCCAGCGGCAGATGACCCGCGCCAACGCTGTGAGCAACAGATCATTGACCTGGGTGCGATAGGCCGCTGGTGCCTGTTGCAGCAACTGGCGGGTCAGTTCGGCGTCCAGTTGCGATTCGATCCTGTGCCCGTGGCGATACTGCAAACTGCCCTGCGGGTTGTCACACGGCAGGTCCCGGGCATCCGCCAATTGCGCCTGCCAGTACGGCATTTGCGCACCGACTGTGCCGGCATGTTGTTGCAGATGAACGGCCCAGGCTTGATAAGCGCTGGTTTTCTCGGGCAACGCCACTTGCCGGTAAGCCTGTTGCAAATCTTCGAGCAACACCCGCCACGACACCCCGTCCACCGCCAGGTGATGGACCACCAGCAGCAGTCGTTGGCTGCCATCGTCGAGGCTGACCAGCAAGGCGCGCAGCAGCGGCCCGCTTGCCAGATCGAGGCTGCGTTGCGCCTCATCGCACAGGGCGGTCAAGGCTTCGCTCGAAGACGCCCGACGCAGCCACAATCCAGCGCACTCGACCGGCGCTGCATGGCGTTGCTGCCAGCCTTCGGTACCGTCGATGAAGCGCAGGCGCAAGGCATCGTGGTGGTTGATGACGGCGACCAACGCCCGTTCCAGCGCTTGCGGATTCAGCACTTCCCGGGGCGTCAGCAGCAGCGACTGGTTCCAGTGCTGACGCTGGGCGATGGCCTGTTCGAAGAAGTAATGCTGCGCCGGGGTCAGGATCACCTCGCCACTGACCGGGCCTTGATCGATGGTGCTGCGGCTGTCGAACGCCGCGACCAGCGCCAGGCTGCGTACGGTCTGGTACTGGAACAGGTCACGCGGACTGAGGCGAATGCCAACCTGGCGGGCGCGGCTGACCACCTGGATGGAAATGATCGAGTCGCCGCCGAGCTCGAAGAAATTGTCTTCAAGGCCCACACGTTCTGCGCCCAGTACGTCCTGCCAGATCTGCGCCAGCGCGGACTGCATCGCATCTTGCGGCGCGACGAATGCCTGCTGTGGCGCGGCGTCGGGTTGCGGCAAAGTCTTGCGGTCGAGCTTGCCGTTGGCGGTCACCGGCAAGGCGTCCAGCGGCATCAGGTAGGTAGGCACCATGTATTCCGGCAGGCTGCCGAGCAGCCAGGCCTTGAGGGTTTGTGGCCACTGCGGGTCGGCACTGGCGTTGTCCAGCACCAGATACGCCACCAGATGCTTGCCGCCCTGCACCAGCACCACGGCCTCGCGCACCAGCGCATGCTGCATCAGCCGAGTCTCGATTTCCCCCAGCTCGATGCGCAGGCCGCGCATTTTGACTTGATGGTCGAGACGCCCGAGGTATTCGATCACCCCATCGGCGCGCTGCCGAACTCGGTCGCCGGTGCGGTACAAGCGCGCGCCGTCATGGAACGGGCACGGCACGAAACGCTCGGCGGTGAGCGCCGGACGCCGGTGATAACTGCGCGCCAGGCCGGCGCCGCCAAGGAACAACTCACCCGCCACGCCGGCCGGAACCGGCAGCAATTGCGCATCCAGCACATGGGTGCGCAGGTTGGCGATGGGCCGGCCGATGGGCACGCTGGCGGCACCCTCGTCGATGCAGGTCCAGTGGGTGACGTCGATGGCCGCCTCGGTCGGCCCGTACAGGTTGTACAAGCCGGCGCCCGGCAGCTTCTTGAAGACCTGCAACTGGGCATCCAGCGGCAAGGCTTCGCCGCTGCACACGATGCGCTTGAGGCCAGTGCAAGCCTCGACACCCGGCTCGTGGATGAACGCCTGGAGCATCGACGGCACGAAGTGCAGCGTACTGATGTCGCAGCCACCGATGAGGCGGATCAACTGCGCCGGTTCACGGTGCGCCCCCGGCGGCGCCACCACCAGGCGTGCGCCGGTCATCAGCGGCCAGAAAAACTCCCAGACCGAAACGTCGAAACTGAACGGGGTTTTCTGCAGCACCGAGTCGCTGCCGTCGATTGAATAAGCCTGTTGCATCCAGCACAAGCGGTTGACCAGCGCCGCGTGACTGTTGCCGGCACCTTTGGGCTTGCCGGTGGAACCAGAGGTGTAGATCACATAGGCCAGGTTCAACGGATGCACGTCAACCTGCGGGCAAGTCTCGCTGTAGCCATCAATCCAGTCTTGCGCCTGGTCCAGGGCGATGACCTTGACACCCTTGGTGGGCAGTGTACCGAGCAACGAGCTTTGCGTGAGCAGCAGGCCAATCGCGCTATCGTCGATCATGTAGGCCAGGCGATCCGCCGGGTACTCCGGATCCAGCGGGACGTAAGCACCACCGGCCTTGTGAATCGCCAGCAGGCCGATGACCATGTCCAGCGAACGCTCGACACAGATGCCCACCAGCACATCCGGGCCGACGCCCTGCTCGCGCAGGCCGTTTGCCAGTTGACTGGTGCGGGCATCGAGTTGCGCGTAGCTGAGCTGACGCTCGCCGAATACCAGCGCCGGCGCGTCAGGGGTGCGTCGGGCCTGGGCCTGGATCAACTGATGCAGGCACTGATCGACCGGATACACCTCGGCGGTGCGGTTCCAGTCTTGCACCAGTACTTGCTGCTCATCCGTCGTCAGCATCGGCAACTCGCCGATTTTTTGCGTCGAGTCGTCGACTATCGCCTGCAACAGGCGCGTCCAGTGCCGGGCCATGTGCGCGATCGTCTCGGCCTTGAACAGGTCGCTGGCATACGTCAGCGCGGCGTGCAGCTTGCCGCCCTTCTCCCAGGTGTCGAGGGTCAGGTCGAACTGGGTGGTACGGCTTTGCCAGTCGATGCTGCCCAGCACCAGGCCGGATGCGGTGCTGACCGAGGCCATGTCGGCCACGTGCGGCTGGTGGTTGTACATCACCTGGAACAAAGGCGTGTGGCTAAGGCTGCGCTCCAGTTTCAGCGCTTCGACCAGGCGCTCGAACGGCAGGTCCTGATGGGCCTGGGCACCGAGGGCGGTTTCCTTGATGGCGCGCAGCAGGTCGTCGACCCGAGTCTGGCCGTCCAGTTGGGTACGCAGCACCTGGGTGTTGACGAAGAAACCGATCAGGCCTTCGATTTCCGCGCGGTTGCGGTTGGCGATGGGCACGCCGACGCGGATGTCGGTTTGCCCGGTGTAGCGATGCAGCAAAGCGTTGAAGGCACCGAGCAACAGCATGAACAGGGTGATGTTGTGCTTCTGCGCGGTGCTGCGCAGTTGCTCGGCCAGTTGCGCCTCGACCGCGAACTCGTAACGGGTGCCGCGATAGCTCGGCATCGCCGGGCGCGAATGGTCCAGCGGCAATTCCAGCACCGGATGTTCATCACCCAATTGCGCCTGCCAGTACGCCAGTTGCCGCGCCTGCTCGCCCGCCTCCAGCCAGCGGCGCTGCCACAGGGCATAGTCGCTGTACTGGATCGGCAACGGTGGCAGATGCGGCTGAGTGCCGGCATCGAAGGCGTCGTAACAGCGGATGAATTCGTCGATCAGCACGTTCATCGACCAGCCGTCGGAGACGATGTGGTGCAGGGTCAGCAACAGGACGTGCTCTTGTTCGGCGAGCTTGAGCAAGGTGACCCGCAGCAGCGGACCGGTCGACAGATCGAACGGCAGCAGCGATTGCTGTTCGGCGGTTTGCACCACGGCCCGTTCGCGTTCCTCGGCAGGCAGTGCGCTGAAATCTACCTGTTCGATCAGCAGCGGCGCCGTGGCAGGCACTTGCTGCAAGCGGTCATCGGCCTGACGCTGGAACACCGTGCACAGGGTTTCATGCCGCGCCACCAGGCTGGCGAACGCCTGTTCCAGCGCCGGCAGGTTCAAGCGCCCGGTCAGCCGTACCGCGCCCGGCAGGTTGTAGGCGCCGCTGTGCGGGTCCAGTTGCCAGAGAAACCACATGCGTTGCTGGGCGTACGACAGCGCCTGGCGATTCTCGGCCTCGATGCCGGCCGGAATCGGAAAACGGGCGAAATCCACGCCCTCCTTGTGCAAGGCCGCAAGGAACAGCTGGCGCTTTTCCAGGGGCAACCCGATAAACCGGCGAGCAAGTTTCAAGGAGTCTTCAGCATTCATCTATCAGCATCCGCATCAGTAGGCAGGAGGCGCAAAGGCGCGTCGTCCCTATAAAACGAATGCAGGCGGGAAAAATTAGCGGAGGGGAACAAGTATCAGGAGGGCTGTAGAACGCGGGTTACAAGAACACCACCCCCCCTTGTGGGAGCGGGCTTGCTCGCGAAGGCGGTTCATCATTCAACATGGATGTTGGCTGAACCACCGCTTTCGCGAGCAAGCCCGCTCCCACAGGAATCAGGTTAAATTTGCGAGCGGTGTCAACCAACAGCTGCCATGGAATGCCGCCGATGATGCACCTCCAGCTGATCCTTGATCACCCGCAGCACCCTGGCCTCTTGCTCATGGATGAAGAAGTGTCCGCCAGCCAGCATGTCCACCGAAAAGCTGCCACGGGTTTCCTGGCTCCAGCCGATCAACTGCTCGGTGGTGGCGCGATCGGCCTTGCCGCCCAGCACGTGCACCGGGCACTTGAGCAACGGGCGCCGGACCGGTTCGAAACGTCCGCACAACAGGAAATCCGCACGCAATACCGGCAGGGTCAGGCTCATCAACTCTGCATTGGCCAGGATCTCTTCGCTGGTGCCGTTGAGGGTGCGCAATTGCTCGATCAGTTCGGCGTCGGTCCTGGGCTGGGCAAAGCCCCGATCGTAGTCGGCGCGCATCGTCGGTGCGGCGGTGCCCGAGGCGAACAGCGCTACCGGTTCCGGGCAACCCAGCGAGCGGAACGCGTGGGCCATCTCGCAGGCCAGCAGCGCCCCCATGCTGTGCCCGAACAATGCGTACGGCGCCTTGAGCGTGGCCTTCTGTTCGTGGGCCAATTGCAGCGCCAGACGGCGCATGTCGGTGTGCAAGGGCTCGCCGTACCGTGCGCCACGACCCGGAAGCTCCACCGGTTGCAGCGTGAGCCACTCCGGCAGCTTGCGCCGCCAGCGGCTATAGACCATGGCACTCGCGCCCGAATAGGGCAGGCACAGCAATGTCAGCGGGGTCACCGGGCTTTCCTCGAAGTTTGTCTGTCTGGAAAACGGATGGGGTGCCCAAAGAATTAGCCATATGAATAACTCTGTAGGAGCGAGCTTGCTCGCGAAAGCGCTATGTCAGGCACTGATGATGTCGACTGACACACCGCTTTCGCGAGCAAGCCCGCTCCCACATTTGATTGGTGCAGGTAGTCCTTTGTGGGAGCGAGCCTCCCTCGGAATACCTTGTTGCCAGCCATGACATCCCCACCTAACATCCTTGATGAACGGGTACAGCGGAGCTGTGCAGAACCACCCGAATTCAAGGAACCAGAATGACCCAACGCATCCATCGCAGCATCGACGCCCCTCTCCGAACCGGTTTGAACCGCAAAGAACTCTGGGAGGCCGACGACAAGGGCCTGATCAAATGCTGGGAAGTCGGCCGCCAGCGTGCCGCCCGCTTCCCCGACCTCGCCCGACAGTGCCTCGCCGGCGAGTTGCCGGTACTGGGCTGGAAAGGTGGCGTCAGCCGCAGCCTGAAGAAACTCGAAAAATATGGCTCCCTCAAATACCTCGCGCAGTGGCAAGGGCTGCGCGGGGAAGATCTGGATGTTGATTTGAACCAGGAGCGGGCGCTGACTTGCTCGCGTACCGGGATGGTGGTGACGTTTACACCGGATCGGGCGAAGTATTTCAATCAAATAGCGGAAGTTGAATCCTAGGAGCAGGGACGATGGTCGATTTGCATCAGGAATTTCAAAACAGTGGATTCTTCCACGAAGCACGCATTGATAGACGTTCAGCCGACGCGTTGGTCGGCATTACGGCTGGACTCGCTGCCGATGGCCAGATCAACCAGCAGGAAGCGGAGTTTCTCAAGAGCTGGATTGAAGTTCATTTGTGTCATTTGGGTGATCCGGTCGTGAACATCCTCTACAAACGCCTCTCCGATATGCTGAGTGATGGCGTGCTGGACTCCGAAGAATCGGCAGAGCTACTGGATATGCTGCACCAGTTTGCAGGTCTGCCGGTTGGCTCTGACCAGATCTTCACAACGCCTTGCAGTCTTCCACTCGACAACCCTGCACCCACACTGAACTGGGTTGATCGGGTTTTCCTGTTCACCGGAGTCATGGCTTACGGTCCGCGCAAGGAATGTGAATCGCTGATCGTCGAACGCGGTGGCCTGATCGGTGGTTCGGTCAGCAGAAAAATCAACTATCTCGTGGTGGGCAGCATCGGAAACGATCAGTGGCTTCATAGCACTTATGGAACCAAGATCAAAAAAGCCGTTGAGCTACGAGAGAGCGGTGTTCCTATCGCGATCATCAGTGAAGAACACTGGCAAAGGGTGCTGTTCGGGTGACCGTGGGGTAACTGCATCAGGCTCAGGCTAAAAGATGCTCAACGCTCCACTGGATCTGCACCAACACTGACCGAAAACCGCTCCCGATAAGCCTGCGGCGTCACGCCCATGGCCCGCAGGAAGCTGCGGCGCAGGGTTTCTTCGCTGCCGAAGCCGCATTGCACCGCCACCCGTTTGATCGGCACGCCGGTATCGCTGAGCAGACGCCGTGCGGTTTCGACGCGGATCAGTTCGATGGCCCGGGCCGGGGTCTGGCCGGTGTCGGCGCGGTAGTGGCGCACGAAACTGCGTTCGCTCATGCCGGCCTGCAAGGCCAGGGTCGGGATGCCAAGGTCCTGGGTCAAGTTTTCGCTGATCCAGGCGTGAAGTTCGTCGAAACGGTTGCCTTCCTGTTGCAGTGACAGGGTAACGCTGAATTGCGACTGGCCACCCGGGCGCTTGAGAAACACCACCAGTTGCCGGGCGACTTCGAGGGCCATGGTGCGCCCGAGGTCTTCTTCGACCATGGCCAACGCCAGGTCGATGCCGGCCGTCACCCCGGCCGAGGTCCAGACCGGGCCGTCATTGATGAAGATCGGGTTGGGCTCGACGTGCAGTTGCGGGTGCTGCTGCGCCAATTGTTCGCAGCGGGTCCAGTGGGTGACCACGCGCCGGCCATCGAGCCAGCCGCTGGCCGCCAGCAGAAACGCACCGGTGCACACCGAGGAAACCCGCCGGCAGCCACGGGCATGTTCGCGCACCCAGGCGACCAACGGCGCATCTTGCGCCGCTGCGTAAACCCCCCAGCCACCGGCGATGATCAGGGTATCGGTGCCCTCATCCGGCAACGGCTCGGCCAACAGCGCCAACCCCGCCGACGACATCACCGCCCCGCCGCCGCTGGTAATCACCGTCGGTGCGTAGGGTGGCGGCAGGCCTTGCTGACGGGCTATGTCGTTGGCCGAAGCGAAAACCTGCAACGGCCCGGTGACGTCGAGTATTTGCACGTTGGCGAAAGCGAGTACATGGATGGTTTTCGACATTTGGCGTAATTCGTGGGGATATTGGCGTATACGCCAAAGCCTACGGGCCTACAGTCAAACCGTCCACCCACTTCACGAGAAAAACACCATGACGCTGCAGATCGGTTTTCTGTTGTTTCCACAGGTTCAGCAACTGGACCTGACCGGCCCTTATGACGTACTGGCCTCTCTGCCGGATGTGAAAGTGCATCTGGTCTGGAAAGACCTGGTGCCGGTCACCGCCAGCACCGGCCTGCTGTTGAAACCGACCACCACCTTTGAAGACTGCCCGGCGCTGGACGTGATCTGCGTGCCCGGCGGCAGTGGCGTCGGGCCGTTGATGGAGGATGACCAGACCCTTGGCTTTCTCAAGGCCCAGGCGGCCAACGCCCGATACATCACTTCGGTGTGCACCGGCTCGCTGGTGCTGGGCGCGGCGGGATTGCTCAAAGGCAAACGCGCCACCACTCACTGGGCGTATCACCCATTGCTCAAGCCGCTGGGCGCAATCGCTGTGAACGATCGGGTGGTTCGTGACGGCAATCTGTTGACTGGTGGCGGCATCACCGCCGGTATCGACTTCGCCCTGACCCTGGCCGCAGAGCTGTTCGACCAGGCCACCGCCGAACTGGTGCAGTTGCAACTGGAATACGCCCCGGCCCCACCGTTTACCGCGGGCAGCCCCGAGACGGCCCCGGCCAGTGTGCTGGATGAGGCTCGCCGGCGGGCTGCCGGCTCATTGAAGCTGCGGGCGGAGATCACCGAGCGCGCGGCGGCGAAACTCGACCGACAGTGAAAAATGGCGGCAGGAACCGGGTTCCTGCCGCCACGACTTTTCCTGCGCCCACAAAAAAACCCGCCGAAGCGGGTTTTTCCAAGACCATGACGACTCCTTGTCGCAGCGTTCCTTGCATATGGTCGATCATCCATGATCCTGAGCACATCCTGTGCTTCAGTGGGTGAGGCCAGAATACGCATCGGATCCAATTTGTAACAGGCGATATCGCTACCATCGCGTGTAAGACATTGGCTATAAACCACCTTCCGAAAACCCTTGGACGCCTCAGGCCAGGAGGCCGCGAGTTTCGCTCAAACACCCTGATGTTCGTGTGCCTTGGCCAGTAGAAACTGTTCGATATTGCTCATTTGTTCATCCCAGCCGCGACTGTCCATACGGAATGCCTTGAGGCGGCGATGCTGGGGAACATGGTCGAAACCGGACTCGGAGACGTGGAGCAACGTGCCGTCGTCCATATCCTCAAGTTCGAATTTCACCAGTGTGGTGGGCTCCTGGGAGTAATCGAAATCAGGCTCTACCGCATACGGATGCCAGCGAAACGAAAACAGCCGTTCCGGTTCGACCCGCTCTACCAGTACATTCCAAAGCAAATGCTCATAACCGGGATAGGTAATCTGCCCCTGGGTCCACTCGCCTGCCACAAAGCGCTTGCCTTCCAGCGCCACGCCAAACCACTGTCCGAACATTTCGGCATTGGCCAGCGCACGCCAGACCTGTGAACGCTTGGCTTTAAGCAGGACTTTCCTTTCAATGCGATCAGATGCTGGGTTCATAAGTCACCTCCTGTACTTGAACAGTAGGTCAGTAAGACCACAAGACCAACCCTAAAGTTGTACCAATCGGGATGAGCAATCAACCATACCTGAGATATTCGGTTGCATTTGCGGTGATAAGTTCTGGGGCAATCACAAAGTCAGAGGGACGAAGCTGCTAACGTTCTCCCTCGAAACAGCATCGAAAAGGATAGCTACATGACAAAACTGCGCGGCAGTTGCCTGTGCAAGGCCATCGAATACCAACTTGATAGCCTCGACATGCCCATCAGCCACTGCCATTGCCAAACCTGCCGCAAGGCACACGCAGCGGCTTTTGCATCGACTGCCGGGGTGATGCGCGAGCACTTTCGCTGGATCAAGGGGCAAGACCGGCTGACGAGCTACGAATCGTCACCGGGCAAGTTTCGGCATTTCTGTTCGGCCTGCGGTTCACACCTGATGGCGGAGCGTTCGACCCAGCCCCATGTGATTGTTCGGGTGGCGACACTGGACGATGACCCGAAACTGACGCCACAGGCGCATATCTGGACATCCCATGAGCAGCCTTGGCTTGAATATGAGTCGGTAAAAAAGTACCCGCAATGGCAGACGTAGATGACTGAACTTTCCACAGCGCTACACTGCACCCCCAAACTTCCCCTGTCACAGCGAGTTTCTGCCATGCACGCACGTTTTCTCCTGGCACTGACGCCTTTGTTGTTCACCTCCCTGGCCCATGCTGCCGTGAACTGCGACAACGCCACCGACCAGACCACGATGAACCAGTGCGCGGCGCAACAGCATGCGGCGGCGGACAAGGAATTGAATGCGCTTTACCAGCAAATCACTTCGCGCCTGAAGGGCAATCCCGACAGCAAGAAGTTGCTGGTGGGAGCGCAGCGGTCGTGGATTGCGTTTCGCGATGCCGAGTGCAGGTTCTCGGCGTCAGGGGTGGAAGGCGGGAGTGTGTATCCGCTGATCTACGGCAATTGCGTGACTGAGTTGACCAAGGCGCGGGTGGAGACGTTCAAGACTTACCTGAAGTGTCAGGAGGGAGATTTGGCGTGTCCGGTGCCGGGGGTTTGATTCTCTAGCGTCTGTCAGGGCCTCTTCGCGAGCAAGCCCGCTCCCACAGTTGACCGGGTTCTTTCAGCAAGAAAGCGATCAAAATGTGGGAGCGGGCTTGCTCGCGAAGGCATCAGCTCAATCGCTGCAAATTACCGGACAAACACCTGCGCCGTGGTAATCGCCATGTCCCCGCCCGGCATCTTGATGCTGCCGATCTGCTTGAGGCTGTCGGCATCGAAGATCGCCACGTCGTTGAACGTCCCGGCCAGGTAGATTTTGCTGCCGTCCTTGTTGAAGGAAATGCAGTAGTAGGAATGATCGAGCGTGGCGGACTGAAGCATTTTCTTCTGCTTGATGTCGTACTTGGCCAGTCGGTTGAGCACGCCAAACATCAGGTTCGGGTCCTTGGGCGAGCGCATGCCGCTGAAGTAGATTTCCGTCAGGGGCCCGAAATCGGTGGTTTCGGTCTTGCCGGTCTTCAGATCGACGCTGAACAGGCCGTACAGGTATTCAGCGGTGGCCGGATCCTGCTTCTTGTCCTTGAACTTCGCCGCGGTGTACAGCAGCGAGAAGTCATGCCGGTACGTCTGCTGGTTCCACACGTAGAGCACGTCCGGCGCGCTGTAGTTCGGGCGTTTCCAGTGCCGGCTGGGGATCAGCACGTCGAACTTGCCGGTCTGCACGTTGACCTTGTAGACATCCGCCCCCGCCACGTACAGCGTGCCGTCGTCACCGCTCTGCATGATGGTCAGCTGCCGCGGCGCCGGGAAACTGCGCACGGGTTTGGCGTCCATGCCACCGTCGGTCTTGTACACATCGAGTCGAGGCTGCTGCACTTCATAGTGATCGTTCATCATCAGCGTCGGATTGGCGATGGTGAACAGTTCCTTGCCGTCATGGCTGAGGGTGAAGGCGAACATGGACCGCGCTTTCTCACCGGGCTTCTGGGTGATGCTGGCGTGGAACACCTGTTTGCAGTTGTCCAGTTCGACACCGTAGACATCCGCATAGTGATTGTTCAGCACGTAGGCGGTCTTGCGGTCCGGCGACAGTTGCACGGTGCCGGGGCCGAAGGCGTCGGGCATCTTGCAAGTCTTGAACAGGGTGTCGGTGGCCAGGTCGATCACGTGCAGGTTGTTCGGGTAATTGGTGGTCAACATGTACTCGTGACCATCCTGAAGAGCAGTGTTTTCGTCAGCCAGAGCATTGACCGAACAGGTGCTCAGGACGGCGAACGCGGCCAGGCCGCAGGCTTTGATGCTGTGCATGCTGGAATCCTTCTTCTTATCTGATCACTTGTCTTTGGGGAAGACAGTGCCGAGGTTGCGCCAGTTGTCGTTGGAGGCTTGCGCATCCTTGTTCCAGTCCGGGTAGGTGCTCATCATGTCGGGCACCTGGGCCGGCCACCAGCACGGGTCGGAGCAGCCATACAGGTCGGCCTCCATCGGCTGGCACAACGACGACACACCGCCAAACGCATCGATTTCCCAGCCCGGGTCGGTGGTCGACGCACAGCCCGCCACGGAGCTCATCGCCACCACTTCTTCAATGCGGTTCTCGTCCGCGGCCTGATCCAGCTTCAACGCTTTGTTATTGATTGCCTTGAGATGTTTCATATCAGTGAGCCTTGCGCGGAGTGATGTAGCTGCTGATGAACGCAGGGTTATTGGCCATGATCCGGGTGTAGACCTCGATGCCGAAGTCGACCCAGTCACGCATCAGTTCGCAGTAGTGATAGGTCGGGTGCGTCGGATCGCCGTAGCGGGCGTAGCTTTCGTGGTAACAGCCTCCGGAGCACAGGTTGCGGATCTGACAGTCTTCGCAGCCAGTGTTGGTGCGGTCCAGGCGCTGGGACAGGAAGTCGTTCAACTCCACCTGCTTCACACCGCTGTGCACGTTGCCGAAGGTCGGCAGGCTCGAACCGGTAAAGCGGTGGCACAGGTTCAGCTCGCCCTTGTGATCCACGGCCAGCATTTTCAGGCCAGCACCGCAGGGCAGGGCTTTCTTGTGCCCTTCGTGGATGTCGGTGATCAACTGGTGCAGGTTGGAGAAGCCGATGTTGCGGTGCTCCAGCGCCGCCTCCAGGTAACGCTTGCCGAGTTTTTTCATGTTGGCGAACACCTGCACCAGTTCATCGCTGGTGAGGTTGAAGCTGCTGATGTCGCCGGAGGTCACCGGGGCGAAGCCGACTTCGGCGAAACCCAGTTCGTTGAACAGGTGATCCCAGATGGTTTCGACGTCGGTCACGCCGGTGGTCAGGGTCACCCGCGCACCCACCGGACGGCTGTTGTAGCGCGACAGCAGCATTTCGGCCTTGCGCCGCACCACGTCATAGGTGCCCTGCCCGCCCACGGTGATGCGGTTGCGGTCGTGCACGGTTTTCGGACCGTCGATGCTCACTGACAAGCCAAAGCGGTGGGCGTTGAGGTAGTCCACGGTTTCTTCGGTGAGCAGCGTGGCATTGGTGGTCATCACGAATTCGACGAACTTGCCGGCCTCGCGAAAACGCTTCTCACAGTAATCGACCATGTACTCGATCAGCTTGCGGTTGCTCAGCGGTTCGCCGCCGAAGAACACCACGGTGAAACGCTCTTCGTCCGGGGATTCGCGCAGCAGCATTTCCACCGAAGCAATCGCCGTTTCGACATCCATCTTCTTGCCCGCCGACGGCTTGTCGAGGTCTTCCTTGTAGCAATACGTGCAGCTCAGGTTGCAGCCCGTGTTGACGTTGAGCACCACGGTGTTGATCGCCGTGCGCTCGACCCGCTTGGTGGCGATGTCCGGGGTCAGTGGCGAGCCGTCGCTGACCAGTTCCAGAGCCATCAGCTCGCGCAGGGTCTCGGTGATTTCCTCGCCGTTGAAACGCGCGGCCAGGCGCTGGATCAGGTCGTCCGAGGAGCAGCCGGGGCCGCGCAGGGTATCGATGATGGTGCCCGTCAGTTCATCGCTGGCGAACAGCGAACTGCTGGGAATGTGAAACAGCATGCGGTCGGCATCGACCTGCACTTCGTGCAGGTTGCGTTCGACCAGATTCAAGATAGCGCCCATGGCAAACCTCCTGTGCAGGCCCCGTTTTGCGGGGCTTGCGATCATTCCGAAAAGTGTCTGATGCGATTGACGTTCAGCCAACTCATGGAATGGGTGGATTGTTCCAGCGTTGCACGGTCACGATCATATGGCCCTCGCCGGTCAGGGATTTTCCTGCGTCGTCAACGGCGGCGATCACCTTGAGGTTGCCGGCATTGTTGGTGGACATCTTGCGTGCCGGGTTCGGCCCGGCATCGCCCGGGGTGAACACGCCAGCGTCGGCCTGCATGGTGCCGGCGAACTTGACGTCTTCGTCTTCCTTGGCGCGGTCGTCGAAGGCCTCGACCTTCCACTGCGCCGGGAACACGCCGATGCGATACGGTTTGCCATCGGTGCCCTTGCCCCAGGCTTCCGCGTCAAAACGGCCCTGGACTTTCGGTGTCGAGCCACCGCCCTCGCCAATCCGCGCCACCGAGAACTCAGGCACGACCTTGACCGCATCGATCTTGCTGTAGACCGAGAGCTGCGGGCCTTTCAGCGTACCGATAGTGACCGCGCGCGCGCCCGGTTGGGCATTGGCCGCAGCCTTGAGTTTGACTTTGATCTGCTCCGGACTCTGCGAGACGACTTCGAGCACTTCCACGCCTTTGCCGAAGTTCGGTTTGCCGGTCAGGCCACTGCCGATCAGGGTCACTTCGGTTTCGCTGCCGGCCTTCACGTAGCCCGGTTGCACCGCCAGCAAACGCTGGGAACCCTGTTTGGCGGCGACGAAGTCCAGGCCGCGCTCGTCGTGCTCGGCCTCGAACATCCGGCCCTGCATCGCATTGCCCTGGGCGGCGAACACCTGGCGCATGGTCACGCCATCGATGGTCACGTTGCCGCGCCATTCATAGCCGGTGTAGAGAATCGCGCTACCGTCGCCATTGAACGGGCTGCCGTCGGCGTACTGGCCTTTGACGCTGACCTTGAAGGTGTCGTTGCCATCGGCACTCACAGTCATGACACCGGCCAGTTCACCCTTGCCCGGCAAGTGACCGCTGAAACTCCAGTCGCCCACCAGCGCATCGGCCTTGGGCGCCACGCTCTGCCATTTTTTCCAGGCCGGGTTGTCCAGCGGATAACGCTTGGCCAGCAACGGCACCATGTCTTTGCGGGCGATGTCGAACCAGTCGCGGTCGCGAGCCAGCGCCTGATACTCCAGGGACGGCCACTGACCGAGGTGGAAGTTCACCAGGCGTTCCCACTCCTGCGCCGGGCGCCGTTGCAGGGCCACCCGCGCACCGGAGTGGCAGCGGCCGCACATCTGGCTGTGCTGGTCGTCAAATTTCTCGACCGTGTTGAGCCGCCGTTCCAGCGCATAGCGCACGCCATCGGTTTCGCTCGGCGCCAGGCCCTGGGTATCGGCCAGGTACTTGACCAGCGTGCGCCGGTCGTCATCGCTGACCTGCAAACCGTGCATGGTCTGCATCCGGGCAATGCTCATCAGCCAGCCTTCCGGCGTCTTGCGCTGATGGCTGATGCGACTGAGGGCGTTATCGGCTTCGGGGGTGTGACAGCCCTGACAGGTTTCCTTGAGGATGGTCTGGGCGTCGCGGGCTGCCAGGCTATGAGGCGAATGCAGCGCTACACAAGCGGCTACGGCCAGCAGGCTGGCGCTCATGCCTGATCGGAGTTTTCTCTTCATCAACGTCGAACCTCGCACGGTGCGTTCTTATTGTTGTGGCTTATCGTTTTTATGGTTTCTGCCGTCGGCTTTGATTCGCCGACGGAGGCAAGAGAAACGTCTGAGATGTGCAATACACAGAGCGTGCCAGCTTGCTGATAAGCTTTTTTATCAATCACTTGCGTTGATTTGACCGCATTGGGCCATGCCTGGACGCGATGAACGGCGTCTAGTTTCGCGACAGCTGTTGCAGTCTGAGACAGCATAGTTGCCCGGCCAGAATCGGCTCGGCGCCCGCCGATTGACGGGGCTTGTCCAGCCAGCAGGGAAAGGATGCAGGGCGAATGCCGGGGAGGATTTTTCAAAAGCGGGCGCCGCACCACGTGCGTGGTGCGGCCTGACCCCGGTTCAACTGTAAAACGTCGGGTGCACGCCTTTGTGCGCGTTGATTTCCTGTTGCATCTGCACCACCAGCGTTGCAATCGCGTGGGGCGTGTCCAGCTCCCACAGCGGAACGCGGGTCGCCACCAGGTCCACTTTGCCGGTCATGCAATCGCACACGCGAATGGTCAGGGACTGATCCGGCGCCACGCTGCAGGTGCATATCGATGGCAGGAAACTGTGTTCAATGATGTTTTGGATTTCCAGGGTTGAAAGGATCATCGCTGTCTCCCTCACGCCAGAGGTACTGCCGGGAAAATGCTCCGTCATTTCACCCGCCTAACCAGAAAATTCTAATCCTCGCCAGGGGTGCTCTCAAGATCGCGAACCGGTTGCTCGTCGTCTCACCGGGTGTCGCGAATTGCGACAAATACCCCACACGCCCGCCTTCACCGGCAGCCGAAAAAACCCGCCCGGCAACGGCCGACCGGCGCTTTGGAGGACTTGGCACAGCCATTGCGAAAGCCCGGTTCTCACGAACAACAAGAGGCCTCGCCAATGTCGCTCCCAAACGTGCTTCCCGCCACTTCGGCGTTCATCCAACGCGCTCCGCGCATGCTGATCGGCGGTGACTGGGTCGAGGCCACCGACGGCCAGACCATGCCCCTGCACAACCCGGCCACCGGTGAGGTGCTGTGCGTGGTGCCACGGGCAACGCCAGAAGATGTCGACCGCGCGGTACTCGCCGCCCGCCAGGCGTTCGACGATTCGGCCTGGACCCGCACCCGTCCCCGGGAGCGGCAGAACCTGCTGTGGAAACTCGCCGACCTGATGCAGCGCGACGCCGAACTGCTGGCGCAACTTGAATGCCTGAACAACGGCAAAAGCGCGGCGGTGGCCCAGGTGATGGACGTGCAACTGGCCATCGACTTCCTGCGCTACATGGCCGGTTGGGCGACCAAGATCGAAGGTTCCACGGTTGACGTATCGGCACCGCTGATGCCCAACGACCAGTTCCACAGCTTCATCCGTCGCGAAGCGGTGGGCGTGGTCGGCGCCATCGTCGCCTGGAACTTCCCGCTGTTGCTGGCCTGCTGGAAACTCGGTCCGGCCCTGGCCACCGGTTGTACCGTGGTGCTCAAACCCGCCGACGAAACCCCGCTGACCGCGCTGAAACTCGCCGAACTGGTGTTGGAAGCCGGGTATCCCGAAGGCGTGTTCAACGTGGTCACCGGCACCGGCATCACCGCAGGTTCCGCCCTGACCCACAACCCGCTGGTGGACAAGCTGACCTTCACCGGCTCCACCGCCGTGGGCAAGCAGATCGGCAAGATCGCCATGGACTCCATGACCCGGGTCACCCTGGAACTGGGCGGCAAATCGCCGACCATCGTCATGGCCGACGCCGACCTGAAAACCGCCGCGGCCGGGGCTGCCAGCGCGATTTTCTTCAATCAGGGCCAGGTCTGCTGCGCGGGCTCGCGGCTGTATGTACAGCGCAAGCATTTCGACAATGTGGTGGCGGACATCAGCGATATCGCCAACGCCATGAAACTCGGCAACGGCCTGGATCCTAGCGTCGAAATGGGGCCGTTGATCTCGGCACGACAACAGGAGCGCGTCTATGGGTACATCGAAAAGGGCCGGGACAGCGGCGCGACCATCGCCTGCGGCGGTGAGCAGTTCGGCCCGGGGTTCTTCGTCAAGCCGACGGTGATTGTCGACGTCGATCAGAAGCACTCTCTGGTGCAGGAAGAAATCTTCGGTCCGGTGCTGGTGGCCATCCCGTTCGACGACGAAGCCGATGCCCTGCGCATGGCCAACGACAGCCCCTACGGTCTGGGGGCGAGCATCTGGTCCAATGACCTGGCAGCGGTGCACCGGATGATTCCGCGCATCAAGTCAGGCTCGGTGTGGGTCAACTGCCACAGCGCCCTGGACCCGGCGCTGCCGTTCGGCGGCTACAAAATGTCCGGGGTCGGGCGTGAGATGGGGTATGCGGCGATCGAGCATTACACTGAGTTGAAGTCAGTGTTGATCAAGCTGTGATTTGCGCCGTTCTTTAGGCCGCCTTCGCGGGCGGCAATTCCAGCCACTACGCCGCTGTTTCGCGGTCCAGTGGGTGACCCACCCGATTTTTTGCGCCGGTCCGGAGCGCGTGACGAAGCTTCAGGGCCGGCCGTTCGACGCAATAGTACGAAACGCCGCTGAGCAGCAACGACAAGGCCAGCACTGTTGCAACAATGATCTCATCGTAGGCAACCGACCAGATAGCGTGCAGGAAGTACATCACCACATAGTGATTCAGGAACACGCCGTAGCTGATATTGCCGAGGAACTCGTCAATCCGGTGAAACTTGAGCTTTGTCAGCAGGTACACGGCGGGCACGCCCAGCGCTATGCCGGCGGTCACTTCGGCATTGAACGGTCGGCGCTCTATCCATCCCGCCATGATGGCCGCGAACATCAGAGCCGCAGCCACGGCGGTGCCGGCAGCGATCGCCAGATCCTTCGGCTGCGCTTTGTACAGGTAGCTGCCGCACAGGAACATGAACAGCACACCCGGCAATAGACGGTAGCCATACAGGTCGGTGTTGATGAACCCCAGGCACGCGGCCATGAAGACGACGACGGATAGAGCAAACGCAACGCCCCGCGCCCTGTAGATGATCAGGAAAGGGATCACCAGGTAAAAGCACATTTCAAGCCCCAAAGACCAGGCCGGCGGCAAGATCCACGATCCCGCCGCTCCGAACATGTAGAAGCCGAGTGGCACAATAGTCAGGCTTGCGGCGATGTTGCGCAGCGTCAGCTCGGCGGCTTGAGGCGTGCCGGGCAGCAGGAAATAGATCACCGCACAGGAAACTGCGAAGTAGAGCAGGAATTGAGGATAGAGCCGCAGGGCGCGGTCCAGGTAGAACAGGCCGACTTTCTCCGGCGCCGTGTAGTTGCGCTCGATCAGCGAGGTCATCACGAAACCGCTGATGATCAGGAAGGAAATCACGGCGATCACGCCGGGGTTTAGCCCCATGAACGTCTTGCCCATATGAGAAACGGCCACCAGAACGGCCAATAGCAGACGATAGACTCCCACTTACACCCCAAAAAACCTTGTCGTTATGGCGCGTAAATTACGATGCTTTGCGCTGGGAGAACAGGCTTTTTCGCCGGATCCAGACGTTCTTCATTCAGGGTTTGAAACCCTGCCCCAGTAACCAGCTGCGAACCATACGCCCCTGCTCCACCGTCAAACCGGCCAACGCCTGCTCCGCCGGCTCGCTACGCAATCGCCGCACCAACGGCGCCACCTCAACCCCCTGTACATGCCAGATGCCCAACGGCTGATCCGCCGTGATCACCACCTCGGCCTCGTCGACCAGACCATCACGCAACACCGGCGCCCGTTCGATCCTCAGCGTGTTGAAATCCGCCTCGGCATGGGCCACCTCGGCATCCGGCCAGCGCCGTCGTGCCTGCCAGAATGGCTGGTCCGGCCAGCGCTGCTCATCGGCATAGAAATCCCGGCCGATCCGCGCAAAACGCAAAAACAACTGTTCCACCCGCTGTTGGTGGAAACGCTGGGCCAGGGCTGCTCGTTCGGGCTTGCAGAGCAGTGTGTTGATCACCACTGGCGCCTGCAATGCCGAAGACAGGGATTGAAAGATGCCATTGCCCGACAGCGGGTCGACGGCCATCGCCGCATCGCCGACCCGAATCCAGTTTTCGCCACACACCTGCGGGCTCAGAATCGCCGTGCTGCTGCGGGCGTTCAGTTGCAGATCAGATTCCGCCAGGCCTGCAAAAAATGCGGCGGCCAGTGTCGAACCCTGGCGCCGCTGTCGGCAGTAGTCGAGCAACTGCGTCTTGCCCGGCAATCCGGCACTGGCCACGTCCACCGTCCATTGCCAGTAACACTGGCCGTCGGCGCGCCGCGCCATCCACGCCCAGCCGTCCTCGAGGCTTTCCACGGCGCTGGCGGTGCTGCCCGGCAAACCCTGCCAGCGATTGAGCAAGCTGACCGTCTCAGGTCCGCGCAAGCCTTTGCCGGTAGCCGGAGCCTGACGTCCGCGGGCTTCGACGAGAAACGCTGCAAGCAACGGTTCGCGGCCGTCGATTTCGATTCGATGGCCATTGGCCGATGACTGAACCGCCAGCACCCGGCCTTCGATCAGCTCAACCCCCGCCAGGCGCAGATCCTCGCGCAGGCCCCGGTCAAAAACCGGACGGTCGAGCAGGTATTCGACGTTCTGCGCATGCTGCTGGCCATTCCACGAGACCTGGCGTTGTGACGGCAACGCCGCATCCGCCAATGCGTGCTGCAGGCCAGCGCTGCGCAAGGCTTCCAGCACCCGTACGGACACGCCTTCGAGTGCCGCAAACCGGCGCCACTCACTGATCAGCGTGACGCCATGGCCCAGCCGTCGCAACCCCAGCGCGACAGCGGCGCCCGCCGGCCCGGCACCCAGAACGACGATGTCGGTCATGGCCCGAATCGCCGTTCAGGGCCACGGTAACGGGCATGTTCGCGCAACCACTCGATGACTTGCTCATTGCTGGCGCCGGGCTGTTCGGCGAGGAACCCGGCAATGTGCCCGCTCAACGCGGCGCAACCGAGGCTCGCCCCGGATTGCCCCGGATAGGTGCCCTGCACACACGCGGCGAAATCCGCCTGGGCGCTGTTGAGCCACGACCATTCCTGCTCGGCGCACCGCGCATCGCCGGTCACCCGCAATACTTGTGGATAGTTGGCCGGAAACACCCCTTCGCCCTGGGCCGGACTCGACGCACACAGCAGCACACCCCGTGCCACCGCCGTTGCGCAAGCCGCGCGTAACAGGCTGCGATCCTGACGCAAGCCAAGGCTCAAATTGATCAGTCGCACGTCCTGCGTCAGCAACCAGTCAATGGCCGTGGCGATCTGCAAGGCGCTGGTAACTCCCCGCTGGTCGAACACCTGGGCCACGCAAAACAGTGCCGAGGGTGCACGCCGGCCGATGGCCTCGATCACCGCACTGCCATGCCCTAGCGGATCGTCGCGCAAGTCGCCTTCGGCCAGGCCACCTTCAAGCAATGAAAAGCGCCGACCGGCGACCACTTGCAGCCGTTGTGCCGCCGAATGGCCGCTGTCCACCACACCAATGCGCAACTCAGGTTTCATGCAGCACCGTTTTCGAGGTCAGCACGCCGTCGAGCAACTCGAAACGCAGATCGGCATCGGCCAGCGTTGAAGGACGATGGCTGATGAGGATGCGCGTGCGTCCGGCAAACAAGCGGTCGATGGCGTCGATGACTTCGCGCTCGGTGGCTTCGTCCACTGCGGATGTAGCTTCATCGAGTACCAGAATCAAAGGGTCCTGCAACAGCGCCCGGGCAATCGCGATACGCTGCTTCTGCCCACCGGACAACTGCTGCCCCCGCTCGCCCAGCGGACTGTCGAGACCTTCGGGCAAGGACTCGATCAGGCTGTCGAGTTGCGCCAGCCGTGCCACTTCGGCAATCGCCTCGCGGCTGGCGTCCGGCACCGCATAGGCCAGGTTGTCGGCGAGGCTGCCGCGAAACAGCACGATGTCCTGGCTGACCACCGCAATGCGCCGCCGCAGCTGGAACAGATCCAGTTCGCGCACATCGACGTCGCCCAGCAGCACCCGGCCCGATTGTGGATCGTGATGACGCTGCAGCAGGTCGATCAGGGTCGATTTTCCAACGCCCGAGCCGCCGCTGAGGGCGACTTTCAAACCGTAGGGAATCCGCGCTTCGATGCCGCGCAGGGTCGATTGGCGACCGGGATGGGCGAAGTGCACGCTGTCGAACCAGAGATCGCCGCCAGTGGGCATCGGGCGTGGCTTGGCGGGCGTCAACACGGTCGGTTGTTCGCCACGCAATTCCATGACCCGGCCGAGGCTGACGGTCATCCGCTGAATCGCGACATAGAGCCCGAGCAGGCTCTGTACCGGCCCCACGGCCATGCCCAGGTAGGTGGAAAACGCAATCAGGGCACCGAGCTGCCAGGTGCCCTGCACCACCCAATATCCGCCGATCAGGAATGCGCAGGCCCGGGACAGCGAGGTCAGCGTGCCGGGCACGGCCTGGGTGAAAAACTCGGTGACCTGCAGGCGCAGCAACTGGCTCATGTAGCCCTGCCCCAGCGACTCGAGACGCCGCGCTTCGCGCTGTTGCTGGCCGGCGGACTGGATGAACTTCATGACTGGCAACGTCTCGACCATGAACGACGACATGTCCGCCGAACGCTCGCGCAACTGCCGTACATCGCGCTCGACCTTGCGTCGCATCCAGCGCAGCCAGAGGACATCGAGGGGAATCAGCACCAGGGCCAGCAACGAGAGCTTCCAGGACAACGTCAACAGCATCGCAATGGCAACCACCAGGCCGATCACGCTCGACACCGCCGAGAACAGCGAGTCCACGGCGAACCGCTGGATTTCCGCGACGTCGCCATCAAGGCGCGACATCAGGTCACCAATGCGCCGCTGGCCGTAAAAGCTCGGCGACAGCGTTTGCAAATGCCGATACAGGTCATCGCGCAGGGCAAACAGCATGCGCCCGGAGAGGCGCGTGTGCAGGTAGCGGTTGATGCCCGAAAGCGCCGTGCCCAGCAACCCGGCGACGATCATCAACCCGGCGATCATGACCAGCATCGGGAAGTTGCGCGCCAGCAGGCCGTCGTCGATCAACAGTTTGGTCAGCCAGGGTTGCACCAGCACCAGCAGCGAGGCGCACACCGACAAACCCAGCAGCCCGGCAATCGCCAGGCGATGGGGCCGCACAAAACTGTACAGCCAGCGCAGCGACGCTTGCAGCGCCTCGGGGTTCTGGTTGTCGATCAGCCGAACGATCAGGCGCAGCATCACGAGCGCAACTGTTTGAGCTTGCGATACAGGGTCGCGCGGCTGATGCCCAAGGCGTCGGCGGCGGCCGAGACATTGCCCTGATGGGTGTCCAGGGACTGGCGAATCAGCTCCAGTTCGTTTTCGCGGATGCTGCCGGCCTGGGGCCGTTCGCTGGCGGTCAATTCGTCGAGCATGCTGTCGGGCAAGTGATCGAGGGTCAGCACGGTTTCACCCGGTTCGCGCATGGCCAGTGCGGTGCGCAGGACCATCTCCAGTTGGCGGATGTTGCCCGGCCAGTGATAACCGCCGAGCAAGCGATTCAGATCGTCGTGCAGGACAACGGTGGGTGCACCCAGTGTCGTCAGCATGCGACTGATCAGTGCGCCGAAATCTTCGCGTTCGCGCAGGGCCGGGAGCATCACGCTGATGCCGTTGACCCGGTAGAACAGGTCCTCGCGAAAGTGTTTTTCTTCCACCAGGCGCTTCAGGTCGCGATGGGTGGCGCAGATCAGCGCGACGTCGATGTCCTGCTCTTCGCCAGCGCCCAGGGGCGCGACCTTGCGATCCTGCAACACCCGCAATAGCCGGGCCTGCAAGGCCAATGGCATGTCGCCGATTTCATCGAGGAACAAGGTGCCGCCGTGAGCCTGTTGCAGGCGGCCGACCATGCCGCCCCGGCGTGAACCGGTGAACGCGCCTTCGCGATAGCCGAACAGTTCGGACTCGATCAGGCCTTCGGGAATCGCCGCGCAGTTCACCGCCACGAAAGGTTTTTCGCTACGGCTTCCGGCCATGTGCAGGGCGCGGGCGATCACCTCTTTACCGGTGCCGGTTTCGCCCAGCAACAGGACCGGCAGTTCATTGGCCAGGCCTTGACGGGCCATGCGCAAGGCGCGGGCGTAGCGGGTATTGCTGCCAGCCAGCGCTTCCAGATCCGGTTGCGCCTTGGCCGGTTTCGCAACAGTGCGCGGCGGGCTGCCGACATTGATCGAGCGTTGCGGCGCACGCAGGGTTTTGTAGAAGAATTCGCCCTTGGCGGTTTGCAGGCTGCCGGTCCCGCCCTGATGCAGGCGCGCCAACAACTGCAGGCCATCGACTCCGAGAAACTCCTCGCAGCGCCGGCCGACCAGGGCCGAACGCTCGGCGTGGAGCAACTGGCAGGCCTGGGCACTGACCGCGAGGATCTGCCCGCCGAGGCTCACGGCCAGCAAGCCTTGCCACGGGGATTCCAGATATTGCCGGCGGCTGTGGAAGGCCAGGACTATTTCGTCCGGATAGCTGGCATTGAACACCCGGCTTTCGATCTGGCTGACCGCCATCGCCAGCAGCGCGGTGCTGTCGTGGGCGCGGCCGAGCGGGCCTTCGCGGGTCAGGTCGAGGACGCCAAGAATGTCGCCCTGGGGGCAATGGATCGGCACCGAAGTGCAGGAAAAATCACTGAGGCGGTCCAGGTAGTGTTCGCCACAATCGATCAGGGTCGGCCGGGCTTCAACCAGTGCCGTGCCGAGGGCGTTGGTGCCGCGTACGGCTTCGCTCCAGCAGGCGCCGAGGGTGATGTCCTGCAGGCCGCTGCCCTTGAGGCGGTCGGCGCGGCCTTCGACGGCGAGGATGGTGGCATCGGAGTTGGCCAGGATGATCAGCCCTTCCTTGCCCTGACGCTCGGCCAGGTAATCGATCGACGGCAAGGCGGCGTCGATCAGCAAGCGGTTGCTGGCCAGCAGCACGTCGAGGCTGGCGCTCGATTCCAGCGCCAGCTCATGCTTGGCATTGAAATGCACGCCATGGCTGAGGCTGCGTCGCCACGAGGCATCGATTTCGGCACGCAGGACGCCATCCGGCACTTCGCCTTCCAGGTGCAGCTTTTCCCGGGCCAGCCGGGCTTCGCGATGCAGTTTGGGGGAGTTTGTTTTTATTAGCGTCATCAAGCGCTCCGGGTCATCCGCCCTGCGCCTTCATACGTCGGCGCCCTGCCGCAATCTTTACGTTAACGTAAGGGCTATGGCAAGTGCCTTACGGCGCTTGTGTTCCGTCAGGTGGACCGGGTTATCGTTCTTCGCGAGCAAGCCCGCTCCCACAGGTTTCGCGTTGTCCACAAATCTGCGGTTCTACTCGGACACTGTGGGAGCGGGCTTGCTCGCGAAGGCGTCATCCCGGACACCAGATAATCAGAGCTGCCACACCTCAGGGCTCACAAAAAACGCCTTGGCATTATCCTCCAGACTCTCCAGGTGATAGCCACCCTCCTGCACGATCAGGCACGGCAACCCGAGGCTGCGAATCCGCTCGCCGAGTACGGTAAACCCTTCGCGGGTCACCGCCACTTTGCTTTGCGGGTCCAGTTCGAAAATATCGAAGCCCAGGGACAGCACCAGCACCTCGGCACCGAAGTCCGTCACCGCCCTCAGTGCCAGATCCAGGTGCTCCAGGAAATCCGCCTCGCTGGCGCCATGGGCCATCGGCAGGTTGAGGTTGAAACCCTCTCCTGCGCCGATACCGCGTTCTTCGGCAAAGCCTGCGACACCCGGATAGAAGTTGGTCGGATCGCCGTGCACCGAAACGTACAGCACGTCATCCCGGTCGTAGAAGATCTCCTGAATCCCTTGCCCGTGGTGCATGTCGGTATCCAGCACCGCCACCCGGGAAAAACCGGCGCGCAACACCTGGGCCGCCACCGCCGCGTTGTTCACATAACAGAAACCACCCGCCGCTTCGGCCCGGGCGTGGTGACCCGGTGGACGGCACAAGGCATAGGCTGCCGGCTCACCATTGAGCAACGCCTGGGCGCCGGCGATGGCGCTTTGCGCCGACCAGTAGGCCGAACGCCAGGTTTGCTGGCCCACCGGGCAACTGCCGTCGGCGAGATAGCGCGCAGCCTGGGCGAGAATCCCGCGCAGGGCATTGGGCTCGCGGACAAAGATGTTCGACATCACCTCGTCGCCCCAATCCTCGGGAATCTCTTTCCAGCGCTGATGGGCTTCCTGCAGGAACGCCAGGTACGGTGCGCCATGCACCGCCAGCAGCGGAGCGAGACCGGCATCGGCCGGTTGTTCAACGGTAAAACCCAACGCACGGGACGCCTGCACCAGGCGCTGCACACGCTCCGGCACCTCCTGCGGCGTACGCATCTGGCCACGGGAGTAGTAGCTGCGTGGATGGTGGAGCAATTGTTCGGGATGGAAAAAACTGCGCATGGAGTGAATACCTGTCAGTTAACTTGGATCTTGAACCCGGCCGCGTCCTACTGTGGGAGCGGGCTTGCTCGCGAAGAGGGAGTGTCAGTTGACATCAATGTTGTTTGACACGACGCCTTCGCGAGCAAGCCCGCTCCCACATTGGCTGCGTTTATTCAGTTTTTACCGCGCGGGCCAGCACGGCATTGAGCAGCACATCGGTGCCCTGGCGCACATCTTCGGGCAACACGTCTTCGGCTTCGTTGTGGCTCAGGCCGCCCACGCACGGGATGAACACCATGGCTGTCGGGCAGAACCGCGCCAGGTGGATCGCGTCATGCCCGGCACCGCTGACGATCGACTGCTGAGCGTAGCCCAACGCATCCACGGCCTGTTGCACCGCCGCCACGCAATCAGCGTCGAACGGCGTCGCCGGGCTGATCCAGTGCGGGGTGATCGTCAGGTGCAAACCGCGATCGTCGGCTATTGCCTGAAGCCGCGCACGGACGTGTTGCTCCATCGCCTCGATGGTTTCATCACGGTGATGACGCAGGTCGACGGTGAAGTTCACAAGACCCGGAATGGTGTTGCGCGACGATTTGTTGATGCTCAATTCACCGACCGTGGTCAGGCCTTCAGGGGCGAAGTCCGACGCCAGGCCTTCGATGGCCTGGATCATCTGTGCCACACCGTACAAGGCATCCTTGCGCAGCGGCATCGGCGTGGTGCCGGCGTGGGCCGCCATGCCTTCGACCCGCACGTCGAGCCAGCGAATCGCCTGACCGCCGCTGACCACGCCGATGCTCTTGGCGTTGTCTTCAAGGATCGGCCCTTGCTCGATGTGCGCTTCAAAATACGCATCCACCGCACCGCCCAGCGGGCGCTCGCCGGCATAGCCGGTACGTTGCAGCGCCTCGGCGACGCTGATGCCATCGATGTCGCGCACCGCCAGCGCAGCGTCCAGATCCATGATGCCGGTGAACACCGCCGAGCCGAACATGGCCGGGGTGAAGCGTGCGCCTTCTTCGTTGGTCCATACCGCCACTTCCAGCGGCTTGCGGGTCTGGATGCCCAGATCGTTCAGGCAACGCACCACTTCCAGGCCGGCGAGCACGCCGTACACGCCATCGAACCGCCCGCCTTCGGGCTGGGTGTCGAGGTGGCTGCCCATCATCACCGGTGCAGCATCAGGATCAGTGCCGGCGCGGCGGGCGAACAGGTTGCCAATGGCATCCACGCTCAGGGTCATGCCGGCTTCGCGGCACCAGTGGGCAAAGAGTTCGCGACCGGCCTTGTCCTCGTCGCTCAGGGCCAGGCGGCAGCTGCCGCCACGGGCGGTGGCACCGATTTCGGCCATCGCCATCAGACTCGCCCAGAGGCGTTCGCCATTAATCTTCAACATGAGTTTCTCCAGGAAAATCAGGATCAAGCGCGGGCCAGTTCGACGCGTTCAGCGCTGGCATGGCGACGGGCAAGGGACAGGACACACAGCAGCGAAGTCGCGGCGATCAGGCTGTAGAACACCGCCATCGGCCACCACTGGCCGGCGAACCTGTGCGCCAGCAGGGTGCCGATCAACGGCGTCAGGCCACCGGCTACCGCGCCGCAAATCTGGTACGCCAGGGAAATCGCCGTGTAGCGCACGCGGGTCTCGAACATGCCACTGACATAGCCGGCGATCACTGCATAGAACGACGCCATGCACACCACCGCCAAAGCAATGCCAAGGATGATCAGCGGCGCCTGGGCCGAACTGACCAGCACGAACATCGGGTACGGTGACGCCATGGCCAGCAACGACACCAGGCACAGGAAGCGGGTCGCGCCGATCTTCTCGGCGACCCAGGCCGCCAGCGGCTGAATGCAGAACTGAATGATCGCGACAAAGAACAGGCACTCCAGAATCAGGGAGCGTGGAAGTTCGAGCTGCTGGGTGGTGTAGGCGATCATGAAGGTGTTGGTGAAATACACCCCGGCGATCCCCAGCGTGTTGGCGCCGATGCACAACAGCAGCGGACGCCACGCGGTACGCAGCACCTCCATGACCGGCGCCTGCTCCTTGCGCTGGCTTTTGCTGGCCTGCTCGCGGCTGGCCAGAAACTCTGGCGACTCATTGACCCCCAGGCGAATCGCCAGGCCCACCAGCAGCAACAGCGAACTGGCGAGGAACGGCAAGCGCCAGCCCCAGCTCATCAGGTCTTCTTCCGGCAGACGGGTGACCGCACTGAAGGCCAGCAGCGACAGGATCAAACCCGCCGGGCTGCCCAATTGCGCAAACGAAGCGAAGAAATTGCGCCGACCTTTCGGTGCATGCTCGCCGGCCATCAACACCGCCCCGCCCCACTCGCCACCCACGGCGATGCCCTGGACGATGCGCAGCAGAATCAGCAGCACCGGGGCAGTGGCACCGATTTGCGCGTAGGTCGGCAGCAAGCCGATGCACACCGTGACCACGCCCATCATCAACAAGGTGATGATCAACGACTTCTTGCGGCCGATGCGGTCACCAATATGGCCGAAGACAATCCCGCCCAACGGCCGCGCAAAGAAACCCACGGCGAACGTACCGAACGCGGCCATGGTGCTGAATAGTTTGTCGTCGGAGGGGAAGAACAGCGCACCGAACACCAGCGCGGCGGCGGTGGCGTAAATGTAAAAGTCGTACCACTCGATCATCGTGCCAATAAAGGCAGCGGCTGCCGCACGGCGCGGCTGGGACGAAGCGGGAGGCTTCATGGGGGGACTCCTTTGGTTATTTTTCTGGCAGGAGAGAAACGGCAAATCCGCGGCGCTCTGGCGGCGCTGGTCTGGGGATGATTTTTCGTTCCCGGACCATGATTAGTCAATTTTCTATTTATTATTCGAAGTATTACGGCATCTTATAATTGAGGGCAGCAGCAACAGCCGAACGCGACGTGCCGTAGGCGTTCAGCAGAAAAAAACCAATTCACCAGAAATTGAAATGAGCTGTCGCCACCTAAACTGCAAATCGTCCGGGTTTACAGCGGAAGGCCTCTATACCAGCGAGATGGCACGGGCCGAGGCTAACGACTTTTCTATTCGATAAGACCGCATGAGCCACAGTCGTCCAAGCGATCAATTGGAAGGCATGGAAATTGGTTGGGCGCGGTTACCCGCAGTTGGCTGCGAAACAGAGGCATTGGAGTGGCAGTGATCAGAGTAGGATAAGATGCCTGCAATTCAGGCTCGCTGTGAGTAGCCCCGCATGACAGATAACAGTCGGAACACCACCCGTCTGATCAAGAAGTACCCGAATCGCCGTCTGTATGACACGCACACCAGCAGTCATTTGACCCTTGCGGATATACGCCAATTGGTCGTCGATAGAATCCCGTTCGAGGTGGTCGACGCCAAGACTGGCGAGGATCTGACCCGAAGTATTTTGCTGCAGGTCATTCTGGAAGCCGAAAGTGGCGGTGAGCCGATATTCTCCAGTGAGATGCTCATGGGGATTATCCAGTTCTACGGTCCCTACCAGAGTGTCCTCGGCAGCTACCTGGATAAAAGCATCCAGACGGTCATCGACATCCAGTCTCAGACCGGCGCTCAGTCCTCTGAAGCCTGGAGCGCATTCATGCACCAGCAAGCACCGGTCATGCAGGATTTGATGCGCCAGTATGTCGACCAGTCAAAAGCCCTCTACATGAACACTCAGAACCTCTTCGGCCTGTTCGGCGCCATGCCGGCAGGCAAGCCGGGGGCCGGGGGCGGGCCAAAAAAAAATGACGATGGGGAATAAACCCATCGCCATCATGTAACCGTTCCAATCCGATTTATTTGCTATCGCTTGTAGCCTTGGCACCATGAGCGGTTTTGCCGGCTGCGGCGGTCGCTGCGCCAAAACCGCTCTGGGCAACGTCAGCAGCCTGTTTTACGGCTTTCTGTGCACTTTCAAAAACGGTACTGGCATTCGCCAGCGATGACTTGAATCCGGCCACAACAGACTCGGAGCCAGCCGGTGCATTCTTGCTGATCTCTTCAACGAACTCTTGCACCTGCTTGGTGCCCGCCTCGACCTGACGCGTGGTAAGTTGGGCAATTTCCGATTGGGTGCCAACAATCAGCGCGTGTACTTGACGATTGAACTCAGCCAGGCGTTCGGCTTGCACATTAGGCTGGGTGAAAGAAGCCTGGAGCTCAGCGAACCCTTGTGGATCACGCACCGCCAGCAGTTTGCGAAAACCGTCGAACTGCTCCTCGGTGGAGGCCTGCAGGGTCTTGAACTGCAATTGGCTGAGCTGTTCAACACTGGAGAAGATTTTGCCGCTGATTTGCTGCAGGAGGTCTAGGTTGGCTTTCTGAGCGTCTTGCAATTTTTCCAAGTTGAAAAAAGACATACTTGAATCTCCTGATTCTGAAAGGCCGACGTGGGCCTGAGGACGCGATAGCGATCCTGCCGGTCATCGCGCTAGCCTTGATATTGCAGTGCACAAATTCGTTTGGCAATGTTTTTTTGTGCGGCGCACAAAAATCTTTTACCTCCCTCCGCCATTCGCTATAGACTCCTGAAAGGCAAACGGCCGGCCAAGCACCTCTTTGATGATGAGATGCAGGCGAGCTGCTTCTCATGCATAAAACCAGGAGATCACCATGGGCCAGGAAGATATTATTGCATCGCAATATGACAGACTTTCCTCTCAACGCGGCCTGTTCGAACACCTGAGCCATCTGCAGCGCCTCAATACGCTGAACTTCCTTTTTGCTTTTCGCCAGCGCCAGGAAAAAACCCTCGCGCCTCTGAAGCGGGGTCAACTCAGACAACCTACGCCCGCTGAATGGCAGGAATATGTCACGGACCTCGGCCAACGCTGCCTGCTGTTTTGGGACACCCTGCGCCAGCGCGGCGACAATACGCTGGCCCATGAACGCGCCGGGTATCCGCTGCTGCTCAAGTTCGATCATGAAACCCTGATCGCAGGCCCCGAGCTCCCACACCCGGTCAACTATTCACTGCTGCGAATCCTCCCCGGACCAGAGCAAGAAATCGACAGCAACGCCCAGCCGGTGGTCATCATTGACCCACGCGGCGGCCACGGCTCGGGAATCGGCGGTTTCAAACAGGATTCGGTATTGGGTGAAAGCCTCAGAGCCGGCCACCCCACCTATTTCATCTCTTTCAGTCACTCACCACAGCCTGGGCAAACCCTGGCCCATATCGCCGAAGCCCAGGCCCGGTTCATCGAAGTCGTCGGCGCCCGTCACCCGGCCAACAGCAAGCCGATCATCATTGGTAACTGCCAAGCCGGCTGGGCCTTGATGGGACTGGCGGCAACACGACCGGAACTGCCGGGATTGATCATTATCAATGGTGCCCCCCTGTCATACTGGGCCGGTGCCAATGGACGCAATCCGATGCGCTATACCGGTGGCCTGCTGGGTGGCGGCTGGCTGGCTCGCCTGGGCAGCGACTTGGGCAATGGCCGTTTTGACGGTAGCTGGCTGGTCAGCAACTTCGAAAACCTGGACCCGGCCAACACCTATTGGGGCAAGTACTACCAGTTGTTCAGCCAGGTCGACAGCGAGGCCGCGCGCTTCCTCGACTTCGAACGCTGGTGGGGCAGCCCGACTCTGCTCAATGGCGAAGAGATCGAGATGATTGTCGATGATCTTTTCATCGGCAACCAATTGTCCGGCGGGCTCGACCGCAAGAGCAGCGGTATTGACCTGAAACGGATCGAAGTACCGGTGGTGGTGTTCTGCTCCTACGGCGACAACATCACCCCTCCCCAGCAAGCATTGAACTGGATCGCCGATGTCTATCCCAGCGATCTCGCTTTGCATGAGGCAGGACGTACCATCGTCTACCTTCGGCACGCCAGCATCGGCCATTTAGGCATTTTTGTCTCCGCCAAGGTGGCGCGGCGTGA
This sequence comes from Pseudomonas sp. WT-JTC, assembly GCF_056711565.1. Taxonomy (NCBI): domain Bacteria; kingdom Pseudomonadati; phylum Pseudomonadota; class Gammaproteobacteria; order Pseudomonadales; family Pseudomonadaceae; genus Pseudomonas; species Pseudomonas sp. WT-JTC. Next base: position 4,728,588 of record NZ_CM160042.1, read on the forward strand.
ACACCGGGGGTTGCTCGGCGCGGTCGAAGCCATCAGTGCGCTGCCGGCTGGGCTGTATGAAATGCTGATTGACGATCTGCCGGCCTCTCCAGGCAGCAATGACGTGCAATACCGAGTGCAATTCGAATCAAGGCGAATCGCCGATATCCATGATGACATCGAGCCGGCCCGTGATGACGATCGCGAATTCTCTCTGGTAGAGCGCATCTCTGAAATCAACAGCGCGTTTTACGACGGGTTCATACGTCCGTGGCTGCGTCCGATGGTCAACGAGCCCATTGCCGAATTGATGCGCAGGACGCACCCCTTCCATCAGCAGCAATTGCTATGGAGCAGCCTGAATCCGGCGCTGTGGTGGTTAGCCGCAAGCCTATCCAGAATCAGCAGTGATCGTCGTCCCGCACGCAAAGACAACCCGTTGCTGGCCTGGCAGGAACTGTTCTCCAACCAGATGCAAGACACCCTGAATGCGTACCGCGATGCGCGTGATGCCACTCAGGAGCTGTGTTTTTACGGGATTTATGGCGCACTGAATGCCCTCACCGGCAACAAGCCTGCGCGAAATCTCCAGGCACATGCCGACCGGCAGGACCAGGCCCTGATCGAACGCCTGCAGGATTCGCTACCCCATGGTGGCCCCCTGGAAGCGTTGGTGAGGATTCTGTTTTTGCTGGGCCGCGACAACGACAAGGCGTGCAAGGAGAGCATCGAAAAACTGATCCAGCAGGTGCATCGGCTGGTCCAGGACTACAGTGATGAGCCTACAGCCCTGCGCGAAGCCATCCGCTTGCAGAACCTGCTGGTTTTTGCCCACCCGCAAGAAAGCTTGCGCACCCTGCCCTTGTTGCTATCAGAGGCAAAGGAACGCCAACAGGTCCTGACAGCCGTTGGACAAATGATGCCTGAACTGTTAGCGACAACTGGAACAAAAGGCGAATTCTGGCGTGAGCTCCACGCGCTGCTCGAAGTCCCCCTGCCGGGCTTCAGCTTGACCCAACCGTCCAGTGAAACAGTTGTCATCCCGCAGGACACCCCTGCGCAGCCATCTCCGCTTGCAGCAACGCTGCCGCCGCAGATCACACCGACGCCCGCTCCCGCCATCGTAGTTAAAGCCCCGAAGCGCAAAGCGAGCAGAAAGACAAAAGGCCCCAAACCTCAATAAACCTTCACAAGGGATTAGCGGTGTATCCGTTCGGCGAAGCCTGTGACCTTATGATCTCTGTACAGACCGACGGGGTTCATGGGTCGAACCGGCGCGACTTCTTCGACCACAGGCGACAACTCGTCGGTTCGATACTGACCGGGGGTCATACCGAACCAACGGATGCATGCCTTATGGAAGCTGCTGTGATCATGGAAGCCGAGCAGGCAAGTCACATGTTTCATGTTGAAATGAGAATGGCGCAAATAGAAGTCAGCCATCTGCCGGCGCACATCGTTCAGGACGTCCTTGAATTGCGTGCCATCCTTCTCAAGGCCTCGTTGAAGCGTTCGCTTGCTGATGTTCAGTGCCGCCGCAATCGATTCCATATCACACGGCCCTTGGCCTTGCCCCAGGCTCAAGCGCTCGGTAATCAGCGAGCGAATCCTGCCAATGATAGAGCAACCGGACAACAGGTCCAATTGAGCCACGGCAAAACTGTCATGGAGTGTGGCCAACGCCTCGTTGGCCATGCTCAAAGGACTCAGAAGCTCCTGGCCATCAAACAGGATGCTGTCATACGCCGCCCCGAAACTCAGCGGACAGCCAAAAAGCCGCTGATGCTCCGACGTGTCTTCGGGTTCGGGATAAGTGAACTCCACACTCAAAGGTTGCGGTGACTTGCCACCGGCCAGCCAATGGCAGAAACCCAGCAGCGAAGCCAAGGCTGCATCCGTATATTGCCGGGGTTTGACCGAGCCAGGTTGCTGATGATCGAGGCTGGCCAGTCGGTAATGCTGCTGCTCCTGGACAAGGAAAAGGCTGAATCCGGTACCGATCAACGGGCTGAAACGAACCAGACGTTCAAGCGCCCTTTTCAGGTTCGAACTGGACATCATCGTGTAGCCCACGATCTGAAAACTGCTGGGATGGAATTCCCCGTAGGCTTTCAAACCGATATTCGGGTCATCCGAAGCCTGAGCAGCCAGATCCCAAAGACGATAGATAATACTTCGATCGCAGAATGCTCCCGGTTTATTCACGAACTCGACATCCAGTCCAGCCTCCTGGCACAGACCGGCAAGGTCCAGTCTTTGGGCCAAAAACGTATTCGCCAGCATGCTGGCATAACCTGAACTCATTCTATACATGGCGTCCTCATTGACCTGTGGAACCGAACGTCCTGTCCGGAGCCGATACTGACATGCGTTGAACATATTTCAATAATGTTTCAAGAATATTAACTATCCATTCAGTTCTAAGAATTGATCCCAGTAGGGTTACTCCTCATTTTTTTGCCATCAGGCCAGAACACCCGCGTGGCACCGATGGACAGGAAATCGTCACCTTCAAACACTTCCGCACGACCCGTCGATATCGAACAATCTTCTCTCCTGCAGCGCAAAAAAATGGAGTAGATGTATGGAATCGCGTAGTCGTATTGCTGTGGTAACGGGTGGTATGGGCGGTATCGGTACGGCAATCAGCCAACGTCTATACAAGGAAGGATTCAAGGTAATCGTCGGCTGCAGCTCTGATTCCAGCCGCAAGAACGACTGGATTGCCAGCCAGCTGGAGGCGGGTTATCAGTTCGAGTGCATCTATGGCGACGTCACCGATTGGGAGACGACCCGCAAGGCTTTCGAGATGGCTCGTGAACAATTCGGCCCGATCGATGTGCTGGTCAACAACGCCGGCATCACTCGCGACGCCTCTTTTCGCAAGCTCACTCCGGAAGACTGGAACAGCGTGATCGGGACCAACCTGACGGGCTTGTTCAACACCACCAAGCAGGTCATTGAAGGCATGTTGGCCAAGGGTTGGGGGCGGATCATCAATATCTCCTCGATCAACGGTCAGCGTGGCCAGTTCGGTCAGACCAACTACTCCGCCGCCAAGGCTGGCATCCATGGTTTCACCATGGCACTGGCCCGGGAAGTCTCCGGCAAGGGCGTGACCGTCAATACCGTTTCCCCAGGCTACATCCAGACCTCCATGACTGCGGCAATTCGCCCGGACATTCTCGAAGGCATGATCGCGGGAATACCGGTTGGTCGCCTTGGCCAACCCGAAGAGATCGCCTCGATCGTGGCCTGGCTGGCGTCCGATGAGTCCGCCTACAGCACCGGTGCCGACTTCTCCTTAAACGGCGGCATGAACATGCAATAACCCTGATCAGGGCAGGAATGCCCTGGTTTGCTCGACGAATTTTGTCTTTTCCATGAGGTCCCGCATGAACGAAGTCGTAATCGTTGCCGCTACTCGTACCGCCATTGGCAGTTTCCAGGGTTCTTTGTCTGCAATTCCCGCGACCGAGCTGGGTGCCGCAGTGATTCGCAACTTGCTGGAGCAGACGGGTCTCGATGCTGCCCAGATTGATGAAGTGATCCTGGGCCAGGTACTCACTGCCGGCGCTGGACAAAACCCGGCACGCCAGACAGCGATCAAGGCCGGCTTGCCAAACACCACACCTGCCCTGACCTTGAACAAGGTTTGCGGCTCCGGTCTCAAGGCGGTCCATCTCGCCGTCCAGGCAATCCGTTGCGGCGACGCGGAACTGGTGATCGCTGGCGGTCAGGAAAACATGAGTCTGGCTCCCTATGTTCTGCCCAAGGCACGTACCGGTCTGCGTATGGGCCATGCGCAACTGCAAGACAGCATGATCCAGGATGGCCTGTGGGACGCCTTCAACGACTACCACATGGGCATCACCGCCGAGAATCTGGCGCAGAAGTACGAGATCTCTCGTGAAGCACAGGATGCCTTCGCTGCCGCCTCGCAACAGAAGGCCGCCGCCGCCATTGAGGGCGGGCGCTTCCAGAGCGAAATCACCCCGATCCTGATTCCTCAGCGCAAGGGTGAACCACTGGTCTTCGACACCGACGAGCAGCCGCGTGTCGACAGTACCGCGCAAGCCTTGGCGAAACTCAAACCGGCATTCCAGAAAGACGGCAGCGTGACCGCCGGCAACGCTTCGACCCTCAACGATGGTGCTGCCGTGCTGTTGCTGGCCAGCGCAGCTAAAGCACAAGCGCTGGGCCTTCCGGTACTGGCACGGATCAAAGCCTATGCCAGCGCCGGTGTGGACCCGTCGATCATGGGCATTGGCCCGGTCCCGGCTACACGCCTGACCCTGCAAAAGGCCGGCTGGAGCGTCGAAGACCTAGACCTGATCGAAGCCAACGAAGCCTTCGCCGCCCAGGCGCTGGCGGTTGGCAAAGAGTTGGGTTGGGACACCAGCAAAGTCAACGTCAACGGCGGTGCAATCGCCCTTGGCCATCCGATCGGCGCGTCGGGGGCACGGATTCTGGTGTCGCTGGTGCACGAACTGGTCCGTCGCGACGCAAAGAAGGCGCTGGCCACGTTGTGCATCGGTGGCGGACAAGGCGTAAGCCTGGCTATCGAGCGCTAACCAACGGCATCTGAATAGCCAATACGCGGACTTGGGCCCCTTGCTCCGCGCATCAGGTTGGCGTGAAACAACGCTGCCCGCATTCCTGCCGTCGCTATGCCGGAGTCCGGCAAAGCGCGGCTTTTTTCTGCCCGGCTCATCTGTATGGGCAAGGAACTTTATGGACAATAACGCGCATACATTCACAACCTATTGGTCAGGCCAGGTTCCGTTCATCGCGTCCTATGCAGTGCAACAATTGCGCCTGTGGGTCAGCACTAATCCTTGGTTTTCCGGGCATGAGCACGGCGCCTGGTTCGATCTGCCTCGCGAAACCCTGGACAGCCTTCAAATGGACTACCAGGTTCAATGGGGCAACCTCGGCCAAAAACTGCTGACCGGCCAACCCTTCAGCTTCGATGATCGACGCTTCGCCAGCGGTAACTGGAGTGATCCACTGTTCGGCTCCCTCGCTGCGTTTTACCTGCTCAACTCCAGCTTTCTCCTGAAACTGCTCGACAAACTGCTGATCGACGAAAAGAAACCGCGCCAACGCCTGCGCTATCTGGTCGAGCAAGCCATTGCCGTCAGTGCGCCAAGCAATTTTCTGGTCAGTAACCCTGACGCGCTCCAGCGTGTGGTTGAGACTCAAGGTGCCAGCCTGCTCACAGGTATGCAGCATCTGCTCAGCGACATGAACGAAGGCAAAATGCGTCAGTGTGATAGCGACGCCTTCAAGGTTGGCGTCGATCTGGCCAGCACCCCTGGCGAAATCGTCTTCGAGAATCACCTGTTCCAGCTGATTCAGTACTACCCGCAAAGCGAAACCCAGTACCGGCACCCGGTATTCGTCGTACCGCCTTCGATCAACAAGTACTACATCCTTGATCTGCGTCCGGACAACTCGATGGTCCGCCACCTGCTGGAAAAGGGACATCCCGTATTCCTGATGTCCTGGCGCAACTTTGACCAGGAACACGCTGGCACCACCTGGGATGACCTGATTGAGCACGGGGTGATCGACGCCCTGCAAGTGGCCCGCGAGATCAGTGGCCAGCAGCGACTCAATTGCGTGGGTTTCTGCATCGGCGGCACCCTGTTGAGCACTGCACTGGCCGTACTGGCTGCACGTGGCGACAGAGAGATCGCCAGCGTGAGCCTGTTCACCACGTTCCTTGATTACCTCGATACCGGCCCCATCGACGTCTTCGTCGACGAAGAACTGGTGGCCTACCGCGAGCGCACAATCGGCGGCATAAATGGTCCCATCGGTCTGTTTCGTGGAGAGGACATGGGCAATACCTTCTCCTTGCTGCGCCCCAACGAATTGTGGTGGAACTACAACGTCGACAAATACCTTAAGGGGCAAAAGCCGATTCCGCTTGATCTGCTGTACTGGAATAACGACAGCACCAACCTTCCGGGCCCGATGTACTGCTGGTACCTGCGCCACACCTATCTGCAAAACGATTTGAAATCAGGCGAGCTGGAATGCTGCGGGGTCAAGCTGGATTTGCGTGCAATTGACGCTCCCGCTTACATCCTCGCCACCCATGACGATCACATCGTGCCCTGGAAAAGCGCCTACGCCAGCACCAACCTGCTCTCCGGGGCCAAGCGTTTTGTATTGGGAGCTTCAGGGCATATCGCTGGCGTCATCAATCCACCGGCCAAGCAGAAGCGCCATTACTGGACCAATAATCGGGTCACGAAAAACCCGGAGACCTGGTTCAAGAATGCTGAGCAGCAACCCGGTAGCTGGTGGAATGATTGGTTCAACTGGCTGGCGGGACACTCCGGCGAGCGCCAACCAGCGGTTGCGCACATAGGGAATGACAAATTCCCGCCTCTGGAACCGGCGCCAGGCAGTTATGTAAAACAATGAAAAACTGCTGTGGGCCAGAGCGCGACACTTTCTGGTACGTGACTCTCGACTTCCTGGATGACGGCAGCGTCGAGATATTGTGGGTGGTGCCGAAACAGGAATGAGCGGAATCGGGCAACGAGTCGTACCGCCTGCAACACAGCAGTTTGATTGCACAGACGAAGATCAAATCACGCAAACGTAAGCGCAAGGACGAGGTTGGTACGGAGGAAGGCCAGCTATTTTGACTGTAGTTGTGGAGATGCCCTGCTGCATGACTGCATGCAGCAGGTCTTCCGCGGCTCATGTGATCGGCACGCTGCCAGGTTTATCCACAATTGCCGCTGCACAATCAGCAATCCGCCCTGGGTCAAATTTCAATCGGCAGGGTGGGGCAGTTTTCAATCAGCGCCAACAATCTCACCAAACCTGGAAGTCTTTTCAGAGTTTCCCTAATGAATTACTACCGTCCATTCAACTTTCACAATCGCGGGTTAATTTTTGTGAGTGAAATGAAATTTATACAACGTTATTACTACGTGTGACCCGCCCCCCCACTAATAAACAGCCGACCGGCAAGCCCACCCGACGGCACATCATTTGTTTCGGTACAAGGAGAGACGACCCATGAGCACCCCGCTCCGTATCAATGAAGCACTTTTGATTGCCGGCCACGCATTCGAACCTCTTCAATGCGTCGCCTGGGCTCCGCAAGACGGTAATGGCGAACTGAGCCTGACCGTCATCGACCGGGCCAACACTCCTATTTGTCGCAAACATATTCCAAGCAGTGCCTATTCCGACCCGGCGCAGCTGGAAAGCCTGCTGGAAGAGGTGCGAGTCGAGTTGAGCCAGGAGGGCTACAAGCTACAATCCTGGACAATGCCAGAGTAAGCACTCTCGCGGATCGCTACCTGTATGCGCAAATAGGGGTTTCGGAATTTAATCTTGACGATGACCTACTCTCACATGGGGACACCCCACACTACCATCGGCGATGCATCGTTTCACTGCTGAGTTCGGGATGGGATCAGGTGGTTCCAACGCTCTATGGTCGTCAAGAAATTCGGTGTGCCGACTCGTCTTTCGACGCTTCAGCAATTTGGGTATGCGATAGTTTGTGTGTTGTGCGAACTTTCGGTTCATTGCGTCTTCACACACCGCAATCTGGTGCTTCTTTCGGCTTTTTAGCCAAGAGCAGGCAAATTGCTTGGGTGTTATATGGTCAAGCCTCACGGGCAATTAGTATTGGTTCGCTTACCCGTAACGACCCGAACCGAAGTGAGAACCCCCACTTCGCTCAACCAGAAAGGCCCCCCCCGCACCGCTAGCCGAGACCCTGCTACGCTGAGAGTATACCCAGGAGGCAGAACGATGCAGTTACATGAAGCCCACGTCGTGAATGAATTGACCAATTACCGCGAGGTGAACATGGCGTTACAGGACGGCTGGAAGCTGTTGGCGGTGATGTCAGCATCGAGCGTGACCGACCCGGCGCGCATCCAAGTGCACTACGTGGTGGGTAAGCCCAAAGACAACGCCGCGCCAAAGTCGGGCGGATTTACCGTCGCGTAGGAAGTCCCACGCTTTACCAGTAACGGGACATTCGTTCAATTGGCCCCCACACTAAGCCCAGGTAATGAAGCGCAGCCGTTTGACCTGCTCCGGTAGATAGCGCCGATAACCGCCGAGCGGCTTTGGCGGTTCATCCAGCAGGCCGCGCCGCTGGTAATAGCGAATGGTCTTCACCCCAACAACTTCCGCCAACTTGCCGATACTCAGCCCTATCGCCATCACACGCCCCTTGATTCTGTACTGGGATACGGAGTGTAGAGTGACTCTAGGTTAGATCGATTCAATGGAGAAAACGATGACTCAACAGATCGGCGGATCCTGAGGCGTTAACCAAAGCGACGACGAAGGCGAGTTATCCCTCCATCGTGCACAAACGAGGCAACCATGAGCACCGTCATCTTCGAATCCGTGTTGACCTGCCCACATTGCGGTTTCGCCAAACAGGAAGCCATGCCCACGGACGCCTGTCAGTTCTTCTACGAGTGTGGCAGTTGCAAAACCCTGCTACGCCCGAATCCTGGTGACTGCTGCGTGTTCTGTTCGTTTGGCACGGTAAAGTGCCCGCCGATTCAGGAGCAGCACGGATGCTGTGGTACGGGCTTGACCTAAGTTTACTCGGTTTATCAGACGCCCCTAACGCGCCTCAAACCGTGGTTATGGGAGGTCAGTGTCATGTGGAATTACGCGCTGATGCTCGTGGTGGTCTACCTGATTATCAGCCTCGCCATCGGCTGGTTGTATACCATTGCGCTCCTGCATTGGCTTTGATCCAATTGGTGACGATCGGTCAGTCCGCATTTGGTACCGTTTTCGGCAGGTAGCTTTGTCCCGGATCACAGTCGTTGGGGAGTGCCTGCAATGGGTCGACTGCAGCCCTTCTGAATCGGTCATTCGCTAAGACCCCATCAAAATCTCTCACTCCTAAGACAATCTGGCACTTTTTTGAGTTTGGCTGGCTCTAAACTCTGCGTTCGTCGATAAACGCGCCTTGAAGATGACATTTTTATTACAATTTAATGACATGCCTTCCGGGTCAAAAGATGAAAGTCAGAGCTACAGTCATATGCGAGAGAGATAGGCATATCTTGCTCGTTCGTAAACCGAAGTCAAAATGGGCTTTGCCTGGTGGCAAGGTAGAAACTGGTGAAGCTATCGCTGGAGCTGCTGCTCGGGAACTCCAAGAAGAAACCGGGCTAAATGTTGATCAGCTCCTGTACATTTTTGAGTTCGATGCAGGCAACACACGCCACCATGTTTTTGAAGCCTCTGTCCCAGATGCCGAAAACGCTACGCCTCAAAACGAGATCATCGAGTGCATTTGGCATTCTCTGAACACGTTTCATGACTCAGACACAAGCGATGCTACGAAATCGATTGTCAGGTCATTTCTACGCCGCCTTTAACTCCCCCTGGATCGTTCTGGTTCGCACAAAGGTTAATCGCCTCTTCGCATCATTCTGAGTGTCCACAGTTGACTGCGGCCCTTCGCGACAGGCAGCAATCGGCAAAGAAGTTCCTCCCGGTAAATGACCGGTCGAAACTTCATGCTCGACATGGCTTTTTTGTAGTTTATGAAGCGCTCATGGTTTTGTGGGTGTCGATCAAATGCTGCACCACACCCGGATCCGCCAGGGTCGAAATATCCCCCAACCCCTCATACTCAGCCGTGGCAATCTTGCGCAGAATCCGGCGCATGATCTTGCCCGAGCGGGTCTTCGGCAGCCCCGGCGCCCACTGGATGACATCCGGCGAAGCAATCGGACCAATCTCTTTACGCACCCAGTTTTTCAGCTCCAGGCGCAGTTGCTCGCTCGGCTCTTCGCCAGCGATCAGGGTGATGTAGACATAGATGCCCTGCCCCTTGATGTCGTGCGGCACACCGACCACAGCGGCTTCGGCGACTTTCGGGTGAGCGACCATCGCGCTTTCGATCTCGGCGGTACCCATGCGGTGGCCGGACACGTTGAGCACGTCGTCCACGCGACCGGTGATCCAGTAGTAACCATCGGCATCACGACGGGCGCCGTCACCGGTGAAGTACATGCCGCGGAACGTCTTGAAGTAAGTGTCGACGAAGCGGTCGTGGTCGCCATACAGCGTCCGCGCCTGGCCTGGCCACGAATCGAGAATCACCAGGTTACCCTCGGCCTCGCCCTCGACGATGTTGCCCAGGTTGTCCACCAGCGCCGGCACCACGCCGAAGAACGGACGCGCCGCAGAGCCAGGCTTGAGGGCGTGAGCACCCGGCAGCGGGCTCATCATGTTGCCGCCGGTTTCGGTCTGCCACCAGGTATCGACGATCGGGCAACGGGATTGGCCGACGTTCTTGTAGTACCAGTCCCAGGCTTCCGGGTTGATCGGCTCGCCGACCGAACCCAACAGGCGCAGGCTGCTGCCGTCAGCGCCTTCGACAGCCGCCGTGCCCGAGGCCATCATGGCGCGGATCGCGGTCGGTGCGGTGTAGAGGATGTTGACCTTGTGCTTGTCGACGATCTTCGCCACCCGGGTGATGTCCGGGTAGTTCGGCACGCCTTCGAACAGCAGCGTGGTCGCGCCGTTGGCCAGCGGGCCGTAGACGATATAACTGTGGCCGGTGACCCAGCCGACGTCGGCGGTGCACCAGTAGATTTCACCCGGACGATAGTCGAACACGCGCTCGTGGGTCATGGCCGCGTACAGCAAGTAGCCGCCGGTGGTGTGCTGCACCCCCTTCGGCTTGCCGGTGGAACCGGAGGTGTACAGGATGAACAGCGCTTCTTCGGCGCCCATCTCTTTCGGCGCGCAAACGGTGCCGGCCACTTTCATCAGGTCCTCGAACCAGATGTCGCGATGCTGGTTCCACTTGATGTCGCCACCGGTGCGCTTGCACACGATGACTTTCTGGATGCTGCTGGTTTCCGGGTTGGTCAGTGCGTCGTCGACGTTGGCCTTGAGCGGGATCTTCTTGCCGGCACGAATGCCTTCGTCGGCCGTGATCACCACTTTCGAGCGGCAGTCGATGATGCGACCGGCCAGGGCTTCCGGCGAGAACCCGCCGAACACCACCGAGTGAATCGCACCGATCCGGGTACAGGCCAGCATGGCGACCACGGCTTCGGGGATCATCGGCATATAGATAGTCACCACGTCGCCGCGGTGCACGTCCTGGCCACGCAGGGCGTTGGCGAACTTGCAGACTTGCTCGTGCAGTTCACGGTAAGTGATGTTGCGGCTTTCGGCAGGGTCATCGCCCTCCCAGATGATCGCGACCTGATCGCCGCGCTCGGCCAGATGACGGTCCAGGCAGTTGTAGGAAACGTTCAGGGTGCCGTCGGCGAACCATTTGATGTCGACATGGTGATCGTCGAAGGAAGTCTGCTTCACCGTGGTGAAAGGCTTGATCCAGTCGAGGCGCTTGGCTTGCTCGCGCCAGAAGCCGTCCGGGTTGACGACCGACTGCTGGTACATGGCCTTGTAGGTCGCCTCGTCGGTCAGCGTATTGGCCAGAACCTCGGGACGAACGGGATACAGGGAAGCCGCACTCATCTTTCTTACCTCGGTGGAATAGTTGTTTTTGTTAAATGTTTGGCACTGATTAAACGTGCACGGCTCGCAAGCGCTACAGCCGACGTCTCAAGCCAGTCCGTGATGGTGTTGTGCTCTTTTAACGACAAGTCATATCCAGAAGCGGCTGAGCAATACCCCTCGCGCGCGCCCCAGGAAAGTTCTCCCTACAAGGTGTATGAAATACCAACCTGTACGGTTCTCGGCGCCCCTGGATAGGCGTAGACATTGCCGAAAGCGCCTTCCTCATAATCTTCGTCAGTCAGGTTCTTCACATCCAGGTTAAGCCTGATCCGGTCGTTGACCTTGTAGTAGCTCAGTAGATCGACAACCGTGTAGCTGCCCATCGAAAACGCCATGTTGGCTGTCTGCCCTGCGCGTTCATCGACATACTTGAGCCCGGTGCCAAGCCCCAGCCCCTTGAACGCGCCATCCTGGAACTCGTAGACTTTGAGCAGGCTGAAGCTATTCTGCGGAATGTTCATCAGCCGGGTGCCGGACTGGATGACGTTGTCCTTGGTCACTTCAACTTCGAGAAGATACCAAGCACATCAAGAGCCGGCAGGAATTGCGATTAATGCTATGAATCCCCATTCTCACTTAATAGCTCTTACTTTCAAATAAAAGTGCTAAATGCACAAATAATTGCACCAATATCCGTCTCATTGGCATTCGAGATTAAGCCGCCAGGGAAATCAGCAGACATGAAGTGACCGGAGTGGCATCAGTGACGTAATAGCCGACGCAGCGGGACCCCATCTTTAAGTACTGGGGATTTAATTACGATATAACTGAAGTACTTGGAGATACCGATATTCTTGTCCAGCAGCCCTTCGATTACTTCCTGATAATGCTGAATACTGCAGGTCATGAAGCGCACCAGGTAATCGTAACCGCCACTGACTAAATGGCACTCAAGTACCTCATCGACCAAACGAATATTGGATTCAAACTTGGCGAAGTCCTCACGTTTATGGTCGCTGAGCGTGATCTCAGTAAATACCGTGACCGAATCGGTGATCTTGGCAAGGTTTAGATGAGCTCTATACCCGGAAATATAGCCGGCCGACTCAAGCCGCTTTACCCGCTGTAAGCATGGGCTGGATGACAGCCCCACCGCATCGGCCAGACTGACGTTGGTCATTCGGCCGTCTTTTTGAAGTTCAACCAGGATACTGATATCAATTCGGTCTAGTTTAATTAAACCTTCCATCGGGTACCTCTTGATTGCCGTTCAGTTAGACAGTGGTTTTAGCAAACTCAACGTCGCAAAGATAGCTGATGCTGAGCGACCAGGTCAGCCATGCTAGTGATGTAAAATTCTGCTGAATATTCCTGAGTATAATTCTCATGGCCACGACGGATCAGGCACAAACCAGCTGCTTTTGGCGGCTGCGCAGGAGGCCTGGAAACCTGCAGAATATTTTTGGGCTCCAGGTTGTTGGCCAGCAACCATTCGCTGTCCTCCAATGGATTACTGGCTCGGGGATGCAAGTCTTCGGGCAGGATCCCCAAACGCTCGCAGAGCTGTTCGCGATCCTCGGCATCACGATCGCAGTACACCAGCAGCCGATAGAATTTGCGCAGATACAGCATGGCACCGGGCGCGTCCTCGAACAGCGACCAGTTGCATGCCGAACGGGCGAAACTCATACCCTCTTCCCAACTGGCCTTGAGCCCAAAACGCTCTGCCAGCTGACGATGGGCAAAGCACAACAAGCCACTGAAGCCCAGCTCGGAAAAACGTGGATAGAGCGTGCGCTCCGCCTCGTCAAACTCAGCCAATACCTCTTCCCTGCCTGGCATGCCCGGATGGTTTTCGAGCAAAGGTTGCAGGGCCGTCCAGATACCGGAATCCCGATCGACCAGGACTTCGTCGCAATCGATCAGCAGTGCACGATAATCAGTCAGGTACATGGTGTGTAGCCTCCCATGATGCATTCATCAATCCATGTGCTCTAAATGCCCTCGGTCGGCGCATTGCTACATTGCGCCAACCGAGACCTGAGATTAATCCAACACTCGCAACAATGCCGCTTCAAGAATTGTCAGCGCTTCGTCGATCTGATTTTCTTCGGTTACCAGAGGAGCAAGGAAGCGCAGCACATTTCGGTACACCCCGCATTTGATCACCAACAGCCCGCCAACCCTGGCCTGATCGATCAGTTGTTGGGTGAGCTCTGCATCGGGGCTGCGGACCTCATCGTCCTTGATCAATTCGATTGCCAGCATGAAGCCGGTGCCGCGCACGTCACCAATACGAGGGTGACGTGCCTGCAAGCGCAGCAGGCCCTGACGCAGCCGCTCGCCCAATACCTCACCACGCTCGAGCAACTGATCCTGTTCGTAAGTTTCGATCACCGCCAACGCCGCTGCACAAGCCAGGGCGTTACCGCCGTAAGTACCACCGAGACCACCAGGTAATGGCGCGTCCATGATGTGTGCACGACCCACCACACCCGATATGGGCAAACCACCGGCGAGGCTCTTGGCGACTGTGACCAGATCCGGCTGAATCCCGGCGTGCTGGAAACCGAACCATTTGCCGGTACGGCCGAAACCGGTCTGAATTTCATCCAGAATGAGCACGATGCCATGTTGTTCGGTCAGAGCTCGCAGCGCCTGGAGAAACTCCGGCGGCGCGCTAAGGAAGCCTCCATCGCCCTGCACTGGCTCGATGATGATCGCAGCTACCCGATCCGGAGCGACTTGGGTCGCCAGCAATTCGTTCAGAGCTTGCAGCGCCATCTCGCTGCTGAAACCGCGATAGGCGTTAGGGTATGGGGTATGGAAGACTTCGGGAGCGAAGGGCCCGAAGTTCTGCTTGTAGGGTTGGCTCATGCCCGTCAGCGTCGTACCCAGTAAAGTACGCCCATGGAAACCGCCACGAAAGGAGATAACGGCTGGACGATTGGTATGTGCGCGGGCGATCTTCACCGCGTTCTCCACAGCCTCTGCACCGGAGGTAAACAGCGCTGCCTTGTAGGCTTCTTGACCACCCACCAACTCGCACAAACGCTGCACCAGGTCGATATAAGGTTTGTAGGCCACCACCTGGAAGCAAGCATGGCTGATCTTTTGCAACTGAGTCTGCACTGCCGCGACCACCTTCGGGTGATTGTGACCGATGTTCAAAACGCCAATGCCGCCGACGAAGTCCAGGTAGCGCGTCCCGTCTACGTCCCACACCTCAGAACCCTGGGCCCGGTCGATGACCAACGGGTGTGCCGTGACCAAACCCCGTGGCACGAATTGATCGCGCTGACGGAGCAAACTCGGGGTTTCTTCGACTTTACTGTTCATGGCATCTCCCATAGTGAACCTGGCAACCGGGAAACGGCTGCAATGTGTTCCAAAGGTTAAGCTTTCGACGCAATTGTCTAAGCCGAACTTGGCCTCTGAGAAATTCGGATCGACTGTTTTCACCCCCGTAAACAGCAGAATCCTTCAGCTGTAGCCAGCCCCATGGAATCTGCCGACATGCGCCCCATACAACGCAACGTTATGCGTTTAAGCAGATTCTTTCGACATATCCTGCTCTGCCACTCGGGCATGCTGGATACTCCCTACTTAATGCGAGAAGCTACCCATGGCCCTGCTCTATAAAGCTGACCCGGTGCGCGGCGAACAATGGAAGTGTCTATTCGCTGAGCACGCTCCGGAAATCGAATGGCGTGCCTGGCCGGACATCGGCGATCCGAAGGATATTCGCTACCTGGCGGCCTGGCAGGCGCCGGATGATCTCGAAACATTGTTGCCAAACCTGCAGGTACTGTTCGCCTTGTCAGCCGGGGTCGACCAACTTGACCTTGACCGCCTGCCAACGACCCTGCCGGTGGTACGTTTACTCGACCCGAGCATCACTCGGGGCATGTGCGAGTACGCCAGTTTTGCGGTGCTTAGCCTGCACCGGGATATGCTCCGTTATCGCCAGCAACAAATGGCTCGGTGCTGGCAGGCTCACTTGCTGCAACCGGCAGCCAAACGTCGAGTAGGTGTCATGGGGCTCGGCACACAAGCTCAACAGATTCTGGCCACCTTGCAGACCTTTGGATTCGATTTATCGGGCTGGGCACGCAGCGAGCATCACATTGCCGGGGTGGATTGCTTTGCGGGTACCGAACAACTTCCAGCTTTCCTCCGTCAGTGCGACATAGTGCTTTGTGTCCTGCCATTGACCGAGCAGACCAAAGGGATTCTCAACCGTCAGTTGTTCCAGCACCTCCCCAAAGGCGCTGCCTTGGTCAACATGGGAAGGGGTGGGCACCTGATAGAAGAGGATCTGCTTGAGGCTTTGGCCAGCGGCCAGCTCAGCGCGGCGGTGCTAGACGTACTGCAACAGGAGCCAGCGGCGCCGGACCATCCCTTCTGGCACCACCCGCAGATATTGCTGACACCGCATATCGCTGCGATGACCCAACCGGAAAGTGCGTTTAGCGTGTTGCTGGAAAATATCCGCCGTCATCAACGCGGTGAGTCAATGCTTGGCCAGGTTGACCGCGAGCGAAGTTACTGACCAACGACTGCCAACCCACCGGTAACAACCAACCGGCGCCAGATTTTTTACTTCTCTGAGGCAAATCTGGCGCTATACAAAGCAAACCAGTTATTCATCCCACTTTGCTGTTTTTGTGCATACCCACCCAAAAAAATCAGCCGACATTTGCTGCTGATCCCCCTCCCCGATTGAGTAGTTATTGCGGCTCGTGAAGTCGCAACTTATGCAATCTACCGAATTGACTGCACCCCATTGTCAGGTCTCGCCGTAACTGCGATACAGCCACCGCTGCGCAGCCCCGACTGCTGGTCAAGTCCACCGTAAGGCGCTGATCGACAGGACTCTCCCGGGTTTACTTCGCAGTGGTTTACCTGAGCTGCCGCAAGAGCGTTGCTTGCCGCGCAGGCAACGAACACTAATAAGAACTCATGGAGTAAGCGATGAACATCGCAAAACTTAGCTCTCTCTCCTTGGCTGTCATTGCCGCCACCACGCAACTGGCAATAGCTGGTCAGCAACAGGAAGCCAATGGCTTCATTGAAGACAGCAGCCTCGGGTTGCTCAATCGTAATTTCTATATGAATCGCGACTTCCGCAATGGCGGCAGCAATAGCCAAGGTACTAACGGCTCCAAGCCGGCCAGCGAGCGCAATGGCTTTCGCGAGGAGTGGGCACAGGGGGCCATGCTCAACTTCGCCTCTGGTTTCACCCAGGGCACCATCGGTTTCGGCACCGATGCCTACGCGTACGGCGGGGTCAAACTGGACACTGGCCGCGGCCGGGCCGGCAATGGCCTGCTGCCGATCAGCAACAACCGCACCGCCGAAGCTGAAGTGCCGGACAGCTACGGCGAGATCGGCGGCGCAGTGAAAATGCGCATTTCCTCTACCGTGCTGAAGTACGGCGAACAACGCCCGACCGCTCCGGTATTCGCCACCGGCGACAACCGCTTACTGCCGGAAACCGCTACCGGCTTCCAACTGTCGAGCAAAGAGTTCGACGCAGTTTCTTTCGAGGCTGGCCACTTCACCGCATTCAACAATCGAGCCTCGACCAACTCCGATGACAAACTGCTCACCACTTACGGTGGGACCGAAGCTGACAGCGTCGACTTCATTGGCGGCACCTATAAAGTCAACAGCAACCTCAGCCTGATGGCGTACACCAGTGAGGCAGTCAATGTCTGGCGTCAGCACTTCGGCAGTGCCTCCTATACGATCCCTCTGACTGATCAGCAATCGATGAATTTTGGCTTGACAGCCTATAAGACCCAGGACCAAGGCGAAGCGCGTGCCGGTAAACTGGACACCACGAGCTGGTCGGCAAAGGCGGCCTATTCCTTGGGGGCCCACAAGTTCACCCTGGCTTATCAGAAGATCGATGGCGACGAGTATTTCGACTACATCGGTGTGGACTCGATCTGGTTGGCCAACTCGATTCAGTACTCCGACTTCAACGCCCCCAACGAGCGCTCCATCCAGGCTCGTTATGACCTGAATATGGCCACGTTCGGCATACCGGGGCTGAGCTTCATGGCCCGCTATGTCAAAGGTGATCAAATCGATGGCACCAAGGCCGATCCGCACGGTGCCTATGCCAACAAGGTGGGCGACGACCAGAAGGAGTGGGAGCGTGACCTGGAAGCCAAATACGTGGTCCAGGCAGGGGCCGCCAAGGACCTGTCCTTCCGCGTGCGCCAGGCTACGCATCGCGCGACCTCGTTTGAGAGCGATATCGACGAAGTCCGCCTGATCATCGAGTACCCGCTGAGCATTCTGTAACGTTAGGTCCTGGCCGGTTTACCTGTGGGCCGGCCGGTTTTATTGAAGGTCTGCTCCACGCTCCCTTTACCTTGAGGCGCCCATCCGGGCGCCTTTTTTTCCAATCTCCCCATCAGAAGTGGCTTTTGCTTTGCTCCGCATCCTGAAAGTCGATCCAGTATTTGCTGCCGATACTGCTTCTCATTTGAGCAGTAAATGTGGCCTGCAAAGCTATCGCTTAAAGAATCTACCGAATCAATGGAGGCCTCTTGTCAGGCCTCGCAGCAGGTGAGATACAAATACTTTCCACGGAGAAATCCGACCGGTCACGCTCCCTGTATACGGAGATCTGTCATGTCCAACTCGCAACGCCCTACGTATAGCTATCGCCCCATGACCACGGCCGATGTGCCGTTGGCCCACGCCTTGTCCGTACAGCTGAAATGGCCCCACCGCCTGGAGGAATGGGCCATGTTGCAGCGCATCGCGCAGGGTTTTGTCGTAGAAGATGGAGGTCGCCTGATAGGTACCGCGTTCACCTGTGCGCAGGGAGATTACGCCACTATCGGCCTGGTGATCGTCAGTGATGAGTACCAGGGCCAGGGTATCGGTCGCAAGCTGATGGAACTGGCACTTGAGGCTTGCGGATCACGTACCGCCATGCTCAATGCGACGCTGGCCGGTGCCCCACTTTATGCCAGCCAGGGATTCATTGACTTTGGACATATTCAACAACATCAGGGGCATGCGCTCTCCCCTGTACCAAATGTTCTTCCAGCCGATGAGCGCTGCCGTCCGCTGACCGAAGCCGATAGAAACGATCAAGTCGTACTGGCCAACGACGGCAGCGGCCTGAACAGGCACGCCGTGCTCAATGATCTATTCGATGTTGTCGAACACTCGGTCGGCATCGAGCGCGAGGGTCAGCTACGCGCCTTCGCCATGCTGCGCCCATTCGGCCGTGGTCGCTGCATCGGCCCGGTCATCGCGGAAAGTCCAGAGCAGGCCAAGCACTTGATCGCGGTGTTGTTGGCCCGAGTTCCGGACGCATTCGTGCGCATGGATATACCGTCCGATAGCGGACTGGCCCCTTGGCTGGAAGAAGCCGGGCTGAAGCAGGTCGACACCGTTGCGCAAATGGTTCGTGGCACCCCACCGCAGGCTATCGGCGCAGTCCGCCAGTTTGCGCTGGTGACTCAGGCCATCGGCTGACTACCCCCCCCCGCAAATCCATACAACGCCACACGACGCATATTTCTGGAGCAACTCCTTCATGCAAGAGCTCACTGCAGTGCTGCTGGCACACGCCGATGGCAGCCCCGTTTCAACAAAATTTACCCCCGGCTCGCTAGGGGCCAACGATCCGTTCGACAGACACATTGCATATGTCGGGACGGATGACATTGCTGCCGGCGTGGTCCAGGCGAGTGGACAATTCAGCGTCAATGAATATCCCTACAGCGAAATGATCGTGGTACACACAGGACAAGTCACCCTGCAGAGTCAGGATGGCACGCTCCAACTCAATCCCGGTGATAGCGCAGTGATTGCCCGGGGTACATCTCTTCAAGTCGAAGCGCAACCCAACTCTCTCTGGGCATTCTGCGCCGATACTCAGCTCGTTGCCGCGTGCAATCCCGGATTAACGCCTCTCCCCCCGCTAACCCTGCTATCTCCCTCGGCAGCACCGGATGCAGAAATCCTGCTAAGCCCGGCACCTCAATGTCGCTCGCACAATGTGTTTGTCGAAGAAGCGACCAACCTGCGTATCGGCGTCTGGGACTCGACACCCTATACCCGCAAGGCGAGGCCGCACATGCTGCATGAACTGATGAACCTGCTCGAAGGCAGTGTGACCCTCCAGATAGCGGACGGGACGCATCTGACGGTCAACACTGGCGATACAGTGTTCGTGCCCCGAGGCGCACCATGCGCCTGGAACAGCAGCACCTATGTGCGCAAGTTCTACGTCGTCAAGTAACTCGAACCGCCTTAGCGCCGCAGATGGATTTCTCCTTCACCGGCCCACCACAAAACAGATCAATCGCTTGCGGAGTACAGACAATGGGATTGGGTGGCTTCAGTACCGGAAAACTCCTGATCATCCTGTTGATCGTGATCATGCTGTTCGGAACCAGGCGCCTGAAAGGCTTGGGGTCAGATCTCGGCGACACGATAAGGGGGTTCCGCAAATCCATGGGCGACGATAAGCCAGTCACTGAGCAGCCCAGGGACCCACCCATTGACGCTCAGGCACGCACGCTCGAAGACTCGGTAAAAAAATACTAACCCCTAATCTATATCGTCTTTAGCGAACGGCTATTGGTGGTCCAGACAGCTCTGAAGAGATCACTAATCGTGCCATTGAAGCTCGTCGGCGTGGCGAATGCCCAAGCCCAAGTAAACAATTCAAACAGAGGTGAGAAGCGAGAATGGAAGTGCAGCTGATGTCAGACAAGTCTGTCACTGAGGAAGCATTCTGGGAGCGCGTGTGCGCAGCCTATCCTGAGCAGCGCCCCTTATTGAACCTGAACAACGCGGCAGTGAGTCCGCCACCGCTGGTGGTAGAGCAGGCTATGATTGATGCCTATCGGCTGATCAGCCACAACCCGGACGTCAATATGTGGAGCAAGCTCGACGCCGAGCTCCCCACGATCAAGCAACAGCTGGCTGACATGGCCGATTGCGATCCCGATGAGATCGCCCTGAACCGCAACTCATCCGAAGGCTTGTCGACAGCCATCTTCGGCATTCCATTGAAGGCCGGCGACCAAGTGCTGGTCTCACTGTGGGACTATCCGAGCGTAATAGCCGGATGGTTGCAGCGTCAGCAGCGCGAAGGCATCGAAGTGGTGACCGTCGACTTCGACCTGATGGACGATGAGAATGTCATCGTGCAAGCGTATGCACAGGCAATTACCCCGCGTACACGGGTGATCCAGCTGACCCACATGCTTCATTGGACCGGGCGAGTCCTGCCGGTCAAGCGCATCTGTGCGCTAGCCAGAGCGCGGGCAATTGTCACTGTGGTGGACGGTGCCCAGACGTTTGCGCAGATGCCGCTCAGCTTCCGCGAACTGGATTGCGACTACTTCATCACCAGCCTCCACAAATGGCTGGGGGCGCCGGTCGGCAATGGCATGCTAATTGTCAGGCGCGACCGAATCGACAGCACTTGGCCGTTGCTGGGGCCTTTCGATCCGCCGCCGCTTCAAATCGACAAATTCGACCACTGGAATCTCGGCACCTATAACTCGGCGATACAGGCGGGCATTGCCCCGGCTATCCGTTTCCATACACAAATCGGCACGCGAGTCATTCACGCACGCCTACAGGAGCTGACCCGCTACTGGGTTGACCTCGCCAAAGACATTCCTGGTTTCAGGCTCCACACGCCACTTGATACCGTCGAGCTGGGCGCAGTAAGCCTGTTCTCTATCGATCAATGTGATGCTCGATGGGTTGAACAGGAGCTTCGAAAAACCCACCAGGTGCATGTCAAGTTCCGCCAGATCAGGCACATCAGCGGACTTCGGGTGTCGCCGAGCATCTACACGAAGAAGAGCGATCTAAGCCGCTTTGTTGAGGCGCTAAAGCAGGTGGTTGCAAGCAGGTAACCCCGGCGGGCCAGGGGATACACTTGAGACCCGCAGAGGCAGTGGCCCCTGAAGGCAGCTTGGGTGTGTTCCCCCCACCGCTGCTAGATGCCATCACCCGAGGAGTACAAAGGGTTAACCAAATCGTAATTCTTTGTCAGGCGCTCGATGCTGCCATCACGCTCCAACTCCGCCAGAACCTTATCGAGACGCTGCATGAACTGGGGCTTGTAAGGATAAGCCGAAGCATTGAGCCGGGTATAACCAAGGTACCCCGCCTCACCGGAGAGCCAAGGTCCTTCGACTAGCCAGTTGAGATCGTTCTGGGCAAAGACGCCCTCGCGTTGCATCTGCTCAAGTTCCCATTGGACCGAAAGGCGGTCATTGATATAGACATCTATTCGTCCATGATAGAGCCTGGCCAGGTTGCTACGATTGTCGTTGGCATAACTCTGCTTCAGGGCCCCTGTAGCGAGCATGCTTTGGTAGTCCTGGTCGTCAATGCTCATGAACCCTCTGTTCACGCCAATACGCAGACCGCTATAGCCGAACGGGAAGTGTTCGACCGGTCGTATTCGCGCCAATTCTGCTCGCACAAAGACGACTACCTTCTCCCTCAATATAGGCCGCGAGAAGTCCATCCAGGGCCGTGCGCTGGGTCGATGGTAGGGTGGATAAAGAGCAAAGGCGCGGCCGCTGGCCACTTCCGCCAGACCGCGCGCCCAAGGCACAGGACGAATGTGCACGTTATATTCCGGCATGCGGGTAAAGGCGGTGCGCAGAATATCGGTGTAAAGCCCCTTGGCCTCATCACCCTCGGCATAGCTATAAGGCGGGTAGCCGGCGTCACAGAGAATGACCACGTCTATGGGGGACCCCGCCCAACTCTTGGCGTGCATAGCGCAGCCCACCAAAACCATCAATAACATCCGCATACTCAACTTCCTTCACATTCCTTTGATCCCTCTTCGCTGGCCCTTCGCAATACTGGAAAGAGCCGTTCGAAGCGGTTCCACTGCGCAGGCGCCCGGTAGGCCACTTTGAGCAGAGACTGTCAGAGGGGTATTTGCGCGCGATAAAAAAAGCCCGCAGTGAGACGGGCTAGAAGGGTGATACACAGGAATGAGTGGAGCTCTCCTGCCGACCTGTTGTTATCTGGAGTTAAAGCGCCGCAGCGATGGCCATACCGACATCCTGGGTCGAGCCTTGTCCACCCAAATCAGGGGTGATCGGCCCCTCGGAGATGACCTGCTCGATAGCCTTGAGAATGCCGTCATGGGCCGCACGGTAGCGCTCATCGCCATTGCCCAGGAAGTCCAGCATCAAGGCACCGGACCAGATCATCGCAATCGGGTTAGCGATGTTCTGTCCATAGATATCCGGCGCCGAGCCATGGACCGGTTCGAACAGCGAGGGAAAGCGCCGCTCCGGATCGAGGTTGGCAGAGGGGGCGATGCCGATGGTCCCGGCGCAGGCAGGCCCCAGGTCGGACAGAATGTCGCCAAACAAATTCGACGCCACCACCACATCGAAACGATCCGGCTGCAACACGAAGCGTGCACAGAGAATGTCGATGTGTTGCTTGTCCCAGCTGACCTCCGGGTAATGCTGCGCCATTAGCGCGGTGCGCTCGTCCCAATAAGGCATGCTGATGGAAATGCCGTTGGACTTGGTGGCCGCAGTCAGACGTTTGCGCGGCCGGGTCTGGGCCAGATCGAAAGCGAACTTGAGAATCCGGTCCACGCCGCGCCGGGTGAACACCGACTCCTGCAGCACGAACTCATGCTCGGTGCCTTCGAACATCTTGCCGCCGACCGACGAATACTCGCCCTCGGTGTTCTCGCGGATCACCACGAAATCGATGTCCCCGGCTTCGCGCCCGGCCAGCGGGCACGGCACACCAGGAAACAGCCGCACCGGACGGATATTCACGTATTGATCGAAGTCACGGCGAAACTTCAGCAGCGAACCCCACAGGGAAATGTGATCCGGCACTTTATCTGGCCAGCCCACGGCGCCAAAGTAAATCGCATCGAAGCCCTTGAGTTGTTCGAACCAGTCGGCAGGCATCATCTGCCCGTGTTCCAGATAGTAATCGCAGTGGGCCCAATCGAGCACTTCGATGCTCAAGTCCAGCTGCCATTTCTTCGCGGCCTGCTCCAGTACCCGCAGCCCTTCAGGCAAGACTTCCTTGCCGATACCATCGCCGGCAATCGCGGCGATTCTGAATGGTTTACTCATCAATCGTGGCTCCTCAATATCCTGTTCAAACGGTGACCGGATCACAGCCCACCGATGTGGAAGGCTTTGACTTCCAGGTATTCATCCAGGCCGTATTTGCTGCCTTCACGGCCCAGACCCGATTGTTTGATACCGCCGAATGGGGCGACTTCCATGGAGATGAGCCCGGTGTTGAGACCGATCATGCCAAACTCCAGCGCCTCACCGAAGCGCCATGAACGGCGCAAATCCTGGGTGAAGAAATAGGCGCCCAAGCCATAAGGCGTGGCATTGGCCAGGGTCAGCGCTTCTTCTTCACTGGTAAAGCGCATCAGCGGTGCGACTGGGCCGAAAGTTTCTTCGTTGGCCAGCAACATCCCGGCATGGGCCTCACCGAGCACCGTCGGCTGGACGAACTGGCTGTCGCCCTCGGGGACGCCGCCACAGAGCAGACGGGCTCCCTGACTCAACGCATCGTCGATATGCCGGGCAACCTTGCTCACCGCCGCCGCATTGATCAGTGGACCGATGGTGACGTCGGCGTCCAGGCCATTGCCGACCTTGAGTTTGCCCACCTCCTCCACCAGGCGCTGGGCGAAGCGCTCGTAGATCCCGTCCTGCACCAGAATCCGGTTAGCGCAAACGCAGGTCTGGCCAGCGTTGCGGAACTTGCTGAGCATGATGCCCGCCACTGCCTGCTCCAGATCAGCGTCGTCGAACACAATGAACGGAGCATTACCGCCCAGTTCCAGACTCAAGCGCTTGATGTGTTCGGCGCTCTGGCGCATCAGCAGCCGGCCGACAGCGGTGGAACCGGTGAAGGAGATCTTGCGCACCGTCGGGTTGCCGGTCAGTTCTTCGCCGATGCCGGCGGGCATACCGGTCACTACGTTGAACACCCCGGCCGGAATGCCGACGCGCTCGGCGAGCACCGCCAGAGCCAGGGCGGACAGTGGAGTCAGATCCGAGGGTTTGACGATGACCGGGCAGCCGGCCGCCAAAGCGGGTGCGCATTTGCGGGTGATCATCGCGTTGGGGAAGTTCCACGGGGTGATCGCGGCGCAGACGCCAACCGGCTGCTTAAGCGTGAGCAGGCGGCGGTCGCCGCTGGGTGCCGGGATGGTTTCGCCGTAAACCCGACGGGCTTCTTCGGCGAACCATTTGACGAAACTGGCGCCATAGCGGACCTCGCCCTTGGCTTCATTCAGCGGCTTGCCTTGCTCGCAGGTCATGATCAACGCGAGATCGTCCAGGTTGTCGATCATCGCCTGATACCAGCGTTCCAGCAGCGCCGCCCGTTCTGCCGCCGGGCGTGCGCGCCAGGCCGGCCAAGCGCGTTCGGCAGCGTCGATGGCGCGTCGGGTTTCGCTGCCTTGCATCGCGGGTACGCGGGCGAGCAACTGGCCGCTGGCCGGGTCGATAACGTCCAGGGTGGCGGCGTTGTCGGCGCTGATCCACTGACCGTCGATGTAAGCGAGTTCTACCAGCAGGCTGGGGTCTTTCAGGCGATTGTTGAGCATGGTCGAGTCCTGTTCCGAGACAGGCTTCAGTCTATTGTGTCGCCACAGACGAGGATGCTGAAAGCGCCGCCAGGGCAGCCTTGAATGCTGAAAATCAGCATTCGACAGCAGGCTCTACTGTTGGTTTGTGAGGGCTTTCGTCCCGGTTCCCGTTACCGAGACGCAGCGAGCCCCGGTCAGACGACAAAGTGCTTGACCATGCCATTCAGCTCGCTGGCCAAGCCCGCGAGTTCCCGGCTAGAGGCCTGGCTCCGATTGGCGCCAGCTGAGGCCAGTTGGGAAACATCACGGATATTGAGCAGGTTGCGATCCACCTCACGGGCTACATGCGATTGCTCTTCGGTGGCACTTGCAATACATAGATTGCGTTCGTTGATCTGGGCGATGTCGTCTACGATGGCATTCAGTGCCGTGCCTGCCGCACGGGCGACCTCCAAAGTTTCCCGGGTTTTACCATTGCTGCTCTGCATGGCTCGCAGGGTGCCTTGACTGCTTTTTTGCACCGAACCGATGATGGTCTCAATCTGTTTGGTCGACTCCTGGGTTCGTTGCGCCAAGGCCCGGACCTCGTCGGCTACCACGGCGAAACCCCGTCCGCTTTCGCCCGCGCGAGCCGCCTCGATTGCCGCATTCAAGGCGAGCAGACTCGTTTGTTCGGCAATGCCGCGAATCACATCCAACACCGAGCCGATGTCACCTATCTGGCCTGCCAGGGTTTGCAGGGCGCTTGCGGTATCCTCGATATCCTCGGTCAACGATTCGATGGCACCGACTGTACGGCTGACGCTCTCTTGCCCCTGACGCGAACGCTGGTCTGCTGCTTGGGAAACCTCCGAGGCCCAGGCGGCATTCCGCGCAACGTCTTCGATCGCACCCGTCATCTCTGTGACCGCAGTGGCCGCCTGGTCGAGTTCAGCGCTCTGCCGTCGCACACCACGGGTGGCGTCATCGGTCACTGAACTTAACTGAGCTGACGTCGTGGCCAGTCGCTCGGAAGAACTCAAAACCTGCCTGACCGTACTGCGCAGGTTCATTTGCATGCGCTCAAGCGCCTGCAACAGGCGCGCCGCTTCATCCATACCAACGATATCCAATGGTTGGGTCAGGTCACCCTCGGCGATACGCTCGGCTGCTGCCATGGCCATCGCCAACTGTTTAAGCAGACGCAGCACGATCAAGGTGGCCAAGATACCGCCAGCCAACAGCAGCGCCAGCAAACCTGCGGACATCAGGATGACGCTCTGCCGGGCGCTGTCGCGACGCTCTATCAGCGCTTCATCGAGCGCCGTCAGCGCTGAACGGCCAAGGGCGTACAAGGCGTCAACGGGTTTACTGTAAGCAGTCAGATAGTCGCCGACCGGGTAACTCAGCTTAAGCGCGTACAAGGCATCGGTAGGCTCGTTATTTCCTGCGGGGCTTACGCTGGGCGCGAAATCCATGTCCATTTCGACGGCCGATACCAATCGCGTATTGCTGAGTTCAAGCGCCCGCTGGATTTGCGGTCCTAGTGCCGCTAGCGGTGCTTCTAGCAGAGCCTTGAGTTCCGGCTCGGCGGCACTCGCCTTGGTCAAGGCACGTATCGTCTTGTCAACGCTGCTCAGCGCCTGGGTAGCCAAACCACGCAGTGCACCTTGTTGCTCAGGCAGGATCCGGCCCTGCGCCAGATACAGGCCGCCGGCACCCCGCAACTGACCTAATAACTCGGTGGCTTGCGGCAATTCGATCAAGGCACCCGCCATTAGCGAGTAAGTCCCTAAAACCGGATCCAGGGAAAGTTTGAAGTGATCGAGCATTGCGTCCTCGATCAGCAGGTAGGCTGCGATCAACTGGCTATGACGGGCCAGACTCTGCGGGCCCTTGACTGAGGACTGAGCAACCTGGCCGGCCAGCTCTTGCCATTGTTGCTGCGCCTGTCGCCAGGCAGCCAGAATGGTGGGGGAGACTTGGGCGTCCTGTAAAACCCGATCGGTTGCCTCGATGGCGCGATCCACTTCGGCCTGTTTATCCAGACCGGTTTTGTGGAAGTCCCGGTTGCCGGCCAGCGCGACGGATGACAAATCGCGATGCTGCTGCGTCAAGTGGATAAGCTCGAGCAACGCCTGCACCGGTCGTACGCCGCGAAGCTCCTGATTTGTCTGGTAGCTACTCTGATAGGCGCCAAGTACGTAAAGGCAGGTTGGAATGGTAATCAGGGTCACGGCTAGCAAGCCGAGCAAGACGAACTTGCCAGAGAATGACAGGCGCTCAAGCACTTTCATGGGGGGACTCCGGAAGGGTTGCGAGTGGCTGGCGGTTTTTCTTGATAGGCGCAGTCAAGCAAGCCTGGGAAGCCTTTCTCAGCACTTCCCACACTGTCAGTACGATGAGCGGGTGAACTCAAGCTCGGGACGTCACGCGTTCCTGGACGCCATTCCATAAAGGGGCCATAAGCGCGGTGAGCGAGTGTTCGGACCAGGCAAGCGGAACACTAAAGCCGCATCGAGCCCAATAACCCTTGTAGAAAGTGCTCGCCGGCTTCCATCTGGCTGATCTCGATGAACTCGTCAGGCTTGTGTGCCTGTTCTATCGAGCCTGGGCCACAGACCACCACCGGCACATCCAGGCGTTGTTTGAACAACCCGCCCTCGGTGCCGAATGAAACTTTGGCAGTGCCGGTGTCCGGGGCGGCGAAGTTTTTCAGAAAACGCACCGCTTCAACGCTCGGGTGGGTATCGAGGCCCGGATAGACGTTCAGGGTTTCGATCTCGATATCCGCCACGCTGGACAGCTTTTTGGCTTCGCGAACGATCAGCTCGGCCCGTTCGCGCATCTGCTCCAGGAACTGATCCAGGTCGTCCGCCGGCAAGTTACGCACTTCGAAATCCAAGGTGCACAGGTTCGGCACGATGTTCAGCGCCTTGCCGCCGACAATCTGCCCGACATGCACGGTGCTGTAGGGCACGTCGTATTCGGCATCCTGAGCGCCCTGCTCTTGCAGTTGCTGCTGGCCCTGACGCAGCGCAGCGATGAAATCGCAAGCCACGTGAATCGCATTGACCGAGCGTGGCGCCAGGGAGGAATGGGCCTCCAGGCCGCGACAGTAAGAGCGGTAAGAACCCTTGCCCTTGTGCCCAAGAACAAACTGCATGTTGGTCGGCTCACCGATCACGCACAGAAACGGCCGCACCGGCGCCAGATGCAACACATCCAGTAAGCGTCGTACACCCACGCAGCCGATTTCTTCGTCATGGGACAGCGCCAGTTGCAACGGCCGACTCAACGGATGATCGGCGGCATCGAGCATGGCGTCGATAGCCAGTGCGACAAAACCCTTCATATCGCAACTGCCACGGCCATAGATCCGACCGTCCTGCACGCTCGCCTGAAACGCCGGAAAGGTCCAGGCCTGCCCCGCTGCCGGCACCACGTCGGTATGGCCGGACAGCAGAACCCCCGGCACCTCCCGCGGACCGGTACTGGCGAACAGGTTGGCCTTTTTGCCGCTGGAGTCTTTGACGATCAGCGACTCGATGCCCTTGGTCAGCAGCAGATCGCGCACGTACTCAATCAAGGCCATGTTCGATTCCGAAGAAACGGTTTCAAAGGCCATCAGGCGTTTAAGAATGTCCAGTACACGGGGCTTCATGAGGCCTTGCTCCGTTGCTCGACTGAAGAGGCGAACCGGTTGATGGAGAACGGCAAAATCGAAGTGCTGGTGCTGCCGGTACTGATCAGCTCGGCCATCACGTCGCCGACGCCCGGGCCAAGTTGGAAGCCATGACCGCAGAAGCCGAACGCATAGAACAAACCATCAACGGTGCCGCTTGGCCCCATCACGGGCAGTGAATCAGGCAGGTAACCTTCGATACCACTCCAGACCCGAATGATGTTCAGGTTGCCGACACCCGGCAGCAGGCGACGCATCTGATCGAACTGATTGAGAATGCTGCGCGGCTCGACATAGGCCCGGCGGTTGAGCATGTCCGGTTCGCTGCGATAGCCGCCACCGATGATGATGTTTCCACGGGGTATTTGGCGGAAATAAATCACTTCCTCGGGAATCTTGGTATAGACACCGAGCACTGTCGGCAAGGCGTAAGGCACCGGCTCGGTCACGGCCATTTGCGGACCATGGGTTTCCAGCGGCACCGGCTCGCCGAACTGCGCCGAGAGTTTTTGGCCCCAGGCGCCAGCGGTGATCAACAGCTGAGCGGCGCTGAACTGACGACCGTCGGTGGTGCTGATGTGGAACTCATCACCGATCTTATGCACCTCGGCCACTTCCGTGCGCTCTTCGATCCGCGCACCGAGGCGTCGTGCTGCACGGGCAAACGCCGGGGCCGCCAGACGCGGATTGGCGTGACCATCGTGGGGGGCATAAGAACCGCCCTTCACATCCGGGCCGAGAAATGGAAAGCGCTTGTGCAACTCGTCGCCACAAAAGATCTTCAGGTCCAGCTGCTCCGCCTCAGGAGCGTCTGCGTAGGCTTGCAGCTCGGCGATCTCGTCTTCGCGGTAACACACCCGCATATGCCCGCTGGCGATGAATTCCAGGTCATCGTCGATCAGCTCCGGCAAACGCTTCCATAACGCCCAGGAACGATTGGCCAGTTCCAGCTGCCCGAGAAAACGCCCTTGACGTCGCACGTTGCCGAAATTCACGCCGCTGGCGTACTGACCGATCTGGTCTCGCTCCAGCAAGATCACCGACTGCCCGCGCAGGCGCAAGAAAAACGCCGCCGCTGAGCCCATCAGGCCGCCGCCAACAATCACAACATCGGCTTTCTGTACCGTCATGGCGACACCTCCTCGGTGAGTATCGAAAGGGGTTTAACCGGCGCCTGACCCCGTTGTCGGCCGACCTGTTGCACGCTGACGCCCGCGGCAGCGGCAATCACCTCTGCCCCGGCTTGCGAGCAATAACGCCCCTGGCAGCGGCCCATGCCGACCCGGCTGAAGGCCTTGGCCCGGTTGACTTCACAGGCCCCCTTCTCACTGACGGTCCGACGCAACTCACCGGCAGTGATCATTTCGCAGCGGCAGACGATCGCCTCATCCGGTAGCGCTTTGGCCTGGGCGGAAGGCCAGGGAAACGCCTGTGCCAGACCGAGGCGAAATTCATCCATCACCGCCAGTGCATGGCGTTGTTCGTCGCGCAACCCGACGTTTATCGGTTGCTGCTGATCCTCCAGCAGCGCCATGGCCACCAGGCGCCCGGCGTGCTCGGCGGCATCGGCGCCGCGAATCTTCGAACCGTCACCGGCGGCATACACGCCGCTGACCGAGGTCCGGCCGTCTTCATCCGTAGCCAGCCACCATTGGCTCGACGCTTCATCGAAGCGCATACGGCAACCGGCCAGGTCGGCCAATTGAGTTTCCGGGCGCAGGTGATAACCCAGCGCGACGGCATCGCAATCCACCGTCAAGGTCTCACCACGTGCCGTGCGCACGCGTACGGCACTGACACCGCTGGCCGCATCGCCCTGCACTTGAAGCGGCGAAATGCCCAGATGCACCGGGATCTTCGCGCGATACAACTGCGCCAATAACTTCATCCCGGTGAACAGCAACCCCGGGCGTGCCAGCAGTTTCGGCATGGCAAGGATGCGTTTGCTCAGAGGCGAAGTGTCGAGCACTGCCGCGACCTTGGCTCCCGCCTTCACATACTGACTGGCAACCAGATACAGCAACGGCCCGCTGCCCATGAACACCACGCGGTGGCCGATGGACACAGCCTGAGATTTCAGGGCGATCTGAGCACCGCCGAGACTATACGTGCCCGCCAACTGCCAACCTTCGATCGGCATCAAGCGGTCGGTGGCACCGGTGCAGAGGATCAGCGCGTCGTAATCCACTGTCGAGTGCTTGCCCTGGCTGACACAGCACAGTTGGCCCGGTGTCAGGTTCCACACCAGCGTGTCCGGGCGATAATCGATCTGCCCGTGCAAGCGGTCGAAGCTCTGGTGCAGGTCGTTGGCCTTGGCGGCTTCGGTGCCATACAGCGTGGCGTAATTCCGGGTAAACCCTTCGGGTTGGCGCCGGTAGATCTGCCCGCCATCCCGGCGATTCTCGTCGATCAGGATGGGCTTGAGTCCAGCGGCGACCAGGGTTTCGGCACAACGTGTGCCGGCCGGTCCGGCGCCGACGATAACGACTCGATGAGTGCTCAGCCGCGCAGTGGCCATATCGCCTCCGGTTGTGTGGTGACAATATCCAGGCCTTCACGGACCTCATTGGAACAGGCGCGTAGACGCTCGCCGCTGCGGGTCCAGACCCAACAGTCCTGGCAGGCTCCCATCAGACAGAAACCGGCGCGCCGCCCTGGATCGAACTCCGATTGGCGCAACGTCGAGCCCTGAGTCAGCAACGCAACCATCAGCGTATCGCCCTTCAGCGCCTCGATCGGCATGCCGTCGACCTTTAATTGGACGGTTGGCCGATCCTGTTCGGCCAGCCTGACGAAACGCCCGTTCATGCATAGGCTCCCACGATCATGTTGTTTGAATACTGCTGAGTTTTTATCAACTCCGCACTGTCGTGATGGCAAAGGATTTCACTGCCGCCAACAATCATCCGGCGGTCCGGCGGGACGCAATTACACAGACCGTCAACCCGCACAGGACAGCGATTGAGGAAGGTGCACAGCCCTGGCACATTGGCCTTGGCACCTATGGGCGGCAGCGTGCCACAGGTCGTTGTTCCGCAGCTTTCCAGCCAGCCCTGGCGCAACTCCGGAACCGAATGGATCAACAGGTCGGTATAGGGATGGAATGGTGCTTCGGCGTACGATTGTCGAGTACCGGCCTGAATCTTGTGGCCGCTGTACATCACCACAATGTCGTCGCACAGGGCTCGCACGGTGGAGATGTCATGGCTGATAAACAGATAGGACACCCCCAGTTCCTGTCGCAGGTCGCGCAGCAGTTCGAGAATCGCTGCACCGACCACGGTATCCAGCGCCGAGGTCACTTCGTCGCAGAGAATCAGATCCGGCTTGGCCGCCAGGGCCCGGGCCAGATTGACCCGTTGTTTCTGCCCGCCGGACAGTTCGTTCGGACGACGTTCAGCCAGCGTGCGCGGCAAACGAACGAGATCCAGCAACTCACCGATACGCTCGCGCAAAGCCGCACCCTTGAGGCCGAAATACATCTTCAGCGGGCGACTCAAAATAGTGCTGACACTGTGCATCGGGTTGAGTGCGGTGTCGGCATTCTGAAAGACCATTTGAATGCGTCGAAACTGCTCGTCGGTGCGCGACGACAGACTGCCACCCAGGGGCTGGCCATCGAAGGTCAGCCCGCCGAGGGCCGGCGCCAACAACCCGGCAACCACCCGTGCCAAAGTCGACTTGCCAGAACCTGACTCACCGATGACGCCAATCGCCTGACCCCGACGCACGGTCAGATCAATGTCCTCCAATACGAGGATCGATGGCATGCCATGCGAGTTTTTGTTGCCGTAACCGGCGGTCAGACCCTGAATGGTCAGCAAAGGCGTGTCTTCAGCGACACCGCAGGGTGGACGGATAGTGGTGTCCGGCCGTGCTGCCGCCAGCAAGCTGCGGGTGTATTCGTGGGCCGGGCCTTTAAGCAAGGGTGCCGTGGCGCTCTGCTCGAAGATCTCACCGCCATTAAGCACCACGATCTGATCGGCCATCTGCGCCACTACCGCCAGGTCGTGGGACACGTAGACCGCCGTCGCGCCACGCTCACGGACCACCCGTTTGAAGGCGCGCAGCACATCGATCTGGGTGGTCACATCAAGTGCCGTCGTCGGTTCGTCGAGCACCACCAGCAATGGATCGCTGATCAGCGCCATAGCCGCCATCACACGTTGCAGTTGCCCGCCGGAAACCTGATGAGGGTAACGCTGGCCAATGTGATCGGGGTCTGGCAGGGCCAGGTCGCGGAACAACTCGATGGCCTTGGCCTCAAGCACAGTCCTGCTGCCCAGGCCATGAATCAACGCGCCCTCCACTACTTGGTCGATAAGTTTTTTCGCCGGATTGAACGCCGCGGCGGCGCTCTGAGCGATGTACGACACACGGTTGCCGCGCAAGCCTTGCAGCTCGCCTTCGCTCAACGCCAGCATGTCGTGCTCGCCGATCTGCACCGTCCCGCCCGCCAACCGACAACCGCGTCGGGCATAACCGAGTAACGCCAGGGCGATAGTGGTCTTGCCGGAGCCGGACTCACCGATCAACGCCAGCACTTCGCCTTTCTGCAGGGAGAAGCTTACGCCCTTGACGATTTCCACCTCACCAAGCTCACCACAGGCGACCACCCGCAGGTCCTGAACCTTAATTAACTCGCTCATTTCAATGACCTCCCGAACGTCGACTACGTCGCGACGACAGTCGGTCGATAAACAGATTCACACCGATGGTCAGGGTGCCGATGGCCAAAGCCGGAATCACGATGGCAGGCGCACCCTGGTTGAGACCGCCGATGTTTTCGCGCACCAGCGACCCGAGATCGGCATCCGGCGGTTGCACACCCAGGCCAAGAAAACTCATACCGCTGAGCAACAACACGATGAAACCGAAGCGCAGCCCCAGATCTGCAAGCACCGGGTTGAGCATATTCGGCAGAATTTCCACGCAAGCCACATACAGCCGGCGCTCGCCACGGGTACGAGCTACCTGCACGTACTCCAGCGCCTCAATGTTCACCGCCATGCTGCGGGCGATGCGGAATGCACCCGGGGTGAAGCTCAATACCGCCGTGCAGATCAACAAGGTGACCGAGGAGCCGAAGGCCGAGACCATGATCAACGCCAGCATCTTGCTGGGGATCGAAATGAAGGCGTCCATCAAGCGACTGATCAACTCATCCAGCCACTTCGGCGACACCACCGACAGCAACGCGAAGCTGGTCCCCATACCGCTGGCCAACACCGCCGCCACCAAGGCCAGGCCGACGGTGAATCGTGCGCCGACGAGGATCCGGCTGAGCATGTCGCGGCCCAGGTAATCGGTGCCGAACGGGTAAGCAGCGCTCAGGTTGTCGAAGACATTGTCGGAGACCACTTCCCCTACCGGATGCGGTGCCAGCCATGGGCCGAAGATGGCCACCAGCAACCAGATCACACACATCGCAGCGCCGATCAGGCCGAGCCAGGACGATCTGTGGGAAACCTTGCCCAGCGCCAATTTGGTGGTAGCCGGCGATTTCACAATGAGATTGTTCATTGATTTCTCAGCCTCGGATTGGAAAGAATCGCGCACAGGTCGGCAATCAGCACCAACGTCAAATACGCCGTACAAAACAACATGGTGCAGGCTTGAACCAGGGCCATGTCGCGGTTGGTCACGGCATCGACCATCAGGCTGGCGATGCCGGGGTAGTTGAAGATCGTTTCAACGATCACCACCCCGCCCAACAGGTAAGACAGGCTCAAGGCGATGGCATTGGCGATGGGCCCGATGGCGTTGGGCAAGGCATGGCGTAGAACGATCCGAATCTTGCTCACACCTTTGAGCCGGGCCATTTCCACGTAAGGGCTGTCGAGCTGATCGATCACCGCCGCCCGGGTCATGCGTGCCATTTGCGCGACAATCACGCAGCACAGCGTCATCACCGGTAAGGCGTAAGTGCGCATGAATTGCCAGGGTGACGTGATGTCACTGGCGTAGGACAACGCCGACAACCAACCCAGGTTCACCGCAAAAATCAGCACCGCCAGGGTCGCAACCAGAAACTCTGGCACCGCCACCATGGTCAAGGTAAAAAAGCTGAGGACACTGTCGATGCGCCCGCCCCGGCCCATGGCCGAACCGATGCCCAGAATCAACGCCACCGGCACTGATACCAGCGCCGTGGCGGCCGCCAGCATCAGGGTGTTGGGCAGACGCCCAGCCATCAAGTCTCGGACCGGCATGGCGTTGGATACCGACTGCCCCATGTCACCGCTGAGCAGGCTCATCAACCAGTGCAGGTAACGCAACACACCGGGCTGATCCAGCCCCATTTTCAGGCGCAAGGCTGCCACCTGCTCGGGCGTGGCGAATTGCCCCAGAGACTGTTGTGCCGCGTCTCCCGGCAGCACCGCCGTGATGGCGAACACCACCATGGACACAATCAACAAGGTCACGATCGCCGCGCCCAAGCGCCGGCCGATCAACCACAGTGTGTTGCTATTCATCACCCAATCCTCATGCAATGTAGCTGCAGCAAAAACCCAACTTTCATCAAGCGTCCAGCCAGACCTGCTCGGCAAACATGTACCCCATGAAACCGCCTAGAGGGTTGGTGCCGTAGCCCTTGACTCGCTGATCGGCGGCATCGATGTTGCTGATGAACACTGGCACGCCGATACCGCTGTGCTCATGCACCAGGGTTTGCATATCTGCGTACATCTTGCCGCGCTTGGCCTCGTCGGTTTCACCTCGGGCTTGTACCAACAGTTGGTCGAACTGTTCGTTTTTCCAGCCGGACTCATTCCAGGGTGCTGTCGACTGGAAGAACTGCGAGAAAAGCATGTCGGCATTGGGCCGCGGATTGATGTTGCCAAAGCTCAGTGGGTGCTTCGCCCAATGGTTGGACCAGTAGCCATCGCTCGGCAGACGGTTGACGTCGAGCTTGAGCCCTGCCTCTTTGGCTGACTGCTGCAGCAGCACGGCGATGTCCACCGAACCGGTCGCAGCCGGCGAGCACATCAGCGGCATAGTGATGCTTTCCATGCCGGCCTTTTTGAGCAGGAACTTGGCTTTTTCCGGATCGTAGGCACGCTGTGGCAGGTCGGCGTTAAAGAAGCGCGCACCCGGTGCGATCGGGTGATCGTTGCCAACCCGGGCGTAGCCACGGAATATCGCCGACTTGATTTGCTCGCGGTCCATCAAGTATTTCATGGCCTGCGTGAACTCCGGGCTTTGGCCCGGCATCTGGTCTTGACGGATAATCAGGTCAGTGTAGTTACCCGACGGCGAGTCCACGACCCGATGCTTGGGGCTGGCCTTGATGCGAACCGTTGAGCGCGGGTTAACCTCGTTGACGATGTGCACGTCGCCCGACAACAGGGCGTTGATCCGTGACGACTCGTCGGCAATTGAGATAAATTCGATCTCGTCCAGGTAGGGCAAGCCGGGTTTCCAGTAATTGGTATTGCGCACAGCAATCGAACGCACCCCGGGCTGGAACTCCTTGGCCTTGAACGGACCGGTACCGATGCCCTGGCTGAAATCGCTCGTACCCTCGGGAACGATCAACATGTGAGAGACGGCAAGAACCGACGGCAATTCAGCATTCGGGCCGCTCAATTGTATCTGCACTTCGTGGGTACCGACGGCCTTGACCTCGGCGAACTGCGACGCCAGCGGCAGGACCTTGGAACCGGTGAGAGGATCCTTGTGCCGCAACAGCGAAAACACCACGTCAGCGGCGGTCAGCGCCTTGCCGTTGTGGAAGGTCACTTCCTTACGCAGGCTGATCACCCAGAGCGTGGCGTCAGTGGTTTCGATACGCTCGGCCAACTCCAGTTGCGGCACCATATGACTGTCGAAACGCGTCAGACCGTTGTAGAACATGTAATGGCGCACGTAGTCGGTGGACCCTGAACCTTTGGCCGGATCAAGAGTGTCGGCGGTGGAACTGGACGAGCCTGCGACGCGGATACGACCGCCGGGCTTGCCTTTGCCAGGGCTTGCAGCTTCATCATCGGCAAACAGCTTGCCAGCGGCGCCGAACAGACTACTGGCGCCCGCGACAGCCACCCCGGCCAACCCCAGCATCTGCAATGCATTGCGGCGTGACATGCCGCGATTGAGCCCTTCGAAAACGCGCAGACTTTCTTCACCGGTGATCAGCTGGGAGTCGATATTTTTTTTATTGTCAGTCATGTCAGTCCTACCTTTCGTCAATGATAAGGCTCAAGTGCTGCTGATTAAGTGCAGCGTGGTTGAAACGTAAAGCAACACCATGAACTCAGTGCAGGTAGTCCTGCAGGCGGTAATACGCACCCACCAGAGGCAGGAACCAGGGTTTGCCGAAATGCCCGGGAATGGCAGGCCAATCGAGTTCGCGCCACGGATTGGCCTCGACCTTGCCAGCCATTACCTCGGCCATGACCTGCCCCATGTGCACCGACATTTGCACCCCATGACCGCTGTAGCCCATGGAGTAATAAACCCCTCCATGCTGCCCGGCGCGGGGTAACCGATCGGAGGTCATATCCACCAGGCCACCCCAGCAGTAATCGATCTTCACGCTAGCCAGTTGCGGAAACATCTGGACCATCGCCGCCTGCAATACCTTGCCGCTCTTGGCGTCGGAAATGCTGTCGGACATGGCAAACCGGGCACGACCGCCAAACAGCAACCGGTTGTCCGGTGTCAGGCGGAAGTAGTTACCGATCATGCGGCTGGTGACATAGGAACGCCGTGCCGGTAGCAAGCTGTCGATCAGGGCCTGCGGTAGCACCTCGGTGGCGATCACGAAACTGCCCACCGGCACGATCCGCCGCCGATACCAGCCCAATCCGCCCTGCTGGCACGTGCCTGTGGCCAGCAGAATCTGCGTGGCGTGTAGCGAGCCCTTGGTGGTATTGACCTGATAGCCGCCGGCACTGGCTTTCCAGTCCGTCACTGACACGCCCTGAAAGATCAATGCGCCGTGACGAGCTGCCGCCTCGGCCAACCCGACACCGAAGCGCCCGACATGCATCTGCACGCCGTTGCGCTGCAGCATGCCTCCATGGAACTGGGCCGAGTTGGCTTCAGCACGGGCTTCTTCTGGAGAGAGCAACTCGACCTCGGCGTCGACCTCCCGTCGAATCAATTCGCAGGTGCGCGCCAAACCTTCGTAATGCATCGGTTTGGCGGCCAGCTTCAGCTTGCCATTGCGCTTGAGGTCGCAGGCGATCTGCTCCTGCTCCACCAACGAAACGACGCTCTGTACGGCGCTTTCATAGGCTTGGTAATAAGCACGCGCCTTATCAGCACCGAGGCTGGCGCTGAGTGCCGCGTAGTCTTGGGCAACGCCGGTGCTGCAGTGGCCACCATTGCGCCCCGAAGCCTCGCCAATCACCCGCCCTCCTTCCAGCACCACCACACTGGCCCCCTTCAAGGCCAGGGCTCGGGCCGCGGCCAGGCCAGTGAGACCACCACCGACGATGGCCACATCGACCTGCCCGGGCAATGCGCCGAGCTGTGCACCGGTGAATTGCGGTGCGGTATCGAGCCA
Source organism: Pseudomonas sp. WT-JTC (assembly GCF_056711565.1). NCBI lineage: Bacteria > Pseudomonadati > Pseudomonadota > Gammaproteobacteria > Pseudomonadales > Pseudomonadaceae > Pseudomonas > Pseudomonas sp. WT-JTC. Next base: position 4,766,853 of record NZ_CM160042.1, read on the forward strand.
ATAGGACTCACTGCCCATGTCTAACCCCTTTTGCCTTGAAGAGTGCCTTGAGACTTAGAGACCGACCAAACCGGGCAATGCGCCGATATCCGGGATCTGGTGGTAGCCATAAACGGCATTCGCCGGCTGTTCATGACCACGAGCAACGAAGGCTTTGTTTTTGATCTTCATGTCGTTGGCCGGCATCAGGTCGTAACGGAAGCTCGAGGACACGTGCAGAACGTCCTCAGGCCCGCAACCGAGGTTATCGAGCATGAACTCGAAGGCAGCCAGGCGCGGCTTGTAGGCCTGGGCTTGCTGGGCGGTGAAGACTTTATGGAAAGGTGCGCCGAGCTTGTCGACGTTGGACATGATCTGCTCGTCCATCGCGTTGGAGAAAATCACCAACGGAATCTTGTCGGCAATTTTTGCCAGGCCAGCTGGAACGTCAGCATGGGGGCCCCAAGACGGTACGGCGTCGTAGTAGAGCTGGCCTTCGCCCTTGTACTCGACACCCCAACGCTTGCAGACGCGCGCCAGGGCGGTCTTGATGATTTCATCATACGGCCGCCAGTCACCCATCACCTGATCCAGGCGATAGGCAGAGAAGTCCTTGACGAACTGATCCATTTGCTCGAAAGGGACACGATCAGCGAACAGTTCGCGCGTCATGTTCCCCATTTGAAAGTTGGTCAACGTGCCGTAGCAGTCAAAGGTAATAAACTTGGGTCGAAGAAAGCTCATGAGTGCGGTCCTTATGATTGTTGAGGTCATGACGGGGCAAGCAGTTACTCCGCTCTGGAAGCATCGGTGCAACGCTGCATCACGGATTTATTACAACACCAAGAGACCATGCATAAACTGTTAAAAGTATAGGCCGCTTGGTACAAACCACCGTTTTGCAGGGCTTGCTCAGCAGACTTTGCGGGACGCTCCAGACTCGGGCGCTCGACCCCCTGCTCTTAAGCCTTTGCGGGCTTTTATGGTGCGCTGGTAAGCCACGCACAACGCCATGTGCGGCAGTATTTATGACTTGCGGAAGGAGAAAGAGAGCTTTCGCTGAGGATGCGCCCGCTGATTGTGCTGCGAGGTGAGGCGGGGGCTAATTAAGAGTCATGCGCTATGGGACAATCTTGCTTCTATTAGCGATAGGCGTGACATACCGGTCAAAGCAACATCTGTATGCGTCGCGATAGCTCTACAAAGGTGGCGCGTTGCACGATGCATCACCACGCCCCCACCGGCCTATCTATATGCCCCATCATCGCCACCGATGTGCCTACGAACGCACTGACCAGGAATGGTCTCACTGGGCGGTCTATCAGAAGGTTTACTGACGAAATCGGTTCAACTTGTTCTCATACAAAGTCAGCCTGACAGAAACAGCAGATTCTCCCTTGCGAACCTGAAGAACAGCACATTTTATCTGGCCTGCTTTGTTAGCTTATTGAGAAGACCCGGCATAGCGATGTCCTGGTCGCCACCGCGATGTTCTGGTGATTTGCCAATCCCAAGGCCACCTTCGGCTTGGTCGTTTATTTCAGCGGCCTTGCAAGGTCGCGAGCCAGACCGCCCTCTGCTGCTTGCAGTGCCCATCACCGCTCTAGGGAGCCAGTTAGATGACAATACAATCTTCGAATAGCTACAGCGTTGATCCGCAAACGGCTCACAAATTTTATATCAATGGCTGTTGGTCTTCCCCGGCAATTCCGGCAAGTTTGTCCGTGGTAAATCCGGCAACTGAAGAGGTCGTCGCAGAGGTCGCGCAAGGCTCTGCCGAGGATGTTGATCGGGCAGTAGCTGCGGCGCGTGCAGCGTTTCCTGGTTGGTCTGCTACCTGCGCAGAGTCGCGCGCGCTTGTCCTTGGAAAGATCTACGATCTCATCCTTGAGCGAAAAGAGGTGCTCGCGCAGGCTCTCTCTCTCGAAATGGGCGCTGCCATCAGTTCCGCTCGGGCAATGCAAGTGCCTCTCGCGGCCGAACACGTTCGGGTCGCCCGTGACCTCCTGTCCACTTATCGCTTCCGGACGATTGAAGGGGGAACCGCGATTGAACGCGAACCTATAGGCGTCTGTGGTCTCATAACTCCGTGGAACTGGCCGCTTTATCAAATCACCGCGAAAGTCGCCCCGGCTATAGCTGCCGGATGCACTGTGGTCCTCAAACCAAGCGAACTGTCGCCTCTGAGTGCCCTGCTTTTTGCACAACTGGTCCATGACGCGGGCCTTCCACCTGGCGTCTTCAACCTCGTGAACGGAAGTGGTCACGAGGTCGGCGCAGCAATCGCTGCGCACCCGGATATCGATATGATTTCGATTACCGGCTCAAACCGCGCGGGCGCGCTGGTCGCGCAGGCAGCCGCCCATACGGTGAAGCGCGTCACGCAAGAACTGGGAGGCAAATCCCCGAACATTCTGCTTCCCGACGCCGACTTTGCCAAAGCCGTTCCATTAGGCGTGATGTCGGCATTCCGCAACGTCGGACAATCGTGCAGCGCCCCGACACGAATGATCGTACCTAAGGACCGGCTGGCGGAAGTCGAATCGCTGGCAGCCGAAACCGCCAATGCAATCATCGTGGGTGATCCGCAATCCGAAGATTCAGTGCTCGGTCCCATTGCCAACGAGGCCCAGTTCAATCGCGTGCAAGCCATGATCGAGGCTGGCCTGAGTGAGGGTGCAAAACTCGTTTGCGGCGGACCAGGGCGTGTGCCGGGTTATGAAAAGGGTTTCTACACCCGACCGACAGTTTTCTCCGAGGTAGATACCGCAATGCGTATCGCCCAAGAAGAAATTTTCGGGCCGGTGCTGTGCATTATTCCGTATGAAACGATCGATGAGGCGGTCGTTATCGCAAACGATACGGTATATGGACTGGGTGCTCATGTTCAGGCTCAGAACCTCGATCTTGCTCGTGCAGTTGCCTCTCGTATCCGCGCGGGTCAAGTGCATCTGAACTACCCTGCCTGGAATCCAATGGCTCCGTTCGGCGGCTACAAGCGATCTGGTAATGGTCGTGAATATGGTGTTTACGGCTTAGAGGAGTACCTGGAAATCAAAGCAATCATTGGATTTGGCGGGTAGCAACGCCTTCGCGAGCCCTCGCTATGATTTCTGAGGATTTCATCGCAGGGATCGCCCATGCAATGCGCAGGTGTTCAGCGGAAAGTCATACGGGTTCAGCAGAACATAAAATATTTTGGGTGAAACGAGAGGTGTGGTATCGCGAAAGGTGCCTACCTAAGCTGCCTGCCCCTTAGCGGCCTCCCCATACGACATGATGAATGACAATGCTGTTGACGCTGACCTGATCGCAACCCAAATTGCTGCAATCACTGGATGGATTTTGTGAATCAAGAGAAAGAAGGCCAGCTCCAATGGGTATTGAAACCCGTTTGCTGACTTTGATGGAATGACCGGAAGCGGCCTCTCACCAAAGGCAACTGTCAGCCAATGACAGTGACGGACGGTCTGTTGCAGACCGTCGCACCCACAGCAGGGTGATCAGGGTTTACGCGCAATGATCACCTGACTTTTCGCCACCACGGCATCCAGCGCCTGCTTGATCTGGGTGCCCCGTGGCGAGGCCAGAATCGCCTGCCAGGTATCCGCCCAGTGGTTGAGCAACGGATGGTCCGGGTTGCTGAAATCGACCTTGGCTTCCCAGAACAACAGCATCCACATCGACCAGTAGAATCCGTACTGGCTGTGACTGATCACTTCCAGGCCGGCATCGCTGACCATGGCCTTGAACTGCTCTTCGCTGATGATGCGAATGTGGTTGGGCTTCTGGAAATACTCGGCCGCCGCGATATCTTTCTGCAGGTCTTCGGAGCTCGGATGGGGGACGCTCAGCAGATACAAGGCGCCCGGTTTACCGACGCGTACCAGTTCAGCGAGGAACTGGGCTGGATCGTCCACGTGTTCGATGACCTCGGTCGACACCACCCGCGTGGCGGTCGCATCGGCAATCGGCAGCGGGTTGCAGTCGGTGACGTGGCATTCGACGTCGCGGGCCGGTGTATCGCTCAGGCGCTGACGGGTCGCTTCGACCTTGGCCGCGTCGATATCGGCAATGATGATCTTTGCCCCGCGCATCCCGCAGAAATGCACGTTGCCGCCGTCACCACAGCCCACGTCCAGCAGCGTGTCCTCGGGGGTCACCGGGAATCCGCTGAACAGTTCGCCGGTTTGCTGATTGAACCAGCCGCTGAGCATCGCGTCGTGCAGGCCGAGCATATAGGGGTCGACCTTCTCCGCCACGGGTGGCGCAGGCGGTGTCTCTGGCTGCACAGGCACGGGCGTGCCCGCCGTGAGTTTCTTCAATAGGCTCAGCATGAGGTGGCTCCAGAGGATGGGACGGCGATACGGGACGGGCTCAGGCGTTGTACCAGCGAGGCACCGCGCTGGCGCATGGGCATTTCGATGAAGCGGTAGTTGAGTTCGCTCAACAGGGCGATCAATCCGAACGCGATGAGCAACGTCGGCAGCGGATGACCCGCCGGGTTCGGCAGGTTGGCTTCCTGCAACCGAAAGGTGAATTCGCGGACCAACAGATAGGCCGGAATGTGGATCAGGTAGATGCCGTAGGAGCGGCTACCGATCCAGGTCATCACGTTCTTCAACGCGCCTTTGGGCATCAGGTAATCGCGGTTGTAGGACGCGATCCACACCAGCAGCGCACACAACAGCCCAATCACGCCGATCCGGTAATGGGTAAAGGTGAAGCGGTCCGTCGCCATGAAACCGAGCACCAGTGAAACCCCGACCAGTGCCGACAGGCCGGCCCATGGGCGACCCAGGAAGGTCGGCTCCCAGCGTCGGTACGAAGGCTGCACGCTCCACATCGCCAACAGCACGCCAAGGGCCAGCGCGTCGGTGCGCACCACCATCAGGATCGGCGTGCGCAAGGTAAACAACTGCACCGCAACCAGCGCCAGCAAAGCCCACACCAGGTGTTTGCGAAACAACACGATCAACAACGGAAACAGCAGGTAGAACTGCTCTTCAAGCGACAGGCTCCAGTACACGAAACTGGTGCCGTACTCGTAGCGATAAAAACTGTCGGCAAAGCGGAAATTGGCGTACTGCGCAATGCCGGCCAGGGTCGCCTGAATGTTCGCGTGCAGCGTGCCGAACGCGCCGGAGCGGTTGAGAAAAAGGCATGCCAGCAACATCAGCGCCAGCCATAACCAGGCCGACGGCAGCAAACGAAAAGCCCGGCGCAACCAGAAATTGCGCGTCTGTTGCCAATAATCCCGACCGGTAGTGCAACGACGCAAGGCCGGGATCAGGCTGCGGGCAATGACGAAGCCCGAGATCGCGAAAAACAGATCCACGCCCCACCACGGCTGGTTGTACAGCGTGATGCTCTGCAGCAATGGCACGGCCGCCGCGAACAGGCTGTCCTGCAGGTGATGAAACAGCACGCCAAGCACCGCAATGCCGCGCAGCAATTCGATGTCCATGATCCGTTTTTCGTTACTCATTCGCCCTCCTGGACATGAGGTTTGCGAGCAATGATCACCTGGCTCTTGGGCATGAACTGATCCAGCATCCGCTTGATCGCCAACCCGTCGGGCTGGGCCAGCAAGTCCTGCCAGGTTTTCGCCCAGCTTTCCATCAGCGGCGGGTACGGCGCCTGAATCCGGTCACGCACCGCACCGCCCAAATCCCGGCCGGCGGCCCGCTCACTGGCCCAGAAAAAGATCATGCCCATGACCCAGAAAAACCCGGATGCCTGACGATGCTCGATGACCAGGCCGGCGTCCTCCACCAGCGCGGCGAATCGCTCGGGGCTGAAAATCTGCACGTGATTGGGCGATTGAAAGTAGCTGGCCGGGGCGATGCCTTTCTGCAAATGCTCGCCCACCGGGGATGGCACGCTCAACAGGTACAGCGCACCGGGGCGGCCCATGCGCACCAGTTCGGCCATGAAGGGCTCTGGCTGATCGATGTGCTCGAGCACTTCCATGCACACGACTTTGCTGGCGCAGCCTTCGGCCAATGGCAGCGGCAAACTGTTGCTGACCAGCCCCAGGTTCGGTTTGTCTGATTGCGCGGCCACTTGCCGGGCAAGGTCATGGACCTTGTCGTATTCGCTGTCAGTGAAGATCACCGAGGCGCCCTGGCGGATCGCGAACAACGTCGCCACGCCTTCGCCGCATCCGACATCCAGCAGGGTGTCGTCGGCGGTGATGGCAAACCCTTTGAGCAATTCGCCGCTGTCGCCCGAAAACCAGCCGTCATGCATCGCATCGTGCAAGCCCACATCTCTTGGCGACACACGGGATTGCTCGACCGGCAGCGGCGCGGGCCGGGGCTCGGGTTTCGTCTCCGGAAAGAAACGTCTGACCAATGCGCGAATCATGCCTCGGGGGTTTCCACGGCACCGCTCTCGAACAGGCGCTCGAAAAATACGCCAAGCCGCTGCTCGGCGGTGGCCTGGCTGCAGAATTTCCTGAGGCTGGCCACTGCGTGCACGGACATCTGTGCATAACGTTCGGGATCACCCTTGGCCACGTCATAGCTTGATTGGTAAGCCCTGCACAACGACGCCCAATTGGTGACGTAGCGCAAGGTCCGAAACGCCCTGCGCGGGTCATGTGGCCAGGCCGTCAGCTCATCGGTGGAGTCAATCAGGAATGCATTATCGGCGTCCAGATAATCGATCATCGCCGTGGTCCGTGGCGCCACGGCCGGTTTGCCACAGGACATGAACTCCATCAGCGGAAGGCATTGGCCTTCGCCGTAGGAGGTGTTGACCACGTAACTCGTGGCTTGCACCAGCCGCTCATAGTCCGCGTCAGCCAGATAGCCGTAAATCAACACGACCCGGCAGCGGTAGGACTGGTTCTTGTACAAGTGGTGAAGGATATCAGTCAGCGCTTCTTCGGCATCGTGGTGCGTCAATTTAAGCACCAGCGTTGCGTCGTCCACCTCGCGAAACGTCACGCAAAAGGCACTGAGCATGTCTTCCCAGTTCTTGCGCCCGTCACCGGGGTTGAACACCGAAGTGTAGATCACGCCATCGAGGACCAACTCGTGTTCACTCGGCGGGGCCTGGAAATCAATCCCCACACCTTCGCGAGTTGCCACGGGGCCGAAGGCTCGCAAGTCGAGTTCGCGGCTGTCTGCCAGCAACCCCTTGAGCGTCAACCGCACCTGACGGGCCAGGGGCTGACGTTGCAACTGGGCGCCGCGCTCGGAAAACCGGTCCCATACCGGGGCCGGTACCGCGATGATCGGATAGTCGGCCCCCATCGCCTCGCGCACCGCATTCACGGTGTAGCTGGAATGTGTAATCGCCGCACCCGCTGCCCGCAACACCGTGCGCCAGTCATTGAGCGGGTCACCGGCGAAGGGTTCGTTGGGGATGGTGCTGAATTCCCACGCGAACACCGGCAGCGTCGGGCAGGTCAAATTGACCGGCGTGCGATGAGGCGGTGAGAACGACAGGAACACGCACGCTTCACCACGAGACAAACAGTCCAGGTACAAGGCATCGACTTCGGTCTGCGGGTCGCTGACTTCTACCACTCGCCCCAGCCGTTCCAGCACGGGACGGTACTCCTTGAGTACGAAGTAATAGCTGTACTCCGAGCGGCCAAGGTTCTGGGCAATGGTGTGCTGGTTGGTTTCCGAATGAATGATGATCAGCATGGGGCGTTATCCGTCACGGTTGCTGTCGGCAAAGCCTGTGGCGCCAGCCCGAAGAAATCCGCCATGCGTTTCTGCACCGGGGCGAAAGCGCAGTAATCGTGCATACGCTCGACGGCGGCGTGGGACATGCGCTGATACTCCAGCGGTTGTTCCTTGGCCAGACGGTAGCTGTTTTCGTAAGCGGTTTTCAGCGAACCCCAATCCGGCCGGTAACGCAGGGTGCGGTAGATGATGCGAGTGTCCTGCGGCCAGATGGTCAGCTCTTCGCTGGACTTGACCACAAACGCCACACGCTCGTCGATGTAGTCCTCCATGGCCGTGTGATCAGGAGCAATCACCGGTTTACCGCTGGCCATGAACTCCATCAGCGGCAGGCACAGCCCTTCGCAGCGTGAGGCATTGACGTAGTAACTGGCGGCTTCGTACAGCCGGGCGTATTGCGGATCGTCCAGGTAGCCGTGCATGACCACCACCCGACAGGCGAACGGCGAAAGCTGCGCGAGCAACGTCATCAGTTCGTCGTGGTAGGACGACAGATCGCTTTGGGTAATCTTCAGCACCAGCGTCGCGTCAGACGTTTCGCGGAACGCCCAGCAGAATGCAGTAATCAGTTGATGCCAGTTCTTGCGACCGTCACGCGGGTTGAACACGGTGACGTACACCACTCCGTCAACCTGTGTTTCAACCCGGGCGGTGGTGTCCGGCCACGCTCGCGGCTCTGGCTCGGGCACTGCAATCGTCTGCGGGCCGGCGATGGCCGGCAACCACTCGGCGAGGCGCTCATGGGCGGCTTGCGACAACAGGTCGCGAATCCCTTCCCAATACCACTGGCTCAGAAAATGGGTGCGATGCACCGGGATCGGCAGCGATTTGCCTTTGTCCAGGCGCCACATATGCAGATAATGGCGAGCAATCACGAAGCGGCGCTTGAGCGTCAGCGGCGGTGGCTTCAATGCCTCCAGCTCGGCCTCGAGTGCCGCCAGTTCCTCGGCGGTCGGCACGACAGGAATCAGTGCATCGGCGCTCAGCCCGAGTGTGCGTGTATCGAAGATGCAGCCCTTGATGTCCAGGGTCGAGCCGGCGCTGATCGGGGCGCTGGTGTGGCGACTACGAATGTCGGCGAAGTTTTCCCACAACGGCGTCGGTAACACCAGCACCGGAAAGTCTTCGCCCATGCTCCGGCGAATCGCCCGGGCGGTATGGCTGGAGAGCGTGATCACCCGGCCCTGCCGCGCCAGCATTTGCGTCCAGTCCTGGCGCGGATCGTTATCCCATTGCTCATCGGGAATCGAATCGAACTCCCAGGCCACCACGCAGATCGTCGGGCACTCAAGGTCGTTCGGTGTTTTCTGCGGTGGCGTAAATGACAGGAACAGACTGTCTTCGCCGGCGGCCGATAATTGTTTGTAGAGCGGATCGACCTCGGCGGTGGAGGACACCACATGCACTCGCCCAAGGCTTTCGAGTACAGGGCGATACGCCTTGAGCACGAAATAGTAACTGTACTCGGGACGGCCGAGACTCTGGCTGATGGAGCTGTCGTTGACGTCGGAGTAAAGAATAAAATTCATGGTATCCCACGGTGACGCCGCCATCCCGGCAGCCTCACGCCATGACGGGGAGGACACGGTTCGAGTCAGTGTTTACTGGCGCTCGTCCATCGTCTTCCTGCCCGCCTTCGTTCTTGTTTTAGTGGTCAGTTTCTCGCAGTTTCGAAGCGACGCTGCCGAACCCCGGATAATCGTGACGAGGGGCATTCTAACCACATCCGTTGAGGATTCGTGAACCGCCCGACGAGAATAAATCGGGCTACGCTGACGAGAACTGACCGGTCACGATTGGACCTGTTGAAATTGCCGAGCAAATGGCACAGATTGGCTACCAAACAACTACAACAAACATTTCACCTGATTTTCGAGCGATCATTTCGACTCGTGAAACCGTTCCATAAAGCCTGTGGAAAGTGGATGAAATGCATGACCAAGGGGTCGCTGTTTGAAAAAACGTCTGTTTGTCACGGGTCTGAGCGGATTCGTCGGACAACACATCCAGTCGCGTTTACAGGCTGATGCCTCGGAATGGGAGCTTTTGCCTGTTCCTTGCCGCTACGATCTCGCTGTGCCGGACAGTCTCGAAGGCTTGTGGCCGGAAATGCCCGATGCGGTGATTCACCTGGCCGGCCAGACTTTCGTCCCGCAAGCCTTTCGTGATCCGGCGGGCACCCTGAATGTCAATCTGCTGGGCACCCTGAACCTGCTGCAAGCCCTCAAGGCACGCGGATTCACCGGCACGTTTCTGTACGTCAGCTCCGGTGATGTCTATGGCCAGGTCACTGAAGACGATCTGCCCATCACTGAATTGCAGCCACCCTGCCCGCGCAATCCCTATGCCGTCAGCAAACTGTCGGCAGAGTTCCTGAGTTTGCAATGGGGCTTGAGCGAAGGCTGGCCCGTACTGGTCGCCCGCCCGTTCAATCATATCGGCAGCGGGCAGAAAGACAGCTTCGTCATCGCCAGCGCCGCCCGTCAGGTCTGCCGGATCAAACAAGGCCTGCAAGCGCCACAACTGGAAGTCGGGGACATCGACGTCACGCGTGATTTCCTCGATGTCGGGGACGTGGTTTCGGCCTACCTGGCCTTGCTGGAAAAAGGTACGCCGGGACAGGTCTACAACATTTGTTCGGGGCGCGAGCAGAGCATTCGCAGTTTGATCGAACAACTGGCAGATCTTGCCGAGGTCGACCTGCAACTCGTCCAGGACCCTGCGCGACTTCGCCGCGCGGATCAGCGTCGGGTGTGTGGCAGTCCTGAAAGGCTGACCCGGATCACCGGATGGAAGTCTGAAATCACAACACAACAATCCCTGCGGACGATCCTGTCCGACTGGGAGAAGCGAGTACGACAAGAATGACTAAAAGTGCATTGATCACAGGTATCACCGGCCAGGATGGCGCGTATCTGGCCAAACTGCTGCTCGACAAAGGTTACAAAGTCCACGGCCTGGTCGCGCGTCGCAGCAGCGATTCGCGCTGGCGTCTGCGTGAGATGGGGGTCGAAGCGGACATCGTCTACCTGGACGGCGACATGGCCGATGCCTGTTCAGTGCAGCGCGCGGTGATCAAGTCGGCACCGGACGAGGTCTACAACCTCGCCGCGCAAAGTTTTGTCGCGGCCTCCTGGGATCAACCGGTGACCACCGGCATCGTCGACGGCCTGGGCGTTACCCACTTGCTCGAAGCGATCCGCCAGTTCAGTCCGCACACGCGTTTCTACCAGGCGTCCACCAGCGAAATGTTCGGCCTGATCCAGGCCGAACAGCAGGACGAGAACACACCGTTCTATCCGCGCAGCCCTTATGGCGTGGCCAAGTTGTATGGCCACTGGATCACCGTGAACTACCGCGAAAGCTTCAACCTGCACGCCAGCAGCGGGATTCTGTTCAACCATGAATCGCCGCTGCGCGGCATCGAGTTCGTGACGCGCAAAGTCACCGACGCCGCCGCCCGGATCAAGCAGGGCAAACAGCAGGAACTGCGCCTGGGCAACATCGACGCCAAGCGTGACTGGGGCTTTGCCGGGGACTACGTCGAGGCCATGTGGCTGATGCTGCAACAGGACAAACCCGACGACTTCGTGGTGGCCACCGGCGTGACCACCACCGTGCGCGAGATGTGCCGGATCGCCTTCGATCATGTGGGCCTGAACTACCGCGACTACGTGAAGATCGACCCGGCGTTCTTCCGCCCGGCCGAAGTGGAAGTGTTGCTCGGCAACCCGGCCAAGGCCCAGCGTGTGCTGGGCTGGAAGCCAAAAACCGATCTGGATGCCTTGATCCGCATGATGATGGATGCGGACATGAAACGCGTTGCCAAGGAGTAGGCCATGCTGATTCCCGTGATTCTCTCCGGCGGTGCCGGGACAAGGTTGTGGCCGGTGTCGCGTGAAGGCCATCCCAAACCGTTCATGGCATTGCCTGACGGCCAGTCGCTGCTGGCCAAGACTTATCGGCGTGCCGCGGACCTGCTCGACGGCTGGGGCGATATCGTCACGGTGACCAACCGCGAGTATTACTTCCAGAGCAAGGATCACTTTCGGGACGCGCACCTTGGCCGCCATCGCGGTCACTTCCTGCTGGAGCCGACGGGGCGCAATACGGCGCCGGCCATTGCCGCCGCCGCCCTCTCGCTCCAGGCCCTGCATGGCGACGACGCGATCATGCTGGTCATGCCCGCCGACCATCTGATCGTCAATGTCGATGCGCTGAAGGACGCCGTCGAGCATGCCGTGACATTGGCCAAGGGCGGTCACCTGGTGACCTTCGGTGTGGTGCCGACCGCTCCGGAAACCGGCTTTGGCTACATTGAAGCCGGCACATCACTGGACGATAAAGGCGCTGCCAGGGTGCGGCGTTTCGTCGAAAAACCCGACCTGCAAACCGCGACTCATTACCTGGAAAGCGGCAACTTCCTGTGGAACTCCGGGATGTTCTGCTTCTCGGTCGCCACCCTGCTGGCCGAACTGCAAACCCATGCGCCGGCTTTGCTGGAGCAGACACAAACCTGCATGGCCGCCAGCGCCCCCGTGGAAAACGCCGGGAGCGTGCAACAGGAACTGTCACCGGCCCTGTTTGGCGAAATCATGGACATTTCCATCGACTACGCATTGATGGAGCGCTCCGACAAGGTGGTTGTCGTGCCCGCCCGTTTCGACTGGAGCGATATCGGCTCCTGGGGTGCGGTGGCCGCGCTGGTGCCGGCGGATGCACAGAACAATCGCGCCGTCGGCGAGTCGATTTTCATCGACAGCCACAACAATTTCGTCCAGAGCGATAACCGTCTGGTCGCGACCGTGGGTGTGGATAACCTGATCATCGTCGACACCGCCGACGCGGTGCTGGTGGCCCACGCCGACCGCGCCCAGGATGTGCGCCGGGTGGCCCGGCAACTCAAGGATAAAGAGCACGAAGCCTATCGCCTGCACCGGACGGTCAGCCGGCCATGGGGCACCTACACAGTGCTTGAGGAAGGCCCGCGTTTCAAGATCAAGCGCATCGTGGTCAAGCCCGGCGCCAAGTTGTCGTTGCAGATGCACCACCATCGCAATGAACACTGGGTGGTGGTCGAAGGCATGGCCAAGGTCACCAACAATGGCACCGGCACTCATCTGGTGGCCAAGAACGAATCGACCTTCATTGCTGCCGGTCACAAGCATCGCCTGGAGAATCCCGGCGTGATCGACCTGGTGATCATCGAAGTGCAAAGCGGCGAATATCTGGGAGAGGACGACATCGTCCGCTTCGAAGATCAATACGGCAGGACGGTTTGAATGCTGCTTTCCCTTTACCGCACGCTGGGCAGCTATCGAGGGTTCATCCTCGGTAGCGTCCAGCGAGAGTTTCAGGCGCGTTATCGCAATTCGTTGTTCGGTGCCCTGTGGACCGTGCTCAATCCACTGTCGATGATCATTGTCTACACCGTGATTTTTTCCCAGATCATGCGCGCGCGCTTGCCTGGGGTAGATGACGGCATGGCCTACAGCATCTACCTCTGCGCCGGGTTGCTGACCTGGGGCTTGTTTGCAGAAATCACGGTGCGCAGCCAGAACATGTTTCTGGATAACGCCAACCTGCTGAAAAAAATCAGCTTTCCACGGATCTGCCTGCCGGTGATCGTGCTGTTGAATGCCAGTATCAACTTCGCGATCATCATCGGCCTGTTCCTCGGCTTTCTGTTGATCACCGGTCGCCTGCCGGGCCTGGCGCTGCTGGCACTCATTCCGCTGCTGGCGTTACAGGTGATGTTCTGTGCCGGGCTGGGGATTATTCTTGGCGTATTGAATGTGTTTTTTCGCGATGTCGGGCAATTTTTCGCCATCTGCCTGCAATTCTGGTTCTGGCTGACGCCAATCGTTTACCCGATGAGCATCCTGCCCGACTGGGTGCAGCGCCTGCTGCAACTCAACCCCCTGACCAACCTGATCACCAGCTATCAGAACATCTTCCTGTACGGCCAATGGCCCGTCTGGAGTTCGCTGCTGCCGATCATGGTCGCCAGCGTATTGCTCCTGGTCATCGGACTGCGGCTGTTTCGGCAGAGGGTCGGTGAAATGGTGGATGAACTCTGATGGGGCACATACGCGTCACCGGCCTGGGCAAGGCCTATAAACAATACCCTACCCGCTGGAGTCGACTGGTTGAATGGCTGGTCCCGTTCTCACCGATCCGCCATCGCCAGCACTGGGTGCTACAGGACGTGTCCTTCCAGATTGCCCCCGGAGAATCGGTGGGTATCGTCGGGGTCAACGGTGCCGGCAAAAGCACCTTGTTGAAGATGATCACCGGCACCACCCAACCCACCTGCGGCACCATCGAGCTCGAAGGCCGCGTCGCTGCCCTGCTGGAATTGGGCATGGGTTTTCATGCGGACTTTACCGGCCGGCAGAATGCGGTCATGGCCGGGCAACTGCTGGGCATGCAGGTCGAAGAGATAGAAGCGCTGATGCCGGAAATCGAACGTTTCGCGGAAATTGGCGACGCCATCGACCACCCGGTGCGCACCTATTCCAGCGGTATGCAAATGCGCCTGGCGTTCAGCGTGGCCACCGCGCGGCGCCCGGACATTCTGATCGTCGACGAAGCGCTGTCGGTGGGCGACGCCTACTTCCAGCACAAAAGTTTCGACCGCATCCGCGGCTTTCGCAAAGCTGGTACCACGCTGTTGATCGTCTCCCATGACCGCTCGGCGATTCAGTCGATCTGCGACTCGGCGATCCTCCTGGAAAACGGCTACATGGCCATGCACGACACCCCCGAATCCGTCATGGACTACTACAACGCCCTGCTCGCCGAGCGTGAAGGACAGACCGTGCGCCAGGAAGCCCTCGCTGGCGGCCAGCTCAGTACCATTTCGGGAACGGGTGAAGCCAGGATTCTGAACGTTCGCCTGCTCGACAAACATGAACGCGCCATCGATGCCGCCGAAGTCGGCCAGCCGGTGGTGCTGGAGGTGAATGTCGAAGTTCGCCAGGACATCGAGCGGCTGGTGCTGGGCTTCATGATCAAGGATCGCCTTGGCCAGGCCATGTACGGCATCAACACCCATCGCCAGGATCAGGCGCTGACCGATCTGCAGGCTGGCGAGCGTGTGACCTACCGCTTCGCTTTCGTCATGGGCTTGGGCAAGGGTAACTATTCCGTGGCGTTGAGCCTGTCACGCCTGGATTCGCACCTGGACCGCAACTTCGAGTGGCGCGACTACGGGTTGGTGTTCCATGTGATCAACAACCGGCAGGAAGATTTTGTCGGCTGCTCGTGGCTGGCCGCGAAGACCACCGTCACGCGCTTGAGCGCGCCGGTCACCTCGGAGGGCACGCCATGACGCGTCTTTTGGTGGAGTGCACCCACGTATTCCAACACCCCAAGGTCAATTCGGGCATTCAGCGGGTGGTGCGCAACGTCGTCAACCAGCTACCGGATTCGGTCGACGGTGTTGAATGCATCCCTGTGGTGTTGCTGCAGGGCAAACTCTATCGGGTACTGAAACTCGGCGCGCTGAACATCCCGTTTTTCGATGCCTTGATGACCTTTGGTGGACGACTTGGGCGCTTGGCTCACCGCTTCTGGCAACTGCATCAGCGCTTGCATAACCGAAGCAACTCGCGGGCGATCAAGCGTTTGCTGCACGTGGCCTACCGGGTGACCGCGATCACCTGTTTCAGCCTTCCACTGCGTGCGATCGAGGGCATCAACCAGTATCAACTGCCCAAACGTTGCGCACCGTTGCAGCATCAGCCGGGAGATCAACTGGTGTTGCTGGATTCATCCTGGCACACCGACTTTTTTCCGTTTGCCGAACAGCTCAAACGTGAAGGCGTGGGCATCGTTTCAGTGATCTACGATTTGATTCCCCTGACTCACCCACAGTTCTACGACACACGGCTGGTGCAGGTATTCAACGAGTGGTTCGACTGGATCACCCAAACCGCCGATGGCTACGTGGCCATTTCCGCAACAGTGCGTGACCAGGTGCGCGAGGAGGTTCAGCGCCGCCTGGGCCCTGCCAAGGCCAGCGAGTTGTGGTTTGATTATTTCCACCTGGGCTCCGAACTCGACCTGAGCGAAGTCAGCGCTGACGTAGAACCGCGTCTTGCCCAACTGTTCGCGACGCCGGAACCGGTGTTCCTGATGGTCAGTACCATCGAGCCGCGCAAAAACCACGCCTACCTGCTGGACGCCTTCGAACGGGCCTGGGCGGCGGGCTCCAAAACCCGGCTGTGCATTGCCGGGCGAGTCGGCTGGAAATGCGATGCACTGCTGGCCCGCATACGCAATCACCCGCAGCTGAACCAACGCCTGTTCATGTTCAATGACCTGAGCGACACCAGCCTCGAACATGCCTACATCCACGCCAGCTCACTGGTGTTTCCGTCTTTTGTGGAGGGCTTCGGCCTGCCGCTGGTAGAAGCCATGCAGCGTGGGCTGCCGGCCATGGGCAGCGACATTGCAGTCTTTCGTGAAATCGGCGGCGAGTTCATGGCGTACTTCGATCTGGCCGAGCCACAAAGCCTGGCTGATCTGGTCATGGGGTTCGAGCGCAGCGGTCAGTTCCCGGCCACTCGCGACATCGCGCACTGGCGCTGGATCGGCTGGCGTGAAGCCAGTGCGCAATTGGCCGAACGCACCCTGCGCAATCTCCCGGACGTGCCGCTCGTACAAGAGAGGCAACATGCGCATTGCTCTTAACGCCCGAATTCTCCAGGCGCCGCGCACCGGCATCGGCCACTACGTCGCCGAACTGGCAAACGCCCTGGTGGGTCAACCGGATATTGAACTGGCGCTGTTTCATGGCTGGGGCTGGAGCACTGTGCTGCCTGAAGCGGCCATGCCCGGTTATTCCCGACTGACGCCATTGCTGCGGCAGATTCCGGGGGCCTATCAGGCCCGACGGTGGCTGGAACAGAAACGCTTCGATCAAGGCCGCGCGCAAGCCATCGACCTCTACCACGAACCGAGTTTGTGGCCGCTGTCGTTCGACGGCCCGACAGTCATCACCCTGCATGACCTGACTCACCTGCACTACCCTGAAACGCAGCCACCGGCGCGCTTGCGAGAAATCGAACGGCGCGTAGCCGACGGCGTGCAACAGGCCAGCCTGATTCTTACCGACTCGCAATACATTGCCGACGAAGCCCGGGCATATTTCAGGCTACCGGCGGAGCGGTTTGTTGTTGCACCGCTGGGTGCAGCCGCGCGTTTTCACCCGCGGCCCCCCGAGGCTATCGACGCCGTACTCAAGACCCATGGCGTCGAAGCACGGGAATACTTCCTCTGTGTCGGAACCCTGGAACCGCGCAAGAATCTGTCCCTCGCCCTGCTCGCCCACGCCCGATTGCCGGAATCAGTCCGTCAGCGTTTTCCATTGCTGATCGTCGGCATGGCGGGCTGGCAGCGCGAGCAGTTCAGCGAAGAATTACACCAGGCCCTGGCCAGCGGTCATGTCTGTTTGCTGGGCTATCTGCCTGACGAGCACGTTGCGCAGCTGTTGGCCGGCGCCCGGGCATTGATTTTTCCGTCGCTATACGAAGGCTTTGGCCTGCCGGTGCTGGAGGCCATGGCCTGCGGCACGCCGGTCATTCTGACTCGACGCTCGGCCATGCCCGAAGTGGCAGGCTCTGCGGGCAATTACATTGAACCTGATGACCCCGACGGCTTGCGTAATGCAATGAGCCGTCTGATTGAGGATCCAGCGCATTGGCAGGCATGCCGGGAAGCCGGATTGCTACAGGCAAGGCTTTTTACCTGGGAACGCTGCGCGCAAGTCACGGCCAGCGCTTACCGCCAGGCCATGGGAGATTGAATGCGAGTTCTTCATTTTTTCAAGACGTACCTGCCTGACTCGGTCGGCGGGATCGAACAGGTGATTTTCCAGTTGTGCGAAAGCGGTGCCCTGCACGGCGTTGAAGGCAAGGTGCTGACACTCAGTGCCGATCCGACCCCCGCGGCGATGCAGATCGCTCACCATGAAGTCCATCGGGCCAGACTCGACATTCAGTTCGCTTCCACAGGGTTTTCCTGGAGCGTCTTCAAACAGTTCCGCGAGCTGGCGGCCGAGGCCGACGTGGTCAACTACCACTTTCCATGGCCGTTCATGGACCTGGTGCATTTCGCCAGCGACCTGAAAAAACCCAGCGTGGTGACGTACCACTCGGACATTATCCGCCAGAAACACCTGCTCAGACTTTACCGGCCGCTGATGAACCGCTTTCTGCACAGCGCCGACCGGATCGTCGCTGCATCGCCCAATTACCTGCACACCAGTGATGTGTTGCAACAGTTTCAGCACAAGACCCAAGTGATCCCCTATGGATTGAACAAGGCAGGCTACCCACTGCCGGACAGCGATCGAATGGCTCACTGGCGGCAAAAGCTTGGCGACAAGTTCTTTCTGTTTGTGGGTGTGATGCGCTACTACAAAGGTTTGCACATCCTGCTCGATGCCCTGAAGGACCTGGATTACCCGACCGTGATTGTCGGTGCCGGCCCGCTGGAAGCAGAGCTGCATGCCCAGGCGGCTGCCTTGGGTCTGCGCAATGTGCACTTCCTCGGACGTCTGGGGGACGAGGACAAGGTGGCGCTGCTGCAACTGAGCTACGCCATCGTGTTCCCCTCGCACCTGCGCTCCGAAGCCTTCGGCATTTCGCTGCTTGAAGGTGCGATGTATGGCAAACCGATGATCTCCAGTGAGATTGGCACGGGCACCAGCTACATAAACATCCATGACGAGACCGGGCTGGTGGTGCCGCCGAGCAATCCATCAGCGTTTCGCGAGGCGATGCGCACGCTTTGGGAAAACCCGGTGTTGGCGGCGCAAATGGGCGAGAAGGCGCAGGCCCGTTATCAGAACCTGTTCACGGCGGACGAAATGGGTCGCAAATGGACGGCGTTGTATGAGGAACTGCTGGAAGAGAAAGCCCTCGCCTACGCATGACGCTTTTTTTGCAGGAACCGACTTGCCTCTGCCACTGAGTTCCAACAGTGTTACGATCCCGCGACTGTAGATGTCCATGGCTTGCGCACTGTGTGTGCAAGCCGCCGACTCTCCCCATTGGCCCCTGACTTGCTGCTGAACGCCTATGCAACGCCTGCTCAATGACCGCCTGGACTGGAACCTGCTGCGCACCTTTCGGGTGATTGGCCAGGAGCTGAGCATCAGCCGCGCCGCCGCCCGCCTGCACCTGACTCAACCGGCAGTGAGCCAGGCCCTCAAGCGCCTGGAAGAACAACTGGGCCGCCAACTGATTGCCCGTCGCGGGCCACGCTTTGCCCTGACCGAAGTCGGTGAGCAGATCTTCGCCCTGGCCGGGGAAATCTACGGGCAAATGTCCCAGGTCAGCAGCGTGCTGGAACAACCGGCCGACGAGGTGATCGGCAAAGTGCGGTTGCTGATCATCAGCCGGATCTTCTCCGAGCGCTTTGATGACTTCCTCGCCGACTTCCATCGCCAATACCCGCGAGTGGATCTGGAAGTCGATGTGATGCGCAGTTCCGACATCGTCAGCGCACTCCAGGAAAAAACCGCGACCCTCGGCCTGAGCCTCAATCGGCGCCCGCAGCCACGCCTGGAGCAGCGCTTGTTCCTGCGGCAACGCTATGCGTTTTTCTGCGGCAAGCATCACGCCATGTTCGGCCAACAGGACGTCGCCGAAGGGGATTTGCAGCGGGAGAATTTCGTCAGCTTCACCAGTGACCAGATCGGCGGCATGCTCTCGCCACTGACGATTTTTCGCGATCAGCAGGGTTTCAGCGGCCGCATCGTTGCATCGTCACCGAGCCTGGAAGAAGTCCGGCGACTGGTCATCGCCGGCTTCGGCATCGGCTGTTTGCCCGAGCACGTGGTGGCGGCCGACGTCGACGCCGGATTGCTCTGGCGCCTGCCGCCCCACGAGGGCATTGCCGATGTGGACATTCATTTGCTGTGGAACCGCGAACAGCGCATGAGCCGGGCCGAGACGATCTTTCTCGAAAGCCTGCAGCAACGGCTGACGGACTAAACGCGCAGGACTTGCGCCACCGGCTCACCGGACCGCAAGCGTTCGAGCAAGCGTGGCTCGGTACGATCCGAGGCCAGCGCCTGCTCGATGACCGCCTGCGCCGCTGCCGTGTCGAGAAACAACACGCCGTTGTCGTCCGCCAGCACCCAATCCCCCGGTTGCACCGTCACGCCGGCGCAGTGGATGGGCTGGTTGATGGCGCTGTCGCCGCGCCCGTGCAGCTTGGTGGTCAACAGGCTGGTGCCGCGGGCGAACACCGGTAACCCGGCCTCGCGCAACTCCAGCAGATCGGTCACCGCACCATCTACCACTATTGCCACCGCCCCGGCACAGTGTGCCGCGCAACTGGTCACCGCACCGACCGGAGCGTGCCGATGATCGCCACTGGTGTCGATCACCAGCACGTCACCCGGCCTGATTTGCGCCAGGGCCTGGTTGACGGCGACGGCATCGGCGCCCACCAGCTTCAGGGTCAGCGCACGGCCAACGACTTTCACATTGGGCACCATGGCCCGTAGTTGCGGGTCGGCAAAACCCTCTTCGAGAAAATGCCCGAGGGTCGGAAAGCTCACGGCCTTGAGTTGTTCGATCAGTAGCGACTCATCCATGTTGCGCCTCCCCGGCAATCAGTTCGGCGACACAATCGATTTCCAGCGACACGCCCCACAGGGCCACGCACACCGTGGTGCGTGCCGGTGGCGCATGGCCGAGGAACTCGCGGTACACGGCGTTGAACGGCTCCAGTTGTGCGGGATCGGTCAGGTAGGCATTGACTTTGATCACGTGGCTGAAACCGGACCCGGCTTCAATCAGGATCGCTTCGAGGTTGTGCAAGGTTTGCCGCACCTGCTCCCGGAAATCAGCAGGTTGTTCGTCGAGATTGTTCCGGGCCGGAATTTGCCCGGCGGTAAACACCAGGTGACCGCTGACCACGGCCTGGGAGTAAGGGCCGACCGGGCCGATGTAGCCCGGGGCCGATTGAATTCTGCGCATGTTGTAGAACTCCAGGATTCAGGCCGTAGCCGATTTGAAGGGTTTGCCGGGGGTCGGGGCGTCTGTCGGGACGATGCTCGGGATTTCGCTGATGTCTTTCTTGAAGGTCTCGGTCAGGAGCAACAGCGCCACCAGCGAGATCAACGCTGCGCCGATCATGTACCAGGCCACTGAAGAGCCTTTGCCTGTCGCGGCCAGCAAGGCCGTGGTGACAATCGGTGTTGCCGCGCTACCGAGCAGGCCAGACAACATGTAGCTGATGGACAACCCGGAATAACGCACCCGGGTGCCGAACAGTTCGGCGAGGAAGGTCGCGATCGGCCCGTAGTTGGCGGCGAACGCCGTCATCAACAACAGATAACCGAAGACCACCATCGACAGCTCTTTGGTGTCCATCAGCCAGAACATCGGGAACGCCACCAGCGCTTCGGCGATGATGCCGCCGACAATGATTGGCTTGCGTCCGACACGGTCCGAGAGCGCGCCGAATACCGGCAGCATGACGATGCACCAGGCACAGGAGAGCAGCACCACACCAAGCATCACGCTGCGGCTGAAGCCGAGATTCTGTGTGCCATAAGTCAAACCAAACGCCACGATGATGTTGAACGAAGCGCCCGTAGACATGGTGGCAATCCCACCCAGCACCACTTGCTTCCAGTACTTGCGGAACACTTCCGCCAGCGGCATTTTCACTTGCACCTCGGCCTCCTTGACCTTGTTGAAGGCCGGGGTTTCCGAGATGTTCAGGCGGATGTACAAACCGACGGCGATCAGCAACACGCTGGCCAGGAACGGAATACGCCAGCCCCAGGCCAACAGGTCCTCAGGGGACAGCCACGCCGCGATCAACAGGAATGCCAGGTTGGCAATCATGGTCCCGGCCGGCACGCCGATCTGCACCCAGGAACCGTACAAGCCACGCTTGTTGGCCGGCGCATGCTCCACCGCCATCAACACCGCCCCGCCCCATTCGCCACCCAATGCCAGGCCTTGCACGACCCTGAGCAGCAACAACAGGATCGGCGCCCAGATACCGATGGTTGCAAAGTCAGGCAACAAGCCGATGGCGAAGGTCGCTGCGCCCATGGTCAACAGCGAAATCAACAGCATCGACTTGCGCCCCAGGCGATCACCGAAATGCCCGAACAATGCCGCACCGACAATCCGCGCCAGATACGCCGAAGCGAACGTGCCGAAAGCCAGCAGCGTTCCGATCAGCGGCACGAAATCCGGAAAGAACACTTTGTTGAACACCAGCGCCGATGCCGTAGCAAACACGAACAAGTCGTACCACTCCACGGTGGTGCCAATCACACTGGCCACCGCGACTTTTTTCATGCTGATTGCAACTTCCGGTGGTGCGCCGGACTTTTCTGCGGACGATAGATCGCTCATCACTGTCTCCAGGAATTTATTTAATTGTTTTGAACTGGCAGTAAAACGGTTGAGGCGAAGGTTGTTGTTATGGCTTACGGGAAGCTGGTTCCTGTAGGAGCGAGCCTGCTCGCGATGAACTCAAGAACACCGCGTTTAACCGGCAAACACGCGAAATCGTTAACGACCATCGCGAGCGGGCTCGCTCCTACAAGGGGTGTGTTAGTTCAATATCCCAATACTCGGTCGGCACAGTTGAGTAACGGCTCCCCAGCATTCAGGCGACGGAAGTTCTCCGCCACTTGTTCGGCAATACAGTCATGGGAAGCCGCCGAAGCCATATGCGGGGTGATGCTGACACCGGGCATGGTCCACAGCCGGTTATCGACCGGCAGCGGCTCCTGTTCGAAGACATCCAGCAAGGCGCCGCGCAAGTGCCCTTTCGCCAATGCCTGTTCGAGGTCATCGATGTTCAAATGACCGCCCCGGCCACAGTTGACCAGTGCCGCGCCGCTGGCGAGCCGCTCGAAAGTGGCTCGTCCGAGAATCCCGCGGGTTTCGCTGGTGAGCGGCAACAGGTTGATCAGCAACTCGACGCCGTCGAGAAACGGATGCAACGCATCAGCCCCGGCGAACGTATGCACACCCGGCAAGTCCTTGCTGCGCCGCGCCCAGCCGCGCACGTCATAACCTGCTGCGGCCAGGTCCAGAGCAATCGCGCTGCCCAGCGAGCCGAGCCCCATCACACCGACCTTGAACTGGCCCGCCGCCCGTTGCAGCGGCCGCTCCCAGCGTTGCTCCCGTTGTTGCGACAACACCTGATCGAATCCACGGTGATAGTGAATCACCGCCCAGCGCACGTACTCGGTCATGCCCTGGCGGTGACCCGGATCGACCACACGGCAGATCGGCAGCTCCGGGCATGACGGATCGTGATCGAGGTGATCGATACCGGCGGCCACCGAGTGAATCACCTGCAGGTTCGGCAAGGCGCCAAGACTGCCCGGCAAGGGAAACCAGCACGCCGCCATCTGTGCATTGGCTGCCCGCGAATCATCGGCCAGCACGGCGGTGAGCTGCGGCGCACTGCGGGCAAACGCAGCCTGCAACTGCTTGAGCAGCAAGGTGTCGCGGGATAGCAGAACCACGGTGTTGATGACCGCGTTCATGACAAATAGGACTCGCGCTGGGACTCGATCAAGGTCAGGGCGGCCTCCCAGGCCAGGTCGATGATGTTGTCCTGCTCATCACGGTCAAACTGCTCGGCGGTGTGCGCGCAGACTTCCGGCGATGGGTAATGCAGTGCCGAACCACCGGCCAGCGCCTGCACCTGGGCCTGACAGGCGCGCTCCAGAAAATGGATCTCCTGGAACGCCTGGGCCACGCCCGAGCCACCCACCAGCAATCCGTGGTTGCGCAGAATCATCGCCCGGTGCGGGCCGAGGTCGGCAATCAACCGCTCGCGCTCATCCAGCGACAGCGCGATGCCCTCATAGGTGTGATAGGCCAGCTTGCCGTAGAACTTCAGCGCGTGCTGACTGATCGGCAGCAAGCCTTGCTTCTGTGCCGCGACGGCCATGCCCGCCGCCGTGTGGGTGTGGATCACACAGTTCAGATCGGGCCGCGCCATGTGGATCGCCGAGTGAATCACGAAGCCGGCGGCGTTGACCCTATGGCCCGCGTACTCTGGATCGACCACCCGCCCTTCCTGATCGATACGCACCAGGTCCGAGGCCCGCATGCGGTCGAAGATCACCCCGTAGCGGTTGATCAGGAAGTGGTGCTCGGGCCCCGGAATCCGCAGGGTGATGTGGGTGTCGATCAGGTCGGTCATGCGAAAGTGCGCGACCAGTCGATACAGCGCAGCCAGTTCGCAACGGGCTTGCCATTCAACCGGGTCGATGTGTGCAGGTTTACTCACGAATACACCTCTTTAGCAGCGTGGGTGACGACCGGGTTGGCGCGCAGGCGGGCCAGGCCGCAAACACCGATCAAGGACAGCGCCGAAAGCAAGGTGAAGAACACCGCCAGCGGCAACCATTGTCCGGAAAACTTGCTGGCCAGCAGGGTGCCGATCAGCGGCGTGGTGCCGCCGGCCACGGCGCAAGCCAATTGGTATGCGATGGAAATGCCCGAGTAGCGCAGGTGCACCGGGAAGGCCTGGGTCATGTAGCCGGCGATCACCGCGTACAGGGCCGAAAGAATCACCACGGCCAACGCGATACCGAGCGTCATCAACAGAATGTTCTGCGTACCCACCAGCAGGAACATCGGGTACGGCGTGACCATGCACAGCAGCGCGACCCATTTGAGAAAACGCCCTTCGCCGATACGTTCGGCCAGCAACGCCGAGACCGGTTGCGAGAGCAACTGGATGATGGTCACCAGAAACAGGCAATCGAGAATCGTCGAACGGGCAATGCCCTGGTATTGGGTGACGTAGGTGATCATGAAGGTGTTGGTGAAGAAGAACCCGGCCGAGCCAATGGTCACTGCCGCAGCAGCGAACAGGATCTGCCGCCAGCAGGTGCGGATCACATCCATCACCGGGTATCTGGCGGTCTCGTTGTTGTCCTGGACCTTGGCGAACTCCGGCGACTCGTGAACTCCGGAACGGATCAACAGGCCGACCATCATCAACACGCCGCTGGCAAGAAATGGCAGGCGCCATCCCCAGGCGAGGAACTCCTCTGGCTCAAGGGACGTCACCAGGCGGAAAGCGATCAGTGCCAGCAACAAACCGGCCGGGCTGCCGAGTTGGGCGAACGACGCGTAGAACGTCTTGCGCCTGGCCGGCGCGTGTTCGCTCGCCATCAACACCGCCCCACCCCACTCGCCACCGACCGAAATGCCCTGGATCAAACGCAGCACGATCAGACCGATTGGCGCCCAGATGCCGACGCTGGCATAGCTCGGCAACAGGCCAATGCCGGCGGTGGCGATGCCCATCAAGGCCATGGTCACCAACAGCATTTTCTTGCGCCCCAGACGATCGCCCAGATGACCGAACACCATCCCGGCCATGGGCCGCGCAATAAAGCCGACAGCGAAACTGCCAAATGCCGCAAGGGTACTCATGACCGGGTCGCTGCTGGGGAAGAACACCTGCCCGAGGACCAGCGCCGCCGCGGTGGCGTAGATGTAAAAGTCGTAGAACTCGATGGTCGTG
Organism: Pseudomonas sp. WT-JTC; assembly: GCF_056711565.1. NCBI lineage: Bacteria > Pseudomonadati > Pseudomonadota > Gammaproteobacteria > Pseudomonadales > Pseudomonadaceae > Pseudomonas > Pseudomonas sp. WT-JTC. The sequence continues at coordinate 4,792,079 of NZ_CM160042.1, forward strand.
CCAATGAAGGCAGCGGCCGCGGCTCGGCGCGGTTGGGGAGTAGTGTGCATGCAAGGACCCTGTGTACTTATAGTTTTGGGCAGGTGTTAAGGCTGGTGACGGTTGCGCTCTGTGGCGCTTGTGGGCTTTATCGCTTTCGTGCCAGGATTAGTCAATTTTCATATTCTTATCTTTACTATTAGCACTGCTACTACGTGAGGTTTTATGCCCTCCACTTCCAACCCGTGGGTCGGCCGACGCTTTCTCAATGACCGCCTCGACTGGAACCTGCTGCGCACCTATCTGGTCATTGGCCAGGAAGGCAGCATGAGCCGCGCGGCCGCGCGCTTGCACATCACCCAGTCGGCGGTCAGCCAGGCATTGAAACGGCTGGAGGAACAACTGGAATGCGTGTTGATTGCCCGCAGCGGACGACGCTTTGACCTGACGGAAACCGGGGAAGAAGTCCTGCGCATAGCGGCGGATATCTATGGTGATATTTCACGCTTGGGAACGGTGGTGGAGAGCCGTCACGACGACGTGGTGGGCAAGATCCGCATCCTCACCGTCAGCGGTGTGCAGGCGCGGCATTACGATGATTTCCTCGCTGACTTCCATGAAACTCACCCGAAAATCGAGTTGGAAGTCGAGGTGATGGGCAGTTCGAACATCATCAGTTCGCTGCTGCAAAAGACTGCGACCATCGGCGTCGGCCTGTGTCGTTTGCCACAGCCGAGACTGGAACAGCGGGTGCTGTTTCGCGAGACCTACGCTTACTTTTGTGGCCCGCGTCACCGATTGTTCGGTCAAGAGAACCTGGCCCTGGAACAACTGGCGGCGGAAAACTTCGTCAGCTTCACCAGCGATCAATTGGGCGGCAATCTTTCACCCCTGACACTGTTCCGCGATCAGCAGGGTTTCACCGGCAAGATCGTCGCCTCATCCACCAGTTTCGAAGAAATTCATCGCCTGATCTGCGCAGGCTACGGCATCGGCGCCTTGCCCACGCATCTGGTGCGCCGGGATGTCGAGCAAGGTCTGCTCTGGCGCTTGCCGCCGGAAGACGGCGTGGTGGATTTCGATATCCAGTTGTTGTGGAATCGCGAACAGAAGATGAGCCAGGCCGAAACGGTGTTCCTCGAGAGCTTCCAGCACATGCTCAGCATCCGTGAGCCTGTGCTGTGAGCCACGATGATTCAGACGTGAGGATCGCCCGGCGCCTTGCTCGGCGCTGCGTATTGCGGCTTCAGGTGTCCGTCCTGATCGAGTAGCCAGGCGTCCATGATCTCCCGTACGACCGGCCCGGCGACACGACCACCGGCCTCGCCGTTTTCGATCATCACCGAAATCACGATCTTCGGGTGCTCGGCCGGTGCGAAACCGACGAACAAGGCATTGTCGCGGTTACGCTCACGGGTTTTCTCCCGGTTGTAGCGCTCGCCCTGCTTGATCGCCACCACTTGCGCGGTACCACTCTTGCCGGCAATACGGTACTGCGCGCCCGCCGCTGCAGCCCGGGCAATCCCGCGGGCGTCGTGCATCACCATCTGCATGCCATGGTTGACCTGCTCCCAGTCGCGTGGGTCCTTGAGCAGAATGTTCGGCATCGGATGCTCATCCACCGGTGCGACGCCGTCCACGGTCTTGGCCAGGTGCGGGCGGTTCCACACGCCTTTGTTGGCAATCAGCGCCGTGGCCTGGGCCAATTGCAGCGGCGTGACTTGCATGTAGCCTTGGCCGATACCGAGAATCACCGTCTCGCCAGGAAACCAGGCCTGACGACGCGTGGCGCGCTTCCAGGCTTGGGATGGCATCAGGCCGGGGGCTTCTTCATTCATGTCCAGGGAGACTTTCTCACCCAGTCCGAACATCGCCATGTAGTCGTGCAGGCGATCGATACCAAGCTTGTGTGCGAGGTCATAGAAATAGGTGTCGTTGGAACGCATGATCGCCGCATCCATATCCACCCAACCATCGCCGCTGTGGTTCCAGTTGCGGTACTTGTGATCGAAATCCGGCAGCTGGTAATAACCGGGGTCGAACACACGGGTCTGTGGCGTGACGACACCCGTATCGAGGCCGGCGATTGCGACTTCCGGCTTGATGGTCGAACCCGGCGCGTAGAGCCCGCGCAGCACACGGTTGAACAGCGGTCGGTCAATGGAGTCGCGTAGCGTGGAGTATTCCTTGGAGCTGATGCCGGTGACGAACAGATTGGGATCGAAACTCGGGTTGCTGACCATGGCCAACACTTCACCGGTCGACGGATCGAGCGCGACCACGGAGCCACGACGATCGCCCAGGGCTTGCTCGGCGGCTTCCTGAAGCTTGACGTCGAGGCTCAGGACAATGTTTTCGCCTGGCACCGGGTCAGTGTGCTTGAGCACTCGCAGCACGCGGCCCTGAGCATTGGTTTCGACTTCCTCATATCCGACATGGCCGTGCAGTTGCGCCTCGTAGAATTTCTCGATCCCGGTCTTGCCGATGGATTGGGTGCCTCGGTACTCGACCGTATCCAGCGCCTTTGACTCTTTCTCGTTGATACGTCCGACGTAGCCGACTGAATGAGCGAAGTGCTCCCCCAATGGATAGTGACGAACGAATTGCGGCTCGACATCGAGGCCGGGCAAGCGGAACTCGTTGACGGCGAGTACGGCAATCTGTTCTTCGCTCAGTTCGTAGAACAGCGTCACGGGTACGAAGGGGTGACGTGCCTGCTTCATCGCCTTGTCGAACTGCGAGCGGTCTTCAGCGGGCAGGTGCAGGAGATTGACCACTTCGTCCAGTTCGGCGTTCACATCGGTGGCGCGCTCGCGGGTGATGGTCAGGTTGAAGCTGGGACGGTTGTCCGCGAGGAGTACACCGTTGCGGTCATAGATCAATCCGCGGGTAGGCGTAATCGGCAGGACGTGTACGCGGTTGTTTTCGGAGATGGTCGAGTGATAGTCGAACTCGACTACCTGCAGGACGTACAGGCGTACCACCAAAGCACAGGTAATGGCGGCAACGAACAAGGCGCAGGCCATGAGTCTCTTGTTGACCAGGCGTGTTTCTTTTTCGTGGTCCTTGATGGGAATCGGTTCGGGCACTTGTGCAGCAACTCTTTGAAAAGAATGCCGATCCGTGGGCGCAAACTCAGTCCATTAAAAATGAGCTGCACCTTAGCAAAACCGTGGAGTCACGTTCGTGTGATTTTTTTCACAATTGACTTTGCAGGAGCGAGCTTGCTCGCGATGGACGTTAACGATGACGCGGGAAACCTGAGGCCCCGCAGCGGTCTCGGGTTTTTCGCGAGCAAGCTCGCTCCTACAGGGGGGGGGGGCGCCAAAAACAAAACCCCTACCTGCGTGCGCAGATAGGGGTTTCGGAATTTAATCTTGACGATGACCTACTCTCACATGGGGAAACCCCACACTACCATCGGCGATGCATCGTTTCACTGCTGAGTTCGGGATGGGATCAGGTGGTTCCAACGCTCTATGGTCGTCAAGAAATTCGGGTACTGAGTCGTGACCGGAGGGCCTCGCTTCAGCAAATTGGGTATGTGATGGAAATCGGTGTTTTGTGAGCGTCGAACTTTCGGTTCTTTCGTCTTCACACACCGCAATCTGATGCTCTTTCGAGTAGTCAAATTGCTTGGGTGTTATATGGTCAAGCCTCACGGGCAATTAGTATTGGTTAGCTCAACGCCTCACAGCGCTTACACACCCAACCTATCAACGTCGTAGTCTTCGACGGCCCTTCAGGGAGCTCAAGGCTCCAGTGAGATCTCATCTTGAGGCAAGTTTCCCGCTTAGATGCTTTCAGCGGTTATCTTTTCCGAACATAGCTACCCGGCAATGCCACTGGCGTGACAACCGGAACACCAGAGGTTCGTCCACTCCGGTCCTCTCGTACTAGGAGCAGCCCCTCTCAAATCTCAAACGTCCACGGCAGATAGGGACCGAACTGTCTCACGACGTTCTAAACCCAGCTCGCGTACCACTTTAAATGGCGAACAGCCATACCCTTGGGACCGGCTTCAGCCCCAGGATGTGATGAGCCGACATCGAGGTGCCAAACACCGCCGTCGATATGAACTCTTGGGCGGTATCAGCCTGTTATCCCCGGAGTACCTTTTATCCGTTGAGCGATGGCCCTTCCATACAGAACCACCGGATCACTAAGACCTACTTTCGTACCTGCTCGACGTGTCTGTCTCGCAGTCAAGCGCGCTTTTGCCTTTATACTCTACGACCGATTTCCGACCGGTCTGAGCGCACCTTCGTACTCCTCCGTTACTCTTTAGGAGGAGACCGCCCCAGTCAAACTACCCACCATACACTGTCCTCGATCCGGATAACGGACCTGAGTTAGAACCTCAAAGTTGCCAGGGTGGTATTTCAAGGATGGCTCCACGCGAACTGGCGTCCACGCTTCAAAGCCTCCCACCTATCCTACACAAGCAAATTCAAAGTCCAGTGCAAAGCTATAGTAAAGGTTCACGGGGTCTTTCCGTCTAGCCGCGGATACACTGCATCTTCACAGCGATTTCAATTTCACTGAGTCTCGGGTGGAGACAGCGCCGCCATCGTTACGCCATTCGTGCAGGTCGGAACTTACCCGACAAGGAATTTCGCTACCTTAGGACCGTTATAGTTACGGCCGCCGTTTACCGGGGCTTCGATCAAGAGCTTCGCGTTAGCTAACCCCATCAATTAACCTTCCGGCACCGGGCAGGCGTCACACCCTATACGTCCACTTTCGTGTTTGCAGAGTGCTGTGTTTTTAATAAACAGTCGCAGCGGCCTGGTATCTTCGACCGGCGTGGGCTTACGCAGTAAATGCTTCACCCTCACCGGCGCACCTTCTCCCGAAGTTACGGTGCCATTTTGCCTAGTTCCTTCACCCGAGTTCTCTCAAGCGCCTTGGTATTCTCTACCCAACCACCTGTGTCGGTTTGGGGTACGGTTCCTGGTTACCTGAAGCTTAGAAGCTTTTCTTGGAAGCATGGCATCAACCACTTCGTCACCCAAAGGGTAACTCGTCATCAGCTCTCGGCCTTAAGATCCCGGATTTACCTAAGATCTCAGCCTACCACCTTAAACTTGGACAACCAACGCCAAGCTGGCCTAGCCTTCTCCGTCCCTCCATCGCAATAACCAGAAGTACAGGAATATTAACCTGTTTTCCATCGACTACGCTTTTCAGCCTCGCCTTAGGGACCGACTAACCCTGCGTCGATTAACGTTGCGCAGGAAACCTTGGTCTTTCGGCGTGGGTGTTTTTCACACCCATTGTCGTTACTCATGTCAGCATTCGCACTTCTGATACCTCCAGCAAGCTTCTCAACTCACCTTCACAGGCTTACAGAACGCTCCTCTACCGCATCACTTGCGTGATACCCGTAGCTTCGGTGTATGGTTTGAGCCCCGTTACATCTTCCGCGCAGGCCGACTCGACT
>NZ_CM160042.1:4802500-5685000 GCF_056711565.1 Pseudomonas sp. WT-JTC
CGGGAGATGCCGTGGAAGAGCCCGGCGATTATCCGTTTGGCCTCAATCCTGCGGGATATACCAGCCGCAGCATGATTGTCATCTGCAAATAGGCAGGGCCGTCGCGTCAGGTTCTCGGACTTGCGATCTGACGGCCAATTTCCTCGTAGCTGGACTTCAGCACTGTGCGTTGGATATCCGGGCTAGCCAGCATGCGCGCTACGACCAGCGCGCCAATACATTGCGACAGAATCGCCCACGCCAGGCTGTCGCTTTGCAGAACACCCGCCCAACTTTCCTGAAGCCGACAAATCCAGTGCTCTGCCTGTTGGCGGACAGTCACGTCGGAACGGGCAATTTCCGCCCCCAATGCCGGTAATGCACAACCGGTTTCCGGATTCTCGACGTGAGACATGCTCAGGTACAGTTTCAAGCAGCGCTCAAGCTTGTCACGGTCCTGCCCTTCCCCCAGTCGCGCCAGACTTTGCCCCAACTCACGTTCGACAATGGTTGCGAACAACTCGTCTTTCGACGAGAAGTGGCTGTAGAAGGCGCCGCCACTCAAGCCAATCGCCTTCATCAGGCCGTCCACGCCCACCGTAGAAAATCCGGACTTCTTGGCCGATACCGCACTGCTTTCCAGCAGCTTTTGCCTGGTTTCCAGCTTGTGACTGGCCGAATAACGCATTGCCCTTCTCCTGAAATTGCTCACCTTGACGTCTGTCGAATCGTAGCATAACGTTCGTTTAGTTAACGATCGTTTACCAATAAGGGATCCACCCATGAATAACAAGAAGGTCGTACTGGTCGTCGGTGCAGGTGATGCCACGGGCGGCGCCATTGCCAAGCGTTTTGCCCAGGAAGGTTTTGTCGCCTGCGTCACCCGCCGCAGTGTGGACAAACTCCAGCCACTGGTGGATGCCATCAAGGCTGATGGTGGCGAGGCCCACGGTTTTGCCTGCGATGCACGCAAGGAGGAAGACGTGATCGCGCTGGTCGAGCAGATCGAAGACCAGGTCGGCCCCATCGAAGCATTCGTCTTCAATATCGGCGCCAACGTGCCGTGCAGCATTCTCGAAGAAACCGCCCGCAAGTATTTCAAGATCTGGGAAATGGCCTGTTTTTCCGGTTTTCTCAACGCGCGTGAAGTCGCCAAGCGCATGGCCAAGCGCCAGCGGGGCACTATCCTGTTCACCGGCGCCACCGCAGGCATGCGCGGCGCTGCCGGGTTCGCCGCATTTGCGGGAGCCAAACACGGCATTCGTGCACTGGCGCAAAGCATGGCCCGAGAGCTCGGGCCGATGAATATTCACGTTGCCCATATCGTCGTCGACGGCGCCATCGATACCGACTTCATTCGTGAAAGTTTCCCCGAGAAATACGCCACCAAGGATCAGGATGGCATCCTCAATCCCGAGCATATCGCCGAAAACTACTGGTACCTGCACAGCCAGCCCCGCGATGCCTGGACCTTCGAGCTGGACCTTCGCCCCTGGAGCGAACGCTGGTAACTTCTGCGACACAACAATAAGAGGAGAGCCTTGAACATGAGCAAAACCGTGGAGTTCTACTTCGACCTCGGCAGTCCCGCCACCTATCTGGCCTACACCCAGCTACCGAAGATCTGCGCACAGACCGACACCCGGTTGATCTACATTCCACTCTTGCTGGGCGGAGTGTTCAAAGCCACTGGCAATGCCTCTCCGGTGACGGTACCGGCCAAGGGCCGCTACATGTTTCAGGATCTGGACCGCTACGCCAAACGCTATGGCGTGCCTCTGAAATTCAATCCCCACTTCCCGATCAACACCTTGATGCTCATGCGCGCTGTAACAGGCATGCAGTTGCGCCACCCTGACCGCTTTGCCGCCTTCATCGATTGCCTGTTCAAGGCCATTTGGGTCGACGGCCGCAGCCTGGATGAACCGGCAACCGTCGCGGCAGTGCTCAGCGAAAACGGTTTCGATCCACAAGAGGTCCTGGCACTGACCGCCGATGAGGAAGTCAAAGCCCTGCTCAAGGACAACACCGAAAAAGCCGTAGAGCGAGGCGTATTCGGAGCCCCAAGCATGTTTGTCGACAACCAGCTGTACTTCGGCCAGGATCGACTGGACTTCGTGCTTGAAGCCTTGAGTTAAATCTCGACCACCAACCGCCCCTTTGCCGCTCCCGACAAGAGCAGTGCATGGGCGGCTTCTGCGGTTTGCAAAGTGAACGGGTGCGGGTCAAGCAAAGGTACGAGCTTACCCGCCTCTATCAACCGTGCCGCCTCGCGCAGAATCTCGCCGTGATGTTCACGCCCCCGCCCCGTCAGGAGCGGCAGCAAAGTGAAGACACCGGAATAAGTCGCCCCGCGAAAGGAAAGCGGTGCCAGGCTGTGCTGCCCCCAGCCCAGGCAACTGAGCACATGACCGTGATACATCCGGGCAGCCTTGAATGACGCATCCAGGGTTTCGCCTCCCACTGTGTCATAGACAATGTCGAAACCCTCACCGGCCGTATGTTGCGCCACATAGTCTTCGACCGAAGCTTTGCGATAATCGATAAATGTTGCACCGAACCCTTCGATGATCGATTGCTGCCCGGCCGAGCCCGTGGCAAAAACCTCAGCGCCAAAAGCGCGGGCGATTTGCACAGCGACATGTCCGACGCCACCGGCACCGCCATGAATCAATACCTTCTGCCCGGGTCGCACGCGAGCCCGGTCCACCAGACCTTCCCAAGCGGTGATCAGCACCAGCGGCAAACCGGCAGCCTCACGCATGCTCAGGTTGTACGGCTTACGTGCCAACAGTCGCGCATCGACCGCCGCGTATTCGGCCAATGAGCCTTGAATTCCACCAATACCGGTGGCCATGGCGTACACCTCATCTCCCGCAAGCCAGCCACTGACGCCCTCTCCCAGCGCCTCTACGGTCCCGGCCAGATCCATCCCCACTATCGCCGGCAATGGCTGACCTGCATGGGCTGCTTGCCCCGAGCGGATTTTGCCATCCAGCGGATTCACACCGCTGGCCTTGATCTTGACCAATACCTGCCCCGCCTGCGGCACCGGACGCGCAATGGAAACCAAACGTAACGGCGCATTGGCCGAGTCGACCATCATCGCGCGCATATTCAGTGTGTCAGTCATTTCGCCATGTCCCATCAGAAGTGAATACAGGATCAATCTTGCCTCGCCCAATTCATGCCGATAAGACGCCATATCGCTATAGTGACCATGCCGATACAGCATCAATGAGGAATCCCGTGGACAAACTCACCGCAATGGCGATTTTCGTGCGAGTGGTCGAACGGGGCAGTTTTTCTGCCGTTGCCCGGGAGATGCAGACCAGCCAGCCGACCATCAGCAAAGTGCTGCAGGCGCTGGAAACCCGATTGGGGGGAAAGCTGATTGCCCGCAGCACCCGCAAGTTATCCCTGACGGATGAAGGTCAGCGCTATTACAACGAATGCCGGATCATCCTCGCCGCCGTGGACGCGGCGGAACATAGCTTCCAGTCCGGTCGCGAAAAAGTCGCCGGGCCGTTGAAAATCGGCTCGTCGGTGAGTTTCGGCCGCTTGCAGATCGCCCCTCGGTTGCCGGACTTTCTCAAACACTACCCTGAGGTTCAGATAGACCTGCAACTGAGCGATCAAAACCAGGATCTGGTCAGCGAAGGGCTGGATGTCACGTTCCGGATCGGTGCCCTGAACGACAGTGGCCTGATCGCTCGCCTTGTTGGCACGACCCATCGGGTGACCGTCGCATCACCTGACTACCTCAGGCAATACGGCCAACCGCAAACACCACAGGAACTGAGCGGGCACAATTGCCTGATGTTCAACCTGCTGAGCAATCATAACCTGTGGGTGTACACAAAAGACGCCCAACGCCACGAAGTGCGGATCAAGGGCAATGCACAGAGCAACAACTCCGAGGCGATCCGTGAACTGGTGCTGGGGGGATTGGGAATTGCGTTGTCACCGGTGTGGCTATTCAGCGAAGACCTGATCGCTGGCCGGGTGATCGCGATTTTGCAGGATTACAGCACGCTGTCGCTGCCGATACACGCCGTATCCCCGGCGAATCGTCGCCAATCCGCCAGGGTCAAAGCCTTTGTCGACTATATGGCTCAGGCGCTGGAAAAAGCGCCTGAGCTTCACATCAGATAGCCGCGGTGCGGGTGTTCAGCCACTCCAGTGCGGCACCTTCGACCAGCGGGCTCAAGCGTTCGCGCACTTCGGCGTGGTAAGCGTTGAACCACTGCTTCTCCTCCTCGGACAACAGCGATGTTTCCAGGCAACGCGTGTCGATCGGGCACAGGGTCAGCGTTTCGAACTTCAGGAACTCGCCGAATTCGCTTTTGCCCGCCTCACGGTTCATCGCCAGGTTTTCAATGCGCACCCCCCAACGACCCGGACGATAGGTGCCCGGCTCAATGGACGTGATCATGCCGGGTTGCATCGCGGTTTGCGGTGCAGGTGCGGCCTGATAGGCGATGACTTGCGGACCTTCGTGGACGTTCAGGAAGTAACCGACGCCATGACCGGTGCCGTGACCATAGTCGACACTTTCCGCCCAGATCGGCGCGCGGGCGATGGCATCGAGCAGCGGCGACAGAATGCCTTTGGGGAATTGCGCGCGAGACAAGGCAATCACGCCCTTGAGCACGCGAGTGCAGTCGCGTTTTTGCTCGTCGGTCGGCGTGCCCACCGCAACCATCCGCGTGATGTCGGTGGTGCCGCCCAGGTACTGGCCGCCGGAGTCGATCAACAGCAGACCGTCCCCTTCGATTACCGCGTGTTCTTCTTCGGTCGCGTGGTAGTGCGGCATCGCGCCATTGGCGTTGAACGCGGCGATGGTGTTGAAACTCAGCGACACATAATCCGGACGACGCTCACGGGCGGCGGTGAGTTTTTCGTCGATGGTCAGTTCGGTGATGCGCTCGCGGCCCAGCGCCGAGTCGAGCCAGGCGAAGAATTCGCACAGCGCTGCGCCGTCCTGTTCCATGGCCTGACGGATGTGCTCGGCATCGGCCAGGCTTTTTTGCGATTTGGCCAGGGTCGTCGGGTTCAGGCCTTCGAGCAGTTTCACCCCGCTGTCGAGGTTGTCCAGCAACCCCGCCGTGACCCGCGCCGGGTCGACTTGCAAGCTCGCGCCGCTCGGCACGGCGCGCAGTGCGGCAGCGACTTCGCTGTAATCGCGCAAGGTCACACCGTCCTGTTCGAGGATTGCACGCAACTCGGCGCTGACTTTGCTCAAGGCGACAAACAGCGTGGCCTGTTGCTGATTGATCAGGGCGAAAGAAACAAACACCGGGTTGAACGACACGTCGCCGCCACGCAGATTGAACAGCCAGGCGATGTCATCGAGGGTGGCGATGAAATGCCAGTCGGCCCCCTTCGCCTTGAGGGTTTCACGCAGTTTGGCGAGTTTTTCGCCACGGCCAACGGTCGCCTGTGGTGGCAAGTGCTGATAGATCGGCTCGTCCGGCAGGCTTGGGCGGTCGCTCCAGACTCCGCTCAACAGGTCGATGTCGGTGCGCAGACGGGCACCACGCTCTTCAAGTTTACCGCCCAGGGTCCGTGCCGAAGCCACGGCCATGACCGCGCCATCGACCGCGACCACGCCACCTTCCGGAGTTTGCTCGGCCAGCCATTCCAGTGGCCCGGGTTGACCCGGTTGCAGCTTGACCAGATCAATACCGCTGCCCTTGAGTTCCTTGGTCGCCTGCTCCCAATAACGGCTGTCGGCCCAGACGCCGGCAAAATCCGGGGTCACGATCAAGGTGCCGACCGAACCATGGAAACCCGACAACCACTGGCGCCCCTGCCAGTAACCCGGCAGGTATTCGGACAGGTGTGGGTCGGCCGACGGCACCAGCAAGGCGTGAATGCCCTCCCGGCTCATCAGTTCGCGGGTTTGCGCCAGGCGCTGGGGCACCGATCCATTGGTCGAAAGCTGCGTATTCATCGTGTCTCCTGCTAACCACTTCATCATTATTGTTGAGTGCCGATCAACGTCGGCGCTTCGTCGCCCTACTGCCAGAATGCCGGAGCACTGGCGCAGGCTGCCTTGATCAGTTGAACCGCCTGGTCGATATCCTGCTCGGTGGTGAAACGCCCGAGGCTCAAGCGGATGGTGCGACTGGCCGAGCGGGCGTCATGCCCCAGGGCCAGCAGTACATGGGATGGGGCATTGCTCGCGGAATTGCAGGCCGAGGTCGCGGAAAACGCGATCGAGGCCAGCAACGCTGCCGGGTTGAACTCGCCTTCACTGAAGGTCAGGCTCAGGGTATGGGGAATGCGCCGGGTCGGGCTGCCGTTGAGACGCACGCCGGGAATGCTGTGCAATTGCTCGAGCAAACGTTCACGCAAACGCTCGATGACGGCTTTCTCTTCATCGAAGGACGCTGCCGCCAGCGCGAATGCCGACCCCATGGCCACGATCTGGTGGGTCGCCAGGGTACCGGAACGCAAACCGCCCTCATGCCCGCCGCCATGGATCTGTGCCTGCAATCGTTGTTGTGCACGCGGACCGACGTACAACGCACCGATGCCTTTGGGGCCATAGAGCTTGTGCGCAGAAAACGACATCAGGTCCACCGGCCACTGCGCGAGGTCGATCGCCACTTTGCCCGCGCCCTGTGCGGCGTCGACATGGAACAACGCCCCGCGGTCACGCACCACCTGGCCGATGGCGGGAATATCGTTGAGCGTACCCAGTTCGTTGTTGACCAGCATCAGCGACACCAGGAAGGTGTCCTCGCGCATGGCTTCGCTGACCGCTTGCGCGGTGATCAGCCCTTCGGCGTCCGGCACCAGATAGGTCACGGCTACACCGGCATCCTGCAGTTGCCTGGCGGTATCGAGAATGGCCTTGTGTTCGATCTGGCTGGTGATGATATGGCCGCCGCCAGTACCGCGGGCCTGGGTCACGCCCTTGAGCGCGAGGTTGTTGGATTCGGTGGCGCCTGAGGTCCAGACGATCTGCTCAGGCGTCGCACCGACCAGTTCGGCGACCTGGCGTCGTGCTTGCTCTACCGATTGCCGGGCCTGCTGGCCGAAGACGTGGGAACTTGAGGCCGGGTTGCCGAAATTGCCGGTAAAGCCCAGACACTCGACCATCACCTTGATGACCCGCTCATCCACCGGCGTGGTGGCGGCGTAATCGAAATACAACGGACGTTTATTCATAAAGGACTCGCAGAGCGTGTTCCGGGATCAGGAAGCTCGTGACTGTAAACGGCAAAGCGCAGCCTTGTGAGCTGCGCGCTGTTTTCAGAACGTTACCAATACCTGATCGGATGCCGTTAAAGAAGGACTACTTCATTTAATAGTGCGTAGGAACGCTCCTGAAAAGTCAGCTTAACAGGCATCGGGCAACCGGTTGAAGCAATGCGTCAGCTAAAGCTTTCGAGCATCAGCGGATACAGCGAACCAACAAGCAGCGCGGCCATGCCCCAATTGAACAGGCGCAGCCAGCGGCGATCCTTCAGAACGTTGCGCAACAGCGTGCCGCAAGCGGCCCAGACACCGACGCTCGGCAGGTTGATGATGGCAAAAACCGCCGCAATCACGATCACATTGGTGAAGTAACCCTGCATCGGCGTGTAGGTGCTGATGGCGCCAATGGCCATGATCCAGGCCTTGGGATTGACCCACTGGAACGCGGCGGCGCCCAGATAACTGATCGGTTTCGCCTCGCTCTGCTGACTCTCCGAGATCGGCCCGGAATGGGCGATTTTCCACGCCAGGTACAGCAAATATGCCGCCCCCACATAGCGCAGCACGGTGTAGAGCAAAGGGTAAGTCTGGAACACCGCACCCAGGCCAAACCCGACTGCCACCACCAGTACAAAGAAGCCACAAGTGATGCCCAGCATGTGCGGAATCGTGCGGTTGAAACCGAAGTTCACCCCGGATGCCAGCAACATGGTGTTGTTCGGGCCGGGTGTGATCGAGGTGACGAGAGCGAACAGGGCGAAGCCCAGCAGCAGGTCGAGTGAGAGCGTCATGGGTGGTAGTCCGTCAGGGTCGGTCAGGTGTTGACCCTATCGCACACCTTGGGCGAAACCCATGGACAGTTACGCGAAACTTGGACCAGTACAGTTTCGCCTCAGCTTGGACGACCGTGAAGCTGTACAGATCGCCCGGCGTTCATTTCACCCTGGTTGTCGAAGCCGAACGATTTTTTCGGCTGGCCGAGCAGTTCGGCTTTTTTCGCGTGGTACTCGTCGAAGGACAACCCGCGGCGGTTCAACGCTTCCAGCGCCAGTTCCCTGCTTTCTTCAGCCGTGTAAGGGCGAAGCTCCGGGGAAACATGGCTGGCACATCCGGCGAGTACGGAGACGGCGAGCATCAGCAAAGTGGCGATCATCGGTTTCATTTTGGCGTCCTGGCGACTGGGTTCGAGGCAATGAACACAGGCTACCCGCGCCTCCCGGGCAGCAGAAATCAACGCTTTCAATAGTGGCTATCAGGAAATGGCGATCATTGCCCTGATCAGCACTGGTCCACCGGACTGCAACGCAGGCGATGTGCCGGGAGAACGCGGGCCGGGAGCGCACTGGCCGGAGCCTGCCTGATGGCACTTATATGGCGTTGCTGCTCGTCGGGCGCTCGGTGAGGGGAAAGAGGCTGGCCTATATTTATTCGGCCGCACAACGGCACAGGCACTTTCCATTCACACTACAAGAACAGGGAGATCCATCATGAGCGTCAAACCCATTCCAGAGGGGTATCACAGCATCACCCCCTATCTGGGCATCAGCAAGGCCGCCGACGCCATCGCCTTCTACAAAAAAGCCTTCGGCGCCATTGAAGTCATGCGCCTGAACATGCCCGATGGCGGTGTCGGTCACGCCGAACTGCGTATCGGCGATTGCCCGATCATGCTGGGCACACCGTGCGATCAAGGGCCGCTGAGCAATCCGGACAAATCACCGTCCGTGGGTCTGCATCTGTACGTGACAGATGTCGACAAGTCCTACAAACAGGCCATCGATGCCGGCGCAACCGTGGTATCGGAGGTCAAGGATCAATTCTACGGCGACCGCACCGGCACGTTGAAGGATCCCTACGGGCACCTGTGGTTCCTGGCCACGCGCAAGGAAGACTTGACCCAGCAACAGATCGAGCAACGGGCGAAGGAAATGTTCAGTCAGGGTTGAAACCATCCTTAGCCTCTCGGCCCTCATCGCGAGCAGGTTCGCTCCCACTCCTACGCTGGATCTGTGGCCACTCAAGGCCCCTGTGGGAGCGGGCTTGCCCGCGATGAGGCCGGCACATCCAATAGATATGTTGACTGACACACCGCCTTCGCGAGCAAGCCCGCTCCCACCGTTTGATCTCCAGTGAATGTAAATCCTGCGCAGGTTGCCCGGCCTCTCGGCCTTTCGCGAAACATTTTCTTTCATTTCCCCTTTCGGGATTTCCCCTGCTCATCCGTCCTACATAGATGCAGTCCTCTCGCGTAGGCAAAAGCCACGACTGGACCTTCAGGGCGCTCATCCCTGCGAAGCCCGCAGCCGAGCAGCCTCTCATCCAGGCAAGACCTCCAACATGTCAAAGAAGTCCCGTTCAAAAATCTGGTTCCTGGTCCATAGCTGGCTGGCGCTGCCGATCTGGTTTTTCGTGCTGATCGTCTGTGTGACCGGCACCCTGGCGGTGATCAGCCAGGAAATCGTCTGGCTGGCCAACCCGCAAATGCGCGCCAGCCAGCCCTCGGACGATGCACCACTGCTCAGCTATCAGCAGGTCATCGAAGCCATCAGCAAGGCTGAACCGCAGACCGTGGTGCAGAGCATCAGCCGCCCTGACGAGTCGCACTTCGCCCTGGATGTCGAAGTCAGCTACCCCGACGGGCGCTCGGTGGTGATTTATGTCAATCCGTACAGCGGCGTGATCCAGGGTGTCGCGCCGGAATTCAACTTCCGTGCCTTTACCCGAGCCCTGCACGCCTGGTGGCTGGTGCCGTTCACCAATGGCTATAGCTGGGGCTGGTACCTGGTATCGTTTCTCGGCTTGCCATTGCTGGCGTCGCTGATCACCGGGCTGGTGGTCTACAAACGCTTCTGGAAAGGCTTTTTCCGCCCGACCCTGCGGATTCGCCACGGCGCGCGAATTTTCTGGGGCGACTTTCACCGCTTGAGCGGCATCTGGTCGATCTGGTTCATCGCGGTGATTTCCATCACCGGCACCTGGTTCCTGATCCAGGCATTGCTGTCCGATAACCAGATTTCCATTTCCACCGAAAAGATCATCCCGGCGATGTCCCGCGAAGCGGTGCCGCTGTCGCCCGATGGCTCGCCTGCGCCGCGCATCGACCTTGATCGCGCGATTGAAATCGCCACGCAGGAAATCTCCGGGCTGGAGGCCAGTTTCGTCAGCCTGCCGGGCAATGCCTACAGCCATCTGGATGTCGGCGGACGCGGTTGGTATCCGCTGATGTTCCAGACCGCCACCCTCAACCCGTACAACGGCGAAATCGCTGCCTCGCGCCTGATTTCGGACCGTTCGACCCTGGAGTTCGTCACCGAGTCCATGCGCCCGCTGCACACCGGCGACTTCGGCGGCCTGTGGATCAAGCTGATCTGGGCGTTCTTCGGCCTGCTGCTGAGCATGATGGTGCTCAGCGGTTTGCTGATCTGGACCAAGCGCACGGCACTGGCCACGGCCAATGCCTTCAAGCGCGGCAACAAGAAACAGCGCGGCACCACGGCGCAACCGGCCACCCGCAACGAAGCGTCGGAGGTCAGCCTGTGAGCAAAGTCACTGCGATCGCACAACCCTCGCGCCTGAGCGTGCTCTGGAACAAATGGCGCTTTCACCTGAACGTCCTGTTGCTGCTGATTCCACTCGGTTTCATGCCCAAGTACTTCGCCGACGAGGCGCTGATGCGTGGCGACAGTGGTCTTGGCGAACGGGAAGTCGGTGAAGTCCAGGTCGGTCCATGGAGCCTGCGCCTGGCGGAATTGCGCAACGCCGCGCCCATGCCCGATGGCCCGGCTGGCTACATGAAGGGCTTCAACGCAGCGCTGTGCGATGCCTGTATCGGGCAGGTCAAGGCCACGTACCTGCGCATCGGCAAGCCCCGCAGCCTGCGCGCGGCCGGGGTGATTTTCTTCGGCGCGCCGTACCGCATGGGCGCGTCATTGCCCGTCCCGGAGAAGACCACGGCCGACGCCGAACTGTGGATCACCATGGAAGGCTGGGACGGCGCCATGCATCAGGCATCCATTCCTTTGAGCCAGGCCTCCCCCGCCACCATCGCCTGGCTGAACAAACAAGGAGGCAAACCATGATCCCCCCTCTTCGCCCACTCAAAGCCATGTTGCTGGTGCTCTGCGCCGGCTTCAGCGCCAGCGCCCTGGCCCACAACCCGATGTGCGAATGCAAGGCCATCGACGCCGAACAGATCAAGTGCACCGGCGGTTTTTCCGACGGCAGCGGCGCGCCGGGCGTGACCCTCGATGTGATCGGCTACGACGAAACCATTCTGGTGCCGGGCAAGCTTGGTGCCGACTCGACCCTGACCTTCAAGAAGCCTGGCGCCGAGTTCTATGTGCTGTTCGATGCCGGCCCCGGCCACGTCGTGGAAATTGACCAAGCGGACATCGAGGCGCCATGAGCACTCCAGCGATCCAAGTCGTGCGCCCGGCCGGGGCCGGTCACGAAACCCTCTACGTTATGCTGCTGTGCCTGATTATTTTGGCGGTGGCCGGTTCGGTCGTGATCTGGCGTGGTGAATCCCATGAGGTGCACAGCGTCAGCAGCCATCAACTGGATGCGCGCCGTGACCTCAGCGCTTCCGAGCAAGGCATCTACGCCGATTTGCGGGTGACGCTGGACGAGATCCATCTGCTGCGCCAGGAGCAGCAAACGCTGCCGACTCCGGAGGCTCTCGCCGAGGAAGGTTTTGCCCCGTTTGCCCAGGATGCCAGTTCTATCAGCCGTGGTGGCCATGCCTGGCAATTGCTCAACGCCAAGGCCTACTTCGGCCAGAGCCAGACGCCGACGGTCGCTGGTTCATTCCTGATGCGCTTGACCGCCACCGATGCCGCACCGGACATCTGGCTCAACCGTGCCGACACGCTCACGGCTCCGGCCGACCTCAGCGACGCCGCGCTCGAAAGCGCCGGCTGGCAGCAGGTCATCGCGCAATTCGATGCCGGTGTGACCCGCCAGCACCGGCACTGATCACTCGCCCTCACCCGAGAGAAGACTGCTTTCCCATGCCTATTTCAACTCAACGCTCTTTCCTGCGACTGCTGCTGGCGGGCCTGCTGGCTTGCCTGCTGCCATCACTGGCCAGCGCCGATGAGGCCAAGCGCCTGCGCATCGGCATCACCCTGCACCCTTATTACAGTTATGTAGCGAACATCGTCGGCGACAAGGCTGACGTTGTGCCGCTGATTCCGGCCGGTTTCAACCCGCATGCCTACGAACCCCGCGCCGAAGACATCAAGCGCATCAGCGGGCTGGACGTGATCGTGCTCAACGGCGTCGGCCATGATGATTTCGCCGACCGCATGATCGCCGCCAGCGAAACCCCGAACGTCCCGGTGATCGAAGCCAACGAAAACGTGCCGCTGCTGGCTGCCACCGGCATTGCCGCACGCGGTGCCGGCAAAGTGGTGAACCCGCACACCTTCCTGTCGATCAGCGCCTCGATTGCCCAGGTCAACAACATCGCCCGGGAGCTGGGCAAGCTCGACCCGGCGAATGCCGGGACCTATACCGAAAACGCCCGCGCCTACGGCAAGCGCCTGCGCAAGATGCGCGCCGACGCCCTGGCCAAACTGACCCAGGCACCGAACGCCGAACTGCGGGTGGCCACGGTGCATGCGGCCTACGACTACCTGCTGCGTGAATTCGGCCTGGAAGTGACAGCCGTGGTCGAACCGGCCCATGGCATCGAACCGAGCCCGAGCCAGTTGAAAAAAACCATCGATCAACTGCGTGAGCTGGATGTGAAGGTGATCTTCTCGGAGATGGACTTTCCCTCCACTTACGTCGACACCATCCAGCGCGAATCCGGCGTGAAGTTGTATCCGCTGTCGCACATTTCCTACGGCGAATACGCCGCCGACAAGTACGAAAAAGAAATGACCGGCAACCTCGATACCGTGGTGCGGGCGATTCAGGAGTCGGGCGCATGACATCGAAAGAAACGTTCATCACCGCAAGCGCCGAATACCCTGTGGGAGCGGGCTTGCTCGCGAAGGCGTCCAGTCAGTCAACATTATCGTCAAATGACGCACCGCTTTCGCGAGCAAGCCCGCTCCCACAGGTTCCCGGGCCGACCCTGGATTTTGCCGAAGTCAGCCTGACGCTCGGGCGCACGACGATCCTCGACAACGTGACATTTCAAGTCCGGCCCGGCAGCGTGCACGCACTGGTCGGTCCCAACGGCGGCGGCAAGAGCTCGCTGATCAAGACCCTGCTCGGGCAAATGCCCCACCAGGGCCGCTTGAGCCTGCAGTGGCCGGGCGAACCCGGCACCATCGGCTACGTGCCGCAGGCGCTGGAGTTCGACCGGGGTTTGCCGATGACCGTCGACGACTTCATGGCCGCCATGTGCCAGCGCCGTCCGGCGTTTCTCGGTTTGAGCAAACACTACGCGGCGGCGATTGGCGAGGCTCTTGAACGGGTCGGCATGCAGGACAAGCGCAAGCGCCGCATGGGCGCGCTGTCCGGGGGCGAACGGCAACGGGTGTTGCTAGCCCAGGGTCTTATCCCGCCTCCGCAATTGCTAGTGCTCGACGAACCGATGTCCGCCCTCGATGAGGCCGGCATTCAGGTGTTCGAACGATTGCTCGGTGACTGGCGTGCGGCGGGTATCACCGTGCTGTGGATCGAGCACGATCTGGAAGCGGTCGGACGCCTGGCCGATCACGTCACCGGGCTCAATCGCCGGGTGCTGTTCGACGCCACGCCGCAACAGGCGCTGACACCGGAGCGTTTGTTGACGCTGTTCTCGACCCATCCCCGGAGCCTTGCCTGATGAGTTACGAAGCTTTTCGCCTGATGGTCCAGGGCTGGGCGTCGTCGGGTTATCTGCCCGAGGCGTTGGCCTATGGGTTCGTGGTCAACGCATTGCTCGCCGGACTGCTGATCGGCCCGGTGCTGGGAGGTCTGGGCACACTGGTGGTGGTCAAGCGCTTCGCGTTTTTCTCCGAAGCCGTCGGCCATGCCGCGTTGACCGGCGTGGCCATCGGCATCCTGCTTGGCGAACCCTACACCGGGCCTTACGGCAGCCTGTTCGGCTACTGCCTGCTGTTCGGCATCCTGCTCAACTACCTGCGCAACCGCACCGGCCTGGCGCCGGACACCTTGATCGGCGTGTTTCTCTCGGTGTCGCTGGCCCTGGGTGCGAGCCTGCTGTTGATTCTGGCGGGCAAGATCAACGTACACATTCTGGAAAACGTGCTGTTCGGCTCGGTGCTGACGGTCAACGGCAACGACCTGCTGGTACTGGCCATCGTGGGTTCGCTGGTAATGGCCCTGGCGTTGCCTTTGTACAACCGCATCATGCTCGCCAGCTTCAATCCGCAACTGGCAGCGGTGCGCGGGGTGGCGGTGAAGGTCCTGGATTATCTGTTCGTGATTCTGGTGACGTTGATCACCGTCGCCGCCGTGAAGGTCATCGGTGCGATTCTGGTCGGTGCCCTGCTGGTGATTCCGGCGGCAGCGGCACGCTTGCTTAGCCAATCGCTGAAGGGTTTTTTCTGGTGTTCGGTGCTGATCGCCACCGTCAGCACGCTGTGCGGGATTCTCGCGCCGATAGTCTTCGACCTGCCAATCCCGTCCGGCGCCGCGATCATCCTCGTGGCCGGTATTGCCTTCGCTCTGGCCGCCCTTGCGCGCGGCGTCGTCCCCAGCCTGAAAGGGAACCTTGGATAAATGATTTTTTCACTGCGCCAACTGACCCTCGCCGTTGCCCTGTGCGGGTTGGCCGCCACGACCTTCGCCGCCGACAGCGGTAAACCGCTGCGTGTGCTGGCCGCCTTGCCGATTACTTATGGTCTCGGTGAAGTACTGCTCAAAGGCACCGACGTCAGCCTCGAACGCGCCGCGCCGGCCAACCTGCCCGGCAGTCGCCAGACCGCCTACTTCACCGGGCGTGGCGCCCCGGCGCTGGCCAAACTGGCGAACGATGCCGACGCGGTGATCGGCCTGCGCTCGCTGTGGCCGGATGACCCGCTGTACCCGATCTCCCGGCGCAGCAATATCCGTATCGTAGAGGTCGATGCCGCCCGCCCGGTGGATGGCGCCCTGCCCGGCATTGCCTTGCAGCCTGGCAACAAGGTCGACGGGCTGAACAGTCAGCCGTGGTTCTCCAGCAATAACATGGGGCGCATGGCCGATGTGATGGCCGCGGACCTGGTGCGCCTGGCCCCCGAGGCCAAGCCGAAAATCGACGCCAACCTGGCAGCCCTCAAGCAGCGTTTGCTCAAGCTCAGCGCCGACAGCGAAGCGCGCCTGGCCAATGCAGACAACCTCAGTGTGATGAGCCTCAGCGATCACTTCGGCTACCTGACCGGCAGTCTCAACCTGGAATTGATCGGCCAGGACGCACGCCCCGATGCCGAGTGGACACCTGAGGCGCTCAAGCAATTGGACACAACGCTCAAGGACAATGACGTGGCCGTGGTGCTGCATCACCGGCAGCCGTCGGATGCGCTGAAAGCGGTGATTGCCGGGTCGGGTAGCCGATTGGTGGTGTTGAGTACCGATGCCGAGGATCCGGTGGCGGAGCTGGAGGGGAATGTGGATCTGGTCATCAGGGGGTTGAACGGCGCGTAATCCTGTAGGAGCTGGCTTGCCAGCGATGGGCTCATAGGCACCGCGTTCATCCATCAAGTACTCGTCATCGTTAACGTCCATCGCTGGCAAGCCAGCTCCTACAGGTTCTGCGTCGCACACACATTTCCTGTGCACAAACTCCAGGCATGAAAAAGCCCGCTGACTGTCACCAGTCCAGCGGGCTTGTTTTTACGTCACGGCTCAGTGCGCCACAGCCGCCTGCTCGTCCATCTTCTGCCGCAGGCTCAATGGGCGCATGTCGGTCCAGGTTTCTTCGATGTAGGCCAGGCACTCCTTTTTCGGCCCGCTTTTACCCACGGTGCGCCAGCCTGGTGGCACGGCTTTGTAGTCGGGCCAGATCGAGTATTGCTCTTCGTGGTTGACCACGACCTGAAAGAGGATGTCCTCGCGGTCGAATACTGACGTCATGGTGTCTCTCCATCGTTTTCGGGCGGGCTGCGCTGTGTGCACAGCCGTCATGTAGAAGGAACGTTCCGCAGGGCGGAAAATTTAAAGACTGGCGGCGGCCAGAGCCCTGCCGAAAATCTCGGCCACGCGATCGATTTGCGCAGCGCTGATCACCAGTGGCGGCAGGAAGCGCACCACTGCACCATGGCGGCCACCGAGTTCCAGGATCAAGCCACGCTTGAGGCATTCGCGTTGCACCAGCGGTGCCAGGCGGGCGAAGGCCGGCGGATGACCCTGGGCATCCAGCGCTCCCGTCGGGTCGACCAGTTCGACGCCGAGCATCAAGCCACGCCCACGAATATCACCCAGTTGTGGGAAGTCCTGTTGCAGGATGCGCAGATGCTCGGCCAGGCGCTCGCCCATCGCGGCGGCATGCTCGCAGACTTTGTTTTCGACCAGATAACGCATCACCGCGCAACCGGCAGCCATGGCCATCTGGTTGCCACGGAACGTGCCCGCATGGGCACCCGGCAGCCAGGTGTCGAGCCAGTCGCGGTAGACCACCACCGCCAGCGGCAGGCTGCCGCCGATAGCCTTGGACATCACCACGACATCGGGAATGATCCCGGCATGCTCGAAGGCGAACATCTTGCCGGTGCGGGCGAATCCACTCTGGATTTCATCGACGATCAGCGCGACACCCGCCTGCTCGGTGATCCGCCGCACGCCACGCAACCAGTCCAGATCCGCCGGGATCACCCCGCCCTCGCCCTGCACCACCTCCACGATCACCGCCGCCGGCAATTGCACGCCGGCCTCGGGATCGTTGAGCAGGTTTTCCAGGTAACTCAGGTTGGCTTTGACCCCTGCCGCACCGCCGAGCCCGAACGGGCAGCGGTAATCGTAAGGGTACGGCATGAACTGCACGCCGCTGCCGAGCAAGGCGCCCAGGGGCTTTTTCGGCCCCAGGCTGCCCATCAGGCTCAACGCGCCCTGACTCATGCCGTGATAACCACCCTGGAACGAGATCACGGTGCTACGACCGGTGGCGGTACGCACCAATTTCAGTGCGGCTTCCACGGCGTCGGTGCCCGTGGGGCCACAGAACTGGATCTTCGCTTCAGCGGCCAGGGCTGGCGGCAGCAGGCTGAACAGATCCTGGACGAACCGGTCCTTGACCGGTGTGGTCAAGTCCAGTGTGTGCAACGGCAGTTCATCGGCCAGCACTTGTTGAATGGCTTCGATCACCACCGGGTGGTTGTGCCCCAGGGCCAGGGTCCCGGCACCGGCCAGGCAGTCGATGAACGTGCGGCCTTCGACGTCTTCGACATATATGCCCTTGGCGCGCTTGAGCGCCAGGGGAATGCGTCGCGGATAGCTGCGGGCATTGGATTCCTGCCGGCTCTGACGAGCCAGCAGCGGTGATTCGTTGAATTGATAAAGCGTCTCGGCGGACGTCGCCGGCTGATCTTCGATAAGGCTGGTAGCGACTGACATCTCTCGACCCCTCAATAAGGTTTTCCTGTTCTGGAAACGCATCAGCGCTTGAGGGATTTAGGCGGTAACACGCAAACCTCTGTAGGAGCGAGCTCTGCTCGCGATGGACTCAAGAACACCGCGTGCATTCAGAAAGCACGCGTTATCGTTATCGACCATCGCGAGCGAGCTCGCTCCTACAGTGGTATGTGGTGTTTTTCAGACCGGTTGCAGCGGCATTGTCAGCTCAACCCGCAAGCCGTCCGGCCGGCTATCGAAATGCAACGTGCAGCCGCAACGCTGAACGATGGCCTGGACAATCGCCAGGCCCAGACCACAGCCTGTGCTCTGGCCGTTGCGCCAGAAGCGCTGGGTCAGGTGTTGCAAATCCTCTTCGGCAATCCCCGGCCCATGGTCGCGCACCACGAACTGCACACGATTGCCGGTGGTTTCCAGGCTTAATTCCACCGCTTTGTCGGCCGGGGTATGACGCAGCGCGTTGTCGAGCAAGTTGCGCAGTGCGGCAATCGACAGCACCGCTGGCATCTGCACAGGTGCAGCGGAGACTTTGCTCGGCAGCTGAAACCTGATGCGTTGACGATCGCCGCTCGCCGCGTCCTGGATCGCCAGTTTCGCCACTTGTTCGGCATTGCATTGCACACCGTCATCGAACGACAGGCTGCCCTCGACTCGCGCCAGCAACAGCAATTGTTCGAGGGTCCGGTGCATGCGGTCTGCGCCCTCTTCGGCCCGGGCCAGGGACTGATCCCGAGCGTTGCCGTCGGTCATCCGCGCCACTTGCAGGTGGGTCTTGATCGCCGTCAGCGGGCTGCGCAGTTCGTGGGCCGCGTCCCCGGTCAGGCGACGTTCGCGCTCGATGGTCTTGCCGATGCGCTGGAGCAACTGGTTCTGGGTTTCCAGCAAGGGTTGCAGCTCACTGGGCAATGGCTGGATCTGCAAGGGCTCGAGGGAGTCGGTGCTGCGGCGCATCAAGGCATCGCGCATGCGGTTGAGCGGCGCCAACCCCTGGCCGATGCCCAGCCACAGCAGGCACAGGCACCCGAGCAAAGCCACGCCGACCGGTACCGAAGCGGCCAGCAGGATCGACATGTTCAAGGCTTCACGCTCGATCTGCCGGTCGGCGGTGGTGATGCGCAGATCGCCCCGGGCCAACGTGAAACTGCGCCACGGCGCACCGTCGATCATCTGATCGTGAAAACCGAGTTTTTCGGCCTCCAGGGCCTGCTGCGGATCGGTGTGACTGCGGGCCAGGATTTCACCGCGCAGCGAGCTGACCTGGCACGCCATGCCACCCGGAATGTTCAGTTGTTCGGCGCTGAAGTGGGTGCCCTCGCCCTTGCTCGGCACGGGCGGCAGTTGCTCCATCAGGCCGGCGACCATGCGTGCCGACGCCACCAGGCGCTGGTCGAGGGAAAACATCATCTGATTGCGCAAATCGCTGAGCATCCAGGCCGCGGCCAGGGCCCAGATCAACGCAAATGCGGCGCCGAGCGTCAGGCTCAGGCGCAAACGCAGACTCATCACTTCGATTCTTCTCCGCCATCAGCCGGCCCCAGGCGATAACCCAGGCCGCGCACGGTCTCGACAATGCCGTTGCCGAGTTTACGCCGCAGGTGATGGATATGGACGTTGAGGGCGTTGCTTTCCAGCTCGTCGTTGAAACCGTAGACGCTGTCCTTGAGTTGCTCGGTGGACAGCACGCGGCCACGGTTGTGCAACAAGGCTTGCAGCAGCGACTGCTCGCGGCGTGACAAGTCCACCGGCCGCCCCGCGAGCGTGGTTTCGCGGCTGCTCGGGTCGTAGGTCAGGGCACCATGCTCGATCAGGTTGACGCTGCGGCCTGCCACCCGCCGCAACAGCGTGTGCAAGCGTGCCGCCAGTTCACGCAGGTCGAACGGTTTGAGCAGGTAATCATCGGCACCGGCTTGCAGGCCATCGACGCGGTCGGTGACCGAATCACGCGCGGTGAGGATCAACACCGGCAACTCCAGGCCTTGATGACGCAACTGTTGCAGCAGCTTGAGGCCATCTTCGTCCGGCAGGCCAAGGTCGAGCACCATGACGTCGAACTCCGCGACCTTGAGCATCGCCCGGGCGGCGGACGCCGTGGCGACGTGTTCCACGGTCAGGCCCTGGGCGGTCAGGCCGGCGACAATGCCGCTGGCAATCAGCTCATCGTCTTCGCAAACCAGTACGTGCATGGGGAGCCTCGTAGAAATAAAGCTGATTAAGCCGTTGACCGATTAAGCCGACATTATGCCGCAGGCGCCACCGCTACAAGGCCGGGACGGTTAATCATCGGTTAATCGCCACCCGCCACTGTGCACCTCAATAGCACAGGGCAAAGGCTTATCCATGCATCGTCTGTTTTTACTTTTTACCCTCATGATCGCTGGCCTGGCCCAGGCGGGAACCAATCCATTCGATAGCAAACCCGAGTTTCTCCCGGTCGATAAAGCGTTCGCGTTTACCTCTGAACGCCTGGAGTCCGGTGAAACCCAGCTCTTTTGGCAGATCACCGACGGCTATTACCTGTACCAGAAACGTTTGAAATTCGACGGTTTGCCTGTCGCGCAGCATCCCGCGCTACCGGAAGGTGAAGCCCACAGCGACGAGTTTTTCGGTGAACAGCAGATCTATCGCCAGGGTCTTGAACTGAAGATCCCGGCCGGTGCCAGCGGTACGGTCAAGGTCAGTTACCAGGGTTGTGCCGATGCCGGATTGTGTTATCCGCCGCAGACGCAGGTCGTCGATCTGGGTGGCAAAGCGGTCACCGTTGCGGCAAACGAAGCACCGGACCAGGCATTGGCCAGCGACCTGCAACAACGGGCGCTGGGCTGGAGCCTTCTGGTGTTCTTCGGCCTTGGCCTGTTGCTGGCCTTCACGCCATGTTCGTTACCGATGTTGCCGATTCTGGCCGGGTTGATCGTCGGCAGCGGCGCCACGCCCAAACGCGGATTCGCCCTGGCCAGCAGCTACGTGGTCAGCATGGCGCTGGTGTATGCGGCGATGGGTGTCCTGGCTGCCTCCCTCGGGGCGAACCTGCAAGCCTGGTTGCAGAACCCCTGGCTGCTGGGCAGTTTCGCGGCGATTTTCGTGCTGCTGGCGCTGCCGATGTTCGGCTACTTCGAACTGCAACTGCCGGTGGCCGTGCGCGATCGCCTGGAAAACGTCTCGCGCAATCAACGCGGCGGCAGTCTGATCGGCGCCGGAGTGCTGGGCGCCCTGTCCGGCCTGCTGGTCGGCCCGTGCATGACCGCACCGCTGGCCGGCGCCCTGCTCTACATCGCGCAAAGCGGTAACGCGCTGCATGGCGGATTGATTCTGTTCGCCATGGGCATCGGTATCGGCGTGCCGCTGCTGTTGCTGGTGACCGTCGGCAATCGCTTCATGCCCAAACCCGGTGCCTGGATGAACCTGGTCAAAGGCATCTTCGGCTTCCTGTTCCTCGCCACCGCGTTGCTGATGCTGCGCCCGGTGCTGGACGAATCGCTGTGGGTTGGCTTGTGCGGTGCGCTGCTGTTGATAGCGGCCTACAGCGCCTGGAAACAGTCGGAAGGTTTCGGCCGTATCGCGCACCTGTTTGGCGCCAGTTCGTTGCTGCTCGGATTGTGGGGCAGCCTGCTGGTGATCGGGGCGGCCGGTGGCAGTGACGATCCGTTCAAGCCGTTGCAGGTCTTCCGTGCCTCGAACCAGGCGGTGGCTGCCGTGTCTGTTGGCCACGATGCCTTCACCACCATCAAGGATCCACAGGCACTGCAACGGGAACTCGACGCCGCACAGGCTCAAGGCCAGTGGGTGCTGCTGGACTACTACGCCGACTGGTGCGTGTCGTGCAAGGTCATGGAAAAGCAGGTGTTCGGCAAAGCCAATGTCCTGCAAGCCCTGAACGACGTGCGCTTGCTCCGACTGGATGTGACCGCCGACAATGCCGCCAGCCGCGAACTGCTCGGCCGTTACAAAGTGCCAGGGCCACCGAGCCTGCTGTGGATTGGCGCTGACGGTGAAGAGCGGCGCAGCCAGCGCATCACCGGCGAGGTCGATGCCGATACCTTCCTGCAACGCTGGACCAACACCCGAGACGCCCATTAATGCTGACCTTCACCCTCGGCACCTTTGCCATCGCGCTTAATCATCTGCTACTGATCAGTGCGCTGGCGCTGGCCACGTTTGTCGGCTGGCGGGTGGCCAAGCGTGGCGGCGACAACCCCGAGTCGGTGCTATTCAGCCTGTTTCTAATGGGCATGCTGGCGGCGCGAATCGGTTTCGTGGCGGCCTATTGGGCGCACTATCACAACGATCCGTGGCAGATCATCGACCTGCGCGATGGCGGTTTCCTCGCCTGGCCGGGGGTGATTGTCGTTTTGCTCGCCACACTTTATCGCGGCTGGCGTCGCCCGGGTTTGCGCCGACCATTGGGCTTTGGCGTGGCCAGTGGCCTGGCGTTCTGGTTGTTGGCGACGTTCTCCCTGTCGATTTATGAACAAGGCACACGCCTGCCGGAAATCGCCCTGCGCAATGCCGCCGGCGAAACCGTGCAATTGACCGACTACAAGGGCGGCCCGTTGGTGATCAACCTCTGGGCCACCTGGTGCCCGCCGTGCCGCCGGGAAATGCCGGTGCTGGAAAACGCCCAGCAACACCGGCCGGACCTGACGTTCCTGTTCGTCAATCAGGCGGAAAGCATGCAAAGCGTCGCGACCTTCCTCGAAACCCAGGGCCTGAGCCTGTCCAACGTGCTGTTCGACGGCGGTGGACGTCTGAGCCAGGCCGTCGGTTCCATGGCATTGCCGACTACGCTGTTCTACAGCCCCGAAGGTCGCCTGCTGGGCAGCCATCTGGGCGAGTTGTCGGACGCCAGCCTGGCCCGCGCACTGGAAAACTTCGACACTGTACCCGCCACCTCTTCAAGGAAATTGCCATGCCCCGCCTCCGCCACCTGCTGACCCTGAGCCTCGGCGCCGCCCTGCTGCACCTGCCATCGGTGCAGGCTGAAGAGTTGCCCGATGCGATCAAGAAAATCGAGGCCAAGGGCGCGAAAATCGTCGGTCAGTTCGACGCCCCCGACGGCTTGCGCGGTTATGCCGCGCAATACCAGAGCCGCGGCATGGCGCTGTACCTGACCCCGGATGGCAAACACGTGTTGCTGGGCAATTTGTATGACGCCGAGGGCAATGACCTGAGCAGCGCGCCATTGCAGAAACTGGTGTACGCACCGATGGCCAAGGAAGTCTGGGCCAAGTTCGAAACAAGCAACTGGATCGGTGACGGCAAGAAGGATGCGCCGCGCGTGGTGTACCTGTTCAGTGACCCGAACTGCCCGTACTGCAACATGTTCTGGGAACAGGCGCGGCCGTGGGTCAAGGCCGGCAAGGTGCAGTTGCGCCACATCATGGTGGGCATCATCCGCGAAGACAGCCCGGGGAAATCCGCCGCACTGCTCGCGGCCAAAGACCCGGAAAAAGCCCTGCAGGACCACGAAGCCGCTGGCAAGGGCAGCTCGCTCAAGGCCCTGAAGGAAGTGCCGCCAGCGATTCAGGCAAAATTCGCGGCCAACATGCAGTTGATGGAAGAGCTGGAGTTGCAAGCCACCCCGGCGATTTTCTACATGGACGACAAGGGTAATCTGCAACAGCAGCAAGGCGCACCTTCGCCGGACAAACTGGTGAAGATTCTCGGACCGAAATGACGCTGCTTGATCCGCACAGGTTGAGCGGCCACATGAACTGGTAATCAGACCCCGAAAGCAAGCGTGGCCACAGTCAAAATGACAGTGGCCACGCAAAACGAACTATCCCACCGCTAATCCATGTCCCACTTGCCTGCACGTCTGGTTTGGGAAACATGACTCATGAGCGCTAACTACCTCCTCACTACCACAGGTGTTTTCTTTTCGTCTTCGATCAGGTTGTAGCGATAGACTCGACCCGCTTGTTTTTCGAACGCGAAATCATTACCTGGAATCAAGTGTACTTTTTTGGTCGGCTTGCAATCATCTTCATTCTTGGCCGCACAGTCCTTGAAGGAGTCGATTACGACGACGCTATTGCCATAGTTTTTCAACTGGTAGCGATCAGCAGTGTTGTCTATTTTGGTATCAAAACGGGTATTGGCCGGACGAACGAAAAACACCATGCCATAACCGGCCATTACGTTGAAACCGGCAGACATGTCTTTTTCATAAGTTTCACGCTCAGTGTCCGAGACGGCAAACTTGTCTTCTTTTTCGGGGACGACGGGTAAAAATCGAACCCGAAAATACCGCTCTTTACTACGATCACCGGTATAGAGCAGACGTGTTCCCTGGGTACCCTTGGCTGGCACGATTAGTCGGGCCGGGCTGGCAACCAGACCATCACGGGTACTGCCTTCGACAATCTTCAAGGGCTCTTCACGGGAGTCGGCATTTTTTTCGTAAAAAATCTCCTTGATCTCGATTTTGACAAATGCCGTCGACGTTCCGCCATTATGAATTCGCTTTAAAAAGCTACTCTGATTAGCGCCCATAAAATCATAGAACGTACCAATTTGCAGACTGGGTCCGGCTTGAGCGCACATACTGAATAAAAGTGTGCACAGCGACATATAAATATATTTCATGAGTAAAGCCTCTCGCTGTAAAAACAGCCTGAGTAAGCCTCAGGCTTTGCTACTGCTATTAGATATCCGAATCGAAAGTCACATAGACGGTTCCACGATAACGGCTGCCGGATTGCATATCCTTCACTGAATCTTGCGGCACTTCAAAGTGCAATAGGCTGGGCGATTGATTGGGCGAGCCTGTAGCCTTTATATTTTTCAAGCCCTCGCCACCCAATATCAGCGGACGCCGCTCTATTGGCCGGCCCGTATCATCCACCCAGGGACTTGGCAGGCTGACACTGATGTCGACCGGTACTTGATGTGAACCGTTAGAGATCAAACAAGTATCAATTCCCAGACGCTCGCAACTGAGATCCATTTTGAACGGCGCGGAACTCAGAATGAAAAACCGCAGGTCTCCCAATAACTTCTCGGGTTTTCGCCCGTGGGTGATCCACTCCATCCAGCCGCCCTTGGGTGTCAGGTAGACCCGGTCGGCGGACATTTCGACTTTCACGTCTTGTTTTACCGCCAGGTTCAAATTGAATGTCATTGAAGGGTCATTGGCATTCAGATTGCCCATATCGAAGTCGCTACCCATGGAATAGGTATACGACCCCTGATAGTTACCAGTCATTAATTTTTCCGGTCGAACAGCCCGCAACTCGTAGTGCACGTCAAGTCTTTGCAAGGAAATGCCTGGGACTTCAAATTTTGGCCTCCTTGGGCAGGAGGTAACGTGCTCAGGTGTCAACCAGAAGGCGGTAAAATCCGTTCCATTGGCATCCGCACCTTGGGAGGTACCGTTCACTCCCAGGCAAGGAGCAATTGCTTCAGCCCATGAGGGAGACCAGAGAAAAGCATGATAATCAAACACCGGCAAACCTATCGGCATGCCCGTTATTTCTTGCGCTTTTTTACTCAAGCGATAACGGGTTCCCACTCCGGCAATGCGAATTTGAATCTCTGCCGTTTCGCCAGGAATACTCGAATGAGAAACAGTAAATGTGCGCCATCTCGCCGGAAAACCAAACGGGATCGCTTGATCAACGGGAATGCTCCCTGACGACTGGAAACTGATGTTAAAGCTGTCGCTTCGAATCTTTCTGTTGTTACATTCAGCAGGAAACTCCGTACAGTATCCGGTAACTGGAGTGTTATTGATAATCTGCGCGCTTCCCGGATTACTCGGATCCGGCCTTATTTCGGCCTGGACCTCCAATACAGCGGCATTGGATAAACCTGCATAAAACCCGCCGAGTGCCGATACCAACACCAGGCGGCTCATTAACTTGTTCATTTGACTGTCCTGTGTACGCCATGTTCTGACTGCTGTTCGATAAGTGCCTGTCAACTGGCTTTCTCAGACTTATAAGCAGCTTCGGCCAAGGTGTCGGGATGACACCGCAGATCCCCTACCATCAGCACATCATTCTCTCGACGCTGGGAGGCCGGATCGAGCCTGAACTGGCATAACAACTGACTGTCGTGCCGCACTTCGAGTGTAGGAGAATTCTCGCTAAGTTCCATGGAGAAGAACCCATCGACTTCGCTGACGCCACGACTGGCGTGGTTGATAACGTGATGGCCTTTCAAAGGCTTTCCACCCGCATCCAGCAGGCGCCCCATCACCGTCACGGTCTTCAGGATACGCACCTGGCGATAATCCACCCCACCCTTGTTCAAGTGATAGGTCGTACGCGCAGGCTGGATTGCCGCCGCAGGGACATCAGTCCCGTTGAAATCAAAATTGACCGTGCCGTTCTTGTACGCTGAAACAGGAATGAAGTTTCGTCCTGGCCGCAACGAGGCATGGGTGCCGGAAAAATCGTCGGCCCGCAGCTGGATATCATCCACGTCGCTCTCGACATCAATGATCATTCCCGCCTCCCCGTTAGTCGCCTGGCTGCTCAAGACCACGTTTTTGCCACTGACGGCCAGGGTGCTGTCCAGATTCAGGCCTCCACTGATCTGACCGTTGAAGGAAGAACGTTGCGCATGCATCGAGCCGTTGACCTGGTCAGTCTTGAAATCCGCCGTGCCCGCCTGACCTGTCCCGTACACATCCTTGCTGACGGTTGCAGAAACACTTTGCAGAACGTGATCCTTGAGGTCGCGGCGATAGGTCACGGACGCATTGGCATCCCGCCCACCATCACGCGATGTGCGCGAACCGACGCTTCCGGACACTTGATGACCGTCCGCCCCCAGCGCCAGGCGCAGGCTGATATCGATCCCGCGATTGCGCTGGTCAGCAGTGCCAACCGTGCCTGGTCGATCAAACAACGACACGCGCCAGTCAGCGTTATTGCCGAACAACTGGGCGTTGCGGCTCCAACTCAGGTCGAGGCCCAAGCCTTCGGAATAACCCTGGCTTTGAGAGACTTGCGCGCTGACCGAGTTCTTGCTGTTCAAGCGCTGATTCAAAGACAGCGACGTATTGCTGGTTTGACCGTTGTACGTGTTGCGTTGACGGATGTGTGTCCCGTCTGGCAGCACTTCGTAACTGTTGCGGGTATCCAGCCAGCTACGCTGGTGACGCAACACCACACTGCCGCCGTCGTAGTGATGCACACCTTGCACCTCGACCCCCGTGCCTTCGCCCTTGGTCTGGGAGAGGCTGCTGTAAAGGGACGTTTTCTCGCCCACCGTCCATTCGGCGGAGGTGCCCAACTGCATCTGCTCCTTGACCTGACGAGCGGAAAGCCCCAGGACAATTCGCGGATGCAGAAGGAAATTAAAGGCAGCCCCCGCCGTCATGTCGCCGTCATCGCGCTCCTGCCAATTACTCAGTAATTTGGATTCGCGACCGGCAAACAGGTTGTAGCGCCAGCGATTTTCCGGGTTGCGCCAATTGGTGGGCTTATAAACAAGCTCCGGAGTGGTAGTAATCACTTGACCGTCCTCGACCAGGCGTACTTCCACTTCGTAAATTCCGCCCGGCAACGGTCGCGTGTCGAGGGTCTGAAGGCCGCTCGCTACCTGCTGACTGTTGATCAACACGCCGTTGCGATAGATTTCCACCATCGCTTGTCGATTGGCGGTCACCGTTATGGGATAGAGACTGGGTTTGACGTTGTCGACCGCCAGGCTATCCGAACTGCCGTACATCATTCCCATTACCGTATCGGGACCAAGCCCCATTGTGCGTGCTGGTCGCGTCAGACCTTGGGCACTGGGCGTAAAGTACCCGGCACGGATGAAAGTACCCTCCAGTTCGCGCTGCATATGCAACTCATAAACAGCATGCTTGATGCCGGTATCTACCCCGGACATGCGCGAAAGTTGAGCATTGAACGTGTTAGTCCAGTTGCCCAGGCTCGCACTTGCCTCCAGGCCATATCGACCGGCCATGTTCTGCTGCTGACCGCCGCTGACATTCAGCTGATTGCGCACAATCAGACCAAGGCTGCCGCCCTCGGGTTGATCGTGAAACAATCGGGTTTGCGGGTCGCGCTCGGCGTTAGCCGTCACCAGCGACACCATGGAATCTTCAAGGCTGTAGTGAACCGACAGCAACTGCCGGGGGCATCCGCTTTTACATGCGCCCAGCGCAACACCCGGAGTCAGGAAAGCGGACCACTCGTCACGCTCACTGGAGGTCAGGTCACTGTTCCGAGTATCGGTGAAGTTGATCAATGTCACGCGCTCATCACGACTTAACAGGATCATGGCTTCGCCCAGAAACTGTTGGTCGACTTCGATTCGAACCGCGACTGGGACATCAAAAAAGAATTCATGAAAATCCGCAGGCAAGCCTTCAGCCTGCTGAAGCAAACTAACAGACTTATCCGCTGGTCTGGTTTCATTGGCGAGCGCGCCTGCGCAAACAATAAGCGCAAGCGCTCCCGCGATAGGAGTCTTCGAAAACATGGAAACGTATCTCAAGTTAGCGCTTGCGAGTGCAAGAAAGAGTGTGGCCAACTTTACTCGTCGGCCACACAGACAACACAGTGATAGCTGGAACTTAACCAGCAAACGTTATGGCGCGTCGAACATCACACGAACGATACCGGCGTAGTTACCTGCTTTATAGCCAGCGCCTGGTTTGACCGGGGTAATTTGCATAGGCGCAATGATTTCAGTCACTGCAGCATCAGCATTAACAACATCTACGGCAGTATCTTTTACCAATGCAATATTATTAAAACGAACCTGCAAATCGATAGTCTCTCCACCGGAGGTCATGCCAACCGGATCCAGCAACGTTGCCTTGATGGCCGGGTTACCAGTCCCACCGACAGCAGCACTTTTTGCCTTGAAATCACGGCTGATGCCTTCCAGTTCAGAAGTAGTGTCATTCCATACCAGGCGCTGCGGCTGAGTAACAGTGCCGTGATCTACTGGCTGCACATAAAAATCGGTGCTCGGCACGTCAGCAATCACCTGGATATCGTGAGTCTGAGGAACAGCCAGTGCAGCGGAAGAAGCAAAAGCCAGGGCAAGCACAGAAGAAGACATCGCAATTTTCTTGAACATTAAATTCACCATCTTTTAGAACATCTAAGTAATAGTGCAAGCTTCAGCCAAGCTGACGAAAGTCCGGCACTGGGTTGTTGATCAAGCAATGACGAAATGAGTCGTTGCGTTTGAACGGCGCACATCTTCGCGCTTTCTGTAGGACCGGTATGCAAGAACAATCTGCAGTATCTGTAGGATTTATCCCGCACCCCTGAAACAGAAATGCAGTCATTTCCTATCGTTTGCAGGAATCATTTTTTTGAAATGACTGGCCAGACCCAGCTGTCTAAAACCGTATTTTCAGGACGTAGGGAGTCATCAGGATATGGAAAACGGAACCGCAAGCGTGCGCATGGCCGGTGGCAACGGATAAGGGATAGGGTGTTGGCAGCCTGTGTTGACGAAACAGTCAGTCGGCCGTTTACGGAAGTCAGGCTGAAATGGACAGATCACATGGGTGAGTGCCACCCGGAAAATCCTCTCGTGATGAAGCCTGTGCTACGCACATAAAAAAGTCCCGATGCAAGGCATCGGGACTTTTTTATGCACACATGGTCAGCGACACAGGGAAACGACTATTTCCTTTGAAGGGAAACACCCAGTGCCGGATATTGAATGGTCACCCTCTCCGACTTATGACCGGTTTTATCGGAGGCCGTCACTCCAAATTCATATCGCTGCCCCGGTTGCAATCCGGTAATGGCAAACTCCGTTTCCTTTGTCGTCCCCAATTGAGTACCCTGGCCCTGATCAATTGTATAAGTAATATCACCGGAACTGTCGTACGACTCCTCCCAACTCAATATCAGGCCTAGATTGCTGGTACGCAAATTCGTAGGGGCTGTGGGTGCGGTTTCGTCCTTGATGGGGACGGTTATACAATGAGGCTCAGAAAAATAAAACTCATCATCAAAGGTACGTATGCAGTAAACATGGTCCTTTCCCTGCTGAGGATTTTTATCTGTATAGGGGGGGCGTGAAGGCGTATCGAGCAAAACCTCGTCTCGTCGTATTTCATAACCAGGCTGGCCACCATCTACTACCCCTGCATCCCAATAAAAAGATACTTCTGTGGGTGTTTGACCAAATGCTTCAAAAAATGTTGGTGCAACCGGAACGCCTCTAACTGCCGTACGTGCATTGATCAAGGTCGGCTTAGTCCTCTTGCCATCAGCACTTCTCCCACTAATAAAATAAGTATATTCGGTATTTGACTTAAGCGAGCCGTGAGTAAATGCTGTATTGGGCCCTTGATAAATCACCTGACCTGAGTTCTCGCCTGCAGAAGTAAGAAAATACTCCACTACACCTGCGCGACGTTCCCACGACAACGCTACAGTGTTTCTTGTCACATGTTCAACTTTCCAGGAAAGAGCTGACTCATCGAAACTCAAGGAAAGAGCTGACTCATCGAAACATGGCTTATTCATTTACCATCTCCACCAGAAGTAATTTTACAATCACAGTGTTTTCCATAAAAACACTCCGCACCTGTATTAATCCATAAAAAAATCTGCCAGCACACTAACAGAACTGCTAGGACACCATACAAATCACTTCCAGCTCGCGTAAATCCTTTACTTTTCACCAACTTAACACTTATCCCTCCATCAGCATCAACTTACTGACAACAGTTTCATCGCAACTTTTTTCAATTCGCACCCAACACAATAAAAAATTTTAATTCTCAACTAAAAACAAGACAAAACACTATCCACTCAGTCAGCACACACTCCCCTCCACTTACACCCGCAACCAGCCTACGAAAAAAGCGCACCGACCTGTTATTTCTTACAGGTTCCAACGACGCTGAATCGCGCTATAAAAGACTCCTGGAGTTACTCACTGCCCTCCGGGGCGCCCCTACCCCGGGAGACCAGCCATGTACACTGCGAGCCCAACCCAATTCCAACCCGGGACGCTACCTGCCAAGCCCCACAGCTATGCGGATACAGCTCAAATCCCGCCGAACCTCTCTGCCAAAGAGCAGGAAATCCTGAAGTGGTGTGCCATTGGCAAATCGTCCTGGGAGATCGGGCGGATCCTCAATTGCTCTGAGGCAGGAGTGAACTATCACTTTTGCAATATCCGCCGAAAATTCGGCGTCAGCTCGCGCTGGCTGGCACTGATCAAAGCGCTGGAAATGGGAATGATCCATTTGGAGGGAGAGGCCGAACTTCATCCAGCGGTTGCACAGATAACTCGATGAGCGTCGAAAAGGTTGTAGCGCCCTGCTGAAGGGGCAAAGCGAATACCAGCCAAAAGTCAGTTGAGGGTTTCCCCTCAACCATAGAATCTCCCACATCGGATTTTTGTCGCTCACAAAATCTGTAGCCACTGCAAATCCTTGTGGGAGCTGGCCTGCCCGCGAGAAGGCCTCTATAGACGCTAGAGAATCAAAGCCCCTCCAACTCGGCCATCAAGTCATTCAAGCGATCCACTTTCTCCTCGGTGATCTCACTCGCCGCCAGCCCGGCTATATGCCCGGCCAGTTCCTCCACCGTGCTGCACTCGAACATCGCCCGCAGCGGCACGTCCCGTTGCAGGGTTTTCTGCACCCGCGAAGCGATTTGCGTGGCCAGCAATGAGTGTCCGCCGAGCTCGAAGAAGTTGTCGTGAATACCCACTCGCTCGACCTTCAACACCTCTGCCCAAATATCCGCCAGGGTCTGCTCAAGTTCATTGCGCGGCGCCTGATAGGCCTGGCTTTGCATCTGGCCGATTTCCAGCGCCGGCAACGCCTTGCGATCCAGTTTGCCGTTGGCGTTGAGCGGCAGTTTGTCCAGCCACAACCAATGCAGCGGCACCATGTATTCCGGTAGCTCGGCACGCAGGCGTTGCTTGATGTGCTCCAGGCATTTGGCAGGATCGAGCGCTGAATCGACAGCCACCAGGTAGCCCACCAGATGCTTGCCGTTCGCCCCTTCCTGCACACCCACCGCCGCATCGCGGACTTCCGGTTGCTCATGCAGGCGAGCCTCGATTTCACCCAACTCGATGCGGTAACCGCGAATCTTCACCTGATGGTCGATGCGACCGACGTATTCCAGAACACCGTCGCTGCGACGGCGTGCCAGGTCGCCAGTTCGATACAAACGCTCGCCAGGGGCACCGAACGGGTTCGGCACAAACACCGGTGCGGTGCGCAGCGGATCGCTGACATAACCGCGGCCGACCCCGGTGCCCGCCACGCACAATTCACCCACCGCGCCCAGCGGCACCAGTTCCAGCGCTCCATCGAGCAGGTACAGACGGTTGTTGTCGGTCGGCGTGCCGATCGGCAGGTAGCTGCCGCGAGTCGAAGCCATGTCAACGCGGAAGAACGCCACGTCGTCCGAGCACTCAGCCGGACCGTAGGCATTCACCAGACCGATCTGCGGATAGCGCAACAGCCATTGATGCGCCAGTTCCGGTGGCATCGCCTCACCGGTTGGCAGCATCCAGCGCAAGCCGTCGAGGCTCATGCGCTCCTGGGCGAGCATGCCATGGATCAGCGACGGCACGCTCTCCAGCACAGTAATGCCCTGGCTCTGCACATGGGCCAACAAGCCTTGCGGATCGTGGGCAATGGCGTTCGGCACAATGTCCACCCGTGCGCCGAACAACGGCGCGGCGAGGAACTGCCACACGGAAATGTCGAAGCTTTGCGACGCCGTCTGGGCGATCACATCGGCGTCGCTCAGGTTCAGGTACGGCACCTTGCTCAACTGATTGTTGAGCATGCCGCGCTGTTCGACCATCACGCCCTTCGGCAAACCGGTGGAGCCAGAGGTATAGATCACATAGGCCAGATTGTCCGGGGCGCTGTACAGGCCAGGGTTATCCGCCGACAGCGCAAGGGCCTGAACTTCCTCCCAGACCAGCAGCCGTGGCCGATTGGCGCAGGCGAACTCGTCGAGCAGGGTCTGCGCCTGTTCACGGCACGCTTGCGTGCACACCAGCAAAGGCGTGCGACTCAATTCGATGATCCGGCTCAGACGCTGGCTCGGCAGCCCCGGGTCCAGCGGCAAGTAACCCGCACCGGCCTTGAAGCTGCCGATGATCATGCCCAGCAAATCGAGGTTGCGTTCGGCCAGCAACGCCACCGGTTGATCGCACCCGACACCTGCGGCGATCAACGCATGACCCAGACGGTTACTGCGCTGGTTCAGTTCGAGGTAGCTGTACTGCCGGTCAATACAGCTGGCGGCAATGCGCTGCGGGTGCCGGGCGACCTGGCTTTCGAACAATGAAACGTAGCTCTGCTCCAGCGGGTACTCGTGTTCGCTCTGGTTGCAGCCATGGATGAGGAAGTCCTGCTCCTCGGCCCCCAGCAACGGCAAGTCGGCCATGTCGCCATGGAACCCGTCCATCAATGCCAGCAGCAAACGCTTGAACTCACCGAGCATGCGTTCGACCGTGGTCTCATCGAAATAGCGCTGGTCGTAGGACAGATGCAAGCCCAGGTCATCACCCGGATAGCACACCGCCGTCAGCGGGAAGTTGGTGTGCGTGCGACCCGAATCCGAGGTCGCGTTGAGGCTCTGCGCGCGGTCCAGCACCGAGACTTCCACCGGGGCGTTTTCGAACACGAACAGGCTGTCGAACAGAGGCTGGCCTTTGGGCAGTTCGCTCTGTTCCTGGATGTTCACCAGCGGCAGGTATTCGTATTCACGCAGTTGCATGTTGTTGTCGAGCAGACCGCTAAGCCACTGGCGCACGCTGCAACGCTGGCCGTCCTCGGGCATTTTTACCCGCAGCGCGATGCTGTTGATGAACAGGCCGACGGTGCGCTGCATCTGCGGCATGTCCACCGGACGCCCGGCCACAGTGACACCGAACAGCACGTCGCGATCACCGCTCAAGCGCCGCAGCACCAGCGCCCACGCCGCCTGGGCGAAGGTGTTGATGGTCAACTGATGGGCCTGGGCCAGTTCACGCAATTGCACGCCGTCACGGGCATCGAGCCTTGTGTAGCGGTCGCCGACGATCATGCCGCCGCTGTCGCCGGCATGTTCGCGCAGGAACGGCCGGTCGCTCGGGATCGGTGTGGTGCGTTCGAAACCCTGCAGGCTGGTTTTCCACCACTGCCGCGCTTCGGCGAGGTTCTGATGCTGCAGCCAGCCGATGTAGTCGCGATAACGCGACACAAGCCCAAGCTGCGCTTCCCGGTCTTCGCCGAGGGCGCTGTAGATCTCGAAGAAGTCATTCATCAGCAGCGAACGGCACCAGGCATCGATGAGGATGTGGTGGTTGCTCATCATGAACCAGTAGCGCGCCGCGCCGACCCGGATCAGGCGCAAGTGGAACGGTGCCTGGTTGAGCAGGTCGAACCCGGCCTCGCGTTCGGTCTTGAGCAAGGTTTGCAGCTTCGGCTCTTGCTCCGCTTGCGCGATGTCACTCCAGTCGAGGTATTCGATCGGCGTGCTGCCCGGTTTGTGAATCACTTGCAGCATATTTTTGCCGACGTTCCAACAGAATGAGGCACGCAACGCTTCGTGGCGGGCGATCACCGCTTGCCAGGCCTGGGCAAAACGCTGCGGATCGAGTTCGCTGTTGATGCGGTAGCGGTCCTGCATGTAGTACAGGCCGGTGCCCGGCTCCAGCAAGGTGTGCAAGAGCATGCCTTCCTGCATGGGGGTCAACGGGTAGACGTCTTCAATTTCGGCGGCCGGGACCGGCAGCGCATCCAGTTGCGTCTGATTGAGCTGCGCCAGCGGGAAGTCCGACGGCGTCAGGCCACCCGCGTCGTCGCGCAGGCAATGCTCGATCAGGCTGCTCAACTCACCAAGATAGGCATCGGCCAGCTCGCCGATGGTTGACGGATCGAATCGTTCGGCGCTGAAGGTCCAGCGCAGTACCAACTCACCGCCATACACCTGACCGTCGACGCTCAGCTCGTTGGGCAGCGGGGCATTGGCATCGTGGGCCGCACCGATGGCTTCATCCAGTGGACGGAACAGCGCATCGGCACCGAAACTCTGGTCGAATTGGCCGAGGTAGTTGAAGGTGATCGGCGCCTGCGGCAACGCCGTCATGCGGTGGCGGCTCTGCTCATCGGCGAGGTAACGCAGCACGCCATAACCCAGGCCCTTGTGCGGCACGGCGCGCAATTGCTCCTTGATCGCCTTGATCGACGCGCCCTGACCGGCGGCTTCTTCGATGTTCGACGGCGTAAGGCGCAGCGGATAGGCGCTGGTGAACCAGCCTACGGTACGGGTCAGGTCGATCTCGTCGAACAGCGCTTCGCGGCCGTGGCCTTCCAGTTGAATCAGCGCCGATGACTGACCGCTCCAGCGGCACAGCACGCGAGCCAAAGCGGTCAACAGCAAGTCGTTGACCTGGGTGCGATAGGCGCTCGGCGCCTGTTGCAGCAACTGCCGCGTGTGCTCGCTGTCGAGGCGCACGCTGACGGTTTGCGCATGACGGTTCTGCCGTCCGCCATTGGGGTGATCGCAGGGCAGATCTGCACCTGGCCCGGCCAGATGCGCCTGCCACCAAGCCAGTTCTTCGCGTAGGGATTCGCTACCCGCGTAGGCCTGCAAGCGTGCGGCCCAGTCCTTGAAGGCGCTGGTTTTCGCTGGCAGTTTCACCGACTGCCGGGCGTCCAGTTGGCGATACACGGTCTGCAAGTCATCCAGCAGCACCCGCCACGACACACCGTCCACCACCAAGTGGTGAATGGCGATAAACAAGCGTTGCTGGCCTTCAGGGCCATCGACCAGCAACACGCGCAGCAACGGCCCCTCTTCAAGGTCGAGGCTGCGCTGGGCATCGGCGAACAAGGCGGCGCATTTGTCCATGGACGCAACGCGCACCTGCCACAGCACCGGCGCATCGGAAATCGGCTGGTGTGTGGCCTGCCATTGGCCGGTAACCTTGCTGAAACGCAGGCGCAGGGCGTCGTGCTGTTCGATCACCGCCAGCAGTGCTTGCTCAAGACGATGAGGTTCCAGGGCGACAGTCGGCTGCAGCAACAACGCCTGGTTCCAGTGCTGGCGCTGCGGGATGTCGGTGTCGAAGAACCAGTGCTGGATCGGCGTCAGTCGCGACTCGCCCATGATCAAGCCCTGCTCGGCGCTGACCTGCTCGCTGCAGGTGGCCACGGCGGCGAGAGTCTGCACGGTCTGATGCTGGAACAGGTCGCGAGGGCTGAAGTGGATGCCCTGCTGGCGCGCCCGGCTGACCACCTGGATCGACAGAATCGAGTCACCGCCCAACTCGAAGAAGTTGTCGTTGAGGCCAACCTGAGCGACGTTCAGCACTTCGCACCAGATCTGCGCCAGCGTGACTTCAAGCTCGTTGACGGGCGCCACGTAATGTTGGCGACCCGACTCCGGGTCCGGCGCCGGGAGCGCACGGCGGTCGAGTTTGCCGTTGGCGTTCAACGGCATGCTCGCCAGCAGGATCAGGTGCGTGGGCACCATGTAATCCGGCAGGTGCGACTTCAAGTGTGCCTTGAGCGCTTCGCGCAATGCGGCGTGTTGCGCTTCGCTCTGTTCGGCGACGTCAGTGGCGAGGTAACCCACCAGTTGCTTGCCGCTCGGTGCATCCAGGGCCAGCACCACCGCTTCACGAATCGACTCGTGCTCCAGCAAACGGGTTTCGATTTCACCCAATTCTATGCGGAATCCGCGAATCTTCACCTGATGGTCGATCCGGCCAAGGTATTCCACCAGGCCATCAGCGCGCTGACGCACCAGATCGCCGGTGCGGTAGATGCGCCCGCCGCCGGCGACAAACGGATCAGCCACGAAGCGCTCCGCGGTCATGCCCGGACGCTGGTGATAAC
This sequence comes from Pseudomonas sp. WT-JTC, assembly GCF_056711565.1. Classification (NCBI taxonomy): domain Bacteria; kingdom Pseudomonadati; phylum Pseudomonadota; class Gammaproteobacteria; order Pseudomonadales; family Pseudomonadaceae; genus Pseudomonas; species Pseudomonas sp. WT-JTC. The sequence goes on from NZ_CM160042.1 coordinate 4,838,991, forward strand.
CCTGGGCCAGGCCAGCGCCACCAACGTACAACTCGCCGGTCGCGCCTTGCGGCACCAACGCCAGATCGGCGTCGAGAATGTAGGCCACGCGGTCGCCGATCACACTGCCGATCGGCACGCTGCCGACGCCCTCTTCCAACACTTCAGGCGCCAGGCTGGCCAGCGGCATGACCACGGTTTCGGTCGGACCGTAGGCGTTGAAGAACAGACTCGGCTTGAACGCTGCGCGAATGCGCGCCAGGTGCTCACCGGTCAGCGCTTCGCCTCCAGTGATGATCATGCGCACCGGCAAAGTCTGGTCCTGGGTCGCCAGCCATTGCGCCAACTGACTGCCGTAGCTCGGCGTGAAACCGAGGACGTTGATGTGATGACGACGGATCAGGCCACAGATTTCTTCCGCGTCCCACTGCCCTTGAGCGCGCAACACGACTTGCGCGCCACTGAGCAGCGGCACCAGCAATCGCTCGGTCGCGGCGTCGAAGTTGATCGAATAAAAGTGCAGTTCGCAGTCATCGGGGCGCATGCCGAAATGCTCGATCACGGCGCGACAGTGCATGGCGATTTCGCCGTGGGACACCACCACGCCTTTCGGTTTACCGGTCGAGCCCGAGGTGTAGATCAGGTAGGCCTGATGCTGCGGCAGGCTGATCAGCGGCAGCCCGGTGGCCGGGTAGTTGGACAGTGCCACGGCGTCCTCTTCAAGACACCAGCGGCCAACGGTCGCTGGCAGCTCGCCCAGGGCCTTGAACATCGCCGCATCGCTGAGCAGCAAACCGAGGCCGCTGTCTTCGATCATGTAATGCAAGCGGTCCAGCGGGTATTCCGGGTCCAGCGGCACATAGGCGCCGCCGGCCTTGAGGATCGCCAGCAAGCCGACAACCATCTCCAGCGAGCGCTCCAGTGCCAGCCCCACACGCACCTGCGGTCCGACGCCACGCTCGAGCAGCATCCAGGCCAGGCGATTGGAGCGGCTGTCGAGCTCGGCGTAGCTCAGGGTCTGCCCGGCGAAAGTCAGGGCCGGAGCGTCCTGGCGCATCGAGGCTTGCTCGGCGAACAGGTGATGGATGCACTGATCCAGCCGATGTTCGCCCGCCTCGACACCGAGGCTGTCGAGCAGACGTTGTTGTTCATCGCCCGCCAGCAGCGGCAGCTCGCTCAAGCGTTGTTGCGGATCGGCAATCAGCGCCTCCAGCAGATTGCGCCAATGCCCGGCCATGCGGGCGATGCGCGGTTCGTCGAACAGATCGGTGCTGTAGGTCAGGCAGCAACCGAGGCGATGGTCGAGGTCGGTGACTTCCAGGTTGAGGTCGAACTTGGTCGCGCGGGCATCGTTGGCCAGGTACTCGACCGTCATGCCGGCCAGGGTGCGGCTTTGCTGGAACTCCCAGCGCTGCACGTTGCACATCACCTGGAACAACGGGTTGTAGGCCGCGCTACGTGGCGGTTGCAAGGCTTCCACCAGATGATCGAAAGGCAAGTCCTGATGGGACTGGCCCTCGATCAACGTATGGCGCACCTGCTCGAACAGTTCGCCGACAGACATCTGCCCGTCGAGCTGGCAACGCAGCACCTGGGTGTTGAGGAATGCGCCGATCAGCCCTTCGCTTTCCGGACGAATGCGGTTGGCGACTGGCGCGCCGATGCGCAGATCGGTCTGACCGCTGTAGCGGTACAGCAGCGTAGCCAGGGTGGCAGTCATGGTCATGAACAACGTCAGGCCATGTTGTGCATTGAAGGCACGGACCCGTGCCGCGAGGTCGTCGCTCAAATCGAAACGGTACAACTCACCCTGATGGCTTTGCACCGGCGGACGCGGGCGGTCGGCCGGCAACTCCAGCAGCGGATGTTCGCGGCCCAGTTGTGTGGTCCAGTAATCGAGCTGGCGCTGGCGCTCGCCGGACTCCAGCCACTGACGCTGCCACACGCTGTAGTCCAGGTACTGCACCGGCAACGGCGCGAGCGGCGACTCGCGGTCGTCGACAAAGGCTTCGTAGAGTGCGCTGAGTTCCCGGGCAAAGATGTCCATCGCCCAGCCTTCGGTGACGATGTGGTGCAAGGTCAGTACGAAGTAGTGTTCTTGTTCGGCGGTCTTGACCAGACAGGCGCGCAACAGCGGTCCGGTTTCCAGATCGAACGGCTGGTGCGCTTCATCGTCGGCCAGTTGCTGGACCTGCCACTCGCGACCGTCGGCATCCAGCGCGGTGAAATCCTTCCACGCCATGCGCACGCCGGCTTCCGTGTGCACGAGTTGACGGGCGACACCGTCGATGCTCGGGAACGTGGTGCGCAGGGTTTCGTGACGCAGGATCAGGGCTTGCAATGCGGCTTCGAAACGCGCGACATCGAGCACACCGCGCAGTCGTGCCATGCCACCGACGTTGTAGGCCGGGCTGTCCGGCTCCATCTGCCAGAGGAACCACATGCGCTGCTGGGAATAGGACAGCGGTACCGCCTGGCGGCGGTCGACTTTCTCGATGGGTGGCTGTTCGTTGGTGCTGCCGCTGGCCTGGATCAAGCGAACCTGTTCGGCAAATGCACCCAGTTCACTGTGTTCGAACAGCACCCGCAGCGGCAACTCGACGTCGCAGGCCTGACGGGTACGGGAGATGATTTGCGTGGCCAGCAGCGAGTGACCGCCCAAGGCAAAGAAATCATCGTGCAGGCCGACCTGTGCCAAGCCCAGCACCTCGCGCCAGATACCGGCGATTTGTCGTTCCAGTTCAGTCACTGGTTCAACGTGCTCGCGCACCTGCCACTGTGGTTCCGGCAAGGCGCGACGGTCGAGTTTGCCGCTCGGGCCGAGGGGCATTTCCCGCAGGCGCATCAGTTGCGCCGGGACCATGTACTCCGGCAGCTCGGCGGCCAAAGCGCTTTTCAGGTACGCGGTTTGATCGGCTTCGTCCCCGGCACTGTCCGCAGCGGTGTAGTAACCGATCAGCTGTGCACCGGCCACGGTTTCGCGCACCAGCACCACGGCTTGCGCAACGCCGACCTGGGCCAGCAGCCGTGCTTCGATTTCCTGTGGCTCGACCCGGAACCCGCGCAGTTTGACCTGCTGATCGAGACGGCCGAGGTATTCAATCACGCCATCGGCCGTCCAGCGTGCACGGTCGCCGGTGCGGTACAGGCGCGCGCCCGGCTCGCCCAAGGGATCGACCACGAAGCGTTCAGCGGTCAACGCCGGACGACCGAGATAACCACGGGCCAAACCCACGCCGCTGATGCACAGCTCACCCGGCACGCCAGCCGGAACCGGATTGAGATCGTTGTCGAGTACACGGCAGACGACGTTACCCAGCGGACGGCCAATCGGCGAACGCTCGCCATCAGCGCGGGAGCAGTGCCAATGGGTCACGTTGATTGCGGTTTCGGTGGGGCCGTAGCGGTTGTGCAGTTGCACTGCCGGCAACTGTTCCAGCACGCGATTGCGCAGTTCAGCGGGCAACGCTTCGCCCCCGGAGAACACGCGGCGCAGGCTGGTGCATTCAGCGCTCAACGGTTCCTCGATGAACAGCGAAAGCAACGGCGGCACGAAGTGCAGCGTGGTCACGCCATGCTCTTTAACAAGCTGCGCGATGCGATGCGGATCTCGGTGTTCACCGGGGCCAGCGATCAACAAGCGCGCACCGGTAATCAGTGGCCAGAAGCATTCCCACACCGACACGTCAAAACTGATCGGTGCCTTTTGCATCAGCACATCGGTTTCGTTCAGGCGATAGGTTTGCTGCATCCATTGCAAGCGCTCGGCCAGTGCCGCGTGGGTGTTGCCGACGCCTTTGGGCTGGCCGGTGGAACCGGAGGTGTAAATCACATAGGCGAGGTTGTCGCCATGCAGATGCAGGTCCGGCGCACGGCTAGGCCAGTTCTCCAGATGGAGCGCGTCCATGGCTATTACGCTGACACCCTCGGTGGCTGGCAGACGATCAAGCAATTGGGTCTGGGTCAGCAGCAACTCGACGCCGCTGTCGTTGAGCATGTAGGCCAGGCGTTCGGCCGGGTAATCCGCATCCAGCGGCACATAGGCACCACCCGCCTTGATGATCGCCAGCAGGCCGATCAGCATTTGTGGCGAACGCTCGCAGGCGATGGCCACACAGACGTCCGGACCAACGCCTTTGTCGCGCAGGTAATGAGCCAAACGGTTGGCCCGGGTGTGCAGTTCGGCGAAGTCCAGGCTACCGCCGTCCCACACCAGCGCGGTGCGTTGCGGCGCTCGGTGCGCCTGCTCGTTGAGCCATTCAGGCAGCCATTGGCTGGCGGGTGCGCACACTGCGGTGGCCCAGCCCGATTGCTGACGGTGCTCGGCAGCCGTCAACAGTGGCAGGTCGCCGATGGCGATGTCCGGTTGCTCGCAGACAGCCCGCAACAGATTGCTGAAATGCTCGGCCAGGCACTCGATGGTCGCGGCGTCGAACAACTCGCTGGCGTAGTCGAACGACAAGGTCAGGCGACCGTTGCGGTCTTCTTCGCTGTGCAACTGCAAATCGAACTTGGCTTCTGGGCTATGCCACGGCAGCTCTTCGGCCAACAGCCCCGGCAGGCGGCGCAAGGCACTCAGGTCCCGTTGCTGATGATTGAACATGACCTGGAACAGGCCCTGCTCGCGGGCCTGCGGGAAAGCCTCCAGCAGTTGCTCGAATGGCAGGTCCTGATGGGCCTGGGCGCCCAATGCGGCGCGCCGGGTTTGCGCCAGCAACTCAGCGAATGGCTGGCGTGAGTCCACCTCGGCACGCAGCACTTGGGTATTGATGAAGAATCCCATCAGCCCTTGGGTTTCCAGGCGCGGGCGGTTGGCATTGGGTACGCCGATACGGATTTCACGCTGGCCGCTGTAGCGGTGCAACAGGCCCTGAAATGCTGCGAGCAGCAGCATGAACGACGTGGACTCATGGGCTTGGGCGGTCTGGCGGATGGCTTCGCTGAGGGGCGCCTCCAGGCGCACCGTGTGGCGCGCAGCACTGCGCAGTTGTTGTGCCGAACGGGGATGGTCGGTGGCCAGGGACAAGGTCGGGTGTTCGTCGCCCAACTGCGTTTTCCAGTAAGCCAGTTGCCGCTCGCCCTCCCCTTGCGCCAGCCATTGACGCTGCCAGCTGCCGTAATCGGCGTACTGCGTCGGCAATGGCGCCAACTGCGTGTGCTGCCCCTGGGAGGCCGCCGCATACAGGCGCGAGAACTCGTCGATCAGTACATTCAGCGACCAGCCGTCCGCAATGATGTGGTGCAGGGTCACCAGCAATTGGTGATCTTCGTCGTCGAGGCGTACGAGTGTCACCCACAGCAGCGGACCTTTTTCCAGATCGAACCGGGTACGCGCCTGGTCCTCACGGATTTGCAGCGCCCGGGCTTCACGCTCGGCAGCCGGCAGGTCGCTGATGTCGATCATTTGCAGATTGAACCCGGCGGCCGGGTCGACCTGTTGCAACGCCACGCCATCACGCTCGAAGAATCGCGTGCGCAGGGATTCGTGGCGCTCGATCAACTGCTGGAAACTGGTGCGCAAGGCGTCCTCATCCAGTTCACCGCGCAGGCGCAAGGCACCGGGAATGTTGTAGGCGCTGCTGTGGGGTTCCAGTTGCCAGGTGATCCACAGGCGGTTTTGTGCCAGGGATTGCGGCATCGGTTGCTGGCGCGACAGCGCAGTGATCGCGCCCTGGGCCAGGCCTCCGTCCTGTTGCTGGCGGGCCACCGCTTCGGCGAATGCACCGAGCGTCGGCGCTTCGAACAGCAGGCGCAGGCTCAACTCCAGCCCCAGCTCTTCACGCAGACGCGCCACGACTTGCGTCGCGGCAATGGAGTTGCCGCCAAGCAGGAAGAAATGATCGTCGGCGCCCACCTGCCCGACCTGCAACTGCTCGCACCAGAGGCGACCGATCAGGCTTTGCAGCCCGGAGCCCGACTCGATCGGGCCTGCACTTTCGGTGGTGGCCGACGGGAACACCGCGTAGCTGTCGAGGCTGCTGTCCGCCAGGCGACTGCGGCACGCCGAGCGTTGCAATTTGCCGCTGGATGTCTTGGGCAGCGCGCCCGGATTGAGCAGCACCACCACGCTCGGTGCTTCCTGATACGCCTCGGCGACGGCCTGGCGAATGGCTTTGATCAAGGATTCGGGCGGCAGGATTTTCTGCACGCTGCGGCTGATTTCGGCGGCGATGCCGATGCCTTCCTGACCATCAACCGTGACGGCGAAGGCGGCAACCCGGCCTTTGCGCACCACTTCCACTTCGCGTTCGACAGCCTGCTCGATGTCCTGCGGGTACAGGTTGTGCCCACGCACGATCAGCATGTCCTTCAGGCGGCCGGTGATGAACAGTTCACCGTTGCGCATGAAACCCAGGTCACCGGTTCGCAGCCAAGTCTGGCCGGCGTGCCGGACGAAGGTCCTGGCGGATGCCTCGGGATTGCGCCAGTAACCGAGGGCGATGCTCGGCCCGCTGGCCCAGATTTCACCGACGGCGTTGTCGGCCTGTTCGTTGAGCGAGACAGGCTCGATGATCAGCACGGCGTGACCCGGTTGGCTGACACCACAACTCATGATCGGGCTGCCCTCGCCCGCTTCGACACGGTTTTGTGCCAGAGCCTGATCGTCTACCCGCAGGTTGCCGATGCCTTGGCCGCGCGGTGTGCCGGCTACGAACAATGTGGCTTCGGCCAGACCGTAGGAAGCCATGAAACTGTCTGCGGTGAAGCCGCAGGTCGCGAACTTCCCGGCGAAGCGTTCCAGCGTGTCGAGGCGAATCGGTTCGGAACCGGAGTACGCCACGCGCCAACCACTCAGGTCGAGCCGTTCCAGGGCTGACTCACTGACCCGCTCGCTGCACAAGCGATAGGCAAAATCCGGCCCGCCGCTGATGGTGCCGCCGTATTCGCTGATCGCCTCCAACCAGCGCAACGGCCGGCCGAGGAAGTACGCCGGCGACATCAACACGCAAGGCACGCCACTGAAAATCGGCTGCAGCAGGCCACCGATCAGGCCCATGTCGTGGTACAGCGGCAGCCAGCTGACGATCACGTCGTCGGGGTTCAGATCAATGCCGAAACCGTGGCGAATCAGCAATTCGTTGGCCACCAGATTGCCGTGGCTGACTTGCACGCCTTTGGGCAGCGCGGTAGAGCCGGAGGTGTATTGCAGGAAGGCGATGTGATCGTCCTGCAAGTCCGCCGCGACCCAGCGCTCGGCCAGCGCAGCGTCGAGGGAATCGACACACAGCATCGGCGGCGCCCCGTCGATTTGCTGTAACGCATCGCGCAACCCGGCGCTGGTCAGCAGCAAGCGCGGCTGGGCATCGCTGATGATCGACAACAGGCGTTCCTGATGATGACGCCGTGTCGATTCCGGCGGGTAGGCCGGCACCGCGATCACGCCCGCGTACAGGCAACCGAAGAACGCCGCGACGTAATCAGGGCCACTGGGAAACAGCAGCACGGCGCGGTCACCGAAATCCGCCTGAGCCTGCAACGCGCCGGCAATCGTCCGCGCCCGCTGATCCAGCTCGCGATAACTGAGCACCACAGCCTGATCCGGGGTCTCGGCGAGAAAGCGCAAGGCCACCCGATCCGGCGTCAGAGCCGCGCGGCGCTGAAGGGCTTGGACCATTGTGCTGGGGAGTTCGAACGCGTCGGTCATGAGGTTTCCTGCCTGATTTCGGCTGTAGGAGCGAGCTTGCTCGCGAAAAACCCAAGGACGCCGCTGGGCATCTGGTTTTACGCGTGATCGTTGACGACCATCGCGAGCGAGCTCGCTCCTACAGGGTTATGAGGATTGCGCTGTGTCATTCACCAAGGAGAACGGATGACGTCTTGAAATAATTAGGTGCCGGCTGGACCACCAAGCGCACTGAAGCAGGTCAGCTTGTCGCAGTGCTCACTCTGCATTTTTTAAAGCATTAATTATTTTTCTCATTTGACAATCATTATCATTAAGCCTAGTTTGTCGCTCGATGTGTAGGACGGCCCCCCCGATTCATTCGCCGCCCCACTAACCTTTTGGCAGCAGGGTGATTTCCATGATGGAACCAGTATCCACAAGCAGGTGCGATACACCTCTACTTCAGGCATTCGTCGACAATCGACTGATTCTGGTGAAGATCGCCGCCAGAATTACCGGTTGCCGCTCGCGTGCCGAAGATGTTGTGCAGGACGCATTCTTCCGGCTGCAATCGGCCCCACCCATCACCAGTTCGATCAAGGCTCAGCTCAGCTATCTGTTCCAGATCGTGCGCAACCTGGCGATCGACCATTACCGCAAGCAGGCGCTGGAGCAGAAATATTCCGGTCCTGAAGAGGAAGGACTGAATGTGGTGATCCAGGGAGCGTCACCGGAAACGTCGCACATCAATTTCTCGACGCTGGAGCACATCGCCGATGCGTTGACCGAGTTGCCGAGCCGCACCCGCTACGCCTTCGAGATGTATCGCCTGCACGGCGTACCGCAAAAAGACATCGCCAGGGAACTCGGCGTCTCGCCGACCCTGGTGAACTTCATGATCCGTGATGCGCTGGTGCACTGCCGCAAGGTGTCGGGCAAGCGTGGGGATGCGGCTGCTCGGCATTAAGAGCTGAAATCCGTGTCGCGCCCTTCGCGCTCCCACATTTGACCTGTGTTCGCAGGAACCTGTGGGAGCGGGCTTGCTCGCGAAAGCGGACTCAAGATAAAAGAAGCACTTGAGCCTTGAACATCAGGCCAACCGGCACCGATCAAAAAACCGCTCCCGCCCCAACACCATCAAGGCCGCGCGTTTGTGCGGGAAGTCGAACTCTTTCTCGCAGTGAAAGCATTGGTCCTGCATATACCCGATCATCTTCGCGTTATCGGCACGCGGCTCGGCAACCACGCGTTGCGTGCGCGGATCATCGAGAAACAGGTAATGCACCAGCGCCGATAACCAGCTCGCCACCTTGTGCGGACCGCGATGATTTTCTTCGCCCACCAGCATGTGAATGCCACGGTCGTAATCGTTGGCCTCATAGAACGGTGCGATGCGATCTTCCTTGACCCAGTAGGCTTCGAAGTAAGCGAACGGCCGATCGTCGAAACACCCGATCAAGGTCAGGGCGTGCGGGTCAGCCTCAAGTTTGCTCAGATATTGGCGATGCTGTTCGAGGCTGCCCTCCTCCTGCCAGAAACTCGCGACGCGCGGGCTGTTCTGCCATCGGTTGAAGCGTGCCAGGTCCTGCTCGATGTCCAGAGTGCGCAGGGAAACCCAGGCCCCCAGCCGCGCATCGAAGCGTCGATACACTTCACCCCGGGGTTTCACCGGTCGTCGAGGATGACGTTTGCCGTCGGTGATGACCATTTGCTGTGGGTAGCTGCCGGTCAGGGAATGCCTCAGCCACGGCTGCGGCAACTGCCAGAACAAGGTGCGCTCGCAGTGATACTGGCCGCTGATGGGGGTCGCAATCAGCAAGCCGCTGGACACGACTTCGTTCGGCACTTCCTGCAGTTGCCAGATCAGGCGCTGACAGTCGGGGTTGCGAGCGAACAGCCAGTAACAGGCCGCCCACAACGCTTGCCCTTCAGGGCAACTTGAACGCTCTGGCAATTGCACGTGCAACTCGGGGCCACGAATCAACCGCAGGGTGAGCAATGGTTGCCCTTCCAGGCTGAGGCTCAGGTGGCTTTGCGTTTCATCAGCGGCAAGACGACTGCCTGTCGGCAGACACAGGGCAGTCAGGTCATTCAGATTGGACATGGGTCGGGCTCACGATAATCGTCGACAGTTCAACGAGGTGACGTCAGCCACAGCGGGAAATTTAGGAAAAGACCATCAATTGGCGACTTGTGGTGCCGGTTCGTTGTGTGGGACCGGCACAAGCGCAATCTTGTACGGATCGAAAATCTTCAGCATCTGGCCGTTGTCCCGCAAGCCTTGCAGCACCCTGGCGAATGCCTCGCCGCTGATGGGAGCCGTCGGGCGCAGGATGGCGTAATGGTGATAGACCTGATCGATGCGTTGGGACGCCAGCAACTCGCTGGCAACTTTTTCATTGCGCAGGAAGTAGTCGCTCAGGTACGAACGCGTGACCAGGGCAATGTCGGCCCGGCCGCGCAACACCATCAGCAGATTGCTGTCATGGGAATAGGTCAGCGTGGCGTTGTAGTTTTTCTCCAGGTACTTGGGATCGGCATTGAAGTTGGCGAACTCGTAGTGATAGCCGCTGAACAGTGCCAGACGCTTGCCGCCCAGGTCGGCGAAATAGCTCTGCTGCCGATCGGGCAGGCGTTGCGCGACAAAAATCTCGGCGTCCTCCAGCCCCATGTCGACGGCGGTATGGGGAATGTCTTTCCAACCCCAGGCCGGGTTTTCGAAGATGGCCATGTCGACCCGGCCCTGCTTGAAGTCACCGAAGCGCCGGGGAATGGAAGTGGGCACCAGGACAAACTGGTAGTCGCTTTGCGATGCGTTCATCGCCTCGACCAGTTGCGGCAGCAACCCGGTATCGATCCCGGATTCCGGGCGCACGGTGTAGGGAGGAAAGTGCGCGGCACCAATGCGCACCAGTTGTGCAGCCTGGGACGGCACCATCGCTGACGCTGCAAGCATTGCCAGCAAAAGCCGCGAGGCTTTTCGAATTGGCGAACCCATCAAAATAACCCCACTCCCCAATAAAACGGCATCAATGCTATCAAGCTAGGCGGTTTCGTCCAGTTAGCCAGTTTAAAGTTGGCCAACACCACTTTATTGCCGGTCTTCCAGCACCAGAATCAACGCCTCATCGGCCAACTGATCGAGGGTCATGCTGCCCCCGGCGCGAAACCAGGTGGTGGTCCATGACAATGCGCCGGTCAGGAACCGCCGCGTGATGAACACATCGCCGCGGATAAACCCGGCGGCCTTGGCTTCGCCCAGTACTTGCAGCCAGATGTCTTCATAGATATCGCGCAGCGCCAGGACCCTGGCCTGGCCCTCTTCGGACAGCGAGCGCCATTCGTAGACCAGCACCGCCATGGCCTCGCCGCTGCCACCCATGATCGACTGCAATTCACAGCGGATCAGCGCCAGCACCCGCTCGCGAACATTGCCGGCGTCGGCGATGGCCGCACGCATCAGCGCGGTGTTGTAGCGAATGGTTTCTTCCATCACGGCGCGCAGGATTTCGTCCTTGCTTTTGAAGTGGTGGAAAATGCTCCCGGACTGAATGCCCACGGCGCCGGCCAGATCGCGCACGGTCGTGCGTTCATAGCCTTTATTGCGGAACAGGTGGGCCGCCACTTGCAGCAGCTTGCCACGGGCGCTGTCCGGGTCGGTCAATTGGCCGTCGTTGACCAATTCGCGCATGACCCTCAGGGCTTTTTGCTCGTCCACCCGTTCTCTCCTACAGTCGATCTATCAATAACGCCGATCCCCCGAAAACACCGGAGTTGCGCCGGCAATTTAAGCTGACGGATGGCACCAAGCAAGCGCTTGGGCAGAAGAAAATCAAGTCATTTACAAACCAAGCGCTTGCTTGGTAATGTCAACGCACTTCGGCTGGAGGTGGCTATGGAATGGACTGCGCCCAAAACAATTCGCATCGGTTGCGCCAGCGCCTTCTGGGGCGATACCTCGACCGCTGCCGCGCAACTCGTGGAACACGGGCATCTGGACTATCTGGTCTTCGATTACCTGGCCGAAATCACCCTGTCGATCATGGCCGGCGCGCGGATGAAAGATCCCCAGGCCGGCTATGCGGGCGACTTCATCGAAGTGCTCGCCCCCTTGCTGCCGCAGCTCGCGCAGCGCAACATCCGGGTCGTCAGTAATGCCGGGGGCGTTAATCCCCAGGCCTGCGCCGCCGCCCTGCAAGCGGCCTGCGACAAGGCCGGGGTGGCCTTGAAGATCGCCGTGCTGCTGGGTGATGACCTGCAACCGCAATTCAAACAACTGGGCAGCCTGGGCATTCATGAAATGTTCAGCGGCGCGCCACTGCCACCGATGTGCGTCTCGACCAATGCCTACCTCGGCGCACCCGGCATCGTCGAAGCCCTGCGTCTGGGCGCGGACATCGTGATCACCGGGCGCGTGGTCGACAGTGCGGTGGTCAGCGCAGCGCTGGTGCATGAGTTCGGCTGGTCGTGGCACGACTACGACAAGCTCGCCCAGGCGGCGCTGGCCGGGCACATCATCGAATGCGGCGCGCAGTGCACGGGCGGCAACTTCACCGATTGGCGCGACGTGCCCGACTACGAACACATTGGTTTTCCCATCGTCGAAGTCAGCGCCGACAGCCAGTTCATCGTCAGCAAACCCGAAGGCACCGGCGGGCTGGTCACGCCGCTGACGGTGGGCGAACAGATGCTGTACGAAATCGGTGACCCGCGCGCCTATCTGTTGCCCGACGTGGTGTGCGATTTCACTCAGGTCAAACTGCTGCAACAAGGCCGGAACGCGGTACAGGTGCACGGCGCCAAAGGCCTGCCGCCGACGGCTCAATACAAGGTCAGCGCCACGTACCCCGATGGTTTTCGCTGCACCGCCAGTTGCCTGATTGCCGGCATCGATGCCGTCGACAAGGCGCGACGAGTCAGCGCGGCGATCATCAACAAGACCTCGGAAATGTTCCGCCAACGCGGCTGGGCACCGTACAGCGAGGTGAATATCGAGTTGCTGGGCAGCGAGGCCACCTATGGCCCCCATGGCCAGCGTCAGGACAGCCGCGAAGTGGTGATCAAACTCGCGGTGCGCCATCCGGACAAGGAGGCATTGGTCGTGTTCTCCCGGGAGATCGCCCAGGCCGCCACCGGCATGGCGCCAGGGCTGACCGGCATTGTCGGTGGCCGGCCGACGGTGTATCCGCTGATCCGGCTGTTCTCATTCCTGATCGACAAAACCGCCTGCACGCTGGACATTGATTTCATGGGTCAGCGCCACCCGTGTGCCCTGCCCGCGCTCGATGTGCTCGACCCGCTGGACCTGCCAGCCCTGCTCGCGCCACCGAAACCGAATGGCCTGGCCGACGCCAGCGTGGCCCTGGTCAAACTGGCGGTTGCCCGCTCTGGCGACAAGGGCAACCACAGCAACATCGGCGTCATGGCCCGCGAGCCCGAATTCCTGCCATGGATCGCCGAAGCGTTGACCCCTGAAGTGATCGTCGACTGGATGGGCCACGTCCTCGATCCAATCCACGGACGGGTTGAACGCTGGTACTTGCCCGCCAGCCACAGCCTGAATTTCCTGCTGGAAAACGCCCTCGGCGGCGGCGGTGTCGCCAGCCTGCGGATCGATCCGCAAGGCAAAGCCTTCGCCCAGCAACTGCTGGAAATCCAGATCCCGGTGCCGCAACGCATCGCCGACCAGTTCAACTAGAGGATCGCCGCCATGACCTACGATTCGATTTTCAGAGCCGATCTGTTTGCCGGCCAAAACATCATCGTCACCGGTGGTGGCAGTGGCATTGGCCGCTGCACCGCCCATGAACTGGCAGCCCTCGGCGCCCATGTGCTGCTGGTCGGGCGCAAGGCCGACAAGCTCAAAACCGTTGCCGCAGAGATTGCCGAAGACGGCGGCACGGCCGATTGGGCGGTGTGCGACATCCGCGAGGAAGAACCGGTGCAGCACCTGGTCAGCGAATTGATCCGCAAGCATGGCCCCATTCATGGCCTGGTCAACAATGCGGGCGGGCAGTATCCGTCACCCTTGGCCTCGATCAATCAGAAGGGTTTCGAAACCGTGATGCGCACCAATCTGGTGGGCGGTTTCCTGATGGCCCGGGAAGTGTTCAACCAGTCCATGAGCAAGCACGGCGGCGCCATCGTCAACATGCTCGCCGACATGTGGGGGGGCATGCCCGGCATGGGTCACTCCGGCGCGGCGCGTTCGGGCATGGACAACCTGACCAAGACCGCCGCGTACGAATGGGGCCATGCCGGAGTGCGGGTCAACGCCGTGGCGCCGGGCTGGATTGCCTCCAGCGGCATGGACACCTACGAAGGCGCCTTCAAGGCGGTGATTCCGACCTTGCGCGAACACGTGCCACTCAAGCGCATCGGCACCGAATCGGAGGTCAGCGCGGCGATTGTTTTCCTGCTCAGCCCGGCAGCGGCGTTCGTCAGCGGCAGCACCTTGCGCATCGACGGTGCCGCCAGTCTCGGCGGGCGCGCCTGGCCTATCCACAAGGCTACCAACAGCGAGTCGTACAACGGCTTCCACCGCGCCTACATACCAGACGTGTTGAAGGACAAGGAATAACCCATGCCGGTGATTCAGTCGCAACTCGATCCCCACAGCGAGCAGTTCGCCCGCAACCGTGCGGCGATGCTGGGTGCCATCGAACAAGTGCGCGCGCTCGAACAGAACTTGCTGAACAAGGCTGCCGAAGCCAAACCCAGGTTCGAAAAACGCGGTCAGTTGTTACCCCGCGAGCGCCTCAACCTGCTGCTGGACCCCGGTGCGCCGTTTCTCGAACTGGCGAGCCTGGCCGGCTACAAGCTGCACGACGATAAGGACGGCAGCTCCGCCGGTGGCGGCTTGATCGCCGGCATCGGCTATGTCTGCGGCGTGCGCGTGCTGGTGGTGGCGAACAACAGCGCAATCAAGGGCGGGACCATTTCCCCCAGCGGTTTGAAAAAATCCCTGCGCCTGCAACAGATCGCCATGGAAAACAAACTGCCGGTGATCACCCTCGCCGAAAGTGGCGGCGCCAACCTCAATTACGCGGCGGAAATTTTCGTCGAAGGCGCGCGCAGCTTTGCCAATCAGGCGCGGATGTCGGCCATGGGCTTGCCGCAGGTCACCGTGGTCCACGGTTCAGCCACGGCGGGCGGTGCCTATCAGCCGGGCTTGTCGGATTACGTAGTGGTGGTGCGCGGCAAGGCCAAGCTGTTTCTCGCCGGCCCGCCACTGCTCAAGGCCGCCACCGGCGAAGTCGCCACCGATGAAGAGCTGGGCGGCGCCGAGATGCACGCACAAACCGCCGGCACCGCCGAATACCTGGCTGAAAACGACGCCGACGGTGTGCGTCAGGTACGCGAGATTGTCAGCCTGCTGCCGTGGAACGAGCAGTTGCCCCGACTCCCCGAACGTCGCTGGGAGGAGCCGCTCTACCCCATCGACGAACTGCTGGGCCTGATCCCGGATGACCCGAAAAAACCCTACGACGTACGGGAAATCATCGCCCGTCTCGCCGACGCTTCGAGCTTTCTTGAATTCAAGGGCGAGTTCGATCAGCAGACCGTCTGCGGTCACCTGAAAATTCAGGGGCGCTCCTGCGGCTTCATCGGCAACAACGGCCCCATCACGCCAAAAGGCGCGAGCAAGGCCGCTCAGTTCATCCAGCTGTGCGATCAGAGCCAGACGCCGTTGCTGTTTTTCCACAACACCACCGGGTTCATGGTCGGCACCGAGTCGGAACAACAAGGCGTGATCAAGCACGGCGCGAAGATGATTCAAGCGGTGGCCAACGCCCGCGTGCCGAAACTGACCATCGTCGTCGGTGGCTCCTATGGCGCCGGCAACTATGCAATGTGCGGCCGCGGCCTCGACCCGCGATTCATCTTCGCCTGGCCCAACAGCCGCACGGCAGTGATGGGCGGCGCGCAAGCGGGCAAGGTGCTGCGCATCGTCACCGAGGCCAAACAGGCCAAGGACGGCCTGGTGCCCGATCCGAAAATGCTCGACATGCTGGAACAGGTCACCGCGCAGAAACTCGACAGCCAGTCCACGGCGCTCTATGGCAGCGCCAACCTCTGGGACGATGGTTTGATCGACCCGCGCGATACCCGGACGTTGCTGGGTTACTTGCTGGATATCTGTCACGAGGCCGAGGTGCGGCCATTGCAGGCCAACAGTTTCGGTGTGGCGCGGTTCTAAGCCGACTATCAGGAGAACAATAAAAATGATCTTCACCCAGGAACACGAAGCACTGCGCCGCACCGTGCGCCAATTCGTCGAGCACGAAATCAACCCGCACGTCGAGGAATGGGAAAAGGCCGGGCGTTTCCCCATCCACGAAATCTTCCGCAAGGCCGGCGACCTCGGCTTGCTGGGCATTTCGAAACCGGAGAAATTCGGCGGCATGGGGCTCGACTACAGCTATTCGATCGTCGCGGCCGAAGAGTTCGGCACCATCCATTGCGGCGGCATACCGATGTCCATCGGCGTGCAGACTGACATGTGCACGCCTGCGTTGGCACGTTTCGGTTCCGATGAACTGCGCGAGGAATTCCTGCGCCCGGCCATCAGCGGTGAGCAGGTCGGCTGCATCGGCGTCTCCGAAGTCGGCGCCGGCTCCGACGTCGCCGGGCTGAAAACCACGGCGCGCAAGGACGGCGACGACTACGTGATCAACGGCAGCAAGATGTGGATCACCAACTCGCCGAGCGCCGACTTCATCTGCCTGCTGGCCAACACCTCGGACGACAAACCGCACATCAACAAATCGCTGATCATGGTGCCGATGAACACTCCGGGCATCAGCTTGAGTTCGCACCTGGACAAGCTCGGCATGCGCAGCTCGGAAACCGCCCAGGTGTTTTTCGACAATGTGCGTGTACCGCAGCGCAACCGCATCGGTCATGAAGGCGCGGGGTTCATGATGCAGATGCTGCAGTTCCAGGAGGAGCGCCTGTTCGGTGCGGCCAACATGATCAAGGGCCTGGAGTACTGTGTCGACAGCACCATCGAATACTGCAAGGAGCGCAAAACCTTCGGCAATGCGCTGATCGACAATCAGGTGATCCACTTCCGCCTGGCTGAACTGCAAACCGAGATCGAATGCCTGCGGGCGCTGGTCTATCAGGCCACCGAGCAATACGTCAAAGGCCAGGACGTGACGCGCCTGGCGTCCATGGCCAAGCTCAAGGCCGGGCGGCTGGGGCGCGAAGTCAGCGACAGTTGCCTGCAATATTGGGGCGGCATGGGCTTCATGTGGGACAACCCGGTGGCCCGGGCCTACCGCGATGTCCGGCTGGTATCGATTGGCGGCGGTGCCGACGAAATCATGCTGGGGATCATCTGCAAACTGATGGGCATTCTGCCGGGGAAAAACAAATGAGCAGCCTGCCGGCATGCCAGACCTTGCTGCTGGAACTGCACAGCGGCGTGTTGCACATCACCCTCAATCGCCCGGACAGCCGCAACGCGATGAGCTTGCAGATGGTCAGCGAGTTGCGCTCGGTACTGGCAGCCGTGCGCGATGACCGAGGCGTTCGGGCGCTGGTGATCGGCGGTGCCGGCGGCCACTTCTGCGCCGGCGGCGATCTCAAGGACATGGCCAGTGCCCGTACCCAGGGTTCGAGCGCGCACCGCGACTTGAATCGGGTATTCGGTGCACTGCTGCAAGAGGTGCAACAGGCTCCGCAAGTGGTGATCACGGTGCTGCAAGGCGCGGTGCTCGGCGGTGGTTTCGGCCTGGCCTGTGTCAGCGATATCGCTTTGGCCGATCATCAGGCGCAGTTCGGCCTGCCGGAAACCAGCCTCGGCCTGCTGCCGGCGCAAATCGCGCCATTCGTGGTCCAGCGCATCGGCCTGACCGAAGCCCGGCGCCTGGCCCTGACCGCGGCGCGTTTTGATGGCCACCAGGCACGGCGCATGGGGCTGGTGCATTTTGTCGAGCATGATCCGCAGGCCCTGGCTGAACGTCTCGATGAGGTGTTGGCGCATGTGTTGTGTTGTGCGCCCGAAGCGAATGCGATGACCAAGAAACTCCTGCTGGCGAGTGCCGGACAACCGTCGGATGCCCTGCTGGATCAGGCAGCCGAATGGTTCGGCGAAGCGGTGACCGGGGCCGAAGGCGTCGAGGGAACGATGGCTTTCGTGCAGAAACGCAAACCGGGGTGGGCCTCTTAAAAGCTTCGCGAGCAAGCCCGCTCCCACATTGGAACGCATTTCAAATGTGGGAGCGGGCTTGCTCGCGATGAGGCCCGACCAGACACAGCAAAATACAGAGAGCCAACCCATGCCCGGACTCAAAAAAATCCTCATCGCCAACCGCGGTGAAATTGCCTGTCGCATCCAGCGCACGGCCCAGGCGCTGGGCTATCGCACGGTCGCCGTATTCAGCGACGCCGACGCCGACGCATTGCACGTGCAGATGGCCGACGAGGCAGTCAACATCGGGCCGGCCGCGGTGCAACAGTCTTATTTGAATATCCCGGCCATCCTCGACGCAGCCCGGCGTACGGGCGCGGATGCGATCCATCCGGGCTACGGCTTCCTCTCGGAAAACGCCGGGTTTGCCCGCGCTTGCCAGGACGCCGGCATCACCTTCATCGGCCCCAGCCCCGAGGCAATCGAATTGATGGGCAGCAAGCGCCTTTCGAAGATCGCCATGATCGAAGCCGGCGTGCCCTGCATCGATGGTTATCAAGGCGACGGGCAGGACGACGCGACCCTGAGCCGCGAAGCCGGGCGCATCGGCTATCCGTTGATGATCAAAGCCAGCGCTGGCGGCGGTGGACGCGGTATGCGCCTGGTGCACGACGCCGGCCATTTGCTGGAGCAGATCCGTACCGCGCGCTCCGAAGCCCTGAACGGTTTTGGCAGCAGCGAACTGATTCTCGAACAGGCACTGGTCGAACCACGTCATGTCGAGGTTCAACTGTTCGGCGACCGCCACGGCAACCTGATTTACCTCGGCGAGCGCGATTGTTCGGTACAGCGCCGGCATCAGAAAGTCATCGAAGAAGCACCCTGCCCGGTGATGACGCCTGAACTGCGCCAGGCCATGGGCGAAGCGGCGCTCAAGGCCGGGCGGGCAGTGCAATACGTCGGCGCGGGCACCGTGGAGTTTTTGCTGGATGCGCGCGGGCAGTTTTACTTCCTGGAAATGAACACCCGGTTGCAAGTGGAACACCCGGTTACCGAACTGATCACCGGGCTGGACCTGGTGGCCTGGCAGCTGCACATCGCCGAGGGGCAACCGCTGCCATTGCGTCAGGAGCAGGTGCAGCTCCATGGGCACGCCATGGAAGTGCGCCTGTATGCCGAAGATCCGGCTCAGGGTTTCCTGCCGCAAACCGGGCACGTCGTGGCCTGGGAACCGGGATTGCAGGACGGCGTGCGGATCGACCACGGCCTGATCGAAGGCCAGGTCATTAGCCCGTTCTACGACCCGATGCTCGGCAAGCTCATTGCCCACGGCGCCACCCGCGAAGAAGCCCGGCGCAAATTGCTGCGGGCGGTGCAAGACAGTGTGCTGCTGGGCGTGCAAAGCAATCAGCGCTTGCTCGCCAGTTTGCTGGATCACCCACAGTTCGCCTGCGCGGATTTCAGCACCGGGTTCATCGCGCAGCACTTTTCCGAGCATGCCTGCCTGCGGTCCCATGCCCCAGGCGCACAACACCTGGCCATCGCGACCGCCCTCTTCTATCAGGCTCAAGCGCAGGCTCATCCGGCCCCGCTTTGCGGTTGGCGCAACAACGCCAGTGTTCCACTGCACTATCGCATCGGCCTTGAGGACCAGGATTGGCCGGTCGGGTTGCAGGCCATCCCGGGCGAGCCGTTGCGCATTCAGGTCGCCGGGCACAACCTCGAACTGAAGATCATCCACTGCGACGGACGCTGGGCCACCCTCGAAATCGAAGGCATCCGCCAGCGCCACGCTTACCGCCTGGAGACCGGGCGTCTCTGGCTGTTTACCCGGCCCGGCAGCCTGCAGTTCGTGGATCGCACCCAGGCGCCGGTCTGCAGCGTGACCAATGTAAGCTCCGGCACCCTCAAGGCACCGATGGACGGGGCGATTGTCGACGTGCTGGTCAACGAAGGCAGCCCGGTCACCCAGGGCCAGTTGCTGGTGGTACTGGAGGCGATGAAAATGGAGCACCCGTTGAAATCGGGCATCGACGGTGTGCTCAAACGCCTGCAAGTCAAAGTCGGGGATCAGGTGAAAAACCGGCAGATTCTGTTGGAGGTCGAATAAGCCGCTAGGCGGAACCGTCGGGTTTGGCTACGCTCAAACCCTACAGGACGCGGATACCAGGAACCCTGCAATGCCTCACTGGCTGGTCATTGATCTGGAGGCCACCACCGATGAGGGTGGTTGGCCCGTAACAGATATGGAAATCATTGAAATCGGCGCCACCCTGGTGGACCGCAAAGGGCGCGAAGTGGATCACTTCCAGTGCTTTGTGCGGCCACTGCGACGGCCGCTGCTTACACCGTTTTGTCGGGAGCTGACGCACATCACCCAGGCCGATGTCGATTCGGCCCAGACACTGAGCGAGATCTGGCCCTCATTCGAACAATGGCTGGGACAATATTCATCCCTGGAAAGCTGGGTCAGCTGGGGTGATTACGATCGCCAGCAGTTCCTTCAGGAATGGCAGCGCCTGCAACTCGACAGCGTCCTGAGCCGTACACCGCATATCAACCTCAAACAGCGCTTTGCCAAAGCCCGCCGCCTGGAGCGCCCGCTGGGGCTCAACGGCGCGCTGCAACTTGCAGGCCTGCAATTTACCGGGCAGCAACACCGGGCCCTGGAAGATGCGCGTAATACGGCGCGCCTGTTACCGCAGATTCTCCCCCCTCTGGAGAGGTGACGGCATCGGCCCCCTTGTGCATACTGGCCGGCCCTTTTTAGCCCTTTTCGAGGAATCGCCAATGTTTAAAGTCAACGAGTACTTCGACGGCACCGTCAAGTCGATCGCCTTTGGCACCGCAGAAGGTCCGGCAACCATCGGCGTCATGGCTCCGGGCGAGTACGAATTCGGCACCAGCCAGCGTGAAATCATGCACGTGGTCAGCGGCGCATTGACCGTCAAACTGCCAGACAGCAGCGACTGGGAAACCTTCGCCGCCGGCAGCCAGTTCAACGTGCCGGCCAACAGCAAGTTCCAGCTGAAAGTGGCCGTCGACACCGCTTACCTGTGCGAATACCGCGGCTAAAATCCCGCGTTTTTACAGCGAAAAAAAATGCCCGTGTTCCTGGACACGGGCATTTTTCATTCACGGGTTTTTACTCGAGAACGGTCACCGGCATACCGACTTCCAGCCGTCCATTGCCGTCATTGACCAGATTCTGCCCGAACATCGCACCATCAGCCTCGACACGGTACTTCTGCAAGGTCGCCAACGGTTCGCGATCTTCGCTACGTTCGCCGGTTTGCGGGTCGATGGTCGTGAGGATGCAGCGCGAGCACGACTTGACCACGCGGAACTCGACCTCGCCGATACGGATACGCTTCCAGCCGTCCTCGGCGAACGCTTCACTGCCTTCGATCACCAGGTTTGGCCGGAAGCGCAGCATCTCCAGCGGGCGACCGACTCGCCGCGACAGGTCTTCCAGCGATGCCTGGCCGATCAGCAGCAGCGGGAAGCCGTCGGCGAACGCCACCTGATCGTCGTCCTTGCCGTAACCAGCCTCGGTCGTACGCGCACGCTCCAGTGGCACTTGCACCAGACGCGTCGGTTTTCCGATGAACTCACTGACCCAGGCACCTGCCTCGTCGCCAGCATCGGGTACACGCAAGGTGTCGCGCCAGATCGTCACGCCACGCAGTTCTGCATCACTGCCGGGCAGGGCAATGTCGATCGGCGAATGACCAGGCGCACTGAGGGTCAAGCCGCCTTCGGCATTCCACAGTGCCGGCAACTGGCTCATCTGCGCCACCGCCCGCTGGGTCAGGAAGCGCCCGCTGGCCTCGTCCACCAGCATCCAGCGGCGATCGCCGTCCAGCCCCAGCTTGTCGAGGCCGACTTGCTGCAAGACCTCGCCCTTGCCGGATTTCAACGGATAACGATAAAGCGCGCTCAGACGCAACATGGCCAGCTCCCTGTGGGCAAAAATGCCACCCTATACGAGCTTGGTCAGCGAATCAAAGTGCAAAAAACCCTGTAGGAGCGAGCTCGCTCGCGAAAAACCCAAGGACGCCGCTGGGCATCTGGTTTTACGCGTTATCGTTCAAGACCATCGCGAGCAAGCTCGCTCCTACAGGTTGACGGTGGTCTGATCAGGCCGGTACTTCGTCGAGCATCAGGCGCTGGCGCACTACGTCGACGAGTTTGTCCGGCTGGAATTTGGAGAGGAAATTGTCGCAGCCGACCTTTTTCACCATCGAGTCGTTGAAGCTGCCGGACAGCGAGGTGTGCAGCACCACGTACAAGCCACGCAGGCGTGGATCGTTGCGAATTTCGGTGGTCAGGCGATAGCCATCCATTTCCGGCATTTCCGCATCGGTGAAAACCATCAGCAGTTTTTCGGTCATGTCCACGCCGGTATCGGCCCAGGCCTTGAGCATGTTCAAGGCCTTCAATCCGTCGCTGGCGATGTGCATCTTCACGCCCAACTGTCCCAAGGTATCGCGCAATTGCGCCAGGGCCACGTTCGAGTCATCCACCAGCAGCACCTCACGGCCACGGGCGCGTTCCAGTACCGGATCCTCGAGCTTGTCACGGGAGACTTTGGCGTTGTACGGGACGATTTCGGCCAGGACTTTTTCGACGTCGATGATTTCCACCAGTTGGTCGTCGACTTTGCTGATGGCTGTCAGGTAGTGCTGGCGCCCGGCGCTGCTCGGTGGCGGCAGGATGGCTTCCCAGTTCATGTTGACGATCCGGTCCACGCCACCGACCAGGAAGGCCTGAACCGAACGGTTGTACTCGGTGACGATAATCGTGCTGCCAGGCCCCGGCACCAATGGGCGCATGCCAATGGCCTGGGACAGGTCGATCACCGGCAGGGTCTGGCCACGCAGGTTGACCACGCCGCACACGAAAGGGTGGCGCTGCGGCATCAGCGTCAACTTTGGCAGCTGCAAGACTTCCTGTACTTTAAAGACGTTGATTGCGAACAATTGCCGTCCGGCGAGCCGGAACATGAGAATTTCCAGGCGATTCTCACCCACCAGTTGCGTGCGTTGGTCTACCGTGTCGAGAATGCCGGCCATCAATGACTCCTGGTCTTGTTCGGATGAATTCACTAAAGAAGGTTATCGGCTGTTTTTGCCGAAGCTTGACCCTCTCCGAAATGCCACGCCAAGGCATTGATGCCACATTAACATCATGCTTTACTGGCGCCGTGATTACATCTGCCGCACTTCAGCGCCACGCGACCATGGTTCTAGCGAAAGGTTCCGCTGCGTAAGGGATTCCCCTATCAACAATCAGGTGCAACCTGATATTCGCAATATCCAATAGCCATTAATGTGACGCCATTCTCATTGCATGAACGGAGTCAGGCTTTTGTGTGCGATCGCAAGTAAGTGGCCAACCACCCTCTCGTGTTCCCCAGCCTGCCTCCGGGCCAGCCGAAGCTCGTTCACCCGACGACTCGGCAATGCCGGGGTCCCGACCGCCCTCGTCGACACGCACGATATCCCCTCATTTGACATGACGTTGTGGAGATAAGTATGCCGAACGACCGTAAAGAGTGGGCCCGACGGCTCCCGGAGTTTCTCGTCGAGGCTGAAACACTCCTGGCCAAAACCGAGGAATGCCTGAGTCATCTACAGCTGATCAGCAATGACAAGGACGCCATCGACTGCATGCTCAGCACACTGCTCAAGCTAGCCAACAAGGCCGATGCCCTGGCGTTGGCGGCCGTGTCTGAGTTTTCCCTGCATATTCATGGCCTGCTCAACCACGCACAACACACGATGAGCCTGCACGACGAGGCACTGAGCGCCCTCAAAGACTGCCTGACCCTGATTGCCTGGCAACTCGAACTCATCGACCAGACCACCGGACAGCTCAGTCTCGACGACAGCGAGCAAGTTACCCTTATCGAAGCTTTTGCCTTTCAGGTCGGACAAAGCCGATATCAACCACCGGTCAACTCCAGACCGTTCAGCCTCGTATCCTATTCGGAACGACAGGCCTGAACTTGCCAAATCATGCCGTATGGTGTGTTTTGGTTATCAATACCGCGCTGTAACTTGAGTGCGCACATGTCGCAATTTAATATCTCATAGCTATAAGCGACATGCTTTAACAACCACTATTTGCCCATCGACAATTGCGCGCCTGTCTTGACCGGGGTATTGCCTGGTCTCAATAAAAAACCAGGGACAGTCGGTATTTTGCGACGGCAACAGCCAACTTGCTCCATTATGGAACCATCGTCCAAATGGCTGGATTCCTGACTTTTCGGACATATATACAGACGCGACCAACGGTATCTTAAGTGCTACTATGCCGCCTATTAGTTGACGCCAATTAATGGCAGTGTGGTTGCGGCCGGACACAGCTCGCTCCAGTCCGGAGCTGAAGTCTCCAACAAAAAGTACATCCCGTTGAAGTCGACGCTCCACATTAAAAAACAGGGGCCTGTCAGCCAGCATGACCGGTCAGCCCGCAGCGAACATCCATTGGCTCCATCCGTTATGCACGCCAGCCTCAAGTCAATTGCCATGTGGCCACCGTCCCGAGAAAATGCGCGTACATTCACGCTGTTGTTATGCGCCTGCTCGACGCTCGGCAGTTTGCTGGTCTATGGCTTGTCTATCCCTTTGCCTCTGTCATTGCTGGCACTCGACATTGCTGCGCTGACCAGTGTTGCTGTGCAGTACCGCCTCTCGCGCAAATCCATCAAATTCCAGCCTCAGGAACTGGCCGACCGGTTGTTACAGGTTCAGGAAAACGAGCGTCACCGACTGAGCCGGGAACTGCATGACGACATCGGCCAATTGCTGACCGCCGCAAAACTGCAAAGTGACTGGCTCAAACGCCGGATGCCCGAAGAACTTCAGGGGCAATGCTCGGTCCTCTGCGACACGCTGGAAGAAACCCTGACAAAAGTTCGTGACGTATCCGCCATTCTCAACCCCCGGCAGTTGACCAGCCTCGGGCTGGAAGCCAGTCTGCGGGCACACTTGCTCAAGACCCTGGCCAACACGCCGGTGCACTGGAGCCTGGAATGCCAGCAACGCCTGACCGGCATACCGGAGGAAATGGCCGTGGCAGCGTTCCGTATCACTCAGGAAGCGGTCACCAACATCCTGCGACATGCCCAGGCCAAGAACCTGCTGGTATGCCTGCAACGCCTGCCCCAAGGCCTGAAGTTGCAGATCAGCGATGACGGTCAGGGCTTCTCGCCCGCAACCGATCCTGGTCGTGAAGGGCAACGAGGTATGGCCGGAATGTCGGAACGGATCGATCAACTGGGCGGCACACTGACCGTTACCAGCGAGCCGGGCAAAGGCACTCAAATCGAAGCTCTTTTTCCCTGGGCGCCCCGTGCGCTCGAACGGGCCAGTTCGAATAAGGTTCTGCATTGACTTGTAATTTACTACTGGTGGATGACCACTCGCTGATCAGGGCTGGCGTGCGCGCCCTGGTGATGGATCTGCCCGGCTATGCGGTCATCGGCGAGGCCAATGACGGCTCGCAGTTGCTCGAAATGGTCGGGCGTCTGTCCCCGGATATTGTCCTGCTGGATCTTTCAATGCGCCAGACCGGCGGCCTCGAAGCCTTGCAGCAGCTAAAGCGAGTGCGCCCGCAGAGCAAGGTCCTGATCCTATCGATGCACACCGACCCGGCCCTCATCATGCAGGCGCTGGAGTCCGGAGCCCACGGCTACCTGCTCAAGGACACCACGGCGACCGAACTGGAGCACGCACTGGAGGCCTTGCGCAACAACGAGCGCTATCTGAGTCCGGCCATTGCCCACACGGTAATCAATCAGGCATTGACCCGAAACCAGAGGCACCAACCCGAACCCGCCGACTCGCATAACCTGACGGCGCGTCAGCTGGAAATCCTGCGGTTGATCGTTCGCGGAAAATCCACTCGAGAGATCGCCAATGGCCTGGGGCTGAGCGTCAAGACCGTCGAAACCCACCGTTCGCAGATCATGAAGCGTTTGCAGATCTACGATGTGGCCGGCCTGGTGCTGTTTGCCGTGCGCGAACAAATCATCAGCCTTGATGACTAGGCACTTCACAGGCACGTAACAGCGGCGAATCCTCAGGCAGATGCACGAGTAACGCCGCCGGGCGAATCGAGAAACACAGGTTGTCCCCTTCCAGCGGTTCACCATCAAGGTTGATGTAAAGCCCTTCCGAGACCTTGATCTCGACCCAGGGCAGGCGCGCCCGGACAAACATGCTGTCGATGCCAAAGCCTTCGGTCAGCAGGTTTTTCAATGTACCGGCCACTTCCTGCGGTGCCGGCAAAACACCGACATCCAGCAAACCATCATCTACCAGTGCCTGTGGGCACGACGCCCGCCCACCAGTCTCTGCGCATCGCCGGCTTCCCAGGTCATTCGAACAGGCAGTTCCCAACCTTACTCACGCCGGCTTTCGACTGCCGTGCGAACTGCTTCGTTGAGTGCCTGTTTACCATGCAGAATCAACAGTGCCTTGCGATCGCCCATCAGTTCACCCCAGGTTTGAATCGCATCCGGGAGATGTTGACCGCGAAGCCCCCCCCGTCAAAAGTCGCAAGAAAATGAATTATTTCCAATCGGACAGTCTTGATCCCTCACATGGCAGGAATTTTCTTACAACACGTGAGGAATCGGCTCAATTGACCGGGAATCTGAATTGGTAGACTTTTGGGGTTACCGCAGGACATCACAAGGACGTGCCATGCAAAGCCAAAAACTCGATTCACCGGCCATTGTAAAAAGTGCAGGCGATCGAGCTGAATGCAGCAGCACAAAAGCCACCGGAGAAATCGATATGGAACCTCGCGTCACCGAGCTGGAAGCACACCTCAAGTACATACGCAGGGACATGGACGAAGTCCGGGGTGACGTCAAATCCATCAAGCACAGGCTTGCCTACTCCGCCTGCGGCACAGCCGTGATCCTTGGCCTCCTTGGCTGGATCGCCAATAGCCGGTTCGAACAGGTTATTTCATTGTTTCTGGCGCATTGAGTTGCCATCAACACAAAACCCGGTTCAATCAACCGGGTTTTGTGTGGCAAATCCGCTGTATCTGTCAGCCCAGGACTTCGCTCAACGGAATGAAAAAAACGCCATCGCCCTGAACCAGCGTGCGACCTTCAAGGACTTCTACCAGTCCATCGGCCCAGGCAGCGCTACGCAGTACACCGGAACTCTGGTTTTTGTAGATCGTCGCCCTGCCGTTTTCCAGCCGTCCGCGCAAATACTCACGCCGATTACCAGGCTGGAGCCAGTTAAACCCTGCCGGCACCTGCACCTTCAGCGGCTCAACTTCTTTCACACCCTGACGGCGCAGGAGATAGGGTCTGGTCAACAAGGCAAAGGTCACGAGGGTCGATGCCGGATTGCCCGGCAAGCCAATCACCGGCACGCCGCGAAAATGCCCGAACGTCAGCGGTTTACCAGGCTTGATGGCGAGCTTCCACAGCGTCAGTTCACCCTCTTCGCGCAAGGCGATGCCCAGAAAATCGGCTTCACCCACCGATACGCCGCCGGTGGAGAGGATCAGGTCGACATCCTTCAACTCACCCAATCGGGAACGCGTGGTTTCCAGATTGTCCGGAAGAATGCCCGCGTCGACGACCTCACACCCCAAACGCTGCAACCAGCTACATAACAACACCCGGTTGCTGTTGTAGATCTGTCCCGGCCCCAGCGCCTGCCCCGGCTCAATCAATTCGTCGCCAGTGGACAGCACCGCCACACGCACCTTGCGAACGACTTCCAGCTCAGCGCATCCCAATGAGGCAGCCAATCCTTGCTCGATGGGCCCCAGCCGCGTACCTGCCGGCAGAATCAACTCGCCGACGGTCGTTTCCTGGCCTTGCGGACGGATGTTCTGGCCTTGGGCCAAGGTTCCAGTGAAACGTACTCGCTCATCCGCCTGAACCTCGGCGTTTTCCTGCATCTCGACGCAATCGGCACCGGCGGGAACAGGCGCCCCGGTGAAAATGCGCGCACAGGTTCCTGGCTGCAACGGTTCGGGGGCCTGGCCGGCAAACACCTTCTGACTGACCACCAACGGCTCTCCCGTCCAGTCGGCCATACGCAAGGCATAACCGTCCATGGCACTGTTGGGCCAGGGTGGCAGATCCAGCGTCGACACCAGATCTTCAGCCAATACACGCCCCTGTACCTGCGCCAACGGCAAGCGTTCACGCTCGACAATCCTTGAGGTCTCGGCCATTTCCAGCAAGCGCGCCAGCGCCTGCTCGACAGGCATCAGGCTGCCAGTCTTGCCAGGCTTACCCACGGGAGTCACAAGGCGCAGCCTGTTTCAGGTGAGGCACGAAATTGCACGGGCGATGCCGCGAATCCAGCTGCTCGGCCAGTATGCCGTCCCAACCGGTGCGCACGGCATTGGTCGAGCCCGGCAAACAGCAAACCAGCGTGCCGTTGGCCAGGCCGGCCAACGTCCGGGACTGAACGGTCGAGGTGCCGATATCGGCAACCGAGATCTGGCGGAACAGCTCGCCAAATCCATCAACCTGTTTGTCCAGCAGGCAACTGACGGCTTCCGGCGTACTGTCACGCCCGGTAAAACCGGTTCCGCCGGTGATCAGCACAACCTGCACGACATCGTCGGCAATCCAGTTGGCGACTTGCGCGCGAATCTTGTAGAGATCATCTTTGAGCAACACCCGGGCTGCCAGATAATGACCGGCAGCGGTCAAGCGGTCGACAAAGAGCTGGCCCGAGGTGTCGGTTTCCAGTGTGCGGGTATCGCTGACAGTCAGCACTGCAATATTCAGCGGTGCGAAAGGTACATCAGCCTTGGCTTTCATAGGCTCGTCCAGTTGAAGGAGAAACAGCCCGGTGTTATATCACAGCGCTCCGTTTTTTCGCCGCTCCCATGGAGACCTGCCATGACCTCGAATTCACAATTGCCACCCTGCTCCATTCTGCTCCTGGCGGGCGGTCGCGGCCAACGCATGGGGGGGCAGGATAAAGGGTTGCTGGACTGGCACGGCGATCCGCTGATTGCGCATCTGCATCGCAAGACTCGCCCGCTGACCGATGACCTGATCATCTCCTGCAATCGCAATCTTGAGAAGTATGCGCCCTACGCCGACCAGTTGGTCCACGATGATGAAGGAGGCTTCCCCGGACCTCTGGCGGGTATTCGAGCAGGCCTGAAAGCTGCTCGCCATCCCCATCTGCTGGTCCTGCCCTGTGACGTTCCGGGCATTGATGCGGCGTTGATCGGCAATATGCGCGAAACCGCCAACCTGCATCCGGACAAGCCGCTGATGGTGCGGCATGACGGCCACTGGGAGCCGTTATTGTGTGTGATTCCCGTGCTACACAGCGCAGCATTTGAACAAGCCTGGATCGAAGGTGAGCGCAGCCCTGGCAGGTTGATGCACAAGCTCGGTGCGACTGCGCTGCAATACCCTGACAAAGACCCTCGGCTGGCCAACCTCAACACGCCGGAACTGTTAAGCGGTCATAAGACTGTGTCAGACTGACAATCATCAGGAACTTGCGCGGACAGTGCACGTCTCAAGTCCGGCAACCAAAGAACCCTTATTCGGAGACACACTCATGACTCAACGGACCCTTGCCACTTTCATGCTCGCACTGGGCCTTGCAACCCTCGCCGGTTGCGCATCGCCTACGGTGATCACCTTGAATGACGGTCGCGAAATCCAGGCCGTCGACACGCCTCGGTTTGACAAGGACTCCGGTTTCTACGAATTCGAACAGCTCGACGGCAAACAGACCCGCATCAACAAAGACCAGGTTCGTACCGTTAAAGAGCTGTAATCCTGGCGCCGCCGGATACGGAAAAGCCCGCTTGATGCGTAATGCTGTTCAGTTAAGGATTCTGTAGGAGCGAGCTTGCTCGCGATGGACTCAAGAGCGCTGCGTTTAGTCAGTAAACACGCGGCATCGTTAACGACCATCGCGAGCAAGCTCGCTCCTACAACGGATCACTCTCGCTTAACTGAACAGCATTACGCTTGATGCGGGCTTTTTCATGCCTGAAGTACAACGCTTCAGGGTCGCCCCCTGATCACCATTGCAGGGTGATTTCACTCTCGAACTCTCGCGCCTGGCCCGTGACCGGATCGATGAATTTCAGCCCCTGAGCCAGCAGTTTCAAAGGATTGGCATAGTCATCCTGCGCATCCTTGAGCACCTCGGGGTAAAACGGGTCGTTGCAGATAGCGGCTCCCAACGCCGCCATATGTACCCGAAGCTGATGTTTCTTGCCCGTCACCGGGTAAAGACCATAACGCCAGAGATCCCCCTGTTTTTCCCTGATTTCGACCGCAGTCTCGGTGTTGCTGGCCCCCGGCCCCTCCTGCATGCGGAAGAACGGCTCGCCATCGACCAGTCGGCTTTTATGAACCAACGGGAAAACCAGGTCAGGCAACGCCCGTGCGATGGCCTCGTAGCGCTTTTCGATCTGCCGGGTTGGAAACAACGACTGATAAGCTGAACGACTCTGCGGATTGGCGGAAAACAGTACCAGCCCCGCGGTATGCCGGTCGATGCGATGCAACGGCACCAGATGCGGATTGTCCAGGCGACGGATCAAGCGCCTCAGCAGGGTCTGTTCAACGTATTCGCCAGCCGGCGTCACGGGTAGAAAGTGCGGTTTGTCGGCCACCACCAGATGCTCGTCCGCGTACAGGATCGACTCGATCACCGGGATCGGTTTTTCATCCGGCACTTCGCGAAAATAATGAATCCGCAAACCTTCCCTGTAGGCCAGATCGAGGGCAATCGGCATGCCCTGCCCATCGAGGACCCGGCCGCGGGCGATTCTGTCCAGCCATTGTTCACGACCGATGGCGCTGAAATGCTCACACAGGCAATCGATAACGGTCTGCCACGGGCCAGGTGGCAAGTAGAGCGTACTGGCCTGGCTGTGTGCCGCGGAAAAAGTAGAAGTGGACATACGAAAGCTCTAACCCTCAGTGCAGAGCGGCATTATCCAACAGCAGGGAGTACGAACCTAGAGAAGATTCCTCAAGCCGGAATCTGCGTGCGCGCCGCCGCTTCGGTGTACTCCTTGAGCCAGCGCAGTACATCGACCGCCTCCCAGCGAGCGGGGTCATACAGGGCGTACAACAACCCCTGATAACCCACGACATCGAGTTGCCGGTGATATCCCGCGCGTTGAAACAAGGCTTCGATTTCTGCGAAACAGGTATTGAAATGCGTTTTGTTGAAAGGCGTTTTCCCCTCGGTCACCAGACCATCCAGACGCAACTCAAGGACGGCCTCGCGCACGACGTCCGCGGACATCCTGTTCACGCTGTTCTTCAACTGTTCGACATTGACCACGATTCATCCCTCTCACGCCCGGGCTTGCCTGCTCGCTGCCGAAAACCGGCAACGGCAAGGCAGGCACTGCGAATAACTGTATGCGCATACAGTATCCGATCAACGCCGGATAAGCCAAGGGGATCAATCGCAAAGTTCGACGGGCGGGACATGCCGCCAGTGCAAAAAACGCTTAACGCAGGAACGTCACCACCTCATCGGCACTGAACGGCCAGCCCAGTTCAGCACCGGTATCGACGCGTCGCAGCACCGGAATTCGCAGGCTGTAAGCTGCAAACCACGCTTCATCGTCGGCGATATCCACCAGTTCCACCAGCAGACCGCGCTCGACAAACTCCATCAGCATGGCTTCGGCTACTTCACAGAGATGGCATCCAAGGGTGCCGAACAGCTGACATTCGGGAAGCATGAGCGCTCAACCAGAAAATGAAGTGACCATTCTAGGCCTGCCCCGAAAAACCGTCGAGCCATTGAGCCCCCTGCCCTTGATGCCGTCGCCCATGAAGTGACCCGAGTCAGTCCTGGCTCACGGCGCCGATCTTGTGGATCGACAGGTCCGCGCCGTAATACTCCTCTTCCTGGCTCAGGCGCAATCCATGCAACGCCTTGATCACTCCGTACACCGCAAACCCGCCGGCCAGTGCCACAGTGACGCCCAGTGCAGTGCCGATCAACTGGCTGATCAGACTGACCCCACCGAGCCCGCCCAAGGCGCTCTGGCCGAAAATGCCGCAGGCAATGCCGCCCCACACGCCACACAAGCCATGTAACGGCCACACACCCAATACATCGTCGATGTGCCATTTGCCCTGGGCCGCGGTAAAGCACCAGACAAACAGGGCCCCCGCGATGGCACCAGTGACCAGCGCCCCCACAGGATGCATCAGGTCGGATCCGGCACAGATTGCCACGAGCCCCGCCAACGGGCCGTTATGCAGAAAGCCAGGGTCATTGCGCCCGACAATCAGCGCCGCCACCGTACCGCCAACCATGGCCATCAACGAGTTCACCGCCACCAGTCCGCTGACACCTTGCAGGGTTTGCGCGCTCATGACGTTGAAGCCGAACCAGCCAACAATCAGGATCCACGAGCCCAACGCCAGAAACGGGATGCTCGATGGCGCGAATGCGACCAGCCGACCGTCGCGATAACGGCCATTACGCGGCCCTAGTAACAGCACCGCCGCCAGTGCCAGCCAACCGCCCATGGCATGCACTACCACTGAACCGGCGAAATCATGGAAACCGGCGCCAAAGCGCTCCAGCAACCAGGCTTGCAAACCGAAGTTGCCGTTCCAGACCATGCCTTCGAAGAACGGATAGACGAACGCGACAATCAACGCGGTTGCGCACAATTGCGGGACAAACCGGGCGCGCTCGGCGATCCCCCCGGAAATGATCGCCGGGATCGCCGCGGCAAAGGTCAGCAGGAAGAAAAACTTCACCAGTCCATAGCCATGGTCGGCATTGAGCACGGCCGCTGGTTGCATGAACGTCACGCCATAGGAAACCCAATAGCCTATAAAGAAGTAAGCCAGTGTCGAAACAGCGAAGTCGCTGAGGATTTTCGACAACGCATTGACCTGGTTTTTCTGTCGCACGGTTCCGACTTCGAGAAAGGCAAAACCGGCGTGCATGGCCAGAACCATGACCGCACCGATCAGAATGAACAGCGTGTTGGAGCTATGGACCAGGGTGTCCACAGCGCTTTGCAGATTTTCCATGGGATGGGCAGACCTTATGGCAGAAAAAAAGCACCAAAGCAGTTCGCGATGACCGCTCACGCACCAATTTGCGGCTTCGAAGCATCAGCGGACTGATCTCGTTTGAACCGCTTTGGCGCACGGATACCGTCCAGGAAAAACGCGCCCCGGACGTTTACGCGAGTTTTTGATTGTTGGTCCTGCGGTTTTACTGAAATCATGCCCGGCTATAGCGCAATGGTGCGGACCGGCGCACCACGACACAGCAAAAGTTGTACCAGTCATTTGTACTGAACCTTCGCCGAAGGCTCATACTCGAACGCATCAGAAAGCCACTTATGGAGATCCCCCATGGCCCGCACCCAGGCAAAGACTGCTCAAGAAATCCTGATGAACGACTTTCAGACACTGGTCAGTGACACCGAACGGTTGCTGGAGCACACCGCGACCCTGGCAGGCGATCAGGCCGACGAGTTGCGCGAGCAGATTCACGACAGTCTCTTGCGTGCCCGTGAAACCCTCAAACTGACCGAAGACTCCCTGCGCGAACACGGCAAGGCTGCGGTCACCGCCACGGAGGACTATGTCCAGGCCAACCCTTGGCAATCGGTCGGGATCGCGGCCGGCGTGGGTTTCCTGATTGGCCTGCTGGCTAGCCGGCGCTGATATGTCGATCGGTGAATCCGGCCCGTCTGAAACGGGAACCAGCTCCTCTTCGCGGCGCCTGGGTGCGGCCTTCCTTGGGTTGCTGCACAGCCATGTCGAACTGTTCGGCATCGAATTGCAGGAACAAAAAGCCCGCACCGTCAGCCTGTTGCTGTTTGCCGGCCTGGCGCTGGTGTTTGCGTTGCTGCTGCTGGTAGGGCTGTCGACGCTGGTGCTTATCGTGTTCTGGGACACGTATCGCCTGACCGCCATCATCGGTCTCTGCGTGTTCTACACCCTCGCTGCCATATTTTGTGGAATGCGCTTGAGAGCGGCGATTTTCGATGAGTCCTCGCCCTTCCACGGCACGCTCGAAGAGCTGGCCAACGACCGGGAGCGTCTGCTGCCATGAGCCTGCCTGAATTGCCACACAACAGCTCACGCACGGAAATGCGCAAGGCCCTGATCCGCCTGCGCATGGAAATGCATCGTCAGGAAATCCGCCACGAATCCGCGCAACTGCTGCAACCCTTGAAACGCGTGCGCGGGATGACGAAAAACCTGCAGGACGGTTTCGGCATCAAACACGCCCCCCTCTGGGGCGTGGCCGCCGTCACCTTGCTGGGTTTTCTGACCGGCAAGGGGGCAAAAAACGGCGGCGGCCTCAGCGGCCTGACCCGGCTGATCCGCCTCGGCACCACGCTGGGGCCGCTGATCACACTGATCCTGCAGGGCTCTTCACGCAAAGACTGATCAGTATCTTTCCGGCTGCATTCCTGCGACGTCGACGGGATGCGCCTCTCTATCGAGGGGCGCCATCCTGCACGTGTGCTGCTCATCGATATCGGAGCCGCCGGGTTGTAGTTCCGCTTGCAGGTCATGGCGCGAAACGGGAAGCTAGGCCATCAGTCACCCGACGGAGAGCCCCCGCCTTGGATTGGCACACCCTGCTTACTCGCGAACGTCTCGGAAAACCGCTGCACAGCCCTGAAGAGCTCGGCCGCAGCCCTTTTCACAAAGACCACGACCGCATCATTTTCTCGGGGGCTTTCCGCCGCCTCGGGCGCAAGACCCAGGTCCATCCCGTGTCCAGCAATGATCACATTCATACGCGCCTGACCCACTCGCTGGAAGTCAGTTGCGTGGGTCGCTCACTGGGCATGCGGGTCGGCGAAACCATCCGCAATGCCCTGCCCGACTGGTGCGAACCCAGCGACCTGGGGATGGTGGTGCAATCGGCTTGCCTGGCACACGACATCGGTAACCCGCCTTTCGGCCATTCCGGTGAAGACGCGATCCGTCACTGGTTCCAGCAAGCTGCCGGCCGTGGCTGGCTGGATGCAATGAGTGAAGCCGAGCGCAATGACTTCCTGAATTTCGAAGGCAATGCCCAGGGCTTTCGGGTACTCACTCAACTGGAGTATCACCAGTTCGACGGCGGCACCCG
This sequence comes from Pseudomonas sp. WT-JTC, assembly GCF_056711565.1. Taxonomy (NCBI): domain Bacteria; kingdom Pseudomonadati; phylum Pseudomonadota; class Gammaproteobacteria; order Pseudomonadales; family Pseudomonadaceae; genus Pseudomonas; species Pseudomonas sp. WT-JTC. The sequence continues at coordinate 4,873,843 of NZ_CM160042.1, forward strand.
CCTGACCTATGCAACGCTGGGCACGTACCTGAAGTATCCATGGACGGCCAAGCACGCCGACTCGCTGGGATACAAGAAACACAAGTTCGGCTGTTATCAGAGCGAGCTGCCGCTACTGGAGCAGATCGCCCATAAGCTCGGCCTGCCGCAACTGGAGGAGCAACGCTGGGCAAGGCATCCACTGGTGTACCTGATGGAGGCCGCCGACGACATATGCTACGCGCTGATCGACCTGGAAGACGGTCTGGAAATGGAGTTGCTGGAATACGCCGAAGTCGAGTCACTGCTGCTCGGTCTGGTGGGCGATGACTTGCCGGAGACCTACCGCCAGCTCGGTCCCGGCGATTCGCGCCGACGCAAACTGGCGATCCTGCGCGGCAAAGCCATCGAGCACTTGACCAATGCCGCGGCCCGCGCCTTCGTCGAGCAACAGGACGCACTGCTGGCCGGTACATTACCCGGCGACCTGGTGGAACACATGCACGGGCCCGCCAAGCGTTGCGTGCTGAACGCCAAGGACATGGCCCGCAAGAAAATCTTCCAGGACAAGCGCAAGACCCTGCACGAGATCGGCGCCTACACCACGCTGGAAATCCTGCTCAACGCCTTTTGCGGAGCAGCGCTTGAGCAGCACAACGGTCGGACCCCTTCGTTCAAAAGCCGCCGCATCCTTGACCTGCTGGGCAACAATGCACCCGACCCTCACGGCCCATTGCACACGTCGTTTTTGCGCATGATCGATTTCATCGCCGGCATGACCGACAGCTATGCCAGTGACATGGCCCTGGAAATGACCGGACGCGCCAGCCACTGAGGCGTATCGACTGATCAGCCATTACGGCATTCGTTATGGCTGATCCCCCTTCAACTTCCAACAGCACTCAAGCTTCGTCGAATCGCCCTACAACATATGGCGAGCAAACTGATCGCATGTCCGGCACGCTCGCGAAACAATCGCCCTCCTTTCTGTTCAACAGATGAAGTGCGCCCCATGGCCGAAAACGATCTACGCATCCTCGTGGTGGAGGACCACCCCTTCCAACTTTTAGCCACTCGATACCTGCTGGAAAGCTATGGCTTTACCCGACTGGCGACCACCGACAGCGCCAAAGACGCCATGCAGCAAATGCTCGGGGCCGACCAGCCGTTCGACATCCTTTTATGCGATCAATGCCTGCCCGATCTGACGGGGCTCGATCTGGTCCGGTTCGCCAGCCAGCTGGGACTGATCAGACAGGCGATCATTCTGAGTAGCCTGACGACGTCTGAACTGGATGAACTTGTAAAAACGGCCACTGAACACGGGCTACCATTATTGGGCTACTTGATAAAGCCATTGAAACAATCTGAATTTAGAGACCTGTTGACCTCGGTACACATGTAGAAAAAACACCTATAACATCCGACAAATACACGGCGTAAAACTTACAAACAACTTCTTTCTAAAGTACCTCCAAGCGCCAAACTTCCTCACCCTTCCTAACAGAAAACCTAGTTAATACGTAGTCCTTTTCCTTTAAGTTTGTAGGAATTCTCCTATATTGCTGCTACAGCTCGGTGAGTTCATGCGTCCCCTCAAGTATCTGAGCTAAGGTGCGCGCTTTATTTGAGCTCGCATGGGACTTTATTATGAACTCCGTTTTTATTGTCGACGATCACCCGGTTATCCGCCTTGCCGTTCGAATGTTACTGGAACATGAAGGTTACAAAGTCGTCGGCGAAACTGATAACGGGGTCGACGCCATGCAGATGGTTCGCGAATGCATGCCGGACCTGGTCATTCTCGACATCAGCATTCCAAAACTGGATGGACTGGAAGTACTATCCCGATTCAACGCAATGAATACTCCTCTTAAAACACTGGTATTGACAGCACAATGCCCAACACTTTTCGGTATTCGTTGCATGCAATCCGGTGCATCGGGCTATGTCTGCAAACAAGAGGACATCAGTGAACTGGTCAGTGCCATAAAAGCGGTATTTGCAGGTTACAACTATTTTCCGAGCGAGGCCTTGAACCCCGTCCGTGGAGATGAAACACGCTGCATCGAATTGGAACTGTTCAAATCCGTAAACGACCGGGAACTGATGGTCTTGCAACTTTTTGCCCAAGGTCGCACAAACAAGGAAATCGCCAAGGGCATGTTTCTGAGCAACAAGACCGTGAGTACCTACAAAAAGCGCCTCATGCAGAAACTCAAAGCCAAATCCCTGGTTGAACTCATCGAGATGGCAAAACGTAACGCGCTAGTGTGAGAACCTGGATGCCCAGCCGTTTGAAGGTCTTTCTGATTCAAGTGACCGCAGGTCTATGCGTGAGCACCTCGTTGTTCGGGGCACCGGGCGATGAACACTACACGCTGCTCAGCCGATCGAAGGCCGGGGCGCTGGAGGTTCGACTGGATGAATCGCAACGACAATGGATAAAACGCAAGAATCAACTGACGCTCGGGACGTCAGCCCCGGACTATCCCCCCTTCGACCTGACCACCAGCGGCCAGGACTATGAAGGGTTTACCGCCGATTACGCCGGTCTTCTGGAAAAAACAACCGGGTTGCCCGTCAAGGTTCAGCGCTTCGATTCCCGAGGAGCCGCGATCGCTGCACTGGAGAACGGCGAAGTCGATCTGCTAGGCACCGCCAATGGATTCGAAGCTGGCAATGCCGGCATTGCACTGTCCATACCCTATGCCGTTGACCAACCTGTATTGGTGACCCGTGAAGGGGAAACCCGTTCCCTCACCGATGGCCTGGCCGGATTGCGCCTGAGCATGGTGTATCACTATTTGCCGCTGGCGGAAGTCACGGCGTTGTACCCAAAGGCGATCATCACGTCCTATCCGTCCTACCAGAATGCGATCAACGCTGTTGCTTTCGATCAGGCGGACGTGTTTCTCGGCGACACCATTTCAACTCACTACATGATCAACAAGGGGTACTTGAACAACATCCGGATGGCCAACTTCGGTAAACATGAAGCCTATGGTTTCAGCTTTGCCGTTAACAGGAACAACCCCGAACTGCTTGGCATCATCAATACAATGATCAGGGCCATCCCCACCAGTGAACGAGAAAGTATCGCCAAACGCTGGAGCGCCGGTAGCGACATTCTGCTGACCGATCAAAAGCTGCAACTCACTGAACGGGAAGAACGCTGGCTGGCACACCACCCGACAGTGCGTGTCGTCGTCAACGAAGCTTTTGCGCCACTGACGTTTTTCGATAGCAATGGCAACTTTCGCGGGGTCACCGCAGATTTGCTTGAGCTGATCAGGCTGCGCACCGGCTTGCGCTTTGACATCCAGCACAGCCGCAGCGACGACGAGATGATCAAACAGATCAAGGACAACAAGGCCGATGTCATCGCCCCATTGCTCCCCAGCGCCCAACGTCAAACCCAGCTGAACTTTACCCGCCCCTTTCTGGAAAATTCCTACGTCCTGCTGACCCGCAAAGCCGACGACAGCCCGACCAACCTCGAGCAGTTGCAGGACAAGCGCCTGGCCATTGCCCGCGGCAATCCACTCATGGACTACCTGAGCAGAGAGTTTCCCCGGATCAAATTGATCGAGACCCCGGACACCTTCAGCGCCGTAGAGTTACTCGCCCAAGGTCAGGCCGAGGGCGCGGTGAACTCACTGATCATTGCCAACTACTTCATTTCGTCGCGGCTGTTCGAGCACACATTGCAAATCAGCACCACCATCGGCACCGAGCAGGCAGCGTTTTCCCTTGCCACCGCTCGGGGTGCCAAAGAGCTGAATGCGATCCTCGACAAGGCTTTACTGAGCATTTCCCCGGAGGAGCTGGGCATCATCAACAGTCGCTGGCGCGGCTACTCGGCGTCCTCGCAAAGCACCTGGCGCAATTATCAAAGGCTGTTCTACCAAATCGTCTTCGGTGCAGGCGTGCTATTGCTGATTTCCATTGCGTGGAACGACTACATGCGACGCCAGATCAAGCAGCGCAAGGCCGCAGAGCGTGCGTTGAACGATCAGTTCGAGTTCATGCGATCGCTGGTCAATGGCACGCCCCATCCGATCTACGTACGTGATCGCCAGGGGCTACTGCAAAGTTGCAACGACAGTTACCTGCAAGCATTCTGCGCCAGGCGTGAAGATGTCATCGGCAAAAGCGTCATGCAGGGATCGATGAGCAATGTATTCGAAGCCCGGGAGTACCAGGCTGACTACCAACGCGTGGTGGCCGAGGGCAGACCGTTGATTGTCGATCGCGAGCTGCACATTGGTGGCCGGCGACTGACGATTTATCACTGGATTCTTCCCTATCGGGATTCCAGCGCAACAGTGCAAGGCATTATCGGTGGCTGGATCGACATCAGCGAACGGCGGCAACTGCTCGACGACCTGCGTTGCGCGAAAGAACGTGCCGATAACGCCAACCGGGCCAAAAGCACATTTCTGGCCACGATGAGCCATGAGATCCGCACGCCGATGAATGCAATCATTGGCATGCTTGAATTGACACTCAAGCGTCTTGATCATCAGCACCCGGAACGTCCGGCCATCGATGTCGCGTACAACTCGGCGAAAGGGTTGCTGGAGCTGATCGGCGACATTCTCGACATTGCCAGAATCGAATCGGGACGCTTGAGCCTGAGCCCGGAGCGCGTCAATCCGGGTGAACTCGTGGCCTCGGTCGTGCGGATTTTCGATGGCCTGGCCCGACAGAAGGAACTCGAACTGGTGCTGGAGTTTTCATCGGCCAACCCGACCTTCGACGTGTTGCTGGACCCCTTGCGCTTCAAGCAAGTGCTGTCCAACCTGATCAGCAATGCCATCAAATTTACCGAGCAAGGCCAGGTCCGGGTCGTTGTCGACCTGCACCCGGCAACGCAACCCGAGCACGTGCAAATGCGGGTGCAAGTTCACGACAGTGGTATCGGGATCAGCGAACAGGATCAACAGCGCCTGTTCGAACCCTTTGCCCAGGCAGACAACGCCATGCAATCGGCCAGGGGGGGCGCCGGGCTTGGGCTGGTGATCAGCCGCAATCTCTGCGAAATGATGGGCGGCAGTCTGCAATTACGCAGCGAGCCGGGCCTCGGCACTCAAGTGGAGTTGTTGCTGCAACTGGAAACGTTGCCACTGCAACAGTCAGCCCTGGTGGCCGAAACGCAAACCGTCGTCGCCACAATCCCATTGAATGTCCTGGTAGTCGACGATCACTCGGCCAATCGTTTGCTCACGTGCCAGCAGCTGGAGTTTCTTGGACATCGATTTTCCGTCGCGGCCGATGGCCAGGAAGGACTGGAGGCATGGAAAGACCAACCGTTTGATCTGGTGATCGCCGATTGCAACATGCCGGTCATGAACGGTTACGAGCTGGCCCGTGCCATTCGCCAGCATGAAAGACAAAACCATCGTCCTCCCTGCACTATTCTCGGCTTTACCGCCAACGCCCAGCCGGAAGAAGTGCAACGCTGCAAACAGGCCGGAATGAACGACTGCCTGTTCAAACCCCTCAGCCTCGGCGCCTTGAGTCAATGGCTGCAGGGCATTGAACCCACCCATGCAGTCCCGGCGTTCAGCCTGCACGGATTGAAACTGCTGACCGGGGGAAACCCGATGTTGAACCGGCGATTGCTGAACGAACTGGTGAGCAGCAACCGCCAGGATCTGCAAACGCTGCTATCGCTATCCAGTTTCGGGGATACGCAGGCGCTGCAGGACATTGCCCACAAAATCAAAGGCGCAGCCCGGATAGTGCAAGCCTCCCGCCTGATTGACCGCTGCGAGGCACTCGAAGCAGCCTGCCATGGGGGTTTCGATCGCGGAACATTGGCTGAATGCTGCAAATCCATGGAGCGCACCATGCTGGAGCTGGAGGACGCGTTACTACGTCAGATCGAGGAGTACGACGAAGGCAAAGTGACAGAGCCTTAACTATGCTTGGACCCTCGGCAGGGTGTTGACCATCATGGAGAAACCCGTAATGCCTGACCCACTGCGCACGGATCCACGCCGGTTTCCACTGCATGTCCATATCAGCGTGATGTTCACCTTTTTGTTGCTGCTGACCGGGGTGGTGCTGGGTCTGTTCAACTATCAGCAAACCACACAGATCATACTGTCCAGCAGTGAAAAACTGTTCAATCGCATTGAGCAGGATGTCCGCCTGGACCTGCACGCAACCTATGAACCCATTCGTCATCTGTTGAGCCTGCTGGCACTCAATCCGGCAGGCCAGTCCCCTGATCTGGCACAACGCCTGGCACTGCTCGGACCGTTCAGCCAGTCACTCGAGGACAACCCCAATCTGGCTTCGCTGTACCTGGGCTACGACAATGGAGACTTTTTCATGGTCCGCCCGCTGCGCACCCCAGAGGTCAAAGCCCTGGTCGGGGCTCCGGACACGGCGGCTTACCAGGTCTGGAGCATCGAGCACAACAGCAGTGGCCAGGCCCATTCCCAGTCCTTGTTTTTCGACCGGAACCTGGCACTTGCAGCCCGTCTGGAAAACCTGAACGACACGTATGACCCGCGCAATCGCGCCTGGTTTATCAGCGCGCGCAACGAAAACGACCAGATCACGACCGAACCCTATATCTTTTTTTCCACCCACAACATTGGCACGACGCTGGCGCGACGCAATGGCGACAAGGCAATCATGGCCGCTGACCTGACCCTGGCCGAACTCAGCGCAACTCTGGCCAAGCACGTCGTGACCCCCAATACCGAAATCGTGCTGTTCGATGCCCAAGGCAATGCCATTGCCTACCCTGACAGCCGCAGACTGATCATCGATGATCAGACGTCCCGCCTGATCAAGGCGGCGGATCTGAGCCCCGGCCTGGGTGCGTTGCTCAACACCCCCCCTCAAGGCAGTCGCCTGAACGCCAATGGCCGGCAGTGGATCGTGGCCCGCAGCAGCATGCAGGAAGGTGGCCCCCAAGGCCTGCAACTGGCTCTGCTGGTACCGGAAGACGAGTTGCTTGTCGACGCTTACCGGATGCGCTGGCAAGGCGCGCTCATTACCCTGGCAACGCTGCTGTTATGCGTGCCGCTGGGCTGGCTGACATCAAGAGTCCTGGTCAAACCCTTGCGCGCCCTGGTGCAGGAGTCCGATGCGATTCGCAGTTTCGATTTCAATTTTCCGCTTTCCCGTCGCTCGCTGGTGCTCGAAGTCGACCAACTGAGTGTGTCGATGGCACGGATGAAAGACACACTGGCGAGCTTCTTCCAGATCACAGACAGCCTCAGTGCCGAAACCCGTTTCGCCCCGCTGCTGGAGCGGGTGTTGTTTGAAACCGTGAAAATCGGCCAGGCCCAGGCCGGCCTGATCTATCTGCGCGAAGGTGATGGCCAGCACATGAAACCCCACGGGCTGGTCATCAATAACGCCGCCGAAAACCTGCAATCCTTCGACATCCGCGGACACTCGCTCGATAACGCACAAAGCCCCCCATGGCTGCACCAATTGGCAAACGTCGACAATGTCGTCAGCAATCTGGGGTTCGAGCAGGCGGGTGATCTGCAGAAAATCCTGCTCGCACTGAAAAGTCCTCGGGTCCATCTGATCGGAATCCGCCTGCACAATCGTCACAACGAAACCGTGGGCCTGCTGGTGTTGCTATTGGCCGACAGCGGCGATCAGAGCGATCTGGACAAACTGCGGCCGGACCGCATTGCGTTTCTCCAGGCAGTGTCCGGCGCAGCTGCCGTGTGCATCGAAAGCCAGCGCCTGCAAGCCCGGCAAAAACAGCTGCTGGACGCCTTCATTCAACTGCTGGCCGGTGCCATCGACGCCAAAAGCCCCTATACCGGCGGCCATTGCCAGCGCGTGCCGGAACTGACCCTGATGCTTGCCCGGGCGGCGGCAGCCAGCCAGGAACCCGCCTTCAGCGCCTATCAGCCGACCGACGATGAATGGGAGGCACTGCACATCGCCGCCTGGCTGCACGATTGCGGCAAGGTCACCACGCCGGAATACGTCGTAGACAAAGCCACGAAGCTGGAAACCCTGACCGATCGCATCCACGAAATCCGTACCCGCTTCGAGGTACTCAAGCGCGATGTCTGGATCAGCTACTGGCAGGCCATTGCCCTGGGCGGTGACGAACAATCGCTGGCAGAACTGCGCAATGCCAGCCTGGCCGGGCTGGATGATGATTTCGCCTTCGTTGCCCGCTGCAATCTCGGTGGCGAAGCCATGGCCGACGCTGATCTGCAACGCCTGCGCCGCCTGGCTGAGCGCACCTGGACCCGGACCCTGGATGACCGGCTGGGCGTGTCCTGGGAAGAAAACCGGCGTCAGGACCGAACGCCCGCCCCCACCCTGCCCGTCAGCGAACCGTTACTGGCGGACAAACCCGAGCACCTGTTCGAACGCGGCGAAAACGAAGTGATACCGCAAGATAATCCCCTGGGCTTCAAACTCGACGTCCCGCTCCACAAATACAACCGGGGTGAGCTGTACAACCTGAGCATTGTCCGGGGCACCCTGACGAGCGAGGAGCGTTATGTCATCAATCACCACATCGTTCAGACGATCCTGATGCTCAACCACCTGCCATTCCCCGGGCACTTGCGCAGCGTCGCGGAAATAGCCGGCGGGCATCACGAAAAAATGGACGGCAGTGGTTATCCGAAACGCTTGAAGCGAGAAGAAATGAGCCTGCCGGCGCGGATGATGGCAATTGCCGATATCTTCGAAGCGTTGACTGCCGCCGACCGCCCCTACAAAAAAGCCAAGACCTTGAGCGAGGCGCTGGGCATCATGGCAATCATGTGCCGTGATGCCCACATCGACCCGGAGCTGTTCGGGCTGTTCATCAAGGCACAGATCCATTTGCAGTACGCCAGGCGCTTCCTCGCCCCTGAGCAGATCGATGCAGTGGACGCGCCGGCCCTGCTGGCCAAGGCAGGCCTGGCGTCTTGATCAGCAGTCGGTCAGGCGCAGGAAAATCGCCGCCAGCTGTTCGATTCCGGCCTGGTCCTGTGCGGTGAAACGCGCCAGTTTCGGACTGTCCAGATCAAGCACGCCGATCAACCGGCCGTCCTTGACCAACGGCACCACCAGTTCGCTGTTCGAGGCGCTGTCGCAGGCGATGTGACCGGGGAACGCATGCACATCCTCAACCAACTGAGTCTGCAAGGTGGCTGCCGCTGTCCCGCAAACACCGCGCCCGAACGCAATCCGCACGCAAGCGATCTGCCCCTGAAACGGGCCCAGCACCAATTCCTCATTGCGGTTGAGGTAAAAACCGGCCCAGTTCAGGTCATCGAGCTGATTGAACAGAAACGCCGAGAACTGTGCGGCATTGGCGATGAAATCCCGCTCGTCCGCCAGCAAGGACTCCAGTTGCGCGTGCAGCATGCCGTAGCCTTCGAGGCCCTGGCCGCTCTTTTGTAAATCGATCATGCCTTGTGCTCCAACAGTTTCAGCCCGACCCAATAACGGGCAAATTGATAAGCGCAACGTCCATTGCGATTGCCCCGGCCGGTGGCCCAGCGTACCGCCAGAATGTCCAGTTCTTCCGTGCGCTGCCACGCCAGTCCGGCCTTGCCGGCCAACTGGCCGATCCAGTGCTCGACGACGTTCAGGAAGTGTTCCTGGGTAAACGGATAGAACGACAGCCACAGACCGAAGCGGTCCGACAGCGCGATCTTGTCTTCCACCGCCTCGCTGGGATGCAGTTCGCCGTCGACCCGTTTCCAGTTTTCGTTGTCGCTTTCCTTTTCCGGCACCAGGTGGCGACGGTTGGACGTGGCGTACAGCAAAACGTTGTCCGGCGCCTGTTCCAGCGAGCCGTCAAGGACGCTTTTGAGCACCCGGTAATCGCCCTCGCCCGACTCGAACGAGAGATCATCGCAAAACAGCACGAAACGCTGAGGCAGTTTGGCAATCTGTTCGACCACTCGCGGCAGGTCTGCCAGGTGATCACGTTCAATCTCGATCAATCGCAAACCGGCTTGAGCGTGCTCGGCCAACAAGGCGCGCACCAGCGACGACTTGCCGGTGCCGCGCGAGCCCCAGAGCAAAGCGTGGTTGGCGGGCATGCCATCGAGGAACTGTCGGGTATTGCGACCAAGCTGCTCGACTTGCCGGTCGACGCCGATCAGGTCCGACAGGCGCATGTCGAGGCTGACCTCCAGCGGCATCAGATAACCACCGCGCGACTCTCGCTGCCAGCGCGCGGCCAGGCATTGTGTCCAGTCGATGGCTGGCCGGGGTGCCGGCAGCAACGGCTCGATACGGGCCAGAACGGCATCGGCGCGTTCAAGAAAAGCATTCAATCGGGAATCCACGACTTCTCCTCGGGCACGTTCACAGTAATGATGGTGATGCAGCGACGAAACACAGCGTCAGACAACTGGGTGCCCCCCCCGCGGTACAGGCCTCGCGAGAACATCAGTAGGCAGGCATGATCGACTATGCTTGAGCAGCGAAAGGAAACGGAAGTGGTTCACCCCCCCATGGACATCAAATTCACCAACCGGCTGTCGTTCAAGCAAGCCCGGCTTACCGTGCTGGTCGGTTTCATTCTGGGCACGCTGCTCAGCCTGCTGCAAATAGGCATCGATTATGCCAGTGAAGACGCCTCCATCAATCGTGAAATCCTTTCGCTGCTGGAAATCAGCCACAATCCGGCCTCGCGAATCGCCTACAACATCGACGCCGAACTCGCCAAGGAACTGACCCTGGGCCTGCTGCGCTCGCCGGCGATCATCAGCGCGAAACTGACCGACAACAACGGCACCGTGCTGGCCAGCGTCAAGCGACCCGGCGTGCAAAACGGTTACCGGATGTTCAGCGACTTCCTGTTCGGCGCCAATCGACAGTTCGAAGACCGACTTTACCTGGATAACTTGCCCAACGAGTCCCTGGGTACGCTGCGGCTGAACGTCGACACTTACGCCTTCGGCGACCGGTTCCTGCGCCGGGCCGAAGTGACCCTGCTCAACGGCTTCGCCCGCAGCCTGCTGCTGTCCGGCATCCTGCTGGCGCTGTTCTATGTGATGCTGACCAAACCACTGGTGCGGGTCATCCGTGAGCTCAGCGGTCGCGACCCGAGCAGTACCGAACCGACATCACTGGAATGCCCCGCCGGGCACGCCAACGATGAGATCGGTGTGCTGGTCAAGGTTGCCAGCCAGCAGTTCAAGAACATCGCCACCGAAATCCAGCAGCGGCGCAACGCGGAAAACCGCCTGACCGAGTATCTGGGCCAACTGGAAAACATCGTCTCGGCCCGCACCGCTGAACTCAAGGCGATCAATGACCGGCTGAGCCAGTCCAACCAGGAACTGGAGGTCGCCCGCAGTACAGCCCTCGACATGGCCGAAGCCCGCTCGGTGTTCCTGGCCAACATGAGCCATGAAATTCGCACGCCCCTCAATGGCTTGCTCGGGATGATCGCGCTGTCCCTCGACGGGCCGCTGAATGCCGAACAACAGCAACAGCTGTCGATCGCCCATGACTCGGGCAAAGTGCTGGTGGAATTGCTCAATGATATTCTCGATTTGTCGAAGTTCGATGCCGGTCAACTCGAACTCGAACACATCCCCTTCGACCTCGGCTCACTGATCGAAGACACCGCCAACCTGTTGTCGCAGAACGCCGCCCCCAGCGTCGAACTGACCTGCCTGATCGACCCGCATTTCCCCGCGCTGGTGCTCGGTGATCCGACCCGGGTCCGGCAGATTGTCAGTAATCTGCTGTCCAACGCCCTCAAGTTCACCCGTTTCGGGCGTGTCGACGTGCGCCTTTCGACGCTCGGGGACGGTGTCAGAATCGAAGTGTGCGACACCGGCATCGGCATCCCTCAGGATGCCCAGGTCAAGATCTTCCAGCCTTTCACCCAGGCCGGTGCCGGTATTACCCGCCAATTTGGCGGCACCGGGTTGGGCCTGGCGCTGACCTACAACCTTTGCGAAGCCATGCAAGGGCGCCTGACGATCAGCTCCGAGCCGGGTTTTGGCAGCCAGTTCTGCGCAGACTTGCCATTGCCCGGCCATACCCGTGCAATGCCTGCCCTTTCGCTCAAGGGCAAAGTCGTCGCCATCACGGCCGCCAGCAGCGGGCTGGGCGAATTGCTCAACAGTCTGTTGCCTGGCTGGGGGCTGGACTATGAACGGCGCTCCATGGATGACCCACTGTTTGGCCTGACAGCCGACGTGCTCATCACCGACTGCCCCGAATGTCTGTTCAGTTTGCGCCCCACCCTTGGTGCCCCGATCTTGCTGGTCACCGCTTATGGCAATTTCATGCCCAGCGAAGAGGCCAACGCCCTCGCCCCCTTGCAACAACAGGCACGCCCCCTGGCTCGCAATATGTTGTATCAGACATTGCGGCGGATCCTGCAGCCGGAAACCCACCCGATCAACAATGCCCGACTCGACACGCAATGCCCGCAACGCCGCGGGCGCGTACTGCTGGTGGAAGATAATCCGGTCAACCAACTGGTGGCCAAGGGCATGCTCGGCAAACTTGGCTGCGAGGTCACCACCGCGGCTCATGGTGCTGAGGCCCTGGATCAACTCGATCTACGGGATTTCGACCTGGTGCTGATGGATTGCAACATGCCGGTGATGGACGGCTATGAAGCCAGCCGGCAAATCCGCCGCAGCGGACGCTGGCCGCAACTGCCCATCGTCGCCCTGACGGCCAACGCCATGTCCGAGGAGCGCGAACGCTGTCGTGCCGCGGGCATGAGCGACTACCTGGCCAAACCCTTTCGGCGAGAAGAACTGGCCGCCCTGCTGGACTTGTGGGTTCCCGCTACGACAGCGCTTTAATCTGTCCCAACAGGTGATCGAGACCATCGCGCAACTCGTTGAGACGATTCAGATCGACCCCGCTGTCGCACAATAGACGCGCCTTGAGTGGCCCGACCTGATCGCGCAAGGCCATGCCGGCCGGCGACAGGCTCAGATGCACCTCACGCTCATCGCGCGCCGAACGCTGGCGCTGCACCAGTTGCAGTTGTTCGAGGCGCTTGAGCAACGGTGTCAGCGTGCCGGAATCCAGGGCCAGACGCTCACCCAATGCCTTCACGGTCGGTTGCTCCGGGGCTGCTTCCTGCCACTCCCAAAGCACCAGCATCGCCAGGTACTGGGGGTAAGTCAGGCCCAACTGATCGAGCATTGGCTTGTAGGCGCGAATGACCGCACGGGAAGCCGCGTACAGCTTGAAACACAGCTGGCTGTCGAGCTTCAGGGAATCGACTGACAAGGTGTTCATTTGAGCAGGGCTTCGATCTCGCGGGTCAGGTCCTGCGGCTTGGTCGCCGGGGCGAAGCGCTTGACCAGTTGCCCGTCCTTGCCGATCAGGAACTTGGTGAAGTTCCACTTGATGCCCTGGGAACCCAGCACACCCGGTGCGCGCTTTTTCAACTGCACGAACAGAGGATGGGCGCCGGCACCATTGACTTCGATCTTTTTGAACAACGGGAAGCTGACACCGAAGTTCAGTTCACAGAATTCGGAGATCGCCCCTTCATTGCCTGGCTCTTGCTTGCCGAACTGGTTGCAGGGAAAGCCGAGCACCACCAGGCCCTGGTCCTTGTAGGTCTGCCACAGCTCCTCGAGGCCTTTGTACTGCGGGGTGAAACCGCATTTACTGGCGGTATTGACCACCAATACGGCCTTACCAGCGAAATCAGCCAAGGTCTTTTGCTCGCCCTTGATGGTGGTGCAAGGGATGCTCAGCAGGTTGTCGCTCATGATGAAAGCTCCGGATTCGGGAAGATGAGACAAACATAGCGAGCAATTGAATTGTGTGCAATTTAAATTATCAAACGCCAATCCACTACTGTAGGAGCGAGCTTGCTCGCGATGGTTCTAAACGATAACGCGGGAAGCCTGGTGCCCCGGGTTGTTCTCTGGTCCATCGCGAGCAAGCTCGCTCCTACAGGGCTCGCATTACTCGCGAGGTACGAGGTCCAGGCACACCGAGTTGATGCAGTAACGCAGGCCGGTAGGCGGTGGGCCATCCGGGAAAACGTGACCCAGGTGCGCGTCGCATTTGGCACAGACCACTTCGGTGCGGATCATGCCGTGGCTGACATCACGGACTTCGGTCATGGCGCTGTCACCGATCGGCGCGTAGAAGCTCGGCCAGCCGCAGCCGGAATCGAACTTGGTCCTGGAATCGAACAGCGGTTCGTTACAGCAGATGCAGTGGTAAACACCGTCGACCTTGCTGTCGTTGTACTTGCCCGAAAACGGTCGTTCGGTGCCTTTGAGGCGGCACACGTTGTACTGCTCTGGATCGAGCATCGCCTTCCATTCTTCCAGGGTTTTTTCCAACTTTTCCATCATCACACCTCAGCGGCTGAAAAAGCCCGATCTGTACCTTTTCCACGGATCGGGCGGCACGTATGATTGCGCCTCGTCAAACGCCAGTCTGGCAGCCAGACCACGCGCATTCAAACGGAAATATGGGTGCTGCATCTCAAGGCGTCAGGCCTGTGTGAATACGCAGGATTCCCAGCACGGTTGTTCAAACGCCGTCTGGATCGTTCATTTTCGGGAACACATCGCCATGCAGGTCAGCAAATCGAACAAGCTCGCCAACGTCTGCTATGACATTCGCGGCCCGGTGCTCAAGCACGCCAAGCGCCTGGAAGAGGAAGGCCATCGCATCCTCAAGCTGAACATCGGCAACCCGGCGCCTTTTGGATTCGAAGCGCCGGACGAAATCCTCCAGGACGTGATCCGCAACCTGCCGACCGCGCAGGGCTACAGCGACTCCAAGGGCTTGTTCAGTGCGCGCAAGGCCGTGATGCAGTATTACCAGCAAAAGCAGGTAGAAGGCGTCGGCATTGAAGACATCTACCTGGGCAACGGCGTTTCCGAGCTGATCGTGATGTCGATGCAGGCCCTGCTCAACAACGGCGACGAAGTGCTGGTGCCTGCGCCTGACTACCCGCTGTGGACCGCAGCTGTAAGCCTTTCGGGCGGTAATCCGGTGCATTACCTGTGCGACGAGCAGGCCAACTGGTGGCCGGACCTGGCCGACATCAAGGCCAAGATCACCCCGAACACCAAGGCACTGGTGATCATCAACCCGAACAACCCGACCGGCGCGGTGTACTCGAAAGAAGTACTGCTGGGCATGCTGGAACTGGCCCGCCAGCACAATCTGGTGGTGTTCTCCGACGAGATCTACGACAAGATCCTCTACGACGATGCCGTGCACATCTGCACCGCGTCACTGGCGCCCGACCTGCTCTGCCTGACCTTCAACGGCCTGTCCAAGTCCTATCGCGTCGCCGGCTTCCGTTCCGGCTGGATCGCCATTTCCGGCCCGAAACACCACGCCCAGAGCTACATCGAAGGCATCGACATGCTGGCGAACATGCGCTTGTGCGCCAACGTGCCGAGCCAGCATGCGATCCAGACCGCCCTGGGTGGCTATCAGAGCATCAATGACCTGGTGCTGCCGCCGGGCCGCTTGCTGGAACAACGCAACCGCACCTGGGAATTGCTCAACGACATTCCGGGCGTGAGCTGCGTCAAGCCGATGGGCGCACTGTATGCATTCCCGCGGATCGACCCCAAGGTTTGCCCGATCCATAACGACGAAAAATTCGTCCTCGACCTGCTGCTCTCCGAAAAGCTGCTGGTAGTTCAAGGCACCGCATTCAACTGGCCATGGCCAGACCACTTCCGCGTCGTGACCCTGCCACGTGTCGATGACCTGGAGATGGCCATCGGACGCATCGGCGGCTTCCTCAAGTCCTACCGCCAGTAAGCGGCCAGTCACCGTGCGACGCTCCTGCACGTCGCACGGTGATTCATCCGGCAACACTTTTTTGCATTGCGCCGCTGGCTGCCGCTTTGCCCGCCGCCAGATAACGCTTTGCTTGCTCGCGCCTGACAAAGGCGGGGCCTTCGACATGAACTGACTGACAAACACTTCCCGCACTCGCGCCGGAAACGCCCTGCAAGCAGCTAGACTGTTGCCGTAGGACACAGTTTGAAATAGTCACCCGGTTGAATACCCCGGTGCAGCACCTTATATACCCCGCAGTACGCTACATCTTTAGTATGAGGAGATTTCTACAACCATGATGCGCATCCTGCTGTTCTTGGCCACTAACCTGGCGGTCGTGCTGATTGCCAGCATCACCCTGAGCCTTTTCGGCTTCAACGGGTTCATGGCGGCCAATGGGGTTGACCTCAACCTCAATCAGCTGCTGATTTTCTGTGCGGTCTTTGGTTTCGCCGGTTCGTTGTTCTCGCTGTTCATCTCCAAGTGGATGGCGAAGATGAGCACCAGCACCCAGATCATCACCCAGCCACGCACCCGTCACGAGCAATGGCTGCTGCAAACCGTCGAGCAACTGTCCCGCGAAGCCGGGATCAAGATGCCCGAAGTCGGTATCTTCCCGGCCTACGAGGCGAACGCCTTCGCCACCGGCTGGAACAAGAACGATGCATTGGTCGCGGTCAGCCAAGGTTTGCTCGAGCGCTTCTCGCCGGATGAAGTGAAAGCTGTCCTGGCCCACGAAATCGGCCACGTAGCCAACGGCGACATGGTTACCCTGGCGTTGATCCAGGGCGTGGTGAACACCTTCGTGATGTTCTTTGCACGGATCATCGGCAATTTCGTCGACAAAGTGATCTTCAAGAACGAAGAAGGCCAGGGCATTGCCTACTACGTGGCGACCATCTTCGCCGAACTGGTTCTGGGCATCCTGGCCAGCGCCATTGTCATGTGGTTCTCGCGCAAGCGCGAATTCCGGGCCGACGAAGCCGGCGCAAACCTGGCCGGCACCGCCGCGATGATTGGCGCCCTGCAACGCCTGCGAGCGGAACAAGGCCTGCCGGTGCACATGCCCGACACCCTGAACGCCTTCGGCATCAACGGTGGCATCAAGCAAGGGTTCGCTCGCATGTTCATGAGCCACCCGCCACTGGAAGAGCGTATCGACGCCCTGGCTCGTCGTCGGAGCTGATACTTCTGCTGCAGAAATCAAAACGGGGCGATCTTATCGCCCCGTTTTTTTTGCTAATGGCTCGTCAGCCGGTAAACCCGCTCTTCCAGTCGCGTGACACCCGCCTGCAGAAACTTCTCGCTCTCACTCAGCACGTCCTGATCCTCCAGAACCTTCAACGCCCACGACCCGCCCAACAATCTCTGCACCTCATCATCCAGTACGGCAAACGGCGGTCCGTCCATCTGTACCTGGTCATAGTCGAGCGTGATCAATAATCCGCGACACTCTTTCGGCAGAATCCGATTCAGGTGCGCGGCATATTGCTCACGCATCTTCGGCGGCAACGCAATCAACGCGGCGCGATCATAGAGCGCGGAGCAATCAGCAGTGTCACCGGCCGTGAGTTCAAAGAAATTGCCACACCAAAGCTCGATGGAACCTGCCCGATAGACCTTGAATGGCCCCTGCTCGCTCACTGCCGGATCAAAGCCATGTTCGCTGAAAAACTCCTCGACGGCTTTTTCCGACAGTTCGACTCCCAAGACCTCATGGCCTTGATGGGCGAGCCAAAGCAAATCCAGGCTTTTTCCACATAACGGCACCAACACGCGTGCCCCCTCTTCAAGGCTTAACACTGGCCAGAACCGCTTCAGATGAGGGTTTACCTGCGGCAGGTGAAAGCCGATCTGATTCGACGCCCACTTTTTGTGCCAAAACTCAGGCTGCATAATTAACCCCGAAAATTCGATCAAAACGCCCTAAAACTTATATTAGATTTAGATTAATGATCTGACTGAAGATGTTGCATCTTAACTCTCAGGAGCTCATTCATGTTCCCCAGCCTGTACATATCCCACGGCTCCCCCATGCTCGCCCTGGAACCTGGTGCCAGCGGGCCGGCACTCGCCCGCCTGGCCGCTGCGATGCCGAAGCCCAAAGCCATCGTAATTGTATCTGCGCACTGGGAAAGCAATGAGCTGCAGGTCAGCGGCAATCCACAACCGGAAACCTGGCATGACTTCGGTGGCTTTCCCAAAGCCCTGTTCGAGGTCCAGTACCCCGCTCCCGGCGCCCCGCAGCTGGCAGATGAGGTAGTCGAGCTGTTGAAATCCAACAACCTTCCTGCACGCATCGACAGCAATAGACCTTTCGACCATGGTGTCTGGGTGCCTCTGTCGCTGATGTACCCGCATGCAGACATCCCGATTGTGCAGGTATCACTGCCCACCCGTGGCGGCCCCGCCCTGCAGACCCGCGTTGGCCACGCGCTGGCCAGCCTGCGCGAGCAAGGTGTCCTGCTGATCGGCTCCGGCAGCATCACTCACAACCTGCGGGAACTGGACTGGCATGCCGGTCCCGAAAGCGTTGAGCCCTGGGCCCTGGCGTTTCGCGACTGGATGATCGAGAAGCTCGCAGCGAACGACGAAGCCGCGCTGCACGACTATCGCGCACAAGCACCGAATGCCGCGCGCAACCATCCCAGCGACGAACACTTGTTGCCGCTGTACTTCGCCCGCGCGGCCGGGGGGGAGTTCAGCATTGCCCACCAAGGGTTCACCATGGGTGCGCTGGGCATGGACATTTACCGCTTCGGCTGACAGCCAGACCGCGTCGCGGCCTTCGTCGGAACGCCGCCCGGAGCAAGCCCGCTCCCACAGGAGATCACACTCCAATGTGGGAGCGGGCTTGCTCGCGAATGGCAGCAACACAAGTCAAACGCCGACCACAAACAAGCAGGCAAAAAAATCCCCGAACCAGTCGGGGATTTTTCATGTTCGATCAATCAGCCCGAGAGCGGATCAATCTTCGCGGTAGCGACGCAGCTTCAACTGCTTACCGGCAACGCGAGTGTCCTTCAGCTTGGTCAGCAACTTCTCAAGACCATCTTCCGGCAGCTCGACGAGGCTGAAGCTGTCACGCACCTGGATGCGACCGATCGCTTCACGCGCCAGACCACCTTCGTTGAGGATGGCGCCCAGCAGGTTCTTGGCAGCGATACCGTCACGCGCGCCCAGCGCGGTACGGCAACGTGCACGGCCTTCGCCCAGTGGCATCGGAGCGCGACGCTCGCGGTCACCACGCTCAGGACGGTCACCGGAACGCTCTGGACGATCGCCACGCGGTGCATTGTTCGGCACCAGTGGACGCTCTTTCTCGATAGCGGCCAGGTTCAGCGCTTGACCGTTGGTTGCCTTGCGCAGCAGGGCAGCGGCCAGGGCACGCGGGCTGCAACCGATGTCGGCGGTCAGGCGATCCAGCAGATCACCGTGAGTCGATTCGGCCTCGGCCACCAGCGGCGACAGGCTGTTGGTCAGCTTCTTGATGCGCGCATCCAGAACGGCTTGAGCGTCCGGCAGGCGAACTTCAGCAACCTTCTGACCGGTTACACGCTCGATCACTTGCAGCATGCGGCGCTCGCGCGGAGTCACCAGCAGCAGCGCACGACCTTCGCGACCGGCACGGCCGGTACGGCCGATACGGTGAACGTAGGACTCAGGATCGTACGGCATGTCAACGTTGAACACGTGAGTGATGCGTGGAACGTCCAGGCCACGAGCGGCAACGTCGGTCGCCACAACGATGTCCAGACGGCCATCCTTGAGGGAGTCGATCACGCGCTCGCGCTGGTTCTGGGCGATATCACCGTTCAGTGCGGCGGCTTTGTAGCCTTTGGCTTCCAGGGCACTGGCCAGATCCAGGGTCGCTTGCTTGGTGCGTACGAACATGATCAGGGCGTCGAAATCTTCCACTTCCAGCAAGCTGAGAACGGCCGAAGTCTTCTGGTCAGCGTGAACCAGCAGGTGAGCCTGCTCGATCGCGGTAACGGTCTGGGTCTTGCTCTGAATCTTGACGTGCTTCGGATCGCGCAGGTGGCGTTCGGCGATGGCACGGATCGATTGCGGCAAGGTAGCCGAGAACAGTACGGTCTGACGGGTTTCCGGCATGGCCTTGAAGATGACTTCCAGGTCGTCCATGAAGCCCAGCTTGAGCATTTCGTCGGCTTCGTCGAGAACCAGGTGGTTCACGGTCGCCAGTACTTTTTCGTCGCGACGCAGGTGGTCGCACAGACGGCCCGGAGTGGCGACAACGATTTGTGCGCCATTACGGATTGCTTTCAGTTGTGGGCCCATCGGCGCGCCGCCGTAGACAGCCACAACAGTCACGCCCGGCATTTGCTTGGCGTAGGTTTCGAAAGCGGTTGCAACTTGTAGCGCCAACTCACGAGTTGGGGCCAGGATCAGAGCTTGCGGCTCGCGCTTGGACGGATCAATGCGGTGCAGAATTGGCAGAGCAAAGGCAGCGGTTTTACCGGTACCGGTTTGCGCCTGACCAATCATATCGTGACCGGCGAGAATGATCGGGATCGACTGCTGCTGAATGGCCGAAGGCTCTTCATAGCCGGTAGCGACTACTGCAGCGACAATATTGGGATGAAGTTCAAGAGCGGCGAAGCCGCCGATTTCCTGGGTCATGGGTCTGCCTCTAAGTGCATCCGCAAAGACCCATGCTCCAAAGCTGCGCATGCCGTGTTGAGACTCAAGAGTCGCCCTGGCAGCTTTGTCGGCGGGGATTTGCGAAAACGAATGAATGAAAAGAATCGTCAAGGAGAGTCCGCGGTGCGGACGTGCAGCCGAAGCTGACTTCGGGGAATTGCTCTACCTAAACGCGGCCCGGCTAAAGGCCGGCGCGCACTATACCGGAATTCGCCCAAAAAGGGAGCTTTTTTTATCGATAATCCACCGGGTACACCGTTGTGTCACAGGCTTTGCGAATAATCGGTCAGCCGTCTATTTTTCAAAGGCCCGGCCTTGCGGGTGATGGCGCTAAAACGGTTCACCCTTTGCCGTGCAGACCGCAGGTCTCCGCACGCCTTTCCTACCCCGAGGATCGCTCCATGAATCAGCCCAGCTCCAGTCGAGTCAGCCGCGAACGGCGTGGTCATGTGTTCCTGATCGGTCTTGATCGGGTGGCCAAGCGCAACGCCTTTGACCTCGACCTGCTCAACGAATTGAGCCTGGCCTATGGCGAGTTCGAAGCCGACAGCGAGGCCCGTGTAGCGGTGGTGTTCGGTCATGGCGAGCACTTTACCGCCGGGCTGGATCTGGTCAATGCCAGCGCCACACTCGCAGAAGGCTGGCAAGTCCCCGCTGGCGGCTGCGATCCGTGGGGGGTGTTCGCAGGTCCCAGGGTCAACAAGCCGGTAATCGTCGCCGCCCAAGGCTATTGCCTGACCGTTGGCATCGAATTGATGCTGGCAGCCGACATCAACCTGTGCGCCAGCAACACCCGGTTCGCCCAGATGGAGGTGCAGCGTGGAATCTTCCCGTTCGGCGGTGCCACCCTGCGTCTGCATCAGGTCGCCGGCTGGGGTAATGCCATGCGCTGGTTGTTGACCGGGGATGAATTCGACGCCCGTGATGCGCTGCACTTGGGCCTGGTGCAGGAAGTCATGGCCAGTGAGGACTTGCTGCCCCGGGCGGTTGAACTGGCCGAGCGGATCGCCCGTCAGGCACCGCTTGGGGTGCAGGCGACGCTGATGTCGGCGCGACAGGCCCGGTATGAAGGAGAAACCGCAGCGGCACAGGGATTGCCCGCGCTGGTCAAGAAGTTGATGGCTAGCGAGGATATCAAGGAAGGTGTGCGGTCGATGGTGGAGCGACGGCCTGGGGTGTTCAAAGGGATTTAGCTCTTTATCGCCAGTCAGAAAGCCATCGCGAGCAAGCTCGCTCCTACAGTGGATCTTCGGTGTCCACAAGACCCCGTGGGAGCGGGCCATCACTGACAACTCAGGTCGCCGGGCGAATGCACTTGATCAACGAATCCAGCGAATACCCCAGCCGCGGTGCCAGCGCTTCGGCGCGGGTGATCAGGCCGTCCATGTCCAGTTCCTGATCCAGCTCCGACGGCACGATCAGAATCACGTTGCCCTCCTTCACCGGCAGCTCCCAGTAATGTCGATGGTACAAACCGCGCAACAACGCGGCGCCCAAGGGTTTGCCATCATCGGTAGCCCATTGATTGATGACCAGCCAGCCACCCGGATTCAATCGCTTCTGGCAGTTTTCCAGGAAGCTCCAGGCCAGGTGCCCGACACCCGGACCGACATCGGTATAGAGGTCGACGAAAATCAGATCCGCTGACTCGGCAGTGTCGAGCAACTCCAGCGCATCGCCAACGCGGATGTACAGGCGCGGATCGTCATCCAGCCCCAGGTACTCAATGGCCAGGCGCGGTACGTCCGGGCGCAGTTCAATGGCTTCGACATCTTCCAGCGGCAGGAACTTGAGACAGGCCTGAGTCAGCGTCCCGGCGCCGAGGCCGAGAAACAGTGCGCTTTCCGGATGCTCGTGGCACAGCGCGCCGATCAGCATCGCCCGGGTATAGTCGTATTCGAGCCAGCTCGGATCGGCGGTGAACACGCAGCTTTGCTCGATGGCATCACCGAACTCGAGAAAACGGTAATCGGCCACTTCCAGCACACGAATCACGCCGAACTCGTCCTGTACCTCGGCGAGCAGATGCTCGACGCGCTCCTCAGTCATTTCATCTCCTGATCGTCACCGGGGCCGGCAACGCAATAACACCGCGTGCAGAGAGCGGCAAAGGCGAGATTGTCGGCGAAGCGAAGGGAACAGGTCACGCACTAATTTGCTGATAACATGGACGTCCAAGCGAAAACACTAGAGACCGTGATGAGCCAACCCTGGAGCCCCGACAGCTGGCGCGCCCTGCCGATCCAGCAACAACCCCAATACCCCGATGCCGCGCATTTGCAGCAGGTCGAGCAGACCCTGGCCAGCTATCCGCCACTGGTGTTTGCCGGTGAAGCCCGGGAGTTGCGCCGTCAGTTTGCCGAGGTGACCCAGGGCCGCGCGTTTCTGTTGCAGGGTGGCGACTGCGCCGAAAGCTTCGCCGAATTCTCCGCCGCAAAAATTCGCGACACCTTCAAGGTGTTGTTGCAGATGGCGATCGTGATGACGTTTGCCGCCGGCTGCCCGGTGGTCAAGGTCGGGCGCATGGCCGGGCAGTTCGCCAAGCCGCGCTCGGCCAACGACGAAACCATCGATGGCGTGACCCTGCCCGCCTACCGCGGCGACATCGTCAATGGCATCGGTTTCGACGAAAAAAGCCGCGTGCCGGACCCTGAGCGCCTGTTGCAGTCCTATCACCAGTCCACCGCCACCCTGAACCTGTTGCGCGCGTTCGCCCAGGGCGGTTTTGCCGATCTGCATCAGGTGCACAAGTGGAACCTGGACTTCATCGCCAACTCGGCGCTGGCGGAAAAATACAGCCACCTGGCCGACCGCATCGATGAAACCCTGGCGTTCATGCGCGCCTGCGGCATGGACAGTTCGCCGCAGCTGCGCGAAACCAGCTTCTTCACCGCCCACGAAGCGCTGCTGCTGAACTACGAAGAAGCCTTCGTGCGGCGCGACAGCCTGACCAATGATTACTACGACTGCTCGGCCCACATGCTGTGGATCGGCGACCGCACCCGCCAGCTCGACGGTGCCCACGTCGAATTCCTGCGCGGGGTGAACAACCCGATCGGGGTCAAGGTCGGTCCGAGCATGAACCCGGACGACCTGATTCGCCTGATCGACATGCTCAACCCGGACAACGACCCAGGCCGCCTGAACCTGATCGCACGGATGGGCGCGAACAAGGTCGGCGATCACCTGCCGCAGCTTATCCGCGCCGTCCAGCGTGAAGGCAAGCAGGTGCTGTGGAGTTCCGACCCGATGCACGGCAACACGATCAAGGCCAGCAGCGGCTACAAGACCCGCGACTTCGCGCAGATCCTTGGCGAGGTGAAGCAGTTCTTCCAGGTGCACGAAGCCGAAGGCAGTTATGCCGGTGGTATCCATATCGAAATGACCGGGCAGAACGTCACCGAGTGCATCGGTGGTGCGCGGCCGATTACCGAGGACGGTTTGTCGGATCGCTACCACACCCATTGCGACCCGCGGATGAATGCCGATCAGTCGCTGGAGCTGGCGTTTTTGATTGCCGAGACACTGAAGCAGGTTCGGCGGTGAGTCAGTAAGGTCTTCCTTGCCTGACAGGCCGCCTTCGCGAGCAAGCCCGCTCCCACAGTTGATCGAGTTGCCCGAGCAAACGCGATTCAATGTGGGAGCGGGCTTGCTCGCGAAAGCGTCAGTTCAGTCACCATCAATCTGCGCCAATGCCACCCGCAACCTGTCCGCACTCGCCCGCGGGCAATTCAACTGAACCTGCGCCAACCCCAGCCAATCCGCCATCTGCCGCAGATTGACCGCCAGTGCCAGCATCCCCTCGTCATCCAGACCGGATTCCTCTTCATGCACCGCATGCACTGCCAAACGGCCGGTCGCCCGTTCGGCGCGCAGATCGACCCGTGCGGCAATCCGTTCGTTGTGCAAAAACGGCAGGACGTAATAACCGTAGACGCGCTTGTCCTGCGGCGTGTAGATCTCCAGCCGATAGCGGAAATCAAACAGCCGCTCGGTCCGATTGCGCTCCCAGACCAGCGAATCGAACGGCGAGAGCAATGCACTGGCCGCGACTTTGCGCGGCACTTTTGGCTTGGGCAGACAATAGGCCGGTTGTCGCCAGCCCTGAACTTCGCAGGTCAGCAATTCACCGGCCTCGACCAACTCAGACAGACGCAGGCGGCTGTCCACAGGGTTCAGGCGGAAATAGTCACGCAAGTCCTTCTCCGTAGCGACCCCCAAGGCCGTTGCCGCATGCCGCAACAGGCCGCGCTGGGCGTCAACTTCACTCAGTTCAGGTTGGGCAAGAATCGTCGAAGGAATCACCCGCTCCGGCAGATCGTAGAGCCTTTCGAATCCGCGCCGTCCGGCAACGGTGACTTCACCGGCAGCGAACAGCCATTCCAGCGCATGCTTTTCCGCGCTCCAGTCCCACCAGGGCCCGGCCCGTTCCTGACGGGTCGACAGGCTCCCGGCGCCAAGCGCGCCCTGCTCCTCAACCGAAGCCAGCACCCGCCGAATCGTGTCTTGCTGTTCACGCCCGAAACGCGCCAATTGCTGATAAATGTCTTCGCCACGACTTGCACGCTGCATGCGCCAACGCATCAACGGGTACAAGGAAAGTGGCAACAACGAGGCTTCATGGCCCCAGTACTCGAATAGTGTTCGTCGACGGCCCTGACTCCAGGCAGCCTGGTCGAGCAAGTCGGAAGAATAATTGCCGAGGCGGGAAAACAGCGGAAGGTAGTGCGAACGCACCAACGCATTGACCGAATCGATCTGCAAAATGCCCAGCCGTTCGATCAGGCGATTTAGCGCGACAGCCTTGATCGCCGCTGGCGGCTGCCGCCCGTTGAACCCTTGGGCGGACAGCGCCAGACGCCGAGCCTGTTTGAGGGTAAAGGACAATGTTGCGGGCATGGGCATCTCCTTGTCTGCTCGCAACCTACCTCACCGGTAAGGGGTTTGTGTAGCGTGGCTTTCATCAATTAATTATCGAGTCATTTATGCATCGGATCATTCCAGAACGGTTTGATTGACTCGTTCTCCACATCCGCACGGCTCATGCCGATGTCCTTGAGTGCTTCGTCGCTCAAGCTCGCCAGCAGTTCGCGCTCGCGATGCAGTTCGTACCAGCGGCCGACCTTGTGCAGCAGATCGGAAATCAGGTGAATCGAGTGTTTTTCTGCACCATGGAACTCGTGTTGACCTTTCATCTTGTTGCCCTCCGTTTGGATGGCTCCAGTCTCGCGCCGGGTCTAAGATCAATCCAACGAATGTTTCTGATGTCACATATCTCGGAGATTGATGGATGTCCGCCTACCCGAGTATCGATACCGAAGTGTTGCGCACCTTCGTCGCCATCGCCGACCAGGGCGGTTTTACCCGCGCTGGCGAAATGGTCAACCGCACCCAGTCAGCCGTCAGCATGCAGATGAAACGACTGGAAGAAGATGTGCTGCAGCGCCAGTTGTTCCAGCGCGACGGACGGCAGGTGCGACTGACGGCCGAAGGCCAGGTGTTGTTGGGTTATGCGCGGCGGATCCTCAAGCTGCACAGTGAGGTCTTCAATACCCTGCGTGAGCCCGACATGATCGGCACAGTGCGCATCGGTACGCCGGACGATTATGTGATGCGATTCCTCCCGGGGATTCTGCGCCGATTTGCCCAGTCCTACCCGCTGATTCAGATAGAAGTGCACTGCGAATCATCGAAACAGCTGTTGATGCGACAAGATCTGGACCTGTCCATCGTGACCCGTGAACCGGGCAGCGAAATCGGCCAGCTGTTGCGCAAGGAACGCTTTGTCTGGGCCGAGGCGCAATGCTACAGCGCTCATGAGCAGACCCCGCTGCCGCTGGCGATGTTCAACAGTGATTGCTTCTGCCGCCAGTGGGCCTGCAATGCCCTGGATGCCCAGGGGCGCGATTACCGGGTGGCGTACAACAGCGACAGCCTGTCGGCGATCATGGCCGTGGTCAGCGCCGGCCTGGCAGTCACCGCGCAGCTTGAAAGCCTGATCACCGCGGACATGCGCATCCTCGGTGAAGCCGAAGACCTGCCGCTGCTGCCCGAAGCCAGCATCATGCTCGTGCGCAACCTGCATAACCCGTCACCGATCACCGAATGCCTGGCCGAACACATCGTTGAAGGCTTCAAACTTTGAAGGCGAGCATCACCGCACAGAACACCAGGAATCCACAAAACAGCCCGCGCAGCAGCCGCTCCGGCAAAGCGTGGGCAACTTTCACGCCCCAACTGATGCTCATCAGCCCCCCGACCGCCAAAGGTAAACCGATCACCCAACTGACCTGATGGTGCGCGGCGTAAGTCACCAGCGTCACCCCCGTACTCGGCAAGGCCAGCGCCAACGACAACCCCTGCGCAACCACCTGGCTGGTGCCGAACAGACTGGTCAGCACTGGTGTCGCCACCACCGCTCCCCCCACGCCGAACAACCCGCCCATCGTGCCGGATGCAGCGCCAAGCAGGCCCAGCCAGGGCCATGAGTAATTCATCTGCGAAGCCGCGGGTGCGCTCGCGACGAACATGCGAACGAGGTTGTACGCCGACAGCGCGATTAGAAAGGCGACAAAGCCTATGCGCATGGTTTGTGCATCAATGCCCACCGCCCAGATCGATCCGAGCCAGGCGAAGCAGAACCCCATGCTGGCCAGCGGTAACGCGTGGCGCAGTTCGATCCGGTTGCGCTGATGATAGCGCCACAGCGCCAGCATCACGTTCGGCACCACCATCACCAGCGCTGTGCCTTGGGCAATCTGCTGGTCGAGCCCGAACAGCACGCCCAGCAATGGAATGGCAATCAGGCCGCCGCCGATGCCAAACAACCCGCCGAGCGTGCCCAACGCAGCGCCGAACACCAGATACATCAAGAAATCAATCACAGCATTTTCCCCGTTGCTGTCAGGCCTTTGATCCTACGCAGTTGCTTCTAGCGCGGAAACGCACAGCGACGCACAATGGCTGTGCCAAATTCGCACAAGCGCAGACCCGCCATGAACCCCAATCAATTGACCGACCAATTGGCCTTGTTCCTTGATGTGCTGGAAACCGGTAGTTTTTCCGCCGCCTCGCGCCGTCATCCGATGACCCCTTCGGCCGTGGCAAGGCGTATCGACAGCCTGGAAAACGCGGTCGGCAGTCAGTTGTTCATCCGCAGCACTCATGCGGTACGCGCCACCCCGGCGGGATTGGCCTTTGCCGAGCGAGCACGGCGGATCGTCGCCGAGCTGCGCCTGGCCCGGGCCGAAGCGGTTTCCTTGAGCAGCGCGCCGGAAGGTCTGATCCGCATCGATGCACCAGCAGCCTTCGGGCGTCGGCACCTGGCACCGGTGATTGCCGATTTCCTCATGCTCTATCCGGGTCTCGACGTGCAACTGCACCTGATCGACAGTTTCGTCGACATGCAGGGCCAGAACCTTGGCAAGGTCGATCTGGTACTGCGCGCCGGGCAATTGGCCGATACCCGGCTGGTCGCCACGCCACTGGCGAGCATGGTGCGTATCGCTTGCGCCAGCCCTGATTATTTGCGGCGTCGCGGCGTGCCGACCGATCCGTCACAGCTGATCGAACACGACGGACTCGACTGGGATGGCCTGGCCCCGCTTTTCGCCTGGCGTTTCGAGCGGGACGGGCAAATGCAGTTGCACCGACCGGCGCGGGTCCGCATGAGCGCCAACAATGCCGAGGCACTGGTATGCGGCGCATTAGCCGGACTGGGTATCGCGCACCTGCCAACCTGGCTGGCCAGCGAGTACCTGTTGCGCGGTGAGTTGCTGCCGCTGTTCTGCGACAGCGGCCTGCCGAAACCGGAAAGCGCCGGCATCTATGCGTTGCGCCTGGAACAACAGCCCAACTCCCGCAGTCGATTGTTGCTGGAGTACCTGAAAACCCGCTTCAGCCCGGTTCCGCCCTGGGATCTGGAGCTGCAAACCCATTTGCAACGGCACTGATCAGAATTATCTGGCGCATTAAAGATTCGCCCGCTAGATTCCTGAGATCACAGATCAAGGCTTCGACATGACCACCGAGCGCAACACTCCGGACAACTGCGACAACCTGCTGCTGGACAATCAGGCCTGCTTCGCACTGCATTCCACTTCGCTGATGATGACCAAGGTCTACAAACCCTTGCTGCAAGCGCTGGGCCTGACCTACCCGCAATACCTGGCGATGATGGTGTTGTGGGAACGGGACGGTTTGACCGTAGGCGAAATCAGCACGCGGTTGCTGACCGACCCAGGCTCGTTGACACCGCTGCTCAAGCGCCTGGAAGCCGAAGGCCTGCTCAGCCGAACCCGCAGCCGTGAAGACGAGCGCGTAGTGATCGTCGAACTCACCGAACAGGGCCGGGCGTTGCGCGACAAGGCCCGCGATATTCCCCAGTGCATCCTCGGCGCCAGCGGGATGACTCTGGAGCGCCTGCAAAACCTGCAAGCGGAACTGCAAGCGCTGCGCAGCCACCTGCAAGACAGCCTGTAGTCTCCAATTCACCACAAATCCCCTGTGGGAGCGGCGGTGCGGCGATCCGACTTGCTCGCGAAGACGGCTTGGCATTCAACACCTATGTTGACTGAAGCACCGCCTTCGCGAGCAAGCCCGCTCCCACATTTGTTTTGCGTTGGGCCGAAAAATCGGGTTCGCCATCTACTCCTGAAAAATTCCCCTCAAAAGCTCTAGTTCAATACTTCCAACCAAAACCACCCCATAGCCTTTGGCTTTTTTCAGGTTTCTTTGAAAATTTATCTTGCGCACTAAATATTAGAGCGATACATTTATTTCGCACTTACTTAGCGCGCAAACATTTAGCACAAATACACAAACCCTGAACGAGGCTTTCACCATGCAAACTCTCTACACCGCAATCGCAACTTCCACCGGTGGCCGTGACGGTCGTGCGGTTTCCAGTGACAACATCCTCGACGTAAAACTCGCCACTCCGAAAGAACTCGGCGGTGCTGGCGGCCCAGCCACCAACCCCGAGCAACTGTTTGCTGCCGGCTACTCCGCCTGCTTTATCGGCGCCCTGAAATTCGTGGCCAGCCAGACCAAGCGCAGCATCCCGAACGACGCTTCGATCACTGCCCACGTCGGCATCGGCCAGATCCCTGGTGGCTTCGGCCTGGACATCGACCTGCACATCAGCCTGCCGGGTCTGGAACAAGCCGATGCCCAAGCACTGGTCGACGCGGCCCACCAGGTCTGCCCGTACTCCAACGCCACCCGCGGCAACGTCGATGTGCGCCTGCACGTGACCGTCTGACCGCCAACCACTCAGGCCCGAACAGGAAACGAACATGAACACTTTCAGCAAAGTCTTGACCGGTACCCTTCTCGCCCTGTCGATCAACGGCGCATTCGCGGGTGATGGCGTTGAACACAACACCCAGGCGTTCCTCGATGTGCTGAATGCCGGCACCGGCAAACCGCTTGAACAGCTCAGCCCGAAAGATGCCCGCGCCGTGCTGGTGGGTGCGCAGGCCGGGGTGAAACTGACACTGCCAAAGGCCGATGTCAGCCAGAAGACCATTCAAGTCGACGGCCAACCGCTAAGCCTGACCATCGTCCGGCCGGCCGGGGTCAAGGGTGAGCTGCCCGTGTTCATGTTCTTCCATGGCGGCGGCTGGGTACTGGGAGACTTCCCGACCCACGAGCGGCTGGTGCGTGACCTGGTAACGGGTTCGGGTGCGGCGGCCGTGTTCGTGAACTACACGCCGTCGCCGGAAGCGCATTATCCGGTGGCGATCAATCAGGCTTACGCGGCGACCCGATGGGTGGCCGAGCACGGTAAAGAGATCAACGTCGATGGCAAGCGCCTGGCGGTGGCCGGCAACAGTGTCGGCGGCAACATGGCGGCCGTGGTTGCGCTGATGGCCAAGGACAAGGGCACACCGGCGATCAAATTCCAGGTGCTGTTGTGGCCGGTGACTGATGCCAGCTTCGAAACCGCGTCCTACAACCAGTTTGCCGAAGGGCACTTCCTCACCAAAAATGCGATGAAGTGGTTCTGGGACAACTACACCACCGACGCCAATCAGCGTAACGAGATCTACGCCTCCCCTCTGCGCGCGACCACCGCCCAGTTGAAGGGATTGCCTCCAGCGCTGGTGCAGACCGCCGGTGCCGACGTGTTGCGCGACGAAGGCGAAGCCTACGCCCGCAAACTGGACGAGGCCGGTGTGCCGGTCACTGCGGTTCGCTACAACGGTATGATCCACGACTACGGTTTGCTCAACGTGGTGAGCCAGGTGCCAGCGGTGCGTTCGGCGATGCTGCAGGCGTCTGAAGAACTGAAACAACACCTGAAGAAGTAACACCGCCCCACCCTGTAGGAGCGAGCTTGCTCGCGATGGACGCCCAGACAACGCGGGCATTCAGATAGCCCGCGTTATCGTTAACGACCATCGCGAGCAAGCTCGCTCCTACAGAGGGTCGAGTGTTTCAGGCACAAAAAAGCCCGACTCAATGGTCGGGCTTTTTCATTCCTGAAGCTGTGCTTATTTGGCACGGCCTTTGTAGGAACCGCCTTCGCGGGTATCAATCTCGATCATGTCGTCGATATTGATGAAGTCAGCAACCGACAGCTCGGTACCGTTCTTCAGTTTGGCAGGCTTCATCACCTTGCCGGAAGTGTCGCCGCGAGCGGAACCTTCGGTGTAGGCAACCTGACGCACGATGGTGGTCGGCAGTTCTACGGAAACCAGACGGCCTTCGAAGAACACGGCTTCGCAAACGTCGGTCATGCCTTCTTCAACGAACGGCAGAACGGCTTCGATGTCTTCGGCGTTCAGCTCGTACATGGTGTAGTCGGTGGTGTCCATGAACGTGTAGGAGTCACCGCTGATGAAGGACAGGGTCGCTTCTTTGCGATCCAGGATCACGTCGTCCAGCTTGTCGTCCGCACCGTATACGGTTTCGGTCTTGTAGCCGGTCAGCAGGTTCTTCAGCTTGGTCTTCATGATCGCGCTGTTACGACCGGACTTGGTGAATTCAGCTTTCTGAACCAGCCAAGGATCGTTGTCGATACGGATCACGGTACCGGGTTTGAGTTCTTTACCAGTTTTCATTGCGAATATCCGAATTTGGATGGGATTTACAAAAATCTAGGCCGCGTATCATATCCAATTTCCATAAAACTGTACCAGCGCCGTGGCAAGATCCGCCTGCAAGGCCTGTTCCAGACACCATGCCTCAGCGTGTTTTTCCAGCTCTGGCCAGTGTTTACGGGTGAATTGCCAGTGGTCGGTCATTTTCTCACCGGCGTTCCACGCCCGCCAGAGACCGCTGATCGCCTCCCGCGCCGGGTCCGAAAGCCCCTTTATATAGAGTTCGAGGAAGGCGTCGAGTTTGTCCAGATGGATATCTTCTTCCTGCCGGTAAATGTGCCACAAAAATGGCCGGCCGGCCCATTGTGCGCGCACAAAGGAGTCTTCGCCGCGCACGGCGTTGAAATCGCAGCACCACAGCAACCCGTCGTATTGGTCCTGACGGACGAATGGCAGTACTTGCACGGTCAAGGCTTCACGCACATGCACGGCACCGGCCGCCAGCCCCTCCACACCGAGCCAACGCTCGACATCGCCGAGAATCCGCCCTTCCGGTACCAGCAGATGAGTGGACGTCGAATCGCCTGCCATCGCATCGAGCCAACTGGCCAGCCCGGTGTTTTCGTAGGCAAACAATGAGATCAACTGCGCACCGGGTGCACGATCAATTCCCATACTTTGCAGGAATTCTCTTTGAGCCTGCGGGTCTTGCTGAAACTGCCGACGACGTTCAAGCAACCCGCGCTCGCGTATCAACCCGCCCGTGCCCTTCTGGAACCCCGGAAAGAAAAAGAACTTCTGTACGCTTTTGTACTTCACCGACGGCAGACCGTGACAGCCGATCACCCAGTCTTCGGCACTCAGGTAATCGAGGTTCATCCACAGCGGCGCCTTTTCCCTTTCGGCCATGGCGTCCATATAGGCGCTCGGCAATTGGCAGGCGAATGCGGCGATCACCACATCGGCGGCTTCCGTCGGCAGCCACTCGGCTGGCCATTGCCGCACTTCGACGCCTTGCTGCCACTGCTGCGCAGCGTGGATGTCGATTTCCGGGCAAAGGCGCTCGAATGCTCGCAGATCATCGACCCATAGACGTACCGCCAGTCCATGTTCGGCCACCAGTTGCCGGGCCAGTCGCCAGGTCACGCCGATGTCGCCGAAGTTATCGACCACGGTGCAAAAAATATCCCAGCGGGTTTTCAATTCAGGCATTCCAGGCTCCCGTTGGCAAAGGCGCCGATTGTCCGCATAAATTACCCCGTGCAGAAGAGCCGACGGCGATTATTCTTCATGCGACAATCACCGCTCTCCAGTGACCTTTCGCCATGAGGCAACCATGCCCCACCGCCCCGCTCCGCGCCGATCCTTCCCATTTCGTCTGAGCGCCCTGCAGTTGACCGGCAGCATCGCCCTCGGCATGTGGCTGGGATTCATTGCCATTGTGCTGACCTGCTGGCTCGCTTCGCGCTTGCTTTTCAGCGAACAACTGGCGCCTGTAGCGGCGGCTGTGGAGCAACTGGCCAAACCACCGATGGTGGTTCAACCGGTGCCGGACATCCCGCCCCAGAGCCCGCTGTTCGGGCAATACGAAGAAAACCTGCGCAAGAACGAGCAGCAGCAACGGCTCGATCAGGCCCGTAGCAGCAGTCGCAACCTGTCCAATCCAAGCTGTCAGTTCTGGCTGCAACAGGACCGGACTGCTCCCAGCGAAAAAAGCCGCGCCAACGTCCTGCAATTCTGCGATTGATCATGAATAAACACAGCGTCCACCAACTGATTCTCGACCGGCTACGGATCGATCTCGACATCGCCGAACGGGCCGCGCAAACCGCTTACGAAACGGCGACCCATGAAGAAAACATCGCCGAGAACAAGTACGACACCCTGGGGCTGGAGGCTTCGTATCTCGCGGCCGGACAAGCCAGAAGGGTCGAGGAGATTCGCCAGTCACTGACCCTCTGCCAGAACCTGGCCCTGCGCCCGTATGACGATCAGCGGGGCATCGAAGTGGGTGCGTTGCTCGGGCTCGAGGACGAAAAGGGCCGCGAACAATGGCTGTTTCTCGCCCCCGATGCGGCCGGGCTGAAGGTCGATCTGGTGGGGCAACTGATTACCGTCATCACCCCGCGCTCACCGCTGGGCAAAAGCCTGCTGGGCAAGTTCGCGGGCGATGGGGTGGAGATCATGGTGGCGGGTGCTCGGCAACAGTTCGCTGTCACCGAGGTGGTTTAGGGCACTCTATCAGTGAACGGGCAGTTCGACGCCGTCGAACAGCTCTTCCAGTTCCTGCTTGTTGTGGCATTGAATGGCCTTGGCCATGACTTCGCGGGTAAGGTGCGGCGCGAACTTCTCGATGAAGTCGCACATGAAACCACGCAGGAAGGTGCCACGACGGAAGCCGATCTTGGTGATGCTGGACTCGAACAACTCACTGGCATCGAGCACGACCAGGTCGCTGTCGAGTTTGGGGTCGACGGCCATTTTCGCCACGATGCCCACGCCCAGCCCGAGGCGAACATAGGTCTTGATCACGTCGGCGTCGGCGGCGGTGAACACGACTTTCGGCGTCAGGCCACGATGACTGAACGCTTCGTCGAGTTTCGAACGGCCGGTAAAACCGAACACGTAGGTCACGATCGGGTATTCGGCCAGCGCTTCGAGGGTCAGCTTCGACAACTTGGTCAACGGATGGCCCTGAGGCACGACCACACAACGGTTCCAGCGATAGCACGGCATCATGACCAGATCGCCGAACAGTTCGAGCGCTTCGGTGGCGATGGCGAAATCCACGGTGCCATCAGCGGCCATTTCGGCGATTTGCATCGGCGATCCCTGGTGCATGTGCAGGGCAACGTCCGGGTATTGCTTGATGAAATTGCTGATCACCGGCGGCAACGCATAACGCGCCTGGGTGTGGGTGGTGGCAATCGACAGGGTGCCTTTCTTCTCGTTGGAGAATTCCTGGGCGATCTGCTTGATGCTTTCAACCTTGCGCAGAATCTCGCCGGCGGTGGTGATGATGCGTTCACCGGCCGGGGTGACCCGGGTCAGGTGCTTGCCACTGCGAGCAAAAACCTCGACGCCCAGTTCATCTTCCAGCAGACGGATCTGTTTACTGATGCCCGGTTGAGAGGTGTAAAGGCTTTGGGCTGTAGCGGAAACGTTGAGGTCGTGGTGCGCCACTTCCCAGATGTAGCGCAATTGTTGAAGCTTCATATGAATCCCTCAAAGCAGGTAGACGCCACGGGCATCAGCGACGGTATATAACTATATTAATGGCATGAAGAATAAATCTAGAACTTTTTTATCAGACTGCCACTATTCGTGTTCTAGAGATCCCCTTGGCGGCGACGTTGCACCAGCGGCACCAGATAGACCGGCACCTTGGACAGTTGCAACACGCGGGCGGCGGTTCGGCCCAAAGGCGTTTCCGCACCGGCACCGTGGCTGTGACTTCCTACGATCAACAAATCCACGGAGAGTTTCTGCGCCTGGTCCAAAATCACCTGCGATGGGTCGCCCTGCAACACCCGTACCGCCTGAATCCGCTCCAGGTCGTGCTCCCCTTCATCCCCCAGCTCCTCACGAAAACTGTCGAGCACCCGCTGTTCGATACTGGCAATCACCGTATTCAGGCCCTGGCTGTGAAACTCATTCAGCGCCTGCTCATCGAGATAGCTTTGCAGCACCGATTCGGCAAACAACCCCATGGGTTCAACCGCATGCACGACATACAAATTGGCATTGAAGGTCCGGGCCAGCTCCAGGGCATGCTGCATCACCACGGGCGCGTACAGGCCAAGGTCTGTGGCATACAGCATCGAACGAATCATATGACCTCCTCAACTGCCAACATGGCGGAGATTTGATTCAGCTTAGCAGTGCCTTGGCGACTGCGACGTCCGGCGCAACGCATTGAATGGCGGGCTTAAACCTTTTGCTCATTGCTTATGCCATGTGGCACGTGACCGGTGGCGACGACTTCACGGGCCAATTCACAGTGACCGGCCTGATCGTCGAAAAACACATCGGCCGCGAAGGCTTCGAGAAAGGCTGACTTGGTCAGGCCGCCAAGGAACAGCGACTCGTCGAGACGGATGTCCCATTCGCGCAACGTGCGAATGACCCGCTCATGGGCCGGCGCCGATCGCGCCGTGACCAGCGCGGTGCGGATCGGACAGGCGTCCTCCGGGAACTCACGCTGCAACAGATTGAGAGCCGCAAGAAAGCCCTTGAACGGCCCTCCGCGCAACGGCTCGCGGGCGGCCTCACGCTCGCTGGCCTGGAACGCTTCCAGACCACCGGCCTGATAAATGCGCTCCGACTCATCGGAAAACAGCACCGCGTCTCCGTCGAAGGCAATGCGCAGCTCGTCGCTGGCCGCACGGCTGGCACCACCCGACAGAATGGTCGCTGCCGCGAAACCGGCGTCCAGTGCATTGCGTACGTCTTCGGCGTGGGTCGAGAGAAACAGGTCGCAGCCAAAGGCCTTGAGGTAGGGATACGGACTGCGCCCGCCGACAAATGCCGCACGAGAAATCGCCAGTCCGTAGTGGTCAATCGAGTTGAACACCCGCAGCCCGGTGTCGGCGCTGTTGCGCGACACCAGAATCACCTCGACCCGGGCGCGGCCGAGGCTGTTGTTGAGGTTCAGGAGTTTCTGCACCAATGGAAAGGCATCGCCGGGCTGGAGGATCTCGTCTTCGTGTTCGATCTGATACTGCCGGTAGGCTTCGACGCCGCTCGACAGATAGACCTTGTGGCTTTCGCTCAGGTCGAACAGCGCCCGCGAAGAAATCGCCAGCACCAGCTTGTCGTCAATTGTCTTCGGCATGCCCTTCCCCCTCAGGTCGGTCGATTCAGGTGTTGCGTCGATCAATGAAACTCAAGCTGCGATACAAAGCCTCGATGCGCGGCATTTCATACCCCGCGGCCTTGGCTGCCGCCAGTGGCCGGGCGTAGATTGCGGCCAGCTCCAACGGCCGCTTGTGCAGGAAATCGTGATACATGCTCGGCCAGTAGTCGGGCATTTTTTCGGTGACCATGAACAAGTGCTCGGCATACCCCGCCGGTACATCGTGCCCGCACGCGACTGCGCCTTGCACCACTTCGGCCATCAGCGCCTTGATCAGTTCGCGACTGTCGGCATCCGCCATCAACGGTGTGGTGCTCGCTCCCAACAAAACCGATAGCCCGTTGTAAGGGATATTCCAGACCAGTTTTTGCCAACGCGCCTGATGCAGGTTCGCCATGGCCTGGGAATCGAGGCCGGCGCTGCGGAACAGACCGACGCCCTCCTCGACGATTGCGCTACGCGTCGGCCCATCGGCGGGACCGCTGTGATAACCGACATGCACCGCGCCCAGCGCCTGGTGGGTGATGACGCCCGGCGCCTCACGATGGACGCAGATGTAGCAGAGCCCGCCAAGCACATGCAGCGAATCGGGGAGCAACTCGCGCAGGCTGTCTTCAACGTCCAGGCCGTTTTGCAACAGCAGTACCTTGGCGTTCGGTGCCGCCGCCTGCAGGATGGCGGGTGCCAGGCCTGCATTGCTGGTGGTTTTCGCGCCCACCAGCAGCCAGTCGCAGGGCGGCATGTCCTCGGCGTTCGAATAAGCCTGCACCGGGTTCAACGTAAGTGCGCCGTGGGGCGCGCTATCGACTCGCAACCCATGCCCGGCCACCGCGGAGAATTCGCTGCGCAGCAGAAAATGCACATCAAAACCGGCACGCGCCAGCATCACCCCGTAGAAACCGCCGATTGCGCCGGTCCCTATAATGCCGATCGTCGGCCTGGCAACTGTCCCCATCATGGCAACTCCTCTGCTGTTCGACTCAGCGCCTGGCGCACGGCCCGATTGAGCTCGGTGTCGGTCAGACGCGATTTCAGTGCTCCGAAGAATTCGCCGTCGCGCACAACAAACAGCGCCGGCAAGTGAAAGACCTGATAACGCTCGACCACCCCGCCGTTATTGCCGGCATCGATCCAGCACAGTCGATCGACTGCCAGATCGAGTACCGGCAATTGCTCACGGGCAAAACGGCAACCGGCGCAGCCGACACTGGTGAAAATAACCAGCGAAACACCGCTCATCGCCAGCAGCCGTTGGTCGGCGTCAAAATCGGTCAGTTCCAATTCGACCACTATACTGGGGAGAACAATGTCAGATGGCCGACACATGGAGTCTGTGTTCATGGGACGTTTTATTCCTCACCCTGACGATGTGCCCGTCGAATTAACGTTGCTGAAACCTGAGTGTATTTCGCGACGACAGCTGCACACTATCAGTCTCGGGGGCATGGCTTGCAATTATCACCGCGCGTGGCGCTACGGCACCGCACTGGAAGTCCGCATGCCGACCGTGAACCCGGACATGCGCTATCTGGGCTATGTCGCCTGGTGCCTGCGGCGCAAACGCGGTTATCTGGTGGGTATCGCCTTCGTTGATGAACAAATGCTGTTCAGCGCCCGAATGGGCGAGCAGGTGTGCCAGATCGAGCGCTACTGCCGCCTGCATGACGCCCACGACGACTTGCAGGATATCCAGGCCCTGGCTCTGGAATGGGTCCAGGAGCATGCCGACGAGTTCTCTCACGAATCGGTACGCAAGGCTTTTGCCGAGCCTGTGCCGGATTAGGGGCATTGCCCAAGGGTTTGCCGGTCACGTTGGGGAAACTGAGCGAGAATGGCCCCTAAACCGGTGTCTGCCCATTGTCGAGCCACGGTGTAACGCGCTAAGGTTCGGCTTCCCGACGCGCTTAATTTG
Organism: Pseudomonas sp. WT-JTC; assembly: GCF_056711565.1. Lineage (NCBI taxonomy): Bacteria > Pseudomonadati > Pseudomonadota > Gammaproteobacteria > Pseudomonadales > Pseudomonadaceae > Pseudomonas > Pseudomonas sp. WT-JTC. The sequence goes on from NZ_CM160042.1 coordinate 4,912,058, forward strand.
CTGTGCTCCGCCGCGCGGGTTCGCTGGCGGCCGGCACCCGTGACCTGACGAGTAAACGATGGCTGATTTACCGATCAACGACCTAAACGTCGCCTCCAACGAGACACTGATCACTCCCGATCAGCTCAAGCGCGATATTCCCCTGAGCGACGCCGCACTGCGCACCGTCACCAAGGGCCGCGAAGTCATTCGCAACATTCTGGATGGCACCGACCACCGCCTGTTCGTCGTCATCGGGCCTTGCTCGATCCACGACATCAAGGCCGCCCACGAATATGCCGACCGCCTGAAGGTTCTCGCTGCCGAAGTGTCCGATACCCTGTATCTGGTCATGCGCGTGTATTTCGAGAAGCCACGTACCACCGTCGGCTGGAAAGGCTTGATCAACGACCCGTACCTGGATGACTCGTTCAAAATCCAGGATGGCTTGCACATCGGTCGCCAGTTGCTGCTGGACCTGGCCGAAAAAGGCCTGCCAACCGCCACCGAAGCCCTCGACCCGATCTCCCCGCAATACTTGCAGGACCTGATCAGCTGGTCGGCCATCGGCGCGCGCACCACCGAATCCCAGACTCACCGTGAAATGGCTTCCGGCCTGTCCTCGGCTGTCGGTTTCAAGAACGGCACCGACGGCGGCCTGACCGTGGCGATCAACGCCTTGCAGTCGGTTTCCAGCCCCCACCGCTTCCTCGGTATCAACCAGGAAGGCGGCGTGTCGATCGTGACCACCAAGGGCAACGCCTACGGTCACGTGGTGCTGCGCGGCGGCAACGGTAAGCCGAACTACGATTCGGTCAGCGTTGCGCTCTGCGAGCAGGCGCTGAACAAGGCGAAGATCAAGCCGAACATCATGGTCGATTGCAGCCACGCCAACTCCAACAAGGATCCGGCGCTGCAACCGCTGGTGATGGAAAACGTCGCCAACCAGATCCTCGAAGGCAACAAGTCGATCATCGGCCTGATGGTTGAAAGCCACCTGAACTGGGGCTGCCAGGCAATCCCGAAAGACCTCGCCGACCTGCAGTACGGCGTGTCGATCACCGACGCCTGCATCGACTGGACCGCGACCGAAAACACCTTGCGCAGCATGCATGCCAAGCTCAAGGATGTGCTGCCCAAACGCGATCGCAACTGATCGCCTGATTGGCCGCACAAAAAGCGCAGACAAAAAAACGCCGGGCAGAACCCGGCGTTTTTTCATGCATTCGTTTTATTGAAGGTCACTGGCTCAGCTTGGCCGCATGCCGCTGGTGACGCTCCATGTAGCGCTCGACGTAGGAGCACGATGGAATGACGGTGTAGCCCATTTCCTCAGCGTACTCCAGCGCCTTCTCGGTCAAGGCTGCTGCAATACCGCGACCACGCAATGCGTTGGGCACGAAGGTGCGATAGATATCCAGGGTCTGCTTCCCCAGATCCATATAGGTCAGATAGGCACGATGACCGTCCACAATGGTCTCGAACTGATGACCAGCCTGGTCATGGTGGATGGACAACGCCTCGCTCATCACTACTCCTCGCGGGTCTGGATTTCCGACCCCTACCTTACCGATGTTTTTCCGGCGAAGGAACATCTACGCCACCCCGTGCCAGAATGGACACCGAGAAGAGCTGCACCGATCTCGCGCTACCGGGCACGTACAAATAGTAGGCACCATTGACAGAAATGCTCAAGGTACGCTCGTCATCATGCAGGTTGGCGGGTGCTGCTCCGGATCACGCAGGAATGGCTTGACCGAAGGTCGCTCCGGGTCGATAGCCTGAACATTGCCGGATGTTGAGACTTAAGACGAGCGCCCGCTGTTAAAGTCACCTGAACATCGAGAAAGATATTGGGAGGCGCTACGCAAAAGCCGAACAAAAGTGTAGACGAATCCATATAGGCGACTTTAGCCAGACTGGGAAAAAGAGCGATGTGCCGAAGGAACTTTTTCTCGCCTGCTCGCTCAGCCACGGGCCTTGCAGCTGGATATTTTTTAAACAGTTCAGTTAAAAGTTGCTCGAAAAAGAATCAACGCCTACAATTTTTTTTGCTTCTTGCGTCACGTCAGTTTTACTTACTACAAGTAATGGGTAGTATGTACGCCGGCTATTTCCTCAATCGGAGGAGATAGCTACTTAATAGAAAGTCCTTGAAGGGGAACACGATGAACAACGTTCTGAAATTCTCTGCTCTGGCTCTGGCCGCAGTTCTGGCTACCGGTTGCAGCAGCGCATCGAAAGAAACCGAAGCACGTCTGACCGCTACTGAAGACGCAGCTGCTCGCTCCCAGGCTCGTGCAGACGAAGCTTACCGTAAAGCTGATGAAGCTCTGGCTGCTGCTCAAAAAGCACAACAGACTGCTGACGAAGCTAACGAGCGTGCTCTGCGCATGCTGGACAAAGCTAGCCGCAAGTAATAATCCTTCGGGATTGTTATCAAGCCGATCCATTTTTTGGGTCGGCTTTTTTATTGCCCGGGGTTTCTCCAGGCAATAAAAAACCCGTCGACGCGGTCCGCGCCGACGGGCTCCTTGCAAGCGTTACTGCATCGGGTCGATCGGCGTGCTCGACACCATCGGTGCAATGCCGTTGCCCGGCACGGCGATCTCCACCGGCAGGCCGTCTTCAGCGGCAACCACATCACGCACCACATCCCAGTTCATGCGCAGGTTGTTGGTGATGTCTTCACGCTTGAGCATCGCATTGATGACCGCGGTGTGCTTGTCGACCACCGACGGGTTGCCCTTGTCGTCCAGCGGCGTATGCGCCTCCAGATAGACCTTGCCGCCACTCATGCCGAACTTGTACGGGTCGTTGATGATCCGCACCGACGTACCGACCGGCACCATGCCCGCCATTTCCAGCACGTTGTTGTTGAACATGCGGAAGCAACCGTGGCTGGTACGCATGCCGATACCGAACTTCTTGTTCGAGCCGTGGATCAGGTAGCCCGGTGTGCCCAGGGTGAACTTGAACGGCCCCAGCGGGTTGTCAGGGCCTGCCGGCACGACGTTGGGCAGCGGATCACCATCTGCTGCGTGCTCGGCCTTGATCGAAGCCGGAGGCGTCCAGGTCGGATTAGGTGTCTTGGCGGTGATGCTGGTGTGGGCAATTGGCGAGCCCCAGCCTTCACGACCAATCCCCAATGGGAACGTGTACACCACGTTCTTGCCTTTCGGGTAGTAGTAGAGGCGGTACTCGGCCAGGTTGATCACGATGCCTTCACGCGGGCCTGGTGGCAGGATGAAGCGGGTCGGCAGAATGATTTCCGTGCCGGCGCCAGGCAACCATGCATCGACACCCGGGTTGGCCGCGACCATTTCCGTGTAGCCCAGATCGTAGGCAGTACCAAGGTCGGCGAAGGTATCTTCGTACTTGGCCTTGATCACCTGCACCTGGCCGATGATGTCCTCACCGGGCGGTGGCAGGGGAAACTCCAATGCTGCAACGGGACCGGCCACAAAAAGGGCGGCGAGAGTCAGGCAGCGGGTGACGGCAGGAAAGCGCGACAACATCCGGAAAATCCTTCGCATGATCAACTGAGATATAAGAAAGCGATTGTACACCGCTGTCTGTTATTTCGGGGAGACCAGCCGATTGCAGGCGATGCAAGGCGATTTTGCGATTGTCCACGGTCCTGTGTGGGAGCGAGCCTGCTCACGAAGGCGGTGTGTTGGGCGACGTGTTTTTTACTGGTGTACATATCCGGTTCTACGGCAACGGCCACTTAAGGTTCCGCCTTTACGGCGGGTTACTTGGAAAAGCGGAGCGCCGCCCGGCCCCAAGTAACCAAGGGCTCTTGCCCCTGACGTTCGGTGCCTCGCCAAGGCTCGGCATTCCCTCGCTCCGGTCCTGCTCCGTGGGCCCGCCGCGATCGGCCATCCATGGCCGTACGCGGCTAACCCGGCATCCATGCCGGGTTGCCCACTGCGCAGAACCGGAACGAAGCCTCTCGAGGGGGCAAGAAGATCAAAAGCCAAAGCGAGGCGGCCTCCGGGCCGACCTGATCGCGATTGAACGCGTTCCCCCTGTAGGAGCGAGCCTGCTCGCGAAAAACGCCAGGACACCGTGGGGATTCAGACAGCCCGCGTTATCGTTGACGACCATCGCGAGCAAGCTCGCTCCTACAGAAGAGAGAAGAGCAGAGCAAAAGCAGGGCCGCGTAGACCCACGCTCCTCACCACTCAACAGGCCGAGCGTTAGCTCGCCTGCCGCTCTTGATCTTGATCCACCCGCCCCCTCGGCAGGCTGAGCGGAGGTGTTCATCCGGGGATGGGCGCGCAGCGCCGTTCGACGCAGTCGAACTCATTGCATGCAGGTCGCGCGAAGCCGACCGGAGGGCAATGCCCCCGGATGGACACCGGAGCGAAGGAACCCCGAGCCCAAGCGAGGGGCCGGACGTTCGGGGCGAGCGTTTTTTTGCTTACTTTTTTTAGGCGCTTGTAAAAAAAGTGAGTCGCCGTAAGGGCGAAACCATCAGCCGCCATTGCCGAAGAAACGGATATGTACACAAAACAACAGGACCAGCCCGCAACAACAGATCAAAGCTCGAAACGCAATTCCGGCCAGATCGGCGAAGTCCCACGCTTCTGCGACTCAAGAATAGCCCTGCACAACGAACACAGCCGCTGATCCTGAAACACCCGACGATCAACACTCGACCAGCGAGGCTGCGCCGGCAACAGGCTGCCGCACAAGGTGCGGTCAGCCGAGCCGCCCAACTCCAGTTGACGGGTCACCAGATGTACCCGCACTTCCTGGCAGGCGAACAGATCCAGCTGTTCGTCAGGCTCGATCAGTTGGTAGGCAAAGAGTGACCAGGCGGGACGCGGCATCGGGGGCTCCAAATCGGGGGCGCCACCTTAGCCGAAAGCCTGCTTCTAGAAAAGTGTCATAACAGCGGTTTTAGGGTAGGCCAGACATTTTCCAGCAACTTGTCCTGGGCCCCGGCCGCCGGGTGTATGCCGTCAGCCTGCATCAAGTCCGGATGGCCGCCCACGCCGTCGAGGAAAAACGGCACCAGCGGGATCTTTTTCTCATCGGCCAGGTTGCTGTAGACCTCGGCAAACGCCTTTGTGTAACGCGCACCGTAATTGGGTGGCAATTGCATGCCGAGCAGCAACACCCTGGCACCGCTGGCCCGGGAGCTGTCGATCATTGACGCAAGATTTTGTTGCAATTGCGTTGGCAACAATCCGCGCAGCCCGTCATTGCCGCCCAGTTCGAGGATCACCAGCTCCGGCTTATGCTCTGCAAGCAGCGCGGGCAGCCGCGCCCGGCCTCCGGCACTGGTGTCGCCACTGATGGACGCATTGACCACTTTATCGTCGAAACCTTCGCGCCTGAGCCGTTGCTCAAGCAGCGACACCCACCCCTGCCGGGTATCCAGCCCGAAACCGGCGCTGATACTATCGCCAACGATCAGGACTGTACCCGCCGCTGCGTTTTGGGCCATGCACAACAAGGCCAGGCCAGCACTCAAAAACCAGACACGCATCGGACTCTCCATGGGCGCAAGCATTCTCATCGCGAAGGACCTTAGCAAAGTGGTTCCCAGCGCGGAAGGTGAACTGACCATCCTGCACGAACTCAGCCTGGAACTGAACAAGGGCGACAGCCTGGCCATCGTCGGCGCTTCGGGTTCCGGCAAATCCACCCTGCTGGGCCTGCTCGCCGGCCTCGACCTGCCGAGCAGCGGCGAAGTCACTCTCGCCGGGCAAGGCCTGAGCAGCCTCGATGAAGACCAGCGTGCGCGCATCCGCGCCGAGCACGTGGGTTTTGTGTTCCAGTCATTCCAGTTGCTCGACAGCCTCAATGCCCTGGAAAACGTCATGCTGCCGCTGGAACTCGATGGCCGCAAAGACGCCCGCGAACGCGCCACCCAATTGCTGCAACGCGTGGGGCTGGGCCAGCGCCTGACTCACTCGCCACGCCAGCTCTCGGGGGGCGAACAACAACGCGTGGCGATTGCCCGCGCATTCGCCGCCGAGCCCGATGTGCTGTTCGCCGACGAACCGACCGGCAACCTCGACAGCCACACCGGCGAGCGCATCAGCGACTTGCTGTTCGAACTCAACAAGGAACGCGGCACGACCCTGGTACTGGTGACTCACGATGAACGCCTGGCCCATCGCTGCCGGCGCCTGATCCGCCTTGAAGCCGGCCTGCTGGTCGCCCCTCTGGAGCCTTGATGGCACGTCTGCCGCTGTTGCGCCTGTTCAGCCTCGCCATCCGCCAATTGCTGCGCGACGCCCGCGCCGGTGAATTGCGCGTGTTGTTTTTCGCCTTGCTGGTGGCCGTGGCCGCCAGCACCGCCATCGGTTACTTTGGCGCGCGCCTGAATGGCGCCATGATGTTGCGCGCCACCGAGTTCCTCGGTGCCGACCTGCTGCTCGAAGGCAGCTCGCCGGCGCGCCCCGAGCAAATAAGAAGCGGCACCGAACTGGGTCTGGAACACGCTCAAGTGGTGGAGTTCTCCAGCGTTATCGCCACCGACAAAGGCATCCAGCTGTCCAGCATCAAGGCGGCCGATGGCACCTACCCGCTGCGCGGCGAACTGAAAAGCGCGCCCGCGCCCTTTGCCGTGGAGGAACCCGGTGGAGGACCGAAACCCGGCGAAGCCTGGGTCGAGGCACGCCTGCTGACCGCCCTGGACCTGAAGATCGGCGACAGCATCGATGTCGGCATGAAAACCCTGAAACTGACGCGGGTGCTGACGTACGAACCCGACCGCGCCGGCAATTTCTACAGCCTGACGCCACGAGTGCTGATCAATCTCGGCGACCTTGTGGCCACCGGTGTAGTGCAGCCCGGCAGCCGGGTCAGCTATCGGGAGTTGTGGCGCGGCGATGCCAAGGCGCTGGAAACCTATCGGCAACTCATAAAACCGGGCCTCGCCGCCAATCAGCGCTTGCAGGACGCCCGTGACGGCAACCGGCAGATCGGTGGAGCCCTGGGCAAAGCCGAACGCTACCTGAACATGGCCAGCCTGGTCGCGGTGTTGCTGTCCGGCGTGGCGGTTGCGCTATCGGCAACCCGCTTCGCCACTCGCCGATTCGATGCCAGTGCCTTGCTACGCTGCCTCGGGCTGTCACGCCGGGAAACCCTGGTGTTGTTCAGCCTGCAACTGACCGTCCTCGGACTGCTGGCCAGCATCAGCGGCGCCCTCCTCGGCTGGTTCGCACAGCTGGGGTTGTTTGCCCTGCTGCATGACTTGCTGCCGACCGACGTGCCTGCGGGCGGGCTGTTTCCGGCCGTTGCCGGGATCGGCACCGGACTGGTGGCGCTGGCCGGTTTCGCCTTGCCGCCGCTGGCGGCTCTGGGCCGGGTTCCGCCATTGCGCGTATTGCGTCGGGACATGCTGCCTATCCCTTCCAGCACCTGGATGGTCTACGGTGCAGCACTGGGTGCCCTCGGCCTGATCATGTGGCGTCTGAGCCTGGACCTGCTGCTGACCTTTGCCCTGCTCGGCGGTGGCGTGATTGCAGCGCTGGTGCTGGGCGGTTTGTTGCTGCTGCTGTTGAAGAGCCTGCGGCGCATGCTCGCCCGTGCGTCCCTGCCCTGGCGCCTGGGACTCGGGCAATTGCTGCGTCACCCGCTCGCGGCCGCGGGCCAGTCCCTGGCGTTCGGCCTGATTCTGCTGTCGATGGCGCTGATTGCGCTACTGCGCGGTGAGTTGCTGAATACCTGGCAAAACCAGTTGCCGAAAAACGCCCCCAATTACTTCGCCCTGAACATCCTGCCCGCGGACAAACAGGCCTTCACCGATCACCTGATCGCCGTGTCGGCGCAATCGGCACCGTTGTATCCGGTGGTGCCGGGGCGCTTGATCAGCATCAACGGCGAACCGGTGCAGCAGATCGTCACCAAGGAATCGGCGGGGGATCGGGCAATCCAGCGCGACCTGAGCCTGACCTGGGCCGCGGACCTGCCGTCGGGCAACAAACTCACGACCGGTAATTGGTGGAACGAACAGACGCCGGACGATGTTCCCGGCGTGTCGGTGGAAGGCAAGGTCGCTGAAAGCCTGAAAATCAAGCTCGGCGACCATCTGGTTTTCAGCGTTGGCGGGGTCAATCGCGAGGCGAAAGTCACCAGCCTGCGGGAGATCAACTGGGACAACTTCCAGCCGAACTTCTTCATGATCTTCCAGCCCGGCACCCTGAAGGATCTGCCGGCAACTTACCTGACCAGTTTCTATCTGGCACCGGGCCATGACCAACAGATCGTCGACCTGTCCCGTGCCTTCCCGGCGGTGACGATCCTGCAGGTCGAAGCCTTGCTGGAACAACTGCGCAGCATTCTCGCCCAGGTCACCCTGGCGGTAGAGTATGTGTTGCTGTTCGTACTGGCAGCGGGGATGGCGGTGCTGTTTTCCGGCCTGCAGGCGACACTGGACGAACGCATTCGCCAGGGCGCATTACTGCGAGCGCTGGGCGCTGAACGGCAATTGCTGGTCAAGGCACGGCGCATCGAGTTCGGCTTGCTCGGTGCGGTCAGCGGTTTGCTGGCGGCACTGGGATCGGAACTGGTGAGCCTGGTGCTCTACCGCTATGCCTTCGACCTGCCATGGCATCCGCATCCATGGCTGTTGTTGCTGCCATTGGTGGGTGCCGTGCTGATTGGCGGTGCCGGGGTGTTCGGCACCCGTCGGGCATTGAACGCCAGCCCGCTGACAGTCCTGCGCGAGGGTTGATAGACTCCAGCCATCCTCACCACAAGAAGCTGTCATGAGCCGTTATCGCCCTCCCCGCACCGCCGGCACCGCGCTGATCACCCCCGAGGGTGAAGCGCGGATGCGTGCCGAGTTCCATGAACTGTGGCATGTACGCCGGCCCCAGGTTACCCAGGCTGTCAGCGAAGCCGCGGCCCAGGGGGATCGCTCGGAGAACGCCGAATACACCTACGGCAAAAAGATGCTGCGAGAGATCGACAGCCGCGTGCGTTTTCTCACCAAGCGCCTGGAGGCGCTCAAGGTCGTCAGCGAAAAACCCAGCGATCCGAACAAGGTCTATTTTGGCGCCTGGGTGACGATCGAGGACGAAGACGGCAAAGAGTCGCGCTACCGCATTGTCGGGCCGGATGAACTGGACCTCAAACAAGGCCTGATCAGCATTGATTCGCCATTGGCCCGCGCCCTGATCGGCAAGGCACTGGACGCCGAAGTTCGAGTCCAGACACCGACCGGTGAGCAGTGTGTTTATATCGTGGCGATCGACTACCCGTAGAACTCAACGGCGGGTGATCAGCCCTTGCCGGGCAACGCGAGTCAGTTGCCTGATCACTTCCGGCGCGTCTTCAAGGCTGGGGGATTGAATCACTGCCAGATCGAAACTGTCGTCGGCGAAACGAGCGAGCGACTCACCGTCTTCGACAAACTGGATCAGGAAGGCAGCGGGACCGCCGGTACGACGAGGCCAGCCATCGAGATAACGCAAGAGCGTCGGCTGATGTTTGCCGCCAAGCAGGATTTTTGGATTGCGCTGGGTGAGATGTGCCGTGATCGGCGCGGGACGTACAACAGGGTTTAGTGCATTCATTGTGTCGTGTCTCTGCCTCAAAAGTCTGCATGGCAGGTGAGAGGCAACACCGAACCAGCGCTTTAGCGGTATTTCGAAGCCTGTTCCGGCTTCTATCGGCAACTGAATGAGTCACCTGGCGCCCCGCAAGTAGCTGTTTAAATCGGCGCATGAGCAACATCCTAGAGAAGCTGACTGGACAGTGTCAAGAATGACGCACAACAAAAAAGGCCCGCACAATGCGGGCCTTTTCGTTGAGCCAGAGCGGTCAACCGGCGATGGCACGGTCCGCCGAGAGTTTGCCCGCACCTTCGATCAATACCGCGATACTGCCACCGAGCAACGCCAGGGCGAATTCATAACCGTTGTTGGCCATGAACAGACCGTTGCTGATGTGCACCGTGAAAATCGCGACCAGCGACAGTAATGCCAGGCCAAGTGCGGCCGGGCGAGCCAGCAAGCCGATGATCAGGGCCAGGCCGGCGAAGAATTCGATGCCGCCCGCCATTGCCGCCATCAGGTAACCCGGCGTCAGCCCGACGCTTTCCATGTACTGCGCGGTTCCCGCCAGACCATAGCCACCGAATGCCCCGAAGAGTTTCTGCGAACCGTGTGCGGCGAAGACAATGCCGACAACGATGCGCAGAACTGTCAGGCCGTAGCCAGCGCGGGTGGACAGTACCTTGTTGATCAGAGTGCTCATGCTGTTTCATTCCTTGCTGATGTGTGTTGGTTGGCCGCTATATTAATCAGTAAATCATATGTTAAAAGCGCAAAAAGCCGGCAATAACAATCAGATTAGTAGATCAATTACGTGAGACAACCTTTTGTCCCTGGGGCTCCAACGACTCCCGCTCCCGGTCGAACGCCAAATAATACTTGTTCACGCTATTAACATAGCTGACGGGCCCCATGCCCACTTGCTCCATGGCAACGCGTTCGACCTGGAAGAACCACTGGTTGGGATTCAACCCTCGCCGCCGGGCTTCGGCGCGCATGCCCTGAACCCGCTCCGGCCCGATGTTGTAGGCTGCCAGCACAAAGGCCATGCGTTCGCGTTCATTGAGTTTCGGGCTGGCAAAAAACTTGCGCCGGATCATCGCCAGGTACTTGGCCCCGGCCTGCACATTGCCGTCTACGTCCTGGATATTGTTGACCCCCACCCGCTGCGCCGCAGAAGGCGTGATCTGCATCAGGCCGGTCGGGCCACCACCACTGCGGGCCGTGGGCTGCAACGCTGATTCCTTGAACGCCAACGCCGCCAGGTTCAGCCAGTCCATGCCTTGGGCATCGGCGTGCTTTTGCAGCACCGGGCGGAGTTTTTCCAGACGCTGCCGATCGGCCTTGGCCAGTGGGTAGTGCACTTGATAGAGACGCCGATAGATCCGCAGGAACGCGGCGTCCTGATCCGACGGTTTTTTGTAACCGGTGAGGAAGCGATCAATACTGGCCCGCAGCATCGAGGCATCACGGCGTACGAACCAGAACTCCTCTCCCGGATCGCTGATGAGTACCTGCTTGTCGAAACGCAACCTGGGCAGGATCTTGCCCCAGCGTTCGGCGATCGGCTGCTCGACAATGGTCAGGTGGAAGATCCCGCCCTGCACCATTTCCAGGACGTCCTCGACGGCAAGGGTCGGATCGACCCATTCGATTGTGACCGGTGGCAGTTTGTGCAGGGCGAGCTTTTGATTGATCTGGCTGACAGCATCCCCGGCGGCGCTGCCGGCAGGCAAGGCCAGGGTTTTGCCGGATAGCTGTTCAAGCCGGGTGTAGCGGCGTTCGCCCTTGATGCCCACCAGCACCAACGGGATGTTGCTGGCAATCGGCTCACTGGTGCTGACGGCGAAGCCCGCTTGCAGATCGAGCAACTCGCCTGGCGCCACCAGATCCCCCTCCCCGCGCTGCAATGCGCCGAGCAGTTGATCCTTGGCCTTGGGAATGATCTTGAGGGTAATTTCCTGACCGTCACGGGCGTGGCCGTTGAGGTATTGCTCGAACGCTCTGAGGCGATGATATTCGACCCCGATCGCCTGCCCCTGGACTTCGCCGGAACTGTTGCGGCTCTGGTTGACCAATACCCGCAGCACTCGGCTGCTGCGAATTTCCGCAAGATCGCGCACCTTGCTGGCCGGTACGGCTTGCAGCGGCCCGGGCAGACGCGCGACCGCCGACATCGGCAGTAGCAGCGAACAGCACAGCAGTAGCAAAACCGAGGGACGAATCATCCACTCTCCGGAAAGAATATGAGGCACGCTTCAATGACAAATGGCATCAAGCGCAGCGACAAAACAGAGCGCCTTGGGCGCTGGCAACGTGCGAAAGACTGGCACAATGATGGCAAAACTACCAACCCGGCCTGCCCCGCGGCTCAAGAGACAGCGTTAACTCGTTGTAGTTCTTGGCTTTTCTTATAAATCCACGGCTCTGATATGCTTTCCGGCCTTTGGCCCGAGGTAGCACCATGCAACTCATCGATATCGGCGTCAACCTGACCAACCCCAGCTTTGCCGACAAACACCAGGCCGTACTCGACCGTGCCTACGCGGCCGGTGTATGCCAACTGGTGCTGACCGGCACCAGCATCGAGGGCAGCGAGCAGGCCCTTGAACTGTGCCAGCAACTGGACGAAAGCACTCAGCGCCTGTTCGCCACCGCCGGTATTCACCCTCACTGCGCCAGTGACTGGAACGCCGACAGTGCCCGACGTTTGCGCAGCTTGCTCAAGGAGCCAAATGTGGTGGCCGTGGGTGAATGCGGGCTGGATTTCAACCGTGACTTCTCGCCGCGCCCGCAGCAGGAAAAGGTCCTCGAAGAACATCTGGCCATGGCCGTTGAATTGCAGATGCCGGTCTTTCTGCACGAACGCGACGCCAGCCAGCGTTTGCTGGAAATCCTGCGCGACTTCCGCGACCGACTGCCGGCTGCCGTGGTTCATTGTTTCACTGGCGAACAGAAGGCACTGTTCAGCTATCTCGACCTGGACTTGCACATCGGCATTACCGGCTGGATCTGCGACGAACGCCGGGGCACGCATTTGCATCCGCTGGTCAAGGAGATCAAGCGCGGGCGCCTGATGCTCGAAAGCGATGCACCGTACCTGCTGCCGCGCAGCCTGCGCCCCAAGCCGAAAAACGGGCGAAACGAGCCTGCATACCTGACCGAAGTATTGCGCGAAGTGGCACTGCATCGCGGGGAAAGCCAGGAAGATCTGGCGGCGCATACTACGGCGTGTGCTCGGGCGTTTTACCGGCTACCCACCATCGCCTTGTAAACACGGCCCCTTGTGGGAGCGGGCTTGCTCGCGAAGGGGGACTATCAAACACCACTGATGTCGACTGATACCCTGCTTTCGCGAGCAAGCCCGCTCCCACATTGACTTGTATCAAGGTTCGAATTTCTGAGTAGCGGCACAATGATGGCACCTTGCCAAAACTGTTTCCGCTATCAGAGAAGACCTCCATGGGTGCCTGGCTTAGCAATATCTCGCTGAAATACAAATTCTGGGCGGTCAACGCTGTCGCCTTCATCACCACGCTTTTGCTAGTGCTGTACGCCGTGCAGCTCGAACAACAGGCCCGCAGTCATGCATCCCGGGCTTCGGCTCAGTCACAGGCGCGATTGCTTGGCGCCTGGCCTGCCGGGCAACCGCTGCCCGAGACCGATAACCTGCTGACGTTCAATCGCGGACAGGCGCCATCGCTGAATGGACAACCCATACCGCAACTCACCCATGCAAACGGCTGGGTCGAGATCAACTCAATGCCGTTGTTCGGTGACAATCCATTGATGGGTGCCGAAGTGTTCGCGCGCGCCGACGGCCAGCAGGTCGCTGTGATTGTCCACGGGCCAAGCCTGAGCCAGGTGTTCAGCGAGCGCTTCGCCAACTACGCGTTGGCGGTGTTCATCCTGATGCTGGCAATGCTCGGCGCATCGCAGTTATTGATCCGCTTCCTGCTCAGCCAGCTCAATACCTTGAAAGACGTCATGCTCCACGTGGAGAAAACCGGCGACCTGTCAGCCCGCGTACCATTGGCTTGCAGCGACGAAGTCGGGCAAATGGCCAACGCCTTCAACGCCATGCAGGCCGGTTATCAACGGGTGGTCAACACGGTCGCCAACACCGCCCGGCAACTGGACGTCGGTGCCGCACGGCTGGCGGCCAGCATGAATGAAGTGCGCCTCGGCATGCTCGGCCAGCAAAGCGAAACCGATCAAGCCGCCACGGCGATCAATGAAATGACCGCAACAGTCCATCACATCGCCCAACACGCAGGTGCCACCCGCGACCTTTCGCAATCGGCCGATACCCTGGCCGGCAGCGGCCAGGAGGTCGTGACACGGGTGCAGCAGTCGATTGCCGGACTGTCCACCGGCGTCCAGCAGACTGCCGAGATGATTCAACGCCTGGCCGAGGACAGTCAGAAGATAAACGGCGTGGTCAACGTGATTCACAGCATCGCCGAGCAGACCAATCTGTTGGCACTCAACGCCGCCATCGAAGCGGCCCGGGCCGGCGAAATGGGACGCGGGTTTGCCGTGGTCGCCGATGAAGTGCGCAACCTTGCCAAACGCGTCCAGGCCTCCACGGACGAAATCACGCGCATGGTGTCAGCGTTGCAGGCCGGTACGCGTGACGCCGTGGATTTCATGCAGGAGAGCTCGTTCAAGGCCGACGACTGCGTGCAACAGGCGCTAGAGGCCGGCGTGGCACTAGCCGAGATCACCGGTGCGGTGGCGCAGATGCGAGAAAGCAATACACAGATCGCGGTGGCGGCCGAGCAGCAGAGCCAGGTGGCGGAAGAGATGAACCGGGCGGTGGTGAGCATCCGTGACGTGACCGAGAACACGGTGCAGCAGACGGTGACGTCGGCGACGACCAGCAATGAGCTGGCGGCGTTGGCCGGGGAGTTGAGCAGGGCTATAGGTCAGCTCAAACTGTAAGGGCCTCTTCGCGGGCAAGCCCGCTCCCACAGGTGACCGCGTTCTTTCATTGGAATACCGTCAAAATGTGGGAGCGGGCTTGCTCGCGAAGGCGTCAGAACTGACAAGATCAATCCAGACCATGGCGCCTATCAAGCCAATAGCCAGCCTTGATTCGCCGCCAGCATTGACCGGGCCTATTCTTCATCTCATGTATTCAACATGGATCGAGGATCAGCATCATGGGCAAACGTCACCCCAACCTTCCCGCCTGGCAATGGCGAGCGTACCCGAACAATCATCAGCACCCGACAAACCTGGTGTTGCACCTGATCGCGGTGCCGCTGTTCATCGTGGCGTTTCTGTTGATCGTGTCCGGGGTGTTCAGCCTGACCCTTTCGAACATCGCCATCGGCGTGATCGGTGTGATTGCCGCGCTGGCCTTGCAACGTCACGGCCACAGCCTGGAGGCGCAAGCCGCCGAACCCTTCAGTGACCGCAAGGATGCGATATCGCGCCTGATGGTCGAGCAGTTCCTGACGTTTCCGCGGTTCTTCCTCAGCGGTGGCTGGTGGCGCGCCTGGCGCGAGCGCCACCGTCGTCACTGATCAGGCAAACACCGTCACCGTCTGCCGGCTCATGGCGATCAACCGACCATCCGCGCTCCACATTTTCGCGGCCGCATGCCCGTAGCCGTCGGCGGCGTGCTCGGTTTCGACGAGGTATTTGCACCAGTCCAGGGTGCTCAGTTCCAGCGGCGGTTGCACGAATTCAATGGTCCAGGTCAGTGTGCTTCCCATCGCCGGCTTCTTCAGAAATGGCATCAGGGCCGGCGGCCAGGCGTCCACCAGCGCGAGGATATGCGCCTCACTGACGGCCTCTTCTTTCACGTCGCCGCGCAGGCGCACCCAGCCGCCCATTTGCCGGGATGTACTACCGCTGAACGGCAGCCCGCCGACACTCCAGCGCATCGCCAGATGCCGCATGAACTCCGGGAGGACGCCTTCGACAAAAGGCAATTCCTGGCATTCGTCCCAGTGCTTCATTTCAGGTGCCGGTTCAGCAGCCACCGCCACTTCCGAAGGGCGTGAGGCGCCAAAACTGCCCTGGATCAACGTCACCACCTGCCCCTTCTGCATCACCCGACCCAACACCTGGCTGACCGCCTTGCCTTCGCGCAACACGTCGACTTCAAAACTGACCGGTACCTCGGGTTCAACCGGGCCGACAAAGGTGATTGCCAGCGAGCGCACCGGACGATCCGCCGGCACCCGGGCACGCATGGCCTCGTACTGCAAGGCGGCCACCAGGCCACCAAAAGTGGCGCGCCCCTGGGCCCAGGAGGCCGGAATAGACAGCTCCAGCGGCTGGCTACGGACAGCGTCGAGCAGTTCGGAAAAACGCATGAAAACCTCAGGGATCGAAAAAAGACGAAGGGATCTTAACCATCTGGCGAAGTCGACACATCGCCTATTCCGGCCAAATTGACTGACAGATGAGCCGCACAAGGCTCGCTCCTACAATGGATCTCCGGTGTTTTCAGGGTTTGAAACAAGCCTTGCTGAGCTTTTCCAGCACCTGGTCCGCACGGCTTTCGGCCTCGGCCATGGTGGCGGTCCAGACTGCAACACAGGGCTGCAAATCCGCTTCCAGTTCAGCCATGGCCAGCCATTGCACGCAATCGTGCCAGTCACCCAGCGCGCCTTGGGCCGATTTCAACCGCGGCATGGCCGCTTTCGGCAAACGGTCCAGTTCGGGGTAAGCGTCGATGCCATAGCGCACCCGCTTGATCAGCAGGCGCAAGCGATGACGGTCATGGGCCGGGTCATGCAGTGCCTCGTCGAGTATTTTCCACTGTTTGCCCAGGCGCTTTTCGATGCGCTTGCGCAGGCCCTTGAGCAATCCCTGGCGCTGGGCGGCACGCAGAAAACGCGGAAACGCATCGAGGACGATCAGCAATTGCGCGAGCTCCGGGCTAGCCGCAACGGCCGGATAGGCTTCGGTCATTTGCGCCATGCGCCGCTGTGCGGCCTGGGGTTGATGGTGCTGGTGCAGGTACGCCGCCAGCACTTCGCGATCACGCAATGGCGTGGTCAGCTCTCCCACCCGGGAGGCTGCCGCTTCCAGTTGCTCGACACCGGGCAACCCGCGCAAGGGTCGCAACAGGCTGCGTAACCGACGCATGGTTGTGCGCAGATCGTGTAACGCTTCAGGGTCAGTACGCTCTTTCAGGCGGGCCTGACAGGCCAGCAGACGAATTTCCAGGCCCAGAATTTGAGCCACCAACCGATCGATCATGGGGGTTTACTCCGTAAACAGCGCCAGGCTCCAGGCTACGAGCTGCAAGCCCGATGAGTCTTGCAATTGGTAGCTTAGAGCCTGGCGCTGCTTTTTGCCTTCAACGCCCCGCGCGCGACTCACGAATATAGAAACGGGCCTTCTCGGCCTTGTGGGAGCAGCCCTCGAATCCCTCGAATTGCTGTTGGGTCTTGGCCGCGGTCAACAGCGACAAGGCTTTGGAGTAGCTGACGGTCCCGGCGAATCCTTCGGCCTTGGCCAGGTCCAGCTCATGCCAGGCGGCATCGAGCTGGCTGCCACAGCTGTCGCGGTAGGCGGTTTTGCCGGCACAACCGGCGAGCGCCAGGGCAATCAATGGCACGCAGATCCAGGCTTTCATCACTCACTCCTCAAAGATAGGTCAACAGTCATGCAGGTAAGACGGTGTGGCACCTGAAAAGTGCCGTTGGTCCCCTGTGCAAACTATAGCGCCGACAAGAATAATCATGTGCCGCCATGGAGTGTCGAAAATACGACGCTCCTGCCCCACCGAACGACCATGGCGATTGAAGCATGACCCTCGATGGGTGCATTGTTGAACCATTCAAACGAGGGCGATTCATGAAAAAGCGCGTCGCACTGGTGTTGGGCTCGGGTGGAGCCCGGGGTTATGCGCATATTGGGGTCATTGAAGAGATCGAGCGACGCGGCTATGACATCGCCTGTGTCGCCGGTTGCTCCATGGGCGCGGTGGTGGGCGGGATCTACGCCGCCGGCAAACTCAATGATTACCGCGACTGGATCGAGAGCCTGGACTATCTCGACGTGCTGCGTCTGGTGGACGTCAGTTTTCGTCTGGGGGCGATTCGTGGCGAGAAAGTCTTCGGGCAAATCCGCAAGATCGTCGGCGAGATCAACATCGAAGACTTGCGTATCCCCTACACGGCCGTTGCCACCGACCTGACCAACCAGCAGGAGATCTGGTTCCAGGAAGGTTGCCTGCATCAGGCCATGCGCGCCTCAGCGGCGATTCCCAGCCTGTTCACGCCGGTGATGCAGGGCAACCGCATGCTGGTGGATGGCGGCATTCTCAACCCGCTGCCGATCGTGCCGGTGGTGTCGAGCCATTGCGATCTGATCATCGCGGTCAACCTCAACTCCACCAACCAGCGCCACTATCAATTGCCGGTCATCCAGCGTCCTGCCGCCTTCAAGACCCGCTTCGACAGCCTGATCAACTCCGTCGGTTCGAAGTTGCCGTTCCGGCGCAAACAGGCTGAACAATTGTTGGTTCTGGAACAGGAAGCCTTGAAGGCCGAAGGTGCGGACCTCAACCCGTGGATCGAGTCCGCCGAGCCCGAGGCGCAGCAACCCGCGGCGGCTCCGGAAACCAGTGGCGCCCCCCGCTCCGCCACCGGCTCGTTCATCATCGACAACGTAGGACCGGCGTCCTTGCTGGATTTGATCAACCAGAGTTTCGAGGTGATGCAGACGTCGCTGGCACAGTACAAGATTGCCGGGTATCCGCCGGACATCCTGATCAACGTGCCCAAGCGCGTGTGCCGGTTTTTCGAGTTCTACAAGGCGCCGGAGCTGATCGCGCTGGGACGGGAAATTGCGCGGGATACGCTGGATCGCTATGAGAATGAGCAGAACTGAAAGCCTGAAAGCTTTGTGGTGGCTATCAGGGCCTCTTCGCGAGCAAGCCCGCTCCCACAGTAAATCTTCGGTGTTCACAAAATTTGTGTCTGACCGGGATCCCGTGTGGGAGCGGCGGTGC
Source organism: Pseudomonas sp. WT-JTC (assembly GCF_056711565.1). NCBI lineage: Bacteria > Pseudomonadati > Pseudomonadota > Gammaproteobacteria > Pseudomonadales > Pseudomonadaceae > Pseudomonas > Pseudomonas sp. WT-JTC. The sequence goes on from NZ_CM160042.1 coordinate 4,930,538, forward strand.
GGCGATCCGACTTGCTCGCGAAGACGTCAGGTCAGTCACCACAGAACGTCAAACCTCTTCACTCAATAACCGATACCCCACCCCCGCCTCGGTCACGATGAACCGTGGTCGAGTCGGGTCATCCGCCAGTTTCTGGCGCAAGTGCCCGACCACGATGCGCAGGTAATGAGTGTCTTCGGTGTGCGTCGGCCCCCAGATGTCCTTGAGCAATTGCTGCTGGGTGATCACCCGCCCGGGATGCCGCGCCAGTTGCGCCAGCACGGCGTATTCCTTGCGAGTCAGCGCAACTTCGATACCGTCGAGCAGCACCCGGCGATACGCCAGGTCGACCGTCAATGGACCGAAGGTCAGCGCCGCTTGCGGGACCTCGCCGGCGGGCGCCTGGCGCAACAGCGCACGAATCCGCGCCAGGAATTCCTGAATGCCGAACGGCTTGGTCACGTAGTCATTGGCGCCGCCATCCAGGGCCTCGACTTTCTGCCCTTCACCGGCGCGCACGGAGAGCACCAGCACGGGCACCGTCGACCACTCGCGAAAATCGCGCAATACCTGTTGGCCGTCCATGTCCGGCAAGCCCAGGTCGAGCACCAGCAAGTCCGGTTTGTTCAACGCAGCTTGAGCCAATCCTTCACTGCCGGTGCCGGCCTCCAGCACCTTGTAACCCTGGGAAGCGAGGCTGATGCGCAGGAATTTGCGGATCTGCGGTTCGTCATCGATGACCAAAATGGTCGCGGTCTGGCTCATGAATTCACATCAACACAAAGAAGTGGCAAGAGAGTAGCGCAAGCACGATCAGGCTTCACTTTCGTATCCCGGCTGAGCCTGTAGCGGCAGGTGCAATGTGATGCAGGTGCCACGCCCCTCGATGCCGTCGGCGACGCTGATGCGTCCGCCATGGGCACCGACCATGCCCTGACAGATCGCCAGCCCCAGCCCGGTCCCCTGCCCACCACGATCACCCCGCGCCGCGGTGTAGAACATGTCGAAAATCTTCGCCCGCTCCTCCTCCGGAATCCCCGGGCCTTCGTCGCTGACCGAAAAGAACAGCTCACTGTCATCAGCTCCGGCGTGCAATTGCAAACGCCCGTGGGACGGCGAAAACCGCGCGGCGTTTTCCAGCACGTTGATCAGAGCCTGTTCGATCAGTGCGGCATGCACGAACAGCAACGGTAACTCGGCCGGCACGTCTGTGCTGACCTGCAACGGCGCAAGGACTGTCCGCAGACGGTTGAGCGCACTGCCGACGATGTCTGCCGGCGATACCCAGTCCCGCGCCAGCTTCAGGGCACCGTGGCCGAGCCGGGTCATGTCGAGCAGGTTTTGAATGTAGCGGTCGAGGCGCTCGGCTTCATCGCGGGTGCCTTCGAGCAGTTCACGTCGATCCTCCAGCGGGATCGCTTCACCCAGGGCCAGCAGGCTATCGATACTGCCGCGCATGGATGTCAACGGTGTGCGTAAATCGTGGGACACCGAAGCCAGCAAGGCACTGCGCAACTGTTCGGTTTCGCCGTGCAGCCGCGCCGCTTCCAGATCATCGGCCAGTTGCGCCCGGGCCAGTGCCTGGGCCAGCGGCTGGGTCAGCGCGGTCAACAAGCGTCGGCGCTGACCGCTCAGGGTCTGGCCTTCCCTGGCGCACACGCCGAGCAACGCCAGCGGGCCGTCTTCCACCGATAACGGCCACCACCACCAGCGGCCGAACGGCAAGGTGCCGGTGCCCGCACCCGCCGGTTGATCGTGCTGCCAGGCCCAATCGGCGGCGGCGCGTTCGGCTTCGGTGAACGTCAGCGGCCCACCGGTTTCGACTTTCCAGCCGTTTTGCCCGTCGCGATTGAGCAGGCACAGTTGCACATCGCTCCAACCGTTGAGGTGCTGGGCGGCCGCGCTGACCACGGCCTGGCGGTCGGTGGCGGCGGTCAGTTTACGTGACAGGTCGAGCAATTCAGTGGTCTCTTCCTGGGTGTCGCGCAGGGCTTGCAATTGCCGGCGCTGGCGCGCCGCGAGGTTGCCGGTGAGGGCCGCCATCAGCAGGAAGAACAATAATGTCAGTACGTCTTCTTCGCGCTGGATGCTCAGAGAGAAAGTCGGTGGAATGAACAGAAAGTCATAGGTCAGAAACGACAGCGCCGCACAGGCCAGAGCCGGTCCGAGACTGCTGCGCACCGCCACCAGCAACACGGCGGCGAGGAACACCAGTGAAATATTCGGCAGTGGCAGAACACTCGCCACGGCCCAGGCCAGGGCGCTGGCCAGAACCGTCGCGACCACGGCCAACACATAGTCGAACCAGACCAGTGAATGCATCGGCCGCCGATGGGGTTGATGCTGTGGGTGATCGCTGTCGAGAACGTTGATTTCCAGTCCGCGGGCATTGCGCAGCAGCCGCGCCGCCAGCCCGCCACCGAACAGACGTCGGCGCAAGCGCGGCCGGGACTGGCCGACCAGCACCAGGCTGGCACGACGTTCGGCGGCATGCTGAATCAAGGTTTTCGCCACCTCACCGGCCCGCAGCAACACCACTTCCCCCCCAAGCCGTTCGGCCAGTTGCTGGGCGCTTTGCAGGCGCAGGCGCGACTGTTCGTCCCGCACGCGGCCGTTGTCCACGTGCACCAGGCTCCAGGGCAGGTGCCGCCGTTGGGCCACGCGACTGGCATGCCGCACCAGACGCTCAGCCTGGGCATCGCCGTCGACCCCTACCAGCAAACGCCCACGCACCGCTGGCGCGGCTTGACCGAGTTGGCGATAGCCCTGGGCCAGATCGTTATCGACCTGAGCCGCCGCGGTTTGCATCGCCAGTTCGCGCAGGGCCGTCAGGTTGGTCTGGGAAAAGAACGCGTCGATGGCTGCCCGCGCCTGCTCCGGCACATAGACCTTGCCGTCACGCAGGCGCTCGAGCAGTTCCCGGGGCGGCAAGTCGATCAGCAGCAGTTCGTAGGCCTCCTGCAATACCCAGTCCGGCAGGGTTTCACGGACCTGCACGCCGGTAATGCCGCGCACCTGATCGTTGAGGCTTTCCAGATGCTGGACGTTGACCGTGGTGTACACGTCAATGCCGGCGGCGAGCAGCTCCTGAATGTCCTGCCAGCGTTTTTCGTGACGGCTGCCGGGGGCGTTGGTGTGCGCCAGTTCGTCGACCAGCACCAGTTTCGGTTTGGCTTTGATCAAACCGTCGAGGTCCATTTCTTCGAGCAACACGCCACGGTATTCCGAGCGCACCAACGGCTGCTGCGGCAAGCCGCCGAGCAGTGCTTCGGTTTCGGCCCGGCCGTGGGTTTCGACGACGCCGGCAATGACTTTCACCCCTTGGCGTAACTGGGTGTGGGCCGCTTGCAACATGGCGTAGGTCTTGCCCACCCCCGGCGCGGCGCCGAGAAATACCTTGAGCCGGCCACGACCATCACGGGGCAGGTCTGCTAACAGCGCGTCGGCGCGGCCGGAGTTGCTCATGCTTGGGGATCTCTTTTTACCGGGATTGATGTAGTGACTATTCTGCCGTCTTCGCGAGCAAGCCCGCTCCCACAGGAGTACGCATTCCAATGTGGGAGCGGGCTTGCTCGCGAATGGCAGCGCCGCCGGTTTACAGTTTTTCCAGCGCCAGATTCAACTCAAGCACATTCACCACCGGCGGGCCTACCAATGGCTGCTCTATGTGGGCGTCCAGCAGTTGTTGCAGTGTCGCTACCGGCAGATTGCGCGCCGCCGCAACACGCGCCAGTTGATAGGCAATCGCCGCTGGTGGCAAGTGCGGATCGAGACCGCTGCCGGACGTAGTGACCAGCGCCAATGGCACCGGCCCCTGGCCTGGCACCAGCAGTTTGTTGGCATCGTCGATCACGCGAGTGGCCAGGGCGGGGTTGCTCGGCGACAGGTTGCTGGCACTGCTCGACACGGTGGCAAAGGCACCGGCCGAAGGGCGCGGGTGAAACCAGGCGTCACCGACGAAATCCTGGGCGATCAGCGAGGAACCGCGGACCTTGCCCTCGGCATCACGCACCAGGCTGCCGTTGGCCTGATCCGGGAACGCGACCTGGGCCACGCCGGTGACCACCAATGGATAAGCGACGCCGGTGACCAGCGTCATCAGGACCAGCAGGCTCAGGGCCGGGCGTATCAATGTGGACATTTCAAAATCCTCGAATTCGCATGAAAACCTGTAGGAGCGAGCTTGCTCGCGATGGATCTGAAGGCGCCGCGCTGTGTCAGAAAGGGCGCGTTATCGTTTACCACCATCGCGAGCGAGCTCGCTCCTACAGGGGGGTGTTCAGTCAAACCAGATGCAACGCCGTCAACAGCATGTCGATCGCCTTGATGCCCACGAACGGCACCAGAATCCCGCCCAGTCCATAGATCAGCAGATTGCGCCGCAACAACGCCGCCGCACTCGCCGCCTGCACGCGCACACCGCGCAATGCCAGAGGAATCAGCACCACGATGATCAGGGCGTTGAATACGATCGCCGAGAGAATCGCGCTCTGCGGACTGCTCAGGTGCATCACGTTGAGCACGCCCAGTTGCGGGTAGATCGCGGCGAACAGCGCCGGCAGAATCGCGAAGTACTTGGCCACATCGTTGGCGATGGAAAAGGTCGTCAGCGCACCTCGGGTCACCAGCAACTCCTTGCCGATCTGCACCACGTCCAGCAGCTTGGTCGGGTCGCTGTCGAGGTCGACCATGTTGGCCGCTTCACGTGCCGCTTGCGTACCATCGTTCATCGCCATGCCGACATCCGCCTGGGCCAGTGCCGGGGCGTCGTTGGCGCCGTCGCCGCACATGGCGACCAGACGACCGTCGTTTTGCTCGTGACGGATGCGCGCCAGTTTTTTCTCCGGCGTGGCCTCCGCCAGCACGTCATCCACACCCGCTTCGGCGGCGATGGCGGCGGCGGTCAACGGGTTGTCGCCGGTGACCATGACGGTGCGAATGCCCAGTTTGCGCAGCTCGGCAAAACGCTCGCGAATGCCCGGCTTGACCACATCCTTGAGGTGGATCACACCGAGCAACTTGCCGTCTGCACACACCAGCAACGGCGTACCGCCGCTTTGGGCGATCCGGTCGATTTCACGGGACAATGGTGCAGCCAGATCCGCCCGCTTGAGGCCAACGAACGCCAGCAACGAATCCACCGCGCCTTTGCGAAACACGCGCCCCTGATAGTCGACACCGGACAAGCGGGTTTCGGCACTGAATGGCACGGCTGTCAGCACATCGGCGGACGGCTCCGGTTGCGGATGAGTGCCACGCAGGTATTCGACGATCGACTTGCCTTCAGCGGTGTCATCGGCCAGCGAAGCCAGCAATGCGCCTTCGGCCAGTTCCCTGGCTGTCACACCAGGGGCGGCATACACCGCCGAGCAACGACGGTTACCGAAGGTGATGGTGCCGGTCTTGTCCAGCAGCAGGACATGCACGTCTCCCGCCGCTTCCACTGCACGACCGGACTTGGCGATCACGTTCAGGCGTACCAGCCGATCCATGCCGGCGATACCGATGGCCGACAGCAAACCGCCGATGGTGGTCGGAATCAGCGTGACCAACAACGCCACCAGGAACACCAGCGGCAGGCTGCCGTTGGCGAAGTGGGCGAACGGTTGCAGGGTCACGACCACCATCAGGAAGATCAGGGTCAGGCCGATCAGCAGGATGTCGAGCGCCACTTCGTTTGGGGTTTTCTGGCGTTTGGCGCCTTCGACCAGGGCGATCATGCGGTCCAGAGTCGACTCGCCAGGGTTGGCGGTGATCTTCACCAGCAGCCAGTCGGACACCAGCCTTGTATTGCCGGTGACGGCCGAACGGTCGCCGCCGGACTCGCGAATCACCGGCGCCGATTCACCGGTAATCGCCGCTTCGTTGACCGCCGCGATGCCTTCGATCACCTCACCGTCACCGGGGATCATCTCCCCTGCTTCGACGCGCACCACATCACCCTTGCGCAGGCTGGTGGCCGGCACCACCTGGAAAGTGCCGTTGCTGGTTTTGCGCCGGGCGCTGAGGCCTTCGCTACCGGCCTTGAGACTGTCGGCGCGGGCCTTGCCGCGACCTTCGGCCAGGGCTTCGGCGAAGTTGGCGAACAATACGGTGAACCACAACCAGAGGGCAATTTGCGCAGCAACGAAGGTCGGCACCGCCGTGTCCGGCACGAAGCACAACACGGTGGTCAGGATCGCCGTCAGTTCGACCACCAACATCACTGGCGCACGATGCAATTGCCGTGGGTCGAGCTTGACGAAGGCTTGCAGCAACGCCGGGCGCCAGAGGGCCGAGATCGCGGTTTTTGGTTGTTCCGGCGCTTTGACGGTGGCGACCGGTTTAGTTACGGGCATATTCATCAAATAATCCTCAGAAGCCCATATTCAAGTGTTCAGCAATCGGACCCAACGCCAACGTCGGCAAAAAGGTCAAACCACCCACCAGCAAAATGGTCACGGTCAGCAGGGTGACGAACAGCGGGCCGTGGGTCGGAAAGCTGTTCTGGCCGATCGGTGCGGTTTTCTTCATCGCCAGGCTGCCGGCCAGGGCCAGGACCGGGAGGATGTAACCGAAACGACCGATCAACATGCCAAGCCCCAGCATCAGGTTGTGGAATGGGGTGTTGGCACCAAAGCCGCCGAACGCGGAGCCGTTGTTGGCACTGGCCGAGGTGTAGGCGTAGAGCAGCTGACTGAAACCGTGGGCGCCAGGGTTGCTCACGGCAGCCACCGGGCCTGGCAGGCTGGCGGCGATCGCGCCGAGCACCAGTACGCCGATTGGCATGACCATCAGGGTCACCACCAGCAATTGCACTTCTCTGGCCTGCAGTTTCTTGCCGAGGTATTCCGGAGTACGGCCAATCATCAGGCCGGCGAGGAACACCGCGATCAGCACGTTGAGCAACATGCCGTAGAGCCCGGCACCAACGCCGCCGAAGATCACTTCGCCGACCATCATGTTGACCAGCGCCACCATGCCGCTCAGTGGGTTGAGGCTATCGTGCATGCCGTTCACCGAACCGTTGGACGCGGCCGTGGTGGTCACCGACCACAGCACGGTGGCGGTGGTGCCAAAGCGTGCTTCCTTGCCTTCCAGCGGCGCGGTCTGTTCGACGGTGACGTTGTTCAACGCCGGGTTCGGTTGGTATTCAGCCCACAGCGAGGTCGCGCCGCCGATCAGGAACAGCGCCAGCATGCAGGCGATGATTGCGCGACTCTGGCGCAGGTCCTTCACGTAGTGGCCGAAGGTAAACACCAGCGCCACCGGGATCAGGATGATCGATGCCATCTCGAACAGGTTGGACCAGGCGGTCGGGTTCTCGAACGGGTGCGCCGAGTTCACGCCGAAGAAACCGCCCCCGTTGGTGCCCAATTGCTTGATCGCAATCTGGCTGGCGGCCGGCCCCAGAGGGATCACTTGATCAACGCCCTGCACGGTCACCGCATTCACGTATTGCGCGAAGGTTTGCGGCACGCCCTGCCAGACCAGATACAGCGCCAGCAGCAGGCACAGCGGCAACAGGCCGTAGAGGGTGGCGCGGGTCATGTCGACCCAGAAATTGCCAAGCGATGCCGTGGATTTGCGACCGATGCCGCGGCACAGCGCAACCAGAACTGCCAGGCCGGTGGCGGCGCTGACGAAGTTCTGCACGGTGAGGCCGACCATCTGGCTCAGATAGCTCAACGACGCTTCGCCGCTGTAGGCCTGCCAGTTGGTGTTGGTCATGAAACTGATGGCGGTGTTGAACGCCAGCGTCCACTCCTGGCCCGGCAGGTTTTGCGGGTTCAGTGGCAAGTGGTCCTGGAACAACAGAATCGCGAACAGCAGCAGGAAACCCGCGAGGTTGAACGCAAGCAGAGCCAGCGTGTACTTCTGCCAGCTCTGTTCGGCCTGCGGATCGACGCCGGCCAGTCGATAACAACCGCGTTCGACCGGGCCGAGAATCGGCGTCAGCCAGGTGCGCTGTCCTTCCATCACCTTGTAGTAGAAGCGCCCGAGAAACGGTGCCGGGACCAATACCACCGCGAAAAACGCGAGGATCAGCCAATAATCATGACTGTGCATAGCCGCTCCTAGTTCCGGTCCGCGCGCAACAGCGCAACCAACAGATAAATGAACAGCCCCACTGCCAACAGCAGTGACACTCCGTCCAGAACGCTCATGGAAGTTCTCCGTGTTACGGCGTATTGCCGCGTGTGGAGTCATTGTCGGAAAGGAGGCTGTAAAGGAACGAGACCGAGAGTGCGCGCGGCGCATAAAGAAAGCGTAAAGAGTGGGTTTACGCAGGGGTTACAGAGTGCGGGAAGGCGTTCCGCTTCGGGGAAAACCGGGCGTTTTGTGCCGGGTGCCCTGAATTTTGCACGAGAGTAGTGAGTGGTGGCCGCAAGTCATGGATAATCCAGCCTGATTGGCGCGACGCAACCCTATGGGGTCAAGAACTCTTGCACCTCCCCGCTCGCGCCTGCAAGCTACCGCCATTCGCATTACTGAAAAAGGCTGGCCCAACGTGCGTATCCTTATTACCGGCGGAGCCGGTTTCATAGGCTCGGCCCTTGTTCGCGAGCTGATTCAACACACCGAGCATGAAGTGCTCAACCTGGACAAACTGACATATGCTGGCAATCTCGAATCACTGACCAGCATTGCCAACGACACTCGCTACGAGTTCGTTCAGGCCGATATCGTGGATCAGGTGACTGTCGCAGCCGTGCTGGCTCGTTTCCAGCCTCACGCGATCATGCACCTGGCAGCGGAGTCCCACGTCGATCGTTCCATCGACGGGCCATCGGAATTCATCCAGACCAACATCGTCGGCACCTACAGCCTGCTCGAGGCCGCCCGCGCCTATTGGCAAGCCCTGCCGGAGCCTGAGAAAAGCGCCTTCCGTTTCCATCACATTTCCACTGACGAGGTTTACGGCGACCTGCACGGTGTCGACGATCTGTTTACGGAAACGACGCCCTACGCGCCGAGCTCGCCCTACTCCGCCAGCAAGGCCGCGTCCGACCACCTGGTCCGCGCCTGGCAGCGAACCTATGGCCTGCCGGTGCTGCTGACCAATTGCTCGAACAATTACGGGCCGTTCCACTTCCCCGAAAAACTGATTCCGCTGGTCATCCTCAATGCTTTGGCTGGCAAGCCGCTGCCGGTGTATGGCAATGGCCTGCAAGTACGCGACTGGCTGTTTGTCGAAGATCACGCCCGGGCACTGCTCAAAGTGGTCACCACCGGCACCGTCGGCGAGACCTACAACATCGGCGGGCACAACGAACAAAAGAACATCGACGTGGTACGGGGCATCTGCGCCCTGCTGGAAGAACTGGCACCGCACAAGCCTGAGGGCGTTGCGCATTACGCCGACCTGATCACGTTCGTCCAGGATCGTCCTGGTCATGACTTACGCTATGCCATCGATGCCAGCAAGATTGAACGCGAACTGGGCTGGGTGCCGGAAGAAACGTTCGAAACCGGCTTGCGCAAAACCGTTCAATGGTACCTGGACAACATGGAGTGGTGCCGCCGAGTTCAAGATGGCAGCTATCAGGGTGAACGCCTTGGCGCCATCAATCCCAAGGAGCTGCTCGCATGATGAAAGGCATCGTTTTGGCGGGTGGCTCGGGTACGCGCCTGCACCCGATTACGCTCGGAGTGTCGAAACAGCTGTTGCCGGTCTACGACAAGCCCATGATCTACTATCCGATCTCGGTGCTGATGCTGGCCGGCATCAAGGATATCCTGCTGATCTCCACCCCGCAGGATCTACCTCAGTATCGCAATCTGCTGGGTGACGGCAGCCAGTTCGGGGTGAACTTCACCTTTGCCGAGCAGCCATCACCGGACGGCCTGGCCCAGGCTTTTCTGATTGGCGAAGAGTTCATTGGCGATGACCCCGTGTGCCTGATCCTGGGTGACAACATCTTCCATGGTCAGCACTTTGGCGAACAATTGCAGAACGCGGCAAAGCGCTCCTCCGGTGCCACCGTGTTCGGTTACTGGGTCAAAGACCCCGAGCGCTTCGGTGTCATCGATTTCGACAGCGACGGACGTGCGCTTTCGATCGAAGAAAAACCGAAAAAGCCGAAATCCAGTTATGCCGTGACCGGCCTGTATTTCTACGACAATGATGTGATCGAGATCGCCAAGGCGGTGAAACCTTCGCCTCGCGGCGAACTGGAGATCACCGATGTCAACAATGCCTATCTGCAACGTGGCGATCTGCAGGTCGAGCGATTTGGTCGAGGTTTCGCCTGGCTCGACACCGGCACCCACGATAGCCTGCTCGAAGCCTCTCAATACGTGCAAACCATCGAACACCGCCAAGGCCTCAAAGTCGCCTGTCTCGAAGAGATAGCCTATGAAAACGGCTGGATCGACCGTGAGCAGCTGCTGGAGCGCGCCCGGTACTTCGGCAAGACCGGATATGGCCAGTACCTGGCCAAACTGGCAGGGGAAGAGCAATGAACCTGCGTGAGCCCGATTTGCCCGGCGACGAGACTGGACTGCGCCCATGAAAGTACTCATCAATGGCCGGCACGGTCAGGTTTCACATGAGTTGCAGCGGCGGCTGGGGGCTGTCGGCGAACTGATCGTATTGGGTCGCGATCAGCTCGATCTCGCGCAACCCGATCAGATTCGCCGTCAGGTGCAAAACATCCGGCCCGATCTGATCATCAACGCAGCGGCCCATACAGCGGTTGATCTGGCAGAAAGCGAGCCGCAATCAGCCTTTGCCATTAACGCGGTTGCTCCCGGCATCCTTGCTGAAGAAGCGCTGGCACTCGATATCCCGTTGATTCATTACTCCACGGACTATGTATTCGACGGGACGAAAGCCGGGCCTTACAACGAGGACGACATGCCCAATCCGCTCGGGGTATACGGCAAGAGCAAGCTGGCCGGTGAGCAGGCGATCAGGGACGTGCAAGGTAAACACCTGATCCTGCGTACCAGTTGGGTCTATTCGACTCATGGCCGTAACTTTCTGCTGACGATGCAACGTTTGCTGCAAGAAAAACCGGAGCTACGTGTGGTCGCCGATCAAATCGGCGCGCCTACATGGGCCGGTACAATCGCCGGCAGCACCCTCGCCTTGATCGAACGCTGGCAGACGAGCACGGCTGCAAACTGGGGTACCTATCACCTGACCGCTCAAGGTGAAACTTCCTGGTTTGGCTTTGCACAGGCTATCGGCGAAGCATTGCGACAACAGGGCAAGCCCTGCGCCAAACTGATACCGATTCCGACCAGCGACTACCCGACCCCCGCCGCCCGACCGCTCAACTCGCGCCTGGATTGCAGTCGCTTGCAAACCGACTGGGGCGTCAGTCAACCTGACTGGCAAACGGCGCTACGCGAATGCCTTACCGAACAAACCTGAGCATCAACCGCTGCCCGTACCGGCATACCCGCGTTGCAGCGGTAGCGGGCATGCGGGCTTGCTCGCGAAAGCGGCATTTGAAGTAGCGGCGCCCCTGACTGACGCACAAATTTCGTGTATTCAGAGGCGAACATCCCCGATACGACAGCTTTCCAGCCATTACGACGTACCCTCGCAAAATGGCACGCCCACTGCACTGCCCTCCCCTGAGCTTTCCAAACCACTCAGGGAGCAAACGCATGAACACACAACTCAAACCCACGCTGGGCACGCTGCACCTGTGGGGTATTGCGGTCGGGCTGGTGATTTCCGGGGAGTATTTCGGCTGGAGCTATGGCTGGGGCGTGGCCGGGACTTTGGGCTTTCTCGTCACCTCGTTCATGGTCGCCACCATGTACACCTGCTTCATCTTCAGTTTCACCGAACTGACCACCGCTATTCCTCACGCTGGCGGTCCCTTTGCCTACAGCCGTCGCGCCTTTGGCGAAAAAGGCGGGTTGATCGCCGGGCTGGCGACACTGATCGAATTCGTCTTCGCCCCACCGGCGATTGCCCTGGCCATCGGCGCCTACCTCAATGTCCAGTTTCCAGCCCTGGACCCGAAACACGCGGCAGTCGGCGCCTACATCGTATTCATGGGCCTCAATATCCTCGGGGTAAAACTGGCGGCGACCTTCGAACTGGTGGTCTGCGTGTTGGCGGTCGTTGAGTTACTGGTATTCATGGGCGTGGTCGCCCCGGCGTTCAGCTTCAGCAACTTCGCGCTCAATGGCTGGGCCGGCTCCGACGTGTTCGGTGCTCCGGCAATTGCCGGGATGTTCGCAGCGATTCCCTTTGCCATCTGGTTCTTCCTCGCCATCGAAGGCGCAGCCATGGCCGCCGAAGAAGCCAAGGACCCGAAGCGCACGATTCCCAAGGCTTACATCAGCGGTATCCTGACCTTGGTGCTGCTGGCGATGGGCGTGATGTTCTTCGCCGGAGGCGTCGGCGACTGGCGCACCCTGTCGAACATCAACGACCCGCTACCGCAGGCGATGAAAACCGTGGTCGGCGAAAGCTCGGGCTGGCTGCACATGCTGGTGTGGATCGGCCTGTTCGGCCTGGTGGCGAGCTTCCACGGGATCATTCTCGGCTACTCGCGGCAGTTTTTCGCCCTCGCCCGGGCCGGTTACCTGCCGGCGTCCCTGGCCAGGTTGTCGCGCTTTCAAACCCCGCACAGGGCGATCATCGCCGGCGGAGTAATCGGCATTGCAGCCATCTACAGCGACGGCCTGATCAACCTCGGCGGCATGACGCTGACCGCCGCGATGATCACCATGGCCGTGTTCGGCGCCATCGTGATGTACATCATGAGCATGCTCAGCCTGTTCAAACTGCGTAAAGCCGAGCCGAACCTGGAACGCAGCTTCCGCGCGCCGTGCTACCCGCTGGTGCCGTTTATTGCTCTGATGCTGGCGGTGGTGTGCCTGGTGGCGATGGCCTGGTTCAACACATTGATAGGTCTGATCTTCCTGGCCTTCATGGCGGCAGGTTTCGTGTACTTCATGCTCACCGCGCAATTGCGCGCCGACGCACCGGCGGATGCGATGCTCACTGGACATTGAATGGGTTCGAGTGAACCTTGAACAACAGGCATAGAATGGAGTGATAGCGATGGAACTGCGATGAAACCCCATCACTCAAAGTGGTATGCACGATCGGTTGGCGAACCCTCGCCCGCCTGCTTTCAAGGAGAGTCCTATGCCCTGGTATGCCTGGTTGATTCTGGTCGTTGCCATCGGCTCGATCGTTGGTGGTCTGATGATGCTGCGCGACACCGCCAACAAGGTCGAACTGACCGAAGAGCAACGTAAGCGCGTCGCCGAACGCAATGCGGAAATGGACGCCAAGGAAGCGCAGGACCGCTGACTGAAAACCCCGCCTTGACCGGCGGGGTTTGTTTTTGCGTGAAAGTGCCTGCAATCATACCGCTTTGTACTGATATCGAAGCATCTGCATGCTTTTTAGAAGTAGAAGTACAGTCACCATGCAATTTTCATTGGTTAATATGGGCCGCATTGATGCGGAGATATCAGATGCGTTACTCGCAGGACCATAAAGCCCAGACTCACCAACGCATAATCAAGGAAGCTTCAGCGCGATTTCGACGCGATGGTATCGGCGCGACCGGGCTGCAACCCCTGATGAAAGCTCTGGGCTTGACCCACGGTGGCTTTTACTCGCACTTCAAGTCCAAAGACGAGCTGGTGGAGAAAGCCTTGCAGGAGGCTGGTGTACAGGTCGACGAGTTGTGCGCGCAAATCTTCGCAGAGGAGCATCCACTCGAAGCCTTCATCGATACCTACCTCTCCGAATGGCATCAAACCTCGCCTCACGAAGGTTGCCCGCTGCTGACCATTTCCTCGGAACTGGGGCTACGTGGTCAACCGAGTCCAACCAGCGACGTCGTGCTCCAGGCGCGACTCGATCAGATCCAGCACACCCTTGGCGGCGAACACACCGCAGACCGCAGTATCGTCATCATGTCCACGCTGGTCGGAGCCCTGCTGTTATCGCGCAGCGTGGCCGACGCCGAGTTTGCCCAACGGATTCTCGACGTCGCACGCGAACACCTCAAACACTCACAGGATTAACCCTGCCAACGCTTGAACAGCACACTGGCATTGACCCCGCCAAATCCGAAGCCGTTGGACAACGCATATTCGATGGCCATCGGCCGTGCTGCGCCATGAACGATGTCCACACCTTCAGTGGCAGGGTCCGGGCTCTCGAAATTGAGGGTCGCCGGCACAATCTGGTCACGGATCGCCAGCAGCGTAAAGATCGCTTCGAGTCCACCCGCGGCGCCGAGCAAATGCCCGGTCGCCGACTTGGTTGATGTCACAGCGATGCCATTTTGTGCACCGAACAATGCCTTGATCGCCGCCAGCTCACCCAGATCCCCCACCGGAGTCGAGGTTGCATGAGCATTCAGATGCTGAACCTGAGCCGGTGACACACCTGCCTGTGCCAATGCCAACGACATCGCTCGCCGCGCGCCGCTGCCGTCTTCGGGGCCGGCGGTCAGGTGATAGGCATCGGCGCTGGTGCCGTAACCGACCAGCTCCGCCAAGGGCTGGGCGCCCCGGGCCAGTGCATGGTCCAGAGACTCGATGACCAGCAGCCCGGCCCCTTCGCCCATGACAAAACCGTCGCGACCACTGTCGAAAGGTCGTGAAGCGCGTTCAGGCGTTTCGTTGTAAGCGCTGGACAAGGCGCGAGCAGCCGCAAACCCGGCAAGGCTGACCCGATCGATCGCCGCTTCCGCACCGCCGCACACCGCGATATCCGCCTCGCCCGCGCGAATCAGCCGCGCCGCGTCGCCAATTGCCTGAACCCCGGCGGCGCATGCCGTGACCGGCGCGCCCAATGGCCCCTTGAAGCCATGCTGGATCGACACATGACCTGCCGCCAGGTTGACCAGAAACGAAGGGATAGTGAATGGCGACAAACGTCTCGGACCACGGCTATCGGTGGTACGCACCGCGTCGGCAATCGCGCCGAAACCGCCCACACCTGAACCGATGATGGTGGCCGTGCGCTCCTGGGCGTTGGCGTCCAGCGCCTGCCAGCCGGCTTGCTCCAGTGCCTGACGCGCCGCTTCCATGGCAAACAGAATAAAGCGGTCCATCTTCTTCTGTTCCTTGGGTGGGGTTGCCCGGTCCGGATCGAACCCCGCTTCCGGATCGGAGGCCAGCGTAGGCACGGCACCACCGACCGTGGCCGGCAGATCGGCAACCACCTCCTGCGGCAGATTGCGCAGCCCGGAACGCCCGGCCAGCAGACGCTCCCATACCGCTTCGACACCGCTCCCCAGCGGCGACACCAGGCCCATACCTGTTACAACCACACGACAATTACTCATACCACACATACCTCAAGCCGGTTGATGGCGCTTACCGATAACGGGCAGCGGCCTTGCTTTTGGAAAGGTTCGGCGCCATCACAAGACGCGCCGCCACAAAGGCATCCCAATCGCCCGTATCCGGTAACGAAGGAATGGTGATCAATTCACCCTGGTCCAGACCCGACAACGCCGCATCGACCATCTCGCCCGCCTCCATCACCATGTCCGCAGGAATCTCTGACGCATCGATACCAGAACGCTCCCAGATCTCGGTGCGTGTCACACCGGGCAGGACCGCCTGGATCTTCACACCGGTGCCATCCAGCTCGGCGTTCAACGATTGAGTCAAGCTCAACACATAGGCCTTGCTGGCGCTGTACGTCGCATTGAAACGCTCGGGGAACAACGCCACCACCGATGCAATATTGATGATCGTGCCGCGCCCGGCCTTGGTAAAACTGGCTGCAGCCGCCGCGGCCAATCGCGTGACCGCCGTGATGTTCAACTGAATCATTCGCTCCAGTTGATCGGTATCGGCATTGGCCAATAGCCCGTCCGCCGCCACGCCGGCGTTATTGAGCAACAAACTGATACTTGAATCGCTGCGTAACCGCTGTTCGAGCTGCAGCACGTCTTGTTTTTGGGTCAGATCCGCCTTCAGCACTTCGACCTTGATCCCATGCGCCGTGCGCAGTGTGCTCGCCGCCGCCTCCAGTCGCTGCTCGTCGCGAGCCACCAGCAACAAATCAAAACCACGAGCTGCCAACCGCTCAGCGTAAACCGCCCCGATGCCGGAAGAAGCACCGGTGACGAGGGCCGTACCTTGGGACTGGGTAGAGTTCATGACTATGCTCCTGGGAACACTAGGATGAGAACAGAGATTTCATTATAAGCATAATTTAACTGTTTTATTACACACATAATTTTTCTGACGGGCAAGCGGCCACGCGGACAAGCCCAAAAATATGGCCCCTTCCTGTCCCCTCCTTCAGCACGACGGTAACTCGAACCCTTACAGCAACGCACCAAAGACCTGCCTGCTGCATACTGCGGAGTCTGCCGGCTCCGCTGAGTAGGAATAGATTGCATAAACAGCGGTTTAACTTGTCAACAGCTTGCCGTCAGAATGTAGATACGGGAGAATGCAAAACGTTACTAATTATTTTTCACCACCACTGTCAGCGAAGACCGATAGAGCACTTCTCAACGCCAGCTGACTTTTTGTAATTTGAGGGTTTCATGAACTTCCCTACAAAAATACGTCCTGACATTGAACATCATGAAATCGATATTACAGAGTTTCTTCGCGACTTATGGAAGCAAAGATCTATTATTCTGCTCTTCACCGGGCTTTCCACAGCGATCGCAGTAACTTATGCATTAACGGCGCAACCTCAATATAAAGTACAGAACGAAATCAGGCCTGTGGCAGCTACAGACCTGGACATGTTAAACGAGTCCGGCCTTTATAAGATTCAACCAGAGCAAGCCTTAAGACGCATTGGTTCGTCCATGGATTCTTATACCGAACGTTTAAGTTTCTTCCAGGCCAATCCGGGTTTACTCGCTCCCCTACAAGCCAACGGCAAGTCAATCGAGGAGACCCTCGAACGTTTCAATACCAGTGCGTTTACAGTCGAACAAATCGACCCTAAAAAAACTGCTAATCTTTCGGAAGCAATTCAACTTGGCGTAGAGTATCCATCTGGCGTGGATGGGGTGGCTATTGTTAACAACTTTACCGAGTTTGTAGTCAAACGCGAAAAAGAAAAAGTCGAAGCGGATTTTAAAACACTTATTGAGAACCGGATCGCGCAAACAGAAAAAAAGCTGTTATCCAAGAAAGCTGCCTATGAAGCCGAAAAAGACTCAGAAATCGCAGAACTCCTTGAAAAGGATCAGTTAAAAAAAGAAACTCTACAGGACGAACTCAAAGCCCTGCGACAACAACTGCAAACCCGTCGACAAAATCGTGTGAAACAGTTGGATGAGGCAATATCGATTGCCAAAAATCTGGGAATTGTTACCCCTACCACGCCATCTGCCCTTGGAGAGGCTGGGCAGACAAGGCAAGGCAACATGATTCGCACAGAAGTAAGCAACCAACAAATACCTCTGTATTTTATGGGGCAGTCGGCACTTGAAGCAGAGCGCGCAACACTCGTCGCCCGAAACTCCGATGATTTTACTGAACCTCGCGTTGATGAAATCCAGAAAGAGCTCAGTCTTCTCGCTAACAACCGAAAAGTTGCTCTGCTTAAACAGCGTAGTAACGAAGAGCTGTTCTTAAAAGGCCTGGGAGAGATCAGGGAAGAGCTGGCACACTTGAAAAATCTGCATGTCAATTTTGAACAGATTAATCTGGTTAATATCGACAGGCCGGCGTCTCCCCCGCAAGGCCCTATCAAGCCGAGGAAGGCGTTAATCGTTGGTTTAGGTTTGATATTCGGACTGATGCTCGGAACAATGCTCGCTGCTGTCCGGACAATCATGCTGCCTAAAAAAGCGATTGAAGACTAAAAGCTGCAAACTTATTTCCCGCTCCAATAAAAAGGCCGATCAATGATCGGCCTTTTTCTGACTCTCGCGATTAATTCACTTCAATCCTGTCTCGGTTACTTTCCAGAATTGCCTTACCAATCCCCTTGACCTCAAGGAGTTCATCCACTGACGCAAACGGCCCATTATTGTCACGATACGCAACAATTGCCTTGGCCTTCGCCTCCCCGACACCGATTAGTTCACGTTGAAGTGTTTGTGCATCTGCACCATTGAGATCAACTTTATAGGTGTTCGCTCTAGTAGCAGCTTCCGTGACCCTGGAAGACTCAACAGCTTTAGCTTCCGGAGCAGCAATAGCTGCAACAGAAGCGCCGCTCAAAAGGGCAAAAAACAAAGAGTAGAAGTAACCTTTACGCATGATGATGCTCCATGACATGAGTTGAAAGAAGCAGCTTTTCCTAAGCTGCTCCCCCAATTTAGGCCATGTTATGGAACTGTCAAAAACGTGTACGTTTCCGAATGTGAAGCAATCAAGGTTCCAAACGGCGCTGCTGGTAGATCCAGTCGACGATATCGCCGTCAGGAGCGTAACCACTGACGGTTTCGCGTAGAAGTTGGCGGACACGCACGTAATCGTCCTGTTCAATCGAGCAAAGTAATTCTGCCAGCTTGATTTTGAGTACATCCCAGGGAAGATGGTCCTCATTTGCAGTCATGATCATCGGATGCTGGGTGGCCGCCACGTTGTCACCAATCAGCAGCTCTTCGTAAAGCTTTTCGCCGGGTCGCAAACCAGTGAACTCGATAGAAATATCCCCATGCGGGTTCTTTTCCGAACGCACACTCAAGCCCGAAAGATGGATCATCTTTTCAGCAAGCTCTACGATTTTTACTGGCTCTCCCATATCTAATACAAAGACGTCGCCACCCTGCCCCATCGAACCTGCCTGGATTACAAGCTGGGCCGCCTCGGGAATAGTCATGAAATAACGAGTGATCTTGGGATGGGTGACCGTCAGTGGCCCGCCGGATTTAATCTGCTTGTGAAATAACGGGATGACCGAACCAGAGGACCCAAGAACATTGCCAAAACGTACCATAGTGAAGCGCGTCTTGTTTACCCGCGAAACGTTGGTGTCATCATCGAATAGTGCCGGGGCAAGTTCTCGACTGAGCGCCTGTAGCGTCAACTCAGCGAGACGTTTTGTGCTGCCCATTACGTTTGTCGGGCGCACCGCTTTATCTGTCGATATCAAAACAAAGTTGGCGACACCCGCCATTAACGCCGCCTGAGCGGTATTGAGTGTACCGATTACGTTATTTAGTACACCCTCGGCAATATTGTGCTCAACCATCGGTACGTGCTTGTAAGCTGCCGCGTGATAAACCGTATCTACGCGCCAGACCCTCATCACATCTAGTAATTTTTCCTTATTTCGTACCGATCCCAGGATGGGCAAAAGACGAACAGAGAGCGATTCTCTGCTTACGCGCTGCTCAAGTTCGGACAAGATGCTGTAGAGATTAAACTCGCTATGTTCAAACAACAGAAGCGTCGTCGGTCGCAAAGAAAGAATCTGACGACATAGTTCTGAGCCAATTGATCCGCCAGCGCCGGTGACCAGAACAGATTGTCCCGTTATGCAATGCTCCAGCAAATCACCTTGGGCCGGAACAGCGTCACGCCCCAACAGGTCGGCAATGTCTACTTCCTGAATGTCATCGACTTTGACCCGGCCACTAGCCAGGTCCATGAATCCGGGAACGCTTCGAACATGGAGCGGAAAACCTTCGAGGAAACCAAGAATTTCGCGACGCCGGCCACGACTAGCAGAAGGAATTGCTAACAGAATTTCCTGAGCCCCTGTCTCGTCGATCATCTGTTGAATATGCTTTGGCTTATAAACCTGAAGCCCGGAAATAACACGATCAGCGATGCTCTTGTCATCGTCTATAAAGGCCACCGGACGCATCATGCGCCCCATACGCAGTGCGGCTACCAGCTGATTTCCTGCCGCGCCAGCGCCAAAAATGGCGACTCTGGGTAAACCGTCGTCCCTATTGGTAAAAGGTACATGCTGCGCAGCAGCAAACCAATCACCCAGGAAGTATTGCCGCATCGCCAGACGCAATCCGCCAACCATAATCAGACTCAGCCACCAATAGTTGAAAATGATCGACCGCGGAACAAGATTTTGATGATTGCTGTACCAATAAACAAATACACCAAGAATTAGAGACGACAAACTGACCGCTTTGATAATCGCTATAAGAGCATCGTTGCCAAAATATCGCATCACAGCACGATACATGCCAAAGCGGATGAACAAAGGGATTGCGACCACCGGGGCACTCAAAAAAAGCCAAGTGTGGGCAATCAGCGGATTGACCATGTCGTCAATGCCGAGCCGTACCAAAAATGCCAGCCAAAGCGCTACCCATACCAGAATGACATCCGTCGAAACCTGAATGAGGCGCTTTTGCCGACGCGGCAACCCCAGCAACAGCGTGCGTAACTTATCCATAACGCCCTCGTACACCTCGAAACGCTTCCCAGTTGAACGCGTGTACGTCTCCTGACGCACTCGTCACTTCAAAAACCCATGAATCAGTTGCCGAACATCTGGCTTCTTTCGAGTTCGCCCGCATGGAACTTCACCGCCAAAATCACTAAGGGAATGTAGGCAAGAACCAGACCTAACGCGCCATCCAGCCCGAAGTAACTCACGCACAGTGCGATGGGCAGCAACCATCCAATGTTAATTGCCCCTACCGCTAGAGTCACTGGCAGGTGTTTGCCATATCTGCGCGATGCGAACTGATAAGCGTGGCTGCGATGAGCTTCGTAAACTTTATCACCACGAACAAGGCGTCGAATTAAAGTGAAGGTCGCATCAACAATGAAAACCCCCAATAAAATCAGCCAGGCCCAGAGTAATTGCGGCGCCGTCCAGGCAGCCTGTATAGAGATGACAGCAAGCACTACACCAAGGAACCCGCTACCGGCGTCCCCCATAAAAATTCGTGCTGGAGGGAAGTTCCAGAACAAGAATCCCACTACGGCCATGGCCAACATTCCCGCCACCCACATCAGGTTTTCAAATCCGCTCAACCAATAGAGCAGACAGGCTCCCAAGCAGGAGCAAATCGCCTCAACACTGGCGATACCGTCGATTCCGTCCATGAAGTTATACAGATTCAGCATCCATACCAAATAGAAAGCAGCCAAAATATAACCAAACCAGCCAAGATCGACGCTCATTCCGAACAAGGTGAGGGGAGGTAAGCCCCCCAGCCAGATCAAAGCCCAAGCGGCAGCACAAAAATGTCCAAGCAAGCGCCAACGAGCAGCGATATGACCGTGGTCGTCCATAAAGCCGACCACAGCTACTAATGCCCCTGCCCCCCCGATAGCCACCAATACGGGCAACGAGACCAGTTGAGCCCAACCCAGAAAAGGCAGTACCAGCAAGAACGCGAGAACAATCGCAACTCCGCCACCGCGAGGAGTTGGTATCGAGTGAGAACTTCGAGCGTTGGGAATATCAACAATGCTGCGAGCCAAAGCATAACGACGCAGTAGCGCAGTTAATATCAATGAAACACCAGCCACCGCGGGAATCAACCACCAATAAATCATTTTATTTTACTTTCTCGAAAATATTGTGCGGTAGCTTTCAGAGCGTCATCCACCGAGACCGGTGGAGACCAACCAAGCAGGGCGCGCGTTTTACTGATGTCTACCCGCAGAGACCCACACAGTCGATTTGACAGGTCTTTTCTGCCCAACACTGTCGCACCGCCACCTAATACCCAGGACGGCACTGGTAATAGACGCGCCGACCGCCCAAGAGCAAATGCCATTTTTCGCAGCAACTGCGTTGTAGAAAGATCTTCGCCATCACTGACCAGGAATGTCTGGTTGGCCGCCGCGGGATGACTGATGCAGGTGAGAATCAAGTCCACCAGATTATCCAGGGCGACCAGACTGCGGCTGTTACGAATGGCGCCGAAAGGCAAGGGAACACCTTTATCAAGCCACTGCATCATATTCCGGAAATTAGCTTTTACCCCAGGGCCATAAACCAGCACTGGGCGGATAATGACAACCTCCATACCCGTTTTCGCCGCGAGCTCACGAAGCCCCTGCTCTGCCTCCATCTTGGAAATGCCATACGGGTCTGCCGGGGCAGGTGTATCCTCAGGCGAATAGGTGGTGTTTGGCAATGTGCCTTCTCCGTTTACCTTGATCGAACTGATAAAGATAAACCGTCGAACACCGGCCGCAGCCGCATGACGTGCCAAGTTGAGCGTGCCATCCACATTGACCTGCCTAAAGGCAGCCAAGGGGTTGGCTTCAGTGTCATTCATTACATGAACACGAGCTGCTGAATGTATGATGACGTCCACGCCGGCAAGACTACCCTGCCAGTCAGTGGTTCCGTCAATGTTGTCTACGTGAATCTTCGCAACATGATCTTCACGTAAGTCCGTCCCTTTACGTAAAGCGGCAATAACAGTGTAATTATCCGTGAGCAAACGGCTAAAAACTGCTCCGCCTACGAACCCGGTTGCACCGGTTAAAAATATTGACTTCGTCATTATTTATTTGACATCCCTTCGTAAAGTCCCTGCACGGAACAGTGCTTCCAAACGTCGTAAAAGAGTAACTTTCGAAAAGTGGCTCCAATAATACGAACGGCCGGCCTGCCCCATGAATTCACGCTGAACAGAATCCGTGGTTGCCATTTTCAGGGTGATTCGCGCAAGCCCCTGAGCATCTCCTGAAGGGCAGGTGTAACCGCAACCGGAGTCCTCAATAATTCTCGCAGCCTCACCATTGATCATCCCCAGGATTGGTTTGCTCGATGCCAAATAGGCTTGAACTTTCCCGGGAACTGTTTTTTCAAACACATCGTTGGTTTTCAGCGAAACCAGTAACGCATCCGCGCAGGCAAAGATTTCTGGCATGGCGCTCAGCGGGTGCCGGCCCAGCAGCAATACGTTCTGCAAGCCTCTTGATTCAACTTGCTCGCCCAGCCACTTACTCATGCGGCCGTCCCCGACGATTACCCAGCGTACTGAGGTGCTATGCTTCAAGGACTCAGCGGCATCCAGCACTGCTGGCAAATCCTGAGCGTCACCCAAATTACCGGCAAAAACGACCGTAAAGGTAGAGTCATCCCGCTCTAGCAAACTTGATGACTTTTCTGGACAGCCCGAAAATTCATCTTCCGCCCAACTTGGAAAATAAACCAAGCGCTCTGGAGAAATCTCTTTAGTGCAATATTGCTTTACACTGCTTGAGAAGCCTTCTGATTGTAAAAGCAAATAATCGGCGCGGTTATAGATCCACGAAACCACGCGCCCAACCATTGCCAGCAGGGTAGGATTGCGCAATACGCCAACAGCTCGAAGGGTTTCCGGCCATAGGTCAAGAACCCAAACATAAACCGGAGCTTTCTTCATACGTCCAATTACAACCGCCGGAATCGCAGCCATAATCGGAGAAACCGCATATACGAAAACCGCATCGAATTTTTCGTTACGGAGTTTCGCAGCACCTATTGTGGAAGCGCTGAAAAAAAAAGAAAGGTAATTTAGCATCAAGCGGATACTTCTCTTGCCGCGCGAGACCAATGGAACTCGGACTATACGTGCACCAAAGTAACTCTTGAAGCCCTCAGGATTGGTCTTATATTCAGAGAATACCGCGCCTTCAGGATAGTTGGGCCATCCTGTCAAAACAGTCACCTCATGACCATTATCCGAAAAATCGCGTACCAAATCATTGATACGCATATTCTCAGGCCAAAAATACTGAGTAACTACTAAAATCCTTAATTTATTCTCAGACATTCCCACAGCTCAACTCAATACTTTTTCCAAACCACGCGATTTACATAATCAAGGTAGCTGTGAACGATTCGAACCACCTTATCGGCCACATTCGGCATGCTGTAGTCTGCCACCAGGCGCAGACTGCGAACCTCGCCTCGGCTTTGACCGTCCAGCACCTGCAAGGCCTGCATCACTCGCTCGGACTCAAGGCCAACCATCATCACAGCGGCTTCTTCCATACCCTCTGGACGCTCGTGCGCCTCACGGATATTCAACGCCGGGAAATTGAGAATGGAGGATTCTTCATTGATCGTACCGCTATCGGAAAGTACTGCTTTGGACTCAAGCTGCAACTTGTTGTAGTCCTTGAAGCCGAGCGGCTTTAACAGACGAACATTCTCGTGAAACTTCACCCCCATGGCATCGACACGCTTCTGTGTCCGCGGGTGAGTGGAAACAATTACCGGATAGTCATAGTGCGCCGCGACTGCGTTGAGCACGTCAACAAGCTTGCCGAAGTTAGTATCGGAATCAATATTTTCTTCACGGTGTGCGCTCACTACAAAAAACTTGCCCTGCTCAAGCCCAAGCCGCTCCAGCACGTCCGAAGAATCGATACCTTCACGATAATAATTAAGTACCTCAAACATCGGGCTGCCAGTTTTGATGACCCTGTCTGGTGGCAAACCTTCACTTAGCAGATAGTCACGCGCAATGGTACTGTAAGTTAAATTGATATCTGCGGTGTGATCCACAATACGTCGGTTGATCTCTTCAGGTACACGCATGTCGAAGCAGCGGTTACCAGCTTCCATATGGAAGGTCGGAATTTTGCGACGTTTGGCGGGAATGACCGCCATGCAGCTGTTGGTGTCGCCGAGGACGAGAAGAGCCTCAGGCTGAACCTCGGCCAGCACGCGATCAACGGTAATAATGACGTTACCGATGGTTTCCGCACCTGTTGCACCAGCAGCATTCAGAAAGTGGTCGGGTTTACGGATACCGAGATCCTGAAAGAAAATCTCGTTCAATTCATAGTCATAATTCTGCCCGGTGTGCACTAGAACATGGTCGCAGTCCCTGTCCAGAGCGGCCATGACGCGCGACAGACGAATGATTTCCGGGCGAGTACCCACTACGGTAACGATTTTCAATTTTTTCATTTTTAAACGTCACATTTTAATAAGTGATAAAAACGATCAACAATTCTAATCTTCAACTGCCACTAACGCTATCCATTAGCATGGATGAAGCCCAATGGGGGCCATTAATGGACGAGTGGACGCTACACCACTTGGCTTCTGCATCCTGGGTGATTGAGTGCGAACGGGCGATAAAGGGCGGTTCACCATCGATCGCGCCTCATCTCCACCACGCTCGGTGGCCACATCCGATCACCCCGTGGTGATCCCTTCGAGGAATAACTCCAACGAAAAAGTCAATACCAACAGACTTTCCGGCCTGTTTTTGACCCAGCGAGTGGGTGACGAACTGTCAAAAACCGGATTTACAAGACTACCACTTCAAGCGATCGCAAGCCCCCATAAAAGCACAGCGCCGCCCCATTCCTTATTTAAGGAATAAAGCGGCGCATACGGTTATTACGCTTCAGTACCAACAGGAAAGGTAAACGTATCAGGTGCTTCGCGATCAAAAATCTCGTTAGCCCAAAGCATAACGATCATTTCCTCACTGCCAATATTGGTAATGTCGTGGCTCCAGCCTGGAACTGTTTCGACAATTTCCGGATTTTCTCCGGAAGTGAACAATTCGTAAAACTCGCCCGAAACAATATGACGAAAACGGAAACATGCCGTGCCTTTGATGACAAGAAACTTTTCCGTCTTTGTGTGATGGTAATGCCCGCCGCGTGTTATTCCTGGGTGCGCAGTAAAGTAAGAAAACTGTCCGGCCTCTTTGGTTTTAAGCATCTCCACAAAAACCCCGCGCGGATCACCGTGCTTGGGAACTTCGTAAGTAAAACGCTCGGGCGGCAGATAACTCAAGTAAGTGGAATAAAGAGCCCTTACAAGCCCAGTCCCTACCGACTCGGTAATCATCGACTTTCGACTATCACGGAAGGCCGCCAATTGCTCAGAAAGCTCACCCACCGTAATATTATATTGAGGCTCAACACTAACAAACGGCGAGCCCGACTTCTTCCCTTCCATTACAGCAATGAAGCATGCAATTACATCATCTATGTAAACCAGATTAATGCGCGCATGTGGATCATTGATTTGAATTGGCAGACCGCGAGCGATATTATTGCAAAAAGTTGCAACCGCTGAATTATAGTTAGGACGAGCCCACTTACCAAATACATTAGGCAAACGAAACAAGTGTACTTCCGAACCATTTTTCGAGTTCAGATCAAGCAGTACTTGCTCGGCACCAAGCTTACTGCTGCCGTATGGGTTATCCAACTCCGCTTGACTCGACGACGTATACAGTACTGGAACTTTCCGGCCACCGAGACGAATAGCATCACAGAGCGCACAAGTCAAATCGGTATTGCCGGTATGAAACTCCTGCGGGTCCAACGGACGATTGACACCGGCCAGATGGAAAATAAAGTCAACCTGGGCAACCAGACTCGGTAGGTTTTCCAGCGAATCTTCGCGGGTAAAGCGCACCACTTCGACATCTGACTTCTCGCTCAGATGCGAAATAAGATTCTGGCCGACAAAACCATTGGCACCTGTAATCAGAACCTTCATTACTTATTCCTCAGGTGTGGCGTGCTCACCACGCTGGATAGCGCGCATAAAGTTTAACTTGAGGAGCAGTTTCTGCATACCTTCTACATCAAGACGCTCGGTATTATGCGAGTTGTAGTCTTCTGTGCGAGAAATTTTAGTCTCACCCTGCTCCACAAACTTGGAGTAATTCAGATCCCGCAGATCTGGCGGTACGCGGAAGTAGTCACCGCGGTCTTCTGCGCAGGCCATTTCTTCGCGACTAAGCAACGCTTCGAAAAGTTTTTCACCATGACGGGTGCCAATAACCTGAACGGGATGATCTGGCACATTAAGCATATTGATCAATGCTTTCGCCAATACTTCCACAGTCGCTGCAGGAGCTTTCTGGACGAACATGTCACCATTTGTGCCATGCTCAAAAGCATACAAAACCAGATCGACCGCATCTGCCAAAGTCATCATGAATCGCGTCATGTTTGGATCAGTCAGGCTCAGAGGTATGCCCGAGCGGATCTGATCAACAAACAAAGGAATAACGGAACCGCGGGACGCCATCACGTTACCGTAGCGAGTACCGCAGATAACCGTATTATTATCGTTACGCGATTTGGCAACCATTACTTTTTCCATCATTGCTTTGGATATACCCATTGCATTGATTGGATAAACAGCTTTATCGGTACTCAGGCAAACTACGCGCTTGACGTTATTCTGTATTGCCGCTTCCAGTACGTTATCCGTACCAAGCACATTTGTTTTCACAGCCTCCATTGGATGGAATTCGCATGAAGGGACCTGCTTCAAGGCAGCGGCGTGAAAAATATAATCTACTCCACGAGTAGCGTTGAGCACACTTTGGAAATCTCTGACGTCGCCAATATAAAATTTCAGCTTGGTGTTTGCGTATTTTTTACGCATGTCATCTTGCTTTTTCTCGTCTCGGCTGAACACGCGGATTTCTTTGATATCGGTATCGAGAAACCGTTTCAGCACAGCATTACCAAACGACCCGGTGCCACCGGTGATCAAAAGCGTTGAGTTACTGAAAGAAATAGCCATGAGAAGACCCCACTTATTGTGATGAAATGATAATACTTCTTGCGTTCTCGACGCTCAAGTATTTTTCGTAATAGCGCCGACCATTGGCCCCTAGCGCCTTACAGAGCTCAGCATCCTTAATCAACAAGTCCAACTTGCCTTTTAGATTAGTTACATCTCCCGCCACTACGGCAAAACCAGCACATATTTTGTTTTCAAGGATATCTCCAAAATCCGTAACTGAATCCAAAGACGCAAGCACCGGAAGAGAAACTTTAAAATAATCTAATGACTTAGAGGGAAAGCTCGGCACAGTTAACTTCTTAGACAGCGAAATCAGACCCACATCACAGGCCTGAACTACATGCTGATACTCATCACGAGGCACGTAGTCGATAAACTTTACGTTCTTTAACCCTCGAGCAATTACCGACTTCTCCAACCTTTCCTTCTCAGTCCCCTTGCCAATAAAAAGGAAGGTCACATCACCGCCAGAGTAAAGCTCGGCCAAATCGAGAATATTGTCCAACTCCTGAACAATAGACATTGCACCACCATAAACAGCGATAAACCCCGCCGATGGCAAATCGTACTTCAACCTTATTTCAGACTTATCTATCGGATCAACCTGCTTGATCTTCGCCCAAAGAGGCAAAATTTCAACACGCTGCTTATCCACTGCCGGAAAATTATCAAACAGGAATTTCGCATTCCCTTCAGTCATGCATCCGATACGATCAAAACTTTTATACATTATCTGCTCAAGATAACGGAAAAAGCCAAAAAACAGCTTATTTCTAATAGCACCAAGGTCTTTCAAGTAATATGGGAAGAAATCCCAGAGCACCAGAAAAGACCGGGAGTCATATTTCTTCCTAAAATAACGCGACATCCCCAAAATAGTCACACAAGGCGTATTGGCAATTAACAAGTCGCATTTATCCACTTGCTTTCGCACTTCATGGCGAGCCAGGAAGGGAAACAGGAAAATCTTCAGGGCAGTACCGATGACCCCTGTATTGTAAAATATAGCCGGAAGCTTGACCCTGATAACCTTGATACCATCAATCACCTTAGTGAATGACACAGGTTCATTCTTGAGCCACGAGAAAACAACCACCGAGACATTATGCCCTTCCTCATTCAATGAGTAGGCCAACTCATTAGTCAACCAGGCATCTTTTTTGTCATCTGCGTATTTGGTAGTAAGCAGAACGATATGTTTACTTGTTTTCATTATTTGGACCACAGCACGTCTAATTGGTTGAGCAAATCATTGGTACGATCTTGCCCAGTCGAATTTTTATGATCATAAAAGAGCTGACTTTGATAGGGTATATAAACAATAGAAAGCGGACTTGAGAGAAATCTATAGAATGGCAAGTATGCAATTATCGCAACCACAAATATGACAATAATGCGACTTGCGTATGTCACATACTGCAAAGCCCCGAGTGCACACCCTACAAGAAATATGGCGAAGAAAAACTGATACCGGGTGGATAGAGTTGGAAATCCAAATATAATCAAAGGAATGAGCAGCCCCAACAAGGCTAGCCGACAGGTTTGTACCCCGCCCCCATCACCAAGGTTCTCAACACTAGAGGACTCATGTTTTACCCATGCCCCATATATACATACAAAAAACACTAGTGAAACGACAGCAAATGCAGCCCGATATGCAAAGGACGCATTAAAAACATCACGATCCAAATAAATCATATATTTTGGATTGACGTAAACAATCAGAACCTCAACAACACCGCGAATGATATCAAAAGAGGATACATACAGCGCCACCGAAGCAGCAAAAACCAATGAAAACGCCCTTCGACTTAGGGGAAACATATAGAGCAATGCAAGTAGCAACAACCCACCTACAACCGAATAGTGCAACGAGCAAGCAATCGCAAAGAAGACGAAGCCTGAGATTTTTTTATCTGAAAAAAACTTATACACACCTATCAAAAATATACTAACTGCAAGACCTTGCCTAAGCAGAGAAAATGCAGGTATCAAATAAAAATCTGGAACCGAGTACATTATCGCCATAACGACCAGGCAATACCTGGGAAAAAACCGTCTTGCTGCGAAAGCTATAAAAGAAACCTCCAATATACTTATTACCGCAGAAAACTGCTCGAACGCCAACCCTATACTTGTTGAAAACTGGACAAGCCACTCGTACCCAAACTCAAAATCAAGATAAAAAGCCTCCCCACTTTGGACCGCAGCGTAATGCGCCTCATAGATTGGCCAATCATATCCGGTTTGAAACTTCAACCCCACAAACAAGGCAAGCAACGTCACCTGTAAAAAAAACAACCATGCCGAAGGAAGATTATCTTTTCTCAATGAGAGAATAGCCAGCAACCAAACCACAACATATACAATATTATACTGCGTCATACTTATTATTCTGTTCTAAAGGCGTTGAGTTGTATCGCGTTACCAAGAACCATATTAATACCACAGTCAGAGAAACAGCCCCCTGCAGTGGATATCCATAAGCCATATTATTGAAACCATAAAACCGATAACACAAAACACAGAAAAGGAGATACAACAACGCACTAAGCATTTCGTAGGCGAGATAGAATCGAACATGCTGTTTAGCTATCATCACATAAAGAAACACCCAACTCAGACACTTTAAAGCATCGCCAATTACATAAACCTTCATGATTCCGGTTGCAGCTGCAAAAGCATCACCATAAATCAACCAAATAGCGAAGCTCGCCAATACGTTTACAGAGACAGCCATCACAACAACAAAACCGAGTGCCATTACCCCTATACGAAACACTAAACTCGTCAGCCCCCTACCCTCTTGTGAACTGTACTTAGGTAACAACAACGTAGAAAAGAGAACACTACATATACCCATGTATATGTCGGACAGACGAGTTACTGCATACCACGTGCCTGCCTCAGCCATTGAGCCGTTAGTAGATATATAGTCTCGCAGGACAATCTGAACGCCGTAGACTATGACTACCGACCCCAAGGCCATAAGGGAGTAAGACAACAATATTTTTATGACTTCAACATCCAAACTAACCAGATTGAGGCGTGGAAGTCGAAATCTCGCAGGCAGAAGCAGCACGCACACACCCGCAATAGCAGGTGCCAGCGCTATTGAATAAACAGCTCCTGGCTTGCCAAAAACAATGGAACAAGCACACGTCAACAGCGCTGTAAAAAATGCTGTTATCACGGAATACCAAAAATACTCACTGTATTTTTGACCACCATTAAAATAAGAAATGAATAAATTATTCAAACCTATAAAAAATGCACCTAGAGGCAGAAGCATCAACACCTCTGCCCACCCACCTTGTAAGAAAAAATTTGAAATAAGTGTGCTTGAGAAAAGCAAAACCAAAGCGAAAGAAAAACTAAAAGCCAATAGCAGCATCAATGACGACTGCAGGACTCGCTCTTTTGGATATTTATCTTCAGCTATCAGCTTTACCACACCGGTGGTCGTTACCGAAGATACACCAGCACTTAAAATCTGAAGAAAGGCCTGTATCTGTCCAACTACAGCCATGCCGCTCGGCCCAACATAAAACGCCACTACTTTCAGAGATGCGATAGCGAACATTAGTTTAAAAACTGCCTGACAACCAATGTTGATGATTGGCCTAATCATTCTGTTCCGCATCCCTGTCCCGCAACCATAACCAACTCGCCTACCATAGACCAACGCCCAGCGCAATAATATTTAAGGCAATTCTAAAATCTATACACTTTTCCTGGCATCAGGCGAAGGCCTTCTAATTGCCCCGTTCGCTATTATCTCCTAGATGACACAATTGCGTTACCAGATTTTGATAGGTAGCCGCATTTCTACGTATCGGCATGCGCTTTATGGCTTGATATTGCCATCGAACCGCGAACGCTTGGCGCGCCATCCCCCTCCCCCCTCCGCGACCAAGCAAAAAAAAAGGGGGGGTAAGGAAGGGCACGTATTTGAAAACGACTGCTCAGAGTGGCGAGCGCTGCGTTTCCGAACGCAACACAAGCATCCAAAAGAAAGCCCCGGACGCCCTTGCAGCCAATAGGCAATTTACCCACCTCAGGTATGCGAGGAGGGAACCAAAATTTTTGCGCGCAACAAAGGTTTGAAATACCTGAACAGAGCCAACGCCAGCCCCAGGAAGAGCCCAAAGCACGCCCCCTGTATCAGAATTGATAATTTATTCGGCTTGATCGGACTATCGGGATCGTCAACTGCTCCGTCCTGTCGATATACCGAAACACTGGAGGAATCGATTGTCAGATTTTTAAGAAATAAGTACTTAACTTGCAAAACTCGCAGACTCTGAATGAACGGATCATCAGACTCACGCCTTTCCAAGCCATCAATTTCGGCTTGGAGCGCATCACTTCCACGCATATACAAAGCCTGACTATCCACACCTAGAGACAACTCCGCAGAGGTTCTCCCACTGATAATGACCGGTTTGTTCAAACCAACGGCCCTAGCAATCACCAGAGCCTCACTTAGGACCTTTATTTTGTCCTCTCGCTCTCGGCGAGCACTTTCACGGAGACCATTAATCTGTTGTTCCAAGTTGCGCGCTCTAACCTGAGCCTCTCTAACCACGTTTTTGATCATTTCGTTTTTTGCTGCAACACCGGCATTTTGAACATAAGTGCGCACCCATTCACCAGCTTCCGAAGGGTTGTAGCCCTGCACAGTAACAGAATAACGGTCTGGGCCTTCCTTACCACCCACAGATATAACCAACTGTTTTGAGAAATTTTGATACAGACGGTCGCGCGAACCCTTGCGTGCATTTTCAGTCAACGACGGTAAATAAACCTCATCGAAAAAAGAACGCCGCAAGGATTCACTAAAGAGATTACGAACAAATACGTCATAAACATCTTTAACAGTGAAAGGCGGCAGGTCGGAATTCAATGTTCGACCATAGTTAAAATCCGCAATATCGTTTTGAGTGGGAGGCAATACGTAAATTCTGGCCTCATACAATGGCTTAGCTGTAAAGGCATATACCGCCGAGGCTATAGTCACCAGAATGATTACACTGATAACTACCCACTTCTGCACCCAAAGCGCTTTGATCAAGACAAAAATATCTATCTCATCACTGCTTGTTGAGGCGGTCGAGAGTTGGAGCATAATGATCAGTACCCTTAAACGCTAGAAAAGACTTATCTACGAAACAAAACAGCCCGCCACTTCTTGCGAACTTACTAAAATGCAACGGCCTTTCCTATCTTGACCTAAAGTTAACAGACTTCTAACCCCGATACTTTCTGAGGCTAGCACACCAACTGAACAGAGGCCCCACCGCCAAACCGATTAACAACGACAGCAACATATACAGTGACACTGGAAGTTTAGGCATCAACCAACCTAGAAATTGCACACCAACTAATTCTTGGTTTTCCAGCACAAACGCCACTATCAATACAACTATTAAGATCATCAGGATGAACCCGACATAACGAATTGGGGCGGCGCTACGAGCCTTTCCACTCACTGCTGCTCCTCCTCGTCCTCATTCACCCGATCCCTGAGTTCCTTGCCTGGCTTGAAGTGTGGAACGAATTTGCCATCCAGGCTAACGGACTGACCGGTCTTTGGATTACGACCGACCCGTGGTGCGCGGTAGTGCAGAGAGAAACTGCCAAAACCCCGGATCTCGATGCGATCTCCGGTAGCCAGACATTGGGACATTTGCTCAAGCATGGTCTTGATGGCCAACTCCACATCCTTCGATGAGAGCAGCCCTTGATGGGTGACAATTCGTTCGATCAACTCCGACTTCGTCATATTTTTCCCTTCTTTTTCAAGCAGCTAGGTCAGCGCTCCAAAGGTTTTAGCACGGCCGCATGATTTTGAACAGCCCGAGTTTTGCCATCTATTCCCCTACCCCAAAATGCTTGCCCCCTGAAAGAGGGAAGACCCTTGAGCCATCACAACCTCATCGGCAAATCACCAAAATAGTGCGCGTCAGGAAACCTGCGGGATTGAATCCGAAGGGGAAGACCTCCTCCTCTTCCTTGAGATCATCAGACCTTGCCACAACCTTGTATCCCACCCCCTTGCACTCCTTGGCCGCGCGCTTGTAACACCGGTCCCATTTCGAACCGAGCCCTGAACAATCAACCTCAATGCCACTTACCCCGCGTACCGCATGCGTTTTGGCATTGGTGGTACAACCCGCTAGAGCCAGCACTGCCACCGCGACAATCAGCTTGTTCATTCACGTCCTTATGCCAGAAAGCCCACCGGGCGATCATTAGTTTCAGGCTAAAGACTAGCTGCAAATAAGCGCTTGATCCGACTAAACAATCAGACATTTTTTCAGCATCTTTGGTTCCGACTGAAGCCACTGAAGCCGGGCGCAGTCCGCCAAATCCAAGGCACAAAAAAGGGCGACCGAAGTCGCCCTTTTTTACAGAAAATCAGAACTTAGTTCTGTTTTTCCATTTGTGCACGCAGCAGGTCACCCAGAGTGGTGGCCACAGGAGCATCAGTAGCTACTGGCTTGTCGCGCAGGCTCTGGATTGCTTCTTTCTCGTCTTCAACGTCTTTCGACTTGATCGAGAGCTGAATTACACGGCTCTTGCGGTCAACGCTGATGATCTTGGCTTCTACTTCTTCGCCTTCTTTCAGAACGTTGCGCGCGTCTTCAACGCGGTCACGGCTGATTTCGGAGGCTTTCAGAGTCGCTTCGATATCGTCGGCCAGAGTGATGATGGCGCCTTTAGCGTCAACTTCCTTCACGATGCCTTTAACGATGGCGCCTTTGTCGTTCTCTTGAACGTACTCGGAGAACGGATCGCTTTCCAGTTGCTTGATACCCAGGGAGATGCGCTCGCGCTCTGGGTCAACCGACAGGATAACGGTGTCCAGCTCGTCGCCCTTCTTGAAGCGGCGAACGGCTTCTTCGCCCACTTCGTTCCAGGAGATGTCGGACAGGTGAACCAGACCGTCGATGCCGCCGTCCAGACCAATGAAGATACCGAAATCGGTGATCGACTTGATGGTGCCGGAGATTTTATCGCCCTTGTTGAACTGGCCAGAGAAATCTTCCCATGGGTTGGATTTGCACTGTTTGATGCCCAGGGAGATACGACGACGCTCTTCGTCGATGTCCAGAACCATAACTTCCACTTCGTCGCCGACTTGTACTACTTTCGAAGGGTGGATGTTCTTGTTGGTCCAGTCCATTTCGGAAACGTGTACCAGACCTTCAACGCCTTCTTCCAGCTCAGCGAAGCAGCCGTAGTCGGTCAGGTTGGTTACACGAGCGGTAACGCGAGTGCTTTCCGGGTAACGGGCTTTGATAGCAACCCATGGATCTTCGCCCAGTTGCTTCAGGCCCAGGGAAACACGATTGCGCTCGCGATCGTACTTCAGAACCTTGACATCGATCTCGTCGCCAACGTTGACGATTTCGGAAGGATGCTTGATACGCTTCCAAGCCATGTCGGTAATGTGCAGCAGGCCATCGACGCCACCCAGATCGACGAATGCGCCGTAATCGGTGAGGTTCTTGACGATACCTTTGACTTGTTGGCCTTCCTGCAGGGATTCCAGCAGAGCTTCGCGCTCGGCGGAGTTCTCGGCTTCCAGGACGCTGCGACGGGAAACGACAACGTTGTTGCGCTTCTGATCCAGCTTGATGACCTTGAATTCCAGCTCTTTGCCTTCCAGGTGCGTGGTGTCGCGCACTGGACGGACGTCAACCAGAGAACCTGGCAGGAACGCACGGATGCCGTTAACGTCGACAGTGAAGCCGCCTTTAACCTTACCGTTGATAACGCCCTTGACCACTTCTTCGGCTGCGAAGGCTGCTTCCAGAACGATCCAGCATTCAGCGCGCTTGGCTTTTTCACGGGACAGCTTGGTTTCACCGAAACCGTCTTCAACCGAGTCCAGAGCAACGTGAACTTCGTCACCGACGTTGATGTTCAGTTCGCCAGCGTCGTTGTAGAACTGCTCCAGCGGGATCAGTGCTTCGGACTTCAGGCCAGCGTGAACGGTTACCCAGCGAGCCTGGTAATCGATATCAACGATAACACCGGTGATGATGGAGCCTGCCTGAAGGTTCAGGGTCTTTAGGCTTTCTTCAAAGAGTTCCGCAAAGCTTTCGCTCATTTTAATTCCTGTTGATGAGGGCGAAGAATACGCCCATCTCCACACCCCAGACGGTGTGGGTTAGTTTCATTTAAAAGAAGCCACCGCAGGACTATGACTGGTCCCCTGCGGCCTTCTTGGTCACCCGGCGATATCGCGAATGGCGATCTCGCTCATGATGCGTTCCAGCACCTGGTCGATGGACAATTCCGTGGAATCCAGCTGTATGGCGTCAGCCGCCGGTTTGAGCGGGGCTACCGCTCGCTGGGTGTCACGCTCATCGCGCGCACGTATCTCATCTAGCAGACTCGACAGACTAACACCCTCGACCTTGCCCTTCAACTGCAAATATCGACGGCGTGCCCGCTCCTCGGCGCTGGCGGTCAGAAAAATCTTCAGCGGCGCGTCAGGAAAAACTACCGTACCCATGTCGCGACCATCCGCCACAAGGCCCGGCGCTTCCTGAAAAGCTCGCTGGCGCTGCAGCAGCGCCTCGCGTACAGCGGGCAATGCAGCCACCTGGGAAGCGCCGGAACCGACGCTTTCGGTGCGAATGACATCGCTGACTTCATCACCTTCCAGGATGATGCGTTGCAACTGACCGTCCGTCGCCGCGATGAACTGCACATCCAGATGAGCGGCGAGCTTCTTCAGCAGCTCTTCATTGGTCAGGTCGACACCGTGGTTATGCGCGGCGAAGGCCAGCAATCGGTACAACGCACCGGAGTCCAGCAGGTTCCAGCCCAGGCGTTTGGCCAGGATCCCGGCTACCGTGCCCTTGCCCGAACCGCTTGGCCCATCGATGGTGATGACCGGTGCAATGTTGTTCACGACTGAGCCTCTTGTGCCACGCGAATACCGACCTGTGCGCACAGCGCCAGGAAATTCGGGAACGACGTCGCGACGTTGGCGCAATCATGGATGCGGATCGGGGCACTGGCGCGCAGGGAAGCGACGCTGAACGCCATGGCGATACGGTGATCACCATGACCGTGCACTTCACCGCCGCCGATCTGGCCGCCGTCGATGATGATGCCATCCGGGGTTGGCTCGCACTTGACGCCCAGCGCCAGCAAACCATCCGCCATGACCTGGATGCGATCCGACTCCTTGACCCGCAGCTCTTCGGCACCACGCAACACGGTGCGCCCTTCGGCACAGGCTGCGGCGACGAACAGCACCGGGAACTCGTCGATCGCTAGCGGAACCAGCGCCTCGGGAATCTCGATACCTTTGAGTTTAGCTGCACGTACGCGCAAATCCGCCACCGGCTCGCCACCCACTTCACGCTGGTTTTCCAGGGTGATGTCGGCGCCCATCAGGCGCAGGATGTCAATTACGCCGGTACGGGTCGGGTTGATGCCGACGTGCTCCAGCACCAGCTCGGAACCTTCGGCGATCGATGCCGCCACCAGGAAGAACGCCGAGGACGAAATGTCACCCGGGACTTCAATGTGGGTCGCGGTCAGTTTGCTGCCGGACTCGACCGACGCGGTCGCACCGTTGACCGTTACCGGGTAGCCGAAGCCACGGAGCATGCGCTCGGTATGGTCGCGGGTCGGAGCAGGCTCGGTAACCGTGGTCTTGCCTTCGGCATACAGGCCGGCCAACAGCAGGCAGGACTTAACCTGGGCACTGGCCATCGGCATGGTGTAGGTCAGCCCCTTGAGCTTGTTACCACCACGAATTGTCATCGGCGGACGACCTTCAGCGGCGGTTTCGATCACTGCGCCCATTTCACGCAGCGGATTGGCCACGCGATTCATCGGGCGCTTGGACAGCGAGGCATCGCCGGTCAGGGTGCTGTCGAAGTTCTGCGCAGCCAAAAGGCCGGACAGCAGGCGCATCGAAGTACCGGAGTTGCCCAGATAGATCGGGCCCGGTGCCGGCTTCAGACCATGCAGGCCAACGCCGTGAATGGTCACGCGACCGTGGTGCGGGCCTTCGATGACCACGCCCATGTCACGGAAAGCCTGCAGGGTCGCCAGGGCATCTTCACCCTCAAGGAAACCTTCGACTTCGGTGACACCCTCAGCGAGGGAGCCGAGCATGATCGAACGGTGGGAAATCGATTTGTCACCTGGTACGCGAATCCGACCGGACAGGCGGCCACCAGGTTGAGCCAGGAAAATCAGATCGTTGGAATTCATAGCGTCCACATAGGCCCTGCGGGCCAGGATTTTACTGAAATGCTCGCGGGCAACCCGGGCGCGAGTGAAAACGCCCAACAATTGGTGCCCATCCCCTGCATCGACCGCGTCGCGCAAGGCGTCGAGATCGCTGCGAAATGTATCGAGTGTGCGCAGGACAGCTTCGCGGTTGGCGAGGAAGATGTCGTGCCACATGACCGGGTCGCTACCGGCGATTCTTGTGAAATCGCGGAAACCGCCCGCAGCGTAACGGAAGATCTCAAGATTTTCATTGCGCTTGGCCAACGAATCGACCAAACCGAACGCCAGCAAGTGCGGCAGATGACTGGTCGCAGCCAATACTTCGTCGTGACGCTCGACCTGCATGTGCTCGACATCGGCGCCCAATTCGCGCCACAGACGGTCGACCACCGCCAGGGCTGCCGGATCGGTTTGCTCCAGCGGCGTGAGGATCACTTTGTGGCGACGGAACAGCTCGGCGTTGGAGGCTTCTACCCCACTCTGCTCCGAACCGGCAATCGGATGCCCCGGCACGAAGCAGGACGGCATACTGCCAAATGCCTCGGTGGCAGCACGCACCACATTGCCCTTGGCGCTGCCGACATCGGTCAGGATCGCTTGCCCCAGATCCATGCCGGCCATACGCGCGAGCACTTTTTCCATGGCCAGAATCGGCACCGCCAACTGGATGACGTCGGCACCCTGACAAGCAACGCCCAGGTCTTCCTCGCAGCGATCCACCACACCCAACTCGACCGCGAGTTTGCGCGATTGCGGATCGAGATCGACCCCGACCACTTCGCGGCATATACCGCTTTCACGCAAACCCTTGGCAAACGAACCGCCGATCAACCCAAGACCGACCACCACCAGGCGACCGATCATAGGTTCAGCAGATTGCAGAGCAGTGACATCAACCACGAGCCAGAACCTTGCTCAGCGCTTCCAGGAAGCGGCTGTTTTCTGCCGGCAGACCAATGGTGATGCGCAGGTGATTCGGCATGCCGTAGTTGGCCACCGGACGCACGATCACGCCTTCACGCAACAAGCCCTGGAATACCGGGGCCGCGACCTGACCGAGATCGACGCAGATGAAATTGCCCCTGGACGGAATCCAGCTCAGCCCCAGTTCGCGGAAACCGGCTTCCAGTTGCTGCATGCCGGACTCGTTCAACTGACGGCTCTGCGCCAGATATTCTTCATCCTTCAACGCCGCACAGGAAGCAGCCAGGGCCAGGCTGTTGACGTTGAACGGCTGGCGTACGCGGTTCAGCACATCGGCAACTACCGGCGTCGACAAGCCATAACCCACACGCAGTGCTGCCAGGCCATAAGCCTTGGAGAATGTCCGGGAAACCAGCAGGTTCGGATAAGCCGCCAGGAAGTCCAGGCCATCCGGCATGTCGCTGCCTTCGGCGTACTCGATGTAGGCCTCGTCCAGCACCACCAGCACGTGCTCCGGAACATCCTGCAGAAACTCGTCCAGCGCCTCGGCGTCGAACCAGGTCCCGGTCGGGTTGTTCGGGTTGGCGATGAACACCACGCGGGTGTTGGCGTCGATGGCTGCCAGCATTGCAGGCAGGTCATGCCCCCAATCCTTGGCCGGGACCACCTTGGCCTCTGCGCCGACAGCCTGAGTGGCAATCGGGTAGACCGCAAACGCATGCTCGCTGAACACGGCATTCAGGCCCGGTGCCAGATAAGCACGGGCCACCAACTCAAGAATGTCGTTGGAGCCATTGCCCAGCGTCACTTGATTCAGCTCTACACGACACTGCTCAGCCAGCAGGGTCTTGAGCGCAAAACCGTTGCCGTCCGGATAGCGGGTCAGCTCGGCCAGCGCATCGCGTATGGCCGCCAGCGCCTTGGGGCCGGCGCCCAGCGGGTTTTCGTTGCTCGCCAGTTTGACGATGCTGGCCGGATCGAGATCCAGCTCACGTGCCAGTTCGTCCACGGGCTTGCCCGGAACGTAAGGCGAAAGTTGTTGCACGCCCGGCTGAGCCAGAGCGAGGAAATTGCCACTCATATGCTACCGCCCCTTAGAGAACTGCTTTCGGGTAGGAACCCAGCACCTTGAGTGCTACTGCTTCCTGACTGATCTTTTCCAGCACACCCTTGACCAGCGGGTCGCGATGATGACCGACGAAATCGATGAAGAACACGTAGGTCCATTTACCGCTGCGCGATGGTCGAGTCTCGATTCGTGTCAGGTCGATGCCGTTGTCGTGGAACGGCACCAGCAGCTCATGAAGCGCACCCGGTTTATTGCTCATCGAAACGATGATGGATGTCTTGTCGTCGCCGGTTGGCGGCACTTCCTGGTTGCCGATCATGAGGAAGCGCGTGGAGTTATCCGGGCGGTCCTCGATCTTCTCGGCCAAACGGGTCAGCCCGTACAGACCGGCCGCCATGTCGCCGGCAATCGCCGCCGAGTTCCACTCACCCTTGACCCGCTTGGCCGCTTCAGCGTTGCTGGACACCGCCACGCGTTCGACATTCGGGTAATGGGCGTCCAGCCACTTGCGGCACTGCGCCAGTGACTGGGCGTGGGAGTAAATGCGGCTGATGCTGTCGGTCTTGGTGTTTTCACCGACCAACAGGTGATGGTGGATACGCAGCTCGACTTCACCGCAGATCACCATGTCGTGTTCGAGGAAGCTGTCGAGGGTGTGGTTGACCGCGCCCTCGGTGGAGTTTTCCACCGGCACCACGCCAAAGTTCACCGCACCGGCCGCCACTTCACGGAACACCTCGTCGATCGCCGCCATCGGCTTGCTGATCACGGCGTGGCCGAAGTGCTTCATGGCCGCCGCCTGGGTGAAGGTGCCTTCAGGGCCGAGGTAAGCCACTTTAAGCGGCTGCTCGAGCGCCAGGCAGGAGGACATGATTTCACGGAACAACCGCGCCATCTCTTCGTTGCCCAGCGGCCCCTGGTTACGCTCCATGACACGCTTGAGCACCTGAGCTTCACGCTCGGGACGATAGAACACCGGCACTTCGCCTTCGGCCAGCGAGGCCATCTTTACTCGCGCGACTTCCTGGGCGCAGCGCGCACGCTCACTGATCAGCTCCAGGACCTTTTCGTCCAGGGCATCAATGCGCAGGCGCAGTGCCTTGAGTTCTTGCTCAGACATTAGCCGTGTTCCTTCTCGAACTCTGCCATGTACGAAACCAGCGCGTTGACGGCGTTGATGTCGACGGCGTTATAGATGGAGGCGCGCATGCCGCCCACCGAACGGTGGCCCTTGAGGTTCAACAGGCCACGCTCGTCGGCACCGGCCAGGAACGGCTTGTCCAGACGATCATCAGCCAGGCGGAACGGCACGTTCATCCACGAGCGGTCCGACTTGTTGATCGGGTTGCTGTACAGGCCGCTGGCATCGATGAAGCCATACAGCGTGCGCTGCTTGACTTCGTTGAGCTTGCCGATGGCCTCGACGCCGCCCTGCTCCTTCAGCCACTCGAACACCAGGCCGGACAAATACCACGCCAGGGTCGGCGGGGTGTTGTACATCGAACCGTTATCGGCCGCGATCTTATAGTTGAGCATAGTCGGGCACAGGGAACGAGCCTTGCCCAGCAGGTCTTCGCGAACGATGTTGACGACGATACCGCTCGGGCCGATGTTTTTCTGGGCGCCGGCGTAGATCATGCCGAAACGCGAAACATCGATCGGACGCGACAGGATGTCCGAAGACATGTCGGCGACCAGCGGAACATCACCGGTCTCCGGAATCCACTGGAACTCCAGACCGCCGATGGTTTCGTTCGGCGCGTAGTGGACGTAGGCCGCGTCTTTCGACAGCTTCCATTCGTTCTGGCCGGGAATGGCGAAATAGTCGTAAGGCTTGGCGGTGCCGGCTACGTTGACGTGGCCATAGCGCGAAGCTTCTTCGATGGCTTTCTGCGACCAGATACCGGTATCGATATAGTCGGCCGAGCCGTTTTCCGGCAACAGGTTCAGAGGAATCTGAGCAAATTGCTGGCTGGCGCCACCTTGCAGAAACAGCACTTTATAGTTCGAGGGGATATTCAGCAGATCACGCAGATCCTGCTCGGCCTTGGTGGCGATGGACACGAACTCATCACTGCGATGGCTCATTTCCATGACCGACAGACCCTTGCCGTGCCAGTCGAGGAGTTCACCCTGGGCGCGCTGCAGGACAGCTTCGGGAAGCGCCGCAGGACCGGCACAGAAGTTATAGGCTCTCTTGCTCACATCCAATCTCGCTCTGATTTGGGGGTATCACGCAATAAAAACGCCGTGATCACTCCCACGCAATAGCATGGGAGCGATCTACTGTAGGAGCGAGCTTGCTCGCGATGGACTTGAAGACACCGCGTTTAATCAGAAAACCCGCGTCATCGTTGACGACCATCGCGAGCGAGCTCGCTCCTACAGGGGGACCTCACAAACAACAAGGGGGCGAATTTTCATCCGCCCCCTCATATCCACTTACTCTTGTGGCTCTTCATCAGCGGCGGCGTCGAGTTGCTGGTCTTCGGCAACGTCGTCAATCACGACTTCACCGACAAACCCTTCACCCTCTTCGCCTTCCAGCTCTTCACCCTCGACTTCCGACGGCTCCTGAACCCGCTCCAGCCCGACCAGCGTTTCGTCATTGGCCAGCTTGATCAGGGTCACGCCCTGGGTGTTACGACCCAGGCTGGACACTTCGTCGACACGGGTGCGCACCAGGGTGCCCTGGTCGGAAATCAGCATGATTTCCTCGCCGTCGAGCACCTGAACCGCACCGACCAGGCGGCCGTTACGCTCGTTGCTGACCATGGCGATAACGCCCTGACCGCCACGCTTGTACTCAGGGAACTCGGTGATCGCCGTGCGCTTGCCAAAACCACGCTCGGAAGCGGTGAGGATCTGGCTGCCTTCTTCCGGGATCAGCATGGAAATCAGCTTCTGGCCTTCCGGCAGACGCATGCCGCGCACACCGCGGGCGGTACGGCCCATGGCGCGAACGTCGGATTCCCTGAAGCGGGTGACCTTGCCGCCATCGGAGAACAGCATCACTTCGCGCTCGCCATCGGTGATGGCCGCGGAAATCAGCACGTCGCCTTCGTCCAGCTCCAGCGCGATCAGGCCGACGCTGCGTTGACGGCTGAAGGATTCCAGCGGGGTCTTCTTCACGGTGCCATTGGCGGTGGCCATGAAGATGTAGTGACCTTCGGTGTATTCCTCGACCGGCAGCATGGTGGTGATGTACTCACCGTCGTCCAGCGGCAGCAGGTTGACCAGCGGACGACCACGGGCAGCGCGGGATGCCTCGGGGATTTCGTAGGTTTTCAGCCAGTACACCTTGCCCTTGCTGGAGAACAGCAGCAGCGTGGTGTGGCTGTTGGCAACCAGCAGGTGAGCGATGTAGTCCTCATCCTTGACGCCGGTCGCCGACTTGCCTTTACCACCACGACGCTGGGCCTGGTACGCAGCCAGCGGCTGGGTCTTGGCGTAGCCACCGTGGGAAATGGTCACGACGCGCTCTTCTTCCGGGATCATGTCACCCAGGGTCAGGTCGAGTCGGGCATCGAGGATCTCGGTACGACGTACGTCGCCGTATTCGGCGCGAATCACTTCCAGCTCTTCGCGGATCACTTCCATCAGGCGCGTGGCGCTGTTGAGGATGCGGATCAGCTCGCCGATCTGGTTGAGGATCTCTTGATACTCGGCCAGCAGTTTTTCGTGTTCCAGACCGGTCAGGCGGTGCAGACGCAGTTCCAGAATGGCTTGCGCCTGTTCTGGCGACAGGAAGTACTTGCCGTCGCGCAGACCGTATTGCGGATCGAGGTTTTCCGGACGGCACGAATCGGCGCCGGCACGTTCAACCATCGCCACCACAGCCGAGGACTCCCAAGGCGTGCTGACCAGCGCTTCCTTGGCTTCCGACGGCGTTGGCGA
Organism: Pseudomonas sp. WT-JTC; assembly: GCF_056711565.1. Classification (NCBI taxonomy): domain Bacteria; kingdom Pseudomonadati; phylum Pseudomonadota; class Gammaproteobacteria; order Pseudomonadales; family Pseudomonadaceae; genus Pseudomonas; species Pseudomonas sp. WT-JTC. Next base: position 4,974,031 of record NZ_CM160042.1, read on the forward strand.
GGCCTTGATCAGGGCGATGACCGGGTCGATGTTCGACAGGGCAACGGCTTGACCTTCAAGGATGTGACCACGCTCGCGCGCCTTGCGCAGTTCGAACACGGTACGACGGGTAACCACTTCGCGACGGTGACGGACGAAGGCTTCCAGCAAATCCTTGAGGTTCAGGATCCGCGGACGGCCATCGATCAGCGCGACGATGTTGATACCGAACACCGCTTGCAGCTGGGTCTGGGCGTAGAGGTTGTTGAGGATGACCTCTGGCACTTCGCCGCGACGCAGCTCGATCACGACGCGCATACCGTCCTTGTCGGACTCGTCGCGCAGCTCGGTGATGCCTTCAAGCTTCTTCTCCTTGACCAGCTCGGCGATCTTCTCGATCAGACGCGCCTTGTTCAGCTGGTATGGGAGTTCGGTGATGACGATCTGCTGACGGCCACCGACCTTGTCGATGTCTTCGATCATCGAGCGGGCACGCATGTAAATGCGCCCGCGACCGGTGCGGTAGGCTTCGATGATGCCCGCGCGACCGTTGATGATCGCGGCGGTCGGGAAGTCCGGACCGGGAATGTATTGCATCAGTTCATCGACGGTCAGCTCGGGATTGTCGATGAGCGCCAGGCAACCGTCGATGACTTCACCGAGGTTGTGCGGCGGAATGTTGGTCGCCATGCCCACGGCGATACCGCTGGAGCCGTTGACCAACAGGTTGGGAATACGGGTCGGCATGACCGCCGGGATCATCTCGGTGCCGTCGTAGTTCGGCACCCAGTCCACGGTTTCCTTGTGCAGGTCAGCCAGCAGCTCGTGCGCCAGCTTGGTCATGCGCACTTCGGTGTATCGCATGGCCGCGGCGTTGTCGCCGTCCACCGAACCGAAGTTGCCTTGGCCGTCTACCAGCAGGTAGCGCAGGGAGAATGGCTGCGCCATCCGAACGATGGTGTCGTACACCGCGGTATCACCGTGCGGGTGATACTTACCGATCACGTCACCGACAACACGGGCAGATTTCTTGTACGGCTTGTTGAAGTCGTTGCCCAGCTCGCTCATCGCGAACAGCACGCGCCGGTGCACGGGCTTCAAGCCATCGCGCGCATCCGGCAGTGCCCGCCCGACAATTACGCTCATCGCGTAGTCGAGGTAGGACTGCTTCAGCTCGTCTTCGATATTGACCGGGAGGATTTCTTTGGCCAGTTCGCCCATGAGAAGCCTGATTCCTTTTTCTGGTGAAACTTCGTCACATCCATATGGGACCAACGAAGCTCGCCGATACAGGCTGATTGCCATGCACCGACTTACGACAAATCAACGAGTTATGCCATGGATCTGCGCAGTACGGGTCGCCACTTGGGGCAACCCTGGAAACCGCCGGATGTTATCACAAGAGCCGCCACGCACCTATCCCCTAGATGCGCATGGAGAGTAGTTAGTTGACCGATGACAGGCTTGAAGAGGACGAGAGGGGCTTAGAGGCTTGATGAATGCAGATTTCAGGCTCGATTCTGGCTGATTTGTTGACTTTGCGGACCTCTTCGCGAGCAAGCCCGCTCCCACACCGGATCGGCGTCGCATACAAATTTTGCGACCGACTTGGTCCAATGTGGGAGCGGGCTTGCTCGCGAATACAATTTATCTGTCGCCAAAGAGCCTTAATGCAGGCGCTTGCGGCACATCAACTGAGCCATCTTCGCCGTATCCGGACGCTCGACGATGCCTTTTTCAGTGACGATCGCATCGATCAGGTCCGCCGGCGTCACATCGAACACCGGATTGAATGCTTCGACATCCGCGCCCACCCGCTTGCCACCGACCTCCAGCAACTCGCGACCATCACGCTCCTCAATCGGAATGTCATCGCCGCTGGCCAGGTTCATGTCGATGGTCGAACTCGGCGCCACCACCATGAAGCGCACGCCGTGGTGCATGGCGTTGACGGCCAGTTGATAGGTACCGATCTTGTTGGCCACGTCGCCATTGGCAGTGATCCGGTCAGCGCCGACGATGACCCAGGTAGGGCCCTTGGTCTTCATGATATGCGCCGCGGCGGAATCGACATTGAGGGTCACGGGAATGCCTTCATTGGCCAGTTCCCACGCGGTCAGCCGCGAACCCTGCAGCCATGGGCGGGTTTCGTCGACATAGACCTGCTCGACCATGCCCTCGATGAATGCACCACGAATCACCCCCAGCGCCGTGCCAAAGCCGCCCGTGGCCAGCGCACCCGTGTTGCAGTGGGTCAGGATCGCCTGCGCGTTGCCCTGATGCTTGCGGATCAGGTCGACACCCAGTTGCGCCATGGTCAGATTGGCTTCGCGATCACTTTCGTGAATGGCGATGGCCTCGGCCTCCAGCACCTCAAGCGGATCGGCATTGTCTTTCAGGCGATCGAGCCGATCATGCATGCGCCCCAGCGCCCAAAACAGATTGACCGCAGTGGGACGGGAATCGGCCAGCAGCGCAAAATCCTCTTCCAGCGCGGCGTACCAGTCGCCACCTTCGGCAATCCGGGCACGGGCCGCGAGCACGATGCCATAGGCGGCACTGATGCCGATGGCCGGTGCGCCACGCACCACCATCGAGCGAATGGCTTCGGCCACACCGGCTGCGCTGGTGTAGGCGATCCAGGTTTCCTCGAACGGCAAAATACGCTGATCCAGCAGATGGAGAGCGCCATCACGCCAATCGATGGCCTTTACCTTTTCCGCAGCCAACAGTCGATCGCGCATCCCTCACCCCGCACTCATGAACAAAAGCCGCCGATTATAGCGATCCCCCCGCGAAGACGCTCGGGTATACTTCGCCATCCTTTACAAAAGCACTGGAACCGACCCTCGATGCCGAACACTGCCGCTGCGCTCGACCTGTTATTGCTGCCGACCTGGCTGGTACCCGTCGAACCCGCTGGTGTTGTCCTCAAAGAACATGGCGTGGGCATCCGTGATGGACGCATCGTGTTTATCGGCCCACGTTCCGCCGCTCTGAAGCTTAACTCAAGCGAAACCCGCGAATTGCCCGACATGTTGCTCAGCCCCGGCCTGATCAATGCCCACGGGCACGCGGCGATGACGCTGTTCCGTGGCCTGGCCGATGACCTGCCATTGATGACCTGGCTGGAAAATCACATCTGGCCAGCCGAAGCCAAGTGGGTCGATGAATCATTCGTACGCGACGGCACCGACCTGGCCATCGCCGAACAGATCAAAGGCGGCATCACCTGTTTCTCTGACATGTATTTCTTCCCGAAGGTTGCCAGCGAGCGCGTGCACAACAGCGGCATTCGCGCGCAGATCGCGATTCCGATCCTCGACTTCCCCATTCCGGGCGCCGCTACCGCGGATGAAGCCATTCGTCAGGGCGTCGAACTGTTTGGCGATCTCAAGCACCACGAGCGCATCAAAATCACTTTCGGTCCCCATGCACCCTACACCGTAGGCGACGAAAACCTGGAAAAAATCCGGGTGATCGCCGAAGAACTGGACGCCTCGATCCACATGCACGTGCATGAAACCGCTTTCGAAGTGCAGCAATCGGTCGAGCAGCGCGGTGAACGCCCACTGGCCCGCCTGGCGCGCCTGGGCTTGTTGGGGCCGCGCTTCCAGGCGGTTCACATGACCCAGATCAGCGATGAAGACCTGGCGCTGCTGGTAGAAAGCAACAGCAATGTGATTCATTGCCCGGAGTCGAACCTGAAGCTGGCCAGCGGGTTCTGCCCGGTCGAGCGTTTGTGGCAGGCCGGGGTGAATGTCGCAGTCGGCACCGATGGCGCGGCGAGCAACAATGACCTGGACCTGCTCGGCGAAACCCGCACCGCGGCCTTGCTGGCCAAGGCTGTCGCCGGCTCGGCTACCGCGCTGGATGCCCATCGTGCCTTGCGCATGGCCACTCTCAACGGCGCCCGGGCACTGGGTATCGAGGCCGACGTCGGCTCACTGGAAATCGGCAAGGCGGCGGACATGGTGGCTTTCGACCTTTCCGGCCTGGCCCAGCAACCGGTCTACGACCCGGTTTCGCAGCTTATATACGCCACCGGCCGCGACTGCGTGAAACACCTTTGGGTTGCCGGCAAGCAGTTGCTCGATGACCGTCGCCTGACACGCCTCGATGAACAACAGCTAGGCGCTGCTGCGAAGAATTGGGGCAAGCGCATCAGCGGCCGTACCGAATCGTAAGCACCCTGGAGCACAATCCGGGGCAACAGGAATTTTCAAGTTTTAGAGGACTTAAACCATGAGCAACGTCGACTACGCCGAAATCGCCAAATTCGAAGCCCTGGCCCATCGCTGGTGGGACCGCGAAAGCGAATTCAAACCGCTGCACGACATCAACCCGCTGCGAGTCAACTGGATTGACGAGCGGGTCAATCTGGCCGGTAAAAAGGTCCTCGACGTCGGTTGCGGCGGCGGCATCCTCAGCGAAGCCATGGCCCAGCGCGGCGCGACCGTCATGGGTATCGATATGGGTGAAGCGCCGTTGGCGGTTGCCCAGTTGCATCAACTGGAGTCGGGCGTCAACGTCGAATACCGGCAGATCACCGCCGAAGCCCTGGCCGAGGAAATGCCCGAGCAGTTCGACGTGGTCACCTGCCTGGAAATGCTCGAGCACGTGCCGGATCCGTCGTCGGTCATCCGCGCCTGCTTCCGCATGGTCAAGCCCGGCGGCCAGGTGTTCTTCTCGACCATCAACCGCAACCCGAAGGCGTACCTGTTCGCCATCGTCGGCGCCGAATACATCATGAAGTTGCTGCCGCGCGGCACCCACGACTTCAAGAAATTCATCCGCCCTTCCGAGCTCGGTGCCTGGAGCCGCATGGCCGGCCTGACCGTCAAGGACATCATCGGCCTGACCTACAACCCGCTGACCAAGCACTACAAGCTGGCCTCAGACGTGGACGTCAATTACATGATCCAGACCCTGCGCGAGGAGTAAGCCGATGCCAATCAGAGCAGTTCTTTTCGACATGGACGGCACCCTGCTCGACACCGCGCCGGACTTCATTGCGATCTGCCAGGCGATGCGTGCCGACCGCGGATTGCCACCGATGAACGACAAGCACATCCGCGACGAGATTTCCGGCGGCGCCCGGGCAATGGTCGCCGTGACCTTCGCCATGGACCCGGAATCGCCGGGCTTCGAGGAATTGCGCCAGGAGTTCCTGGAGCGCTACCTCGTGGGTTGTGCCGTTCACAGCAAGCTGTTCGACGGCATGGCTGAATTGCTCGCCGATATCGAGAAAGCCAACCTGATCTGGGGCGTGGTCACCAACAAGCCACTGCGGTTTGCCGAGCCGATCATGCAGCAACTGGGGCTGGCCGAGCGTTCGGCGCTGCTGATCTGCCCGGATCACGTGAAGAACAGCAAACCCGATCCAGAGCCACTGATCCTCGCGTGCAAGATGCTCGACCTAGACCCGGCCAGCGTGCTGTTCGTAGGTGATGACTTGCGCGACATCGAGTCGGGCCGTGATGCCGGAACCAGGACTGCCGCCGTGACCTTCGGCTACATCCACCCGGATGACAACCCGCGAAATTGGGGGGCGGACGTAGTGGTCGATCATCCTCTGGAGTTGCGCAAGGTTTTGGATAGCGCCCTCTGTAGTTGCTGAGTCTGTCGTTGACCTCTGTAGGAGCGAGCTTGCTCGCGAAACACCTGAGAACGCCGCAGGCAGTCAGGCTTTTCGCGTAAGCGTTAACGACCATCGCGAGCAAGCTCGCTCCTACAGTGATCGTGCAACGGTCGCCTGAACCCTGATTTGTTGAGGTTTTTTATGTTCGATTATTCCGCCCGCCCTGAACTGCTCAAGGATCGGGTCATCCTCGTCACCGGCGCCGGTCGCGGCATCGGTGCCGCCGCAGCAAAAACCTACGCAGCCCACGGCGCAACCGTGCTGCTGCTGGGCAAGACAGAAGCCAACCTGTCCCAGGTCTACGACGAAATCGAAGCCGCCGGCCATCCACAACCGGCGGTAATCCCGTTCAACCTGGAAACCGCCCTGCCCCATCAATACGATGAGCTGGCTGCGATGATCGAAACCGAATTCGGTCATCTCGACGGCTTGTTGCACAACGCTTCGATCATTGGCCCGCGCACGCCGATCGAACAGTTGTCCGGCGAAAACTTCATGCGCGTCATGCAAGTCAATGTCAATGCCATGTTCATGCTCACCAGCACGCTGCTGCCGCTGCTCAAGCTGTCGCAGGATGCCTCGGTGGTGTTCACTTCCAGCAGCGTCGGCCGCAAGGGACGTGCGTATTGGGGCGCTTACGGCGTCTCCAAATTCGCCACCGAAGGCCTGATGCAAACCCTGGCTGACGAAGTCGACACCGTGGCCCCGGTACGTTCCAACAGCATCAACCCGGGCGCTACCCGCACCAGTATGCGCGCCCAGGCCTACCCGGGCGAAAACCCACTGAACAACCCGACGCCCGAGGAGATCATGCCGGTCTACCTTTACCTGATGGGCCCGGACAGCACCGGCATCAATGGCCAGGCGTTCGACGCCCAGTAACGACCGCACGTCGCTTTTTTGTTGCCGCGCCGGCTTCCCGCCGCGGCACTTGAAGCCCCTCCAATTCAGGCCAGGCACCTGTCAATCAAACGTCACACGTATCGCCTTACAGGCCAAAGTCAAACAACAACCGATTGATTTAATACGTATTTTATCCAGATGAACCGAATGGCACGACTTTCGCTCTAAGTTTGCTCAAACACGCAACGTGAAAGCAGACGAGGGGGTGAAGCTTGAGTGCAGACGTTACTCATCTTCCACAAAGCGGATTAAACTTGTACGAAATGTCCTACGGGACTGACGGACCAGTACGACGCGCAGCCCTAAGCCGCTCTCACCCTGCTTGTAAGACAGCCTTACTGCTTAGGGGCGCACGCCTTATGAAACCACCCTCCCAGACCAACGCAATTGACTTCGATAGCGCCAAATTGCAGCGCCTGGGCTTTGGTCAGCAGCCGCCTATTCTGGAAAGGCCTGTCAGCCTTGCGCAAATGCGCCAGCAACTGAGCCTGCAGCTGCAAACCAGTCTGGAGCCGCAACGCATTCTCGGAACGTTCTATCGCGAGATTCAACGATTGGTGCCGCTGGACGCCTTGATCTACCAACACAAGAGCAGCGACCTGCGCCTGGAGTTTGGCCAGCGCGGCCACCATTCCATCAGTTACAGCCTCAGTCACGAAGGCGAGCACTTGGGCGAGCTGGTTTTTCGCCGCAATCAGCGTTTCAGCGAACAGGAACAGGGTCATCTCGAATCACTGCTGGCCGCGCTGCTTTTCCCGATGCGCAACGCGCTGCTTTACCGTACCGCCACCCAAAGCGCACTGCGCGACCCATTGACGGGCACCGGTAACCGCATCGCCATGGACCAGACGCTGCAAAGGGAAATCGAGCTGTCCCGGCGCCATCTGCAACCGTTGTCGGTGCTGATGCTGGACATCGATCATTTCAAGCAAGTCAATGACATCCATGGCCACAGCACTGGCGATCACGTGCTCAAGGCGGTCGCTGCCTCGATCAAACATCAGTTGCGCAACGTGGACATGGTGTTCCGCTATGGCGGTGAAGAGTTCCTGATCCTGCTGTCGAACACCAGCCGCGAGGCCGCGGCCATGGTCGGTGAACGGCTGCGGTTTGCAGTGCAGTCTGAAGAATACCTGGCCGATGCTCATACGATCTTGCTGACGGTCAGCCTCGGCTGTTCGACCCTGTTGCCCGGCGAGTCTGCCGAAAGCCTGTTGCGACGGGCAGACAGCGCGCTGTATGTGGCCAAGCGCGAAGGTCGTAACCGGCTGGAGATGGCGGGCTGAGCCATTCGCCACGACACAAGACAATGTGGGAGCGGGCTTGCTCGCGAAGGCGGTGTATCAGGTGGCATGGATGTCACTGATATTCCGCCTTCGCGAGCAAGCCCGCTCCCACAGTTTTCAAGCAGACGTTGAATCAGCTCTCAACCAGTGCCATCCGTTCACGAAAGACCGGCGCTCTCTCTGCGTGCTCCAACTGCATGCAACGCTCAAGAAACAGGTACATGTAGTCGTAGCTCTTGCAAACAGCCTGGCGTAACTCCATCTGCAGGGATTTGCTCGGGTTGGTGCCCGCCAATGTGCAAATGATTTCCAGGGCTTCCCATGGATGGGCATCGTCGTACTGGGCGTGCATCTTCAGCCACTTCATCGCCCGCTTGCGATCTTCCTCGGGGAACGAGGCGGCGTAGATACCGTTGGAACAAACGATCGCCGACCATTCCCCGGTCGCCCCTTCGATGGCGTAGTTGGTGGCGGCAATCGCCACGATCAGCGAGTCGGCTGAACTGGTGTGCCAACACCAATGGCTCAAGGCGTGAAGCTCCGGCGCAACCTGCTGTGCCTGCAGGTCTTCCAGGCTGACACCGTGCGCGCGACTCCAGTGCACCCAGTAATCGGCGTGGTTCAATTCGACGCGGATATTACGCATCAGCCAGCGGCGGGCCATATCTTCGCCGGGATGACGGGCAAAGCGGGTCTTGGTCAGGTTTTGTGCCATATACAACGCGAACTGTTCGACCACCGGCCAGCCACCGATCAGGTACTGGCGCATGGTCTTCGCACTGAGTCTGTTGTCTCGCATGCGTTGGTACAGTTCGTGTTCGACAACCCGGCGCTTGCTCTCGCTGCAATCCTGGATCAGGCGCTGGGCCCAGGCAGGATAACTTGCAGCTTCCATGAGCGGTCCGGTTCGGTTGAATGTGTCGATCACTGTCGAGCTCCTTTTGATTGTGATTGTAAGACCGGCAGGAGTTTCAACGGAACGTGCCAGGCGCCTTGAACAATATCGGTTGGGGCCTGGCGGGACGACTCAGCAAGCTATCGCTGGTAAACAGATGCGGGCGTTCAATCACATACCCTTGAGCGTAATCCACCCCGATCTCAAGCAATGCCTGCTCGATCTGGGGCGATTCGACAAACTCGGCAATCGTGCGCTTACCCATGACATGACCGATATGGTTGATCACTTCGACCATGGCTCGGTTAATCGGGTCGTCCAGCATATCCTTTACGAAACTCCCGTCGATCTTCAGGAAGTCTACAGGCAAATGTTTCAGATACGCGAATGAGGACATTCCGGCACAAAAATCATCCAGTGAAAAATGGCATCCTAAGCCTTTGAGTTCATTAATGAATCGGATGGCGCTGCCAAGATTTGAAATAGCACTGGTCTCGGTAATTTCAAAACAAATCATTTCAGGCGGAATCGAATACGTCACAAACTGTTGGCGCAGGAAATCCAGGAACGCCTCATCCCCGATCGTCGTGCCTGACAGATTGATCGCACACATGGCCAACGGTCCATGGTCTTGCCCGGTCCGGCATTGGGCAATGATCTTGAACACGTTCTGCACAACCCAACGATCAAGCGAGATCATCAAGCCATAACGCTCGGCAGCCGGTATGAAACTGTCGGGCAAGATCATCCGCCCGGCTTCATCGTGCAATCGCAGCAGAATTTCAATGTGCCCGCCGTCCTGACCGATATGGCCCAAGGGGGCAATTTCCTGGGCGTACAGGCAAAAGCGGTCCTCCTCCAGCGCCATGTGCAAACGCTGCACCCAGGCCATTTCGCCGAAGCGCAGGGACAACTCCGAGTCATCCGGATGATAGACCTGGACCCGGTTCCGCCCCTTTTCCTTGGCCATGTAGCACGCCATGTCGGCAGCACGCAGCGAGGCTTCGAGCGTCGTCGGATTCTGCGCGACATGGACCAGCCCGATACTGACAGTGGTGACGAAAGGCCGGCCCTTCCAGACAAAATGCAGATTCTGCACAGTCTGGCGCAGGCTCTCGGCAATTTTCTCCGCTGCTTCCGGTGCGCAGTTCTCCAGCAGGATGCCGAACTCGTCGCCGCCAAGGCGCGCCAGGGTATCGCCTTCGCGCAGCCCCGATTGCAACAAGGCACAGATATGCCGCAACAATTCATCGCCCGCCGCGTGACCGCAGGTATCGTTTACCAGTTTGAATTGATCCAGATCGAGGAACATCAGGGCATGTCGCCCCGGGTAGCGGGTCAGGTTGTGCAGCGCCTGCTCCAGGCGATATTCGAACTCGCGGCGGTTGGCGAGCCCGGTCAAGGCATCGTGGGTCGCCTGCCACGACAGATTGGCGATGTATTGCCGCTCCTGGGTCATGTCATGCAGCACCAGCACCGTCCCGCTGACTTTGCCAGCATTGCGGATTGGCGCACCCACCAATGTGACCGACACCGTGCTGCCGTCCAGGCGCTGAATCAGCCTTGAGTGCTCACTGCCGCCACTTAGCTGGCCGCTGAGAATATGCTCGATCAGGGTGAAACCATCGGTCTGCGCATTTTCATCCAGCAGGTTGAACAGCGCCGCCAGCGGCAATCCTGTCGCCTGCTCGGCCTTCCAGTGGGTCAACGCCTCGGCCGCCGGATTCATGTAGGCAATAGCACCGGAAACGTCCGTGGTGATCACGCCGTCGCCAATTGATTGCAGGGTGATCTGCGCCCGCTCCTTCTCCAGTTGCAGTGCATCGGCGAAGGCATGACGCTGCTTGAGCAGCTTACGAGTGCGCATCAAGGCCAATGCAATCAGGCCCAGGGCGGTGGCCAGATTCGTCACCAACAACAGACGCAGAATCATCCGCGAGCCTTCACCCAGGGCATCGCTGAATGCCTTCGCCGCCGGCGTCACGCCGTCGTTGATGGCGAAAATCTGCTCCTTCCAGCGCTGCACATCCGCACCGGAGGCCGGGCTGGAGGTGATGTGCTGATGCATGTCCCGCGCAACGCCATCGAGTTGGACCAGATAGGCATCACCCACGGTCCAGAGGTCGATGGCTTTTTCGAGGTAACTGAAGTGACGAAAGTTGAGGTACAGCCAAATCAGGCTGGCGACATCGTCAGGATGATTGCCGCCCTTGAGAATCGCCACACGTGCGGCCTCGATGTCCGGCGGCTGACTATCCAGCGCCACACGCAACTCATGCCCGCCCTGAGGCACGGAAATGGCGTTCTGGTATTTATGAAAAATCGCTTCGTCGCCACTGTCGGCGTAGAGATTGAGGTAATAGATGGCGTCTTTCTGGCCCTTGGACCAGAGGCTTTCGCCGGCAACATAGCCGCGAACCGCCGACAGCACATAAAGGCTAACGCCGCCCAACAAGGCTTGAAACAACACAACGGCGATAAATGGCCAGACGATGCCCAACAACCGTGGCGTTCCGAGAGTCCGCGTTTGATTCATGAGGTCCCTTGATTTAGCACCGCTAGCTCGTCTTCCGGACGAAATCGCTTTAGCTAGACTAGGTTGCGATTCCGGTCCCGGCAAGCGATAAGCTATGCCGGGAGGGAGTATCGCGGCCATCGAGTTCGGTCGCGATGATGTTTTTTTAGTTTTGAAGTGGCGCCCTGCAACCTTGATGTCGTCTCGCTACAACCGCTGCAAATGACCATAAAGCTTGGCGTACAGTCCACCGTCGGCAATCAGTTGCTGATGATCGCCATCCTCTGCGATCTGCCCGCCATCGAACACCAGCACCCGGTCGGCCTGTTTTACCGCCGAAAGACGGTGAGCAATGATCAACGTGGTGCGGTTGCTCAGGAACCGCGCCAGTGCCTGGTGCAGGTTGTACTCGGTGGCGGCATCCAGCGCCGAAGTCGCTTCGTCGAGGATCACCACTTTCGGTTCGGCCAGCACCATCCGTGCAATGGCCAAGCGCTGGCGCTGCCCGCCAGATAAACGCACGCCGGAGCGCCCGACGATGCTGTCCAGGCCATTGGGCAAATCCCGGACCGTGTTGTGCAGTTGGGCGATTTCCAGTGCCTGCCAGCAGGCCTCGTCACTGCGTTCACGACCCATGGTCAGGTTGGCCCGGATGGTGTCGTTGAACAGCGCCGGGTGTTGCAGGACCACAGCGACATTTTCCCGCACGGTTTCCAGGCCGATCTCTTGCTGGGTCGAACCACCAAAACGAATGGTCCCGGCCAAGGGCGTGTACAAGCCCAGCAGCAGTTGCACCAGAGTGCTCTTGCCGCCGCCGCTGGCGCCGACGATCGCGACTTTTTCGCCGGGAGCGATGGAAAGATTCATCTGGCTCAGCACCAGTTCGTCACCGTAGCCGAAGCTCAAGCCCTGAACCTCGATCCCGACGGTTTCGCGACCGATGAACGGGTCGACTCCGCCCGGGTACTCGGGTTCGTCGGCGCGGGACAGCAGTTCGTTGATCCGCGACAGTGCACCGCCGGCAGCGTAGTAGGCGTATTGCAGGTTCAGCAGTTGTTCCACCGGACCGATCATGAACCACAGGTAGCTGAACACCGCGAGCATCTGGCCAATGGACAGGTCGGAGAACAACACCGTGAGCATCGCCGCAGCCCGGAAAATATCGATGCCGAACTGGAACAGCAATCCGCTGGCCCGGTTCGATGCGTCGGTTTTCCACTGCGAATTCACCGCATAATCGCGCACATCCCGGGCACGCTGGCCCAGGCGCCCGAGGAAAAACCCCTGACGGTTGCCGGCGCGAACTTCCTGGATGGCATCCAGCGTTTCGGTCAGCGCCTGGGTAAAGCGCGAAGTGCTGTCGTTCTCGAGTTTCTTCAGGTGCTTGACCCGCTTGCCCAACTGCACCGTGGCGTAGATCACCAAAGGGTTGAACAACAGAATCAGCAGCGCCAGTTTCCAGTGCATCCACATCAGGATGCCGGCAGTGCCAACCAGGGTCAGCATGGCCACGAGGAAACGGCTGAGGGTTTCACCGACGAATTTGTCCAGCGTGTCGAGGTCGGTGACCAGATGCGTGGTCACCGTGCCGCTGCCCAGGCTTTCGTATTCACCCAGCGAGATACGCTTGAGCCGTTCGATCAGGCGTATGCGAATGCGGTAGACGATGTCCTTGGCCAACCCGGCGAACAATTTCGCCTGCACCACGTTGAACAGCAACGCCGTGCAACGCAGGGTCAAGGTCACCAGCAACATCAGGCCGATGTAGCCCGCGGCTTTCTGCCAGCCTTCGGGCAGCGCGTGGTTCATGATCTTCAGCGCGGCATCACCGTGCCCCAGCAATACCTCGTCCACCAGCAACGGCAGGAGCAAGGGAATCGGCACGCTGCACAAGGTCGCCAGCACGGCCACGCCGTTGGCGATCCACAGGGATTTCTTGTGATGCAGGGCCAGGCGGCGGATTTCCGCCCAGCTCAGGCGGTCGACACGTTTAGCGGTAGCGACATCGTCGGGCAGGTCATGCACAGGCAGCACGCTCCAGCCAGCGGCCGAGCAGCGGGGACAACTCGCTCAAAGGCTGATAGCCATTGGTCAACAGCGCCAGTTGGCCGTTACGCTCAGCCAGCAGGGTGGGGAAACCGGCAATGCCCAGGTCCTGGACCCAGGTGAAATCGGCAGCGGTGGCTGCGTGCATATCGGCCCGGTCGAACGCACCGGCGAACTCGATGCGTGGCAAACCGGCCTGCTCCGCCAGCTCAACCAACACGCTGGCCTGCGTGACGTCGCGACCCTGGGCATAAAACGCGTGCTGAATCAGCCCGAGCAGTTTCCACGCGCAATCCGGCGCCAGGCTGCGGGCCGTCACCAATGCCCGGCAGGCAGGTTCAGTGTCATAGACAAAGCCGTCGGGCAACGCGCCTTCGAGCTTGAACGGCTGCCCGGTGGCCTCGGTGACTGCCTGCCAATGTTCAAGGATATAGCGACGGGTAGACGGTTCCAGCGCTGAACCGCTGCCAGTGCGCAAACCTCCCACGATCAGGTGCACATCCACGCCTGCGGCTTGCGCCTGCTCGACCAGCGCCTTGGCCACCGGGGCGAACCCCCAGCACCAGGAACACATCGGGTCCATCACATAGAGCAGGCGCGCAGACATGGTTCAGGCCTCGGAGGATGCTTGCTTATAGTTGTAGCCGATCGGGTGAGGCTGGTTGCGAGCCTTGGCCAGTTCGATCTGTTTCTGCCGGTCGATGGCGCTGCGACGGGTCTTCTCGCTCAGCTTATCCCAGCAATGCGGGCAACTGATGCCGGCCACGTAGTGCTCGGACGCGCGGTCTTCCACGCTGACCGGCGTGCGGCAGGCATGACATTGATCGTAGTCGCCTTCGCTCAGGTCATGGCGCACCGTCACGCGGTTGTCGAACACAAAGCAGTCGCCTTGCCATTTGGTTTCTTCCTGCGGCACCTCTTCGAGGTACTTCAGGATGCCGCCCTTGAGGTGGTAGACCTCACCAAAACCCTCGCTGAGCATGTAGCTCGACGCTTTCTCGCAACGGATGCCACCGGTGCAGAACATCGCGACCTTCTTGTGCACGGCCGGGTCGAAGTTGGCTTTGATGTAGTCGGGAAATTCGCGAAAACTGGTGGTTTTCGGGTCGATGGCGCCTTCGAAGGTACCGATCGAGACTTCGTAATCGTTACGCGTGTCGATCAACAGTACTTCCGGGTCGCTGATCAGCGCGTTCCAGTCTTGCGGATCAACGTAGGTGCCGACCTTTTTGTTCGGGTCCACGCCTTCCACGCCGAGGGTGACGATTTCTTTCTTGAGTTTGACTTTGGTGCGGTAGAACGGCTGTTCGTCGCAGTACGACTCTTTGTGGTCGATGTCGTCCATGCGCGGGTCGTTCTTGAGCCAGGCCATCAGCCCGTCAATGCCTTCGCGGCTACCGGACACGGTGCCGTTGATGCCTTCTTCGGCAATCAGCAGCGTGCCTTTGATGCCGTTGTCGACCATCGCTTGCAGCAGTGGCTCGCGCAGGGCGACGTAATCTTCCAGGGTGACGAACTTATACAGTGCCGCCACGACAATCTGTTGTGTCATGGGTAAATCTCCAGGTGGCTACCCTCGTAAGGGGTGAACCGGATGCGAAAAAAAACGCGCCGGGTTAGCGGCGCGTTGGGCATTCTAACAAAAAACCGGTGCTTAGTGCTTGCTGCCGCCGGCACAGGTCGGCGAGGCCGGGGCCGCGTCGATCCTGGCCCATTCCTCCGGCGTGTAGGTATGCAGCGCCAACGCATGGAACTCGCCCATCAGCTCGCCGAGCGTGGCGTAGACTTTCTGGTGGCGCTTGACCCGGTTCAGGCCTTCGAACTGTGTGCTGACGACCACAGCCTTGAAGTGGGTCTGTAACCCGCGGCTGTGCATGTGGCTCTCATCCAGCACCTGCAGATGCTCCGGCTGAAGCAAGGCCAGCGTCGATTCGATGCGTTGTTGCATGGTCATACCGTACTCCGCTTAAGGCTTTTTCTTGGCTGGAGCGGCCGCATCTTTCGGCGTCAGCTCGGCGGTCATGTCAGCCAGCAGCTTGTTGACCACAGGCACCGCGCTTTCCAGCTTGGCCTGGGTCATCTGGGCCGATTGCTGGGTCAGCTGGGGCATTTTTTCCAGGACTTTCTTGCCCAGTGGCGACTGGTAGAACGCAACCAGGTCCTTGAGCTCGGACTCGGTGAAGTTGGTGGTGTAGAGGTTGATCATGTCCGGCTTCAGCTTGTTCCAGCCAATGGCTTGGTCCAGAGCGGCCTTGGCCTTGGCCTGGTAGGTTTCCAGCAAGGCTTTTTTCGACTCGGGAGCTTTGGTCTGTTCGAAACGCTGGGCAAACATCTGCTGTACTTGCATGTACACCGGGGTGCCCAGTTTGTCAGCGTGCGCCATGGTCAGGAAAGCCTCGGCACTGGCGTTATGGCTGGCGGTGTCGGCAAGAACCTGGCCGCTGGCGCAGACCAAAGCAACGGCGGTACAGATGGCACGAAGACGAGTCATCGAGTTTCCTATTCTAGCTGGCGAGGTAAGACCCCAAGGGCGTCCATTCTGCGCCTAAAAAAGTGTGTCGCTCAACCCCAAGCCTTGTCGCACTTGATTTAGAGGGGTTGAATGGTCAAATCCAGACTGATGGAACCACGGTCGTCGAGCACGGCCTAAACTGCGCAATCGGACCTACAGGAGTGAGCAAGATGAGCCGTATCGAAACCGACAGCCTCGGCGAGGTTGAAGTCCCGGATGAAGCCTATTGGGGCGCTCAGACGCAACGCTCGCTGGTCAACTTCGCCATTGGCAACGAACGCATGCCGCTGGCAGTGTTGCATGCCCTGGCGCTGATCAAGAAAGCCGCGGCACGGGTCAATGATCGTAACGGCGACGTACCCGCCGATATCGCCCGTCTGATCGAGCAGGCGGCCGACGAAGTGCTCGCCGGCGACCACGACGACCAGTTTCCGCTGGTGGTCTGGCAAACCGGCAGCGGCACCCAGAGCAACATGAACGTCAACGAAGTGATCGCCGGTCGCGCCAACGAGCTGGCCGGCAACCCGCGCGGCGGCAAGTCCCCGGTGCACCCCAACGATCACGTCAATCGCTCCCAGAGTTCCAACGACTGTTTCCCCACCGCCATGCACATCGCGGCCGCCCAGGCCGTGCAACAGCACTTGCTGCCGGCGATCAGCGAACTGTCCGGCGGGCTGGCCGAGCTGTCCGCCCGCCATATGAAACTGGTCAAGACCGGCCGCA
Source organism: Pseudomonas sp. WT-JTC (assembly GCF_056711565.1). Classification (NCBI taxonomy): domain Bacteria; kingdom Pseudomonadati; phylum Pseudomonadota; class Gammaproteobacteria; order Pseudomonadales; family Pseudomonadaceae; genus Pseudomonas; species Pseudomonas sp. WT-JTC. The sequence goes on from NZ_CM160042.1 coordinate 4,990,531, forward strand.
CCCACATGATGGATGCGACACCGATCAGCTTCGGCCAGGAAATCTCGGCCTTCGTCGCGCAACTCGATTACGCCGAGCGGGCGATCCGCAGCGCACTGCCCGCGGTCTGCGAGCTGGCCCAGGGCGGAACGGCGGTCGGCACGGGGCTGAATTCACCCCACGGCTTCGGTGAAGCCATCGCCGCGGAACTGGCCGCCCTCTCCGGTTTGCCGTTTATTACCGCGCCGAACAAGTTCGCCGCACTGGCCGGTCATGAGCCTTTGACCACGTTGTCCGGCGCGCTGAAAACCCTCGCCGTGACCCTGATGAAAATTGCCAATGACCTGCGCCTGCTGGGCTCCGGTCCGCGTGCCGGCTTCGCCGAAGTCAAGTTGCCGGCCAATGAACCGGGCAGTTCGATCATGCCGGGCAAGGTCAACCCGACCCAGTGCGAAGCCTTGTCGATGCTGGCCTGCCAGGTATTGGGCAACGACGTCGCCATCGGCTTTGCAGCCAGTCAGGGCCACTTGCAGCTGAACGTGTTCAAACCGGTGATCATCCATAACCTGCTGCAATCGATCCGTTTGCTGGGTGATGGCTGCAGCAACTTCCAGCAGCATTGCGTGGCCGGTCTGGAGCCGGATGCGGAAAAAATGGCTGAACACCTGGAGCGTGGCCTGATGCTGGTAACGGCGCTCAACCCGCACATTGGCTATGACAAATCGGCGGAGATCGCCAAGAAGGCCTACAGCGAAGGACTGACCCTGCGCGAGGCGGCGTTGCAGCTCGGGTATCTGACCGACGAAGAGTTCGATGCGTGGGTAAGGCCGGAGAACATGCTGGAGGCTGGGGCCAAGGGCTGAGTTTTGTAGCGTCTGACAGTCAGTCTTCGCGAGCAAGCCCGCTCCCACATTTGATCTATGTCACACATCAGATCCCTGTGGGAGCGGGCTTGCTCGCGAAGGGTTCGGCGAAAATACTCAGCCAATGACCATTTTGGCCTTTCGCGCCCGCAACCCGGCAATCAGCGACGGCCCCAACGCCACCAGCGCCGATCCCAGCACCACCAGCACCGCGCCGCCGTAACCCAAACCATTGATCGTCTCGGCATGCACATAGTCGGGCCACAGCCATGCAGCCATGGCAACCGCCGCAAAGGTCACCAACGGCGTGATGGCCAGCGTCGCGCTGACCCGGGAGGCTTCCCAATGGGCCAGGGCCTCGGCAAACGCGCCATAGGCAATCAGGGTGTTGAGGCAGCACGCCAGCAGCAGCCAACCCTGCAACGGGTTCAATTGCAAGGCTTCGAGCGGATGCACCCACGGCGTTAACAGCAGCGCGCAAAACAGGTAGATCACCATCATCACCTGCAGCGAATTCCACACCGTCAACAATTGCTTTTGCCCCAGGGCATAGAAGGTCCAGACCGTGGACGCCAGCAACACCAGCAGCACCCCGGCGGTGTAATCGGTCAACGATGTGAGCAGTTCGCTCAAGCGCTGGTTGAAAAACAGCGCAAAACCGATCAGCAGCACCAGCAGGCCAATCCCCTGTCCCAGGCTGAAGCGTTCCTTGAACACAAACACACTGGCAATCAGCAGCATGATCGGCCCCATCTGCACCACCAGTTGCGCCGTGCCGGCACTGAGCAGGTTGAGCCCCATCAGATACAACACGTAATTGCCCACCAGGCCGAGCACCGCCATCAGCACCAGCCAGCCCCCACGCGGGCCAAGCACCTTTCGGCTGGGCAGGCGTTTCGTCGCAGCCAGGTAAATGAACAGACAGCCGCCGGACACCATCAGGCGAAACCAGGTCACCGTCACCGGGTCCATCACCAGCAATACCTGCTTGAGCTTGATCGGCAGGATTCCCCACAACAACGCGGTCAACAAGGCCAGGAACAGACCGTAGACCCAGCGACCCGATGAAATGTGCATGCGAACCCCAATGCCAAAATACAGGAGCCGTCATTCTAGGCCCGCAGCGGTGGCGTACACAGGGACAGTTTCGGGCTGGCCGCGAATGAAACTGTGTGGGTCGTAATGTGAAAGACCGCGGCGTCTGCATTCGCGAGCAAGCCCGCTCCCACAGGTTTTGTGGCGTGCACAAGATTAGTGATCGCCGCTGAACACTGTGGGAGCGGGCTTGCTCGCGAAAGCTATCTGGCAGACAACGCAAAAACCGGGGTTTACCTCACCGCCTCAAACAACCCCGTAGCCCCCATCCCGCCCCCCACGCACATGGTGACGATGCCGTAACGCAGGTTGCGTCGCTGCAATTCGCGAACGAGATGCCCGACCTGGCGCGATCCGGTCATGCCGAACGGGTGACCGATGGAAATCGACCCACCGTTGACGTTGTACCGGGCGTTGTCGATTTCCAGCCGGTTACGGCTGTACAGGCACTGCGAGGCGAACGCTTCGTTGAGTTCCCACAAGTCGATGTCGTCAATCCGCAAGCCATTGGCCTTGAGCAGTTTCGGCACCGAAAACACCGGGCCGATGCCCATCTCGTCCGGCGCGCAACCGGCCACGGTAAAACCACGGAAGAAGGCCTTGGGCTTGAGCCCCAGTTCCAGGGCTTTTTCCAGGCTCATCACCAGGGTCATGGACGCGCCGTCCGACAGTTGCGAGGAGTTGCCGGCCGTCACCGAGCCATCGTCGGCGAACACCGGTTTCAACCCGGCCAGACTTTCCAGGGTGGTATCAGGGCGGTTGCAGTCGTCGCGATCGACAACGCCGTCGAGAATCTGCACTTGGCCCGTGGCCTTGTCCTCGACCTGGTATTTCACCGCCATCGGCACGATTTCGTCGCTGAACAGGCCGGCAGCCTGCGCCTGGGCGGTGCGTTGCTGGCTTTGCAGGGCGTACAGATCCTGTTCTTCGCGGCTGACGTTGTAGCGACGGGCAACGATCTCAGCGGTCTGGCCCATCGGGAAGTAGATGCCCGGCACCTGCTCCTTGAGCAGCGGGTTGATCAGGTTATCGGTGTTGACGCTTTTCATGGTCAGGCTGATGGACTCGACGCCACCGGCGACGATGATGTCGCTGCAACCCGAGGCGATCTGGTTCGCGGCAATGGCGATCGCCTGCAAGCCCGAGGAACAGAAACGATTGAGGGTCATGCCAGCCGTGCCGATGCCCAGGCGCGACAGCACTGCGACGTTGCGACCGATGTTGAAGCCCTGGGCACCTTCGTTGGAACCGGCGCCAACGATGCAGTCCTCGACGCTGGCAGGGTCGATACCGGTGCGCGCCAACAACGCGTTCACACAATGGGCCGCCATGTCGTCCGGGCGGGTCATATTGAATTTACCGCGAAAGGATTTGACCAGGCCGGTCCGTACGCTGTCGACAATCACCACTTCACGCATGGCATACCTCATTGTTGTTATCGGTTGAGAGTGGACCGAGCATAAGCCCACCCAATTACCGGCTGCGACAATCATTCACCCCGCGTATGCGCAACCATCGCCTCAATCCTTGCCCTTGCCCTTCTTGCGTTCATGCCGGTCGGATTTTTCAAAAGCCTCCTCCAGTGCCCGGTTGATGGTGCGCAAGACTTTGACCCGCGCCCAACGCTTGTCGTTGGCTTCCACCAGAGTCCATGGCGCAATCTCGGTGCTGGTACGGTCGACCATGTCGCCGACGGCCGCACGATAGTCGTCCCATTTTTCACGGTTGCGCCAGTCGTCCTCGGTGATCTTGAAGCGCTTGAAGGAAATTTCCTCGCGTTCCTGGAAGCGCTCCAGTTGCGTCTGTTTGTCGATGGCCAGCCAGAACTTGACCACTATCACACCGGCGTCGGTAACCTGTTCCTCGAAGTCGTTGATCTCACTGTAGGCGCGCAACCAGTCTGCCGGACTGCAGAAACCTTCGATGCGCTCCACCAGCACCCGGCCATACCAGGAGCGGTCGAACACGGTGAACTTGCCCCGGGCCGGAAGGTGCCGCCAGAAACGCCACAGGTACGGTTGCGCCCGCTCTTCTTCGGTGGGCGCAGCAATCGGCACGATGCTGTACTGGCGCGGATCCAGCGCTGCCGCTACCCGGCGGATCGCCCCGCCCTTGCCGGCCGCGTCGTTGCCCTCGAACACCGCCACCAACGCATGGCGGCGCATGCGTTTGTCACGCATCAACCCGGAGAACCGCGCCTGTTCGGTGATCAGTTGTTCTTCGTAATCTTCCTTGTCCAGCTGCAGGGTCAGGTCCAGGCTGTCAAGCAGGTTCACTTGATCGACACTGGGGAACACTGGCGCGGCGCTGACCTTTTCCGGATGGATCGTCGGCCGCTGCAATGCACCGTGCAGCCCCTCCAGCAGAATGCGCCCCACGGCCAGGCTGCGATAATGTGCATCCGCCCCGGCGATCACATGCCATGGTGCATAGTCGCGACTGGTGCGGCGCAGGACGCGCTCGCCGTACTTCACGAATTTGTCGTAGGTTTGCGACTGTTGCCAGTCCAGCGGGCTGATGCGCCAACTGTGCAGCGGGTCGTCGGCCAGCGCCTTGAGGCGTGCCTTCATTTGCTTCCTGGAGAGGTGAAACCAGAACTTGAAGATCAGCGCACCTTCATCGCACAGCATCTTTTCCAGACGCTCGGCGGCATTGATCGCCTGGTCGAGTCGCGGATCCTTGAACTCGCCATGGACCCGTCCCTGCAGCATCTGGCTGTACCAGTTGCCGAAGAAAATTCCCATGCGGCCCTTGGCCGGGAGCATCCGCCAGTAACGCCAGGCCGGTGGCCGCGCCAGCTCTTCGTCGGTCTGCTGATCAAACGTGCGAACCTCGATCAGGCGCGGGTCCATCCACTCGTTGAGTAACTTGATCGTCTCGCCCTTGCCGGCGCCTTCGATGCCGTTGATCAAAACGATCACCGGAAACCGGCGTTGCTGCTGCAATTCGAATTGCGCTTCGAGCAACGCTTCGCGCAGGGCCGGTACTTCGGCGTCATAGATGTCTTTGTCGATGGCGTGATCGATTTCAGCAGATTCAAACATGAGCGGCTCCCTTGCAGATGTGAGCAAGCCTAGCGGATTGAACTGAAGGCCAGCAGAGATTTTCCTGAGGGTCCTCCTCGCCACAAAGAGCTTGGCCACTCCGCCGATCGGCTAGAATGGCGACCTTGCCGTTACCGAGCCTGCCATGAAACCTGTATTGCCCCACGCCCAGCTCGACTGGGACGACCAAGGTCGCCCGTATTCGCGAGTGTTCGACGATGTGTATTTCTCCGACCAGTCGGGGCTGGACGAAACCCGCTATGTCTTTATCGAGCAGAACCGCCTGGCCGAACGCTTTGCGGCCTTGCCCGAGGGCGGGCGACTGGTCATCGGTGAAACGGGGTTCGGCACCGGGCTGAATTTCCTGTGCGCCTGGCAGGTGTTCGAGCAACACGCGGCGGCCGGGGCTCGGTTGCATTTTGTCAGCGTCGAAAAATACCCGTTGAGCCCGGCCGACCTGCAACGTGCCCTGGCGCTGTGGCCGGAACTCAAGGTGTTTGCCGATCAGTTGCTGGCGCAGTACGTGGCGATCCATCAGGGTTTTCAGCGCCTGACGCTGGACAACGGCCGCGTCACCCTGACCCTGCTGATCGGCGATGCGCTGGAACAACTGCCCCAACTCGATGCCCGAATCGACGCCTGGTTCCTCGACGGTTTCGCTCCGGCGAAAAACCCCGACATGTGGACCGCCGAACTGTTTGCCGAACTGGCGCGCCTGGCCGCTCCCGGCGCGTCCATCAGCACCTTCACCAGCACTGGCTGGGTGCGGCGCCTGCTCAACGCCGCCGGTTTCAAGATGAAACGCACCCCCGGCATCGGCCACAAATGGGAAATCCTGCGCGGCGAGTTCCTCGGCTGGCCCCGGGAAACGCCGGCCCCGGCCCAGGACAAACCCTGGTTTGCCCACCCCGCTCCGCTGGCCGGCGAGCGTCAGGCACTGGTGATCGGTGCCGGGCTGGCCGGTTGTGCCAGCGCCGCCAGCCTTGCCGCACGGGGCTGGCAAGTGACATTGCTGGAACGCCACGACGCCATTGCCCAGGAAGCCTCGGGCAACCCACAGGGCGTGCTCTACCTGAAGTTATCGGCCCATGGCACGGCGCTGTCGCAAATGATCGTCAGCGGTTTTGGCTACACCCGCAGACTGCTCGAACACTTGCAACGGGGTCGCGACTGGGATGATTGCGGCGTGCTGCAACTGGCGTTCAATGCCAAGGAAGCCGAACGCCAGGTGCAATTGGCGGCAGCGTTTGCGCCGGACCTGCTGCACCTGCTGGGTCAACCTGAGGCACAGGCCGTGGCCGGAGTCGGCCTGGCACACGGCGGCCTGTTCTATCCCGAAGGCGGCTGGGTGCATCCACCGGCGTTGTGCCAGTGGCAGGCTGCGCATCCACAGATTCAATTGCTCACCCATCACGATGTACTGCAACTGCGCAAGGTTGAAAGCCAGTGGCAAGCCTGGGACGGCGAGCGTTTGCTTGCCAGTGCACCCGTGGTGGTGCTTGCCGGTGCTGCTGAAATCCAGCGTTTCCCCGAGAGCGCCGGGTTGCCGCTCAAACGCATTCGCGGGCAAATCACCCGTCTGACGCAAACCCCGCAGAGCCTCGCCCTGAACACCGTAGTGTGTGCCGAAGGCTATGTCGCCCCTGCCCGTTCGGGCGAACACACCCTGGGGGCCAGTTTCGATTTCAAGAGCGATGACCTGACGCCGACCACCGCAGAACACCTCGGCAACCTGGCCATGCTCGAAGAGATTTCCCACGATCTGGTCACCCGCCTGGCGATCGACCGCCTCGCCCCCGAAAGCCTCCAGGGTCGCGCCGCCTTTCGCTGCACCAGCCCCGACTATCTGCCGATCGTCGGCCCGTTGGCCGACGCGCAGTCGTTTGCCCAAGCCTATGCCGCACTGAGCAAGGATGCCCGGCAGGTGCCCGACGTCGCATGCCCGTGGCTCGACGGCTTATACGTCAACAGCGGCCACGGTTCGCGTGGCCTGATCACTGCGCCATTGTCCGGGGAACTGCTGGCGGCGTGGCTGGACAATGAGCCCCTGCCGCTGCCCAGAAGCGTGGCCGAAGCCTGTCACCCCAATCGGTTTGCCCTGCGACGCCTGATCCGGGGCAAATAGTCGATACCGCCGTCGAGGGCGCCCGCACAGCGGCTCTCGGCTCGGGTCTCGCCAGCTTATAACTCATTAATCTAAAACTCCCCTTACCGAGGTGGGTCAGTTTCTGAGTGCCCGCCGTTTTGGCGCGGTATCGATTGACCCTCCCCAACGGAAAAACCGGTAAGGAATTTATGTGCGGATTAGCTGGCGAGTTACGTTTTGATCATCAACCTGCAGACCTTGCAGCCGTGGAGCGAATCACCCATCACCTGGCCCCTCGCGGCCCCGACGCCTGGGGCTTTCACAGCCAGGGACCGGTTGCCCTGGGCCATCGGCGCCTGAAAATCATGGACCTGTCGGACGGCTCGGCGCAGCCGATGATCGACCCGCAATTGGGCTTGTCCCTGGCCTTCAACGGCGCGATCTACAACTTTCCCGAACTGCGTGCCGAGCTTGAAAGCCTGGGTTACGCCTTCTATTCCGCTGGCGACACCGAAGTGTTGCTCAAGGGTTATCACGCTTGGGGCGAAGCCCTGCTGCCGAAGCTCAATGGCATGTTTGCCTTGGCTGTTTGGGAACGCGATGCCCAATGCCTGTTCATCGCCCGCGACCGTCTCGGCGTGAAACCGTTGTACCTGTCACGCACCGGCCAGCGCCTGCGCTTTGCTTCCGCACTACCGGCACTGCTCAAGGGCGGCGACATCAATCCGCTTCTCGATCCGGTAGCGCTCAATCATTATCTGAATTTCCACGCCGTGGTCCCGGCACCGCGCACCTTGCTGGCGGGCATCGAAAAACTGCCGCCGGCCACCTGGATGCGCATCGAAGCCGATGGTCGCACCGAGCAGAAAACCTGGTGGACCCTGCCCTACGGCCCGCATGCCGATGAGATGAACCTGACCCTCGAAGACTGGCGCGACCGTGTACTCGACAGCACTCGCGAAGCGGTGGCGATTCGTCAGCGTGCGGCGGTGGATGTCGGCGTGCTGCTGTCCGGTGGCGTCGATTCAAGCCTGCTGGTGGGCTTGTTACGGGAGGTCGGCGTGGACAACCTGTCGACCTTCTCCATCGGCTTCCAGGACGCCGGTGGCGAGCGCGGTGACGAGTTCCAGTATTCGGACCTGATCGCCAAACACTACGGCACCCGGCACCACCAATTGCGCATCGATGAAAAACAGATCATCGAGCAGCTGCCCGCCGCGTTCCGGGCCATGAGTGAACCGATGGTCAGCCATGACTGCATCGCCTTCTACCTGTTGTCACGGGAGGTGGCCAAACATTGCAAGGTGGTCCAGAGCGGCCAGGGCGCGGATGAACTGTTCGCCGGTTACCACTGGTATCCGCAAGTGGACGGAGCGAGTGATCCGTATGCCGCGTACCGCGAAGCGTTTTTCGATCGCAGCTACGACGACTACGCCGCCACCGTGCAACCGAAATGGCTGACCGCGAATGACGCCGCCGGTGACTTCGTCAAAGCCCATTTCGCCCAGCCCGGTGCCGATGCCGCGGTGGACAAGGCCTTGCGCCTGGACAGCACGGTGATGCTGGTGGACGACCCGGTCAAGCGCGTCGACAACATGACCATGGCCTGGGGTCTGGAAGCACGCACGCCGTTTCTCGACTACCGCCTGGTGGAGTTGTCGGCACGGATTCCGGGGCGCTTCAAACTGCCGGACGGCGGCAAGCAGGTCTTGAAAGAAGCTGCGCGACAAGTGATTCCCAGTGAAGTGATCGACCGCAAGAAAGGTTACTTCCCGGTGCCGGGCCTCAAGCATTTGCAGGGCGATACGCTGGAATGGGTGCGCGAGTTGCTGCTCGATCCCAGCCAGGATCGCGGGCTGTTCAACCCCGCGATGCTCGACCGTCTGCTGACTGATCCACAGGGACAATTGACGCCGTTGCGCGGTTCGAAGCTGTGGCAACTGGCGGCCCTCAACCTGTGGCTCAGCGAACAAGGAATATGACCGATGAAACCTCATGCCACGGCTTTCAGCCAACGCCTGTTGCGCGGCCAGTCACCTTCCTACGAACGCTTGCAGGCTCGTCTGGCCGAGGATCGCAGTGAACTCGGCGGAGCTCCGATTGCCGTGCATTGCGGCTGGGGGCGCTTGTTGATCGGCCACACCTTTGCCGATGCCGCAAGCCTCGCCGGGGAGTTGCTCAACGAACAGCCCGGCGAGCGGGATATTGCGCTGTACGTCGCCGCGCCCCAGCAAGTGCTGGGGCTGGAGCCGACACAGCTGTTTCTCGACCCGTCCGATACCTTGCGTCTGTGGTTCAGCGATTATCGCCAAGCGACCCGGGTGTTTCGCGGGTTCCGCATTCGACGCGTGCAAAGCGATGCCGACTGGCAGGCGATCAATCAGCTGTATCAGGCGCGCGGCATGCTGCCGGTCGATCCCACCCTGCTCACTGCGCGTCACCTGGGCGGCCCGGTGTACTGGCTGGCCGAAGACGAGGACAGCGGCGCGATCATCGGCAGCGTCATGGGCCTCAACCACCACAAGGCCTTCAACGATCCGGAAAACGGCAGCAGCCTGTGGTGCCTGGCGGTCGACCCGCATTGTGCGCGGCCGGGTGTCGGTGAAGTGCTGGTGCGGCATCTGATCGAGCATTTCATGAGTCGCGGGCTCGCTTGCCTCGACCTGTCCGTACTGCACGACAACCGCCAGGCGAAAAACCTTTACGCCAAGCTCGGTTTTCGCAACCTGACGACCTTCGCCATCAAGCGCAAGAACGGTATCAATCAACCGCTGTTTCTCGGGCCCGGCCCGGAGGCCGCGTTCAATCCGTATGCGCGGATCATTGTCGAGGAAGCACACCGTCGTGGCATCGATGTGCAAGTCGATGACGCCGACGCCGGGATGTTCACCCTCAGCCATGGCGGGCGCCGGGTACGCTGTCGTGAATCCCTGAGCGACCTGACCAGCGCCATCAGCATGAGCCTGTGCAAGGACAAAAGCCTGACCCACAAAGTGCTCAAGGCTGCCGGGTTGAACCTGCCGGCGCAGCAACTGGCCGGTACCGCCGATGACAATCTGGCGTTCCTCGATGAGCACCTCAGAGTGGTGGTCAAACCGCTGGACGGCGAACAGGGCCAAGGCGTGGCGGTGGATTTGCAGACCATCGAAGAAGTCCAGCAAGCCATCGAAGCCGCCCGCCGATTCGACAGCCGCGTACTGCTGGAAAGCTTCCACGAAGGCCTTGACCTGCGGATTCTGGTGATCGGTTATGAAGTGGTCGCGGCCGCCATTCGCCGGCCAGCCGAGGTGGTCGGCGACGGCCAACACTCCATCGGCGCCTTGATCGAAGCCCAGAGCCGGCGGCGACAAGCGGCCACGGGTGGTGAAAGCAAGATCCCGCTGGATCACGAGACCCGGCGCACCTTGAATGCAGCCGGTCATGACTACGACAGCATTCTGCCGGCCGGCGAGCGTCTGTTCGTAAGGCGCACGGCAAATCTACATACCGGCGGGACTCTCGAGGACGTCACTGCGATTTTGCATCCGACGCTGGCAGATGCTGCCATCCGCGCCGCGCGGGCGCTGGACATTCCCGTGGTCGGCCTGGATTTGATGGTGCCCGCCGCCGATCAGCCCGAATACGTGTTTATCGAAGCCAACGAGCGGGCCGGGCTGGCCAATCATGAACCGCAGCCCACGGCGGAGCGATTTGTGGACTTGTTGTTTCCGCACAGTCAGCCGGTGGTCTTTTAGTGATGCATTGCCTGGGCTGGCCCCTTCGCGAGCAAGCCCGCTCCCACAGGGGAATGCGATCCAAAGTGGGAGCGGGCTTGCTCGCGAAGGCGGCATGACTGGCAGCCAAAAATCTTCTCATCGAAACCATCGATGGCCTCAACTCATCAGGAGTTTCCATGATCAGCAAAATCCCTGAACCGGACCTCGGTTACCTGCAAAAAGTCCTGCTGGAAATGCTCGCCATTCCCAGCCCCACCGGGTTCACCGACACCATCGTGCGCTACGTCGCCGAGCGCCTTGAAGAACTGGGCATTCCCTTCGAAATGACCCGCCGCGGCACCATTCGCGCCACGCTCAAGGGCAAGAAGAACAGCCCTGACCGCGCCGTTTCCGCCCACCTGGACACCATCGGCGCGGCGGTGCGGGCGGTGAAGGACAACGGTCGCCTGACCCTCGCGCCGGTCGGCTGCTGGTCCAGCCGCTTTGCCGAAGGCAGTCGGGTCAGCCTGTTTACCGACAACGGCGTGATCCGCGGCAGCGTCTTGCCGCTGATGGCGTCCGGGCACGCGTTCAATACCGCCGTGGATGAGCTGCCGATCAGTTGGGATCACATCGAATTGCGTCTGGACGCCTACTGCGCCACCCGCGCCGACTGCGAGTCGCTGGGCATCAGCGTCGGCGACTTCGTCGCCTTCGACCCGCTGCCGGAGTTCACCGAAAGCGGCCACATCAGCGCCCGCCACCTCGACGACAAGGCCGGGGTGGCCGCGCTGCTGGCAGCGCTCAAAGCCATCGTCGACAGCGGCCAGGACCTGATGATCGACTGCCATCCGCTGTTCACCATCACCGAGGAAACCGGCAGTGGCGCCGCGGCGGCATTGCCCTGGGACGTCAGTGAATTCGTCGGCATCGACATTGCACCGGTCGCGACCGGCCAACACTCCAGCGAGCACGCGGTGAGCATCGCGATGCAGGACTCCGGCGGGCCCTATGACTATCACCTGTCGCGCCACCTCCTGCGCCTGGCCAGCGACAACGAGCTGCCGGCGCGCCGGGACCTGTTCCGTTACTACTTCAGCGATGCACATTCGGCGGTTACCGCCGGCCACGACATTCGCACCGCCCTGCTCGCCTTCGGCTGCGACGCCACCCATGGTTACGAACGTACCCATATCGACAGCCTCGCCGCCCTGAGTCGCCTGCTCGGTGCGTACATCCTCAGCCCGCCAGTGTTTGCCAGCGATGCGCAACCGGCCAAAGGGTCACTGGACCGCTTCAGCCATCAGCTCGAACACGATACCCAGATGGAAAGCGATACGCGGGTGCCTTCGGTGGACAGCCTGGTGGGGCAGCGGTCGTAGAGTTGAGTTGCAACGCTGAGATATTCGGTGTCTGACAGGTAGTCTTCGCGAGCAAGCCCGCTCCCACATTCGACCGCGTTTTCATGGAATAACTCGGTCAACTGTGGGAGCGGCGGTGCGACGATTCGACTTGCTCGCGAAGGCGGCAGATCAGACAACACAGGATCCCAGGCTAGCCGATACCAGACATTCGCCGTAGCATCGCGCCATTGATTGAACCGAGGTGCCTATGCTGATCCCCTACGACCAACTTCAAGTCGACACCCTCACCCGCCTGATCGAGGATTTCGTGACCCGCGACGGCACGGACAATGGTGACGACACGCCACTGGAAACCCGCGTACTGCGCGTGCGCCAGGCCTTGACCAAGGGGCAGGCACTGATTGTCTTCGACCCGGAAAGCGAGCAATGCCAACTGATGCTCAAGCACGACGTGCCCAAGCACCTGTTTGACTGAAGTGTTCAGCGTTCCTTGGTTTTCGCCAGTTTTTTCTGGATCCGTTCGTAGATTTCGCAGCGGTGCACGTTGACTTCCTGAGGCGCTTCGACGCCAAAGCGAATGTTGCTTCCGTTGATCGCGAGAACACGCACGGAAATATTTTCACCGATGGAAATGGTTTCGCCCACAACGCGGGTGAGTACGAGCATGAGGAGTGTCCTTCAGGGGTTACTGGCCCTTGAAGATGCCCAGCTCGCTGCAGGCCTACAATGCTCCGACAGCAATCCAGACCGGACTGACAGCCATCACGCACAAGGCTTACAGAAAGGTCTGACAGGCCGCTTGATTGTAAGGCCGATCCGTCAGGACGCGGAGAATCGCGGCCCGAACAGGATGACACTTGCGCCGACCACACACAGCGCCACGCCGAGCCAGTCCGACCCCAGCGGACGAATCCGCTCGACCACGGCCAACCAGCCGATGGACGCAATGATGTAGATGCCGCCGTAAGCGGCGTACGCGCGGCCGGCGTAGGTGGCTTCAATACGGGTCAGCAGCAGGGCGAACAGGGTCAGGCTCAATAGCGCCGGTACTACCCACCACATGCTTTTACCCTGTCGCAGCCACATCCAGAAGGCGAAACAACCGGCAATCTCGAACAGCGCGGCGAGGAAAAACCACAGGTAATTGAGCATGCACGTGTCTCGCTAGGATGGCCGATGGCGGCCACCCTAACCACAGCGTTGCCTGCGAGCAAGATCAGCTTGCGGATTGCCTGGCCTTGGCGCGCATTTTGTCGGCCATGGCGGTCATTTCGTTGTAGAGCAGTTGCGGGTTCTTCTGCTTCATCGCCCAGGCCATGCGGCCCTGTTCGTGGGGCAGGATCATGAACTCGCCGGCAGCGACCTGCCGGTAGATGTAGTCGGCGATGTCGGCGGCGCTGATCGGCGAGCTCTCCAGCAATTTGCCGACCTGGGCTTTCATGGCCGGTGTCGGGCCGCGAAACGAGTCCAGCAGGTTGGTCTGGAAGAACGACGGACACACCACATGCACGCCGACTTCCTGATGCGCCAGTTCGATCAGCAGGCTTTCGGACAACGCCACCACGCCCGCCTTGGCCACGTTGTAGTTGCTCATCGCCGGACCTTGCATCAGCGCGGCCATGGACGCGATGTTGATGATCTTGCCTTTGCTTTTCTCCAGCAGCGGCAGGAAAGCCTTGCAGCCCTTGACCACGCCCATCAGGTTGATCGCGATCTGCCAGTCCCAGTCCTCCAGGGACAACTCACTGAAGAAGCCGCCAGACGCTACGCCCGCGTTGTTGACGATGACATCGATGCCACCGAGCTTGACTTCGCAGGCCTGGGCGAACGCCGTCAGCTGGCTGTAGTCGCGCACGTCGCAGCGCTGGATAAAACCATCACCACCGGCTTCGCGGACCAGCTTGAGGGTTTCCTGCAAGCCGGGCTCGCTGACGTCCGACAAGGCCAGTTGCCAGCCTTCACGCGCCCAGCGCAGCGCGATTTCGCGACCCAGGCCAGAGCCTGCACCAGTGATCATCATGCGATTTTGCATAGCAAACAGCCTTGTTGTTCTCGGAAGATGCATCGAGTGTAGCGAAGGAAATTGCCCGACCCATGCTCCATCAGATTGCTGAATGGCCCGAGCAAACCGCGGGAGTGCCTGAAGCAACTGATGCAACAACAAGAAAGTTAAAGGCCTGTTCAAATTACTTGAAAATAACCTGGAATTATCCTGCAAGCGCGAGAGTCGGACTTTTTAAGCAGCTCGAATTCAATTCAATCCCACTGACCTTGATTGGCATGGTCAATCCGCTGCATTTTCAACAAGGAAACAGACATGAGCACAATACTGATCATCCTTCTGATCCTGTTACTGATCGGTGGTTTACCGGTCTTCCCGCACTCCAGAAGTTGGGGTTATGGCCCATCCGGAATCCTCGGTGTGGTGTTGGTGGTACTGTTGATCCTGCTCTTGCTCGGGCGAATATAAAAATTCGCCAGACAAAAAAAAGAGGCCCTTGAAGGGCCTCTTTTCCATTGCGTCACAACTTACTGCGGCGTGCCGTGAACGACACCGGCGGTGTTGTCCAGCAGGCTCTTGGTCGCGGTTTGCAGGAACGCTTCGAGCTTGAGTTTCAACTCGGCGGTACGCGGTGCATCGTCAATGATCTCGGCGTGCGGCGTAGCGCCCATTTCATACTGGTACAACTTTGGCGCCATGTCCTTTTCCTTCGGCAACACCAGGATCTGGTCGTCGCTGAGGATGGCCGTGGTCTGCTCGTTACCCGAAGGTTTGATCACACCAAAACCCTTGTCGCCCTCAGGCAGGTTGAGCAGGTCGCGGCCCCAGCATTGCTGGCGGGTTTCGCCGCCCAGGCGGCCCATGATGGTCGGTACGATGTCGATCTGGGTGCCCACGGTGTGGTCACGCTGGCCGAACTTCTCCTGGATGCCCGGTGCGATCATCAGCATCGGGATGTTGAAGCGGCCCAGGTCCATTTCGGTGATCTGCTGTTCGTTGCCAAAACCGTGGTCACCGACAATGATGAACAGGGTTTCCTTGAAGTACGGCTCCTTGCGGGCCTTTTCAAAGAACTGGCCCAGCGCCCAGTCCGCATAACGCATGGCGGTCAAGTGCTCGTTCAGGGTGCCGCGATTGGTCACGCGCTCGACCGGCAATGGCGTCGGCAAGGCGTATGGCGTGTGGTTGGACAGGGTTTGCAGCAACGCATAGAACGGCTTGCCGTTTTCCCGCGCCTTGAGCTCTTGCAGGCTGCGATCGAACATATCCTGGTCGGACACGCCCCAGGTCGGGTCGGAGAACACCGGGTTAACGAAGTCGTTACGGCCGATGAAGTTGGTCATGCCCTGGTTGCTGAAGAACCCCGACTGGTTGTCCCAGGCAAAATCGCCGTTGTAGACGTACACGTCGTCATAGTGACGGGCGCTGAGCAATTGCGGCAGGCCAGACAGCTTGTGGCTGCCTTCCGGGGTCTGCATCAGGTATTCGAAACCCGGCAGGTTCGGGAAGCAACCCATGGTGGCAAACATACCCTGGTGGGTATGGGTACCGTTGGAGAAGAAGCGGTCGAACATCAGGCCTTCCTTCGACAGTTTGTCGAGGTACGGCGTGATGTTGTCCGGGCCACCCAACGCTCCGACCGAGTGACCGGCCATGCTTTCCATCAGGATCACCACGACGTTCTTGATCGGCAGCGTCTTGTCGGCCGGTGGCGTGTAGTCACGACGTACGGCGGCCATGTCGGCCTCGACCAGTTTTTCGTCCGGCAGCACCAACATGTCACGCACGATTTGCTGGGCTTGCTCCTGCGGCAAGGTGGCCTTCCAGATGTTGTCGCGTTCCTCGGACATCCGGCTCTTGGCAGCCGCCACCAATTGCAGGGTACCGTTGAGGCCCAACTGGTTGGCGAAAATCGAGTTGGTGGTGTAGACGTCACCCCAACGCAATGGCGGGCCTTGGCGCAGGGTGCCACGTGCGGCAACCACGCAGATCAGCAGGCACACCACGAATACCGCAATGCGCGCATACCATGGGGCAACCTGGCGGGTGCCGATGCTGCCGCCACTGAATGGGCCACGGGGACGGGTTGCACGGTCGGCGCCCTTGAATGCCAGGCTCAGGATCCAGGTGCCCACGGCCCATGCCAGCAGGTAGCGAACCACCGGAAAACCGTACCAGAGCATGCTCATCACGGTTTTCGGATCTTCCTTGACGTACTGGAAGACCAGGCCGTTGAGGCGCTGGTGGAACTCACGGTAGAAGTCCATTTCCATCAGGCCCAGGAACAGCGCGATGCTGGAGACGATCGTCAGCCAGAGACGGAACAGCCCGCGTGCCGCCATGGCCCGGGCGCTGAACAATGCCAGCAGCAACGGAATGCTCAGATAGACCACCAGACGCACGTCGAAGCGCAGACCGTTGGCGAATGCCTCGAGGAAGGTCGAGGCCGGTGTGTCGAGGATCATCGAGCGGTTGTAAACCAGCAGCGCGACGCGCAGCAGGCTGAACATGACCATCATGACCAAGGCACACAACAGCGTGTAGGCCAGATGCGATTTGACGGTCGGTTGCAGCAGGCGACTAGAGGCTCGCTGCTGATTCAGGGCGTCCGGGATTGCCATGTCGTTTTAGGACCCATTGGAAGTTTAAGTTTCGAAAATACAGCTGCGCCTTGCCCTCTTTTCGGCCCGTAACAAGGCCCGGGGTTTGCGCGGTGCGCAAATGTTGCACGATCAACGGCTGCATTGCCATTGATTACTACCCTCATCCCGACTCTTTCATCCTGCATTCAGGACTATGCAGCGTGTGGCGGGAGAGCCGGCGAATTGTCTTGGAGACTTGGTGAAAATTTCGTGCAACGCATATTCGGAAACAAATTAAAGCGCCCACCTCCCCCGTCAAAAATGCAAACGCCCCGAACCGGTCGGGGCGCTACGAAGTCATCTTGAAAGAACGAAACCGTTACTTCTCGGCGCGTTCCTTGAGGGCTTTCAAGGTATTGAACGGGGCATCCACCACAAACTTGTTGGCCACCATCGACGGCACGCTGCCGCCCGGTTCGGTGTGCACCTGATAGGTCACTTCGATCTGGTCGCCCTTGGGTACGAACTTCCAGAAACCATTGACTTTGGCGACCCGGACGAAGCCTTTTTCTTCAGGAATGTATTTCGGTACACCTTCGAGCTTGCGGGTCAGGCTGCCATCGGCACCTTCGATGGTGGTGACGTGCAGCACCGAATCACGCGGAGTAACCGGCCACGGGGTGTTGAACTGAGTGTAGGTCCAGCTCTGGTCACCTTCGTGCTTGAGCAGCTTCTGGTTTTTGCATTCGTGAATCCAGGCACAGGCTCCGGGCACATCCTCCTGCAACGCACGCAGCTTGGCCACGGTGGTCTTCATCAGCGTGACGCCCTGGTAGGCCTTGTAGTCGGACCCGGCCACTTCACTCAGGGAGATCTTGATGCCGTCTTCGTTTTTCGCGACTTTCCAGTCTTCGGCCTGGGCCGCCGAGGTGGCCAGCACGACCGTCAAACCACACAGCACAGCAATACGATGCAGCGAACCCATAGTCTTATTCCTTATTGTTGAAGTTCCGTTCGTAAAACACATCACGCCGCCGTCATTTGCTCCCACCAGCCGATCAGCCGAATGGCTTCCTCGCTGCTGCTTCCGCACACCTCGGGGTCGGCCTCGAAGGCCGAACACACCGCCGGCCGTTCCGGCTGGCCGAAAATGCTGCACAGGTTATCCGGGGAAAGTTGCAGGCAACGCTGCCCCGCGGCTTTGCCGTTGGGCATACCGGGAATCGGTGAACTGATGGACGGGGCAATGCAACACGCGCCACAGCCCTCACGGCATTTCATGACGACAAGCTCCTCGCGACGAGCAATGTGTTAAAGGACGGGGCACAGAGTACCCGCTAAAACAGTTGTTTTAAATTACCTGCGAGCGGGTTTTTCAACGCAAACGAACGTGACCATGCAGTCTCCGACAAAGCGTCTGTCCTGCGGCACGTGGATCTTGACGACTTACTGTTTGAACTCGAAATCCAGTGCTGCGCCTTCGACCTCGCGGCGCTCTTCATTGCGCAGTTGCAGCTGCATTTCATTGCTGAGCAGGCGTCCGTTGAGCTGGAACGGGCTGCTACCGCTTTTGTCACCGAACATCTGGGGCAACAGCGATTCACGCTTGGTCAACGGTACCGTTCCGACAGGCTTCAGTTCTTGAACCATATCCTTGGGCAAGCTCAGGTCCAGATTGGCGGATGGAAGCTCAGTCTTTACCACTTCGCTGGCCGGTTTCGACTTGGAGGCAATGGGTGGATGCTTTTTCGCGGGCGTCGCCGGTTTTTTGGCCGACGAGGCTTTTTTTGCGGGTTCGGCTTTTATCGGTGCTACGTGGAAACTGCCGGTAGCCTGTTCCTGCTCGGAAGCGGCAACGACGGATGCCGGCTGAATACTCGCAAACAGACAGAGCAATAGCCAGGCGGCAGGAAGAATAGGTTTCATGTATCCCACGGTGGGTGCAAACGGCAGAGGTGCATATGCTCGCCTGTTGCAGCCCACAAGACAAGCACAGTAGCAGCCTGTTACAAACCGCCGGCCATCTCCTGGCAGAGTTGGGTGGCCAGCATGCCCAGGGTCATCAACGCACGCTCGGCTTCACGGTTCCATGGCGTGCCGCAATTGAGGCGAATGCAGTGATTGAATTGCTCGGTATTACTGAAAATCAGTCCCGGCGCAATACTGATGCCCTGCTGCAAGGCCCGCACGTGCAACTCCTGGGTGTTGACTCGGCCCGGCAGACTCACCCACAGAATGAAGCCACCGGTAGGCCGGGTCATCTGCGTGCCTTCCGGGAAATACTGCTGCACCGCCAGCTGGAAGGCACTGAGGTTCTTGCGGTATTCCTGGCGGATGAAGCGCAAATGCCGATCGTACCCGCCATTTTCCAGGTAAGCGGCGATACCCATCTGGGTGACGCTGCACGCAGAATGCGTACTGAACGTCTGCAAGCGCTGGATTTCCTGCTGATACTTACCGGCAATCATCCAGCCGATCCGCACTCCCGGCGACAGGGTTTTAGAGAAGCTTGAGCAATAGATCACCCGGTCCAGCCGATCGTAGGCCTTGAGGGACTTGGTGCGCCCCTGCTCGAACATCAGCTCACCGTAGATATCATCTTCGACAATCTGGATATCGAAATCCGACGCCAGGCGCAGCAGTTGTTTCTGCCGCTCTTCAGGCATGGTGCCGCCCAATGGATTACTCAGCCGGGTGGTCAGCACCAACGCCTTGATCGACCACTGGTTGGCTGCCAGTTGCAGGGCTTCCAGGCTCATGCCCGTGGCTGGATCACTGGGGATCTCGATGACCTTGAGGCCCAACAGGTCGGCCAGTTGCAGCAACCCGTAATAGGTCGGCGACTCGGCCGCAATCAGATCGCCCGGACGGGTCAACACGCGTAAAGACATCTGCAGCGCATCGACACAGCCGTGCGTGATCACCACTTCCGACGGATCGACCACCACGCCGGCATCGCGCATGCGGATCGCCACTTGTCGGCGCAACGGCTCGAAACCGGGGCTGAACATGTAACTGAAGGCCCGCGGGCTATGGAAACGGGTGACTTTGGCCAATTGCTGATGCAGTGCCCGCACCGGCAGATAGTCGACACTCGGTACTGCAGCGCCCAGCGGGAACACGCCTTCGCGACGGGATTCCACCAAAACCTGTTGAATGATGCTGCTGCGGGTGACCAGGCCGGGGCGCTCGACCCGGGCGATGTCCGGCGTAGGTGCGGTGAGTGCCGGCGTCTGGTGCACGTAGTAACCCGACTGCGGCCGGGCGCGGATCAGCCCCTGATCTTCGAGATTGGCATACGCCTGCAACACCGTCGCATGGCTGACATTGAGCTGCGAGCTCATCTTGCGCACCGAAGGCACGCGCTCTCCCGGCTGATAGACCCCACGGCGGATGTCTTCGGCCAGTTGTTGAGCAATACGTTGATAGAGCAAAAGATTGGTCATGACGCAGCACTCGATTTCACGGGCATTTTATTCTTGTGTGAAACAATACCGGAACAGTTTAGAAGTGTACGGGGACAGTTGCCACAATAGTCGACCGTACAGTGCAGTGTCAGCAAAATCTGTACTGTTTTGTGCGGTAATCGGCAGGCATAAAAAAACCCGGCGCTGCGTGGCAGGCCGGGCTTTCCAGCGACGCAACCCCTAGCGGGCAGCGCCGAGCTGGCCTTTTTCGTCGGAAAACACAATTTCCACCCGACGGTTCTGCGCTCGCCCCCGTTCCGACGCATTTGCGTCCACCGGATACTCGTCACCATAACCCTCGACCTGGATGCGCCTGTCGTCGATGCCCAGGTCCATCAGCACGTCGGCCACCGATTGTGCGCGGTCACGGGACAGCTTGAGGTTTTCCTGTTTGCCCCCGGTACTGTCCGTATAACCTTCGATCCGCACCACGCGCTTGGGGTTGAGTTGCAGGAACTGCACAATCTTCAGCACCACACGGTTGGCCGAAGGTTTCAATTCCGCTTCGCCCGTGTCGAACAACATGTCGCCCAGTGTCATCACCAGACCACGGTCGGTCTGGGCGGTCGTCAATGCCAGGATCTGTTCTTCAAGCCATTTGCCCTGCTGCTGCACACTGAACAGTTTGGATTCACGCAGTGCCAGTTGCAGGCGCTGCCGCTCCAGTTCGAGCTTCGCCGCTTGCTCTTCGTTAAGCGCCTGATTGGTGTGCTCCCGGGCAATGGCGCTATAGCGCTGGCTCAGGTAGGCGTAATGCACCACGTCCGAACCGCTGCCCCAATAGCTGGACAAACGATCGGCGCGGGCCAGGGACTCACCAGCGCGAATCACGTCCTTGGGGGCGATTCGCAGCACATTGGAATCTTCCTTGACCTTCTGAAAGTCGGCTCCAGCCTGCTGCAACGCGCTCTCGCTGTGCTGGCTGGCGCAACCGGACAGCACGGCGCAGCCGGCCAGGATCAAACCGCCGACGGCTTTGCTCTTGAGGCTCATTCGGCATCTCCCAGTTGCTTGCGCAGGCGGGCGATACGGGCGTCAAGCACGTTCAACTGTTCCTCGCTCTTGGCCGTCAGCACCTTGGCTTCAGCCAGACGCGCATCGAGCTCGGCCTGTTCGGCCCGCATGCGTGCGTTTTTGAAAGATTGGTCAGTCATGTTGCCCTTGGCGCGGTTGAACTTGTCTTCGGCCAGTTTCATTTCCGGCACATCGTCAGCGGTGGCGCCCACAGCCTTGGCCTGTTCGAGTGCCTGTTCGGTCAGGCGAATCTGTTCATTCGGCGCAGGATCGGCTGCACAACCGGCCAGGAGCACAAAGGCCACGGCAGCGAAAAGAGGTCGAATACTCACTAAATATCCCTACTGTTTTGGGGTACTGACGGGTTGTTGCGAGGATTGCTGCGATTGTGAGCGCTGTGCCTTCCAACGCTCGATGTTGCGCATCAGCACGGTCTCCGTCAGTCCGGACGCGGGCAATTCTGTCATCTTTTTGGCCAACTGTCCGCGCAACCACGGATCGTTGCAGGCCGAGTCATGGGAAATCGCCAGGTACAGGCCAGGCTTGTCGACCGGTTGCGAGCGTGCGACCAAATCACCGGCCATGCCCAGTGTCTGTGCGGTTGCCATGCCCGAGTAACGTCCTGCCAGTACGAACTCGACCTCACCCAACAGCAGTTTCTGAAAGGCCTGGGTCAGGCTGGACGTACGTGCGAGGGTTAATTGCTGTCCGGCAAACGTGCTGAATTGCGGAGTCAATCGGGCCTTTTCCGACACGGCTCCGGGGTGGCCGTGCAGGTCCTGTGCCTGGTTGTAGACCAGCGTCGAGTCCTTGCGCGTCCAGACCAGATAGTCGTTTTCCAGTAAGGGTGGATGGATGTAATCCAGGGTTTCCAGCTCGCTGACCGTCAAGGCTGCGTCCGCCAGCATATCCATTCGCCCGCTGCGCACTTCGTCAAGGGCCTGGGCCCGTTTGCCGGCATAAAGCAGTTCGACCTTGAGCCCCAACTCACCCGCCACTTGCTGCAGCAAATCGGCGCTTGCACCGATCAGGTGTTTGGGATTCTGCGGGTCTTGCCACAGGTACGGTGGCGCGTCCGGGCTGCCGGTTACCACCAGGCGTTCGCATTTGCCTGCGGCAAAAGACAGCGCCGGCAATAGCGTCAATCCCAGCATGCTCCACACAAGGCGCAGATCCATGACGACACACTCCACTCAAACCTGGTGATGCCCCCCTTGTAGGAGCGAGCTCGCTCGCGATGTACGTTAACGATGACGCGTTCATTCTGGAAAAACGCGGCGCATTTGAGTCCATCGCGAGCAAGCTCGCTCCTACAGGTAAATGAAGGGCAAAAAAAAGCCCGGCCAAAAGGCCGGGCTCTTTATAAGTGAAGCAGCCGGATTAGACCAGCTTCTCCAGCTCAGGGATGGCTTCGAACAGGTCCGCCACCAGGCCGTAATCGGCCACCTGGAAGATCGGCGCTTCTTCGTCCTTGTTGATCGCCACGATCACTTTGGAGTCTTTCATGCCGGCCAGGTGCTGGATCGCGCCGGAGATACCGACGGCGATGTACAGCTGTGGAGCAACGATCTTGCCGGTCTGACCGACCTGCATGTCGTTCGGTACGAAACCTGCGTCGACCGCGGCGCGGGAAGCGCCCACGGCTGCGCCCAGCTTGTCGGCCAGGGCATACAGGTGTTTGAAGTTGTCGCCGTTCTGCATGCCGCGGCCGCCGGAAACGACGATCTTGGCAGCGGTCAGTTCCGGACGATCGGACTTGGCCAGCTCTTCGCCAACGAAGCTGGAGATACCAGCGTCGTGAGCAGCGCCAACGGCTTCAACGGCAGCCGAACCACCTTCAGCTGCAACCGGGTCGAAACCGGTGGCACGCACGGTGATCACTTTGACCACAGCGTTCGATTGAACGGTAGCGATGGCGTTACCGGCATAGATCGGACGCTTGAAGGTGTCAGCGCTTTCTACCGAGATGATCTCGGAGATCTGGTCAACGTCCAGTGCAGCGGCAACGCGCGGCAGGATGTTTTTGCCGTTGGAAGTGGCGGCAGCCAGGATGTGGCTGTAACCCTTGCCCAGCTCTGCAACCAGCGGAGCAACGTTTTCCGGCAACTGGTGAGCGTAGGCGGCGTTGTCGGCCACCAGCACTTTAGCCACGCCAGCCACTTTCGCAGCGGCTTCAGCCACGGCGCCAGCGCCCTGGCCGGCAACCAGAACGTGGATGTCGCCACCGATTTTGGCGGCAGCAGCAACGGTGTTCAGCGTGGCCGGGGCCAGCACTTTGTTGTCGTGTTCAGCAATAACCAAGATAGTCATTTAGATTACCTTCGCTTCGTTTTTCAGTTTCTCGACCAGTTCAGCCACCGACTTGACCTTGATACCCGCGCTGCGTGCAGCCGGCGCTTCGACTTTCAAGGTTGTGTTGGTGGAGGCGGTGGAAACGCCCAAAGCGTCCGGAGTCAGCGTCTCGAGAGGCTTCTTCTTGGCTTTCATGATGTTTGGCAGAGACGCGTAGCGCGGCTCGTTCAAACGCAGGTCGGTGGTGACGATGGCCGGCAGTTTCAGGGAAACTGTCTGCGCGCCGCCGTCGATTTCGCGAGTCACGGCAACACTGTCGCCACTGATTTCGACTTTCGAAGCGAACGTGCCCTGACCGTAGCCGCTCAATGCAGCGAGCATCTGGCCGGTCTGGTTGTTGTCGCTGTCGATGGCTTGTTTGCCAAGGATCACCAGCTGAGGCTGTTCCTTGTCGACAACGGCCTTCAGCAGCTTGGCAACGGCCAGGGAAGTCAGGTCTTCGGCGGACTCGACGAGGATGGCGCGGTCGGCACCCAGAGCCAGCGCGGTGCGCAGTTGCTCTTGAGCGGTGGACGGGCCTACGGAGACGACGACGATTTCAGTCGCAACACCCTTCTCTTTCAGGCGTACGGCTTCTTCCACGGCGATCTCGCAGAACGGGTTCATCGACATCTTGACGTTGGCAAGATCGACGCCGGAATTGTCCGCCTTGACGCGAACCTTGACGTTGTAATCCACAACGCGTTTGACAGCTACAAGAACCTTCATGGATTCCTCGTTACTCTCCGGTGAAAAGAAAGTCGCCTAGGCGAACCTGGCGGTTGATGCTCATCGGGCGCAAGGGCACCTCCAAAAACGCCGGCAAATGTGTCAAGTGACCAACGCTCATGCTGTGGATGACCGTTCGTCAGTGGTGACTGACAAGTCATTCAACATCGCGGCGTGTAAACTGCACAGCAAACCCGCGCGGCGCATCACTCTCTACTGCCATCGCCCTGTCTTTAGAGGTGCTCTTGAAACCAACAGTCAGCCTACGGCGAGCGCAAAACCGCCCGTATCTTGACCGGAACGCCTATTCCGGTCAATACGCCAAAACAGCCGTTCATAAGGCGCGTGACTTTGATTTCTCTGGCTTTGAGCCAATTCAAACAAACGTTTGTATTGGACGCTGAGAGTGGTGTAGATATAATGCGCCACCCAAAGAGAAAGGTGGTCAATCGATTGTCCGCTTCCGGCGCTGCGCCGGGATTCATGGATGCGACACCCAACCTCCAAATTAGAAAAAAAACTGTTGAGCCTTGAGTAGGAGATAACCTGTGGAACGCGAATACATGGAATTCGACGTGGTCATCGTCGGTGCCGGCCCCGCTGGTCTTTCCGCCGCCTGCCGCTTGAAGCAGAAGGCCGCCGAAGCCGGTAAGGAAATCAGCGTCTGCGTGGTCGAAAAAGGCTCCGAAGTCGGTGCTCACATTCTGTCCGGTGCCGTGTTCGAACCACGCGCCCTGAACGAACTGTTCCCGGACTGGAAGGAACTCGGCGCGCCGCTGAACACCCCCGTCACCCGCGACGACATCTTCGTTCTGAAGAACGCTGAAAGCGCGCAGAAAGTTCCAGACTTCTTTGTGCCCAAGACCATGCACAACGAAGGCAACTACATCATCTCCCTGGGCAACCTGTGCCGC
This sequence comes from Pseudomonas sp. WT-JTC, assembly GCF_056711565.1. Lineage (NCBI taxonomy): Bacteria > Pseudomonadati > Pseudomonadota > Gammaproteobacteria > Pseudomonadales > Pseudomonadaceae > Pseudomonas > Pseudomonas sp. WT-JTC. The sequence goes on from NZ_CM160042.1 coordinate 5,015,696, forward strand.
TGGCTGGCCCAGCAGGCCGAGAACCTGGGCGTGGAGATCTACCCGGGCTTCGCCGCTCAGGAAGCGCTGTTCGACGAGAATGGCGTGGTGCGCGGGATCATCACCGGTGACCTCGGTGTCGACCGCGAAGGCAATCCGAAGGAAGGCCTGTACACCCCGGGCATGGAACTGCGTGGCAAATACACGCTGTTCGCCGAAGGCTGCCGTGGCCATATCGGCAAGCAACTGATCAAGCGTTTCAACCTCGACAGCGATGCCGACGCCCAGCACTACGGCATCGGCCTGAAGGAAATCTGGGAAGTCGACCCGGCCAAACACCAGCCAGGCCTGGTGGTGCACACCGCCGGTTGGCCGATGGACATCATGGGCGCCGAGAACACCGGCGGCTCGTTCCTCTATCACCTGGAAAACAACCAGGTGGTCGTCGGCCTGATCGTCGACCTGTCCTACAACAACACCTACCTGTCGCCGTTCGACGAGTTCCAGCGCCTCAAGCATCACCCGGTGCTCAAGCAGTACCTGGAAGGCGGCAAGCGCATCAGCTACGGCGCCCGCGCCATCTGCAAGGGCGGCCTGAACTCGCTGCCGAAAATGGTCTTCAAGGGCGGCGCGCTGATCGGTTGCGACCTCGGCACCCTGAACTTCGCCAAGATCAAGGGCAGCCACACCGCGATGAAGTCCGGCATGCTCGCCGCAGAATCGGTGGCTGACGCACTGTTCGCAGAGAAGGACGGCACCGAAGAACTGACCACCTACGTTGACGCGTTCAAGAAGAGCTGGCTCTACGACGAACTGTTCGCCAGCCGCAACTTCGGCCCGGCGATCCACAAGTTCGGCGCCATCGTCGGTGGCGGTTTCAACTGGCTGGACCAGAACATCTTCGGCGGCAAACTGCCGTTCACCCTGCACGACACCAAGCCGGATTACGCGTGCCTGAAACTGGCGGCCGACTGCAAGAAGATCGACTACCCGAAACCGGACGGCAAGATCAGCTTCGACAAACTCAGCTCGGTGTTCATCTCGGGTACCAACCATGAAGAAGAGCAGCCGTGTCACCTGAAGCTGGCTGATGCGAGCATCCCGATCACCAAGAACCTGCCGCTGTACGACGAACCGGCCCAACGCTACTGCCCGGCCGGCGTGTACGAAGTAATCACCAAGGAAGACGGCGAGAAGCGCTTCCAGATCAACGCCCAGAACTGCGTTCACTGCAAGACCTGCGACATCAAGGACCCTGCACAGAACATCACCTGGGTGGCGCCGGAAGGCGCCGGCGGCCCGACTTACCCGAACATGTAAGCCGAACCGCGAACATCAAGGCTCCCGAAACGGGGGCCTTTTTGTTGCCCGCAATTCCGGGCATTACATCATTGCCTGCAGGAGCGAGCTTGCTCGCGAAAAACGCCAATACACCGCGTGCATTCAGACAATACGCGTTAGCGTTATCGACCTTCGCGAGCAAGCTCGCTCCTACAACCGAGCTCCGCCGACAGCCGCGCCGTGACCCCTTTGATCAGGGGAATCAGCTCGGCCATTTTTTCCAGTGGCATGTAAGGCACGGTGCTGGCAATGCTGATCGCCGCCACAATGCGCTTGCTCGCATCACGAATTGGCGCCGCCACGCAGCGGATCGACGGTTCATTGTCTTCCAGATCGAACGCGTAGCCACCGGCCACGTACTCGGTCATGCGCTGCTCAAGCTGTTCCCAAGACTGCTGGGGATGCTGCGGCCAGAACTGACTTTTCCCACCCGCTGGCAGGCTGATGTCGTACAGCCGCTGCCAATCCTGCGGCGAATCATCGAGCATCAACGCCTTGCCAATCCCGGTGCGTGCCAACGGCATGCGATGGCCGACCCGCGAACGCATTTCCGGACCATTGCGCCCCGGATTCTTCAGCAGGTACAAAACCTCGTCGCCTTCGCGAATGCCCAGGTGCACGGTGTCGCCGGTCAACGCCGACAGCTCATCCAGATACGGCCCGGCCAGGGTCACCAAGGGCAATTCTTCACGGGCCTGAAAGCCCAGCTCGATCAGTTTCGGCCCCAGCAGATAACCGACTTGCGGCACCACCCGCAGATAACGCTCGTCGACCAGGCAACTGGCCAGGCGATGGGTGGTACTGCGCGTAGTGCCGATCAGCCGGGCGATTTCCTTGAGATCGCGGGCGCCGCTGGCCACGGCCTGGACCACACCCAACCCGCGAAGCAGGGTCTGGGTACCGGTCGGCGCGGCGTCCTTGGCGATTTTTGGGGCGTCTTCCTGCATATCCAGCCTTTACCGTTGAGCGAGTGAACGGGCGGCATTATGGTCGCCCGGATGCCACGACTACAACTTGATACGCTCGACCTTGCCCACCAGCAGGATGTAGGACAGCGCGCCGATCAATGCCAGCACCGAGATGTAGGTGATCGCCGGAGCAAAGGAATCACCCGTGGCGAGAAAGCCGATCACGATAGGCGTGGCAATCGCCGACAGGTTGCCAATGAAGTTGAACACCCCGCCGGTCAGCCCGAGCAAGCGCGCCGGAGCAAGCGTCGACACCAGCGACCAGGTAATCGAAGCCAGGCCGTTGCCGAAGAATGCGAGCGCGAGGAAGGCAATCACCAGCGGCGTCGACTCGACAAAGTTGGCGCCGATGATCGAGGTGGAAATCAGCAAGCCGCTGATGATCGGCAACTTGCGGGCGAAACCTACCGTGCAGCCGCGACGGATCAAAAAGTCCGAGAAGAAACCGGAACACAGCACACCGACAAACGCGGCGAGAAACGGCAGCGACGCCAACAGGCCGGACTTGATGAAGTCCATGCCACGATATTTCACCAGGTAGGTCGGGAACCAGGTGAGGAAGAACCACAGCGTCGAGTTGAGGCAGAACTGCCCGAGGTAGATGCCCCAGAGCTTGCGCTTGGTGAGGACAATCCCCAGGTCCGTCCAGCTGAATCTGGCTTTGACCCTGGCCTGCTCGGCCTGGATGTCCACCAACCCGCCGCCCTCGCGGATCAAGTCAATTTCCGCGTCATTGGCGCCTTTGAAATCCCGTGGCTCGCGATACACCGCGTACCAGATCACCGCCCACACAATGCCCACCGCACCGGTGGAAACGAACACCATGTGCCAGCCGAATTCGTGCTGGAGCCAGGCCAGCACCGGCGTCAGGAAGGCCAGGCCGACGAACTGCCCGGATGTATAGAAACCGATGGCCGTGGCGCGTTCGCGCTCGGGGAACCAGGTGGTGACCACGCGACTGTTGATCGGATAGGCCGGCGCTTCCAGGGCACCGACCGCCATGCGCAACACGAACAGCGCGATAAAGCTCGCAGCGAAGCCGAGCATCACCGTGGCCACCGACCACAGCAGCAATGCGACGCTGTACAGAATCCGTGGCGGCACGCGGTCCACCAGCCAGCCGCCGGGGATCTGCATGGCGGCGTAGGTCCAGCCGAAGGCGGAGAAAATCAGGCCGACGTGGATCGGATCGATGCCCAGGTCACTGGTCAGCGCCGGGGCGGCAATCGACAGGTTGCTGCGGTCCAGGTAGTTGATCACCACGGTGATGAACAACAGCACCATGATGAAAAAACGCTTGCGGCTGGGCGTCACCAACGACGCCTGCCCGGTGAGAGTTTGCGATTGCATGGCGGGGTGCCTCTTCTTATGTTTATTGAGGTCGATTCGAAACTTCGCGCAGCCCCTTGTAGGAGCGAGCTTGCTCGCGATGGTGTGTCATTCAGCCTGATGTCGACTGACACACCATCGCGAGCAAGCTCGCTCCTACAGGGTTCAGTGGTAGGTCAGGGAGTGATCACCACTCGGCAAAACTGCCGTCGGCATGGCGCCAGATCGGGTTGCGCCAGCGGTGACCGATGGCCGCACGTTCGATCACGTATTCTTCATTGATCTCGATACCCAGGCCCGGGCCGTTCGGGATCTTCACGAAGCCCTGGTCGTAGTCGAACACCCGTGGATCTTTCACGTAGTCGAGCAGGTCGTTGCTCTCGTTGTAATGGATGCCCAGGCTCTGTTCCTGGATGAATGCGTTGTAGCAAGCCGCGTCCAGTTGCAGGCAGGCGGCCAGGGCAATCGGGCCCAGCGGGCAATGCAGCGCCAGCGCCACGTCGTAGGCTTCGGCCATGTTGGCGATCTTGCGCGTCTCGGTGATGCCGCCAGCGTGGGACGCATCCGGCTGGATGATGTCGACATAGCCTTCGCTGAGCACGCGCTTGAAATCCCAGCGCGAGAACAACCGCTCACCGAGGGCAATCGGTGTGCTGGTCAGCGGCGCCAGTTCCTTCAGCGCTTCGTAGTTTTCGCTGAGTACTGGCTCTTCGATGAACATCAGCTTGTACGGATCGAGTTCTTTCATCAGTACCTTGGCCATGGGCTTGTGCACCCGGCCATGGAAGTCCACGCCGATACCCACGTTCGGACCGACCGCATCGCGCACGGCAGCGACATTGGCCAGGGCCTGGTCGACTTTGTCGAACGTATCGAGGAACTGCAGTTCTTCGGTGCCGTTCATTTTCACCGCGGTGAAACCACGCTCGACCGCTTCTTTCGCCGCACGCGCAGTGTCTGCCGGACGGTCGCCGCCGATCCACGAATACACACGAATCCTGTCCCGCACCTGCCCCCCCAGCAGATCGCTGACCGACACGCCCAGCGCCTTGCCCTTGATGTCCCACAAGGCCTGGTCGATACCGGCCAGGGCGCTCATGTGGATAGCGCCACCACGGTAGAAGCCGCCGCGATAGAGCACGGTCCAGATGTCTTCGATGTTGCGGGGGTCTTTGCCGATCAGGTAGTCGGACAATTCTTCAACGGCAGCGGCAACAGTGTGGGCACGGCCTTCGACTACGGGCTCGCCCCAGCCGGTGACGCCTTCGTCGGTTTCTACCTTGAGGAAGCACCAGCGCGGCGGAACGATGAAGGTAGTCAGTTTGGTGATTTTCATCTGTGCTCTCTTTTTATCAATGCAGCTCTTGATAGATGCAGCGCTCGCAGCGCCAAAAAGTCTTAGCGGAGGGCTTTCCAGGCAGCGACGTAAGCCTTGGCATTGGCCGCCACTTGCGCAGGCGTCATGCCCGGTTTGAACAGGCCGGAACCCAGGCCGAAGCCTTTGACGCCTGCGTCGATAAACACCTGCATGTTGTCCGGGGTGATCCCGCCGACCGGCACAAGAAGGGTTCCGGCCGGCAACACCGCCAGCCAGGCTTTGACGACTGCCGGCCCCATCTGCTCGGCCGGAAACATCTTCAGTACATCCGCACCTTCGGCCAACGCCGCGAAGGCTTCGGTCGGCGTGGCGACACCCGGAGACAGGTACAAACCGGCCGCCTTCGCCGCGCGCAGCACCTTGGGATCACTGTGGGGCATGACGATCACCTGGCCGCCCGCCGCTTTCACTTGCTCGACCTGCTCCGGCGTCAACACCGTGCCGGCGCCGATCAGGCAATCGGCAGGCAAGGTACTGCGCAGGATGCGGATACTGTCGTACGGTTCAGGGGAGTTGAGCGGCACTTCGATGACGCGAAATCCGGCGGCGTACAGGACTTCGCCAATGGCGGCAGCTTCCTGTGGACGCAGGCCGCGCAGGATCGCGATCAGGCCGTTTTGCGCCAGCGCTTGTTTGAGCATGTCAGACCTCCAGGCAGGATTAACGGGATGCGGTGGACGTGACCAGGCCGGCGGCGAGCGCCAGTTGCCACAATCCACGTTCGGTGGCCTGTTCGGCCAGGGTCACCCGGGCAAAACCGCAGGCGTCGAGCGCCCGCCTGTAGCGGGCACAGAGTTGGGTATTGCCGATGAGGATGATCGACGGCAGGTGCACGCTGTTGCGCCGACGCCGCTGGACATTGGCCAGGGCCGCCAACTCGTGGCCGATCAGCAGGCCGGACAGGTAATCCGCCTGGGCGGTGGCGCTCAATTCGCCCGTCAGGCCCAGGCTACGGGCGCTGAACATCGTCGACAGCGGACCGGTTTCACCGTCCGTCGACAACGCGACCAGCACGCCGCGATCAAACGCCTCGCCATCGAAGGACCCGCCACGCTGCTGGGTGCGTCCGAGAATGCTGTGCTCGCTGAGCACGGCGAAGACTTCGCCGGTCATGAACGTATCGAAATGCACGATGCAGCCATCGGCCACTTCCACCCATTTCGAATGACTGCCCGGGAGGCCGATCAACAGGTCGGCGCCCGCCTCGTTCGTCAGGTTTTGCAGCACACCGAGCACCTGGGTTTCTTCGCCGCGCATCACGTTCGGCAAACGCGAACGCTGGATGACGCCAGGCACAATGTGCACATCGACGCCGCGCAGGCTACGCACGGTTTGCAAGGAAGTACCAAGGTTGGCGACGTTCGCCGGCGTATCGCGGTAGGCCGCTTCGCGCCATCCCTGGGCGCTGCCGACCATGCCGCAGGCAATCACCGGTAATTGCGGCTGCGCATCTAGCCAGTCGCCGCAAGCTTCGTCGAAGGCCAGTTCGAAACCATCGGTGGATTCGCGGCCGCCAATGATTCGCGGCGCCTTCGGCAGTTGCATGATCCCCGACGACAGCGAACGCTGTTCGAGCACCTGCCCGCCTTCAGCCAGTTTGTAAGCACGTAATGAGGTCGTCCCCCAGTCGAGCGCGATCAATTGCGCCTGCATCGCTTCACCTGTTTTGGTTTTTGGCAGTGAGTGAGCGGGACTATAAACCTGCGCAGGGCAAAATCTCAATATATAAATATCAATCCCATATTATGAGACAAGACAAAAAATATCGCAGCCTTCGACAGCACCCGCAGGCGCTGCCCAAGACTGCGATCTTTTAAAAGCGATCAGTTACCCACTGCGAATTCCCGCAGCACTGCCCCGTCCATCCGATACCGAACCCACTCCTCCTGCGGCTGCGCCCCCAGGGATTTGTAGAATTCGATGGCCGGGGTATTCCACTCCAGCACGCTCCACTCGAAACGGCCGCAGTCGTTGGCGCAGGCGATTTTCGCCAGATGCCGCAGCAGGGTCTTGCCCGCACCGCCGCCGCGCTGTTGCGGGGTGATGTAGAGGTCTTCGAGGTACAGGCAATTGCTGCCAAGCCAGGTGGAATAGCTGAAGAAGAACACCGCGAAACCGATGGGCGCACCGTCGCGCAGGCAGATCAGGCCATGGGCGGTGGCACCTTCGCTGAACAGACTGCGCTCGATGTCGGCAACGCTGGCGATGACTTCATGGCGGGCACGTTCGTAGTCGGCCAGTTCAGTGATGAACGCGAGGATTTGCGGTGCGTCACTGGGGGTCGCCGGGCGGATTTCGATCGTCATGGACGTGCCTTGTCAAAAATGGAAAACGCCATACTAAGTCGGCGCGGTATTTGTGGCGAGGGAACTGTCCCAACACCTGTAGGAGCGAGTTCGCTCGCGATGGTCGTCAACGATTACGTGTGCGGCCTGAATAAATGCGGTGTCCTTGTGTTTTTCGCGAGCAAGCTCGCTCCTACAAAGGGGGTTTACTCCGGCCGGCACTAACCCTGGAATCGATAAACTCGGACCTGACATTCGGGCACTGCGTGGTTAGATAGACGCGCCGCTCATTTATCCGGCCAAGGAACCGCGTCATGTCTACCGCAACACCTCCTGTCTCAAGCAAGTTGTTCGGCCTGTTTTGCCTCGCCAGCTACCTGTTGTCGTTGTCCTACGGCTCGACGTTCTTGCTGTCGTTGCTGATTGGTTCTCGTGGCGGCAACGAACACGACGCCGGAAGTGTAATTTCGGCGGCGATGCTCAGCACCTTTGCGGCGGTGATTGTTTCCGGTCATTTGTCCGACTTGCTCGGTGCCGCCCGATCGGTGGCACTGTTCGGTGTATTGCTGGTAGCGGCCAGCCTGGGCTTCGCCCTGACTCCGGGCTTTGGCCATCTGCTGTTGTTTTTCGGATTGCTGCTGGGCCTGGGCTGGGGTGTGTTCTACACACTCGGCCCGATCATCGTGGCGGGCCTTGTGACACCCGCACAGCGCGCCAGGTACTTCGCTTTGCTGTCGGGCAGCATGATGACCGGGATTGGCAGCGGCCCGTTGCTCGGCCGCGCGGCGACTGTGCTGGGCTATCCGGTGACCGCGGCGTTTTATCTGGCGGCGCTGGCCAGCCTGATCGGAGTCCTGCTGTTCTGGCACCTGGGCCGACAACTGCAACCGGCGCCCGCGCAATCGAGCAGCGTGTCGCGGATTTCCTGGCGTGCAGCGGGTCAAGTGTTGTCGTCAAGGGCCGTTTTCCCGATCATCATGGTCGGTCTCGGCGGCTGTGTGTTTGGCGGTCTGTCGAGCTTTCAAACCAGTTATGCCGCAGCGCGCTCGCTTGACTATTCGCTGTTCTTCCTCGGCTTCATGAGTGCGGCGATCAGTAGTCGCATGCTGGTTGCCGGGTTCGTGGTCAAGCGCGATCCATTGCGTGCATCGTGCCTGCTGTCGGGGCTGATGCTGGCATCGATCGTGATGTTCGGTTTTGTCGTCGACAGCAGCTTCAGCTACGTGCTCGCGGCGGTGATGCTCGGGATCGGCTACGGCCTGACCTACTCGGTGATCAACGGCCTGGCCGCCAATGAAGCGCCGAACGGCACCACCGCGCAATCCTTGCTGCTGTTCAGCCTGTCGTACTTCATCGGCGTGTTCGGCTTTCCCTTGCTGGCCGGGAAGATCATCGTCGAGCAAGGCATGGCCACGCTGTTGCTCACGGTGTTGGCAGTCGCTTCGCTCAACTGGATGATCACCGTGGGCCGATTGATCTGGCGAAGAGCCACGGCGGTCAGGGCACTGGAGCAAGCCTGAGCCGTTCGTCGCTGATAATGCACCCATTCAGATCGAGTGTGGACTAATCAGGTAAGGACTCTAATCGTTGGAGACAACACCATGATCCTGTCCAGGTTGATCGCCCTCGTTCTCGTGGCCCTTTTGTCTACTGCCACTTTCGCCGCGGCCCTCGGTTCCAGCACCGGCCCGACCAATCCGGTGGAAAAACCCAGGGCGCCTGCCATCCAGAGTGCCCCCGGCATGAACACCGATGGCACCACGATCGACCACAAACTGCCACCGTCTACCGGCACAGATCCACGGGTTCAAGGCAATGATGCAGGACGTCAGGGTGGTACGAGTTTGCCAGGCAGCAAAACACCCAGCAGTGGCGGACTTGGCTCGACCACTAGCGGTGACTCGGTTGATGACGACAGCGACAGCCAATAACATCCGGTTTGGAACCACAGAACCCTGTGGGAGCGGGCTTGCTCGCGAAAGCGGTGGTTCTGACACATTGATGCCGGATGTGCCAACGCCTTCGCGAGCAAGTCAGATCGCCGCACCGCCGCTCCCACAGGTGTAATGAGTGTCAGCGCTGTTTCAAACGGTCAATCACGACGGCCAGCAGCAAGATCGAACCCCGAATCACATACTGATAAAACGTATCGATGTTCTTCAGGTTCATCGCATTCTCGATGATCGCCAGGATCAACACCCCGGCAATCACGTGCCGGATCATCCCGATCCCGCCACTCAACGACACCCCGCCCAGCACGCAGGCCGAGATTACGGTCAGTTCGAAACCCTGGCCGATCATCGGCTGCCCCGAGGTCATGCGCGACGCCAGGATGACCCCGGCCAACGCGCCGATCACGCCATGCACGGCGAAGATGATGATCTTGGTCCGGTCGACATTCACCCCGGCCAGCAGCGCCGCTTCCTGGTTGCCGCCAATCGCCATGGTGTTGCGCCCGTAGGTGGTGTAGTTCAGCAGCCAGCCGAAAAACAGGAAGCAGACAATGGTGATCAGGATCGGCACCGGCACGCCGAACAACTGGCCGTTACCGAAGACGAAAAACGATTCCTGGGACACACCCACCGCTTTGCCATTGGCAAAGATGTAGGCCAGGCCACGCACGATCTGCATGGTCGCCAACGTGGTGATCAACGCGTTGACCCGTAGTTTGGCAATGACAATGCCGTTGATCAGCCCGACGATCAGCCCCATCACCAGCGCCGCGCAGACACCGAGAAACACGCTGTTGGTGTCGCGCATCACCACCGCCGCGACCACTCCGGCACAGGCGATCACCGAGCCCACCGACAAGTCGAAATGCCCGGACGCCAGGCAATACAACATCGTGCAGGCAGCAATGCCGGTGGTGGAAATCGCCAGGCCCAGGCCACGCATGTTAAGCGGTGAAAGGAAGTTGTCGATCAGCAAGGTGCAGGCGACAAAGATGCCGACGGCTGCCAGCAGCATCACCCAGTCATCGAGGAAGCGCCGCAGGTCCAGCGGTCTGCGCGTGGTCGGCAGGGTATTGTTTTGGGTTGTCATCATAGTCACCTCTCAGTTCGCCACGCCGTCGGCGCGTTGGCGCGGCAAAGCCAGTTGCAGCAGGTTGGATTCGTTGGCCTGGTCGCGGCTCAGTTCGCCACGCAGCGCGCCTTCACAGAGCACCAGGATGCGGTCGGAAATGCCCATGACTTCCATCAAGTCACTGGACACCACGATCACCGCGATCCCCTCTTTCGCCAGGTTATGGATGATCTGGTAGATCTCGGCCTTGGCACCGATGTCGATGCCGCGGGTGGGTTCGTCAAGCAGCAGCACCTTCATCGGCATCGACAGCCAGCGGCCGAGAATGGCCTTCTGCTGATTACCGCCGGAAAGAAACTTGATCTGCTGCCCGGCGTGTGGCGTTTTCACCTTGAGCGCCTTGATCTGCCGGTCGGCGTTGTCCTTTTCCCACAAGCCGCGCAACAGGCAGCCGAAGGTGGAATGGGCGCCGCGTGCGCTGATGTTGATGTTCTCGGCGACGCTGGCCAGCGGCAGGATGCCCTCCTTCTTGCGGTCCTCGGGGCACAACAGGATTCCGGCGGCAATGGCGTCCCGGGGTGAATGCAGTTGCAGTTCATGGCCTCGCAGCTCCAGGCGTCCGGCGCTGTTGCGCGCCAGGCCGCTGAGCAGGCGCAGCAGCTCGGTGCGACCGGCGCCAACCAGGCCGAACAGGCCGAGGATTTCGCCTTTGTGCACCTCGAAACTCACCGGCTCGCGTAACCCGGGCCCGAGCAAACCGTCGACCTTGAGCGCCACGGCGCCGCGTTGGCGGGGGCGGTAATCGTAGATGTCCTGGATGTCGCGCCCGACCATGCAGGTGACCAATTGATCGTGGGTCAACTGGCTCATGTCGTCGAACGTGCGCACGTACCGCCCGTCCTTGAACACCGTCACTGCATCACAGATGCGGAACACCTCTTCCATGCGATGAGAGACATAGAGCACCACTTTGCCCTCATCCCGCAGCCGGCCGATGATCGCCATCAAGCGCTCGATCTCCCGTGCCGAAAGGCTGCTGGTGGGTTCGTCGAAGGCAATCACATGGGCGCCACGGGACAACGCCTTGGCAATTTCCACCAGCTGTCGCTGGCCGAGGGACAGGCGCCCGACTTTCTCCTGCGGGTCGATTTCATCGGCCAGGCCTTTGAGACAGGCCAGTGCCTTTTGGCGCAGGGTAACGCGATTGATCAGGCCGAAACTGGCTGGCAGATGCCCGAGAAACAGGTTCTCCGCCACGCTCATTTCCGGCACCAGATGCAGCTCCTGATGGATCACCGCGACGCCACTGCCGATGCTGTCGGCGGTGGACTTGAAGTCCATCGTCCGCTCGCCGATCTGCAAGGCACCGCTGCTGGGAATGTAGGCCCCGCCGAGGATTTTCAGCAGCGTCGACTTGCCGGCGCCGTTCTCGCCCATCAAGGCATGAACCTGCCCCGGATGGGCGACGAAGCTGATGTTGTCCAGCGCCTTGACCCCGGGAAAGGTCTTGCCGATCCCGTTGAAGCGCAAGCTGCCGCTGTTTTGTCGTGTATTTGTTTGCGCGTGCATAACCCACCTCTTCACACCGATCAGGCAGCCCCGTCGCCGAGGCCGCCACTGAAATCAAACAGCCGTCAGTTCCACAGGCCGATCTTTTCCAGTTCCTGCTTGAAGTTGTCGCGGGTGATCAGTGTCACATCGTCCATGGCGGTGAATTTCGCCGGTTCAGTGCCGGTGGTGACCCACTCGTACATCATGCTTGCGGTGTTGTAGCCCTCGATGTGCGGGCTCGGCAGCATCGAGCCATAGAAGCCGCTGTGGGGTTTCTTCAGCTCGCCGATGGCGTCAGTACCGTTGATGCCAATGCCGATCACGTTGGCCGCAGCGAAGCCTGCGCTCTCGGTGGCACGCACGCCGCCGAGCACGGTGTTGTCGTTCATGCCGCCGATGATCAGGTTCTTCGCCGCACCCGGCAGTTTCACCAGGGCCGAGTTGGTGGCGTCCATGCTACCCGGCACATCGAGGGTTTTCAGGGCCGCGAACAGGATGTGGTCTTTCGGCATGCCGGCATCTTGCAGGGCTTTCACCGAACCGTCGGTGCGCTTCTTGCCGGTATCGAGTTCGTTGTAGGTGTTGATCACCGCATAGGTGTCTTTCCAGTCCCAGCCGCGCTTCTTCGCCTCAGTGGCCATGGCACTGCCCTGCTTCTGGCCGACTTCGAACGCAGCCATACCGAGGTACGGCACGTCTTCCATGAACTTGCCGCTGGCATCGACGAAACGGTCATCGACGGCGATCACTTTCAACCCGTTGAGCTTGGCCTTGGCCATGATCGCCGGGCCGAGGGACACGTCTGGCGGACAGATCACGAACCCCTTGGCGCCATTGGCCGCAAGACTGTCGATTGCAGACAGGGTTTTCTCACCGTCCGGCACGGCGATCTTGATCAGGGTGAAACCCTTCTCTTTCCCGGCCTTTTCGGCAAATGCCCATTCGGTCTGGAACCAGGGCTCCTCCGCTTGCTTGACCAGGAAACCGATTTTCACTTCCTCGGCCGCCAGCAGCGTGCTGCTCAGGCTGACCGCCGAGACCGCCAAAGCGGCACAGCACAGGGAACGGATAGCATGACGACGATTCATAAGCAGACTCCTTGTTATTGTTCTTGAGCGTTCTTTGTAAGCCAATGGGCGGTAAAACCGCACCACCAATAGTCATATCATATGATGATTGCATTTTGGACGCAGTAAGGCGCCCACGTAACCGATCACTCAGTCGTGGTACATCACCGAGCGCCCACCATCGATGGTGATGCATGAGGCGTTGATGAAGGGCGCTTCATCACTGGCCAGGAACACGGCAGTCATTGCCACTTCAATCGGCTGCCCGATCCGGCGTGGCGGATGCAGGTCAAACGCGCGCTGGCGTTCGGCATGGGGGTCGGCGAAACCGTTCCAGTAATCGATGTTGATCTGGGTTTCGATGTAGCCCGGTGCGATGGCATTCACGCGGATGCCCCTGGACGCATATTCGATGCCCAGCGCGCGGGTCAGGCCGAGCAGGCCATGCTTGGCCACCGGGTACGGGAAGCAGCCCGGAATGATGTGGGAGGAATGGGTGGAGGCAATGTTGATGATGCTGCCGATACCCTGCTCGATCATCTGCGGCAACACCGCCTTGCAGCCGTACCACGCACCATCCAGGTCAATGGCAAAGCAGCGGCGCCAGTCTTCCTCGGTCATTTCCAGCGGATCACGGAACACGTTGACCCCGGCGCAGTTGACCAGCACATCGATCCGGCCGTGCAGGTCGATTGCCAGCCTGGCCATGGCCTGCAGATCCTGCTGGCGCGACACGTCGGCCTTGATCGCCACCACATCGGCGCCTTGACCGCGCCAGTATGCCGCGACCTTCTCGACTTTCTCGGCCTGAATGTCGCTGATGATCAGCCTGGCTTGCTGGGATGCAAAGGTCGCCACAATCGCTTCGCCAATGCCCTGGGCGGCACCGGTCAGCAATACGACCTTGTTTTTCAGGCGTTCGCCCTTCGGTGGTTCGGGTACCGGTGGCAATGACAACGGTTCAGCCATGGATCAGGACTCCTGTTCGAAAACACGACGAAAACCGGGCATCTGTCGATGTCCGGTAAAAAGGCGCTGAGTAAGAAACAGGTGGGTGCGAAACCGTTTCAGCTTGAAAACGGTCCGAGGCCTTGTCTCCACAAGGGAGTGCGAGGGAACTTCGCTGCATCACTTCACCTGTTTTGTTTTTTTAAGTGTGAGTGCATGTCACTGGTGAGGCCGACTATAAACCCGGCCCGCTTAAAATCTCAATATATATATTTACATCCCATATTATGGGATTTATCCAGCAAAACGCGTGCAATACTTTCCAGGCACATCCACTGGTATCGACAATACGGCCCCATCCAACGGATGGCCCAGCGGACTTGCCGCGCTGGTGATGTACAGGGTTTTCAGGTCCGCACCGCCGAACACGCAACTGGTGGGACGACTGATCGGCAGCTCGATGATCCGATCGACTTTGCCGTCAGGACTCAACCTGAGCAGGCAGCTACCGTCCCAACGGGCATTCCAGATAAAACCTTCGGCATCCATCGCCGAACCGTCCGGGCCGCCGCGCCCATGTGGGCCAAACCAGGCCTGCGGCGCATCGAGGGCTCCGTCGGTACGGATGAAATGTCGATACAAGGTGCCATCGAGGCTGTCGCCGAAATAAACGCTGGTGCCGTCATCGCTCCACAACAGCGTATTGGGGATGCCCAGCCCTCGGAGCAGCGGCATGACCCAAGCGTCCCGATCAATGCGGAACAGCCCGCCGGAGCGCCGTTCGATGGGCAAGTCTGCGCCCCGCTCGTCGATGTTGTTTTGCATGGTGCCGAGCCAGAGCCGGCCCTGGGCATCGCAGCGGGCTTCGTTGGGGCGGTTGCCCGGTTGCGGATCGGCCACACAGAACAATGTCAGGCGCGGGTCCAGCCCGGGTGAGTCCAGGTCCAGCCGATACACGCCACTGTTCAGTGTCACCAGGGCGTCGCCGCTGACGCAGGGGATGAACGCCGATACATGCTCCGGCATCTGCCAGATCTGCACATTGGCGCCGATCAGCCGCAACGCCTGTTTACCGGCAATATCCACCCAATACAGGGCCTGGGTCGGCGCATCCCAGAACGGGCCCTCGCCCAGTTTTGCCCGATGCCCGGTAACCGCCGTGAACGTCATGAAACCTCCTGCAGTGTTCTTGTTTTTATGATGTAGGAGCCAGCTTGCTGGCGATGGTGTGTCAGTCGACCTCGTGCTAGCTGATACACCTTCGCGAGCAAGCTCGCTCCTACAGCAGCTCTTCGTTCTCAGCTGGCTTTTCTATCAGCCATGACTTGCGGGTAGTAACGCTTGATCGCCAGGGCGGCGTTATCGATCAGGGTCATGCAGGCCCAGACACCCCGGGCGGTGTCACGGGCCGCGATTGCCTCGGCCAGGTCCCGGTGAATCGGCAAGGTACGACGCAGTTCATCCGGGTCGGCGGCGGACACTTCAAAGGCCACTGCCAGTAAGGCGCCGAGGGCGGGAACCATCTGTTCTATGAATTGATTGTGGCTGGCAGCGAGGATGCACTCGTGAAAGAACTGGTCGGCGCGGTTGTAGTCAATGCCGCTGTCCACCGCCCGTTCCAGCGCGTTGCAGGCCATCAGGATAGCGTCCACTTGCTCGCCCGTTGCGCGCTCGCAAGCCCAGCGCACGGCCATCGGTTCGATGGTGCGACGCAGGTCGAGCAGATCGTCGACGAAGTTTTCCGGCAAGCCGCTGCGCGACAACCAGCCGACGACCTGTGGATCGAAGAGGTTCCAGCGCCGCACCGGCAACACCCGCGTGCCTACTTTCGGACCGACCTCGAGCATGCCTTTGGCAACCAGGGTCTTGATCGCTTCGCGGATCACCGTGCGGCTCACGCCAAGTTGTTCGCCGAGGTCGGCTTCGACCTTGAGCGACTCACCCGGCTTGACCTGCCCCGTGGCGAGCCAGCATCCCAACCAGTCAACCGTCGATGCATGAAAACTGCTGGACATGGACACCTCAAAGCCGTTCGCAATGGAAGCCCACGCTAATCATCATACGATTGGATGTCAATTTGATTCTTTGGAGAAACTCATAAGCCTAATGTGGGAGCGGCGGTGCGACGATTCGACTTGCTCGCGAAGACGGAGTCACATCCGACAAAGATGTCGGCTGACCCGGCGCTTTCGCGAGCAAGTCGAATCGTCGCACCGCCGCTCCCACAGGGTTATGCGTCAGGGCTCGAGACCAATGGGGAAAAACTCGCCGCCACTCCAGACGCCGAGCCAGCGCTGGCCGTCGATTTCGCGACTCACCGCCAGCTCCACGAGTTGATAGAACACATTGCGGTGAATCAATGCTTCAAGATTGCTGCGCACATGTACGTAAGGAGCTGGCTCCTGCGTTACCGGGTCGATGACCACCCGCATCGGGTGCTCGCTACCTGCCTCGGTGGTTTCATCGACATTGGTGGTAAAGCGCAACACCTGAGCCTCGCCTTCGCCTTCCACATCCACCGCAATCGCCACGAACGGCGCATCGTCGACCTTGATGCCGACCTTTTCCACCGGAGTGATCAGGAAATAATCATCGCCATCGCGGCGGATGATGGTGGAGAACAGCTTGACCATCGGCTTGCGCCCGATCGGCGTGCCCAGGTAATACCAGGTGCCGTCGCGGGCAATGCGCATATCGATGTCGCCGCAGAAATCGGGATTCCACAGGTGCACCGGCGGCAAGCCTTGGGTCTTGGGGATTTGCCCCAGCAGGTCGTTGGCTTTTTGCGGGCCACTCATGGCGTTCTCCTTGGCATTACTGGTCGCTGATCCCCAGCAGGCTGCGCGCATATTGTTCCAGCGGCGGGCCCATCAGGTCTTCGGGTTTTTTATCGTGGAACGTCAGTAAACCGCCACGACTCTTGATGGTTGCAGTATCAATCAAATACTGGGTGCTGGTCTCGATCAACATGATCTGAATCATACCGCTGTCGATGCCGAGGCGGTCCAGGGCTTCCTGATCCAGCCACTCGTCAGAGTTGCCGATACGGTCGTCAGACTTGGCAAATCGGGTGTAGAGCAGGTAGTGCGCACCGGCGGCACGGGCTTCGCCCATGGCCTGGTCGAGGCCCTCCGGTGTACGGGCACGGCGGACCATCGGGAAGTATTCGACGAAGCCATCGAATGCGACTTCGGCAATCACGTTGGGCCGTGGGTAAAGGGCGCTGCCCGGCGGCATGAAAGCGCCTTGGGCGATATAGACGAACGAGTCCGGCTGAATGCGCAGGTTGTTTACGCGACGGCTGTCGCTGTGATCGAGCAACCCCGCATCGCTCATATGGTAACGAGTCCCTTCGGCCATATCGCTGACGTTCATGCAGCCACCAAGTGCCAAAACGGCCAGCAGCAAAACCAGGCTACGCATCCTATCCTCCAGAGGCCAGTGTCGGAAAACCGGCGAATGGCCGTAGGATGCAGCTTTTGCGCCAGCTCATGAGCATTGTTGGCTTATCTATAGCCATCGCGAGCAAGCTCGCTCCTACACGGAGCGTGGCTTGCCCGCGATGAGGCCGGTTCAACCGCCGATGATTTTCATGACAGTCGCGCCACCAGAGAACGCCACTTCCTGCTTGTCGCCCAAGGCTTTCACCAGAAGGCGTTGCAAGGCCGGCAGCGCCTGGTGACGGGGCTTGTCCAGCAGGTCGCCGATGTAATGGCGATTGCTCGACGACAGGCAGCCATGCAGCCACCCGGTGGAGGACAGACGAAGTCGCGAGCAGGTGCGGCAGAAAGGCACGCTTTCGTTGGCGATCACGCCGAAATGACCCTGGCCGGGAATTTCATAGCGAACGGCCGTCGCATCGATCGGGGCATCGGCCTGCAGATATTCGTAGCGCTCGCCGATCAGGCTCAGCAGTTGCTGGAGGCTGACGAACTGTTGCAGAAAAGCATTGGAATCGTTGGCCAGGTGGCCCATGCGCATCAGTTCGATGAAGCGCAATTCATAACCGCGCTCCAGACAGTAGTCGAGCAACGGCATCACTTGATCGAGGTTCTGCCCGCGCAGCGGTACCATGTTGACCTTGATCTTCATGCCGGCCGCACTGGCCTCGCTCATGCCGTTGAGCACGGTGGCCAAGTCGCCGCCCCTGGCAATGCCGCGGAACGCACTGGCGTCGAGGGTATCGAGGGAGACGTTGAGGCGCCGAATGCCGGCGTCCACCAGCAGCGGCAGTTTCTTCGCCAGCAACTGACCATTGGTGGTCAGGCTGATGTCTTCCAGGCCCATCTTCCCGACCGCCGTCATGAACGCTTCGAGTTTCGGGCTGACCAGCGGCTCGCCGCCGGTAATGCGCAGACGCTCGATCCCCGCCGCTTCAATCAGGTAAGCCACACCGCGCGCCATGGCTTCGGCCGACAATTCATCCTGCGCAGCCACCAGCCGCTTGCCGTTGGGCACGCAGTAGGTGCAGGCGTAATTGCAGGCAGAGGTCAGACTGATTCGCAAGTTGCGAAAACGCCTGCCTTGACGGTCAACGATCATGGTCACTCCGGCGGAAGAATATCGGGCCGCTAAAACTTGACTCAGAAATCAAGTTTTAGCAAGTCCTCTACCTGAGTATATTCCTGCGGTACCGCGCCAAGTAGCGAAATCATGGCGCAATAAGGCAACTGAATGGCTCAGCTGCTCGGAGTGTCGGTGTCGCGCTTGCGCTTGTTGCCCATGCGCACGCCGATGTCCATGAGGAACTGGAAGAAACCTTCCTGGTCTTCCAGCACGTTGCTCCAGAACGGCGAGTGATACAGCGCGACGGCACCGTGCACCAGCGCCCAGGACGCGCAGTAATGGAAGTACGGTGGCACGTCTTCAAGCTTGCCTTCGCTGATCCGGCCCTTGATCAGCAAGGTCAGGCGTTCGAAGTTCGAGGCACGGATCTTGTGCAGCTCCTCGATCATCTCCGGTACCTGGTTGCCCTTGACCACTTTCTCTTCGAGGCGGTCGAACAGGCGATAGCGTTGAGGATCGCGCATGCGGAATTCGAAGTACGCACGGGACAGGGCTTCCTTGTCCTTGTCGACATCGGCCGAATGCAGCAATTCGTTCAAATCGCGCTCGTAGTCGAGCATCAGGCGCAGATAGATTTCCGCCTTGGATTTGAAGTGCTTGTAGATCGTGCCTTTGCCGATACCGACGGCATCAGCAATCATCTCGACGGTGACACTGTCTTCACCTTGTTCGAGGAACAGCTTGAGCGCGGTATCGAGAATTTCCTGCTCGCGGCGACGAAACTCACGGACCTTACGAGGTTCTTTATGCATAAGAAAAGGTCTGTCGGGTCAAAATTCGAAGCCGCGTATTATGCCTAACTTGCGCAAAAATGCACGGATCATCCGACCATATCTGTGCTTTCTGGTCATTCCGCGCACGTTTGCAGCCTGATGAGAACGCTTCCGAAGCGCACGTATTCCAAATTTGTTTAAAAACCCGTGCCACCAAACTGGACTAGGCGCAATCCTGATCAATACTTGAAATGTCGGCGGGGCATCTCCCCCAAGTGTCACGCTGATATTGGTACCAACGGACCGCGTGCCATTGTTTTACTCCTAATGGTCTTAACCCGGATTCACCCCCCAGAACCCGGGTTTTTTTTGCCTGCGATTTAACCTTTTACGTGTGCCAGCGGGAACAGCCGCTTGAAATTGGCCGTGGTCTGCTCGGCAAACCGCTCGTAGGATTCACCGCGCAACATTGCCAGGAATTCCGCTACTTCACGCACGTACTGCGGCAGGTTTGGCTTGCCCCGATAGGGAATCGGCGCCAGGTATGGCGAGTCGGTTTCCACCAGCAGTCGGTCGGCCGGCACCTTGCTGGCCACATCGCGCAACGCATCGGCATTGCGGAAAGTGACAATTCCGGACAGGGAAATGTAATAGCCCATGTCCAGCGCGGCCTTCGCCATTTCCCAGTCTTCGGTAAAGCAGTGCAATACGCCCGCCTGGGACAGCGCCGCCTCACGCAGCAAGTCCAGGGTATCGGTGCGGGCCCCGCGGGTATGGATGATCACCGGTTTGCCGGTCTGCTGCGCCGCCTGCAGGTGCAGGCGAAAGGATTCCTGCTGCAACTGCGCCGCTTCCGGCTCGTAATGGTAATCGAGGCCGGTTTCGCCGATGGCGACCACACGCGGGTGATTGAGCTCCTGCAACAGCCAGTCCAGCGCTGGCGCGGCGCCCGGCTGCACATCCAGAGGGTGCACGCCCACCGAGCAGTCGACGTCGTCATAACGTTCGGCCAGGGCCTTGACGTCGGCCGCGTTGTCCGCGCTGACACCGATACACAGAAAGTGCCCCACCCCGCGTTGCCGGGCAGCCTCCAGGGCAGCATCCAGGGAGCCGTCGTGGGCGGCCAGGTCGAGACGATCAAGGTGACAATGGGAATCTACGAGCATAAAGGGCTGCAACTTACATCGAATGGGTGGGACGGTCGGGTGTTCTGATAATCAGAGTCTAGGCGCAGGCAGTCATCTTTGGGCAGGCAACGACGCCCATTGCACCAGCAATGCCTCCAGCAGCAGGGCTGGATTGAGGTTGGCCTTGCTCAAGACTTTCTGGCGCTGAGCGAGGATCCAGTCCTGAATATCGAGGACTTTGCCCTGGGCGCTTTTCTGCGCCAGGTATTGCACGACTTTGCGCATGTCGGCCAGGCCGAGGCCGGCTTCGTCCTGGGTCAACTGATAGCGCAGGATCAGGTTCGACCAATCGCAGAACCAGTCGAACAGGCGCAGCATCGGAATGTTTTTCCATTCCTCTGCCAGTTGCGTTGGCGACTGCTGTTGCTTGAGGAGTTTCTTCACCCCTTCGACCACTTGCGTGCGCTGTTCACGCACGCCCTGGGCCTGAAGGTTGACCGCCGCCAGTGGCGAACCGGCGGCCAGCGTCAGCAGTTCGACGCGCTCTTCTTCGGAACACTCCGGCAACGCCTGAGCCAGCCACTTCAAGCTCATGGCCTCGCCCGGCAGCGGACAGGCCTGCTGAACGCAACGACTCTTGATGGTTGGCAACAAACGGCTCGGCTGATGACTGACCAGCAACAGAACCGTATCGCCGGACGGTTCTTCAAGGCTCTTGAGCAAGGCATTGGCGGCGTTGATGTTCATCGACTCGACCGGCTCGATCAGCACCACTTTGCGACCGCCCAACTGCGCAGTCTGCACCACGAAACTGACCAGATCGCGAACCTGATCGACCTTGATCGCCTTGTCGGCTTCTTCCGGCTCCAGGATGTAGTTATCCGGGTGGCTGCCAGCCTTGAGCAACAGGCAGGATTTACATTCGCCGCAGGCGTCCAGCGCGATCGGGCGCTGGCACAGCAGGCTGGCCATCAGGCGCTCGGCCAGTGCCCGCTTGCCGATCCCGGCCGGGCCATGCAGCAGGTAGGCGTGCGCATGCTGGGCGCGACCCGCCAGGTGCTGCCAAAGGGTTTCCTGCCACGGATAGGCCTCAGCCACGGCTCAACTCCAGCAGGCGCGGCAACAAGGCATCCAGCGATTGCTGAACCTGTGCCAAAGGTTGGGCAGCATCGACCAGCACATAACGCGCCGGATCCGCCTCGGCCCGCTTGAGGAAGGCATTGCGCACGGCATCGAAAAAGGCCCGGCCTTCGAGCTCGAAGCGATCCAGGCGACCGCGAGCACTGGCGCGGGCCAATCCCACCTCGACTGGCAGATCGAAAATCAGCGTGAGGTCCGGGCGCAGATCGCCTTGAACGAAGGTTTCCAGGGTCGCAATGCGCTCCAGCGACAAGCCGCGACCACCGCCCTGGTAGGCGTATGTCGAATCGGTAAAACGATCACACAAGACCACGGCACCGCGGGCCAGCGCCGGGCGAATCACTTCAGCCAGGTGCTGGGCACGCGCGGCGAACACCAACAGCAGTTCCGTATCCGGGTTCATGACTTCGGCGACGGGGGCCAACAGAACATCACGGATGCGCTCGGCCAATGGCGTGCCGCCCGGCTCGCGGGTCAGCACCACCTCGATGCCGGCAGCGCGCAAGCGCTCGGCCAGGTATTCGCGATTGGTGCTCTTGCCGGCGCCTTCCGGGCCTTCCAGAGTAATAAACAAGCCAGTCACAGGCAGTCCTTAGTCAGAGTCATTGCGGGCTTTTCGGTGCGCTGGCATCGAGGACCGGCGTTTCAGGGGCCGGCGCAGGATCTTGCGACGGCACCTGCGGCAGCGCCTCGGGGGCCGTGTTCGGTGAAGCCGCCGGGATCGGCACCTGCTCTTGCGAAGCCTGCGCCTCCTGCGTTCCGGCTTGTTCAGCCTGGTTTGGCGGTGTCTCTGACACGGAAACGGGCGCCGGGCTGGAGCGGTAATCGGCGCGACGCTTGAGCTGGAACTCCTTCACTGCATTGTTGTGGGCATCCAGGTCATCGGAGAACACGTGAGTGCCGTCACCGCGCGCCACAAAGTAAAGGCTGTTGCCCTCCACCGGATTCAGTGCCGCATGGATGGCTTCGCGACCGACCATCGAAATCGGCGTCGGTGGCAGGCCCGCATTCATATAGGTGTTATAGGGCGTCGCTTCCTTGAGGTGAGCCCGGGTCAGCTTGCCGCTGTAGCGGTCGCCGAGGCCGTAGATCACCGTCGGGTCGGTCTGCAGCAGCATGCCTATCGCCATGCGCCGGACAAACACACCGGCAATCTGCCCACGCTCCTGCGGTACGCCGGTTTCCTTCTCGACCAGCGAGGCCATGATCAGCGCTTGATAGGGTTCGGTGTACGGCGCATCCGCGGCGCGCTGCTCCCATTCCTTGGCGAGCACTTCGTCGAGGCGGTCGTAAGCGGTTTTCAGCAGCTCGATGTCGGACATGCCGCGCACGTAACGATAGGTGTCAGGGAAGAAGCGCCCTTCCGGAAAAATCCCGGTGTGACCGAGCTTGTCCATGACCTGGCTATCGCTCAAACCATTGAGGCTGTGATCGAGCTTCTCTTCCTTGGCCAGCGCTGCGCGGACCTGACGGAAATTCCAGCCTTCGACCAGGGTCAGGCTGTACTGAACCATTTCCCCGCGTTTCCACAGGTCGATCAGGCCTTCGACGGTCATGCCCGGTTGCATGCGATATTCGCCGCTGTGCAGGGGTTGTTTGGCGAGATTGAAGCGCCAATACACGCGTAGCCAGAATGCGTCCTTGATGACGCCATTGGCTTCGAGTCGGTAGAAGGTGCGAGTCGGTGTGGTGCCCTTGGGCACATTCAGCAATTGTTCCTGGGCAATGTTCAGCGGCTGTACCAGCGCCGAATGAATTTTCCAGGCTGAAGCACCCAACAGCAGCCCTGCCAGAACCAGTCCGGTTTCCAGCAGCAGCAAGAATTTACGTCTCACGTATCAAGCATCCAGTAGTGCATGGGCAATGGATTGAAGTTTACGGGTGAGCGGCCCAACCGGCCAGCTCAGTGCTGCATAGGCACGCACCGGCCAAACGCCATATACGCTGTTGCAAACAAAGACTTCGTCAGCCCATTGCAGCTGCTCAAGAGGAATATCGGTGATTTGCGTGGGGATTCCCAGCGACTTGGCCTGAAACAATACTTCGGCACGCATTACGCCGGCCACGCCGCAGCGCTTGAGGTCAGCGGTGACGAGTACACCGTCACGCACCAGGAACAAATTGCTGAACACGCCTTCAATCACGCGCCCGGCCTGATCGAGCATCAAGCCTTCGGCATGCTCGGCGTCCTGCCATTCGGCACGGGCGAGGACTTGTTCAAGGCGATTGAGGTGCTTGAGGCCGGCAAGTAACGGCTGTCTGGACAATCGCGTGGCGCAAGGGAACAAACGAACACCCTGCTCACCATGCGCGGCAGGGTAAGCCGCAGGTGGATTGCCTTGCAGAATGCGTCGGGCCTGAGCCGAAGGATCGGGGGCATAACCGCGCAGACCGTCACCACGGGTGAGGATCAGCTTGAGCACACCATCACCCAGTGCTGCGGCGTAGGCCAGCAGTTCGCTGCGGATCAGCTCATGCCCGGCTGTTATTGCCAGGCGCGAACAGCCTTCCGCCAGACGCGCCAGATGCCGGTCCAGCAACACTGGCTGCCCGTTGCGCACGGCGATGGTCTCAAACAGACCATCGCCGTAAGCCAGGCCGCGATCCTTCAGCGACAAAGCGTCAGCCGGCTGACCGTCGACCCAGCTGTCCATCAGCCTGCGAACCGGCGGAACACCAGCGAGCCGTTGGTGCCGCCAAAACCGAATGAGTTGGAAACGACCACATCGATATCCATGTTGCGCGCCGTGTGCGGCACGAAATCGAGGTCGCAGCCTTCGTCCGGCTCATCAAGGTTGATGGTCGGCGGCGCTACCTGACTGTTGATTGCCAGCACGCTGAAGATCGCCTCGACTGCGCCCGCCGCACCCAGCAGGTGACCGGTCATGGACTTGGTGGAGCTGATCGCCAGCTTGTAGGCGTGATCGCCGAACACCGACTTGATCGCATTGACTTCGGCCAGGTCGCCAGCGGGAGTCGAGGTGCCATGGGCGTTGATGTACTGCACTTGATCGCCATTGATTTTGGCGTCGCGCAGCGCATTGGTGATGCAGCGCGCAGCACCCGCGCCATCTGCAGGCGGCGAGGTCATGTGGTAGGCATCGCCACTGGTGCCGAAACCGATCAGCTCGGCGTAGATGGTCGCACCGCGGGCCTTGGCGTGCTCGAGTTCTTCGAGCACCAGCGCACCGGCGCCATTGGACAATACGAAGCCATCGCGGCCCTTGTCCCATGGACGGCTGGCGCGGGTCGGCTCGTCGTTGCGGGTCGACAGTGCGCGCGAGGCACCGAAGCCGCCCATACCCAGGCCGCAGGCCGCCATCTCGGCGCCACCGGCAATCATCACGTCGGCTTCGTCGTACATGATGTTGCGGGCTGCCATGCCAATGCAGTGGGTACCGGTGGTACAGGCCGTGGCGATGGCGTAGTTAGGTCCCTGTGCCCCCAGGTGGATCGACAGGAAACCGGAAATCATATTGATGATCGAGCCCGGCACGAAAAACGGGGAAATCCGCCGTGGGCCGGTCTCATGCAGGGTGCGGCTGGTCTCTTCGATATTGGTCAGTCCGCCAATACCCGACCCCATGGCCACGCCGATGCGCTCACGGTTGGCGTCGGTGACTTCCAGGCCGGCGTTGCGTACCGCCTGAAAACCTGCGGCCAGACCGTATTGAATGAACAGGTCGAGCTTGCGGGCTTCCTTGAGCGACAGGTACTCCTCGACATTGAAGCCCTTTACCGAGCCGCCAAAACGGGTGGAATAGGCAGAAAGGTCGGTGTGTTCGATCAGACCAATGCCACTGCGGCCAGCCAGAATGCCCTGCCAGCTGCTCGGCACATCCGTGCCCAGTGGCGACAACATACCCATACCGGTGACTACGACGCGTCTACGCGACACAGCACTCTCCTTTTTCAAATGACGACTTTGCATCAGGCCTAAAGAAAAAACCGCACGCCATGATGGCAGTGCGGTTTTTCCATGACAGCGAGCAACGATTACAAACTATTACGCCTGGTGGCTAGTAACGTAGTCGATTGCAGCTTGTACAGTAGTGATCTTCTCGGCTTCTTCGTCAGGGATTTCGGTCTCGAATTCCTCTTCCAGAGCCATCACCAGCTCAACGGTGTCAAGGGAGTCGGCACCCAGGTCTTCTACGAAGGAAGCAGTGTTGACCACTTCTTCTTCTTTAACGCCCAGTTGCTCAGCAACGATTTTCTTGACGCGCTCTTCGATGGTGCTCATACCTTGTTTTCACTCCTAATGGACAAATTCAGGCAGCTGGCCAGTGGGTAAGTGTATAGAAAGACTTTTCAGCTTTTCAACTGAAAGCTTCACTCCTCAAACCCGGTGACCCTATGCCTATAAAATAGATTGCAGCTTTATAACGGATTTTAGACAGCTCGTATGACATTTTTTTGAAGCAATCCGTCACATTTGAATTACATGTACATCCCGCCGTTCACCGGGATTGTAGCTCCGGTAACGTAAGCCGCACCGTCCGACGCAAGAAAAGCGACCACGGACGCGATCTCTTGAGCCTGCCCCAGACGACCCAGCGGAATCTGCGTCTGCAAGGCTTCACGCTGCGCCTCGGGCAATTCACGAGTCATATCGGTATCGATGAACCCTGGGGCCACCGAGTTTACCGTAATCGAACGCGAACCGACTTCACGCGCCAGTGCACGGCTGAAACCTTCCAGGCCGGCCTTGGCGGCAGCGTAGTTTACTTGGCCTGCGTTGCCCATGGCACCCACAACCGAACCAATACTGATAATTCGGCCCCAACGGGCTTTGGTCATGCCACGCAAAACGCCCTTGGACAGGCGGAACAGACTGTTCAGATTGGTATCGACAACGTCGTGCCACTCGTCGTCTTTCATGCGCATCATCAGGTTATCGCGGGTAATACCGGCATTATTGACCAGGATCGCCGGCGCACCGAACTGCTCCTGAATGCTCGCCAGGACTGCCGCCACGGACTCGTCGCTGGTGACATTGAGTTCCAGGCCGGTGCCCTGAATACCATTTTCCTTCAGGGTGGCGGCAATGCGTTCAGCACCCGACGCGGAGGTCGCAGTACCGATAACGATGGCGCCTTGACGACCCAGTTCCAGGGCGATGGCCTGGCCGATGCCACGGCTCGCACCAGTGACCAGTGCAACTTTACCTTGCAGACTCATGCAAGCTTCTCCTGAGTTCAGGCCAACGCTGCGCGGGCGGCAGCGAAAGCGTCTGGGGTATTGAGGTTGGATGTCGACACGCCTTCGGCGCAACGCTTGTTCAGACCGGCGAGCACTTTACCCGGGCCGCATTCGACCAGATTGGTCGCGCCCCTGGCTGCCAGCGCCTGCACGGATTCGACCCAGCGTACCGGCTTGTACAGCTGCTCGAGCAGATCGCGCTTGAGGGTTTCCAGATCGGCCGGCACTTCGGCACTGACGTTCTGGACCACAGGAATCTGCGGTGCCTGCCAGTCGATTGCCGCGATCGATTCGGCGAAACGCTCGGCAGCCGGACGCATCAGTTCACAGTGCGATGGCACGCTCACCGGCAGCGGCATGGCGCGCTTGGCGCCACGGGCCTTGCAGCCTTCGATGGCGCGATCAACCGCAGCCTTGGCGCCGGCAATCACTACCTGGCCCGGGGAGTTGAAGTTGACGGCGCTGACCACTTCGCCCTGCGCCGCTTCGGCACAGGCAGCCAGCACATCGGCATCTTCCAGACCGAGGATGGCAGCCATGCCACCCTGTCCGGCCGGCACCGCTTCCTGCATCAATTGGCCGCGGCGCTCAACGAGCTTCACCGCGTCTGCCAGCGTCAGGCTACCGGCAGCAACCAGCGCGCTGTATTCGCCCAGGCTGTGCCCGGCAACGTAAGCCGGACGCGCACCGCCTTCCGCCAGCCACAAACGCCACAAGGCGATCGAAGCGGTCAGAATGGCCGGCTGGGTTTTATCGGTTTGATTGAGTTGCTCTTCCGGCCCTTGCTGGGTCAGTGCCCACAGGTCGTAACCCAGTGCTTCGGAAGCTTCTTTGAAGGTTTCGAGGATCAGCGGATGTTGCGCGCCCAGCTCGGCCAGCATGCCGAGGGACTGCGAACCCTGTCCTGGAAAGACGAATGCGAGGGAAGCAGACATGTAACAAGCCCCTAATGATCTTGTCGTCGGAGAATGACGCCCCGCTTGGGGACGCAAGAAACTGACAGTTGGATGGCCCTTTGAACCGGGCAGTCACATTTAAGCATTGTCCGACGAAAACGCCTAAGACAACAAATCCTCCAGACGGCCATGGAGGCGCTCAGGCAAGTTCTCCTGAATCTCTATCAACGCGCGTTGAATTGCACTCTGGAAGCCCTGAACCCCGGCCGAACCGTGACTTTTCACCACGATGCCCTGCAAGCCGAGGAAGCTTGCGCCATTATGTCGCGCCGGCGCCAGATCGGCCTGCAAGCGTTTCATCAAAGGCAGCGCCAAGGCACCGACAGCGCGGGAAGCGAGGCTTTTCCTGAACAAGGCTTCGATGCGCGCGGCAATCATGGTCGCGAGACCTTCGCTGGACTTGAGCAGGATATTACCGACAAAGCCATCGCAGACCACCACGTCCGCCTCACCGCGATACAAACCATCACCTTCGATGAAGCCGATGTAGTTGATACCTCGGGCGGCTTGCAGCAACGTCGCAGCCAGCTTGACCTGCTGATTCCCCTTGATGTCTTCGGTACCGATGTTCAGCAGCGCTACCCGTGGACGGGTGATACC
Source organism: Pseudomonas sp. WT-JTC (assembly GCF_056711565.1). Classification (NCBI taxonomy): domain Bacteria; kingdom Pseudomonadati; phylum Pseudomonadota; class Gammaproteobacteria; order Pseudomonadales; family Pseudomonadaceae; genus Pseudomonas; species Pseudomonas sp. WT-JTC. The sequence continues at coordinate 5,043,870 of NZ_CM160042.1, forward strand.
CAGGGTCTCGGCCGCAACCGAGCCCATGACCGCAAACTGCAACAGGTGCTCGGCACTGCAATCGACGTTGGCACCCAAGTCAAGCAGTTGGCAGTAACCCTTTTGTGTCGGAATCGCCGCCACCATGGCCGGGCGGTCAATACCCGGCAGGGTTTTGAGTACGAACCGCGACAACGCCATCAGCGCACCGGTATTGCCGGCACTGACGCAGGCCTGGACCTTGCCGTCGCGCAGCAGCTCAAGGGCCACGCGCATCGACGAGTCCGGCTTGCCACGCAAGGCCTGGGCAGGTTTTTCGTCCATGGTGATGACTTCACTCGCCGGAGCAATCGACAGGCGCGCGCGATCCACAGCCGAATGGCCAGCGATCAATTCTTCAAGAAGGGAGGGTTGACCGACGAGGGTCAGGTACAGCGAGGGCGTGGCAGACAGGCAAGCAAGGCTGGCCTGGACAATGCTGCGGGGACCGAAGTCCCCGCCCATTGCGTCAATCGCGATGACTTGAGCGGACAAGTGATTACTCGTCAGCGCCCTTGTCGATCACTTTACGGCCACGGTATACGCCTTCTGGCGATACGTGGTGACGCAGGTGAACTTCACCGGTGGTTTTTTCTACAGACAGGGTGCTAGCCTCGAGAGCGTCGTGCGAACGGCGCATGTCACGGGCAGAGCGGGATTTTTTGTTCTGCTGAACAGCCATAATTGATTAACTCCTAAACGTTTGGGTCACGCTTTAACTGCGCCAATACACTGAACGGGTTGGACCGCGTTACCTCGTCCTCGCTCGGTTCGGGCTCATCTGCTCCCGCCGGCTGCTGGCATTCTTCCGGATGATGAGCAGGCACAATGGGCAAGGCGAGCAGAAGCTCCTCCTCGATCAGTGACTGCAGATCCAAAGGATCTTCGCCCAGTTCCAGCACGTCATAACCTTTCGGCAACGACTGGGTATTCGCACCCTCCTTCACCACAGCGTAACTGCATTCGCTATGGATCGGCAGGGTGACCAGCTCAAGACAACGCTGGCAAACCATTTTGACTTCAGTGTCGATAAAGCTGTGGATGACCACAGATTTACGTTCATCTCGTTCAAAAACGAATTTAGCCTGCACCGTACCGACATTGTCGGAAAGCGGGTCGCAGAGTCTCTCCAAATCGGCCAGCAGCATTTCACCTTGAAGGGTGGTGCCACGATCAGCCAATTTGCGCGGGTCAACGTGAGGTGGAATCGGGTCATTCAACATAGGCGCAGCATTATAGGGATGCACCCGCCCATGTCAAAGGAAATTCAGCCCTGTCCGTCACTTGGAAGCCTCGCTAGAATTCGCACCTGCCTTCTGGAGATGCGCATGCTGCCTTTATTACTCGCTTCCGGCTCGGTCTATCGCCGGGAATTATTGACTCGCCTGCAGCTGCCTTTCACGTGCAGCTCGCCGGATATCGACGAAAGCCATCGTCCCGGCGAATCGGCCATGGAACTGGTCAAGCGCCTCGCCGAAGAGAAAGCGCGCGCCCTGGCCGACAGCCATACCGCTCATCTGATAATCGGCTCCGACCAGGTCGCAGTGTTGGCAGACCGGATAATCGGCAAGCCCCACACGTTCGAAAGAGCCCGCGAGCAATTGCTGGCCTCCAGCGGTGCCAGCGTGACGTTTCTGACCGGTCTGGCCCTGCTCAACAGCCAGACCGGGCACTGTCAGGTCGACTGCGTGCCGTTCACCGTACACATGCGCACACTCGACACGCCCCGCATCGAACGCTACCTGCGCGCCGAGCAACCCTATGACTGCGCAGGCAGCTTCAAGGCCGAAGGCCTGGGGGTCAGCCTGTTTCGCAGCACCGAGGGACCCGACGCCACCAGCCTGATCGGCCTGCCGCTGATTCGCCTGATCGATATGTTGCTGGCCGAAGGCGTACAAATCCCCTGAGTCCAAATATTAAAAAACCGGCCTCGCAGGCCGGTTTTTCATGTCACTCCACAATCAGCGCAACGACGGACCGTTGAACCCCATCCACATCGCCAAATGCTCAGCCACGCTGGCACCGAGCTTTTTCGAGAAGCGATCGAATGCCGACTCCTGAACGGTAAAGTCCACCAGTTCTTTCTCGCCGATCACATCCCGCGCAACCGAACTGGCATTACCCAGCCCATCGATCAATCCCAGTGGCAGCGCCTGCTCGCCGGACCAGACCAGACCAGAGAAAAGCTCCGGATGCTCTTTGTCCTTCAGGCGATCGCCCCGCCCCTGCTTGACGCTATTGATGAACTGCTTGTGGGTCGTATCGAGCACACCCTGCCAGAAGGCGGTTTCTTCCGGCTTTTGTGGCTGGAACGGATCGAGGAACGACTTGTGCTCGCCAGAGGTATAAGTGCGACGCTCGACACCCAGCTTCTCCATGGTGCCGACAAAGCCATAACCGGCTGCCGTCACACCGATGGAACCGACCAGGCTGGCCTTGTCGGCATAGATCTGATCCGCCGCACTGGCGATGTAGTAGGCACCGGAAGCCCCCAGGTCGGAAATGACCGCATACAGCCTGGTATCCGGATGCAGGCCGCGTAGACGCTTGATCTCGTCATAGACATAACCCGACTGCACCGGACTGCCGCCAGGACTATTGATCCGCAGGATGACACCCTTGACCTTCTCGTCCTCGAAAGCCGCGCGCAGGCTGCCAACGATATTGTCTGCACTGGCCGGCTCCTTGTCGGCAATCATGCCCGTCACATCGATCAGCGCCGTGTAATGGGCACTGCGGGTGGCGGCTTTTTCCACATCCATCAGCGGCGAAAACAGAACAATAGCGCCGAACAGATACACAAAAGTCAGAAGCTTGAAGAATATGCCCCAGCGACGGGACCGACGCTGCTCCTGCACGCCAGCCAGCAGCGTCTTCTCCAGCAGCGCCCAGCTTTTGTCGTCACCGCTCTCTGCGCTCGCCTTGGCGGGCGCTTTCCATTCGTCGGTCATGCCATCCACCCCAAAAACAACCGGTTAAGCCTGCTGACTCAGCCAGGCATGCAATTCTGAAAAGCGGTCGATGGCCAGTCGCGGCTCATATAACTTCAACGCATCGATCGTTTGAGCACCATAGCTGACTGCCACCGAGTCCATACCGGCGTTGCGCGCCATCTGCAAATCAAAGGACGAATCACCGACCATCAACGCCTGTTCCGGGCGAACCTCGCAATGCGCGAGAATCTGCTCGAGCATCAACGGATGAGGCTTGCTGGCGGTCTCGTCAGCGGCACGGGTGATATCGAAGTAATTCTCCCAGCCATGGGACTTCAACACCCGGTCCAGCCCGCGACGGGCCTTGCCGGTCGCCACAGCCAGATGATAACCCTCGGCACGGAATGCCTCGAGCGACTCGACCACACCCTCGAACAACGGTGAAGGCACAGCCTCCGACGCAATGTAATGTTCGGCATAATGCTCGCGGAACGCGATCAGTTCGGTGTCGCCAATCTCGGGGTACAGGGTGCGGATCGCTTCCGGCAAGCCCAGCCCGATAATACCTTTGACGGCAAAATCATCGCGCTGTTCAAACCCGGAACGCTGCGAGGCAACGTGCATTGCCTCGACAATCCGACCGATGGAATCGGCCAGCGTCCCGTCCCAATCGAAGATCAGCAGTTTGTAATCAGATGGGCGCACTCAATCGCTCCACGGTTTTGGCCCACATCTCGTCGACCGGTGCCTGCAACTTCAGCTCGCCACCGTCAGGCAGCGGCACAGTCAGCATGTAGGCGTGCAGGAACAGGCGCTTGCCGCCCAGATCGCGGATTTCCTTGCTGAAACCTTCGTCGCCATACTTGGTGTCGCCAGCGATGCAATGCCCGGCGTGCAAGGTATGGACGCGGATCTGGTGAGTCCGGCCGGTAATCGGCTTGGCTTCGATCAGGGTGGCAAAGTCGCCGAAGCGGCGCAGGACCTTGAACACGGTCACGGACTCCTTCCCCTCCTCCTCGTCGACCTCGACCATGCGTTCGCCGGAGCGCAGATTGCTCTTGCCCAGCGACGCACGGACTTGCTTGATCGAGCTCGCCCAGTTACCGCGGACCAGCGCCATGTAGCGTTTGTCGACGCCATCACCGCGCAACGCGGTATGCAAGTGGCGCAACATGCTGCGCTTCTTGGCGATCATCAACAGGCCGGACGTATCACGGTCGAGACGGTGAACCAGCTCGAGCTCCTTGCAATCGGGGCGCAACTGACGAAAGGCTTCGATCACACCGAAAGTCAGCCCGCTGCCGCCGTGCACCGCAATGCCCGCAGGCTTGTTGATCACGATCAGCGCCTTGTCTTCGAAGACAATCGAGGCTTCGAGTCGCTGCAGCAGGCCTTGTGCCAGTGGCACCGGCTCGTCGCGTTCAGGCACGCGCACCGGCGGCACGCGCACGATATCGCCCGCCTGCAGCTTGTACTCGGGCTTGATCCGACCTTTGTTCACGCGCACTTCGCCCTTGCGCAAAATGCGGTAAATCAAGGTCTTGGGCACGCCTTTGAGTCGGGCGAGAAGGAAATTATCAATGCGTTGGCCGGCATATTCCGGCGAGACCTCAAGCAGTTGTACGCCTGGAGTCGGGGGGGTAGTCGTCGTCATGGCGCGGATGATAACAATTTTTTATGGAATTGAAGCACTTAATCATTGCTGCTATAGTCGCGAACGTCGCCAAAAGCGGCCTGGACAGCGGACCAACGGTCAAAAACCGGCCCTGACCAACGCAATTCACCAGGACGCGAGGCCGTCCTACGGGGCTTTCGCTACGTAACGGTGGAGTTTGCAGGTGTAACGAGCGCAGGTGACATGAGGCCTGAATCACGCCACAAAGCAGAGTTTTCCACTCGTTTTGCGAGCCATATTCACGGCCAGTTCACAAAGTGCAGTCAGCTGCGAATGACCCCGAGCGAAGGCATCGGAAACAACGCCTAAATTAGCCATGATGCGTGACCTCCCCTTTCGGAGCTCACGGTAAATGCCAACCCGCTGCGGATTCTGCGCGCGGCAGCACCCGAATTATCAGGGATACGTGTAGGGTGGAGATGCACAACCGCCGGACTGTGTAGCAACAGGATTTCTCAAGACGCTTCATCTCGTCCACAGCCGCTGGTTGATTCCTCCTCCTGACTGAGTGCTTAAGTAGCCACAGCAAGCAGGACGCGTACGTCGCGATGAAGGCCCACATTGGCCGGACTTCGCTGGACACGGGAAATGGCCAACCACTCCCGACGCACCTGACACCGACCGTGAGAAGTCGTGTGTGCCGAACGCCGTTTCCGGCAGCCCGGAAACCGACGGTACTACATGAAAAGAATGCTGATTAACGCAACTCAACCCGAAGAGTTGCGTGTTGCACTGGTAGATGGCCAGCGCCTCTACGACCTGGACATCGAATCCGGTGCACGCGAGCAGAAGAAGGCCAACATCTATAAAGGCCGGATTACTCGCATCGAACCAAGCCTTGAGGCTGCCTTTGTCGATTTCGGCTCTGAGCGCCATGGCTTCCTGCCCCTCAAAGAAATCTCCCGCGAATACTTCAAGAAAGCCCCGGAAGGTCGCGTCAACATCAAGGACGTCCTGAGCGAAGGCCAGGAAGTCATCGTTCAGGTCGAGAAAGAAGAACGTGGCAACAAGGGCGCCGCCCTGACCACCTTCATCAGCCTGGCCGGTCGTTACCTGGTGCTGATGCCGAACAACCCGCGTGCCGGCGGTATCTCCCGTCGCATTGAAGGCGAAGAGCGCAACGAACTGCGTGAAGCCCTGAACGGCCTGGTTGCCCCGGCCGACATGGGCCTGATCGTGCGCACTGCCGGCCTGGGCCGCAGCAGCGAAGAAATGCAGTGGGACCTCGACTACCTGCTGCAACTGTGGACCGCCATCAAGGAAGCCTCGCTGGACCGCGCCGCGCCGTTCCTGATCTACCAGGAAAGCAACGTGATCATCCGCGCGATCCGCGACTACCTGCGCCAGGACATCGGCGAAGTGCTGATCGACAGCGTTGAAGCCCAGGACGAAGCCCTGACCTTCATCCGCCAGGTGATGCCGCAGTACGCCAGCAAGATCAAGCTGTACGAAGACAGCGTTCCGCTGTTCAACCGTTTCCAGATCGAAAGCCAGATCGAAACCGCTTTCCAGCGCGTTGTCGAACTGCCTTCCGGCGGCTCCATCGTGATCGATCCGACCGAAGCCCTGGTGTCCATCGACATCAACTCGGCGCGCGCCACCAAAGGCAGCGACATCGAAGAAACCGCGCTGCAAACCAACCTTGAAGCGGCCGAAGAAATCGCCCGTCAGTTGCGCCTGCGTGACATCGGCGGCCTGATCGTCATCGACTTCATCGACATGACCCCTGCCAAGAACCAGCGCGCCGTGGAAGAGAAAGTCCGCGAATGCCTGGAAGCCGACCGCGCTCGCGTGCAAGTCGGTCGCATCTCGCGCTTCGGCCTGCTGGAAATGTCCCGTCAGCGCCTGCGTCCATCCCTGGGCGAAAGCAGCGGCATCGTCTGCCCGCGTTGCAACGGCACCGGCATCATCCGTGACGTTGAATCGCTGTCCCTGGCGATCCTGCGCCTGATCGAAGAAGAAGCCCTGAAAGACCGTACCGCCGAAGTTCGTGCACAAGTGCCGATCCCGGTGGCTGCGTTCCTGCTCAACGAAAAACGCAACTCGATCACCAAGATCGAACTGCGCACCCGCGCCCGCATCGTCATCCTGCCGAACGATCACCTCGAAACGCCGCACTTCGAAGTGCAGCGCCTGCGTGATGACAGCCCGGAAGCCGCGACCAACCAGTCCAGCTACGAAATCGCCGCTGCCGCTGCCGAAGTCGAAGAAGTCCAGCCAGCTGCTGCAACCCGCACCCTGGTTCGCCAGGAAGCGGCGGTCAAGACAGCCCCGGCCCGCGCCAACGCTCCGGTTCCGACCGAAGTCGCCGCTCCGGCCCCTGCTCCGGTTGCCGTGCCAGAGCCAAGCCTGTTCAAAGGCCTGGTGAAGTCGCTGGTGAGCCTGTTCGCCACCAAGGAAGAGCCTGTCGCGCCGGTTGTCGTTGAAAAACCTGCCGTCGAGCGTCCGGCCCGCAACGAAGAGCGTCGCAACGGTCGCCAGCAAAGCCGCAACCGTACTGGTCGCCGCGATGAAGAGCGCAAACCTCGCGAAGAACGTGCCCCGCGTGAAGAACGCGCACCGCGCGAAGAGCGTCAGCCTCGCGAAGTTCGCGAGCCTCGTGAGTCCCGCGAAGAAACGCCGGCAGTCGCCCGCGAAGAACGCGCACCGCGCGCTCCTCGTGAAGAACGTGCACCGCGCGCTCCGCGCGAAGACCGCAAGCCTCGTGGCGAGCGCGAAGAACGCGTTCGTGAACTGCGCGAGCCTCTGGATGCCGCTCCGGCCGCTCCGGCCGCTGCTGCTACCGCTGAAGAGCGTCCAGCTCGCCAGCCACGCGAAGAACGCGCTCCACGCCCGCCGCGTGAAGAACGTCAACCACGTGCCGAACAAGCTGCCGCAGCCGCAGCCGCAGCCGAAGAAGAACTGACCACCAACGAAGAGCAACTGCAGGAAGAGGGTCAGGAAGCCGCCGAAGGCGATCGTCCGCGCCGTCGTTCCCGTGGCCAGCGTCGTCGCAGCAACCGTCGCGAGCGTCAGCGTGACGCCAACGGCAACGTGATCGAAGGTTCGGAAGAGTCCGAGTCCGGTGAAAACGCTGAAGCACCAAGCGTTGCCGACCTGGCCGCCGGCCTGGCTGTCACCGCAGCCGTCGCCAGCAGCGTGATCAGTGCTCCGGCTGAAGCAGAAGCCAACGTGCAAGCCGAACGCGCCACTGCCGCGACCCTGGAGTCTGCTCCAGTTGAAGCGCCAGTCGTTGAAGCGACCACGCCGGTTGAAGTCACCGCATCGCCGGAAATCGAACTGGCGCCAGCGCCTGAGGCACAGCCTGCCGTTGAAGCGGCCGCCGAGCCGGCTCCCGTGGTTGAAGCACCTGCCGTGGTTGCAGAGGCCGTCGTCGAGACCGTGACTGAAACCGTTCGCGAAGTACGTGAAGAGCAAACCGCGTTCAACTGGGTGGCCGAGCCAGCCGTCGCTGAAGCAGCTGCACCAGCCGCTGAAACCCAAGTGGCTGAAGCCATGGTTTCCGAGCCGGTAGTTGCCGCAGCGGAGCCGACTCCAGCGCCGGTGGTTGAAGCACCGGTCGTTGAAGCACCGGTCGTTGCCGAAGCGCCTGCACCGGTAGTCGAGGCCGCGCCTGTCAGCGCCCTGACCCCAAGTGGTCGTGCGCCTAACGACCCGCGTGAAGTGCGTCGTCGCAAGCGTGAAGCCGAGCGTCTGCAGAAGGAAGCCGAACTGGCCGCCGCTGCTGCTCCGGCTGAAGCGGTTGTCGCTGCCGAACCCGCACCGGTTGCCGCTGAAGTGGCTGCCGAGCCGGTTGAGTCAGTGATCCACGAAGCACCACGCTCCGTTCAGGAAGCGGTCGAGCAACACGAACAGGCCCAGGAAAAAGAGCACGAGCCTAAACCTCTCGTCTGATTCCAACGGCTACTAAAAAGCCCCGCCTGGTGATCCAGGCGGGGCTTTTTCATGTCTCGAATTCACAGTTATCCCTTGTCGGAGATCCAGGCGGGTTTGAAGATCAATGCCTGCGGCACATCCACATCCCACAACACACCGGGATCATCCAGCACAACTTCAACCACCCGCCCCTGCGCAAACAGTGCCTTGGCCCCACGATCACCCGATAGAGCCATCAACCCTGGGCCGAAGCTGCGTCCAAATCCTACCGGGTGCGCGTATTCGCCGCCCTGAAGCGGCACACTGATGCAATCATCTGCCATCTGCTCCACCACTTGCTCAATGCTCGAGGGAAGGATGAACGGCATATCCCCCAGCACCATCAACCAGCCATTGAGTTGCGCACACGACGCCACCCCGGCCGCAATGCTGTCACCCATTCCCGTCGATTCGATCAGGACGATCTCGCAGCCATACGCCTTGGCCATACGGATGACTTGCGGGCGATCCGCGGTTGTTACCAGGACACGCTTGTCCAGAGCGACAGGCAGATTGACCAATGTGTGTTCAATGACGGATCGAACCGCACCGTCACGACCGGTGCAATCGGCCAGCAATTTATCCTTTTCGACGCCCGCCACCTGACGAAACCGACTGCCCCGCCCCGCCGCCAATACGATGACGCCGATCGACTCGCTCATACCCTCTCCTGCAGGATCTTCTTCTGCTTCAGTTCGACGCCATTTTTGACCGCGACGATTTCCGCCATGAGCGACAGGGCAATCTCCGCCGGATTATGACTGCCGATGTGTAAACCGATCGGACCATGCAAGCGGTCAATCGCCGATTGTGACAACCCCAGTTGAGCCAGGTTTTCCCTGCGCTTCTGACTGTTGACCCGCGAACCCAGCGCCCCGACGTAAAACGCCCTGGAGTCCAGGGCCGTGAGCAGCGCCATGTCGTCCAGACGCGGATCATGGGTCAAGGCCACGATGGCCGTGCGTTCGTCGGTCTGGATATTCAATACCGCCTCATCCGGCATGCCCGAAACGAATCGCCCGTGCTGCTCCTCCCAGCCGTAGACGAACTCGGTACGCGGATCGCAAATCAACACCTCGAAATCCAGCAGACGGGCCATTTCAGCGACGTAGCGCGACAGCTGCCCCGCGCCGATCAGCAGCAGGCGCCAGCGTGGACCGTAGATTGAGCGCAAGGTCTGGCCGTCGAACATCAACACGTCAGTTTTATTGGCCGACTGCAACAGCACTTCGCCAGTGGCCAGGTTCAGTTCACGCGCAACGATTTCATGGGCCTCGCAACGAGCGAGCAATTGCTCGACCCAATCCCCATCGTCGATACGTTCCTCGGTCAAGCGCAAGGTGCCACCGCAGGGCAAGCCGAAACGTGCGGCTTCCTCGCGGGTCACGCCGTACGTGATCAATTGCACCGGCGGCCCATCTAGCGCCAGGCGCCCGTCGTGTAGCCGGGCGATCAAGTCATCCTCGACGCACCCGCCCGAGACCGAACCAATCACCATCCCGTCTTCACGCAAGGCCAGCATGGCACCGGGTGCCCGGGGCGCAGTGCCCCAGGTTTCGACCACGCTGTACAACACCACCCGCTGACCAGCGCGATGCCACTGCAACACGCTGCGCAGGACATTCAGATCGGCGCTGTCCATCAGGCTCTGGCCTGCTGCCAGCCCGACAGCTGATAACGAACCGGCAAGTTGCGGATGCGTTTGCCGGTGGCAGCAAAGATCGCATTGCACAATGCCGGCGCAATCGGTGGCACGCCCGGTTCACCGACACCGCCCAACGGGACATTGCCCGGCGGCATCACCAGATGCACGGCCACCTCTTTCGGTGCCAGGGACATGCGTGCCACTTCGTACATGTGGAAGTTATCCTGCTGGACCTTGCCGTCCTTGAAGCTGATTTCCCCCAGCACCGCATTGCCCAGGCCCATGACGCAGGCGCCCTCGAACTGCGCGCGAATCCGCTCGGGGTTGATCTGCGGTCCGCAATCGACGGCGATGTCGGCCTTGTGCACCACCAGCGTGCCGTCGTCCTTCACCTCCACCTCGATTACCGCCGCCACATACGTCACGAAGCTGTAATGCACCGCCAGGCCCAGACCGCGCCCCTTGGGCAACTCGCGCCCCCAACCGGCGGCTTTGGCGGCGGTCTCCAGTACCGTGCGCAGTCGCGCGGTATCGATCGGATAACGCTCGGGGGATTCGCCGTAGTTCCACTCTTCACTCAAGGTGCGCGGGTCAATCTGACGATCGGGGCCGAGCAATCTGATCTGGTATTTCAGCGGGTCTTCCCCGGCCTTGTGCGCCAGTTCATCGATAAAACTCTGGATCGCGAAGCCATGGGGAATGTTCGACACCGAGCGATACCAGCCGACCCGGGTATGCACCGTTGCCTCGGGGTTTTCCAGGCGAATGTTGGGGATTGCGTACGCCATGTTGGTGAATCCCATGCCCAGTTCGAACGCCGCCTCATGCTTCATGCCCGGCGCAAACAACGCAGTGATGCTCGGCGCCACCGTACGGTGCAACCAGCCGGACGGCAGGCCATCCTTGTTCAGGCCGGCCTTGAGGTATTCGACCGATACCGTGTGGAAGTACGAACAGTGGATATCGTCTTCGCGGGTCCATTGCACCCGCACCGCTTTGCCGGGGAATTCCTTGGCGAGGATAGCGGCTTCGATGATGAAGTCGGGCTTGGACTTGCGCCCGAATCCGCCACCGAGCAGGGTCACGTTGAACATGACGTTGTCGAACGGCAGGCCCAGGCGTTCAGCGATCCGCTCCCGGGTGACCTGCGGTGCCTGGCTTGGCCCCCAGGCTTCGCACGCACCGTCCTTGAACCGGGCAATGGCGACCATCGGCTCCATCGGCGACTGTGACAAATGCGGCAAGTAGTAGGACGCTTCCAGCGTGCTATCGGCGCTGGTCATGGCCTCATCGAGGTTACCGGTATTGCGTACCACCTTGCCGGGCTTGAGCGAGGCGGTTTCAAGCTCTTTGCGATAGGCGATCGAGTCGTAGCTGGCGTTAAGCCCGTCGTCCCACTCGATTTTCAATGCCTCGCGGCCCTTCATCGCCGCCCAGGTATTGCTCGCCACCACGGCGATACCGCCGAGTGGTTGAAACTCCGAAGGCAAAGGCCGGCTTTCGATCTGCAGCACTTTGACCACGCCCGGGACTTTCATCGCCGCGCTGCCATCGTAGCTTTTGACTTTGCCGCCATACACCGCGGGCCGCGCAATGGTCGCGTACAGCATGCCGTCGAGATGCACATCGGCGCCGTACACCGCACGGCCGTTGACAATGTCTTCACCATCGATGGCCTTGGTGCCTTCCTTGCCAATGTAGCGAAATTCCGAAGGCTGCTTGAGTTTCAGACTGTCCCGCGCAGGAACGGGCAACGCAGCTGCAGCGGCAGCGAGCGCCCCATAGCCCAACTCGCGACCGGAAGGTTCATGGATGACTTTATGCAGTTGCGCGTGACACTCGCCTGCCGGCACTTTCCACTGGTTGGCAGCGGCTTGTTCGAGCATGGTCCGCGCGGCGGCACCGCAGCGGCGCATCGGCTCGTACCAGTGACGCATGCTGCGCGAGCCGTCGGTGTCCTGGTTGCCGAAGCGCACTTCATCGCCAGGGGCCTGCTGCACCCTGACCATCGCCCAGTCGGCTTCCAGTTCATCGGCCACCACCATGGTCAAACTGGTACGCACGCCCTGGCCCATCTCCGAGCGGTTGCAGATCACGGTCACCGTGCCATCCGCAGCAATGCTCACATAGACTTTCGGATCGTCGACCCAGCCGTGGGGCATGCCGTCGGCGCCGAACTTCTTGTCTTTTTCTTCGGCAAAAGCGTCTTGCCAGCCCCAGCTCGCCGCCAATACCAGCGCACTAGTGGCGCCTACGCCTTTCAGAAAACCACGGCGACTGAGCTGGCTCAGATTGCTCAGGGCGAAATCATTCGGTAACCGGCTCATGCCTTGGCCTCCTTCAGGTGAGTGGAGGCCTGGCGGATCGCCGTCTTGATACGGTTGTAGGTGCCGCAGCGGCAGATGTTGCCGACCATGGCCTCTTCGATCTGCTCGTCGCTCGGGTTCGGGTTGGTCTTGAGCAGCGCGGTGGCAGACATGATTTGCCCGCCCTGGCAGAAACCGCATTGGGCGACCGCCGTGTCGAGCCAGGCCTGCTGCACGACTTTGCCGACCGGGTCGGCGTGCAGGTTGTCGATGGTGCTGACGTTCTGCCCGACGACTGAACCGATGGGCGTGATGCAACTGCGCGCCGGAGCCCCTTCGATATGAATGGTGCAGGCCCCGCACAGGCCCATGCCGCAGCCGAATTTGGTGCCGTTGTAACCGGCCACGTCGCGGATGGCCCAGAGCAGCGGCATGTCCTCGCTGACGTCGAGTTGATGGTCTTGACCGTTGAGCTTCAGGGTAATCATGGGCACGCCCGCATAGTATTGGGTTATGGGGTCGAGCAATCTGCCGCCCGAACATCGGCGGTTGGCATTACGCAGATCGACTCAGGCTAATGGGCTCTCTTGTGCAGACGCAAACGGTCTGCACCGGGCCTTTGATGGAACAAGTGTGTGCATCGTTAGCTGACTAAGTTAACCGAGCATTAACAAAAAAGCCCTGCACAATAAACACTGTGCAGGGCTTTTTGATCCGTCCGGAAAGCTTAGCTCAATACCGGTTCGGCTCCATTTCCAGGTCAACATGGAAACGTTCTGAAATGTCTTTCTGGATACGCTGCGCCAGGTCGAGCAACTGCAAACCGGTCGCTCTGCCGTAGTTGACCAGCACCAGCGCCTGCAATTTATGCACGCCCGCATCGGCTTCGCGGAAACCTTTCCACCCTGCACGCTCGATCAACCAACCCGCGGCCAGCTTCATCTGCCCGTCGGGTTGCGCATAGGCCACCAGGTCCGGGTATTCGCCCTTGAGCCGTGCAGCCAGCGCCGCCGATACCAAAGGGTTCTTGAAAAAGCTGCCGGCGTTACCGAGCACGGCCGGATCTGGCAGTTTTTCGTTGCGGATGCTGCAAATGGCCTGGCTGACATCACTGGCGGTCGGATGCTCGATGCCTTGTTCGGTCAGGCGCTGACGCACCGGGCCGTACTCCAGATGCAAATGCGCGGCGCGGTCGAGAGCGAAACGCACACGCAGGATCACCCAACGTCCCGGTTCCTGCTTGAACAGGCTGTCGCGGTAAGCGAAGTTGCATTGCGCCAGGCTGAAGTCGCGCAGTTCGCCGGTCTGGCGATCGAGGGCGGTCAGGCCGGCGAACACGTCCTTGATCTCGACTCCATAGGCGCCGATGTTCTGCATCGGTGCCGCACCGACGGTACCGGGAATCAGGCTGAGGTTTTCCAGGCCGGACAACCCCAGGGCCAGTGTGTGTTGCACAAATGGATGCCAGGGCTCGCCCGCCTCGGCCTCGATCACCACTTTGCCGGCGTCATCGCTCAACACGCGAATCCCGCGAGTGGCCATGCGCAGCACCAGTGAATCGATATCCGCCGTCAGCAACAGGTTGCTGCCACCGCCGATCACCAGAACCGGGACCTTGTGTTCCAGGCCATAGGCCAGGGCTTCACGCACATCGGCGTCGCTACGGGCCTCGGCAAACAGCCGGGCCTGGACATCCACGCCAAAGCTGTTGAACGGCTTGAGCGAAACCTGCGATTGAACCTGCAAACTCATAACCGTCCCTTCAGTTCGATGACCAGCAGATCGCTGGCGCGCTCGATCAGGTCCAGCACCTGCTCGAAGCCTTGTTCGCCGTCGTAGTAAGGGTCCGGCACTTCATCGATTGGCGACTGGTAGCGACGCAGGAACAGGTCGAGTTCGGCCTTGCCCTGGGCCGGCTGCAAAGCCTTGAGATGGCGCAGGTTGCTGTTATCCATCGCCAGGATCAGATCGTAGGTGGCGAAATCGGCGCGGGTGACTTGCTGGGCGCGCTGGGCGGACAAGTCGTAACCGCGCAGCTTCGCCGCGGCCTGACTACGCTTGTCCGGTGCCTTGCCGACATGCCAGTCACCGGTGCCGGCGGAAGCGACTTCGACCAGTTCAGCCAGCCCCGCTTCACGCAACTTGTGCCGCAGCACGCCTTCGGCCGTGGGAGAGCGGCAGATGTTGCCCAGGCAGACAAACAGAACCCGCATCACGCCTCCAGAAGGCGACGAACGCGCTCAAGATCTTCAACAGTGTCGACGCCGGCTGGCGGCGCGATCAGTGCATCGGCTACGTGGATCCGCACGCCGTGCCACAGGGCACGCAACTGCTCCAGGCTCTCGGTGTTTTCCAGCCAGCACGGGCCCCAGCTGACAAAATCCTGCAGGAAACCGGCACGATAGGCATAGATGCCGATATGGCGACGATACGGCACACCTTGCGGCAACTGCTCACGGCTCACCGCGAACGCATCCCGCGCCCAGGGCAAGGTGGAACGACTGAACGTCAACGCCAGGCCGTTGAGGTCGCTGACGACCTTGACCACGTTGGGATTGAACAGGGTGTCCACGTCTTCGATCGGCTCGGCCAGGGTGGCCATGCGCGCTTCGGCGTGGGCAGCCAGGTTGGCGGCGACCTGATCGATCACGCTCGGCGGGATCAGCGGCTCGTCGCCCTGGACGTTGACCACGATGGCGTCAGGCGCCAGGCCCAGCTTCATCGCGACTTCGGCCAGCCGATCGGTGCCGGAGTTGTGATCTTCACGGGTCAACACCACTTCGGCACCAAAGCCTTTACAGGCCTCGACGATGCGCGCGTCGTCGGTGGCCACCACCACCCGCTCGGCGCTGCTTTTGCTCGCCTGTTCCCAGACGTGCTGAATCATCGGCTTGCCGGCGATCAGCAGCAGCGGTTTGCCCGGCAGGCGGGTGGAGGCATAACGCGATGGAATGACGACGGTAAAGGCTGTGGTCATTTATCCAGGCGCTCGTCGGTGGTCAGGGTGCGCGCTTCCGATTCGAGCATCACCGGGATGCCATCGCGAATCGGGTAGGCCAGGCCTGCGCCCTTGCTGATCAGCTCGGTTTTGTCGGCGCTGAGCTTGAGCGGGCCTTTGCAGACCGGGCAAGCGAGGATGTCGAGCAATTTGGTGTCCATGAGCATTCCCTGGAAAAAACGGAGTTAAGGCAACAAACGAGCCGGTAACAGGCGCATCAGCTGTGTGTCGAACCAGGCCACGAAGGCCGGCGATGGCACAGCATCGACCGCCAGGTACCACCAATCGGTGGCGGCAAAGGCACGGCATTTCACCGCGTCTTTTTCCGTCATCACCAACGGCAACGACGGCGCGAAATTCAAAGTCTCCACGCTGTATTCGGCGTGGTCGGCAAACGCATGTGGAACCGGCTTCCAGTGTAGCGTTTCGAGGGTCTTGAAGAAACGTTGCGGATTGCCGATGCCGGCCACCGCGTGCAGGGCCTGGCCGCTTTGGAAGTGGTCGAGGGGACGCCGTTCGCCGCTGCGCAGATTGACCAGCGCGGTGGGCTGCAATTGAAAGGCAAACCCGTCAGTGCGGTCAGCCGCGGCGCCGTTGTAGAGGACCGCGTCGACGCTTTGCAGGCGCTCGACCGGCTCACGCAATGGCCCGGCAGGCAGGCAACGGCGATTGCCCAGGCCGCGGGCGGCGTCGATCAGCACCAGTTCCAGGTCACGGGCCAGGCGGTAGTGCTGCATGCCGTCGTCGGACAGGATCAGGTCCAGCGGCTCACTGGCCAGCAACGCTTGGACAGCGTTGCTGCGATTGGGGTCGATCATCAGCGGCACGCCCGTGCGCTGGACGATCAGCAACGGCTCGTCACCGGCGACGTCGGCGCTCTGCTCGGCCTCGACCCGCCATGGCAACTGCGGCGGTCTGGCACCGTAGCCGCGGCTGACCACACCGACCCGCAGGCCGCTGCGCTGGCAGTGCTCGATCATCCATAGAATCAGCGGCGTCTTGCCAGTGCCACCCACGGTGATATTGCCGACCACGATCAACGGCACCGGCGGCTGGTAGATCTCGCCCTCACCCGCCAGAAAGCGCTTGCGCTTATGCATGACCACGCGCCGGTACAGCCACTCCAGTGGCTGCAACAGTTTCAGGGCCGGATGACCTGCGTACCACGCCGCCAGCAATCGTTCGGACATGGCCATCAGGATGCGGGGGGTGCCGCTTCGACAGTGGTCATGCGCAAATGGCTGAAACCGAGCTTGCCGGCCGCATCCATGGCGGTGATGACGGACTGATGCTGCGTCTTGCCATCAGCGCTGATCGACAGTGGCCGGTTGGTGTCGCCATTGGCTTCCTTTTGCAGCGCGTCCATCAGAGAGGCCAGGTCGCTTTTCGGCAGGATCTGGTTGTTCACCGAGAACACGCCGTCGGCGCTGATGGCGATGTCCAGCGGCTTGTTCTGGTCTTCGGACGGAGAGCCGCTGACCGCTTCCGGCAGGTCGACGCGCAGCTGGGTCTCACGGGTAAAAGTGGTGGTCACGACGAAAAACAGCAGCAGGACAAACACCACGTCGATCAGCGACACGAGGTTGATGTCCACGTTCTCCCGTTGCTTGCGGCGGAATTTCACGCTTTGCCCTCAGCCAGATCAACGTCACGGTCGCCCTGCACCACTTCAACCAGCTTGATGGCTTCCTGCTCCATGCCCACGACGAGCTCATCGATGCGCCGTTGCAGAAACCGGTGGAAGAACACCGCCGGGATACCGACGATCAGGCCCGAGGCCGTGGTAATCAAGGCTTTGGAAATACCGCCGGCCAACACTGCGGCGTTGGTCATCATGCCCGTGCCCATGAACGAACTGAAGATATCGATCATGCCCAACACGGTACCCAGCAGCCCCAGCAAAGGCGCCATGGCGGCAATGGTGCCCAGCGCGTTGATGTAGCGCTCCAGCTCGTGAATCACCCGGGCAGCGGCCTCTTCGATGCACTCTTTCATGATCTCGCGACCATGTCTGGAATTGGCCAGGCCGGCCGCCAGGATCTCGCCCAACGGGGAGTTGGCGCGCAGTTCCTTGAGTTTTTCCTTATTGAGCTGTTTGTCCTTGATCCAGACCCAGACCTGCCCGAGCAAGTGCTCCGGGGTCACGCGGCTGGCGCGCAGCGTCCAGAGACGCTCGGCGACGATGGCCATGGCCACGATGGAACTCAGAATGATCGGCAGCATCATCCAGCCGCCGGATTTGACCAATTCCCACACAGTGACAGTCCCCTCGAAAAAGTGCGCCACTCTAACATAGGGGGTGGAAGCACCGAAGACCGTGATGTCGCATCCGGTCGGGCATTAATAGCGCTCGCTTATTGGTTCGAGGGCGGCGGATCGCGCCAGAAACGCCGTTCCTGGCGCATTGACCACGGCGGCTCGAAGCGTCCCAGTTGCAGACGAATGGCACCGTGTTCTGCACTGTCGTAGATCGCCATTCCACGTTTTTGATAACGCGCGATCACCGTGGGATGCGGATGGCCAAACGAATTGCCCTGGCCACGGGAGATCAGCGCACCTTTAGGTTGCAGGACATCCAGAAGGGCCCCGGACGACGAGCTGCGACTGCCGTGGTGTGGCGCCTGCAGCCAGTCGGTGGGCAGGGCCAACGGGCTGTCCAGCAGGGCCCTCTCGGCGGCGGCATCAATGTCGCCACTCAACAGCAACCGTTCGCCATTGGCCTCGATCAGCAGGACACAGGAGTTCTGATTGCTGTCGCCGGCCAATGGCCAGTGCCAAAGCTGGAAATCGACTTCATCCCAGGTCCATTGCCGTCCACTCTCACAACGCTCGGCCTGCAACTCCACGGGCAAGTCTGACGGTTCACCACTGACCACCTGTTTCACCGGCAAGCCCTTGGCAATCGCCCGGGCACCGCCTGCATGATCGGCATGGGCGTGACTGATCAGCATCAGGTCGATGTCCTTCACCCCCAGTTTGCGCAACGCCGGCAGCACCACCCGCTCCCCCTGGTCGAGTTCACCGAAACGCGGTCCGGCGTCATACAGCAACGTGTGATGCCGGGTGCGCACCACGATCGCCAGACCCTGGCCGACATCCAGTTGCCAGACTTCGGCCCTGCCTTCCTGCACCATCGGCCTGGGCGAAAAAACCAGGATCAACAGCATGGGCCACCCTAACGGACGCATCGGTACGCCTCGCGGCAGCAATAGCAAAAAAGCGCCAATGGCACCGATTGCCCAGGCCCATGGCGGGACCGCCATGGGCACCCACGCGGGAACCTGACCGGAGACGAGCCCCAATCCCCTGAACCACCAGTCGATCAAGCCGCCCGCCAGCCACAGCAAGTTCTCACCCACGTAAGGCACCGACAGCAACAGCGTCCCGAGCAACGATGGTGGCAGTACCACCAGACTGATCCAGGGCACGGCGAACAAATTGGCCAGCGGCCCGCTGAGACTGATGGGCAACCCCAGTGCCAGTAATAACGGACACAGTCCGATTGCAATCAGCCACTGGGCGCGGGTCCAGGATTGCCACCACCGCCAGGGCCCCAACCGGCCGCCGAAGGTAAATATCAAGATTGCCACAGCCGCGAAAGACAGCCAGAAACCAGGCTGAAGACTCGCCAGCGGCTCCAGCAGCAAAATGCCGTTGAGTGCCAACAACAGGGGCCACCATGCACCGAGATGGCGGAACTGCAGACGCCACAACAACACCAGACCAAGCATCAGGCAGGCTCGTCGCACCGGCACCTCGAAACCGGCCAGCATCCCGTAACCCAGCGCAGCGGCGAATGCCAGGCCACACGCCCAAGGCAACCATGGCAGACGGTTCGGCCATAACCCAAAGCGGGCCAGGCCGGCGATCAGCAGATACACAGCTCCCGCCAGCAATCCGATGTGCTGCCCGGAAATCACCAACAGATGCACCGTGCCGGTGTCCTGCAATACCTGCCAGTCTTCACGACTCAGCCCGGCGCCGTCCCCGAGTACCAGCGCCGTCAACGCGCCGCTTCGCCCCTGGGCATCCACCGCCAGCAAGCGCTGACGGATTCCGTCGCGCCAGGCCCATTGGGCTGGCGCAAGGCGTTCGCCCGCCTTGATCGTCCCGGTCGCCCCGATGCGCTGTGCCAGCAACCAGGCCTGGTAGTCGAAGGCCTGCGGATTGAGGAGCCCGACCGGGCGCTTCAGCTTGACTGCCAGGCGCCAACGTTCGCCACTATTCACCGGCGGCCCGCCATACCAGGCCAGACGCATTTGCCGCGGCAGCCGGGTACGTCGAGACTGGATGTCGGTCAATTCGAAACGCACGACACCGTCGTCATGCCGGGGCAAACCTGTGACCCGCCCTTCGACCCAACGGGTTTCTCCGTCCAGCGCCGGCGGCAACCGGTCATCCAGCGCCCACTGCGCATTCGCGCAGGCCCAACTCAAACCGAACAAATAAAACGCCAGCGGATACGTCCTGAACGGCAACAACATCAAGCCCGCCACCGGCATCGCCAGCCACAACCAGACCGGCGGTAATGCCGGTAAAAAACGCAAGGTCAGCAGACCCAACGCCAGCGCCATCATCCCTGTGCGCATAAGCCCGTCCTTGAGAGTCCCCTCCAAGGCTTAGCCCGCCCGTCGCGCAGGCGCCGTTATCAATTGTCACAAAGTCTGAATGGGGCGTTCATAGAATCCAGACATACTTGCCACCCTGACCGACCGAGAAGCCTTATGCCCCGGCGCTTATTCAAACGTTACATGCCAGACCCGATGAGTATCAGGGAACACAAGTCCTTACGCTTTCTCGGCACACTGTTGCATGACCCCAACCTGTGGCACCTCAACCGCCACTCCGTTGCCCGCGCCATGGCGGTGGGCCTGTTTGCGGCGTTCCTGCCGATCCCGCTGCAGATGTTGCTGGCGGCAATCCTCGCCATCATCGTGCGCGGCAACATGCCGATTGCCGTGAGCCTGGTCTGGCTGACCAACCCGATCACCATGCCCGCCGTATTCTTCTGCACCTACCAGACCGGCGCCTGGCTGATGGACGTTCCCGCCCGGCAGTTGCCGGACTCACTGACCTGGGAATGGATCAGGGGGGAAATCTCGACCTTGTGGCAACCGTTTCTGTTGGGCTCGGTAGTGACGGGGCTGGCACTCGGTGCGCTGGCCTACTTCCTGGTGATGATGTATTGGCGCTGGTGGGTGGCCAGGCAGTGGAAGCGGCGCAAGAAGAGCCGGATGTGAGAATGCAAGACGGCCTCCACTTGGGAGGCCGTTTTATTTTGGTGTCCGGACTGGCGCCATCGCGAGCAAGCTCGCTCCCACAGGGGATCTACTTAGCGACATAGATCGAGTGTGGGAGCGGGCTTGCTCGCGAAACAGACGACTCGGTATTTCTCAGGTACGCATCCCGCGCCCGCTGACCAGCAACCGTGCACAACCGAAATACAGCACCACGGTCGCGACCAGCATGAAGGCGATGGCCACGCTGATCCGGATATCCGATACGCCGAGGATGCCGTAACGGAATGCGTTGACCATGTGCAGCACCGGGTTGGCCAGGGACACGGTCTGCCAGAACGGCGGCAGCAAGGTGATCGAGTAGAAGACCCCGCCCAGGTAGGTCAGTGGCGTCAGCACGAAAGTCGGAATGATCGAAATGTCATCGAAGTTGCGCGCAAACACGGCATTGATGAAGCCCAGCAGCGAGAAGATCGTCGCGGTCAACACCACCACCAGAATGGTCACGCCCAGGTGATGCACCTGCAAATGCGTAAAGAACAGTGACAGCAGGGTCACGATGATCCCCACCATCAAGCCGCGCAGCACGCCGCCCAGGGTGTAGCCGATCAGGATGGTGTGCGGCGACAACGGCGAGACCATCAATTCTTCAATGGACCGCTGGAACTTGCTGCCGAAGAAACTCGACACCACGTTGCCGTAGGAGTTGGTGATCACCGACATCATGATCAGCCCCGGCACGATGTACTCCATGTAAGTGAAGCCACCCATGTCGCCGATCTGCCGACCGATCAGATTACCGAAGATCACGAAGTACAGGACCATGGTGATGGCCGGCGGCAGCAAGGTCTGCGGCCAGATCCGGGTGAATCGCCGGACTTCACGGTAAACGATGGTGTTGAGGGCAACGAGGTTGGGGCGCAGCTCTGAACTCATACCGCCACCTTCGACAGATTTTTCTCCACCAGGGACACGAACAACTCCTCGAGGCGATTGGTTTTGTTACGCAGGCTCAGCACTTCGATGTTCTGCTGTGCCAACTGGGTGAACAGCGCGGTGATGCCCATGGACTTGTCCACCTGGACTTCCAGGGTGTGGCTGTCGATCAGCCGGGACGGGTAGCCGAGCAACTGAGGCGCGGCTGGCAGAACGCCCTTGAGGTCCAGCAGAAAGGTTTCGACATGCAGTTGGCTGAGCAGCTGACGCATGCTGGTGTTCTCGACGATGGTGCCGTGGTCGATGATGCCGATGTTGCGGCACAACTGCTCAGCCTCTTCCAGATAGTGGGTGGTGAGGATGATGGTGATGCCTTTCTGGTTCAGCTCGGTGAGGAAGCTCCACATTGAGCGACGCAGCTCGATATCCACCCCGGCAGTCGGTTCGTCGAGGATCAGCAGGCGCGGTTCATGGACCAGCGCGCGGGCGATCATCAGGCGACGCTTCATGCCACCGGACAGTGAACGCGAAGGCACATCCTTCTTGTCCCACAGGCCGAGCTGGGTCAGGTACTGTTCGGCGCGTTCCTTGGCGATTTTCGCCGGAATGCCGTAGTACCCGGCCTGGGTCACGACGATGTCGAAGGTCTTTTCGAACTGGTTGAAGTTGAATTCCTGAGGCACCACGCCGATGGAGCGTTTGAGCTGCGCAGGATTTTTGTCCAGGTCGTGGCCGAAGATATTCACTGTGCCGCTGGTCTTGTTCACCAGGGTCGAGAGAATGCCGATGGTCGTGGACTTGCCGGCGCCGTTAGGGCCGAGCAAGGCGAAAAAGTCACCTTCGGCGACATCCAGATCGATACCATTCAGGGCCTGGAAACCGTTGCCGTAGGTTTTGGTTAGCTGCCGGATGGACAGAGCGGAACTCATATCGGATTTACGCACCAAGAAGGGAAGAAAGGGTCAGGTAAGGGCGGGCGGCGCGCATTGCAACCACGTCGCATGAGCGCAATGGTGCTTGTCGCCGCCACACAAGTACAGTCAAGTGTGTCGATAGTGAGTATTAAGTCAACGCGGTCATGACGGCTTTGCGATACGCCGGACGCTGTTGCAATCGTGCATACCAGGCTTCCAGATGAGGCTGCGGCGCACGCTCGATCGGCATCTCGAACCAGGCATAAATGAAACTGCCCAGGGGAATATCGCCCATGCCGATCTCGTCTCCGGACAGGTAGGGTTTGTTCGCCAACGCCTGATCGGCCATCGCCAGCAGCGTGTCGCATTCCTTGATCGCGGCCTTGATGGCGGGCCAGTCCTGCTGGTCTGCCGGGGTACGCAGCACACCCCAGAACACGGTACGGAACGGGCCGGCAAAGCTTGAGGTGGTCCAGTCCATCCATTTGTCAGCGCTGGCACGGGCTTGCAGATCCGCCGGATACCAGGCCGTGCCGTCGGCGTGACGGGCCATCAGGTAACGTACGATGGCGTTGGATTCCCACAACACAAAACCATTGTCTTCCATCACCGGAACCCGACCGTTGGGGTTCATCGCGCGGTACTCGGGCGTATCGACGACACCGAAGGCGCCACCGGCATCGATAGCCTCGTAGGACAGCCTCAGTTCTTCGGCGGCCCACAATGGTTTTCTGACATTCGATGAGTTTTTCCGACCCCAGATCTTCAGCATGACCGCCTCTTTTTCGGTAAGTGGGCAGGCAGCATACGCCGGATCAGGCACGACTCAAATCGCTCTGCATGTCGCCCAACAGCGGTTGCTGTTGCTCACCGAACAGGTGCGGATAGCATTTTTCCAGGTGCTCGAAAAAGAACGCCTCAGGTACGTCGGCGAACTGGCCGTGATCGACCAGGTACTCCATCAGCTTCGCGCCATCGCGGTTGAAGGGATGAAAAACACTGTCGTTGATCCCGTCGAATTCCAGCGGCGCCACATTGAACAGGTCGCAGAGTTTCCGGTTGAACGCGGGTGTCGCCTTGATCCAGCGATCCTGCAAATAAAACTCGGTGTAGCCGTGCATGGCGAACATGTCGCTCTTGAGCAATTCAAGCAGCCTTGGCGTCGACAAATGATTGCGCACATCCGCCAGGCCGATCCGCGCGGGAATCCCGCAATGCCGCGCCGCGCCTGCCAGCAACGTGGCCTTGGGCACGCAGTAACTCTCCCCGGTCGCCAATGCATGACTGCCGCGCAGGGTCTGCGGATCGCGACTGAATGTGTACGGGTTGTAGCGCACCGCTTCACGCACGGCGTAATAGAGGCTGATCGCCTGCTCAATCGGATCGCGACTGGCGCCACGATGTATTTCGGCGAACTCCACCACCGACGGATGGTCACTATCGATGAAGCGGCCGGGACTCAGGTACTCGTGCATGAGAATAATCTCCTGGGGAAGCCCCGAGTCTAGCGAGAGCTTCAGCACAGAGATAACGACGTTTCGGCCAAACATGGGCGCTTTGCCGTTCACTCGATAAACGCTTTTCCCACGTGTGTGGCGGCCCGCCTGCCGCACGAAAATCATCCGGGGTTTTCAAGATTCCAATCACATCGCTCAGGCCTGCCTGTTTTGCGGATGCCGTCTAAGCTCTGAGGGCTGGTTCGCCCTGGTTTCACGGAGGAATGAATATGCTGCTGTTGTGGATACTGGTTTTGCTGGTCGGTATTGCCTGTTTGGCCCACCGCCGCATCGCCCCGCTCCCCACCCTGGTCGTCGTGGCCGTCTATGTCGTGGCAATGGGCGCTTTCAGTCGCGCGCCGGGCTGGTTGCTGCTGGTCCTCTGGGTCTTGATCGCCGCCGTCGCCGCGCCCTTGCTGCTGCCCGACCTGCGCCGCAAATTGTTCAGCACACCGATATTCAACTGGTTCCAGAAAACCCTGCCGCCCATGTCGCAAACCGAACGCGATGCCATCGAGGCCGGCACGGTCTGGTGGGACGGCGAACTGTTCAGTGGCCGTCCGGACTGGAGCAAACTGCTGTCCTATCCCAAAGCGCAATTGAACGAAGAGGAACAGGCTTTCATCGACGGGCCGACCGAAACACTCTGCGCCATGGTCAATGAATGGCAGCTCGGTCAAACCATGGACCTGCCGCCCGAAGCCTGGACATTCATCAAGGACAACGGCTTTTTCGCCCTGATCATCCCCAAGGAGTTTGGCGGCAAGGGCTTTTCCGCCTATGCCCACTCGCAAGTGGCGATGAAACTGGCGAGCCACAGCGGCGACCTCGCCTCCACCGTGATGGTCCCCAACTCCCTCGGCCCGGCCGAACTGTTGCTGCATTACGGCACCGACGAACAACGCAATCATTACCTGCCACGCCTGGCACGCGGCGACGACATCCCGTGCTTTGCCCTGACCGGTCCGCTGGCCGGCTCCGACGCTGGCGGCATGCCGGACTCCGGAGTGATTTGCAAAGGGCAATGGGAGGGCCAGGAAGTCCTCGGCCTGCGCCTGAACTGGGAAAAGCGCTACATCACCCTCGGCCCGGTGGCCACCCTTCTCGGCCTGGCCTTCAAGGCCTATGACCCGGATCACCTGCTGGGCGAACAGGAAGACCTGGGTATCAGCCTGGCATTGATACCGACTGACACCGCCGGTGTCGAGATCGGCCGCCGGCATCTGCCGCTGGGCGCCGCCTTCATGAATGGCCCGAACTCAGGCAAAGACGTGTTCGTCCCGCTGGAGTTCCTCATCGGCGGCCAGGAAATGCTCGGCAAAGGCTGGATGATGCTGATGAATTGCCTGTCGGTCGGGCGTTCGATTTCCCTGCCGGCGGTGGGCACCGGCATGGCCAAGTTCACCAGCCTGGTGACGGGCCAGTACGCTCAGGTTCGCGAGCAGTTCAATGTACCGATTGCCGCTTTCGAAGGCATTCAGGAAGCCATGGCCCGCATCGGCGGCAACGCCTGGATGATGGACGCCGCGCGGATGCTCACCGCCAACGCGGTGGACCTCGGCGAGAAACCGTCGGTGCTGTCGGCGATTCTCAAGTACCACCTGACCGAACGCGGCCGCGAGTGCATCAGCCACGCCATGGATGTGCACGGCGGCAAGGCGATCATCTTGGGGCCGAACAATTATCTCGGACGCATGTGGCAGGGCGCGCCGATCTGCATCACTGTGGAAGGCGCGAACATTCTCTCGCGTAACCTGATGATTTTCGGCCAGGGCGCGATTCGTTGCCATCCCTTCGTCCTCAAGGAAATGGCGCTTGCTGGCCGTGAAGACAAGGATCAGGCGCTCACAGAGTTCGATGGCCTGCTGCTCAAGCACATCGGCTTTGCCGTGAGCAACGCCGCCAGTACTCTGGTGTTGAATCTTGGTTTCGGGCACCTGGAACACACCCCGGGCGACAAACTCAGCCAGGGCTACTTCCGCGCACTCAATCGTCAGGCCGCTGCTTTCGCCATGCTCGCCGACCTCAGCATGATGCTACTGGGAGGTGAACTGAAACGCCGGGAGCGTCTGTCCGCGCGGTTGGGTGACGTGCTGAGCAACCTTTACCTGGCCAGCGCCGCCCTCAAGCGCTACCACGATCTCGACTCACCGCAGTACATGACGCCGCTGCTGGCCTGGGCCATGGAGGAAAGCCTGGGGCAGGCCGAACGCGCCATGGATGAACTGCTGAGCAACTTCCCGAACAAGGTCGTGGGCTGCCTGCTGCGGGTGATCGTGTTCCCGTTCGGTCGCCGGCACAAAGGGCCATCGGACAAACTCGCGGCCGAAGTCGCTGCGTTGATTGGCCGCGCCAAGGGCGACCCGGCCCTGGAGGAATTGCTCCTGGGTTGCTATCGCCCGCAAGCGAGCGACGATCCGGTGGCTGCATTGCAACACGCCTGCAATCTGTTGAGCGCCGCACAGCCGCTGTACAAAAAGCTGCATGTGGCACTCAAGAGTGGCCAGGTCAAACCGCTTCCCGGCGAGTCGCTGATCGATGCCGCGTTCGAGGCTGGCGTGTTGCAGCCGGTGGAGGCCCAAACCCTGCGTGAAGCCGAGGCGGCCCGGCGCAAGGTGATCGATGTCGATGACTTTGACCAAAAGGCTTTGGCACTGGCCAAGGGAAAAGTCCGCTGATCCCTTCAAACATGTAAAAACGGGCGCGGGCGCTTTATACTCCCGCGCCCGTTTTGCTCTTGAGGACTTATCTCGTGTCCAACATCGTTGCCGATCATCTCGTTTTACTCGACCACCTGCGCAGCATCCTGGTCGCCGTAGGTGAGGCCGAGCAGGTTCCCGAAGAAAGCCATGCCTTGTTCCTTGAGCGCTTCGACGAACTGCTGGCGTCACTGCCGATCGATCCGATCGAAAGCCAATACCTGGGCCAGGACATCCTGACTCAAGTCATTTCCCGTTATCCGCAAATCGCCCACCTGATTCCACGGGATCTGCTGTGGTATTTCGCCGGTGACTGCCTGCACTACTTGTCCGATGAAGAAATCGACCTGTATCAGGCACTGGAAGAGCGTCGCTTCGAAGCCGAACAGAACGACGAACCGTTCGACTGGAACCAGGAAAAGCAGCTGCTGGCGCTGTCGAACCAGGACAGTAAGCACTGATCCCCCGACTGATTCACGCAAAAGGCCAGCATGGTTGAACATGCGGGCCTTTTTTGCGTTCAGAACAAGCCCTCACTCTCCGGCAGTTCATACTCCGATGGCGACCAACCCGGACCATTCGACCTGCCCGGCTTGCCCAACGTCGGCTCCTTCTCCAGACACTCCACCAGGTAATCAATCAACACCCGAAGCTTGGGAGGCAGGTACCGGGTTGGCGAGTGCAACAACCAGGCGCCGCCGTGATAGGACGCCAGAAAGGTCCAGTCCGGCAGCACTTGCACCATCAACCCCTTCTCCAGGGCATACCGCGCCGTGAAATACGGCAGGCTGCCAATCCCGATGTGCTGCAACACCGCGCCATAACGCACGCCGGTGTGATTGGCGGCATACCGCCCACGCACACCGACGGTTACGGTTTTGCTGCCCTTCTTGAATTTCCAGCGTGCATCGCTCGGGGTTTCGCCCAGGTAAATGCAACTGTGGTTGAGCAAATCATGGGGATGAGTCGGCGTGCCGTGCTCGGCCAGATACTGCGGTGTGGCGCAGAGCAAATGATCGATCGTCAGCAACTGCCGCCCCACCAGCCCCGCAGGCGGCCGGTCGGTGATGCGAATCGCCAGGTCGACGTGATCGTCAATCAGATCGACCTGACGGTCCTCAAGCAACATCTCCACATCCACTTTGGGATAACGGCGCAAAAACTCCGGCATGTGCGGGTGAATCACGATCCGGCCCACCGCTTTCGGCACGCTGATACGCACCAGCCCTTCGGGTTCATCGGTGAACTGACCACTGATTTCCATCACTGACCGGGCGGCATTGACCATATCCTGGCAGCGCTTGAACACCTCCTCGCCACCGTCACTCAGGCGCAGCTTGCGCGTGGTTCGTTGCAGCAACCGGGTCGCGAGCGCCTTCTCCAGACGCGAAATGCTACGACTGACCGCCGAGGGCGAAGTACCCAACTGGCGAGCCGCCTCGGAGAAACTGCCCGTCTCGACAACCTTGACGAAAATCGCCATTTCACCCAGCAGCGGCAGCGGAAGATTTATGCTCACAGCGCAACAGTCCTTTGATGTTTGCCCGGATTATCACGCATTTACCGGCTTTCTATAATAAAAACAGATATTCAATACGAGCCTGGAATATGACGCTGCGCCTTTTTTTCCATAGTGATGAGCTCAAGGCCAACGTGGAAGTCCTGGAATGCATCCCCCACGAAAACGAGTTTGCCGTGGTCTTGCGAGCAACCCTGTTCCACCCTCAAGGCGGCGGACAGCCTTGCGACACCGGCTGGATCGGCGAAAGCCAGGTGCTGCGCGTGGTCCAGGATCCCGAGCGGATCATTCACTTTGTCGACCGCCCCGTAAAAACCGGCATGACTCAAATCCGCGTCGACGAACAACAGCGGTTGTTCAACACGCGCATGCATTCGGCCGGGCATTTGATCGGGCACTTTGTACAAGCCATGGGCTGGATGCCGATCAAGGCGCATCACTGGCCTGGTGAAGGTCGTGTGCAATTCAAACCGGGTAACTCGGCGCAGGACGTTGAGGCCCGGACAATTGAGCAGGGCATCGGGCAGTGGATCGACCACGATCTGCCGCGCCTGACCTCACTGCGCGAAGGCGTCCGGGAGATCGGTTTCGGTGAACTGCCCGCCTACGGTTGCGGCGGCACCCATGTACGTAGCCTGAAGGATTTGGGCGCGATCACGATCAGCACCCTTTCGCAAAAGAAAGGCACGCTGTCGGTCCACTACCACGTGGACTGAACACAGGGCGTTCGTGAGACGCCTGACTTTTTCGATGCAAGCATTGCCTGGAACGCAAAAGGCCCGCTCAGTCAGACTGGCGGGCCTTTTTTTGCTTCAGCGCAACGGGTCGACATCAGGCGAGCGCATTGCGCTGCGACCCCGCCCACCCGCCTGGCTCCAGTCTTTGCACCAATGGTTTTCTTAAAAATCATGGCACTTTGGATTGATTGAACTACCTTCAAACAATAAGAAGTCATGACGGACCGAATTTCCACGTCAGCTTCAGTGATCAGATAGCGGACTGGCAAAAGGAGTTACCTCACCATGATCCTGGCAGGCGTTTTCCGGCTCTGTACCTTCAGTGCCGATTACTTTGCGGGGGAACCAGGTTGGCGGACCGTACCGTCCACAGGCGCGAGTATCGCTCCGACAGGCAGTCCAGGTAACCGGATCACTAAAAACCGTTTCAGCAAAGGTCGCTCGCTGTCCAGCCGGATCAGCGAATTGCACCCGCTCGTGTGTAGTACGCAAGGAATAACGCCAGGGCCGTGGATAAGAGGTCTGGCGCATTGGGGGGGATAGCCCGATCCCCGTGAAGTGATCCGAGACAA
Organism: Pseudomonas sp. WT-JTC; assembly: GCF_056711565.1. Taxonomy (NCBI): domain Bacteria; kingdom Pseudomonadati; phylum Pseudomonadota; class Gammaproteobacteria; order Pseudomonadales; family Pseudomonadaceae; genus Pseudomonas; species Pseudomonas sp. WT-JTC. The sequence continues at coordinate 5,073,470 of NZ_CM160042.1, forward strand.
CCAAGTCTGCCTAAAGACGGCCTATCCAGTGAGGATGTACCAAATGAGCCTTCATCCCGTGCCCGCTTTCAAGCGAATTATCCATGGCCTGTTCTGGGTGGGCCTCAGCGTGGATGCGGCTCAGGCCGCGCCGGCCAACTGTCCGCAACTGGAAAATTGGCCGACAACGTACGAGGTCGGCCAGGGACTGCAGAGTGAACTGCGCAGCCCCGTTCCGGTAACGCAACTGGCGGTGGGTGACCCGAAAATTGCCGACGTGCAACCCAGCGGCAGCAACGCTTTCATACTCACGGGCATTGCGCCGGGGACCACCAGCCTGATGGTCTGGACCGCCTGTTCGAAAACGCCGCGCCAAAGCATGGTGTTCGTCAAGGGTAAAGCCACGTCGGCGCTGACCAGCGTGCCGTCGGTGCCTTCCGACGACCCGCTGCTGCCGAGCCAGGTGCAGACCGATATCCGCTTCGTTGAAGTCAGCCGGACCAAGCTCAAGGAAGCCTCCGCCTCGATTTTCGGCATCCGCGGCAATTTCCTGTTCGGCTCGCCGAGAACCTTGCCCACCATCGGCGGCATTGTCACGCCGGTGGTACCGGTGAACAACAACAACTTCAACCTCACTTTTGCTACCGGCAATACCCTGGTGGCGCTCAATGCGCTGGAAGGCAGTGGTTTCGCCTACACCCTGGCGCGGCCAAGCCTGGTAGCGCTCAGTGGGCAGAGTGCGAGCTTCCTGGCCGGCGGTGAAATACCGATTCCGGTGCCCAGTTCAGGCAGCGATAACATTTTCATCGAGTACAAGGAGTTCGGTATCCGCCTGACCCTGACGCCGACCATCGTCGGGAAAAACCGTATCGCGCTGAAGGTGGCGCCGGAAGTCAGTGAACTGGACTTCACCAACGCCGTGAGCATCGCCGGCACGGTAGTCCCGGCCCTGACCGTGCGCCGTACCGATACCAGCATCTCCCTGGCCGACGGCGAAAGCTTCGTCATCAGCGGCCTGATCAGCTCCCACAACGATTCTCAGGTGAACAAGTTTCCGGGGCTGGGCGATATCCCGGTGCTGGGTGCGTTTTTCCGCGACAACACCATCAACCGTGAAGAGCGCGAACTGCTGATGATCGTCACCCCGCATCTGGTCCAGCCACTGGCGGCCAATGCACAACTGCCGTCATTGCCTGGCGAACAACTGCGCAATTACGACCCGAACTTCTACCGCATGTTTTTCCTCGAAAATGGCGACTTCGACAGTCTCAGCGGGCTCTCGCAATGAACCGAAGCCTGAACCGGACTTGCCTCGCCCTCACTCGTAACGGTGACCTTGAACGCTTGCCGGGCCAGCTGTATTGCCATTGGCCAGGCGTTCAACCTGTTGTCGCCAGAGGACCTTCGATGAAAGCAGTCATTGCAATAGTGGCGACATTGATGCTCGCAGGTTGTGCAAGCAATGGCACTGCTTCGCGGCCGGCCAGCTGTGCCAAGCCCGGTTCGGAGCAAGAACTGTCCCTGAACCTGGCCGACAACATGGCCGAAGAAGGCCGTTTGTATGCCAGCCTGGCGAATCTGGAAGGTTTGCCCGATAACCTGGTCCAGGTTCGCCTGCGCAAGGCTCGGGTGCTGCGCTTGATGGGCCGTGGCGGCGACGCGCAGCCGTTGTACGAAAGCTTGCTCGGCACCTGTTTGGCGGCTGAAGGGGAACATGGCCTGGGCCAGTTGGCCGCCGCCAGAAATGATAACGCCAGCGCTGCCACTCACCTTGAGCGTGCGGTGAAGATGGCCCCTACCGACGAAAGGATGCGCAATGACCTGGGGGTCGTCTACCTCAATCAGCGACGGATCCCCGAAGCACGCTTTGAGTTCATGACCGCCATGGAGCTCAAGCAGGCCAACACACTGGCGGCACTCAACATGGTGACGCTGCTGATCTACCAGGATAACTGGAAGGGGGCTGCTGAACTGGTGACCCGCGCTGACTTGAGCCCCAAGCAAGTCGCAGAGGCTCAAAGCCGCGCGGAAAAACTCAAGGCCTCCGCCAAGAAAGTGGTGGCTACCGATGGGAATCGCAAGGCTGAGGTAGCCGATGCCTCTTCCAGTGCGAACAAGTAGAACGTACGAGGAGTCGAGATGAATACCAAAAGGCTGTTGATCCTGTGCATGACTTGCCTGTCCACCACTGCCTGGGCCATTGAGCCGGGCCCTTCTTCGCCGTATCAACAAGGCACCGAACAGTGGTTGCAGCTGCAGATTCGCGGTGTGGTTGCCTCCCCAATACTGCAAACCGCTTCGGCCACCGAACGTGACCTGGCCATGCAGCGCTGGCTGAATAGCTTCAGCTACCCGATTCCGCAATATTTTGACCAAGATGCAGCGGGACAAATGACTATCGGTAGCGGCAACTGAGGCCTGTCGATGGGTGATCAGCCTCTGGCGTAGTCCAGAGTGGCCTGGCTGCAAAGCCGGGCTTGATGTCGTGTGCAGGAAAGTAGTGGTCTCTACACATTGTCCAACCCTGACCGGATTACACCGGAACAGAGGTGTAGGTCCATGGCAGGAAAGTGCAGATCAGACTCGGGTGGCAAGGCCATCGCACTCGACAGCCTCCGGCCGTTTGACCTCACCCGAATGCTCTGATTACCCTGATCAGAGGGGGACCAATGGCTACCAGAAAGAAGCTTGGCCACAGGCAGAAAATCAGCGGAAATACCAGCTTGGTACCGATTTTCGCCCCCTTCTCTTCGGCGGCCTGCGTACGCCGGTCACGGAACTCATCGGCATAGATGCGCAGGGTGTCGGCCACGCTGGTGCCGAAGCGGATACTTTGCGCCAACAGGCTGACCAACCCTTGCACATCCTCCAGCCCGGTGCGCACAGCCAGTTGCTTGAGCGCTTCGGTACTGGGAACACCGGCGCGGATTTGCGCGTTGACCAGCGCCAGCTCCTCCGCCAATTCAACTTGGCTGACCGACATTTCCTCCGCCACCCGCTCGATGGTCTGCGGCAATGCCAGACCCGACTCCACGCACACCACCATCAGGTCCAGGGCATCCGGAAAGGCGGCACGCAGGCTGCCCTGCCTGGCCTGCTTGCGCTTGTCGACATACACCGCGGGTAGCAACCACCCGACAGCAGCCGTCATTGACACCACCAACAACCCCATATTCAGAGTAAGCCCGGAGAACATCGGCAACAATAACAGCGCAAGGCCAACCGAAATCAGTGGCAACAGCAAGCGCACCGCCCAGTACATCTGAACCGCCGAAGGCGAGCGGTAACCGGCGTGCATCAACAGGGTTTGGGTGGCAGACGTCTTAGCCGCCTCAGCCGAGCCAAAGCGTTGACCGACCCGCTCCAGCAATAACTGCAGATTGCCCGGCGCGTCCTGCCCGGCGACATTCCCTGAATGACCGCGTTTGATAAGTGCCAGACGACGCTGTACCGGATCCTGTAGCCCCAACACCAGCAACATCACAGTGAAGGCTGCGAACACCGCACTCAAACCGATGGCACAGACGAACAACATACGCGCCAACTGCGCATTGCCCGCCACCTGACTGAACAACCCGAGCAAATAGTCCATGACCTGCACCTCCGCGAAACGAATACCACTCAAACCTGAATCCGGATGATTTTGCGGATCCAGAGAATCCCGAGCAACATGGCGCCGAAAGCCCCGATGATCAGCTTGTGGCCAAGCGGATCATTGACCAGCAAAGGCAAGTAACTGGGGGTTGTGGCCAGGATCACCGCAGCCAACACGAAGGGAGTGGCCACCAGCACCCAAGCCGATATACGTCCTTCAGCCGACAAGGTCTTAATCTTGCGCTGGAAACGGAAACGCCCGCGAATCAGGCTACTCAGACGCTCCAGCACCTCGGTCAGATTACCGCCGGTCTCGCGATGAATAAGGATCGAGGTCACCAGCATCATCACCGTCATGCTGGGCATTCTCTCCAGCAGACCGAGCATGGCCCGGCGCACATCGTTGCCATAGTTGATATCGGCGAAGGTCAGGCCGAACTCCTGAGCCACCGGCCCCTTGTGCTCCTCGGCCACCAGGCGCAGGGTTTCGTTGAATGGGTGTCCGGCGCGCAGAGCGCGGCACATGGCATCCAGCGCGTCCGGCAGGCCTTCCTCGAACGCAGCGAAACGCTTGCTACGGTCACGAGAGATTTTTAGCAGTGGTAACCAGAAGACCGCGAAACCCGCGATCAGTGCCATCCACCAGATTGGCGAGACCATCCAGATCAGGATACCCGCCCAGACACCCAGCACCAGCCCGAGCAGCAATACCCGATAGGCCCGATACTCGTGCCCGGACTGCTCAATCATTTGCGTCAATGCTTCCATAAAGGGCAGCTGCTCAAGCCTGGCCTCCAGTGGCGACAAACGCGTCAGGTACTTCTGTCTCAATACCGTTTGCATGTTGGGTAGATGGTTGGCTTTCTCCAGTACATGCAAGCGACCGCGAATGCGTTTGCGCATCTTGCCGGCCTCGCCGAATACCGGCACCGCCACGCCCTGGGACAGGAGGAAGACAGCGATAAACACCATGCCGAGGAACATCAGAATGAATTCACTGGGAACCTGGTTCATGGCTGCCGTGCCTCCATCCACTCAGGTCTGAACATCGTCAGCGGCAACTCGATGCCGCGCTTGGCCAGCACATCGCGGAAGGCGGGGATCATGCCGCTGGGCCGATAATCACCCAGCACTTCGCCGTTTTCGCCCATGCCATGGCGCGCAAAGGAGAAGATTTCGGTCATGGTGATGATCTCGCCTTCCATGCCGTTGATTTCCTGCACACTGACCAGTCGGCGCTTGCCGTCCTCCTGGCGTTCCAGCTGGATCACCACATCGATGGCCGAAGCGATCTGCTGACGCATGGCCTTGATCGGGAAGGTCGCCCCGGTCATCGACACCATGTTCTCGATCCGCCCCAACGCATCGCGCGCGGTGTTGGCGTGGATCGTGGTCAACGAGCCGTCGTGGCCGGTGTTCATCGCAGTCAACATGTCCAGCGCCTCGACGCCGCGCACTTCGCCGATCACGATGCGGTCCGGCCGCATACGCAGGCTGTTGCGTACCAACTCCCGCTGGCTCACCTCGCCACGTCCCTCGATGTTCGAAGGCCGGGTTTCCAGGCGCACCACGTGGGGCTGCTGCAGTTGCAGTTCGGCCGAGTCTTCGATGGTGACGATGCGCTCGTTGTGCGGAATGAAACTGGACAGCACATTGAGCATGGTGGTCTTGCCGCTGCCGGTACCGCCGGAAATCAGCACGTTCAAGCGCCCACGGACAATCGCCTTGAGCAGCAGGGCAATGGCCGGGGTCAAGGTCCCAACCTGGATCAGGCTGTCGGTATTGAGCAGGTCCACCGCAAAGCGCCGGATCGACATGCTCGGGCCGTCGATGGCCAGCGGCGGAATAATCGCGTTGACCCGTGAACCGTCCTTGAGCCGGGCGTCCACCAATGGCGAGGACTCGTCGATACGCCGACCCAGGCTGGAGACGATGCGGTCAATGATGTTCAGCAAATGCTGATCATCGCGAAAGCGCACATCGGTGCGTTGCAGTTTGCCGAAGCGCTCGACATAGACCGAGGCAAAGCCGTTGACCAGAATGTCGGACACGCTGTGGTCAGCCAGCAACGGTTCCAGAGGGCCAAGGCCGAGCACCTCGTCGGTGATCTGCTTGATGATCAACTGGCGGCTGGAAGTACTCACCGGTGCCGAATGTTCATCGAGCAGGCGCTGGCAAATGTCGCGAATCTGCCGCGCGGCCTCAGCCTGTTCAAGGGAGTCCAGCATGGACAGGTCCATGACCTTGAGCAACTGCTGGTAGATCCTTTCTCGCCACTCGGCTTCTACCGGGGTGACCTGACTTCTGGTTTCGTAAAGAACGTCCGGCGTTGCACGTTCCCACGCCATGACTTCCTCCGCCGGATCCAGCAGCTCGTCACCCGGCTGGCCAGCCGGTGATGAGGCGGGTTTACCGGCCTGTTTGCGCAAGCGGTTACGAAAGTCGCTGATCATGGGTCACCCCCCGAAAAAACGGTTGAAGGCGCGTTTGAGCACGCCTTTTTTTCCAGCCATCTGGTTGCCGACCAACTCATCGGCCACGTTGCGCAGGGCAACGGTGATCGCCGCCTTCGGCGCATGCACACCCAACGGCACGCCAGTGTTCTGACTCTGGCTGACCAGGTTGAAGTCGTTAGGTAATTTCGACAGGTTCGTGCAGCGCAGGGCCTCGCCGATATCCTTGAGGCTGACCGCTGCCGTCTTGTCATAGCGGTTGACCACTATCTGCAATTGATCCCCACGCACGCCCAGGTCTTCGCGAAGAATCCGCACCAGGGCGCTGGCATCGCGCAGATGGCTGACGCTCTGCTGCACCACCACGTACACCCTATCCACCTGTTCCAGCACGGAGCCTGTGAGGTGGTCGATCTGCCGCGGCAGATCGACCACCACCCAGTCATAGCTGGCGCGGGCCAACTGCATCAGGGTGTCAAGTTGCTCGGGTTGGGCATCCTGCGGCAGACACAGTTCACCGGCCCGGCCACCCAGCACATGCAAGGTCGGGCTGAAGTGGCTGCAAAAACCGCGCAGCGCGACGCTGTCCATGCCGTCGATCTGATGCAACACCTCCAGATGGCTGTGGGTCTGCGCCACATCCAGGTAATGCGTCACGCTGCCAAATTGCAGGTCCATGTCCAGCAACAGGGTACTGCCACCCTTGATGCTGAGCTGCTGAGCCAGGTTGCAGGCCAGCATGGTGCCGCCGGAACCGCCCTTGGCGCTGATCACGGCGAGCAATTTTCCTACTGCCCCGCTGCCTGTCCGAACCTCCATGACCAGCCGATTCAAGGCGGCAACCAGTTCTGTCTCGGCGACGGGCTCCGGCAGCACATCACGGGCGCCGGCCTGCATCGCCAGGCGCATGCCTTCCTGTTCACTCAGCAGTCCGCACACCAACATCGGCGGACGTTCATGGGCCGGGCGCTGCAACAGTGCCGCCAGCTCTTCACGCCATAGGTGGCTGACGCGCAACAGCAACAGATCGGGCATCCGGTCCAGACCGTAGAGCGGGTCGACATGCCCATTGCTCACCAGGCGAGTACTCACCTCCAGGCCGGGCATGCGTTGGCAGACGCTCTGCAGATCGCGCAACGACGTGGCATCACGGCTGCTGATCAGCAACCTGAGCCCGGCTTTGCCGGTCGAACTGGAGAGAGGAGTGTCCCTGGTATTCAGCATGGCGTGATCTCCCCGGAATCGGAATGACGCCCGAGGCTTTCACGTGGCAACGTTGCCCTGAATGCGGGCAAGGTAATGGGCACGCCGAACCCGGGAATAAACAGATTGAAAACGAAGTTTTGCAAACTTAGCCGGACATAGCGGATGGCACGAAAACCGTTGGCGCTGACCAGGTCGCCGGGGTTGGCCACCAGAGCACCATTCACGTCCAGATAGGTCAACGTCAGGTTGGTGGTGGCCAGATTGCCGATCAGCTGGCTATTACCTGCATCGCCCGCCGCGTTGAAGATCGCCCGCCGCAACACCACCGGATCGCTGATATTGCACACCGCCGCCAGGCGTGTACCGCGGCGCACGGCTTCATCCAGCGCATTGATCGTGAAGTACAGGCGGCCCATTTCCAACACGCCGAACAACAACGTGAACATCAGCAGACCAATGAAGGCGAACTCCACCGTATAGGTGCCGCGCATGTGTTTTCTATTCATCACAGAGCCCTCATCACGGTAGTGGCGACCAGCGGAATGCTCAGTGCAATCTGATTACCAAAAAAACCGGGAAGCGATCCGGTGCAATTGCCAGCGCCAATCACCGGGCAGAACGTATAAGTGATGGTGACCCGCACATGGTCGGTGCCCACCGCGGCGACGACCACGTTGCCAGTCGTCAACCCTGACACCACAGCGGTCCCGGTGTTGGCCGGCACGCCATACACCGCAACGTTTTTCGTCTGGGTCAGTAGCGTATTGCTCAGAGTGATCGTACCCAGCGTCGAGTTCCAGGCCTGGTTGGCGACGAAACGGTCGGCATCGCGGCTGGCCTGTAGCAGGATGTTGTACTGATAGAGCATGCGGCCGAACTCACCGAAGGCCAGCATCAGCAACAGCAACACCGGCAGGACCAGGGTGAACTCCACCATGGCCAGGCCTTGCTGGCGCTGCCGATTCTTAAATCCGTGAAGTCTCATGACGCCTCCTACGAGTCAGTGCTCGGAGTGCCGCTGCCGTTGAGATAGGTTTTGTAGAGCTGAATGATCTGCGGGCCGGAAGAGGTTGACGGCGAGGGGCCGGCCACGTTGTCGCCTTCGCACTCCTTCACGAACTGGCCAAAGATCTGCGAGTCGCCGCCGCCGCCACTCATGGGCTGCACAACGAAATAACAGCCAAAACCGAGGACGGGGATCGAGGTTGAACCGCCCTGTTTGCCGGTGCAGTTGCCCACCACGACTTTCAGCATCCGACGCTCGAACACCCCGTTGCCCTGACAACCACTCCCCCCTGCCACACACGCGGCAACGCTCGCACGCCAGTCGTTATAGTCCAGTATCGCGTTGCCGCCCGCCGTGAGATTGCCATTGTTCGAGGTGACGGCTTGCCCCTGGTATTTCGGGCCTGTGCCGTTGTCAGTGATTGCAGGGTTACTGGACGTGGTCACCAGATCCGGTGGATAGGCGGAGGCACTGATCTGGCCGCCGTTGTAGATGCCGAAGCGCGTATTCAGGCCTTGAGAGGTGGGGCCGGCCGTGTTGCCAGGAGCGGTCTGGACATTGTCCCCAACATCGCGACAGACCTTGCCGCCTCCGGCCAGATCCTCCCTGACCTGACTGCCGCCCGAGCCAAAATCGAGTAACTGAAAGTTGCCTGGACCAATGGGCGACGAACTGCCGGCAGCCGTCTTCAATACTTGCAAATCACCAAATTGAAAGCCCCAGAACAGGCCGGCGCCCGGGTTGTACTGAGCCGGATTGCCACAAACCATCAAAGGTGCAAGATCGCAGGGGGTGGTAGGGCTGGGGCCAGCGGTGGCGATCGCCGCCACCGCTTTGGCTCCCAGGCCGCCAGGGCCGAATGTCTGGGCGAAGTTCCAGAAAAATCCCGTCAGGTTATAGCTTGGTACCGATACCCGAACGTACTTGGCATCGGCCGGCCCGGGATAGGAGAACGGGCCATAGACGCTGCTTGCCAGTTCCACAACTGCAAATGCACCGGCATTGCCGCCGACAGACGTGGCCAATTCGTTGTTGCCCGTGGCATTGGCATTCTGTGTCAGCGTATTGAGGGCGGCGGTACGCGTCGCGCTGGCACTGTTGACGCCCCCCTCCACCTGACTCAGGGTCTTGGCGCCACTCAGGGCGGCGGCGTCCACCGCATTCTGCAGGCGCGTTTTGTTCAGCAGCATATGCCCGCCGTCCAAAGCCAACGCTGCCATCATGGCCATCACCGCCAACGAGAGTACCATCAATACACTCACCGATCCTACCTGGCGCCTTGGCGTCGAAGTGAACGGCCGCTGAATACGAAGATTCATCATCAAGCCCTCGATTGCCGATACTGATCCGGATCGGCTTTGCCAATGCCGAGGTGCCCAGGCACCTGTTGCTCCCTGTCAGCGAACTCTGACTTCTTTGGTTTCGATCCCGCGGATAACGGTGATAGCCCCGCCACCCTCGCCCCTGTAGCGCGGTACCACGGGTTTTGGCTCCGCGACGGTGGCCACAGCCATGGCCGGCGCAACAGGCGCACCGGTCGCGGTTTTCTTCTCGAGGTTCAACGGGTTACGCAGCGCCAGTTGCAACTTGCCTTCGGTCTGCGCCGTAACCAGGGTTTCCGCTTCAGCGGCCGACATTTCCAGGGTCACGGCGCGCACTACGACCGGTTGGGTCTTGTCGGTACCCGCGGTCTGATCCACCGCCAACACCCGCAGGTTCTCGAGGATGGTCCTGGACGTGGCGCTGTTACTGCCGGCATTGGTGGTTTTGGTCGCCAGTACATCGACCCGGTTGCCCGGCAACAGGAATCCGCCCACGCCGACCACATCGTCCACGCGTACCGATATGGCGCGTTTGTCAGGCGCAATCAAAGAGGCCAGGGTGCTGCCCCCCAGGTGCTCGCTCAGACGTGCACCGCGCACGATGTCGCCGCGCAGAATGTCGAACGTTGCGATCTTGCCCACGGCTTTTTCGCTGGCATCGAAGGCATCGTCCGGGATCGTGTCCATGGGCATGCGTACAGTCGTGACCTGCTGGGCCTCGACCATCTGCCCGAATGGAATCTCTACCGTGGCGACCACTACGCTTCGAAGGTGGTCATCCGGGGTGGCATTGAGCCGCGCGCTCAGCCAGGAATCGGCCAGCCATGCTGCCCCAAGGCCCATGACCAGGGAAGCGCCTATCAGGGTAAGCGTACGAGAGCTCATGTCAGTATCTCCGTATCAAAGAAAGTCGAGCTGGACGAAGTAGTTGTGCCAGGCCCATTCCAACTCTTTCGGTGACAATGGTCCGGAACCGCCCGTATAACGCTGGTGATCGAGTGCCATGTTCAGGAGATCTCGGGGATGGCAGGGCACCAGGGGCATGCCTTCACTTGCATACAGCCTTTGCAGCACATAACGCACCAACAGCGGGTCATAGGAAATGCCCAGACGCTCGCTTTCCATACGCCAGATCTTTTCGTACTGCTCGGGCTTCAGGTAACCGAACTGCAGCTTGTAGCCAATCCGGCGAAGAAAGGCCTCATCGGCCAGTTCCAGGGGATTGAGGTTGGTGGAAAACACCAGAATCAGATCGAACGGCAGCTCGCAATGCCGACCGCCGCCCAGGTTGAGGAAATCGCGTTTCTCTTCCATCGGCACGATCCAGCGATTGAACAGTTCGGCGGGTGCCATGCGCTGGCGCCCCATGTCGTCGATGATGAACAGGCCATTGCTGGCCTTGAGCTGCAAGGCGGCCTGGTATTGACGGGTGAAGGGGTCATAGCGAACGTCCAGTTGCTCCATGCTCAACTCACCGCCCGTGATGACGATCGGGCGTTTGCAGCGCAGCAGTCGACGATCGATCCCTTCGTTGAGCATCAGATTGTTCTGTTGAGCATTTTCATCGAGCCGCTGATGCACCTGCGGGTCATAGATCTCGATCACCGACTCATTGATGACGATGGCATGAGGGACCCAGATGGCCTCGGCGAACAGACGGATCAGCCGAGTACTGACATAGGTCTTGCCGGTACCCGCGGGGCCATAGATCATGATCGCGCGCCCGGAGTTCATCGCCACACCCAACTGATCGAGCATCCCCTCCGTGAGCACTACGCCAGCAAGGGCATTGCGAATATCGCTGGGAGTGATGCGACCATGGTGAATGGTCTGCAGTTTGATCAGCGACCGGTAGGTACTCACCGGGAAGGGGGCCGCACCGATATAGCCACTGCGCGACAGGGCATCGCGGGCGGCACTGCGACCACGTTCGGTCAGGCCATAACGCAACATCTGCCCGCCCGTTTGACTCACCTGGCCAAGCACTTCGACACGGCCATCCTTGCGCAGAAATGCCAGGACTTCTTCAAGTACCGCGCCGGTCAGCGCCAGGCGTTCCACCAGCCGCGACATGTCCAGCACGCCGGCGTCGTGTAAATGCTTGCATACCAACTCACCGAGAAAACTGTCGGTCAGACCGGTTTCGCGGATTGTGCACGGCTGAGGAGCCAGTCGCTGCACCGCTTCCCGCTCATTGGGGAAGGCATCAGTATCAACCATGACGTGCATGACTAATCTCCCAACCCACTGGCAACGAGTTGCCAGTAGATGCTGCCCAGCGTGCCGAGCAAAATTGCAACCGCGTAAGGAAAGGGCTTGCCGGCCGCCTCGTCCGCACTCGGCGCCAGGTAGGCCCGAGCCTTCAGGATCAGCCAATAACGCCCCAGGGTTTGCAACATCTGACCGTGCACTAGCACAATCAGAAAACCGCAAAGGCCGCCGAATACCAGACTGTATACCGCGGCCCACAATGCGTAATGAACCGGCAGGAAGCTGCCAACCATGGCCATCAACTTGACGTCGCCGGCGGCCATGCCGCCCACGGCATACATGGGCAGAAACAGCGCAAAACAAATCAGGATGCCCAACAGGCCGTCACCCAGCCCGCTTATCCCACTTGAAAAAGTCTGGCCTGCTAATCCCAAGGCCAGGCCCACGAGGATCAGCAGGTTGGGAATGCGGTGGCGGCGAATATCGCTCACCACCGCTACGCCCAGCAGCCCTATCAGCAAAACAGTAGCTATCAGCTGCTCCATGGACATCACCGTATCTCCCTAGCGGAAATTTCGTTACGCGCAGGCACCACCGCCAACGGCATTGCACAGCGCCGTGATTCGGGTATGCACGTTCGTTCCGAGATTGGTGAATGCGAGGGCAACAGTTGCCGTAATCAACCCTCCCGCTACCGCATACTCCACAATGGTCAGACCATCTTCGTCTTTGACGAACTTCAGTACCGAAGCCTTGATTGTTTGCATGATCATTTTGCCCACCTCACTCGAATGTTGTTTTTTCTGAGGCAGTACTTTCTGCGCTGCCTGAGTGCAACACTAGTCAGGGGCAAGGCATGGGCGTTAGGAAGATTTTGCACATCGCTAGGACTTTTTTGCGGGGCGGCCAAATACGGAAATATTGGCCTTTGCAGAAGTAACGGGAGGGATAAACAAGGCATTGAAAATGCAAAGGCAATTGCTATTGATTCACAAGCGACAAGCGGTTAAACCCGTTTTGTCGAAAACACACCAACAAACACTCGCCCGGGACTGCCTTCCAGGCAACCCATAGAGCGAATAGAACTAAAAAAAGTTTTTTCTATCAGGATTAAATCTGCAAAGTGATGGCACCTTGGCAATACTCCTTAGCAAGAGAGTCACCAAGAACCCCAGAGTAGAGACATGACGTCCAATTTGACCAAAAGGCCATCGCTCCTGTGGTTCGATCTGACTCATGATCGGTCCACGAAAGAACTCGTCGCGCAGTTCGAGGACACCTGCGACTGCAGTCTGGCGAAAAACTCCGTGTTGCCCGTCAGGGAACAGGCAGACATGATCTGCATCCACTTTGATCGCCCCGACACGCAAGGCTTGAGGCTATTGCTGGAGATCAAACGCACCACCCCCAGCATCCCGATCACCATGTTTACCGTGCAGCACTCGGAGGAACTGGCTGTATGGGCCATGCGCTCCAGCGTCTGGGAATACATGGTGCTCCCGCTTTCGACCAGCGAGAGGAAACGTTACCTGACGGCGCTGGTGCAGCTCTGCGAGCTGCGCCGAAATGCCAACAACCGGGGCAAGTCATCGCAGATCGACCACTCCCCGACCCTGCCGGACAGCATCCGGCTGACCTCGGGACACCAGAAACACCAGGCGCTGAGCAATATCATGCTGTACATCGAACAGCACTTTCGAGACAGCATCGATCAGAGGGAATTGGCACAGCGCTGCGGCATGACGACATTTCGCTTCAGCCGCCTGTTCAAGGAGGCCAATGGACTTGGCTTTACGGATTACATCCTGGACAAGCGCATGAACTTCGCAAAAGATTTGCTCGACAACAGCCAGATGCCGATTACCAGCATCGGCTATGAGGCCGGCTTCAAGGATCCTTCCTACTTCGCCCGTGCCTTCAAGCAGTTCGCCAACTGCACGCCCAGCGAGTACCGCCTGGCACGGCAAATCAAAGCGGCTGCAGCTGCGCAACCGGTGCAGGATGAAGAAACCATTGAAGCGCTCGAAAGCCTGGTACAAAGCCTCAGCGGCTGATCCGGTTTTTTACGCGCAAACAAAAACGCCGCTCAATGAGCGGCGTTTTCGTTAAATATGGAGCGGGAAACGAGACTCGAACTCGCGACCCCGACCTTGGCAAGGTCGTGCTCTACCAACTGAGCTATTCCCGCAAATGGCGTCCCCTAGGGGACTCGAACCCCTGTTACCGCCGTGAAAGGGCGGTGTCCTAGGCCACTAGACGAAGGGGACACGCTGCCCGGAACACATGGTGTGTGTTTCGGTGCCCAGATCCGCATCCGAAGACTTGGTTCTGGTTTCACTCAGCCCTGCCCGAAAGCAACGCTGTTTAAAATTGGAGCGGGAAACGAGACTCGAACTCGCGACCCCGACCTTGGCAAGGTCGTGCTCTACCAACTGAGCTATTCCCGCATTGGCGTCCCCTAGGGGACTCGAACCCCTGTTACCGCCGTGAAAGGGCGGTGTCCTAGGCCACTAGACGAAGGGGACACGCTACAACATTCACTCCCTGCTTCGTTTCGCTGTGTGCTTTACGCTGCAAGTGGCGCGCATTCTATGGATGGATTGAGAGGTCGTCAACCCCCTGATATAAATTTATTTAAATCAATGACTTCGCCCTGCTTTTGGGCGCCATTGGGGTTTTTCCGCTGCCCGGCGTTTGACGCCTATATTCTGGCACCCGCCAAGACGTTATAGTCCACCCGTGATGGCAATCTGTATATCACGTGCCACCATTCATAGAAGCAGGGCTGCGGCCGATATAAGCGCAGGCATGTCCGATCCAGCCCGTCATGCGGGCCTGGGCGCTCAAACGCCAAGCCACTAAACTCGCATGCGTACCTAATAAGAGGTCTTACCGGTGACGCCACTCATGATCGCCCTGCTAGTTGGAGCCGGGATCGCACTGTTGATCGCCATTGGTTACATCAACCATGTGGCGGAAAACAACAAGCTGGAAAAGGCCCGTACCAAGATTGAGCTCAACGATCGGCTGCGACGCTGCGGCGAGATCACCGAGACGTTCCCCGGCCAGCTGATGACCCCGGCACTCAAGCTGTTGCTGGCCCGCCTGGAACTGAACGTCTGCCAGCGCCTGCTCAACCTGGAAAAATCCAGTGCCAACCTCAAGGCACGGATCGCCGAACTGGAGACCCTTGTCGGCCAGGGTGAGTCCATCCCGGTCAACAATCCACCGGCACCGATCCAGACCGAAGCCAAGGCCAAGGATGTGCGCTTCCTGCTTGAAGCGCTGCACGGCCAAATCACCCGCGCGGCACAGGACGGCTTCCTGGCCCCCAACGAGGCCAAACGCTGGATCCGTGAAGTGCGCCACATCCTCGTGCTGCTGCACATCGAGTTCTTCAACAACCTCGGCCAGCACTCCCTGCAACAGAACCAGCCCGGGCAGGCTCGCCTGGCATTCGAGCGCGGCGTGCAATACCTGCGCAAACAACAGGAACCACAGGTCTACGCCGAGCAACTGGAATACCTGGAAAAACTCCTGGCCCGCGCCAATGACCAGGTCATGGATCGCATTGCGCCGGTCGAAGGCGAGGTCAATCAGTTGACCGAAGGACTCAAAGACGTCGAGGCTGACGCGGACTGGAAAAAGAAAGTGATCTACGACTGATCAGCGAAAACAACTGTAGGAGCAGCCGGTCGACGCTCGAATGCTCGCGATGGACTCCAGAGCGCCGCGTTCAGCCAGTAAACGCACGTTATCTTTTGCGACCATCGCGAGCATGCTCGCTCCTACAGGAAGCTTTAATCGAGAGGTGGCTTTTTTTGGTCTGGCCGAAGATCATTTCAAAGCCTGAAATGCCCCACCATCCCCTTCAGCTCAACCCCCAGTTGCGCCAGCTCGATACTGGATGCGGCATTGCCCTGCATCGCCAGCGATGACTGATCGGCACTGGCGCGAATACTGGTGACACTGCGGTTGATCTCTTCGGCCACCGAGCTCTGCTCCTCGGCCGCCGCGGCGATCTGCTGGTTCATCTGCTGGATCAACGATACCGCCGCCGCAATACTTCCCAGCGCACTCTCGGTCTGCAAGGCATCGCTGACCGCCAGCTTCACCAACTCGCCACTGCTCTGGATCTGCTGCACCGACGACTGCGCCGCCGAGCGCAAAGCGCTGACCAGACGTTCGATTTCCTCGGTCGATTGCTGGGTTCGCCTGGCCAGTGCACGCACTTCATCGGCCACCACGGCAAAGCCCCTGCCCTGCTCGCCGGCCCGAGCCGCCTCGATCGCCGCGTTCAACGCCAGCAGGTTGGTCTGCTCAGCCACGCTTTTGATCACACTCAAGACCGTGCCGATATTCTGGATTTCCGCACTCAGGCTTTCGATGCTCGAACTGGCCGAAGAAGCCGAATCCGCCAACTGTTCGATCCGCGCCATGCTCTGGCGCACCACCTGCTGACCGCTTTCAACCTTGCCGTCAGCCGTTTGCGCGGCTAACGCAGCTTCTTCGGCATTGCGTGCGACATCATGCACCGTGGCCGTCATCTGATTCATCGCGGTGGCGACCTGTTCGGTTTCCTCTTTCTGCGAGCTGACTTCGAGGTTGGTCTGTTCAGTCACCGCCGACAGCGATTGAGCAGAAATCGCCAACTGCTCGATACTCGACTGCAAGCCGCTGACGATATGACTGAGCCCCGCGCCCATTTGCTGCATTGCCTGCATCAACTGACCGATTTCGTCACGGCGGGTCACGTCAATGGTCGCACTCAAATCCCCTGAGGCAATCTGCTGCGCCACATGAATCACACTGCGCAGTGGTGCCACGATCAACCGGGTGATGAACCATGCGGCAACCAGCCCAACCAGCAAGGCCAACGCGGAAGAGCCGATGATCAGCAGCGAGTTCTTTTTCAGTTCAGCCTGCATCGCCAGGTCTTCAGCGACATAAGCCTGATCCACCCGCTCGACCACTTGGGCTGCGCGCTGGTGCAATTGTTGATAGACGGTTTTTTCCTGCTCCAGCAGGCCGGTGTACTCGGCAAGCTTGTCACTGAAACTGGTGATATGACCCATGACCTCATTAAGGACGGTCTGGTAACCCTCGTCCTTGACCGTGGTCTTGAGCTGCTCGGCCTGGGTCAATGCCTGGCTGGCCTGTTCGATCTTGCCCTGCCCGGCGCTGTCGTCGCCTTTGCGGCTTTGATCCAGACGCACGCGCGCTTCATTCATGGCTTGCAGCATCAAGCGTGAAACCTGGCTGACCTGACTGGCCTGCTCGATGAATTGCGCACCGTCCTTGCCTTCGGAGTCTTTCAGCGTATAGGCACCGTCATCGGCGAGCCCGGATTGCAATACATCAAGATTATTGGCCACGCTGGACACCGACCAACTGGCCATTTCCAGCGCCAGGTCCTTGGCCTGGGTGAGCGAGACAAACTCGTCGAAGGCCTTGCGATAGGCCCCCAAAGACTGTTCGACATCATTCATCACCGGCACGTTGGCTGCTGACGCGGCCTTGAGCTGGCCGGCCAGGGCGATCAGGCCATCGACGCCCTCGTGCAGGGCATCGACGGTTTTCGGATTGCCGTGCAAGGCATACTCTTGCTCCAGCAGCCGCACCTTGAGCAAACCGCTGTTGAGCGATGACATCTGCTTGAGCCCGTCGAAGCGCTGGCTGATGGTTTGCAGGGACCAAACGCCAATGCCCGCCACCAGCGCAGTCAACAACAGCACCAGGACAAACCCGACTCCCAGTTTTTTCGCCATACCGAGGTTGGCAAAACGTCCTTGCACGGCCGAAATCATTGCACTTAGTCCCCTGCCATAGTCTGTAGACGCAGATTCGCAACGGGCCAGAAGCAACACAAGGCTCTGGCGCCTGAATAATGGCAAAAAGCTACACCAACGTCGTTTTCAGAACGCTTGAGGTCGATCCCGGGCAGTGGCCTGAAGGAGGGCACGGGCACGTGGGTCGCAGGCATATGCCACATTGATCCGCTGCCAGTCACCGGCCTCACCCGAGGGGTTGAAGGCGCTCTTCGATGACAGCAGTACACCCAGACGCCGCGCCAGGGTCCGCACCTGATCGCAGTCGGACGTTCGTGATCGCGCCCAGATGAACAGGCCTCCCGCCGGCTTGCCGAAAACCTCCCATTCGGCATCTTCAAGCAACTGCAAAGCCGCCAGCCGGTCGCAACTCAGGCGTTGGCGCTGACGCTGCACCAGTTTGCCGTAGGCACCGTTAGCCAACAGGCACGCCAGCACCGACTCGCAAAATCGTGAGGCGCCCATTCCCGTGGTCATCTTGACCTCGGCCAGACGCGTAATGACCTCGGAACCGGCCACTACGAAACCAACCCGCAAGGAACTACTGAGGGTCTTGGAATAGCTGCCCACGTAGATCACGTTGCCGTCCAGCGCAGCCAGTCGCATACCGGAACCGCTGTGCAAATCCGCATAAACGTCGTCTTCGATCACCTGCACGCCAAAGGTCCTGGCCAACTGCAACACGCGGCGCGCCACCAATGGTGCAAGGCTGCTGCCGGTCGGGTTGTGATAAAAGCTATTGATGAGCAGCCCTTGAGGCCGGTGTTTGACCAGCACCGATTCGAGCACGTCCACGTCCGGCCCGCGCGGTGTTCGCGGCACATCGACCATGTGGATGCCGTGCAGCCTGAGCAGATCGAACAGCACCGGATAACCGGGACTCTCCACGACCACACAGTCACCGGCCTTGAACAGTGTTCGCACAATCAGGTCAAGCCCTTGGCTGGCACCCGCCGTGGTCATGATCCGGTCGTCCTGGACCCGGATGTCCAGATGCCTGAGGCGCTTGAGTATCTGCTGTCGCAAGGCTGGCAAACCCAGCGGCGAACTGTAGTTGAACAGGCTGGCCGTATCGGCACGACTGACTTGCCGAATCGCGTAAATCAGATCGTCGGTCTCGCGCCAGCTTTCAGGCAGCCCGCCACAACCCAGCCGCAACTCACCCGGACAAGGCCCGTATTCGGGCTCAGCCCCCTCGAACCACGCAGGCTCGCGCTTTGCACCTGCGGCCAGTGCCGGGTCGGCAACCGTATAGCCGCCCCCATGGCCTGACACCAGCATCCCCTGTGTCACCAGGCGTTCGCAGGCCTGAATGACGCTTACCTGACTGAGCAAATTGATTCGCGCAATCTGTCGCACCGAAGGCAGGCGCGTACCGGGTGTCACCCCGCTGGAATTCAGCCAGCAGGTCAGCGCGTCAACAATTTGCTGTACGACAGGCACCAGTGCCTGCCGGTCGATTCTCAATTCCATGAGCAAACAGACTCCTGTTGGTTTTGCCAGAAGCAGTTAATCACAGGAGTGTTCGAAGGCCTGTGCGACAACGCCGCCAAATTCATTGGGTCCAATGGTTTGAAACACATTGCCAGGCCCTTTTACGAAACCAGAAAAACTGTGGGAGCGGGCTTGCTCGCGAAAGCTGTTTGCCAGGCCACATTGATGTCGACTGACACTCCCCTTTCGCGAGCAAGCCCGCTCCCACAGATTCCCGGTGTACCTGGTATAGGTGCATCGTTTTAAAATGCGGTTACGCCACCATCTACCGCCAATGAATGCCCCGTGGTGAACGCAGCGCCATCGCTGCACAGGTACAGCACCGCGCTGGCGATCTCTTCGACCTTGCCGATGCGACCGACCGGATGCATGGCGTTGGCGAACTCGCCTTTTTTCGGGTCGGCTTCATAAGCTCGACGGAACATATCCGTGTCGATCACCGCCGGACACACTGCGTTGACCCGGATCTTTTTCTTGGCGTATTCAATGGCCGCCGATTTGGTCAGGCCGATCACCGCATGTTTAGACGCTGCGTAGATGCTCATTTTCGGCGCTGCCCCAAGGCCGGCCACCGATGCCGTATTGACGATTGCGCCGCCCCCTTGCGCCAGCAGCAGCGGCAATTGGTGTTTCATGCACAGCCAGACGCCTTTGACGTTGACGCCCATGATCGCGTCGAACTCGTCGAGCGTACCCTCGGCCAGCTTGCCTTTCTCGATTTCGATGCCGGCATTGTTGAAGGCATAGTCAAGGCGACCGTAAGTATTGATCACCTCATCCATAAGATTTTTTACATCGCTTTCCAGGGTAACGTTGCAGCGCATGAAGGTTGCTTCGCCACCGGCCGTACGAATCAGCGCCACCGTGCCCTCGCCACCCGCCGTGTCCATATCGGCCACCACTACTTTCAGGCCCTCGGCGGCAAATGCCTGGGCGGTCGCGCGGCCAATACCGGCCGCCCCACCCGTCACCACGACCACCTGGCCGGAAAACGTCATGCTCATTGTTATGTCCTCGAAGAGAAGAAAGCGGGGAATCGCGCACGACCAGTCTAGCCATGGAGGTCTTGAACACGGCAGCACTATCAAGGCTCCGGTTGGGCGCCCATGAGTTGCAGTGATGGAACTGCCGTACCAAATATCACTCAACTGGATCAACGTGCATTCGCAGCATCAGCCGAACTTGCGGCATCGTCGCTGACCGGCTATCAACAAAGCTTCATTCATCCTGAGTGCCTGCCATGACCTCCCAGACCAATCGCCAATTCCTGCTCGCCAAACGTCCGGTTGGCGCGGCGACCCGCGAGACATTCACTTACCAGGAGGTGCCTGTCGGCGAACCGGCGGCGGGTCAGATCCTGGTCAAAAACGAATATCTGTCCCTGGATCCGGCCATGCGTGGCTGGATGAATGAGGGCAAGTCCTACATCCCGCCGGTCGGGCTCGGCGAAGTCATGCGCGCATTGGGCGTAGGCAAAGTCATTGCGTCGAACAACCCGGGGTTTGCAGTCGGGGATTACGTAAATGGCGCCATCGGCGTGCAGGATTACTTTCTCGGCGAGCCACGGGGCTTCTACAAGGTCGATCCGAAACTGGCACCACTGCCACGTTACTTGTCCGCACTGGGCATGACCGGGATGACGGCGTACTTCGCCCTGCTCGACGTCGGCGCGCCAAAGGCCGGTGACACCGTGGTGCTGTCGGGCGCGGCCGGTGCCGTGGGCAGCATTGCCGGGCAGATCGCCAAGATCAAAGGCTGCCGGGTGGTTGGCATCGCCGGCGGTGCGGACAAGTGCAAGTTCCTGATCGAGGAACTGGGTTTCGATGGCGCTATCGACTACAAGAGTGAAGACGTCCTCGCCGGTCTCAAGCGCGAGTGCCCGAAAGGCGTCGACGTGTATTTCGATAACGTGGGTGGCGACATCCTCGACGCGGTGTTGAGCCGGCTGAACATGAAGGCGCGAGTAGTGATTTGCGGTGCCATCAGCCAGTACAACAACAAGGAGGCGGTCAAGGGGCCGGCCAATTACCTGTCGCTGCTGGTCAACCGCGCGCGCATGGAAGGTTTTGTGGTGATGGACTACGCCGCCCAATACGCCAGTGCCGCGCAGGAAATGGCCGGCTGGATGGCCAAGGGGCAACTCAAGAGCAAGGAAGACATCGTCGAAGGACTGGAGACTTTCCCGGAGACGCTGATGAAATTGTTCAGCGGGGAGAATTTCGGCAAATTGGTGTTAAAGGTCTGACCCGATCGTTGAACGCACCCAAAAACCACTGTGGGAGCGGGCTTGCTCGCGAATGCGGTGTGTCAGACAACATCTTCGTTGACTGACACGCCCTCTTCGCGAGCAAGCCCGCTCCCACATTTGGATCCTGGGTGTCTGATCAGGCCAGTTCAGCCACCACCGAAGCCAACGCCTTGGCCGGATCCGCGGCCTGGCTGATTGGACGACCGATCACCAGATAGTCGGAACCGGCATCCAGCGCCTGACGCGGAGTCAGAATGCGCCGCTGATCGTCCTGGGCGCTGCCCGCCGGACGAATCCCCGGGGTCACCAGTTGCAGTGACGGATGCGCAGCTTTCAGGGCCTGGGCTTCCAGGGCCGAGCACACCAGGCCGTCCATTCCGGCTTTTTCCGCCAGGGCAGCCAGGCGCAGCACCTGTTCCTGAGGCTCGATGTCCAGACCGATACCCGCCAGATCTTCACGCTCCATGCTGGTCAGCACGGTCACGCCGATCAGCAGTGGTTTCGGACCGTTGCGCTGATCCAGCACTTCACGGCACGCGGCCATCATGCGCAGGCCGCCGGAGCAATGCACGTTGACCATCCACACGCCCATTTCCGCAGCCGCCTTGACGGCCATTGCGGTGGTGTTCGGGATGTCGTGGAACTTGAGGTCCAGGAACACTTCGAAACCCTTGTCGCGCAGGGTCCCGACGATTTCCGAAGCGCAGCTGGTGAACAGTTCCTTACCGACTTTGACCCGGCACAGCTTCGGGTCCAACTGATCGGCCAGCTTCAGTGCGGCGTCACGGGTAGGGAAATCCAGGGCGACGATGATAGGAGTCTGGCAGGCGGACATGAGTGGGCTCTCAGGCAAGTCGAAATCGGCGCGCATTGTAGCGGAACCAGCGCCGCTGCGGGACCCGATGATCGGTAAATCGTCGCGACGGCTCAGGCAAGACTAGCCCTCGAGGCCATTGTGTCGAGTTCGATACACACACGACACGCCCATAACACCCAGGCCCGCTACCCTCGGCAACCGCAACAGGTCCTTACAACGGCACTTCCCGCCTCAGAGCCGGACGCCTATGCTGGAACCACAACCTCGCAGCCTATCTTTGTGGTTGGCAGCCTACCAGGCAGATGAACGCACGCATGCAAAACACCCAAGCACCCGTGAACGACGAGCAGAAAACGCCAGGTGACGACAAGCGCTGGAGCATTCGCGCCCTGATCGTCGACGATGACGTCCCGATCCGCGAACTGATGATCGACTACCTGGCCCGGTTCAATATCCACGCCAGCGGCGTCACCGATGGCGCCGCGATGCGCCAGGTGATGCAGGCAGAGCATTTCGACGTGGTGGTACTCGACCTGATGCTGCCCGGTGAAGACGGTCTGTCGCTGTGCCGCTGGCTGCGCGCGGAATCGGACATCCCGATCCTGATGCTCACTGCCCGCTGCGAACCGACCGACCGGATCATCGGCCTCGAACTCGGTGCCGACGACTACATGGCCAAGCCATTCGAGCCCCGCGAGCTGGTGGCGCGGATCCAGACCATCCTGCGTCGGGTGCGCGATGACCGCAGCGAACAACGCGCGAACATTCGTTTCGACAATTGGCGCCTGAACAGCGTGTTGCGGCAACTGATCGCCGACGATGGCCTGGTGGTGCCACTGTCCAACGCCGAATTCCGCCTGCTCTGGGTGTTTATCGAACGTCCGCGCCGCGTGCTCAGCCGTGAACAACTGCTGGACGCCGCTCGCGGTCGTTCGATTGAAGCCTTTGACCGCAGCATCGACCTGCTGGTGTCGCGCCTGCGCCAGAAACTCGGCGACGACCCCAAGGCTCCGCAGTTGATCAAGACCGTTCGTGGTGAGGGTTACCTGTTCGATGCCCGAGACATCGGCTGATGCGCGGGCGCTTCGATACGCTGTTCGGCCGCCTGTTTGGCGTGTTGCTGCTGGCGATCATCCTCGCGCACCTGCTGGCCTTTGCCTGGTTTCACCATTACGGCCCGCCGCCACCGCCGCCTCCACCGGAGTTTTCCGAAGGCCTGGACGGGCCACGCCCACCGCTGGACCCACGCTTCGAGAAACGGCCACCACGGCCGTGGTTCGGCGGCCCCCTGGTGCCCCTGACGTTTCAATTGATCTCATTGATCATTGCCGCCTGGTACGGCGCCAAACTGCTGAGCCGACCGATCCAGCGCCTGAGCGACGCGGCCGAGCGCTTGAGCGAAAACCTCGACAGCCCGCCACTGGATGAATCGGGGCCACGGGAAGCGCGGCAAGCGGCACACACGTTCAATAAAATGCAGCGCCGCATCCTTGAACAGGTCAAGCAGCGTTCACGCATGCTCGGCGCAGTGTCCCACGACCTGCGCACACCGCTGTCGCGGCTCAAGCTGCGGCTGGAAAAAATCGACGACGACAAGCTGCAAGGCCAGATGCGTCAGGACCTCGACGACATGATCAGCATGCTCGACGCCACCCTCACCTACCTGCATGAACAGCGCACCAGCGAAGCCCCGCAGTGGATGGACGTTCAGGCGCTGGTGGAGTCCCTGAGCGAAAACGCCCAGGACCAGGGCGCGAACGTCCAGGCCAGCGGCCACTGTGTCCCCCTGCAAGTCCAGCCGATGGCCTTGCGCTCTTGCCTCAACAACCTGATGGATAATGCCCTGCGCTACGCCGGGCAAGCGCTGATCAGCCTGGAGGACCATCGTGAACAGCTGGTGATTCGGGTCATCGACCATGGACCGGGTATCGCCGCGGAACAACGTGAGGCCGTGTTCGAACCCTTCTTTCGCCTGGAAGGCTCGCGTAATCGCAACTCCGGCGGCGTGGGCCTGGGCATGACCATTGCCCGCGAGGCCGCGCAACGAATGGGCGGGCAACTGACCCTGGAAGAAACCCCAGGTGGCGGCCTGACGGCGGTGATTCGCCTGCCACGCGCCTGATACACACACTTGTGGGAGCGGGCTTGCTCCGGGCGGCGTTCCGACGAAAGCGGTGTATCAGTCAACTGATGTATCAACTGACAGATTGTCTTCGCGAGCAAGCCCGCTCCCACATTGATCTGCGTCAATCACAAAACCAGTGTGGGAGCGGGCTTGCTCGCGAAGAGGCCCTGAGCAGAATGCAATTCTCAGGGCCGGCGATCTTCAACCCGTGCCTGGGTCTTGCTCCAGTCGATCAACAGGCTGTAGGCCACCGCCAGCAATGTCGGGCCGATGAACAGGCCGATAAAGCCAAAGGCAATCAACCCGCCAAACACCCCAAGCAGCACAATGACCAGCGGCAGGTTACCGCCACGGCTGATCAGGTACGGCTTGAGCACGTTGTCGACACCGCTGATGATGAATGTGCCCCAGATCCCGAGGAACACGGCCAGCCCGTACTCGCCTTTCCAGGCCAGCCACGCGGTCGCCGGAATCCATACCAACGGCGGCCCCATCGGAATCAGGCTGAGCATGAACGTCACGATACCAAGCACCAACGCTCCTGGCACGCCGGCAATCAGGAACCCGATCAGCGCCAGGATCGCCTGGGCCGCTGCCGTGCCGATCACTCCGTTCACCACCCGCTGTACCGTGCCTGCCACCAGTTCAATGTAGTAGCCGGCCCGCTGACCGATCAGCCGCTCCAGCAACGTGTGTACAAACGCTGCCAGGCGCGGCCCGTCACGATAGAAAAAGAACACGAAGACGATGCTCAGGGTCAGTTCGAGAATACCGCCGCCGATCTGCGCGCTGCGCGCCAGCAACCAGTTACCCACCTGCCCCAGATACGGCTTGAGCGACACCATCATCGCCGCGCCCTGCTCATCGATGCTGTTCCAGATCCCGACCAGCCGCTCACCCACCAGGGGAATCGAACCCAGCCAGGCCGGTGCTTCGGGTAGCCCCTCGACCTGCGCATCCTTGATGAATGCCGTGGCATCGCGCACATGATCGGCAAGGTTGAAACCCAGCCATACCAGCGGTGCCGCTACCAGCACCATCCAGCCCAGCGTCAACAATGCCGCTGCCAGGGACTCGCGACCATTGAGCCAACGGGTCAGCAAGCGCATAAGCGGCCAACTGGCGAACGCCAGGACCGCGCCCCAGAACATCGCCGACCAGAACGGCGCCATCACCCAGAAACTCGCGCCGAACAGCACCACGAGCAGGATCTGCACCAACAGGCGATCGTTATTGATCATCAAAAGTCTCGAAAAAGTCAGTCAGCAATAGAGTAGGCGAACGTAGCGTGCACGTTCGCCCTATGCAGCCTACCGCAATAGCTCGATGTGCAGGCCAGAGCCTTCGACACTGCCGGTTTCCATCCGCGCGGCACGCACGCCCTGGCCAATCAGGGCCTGACGCCAGACTTCGGCGTTCGCTCCGGAAATACTGACCCGCAAGGTGGTGTCCAGATTCAGTCCGCGAGAAATCAGGCGCAGCCAGGTCTCGTCAGGTGCGCTGTTCAATGTGGCAAAATCGAGCTCGCCGGTACTCTTGAGTTCACGCAGCAAGGTCGCGGAGGTCGGCAACAGCTCGCCCAGCGGCGCCGAAGCGTCGAACTGCTCGACATGCAGGTAGGCTTTGCGATTACCGCGGGTGATGCTGTACAGCGCGACGAGCGTGTTGTCCCGTGGAGCAGCAAGTCGCAGCAACAAATAGGCTTGTTGATCGTCGGCGCCATACAGCTTGGCGTTGCCAAAGACCTGGTTGGCCCAGAGGCTGCTTTCACCGCAATCGCGCGCCTGGCACCAGAAAAGCAACCCGGCGTCCTGTTTTTGCAAAGCCTCGCGGGCAGCGGTGAACGCATCGTTCGATGAATGCTCGGCAGGTAACTCGTAGGTCACCGAAGTGACCTTGCCGCGGGCACTGACCTGACCGTCGAAACGTAACTGGCCACTGATTTTGCGGATCGAACCCAATGGGTAGATCCGCTCCAGTTCGGCGGCGGGACGATAGTCGACAATATGGGCGTCGACCATGCGCGGCACTATCGGGAGGTCCTGACTGCCCGGTACATCGGTGGCGAACAACAAGGGACTGAAACTGCACAGCACCAGCAAACTGAATGAACGCATGGATAGACTCATCGGATCAGCATGGCCTGGGCACCCTTGATGACACTGGCTTCATCGGCGCGTTGCGGTACCTGCAGACCACGCTGCACCGCCGGCCGGGCCTCCATGGTTGCCATCCAGCGTTGCAACGCAGTCAAGCCCTCCACCGAGACACCCGACCATTCGTAACCGCGCACCCACGGAAAGGTGGCGATGTCGGCAATGCTGTACTCGCCGGCAAGGAACTCCACGCTTTGCAAACGCGTGTCGAGCACTTCGTAGAGGCGACGGGTTTCATGCTGATAGCGGTCGATGGCGCCCTGGAGTCTTTCCGGAAAGTAGCGGAAGAACACGTTGGCCTGGCCCTGCATCGGGCCGATGCCACCCATCTGGAACATCAGCCACTGCAATACCAGCGAACGTCCCTTCGGATCGCTCGGCATCAGTTTGCCGGTCTGTTCAGCGAGGTAAATCAGGATGGCGCCGGATTCGAACACGGCAAAATCACCGTTGGCACGGTCGACAATCGCCGGAATCCGCCCATTGGGGTTGATCTTGAGGAAGTCCGCGGACTTCTGCTCCTTTTTGTCGAAACTCAAGGCATGCACCGTGTAGGGCAGGCCGAGTTCCTCGAGCACGATAGAGACCTTGTGGCCATTCGGGGTCGCAGCGGTGTAGAGATCTATCATGGTTGTCTCCCATTTCAACCCGCCCAGCCTCGACAGTTGCCCGACGCAAGTCAAGGAATGGCGAAGAACCGATTGAAACAGTCTGCGACAAGATCGGCGCCGGACTCGTCATTGAGGTGCAAATGATGGCCGCCTGGCAGCTGTTCACGGCTAAAGGGTAGACGCTCCAGCAATTCTGGGTGTTTGGCGAGCATGC
Organism: Pseudomonas sp. WT-JTC; assembly: GCF_056711565.1. Classification (NCBI taxonomy): domain Bacteria; kingdom Pseudomonadati; phylum Pseudomonadota; class Gammaproteobacteria; order Pseudomonadales; family Pseudomonadaceae; genus Pseudomonas; species Pseudomonas sp. WT-JTC. The sequence goes on from NZ_CM160042.1 coordinate 5,100,734, forward strand.
CGTCGGCAGCGACCACTAGTGTTGCAGGACATTTCACCCGCTGGACGAAGGCCATGGCCTGCTCGGTGGTAAGACGCAGTGGCGATGGCAGCGTGAGGCGACTGTCGGTGCGCCAGGTATAACCGCCCGGTACCGGCATCAGACCACGCTGCGCCAGCAGTTCGGCGGCCTCGCGGCTGACCGCCACCAGGCCCTTCATGCGCGCTTCGACGGCACGTTCGAGGGTGCCATAGACCGGTTTGCGCTTTTCCCGCAGATCCAGCTGCGCTTGCAGGGCCATGCCCATGCGCTCGGCCGCGTTTTCACCTTTATCTGTAGGAGGAATGATGCCGTCGATCAATGCCAGGTGGGTAACCCGCTCGGGCAGCGACCCGGCGATGATCAGCGAAGCAATGGCCCCCATCGAATGCCCCATCAACGCAAATTTCTTCAGCCCAAGCTGTTCGGCGACTTGCAGCACATCGTGGGCATAGTCCCACATGGCGTACCCGGCTCCCGGCGGACGATGCCCGGAATGACCGTGACCGGCCATGTCCAGGGCGATGATGCGCAGGCCTTTGAGCTTCGGCGCCAGGCGGGCAAAGCTGTTGGCGTTGTCCAGCCAGCCATGCAGGGCAATGACCGGCAAACCGTCCTCAGGACCGAACAGGTGCGCTGCCAGTTCGATGTGCGGCAGGCTCAGGCGGACCTCTTCGACGATTTGGTTCATGCGCAATCCTGTTGTCGACGGCCGTCCCAGCGGTAGAACAGGCCTTTGAGCATTTCAGCGGTATCAAGGGGACGTTCCAGCGGAAACATGTGGCCGCCGGGCATGGTCAGCGACTCGCCCAACGGCAGGCGGTCCACCGAACTGGCGTGATGACGCATCACCACGCGGCTGTTGTGTCCGCGAACCACCGCCAGCGGCACTTGCAACTGTCGGGTGCTGCCCGGGCTGGTGTGCGGCACGCCGCGATAGATGCTGATTTCCGTGGCCGGGTCGAAGCGCAGGCGCAGCTTGTCACCGGCCTGTTGCAAGCCATGTTGCAGGTAGGCATCGAAGCACTCCGGGTCGAAGCCGCGAAACAGGGTTTTACCGGCGAAATATTTCCGGGCGCTTTCCAGGTCGGTGAATTCTTCACGGCGACCCAGGGTACGGCCGGCCGGGGTCAAGCGGTCGATGAAACCGAAGCGCTTGGCCGCCCGGATCACCCATCGATCGGCTCGGGTCAGCACTGGCGAGTCGAGCATCACCACGCCGCGATACAGCTCCGGGCAGCGCAAGGCTGCATGCAGATGCAGCACGCCCCCGAAGGAATGACCGACGCCCCACACGGGCCCGGCCTGCTGTTGCAGGTGATGGATCAGCTCATCCACCAGGTTGTACCAGTTGTCGTCCGCCGGGAAACGCGGGTCGTGGGCGTGCTGCTCCAGATGCGTCACCTGAAATTCGGGTGCCAGCGCCGCAAACAACTTGCCGTAGGTTCCCGACGGAAAACCGTTGGCGTGGGCGAAAAAGATCTGTTGCGACATACCTGCAAATCCATGAGCGAGAACAGGCGTTGATTGTCCGCAAGACCGCGTCCTGCGGCAATGACCGTAACTGCCAGGAATGATGACAGTCCGGTCAAGGCCATGGCTTGAGTTCAACGCGTCGGCGGATTCTCACCCAACGGCACCACCGCCATGGTCAGCCGCGACACGCAACTGGCCTTGCCCTCATCGCTGGTCAGCCGAATGTCCCAGACATGGGTGGTGCGGCCGATGTGGATCGGCTTGGCCACCGCCGTCACCCGCCCGCTGCGCAGGCCGCGCAAATGGTTGGCGTTGATCTCCAGGCCCACGCAATAGTACTTGCTGGCATCGATGCACAGGTAGCTGGCCATCGAACCGACCGACTCGGCCAACACCACCGAGGCGCCGCCATGCAGCAAGCCGTAAGGCTGGTGAGTGCGATGGTCAATGACCATGCTTGCCGTCAGGGACTCATCGTCGAAGGCCTCGAAACGGATGTCCAGCACTTCGCCGATGGTGTTTTTCTGGATTGCGTTCAACTGCTCGATGTTGGGGGTGGTGCGCCACAGGCTCATCGCAGAGTTTCCTTGTTGGTCTTGTTCGTGAATCAATCCTGCCACAGCACCGCTTCGCTGCGCTCGCTCCATTCTTCAAAGCGCTCACCGTAAGCCGCTTCGATCACGTTGCGCTTGATCTTCAGGGTCGGGGTGAGAAAGCCGTTTTCCACGGCCCAACTGCCCTTGACCACCACCAGGCGTCGCAGTTGCTCATGCTTGTCGAGGGCACCGTTGACCTCTTCCAGCAGTTTTTCCAGGCTGGAATGCAAGCCGGCGCGCGCGGCCCCGCCGGCATCCTGCTGGCCAACCGCCGACAACACGCACAAGCCCAGCGGTGCGCTCAAGCCATCGCCCACCACGCAGACCTGTTCGATGCGCGAATGCACGGCCAGACGATTTTCAATCGGTGCCGGCGCCACGTATTTGCCTTTGCTGGTCTTGAAGATTTCCTTCAGACGACCGGTCAGGCGCAGATTGCCTTCGGCATCCTCCTCGCCCTTGTCGCCGGTGCGCAGGAAGCCGTCCTCGGTAATGGTGTCGGCGGTTTTTTCCGGTTCCTTGAAATAGCCGAGCATGGTCGCGCCACTGCGCACCATGACCTCCCCTGTCTCGGCGATCCGCACCTCGACTTCCGGGCACGGCTTGCCGATCCAGCCCGGTTTGTTCTGGCCCGGCACACCAATGTGGGAATAGCCGCAGCTTTCAGTCATGCCGTAGACCTCCAGCACATCCAGCCCCAGTTTGCGGTACCACAGCAACAGGGTCTGCGGTACCGGCGCAGCACCGGACAGCGCAATGCGCAACGCATCGAGCCCCAACCCGGCGAGGACCTTATGCCCGACCCGCTTGCCGATGATCGGCAGGCCGAGCAGGAAATCGAGGCGTTTTGCCGGGATCTTGCTGTACACCCCCATCTGGAACTTGGTCCAGATGCGCGGCACGCCAAACAGCGCGGTCGGGCGTGCACGTTGCAGGTCGGTGAGAAAGGTATCCAGGCTCTCGGCGAAAAACACCGTTTGGCCGGTATAGATCGACGCCAGTTCGACGAACATCCGCTCGGCAACGTGGCACAACGGCAGGTAGGACAACAGTCGGTCCGACTCGTTGAGGCCGAACAACGAAGTGCCGCGTGTGGTGGCGAACCCCAGGGTGGCGAAGCTGTGCATCACGCCTTTGGGCATGCCCGTGGTGCCGGAGGTGTAAATGATGGTTGCCAGTTGATCGGCGGCAGGTTTGGGATCGTCCTGGATCGGCGAACTGAGTTGCAGGTCGGCCCAGCTGAAATCGAACGTACCCGGCGGATGCAGGGGCAGACTGATGGTCGGCAGGTTGGGGCTGACGCCATGGGACATGCCTGGCCAGTCGTCGAGCTTGCCGATGAACGCCAGCACCGCTTCCGAGTGTTCAAGTACCTGGGAAACCGATTCGGCGGTGAGGTTGGGGTACAACGGCACCGACACATGCCCGGCCATCCAGATCGCCAGGTCGGCAATGATCCAGTGCGCACAGTTCTTCGAAATCAGGGCGATATGGCTGCCCTGCGGCAGTTCTCGCGCTCGCAACCAATGGGCTGCGCAACGGGCCTGGTGAGCGACGTCCGCCCAGGTCAACGTCTCGACCTGGCCACCGCCAACAGGCTGGACCAGAAAGCGCTGGCGAGGATGACGGGCCTCACGCTCGTAGAAAACGTCCAGTGGCAAACGAAACGCAGCAGACATGACTCGCTCCTGTTTTTTTGGTCTGGAGCAAGCGTAGTCAACCAAGCAAGTGCTTGGTTGACTATTTCATTCAAAAATTTTCGGGTTTGACGTCCCTGTGGGAGCGTGGCTTGCCCGCGATGCAGGCTCCGCGATTTATCAGGCAAACCAAGTCGATGTTTTCGCGGGCAAGCCACGCTCCCACAGAAAAGCGACGTTACGGGTGCTTGATGCTGTCGAGCGTCATCGAACCGACCAGCAGTTCATCGCCCTTGAGTTCGGCCAGCCCGGCGGTGCTGACTCTCTCCGGGGGATATCCTGCGCCATGTTGCAGGTAGCTCAGCAAGTTACCCACCAGCGGGTTGTGACTGACCAGCAGGGCTTCACTGACAGAAACCAGTTGCTCGGCGACCTTGTCCGGGTCGGTGTCCGGAGTCAGCCATTCGACGATGCGGATTTCCGGTTCGAATCCCAGTGTTTCGCGCACCAGTTGCGCCGTCTGCTGCGCTCGCATGTAAGGGCTGGCATAGATCGCTGTCAGCGGCTGGCCCACCAGGTTGGCGGCGGCGCGCAGCACTTCTTCACGACCGTTGGCAGTCAGTTCCCGTTCCGAATCGTGGGGTTTGGAACCGTGTGGTTCGGCTTCACCATGACGCAATACCCAGAGTTTCATAGCTTGGGTTCCTCATCTCGAGCCGGATGCGGTGCCGGTGCCACGACATGCGGCGCTTCACCTTCCGGCGCACGCGGCGCCGGCCAATCGGCGAACGGCCAAGGCTTCTGGTCGCTGTGAAAGCTGCCGAAACGACCGATCTGCGCCAGAAACTGGCTCAGGCTGTCGCCGAAATTCATCAGGCTGGCGCTCGGGGCGCCATAAAACAAACGATAGATCAACTGCACCAGCACGACGGCGCCGAGGATGAACTGCGCCACTTGCCACACCAGCACGAAGACGATCATCCACAACACGCGCAGCAGGATGGATTCGTACCTGGCTTCTACTTTTGGATCGTTCATGTGCAACTCCCTGCTTTTCTGGCAAGCGTGATTAGTTGAAACCACTGGTGGAAATGAAGTCGACGTCGGTTTTCGGCTCGCCACGCATCAACAGACCGATGACCTGCTCCAGCGTGCGGCCTTCGAACAGGATCGCGTGCAACCCGGCGACCAGCGGCATGTACACGCCAACCTCCTGGGCCTTGGCCTTGAGCACTTTGAGGGTGTTGACCCCTTCGGCGACTTCGCCCAGGCGCGTGACGGCCTCGTCCAGGCTCAGGCCCTGGCCGAGGGCGAAGCCGACCTGATAGTTGCGGCTCTTGGGCGACGAACAGGTCACGATCAGATCGCCCACGCCTGCCAGCCCCAGGAAGGTCATCGGGTTGGCGCCCTGATTCACCGCGAAACGGGTCATTTCCGCCAGAGCCCGGGTGATCAGCATGCTCTTGGTATTTTCCCCCATGCCCATTGCCACCGCCATGCCGGCGATGATCGCGTAGACGTTTTTCAATGCTCCGCCCAGCTCTACACCGAAACGGTCGGCGCTGGCATAGACACGAAAGGTGCGCCCGTGCAGCGCGGCCTGAACCTGCTGGCACAGTTCTTCGTCTTCACTGGCGACCACCGTGGCGGTCAGTGCATGTTCGGCGATTTCACGGGCCAGGTTCGGCCCGGACAATACGCCGATGCGCGCTTGCGGGGCGATCTCTTCGAGGATCTCGCTCATCAACTTGAACGTGTGGGCTTCGATGCCCTTGGTCAGGCTCACCAGCAATTTGCCGGTCAGGCGTTCAGCGTACGGCACCAGCACCGAGCGCAGCGCGCTGGAGGGCAGTGCGACAAAACACAGGTCACAGGCGTCCAGGGTGGCTTGCAGGTCGGTGACTGCAGTCACACCCGGCAAAATCCTGATGCCTTTGAGGTAACGCGGGTTTTCGCGATTGACCCGAATGGCCTCGGCCTGTTCGGGGTCTCGCATCCACTGAAGGACCTGATGCCCATTTTCGGCCAGCAGATTAGCCACGGCGGTTCCAAAACTTCCGCCTCCCAGGACCGCAATCGGGCGCTGTTCAGTCATATGCAATCCGTTAATCCATACCAGTGGCGATGTCGGCATTATACGGGGCAGCCCATCGGCGGCCAGCCCCGACATCAAATACCGGCACCCGTAGGAAGAAGACCATTAAAACCGAGGAAAATGCAGACATCGTGAATGGAAAAGTCATTCGGCTCGGTTAACATGCGCGCCTTCAATCACTGACAGGGATGTGTTGTGTCTCCGGGTACTCCTTCACCGCGTTCGCCTCTGGTCCTGGCGCTGATTTTCAGCTCGCCATTGCTGGCCGACGACTTGTTCCTGGACAACGAACCGCTACCGCAAGTGCTCACGGCCACGCGCCTGAAGCAGTCGCCGGCGGCCGTTCCGGGAAGCATGACGGTCATCGACAGTGCCCTGATCCACGCCAGTGGCGCCCGCGACATCAGCGAACTGCTGCGTCTGGTACCGGGGATGATGGTCGGCAACATCAACGGCAATCAGGCGGCGGTGAATTACCACGGCACCAATGCGACGCAAGCGCGACGCATGCAAGTGCTGATCGACGGGCGTTCGGTGTATCGCGCCGGCCTCGCCACCGTGGATTGGAGTGACATACCGGTGGCCATGGAAGACATCGAGCGCATCGAAGTCTTTCGCGGGCCGAATACCGTCAGCTACGGTGCCAATGCCCTGATGGCAGTGGTCAACATCATTACCCGGCGGCCCGCCGACAGTCACGGTACGCGCATGAAGGTCACCCAGGGCCAGCGCGGCATCAACGACTTTTATGCCAGCCAGGGCATGGGCTGGGAGGACGGTGACTTGCGCCTGTCCCTGTCCGGCCAGCAAGACGACGGTTTCGACACCGACCGAACCGGCGCCGCCTACCATGACAGTCGCCGCCTCAATCGCTTCAACCTCGCCGTCAGCCAGAGCCTCGACGAACGGCAAAGCCTCGATTGGCAATTGAATGGCAAAGACGGCACCAACCAGCGGCCCTATACCTACCGGCCGGTGTTTCCGGGGATTACCCGCGCGGGCAACGACTCCGACGTCACCGCCAAGGACTACGCCGGGTCATTGCGCTGGAATCTGGACGTCAATCCCGACCACAGCCTTTATATCCAGGGTTCGGCCCAACACTGGGACCGTCAGCAAACCTGGCGCGCCTGCGACGCAGAAGTTTCGTTCAGCCCGCAACTGACCGAGCTCTGGCAATTGAACCCGAACTACACCGAACGCCTGGCCCGCAACATCACGCGCTTCATCGGTCCTGGTGCACCGGCCGGCACACCCGCCGAGCAGGCATTGGCCAACCAGGTACTCGATCAATGGCGCAACGGCGCGAGCCAGACCGTTTGCGGCGACATCGACCAGAGCACCCGGGAATCGCGCTACGACCTCGAGCTGCAGGACACTCTGAGCCTTGCCGATAACCTGCGGCTGGTCAGCGGGATGAACTATCGCTACGACCGGGCGGACTCCGAAACCTACTTCAATGGCACGCTCGATGACAGGATCTGGCGGGCGTTCGGCCAGTTCGAGTGGAGTCCCAGCGAACACTGGCTGCTGCAGGGCGGAGCCATGTTCGAGGACACCCGCTTGATCGGCAGCTCGCTGACACCTCGCATGGCGGTCAACTACCTGATCAACCCGCGCCACGGCTTGCGTGCGGTGTACTCAGAGGCCGTCCGTTCTCCGGACATGTTCGAGAACAACGTCAACTGGAGTTATCAGGTCACCAACCTCAGGCCCGGTGCCTTTGGCCAGTCCAGCGCCCGCTATTTCGTCAAGACCCGTGGCCCCGGCGACCTCGATCAAGAGCACATGCGGTCCCGGGAACTGGGCTACAACGGCTACTTTCCCGCACCGGGGCTGGCGGTCGACGTGAAGTTGTTCCACGACGAAATCACCGGCATGATCAGTGAACCGCTGCGCAACAATCAGTACATCGCCAGCAATGCCAACGAGGCGCGATTTACCGGCGCCGATACCCAGCTCGACTGGCGTGTCGGCAGCCTCGATCGCCTGCGACTGACCTATGCCTACGTCGATGCCGACACCAGCAACCCGCTGGATGCCAGACAGACTGCAAGCAACAGTGGTTCAGCCGGATGGCTGCGCGATTGGGGCCGGGGCTGGAACAGTGCGCTTTTCTACTATGGCGATGACGCCCTCAATGGCTACCGCTTTGAACGGGTCGATGCGCGCATCGCCAAACGTATTGCCTTGGGCAAGGCCAGCCTGGAGCTGGCCGGAGTGCTCCAGCAACGGCTGGACAATCAGCCGACCACTTTCATCGACAACAATTATGAGCAGCGCCACGTGATGTATTTCAGCGCGGAGCTGGAGCTTTAAGATGCCGTGTCGTCCGGCGTGGAGAGCGCCGACCCTGGGTCGGCTGCTGGCCATGCTTTGCCTGCTGACAAGCGGTCTGCTGGGCAGCCTGGCGAGTAACGCGGCCGACATCTTGCTCACGGGGGCCGAAGACAGCCCCGGTGTGCGGGCGTTTACTCAGGCCCTGAGCGAATTACGGCCGAGCGATAACGTACGATTCCAGACACTGGCCAGTTTGCCGGTTCCTGACAAGCTGCCGGAAAACACCCGCTTGATACTGCTCGACCTGCCCAGCCTCGACTGGCGCCTGCAGGGCGCCCGGGGCCCGGCAACACTGGTGTTGCGTATCAGCCGCCTGCAAGCCCGGCAACGTTTGAACAACATGCTGCCTGCGCGCCTTTCCCTGCTATGGAGCGATCCACCGCTGGACCGCCAGTTGCGCTTGACACGCACCCTGTTGCCGCAAGCCAAACGCATCGGCGTGCTCTACGACAACCACAGTGAATTCCTGTTGAATGAGTTGCGTCAGGCCGCCCTCCCCTTGGGCCTTGAGGTGGTCACCCAGCGCTGGGACAACATTCACGACAGTCGCCCGCTACAGGCCTTGCTGAAAAACAGCGACGTGTTGCTGGGCCTGGACGACGCCGACCTGTACAACCCGCAAACCGCCAAGAACCTGCTGCTGAGCAGCTACTCGCAGCAAGTGGCGCTGATCGGACCCAACGCCGGATTCGTCAAGGCCGGGAGTCTGGCCAGCACTTACAGCGATCAGAGCGATTGGCTGGCGATCATCAACGAATTGCTCGACCGGCCACCGGCCACCTGGCCGCGCACGCACTACCCCGATCGATTCAAGGTCGCGAGTAATCCGCAGGTGGCGCGTTCGCTGGGTATCGAACAGATAAACGAAGCGTCTGTCGCCACGTTGCTGGCTGAAGGAGAACGCCGTCCATGAGCTTGCGCCGCCGCTGGGACATCAACACTCGCACCCAACTCATCAGCCTTGGCCCTGCCCTGCTGCTGACCTTGTTGCTGATCAGTTTTTTCACGTTCGTGCGCATCCAGGATTTGCGTCAGGAAATTACCCACACTGGCCAGCTGATCGCCAATCAACTGGCCCCGGCCACCGAATACGGCGTGATTTCGGGCAACATCGAAGTACTTGAAACCTTGCTCAAGGCGACACTGGCCACGCCCAACGTAAGCTTTCTGGAAATCCAGGACAGTACAAACCGGGTTCTGGTGTACGTCGAACAACCGAGTGAACACCACAATCGCGCGCAGCAGCTCGAAGTGTTCCAGGCACCGATACGGCTGCAGCGAATCGCCTTGCACAATGATTTTTTTCAGAGCAGCAAAACCGCCAGTGCGGCCCCCGCCGAAGACTATCTTGGCCGGGTGATCGTCGGGCTGTCCAACGATGCCTTCAGCCGGCGTCAGCAGGAAATCGTGCTCAAGGCCGCCATCCTGGCGCTGTTTGCCCTGCTCTTTACCTTCCTCGTGGCCCGGCGTCTGGCGGGCAGCCTGTCGCGACCGATCCGTGACATCGGCAATGCGGTCAAGGCAATCCAGGACGGCGACTACAAAAAACCGCTGCCGATTGTCGATGACACCGAGCTGGGGGCGCTGTCGCAACACATCAACAACCTCGCCAGCGGTCTCGAGCAGGCCAGCCGCGAACAACACCAGGCCATGGCGCAGTTGATCCAGACCCGCGAAGAGGCGGAAAAGGCCAACAACGCCAAATCCGACTTCCTCGCCATGATGAGCCATGAACTGCGCACGCCAATGAATGGCGTACTGGGCATGCTGCAGTTGCTGGAAACCACCGACATGACCGAGGAACAGGTGGAGTACGCGGCGCTGGCCTCGGAATCTACCGAGCACTTGCTCAAGGTCATCAACGACATCCTGGATTTTTCGCGGATCGAACGTTCGGAACTGGAACTGGAGCATATTCCGTTCAACCTCGTCGACCTGATCGGCAGTTGCGCCCAGTCGTTCCAGCACAGCGCCGCGCAGCGCGGTCTCGACTTGCAACTGATGATCCCCGACGACATGCGCGGCTTGCAGGTCAAGGGCGACCCGACGCGTATCCGGCAGATATTGGTCAACCTGGTCGGCAATGCGCTGAAGTTCACCGAGCAGGGCCGTGTCACCATCGCGGCTCAGTGGCAGTCGCTGGATCACGAGTTGCTGTGGTTCACCTGCACAGTGCGCGACAGCGGCATCGGCATCCCGGCGCAAAGCCTGGAGTTGATGTTCAACGCTTTCCAGCAGGCCGACAGCTCCATTTCAAGGCGCTACGGTGGCACCGGGCTGGGCCTGCCGATCGCCCGCACGCTCGCCGAGCGCATGGGCGGTACCTTGCGCGCGCAGAGTGAGGAAGGCCGCGGCTCGGTGTTCACCCTGGAAATCCCCCTGGCACTGCACAAGCAGACACAGCCGCCGTTGGCCCCACGCGCGCAAACCGGCAACAGCGACGGCGAAGGGCGCAATGTGCTGCTGGTCGAAGACAACCCGGTCAACCAGACGGTCATCGAAGCCATGTTGCGCAGCCTGGGCTTCAAGGTCAGTGTCGCGACCGACGGCGCGCAGGCGGTACGCAGTGCCGAGAGCCTGATTTTCGAAGCGATCCTGATGGATTGCCGCTTGCCGGTCATCGATGGCTATGAAGCCACCCGGCAGATCCGCCAGTTGCCCGGTTGCACCGACCTGCCGATCATTGCCCTGACCGCCAATGCCTTGCAGGGCGATCGCGAAGCGTGCCTGTCGGCGGGAATGAACGATTACCTGGCCAAACCCTTCAAACGGAATGATCTGCAGCAAATTCTGCAACGTTGGGTGCAGTAGTACAGGCCTTTCGACCATCTGCGACTGGCGTGAAAGGCGAAAGTGCGGCAGTCTTAGGCACCTCGACAGGCCCGAAAAGGGGCTTGAATAATAATTTCAGTGCACAAGTGTACATTCATGTCCTTGTTGCTGTGACTTTCACCACAACGCAATAGTCTATGAGTAGGCTGCCGGTTCGAGGCATGAACGCTTCGATCGGCCGGGAAGATTTGCCCCACCTGCCGCATGGGACTATTGAGGAGCTCGCATGACCAAACAAAACGCCTTTACCCGGGAAGACCTGCTGCGCTGCAGTCGCGGTGAGCTGTTCGGCCCAGGTAACGCGCAACTGCCCGCCCCGAACATGCTGATGGTTGACCGCATCACCCTGATCAGCGAAGAAGGTGGCAAGTACGGCAAAGGTGAATTGGTCGCCGAGCTGGATATCACTCCGGACCTGTGGTTCTTCGCCTGCCACTTCGAAGGCGATCCGGTGATGCCGGGCTGCCTGGGCCTCGACGCCATGTGGCAACTGGTCGGCTTCTTCCTGGGCTGGCAAGGCCTGCCGGGCCGTGGCCGTGCGCTGGGTTCGGGCGAAGTGAAATTCTTCGGCCAGGTCCTGCCGACCGCCAAGAAAGTCACCTATAACATTCATATCAAGCGCGTCCTCAAGGGCAAGCTGAACCTGGCCATCGCCGACGGTTCGGTCACTGTCGACGGGCGCGAAATCTACACCGCCGAAGGCCTCCGGGTCGGCGTGTTCACCTCCACTGACAACTTCTAAGGGTTATCCGCATGCGCCGCGTCGTTATCACTGGTCTGGGCATCGTTTCTTGCCTGGGCAATGACAAAGAGACCGTCTCCGCTAACCTGCGTGCAAGCCGCCCTGGCATCCGGTTCAACCCGGAATATGCCGAAATGGGTCTGCGTAGCCAGGTTTCCGGCTCCATTGACCTCAACCTTGAAGAGCTGATCGATCGCAAGATCTATCGCTTCGTCGGCCACGCGGCAGCTTATGCCTACCTGGCCATGAAAGACGCCATCGCCGACTCGGGCCTGACCGAAGAGCAGGTGTCCAACCCGCGTACCGGCCTGATCGCCGGCTCCGGTGGCGCATCGACCCTGAACCAGATGGAAGCACTGGACATCCTGCGCGAGAAAGGCGTCAAGCGCGTCGGCCCATACCGCGTAACGCGGACCATGAGCAGCACCGTTTCCGCTTGCCTGGCCACTCCGTTCAAGATCAAGGGCCTGAACTACTCCATCGCTTCTGCCTGCGCCACCAGTGCTCACTGCATCGGTACTGCCATGGAACAGATCCAGATGGGCAAGCAGGACATCGTCTTCGCCGGTGGCGGTGAAGAAGAGCACTGGAGCCAGTCGTTCCTGTTCGACGCCATGGGCGCCCTGTCCAGCAAGCGCAACGACACTCCGGAAAAGGCCTCCCGTGCCTATGACGCCGACCGTGACGGTTTCGTCATCGCCGGCGGTGGCGGCATGGTCGTGGTTGAAGAGCTGGAACACGCCCTGGCCCGTGGTGCGAAGATCTACGCGGAAATCGTTGGCTACGGCGCGACTTCCGACGGCTACGACATGGTTGCCCCGAGCGGCGAAGGCGCGATCCGCTGCATGCAGCAGGCGCTGTCCACCGTCGACACCCCGATCGACTACCTGAACACCCACGGCACTTCGACCCCGGTCGGCGACGTCGCGGAAATGAAAGGTGTGCGTGAAGTGTTTGGCGACAAGGCTCCGGCCATCAGCTCCACCAAGAGCCTGTCGGGTCACTCCCTGGGCGCCGCCGGCGTTCACGAAGCGATCTACTGCATGCTGATGATGGAAGGCAACTTCATTGCCGGTTCCGCCAACATCGACGAGCTGGACCCTGAAGTGGCCGACCTGCCGGTGCTGACCAAGACCCGCGAAAACGCCACCATCAACACCGTGATGAGCAACAGCTTCGGTTTCGGTGGCACCAACGCCACGCTGGTACTGAAGCGCTGGGAAGGCAAGTAATTTCCCGCTGCTGAGCCGCACAAAAAACGCCCCGACTGGTTCGGGGCGTTTTTTTGCACTCTGAAAATGGGACAGCACATGCGATACATGTGGGAGCGGGCTTGCTCGCGAATGCGGTGTTTCAGTCGACACAGGTGGTGAATGCCGGACCGAATTCGCGAGCAAGCCCGCTCCCACAGGTTTTGCGTTCAGCCCGCAGTTTTCATCGTCGCGAACATGAAGCTTTTGTCATGAAACTCAACAGCCCGCGACCGAATGTCGCGGATTACGCGGGCTGCAGGACTGTTTCCATTTTTGTAAAAAACCCTTTCCAATCTCGACCATTTACTTAGCAGGCTAACAAAATCTATAACAGAGTCCTGCACACGCCTTGCTGCAGATAACTTGAGATTTGGAGCTAGCAGATGACTGTTAAAGTAACTGAACGCGACGATTCACACATGTCCCATGAAGGCGTAGCCGCCGGTGTACGGATCTGGGACGTGCATCAACAAGACTTGCTGGTCGGCATGTTCCACAACGAAATCGACGCCCACAACTACAAGGCCGAACTGGAACTGCAAGAACAGCATCGGGATTTACGATCCGCCTGAACCTGTCACAGCATTGAAAACGACAAACCCCGCCATGAGCGGGGTTTGTCGTTGTTGCAGCGGCTAACGGCTTACCACATCAGGTCATCAGGAATCTGATAGGCCGCGTACGGATCGTCCTCGGTGCTGACCTCTTCGGTCTTCACGTTCATCTGCACGATGCGCTGCGGATCGCGCTCCTGGATCTTCAGTGCCGCTTCACGCGGAATCACTTCGTAGCCACCAGCGTGATGCACGATAGCCAGCGAACCGTTGCTGAGCTTGTTGCGCATCAGGGTGTTGACCGAGAGGCGCTTGACCTTCTTGTCGTCGACGAAGTTGTAGTAGTCCTCGGTCGTCAACTTCGGCAGACGCGTGGCTTCGATCAATTGCTTGACCTGCGCGGCACGGGCCTTGGCCTCGGCTTTTTCCTGCTGCTGGCGGTTGAGTTCCTGGTCGCGCTTGACCTTCTCGGCCATGGCTTCCTGTGCCGCGCGCTGCTGGGAATCATCCAGCTCGATTTGCCCCTTGTGGGCCAGGCGCTGTTGCTTCTGCTTGTCTTTGCTGACCTGCTTGGCCTGCTTCTGGTTGACCAGCCCTGCTTTGAGCAACTGGTCGCGAAGGGAAATGCTCATGGTGCTTATTACTCACTTAGGCCACTGCTCAACCGCAGTTGGGCAAATTCTTTTCCTGACGTTTGGCTTCGCCCCACAAGGCGTCCAACTCTTCGAGGGTGCAATCTTCCATGGGACGACGGGTATCGCGCAATGCCTGTTCGATAAAACGGAAGCGTCGTTCAAACTTGCCGTTGGCGCCACGCAGCGCAGTTTCCGGATCGACCTTGAGATGCCGCGCCAGATTGACCACTGAAAACAGCAGGTCGCCGATCTCGTCGGCCACGGCTTCGGGATCGTTTTCCGACATGGCTTCGAGGACTTCATCGAGCTCCTCACGCACTTTATCGAGCACCGGCAAGGCGTCCGGCCAGTCGAAGCCGACCTGCCCTGCGCGCTTCTGCAATTTGGCCGAGCGGGACAGCGCCGGTAATGCAGCGGGGACATCATCGAGCAACGACAACTGTTCGGGTGCCGAAGATTTCTCCGCGCGCTCTTCGGCCTTTATCTCTTCCCAGCGCTGCTTGACCTGTTCCTCGCTCAGACGCGGGACATCCAGCGGTGCATACAGGTCACCAGTGGGGAACACGTGTGGATGACGGCGGATCAGCTTGCGGGTGATGCTGTCGATCACGCCGGCGAACTCGAAGCGCCCCTCCTCCCGGGCCAACTGGCTGTAATACACCACCTGGAACAACAGATCACCCAGCTCACCCTGCACGTGATCGAAGTCGCCGCGTTCGATGGCGTCGGCGACTTCGTAGGCTTCTTCAAGGGTATGCGGGACGATGGTGGCCCAGGTTTGCTTGATGTCCCATGGGCAACCGTACTGCGGGTCGCGCAGGCGGCTCATCAGGTGTAACAAATCTTCAAGGCTATACATCGATCAATCTCTGCCCGCTCTCTGTAGGAGCGAGCTTGCTCGCGAAGAACCTGAGGACGGCGCGTTTAACCTGATTGCACGCGTCATCGTTGACGTCCATCGCGAGCGAGCTCGCTCCTACATGTCTTATGGTGTCCGGTTGCGCCGGGTTTCGATGATGTTCGGCAACTGCGAAATCCGCCCCAGCAACCGCCCCAATGCATCCAGCCCCGGAATCTCGATGGTCAGGGACATCAACGCGGTGTTGTCCTCCTTGTTCGAGCGGGTGTTGACCGCCAGCACGTTGATCCGCTCGTTGAGCAGCACCTGCGAGACGTCACGCAGCAGACCGGAACGGTCGTAGGCGCGGATGATGATATCCACCGGATAGGTGAGCACCGGTACCGGCCCCCAGCTGACCTGGATGATTCGCTCCGGCTCGCGCCCGGCCAGTTGCAGCACCGAGGCGCAGTCCTGGCGGTGAATGCTCACGCCGCGGCCCTGGGTGATGTAGCCGACGATTGCATCGCCCGGCAATGGCTGGCAGCAACCGGCCATCTGGGTCATCAGGTTGCCAACGCCCTGAATCTGGATATCGCCGCGCTTGCCCGGCTTGTAACCGGTGGCCTTGCGCGGAATCAGTTCCAGCTGTTCGTTGCCGCGCTCCGGCTCGACCAGTTGCTGCGCCAGGTTGACCAGTTGCGCCAGGCGCAAATCGCCGGCACCGAGGGCAGCGAACAGGTCCTCGGCGGTTTTCATGTTGGCCTTGTCGGCCAGCTTGTCGAAATCTACCGCGGGCAGACCGAGGCGATTGAGTTCGCGCTCAAGCAGCGTTTTACCGGCCGCGACGTTCTGGTCACGAGCCTGCAACTTGAACCAGTGAACGATCTTCGCCCGTGCCCGCGACGTGGTGACGTAGCCCAGGTTCGGGTTCAGCCAGTCGCGGCTCGGGGTGCCGTGCTTGCTGGTGATGATCTCGACCTGTTCACCGGTTTGCAGGCTGTAGTTGAGCGGTACGATACGCCCGTTGATCTTGGCGCCGCGGCAGTTATGACCGATTTCGGTGTGTACGCGGTAGGCGAAGTCCAGCGGCGTCGCGCCCTTCGGCAAGTCGATGGCGTGACCGTCCGGGGTGAAGATGTAGACCCGGTCGGGCTCGATATCGACCCGCAGCTGTTCCGCCAGGCCACCGATGTCGCCCAACTCCTCATGCCACTCGAGCACCTGACGCAGCCAGGAGATTTTCTCCTCGTAGTGATTGGAACCGGACTTGACGTCGGTGCCCTTGTAGCGCCAGTGCGCGCACACGCCGAGTTCGGCTTCCTCATGCATCGAGTGAGTGCGGATCTGCACTTCCAGCACCTTGCCCTCGGGCCCGATCACCGCCGTGTGCAGCGAGCGATAGCCGTTTTCCTTGGGGTTGGCGATGTAGTCGTCGAACTCTTTCGGGATGTGTCGCCACAGGGTGTGGACGATGCCGAGCGCGGTGTAGCAATCGCGCATTTCCGGCACCAGCACACGAACGGCACGCACGTCGTAGATCTGGCTGAACTCCAGACCCTTGCGCTGCATTTTGCGCCAGATCGAATAGATGTGTTTGGCCCGGCCGCTGATGTCGGCATCGACGCCGGTAGCCTGCAATTCGTTTTTCAGCTGGCTCATCACGTCGCTGATGAAGCGCTCGCGATCCAGTCGCCGCTCATGCAGCAACTTGGCGATCTGCTTGTACTGGTCCGGCTCCAGGTAACGGAAGGACAAGTCCTCCAGCTCCCACTTGATATGACCAATACCCAGGCGATGGGCCAGTGGCGCGTAGATGTCGAAGACTTCGCGGGCCACGCGGTTGCGCTTTTCGTCGTCGGCGGTTTTCACCGCACGGATTGCGCAAGTGCGTTCGGCCAGCTTGATCAGGGCGACGCGAACGTCGTCGACCATGGCCACCAGCATCTTGCGCAGGTTTTCAACCTGGCCCTGGGTGCCCAGCACCAGAGATTTGCGCGGGCTCAGGCTGTCGCTGATCGCGGCCATGCGCTGCACGCCGTCGATGAGTTTGGCCACCACCGGACCAAAGCGCTGGCTGACCGCCGGCAACTTGATCTGGCCTTCGCGCACGCCTCGATACAGGATCGCGGCGACCAGTGAATCCTGATCGAGTTTGAGATCGGCGAGGATCTCGGCGATCTCGAGGCCGGTACGGAAAGTCGAGTTACCTTCCGACCACAGATTCTGTGCCGCATTGGCTTGTTGTTCGGCCTCGCGAGCGTACTCGCAGGCCTCCTTCAAGGCTTCGCGATCCAGTGCCAGATCGACACTCACCGCGTGATCGAGCCAAGCCTCGAGATTGATACTGCCGTCGGTGTTGATCGGCTGGTGTGCTCTCACCTGTACCATCTTGCTTACCTTCCCTACGACGCAGATTCAATGCGTCAAATCGCTGACCTTCGTTGCCCGTGCGCCCACATCGGGCTGGGTGCGGCTGCACGGGCGGGCCAGTCGGACCAGACGAGCATCCTAGCTCGCTTCAAATAACGCCATGGCCTCGACATGTGCCGTTTGAGGAAACATATCGAGAATCCCGGCACGTTTTAACCGGTAGCCCTGCCTGATCAATTCGACCGTGTCGCGCGCCAGGGTCGCCGGGTTGCACGACACGTACACCAACCGTTCGGCGCCCAGGCTCTTGAGCTTGCGCACAACCTCGAAAGCACCGTCACGCGGTGGGTCCAAGAGTACCGCACAAAAGCCTTCAGCGGCCCATTCAGCGTCCGTCAAAGGCTGGGATAAATCGGCCTGAAAAAACTTCGCGTTATGCAGATTATTGCTAGCGGCATTCGCCGCTGCCCGATCGACCATCACCTGCACGCCTTCCACCGCCACCACTTCGCGAGCGGCTTTGGCCAGCGGCAAGGCAAAGTTGCCCAGGCCGCAGAACAGGTCGAGTACACGCTCATCCGCTGTCGGCTTCAACCAGTCCAGCGCCTGGGCGACCATCGCTTCGTTGACTCCGGCGTTGACCTGGATGAAATCCCCGGGACGATACGCCAGCTCCAGATCCCACTGTTCAAGGCGATAGCCCAACGACTGACCGGCCTCGACCGGCTGCGGTTCACCGTCGCCATGCAGCCACAACTGGGCTTCGTGGAACGCGCAGAACTCCTTGAGGATCGTCAGATCGGCGTCGGACAACGGCGCCATGTGCCGCAGCAAAACCGCCAATGTCGAACCGCTGAACAACTCCACATGCCCGAGAGCCTGAGGTTTGCTCAGGCGCCGCAGCATCTCCGGCAGACGGCTCATGATCGGTTGCAAGGGCTGTACCAGCACCGGGCAATCAGCGATGGCCACGATGTCCTGGCTGCCGGCGGCGCGGAACCCGACTTCGAGTTTCTTCGCCTTCATGTCCCAGCGCACCGCCACACGGGCGCGACGTCGGTAAGCGAATTCCGCACCGCTCAATGGCGCCGCCCACTCTTCGGGTTCGACGCCCGCGACCTTCGCCAATTGCTCGGCGAGCATGCGCTGTTTCAGGGCAAGTTGTTCGTTGTGAGGCAAATGCTGCACGCTGCAACCGCCGCAACGACCGGCATGGGCGCACGGCGCCGGGCGGCGCAATTCGCTGGCCGTGAACACCCGCTCGGTCCGTGCCTCGACCACTTTGCCGTGGGCACCGAGCACCCGCGCCTCGATTTCTTCGCCGGCCAATGCGCCGATGACGAACCAGGTGCGACCTTCGAAAAACGCGATACCGCGACCGTCATTGGCCAGGCGTTCGATGGTCAGGCGCTGCTTTTTGCCGGTCGGGATTTGCGGGGCCTTGCTGCCGCCGGTGGGCTGGAAGCGCAGGCCTCTTTCATGTTTGGCCATCAGTTGGGCGCGTCGAAAATGCCGGTCGACAGGTAACGGTCGCCGCGGTCGCAGATGATCGCGACGATCACCGCGTTTTCAACTTCTTTAGACAGGCGCAGCATCGCTGCAACGGCACCGCCCGATGACACGCCGCAGAAGATGCCTTCTTCGCGAGCCAGACGACGGGTCACGTCTTCGGCTTCGCTTTGGGCCATGTCGACAATGCGGTCCACGCGATCGGCCTGGTAGATCTTCGGCAGGTATTCCTGGGGCCAGCGACGGATACCCGGGATCGCCGAACCTTCCATGGGTTGCAGACCGATGATCTGCACGTTCTCGTTCTGCTCTTTCAAGTAGCGCGAAACGCCCATGATGGTACCGGTGGTGCCCATGGAGCTGACGAAATGGGTGATGGTGCCTTCGGTCTGGCGCCAGATTTCCGGGCCGGTGCCGGTGTAGTGCGCCTCGGGGTTGTCCCC
Source organism: Pseudomonas sp. WT-JTC (assembly GCF_056711565.1). Classification (NCBI taxonomy): domain Bacteria; kingdom Pseudomonadati; phylum Pseudomonadota; class Gammaproteobacteria; order Pseudomonadales; family Pseudomonadaceae; genus Pseudomonas; species Pseudomonas sp. WT-JTC. The sequence goes on from NZ_CM160042.1 coordinate 5,120,075, forward strand.
GTTGGCGAACTGGTCCAGGACCTTGCCGCGACCCTCGGCTTCCATTTTCTGCGCGAGGTCACGGGCGCCTTCCATGCCCTGCTCCTGGCTGACCAGAATCAGCTCGGCGCCATAGGCCGTCATGGCCGCCTTGCGTTCGGCGCTGGAGTTGTCCGGCATGATCAGGATCATCTTGTAACCCTTGATCGCGGCGGCCATGGCCAGGGCGATCCCGGTGTTGCCCGAGGTCGCCTCGATCAGCGTATCGCCGGCGTGGATCTGCCCGCGCAGTTCGGCGCGGGTGATCATCGACAGCGCCGGACGGTCCTTGACCGAACCCGCCGGGTTGTTCCCTTCGAGCTTGAGCAATAGGGTATTGCTGGTGGCGCCGGGCAGGCGCTGCAAACGGACCAGCGGAGTGTTGCCGACGCAATCGGCGATGGTTGGGTACTGCAAGGTCATGGCGTATTCGCAATCCAGACTGCGGGGGCGACTATCATACCGGCAAACGTTCGCAGGCCATATCACGCAAAGTGTGGTGCTTATGGTTTATGGGAATAAGCGGCAGGCTTCGAGCTGCAAGCGACAAGTCGCTGTGCCACTCGGAGTGTGAAAAACAGGGTTGTTGTGGTGGGAGTGAGGGCATCTTCGCGAGCAAGCCCGCTCCCACAGGGTACCGGGGTGATCATGCGTTTTGCGGTTGGAACACGGTCAATGTGGGAGCGGGCTCGCTCGCGAAGGCGTTGTCACTGGCATCGCCATCCTCCGCCACCAACCGCAAATTCATCCGCAACCCATTCCCGGTGTTCTGCGCCCAAAGCTTCCCGCCCTGACGCTGCACTGCGTTCCTGGCGATACTCAACCCCAAGCCAAACCCGCCATCCCCCGGCCGCGAACCATCAAGTCGGGTGAACGGCAGGAAGATCCGTTCCAGGTCAGCTTGCGCCACACCGCCGCCGTGATCCTCCAGCCACAGGTGCCAGAAATCGCCATCACGCCGCCCGCCCAACTGGACAATGCCTCCGGCCGGCGAATGCCGGATTGCATTGCGCAGAATGTTTTCCAGTGCCTGGGCCAGGGTGTTGAGATGACCGCGCACCCAGCAGGATGCATCCACCGTGCATTGCAGCCGGGTATCGGGCCAGCCACTTTCATAGCAGGCATTCTCCGTGAGCATTTCCCACAGGGCCTGGATCTGGATCGCCTCGTCGGGCAACCGGGTGCGCTCGGTGTCCAGCCATGCCAGCTGTAGCGTGTCTTCCACCAGGCGCTGCATGCCATCGACCTCACGGCCGATACGTTCGCGCAATAGCTCCAGTCCCTGCTCACTTTCACTGGCCACCCGCAGGCGACTCAAGGGCGTACGCAATTCGTGCGACAGGTCGCGCAGCAGTTGCTGCTGCAAGGCCACGGTGCTTTGCAGGCGTTCAGACATGTGATCGAACGCCCTGCCCAGCTCGCCCAGTTCATCCGAGCGATTGGTGGTCCGCGTCGACAGCCGTACGCTCAGTTGATCGGCACGCCAGGCATTGGCCTGCTCACGCAGGCTGTTGAGCGGCACCACCAGCAAGCGGTACAGGCCGACGCACAGCAGCAAGGTGAACAACCCCGGAATCACGCCGTTGGTGATCACGCGCCAGAACACCCGGTAATGACCCGGCACAAAGCGCTCGGGCAGTTCGATCACCAGGCTGCCGGCGGACGGGTCTCCGGGAAACGGTATGCGCATCCACGGCCGGCCTTTCTTGTGGACCGGCCAATCGAGGCCGCGCAAAAAAGTCAGGCGTTCGATTTCCTTGTCCGTCAGCGATCGGTTGCTCAAGGACTGCAAATCACCGCCGATGACACCGACCCAGCCTTTTTCCCGCTGATACATGCCTTGCAGCCAGTCATCGACACCGGCGCTCTGGCGCTGCTGCCACGCCTGTTCGGCTTCGGCGGCATAGCCTGTCAGGGTGCCGCGGGCTTCATCCGAGAGGAACTGGTTGCGTTGCTCCATATAACGTCCCCAGGACCAACTGAGCCAGATCATCAACAAGCAGAACGCAACCAATAGGCAAGCAAGCTTCCAGAACAGCGAATGCCTGCCCGGCAAGTTACATTTCATCGGCGGCACTCAGGATGTAACCCTTGCCCCATACCGTGCGCACTTCGCGTTCGGTGTAGCCAATGGCCTTGAGCTTGCGGCGGATCTGGCTGATGTGCATGTCCAGGCTGCGATCATGGGCCGCGTAACCGCGCTGCAGCACCTGTTGATAAAGGAAGGCTTTGCTCAGTACTTCGTCGGCGCTGCGGTGCAGCGTCTCCAGCAACCGATATTCACTGCGGGTCAGGCCGCCGGCCTGTTCGCCATAAAAGACCTCGAAGCTTTCTTCGTCGAAACGCAGGCTGTCCATCGAAGGGCCCGGCACTGCGGGTGCGGGGGCGGGCCGGCGGTCGAGGGCCACCCGCCGCAGAATGGCTTCGATGCGTACCCGCAACTCCACCATGCTGAAAGGCTTTGGCAGGTAATCATCGGCCCCCAGGCGAAAGCCGCTGATGCGATCGGCCTCGGCACCGAGGGCCGACATCAGCAGCACCGGGGTGGAATGGCTCTGGCGCAATTGGGTCAGTACCGCCAGACCGTCCATGCCCGGCAGCAGAATATCCATCAGCACCACGTCGAACGGTTGCCGCCGGGCAATCTCCAGGCCTTCCTGGCCGTTCTGGCACCAGGTCACCTGGAAGCCACTGCGGTCCAGGTGTTCATGGACGTAGGCGCCGAGCACAAGGTCGTCTTCGATGGACAGGATTCGGGGGAGACCAGCAGTGATGGGAGTCATGACTATCTGCAAACAATTCTCAGTTGAGCTAATTATTCAAGATTGCCACGCCAGGGGCAACCCACGGTTTGTCCGCATCACCAATGAGTCGCGCGGGCCGACGAATGACCGCACCATTTTTACGAGGATTGACCGCGAGCAAATCGCTACACTGCGCAAGTGGTGCATGGCGGATGCATGTGCCGGTCCATAAATAGCGGGATGCAGGAGAGATGCGTGCTCAAGAAACTGGGAATCAAAGGCCGCGTGCTGTTGCTGACCCTGTTGCCAACCAGCCTCATGGCGTTGGTGCTGGGGGGGTATTTTACCTGGATGCAACAGGCTGACCTGCAAACCCAACTCATGCAGCGCGGCGAAATGATCGCCGAGCAGTTGGCGCCACTGGCCGCACCCGCGATGGGCCATCAGGACAACGAACTGCTCGAACGCATCGCCACCCAGGCCCTGGAACAAACCGACGTACGGGCCGTGACCTTCCTGGCGCCCGATCGCACGCTGCTGGCCCACGCCGGCCCGTCCATGCTCAATCAGTTGCCCTCCGGCACTGGCACGCAGATGCTGCGCCGCAGTGGCAACGATGCGACCCGCTATCTGCTGCCGGTCTTCGGCAAACACCGCAACCTGGCCGGGGACCTGATTCCCGAAGAAGCCGACCGCCTGCTGGGCTGGGTCGAACTTGAACTGTCCCATAACGGTATGCTGTTGCGCGGTTACCGCAGCCTGTTCGCCAGCCTGATGTTGATCAGTGCGGGACTGATAGGTGCGGCACTGCTGGCCGTGCGCATGGGCCGCACGATCAATCGGCCACTGAGTCAGATCAAGCAGGCCGTGGCCCAACTCAAGGACGGTCATCTGGAAACCCGCTTGCCGCCCCTCGGCAGTCAGGAGCTGGACGAGCTGGCTTCCGGTATCAACCGCATGGCAGGCACCCTGCAGAACGCCCAGGAAGAATTGCAGCACAGCATCGACCAGGCCACCGAAGATGTGCGCCAGAACCTGGAAACCATCGAGATCCAGAACATCGAGCTGGACCTGGCGCGCAAGGAAGCCCTGGAAGCGAGCCGGATCAAGTCCGAATTCCTGGCCAACATGAGTCATGAAATCCGCACCCCGCTCAACGGCATCCTCGGCTTCACCCACCTGTTGCAAAAAAGCGAGCTTACCCCGCGTCAGCTCGACTACCTGGGCACCATCGAAAAATCCGCCGACAGCCTGCTGGGCATCATCAACGAGATTCTCGACTTCTCGAAAATCGAGGCCGGCAAGCTGGTGCTCGACCATATTCCGTTCAACCTGCGCGACCTGCTGCAGGACACCCTGACCATCCTCGCTCCGGCCGCCCACGCCAAGCAGCTGGAACTGGTGAGCCTGGTGTACCGGGACACGCCGCTGTCACTGGTGGGCGACCCGTTGCGGCTCAAGCAGATCCTGACGAACCTGGTGAGCAACGCGATCAAGTTCACCCGCGAAGGCACCATCGTCGCCCGTGCCATGCTCGAAGAAGAGCACGAAGACACCGTGCAGTTGCGCATCAGTATTCAAGATACCGGCATCGGTCTGTCGAACCAGGACGTGCGCGCCCTGTTCCAGGCTTTCAGCCAGGCCGACAATTCGCTCTCGCGGCAACCTGGCGGCACTGGCCTGGGCCTGGTGATTTCCAAGCGCCTGATCGAACAGATGGGCGGCGAGATCGGCGTCGACAGCACGCCGGGGGAAGGGTCGGAATTCTGGATCAGCCTGAGCCTGCCAAAAACCCGCGACGATGCCGAAGACCTGCCCGCCGCGCCCTTGCTCGGGCGTCGGGTGGCGGTGCTGGAAAACCACGAGCTGGCGCGGCAGGCGTTGCAGCATCAACTGGAAGACTGCGGCCTCAGCACCACGTCGTTCAATACCCTGGAAAGCCTGACCAATGGCGTCACCGCCGCCCACCAGACCGATCAGGCGATCGACCTCGCCGTGCTCGGCATCACCAGCAACGACATGCCGCCGGAGCGCCTCAACCAGCACATCTGGGACCTCGAACATCTTGGCTGCAAAGTGCTGGTGCTGTGCCCGACCACGGAACAGACGCTGTTCCATCTTTCCGTACCCAACCCCCACAGCCAGCTCCAGGCGAAACCGGCCTGCACCCGCAAGCTGCGACGCTCCCTGTCTGACCTGGTCAGCCCGCGCCCGATGCGCAGTGAACCGGGCGAACCGGTATCCAGCCGTGCCCCGAAGGTGCTATGCGTCGACGACAACCCGGCCAACCTGATGCTGGTGCAGACCCTGCTCGAAGACATGGGCGCCAAGGTACTCGCGGTGGAAAGTGGTTATGCCGCCGTCAAGGCTGTACAGAACGAGACATTCGACCTGGTGTTGATGGACGTGCAGATGCCTGGCATGGACGGCCGCCAGAGCACCGAGGCGATCCGTCAGTGGGAAAGCCAACGGCATTGCACGCCGCTGCCGATCGTGGCCCTCACCGCCCACGCCATGGCCAACGAAAAACGCGCGCTGCTGCAAAGCGGCATGGACGACTACCTGACCAAACCGATCAGCGAGCGGCAATTGGCACAGGTGGTGCTGAAGTGGAGCGGCCTGGCGCTGCGCAATCACAGCCCGGAGCGCTCCGGCGATGGGCATGGCGGCGCCCACGACCTGTTGGTGCTCGACCACGAGGAAGGATTGCGCCTGGCCGCCGGCAAGGCTGATCTGGCTGCAGACATGCTGGCGATGCTGCTGGCATCCCTGGAGGCTGACCGCGAAGCCATCCGTTTTGCTCAGCAAAGCAATGACCACAACGCCCTGATCGAACGAGTCCATCGCCTGCATGGCGCGACGCGTTACTGCGGCGTACCGCAATTGCGTGCGGCCTGCCAACGCAGCGAAACCCTGCTCAAGCAACAGGACCCGAAAGCCAGCATTGCACTGGATGAGCTCGACCGGGCGATCAATCGCCTGGCAGCCCAGGCGCGCATGAATGCTTGATGCAGCGCAATCGCGCGGGTCAGCCGGCGAGCTAATCTGACGACTGCCGAATGCCGGCTTGCTCAATCGTGCAGGCCACCCTCAAGGAGCACCGCATGCGTACGATTCTTTTCAGCAGCCAGAACTACGACCGCGACAGTTTTCTCGCGGCCGGGCAACCGGCCGGCATCGAGCTGCACTTTCAGCCTGCACGCCTGAGCCTCGACACAGTGGCGCTCGCTCAGGGGTATGAAGCGGTCTGCGCGTTCATCAATGATGACCTCGGCGCGGCGGTGCTCGAACGCCTGGCGGCGGGAGGCACACGCCTGATCGCCTTGCGCTCGGCCGGGTACAACCACGTCGACCTGCCGACGGCAAAGCGTCTGGGGCTGGCCATCGTGCGCGTCCCGGCCTATTCGCCCCACGCCGTAGCCGAACACGCGGTGGCGCTGATCCTCGCGCTCAACCGGCGTCTGCACCGCGCCTACAACCGCACCCGCGAAGGGGATTTCAGACTGCAGGGGCTGACCGGTTTCGACCTGGTGGGCAAGACTGTCGGCGTGGTCGGCACCGGGCAGATTGGTGCCACCTTCGCAAAGATCATGAACGGGTTTGGCTGCCAGATACTGGCCTGTGACCCCTACCCCAACCCGCAGGTCGAAGCCCTCGGCGCGCGCTACCTGAGCCTGCCGCAACTGTTGGCCGAATCGCAGATCATCAGCCTGCACTGCCCGCTCAACGAGCAGAGCAAGCACTTGATCAACCGCGAATCACTGGCGCACATGCAACCGGGCGCGATGCTGATCAATACCGGGCGTGGTGGCCTGGTGGATACCCCCGCGCTGATCGACGCGCTGAAAGACGGTCGCCTGGGTTACCTGGGACTGGACGTGTATGAGGAAGAGGCGCAACTGTTCTTCGAGGACCGCTCCGACCTGCCACTGCAAGACGATGTGCTGGCACGGCTGCTGACCTTCCCCAACGTGATCGTCACCGCGCACCAGGCCTTTCTGACCCGCGAAGCGCTGGACGCGATTGCCGCCACCACGTTGCGCAATATTGCAGCCTGGACGGCGGGCACAGCGGAAAATCAGGTGACGGGAGACTGAAACGGATCGAAGGTCATTTGCCTGCGCGATGCGGCGTGCAAGCCCGTGCTAGCATATCGCGCATATTTGGAGGACCCATGGTCGAACACGATTTCCGCTACAGCCTGATGAACCCGCAACACACCCTCACCGAATGCCGCGCCCTGGTGCCGGGGCGTTATCAGGTCACCGGCAACGGTGGCTCGATTCGCAACAACGACGTGCTGGTCGTGACCCTCAAGGGCGCCAAGGATTTGTCCATGCGCCTGACCGTCGAAACGGTTCGCCATCTGATCAATCCGCCCGGCCAATGGGTCGCGGTGGCCAGTGGCCCGGTGTTCGGCGAACTGGCGATCCACACCTGGCAGGTGAACTGTGACAGCTGTGCCAAAGAGCTGAGCTTCGAGTTCGCCGTCGATGCCAAACTGGGCAACAAGGCTGAAAAGCCTGCCGCCACCGCGCGGATTGCCGAGCTGGGCTGGACCACCGTTGGCGAGAAACACCTGTGCCCGAAATGCCAGGAGCCTGCGTGATGAAACGCCTTGCTCTGACCGCTACGGTCGGCGCCAGCCTGCTGGGCTGCGCCGCCGAGCCGGTGCAATTGCAACAGAACCACAGCTACATCCTGGAGTGGATCGGCGAGCGGCCGTTGATGGACTACAGCCACCTGACCATCACCCTCGGCGAAGACGGCCGGGCCTACGGCAATGGCGGCTGCAACCACTGGTTTGCGCCGTACACCCTTGATGGCGACAAACTGACCTTCGGCAAAATCGGCAGCACCCGCAAACTGTGCGCGCCGGCGCTGATGGAGCAGGAAAAACGCTTCCTCTCGGCCCTGGAAAACGTCCAGCGCTGGGACGTCTCCCCGATCGAGCAGATCCGCTTCTGGCCAGCCGAAGGCAAGCCGCTGCGTTGGTGGCTCGAGGAGGGTTGATCGTAAACCTGCAGGAGCCGGCTTGCCGGCTCCTGCAGGGTCAATTCTTCGCCTGCAACGCCTCAAGCTTCGCCATCACCCCCGCCGCCGTCTGTTCACCCATCAACTGCTCGCGCACCTTGCCCTTGTTATCGATGATGTACGTCACTGGCAACGCCTCGCTGCGTGGCAGCTCGAACAGTTCGGAAGGGTCCTGGGCCAGCACCGTGAACCTGATCCCCAGTTTCTCGCTCGCGCCCTTCAATTCCTGCCCCTGGACGTTGTCGAAGTTGACCCCGAACACACCGATTTTCCTGTCCTTGAGCTGCTCGGCCAGGGTGTTCAATTCCGGGATCTCGGTACGGCAAGGCCCGCACCATTCTGCCCAGTAGTTAAGTACCAGCCATTTGCCGTCCAACCGGTTGGCGGCGATCTTGTGGCCGTCCTGGTCGATGCCATAGTCATTACCGCAGCCCCCCAGCATCAACGCTCCGATGATCGCCAATGCTGCTGCCAGTCGCCTTGTCATGTCGTGTTCCTTGTCAAAAATTGAATGCGCCTGCGACCCATCGCCTCTCACGGTTCTGGATTGCGCGCCGCACAGTTAGAATAGCCGCCACCTTACGCAAGATGCGACCCGCTCATGACCGATCTGACGCTTTATCACAACCCGCGCTGCTCGAAATCCCGCGGTGCGCTCGAACTGCTTGAAGCCCGTGGCCTGACTCCGACCGTGGTCCGTTACCTGGACACTCCGCTGGACGCCGCGCAAATCCAGCGCCTGCTGGGCAAACTCGGGATCAGCGCCAGGCAATTGCTGCGCACCGGCGAGGACGAGTACAAAACCCTCGACCTGGCCAACAGCAACCTGAGCGAAGCGCAATTGATCGCCGCCATTGCCGCCCACCCGAAACTGATGGAGCGACCGATTCTCGAAGTCGGTGACAAGGCCATCATCGGCCGCCCGCCGGAGCAGATCCTGGAACTGTTGCCATGAGTGCGCCCTACATTCTGGTTCTGTACTACAGCCGCAGCGGCTCGACCAACGAGATGGCCCGGCAGATTGCCCGTGGCGTCGAACAGGCCGGGCTTGAAGCCCGCCTGCGCACGGTGCCGGCGATTTCCACCGAGTGCGAAGCCGTTTCGCCGGAGATTCCCGACGAAGGTGCGCTTTATGCCAGCCTCGACGACCTGAAGAACTGCGCCGGCCTGGCACTCGGCAGCCCGACCCGCTTCGGCAACATGGCAGCACCGCTCAAATACTTCCTCGACGGCACCAGTAACCTGTGGCTGACCGGCGCGCTGGTGGGCAAACCGGCGGGTGTGTTCACCTCCACGGCGAGCCTGCATGGCGGACAGGAGACGACCCTGCTGTCGATGATGCTGCCGTTGTTACACCACGGCATGCTGATCACCGGCCTGCCGTACAGCGAATCGGCACTGCTGGAAACCCAGGGCGGGGGCACGCCGTACGGCGCCAGCCACCACGCCGGTGCCGATGGCAAAAGCGGTCTGGATGCCCATGAAGTGGCGCTGTGCCGCGCGCTGGGCATGCGCCTGGCGAAGACCGCACAGAAACTGGAGGGCTGAGGGTGGCCAAGAAGCCGAAGATCCTGCCCGCCATTGAATGGCTTGAACCCCGTGTCCGGGCCATGCGCGTGATCAGTCTGTTGTGTTTTTTCGGTCTGGTGGGCCTGCTGTGCATCTACTACCTGCTTGTAGCCGATCTGCACGGCGCCCGGCCTTGGGTGATTCTGTTGATCGAGCTGGTGCCGCTGCTGATCCTGGCGCCAGGGATGATCCTCGGCAACCCACGCGGGCATTCGTGGATGTGCTTTGTGGTGAACCTGTATTTCATCAAGGGCGCATTGGCTGCCTATGACCCGAACCGGCAGATCTTCGGTTTGCTGGAGATGGGCGCGAGCCTGGCGGTGTTTTGCTCGGCGCTGCTGTATGTGCGCTGGCGGTATCAGTTGAATCGCAAGCTGGCTGGCGAGGGCGAAATCTCCATCGCCTGACCTGACGCCTTCGCGAGCAAGCCCGCTCCCACATTTGATCGCATTTCAAATGTGGGAGCGGGCTTGCTCGCGAATGAGGCGACTCGGTTTCAATGATTGACGGTGTAAGCCAGCATCATCGAAATCTGGCTCATCGGCCGTCCGCCACTTTCCTCATGCCACTGGTTGAACACGTCCTGCACCAAAGCCAGGTCGCGCAGACTGCTCGGCACCTTGTCGATGATGTCTTGCGCATTCAATGCCGCCACTACGTCATAGCTCGGTACAAAGGTGTCCTTGCCGATCATCCGCAAGAAGCGCGGGGCCGACAGCCCGCCCAATTGATGTCCGCGTTTTTTCAGGAAGCTCCAGAGCCCGACGATATCGGTCACCGGCCAGTCGGCGATCAGCGTGCCGAAGCTGCCCTTTTCATGGGCCACGTCCAGAATGAACTGCGCATTGCGCGGCACACTCTTGAGCTTGCCCAGGTGACGGATGATCCGCGTGTCCTGCATCAGTCGCTCCAGGTGCTCGGCACTCATCAGCACGACTTTTTCCGGATCGAACCTGAAGAACACTTCTTCGAAGGCCGGCCACTTGGCATCCACCAGGCTGTGCTTGAGCCCGGCGCGGAATACCCGTAGCGCCATCATCGAGAGGTAGCGATCGTCGCTGATCTTGCGCAGTTGCTCGGGAGTCTTGGGAACGGGCAGATGGGCTTCCAGTTCAGCCGCCGAACCGAAGCGGTTCAGGCAGTATTCGTTCAGCCACTTGTAGTCGCGCATGCCCTCTCCTGAGGAGTAAAACGAAAAACCAATGTGGGAGCGGGCTTGCTCGCGAAAGCGGTGTGTCATTCAACCAATGTATCGACTGACGTTACGCTTTCGCGAGCAAGCCCGCTCCCACAGTTTCAATCAGAGGTTGACCACGTTGACGAAGCGCGAAGCCGCGGACTCGTCGATCTTGAGGCTGGTGAAGTCGAACAGGTTGCGATCCGCCAGTTGCGACGGGATCACGTTCTGCAGGCTGCGGAAAATGCTCTCGGTGCGGCCCGGGGTCTTGCGCTCCCAGTCCTGCAGCATTTCCTTGACCACCTGACGCTGCAGGTTTTCCTGGGAGCCGCAGAGGTTGCACGGAATGATCGGGAATTGCTTGAAGTCCGAGTAGGCCTGGATGTCTTTTTCGTTGCAGTAGGCCAGCGGGCGGATCACCACGTTACGGCCATCGTCGGCGCGCAGCTTCGGTGGCATGGCCTTGAGCGAACCGTTGAAGAACATGTTCAGGAAGAACGTTTCGACGATGTCGTCACGATGGTGACCGAGGGCCATCTTGGTCGCGCCGATTTCATCGGCAAAGGTGTAGAGCGTGCCGCGACGCAGGCGCGAGCACAGCGAGCAAGTGGTCTTGCCTTCCGGAATCAGTTCCTTGACCACCGAGTAAGTGTCCTTCTCGACGATGTGGTACTCGATCCCCAGTTCTTTCAGGTAGGCCGGCAGCACGTGCTCCGGGAAGCCCGGCTGCTTCTGGTCCATGTTCACGGCCACGATCTCGAACTTGATCGGCGCAACCTTCTGCAAGTGCATCAGCACATCGAGCATGGTGTAGCTGTCCTTGCCACCGGACAGGCAGACCATGACCTTGTCGCCGTCTTCAATCATGTTGAAATCGGCAACCGCCTCACCGGCCAGTCGGCGAAGGCGCTTTTGCAGTTTGTTCTGGTTGACCGTGAGAGTGCCCATGACGCGAAATCCGTGAGGTGTGACGAAAGGCGGGCATTTTACGCAAATTCTTTGCACTTGTGGCGAGCGGGCAACATCTCCAGCTCACCTACAGACCCGACGGCGATTAACAATTGTGTTTACAGCGCGATTTGCTCTAAAGCCCCTACTTCTTCTAGGGAAACTCATCCCTATACTGCGACATAAGGTCTCATGAAAATTTCAGACCTGTGACTTGCTAGGCCGCATTGGCCCGTAGGCGCTCCACTGGGGGGCGACGGTAAAAAAGAGGAGTGACTGGCATGATCCATCACGTAGTGGGGCTCTTCACCCACCCTGACCAAGAATGGAAAGAGATCCGTGGCGACCAGGAGGAAAGCATCAGCCACATGTACCTGACCCATACGCTGATCCTGGCGGCGATCCCCGCCGTGTCTGCCTTCATAGGCACCACACAGGTCGGCTGGGTCATCGGCAACCGGGCTCCCGTGATGCTGACCGTAGAAAGCGCGATATGGATGACGATCATGTCGTACGTGGCGATGCTCGGTGGCGTTGCGGTAATGGGCGCATTCATTCACTGGATGGCCCGCACCTATGACGCCAACCCAAGCCTCGCCCGCTGCATTGCGTTTGCGACCTACACCGCTACACCGCTGTTCATCGGTGGCCTCGCCGCTTTGTACCCGCACTTGTGGCTGGGGATGATCGTCGGCACCGCAGCCATCTGCTACACGGTGTACTTGCTGTACGTGGGCTTGCCGACATTCATGAACATTCCATCTGACGAGGGCTTTCTGTTTTCAAGTTCGGTGCTCGCCGTAGGCCTGGTGGTGCTGGTCGCCATCATGGCGTTCACTGTGATTGTCTGGGGACTCGGCGTAGGGCCGGTCTACACCAATTAGCTACCCGTCACTGATAATCAGAAACCAACGATACAGGCCGCCGCAAGGCGGCCTTTTGATTCTTCAGCAACGAGGAGGCACACGACCATTCGGCACCTTGGCGATTCGCAAGGCCCCAGGGTTGCGGCATACTCGACCGCTCTGGAGATCCATCAAGCATGCCCGAGCAACTCAATTCCCGCGTCGAAGACTGTTTCCAACTAGCCGAATCCTTTTTCAAACGAACTTTCAAACGCCCCGTGGTGAGCCTCAAGCTGCGCGGGCAAAAAGCCGGTGTCGCGCATTTGCACGAGAACCTGCTGCGCTTCAATCCGCAGCTGTATCGGGAAAACACCGAAGACTTCCTCAAGCAGACCGTAGCCCATGAAGTCGCCCACCTGATCGCCCATCAACTGTTCGGCGACCGTATCCAGCCCCATGGTGAAGAGTGGCAATTGATCATGCGCGGCGTGTACGAATTGCCGCCCAACCGCTGCCACACCTATGACGTCAAACGCCGCAGCGTGACCCGCTACATCTACAAGTGCCCGTGCGCCGACAGCGACTTCCCGTTCTCGGCCCAGCGCCACAGCCTGGTGCGCCAGGGGCGCAGGTACTTGTGTCGGCGGTGTCGCCATACGCTGGTGTTCAGTGGGGAGATGCGGGTCGAGTAGCGGGATGTGTGGTGGCTGTACTGCCCCCTTCGCGAGCAAGCCCGCTCCCACAGGGGAACTACGGTGCAACATAGATCCAGTGTGGGAGCGGGCTTGCTCGCGAAGAGGCCGGAGCAGACGCTAGAGAATGACCTTGGCGACCCGCAATTCAGCAATCCGCTGCGCACTGAACCCCAGTTCCCCCAACACCTGATCCGTATGCTGCCCCAGCACCGAGCCAATATGCCGGGGCTCAGGCAAACCTTGCGAAAACTTCAGCGGACACGCCATCTGCGCCTGGCTTGATCCGTCGCCCCGCGGCACTTGCGCCACCAACTCCCGTGCCTGCAACTGCGGATGACGCAGCGCTTCTCCCAGGCTCAACACTGGCTCGACACAAGCATCCAGCTCCGCGAACAGCGCGCACAACTCGGCAAAGTCATGTTTTTCGAATTCGACCGTCAGCGCGTCCTTAAGCTGTTGCCGATGCACCAGTTGCGGCGACAGGCCGAGGCCGGCCAATTCTTCCAGCCCCAACGCCGTGCACAACTGCTTCATGAATGCCGGCTCCAGGCTGCCCACCGATAGCCAGCGCCCATCCCTGGAGCGGTAGTAGTCGTAGAAGCTGCCGCCATTGAGCACCTGGTTTTCCGGCCCCGGCTCGACGCCACAGGCCAGATACCCGGCACCGGCCATCGCATTCAGGCTGAACGCGCAGTCGGTCATGCTGACATCCAGGTGCTGGCCCTGACCGGTTTGCTGTCGGGCAATGACCGCCGCCAGCAAGCCAACCACCCCGTGCAACGAGCCACCGGCGACATCCGCCACCTGCATGCCCAACGGCAGCGGCCCACTGTCGGCCCGTCCGGTGTAACTCGCCAGCCCGGACAAGGCCAGGTAGTTGATGTCATGGCCGGCGCGGTCCTTGTAGGGGCCGGTCTGACCGTAGCCGGTGATCGACACATAAATCAATTCGGGCTTGATCGCCTTCAGGGCTTCGTAACCCAGGCCCAGACGCTCCATGACACCCGGGCGGAACTGCTCGAGCACAATGTCGTAGTCCTGCAGCAACGACTTGATCACCTCCAGCGCCTCGGGTTGCTTGAGGTCCAGGGCGAGGCTGCGCTTGTTGCGGTTGAGGTAGGCGTGGCTGGCTGACACGCCTTGATCGTGGGGCGGCAACACCCGCAGCAGATCCATGCGGGTCGGTGATTCGATGCGCAGCACTTCGGCGCCCATGTCCGCCAGCAGCAACGAGGCGAACGGCCCCGGCAGCAATGTCGAGAAATCCAGAACCTTGAGTGATGCCAGTGGACCGGGCATGAGCGTTCTCCCTTGACGATGCCCACAGCCTAGGCAGCCGATCGCTTTGCAGCAATCACCTTATGCGCCATGTGCAGTGACCGTTGTGCTCAATCACCGGGCATGAAAAAACCCGCCGAAGCGGGTTTTTCATTACAACAAGGCTTACTTGGCGTTGGTCGGGGTTGCCCCTTCGACGTGGCCCAAAACATCGTCTTTAGGCTCGTCGGCAATGCCGCGACCGCCAGAGGCCAGCTCCGCTTGCAACACGTCGGTGTCCAGTTCCTTGACCCACTTGGCCACGACGACGGTGGCAACGGCGTTGCCGATCAGGTTGGTCAGGGCACGGGCTTCGGACATGAAACGGTCGATGCCGAGGATCAGCGCGAGGCCGGCAACCGGCAGGTGGCCCACCGCCGACAGGGTCGCAGCCAGTACGATGAAACCGCTACCGGTCACGCCCGCAGCACCCTTGGACGACAGCAGCAACACCACCAGCAGGGTGATCTGATGCGTGATGTCCATGTGGGTGTCGGTGGCCTGGGCAATGAATACCGCGGCCATGGTCAGGTAGATGGCGGTACCGTCGAGGTTGAACGAGTAGCCGGTCGGGATCACCAGGCCTACTACGGATTTCTTCGCACCCAGACGTTCCATCTTGATCAGCATGCGTGGCAGCACCGACTCCGAAGAGGAAGTGCCCAGCACGATCAGCAGTTCCTCACGGATGTAGCGGATCATTTTCAGAACGCTGAAGCCGTGGGCGCGAGCGATACCACCCAGTACGATCAGGATGAACAGCAGGCAAGTGATATAGAAGCACGCCATCAGTTGACCCAGCTGCACCAGCGAGCCGACACCGTAGGCACCGATGGTGAACGCCATGGCACCGAAGGCACCGATTGGCGCGAGCTTCATGATCATGTTGATGATGTTGAACATCACGTGGGCGAAACGATCGATGAAGTCCAGCAGCGGCTTGCCGTAGGCACCCAGGCGATGCAGGGCGAAACCGAAGATCACCGAGAACATCAACACTTGCAGGATGTCGCCGGTGGCGAAGGCGCCGACGATGGTGGTCGGGATCACGTTCAGCAGGAAGCCGACGACGCTTTGGTCAGCACCGGCCGCAACATAAGCGGCAACCTTGGAGGCATCCAGGGTAGCGACGTCAATGTGCATGCCATTGCCTGGCTGCACGATGTTGACCACGGCCAGACCGACCAACAAGGCAATGGTCGAAACGATCTCGAAGTACAGCAGCGCATAACCACCGGTCTTGCCGACCGACTTCATGCTCTGCATGCCGGCGATACCGCTGACAACGGTACAGAAGATGATCGGGGCGATGATCATTTTGATCAGCTTGATGAACCCGTCACCCAACGGTTTAACGGCCACACCGAGCTGTGGGTAGTAATGACCGAGTGCGATACCGATGACAATTGCAACGATCACCTGGAAATACAGGGATTTGTACAGTGGCTGACGAGTCGTCATTGCAAAGTTCCTCAAGGGTGCCCGGTGGCAACATCCAGCTGTTGCCCGCAACACCGCAATTGCGAACCCTCCTGCACTGGAGGGATTTGTTTTTTCGAGCTGCGCAACGGCAGGCATCTGCATGTTGTATCGCAAGGCCCGTGCCACCTTGCGCAAAATCCCTGCAAGCCTTTTGATATCAGGGGTCGCAGCGATTTCCCTGTCACCGGACGGTTACAATCATGTGGCGGATTTCCGCCCTTCCATTAAAAGACGTCCTGCAATTTGGCGGATATCCGCCCTGTTCACGCCCGCAGTGCGCAGCTACCATCCGTCGTTCAACGGTCAGAACTGCTGTCATGCGCGAACGCACCATTGCCAGTCATTTCGCCCGCGCCGCCCTTGGCGGTGCGCGTCGGCACGGCTACGACTTTTCGGGCCTGCTACAACAACTGGGGATCAGCCCCGAGTTGCTGGACGAACCCCGGGCGCGCATCGCTCCAGAGCAATTCACCCAACTGATTCAGGCCTTATGGCTGGCACTGGACGACGAGTACCTGGGGTTCGGGCAAGCCCCCAGCAGGCCGGGCAGTTTCGCGATGATGTGCCATGCCGTGATTCACTGCCGCAGCCTGGATAAGGCACTCAATCGCGGCTTATTGTTTTATAGCCTATTCCCCGGGGCTCCGCGCTTGACCCTGAGCCGCGAAGATGAATGGGTCCGCCTCAGCCTCGACGACTCGCAACTTTGGGATCCGGATCATTTTCTCAGCGAAAGCCTGCTGGTGATCTGGCACCGTTTCGGCAGCTGGCTGATCGGCCAGCGCATTCGCCTGGAACAGGCCGCGTTCAGCTACCCCCGGCCGGAACACGGCGCCGAGTACGACCTGCTGTTTTCCTGCCCGCTCGAGTTTTCCAGCCCCCAGAGCAGCCTGTTGTTTCACAGCCGCTACCTGGCCATGCCGCTGTTGCAGGATGAACGCACCCTCAAGCATTTCCTCGAGCGCTCCCCCGCCGACCTGCTCTCGCGCCCGGACGATGGCGACAGCTTGAGCAGCCGCTTGCGCCGTTTGCTCAGTCGCGACAGTTCACGCTGGCCCGATCTGGAAGCCGTGGCCGCGCAGCTGCACATCAGTCCGCAGACCTTGCGCCGGCATTTGCGGGAAGAGGGATCGAGCTTTCAGGAGTTGAAGGACCAGTTGCGCCGGGACATCGCGATTTATCACCTGAGCCGCGCCGACCTGTCGTTGCAACAGATCGCCGAGCTTCTGGGGTTTTCCGAGCCGTCGGCATTTCACCGGGCGTTCAAGAAGTGGACGGGGCTGACGCCGGGGGCTTATCGGGCGCAGGAGAACTGAGTTTCAGGAGCAATTTTTTCTGGTGTGTTCACTGGCCTCTTCGCGGGCAAGCCCGCTCCCACAGGGTATTGAGTTAGTCAGATGATTTTTGAACAACTTCGGCCGATGTGGGAGCGGGCTTGCCCGCGAAGAGGCCCGAAAGAGCACAATCAAACTCCAGGTCATACCACCGGAAAATGAATCCGGAACGCCGCCCCGCCCATCGGTGAATCGCCCAAGGTCAGCTTGGCGCTGTAGCTCTCGATGATGTCCTTGACCACCGCCAGGCCGATGCCCTGCCCCGGGTGCTGACGGTCCAGGCGCTCGCCGCGCTCGAGAATCCGTGCGCGTTGATCCTGTGGTACGCCGGGGCCGTCGTCCTCGACACACAACTCGATGCCGCCAAGGGTTTCGCGCACGCTGATGCGTATTTCGCCCAGGCACAGGCGATAGGCGTTTTCCAGCAGGTTGCCCATCATCTCCAATAGAGCGCCCTGCTCGATCGGTACGTAGCACGGGTCGGGCAGGTCGAACGCGACGTGCACGCGCTTGTCGCGATAAACCTTGTCCAGCGTGTCGCACAGGCTTTTCAGCACCGGGTGCAAACGCACCTGATGACGTACCAGACCGCTTTTGCGCAGGCTGGCGCGCTGCAACTGGTAGCTGATCTGCTGGCTCATGCGTTCGATCTGGGTTTGCAGAACCCAGGCCTGATCGCGATCCTCCGGACGCAGGGCCAGGTCTTCGCTGACGCCTTGCAACACCGCCAGCGGCGTTTTCAGGCTATGGGCCAGGTCATCGAGGGAATCACGGTAGCGACTGCGCTGCTCACGCTCACTGTGCAGCAACCGGTTGAGAGAACCGGTGAGGCGCAGCAATTCCCGGGGATGTTCCTCACTGAGGCTTTCGCGGGTGCCACCTTCGATCTGATCCAGTTCCTGGCTCAAGCGCCGCAATGCCTGCAGGCCCCAGGTCAGTCCGATCCACAACAACGCCAGCAGCACCAGCAGTGCCGCGCCAAAACCCAGATAGAGATTTTCTCGCAGGCCTTCCAGGGTCAGTTCGTACTCACGAACCGGCTGCAGCGCCACGATGCTGAAGGCTGCGCTTTTGCCACCGAGCAACTTGACCTCGACGTCGTAGACGAAGAACTCCTGGCCATTGGCTTCACGGATCCGCGCAAACTCGTTGCCACGTCCGTCGTAGCGCGGCTTGTAATTGATGTGTTCTTCCCGGGTCGCCTTCGAACGCCAGACCAGATGCCCCTCACGGTCATAGATGTAGCCGAGCAATCGGCTGTCGGTGAGGTTGAAGCGTTCGTCGGGCAGCTGCTCCGGCATCTGCAGGCTGTTGTTCTCCACCCGGGCGGCAGAGATCAACGTAGTCACGTCCGATGCCAGACGCTGCTCGATGGAGTCTTGCAACGCCAGGCTGAAGGCCCCCTGCATCGCCGGCAGCAACGCCAGCATGAACAACACCGCCAACAGCGTGGCGGCGAGCATCAAGCGGATGCGCAGCGAACGGATCAAGTGCAACGCTCATTGAACAGGTAGCCCAGGCCGCGCACGGTATCGATCGGTTTGAACCCGCCCGGCCCCTCCAGTTTGCGGCGCAGACGACCGACCAGCACCTCGATCACATTCGGATCACGCTCGTCATCATCCGGATAGAGCTGCTCCATCAAGCGGTCCTTGGGCACCACTTGCTGATGGTGACGCATCAGGTATTCGAGAATGCGGTACTCATACGCGGTCAGTGCCAACGGCTGATCGTCGAGGGATGCCTGCTTGCGGTTCAGGTCCAGCAGCAACGGACCAGCAACGATGGTCGACTGGGTGAAGCCGCTGGAGCGGCGCAGCAAGGCATTCAGGCGAGCCTCCAGTTCTTCGAACTGAAACGGCTTGACCACGTAATCGTCGGCACCGGCGGCCAGGCCTTCGACCTTGTCCTGCCAGTTGCCTCGCGCGGTGAGGATCAGGATCGGGAAAGTTTTGCCACCTGAGCGCAACTGCCGGATCAGGTCGAGACCGCTCATGCCCGGCAGACCGAGGTCGATCACCGCCAGGTCAAAGTTGAACTGCGCGGTCTGATACAGCGCCTCCTCGCCGTTGGCCACGGACTCGACCACATGGCCGCTCTCCGTCAGGCGGGTTTTCAGGTGATGACGAAGCAGCGCTTCATCTTCGACGACCAGCAGTTTCATAACGCTCTCCCGGGCAAATCAACATCTCCAGAGGCACAACGTCGCACCTCGATAGCTAACATGGCAATGCCGGACCAGCCACTCGGGTTGATCCGGCACAGGCCGCTCGCGAAACGCTTGTCAGAAAGCGTAGTTGGCGGACAGGTAAGTCTGGGCGCTGCTGGTCAGGTCCAGCGAACCCCGCTTGCTGCCACCACGCTGACTCATCTCGGTGCTGGCGTTGCTGCGCAGGTAACGGTAACCCAGTTCAACCGAGGTGTTCTGCGAAACCTGTTGCAGCACACCCGCCTGGGCGCCGATGGCGTAACCGATATCGCTGTCGCGGCTGAAGCCTGGCGACTCCTGAGTCATTTTGGTCAGGCCGGCCGTGGCACCACCGAACAGCCTGGTGCTACCGCCCACCGGGTAAAACAGATCGTAGCTGCCCAGGAGGTTTTCCTGACGCAGTTTAATGCCGTTGTGCGAGCCCGACACATTGTCGTAAGTGGCGTAGTACCGGCCCTTGGTGTTTTGCTGGCCCAGACGGACACCCCAGGTGGTGTCCTTGCCGATCACGCCATCGGCGTTCGGATGGTTCAGGTTGTCGTTCAGGGCGTGGGACTTTTTGACCTTGTCGCTGGTCTGTCCAAGAGTAATGCTGGCAAAGTTATCGTCGGATGCGAAGGCTGCGGTGCTTGCGCCCAGTACAGTGAATGCCAGAAGCAGTTTTTTGAATCCAGTCATTGGGAGTGTCCTCATGTGCCGTTTGTTTATTGGGTACGGGGCAAGGTTACGCACCGAGCCCTGAACTCCCCCTGAACGCACTCTGAACCCGGGCTGAACCGCCCCCTCCCGAATGTTTCGACACTTTTCAAGAGGAGTTCCGATCATGCGCATGTTCTTCGCCGTCCTCCTGTTGGCCTTGAGCGGGCTCAGCCAGGCTGCCATCCAGACCCGGGAAATCCCCTACCAGAGTGCCGATGGCACGAAAATGATCGGCTATTACGCCTACGACGATGCCCTCAAGGGTCCGCGCCCCGGCGTCGTGGTGGTGCATGAATGGTGGGGACTCAACGACTACGCCAAGCGCCGCGCCCGTGACCTTGCCGGCCTGGGCTACAGCGCCCTGGCCATTGACATGTACGGTGACGGCAAAAACACCGAGCACCCCAAAGACGCCATGGCCTTCATGCAAGCCGTGGCAAAAGACAGTGCCGTGTCGAGCGCGAGGTTTCAGGCCGGGCTCGACCTGCTCAAGCAACAACCGCAAACCGATCCGCATAAAATCGCCGCCATCGGCTACTGCTTCGGTGGTGGCGTGGTGCTCAATGCCGCAAGACAGGGCGTGCCATTGGCAGGCGTGGTGAGTTTCCATGGCGCGCTGACGACCAATACACCGGCAACGCCAGGCAGCGTCAAGGCGAAGATCCTTGTGGAGCACGGAGCACTGGACAGCATCGTCACCCAGGAAAACATCACGGCTTTCAAGAGCGAGATGGACAAGGCCGGCGCCGACTACAGATTCGTCAGCCTCGACGGCGCCAGGCATGGCTTCACCAACCCGGATGCCGATCGACTTGGCCATGGCGATCATGGCGGGCCGGACATTGGCTACAACAAGACTGCGGATGAAAAATCCTGGGCGGACATGCAGGCGTTCTTCAAAAGGATCTTTGGTTAACCCTGATATTTGTGGCGAGGGGGCAAGCCCCCTCGCCACAAAAGCCGTCTGCTACTACCCAGCCCCAGGGCAACCCGGCAAAATGCCCCGCATGAACTCCACTCATGCCCTGCCCGTCTGCTGCACCCCCCTCGATGACCATTGGCCGCTGCCGTTTGTGCTGCCCGATACGGTCCTGCTGAGCACTCATTTCGATAGCTCCCGACTGGCCAGCGATGACTTTCAGCGCAGTGCTGTGGAGGCACCGGCGAGCATTCAGCGCTCTGTCGCCAAACGGCAGGCGGAGTTTCTCGCCGGGCGGGTGTGCGCGCGGGCCGCGTTACAGCGGCTCGAAGGCCTGGGCTACATTCCGGCCATCGGTGAAGACCGGGCACCGGTCTGGCCTGCCCATATCACTGGCTCGATCACCCATAGCACTGGCCGGGCCGCGGCGATTGTCGCGAACAAAAGCCATTGGCGCGGCCTGGGCATGGATCTGGAAGTCCTGCTCAATGCCGATCGGGCCGAACGCCTGGCCGGGGAAATCCTCAATCCGCCGGAGCTACAGCGCATGGCGGCCGGTGATCACGATCTACGGGCGTTGTTGGTCACCCTGACTTTCTCGGTCAAGGAAAGCCTGTTCAAGGCGCTCTATCCGATCGTTCAGCAACGGTTTTATTTCGAACACGCCGAAGTGCTGGAGTGGTCTGAGTCGGGAGAGGTGCGGTTGCGGCTGCTCACCGATCTGTCCCGCGAATGGCGCAACGGCACCGAGCTGGATGCGCAGTTCGGGGTCAAGGATGGGCAGTTGTTGAGTCTGGTCAGCATCAGGGCCTGAGTTTTTTTGCGCATGGCAGGGCCCCTTCGCGAGCAAGCCCGCTCCCACACTGGATCTGTAGTGTTCACAAAGCCCAATGTGGGAGCGGGCTTGCTCGCGAAAGCGGTTGAACATTCACCGAAAATCTCAGCGTTTCTCCTGATTCCGCGGCCAACTCAAACTGAAACACGCACCACCCAGGCTTTTGCTCTTGCCGATCAACGCCCGCCCGCCATGCCAATGGATGATGCGTCGCACAATGGACAGGCCTAACCCATGGCCTCCAGAAGCACGGGTACGGCTGTCGTCGAGACGCAGGAACGGTGTAAAGATCTTCTCCCATGCCGACTCCGGCACCCCCGGCCCGTCATCCTCGATATCCACCCGGCATCGCTGCTGCCCCACCTGATAGCTGATGGTCACCCGTGATTGCGCATGGCGCATGGCATTGCTCACCAGATTCTGGATCGCCCGGTGCAGATAACGCGGTTCGGCCTCGACCCAGGCATCGTCGTTATCGGCTGCCGACAGGCACAACCCGCGCTGTACCGTGACGTCGGCGCGCAACGGCGCCAGCTCTTCAATCACTTGATTGACCAAGGCATCCAGATCGATCCGCTGAAAGTTCAGCGCCGGAGAACCCTGTTCGAGCCGCGCGTAGGTCAGCATCTCGTCGACCAGCCGGTCGAGGTCCTCGATGTCGTGATCCATGCCCTGGCAGTATTTTTCCAGGGCTTGTGGCGTGGTGGCCGAGCCGATCATCTCCAGGCCAAAGCGCAGGCGCGCCACCGGCGTGCGCAATTCGTGGGACACCGCGCGCACCAGTTCACGCTGGATCGCCAGCAACTGTTGCAGGTGTTCAGCCATGCCGTTGAAGGCCGAGGCCAGGCGCCCTACGGAATCCGCGCCGCGCGCCGGCACGCGGGTTTCCAGGCTGCCCTTGGCGATGCGCGTGGCCGCGGCCTCCAGGCCACGCAAGCGGCGCTCGAGCTGACGCACCAACAGATAAACGATCAGGCCGATCAGCGTCAGGCCCAGCGCGGCGATCAGCACCAGCCATTCCGGGGGATAAGGATTCATCTGGTACAACGGGCCGATTTCCAGGACCCACGGCGTGCCGACCATGCCGGCAAACACCCTAATCGAATCGCCCCCCTTGCCCAGCGCCATCACCGTATCGCCCTCGGACACCCGGCGGCTCTGGTCTTCGTCCATGTCCGCCTCGTCAACCGTGACCAGGCGCAGCTCGAAGCCGAAGCCCTTGCTCTCCTTCAATTGCGCCAGGCGCAAGGGCTGGTCGGCTACCGGAGTCCGCACCAGTTCATCGGTCAACAGGTAGATGGTCGCCCGGGCCAGTTGTTCGCTGATCTGCTGCACTTCCCCGGTGAGCATCAACTGCTCCTTGTCGCTGACCAGCTTGTACACCTTCGCCGCGTGCGGCCCGGTCTGTTCCACCAATGCCTGGCCGCGCAACACACGAGTGCGCTGGGTCAGGTCGAGGTCAGTCTCGGTAAAGGTTTTCAGCGCCAGCGGAATGCCCAGCAGCCGCTCCCACACCAGCAAGGCCCGGTGACGCTCGGTCTGGTTCATCGGTTGCAGGTTGTCGGCCATCAGCGAAAACGTGCCGTGGGCCAGGCGCTCGCGGTATTGCTCGCTGCGCACCTGATTGAGCAGGTGCAACGCCAGCACACCGAGCACCGCCACCAGAATCAGCGCGGCACACATGCCGCCATAGATGCGCAGGAAGATCGAATTCACAGGGTCTGGTCTACGCAAGCCTCGGGAACGAACAGATAGCCTTTGCTGCGCACGGTCTTGATCAGCCGTGGATGCTCCGGATCATCGCCGATCTTCGGGCGGATGCGCGAGATGCGCACATCGATGGAGCGGTCCTGGCCGTCATAGCCGATGCCCCGCAGTGCGGTAAAGATTTCCTCCCGGGAGAGGATGCGACCGGCATTGGCCACCAATAGCCAGAGCAAGTCGAATTCGGCGCTGGTCAGCTCGATGCCGTTGCCCTGCAACCAGGCTTCGCGCAAGGCGTTGTCGACGATCAGCGGGCCGAACTGCAGGCGCCGCTGTTTTTCCGGGGCGACTTCGGGCGCTTCACTGCGACGCAGCAAGGCCTGGATGCGCGCCAGCAGCAGACGCGGGCGTACCGGTTTGCACACGTAGTCGTCAGCCCCCAGGTCCAGGCCGAGAATCTGGTCAGCGTCATCGGTGCGGGCGGTGAGCATCAGGATCGGGCCGTCATATCGGGCGCGGACCTTGCGGCAAATGCTCAGGCCATCTTCACCGGGGAGCATCAGGTCGAGGATCACCAGGTCCGGTTGCTCCTTGATGATGCGGTTCGCAGCAAGCGCTCCATCGCCTTCGATCGATACACGCAGGCCATTGGCTTCCAGGTAATCGCGGGTCAGTTCGGCCAGTCGCTGGTCGTCCTCCACAATCAATACCTGCCAGGCTTCTTGCTCCACGGGTGACCTCTGCTTGCCAAAAACACTAATAAGGAAGGATCCGCCCGTCTTTTTGTAATGATTCGGGAAGATAAATATGTATACACGCTGGGCCGATTGTATAAACGCCGCCCGTCGAGAACACAAGCGGGTAAATGCGTTCGGACAACAGGGTTTTTTGTGATAGGGTTCGCGCCCTTAAAAATCCGAACGAGCATTTTCGATCGTAGAAAATTGCTGAAAAAAGGTCCGGTCCAGCAGTGTCGCGGCCTACACGCCGGTTCCCTCTTTCACACACAATTTACGCACAGGTTTATCCACAGGTAGTACGTTGCAATCCCCCCCTAAAACGCATTATCTTGTAGCCCGGCGCTAAAAAAACCCTAGATATGGGGTTTTGCGCAAAAAACCAAACACAAACCAGACACCAATTTCAAGCGCTATTATTGCCTCTGTCCGGTTGAACCAAACGTATTTTCGAAAGACCAAAACGCGCGTGCGGATGGCTACTGTATTTCGGCCCCGAGTGGCGAAAACGGTACGGGTGTTGCAGTCCCGACTGTCACCTGCAATGGATCCCGGTTTCAGGCCCAAGGCGTGAGACCAAAGACTTCGGCATGGAAGCGGCGCCCGATAAAGCCCCCTTCCTACTGTCCCGAAGTTGTTATGCCCGGCGCTCGCCGGTTGTAGTGCTTCAGGACGGAACGGTGGGCACCGTGATGGTGCCCAAACAAACATAGAGAATGTGGAGACACTCCCCCATGCAAACCGACACAACTCGCGAGAACCCGCAGGGCACCTTGCCGCCGGCCGCTGATTCGAATTCGGATCTGTCCGCCACCGCGCCTGGCCAACTGCGCGTGATCAAGCGTAACGGCACTGTCGTTCCCTACACCGATGACAAAATCACCGTCGCCATCACCAAAGCGTTTCTCGCAGTTGAGGGCGGCACCGCTGCCGCCTCGTCGCGAATCCACGACACCGTTGCCCGCCTGACCGAACAGGTCACCGCGACCTTCAAGCGTCGCATGCCATCGGGCGGCACCATCCACATCGAAGAAATCCAGGACCAGGTCGAACTGGCCCTGATGCGTGCCGGCGAGCAGAAAGTGGCTCGCGACTACGTGATCTACCGTGATGCCCGCTCCAAGGAACGTGCCGTGCGTGCGCCGGCCGAAGAAGCGGTCAACGCTCACCCGTCGATCCGCATCACCCGTGCCGACGGCAGCCTGGCGCCGCTGGACATGGGCCGCCTGAACACCATCGTCACCGAAGCGTGCGAAGGCCTGGAAGAAGTCGACGGCGACCTGATCCAGCGCGAAACCCTGAAGAACCTGTACGACGGCGTGGCCCTGAACGACGTCAACACCGCCCTGGTGATGACTGCCCGTACCCTGGTTGAACGCGAGCCGAACTACTCGTTCGTGACCGCGCGCCTGCTGATGGACACCCTGCGCGCCGAAGGCCTGGGCTTCCTCGGCGTGGCCGAAAGCGCCACCCACCACGAAATGGCCGACCTGTACGCCAAGGCACTGCCGGCCTACGTCGCCAAAGGCATCGAGTTCGAACTGCTGAACCCTGTGCTGGCCGAATTCGACCTGGAAAAACTGGGCAAGGCAATCAACCACGAGCGCGACCAGCAATTCACCTACCTGGGCCTGCAAACCCTGTACGACCGCTACTTCATCCACAAGGATGGCGTGCGTTTCGAACTGCCGCAGATCTTCTTCATGCGTGTGGCCATGGGCTTGGCGATCGAAGAGAAAGCCCGTGAAGACCGCGCGATCGAGTTCTACAACCTGCTGTCGTCCTTCGACTACATGGCGTCGACTCCAACCCTGTTCAACGCCGGTACCCTGCGTCCACAGCTGTCGAGCTGCTACCTGACCACCGTGCCGGATGACCTGTCGGGCATCTACCACGCGATCCACGACAACGCCATGCTGTCGAAATTCGCTGGCGGCCTGGGCAACGACTGGACGCCGGTTCGTGCGCTGGGTTCGTACATCAAGGGCACCAACGGCAAATCCCAGGGCGTCGTGCCGTTCTTGAAAGTCGTCAACGACACCGCCGTTGCCGTTAACCAGGGTGGCAAGCGCAAAGGCGCTGTGTGTGCCTACCTGGAAACCTGGCACATGGACATCGAAGAGTTCATCGAGCTGCGCAAGAACACCGGTGATGACCGCCGTCGTACCCACGACATGAACACCGCCAACTGGATCCCTGACCTGTTCATGAAGCGCGTCTTCGATGACGGCAAGTGGACCCTGTTCTCGCCGTCCGAAGTGCCGGACCTGCACGACCTGACCGGCAAGGCCTTCGAAGAGCGCTACGAGTACTACGAAGCCCTCACCGAGTACCCGGGCAAGGTCAAGCTGTTCAAGACCATCCAGGCCAAAGACCTGTGGCGCAAGATGCTGTCCATGCTGTTCGAAACCGGCCACCCATGGCTGACTTTCAAAGACCCGTGCAACCTGCGCAGCCCGCAGCAGCACGTCGGCGTGGTCCACAGCTCGAACCTGTGCACCGAGATCACCTTGAACACCAACAAGGACGAGATCGCCGTTTGCAACCTGGGCTCGATCAACCTGCCGAACCACATCGTCGACGGCAAGCTGGACACCGCCAAGCTGCAACGCACCGTGAACACCGCCGTGCGCATGCTCGACAACGTGATCGACATCAACTACTACTCGGTGCCGCAAGCGAAGAACTCCAACTTCAAGCACCGTCCGGTCGGCCTGGGCATCATGGGCTTCCAGGATGCGCTGTACCTGCAGCACATTCCTTACGGTTCCGACGCTGCCGTAGAGTTCGCCGACAAGTCGATGGAAGCGGTCAGCTACTACGCGATCCAGGCTTCCTGCGACCTGGCCGACGAGCGTGGCGCGTACGAGACCTTCAACGGTTCGCTGTGGTCCAAAGGCATCCTGCCGCTGGATTCGCAACAGATCCTGATCGAGGCTCGCGGCCAGAAGTACATCGATGTCGACCTGAACGAAACCCTGGACTGGGCACCGGTTCGCGCCCGTGTACAGAAAGGCATTCGTAACTCGAACATCATGGCCATCGCACCGACCGCGACCATCGCCAACATCACCGGCGTGTCGCAGTCGATCGAACCGACCTACCAGAACCTGTATGTGAAATCGAACCTGTCGGGCGAATTCACCGTGATCAACCCGTACCTGGTTCGCGACCTGAAGGCTCGCGACCTGTGGGACTCGGTCATGATCAACGACCTGAAGTACTACGACGGTTCGGTGCAGCAGATCGAGCGCATCCCGCAAGAACTCAAAGAGCTCTACGCGACTGCATTCGAAGTGGACACCAAGTGGATCGTCGACGCCGCCAGCCGTCGTCAGAAGTGGATCGACCAGGCTCAATCGCTGAACCTGTACATCGCCGGCGCTTCGGGCAAGAAGCTGGACGTGACCTACCGCATGGCCTGGTACCGCGGTCTGAAGACCACTTACTACCTCCGTGCCCTGGCTGCGACCAGCACCGAGAAGTCGACCATCAACACCGGCAAGCTGAACGCTGTTTCCAGCGGTGGCAACCACGGTGAAGATTCGGTCCTGGCAGCGCCAGCCGGCCCTGCTCCAGTGCCGAAGGCTTGCGCCATCGACGAGCCGGATTGCGAAGCTTGCCAATAAGCTGAGCCGGTAACACAAAACCCCCCGACAGGCCTTCGGCTTGTCGGGGGTTTTCTTTTACCTGCCTGTAGGAGCGAGCTCGCTCGCGATGGGCGCTAACGATAACGCGCGCTGACTGGTTAAACGCGGCGCCTTTTAGTCCATCGCGAGCAAGCTCGCTCCTACAAAGGGCCAGGTTTTTCCTGGATAAACACCATCGACTGTAGGAGCGAGCTTGCTCGCGATGGGCGCTAACGATAACGCGTGCTGACTGGTTAAACGTGGCGCTCTTAAGTCCATCGCGAGCAGGCTCGCTCCTACAGGGGGCCAGGTTTTTCCTGGATAAACACCATCGACTGTAGGAGCGAGCTTGCTCGCGATGGGCGCTAACGATAACGCGTGCTGACTGGTTAAACGCGGCGCCTTTTAGTCCATCGCGAGCAAGCTCGCTCCTACAAAGGGCCGGTTTTTTCCTGGATAAACACCATCGACTGTAGGAGCGAGCTTGCTCGCGATGGGCGCTAACGATAACGCGTGCTGACTGGTTAAACGCGGCGCCTTTTAGTCCATCGCGAGCAAGCTCGCTCCTACAAAGGGCCGGTTTTTTCCTGGATAAACACCATCGACTGTAGGAGCGAGCTTGCTCGCGATGGGCGCTAACGATAACGCGTGCTGACTGGTTAAACGTGGCGCTCTTAAGTCCATCGCGAGCAGGCTCGCTCCTACAGGGGGCCAGGTTTTTCCTGGATAAACACCATCGACTGTAGGAGCGAGCTCGCTCGCGATGGGTGCTAACGATAACGCGTGCTGACTGGTTAAACGTGGCGCTCTTAAGTCCATCGCGAGCAGGCTCGCTCCTACAGGGGGCCAGGTTTTTCCTGGATAAACACCATCGACTTTAGGAGCGAGCTCGCTCGCGATGGGCGCTAACGATAACGCGTGCTGACTGGTTAAACGTGGCGCTCTTAAGTCCATCGCGAGCAGGCTCGCTCCTACAGGGGGCCAGGTTTTTCCTGGATAAACACCATCGACTGTAGGAGCGAGCTCGCTCGCGATGGGCGCTAACGATAACGCGTGCTGACTGGTTAAACGTGGCGCTCTTAAGTCCATCGCGAGCAGGCTCGCTCCTACAGGGGGCCAGGTTTTTCCTGGATAAACACCATCGACTGTAGGAGCGAGCTCGCTCGCGATGGGCGCTAACGATAACGCGTGCTGACTGGTTAAACACGGCGTTCTTAAGTCCATCGCGAGCAGGCTCGCTCCTACAGGAGCGCATCACATCCAACACCAAACCTCAGGCCACAAAAAAGCCCCTCTATCGAGGGGCTTTTCATACAGCGCGACCCAGCATCAAGTCATCTGAATGATGGTCTGCATGATGGTGCTCTGGGTGGAGATGGTCTTGGCGTTCGCCTGATAGTTGCTCTGCGCCTTGATCAGGTCGACCAGTTCGTTGGTCAGGTTGACGTTGGACTCTTCCAGAGAGTTGGAAACGATCGACCCCAGGGTGCCGGTTTCCGGCGCATCGTAGCCCGGGATGCCCGACGCATAGGTTTCTTTCCAGCTGGTGCCACCTACCGGCTGCAGGCCTTGCTCGTTGGTGAAGCTGGCCAGGGAAATCTGGCCGATCGGCTTGGTCTGGTTGTTGCTGAAGTTGGCCAGCAGCACGCCGCTGCCGTCGATGGTCAGGTTGGTGATCTGGCCAGTGGCGTAACCGTTCTGCGAAGGAATCGAACGTGCGGTATCGGCGTTGAACTGGGTGGTGTTGGCCATGGAAATGGTCACACCGGCCGGGTCGGCGGCAGCACCGTTGGCTGTCCATACGCCATTGGTCACGGTACCCGGCGTCCAGTTACTGATTTTCAGGTCGCTGCTGATGATCGGCGCGGGTGTCGGGACGGTTGGCGGCACGGTCGGTGGCACCGGCGTGCTGACCGAGACCAGTTTGCCGGAAGAGTCGAACGTCATGGTCGAAGGAATCGGCGCGGTCACCTTGGGATCGCTGCCGTCAGGATTGCGACCATCGATCAGGGTGTAGGTATCCCAGGTGTTCGGCCCGGTCTTGACCATGTATTGATCCATAGGGTGCTGGTTACCCTGAGTATCGAAAACCGGGGTACTGAACGACTTGGTGAACGTCGCAGTCTTGGACGGATCGAACTTGTTGGCAGCCACTGTCTGGTCGATCACCGGCGACGTGGAGTTCAGGTTGATGGTCGACGAAACCAGGTTGGTGGACTTCGGCGCCAGGTTGGAGGTATCGATCCGCAGGTCGGTCAGCACGCCGTTGACGATCTTGCCGTTGGAGTCCACACCATAACCTTGCAGGCGGGCAGTGCCGTCGCTGTTGGTGACGTAGCCGTCCTTGTCAGTCTTGAACGTACCGGCACGGGTGTAGGTCAGCGAGCCGTTGTTGCTCAGGACAAAAAAGCCATTGCCCTGGATACCCATGTCGAGCACGTTGCCGGTGTTGTTCACGTCACCCTGGCCGAACTGCTGGGAAACGTTGGACAGGCGCACGCCGTTGCCGACGGTCTTGCTGCCAGTGCCCA
This sequence comes from Pseudomonas sp. WT-JTC, assembly GCF_056711565.1. Classification (NCBI taxonomy): domain Bacteria; kingdom Pseudomonadati; phylum Pseudomonadota; class Gammaproteobacteria; order Pseudomonadales; family Pseudomonadaceae; genus Pseudomonas; species Pseudomonas sp. WT-JTC. The sequence continues at coordinate 5,150,501 of NZ_CM160042.1, forward strand.
GGCGGGTCGCCGAGTACACGTCTTCGAATTCTGCACGGGACGATTTGAAACCGGTGGTCGCGACGTTGGCGATGTTGTTGCCGGTCACGTCCAGTTGTTTGTTGGCTGCATAGAGACCGCTAAGGCCGATATTGAAAGACATCATCACTCCTTTGTGCCGTGTTAGTCGGCTCTACATACCAATGGTTTGAACTTTGGACAGGGCAACGCTGCCCAGCCCGGCCAGATTGAGCATCAACTCACCGCCGGTCTGGCTGATGGTCACGCTGTTGACGGTCGCGGGCAGGTTGGTGATCAACGCGACGGACTTGCCATCGATCGTGGTGGTGGCACCGAACGTGTAGGTGCCCGCAGGTACCGTCTCACCCGCATCGTTCTTGCCGTCCCAGATGAAGCTGGCATTGCCGGCCTTCTGCGAACCGAGGTCGATGGTGCGCACGGTCTTGCCGCTGGAGTCGGTGATCTTCAGGGTGGCGGACGCCACCGAAGACGGAACCACCACCGTGCCGCTGAGGCTCTTGGTGGTATCGACCACGGCCTTGTCGCCCGGTGCGATGACCGAACGGCCCACCAGCGACGACGCCTGCAGTGCCTGGGACGAGTTGTAGTTGCTGGCCAGGCCGCTCACGGTGTTGTTGAGCGTGGTAATGCCTTCCAGGCTACTGAACTGCGCCAGCTGGGCCACGAACGCGCCGTTGTCCTGGGGCTCCAGCGGGTTCTGGTTTTTCAGCTGGGTCACCAGCAACTGCAGGAACGCATCCTTGCCCAGGGCCTTGTTGCCCGTGGCGCTGCCGGCTGCCGACGCGAGGCCGTCAGTCGTGGTGTTGGTCTTGATCGAGGAGTTGGCCAGGATGTCGTTGAGGCTCAAACCACTGGTGGAATCGGTAACACTCATCTGAGTCGCCCCTTATCACTGACCGAGGGTCAGGACCTTCTGCATCATGGTTTTGGCGGTGTTCATCATTTCGGCGTTGGTCTGAAACGAACGGCTCGCGGAAATCATGTCGGCCATTTCTTCAACCACGTTGACGTTCGGGTAGTAGACGTAGCCCTTGGCATCGGCCGCCGGATGGTTCGGCTCGTAGCGCGCCTCGAGGTTGCTCTGGTCTTCGACCACACCCAGTACCTGCACGCCCTGCCCGGCAGCGTCCTGGCTCTGGAACAGCGAGTCGCTGCCGCCGCTCTGGCCGCCCTGGAACATGGTGGCGAACACCGGGTGGCGCGCGCGGTAGGTCTGATCGATGCTCGACGAGACGGTCTCGGCGTTGGCGATGTTCGAAGCGACGGTGTTCAAACGCGTGGTCTGCGCACTCATGCCGCTACCGGCAATGTTGAAAACACTGGATAGAGACATGGCTTACTCTCCGCGCAGGGCTGATACCAGCCCTTTGAATTTGCTGTTGAGCAGGGTGAAGCTGGCCTGGAAGCCGATCGCGTTTTCCGCGTAGTTCGACTGCTCCAGCTGAGCATCCACGGTGTTCTGGTCGATCGACGGTTGCATCGGCGTGCGATACAGCAACGACTCATCGCCATTGCCCAGACCTTCAGCTTCGATATGACGGCTGTTGGTCATGTTCAAGGCGAACGTGCCGTTTTTGGTTTTCTCGTTCTGCTCGGCGAGCACTTTCGAGAAGTCCAGATCCCGAGCCTTGTAGTTCGGGGTATCGGCGTTGGCGATGTTGTTGGCCAGGACTTCGGCACGCTGGGCGCGGAAGCCCAGGGCTTGTTCGTGGATACCGAGCGCTTTATCGAAGCTGATGCTCATGTCGGGAAACCTTCGGGTGACCTGATTTTTCGTAGGATCAACTTAGCAAGCCCCATGCCAATTCAAAAAAGCCCGGAAACCGGGGCTTTGCCGGTCATGGCAACGCGGCAATGCCAGAAAAGCGGCAACGGTTTTCCGCCGTATGCCGCTTTTCTGCCGCTTCCTCCAATCCAAAGGACACCGCCATCCCTGTAGGAGCGAGCTTGCTCGCGATGCAAGATTGATCAACACCCGTGTCCGCTGACACACCATCGCGAGCAAGCTCGCTCCTACAGGTGTATGCGCTGTTAGCGGGATATCGGCAGGCATAAAAAAAGGGAGTCCATGAGGACTCCCTTTTTCGATGACACCCGCAAAAATCACTTCGCTTGGTAAATGATCCCCGGGCTGCACTGGACCATCTGGTAATGATCCGGCAAACCGTTCAGCGCTTCGGAAGCACCGAGGAACAGGTACCCCCCCGGCTTCAACGTACTGTGGATGCGCAACAGGATGTCCTTCTTCACCTCGGCGGAGAAGTAGATCAGCACGTTGCGGCAGAACACGATATCGAACTTGCCCAGGCTCGCGTAGCTGTCCAGCAGGTTGAAGGAACGGAACTCCACCCGGCTCTTGATCGGCGCCTTGATCGCCCAGCGCCCCGGCCCTTTCGGGTCGAAATAACGCTGCAGGCGCTCTGGCGACAGACCACGGCCGATGGCCAGGCTGTCGTACTCGCCAGTCTTGCAGTTGGTCAGCATGGTGCCGGACAGGTCGGTGGCAACAATCTGCACGCCCATCCGCAACTGGCCCATGTTGACCCGCTCGAACTCGTCGATGGACATCGACAGCGAATACGGTTCCTGGCCTGAGGAGCACGCCGCCGACCAGATGCGCAGGCGCTGGCCGGGACTGGCCTTGATCGCTTCGGGCAGTACCTTGTTCTTCAAGACTTCAAACGGGTAGGTGTCACGAAACCACAGGGTTTCGTTGGTGGTCATGGCGTCTACCACCTGCTCGCGCAAACCGCTGCGCGGCTGGGTCTGCATGCGCTGAACCAGCTCCCCCAGAGACTTGATGCCTTGCTGTTCCATCAGTTTGTTGAGACGGCTGGAGACCAGGTACTGCTTGTTTTCACCGAGCAAAATGCCACAGGCTTTTTCCAGGAACACCCGGAACTGTTCGAAATCCAAATTACCCGTAGACAATGATGCCGCCTCTTAAATCGTGTTGACTGCCAGGGGTGCAGGCCCCTAGCTGATATCTGCAGCCTTGATCCGGTCGACTACCCGGGATGCCAGGTCATCAGGACGGAATTTGGCCAGGAAGTCATCGGCACCGACCTTCTTGACCATCGCCTGGTTGAAAACCCCCGACAACGAAGTATGCAGGATGATATGAAGCTTTTGCATGCGCGGGTCGTTGCGGATTTCCGCCGTCAGTGTGTACCCGTCCATCTCCGGCATCTCGATGTCGGAAATCATCATCAGGAACTCTTCTTCCGGTTTCTTGCCCTCATCGACCAGTTTGCGCAGGTAATCCAGCGCTTGCCGACCGTCGTTCAACGCCACCACTTCGACGCCGACCGTTTGCAAACAACGCGTGACCTGCTTGCGCGCCACCGACGAGTCATCGACCGTCAGCACACGCAACGAAAGTGCCTTGTGCTGGGTTTCGACATCCACCACACCCACGGAAATCGCTTCCGGCGTCGGCGCCACTTCTGCCAGCACCTTCTCGACGTCGATGATTTCGACCAACTGATTGTCAACCCGCGTCACTGCCGTCAGGTAGTGATCGCGCCCGGTGCCCTTGGGCGGCGGATGGATCTCCTCCCAGTTCATGTTGACGATGCGTTCCACCGAGCGGACCAGGAAACCCTGGGTCTTGGTGTTGTACTCCGTGATGATCACGAAGGGATTGTTCTTGTCCTTCAAAGCACCGGAGCCGGTCGCCATCGCCAGATCAAGGATCGGTATGGTCGCCCCCCGGATGTTCGCCACACCGCACACGACAGGACTGGATTTGGGCATCAGCGTCAGTTGGGGGCATTGCAGCACCTCCCGAACCTTGAACACGTTGATCCCGTACAGCTGCTGGCCGTCGAGACGGAACAACAACAGCTCCAGGCGATTCTGCCCCACCAGTTGCGTGCGCTGGTTTACCGAATCCATTACACCAGCCATGCCCAGACTCCTACACCAACGCCAAGTGTTGTTGCGACGCGCCTTCATCACTAAACGGCACGGCGCTTGCTTTTTTAATCGTTATGAACACAGAACCGACATTTTTTCGACGCCTGACCACACCCTGCCGCAAATTGCTCGGCGTGCTGGCGGCTGTTTGCCTGTTCAACGCTGGCAGCCCTGCCCTTGCTGACGCGGTTACCTTGCCTGACATGCTTATCGGCGTCACTCAGGGCTTTCTTGAATTCACCGTAGAAGACTATCTGGCTACCAGTCAAACGGAAGGTCGCTACGAGATTCAGGTCAACCCGCTCGATCCGCGCATGCACATGCCCATGTGCGACAAGGAATTGACAGCAACCCTTGAGAGCCCCAAGCCGCTGGGACGGGTCACGGTCAAGGTCCGCTGCGAGGGCGCCGCCCCCTGGACCGTCTTCGTGCCCGCTCAAGTCCGCCTGTTTCGCGATGTCGTGACCACCGCCCGGCCACTGCGTCGCGCCGCCATTGTCGAACCCGGGGACGTGGTCCTGCGCGAGCGCGATATCAGCCTGATCAGCCAGGGCTACTTGACCTCCCTTGATCAGGCGATCGGGCAGCGACTGACCCGACCAACGGTCGCCGACCAGGTGATTACCCTGGTGCACATCGAACAGGCCGAGGTCATCCGCAAGGGTGATCAGGTGGTGATTACCGCCCGCAGCGGTACGCTCAGCGTGCGCATGCCGGGCGAAGCCCTGTCAAACGGCGGCCTGAGCGAACAGATCCGGGTGAAAAACCTCAACTCCCAGCGAGTCATCAAGGCGCAGGTCATGGCGCCGGGGCAGGTAGAAGTGTCCATGTAAGGTTCTCGGTTCACCGGAATGTGGCGCTTGCCGCGGCTGTTCCCTAGACTGTGCTCCATGCAGGGCAAGCGCTGACGCGCGCGAGGTTCATTGATAAATGGACCTAAAGTTTTCCAGGGAATGGCCGAAACCATGGCAAGCGTCCAAATTCCCAGAGGTTTTTTATCATGGTCATCGATTTCAGTCGTTTGAACAGCTCCTCGTCCCTTACGGGCAGTACACGTACCAGCGCCAGCAAGGAAAGCGCCGAAGCCGGCAAATCCGCGGCGCTGGAGTCCGCGGCCGAACAGGCCGGTACCGTCAAAAGCGGGGAATCGGTACACCTCAGCGATGAGGCTCAACAGTTGCAGAAGGTCACTGACAAGCTGCGCGATCAGCCTGCCGTCGACAAAGCCCGCGTGGCCGAGTTGAAAGCAGCGATTGCCGATGGCAGCTATAAGGTCGACAGCAACCGTGTAGCCAGCAAACTGCTCAACTTCGAAGCCCAGCGCTAGGCCAACGCCGGCGCCAGGCTTTTGGACGCTTAAAACCCAAGGCCAGCCATGCACGACACTAATTTACTGCAACTGATCACCGACGACTTTGCTCCAGCGCAACACTTGCTGGAATTGCTGCAGACCGAGTCCCTCGCATTGCATGGCCGCGACATGCCATTGCTCGAGGACATCCTGGCGCAGAAACAGGCATTGGTCGTCCTGCTCGAACAGCATGGCCGCAAGCGCAGTGAAGTTCTCGCCAGCCTCAACCTGCCGACCAACCGTGGCGGTCTTGAGCAATTGGCCAGCCAGTCGAGCATTGGCGACCAGTTGCTGGCGCAAAGTGACGTGCTGACCGATCTCCTGGCCCAGTGCCAGGCCATCAACGCCAACAACGGTCAGTCGATCCTCACTCAGCAGGCCGCTACGGCCACCCAGCTGAAAATCCTCACCGGCGGTGAAACCCCGGCGCTGTACGATGCCAGCGGAACATTCTCCAAGCTTGTCAAGCCACGCCAGCTCAGTCAGGCTTAGCCCGCTCGATGAGCCCGCTCTATCCAAGACGCAAAAAATGCTGGCAAAATGCTGGCCAGCCGTAGTCAAATTTTGTCTGGAGATTGATTAACCGTGTCCAATGCCTTAACCGTGGATGATGCTCCGCAGCCACCCAAGGTGCTCTCCACGCCCTTGGAAATCTCCGGCAACCTGCGCCAGCTGCTCGAAAGCCATGACCCGCTGATCATCACGTTCCACGAGCGCAGCCAGCGCTTCCAGAGCTATCTGGTGGATCTGGACCGTGACAGCAACATGATTGCCCTGGACGAAATGATCCCACGCGATGGCGAGCGCTACCTGCTGGCGGGCGAACCGTTCAAGGTCGAAGGCTTCCACGAAGGCGTACGCATTGCCTGGGAAAGCAACGGCCAATTGAACATCGACGAATCCGGTGGCAGCCGCTGCTATCGCGGCGCCCTGCCCGATCAAGTGGTGTACCACCAGCGCCGCAATGCGTTCCGTGCGGCACTGAAGCTGGCACAACTGGTCAACGTCAACCTCGACGGCGAAAAGCTCAAGGCCTCCATCAGCGGCAAACTGCTGGATATTTCCGCGACCGGCTGCAAACTGCGTTTCGAAGGCGACATCACTGGCAGCCTGCAACTGGGTCAGGTTTACGACCGCTTCAGCGCCGACCTGCCCTTTGGCAAAATGACCGCTCCGGTCGAATTGCGTTATCTGCACTTCGAAGAAAAGATTTCCACCACCTTCGCCGGCGTTCGCTTCCACAACATGAGCGGACTGGTGCAGCGTCAGGTCGAACGCTTCGTCTACCAGTTGCAACGCGAAGCCCGCCGCTTCGACAAAGACGACCTCTGACAGAGCGCCAAAAAAACGGGCAGCCCTTACGGTGGCTGCCCGTTTTTTTGTGCCCGGAATTTAAGGCCTGACTTCGCTGAGGTTTGGGTCCCGCCCTGTATCAGGATCTTCCGGCGGCTGATCGGTTTCAGTTTCGGTGACAGTTTCAGGTTCTGATTCAGGCTCTGGCCCGGTACTCACCGGACTGTGCATCTGATCCTGCACCACCTGCTCGTCAACACGCGGGTCGAGGCAGGCCACCAGCGGTGAACTCGTCATGTTGTCCGGCATGGCCACGTGATGCAGCGGCGCATCTTCCACCTGATGCAGGTTGGTCACCGCTTTCGGGCGAATCCGCCACACCAGGACCAACGCGAAGAAACTGAAAAACGCATAAAGCATCTGGCTGCCGAACAACTTCATCAGCACGCCCGCCACCAGTGGCCCGATGCTCGCGCCAACGCCGTAGGTCACCAGTAGCATTGCCGTCAGGGACACCCTGCGATCGCCTTCGACATGGTCATTGGAGAACGCGACCGCCAACGGATACAGGCAGAACTGCACCAGCGAACAGACGAAACCGGCGACAAACAGAATCTCCAGCGGCACCTGCGGCATGATCGCCAACGGCAATGCCGCCAGAGCCAGGCTGAAAGCGAAACTGCGGATCAACACAGCCCGATCGTAGCGGTCGGACAGCCAGCCCAACGGCCACTGCACCAGCAACCCGGCAAAGATGCAGCACCCCATGAACAGGCCGACCTGCTCCGTCGACAACCCTTGCTGCGAGGCATACAGCGGCGCCAGACCGTAGAACGAACCGACGATCAGGCCTGCCCCGAGCACGGTGCTCAATGACTGTGGCACGCGCTTGATAAAGAACCGTGGTTCCATGGGCGCCGGATGCAACGGTGCAGGGTGAATCCGACGGGTCAGGGCCACGGGCACCAGGCACAGGGCGAAACACAGGGCGACCAGCATCAGCAGCTCCAGCCCCAGCGCCGGGTGCATGACCAGAATCAGTTGCCCCATCACCAGCCCCAGGTAAGAGGCGATCATGTAGCCGCTGAACACCAACCCGCGCTGCCTGGCTTCGGCCTGCTCGTTCAGCCAGCTCTCGATCACCATGTACTGGCACATCATGCCGAGGCCGACGATCACCCGCAGGAACAACCAGGCCGGCAGCCAATCGATCAGGCCATGGCCCAGCACCGCCGCGCCGACAATCCCGGCACAGGCCGAGTAGGCCCGGATATGCCCGACCCGGGCAATCAACCGGTGACCGATCTTGCCCCCCAGCACCAGGCCGAAGTAGTTGGCGGCCATCAAGGCACCGACCCACAGGCTGTCGACATGATCGGCAGCCAGGCGCAAGCCCAGGTAAGTACTCAACAGGCCAGAGCCGATCAACATCATCAGCGAGGCGAAATACAGCGCTCGAAAGGATTTCCAGATTTGGCGCATCGGCGTTCCGAGCGGCTCCTTGCAGTGAGAATCGGCTATCGCTAAACGATAGCCGGATGTCGACGGATCGTCAGGCCTGGGCTGCTAAAACACGCCGTTCCCAGGGAGTAATTTCATCCTGGAAACTGCTCAGCTCCAGAGTCTTCGAAGCAATGTAGCCTTCGATGAATTCCGCACCGAACAGTTCCTTGGCCAGCTGGCTACGTTTCAGACGCTCAATGGCCGCATGCAAGGTACACGGCAACGAAAGATTGTCCGGCACTTGGAATTCACCCTGGATCGGCGCACTCGGTTCCAACCCGTTCTCGATGCCATGCAACCCCGCCGCCAGGCTTGCGGCAATCGCCAGATACGGATTGGCATCGGCGCCCGGCAAGCGGTTCTCGACCCGACGGGCCACCGGCAGACTGGACGGAATGCGCAGGCCGGCCGCCCGGTTGTCGTGGGACCAGCAAGCATTGTTCGGTGAGGCGTAAGGGTGGCACAAGCGCTGATAGGAGTTCACGTTCGGCGCAAACAGCGCGGTGAAGTCAGCCATGCAAGCTTGCTGGCCGGCAATGAAATGGCGGAAGGTGGCCGTCTCCTGCCCCGCCTCATCGCTGAACACGTTGCGCCCCGAATCGATCTCGACGACGCTCTGGTGGATATGCATCGAACTGCCCGGCGTATGCGCCAATGGCTTGGCCATGCACACCACACTCAGACCGTGCTTGAGGGCAACTTCCTTGAGCAAGTGCTTGAACAGGAACGTCTGGTCGGCCAGCAACAGCGGATCACCATGCAGCAGATTGATCTCGAACTGGCTGACGCCCATTTCGTGCATGAAGGTATCGCGCGGCAAGCCCAACGCAGCCATGCACTCGTAGACTTCCTTGAAGAAGGGGCGCAGCCCATTGTTGGAGCTGACGCTGAACGCCGACTGACCGTCCTCGCGACGCCCGTCCAGCCCCAGCGGCGGTTGAAAAGCCTGGGTCGGATCCGTGTTGGGGGCGAAGACAAAAAACTCGAGCTCGGTCGCCACCACTGGCGCCAGGCCGCGGGCTGCGTAACGGGCAATCACCGACTTGAGCTGACCACGGGTCGACAGATTGCAGTTGGCGGTGGTGCCCAGTTCAACCGCGTCACAAATGGCGAAGGCACGCGGCGGATGGCTCCAGGGCAGACGGTGGATTTGTGCCGGGTCCGGAATCAGCGCCAGGTCGCCATCATCGCTGCCGTAAAATCGCGCCGGCGGGTATCCGCCCATGATGCATTGCAGCAGCACGCCCCGCGCCATCTGCAAACGTCGACCGTCGAGAAACCCCTCGCAGGTCATCACTTTGCCCCGCGGTACGCCATTCAAATCCGGCGTGACACATTCAACTTCATCAATGCCCGTCAATCGCTGCGCGAGTGAACTCAGGCCAACGGTGGTCATGACACTATCCTTGTTTTTGTGCGGGCCGCGAACGGCGACCGTACAAAATAGGCTCCGCGTGTTCGGAATTTCAAGCAGCGTCGATAAATATGCTGCCTGTCAGGGCAGGTAAAGACGGAACACCCCGCCGCCCAACGGACCGCCATTGCTGATTTCGGTGCGTCCGCAGACGCCGTTGCGTTGATGCAACGCAGCAATTCGACCGGCAAAGTACAGGCCCAACCCGGTGCTGCCGCTGCTTTGATTGATGCCCTGCACGTAATCGGCCTGACGCTCGATCATCTGCGCCGGATACCCCTCGCCATCGTCATTGATGGTCAACATCAGTTGCCCGGCTTCGTCGCTGACGCTGATCAACACGGCATGCCGTGCAAAGCGAATGGCGTTGTTGATGCAGTTGGCCAATACCGATGCGATCAACTCGCGGTCGAAGAAACCCAGCGGGCTCAGCGGGTCCACTTCATAGGTGGCCATGATGCCGCGGCTGGCGAACACTTCCTGATGACAAGCCAACTGCGCTTCGATGAAATCGTCCAGTTCATGGTAGGCCGGTTGCAACGGCATCTGGTTGACGCCGAGCTTGTACAGCCCCAGCAACTGCACCAGCATGCCGTTGAGGTGGGCGAACTCGAAGTCGATCACACCCTGCTCCGGCGTCTGCTGCGCCGACTCCGGCAATCGCGCCAGCCACTGGCTCTGGGCCTGCATCAACATGGCCAGCGAGTTCTTCATGTCGTGCACGGTAGAGGCGATCACCGTGGAGAAATCCAGTGCCTGCCGGTTGTCGTTCATTGACCAAACGCCTTGCTATTGAGCTTCTGGTAACGCGGATAGCGCGCGTCGGTGTCGGGCATCAGGCCAACCATTTTCAGGCAGGTCCGGCACTCTTCCAGCTCCGCTGAAGGAGCGCCGGTATCGGTGCCGTGCAACAACGACTGCGCCAGGTTCAGGGCGATGCTGATGTTCTTCGGCTGCATCGCCAGGGCCTTGCGAAAGACCTGCCGGGCCTCCACCAGATTGCCGGTCTTGTACACGCGCACGCCCTGACGGTTGAGTTCCGCAGCGGCGTTACCGGAATTGAGGATGCTCGGGTCGTCGGTCTGCTTGGCGATGTCCTTCATGACCGCCGGATCGTCGCCGTAGATTTCCACACAGTTTTTCAGCATCGCGGTGCCGGCCTCGCTCTGCCCGAGCATTTTCAGTTGCTTGGCCACCAGCAACGCAGCTTCAGCACTCATGAATTGCTCCATGCCATCCAGGCGCAACAGGGCTTGTTCGGTGAGCTTGTCTGCCGTCTCGGCATCGTTGAGTAAAAGACTGGTGGCCTTCATCAGGCGCGCGCGGATTTGCAGGCCCGGGTCGGAGGGATTTTCCTTGGCCACGGCGCTCAATGTGGTGTTGATTTCCAGTCGGGTCCGCGTGTCCAACCCCCTTTCGCTGCCCTTGCTGATCAATGCGTGGGCCAGGCCGAGGTTGCTCTCGGCATCCTTGAACCGCGACTGCGCACCCTGGCTTACGGCCTGGCGATAGGCCTTGGCCGCCGTGTCGAAGTCCTCGTTGGTCATCGCCAGCTTGCCCAGCAACGCTTGCCGGCGCACCGCCAGCGGCGACAGGCGGATCGCCTCTTCCAGAACGCGCTGTGCACCTTTGGTGTCCCCTTCGGCGACCAGCACGTCAGCCATGCCGTCATACAGCGACGGCATCATCGGGAAGACCTTCAGGGCTTTTTCGTAAATGCCCTTGGCCTGCCCGACCTGGCCGCGCTTGAACAGCAACTTGCCCAACCCGGCAAACGCCCATGGCAACGGGCGGTCGGCAATGATGCCGTCGTACAGCCGCTCCAGCGCTTCGTTCTGATTGAGGTCGCGCAGAGCATCGGCGCGGTAGCGCAGGCACAGCGGCGAATAGCGGATGTCTTGCTTGCACAAGGCGATGCAGGCGTTAAGCACTTCCATCGGCTTGCCGCGGTCAAGGGCCTGCAGGATTGGCTTGAGCAGGGTCTTGCGCTGCTCCAGGCGCTCCAGGCGCTGGGCCAGGCTGGAACGGTTGAAGGGCTTGGTCAGATAGGCATCGGGCTCGTGCTCCAGCGCACTGAGCACCATGGCCTGGCTGGTTTCCGCGGTGACCATGACGAACACCGCTTCATGGCTGATCAGTTTTTCCTCCATCAGGTCTTCGAGCACCTGCTGGCCGTTTTTCTTGCCGTCACCCAGGTGAAAGTCCTGCAGGATGAAGTCGTACTGCTTCTGCGAACACATTTTCAACGCCTGTTCGCCGGTATCGGCAGTGTCCACTTCCTTGACACCCAGTTCGCGCAGCATCGACCGAACCGAACTGCGAAAGTCGGAGAAATCATCGACGATCAGAAAACGCTTTTGGTGATACGACAGCATCGAAGATTTCCAGGCAATTTAAGAAGAACAACCCAAAGGCAAATACACGGACGGACTCAGCTTCGCAGCCCTGTTTTGGCGCGCAGATGATAACGGGTGGCACTAGGCTATCAAACACCTTCTCACAGAGATGAGGCCCCCCAAGCCAACCGCAAAAGGCAAATTGGCCCCTGACTGTCCGTGTTATCGGCCAACAGTGGTATTCCCTTGAGAAGCTTCCCCAACCCTCACTCCGAACAGGTGAAGGCGTTACTGAAAACGAGACATCGTGCACAAGAAAGTGCTGATAAATGAATGCCCGCAATTGCCGGACGCATACGTGGTGGCGCGGGCATCGATTGTTATTTCGAACCCGCAGGACGGGAGCGACCAGTGCCTGCACTGATTTCGCCAAGCTCCGGCTTGCAGATGGCTCGACCCGGCAAGATACGCCGATAAATTGACCAACCAAAAATAGCACTCGCAAGTTAACGCCATTCGTCGATTAATTGACGATTTTGATCAACATCAGACTTTGGTCGCATGTCACCTGTGACGAGCCTAATGCCTTGATTTTCGAGGGTTCCTTCCCCCCTCGAGAGCATCGATCAGGCCAGCCTGCACTGGTCTTGCATTGACGACTGACGGATGGTCAGGCTGGCAGCCCCCTGGGCTGACCTAGACTCCGTTGAGGGGTGAGGGAGTCCATCGTCATGTGCAATCCATTGATCATTATTCGTATTTATTTTCTCTCTCGGGCTTTGCCTGCCTTCTGGAAATGTTCGCCCTCCCTGCCGGCGCTGTTGATGGAGATAGCCTCATGGCCGGTGGTTGCCAATGCCCGGGCGGGCATCATCGCGGCCTGCTGGCGATCAAATCTGTCCTTCAATCGCGGCGACCAGACAAGCAAGTTGCTGACCCGCAAAGGCCAGCAGGCGGAGGCCATCGTTGGTTTTTCAAGGGGGTCAGGAAAATGATCACTGACCCAAAAGCGCCAATAAGCGTGATGCTGATCGATTGCCGCCCCCTCGTGCTCAAGGGCCTTCACGACTTGATTGATGCCAGAAAGCCCCGAATGGAAGTGGCAGGCCAGGCCACCACCTATTCCCATGCGCTGGATCTTGCCGATCAGTTGCGGCCCAATGTCATTTTTTTCAGTTTCTTTCCGGATGCGCTGAATCCTCTGGAGGTCGTCGCGGGACTCGCCCGCAACGCTGAAATGAAAGTGCTGCTGTTCAAGGGCCTGTACGAAGCCGTTCCCGCAGCCCAGGCGATAGAGGCTGGCGCTCGCGGCATCGTGCTGGCGGAAGACCCGACGGAATCGATTACCCAGGCCATCCTCAAGGTCCACCATAGCGACATCGCAATGGATAGAGCCTGGGCTGGCGGCCTTTCCGGCTATGCCGCGTCCGGGCATGCACCCTTGAAATGCAATCTGGAGAAGGCGAAACAGGCGCGGTTGACGCTGCGCGAGAGAGAACTGATTTGCGCCATCGTGGGCGAACCGTCGGCCAAATATGTGAGCATCGCCGGGCGCCTGGGGATCAGCGAGCACACCGTGCACAACCATCTCAGCAACATCTATCAAAAGCTGAATCTCATCAACCGCATCGACTTGCTGATGTATGCGCTGAAACACGGGCTCACCAACAACGAAGCACCGCCCAAGTCCTCCTGGGTGGAGATGGATTGAATTTCAAGCCAATACAAGACGGTCTAGGTGGGGGTGGCCGTCAGCATGTCGCCGTCCTTGTCGGAGGCCTGGAACAGAGTGCCCGGAATGTTCAAGTCGCTCTCGGCCTATCCTGCCGCGTCATCCTGTATCTACCCGCCGCGTTCTTTAAGCCCTGTGCTGCTCGCCAGTTCACAGCGGATGCGATCATGGGGATCTCGTATCAGAACTGCAAAAAAGAATGCGAGGGTGGTTTCCTGGGCCACCCTCGCATCCGTTCACGCGCGCAATGCCTCAGGCGCTGCCAAAAAAGATGTCGGTACTCTGGATATGGGTCCCGACCAAGGTGATGGTCGTTGTTTGTCCGCCAGTCTCGGCAACCGTCACGACGCCATCTGCGCCGGTGTTGTTGATCGATTGGACAACGGCGTTCGGGTCGCCGTTGAGCACCAGCTTGTCCCGCAAGCCCGGGCCCACATCGAAGCCGCTGACCTGGTACAGGTTCTGATTGACTGACAGATCGATGTTGAATGCATCCTGCTCACCGGCCGTGCCAACCAGCGTGAAGTCGAAGGATGCGTTGGCCGGGTCGTTGGCGAACAGGTTGGCGTCGAATGTACTCGTCGCCGAGTCCCCATCCTTGTCCGTCAGCGTCGCGCTGAACGCCAGCTGGACATCGCTGGCCAGGCTCTCGCTCTGCTGAATGAACTGGATCACCGGAATCTTGACATCACCCCGGCCCATCGTCAGCTGAACAGCGTCGATCAATGTCGTACCCTCCTTCTGGATGAGGAAGGACACCTGTCCGCCCGCCTCCGGAGTCAGGGTGTTCACCTCTACGCGGTTCGAAAACGTGCCATCGGCATAGTAGATCCGGTAGTACAGGTCTTCGGTCGCGGTGTTGTAACCCGCCACGGAGTTGTCGATGAAGACCTTCATTCCCGTCAGCAGGCTCTCAGGATTGATCACGAAACTTTCATCGGCGGCGCTGATTGCCGCCAGGTTATCTCCCTGGAAAACGTTATTGCCGACACCGATGCCGGACGTGCTGACGTTCATGGCCGCCGGGTCTATGTACGATGGCAGCGGGTTGGTCTGTAGCGCGGCTTCGGTGGGGTCGGGTGCTCCGAGCCCGATGCCGGTCAGGATGTCCGCGGTCGTCGCCAGCGCCTTCGCGGAAAAGAACACAATCTCCTCGGAGGCCGAAGGAATAGCCGGGTTACTCGTCTGCGGAATCAACAATGTGCGCACCGAATCCGGGCCGCCGGCATCGAGCGAGCCGTCGGCACTGCTGAGCACAATCGTCGAACTGAAGCCTTGCACCAGATCCAGTGCATAGCGACCATCGGCATAGGCGGTCAACGTGTAGTCGACGGTGGTATTCGCCGTTGCAACGTTGTTGTCGAAATCACCGGTCAAGGTTCCCGCGAACTGGTACGCGCCATTGACATCCGGTGATGGCGACAGCTCGTGGAGCGTGCCGGTCCCGATCGTGGTCGTGTTGTCCGGCCTGACGAGGGTGAACTGGTTATTGACCAGCGAGATATCCAGACCGGCCGCGCCCAGCCCGTCGGCTCCCGTCGCCATATTCCAGAACCCGGATTGTGCAAGGACGCTACCGGTCCCGATCAGGTTGCCGAAAGTGAGTGCTGGCCCATCGTCCTTGAACACCAGGTTCTGCCCGATGTTCAGCGTCGCCTGGGCGCTGTCGCCGTCCCCGTCGGTCTTGATCGCCGTCAGCGTCACCAGGTTGTCCGAGGTCAACGTCTTCGAATCATCAGGATTGCTGGCGTCGGAATGCACTACGGCGCGGATCTGGTCGAGGGAGACGCTGCCATTGGCGGCTACGCCGACCGTGAACACCAGCAGGTTGCCCGTGGCCGTGCGGCCTTCGACCACGGCGCCATTGAGCGACAGGTTCACCGCCTGGCCCGAGGCCGTGTCGATCAGCCCGGAAGCACCCGCCACCACACCCAGCGCATAGGTCAGGGTGCCGGCGCCATCGGCGCCAAACGCCGAGGTGAAGTTGGCGGCGAAGCTCTGGGTATCGTTGGTCGCCAGCACCGTTTCGTCCACCGTCAGCGTTGGCTCCACGCCGGTGGTGTTGATACTTGGTCCGTCGTCCTTGAACACCAGGTTCTGCCCAATGTTCAGCGTCGCCTGGGCACTGTCGCCCTCCTTGTCGGTAATGGTCGCCGTCAGTGTCACCAGGTTGTCCGAGGTCAACGTCTTCGAATCATCAGGATTGGTTGTGTTGGAATGCACCACGGCGCGGAGCTGGTCAAGGGTGACGCTGCCGTTGGCGGCCACGCTGACCGTGAACACCAGCAGGTTACCCGTGGCTGTACGGCCTTCGACCACGGTGCCGTTGAGCGACAGGTTCACCGCCTCGCCCGAGGCCGTGTCGGTCAGCCCGGAGGCCCCCGCCACCATGCCCAGCACATAGGTCAGGGTGCCGGCGCCATCAGCGCCAAACGCCGAATTGAAGTTGGCGGCGAAGCTCTGGGTATCGTTGGTCGCCAGCACCGTTTCGTCCACCGTCAGTGTCGGCTCTACACCGGTGGTACTGATGCTTGGTCCGTCATCCTTGAACACCAGGTTCTGCCCGATGTTCAGCGTCGCCATGGCACTGTCGCCGTCCTTGTCGGTCTTGGTTGCCGTCAGCGTCACCAGATTGTCCGAGGTCAGGCTCGTCGAGTCATCCGGATTGGTGGCGTCGGGATGCACCACTGCGCGAATCTGGTCGAGGGTGACATCACCGTTGGCGGCCACGCTGGCCGTAAACACCAGCAGGCTGGTCGTGGCCGTGCGGCCTTCGACCACGGTGCCGTTGAGTGACAGGTTCACCGCCTCGCCCGTGGCCGTGTCGGTCAGCCCGGAAGCACCCGCCACCACGCCCAGCGCATAGGTCAGGGTGCCGGCACCATCGGCGCCAAACGCCGAGGTGAAATTGGCGGCGAAGCTCTGGGTGGCGTTGGTTGCCAGCACCGTTTCGTCCACCGTCAGCGTCAGCTCCACACCGGTGGTACTGATGCTTGGTCCGTCATCCTTGAACACCAGGTTCTGCCCGATGTTCAGGGTTGCCTGGGCGCTGTCGCCGTCCTTGTCGGTCTTGGTTGCCGTCAGCGTCACCAGGTTGTCCGAGGTCAGGCTCGTCGAGTCATCCGGATTGCTGGCGTTGGAATGCACCACGGCGCGGAGCTGATCGAGGGTGACATCACCGTTGGCAGCCACGCTAGCCGTGAACACCAGCAGGTTGGTGGTGGCCGTGCGGCCCTCGACCACGGTGCCGTTGAGTGACAGGTTCACCGCCTCGCCCGTGGCCGTGTCGGTCAGCCCGGAGGCCCCGGCCACCACGCCCAACGCATAGGTCAGGGTGCCGGCACCATCGGCGCCAAACGCCGAGGTGAAGTTGGCGGCGAAGTTCTGGGTATCGTTGGTCGCCAGCACCGTTTCGTCCACCGTCAGCGTTGGTTCCACGCCGGTGGTGTTGATACTTGGTCCGTCGTCCTTGAACACCAGGTTCTGCCCGATGTTCAGCGTCGCCTGGGCGCTGTCGCCGTCCTTGTCAGTCTTGGTCGCGGTCAGCGTCACCAGGTTGTCCGAGGTCAGGCTCGTCGAGTCATCCGGATTGCTGGCGTTGGAATGCACCACGGCGCGGAGCTGATCGAGGGTGACGCTGCCATTGGCGGCCACACTGACCGTGAACACCAGCAGGTTGCCCGTGGCTGTACGGCCTTCGACCACGGTGCCGTTGAGCGACAGGTTCACCGCCTCGCCCGAGGCCGTGTCGGTCAGCCCGGAGGCCCCCGCCACCATGCCCAGCGCATAGGTCAGGGTGCCGGCACCATCGGCGCCAAACGCCGAGCTGAAGTTGGCGGCAAAGCTCTGGGTATCGTCGGTCGCCAGTACCGTCTCATCCACCGTCAACGTTGGCTCCACGCCGGTGGTATTGATGCTTGGTCCGTCGTCCTTGAACACCAGGTTCTGCCCGATGTTCAGCGTCGCCTGGACGCTGTCGCCGTCCTTGTCGGTCTTGGTTGCCGTCAGCGTCACCAGGTTGTCCGAGGTGAGGCTCGTCGAGTCATCGGGATTGGTGGTATTGGAATGCACCACGGCGCGAATCTGGTCGAGAGTGACATCACCGTTGGCGGCCACGCTGGCCGTGAATACCAGCAGACTGGACGTGGCCGTGCGCCCTTCGACCACGGCGCCGTTGAGCGACAGGTTCACTGCCTCGCCGGTGGCCGTATCCGTTAGCCCGGAGGCTCCGGCCACCACGCCCAGCGCATAGGTCAGGGTGCCCGCACCATCAGCGCCAAACGCTGAATTGAAGTTGGCGGCGAAGCTCTGGGTATCGTTGGTTGCCAGCACCGTTTCGTCCACCGTCAGCGTCGGCTCCACACCGGTGGTGCTGATGCTTGGTCCGTCGTCCTTGAACACCAGGTTCTGTCCGATGTTGAGGGTTGCCTGGGCGCTGTCGCCGTCCCCGTCAGTCTTGGTTGCCGTCAGTGTTATCAGATTGTCCGAGGTCAGGCTGGTCGAGTCATCGGGATTGGTTGTGTTGGAATGCACCACGGCGCGGAGCTGGTCGAGGGTGACGCTGCCATTGGCGACCACGCTGACCGTGAACACCAGCTGGTTGCCCGTGGCCGTGCGGCCTTCGACCACGATGCCGTTGAGCGACAGGTTCACTGCCTCGCCGGTGGCCGTGTCGATCAGCCCGGAAGCACCCGCCACCACGCCCAGCGCATAGGTCAGGGTGCCGGCGCCATCGGCGCCAAACGCCGAAGTGAAGTTGGCGGCGAAGCTCTGAGTGGCGTTGGTCGCCAATACCGTCTCGTCCACCGTCAGCGTCGGCTCCGTGCCGGTGGTGCTGATGCTCGGCCCGTCGTCGTCGAAGATGATCTTGGAGCCGATTTCGGTTTTCGAAATAGAGGCCTGGACCAGCTTGAAGCCACCGATATCAAAGTCGGCGTGGTTATTGCCCTTGGCGTCGACAGCCGCCCCGTTTTCGACAAGCACGCGGTTGTGATCCAGCGTTGTGGTGTATTGAATCTGGTAGCCGGCCAAAACGCCGGTGATGGTTGCAACCCCGCCAACAACGTTGATGACAATGCTCGGGCTATTCACCGATCCGTCTGAGTTCTCGATCACCTGCCCGGTGCTTTTATTGATGACGCGAACATTGGTGATTGCAATCGACGAATCGCCCGCATATCCGTTGATGAAATTCACGCCGGGTTCATACGCGGTGCTGAATGCGCTGATTTTTACGATTGCGCTCTTGCCGCTTTGCAACTGCACGACGTCGAAGCTTGCCGATTTGGCGTTGAAGACGCTGGTAAAGTCGATGTTGGATTCAACATCTGCTTCGTTCTGATCCAGATTGGGAATGGTCACATTCTGCCTGGCACCTGTGACGAACGAAAAGCGGATGCCCTCCTGCTCCACAATCATTTGATTATTGGTGCCGAAGGTGGTCGGGCCGCCCGCCTGGCTGGTATTGATCGTGTCGCCAGTGGTTATATTGGCGCCGCTTGACTGGTCCGCGGGGTCCTTGCCGGTAGCGATGATGGTGGGGTCCGTAATCCGCAGGACACCAGCGTCGTTGACAACGGTCGGGGTCGCCGTCGTAAACATCAGGAACAGGTTCTGGCCGGAGGGGGCATTGGCCAGACTGAACTCCAGGTCCTGGCTGGCTCCGATGAAAACCTTGTTCAGCAGATTGAGTGAATCATCGGCGTTCGTCATATCCGGATGCTTGAGCGGTTGGTACTCCACGGTCCAGAGCTTGCCGCCCGTGACCGGCGATCCGGTTTCTTCAATGTAGGCAGCGAACACGATCGCACCGCTTGCGCTTCCGGCTCGACCCACGACGATGTTGTTGTTCGTATCGGTATAGAGAAGGATGCTGATGCCATCGAGGGTCAACAGCCCGCTGTCCACGCCATTGAGTGGTGCGCCAGTGCTGCCGACGAAGCTGACATCGGTAATGCTTGCTCCAGGCGTGGAGGTAATGGTGAACGCATTGCTGCCCGTGTTGCCCACGGCACCGGAATAGCCACTCAAGGCCGCACCCGTGGCGGTACCTGCCCCCAGTGCGGTCAAACGGGTGGCGAAGGTCGAGGGCAGCGACGCCACCAGAATGTCGTTGTCGTCAGCGTCTCCAGCAGAGCCTGGCGTGGCAGTTCCGTTCTGCAACCCGGCCGTCTCGTCCAGCGTAACGTCCTCGCCAGTCGCCACGACGCTCAAAACGCTGTCCGTAAACGACGCAGTCGCCACGACGTCGTCAGCGGTGCCGACTACTCCATCGGCGCCCGCAGAGGCCGCCGTAAGCAGAAACGTCGCGCCTGCCGAGTCGTCGGGATTCACGTACCACGAGGTGGTGACGCTGCCGTTGACCTGGCCGTCGAGATCGCCGGCGCCGCCGTCGGTCACGGACCAGGGCTCGTGCCCCGCGCCGGTGTTGGTATTGAGCACATCGTCGGACGTGCCCCATACGCCATCCGCGCCAGCACCGATGGCGTGGTCCACTTCGAGCGTCACTGTACTGCCGACGGCGAAACCGCTGGCCGTGATGATGGCGGTGCTGCCGGGGGCGTAGTCTTTCAGGTCGGTGGTGACGAGCGGAGTGTAAAGGCGGGATCGATCGCTCACGTAGGTAAAAGTCCAGTCGTGGCTGACGGGTGAAGGATGGTCACCGGCGATATTGGCCAGGTCACTCGTTGACGATGAGGTTTTCTTGCGCATAGTCATGACTTTCTCCTGAGCGGGTCCAGTCATCGGGGGCCGACCGTGGACCATTTTCGGTTCTATTGGTCACAACTATGAACAGGCACCGGAGGTTGCACATCGGCCGATACTCCCAGGCGGGATGGGAGATTCAGACTACTTGGGAGAGGAGATGGAAAGCCGCGAAGGTAGAGTTGATGGATTCGATCAATCCAGGTACCTGAATTTGTCGAACTTTATCTACACGTCGTGAAAATGAAGCGTTGAAGCAGGCGGGGGAGCTGCGAAATATGGTGTCCCAGGGCAGGTTCGAACTGCCAACCTTCCCCTTAGGAGGGGGATGCTCTATCCAATTGAGCTACTGAGACACAAGTCGGGCGCAACGAAACGCGGCGCGATGGACGGCGTGCATGTTAACGGCCGGGCCGGCTTTTGTCATGTCGTCCGTAGGGCTTTTTAAGTGTAGGCAGACGCCTCAGCCGGGGGCGGACTTGTTTACCGTGCAAATTGCATCACTGCAAAAAGCCACCCTTGCAAAATGCAATATGGCGCCTTACCAAAAAATAACTTAATTCATTGTTTTTAAAGATTTTATTTGCCGATAGACTCTGGCATGCGCGCTGCTTCCACTGGTCTCACAGAGCAACCGAGGCCCGCGCCATGAACAGCGTTCTTTTACTCTCGAATGCAATCGTACTGGCAGTCTTACCGGGATTTCATTTTATTCCCGAGTGCAGCGTTACGCAGGTTGCCCAACGTATGCCGCATTGCCTTCAGCTGCAGAAGGCACCGCAACTGGCGCAATTGAGTGATCGGCACGGATTTGTCAGCCAGCAAGCGAGCCAGGAAAACATCCTGCTACCGGCGCCATCATCCGAACGCTTGGTATTTTGAATCCCCCACCAGGAGCACAGCATGTCCAGATCAGCCGCGAGTTTTTTCATCCTCGCCTTGTCGAGCGGCATTTTTCATCTGTCATTGACCCAGGACATGGTCGTCACCCTCCCCCTGATCGCCTGTGGTGTCTTCACCAGTCTGTTCGTGCTCGCGCTGATTGCCGGACGCAAGATCAAGTTTGATCCGGTACTGCGTTAATCCCGGCCTGGAAAATCCGCTGCAACAGCCTGCCATCCATCCCGAATTCGCCCCCTCCATACGACTTCCCCTAGTAAATCGGCCATTTGCCACTATCCTGTAAAGGCAAGGAACGGGGATCGAGTCCGCTTATTCCTCCCGTCAGAAATCTTTCGTCGGGCGGGGATGCATCAAGCAATACGGCCCGGTCGAACTTTTCAAACCAATCCGCATTTCTGATAATTGGTGCTGGCAGAACGCCTTTATACCGTTCAATATTTGTCATAGAATTGACGCCAAGGATCTGGCTGGTTTGAGGCATGATGTGCGCCTCTATCAATTCAGGTTGAACATTTGGTCAGAGTGCTTGTCCTATCAGACATCCTGCGGCCAATCCCGAAAACCGCTCCCCTGAACTAACCGGTTAAATATATGCGCCCATTGAAACAGGCAATTTATTCCAGCCGTACGGCTGACAAATTCGTCGTACGTCTGCCAGACGGAATGCGTGAACGCATTGCCGAGGTGGCTCGCAATCATCATCGCAGCATGAACTCCGAAATCATTGCGCGCCTTGAGCAGAGTCTTATTCAGGAAGGCGCACTGGGAGAAGAGTTGAGCATGCGCCTGGACAGCCCGGAGCTTTCCTTGCACGAACGGGAGCTGCTGCAGCGCTTCCGCCAACTCTCCCACCGACAGCAGAACGCCCTGGTTTCGCTGATCGCGCATGATGCTGAAATGGCCGCCGACGCGTCCTGATTCAAGCAGAGAGCTCAAGCCAGCTTGATCGCTGGCTTTTTTTTGCCTGAAATTCAGACCCAAAAAAACCCGCCAAAAACGTGATGGTGTAGGAGCGAGCTTGCTCGCGATGGACTCAAGAGCGCCGCGTTTAGTCAGTACACACGCGGCATCGTTAACGACCATCGCGAGCAAGCTCGCTCCTACAGCATTACGCCAAAGGCGGGTTTTCTATGAACGGGACCTCAGAGCAGGAAGATGGTCGCCAGCCCGAGGAAGATGAAAAAGCCTCCGCTGTCGGTCATGGCAGTAATCATCACACTGGCGCCCATTGCCGGATCGCGCCCCATCTTCGCCAGGGTCATGGGGATCAAAACCCCCATCAACGCCGCCAGCAGCAAGTTGAGCGTCATCGCGGCGGTCATCACCACGCCCAATGACCAACTGCCATAGAGCAGGTAGGCAACCGCACCAATCACCCCGCCCCAGATCACGCCGTTGATCAATGCGACGGCCAATTCCTTGCGCATCAGGCGCGAGGTATTACCGGTACTCACCTGGTCCAGCGCCATGGCCCGAACAATCATGGTGATGGTCTGGTTGCCCGAGTTACCACCGATCCCCGCCACGATCGGCATCAACGCCGCAAGCGCCACGAGCTTCTCGATCGAACCTTCAAACAAACCGATGACCCGGGAAGCCACGAACGCGGTAATCAGGTTGATCGCCAGCCAGGCCCAACGGTTACGCAGGGATTTCCAGACCGACGCAAAAATATCTTCTTCTTCACGCAGACCCGCCATGTTGAGAACTTCGCTTTCGCTCTCTTCACGGATCAGGTCGACCATTTCATCGATGGTCAGACGACCGATCAGCTTGCCGTTCTTGTCGACCACGGGCGCGGAGATCAAGTCATAACGTTCGAACGCCTGGGCAGCATCGTAAGCGTCTTCGTCCGGGTGAAAACTCACCGGATCGCTGGCCATCACCTCGGCAACCTGTTTGTCCGGATCGTTGACCAGCAAACGCTTGATCGGCAACACACCCTTGAGGACGCCGTCGTAATCGACCACGAACAGCTTATCGGTATGGCCCGGCAACTCCTTGAGACGGCGCAGATAACGCAAGACCACTTCAAGGCTGACATCCTCGCGGATGGTCACCATCTCGAAGTCCATCAACGCACCGACCTGTTCCTCGTCGTAGGACAGTGCCGAACGCACGCGTTCGCGTTGTTGCTGGTCGAGGGTCTCCATGAGCTCATGGACGACGTCTCGCGGCAGCTCGGAGGCCAGGTCAGCGAGTTCGTCGGCATCCATGTCCTTGGCCGCAGCCAGGAGCTCGTGATCGTCCATGTCGGCGATCAGCGATTCACGAACCGAATCGGATACTTCGAGAAGGATGTCGCCGTCGCGATCGGCCTTGACCAATTGCCAGAGCGTCAGACGATCGTCCAGCGGCAAGGCTTCAAGGATGTAGGCGACGTCGGCGGAGTGCAGGTCATCGAGCTTGCGTTGCAGCTCGACAAGGTTCTGCCGGTGGACCAGGTTCTCGACCCGGTCATGATGCGGGCCTTCCTGGCGGTGAGTCAGGTCTTCTACCACACGCTGGCGCTGCAGCAACTCAACCACCTGAGCCAGGCGATCCTGCAAGCTTTCCTGCGTTTTCTTTACTTCAACTTCAGACATAGGCGAACTCCACTCCCAGCAGCGGGGCACGCCGGAAGGATCAATCAGTCAATTCATGATTGGTGAAACGGGGTACTGAGTAACTACTGGGTAAGTCCATGGAGGTATTCCACAAGCCCCGGCGGGGCTGACGGGCGCAATGATACACCGCCTGACGGTTTTAAACGTTAAAAAATCGTGGCTGAAACAAGCGCTTGCACAACAATCTTGAGCATCGCCCTGATCCATGAAAATGCGACGACGTATTCTGAAAAGAAAACACACCCCCTTCGAAAATTGTAGCCACTACTCTTGAAAAGGAACGTCATGGAGGACGCCCGATGCCATTGATTGCACAACCCCTTTTACTGCTCAGCATGCTCGGCCCCCTGCCCCTGGCGCTCGCCACCACTGTTCAACGCTGCGAAGCGGCCGATGGACGCATCACCTTCACCACGCTGAGCTGTGCCGCGGGAGAACGCGCTTCACTTCAGGACGTGCGAGCCTTTACACCTGGCAGCACGGTGGCGCTTATGCCGCCGGCCGAACCCCGCGAATCATCAGCGATGAACATCAAAAGCAGAGAGCCAACCGTCGTCGGCCAAACGCAGGACAAGTGTGGAAACCTGATCAGCAACAGGGAGCGCCGAGAGGCGATCATCAATCGGCGAGTAGTCGCGGGCATGACCCAGCAAGACGTCGAAAGCGCGCTCGGCAAGCCAGACAAGATCAGTATTCGCAATTCAGCCACGACCTACCGTTACGACACCCGGAGAGGTCGCAGCGCACAGGTGGAGTTCGACGAGAGGGGATGCACGAAGGGAAAAGCCAAATCCCGGACGGCAAAAAGCCCGCTTTAAAGGCGGGCTTTTTGTTTGTATGGTGCACTCGACAGGATTCGAACCTGTGACCGCTCGGTTCGTAGCCGAGTACTCTATCCAGCTGAGCTACGAGTGCAATTTGTGTTTTTAGACCAGATCACAACTGGTTGAAGCCAAGTTATTCACATCACTGCAAACAACTCTTAAATGGTGCACTCGACAGGATTCGAACCTGTGACCGCTCGGTTCGTAGCCGAGTACTCTATCCAGCTGAGCTACGAGTGCATTTGTTGCCGCGCATTATAGGCCGTCTAATCTCTATGTCAACCACTTTTTCTAGTAATTTCAACAACTTACCGAAGAAGCCAGATTACAACGTACTACGCAAATAATGGCGGAGAACGGGGGATTCGAACCCCCGACACCCTTTTGAGGTGTACTCCCTTAGCAGGGGAGCGCCTTCGGCCACTCGGCCAGCTCTCCGCAACACGGGGCGTATATTAACCAGCTTCTTCCCCGTTTGCAAACATAAAAAACGATAAAAATTAATGGCTTGGTTCTTCGTCCTTCTCTTTCTTGATACGCAGGTAAATTTCCTCCCGGTGAACAGCCACCTCTTTCGGGGCATTAACACCGATGCGCACTTGATTTCCTTTGACGCCGAGCACGGTCACGGTGATTTCGCCATCACCGATAATCAGGCTTTCTGCGCACCGACGAGTCAGAATCAGCATACCTTTCTCCTCACGCATTTCATTTCAGGGACAACAGTCTGCAAAAAAAAGGCACTCGACCCACAACCGGAGCGGTCGCAGCCCTACATGCCTGAGTATTGACTAGCGCGAGCAAAAGAACAGGCTCGGGGGGGCACGCCATTCAAAAAAACAAAAGGCGCGGTCAGACCGCGCCTTTTGGCAAACGCATCACTCGCCCTGGCGGGCCGGTGCGTCCAGTTCGAAAGCCGTGTGCAGAGCGCGCACAGCCAGTTCCAGATACTTCTCTTCGATCACTACGGAGACTTTGATTTCCGAAGTCGAGATCATCTGGATGTTGATGCTTTCCTTGGCCAGGGCCTCGAACATGCGGCTGGCGACGCCTGCGTGAGAACGCATGCCAACGCCGACGATCGACACCTTGGCGATCTTGGTGTCGCCCACGACTTCACGGGCACCCAGCTCGCCAGCGGTTTTTTCCAGCACGGCTTGCGCCGCCTGGTAGTCGTTGCGGTGCACGGTGAAGGTGAAGTCGGTGGTGTTATCGTGCGCGACGTTCTGCACGATCATGTCGACTTCAATGTTCGCGGCACTGATCGGGCCGAGAATCTTGAATGCAACGCCCGGGATATCTGGCACGCCACGGATGGTCAGCTTGGCTTCATCGCGGTTGAAAGCGATACCGGAAATGATCGGCTGTTCCATGGTTTCCTCTTCATCGATAGTAATGAGGGTGCCCGGACCCTCCTTGAAGCTGTGCAGTACGCGCAGCGGAACGTTGTACTTGCCGGCGAACTCGACCGCACGGATCTGCAACACCTTGGAACCGAGGCTGGCCATTTCCAGCATCTCTTCGAAGGTGATCTTGTCCAGGCGCTGAGCCACGGACACCACACGCGGGTCGGTGGTGTAGACACCGTCGACGTCGGTATAGATCTGGCATTCGTCAGCCTTCAGGGCTGCTGCCAGCGCCACGCCGGTGGTGTCGGAACCGCCACGACCGAGGGTGGTGATATTGCCGTGCTCGTCGACGCCCTGGAAACCGGCGACCACTACCACACGACCCGCTTTCAGATCACCGCGAATCTTCTGGTCATCAATCTGCAGGATACGCGCTTTATTGTGAGCGCTATCCGTCAGAATCCGCACCTGGTTGCCGGTGTAGGACACCGCCGGCACGCCACGCTTGATCAGAGCCATGGCCAACAGGGCAATCGTCACCTGTTCACCGGTGGAGACGATCACGTCCAGTTCGCGCGGAACCGGTTGACCGTCGCCACTGATTTGCTTGGCCAGATCGATCAGACGGTTGGTTTCGCCGCTCATTGCAGACAGCACAACCACCAGGTCATCGCCGGCATCGCGGAATTTCTTAACCTTGTCGGCGACCTGCTCGATTCTCTCGACAGTGCCGACCGAGGTGCCTCCAAATTTCTGTACGATCAAAGCCATTTCAAAGCCGCCTCTGCCCATGAAGGGCGCCCAAATAATCACTCAAACAGCATTGCGGCCCGCCACTAGACTGCGAGCCGCAAGTACTGCCTTATAGACCCTGCTCTACAAACGGAACGGTCAGGGCCAGTGCCGCATCCAGTGCGCCGGCGTCGGTACCGCCGCCTTGCGCCATGTCTGGACGACCACCACCCTTCCCGCCCACTGCCGCAGCGGCTTGCTTCATCAAATCACCGGCTTTGAGTTGGCCAGTCAGGTCTTTGGTTACGCCTGCAACCAGAACGACCTTATCCTCATGGACACTGCCGAGCAGGATCACTGCGCGGCCGAGTTTGTTTTTCAGTTGATCGACCAGCGCCAGCAGCGCCTTGCCATCCTGACCGTCCAGACGCACGGCCAGCACTTTCACGTCCTTGACGTCCAGCGCCTGGGCCGACAGATCGTCGCCCGCGGCACTGGCAGCCTTGGCTTGCAACTGCTCGAGTTGCTTTTCCAGCAGACGGTTGCGCTCCAGCACAGCCGACAGCTTGTCGATCAGGTTATCGCGACTGCCCTTGACCAGGCTGGCCGCTTCCTTGAGTTGTTCTTCCGCCGCATTCAAGTAGGCCAGCGCTTGCGCACCGGTGACAGCTTCGATACGACGCACACCCGATGCCACACCGCCTTCGCTGATGATTTTCAGCAGGCCGATGTCGCCGGTACGGTTGGCGTGGATGCCACCGCACAGCTCAACGGAGAAATCGCCCATGCTCAGCACGCGCACGTTGTCGCCGTACTTCTCGCCGAACAGCGCCATGGCGCCTTTCTGCTTGGCGGTTTCGATATCGGTTTCTTCGGTTTCAACTTCGGAGTTCTTGCGAATCTCGGCGTTGACGATGTCTTCCAGCGCTTTGAGCTGTTCAGGCTTGATGGCTTCGAAATGGCTGAAGTCGAAGCGCAGGCGCTGACTGTCGACCAGAGAGCCTTTCTGCTGAACGTGATCGCCCAGCACCTGACGCAATGCGGCGTGCAGCAAGTGAGTCGCCGAGTGGTTCAGCGACGTCGCGTGACGCACTTCGGCATCGACATGAGTCTCGACCGGAGCACCCACAATCAGGCTACCCGAATCCAGCACACCGTGATGCAGGAACGCACCGCCGGTCTTGGTGGTGTCGCGCACGTCGAAACGCGCAGCGCCAGCCTGGAGGAAGCCGCAATCACCGATCTGACCACCGGATTCGGCATAGAACGGCGTCTGGTTCAGAACGACCACGCCCTCTTCGCCTTCATTCAACACGTCGACCGATTGCCCGTCCTTATAGAGAGCAACGATCTTTGCCGAACCGCTGTGAGCGGTGTAACCGGTGAACTCGGTGTCCACATCGACCTTGACCAGGCTGTTGTAGTCCATGCCGAAGGAACTGGCGGAACGGGCACGGACGCGCTGGGCTTCCATCTCACGTTCGAAACCTGCTTCGTCGATGGTCAGGCTGCGCTCGCGAGCGATGTCGCCGGTCAGGTCCATCGGGAAACCGTAGGTGTCGTAGAGCTTGAACACCACGTCGCCCGGCACCACGTCGCCCTTGAGCTCGGCCAGGTCCTGCTCGAGTATCTTCAGGCCCTGCTCCAGGGTCTTGGCGAATTGCTCTTCTTCGGCCTTCAGCACGCGCTCGATGTGCGCCTGCTGGGATTTCAGTTCCGGGAAGGCTTCGCCCATCTCGGCGACCAGGGCCGCGACGATCTGGTAGAAGAAGCTACCCTTGGCGCCCAGCTTGTTACCGTGACGGCAGGCGCGACGGATGATCCGGCGCAGCACGTAGCCGCGGCCTTCGTTGGACGGCAGTACGCCGTCGGCGATCAGGAAACCGCAGGAACGGATGTGGTCAGCCACGACTTTCAGGGAAGCCTGAGCGTCGTTGGTGCAGCCGATGGCCTTGGCCGATGCGTTCAGCAGGCTCTGGAACAGGTCGATTTCATAGTTCGAGTGAACGTGCTGCAGCACCGCACTGATCCGCTCCAGGCCCATGCCGGTGTCGACCGACGGCGCTGGCAGCGGGTGCAACACGCCATCGGCGGTGCGGTTGAACTGCATGAACACGTTGTTCCAGATCTCGATGTAACGGTCGCCGTCTTCTTCCGGCGAGCCCGGTGGGCCACCCCAGATGTCGGCGCCGTGATCGTAGAAAATCTCGGTGCAAGGACCGCACGGGCCGGTATCGCCCATGGTCCAGAAGTTGTCGGAGGCGTATGGCGCGCCCTTGTTGTCGCCGATGCGCACCATACGCTCGGCGGGAACCCCGATTTCCTTGGTCCAGATGTCATACGCCTCGTCATCGCTGGCGTAGACGGTGACCCAGAGCTTTTCCTTCGGCAGGTTCAACCACTTGTCGGAGGTCAGGAAATTCCAGGCGTAGGTGATCGCGTCACGCTTGAAATAATCACCAAAGCTGAAGTTACCCAGCATTTCAAAGAAGGTGTGGTGACGGGCGGTATAACCGACGTTTTCCAGGTCGTTGTGCTTGCCGCCGGCGCGCACGCATTTCTGGCTGCTGACGGCGCGGGTATACGCACGCTTTTCCTGGCCCAGGAAGCAGTCCTTGAACTGGTTCATCCCCGCGTTAGTGAACAGCAGGGTTGGGTCGTTGCCCGGAATCAAAGAGCTGGAGGCTACACGGGTGTGGCCTTGCTCTTCGAAGAAGCGAAGGAAGGCTTCACGGATTTCTGCGCTTTTCATTAGGTTCTTCCACGGAGGCTGCGGCCAAAGGCCTGTTCGAAACGTCAACAGACGAAGCGACGGCAAAGGGCCGCATTATATCGGCCCTGCGCGCGGGGTACAGCGTGTTTATACGATAGAAACGGTCAATTGGAGCGCTAACGCTATCACTTGCGCGAAAAGTCGACGAATGTCGCGACGACTTGCCCGATTTGCGCACGGCTGACGTCCATGTGCGTGACCATGCGCAGACGCGCGGCGGCACTGAGCTTGATCCCGCGCTCGGCGGCAAACGCCTTGAGCGCCTCGGCCTTGTCGCCCATCTGCACGTAAACCATGTTGGTCTGCACCGGTTCGACCTCGAAGCCCGCCGCAAGCAGGCCTTCGGCCAGCAATTGTGCGTTGGCGTGGTCGTCGGCCAGGCGCTCTACGTTGTGATCCAATGCATACAGGCCTGCCGCCGCCAGAATCCCGGCCTGGCGCATGCCGCCACCGACCATTTTACGCAGGCGCCGAGCCTTGCCAATCAACTCGGCCGAGCCGCACAGCACCGAACCGACCGGCGCGCCCAGCCCTTTGGACAGGCACACCGAGACAGAATCGAAATGTTGGGTGATTTCCCGGGCATCCACCCCCAGCTTCACTGCCGCGTTATACAAACGTGCGCCGTCCAGGTGCAACTGCAAGCCATGCTCGCGGGTAAAACTGCGTGCCCGCGCCAGGTATTCCAGCGGCAGGACCTTGCCCTGCATGGTGTTTTCCAGCGCCAGCAACCGGGTGCGGGCGAAGTGGAAGTCATCCGGCTTGATCGCCGCCGCGACGTGGGCCAAGTCCAGCGAACCATCGGCCTGCACTTCCAGCGGTTGCGGCTGGATCGAACCGAGTACCGCTGCACCACCCCCTTCGTACTTATAGGTGTGGGCCTGTTGACCGACGATGTACTCGTCACCGCGCTCGCAATGAGCCATCAACCCCAGCAGGTTGCTCATGGTGCCGGTCGGCACGAACAGCGCCGCGGCAAACCCCAGGCGCCTGGCCAGTTCGGCTTCCAGGTGATTGACCGTCGGGTCTTCGCCATACACGTCATCGCCAGTGGTGGCGTTGGCCATCGCGTCGAGCATGCCGGCGGAAGGTTGAGTGACGGTGTCGCTGCGAAGATCGATAACGCTCATGAATCTGGCCTCGGTAAGCAGGGGAAATCCCTTTCAGGAAAGAATTACTGCGGGCATGGCGACGATTAATCAACCCTTGCGCAGGAAAAGGCCGATTAAACCAACGGGAAAGTCGATGACAATCATCCAAAAGGGGCCATGCGCGTACCGCAAATATGTGATAAAAACGCTGCGCCGCCAAACATTCCGGCGGCAAAAACGTTCTCAGGGCGGGGTGCAACTCCCCACCGGCGGTAATTGCGCGCAATGCGCATAGCCCGCGAGCGCTTGGTGACAGCACGGCTTCGGCGGTGCCTGGCAACAAGGTCAGCAGACCCGGTGTGATCCCGGGGCCGACGGTCATAGTCCGGATGAAGAGAGAACGGGATTGCCAGCAAAGGGCCGTCCGCCGGCATTCGTGCGAGCGTGCGTACCCTTGAATCCCCTTCGATTCATAACGCCCTGTTTTTCACACAAACAGGAGTCAGAACATGCAACCCACCGCAATCGACAGCAAAAGCAAACACCACCACGGCGAGCGCGTTGCGTTCATCCAGGCCTGCTGGCACAAGGATATTGTCGACCAGAGCCGTAAAGGCTTCGTCGCCGAAATGATTGCCCAGGGTTATCAGGAGTCCGACATCGATTTCTTCGAAGTCGGCGGTGCCTTTGAAATGCCCCTGCACGCCAAGCTGCTGGCCAAGACCGGTCGTTATGCCGGCATCGTCGCCGCGGCCCTAGTGGTGGACGGCGGGATCTACCGTCACGAGTTCGTCGCCCAGTCGGTCGTCAGCGGCCTGATGCAGGTTCAGCTGGAAACCGAAGTGCCGGTGTTCTCGGTGTCCCTGACCCCGCACCACTTCCATGCCGGCGAAGAGCACCAGAAGTTCTTCTTCGAGCATTTCGTGCATAAAGGCCAGGAAGCGGCGAAGACGTGTGCGGATACGTTGTCGAAAATCCGTGCGCTGCGCCGCACTGAACCGCGTGCCGTAGCCGTCTAAACACCGCCTCTCCCTGTAGGAGCGAGCTTGCTCGCGATGGTCGTCAACGATAACGCGGGAAGCCTGGCACCCCGCGGCGTTTTCAGATTCATCGCGAGCAAGCTCGCTCCTACAGAAGAGGTTAAATGCCGTAATCAGACCAGGTTTTCGTCGGTGGTCGGCACGATCAGGATGCCGGCACGCAGGCCATTCTTCACCTTGGGGTTCGGGAAAATGATCCGGGCGCCCTCTTCCTCGATGATCCAGCGGGTATTGGCGATGTCTTCCGCCAACAGATAACCCACATCCAGTTCGGAAAAATTCTCGATGTCCGCCGGCAGGTTCAAGCGGAAGCTGTCGCTGTGCTTGATGATTTCCCGTGCCACGCTGTACAGCTGCAAACCGTCCAGTGCCGCTTCCGTCAGTTCCGGCTCGGCACCTTCGATGATCTGCTTGAGGCGTTCCTCCAGCAGCGAGACATTGACCCCAGCGTTTTGTCCGAACGGCCGTGCCTTGCCGAGCTCCAGGGTGAAAGCCTCTGCACCGAGCTTGTCGTAGGTGTAGGCGCTGAACACGATGGACGGCTTGTTCTGCAGCAACACCGCTTCCATGCCGGCGGCGCGCAAGCGAGCCAGTTCCAGGCGCGAATGCTGGCGCCCTTCCTTCCAGGGGTACAACGCGAACTGCTCGACTTTCGAGCCACGGATCGCGGTATGCAGGTCGTAGTGCAGACGCTGGCGATCCGGCACGCTGAAGAAACTCGCGGCCAGGCGCTCCAGTTCACAGGCGCGCAGGGCTTCGGAACCGCTGCTTTGTTCGTGACGGCCATTGAATAGCCGATTGACGTCCTGTTCGATGAAACGCTCGCCTTTGCGAATGGCTTCGGGGTTGCCGAACAGGAACAGAATACGTGCGCGCGGCTTCAAGTCGCCGCGGGCGATGTCATGCAACAGGCGATCGAGCAACTCGATCGGCGCTGTTTCGTTGCCGTGGATCCCCGCTGACAGCAGCAGGTCCAGGCCATTGTCACGCGCTTCGGGCGGCCGGACTTCCAGCGCACCTTCGCTCAACCAGCGCATGCGCACGCCTTCGACAGTCAGTTGAGTCTTCTCCGCCGGTTCACGACCGGCGAGGGTCAGTTCAAGCAGTTTGCCGAGGGCGAGCATAGAGCGGTTTCCTTAATGATCGTGGTTGCAATCCGGGCCGTGAACGTGTTCCTCGTCGGTGAGGTCGGCAGGTTCCATCTCCAGTTGCAGACTTACCAGATTAGTCGCCAATGGGCGCAGCAACAGGTTTGCGTATTCGGCATCGCCTTCTTCGACGTCCACGCCGATCAGCAGTTGGCCGCGGCCATCGTGCTGGATCCACAGCTCTTTGCCTTGCCACATGACCGCAACGCGGGTGCAGGAAGTTTCCAGTTGCGTGCCGTCAGTGTCTTCAAGGATCAGCTGCAGTTTGTCGCTCATGTAATTACGCTCTCGTTTGAGATGAAGCGACGCGCCGCCATGCGGGGCAGCGCGCCGTCGATCAATTGATCTGGAATGGATAAACCGCGCCCAGTTTAAGGATTTGCGTCAGTTCATCCAGTGCCGTCCGGCACTCAAGCAGCAATTGCGGGTCCGCCAGATCGTTTTCGGTCATGCGGTCGCGGTAATGCTTCTCGACCCATTCGGTCAGAGTGCCGTACAACGGTGCCGTCATGATAACCCCTGGATTGACGGCCGCCAGTTCGGTTTCGTTGAGTGCGACACGCAACCGCAGGCAAGCCGGGCCACCGCCGTTCTGCATGCTCTGCTTGAGATCGAAGACTTTCACTTCGCGGATCAGGCCGCCGGAGCTGGTCAACCCCTGCAAGTACTGCCAGACACGCTCGTTGCCACGGCATTCTTCCGGCACGATCAACAGCATGGAACCGTCAGGACGTGACAGCAGCTGGCTATTGAACAGGTAGGAACGAACCGCGTCCTCCACGCTTACCGCGGAACGCGGTACGCAGACAGACTGAAATTTCCCACCGACCTTGGCGAGTTTGCTCTGCAATTCGGCCAGCATCTGCTCGGTCTCGAGGAAAGCGTCCTCGTGATAGAACAGCACTTCCCCGTTGCCGACGGCGATCACGTCGTTGTGGAACACACCCTGATCGATCACCGACGGGTTCTGCTGCGCGTAGACCACGCCGTCATCGCTCAAGCCATGCAAACGGGCAACGGCCTGTGACGCTTCGAGGGTCTGGCGCGCCGGGTACTTCTGCGGAGCCGGGTAGCGCGTATCGAACGCGCTGCGGCCGAACACGAAGAACTCAACGCCGGCTTCGCCGTACTCACGGCAGAAAC
This sequence comes from Pseudomonas sp. WT-JTC, assembly GCF_056711565.1. NCBI lineage: Bacteria > Pseudomonadati > Pseudomonadota > Gammaproteobacteria > Pseudomonadales > Pseudomonadaceae > Pseudomonas > Pseudomonas sp. WT-JTC. The sequence goes on from NZ_CM160042.1 coordinate 5,184,383, forward strand.
GCGTGTGGTTGGCCGCGCCTTCGTCGCCGAACTGCGCCACGGCCGGCAAGGCGGCGTGGTGGGCGAAGTGTTTCTGGTCAGCGAACATCGCCCCCAGCACGCGGCTGGTAGTCGGGTGTTCGATGCTGCGGTGATATTTGCAGTTGAGGTTGGCGGCGGTGAAATGCACCCGGCCATCAGCCGTGTCAGCGCTCGGGCTGACGGTGGCGGCATTGGCCACCCACATGCTCGAGGCCGAGCAACTGGCCACCAGCAGCGGCATCGCGTCTTTGGCAGCGCGTTCGATCACTTCAGCGTCGGTGCCGCCGAAGCCCAGGCGACGCAGTGCGGCCACATCCGGGCGCTCTTGCGGTGCCAGTACGCCCTGCTGGAACCCCATTTCCATCAGCGCTTTCATTTTTGCCAGGCCTTGCAGCGCCGCTTCCTTGGGGTTGGAGGACTGCTGGCTGTTGCTCTGGGACGCGACGTTGCCGTAGGACAGGCCGCCGTAGTTATGGGTCGGCCCCACTAGACCGTCAAAATTGACTTCATAGGATTTCATCAGCGAGGCTCCACGAGAATCTGTTGTTATAGGCTTCAGGTAACAATTGAGTAAGACCGGGTCGCGGCCTTCGCGAGCAAGCCCGCTCCCACAGGTTCAGCAGTGTTCACACATTTTGTGTTCGACGCAGTCCTTGTGGGAGCGGGCTTGCTCGCGAACGGGCGCTACGCCATTTTCACGCCAGGCGTGAGGGCCGCTGGCAAGACCAGGCTCGGCGTTTCCAGCGAGGCCACCGGGTACGCGCAGTAATCTGCCGCGTAATAGGCACTGGCGCGATGGTTGCCCGAGGCGCCGACGCCGCCGAATGGCGCACTGCTTGCCGCACCGGTCAGTTGTTTGTTCCAGTTGACGATACCGGCGCGGCTTTCCAGCCAGAACTGCTGGTAGCGTGCTTCGGAGTCCGACAGCAGACCGGCGGCCAGACCGTAGGCGGTGTCGTTGGCTTCAGCGATCGCCCCTTCAAAATCAGCGTAGCGGATCACTTGCAGCAACGGGCCGAACAGCTCTTCGTCAGGACGATCGGCGACGGCGGTCACGTCCAGAATACCCGGGGTCAGCAGGGCCGACCGGGCCTGTGGCTGGGTCATTTCCAGCAGTGCCACGGCACCATTGGCCAGCAGATGTTCCTGGGCATCCATCAGTGCTTTCGCTGCACCGAGAGACACCACCGAGCCCATGAACGGCGCCGGTTGCTGATCGAAGGCACCGACTTCAATAGTCGCGCTGACCGCCACCAGGCGCGCCAGCAGCGAGTCGCCCCAGGCGCCCTGCGGTACCAGCAAGCGGCGGGCACAGGTGCAGCGCTGGCCGGCGGAGATGAACGCCGACTGAATAATGGTGTACACCGCGGCATCGAGGTCGGCGACCTGATCGACCACCAGAGGGTTGTTACCGCCCATTTCTAGCGCGAGGATCTTGTCCGGACGACCGGCAAACTGCTGGTGCAGGTGATTGCCGGTACGGCTGGAACCGGTGAAGAACAGACCGTCGATGCCCGGGTTCGCCGCCAGGGCGATGCCGGTTTCGCGAGCGCCTTGCAGCAGATTCAATACGCCGGCCGGCAGACCGGCTTCGATCCAGCACTTGACCGTCAGTTCGGCCACTTTCGGCGTCAGCTCGCTCGGCTTGAACAGCACGCTGTTACCCGCCAGCAATGCCGGCACGATGTGGCCGTTCGGCAGGTGACCCGGGAAGTTGTAAGGACCAAACACCGCCACCACACCGTGGGGTTTGTGGCGCAGCACGGCGGTGGCGTCGCCCAGCGGGCCGCTCTTCTCGCCGGTACGCTCGCGGTAGCTCTGCACCGAAATGGCGATCTTGTTGACCATGCTGGTCACTTCGGTCGCCGCTTCCCACAAAGGCTTGCCGGTTTCTTCACCGATGGTGCGGGCCAATTCGTCAGCATGATTCTTCAGCGCAGCGGCAAAGGCTTCCAGCACCGAGATACGTTCTTCCAGTGTGCGCCGCGCCCAGCCCGGGAACGCCTGACGCGCAGCCTGCACAGCCGACTCGACCTGAGCGGCGGTAGCACCGACGCCGGACCACAGCACCTGCTGGCTCACCGGGTTCAGCGACTCGAAGGCTTCGCCCTGACCGGCCAGCCATTCACCTGCGATGTAAAGCGACTTCATTATTTCGACTCCCGAGCTGCGGACAACGCCACGGCGCGCACTTGATCGCCAGCGTTGAGTTGAAGACGTTTGGCGGTCAGCGGGTCGACCACCAGGGTGCCGGCGGCCAGACGTGCCGGAGCGGCAGTGATGCGGCAGTCTTCGCGCTTGCGGTTGTGAATGATGAACGGCGTGGCGTCGTCACCCGGGGTGCCAACGGCCAGCACCAGCGCCTGGCTGTCGCGCACGGCGCGGATCTTGCCGGTTTCGCATTCAATGGCCGGGCCGGCGTCGAAAATGTCGACGTAGCCCTGGTAGCTGAAACCTTCGCTCTTGAGCATGGCCAGCGCCGGCTCGGTGTCCGGGTGAACCTGGCCGATGACGTTACGCGCATCCGGCGACAGGAAGCAGGTGTACAGCGGGAATTTCGGCATCAGCTCGGCGATGAACGCCTTGTTGCCCACGCCGGTCAGGTAGTCGGCCTGGCTGAATTCCATCTTGAAGAAGTGTCGGCCCAGGCTTTCCCAGAACGGCGAACGCCCGGCTTCGTCGGAAACACCGCGCATTTCGGCGATGATCTTGTTGCCGAACAGCTGCGGGAACTCGGCGATGAACAGCATCCGCGCCTTGGACAGCATGCGCCCGTTGAGGCCGCTGCGGTAATCGGCGTGCAGGAACAGCGAGCACAGCTCGGAGTTGCCGGTCAGGTCGTTGGCCAGGAACAGCGTCGGGATTTCACGATAGATGTTCAGCTCTTGCGAAGCGCTGACCGTCAGACCGACCCGGAAGTTGTACCAGGGCTCACGCAGGCCGACGGCGCCGGCGATGGCGGAAATGCCCACCACACGAGCGTTGTCGTCTTCGAGGACGAACAGGTAGTCCGCATCGCCCCGCCCGGCTTCGCCGCGAAAGGTCTTCTCGGCCCAGCCGACCCGATGGGCCAGCCGCTCTTCGTTGGCCGGCAAGGTAGTCAGGCCGGTGCCGGTGCTGCGGGCCAGGTCGATCAGAGCGGGTAAATCGCTGCTGCGTACGGGACGAACGATCATGCTATCTCCTCAAACGGGCCGCTTGCGCCACCCGTGAAACTTCGCTGCTTTCTAGGCAAAACTCTCTGGCGATCAGAGCAGGCGTCAAACCGCTACCAGGCGCACGCTGGCACCTTCACCGACGCCCAGGGCTTCGGCCGCTTCCAGGTCCAGGGTCACCGGTTTACCCGGCGCGTAGTCAAGCTCGAGCATGACGGCGCGGTAGTCCTGCAACTGGGCATTGGCGACCAGATACTGGCGACCGACACCTTTGACCGGCTCGCCGATCTTCACCGGCACCACACGGCTCTGGGCGATCGAACGGATCCCCGAGACACGCGCATGCAGGGTCGGGCCGCCATCGAAGATGTCGATGTAGTGATCGGTCTCGAAGCCTTCGCGCATCAGGATGTCGAAGGTGATCTGCGCCCGCGGGTGCACCTGGCCCATCGCTTCTTGCGCGGAGTCCGGCAGCAGGGGCACGTAGATCGGGTAATGCGGCATCAGTTCGGCGAGGAACGTACGGCTCTTCAGGCCGCACAGACGCTCGGCTTCAGCGTAGTTGAGGTCGAAAAAGTTGCGGCCGATGGCGTCCCAGAATGGCGAGTCGCCGTTTTCATCGCTGTAACCGACGATCTCGGTCACCACGGAATCGGCAAAACGCTCCGGATGGCTGGCCACGAACAGCAGGCGGCCACGGGAGTTGAGCTCCGACCACGGCGAACCCACCAGATCGCGCTGCACGTAGAAACTGGTCAGCAAGCTGTTGCCGGTCAGGTCATGGCACTGCGAGAGCACGTGGATCTTGTTGTGAATCTTCAGCTCGCGGGAAGCGTGCACGAACGTTTCGTTGCGGAAGCTGTAGAACGGCTCGGAGTAACCGGCCGACGCCACGATGGCCGAGCAACCGACCAGTTTGCCGGTGGCAGTGTCTTCGAGGACGAAGAAATAGCTTTCCTCTCCGTTGAAGCTCACTTCGGCGGCAAACGAGGCCTCGCTTGCCGCGATCTTGTCGCTCAGGCGCTCAACGTCATCCGGCAAGGAAGTGACACCAATCGGACTGTCCGCAGCCAGACGCTGTACCTCGCCCAGATCAGCCATTTGCGCGGGGCGCATCACCAGCATGGTGTCACTCCTTTTTCTAAAACTCTTTGAGGAAAAATAACCGGGTAGTCATTGAAAACACTCGGACTGATGTGGGAGCGGGCTTGCTCGCGAAGGCGGTGCGTCAGACAGCAACGATGTTGACTGATACACCGCCTTCGCGAGCAAGCCCGCTCCCACATTGTGTTCCGGGCCCGGCATAAAAATTCGGTTCGACGCCTGAAGGGTCAGGCGTCGAAGGGTCTATCAGGCTTGCGTCAGTTTTGCCGCGGCGCGTTCGAAGCGGTCCAGGCCTTCGTCGATGTCCGCGTCTTCAACCACCAGGCTCGGCGCGAAGCGCACTACGTCCGGGCCGGCTTGCAGCACCATCAGGCCTTCTTTTTCAGCGGCGTTGAAGATGTCCTTGGCCTTGCCTTTCCAGGCATCGCTCAAGACACAACCGATCAACAGGCCCATTCCACGGACCTTGGTGAACAGGCCGTATTTTTCGCCGATCTGCTCAAGACGCACCTTGAACTTGTCGTGCTTGGCGCTCACGCCAGCCAGCACTTCAGGGGTGTTGATCACGTCGATTACAGCTTCCGCGACAGCGCACGCCAACGGGTTGCCGCCGTAGGTGGTGCCGTGGGTGCCAACGACCAGGTGCTTGGCCAGGTCTTCGGTGGTCAGCATGGCTGCGATCGGGAAACCGCCGCCCAGGCTCTTGGCGCTGGTCAGGATGTCCGGGATCACGCCGTAATGCTGGTAGGCAAACAGATGGCCAGTACGGCCCATACCGGTCTGCACTTCGTCGAAGATCAGCAGTGCGTTGTGCGCGGTGCACAGCTCGCGGGCACCTTGCAGGTATTCGAGTTCGGCCGGGATGACACCGCTTTCGCCCTGGATCGGCTCCAGTACGACAGCGCAGGTCTTGTCGGAAATGGCGGCTTTCAGGGCAGCCAGATCGTTGTACGGCACGTGGCTGATGCCAGTGATTTTCGGACCGAAACCGTCGGAGTACTTCGACTGGCCACCGACGTTCACGGTGAACAGGGTACGGCCGTGAAAGCTGTTGAGCGCGGCGATGATTTCGTACTTCTCGCTGCCGAAACGATCGTGACCGACGCGACGGGCCAGCTTGAAGGCGGCCTCGTTGGCTTCAGCGCCGGAGTTGCAGAAGAAGGCACGCTCGGCAAAGGTGGCATCGACCAGCTTGTGGGCCAGGCGCAAGGCCGGCTCGTTGGTGAACACGTTGGACACGTGCCACAGCTTGTTCGCCTGCTCGGTCAAGGCACCGACCAGCGCCGGATGCGCGTGGCCCAATACGTTAACGGCAATCCCGCCGGCGAAGTCGATCAGCTCGCGACCGGACTGGTCCCAAACGCGGGAACCGGCGCCACGCACTGGAATGAAAGCGGCAGGCGCGTAGTTGGGAACCATTACCTGGTCGAAATCGGCGCGTTCTACCGCAGCGTGATCAACGGACATCGGAGTCTCCTGAAGAGGAACACCCGCCTGAAACTGGCGAGCGATGGGGGGATTGTAAGGACAGTTTTCAGCCCGGCCTTGCCGCCAAGCGACAACTTCTTATAGCGCAAACCCCGGATTTTCCCGGGTTTACGGCAATGCGACATATAGGGTCGCAAAGGCGCAGTTTAACTGGCTGACAAGGTTAACGGCAGGGTTGCCAGGATTAGATTTGCCGAACCGGCTCGCGCTCTGACCCTGCGCCACAGCTTTATCATCGCGCACGGATTTGCCCGGGCATTGTTCAGCGCCCAAGGATTGGCACGATGCCAATGTATATAGATAGAAGTTGACTAAACCCTCGAGCAGGTCATGGATGCTAAACCCATGACCCTTGTCAGCCGAGGGTTAACCGCGCTCCGGCGGCACCGACGACAATTCGAACGGGCTGCTGCTGCGCCGCTGGTTGCGATCTTCCCGCGGCGTGGCACCGAAGAAATTGCGATAGGCGCTGGAGAAATGCGGCCCCGAGGAGAAGCCACAGGACAGGCCGATCTGGATGATCGACTTGCTGGTTTGCATCAACATCTGCCGGGCCTTGTTCAGGCGCAGCTCCAGGTAGTACTGGCTCGGCACACGGTTGAGGTATTGCTTGAAGATCCGCTCCAGTTGCCGACGGGACACGCACACGTGCTGGGCGATTTCGTCGGTGGTCAGCGGCTCTTCGATGTTGGCTTCCATCAGCAGCACGGCTTGCGTGAGCTTCGGATGGCTGGAACCGAGGCGGTTCTGCAACGGAATGCGCTGGCGCTCGCCGCCCTCGCGGATGCGCTCGACTACCAGTTCTTCCGACACCGCACCGGCCAGTTCCGCACCGTGATCACGGGCCAGCACCGCCAGTAGCAAATCGAGCACCGACATGCCGCCGCACGCGGTCAGACGATCGCGATCCCAGTCGAACAGGTGACTGGTGGCAATGACTTTCGGGAAACGCTCGGCGAAATCGTCCTGCCAGCGCCAGTGCACGGCCGCACGATAACCGTCGAGCAAACCAAGCTGCGCCAACGGATACACACCGGCCGACAGACCACCGATCACGCAACCGGAACGCACCAGTTGCTTGAGCGCACTGCTGAGTGCCGGCGCCAATGCGGTCGGGGGTTCGTCGGCGAGCAGGAACAGCTTCTGCAAGTTCTCCAGCTTGCCGGCCCACGGTTCACCCGGCAATTGCCAGGCACCTTCGGTTGGCAGTTCGGCCTGCAGGAACGACAGTTCGTAGACAACGTCCGGATGCACACGCTGGGCAACACGCAAGGCCTCCTCAGCCAGCGCAAGCGTCAGTGCTTTAGTGCTGGGCCAAATCAGGAAACCAATTCGATGGGCAGTCATGGGCGAGCGATCCGAAGCGAAGAACAGTGATGAAGGCATGGGCCAATGCTAGCCCGTAAATGTACACAAATCGCAAAACCGGCAAAGATCAAATGTGGGAGCGGGCTTGCTCGCGAAGGCGGTGTGTCAGCCAACATTAGTTGTGACTGACACTACGCTTTCGCGAGCAAGCCCGCTCCCACAGGGGATCGGGGCCAGCCTTTGGACTGCGAAGCATGCACTATCGCGGTGCACAACGGCAGTTCTGATTACTTCAGGCTACCCGAGAGGAATTGCTGCAGACGCTCGGATTGCGGGTTCACCAGCACTTCACGCGGGTTGCCGCTTTCTTCGACCACACCTTTGTGCAGGAACACCAACTGGTTCGACACTTCACGGGCGAAGCCCATTTCGTGGGTCACCACCACCATGGTCCGGCCTTCCTGGGCCAGGGCCTGCATGACTTTCAACACGTCGCCAACCAGCTCCGGGTCCAGCGCCGAGGTCGGTTCATCGAACAGCATCACTTCCGGCTCCATCGCCAGCGCACGGGCAATCGCCACGCGCTGCTGCTCGCCGCCGGACATGTGGCCTGGGTAAGCATCCTTGCGATGCGCCACGCCCACCTTGTTCAGGTAGTGTTCGGCTTTCTCGCGAGCTTCAGCCTTGGACACGCCCAGCACGTGCACCGGCGCTTCCATGATGTTTTCCAGCGCGGTCATGTGCGACCACAGGTTGAAGTGCTGGAACACCATCGACAGGCGCGAACGCATGCGTTGCAGCTGTTTCGGGTCGGCAGCCTTCAGTGCGCCGTCCTTGTTCGCCACCAGCTTCAACTCTTCGTTGTTGAGCAGGATCTTGCCCGCGTGCGGCTGCTCCAGCAGGTTGATGCAACGCAGGAAGGTACTTTTGCCGGAGCCACTGGAGCCGATGATGCTGATCACATCGCCGGCTGCCGCTTTCAGGGACACGCCCTTGAGCACTTCGTGACTGCCATAGCGTTTATGCAGGTCTTGGACTTCAAGTTTGTACATGCGGTCGGTTCTCACAAAAACAGTCAGTCAGTCGTTGAGCAAGCGCCCGTGACGCAGCGCTTCGCGCCCCGCCACCTTGGCCAGCCAGAAACCGGGTTGGGCATAACGCAGCCGTTCAATGGCAAACAGCACCCCGGACGTACCAGCACACACCGTGCTGACCCGATCCGCCAACGGATCGATCACTTCAAAAATTTCGTCGCCTGCTTCAACCCACTCACCGGGTTTGCGCAGGAAACTCACCACACCAGGGTGTGGTGCCAACAACAACTCGGTGCCTTCGAACGGCATGCCTTCGCAAGGATCTTGCGCAGGCTTCGGCCATTCACCGCCGATCAGGCCTTGCTCGGCGAGGAACGCCAGAATGCCTTCGGCGTGGGCGCAGGCTTCAGTGCGACCGGTGTCGGCCTGCCCGCCTAATTCAATGGTAGTCGCCAGACTGGCCAGCGGAATCTTTGCTTCCGGGAACAGACGCGACAGACGCAACCACGGCAACGAACACGCTTCGTCGAACGAACTGCCGCCGGAATCCTCCGCCAGCAATCCGACCCGCACATTCAGGTGCGCGGCCAGCGAACGCCACTGCGGCCAGTGCTGCGGCAAGGCATACATGTGCAGCGCCGCTTCGGCATCGCAATGCAGATCCAGCACGACATCGGCGGTGCAGGCGTGGCTGAGCAGCACACGCTGCATGCCTTGCAACTGGCTGCTCGCCTCAGGCAACGCGGCCAGATGATCGGCCATCGCCTGACGGATCAGGCGAATGTTGGCGTGCGGATCATCACCGAGGCTCTCTGCCAACGCAGCCGCAACCGGCGCGCTCAACTCGACGAAATCGCGGTTGAAATTCTTGCCGCTGCCCGCTTCGAAACGCCCCTGGTGATTGCCCTGAAGCAGTTGACCGAGGCCCAGCGGATTGGCCACCGGCACCAGTTCGATCACACCGTTGAGCAAGCCCTGGGCTTCGAGTTCGGCCAGACGCTTTTTCAGCTCGAACGCTGTGCGCATGCCCGGCAATTCATCGGCATGGAGGCTGGCCTGGATGTAGGCCTTGCGCTCGCCGCTACCGAAGCGGAACACCGAAATTTGGCGTTCGCTGCCCAGATGGCTCCACGGCAAAGCATGATCGATGCGTTCCATATCAGTGCTTCCGCGGGGCCAGGTAGCCCAGCCAACGGCGCTCGGCCATCTTGAACAGCTTCACCAGGATGAAGGTCAGGCACAGGTAGAACACGCCGGCGGTGATGTACGCCTCGAACGGCAGGTAGAACTGGGCGTTGACCGTGCGCGCGGCACCGGTGATATCGATCAGGGTCACGATGGACGCCAGACTGGTGGTCTGCAGCATCATGATCACTTCGTTGCTGTACTGCGGCAGCGCGCGGCGCAGGGCCGACGGCAACAGAATGCGCTTGTACATCTTGACCCGCGACATGCCCATGGCCTTGGCCGCTTCGATCTCACCGTTCGGCGTGGCCCGCAGGCTGCCGGCGATGATTTCGGCGGTGTAGGCACTGGTGTTGATCGCGAACGCCAGGCACGCACAGAAGGTTGCGCTGGACAGCCACGGCCAGAAGAAGCTTTCACGCACCGCCTCGAACTGCGCCAGACCGTAGTAGATCAAGAACAGCTGCACCAGCATCGGTGTGCCGCGGATCACGTAGGTGTAGAGCCAAGCCGACATGTTGACGACCGGGTTCTTCGAGACGCGCATCAGGCCCAGCGGCAATGCGCACAGCAGGCCGAAGAACAGCGACAGCGCGAGCAGTTTGAGGGTGGTCACCAGGCCGCCGAGGTACAGCGGCAAGGCCTCCCAAATGACGTTGTAGTCGAAGATCATAGCTCAGCCGCCCTTACGCCTACCGAGTAGCGCTTCTCAAGGTGACGCAATGCCAGCAACGAGACACTGGTGATCACCAGGTACAACGCCGCCACTGCGAGGAAGAAGGTGAAAGGCTCGCGGGTGGCATCGGCCGCCTGCTTGGCCTTGAACATCATGTCTTGCAGCCCCACCACCGAAATCAGCGCGGTAGCCTTGGTCAATACCAGCCAGTTGTTGGTGAAACCCGGAATCGCCAGGCGAATCATCTGTGGCACCAACACCCGGAAGAACACCTGGAAACTGCTCATGCCGTAGGCCATGCCGGCTTCGGCCTGCCCCTTGGGGATCGCCATGAAGGCGCCACGGAAGGTTTCCGACAGGTACGCACCGAAGATGAAGCCCAGGGTGCCGATACCGGCCGCCAACGGGTTCAGGTCGATGTACTCGTCATAGCCAAGCATCGGCGCGACACGGTTGAGCAGGTCCTGGCCGCCGTAGAAAATCAGCAGGATCAGCACCAGGTCGGGAATACCGCGGATCACCGTGGAATACAGGTCGCCCAGCCAGGCCAGCCAGCGCACTGGCGAAAGACGCAGTGCCACGCCGATCAGACCCAGGACAATGGCCAGAGCCATGGACGACAAGGCGAGCTGAAGCGTCAGCCAAACGCCATCGAGGATGACAGCCCCGTAGCCTTTCAACATGATTCAGGTCCTCGAAAGTTGGGATGAAAAAATGGCGCAAACCTCAGAGATCCTGTTGCTTGCGCCATTTCGGACTTGTCGCTGGGACGTATTACTTGCCGTAGATATCGAAGGCGAAGTACTTGTCCTGGATTTGCTTGTATTTGCCGTTCTCGCGAATCGACGCGATGGCGGCGTTGAGCTTGTCCAGCTCAGCCTTGTCGCCCTTGCGAACCGCGATACCTACGCCGTCGCCGAAGTATTTGACGTCGGTGAACGCAGGGCCGACGAACGCGAAGCCTTTACCGGCGTCGGTTTTCAGGAAACCGTCATCCAGCAGCGTAGCGTCTGCCACGGTGCCGTCGAGGCGGCCGGCGGCCACGTCGAGGTAAATTTCGTTCTGCGAACCGTATGGCTTGATCTCGGCACCCAGCGGTGCCAGGACTTCGCGGGCGAAACGCTCGTGGATCGAACCACGTTGCACGCCGATGTTCTTGCCCTTGAGCTCGGTCAGGCCTTCGCTGACCTGAGTGCCGGCCTTCATGACCAGGCGAGCCGGGGTGTTGTAGTACTTGTTGGTGAAGTCCACGGACTTCTTGCGATCTTCAGTGATCGACATGGACGACAGGATCGCGTCGATCTTGCGCACTTTCAGCGCCGGGATCAGGCCGTCGAACTCTTGCTCGACCCACACGCACTTGACCTTCATCTCTTCGCACAGGGCGTTGCCGATGTCGTAGTCGAAACCCACGATGCTGCCGTCCGGCGCTTTCGACGCGAACGGAGGGTAAGCCGCTTCAATACCGATTTTCAGAGGCTTTTCATCGGCGAAGGTTGGCAGGGACAGCACGGACAGTGCCAGGGCGCCAAGCAGCACGAGTTTCTTCATCTTGGGACTCCATCGGTAAAGGGCTAAAACGGCAGAGTGAGCGACAGCCCAATATGCGAATGAGTGGAACCGGAAAGCGTTGCTGCGTCCTGGGAAGCGGGTGTTGAAATTCAACACGGGCAACGACGAGCGAGTGATCGGCATTCTAACGACAGGCCCGAAGCCGATATTTCTTCAATGCGACAACTAATTACAGAAGCACTGAGAATGCCGCTTTGGCACGTTGACAGCCCTGCAAAATCATGCGAAGGCAAAAGACATTGAACCGATCTATATTGCAAATTGCGGGCCTATTATTGGCAAACCCTTCTAATCCGGCAAGCACAGCGTAGGGTCTTATTTTTCATCGGCACTTTTGAGGCCCCGATACCGGGCCTGGCGTTTCCCAATGCCCCGTACTGGCGCGATGCGGTTACACATTCAGTAACCTGAAAGATCGTGGGTAACAGTAGGAAAAAGCCGACAGAGGAACCCGATAATTATTGGTAGATGTTGCAGTAGCGCCTGCCAAACCGCCTTCGCGAGCAAGCCCGCTCCCACACTTGACCGTGTTCTGGCAAACGACTCGGTCAAATGTGGGAGCGGGCTTGCTCGCGAAGAGGCCAGACCAAACAACAAAAAACCCCACCAGACTCGCATCTGGTGGGGTTTCGATGACGCCAAACGCTACTTACGCAACATTCATCGTCTTGTGCGTATCAATCAAATGCTGCACCACACCCGGATCCGCCAGGGTCGAAATATCCCCCAACCCCTCATACTCAGCCGTGGCAATCTTGCGCAGAATCCGGCGCATGATCTTGCCCGAGCGGGTCTTCGGCAGCCCCGGCGCCCACTGGATCACATCCGGTGAAGCAATCGGACCGATCTCTTTACGCACCCAGTTTTTCAGCTCCAGGCGCAGTTGCTCGCTCGGCTCTTCGCCATTTTTCAGGGTGACATACACATAAATGCCCTGCCCCTTGATGTCGTGCGGCACACCGACCACCGCGGCTTCGGCGACTTTCGGGTGAGCGACCATCGCGCTTTCGATCTCGGCGGTGCCCATGCGGTGGCCGGACACGTTAAGTACGTCGTCCACGCGACCGGTGATCCAGTAGTAACCATCGGCATCGCGACGGGCGCCGTCACCGGTGAAGTACATGCCGCGGAACGTCTTGAAGTAAGTGTCGACGAAGCGGTCATGGTCGCCGTACAGCGTACGCGCCTGGCCTGGCCACGAATCGAGAATCACCAGGTTGCCCTCGGCCTCGCCCTCGACGATGTTGCCCAGGTTGTCCACCAGCGCCGGCACCACGCCGAAGAACGGACGCGCCGCAGAGCCAGGCTTGAGGGCGTGAGCACCCGGCAGCGGGCTCATCATGTTGCCGCCGGTTTCGGTCTGCCACCAGGTATCGACGATCGGGCAACGGGATTGGCCGACGTTCTTGTAGTACCAGTCCCAGGCTTCCGGGTTGATCGGCTCGCCGACCGAACCCAACAGGCGCAGGCTGCTGCCGTCAGCGCCTTCGACAGCCGCCGTGCCAGAGGCCATCATGGCGCGGATCGCGGTCGGTGCGGTGTAGAGGATGTTGACCTTGTGCTTGTCGACGATCTTCGCCACCCGGGTGATGTCCGGGTAGTTCGGCACGCCTTCGAACAGCAGCGTGGTCGCACCGTTGGCCAGCGGGCCGTAGACGATATAACTGTGGCCGGTGACCCAACCGACGTCGGCGGTGCACCAGTAGATTTCACCCGGACGATAGTCGAACACGCGCTCGTGGGTCATGGCCGCGTACAGCAAGTAGCCGCCGGTGGTGTGCTGCACGCCCTTCGGCTTGCCGGTGGAGCCGGAGGTGTAAAGGATGAACAGCGCTTCCTCGGCGCCCATCTCTTTCGGCGCGCAAACGGTGCCGGCCACTTTCATCAGGTCCTCGAACCAGATGTCGCGATGCTGGTTCCACTTGATGTCGCCACCGGTGCGCTTGCACACGATGACTTTCTGGATGCTGCTGGTTTCCGGGTTGGTCAGCGCGTCGTCGACGTTGGCCTTGAGCGGGATTTTCTTGCCGGCACGAATGCCTTCGTCGGCCGTGATCACCACTTTCGAGCGGCAGTCGATGATGCGACCGGCCAGGGCTTCCGGCGAGAACCCGCCGAACACCACCGAGTGAATCGCGCCGATCCGGGTACAGGCCAGCATGGCGACCACGGCTTCGGGGATCATCGGCATATAGATAGTCACCACGTCGCCGCGGTGCACGTCCTGGCCACGCAGGGCGTTGGCGAACTTGCAGACTTGCTCGTGCAGTTCACGGTAAGTGATGTTGCGGCTTTCGGCAGGGTCATCGCCCTCCCAGATGATCGCGACCTGATCGCCGCGCTCGGCCAGGTGACGGTCCAGGCAGTTGTAGGAAACGTTCAGGGTGCCGTCGGCGAACCATTTGATGTCGACATGGTGATCGTCGAAGGAAGTCTGCTTCACCGTGGTGAAAGGCTTGATCCAGTCGAGGCGCTTGGCTTGCTCGCGCCAGAAGCCGTCCGGGTTGACGACCGACTGCTGGTACATGGCCTTGTAGGTCGCCTCGTCGGTCAGCGTATTGGCCAGAACCTCGGGACGAACGGGATACAGGGAAGCCGCACTCATCTTTCTTACCTCGGTGGAATAGTTGTTTTTGTATGACCCTGTTGTAGCCCGGGCCGGGCCTATAGAACCATTCGACGATGGTAGTAACAAGCCCCTACAAAATGTCGTGAATAGCTCTACTCCGCCCACAGCTCCCTGTAGGAGCGAGCCCTGCTCGCGATGGTCGTCAACGATAACGCGCCCAGCCTGACACCCCGCGGAGCCCTCAGGTTCATCGCGAGCAAGCCCGCTCCTACAAAAGAGAAGAGGTTATTCGGGGATTGTTACAGGATCTGTCAAAGGTGTTTATCAAAACCACGTCTATATGAACGTATCCGCCCCCCCTAAAATCTGCCACGCCAACCCGGCAACCTGAGTTAACCAAGTTACAGCCCCCACGAAGGCAGTTAACCCAAATCCAGTAGTTCAGCTCCACACGCAACCCCAAAAAGGTTGCGTGAACCCACTCGACCTTAGAAAGGTAAAACTCAAATGAAAGCTTTATTGGTTCTGGCCCTCAGCAGCGTGTGCGTAAGTGCCATGGCAAGCGAGGTCCCGGCTGATGTCGCGCAGCAACAACCACCCATTGAGGAATACACTTACTCGATGAACCTGGACATCGCCAAAGTGATCTCCATGAGCGAAGCCCCGAATGTTTGTGAAGTTGTGCCAATGAAAATGGAATACGAAGATTCCAGTGGTCAACGGCATATCCTGCGTTACAGCGCGATGGGCAACGGCTGTTCTAACGGCTGATCCCTGCTTCACCCCTCCCCGGAATAGGTTCGACCCACCCACCGCAATCAGGTAGATGAAGCGCCGAACCTTAATAATCGAATAAATCGATTATTTTAAGCATTTATTTGCGCTTTTTAATCGAAATAGTCGGCGTAGTATCAATCTCAACCCAAGACAAACAACGCCTTCGAAACTGGAGCAACGACCATGAAAACCCAACTGATCCTCGCCCTGACCCTCTCCGTGCTGGCTGCCAACACCTTCGCTGCCGATGGTTACGACCGCACCGGCTCGGCCGTGTACACCAGCGAAGCCTCTGTCGCTTCCGACGATTACGACCACACCGGCTCAGCGTCCTTCGCAGCCGATGGCGCAGACCACATTGGCGCAGGCAAACTCGCTGCCGACGGCGCTGATCACACCGGCGCCGCCCGCCTCGCCGCCGATGGTGCCGATCACATCGGTGCCGCTCGCCTGAGCTGAGCCGCCAGCGTGACTTCATGGCCCGACTTCGGTCGGGCTTAGTTGTGTCTGGAGCCTGAGAAAACCCCACAGAAACACAAGATGTAGTGAAAAAAGCCTTTTTTGGTTATTTCTTGAGCAAAAATAATCCAGGGCAAAAAATCACGAAAAAAAATCTCCCCCCCGCCAACATCGTTCAAAGCCCTGTAAACCCTCGCTCTGACCGAAAAACGGTCGCCGTCGACCGATCCGTGAGCCATTTCGTCGCACCACAGCACGCAAAACTTCCCTATAATGCGGGGGTTAAACGGGCCTGCAATATTCCCTTACAGGGATGAAAAGCCAGTCTGAAGCCTCGCACAAGCGATCAACGCTTGCTGCGCCCATCAGTGGCTCTCGGAACCCCGTACAAAATTCTGTTTGATGCCTGCGTATAGCTGCTGCAAAAAACGATTCCTTTAGATCCAACGCGGCCAGTAAGGCCGTGTGAAAAACCGACCTATCCAATTTCACACGGGCACACTGGCCCTCACGCAGGAGACGACACGTCATGCTGAGCTGGGACGAATTCGACAAAGAAGACACGGAAGTAGCAGTCAAGAGCGCCAACGCCGGCCACGCCGCCGAAGCCAACATGGACCGTCTCGACAGCGCTGGCGGTGCCGCCGCCCTGGAAGCCCGTGCCGTGACCGCCGCTGACTCCGCCGCCGTTGCCCGCGCCAAGGCCGCCCTGGATTCGCTCGACGTCGCCGAAGGCCTCGCCGAACTCGAAGGCGCCTCCGCCCGTGTCGCCGTTGACGAAAAGCGCATGATCAACTGCCGCGCCGACCTCAACCAACTCGTACCCTTCAAGTACGACTGGGCCTGGCAGAAGTACCTGGACGGCTGCGCAAACCACTGGATGCCGCAAGAAGTCAACATGACCGCCGACATCGCCCTCTGGAAAAACCCGGAAGGCCTGACCGACGACGAGCGCCGCATCGTGATGCGCAACCTCGGCTTCTTCTCCACCGCCGACTCCCTGGTTGCCAACAACCTGGTCCTGGCCGTGTACCGCCTGATCACCAACCCGGAATGCCGCCAGTACATCCTGCGCCAGGCTTTCGAAGAAGCGATCCACACCCACGCCTACCAGTACTGCATCGAATCGCTGGCCATGGATGAAGGCGAAATCTTCAACATGTACCACGAGATCCCGTCGGTCGCGAAAAAAGCCACCTGGGGCCTGAAATACACCCGCTCGATCTCCGATCCGAAGTTCGAAACCGGCACCGTCGAAACCGACAAAGAACTGCTGCGCAACCTGATCGCCTACTACTGCGTCCTGGAAGGCATCTTCTTCTACTGCGGCTTCACCCAGATCCTCTCCATGGGCCGCCGCAACAAAATGACCGGCGTCGCCGAGCAGTTCCAATACATCCTGCGCGACGAATCCATGCACCTGAACTTCGGCATCGACGTGATCAACCAGATCAAAATCGAAAACCCGCATTTGTGGGATGCCGAGATGAAGGAAGAAGCTTCGCAGATGATTCTGCAAGGTACTCAGCTGGAGATCGAATACGCTCGTGACACCATGCCTCGTGGGGTGTTGGGCATGAATGCGGCGATGATGGAGGACTATCTCAAGTTCATCGCTAACCGTCGCCTGTCGCAGATTGGTTTGAAGGAAGAGTACCCAGGGACGACTAACCCGTTCCCTTGGATGAGCGAGATCATGGACTTGAAGAAAGAGAAGAACTTCTTTGAGACTCGGGTTATTGAGTATCAGACTGGTGGAGCGCTGAGCTGGGATTGATTCCTGAGCTAGCCGCGATTTGACGACTTGAATCGACAAATCGAACATCTGAAAGCCCCGATCTGATCGGGGCTTTTTTGTAGGGTAGGAAAACACCTACGAGCAATCTCAGTAGTAGCTAAACCGCCTACAGAAGATCCAGCACATTCTGTATTGAGGGCCACTCCAAGCAGCTCTAAACTTTATTGCAAGCGCCTAAGAAACGCCCAACGTAGAAGCAACTTCATCACACAGAATGCATGCTGGCATCCGCCATGCCTGCGCAATCCTGTGTGTAGGAGAATCGCTTGTTGGGATTTCTTAGATCCTCTACGTCGGGCTCTGGCCCTTTTCAACTTTATACGTAGAGGTAATGGGTATGCCTGCAGATACTTCACACCGATCAGTAATCTCTGATCCTTTCCATCCAATGATCTTTACCCTCCATAACCTACCGCTCCATGCCCTCCTGCTGGAAAATCAACCGTGGTTCTGCGCCCGTGACATTGGCCGCTTGATGGGTGTCCATCTCAGTGATCGCATGGTCAGCAAACTGGATAAGGATCAGCGCTGTATCTTGTGGATTGAATACTTCCGACAGCCACGGAAACAGCTAATGCTCAGCGAGTCCGGTGTATATGCACTATTGGTGTATCACTATGTCCCTGCAAATCGATTGTTACGCGAATGGCTGACCAATCAGGTTGTGCAGGCCTTACGCGATGCCGCGCAGCCTTATGCTGCGGATCGACCGATGTTGAGCTCGTTGGACTGGCCGGAAATGTCGTTAAATCTGCTGCACTGGCGCGGTGAAAGTTGGATTCGGCTACGGGACATGCCTTACCTGTCAGACGATCAAACGCAGCGACGGGTGTTGATAGCTAAGCCTTGGTGGCGGAAGGTAGCCCAAGTGCTTCAGTCGTCGAAGCGCACGACGGACTAAGGACAGTCTGTAGGAACGAGAACGCATGGGTTTCCTACAATAAGCACTTCACTAACTGTCCTCATTTCCATAACCAGCAATTCGCAGCCTCTCAATATTTGCAGGCAACAGACCTCACTGCCTCGGCACACATTTCAATCAGCCTTCAATTGCTTCCAACCGCTGCTTCAGCTTCTTATTCACCAACGCTCCATGTACTCCAGAATGAATTTCCCGATGGCAACTTGGGCACACGGCTCCCACATAGCGCGGGTGATCTAACCCACCATCTGAGAGCCGGTTTACGTGATGCGGCTCTAAGTAGGGGGTGCCATCCTTTTTCATAAAAGGAGCCGGCCTCTCACAGCTCTCGCATTCGCCCTTGGCGCGCATCAGCACATAGTGCGCAACCTTCCGGCTGCGCTGATAGATCTTACGCGGAGCGGATAGCCCCAAATCATCGCTGCTAGGCTTACATGCAGCCAGCGCAGCCAACCGCGCCGCAGCCAGAGACTCGGAAAGGTCAGCCTCATCTTCATCCTGTTCTTCAGCTTCAATTAATTCACCAGGAATACCCACAGGGACTAACCGAAAAACAATCGCCGTCCGATCTTGGCCACTCACATCCGGCTGGGTCCGCTCAAACATGTCGGCGCAAGAAAACTCGCCCATGTATTCGTTGCCTTTACCTTTGCCGAGAGACTTAAACAAGTGCAGCGCTCGGCCATCCTCGGCATGCTCAGCGATGGCCCGGTTGCCTCGGATCAAAGTCATCGACCCACGTTGTCCTTCACCGGTATAAAGATAGGCACCGTTGTCCCAATCGTCGGCATACCCGTATTGTTCACCACTATCGCCTGTGAACAAAAATATCGCAGGGTAAGTTGCGGATGCTGCAATGCCGCTTTGCAGGCTCCCACCGAACGGTCCATTGATCTCGGTTTTTCGGTCGTAAACAGCCCCCTTCGTGAACTGCAAAACAGGCTCGCCTTCTCCACGCGGTAACTCCACAACAGTGAAGCCTCGCTTTTCTAGGTAACTGTTGGTTGGGCGCCCACCGGAGAATTTTCCTACAGCAATGCCAGTTGCCAGAGAGACGATTTTCTTCGCCGGATACAGTTCACCGCCCGAGTGAACGGCGTAACGGTGAGCTAGGTTTTTTTCCCAGCCCTGCCACTCGTGCTTACTCCGAAATTTACGATCAAACTCCAGCAACGCTTTGTCTATTCGTTCCTTCGAAACCGCTTTGATCACCACGAGTGCTGTCCTTATCGACAATGGCTGTAGGAAAATTCCTACACTCACCAAAGTATCAAAGGGTTTCAATTTGTTATAGGGCGAAAAGCCACTATTTCTAAGCGCTATTGCTCAATAGCGGGCAGCGGTGGAATAGACCAGCCGCTGTTCGCCTGCTACATCAATCTCATTTCTCCCACGACAATACTCTGCGCCCTCACCTCCCCAACCCACTAATCCGCCACGGACACACCGCCGCCCTAACCCCACTAGGCCCAACAATCTCCGGCGTCTGCCCCAACGACCTCGCGCTCAACACACTCCCCACCCGTTCAATCAACTGATCAAACCCCAACGTCGCATCCTCCTGATGCAACTTGCGCAATTGCTCAACCAAGGCATAGGTGAACGCCCCATAGCTGTTCGACCCCACCTCATACTCATTGGCCTTTTCGTTCTCCCGCGCGGCATAGAGCATCAGCGGCATGTACGGCCCGTGGTGGCCGTAGAGTTTGCCTTGGCGCAGCAGTTGGGCTTTTTTCTCGGGGCGCAGGCCGGTGGCGGCGCCTTGGGTGGTGCGGGTGCGGGTGAGGCCGCGGGTTTTGTTGTCTTGTTCGCTGAAGTCGCGGCGGTCGGCGTCGGTGGCGTAGACGCGGCGGTCCCAGTCGCCGGCGTAGGGGTCCCAGCGCAGCATGCGGTGGCGGATGTCGCTGGGTGGGGTGATGCCGCGCACGCGGCCGTTGCCGCGGGTCATGCCGCCGGCGTAGCAGCAGTCGAACATGACGGTGAGTTTGGCGCCGTGGCCGTCCGGGTCGAATGGCAGGTGGCTGTAGAACTGGCGGAACAGTTTGTCGGTGAAGTGGGTGCTTTCGTCGTCCCAGTCGAAGTCGTGGAGCACCAGGGTTTCGTCCATGCAGTCGGCTTCGCCGCTGCTGCTGTAGACCGGCAGTTGAGTGCCGTGGCCGGAGTAGAACAGTACGCGCTCGTCGCCGGCACGGGCGCCTTCCACCAGCCATTCGAGGCGCTCGACGAAGTTGGCTCGGGTCGCTCGGGCGTCGTGCAGCAATCGGATGTCGCCGGCGTCGTAGCCGCTTTCCTGCAGCATGCGGCTGATCAGGTAGGTGTCGTTGATGCAGCCCTCGAGGCGTGCGCTCGGGTCGAGGTAGTCGTTGATGCCGACCACCAGGGCGCGACGTTTGCGTTGGCCGCTACGGGACAGGAATGCCGGCACTTCCAGCGCTCGCGCAGCCACCACATCGCGGGCCAGTTGCGGCCACAGGCCGTTCTGGCTGGAGGCTGAGGACAAGTAGGCCTGGGCGGCGTGATTGAGGTCGAGCAGGTCATCGCGCAGCGGCACGCTGAATTCGGTTTGCAGGTCGACCCGCGCGGAATCCGGCGAGGTGATCGGCCGGGTCAGCAAGCCGTCGTTGGGGTTGTGGAGGTGGAACCAGCGGCGGATGCCTCGGCCGTTTTCGCTCAGGCGCAGCACCCGCCCGCCCCACACTTCGCGCATCACCAGCGGCAGTGCGATCGGTGAGCCGAAGCTGACGAACACTCGGCCATCGATGCGCTTGAGGGCCGTACCTTTTTTTGCCACCGAGCGGCGCAGGGCGTCGTAGCCGATCAGGCTGCCCAGCCCTTGGGCGAAGATGATCTGCGGATTGAAAGCCTCGACCTTCGCCAACAGATGCTGCGTCAGTTCAGTGCGCAACTCGGCGTCTTCGATCCATTGCACGATGGCACCAACGGTGGTGCGCAACATCTGGTTGACCGGCAGGCCCCAACTGCCGAAATTCTCGTCGGCCTTGCCCCTGGCGTCGGCGCTCAGCATCGCCAGGCCTCGGGTAATCTGGGCGAAGTCCGGCCCCTCCTTGAGTTGCTCATCGAAGGACAGGAAGTCGATGTCCTGGTCATCGATGAGGCGACCGTTCTGTGCCAGTTGAGTACGGATCAAGGTGCGCCACTGGTCCTGCCAGTTTGCATCGATGCCGCCCTGCCCCTCGCCCGCTGGCGTGAACCCCACACCCGGCAGGCACAGGACGCGCAGCCGTGTTGGTGCGACTTCCGCTCCCGGTTCTGCCAAGGCTTTGCTCGCAGGCACTGCAACGGGGCGAATGGTTTGTCCTTGGGCGGTGACCATCAAATCCTGCAAGCGCCGCAGTTTCGCCTCCAGGCTGTCCGCACTGGGCGCGGCAGGCGTGAGCGCGGCTTGAGCCGGATCGGCCAGGGCGCGGCTGCGGTTGCCGAGAAAACCGCTGACCCATTGGGCGCTGCTCTTCCAGATCTGCTCTGGATCGAGGCCGTCGAGGTAACCGGTGGCGCTGTCCACCACCTGCCGACTCTGGGTCGCCAGTTCCGACTCGATCAATGGCAACCCGACGCGACTGGGCACCACGGTGGCCGCCAGTTTTGGCGCAGCCGTTACGCCCGGTGCAGCGCGCCAGATAGGTGCGTTGCCGAAGTGCTGCGCCGCGATCACCCGCGGGCCGAGGGCGCTACGTGGCAGTTTGAAGTGATCGCAAAGAAACGCCAGCAGGCTGGTGTGATCGTAATGCTGGGCCTGGACGTTACCCGTCCAGGGAATCAAGCCTGGCTTGAGCCACGGCGAAGCCAGGATCGCCGGAACCCGAACGCCGAGGCGGGTGAAGGGGTTTTTCCACGGGACATCGGCCGTTGAACCGGTCGCCACGCAGGTCGGCGGCACCACGTGGTCATGGAAACCGCCATGTTCGTCGTACAGCAGCACGAACAGGGTTTTGTTCCAGACCGCTGTATTGGCCGACAAGGCATTGAACACCTCACCGACAAACTGATCGCCGAAGCGCAAATCTTCGGGTGGATGATGCGACACATTGGGCCCGAGTTTGCCGTTGAGCAGGCCATAGCTCGGTTCGATCCAGGACAGTTCAGGGAGCTTGTCGCCGACGACGTCCGACTTGAAGTCGTCGATGCTCAGGTGCTGCAAACCACCCTTGACCAGCGCCGCCAGCGGGATCGCGCCATCGGAATAAATCCGCGCGTCGTGGCCGTTGTTGCGCAGCAGCGAAAAAATACTCTCGCCACCGAACTGCGCGATCAGGCTTTTGATACCGGCCAGTACTGTGCCCGCGGAGGGCATCAGCAGGTGGCCATTGCAACTGCCGAGCATGGCAAAAAAACGGTTCGGCCAGGTCGGGCCTGGCACCGAGGAAAACCAGCGGTCACACACGGTGAAGTTACGCGCCAATCCGTGGATGGCCGGCAACGTATCCTTCGCTGGCGTGGCGCCGAACGGGATGTAGTTCATCGCCCGCTGGGCCATGGATTGCGACCAGGTTTTGTACACCTTCAGGTCGCTGCGGGCCTTGTCGTAGGCGTCCTGGGCAAAACCGGCGAGCGTAGGGTTGGCCGGGCTGGTCTTGAAGGACACACCCAGTTGTTTCTCCACGTTGACGAACTCGTGGCCAAGGTCGAAACCCTCGCTGTTGCCCGGCGGCAGCGCCGGAGGCAGAGGGGGCGGCGGCGCCCACAGGCTGTAGTTCTCCGGGAACTCCGATGCCTGGGTGATCACCGTCGAATTGCCGTTGGCCAGCTTCAGCGGGTTGGTGCTGGGCACCTTGCGGTTGATACCGTCACACGCGGCATTGATGCTTGTGTAGTCCCCCAGCAAATGGTCGAACGAACGGTTTTCCATCATCAACACGACGACGTGCTCAATCCCGGCGGGCCAGTTGTTCGGCATGGTTCGCTCCTTGATGTGAAGTCTCTATATCGATCTCGCGGGTTTCACGACAATCCCTTCCCTTTATCTTCCCGCTCCCTGTAATCCACCTGATAATTCGCCACATAACTCTCCACAGCCGTCCCAACCGTAGGAAAAAACGCCGTCTCCCCCAGCCGCGCAAACAACCCGAAGCGCTTGAGCTTGTCCTTGACCGGATCCTTCATCTCGGCAATGCACAACTCGATACCTGCCGCATGCAGGGTGTCGTCCAGTTCGGCCAGCATGTCGGCGGAGGTCACGTCCACGCTGGTGACCGGTTCTGCGGCGACCACCAGCCAGCGCACGGGGGTGGGCGATGCCGCTACGGCGTCCAGCACTCGGTCGCTGAACAGTTCGGCGTTGGCGAAAAACAAGGGGGCATCCCAGCGAAACAGGACCAGGCCGGGTATCAGGTGCGCGTCGGGATAGCGTTTGATGTCGTGGTAGCCCTTGACCCCGTCGGCGCGGCCCAATACCGCGGAGTAAGGGCGCCAGGCATCCCAGAGGAATTCAATGACTGCAATCACGATGGCCAGGCCGATGCCCTCGATCGCGCCGAACACGGTCACGCCGACCGTGCAGACAATCGATAGCCAGCATTCCCAGCGCTGGATGCGATAGATCCGTCGCAGGTCGCTGATCTCGATCAGGCCAATGGCCGAAGCGATCACGACCGCCGCCAGTGCGCTGGACGGCAGGTGTTGCAGCAGGTTCGGTGCCACCACCAGCAGCAAGGCCACCGCCAGTGCGCCGACGACGCCGGTCATTTGGGTCTTGGCGCCGGCGGCCTCGGCCACGGGCGTACGTGACGAGCTGCTGCTGATCGGGAAGCCTTGGAAAAAACCGGCAGCCAGGTTGGCGATGCCGAGGCCCACCATTTCCTGGTTCGGGTTGACGTAAGTACGGGTCCGCGCCGCGTAGACACGAGACAGCACGCTGGTGTCGGCGAACGAGACCAGTGCGACGGCGCAGCCACCGATCACGACCGGAACGATATCGGCGCTGGTGATCCAGGGGATGGCGAAGCCGGGCAAGCCTTGCGGGAGCGAACCGAGGACCGACACACCGGCGCGGGTCGCAAGGTCGAGCACACCCACGGCGACTGTCGCGCCAACCACGGCGATCAGGATGCCCGGCAGTCGCGGCCATCGTTTGAGCAGCAGGATCACCGCCAGGGTGAGCCCGCCGACCATGAAGGTGGTCCAGTTGACCTTTCCCTCCATCACCGCGGAGGCGATGGCCGATAGGCTACTAAACGGACCGCCAGACTCAATCGAAAAACCGAACAGTTTGGGCAGTTGGCTGATCAGTACGGTCAGTGCGATGCCGTTCATGTAGCCGTAGCGGATCGGCTTGGACAGCAGCTCGGTCACAAAACCCAGGCGCGCGATACCGGCCAGGATACACACCGCTCCCGAGACGATCGCCATCATCCCCGCCAGGGCGACGGCTCGCTGCGGGTCGCCGCCGGAGAGTGGAATGATGACCGCAAGGATGACGGCCACAAGGGAGGAATCCGGCCCCATCACCAGAATCCGGCTGGGGCCGAACAAGGCATAGAACAGCAGCGGAACGATAGTCGCGTACAAGCCATAAATGCCGGGCACGCCCGAAGCCACCGCATAGGCGATACCGACCGGCACCAGCATCGTGGTCAGCACCAGGCCGGCCACGATGTCGTAACGCAACCATGCCGATTGATATTCGCGCAGCATGCCCAGGCCCGGTAGCCAGCGGCGCCAGCCGGTCTGTTCATCCCGGCGTGCTATCCGGCCCGGCTCCGGGAGGGGCGGCGAAGCATCTGATTGGCTCATGAAACCGCTCTCTTTGATGGACTGTGCAGACCCGGCGATACCGAAGTGATCTCAGTGTAGCTATTGCTTCGAATGCGCCATCACTGGAAGCTGCTCACATAAAGGACCTGGAACCCGACATGAAATTCGACCTCGCCTACTGCCTCAGCCTCAACGACAAGTTGTCGATCTATGACGTTCGGGATCTGAATTTCGACGAGACGATGGCGTTCGATTCGGCCAGGGAGCATTTCCAGTGCCCCAACGATGTCTGTCGTTTGGCGTTCGATGCGAGCAATGAGCTGGGCACCTTCAACGCGAAGAATGTGAATTACGTGCGCACGCCACACTTCAAGAACCTGCCGAGCACGCGACATGTCGAGGGGTGTCCTTATGCGAGCCTGAAGACACCGGCGTCGGGTGTGGAGGATGCAGAAACGGATGACAGTCGCGAGGAACATTTCCCATCGGAACTGTTGCTGACTCGACGCGAGTATGTGCGCAAGCCGTTCAGCCCGAAGGTCGCGGCGGATGGGGGGCGGGATGAGTCGTTGACGTCTTCGGCGGCAAGCAATGTCGAGCAACCGGTCAGGGAATCGGCACCGGACAAGACCAGCATCTTCGCCCACCCGGTGGAGTGTTTTGTGTCGAACTTCGACGACAAGGATTTGCTCAAGCGCGTGCCGCTGAAGATTGGCGAGCACACCGCGCCCTACGGGTCGTTTTTCAAGAAGATCGAATACCTGCAGGACAACAAGGGGCTGATTTACTGGGGCAAGGTCAAGGAGATCAAGGACTACACCCAGAGCTTTCGTATCGACTTCGAGAAGAAGGTCTGGCTCGAGAAGAAGCCTTACTCGGTCAATGTTTACCTGAGCAAAAAGCTGATCGACAGCTACCGCAAACGCAAGGCGTTCCTGGAGGAGATCAAGCACGCCATCGAGAGCGGGCGGGAGTTGTACTGCTTCTTTTATGGGGTGACGCCAGAATTGAAACAGGTGCCGAGCAAGAAAAACCCCGAGCAGACGTTCGGCGTGTTCAGCGCCAACATCGAGAATCTGGATCACTTTATCGTGCGGGAAGCGCCGGGGTTGGCGGGCAAGTAAGCGCAGCGCCGTTCGTCTGCCTGAAAAGACAAATCAAAAAATGCGTTTGATCCGGACTCAAAACAACTGTACAAAAACACAGTATATTTTGAACCAACACTCTCGAGCCCGGAGAACACCATGGCCTCTCAAGCGATGAAAATCACCCTGGAACGTATCGCCCTCTTCCAATTCACCCCGACCCACTGCGCCCAGGCCCGAGCGATGCTGGGCTGGAGTGTGGAAGAGCTGTCGCGGGAGTCCCGGGTTTCGGTGGAGGCCATTCAACGTTTCGAGGCACGCCAGGAAGTGCTGGATGTCACGCGCCTGGCGCTGGCCTATCGGCTTGAAGCCGAAGGGTTGGTGTTCTTCCCGGGGTTTGCGCCGGGCCGAGGGATGAATGTGAAAGGGTCTACGCCGAATCCGGTTGGGCGCGCGGATTTTGCGATGGTGGAGTGAGCCAACTCATCGACTGACGATAAATGCCCCCCCTGTAGGAGCGAGCTGGCTCGCGATGGACGTTAACGATAACGCGTGCTGTCTGAATGATCGCGTTGTCCAGATTTTTTTCGCGAGCAAGCTCGCTCCTACAGGGGCCCATCACTCTACGCGTTCTGCGCCACCACCCGATCACTCTCCCCTTCCACCGCCAGCCACCACGCACTACCGCGCTGCGGATGCATCAGATTGAACGCTTCTCCCATCTGCGGAGTGGTGATCGATACGTTGCGCTCCCAGGCCAGGGCCAGGATGCGGTCGAAGGGTTCGTACCAGGCGTGCATCGACAGGTCGAACGTGCCGTTGTGGATCGGCAGTAGCCAGCGGCCCTTGAGGTCCAGGTGGGCTTGCAGGGTCTGTTCGGGTTGCATGTGCACGTGCGGCCAGTCGACGTTGTAGGCGCCGGTTTCCATCAGGGTCAGGTCAAACGGGCCGTACTGTTCGCCGATGCGTTTGAAGCCGTCGAAGTAGCCGCTGTCACCGCTGAAGAAGATGCGCGTGTTGCCATCGATCATCACCCACGAGGCCCAGAGGGTGCTGTTGCTGTCGAACAGGCCACGGCCGGAGAAGTGCTGCGATGGGGTAGCGATGAACTGGATGCCATCGACTTCCGTGCCTTGCCACCAATCCAGTTGGCGGACTTTGCTGGCGTCGATGCCCCATTTGATCAGGGTGTCGCCTACGCCCAGCGGGGTAAGGAAGTGTTTGGTCTTGTCCGCGAGCTTCAACACCGCCTGATGATCCAGGTGGTCGTAGTGGTCGTGGGACAGGATCACCGCTTCAATTGGTGGCAATTGTTCCAGGCTGATCGGTGGCTGGTGAAAACGCTTGGGGCCGGCCCATTGCACGGGCGAGGCCCGCTCGGCGAAGACCGGGTCGGTGATCCAGAACTTGTCGCGCAGCTTGAGCAACACGGTGGAGTGGCCCAGGCGATAGACGCTGTGGTTGGGCGCTGCGATCAGTGCGGCTTGAGTCAGGGCTTGCACCGGGACGGGCGCGCTCGGGCGGGTGTTTTGCGGCTTGTGGAACAGCGCGTTCCACAGGATGCCCATGGTTTTGCCAAAGCTTAAACGCTGAATCGGCGTGAAGTTCTGATACTGCCCTTGAGCCTGTCGGGACGCTTCGGGTGTGGAGGCGTTGTCCGCCGGAGAGATTGAATTGGCCATGTCTGAATGACTCCAGAAAAACCGCGCATGACGCGATTCTCCGCTTTGGGACGATAAATGGCCAAGGCACGCACGCATCAGCCGGGCTTTCTATTTTTTACTGGGCAGGATTAACAAAACATTACACTGCACAGTGTAGTTTCTAGGTTGCATCAAAGTCGATGACAAGTAAACTACCGAGTGTAATTCTCCCCTTTTTCCTGCCGAAGCGTACTTATGACAGCTCCACAGCGCCTCACCGACCGAAAACGCCAAGCGATCATTCAAGCCGCGATCAACGAATTCCGTGACAACGGTTTCGAGATCACCAGCATGGACAAGATTGCTGCCACTGCCGGCGTGTCGAAGCGCACCGTGTACAACCACTTCCCCAGCAAGGAAGAGTTGTTCGCCGAGATCCTCAATCAGTTATGGACCCGGGTAACGGCAGAACAGGAAACGGCCTACCGTCCCGACCTGCCGCTGCGCGACCAATTGCGCAGATTGCTGATGGCCAAACTGCAAATGTTGGGCGATGACAATTTTCTCGACCTGGCTCGGGTGGCGATAGCGGCGACGATTCATTCCCCCGAACGGGCGCAGGACATGGTGGCGCGAATGGGCGAACGCGAAGAAGGGCTGACGGTATGGATTCGCGCCGCTCAGGCCGATGGCCGGTTGAAAGCCATTGCCCCTGATTTTGCCGCGCAACAGGTGCAGGGGCTGCTCAAGTCTTTTGCATTCTGGCCGCAGATTTCCATGGGCAAGCCGGGCTTGCCACCCGAAGAACAACACCGGGTGGCCGAATCCGCGCTGGACATGTTTCTGGCCTGCTATCAGGTGTCATAAATGACAACGTCGACGGCGGTGTCGAACGATTGATGGCGCTGATTTGAACGGTACATGTGTTTCAGAATGAAACTGGCGCTGAGGCTATAGTGAGCCTCAGTCCCGGAGACAAACAGAGAGCATCATGACCACCACGAGCCAAGCAACCGCAGCCCCCGTCGATCACCTGCGTTTCCATCGCCCCCATGCCCACCTGGCGCCGACCTTTGGCAATGACAAGTTTGCCCTGCGCGCAGAAGCCTTTGCCCGATTCTTTGGCACCCCGACCTTTCTTGGCGCACAAACACTGATCGTGGTGGCCTGGGTGTGCCTCAACCTGTCCGGTTTCACCCACTTCGACGCGTACCCGTTCATCCTGCTCAACCTGGCTTTCAGCCTGCAATCGGCCTATGCCGCACCATTGATTCTGTTAGCCCAGACTCGTCAGGCCGCGCGGGACAAAGCCCAGACCGATGCCGATGCGCAGCACCGCGAAGCGCTGGCGATCGCCAACAGCGAACGACAGGCAGAAGCCGCGAAAAACACCGCGCAACTGTTGGAGCTGCTTGAGCAGAACACCCGCCTCACGGAGATGACCAAGGCCCTCACCGAGCGCATCGAAAACCTGACCACGGAAATGCATCAACACTTCGTGCACAAGGATGAGCCAAAAGCCTGAACGGCTTCACGGCAGTTTCAGCGCCCGCCCCAACTCGTCGAACAAGGTGACCACCGAGCGCAACGCGCGGCAGTCGGGACGGGTCAGCAGCCACAGTGCGGTGTCGTATCCGTGCAACGGCTCGCCCAGCGGCTGCAGTCCGTCGCCGATCAAAAAGTCCGGCAATGCCGCGACGCCCAGCCCCGCCCTGACCAGCTCGGTAACCGAAAGCATGCTGTTACAGCGATAGCCCGGCGTTACACCCGGCAAGGCCTGGCGACGCCAGGTAACGGTCGGGTGATCGGGCAGGAAGTCGTCCGGAGCGATCCAGGTCAATGAGACCAGGTCTGTGGTGTTGACCGAT
Source organism: Pseudomonas sp. WT-JTC (assembly GCF_056711565.1). Taxonomy (NCBI): domain Bacteria; kingdom Pseudomonadati; phylum Pseudomonadota; class Gammaproteobacteria; order Pseudomonadales; family Pseudomonadaceae; genus Pseudomonas; species Pseudomonas sp. WT-JTC. The sequence goes on from NZ_CM160042.1 coordinate 5,213,758, forward strand.
TGCAGGTATCGCTTGCTGGCGCACACGCGGTAGGAAATATCCGCCAGTCGCCGTCCCACCAGGTGCTCCGGTGGCGATCGGGTCAGGCGCAGGGCGATATCGGCATCCCGACGGCTGAGGTTGGCAAAATCATTGGACGTGCTGAGTTCGAGCGTCAGCGCCGGATAATTCGGCATGAACTGCGCCAGCGCCGGCAACAGCAAACCTTGCAGGACCGAATCGGTACAGGTCAGGCGCACGATGCCGCTGATCACTTCACCGCCCTGCTCCACACCGATGCGCGCCGCCTCCAGCGCCTGCTCGGCGCGCTCGGCCTGTTCAGCCAGGGACTGCGCCAGGGTGGAGGGCAAGTAACCGGCGCGGCTCTTTTCGAACAGTTGCTGACCCAGTGCAGCCTCCAGCCGGCGAACCGCTCTAAACACCGTCGAGACATCCACCTTCAACAGCTGTGCGGCCCGGGCCAGAGAGCCGCCGCGTACCAGCGCAAGGATCAGGGCCAGGTCCGGGTAGTCCAGTCGATAGTGCGTGGCTGCATTGATCACTTGGGAAAACGCCAATATTGAGTGCGTGAACGCCAATCTATAGTGGGCAACAGGAATCAACAAGTGCAGAGGCCATCCATGGAAACCCGCCCGATTCGCATCGCCCTGATCGGCGACTACGACCCACAGGTCACCGCCCACCAAGCCATCCCCATTGCCCTCGAAAGGGTCGCCGCGTACACCGGCCTGAACCTGCAATGGCAATGGCTGGCCACCGATGAAATCCACACCGAAACACCACTGCACAGATTCGACGGCTTCTGGTGCGTACCGGCCAGCCCGTATCGCAACATGAACGGCGCATTGCAAGCGATCCGTTTTGCCCGCGAACAACGGCGACCTTTCCTCGGCACCTGCGGTGGTTTTCAACACGCGGTGCTGGAATATGCGCGCAATGTACTGGGCTGGTCGGATGCCGAACACGGCGAGACGGCGCCCGATGCAACACGGGCGCTGCTGACACCGCTGACGTGCGCGCTGGTGGAAGCGGTCGATACCATTCATTTGCCTGAAGGCTCGTTGATCGCCCAGGCGTACGAAAACACCGAGATTCGTGAAGGCTATCGCTGTCGTTATGGGGTGAATCCGCAGTTCGAAGGGGAGCTGCTCAAGCGTGAACTTCACGCCGTCGGCCACGATTCGCAACAAGGCCTGCGCGCGGTCGAACTCAGCGGCCATCCGTTCTTTGTCGCGACCTTGTTCCAGCCCGAGCGGGCGGCGCTCAAAGGCATCACGCCGCCGCTGGTTGGCGCCTTTGTCGCAGCCTGTGCGGGGCAGCCAGCATGATCGCCGATACGCCAGCGACGCCTTATTACGCGGTGATCTTCACCTCGGTGCGCACCGAGGGCGACCTGGGTTACGCCGAGGCGGCCGCACGCATGCTCGAACTGGCCCGTGAACAGCCGGGGTTTCTCGGAGTGGAATCGGCTCGGGGTGAGGATGGGTTGGGAATAACTGTGTCGTACTGGGCCAGTGAAGCGGCCATTCTGGCGTGGAAGCATCATCCGCAGCACAGTGCGATTCGCGAACGTGGGCGCTCGACCTGGTATGCGCGGTGTCATACGCGGGTGTGCAGGGTTGAGCGGGCCTACGAATTCAGCCTGTAAATGATGTGGTGTGCTTGAGGCCGTCTTCGCGAGCAAGCCCGCTCCCACAGGTTTCGTGTGCTGCCATCAGACTTGTGGGAGCGGGCTTGCTCGCGAAGGGGCCCGTCAAATCACCGCAAAAACTCAGCCCTGAACAAGGCTGCGAACCGCCGAAATCTCCGGCACGTCCCGCCGGTTCATGTACACCCGCAAGGGCTCGGTGATGTTGATCCGCTCATCGATGTTCTGCTCCAGCAGCAACTGAATCAATTCGCGCTTGAGCGTCATGGCCTGCCCGGGCCCCGCACCCCAGACAAACTCGCTGGTCGGGATGATGCCGTCGTCCGCCACGTCCATGCCGAACGAGTCTTCGCTGAAGCGCACGATGTAGTGCCCGGTCTTGCGATTGAGGCCGACGAAGCCTTTGAGTTGGTCGGCAGCCTGGCAGATGAGCTGGGAAGTGATGCGCATGGTAAACCTCACATAAGGTCACAACGGACCGCTGATCGATGGTTTACACGCAAGGCAGGTGCATGGGTTTCCCTCTGCCGGGGAAATGGCCGAGGCCAAGATTACTGCAAGGAACCGCACAAAAGCGCTGAAAAAATTCTGCATTGAACAGGTTTGTGTCGCTCTCGCGATAGCGTGTGCAATGATCAGTTGTTAAAAGGAACCGCCCCCCTCATTGCGAAAGGATCTCGACCATGCCTGTACCCTTTACTAAAAGCGCCCTGTTACTGAGCCTGTTGCTCGGCTTCGGCCAGGCACAGGCCACCAGCGAACCCGGCCCGACGGCGCTGGCAACCCGTTCGGGTATTCCGCATCCGGCTGTGATCGCTCACCGTGGCGCGTCTTTCGATGCACCGGAATCCACTGCCGCCGCCTACAAGGCTGCCCGCGACCTGGGCGCCGACTACCTGGAAATGGACCTGCAACGCAGCAAGGATGGCGTGCTGTTTGCCCTGCACGACAACAACCTGCAACGCACCACTGACGTCGCCAGCAAATTCCCCGAGCGCAAGGACAGCCCGGCCACTGCGTTCACCATGGCCGAGCTGAAAACCCTGGATGCGGGCAGCTGGTTCAACGCCGCGTACCCGGATCGCGCGCGCCCGGCCTTCGCCGGCCTGAAGATTCTGACCCTTGATGAAGTCATCGACATCGCCGAGGGCAACGCCTTGCACAAGCCAGGCCTGTATATCGAGACCAAGGAGCCGAAGCAGTTTCCCGGCATCGAACGCGACCTCAAGGAAAAACTTCAGGACCGTGGCTGGCTGAGCCCTACCGGTTCGAAACTGGCGAAAAGCGAACTGGCGGTCGGCCAGGGCAAAGGCAAGGTGGTCCTGCAGACCTTTGAGAAGAGCAGCCTCGAACTGCTGCAAAAAGAAATGCCGGCGGTGCCGAAGATCCTGCTGTTGTGGGTCGGTGAAGGCAGTATCGAGCCCAAGTCCAAGGTGACATTTGCCGAGTCCGGCGCAAAGGACAAGGCCGCTTACTACGCCAGTCAGGAACCGAAGGACAAGGCCGAATTCCAGCAGTGGATCGACTACGCCAAGGCCCAGGGCGCCATTGGCACAGGACCGTCCGCCGCACTGACCCAGGGTGGCGACCAGAGCTATTCGGACCTGGTGCAACCGTGGATGAACCAGTACACCCACAGTCAGGGCCTGTTGGTACACGTCTATACCGTCGACGAGGCGGTGGACTACCAGAAAGTCATGGACGCCGGAGTCGACGGTATTTTCACCAACCGCGCCAGAGAGTTGTTGAAGTTTTATAAACGTCCGGCGGCGAATGTGGCGCAGGTGCTAAAAAACAACGGGTATTGATTCAGAATTGCACAAAACCTGTGGGAGCGGGCTTGCTCGCGAAAGCGGAGTGTCAGTCGATGTTGATGTTGAAGCTGATGGCCTCTTCGCGAGCAAGCCCGCTCCCACAGGTTATGCGTGTGCCAGCAAAATTTGCGGCGAACACACATTCCCACAGGGATTGATGCAGGACATGCCGGGGGATTTAAGGGTGGATTAAGTTACCCACGCTAACCTGATCTCACTTGAACGGATCGCCCAAGGAAAGCATCCCATGAAGACCCTGACTGCTTTGTTTACCGCTGCAACCCTGACCCTCGGCGCGGGCCTGGCCCAGGCCGATGTGCGGGTCGATACGATCCCGCAACTGGTCAAGGACGGCAAGATCAAGCCGCTGGAAGACCTGAACAAGATCGCGCTGGATCTGCACCCGGGTGCAACGATCACCAAAACCGAACTGGACAACCACTTCAACGGTTACGAGTACGAAATCGAACTGCGTGACGCCAGGAACGTCGAGTGGGATGTGGACATCGATGCCTCCAACGGCAAGGTCCTGAAAAACAAACAGGACACCTGATCCCGAAACACACAAAAGCCGCACGATTGAGAAGTCGTGCGGCTTTTGCGCATTCGGGATTCAAGCGCTCAGGCGTGCCGTCACCTCGTTCAACTGCCCCGACAAACCGTGCAGGTTATTGCTGGCCGATCGCCGACTGCGCGCAACAGCCCCCCGCGTGATCGGTGTGCCAGAGCGGTTCTTAAGACAATCCAGTCCGCCGACAGAGCAATCGTATGCGTTTATTTTCCTGTCACAAAAACGTCATCCCGGCTTGCGATGATGCCGCTCAAGTGAACCTGTAAAACACGTGACAGGCGCCTCCCCTTGCGAGTCCTCATGAACCACAGCATCGATCAAAGCCATCGCGACACGGATCTGTTCGGCCTGCTCTACGGTTTCAGTTTTCGCCCCGGTGAGGCCGGTCGGGAAATCAATTCCGCCGAGGCCTTGCAGTACCTGCAACAACCGGAAAGCGACGAGCAATTTCTGTGGCTGCACCTGAACCTCGCGCACGCCGCGTGCGAACGCTGGATGAAGAGTCATCTGGAATTGCCCGAGGAGTTTTTCGAAGCGCTGCACGAAGGCTCACGCTCGACGCGCATCGAGCATGTCGACTCTGCGTTGCTGGCGGTGGTCAACGACGTGGTGTTCAACCTCAGCAACATGGTGTCGTCGGATGTCTCGACCCTGTGGGTGTGCGCCCGCAGTCGACTGATCATCAGCGCCCGCCTGCAACCGCTGCACTCGGTGGACAAATTGCGCTCGTCGGTGAAGGCCCGGGAATGCTTTCGCTCGCCGCTGGAACTGCTGGTGCATCTGCTGCGCGATCAGGGGGAAGTGCTGACCCAGATCGTGCGCAAGACTAGCCAGAGCGTGGATCAGATCGAAGACGAATTGCTCTCCTCGCGGTTGTCGACCAACCGCGCCGAGCTGGGCGCCAATCGCCGGGTGCTGGTGCGATTGCAACGGCTGCTGGCGCTGGAGCCAGGCTCGTTGCTGCGCCTGCTCAACCGGCCGCCGCAATGGCTGCAAAAGGAAGACGTGAAGGAATTGCGCAAATCCACCGAGGAGTTTGCGCTGATCATCAACGACCTCACGGCGCTGGGTGAGCGGATCAAGCTGTTGCAGGAAGAGATCGCCGCCAACATCAACGAACAGACCAACCGCACGCTGTTCACCCTGACGGTGGTGACGGTGCTGGCGCTGCCGATCAACATCATCGCCGGCTTCTTCGGCATGAACGTCGGTGGTATTCCGCTGGCCGGTGATCCGGAAGGTTTCTGGATCCTTGTGGCGCTGGTCGCGACGTTTACCGTGTTCGCCGGACGCTGGGCGTTTCGCAAGCAGCAGGATTATTGAGCGCACCTGCAGTCCCTGTGGGAGCGGGCTTGCTCGCGAAGGCGTCGGGTCAGTCAATATCAAAGTTGAATGACACATCGCCTTCGCGAGCAAGCCCGCTCCCACAGGTTCCAGGGTTCACTTCCACAGGCAGGTGACTTCAGATCAGCGGCCCTGCAAAAAGCCTGAACACTGACCCAGAGCAGTCTCCCTGTAACAATTGGCAACGATTATCACCGGTACTCCTTCCCTCCTCAGGAATGTCCGTGATGGCTACGCCCTCCTTCTCCGCCGCCCCGGCACCCGCCAGTAGCGCCAAACCGCATTTCGACAAAAAACCCGGCCTGATCACCATTGTGGTGTTTGTTGCCGTGCTGGCCATCGGCTTGTTGTTTACCGCCTACAGCCTGATGCACGACATGAACGAACTCGGAACGGTGGTGACCACCTGGACGCCGTTCCTGCTGCTCGGCGTGGCGCTGCTGATCGCCCTGGGCTTTGAGTTCGTCAACGGCTTCCACGACACCGCCAACGCGGTGGCCACGGTGATCTACACCCACTCGCTGCCGCCGAACGTGGCGGTGGTCTGGTCCGGTTTCTTCAATTTCCTCGGGGTGCTGCTGTCCAGCGGCGCGGTGGCGTTCGGCATCATCGCCCTGCTGCCGGTGGAGCTGATCCTGCAAGTCGGCTCGTCCGCCGGCTTCGCGATGATCTTCGCCCTGCTGATCGCCGCGATCCTGTGGAACCTCGGCACCTGGTGGCTGGGGCTGCCAGCGTCGTCATCGCACACCCTGATCGGTTCGATCATCGGGGTCGGCGTGGCCAATGCCCTGATGCACGGCCGCGACGGTACCAGCGGTGTGGACTGGGCCCAGGCAACCAAGATCGGTTACGCGCTGCTGCTCTCGCCTCTGGTCGGCTTCGGCTGCGCCGCGCTGCTGTTGCTGGCCCTGCGCGCGTTCGTCAAGAACCGTGCGCTGTACAAGGAGCCAAAGGGCCAGACCCCGCCGCCATGGTGGATTCGCGGCCTGCTGATCATGACCTGCACCGGCGTGTCGTTTGCCCACGGTTCGAACGACGGCCAGAAAGGCATGGGCCTGATCATGCTGATTCTGGTGGGCACGCTGCCTATGGCGTACGCGTTGAACCGCACCATGCCGGCGGATCAAGCGTTGCAGTTCGCCGCGGTCGCCGAAGTCACCCAGCAAGCGTTGGTGAAAGCTGCGCCGCTGCCAGCACCCGCCGACCCGCGTCCGGTGTTGTCCGAATACGTGCGTTCCAAGGAAGCGACCCCGCAATTGGTGCCGGCGCTGGCGGCGCTGACCGGCAGCATCGGCGCCCAGGTGAAAAGCTATGGCTCGCTGTCGAAAGTCCCGGCCGAAGCCGTGGGCAACGTGCGTAACGACATGTATTTGAGCAGCGAAACCATTCGCCTGATGGACAAGAACAAGGTCGGCAATTTCGACGCCGACACCAGCGGCAAGCTGCAACTGTTCAAGCAACAGATCGACAACGCCACGCGGTTCATTCCGTTGTGGGTGAAAATCGCCGTGGCCATCGCCCTGGGCCTGGGCACCATGGTCGGCTGGAAGCGCATCGTGGTGACCGTCGGCGAGAAAATCGGCAAGACCCACCTGACCTACGCCCAGGGCGCCTCGGCAGAAACCGTGGCGATGCTGACCATCGGCGCCGCCGACATGTTCGGCCTGCCGGTGTCGACCACTCACGTGCTGTCCTCGGGCGTGGCCGGGACCATGGTCGCCAACGGAGGCGGTTTGCAGATGAAGACCATCCGCAACCTGCTGATGGCCTGGGTGCTGACCTTGCCGGCGGCGATCCTGCTGTCGGGTAGCCTGTACTGGTTGTTCACGCAGTTGTTCTGAATCGCTGCAAAACATGTCTGTGTGTGTGGGAGCGGGCTTGCTCGCGAAGGCGGTGTGTCAGACAGCACTGCAGTCGACTGACACACCGCCTTCGCGAGCAAGCCCGCTCCCACAGGGTACAGGTTCCAAGCACATCATCCCGGCGGGTTTTCCCGTCGGGATTTTTTTCGTCCAGCGGCACGGCATTTGCTCACAAACTCGAGGGCTTGCGCTTTATTGACGCACCACGCCTCCGGCAGCCCTTCAGTTTGTTAGCGCGATGCCGACTCATAAGACACTCGATGTATTCAGGAGAGGAACCGTGAATCTGTACATCAATCAGCTGCAACAGAAAGCTGACTTTAAAGAAGCCATTTACGCGGGCGATATTTTCCTGAACACGCAGTTACGCGCCGCCAAAGAACTCTGTGCGTTCGCGCAGGAAAGCATCACGGCCGCCTTCGATGGCGAAACCAACCACCAGGCGCTGCACACGCTGATGCCGGTGGAAGAGTTCGTGGTGCTGGTGACTCGCCTCAAGGGCCAGTTCACCAACAGCCTGCGGGCCAAGGAACTGATCCGCAGCTTCACCGACGAGATCGGTGCCGCTCCCGAGGAATTCATTTTCGACGTACCGCGCATCCGTGTCGTGCCCAACTACGACTACCTGCACGCCGGCGTCAGCTATGCCTACAAGCCCCATCGCGATACCTGGTACGGCGGTGTCGACTGCCAGATCAATACCTGGATGCCGGTCTACACGATCCAGCCTGACCAGACCATGATGATCAACCCGGCCTACTTCGACGTCCCGGTGCAAAACACCTCGGCGCAGTGGAGCCTGTCTGACTGGATCGACGTGCAACGCCAGCGCGCCAAGGACAACGTCAAGGAAGAGGCGCGCCAACACCCGGTGCCCACCGAAGCGATCAACGATGCCAGCGAACTGCGCATTGCCGGCAACACGGCCGAGATGCTGGTGTTCTCCGGTTCGCACCTGCACGGCACCGTACCCAATTACACGCAACAAACCCGCTTCAGTGTGGACTTTCGCCTGATGCACCTCGACGACCTCAAGCACCAGCGCGGCGCAATTAACGTCGACAGCGCCTGCCCGGATGTCGGCGCCGGCTTCAAAGACTACTTCCACGCCCACGACTTTTCGAATTTCCGAGGAATCCAGCAATGACCAAGCGTCGCATCACGCCCGCCGAGGCCCAGTACAACGAAACCCGTTCCGGCGTTCTGAAACGAGTCGATGCCGAATACGTGGCCGACGCCCCATTCGTCTTCGCCAACCGCATCGGCGTGACCGCCGCGTTGTCGCGCATGGAACTGTTCAAGAAGGTCGCTGAAGTACCGGGCGCGATCATCGAGTGCGGCGTGTACAAGGGCAACTCGTTGATGCTCTACATGCACCTGTCGATGATTCTCGAACCGTATGCGATCAACCGCTCGATCGTGGGTTTCGACACCTTCGAAGGCTTCCAGAGCATCGACAAGAAAGAAGACCCGGCCGACGTCAACGAGACCATGTTCGCCGACACCGACCAGTCGCTGATCCAGGACATGATCGACGCCAACGACCTGTTGCGCCCGGTCAACCGCATTCCGCGCTGCGAGCTGGTCAAGGGCGACATCGTCAAGACCGTACCGGAGTGGGTCAAGACCCGACCGGACCTGGTCGTGGCCATGCTGATCCTCGACACCGACCTGTACGAGTCGACCAAAGTCGCGCTGGAAACCTTCCTGCCGTACATGCCCAAAGGCGCGATCGTGGTGCTCGATGAAGTCGCCTACCGCAACTTCCCTGGCGAAACCAAAGCCCTGCGTGAAGTGCTCGACCTGAACAAGATCGAACTCAAGCGCCTGCCGTTCGATTCGTGCGTGGGTTACTTCCACGTCTGACCCAAAGACCTGGAGCCGACCCAAAACCCTGTGGGAGCGGGCTTGCTCGCGAAGACGGAGTGTCAGTCACCATCATTGCTGAATGACATACCGCTTTCGCGAGCAAGCCCGCTCCCACAAAAAAACCGATCTCAGGCTTCCGAGCGGATCACCTCCCCCAGCCAGTCCATGAACACCCTCACCCGCAACGGCAAATGCCGCTGCCGGGCATAGAGCAGCGATGCCTCCATGGACGGCGCGTTGAACTGCGGCAACACCTCCACCAAATCACCGTTTTGCAGGTATTGCTGCATGCCCATCCTCGGCGCCTGAATCAGGCCGAAACCACCCAGGCAGGCAGCCTCGTAGGCATCGGTGCTGTTGACCGTGACACTGCCGGCCATCGGCATTCGCTGCACCTGCCCCTTGTCGACGTACACAAACCCTTCCGAACGCCCGCCCAATACACCGACGTAGTGCACCAGCCGATGCTGCGCCAGATCTTCCAGCCGCTCGGGCACGCCATAGCGCTGCAAATACGCGGGGCTGGCGCAGTTGACCATGGTGAAGTCACACAGGTGTCGCGCCACCACCGATTGATCCGGTTGGGCGCCGATGCGCAGTACGCAATCGAAGCCTTCGGCGAGCAGATCGACCCGGCGGTCGGTGCTGCTGATTTCCAGTTCGAGCAGCGGGTGCTGCGCCATGAACTGCGGCAAGCGCGGCATCACCACCCGACGCGCGAGAATGTTCGGCAGGTCGATGCGAATGCGCCCGACCAGCGACGCCTCGTCCTGGCGAAACAGTCCCTCGATTTCGTCCATGTGCGACAACAGGTCCTTGCTGCGCTCGTACAACACCAGGCCATCCTGGGTCGCCTGAACCTTGCGCGTGGTGCGTTGCAACAGGCGGGTGCCGAGCAATGCCTCCAGTGCCTGCACATGCTCGGACACCGTTGAGCGAGGCAAGCCCAGGCTTTCGCCGGCCAGGGTGAAACTCGACATCTCGCTGACACGGACAAAGGTGCGCAACAGTTCCAGTTTGTTCATCAGCCTGCTCTTTTATTGTTCGGATTATCCGACCAGTGATTCCGCTTTCACTCTGTTTATCACCCATAAGCGGATAAATAAACTTCCTCACATCAACCGCCACTGCACCTGAGGAAGTCCCATGAACCGTAAAATCGCACTGATCACCGGCGCCAGCCGCGGCCTCGGCAAAAACGCAGCCCTGCATCTGGTCGCCCAAGGCATCGATATCATCGGCACCTACAACAGCCGCGCCGACGAGGCGCAGGCACTGGTGGCCGAGATTGAAAGCCTTGGCGGTCGCGCCGTCATGCTGCAACTGGACGTTGCCCGGAGTGAGCAGTTCGACGCCTTCGGCAGCGAAGTGGCGAAGGTCTTGCGCAGCCACTTCGAACGCGAGCGCTTCGACTTTCTGGTCAACAACGCCGGGATCGGCCTGCACGCCAACTTCGTCGACACCACCGTCGAACAGTTCGACCTGTTGGTGAACATCCACTTCAAGGGGCCGTTTTTCCTCACGCAGACGCTGTTGCCATTGCTCAATGACGGTGGTCGCATCGTCAACATTTCCAGTGGCCTGGCCCGCTTCAGTCTGCCGGGGCACAGCGCCTACGCGGCGATGAAAGGCGCGATGGAAGTGCTGACCCGCTACCAGGCCAAGGAACTCGGCGCGCGCAACATCGCGGTAAACATCCTGGCACCGGGGGCGATAGAAACGGATTTCAGCGGCGGCGCCGTGCGCGACAACCCCGGGTTGAACACGCTGGTGGCGAACAACACCGCCCTGGGTCGCGCCGGTTTGCCGGATGACATCGGCGCCGCGATTGCGCTGCTGTTGGCGCCGGGTAGCCAGTGGATCAATGGCCAGCGCATCGAGGCGTCGGGGGGGATGTTTTTGTAAAACGCCCTGTTGCGAGGGAGTTTGCTCCCTCGCCACAAAAGCCTGGTTCAAACGCTACTCAGCAAACCTCGCGAGTCATCACCATCCGCTCGCGAACCACGTCATACACCCAGTGATAGACGTAGGTGTACGGCAGGAAGAACAGCAACACGCCGATATCCAGCAGGAATGCCTGCCACAGGCTGACCTTCAGCCACCAGGCAATCAGCGGCACGCCGAGGGCGACCAGTCCGCCTTCGAACAACAGCGCATGCACCACCCGGACCCAGGCGTTGTGCACGATGGCGAAGCGCTTGAGCACACGGTCGAACATGCCGTTGAAGACCACGTTCCAGGCGAGGGCCAGCGCGGCGATGAGGAGGGTGACCACACCCATTTCCAGCATCGGTTTCTTCATGATCCAGGCCAGCAACGGGGTACAGATCAGGATGGCCAGCAGTTCGAAACCGATGGCCTGGAAAATACGTTCAGTAATGGACTTGTTGGCGCTCATGGCCGAACTCCCTTGAGTGACTGTGGTTGCCATGATCTGTCATCACACCGATACTTCATAACCAATAACCATCGATCAAGGCGATAGTTCATGGCTTCTCACGAAGTGTTGCTGGCGTTTGTCGAAGCCGCGACCCAAGGCTCGTTTTCCGCCGCGGCGCGCAAGCTGGGCCGCAGTCAGTCGACTATCAGCGCGGCGGTGGCCAGCCTGGAAATCGACTTGAACCTGACGCTGTTCGACCGCAGCAGCCGCAAGCCCGGGCTGACCCCGGCCGGGCACGTCATGCTGCAACGGGCCGAGGACATCCTGGCCGCCACCAGTCGCCTGGAAATGACCGCCAGCCAACTGTCCCAAGGGGTGGAAGCGAAGCTGACGGTGGCGCTGTCCGATACCTATCAGTCGGACCGTTTCGAAGCCTCACTCAGTGCCTTCGAACAGCGTTATCCCGACCTGGAACTCGAATGCCTGATCGCCGAATGCGATGACCTGGTGTCCCTGGTGCAAAGCGGCCGGGCGCAGATTGCCTTCGCCGAAATGCAGGACAGCTACCCGCCGGACCTGGTCAGTTCGACGGTGGACGAACGCACGGAAATCGCCCTGTTCGTGTCCCCTGCCCACCCGTTGGCAAGGCTGGCCTACGTCGATCAGGACGCACTGCAACAGCACCGCGAGCTGCGCCTGGCCACCATCATCAATCCCTATGAAAGTCGGGCGAAGGGTCGCGTCTGGTCGGCACCGAGCTATCTGATGCTGCTGGAAATGGCCCAGGGCGGATTCGGCTGGGCGCCGCTGCCCCGCTGGCTGGTCGAGCGATTCGGGCCAGGCACGTTGCAGGAACTGGTGGTGCGCGGCTGGCCGAAGACGGTGTCGGTGGATGCGTTGTGGTCGCGACTGAACCCACCGGGGCCGGCGGGGAGCTGGTTGCTGGGCAAGATGCTGGAATAGTGGCGCGCCCTTCGCGAGCAAGCCCGCTCCCACACTTGACTCGGTCTGAATGTGGGAGCGGGCTTGCTCGCGAAGAGGCCAGTAAGAACACATTATTCCAAGCCCTTGAGCCGCCCTTCGATAAACCGCCGCTCCGGCTCTTGCCGGGTCAACGCCAGCGCCCGCTCCCACGCCGCCCGCGCCTCTTGCTTGCGGCCCAGTTGCCGACAAAATTCCGCCCGCGCCGAATGCGCCAGGTGGTAATCAAGCAGTTCTCCGCGCTCCAGAATGGCCTCCACCAACGTCAGCCCCGCCAGCGGCCCGTCCCGTTTCGAAATCGCCGCCGCCCGATTCAACTCGATCACCGGCGACGGCACCGCCCGCAGCAGCACGTCATACAGACCGACAATCTGCGGCCAATCGGTTTCCCCCGCCGTCGGGGCTTCGGCATGCACCGCCGCGATGGCCGCCTGCAGGCAATAGGGTCCGAATCGCCCCATGCTCAACGCCTGTTCGATCAGCGCGCAGCCTTCACTGATCAAACCGGCGTCCCACCGCGAACGGTCCTGTTCATCCAGCACGATCAGCTCGCCGCTTGCCGAGGTCCTGGCCGGGCGGCGCGACTCGTGCAACAGCATCAACGCCAGCAAGCCCATCACCTCCGGCTCCGGCAACAACTCCACCAGTAACCGGCCGAGACGGATCGCCTCGCGGGTCAACTCCTCGCGGATCAGTTCGGCCCCGACGGACGCCGAGTAGCCCTCGTTGAACACCAGGTAAATCACCCGCAATACGCTGTCCAGACGCTCGGGCAACTCGGCCAGTGTCGGCACTTGATAAGGGATTTTCGCGTCGCGGATCTTCGCCTTGGCGCGCACGATGCGCTGGGCGATGGTGGCCGGGGCCGAGAGAAAGGCCCGGGCGATTTCTTCCGTGGTCAGGTCGCAGACTTCCCGCAGCGTCAGCGGCACTTGCGCGTCCGCCGCCAGGGCGGGGTGGCAGCAAGTGAAGATCAGCCGCAGGCGATCGTCTTCCACGTCTTCAACACTCCAGTCAGCCTGTTCCAGCTCCTCCAGTTGCGCGATCAACAAGGGCTGCGACGCGGCGAAACGCGCACGCCGGCGCAAGGCATCGATGGCCTTGAAGCGCCCGGTGGACACCAGCCAGGCCCGCGGATTGTCCGGCACGCCATCACGCTGCCAGCGTTCGACCGCGATGAAAAACGCCTCGTGCAAGGCTTCTTCGGCGAGGTCGAAATCCCCCAGCAAGCGAATCAGGGTCGCGAGAATCCGCCGCGAGTCTTCGCGATAGACCCGCTCGACCTGCGCCTGAACCGGCAGCCCCGGCATCTAAGGATTCAACTGCCGAACGGGACGCACCTCGACGCTGCCGACCCGGGCCGCCGGAATGTTGCCGGCGACCTGAATGGCTTCGTTGAGGTCCCTGGCATCGATCAGGTAGAAGCCAGCCAGTTGCTCCTTGGTTTCAGCGAACGGGCCGTCGGTGATCGACATCTTGCCGTTGCGCATGCGCACGGTGGTGGCGGTCTGTACCGATTCCAGCGCCTCGGCGGCGACCATCCGGCCGCTGCCCTGGATCGACTCGGCGTAGGCCATGCACTCTTCGTCCTTCGGGCTTTCCGGCAGCGAATGCAGCAGACGCTCATCGCTGTAGACCAGGCATAAGTACTTCATCACGCTCTCCTTATCGAACGATCAACTATGGTCGCTGATTGGCGTTCCGGCTCGGCTTCCCGACGATCAGGGCTTGAGGTCGAACAGCGTCGCGCCGCTGGTCATGTCGAACGGTGCCGACCAATGTTCGTGGACAATCTGCCACAGCCCGGCTTCCTGCCGATAGCAAGCGGTGACGCGCATCCAGCAGGACTGGGTTTCGCCCTTGTCGTTGGTGCCACCGCAATTGGCCAGCCAGTGAGCGAAGGCAATTTCCTGGGACGGCTCGATGGTGATTTCGTGGAATTCGAAGATGTGCGGGCCGGGGCACATTTCCATACAGGCCTGCCAATGCGCGCGATACGCCGGCTTGCCTTTGAATTGCAGGGCCTTGACCGCGTCGAAGGAGACGATGTCATCGGCATACAGGGCCATGACTTTTTCAATGTCCTTGGCCTTGACCGCCTGACGATAGTTCTCGATGAGGTTCTGGATCTGGGTTTGCGAGTTCATGGTGGTTCTCCGTGGTTTTTATAGTGAAGACACCCTTAGTCGTCCGGCGATCCGGCAAATCGACAGGTGAAATAAAAATAATCCAAACGACCAGACTCGTTAGAATCCGAGATTCATTCATGTAGGAAAAAGGACAATCCCGTGACAGCCCGACTCGTGACTTATGAAAGCCTGAACACGCTGCAGCGCCAACAGGTCGAGGCCATCGAAGTGCACCCGGAGCAAATCAGATTCTCCGGCGATATCCACGGCGCCCTGCACACCCTGCTGTCCCGGCCCGGCCCCGGCGTCAAGGGCTTCGCCCTGCTGGCCGAAGGTGTGCCCGTCGCGTTCCTGCTGCTCAAGCGCCCTCCGGTGCTGCCGGCCTGGGCCGATGAACACAGCGCCACCCTGCATGCACTGCAAGTCGATCAACGCGCTCAGGGCAAAGGCTACGGCAAGGCCTGCCTGCAGGCGCTGCCCGAGGCGGCGCGCCGGGCCTGGCCGGAAATCAAGGCGCTGGAGCTGTCGGTGGATGCCGACAACGAGGCGGCCATCGCCCTGTATGCCAGGTTTGGCTTTGTCGACAGCGGCGAGGCGTACAAGGGCCGGATCGGCTATGAGCGGCGGATGGGGTTGGTGTTTTGACTGCGCGTTAGTTCTTTACAGGCATTACTGACACAACACTGCCCCTCTGTAGGAGCGAGCTTGCTCGCGAAGGTGTGTCAGCATAAGTGGTGTCGACTGACACTCCATCGCGAGCAAGCTCGCTCCTACAGGGGATCTACGTCGGATCAGAGCTTGAGCACCATCTCATGCCACGCCATGCCGCCATGGTCGGAAGCCGAGGGTTTGACGTAGGCAAAACCGAACCCGGCGTACAACGGAATGTGCCGTTCCTTGCACATCAGGTTGATGCTGACCTTGCCCAGCGCACGCATGCGCTCGATGAACTCGCCCATCAGGCGCTTGGCCAGGCCTTGCCCCTGATAATCCGGATGCACCACCACCGACATGATCACCACGTGCGGCCCGGCCGGGTCGTGGCCGATCAGTTCCTTGAACGCCTCGTCCGACATTTCCACCTGAAACGCCGCGCCGGAATTGATGAAACCGGCCACGGCTCCGTCCACTTCAGCGACGATAAAACCCTCGGGCCAAGTGGCGATGCGGGTGGCGATCTTCTCGCGGGTCGCGGCTTCGTCACCTTCATAGGCGAGGGTTTCGATGGCAAAGCAGCGGTCAAGATCGGCAGGGGTGACGTTGCGGATGACGGTGTTCATGGCAGCTCGGGATCAGCGTGGGAAAGGCTGGCGATCATAAATCAGCCGTCGTGGGACATCGAGAGACGAATCGGCTGATCCGCCCCTCGTTTCAAGCGTCATGGCTTGATCGGCAACCAGATTTCCAGCTTGCCGGTGTTGAGCTTGGGGTTGAAGTCTTCGCTGTAGCGCTCGAACTCCGGGGCGTTGAGCAGTTCACGCCCGGACTGCGGAAGCCATGTGCCATGGATGTACTGAAAGGTCTGCGGCAAGGTGTCCAGCGGCCCTTTGTGTTCAAACACCACGTACTGCTGCGGCTGAATTTCCACCCAGCGATAGGTTTCCGGCAAGTCGTCGAGTTTGCTGATCTCGACCCCTGCGATGTAATCGAAGCCGCCCTTGCCATCGAAATTGCAGCAGACGCCGTAGGTGACTTCGCCCTTCTGTCCCGGAACATTGCCGATGTGAGGAATGAATTTATCCCAGAGTGCTGGAATGTCCTGGGTGGTTTGCTGGGTAAATTGTCCGCCCAGCCCTGCAATCAGCAGGAAGTGTCCGTGTTCGAAGCGTGGTTCCGTCACTTCAACGCGTATTTGCTCATCCATGGCTCGACTCCTGACGCATAAAAATGGGTTCGGCTGGGAGTATAGAAGCCAAACCCGATTCGCCCAATTACAGCGCGTGCAGCTGCTCCACGGCGGCGGCACCGACGAACTCGTTATAGCCAGATAGAATCACGTAGACTGCGAAATAACAGAAGATCGCCGCCGATGCCATATAAGAATAGCGCAGCAGCTTGTCACCCAGCAACTTGCCGCCATGGCTCGCGGCGAAGCACAAGCCTGCCGACCAGAGCAGCCCGGCACAGAGGAACCCGCCGAGAAACAGTGCCGAACTGAGCGGGCCACCGCCACCGGAACGGGCGATCAGCGTGCCGCCAACGGCCGCGAACCAGAGAATGGCGCTGGGCGAGGACATGGCGAGAAAAATCCCGCGCAAGAATTCCTTGCGGTGGGAGTTGTTCCCGACCTCCGCCGTCTCGGCCAGCAACGCCTCGTGGTGAATCGCCGAATAGATCATCTTCGCCGCGAAGTACACCAACAGCGCCGAGCCACCGATCCACAACACCCAGCGCACGCTTTCGTACTGCAGCAACACGGTCATGCCGGCCAGTGCCAGTACCGCGTAGATCAGGTCGCCGACGCAAGTGCCGAGGCCCAGCGCAAAGCCCTGGAAATAACCGCGTTGCATGGCCAGGGTGATCATTGCGATGTTGGCCACGCCGATATCCAGACACAGCGAGAGGCTCAGCAAGAAGCCACTGGAAAATTCCATCGACCCATTTCCTTCGGAAAAATTTGTTTACATGGAGGCTGGACAGTCTGCCACAGCTGCCCGTACATTCCGTCACAGGTCACCGCTGACCTGCGTCGCTCGGACGGTTCCGGGCGCTTACGTTATCCGAGGCAACAATGGCCGAACAAGGTTCGCCGCGCCGCTTTGCGCGCATCGATCGACTCCCCCCTTACGTTTTCAACATCACTGCCGAGCTGAAGATGGCCGCCCGTCGTCGTGGCGAAGACATCATCGACTTGAGCATGGGCAACCCCGACGGCGCCACCCCGCCGCACATCGTCGAAAAACTGGTGACGGTGGCCCAACGCGAAGACACCCACGGTTACTCCACCTCCAAGGGCATTCCGCGTCTGCGCCGGGCGATTTCCAATTGGTACAAGGATCGCTACGAGGTCGACATCGACCCGGAAAACGAAGCCATCGTCACCATCGGTTCCAAGGAAGGCCTGGCGCATCTGATGCTGGCGACCCTGGACCAGGGTGACACCGTACTGGTACCGAACCCGAGCTACCCGATCCACATCTACGGTGCCGTGATTGCCGGCGCCCAGGTGCGGTCGGTGCCGCTGATTCCTGGCGTGGATTTCTTCGCTGAACTGGAGCGGGCGATTCGCGGCTCGATCCCGAAACCGAAGATGATGATCCTCGGCTTCCCGTCCAACCCTACCGCCCAGTGCGTGGAGCTGGATTTCTTCGAGCGGGTGATCGCCCTCGCCAAGCAGTACGACGTACTGGTGGTGCACGACCTGGCCTACGCCGACATCGTCTACGACGGCTGGAAAGCCCCGTCGATCATGCAGGTGCCCGGCGCCAAGGACATTGCGGTGGAGTTTTTCACCCTGTCCAAGAGCTACAACATGGCCGGCTGGCGCATCGGTTTCATGGTCGGCAACCCGGAACTGGTCAACGCCCTGGCGCGGATCAAGAGTTACCACGACTACGGCACCTTCACCCCGCTGCAAGTGGCGGCGATTGCCGCGCTGGAAGGCGATCAGCAATGCGTGCGCGACATCGCCGAGCAGTATCGGCAGCGACGCAACGTGCTGGTCAAAGGCCTGCATGAGCTGGGCTGGATGGTCGAAAACCCGAAAGCGTCGATGTACGTCTGGGCGAAGATTCCCGAGGCTTATGCGCACCTGGGCTCGCTGGAGTTCGCCAAGAAACTGCTGGCCGAAGCCAAGGTGTGTGTCTCGCCGGGCGTCGGGTTTGGCGAATACGGCGATGATCACGTGCGCTTTGCGCTGATCGAAAACCAGGACCGGATCCGTCAGGCCGTGCGCGGGATTCGCGGGATGTTCCGGGCGGATGGGCTAGTAACCAAATCCTGACACCCGGTACAAAACACTGTGGGAGCGGGCTTGCTCGCGAATGCGGTGCGTCAAACAACATCTTCGTTGACTGACACACCGCTTTCGCGAGCAAGCCCGCTCCCACATTGGGTTTTGCGGTGTTGCTTAAACGAACAACGACAACAGCAGGATAAAGCCCAGGCCCACCACCGACAGGATGGTTTCCATCGCGGTCCAGGTCTTGAAGGTTTCCGCCACGGTCATGTTGAAGTACTGCTTGACCAGCCAGAAACCGGCGTCGTTGACGTGAGACAGGATCAACGAACCGGCACCGGTGGCCAGCACCAGCAGCTCACGGTTCACACCCGGCATCATCCCCACCACCGGCACCACGATG
The DNA here is from genome assembly GCF_056711565.1 of Pseudomonas sp. WT-JTC. Lineage (NCBI taxonomy): Bacteria > Pseudomonadati > Pseudomonadota > Gammaproteobacteria > Pseudomonadales > Pseudomonadaceae > Pseudomonas > Pseudomonas sp. WT-JTC. The sequence continues at coordinate 5,232,657 of NZ_CM160042.1, forward strand.
CCGGCGCCGGTAATGGTCGCCACGGTTGCCGAACCGGTGGCGATACGAATCACCGCCGCCACCAGCCAGGCCAGCAGGATCGGCGAAATCTGCGCGGCTACCGCCATGTGGCCGATCACGTCACCCACACCGCTGGTCACCAGCATCTGCTTGAAGCCACCACCGGCACCGATGATCAGGATGATCGCGGCGGTCGGCGCCAGGCTCGCATCCAGCCATTTCAGGATCTGCTGGGAACCGATTCCCTGCTTGTGGCCGAAGGTGTACAGCGACAGCAGCAACGCCAGCAGCAGCGCCGAGATCGGGTGACCGATCAGGTCCATGAAGGTGCGGAAGAAGTTGCCATCCGGCAGCACCACATCGGCGAAGGTCTTGAGCAGCATCAGGAACACCGGCGACAGCACGGTGACCAGGGTGATGCCGAAACTTGGCAGATCGGCGGAATCCGACTCGCGCGCCAGTTGATCCACCAGCTCCTGATTCGGATGACCGGGGATGTGCTTGGCAATGAACGTACCGAAGATCGGACCGGCAATGATGGCGGTCGGCAGTGCAACGATCAGACCGTAGAGAATGGTCTTGCCGATGTCGGCACCGAACACGCCGATGGCCAGCAACGGACCCGGGTGCGGAGGCACCAGGCCGTGTACCGCGGACAGGCCCGCCAGCAGTGGAATACCAATCTTGATGATCGACACGCCGGTGCGGCGGGCCACGATGAACACCAACGGAATCAGCAACACGAAGCCGATTTCGAAGAACAGCGGGATACCCACCAGGAACGCGGCGAACATCATCGCCCACTGCACCTTGTCCTTGCCGAAGGCGCGGATCAACGTCTGTGCAATCTGATCCGCACCGCCCGATTCGGCCATCATTTTGCCGAGCATCGTGCCCAGCGCGAGGATGATGCCGACAAAACCGAGTACGCCACCGAAGCCGTCCTGGAACGCCTTGATGATGGTACCGATCGGCATGCCGGAGGTGAGCCCGAGGAAAGCGGCGGCAATGGTCAGGGCAATGAACGGGTGGAACTTGAACTTGGTGATCAGGACGATAAGCCCGATCACCGTGACCACTGCATCGAGCAGCAGGAACGTCTCGTGGGACATGCCAAACATTGGGGGTGTCTCCTGGTTGTTGTTGTTATTAAAGCGGGTTGATCAGAAGCCGTGAGGACAGCGCTGTCTTTACAAGCACACTCATACCGCCTGCTTCAGGCCGTTCGCCTGCCACCAGACATGAGCCTGGGCAGCCAGTTGCTCGACGCTATGGGTCGAAGCATCCAGCGCCAGGGTCAACGGCTCGCCCTTGGGCGATTCGAGGGTGGCGAACTGGCTGGCGATCAGGGTCGACGGCATGAAGTGGCCCGGCCGATGGGACACACGGTCGGCGGCCACTTCGGGGGTCAGCTCAAGGAACACGAAGCCCAGGCCCGGCAAGGCACTACGCAAGCGTTCGCGATAGATGTGCTTGAGCGCCGAACAGGTCAGCACCGGGCGCTGGCCCATGGCGTCGACACGACGCAGTTCATCGCACAGGCTGTCGAGCCAGCCGGCGCGGTCTTCGTCGTTCAGGGGGATCCCCGCGCTCATCTTTTCGATATTGGCGGCAGGGTGGAAAGAGTCGCCTTCAATGGCAGTGGCGCCGCTCAGTTGGCACAGGGCCTCGCTGACGCACGTCTTGCCGCAACCGGCAACGCCCATGATGACCAGGGCGGTGATGGGATGATTCATGTAACACCTCAGCGCGCAGACAGCGCTACCTTTGCCAGTTATGACACTAGACCAAAAGCAGGAGTTGCCGACGCCTTTCTTGTCATTTTGTGGGTTGCAGCAGGTTAAGTCCCGACACCAAAAAGCGAGGATCAGGCGAACCCCCGCTCACGCATTTGCAGCTGCATCGAGACAGCGCTACCTTAGTGCCTTGAATTTTGTTTGGCAAGCCATCGATGAACACAACCAAGAACGATAAAAATACCCGCACCACTGGCCGCCCTACCCTCAACGAAGTTGCCCGACTGGCCGGCGTCAGCCCGATTACCGCTTCCCGCGCCCTGCGTGGCGTCAGCACCGTGGCCACCGAACTGGTGGAAAAAGTGCAGAAAGCGGCGCTGGAACTCAACTATGTCGTCAACCCTGCCGCCCGTGCCCTGGCCTCGGCCCAGAGTCAATCAGTGGTAGTTTTGGTGCCGTCGCTGTCCAACCTGCTGTTCATCGACACCCTGGAAGCCATTCATCAGGTCCTGCGGCCCAAGGGCTTCGAAGTGCTGATCGGCAACTTCCACTATTCGCGCGACGAAGAAGAAAACCTGCTGCGCAATTACATGGCCTATCAGCCGCGTGGCTTGTTGCTGACGGGTTTCGACCGCACCGAAAGTTCACGGCGGATGATCGAAGCCAGCAACATTCCTTGCGTGTACATGATGGAACTGGACAGTGCGGCCGGGCTCAATTGCGTTGGCTTTTCGCAACTGGCGGCCGGCGAAACGGCGGCCGAACACTTGCTGTCTCGCGGCCGCAAGCGTCTGGCCTACATCGGCGCGCAACTGGATCAACGCACCTTGCTGCGTGGCGAAGGGTTCCGCAAAGCCCTGCAAAAGGCCGGCCTGTATGACCCGGACCTGGAAGTGCTGACGCCGCGCTCGTCTTCGGTCGGCCTGGGCGGAGAACTGTTCCTGCAACTGCTCGCCAGTCATCCCGATGTCGATGCGATCTTCTTCGGCAACGATGACCTGGCCCAGGGTGCCTTGCTCGAAGCCATGCGCAATGGCATCAAGATTCCCGAGCAGGTGGCGATCCTCGGCTTCAACGATTTGCCCATGTCCGAACACATGGTCCCGCGCCTGAGCAGCATCAACACCCCGCGCGAGGCCATCGGCCGACGTGCGGCGGAGCAGATGCTCACGCTGATGGCCGGCAATACCGTGGCCAGGCCGGTGCAGGACATGGGGTTTGAGTTGAAGGTGCGGGAGAGTACTTGAGCCTGTCCTTGATCATTCCCGTGCAGCGCGTGGGAATGATCGGCTGCAAGTCAGCAATCAATCTTGCGGATCAAGGTTATCCAGCACCCGATTCACCGCCAGCTCGGCCAGCATGATGATCTGTGCAATCGCCAGCGCCGTGTTGCGATGGCTACCTTCCAGAAAAGCGGCAAAGTCATTGGTCATGACGCTCGCCGAGGCCAGTGATTCGCAGGCATGCGCCAACAGCGTTTCGTTGTTGATGCCTGGCGAGATGGAGAACATGGGGCTGGGATTGCGTGGGGGGTTGGGCGTGGGTTTGAACATGGCAATGCTCCTAGAGTGATGGAGCTGCCACGATTCGCTGCGATACGAAGGGTGGCAGCTGTACGCGGGTCGCAGACCGGGACTCTAGAACCCGGTAGACCCGAAGGTCTCCCACGCACAGCCGCCATAACGTGATTCGATCACGAACAGTGGACGCTTTGCGTCTAGAGATACCCGGGCTGCGAAACCCGATCGCTGAATTTGCAGCGACACGGAACGATAGAGTCCGGATACCAGGCGCACAAGCCGGCGGATTCTGGCGCAGTTGTAGGCAATGGAGCAAGAAACCGTAGCCTGCGGAAACCTGGTGAAACCCCTTTCCTTCAGACCACTCCTACAATTACAGACACGCCATTCGCGATGGAGCTGCTCAAATGGAACATGCACTGAAGATTCTCGGCAAAGCCTCGTCCATCAATGTCAGAAAAGTCCTGTGGACCTGCGAAGAACTGGGTATTGCCTACGAACGCGAGGACTGGGGCAGCGGCTTCGCGTCCACCCACAGCCCGGAGTTCCTCCGGTTCAATCCCAACGCCAAGGTGCCGGTGATCATCGATGAAGCCGGTGTGCTGTGGGAGTCCAACACCATCTGCCGTTACCTGGCCGGCAAACACCACCACCATCACAGCGAGTTGCTGCCCACTGAACCGGCGGCACGCGCCCGGGTGGAACAGTGGATGGACTGGCAAGCCACCGAGCTCAATCCATCGTGGAGTTATGCATTCATGGCACTGGTGCGCAAGGACCCGGAGTTCCAGGACCCGCATAGCCTTGAAGTCGGCATCCGTGGTTGGAACCAGAAAATGGGCATCCTCGAACATCAACTCGCGACCACCAAGGCGTATGTCGCCGGACCGCAGTTTACCCTGGCCGACATCGTCATCGGCCTGTCGGTCAACCGCTGGCTGATGACCTCGATCGAGCGTCCGGACTACCCCGCCGTCGATGAGTATTTCAAACGCCTGGCGCAACACCGTGGCTTCCTCAAGCATTGCTGCAACGGTTTGCCCTGAATGGCCGAAGGTTGCTCGCCCCTACAGTGGGTCAGCGTTTTTTTGTAGGAGCGAGCTCGCTCGCGATGAACCCCAGAGCACCGCGTTTAGCCAGGAAACACGCGTAATCGTTAACGACCATCGCGAGCAAGCTCGCTCCTACAGTGGGTCAGCGTTTTTTTGTAGGAGCGCGCTCGCTCGCGATGGACCCAAGAGCGCCGCGTTCAGCCAGAAAACACGCGTTATCGTTATCGACCATCGCGAGCAAGCTCGCTCCTACAGTGGGTCAGCGTTTTTTTGTAGGAGCGCGCTCGCTCGCGATGGACCCAAGAGCGCCGCGTTCAACCAGAAAACACGCGTTATCGTTATCGACCATCGCGAGCAAGCTCGCTCCTACAGTGGGTCAACGTTTTTTTGTAGGAGCGAGCTCGCTCGCGATGAACCCCAGAGCACCGCGTTTAGCCAGGAAACACGCGTAATCGTTAACGACCATCGCGAGCAAGCTCGCTCCTACAGTGGGTCAGCGTTTTTTTTGTAGGAGCGAGCTCGCTCGCGATGGACCCAAGAGCGCCGCGTTCAGCCAGAAAACACGCGTTATCGTTATCGACCATCGCAGTTGCCGCTATCAGTTCAGCTGCAACGTCGAGTTGAACTGACTGATCGCATCCACCACATGCCGCGAGCCCTGCTGGATTTCCAGGATCACCTCCCCCGCCTCGTTCGCCAATTCCACGCCCAGGCCGGTTCGGCTCAAACTCGATTGCATGCTCGATACCGCGCTGAGCGACAAATCGTGGTTCTTGCGCACTACCTCGACAATCTCCAGCGTCGCCTGACTGGTGCGCGCCGCGAGGCTGCGCACTTCATCGGCCACCACCGCAAACCCGCGCCCGTGTTCACCGGCCCGTGCCGCTTCAATCGCCGCGTTGAGCGCCAGCAGGTTGGTCTGGTCGGCAATGCCGCGGATGGTCTGCACGATGGTGCCGATGATGTCGGACTGTTTGCTCACGGCATCGATACTCAGTGCCGCTTCGTTCAGGTCCCGGGAAATGTGCTGGATGATCTGCACCGTCTGCTGCACCACCTCTGACCCTTTGCGGGCACAGGCGTCGTTTTGCACCGAGGTGCTGTGGGCCGATTCTGCGGCGGTTTGCAGGGTGGTCATCTGGTTGGTGATGTCGCTGGCAAACTTGACCACTTTGTACAACCGCCCCTTGGCGTCGAACAACGGGTTGTAGGACGCTTCGAGGAATATGGTCTGCCCCTGTTTGTTTCGGCGCTCGAAACGATGGGAGTGGTATTCGCCGCGGTTGAGTGACGCCCAGAAATTCCGGTAATTCTGCGACTCGGCTTCGGCACGGTGGCAGAACAGGCTGTGATGCTGCCCCACCACTTCGTTGAGCGAGTACTGCATGGTTTTCAGGAAGTTTTCGTTGGCGCTGATGACCTTGCCTTCTGGCGTGAATTCGATCACAGCCATGGAGCGGCTGATCGCGGAGAGCCGGCTTTCGTTTTCGTGCTCCTTGTTGACCCGGGCGGTGATGTCGGTGGCGACCTTGATCACGCTCTTGACTTGCCGGTCGGGGCCCAGCACCGGCATGTAGCTGGCTTCGAGCCAGATCTCCCGGCCGCTTTTGTGCAAGCGCAAAAAGGTCCCGCTCAGCGGCTCGCCCCGCGCCAGGTCGCGCCATAACCTGGTGTAGTCATCGCTGCGGTAATACTGCTCTTCACAAAAGATCCGGTGATGTTTGCCGCGCACTTCTTCGGCGCTGTAACCCATGGCACTGCAAAAGTTTTCATTGGCATCGATGACGATGCCGTCCGGGGTGAATTCAATCATCGCCATCGAACGACTGATCGCCGCCAACTTGGCGTTGGCCTCAGTCAGCGCACAGCTGAATCGTTCGATTTCCAGCAGGTCAGCCTTGTGATGTAGGTTGAACATTGTGGTATCACCTTCCGCGCGATTTCTTGATTGATGAAAGTTGCAGGTCTTTCAAATCCACCACTGCGTTCAGCAGAACAGGCACACGCATCCCTCCAAAAAGAAGGACTGGTCAGGTGATAAATGATGTTCGATCGGAAGGGTCCCTATTGCGACACTCTCATCAAGACATCCTTCTCTTGATAGCCCGCATGCGGGCCAGCCCTAACAGTTTCAAACAAATTCCATTTAGCGGACAGCTCCCTGTCATCAAGTCTCGGTGCCTTCGATTGCGCACTCTTGCGGCCAGACATCGACCGCCTCACGGCGGTCGACATAGTTGGTTACAACTGATCATAGACAGCAACCTTGGGCTTGCAAGGCCACTAGTCGGCCACTATTGAGGACAAAATCGGTTCAGCAGCGACGTCACTGGGCAGCACCAAACATCGGAGAGAAGCGAACGCTGACAATACTGTCGTTTGGTTGCCCGTGTAGCTGCGCCAGTTCATAGATCTCAGTCCAGCCACTCTTTTGTTCGCGGCTACCAAATGGACAGCATTCATCGCCGATTCCGATTTCCTCGAGAGTGCTCGTCATTATCTTGCCTACCCCGTTCGGTCCATCTACTCCAAAGGCGACGGTTTTATAGCGATCATTGTTGTATTTCCACGAGGAAACTTGCCGTGCCATGTACACCGGCAAATCGACGACCCCTGAAGACAGTACTTGCAGGGAGACCTTCAAACCCGAGTAATTCCATGCATCCCAAACACAAAAATAACGATAGTCGCACGTGGTATGGAGATCACCGGTCAGCCCGGGAACCGGGTACGTGATCACGATAGCCCCTTCGTCATAAGCTATTTGGGTAGAACTGATTTGCTTCCCCCCTTCTTTCCTCGCCATCTGCAGATCCATCTGCTGCTGAACCAAAGCCTTTTGTTCTTGCGATAGCGTTGGATTGAACAACGTGTACTTGATATCCCGATCTTGCTTGAGATTAAAAAAGTAGATGGCGCCAATGCCAACACACAGTGCCGCGAGTCCCACAAACCATTTTCTGTTCATAAAAAACTCCGTGCCCTGAAAACGCTGAATCATTCAGCGCCTACGGGGAACAGAGTCGATTTCTTGTTACAAAATGTCTACTGTCAGAAATGACAGTTCAAATAAGCGCCGCCCTTGTACTTGCTGCATGGATACCGGATCACAAAGCTGCCGTGACTCGATTCGCCACCTCCCCCGGCACCCAGCCCTTCCACACCTGCGGCTGCTCACGCAAAAACGCTTCGGCGACTTCACGGGGTTTCTGGCGCTTTTCACTCATCTGGCCCAAGGTCTGGTTCAGCAGATCAATCGGCAGGTCGACCTTTTCAAAGAACGTCACCAGATCCGGGTATTGCGCCTTGAACGGTGCCGATACGCCGATGGCCAGGCTGGCCGGCATTGAGCGTGTGCCTTTGGGGTTCGGGTTGTTGGCATCGGCCAGGGTTTTCCAGGCTTCGGCGTCAAACGGCGGTTCGTCGAGTTTCACCAGTTTGAAGCGCCCCAGCAGCGGTGTCGGCGACCAGTAGTAGAACAGCACCGGTTTGCCACGGCGGATTGACGACGCCACCTCGGCATCCAGTGCGGCACCGGACCCTGTGCGGAAGTTGACGTAGCTGGCGGTCAGGTCATAAGCCTTGAGTTTCTGGCTGTTGACGATTTCCGAGGTCCAGCCGGTCGGGCTGTTGAGGAAGCGTCCGCGACTCGGGTCTTCGGGGTCGCGGAACACGTCCTTGTACTTCGCCAGATCAGCAACGGATTTCAGCTCCGGGGCCAATGGCTTGATGCCGCGCTCGGGATCGCCCTTGATCACGTACTCCGGCACCCACCAACCTTCGGTGGCGCCCTTGACCGTATCGCCGAGGCCGAACACCTTGCCCTCCCCGGCAGCCTTGACCCAGGCCGGGCTGCGTCCGGCCCACTCTTCACCGATGACCTGGATATCGTTTTTGGCCAGCGCCGCTTCAAGGCTGACGGTGCTGCCCGGCAGCGTGTCGGTCGGGTAGCCGTAACCTTTTTCAACGATCAGGCGCAGGATTTCGGTGATCAGGCTGCCGCTTTCCCAGGTGATGTCACCGAAGTGAATGGGTGCGGCTTTTTCCGTGGCCGATGCCGGGTGGGACAACAGGCTCAGGGCCAGCAACGAACTGCCGAGCAGGGTTTTGATCGATCTCATGCGGACCTCTTGTTCTGGAGTGGACGGTTCAGGGATTGATTGGCGCTGTGCCGGTCGCACAGGGCCTGGGAACGGGTCATGTAGTCGCTGACCGAACGCAGCGAGATGCCCAGCGCAGCGGCAATTTGCGGATAGGTCAGGCCGTCGATCCGCGATAGCAGGAAGGTCGAGCGCACTTTGCCTGGCAGCCGCTGAAGACTGCGATCGACACGGGCCAGGGTCTGGGACAACTGAGCCAGCTCTTCCGGCGATTCGGCGTGGATCGACCCGGCCTGTTGCAGTTGCTGCAGATACTGGCGCTCCAGATCACCTCGGCGCCAACGCTGATAGAGCAGGCGCCGGGCGATAGTGGTGAGCAAGGCACGGGGTTCACGGATTGCCGTCAGGCCAGGGGCTTCGAGCAGTTGCACGAAGGTTTCGCAGGCAATGTCTTCGACACCGGCGGCATCGTTCAGAGACTGGCGCAGGCGTGTGCAGAGCCAGTGGTAGTGAGCGCGGAACAGTCCGTCCACGTGTTTGCGGTGAAGTATATCGGCGCCGGACATAGGGGCTCCTGGGTTAGGGGTCGCTGAATGTCCGGTGGTCCGGTGAGGCGAATCCTAGCAAGGAGCCTTATTCTTTAATAATACTTAAAACTTATTTTTATATTCGTTAATAGAATTAAAAATAAATAGCCGATGGACCGCTAGCGCAAAACCCCATACCCCAACGCCTCGGCTTCTCGCTGATAGTCGAGCACCACCTGATAGTCGCTTTCGCTAGCCGGCAACACTTCAGGCAACCCGAGGATTTCGGCGACGTCAGGCAATTCGCGCAAGGCTTGATTCATCGCCTGCAATAGCGCTTCAGCCTGCTGATCGCTGACGGTGGCTGATGTGATGTAGGGTAACGTCGGGCTGAAAGCACTGCGAGCGATCACGCGCAAACCGGCCACTTCTTCTGCAGCGTGGCGCGCCAGATAGGCAAAGGTCACGCTGTCGATGGCCGCCAGATCGGCAAGGTCCTCGCGCAACCAGCGCAGACTTTCGCGATGGCTGCCGCTGATGCCGACCTGCGCAAAAAACCGTCCGTCACGTTGCAACGGCGCCAATCGGTGGCGCAGCAGATTCATGCCGCTGTTGGAGTCCTGGCCATTGATCACGCCTCGGCTGTCACGAAACTCCGGCAGGGTTCGCCGTGCGTCTTCGATTCGTCCCAGAATCAGGCTGCAATGATTGCCGCCACTGCTGTCCGGCAGTTCATAACGAGGGCGCCCCAGCACCCGGACCTTGCCGCGCAATGCCGTCATCAGCGGATAGCCGCAGGTTTGTGTGAGCAGCAGGTGTGGCGACAGCCACAGGTCCGCCAGTGACAGGCCTTCGGCATCACGGCGGGTTTCGCCCAAGTGTTCGAAGATTCGCGCCAGCCAGCGCTCGTTGGCCTGGTGGATGGGGTCGGGGGCGACGTACATCTGTAGTTCGGCGAGGTGTTGGGTCATCGAAATAGTCCCATGCGGCAAATTTCCAATGTGGGAGCGGCGGTGCGACGATTCGACTTGCTCGCGAAAGCGGTCAGACATCCAACATCTGAGTTGACTGGCACACCGCATTCGCGAGCAAGCCCGCTCCCACAGTAGATCTGTGGCGATTCAAAAATCAGTGAAACGGATGCCTCGGGCTGTCGATGGCCTTGACGCCATGTTCACGCCACAACTGCCCATAACCCTGCACCAGAAACCCGCCGCTGCGCGCCAGCCATTGCTCGCGGCGGGCCCTGTAGGCGCGGGGCAAGTCGTACCAGGGCAACCCCGGCAATTCGTGATGCACCAGATGAAAATTGAGGTTCAGAAACAACCAGCGCCATGGCCAGGCGGCCTCATTGAGCACGGTGCGTTGCTCCGGCGCTGCCTGAGGTCGATGTTCATAGTAGGAGCGAATCATGGCAATCGACAGCGCTGGCACGCTGATCAAAAACAGGTAATGCCAGACCGGCAATACGCTGAAGCGTGCGATGAACAGCAGCATCAAACCAGTCATCGCGCCGTGACTCAGCCACATCAGCCAGGCCTGGCGCTCACCTGCCCTCAGGCGCTGCAGTTCTTCGCGGGCCAGCGTCAGCAAGGCCAGCGGCGCGCCAAAGGCAAAGCGGCCGAGCACGGTTTTGTTCAGCCAGTGCAGGCTGCGCACCAGCAGTGAACTGCCCTGCCACTGCTCGGCGCTCAGGTAACGGCTTTCCGGATCGCGACCGGGGATCGTCAGGTCCTCGTCGCGGTGATGCAGCAAATGGCTATCGCGATACAAGGTGTACGGATACCAAACGGCAAACGGCGCGTAGCCAAGGATTTTGTTCAAGGTTGGCCAGCGCGTGGGATGACCGTGCAGCAGTTCGTGTTGCACGGATAACCACAGCACCAGCAATGGGATCAGCAACAGCGTGCTCCACCACAAACCCAGCCGATGGCTGTTCAGCACGATGCCAAACCAGCCGCCATACACGCCGGTCAACAGCAACCAGGTCGGCCATTCGGTGCGTGCGGTGAAGCGTCGACGCAGGGTTTCGATTTCTTGTTGGTGGGCGCTATCGAAGTAATGGGGCATGGCGTTGCTCAGATCGGGACCAGTCCCTTTCTGTGCAATGGCCTTGGGAAATCTTGCAGATTATTTTCAGGTGGATCGCTCCCATGTTGCATGGGAGCGATCAATCAACGCCGGATCAGTGACCGAACACGCCGACCTTTTTGGCTTTCTTGTCCGCACGCTTTTCAATGGCGGTTTTCACTGGTTTCTTTTTTGCCGCTTTCTTTGAATCCATACCTTTGGACATGATGCGTACTCCACTCATGGGGATGTGAAATCAGGTATACACCTATCCCGGCGCGTGTGTTCTTTTATAATCGCCCGCTTTGCCTACCGATAGTCCAAAACCATGCCCGACACCCAATACACCCTGCTCGACGAGCCGTTATGGCCATTGATGAACAAGTTCTACCGCGCTCACCAATCGTCGATGAAGGCCGTGCGCGACGCGCAGTTGTGGGTGGCCCGGCGTGACGGGATCGTTGCCGCGCTGTGTTTGCGCCCCGTGTCCGGTGGGCATTGGCTGACCGGGTTGTTTGTCGATCCGCAGTGTCGCGAACAAGGGCTTGCCGCCGGGTTGATTGCGGCCGCAGTGAAGGATTGCGAACTGCCGGTGTGGCTGTTCTGTCATCCGGATTTGCGGGGGTTTTACGAGCGCCGCGGCTTTACTTTCGATCCGCCGATGCCTTACGCGATGGTTGAACGCTTGAGCCGATACGCGCGCAGCAAGCCGATGATTGCGATGGGACTGGAGCTGAAATAACGGGATCAAAAATGTGGGAGCGGGCTTGCTCGCGAAAGCGGTCTGTCAGTCACCATCAATGCCGACTGTCAGACCGCTTTCGCGAGCAAGCCCGCTCCCACAGGGTTCTGTGTTGCATCAGTCGTCCGCCTTGGGGTCCAGGTCCGGGAACATCACCTCGGTGAAGCCAAACTTGCTGAAGTCGGTAATGCGCGACGGGTACAGGCGGCCGATCAGGTGATCGCATTCATGCTGCACCACCCGTGCGTGGAAGCCCGAAGCAATGCGCACGATGGGCTCGCCCTTGGGATCGACGCCTTCGTAGCGAATCTGCTGGTAACGTTGCACCGCGCCGCGCAGGCCCGGTACGGACAAACAGCCTTCGAAACCCTCTTCCAGGGTCGGGCTGAGCGGTGTGATCAACGGGTTGATCAGGATCGTCTGCGGCACCGCCTCGGCATCCGGATAACGCTCGCTGTGCTCGAAACCGAAGATCACCAGCTGCAGGTCGACACCGATCTGCGGAGCAGCCAGGCCAACGCCTCCCACACTTTCCATGGTCTGGAACATGTCATCGATCAGTTGCCACAGCTCGGGGCTGTCGAACATCTCGGCCGGCACTGGCGGGGCAACGCGCAGCAGGCGCTCATCGCCCATTTTCAGAATTTCACGAATCATGATCAGGTTTCATCAATGGTCGGTTTGTGTGAGTGATCGCGCCCCAGTCCCGACACGTGGTGTTTTTCCTCATGGACGGGACCATGCTCGCCAGCCACTTTTTCGCCAGGGTCCTTGCCCCCTCGCGACATGTGTTCGATCACCGCGTTCATCTCCGCGCCCAGCAGCAGCACCGCGGCGGAAATGTAGAAGTACAGCAATAGCACAATGATCGCACCGATACTGCCATACATGGCGTTGTAGTTGGCGAACTCCTTGACGTACAAGCCGAAGCCCAGGGAGGCGATGATCCACACGACCACCGCGAGCACCGAGCCTGGGGTGATGAAGCGAAACTCCTGTTTGACGTCGGGCATGACGTAGTAGATCAACGCCACCGCGACCATCAGCAAAATCACGATCACCGGCCAGCGCGCGATGGTCCAGAGCGTGACGATAAAGTACTCAAGGCCGACTTGCTTGGCGATCCACTCCATCACCTGCGGCCCGAGCACCATGAGCGCTGCGGCGATCAGCAGCATGCCGGCAATGCCGACGGTGTAGATGATCGACAACGGAAAGCGTTTCCACAGCGGGCGCCCTTCGACCACGTCGTAGGCGGCGTTCATCGCGCTCATCATCAGCCGCACCCCGGCGGAGGCGGTATACAGCGCAATCACGATCCCCACCGAGAGCAAGCCACCCTTGGATTGCTGCAGCTGGTCGATCACCGGGTTGACCTGCTCCAGTGCCTGGGGCGGCAATACCAGTTCCGATTGCAGGCGCAGCCAGGAGAAGAAATCCGGCAGGTGCAGGAAGCCGATCAGGGCAATCAGGAAAAGGATGAACGGAAACAGCGAAAACAGCATTTGATAGGCCAGCGCCGAGGCATAGGTCGACATCTCGTCGGCGATGAACTCGGTGACCGTGCGCATCATCACACGGTGCAGGGGCAAGCCTCTCATGTCCGGAAAAATCATTAGCGTCTCCATTCGCCGCATTCGCATTTGGGTTGAAGTCGTGGCGACTCTGGGGGCCGTTTCCTTCACCAAGGTAGCCCAGTTGGCGACTTTGAAACAAATTCAGTGTGCAAGTTCAGGCTGACACAAAAATGGCCATCCGGGGATGACCGCTTCTTCTTTTATTAAAGGCATTTCAATGGGAGGAAAGGTCGTTACATAAGGTTGACCGGGGGCTTTTGCAGGGAGTTTCATTTATTTGCACCACGACATTTCATCGTTCAGTGCAGGTTGCGCTTTATGTTTGCCGGCCAACCCCTGAGAATGCGCAACACATTCAGGCCATGGCGCTGAAGATCCAATCCCGTAGGAATGTTATGAAACTCGATAAAAAGCAGGCCATTGCCCGCAGAAACCAGGAACTCGGCGGTGCTGTGCTTGGCGTCAACAACTGCCACTTCACCGAATTGAACCGCAACCGCAATATCTGGTGGTTCGACATCCCGGTATCGCGCCTGGCCGTGGGTCAGTACGAGTGGATTCACCTGCTGATGCACACGCCGGACACCGACGAGCTGCTGCACCTGAAAGTGCCGACCGTGTTCCTGCGCGAGAAGCTCGAAGGCCTGGTGGTACGCAATGAAGGCAAGCGCAAGGCTGCATTGAGCCTGGAACTGAGCGCCGACAAGGACTCCTTCCTGCAGGACATGCGCCCGGCGGGCACCAACGTCAACTTCGCGCCGTTCCGTCAATAACCGTCATTCCTGTAGGAGCGAGCTGGCTCGCGATGGACGTCAACGATGACGCGGGCTGTCTGAATGAACGCGTTGTCTGTACCTTTTTCGCGAGCATGCTCGCTCCTACAGAGGATCGGTGTTGCCAGCCGACCAACAAAAAGCCCCGCATCGGCGGGGCTTTTTGTTGATTACGCGGTGGCTTTCTTCGCGTTGATCTTCTTCAGTTCTTCATCGCGCAATTCACGGCGCAGGATCTTGCCGACGTTGGTGGTCGGCAGTGCGTCACGGAACTCCACGGAGCGCGGGACCTTGTAGCCGGTGACGTTGGCGCGCATGTGCTCCATCACCTGTTCCTTGGTCAGGGTCACGCCCGGCTTGGCAACGATGAAAATCTTGATCGCCTCGCCCGACTTTTCGTCCGGCACGCCGATGGCCGCGCATTGCAGCACGCCCGGCAGGGTAGCCAACACGTCTTCGAGCTCGTTCGGGTACACGTTGAAACCGGAAACCAGGATCATGTCTTTCTTGCGATCGACAATGCGCATGAAGCCATCGGGCTGGATCAGCGCAATGTCACCGGTCTTCAACCAGCCTTCGCTGTCGAGGATCTCGTCGGTGGCTTCCTGGCGCTGCCAGTAACCCTTCATGACTTGCGGGCCCTTCACGCACAGTTCGCCGATTTCACCCAGCGGCTGCTCGACACCGGCATCGTTGATGACTTTGCACAGGGTCGACGGCACCGGAATGCCAATGGTGCCGACCTGGATGTGCTGGATCGGGTTCACCGTCGCCACCGGGCTGGTTTCGGTCATGCCGTAACCTTCGCAGATGGCGCAACCGGTCACCGCTTTCCAGCGTTCGGCCGCCGCCAGTTGCAGGGCCATGCCGCCCGACAAGGTAACTTTCAGCGCGGAGAAATCCAGCTTGCGGAAACCTTCGTTGTTGCACAGGGCTACGAACAGTGTGTTCAAACCGACAAAGCCGCTGAACTTCCACTTCGACAGTTCCTTGACCATCGCCGGCAAGTCGCGCGGGTTGCTGATCAGGATGTTGTGGTTGCCCGCCAGCATCATCGCCATGCAGTGAAAGGTGAACGCATAGATGTGGTACAGCGGCAGCGGTGTGATCAGGATCTCGCAACCTTCATTGAGGTTGGACCCCATCAGCGCCTTGCACTGCAGCATGTTCGCCACCAGGTTGCGGTGGGTCAGCATCGCGCCCTTGGCCACGCCGGTGGTACCGCCGGTGTATTGCAGCACCGCGACATCGCCACTGGCCGGGTTGGCTTCCGCCACTGGCTGGCCCAGGCCTTTGCTCAGCACGTCATTGAACTTGACGGCTTTTGGCAAGTGATAGGCCGGCACCATCTTCTTCACGTACTTGATGACGCTGTTGACCAGCAAGCGCTTGAGCGGCGGCAGCAGGTCGGCGACTTCGGTGACGATCACGTGCTTGACGCCGGTTTTCGGCACCACGGTTTCAGCCAGGTGCGCCATGTTGGCCAGGCAGACCAGGGCCTTGGCACCGGAGTCGTTGAATTGGTGTTCCATTTCCCGCGCGGTGTACAGCGGGTTGGTGTTGACTACGATCAGCCCGGCGCGGATCGCGCCGAAGACGGCAACCGGGTACTGCAACACGTTGGGCAGTTGCACGGCGATTCGATCGCCAGGCTGCAAGTCGGTATGCTGTTGCAGGTAAGCGGCAAACGCACCGGACAATTCGTACAGTTCACCGTAGGTGAGTGTCTTGCCCAGGTTGCTGAATGCCGGCTTGTTGGCGAAGCGTTGGCAGGATTGCTTCAACACTGCCTGAATATTCGGGTACTCGTCGGGATTGATGTCGGCAGCAATCCCGGCTGGGTACTTATCCTTCCAAAAGTCTTCGATCATGGAAGCCCACTCCTCAGCAACGCGAATTCAGCACCGCATTTGATGCGATTATTATTGGTGTTTGGCCATTGGTAAATCTGGCTGATAGAAGGCCGAGAAGTCACAAAGCGCGCCGAGAGTAGCAGCTTTGCAAAGGGTCGACTAGAGCCAAAAGCGGCCTCTACGGTCACTTTTATGACTCAAGACTTACAAGCGGTCATTTTAGAGCAAAAAACCTATATGTCGCTGAAAGCCCCGAAATTCGGGGCTTTCGCTTAAACCTGTAGGAGCGAGCTTGCTCGCGAAAAACGTCCGGGCAACGCGATCATTCAGACAGGGCGCGTTATCGTTGACGTCCATCGCGAGCGTGCTCGCTCCTACAGGGGTCAGCTATTCACCGATCAGGCGATATCTCGCAACTCCCGCCGCAGGATCTTGCCCACCGGGGTCATCGGCAGCGATTCGCGCAGCACGATGTGCTTGGGTACCTTGTACGCCGTGAAGTTCTCCTTGCAGTAAGCCTTCAGCTCTTCAAGGCTGACGCCCGCTTCACGGGCCACCACGAACAGCTTCACCGCCTCCCCCGACCGCTCGTCGGGTACACCGATGACCGCACAGTTGGCGACTTTCGGGTGTGCCATCACCACGTCTTCGATCTCGTTCGGGTACACGTTGAAACCCGAGACAATGATCATGTCCTTCTTGCGGTCAACGATACGCACGAAACCGTCCGGGTCGATCACCGCGATATCACCGGACTTGAACCAGCCCTCGGCATCCAGCACTTCGGCCGTGGCCTCGGGTTTCTGCCAGTAGCCCTTCATGATCTGCGGGCCCTTGATGCACAGCTCGCCACGTTCGCCCAAAGGTTGTTCGACACCGTCATCGCTGATGACTTTCAGCGCAGTGCCCGGCACCGGCAGGCCGACCGTGCCGATCCGCGACTGGTCGCCATACGGGTTGGTACAGGCCACCGGCGAAGTTTCGGTCAGGCCGTAACCTTCGGTGATGCGGCAACCGGTCAGTTGTTCCCAACGTTCGGCTGTCGCCTTGACCAGCGCAGTGCCGCCGGAGTTGGTGAGCTTGAGGCTGGAGAAGTCCAGGGTCTTGAAGTCCGGATGATCCATCAGCGCGACGAACAGCGTGTTGAGCCCCAGCAGCGCCGAGAACCGCCAGTTCTTCAGTTCCTTGATGAAGCCGCCAATGTCGCGCGGGTTGGTGATCAGCACGTTGTGGTTGCCCGTCACCATCATGCACATGCAGTTCGCCGTGAAGGCATAGATGTGGTACAGCGGCAGCGGCGCGATCATCACCTCCTGCCCTTCGCGCAACAGCGGTTGCCCGTCGCGGCCGAACTGTCCCAGACAGGCCCGTGCCTGTTGCATGTTCGCCACCAGGTTGCCGTGGCTCAGCATCGCGCCCTTGGCCAGGCCCGTGGTGCCGCCGGTGTATTGCAGCACGGCGATGTCGTCGAGGCCGACGTTCAGCGGCTTGATACCCAGGCCACGGCCCATGCGCAATGCGCTCTTGAAAGAAACGGCCTGGGGCAAGGAATAGTCCGGGACCATCTTCTTGACCTTGCTCACCATCGTGTTGACCAGCCAACCCTTGGCGGTGGGCATCAGGTCGCCCATCTTCGCTTCGATCAGGTACTGGATATCGGTGTCGGGGAGCACTTCCTGGACTTTCTGGCCGAACACGTTCAGGTACACCAGCGCCCGGGCACCGGAATCCTTGAACTGATGACGCATTTCCCGCGCGGTGTACAACGGGTTGGTGTTGACCACGATCAACCCGGCGCGCAAGGCCCCGAACACGGCAATCGGGTAATGCAGGACGTTGGGCATCTGCACCGCGATGCGGTCCCCCGCCACCAGGTCGGTGTGGGCTTGCAGATAACCGGCGAAGGCCGCGCTTTGGCGTTCCAGCTCCGCGTAGGTCAGGGTCACGCCCATGTTGCTGAACGCCGGGCGGTCAGCAAACTTCTTGCAGGAACGCTCGAACACCTCGATCACCGACTTGTAGGCTCCCAGATCGATATCCAGGGGTACACCGGCCGGGCGTTTGTCATTCCAGAAATCAGGTTGCATTGTTGTTGTCCTCTTTACCTGAATCTATCCGGGGCCACTTTTCTGTCATTTTTCAAAAAAAATGCAAAAAGCGGAGCTTCACGGACACTAGCAGTTATGACGTAGCAGGCAAATATGCCCACCGCTGTCATTGATCCCATGAATCTTCTTGCCGTGGCGCAAGCTGATCAGACGCCCGGCCAAGGATGCGCTATAAACTGCAACGAGCTAATTGCGACCAGGCAGCCTCATGCAAAGGAACCGCCATGATCCATGACACTTTCTGGCTGACCACGAGCGACCACAGCCGCCTCTTCGTCAACCAGTGGCTACCCGAGGGCAGCCTCAAGGCAATGATTCTGCTGGCCCACGGCATGGCCGAGCACAGCGGTCGCTATGGCCCCCTTGCGCAAAAACTCTGTGACCAGGGCTATGGCGTGTGCGCGCCGGACCTGCGTGGACATGGCAAAACTGCCGAAAACGGGACACTCGGGCATTTCGCCGATGACCATGGCTGGTCCAAGGTCGTGAGCGACCTGGCCTGCCTCAACCAGCACATCGGCCAACAGCACCCTGGCATACCGATCGTACTGCTCGGTCACAGCATGGGCAGTTACGTTGCCCAGGCTTATCTGCTGCACCACAGCGCCAGCCTGCACGGGGCGATCCTCAGCGGCTCGAACTTCCAGCCTGTGGCGCTTTATCGTGCGGCACGGCAAATCGCCCGTTTCGAACGCCTGCGCCAAGGCCGCCAAGGGCGCAGCGCATTGATCGAATGGCTGTCGTTCGGCTCGTTCAACAACAAGTTCAAACCGGCACGTACGCCGTTCGACTGGCTCAGCCGTGATCCGGCGCAGGTCGATCTGTACGTCAACGACCCGCTCTGCGGTTTCCGTTGCACCAATCAACTGTGGATCGACTTGCTCGGTGGCTTGCAGCAAATCAGCAAAGCGTCCAATCTCGCGCAGATCGACCCGGGCCTGCCGTTGCTGGTGATTGGCGGTGAATGTGATCCGGTGAGCGAAGGCAAGCGTCTCAAGGATCTGGCCGACGCGCTGCGCGCGGCCGGCAGCCAGCACCTGCAACTGACCGTTTACCCGCAGGCACGGCACGAACTGTTCAACGAGAGCAACCGCGATGAAATCATCGCCGATGTGCTGAACTGGATCGCACAGGCCTTGAGTACGCCTCGGCCGCACCGATCCGAATAGTTTTTTTGTGAATTTTTTAATTCGTCACAGGAATTGAGACAGATGACCCAGGTTACCAACACCCCTTACGAAGCCCTCGAAATCGGCCAGACCGCCAGCTTCAGCAAGACCGTCGAAGAGCGCGACATCCAGTTGTTCGCCGCGATGTCCGGCGATCACAACCCGGTGCACCTGGATGCCGAATACGCCGCCAGCACCATGTTCAAGGAGCGCATCGCCCACGGCATGTTCAGCGGTGCGTTGATCAGCGCGGCGGTAGCCTGCGAGTTGCCTGGACCGGGGACTATCTACATCGGCCAGCAGATGAGCTTTCAGAAACCGGTGAAGATCGGCGACACGCTGACCGTACGCCTGGAAATTCTCGAAAAACTGCCGAAGTTTCGCGTGCGCATTGCCACTCGCGTGTTCAACCAGCGCGATGAACTGGTGGTGGATGGCGAGGCGGAAATCCTCGCACCACGCAAGCAACAGAGCGTGACGCTGACGGAACTGCCGGCCATCAGCATCGGTTGATTCACCGCATATACCTGTGGGAGCGGGCTTGCTCGCGAAGGCGGCGTATCAGTCACTATCAATGGTGACTGATACGCCGCCTTCGCGAGCAAGCCCGCTCCCACAGTTGTTTCAACCAGACATTACGAACGCGCACGCGCCTGGTTACGCAGGGCCTTGACCTGATCGTGATTGCGTTGCACGCCGTGGTACTGGCGCTCAACCAGGTCACGAATGCCCACCAGGTTGTGCTTGTTGATTTTCTCCATGGCGTCCCGGTAAGCCTTCAACGCATGGTCTTCACCACGCTCGGCTTCATTGAGTACGGCCTCCTCGCCCTTGCCGGTGAACATCGACTTCACGTCGACCCAGCGACGGTGCAAGTCACCGCGGACACTGGTGGAGGTTTGCGGATCGCCGCCCATCGAACGCACGGCGGACTGCAGTTCCGTAGCGGCCGTAGCACAATCGGCGGAACGCGCGATGAACAGGTTTTTGAGTTCAGGGTGCTTGATGTCTTCAGCGCAAGTCTTGAACCCGGCCTGACCGTCCTTGCTGGTTTCGATCAGGTCGTTGAGTACGGAAATCGCTTCTTTATTCATGTCGGTCATTTTTCAGTTCCTCACGATTGATGAAAGATGCAATGAGTGGTGCACCCTGCATGCCAGCCTGGAACTGCTTACTTATCCGTTATTTTTCAAACGCTTATCCATTATCAAAAAATCTGTATCCGTTTTATTTGCATGATCTGTCAATTGGCCTGCATGCAGAATGCCTGTATTTTCCAGACTGACTGAATCAAGACGACCGACCGATGAATCCTGAAAAGCTCGAACTGCTGATCACCCGCGAAATGCCTTTCGGCAAGTACAAGGGCCGAATCATTGCCGACCTGCCCGGCCCTTACCTGAACTGGTTCGCCCGGGAAGGTTTCCCTCACGGCGAGTTGGGCGGCCTGTTGGCCCTGATGCAGGAAATCGATCACAACGGCTTGTCGGACCTGCTCGAACCGCTACGCGCCAAACACGGCAAACCTGCCCCGCGCCACTGAATCACCTACCGAGTAGCCCATGCCCGACAACACCCGCCGTGCCCGTGATGAAGCCTTCTGGCAAACCTTTGCCGACCGCTACGATGTCGAACCCGGCCCGCTCAACCTGGAGAACGGTTACTTCGGTCGCATGTCGCGCACGGTGGTCGAGGAATACCAGCGCAACATCGAGCTCATCAATCGCAGCAATTCGGTCTACGTGCGCCAGCGCTTCGAACAGGGCGACAGCCTGAAGATCCGCGCGCAATTGGCGAGGTTGACAGGCGCACCCGCCGACAGCATCGCCCTGACCCGTAACGCGTCGGAAGGTTTGCAGTCGCTGATCCGCAACTACAACCGGCTGCAGCCCGGCGATCAGGTACTGGTCTGCGATCTGGAATACGACACGGTCAAAGGCGCCATGCGCTGGCTGGCACGCAATCGTGGTGTCGAAGTGATCGAGATCGAACACACCCACCCGGCAACCTTCGACAGCCTGCTCAACACCTATCGGGAAGCCTTCGCGCGGCATCCGCGGCTGAAGCTGATGGCCCTGACCCACGTCACCCATCGCACGGGCCTGGTGATGCCGGTGCAGGCGATTGCAGCCGCTGCGAAGGAACATGGCATCGACGTCATCCTCGATGGAGCCCATGCCCTCGGCCAACTCGAATTTGACCTGGCCGGGCTCGGTATCGCCTTTGCCGGCTACAACCTGCACAAGTGGATCGGCGCCCCGCTGACGCTCGGCTTCATCTACATCGCCCCCGAACGCCTGGCCGACATCGACCCGGACATGGGCGAGATGCACTTCCCGGTTACAGACATTCGTGCCCGTACGCCGTACAGCACACCGAACATCCCGGCGCTGCTGACCTTGCCGCTGGTCCTCGAGGAGCATCACGCCATGGGCGGCGCGGCGGCCAAAGGTTCGCGGCTCAACTACCTGCGCAACCTGTGGGTCCGCCCCGTGCGCGAACTGCCGGGCATCGAAGTCCTGACCCCGGACGACCCGCGACTGTACTGCGGCATCACGGCCCTGCGTTTCATCGCACAGACCGATCAGCAGGCGATGGTCGAGCGGCTGCTCAAGGACTACAACCTGTTCACCGTGGTACGCACCGGCGCGGCGTGCGGCCCGTGCATCCGCATCACTCCGGGGCTGACCACCACCGCCGGGCACATGACGCGGCTGACCACAGCGCTGGCGGAGTTGTGCTGACCTGCTCGCGATGGGCGTGAACGATAACGCGGGAACCCGATGACCAACGGTACCTGTAGGAGCGAGCTTGCTCGCGATGGTCGTGAATGATGACCCGGGAACCCGGAAGCCAGCGGTGCCTGTAGG
Source organism: Pseudomonas sp. WT-JTC (assembly GCF_056711565.1). NCBI lineage: Bacteria > Pseudomonadati > Pseudomonadota > Gammaproteobacteria > Pseudomonadales > Pseudomonadaceae > Pseudomonas > Pseudomonas sp. WT-JTC. The sequence goes on from NZ_CM160042.1 coordinate 5,254,754, forward strand.
AGCGAGCTTGCTCGCGATGGTCGTGAACGATGACGCGGGAACCCGGTAGCCAGCGGTGCCTGGAGGTTTTTCGCGAGCGAGCTCGCTCCTACAGGTATTAAGGGCAAAAAAAAACGGTGCACCGACCAAGCGCACCGTAAAGCCGTAGAACACACAACGAGTGTCGGGTGAAGCGATCAGTCCAGCAGCGCCAAGGCCTCGGCGGTGCATTCCTGAATGCGGGCCCAGTCGCCGTTCTTGATCCACTCCGGATCAAGCATCCAGCTACCGCCCACGCACATGACGTTTTTCAACGCCATGTAGCTCTTGATATTGGCCGGGCCGACGCCGCCGGTCGGGCAGAATTTCACTTCGCCGAACGGGCCGCCCAAAGCCTTTATGGCCGCGACGCCGCCGCTGACTTCGGCCGGGAACAACTTGAATCGGCGGTAACCCAGAGCGTAGCCTTCCATGATGCCCGAGGCATTGCTGATGCCTGGCAACAGTGGAATCGGGCTGGCGACGCTGGCTTCCAGCAAGTCGCGGGTGATGCCCGGCGTGACGATGAATTGCGAGCCCGCCGCTTCGGCGGCAGCCAGCATCTGGCGATCGAGCACGGTGCCGGCACCGGTCACCAGCTCAGGACGCTGCTCGCGCAGAATCTGGATGGCCTTGAGGCCGAATTGCGAACGCAGGGTCACTTCCAGGGCCGTCAGGCCGCCGGCCGCGAGCGCGTCGGCCAACGGCAGAACGTCCTGCTCGCGGGCGATGGTGATCACCGGCAGAATCCGCGCCTTCGCGCAGAGGCTGTCGATCAGGGCAACTTTGTCCGCCATGGAAACGGTCGGGGATGGGTTTGTCATAGCGGCTGTTCCTTGGCTCATGGGCACCAGTAAATCTCTAACGTGGGTTGCAGAAATGCGCGCACCGGCATTTCGGCGACATCGTCACCGGCCAGCGCGAAACTCAAGGTGGTCAGCTTGGACTGACCGGAAATCGACAGAATCTTGTGTTTGGCCGAAGCCAGCAGCGCGCGACTCATGGTCAGGCGCTGACGCGGCACGGTCGGCGCCAGCATCGGCCAGCAACGACGTGTACCGTCGACTTTCAAGGCCTCGTCAAGGTTCGGGCTGTTGGGGAACAGCGACGCGGTGTGGCCGTCATCGCCCATGCCGAGGATCAGCACGTCGATCACCGGCAACTCGGACAACAAACGGTCGGCCTGCTCGGCTGCCTGCTCGAGGTTGGCACTGGCGCTGTACAGGCTCAGGAACTGCGCCTTGGCCGCCGGGCCTTGCAAGAGATATTTCTTGAGCAGGCCAGCGTTACTGTCGGCGTGCTCCACCGGCACCCAACGCTCGTCAGCCAGGCTGACCACCACGTTGGACCAGTCCAGCGCCTGCCTGGCCAGGTGCTGGAAAAACGCCACCGGGCTGCGGCCACCGGACACCACCAGCGTCGCTGTACCCTGGGCGTCGATTGCATCGCTCAGTTGCTTGGCCACATTCAGCGCCAGGCTTTCGGCCAGCAGCACCGGGCTCTTGAACGCATGGGCGCTGACGCCCTGCGGCAGTTTCAAATCAGATATCGCCATACCATGACCTCCCGTCCCGCGTGATCAGTGCAATGGAGCTCATCGGCCCCCAGGACCCTGCCGCGTACGGCTTGGGCGCATCGCCGGACTTTTTCCACCCGGCGATCAACTGGTCACACCACTTCCACGCGGCTTCGATTTCATCTTTACGGACAAACAGGTTCTGATTGCCGCGCATCACTTCCAGCAACAACCGCTCGTAGGCATCGGGAATCCGTGCGCTGCTCCAAGTGTCGGAAAAATTCAGCTGCAACGGACCGCTGCGCAGCTGCATGCCTTTATCCAGGCCTTGATCCTTGGTCATCACGCGCAAGGAAATGCCTTCGTCCGGTTGCAGGCGGATAATCAGCTTGTTGCTGATTTGCAGGCGCTGCTCGGGAGCGAAGATGTAGTGCGACGGTTCCTTGAAGTGGATGACGATCTGCGACAGCTTCTGCGGCATGCGCTTGCCGGTACGCAGGTAAAACGGCACGCCGGCCCAGCGCCAGTTACGGATGTCGGCACGCAGGGCGACGAAGGTTTCGGTGTCGCTCTGGGTGTTGGAATTGGGTTCTTCCAGGTACCCCGGTACCGCCTTGCCTTCGCTGTAGCCGGCGATGTACTGGCCGCGCACCACTTGAGTGGTCAGGCCTTCCGGGCTGATCGGCGCCAGGGCCTTGAGCACCTTGACCTTCTCGTCACGGATGCTGTCGGCGGACAGGTCGGCCGGTGGGTCCATGGCGATCAGGCAGAGCAGTTGCAGCAGGTGGTTCTGGATCATGTCGCGCAGCTGGCCGGCCTTGTCGAAGTAACCCCAGCGGCCTTCGATACCGACCTTCTCGGCCACGGTGATTTCCACGTGGGAAATGTAGTTCTGGTTCCACTGGGTTTCGAACAGGCTGTTGGCGAAACGCAGGGCGATCAGGTTCTGGACGGTCTCTTTGCCCAGGTAGTGGTCGATGCGGTAGGTGCGGTTCTCCGGGAAGAATTGCGCCACGGCGTCGTTGACCTTGCGCGAGGATTCCAGGTCCGAACCGATGGGTTTTTCCAGCACCACACGGGTGTTTTGCGCCAGGCCGACCTTGGCCAGGTTTTCGCAAATCGCGCCGTATACGGCGGCCGGGGTCGCAAAATAAGCGATGACTCGCTGCGCGGTGCCGGCGACTTCGGCCAGGGCCACATAATCTTCGGTTTTGAGGAAGTCGACGTGCAGGTAGCTCAGGCGCGCCAGAAAACGCTCGACCACGGCGTCGTCCAGCTCTTTGGCACCGACATAGCGGCGCAGCTCGGAAGCAATGAACGCCAGGTGTTCCTGTTCGCTGCCTGGCTCACGGGCCAGCGCGATAATACGCGTGTCCTCGTGCAGCAGGCCGGCGCCGTCGAGTTGATAGAGGGCAGGAAACAGCTTGCGCAAGGCCAGATCGCCCAAGGCGCCGAACAAGGCAAAGGTGCACGGTTCAACCGTAATCGAGAGCATGATGTTTGTTCTTTTATCAAGTTAAGCTACAAATACCTTTTTTCAAGGCATCACTCAAGGGAAAATGTAGTAATAACCACAACATTTTCGCAAAATACAGATTCCGAGTGGTGGTCGGTCGGAGCCATCAGTAGGATAGGCCACCGTTACGGGCCTCACCAAAGGCCCTTTTTGCATTAGCCGCGCGCTTATCGGTGCCGGTGAATCAAGGAATCCCATATGGACCGCGTGCGAAATTTACTGGAACAAATCCAGAATCGCCTTGAAGAGCTGAACAAGGCCGAGCGCAAAGTCGCCGAGGTGATCCTGCTCAACCCGCAGCAGGCCACCCGGTTCAGCATCGCTGCCCTCGCCCAGGCGGCTTCGGTCAGCGAACCGACGGTCAACCGTTTCTGCCGTTCGTTCGGCGTCAGCGGCTACCCCGAGCTCAAACTGCAACTGGCCCAGAGCCTGGCCAGTGGCGCCGCGTACGTCAGCCGTGCAGTGGAAGCCGACGACAATCCTGAAGCCTATACCCAGAAGATCTTCGGCAGCGCCATTGCCTCGCTGGACAGCGCTTGCCAGGCACTGGACCCGAACCTGATCAGCCGCGCCGTCGACCTGTTGATCCAGGCCCGGCAAATCCACTTCTTCGGCCTCGGTGCCTCGGCTCCGGTGGCCCTGGATGCACAGCACAAGTTCTTCCGCTTCAATCTCGCCGTCACGGCCCACGCCGACGTGCTGATGCAGCGCATGATTGCCTCGGTGGCCCACACCGGCGAGTTGTTCGTGATCATTTCCTACACCGGTCGCACCCGCGAACTGGTGGAAGTCGCGCGCATCGCCCGGGAAAACGGCGCTTCAGTGCTGGGCCTGACCGCCGAGAACTCGCCGCTGGCCAAGGCCAGCACCCTGAGCCTGAACATTCCGCTGCCGGAGGACACCGACATCTACATGCCGATGACGTCGCGGATCATCCAGCTCACCGTGCTGGACGTGCTCGCCACCGGCATGACCTTGCGCCGGGGCGTGGACTTCCAGCCGCACTTGCGCAAGATCAAGGAGAGCCTGAATGCCAGCCGGTATCCGGTGGGTGATGAGTTCAACTGACCGATCCTGAATCTTTACTGCTTGAAAGGGCGCCTTCGCGAGCAAGCCCGCTCCCACAGGTGACCAGGTTCCTTCAGTTGGAATGTGGTCGAATGTGGGAGCGGGCTTGCTCGCGAAGGGGCCAGCAGCAACACCGCAGAATCAAGCCCCCACCCACGCCTGTAAACTCAAATGCGCCCGCTCCCCAGGTTTCAGGCACAAGCTGTCGGTACCGCCGCTTGCGGCCTCTACGCAAACGAATTCGGATATCTCGTTCCAGGTCACGCCGAGCAACGGCCGTGAACCGGGATGCCAAACCACTGTGTCGGCCGTTTCGCCAGTGTCGATGCACAGCGCCCGCTGCCAGGCATGGTCGTTGAGCTGCAATTCGCCATCATGCTGGAACACTCGCTGACAACCGCCGTCCACGCGCAACTCGCCTTCCTGCTGACAGACCTGTCGGCTCAACTGGTCATAACCCTGAGCACCCTCCAGCCCAGACAGCGCTATCTCACTGACATCGCCAATACGCCAGTAAGCGTGCAAAGCCTGGCTCAACTGGCACGGCATGTCGTCCTGATGCTCGGTACTCAGGCGCAATTCCATGCGTTCGCCCAGATGCGCGTGCAGATCCACCTGCCAGTCGCACAACTTCAGTTGCCAGTGCAACCGCACGCCATCGTCGTCACTGTTGCTGTCGAGCAGCTTCCAGTCGAGCAACCGCGCCCAGCCATGGGACGGCCAGGCGTTTTCGCTCGGATGCCGTCCATACCACGGCCAACACACCGGCACGCCACCGCGAATGGCACCGACCTGCGGCCACTTCGCCGCGCACCACAGCCAGGGTTTCTGGCCCTGTGGCTGGAAGTGCAGCAACTGCGCGCCCTGACGGCTGAACACCGCCTGACACAGCGGATGATCGATCACCAGCACGTCGCGCATCTGATAGCGCTCCCACGCGAACACCGGACGCTCGCGCAAGGATTTGAAGAAGCGTTGTAGCGGATGCTCAAGCATGTGCCACGGTCCTGAAAATCATCTGTCACCGGGGTGCGCGGCCCGCAAAAAAAAGCGGACAGCCAGGGCTGTCCGCAAAAATGCGCACATTGAGGAGAGCTTATCGCAACAGCGTTAGAACACCGACTGAATTTTCAGGCCGGCCACCAGCGCGTTGTCGACTTCATCCACACCACCCGGGTGCGTGACGTATTGCAGGTTGGGACGTACGGTCAGCCAGTTGGTCACGTGGAAGCCGTAGTTGATCTCGTAGTTGTATTCGGTTTCACGAATAGGCGAGAACAGCGGATTGTCGAAGTCCGAAACACCGTTGGCCGCGTTGGTCAGTTCGGCGTTTTTCTTCACGTCATCGTTGACATGGATACGGGCGAAACCGATGCCCACGTCATCCTTCGGGCGCGCATCGAACGGGCCCTTGTACACAAACATCAGCGACTGGTAGTTGTCGATGAAGTTGGTGTCCTTGTCGTGGAAAGTGGCGTTGGCCGCGATGTTCAGACCGCGAGAAGCGTCGCCGTTGTGGCTGGTGAGTTGCTGCTGCGCGACGAACCAGTAGCCGTGCTTGCTATCGTGGACGCGCAAAGGGTTGCCGGTGGTCGCTGCGTCCTGACCGTTGTCGTCTTCGCGAACGTCGGCGGCATCGGAGGTACTTTTGTAGTAACCGACACGGTATTCGCCAGGCAGGTTGTTGACCTTCGGCGACCAGACCAGCTCGACCGGCAGGACGGTGCCATTGGTACCACTGCCGCTGAGCTTGAAGCCGTTACCGTGCTCCAGTTGCGAGGTGTTCTGGTTGTACGCGCCGATCTGGGCGTAGAGCTCGTCATTGATGTTGTACTTCACGCGGATCGCCGCCTGCATCACCGGCCAGTTGTACCAGATGTTGGTGGCCCAGTTACCCACCTGGGATCCGCAGAACGCCAGGTTCTGGAATTCGCACGGGAAGGTGTTGAAGTCTTCACCTTCGCCGAAGTAACCGGCCTTGACGTCCAGTTTGTTGTCGAAGAACTGATGCTGGATCCACAACTGGGTCAGACGCACCATATGGCCACGCCCGAAGACTTCCTGGGAGGAACTCAGGGTGCCGGCACGCGGGTCGCCGATACGGTCGTTGGAGATGTTCTCACCGTTACGGTTGGTGAGCTGGATCTTGGCCTGGGTGTTGTCCCAGCCCAGCAGTTTTTCCAGGTCCAGCGCTGCCCCCAGGCCGAACTGGTCGGCGTAGCGCGCGGTCTTGTCATCGTTGAAACCGCCATGCAGGTTGGCGCCGACTTCACCGACGTAATCCATCTTGATGTCGATGCCCTGCTCGATCAGTTTGGTTCGCTCGCCACCCCAATCGCCCGTCATCCATTTGGAGTCGGAGCTGAACGCTTCAGCGGCCATCGCATTGCCGGCCAGAACCAGTGCTGCCGCTGCTGACACTTGGCAGATCAACCGGGCCTTGTTCTTCATTTTCATCCCTACATCCTCGTTTTATTGTTATTAACTTTTCTTCTTTAACGCGGTTACATCAGTTGCGACGGATGTCTCCACCCGCCACATATCCCCCCCCCTGTAGGAGCGAGCTCGCTCGCGATGGTGTATCAGCTACATCGGTGTCAACTGACACTCCATCGCGAGCAAGCTCGCTCCTACAGCCGTGATCTTCAGCGGCCTTTGAATTGCGCTACGTTGTCAGCGTGAGTCTCGGCTTTCGGCACGCCGGCAACCCCCAGCCGCTCCCCGCTCTTGGCATCGAACAGCAGCACTTTCGCCGGGTCGAACTGCAGGTTCAGCGTCTCGCCAACCGCCGGCGCCACGTCTGGCGCCATGCGGCAGCAGACCTTGGTGTCGTTGAGGTTGACGAAGACCAAGGTGTCGGGACCGGTCGGTTCGGTGACCTGGACTTCGGCACGAATGGTCGGCAATCCGTTCGCTTCGCCGTTGGCCAGAACGATCTGCTCAGGGCGCATGCCGAGGATCACTTCGCGATCTTCAAGACCGGCGTCCTGCATGCCCAGCGGCAACTCGCAACGGGCCTGGCCGCTGTCGAGCAGCGCCAGCAGACGACCATCCTTGCGCTGCAAGCGCAGCGGGATGAAGTTCATCGGCGGCGAACCGATGAAGCTCGCCACGAACAGGTTGGCCGGATTGTTGTAGATGTCCTTCGGCGTGCCGAACTGCTGGATGATGCCGTCCTTCATCACCGCAACCTTGTCACCCAGGGTCATGGCCTCGATCTGGTCGTGGGTCACGTAGACCGTGGTGGTCTTCAAGCGCTGGTGCATCAGCTTCATTTCGGTACGCATCTCGACCCGCAGCTTGGCGTCGAGGTTGGACAGCGGTTCGTCGAACAGGTAAATCTTCGGCCGCCGCGCCAGGGCACGGCCCATCGCCACACGCTGTTGCTGACCACCGGAGAGTTGGCCGGGTTTGCGGTTGAGCAGGTGTTCGATTTGCAGCAGCTTGGAAACCCGAGCGACTTCTTCGTCGATTTCCGCAGTCGGCATTTTGCGGATCTTCAGGCCGAAGGCGATGTTGTCGCGCACGCTCATGGTCGGGTACAGCGCGTAGGACTGGAACACCATGGCGATGTCGCGATCCTTGGGGCTCATGCCGCTGATGTCGGCGTCGTCCACCAGGATCGCGCCGCCGCTGATGGTTTCCAGGCCGGCGATGCAGTTCATCAAGGTCGATTTGCCGCAGCCCGAGGGGCCGACCAGGATCAGGAATTCCCCGTCATCGATCTTCAGTTCGATGTTTTTCAGGGTGTCCGGCAAACCGGCGCCGTAGGTCTTGTTGACGTTGCGTAATTCGAGAGTTGCCATGTTTCTACCCCTTGACCGCGCCGGACGTCAGCCCACGCAGGAAATACTTGCCAGCGAATATGTAGACCAGCAGTGTCGGCAGCCCGGCGATCATCGCGGCGGCCATATCAACGTTGTATTCCTTGACCCCGGTGCTGGTGTTGACCAGGTTGTTCAGGGCCACGGTAATTGGCTGGGCATCGCCACTGGCGAAAACCACGCCGAACAGGAAGTCGTTCCAGATCTGGGTGAACTGCCAGATCAGGCAGACCATCACGATCGGGATCGACATCGGCAGCAGGATCTTCCAGAAGATCGTGAAGAAGCCTGCGCCATCGAGCCGCGCGGCCTTGACCAGCGCATCCGGAATGCTCACGTAGTAGTTGCGGAAGAACAGCGTGGTGAACGCCAGGCCGTAGACCACGTGGACCAGCACCAGGCCCGAGGTGGTGTTGGCCAGGCCGAACTTGCCGAGGGTGAACGAAGCCGGCAGCAGCACGGTCTGGAACGGCAGGAAGCAGCCGAACAGCAACAGGCCGAAGAACAACTGCGAGCCACGGAAGCGCCACATCGACAGCACGTAGCCGTTCATGGCCCCGACGAAGGTGGAGATCAGCACCGCAGGCACGGTGATCTTCACCGAGTTCCAGAAGTAGCCGCCGACCACGTCCCAGGCCTTGATCCAGCCGATGCCGTCAATCACGGCCGGCCAGCTCAGCAGGTTGCCGGTGCGGATGTCTTCAGGGGACTTGAAGCTGGTCAGCAGCATCACCACCAGCGGGATCAGGTACACCGCCGCCGCCAGCAACAAGATGGCGTAGATCGCAATGCGGCTGAAGCTGATGCCTGGTTTTCCGATTTGATTAGTCATGGCGTTTGCCTCGCAGCTCGGAGTACAGGTACGGCACGAGGATGGTCAGCACGGCGCCGAGCATCAGCATGGCGCTGGCCGAACCGATGCCCATCTGGCCACGGCTGAAGGTGAAGGAATACATGAACATTGCCGGCAGGTCGGACGAGTAGCCCGGACCGCCCGCGGTCATCGCCGCGACCAGGTCGAAGCTCTTGATCGCGATGTGCGCGAGGATCATGAAGGCACTGAAGAACACCGGGCGCAGGCTCGGCAAAACGATCTTCAGGTAGATGGTCGGCAGGCTCGCACCATCGACTTGCGCAGCACGGATGATCGACTGATCGACACCGCGCAGGCCGGCGAGGAACATCGCCATGACAAACCCGGAGGCTTGCCACACGGCGGCGATCACCAGGCAGTAGACCACGCGATCCTGATCCACCAGCCAGTCGAGGCGGAAGCCTTCCCAGCCCCAGTCACGCAGCATTTTGTCCAGGCCCAGGCCCGGGTTGAGCAGCCATTTCCACGCCGTACCGGTGACGATCATCGACAGCGCCATCGGGTACAGATAGATGGTGCGGATGAAGCCTTCCTTGCGAATGCGCTGGTCCAGCAGCACGGCGAGGAACACGCCCAGCACCAGGCTGATGCCGATGAACATGCCGCCGAACACCGCGAGGTTCTTGCTCGCGACCCACCAGCGGTCGTTGTCCATCAGACGCATGTATTGCTGCAGGCCGACCCACTTGTAGCTCGGCATGAAGCTGGAGTTGGTGAAGGACAGAATGAACGTCCAGATGATGTAACCGTAGAAGCCAACCAACACGATCAGCATGCTCGGCGCGAGTACCAACTTGGGTAGCCAGCGTTGCAGCGCATCGAACGGTGAGGCTTTGCTGAAAACCGCCACAGAGTTCATCGGGATAATCCAGGTTTAGAGAAATGAATCGACACGCTGATCCCCTGTGGGAGCGGGCTTGCTCGCGAATGCGGTGTGTCAATCGACATCCATGTTGAATGTCAGTCCGTATTCGCGAGCAAGCCCGCTCCCACATTGGGATGGGCTGTGTCCGGAGTTACTGGGCCGCTTTGACAGCCGAGGCCAGTTGGGCGCTGGCCTTGGCCGGGTCAGCGTTCTTGTCGTTCATGAAGTTGGTGACCACGTCGAAGATCGCACCCTGCACGGCCAGGGAGGTGGCCATGTTGTGCGCCATGCTCGGTTGCAGGCCGCCGGTCTTGTCGTCCGCGATGAAGTCCTTCGCCGACTTCTGGGCACACTCGTCGAAGCCGAGCTTGTCCATTTCATTCAGCATGTCGTTACGCACCGGGATCGAACCCTTGTTCATGCTGAAGACTTTCTGGAAGTCGGTACCCAATGCGACCTTGGCCAGGTCTTGCTGGGCAGCGATGTCACCCTTGCGATCAGCCTTGAGCTTGAACACCGCCATCGAGTCGATGTTGTAGGTGAAGGCTTTTTCGGTGCCAGGGAACGCTACGCACTGGTAGTCCTTGCCGGCGATTTTCTTCGCGGCGGTCCACTCGCTTTTCGCCCAGTCGCCCATCATCTGCATGCCGGCCTTGCCATTGATGACGTCGGCGGCGGCGATGTTCCAGTCACGACCGGCGCGGTTCGGGTCCATGTAGCCGGTGATCTTTTTCAGCTCGGCGAACGACTTGGTCATCTCCGGGCCAGACAGGGTTTTCTGGTCCAGGTCGACCAGGGCTTTCTTGTAACCGTCGGCGCCCATGACCGAGAGCACCACGTCTTCAAACACGGTGCTGTCCTGCCAAGGCTGACCGCCGTGGGCGAGCGCGATGAAGCCTGCGGCCTTGAGCTTGTCGCCGGCGGCATAGAATTCTTCGAGGGTAGTCGGGGCTTTTTCGATCCCGGCTTTCTTGAACACTTCCGGGTTGATCCACAGCCAGTTGACGCGGTGGATGTTCACCGGCACAGCGACGTAGTCACCTTCATACTTCACAGTGTCGGAGACTTTCTTCGACAGCAGGCCATCCCAGTTTTCCGACTTGGAAACGTCTTTCAGCGCGTCGGTGCTGAGCAGGCCGGTGCTGCCCCACTCCTGGATGTCCGGGCCTTTGATCTGGGCAACGCCCGGCGGGTTGCCGGCTACGGCGCGACTTTTGAGTACGGTCATGGCCGTGGAGCCGCCACCACCGGCGACTGCGCCGTCCTTCCAGGTGAAGCCGTCTTTTTCGACTTGAGCCTTCAGGACATCGACCGCTGCCTTTTCACCACCGGAAGTCCACCAGTGAACGACTTCAACGGAACCTTTGGATTCGGCAGCGAGGACACTGAGGGGGAGCGCAGACAGGGAAGCGAGAGAAATGACAGTAGCGAGGCGAGAAATCGCATTCATCTAGGAGCACCTTTCTTGTTGTTATGCATGCAAGTCTGTTGCTTGCGCTGCATAAGATTCTAAACAGGGGATATCCCCTCGCAGGTAACGAAGGGATGCGCGAATGTCACCGCATGGTTACATAGAACCGCTCTGGGACAACTGCGCCAGCGCCGTGGCCATGCTTGGCGCCAGCGCCAGGCGCGGAATCAGCACGGCCTGCCAGGCGTGGTAAAGGTCCGGCTTGCCGGGCCAGATATCGGCACTCGGGCGGTTCAGCGGGTCGAGCTCGTGATGCCAGCTGCCGCCTTCGCGGTCGATGAAATGACTGTCACAGAATTCCCAGAACAGTCGGTACCAGTGTTCGTACTGCTCATCACCGGTGCGTTTGAGCAGTGCACTGGCGGCAGCACTGGCTTCGCAATGGGTCCAGTGCAGGCGATGGCGGACCACCGCTTTGTTGTCCCAGTCCAGGGTGTAGACAATCCCCGGCGCACCATCGACGTCCCAGCCATGACGGCAGTTGTGCTCGAAGAGTTTTTGCGCGTCGGTGAGCAGCCAGCCCGGCGTGAGCATCCCCGCTCTCACCCGCGAAGCTTCGAGGTGCAGCAACAGCCGCGCCCACTCGAAACCATGACCCGGGGTGGTGCCGTAGGGGCGGAAGCCGTCGGCTGGATTGTCGCGGTTGTAATCGCGCAGTGGTTGCCAGGCACGGTCGAAATGCTCGATCACCAGGTAATCGTTGGCGGCGGCGTGGCCATGGATCACTCGCTCGACGATACGCTGGGCACGGCTCAGCCAGCGATTGTCATCAGTGACATCGGCCAGGGCGAGGAAGGCCTCGGTGGCGTGCATGTTGCTGTTGGCGCCTCGGTAGGTCTCCTCCTCGCTCCAGTCGCGATTGAAGGATTCGCGCATGGCGCCCTCTTCTTCGCTCCAGAAGTACGTGTCGATGATGTCGACGGCATCATCGAGCAAGGCTTGCGCACCGGGGCGCTGTGCGACTACAGCGGAACTCGCGGCCAGCGCGACGAAGGCATGCAGGTAGGCGTTCTTGCCGGTGTTGCCGTCGCGGTGTTCGGCGGTCGCGAACCAGCCGCCGTGAAGCGCATCACGCAGTGGCCCGCGCAGTGCGGCGACACCGTGATCCACCAGCTCGGCGAACCCCGGCAAACCCTGTATGTGGGCCATGGCAAAGCTGTGGGTCATGCGCGCGGTGTTCATGGTTTGCGCTTTTGCGTCGGCCGCGAGGCAGCCCTTTTCATCGAGATTGCCAAAGCCTTCAGGGAGCCTCGAAGCCTTGGCAAACGCCAGCAGGCGCAAGCCTTCGGCAGCGAGCCATTGCTGATGGGCAGGTGCATTCAGCCAACTGCTGAAGGCAGGTTGGAAGGTGTCCATGACGTACCTTTTTTGTTGTTATGACTGCTGGGCAGCATAAACAACGGACGAAGGCGGGCTTGTAACGAAGGGGGTGGGTTATGTCACCGAGCTGTGACATTTACCTTGAGGGATGTGTTGAATCTTCTAACGCCTTCGCGAGCAAGCCCGCTCCCACACTTGATCGCATTCCATCTGGATGAACTCGGTCAAATGTGGGAGCGGGCTTGCTCGCGAAGAACGATAACGCGGTATCGCTAATCAACGCTCCGGGGTAACTGCAAAGTCACCCTTAACCCACCCTCACGCAAGTTCTGCAAACTCACCTCACCACCATGGCTATGGGCAATGTTGCGGGCAATCCCCAGCCCCAATCCATAGCCCTGCTGCTGCCCGGCCAGGCGGAAGTGCGGTTCGAACACCTGCTCCAGCCGCTGCTCCGGCACGCCCGGCCCTTCATCATCGACATGCAGGATGAACGCGCTGTCATCGTCATCGATGTACAGATGCGCGTTCTGCCCGTACTTCAACGCGTTGTCGATCAGGTTGCCGATGCAACGCTTGAGCGCCAGCGGTTTCCCCGGATACGCCGCCAGCGCCCGCCCCTGCTGGGTCACGCGGCCGTTACCGTTCGGTGCCAGATACGGTTCCACCAGGCAGTCGAGCACATGGTTGAGATCCACCGGCTCGATGTTCTCGTGGATGTCGGTGTCTTTCACGCATTGCAGTGCGCCCTTGACCAGCAGCTCCAGCTCGTCCAGGTCGCGACCGAACTTGGTTTGCAGTGTTTCGTCTTCGAGCAATTCGACCCGCAGTCGCAAGCGGGTAATCGGTGTGCGCAGGTCGTGGGAAATCGCGCTGAACAACTGACTGCGCTCGGTCAGGTAACGGCTGATGCGCTCGCGCATGGTGTTGAAGGCACGGCCGACTTCCACCACTTCGCTGCCACCACCTTCGGCCACCGGCTCGACATCGGCACCCAGCGACAAGTCCCGCGCCGCCCGCGCCAGACGCTTGAGCGGACGACTCTGCCAGTGCACCAGCAGGCCGATGAACAACAGCAAAAAGCCGCTGGTCAGGACGATGAACCACACCTGCTGTGCCGGCAGGCCCTGTTCTTCAAGACTGGTGTAGGGCTCGGGCAACAGCGAGGCGATGTACAGCCATTCGCCCGGTGCCATCTGGATCTGCGTGACCAGCACCGGCGGGTTCACCGGTTCCAGGGTCAGCGCATAGTGCGCCCAGGAACGTGGCAACTCATCGAGCTTCAGGCCGCCATTGAAGATGCGCAGGTCTTCCGGGCTGACGAAGGTCACCGAGATGTCCGCGTCCTGGCCGAGGGACTGGCGCAGCACCTCGTCCACCGCTTTGAGCACCGCCTCTTTGCGCGGGGTGATGGGCAGCACTTCCATGCCCAGTGGCTTGTCGTTGAGCGTCACCACGAACCGGGTGCCACCCATGCTGCGCAACTGATCGAGCACCAGGGGCCGAAACGCCACCGGTAACGAACGGAAATAACTGACACTGGCCGTCATCGAATGAGCCAGGCTGCGGGCACTGGTGACCAGGCCCTCGAGCTGCGTGGCGCGCAGTTGCGACACCCAGATCACGCTCGACAATGTCTGGGCGAACAACACGGCCAGCAAGGTCAACAGCAGCATCCGCCCGAGCAACGAACGCGGCATCGGTACCTTGGCCGCGAGCTTGCGAAACAGCTTAGTGGCCATTGCTGGCAACCACATTGGCTGCCAATTGGTAGCCACTGCCGCGCACGGTGCGGATCAGCCGTGGTGGTTTTTCGGTGTCGCGCAGACGCTGGCGCAAGCGACTGACCGCCATGTCGACGATGCGATCGAGGGGCATCAGGTCGCGGCCACGGGTGGCGTTGCCGATGGTGTCGCGATCGAGGATTTCCTGCGGGTGATCGAGGAACAGTTTCAGCAGTGCGAAGTCGGCGCCCGAAAGGATCACCTCTTCGCCATCGATGTGAAACAACCGATGGCTGACCATGTCCAGACGCCAGTCATCGAAGGCCAGCACCTCGCCACCGTTACGTTCCTGACCGAACTGCGCGCGGCGCAGCAAGGCCTTGATCCGTGCCTGCAATTCCCGTGGGCTGAACGGCTTGCCCAGATAATCGTCGGCGCCCAGCTCCAGGCCGATGACGCGGTCGGCCTCGTCGGAACTGGCGGTGAGCATGATGATCGGCACCTGCGCCTGGCGTGGATGCTGGCGAATCCAGCGGCACAGGCTGAAGCCGTCTTCGTCGGGCAGCATCACATCAAGGATCACCAGATCACTCGGCGCCTCGTTCAACGCCTGGCGAAAACCGGCGCCGTCGGGCGTGGTACGCACCTGGAAACCGGCGCGGGTCAGGTAGGTGTCCAGCAACTCGCGTATCTCTTGATCGTCATCGACCAACAAAATCGACTTGTTGACTGAGCTCACGGGAAGGCGTCCTTGTTGTTGGAATTGGGCGGATTATGCCTTAAGCACTCAACTTACAAACACCACAGAAAAAATGTAGGAGCGAGCCTGCTCGCGATGGACTTGAAGGCACCGCGTGCATTCAGAAAGCACGCGTTATCGTTGACGTCCATCGCGAGCAAGCTCGCTCCTACAGGTAATCGGGTTTCAAGCCGGGATGGATTGCTCCAGTGCCACTCCGGCACCCATCAAACCGGAATACGGCGCCGTCACCAGCCACACCGGAATCCCTTTGAAGTAGTCGCTCATGCAACCCTTGTCGGCGAAGCACCGGGCGAAACCGCTCTGGAGGAAGAAATCGGCAAAGCGTGGAATCACCCCGCCAACGATGTACACACCAGCGCGTCCACCAGTGGTCAGCACGTTGTTGCCGGCCACGCGACCAAGCCAGCAGCAGAACTGTTCAAGCACTTCCACGGCAATCGGGTCGCCCGCCAGTCCGGCAGCGGTGATGGCTTCCGGCGTGTCGAGCACCGGCGTATGCCCGTCCACCGCGCAGATCGCCCGGTAGACGCGCGGCAAGCCGCCGCCGCTCAATGCGGTTTCAGCGCTGACGTGGCCGATCTCGTTGAAGATGTGCTGCCAGAGTCGGGTTTCACGCGGGCTGCTCAATGGCAGGTCGACGTGACCGCCCTCCCCCGGCAACGCGGCGAACCGGCCCTCGCCCAAATCGAGCAAGGTGCCGACGCCCAGGCCGGTGCCCGGGCCAATCACCACCGCCGGGCGCAGCGGCTCCGGCGTGCCCTCGCAGACCACGCGGAATTCACCGGGCTGCAAACGGGTCATGCCCAGGGCCATGGCCGAGAAGTCGTTGACCAGCAACAGTTGCTCGACCTGCAAGGTCTGGCAAAAGCCCTTGCGGCTCAGGCGCCAGTGATTGTTGGTGAATTTGAATTCGTCGCCGCTGACGGGACCGGCCACCGACAGACACACTGAACCGATCGCCCCCGGTGCCAGCCCCAGGCCATCCAGGTAGAGGCTGATGGCCTCTTCAGGGCTGGGGAAATCTGCCGTTGCCAGCACCTGGACCGATTCCAGTTGCTGGTTTTTCCACAACGCGAAACGTGCGTTGGTCCCACCGATGTCACCGACCAAAGCCAGTTTCAATTAAGCGTCTCCAGGGCAGAAGTGAAGGCGCTGGCGCCCTGCTCCGCCGAGCTGAAGGCCATGCGCATGAAACCAAACAGTTCGCGACCGGTGCCGATGTTGTTGCCCAACAGGCCCTTGGCCGGCGTGCGCGCTGCGAATTCTTCAGCGTCCACCTTAAGCTCCAGGGTGCCTTTGACGCCATCGACGCGGATGATATCGCCCTCTTGCACCCGCGCCAAAGCACCACCGACATAGGCTTCGGGGCTGACATGAATGGCCGCCGGAATTTTCCCCGACGCGCCGGACATGCGTCCGTCGGTCACCAGCGCCACCTTGAAACCGCGGTCCTGCAATACACCGAGGAACGGCGTCATCTTGTGCAGCTCCGGCATGCCGTTGGAGCGAGGGCCCTGGAAGCGCATCACAGCGACAAAATCCTTTTCCAGCAAACCGGCCTTGAATGCATCGGCCAGGTCCTGCTGATCCTGGAACACCATGGCTGGCGCTTCGACGATCTGGTTTTCCACGGCGACGGCGGAGACTTTCATCACACCGCGACCCAGGTTGCCTTCCATCACCCGCAGGCCACCTTCCGGCGAAAATGCGCGGGCAACCGGACGCAGGATGCTTTCATCGAGGCTGTCGGTCACGCCTTCGCGCCACACCAGCTGGCCGTTGTCGAGGAACGGCTCCTGGGTGTAGCGGCTCAGGCCGTGGCCCATCACGGTGTTGACGTTTTCGTGGAGCAACCCGGCTTCCAGCAGTTCACGGATCAGGAACGACATGCCGCCCGCGGCCTGGAAGTGGTTGATGTCGGCTTTGCCGTTCGGGTAGACGTGGCTCAGGGTCGGCACGACTTCGGAGAGGTCGGCCATGTCCTGCCAGGTCAATTGAATGCCCGCCGCCATGGCGATGGCCGGCATGTGCAAGGTGTGGTTGGTCGAGCCGCCCGTGGCGTGCAGCGCCACGATGGAGTTGACCAGCGAACGCTCGTCGACGATTTCGCCGATCGGCATGAAGTCGCCGTTCTGTTTGGTCAGGCGCGTGACCTGGTGCGCGGCTTCGCGGGTCAAGGCATCGCGCAACGGTGTGTTCGGGTTGACGAAGGACGCGCCCGGCAGGTGCAGGCCCATGACTTCCATCAGCAACTGGTTGGTGTTGGCGGTGCCGTAGAAGGTGCAGGTGCCAGGGCTGTGGTAGGACTTCATTTCCGATTCCAGCAGCTCTTCGCGGGTGGCCTTGCCTTCGGCGTACTTCTGGCGCACATCGGCTTTCTGCTTGTTGGAAATGCCCGACACCATCGGCCCGCCCGGCACGAAGATCATCGGCAGATGGCCGAAGCGCAGCGCGCCCATCATCAGGCCCGGCACGATCTTGTCGCAGATGCCGAGCAGCAGCGCGCCGTCGAACATGTTGTGGGACAACGCCACGGCAGTGGACAACGCGATCACTTCGCGACTCGGCAGGCTCAGTTCCATGCCCGGCTCGCCCTGGGTCACGCCATCGCACATGGCCGGCGTGCCACCGGCGAACTGACCGACGGAGCCGATCTCGCGCAGGGCCTTTTTGATCATCTCCGGAAAGACTTCGTACGGCTGGTGCGCCGAGAGCATGTCGTTATATGACGAAACTATCGCGATGTTCGCGGAGTTCATCATCCGCAGGCTGTTCTTGTCTTCGCTGCCGCAACCGGCCACGCCATGGGCGAAGTTGGCGCATTGCAGCTTGCCGCGCATCGGACCGTCGCTGGCCGCACCGCGGATCAATGCAAGGTAAGCCTCACGCGTGGCGCGGCTGCGGGCGATAAGCCGTTCGGTGACCTCAAGGACGCGGGGATGCATGTGTAGAACTCCAGGCTAACGGATGTGGCGACCTGATTGTCTATGCTGATCAAAGGCCGGTGTCGATGGGATGACGGACGGTTTAATTGACCATTCGGACCAGTTGATTCAGGTCACTCGTTGTAGATTGAACAAAATATTGCCATTAAAAAGGCTTGTTTTCTATTTTTTTGCGAATAATCTTGTAATTCCAACAACAAAACGACGGTAGCGCCGCAATATGACTCTTCGAATCGCAATCAATGGTTTTGGCCGCATCGGCCGTAACGTCCTGCGTGCACTCTATACCCAGGGCTATCGTCAGGATCTGCAGATTGTCGCCATCAACGATTTGGGCGACAGCGCGATCAATGCTCATCTACTCAAGTACGACACCGTTCACGGCACATTCGATGCCGATGTCCAGCACGACCAGGAGAGCCTGACGGTCAACGGCGACCGCATCTCGGTCAGCGCCATCCGCAACCCGGCCGACCTGCCCTGGGCCGCGGAAAAGATTGATGTGGTATTCGAATGCACCGGTCTGTTCACCGACCGGGCCAAAGCCGCCGCGCATATTACGGCGGGTGCGCGCAAAGTCATTATCTCTGCACCGGCCAAAGGCGCCGACGCCACCGTCGTCTACGGGGTGAACCACGATATTCTGCGCCAGTCGCACCAGATCATTTCCAACGCGTCGTGTACCACCAACTGCCTGGCCCCAGTGGCCCAGGTGCTGCATCGCGAACTGGGCATCGAAAATGGCTTGATGACCACCATTCACGCCTACACCAACGACCAGCACCTGACCGACGTCTATCACGTCGATCCGTACCGCGCCCGTTCGGCCACCCAGAACATGATCCCGAGCAAGACCGGTGCCGCCGAAGCCGTCGGCCTGGTGCTGCCGGAACTGGCGGGCAAATTGACCGGCATGTCGGTGCGCGTACCGGTGATCAACGTGTCGCTGGTGGACCTGACGGTGCAGCTCAAGCGCGAAGCGTCGGCCGATGAGGTCAATGCGCTGATGAAAGAAGCCAGCCAGCACTCGAAGATCCTTGGCTACAACACCCTGCCGCTGGTCTCCAGCGACTTCAACCACAACCCGCTGTCGTCGATCTTCGACGCCAACCACACCAAATCCAGCGGCAAGTTGCTCAAGGTATTGGCGTGGTATGACAACGAGTGGGGCTTCTCCAACCGCATGCTCGATAACTGCCTGGCGCTGTGCAACGCCGAGTAAGCAGCACGCCCCTCCCTTCTTGTAGGAGCGAGCTTGCTCGCGATGGATGTAAGGGCCCCGCGTTCATTCAGGCAACCCTTGTCATCGTTAACGACCATCGCGAGCAAGCTCGCTCCTACAGGGTACGTGTCATTACTGGAGCAACCACCGATGATCGGCATCAGCTTTACGCAAAAGACCCTGGCGGCGCGCAAGCGTATCGCCCTGGTCGCCCATGACCATTGCAAGGTGTTCTTGCTGGACTGGGCCGAACGGCAAAAGGACAAGCTGGCCCAACATGATCTGGTCGCCACCGGCACCACGGGGTTGCTGTTGCAACAACGCCTCGACCTGCCGGTGCAAAGCATGATCAGCGGACCACTGGGTGGCGACCAACAGCTCGGTGCGCAAATCGCCGAGCAGCGGGTCGATATGCTGGTGTTTTTCTGGGACCCGTTCGAACCCCAGCCCCACGACCCGGATATCAAGGCGTTGCTGCGGGTCGCGGCAGTCTGGAACATCCCGGTGGCCTGCAACGAATGCAGCGCCGACTACCTGCTCAGCAGCCCGCTGATGGATCAGGCGCACACTCATCGAATACCCGATTACGCGAGCTATTTGCAGGGTCGTGCCTAAACCTTGATAAATCAGTACTTGACCATTCGAGCGGATGATAAGCATTATCATTAACTCGAAATGGATCAGGTTCTCCCGTGAGTCAGTCGCGCTTCAACCACGTTTTCCTCACCCAGCGCACCTCCCTGCTGCGCACGCTGGAGCGGATGGTCAACAATCACAGCACCGCTGAAGACCTCCTCCAGGAAACCTACCTGCGGGTGACCCGCGCCTTGAGCGAACGGGCCATCGATCATCTTGAGCCTTTTGTCTTCCAGACGGCGCGCAACCTGGCGCTGGACCATTTGCGCGCGCGGCGCATCCATTCGCGCACCATGGTCGACGACGTGCCGCAGGAGGTGATGCACAGCGTCGCCGCCCCCGCCAGCAGCGCCGAAGACGCCGCCCATGCCGAACAATTGCTGGAGCGCCTGAACTTGAGCCTCAGTGAACTCAGCGACCGCCAACAGCGGATTTTCATCCTCAGCCGCCTGCACGGGCACAGCTACCAGGAAATCGCCGACGAGCTGAACGTGTCCCTCAGTACCGTGCAGAAAGAACTCAAGTTGATCATGTCGATCTGCATCGGTGTTGCAGAACGCAATGACAGCAGCGGCAAGCCATAAGCGGTAAGACAAACTCCGAACCGAGCTTGCAGCTTGCCGCTTGTAGCTTGAAACTGCTCTTCACAAGCCCCTGCCGAGGACACACCGTGACGGACAACCACCGATCCCCTGAGCCTTCGCCGGCGCAGGATCCCGCAAGCGCGATGGACCAGGCCCTGGACTGGTTGATCGTGCTCGGCAGTCCCGACGAGGAGCAGACCCGCCAATTCCAGGCATGGCTTGAGGCCGATCCGTTGAATGCCCAGGCGTTCACCAAGGCCCAGGCGATCTGGGACGGTCCGCAAGTGGCGCAATGCGCGCAAAGCCTGGCCGCGCGGCCCGCGAAAGTCACCGTTCTCGCCCGCTTGCGTCCGCACTGGAGACCACTGGCCACTGCTGCGGTGCTGCTACTCGGCCTGTGCAATTTCAGCAACTTGCCGATGCGCCTGCAGGCCGATCACCTGACCGTGGTCGGCGAGCGCCAGCGCCTGCAACTGGAGGATGGCTCCAGGGTCTTGCTCAATACCAATTCGGCCTTCTCAAGCACCATCAACGACCAGCAACGTGTTGCCCGCCTGTATCAGGGCGAAGCGTTTTTCGAAGTGCAGGCCAGTCGCGGCCAACCACTGGAAATCGACGCCGGCCCGGTCACGGCCAGCGTTCGCGATACCGCATTTGCCGTGCGTTACCTCGACGGTGTGGCGCAAGTGCGGGTGCAACGCGGGGATGTCGACTTGCGAGCCACCCGTGACGATGCGCGGGTGCGCCTGTCCGCCGGGGAAAGCATTCGCATCGGCCCCAACGGCTTCGACCGCCCTGCCAGGCTGGATGCCGCCACCGACCTGGCGTGGGTCCAGGGGCGACTGGTGTTTGAAAACTGCCCGTTGAACCAGGTGCTGGCAGAACTTCGCCGCTACTACCCGGGCTGGATCATCAACAACAACGAACAACTGGCCGATGTCGCCGTGACCGGCAACTATCGCCTCGATCAGCCCCTGGACGTGGTTCGCTCCCTGGCCCACATCACCTCGGCCCGCCTCCAGGAATTCCCGGCGCTGGTCATATTGAACTGAATGAGAATTATTTTTACTCGATAGCCGAATCCCGTACGTCTCGTTATAGCCAATGCAATTGATTCGCATCTCACCATGCCGATCAGCACCTATAAAGATTCGTGCGACACGGAGCGCTATCGATGTCCCTTCGCCTTACCCGCCCTGCCTCTTCACCCTCCCGCGTGCTGTCGCTGCTGACCGCTGCCATCCTGATGGCCGGTGCCGCACCGCTCATGGCAGCCACCGCCACCGAGCAGCCGGCTCGCAAAATGGGCGACTACCCGTTCGCCATTCCCCAGCAATCCCTGGTGTCGGCACTCAATGCCTTTACCGCCGTGACGGGCTGGCAGGTCGGCGTGTCGTCGGAGCTGGCGCAAGGTGTGGCCTCGCCTGGCGTCCGTGGTTCGCTGTCGCCGGAGAAAGCCCTGGATCGGCTGTTGGTGGGGACCAACCTGAGCTATCGCAAACTGGGCAGCAACAGCATCGTCCTGGAAAAGCGCAGCGCCAGCAGTACGCTCAACCTGCAACAGGTGACCATCAGCGCCACCCGAAACGAACAGGATGTGAACAGCGTGCCGAGCACGGTCTCTGTCTACACCCGCGAAGACCTGGACCGTAACAACGTCAATACCATCAAGGAACTGGTGCGTTACGAACCCGGTGTTTCGGTCGGCGGCGCAGGCCAACGCGCAGGCATCACGGGCTACAACATTCGCGGCATCGATGGCGACCGCGTGCTGACCCAGATCGATGGCGTGCAGGTGCCCGACGGTTTCTTCAACGGCCCGTATGCCCAGACCAACCGCAACTATGTCGACCCGGAAATCGTCAAGCGAGTGGAAATCCTCCGGGGCCCGGCCTCTGTCTTGTACGGCAGCAATGCCATTGGCGGTGCGGTCAGCTATTACACGCTGGACCCGGACGACATCATCAAACCGGGCAAGGATGTCGGCGCACGCCTGAAAACCGGCTACAACTCCGCCGACGACAGCTGGCTGACTTCCGGCACCGTCGCCGGCCGAACCGGTGAGTTCGATGGCCTGTTGCATCTCAGTCAGCGCAACGGTCATGAAACCGACTCCTTTGGAGAAACCGGCGGCACTGGCCTGAATCGCACTGAAGCCAACCCCGAGGATGCGCGCACCACCAACGTGCTGGCCAAACTGGGCTGGGATTACGCCGACGACGCACGTTTGGGCCTGACCTACGAGCATTACAAGAACGACCGCGATACCAACCAATTGAGCGCCGTGGGCGGCCCGTTCAATGCCGGACGCGGTTTCGGCTACTACAAGTCCCGTACCGGCAACGACACGATCACCCGCGAACGCTTTGGCCTGGAACACAGCTTCGGTCTGGACAGCGCCCTGGCCGACAACATCAAGTGGACACTGAACTACCAGATTGCCAAGACCGACCAGAGCACCGAGGAAATCTACGCGCCACCGTCAAGGACCGTGCTGCGTAACCGCGATACCACCTACAAGGACCGCCAATGGGTATTCGATGCCCAGGCTGACAAGTCGTTTGCCATCGCCGACACCGACCACCTCGTCACCTATGGCACCACCATCAAGCAGGACAAAATCACCGGCCTGCGTACCGGTACCGGCACCTGCCTGACCGTGGCCGGATCCTGCCGGGTCATCGGCGCCCCTAGCGCCACCGACACACTGACACCCGCCAGTGATTTCCCGGACCCGACCGTCAACAGCTACAGCCTGTTCGCCCAGGATCTGATCAGCTGGGGCAACTGGACCTTTGTGCCAGGTGCTCGCTACGACTACACCGAGCTCAAGCCGCACATCACCGAAGAGTTCCTGGCCACCGCTGACCAAAGCGGCAACGGCGTGGTGAGCGACGAGACCAAGACCTGGCATCGTCTGTCGCCAAAATTCGGTACCACCTACAGCTTCAACGACCACTACACCTGGTACGGCCAATATGCCGAAGGCTTCCGTACCCCGACCGCCAAGGCCTTGTATGGTCGTTTCGAAAACCTCGCCGGCGGCTATCGGGTCGCGCCTAACCCGGACCTCGAACCGGAAAAGAGCAAAAGCTACGAGACAGGTTTGCGCGGCAACTTCGAGCAGGGCTCGTTTGACGTGGCCGTGTTCTACAACAAATACCGCGACTTCATTGACGAGAACGCCATCACTCCGGGCTACACCGAGACCACCTTCCAAAGCAACAACATCAAACACGCCACCATCAAGGGCGCCGAGGTCAAGGGACGCCTGAACCTCGACGCTTTCGGCGCGCCGCAAGGCCTCTACACCCGGGGCTCGGTGGCTTATGCCTACGGTCGCAACGACGACTCGGGCGAACCGCTCAACAGCGTCAACCCGCTGACCGGCGTATTCGGCCTCGGTTACGACCAGGACACCTACGGTGGCTTGCTCAGCTGGACGCTGGTGAAGAAGAAGGACCGCGTCGACAGCACCACCTTCAAGACCCCGGACGGCACCAGCACCCAGTTCAAGACCCCGGGTTTCGGCATTCTGGACCTGAGCGCGTTCTACAAGGTGACCGACGACGTGACCGTCAGTGGCGGCGTCTACAACCTGACCGACAAGAAATACTGGCTGTGGGATGACGTGCGCGGCTTTGACAGCGTCGGCGAAGCCTCGGTTACCCAGCCGGCCAACCTCGACCGCCTGACCCAGCCGGGTCGCAACTTTGCGGTCAACCTGATCTGGGATATCTGATCCGGCATCCCGTCGGGCGGTTGATTGAAACCGTCCGGCGAGGATTTTTTACTGTCAGGCGCTTGCTTGTTCGTCTCGTTACCAAGCGCCTCTTTTTCCCCCAAGGAATTGCCATGACTACCCAAGACACCGAGCAACGCGCCAGCCTGCGTTCCCAGCGCTTGAACCAGATCACCAACGAGCCGCACAGCAAGCTCGATGCCCTGGTCAAGGCCCACTCCCCGTTTGAAACCCAAGCCAGTTTCGCCCGCTTCGTGGTGGCGCAGTACCTGTTCCAGTCGGAACTGGTGTCGCTGTACAACGATGCCGAACTGACCGCCATCGTCCCGGACCTGCCGGCCCGCTGCCGCGCCGATGCGGCCAGGGCAGACCTGGCGGATCTGGACACCGACGTGCCGGCACCCGTCGCCGGTGCCCTGAAGAACCCGACCAGAGCCGAAGCCCTGGGCTGGCTCTTCGTCTCCGAAGGCTCGAAGCTCGGCGCAGCCTTCCTGATCAAGCGTGCCGTGGGCCTTGGGCTGAGCGAGACCTTCGGCGCCCGCCACCTCGGCGAACCGGCCGGCGGCCGCGCTGAAGGCTGGAAGAGCTTCGTCAAAACCCTGGATGGCCTGGCATTCGGCGCCCGGGAAGAAGCCGAAGTGGAAAAAGGCGCCATCAACGCCTTCAACCGTTTTACGGTGTTGCTGGAGCAGGCTTACGCTACCGAAGCCGCCTGACCCAACGCGTTCCCCTTGTGGGAGCGGGCTTGCTCGCGAAAGCGGTGTGTCAGTCAACGTTGATGTTGAGGCTGATGACCTCTTCGCGAGCAAGCCCGCTCCCACAAGGGACGAAGCAAATCCGTAAGATTTCGATCAGCCTCACATGTTGCCTTGAGCCCATGCCTGCCTCCTCCAGACTCTCCCGCCTCCTCTTCGGCCTGCTGGCCTATGTCAGCCTGGGTATCGGCCTGATCGCCATCGTCATTCCCGGTCTGCCCACCACCGAGTTCATCCTGCTGGCCGCCTGGGCCGCGACCCGCAGTTCGCCGCGCCTGAGTGCCTGGCTGGAAAACCACCGGCTGTTCGGCCCCATCCTCCATAACTGGCGCAATGGCAAGATCATCGCGCGCCGGGCAAAAGTCAGCGCCACTGTCAGCATGCTGGTATGTGCCGGCCTGATGCTGGCGATGCTCGATCACGGCTGGCCGGTCTACCTGGCGATTGCCGGGATGGGGCTGGGCAATCTGTGGATCTGGTCACGGCCGGAATCGGTGCCAGAACCCTCCTGAACAATTCCGCGATTTTTCCTCGTTTTAAAGCGATTTTCGGCACATTTTTCTGCGCAAACGTTCAACCACTACCGCTCGTCGGGTTGCCCCTCATGTAACCTCTTCGCCACGCCGATGTGCATTGATCGGCGCTAAACGGACTTAGCGAGTGAGCCGCAACGGCCCACAGCCAACACTTCATCCATTCGCGAGTTCGCCTTATGTTCGACTCAGTGTCCATCCGCCTGAAAATCGTCCTGCTGTCCGGTCTGTGCCTGCTGGGTGTAGTCGCATTGATAGTGGGCATGAACATTTACCAGACCAATCAGAACGATGACCTGGTCAATGATTCCAGCAGCAGAATGCTCACCGCCAGTGTGCAGGACCTGCTACAGGCCAAGGCCGCCGAGC
This sequence comes from Pseudomonas sp. WT-JTC, assembly GCF_056711565.1. Classification (NCBI taxonomy): domain Bacteria; kingdom Pseudomonadati; phylum Pseudomonadota; class Gammaproteobacteria; order Pseudomonadales; family Pseudomonadaceae; genus Pseudomonas; species Pseudomonas sp. WT-JTC. Next base: position 5,280,499 of record NZ_CM160042.1, read on the forward strand.
AAGCGGTGCGGGTGCAGAAGACATTCGGTGAAACCCTGACGGTGGTCACGGCCCTGGCGGACCAGATCAAGGACATGCGCAACCTGGCCGCCAAGCGCTCGCTGGAGCCCGGCGCCTTGCGTGAAGAGTTGAACCAGAGCCTGAAATCCGCCTTCGAGCGCAACAGCAAAGTGCTGGGCATCTGGCTGGCGTTCGAACCCGACGGCCTGGACGGCAAGGACAGCGAGTTCGTCGGCGACGCCGCCCGGCAATCCAACGAGACCGGGCGTTTCGCCACGTACTGGAGCCGCGCCGGGGGTGAGTCGCTGAACACGATCATGGTCGAAGAGGACATGACCAAGACCACCCTGAACCTCAGCGGCACACCGTACAACGTCTGGTACACCTGCCCGCGGGACAGCAAGCGCACCTGCCTGCTCGACCCGTACGCCGATACTGTCGGCGGCAAGGAAGTGTTGATGACCACCATTTCCGTTCCGCTGCTGGTGGATGGCAAGTCCATCGGCGTAGTCGGCGTCGACATCGCCCTCGACGCCCTGCAAGCGGCGGCGGTCGATTCCCAACGCGAGCTGTTCAACAGCGCCGGGCACATGCTGATCGTCTCCGGCACTGGCGTGATGGCGGCCTTTAGCGTCGATGCAACAAAAGTCGGCAAAAGCATCGGCGATACCCTGGGTGCAGATGGCAAGGACATCCTGCAATTGCTCGGCAGCGGTGCACCGAAGATTCTCCAGCAAGGTGACCTGATCCGTGCGGTGTACCCGGTCAGCCCGATTGCCGATGCCAAGGCCTGGGCCGTGGTGATCGACCTGCCCAGACAAGTGCTGCTGGCCGACTCGGTGAAACTCCAGGCAGTGCTTGACGATGCCCAGCAAAGCGGCACGATCAAGGCCTTGTCGGTGGCGGTGATCGCAGGCGTGCTCGGTCTGCTGCTGATGTGGCTCACCGCTTCCGGCGTCACTCGGCCGATCAACAGCGTGGCGCAGATGCTCAAGGCGATTGCCAGCGGCGACGGCGACCTGACTCAGCGTCTGCACTACAGCAAGCAGGACGAACTCGGCGAACTGGTGAGCTGGTTCAACCGCTTCCTCGACAAGCTGCAACCGACCATCGCGCAGATCAAGCAAAGCATCACCGACGCCCGCGGCACGGCCGATCAGTCGTCGGAGATTGCCCGCCAGACCAGCGAAGGCATGCAGGTGCAGTTCCGCGAAATCGACCAGGTCGCCACGGCGTCCAACGAGATGAGCGCCACCGCCCACGATGTCGCCAACAGCGCCTCGAACGCGGCCAATGCCGCCAAGGGCGCCGACCAGTCGGCCCGCGACGGCATGTCGATCATCGAGCGCAGCACCCGCGATATCAATCAGTTGGCCGAAGAAGTCAGCAAGGCCGTGACCGAAGTCGAAGCCCTCGCGGTCAACAGCGAACAGATCGGTTCCGTGCTGGAGGTGATTCGCAGCATCGCCGAACAAACCAACCTGCTGGCCCTCAATGCGGCGATTGAAGCCGCCCGCGCCGGCGAGAGCGGTCGCGGCTTTGCGGTAGTGGCCGATGAAGTGCGCAACCTGGCCAAGCGTACCCAGGATTCGGTGGAAGAAATTCGCCTGGTGATCGAACGCATCCAGTCCGGCACCCGCGGCGTGGTCGCCACCATGCATTCAAGCCAGACCCAGGCCCACAGCAATGCCGGGCAGATCCAGCAGGCGGTCCAGGCCTTGAGCAAGATCAGCGACGCGGTCACCGTGATCAGCGACATGAACCTGCAAATCGCCAGCGCTGCCGAGCAGCAAAGCGCCGTGGCCGAAGAGGTCAACCGCAACGTCTCGGCGATCCGCACCGTCACCGAAACCCTGACCGGCCAGGCCACCGAATCGGCGCAGATCAGCAGCCAGCTCAACACCCTGACCACCCACCAGATGAAGTTGATGGATCAGTTCCGGGTGTAAGCAGCAATGCAGTCAAATGTGGGAGCGGGCTTGCTCGCGAAAGCGGTGTAACCGTCACCATCATCGTTGAATGATGGATCGTCTTCGCGAGCAAGCCCGCTCCCACAGGTTTCATCTGGCTTGTCACCTGTTTTGGACTAAGATCGGGCTCTCGCTCCGGAGGGCTCTTCAATGACTGATCTGCTCACGTCCATTCAATCCGCACTCGGTTTGCCTCACACCAGGATTCCATTCACGTCCAGCGGCGCCCTGCCCTCGGCGTTTGCCGTCACTGACCTGGCCTGCTCCAGCATTGCTGCCGCCGGCCAGGCCGCCAGCGAACTGCTGCACCAGCAAACCGGACGCCTGCCCGACCTTGAAGTTGACCGACGCCTGGCGTCCTTCTGGTTCGCCACCTCGATTCGCCCGATCGGCTGGAACGTTCCACCGCTGTGGGACCCGGTGGCCGGTGACTACGCCGCCCGCGATGACTGGATTCGCCTGCACACCAACGCGCCCCATCACCGCGCCGCTGCTGAAAGCGTGCTCGGTGCCTGTACCGATCGTGCAACGATGGCCGGCAAAGTGGCGCAATGGACGAAGAACGAGCTGGAACAGGCGGTGGTCGATGCCGGTGGTTGTGCCGCACAAATGCGTACCTGGGATCAATGGCAGGCCCATCCTCAGGGACAGGCGGTCAATGCCGAGCCCTTGATTCTATTTGCCAACGACCCAGGCCAGAACCGCAAACCGTGGACTGGTTCAGTTACTCAACCACTGGCGGGCATCAAGGTGCTGGACTTGACCCGAGTACTCGCCGGCCCCATCGCCAGTCGCTTCATGGCTGGCCTCGGCGCCGATGTCTTGCGCATCGATCCGCCGACCTGGAACGAGCCGGGAGTGGTGCCGGAAGTCACGTTGGGAAAACGTTGCGCGCGTCTTGATCTGAACGACAAGTCCGACCGCGCCGTATTCGAATGCCTGCTCAAGGACGCCGACATTCTGCTCCATGGCTATCGTGCCGATGCGCTGCAGCGACTTGGCTTCGGCACGGATGAGCGCCGACAACTGAATCCGGACCTGATTGATGTTTGCCTGAACGCCTATGGCTGGAGTGGCCCTTGGCAAAACCGCCGGGGCTTCGACAGCCTGGTGCAGATGAGCAGTGGCATTGCCGAAGCGGGCATGCGCTGGAAGCAGGTGGACAAGCCGACGCCGTTGCCGGTGCAGGCCCTCGATCACGCCACCGGGTATTTGATGGCGGCCAGTGCGATCAGGTTGTTGGCGCAGCGGTTGAGCGACGGTACGGGGGGCTCGGCGCGGTTGTCGTTGGCGCGTACGGCGAAGTTGTTGATCGAGCAGGGACCAGGGACGAATGAAGCGTTACGTGCGGAAGATGAGCAGGATCAGGGGTTGATGGTGGAGCAGACACCGTGGGGGCCGGCACATCGGTTACACGCACCTTTGAAGATAACCGGGACGCCGTTGCAGTGGGCGCTACCGGCAACGGAACTGGGTTCGCATCGCGCACATTGGTGGTGACGGCCAGATCGCCTTCGCGGGCAAGCCCGCTTCCACATTTGATCGCGATAGTCAGGAAAAACGCAGTCCCTGTGGGAGCGGGCTTGCTCGCGAAGACGTCAGGACTGCCAGTACAAATTCCGGATCAGCTCAGTCCACCCGACTCAACGAAGTCCACAGCAATTGCGCCGCATACCCTCGATAGGGCCGCCAGCCTTCAGCCCGCAACTGCAACTGCTTCGCTGTCACCGGCCCCCCCTCCAATACAGCCAACGCATTGATCAACCCCACGTCGCCATTGGGAAACCCATCCATCTCCCGCAACTGTCGCAACGCAATGTATTGCGCCGTCCAGTCACCAATCCCGTGCAACGCCAGCAACCGCGCTACGCCCCCCTCGCGACCGGGCTCGAATAATCGCGGATCATCGAGTAATGCCTGAGCCACACCCGACAACGTCCGGCCCCGGTTTTTCGGCATGCCCAACGCAGCCAGATCGGCCCCCGCCAACACGTCAGCCGTGGGGAACACATGGCTCAATCCCGGCAACGGTCTACCCAGCGGTGCGCCATATTGCGCCACCAGTTTCCCTGCCAGGCGAATCGCCGCCACCACCGTAATCTGCTGCCCCAGCACCGCGCGGATCGCCAGCTCCAAACCGTCCCACGCCCCCGGTACACGCAGCCCGGGGCGCTGGGCAATCAACCGGGCCATCAGCGGATCAACGGATATTAAATGCCGATGGATCGTGGCGAAATCAGCGTCGAGGTCGAACATCCGCCGCACTTTTGCGACGATTTCGGGCACACCGTTCGGGTCGGGAAAATCCAGCGTCAGCTCAAGGGCATCAGGCGTAGCAGGCCGAATGGAAAGGGTACCGTGCATACCCTTCAGTTCGATGCCGCGCGAGTAAACGCCATCGGCCACCGTTTCCAGTCCCGCAATCGCCCGTGCCGATAAAAAGCCCAGCATCGCCGGCCAGTCATAGGGTGGCTGATACGCAAGCAACACCTTCACAGACTCAGCACCCCGCTATACAGCCCATAAGCCGCCAGCCCGGCGCCCCCAATGACAGCGGTGAAAATGCCTTTCTCGATGACCGTGAACAATGGCATGCCCTGCTCACGGCGTGCCTTGGCAAACAGGATCACGCCCGGCGCATACAGAAGCGCCGACAGCAGCAAATATTTCAGGCCACCGGCGTACAGCAACCACACCGCGTAACTCAAGGCGATGGCGCCAATGAGCAGATCCTTGCTTCGCTCGGCCGGCGCCTGCTGGTAGGTTTCACCGCGTACGCACAACAACACCGCATAGGCCGCCGACCACAGGTACGGCACCAGAATCATGGAAGACGCCAGATAAATCAGGCTGGTGTAAGTACCGGCGGAAAACAGCGTAATCAGCAGGAATAGCTGGATCATCGCGTTGGTCAGCCACATCGCATTGACTGGCACACGGTTGGCGTTTTCCCTGGTCAGGAATGCCGGCATGGTCTTGTCTTTCGCCGTGGCGAACAGGATTTCGGCGCACAACAGCGCCCAGGACAACAAGGCACCCAACAACGAGATCGCCAGGCCGACGCTGATCAGCAACGCCCCCCAGGGGCCGACGATGTGTTCAAGCACCGCCGCCAACGAGGGGTTCTGCAGTTTCGCCAGCTCCGGCTGGGTCATGATCCCCAGCGACAGCACGTTCACCAGCACCAGTAGCGCCAACACGCCAATGAACCCGATCACCGTTGCGCGACCTACATCGGAACGTTTCTGCGCCCGGGCCGAATAGACGCTGGCCCCCTCGATCCCGATGAACACGAACACGGTGACCAGCATCATGTGCCGGACCTGATCCATCACGCTGCCAAACTCCGGGTTGTTGCGGCCCCAGATATCGAGGGTAAAGACGTCCGCCTTGAACGCCACGGCGGCGATCACGATGAACATGATCAGCGGCACGATCTTGGCCACGGTGGTCACTTGATTGATGAACGCAGCCTCCCTGATCCCGCGCATCACCACAAAATGCACGGTCCACAGCAGCAGCGAAGCGCAGGCGATCGCTATCGGTGTGTTGCCTTCGCCAAAGACCGGAAAGAAATACCCGAGGGTGCTGAACAGCAGCACGAAGTAGCCGACGTTGCCCAGCCAGGCGCTGATCCAGTACCCCCAGGCCGAAGAAAAGCCCATGTAGTCGCCAAAACCGGCCTTGGCGTAGGCATACACCCCGGAGTCCAGCTCCGGCTTGCGATTGGCCAGGGTCTGGAACACGAACGCCAGGGTGAGCATGCCGACGGCAGTGATTGCCCAACCGATCAGGATCGCTCCCGCATCGGCCCTGGCCGCCATGTTTTGCGGCAGGGAAAAAATCCCGCCGCCGATCATCGACCCCACCACCAACGCGATCAACGCGCTCAGGCGAAGCTTGCTCGGTGATTGCGACATCATTGCATCTCCATTTCTTTGGGGGCGACACCTGCCGCGGGATCGTCACATGGCGGGCTTCAACTAAACTGCTGAAGAGTAATAACGTTTATTGGATAACGCCAATAAACGTCTTTTAACTTGCACAAAACGGCTATAGGGACGTCGATATAATCATTTGTTTTATACGTTTTTTTAATACATCAATTCTGTACAAAAAATGCATGAAGAAAATTTGCAGATTCTGAAAAACAAACTAGCGTCATAATTCGAAACAAACTCAAAAAACACTTAAATAATCTTGAAAAGGCTCTAAAACAAGCATTACAAGCAAAAGCATTGTAAATGATGGCACTCCGCCAACAACCTGGGAACGCTCTCATTTAGTGATCTAAATCAGTTGAATGAACAGTCAACAGAATTAGTCTGTTGCCTCTCTTCTCCTGCATTGGAGTCATGCAATGTCTGAAGCACCCGGAAAACTGAAACTCGGCGCACTGGTTGCGTTAGTCGTGGGTTCAATGATTGGTGGCGGTATATTTTCCTTGCCACAAAACATGGCCGCGAGTGCGGACGTCGGCGCCATTCTGATCGGTTGGGCGATCACCGCCGTCGGCATGCTCACCCTGGCGTTCGTGTTCCAGACCCTGGCCAACCGCAAACCCGACCTGGATGGTGGGGTCTACGCCTACGCCAAGGCCGGTTTCGGCGACTACATGGGCTTCTCGTCCGCCTGGGGGTACTGGATCAGCGCCTGGCTGGGCAACGTGGGGTACTTCGTACTTTTGTTCAGCACCCTGGGCTATTTCTTTCCGCTATTTGGGGAGGGGAATACCCCTGCTGCCGTGATCGGCGCCTCGGTGCTGCTCTGGGCCGTACACTTCCTGGTCCTGCGAGGCATCAAGGAAGCGGCGTTCATCAACCTGGTGACCACCGTCGCCAAGATTGTGCCGCTGCTGCTGTTCATGTTGATCGCGTTGTTCGCCTTCAAGCTGGACATCTTCACCGCCGACATCTGGGGCCTGAAGAACCCGGACCTGGGCAGCGTGATGGACCAGGTGCGCAAAATGATGCTGGTCACCGTATGGGTGTTCATCGGCATCGAAGGCGCGAGCATCTTTTCGGCCCGGGCGGAAAAACGCAGCGATGTGGGTAAAGCCACCGTGATCGGTTTCGTCACCGTGCTGCTGTTCCTGGTCCTGGTCAACGTGCTGTCGCTGGGGATCATGACCCAGCCGGAACTGGCCAAACTGCAGAACCCGTCAATGGCCGCCGTGCTGGAGCATGTGGTCGGTCACTGGGGCGCGGTGCTGATCAGCGTCGGTTTGATCATCTCGTTGCTGGGGGCATTGCTGTCGTGGGTGCTGCTGTGCGCGGAGATCATGTTCGCCGCCGCCAGGGACCACACCATGCCGGAGTTCCTGCGCAAGGAAAACGCCAACCATGTACCGGTCAACGCCCTGTGGCTGACCAACGCCATGGTGCAGATTTTCCTGATCATCACACTGTTCTCGGCCAGCACCTACCTGTCGCTGATCTACCTCGCCACCTCGATGATTCTGGTGCCCTACCTGTGGTCGGCAGCCTATGCCTTGCTGTTGGCGGTGCGTGGCGAAAGCTACGAAGGCGCGGCGGGCGAACGGCAGAAGGATCTGATCATCGGCGCGGTGGCCCTGATCTACGCGATCTGGCTGCTGTACGCCGGCGGCATCAAATACCTGCTGCTGTCCGCCCTGCTCTACGCCCCCGGCGTGATCCTGTTCGCCAAGGCCAAGCTGGAAATCAACAAACCGGTTTTCACCAACGTCGAGAAGCTGATTTTCGCTGCGGTGGTCGTGGGCGCCGTGGTGGCGGCCTACGGACTCTACGACGGCTTCCTGACTCTGTAACTACCCTGTTTTGACATCTGGAGGATCACTGTAATGACCAAGGAAAAAGTTAAGTACGGCGTCCATTCCGAAGCCGGCAAACTGCGCAAAGTCATGGTTTGCTCCCCGGGACTTGCCCATCAGCGGCTGACCCCGAACAACTGCGATGAACTGCTGTTCGATGACGTGCTGTGGGTGGCCCAGGCCAAGCGCGACCACTTCGACTTCGTCACCAAGATGCGCGAACGCAACATCGATGTGCTGGAAATGCACAACCTGCTGACCGACATCGTCGCCATTCCCGAAGCGCTGGACTGGATCCTGGAACGCAAGATCACCGCCAATTCGGTGGGCCTGGGCCTGATCAACGAAACCACCTCGTGGCTGCGTAGCCTGGAGCCGCGCAAGATCGCCGAGTTCCTGATCGGCGGCGTTTCGGGCGATGACTTGCCCACCAGTTTCGGTGGCAAGGCCATCGAGATGTTCCGCGACTTCCTCGGCAACTCCAGCTTCATCCTGCCGCCGCTGCCCAACACCCAGTTCACCCGCGATACCACCTGCTGGATCTACGGTGGCGTCACCCTCAACCCGATGTATTGGCCGGCACGCCGCCAGGAAACCCTGCTGACCACCGCCATCTACAAATTCCACCCCGAGTTCACCAACGCCGACTTCCAGATCTGGTACGGCGACCCGGACAAGGACCACGGCAACTCCACCCTCGAGGGCGGTGACGTGATGCCGATCGGCAACGGCGTGGTGTTGATCGGCATGGGCGAACGCTCGTCGCGGCAGGCCATTGCCCAACTGGCGGTGAACCTGTTCAAAAACAAGGCCGTCGAGAAAGTGATCGTCGCCGGCCTGCCTAAATCCCGCGCGGCGATGCACCTGGACACGGTGTTCAGCTTCTGTGATCGCGACCTCGTCACGATCTTCCCGGAAGTGGTGAACCAGATCGTCGCCTTCACCCTGCGTCCCGATGAAAGCAAAGCGGGCGGCATCGACATCCGCCGTGAAGAAATCAACTTCCTCGACACCGTGGCCCAGGCCCTCAACCTCAAGGCCCTGCGTGTGGTGGAAACCGGCGGCAACAGCTTTGCCGCCGAACGCGAGCAATGGGACGACGGCAACAACGTGGTGGCCGTGGAGCCAGGCGTGGTCATCGGCTACGACCGCAATACCTACACCAATACCCTGCTGCGCAAGGCAGGCGTGGAAGTGATCACCATCAGCGCCGGCGAACTCGGCCGGGGACGGGGCGGCGGCCATTGCATGACCTGCCCGATCATCCGCGATCCGATTGACTACTAACCTGCTCACCTTAGGAGATCCAAAATGGCGTTCAATATCCATAACCGCAATCTGCTGAGCCTGGAACACCACACCCCTCGCGAATTGCGCTACCTGCTCGACCTGTCCCGCGACCTCAAGCGTGCCAAGTACACCGGCACCGAACAGCAGCATCTCAAGGGCAACAATATCGCGCTGATCTTTGAAAAGACCTCGACCCGCACCCGCTGCGCGTTCGAAGTCGCAGCCTATGACCAGGGCGCCAATGTCACCTACATCGACCCGAACTCCTCGCAGATCGGTCACAAGGAAAGCATGAAGGACACCGCCCGTGTGCTCGGGCGCATGTACGACGCCATCGAGTACCGTGGCTTCAAGCAGGAAATCGTCGAGGAGCTGGCAAAGTACGCCGGCGTACCGGTGTTCAACGGCCTCACCGACGAGTATCACCCGACGCAAATGATCGCCGACGTGCTGACCATGCGTGAGCACGCCGACAAGCCCATCCACGAGATCAGCTATGCCTATCTCGGCGATGCGCGAAACAACATGGGCAACTCGCTGCTGCTGATCGGCGCCAAGCTCGGCATGGACGTGCGCATCTGCGCGCCCAAAGCCCTGTGGCCGGCAGACGACCTGGTGGCTCGCTGCAAACAATACGGGGAAGAAAGCGGCGCGCGCATCACCCTCACCGAAGACCCGAAAGCCGCTGTCAAGGGCGTGGATTTCATCCACACCGACGTATGGGTGTCGATGGGCGAGCCGGTCGAAGCCTGGGCCGAACGCATCCAGCAACTGCTGCCGTACCAGGTCAACGCCGAACTGATGAAAGCCACCGGCAACCCGCGCACCAAGTTCATGCACTGCCTGCCGGCGTTCCACAACAGCGACACCAAGATCGGCAAGCAGATTGCCGAGCAGTACCCGCACCTGAAGAACGGCATCGAAGTGACCGATGACGTATTCGAGTCGCCGGCCTGCATCGCCTTCGAGCAAGCGGAAAACCGCATGCACACCATCAAGGCGATTCTGGTGTCGACGCTGGCGGATCTCTAACGGCTCACCCGACTCCCACAGACGGAACACGGTCAATGTGGGAGCGGGCTTGCTCGCGAAAGCGGTGTATCAGGCAACAATGATGTCGACTGACACTCCGTCTTCGCGAGCGAGCCCGCTCCCACACTGGTCCGATTCCAACCGGGAGATCGGGTTGATTGTGACTTCTCTTTTAGAAGGACTGCACCATGCGTATCGTCGTTGCTCTGGGCGGTAATGCCCTGCTCCGCCGGGGCGAACCCATGACCGCTGACAACCAGCGCGCCAACATCCGGATCGCCACCGAACAGATCGCCAAGATTCATCCCGGCAACCAACTGGTCATCGCCCACGGCAATGGCCCCCAGGTCGGCCTGCTGTCTTTGCAGGCGGCGGCCTACACCTCCGTCACCCCTTACCCGCTGGACGTGCTCGGCGCCGAAACCGAAGGCATGATCGGCTACATCATCGAACAGGAACTGGGTAACCTGCTGGACTTCGAGGTGCCCTTCGCGACCCTGCTGACCCAGGTCGAAGTCGACGCCAATGACCCGGCCTTCAAAAACCCGACCAAACCCATCGGCCCGGTCTACAGCAAGGCCGATGCGGAAAAACTCGCCGCCGAAAAAGGCTGGGCCATTGCCCCGGACGGCGACAAATACCGCCGTGTGGTCGCCAGCCCGAAACCGAAACGCATCTTCGAAATCCGTCCGATCAAATGGCTGCTGGAAAAAAGCAGCATCGTGATCTGTGCCGGTGGCGGCGGCATTCCGACCATGTATACGTCCCCCGGCAAACTCGAAGGCGTCGAAGCGGTCATCGACAAGGACCTGTGCTCGGCGCTGCTGGCCGAACAGCTTGAAGCCGACCTGCTGGTGATCGCCACTGACGTCAACGCCGCTTTCATCGACTTTGGCAAGCCCACGCAGAAAGCCATCGCCCAGGCGCATCCCGACGAAATGGAAAAACTCGGCTTCGCCGCCGGCTCCATGGGACCGAAGGTGCAGGCAGCCTGCGAATTCGCACGCCATACTGGAAAGGTCGCGGTGATCGGCTCACTCGCGGATATCGAAGCGATCGTCCAGGGCACGGCCGGCACGCGCATCAGCACGGCAACACCTGGCATTACCTACTTGTAAGGAGAGACGCCCATGGCACAGTTTGAGCCAGGTCACTTGCACATCGAGCGTCATGCGCTGACACCGGACGATGTCAGCTACAACGTGCACCTCGACTATGAAGTCAGCAAGAATGCCAAAGGCGAAAAAGGCATCCAGTTCACCATGCACGGCAGCATTCAGGGCAAGGTCATGTCAGAGCCCTTCTTCCTGCCCAAGGAGGAGGCCTACAACTTCGCCAGCAACGTGACGAAAATCGCCGAGAAGTACGGTATTCCAAAGACCCATAGTCAGATCGGTTCGACACACAAGCACTACGACCTGATGTTTGAAGACATACGCAAACAGCTGAATATGAAATCCGGCGACCCGATAGATCTCGAGAAATTCGAGTAACCCACATTTCCCCTGTGGGAGCGGGCTTGCTCGCGAAGGCGTCGTGTCAGACACCATCCTTGGCGACTGATACACCGCTTTCGCGAGCAAGCCCGCTCCCACAGGAGGATCATCGCCCCATTGAAATCCGCGCAGGATTTCACCATTAGCCCGCCCCAAGGCATACTTGCCACCCTCCGCACTGCAGAACCCGAAACCGCCCCATGCGTATCCACGTCAGCTTCATCGACCGCGTCGGTATCACCCAGGAAGTCCTGGCCCTGCTCGGCGGGCGCAATCTGAACCTGGATGCGGTGGAAATGGTCCCGCCCAATGTTTACATCGACGCTCCGACCCTGAGCCCGCAAGTCCTCGAGGAACTGCGTGATGCCCTGTTCAGCGTGCGTGGCGTGCAAGCGGTGACGGTGGTCGACATCCTGCCCGGCCAGCGCCGGCACCTGCAGCTCGACGCGTTGCTGGCTGCCATGACCGACCCGGTGCTGGCGCTGGACAGCGACGGCAAGGTGCTGCTGGCCAACCCGGCCCTGATCGCCCTGTACGGCCGCGAACCCGACGGCGAAAGCGTGGCCGACCTGTTTGCCGACCCGGCCTTGCTCGACACCCTGCTCGAACACGGCTTTCGCCTGCCGCTGCGGGAAATCACCGTCAACGGCCAGACCTTGTTGCTCGACGCCACACCGATCACCGACGCCGGCGCCTTACTGACCCTGTACCAACCGAACCGCTTGGGCGAACGCCTGTCCGCGCTGCACCATGACCATGCCGAAGGTTTCGATGCACTGCTCGGCGAATCCCCGGTGATCCGCACCCTCAAGGCGCGCGCCCAGCGGGTGGCGGCCCTCGACGCACCGCTGTTGATCCAGGGCGAAACCGGCACCGGCAAGGAGCTGGTGGCCCGCGCCTGCCACGCCATCAGCGCCCGGCACAGCGCGCCGTTTCTGGCATTGAACTGCGCGGCATTACCGGAGAACCTCGCCGAAAGTGAACTGTTCGGCTACGCCCCCGGCGCTTTTACCGGCGCGCAACGAGGTGGCAAGCCAGGGCTGATGGAACTGGCCAACCAGGGCACGGTGTTTCTCGATGAGATCGGCGAGATGTCGCCGTATCTGCAGGCCAAATTGCTGCGTTTCCTCAACGACGGCAGTTTTCGCCGGGTCGGCGGTGACCGTGAGGTCAAGGTCAACGTACGGATTCTCAGTGCGACCCACCGCGACCTGGAAAAAATGGTCAGCGAAGGCCTGTTCCGCGAAGACCTGTTCTATCGCCTCAACGTCCTCAACGTTGAAGTGCCGCCGTTGCGTGAGCGCGGCCAGGATATTCTGCTGCTGGCCCGCTACTTCATGCAGCAGGCTTGCGCGCAGATCCAGCGCCCGGTCTGTCGCCTGGCGCCGGGCACTTACCCGGCGCTGCTGGGCAACCGCTGGCCGGGCAACGTGCGGCAATTGCAGAACGTGATCTTCCGCGCCGCGGCGATCTGCGAAAGCAGCCTGGTGGACATTGGCGACCTCGACATCGCCGGCACCTCGGTGGCCCGCCAGAGCGACCATGACGTCGACAGCCTGGAGCAGGCCATGGACGAATTCGAGAAAACCCTGCTGGAAAAACTCTACGTCAGCTATCCCTCGACCCGGCAACTCGCGACCCGCCTGCAAACCTCCCATACCGCGATTGCCCATCGGTTGCGCAAGTACGGGATTCCGGGCAAGGCTTGAGGCCTCACCGCAGATCCCTGTGGGAGCGGGCTTGCTCGCGAAGGCGGTACATCAGTCAATACATCGTCGCCTGCCACTACGCTTTCGCGAGCAAGCCCGCTCCCACATGAGCTTCGTCAAATTCAAAACCGGGTTCAAAAACGACCTCCACCTGTACTGAAAGCGCTACAGCGGAACGATATCGCTACACCCCTCTCCGATCACGGCTGTGCAAGGCTTTGATCCACCTCGGCTTTTATCCTTGTCATACGCCGTATCGAATTCGCTACAGCGAATGAATTTCAGCGTTTGTCACAACCCGCTAAATAATTGATTAATAACGATAAAAACAACGTTGGCCGCGTTCTTGCTATGTAGTCCTCCATAACCAGGGCATCGCCCAAGCATTCAATCGCGTCCACCAGACGAGTCTGGCCCCTTAGGAGTTTCCATGAGCGAGTTGCGTTTTACTGAAGATCACGAATGGCTGCGCACCGAAGCTGACGGCAGCGTCACCGTCGGCATCACCGCTTTCGCACAGAACGCCCTGGGCGACGTGGTTTTCGTTCAACTGCCTGAGCTGCAGTCCTACGACAAAGGCGCCGAAGCCGCCACCGTGGAATCGGTGAAGGCCGCCAGCGGCGTGTACATGCCGCTGGACGGCGAAGTGCTGGAAGTGAACCCGGCGCTGGACAGCAGCCCGGAACTGGTCAACGAAGATCCGCTGGGTGAAGGCTGGTTCTTCCGTTTCAAACCAAGCGACGCCACCGCCGTCGGCCAACTGCTGGATCAGGACGCCTACGACCGCCTGATCAAAGCTAACGCCGAAGCCTGAGGAGCACCGACATGACTCAAGTACCTTCTGTTTCTGTAAATGTGACTACCGCCAACGAATTCATCGCCCGTCACATCGGCCCGCGTGCCGGTGACGAGCAAGCGATGCTCAACAGCCTCGGTTTCGACTCCCTGGAAGCCCTGAGCGCCAGCGTGATTCCCGACAGCATCAAGGGCACCAGCGTCCTCGGCCTGGAAGACGGCCTGAGCGAAGCCGATGCCCTGGCCTTGATCAAGTCCATCGCAACTAAAAACCAGCTGTTCAAGACCTACATCGGCCAAGGCTACTACGGCACCCACACGCCGTCGCCGATCCTGCGCAACCTGCTGGAAAACCCGGCCTGGTACACCGCCTACACCCCGTACCAGCCAGAAATCTCCCAGGGCCGTCTCGAAGCGCTGCTGAACTTCCAGACCCTGATCAGCGACCTCACCGGCCTGCCGATCGCCAACGCTTCCCTGCTCGACGAAGCCACCGCCGCTGCCGAAGCCATGACCTTCTGCAAACGCCTGAGCAAGAACAAAAGCAGCCACGCTTTCTTCGCCTCCGTGCATTGCCACCCGCAGACCCTCGACGTACTGCGCACCCGTGCCGAGCCTCTGGGCATCGACGTGGTGGTGGGCGACGAGCGTGAACTGAGCGACGTGACGCCATTCTTCGGCGCCCTGCTGCAATACCCGGCGAGCAACGGTGACGTGTTCGATTACCGCGAGCTGACCGAACGCTTCCACGCTGCCAACGCCCTCGTCGCCGTGGCTGCGGACCTGCTGGCCCTGACCGTGCTGACCGCCCCTGGCGAATTCGGCGCCGACGTGGCCATCGGCAGCGCACAACGCTTCGGCGTGCCGCTGGGCTTCGGTGGCCCACACGCAGCGTACTTCTCCACTAAAGACGCATTCAAACGTGACATGCCGGGCCGCCTGGTCGGTGTTTCGGTAGACCGCTTCGGCAACCCGGCCCTGCGCCTGGCCATGCAGACCCGCGAGCAGCACATCCGTCGCGAGAAAGCCACCAGCAACATCTGCACCGCGCAAGTACTACTGGCCAACATCGCCAGCATGTATGCCGTGTACCACGGTCCAAAAGGCCTGACGCAAATCGCCAATCGCGTGCATCACCTGACTGCAATCCTGGCCAAAGGCTTGAGCGCACTGGGTGTGAACGTCGAGCAAGCGAGCTTCTTCGACACCCTGACCGTGAAGACCGGCGCTCAAACCGCCGCCCTGCACGACAAGGCGCACGCCCAGCGCATCAACCTGCGCGTAGTCGATGGCGAGCGCCTGGGCCTGTCCCTGGACGAAACCACCACTCAGGCCGACGTTGAAACCCTGTGGAGCCTGCTGTCCGACGGCAAGGCCCTGCCGGACTTCGCCGCCCTCGCCGCCTCGGTGCAAAGCGCCATCCCGGCCGCGCTGGTGCGTCAGTCGCCGATCCTCAGCCACCCGGTGTTCAACCGCTATCACTCGGAAACCGAGCTGATGCGTTACCTGCGCAAACTGGCGGACAAGGACCTGGCGCTGGACCGCACCATGATCCCGCTGGGTTCGTGCACCATGAAACTCAACGCCGCCAGCGAAATGATCCCGGTGACCTGGGCCGAGTTCGGTGCCCTGCACCCGTTCGCCCCGGCCGAGCAAAGCGCCGGCTACCAGCAACTGACCGACGAACTGGAAGCCATGCTTTGCGCTGCGACCGGCTATGACTCGGTGTCCTTGCAACCAAACGCCGGTTCCCAGGGCGAATACGCCGGTCTGTTGGCGATTCGCGCCTACCACCAGAGCCGTGGCGAAGACCGTCGCGACATCTGCCTGATCCCTTCGTCGGCCCACGGCACCAACCCGGCCACCGCACAAATGGCCGGCATGCGTGTCGTCGTCACCGCGTGCGATGCCCGTGGCAACGTTGACATCGAAGACCTGCGCGCCAAGGCCATCGAGCACCGCGAACACCTCGCTGCGCTGATGATCACCTACCCGTCGACCCACGGCGTGTTCGAAGAAGGCATCCGCGAAATCTGCGGCATCATTCATGACAACGGCGGCCAGGTGTACATCGACGGCGCCAACATGAACGCGATGGTCGGCCTCTGCGCACCGGGCAAGTTCGGCGGCGACGTTTCGCACCTGAACCTGCACAAGACCTTCTGCATTCCGCACGGCGGTGGCGGCCCGGGTGTCGGCCCGATCGGCGTGAAATCGCACCTGGCGCCATTCCTGCCGGGCCACGCACAAATGGAGCGCAAGGAAGGCGCCGTTTGCGCGGCACCGTTCGGCAGCGCAAGCATTCTGCCGATCACCTGGATGTACATTCGCATGATGGGCGGCGCGGGTCTCAAGCGTGCATCGCAGCTGGCGATCCTCAATGCCAACTACATCTCCCGTCGCCTCGAGGAGCACTACCCAGTGCTGTACACCGGCAGCAACGGCCTGGTGGCGCACGAGTGCATCCTCGACCTGCGTCCGCTCAAAGACAGCAGCGGCATCAGCGTCGATGACGTCGCCAAGCGCCTGATCGACTTCGGCTTCCACGCGCCGACCATGTCGTTCCCGGTAGCCGGCACGCTG
Organism: Pseudomonas sp. WT-JTC; assembly: GCF_056711565.1. Classification (NCBI taxonomy): domain Bacteria; kingdom Pseudomonadati; phylum Pseudomonadota; class Gammaproteobacteria; order Pseudomonadales; family Pseudomonadaceae; genus Pseudomonas; species Pseudomonas sp. WT-JTC. The sequence continues at coordinate 5,297,165 of NZ_CM160042.1, forward strand.
ATGATCGAGCCGACCGAAAGCGAATCCAAGGAAGAACTGGACCGCTTCTGCGACGCCATGATCCGCATCCGCGAAGAAATCCGCGCAGTGGAAAACGGCACCCTGGACAAGGACGACAACCCGCTGAAAAACGCTCCGCACACCGCGAAGGAGCTGGTCGGCGAGTGGTCGCACCCGTACAGCCGTGAGCAAGCGGTTTACCCGGTTGCGTCGCTGATCGAAGGCAAGTACTGGCCACCGGTCGGTCGCGTCGACAACGTGTTCGGCGACCGCAACCTGGTCTGCGCCTGCCCGTCGATCGAAAGCTACGCTTAAACCAATGAGGGGGCGGGTTCGCTCGCCTTCTCAAGAACACCGCATATCCCCTTGTGGGAGCGGGCTTGCTCGCGAAAGCGGTGGGTCAGACACCATTGATGGTGACTGATCCACCGCTTTCGCGAGCAAGCCCGCTCCCACGGGGATCTGCGATACCCCCCTGTTTCCGCCAATTCCTATAACAAGAAACCGGAGAACCACCATGTCGTTAAGCGTGTTCGACCTGTTCAAGATTGGCATCGGCCCCTCCAGTTCCCACACCGTCGGCCCGATGCGCGCCGCTGCGCGTTTCGTCGAAGGTTTGCGTCGTGAAGGGCTGCTGACGGCCACCACCTGCGTCAAAGTCGAGCTCTACGGCTCGCTCGGCGCCACCGGCAAGGGCCACGGCAGCGACAAGGCGGTATTGCTCGGCCTGGAAGGCGAACACCCGGACACCGTGGACACTGAAACCGTCGCCGCCCGTCTGCAAGACATTCGCGGTAGCGGTCGCTTGAACCTGCTCGGCGAACACAGCATTGCGTTCAACGAGAAAGAACACCTGGCGATGATTCGCAAACCGTTGCCCTATCACCCCAACGGCATGATCTTCCGCGCCTTCGACGCCGCCGGCCTGCAAGTGCGCAGCCGCGAGTATTACTCGGTCGGCGGCGGTTTTGTGGTTGACGAGGACGCCGCCGGCGCCGACCGCATTGTCGAAGACGCCACGCCCCTGACCTTCCCGTTCAAAAGCGCCAAAGATCTTCTCGGTCATTGCGTCAAGTACGGGCTGTCCATCAGTCAGGTGATGCTGACCAACGAAAGTGCCTGGCGCCCGGAAGCGGAAACCCGCGCCGGCCTGCTGAACATCTGGCAAGTGATGCAGGACTGTGTAGCCGCCGGTTGCCGCAATGAAGGCATCCTGCCCGGCGGGCTGAAGGTCAAGCGCCGCGCCGCCGCGCTGCATCGGCAATTGTGCAAGAACCCGGAATCGTCGTTACGCGATCCGCTGTCGGTGCTCGACTGGGTCAACCTCTACGCCCTGGCGGTCAACGAAGAGAACGCCAACGGCGGGCGCGTCGTAACGGCGCCCACCAACGGCGCGGCCGGGATCATTCCGGCGGTGCTGCATTACTACATGCGCTTCATCCCCGGCGCGACTGACGACGGCGTGGTGCGCTTTCTGCTCACTGCCGCCGCCATCGGCATTCTGTACAAGGAAAACGCCTCGATTTCCGGCGCCGAAGTCGGCTGCCAGGGTGAAGTCGGCGTTGCCTGTTCGATGGCCGCCGGTGCCTTGTGCGAAGTGCTGGGCGGCAGCGTGCAACAAGTGGAGAACGCCGCGGAAATCGGCATGGAACACAACCTCGGGCTGACCTGCGACCCGATTGGCGGGCTGGTGCAAGTGCCTTGCATCGAGCGCAACGCCATGGGTTCGGTCAAAGCCATCAATGCCGTGCGCATGGCCATGCGCGGCGACGGGCAACACTTCGTCTCCCTCGACAAGGTCATCCGCACCATGCGCCAGACCGGCGCCGACATGAAAAGCAAATACAAGGAAACCGCCCGTGGCGGTTTGGCGGTCAACATTATCGAGTGCTGATGTGCGCTCATCTGCACCCTTCTTCAGGAGCTGAATATGTCCACCGAACAACTGTTGAAAACCCCGCTGCACGCACTGCACATCGAACTCGGCGCGCGCATGGTGCCGTTCGCCGGCTACGACATGCCCGTGCAATACCCGCTGGGCGTGATGAAAGAACACCAGCACACCCGTGACCAGGCCGGGCTGTTCGATGTCTCGCACATGGGCCAGATCCGCCTGACCGGTGCCAATGCCGCCAAGGCTCTGGAAACCCTGGTGCCAGTGGACATCATCGACCTGCCAGTGGGCATGCAGCGTTACGCGATGTTCACCAACGCCACCGGCGGCATCCTCGACGACCTGATGGTCGCCAACCTGGGCAACGACGAACTGTTCCTGGTGGTCAACGCCGCCTGCAAGGACCAGGACCTGGCGCATCTGCGCAAGCACATTGGCGACCAGTGCACGATCGAGCCGCTGTTCGAAGAGCGCGCCCTGCTCGCCCTGCAAGGCCCGGCGGCGGTTACCGTACTGGCGCGTCTGGCCCCGGAAGTGGCGAAGATGACCTTCATGCAGTTCGCCCGCGTGAAACTGCTGGGCGTGGACTGCTTTGTCAGCCGCTCGGGTTACACCGGTGAAGACGGTTTCGAAATTTCCGTACCCGCTGCCAACGCCGAAACCCTGGCTCGTGCGCTGCTGGCTGAAGCGGAAGTGGCTGCCATCGGCCTTGGCGCCCGCGACTCCCTGCGCCTGGAAGCCGGTCTGTGCCTGTACGGCCATGACATGAACACCGAGACCAGCCCGATCGAAGCAAGCCTGCTGTGGGCCATCTCCAAGCCACGTCGTGCCGATGGTGCTCGTGCCGGCGGCTTCCCGGGCGCCGAAAGCGTATTCGCCCAGCAACAGGCAGGTGTCAGCCGCAAACGCGTCGGCCTGTTACCGCAAGAACGCACGCCGGTGCGTGAGGGTGCCGAGATCGTCAACGAAGCCGGCGACATCATCGGTAGCGTCTGCAGCGGCGGTTTCGGGCCGACCCTGGGCGGGCCGCTGGCCATGGGTTATGTCGACAGCGCATATATCGCACTGGACACCCCCGTCTGGGCGATCGTTCGTGGGAAAAAGGTGCCTTTGCTTGTAAGCAAAATGCCATTTGTTCCACAACGCTACTATCGCGGCTGATTGAATGTTCCTATAAGTAACGCGGTTGCGTTAACAGCGCACTAATGTGTAACGCAACCGCCATAAAATAGTGCATTGTTTGGCTCTAAGCTTCGATTATGAACTTTGCTTATAACGTTCGAAAGCATTTGAACAACGTTAGCGTATAAGGCCTCGCTAGTGGACTGACTTTGCCATCAACCTGAGGAAATACGGGGCCTTCACAGGGCTTGTTTTTTCTCCCGTAGTTGGCGTAGAGTTTGTTCACTGTGTTTGCATGGGTCGCTTGGAATCGTGACCTGGGCAGTAGCCTACAAGTTAGCTACATCCCGTTCGACGTCTTCTTACTCTCCTGCAACCAGCCCCAGTACTCTTTCATGAGAAAGAGACTGTCATTAATTTTTGCGTCAAAGGAAATAAGAAATGTCCCAACGTCAGAGCGGTACCGTCAAGTGGTTTAACGACGAGAAAGGTTTTGGTTTTATCACTCCAGAAAGCGGTCCGGATCTGTTCGTGCATTTCCGCGCTATTCAGGGCAACGGTTTCAAGAGCCTGAAAGAAGGCCAGAAAGTGACCTTCATCGCCGTGCAGGGCCAGAAAGGCATGCAGGCTGACGAAGTACAAGCAGAAGGCTAATCTTCTGTAACGAAAAAGCCCCTGATGCTGACATCAGGGGCTTTTTTGTGCGCGTAAATCCGTAAAATGGCTTCTTTTTTCGCCGAGAGCCTGTCATGTCGAAACACCTGCTTACCCCCCAGGGCGACTTTCCTGCCGCTGGCCTGGGTCGTCGTCTGGCAGCCATGTTCTATGACTTCCTGCTGTGCACCGCCCTGCTGATCGTCACCAGCGGCATCTACAAGATGGTCCAGATGGCGATCATCGGCGAAGAAAGGATGCGCACCCTGACCGAAGCGGGTGCGCTGGACGGTGATCCCCTGCTCTCCACAATTCTGTTGTTCGTACTGTTCGGCTTTTTCGCCAAATTCTGGACCTGGTCCGGTCAGACCCTGGGCATGCAGGTCTGGTGTATCCGGGTGCAGAATGCCGATGGCTCGTCCATCAGCCTGTGGCAGGCGCTGTTGCGCTTTGTCGTGTCGATCGCTTCACTGCTGTGTGTTGGCCTTGGGTTCATCTGGTCGCTGTTCGACAAACAGAAACGCAGCTGGCATGACATGTATTCCAACACCAGGCTGGTGCGGATTCCGAAGAAGAGCAAGTAATCCCTGAACACAAAAACCAATGTGGGAGCGGGCTTGCTCGCGAAGAGGGTGTATCAGTCGACATCGAGGTTGTCTGACACACCGCTTTCGCGAGCAAGTCGGATCGCCGCACCGCCGCTCCCACAGTTTTTGCGGCTTGCCTGAAAGATCTCAGGCGTTACCCGCCAATTTCATCCGCGCTGCGGCGGTGAAATCAAGCATGCGTTTGAGCGGCCGAATGGCCTGTGGAATCAGCGCAGGATCAACAAAGATCTCGTTCGCCCCTTCTTTCAACGCCTTCAGCGTCCGCTCAAGGGTGTTCATGGCCATCCACGGGCAATGCGCACAACTGCGGCATGCCGCGCCGTTACCCGCCGTCGGGGCTTCGATAAAGACCTTGTCCGGGCACAGCTGCTGCATCTTGTAGAAGATGCCGCGGTCGGTCGCAACGATCAGCGTCTTGTTCGGCAGGCTCTGTGCCGCCGCAATCAACTGACTGGTGGAGCCTACGGCATCGGCCAACTCGATCACCGATGTCGGCGACTCAGGGTGCACCAGAATCGCCGCATCCGGGTACAGCGCCTTCATGTCTTCAAGCTGCTTGGACTTGAACTCTTCGTGAACGATGCAGGCACCGTCCCACAGCAGCATGTCGGCACCGGTCTGACGCTGGATGTAGGTTCCCAGGTGCTTGTCCGGGCCCCATATGATGGTCTCGCCGTTGTCCATCAGGCTTTCGACGATTTCCAGCGCACAGCTTGAGGTCACAACCCAATCCGCTCGGGCTTTTACCGCAGCGGAAGTGTTGGCGTACACCACCACCGTGCGCTCCGGGTGTTGGTCGCAGAACGCGGAAAACTCGTCCACCGGGCACCCCAGGTCGAGCGAACAGGTCGCTTCGAGCGTCGGCATCAGTACGCGCTTTTCCGGGTTGAGGATCTTGGCGGTCTCGCCCATGAACTTCACGCCGGCGACGACCACGGTCCTGGCTGGATGGGCGTTGCCGAAGCGGGCCATTTCCAGCGAATCGGAAACACAGCCGCCCGTCTCTTCGGCCAGCGCCTGAATGACAGGATCACAATAGAAGTGGGCTACCAGCACTGCGTCCTGAGCCTTGAGCTCGGCAGCGATGGCAGCACGGTAATAAGCCTCTTCGTCGGCGGTCAGCGGCTTGGGCTGTTTGGCGTCGAGGTGGGCTTGAACCAGAAGGCGTTCGGAAATTTGCGTCATGTTCGCAAGACCTGCAGGCGCATTCGCGCGAAAGTCGAGTATACACCCGGCTCCGGACCCTTCGGGGTACCGCCGGGAAAGTGGGTATTCATCAGGCACGGACAGCGTTGAAGCTGCGCAAGGCTACAGAATATCCGACGGATGCAAAAGATGATTCTGACCAGGGTGATGAATAGACGCGCCCTGATACAAGGCCTATGGCCTTGATCCTTGAGGAAAAACATTCGCCGTTGCAGTTATCGCACAAAACCTGAATGGCTTTGCCACTAACCTGCGCAAGGACTGATAGAAGCGTTAAGCCGGCTAAAGGAAACCGGCCAACCGAAACTGGAACAACCAAAGGACTGAACTCATGTCGATCCAACGCCTGATCAAGATCATGACCGCCTCAACCTTGCTGCTCACGGCATGGCTGATGTCTTCAACACTCGTCCTGGCGGGTGAGGATCTGAATCCAGCCTCGACAACCCGGCATTGTGAAACCCCACCCCTCTGCGCGCGCCTGATCCAGGCAGGCAACAGCGCCTGGTCGTATTACGAAAGCGAGCGGCAGGGGCCAACGGTGATCCTGATCCACGGCTTTTCATCAAGCAAACAAGCCTGGTTCGAATTTGGCAAGGCATTGAGTTCGCGTTTCCACGTCATCATCCCCGACCTCCCAGGCTGGGGAGCCTCCACTGACAATGAATATTCCAGCTACAACATCGAGGCGCAAGCGACCCGGCTCCATGAGTTTATCCTGGCGCTCGAAGCCGAGAACTTCACCCTCATCGGGCATTCAATGGGTGGAGCCATCGCCGGCGTGTATGCAGCCGATCAACCGCAGCGCGTCAGCCGGCTGGTATTGGTAGGCGCACTGGGGCTGAGCTTCAAAGACAATGATTTCATGCGGGAGTTGAATGCTGGAGGCAATCCATTTATCTACGATGATCGCGCTGGCGTTGAACGCACCGCCCGCCTCGTCTATCTGAACCCTCCACAGATGTCTGACCGGCAAGTGCAGGAAGCAATCCTTGCCAACCGCGCACAGCGAGCGATTATCGAATCCACCCTGGCGCAGATTCGCCCCTCCTCGCAATGGCTCGCCCTCGACCACCGGCTGATAAAATTGAACATGCCGGTACTCGGCATCTGGTGTCGCGAGGATAAAGTGATTGATGTCTCGGCACTGGACACGTTGCGTAACGGTCTTCCTGCCGGTTCAGCGAACGACTCGGCCATCCTTGAAGGGTGCAACCACCTGCCGATGATCGAACGCCCGGCCGAGACGCTTCAAGCACTGGACGCTTTCCTTGCAACGAGCGACTAGCCCAATGCAGCGGTGGCACGGGCACTTTTTTGCGGGCAAAAAAAAATCCGGAAATCCTCACTTGCGTGGGCCTTCCAGACTTTTAAAACAGCTAAAAATGGTGGGTCGTGTGGGATTCGAACCTACGACCAATTGGTTAAAAGCCAACTGCTCTACCAACTGAGCTAACGACCCGCTGTGTGGTGGCGCGTATAATACTGATTTTTAAGGACTATTCAACACCTATTTTAAAATAAATCAAAAATAAGGTGTTGGATCGCTGATTCCGGCCGCCGCGAAGCCTTCTGCACGCAGTCGGCAGCTGTCGCACTTGCCGCACGCACGACCATCATCGTCTGCCTGATAGCAGGAAACGGTCAGCCCATAGTTCACGCCAAGCTTCACGCCCGCCTGGACGATCTGAGCCTTGCTGAGGTTTTGCAGCGGTGCCTGGATCCGGAAGCCATTGCCTTCCACGCCGGCTTTGGTTGCCAGGTTGGCCATGCGCTCGAACGACTCGATGAACTCGGGACGACAGTCCGGGTAACCGGAGTAATCCACCGCATTGACGCCGATGAAGATGTCGCGCGCACCGAGCACTTCAGCCCAGCCCAGGGCCAGGGACAGGAACACCGTGTTACGCGCAGGCACGTAAGTCACCGGAATGCCCTCTCCCAACTCTTCCGGAATGTCGATACTGCTGTCGGTCAGCGCCGAGCCGCCCATGCCGTTCAGGTTCAGACCGATCACCTTGTGCTCGACCACCCCCAGGTCTCGGGCCACGCGTTCGGCAGCGTGCAATTCGGCGTGGGACCGCTGACCATAGTCGAAGCTCATGGTGTAGCAGCTATAGCCTTCGGCGCGCGCCATGGCCACGACGGTCGCCGAGTCCAGGCCACCGGACAGCAGGATGACCGCACGTTTTTCAGGAGTGTTCAGTTGTTCAGTCATTTCAGCGCCCCGGCTCGTCATTCCATAGATATTTATGCAGCTGCAATTGCAAACGCACTGGCAGGTTGTCCGCCACCACCCAATCCGCCAGATCCCGCGCATTGAGATCGTGGTGACTTGGCGAGAACAGGACCTCACCGGCCCGCTGGTCCAGACCGTACTGGATCAGCTTGGAAACGGACCAGTCATAGTCCTCCCGCGAGCAGATGACAAACTTCACCTGATCGTTGGCCGTGAGCAGCTCAATGTTTTCGTAGCGATTGCGGTGTGCTTCCTTCGAACCCGGGGTTTTCAGGTCGACAACGCGACTGACCCGGGAATCTACCGCCGAGATATCAATGGAGCCACTGGTTTCCAGCGACACTTCGTAACCGGCGTCACACAAGCGCTTGAGCAAGGGAATGGCGTTGGGTTGCGCCAGGGGCTCGCCGCCCGTGACACAGACGTATCGCGGACGGAAACCGGCGACCTGCTCGAGGATGTCGTCGAGCGTGCGAATGGTTCCGCCTGTGAACGCGTAGGCGCTGTCGCAGTATTGGCAACGCAACGGGCAACCGGTCAGGCGCACAAAAACAGTGGGCAGGCCGGCGGTCCGAGTTTCACCCTGCAACGAGTAGAAAACTTCGGTGATTCTCAATGTGTCTTGCATAGTCGCCACGGGCGTAACAGCTAAACAGGCTGTCCGCCTCCGTCAGGCACTTCAAGGAACCCCGGCAATGCGCAGATCCCAAAAAGCGTGTTTCAGAAAAAGGGGATGAATTCTAACGAAAAAACCCGCGACAAGCGCGGGTTTCTTCAAAACGGGCCAGGCAGCCTTACATTTTCTGCAGATCGCGCTGGGCCAACTGGGCGGCGGACGTGCCCGGATACTGGGACACCACCTGCTGCAGAATGCCCTTGACCCGGTCGGTGTGACCCAGGCGACGCTCTACGTCAGCGAGCTTGTACAGCGAGTCCGGCACTTTGGCGTGCTTGGGATACAGCTGCGAAACCTTGGCAAACGCTTGACCTGCGCCTTGCAGATCGCCTTTGGCCAGGTTCACTTCGCCCAACCAGTATTGGGCGTTGCCCGCGTACTGACTGTTCGGGTATTTGCGCAGGAACGCCGAGAAAGCCTGGCTGGCCTTGTCGAAGTCCTTGGCCTTGATCAGGTCGAAGGCAGCATCGTAATAGAGCTTTTCCTTCGCCGGATCTGCCGGCTCGCTACCCGCAGCAGGTGCTTGAGCGGCGGCTGCGCCTGCTGCCGCACCTGCGGCTGCACCGGCGGCGCTCAAATCACCACCGGTGGAAGAATTTTCAGGAGTCGCGGCTGGTGCAACGCCGGTTCCTATGCGCCGATCAAGATCCTGGTATCGCTCCAGGTTTTCCTGCTTCATGCGCGCTACATCGTTTTGCAGAACTTCAATTGCACCTTGCTGGCGCTCGATCTGTTGCTGCATTGATTGCAGTTGGTTGAACAGCTCGCCCTGTGCCGAGACAGGGGTCGAAACCCCTCCCCCGGCATAGGCGCCGTTCGTACCGTAACCTGCAGGCGGATAACTGCTCCCGCTATTGTTATAACCGGAGTTGTCATCGACCACAGGAACCGCAGCCCACACCGCAAGCGGCGCGAGGCTGAGAGCCAGAACAGTTACAGCACGACGGCACGTTCGCATGACGAATTACTTACGCAGTTCGACGCGACGGTTTTGAGCCCAGGACTGCTCGTCGTTGCCGGTAGCAACTGGACGCTCTTCGCCGTAGGAAACCAGTTCCAGCTGAGCTGGGGAAACACCTTGCAGTACCAGGTAGCGCTGAACGGCTTTCGCACGACGCTCGCCCAGTGCCATGTTGTACTCACGAGTACCACGTTCGTCGGTGTTGCCTTCCAGAACAACGCGAGCGCCGTTTGCTTTCAGGTCTTTGGCGTGAACGTCCAGAGCGCGCATGGCTTCTGGCTTCAGGTCCGAGCTGTCGTATTCGAAGTAGAAAGTGGTGATTGCGCGCAGAGCAGCTTCTTCGCTCAGGGAGCCGTCAACTGCACCAGTGTTTGCGCCGTAACCAGCGTTTGGATCTACCGCGCCTTCACCGGCATTGTCGCCGCCTTTGGACGAGCAACCTACAGCTACAGCCATGGCCAGTGCCAGCGCAGCAAATTTACCAAACTTCAGCATTTCCATCGTGAAACTCCTAATGAACCCCAGTGTGTTAAGTAAAACGTATAGCGCCGCGTCAGTTCAGGTAAGGGGACCAGGAAGGTTCTCTGACTTCGCCTTGTGCGGTAGGAAGCGGGAGCCTTACGCGTCCATTGATGGACACGAGCATCAAGACTCCCCGGCCCTGCTGGCGGGTGGCGTAGATTACCATGGTGCCGTTGGGCGCGACAGTAGGCGACTCGTCCAGAGTGCTATCAGTGAGGATTTTTACACTACCGCGTTGCAAATCCTGGGCCGCCACCTTGAAATTGGTGAAGCCATCCTGACGGTGAATCATGACAAGCGTCTTTTCATCAGCCGACAATTTAGGGTTGGCGTTGTAGTTGCCGACGAAAGTCACGCGTTCGGCACCGCCACCACCCGCGCTGGTCTTGTAGATCTGCGGTTTGCCGCCACGGTCGGAAGTGAAGTAGATGGTCGAACCATCCTTGCCCCAGAACGGTTCGGTGTTGATGCCAGGACCGTTGGTGACGCGGCTGATCTGACGCGAACCCAGGTTCATCACGTAGATGTCCGGGTTGCCGTCTTTCGACAGCACGAACGCCAGGCGATTGCCATCCGGCGACCAGGCTGGCGCACCGTTCAGGCCTTCAAAGTTGGTGATCTGCTCACGGCGACCGGTGTCGATGTTCTGCATGAAGATCCGCGGACGCTTCTGCTCGAAGGAGACATAGGCGATGCGCTTGCCATCCGGTGCGAAACGCGGCGACAGGATCGGCTCGCGCGATTGCAGCAGGGTCACGGCGCGGGCACCGTCGTAGTCCGAACGTTGCAGGGTGTAGCGAGTGTTGTTCTCGGAGAAACGCTCGGCCGTCACGTACAGCAGGCGAGTCGAGAAGGCACCCTTGATACCCGTGAGCTTTTCGAACGACTGGTCAGAGATGTAGTGCGCCATGTCGCGCAACTGATCGACGCCGCCCGATACGCTGCCGGTCAGCACTTGCTGCTCGGTGGCCACGTTGAACAGTGCGTATTGCACCTGCAGGCGACCGCCCGCCGGAACGATGCTGCCGACCATGACGTACTGGGCACCCAGCGCCTTGAAGTCACGGAAGATGATCTCGCTGGCCTGGCTCGGCTGGCTGATCATGTTCTGCTTTGGAATCGGCGAGTAGTAACCCGAGTTGCGCAGGTCGTTACCGATGATTTCAGCCATGTCGTCCGGCAGCACGCTACCGCCCTGGAAGCCGAACGGAACAACTGCGATCGGGGTGGCCCGATCGCTGCCACTGGTGACCAGAATGTTTTTCTCATCTGCCATCGCGATCCCTGCCATGCAGCAGATCACGACGAGCATTCCTCGAAGGAGGTTTCTCACGGGGCTAGATCCTCAGGTGTGAATGTCATCTTGAATGAACGATACGGAGCAAAATCACTCGGCTTCATTCCCTGCATTTCTGTCAATCGTCCAATATTCTTCACTGCCGCTACGGCCGAAGCGTCAAACGGACCGTCGCCACTGGACTTGAGCACCTTGACCGAAGTCACCGTACCGTCCGGCAACATGCCGATTTGCAGCTGAACCGTCATGCCTTTGCGGGCCGAAGGTGGACGAGCCCAGCCTTCCGCTGCACGTATTCGAATCAGGTCATCGAAACTGCCGGCGACTTCGTCACCCTGCTCATCGGCCAAGGCCTGCTGACGCTGCGGCGTGTCGGAAAGCAAATCTGCCAGGGCCTGAGCCTTTTTGTCTTCGGCGGACTTACGTGCCGCATCCTGCGATTTCTTCTTCGCAGCATCGGCAGCAGCTTTCTTCTTCGCTTCCTCGGCGACCTTCTTCTTCGCCTCTTCAGCCTCGGCTTTCTTCTTGGCGTCTTCCGCGGCTTTCTTCTTCGCGTCTTCGACGATCTTCTTCTTGGCTTCTTCAGCGGCCGCTTTCTTGGCCTCTTCTTCAGCAGCTTTCTTGGCTTCTTCTTCAGCTTTCTTCTTGGCTATATCAGCCAATTGTTTCTCTTCTGCCTTCTTGGCTTCCGCGGCTTTCTTCGCATCGTCGGCTTTCTTGGCTTCATCAGCCTTTTTCGCCTCGTCCGCTTTCTTGGCTTCGTCGGCCTTCTTGGCTTCCTCGGCCTTTTGAGCCGCCTCTTCTTTCTTTTGTTCCGCGGCCTTCACCGCTTCCTGCTCGACCTTTTTCTGTTCCAACTGTTCGACTTCGGTCTGACGCGCAGCAGATTTCTGCGCTTCACCGGCAATCTTCTGATTGGTCTGGGTGGTCGCCCGACTTTTCGATTTCAGCTGGTACAAGGTCGCCTGGACAATCGGCTTGGCCGGCGGCAGTTCCGGGGTAAAGGCAAAACTGACGAACAGCATGCCGAACACCAGCACGTGCAAGCCAATCGCCCAGACACTAGGCCAGAAGTAGCTTTCCGAGGCGGACGGCTCTCGCTGTTGCTGCATCAGGGCGCCTCGGTAATCAAGCCAACATTACCGACCCCGGCTTTCTGCAACCCGCCCATGGCCCCCATGACAGAACCGTAATCGACGGATTTGTCACCGCGAATGAAGACTTGGGTGTGCTTGCCGTTTTCATTGCCGACGCGAATGATCTTGGTCACGGCGTCAGTCATCTGCGGCAACGTCATGGCCCGGTCTTGCTGCTTGTCCGTGTCGACTTCGCTACCAAGGTTCCAGTAGTAGGTCTTGTCGGATTTGATGGAAATGGTCAGGACCTGGGTGTTGTTGTCCTGCGGCAAGGCTTCGCTGGAAACCTTGGGCAGATCAACTTTCACGCCCTGATTGAGCATCGGCGCGGTCACCATGAAGATGACCAGCAGCACCAACATCACGTCGATGTAAGGCACCACGTTCATCTCGGCGACCGGCTTGCGCTTTTTGCGAGCTCGAGCGATTAAAGCCATTGGAAATTACCTGCTTATTCTTCGCTGGTGTGCACTTTGCGGTGCAGGATCGCCTGGAACTCGTCGGCGAAGGTGTAGTAGCGGCCCAGCAGGGTTTCGCTGCGAGCAGCAAAACGGTTGTAGGCGATAACGGCTGGAATGGCAGCGAACAGACCGATGGCCGTGGCGATCAGTGCTTCGGCGATACCCGGGGCCACAGTGGCCAGGGTCGCTTGCTGGGCGGTTGCCAGACCACGGAAGGAGTTCATGATCCCCCAGACGGTACCGAACAGACCGATGTACGGGCTGACGGAACCGACGGTGGCCAGGAAGGGCAGGCTCTGCTCGAGCTTTTCTTCTTCGCGGGAAATGGCGACGCGCATGGCACGGGCCACGCCTTCCATGACCGCTTCCGGATCAACGCCTGACTGCTGGCGCAGACGGGAGAATTCCTTGAAGCCGGCACGGAAGATTTGCTCGACACCCGAATCAGGGTCCGGGTTGCTGCCGGCCTGACGGTACAGCTTGGACAGGTCGATACCCGACCAGAAGCGCTCTTCAAAGCTCTCCAGGGCACGTCGACCGGCGCGCAGCAGGTTGCTGCGCTGAAAGATCATGATCCACGAGGTCACCGATGCGGCTACCAGGGTCAGCATTACCAGTTGCACCACGATACTGGCATTGCTGACCAGGCTCCACATGGAGGAATGGTCGACGACGTTAGCTTCCACGCTTTATCTCCTGCTTTGAGTGTGTACCCGCGCCGCTCACGTCGGCAAAGGCCGCTCGCAGAGCTTCGGGAATGGCCCGGGGTTTCAAACTGTCGGTGCGCACACAGGCCACCAAAAACTGCCCTTCGCAGAGCAGCGCATTATCCGTTGCCCGCCTGACCTGCTGTTTGAAGCGCAGGCTGGCACGGTTCAATTCGATTACTTCAGCGCTTACCAGCAGTTCGTCATCCAGTCGCGCCGGCGCGTGGTAGCGCGCTTCGCTGGAATGCACGACGAACAACAGGTCCTCCCCTGCCAGCTGCGATTGGGCAAAGCCCAGATCTCGTAGCCGCTCGGTTCGAGCCCGTTCCATAAACTTGAGGTAATTGACGTAATACACGATGCCGCCCGCATCGGTGTCCTCGTAATAAACGCGACAACGATGTGCGAAAGGCTCAAGCCCGTTTTGCGCGCGCATACTCTAGTGCTTACTCCTCAGGTTGCCAATCCGGCCAGGCAACTGTTTTTCATTGATCTGCGGCTTTCTCGTGAAAGTACGGTCCTGGGACCCTACATTGCCCGAAAAAATCAGCACGCAACGTTAATTAATCGTCACTGGCATCGAGGAACTCGTCTGCCACGGGCATTTCGCCCAATCGTGACGGAATGTTTAAACCGAAATGCAGGTAGGCATGGCGCGTCACCACCCGTCCCCGTGGCGTGCGCATGATGTAGCCCTGCTGGATCAGGTAAGGCTCCAGCACGTCTTCAATGGTGTGACGCTCTTCGCTGATGGCGGCGGCCAGGCTGTCGACCCCGACCGGCCCGCCGTCGAACTTCTCGATCATGGTCAGCAACAGGCGCCGGTCCTGGTGATCGAAGCCGCGCTCGTCGACGTCCAGCAGGTTCAGCGCGAGGTCGGCGATCGGCTTGGTGATATGCCCCTTGGCGCGAACTTCAGCGAAATCGCGCACCCGGCGCAGCAGTCGGTTGGCAATCCGTGGCGTGCCACGGGCGCGGCGGGCGATTTCGAAGGCGCCCTCCGGATCCAGCGGCAAACCAAGGATGCTTGCCGAGCGGCTGACAATGGTCGACAGATCGGCGTTGTTGTAGAACTCCAGGCGCTGGACGATCCCGAAACGGTCACGCAAGGGGTTGGTGAGCATCCCCGCCCGCGTCGTTGCGCCGACCAGGGTGAAAGGCGGCAGATCCAGTTTGATCGAACGCGCGGCCGGGCCCTCCCCGATCATGATGTCGAGCTGGAAATCCTCCATGGCCGGGTACAACACCTCCTCGACGATGGGCGACAGACGATGGATTTCATCGATGAACAGCACATCGTGAGGCTCAAGGTTGGTCAACAGCGCCGCGAGGTCACCCGGCCGCTCCAGCACGGGCCCCGAGGTGCTCTTGATCGACACCCCCATTTCCTGGGCGATGATGTTGGCGAGGGTGGTCTTGCCAAGGCCGGGGGGCCCGAAGATCAGCGTGTGATCCAGGGACTCGTTACGACCGCGAGCAGCTTGAATGAACAACTCCATCTGCTCGCGAACGGTCGGCTGGCCAATGTATTCGGCCAGGCTGACCGGGCGAATCGCCCGGTCCTGGACTTCTTCGCGCTCACGCGGGCTGTGCGTGGCAGCGATCAGACGATCAGCTTCAATCACTTAGATCATTCCCTTCAAGGCGCGGCGGATCATGTCTTCACTGCTCAAACCTTTCTCCTTGATCGCAGACACTGCCTTGCTGGCTTCCTGGGGTTTGTAGCCCAGGGAAATCAAGGCGCTGACGGCGTCATTTTCGGCAGTGTTCACCGGAGCGGGTCCATCCGGCTGGTTAGGCACCAGGGCGAACATGGCCGGTACGGTTTCCCAGGCCTTGAAGCGATCCTTGAGTTCGACCAGCAAGCGTTCGGCGGTTTTCTTGCCGACACCCGGGACCTTGGTCAGCGCCGAAGTGTCCTGGGACTGTACGCAACGAACCAGTTCATCGACTTCCAGGCTCGACATCAAGGCCAGCGCCAGTTTCGGCCCGACACCGTTGAGGCGGATCAATTCGCGAAAGAAATCGCGCTCACGCTTGCCGACAAAACCATAAAGTAACTGTGCGTCTTCGCGCACGACCAAATGGGTGTGCAAGGTCAGCGGTTCACCGACCGACGGCAAGCGGTAAAGAGTCGTCATGGGCACTTCAAGTTCATAGCCCAGGCCATTTACATCCAGAATCAGATGTGGAGGCTGCTTCTCAGCCAGGGTGCCGCGCAAACGTCCAATCACGTTACAAATCCTTGAGCGTTGGCCAGCTCTGGGCCAGCGACTGATAGAGCGAGGGAATATCGCCGACAACCCAGGCGAAACGCCCCCACTCCATAAAAATGCTTGCTGATGCTATCAGAGACGCAGGCGCCCGCCACGACTGCGTGCTGCTCCCAGGCCATGGGGCAACAGACTGGAACGGGTATGAGCATGGCAGATGGCAATGGCCAGGGCGTCCGAAGCATCGATCTGCGGCTTGCTGGTCAGCTTGAGCATGTGCATGACCATCATCTGCACCTGCTCCTTATTGGCCGCACCGGTACCGACGACGGCCTGCTTGACCTGGGTTGCGGTGTATTCGGCAATTTCCAGGCTTTCCTCGGCACCTGCCACGATCGCAGCACCACGGGCCTGCCCCAGCTTCAGGGCGGAATCGGCGTTACGGGCCATGAACACCTTTTCGATCCCCATGGTCACCGGATGGTAAGTCTGAATGATCTCCCGCACCCCACGATAGACAATCTGCAGTCGCTCATGCAGCTCGCCGGCACCGGTGCGGATACAACCGGAGGCGACGTACTCACAGCCACGGCCGGTATCACGAACCACACCGTAACCGGTGATGCGCGAACCGGGGTCGATACCAAGAATTAAAGTCATAACGCCTGCAGGCTCAGTAAAAGCACGATATTCAATACAACGAATAACAAATGTGGGAGCGGGCTTGCTCGCGAAAGCGGTTTCATATTCAGCAACAACGTTGCCTGCAAATCCGCGTTCGCGAGCAAGCCCGCTCCCACATGGGACATTGTTGCCCTTTAGCCTAGCTGTGCGGCCACCGATTCCGGAATTTCCGCATTGGAATAGACGTTTTGCACGTCATCCAGGTCTTCGAGCATATCGATCAGCTTGAGGACTTTCTCGGCACCTTCCAGATCGAGTTCGGCACTGGTGGTCGGCAACATGACGATTTCCGCGTCATCACCCTTGAAACCCGCCGCTTCCAGTGCGTTACGCACGGAATAGAAGCCGGCGAACGAGGTGAAAACGTCGATCGAACCGTCTTCATTGGTCACCACGTCATCGGCGTCGGCTTCCATGGCCGCTTCCATCAGCGCGTCTTCGTCAACGCCGGCAGCGAAGGAGATCTGCCCCTTGCGTTCGAACAGATAGGCCACCGAACCGTCAGTCCCGAGGTTGCCACCGCACTTGCTGAACGCGTGACGAACAGCGGCTGCGGTGCGGTTACGGTTGTCGGTCATGCATTCGACCATCACCGCCACGCCACCCGGACCGTAACCCTCGTAGGTCAGTTCGACCACGTCGTCCGTGTCGGCTGCGCCGGTACCGCGGGCGACAGCACGGTCGATGATGTCGCGACTCATGTTGGCACCCAGGGCCTTGTCCAGGGCCAGACGCAGGCGTGGGTTGGAGCCCGGGTCGCCACCGCCCTGACGGGCAGCAACGGTCAGCTCACGAATCCACTTGGTGAAGATCTTGCCCCTCTTGGCATCCTGACGTTCTTTGCGGTGCTTGATGTTCGCCCACTTGGAATGACCTGCCATAACTCGCTCCGAATTCTCTTTGAAACATTGCCCGCTACGCTGCATTGCGCCAGCCGACAAACAAAAGTCTTGAACAACTCTGCCTAAAAGGAAAGGGCGCATCCCGAGATGCGCCCTTCAGGTCAAGCTTACTCAGCCTTGGGCGTTTCGCGCAGACGAATGTGCAGTTCGCGCAATGCCTTGGCGTCCACCTGGCCCGGCGCCTGAGTCATGACATCTGCCGCGCTCTGGGTTTTCGGGAAGGCGATCACTTCACGGATCGACTGGGCGCCGGTCATCAGCATCACCAGACGGTCCAGACCGAAGGCCAGGCCACCGTGCGGCGGTGCGCCGTATTTCAGGGCGTCGAGCAGGAAGCCGAATTTCTCTTCCTGTTCCGCTTCGTTGATGCCCAGCAGGCGGAACACCGACTGCTGCATCTCCTTGCGGTGGATACGGATCGATCCGCCACCCAGTTCGGTGCCGTTCAACACCATGTCGTAGGCACGGGACAGTGCGCCAGCCGGATTGGCTTCCAGCTCTTGCGGGGTGCACTTCGGTGCGGTGAACGGGTGGTGCAAGGCGGTGAAGCTGCCGTCGTCGTTCTCTTCGAACATCGGGAAGTCGACGACCCACATTGGTGCCCACTTGCAGGTCAGCAGGTCCAGGTCGTGGCCAAGCTTGATCCGCAGTGCGCCCAGGGCTTCGCTGACGATCTTCGCCTTGTCGGCGCCGAAGAACACGATATCGCCGTCGACCGCACCGACGCGATCGAGGATCACGTTCAGGTTGGCTTCAGGAATGTTCTTCACGATTGGCGACTGCAGGCCTTCGACGCCATTGGCGCGCTCGTTGACCTTGATGTACGCCAGGCCCTTGGCACCGTAGATACCGACAAACTTGGTGTAATCGTCGATCTGCTTGCGCGGCATGCTTGCCCCGCCTGGAACGCGCAAGGCAGCGATGCGGCATTTCGGGTCATTGGCCGGGCCGCTGAACACCTTGAAGTCGACTTCCTTGAGCTGGTCGGCAACGTCAACCAGTTCCAGCGGGTTACGCAGGTCTGGCTTGTCGGAACCGTAGCGGCGCATGGCTTCTTCGAAGGTCATGTGCGGGAAATCGCCGAATTCCAGATCCAGCACTTCCTTGAACAGGTTGCGGATCATGGCTTCGGTCAGGCCCATGATGTCTTTTTCATCGAGGAAGCTGGTCTCGATGTCGATCTGGGTGAATTCCGGCTGGCGGTCGGCACGCAGGTCTTCGTCACGGAAGCACTTGGCGATCTGGTAGTAACGGTCGAAGCCGGCCACCATCAGCAGTTGCTTGAACAGCTGCGGCGATTGCGGCAAGGCGAAGAACGAACCGGCGTGAGTACGGCTCGGCACCAGGTAGTCGCGCGCGCCTTCAGGGGTGGCGCGGGTCAGGATCGGCGTTTCTACGTCGAGGAAGCCGTTCTCGTCGAGGAAGCGGCGGATGCTGGTGGTCATGCGCGAACGCAGACGCAGCTTCTCGGCCATTTCCGGACGACGCAGGTCGAGGAAACGATAGCGCAGGCGGGTTTCTTCGCCGACGTCGGAGAACTCGTTCAATGGGAACGGCGGGGTTTCCGATTCGTTCAGCACTTCCAGCTCATAGCCGAGGACTTCGATCATGCCCGACGCCATGTTGGCGTTGGTCGCACCGGCCGGACGCAGGCGAACCTTGCCGGTGATCTTCACGACGTATTCGCTGCGCACGCGGTCGGCTGCGGCGAAGGTTTCAGCGCGGTCCGGATCGAACACGACCTGGGCCAGACCATCACGATCACGGATATCGAGGAAAATCACCCCACCGTGGTCACGGCGACGATGGACCCATCCGCAAAGGGTAATTTCCTGGCCGTCCAGGCTTTCGTTCAGTTGGCCGCAATAATGGCTGCGCATCATGGTCGTGGTTTCACTTCTCGTAATTCGAAATTCGGTTGGAGATCCTACAGCAGCCCCGCCTTTAAAAAGTCGTCGGGTGATGCAAGAGCACGCGTGTTGTTCAACTCAGGCTCAGGACCTTAGTCAGCTTTGTCGCCGCCGGCCAGGTTCTTCTTGGAACCGGTCTTGAAATCGGTTTCGTACCAACCCGTGCCGCTAAGGCGAAAGCCCGGCATGGACAGCATTTTTTTAAGCTCTGGCGCCTGACAGGCAGGGCAGTCGACCAGCGGTGCATCGCTGATCTTTTGAATGGCTTCCAACTGATGACCACAGGAAGCACATTGATAATCGTACATCGGCATGGAGGTTGTCTCGGCGATCAGATTGCTACCGCACACGCAGGGTTTTGCGGCAAAGAGCGGGATTATATCCATTAAATGCGGCCTGTGCAGCCGTAAGACTGCACAGGCCGACACTCTGCTGCTTTCGCCGTCCAGACTAGGCCGTGCCGATGCACCCGCCTTCCTTGAGACTGTGCACGACACAGACAACCCGCACCAATCCGCTGAAATTCCTGACTCCGCCGTGGCGCAAGTGAACCTCGCGATCCAGATGAGATAACAGGCTACTGACCGAGCAACCGTTGACCCGGGCCATCTCCGCCAAAATATCCCAATAAACCTGCTCAAGCCGCAAACAGGTGGCGAAGCCATTCAATCGTACGGAGCGGGACAAAGGCTGGGCCAGCCCCATATCGAACTCGCGAACGAACGGGTCAACCCTTACATCCCTGCGCGAACCGTATCGCCCCTCTTCATGCCTTTCATAAACCATAACGCTGACACTCCTTTGCCATCCTGGTTTGATTAAGAGCAACTGTCTGCCGACTTATAAAAACGCAGGTGCAAAGGTATATCCAGACGACTTTATGGCCGCCGACGTAGGATAAGCCAACAACTTTTGGCAGACCGTGGAGAACGTCCTACTCCGGACAATTTCCCACACAGCAAAGTGACGCCCCCTTCAGATGCACAGTATCGAATGGTGTAGGAAAGTAGAGTGCGAAGCATCCAGGCCGTTTTTTTCATGCACCTGCATGCACTGGATCAACACCTCAACCGCAAGTTCGTCACTGACCTTGTCGAGTAATGGGTGCCGAACCACCCCGGCAAGCCTGCCGCCTTACCGCAGCCGCGAAACTTCGGGCAACCTGCGGCCATTCGCTCCAAAAGAGCCGCCGGACGCCCTGATTTGAGTAGCCTGCCGCTTTGCTGTTAAATAGACGGCGTGTCGCCAGCACCTATTTTTCCCGGTATGGCGCATAGGCTGATATCGGGCACGTGTCCAACGCCTCTTTATTGTTTTGAAGCGAACCGTGCGCCATCAGCTCTTCCTTGTGAACTGTCTTAACGTGAGTTAATCAAAATGTTGAAAATCGTCCATCTGCTGATAGGCGCTGCGGCCTTGCTGCTGTCCTTTGTCCCTAGCCTGCAATCCGAAGCCTTACCTTACCTGCAACAACCTGATGCGCTGTACCTGGCCTTTTTCGGCCTGCTCAATCTCACACTTGCACCTGTCATCCCTTACTGGAACAAAGGTCCGCGCCACCAACTGCAAAACCTGGTCAGCGCCCTGCTGGTCCTGGCGGTAGTCCTGCAAACCCTGACACTGATCGCACCGATGCCTGTCATCGCCGGTCAACCCGCCGTTCTGTTCAGCCTGGTCGCAGCCCTGATCGCTATTGCCCTGCATCTGGGTATCAGCTTCTACAAATCGTCACCAGCCACCGCCTCGCCAAGCTACGACATGAGCAACCGCGATACCGGCACCGTAAAATGGTTCAACACATCCAAAGGCTTCGGCTTCATTTCCCGCGACTCCGGCGACGATATCTTCGTCCACTTCCGGGCCATTCGCGGTGAAGGTCACCGCGTTCTGGTAGAAGGCCAGCGCGTGGAGTTCTCTGTCATGAATCGTGACAAGGGCCTGCAAGCCGAAGACGTGATCGCCGCACTGCCACGTCGCTGATTCAAAGCTGAAAAAAACCGCGCACAGCCGAGCTGTCCGCGGTTTTTTCATGCCTGTGCGTCGCTCAATAGTGCGGCGGCGGCGCTTCCTCTTCGAACGACTCGAACTGGCCGACCATTTCCTCCTGGCGCTTGAGCAGCGCAGCCATCTGCAGTTGCAGACGCTCGACCACCCGTTGCTGCTCGACCAGGACATCATTCAATGCCTGGACGGTGTCATCCTGAAAGGCCAGGCGGCTTTCCAGATCGGTAACGCGTTCTTCCAGGCTCATGATTCAGCCCTCCAGAAACGTAAAATCATCGGTCAATATCAGGCGCAAACGTTCGCGAATGGCGGCGACCTGCTCCGAATCATAGGGCTTTGCCGGATGTTTCCCCCAAACCGGTGCTGGCCAGGCGGCATCTTCGCGCTTGCGCACAATCACGTGCATATGCAACTGGCTGACGACATTGCCCAGCGCCGCAACATTCAATTTGTCCGCGTCGAACGAGTCCTTGAGCACTTGCGAAAGCTCCGTCGTCTCCTTCCAAAGCTGTTGCTGATCTGCATCATCCAACTGAAATATCTCACTGATAGCCTCACGGCGAGGTACCAGGATGAACCAGGGATAGTTCGAATCGTTGGACAACAGCAACCGGCAGAGCGGAAAGTCCCCGATCGGTAACGTGTCTTGTTGAAGTCGTGGATCTAAAGCAAACACCGCGTGCACTCCCGCCGGGTCATCATTTTTCAGCTTAGCGCCCATCCGGAGGGACAGCTCACCAAGCGACCGGACGGCAGCATACCTGCGAACGGCGCACGCTTCACGGCGAACCTTGCACAGAGGTCCCTGGCGCAAGCGAAAGCTGACAGCCCGCTCCCGAATGAGACATTTTTCGCTGCCGCGCACCATGACAGCACCGATCAACCGGCAAAAAACGCCGAAATGACTGATTCACAACGAAGTGTTCGCACAAGACAAGCGGTCAACCGGGATGAACCCGGCACGGGGCGAAAAATTTTTTGCACCAAAACCGCACAGTGGGTCTACGCTGAACGCTTCGACATCCGCCATTTACTCACTGGCGGGGTGAACCGGTAACATTTTTGGTTGTCAGTCAGTCGACCAGAAGGGTGCAACATGATGCCAGGCAAGGCGTCAAGCCCATACCAAGCGTGCTTGAACCCCCGGTTTTATGAGGTTTTTACAGCGTCAGACCGTCAATTTGAAAAAAAATGCAACAGAGCTGGATTTTGCGCATGCTTATTGCATTCATACCCAACATCACCTGATGTGACACCCGCTGGAAGCGGAGGTCTTCAGGTAAAAAAAGACAGCGGCAAGGTAGCCCGATGGAGATTCAAACGTTTCACCAGGACTCTTTTTACTGGCGCCAAGGCTCAGAAAACAGCATTAAAGTTGTCAGCCCGGTTGCGTTGGAGCTGGAAATTTGCGACATCTATCTCGCTGTTTGCGACAGGGTCGTAAAGAAGGCGAAAGGTTAGATACGCAAGTATCGCCAACATTGTCGGCGTGATATAAGTTTGCGCCGACACAAAAAGAAAGAGCCGCCCAGATAATAAAACAGGTGGGACGGCAGTACTCTTCTAAAACCAAAGGAGCAAATCACGATGCGCGTGATGAAGTGGAGCATGATCGCACTGGCAGTTGCAGCAGCAGCCAGTACTCAGTTGGCAGTAGCCGCACCTTTCGTAAGCGACCAGGCCGAAGCCAAAGGTTTCGTTGAAGACAGCAAACTCGACTTGCTGGTTCGCAACTACTACTACAACCGTAACAAGAAAAACGGCGCAGTCGATGACAAAGACTGGACCCAGGGCATCCAGGGCATGTACAGCTCGGGCTACACCCAAGGCCTGATCGGTGTTGGCGTTGAAGCTTGGGGCCAACTGGCCATCAAACTGGACGGTTCCGACAAATATGCAGGTTCCGGCAACATGTCCGTGGACTCTGATGGCGAAGTCAACAACAGCCAGGGCAAAGCCGGCGCTGCCGCCAAGTTCCGCATCTCCAAGACCGAGCTGAAAATCGGCGACATGCAGCCAAGCACCTCTCCAGTGTTCGCTGTAGGTGGTTCCCGTATCCTTCACCAAACTGCCAGCGGTATCCAACTGCAGAGCAGCGAAGTCAAAGACCTTGACCTCGAAGCCGGTCACTTCTACTCGGCAACCAGCCAGGACCGCAACGCTCGTGACGGCGAACTGTTCGCTACCTACGCTGGCGTGACAGCCAACTCCATCGACTACTTCGGTGGCAAGTACGGCATTACCCCGGACCTGAGCGTATCGCTTTACGGTGCCAAGCTCGAAGACGTCTGGAACCAGTACTACGCCAACGCGAACTACACCCTCGCACTGGGCGGCGACAACTCGATCAACTTCGACGGTAACATCTACAACACCAAGGATACCGGTAACGCTAAAGCAGGCGACATCAGCAACACCGCCTACTCCCTGGCCGCTGCTTACTCGTTCCTGAAAGCACACACCCTGACCCTGGCCTTCCAGAAGGTCAACGGCGATACCCCGTTCGACTACATCGGTGTGGGTGACAACAACCGTGGTGGCGACTCGATTTTCCTCGCCAACTCCATTCAGTACTCTGACTTCAACGCCCCTGGCGAGAAGTCGGTACAAGCCCGTTACGACCTGAAAATGGCCGAGTACGGCGTACCTGGCCTGAGCTTCATGGTCCGTTACGTGAATGGTTGGAACATCGACGGTACCAACACTCCATCGAACAGCACCTACACCGGTCTGTACGGTGCAGACGGCAAACACCACGAAACCAACGTGGAAGCCAAGTACGTCATTCAATCCGGCCCAGCCAAGGATCTGTCGTTCCGCATCCGTCAAGCATGGCACACCGCCAATGCTGACGAAGGCGAAGGCGATATCTCTGAGTTCCGCCTGATCACCGACTACCCGCTCAACATTCTGTAATCACAGAAAGTTAGTTTGCGGTAATCAAAAAAAGGCCCATCTTCGGATGGGCCTTTTTCGTTGGTGTGACAACAGTGTGTTTAAAACATCAGATCCATGCAGAACATGCCTGACCGAATAGTCAGGCATTGACCAGAAAACCAATCACTGCGCAGCAGATTCCTGAACCACGCGAATAACCCGCTGTGGAAATGGAATATCGATGCCGGCCTCTCTCAGACGATCACGGGATAGTTCGTTGAACATGAACATCACATCCCAATAATCCGCCGTCTTCACCCAGACACGCAGGGAAACAGTGATCGAACTGTCACCCAATGTCGAAATGACTGCCTGAGGTGCCGGGTCAGTCAAAACACGCGGATCCTTGGCCAACTCCAGCAACACTTCTCTGGCTTTCTGCAAGTCCGCTTCGTAATCGACGCCTACATCAAACACCACTTTGCGGGTCGGCTGACGATTGGTATTGGTGATAATGCCGTTCGACAGATTACCGTTGGGCACGATGATGGTTTTGTTGTCACCGGTACGCAGTACGGTATGGAAAATCTGGATGCTGTCGACAGTACCGGCGACACCTTGAGCCTCGATCCAGTCACCAATACGAAACGGACGGAACAGCAAAATCAGCACGCCGCCCGCGAAGTTCGCCAGGCTGCCCTGCAAGGCCAGGCCAATGGCCAGGCCCGCCGCACCAATCGCCGCTACAAACGAAGTGGTTTCCACACCGATCATCGAGGCCACGCTGACGATCAGCAGGATCTTGAGGATGATGTTCGCCAGGCTGCTGATAAAGCCTTGCAGCGCCAGGTCGGCATTACGCAATGCGATCAGGCCGCCGAGCTTTTTCGTGACTTTGTTGATCAGCCACCAGCCGATGGCCAGGGTGATGACCGCCAGCAGTACACGACTGCCGTACTCCATGATCATCGGGATCCAGGTCTGGGAGACCTTGACCAGGTTGTCTACCTCAGCATTTAAGTCCATCTGCTTGCTCCTTTTCCGGCTATCCGGCATGCATAAAAAAAGCGGCAGAAAGATTGAACCGCGACGAGCTCAATCGTTTCTGCCGTTGCCTGGGCCTGCGACGTCGCAAACGCCAAGAGGTTCCCGCGTACAAGATCAGTCGCGGAAGTTGTTGAACTGCAGCGGCATACCGAATTCCTTGGCCCGCAGCACTGCAATGGCTTCTTGCAGGTCATCGCGCTTTTTACCGGTAATACGTACCTGCTCGCCCTGAATGGCAGCCTGGACCTTGAGCTTGGCGTCCTTAACATGAGCGACGATCTTCTTCGCCAGTTCCTTGTCGATGCCTTCCTTGAGGACCGCTTCCTGCTTCATCAGCTTGCCCGAAGCGAACGCGTCCTTGACTTCAAGGCACTGCACGTCGATTTTGCGCTTGACCAGCGCCAGCTTGAGGATCTCAATCATTGCTTCGAGCTGGAAATCCGCCTCGGCGGTCAGGTTGACGGTCAGGTCTTTTTCCTTGAACTCGAAGCTGCCTTTGCCTTTCAGGTCATAACGACGATCGAGTTCCTTGACGGCGTTCTCGACCGCGTTGGTGACTTCGTGTTTGTCCAGTTCGGATACCACGTCGAACGACGGCATGTAATCTCTCCAAATTTAAAGGCGTGCTGATGGAGCACGCCTGGCTTGCGGTTAAAATCCGCGCTGATTATAACGGGTCTTTCCCATCATTCACTGTGAGCTGCCGATGCACGCCTTAAACAGAGCAAAAAGCTGATGTCTACCACCTGGCATGTTCTGGGCGCCGGCAGCCTTGGCACTTTATGGGCAACACGTCTGGCACGGGCTGGAGTGCCGGTCAGGTTGATCCTGCGGGACACCGCGAGACTGCAGGCCTATGAGGCAGCCGGTGGATTGACACTGGTGGAACACGGCGAGGCGCAACACTATGCCGTGCCCGCCGAGACAGCCGACAGCAGCCAACCGATCAACCGCCTGCTGGTGGCATGCAAAGCCTACGATACCGAAGGTGCGGTGGCCCGACTGGCGCCACGCCTGGCCCCAGACGCCGAACTGATTCTGCTGCAAAATGGCCTGGGCAGTCAGGAAGCGGTGGCCGCACAGGTTCCTCAGGCACGCTGCATCTATGCGTCGAGCACCGAAGGGGCCTTCCGCGATGGCGATTGGCGCGTGGTGTTTGCCGGGCATGGCTTCACCTGGCTGGGGGATGCGAGCCATCCCGTCGCGCCGATCTGGCTCGATGACCTGAGCACTGCCGGCATCCCCCACGAGTGGAGCACCGAAATCCTGACCAGGCTGTGGCGCAAACTTGCGCTTAACTGTGCGATCAATCCGCTGACGGTGCTGCACGACTGCCGCAACGGTGGTTTACAGCAACATCACTGCGAAGTCGCCACCCTGTGCGGCGAACTGGTGGAGTTGCTTGAGCGTTGTGGTCAGCCGGCAGCGGCCGAAAACCTGCAGCAGGAAGTCGAACGGGTGATCCACGCCACTGCTGCCAACTACTCCTCGATGCATCAGGACGTCACCAGCCAGCGCCGCACAGAAATCAGCTACCTGCTGGGTTACGCCTGTAAAGTTGCCGGGCGTCATCAACTGAACCTGCCTCACCTCAATCAGCTTGAGTCAAGGTTGATTGCTCGCCTGCACAGCCTTGGATTGCCCAGCGACTGAGCAGCGGCTACGCTGGCCACTTGTTCCTTTTTTGCGATGAATCCGATGCCATTGCGCCAGCGCCTTGAAAACCTGCCCGTCGGCCAGAAACTGCTGGCCGCCCTGCTGGTACTGATGGTCACCGTCCTGCTGGTTGCCAACCTGACCTTTATCAGCGCCGCGTACTACATCTCCCAGGAAAGCATGGCACCCCAAGCCCTGCAGACCATCGGCCGACTGGTATCCAACCCGAGCCTGGCCTCCGAAGCCCTGGCGTCACCACAAAGCGCCGAGCGCCTGCTACAGGAACTCAACAGCTATTCGCCGCTGCGTGCGGCAGCCCTGTATGACGGCAAGGGCGAGCAACTGGCGCAATTGCAGCATGGCGACAACCTGGAACTGCCGAAGCGTTTCCGCCATGTCGAAGACTGGCAGGCCACCGAGTTTCGCACCAATCAAGTCATCACCCTGCCCCGCCCCGGCACTGCACCAGGGCACTTGCTGCTGGTGGCCACGAGCGAACTGCCAATGGCGTTCTACACCGGGACCCTGACGGCCAGCCTGGGCATTCTGATCTTCAGCGTGTTGCTGTGGCTGATCATTGCCCGCCAGATCAAGCGCCTGATTACCCGGCCGATCCACCAGCTCGAAGAGTTGTCCCGCCAGGTAACCCGTGAAGAAAACTACGCACTGCGCGCTTCACGAGGAAACCACGATGAAATCGGCAGCCTCGCCGAGGCGTTCAACACCATGCTCTCGCGAATCGAGGCCAGGGAGCAGCAACTCAAGCGGGCTCGGGACGACTCCCAGGCGGCCTACGACCAGGCCCAGGGTCTGGCCGAAGAAACTCGCCATACCAACCGCAAACTGGAGCTCGAAGTCCAGGTGCGCAGCAAGATCGAGAAAAAGCTCACCGGCTTCCAGAACTACCTCAACAGCATCATCGACTCCATGCCGTCGGCGCTGATCGCCCTCGACGAACAGCTCTACGTGACGCAATGGAACCAGGAAGCCAGCGCCCTGTCCGGCACACGCCTCGATGAAGCCCTGAACCAGCCCATCTTCCTTGCCTTCGAACCACTGAAGCCGTTTCTGCCGCAACTCAAGCAGACGGTCGAGCAGCATACGGTGGCCAAAATCGAACGTGTCACCTGGCTCAAGGACGACGAACCCCGCCACTACGCCCTGACTTTCTACCCATTGATGGGCGGTGCCGGGCGCGGCGTGGTGATCCGGATCGACGACATCACCCAGCGCCTGTCCCTGGAAGAGATGATGGTGCAATCGGAGAAAATGCTTTCGGTCGGGGGGCTTGCCGCCGGCATGGCCCACGAGATCAACAACCCGCTGGGTGCGATCCTGCACAACGTGCAAAACATTCGTCGACGCCTGTCCCCTGATCTGCCGAAGAACCTTGAAGTGGCCGAACAGGCCGGAATCGAACTGGCGACGGTCAATCAGTATCTGCAAATCCGTGAAGTGCCACAGTTGCTCGACGGCATCCAGCAGGCCGGTGCCCGGGCCGCCAAAATCGTGACCCACATGCTCAGCTTCAGCCGTCGCAGCACCCGCCAGATGGCCCCCTGCGATCTGCCCGCACTGATCGACCAGGCGGTGGAGATCGCCGGTAACGATTTCGACCTGGCAATAGGCTTCGACTTCAAGGGCCAGGCCATCATTCGTCAGTTCGATCCGGCGCTGGGACCGGTTCCCGGCACCGCCAACGAACTGGAGCAAGTGCTGCTCAACCTGTTGAAAAACGCCGCGCAAGCCATTCACCAGCGCGAAGACGACAGCGAGCCGGGACGGATCATCCTGCGCACCAGGCTGAATCCGCCGTGGGCGGAAATCCAGGTCGAGGACAACGGCATCGGCATGAGCGAGAACGTGCGCAAACGGACCTTCGAACCCTTCTTCACCACCAAGGAAATCGGCCAGGGCACCGGACTTGGGCTGTCGGTGTCGTACTTCATCATCACCAATAACCACAAAGGGCAGATGGAAGTGCAATCGACCCTGGGCCAAGGCACTTGCTTCACCTTGCGCCTGCCCCTGGCGAGCACACCGCCTGTCTCGCAAGAACTCAATCTGCTATCGAGGTAACCATGGGCTTTCGTTTATCGAAGATTTACACCCGCACTGGCGACAAAGGCGAGACCGGGCTGGGCGATGGCCGTCGCGTGCCCAAGGATCACCCGCGGATCGAGGCCATTGGCGAAGTCGATACGCTGAACAGTCAGGTGGGCGTGTTGCTGGCCGGGTTGGCGGCGCAAACGCATGACTTTTCAGGTTTGCAGGAAGTGATCGATGTTTTGGCGCCTTGCCAGCACCGTTTGTTCGACCTCGGTGGCGAACTGGCGATGCCGGTGTATCAGGCGTTGAATGCAGCGGAAATCGAACGCCTGGAAGCCGCGATCGATGTGTGGAATGAAGAGTTGGGGCCGCTGGAAAATTTCATCCTGCCCGGCGGCTCGACGCTGATTGCCCAGGCTCATGTCTGCCGCAGCCTGGCGCGCAGCGCAGAGCGGCGGTGTCAGCAACTCAATGCGATTGAGCCATTGGCCGGGGTTGGCCTGGCGTACATCAATCGGTTGTCGGATTTGTTGTTTGTTGCCGCGCGGTTGATTGCCAAGCGACAGGGAGTGGCGGAGATTCTTTGGCAGCCTGCGGCGAAACCTGAGGTTTAGTCGGCGCCTGCCAGGCCCCCTTCGCGAGCAAGCCCGCTCCCACAGTAGGTCTGTGGCGCTCACAAAACCTGTGGGAGCGGGCCTTCCCGCGAAGGGGCCGCTAGAATCAGGCCTCAGGCCAAAACGCCCGAATACCTGCCACCCCCTGCGCACCCGCAGCCCAGGCTTTCTCGACCTCCGACGGGCCTACACCACCAAGCAGGAACACCGGTTTGCTGAACCCCTCGATCAAGCTCGAGGCCTGTTCCCAACCCAACGGCTCGGCGCCAGGGTGAGTCAGGGTCGGTTGAACCGGCGACAGGGTCACGAAATCCACCCCCATCTGTTCAGCCAGCGCCAGCTCTTCAGCGTTATGGCACGACGCCGCCAGCCAGCGCGATGCCGGTAGCGGTCGCCCGGCCGCTGCGTATTTGCGCAGCTGCGCCGAGGTAATGTGCCAACCCGCAGCCGGAAAGTCGCCCAGCCATTCGAACGGCCCCTTGATCATCAATTGCGCCTTGCCGGCACACAAACCCACCGCATCGACAGCCAGGTCACGATATTTCGGGTCGTAACCGTTTGGTGCACGCAATTGGATAAGCTTGATGCCGCCAGCAATGGCCTTCTGAATACCACGCAGCAACGCTGGAGTTTCCAGGTCCTCCGGGGTGATCAAGTACTGAGCCGGTAATTTTGCAGCCGCGACGATCGGCTGATTGGCCGCCGGGAACTGGTAATTCGACAAATCACGCGGTGCAACCCAGGCCAGCGGCTGTCCCTCGGCACCGTGGGGCTCACCGGTAAACGCCGAAACCTCCCAGACATCCAGCAACACCTGCTTGTCCGGGTAATCGTGCCGAATCCTGATCAGCGGGCGCGCCGCGCCGACCACGATGCCCAGTTCTTCATGGAGTTCGCGGGCCAGTGCGGTTTCGACCGACTCGTCGGCCTCGACCTTGCCCCCGGGAAACTCCCACAGGCCGCCCTGGTGCTGTGAGTCGGCACGTCGGGCGATCAGGATCTGGCCACTGCCATCGCGGATGACGGCAGCGGCGACATGAACTCGTTTCACCTTTGCAACTCCTCCAGTCCGGCCTTCTGCCAGGCCTTGAACGCCGGCCATTGGTAGAGGGTCTCGACATAGGCTTCGTCGATGGCAGACAGTTTCACCTGATAGGTGCGCAGGCGCACGGCAATCGGTGCAAAGAACACGTCAGCCAGACTGATACGACCAAACAGGTACGGCCCGGCTTCAGTCGCGGCAGCGCGGCACTCGGCCCACAGTGCCGACATGCGTTCGATGTCGGCCTGAACGTCAGCCGGAACCGGCGACAAAGGGGCGTCATGGCTCAGGTCAAACGGCATGTTGCCGCGCATGGCGAAGAATCCGCTATGCATTTGCGCACACGCCGAGCGCGCCTGGGCGCGGGCGGCAATGTCTTTCGGCCAGAGTCCCGGGAACTGTTCTGCCAGGTATTCGGCAATCGCCAGGGAGTCGGCGATGGTGCCGTGTCCGGTTTTCAGCAGCGGGACCTTGCCAGTCGGCGAATGCTTGAGCAGACGCTCGCGGGTGTCCGGCTGGTTCAGCTTGATCAGTTCTTCGGTGTAGGCCGCGCCGGTCAGATCCAGAGCCAGGGCGCCGCGCAGGGACCAGGAAGAAAGCAGTTTGTCGCCGATGATCAGGTGCAGGCTCATGTTCGGGGTGCCTTCTCGTCAGGGTAACAAGCAAGAATATCCAGCGTCTGGTCGTCAGCCTTCGCGAGCAAGCCCGCTCCCACAGTAGATTTGTGGCGCCCACAAAACCTGTGGGAGCGGGCTTGCTCGCGAATGGGACGACTCGGTCTTCAACCGTGTATCAAGTACGGTACTCGGCGTTGATCTTCACGTATTCGTGGGACAGGTCGGTGGTCCAGATGGTTTCGCTGCAATCGCCACGCCCCAGCTCGATACGGATGGTGATTTCTTCCTGCTGCATCACCGCCGCGCCCTGGGCTTCGGTGTAGGTTGCCGCGCGCGCACCACGGCTGGCAATGCACACTTCACCGAGGAATACGTCGATCTTGCTCACGTCCAGGTCCGGAACGCCGGCACGGCCAACAGCGGCCAGGATACGGCCCCAGTTCGGGTCGGAAGCAAACAGTGCGGTCTTGATCAGCGGCGAGTGAGCCACGGTGTAGCCGACGTCCAGGCACTCCTGGTGATTGCCGCCGCCGTTGACTTCAACGGTGACGAACTTGGTCGCGCCTTCGCCATCGCGGACGATGGCCTGGGCCACGTCCATGCACACTTCGAACACCGCTTGTTTCAACTTGGCGAACAACTCGCCTTCGGCGCGGGTGATTTCCGGCAGCGCGGCCTGCCCCGTGGCGATCAGCATGCAGCAATCGTTGGTCGACGTATCACCGTCGATGGTGATGCGGTTGAACGACTTGTTGGCGCCATCGAGCATCAGGTTTTGCAACACGTCGCGGGAAACCTTGGCGTCAGTGGCGATGTAGCCGAGCATCGTCGCCATGTTCGGACGAATCATGCCGGCGCCTTTGCTGATGCCGGTAACGGTGACGGTCACACCGTCGTGCTGGAACTGACGGCTGGCACCTTTTGGCAGGGTGTCGGTGGTCATGATGCCGGTGGCGGCAGCTTCCCAGTTGTGGATCGACAGATCATCGAGGGCAGCTTGCAGCGCACCTTCGATCTTCTCCACAGGCAGCGGCTCACCGATCACACCGGTGGAGTACGGCAGCACCTGGCTGGCATCGACACCGGTCAGTTCAGCCAGTTTGGCGCAGGTACGCTCGGCGGCGGCCAGGCCAGGCTCGCCCGTGCCGGCGTTGGCATTGCCAGTGTTGGTCAGCAGGTAACGCACAGGGCCTTGTACGCGTTGCTTGGCCAGGATCACCGGTGCGGCGCAAAAGGCGTTCAAGGTGAACACGCCGGCAACCGTGGAGCCTTCAACACAGCGCATGACCACAACATCCTTGCGCCCCGGGCGCTTGATGCCGGCCGAGGCGATACCGAGTTCAAAACCGGCAACCGGGTGCAACGTTGGCAAAGGACCAAGACCAACAGCCATGAATGCGCTCCTTTATAAATAATGTCAGCACCGCTCAAGGGAAACGGTGGTTCGAATGGTAAAACGCCGCGACGGCAGAAGCCGGTCGCGGCGCGGGTATTTCAGCGTTTGATACGGGTTTTACTGAATCTGCCCGTGGCAATGCTTGAACTTTTTGCCCGAACCGCAGTAGCACAGCTCGTTGCGACCCAGCTTCTGCTCGTTGCGAACCGGTGCAGCAGCGAGCGCAACGTCAATCTCTTCGCCCAACACTTCCGGTTGCTCCAGGCCTGGAGCCTCTTCATGCAGGAACTGCATGCGAGCGGCCAATGCCTCGGCTTCCTGGCGCAGGCGCTGCTCCTCCTCGATCGGGTCTTCGCGGCGAACCTGAACGTGGGACAACACACGGATCGAATCGCGCTTGATCGAATCCAGCAACTCGGAGAACAGGGTGAAGGACTCGCGCTTGTATTCCTGCTTCGGGTTCTTCTGGGCATAACCACGCAAGTGGATACCGTGACGCAGGTGGTCCATGGTCGACAGGTGGTCTTTCCACAGGTCGTCCAGAACGCGCAGAACGATTTGCTTCTCGAAGCTGCGCAGCGCTTCGGCGCCCGCCTGGTCTTCTTTCTCGTTGTACGCCGCGATGAGCTCGTTCATGAGCTTCTCGCGCAGGGTTTCTTCGTACAGGTGATCGTCTTCGTCGAGCCATTGCTGGATTGGCAGCGTCACACCGAAATCGCTCTGCAGCGCAGCTTCCAGACCGGCGACGTCCCACTGTTCAGGCAACGATTGCGGAGGAATGTGAGCGCTGACGGTAGCGCTGAGCACGTCCTGACGGAAGTCAGCGATGGTCTCGCCGATGTTGTCGGCGGCCAGCAACGTGTTACGCATGTGATAGATCACTTTACGCTGTTCGTTGTTGACGTCGTCGAACTCGAGCAGTTGCTTGCGAATGTCGAAGTTGCGGCCTTCGACCTTGCGCTGGGCCTTTTCGATGGCGTTGGTCACCATGCGGTGCTCGATCGCTTCGCCAGGCTGCATGCCCAGGGCCTTCATGAAGTTCTTCACCCGGTCAGAGGCGAAGATGCGCATCAGGCTGTCTTCCAGCGACAGGTAGAAGCGGCTGGAACCGGCGTCGCCCTGACGACCGGCACGACCACGCAGCTGGTTGTCGATACGGCGCGATTCGTGACGCTCGGACGCAATCACCTGCAAGCCGCCCGATTCGAGCACTTGCTGGTGACGCTTCTGCCAGTCGGCCTTGATCTGGGCGATCTGCTCAGGGGTCGGGTTTTCCAGGGAAGCCACTTCCACTTCCCAGTTACCGCCCAACAGGATGTCGGTACCACGACCGGCCATGTTGGTGGCGATGGTCAATGCGCCCGGGCGACCGGCCTGGGCAATGATCTCGGCTTCCTTTTCGTGGAACTTGGCGTTCAGAACCTTGTGTTCGATGCCTTCCTTCACGAGCAGGCTGGACATGTGCTCGGAGGTTTCGATGGTGGCGGTACCCACCAGCACCGGACGACCGGCGGCCATACTTTCCTTGATGTCGGCCACGATTGCCGCGTATTTCTCGTCGGCAGTCAGGAACACCAGGTCGTTGTAGTCTTTACGGGCCAGCGGCTTGTTCGGTGGAATCACCATGACCTGCAGGCCATAGATCTGGTGGAACTCGAACGCTTCGGTGTCGGCCGTACCGGTCATGCCGGACAGCTTGTTGTACAGACGGAAGTAGTTCTGGAAGGTGGTCGACGCCAGCGTCTGGCTTTCGGCCTGGATGTTCAGGTTTTCCTTGGCTTCGATGGCCTGGTGCAGACCTTCGGACAAACGGCGACCCGGCATGGTACGACCGGTGTGCTCGTCGACCAGTACCACCTGACCGTCCTGCACGATGTATTCGACGTTGCGATGGAACAGCTTGTGCGCGCGCAGGCCGGCGTAAACGTGAGTCAACAGGCTCAGGTTATGCGCCGAATACAGGCTCTCGCCTTCAGCCAGCAGGCCGATACGCGTCAGCGTTTCCTCGACGTACTGGTGACCGGCTTCGTTGAGTTCGACCTGACGGGTCTTCTCGTCGATGGTGTAGTGACCGGCCTGGGTCACTTCGCCTTCGACTTCCTCGACGTGCAGCTTCAACTGCGGGATCAGCTTGTTGACCTCGATGTACAGCTTGGAGCTGTCCTCGGCCTGACCGGAGATGATCAGCGGCGTACGGGCTTCGTCGATGAGGATGGAGTCGACTTCGTCGATCACGGCAAAATTGAGTTCGCGCTGGAATTTTTCTTCCATGCTGAACGCCATGTTGTCGCGCAGGTAATCGAAACCGAATTCGTTGTTGGTGCCGTAGGTGATGTCGGCGGCGTAGGCAGCGCGCTTCTCTTCCGGTGGCTGGAACGGCGTGACAACGCCGACCGTCATGCCGAGGAATTCATACAGCGGGCGCATCCAGTTGGCGTCACGGCGGGCCAGGTAGTCGTTCACCGTCACAACGTGCACGCCGTTGCCGGACAGCGCGTTGAGGTAAACACCCAGTGTTGCCACCAGGGTCTTGCCCTCACCGGTACGCATTTCCGCGATCATGCCTTCATGCAAGGTCATGCCGCCGATCAGCTGGACATCGAAGTGGCGCATGCCCATGACACGCTTGCCGGCTTCGCGGGCAACCGCAAAGGCTTCTGGCAGCAGTTTGTCGAGGGTTTCCCCTTTGGCGATGCGGGCCTTGAACTCGCTGGTCTTGGCACGCAATTGATCGTCCGAAAGGGCCACCATTTGCTCTTCGAAGGCATTGACGAGTTGCACCGTCTTGAGCATGCGTTTGACTTCACGCTCGTTCTTGCTTCCAAAAAGTTTCTTTAACAAAGGCGCAAACATATCGGCAGGATCTTCCACACTAAAGGGATGGAGGGCGGCCCCGTGAGTCGCCCGTGCAGCCCTCATGGCCGCATGCGAACGAGCATTCTACCCGGAAACGATGGAGAGGAAAGTGGCGATATTCCACGATGCTGGCACAGCGCTTTGACGGGGCTCACTTAAAATAAGGGCGTTTTGCTCAACTTCAAGCCGTTCAAGGCAGAAGTTAGTTGTTGATTTAATGGGTAAAGCGTCCACAAAAGCAAGGGCGGGTGCATTCGGTGCTTTCTGCTACCATGGCGTCTCTGTTACTTCAGGTGTCTGATCATGGCATTTCGCCCACTTACGGCCAAAGTACCTGCCGTTCTACTACGCGAAGCCAAGCCGCTGAAAGCCATTCTCGGCCACGCTCAACGCCTGGGTCATCTGCAACGTTTGCTCGAAAGCCAATTGCAACCCGCCGCTCGCGAGCATTGCCACGTGGCTTCCTGGCGCGAAGGCAGTTTGTTGCTGATTGTCACTGACGGCCATTGGGCAACTCGCCTGCGTTACCAGCAAAAGCGCCTGCAGCGGCAATTGCAGATGTTTGACGAGTTCAACAATCTCACGCGAATCCTGTTCAAGGTGCAGCCGCCTACCGTCCAGCGGGGCGCAGCCGGGCACACCATGGACCTGTCGAACGATGCGGCCGCGACCATTCAGGCCACGGCCGACGGAATCAGCGACCCAAACCTGCGGGCAGCGCTGGAGCGACTGGCGGCGCACGCCAAAACCAGAACCTGACATCGGACCAATGTGGGAGCGGGCTTGCTCGCGAATGGGTTTACCAGTCGACATTTTCGTTGAATGACACACCGCATTCGTCGGAACGCCGCCCGGAGCAAGCCCGCTCCCACATTGACTGTTTCCGCTCAAGCTAGCGGCGTTTACTGCCGCCCAGTAATGACCCCATCAACCCGCGCACCAGCTGTCGCCCAAGCTGATTGGCCGCCTGGCGCATCGCCGATTTCAACGCCTGCCCTGCCGCCGTGCCAAGGAATTCCCCGGCCTGCTCGGTGAAGCTCGGTTCTTCAGCCACTGGTTTGCCCGGCACCGCTTCAGGATCCGGTGCCAGGCCCTTGCGCCCCATCAGCACCTCATAGGCTGATTCACGGTCAATCGGCTTGTCATAACGCCCCTGCAACGGCGAAGCGGCAATCAGCGCTGTACGCTCGGTACCGGTCAACGGCCCGATCCGCGATTGCGGCGGTGCTACCAGCACCCGCTGGACCATTTCCGGCGTACCTTTTTCTTGCAGGGTGCCGACCAGTGCTTCGCCGATCCCTAGTTCAGTCAGCACCGACAAGGCATCGAACTCCGGGTTTGGCCGGAAGCCGTCCGCTACTGCCCGCAGGGATTTCTGCTCCTTGGCGGTGAACGCACGCAAACCATGCTGGATGCGCAAGCCCAACTGAGCCAGCACGTCATCCGGCAGGTCACCCGGTGACTGGGTAACGAAATACACGCCCACGCCTTTCGAACGAATCAGCCTCACGACTTGTTCCAGACGGTCACGCAATGCCTGCGGCGTACCGTTGAACAACAAGTGGGCTTCGTCGAAGAACAGCGCCAGCAATGGTTTGTCAGCATCGCCCCGCTCAGGCAGTTGCTCGAACAGCTCGGCCAGCAGCCACAGCAGGAACGTCGCGTAGACTTTCGGCGCTTCATGCACCAGACGGCTGGCATCCAGCAGATGAATGCGCCCGCGGCCATCCGCGGTGGGTTGAAGGATGTCTTCGAGTTGCAGCGCCGGCTCGCCGAACAAGGCCTCGGCGCCCTGTTGCTCCAGGGTCGCCAGTCGCCGCAGCAACGCCTGGCTGGAGCCGGTGGTCATCAATGCCGCATCGTCGCCCAGCAACTGGGGGTTGTCCCGCAGGTGATTGAGCAGGGCCTTCAGATCCTTGAGGTCGAGCAACAACAAACCTTCGCGGTCCGCCACCTTGAACGCCGCATACAGCGCCGACTGCTGACTGTCGGTCAGTTCCAGCAGGCTGCCCAGCAGCAGCGGCCCCATTTCACTCAAGGTTGTGCGTAAAGGATGACCGGACTGACCGTGTATGTCCCACAACGTCACCGGATAAGCCTGAGGCTTGTAGTTGAGCCACGGCATCCCGGCAATCCGCTCGGCGATCTTGCCCTGGGGGTTACCGGCGGCACCGAGGCCGCACAGGTCACCCTTGATGTCGGCGGCGAACACCGCCACGCCGGCATCGCTGAAGGCTTCGGCCATTCGTTGCAAGGTGACGGTTTTGCCGGTGCCGGTCGCGCCCGCGATCAAACCGTGGCGGTTCGCCAGGCGCATGGCCTGGGCGATTGGCTGCCCCTTGGGATCGGCGCCGATAACGAGTTGCAATGAATCAGGCATTTGGTCACCCATGATTAATCTTTGGTCCTACACGGCCGATAGAAATAACGACAAAGCAGACAGACACGATCTGGTCAGAAATTTCCCTAAGGAGAGTCGGAAAATTCACTTGCTTTCAACCTTGCCCGTTGCGCGTCCCTTCATAAAAGCACGCGCTGGACATAAAGACCTTAGCGGAACCCCAAGCCATGAACAAAAATCTGCGTTTCAGCCATAAAATCCTGCTTGCCGCCGCTCTCATCGTTATTGCCGCCTTCGCCTCATTCACGCTGTACAACGATTATTTGCAGCGCAATGCCATTCGTGAGGACCTGGACAATTACCTGCAGGAAATGGGCAGCGTCACTGCCAACAACATCCAGACCTGGTTGAACGGGCGCAGCCTGTTGATAGAAAACCTGGCGCAAACCGTCGCACTCAATCCCGAGGCGGGCAACGTATCCAGTCTGCTGGTGCAAAAAGCCGTGACTTCGACTTTCATGGGTGCCTACCTGGGCAGCAAGGACGGTTCTTTCATCATTCGCCCGGACAGCAAGATGCCCGACGGCTATGACCCTCGTGCGCGCCCTTGGTACAAGAGCGCCCAAGGCACCAGCGGTTCGGCGTTGACTGAACCCTATGTGGACCTGGCCTCCGGCCAACTGGTGATTTCCATCGTCAATAGCGTGATCAAGGATGGACAGAACATCGGTGTCGTCGGTGGCGACCTGAGCTTGCAAGTGATCGCCGACAGCCTCAATGCGCTGGATTTCGATGGCATGGGCTACGCCTTCCTGGTCAGCGCCGATGGCAAGATCCTGGTACATCCCGACAAAGCGCTGGCGATGAAGACGCTCAAGGATGTCTACCCGCAAGATACGCCCGCGATCAGCAGCGACCTGAGTGAAATCCAGGTCGACGGCAAAACCCGCATCGTGACCTTCACCCCGATCAAGGGCCTGTCGTCGGTCAACTGGTACATCGGCCTGTCGGTCGACAAGGGCAAAGCCTTCTCGAAGCTCAGCGAATTCCGCACCTCCGCGGTTGTCGCGACCATCATTGCCGTGGCCATCATCATCGCCCTGCTCGGCATGCTGATTCGCATCCTGATTCAGCCATTGCACGTCATGACCCGCGCCATGGCCGACATCGCTGACGGCGAAGGCGACCTGACCAAGCGCCTGACCATCGTCAACAACGATGAATTCGGCAGCCTCGGCACCGCGTTCAACCGTTTTGTGGAGCGTATCCACGGCTCGATCCGCGAAGTGTCTTCGGCCACCGGGCAAGTCAACGAAGTTGCCTTGCGCGTGGTCGCGGCTTCCAACTCGTCGATGTTCAACTCTGACCAGCAAGCCTCGCGCACCAGCAGCGTCGCCGCCGCCATCAACCAGCTCGGCGCCGCCGCTCAGGAAATCGCGCGCAACGCCGCTCAGGCCTCGAGCCAGGCCAGCGATGCCCGCAGCCTGGCCGAAGACGGCCAGCAAGTGGTGGATCGCAGCATTGTCGCGATGAATAAGCTGTCGAGCATGCTCAGCGCTTCCAGCACCAATATCGAATCGTTGAACAGCAAAACGGTGAACATCGGGCAGATTCTCGAAGTGATCACCAGCATTTCCCAGCAAACCAACCTGCTGGCGCTCAACGCCGCGATTGAAGCCGCGCGCGCCGGTGAAGCCGGTCGTGGTTTTGCCGTGGTGGCGGACGAGGTGCGCAACCTGGCACACCGCACGCAGGAATCGGCGCAACAGGTGCAGACCATGATCGAGGAGCTGCAAGTCGGCGCCCGTGAATCGGTCAGCACCATGAGCGACAGTCAGCGCCACAGCCAGGACAGCGTGGAAATCGCCAACCTCGCGGGCGAACGCCTGAACAGCGTGACGCTGCGTATCGGTGAAATCGACGGCATGAACCAGTCGGTCGCCACCGCGACCGAAGAGCAGACCGCCGTGGTGGAGTCGATCAACGTCGACATCACCGAGATCAACACGCTGAACCAGGAAGGTGTGGAAAACCTGCAATCGACACTGCGCGCGTGCTCGGACCTTGAGCAGCAGGCGGCACGACTGAAGCAGTTGGTAGGCAGTTTCCGTATTTAGCGATCGAACCAGCCCCTTCACGAGCAGGCTCGCTCCCACAAAGTTGTCACTGAACCTGTGGGAGCGAGCCTGCTCGCGATAGCGGCCTGCCAAACACTACAAAACCCCGCTGACTCCCCCGCCCGCACACCCCCAACCGAACATCTATCCTTCATATAGGTCAACCAAGGGAGTACCGGGCCTGGAGGACCGTTCATCGTGCATATCGCTGACATCACCATGTTCTATGCCCCAGCCAGCGGTGGCGTGCGTACTTATCTGGATGCAAAGCACCGTCGCCTGGGCATCAAGCCGGGCATTCGCCATAGCTTGCTGATCCCTGGACCCTCCTTGAGTGAGCAGGACGGCATCTTCACCGTTCCTGCCCCTGCCCTGCCCTTCGGCAAGGGCTATCGCTTCCCTCTGCGCCTCGCGCCCTGGCGCAATGTCCTGCAAGACCTGCAACCCGATCTGATCGAAGTCGGCGACCCCTATCTCACCGCATGGGCAGCGCTGGATGCGCGGCGCCAACTCGACGTGCCGGTCATCGGCTTTTATCACTCGGACCTGCCGCTACTGGTCCGCAACCGCATGGGCAACTGGGCGACCAACAACGTCGAGGCCTATGTCAGCAAGCTCTATGGCAACTTCGACCGGGTCCTGGCGCCCAGCCGGGTCATGGCCGACAAACTTACCGGGCTTGGGGTCAGGAATGTCTTCGTGCAGCCGCTCGGTGTCGACCTGCAAACCTTCAATCCCGAAGCCAGGGACCCCGGGCTGCGGGCCGGGTTGGGCCTGGACGAAAACACCCGGTTGCTGATCTTCGCCGGGCGCGGCTCCAAGGAAAAAAACCTGCCGGTGCTGCTCGACTGCATGCAACGCCTGGGTCGACGCTATCACCTGCTGCTGGTCGGCTCGTCGATGCCCACAGCCGTGCCGTCCAACGTGACGGTGATCGACGAGTTCTGTCCGGCGGCGCAGGTGGCCCGCCTGATGGCCAGCGCCGATGCATTGCTGCACGCCGGCGATCAGGAAACCTTCGGTCTGGTCATTCTGGAGGCCATGGCCAGCGGCATTCCGGTGGTGGCCGTGGCAGCCGGGGCTTTCGAGGAAATCGTCACCGAG
The DNA here is from genome assembly GCF_056711565.1 of Pseudomonas sp. WT-JTC. Lineage (NCBI taxonomy): Bacteria > Pseudomonadati > Pseudomonadota > Gammaproteobacteria > Pseudomonadales > Pseudomonadaceae > Pseudomonas > Pseudomonas sp. WT-JTC. The sequence continues at coordinate 5,338,077 of NZ_CM160042.1, forward strand.
GACTGCGGCCGCCTCTGCGCACCAAACAATCCTGCCGCGATGGCCACCGCCGTTCGAGATTTGTTCGGGTCGGGCACCACAGCGCTGGGTAGACAGGCACGGATACATGTCGAACAGCATTACGCCTGGGACACGGTGGTCAACAGCTTGCTGCGCCACTACCACGCCGTGCTCGGCAGCCAATGGCCACTAACCGCCAATGGTTGAGCCCATGAACAAACCCGGTTTGCTACTGGTACTGCACGATGTGGCACCGCCAACCTGGACCGATTACCAGCCGTTCCTCAAAGCCATCGACGCGCTGGGTGACGTGCCGATCACCTGGCTGGTGGTACCGGATTTCCACAAACACAACGATCTGGACGCCCATCCGCAATTTTGCCGCCAGCTCAGCGCCAGGGTTGCCCGCGGCGACGAACTGGCACTGCATGGCTACTACCACTGCGATGACGGGCCGATGACCCGCAATCCCCGCGACTGGTTCATGCGTCGGGTCTACACCCACGAAGGCGAGTTTTACCGTTTGTCAGCAGAAGCCGCCCTCGCCCGCCTGCGTTCGGGAATCGAGATGTTCCACCGCCATGACTGGCCGCTGGAAGGGTTCGTCGCCCCTGCCTGGCTGATGAGCCAAGGTACTCGCCAGGCATTGCGCCAATTGCCGTTGAGTTACACCAGCGACTCGCAGCATTTATACCGATTGCCGGATTTCACCGCGATCGAGGCACCCGGGCTGGTCTGGAGTGGGCGCAGTGCCTGGCGCCGGGGCGTATCGAAGCTCGTCAGCGATCGCCGCGAGCACCGCTGGCAGCAGGCCCCGGTGATTCGCCTGGGCCTGCACCCGGTGGACATGCGCCATGAATTCTCGCGCCGATACTGGCTACAAACCCTGGAACGCCTGCTCGACAACGGAAGGGTTGCGATGACCAAGGCCCAGTGGCTGGTATTGCAAAACGACCGACCGGGTCGTGCCGCATGATTCACGGGCTGCTGTTGTTGGGCAGGCCGCTGCTGAAGAAATTGATGAAACTCAGGCTGGCTTGGGTTTGTCCTCGGACTCCTGCTGCAACTTTTCCCACAACTGCGCGGCGTCAGGGAACTCCGTTCCGGTTTCAGGCCCCATGTCATCCGGGTCGTAGCGGCTCAGGCAACCCTCGCCCAGCGTGGCGGGAGCCTTGGATGTGGCTTTGTCCAGTGGATCGGCCATGGTTTTGTCCTCGGTGCAGAAACGGCGAAGGGCCTGAAGCGATTGAACGCCCAGGCCCTTCGAATTTCAACAGTGCCGCAGGTCTGTCAGAAGACGACGGTTTTGTTGCCGTGTACCAGCACCCGGTCTTCCAGGTGATAACGCAAGCCACGGGCCAGCACCATTTTTTCGACGTCACGGCCGAAACGCACCATGTCTTCGATGCTGTCGCTGTGGCTGACGCGCACCACGTCCTGCTCGATGATCGGGCCGGCATCCAGCTCTTCGGTCACATAGTGGCAGGTCGCGCCGATCAGTTTCACGCCACGCAGGGAGGCCTGGTGGTACGGCTTGGCACCGACGAACGACGGCAGGAAGCTGTGGTGAATGTTGATGACCTTGTGCGCGTATTCGCTGCACAACTCCGGCGGCAGGATTTGCATGTAACGGGCAAGCACCACCACTTCGGCATCGTGCTGCTTGACCAGGCGCGAAACCTCGGCGAACGCCGGTTGCTTGTCCTGCGGATTGACCGGGACGTGGTAGTACGGAATACCGTGCCACTCCACCATGCTGCGCAAGTCATCATGGTTGGAAATCACACAGGAAATTTCGCAGTCCAGTTCATCGCTGTGCCAGCGGTGCAGCAAGTCGGCCAGGCAGTGCGACTCGCGGCTGGCCATCAGCACCACGCGTTTCTTCTGTTCGGTATCGGTGATGCGCCAGTCCATCGAGAACTCTTCGGCGATCGGGGCAAAGGCTTCGCGAAACGCTTCGATACCAAATGGCAGGGAGTCGGCACGGATTTCGTGACGCATGAAGAACCAGCCACTGAGATTGTCCGAGTGATGGCTCGCTTCAGTGATCCAGCCGTTGTGTGATGCCAGAAAGTTACTGACTTTGGCAACGATGCCAACACGGTCCGGGCAAGAAATCACCAGACGAAAAGTGCGCATGAGGGGGAAACTCCAGAACTTCGCAAAGGCCGCCATTCTAGCGATTGCGCAGCAAAACTGCAGTATTGTTGACGTTTCGCCCTGCCCGAAGGTCGGTCCGGCAGGGTGGACAGCCCCAGTGCCGGTTCGCCCGGATGCTCTAGCGGTACCGGTCATTTGTTAATTTATGTATATCTGTCAGACCCGGACCACACTAATAAATGCATTACCAATGTACGCCAAAGACACAGCAGTTAAATTAAATAAAGTTGGCCTAAATGTTTACTTGATGAAACACCGTGACTATTATTGCCGCACTGTCACCTGCCATCCAGCGCACAACATAAGGTAGTCCACATGTCCTTGATCAACGAATATCGCGCCACCGAAGAAGCTATCAAAGAGCTGCAAGCCCGTTTGAAGAACCTGTCCCAAGACGACAAACTGCAAACCGAGCTGGAATTCGAAGGCAAACTGCGCACCCTGATGGGTGAATACTCCAAGTCCCTGCGTGACATCATCGCGCTGCTGGATCCAGAATCCAAAACCAAGGCACCACGCGGCGGTGCAGTGAAAACTACCGGCACCAAGCGTGCTCGCAAAGTTAAACAATACAAAAACCCGCACAACGGTGAAGTCATCGAAACCAAAGGTGGCAACCACAAGACTCTGAAAGAGTGGAAAGCCAAGTGGGGCGGTGACGTGGTAGAAGGCTGGGCTACCCTGCTGGGCTAAGCCCCGGAGCTTGTCGCAGACGGAACCGTGACAAAAAATAACGCCAGCAAATGCTGGCGTTATTTATGCGCGGTGTTTTAGCCCCGGCATGTTCGAATTCAAAGACTCAAACGCAGGCGTAGTCCCTGGACATAATCCTGCCACTCACTGAGCACCCCCTGCTGAAACGGAGTAGCACTTACGCTCAATTGGGCCGCGGTCTCTACAAAAACTTCAAGGGTATTTGGTGCCCCCCATTGGGGATCTGACAAACGTTTCTGACAGAATATTCGCCAGCGTTCTTGCTCCTCGGAACTCAACGTATCGGGAAAGTTGCGTGCGCGATATCGAAACAGCAATTCCGGCAGACGTTCGTCATCGAAAGGCCACTGCTCTTGTGCCAATTGCATCGGATCAACGGTTCTGACTTGTTCACACAAGCGTCGATCCCGATCACCGATAAATCCATCATATAACTGTTGCTCAGGATCCTTGCTCTGGGAAAAATCTTCGCGAGCATAAATCGCCAGGATTTTATCCTGCCAAACTTTCCGGGCGTCATTGAGCTGCAACACCCTCTGCTGATAAAGCGCCATATCCAGCCCCAGACGCTGCTGATCTTCCTGGCGAAGTACCGACAACGGGGCCACCACCGGGCACTTGTTGATGTGAATCAGCTTCAACGGCACCGGTAACTCGTCTTCGGCCAGTTCGTCGCGGCGGGTATACAAGCGCTGGCGCAAACTTTCGGCATCCAGGTCGAGCAGGCCCTGGGGATCGAGGTGCAGGTCACAGACAATCAGGGCGTTCTTGTTGCGCGGGTGCCAGGCCAGCGGCAACACCACACCTGCATAGTTGCGCGCGGCGGAAAAACGCCCGGAAACATGCACCATTGGTTGCAGCAGTCGTATCTGGTCCATGACTTTTTGCTTGCTGCGCAACTGAAACAGCCAGTCGTACAGTTTTGGCTGTTTTTCCCTTATCAGGCGTGCAAGGGCGATCGTCGCGCGAACGTCCGACAGCGCTTCGTGGGCATTGCCATGATCGATGCCGTTGGCAGCGGTCAGGCGTTCAAGCTTGAGCGTGACCCGCCCCTCGTCGTCCGTCGGCCAGACGATGCCATCGGGGCGCAAGGCATAGGCAGCGCGCACCACATCGATCAGATCCCAGCGGCTGTTACCACCCTGCCACTCCCGCGCATAAGGGTCGAAAAAGTTTCGGTACAGGCTGTAGCGGGTCATTTCGTCGTCGAAACGCAAAGTGTTATACCCCGCGCCACAGGTACCGGGTGCCGCGAGCTGGGCATGCACCCGGGTCATGAAGTCGGCTTCACTCAAGCCTTGCGCCTGCAGTTGTCCGGGAGTGATTCCCGTGATCGCGCAGGCAGCCGGATGCGGCAGGATGTCGTCGCTGGGCTGGCAGTAGAGATTGACCGGCTCGTCGATTTCATTGAGATCGAAATCGGTGCGCAGGCCGGCCATTTGCAATGGACGGTCACAACGGGGATTGATGCCAGTGGTTTCGTAGTCGTACCAGAAGATGGAGGTCACGGGCGATTCCTGAACAGAAGATCGGCAAAGTCTAGGCGTTCACCTCCCGCCCCGGCCAGTAGTCTTGTCATTCAAGCACCTTGCGCGACTCGCCATGCATTACATAGTCATGTCGTTTCCCCCCGCCGCCCCCTCGAATAGGCTGCTAGCATCGAATGGATACACAATCCCGATCCAGGCCACATCGTCAGGTTGCCCATGCTCGAGACCACAGCACTGCCAGGGAATGCGCCGCTGTCACCACCGCTGGATACGCGGTACCAGGTCGAAACGCCGGAGGGCGTCGACCTGCCACTGCGCCCGGCCGGGTTGATGGTCCGTGCGCTGGCGTTCGCTATCGACCTTGGTTTGCGCGGCCTGGTCCTGGGCGTGCTGTTCATTGCACTGGCGATGCTCGGTAAACTGGGGGCCGGACTCGGCTCGATCCTGCTGTTCGTGGTGAGCTGGTGGTACATGGTGCTGTTCGAGGTGCTGAACCACGGCCGCTCGCCGGGCAAGCAATGGATGGGATTACGGGTGGTGCATGACGATGGCACCCCGGTCGGCTGGTCCGCGTCGCTGCTGCGCAACCTGTTGCGCGCTGTCGACCTGTTGCCGTTCGGTTACTTCCTCGGAGCCATCAGTTGCCTGCAACACCCTCACTTCAAGCGCCTGGGCGATATCGCCGCCGGTACCCTGGTGATCTACCGCGAACAATCGCATACCCGCCCCGAACTCCCCGAGGCCCAGCCCCGCCGCCCGGCCTTTGCCCTGACGCTCACCGAACAACGGGCCATTCTCGGGTTTGCCGAGCGCCAGGGCGAACTCTCCCGGGCACGGGCCGATGAACTGGCTGCGATCCTCGCCCAACCGTTGCAAGTCCCGACCCCGCAGGCGGTGACCGAGCTCAACGGCATTGCCCGCGGCTTGTTGGGGCCGACATGAAGCAAAGCCTCTTTGAAAACCGGCACAAGGCCGAATGGGAACAGTTCGCTCATCTGCTCGAGCAATTGGAGCACGACAGGAAAGCCACCGGCGCCGGCAATTTCCCGAGGGACTACCGACGTCTTTGCCAACACCTGGCACTGGCCAGGGAGCGAGGCTACAGCAGTTTTCTGATCGACTCCCTGCAGCAACAAGCGCTGCGCGGACACCAACAACTCTACCGTCACCGTAGCCGTCCGGGCGCCAACATGCTGGCATTCATCCTCGCCGACTTTCCGCGACTGGTGCGCGAACAGTGGCGTTTCGTCCTCGCCGCCAGCCTGATGTTCTTTGCCAGCCTGGCCGGTTTCGCGCTGCTGGTGTACCTGTACCCGGACCTGGTCTACAACCTGATCCCCGCCGAGCAGGTCAGCGAGATGCAAAGCATGTACGACCCCGTTGCCGGGCACCTCGGGCGTACGGCGCAACGAGCCGCCAGCGAGGACTGGGCGATGTTCGGCTACTACATCATGCACAACATCGGCATCGCCTTTCAGACCTTCGCCAGTGGTTTGCTGTTGGGTTTGGGCAGTGTGTTTTACCTGGTCTTCAACGGCCTGATGATCGGTGCGGTGGCCGGGCACCTGACCTACGTCGGCTACGGGCAAACCTTCTGGTCATTCGTGATCGGCCATGGCGCTTTCGAACTCAGCGCCATCGCCCTGGCCGGTGCCGCCGGCCTGAAGCTGGGCTGGGCGTTGGTCGCCCCGGGGCGCCTGCCACGCGCCGAGGCCTTGCGCCTGGCTGCGCGCAAGAGTGTGCTGCTGGTCTGCGGGGTCATGCTGTTCCTGTTGATTGCGGCGTTTATCGAAGCCTACTGGTCATCAAAGACTGGCCCGTCGCACCAGACCAAGTACCTGGTTGGCGCCGCGCTCTGGTTGCTGGTGGTGGTTTATCTCGTGTTTGCCGGACGTCGCCGCCATGCGCCTGAGTGACGCCACGGTGGTGATTCGCCCGCGCCCGACCTGGGAAGCCATGGACCTCGGCGTGCTCCTGAGCCAGCGCCACCGACGCCTGTTGATGACCAGTTGGGCCATGGTCACCTTGCCCGTTTTCGCGCTGCTCAGTTGGGGATTCTGGGATTCGCCCTCTCTCGCCGTGTTCATTTTCTGGTGGCTGAAGCCGGCGTTCGAACGCCTGCCCTTGTACATCCTGTCCAAAGCCATGTTCGCTGAAACACCCTCGCTCAAGCAGGCCCTGCAGCAATGGCCACGCCTGCTCAAACCGCAATTGCTGGCCAGCCTGACCTGGCGACGCCTGAGTCTGCATCGCAGCTTCGCGATGCCGGTGATGCAACTTGAAGGCCTCGATGGAGCGCAACGGCAACAGCGCTTACAGGTGCTGCTGCAGCGAGACGCCGGCGCCGCGCGCTGGCTGACGATCATCGGCGCGCACCTGGAGGGCACGCTGTGGATCGGCTTGATGGTGTTGTTCTATCTGCTGCTGCCACAACAGGTCGCGCTCGACTGGAGTTGGCAGTCGCTGATCTCTGCGGCCAGCCAGGACTGGCGTTGGCTGGAACATCTGACCAACGCCTTTTATGCACTGGTGCTGGTGGTCTGGGAACCGATTTATGTCGCCTGCGGTTTCAGCTTTTACCTGAACCGGCGCACCGTGCTGGAGGCCTGGGATATCGAACTGGTGTTCCGTCGCATGCGCCAACGCCTCACCAGTGCAGGCGCGGCCCTGTTGATCGCCGTGATCTTGCTGATGCCGAGCACACACAGCGTATGGGCCGCCGAACCGGCCATGTCACCCGACAGTCCACGCTTGCTGGACCAGCCCCTGACCAGTCAGGCCTCCAGGGACGGCATCAAGACGATCCTCGAACAGCCGCCCTTCAAGAACCGGGAAACAGTGACGCGCTACCGCTTTGGCGAAGACCGGCCAAGCGCTGAAACCCGGGACGACGGCAAGACACCGCAATGGTTGAAGGCCCTGCTCAAGCTGCTTGAGGGGCAACGCTTCGGGGCATTGGCGAGCCTGATTGAAATCGTGCTGTGGGGCACCGTCATCGGAGCCATCGGCCTGTTGATCTGGCGCTATCGCGACTGGTTGCAAGCTTTTGTCAGCCGTCGACCGCCCGTCGACATAAAAACCGCGCGGCCGTTACCGCAGCGGGCGTTCGGCCTGGACCTCAAGCCCGAGTCCCTGCCCGCCGACATCGCCACCAGCGCTGAAAGTCTCTGGCAGAGCCATCCGCGCGAAGCCCTCGGCTTGCTTTATCGCGCCCTGCTCAGCCGCCTGATGCACGATTTCAACATCGCACTCAAGGCCGCCGATACCGAAGGCCAGGTACTTCAGCGCGTTGAGCTGTTACAGCGACCGGCCCTGCTGGCGTACAGCAAAGATCTCACCGGGCACTGGCAAAACATGGCCTACGGTCATCGCCTGCCACCCGCCCAGGTGCAGCAGGAGCTGTGTAACGGCTGGCGTATTCTGTTCGGCTCGGAGGCTGTCCGTTGAATCGGCGCCAGGGGTCGATAGCCGGGGCGTTGATCGCCGTGCTGCTGGCTGCGTTGAGTGTTTATCTGTACCTCAAGGCCACCCCCTACCAGAGCGTAATCGACCACGGCCCCTCCCCCGAAGCCAAGGCCAACCCTTATCTGGCGGCGGAACTCTTTCTGCGCAAACAAGGCCTGAGCGTCGACCACGCCAATGGCCTCGACATCCTGCCCAGCCTCGACCCGACTCAACACAGCCTGCTGTTGCTCGGTGACCGCTACAACATGACTCCACGGCAGGTCGACCAGGTGATGAACTGGACCCGGGCCGGCGGGCGGCTTCTGTTCGTCGCCGAATCACTGTGGGATGAAAAACTCGGCCACAGCAACGACCTGCTGCTCGATCGGGTGCAAGTGCACCAGTTACTGAGCAAAGACCTCAAGGCATCGCCACCCAATGTCGGCGAAGATCCGTACCCGCAACTGACCAAGCTCTACCTGGAAGGCGAAGACGCCCCGGCCTATGCCGGTTTCGATACGGCGTTCCATCTCGAAGACCCGAAAAACCTTGCCCAGGCCTGGGCCAACAGCGCCATGGCCACGCACATGATGCAGCTCGATCACGGGCTTGGCTCGATCATCGTGGTCACCGATGCCGACTTGTGGAAAACCCCGGCCATCGACCGGTACGACAACGCCTGGCTGCTCTGGTACCTGACCGCCGACACCCGCGTGACACTGATCTTCAACACCGATCACGACAGCCTGCCGACCTTGCTGCTGCGTTATTTTCCCCAGGCGCTGGTCGCGTTGTTCGCCTTGATCGGCCTGGGGTTCTGGCACTTTGGCGTGCGGCAGGGACCATTGCAGGAGCCGGCACCGAAAGCACGTCGGCAACTGCAGGAGCACCTGCGCGCCAGTGCCGATTTCCTGTTGCGATGCAACGGTCAGGCCGGCCTGCTGCAAGCCTTGCAGCAAGACATCCTGCGGCGTGTGCGGCGTCGCCATCCCGGCTTTGAACAACTCGGCGTTGCCGAACAATGGCTGGTGCTCGCACGCCTGACCGGCCAACCCACACGCGCTATCAGCCAGGCCATGAGCCCGCGACCGCAGCAACGGCTTTCCAGCGTTGAATTCAGCCGTCAGGTCGCCCATCTGCAATCCTTGAGGAACGCCTTATGATCTGACACCTTGCAAGCGTTAGATTCCCATTGTTTTAGAGGACAGCCCCTTACGAGCTCATAGCCTGAAATGTTGTTCAAGGAGCGAACTAATGGCCCTGAATCTGTTAAGGCAGACTAAAGGGATGGAATGTCTGGTCAAGCAGGGGATGGCAGATGGAGCTTCCTGCCAGTTGTTCGAGGCTACCTCCGGCAATTGCGGGTGCGAGCCATATTTGAGTTGACCTCTCATCGTCCGCATTGGGTTGAGTCCACAGCCGAAAGCGGACGTTCCCAGGCACCTGCGAAGTTATGGCGATTTAGTCTTGGTCCGTAGGAAATCAGTGCTCGCCATTAATCTTTCGTGAACATACTCCTCAAATTGTTCGGCTGGCAGTGGCGGGGAAAACAGGAAGCCCTGGTAGGTCTGGCAGCCATGCTTGACCAGAAAGGTGCGCTGAGCTTCTGTCTCCACACCTTCTGCAATCACCGAAAGCCCCAATATCTGGCTCAGGCTCACAATCGCGCAGGCGATGGCGGCGTCGTTGGGATCAACCAGCACATCTCTGATGAAGGACTGGTCAATCTTGAGTTGATCCAGCGGAAGGCTCTTCAGGTATGACAGTGACGAGTAGCCGGTTCCGAAATCATCCAGCGAAAGGCCTATGCCAATCTCTTTCAACTCGATCATTTTGGCGACAGTACCTTCCATATCCTCTATCAGCAGGCCTTCGGTCAGTTCCAGTTTCAATTTCTTCGGATCGGCCCCCGTGTGTCTCAGTACTTGCAGTACCTCCTCGACGAAGTCCGGATGGTGAAACTGACGGGCGCTGACATTCACAGCCATACCCAGTCGGGCGGTTTCCGAATGCTTTGCCCAGGCAACCAGCTGAGTACAGGCTGTCTGCAGCGCCCAACGGCCTAACCGCAGAATCAACCCCGTTTCCTCTGCCAATGGAATGAACTCGCCTGGAAACACGACTCCGCGCTCAGGATTGTGCCATCTCATCAGTGCCTCTGCGCCAATGATACGGCCCTCACTATTCACCTGCGGCTGGTAATGAAGAAGGAATTCGTTGTCCTGCAAGCCTTGGCGCAAGTCTACTTCCAGCCTGGCGCGTGCCGTGGCAACCGCCTGCATTTCCGGATCGAAGAAGCGCATGGTATTGCGGCCCGCCGCCTTGGCGCGATACATCGCCAGGTCAGCGCGCTTCATAATATCGTCCACTGTGCTCAGCTGCCCCTGGAACAGCGCAATGCCGAGGCTAGGGGTGCTGTGGTGCTCATATCCATCCAACTGGTAGGAAATATTCAGAGAGTTGAGAATCTTTTCGCCAATAGTCTTGGCCTGGATAGCCGCTTCTGGAGGATTCTCATTAAGGCCATCCAGCAGGACGACGAATTCGTCTCCGCCCAGGCGAGCCACGGTGTCGCTCTCGCGTATGCAGCCGCAAAGGCGCAGAGCAACTTGCTGCAGCAACATGTCGCCTCTGTCATGCCCCAGCGTGTCGTTCAGTGCCTTGAAGTTATCCAGGTCAATGAGAATTATCCCGCTCGTATGCAGGCTACGGGAGCTGCCCGCCAGCAGATGCTGTAACCGGTCCAACATGAGCCGCCTGTTGGCCAGCCCGGTCAACTGATCGTAGAAGGCCAAACGCTGGACCTCTTGCTCTGCGGTCTTACGGTGGGTGATGTCAGTATTGATCGACAGAACGGACTGCGGCTGGCCATCATCGTCTCGCACCAGGGTTCGATGACTTTCGAGTGTGATGGTGCAGCCATCCCGGCGTCGAATTGTAACTTCGTCCGCCCAGTCACCCGTTTCTATCAGGCTGTTAGTGGCCGCATTGAAAGCGGCGCTACCCTGGTAGATCAACTCCTGTGCCGATTTGCCAAGTGCCTCCTCCTTTGACAGACCGTAGAGACGCTCGGCACTTTTGTTCCAGTACAGGATGCGGTTATCCATCCCGTGAACGACAATGGCGTCCTGGGCCTTGTCCAGCAGAGATGCTTGCTGGCGGGCCTGCTTCTCGCTTTCGCGCAGCACTGCCAGATAACCTTCCCTTTCGGCTGCTTGCGACTCCATTTCGCGCCTGATCTTGCCCCCGTAGATAACGGCCGCACTGACCATCAGTAGCACGAACACCATGATCGCGTATTCGACCCGGCGCAGTTCTTCGACCGACTCAAGCTCCTCCTCCAGGAGCTTGCTTTGAATCAGGCCAACGCGATCCCGCACAGTACTGAGTGAGGCGAGCAACAGGGCAAACTTCCTGTCCATCGTTGCCATGCGTTTGCCGGCATTATCCGACTGCCCCTCCCTGAAGTAGGAAAAGATCAGCAAGGCCTCGTTCACCATTTCGACCATCGCAGCATCAATTGCACCCACCTCATCCTTCAATGCAAGGGTAAAGGCTTGTATATCTGCACTGTGTTCAGCCTCATTGGCGATCCGTACCTCCAACTGTTTTTTGGCCATTGCCAAATGCTCGTTGAAGGCGCGCAAGGCTTCATCCATGTTCCGCGATTCGGCTTCAACATTATGTGTATCGAACACATTATTGCCCGGCGCATTGACTGTGGAAGCCAGGCTGCCCAGCGTTGAATAGCTCGACAGCTGTTGGACCCACGACTGGTTTGCCTTGATGGAGCGGTGATAGGTATCGACGATCAGGTGATTCAATAGCACGCTCAGCACAACAACCAGCACGTCGAACCCCGCAAGAAAAAAGTACATGCGGTGCCATTTGGTCGAGCGCGGCTTATTTGAACGGGTGGGTATGTCTTGCTTTGCGGCGCTTTTATTCCTGAAAAAATCCATTTCACAATCTCCAAACATAATCCTTCTAAATTGGCCAATAGAAGCGGTATTCGGAAACCTATTAACCTTTTGTGCCGACACCTGAACCTGAGAACACACCGCACGTAGCATTAGCCAAATTTTTTCTCTGTTCTGGATTCACGCTGGTTTTCGTGAGCGAAGCTCCCGAGACAAGCATTAGCTACCGAAGCTATACGTCTTAAGTGTCACGCCAACCAACCATTCGACACTAAGCAATGCATTTGGCGATGCTAATTTCATGGTGAAATTTTTTACCCTCGGAAGCAGTCTCTTAACATTTCAGCGATAAAACGAAATCATCTTCATTTGCTGTGTTTGAGATCATCGTTTCAGGTAACGATTCTCCTCGCTCTCCATTGTAGAACTGAACGTCGGCAATCACTTTTGCCAGATGTTCTGTTCCTTTCAATTTCCTCAGCCTCTTTCTGCGCCTCTGGCGAGCGTGCAGACCTTGGCCAGCATGTCTGGGGTGAGCATATCCCCGCTTTCGCAGTGCCCAGCCGCACCGTAGCGAAAGTCGATTCGATCCTGAGTGATCCCGACAGATCCAGTCCAAACCCTGCGCCTGCAGGTGCAGGGTTTGCTCCATGTCTTGCCGAGTGCCGTTGCGGATTTGCGCCCCTGAACTGGATGCTTCACGCAGCATAGTCGGGTGACATAGGGCACGTTGCGGGTCATTTCCGCGCAGCCTGCCGGACTGCCTGAACAGTTTCGACAGCAGACCAAGCATAGCCACTAATTTGCCATTATTCTGTTCGCCGACTGCTCCAGGTCGGTAGCAGCCCTTGATGGTCGGCAGCTTTTCAACCCAAAGCAGCCCTCCGAGAAGGGCTGATATCGGGCAACAGCAGACTTCTGCGATGAAAAACTCTCCTAACTATGTCACCCAACGTGCATATGGAATGCACTACCTCAAAACATAACTGGCCGTCATGGCCTAACCTCGACTTCAGACGAACGCTCAAATGAGGGTTGCCAAGGGATCTTAATGAGGCAGATTGGCAGTCACTCACTCGTTCCACGCGTAAAAAAAATACGTGAAAAAAGTTAGATTAGATAAGTGACTGATTTATGGAAGATAAAACAAATATAACTGTTAACGAGGCTCCGGAACCCATGAGTCAACCGATCGAGCCCGACGTACCGAGCCATGCCGCTCAACAACGTCAGCGTGCCAGCCACCTGGCGCAGGCCGTACGCAATGAACTGCAAAAAGCCTTGATCGGCCAGGACAGCGTGATCGACGACGTCCTGACTGCGCTGATCGCCGGCGGTCACGTGCTGCTCGAAGGCGTACCGGGTTTGGGCAAGACCCTGTTGGTGCGCGCCCTCGCCCGCTGCTTCGGCGGCGAGTTTGCGCGCATCCAGTTCACCCCGGACCTGATGCCCAGCGACGTCACCGGGCACGCGGTGTACGACTTGCAGACCGAGCAATTCAAACTGCGCAAAGGCCCGCTGTTCACCAACCTGTTGTTGGCCGACGAAATCAACCGCGCCCCGGCGAAAACCCAGGCGGCGCTGCTCGAAGCCATGCAGGAACGGCAAGTCACCCTTGAAGGCCGTCCATTGCCGATTGGACAACCGTTCATGGTGCTCGCCACTCAGAACCCGATCGAACAGGAAGGCACTTACCCGTTGCCGGAGGCCGAACTCGACCGTTTCATGCTCAAGGTGCGCATGGATTACCCCGACGCCGAACAGGAGCTGAACATGGTCCGTCAGGTCAGCCGCTCGACCCGGGCCGACATGCTCGATGTCCAACCGATGCGCACGTTGTTGCAGGCCAAGGATGTACTGGCCCTGCAACGTATCGCCAGCGACCTGCCGCTGGACGATCAGGTGCTCGATTACGCCGTGCGCCTGGCCCGCTCCACCCGCAACTGGCCCGGCTTGATCCTCGGCGCCGGGCCACGCGCGTCCATCGCGCTGGTGCGATGTGCCCGGGCCCGTGCGCTGCTGCGCGGTGGTGAGTTCGTGATTCCGGATGACATCAAGGGTTGCGCACTGGCCGTGCTGCGTCATCGTGTGCGCATCGCACCGGAGCTGGATATCGAGGGCCTGGATGTCGATCAGGTGCTCCGGCAGTTGCTCGACCAAGTGCCGGCGCCGCGCCTGTGAAACCGTCGCGTCTGATGCTCGTCTGGCTATTGATCCTGCTGGCCTGCGGCATTGTGTCGGGCACATTGCAAGCACTGGAGTTCACGGTTCCGGCGAATCTCATGGCGATCAACTGGGGGTTGCTCCTGGCGCTGCTGGCCCTGGCCCTGTTGGATGCTGTTCGCGTGAAGCACCTGCCATCGCCCCGGCTGAAGCGCCAGTTACCCGGCAGCCTGGCGCTGGGCCGATGGGGCGAAGTGCAACTGACCCTTGAGCACGACTTTGCCCAACCGCTGAACGTACAAGTCTTCGACCATGTGCCAGCGGGCCTGAGCTTCGAAAACCTGCCACTGTCAGTCGAGTTGCAACCCGGCCAGCACAGCCTGGCCGGTTATCGCCTGCGTCCGCTCAAACGCGGTCATTTCAGCTTCGAGCGCTGTGAAATCAGCCTGCCAAGTCCCTTGGGGCTCTGGTCGGACAGACGCTTGCTCGAGCTGCCCGACGCCACCCGCGTCTACCCCGACTTCGCCCGTCTCTATGAAGGGCAGTTGCTGGCGGTGGATAACTGGCTCAGCCAGCTTGGCGTACGCCAGAAACAACGACGGGGCCTGGGCCTGGAATTTCATCAATTGCGCGAGTTTCGCGAGGGCGACAGCCTGCGCCAGATCGACTGGAAAGCCACCGCCCGCCAGCGCACACCGATTGCCCGGGAGTACCAGGACGAGCGCGACCAGCAGATCATCTTCATGCTCGACTGCGGCCGGCACATGCGCAGCCAGGATGATGAGCTGTCGCACTTCGATCACGCCCTCAACGCCTGTCTGTTGCTCAGCTACGTCGCGCTACGCCAGGGCAACGCGGTGGGCCTGAGTACCTTTGCCAGCGAACAGCCGCGCTACCTTGCACCAGTAAAAGGCACCAGCCATCTCAACACACTGCTCAACAGCGTTTATGACTTGAACAGCACCCAACGCAGCGCCGACTATCAAGCAGCGGTAACGCAACTGCTGGCACGGCAAAAACGCCGGGCGCTGGTGGTGTTGGTGACCAACCTGCGGGATGAGGACGACGATGAGTTGCTCTCGGCAGTAAAACGCCTGAGCCAGCAACATCAGGTGCTGGTCGCGAGCCTGCGCGAAGAGGTGCTCGACACCCAGCGTCAGTCACCGGTGCAGACTTTGCCCGAAGCGCTGGCCTATTGCGGGACCGTGGACTACCTGAATGCACGCGCCGAACTCCATGAGCGCTTGAGCGCTCATGGAGTACTGGTGATGGATGCGCGACCCGGGGAGTTGGGCCCGGCCCTGGTGACGCAGTATTTAAGCTGGAAGCGGGCCGGAGCTGCGTAGGCATCTGGCGGCATCCCCCCACGCATCGATGGATTAAAGCTCATAAGTCTGATCATCAACCTTGGCCCAAGCCAACTCCAGGGGTGCGAGATGCAGTTGAACGTCGAGGTCGGTTACAGGAAGTCAGTAGACTCACCATGGATCACTGCCGTTTTAGCCACGTAGACATCAAGCCGTTGCTCGCCCATTTCGACCTTGGCGATATAGGTCTGATCTCCGTCGGTTGGCGTGGTCACGGTGTACTGCGCAATCCCCACGGCCGAGGTAGTGCCCTCTCCAAGCTTCGTTTCTCCTTTGAAGAACTCGACTTTCACACCAGGCGCCGGCTTCTTGGTCAAACCGATAACGTGACAACTCAACACAAGTGGTTGCCCGACGACAGCCATCGAGGTTGCCTCCAGCAGTTTGATGAACGGCTTGTCAACAAACGTGATGTTGTTGATGACGAGGGGATCCTTGGTGCTGTAGCTCGCCACCAGACTGGCCTTTTCCACCGGTTCCATACTTCTGACTTTGGTTCGGGCATAGCCCTGATCGTCGGTCACCACCACCAGCGGATCGGCAACCACACCCTTCCCGGCGAATGTCACGGCACGGCCGCGCCCCGGATTCCCGTGTCTATCGACAAGCTGAACATACACAGGGAAAAACGCCTGTCCGCCAGCAAGGAATGTCTCGTCTTTTCCCGGATCCTCAGTACTGTCGAGGCTGAAGCCCAGGGAGAATTCATCGCAGTCGATCAGGATTTTCGGTGCATACACCGTTTGAGCCAGACCGTAGGTGCCTTTCACTTGCACGGCGCCCATCCAGGATCCTTTTTCCGGCTTGAAGTGAATCACCGCGCGCCCCTCATGATCGGTGATAGAGACCGACTCCATCAGCCCTGGACGATCACTGCTCCAGGTCACGGTGATATTCGGCAATACCTGATTGGTCAGGTCACGCAACGTCAATTCAACCAGCGCGACTTGATTACTCACATTAGCGATCAGGGTGTCGTTGAGACACCTGATGTCGTGCGTCACGCTCTGGCCGATTTCACCGAATACCTGAGACTGGCCGTGTACCGCCGATTCGGACAAGCATTCCAGTACATGTTCGGCCGCACTGCGGCAGGCATGTTTGTCGCTGTCCGGGGTGAGCGCGCCCAATCCGATAATGGCCTTGGCGTCCAGCCCGCTGCTGGATGCCAAACCTCGAATGCGAATCAATGTGTCGAGGGCTAAAAGATCACGCACGACCGGCATTGACGGGCTGATATAGAGAATGCACTCCAACACTTCCCTTACCCCCCACTTCACCACTTCCGCCAGCTTGCTCGCTGCCGAATCACGAATCAGGCGCAGGTCTTCCGGCGTCAGATAGGTGGGCAAGGTGTTTACCAACTCCAGGTAATGCAGCAGTTTTTCCGCCGGCTGCCCGGTAAAGGCCACCATTCGCTGAAACAGTGTCAAGTAATACAAGGAACCGATGGATATCGTCTCCGGGTGTCTGAGGTCGAGCCACTGCCAGTTATGCCGGGTGGTCAGTGCACTTGAAGCGCAGACGAAACTCCTGGAACAGACCGATCGCCCGAAGGGTATTGTTGGTGATCCGCTTCGGCGCATCTGCCAGGTCTTGCGAATCGACGAGGTCGGCCCGTTGCTCAGCCCGGATTGCGGCCATGACCAGACGATCAGTTTGCTCCACAGGCAATTTCAACCAACGGCTCAGACGCAACATCCGGCTCATGCGTTCAAAGCGGTTATCGGTACTGTTTGTGAATTCGCGCGTGCCATTGGCCGGCGTACTGAGGTCCATCGCAGCGGTTGCACCATCGTTGATGAACGCTGAGCCAAAAACCTTGGGGGAGGCCGCGGGTACAACGCCCGCGGCGACGTTGTCCGATAGCTTGGGCAAACAGTCTTCGATCGATAAAAAGGACGTAAGCGTCTGCGCATCGATCGAGGTCTGGGCACAGAAGTGCACCGAGTCCAACAATGCCTTCCCAGTGGAGCCAAAGTCTCTTTTGTAGAACGCTGCTTTGTCCGGGTTGTTGGGAAACAGAAAGTTTTCCAGGAGCATCCGCTGGCCCTGGGGCCCGATATTGCAGGATTGACGCAGGGCAATGTCCGAAAGGTTTCCCTGAACCCCCAATTGCTTGAAATACGGCGCCGTCAGGTCAATGGCCCGCACCACTTCCCCCAGCGACAACTTGTTCTCCTCCAGAACCTGCTTCCATTGTTCGGCATACCACTCGAACGGCATGGTGCGAAATGGAAAACGCGTTTCCAGCAAGCGGTCATCGACCACTTTGTCGTCTGCATTCACGGGGGCGGAATTGTTGCTGATGAACGATTTGATGATGCTTTCCAGCACCTCATTGACCAGGGTCACCGTCGGCTTGATCTGGAACATGCTCACCGAATCAATGATGAGGTCGTCCAGGTCCGGCCGCCGAGTATCCAGCTTGATGAATCCGGCCCCGCCCGTCGCGCGACCTTCCAGCTGCCGGGCCAGCAAGACCAGCCTCACGAAATAGGCCGCTGGCGAGATGCTCGAATCCGGACTTTGCGAGGGGCTGGCACCCTCCCAATCGGGATCGAACAAATCGTCGAACGTCGGCGTATCCACCAGCGCCCGGATTCCGGTGCGATGCAAGGGATTGGGCGGTGCATGAGTCACCAGGCGCTGCTCACGGAACTCGCGAGCGGTATGCACCGCAAGACTCCGCGCCTTGTCCAGCAATGCCTGGGCAGCGCGGCTGTGCAGCCCGAACGTCTCCACGACTTCTTGACGCCCCAACTTCAGCAGGTCGAAAACCGAGCCGCCTTCCGCGACGAAGCGCTCGTAGTTGCTTTGCACGGCGGGCTCATCTGTGCCCGGCGTCAGATCCAGGAGTTGCTTGAGAGGCGAGGTCGAGTCGTTGCTCATTGTAAATCTCCTGAAAGTCTGGGTGATCGAGCACCGGGCGGCAACGAAGGGAGATATTTGCATTTACCCTTTCGTGGTTTTTTTACGCTTTACCTGCGCCGAAAATCACCTGCCATAAATGACAGTTCAGACGAACGGTAAAGTGGATTGAAGTTTGAGAACGGCGTTTGATTCCAATAAAAGCGTTCACCAGCAGTGGGTAATCAGAGGCGATTGGAAAATGCCAGGCACCCAGGAACGAGTGCCCATTTCCCCAAAGGCACTTGAACAGTTTTTAAAGGATTTCGAAGGGTGGAAGTCAATCGACTGGTGGGGTTAAAACATAAAAATATTTGATAAATACCCAATCCGACTCTTCATTTTGTGAACCGCTGTACCATACCGCGAGCGTATGCAATTCATGAGGGCCTGGATCCATTTCCATCTGATAGCGCCCCAAATGCGCGTCTCTTTCTGCATAAGGGCCGTCATAATAAAAGTGGATTTTGAACTTCTTCGCAGCGTAAGTCCCGCCTTCACCACGGGTAATATCAACGTAAAAAGGTGAGCGATAAACCTCTCCGGCCTTAGGGCTGTTAACGACGGGCGGACGAATATCAATCAACGGATGCTGGTCGTCTTGAAGTGTTGTCATTTTCAAATCCCCGATCATAAAACGGTCAGTTGTTCCACAGTGCTATTGCTACACCATCTTCTGGCGTGAGAGCACCTGTAACAAATGACAGTTCAGACGAATGGCAAAGAAGTCTTCAACTGGATGAACTGGGGAATATTCCGGACGACATTGACCTGAGCACGGCTGTCAGGCTGAAGCCGGCAACGGCAGAAAACTGAAATACTGCTTCAACGCCTCCACCAGTTGCCCATACTCCGGCGGTGCCCGTTGCAGGCTGAACCCGGCGTCGTAATGTTGGGGGGTCACGTCTTCGTGGCACCACAGGCAACAGGCTTGCAGGTCGATTATCCGCTGGCCACCTTCGCTGGCGGGAATTTTCAGGCGCAGGTTGAAGTCCGCGCCGATCATCATCGGCAGCTGGCTGATGAGCATCAGCCCGTCTTCAGAGACGTTGCCCAGAAAACCGATGGGTTTGTCGGTGGTGCCGTTGAATACTTTCAGGAAGTACGGCAGTTGATGCCGCTCGATTCGGCGGTCGGTGAACATGTGCAATATCGCTATGCAAGGCTCTTAAGCAGAGCCGCACTACTGCTTCGGAACGGGTACGCATAAGTCTTTGCCCGCTCTCCCCGCTTCCGGTGCGCCAGTTCTTGAAGCGCAGAGTCTTGCTTGTGCCGGTCACAGGTGTTGCCCCGGTTCAGAGGCAAGGCTCCAGAACCGGTTTATTCGACTATAGCTCACCACCGCCGGGGAACCAGCGATTGAATGATGCCTGCCATCAGTACTGTGTCGGTTTTGCCGCTGCGGCACTGCGCATCGGGTAGTGGCCCAGGCTCTGCAAGGTTTCCAGGCGGGCGCGGGCGCGGTAGGCGTATTCGCTTTGCGGATACGAGTCAATCATGAACTGGTAGGTCTGGGCCGCATCGATGAACATCTTCTGCCGTTCCAGGCACTGGCCGCGCATCATCGACACTTCCGGCCACACGTAAGGCCGCGCGCGGCTGTCGCGTTCGACTTTGGATAGCTCGAGCATCACTTGCTCGCAATTGCCCCGGTCATAGGCGCTGTAGGCATTGTTCAAATGATGGTTCATCGACCAACGGGTGCAGCCCGTGACACTGAGGACGCTGATGGCAAGGGCGGCAATGAGCACGAATCGCATGGGGGATCTCCTGTCTTGAACCCTGTATCGACCCGTGGTCGGAAATCTTCAGGCTGTAGAAGCGAGAAGTTGCCTGGCTCCATAAGGAAGGCAATAACCAGGTTCTTCAAAAAAACCAGGCTCTTCACGAAAAAGTAGTGCAAACGAACAATGACTACACCTTCGGAGCATAGTAGCCTCACTCAGCGCTTGAACTCAGGAGTCTTTGCATGTCCGTCCGTCGTACCAAAATCGTCGCCACCCTTGGCCCGGCCAGTAACTCGCCGGAAGTTCTCGAACAGCTGATCCTGGCTGGCCTGGACGTCGCCCGCCTGAACTTCTCCCACGGCACTCCCGACGAGCACAAGGCTCGCGCGAAGCTGGTGCGTGACCTCGCGGCCAAGCACGGTCGCTTCGTCGCCCTGCTGGGTGACCTGCAAGGCCCGAAAATCCGTATCGCCAAATTCGCCAACAAGAAGATCGAGCTGAAGATCGGTGATCAATTCACCTTCTCCACCAGCCATCCTCTGACCGAAGGCAATCAGCAAGTGGTCGGCATCGACTACCCGGACCTGGTCAAGGACTGCGGCGTGGGCGACGAGCTGCTGCTCGACGACGGTCGCGTGGTGATGCGCGTCGATACCGCCACTGCCACCGAACTGAACTGCACCGTGACCATCGGCGGCCCGCTGTCCGACCACAAAGGCATCAACCGTCGCGGTGGCGGCCTGACCGCTCCGGCCCTGACTGAAAAAGACAAGGCTGACATCAAGCTCGCTGCGGAAATGCAAGTCGACTACCTCGCGGTATCCTTCCCGCGTGACGCCGCCGACATGGAATACGCCCGTCAACTGCGCGACGAGGCCGGCGGCACTGCCTGGCTGGTGGCGAAGATCGAACGCGCCGAAGCCGTGGCCGATGACGAAACCCTCGACGGCCTGATCAAGGCGTCCGACGCGGTAATGGTTGCCCGTGGTGACCTGGGTGTGGAAATCGGCGACGCCGAGCTGGTGGGCATCCAGAAGAAGATCATTCTGCACGCACGCCGCCACAACAAGGCTGTGATCGTTGCGACCCAGATGATGGAGTCGATGATCCAGAACCCGATGCCGACCCGCGCCGAAGTGTCCGACGTGGCCAACGCCGTGCTCGACTACACCGATGCCGTGATGCTCTCGGCCGAAAGTGCCGCCGGCCTGTACCCGCTGGAAGCCGTTCAGGCCATGGCGCGTATCTGCGTCGGTGCCGAAAAGCACCCGACCAGCAAGACCTCCAGCCACCGCATCGGCAAAGAGTTCGAGCGCTGCGACGAAAGCATCGCACTGGCGACCATGTACACCGCCAACCACTTCCCGGGCGTGAAAGCGATCATCGCCCTGACCGAAAGTGGCTACACCCCGCTGATCATGTCGCGCATCCGTTCCTCGGTGCCGATCTACGCGTTCACCCCGCACCGCGAAGCCCAGGCTCGCGCGGCCATGTTCCGCGGCGTGTACACCATCCCGTTCGATCCGGCTTCGCTGGCACCGAACGAAGTCAGCCAGAAGGCAATCGACGAGCTGGTCAAGCGCGGCGTCGTGGAGAAAGGCGACTGGGTCATCCTGACCAAGGGCGACAGCTACCACACCACCGGCGGCACCAACGGCATGAAGATCCTGCACGTTGGCGACCCGATGGTCTGAGTGACCGGTTGCTGAAAAACGAAAGCCCCGCCATGTGAATGGCGGGGCTTTTTGTTTTCTGATCCAACAGGTGTGTTGACTGATCGGGCCCCTTCGCGAGCAAGCCCGCTCCCACAGGGTTTTGTATTGGTCACATGATTTGTTAGCAACTCCGGTCAATGTGGGAGCGGGCTTGCTCGCGAAGGGGCCGGTACAGTCAGCGAAAGACTCAATGCCGCTTGATGAACCCGGTCAACGCAGCCAGTGCTTCCGGCGAACTCAACCGCTGGGTGAACAACGCCCCCTCCTCTTCGATCACCCTGCGCAACAACTCGCGATCCGGCGCCTTCATCAATTGCTTGCTGATACGCACCGCTTCCGGTGGCAGCGTCTCGAAGCGCAGCGCCATTTCCCGCGCCTTGGCCAAGACTTCTTCGCCACTGCCCAGCGCCTCGGACGCAATGCCCCACGCAGCAGCCTGTTCACCATTGAACCCCTCACCGAGCAGCAATAACTCCGCCGCTTTGGCATGCCCGAGCAAGCGCGGCAGGAGCAGGCTGGAACCAAATTCAGGGCATAAACCCAGGTTGACGAACGGCATGCGCAAGCGCGCATCACGGCTGACGTAGACCAGATCGCAATGCAGCAACATCGTCGTGCCAATGCCCACCGCCGCTCCAGCCACGGCGGCGATCACCGGTTTGCGGCATTCAAGCAGGCTGAGCATGAACTGGAATACCGGGCTGTCGAGGCCACTCGGCGGTTGCTGGATGAAATCGGCGATGTCGTTGCCGGCGGTGAAGCATTCGGCGGAGCCGGTGATCAGCACGGCGTTAATCTCGGGGTCGCTGTCGGCCTGTTTCAACGCTTCGGCCAGGTGGCTGTACATGGCGCGGGTCAGGGCGTTTTTCTTGTCCGGGCGATTCAGGCGCAGGGTCAACAGGCCGCGTTCGCGTTCAACTTGGATGGCATCGGTCATGGCAGGTCTCGCGTCTGAAAGTCAGCGCTCAACCACGGGGCAGGAACACATCGGCCAGCAGTTGATTGCGCGGCAATCCCGCCAGGTACAGGCGCCGGGCGAAGGCGTCGACACTGTCGGGGGCTCCGCAGAGTAAGGCCAGGGTTTGCCGCGAAACAAGCCGCAGTTGCGCCAAAGCCGCTGGCAACTCGGCCGGGGTCCACAGTTCGACACTCAGGTTAGGACGGCTGGCGGCCATGGCTTGCAGTGGTTTTGCCAGGTAGTGCTCATCGGCATCATGGGCCAGGTGAATGACACGGATGGCGCCCTGATGATCGTGGCGCAGCGCTTCGCGCAATACGCCAAACAACGGCCCCAACCCGGTGCCGGCCGCCATAAGCCACAACGGTCGGGTGTGCCAGTCAGGGTCGTAGTGCAACGCCCCGCCGCGCAACTCGCCGAGACGCATCGGATCGCCGATGTTCAACTGGCGGGCTGCATCGCTGAACTCCCCCGGCAGGCGACAATCGAGGTGAAACTCCAGAAAGCGGTCGTCTTCCGGCAGGCTGGCAAGGGAATACGGCCGCGCAACGCTGCCCGCCCACAACACCAGATGCTGGCCGGCGCTGTAGCGCAACGGTCGCTGCGGGGTCAAGCGCAAGCGCAACACGCTGTCGCTCAACCAATCGACGGCCGCAACCTCGGCCGGGCGTCCGTCCTCTAGCGGGTCGAAGGCATGCACCTGCAAGTCCTCGACCACCTGGCACTGGCACGCCAGCCGCCAGCCCTGTTCACGCTGCTGTGCACTCAGGGCATCCGGGCGGCTGTCGCTCGGCAGCCCCTGTACACACTGCACCAGGCACGCATGGCAACTGCCCGCGCGACAACTGTAAGGCACCGGCACGCCGTTCTGATTCAGCGCATCGAGCAGATTGCTGCCCGCCGCCACCGACCAGTGGCGCTCGCCGACCCGCAGTTCAGGCATCGACGTTCTCCCACGCTGCCGCGCATCGGTTGCGGCCATCACGTTTGGCGCGATAGAGCGCCTGATCGGCCTGTTGCAGGGCATCATCGAGGTCGTCGCCCAGTTCCAGCAGGGTCATGCCGGCGGACAGGCTGAGGTTACGCACATTCAGCCCGATCAATTCGACATCGGTGAATGCAATGCGCAGTCGTTCGCAGCACGAAGTCAGACTGTCGGCATCACAATCGGGCAGCAGCACCACGAACTCTTCGCCACCGTAGCGAGCCAGAACATCACCGTCGCGCAGGCACGCGGTGGCTACGCCGGCAAAGGCTTGCAGCACCTGATCGCCGGCGGCATGGCCGTGCAGGTCGTTGATGCGTTTGAAATGGTCAAGATCGATCAACGCCAGGCCATGCATGACACCCGCATCCATGGCTTTCAACTCGCGGGAAGCAAGGCGCAGGAAATGCCGGCGATTGAACAGGCCGGTCAGCTCGTCGGTGGCTACCAGGTCTTCGAGCTGACGCATCATCCCGCGCAATGTGTCCTGGTGTGCCTGCAACGCAAAACGCCGCTGACGCATACGCTGTCGCGAGGCCTGGACATGGCGGGCATACAGCACCAGCCACACCAGTACGATGAACAGCACGCAGACCTGCAACACCGCCATGGCCGGGTCAGGCAGCTGGAAGTGGTAGCCCTCCCACAACGTGATCGCGCTGAAACTGCAAAACACCAGCAACGCACATCGTACAAAAGACCGGCGTGACAGATGGAACAGGCCGAACAGCAGGATCAGCACGTAAAACACCAGAAACGCGCCCCGTGCTTCGTCCAGATGGGCAATCAGCCAGGTTTGCCAACCCAGCCCCAGCAACACTTGCGCCTCGGTCAGGCTGGGGTCGGCGAGACGCAGGTTGTAGCCGCTGTAGAACACCGCGAACAGGATGACCTGACTGGTCACTACCAGTACGCTGCCGATGACGACACTGGAAAGCGGCGCGTCGTAGTGACCAGTAAAAAACGCCAGCCAAAGCAACAGCAATGCCAGGGCATAGGTGCCGGCCGCCAGGGCGAAACGTTTAAGCAACAGGCGCTGGATGGCGTTATGGGTCAATCGTTGATTCACCAAATGAAAGGAGACTGACAGAGCGTCCTACTCTACAGACCGTATGTCACTTTAGTGGCGTGGCCGATAAATGACCATTCAATTTTCGGCATGGGCAAGGTCATCTCGGTTGCAGGAGCTTATGCGACCAACGATTGACTGTCGGCGCGTGTGCAGGCCTTTGATGCGCGGTATACTGCCGCGCCTTTTTAGCGTCGCGCCAGCATGCCCGGCGTGCCTTGAAAGGTGCTTGCAACCGACCGATGCACCCAAGCTGCAAGCACCTTAATTGAATGTTCCCGTCTTTTAGAGGAGCGCGACTCATGACCGTGATCAAGCAAGACGACCTGATTCAGAGCGTTGCCGACGCCCTGCAGTTCATTTCCTACTACCACCCCGTGGATTTCATCCAGGCGATGCACGAGGCCTACCTGCGCGAAGAATCGCCAGCGGCCCGCGACTCGATGGCACAGATCCTGATCAACTCGCGCATGTGTGCCACCGGCCACCGCCCAATCTGCCAGGACACCGGTATCGTCACCGTGTTTGTCCGTGTCGGCATGGACGTGCGCTGGGATGGCGCCACCATGGGCCTGGACGACATGATCAACGAAGGCGTGCGTCGCGCCTACAACCTGCCGGAAAACGTCCTGCGTGCCTCGATCCTCGCCGACCCGGCGGGCGCTCGCAAGAACACCAAGGACAACACCCCGGCCGTTATCCACTACTCCATCGTTCCGGGTAACACCGTGGAAGTGGACGTGGCGGCCAAGGGCGGCGGTTCCGAGAACAAGTCGAAGATGGCCATGCTCAACCCGTCCGACTCGATCGTCGACTGGGTGCTCAAAACCGTTCCGGAAATGGGCGCCGGCTGGTGCCCACCGGGCATGCTCGGCATCGGCATCGGCGGCACCGCCGAGAAAGCCGCGGTGATGGCCAAGGAAGTGTTGATGGAATCCATCGACATTCACGAGCTCAAAGCCCGTGGTCCGCAGAACCGCATTGAAGAAATGCGCCTGGAGCTGTTCGAGAAGGTCAACCAGCTGGGCATCGGCGCCCAGGGCCTCGGTGGCCTGACCACCGTGCTCGACGTGAAGATCATGGACTACCCGACCCACGCCGCCTCCCTGCCGGTGTGCATGATCCCCAACTGCGCCGCCACCCGTCACGCGCACTTCGTGCTCGACGGTTCCGGCCCGGCCTCGCTGGAAGCGCCACCGTTGGACGCCTACCCGGAAATCGTCTGGGAAGCCGGTCCGTCGGCCCGTCGCGTCAACCTCGACACCCTGACCCCGGAAGAAGTGCAGAGCTGGAAGCCGGGCGAAACCGTCCTGCTCAACGGCAAGATGCTCACCGGTCGCGACGCCGCGCACAAGCGCATGGTCGAGATGCTGAACAAGGGCGAAACCCTGCCGGTTGACCTCAAGGGTCGCTTCATCTACTACGTCGGCCCGGTCGATCCGGTCGGTGACGAAGTGGTTGGCCCGGCTGGCCCTACCACCGCGACGCGGATGGACAAGTTCACCCGTCAGATCCTCGAGCAGACCGGCCTGCTGGGCATGATCGGCAAATCCGAACGCGGCCCGACCGCGATCGAAGCGATCAAGGACAGCAAGGCCGTGTACCTGATGGCCGTCGGCGGCGCCGCTTACCTGGTCGCCCAGGCGATCAAGAAGTCCAAGGTGCTGGCGTTCGCCGAACTGGGCATGGAAGCGATCTACGAGTTCGAGGTCAAGGACATGCCGGTCACCGTTGCGGTCGACAGCAAGGGCGAGTCCGTACACATCACCGGTCCTGCCATCTGGCAGAAAAAGATCAGTGAAAGCCTGGCGGTGGAAGTTCAGTAAGCACTGACAGCGCACAGTAAGAACCGGTCTGCTGGCAACGGCAGACCGGTTTTTTTACGCCTGATAAAAAGCGATCGAAGGCTGAAGCTCACGCATCGTTTGTTCTAATAAATCCCGGCTGACCTGTCAGATCTGACAGGTTACAGCCGCCCGTGTCGCTGATAGCTTGAATGCACTCGATGCATTCTCTGTCACGGCGGACACTCCCATGGCGACTGAACAGCAGGGCACCCTCGAAATCAACGCACCCGCCCTGCCCAAAGGCGGCGGCGCCATCCAGAGCATCGGCAAGGGCTGGGGCGGTGTCGGCACCACCGGTGCGGCGTCGCTGGAGCTGCCACTGCCCATCAGCAAGGCGCCCAATCGTGACATGGTCCCGGCCCTGGGCCTGGGTTACAGCAGCGATGTCGGTAACAGTCCGTTCGGCATCGGCTGGCGCCTGACCACCAATGCGATCACCCTGCGCACCACCAAAGGCGTGCCGAAGTACGATGGCAGCGACCAGGTGGTTGGCCCCGGCGGTGATGTGTGGATGCCCGAGAAGAGTGATGACGGCAAACTGATCTCCAGGGCGGTGTCCGGGTACAACGGCGTCCAGATCGGCATGCATCAGGTCGTGCGCTACTGGCCGCGGGTCGAAGGCGCTTTCGATTTGATCGAGCACTGGACCAAAGAGGGCGATGCGGACAATCCGGCGGGCTTCTGGCTGATCCACGGTGCCGACGGCAGCCTGCACTGCTACGGCAAAACCGAGGCGTCACGCCGGGCCGATTCGAACGACAAGTCCCGCGTCGGTGTGTGGCTGATCGATGAAAGCCTGAACCTGCGCGGCGAACATGTGGTGTACCTGTACCAGGCAGAAGTCGATGTGCCGACCGCCCCACAGTTGCGTGACTACCGTGCCCAGCGCTACCTGCGTCGGGTCTTGTACGGCAACGCCCAGGCCAGCGCCAACCTGTATGCATGGAAAGCCAATGGCTGGAAAGACGTGGCCTGGCATTTCCACCTGCTGTTCGATTACGGCGAACGCAGTGCCGACCTGACGCAAGTGCCGATGTACGATCTACCCGGTATAGAGCGCGGAGACTGGGGCGAACCACGCAAGGATCCATTCTGGAACTACGCCTACGGTTTTGAACTGGGCTCCCGGCGCCTGTGCCGTCAGGTCCTGATGTTTCATCAGTTCGCCGAAGAGCTCGGTAACGACCCGGTACTGGTCCAGCGCCTGCTGCTCGAGCATCGCCAGAGTCCGCTGGGCTACAACCATCTGACCGCCGCCCACATCCAGGCGTATGACAATCAGGGACAGATGGAAAGCCGGCCGCCCATGGAGTTCTTCTATAACCCGTTCGAACTCGATCCGCAGCGCGAGGGTTACCGCGAGTTCCCGCAGATGCCCGGTCTCAATGATGGCCAGCGTTATCAACTGGTGGACTTGTATGGCGAAGGCATGCCCGGCGTGCTGTTCAGCAGCGACAAGGCCTGGTATTACCGCGAACCGCTACGCGCCGCCAGTGGCGGCAATGAAGTGAGTTATGGCGACTGGGCGCTATTGCCCGGCATTCCCGTGGCCGACAGCAGCAAACCGGTTCGCCAGTCCCTCAGCGACCTGACGGGCGACGGCAAGCTCGACTGGGTCATCGCCCAGCCCGGTCTGTCCGGTTTCTTCACCCTCAATCCCGACCGAACCTGGTCGAACTTCGTGGCCTACGCGGCATTTCCCACGGAGTTTTTTCATCCCAAGGCGCAACTCGCCGACCTGGTGGGCGACGGCCTGACTGACCTGGCGTTGATCGGCCCGCGGAGTGTGCGGTTGTACTCCAGCCGTCGTGAAGTCGGGTTCAGCCAAGGGGCCGACGTCCCTCACGGTGAAGACTCACTGCCGCTGCTGAGCAATGCCCAGACCGAACTGGTGGCGTTCAGCGACCCACTGGGCAGCGGCACGCAGCACTTGGTGCGCATCCGTCACAACGAAGTCAAATGCTGGCCGAATCTGGGTCATGGAAAGTTCGGCAAAGGCTTCGTGCTTTGCGACCTGCCCTTCGACTATGCCGAGTTCGATGCATCGCGGGTACGACTGGCAGACCTGGACGGCTCGGGTGCCGTTGACCTGATCTACCTGGAGTCCGACGGATTCCGGGTGTTCATGAACCACGGCGGCGAAGGCTTCGATGAAGCCTCGGTGACAATGCCGTGGCCGCAAGGCGTGCGTTACGACCGCCTCTGCCAGGTGAGCATCGCCGACCTGCAAGGGCTGGGTTGTTCCAGCCTGATCCTGACCGTACCGCACATGGAGCCCCGGCACTGGCGCTACGATTTCGTCAGCGCCAAGCCGTATCTGGTGAGTGCCAGCCACAACAATATGGGCGCCGTGACGGGCGTGAGCTACCGCAGTTCGGCCCAGGAATGGCTGGATGAAAAAGCCGAGCTGATCGCGGCCGGCAAAGCCCCGGTTTCGCACCTGCCGTTTGCCATGCATCTGGTCAGCCAGCAGACCCAGCTCGATGAAATCACCGGCAATCGACTGACCCAGGGCTTCACTTACCGCCAGGGTTTCTACGACAGTTTCGAACGTGAGTTCCGTGGTTTTGGCCTGCTGCTGCAAACCGATACTGAGGCTTCGGTGGCCGAACGTTCAAGCCTGGGCTTCACTGCGCCGATTCTCAGCAAGACCTGGTTCCATACGGGCAAAGCCATAGACATGCGTGACGATAGTTACTACCGGGGGGACACCAACGCCGTCGATTTGCGCGCAACCCTGCTGCACGAGTATCACCTCAGCGACGCGGCGGGACGAGTGATCGAGCCCGACGAAGAACTCGTCCGCGAGATGGCCCGCGCCCTCAGCGGCTCTGTGTTGCGCTCAGAGGTTTTTGCCGCTGACGATGATCCCGCAACGGCTGTGCCCTATACAGTGCAGGAGAACCGCTTTCTCATTCGCCAGTTGCGCCCCAAAGGTAAACATCACCCCTATGCCGTGTTGCAGTCACTGGCGCTGGAAAGCATCGCTTACCAGTACGAAAAAACACTCGCCGACGACCCGCTGGTCCAGCACACGATCAACCTGGAGTGGGACAAGTTCGGCAGCCTGACTCATGGTTTTGTCGTGCACTACGCCCGGCGTAAAACCGACAAGGACAATCCGCCCTTCCACGTCGATCAGCCCGGCGACGAAAGCGATGAAGACTACGAAAACAAATGGTGGCTGGACGCCCACGACGAAGCGCAACAATGCTGGTATCTGACCGAGGCGAAAGCCGAGCATTGCCATTTGGAAAACACTGACGGCTGGCGCCTGGGCCTGCCCTATCGTCAGCGCGGCAATGCGCTGGTCCTGGAAAAAAACGAACTCAAACCTGTCGACATCCACCATGAGAAGCTCCTTGAGTGGGCCGCCGACGCAGGAGCCTGGGCAGGCAAAGCGGTGCTGACCGGTTTGTCGCTGCAACGCTATCAGGACCCGGCCACCGGCCAATTGCTGGACCCGGACCGACTGATTTTCACCGCCCTGCCCGACTACCTGGAAACCGCCGAACTGGATGCCGCCGCCCTGAGCGCCTACGACAAGCTCAAGGACGAAAACGGCAACATGCCGTTCAACCTCAAGGAGAAACTCCAATCACCCGAAGTCGGTTACCACATCATGGATCTGTTCCTGCCGGATGCTCCCGCGGGTGACCCCGTAGACCCGACCGATGCCAAGAACTATCTGTGGTCCGTGCGCAAGAGCTTCCCCACTTACCACGGCCTGGAAGGGTTCCATAACGTCGAAAAATTCCAGCAGACCAAAAGCCATGGCATCACCTCAGTCGCGTATGACGAGCACTGGTGCCTGAGTACCGCCGTCACGTTGCCGGATGGCTGCACCACAGGCATCCTCGATATCGACTACCGATCGTTCCTGCCAGCAGGCATCATCGACCCCAATCAAAACACCCAGGAGGCTCGCTACAACGCGTTCGGCGAAGTGCTGGTGACCAGTTTCTACGGCACGGAACTGGGCGTCGAGGTCGGTTTCCATCCGCTCAGCGGTTACCAGCCACCTGAGGACCGCACCCCGGCAGGCGCTATCGCCGACAAGAACAAAGCCATCGACAACTACGCCACGGCCAACTTCTCCGCGCCCTTCAGCTGGATGGGCAAAATCCCCCCGGCAGCGCCCGCGCCCTGGCTGGCCTGGGCCCGCGCCGAAGGTTTCGTATTGCCCGACGGCCATCTTTGCAGCCGGGCACGTGTGCACCTTGAAGGCCTGCAAAATCCTTCCGCGAACGAACGGCAGCTTCAGCAATACCTCGACAACGCGCATCGCGAACCCGTGCATGTCGTCACCTTGCAGGCCGACCGCTACCCCGGCGATCCGGAGCTGCAAATCCGCGCGGCCATCGCCTGCTGGGATGGCTTCGGACGCTCCCTGCAAACCAAACAGGAGGTCGAACCCGGCCTGGCCTGGGTGGTCAACGACAAAGGCGAACTTGAGCCCGACGAAAACGGTCGCCCCAAGGAAGAACAGGCGGCCCGGCGCTGGCGGGTCAGCGAACGGGTCGAGTACAACAATAAAGGCGAAACCGTGCGGATCTATCGCCCCTACTTCGCCAGCGCCTACCGCTACATCAACGACGCCTCGATCCGCGAGTCGGGCTACCACGACCAGCAGTTCTACGACGCCGCCGGCCGGCCGACACACACTGTGCTGGCGAAAAAAATGCTGCAGGGCAATCCACCAGAAGAAAAACCGTTGCGTCGGGAACAACGCTATCGCACCTGGTACACCATTGCGTTTGACGAAAACGACTTGTTTGATCCGCCACCCGCACAACGGCAATCCATCTGGACAATCCATTGAGCGCAAACATCCACCGCCATACGCCAGCGCTGGCTGCTACCGACGGTCGTGGCATAGTGGTACGGCAAGTGGCTTACCTTCGTGCCTTGAGACCGAAGTGGAACAAATGTGCAAAAAAATGAGCGATTGAAAGCTCAAGATATTCACCAGGGCACAGTGAGATGAGATCTGGCGCAAGATAGTCCGCATGCTATCTTGCGCCTCTTATCTTTTGTCCGATTTCCGTTCGATGCTCCCGACCTCCCGAACCCTGCGCCTGGCGCTCTACACCCTGTTGATCATCGCCGGCGCCGCCATCGCCGCGACCCTGGCCGTGCGCCACTCCGTGCGTCAGTCAATGGTCGAAGACGCCGCCCGCGCCAATCAGCAATTGGCGCTGTACGCCACGTCCCTGCATACCTTGATCGAACGTTACCGTGCCCTGCCCGCCGTGCTGGCGCTGGACCCGGAATTGCGCTCGGCGCTCAGGGGGGCGGTGAGCCCCGAGCAGCAGGATGCGTTGAACCGCAAACTGGAAAAGATCAACGGCGCGGCCCAATCTTCGACCCTGGAATTGCTCGACCGCAACGGCTTGGCCATTGCGGCCAGCAACTGGCGCCTGCCCAGCAGTTATGTCGGTCACAACTACGCGTTCCGCCCTTACTTCAACCAGACCCGCACCCAGGGCACCGGGCGTTTTTACGCGGTAGGCGTGACCAGCGGGATTCCCGGTTACTTCCTCTCCAGTGCGGTCAGCGATGACGATGGCCAGTTCCTTGGCGCCATGGTGGTGAAACTGGAATTTCCCGAACTGGAGCGCGAGTGGCGTCAGGGCAGCGATACGCTGCTGGTCAGCGATGCGCGCGGGATCATCTTCATCGCCAACCAGCCGGGCTGGCGCTACCGCCTGCTCAAGCCGCTGAGCGATAGCGATCATGCCGAACTCAAGACCACCCGCCAGTACGATAAACAGCCCCTGACGCCGCTTGAGTTTCAATCGTTGCGGCGCTTCGACGACAACAGTGACCTGGCTCGGGTCGATGGTCCGGACGGCAAGGCGGATTACCTGTGGGAATCCCTGCCGCTGAGTGCCGAGGGCTGGACCCTGCACCTGCTGCGTCGCCCGCAAGTCGCCTTCGAAGACAGCCGCAATGCGGCGCTCGCCGCGGCCGGGCTATGGCTGACCCTGGTGTTCCTGCTGCTGTTTCTCAACCAGCGCTGGCGCCTGGCGAAAATGCGCCAGCGCAGTCGCGAAGAACTCGAACGACTGGTAGAAGAGCGCACCCGCGACCTGCGCACCGCCCAGGAAGGCCTGGTGCAGTCGGCCAAACTCGCGGCGCTGGGGCAGATGTCCGCCGCCCTGGCCCATGAGATCAACCAGCCCCTCACCGCCCAGCGCATGCAGCTGGCGACCTTGCGCCTGCTGCTCGACAACGGCCGCGTCGACGACGCCTACAAGGCGCTCAAGCCGGTGGATGAGATGCTCACCCGCATGGCGGCCCTCACCGGCCACCTGAAAACCTTCGCCCGCAAGAGCCCCAGCGGTCTGCGCGAACGCCTGGACCTGGCGGCGGTGGTGGACCAGTCGCTGCAACTGCTCGACACAAGGTTGCGCGACGAACAGGTCAGCACGGTGTTGCACCTGACCCGTCCGGCCTGGGTGCGCGGCGATGCGATTCGTCTGGAACAGGTGCTGATCAATCTGCTGCGCAACGCCCTCGATGCGATGCAGGACAAACCCTGCAAACGCCTGGAAATCCGCCTGGAAGCCGACGAGCAATTGTGGCGCCTGAGCGTGAAAGACAATGGTGGCGGTATCGCCGAAGAGAACCTGTCCAAGGTCTTCGATCCGTTCTTCACCACCAAACCGGTGGGCGATGGCCTCGGCATCGGCCTGGCCGTATCGTTTGCCATCGTTCACGAATCCGGCGGGCGCCTGAGTGCCGCCAATCATGACAAAGGTGCCGTGTTTACCATGACCTTGCCCATCGACCTGGAGGTGCATGAACCATGCTGAACTCAGTGATGGTGGTCGACGACGAAAGCAGCATCCGCAGTGCCGTTGAGCAATGGTTGAGCCTGTCGGGTTTCGAGGTGCAGCTGTTCAGCCGCGCCGATGAATGCCTGGCGCAATTGCCCAGGCACTTTGCCGGGGTGATTCTCAGCGATGTGCGCATGCCCGGCATGACCGGCCTGGAACTGCTGGCCGAGGTGCAACGCCGGGATGCCGATTTGCCGGTGATCCTGTTGACCGGCCACGGCGATGTACCGATGGCCGTCGAGGCCATGCGCGACGGTGCCTACGATTTCCTCGAAAAACCCTTCAGCCCGGAAACCCTGCTTGGCAGCCTGCGCCGCGCCCTCGACAAGCGCCGGCTGGTGCTGGAAAACCGTGCGCTGCACGAGCAGGCGGACAACCGCGCCAAACTGGATGCCACGCTGCTCGGCGTGTCCCGGGGTTTGCAGACCCTGCGGCGGCAGGTGCTGGACCTGGCAGCACTGCCGGTCAACGTGCTGATTCGCGGTGAAACCGGCAGCGGCAAGGAACTGGTTGCGCGTTGCCTGCACGACTTCGGGCCCCGGGCCGACAAGCCCTTTGTCGCACTCAACTGCGCGGCCATCCCCGAGCAATTGTTCGAGGCCGAGCTGTTCGGTCACGAGAGCGGCGCGTTCACCGGGGCGTCCGGCAAGCGCATTGGCAAACTGGAGTACGCCGACGGCGGCACACTGTTTCTCGATGAAATCGAAAGCATGCCGCTGGCCCAGCAGGTGAAACTGCTGCGGGTGTTGCAGGAGCAAAAGCTTGAGC
Organism: Pseudomonas sp. WT-JTC; assembly: GCF_056711565.1. NCBI lineage: Bacteria > Pseudomonadati > Pseudomonadota > Gammaproteobacteria > Pseudomonadales > Pseudomonadaceae > Pseudomonas > Pseudomonas sp. WT-JTC. The sequence continues at coordinate 5,372,156 of NZ_CM160042.1, forward strand.
GACTGGGGTCGAACCAGAGCATCCGCGTGGATTTGCGCATCATCGCCGCGACCAAACCGGACCTGCTCGACGAAGCGCGGGCCGGACGTTTTCGCGAAGACCTGGCCTATCGTTTGAACGTCGCCGAGCTGCGCTTGCCGCCGCTGCGCGACCGGCGCGAGGACATCCCGTTGCTCTACGAGTCGTTTGCCCGCAACGCTGCCGAACGCCTGGGGCGGACCTTGCCACCGTTGAGCGGTCCACAGCTGAGCCATCTATTGAGCCACGACTGGCCGGGCAATGTGCGCGAACTGGCGAACGTCGCCGAACGTCAGGTATTGGGGCTCGGCGAGCCGGAGCCCCTGGGCATCGAGCCCGGCCAGTCACTGGCGGCGCAGCAGGAAGCGTTTGAGGCGCAATGCCTGCGTGCGGCGTTGACCCGGCACAAGGGTGATGTGAAGGCGGTGCTCGAAGAACTGCAGCTGCCGCGCCGGACCTTCAATGAAAAGATGCAGCGGCATGGGTTGAGTCGGGAGATGTTTTTGTAGCGCCTGAACTGGCCTCTTCGCGAGCAAGCCCGCTCCCACAGTGGATCTCCAGTGAACACAAGATTTGTGTACGTCTCAGATCAATTGTGAGAGCGGGCTTGCTCGCGAAGAGGCCGGTACAGGCGATACAAACCCAGGAGCCCGAATAAGCAACTTTCCGCCCACCACCAACCACAGATAAGCGGATTTCCGCTCACTGAAACACCCTCCCCCCTCTAAACCGGCCCTCTCCCCGTTGGCACAGCTCCTGCTATAGCCCAGGCAGGCTGCGTTTCATCGCGCTCCACAAAAACAATTAAATGAAGGATCCTTCAATGGATAACTCCAACTCCCTGCCGCTTGGGTCGGCTGCCGTACCGGCCAAAGAAAGAACCACTTCCAGTCGCATCAAATCGATCTTCAGCGGTTCCGTCGGCAACATGGTCGAGTGGTACGACTGGTACGTCTATGCCGCCTTCTCCCTGTACTTCGCCAAGACTTTCTTCCCCAAAGGCGACACCACCGCCCAACTGCTCAACACCGCCGCGATCTTCGCCGTGGGCTTCCTGATGCGTCCAATCGGTGGCTGGCTGATGGGCCTGTATGCCGACAAGGTCGGGCGCAAAAAGGCCCTGATGGCCTCGGTGTACCTGATGTGCTTCGGCTCGCTGCTGATCGCCTTGAGCCCAAGCTACGAAGTCATTGGCATCGGCGCGCCGATACTGCTGGTGTTCGCGCGCTTGCTGCAAGGCCTGTCGGTGGGTGGCGAATACGGCACCTCCGCCACTTACCTGAGCGAAATGGCGACCAAGGAGCGTCGCGGCTTCTACTCCAGCTTCCAGTACGTGACCCTGATCTCCGGCCAGCTCATCGCTTTGGCAGTGCTGATCGTGCTGCAACAACTGCTGACCACCGAAGAGCTCTACGCCTGGGGCTGGCGCATCCCGTTCGCCATCGGCGCGCTGTGTGCCGTGGTTGCGTTGTACCTGCGTCGCGGCATGGAAGAGACCGAGTCGTTCACCAAAAAAGAGAAAGCCAAGGAAAGCGCGATGCGCACCTTGCTGCGTCACCCCAAGGAACTGATGACCGTGGTCGGCCTGACCATGGGCGGTACCCTGGCGTTCTACACCTACACCACGTACATGCAGAAATACCTGGTGAACACCGTCGGCATGAGCATTTCCGACTCCACCACCATTTCCGCCGCCACGCTGTTCCTGTTCATGTGCCTGCAACCGGTCATCGGCGGGCTGTCGGATAAAATCGGTCGCCGGCCGATCCTGATTGCCTTCGGTATCCTCGGGACCCTGTTCACCGTGCCGATCCTCACCACCCTGCACACCGTTACGACCTGGTGGGGCGCGTTCTTCCTGATCATGGCGGCGCTGATCATCGTCAGCGGCTATACCTCGATCAACGCCGTGGTGAAAGCCGAACTGTTCCCGACCGAGATTCGCGCCCTGGGCGTGGGCCTGCCATACGCACTGACCGTATCGATCTTCGGCGGCACCGCCGAATACATCGCGCTGTGGTTCAAGAGCATCGGCATGGAAACCGGTTACTACTGGTATGTCACCGCGTGTATTGCCGTGTCGTTGCTGGTGTACGTCACCATGAAAGACACCCGCAAGCATTCGCGGATCGTGACGGACTGACCGTCCACCGGCACTCACTGCAACGGTGAGTGCCATGAGCCTTCGCGAGCGACCTCGCGAAGGCCACCATTCGTCTCCCCCCTCCAGCAAGATAATCATCGGTTAATTCACCGGCCGCACCCTGCGCCTGAGTGCATCCAGATGAACAGGACGCACGTATATCCGTTACAGGCCTCGAAAGAGCATCTGAACGAACCCATTGCGAACGTACCTGGAGTACCTGTCATGAAAACCCGACTGATCCTTGCCCTGACCCTTTCCGTGCTGGCTGCCAATGCCTTTGCAGCCGACGGTTACGACAAAACCGGTTCGGCCTCCTACGGTGCCGGCACCAGCGCTGCCATCGAGCACGCCCGTTCGGGCACCTATGCCGCCGATGGCTTCGATAAAACCGGTTCCGCTGAAAGTATCGGCTGATTGTGGAGGGGAATTGGGGGGACGTAGAAGTATTCGGGTCAACCATGGAACCTGTGGGAGCGGGCTTGCTCGCGAAAGCGGTGTATCAGTCACATTGATGCTGGATGTGCCGACGCATTCGCGAGCAAGCCCGCTCCCACATTTGACCTCATCACCTCAAGTGCTGAATCCGGCTGGAAATCTGCGGCGCGTGCTTGCACCATGAGCGTCTCCAGCCCGCTCCGGAAATTCTCTCCAATGCCCGACGACATCCACTTCTACGAACCCGCCAACGGCCACGGCCTGCCCCACGATCCGTTCAACGCCATCGTCGGCCCACGCCCCATTGGCTGGATCTCTTCACAGAATGCCGAAGGCCGTTTGAACCTGGCGCCCTACAGCTTCTTCAACGCCTTCAACTACATTCCGCCGATCATCGGTTTTTCCAGCGTCGGGCGCAAAGACAGCCTGAACAACATCGAACAGACCGGTGAATTCGTCTGGAACCTGGCCACGCGGCCGCTGGCCGAGCAGATGAACCAGAGCTGCGCCATGGTCGGGCCTGAGGTCAACGAATTCGAACTGGCCGGACTGACGACCGTTGCCTCGAAGGTGATTCAGGTGCCACGAGTGGCCGAAAGCCCGGTGTCGTTCGAGTGCAAGGTCACGCAGATCATCCAGTTGCAACGGGCGGACGGCAATGTGGTGCCGAGCTGGCTGATCCTCGGCGAAGTGGTCGCCGTGCATATCGCCAAATGGTTGTTGAAGGATGGGATATACGACACCGCCGCGGCAGAACCGATTCTGCGCGGCGGCGGGCCAGCGGATTATTTCCAGCTGGGGCCTGAGGCGTTGTTCAAGATGTACCGCCCGGGGGCGGTGAAGTGATCACCAGAGCAGGTCGGTGTTTTCCTTGACGTCCTTGAGGCGGGTCAGCTCCTTGGCGGCCGCATCATCGGCCTCGTGGGCGGTCTTGAAGACCTGGCCTTCCAGCACTTTGTGAAAACGCGGGGCGCCGGAACCACCCAGCGCTTTGACGGCGATAGCGGCGTGGTAACCACCCTCGCCCGGTACTACAGCGGAAACAGCTTCAAAGTGTTCAAAGGCTTTACGTGCCATGTCGCGAATCCTGGCTGGTTGAGAATGCTGTCATTAAACCCTCAACCGGCCAGTTTGTGTACCGCCACTGCGGACTGACCGAGGGCCTGCGCCGCCGACACATCCTTGAAGGTATGGAAATCCAGGCTATTGACCACCAGGTCCTGCACCAGCTCGGCAAAAACCTCCATCGCCGGCGTGCTGAAGTACGCGGTCATGGCCTGTTGATTGCTCCAGAAACCGGACACCAGCCACAGATCCGGATCGCACTGCGAATGCTGCAAGGCAAAACTCAGGCAGCCCGGCGCTGCGCGGGACGGCTCGATCAGGGCACTGAGGCGCACACCAAGTTCCACCGAGCGCCCGGCGCGCGCTCGAACGAAGGCCATATGACTGACGGGGATTTGCTTGGACATGTTCAACCCTCCCGGGGAGTCGCGAGGCAGCCGGGGGACGGGCTGCGACAGGATCAAAGGTTAAGGGCCGCGACGCCGGTCTCGTTAGTCGATTCCTGCCGGTGCGTTGCACAATCCTGCGAAACTGCATGGGAAGCCTGTAACAAGCGGTAAAACCCTGTCACGGTTCTGCCATACGAGTTTCAAGCAAGTTTTTCCGGTGCAAGGCTCTAGTGTTAATACCGCCGGTCGAGCCCAGGCAGAATCAGGCAAGCATCCGGCAGGATGTGTCTACCACTGTCACTTGCACAAACTTATGCTCTGCTCCATTCCCACCCTGCCTTGCCGAGGATGCCTCGCATGTCGTCGCCCGATCACTTTCAAGCCCCGCTGGACACCGACATGGAAAAGCAGCGCGCGGAACTGGCGGCGATCATCCGCCGTAACACCGCCGAAGACGGCAGTTATGCCACGGCCATCGCCTCGCTGTTCATGTCACGCCACAGCCAGTCCCACGAGTTCGCCCCGGTGCTCGCGCAACCGGCGCTGTGCATCATGGCTCAGGGACGCAAGGAAGTTCAGTTGGCCAACGAGTACTTCAACTACGACCCGTTGAACTACCTGGTGGTCTCGGTCTCGATGCCGCTGAGTGGACGGGTGGTGGATGTCTCGGCCGAGGAACCGATCCTGGCCTTGCGCCTGGACATCGACCCGGCGGAAATCACTGCATTGATCGCCGACGCCGGCCCCCTCGGCGTACCCACCCGGCCGACCGGGCGCGGGCTGTATGTCGAACGACTCGACACCGCCATGCTTGATGCGGTGCTGCGTCTGGCACGACTACTGGACACGCCCAAAGACATCGCCATGCTCGCGCCGCTGATTCGCCGGGAGATCCTCTATCGACTGTTGCGCAGCAAACAGGGGCATCGGCTGTACGAAATCGCCATCGCCAACAGTCAAAGCCATCGCATCAGCCAGGCGATCAAATGGCTCAACGGCAACTTCGAGCAGCCGTTGCGCATCGATGATCTGGCGAAGGAAGTGAACCTGAGCGTGTCGACGCTGCATCACCGTTTCAAGGCGATGACGGCGATGAGTCCGTTGCAATATCAAAAGCAGCTTCGCCTGCAGGAAGCGCGGCGGCTGATGCTGGCCGAAGGGCTGGAGGCTTCGGCGGCGGGGTATCGCGTCGGCTATGAAAGCCCTTCGCAGTTCAGCCGGGAGTACAGCCGGTTGTTCGGCGCGCCGCCGTTAAGGGATCTGGCGCGGTTGCGGTTGTCAGTCTGATCCGGAATTTTTGGTGTGGCTGCTGACCCCTTCGCGAGCAAGCCCGCTCCCACAGGTTCTGTGAACGCCACATACCCTGTAGGAGCTGGCTTGCCAGCGATAAGGCCAGCAAGGCCAACATCAAATCCGGATCAGGCCCCGAGTACCCGGCAAGCCTCCGCCGGCAACGTCACCGACACCGGATGCCCGATGCTCAGGCCGAAGCCCTGACATGGTGTGCTCAGCGCGGTAAACGACACCCCGGAACACTCCACCGTGGTCTCGATGGTCGCGCCGATATCGCGCACGAACGTCACCTTGCCCAGCAAGCGGTTGCCTGCGGTCGCCTGGGGTGCCGACAGTTGCAGGTCTTCAGGACGAATCAGCATCTTCAACTTCTCCCCTGCCGCAATACTCGTGCAGATCGGCACTTGCAGCGCATCGCCACCCGGCAGGCAGACCTTGCCGTTGCCCAGCGCCGTGGCCGGGAAGATGTTGCCCGAGCCGATGAAATCGGCGACGAACTCATTGGCCGGGTGCCGGTAGATTTCAATCGGCGTGCCCACTTGCTGCACCCGATGTTCACCCAGCACCACCACGATATCGGCCATGGTCATGGCCTCGCGCTGGTCGTGGGTCACCATGATGGTGGTGATGTTCAGGCGTTGTTGCAGTTGACGGATTTCCACCTGCATCGACTCGCGCAGCTTGGCGTCCAGCGCCGACAACGGTTCGTCGAGCAGCAGGATCTTCGGGTGCGAGGCAATCGCCCGGGCAATCGCCACGCGCTGACGCTGGCCGCCGGAGAGCTTGGCCACCGGACGATTGATCATCGGTTGCAGCTGGATCAGTTCCAGCAATTCCACCACCCGCTTCTGCTGATCGGCCTTGCCGACCCCGCGCAGTTTCAGCGGATAGGCGATGTTCTCGCCCACGGTCATGTGCGGGAACAGTGCCAGGGACTGGAACACCATGCCGAAGTTGCGCAGGTGCGCCGGGGTGTTGCCGATGTCTTCACCGTCCAGGCGGATCTCGCCGCCGGTCAGGCTTTCAAGGCCGGCAATCATGCGCAGCAACGTGGTTTTGCCACAGCCCGAAGGGCCGAGGAAACACACCAGCTTGCCCTCGGGCAAATGCAGGTTCACATCCGTTACCGCGCAGGCCGAGCCGTAATGTTTCTCGACGTTTTCCAGAATCAGACCAGACATAAGAATCACCTCAAAAATAAGGTTCTGTCTGGAGGTCGCCGAGCGATGATCAGGCAAGGCAAAAGTCTGCGAAGAAGCGGAGTTGACTTTAGTCAATGAGCATTCTGAGCTGACTTTTAACGCAGCATGATCGAGCGCAGGCACCTCCGGGCAGAAGCTAGAACGAAACGCCACCTTCGCCGACTAACTTCTCCAGCGCCCAGATCAGGACGAAGTCGATCAGCACGATCAGCACGGCAAACGAAAATACGGTTGGGTCGAGCGAAGACACGGTGCGGCTGTACATCCAGATCGGCACGGTCATCACATCGATGGTGTAGAGGAAGTAGGTCACGGTGAACTCGTTGAACGAGACGATGAACGCCAGCAGCATGCCCGCCAGGATCCCCGACTTCATCAACGGCACCACCACATCGACAATCGCCCGCAGCGGTGAAGCGCCGAGCATCTGCGCGGCCTCCTCGACTTCGCTGCCGATGGAGAGCATCGCCGCCGTGCAGTTCTTCACCACGAACGGCAATGCGAGGATCACGTGGGCAATCACCAGGCGCGAGGTAGTCATGTGGAACGGCAGGCTGTCGAACACCAGCAGCAATGCCAGGCCCAACACCACCATCGGGAACACCAGTGGCAACGACATCAGTTGCAGCGCCACGGCCTTGCCGCGGAACTCGCAACGGGTCAGCGCGTAGGCCGCCGGCACCGCGATCAGCGTGGCGAAGATCATGGTCAGGCACGACACCAGCAGGCTGGTGCTCATGGCCTGGCCGAGGCTCAGGACGTCGCTGGCGTCCGGTGACACAAAGGTGTGCCAGGCGGCTTTGTACCATTGCAGGCTGTAGCTGCTCGGCGGGAAGTCGAGGTTCGACGCGCCGCTGAACGACATCACGATCATGGTCAGGATCGGCAACACCGCCAACAGCAGGATGAAGCCCGAGAGGATGCCGGCAAACTTGCCGGTATCACCCGGCAACAGTGACTGGCGCTTCTTGATCAGGGTACTCATTGCGAAGCCTCCAGCATGCGGCGACGACGGCCAGTGATGTATTCGGACAGGGTCATGATCGCCAGGGTGGTAACGATCAGCACCACACCGGCAGCGGATGCGGCGGGCCAGTTCATCAGCGGGGCGATCTGGTCATGCACCATCACCGCCAGCATCGGCACGCGCCGGCCACCGAGCAGCAACGGCACCACAAAACTGCTGGCGTTGTAGGCGAACACCAGGGTCGCACCGGTAATGATCCCCGGCAGACTCATCGGCAATACCACCTGGCGGAATACCTGCAAGCGACTGGCGCCGAGGGTGGCGGCGGCCTCTTCATAGCTGCGAGCGACACCGCGCATGGCGCTGGCAATCGGCAACACGGCCAGCGGGAAGGCGGTTTGCACCAGGCCCATCAACACGCCGTTCTGGTTGTACAACAGCATGATCGGGCGCTTGATCAGGCCCAGGCCCATCAGGGTCTGGTTGAGCATGCCGCCGGGACCGAGGATCACCAGCCAGCCGTAGCTTTGCAGCAGCAGGTTGACCAGCAAGGGCAGCAGCACCGCCGCAAGGAAGATCCGTCGCACGAACGGCGAGGTCAGGCGCGACATGGTGTAGGCCACCGGGATCGCCAGAATCACTGCGATCACCGCGCTGATCAGCGCCAGGCGCAGGGTCAGCATCAGCGATTTGAGGTAATAGGGTTCCAGCAACTGGGCGTAACTGGCCAGGCTGAAGCCGGACCATTCCGCGCCCTTGGTGCCCACGCTCATGCGCAGTACCAGCAGGCTGGCGGCAATCAGTACGCCAAGAAACAGCATCGACGGCGAAAGGAAAAACCAGGCGCGCGCCGTTGGCGAAACACCCTGAGCAGCGCGCACGGGGGCGGCACTCACCGGATGGGTCAGAGGTTGGTGTTCCATAGCAAAGGGTCTCGTCAATGGAAGATCAATGGCACACGGAAGCGGGGTGTAAACCCCGATCCCCTGTAGGAGCGAGCTAGCTCGCGAAGGAAGTGAGGGCGCCACGTTCATTCAGGCAGCCCTCGTCATCGTTAACATCCATCGCGAGCTAGCTCGCTCCTACAGATCAGGAAGAAAAGATTTCCGTGTAACGACGAATCCACTGGTCATGCACAGTCGCCAGGAAGGCGTTGTCGTGCATGATCGCCTTCTCGGCAATCTGCTCCGGCGTGAGGATGTACGGACTCTTGCGTGCTTCGGCGGAGATGATCGCCTTGGCGTTGACCGGGCCGTTGTAGATGTCTTCAGCCATCTTGCCCTGCACCAGTGGGTCCAGAGAGTGGTTGATGAAGGCGTAGGCCATATCGGTATCGCCCGGACGGTTCTTCGGCATCACCGACAGCATCAGGTCGGTGTAGAAACCTTCCTTCATGCCGAACGTGGCGCCCAGGCCGTAGTTCGGATCGCGGATCTGTTTCGGGAAGAACGCTGGAGCGTACAGACCGCCCATGTCCAGGGAACCGGTGCGGAACAGTTCGGCGATCTGGTTCGGGTTTTCACCCAGCGTCACCACACGATCTTTCAGCTCGGCGAGTTTCTTGAAGCCCGGTTCGATGTTGTGCTCGTCACCACCGGCCAGTTTGGCGGCGATGATGATCAGGTCCATGGCCTCGGTCCAGTTCGGCGGCGGCAGGAAGATGTTCGGGGCCACCTCCGGGTCCCACAGGGCCGCGTAGCTGTCTGGCGCTTGTTTCTGGGTGCGGGTGCTGTAGACCAGGCTGTTGCACCACAGCAGGTAACCGATACCGTGGCCATTGGCGCCGGTGCGGTACTTTTCCGGTACATCGACGAGGTTGGGAATGCGGTTGAGGTCGGGTTTTTCCAGCAGGTTGGCGGCGGCCAGACCTTCGGCGCCGACGCCTGCAAGGGTGATGATGTCGTATTGCGGACGATCACCGCCGGCCTTGAGCTTGGCGACCATTTCCGAGGTACTGCCGGTGCGGTCAGCGATAACCTTGCAACCGTACTTGTCTTCGAACGTCGCGGCGATGTTGCGCAGTGCAGCCAGGCCGGTGTCATCGGACCAGGTCAGCAAACGCAGGGTCTTGCCGGCAAAACGTGTATCGCTGGCATTGGCCTTGATGAACGGCATGCTCATGGCCGCTGCTGCAACCGAGGCTACGCCCACGGTCTTGATGAATTGACGTCTGTTCAGATCATGCTCGCCCATTACGGACTCCCTTTGTTTTTGTAGGTATGAGGCTGGTCGAAACTGTTGCATCCGCGCGGCTGGATCAGCTTTAGCCCCTGTGTTTTCGGGGGCTTGGCTGAGCCAGCGAGTTCATCCTGAGGTCGTGTAAAACACCTGACTATCGATAAAAACTCATTGAAGCCATGACGTCAGCGCATGCCTCCTTTTCCTTGTGGGAGCGAGCTTGCTCGCGATGGACGTCAACGATAATGCGGGGCATCAGACAGCCCGTGTCGTCCATGCGTCCATCGCGAGCAAGCTCGCTCCTACACAGTGCCAGGCGTCAGACGGCCCGAATCACGTGTTTGATTTCCTGGAAAGCCTGCAAGCCCCACGGCCCCAATTCGCGGCCGATGCTGCTCTGCTTGTAGCCGCCCCAGGCGGTCTGCGGGAAGATCACCTGCGGTGCGTTGATCCACACAAGCCCCGCCTGCAACGCGTTGGCGACGCGGTCGGCGGTCTCGGCATTGCGCGTCACCACACTGGCGACCAGGCCAAACTGACTGTCGTTAGCCAAGGCAATCGCTTCGGCTTCAGAGGCGAAACTGCGCACGCAGATCACCGGGCCGAAAATCTCTTCATTCCACAGCGCACTGTCGAGGGGCACTTCGGTGAAGACTGTCGGCTGCAAAAAATATCCGCGCGGCAGGTCGGCCGGGCGATTTCCACCGCAAACCAGTTTGGCGCCGGCACTCAAACCACGATCGATGTGACCGAGCACGCGCTGGTACTGCGCCTGATTGACCAGGGCGCCCATTTCCACGTTCGGGTCGAACGGGTCGGCCACGCGAATCGCTTCGGCACGGGCTTTCACACGGGTCAGGAACTCGTCGGCCAGCTCATTGGCGACCAGCACACGGCTGGTGGCGGAACACATTTGCCCGGCGTTGAAGAAACCGCCGCCGCAAGCCACGTCCACCGCCAGGTCGATATCGGCATCGGCCAGTACCAGCAGCGAAGATTTGCCGCCCAGTTCCAGGCTCACGCCCTTGACGGTTTCCGCCGCACGTTGCATGACCTGCACGCCGACCGCATTGCTGCCGGTGAACGACACTTTGGCGATGCGTGGGTCAGCCGACAGCGGAGCGCCAACTGCCAGGCCGGTGCCGCACACCAGGTTGAAGACACCCGCCGGCACACCGGCTTGCGCGATGATTGCCGCCAGTTCCAGTTCCGGCAGCGGCGTCACTTCCGAAGGCTTGAGCACCACGCAGCAACCGGCGGCCAGGGCCGGGGCGAGTTTCCACGCGGTGGTGACCATCGGGAAGTTCCACGGCACGATCAGACCAACCACACCGCACGGCTCACGGCGCAAGCGAGCGCTGAAGTCGTCGCTCGGCAGCTCAATGGCACTGTCCTGTTTCGCGTCCAGGCCTTCGGCCAGACCGGCGTAATACTCGAACGTGGCGATCACGTCATCGACGTCGATCGCGGCTTCGAACTGCGGCTTGCCGTTGTTGCTCGACTGCAAGTGCATCAGTTTTTCGCGATTGGCCTGCACGCCCGCGGCGATTTTGCGCAGGATGGCAGCGCGTTCGGCGCCCGTGGTTTTCGACCAGGCGGCGAACGCCTGGGTCGCCGCGCTCACGGCTTGATCGACCGCGCGTTCATCGCCACCGTTCACCGTGGTCAACAGGGCTTCGGTCGCCGGGTTGATGACACGCAGGTGTTCATTGCCCGCCGACCATTGGCCGTTGATGTACAGGCCATCCAGGGTAGTCGGGAAACTCATTTCGACACCGCCTGCATCCATTCGGCCTGATCGATTTCAATCAGGGTCGGACCCTGGCGATCGGTGGCCACGCGCAAGGCGCCGCGCAATTGCTCGACACTGCTGACGGCTTCGGCCGCGCAACCCAATGCTTTGGCCACTCCGATGAAGTCCGGGGTGTAGATGTCCACGCCGACCGGCTCGATGGCGCGGTTGACCATGTATTTCTTGATCTCTTCGTAGCCCTGGTTATTCCACAGCAGCACGATCACCGGGGTGCGCGCTTCAACGGCACTGGCCAGTTCCGGCAGGGTGAACTGCAGGCCGCCGTCGCCGATCAGGCACACCACGGGAGGACGAGCGCCGTTTTCAACGCTGCCGCCGAGCCAGGCACCAATGGCCGCAGGCAAGGCGTAACCGAGAGTGCCGTAACCAGTGGACGAGTTGAACCAGCGGCGCGGACGCTCCGGGTTGAAGGTCAGGTTGCCGGTGTACACCGGCTGGGTCGAATCGCCGACGAACACGGCGTCCGGCAGTTCGTGCAGCACGGTTTCCAGGAAACGGGTCTGGGCCAGGGTCGGTGCGTCCCAGGTAGCGGCCAGGTCTTCACGCAGACGAGCGGCGCGTACTTGCCCCCAATCGTTGCGGCGCTCGGCCAGGGATTTGTGCGACAAGGCGCTGAGCAAGGCCTGGGCGGCGTTGCGCGAGTCGGCCACCAATGCCACGTGCGGCGGGTAGTTGCGCACGGTCTGGTCCGGGTCGATGTCCACGCGCAGCAGCTGGCCTGGAATCTCGAAGCCACCGGCGAAGGTCACGTCGTAGTCGGTCTCGGCCAGCTCGGTGCCGATGGCCAGTACCACATCGGCCTCGGCGACCAGCGCACGGGTGGCGACCAGGCTCTGGGTCGAACCGATCAGCAGCGGGTGGCCGGAGGCGAGCATGCCCTTGGCATTGATGGTCAGGGCTACCGGTGCGTCCAGCAGCTCGGCCAGCTCGGTCAGCTCGGCCGCCGCGTCGATTGCACCGCCGCCGGCGAGAATCAGCGGACGCTTGGCGCCGGCCAGCAAATCGGTCATGCGCGACACGGCGCTCGGCGAAGCACCGGCGCGGTCGATGTTGACCGGCAGGCTGGTCAGCAGGTCGTCGGCGTCTTCAACCAACACATCCAGCGGAATCTCAATGTGTACCGGACGCGGACGGCCAGCCTGGAACAGCGCAAAGGCGCGAGCCAGCACGCCCGGCAATTCCGATGCCGACATCAGGGTGTGGGAGAAGGCCGCGACACCGGCGCACAATGCGCCCTGGTTCGGCAGCTCATGCAGCTTGCCGCGACCGCCGCCCAACTGGCTGCGCGATTGCACGCTGGAGATCACCAGCATCGGGATCGAATCGGCGTAGGCCTGGCCCATGGCGGTGGTGATGTTGGTCATGCCTGGGCCGGTGATGATGAAACACACACCAGGTTTGCCGCTGGTGCGGGCGTAGCCGTCGGCCATGAAGCCGGCGCCCTGTTCATGGCGCGGCGTGACGTGGTTGATGCTCGAACGGGCCAGCCCGCGATACAACTCCACGGTATGAACCCCCGGAATGCCGAACACCTGCTCGACTCCGTAGTTTTCGAGTAACTTGACCAATACTTCGCCACACGTCGCCATGTCATTGCCCTTCTTGTTCGTTTGAGACGCCGGGCATGCGCTGTGTTTATGATGGATTCGCAGGCCCGGGAATGGCCTCATTGGAACGGGCGACACATAGCCGCAACAATGGATAAAAAGTCATACTAGCCATGTCCTCACGTCATACCTTGGATCCCAATGAAACGACTGCCTCCCCTGCCGGCACTGCACACATTCCTGATTACCGCGCAGTGCTGCAATTTCACCCGTGCTGCCGAACAGCTGTTTATCACCCAGGGCGCGGTGAGTCGGCAGATCGCCGGGCTGGAAGATTTTCTGGGTTATGAATTGTTCATCCGTCAGGCGCGAGGCCTGGACCTGACAGCCGAAGGACGGGAATGGCTGCCGCGGGTCCAGCAGATTTTCGGCCTGATCGACGAGGCGGTGGAGCAGATCGGCGAGAAGCGCGAAACCCTGCAGCTCAAGGCTCCGACCTGCGTCATGCGCTGGTTGCTGCCGCGTCTGTTGCAATGGCAAAGGGAGCGTCCGGACGTGCCGGTGGAACTGACCACCACAGTCAAGCACGGCGTGGATTTTCATCGCGAGCAGTTCGATGCGGCGGTGATGTACGGCGCACCGCCGGACGATTCATTGATGTCGCAAAAGCTCTTCGATGAACAACTCACGCCGGTGTGTTCCAGGCCGATGCTCGAAGGCCCGATGCCCCTGCAGACTCCAGCCGATCTGCAACAACACCTGCTGTTGCATCCGACCCGCGATGAACGGGACTGGAAGGCCTGGTTGAAAGCCGCGGATGTACAGTTGAGCAATGTCGGCAAGGGTCAGCATTTCGAAACACTGGACCTGGCGATGTCGATGGCGTCCCAGGGAACGGGGGTGGCGATTGGCGACTGGTCGCTGATCGGCGATGACCTGAACGCCGGGCGGCTGGTCATGCCATTCGAATTGAAGGTGACAACCGGGCTGGCGTATTACCTGGTATTCCCCGAAAAACCCGGGCCTTCGCCGAAGTTGCGCGAATTGATGGGCTGGCTGGTGGAGCAGGCACAATCGCGCTGAACAATACCTTGTAGGAGCGAGCTCGCTCGCGATGAACCTGAGAATACCGCGGGGTATCAGGTTCCCAGCGTTATCGTTGGCGATCATCGCGAGCGAGCTCGCTCCTACAGGAGATCAGTGATCTTCAATAACCGACCGTAAACCGCTGCCGCGAATGCTTCGGTGCTTCCACTTCATCGAGCATCGCGATCGCGTAGTCGGCAAAGGTAATCCAGCTGCGCCCTGCGCTGCTCACCAGCAAATCGTCCTTGCCGACGCGGAACTTGCCCGTGCGCTCGCCCTCGACAAATTCGGCCGATGGCGACAAGAAGGTCCACTCCAGATCCCGCTCTTCACGCAAGTTTGCGAGGAATTCGGCACCGGCGCTGGCCTCTGCCTTGTAAGCCTCAGGGAAGCCTTTGCTATCGATCACCCGAGTGCCATCCGGCAACAACAGCGACCCCGCACCGCCCACCACCAGCAAGCGATTGACCCCAGCCTTTTTCACCGGCCCGGTAACGGCACTCGCCGGCAACGTCGAGAAATGCGCGGCGCTGATCACCACATCATGACCGGCGACGGCTGCTTGCAGGGCCGCGGCATCGAGGGCATCGACATCTTTGCTGACCACACCGTCACGCTGACCGATTTTCGCCGTGTTGCGGGCGATCGCGGTAACGCTGTGGCCGCGACGCAAGGCCTCTTCCAGCAATTGGCTACCGGCACGACCGGTGGCCCCGATGATTGCGATTTTGCTCATGACATTCTCCAACAGGTTGGGTAGCTCAATGGGTTACCACTTCATCTCGCCCTTCGCGACCTGGGCGCTCAGCTCAAGAGAGCTTTCGTCGCCCAAGGTCGGGAAGCGTTTTTTCATCGCGGCGATCAGTGCGGCAGAATCCTTGGCCTTGGCGGTTTCTTCATCGAAGGCCTTGATGTAGTCGGCGGTGAACTGCACAGAGGCCAATGAACCCGTGCTGTCGCCCAGGTAATGACCCGGCACCACGGTCTGCGGTTTCAGGGTTTCAATGGAATGCAGCGTAGCCAACCAATCGGCATGGGACTGTGGCGTTTGGGTGTCAGCCATCCACACGTGGATGTTTTGCGCCACCACGACACCCCCGACTACGGCCTTGATCGATGGAATCCACACGAAGCTGCGATCCGGCTGCGGGCCCTCAAGACCCACCACCTGCAGCTTCTGCCCTTCGAGGATCAGGCTGTCGCCCTTGAGCACGTCCGGCACGATGGTTTTGGCCGGCACATCGGCACCCATTTTCGGGCCCCAGAATGCCAGTTTGCCGTCGACGGTTTGCTGGATGTGGTCAACGGTCGGCTGCGAAGCAAGGACCCTGGCCTTGGGGAACGCGGCCGTCAGGGTATCGAGGCCGAAGTAGTAGTCCGGGTCACCGTGACTGATGTAGATGGTGGTCAGCTGCTTGCCGCTGGCGCGGATTTTTTCCACCACCTGTTCGGCCTGGGACTTGCCGAATTGCGCATCCACCAGAATCGCTTCCTTTTCGCCGCTGACCAGCACCGAGGTCACCGGGAAGATGGCTTTTTCGCCAGGGTTGTAGACATCCAGCGTCAGGGTCGAGGCGCTGGCATGGGCGGCAAAACCGAGGGCGGCGCTTGCCAGCAAAACACGCTTGAGAATGGTGAATCCGATCATCTGTTGCTCCGTTGTCCGAATGCCTAGCTAGGCGAATGCCCTTTTTGTAGGAGCGAGCTTGCTCGCGATGGTCGTTAACGATAACGCGGGATACCGGTTATACGCGGCGTCTTCGAGTCCATCGCGAGCAAGCTCGCTCCTACAGAGGAACAGAGCTTAGTTGCCTGACTCAGTACAAAAAATGCGATGCTTGAACATAGTTTGTTTCTGAAAGCGGGCAAATCATGGATCGTCTTCAAGCAATGCGCGTGTTCGTCACGGTGGTCGACCTCGGCAGCCAGTCGGCCGCCGCCGATCATCTGGAGCTGTCACGGCCGGTGGTATCGCGGTATCTGGCGGAACTGGAAGACTGGGTCGGCGCACGCCTGATGCACCGCACCACACGCAAATTGAGCCTGACCGCCGCCGGCACCGAAATCCTGCCCCGCTGCCGGCAGATGCTCGATTTGTCCAGCGACATGCAAGCCGCCGTCAGCGAACCGGATGACGCACCGCGCGGCCTGCTGCGGATCAGCGTCAGCACCTCCTTCGGCCAGGCGCAACTGGCCGATGCCATGGTCGCCTATGTGCGACGCTACCCCGGCGTCAGCATCGACATGCAGATGCTCGATCGCACCGTGAACCTGGTGGATGAGCGCATCGACCTGGCGATCCGCACCAGCAACGACCTGGACCCGAACCTGATCGCCCGTCGCCTTACGGTTTGTCGCTCGGTGATCTGCGCGTCCCCCGCTTACCTGCGCGAGCACCCGGCACCGCAACGGGTCGAGGACCTGAGCCTGCACAACTGCCTGACCCATTCCTACTTCGGCAAAAGCCTCTGGCATTTCGAGCAGGACGGCGAACAGGTTTCAGTACCGGTGCAGGGCAACATCAGCGCCAACGAGGCCAGCACGCTTTTGCGCGCAACGCTCGCCGGCGCCGGGGTGTCGATGCTGCCCACGTACCAGGCCGGCGTACACATCCACAGCGGCGAATTGATTCGCCTGCTGCCGATGGCCGAACCCCGGAAAATGAACGTGTATGCGGTGTATGCATCGCGCAAGCACATGCCGGCGGCATTGCGCAGCTTGTTGGATTTTCTGGTGCTTAGATTTCCGGAAGAACCACAATGGGATATCGGCCTGTAACCGGATCACTTGTGGGAGCGGGCTTGCTCGCGAAGAGGTCGGTACATCCAATGCAAATTTTGCGCATGAAATATCGCCTTCGCGAGCAAGCCCGCTCCCACAAGTGGAAGTCATCAGTGGTCTGAATGGCGTGTCATGGCTGGTAACTCACAGGCGCTGACCTATGCTCAAAGTAATACCGAAAGGTATTCGTTCAGAGGTCAACGCCATGAACATCAAAACGAGAAGATACCTCGCGATCTTCATCACCTGCGCGGTCACGCTCGGGCTTTATGGCGCTGCAGCCTGGCGCGTCGAGCAATTGCGCAACCTGCCCCGTGATTACGCAACCTGCAACTTCGAGCACTGCGTTCCCCACAACGCCACCCTCGATGCCCTCCGGTAACGAAGGGGGTCAGGCTTCGTTGCCCTGATCGGCTTTCAAGCGGTCGCGGAACGCCTTGGGCGAAATCCCCACACGACGCCGGAACAGGCGCGTGAAATTGGTCGGATCGGAAAACCCCAACACGTCGGACATTTCATAAATGGTCATGCTGGTGTAGGTCAGCAAACGCTTGGCCTCCAGCAACTGCCGTTCGTGCACGATCTGCAACGCCGGTTGCCCCGCCAGCTCACGACAAGTGCCGTTGAGGTGGGACACGGAAATCCCCAGCCGGTGTGCCAGGTCCTCGACCTTGACGTGCTGGCGATAGGTCTCTTCCACCAGCTGAATAAAGCCGTTGAGATATTCCCGGGCCCGCTGCGGTCGCGCCATGGCGGTGCGACGCTGGATCACCTGGCGGCTGACCCACACCATGATCACACTGACCAGCGAATGCATGAGCATTTCCCGCGCCGGTTGATGGCTGGTGTACTCGTTCTGCAAGGCACTGAACAGGCTGTTGAGGTACTCGGCGTCCTTGCCTGCCGGGTAACTTTCGGCCTGTGCCAGGGCATTGACCGATTGCCCCAGTTGCATCTGCAGGTGGGCGATCAACGGCGCGGCGAGGGTCACGACAAAGCCTTCCACGTCCTCGGAAAAACGAAAGCCATGCACTGACAGCGGTGGCAGGATCTGGATCGCCGGTTCCACCAGTTGCGTACGCTGGCCTTCGATTTCAAGCTCTGCCTGACCTTTGAATACGAAGAGCAACTGGCACAAATCAGCGTGGCGGTGGGGTTTGATTTCCCAATGATGTTCGCTACTGCGTTTGGAAATGGTTTCACAGTGCAGCAAGTCCGGGGTCGGCCAATCCAGGCTTTCACCGTAGAGCTTGAACACCGGAATCGAAGGCAGGTCAGGCTTGTTCATCACTTCAATCCAGGCCTCGGAATAGATGACGGGCGATAATCGCACCGATTGGCAGAATGTACAGCTATCGGCTCAGTTTTCACCTTCAATTGACAGACTCGCAAGGGAAAAATGCAAGCACTCGATCCATAAAAATCACTCACCGGCCCTGGTCGCGTGAAGCTTGCGAGTCATAAAAACAATGAAAACACTGAAAACCCAGGTCGCTATCATTGGTGCCGGCCCTTCAGGCTTGTTGCTCGGCCAATTGCTGCACAACGCCGGCATCGACACCCTCATTCTAGAACGTCAGACCCCGGACTATGTACTCGGCCGAATCCGTGCCGGCGTGCTTGAGCAAGGCATGGTAGAGCTGTTGCGTCAGGCCGGCGTAAACCAGCGCATGGACGCCGAGGGACTGGTGCATGGCGGCTTTGAACTGGCCCTCGACGGGCGCCGGGTACACATCGATCTGCACGCCCTGACGGGTGGCAAAACCGTGATGGTCTACGGCCAGACCGAAGTCACCCGCGACCTGATGGCCGCTCGTCGGGAGGCCGGCGCGCAGACGATTTATCAAGCCGAAAACGTCGTCCCCCACGGCCTGAAAACCGATGAAGCGTTTGTCACTTTTGAAAAGGACGGTGAGACCTGGCGAGTCGATTGCGACTACATCGCCGGTTGCGACGGCTTCCATGGAGTGGCGCGGCAATCGATTCCCGCCGACAGCCTGAAAATCTTCGAACGGATCTATCCCTTCGGCTGGCTGGGGATTCTGGCCGATACCCCGCCGGTCCACGATGAGCTGGTCTACGCCCGCCATGAGCGCGGTTTCGCCCTGTGCAGCATGCGTTCGTCGACACGCACCCGTTATTACCTCCAGGTGCCCACCAGCGATCATGTCGAAAACTGGTCGGACCAACGCTTCTGGGACGAACTCAAGTCACGATTGCCGCAAGCGTTGGCGGACAGACTGGTCACGGGGCCGTCCATCGAAAAGAGCATCGCGCCGCTGCGCAGCTTCGTGGTCGAACCGATGCAGTACGGGCGGATGTTCCTGGTCGGCGATGCCGCGCACATCGTCCCGCCGACTGGTGCCAAGGGCCTGAATCTGGCAGCCAGTGATGTCAGTACCCTGTTCAACATTCTGCTCAAGGTTTACCGCGAAGATCGCGTCGATTTGCTGGAGAAGTACTCCGAAATTTGTCTGCGCAGGGTGTGGAAGGCGGAGCGTTTCTCCTGGTGGATGACTTCGATGTTGCACCGTTTCGACGACCACGATGCCTTCAGCCAGCGCATTGCCGAATCGGAGCTGGAATATTTCATCGACTCCGAGGCGGGTCGAAAAACCATCGCAGAAAACTACGTCGGGCTTCCTTATGAGGCTATCGAATAGCTTCCTACCGACTTACACTGGCGAGCATTCCCGCTCGCCTTGCCTCTTGCGGGTCAATCACTGCCCGCAGGTTTTCCCGTGACCAATCTCCGCCAGCCTGAAACGCCCAAACCCGCCATCCGCAGCGTGCTGATCGCCTTGATGCTGGCGATTTTTCTCGGGGCGCTGGACCAGACCATCGTCGCCGTTTCGATGCCGGCCATTTCCGCGCAGTTCAAGGACGTCAGCCTGCTGGCCTGGGTGATTTCCGGCTACATGGTGGCCATGACCGTGGCGGTGCCGATCTACGGCAAACTGGGCGACCTGTACGGGCGGCGCAAGCTGATGCTGTTCGGCATGGGCCTGTTCACCCTGGCGTCGGTGTTCTGCGGCATGGCACAGAGCATGGAGCAACTGGTACTGGCGCGAATCTTCCAGGGTATCGGGGCCGGCGGGATGATTTCGGTAAGCCAGGCGATCATCGGTGACATCGTGCCGCCACGGGAGCGCGGCCGGTATCAGGGCTATTTCAGCAGCATGTATGCAGTGGCCAGTGTGGCCGGCCCGGTGCTCGGCGGTTACATGACCGAATACCTGTCCTGGCGCTGGGTGTTCCTGATCAACCTGCCGCTGGGCCTGGGCGCCTGGCTGGTGGCTAATCGCACACTGGTCGGCCTGCCGATTCCGCAACGCAAACCGGTTATCGATTACCTGGGCACCGTGTTGATGATCATCGGGCTGACGGCGTTGTTGCTGGGTATCACGCAGGTCGGTCAGGGCCATTCCTGGCGCAGCCCCGAAGTGCTGGCGTTGCTCGCGTGTGCGGTGCTGGTGCTGGGGCTGTTTGTCGTTCACGAGCGGCGGGCACGGGAGCCCTTGCTGCCCATGCATCTGTTCGCCAACCGTAATGCGATCCTGTGCTGGTGCACGATTTTTTTCACCAGTTTCCAGGCCATCTCGCTGATTGTGCTGATGCCATTGCGCTTCCAGAGCGTGACCGGCGCTGGTGCCGACAGTGCCGCCCTGCATCTGTTGCCGCTGGCCATGGGCTTGCCGATTGGCGCGTATTTCGCCGGCCGCCGCACTTCCGTGACCGGACGCTACAAACCGATGATCCTCACCGGCGCTGCGCTGATGCCCATCGCAATTATTGGCATGGCGTTCAGCCCACCGCAGGCATTCGTCGTGAGCAGCCTGTTCATGTTGCTCTGCGGGATTTCCTCCGGCATGCAGTTCCCGACGTCATTGGTCGGCACGCAGAACTCGGTGGAGCAACGGGACATCGGCGTCGCCACCAGCACCACCAACCTCTTCCGTTCGCTGGGTGGTGCCGTGGGTGTGGCGTTGATGTCGGCGCTGCTGTTGGCGTTGTTGCAGGGCTCAAGTTTTGCGCACCTGGCCGGCTCGTCACTGATCGTCGAGGGCAGTTCAGGCAATGTGCTGCTCGACGGCTTGAACGCCGCACCGGGTGACGCGCAGGACGCCTTGCGTGCCGAGTTGCTGTTGACGTTCCGGCACTTGCTGACGGTCAGCGCGATGGTGTCGTTGCTGGGGCTGGCGGCAGCGATTGTCATGCCGAACATGCTGTTGCGCGGGCGCGAGGACAAGGTTCGCTAGGTAGACCGCGTCGCCTGTATTCGCGAGCAAGCCCGCTCCCACATTAGACCGCGTACTCATGAAGAACTCGGTCTAATGTGGGAGCGGGCTTGCTCGCGAAGGCGATCTGACAGTCACTACGATTCAAGGGCTGTAATACCCGACCGGCACCAGAAAGTACCCGACCTTCCTCAGAGTCCTCTGGCCGACGCGCTGATAGTCGACATGCTTGCGCTCTACATTACTGCCGGGCGCGCAGTTGCTGCTGAAGGTTCTGGATCTGCGCCTGGAGGGTATTGATGTTGCGGGTGACCTGGCTGCGGAACGCATCGAACTCGGCGGTATTGCTCGAGCCCTGTGTGACCGCCGGACGGTTGTCCTGCTCGCTCTTGAGCACGATCATGTCTTGCTCGAGACGCTCGATGGCAGCGCTCGGGTTGCCTTGTTTCTTCAGCGCGGTGATATCGGCGCCCAGGCTCTTCAGCTGTGCATCGAGTTTTTCCGAGTCGGACGGGGCACTTTTCAGGGCGGCCAATTCAGCGTTCAAGGCTTTGACCTGGGCCTGCAACTGAGTATTGGCTGTCTGATGTTCGTTGTTCTGGGCAGTCAACTGCGCCAGACGTTTGTCCAGCTCTGTGGATTGCGCAGTCATTTGCGCCAGTCGCTTGTCCAGGTCCGAGGCCTGGCCGGCAACACCTTGCTGCTGGGCGTTCTGGTCCTGGAGTTTGCTTTCCAGCTGGCGGATTTGCAGCTTCAGGGCCTCGCTGTCGGTGGTGACACTGGTCTGGCTGGCAACAACCTTTCCGGAAATATCCTGCAGGCGCCCTGCCGCTTCTTCACTGATTCGCGCAAAGCTCTCCTGGGTCGCCACCAGTTGCTGTTCCATCAGGGAAATCTGCTGAAAGCTCCACCAGCCCAGGCCCGCGAATGCGAAGAACAACGCCCCGACCAATGCCCACAGGGCACCGGTACCCGCCGCCTTGACCTTCACCACCGGCGTCGTGCGCGATTGCACGGCCGTGCGGGCAGTGGGCGGAAAATCGTCATCGAGAACGTCTGCACGCAGGCTCGGTACATCATCGAAGTCGTCGTTGGCATCGTTACGCATGGACATTGAGTCAACCTTAGTCAATCACATAATGGCTTTATGCCGCGCAGTATAAACCCCACAGCCGTAACCATTGACCCTGAAGCCCTGTATCCGGTTCAGTAAGGGGGGTTAAGCGAACGTCAGCGAACATCCTGAGCCTTCCACCAGCCACAGAATTCATCGAGCGCGGTCCAGAGGCTGACCTTGGGATCGTAATCCAGATAATGCCGGGCGCGGTTGATGTCCAGGGTGAAATTTTTGTTCATGACCTGCATGCCCAGACGCGACAGTGTCGGTTCGGGACGCCCCGGCCACAACTTGCACACACCCTCGTTGAGCGCCGCCACGCTGTAAGCCAGGCCGTAGGAACGGTAGCGGGTGACCTGTGGGACTTCCATGTTGCGCATGACGTAATTGACCACGTCCCACAACGGCACCGGCGCGCCATTGCTGATGTTGTACACCTTGCCCAGCGCGGAACCGCTGGCCAGCAAACTGCTGAGCAACACCTCGTTGAGGTTTTGCACACTGGTGAAATCGACTTTGTTCAGACCGTTGCCGATGATCGCCAGGCGCCCCTTGCGCTGCATGTTCAACAGGCGCGGGAAGATGCTCATGTCGCCGGCCCCGGTGACGAAACGCGGGCGCAGGGCCAGGGTTTCCAGACCGAACTCCTGGGCACCGAAGACTTTTTGCTCGGCCAGGTACTTGGTGGCGGCATAGGGGTGTTTGAAGCGCTTGGGCACCTGCTCTTCGGTCAAGGCCAGGTGATCGCGACCATCGAAGTAGATCGACGGCGACGACAAATGCACCAGGCGCCGAACCCGTTGTTTCAGGCAGGCTTCGACCACGTTCTCGGTGACCTGGACGTTGCCCTGATGGAAATCCTGATAACGTCCCCATAAACCCACGGCACCGGCGCAATGCACCACGGCCTCGACGTCCGAACACAGTTCGCGTGCCAGCTCCGGGTCGCTCAAATCGCCCTGGACGAACTCGGCTCCGCGGCGCACCAGATGCTCCACACTCTCGGCCCGGCGACCGTTGACCCGCACGTCCAGGCCCTGCTCCAGGGCAAAACGCGCAAAGCGCCCGCCGATGAAGCCGCTTGCGCCGGTAACCAGAATCTTCATGAATTGCTCCGAATATTTCGTTTTGCGTATTACGTGAGGTCTTGACGCTGCGCGTCAGTCCAAGGGCACCAGCCATTGCTTCGAGGCGCGTACCAATTGATCGGTGAGCAGCCCCAGCAACTGCCCGCCATTACGCCAATGATGCCAGTACAGCGGCACATCGATTGGCTTATCTGGCAGCAGTTCCTGCAATATCCCCCTTTCAAGTTGCTCGCGTACCTGCAGTTCCGGAACCAGACCCCAGCCCAACCCGGCTTCCGTCAGACGGATAAAGCCTTCCGACGACGGGCATAAATGGTGTTCGAAACCACCCTCGACGCCGAGGGACGCCAGATAACGATGCTGCAGGAAATCGTCCGGGCCAAACACCAACGCCGGGCTTCGGGCCAACTGATCGGCACGTACGCCTTGCGGAAAATGCCGGGCAATAAAGGCGGGGCTGGCCAGCGCACGGTAACGCATCGCCCCCAGCAGCACGCTGCGCGCGCCCGCCACCGGACGCTCGCTGGCGCAGACACAGGCCGCCACTTCACCGGCGCGCATGCGCTTGAGGCCCACGGTCTGGTCTTCGACCACCAGGTCCATCAACAGATGCTGCTCCGCGCAAAATGCTCCCACGGCTTGCGCCCACCAAGTGGCCAGGCTGTCGGCGTTCAGGGCGATCCGCAGGCGCTCCGGCAGGCCCTCTTCATCCAGCGCCGGCACCAGGCTTTGCAAATCCCGTTCAAGCAATCGCACCTGTTGCACGTGGTTGAGCAACCGTCGACCGATTTCCGTCGGCGTTGGCGGCGTGGCACGCACGAGCACCGGTTGGCCAACCCGTGCTTCCAGCAGCTTGATGCGCTGGGAAATCGCCGATTGCGAAAGGCCCAGCACCTGGGCCGCCCGTTCAAAACCGGCCTGTTCGACGACGGCGGCCAGGGCGGAAAGCAATTTATAGTCGAACATCAGTTTTCCTAATGAGCGATCAGCATGATTTGTTTTTCTTATACAACCTTCGCAAGGACAATGACCAGCAAGAACTCTTGAACAAGGATCACCCACATGGCTGGCGAAACATCATTGGCAACGCTGCTGCGCAGCATGAGCCCGCAACTCAACGCTGGCGAATATGTGTTCTGCACCCTGCGCGACGGCAAATTGCCTGCGGACCTGGAGGTTGTCGGCAGCTTCCGCGAGCAGGAAGGCCTGACGGTGATTCTCGAACGTTCCCGTGCCGAAAAAGCCGGATTCAGCTTCGACTACATCGCCGCCTGGATCACCTTGAACGTGCATTCGGCCCTCGAAGCGGTCGGCCTGACCGCCGCGTTCGCCACGGCATTGGGCAAGGCCGGCATCAGCTGCAACGTGATTGCCGGCTACTACCACGACCATTTGTTTGTCGGCCAGGCCGACGCCGACCGCGCCCTGCAAGTACTGCGGGACCTGGCAGCCAACGCGGAGTAAGCAATCATGTGGCAAAGTTATATGAACGGGCTGCTCGTGGCCTTCGGCCTGATCATGGCGATCGGCACCCAGAATGCGTTTGTCCTGGCGCAAAGCCTGCGACGTGAACATCACTTGCCGGTAGCGGCCCTCTGCGTGGCCTGCGACGCCCTGTTGGTGGCGGCCGGGGTATTCGGACTGGCGACGGTACTGGCACAAAATCCGACACTGTTGGCGATTGCCCGCTGGGGCGGCGCAGCGTTTCTGTTGTGGTACGGCAGCCAGGCACTGCGCCGGGCCTTTTCGAAACAGAGCCTTGAGCAGGGCGAAAGCCAGACCGTACGCTCGCTGCGGGCGGTAATGCTCAGTGCACTGGCGGTGACGTTGCTCAACCCGCACGTTTACCTGGACACCGTTTTGCTGATCGGCTCCCTGGGCGCACAACAAACCGAACCGGGCGCTTATGTCGTGGGCGCGGCCAGTGCCTCGCTGCTGTGGTTCTTCACCCTGGCGCTCGGTGCGGCTTGGCTGGCACCGTGGCTCGCCCGCCCAGGTACCTGGCGAATTCTCGATCTGCTGGTGGCGGTGATGATGTTTGCCGTAGCGTTCCAGTTGATCGCGGCCATCTGATTCGCACAACCTCTATTCCACACAGTTGTTGCGTGGTTATGCCGCCCCCCCGGTGCTATGATCCGACTCCCTGCGCCGCAAAGAGTACAAACTCCCCGGCGCTTGTCTGGCCGCCCGTGATCGGCCTTGCGCTCACCGCAACTGACCTGATTAGGAGAATCATCATGGCTTTCGAATTGCCGCCGCTGCCTTACGCACACGACGCCCTGCAGCCGCACATTTCCAAGGAAACCCTGGAATACCACCACGACAAGCACCACAACACCTACGTCGTGAACCTGAACAACCTGGTGCCAGGCACCGAGTTCGAAGGCAAGACCCTGGAAGAAATCGTCAAGACTTCCTCGGGCGGTATCTTCAACAACGCCGCTCAGGTCTGGAACCACACTTTCTACTGGAACTGCCTGGCGCCAAACGCCGGCGGCCAACCAACCGGCGCACTGGCTGAAGCCATCAACGCGGCTTTCGGTTCGTTCGACAAGTTCAAGGAAGAGTTCAGCAAGACTTCCATCGGCACCTTCGGTTCCGGTTGGGGCTGGCTGGTGAAGAAGGCTGACGGTTCCCTGGCCCTGGCCAGCACCATCGGCGCCGGCAACCCGCTGACCAACGGCGACACCCCGCTGCTGACCTGCGACGTCTGGGAACACGCTTACTACATCGACTACCGCAACCTGCGTCCGAAGTATGTCGAAGCGTTCTGGAACCTGGTCAACTGGAAATTCGTGGCTGAGCAGTTCGAAGGCAAAACCTTCACCGCTTAAGCTCGATGCCAGTCAAAAAACCCGGCTTTTGCCGGGTTTTTTTATGGAAGGAATATGAGCAAAGGGACGGTGGCGATCGTTGCGCCGCCTTCGCGAGCAAGCCCGCTCCCACTGGCTCGGTGGTGACCTGTGGGAGCGGGCTTGCTCGCGAAGAACGATAACGCGGTCAGTCGGCCAACTACTGCGGATCGAGGTTATCCAGCGCGCGATTCACCGCCAGCTCCGCCAACATGACGATCTGCGCAATAGCCAGCGCCGTGTTGCGCTGGGGGCCAGTCAGGCAGGTGGCGAAATCACTCGCCATGACATTGGCTGAAGCCAGTGATTCACAGGCGTGGGCGAGGAGGCTTTCAGTGTCCATGTCGGGGACGATCGTGAACATGGTGCGGGGGCTGTAGGGTTTGGTGGTGTTGCTGGGGGGATCGGGGATTAACTTATCCAAAATATGCTCCTTATCGATTGGAGCCATCTCTCGCCGTTTCTCACGCGGACGAAGAGGTGGCAGCTATGTGCGGAGTGAGAAACCGGCAAGAGAGCAATCCGGCCAGACCTGGGTCTGCCCGCACACAGCCGCCATAAAGCATTGCTGGCAGCGGAAAAGCTGGCGGCAATTATGGTGGTACTGGCGCTGGATTAACACTCTCTTGCGGGTTCTCACGCCCGATCGCTGAAGCATTTCAGCGATCACCAAAGGTTATTCAGCCCGCTTCCGACGGACAACCTGAAAACTGCGTGGGAAACTTCTGGCGCTTTCCTACACCGCGCTAACGCCAAAAACGTAACGCGGAGCATCCATGGCCGCACTCCCACGCGGGCGTGTGGAAACGATATGTTGGGGTGTGGCTGAAAGTGCAATGTCGACTGTCCCGCCGTCTTCGCGGGCAAGCTCGCGAAAAACGCCAGGACACCGCGGGCATTCAGGCAGCCCGCGTCATCGTTAACGTCCATCGCGAGCAAGCTCGCTCCTACAGGGCCGAGCGTTAGCTCGCCTGCCGCTCTTGATCTTGATCCACCCGCCCCCTCGGCAGGCTGAGCGGAGGTGTTCATCCGGGGATGGGCGCGCAGCGCCGTTCGACGCAGTCGAACCCATTGCATGCAGGTCGAGCGCAGCCGACCGGAGGGCAATGCCCCCGGATGAATACCGGAGCGAAGGAACCCCGAGCCTAAGCGAGGGGCCGTACGTAAGGGGCGAGACCTTTTGGTTCCTTTTGGGGCGTTTGCCAAAAGGGACTCGCCGTAAGGGCGAAACCGCCAGCCGCCGTTACCGCAGCAATGGATATGCCCCCCCAAAAACCCGCACGAAGCCAATATCCCAAGATGAAACCAGCCTCCCGCCCCTTGCTCCACCGCCACTGCCGACTAACATCAAACAAAAGGAAAATATCTCCACCCCGCCCCTCAAGTTGAAGGACTCGACAACCGACACAGTGCTAATAGGCAAACTCGTCAAGACAACTGCAAATCGGCCAAGCTGCGGGCAAAATCCCCCAAGGATGATTGTCCCTTTGACTGCCATCACGGGATTGCCAATACTCATGGCAACTTGATGCTACCCGCACGGAACAAGGAATAACCCTTTGAAGCTGGAACTCAAGAACAGCTTGTCGGTGAAGTTGCTTCGGGTCGTACTCCTGTCGGCATTGATCGTAGGCGTGATCTTGAGCTGCGCGCAGATCGTGTTCGATGCCTATAAAACACGTCAGGCTGTTGCCAGCGATGCCGAGCGCATCCTCGACATGTTTCGCGACCCCTCGACCCAGGCTGTCTATAGCCTCGACCGGGAAATGGGTATGCAGGTGATCGAAGGCCTGTTTCAGGACGCCGCCGTGCGCCAGGCTTCCATCGGCCATCCCAACGAAGCCATGCTTGCGCAAAAAACCCGTGAGTTGCAGCAATCCCACAGTCGCTGGCTGACCGACCTGATTCTTGGCAAGGAACGCACCTTCACCACCCAACTGGTCGGTCGCGGGCCTTACAGCGAGTACTACGGCGACCTGAGCATCACCCTCGATACCGCCACCTATGGTCAGGGTTTCATTATCAGCTCGGTGATCATCTTCATCTCCGGCGTACTGCGTGCGCTCGCCATGGGGCTGGTGTTGTATCTGGTCTATCACTGGCTGCTGACCAAGCCGCTGTCACGGATCATCGAGCACCTCACGGAAATCAATCCGGACCGTCCCAGCGAACACAAGATTCCGCTGCTCAAGGGTCACGAGAAAAACGAACTGGGCATCTGGATCAACACCGCCAACCAGTTGCTCGAATCCATCGAACGCAATACCCACCTGCGCCACGAAGCGGAAAACAGCCTGTTGCGCATGTCCCAATACGATTTCCTGACGGGGCTGCCGAACCGGCAGCAATTGCAGCAGCAGCTGGACAAGATCCTCATAGACGCCGGCAGGCTACAGCGCCGGGTGGCGGTGTTGTGTGTCGGCCTCGATGACTTCAAGGGCATCAACGAGCAGTTCAGCTACCAGACCGGCGACCAGTTGCTGCTGGCCCTGGCCGATCGCCTGCGCGGTCATAGCGGTCGCCTGGGAGCCCTTGCCCGCCTCGGTGGCGACCAGTTCGCCCTGGTCCAGGCCGATATCGAGCAACCCTATGAAGCCGCCGAACTGGCGCAAAGCATTCTCGATGATCTGGAGGCGGCGTTCGCCCTCGATCATCAGGAGATTCGCCTGCGTGCCACCATCGGCATCACCCTGTTCCCCGAGGACGGCAACAGCACCGAGAAGTTGCTGCAAAAGGCCGAGCAGACCATGACGCTGGCCAAGACCCGCTCGCGCAACCGCTATCAGTTCTATATCGCCAGCGTCGACACCGAAATGCGCCGCCGCCGCGAACTGGAAAAAGACCTGCGCGATGCGCTGATCCGCAATCAGTTCTACCTCGTCTACCAGCCGCAGATCAGCTACCGCGACAACCGCGTGGTGGGCGTCGAAGCCCTGATTCGCTGGCAACATCCCGAGCACGGCCTGGTGCCGCCAGACCTGTTCATCCCGCTGGCCGAACAGAACGGCACCATCATTGCCATCGGCGAATGGGTGCTGGACCAGGCCTGCAAACAACTACGCGAGTGGCATGACCAGGGCTTCAGCGACCTGCGCATGGCGGTAAACCTGTCCACGGTTCAATTGCACCACGCCGAACTGCCCCGGGTGGTCAACAACCTGCTGCAGATGTACCGCCTGCCGCCGCGCAGCCTGGAGCTGGAAGTCACCGAAACCGGCCTGATGGAAGACATCAGCACGGCGGCCCAGCACCTGCTCAGCCTGCGTCGATCCGGCGCGCTGATCGCCATCGATGACTTCGGAACCGGCTATTCATCCTTGAGCTACCTGAAAAGCCTGCCGCTGGACAAGATCAAGATCGACAAGAGCTTCGTTCAGGACCTGCTCGATGACGACGACGATGCGACCATCGTTCGCGCCATCATCCAGCTGGGCAAGAGCCTGGGCATGCAGGTGATCGCCGAAGGCGTGGAAACCGCCGAGCAAGAGGCCTACATCATTTCCGAAGGCTGCCACGAAGGTCAGGGCTATCACTACAGCAAGCCGTTGCCGGCACGGGAACTGGGTCTGTACCTGAAGCAGGCCCAACGCAGTAACGCCGCTATTTTGTAAAAAAACCCCGCCCCGTCTGTAGGAGCGAGCTTGCTCGCGATGGTCGTGAACGATAACGCGCTCATTCTGGATGAGCGCGTTGTTCTCAGGTTCATCGCGAGCGAGCTCGCTCCTACAGAGTTGCGATCCTCACTCTGTGAATAAGAAATATTTCCAGGTACAACCCTTTACACATAATGCGAAAGATTTGCATTATGTCGCAGTTTTGCGTGCGCATAGCACGACTCCACCCTCTATCGAAGCAGGATGTTCGCCATGATTCGTATGCCTCTGGCTACCGCCAGTCTGTTGGCCATCGCTATTTCCCTCGCCGGTTGCGGCGAAGGCAAAGACAAAGACAAAGCTGCCGCGCCTGCGCCAGCTGCCAGCACTGCGGCTGCCCCGGCTGCTCCAGCCGCTGCGCCTGCCGCTGCCGGTAAAGTCGACGAAGCCGCCGGCAAAGCCGTTGTCGCTCACTACGCCGACATGGTTTTCGCCGTCTACAGCGATGCCGAATCCACCGCGAAGACCCTGCAAACCGCCATCGACGCCTTCCTCGCCAAGCCGAACGCCGACACTCTGAAAGCCGCCAAGGCTGCCTGGGTTGCCGCTCGCGTGCCTTACCTGCAGAGCGAAGTGTTCCGCTTCGGCAACACCATCATTGATGACTGGGAAGGTCAGTTGAACTCCTGGCCGCTGGACGAAGGCCTGATCGACTACGTCGACAAATCCTACGAACACGCCCTTGGCAACCCGGGTGCTACCGCCAACATCATCGCCAACACTGAAGTGCAGATCGGCGAAGACAAGGTCGATGTCAAAGACATCACCCCGGAAAAACTCGCCAGCCTGAACGAGCTGGGCGGTTCCGAGGCCAACGTCGCCACCGGCTACCACGCCATCGAATTCCTGCTCTGGGGCCAGGACCTGAACGGCACCGGCCCAGGCGCCGGCAACCGTCCGGCCTCGGACTACCTGGAAGGCAAAGGCGCTACCGGCGGCCACAACGACCGTCGTCGTGCCTACCTGAAGTCCGTGACCCAGCTGCTGGTCAGCGACCTGGAAGAAATGGTCGGCAACTGGAAGCCGAACGTGGCCGACAACTACCGCGCCACCCTGGAAGCGGAACCGGCTGAGTCCGGCCTGCGCAAAATGCTGTTCGGCATGGGCAGCCTGTCCCTGGGTGAACTGGCGGGCGAGCGCATGAAGGTTTCCCTGGAAGCCAACTCCCCGGAAGACGAACAGGATTGCTTCAGCGACAACACTCACAACTCGCACTTCTACGATGCCAAGGGCATTCGTAACGTGTATCTGGGTGAATACACCCGTGTCGACGGCACCAAAATGACTGGCGCCAGCCTGTCGTCCCTGGTGGCCAAGGCCGACCCGGCTGCCGACACCGCGCTGAAAGCCGACCTGGCCGCCACCGAAGCCAAGATCCAGCTGATGGTTGATCACGCCAACAAGGGTGAGCACTACGACCAGTTGATCGCTGCCGGCAACACCGCGGGCAACCAGATCGTCCGTGACGCCATCGCGTCGCTGGTCAAGCAGACCGGTTCGATCGAAGCCGCCGCTGGCAAACTGGGCATCAACGACCTGAACCCGGACAACGCTGATCACGAATTCTGATCAACGCTGGCTGAATGAAAAAGGCGACCTGCGGGTCGCCTTTTTTGTTGGCCGGAGCACTGACCACTGTAGGAGCGAGCTTGCTCGCGATGGACGTGAACGGTGACGCGTGCTGCCTGGAAAAATGCGTTGCCTTCGAATTCATCGCGAGCAAGCTCGCTCCTACACAGGGGATCGTGGTTTCCAGATGAACCCTGCCCCACATCAAGCAAACGATAATTCCTCTTATTCAAATTCCCATCCCCTGTTAGACTTTGCGCCCTTGTTTTGCTCGTCTTTCAGGATGTCTGATGCCCCCGCTGCCTCTTCGCTTGTCCGCACTGTTTCTGGCATTGGGCCTGAGTGCCTGCGATGACGCGCCGAAATTCACCCAGGCTGAACCCGGTGAAGCCCGCTCCGGCGGCAGTGCGACTGTGCGCAAGACCGATCAGAACGCGTTTTCGATGCCCTCGGCGAATCTGCCGCCGTCACGGCGTGTGGATTTCAGCGTCGGCAACAGTTTCTTCCGCAGCCCCTGGGTGATCGCCCCGTCGACGACGACCGCTCGCGATGGCCTTGGCCCACTGTTCAACACCAATGCCTGCCAGGGCTGCCACATCAAGGACGGCCGCGGCCATCCGCCGACTCCGGACGATGCGAACGCTGTGTCGATGCTGGTACGCCTGTCGATTCCCGACGCCCCGGAGTATGCCAGGGTCATCGAACAGCTCGGCGTGGTGCCGGAGCCCGTCTACGGCGGTCAGTTCCAGGACATGGCCGTACCCGGTGTGGCCCCCGAAGGCAAGGTGCGGGTCGACTACACCGCCGTGCCGGTTCGCTTCAAGGACGGCACCGAAGTCGAGCTGCGCAAGCCAAGCCTGAACATCACCCGGCTGGGCTACGGCCCGATGCACCCCGACACCCGTTTCTCGGCGCGTGTAGCGCCGCCGATGATTGGCCTGGGCCTGCTCGAAGCGATCCCCGATGAGGCGATCCTGGCCAACGCAGAAGCACAGGCAAAGGCGAACAACAGCATCAGCGGACGGCCGAACCAGGTGTGGGACGATGCCCGGCAAAAGACAGTTTTGGGAAGATTTGGCTGGAAAGCCGGACAACCGAACCTCAATCAACAAAATGTTCACGCTTTTTCGGGTGACATGGGCCTCACGACCAGCCTGAGACCCTTTGATGACTGCACGGATGCGCAAATTGCCTGCAAACAGGCACCCAGTGGCAACGGCCCGAATGGCGAGCCGGAAGTCAGCGATAACATCCTGAGCCTGGTGCTGTTCTACAGCCGTAACCTCGCCGTCCCGGCTCGTCGTGACGTCAACGCCCCTGAAGTGCTGGCCGGCAAGACCCTGTTTTATCAGGCCGGTTGCCAGTCCTGCCACACACCGAAATACACCACCGCCGCCAACGCCGCCGAACCTGAACTGGCCAATCAAGTGATTCGCCCGTACAGCGATCTGCTGCTGCATGACATGGGCGACGGCCTGGCCGATAACCGTAGCGAATTCCAGGCCAGCGGCCGCGAATGGCGGACCCCGCCGTTGTGGGGCATCGGCCTGACACAGGCGGTCAGCGGCCACACCCAGTTCCTGCACGACGGCCGTGCCCGCAACTTGCTCGAAGCCGTGCTCTGGCATGGCGGCGAAGCGACAGCGGCGCAGCAACAGGTTTTGTCTTTCAATGCCGAGCAGCGCACCGCGTTGCTGGCGTTCCTGAATTCCCTTTAACACGCATTCCACTCGCGGGAGCCCGACATGTTCCGTCCCAAACTGTTGTTCACCAGCCTTGCCGCACTCGCCCTGGGTGCCTGCTCGCCCCAGGACCCGCAAGCGGTCACGTCGGCGGCCATCGCCAAGTCGGTGATCCTGCCGACCTACACCCGCTGGGTTGAAGCCGACCGTCAATTGGCGGTCAGCGCCCTCGCCTATTGCGAAGGCAAGGAAACCCTGGAAACCGCCCGTGCCGACTTCCTGCACGCGCAAAAAGCCTGGGCCGAACTGCAACCATTGCTGATCGGGCCGTTGGCCGAAGGCAACCGTTCGTGGCAAGTGCAGTTCTGGCCGGACAAGAAAAACCTGGTCGGCCGTCAGGTCGAGCAACTGGTCACCACCCAGCCGCAGATCGATGCTGCCGCACTGGCCAAGTCCAGCGTTGTGGTACAGGGCCTCTCGGCCTACGAATACATTCTGTTCGACAGCAAGCCTGACGTAGCCAACGCTGAACAGAAGGCCAGGTATTGCCCGCTATTGGTTGCGATTGGCGAACGCCAGAAGCAATTGGCCGAAGAGATTCTGCAAACCTGGAACAACACCGACGGCATGCTCGCGCAAATGAGCAAGTTCCCGAACCAGCGCTACGCGGACTCCCACGAAGCGATCGCCGATCTGCTGCGTGTGCAAGTCACGGCCATCGACACCCTGAAGAAGAAACTCGGCACGCCGATGGGTCGCCAGAGCAAGGGCGTACCACAACCGTTCCAGGCCGATGCATGGCGTAGCCAGGCTTCCCTGACCAGCCTCGAAGCCAGCCTCGCGGCCGCCAAAACCGTCTGGGAAGGTGTGGATAACAAAGGCCTGCGCAGCCTGTTGCCGAGCGAGCATAAACCGTTGGCCGACAAGATCGATGCGGCCTATGCCGCCTCGCTGAAGCTGTTCGCCGGCAACCAGCGTTCGCTGACCGAAATGCTCAATGACGACGCCGGTCGCCAGCAGCTCAACGAGCTGTATGACAGCCTCAACGTCGTCCATCGCCTGCACGAAGCTGATCTGGCCAAGGCGCTGGGCATCCAACTGGGCTTCAACGCCAACGACGGTGACTGATGAGGGCGAGCTCCATGCTGCGACGCCAGGTTCTGACATTAGGTAGTTTGTTGCTGGGTGCGGTGACGCTGGGCGGCTGGAAGCTGTTCAAGCAAAAGGACAAGAGTCCGTTGTTGCTTTCGGCACGGGACGATACCGATGGCCAGCATTACGCCGTGGGTTATCGACTGGACGGCACCCAGGTGTTCGCCACCCGGGTCGGCCAGCGTTGCCACGACATCATCAACCACCCGACACAGCCGATTGCGCTGTTTGTCGCCCGCCGTCCGGGTACCGAGAGCTACCTGATCGACCTGCGCGACGGCGCGCTCCTGCAAACCGTGGTGTCACAGCCCAACCGGCACTTCTACGGACACGCGGTGATTCACCACAGCGGCGACTGGCTGTACGCCACCGAAAACGACACCAGCGATCCGGGGCGCGGCCTGCTCGGTGTGTATAAATTCGAAGGCGGACGGCTGGTGCACAGCGGTGAAATTTCCACCCACGGCCTCGGGCCGCACCAGGTGTCGTGGATGCCCGACGGCGAAACCCTGGTGGTGGCCAACGGCGGGATTCGCACTGAAGCCGAAAGCCGGGTGGAGATGAACCTCAACGCCATGGAACCAAGCCTGGTCCTGATGCAACGTGACGGCACCCTGTTGAGCAAGGAAACCCTCGCCCAGCAGATGAACAGCGTGCGCCATCTCGCCATCGCCAGTGACGGCACCATCGTCGCCAGCCAGCAGTTCATGGGTGCGGCCCACGAGTCGTCGGAGCTGTTGGCGATCAAGCGTCCCGGTCAGCCTTTCGTAGCATTCCCGGTACCCGAGCACCAGTTGCAGGCCATGGGGCACTACACCGCCAGTGTCGCGATACATAGCGACTTGCGCCTGGTGGCGTTGACTGCACCGCGGGGCAACCGCTTTTTCATCTGGGACCTGGACAGCGGTGAAGTACGCCTGGATGCACCACTGCCCGATTGCGCCGGGGTCGGTGCCGTGGCCGATGGATTTGTCGTGACCTCGGGTCAGGGGCGCTGCCGCTACTACGACTGCCGCCAGACAACTCTTATTGCAAAGCCGCTGGAGCTGCCGGCAGGGCTCTGGGACAACCATCTGCATCTGATAGCCTGAATCATTGAAAAAATCGCCGCCTTGGGCTGCGCTTGTATCCGGGTGACGGACACACGGCAGGCGCGGCCCAAGGCGGCGAATCTTTTCAGGCTTTCGCCTCTCTAATACCTCACAAACTGTAAAAACGGCAGTTGGATTACCCTCTACACTCCCGGTAATGTGCCCCGCTGTCTCACCTGATTTCCTCCAAGGAACTGGAATATGCTGCGTCGCCGCATGCTGATCATGTTGGGTGTTGTTCTACTGATTGTGCTGGTCCTGGCCGCGTACAAAGCCTTCTCGATCTACACGATGGTTCAAGGCTTCTCTGCGCCCAGACCGGCCATCAGCGTTGCCGTGGCCACCGCCACCGAGCGCCCATGGCAAGCCCGCCTGCCTACTGTTGGCACGCTCAAGGCGTTACAAGGCGTGGACCTGAGCCTGGAGACCGATGGCACCGTCATCGATTTGCAGTTCGAGTCAGGGCAAAAGGTCAAGGCCGGTCAACCACTCCTGCGTCTCGACAGCGCCGTTGAAAGTGCCCTGCTGGAAACTGCTCTGGCCGACCTCGGGCTGGCACAGCTCGATTACGGTCGCGGTAGCCAACTGGTCGGCAGCCAGG
Source organism: Pseudomonas sp. WT-JTC (assembly GCF_056711565.1). Lineage (NCBI taxonomy): Bacteria > Pseudomonadati > Pseudomonadota > Gammaproteobacteria > Pseudomonadales > Pseudomonadaceae > Pseudomonas > Pseudomonas sp. WT-JTC. Next base: position 5,408,119 of record NZ_CM160042.1, read on the forward strand.
CCATTTCCAAAGGCGAGTTCGACCGCCTCTCGGCGGTCCTGAAAAAGAGCAGGGCCACGGTCAATCAGCTCAGGGCCGCGCTCGAGAAAAAACGCATCGTCGCGCCGTTCAGCGGCACCATCGGCATTCGTCAGGTGGACGTCGGCGACTATGTGGCCACCGGCACCATGATCGCCACCCTGCAAGACCTCAGTAGCCTGTATGTCGACTTTTTCGTGCCCGAGCAGTCGGTGCCGAAGATTGCTCTCGGCCAGCCAGTGCGGGTCATTGTCGCGGCGTATCCGACCCTGGAGTACCCCGGCACCATCAGTGCAATCAACCCCAAAGTCGAGAACAGCACCCGTAACGTGCAGGTCCGCGCCACCCTGGCCAACCCCGATGGCAAGTTGATGCCAGGCATGTTCGCCAGCCTCCAGGTGCTCCTGCCCGACCCGCAACCGCGCATCGTGGTACCGGAAAGCGCGATTACCTACACGCTCTACGGCAACTCGGTGTACGTGGCCGTACCAAAGAAGGCCGAAGATGGCAGCCTGCAAAAGGATGACAAGGGCCAGCCGGTGCTGATCGCCGAGCGGCGTTTTGTCGAAACCGGCGAACGCCGCGACGGGCAAGTGATGATCACCAAAGGCGTGCAGAGCGGCGACAAAGTGGTGACCGCCGGCCAGCTCAAACTGGACAACGGCGCACGCATTGCCATCAGCGACGACAAGACCCTGGCTGAGCAGAGCAGCCCGCCACGCGCGGACTGATCAAGGAATCCCCATGGCATTTACCGATCCGTTCATCCGCCGCCCGGTTCTCGCAACCGTAGTCAGCCTGCTGATTGTGCTGCTGGGCTTCCAGGCCTGGGGCAAGCTGCCGCTGCGCCAGTACCCGCAAATGGAAAACGCCCTGATCACGGTGACCACCGCCTACCCCGGGGCCAACGCCGAAACCATCCAGGGCTATATCACTCAACCGATGCAGCAAAGCCTGGCGAGCGCCGAGGGCATCGACTACATGACCTCGGTGAGTCGCCAGAACTTTTCGGTGATCTCGATCTACGCACGCGTCGGCTCCAACAGCGACCGTCTGTTTACCGAACTGCTGGCCAAGGCCAACGAGGTCAAGAGCCAGCTGCCCCAGGACGCTGAAGACCCGGTGCTGAGCAAGCAATCTGCCGATGCGTCAGTGCTGATGTACATGAGCTTCTTCAGCAAGGAATTGAACAACCCGCAGATTACCGATTACCTGTCACGGGTGATCCAGCCGAAACTGGCGACCTTGCCCGGCATGGCCGAAGCCGAGATCCTCGGCAACCAGGTATTTGCCATGCGCCTGTGGCTGGACCCGGCGAAGCTCGCGGGTTTCGGCCTCAGTGCCAGCGATGTGACCAACGCGGTGCGCCAGTACAACTTCCTTTCGGCTGCCGGCGAGGTGAAAGGCGAATACGTGGTCACCAGCATCAACGCCAATACTGAACTCAAGTCCGCCGAAGCCTTCGGGGCAATTCCGCTCAAGGTCGAAGGCGACAGCCGTGTGCTGCTACGGGATGTGGCGCGCGTGGAAATGGGCGCGGAAAACTACGACACCATCAGCTCGTTCGGTGGCACTCCTTCGGTGTATATCGGCATCAAGGCGACGCCTGGCGCCAACCCGCTGGAAGTGATCAAGGAAGTGCGCAAGATCATGCCGGACCTCGAGGCCCAGCTACCGCCAAACCTCAAGGGTGAAATCGCCTACGACGCCACCCTGTTCATCCAGGCCTCGATCGACGAAGTGGTGAAAACCCTGTTTGAAGCGGTGCTGATCGTGATCGTGGTGGTGTTCCTGTTCCTCGGGGCCCTGCGTTCGGTGGTGATCCCGGTGGTGACCATCCCGCTGTCGATGATCGGCGTCATGTTTTTCATGCAGATGATGGGGTACTCGATCAACCTGCTCACCCTGCTGGCGATGGTATTGGCCATCGGTCTGGTGGTGGATGACGCCATCGTCGTGGTGGAAAACATTCACCGCCACATCGAGGAAGGCAAGACACCGCTCGAAGCCGCCATTGAAGGCGCCCGGGAAATCGCGATGCCGGTGGTGTCGATGACCATCACCCTGGCGGCGGTGTACGCACCGATCGGTTTCCTGACCGGCCTGACCGGGGCGCTGTTCAAGGAGTTCGCCCTGACCCTGGCCGGCGCGGTGGTGATTTCCGGAATCGTCGCCCTGACCCTGTCGCCGATGATGTGTGCGTTCCTGCTGCGCCACGATGAGAACCCCAGTGGCCTGGCCCATCGCCTGGACCTGATTTTCGAAAGCCTCAAGCGCCGCTACCAGAGCCTGCTTCACGGCACCCTCAACACCCGGCCGGTGGTATTGGTGTTCGCTGTAATCGTGTTGTGCCTGATTCCGGTCCTTCTCAAATTCACCAAGTCGGAGCTGGCACCGGATGAGGACCAGGGCATCATTTTCATGATCGCCAATGCCCCGCAACCGACCAACCTCAACTACCTGAACATCTACACCGACGAGTTTGTCTCGATCTTCAAGGCGTTTCCCGAGTACTACTCGTCGTTCCAGATCAATGGTTTCAACGGCGTGCAATCGGGCATCGGCGGTTTCCTGCTCAAGCCGTGGAACGAGCGCAGCCGCACGCAAATGTCGATCCTGCCCGAGGTGCAGGCCAAACTGGAAAAGATCCCGGGGTTGCAGATTTTCGGTTTCAACCTGCCATCACTGCCGGGCACCGGCGAAGGCGTGCCGTTCCAGTTCGTCATCAACTCCGCCAATGATTACGAATTGCTGCTGCAGGTGGCCGACCGGGTAAAAAAACGGGCGAAGGAATCCGGCAAGTTTGCGTTTGTCCACGTTGACCTGGCTTTCGACAAGCCGGAAGTGGTGGTCGATATCGACCGTGCCAAGGCCGCGCAGATGGGGGTTTCCATGCAGGATCTGGGGGGCACCCTGGCAACCCTGCTGGGTGAAGCCGAGATCAACCGTTTCACCGTTGAAGGTCGCAGCTACAAAGTCATTGCCCAGGTCGAACAGCCATTTCGCGACAATCCGGACTGGCTGAACAATTACTACGTGAAAAACTCCAAGGGCGAACTGTTGGCGCTGTCGACCCTGATCACCGTCACCGACCGTGCTCGACCGCGACAGTTGAACCAGTTCCAGCAACTCAACTCGGCCATCCTGTCCGGAGTGCCGCTGGTGAGCATGGGGGAAGCCGTCGACCTCGTGCACCAGATCGCCCGGGAAGAGGCACCTGCCGGTTTTGCCTTCGACTACGCCGGCGCATCGAGGCAGTACGTTCAGGAAGGCAGTGCCCTGTGGGTCACCTTTGCCTTGGCATTGGCGGTCATTTTCCTGGTACTGGCGGCCCAGTTCGAAAGCTTCCGCGACCCGCTGGTGATATTGGTCACCGTACCGCTGTCTATCTGCGGTGCATTGATTCCGCTGTTCCTGGGCTGGTCGAGCATGAACATCTACACCCAGGTCGGGCTGGTGACGTTGATCGGGCTGATCAGCAAGCACGGCATTCTGATCGTCGAGTTCGCCAACCAGCTACGCAAGGACAAGGGCCTGACGGCACGGGAGGCCGTGGAGGAAGCAGCAGCCATCCGCCTGCGTCCGGTCTTGATGACCACCGCGGCGATGGTATTCGGCATGGTGCCATTGATCATCGCCACCGGTGCTGGCGCGGTCAGCCGGTTCGACATCGGCACGGTCATCGCGACGGGCATGTCGATCGGCACACTGTTCACCCTGTTCGTGTTGCCCTGCATCTACACCTTGCTGGCCAAACCGGATAAACCCTGATGCAGAAAAACCTGTGGGAGCGGGCTTGCTCCGGGCGGCGCTCCGACGAAAGCGGGGTGTCAGACAACAGAGTTGTTGAATGACAGGCCGCATTCGCGAGCAAGCCCGCTCCCACACAGGTCAGCGTTGAAACATGAAATCAGGGCAAAAAAAAGGCCTCGCATCAGCGAGGCCTTTCATTTGGGTTTCAATCGGTTCAATTCTGCGGCCTCAATCCCTGAGAAAGTCCGAACATGAACAGCAACAAATCATGATCGGGTCGAGTAGCCACGGATGCCTTCGCAACCCGCGGCAACGGACAATGTTCTTCTGCGCTTATCGAGCTGAGAACCTGGGGGCGTGGTTGCTCCCAGGCTGCCATCGCGATCGATGCAACTGCCAAGGCTCCTACCAGAAACAAACCTCGTGCAATTTCGAGTTTCATCGCTATAAATCCTTGATAGCGCTGCCAAACGCCGTCTCATAAAAGTAGACGAGCTTTTTCCAGTCTGCTTCGCTGAACGACGAGTGGCGACGCAACTGCTTCATGTCATGGGCCGCTGCGCGATGAGCGGTCAAACGCTGTCGGGATTTCTCCAGATCGATCAGGGCCACTTCGACCTTGGCCGTCTCGCCCTCACCGGTCACGCGAACGAATACGTGCTTGTCGTAAAGGCAACCGTGCTGCCAGCGGCCCTTGTGCATGCGCGCCAGGTTTTCAGCCAGGTCCTTGAGCACGCGGTCATGTATGGCTTCACCATGACGCTCGCGACCGCCACCGGCGTACCAGCGATCGATTTCCTCGAAGCCGTCCAGCGACCTGGTGACCAGCAAGGCACGCCATTTGTGCACTGGATCACGCTGCGCGCCGCAGAAAACGATATGCGGAACCCGTACGCCAAGCGCGGCGACACCGTTAAGCGCAGCACTCTCGCGCAGTACTGTCGGCCGCCCGAAAGGGTGCTGCCAGCTACGATGGATATGCCCGGTCTGACGCTTGACGTAGAGCAGCTGACCATCACTGCCCATCACTCGTTGAACGCCGCTTTCCCCGCCGCGACGGACGTTAGGTTCCTCGACCCATTCACCGCGCTGATTCCAAAAGTAATCGAAGCGATCCTGGGGAGCGACTTCCGTTTCTGCTGCATACTGCACTGCCATCCTGTTACCTCTTGCGTAATACGTAAACTCGCCACATCGCATAGAGCGGCAAAAAGTCCAGTTGTTCCTGGATGCGGAAACCCGCCTGCTCAAATTCCTTTTCTACGGTAGCGACCGGTAACACAAACCGGTTTTGGTAACCTTCCTGCCCACGGGTTTTCTCCGAACGCTTGCGTTTCCAGGCCTTGAAGTTGCCATCGACCCACAGCGAAAGGATCACGCTGTCACGGGTAACTCGCTCGAATTCGCGCAAAATGGCCATGCGATGCTCGGCTTCACCGATGTGGTGGAGCAAGCGCATGCAAAAAATGCTGTCGACGGCGTTGTCCGGCAAGGCGATGTCGAATGCAGAAGTGTGCAAGGGCTGTACCCGTTTCACCACGTGGGCGGATTGCGCCTGGGTTGCGACCTTCAGCATGGACTCCGAGTTATCGGCACCGATGATCACGCGGTTGGTTTTTTCCGCCAGCAAGGGCCAGAAACGCCCTGCACCGCACGGCAAGTCGAGGACCAGGCCGGGCTCGCCAACCAGGGCCAGCGCCTTGCGAGCCAGTTGTTCTTCACGCCAATGGGACAGCCGACGGCCGAGACCTTCCTGGTGTTTGCGCAAATAGCGTTGCGCGTGTTGATCGTCGTATTTTTCGGAAAAATCGAGTTTGATCGGACCTTCCATCACCAGGTCTCCTGAACTTCTGATAGCAACTACCTTAGGTTTCGCGGTGTCGGTGTCAGGTGAGCCACTTGTGAAAATTTCATTACGGAAAACCCGGAAGTATTACAGGCTTTTACAGAGTTGACAGGGTTTGCTGGACGCCTGACTCAACAGATCAGGTTCGGGACAACTCCACCTGAAAACGACAACCATTGGGCTCCATGGTTGTCAGGCTGACGCTCCAGCCCTGGTTTTCACAGATCCGCTGCACCAGTGAAAGTCCCAGGCCCAACCCTTCCCCGCGCTTTTCGTTGCCCCGGACGAACGGTTCGAACATCGCCTCGCGTTTTTCCTCGGGAATGCCCACGCCACTGTCTTCGACCAGAAAGCCCGTGCCCGTCAGGGTCAGGCGGATGAAGCCCTGTTCGGTGTAATGCAAGGCGTTGCGCAGCAAGTTACCCATCACCGCGTGCAAAAACGTCGCATTGTAGCCCTTGGCCTCAGGCTCGCCCGGTTCGAAGATCAGCTTCAACCCTTTGCTTTCAATGGGCTCGCGCCACAGACCGAGCAGGCCCTCGGCCACCTGGCCCAGGGACTGCTGTGGCGACATGCTGGCGTCTTCGCGCTGGGCACGGGCCAGCATCAGGAAGGTTTGCACCAGCTCACGCATTTCTTCGCATGCGCGGGCGATGCGCTCGACCTGGGCGCGGCCGCGCTGATCGATTCCTGGGTTTTCCAGCAGCAACTCGCAGGAACTGGCCAATATCATCAGGGGTGTACGCAATTCGTGGCTGACGTCGCTGGTGAACAACCGCTCGCGGGTCAGGGCCTGACGCAAGCGCCCGAGGGTGGCGTCGAAGGCCACGGCCAACTCGCCCACTTCGTCGGCGGCATAATCCGGAGCCAAAGGGGGGGCCAAACCGAGCAGTTGATCGCGATGGCGTACCTGGCGGGCCAGCCGCACCACCGGCGCCATGACCTTGCGTGCCAGGACCCAGCCGAGAAACACCGCCAGCGCCAGGCTCAGTACGAAACCCACCAACACCACGGCAAACAGCACCCGCTCGCGCTCTTCGAAGTCGCTCTGGTCCTGCAACAGCACGTAACGTCGGCCGTCGACGATTTCGACCATGGCGTGGTACGACAGGTTTTCACGGAACACTTCGTGGAACCCCGGCTCCAGGTGCCGCAGATCCTTGGGCAAGTTGAAATCACCCCGTCCGCCGCTGAAGTAGAACAATTGGTCCGGTTCGGGTCGATGGCTCCAGTCCGCGACATTGTCCATCAGCAACAGGCGCTGCAGATCGCCGCCCAGACCCGCCGAAATCAGTTTTTCCTCCACCAGGTGCACGGTCGCCACGATGCCCATGGCAAAGGCACCGGCCACCAGTGCGCTCATCAGCGCAAAGGCAATGATGATGCGTTGAGAAAGGCTCTGCTTAAACTCCATCACGGCCCTCGGCCAGGCGATAGCCCACACCGTGCACGGTTTGCAGCAATGGCTTGGCGAACGGTTTGTCGATCACCTGACGCAATTGGTGGACATGGCTGCGCAGGCTGTCGCTGTCCGGGCAGTCGTCCCCCCACAGCGCCTCTTCAAGAATTTCACGGCGCAATACATGAGGGCTTTTCTGCATCAACACGGCCAGCAACTTCAGGCCGACCGGGTTGAGTTTCAGCAACCGGCCTTCGCGGGTGACTTCCAGGGTGTCAAGGTCATAGCTCAGGTCGCCGACCTGCAAGGTCCGCCGCCCGCCGCCCTGGGTCCGGCGCATGACCGCTTCGATACGGGCCGCCAGTTCAGACAGGGCAAACGGCTTGATCAGGTAATCATCGGCACCCGACTTGAAGCCTTGCAGACGGTCATCCAGTTGATCACGGGCCGTGAGCATGATCACCGGCGTTTCGCGGCGGGCATCTTCGCGCAGGCGCTTGCACAAGGTGTAGCCATCGATACCGGGCAACATGATATCGAGCACGATCAAATCGTAGTGCTCGGTGGCCGCCAGATGCAGGCCAGACAGACCATCCTGCGCGCAATCCACGGTATAGCCTTTGAGCCCCAGGTAATCGGCCAGGTTGGCCAGGATATCGCGGTTGTCTTCAACCAATAGAATTCGCATGGGTATCTCTCCGTCCACAGTAACGGCCGTCATGGCCCGCGCAGCTTAAGGCCAAGTGCGGCCCACGGCTAGGGGAAGGCCAGGGGTGAATCAATTCGATCAACCGAAAGGTATGATTAACAAGTTTTTCACTATCGATTCACGGGCTGACTACAGTGATCAGCCGAGACTCTCACGCGCTTGATAACAAGGAATACAAAAAATGGACTATTTGAAGACGGCCCCCATGCGCTTTTTGCTGCTGGTGACCGGCTCCTGGCTGGTGATTTTTTTTCTGACTCGAACAGTCCTGCTCCTGACGCATCTGGATGAGGCCGGAAGCGGATTCCTGTCGGTGTTCGGCATTGGCCTGCTCTACGACCTGGGCTTCATTGCCTACGCGGCACTGCCGATGGGCCTCTACCTGTTGCTGTGCCCGCCGGCCCTGTGGCGCACTCGTGGCCATCGCTGGTTCCTTCAGGGGCTGCTGACGGTCAGTCTGTTCGCGATGTTGTTCACCTCGGTGGCCGAATGGCTGTTCTGGGATGAGTTCGGCGTGCGCTTCAACTTCATCGCCGTCGACTACCTGGTGTATTCCGACGAAGTACTGAACAACCTGCTTGAGTCATACCCGATCGGCACGCTGCTGAGCATCCTCGCCGTGCTGGCCGTGGCCCTGAGTCTTGCATTGCGCAAACCCTTCAACGCTGCACTCGATGCACCGTTGCCGCCGCTGCGTGGGCGCTTGCTGAATGTGCTCGGTTTGTTGATCGTCGCCGGCCTGAGCATGCAACTGCTCAGCCAGGACGCCCCGCGCGCCCAAGGCGGCAACGCCTATCAGAACGAACTGGCGAGCAATGGCCCGTATCAATTCTTCGCGGCATTCCGCAACAACGAACTGGACTACCCGCAGTTCTACAGCACACTACCGTCGGCCGTGGTTGCCCAGCAGATACGCGCCGAACTGGCAGAACCCAATGCCCGCTTCGTGGGTGAGGACCCGCAGGACATTCGTCGGCAGATCGATAACCCGGGCGCACCGCGTAAACCCAATATCGTGCTGGTCACCATTGAAAGCTTCAGCGCCAAGTACATGGGCAGCAACGGTGACACCCGTAACCTGACCCCCTACCTTGATGCCTTGCGCAAGCAGAGCCTGTATTTTAATAATTTCTACGCCACCGGCACCCGCACCGACCGCGGCCTGGAAGCCATCACCCTGGCGATTCCGCCGACACCCGGCCGCTCGATCGTCAAGCGCGTGGGTCGTGAAAGCGGCTTTGCCAGCCTTGGCCAGCAACTCAATGCCGTGGGCTACGACAGTGTGTTTGTCTATGGCGGGCGCGGTTACTTCGACAACATGAATGCGTTCTTCAGCGGCAACGGTTATCGCGTTGTAGACCAGAGCAGCGTCGAGGAGTCGGAGATTCACTTCAAGAATGCCTGGGGCATGGCCGACGAAGATCTCTACAGGCAGACACTGAAACTGGCCGATGCCGACTACGCCAGGCAGCAGCCATTCCTGCTGCAACTGATGACGACGTCCAACCATCGTCCTTACACCTATCCGGACAACCGGATCGACATCAAGTCCGGCAACGGCCGTGACGGTGCGGTGAAGTACACCGACTACGCCATCGGTCAGTTTCTCGATCAGGCGCGTCAAAAACCCTGGTTTGACAATACAATCTTCGTCTTTGTCGCCGACCACACCGCAGGCAGCGCCGGTAAGGAAGACTTGCCCATCGCCAACTATCAGATTCCGCTGTTCATCTATGCGCCCAAGTTGATCGAAGCTCGGGAAACTGCACAATTGGCCAGCCAGATCGATCTGGCGCCAACGTTGCTGGGTTTGCTCAATCTGGATTATGAATCGACATTCTTTGGCCGTAACCTGTTGCAGGACAACCCGCTGCCACCACGCGTGGTGCTCGGTAACTACCAGCACCTGGGGTTGTTCGACGGCAAGGACCTGGCGATCTTGAGCCCCCGCCAGGGCTTGCGTCGTCACGATGACGCGCTGACTGAAAGTCGCGAGTCCCGGTCTACCGCCAGTGACCCACTGATTACCCGCGCAATCACCTATTACCAAACTGCCAGTTATGGCTTCAAGCAACAGCTGCTTGGCTGGAAGGCGCCCAAGGAGGGTGCCGGTCAAGTCGGCGAACGATAACCGAATCGCCCCGGGCTGATGCCCCGGGGCTTTTTCCTTTGTTCAGGATCCACCATGTCATCAACTGCTGTCCGCCCCGCCCCTCGCCCGCTCAATTTCTGGGTGTGTCTGGGGGTTCCCGCCGTTGCGGCGATCACTCTGGTGTTGCTCGAACTGACCTCACTGGACATGGACCTTGCCAAGCTTTTCTACGACCCGGTCGCGGGTGACTTCATCGGACGGCACAGTTACTTCCTGGAAAACATCCTGCATACCCGCGCCAAGCAGGTAGTCATTGCATTTTCGGTGTTCGCCATACTCGGTTACATCACTTCGTTCTTCATGGCCAGGCTCAAACCGTTCAAGCGCGAACTGGGTTGCCTGGTACTGTCCCTGGGCCTGGCGACTTCCTTTGTCACGCCCATGAAAGCGGTGACCGCAGTGCAATGCCCCTGGAGCCTTGAGCAGTTCGGCGGTCACGAGACGTACAGCGAACTGTTGAGCCCTCGCCCGCACACCGAAAAACCGGGACGTTGCTGGCCCGGCGGCCATGCGGCCACCGGTTTCACCCTGTTTGCCCTGTTTTTCGTATTGCGTGACCGTCGCCCGCGCATGGCGCGCGCAGCGTTTGTCTTCGCCTTCGCCCTCGGCTCGGTGTTCTCCATCGGGCGGATGATGCAGGGCGCGCACTTCTTCTCGCACAACGTGTGGACAGCGGTGTTCTGCTGGCTGATTTGCCTGGGGTCGTATTACTGCGTTCTGTATCGACCGGCCTCCAAGTCCGAAAAAGTCACCAAGGCTCAACCCGTCAGCGTCTGAGCCGACGCCTTCGCGGGCAAGCCCGCTCCCACAGGATTTATGCAGTTCCCTGTGGGAGCGGGCTTGCTCGCGAAGGCGGAGTGTCATTCAGCATCCATGTCGGCTGACACTCCGCCTTCGTCGGAACGCCGCCCGGAGCAAGCCCGCTCCCACAATGGATCGATGTTAGCTTCGGATTCCGGGCAATAAAAAACCCCGCCTGCTTTCGCAGACGGGGTTTTTTCGTACGGGGGTAAGGCTGGCTTACATCATGCCGCCCATGCCGCCCATACCGCCCATGTCTGGCATACCGCCGCCAGCACCGCCGTCTTTCTTCGGTGCATCAGCAACAGCGGCTTCGGTGGTCAGGATCAGACCGCCGATCGACGATGCAGCTTGCAGCGCGGAACGGGTGACCTTGGTCGGATCCAGGATACCCATTTCGATCATGTCGCCGTATTCGCCAGTCGCAGCGTTGTAACCGAAGTTACCTTTGCCGCTCTTGACTTCGTTGACCACAACGCTTGGCTCGTCACCGCTGTTGGCAGCGATCTGACGCAGCGGTGCTTCAACGGCACGACGCAGAACAGCGATACCTACGTCCTGATCAGCGTTGTCGCCTTTCAGATCGTTCAGGGTTTGCAGAGCGCGGATCAGCGCAACGCCACCGCCAGGTACCACGCCTTCTTCAACGGCAGCACGAGTAGCGTGCAGGGCGTCTTCAACGCGGGCTTTCTTCTCTTTCATTTCTACTTCGGAACCAGCGCCAACCTTGATCACTGCAACGCCGCCGGACAGCTTGGCCAGACGCTCTTGCAGTTTTTCACGGTCGTAGTCCGAGGAAGTTTCGGCAACCTGAGCACGGATCTGAGTGATGCGTGCTTCGATGTCGCCGTGTACGCCAGCACCGTCAACGATGATGGTGTTTTCCTTGGACAGGGTCACGCGCTTGGCGCTGCCCAGGTTTTCCAGGGTTGCGCTTTCCAGGCTCAGGCCGATCTCTTCGGAGATAACGGTACCGCCGGTCAGAACGGCGATGTCCTGCAGCATGGCCTTGCGACGATCGCCGAAGCCTGGAGCCTTGACGGCTGCGACTTTAACGATGCCACGCATGTTGTTCACAACCAGAGTCGCCAGGGCTTCGCCTTCAACGTCTTCGGCCACGATCAGCAGTGGGCGGCCGGCTTTGGCAACGGCTTCCAGCACTGGCAGCATTTCGCGGATGTTCGAGATCTTCTTGTCGACCAACAGGATCAGCGGGCCGTCCAGCTCAGCGACCATGGTCTCTGGCTTGTTGACGAAGTACGGGGACAGGTAGCCACGGTCGAACTGCATGCCTTCAACAACCGACAGTTCGTTTTCCAGGCCCGAGCCTTCTTCAACGGTGATCACGCCTTCTTTACCGACTTTTTCCATGGCTTCGGCAATGATGTCGCCGATGGAGTTGTCGGAGTTGGCGGAGATGGTACCAACCTGAGCGATAGCCTTGGTGTCAGCGCATGGCTTGGACAGGTTTTTCAGCTCTTTGACGATGGCGATGGTCGCCTTGTCGATGCCGCGCTTGAGGTCCATCGGGTTCATGCCGGCAGCGACGGCTTTCAGGCCTTCGTTGACGATCGACTGAGCCAGAACGGTAGCGGTGGTAGTACCGTCACCAGCGTCATCGTTGGCACGGGAGGCAACGTCTTTGACCAGCTGCGCACCCATGTTTTCGAAACGGTCTTCGAGTTCGATTTCTTTGGCGACGGAAACACCGTCCTTGGTGATGGTCGGAGCGCCGAAGCTCTTCTCGATGATCACGTTACGGCCTTTCGGGCCCAGGGTCGCTTTTACCGCGTCAGCCAGGACGTTAACGCCTTTGAGCATTTTCTTGCGGGCGGAATCGCCAAACAGAACTTCTTTAGCAGCCATGATCGATATTCCTTAAATACTTTGTAGTAGCGGAAAATGAACGGGGGTATCAGCCTTCGATAACAGCGAGGATTTCGTTCTCGCTCATTACCAGCAGGTCTTCGCCGTCGACTTTCACAGTGTTGCTGCCGGAGTAAGGACCGAACACAACCTTGTCGCCCACTTTCACGGACAGTGCACGCACTTCACCGTTTTCCAGTACGCGGCCGGTGCCTACAGCGAGGATTTCGCCGCTGTTGGCTTTTTCAGCAGCCGAACCTGGCAGGACGATACCGCCAGCGGTTTTCTTTTCTTCTTCGCTGCGACGGATGACGACGCGGTCATGCAGAGGACGAAGCTTCATTGTCGATCTCTCCTAATTGTGGTTTTCATCGGCCGGTGTAGTCCCGGCGGGTTTAACAAAGGCCGGCGATGCCGGTTGCGGTTCGTCAAGCGAACCGCGGAAGTCTGTCTGGCGTGTTCGCCAGAAACCTTGCGGTGACCGTTACATAAGGGCGCATAAGCTTATTACAAGGGCGGCGATGAAAAAATTTTCAGGTCGATGCCCCGCAAACGAACACGGCACCCGAAGGTGCCGTGTGTGGAGTGCCATTACTTGGTATCTCGGTGTTCGAACTCGCCTTCGATCACTGTCGGCTCACGCCCCAGTGGCTCGCGGGGGGCTGGACCGCCGCGTGCCTGCAGGTCGTCGGCGAACGCTCGCTGACGCATCGCCTGCTCTTCGGCGCGCTGGCGCATTTTACCCGCCAGCAGGCGACGACTGAACGGCAGCAGCATGAACAGGCCGATCACATCGCTGATGAAACCCGGAAGAATCAGCAGGCCACCGGCCAACGCCAGCATCAGGCCTTCGAGCATGGTCTGGGCCGGCAGTTCGCCGCGGCTCAGACTTTCACGGGCACGCAGGGCCGTGGCCAGGCCGGCGATGCGCAGCACGAACACACCGAACATCGAGCCGAGAATGATCAGCAGCAGGGCCGGGAAAAACCCGATGGACCCTGCCACCTTGACGAATACGAACAGCTCCAACACCGGGAACAGCAGAAAGAGCAACAAAAAAGGGCGCATCAAATGGTTCCTCAACGCAAGAATGCCTTGCCAGTTCACCTTAGATGACGTCGCCGTTTCGTGAATTCAAGCGTCGGCCACTTCATTTTTCGGCCAATGTTCGGCGTGAGCCAGAGAAACCAAGGCCTCCCGGACTTGTGTCGGCGTATTACAAGGCGCTTGAAACGGCAACCAGTACAGACTTTGACCGATGCGCAGGTGCATACCTTCGGCGTCGATACCGGCCATTTGCGCCGGCACGTTTGTCGGCAACCCGGCCAGCTCGACATAATGGGCGATGGCCTTGGCGTGATCGGCGTTCATGTGCTCGACCATGCTCAGTTCAACCTTGCCGGCGAAAGGGTTGGCCAGGGTCAGGTCATTGACCCAATGAATCGCGCCAAAACCGCCGATATACCGGTGGCGTACAGGCTTGAGCACCCAGAAGTCGAAATCGTGGGCCTTGTGATAACCCTGCGACTCCGGGAAATAGCGGTAGTAACGTTCGGAGGCGGCTTCGATGGCGGCTTCGTCTTCGAGCTGCTGCGCTTCGGCCAGATAGGTCAGTCGACCAACGGCCTGGACATCCTCAGCGCCACGCTCGCCCACGAACAGCGAGCATTTCGGGTCTTTCTGCAAGTTGTGGGTGTGCTGGGCGATGCGGCTGATCAGGATCAGCGGCCGGCCCTGCTCGTCCAGGCAGTACGGAACCACGGAGCCGAACGGGAAACCGGGCATCGATTTGGAGTGCGTCGAGAGCACTCCACGGTATTCCTTGAGAAGCAATTCTCGTGCATGCTTAGCCGCTTCAACGCTCAATTTATGACTCCTTAAATAGAATCCGTCATAAAAACGGACGAGCTGCTGGTGAAAGTCCCAGCACGCCATCGGGGGCAGTTCTCATGTGCAGCCAGGCCACATCAGGTGCAGATCGAGAGGCTCTCATCAAGGAAACCACTCAGACCTGCTACCGGGGGCATGCGAATGCAACTCACTGACAAAGTAATCATTATCACTGGCGGTTGCCAGGGTTTAGGCCGCTCCATGGCCGAGTATTTCGCAGGCCTGGGCGCGAAACTCGCGCTGGTGGACCTGAACCAGGAAAAACTCGATGACGCCGTCGCAGCCTGCAAGGCCCAGGGTGTCGAGGCACGCGCCTACCTGTGCAACGTGGCCAACGAAGAGCAAGTGACTCACATGGTTGCCCAGGTCGCTGAAGACTTCGGCGCGATCCATGGCTTGATCAACAATGCCGGGATCCTGCGTGACGGCCTGTTACTCAAGGTCAAGGATGGCGAAATGACCAAAATGAGCCTGGCCCAGTGGCAGGCGGTCATCGACGTCAACCTGACCGGCGTGTTCCTGTGCACCCGTGAAGTCGCGGCGAAGATGGTCGAGCTGAAAAACGTCGGCGCGATCATCAATATCTCGTCGATTTCCCGCGCCGGCAACGTCGGCCAGACCAACTACTCCGCCGCCAAGGCCGGTGTCGCCGCCGCGACCGTGACCTGGGCCAAGGAACTGGCGCGCTACGGTATTCGCGTGGCCGGCATTGCGCCGGGCTTCATCGAAACCGAAATGACCCTGGGCATGAAGCCCGAAGCGTTGGAAAAAATGACCGCCGGAATCCCGCTCAAGCGCATGGGCAAACCTGAAGAGATCGCCCACTCGGCGGCATACATCTTTGAGAACGACTACTACACCGGCCGTATTCTGGAGATGGATGGCGGGTTGCGTCTCTAAGGCCAACCCAAAAACCAATGTGGGAGCGGGCTTGCTCGCGAAGGCGATAGATCAGTCAACTTATCGGTTGAATGACACACCGCTTCCGCGAGCAAGCCCGCTCCCACATTTGGTCAGTGTTTATCTGGCGAATATCAATCGTCGCTGACGCTGATGTTCGGCATCGCCGGCGTCAACGCTTCCTGCAACACGATCCGCGCGCCGACATGGCGGGCCAGTTCCTGATAGACCATGGCGATCTGGCTGTCAGGCTCGGCGATCACCGTTGGCTTGCCGCCATCGGCCTGTTCACGGATGACCATCGACAGCGGCAACGAGGCCAGCAACTCGACGCCATACTGGTTGGCCAGCTTGACGCCACCACCCTCACCGAACAGATGCTCGGCATGTCCGCAATTGGAGCAGATATGCACCGCCATGTTTTCCACCACACCCAGCACCGGAATGTTGACCTTGCGGAACATTTCCACGCCCTTGCGCGCGTCCAGCAATGCCAGGTCCTGCGGGGTGGTAACGATGACCGCACCGGCCACTGGCACTTTCTGCGCCAGGGTCAGCTGGATGTCACCGGTGCCTGGCGGCATGTCGATGACCAGGTAGTCCAGATCGCCCCACGCAGTCTGCGTCACCAATTGCAGCAAGGCGCCGGAGACCATCGGACCACGCCAGACCATCGGCGTGTTGTCATCGGTGAGGAAGGCCATGGACATCACTTCCACGCCATGGGACTTGAGCGGGACGAACCATTTCTGATCCTTGACCTCGGGACGGGTGCGCTCCGGTATGCCGAACATGATGCCCTGGCTCGGGCCGTAGATGTCCGCATCGAGAATCCCGACCTTGGCGCCTTCACGGGCCAGGGCCAGGGCCAGGTTGGCCGCCGTGGTGGATTTGCCCACGCCACCCTTGCCGGACGCCACGGCCACCACGTTCTTGACATTGGCCAGCCCCGGAACCTGTGCCTGGGCCTTGTGTGCGGCAATCACACTGGTGATCTCGACACGGGCGCTTGCCACGCCATCCAACCCCTGAATGGCCATTTCCAGCATCTGCGCCCAGCCACTCTTGAACAGGCCGGCGGCGTAACCCAATTCGAGCTGAACGCTGACGCGGTCGCCCTGGATCTCGATGTTGCGCACGCACCCGGCGCTGACCGGGTCCTGGTTCAGGTAAGGGTCGGTGTATTGGCGAAGGACGGCTTCCACCGCTGCGCGATTGACGGCGCTCATGGGCAACTCCGAAAACAGGACTGGAAAGATGACGGGTATCGTACCTGTTCTGAGCGCTCGACGGGATGCTCAAAAAATTGCATCGACCCGTTACTCATCCAATGAAACAGGCTCACAGGGTGAAAAATATGCGCCGGCGCTTTATAGTGGCCGACCTCCGTTTCATCAAGTAGCCGAGCCCCATGTCCGAGCCACGCAAGATCCTCGTCACCAGCGCCCTGCCCTATGCCAATGGTTCGATTCACCTCGGCCATATGCTGGAATACATCCAGACCGATATGTGGGTGCGCTTCCAGAAGCACCGCGGCAATCAATGCATCTATGTCTGCGCCGACGACGCCCACGGTTCGGCCATCATGCTGCGCGCGGAAAAGGAAGGCATCACCCCGGAACAACTGATCGCCAACGTCCAGGCTGAACACAGCGCCGACTTTGCCGACTTCCTGGTGGACTTCGACAACTTCCACTCCACTCACGCCGAAGAAAACCGTGAGCTGTCGAGCCAGATCTACCTGAAGCTGCGTGACGCCGGGCACATCGCCACGCGCTCGATCACCCAGTATTTCGACCCGGAAAAGAAAATGTTCCTGGCCGACCGCTTCATCAAGGGCACCTGCCCGAAATGCGGCACCGAAGACCAGTACGGCGACAACTGCGAAAAATGCGGCGCGACTTACGCACCAACTGACCTGAAGGATCCGAAGTCGGCGATCTCCGGCGCCACCCCGGTGCTCAAGGATTCCCAGCACTTCTTCTTCAAGCTGCCGGATTTCCAGGCCATGCTGCAGACCTGGACCCGTAGCGGCACACTGCAGGATGCCGTGGCCAACAAGATCGCCGAATGGCTGGACGCCGGCCTGCAACAGTGGGACATCTCCCGCGATGCGCCGTATTTCGGTTTCGAGATTCCCGACGAGCCGGGCAAGTACTTCTACGTGTGGCTGGATGCGCCGATCGGCTACATGGCGAGCTTCAAGAACCTGTGCAACCGTACGCCGGAGCTGGACTTCGACGCGTTCTGGGGCAAGGACTCCACCGCCGAGCTGTACCACTTCATCGGCAAGGACATCGTCAATTTCCACGCCCTGTTCTGGCCAGCCATGCTCGAAGGCGCCGGCTACCGCAAGCCGACCGGAATCAACGTGCACGGCTACCTGACCGTCAACGGCCAGAAGATGTCCAAGTCCCGCGGCACCTTCATCAAGGCCCGCACCTACCTGGATCACCTGTCGCCGGAATACCTGCGCTACTACTACGCGGCCAAGCTGGGCCGTGGCGTCGATGACCTCGACCTGAACCTCGAAGATTTCGTGCAGAAGGTCAACTCCGACCTGGTGGGCAAGGTCGTCAACATCGCCAGCCGTTGCGCCGGGTTCATTCACAAAGGCAATGCGGGCGTGATGGTCGACACCAACTCCGCGCCCGAGTTGACCGAAGCATTCCTGGCCGCCGCGCCAGGCATTGCCGACGCCTATGAAGCCCGCGACTTCGCCCGCGCCATGCGCGAGATCATGGGCCTGGCCGACCGCGCCAACGCCTGGATCGCCGACAAGGCGCCGTGGTCGTTGAACAAACAGGAAGGCAAGCAGGATGAAGTCCAGGCCATCTGCGCCACCGGCGTCAACCTGTTCCGCCAACTGGTGATATTCCTCAAGCCGGTCCTGCCGTTGCTGGCCGCCGATGCCGAGGCGTTCCTGAACGTCGCGCCGCTGACCTGGAACGACCACGCGACCTTGCTCGCCAACCATCAGTTGAACGAGTTCAAGCCGCTGATGACCCGTATCGACCCGGTCAAGGTGCAAGCCATGACCGACGCTTCGAAAGAAGACCTGACCGCCAGCCAGACCGATACCGGCGAAGCCGCACCTGCCGGCAATGGCGAACTGGCCAAGGATCCGCTGTCGCCGGAAATCGAGTTCGACACCTTCGCGGCAGTCGATTTGCGCGTCGCGCTGATCGTCAAGGCTGAACACGTGGAAGGCGCCGACAAGCTGCTGCGCCTGACCCTGGACATCGGTGACGAGCAACGCAATGTGTTCTCCGGGATCAAGAGCGCCTACCCGGACCCGTCCAAGCTCAATGGTCGTCTGACCATGATGATCGCCAACCTCAAGCCACGGAAAATGAAGTTCGGCATCTCCGAAGGCATGGTGATGGCGGCCGGTCCCGGCGGTGAAGAAATCTACCTGCTGAGCCCTGACAGCGGCGCCAAGCCGGGTCAGCGCATCAAGTAAGGTCTGCGGCAAATCGATCCCACAGTCGTGCCTGGCGCGACTGTGGGATTTTCATGTCTGGCCCACCCTCCCGCCTTGCCGGATAATGCCTAAGCTTTTTAGACCATCTCCTGTAGGAGCGAGCTGGCTCGCGATGGTCGTTAACGATTATGCGTGTCCACAGGTTGAACGCAGCGCTCTTGAGTCCATCGCGAGCCAGCTCGCTCCTACAAAAACTACCGTTCCTGTCGGCACGAACAATGACCGAAATCCTGCTTACGCTTATCAGCGCCGCCCTGATCAACAACCTCGTGTTGCACTGGCCGTTGGCCGTCGATCCGCTGTTGGCCGGCCAGCGCCGTCAGGTCCATGCCTTGGGCATTGCGACGACATGCCTGATGCTGGTCGTGGGCATGCTCGGCTACGCGCTTTATCACTGGCTGCTGGTGCCGCTGCAATTGACGGCGCTGCGTCTGTTTGTGTTTCTGCCATTGAGCGTTCTGCTGATCAGCCCACTGCTGAAGTGGCTGGCGCGGCTGTTTTCGACACTGCCGTTCGAA
This sequence comes from Pseudomonas sp. WT-JTC, assembly GCF_056711565.1. Taxonomy (NCBI): domain Bacteria; kingdom Pseudomonadati; phylum Pseudomonadota; class Gammaproteobacteria; order Pseudomonadales; family Pseudomonadaceae; genus Pseudomonas; species Pseudomonas sp. WT-JTC. The sequence goes on from NZ_CM160042.1 coordinate 5,427,455, forward strand.
GGCCTCTGGCCGTTGCTGCTGGGCAATGCCGGCGTGCTCGGCGTGGCCTTGCTCAATGCTCAAGAGGACAAGGGCTTCTTTCACGCTTCAGCCTTGAGCCTTGGTGCAGGGTTGGGCTTCTGGCTGGTGTTGAGCCTGTTCACTGATTTGCGTGAACGCACGGCCGACAACGATGTTCCCCTGCCCTTTCGCGGCTTGCCGATCGCCCTGATTGGTGCCGGCCTGATCGCAGTGGCCTTTCTCGGATTCAGCGGACTGATCAAAACATGAGTCTGATTCAACGCATCGACGCACTCTTGCCGCAAACCCAATGCGGCAAGTGCGGCCACCCCGGGTGCAAGCCGTACGCCGAAGGCATTGCCAGCGGTGAAGCGATCAACAAGTGTCCGCCCGGCGGCAACGAAACCATTGCGGCCCTGGCCGAGCTGCTGAAGGTGCCGGTGCTGGAACTGGACATCACTCGCGGCTCGGCACCTGCGCAAATTGCCTATATCCGCGAAGCCGAGTGTATTGGTTGCACCAAGTGCATTCAGGCCTGCCCGGTCGATGCCATCGTCGGTGCGGCCAAACTGATGCACACGGTGCTCATCGATGAGTGCACCGGTTGCGACCTCTGTGTGACGCCGTGCCCGGTGGACTGCATCGAGATGCGCCCACTGCCACCGAACACGGTACTGCCCGTTGTCGGGGGCCTGGCCCTTACACCGCAGGCAAGGCAGGCCCGCACCCTCAAGCGCGATCACGCACGGAGCCGCTTCGAACAACGCAATGCCCGCTTGCAGCGTGAGGAACAACAGAAAGTCGCCGAGCGGCAGGCCCGACAGCGGGCCGCACAACCTGCCGAAGTGGCAGTCGATCCGGTGCAGGCCGCCCTCGAGCGTGTTCGTGCACAGAAAGCCGCCAATGCCGATGCCGCGCTGAAAAAGGCAAAAATCGATGTGGCGATGAGTCGGGCGCAGTTGCACAAATCGCTGAAGGCCTTCGGACATCCACCGACCTTCGAACAGCAATCGCAGTTGATCGTTTTGCAACAGCAGTTCGAAGCCGCCGAACAAAACCTGGCGCAACTGGAAAGCGCCGCCCCTCAGCCCCCTGCGCCGACGGTCGCCACTGTGTCGTCGAATGATGCCGATCTGAAACGGGCCAAGATCCAGTTGGCCATGCGCCGCGCCGAACTCAAGAAGGCTCAGGCCAACGAAGCACCGGCGGAACAAATCGAAGCCCTGGAGCGCGCACTCGGCGAAGCCGAACGCCAGGTGGACGCCCATGCCAACCCTTGAAGCGGTGGATGATCGCCTGCAACAGGCGATGAAGCTGGTACTGCTGGCCACGCTACCGGGAATGCTGGCGGCATTCTGGCTGTACGGCTGGGGTGTGTTGATCAACCTGGTTCTCGCGGCCGCTGCTGCACTGGCCGTTGAGGCCGCCGTCGTGTTATGGCGCCAGCGACCGCTGAAGCCAACCCTGAGTGACGGTAGCGCGCTGGTCAGTGCCACATTGCTGGCTCTGGCGTTGCCGCCTTATTGCCCATGGTGGCTGACCCTCAGTGCTGCCGCTTTTGCGATGGTGTTCGGCAAGCACTTGTATGGCGGCGTCGGCTCGAATCCCTTCAACCCGGCGATGCTCGGTTTTGCCCTGGTGCTGGTGGCCTTTCCCCAACCAATGACCCATTGGCCATCATCCCAGGGCATGGACCTGCTGAATGGCTTGCAGCAAGTGTTCGGAGTCGGCCATGCGCCGGATGCGTGGGTGCAGGCCACGGCGCTGGACAGTCTGCGGATCAACAAAAGCCTGACCATGGATGAACTGTTTGCCGGCAACCCGGCATTTGGCCACTTTGGCGGCCGGGGGGTGGAATGGATGAACCTGGCCTTTGTGGCGGGTGGAATGTTTCTCCTGCAACGAAAGGTAATCAGTTGGCATGCTCCCGTCGGCATGCTCGCCAGCCTGTTCATCATCAGCCTGCTGTGCTGGAACGGGTCGGGCTCGGACTCTCATGGCTCACCGCTGTTTCATCTGCTGACCGGCGCGACCATGCTGGGGGCGTTCTTCATCATCACCGAACCGGTGTCCGGCGCCAGAAGCCCTGGCGCACGGCTGCTGTTCGGCGCTGGCGTCGGGCTTCTGACTTATCTGATTCGTACCTGGGGCGGCTATCCGGACGGCATCGCATTCGCCGTGCTGTTGATGAACCTCTGCGTGCCCGCGCTGGAGCGGTTCGTGTCGGCCAGACAACAACCGGAGGCGCCATGAGCCGGACATCGAGCATCGCGCTTGTGGTGCTTTTGGCCGCACTGGGCCTTGGCGTGACGTACTTCGTGCAGCTCGGCAGCGCGCCGCGCATTGCAGCCGAACAGCGCCTGATCGACAGCCGTAACCTGCTCGACCTGATCCCGTCAGACAGCTACGACAATCAGCCACTCGAACACCCCATCAAGTTCGAAACAACCGTCCTGACCAACAGCACCTTGCTGGGTGGTTATCTGGCGACCCGGGCCGATCAGCCCGTCGCGGTGTTACTGCGCAGTCAAACCCTTGGCTACGCCGGAGCCATCGACCTGCTGATCGCTATCGACGCCAATGGCAGGTTGCTGGGCGTCAAAACCCTCAAGCAGTCGGAAACACCAGGACTGGGAGCACGGATCGCCGACTGGCCCAATACCTGGCTGCAGATTTTTTCCGGCAAATCTCGAACACAACCCGGTGACAGCGGCTGGGCGCTGAAAAAGGATCAGGGGCAGTTCGATCAGATCGCAGGTGCGACCATCACCTCAAGAGCAGTGATCAATGCTGTCCACGATGCCTTGCGCTACTTCGATGAACATCGGCAACCACTGCTCGGAACACCTGCCCATGGATAACTCATCGACTCTGCGCAACGCCTTGATGCTGACACCGCTGATCGGCGCCACCCACTCGCTGATGGCCGCACTTGGCATGTGCCTGATGTTCATGGCGGTGACCCGGTTGTTCAGTCTGGCCATGGGTGCCTTGCGACCCCGACTGGTCCCGGCGACCCGCCTGCTGGCCAGCGTCCTGCTGGCGGCCACGCTCACCAGTTGCGCGGAGCTCATGGCACAGGCCTGGTCGCTGCAATGGCAGCAGCATCTGGGGTTTTACGGCGCCTTGATCGCCTTGCAATGCGTCGTACTGGAACACGCCGGGTTCTTTCAGAACGGCTGGCACCAACGCCTGCGACTCGATGGACTGTTTGTCGCGCTGATGATCGGGCTGGCCTTGCTGCGCGAACTCATCGGCAACGGAACACTTGGAAGCCATCTATCGTGGCTGTCCGGCGCAACGCAAAATGACTGGCAAGGCTGGGTGCTGCTGGCCGATGGCGGTCTGCGCCTGGCGACATCGGTCCCTGGCGGATTCATTCTGCTCGGACTGCTGATCGCTGCCTGGCAGGCCTGGCGCCCCACACCCACCCATTGATTGCTGTCGAGGAAACGCACCGCCCATGAATGCCGCAAAACGTCTGGAAATATTCCGCAGACTGCACGAGGACAACCCGGAACCAAAGACCGAGCTGGCCTATTCCTCACCGTTCGAACTGCTGATTGCCGTGATTCTCTCGGCGCAGTCGACCGATGTCGGCGTCAACAAGGCCACAGCCAGGCTGTTTCCGGTCGCCAATACCCCGGCAGCGATCCATGCCCTGGGTGTCGAGGGGCTGTCGGAGTACATCAAGACCATCGGTCTGTACAACAGCAAGGCGAAAAACGTGATCGAAACCTGCCGTTTGCTGGTCGAGCGTCACGCAGGTGAAGTGCCACAAACCCGCGAAGAGCTGGAAGCGCTGCCCGGCGTCGGCCGCAAAACCGCCAACGTGGTACTCAATACCGCATTCCGTCAGCTGACCATGGCCGTCGACACGCATATTTTCAGGGTCAGCAACCGGACTGGCATTGCTCCCGGCAAAAATGTGGTGGAGGTCGAGAAAAAGCTGATGAAATTCGTGCCCAAGGAGTATCTGCTCGACTCCCATCACTGGCTGATCCTTCACGGCCGCTATGTTTGCCTCGCCCGCAAGCCCCGGTGCGGAAGCTGCCGGATCGAGGACTTGTGCGAATACAAGCACAAAACCTCCGACGATTGAGGCGCTATTGGGAATATCTAATTACCGATTGAAAAAATCTTTTTTACCCGCCGGGAGATTGTCGATATAAGGAGCCCCAAAGGCCTTCTTAGCCTGGAGTAATTAAATGAGTACTGGCAAAGAGCAATTGGACGTAGAAGACGACTTCACCACCACTGAAACCGATGAGGCCGAGCCGGTGGTTGAAGTAGCGAAAACTAATCTGAGCAAACGCCGCACCATCGACAACCTGCTGGAGGAGCGCCGACTGCAAAAGCAGTTGGCCGATTACGATTTTGACTTATGACACCTGAAAGCCTCCCGAAACGGAGGCTTTTTTTTAAGTGCCATACTCCGTTAGACGCCCCCTGGTCGAGCAGTTACCTCCTCACACCAGACCATTGCGTTGTGCCAGCTCGATCAAATCGACCAGAGACCTCGCATTCAGCTTGAGCAGCAGGCGGGTCTTGTAAGTACTGACTGTTTTATTGCTGAGGAACATTCCATCGGCAATCTCTTTATTGGTCTTTCCTCTGGCCAACTGTTGCAGGACCATCATTTCCCGTCCTGACAATCGATCAACCATATCGGCCTCACTGGCGTTCCCCAAACTGCAACGCACGGTATGCAAGGCTTGATTGGGAAAGTAGCTGTAACCCGACAACACAGCCTTTATTGCACTGAGCAACTCCGTCAGATCTTGTTGCTTGCAGACATAACCGGCCGCACCGGATTGCATGCAACGCATGGAAAAATGCCCCGGCGCCTGGGAAGTCAAAATCAGAACTTTCATCGGCATTGAGGCCGAAGACAAACGCGCGATGACTTCCAACCCGTCCAGCTTCGGGATCCCGATATCCAGAATGACAATATCCGGCATAAGTTCACGGGCCAGTTGCAGTGCATCCACACCATTATCGGTTTCTGCAATAACTTCGTAGCCATGACGCTCCATTAGCATACGTACCGCAAGACGAATGACGGGGTGATCATCCACGATCAGCACTTTATTCATGGGCAAGTCCAATTTTCGCTGTTCGAATTTTCAGAGCCCGCACAATAGCCTAGTCGTTTCACCCATGGCATGTCGCCCCTTCCAGCCACCCGCACCAAGAGACATCCCCTACAAACAACACGGATTCCTCCTACAAAAATCCCTCGAACTGAATGAGTTGAAAACCATATCAGCGTCATGGTGTCGCACTTTCCAGCTGACACCTCTATCGATTTACGACCAAAATTTTCCGAGAACCGGCCTGAACGGACGCCCCCTGACAAAGATAAACCTCTACTCTCCCGGTAAAACGTAACTGATATTTACGCACTAAACAGTCATTCCAGAAATATCACACACCAGGCATCCAATTACTCTTACAGCAAATAATTTTTTCTGAGCGATCATTAAAAAACCACCAACACTCAAAAAACCAAGTACAACACAACAGAAACCCATCAAACTAACTTTATAAACCATTCGAGAGAAGACAACACAGCATGAATACAGAGCTTGATAAAAAACGAATCACCAACCCAATGTCAATTATCGCTATATTCGCAACACTCTCTGAAACCTCGGCAGCCGTTTCTCTGCCCTTCCTTGACCAGGAAGAACAAGAGCTCTATGTCTGGTTTCTGATCAGCTTTCCGTTTTATTTACTTTTACTTTTTTTCGCAACACTCAACTTCAACTACCGATCACTGTATGCACCTTCCGACTTTGAAAAGGGGAAACACTTCATGAAAGTCATGGATGTCGCTGGGCGGTCGGAAAAAAAAGCGTCCGGGAAGTTACCCGAGAATCACGCCCTGAAAACGTCGACGAATGACCGGCAGTCAACCCGGAGGCCCTGCGGTGCACAGGACCCGCCAACGGAGATTGGTCTGCAGTCCACCGTCCTTGTTCAGCATCAACTTCAGTTACCGGAGCTTGTAAAAGACCTGTACATCGTTGATGCACGCTGGATGAGCAAGGAGATCGAATTTGCAGCGCTGCTGGAAACCATCCAGAGGCCACGGGAAAAGACGACGTACGTGATTCTGTTTGTCACTTGTGCCGTTTCGGAGACTTTGCTGAAAGCCAGTGCGCTTGAACACTCAAGGCAGACCAGGAAACACTGTGCCGCCCTTTATGTTGCCTACAATCTGGACTCGCACAGGTTGACGGTCATTGATCAAGCCGGACAACCGACAAGCAATAACCCGTAGAACAAGAAAAACTATTGGAAGGAGAAAAACAGGAAATCGTCAGCAGCACAAACACCTGACAACGCAGTAACTGGCGTCACCCCATTTTCAGGTGCCTGACCTCGTCCTGGACGAGGTCAGGCTCCCATCACGATGTCAAAGGTCTCAGAACAGCTTCCGGCCTTTGTTCGCCGCAATGCGCATGCGCAGGGCATTGAGCTTGATGAAGCCTGCTGCATCCGCCTGATTGTACGCGCCGCCATCTTCTTCGAAGGTAGCGATGTTGGCGTCGAACAGCGAGTCGTCGGACTTGCGGCCAGTGACGATTACATTGCCCTTGTACAGCTTCAGGCGCACAACGCCGTTCACGTTGACCTGGGACGCATCGATCATCTGCTGCAGCATCAGACGCTCAGGGCTCCACCAGTAGCCGGTGTAGATCAGGCTGGCGTACTTGGGCATCAGCTCGTCCTTGAGGTGAGCCACTTCGCGGTCCAGGGTGATCGATTCGATCGCGCGGTGGGCACGCAGCATGATGGTGCCGCCCGGGGTTTCGTAGCAGCCACGGGACTTCATGCCCACGTAGCGGTTCTCGACGATGTCGAGACGGCCGATACCGTGTTCGCCACCGATACGGTTCAGGGTCGCCAGCACGGTGGCCGGAGTCATTTCGACGCCGTCCAGTGCGACGATGTCGCCGTTGCGGTAGGTCAGTTCCAGGTACTGCGGCTTGTCTGGAGCGTTTTCCGGGGAAACGGTCCAGCGCCACATGTCTTCTTCGTGCTCGGTCCAGGTGTCTTCCAGCACGCCGCCTTCATAGGAGATGTGCAGCAGGTTGGCATCCATGGAGTACGGGGATTTCTTCTTGCCGTGGCGCTCGATCGGGATCGCGTGCTTATCGGCGTAATCCATCAGCTTTTCACGGGACAGCAGGTCCCATTCGCGCCAGGGAGCGATCACTTTCACACCTGGCTTCAAGGCGTAGGCACCGAGTTCGAAACGAACCTGGTCGTTGCCTTTGCCGGTGGCACCATGGGAAATGGCGTCAGCGCCGGTTTCGTTGGCGATTTCGATCAGGCGCTTGGCGATCAGCGGACGAGCGATGGAAGTACCCAGCAGGTACTCGCCTTCGTAAACGGTGTTGGCGCGGAACATCGGGAAAACGAAATCGCGCACGAACTCTTCGCGCAAGTCGTCGATGTAGATCTCTTTGACGCCCATGGCCTGAGCCTTGGCGCGTGCAGGTTCGACCTCTTCGCCCTGACCCAGGTCAGCGGTGAAGGTCACCACTTCACAGTTATAAGTATCCTGCAGCCACTTGAGGATCACCGAAGTGTCCAGGCCGCCGGAATACGCCAGAACGACCTTGTTTACGTCCGCCATGCCATCACTCCACGGGGTTCTACGGAAAGCCGGGAAGTCTACCGCTCATGCAGAATAATTTACAGTGGCGCGACAGCTTATGACGACGAAGCGACAGATTATGTCGAGAGGGCGACGATGACCAAAGAGTCAGGAAGTTGCCGAAGTGGCCGCTTTCGTCGCTTGCGGGGCGACTTGTTCCACAGGCGCTCCACGCTCCAGGCGTACCGCTACCCGTCGGTTCTTCGCGCGGTTGGCGTTGTTGGTATTAGGCGCCAGCGGATAACGTTCGCCATGGAAACGCATGGTGATTTGCGACTCCTGGATGCCATTGGCCTTGAAGAACTCCATGACTGCCAGGGCCCGACGCCGGGACAGGTCGCGGTTGGTCAGGCGGTTGCCGCTGTTGTCGGAGTGCCCGTCGAGCTCGATATGATTGACCGTCGGATCAGCCTTCATGTACTCCAGCATGACCTGCAGCCTGGCCTTCGCGGCGCTGTCGAGCTCGATTCCGCCGCCGGGGAAGCCGACTTCGGATTGTTTCACCTGCTCGAAGTTCTGCGGCAACAGTTTGGCCACGCAGCTTTGGTAATCGGCAAACGCCTTGGTGAACCTGACCGGCAGCAAGCGCACTTCCGACACCCGGCCATCCCCCGAGGAATGGCGAACCACCGGGCTGCGACCGTCCATCAATCCGCTGATCAGGCGTCCGGCCTGAACCTGTGAACTGTTGAACAACACGTTGCCGCTGCCGATTCTCACCGTGCCCAGATTAATATCGTCACGCCCCGGTTGCCACGGTGCCGCAGCGGCCAGCAAGGTCGCCGAACCGCCGCCGATCATCGGGTTGTAGGTTTTCAGACGAAAAGTCGCCTGCTCGCCGGCACGACGCACGAACTCGCCCGAACCGAAGTCGGTTATCGGCTGAGCCAGGCGGCATTCGAACTTGTCACCTTCGACCGTCCACTCAATGCTCTCCAGACGGGTCTGGAAAGTGAGCGCCATCGCGGGAAGGCTGGCAAACACACTGAGCAAGGCTAAATAACGCTGGCGCACGGGAGGCTCCACTGGCTTCTACAACAAAAAGACCGACACACGCATGTCTACGGCATACCTGTTGGATATCGGAAGCTTCCCGTAAAACTTGATAGCGAGTGCCTGCAAGAGTCTTTTCCGGTAGCATTCCCCTGAGTTTGACCCGCCTGGAATCCCCTCATGTCCGACCGCCTGACCCTGCTGCGTCCCGACGACTGGCACATTCATCTTCGCGATGGTGCCGTGTTGACCAATACCGTCGCGGATGTCGCGCGCACCTTTGGTCGCGCCATCATCATGCCCAACCTGGTTCCACCGGTGCGTAACACGGCCGAAGCCGACGGCTATCGCCAGCGGATTCTCGCTGCCCGCCCGGCCGGCAGCCCGTTCGAGCCGCTGATGGTCCTGTACCTGACCGACCGCACCCAGCCTGAAGAAATTCGCGAGGCCAAGGCCAGCGGATTCGTGTACGCCGCCAAGCTGTACCCGGCTGGCGCGACCACCAACTCGGACTCTGGTGTTACCAGCATCGACAAGATTTTCCCTGCACTCGAGGCCATGGCCGAAGTCGGGATGCCGTTGCTGATTCACGGTGAAGTCACCCGTGGCGATGTCGACGTATTCGACCGCGAAAAATTTTTCATCGATGAGCACATGCGTCGTGTGGTCGAGCGTTTCCCGACCCTCAAGGTGGTCTTCGAACACATCACCACCACGGACGCCGTGCAGTTCGTCAACTCGGCTTCGGCCAACGTGGGCGCGACCATCACCGCTCACCACCTGCTGTACAACCGCAACCACATGCTGGTGGGCGGGATTCGGCCGCACTTCTATTGCCTGCCGATCCTCAAGCGCAATATCCACCAGGAAGCCCTGCTCGACGCCGCCACCAGCGGCAGCGAGAAGTTCTTCCTCGGCACCGACTCGGCGCCTCACGCCCAGCACGCCAAGGAAGCGGCCTGCGGCTGCGCCGGTTGCTACACCGCCTTTGCTGCCATCGAGATGTACGCCGAAGCCTTCGAACAGCGCAATGCGCTGGACAAGCTCGAGGCCTTCGCCAGCCTCAACGGCCCTCGGTTCTATGGTCTGCCGGCCAACACCGATCGCATCACCCTGGTCCGTGAAGAATGGACCGCCCCTGCCAGCCTGCCGTTTGGCGAGCTGACCGTTATCCCGCTGCGCGCCGGTGAAAAACTGCGCTGGCGCCTGCTGGAGGAACACGCGTGAGTGAAGAGCATTTCGATGACGAACTGGAAGGCAACGGCGGCGGAGGCGGTTCCCGTCATCCGATGGCCGCACGGTTTCGTGGTTACCTGCCGGTTGTCGTCGACGTAGAAACCGGTGGCTTCAACTCGGCCACCGACGCCCTGCTGGAAATCGCCGCGACCACCATCGCCATGGATGAAAAGGGGTTTGTCTACCCGGATCACACCTACTTCTTCCGAGTCGAGCCGTTCGAAGGCGCGAACATCGAAGCGGCGGCCCTGGAGTTCACCGGAATCAAGCTCGATCACCCGCTGCGCATGGCCGTGAGTGAAGAGTCTGCCCTGAACGATATCTTCCGTGGCGTGCGCAAGGCCCTCAAGGCCAATGGTTGCAAACGGGCGATCCTGGTCGGGCATAACAGCAGCTTCGACCTGGGCTTCCTGAATGCGGCGGTTGCACGCCTGGACATGAAGCGCAATCCGTTCCATCCGTTCTCCAGTTTCGATACCGCAACGCTCGCAGGCCTCGCCTACGGCCAGACTGTGCTGGCCAAGGCGTGCCAGGCAGCGGACATCGACTTCGACGGTCGCGAGGCTCACTCGGCCCGCTATGACACCGAGAAGACGGCAGAGCTGTTCTGCGGCATCGTCAATCGCTGGAAACAAATGGGCGGCTGGGAAGATTTCGACGATTGATTGCGGTCTCTGATACACCTGTAGGAGCGAGCTTGCTCGCGATGGTGGTCAACGATAACGCGGGCTGCCTGGTTCCCCGTGGCGTTCTTGAGTCCATCGCGAGCGAGCTCGCTCCTACAGGAGTTCCAGGTTTATCCCGCGCATAAAAAAACCGGCCTCGATGGCCGGTTTTTTATATCTGGAACGTACCTTACAGAGCGGCAGCGTGCTCGGTCAGGTAAGCCGCAACGCCTTCTGGCGAAGCGTTCATGCCTTTGTCGCCTTTCTTCCAGTTGGCAGGGCAGACTTCGCCGTGTTCTTCGTGGAATTGCAGAGCGTCGACCAGACGCAGCAGCTCTTCCATGTTACGGCCCAGCGGCAGGTCGTTGATGATCTGCGAACGGACAACGCCTTTGTCGTCGATCAGGAACGCGCCACGGAAAGCCACGCCGTCAGCGGACTGAACGTCGTAAGCCTTCATGATTTCCTGCTTGATGTCGGCAGCCATGGTGTAGCGAACTTCGCCGATACCGCCATTGTTGACCGGAGTGTTGCGCCAGGCGTTGTGGGTGAAGTGCGAGTCGATCGACACGGCGACCACTTCAACGTTGCGTGCCTTGAACTCGGACATGCGGTTGTCCAGAGCGATCAGCTCGGACGGGCAAACGAAGGTGAAGTCCAGCGGGTAGAAGAACACCAGGCCGTATTTGCCTTTGATCGCCGAAGACAGGGTGAAGCTGTCAACGATCTCGCCATTGCCGAGTACGGCCGGTACGGTGAAGTCAGGGGCTTGTTTGCCTACGAGTACGCTCATTGGATATCTCCTGGTGTAATAGCGTGAGAAACAGGGTTCGCATCAGCCTGCCACCCTGAGGCGACAGCCCTGTGACACGATCCCCGGTCGCAAAAGACCGGCCATCATACACCGCGTGTTTGAGCTGGCTTAGCTGTTTTTTCCCTGTACGATGAAATCCCCGACGGTTTTGTATCCCCAGACTTGCCAGGCAGACCGTTCGTCAGCCATACCCGTTTATGACGAAAAGTGTTCTGAAACCACTTTGACAATCATTCTCGTTAACATTAAGATCCATCGCAATTGAGTCACAATCAGCGACGGACCTTCCTTATGTATGTTTGCCTCTGCACTGGCGTCACCGACGGTCAAATCCGCGATGCGATCTATGAAGGATGCTGCAGCTACAAGGAAGTCCGCGTGGCCACAGGCGTTGCCAGTCAATGCGGCAAATGTGCCTGCCTCGCCAAGGAAGTGGTCCGCGAGACCCTGACAAAACTGCAAACGGCTCAGGCCGCAATTCCATATCCGGCAGAATTTACAGCCGCTTGAATATCGAATTTCAAAGAACCGGACATAAGTCCGGTTTTTTTATGTCTCAAAATCAACTAGTTATGCTCTAGACGCGGAACACAAACATTCTTATTCCGATTAATTTTCATTTAAGTTTCAATAACTTAGGTTTGACACTATTAAATACGCGGCTCAAACTCTGCTCTATTGACAGCTAATACAGGGCAGGACCCCATCATGAAAGGCGACGTTACAGTCATCCAGCATCTCAACAAGATCCTTGCCAATGAGCTGGTCGCGATCAATCAATATTTCCTGCATGCGCGCATGTATGAAGATTGGGGCCTGAACAAACTCGGCAAGCACGAGTACCACGAATCCATCGACGAGATGAAGCACGCGGACAAGCTGATCAAGCGCATTCTGTTCCTTGAAGGCCTGCCGAACGTCCAGGACCTGGGCAAACTGCACATCGGCGAACACACCAAGGAAATGCTCGAGTGCGACCTGCGTATCGAACGCACCGGTCACGCGGACCTCAAAGTGGCTATCGCTCATTGCGAAACAGTTGGCGACTTCGGTAGCCGTGAGCTGCTTGAAGATATCCTCGAGTCCGAAGAAGAACATATCGACTGGCTGGAAACCCAGTTGGGCCTGATCGAGAAGATCGGGATCGAGAACTACCTGCAATCGCAGATGGGCGAAGACGAGTAAGTTCTACGCAATAAAAAGCCCCGCTCTCTTTTGAAGAGGCGGGGCTTTTTTATATCTGCTTCTGTAGGAGCGAGCTTGCTCGCGATGGTGGTCAACGATAACGCGGGGAGTCTGGTTCCCCGCGGTGCTCTTGAGTCCATCGCGAGCAAGCTCGCTCCTACAGGAGGTGTCGGTCAGGCTTCAGTCTTGGCAGCGGCTTTTGCAGCAGCGTCTTTGATCAGCGCCTGCAACGAACCATCAGCCGACATCTCGGTCATGATGTCGCTACCGCCGACCAGCTCGCCGGCAACCCACAGCTGTGGGAAGGTTGGCCAGTTGGCATATTTTGGCAGGTTGGCGCGGATTTCCGGGTTCTGCAGGATGTCCACGTACGCAAACTTTTCACCACACGCCATCACGGCCTGTGCAGCTTTCGCGGAGAAGCCGCACTGCGGGGCATTCGGCGAGCCTTTCATGTAAAGCAGAATGGTGTTGTTGGCAATCTGCTCTTTAATCGTTTCGATGATATCCATGGAGCACCTCGGCTGAACTTTCCGACTCATGGGTCGGCACGGTGGCGCATTGTAACGGAAAGCCGAGCGCCCTGCTCGGTCTCTCCGTCAGTATGATTCATGCGGCGCCCACGGTCACCGGCACGCCATTGAGCGCGGCATTTCCCGAGAGTTCGTCAATCTGGCATTCGTCGGTCAGGTCGTTGGCGCTGGAGCCCGGCTGACTGCTGGCAATCGACATTTGCACGCCCGGCCGCGCATGCCCCCAGCCGTGAGGCAGGCTGACCACGCCTTTCATCATGTCCAGACTGCCAAGCACTTCGACTTCAATCACACCCACCCGCGAACTGACCCGCACACGTTGCCCGTCACTGAGCCCGCGACTGGCCAGGTCGTCCGGATGCATCAGCAACTGGTGACGAGGCTTGCCCTTCACCAACCGATGATAATTATGCATCCATGAGTTGTTACTGCGCACATGCCGGCGGCCAACCATCAACAACTCGTCGGCGGCCGGCGCCTGCAAGGCGGCGAAGCGCGCCAGGTCGGCAAAAATCACTGCAGGCGCGGCCTGGATGCGTTGATTGGCAGTCTTCAGGCGCTGTGCGAGGTTAGGCTTGAGCGCTCCCAGATCAACACCATGGGGATGATCGAACAAAGTCGCCAGCGACAGCTTGTACTCGGAAGTGTCGCCGTACAGCCCCATGCGCAGGCCGCGATCGATCATTTGCGCCGGAGCGATGGTGGGTTTCAACTCCTTGCCGGTCCTGGCGGCAAATGCCTTGGCCAGCCCGACGAAGATCTCCCAGTCGTGCAATGCACCTTCGGGTTTGGCCAGGATGGCGCGGTTGAAACGGCTGACGTTGCGCACCGCGAACAGATTGAATGTGGTGTCGTAATGGTCGTTTTCCAGCGCCGATGTGGACGGCAGGATCAAGTCGGCGTAACGCGTGGTTTCATTGATGTACAAATCGATACTGACCATGAACTCCAGCCCGTCCAGCGCCTGCTCGAGCTTTCGGCCATTGGGCGTGGACAGCACCGGATTGCCTGCCACGGTAATCAACGCCCGGACTTGCCCTTCCCCTTCGGTGAGCATCTCTTCGGCCAGCGCCGACACCGGTAACTCTCCGGCGTACTCCGGGCGCCCGGAAACCCGACTTTGCCACAGATTGAAATGCCCGCCCGAAGTCGTCGCCACCAGGTCCACCGCCGGCTCGGTGCACAAGGCCCCCCCCACGCGATCGAGGTTGCCGGTGACCAGATTGATCAACTGCACCAGCCAGTGGCACAGCGTACCGAAAGCCTGGGTCGAGACGCCCATGCGGCCATAGCAGACTGCACTCGGTGCCGCGGCGAAGTCCCGCGCCAATTGGCGGATCTGTTCGGCGGGCACGGCGCACAACGGACTCATGGCCTCGGCAGTGAACGGCGCGACGGTCTCTCGCACCTGCTCCAGACCGTCTACCGGCAGATGGCTGTCACGGGTCAGACCTTCAGCGAACAAGGTGTTGAGCAGCCCGAACAACAGTGCGGCATCACCTCCCGGACGCACGAACAGGTGCTGATCGGCAATGGCCGCCGTTTCACTGCGGCGCGGGTCGACCACCACCACTTTGCCGCCCCGGGCCTGTATCGCCTTCAAACGTTTTTCCACATCTGGCACGGTCATGATGCTGCCGTTCGAAGCCAGCGGATTGCCGCCCAGGATCAGCATGAAATCGGTGTGATCGATGTCCGGGATTGGCAGCAACAAACCATGGCCGTACATCAAATGACTGGTCAGGTGATGGGGTAACTGATCGACCGACGTCGCGGAAAACCGGTTGCGGGTTTTCAACAGGCCGAGGAAGTAATTGCTGTGGGTCATCAACCCGTAATTGTGCACGCTCGGGTTGCCCTGATAGACCGCCACGGCGTTTTGCCCGTGACGCTCCTGAATGGCGGCGAGGCGTTCGGCGATCAGATTGAATGCCGCGTCCCACTCGATGGGCTGCCACTCATTGCCCACCCGCTGCATGGGCTGGTGCAGGCGATCTGGATCATTCTGGATGTCTTGCAGCGCCACGGCCTTGGGGCAGATGTGCCCACGGCTGAACGTGTCCTGGGGGTCGCCCTTGATCGAGGTGATCTGGACGTTACCGCGTTCGACCTCAGTGGTTTCGATGGTCAGGCCACAGATGGCTTCGCACAAATGGCACGCACGGTGATGGAGAGTCTTGGTCATGGCCAGTCTCTGTTTTGTCATGGGCGGGCAACGATGGCCGCGGAAACAAAACTATGGTGCCAGACCCGCCACCACGCCAGCGATGCTCGTCTTGTGAATCGAAGGTTATCAGGCCAGCCGATGACCATCCCGGTTCAGTTTGGTCGCCATCGAAGCGGTGAGGCCCGGTCGTTCCATTAACAGCTGTTTTTTCGATTCCATCGGGAAGCTTCCTGCGTCGCTCGAGATTTGTTTATAACCCGGCACTTTGCATTAGCAAATATTTCAGGCTGGCGACACGCCACCCAAGACCAGGAATGACAGGTCAGAAACCGACTGCCAGCACACCATTGCCGCCCCGCCTGATTGCCAAGCCCCGAGAGGCCGGTGTACAAATGAGCCGCTGCTATCAGGAAACAGGCTTCAAAAGCGCTGCCTCGGTGAACCCGTAGCACCTCTGAAACTCCCTAAAAACTGTAGCCCTATTGGTAAGACGCGACATTTAATTATAAGATCGCGCCTTCCCCTATTTCGTCGCCCCGTGCGGCTTACGCCGCAGGTCTCGCCCGTTGTTCCGTCAAACAAGGCTTTGAGCATCTGCGGTTTGTAGCAAAAAGGTAGTCAATGATGAGCGCAAGGCACTTTCTCTCCCTGATGGATTGCACGCCCGAAGAGCTGGTCAGCGTGATCCGTCGAGGCGTTGAGCTCAAGGACCTGCGTAACCGCGGTGTACTGTTCGAGCCGCTGAAAAACCGCGTCCTGGGGATGATTTTCGAGAAATCCTCGACCCGTACCCGGATCTCCTTCGAGGCCGGCATGATCCAGCTCGGCGGCCAGGCGATCTTCCTGTCGCCACGTGACACCCAACTGGGCCGTGGCGAGCCGATCGGCGACTGCGCCATCGTCATGTCGAGCATGCTCGACGCGGTGATGATCCGTACCTTTGCCCACAGCAACCTGACCGAGTTCGCCGCCAACTCGCGCGTACCGGTGATCAACGGCCTGTCCGATGACCTGCATCCGTGCCAGTTGCTGGCGGACATGCAGACTTACCTCGAACACCGCGGCTCCATCCAGGGCAAGACCGTGGCCTGGATCGGCGACGGCAACAACATGTGCAACAGTTATATAGAAGCGGCGATCCAGTTCGACTTCCAGTTGCGCGTTGCCTGTCCGGAAGGCTACGAACCCAACCCTGAATTCGTGGCCAAGGCCGGCGACCGGGTCACCATCGTTCGCGACCCGAAAGATGCCGTGCGTGGTGCACACCTGGTGAGCACCGACGTCTGGACCTCCATGGGCCAGGAAGAGGAAACCGCCAAGCGCCTGAAGCTGTTCGCACCGTTCCAGGTCAACCGCGCCCTGCTCGACCTGGCCGCTGCCGACGTGCTGTTCATGCATTGCCTGCCGGCGCACCGTGGCGAGGAAATCAGCGTCGACCTGCTCGACGACCCGCGCTCGGTGGCCTGGGATCAAGCCGAAAACCGTCTGCACGCGCAAAAAGCCTTGCTCGAATTCCTCGTTCCGCCTTCGTACCACCACGCATGAGCCAGCCATTACTGCTTAACCTGCGCAACCTCGCCTGCGGCTACCAGGACCAGCGAGTGGTGCAGAACCTCAACCTGCATTTGAACGCCGGCGACATCGGTTGCCTGCTGGGCTCTTCCGGCTGTGGCAAAACCACCACACTGCGGGCGATTGCCGGTTTCGAACCGGTACACGAAGGCGAAATCCAGCTGGCTGGCGAGACCATCTCCAGCGCCGGTTTCACCCTCGCCCCGGAGAAACGTCGCATCGGCATGGTGTTCCAGGACTACGCGCTGTTTCCGCACTTGAGCGTGGCCGACAACATCGCCTTCGGCATTCGCAAGCACCCGCAAAAGGATCGTGTTACCGAAGAGCTGCTGGAACTGGTCAACCTGAAGAACCTCGGCAAGCGCTTCCCCCACGAACTTTCCGGCGGGCAGCAGCAACGTGTCGCCCTGGCCCGCGCACTGGCACCGGAACCGCAACTGCTGTTGCTCGACGAGCCGTTCTCCAACCTCGATGGCGAATTGCGCCGCAAGCTCAGCCACGAAGTACGCGACATCCTCAAGGCCCGTGGCACCAGTGCAATTCTGGTGACACACGACCAGGAAGAAGCCTTCGCGGTCAGCGACCACGTTGGCGTGTTCAAGGAAGGTCGACTGGAACAGTGGGATACGCCCTACAACCTCTACCACGAACCACTGACGCCCTTTGTGGCCAGCTTCATCGGCCAGGGCTATTTCATTCGCGGTCAGTTGAGCAGCCCAGAATCGGTGCAAACCGAGCTGGGTGAGCTGCGCGGCAACCGGGCCTATAGCTGGCCGGTAGGCGGCGCTGTGGACGTGCTGCTGCGCCCGGACGATATCGTCTATGCACCGGACAGCCCACTGAAGGCACGAATCGCCGGCAAGACCTTTCTGGGTGCATCGACCCTGTATCGCTTGCAGCTGCCGACAGGCGCACAGCTGGAGTCGATCTTCCCGAGCCATGTCGATCGTCAGGTCGGGGCGGATGTGGGTATTCGTGTCGCGGCTGAACACCTGGTGCTGTTCCAGGCGTCAGGCAGCACGGCGGCTCAGATTCCTGCTGTTGAATCAGGTGTCCGGCGCTACAGCACGGCCAACTGACAAACATGGATTAAATGTGGGAGCGGGCTTGCTCGCGAAGGCGGAGTGTCAGTCAATGATGATGTTAACTGACTATCCGCCTTCGCGAGCAAGCCCGCTCCCACAACGGGTTTGCGTTATCCCAGCATCAGCGTACCGCTGGCAACCAGGGTCGCATTCCCGCCGATCTTCACCCGGTCACCTTCCAGCCGGCAGAACAACTCCCCTCCTCGCGTCGAACACTGACAGGCCGTCAGGCTCGACTTGCCCAAACGCTTCGACCAGTACGGAATCAGGCTGCAATGGGTCGATCCGGTTACCGGATCTTCGTTGATGCCGATCGCCGGTGCGAAATAACGGGACACGAAATCGTGTTGGTTGCCTCGTGCCGTCACGATGGCACCCAGCCATGGCAATTTCGCCAGGGCCACCATGTCCGGCGTGCAGTCGAGTACCGCTTGCTCGGACTCAAGCACCACAAACAACTCATTCGAGCCCAGCACTTCGACAGCTTCAACGCCGAGCGCACGCTCGACATCCAGGGTCACACCGATTCCCGAGGGGATGATCGACGGGAAATCCAGCCACAGGCGCCCACCTTCACGCGTTACGCTCAACGGGCCGGATTTGCAGATAAAGTCCAGCCGTTCGACGGGTTCCTTGTAGATCTCAAACAATACATGGGCGCTAGCCAGCGTCGCATGACCGCACAATGGCACCTCGGTGGTCGGTGTAAACCAGCGGATATGCCAGCCTTGCCCTTCGCGCACGACAAACGCCGTTTCGGCGAGGTTGTGTTCGGCGGCAATCTTTTGCATCAATTCATCGGCAAGCCAGGTATCGAGCCGATAGACCATCGCCGGGTTGCCGCTGAATGGCTGATGGCTGAACGCGTCGACCTGATGGAACTCTAGCTGCATAACCTTCTCCCTTTGTCAGACCGCTGAGCATGCAGCGCCGACCGACCCGGCACCAGTGACAGAGCTGGCCGATTTTCACCATACAGCGGTGCGCGCACGTCAACGCTCACGCACGGCCGATATCGGCAAACTTCGCCTGGGTGTGTTCGGCCAGCACGGCCGGTGCCAATTCGACTTCCAGTCCACGTCGACCCGCACTGACAAAAATGCTGGCAAAGGGCTGGGCTGAATTATCAATGAACGTACGCAAACGCTTTTTCTGCCCCAGCGGGCTGATCCCGCCCAACAGATAGCCAGTGGAGCGCTGCGCTGCCGCCGGATCAGCCATTTCGACCTTTTTCACGCCGGCGGCGTGGGCCAGCCCTTTCAAGTCCAGACTGCCGACAACCGGCACCACGGCCACCAGCAACTCGCCCTTTTCGCTGGCCGCCAGCAAGGTCTTGAACACCTGCGCCGGATCGAGCCCGAGTTTTTCCGCTGCTTCCAGCCCGTAGGAGGCAGCCTTCGGGTCATGTTCGTAACTGTGTACGCGATGTTCGGCCCGAACCTTTTTCAACAAATCCAATGCGGGGGTCATGGCAGCTCCAGACATGGCGGCAGAAGAAAAATACTGCGCCGGATTCTAGGACATTGATCGTTAAAAGGCTCTACGGCAGCGCATCCATAACGCCATCGCCTGGCCATCCCATTACCCAACGACTTGTTCATTCATGCGACGAATAGTTTATTTATGACCGATGGTTCACTTTCGACCTTTGACAGTAGCGTTTCTTGTCTATATTTTTTCGTTTCTGAAACTGTACGAAATGTCCTACCGCAGTACCCGGCAGTAAACCGCGACCAGGATGGGGATCCTGCCTCGGCGAAAACCGCGCTCCGACCATGATGGAAAATAGCGCCAGACAACAAAAAAAATTGAGGTTTCAATGACAACTGCTTTACAACAACCGTCGCTCTCGAGCCAATGCATGGCCGAGTTTCTGGGTACAGCGCTGCTGATCTTCTTTGGTACAGGTTGTGTTGCCGCGCTCAAAGTCGCGGGTGCCAGTTTTGGCTTGTGGGAAATCAGCATTATCTGGGGCGTCGGCGTCAGCATGGCGATCTACCTCACCGCCGGGGTTTCCGGGGCTCACCTGAACCCTGCCGTGAGCATTGCCCTGAGCATTTTCGCGGACTTCGAAAAGCGCAAATTACCTTTCTACGTACTCGCCCAAGTGGCGGGGGCCTTCTGTGGAGCACTGTTGGTTTACACGCTCTACAGCAATCTGTTCTTCGAATTCGAACAAACGCAGCACATGGTTCGCGGCACTCAAGCCAGCCTTGAACTGGCCTCCGTGTTCTCCACTTTCCCGAACCCTATGCTGACCACCGCCCAGGCATTTCTGGTCGAGGTGATCATTACGGCCATCCTGATGGGCGTGATCATGTCCCTGACCGACGACAACAATGGCCTGCCCAAAGGCCCGTTGGCACCGCTGCTGATCGGCCTGCTGATTGCGGTGATCGGCAGCTCGATGGGACCGCTGACCGGTTTTGCCATGAACCCCGCACGAGACTTCGGCCCTAAACTGATGACTTTCTTCGCCGGCTGGGGTGAAATTTCCTTCACTGGCGGACGCGACATTCCGTATTTCCTGATTCCGGTTTTCGCACCGATTGTCGGTGCCTGCCTCGGCGCTGCGGCCTATCGCGGGTTGATCGCCCGTCATCTGCCAAACGCCACACCTGCTACAAAGGAAGCAGTACCTGCCATCGACGGCAAACCGAGAACGTCTTGATACCGTTGGCGCGTGCCCCTGCCCTTTGATCACGCGCCAGACCTCACTCCCTTTTTTCGCCCAAGGCAATCGACATGACCGACACACAGAATAAGAACTACATCATTGCCCTCGATCAGGGTACGACCAGCTCCCGCGCGATCATTTTCGACCGCGACGCGAACGTGGTCTGCACCGCCCAACGGGAGTTCGCACAGCATTACCCGCAAGCCGGTTGGGTCGAGCATGACCCGATGGAGATCTTCGCCACTCAAAGCGCCGTGATGGTCGAGGCCCTGGCACAAGCCGGCCTGCACCACGATCAGGTCGCAGCCATCGGCATCACCAACCAGCGCGAAACCACCGTGGTGTGGGACAAGAACACCGGCCGCCCGATCTACAACGCAATCGTCTGGCAGTGCCGACGCAGCACCGAGATCTGCCAGCAGCTCAAACGCGACGGTCACGAGCAATACATCAGTGAAACCACCGGCCTGGTCACGGACCCGTATTTCTCCGGCACCAAGCTCAAGTGGATTCTCGACAACGTCGAAGGCAGCCGTGAGCGCGCGCGCAACGGTGAGCTGTTGTTCGGCACCGTCGACAGTTGGCTGATCTGGAAGTTTACCGGCGGCAAGGTGCATGTCACCGACTACACCAACGCCTCGCGCACCATGCTCTTCAACATCCACACCCTGGAGTGGGACGCGAAGATGCTGGAAGTCCTCGATATCCCGCGTGAGATGCTCCCGCAGGTCAAATCGTCGTCCGAAATCTACGGCCACACCAAAAGCGGCATCGCCATCGGTGGCATTGCCGGCGACCAGCAAGCGGCCCTGTTCGGCCAGATGTGCGTCGAGCCAGGCCAGGCGAAAAACACCTATGGCACTGGCTGCTTCCTGCTGATGAACACCGGCGACAAAGCCGTGAAATCCCGACACGGCATGCTGACCACCATCGCGTGCGGCCCGCGTGGCGAAGTGGCCTACGCGCTGGAAGGCGCGGTATTCAACGGTGGCTCCACCGTGCAATGGCTGCGTGACGAGCTGAAGATCATCAACGACGCCCACGACACCGAATACTTTGCCAACAAGGTCAAGGACAGCAACGGCGTGTATCTGGTGCCGGCTTTCACCGGACTTGGCGCACCGTACTGGGACCCGTACGCCCGCGGCGCATTGTTCGGCTTGACCCGCGGCGTACGTGTGGACCACATCATTCGCGCAGCCCTGGAATCGATTGCCTACCAGACCCGCGACGTGCTCGACGCCATGCAGCAGGACTCCGGCGAACGTCTCAAAGCCCTGCGCGTGGATGGCGGTGCAGTGGCCAACAACTTCCTCATGCAGTTCCAGGCCGACATCCTCGGCACTCAGGTCGAGCGCCCGCAAATGCGTGAAACCACGGCACTCGGTGCCGCTTACCTGGCAGGCCTGGCCTGTGGCTTCTGGGGCAGCCTGGAAGAGCTGCGCGGCAAGGCAGTGATCGAACGCCGCTTCGAACCGACACTGGACGAAACGGCGAAGGAAAAGCTCTACGCCGGCTGGAAAAAAGCCGTCAGCCGCACCCGCGACTGGGCAGCTGAAGACGAGGCTGAATAAACCGGAATACGAGCTCGTATCTGTATGTCCAAACAGCGTGAAAACGTAGCGAGCGAAGGAAAGACAAGGCAAAAACAGGCGAGGACCGGCTGGGGTCGCACCCGACTTTACGAGGTTGTAAATGAGCAGTCCGAGCCTGTTTTTAACGCAGGATTTCTTGCGTAACGCCGAAGGCGCCCAGCACGAAAGTAGTTTTCACGTTGTTTGGAAACTGGTCGGGAGCAGATTCCTGCGTCATCATGGGCAAATTTTGCACGGCAGCCCAAAGGACGCCCCATGAATCTGCCTCCCCGTCAGCAACAAATCCTCGAACTGGTTCGCGAACGCGGCTATGTCAGCATCGAGGAAATGGCCACGCTGTTCGTCGTTACCCCGCAGACCATCCGCCGCGATATCAATCAGCTCGCGGAAGCCAATTTGTTGCGTCGCTATCACGGCGGCGCGGCTTACGACTCAAGTGTCGAAAACACTGCCTACGCCATGCGTGCCGACCAGATGCGCGATGAAAAACAGCGTATCGGCGAAGCCATCGCCGCGCAGATTCCCGACCATGCCTCGTTGTTCATCAACATCGGCACGACCACCGAATCCATCGCCCGGGCACTGCTCAACCACAGTCACCTGAAGATCATCACCAACAACCTGCATGTGGCGTCGATGCTCAGCGCCAAGGACGATTTCGACGTGCTGCTGACCGGTGGCAACGTACGGCGTGACGGTGGAGTAGTCGGTCAGGCCAGTGTCGACTTCATCAACCAGTTCAAGGTCGATTTCGCCCTGGTCGGCATCAGCGGCATCGATGAAGACGGTAGCCTGCTGGACTTCGATTATCAGGAAGTGCGGGTATCCCAGGCGATCATCGCCAATGCCCGGCAAGTGATCCTCGCGGCCGACTCCAGCAAGTTCGGGCGCAACGCCATGATTCGCCTGGGGCCGATCAGCCTGGTTGATTGTCTGGTCACCGATCAACAGCCCTCCCCGGCGCTGGCGCAGCTGTTGAACCAGCACAAGGTTCGGCTGGAGGTTGTATAACGCCGAAGGCGGTTGAACAACCTGTAGGAGCCAGCTTGCTGGCGATGGCGCACTCAAGGGCGCCATCGCCAGCAAGCCGGCCCCTACAATAAATACCCCGCAACACTCTCTTCCTCCACACTCAATGTTCGAATATTTTCCTTTAACGGCCCTTCGATGAGTATTTTCAATCGAAGCTGACTGGCTGTGCGCGTCTTTATGGGCTAGTATTTTCGCAAATGAACATTAATGTTCGAATTCAAATACAAAACATCAAAGAATTCCGAGGCTGAGCCGATGCCCACTTCCACCTTGCCTACGCCCCCTCTCGCCGAGGTTTACGATATCGCCGTCATCGGTGGCGGGATCAATGGCGTGGGGATCGCAGCGGATGCCGCCGGCCGCGGTCTCTCGGTCTTCCTTTGCGAAAAGGATGACCTGGCCAGCCATACCTCGTCGGCCAGCAGCAAGCTGATCCACGGTGGCCTGCGCTACCTCGAACATTACGAATTCCGCCTGGTGCGTGAAGCCCTGGCTGAGCGCGAAGTGCTGTTGGCCAAGGCCCCGCACATCGTCAAGCAAATGCGTTTCGTGCTCCCACACCGCCCGCACTTGCGCCCGGCGTGGATGATCCGCGCCGGCCTGTTCCTCTATGACAACCTGGGCAAGCGTGAGCAGCTCGAAGGTTCGAAAAGCCTGAAGTTCGGCCCCGACAGCGCGCTGAAAAGCGAGATCACCAAAGGCTTCGAATATTCCGATTGCTGGGTCGACGACGCGCGCCTGGTGGTATTGAACGCCATGGCCGCCCGGGAAAAAGGCGCCCACGTTCACACCCAAACCCGCTGCGTCAGCGCGCGCCGTACCAAGGGCCTGTGGCACCTGCACCTGGAGCGCGCCGATGGCAGCCTGTTTTCGATCCGCGCCAAGGCCTTGGTCAATGCGGCCGGGCCATGGGTCGCCAAGTTCATTCGGGATGACCTGAAGATGGAATCGCCTTACGGCATCCGCCTGATCCAGGGCAGCCACCTGATCGTGCCGAAACTGTACGAAGGCGAACACGCGCACATCCTGCAAAACGAAGATCAGCGCATCGTGTTCACCATTCCGTACCTGAATCAGTTCACCCTGATCGGCACCACCGACCGTGAGTACACCGGCGATCCGGCAGCCGTAGCGATCACCGACGGCGAAACCGATTACCTGTTGAACGTGGTCAATGCCCATTTCAAAAAGCAAATCAGCCGCGACGACATCCTGCACAGTTATTCCGGGGTGCGCCCACTGTGCAACGACGAATCCGACAACCCGTCGGCCGTGACCCGCGATTACACCCTGGCGCTGTCTGGCACTGGCGAAGAAGCGCCGTTGCTGTCGGTGTTCGGCGGCAAGCTCACTACCTATCGCAAACTGGCCGAGTCGGCGCTGGCGCAACTGGCACCGTACTTCAAGCACATCCAGCCAAGCTGGACCGCCAGCGCTACGCTGCCGGGTGGTGAAGACATGACCACCCCGCAAGCCTTGAGCTCGCGTATCCGCGACAAGTTCGACTGGGTGCCGAGCGAGACCGCTCGCCGCTGGGCCACTTCCTATGGCAGCCGTACCTGGCGCATGCTCGAAGGCGTACAGGACCTCAGCGATATGGGCGAGCACATCGGCGGTGGTCTCTACACCCGTGAAGTCGATTATCTGTGCAGCGAAGAATGGGCCACCAGTGCCCACGACATCCTCTGGCGCCGCAGCAAGCTCGGCTTGTTCACGACGGTGGCCGAACAGGAAAAGCTCAAGGATTACCTGAACCAGGTCGAACAGAACCGCAGCAAGATCGAAGCGGCCTGATCGGTCGCCGGCATGAATAAAAGCCCCTGGGTCTCACGATCCAGGGGCTTTTTCGTATCGATGGATTTCAGTCACGCAAATCCGATTCATGAATCGGCTGCTCACGGTGAGTCGCCCGCTGATACTGCGCCGGCCACACGGCCTTGTGCCCGCCCAGATCATCGTCTGCATGCAGTGCCCAGTACGGATCGCGCAACAACTCGCGGGCCAGGAAGATGATGTCCGCCTGACAGGTGCGCAGGATGTGCTCGGCCTGCGCTGGTTCGGTGATCATGCCAACGGTGCCGGTGGCCATGCCCGACTCCTTGCGCACACGCTCGGCGAAGCGGGTCTGGTATCCCGGCCCTGTGGGAATCTCGGCATTCACCGCCGTCCCGCCCGATGAAACGTCGATCAGATCCACCCCCAGGGCTTTGAGGCGACGCGCGAGCTCCACGGTTTCATCGGGGTTCCAGCCGTCCTCCACCCAATCGGTGGCGGAGACCCGGACAAACACCGGCAATTCTTCAGGCCACACTGCACGCACCGCTTCGGTGACCTGCAGCACCAGCCGAATGCGATTTTCGAACGAACCGCCATATTGATCGCGACGCTGATTGCTCAACGGCGACAGGAACTGATGCAGCAGGTAACCATGGGCGGCATGCACTTCGACCACCTTGAAACCGGCCGTCAGCGAGCGCTTTGCCGCATCGACAAAGGCCTGGATCACCTTGGCGATCTCGCCGTCATCGAGTTGTCTGGGTTGGGTGTGCTGCGGGTCGAACGCAATCGGTGAAGGGCCGACCGGCACCCAGCCGCCCTCGGCGGGTTTGACGCTGCCATGCTTTCCGAGCCACGGCCGATAGGTGCTGGCCTTGCGCCCGGCATGGGCCAACTGAATGCCGGCAACGGCCCCTTGGGCGTTGATGAAGCGGGTGATGCGCTGCAGGGGCTCGATCTGCTCGTCATTCCACAGACCGAGGTCCTGAGCCGTGATACGCCCGTCGGCAGTGACCGCCGTGGCTTCGGTAAACACCAGCCCGGCCCCGCCGATAGCGCGACTGCCGAGGTGGACCAGGTGCCAGTCATTGGCCAGGCCATCGGCACTGGAGTACTGGCACATCGGCGAAACAGCGATGCGGTTGGGCAGGGTCAATTGGCGAAGGGTAAAGGGTTCAAGCAGCAGACTCATGGGGCACCTCTCGTATCAGTGGGCAGGCTCCAGGTTCTGTTTGAATAGTCGACGAGTGACAGGAAAAAGGTACAACACCCGCCCCCGCGGGCAAAAAATTCGACAAGACGTCACAAGGATAATCAAGCAGTGCTTAGAGCCTAGTCGACATCGGGGGATGTCGCCCCCTTGTAGGAGCGAGCTCGCTCGCGATGAGCGACAGGACACCGCGGGGGTATCAGGTCCCCAGCGCCATCGTTCACGTCCATCGCGAGCGAGCTCGCTCCTACAACAGGGGTCGGTTCAACGCGGTTCGATATGGGCAATCATCAGTTGAACCGTTTCGTTGCCCCGAAACTCGTTGAGGTCGAGCTTGTAGGCCAGTTCCACCCACTTGATGGTCGGATTCGGCCAGATGTCGCGGTCGATCCCGAAGGCAATGCCGTCGAGTTTCACCGAACCACATTCACTTTTCAGCACGACTTTAAGGTGCCGCTCCCCCACCACCCGCTGCTCGACCAACTGGAACACCCCATGAAACAACGGCTCGGGGAAGTGTTGCCCCCAAGGGCCGGCATGCCGCAGGGCGCGGGCCAGTTCCAGGTGAAACTCTTCCACCGCCAGGGTGCCGTCCGACAGCAGGCGGCCAGTCAGGTCTTCTTCGCGCAGTTGCCGGCGTACTTCAACGTCAAAGGCTTCGGCGAACAGGGGGAAATTCGCCTCCGGCAGCGTCAGGCCAGCAGCCATTGCATGGCCACCGTACTTGGTGATCAGATTCGGATGCTGCGCCGCCACCACGCTCAACGCGTCGCGGATATGAAAGCCCTGGACCGAACGCCCCGAGCCCTTGAGCTGTCCATCTCCGGCATCGGCAAAGGCGATGGTCGGGCGGAAATAGCGCTCTTTCATTCGTGACGCGAGGATACCGATGACACCCTGGTGCCACTCGGGATCGAACAGGCACAAGCCGAACGGCATCGACTCCACCGGCAGATCCTTGAGTTGCGCCAGCGCTTCGCGCTGCATGCCCTGCTCGATGGATTTGCGATCCTGGTTCATGCCGTCCAATTGAGCAGCCATCTCACGGGCCAGACCGGCGTCTTCGGTCAGCAGGCATTCGATGCCCAGGCTCATGTCATCCAGGCGCCCTGCGGCGTTCAGGCGAGGGCCGACAATGAAACCCAGATCGGTGGAGGTGATGCGCGCATGATCGCGCTTGGCCACTTCGAGGATCGCCTTGATCCCCGGCCGGGCACGTCCGGCGCGAATCCGCTCCAGCCCCTGATGCACCAGAATCCGGTTGTTGGCATCCAGCGGCACCACGTCGGCCACGCTGCCCAAGGCCACCAGATCGAGCAATTCGCCGATATTCGGCTGCGGCTTGCTGGTGTACCAGCCCAGCTCGCGCAACCGCGCACGCAGGGCCATCAGCACGTAGAAAATCACCCCGACACCGGCCAGCGCCTTGCTCGGGAACTCGCAACCGGGCTGGTTCGGATTGACGATGGCATCGGCCAAGGGCAGCTCGTCACCGGGCAAGTGGTGGTCGGTGACCAGCACCTTGAGCCCGGCCTTTTGCGCCGCTGCCACGCCTTCGACGCTCGAGATGCCGTTATCGACAGTGATCAGCAAATGAGGCTGACGCTCAAGCGCGACCGCGACGATCTCCGGTGTCAGGCCGTAGCCGTAGTCGAAACGGTTCGGCACCAGATAATCGACATGCGCCGCACCCAGCAAACGCAGGCCCAGCGTGCCGACGGTGCTGGCCGTCGCGCCGTCGGCATCGAAGTCGCCGACGATCAGAATGCGCTGGCGTTGTTCGAGCGCCGTCACCAACAGATCCACGGCGGCATCGATGCCCTTGAGCTGCTGGTACGGAATCAACCGCGCCAGGCTCTTGTCCAGTTCCGCCTCGGATTGCACGCCCCGCGCCGCGTAAAGGCGGGTCAGCAGTGGCGGAATATCACCGAGGAATGGCAGGGTGTCGGGCAGCAGGCGAGGTTCGATGCGCATGGGGCGAAAGATGCTTCTCTTCAATACGTAGGATAAAACCGGGTGACGCGCTAAAGCGGCGAAAAATCAGCCGCGCTCACCGGCCAGCCACTGCAACTGGACTTCGTGCTGACCACGGTCGTCGGTGACGAAGATCGTCCCTTCGCTGATCATCACATCCCACTTGATAACGCGCGGCATGTCTTTGGCCAGGATTTCCAGGACTTCCTGAGGCACGGCAGCGATGTTGACGTTTTTCAGGTTTTTCACCGCCGGCACCACTTTGCCTTCCCACACGCGCAGGCTGCCGTAGGCCAACAGGCTGGTACGCTCAGTGCGGCGCGAGCACCAGGTCAGGCGCTCGGCATCCGGCTGGCCGACTTCGATCCAGTGCAGGACGCGGTCATCCAGGCTTTTTTCCCACAAGGCAGGTTCATCCACTTCCGACAGACCGCGGCCGAACGACAGCTGCTCGTTGTACCAAAGGGCGTAGGCCAACAGGCGTACGGTCATGCGCTCTTCGGTTTCCGAAGGGTGACGGGCAATGGTCTGCTTCACGTTCTCATAGACGCTGCGGTCGAGGTCGGTGAGGTTCAGTTCAAACTTGTAGGTCGTGGACGGCTGGGCCATGAACGGGCTTCTTGATACGAGGAAAGGCGGCAAGTCTAACCGATGCGCAAGGTATTCCACGAATTGAAGGTGATCGACCTGAAGCGTCTGACAGTCGGCTATGTTAAAACGCTGTATTCGCTCATCCCTTGCCCTACAGGATTCCGTATGCCGTTCACCGCCAAACCGCTTTCCGGTCTGAAAGTCATCGAATTGGGCACCTTGATTGCCGGCCCGTTTGCTTCGCGCATTTGCGCCGAATTCGGTGCCGATGTGATCAAGATCGAATCCCCGGACGGCGGTGATCCATTGCGCAAATGGCGCAAATTGTATGAAGGCACTTCGTTGTGGTGGTTCGTCCAGGCCCGCAACAAAAAGTCCCTGACCCTCAATCTCAAGCACCCCGACGGTCTGGCGATCCTGAAACAGCTGCTGGGTGAAGCAGACATTCTGATCGAAAACTTTCGCCCCGGCGTCCTGGAAAAACTCGGCCTGGGCTGGGATGTCCTGCACGCCCTGAACCCGAAACTGGTCATGGTGCGGCTGTCGGGTTTCGGCCAGACCGGCCCGATGAAAGATCAGCCCGGCTTTGGTGCGGTCGGTGAATCCATGGGGGGCCTGCGCTACATTACCGGCTTCGAAGACCGGCCACCCGTGCGTACCGGCATTTCCATCGGCGACTCGATTGCCGCGCTCTGGGGCGTGATCGGCGCACTGATGGCCCTGCGTCATCGCGAGGTCAACGGTGGCCAGGGGCAAGTGGTGGACGTGGCGCTGTATGAAGCCATCTTCGCGATGATGGAAAGCATGGTCCCGGAGTTCGATGTGTTCGGCTTCATTCGCGAACGCACGGGCAATATCATGCCGGGCATCACCCCGTCCTCGATCCACACCAGCGCCGATGGCAAGCACGTGCAGATCGGCGCCAATGGCGACGCGATTTTCAAACGCTTCATGCTGATCATTGGCCGGGAAGACCTGGCCAACGACCCCCTGCTTGCCAGCAACGATGGCCGCGATGCCCGACGCGACGAGATTTATGGCGTCATCGATCGCTGGGTCAACTCGTTACCGCTGGACACCGTGCTGGCGCTGCTCAATCAGGCTGACGTGCCAGCCAGCAGGATCTTCAGCGCCGAAGACATGTTCAATGACCCTCAGTACCTGGCGCGGGAAATGTTCCTGCAAGCCAAGCTGCCGGACGGTAAAGACTTCAAGATGCCGGGCATTGTGCCGAAACTCTCAGAGACACCCGGTGAATGTGAATGGGTCGGGCCACAACTGGGTGAACACAACGCACAGGTACTCCAGGAACTTGGCTATGACGCGACGCAGATCGCACAGTTGCGCAAAGACGGAGCCATCTGAGCTGAGGCGCCTGCCGGCATGGGGCATTCACTGCCCATTGCGCGGCGGCTGGCTGCTGTGCGTGCTGGCGACCTTGTTCCTGCTCCTTGAACCGACCCCCTCAGCCCTGGCGCAATCCAGGGACACCCTGATCTGGCTCAAGCGCGACCTGCCACCGTTGACGATTTTCGACGGGCCGAAAAGGGGTCAGGGCGTTATCGATCAATTGCTTCCATTGTTGATTGCCGGCATGCCGCAATACCAGCACAGCGTGATGAGGGTCAATCGCGCGCGTGGACTGCAAATGCTTCACGAACCGACCCTCGTCTGTGATGCGGCGCTGAACTGGAGCAAGGAACGGGAAAAGTGGATCGCCTTTTCCATCCCGGTCTTCCGTGCCATGAGCAATGGCCTGGCCGTGCGGCGCGTTGACCAGTTCGTGCTGGCCCCCTTTATCAAGGATGGCGAAGTGGACCTGGCAGAGTTGCTCGCCAGCGGCCGCGAAAAACTGGGGATTATTGCCGAGCGCAATTACGGCGAATACCTCGACGGGCTGCTCAAGCAAGCGCCAGCCAACTCGCTGACCCCTCATTACGGCAACGACGCCTTGGGCAGCCTGCTGCAAATGCAGCGCCTGGGACGCTTGCGCCTGCTGCTGGGATATCGTCCGGAAATTCGCTACCAGGCCTCACTGCAAGGCATCACCGAGGATCAATTGCAGTTCTATCCGATCCGGGGCACAGGCAAATACCTGTCCGGTTACATCGGTTGCACTGACACGCCCAAGGGCCGGCAGGCCATTGTCGAGATCAACCAGGTACTGCGCACCCTGCCCCGCGAACGCCTTGATCAGGCCTACGCCGCCTGGCTGGATCCGCAAAGCCGCAGCGATTACCTGAAAGACACCAAGGCGTTTTTCGACAATCTGGTGCAGCCATGACAAATCCCGGGCAAAAAGAAACCCCGGGAAGTGGGGAGACGACCCGGGGTTAAACGTGGCCTGTTTGGAGACCAGTAGCAGCAAGCTACAAGCACCGGAGCACAATGCTTGATCCTGCTGTTACAAGGTCTGACTGACCTCGGCGCGGGAAGGTTCCCACAAAAATCCGTTCAATTGCGGCCGGACAGCAGCTTGTCCTGCGCTGCATTTCGCAATGCCGCGATGACACAAGGCTCCAGGCGTCCTTCAGCGATCAGCACGTCGCGATGCAAACCGTCGACCACATCCGTCAGCAGGCGTTTGTCATTCAACTGGGCCTGATTGAACTCGCGCTCGACCACGGTCGCGCCGATAGCATTTTTCAGGGTCACCCGGCATTCACCTCGAATGCCTGACGGGGTCAATGTGACCTGATACGGGCTCAGCGCTTCACCGAGCAACAGACTGATACTTTCCATCCCGATCACCACTCAATAGTCCGAAAACAATGTGCCTGGGTCATGCTTGCAACAGATGACCACTGGCCCGAGAAGAAAGTTCTGGATACCGACCGCAAGCGAACCTGCAACTCAGTCAAGAGAGCATGCACGGCAAACATGACAGAGAAAAAACGCAATCTTCACGTCTGTCGGGTGCGCCGGGCGATATCGGCCCAGCCCCCCAACAATCCTCGTAGCTGGCCATCCGCCATGTAAAACGGCACTGTCCACTGGTAGATATCCCTGACACCGTCCTTGAATACCAGTTGGCGCTCGAAGAAGCGTGACCTTCGCGTTCTCAACTGCGCTTGAAATTCGGCATGCAGCAGTTCCGCGGTTTGTCTGGGCATGACATCGACTTCGATCAACTGCCGCCCCTGCATCCGGTCAAATCGCGTCGACAAGGCGTCCTCATAACTTTTGTTACACATGATCAAACGCCCTTGCAGATCACGGACAAACATCGGGTCTGGCATGGCATCCATCAGCGCATGCTGAAATGCGAGCTGATCGCGCAGGTTCCTTTGGGCCTCGACCCGTTGCCTGACCAACTCCGCCAACCGTCGATTCCAGAGCAGGGACAACAGGCCGAACAAGCTGATCAAAAACACGCCCCAGCAGACCCACTCGTCAAGCCACTGCCAGAAACCAGGTGCCTGTGGCGTGATAGCACCACCGAACCACTTCAGGCGAAGGCTGCGCAGTTCCTGTTCAGGAAACGCCTCAAGCGCCTTGTTTAGGATACTCAGCAACTGCGGCTGACCTTTGCGCACCGCCAGATAATCCGCATCCCATTTACCTGGCATCACAGCCCCGATCTGCAGCCGGCCCGACGGAAAAAGCCGGGCGCCGATTTCGTTTTCGATGGTGGCGTAGGCTTCGCCGCTTTCAACCCAGGCGCGGGCTTCGGCGTAGGTTTTAACCGAACGCAATTCGATAGACGGATAATCGCGACGGATCTTCGCTTCCAGTGCATGCCGGGTTGGCAGCACCAGTACCCGCTTCGCCAGTTCTTCCAGCGACTGC
Organism: Pseudomonas sp. WT-JTC; assembly: GCF_056711565.1. NCBI lineage: Bacteria > Pseudomonadati > Pseudomonadota > Gammaproteobacteria > Pseudomonadales > Pseudomonadaceae > Pseudomonas > Pseudomonas sp. WT-JTC. The sequence goes on from NZ_CM160042.1 coordinate 5,460,018, forward strand.
ACAGGCGGCGCCCCGGCCCGCCCGACAAAAACCCATCCAGCACCGCCGTACGCATGGCTGAAATCGAGAAACGCCTTGCGCTCGTCATTCATCGCCAGGGTCGTGCTCAAATCCGCTGCGCCGTTTTCCAGATGCGCCAGCATCTGATCGGTGGAAAAAGACTCTTGGTAAACGAACTGCAACCCCGTCATGTCACTGATGCGCTTGAGCAGGTCACTGTTCAAGCCCGTCCATTGGCCATGTTCATCCTTGAACAGGTACAACGGGTATTCCAGCGCCGTGACCACGACCTGTGGATGACTGGCCACCCATTGCAACTCCTGGTCATCCAGCGCGACCATTGATCGTGCAACAGACTTCCCACGCTCCTGATTCGATGCAGGGCTCGCCCCTCCCAATTCGGCGATTCCCAGGATGCCGAATAAAACCAGCCAGCGCGCGACCGGCTTGAACACACTTGTAAACAGCATTCCCACGTCCTTGGTGATCCACTCGCCTGTCCTTTCGCGGCGATAACTCGACAATTGTGCATGCAGAAATGAAAAAGCCCGTCAGGAGACGGGCTTCAAAATGTAACAGCGTTGACCGGTTACAGCGGCTTTCCGCGGTTGCCATGCTGACTGACAAAGGCCTGCACGGCCTTCAGGTCATTTGGCAATACCGTGCAACGTTCGTCTCGTTCAAACAAATCAGAAAGATGTACAGGCAGTTCGAGAGCTTTTCCTACACCGGCTTTTTCCACGGCGTCCGGGAATTTGACCGGGTGGGCGGTGCCCAGGATCACCATTGGAATGTCCAGGCTACGGCGGCATTCCCGCGCGGCTTTCACGCCGATGGCAGTGTGCGGGTCCAGCACTTCGCCGGTCTGCTCATAGACTTCGGCGATGGTTTCGCAGGTTTGTGCGTCATCCACGGCCAACGAGTCGAACAACTTGCGGGCTTCGGTCCAGCGCTCTTGCTCGACACTGAAACCGCCGCCCTGCTTGAACGAATCCATCAGCCCGGCGATTGCCGCGCCATTGCGACCGTGCAGGTCGAACAGCAGGCGTTCGAAGTTCGACGACACCATGATGTCCATGGACGGCGACAGCGTGGCGTGCAGGGTTTCCTTGACGTACTGGTTGCCGCTCATGAAGCGGTGCAGGATGTCGTTGCGGTTGGTAGCGACGATCAACTGGTTGATCGGCAGGCCCATGTTGCGCGCCAGGTAACCGGCGAAAATGTCGCCGAAGTTGCCGGTCGGCACCGAAAACGCCACCGAACGTGCCGGGCCACCCAGTTGCAGGGCTGCATGGAAGTAGTAAACGATCTGGGCCATGATCCGCGCCCAGTTGATCGAGTTCACTGCCACCAGACGCGTGCCTTTGAGGAAGCTCTGGTCGGCGAAGCTGGCCTTGACCATTTCCTGGCAGTCATCGAAGTTGCCTTCGATGGCGATGTTATGGATGTTCTCACCGAAAATGGTGGTCATCTGCCGACGCTGCACTTCGGACACACGATTGTGCGGGTGCAGGATGAAGATGTCGACGTTTTCGCAGTGCTTGCAACCTTCGATGGCGGCCGAACCGGTATCACCGGAAGTGGCACCGACAATCACCACGCGCTCGCCGCGCTTCTCCAGCACGTAGTCAAGCAGGCGACCGAGCAATTGCAGGGCGAAGTCCTTGAACGCCAGCGTCGGGCCGTGGAACAGCTCCAGCACCCATTCATTACCGTTCAACTGACGCAGCGGCGCGACGGCGTTGTGGGCGAACACGCCGTAGGTTTCTTCAAGAATCTTTTTGAAATCGGCATCGGGAATGCTGCCGGTGACAAACGGGCGCATGACCCGGAAGGCCAGCTCGTGATACGGCAGGCCGGCCCAGGAAGCGATTTCTTCCTGGGTGAAACGTGGCAGGTTTTCCGGGACGTACAGACCGCCGTCGGTGGCAAGGCCTGCCAGCAGGACGTCTTCGAAATTCAGGGCCGGTGCCTGGCCGCGGGTACTGATGTAGCGCATGTTTTCAAACCTTCGGTTTGAGCTTCAAGCTTCAAGTTTCAAGCCGCAAGTAAAAGCCGAACTGCTTTCAACTTGCCGCTTGAAGCTTGCCGCTTGCCGCTGTGTTAATTCAAATGTTCGACGCGAATCCGGACTACCGGCCCAACCACGCCCTGAAGAGCTTCCAGTGCCTGGATGGCATCGTTGATGTGCTGTTCCAGCACGCGGTGAGTCAGCAGGATCATCGGCACCAGGCCGTCGTGCTCCTCGGCTTCCTTCTGCATGATGGACTCGATGTTGATGCCGCGCTCCGAAAGGATGCTCGCGACCTGAGCCAATACGCCTGGATGGTCCTTGGCCTGAATACGCAGGTAGTAGGCGCTTTCACAGGCTTCGATCGGCAGGATCGGGTGAGCCGACAGCGAGTCCGGCTGGAACGCCAGGTGCGGTACGCGGTTTTCCGGGTCGGACGTCATGGCGCGGACCACGTCCACCAGGTCTGCGATCACCGACGAAGCGGTCGGCTCCATTCCGGCACCGGCACCGTAGAACAGGGTCGAACCGGCAGCATCGCCGTTGACCATCACCGCGTTCATCACGCCGTTGACGTTGGCGATCAGGCGATCGGCCGGGATCAGCGTCGGGTGCACGCGCAGTTCGATACCGGCCGCGGTGCTGCGCGCCACGCCCAGGTGCTTGATGCGGTAGCCCAGCGCTTCGGCGTAGTTCACGTCAGCGGTGGTCAGTTTGGTGATGCCTTCGGTGTAAGCCTTGTCGAATTGCAGCGGGATGCCGAACGCGATGGAGGCCAGGATCGTCAGCTTGTGAGCGGCGTCGATACCTTCAACGTCGAAGGTTGGATCGGCTTCGGCATAACCCAGGGCCTGGGCTTCGGCCAATACGTCTTCGAAGGTGCGACCCTTCTCGCGCATTTCCGTCAGGATGAAGTTGCCGGTGCCGTTGATGATGCCGGCCACCCAGTTGATACGGTTGGCGGACAGGCCTTCGCGGATCGCCTTGATCACCGGAATACCACCGGCCACCGCCGCTTCGAACGCAACGATCACGCCCTTCTCGCGGGCCTTGGCGAAAATTTCATTACCGTGAACGGCGATAAGCGCCTTGTTCGCGGTGACCACATGCTTGCCATTCTCGATGGCCTTGAGTACCAGCTCGCGGGCAACGGTATAGCCGCCCATCAGCTCTATGACGATGTCGATCTCAGGGTTCGTGGCCACTTCGAAGACATCGGTGGTAATCGCAATACCGGTCGTTTGGAACTGAGGCTTTGGCGTGCGAATGGCAATTTGTGCCACTTCGATCCCACGCCCGGCACGACGAGCAATTTCCTCGGCGTTGCGCTGAAGTACGTTGAAGGTTCCGCCACCGACGGTCCCTAACCCACAGATGCCTACTTTGACCGGTTTCACTGTGAACTCCCCATAAAACGGCCGACACGAGGCCGGCCGTGAAAACAACCGCAGGTTCGCGGCTCTCTATTGATGGCCCGGCAAATGTTGCCACCGGACCCTGATCGTCAAGGACTGGCCGTGACGATGCGAATTTACTTCGCGCCCAGCGCCAGTTTGGCGACTTGTGGCGCAGGCTGGTAGCCCGGAATGACCTGACCGTCAGCCAAAACGATGGCCGGTGTGCCGTTCACGCCGATCGACTGGCCGAGTGCGAACTGTTTGGAAACCGGGTTATCGCACTTGGCGGCCTTGATTTCCTTGCCGTCGACCATTTTGTCCATGGCCGCTTTCTTGTCCTTCGAACACCACACCGCCTGCAGCTGTTCGTCTCCCGGCGAGCCCAGGCCCTGACGCGGAAACGCAACATAACGTACTTCGATGCCGCGTTTGTTCAGCTCAGGCACTTCGGCGTGCAGCTTGTGGCAGTACGGGCAGGTGGTGTCGGTGAATACGGTGATGTGCGACTTGGTTTCGCCAATGGCCGGGTAGACGACGGTTTCGGCAACCGGAATGTCGTTGATCAGTTTGGAGATGCCCAGGCGCTCGGTCTTCTCGGTCAGGTTGACCGGCTTGCCATCCTTGAGATCGAACAGGTAGCCCTGAACCACGTACTGGCCGTCGGCACTGGCGTACAGCACGCGGCTGCCTTTGAGCTTGACTTCGTACAGGCCGGGCAACGGGCTGGCGGTGATGCTTTCCACCGGCACTTCGAGCTGGAGGTTTTCCAGGCTTTTACGAATGGCTTTGTCGGCCGCGTCATCGGCGACGGCAAAGGTGCTGACCAACGCAATGGCTGCGGCGGCGAAAATCTGGGTCAGACGCATGAGAACTCCTGAAGGCGAACATATGGGACGATCAGAACGCCCGTGCCAAGACACCGGGTCATAACCGCCCATCGTGCAAACCGGTCAAGCCTATCACATAAGGTTCGCGGGGCCGAATGCCGGTGATACAAGGCATTGGCGAATGTTTTTTGTAGGAGCGAGCTCGCTCGCGATGGTCGTTAACGATCATGCGTGCTGACTGGTTTAACGCGGCGCTCTTCAGATCATCGCGAGCAAGCTCTCTCCTACAGGGGGGGGTACCATCAGCCTCTGGGGTGGTGTTTGGCATGCAGATCCTGCAAGCGCGCCCGGGCGACGTGGGTGTAGATCTGGGTCGTCGACAAATCGCTGTGCCCCAGCAGCATCTGCACCACCCGCAGGTCTGCACCGTGGTTGAGCAGGTGCGTGGCGAAGGCGTGGCGCAACGTGTGCGGCGACAGCGACTTGCCGATCCCGGCCACCTTGGCCTGGTGCTTGATCCGGTGCCAGAAGGTCTGGCGGGTCATCTGCTCGCCACGCTGACTCGGGAACAACACGTCGCTGGGACGCCCACCCAGCAGTTCGCTACGGGCATCACGCATGTAGCGTTCGACCCAGACAATCGCCTCCTCACCCATCGGCACCAGTCGCTCCTTGCTGCCCTTGCCCATCACGCGCAACACGCCCTGGCGCAGATTGACCTGCTCCAGCGTCAGGCTGATCAGCTCCGTCACCCGCAGACCGCAGGCGTACAGCACTTCAAGCATGGCGCGGTCGCGCTGTCCGATGGCGTCGCTCAAATCAGGCGCCTTCAACAGTGCTTCTACATCGGCCTCCGACAAGGATTTGGGCAGCGGCCTGCCGAGTTGCGGCATATCAACCCGTAACGTTGGATCGACAGCGATCATCTTTTCCCGCAACAGATAGCGATAGAAGCCACGCACACCCGAGAGAAATCGCGCGGTGGAACGAGGCTTGTAGTTTTGCTCCAGGCGCCAGGCCAGGTGGTCGAGAATCAACTCGCGCCCGGCATTGACCAGCTCCAGCCCTTTGTCCTGTAGCCAGCCATTGAACAGCGCCAGGTCACTGCGATAGGCATCGCGGGTGTTATCGGAAAGGCCTTTTTCCAGCCAGAGGGCGTCGAGGAACTGGTCTATCAGAGGATGATCAATGGCGGGCATAAAGGCTCAGGCAAGACCGACAACACGGTCAACGAAGATAAATCCCAGACAACAAAAAAGCAGCCCGTAGGCTGCTTTTTTCTGCATCGGAAGCTGGACTTAAACCAGTTTTTCCTTGATGCGAGCTGCTTTACCCGACAGGTCGCGCAGGTAGTACAGCTTGGCTTTACGTACGTCACCGCGACGCTTGACAGCCATGCTGTCGATTTGCGGGGAGTAGGTCTGGAAAGTACGCTCTACGCCAACACCGTTGGAGATTTTACGAACGGTGAATGCACTGTTTACGCCGCGGTTACGCTTGGCGATAACAACACCTTCGAACGCTTGCAGACGCGAACGGTCGCCTTCCTTCACTTTCACCTGAACGACAATGGTGTCGCCCGGGGCAAAGGGAGGGATCTCTTTGGTCATCTGCTCTGCTTCGAGTGCAAGGATGATTTTGTTAGTCATGCTGTGCTCCTAAGGTAAATCGTCGGATCTACCATCGATACGTTGTTAACTATCGTCCCGCTCGCGGATATATTCCTCGAGCAGCTTCTTCTCTTCTCCAGAAAGCGAGCGGCTTTCCAGAAGATCGGCGCGTCGTTCAAAGGTCCGACCAAGGGACTGCTGTAAACGCCAACGCCGGATGTGCGCGTGATTGCCACTTAGCAATACGTCGGGAACACGCTGATCCGCATACACCTCCGGTCGGGTGTAGTGCGGGCAATCCAGCAAACCATCCGTAAAGGAATCTTCCTCGGCGGAGTCCGCATGCCCTAAAGCTCCAGGCAGCAGTCGTGTAACCGCATCGATCAGGACCATCGCCGGCAGCTCGCCGCCAGACAATACATAGTCGCCAATCGACCACTCTTCATCGACATGAGCATCAATAAAACGCTCGTCAATGCCTTCATAGCGGCCGGCAATCAGGATCAATGCATCCTCATTCGCCAACTCGCGCACCGCCGACTGAGTCAGTTGACGGCCTTGGGGGGACAGGTAAATTACCTTCGCCGCCTCCCCGGCTGCTGCCTTGGCCTGAACCAGAGCATCTTCCAGGGGCTTGATCTTCATCACCATGCCCGGACCACCGCCAAACGGGCGATCGTCCACAGTGTGATGTCGATCCGTCGTGTAGTCTCGCGGATTCCAACAGGTGAGCTGCAAGAGCCCCTGTTTCACCGCACGACTGGTGATGCCGTACTCGCTGATGGCAGAGAACATCTCGGGAAACAGACTGATCACTTCTACGCGCAAGTTAGCCACGCTTAGAAATCCGCGTCCCAATCCACCTTCATCTCGCCTGCGGCCAGGTCGACGGCCAACACGCATTGCTCCGTATAGGGCAACAGGCGTTCGCGATCATCCAGGCTGCCAGCGCAAGGCTTGACCACCATGACATCGTTCGAGCCGGTCTCCAGCAGGTGATCGATTTTCCCGAACAGCTGTCCGAGAGTGTCGATGACCTTGAGACCTTCCAGCTGGTACCAGTAGTACTCGCCGTCGGTCAGTTCAGGGAACAGGTTACGCGGCACGCAGATCTCATAACCGGCCAGAAGACGAGCTTCTTCGCGATCATCGAGACCCTTGAGCTTTGCGACCAGGAACTTGTCGTTCCCGCGTCCGCTGACCAGCTCTACCTGCCTTACATTGCCCTCACGCTTGAGCGTCCAGGTTTTGTAGTCCAGCAGGTTTTTAATCGGATCAGTAAAGGAGTACACCTTCACTTCGCCGCGAACGCCGTGAACAGAGTAAATCTTGCCGATAACGATCAAATCATCAGCAATGGCTGGCGTCGCGTTCATATTGCTCAGGCCGCAGCCTTAGCAGATTCCTTCAACAACTGAGCAACGCGCTCAGAAGGTTGTGCACCAACGCTCAGCCAGTAGGCTACGCGCTCTTGGTTCACGGACAGACGAACTTCCTGACCACGAGCAACAGGGTTGAAGTAGCCAACCTGTTCCTTGTGCGAACCGTCGCGCGGGTTGCGGCTGTCGGTTACGGTCAAGTGGTAAAACGGGCGCTTTTTGGAGCCGCCAAGGGCAAGACGGATTGTTAGCATGTGAACATCGTTCCTGTAGTCGGTGCTGCAAATCTAAATGCACAGCGGGCATGGGTGCCCGAAAGGCCGCATATTCTAAGGAATATCCGGACTTTTGCAAATGCCTTTTTCCGGCACCTGTCACCGTGCCATCCAGATTGGCTATAGAGCCGTCGTTGAAAACGGCCGATCAGCTCCCGCCAAGCGCGGGTTTGCTGGAGATCCCGCTTCCTTGCGGGACTGCGCCGGTACGACGACCGGCGAGTTCTTTCGTGTCCTGCCTCGCCAATTTCGCTCACTTTTGGCGAGTGGCTGATGCACTCAAGCAAGGCGCCGCGACGAGTCATAGCTCGCTATGGCGAGGATCGGCAACGCAGCATGAGAGCATCAGACGCCGTCAAAAGTGAGCAGAATTGGCGTGACGGGACACCTATATCTTTGGCATGCCGCCGCCGGGCAACATTCCGCCCATGCCGCGCATCATCTTGGCCATTCCGCCTTTCGCAGAGAACTTCTTCATCATTTTCTGCATCTGCTTGTGCTGCTTGATCAAGCGGCCGATGTCCTGCACCTGGGTGCCGGAACCCATGGCGATCCGGCGCTTGCGCGAACCGCTGATCATCTCGGGGTCGCGGCGCTCGGCCGGGGTCATGGAGTTGATGATGGCTTCCATCTGCTTGAATTGCTTTTCTGCCGCGCCCTGGGCGTTGCCCATCTGCGCCAGATTCACGCCGCCCATGTTCGGCAGCTTGTCCATGAGCCCGCCGAGGCCGCCCATGTTCTTCATTTGTTGCAGCTGATCGCGGAAGTCTTCGAGGTCGAAGCCCTTGCCCTTCTTCAACTTTTTAGCAAGCTTGTCGGCTTTGTCCTTGTCGAGCGTCGCTTCCGCCTGCTCGATCAGGCTGAGCACGTCACCCATGCCGAGGATGCGCGAGGCGATACGCTCAGGATGGAACGGATCGAGCGCTTCGCTCTTCTCGCCCATACCGATGAACTTGATCGGCTTGCCGGTGATGGCACGCACCGACAGAGCGGCACCGCCACGGGCGTCGCCGTCGACCTTGGTCAGGATCACACCGGTCAGCGGCAATGCATCGCCGAAGGCCTTGGCCGTGTTGGCGGCGTCCTGGCCGGTCATGGCGTCGACCACGAACAGGGTTTCGATCGGGTTGATCGCGGCATGCAGTGCCTTGATCTCGCCCATCATCTCTTCATCGATGTGCAGGCGACCGGCGGTATCGACGATGACCACGTCGATGAATTTGAGCCTTGCTTCTTTAATAGCCGCGTTGGCGATGTCGACCGGCTTCTGGCTCAGGTCCGACGGGAAGAAGGTCACGCCGATGTCGTTGGCCAGGGTTTCCAGCTGCTTGATCGCCGCCGGACGGTAAACGTCGGCGGACACAACCATGACCGACTTCTTCTTGCGCTCTTTAAGGAAGCGCGCGAGCTTGCCGGCGGTGGTGGTTTTACCCGCGCCCTGCAAACCGGCCATCAGGATGACGGCGGGTGGAACGGCGCTCAGGTTCAGGTCTTCGTTGGCCGCGCCCATCAGGCTTTCGAGCTCGGCCTGGACGATCTTCACGAAGGCCTGGCCCGGCGTCAGGCTGCGTGACACCTCGGTACCGACGGCACGTTCCTTGACCGAATTGACGAAGTCCTTGACCACCGGCAGGGCGACGTCGGCTTCGAGCAACGCCATGCGCACTTCGCGCAGGGTGTCTTTGATGTTGTCTTCAGTCAGCTTGGCCTTGCCGGTGACATGGCGCAGCGTCTGCGAGAGACGGTCGGTTAAGTTTTCAAACATTGCGCGATCCTTTCAGGCCCTGTGTAGACCGGGATAATGGCGGCCCGGACCGGACTAAACGTGTGCTCGGCGAGCCTGCGGCGTGGGCAGGTCGCGGATTATAGCGAAGACTGTGGCTGGCGGACACCTCGCTGTCGGGTTGCGCGGTCTTTCGTGCGGCGGGGGTTCTATGCCAAACTCAGCGACTTTCGGGCTTGCCTAACAGGATTTATGCTCCCCTTGTCACCCAGCTTGCTTACTACCCTCGCCGCCGCCTGCTTGTACGCCGCTGCGACCATATATCAGGGCACTCGCCTGGCTTCCGGCACCAAGGCCAACAAACGCCTGCTGGTCATGCTTGGCGTGCTCGCCGTATTGACCCACGGCGCCAGCCTGCTCACCCACCTGCTGACCCCAACCGGCCTGGGCCTGGACTTCTTCACTGCCGCCAGCCTGATTGCCGTGGCGGTCATCGCATTGACCCTGCTGGCCTGCTCGCGGATTCCGGTAGAGAACCTGCTGATACTGCTGTTCCCGCTGGGGGCCTTGACCGTGCTGCTGGCGCATTTCGCGCCGGCCGGTACGGTGCAGATCATCGATGAAGAGCCAGGCATCCTCGCCCACATCCTGCTCTCGATTCTTGCCTATGGCATGTTCACCATCGCGGTGTTCCAGGCCTTGCTGCTGCTGGTTCAAGACCACCAGCTCAAGCACAAGCACCCGTCCGGGCTGATCAAGAACTTCCCGCCGCTGCAAACCATGGAAAGTCTGCTGTTCGGCTTCCTCTGGGCCGGCTGGACGCTATTGTCGCTGTCGCTGATTTCCGGCTGGCTGTTCGTCGAAAACCTGTTCGCCCAGCATCTGGTGCACAAAACCCTGCTGGCCTGCCTGGCCTGGATCGTTTTCAGCGTGCTGCTGTGGGGGCGCAATCGCCTCGGCTGGCGCGGGCACAAAGCCATTCGCTGGACCCTGGCCGGTTTCTGCCTGCTGATGCTGGCGTATTTCGGCAGCAAACTGGTTCGTGAATACATCCTGCACATCTGACGGGCGGCATTAATGGACGACTTGCCCACAGGGCCGATGCTCGCGGTAGTGACCCTGCTGATTTTATGGTCGGGGCTGTTTACCGCCATTGAGGCCGCGCACCAGCATTTGCTGGCCCAGCGCACCGCAACGCGCTCCAGCGACAAACCGGTGGCGAAACTCAGCTTCCCGCTTGCCAGCCTGATATTTTGCAACACCCTGTGCCGTGCACTCGTGGTGGTCATCAGCACCTTGCTGGCCATTTTCACCTGGGCCGAGAACGGCCCGTGGGTTGCGTGTCTTGGGGCGGGCGCCATTTTGCTGGTGTTTTCCGACTATTTGCCACGGGCGCTCGCCATCCGTTATCCGGATGCGATCCTGGCCCAGGGTAACAATCTGCTGCGCATACCACTGAAAATCATCTATCCCGCGGCATGGCTGCTCAACAGCATCAGTCAGTTGCTGATGCGACCATTCGCCCGTAAAGCCAAAGTGGTGCAACAGAGTGAGGACGAAACGCTGACCGAACGGCACGCCCCTCTCGAAACCGTGAACCGCCCTCACCCGCTGCCAGGCATCCACGCACTGGACAACATCACGGTCAATGACATCCTGGTGCCGCGCAGTGACGTGGACGGCATCAACCTCGATGACCCCATCGAAGAAATCATCGAACAATTGCGCCACAACAAGCGCACTCGCCTGCCGGTGTTCCACAGTGATATCAACCAGGTCGAAGCCGTCCTCAACACCCGACACATCCTTCACTTGCTGCCCGATGCGAGCCTGACCAGGGAAGCGCTGCTGGCAGCCAGTCACGAGCCATACTTCGTGCCGGAAAGTACCCCTCTGCAGTTGCAACTGCTCAATTTCCACAAGCAGCAGCGGCGCCTGGGCATGGTGGTCGATGAATACGGCGAAGTGCTGGGCATCGTCACCCTGGAAGACATTCTTGAAGAAATCGTCGGCGAGTTCGAAAGCCAGCACAGCCTGGACAACCCGCACATTCATCCGCAAGCCGACGGACGCCTGGTGATCGACGGAGCTGCGTCCATTCGCGAGCTGAACAAGAGCCTCGGCTGGCACCTGCCCAGCGATGGCCCGAAAACCCTGAACGGTCTGGTCACCGAGGCGCTGGAAACCATTCCCGAAAGTGCGGTGTGCCTGAAGATCGGTCGGTATCGCCTGGAAATTCTCGAGACCGAGGACAACCGTGTCACGCGAGTGCTGATCTGGCAGACCAGCTCGATGCCTGTCGTTATCTAAAACCTGACACAAATCCCTGAGTTCGCCAGCCCTCTTGTTCGATCGTTAGCCACCTTCCTATAATCGAAGCGCTTACCCAAGCCTCGCCGGCCCCGTGCTTACCCCGCACTTCGCAGCTTCCGGCCTGTCCATCAGCAAAGCCCGCAGCAAACCGACGACTGTTCCTACCTTGAACAGCGACCGTGCCTCCACCCACATCCCTGGGTTCTCGACCATAATAATTCGCTCCACTGGAGCACATGACAGTCAGGGATAACCGCATGACGACCAGCACGACTTACAGCGACTCCACACCTGCGCAACCGACGAACTCCGCCACCCGCGTGGCCACCGCAAGCTTCATCGGCACCGCCATCGAGTTCTACGACTTCTATGTCTATGCCACCGCCGCCGCACTGGTGATCGGCCCGGTGTTCTTTCCGCAGACATCCGGCACCGCCCAGATGCTTTCGGCGTTTCTCACGTTCGGCATCGCCTTCCTTGCACGCCCTTTGGGTTCGGCGCTTTTCGGCCACTTTGGCGACCGTATCGGGCGCAAATCGACCCTGGTCGCCTCGCTGCTGCTGATGGGCGTGTGCACCACGCTGATCGGCGTGCTGCCGGGTTACGACAGCATTGGCGCCTGGGCACCGATCCTGCTTTGCGTCCTGCGCTTCGGCCAGGGTCTGGGGCTGGGCGGTGAATGGGGTGGCGCGGCATTGCTGGCCACGGAGAACGCGCCGAAAGGCAAACGCGCGTGGTTCGGCATGTTTCCGCAACTGGGTCCATCCATCGGCTTTCTGGCGGCCAACGGCCTGTTCCTGACATTGGCCGTAGTACTGGACGATGAACAGTTCCGCTCCTGGGGCTGGCGTATTCCGTTCCTGCTCAGCGCCGCACTGGTGATGGTCGGCCTGTACGTGCGCCTCAAGCTGCATGAAACCCCGGTGTTCGCCAACGCCGTGGCGCGCCAGGAGCGGGTGAAGATCCCGCTGTTCGAGCTGTTCGGTCAATACTGGGCCCCTGTGTTGCTGGGCGCCGGCGCGATGGTCGTGTGCTACGCGCTGTTCTATATCTCCACCGTGTTTTCCCTGAGTTACGGCGTGGCAACGCTTGGCTACAGCCGCGAAACCTTCCTCGGCCTGCTGTGCTTCGCGGTGCTGTTCATGGCTGCCGCCACCCCGCTGTCGGCCTGGGCCAGCGACCGTTACGGGCGCAAGCCGGTGCTGATCATCGGTGGCGTACTGGCGATCCTGTCCGGCTTTCTCATGGAGCCGCTGCTGACCCAAGGCTCGACCTGGAGTGTGGCGCTGTTCCTGTGCATCGAACTGTTTCTGATGGGCGTGACGTTTGCACCGATGGGTGCGTTGCTGCCGGAGCTGTTCCCGACCCACGTGCGTTATACCGGCGCCTCGGCGGCCTACAACCTGGGCGGTATCGTCGGGGCTTCAGCGGCGCCGTTTTTCGCGCAGAAGCTGGTGGCGATGGGCGGGTTGGGCTATGTCGGCGGGTATGTTTCCGGGGCGGCGGTGCTGAGCCTGATTGCGGTGCTGTGCCTGAAGGAAACGCGGCATAACGATTTGAATCAGGTTGCCTGACAGGCCGCCATCGCTGGCAAGCCCGCTCCCACAGGTTGAGTGTCGTTCACAAAATGCTGGTACGACACATACCCATGTGGGAGCGGGCTTGCCCGCGAAGGGGTCCTCACTGACAACTCACCCATCACAACTTTTCCCCCACCCATTGTCACCTCGCTCTACGCGCAAACGCTCATCCCCGCTATACTTCCCGGCTTTTCCTGAATAAATGCCAATAGGGTCCCGCCGCGCATGGATAAGACCTACCAGCCGCACGCCATTGAAACTTCCTGGTACAACACCTGGGAGTCAGAGAATTACTTCGCCCCGCAAGGCGCGGGCGAGTCCTACACCATCATGATCCCGCCGCCGAACGTCACCGGCAGCCTGCACATGGGGCATGGCTTCAACAACGCGATCATGGACGCCCTGATCCGTTTCCGCCGCATGCAGGGTCGCAACACCCTGTGGCAGCCGGGTACCGACCACGCCGGTATCGCCACGCAGATGCTGGTGGAACGTCAGCTCGAAGCCAAGGGCCAGAGCCGCCATGACCTGGGTCGCGAGAAGTTCCTCGAGAAAGTCTGGGAGTGGAAGGATGAGTCCGGCGGCAACATCAGCCGTCAGATCCGTCGCCTCGGCTCGTCCGTAGACTGGAGCCGCGAGCGCTTCACCATGGACGACGGCCTCTCGGAAGCCGTTAAAGAAGCCTTCGTCCGTTTGCACGAAGACGGCCTGATCTACCGCGGCAAGCGTCTGGTCAACTGGGACACCAAGCTGCACACGGCGATTTCCGACCTCGAAGTGGAAAACCACGACGAGAAAGGTTTCCTGTGGAACCTGAAATACCCGCTGGCCGACGGAGCCAAGACCGCTGAAGGCAACGATTTCCTGATCGTCGCGACCACTCGCCCGGAAACCATGCTCGGCGACTCCGCCGTGGCCGTGAACCCGAACGATGATCGCTACAAAGCCCTGATCGGCAAATTTGTCGAGCTGCCGCTGGTCGGCCGCCGCATCCCGATCATTGCCGACGATTACTGCGACCCTGAATTCGGTACCGGCTGCGTGAAGATCACCCCGGCCCACGATTTCAACGACTACGAAGTCGGCAAGCGTCACAACCTGCCGCTGCTGAACATCTTCGACAAAAACGCAACGGTCCTGCCGGCCTGCCAGGTGTTCAACCTCGACGGCACGCTGAACGAAACCATCGACGGCAAGATCCCGGCGGAATACGCCGGTCTCGACCGCTTCGAAGCCCGCAAGCAGATCGTGGCCGCGTTCGACGCTGCCGGCCTGTTGGTCAGCGTTGACGACCACGCCCTGAAAGTGCCGAAAGGCGACCGCTCCGGCACCGTCATCGAGCCATGGCTGACCGACCAGTGGTACGTGTCCACCAAGCCTTTGGCCGAGCCTGCGATTGCAGCCGTTGAAGACGGCCGTATCCAGTTCGTGCCAAAACAGTACGAAAACATGTACTTCTCGTGGATGCGCGACATCCAGGATTGGTGCATCAGCCGTCAACTGTGGTGGGGCCACCGGATTCCGGCCTGGTACGACGAGTCGGGCAAGGTCTACGTCGGTCGCGACGAAGCCGAAGTGCGGGCCAGGCACAACATCGGCCCGGACGTCGCGCTGCAACAGGACAACGATGTTCTCGACACCTGGTTCAGTTCGGGCCTGTGGACGTTCTCCACCCTCGGCTGGCCGGAAAAAACCGAATTCCTGAAGAAATTCCACTCCACCGACGTACTGGTGACCGGCTTCGACATCATTTTCTTCTGGGTTGCCCGGATGATCATGCTCACCATGCATTTGGTGAAGAACGAAGATGGCACGCCGCAGGTTCCGTTCAAGACCGTGTACGTGCATGGCCTGGTGCGTGACGGCCAGGGCCAGAAGATGTCCAAGTCCAAGGGCAACGTCCTGGACCCGCTGGACATCATCGACGGTATCGAGCTGGAAGAGCTGGTACAGAAGCGTACCTCCGGCATGATGCAGCCGAAACTGGCGAAGAAGATCGAGAAGCAGACCCGCGACGAGTTCGCCGAAGGCATCGCCAGCTACGGCACCGACGCCCTGCGCTTCACCTTCTGCTCGCTGGCATCCACCGGTCGTGACATCAAGTTCGACATGGGCCGCGTCGAAGGCTATCGCAACTTCTGCAACAAGATCTGGAACGCGGCGCGCTACGTGCTGGACAAGGGCGAAGACTGTGGCCAAAACGGTGAAGCCTATGAGCTGTCCCTGGCCGATCGCTGGATCATTTCGCAACTGCAACGCACCGAAGCCGAAGTGACCCGCCAGCTCGACCAGTTCCGTTTCGACCTGGCTGCGCAAGCCTTGTACGAGTTCATCTGGAACCAGTATTGCGACTGGTACCTGGAGCTGTCCAAGCCTGTGTTGTGGGACGAAAACGCACCGGTCGAACGCCAGCGCGGCACCCGTCGCACCCTGGTGCGCGTACTGGAAGTCGCCCTGCGTCTGGCGCACCCGTTCATGCCGTTCATCACCGAAGAAATCTGGCAGCGCATCGCGCCGCTGGCCGGTATCGAAGGCAAGACGATCATGCTGCAACCTTGGCCAGTGGCCAACGAAACACGCATCGATCAGGCGGCCGAAGATGACATTGAATGGCTCAAGGGCCTGATGCTCGGCACCCGTAACATCCGTGGCGAAATGAACATCGGCCCGGGCAAACCGCTGCCGTTGTTCCTGAAGAACGTCAGCGCCGAGGATCAGCGTCGCCTGACCGAAAATGAAGCCCTGCTGAAGAAGCTGGCGCGTCTGGAATCGATCACCGTGCTGGCTGCTGGCGAAGAAGCGCCGCTGTCCGCCACCGCGCTGGTCGGCGAGATGGAAGTGCTGGTGCCAATGGCCGGCTTGATCGACAAAGCTGCGGAACTGGCGCGTCTGGACAAGGAAATCCAGCGCCTGCAAGGTGAAGTGCAACGTGTCGGCGGCAAGCTGTCCAACGCCGGTTTCGTTGACAAGGCACCCGCCGAAGTCATCGACAAGGAACGCGCCAAACTCGCCGAGGCCGAACAGGCCCTGGGCAAGCTGGCCGAGCAGCATGCGCGGATTGCCAGCCTGTAACGGCAGATCGCACTGAAAGAGGGAGGCCCAAGCGGCCTCCCTTTTTTATGCCTGCCACTTTCTAACATCCAATGAAGCCCCCCCTGTGGGAGCGGTGTTGCCCATAGATGTGGGACAATGCCCGCCACTTTCAGCCATGCCCGAATCGACCACACCCATGACCGCCCCCCGCCCCCCCAAGCCTGCGCGCCAAAAGCCTGCCCCGAAGACCCTGGCCACGGCCGTCGCCCCGAAGGAAAAGGCCAACCTGCACCCGCGCAATCGCCATCAGGGTCGCTACGACTTTCCGGCGCTGATCAAAAGCTCCCCGGAACTGCAGAAATTCGTGATCATCAATCCGTACGGCAAGGAAAGCATCGACTTCGCCAGCCCGGAAGCCGTGCGGGTGTTCAACCGGGCGTTGCTCAAGTCGTTCTATGGCATCGCTCACTGGGACATTCCGGCCGACTACCTGTGCCCTCCGGTGCCAGGCCGTGCCGATTACGTGCACTTCCTCGCCGACCTGCTGGCCAGTGGCAATGACGGCGTGATCCCCCGTGGCGCGGCCGTGAAGGTGCTGGATATCGGCATGGGCGCCAACTGCGTGTATCCGCTGATCGGTTACAGCGACTATCGCTGGCAGTTCCTTGGTTCCGATATCGATGCGACCGCCATCGCCGCGGCGAAGGCGATCATTCAATCCAATGGCCTGAACAAAGCGATCCAGGTACGCCAGCAGAGCAACCTCAAGCAGATCCTCACAGGCCTGCTGGAAAGCGCAGAGCGGTTCGACCTGACCATGTGCAATCCACCATTCCACGCCTCGCTGGACGAGGCCACACGGGGTAGCACGCGAAAATGGCGAGCCTTGGGCAAGGCCGATCCGAAACGCAAGCTGCCAGTGCTGAACTTCGGCGGGCAGGCGGCGGAATTGTGGTGTGAGGGCGGGGAAGTGCGTTTCGTCACGCAACTGGTCAGCGAAAGCGTGCAGGTGGCGCAACAAGTGCTGTGGTTCAGCACGCTGGTGTCGAAGGCGTCGAACCTGCCGGCGATCCAGGCGGCTCTGAGCAAGGCCGGCGCGCTGGACAGTCAGGTGGTGGAAATGGGTCAGGGACAGAAACAGAGCCGCTTCGTCGCCTGGACCTTCCAGACCAAAGCGCAGCAACAAGCCTGGCGTCAGGCACGATGGTCGAAGTCTACAGCCGAGTAAAAAGTCAAAAGTACAAAAAAGCCGTGTCAGGGTGACTCCTGTACACGGCTTTTTAACAAGCCTTAGCGGTTAACCGTGAAGCTCAGATCTGTAATCACAAACTGCCTGGACTTTGCGAGCAACTTCGACAACAGAAAAGTTCAGACATCTCCGTTTCATCGCTTTGTTGCTC
This sequence comes from Pseudomonas sp. WT-JTC, assembly GCF_056711565.1. Taxonomy (NCBI): domain Bacteria; kingdom Pseudomonadati; phylum Pseudomonadota; class Gammaproteobacteria; order Pseudomonadales; family Pseudomonadaceae; genus Pseudomonas; species Pseudomonas sp. WT-JTC. The sequence goes on from NZ_CM160042.1 coordinate 5,477,566, forward strand.
GAACAATTTCTTTGAACGCACAGGTACGCGCTTCCTTGCTATCGCAGTAATACTGACCAAGCCATTCTTCCCATGGCCCATTGGTATCAATACTTACGATAGTTCCTTCTCGCTTGTATCTCATATCCAACTCACCTCCATGTTGCAACTTGTAACCACAACGCAGAATTTCACCGGCAACAGTGCCGCCTTCGGCCGCTATGCGAGGAGCGAATATCGCCAACTCGAACTCACCTGCCGGTCCACGCCCGGTTTGCGAAACACCGTACCATTCCCCGTCGCCACTTGCTGTCGGGGCTTTATAGGCACCGGCCGCCAACTCCTTGATGTCAGAAGGGCTTGGGCAGTACTCGGTAACATTGGCCAAGGCCTGGCCGGACACCAGAAACGATACGCACATCAACAACTGTTTAACTTTCATAATAACGTCCCTGTGACGAACAACTGAAGTTTGGTTTTGGCTTTTTTACGCAAAGCCCAGCGCTACGCCTTATTGATACTACCGACCCAAGGCGCACACTCAACTATCAGTTCTGTAGGAACGTTCGTTATATACAGAGAGAAAAGTATTATTCAGCGCAAACGGCTATCCCTGTCAGGCGCACGAGTAACAACTACTTCCCAACAAAGGGATTATTCCAAAAATTCACCTTGCGTAAACCGTTACAACGCGCACAAAAAAACCGTGCCCGGATCGCTCCGGTGCACGGTTTTTTTTAACAAGTCTTACTTGTTGACAGCGTCGGTCAGGCCTTTGGCCACAACCAGCTTGATCACTTTCTTGGCAGCGATTTCGATGGCAGCGCCAGTCGAAGGGTTACGGCCAGTACGGGCAGGGCGCTCAGTCACTTTCAGCTTGCCGATACCTGGCAGAGTGATTTCGCCGCCGTTTTCCAGCTGATCGGCAACGATTTGGCCCAGTTGGTCCAGAGCGTTACGCGCGGTGGTTTTCGGCGCGTCGATAGCTTCAGCGATGTCGGCGATCAGTTGGTCTTTAGTAAGAGCCATTTAGTGTTCCTTCCCTATCAAATTCATATGGATTGCAGAGTGCAATGTCAGCCATCGAGCCCGATCTTCTGGATCTGGCACCCTCGGCCAAATAACCTCGGGATCGGGGTTATAGATACCGAAATCAGGGTTTGGTTCGACCTGACAAATGCTGACTGCACGCTTAACGCAGTGACTTCGCGCAAGACCGGGCAAAGCTAGCACACAGCCGTGGAAATATCCGCCTCTAGCTACCCATTTGGTCAGCTTTATTGCGCTAAAACGGGAAAAAAACGCATAAGCGCCGTCGGTCGCCTGCCAATTGCCCTTCGCACCGCGCCAAAACCAGCGGTTGCGGTACACTGAGCGCTTTTTCGGGGAGCACGCCCTCCTCTCTTCATTCAGCCGAGAAGCCCATGCCGATCCGTCATTGCATCGTCCACCTGATCGACAAAAAACCCGACGGCACACCTGCAGTTCTCCACGCCCGTGACTCTGAACTGGCCGAGTCCGCGGCCATCGAGAACATGCTCGCCGACCTCAACGAAAGCTATAACGCCAAACAGGGTAAAGCCTGGGGCCTGTTCCATCCTGAATCCGGCGCGTTCCCGTTCAGCGGCTGGCTGAAGGAGTACCTCGATGGCGGCCAGGACTTCACTGCGTTCAGCCGCGTGGCGGTTGAGCATCTGCAAAAACTGATGGAAGAATCGAACCTGTCGGTCGGCGGCCATGTGCTGTTCGCACATTATCAGCAAGGCATGACCGACTACCTGGCCATCGCCCTGCTGCACCACAGCGAAGGTGTGGCCGTGACCGATGAACTGGACGTGACCCCGTCCCGTCACCTGGACCTGGGCCAATTGCACCTGGCGGCGCGGATCAACGTTTCCGAGTGGCAGAACAATAAACAGTCCAAGCAGTACATTTCGTTTATCAAAGGCAAGAACGGCAAAAAGGTTTCGGAGTATTTCCGCGACTTCATTGGCTGTCAGGAAGGCGTCGACGGCCCCGGTGAAACCCGCACCCTGCTCAAGGCCTTCAGTGATTTCGTCGAAAGCGAAGACCTGCCGGAAGACGACGCCCGCGAGAAGACCAAGACCCTGGTGGATTACGCCAGCAGCCAGGCCAAGCTCGGTGAGCCGATGGGCCTGGAAGAACTGTCGGGGCTGATCGACGAAGAACGCCCGAAGGCCTTCTACGATCACATCCGCAACAAGGATTACGGCCTCTCGCCGGAAATCCCGGCCGATAAACGCACCCTGAACCAGTTCCGCCGATTCACCGGCCGCGCCGAAGGCCTGTCGATCAGTTTCGAAGCACACCTGCTGGGCTCGAAGATCGAGTACGACGAAGAAGCCGGTACGTTGATCATCAAGGGCCTGCCCACTTCGCTCACCGATCAGCTGAAGCGTCGCAACTGATGCTCGGCGGCGTACTGAAGAAATTCCTGCTGATCCTGCTGGTGGTCGTGGCTTGCCAGAACTGGGGCAAGATCGAGCGGGCGCTCAACCCTTCGCAAGTCGTGCCTGCACAGACGCAGACCCAGGCCAACGTTGTGCTCTACGCCACCGAATGGTGTGGTTACTGCAAGCTGACCCGGCGCTTTCTCGATCAGAAAGGAATTCCGTACAAGGAGTTCGATATCGAGAAGGATGCCGTCGCGCGCGGAGACTATCAGGCGCTGGGCGGCGGCGGCATTCCAATTATCGATGTGAACGGAACCCTGATTCGCGGGTACGACCCGGATGCGATCCTGGCCGCCTTGAAGTAGCTCTGTAGGAGCGAGCTTGCTCGCGATGAATCCGAAAACACCTCGAAGAACCTGGCTCTCCGCGTCTTCGTTGACGACCATCGCGAGCAAGCTCGCTCCTACAAGAGATCATCTGACAGCTTCGATGCGGAAGCCCAAGCGCGGGAAGTGCACATGCACCACGCCGCCACGCTCGTCCTCGCGTCGTACAATCAGCTCTTCGCGACCGGAAAATAATAACTCCCCAGCTACCGGATCAACGCCGTAGTCCGTGGCCGCAATCACTACCTGTTGCCCCGCCGTGAACCCGTTGGGATCGACGAACTGCTCATCCGGCAATGCCGCTGGCGTGGACGCGCGCGCCACTGCCAGAGCCTCCTCGGAACTCATCTCGCTGGATGCACCATGACCGAAGCCCAGTACCCGCGCATGCCACGCGGCAACTGCCGGGTAAGCATCCACCAGCGGCGCAGTGACCGGCGTGGCCTTGAGAAACCAGAGGCTATGAGCCAGGGCAAAGTCGGCAATCGACGGCTCACCGAAAAGGAAATCTCCCTCTTCGCGCTGCAACTGCAACTCCAGCCGCGACATGATCGTTGGCCACTGGTGCTTTGCCTGCTCGGCGGCCAGCCTGGTCGCACTACCACCACTGAACAACCTGGCACGGTCGGCAATAAACGCCTTGATCGCTTCCGGCGACAACTTGCCAAAGCGCACCGCTATCGATTCCGGCTGGAACACCAGGCTGACCGCATGCTGGAACACCACTGAGTCGGCCCAGGCTGCAAACGTCGCGGTGATCATTTCCTGACCTTCCGGGAAAAACGCCGGCAAGGTTTTTTCCTGCTCCAGTCGTCGGGCAATCAATGCCGTATCGCAATAAATATCCGCACCAACCTGCAGCACCGGGGTCTTGCGGTAGCCACCGGTCAACGCCGTGAGATCCGGCTTGGGCATCACTGGCGAGATATTTACCGAACGCCATGACAAGCCCTTGAAGCCCAGCAGCAGGCGGGCCTTCTCGGCAAAGGGGGACGTCGGGTAATGATGCAGAATCAACTCGGACATGCTCGGCTCCGCCGCAAGGATCAGGAATCCGCAGCTTAGCGCGCAATCACCTGGCAGCCTACAGGTCCGCCTGATGGGAACTGATCAGTCAGAGTGATAAGTCAGAGGCGGCGCTCACTGCGCTCGCCACCAGGCATTCCTTGGCGCTCTTTTTGAGCTTTTTGATCAGCCGTTCCTGACGCAACGCATCGCTTTTGTCGCGACAGCGTTCGGTGTAGACCAGGGCCATGGCCGGGCTGGAAAGAAAGAATCGCGCACCCTTGCCGCTTTGATGCTTGGCGAAGCGACGCACGGGATCATCGCTGATCCCGCAATAGAGCGAACCGTTGGCCGCGCGAACGAGGTAGACGAACCAGGTTTTGTTCGCGGGGGTGTCGGCGTCGACACTGCTTTCGCTGAGGGTGGTCACGTAACGATCAGGGCTTGAAGGAAAACAGGCCGCGATCTTATCAGCGACTGGCCTGGAATGCCTTCAGGCCTTTCAATGCCTGCGTGCGGACAGCGTTTCTCACCAGCGGCGTCCAGCCCAACAGCAGGCCTTTGAAACCCAACGCCTGACGTGACCAGGTCCATAGATCGAAACTGTCGTGGTGCTCACAGATCTTGCCGTCACGGAAGACAAAACGCGCCTGGATATCGTTGACCACGGTGTTGCCGGTCTGGCTGAACAGATAGGTCGCGACCCAATGGGCACTACCGGTGCGCTCGTCGGCGCGAACATGATCGAAGGTCAGGGAAAAGTCCTTGGCCCGAGTGGTCAGCATGCGCCACATGTCACCGGCATCGCGACCGCGAAGCTCGCCGAACGCCGGGTCACTGAACACCACATCATCGGTGTAGCAGGCCGCCATGGCTTCGGCATCCAGGCGCTGGAAAGCCTGGTAGAAACGGGTGATCAAGGCGCTATGGGCTTCACTCATTTGCGGGCTCCCCTGGATTTGCATAATGGTGTCGAAAGTTTGCCTGCACGATAGTCTGCAAACGCATCGAACACTATCGGCATTCATGACGAAAATGACGCGATGACTATTCTCGTCATTTCAGTACGACATTCCGTTGTCCCGGGCGTAGGAAAAAAGATCGACGTCCGTGGAAATCCCCAAACGGTACATGGCCATGTTCTTTTGTTTACTGATGGTCGACACGCTTCGTTTGAAGTGAATGGCGATTTCGCTGACGGTCATGCCCCTGGCAAGCATTCGAACCACTTCGTGCTCCTTGGCTGACAGTGGCGATTCGTGCAACTGATGGCCGGCGTTGGTCAACAGCGCGCGCAGGGACTCGCTGAGGTAGCGATGCCCTTCCTGCACAGCATTGATTGCCAGAGGCAGATCAGTCGCCGATGCGGTTTTGGCCACGACGGCCATCACCCCTTGAGCCAGCGCAGCCCTCGCCGTCGCCACGCTGGTAAACATTGTCACCAGAATGATCGGCAAGGCCGGGTAATGGCGTTGAATCGTACTCAACATTTTCAAGCCATCGGCCTGCCGCCCTCCCGGCATGGAGAAGTCAGTGATCAGCAGGTCGCAGGACGTGCTTGAAAGCAGACTCATCAGGCTGTCGGTACCGTCGGCCTCGCCGACGATCACGCATCGTCGACTGGCGTTGATGAGTATGCGCAGCCCGACACGAACGACGGAATGGTCGTCAGCAATAACGACTCGCATTGTGGGATACCTCCTGCTTGTGGCGCAAAGGCGCGGAAAATAGCGCCGTTCATACCCCTTCCACAACGCCCCGAAAAAGCCTCTGACGTCGCATCCTCAATGTATTCAATGGGCTAACTCTTTGCCCATCCAACAAATAGATGATCCCTACATTGCAGCGCGATAAAGACTACGCAAGAGGACTACAACCAAAGAACTCCCTCCGTTAGAAAACGCTATGTAGTCCGCAACACTCTTTCATACACACCCCTCTCTCTTTTCGTATTTATTGCATTCCTCCCGCCTTATCTGCTCGCTAAGTTGTGGCCTGCCAAACAGTCCGTCGTCCCCGTACAGAACTGCGCTCACTCAGTGCCTGGCTATCGAATGCATGAACATGACACCAGTGCCCCCCTGCGTACTGCACTCCTGCTCACGGAAGCCTTGCGTTGTCTGCATTGCGAGCCATGCCAACGGTCTTTTATCCGGGAATTTTCATGAGAGACATCAATACATCATTTTTCAAGCAGGTGCGCCGCCTGACCCATACGGGTATCGGTGCGTGTGCGCTGTTATGGGCCGCACAGGTCCCCGCCGACGGCATGGTGCCCGACACGTCCGTGGTCATCGTCAATGAAGCCAGCGGGGAAACTGCTGTATCCGTGACCAACACTGACGCCAGCCTGGCGCTGCTACACGTCACCATTGAAGACATTCCCGAAGACACCGAGCCATTGGTGTTCGTGACACCACCCTTGGCACGTGTTGAAGCCTCCAGGACACAGCTGGTGCGCTTCATCCTGCAATCAGAAAAGCCCCTGCTCACCCAGCGTTTGAAGCGGGTGATTTTTGAAGGAGTCCCCCAAGGAAAATCTGCTCCCGAGGCCGGGCATGCCCGTGTGGGTGTGACGGTGCGCCAGAACCTGCCGGTCATCCTTCACCCCGCAGGCCTGGCGCCGAACCGCACACCATGGACCGACCTGAAATGGTCGCTGCAGGATGGTCAACTAAGCGTACGCAACGAAACACCTTATGTCGTACGCCTGGCTCAGGAGGTACAACTGCTGCCTTCCGGGAGCAGTGCCACGCTACCAAGGACCTACGTGCTGCCCGGTGACCACATCAGCGTTCCGGTCCCCACAAAGGCTGCCACCCAGGTTCGAATTCATCCCGCGACCGTCTATGGCTTTGCCGTGCCTCCCTATGACGCACTGCTCACCCCCCGGAACCGACACCTCCAATAGCGCCGCGCAGGGAAAAACAGGAGGCGACATTTCATCGTGACGGCCTGATTTGCCGTCGCTGCAAACGCAACGCAAACCGTCGTGGATCAAGCCGGCGCCGCGCCATAACCCAAGTGAAGCTCATGAACACCGTATTGAAATACCGTGATGGCGTAGCCATGCCTGCGATTCGGCCGGCCAGCATGCCCCCGCACCTGTCGCGAGTCCGGACCGGCATGGTGTTGCTGCTGAGCAACGTGCTGATCGGGCTCGAAGCCAATGCCGAAGACCTCAATGCTGCTTCGCTGCAGTCTTCGTTCGACCAGAAAATGCTCAGTCAACGCGGTATCGACCCGATTCTCGCAACCCTGCTGCTGGCCGCTCCGAGCTTCACCGCTGGCCGACATCCGATCACCCTCACGGTCAATGGCCTGCGTCGTGGCCGGGTGGACGTCACGTTCAACCAGGAGGGCAGCTTGTGCTTTGACCGTGTCCTGCTCGATGCGGCAAACCTGAGCGTGCCCCCGACTCCGGCCAACGACAAAGGCTGTTTCGACTTACTCGCCACCTGGCCGCAAACCGGAATCGAACAGGACCCGGCCAACCTCGGCCTGTCATTGATAGTACCCACCCAGGCGATACGTCCTGCGGTCCGGGATATCTCTGGCTACCAGACCGGTGGTGTCGCCGGGTTATTCAACTACGACATCAACAGCCTTCACAGCCAATACGGCAGTCAATCGAACCGCTACCTCTCAGCCAATACCGAAGTCGGCTTCAATGCCGGCGACTGGATTGTGCGCAGTCGTCAGGTGCAGACCTGGCAGAACGATGTGTCCAGCACCACTCACCTGGCGGCTTACGCCCAGCGCACCTTTGCCAGCCAGGAGACGGTGCTTCAAGCGGGTCAGATCAATCTCTACAACCCGGTACTGGCCGGCGCGCAGATCACCGGCGTTCAGGTCATGACCGAACAGGCGCTCCAGGTCGAAGGCCAAAGCAATCCCATCGAAGGGATCGCTCATGGCCAGGCTCAGGTCGAAATTCGCCAGAACGGTTCGCTGATCCACTCGACAGTGGTGCCGGCAGGACCGTTTTCCCTTGGCAACGTACGCCGGCTCGACAGTCGCTCCGATGTTGAAGTCACCGTAAAGGAGGCGGATGGCAGCGAGCAACGCTTCACGGTCCCCGCCGCCCTGCTCGGCGTTGGCCTGCCGGCTCCCGGCTTTTCGTTGGCCGCCGGCCAGGTACGCAGTCTCGGCGCGGCACAGAGCGGCGCGCCCTGGGTGATCAGCGGCGGCTGGAGCGGAGCACTCACCCCGAATGTCCTGCTCAGCACCGGCGCTACGGGCGCCGCCGACTACCGCGCGGCGGGCACAGGCCTGAGTGTGTTGCCAGCGGCCGACACACAGATCCAGACCACCCTGCAAGCGACCGACACCAGCACCCGCCAAGCCGCCAGAGGGCTTCAGGCCGACCTGAACATTTCGCAACGCATGAGTGAACAGTGGTCGATCAATGCCGGAACTTCGCACCGGACCTTCGGCTATCGCGAACTGTCGGAGGCCGTGTTCGATACTCAAGCGCAGCGCAGCCAGTCGCGCTACCGCGATCAGCAGAGCCTGTCGCTGGCCTGGTCACACCCCGGGCTTGGCGCGTTCAGCAGCGGCTTCAATCGTTCGACGACATTCGACAGCCAGAACAGCAGCCGCGCCCTGGCGTCCTGGGGCACCCGGATCGGCGGAGTGTCGGTGTCGGCCACGGCGCAATGGCAAGTCAGTGGCACCCAGCGCAGCGACGACAGCGTTTACCTGAGTTTCAGTATTCCTCTAGGTGAAAGTCGCCGGGCGCGCACCTGGGTACGCAGTTCCGCTGGCGAATACCACAGCGGTGTCGGCTTGAACGAACAGGTAAACGACCAGTTGAGTTACCGGGTCGGCGTTGAGCACGACACGCGAGACAAACAGGTGCAGTCCTCGGTGGGGGTTTCCTTGCTGCCGCGCTACAGCCAATTGGACCTGAGCTACACCCGCTCCGATGCCGAACACTCCAGCTACCAGATTGGCGCGCGCGGCGGCGCTGTGCTGCACGGCGACGGCTTGACGTTATCGCCATACCCCGTGCGGGACACCTTCGCGCTGCTCTCGGTAGGCGACGCAGGCGCCATCAAAGTCTCGACCCCCAGCGGTCCGGTCTGGACCGATTGGCAAGGTCACGCCGTGGTTCCTCACTTGAGCGCCTATGGTCGCAGCCGGGTAGAAGTCGACACCCGCTCGCTGCCACGCAACCTCGATATCAACAACGGACTGGCCGTGGTTTCCGCCGGGCGCGGGGCCGTCGACAAGGTCGAATTCGGTGTCACGTTGACCCGTCGTGCCTTGCTCAAAGTCACCACGGACAACGGTGCCCCCCTGCCCCGTGGCGCGACGGTCAGCAGCGCAAACGGTGAGTTCGTCACACTCGTTCAAGAAGGCGGATTGGTGTTTTTGCCCAACGCCCTGGACACCCGAGACCTGTGGATAACCGCACCGGGACTGGAGCGCTGCGAACTGCGTTTCGAACTGCCGGCCAAGGCCAATACCCAGGTGTATTACGAGACCGCCACCGCCCAGTGCCGAACACTTTAAGGATGCCCCCATGAAGCTGTCCCACCCTTTACGGTTAACACTCGGCACCCTGATGTTGAGCGGACTTGCGCCTCAGGCCTGGGCGCTCGCCGATGAATGCCTGCTCACCCTGAGTCAGCCGGTGCTCGATTACGGCTTGATGAATCGGGCAATACGCGGCGATGCCCCCGCAGAGCGAACCCTGGGCGAGCGCCGCCTGAGTCTGAACCTGAACTGCCCGCATTCCACCGACATGACCCTGTTCTACCGCGCCATGGCCGCGACCGCCGAGCGCTTCCGCTTTGCTGAACGCGGTAGCTATGCAGTGCGCATGGGTGACGCCGTACTCGATGGGCAACCGGTGGACCTGGGCCTGATTTCCGCCATCGACCAGGTACCCGAAGAAACCGCTTCGAGCCTGCTTTGGCGACCGCAGCAGGCAATCGTTCCGGTTCGGGGCGGCGTGGCGGTGCAAGGTCAAAGTCTTTCGGCGCAACTGGAACTGACAGCCTGGGCTCCGGAAAAAGCGTTGCAGGTACGCGATGCCATTGTCTGGGAAACCACCGGTCTGTTCGACGCAGTCGCTACGGGCCATTCAAGGGAGATAACCCTGCGCGCCAGCTTTGCGCCCGCCGCGTGCAAGGTGGAACTGTCCAATGGCGGCCTGGTGGATTTCGGTCGGTTATCGATAAACGACCTCAACCCCGACAAAGGCACCCGATTGCCTCCCAGGGATTTGACCCTGCAGGTTGGCTGCGACGCCCCGACGCAATTTGCCCTGGTCATGCATGACAACCGCTCAGGCACGGCGACGGTCAACAGCGAGATTTACTACGGGCTGGGTGTGGATAACCGCAGCAACAAGATTGGCCTGTACTCACTGAATGTCGACCCCGCCAATGCCAGTGCGGACAGCTTTGCCCGCGTGTATCGAACCGACTCCACCACCCAGGGCGTGGCCTGGAGCACCTCCAGCTCGAACCCCATACCGATCGCCCGGAAAAGCTACCTGGGCTTCACCAACAATGCCGGCAGCAGCGCAGGGCCGGCCTCGATCCAGAATCTCACGACCACAGTGACGGTCGATGCCGTCATTGCTCCCACCGCGAGCCTGGACCTGAGCGGCGCCGTTCACCTCGATGGCTCGGCGACGATCGAAATGCTTTACCCGTAACACCCACCCTGCCTTGTTGAACCCGAGGTGCAATGACGTGCCCCGGGGCATTCAAGGTCAACAACAGTAGCAAGGAGTTTCACCCATGAAAAAGTACTTCGCAGCACTCGCCACAACGGCACTGATCAGCGCGGCTCCTTTTGCGCTCGCAGCGTCGAGCACTGACCTGACGGTTACAGGCCTCATCACGCCAGTCGCTTGCACGCCGACCCTCTCCAGCGGTGGTGTCATTGATCTGGGCAAAATCTCGGCAGGAGACCTTTTACCGGATCAGAACACCCTGGTCAGCACTGATCCACTTCAATTGACCGTGACCTGCGATGCAGCAACGAAGTTCGCAGTGAATCCAATTGACAATAATCCCAATACGGGCCTTACCGGTTCGTTCGGCCTTGGCTTGGGAAATGAAGGCGAAGAGCTGGGCTTCTATCACCCCAGGGTCATTACGGTCATGGACGGTGCAACCGAGCTGGACCCGATCGAGTCAGCCGACGATGGAACAACCTGGGCGAAAGCAGATTCGGCAAAACCTGGTTACCTCTTGTCCGTGGCAGCACTCGGCGAAACGGACCCGGCCAATGCACAGAACGTCACTATCGACTTCGCGATCGATTCCTACATCGCCCGCGCTGATTCGCTTGACCTGACCGACGAAATCGACATCGACGGTTCCGCGACCCTTGAAGTGAAGTACCTGTAAGGAACAAGGTGCTGGACCGTCCGCGGTTCAGCACCGTTACGGCCCACTGAAAAAAAGGATTTTATCGTTGAAGCCTATCCCCATCAACCTGGCAACGGCGCTGTTGTTGAGTACGACAATTTGCGCCCATGCGGCGTCAGTCGTTGAGCTGACGATCAACGGCACCCTGACGCCAGTCGCTTGCACCCCGTCATTTTCCAACAACGGCCTTGTCGATTTCGGAAAAATCTCCCGGCAGGAGCTGAACGTCGACAAACGCACGCAACTTCGCGACGAGACACTCGACTTCAGCATTCACTGCAATTTGCCTGCGCGTTTTGCATTGATCATGCGGGACAATCGAGAAGGCTCGGCCATCACCAACAGTGAAATCTATTACGGTCTGAAGTTCGACGGCAGCGGCAACAGGATTGGCTTGTATTCGCTGCGTTTCGATCCCGTCAACACCGTAGTGGACGCTCTGCCTCAAGTGTATCGAACCGACTCCACCACCGGAGGGCGGGCATGGAGTGCATCCCGGTCAACCCCCATACCGATCGCTGCGCGAAGTTATCTGGGTTTCACCGATGTACCCGCCAGCACCGCAGGGCCCATTGCAATCCGGAACTTGTCCAGCCGGATCACCCTGCAAGCGGTCATCGCACCGACCTCGACGCTGGACTTGAGTGAAGACGTGTTCATTGATGGCTCGGCAACCCTGGAACTTGTCTATTTATAGATTCCAATCATGGCTGGATTTTCTCACTGCTGACCTGCACACACAGCGCCCGCCCGGCATCGAGGCCGGCGATGATCGCACCCAGGCCAATGACGCCGAAGATCCAGCCCCACAAGCTACAAGGTCACTTGCCAGGCCAGCGGGTCAGGCAGCAAGCCGCGATCTTATCAGCGGCTGGCGTCCACCCCGGCAACAGGCCTTTGAAACCCAGCGCCTGACGCGACCACTTCCACAGATTGAAACTGTCGCTATGCTCGCCAATCTTGCCGTTACGGAAGACGCAATGCGCTACATGTCACCGGCATCGAGACGTTAAAACGCTTGGTAGAACCGGGTGATCAATGCGGTTAGTGGGCCATACCGCTGTCGCGGGCATAGGCAAAAAGCTCGACGTCAGTACTGATGCCCAGGCGGAGCATGGCCATGTTTTTCTGTTTACTGATAGTCGACACACTGCGTTTAACCTGGTGGGCGATTTCGCTGACGGTCATGCCGTTGGCCAACATTCTGACCACCTCCAATTCCTTGACCGACAGTGGCGATTCCTCCAGCTGACGGTCCGCGTTGTCCAGCAGTTCGCGCAGGGGCTCACTGATGTATCGCCGCCCCAGCCCCACCGCATTGATTGCCGCCGGCAGCTCGGACACCGAGGTGTTTTTCGCGACAATGCCCATCGCCCCTTGAGCCAGCGCCGCCCTCGCGGTGGCCACGCTGGTAAACATTGTCAGCAGAATCACCGGCATTGCCGGGTATAGACGGCGCAGGGTATTCAACATTGTCAGGCCATCGACCTGCTGCCCGCCCGGCATGGAAAAATCGGTGATCAACAGATCACAGGGGGTGTTTGAAAGCACATTCATCAGGTCGTCTACGCCATCGGCCTCTCCGACAATTTCGCATTGTCTGCTGGCATTGATGAGCATCCGCATTCCTACGCGAACAACAGAATGATCGTCAGCAATTACGACTCGCATTGAGGGACTTTTCCTACATGACTGCATGCCATGAAAGTAGCCCTGTTTTATAGCCACCACAACTCCCAGAAACAACCCTTGCTCCAAGCAGTTTCAGAGCCTTCAAGCCCCCAGGGCATTACTCCGAAAACAAAAAGATTAGTCCCACAGAGCAAAACAAATAGCCCTACGAAATCAGGGAAATTTCATGCCTGAATAGCCAAAAGCTTACGTAGCCCACAACACTTATTCGTACGCCAACAGACGCTTTCGTATTTGTTGCATTTCTTATCCTCACCTCGATGGATACATTGCGTCGCCCTTGAGCAGCCCGATACCCAACATCCCGCAGCCTTGGCCATCAACCTGAAAACGCTCATCGAGAGGAGCACACGACCATGAACAAACAACTGACGATACTGGGTACTGCCTTGTTGCTTGGCGCTGCCACTTCCGCCTTCGCCGCCTCCAGCACTGACCTGACCGTCACCGGCACCATCACCCCTGCTGCCTGCACGCCGAGTCTTGCCGGCGGTGGCGTGTTTGATTACGGGAAAATAGCTGCCAAGGACCTGAAGCCAGATGCTGCCACCCCACTCGGGCAAAAAACTCTTCAACTTACCGTGAATTGCGATGCGGAAACCCTGTTTGCGATTATGCCAGTTGATAACAGGGCGGAGTCCTCGACCTCTCCCGTCCGCTACGGGCTGGGTTTTATCAACGGAGATGAGAAGCTCGGGGAGTACGTCTTGAATTTTATGAACGTTATTGCAGACACTCCATCGGCAATACTGCAATCGAGCGATGGCGGGGTGTCATGGACTGATGGAAACACCGCTATTTATCCGGGCTATTTGGTTGCCTTTGGCGACAGCACCGGAATCAGAGTTCCCCACCCCCTGCAGGATGTCAGAGTGGATCTGCGCGTTTCCCCTTTCATTGCCCCAACCCAAAACCTCACCCTGACCGACGAAGCACAAATCGACGGCTCGGCCACCCTGCAAATCGTCTACCTGTAACTCAACTCAATACCGGGCAACGAACCTGCCGTTAGTTGCCCAATAAACCATTAAGAAAAGCCCAGTGAACATTCACCACCCTGCCCTCGCGACAGCGCTGCTGATCGCCTGCGCCCCCCTGTTTCCACCGCTCAGCGCACATGCCTGGCGGTCAACGGCTTGATCAATCAACGAGACACGTCATGAAGAAGATTTTCAAGTTTGCACATCATTTGATCTACATCGGCTTTGGCGGCTTTGTGCTGCTGATGGCCGCCCAGGCCCAGGCTGACGGCATGGTCCCCGACACCTCCGTGGTGATCGTCAACGAGGCCGACGGCGAAGCCTCCGTGACCGTGACCAACACCGATGCCAACCTGGCCCTGTTGCACATCACCCTGGAAGACATCCCCGAAGACACCGAGCAACTGGTGTTCGTGACCCCGCCGCTGGCCCGGGTCGAAGCCTCGAAAAGCCAGTTGATCCGTTTCATCCTGCAATCGGAAAAGCCCCTGGTGACCCAGCGCCTGAAGAGGGTGATCTTTGAAGGCATCCCTCAAGGCAAAGCCGGCGCCGAAGCCGGGAGCGCCCGCGTGGGTGTGACGGTGCGCCAGAACCTGCCGGTGATTCTGCACCCCAAGGGCCTCAAGCCCAATCGCACGCCATGGACCGACCTGCAATGGTCGTTGAACAACGGCCAACTGACCGTCAGCAACGATACGCCTTACGTCGTACGGCTGGCCCAGGAGGTACAACTGCTGCCTTCGGGCAATGCGATGTTGCCAAAGGCCTACGTGTTGCCGGGCGAGAAGCTCAGCGTCGCGGTATCGACCCAGACCGCCAAACAGGTGCGCATCCAGCCGGCCACGGTGTATGGCTTCGCAGCGCCGCCGTTCGAGGCACCGCTCAAGCCCTGAACCACCGTAGAACCAGCGCCCCCAGGGAAGAGTGGGCGTGAACTTTCGGGATGACGGTCGTTACCGTCCCCGACGCAAGCCAGCGGCGGCAGTGGATCAAGCCAGCACAGCGGCAATGACTCAGTGAACTCCATGAACACCGTATCCAAATACCGTGATGGCGAAGCCATGCCTGAAAAGCAGGCTGTAAACGCTCGTCTGTCGACGCTACGCGCCAGTACCGTGGCGCTGCTGAGTAACGCGCTGCTGTTGCTCGATGCCCGTGCCGAAGACCTCAGCGGCGCGGCATTGCTGACCTCGTTCGACCAGAAAATGTTGACGCAACGCGGCATCGACCCGGCTTTGGCAACCTCATTGCTGCAGGCTCCGCGCTTCAGCGCCGGCAAGCACCCGATCACCCTCATCGTTAACGGCCAGCCCCGTGGACGGGTGGATGCGGCGTTCAACCACGAAGGTGAGCTGTGCTTTGACCGTGCCCTGCTCGACGCCGCCAACCTGGTTGAACCGGCTGCACCGGCCGACGGCCAGCGCTGTTTCGATGCGCTCGGCACCTGGCCGCAGATGACCATCGAACAGGACCCGGCAAACCTCAGTGTTAAGCTGATCGCCCCTACCGACGCCATACGGCCGACGGCCCGGGACTTCACGGGTTATCAAACCGGTGGCTTCGCCGCCTTGCTCAATTACGACGTCAACAACCTGTTCAGCGATAACGCTGGCCAGTCGAGTCGCTACCTGTCAGCCAACACCGAGCTGGGCTTCAACGCCGGGGACTGGATCGTGCGCAGCCGCCAGGTGCAGACCTGGCAAAACGACGTGTCGACCACCACACATCTGGCGGCCTACGCCCAGCGGACGTTTGCCAGCCAGGAAACGGTGCTGCAGGCAGGCCAGATCAGCCTCTATAACCCGGTACTGGCCGGGGCGCAGATCACTGGCGTGCAGTTGATGACCGAACAGGCATTGCAAAGCGAAGGCCAAGGCTCGCCCATCGAAGGCATTGCCAGGAGCCAGGCTCAGGTGGAAGTCCGCCAGAACGGCTCGTTGATCCACTCGACGGTGGTACCGGCCGGCCCGTTCTCATTAAACGACGTGCGCCGTCTCGACAATCGTTCCGACGTTGAAGTCACGGTCAAGGAAACCGATGGCAGCGAGCAGCGCTTTACCATCCCCGCGGCCCTGCTCGGGGTCGGCTTGCCCGCCCCCGGTTTTTCCCTGGCCGCCGGCCAGGTACGCAACACCGGCGACACCCAGGGCAACGACCCTTGGGTGGTCAGCGGTGGCTGGACCGGCGCACTGAGCCCGCTGATGCAATTGAGTGCCGGCGCCACTGGTGCCACCGACTACCTCGCCGCGGGTGCCGGCCTGGGCTTGCAGCCCGGCAAGAACACGCAGATCCAGACCACCCTGCAAGCCTCCGATATCCGCGCCGGGAAACCTGCAAAAGGTGTTCAGGCGGATCTGGGCATATCGCAACGCGTGGGTGAACAGTGGTCGGTGAATGCCAGCACCTCGCACCGCACGTTCGGATACAGCGATCTGTCGGAAGCCGTGGCCGCAATCGAGTCCGAGCGCAGCCACTCCCGTAATCGCGACCAGCAAACGCTGGGGCTGAGCTGGTCCCCACCGGGGCTGGGCGCTTTCAGCGGCAGTGTCAGCCGTTCGACCTCGTTCGACGGGCAAAGCAGCAACCGCGCGCTGCTCTCGTGGGGCACCAATATCGGCGGCGTCTCGGTTTCGGCCTCGGCGCAATGGCAAGTCAGCGGTACCCAGAGCAGTGATGACAGCGTGTATCTGAACCTGAGCATTCCGCTGGGTGAAACCCGCCGGGCGCGCACCTGGGTGCGCAATGCCGGCGGTGAATACCGCAGCGGCGTCGGCCTGAGCGAACAGGTCAACGATCAACTGAGCTACCGGGTCGGCGTCGAACACGACACGCGTGACAAGCAAGTGCAGACCTCCGCCGGTGTTTCGCTGTTGCCGCGCTACAGCCAGCTGGACCTGAACTACACCCGCTCCGATGCCGAGCGTTCGAGTTATCAGGCGGGCGCGCGCGGGGGTGCCGTGTTGCACGGTGACGGCGTGACGTTCACGCCCTACCCAGTGCGCGAAACCTTTGCACTGGTGTCGGTCGGCGATGCCGACTCGATCAAGGTCTCGACCCCGAGTGGTCCGGTCTGGACCGACAGCAAAGGCAACGCGGTGGTGTCACAACTGACGGCCTATGGTCGCAGCGCAGTGGAAGTCGACACCCGTTCGCTGCCGCGCAACCTCGATATCAACAATGGGCTGGCGGTGGTCTCCGCCGGGCGCGGCGCCGTCGACAAAATCGACTTCGGCATCACCCAGACCCGCCGTGCGTTGCTCAAGGTCACCACCGCCAACGGTGCGCCACTGCCCCGTGGCGCCACGGTGAATACCGAAGACGGCGAGTTCGTCACGCTCGCCCAGGAAGGCGGCGTGGTGTTCCTGCCGAACGTACTGGATAGCCCGACCCTGTGGATCACTGCACCGGGCATGGACCGCTGCCAATTGAGCTTCGAGCTGCCGGCCAAAGCCGATACCGACGCGTACTACGAAACCGCCGCCGCCCAGTGCCGAGCGCTTTGAGGATGACCGCATGAACCTGTCCCGCCCCTTGTTTCTGACCCTTGGCGCTCTGTCGCTGAGCACAATGGCACCGCACGCCTGGGCCTTCGCCAACGACTGTCAGCTCAGCGTGAGCCAGCCGGTACTCGATTACGGCTTGATGAACCGTGCGATCCGCGCCGACAGCCTGCCTGAACGTACGCTGGGCGAACGCCGCGTGAGCCTGACCCTGAGCTGCTCACAACCCACTGACATGACCGTGTTCTATCGCGCCATGGCCGCGACCGCCGAACGTTTTCGCCTGGCCGACCGGGGCAGCTACGCTGTGCGCGCAAGCCATGCGGTACTCGATGGGCAGTCAGTCGACCTGGGGCTGATCTCCGCCACCGGTCAGACGCCGGAAGCCACAGCGTCGAGCCTGCTGTGGCGGCCGGAGCAGGCAATCGTCCCGGTGCGAGCCGGTGCAGTTGCCAAGGGGCAGAGCTTTTCGGCACAGCTTGAATTGACGGCCTGGGCCCAAGAGCAGGCATCACAAGTGCGCGACGCGGTGGTCTGGGAGGCCACGGGTCTGCTCGATGCGGTCGCCGCCGGACGCTCCAGGGAAATCGCCCTGCGTGCCAGCTTCGCCCCTGGGGCATGCAACGTGAACCTGTCAAACGGTGGCCTGGTGGATTTTGGCCGAATGTCCAAAAACGATCTGAACACCGATAAAAGCACCCGCCTGCCGCCCAAGGGGTTGAACCTGCAGGTCGGCTGCGATGCACCGACGCATTTCGCCCTGCGCATGCACGACAACCGCACCGGTTCGGCGACGGTGAACAGCGAAATTTACTACGGCCTGGACGTGGACGGCCGCAACAACAAAATCGGCCTGTATTCGCTGACCCTCGACCCGGGCAGCGCCAGCGCCGACAGCTATGCGCGGCTGTTTCGAACCGACTCCACCACCGGTGGCACGGCCTGGAGCACGGCCAGCACGAGCCCGATTCCACTCGCCCAAAACAGCTACCTGGGGTTCACCGACCTTGCCGGCAGCATCTCGGGCCCTGTCGCGATCCAGAACCTCAGCGCCGCCGTCACGGTCGAGGCGGTCATCGCCCCCACCGAAAACCTGGATCTGAGCAGCGCCGTCCACCTCGACGGCTCGGGCACGATCGAAATCGTTTACCTGTAACACCCACCCCTGGCGAACTGGAGGCCATCACGTGCCCGGGTACAACCAGGGAAAACCCCGAAAAAGGAAAAGAATGAAACATTACTTCGCAGCACTCTCCGCAACCGCTCTGATCAGCCTCGCGCCTTATGCCCTTGCGTCTTCGACTGACCTGACTGTTACCGGCACCATCACCCCGCAAGCCTGCACTCCTGGTTTTTCCGGCGGCGGTGTAGTGGACTACGGCAAGCTCCTGGTCAAAAATCTGAACACCACTGAGCCCACTGAATTAGCAGATCGCGACCTTCAATTGAACCTCACATGTGGGGCGCCGAGACTGGTCGCACTGAGGGTCATCGACAATCATCCCTATCTGGATATTGCGAATTACACCTACTTTGGAATGAGATTGACGCCCGCAGGTGAAAGACCGGGGTATTTTTTCCTGAATATCACCCAAACACTGGCGGATGGGGCGAGCGCCCAGGCGATCTACTCAATGGATGAGGGGAGAACCTGGAAGAGCGCCTCAGAAATTTTCCGTGATGAACTGTGGTCGGTCAGCTCCACCACTGACCACACCAAACCAATCATGGTGAACAACGCGACGATGGATCTGCGGATAAAAACCGTGATCCATCCTACCGACAGCCTCACCCTGATCGACGACTTCACCCTCGATGGTTCAGTAACCTTCGAAGTGGTATACCTGTAGGCCTGCAACGCCGAACCCTTCGGTGCGACTGCGACCGAAGGGTTCGGCATCTACCGGTTCCGGATGTCACGACGCTGTCCCGGACCGTGAGGGATGGATGCCCTTCACCCTCATGCCTTTTCGCTTTCGACCTGCACATACAGCGCCCGCCCGGCACCGAGGCCGGCGATGATCGCACCCAGGCCGATGACGCCGAAGATCCAGCCCACAGCCGTCCAGCCACCGGTCCAGTCATGCACGATGCCGACCGCGAACGGCCCCATGGACGCCAGGGTGTAACCGAAGCCCTGGGCCATGCTCGACAGGTTCGCGGCGACGTGGGAATCCCGCGAGCGCAGCACGATCAGCGTCAATGCCAGGCTGAACGTGGCGCCCTGCCCCAGCCCCAGCACAATTGCCCAGCCCCACAAGCCATCGATCGGCGCATACAGGCAGCCGAACAGGCCGCCGAGGGTCAGCACCATCACGATCACAATTGCCAGCCGCTGGTCCTTGCCACGGGTCGCCAGCCAGGGTGCCGCGAGCGAGCTGACCAGTTGCACGATCACCGAGCCCGACAGCACCAGCCCGGCCTGGGTCGGGGTCAGGCCGCGCCCGATCAGAATCGATGGCAACCAGCCGAACACGATGTAGGCCAGGGACGATTGCAGGCCCATGTACAAGGTCACTTGCCAGGCCAGCGGGTCACGCAGCAAACCGCGAACGCGATAGGCGACGTTGTGCGCGCCGTGTTTCTGGCCGACTTGCGGCAGCCAGAACACGGCCGCCGCCAACGCGGGGATAACCCAAAAACCAAGACCCAGCGCCCAGCTCTTGTCGAAATGCTCACTGAGGGGCACGGTCGCACCCGCCGCCATCGCCGCCCCCAGGCACAGGGCCATGGTGTAGACGCCGGTCATGGTCCCGGCCTGTTTCGGGAAATCGCGCTTGACGATGCCTGGCAACAACACGCCGATCACGCCGATGCTGGCACCGGCGAGCACGCTTCCGGCAAACAGGCCGATCTCGCCGAACGAACTGCGCAGGATGATCCCGCCAGCCAGGGTCAGAAGAATACCCAACACGACCCGCTCGGCACCGAAGCGACGCGCCAGCAGCGGCGCCAGTGGCGCAAACAGGCCAAGGCAAAGCACCGGCAGCGTGGTCAGCAATCCCGCCGTGGACGCCGACAAGCCGAGGGTCTTCGAGACCTCGCTGAGCATCGGCGCCATGCTTGACAGCGCCGGACGCAGGTTCAGCGCCACCAGGATCAGGCCCAGCAGCAACAGCCACGGCCGACGCAGGACCGGATGAGCTTGCTGGACCTGTTCGTCATCGGCCTCGGCGTCGATCAGCAGCTCGTTCAACTCTGCCGAACGTTTTCGGGCTGTGGATAAATCACCGCGGTGCACGGACTTCTCGGTTTCAAGGTTCATTGATCAACTGCCTCGACAGGGCTTTGGCCCGTTCCGCGTCGCGTTGTTCGACGGCATCGAGCAACTCGATATGCAGGTCGAACACTTCCTGGCGGCGCGGGACGATGCTCAGGGTCTGGCGCAACTGCGCGCCGACGATGCTGGAGAAATAGCGATACAACTCGCTGAGGGTCGGGTTATGTGCGGCGTCCACCAACCGACGGTGAAACACCAGATCGCAGGCGATGTAGGTATCGAGATCGCCGTGGTAGTGGCTGCCGCTGACACCCAGCGCCTCGCGCAATGCCACCAGGTCTTCATCGGTGCGGCGCATGGCTGCCAGGCCGATCGCCTCGACTTCAAGGATGTGCCGGGTTTCCCGGGCCTGCTCAAGGGAGCAGCGCGACAGCGCCTTCAAGGTATCGAGCGGATCGACCACCGCACGCAGGTAACTGCCGTCGCCCTGGCGGATCTCGATCAACCCGGAAAACGCCAACACCCGCATGGCTTCGCGCACGGTGTTGCGGCTGATGCCCAGTTCGGCGGACAACTCAGGTTCGGTGGGCAAACGCTGGCCCACAGCCCAAACGCCCTGGTTGATCCGCAGGCGCAGCTGGTCCAGAGCCTGATCGACCAGGGATCGTTTTACCAATGGAGAGATTTCTGACACGGAATTCGCCCTCTCATCCAATCATAGGATGAATTTTCTGACATGGTAGTCAACATGTTCCACGAGGGCAATGCCTCTGTAGGAGCGAGCTGGCTCGCGATGGACTCGAGAGCACCGCGGGGTACCTGCCAACCAGCGTTATCGTTGACGTCCATCGCGAGCCAGCTCGCTCCTACAGGCAAAAAAAAACCCGGAACATGTCCGGGTTTATTTCAGTGCCTGGGTTCGATCAATGCAGGATCTGGCTCAGGAACAACTTGGTGCGCTCATTCTGCGGATGGTCGAAGAAGTCGTTCGGCGCGGCCTGTTCGACGATTTCGCCCTTGTCCATGAAGATCACGCGGTTGGCCACGGTGCGAGCGAAGCCCATTTCGTGGGTTACGCAAAGCATGGTCATGCCGTCTTCGGCCAGGCCGATCATGGTGTCGAGCACTTCCTTCACCATCTCCGGGTCGAGTGCCGAGGTCGGTTCGTCGAACAGCATGATTTTCGGTTTCATGCACAGCGCGCGGGCAATCGCCACACGCTGTTGCTGACCGCCGGACAGTTGCCCCGGGTATTTATGCGCCTGCTCCGGAATGCGTACGCGCTCCAGGTAGTGCATGGCGATTTCCTCTGCCTTGCGCTTGGGCATCTTGCGCACCCACATCGGCGCCAGGGTGCAGTTCTGCAAAATGGTCAGGTGCGGGAACAGGTTGAAGTGCTGGAACACCATGCCGACTTCACGGCGGATCGCTTCGATCTGCTTGAGGTCGTTGGTCAGTTCCGTGCCATCGACCACGATGCGGCCCTGCTGGTGTTCTTCCAGGCGGTTGAGGCAGCGGATGGTGGTGGATTTGCCCGAACCCGACGGCCCGCACAGAACGATACGCTCGCCCTGCTTGACGTTCAGATTGATGTCTTTCAACACGTGGAACTGGCCGTACCACTTGTTCACGCCCTGCATCTGAATAATGCCTTCAGGGCCCACAGGCTGTTTGATTGCTTCGCTCATAAAAGAACTTCCTAAATTAGGTACGGCGCTTCAGCGCTTGTGGCCAGTGTCGAGCTTGCGTTCCAGATGCATGGAATAGCGCGACATACCAAAACAGAAAATCCAGAACACCAGGGCGGCGAACACATAGCCTTCGGTGGCCATGCCCAGCCATTTCGGGTCGGCGGCGGCTTGCTTGACGCTGTTGAGCAGGTCGAACAGGCCGATGATGATCACCAGGCTGGTGTCCTTGAACAGCGCGATGAAGGTGTTGACGATGCCGGGGATCACCAGCTTCAGGGCTTGCGGCAGAATCACCAGGCCCATGCTGCGCCAGTAGCCCAGGCCCATCGCCGCGGCCGCTTCGTACTGCCCCTTGGGAATCGCTTGCAGACCACCACGCACCACTTCGGCCACATAGGCCGACTGGAACAGGATCACGCCGATCAGGGCCCGCAGCAGTTTGTCGAAGTTCATGCCTTCAGGCAGGAACAGCGGCAGCATCACCGAGGACATGAACAGCACCGTGATCAACGGCACGCCGCGCCAGAACTCGATGAAGGTCACGCAGACCACGCGAATCGCCGGCAAGTTCGAACGACGGCCCAGGGCCAGGACAATCCCCAACGGCAGCGCACCGGCGATGCCGACGGTGGCGATCACCAGGGTCAGCATCAGGCCACCCCATTGGCTGGTCGCGATGTTGGTCAGGCCGAAGATGCCGCCATGCAACAGGAAGTAGGCAAAGATCGGGTACAGCACCAGGAAGCCCAGCCCGTACACCGCCTTATGGTGAAAGCGCGAGATGAACAACGGCGCCACGCCGACAATCGCCAACCACACCGTCAGGTCCACGCGCCAGCGCAGTTCCGGCGGGTAATAGCCGTACATGAACTGGCCGAAACGCTGCTGGATGAACACCCAGCAGGCGCCCTCCTTGGTGCAGTCGGCGCGGGTCGTGCCCACCCAGTTGGCGTCGAGGATGGCCCAGTGCAGGATCGGCGGCACCACCAGGTAGATGAGGTAGAACGCAAACAGGGTCAGCAGGGTGTTGAGCCAGCTGGAGAACATGTTTGCGCGCATCCACGCCACCACACCGATGCTGCTGTGAGGAGGTGGCATGTCAGGTTTGAAAGTATGAGTACTCATGCGCTTTTCCTTACCGCTCGATCAGCGCAATGCGCTTGTTGTACCAGTTCATCAGCAGGGAAATGCTGATACTGATCGCCAGGTACACGCTCATGGTGATGGCAATCACCTCGATCGCCTGGCCGGTCTGGTTGAGCACGGTGCCGGCGAACAGCGAGACCATTTCCGGATAACCGATACCGGCCGCCAGCGAGGAGTTCTTCGCCAGGTTCAGGTATTGGCTGGTCAGCGGTGGAATGATCACGCGCAGGGCTTGCGGGATGATCACCTTGCGCAGGGTCGGACCGTTGCGCAGGCCGAGGGAATGCGCCGCCTCGGTCTGGCCATGGCTGACCGACTTGATGCCCGAACGCACGATCTCGGCGATGAACGCGGCGGTGTACACCGTCAGCGCCAGGGTCAAGGCCAGCAGTTCCGGGATCAGTACCCAGCCACCGACGAAGTTGAAGCCTTGCAGCTTTGGCATTTCCCAATGCAAGGGTGCGCCGAAGATCAGCGCGCACAAGGCCGGGATCACCAGGAACAGCGCCAGGCCGACCCAGAACTTGTGGAACGGTACACCCGTCTCTTCGAAGCGCTTGGTGGCCCAACGGCTCATCAGCACGATGGCGACGATGGCCACCACGACGCTGGCCACGAACGGCCAGAAACCATCGGCCATCAGAGCGGCGGGCATGTTCAGGCCGCGGGCGCTGACGAAGAAGGTGTCGCCGAAGTTATGGCTGTTGCGCGGCCCCGGCATGGTCAGGAACACCGCGAAGTACCAGAACAGGATCTGCAGCAATGGCGGAATGTTGCGGAAGACTTCCACGTACACCGTCGCCAGCTTGGCGATGATCCAATTCTTCGACAGCCGCGCCACACCGACGATGAAGCCGAGGATCGTCGCCAGGATCACGCCGATGAAGGTCACCAGCAAGGTGTTGAGCAGGCCGATGACAAACACCCGGGCGTAAGTGTCCGCTTCGGTGTAGTCGATCAGGTGCTGAGCGATGCCGAAACCGGCACTGCGCTCCAGAAAGTCGAAACCGGAGGTAATGCCCCGGTGCTGAAGGTTGGTTTGCGTGTTGTCGAACAGAAACCAGCCTAACGAGACCACCCCGATAATCGTGATGATCTGGAATACCCACGCACGCACTCGTGGATCGCTGAGGCTGAGCCTCTGCTTTGGTGCGCCGATTGAATTTTGCATGAAGTGCCCCGGAAATAATGGAACAGAACATCACCCGGCGGTTGGCCCACCGGGTGATAGAACCATCAGCGCACTGGTGGTGCGTATTGAATGCCGCCAGCGTTCCACAGAGCGTTCAGCCCGCGGTCGATTTCCAGCGGAGTGCTCTTGCCCAGGTTTTTCTCGAACACTTCGCCGTAGTTACCCACTTGCTTGATGATCTGCACGACCCAGTCTTTCTTCACTTTCAGGTCTTTGCCGTATTCACCGTCGGTACCCAGCAGACGGGCAACGTCAGGGTTCTTGGTGGCCTTGGCTTCGGCTTCGACGTTCTTCGAAGTGATGCCGGCTTCTTCAGCGTTGAGCATCGCGTAGCCAGTCCAGCGCACGATGGCCAGCCACTCGTCGTCGCCATTACGCACGACCGGGCCCAGAGGTTCCTTGGAAATGGTTTCCGGCAGAACCACGTAGTCCTTCGGCGAAGCCAGCTTGCTGCGCTGGGCGAACAGCTGGGACTTGTCGGAGGTCAGTACGTCGCAACGACCGGATTCCAGCGACTTGGCGCTTTCGTCGGAGGTGTCGAAGGTAATCGGGGTGTACTTCAGGCCGTTGCCGCGGAAGTAGTCGGAAACGTTCAGCTCGGTAGTGGTACCGGCCTGGATGCAGATGGTTGCACCGTCCAGTTCTTTAGCGCTTTTCACGCCCAGCTTGTTGTTTACCAGGAAGCCGATGCCGTCGTAGTAGGTGATGAAACCCGGAAACTTCAGGCCCATGCCCGCGTCACGGGAGCTGGTCATGGTGGTGTTGCGCGACAGGATGTCGATTTCGCCGGATTGCAGCGCGGTGAAGCGCTCCTTGGCGTTCAACTGGCTGAACTTGACCTTGGTCGCGTCGCCGAAGACAGCAGCCGCTACCGCACGGCAGTAGTCAGCATCGATACCAACGATCTTGCCGGTGGAATCCGGAACCGAGAAGCCTGGCAGGCCATCGCTGACGCCACACTGCACGAAACCTTTCTTCATCACTGCATCCAGGGTTGCGCCCGCCTGGGCAAACCCGCTGACACCGAGTACCGCGGCTGCAGTCACGATAGCCAGGGTGGATTTCAACATCTTCATTCAAACCTCCAGTTTTGCTCTTGTTGTGTCGGAGCGTGAGTCCAGTCGCACCCTTT
This sequence comes from Pseudomonas sp. WT-JTC, assembly GCF_056711565.1. Lineage (NCBI taxonomy): Bacteria > Pseudomonadati > Pseudomonadota > Gammaproteobacteria > Pseudomonadales > Pseudomonadaceae > Pseudomonas > Pseudomonas sp. WT-JTC. The sequence goes on from NZ_CM160042.1 coordinate 5,503,294, forward strand.
TGAGGCGTAGTCGACCCGTGTTGGCTTGTTTTGGGGTCAACCGACGTAAGACGTTAGCTATGAGTCTAGTAGGAGAAAATCCACATAATGGAAAGCTCACTCTCACCAGTCGGCCGAACGGGCTGTAGCCCTTTCACGTTCGCGAAGCCCGTAGCGGCCTTTGGCGAACATCCATCACCGGATTCTTTTCAATCCCACTAACAACCTTGGCCTGATAGTGTTACCGACAGACGTAGGATTTTTCATACAAGCTTCGCCATAGCAAAGCCCGTACCACACCGCCCGCGGAAGCGGTTCAGCTGCAGGTCAATAGCAAAACTTGTAACCTTGCGACACTTTCTTAACGGATCAACCCGACGCGCACTTGGATCACGCACTTAATGAGCGCGCACGCACAACATTGGAGCAGCCATGACCAACCCCTTGATTCTAGAACCCGTCAAGACCGCAGACGCCTGCGTCATCTGGCTGCATGGCCTGGGCGCCGACCGCTATGACTTCCTGCCGGTGGCCGAAGCGCTACAGGAAAGCCTGCTGAGCACCCGCTTCGTTTTGCCCCAGGCACCGAGCCGCGCCGTGACCATCAATGGCGGTTACGAAATGCCGAGCTGGTACGACATATTGGCCATGAGCCCGGCGCGCGCGATCAATCGCGAACAACTCGAAGAGTCGGCCAACTGGATCATCGAACTGGTTGAAACGCAGCGAGCCGGCGGAATAGACGCCTCGCGGATTTTCCTGGCAGGTTTTTCCCAAGGCGGCGCCGTGGTGTTCCACACCGCTTTTCTGAAATGGCAGGGACCACTGGGTGGCGTAGTTGCCCTCTCTACTTATGCCCCCACCTTCAGCGACGAACTGGAATTGTCGGCAAGCCAGCAACGCATCCCGGTGCTATCACTGCATGGTCAGTACGATGACGTGGTGCAAAATTCGATGGGACGTACCGCTTACGAGTATCTGAAGCAGCATGGTGTCACCGTGACATGGCAGGAATACCCAATGGGTCACGAAGTGTTACCCGAAGAAATTCGCGACATCGGCGTCTGGCTCACCGAGCGCTTGCGTTAAGCATTTCTGTTTAAAAGCGCCCTTTGATCCATCCCACTACGCCGCGCCCGATTCTTGCATTACACTGGCCGGCGTACATTCCTTAACCAATTGATGAGATGACCGTGCTCAAAGCACTCAAGAAAATGTTCGGTAAAAGCGAGACTGAGCAACTCGCGCCAGTTCCCAGCCCTGCGTCTCACGCTCCCGGCCACCGCACCGACGGTATTCAGTCTGAACGAGCCACCGCCACGGCGGCACCCAAGCATGATCCGAAGACCGCAACAGCTGACCAGCCTGCGGCGATAACAGCCCCGGAGCAGCCGCTCAGCGAAACGCCGAAACCCGCCAGACCGCGCCGTGAACCCAAGCCCAAGGCGCCCGTCATCCCATGGAAACTCGAAGACTTCGTCGTCGAACCCCAGGAAGGCAAAACCCGCTTCCACGATTTCAAGCTCGCCCCTGAACTGATGCATGCCATCCAGGACCTGGGCTTCCCGTATTGCACGCCGATCCAGGCACAGGTGCTGGGCTTCACCCTCGCGGGCAAAGACGCCATCGGCCGCGCCCAGACCGGTACCGGCAAAACCGCTGCGTTCCTGATCTCGATCATCACCCAGTTGCTGCAGACCCCGCCGCCGAAAGAGCGCTACATGGGCGAGCCACGGGCGCTGATCATCGCGCCGACCCGCGAACTGGTGGTGCAGATCGCCAAGGACGCCGCCGACCTGACCAAGTACACCGGCCTCAACGTCATGACGTTCGTCGGCGGCATGGACTTCGACAAGCAGCTCAAGCACCTCGAAGCCCGCCACTGCGACATCCTCGTGGCCACGCCGGGCCGCCTGCTGGACTTCAACCAGCGCGGCGACGTGCATCTGGACATGGTCGAAGTGATGGTACTGGACGAAGCCGACCGCATGCTCGACATGGGCTTCATCCCGCAAGTGCGCCAGATCATTCGCCAGACGCCACCGAAGTCCGAGCGTCAGACGCTGCTGTTCTCCGCGACCTTCACCGAAGACGTGATGAACCTGGCCAAGCAATGGACCACCGACCCGTCGATCGTCGAGATCGAGTCGCAGAACGTGGCCAACGAAAACGTCGAGCAGCACATCTACGCGGTGGCCGCTGCCGACAAATACAAACTGCTCTACAACCTGGTCAACGACAACGGTTGGGAGCGGGTCATCGTCTTCGCCAACCGCAAGGATGAAGTGCGACGCATCGAAGAACGCCTGGTGCGCGACGGCATCAACGCCGCGCAACTGTCCGGCGACGTGCCGCAGCACAAGCGCATCAAGACCCTGGAAGGTTTCCGCGAAGGCAAGATCCGCGTGCTGGTCGCCACCGACGTGGCCGGTCGCGGCATCCACATCGACGGCATCAGCCACGTGATCAACTTCACCCTGCCGGAAGTGCCGGACGACTACGTGCACCGCATCGGTCGTACCGGGCGTGCCGGCGCCGACGGCGTGTCCATCAGCTTTGCCGGTGAAGACGACTCCTACCAGCTACCGTCCATCGAGGAAAAGCTGGGGCGCAAGATCAGCTGTGAAACACCACCGACCCACCTGTTGCGGGCGGTTGAGCGTAAGCGTCCTCATTAAGCGACGCTGAAAAGACAAGCGCAGCCGGAAACGGACTGCGCTTTTTTTTCGCCCGTTTTTTTCAACAGGAGCTTGCCCAAGAGAACCAAAAGTCCATAATGGACAAATTAGTTTAACTCGAATCCCGGAGCCGACCATGTCCAGCACGCCCCAAGTGATCACCCAAGCCCAGGCCCGCGAGTATCTGGCGCGAGTCGATGTGCCGCAGATCCTGCGCAAGCTGTTCCGCGACCTGGCCTCAGGGCAAGCGGTGCAACCGGCGCAGCAACTGGTGGAATTCCCGCACGGTGCCGGCGACTTCATCAACTACCTGGGTGTGCTGGCCGAAGACGGCGTGTACGGGATCAAGACTTCGCCATACATCGTCCGTGAACAGGGGCCATTGGTGACGGCGTGGACGCTGTTGATGTCGATGCAAAGCGGGCAGCCGCTGCTGCTGTGCGATGCCGGAGAGCTGACCACGGCCCGCACCGCCGCAACCACCGCTGTGGCGGTCGATGCCCTCGCGCCGCTCGCAGCCAATCGCCTGGCCATCATCGGCAGTGGCAAAGTGGCCCAGGCGCACCTGCATTACGTGAAGGGCCTGCGCGATTGGCAAAGCATCAGCCTGTACTCGCCGAGCCTGAACGAAGATGCCGAAACCGTGAGCCTGCTGAAAAACATCGAGCCACGCCTGAACATCGTCGACAGCCGCGAAGCTGCTGCTCAGGACGCTGACGTGATCATGCTCTGCACCTCGTCCGCCGGGCCGGTGATCGATCCGTCGAGCTTGCGCAAACCGGCGCTGATCACCTCCATCAGCACCAACGCGCCGCGTGCCCACGAAGTACCGCCGCAGAGCCTCAACGACATGCAGGTGTTTTGCGACTATCGTCTGACCACCCCGGGCTCGGCCGGTGAAATGCTGATCGCCGCCGAACAACACGGCTGGGACAGGAGCGCGATTGTCGGCGACCTGCCCGACCTGCTCAGCGAGAAGGTGCAGCGCCCCGACTACGACCGCCATGTGTTTTTCCGCTCCATCGGCCTGGGCCTGGAAGACATTGCGCTGGCCAATGCGATCTACCGCCTGCAGCACTAACCCCCCCCGCCCTGTAGGAGCGAGCTTGCTCGCGATGGTGGATCAGGCACCACTGTGTCGACTGACACACCATCGCGAGCAAGCTCGCTCCTACAAGGTACCGAACCATTGGCATCGCGCGTTATCAGGAGACGTTCATGAGCCAGGCAGATTTCATCATCATCGGCGGCGGGATTGCCGGTGCTTCAACGGGTTTCTGGCTGTCGCAGCACGGCCGCGTGATCGTGCTCGAACGCGAATCCCATCCGGCCTATCACTCCACCGGCCGTTCGGCCGCGCTGTACACCGCAGCCTATGGCACCCCACAAGTGCGGGCGCTGACCCTGGCCAGCCGGGACTTTTTCGACAACCCGCCCAGCGGTTTCTGCGAACACCCGCTGCTGACCCCGCGCGGCGAAATGACCGTGGACCTCACCGGTGACCCGGACGAATTGAACCGGCAGTACCAGAGCGCCAGAACCACGGTGCCGGAAATGCAATTGCTCGGCGTCGACGAAGCCTGCGCGCTGGTGCCGATCCTGCGACGGGAAAAGGTCCACGGTGCCATCTACGACCCGACCGCCAGCGACATCGACACCGATGCCCTGCATCAGGGATACCTGCGCGGCATTCGTCGCAACCAGGGCGAAGTGCATACCGACAGCGAAGTCGTCAGCCTGAGCCGTGACGGCCAAGGTGTATGGCAGGTCCAGACCGGCACCCAGACGTTCAGCGCCCCGGTCATCATCAACGCCGCCGGCGCCTGGGCCGACAAGATTGGCGAACTGGCCGGTGCGCAGCCGCTGGGCCTGCAACCGAAACGCCGTGCCGCGTTCATCTTCGCCGGCCCGGAGGGCGTGGACATCCACCATTGGCCGATGCTGGTCAGCCTCGACGAATCCTTCTACATGAAACCCGACGCCGGGATGTTTCTCGGCTCGCCGGCCAACGCCGACCCGGTCGCCCCCCACGATGTGCAGCCCGAAGAGCTGGACATCGCCATGGGCATCTACCAGATCGAAGAGGCCACGACCCTGACCATTCGCCGCCCGACCCGGACCTGGGCCGGCCTGCGCAGCTTCGTCAGCGACGGCGACCTGCTGTCCGGTTTCGATCCACAGGTGCCGGGGCTGTTCTGGGTCGCGGCACAAGGTGGTTATGGCATCCAGACTTCGCCGGCCATGGGCCAGGCCAGCGCGGCACTGGTGCGCGGTGCGGCGCTGCCCGAATCGCTCGGCCGTTTCGGCCTGAACGCCGAAATGCTCTCCCCCGCCCGCCTCGGCCGATCCTGATCCTCAGGTGACGCGCCCACACGATTACGGCACACTTTCAACGCCCCTTTGATGGGGCGTTGACGCTGCCTGGAGTTCCACCAATGAACGCCCCCGAAAAAGACTCGGCCCTGGACGACACGTCCCTGGATAACTTCCACGCGATCGCCGACGCCATCGCCACGTTGTTTTTCCCCCACGCCGAAGTGGTGCTGCACGACCTGCGCACGCAAAAGGTCGACTACATCGCCAACAACCTGTCCAAGCGGGAAATCGGCGACGACTCGGCGCTGGAAGACATGCTCAGCGACGATGTCAACGAACGAAACATCGGGCCGTACGAAAAGCTCAATTGGGATGGTCAGAAGATTCGCAGCCTCAGCACCGTCCTGCGCGACAGCGAGGGGCATCCGCTGGCCGTGCTGTGCATCAACCTGAATATTTCGCTGTTCGAGAATGCCAAGGCGGCCCTGGATCTGTTCCTGTCGCCGACCAAGCTGATCCCGCAACCGGATGCACTGTTCCGCGATGACTGGCAGGAGCGGATCAACACCTTCCTCCACGCCTGGCTGCGAGAGCGCCAACTGAGCCTGAACCTGCTGACCCGCGATCACAAACGTGAGCTGGTGCTGGCGTTGCACGCCGAAGGCGCGTTCAAGGGCAAAAGCGCCTCGAACTACGTGGCCAATGTGCTGAACATGGGCCGGGCGACGGTGTACAAGCATTTGAAGGAATTGAAGGGCTGAAAGCTGTATTGCCTGACAGGGCCCCTTCGCGAGCAAGCCCGCTCCCACATTAGAACTGCGGACACAGAACCAGTGTGGGAGCGGGCTTGCTCGCGAAAGCGGACTATCAATCGCCGTAGATGTCGGACTTGAAGTACTTCTCGGAAATCTTCTGGTACTCGCCACTGGCACGAATGCCATCAATGGCCGTATTCAGCTCGCTGACCAGTTCGGTGTTGCCCTTGCGCACGGCAATCCCGGCCCCCTCGCCCACGTATTTCGGATCTTTCAGCTCCGGCCCGACAAAGGCATAACCCTGGCCACGCGGCATCGACAGAAAGTCATTGAGCGGAATGGTGTCGGCAAAAATCGCGTCGAGGCGACCGGCCGCCAGGTCCATGTAGATTTCTTCGTTGTTGCTGTAGCGCTTGACGTTGATGCCCTTGGGCTCGAACACCTCGGTGGCGTAACGGTCGGTGGTGGTAGCGCGCTGCACGCCGACGGTCTTGCCCTTGAGGCTGGCGTACTGGTCATCCACCACCGCGCCGTCCTTCATGACCAGGCGCGACGAGGTGAAATAGTACTTGTGGGTGAAGTCCACCGACTTCTTGCGGTCTTCGTTGATGGTCATGGACGACAGCGCCATGTCGATTTTCTTCACCTTCAGGGAAGGAATCAGACCGTCGAACTCGCCCTCGACCCACACACACTTGGCCTTCATCTGCGCGCACAGGGCGTTGCCGATGTCATAGTCGAAACCGACGATTTCGCCCTTGTCGGTTTTCGAGGCGAACGGTGGATACGCGGCTTCGATGCCGATACGCAGGGTTTTCTCGGCGGCGAACACAGAGCTGCACGCCAACAGGCTCAGGGCCAGACCGGTGATGAGGGGGAACTTCTTCATGTTCGTTTTCTCGCGGTTATTGTTGGTTTGGCAAGACAGAAGAAAAAGCTGAAACGGGTGGAAACCTTTTTTTGTACTTATAATTCCATCTTGGACTTTTATGTATGAGCCGTCAATCAGGCAAACGGGGTTGCGCGCATCCGACGGTCGGATGGCGAGTCAGGTAGGGGTTGGGTGTATTTGATGGCCCCTTCGCGAGCAAGCCCGCTCCCACAGTTAACCGAGTTCTTTCAGGAAGAACACGGTCGAATGTGGGAGCGGGCTTGCTCGCGAAGGGGCCGGTAAGACTCGCCGAGAATCAACAGGCTATTTACTGCTTCCAGCGATCCGCCGCCGCATGATCGCTGTCACGGCCCTCGACCCAACGCGGCCCGTCGCTGGTGTTTTCTTTCTTCCAGAACGGTGCGCGGGTTTTCAGGTAATCCATGACAAAGGCGCAGGCGTCGAATGCCGCCTGACGATGAGCGCTGGCGGCGCCGACGAAGACGATCGGTTCGCCCGGTTCCAGGGCGCCGATGCGGTGCAACACTTCCAGCTTGAGCAGCGGCCAGCGTTGTTCGGCCTCGATGGCGATCTTGCCAAGGGCTTTTTCGGTCATGCCCGGATAGTGTTCGAGGAACATCCCGGCCACGTCGAGGCCGTCATTGAAGTCGCGCACGTAGCCGACAAAACTCACCACCGCGCCGACGCCAACATTGGCATCGTGCATGGCGTTGACTTCGGCCCCCGGATCGAACGCGGTGGACTGCACGCGAATCGCCATGGATCAGCCCCCGGTCACGGTCGGAAAGAACGCCACTTCATCGCCATCGCTCACCGGCTCGTCTAGCTGGCAGAGGTCTTCGTTGCGGGCGCACATCAGGTTTTGCTCGCTCAATACCTCGGCACCGTCACGCTGGGCCAGCAGTGCGCGGACGTCGTCGACGGTGGCGAAATCGCCTTGGACCTTCACCGAGTCCAGCCCCAGCGCTTCACGATAACGGGCGAAAAACTTCACGGTCACGTTCATGGCTGCTCCGCCTGGAAATGTCCGCTCTTGCCGCCGACCTTCTCCAGCAGACGCACGCTTTCGATGGTCATGCCGCGATCCACGGCCTTACACATGTCGTAGATGGTCAGCGCGGCAACGCTGGCAGCGGTCAGGGCTTCCATTTCGACGCCGGTCTGCCCGGACAGCTTGCAGCGCGCCACGATACGCACCGAGTCATCGCCTTCGGCACTGAGCTCGACTTTGACGCCGGTCAGCATCAGCGGATGGCACAGGGGAATCAGATCGCTGGTTTTCTTCGCCGCCTGGATGCCGGCAATGCGCGCCACGGCAAACACATCACCCTTGGGGTGACCGCCGCTGACGATCATCTGCAGGGTCTCGGGCAGCATGCGTACCAGCGCTTGGGCCGTCGCCTCACGGAACGTCACGGCTTTTTCAGTGACGTCGACCATATTGGCGCGACCTTGGGAATCGAGATGAGTCAGCACGGGATTACTCCTGATCAGGAGCATCGATTGTAAACCTGCGGGTCAATTTTCCGCACGCCTGATTATCAGGTCACCACCATCCCCTAAATGTAGGAGCGAGCTTGCTCGCGATGGAGTGTCATTCACCGCTGTGTCGACTGACACACCATCGCGAGCAGGCTCGCTCCTACAAGGGTTTTGTGTCGGGCACAAAAAAACCGGGCGGCTGTGAAGCCGCCCGGTTCCGGTGGAAAGTTACAGATGCGATTCGGCGTATTCGGCCAGGATCGAGCGCGGCACCCCTTGCAGGGTGATGTGCACCCCGTTCGGGAAGTCCTTGAAGCGTTCAGTGAGGTAGGTCAGCCCGGAGCTGGTCGCGGACAGGTAAGGGGTATCGATCTGCGCCAGGTTGCCCAGGCACACCACTTTGGAACCGCACTGATTGGCTCCTTATTAAGTTTTAATAACACCAATGGAAGCTGCGCCAAATAACCGAAATAAGTGTAACAAAACCCTACTGAAAATGCGATTTTTTTACATCATCGAATAGCTAAAATTTGTGCAACAGTTTAGAACTTGCTGATTAACTTAAAATAAATCTCGACGTAAGAATTTTCCGTAAGCCCACACCCAAGATCTGCAGTGAAACCTCCTACAACGGAATGATTGACCGAACTATTAAGCCTCACTAGCTTGAACAACGCAGGCAACGGCACCCCAAACTCCAAAACTGGAAGGTTACTATTATGAAAGTTGCTCTGGTCACCGGTGGAACCAGAGGCATTGGCTTTTCCATCATCAAGTCAATCGCACTGAAAGGAAACATAAGGGTTATCACCTGCGGCACTAAACCCAACCCTGAAGTAAAACTTCCCGCGGGTGTAAAGCACACAGGTAGCAGGATACATTGCTTGGGAGTCGGCGGCGTAGTTACTAATCAAATCATTGCAATGGATGAGAAAGATTTGTTCTGGTGGGATTTTCTTCAGCGCCTTCAGATCTGGGTCACCCATAAAGAAATGATAGGTATCAACGGTGCAACAAATAGGAGCATAAGCGATGCCTTCTGGACAATTGACTGCGGTGGTGACAGGCGCTGGGGGTACAATTGGCACATGTCTATCCACACGCCTGGCAAGTACTGGCTACAACTTGGTAATTATCGATACTAACAAAACCAATCTGGATGCTCTTCAATCGAGGATCCTCAGTCAACACCCTGAAACCAAAGTACTGGCACTAGAAATTAGTATTTCTTCGAGTCAAGATGTCAAACATGCGGCACAGGCGGTCCAGGATAGATTCAAGGGCATCGACTTACTGATCAATAATGCCGGTATCTCTCCAAAATTAACAAATGGCAAGAGAATACCGATCTTGGGTATCGATGATCAGGAGTGGGATCTTGTAATGCAAACCAATTTAAAAAGTGTTTTTTTGATGTGTAAGTATTTTTTCGGTGCGCTGAAGGCCAAGGAAGGAAAAATTATCAATATTGCATCCATGATGGGCGCTACCGGCTCTGGCGTTGACACTCACCAAATATTTCCCTATAGCGTCTCTGCCGCGCATTACAGCGCATCAAAAGCCGGCGTGATCAATTTCACAAAATCGTTAGCACGCGAATTCAGTAAATTCAACATCCCGGTCTACGCCATTGCTCCCGGTGCGGTTTCCGGCGGGATGGGTAAATTCGATGATAGCTTCATCAAAAACCTGAAAGAACAAATACCCAGCCACCAGTTAGGATCTCCTGAAGAAATTGTGAATACACTCACTTTCCTACTGACCTCCGGCATGAGCTTAACGGGGCAGACACTACACGTTAACCATGGTTGGTACATGGGAGGCTAATCATGGCAGCACGGACAATTTACTCAGGAAAACACATCATAATCTCTCATTGCCGGGACTGTGACATCCCTGGCTACATGATTATTTCTCTTAAACGGGACATAACAAGACTTGCAGAACTAAGCGCAGAGGAAAGTGCTGAACTGATGAGTGGGCTAGCATTTACGGAGCGAGCCTTAAACACTCTATTTTCTCCTGAAAAAATATACATAATGCGTATTTCCGAACTCAATCATGAACTGCATTTTCACGTTTTCCCCAGGTATGCTTCCGTGACCAAGTTATATTTGTCGGAACACAATGAACATATTATTGATGGCCCCTTCTTTTTCAGTTGGACGCGAAAAAAGTTTAGTAGCTCACAGCCTGAGCCGACCCAAGAGGTATTGAACGCTCAATCAATTCTTACGGAAACCCTCAAGGGCTATTTTTCGCAACCTCTGTAAACAAGACTGCTTTCGCCCCAGGCTTTGCAGAAACACATTCATCGGTATTGGGTCTGCCCTGAGGCACAGCCTTTACGTCGCGTACAAAAAAACCGGGCAACCTTGCGGCCGCCCGGTTCCGGTGGACAGTTACAAATGCGATTCGGCGTATTCGGCCAGGATCGAACGTGGTACCCCTTGCAGGGTGATGTGCACCCCGTTCGGGAAGTCCTTGAAGCGTTCAGTGAGGTAGGTCAGCCCGGAGCTGGTCGCGGACAGGTAAGGGGTATCGATCTGCGCCAGGTTGCCCAGGCACACCACTTTGGAACCGGCGCCGGCACGGGTGATGATGGTTTTCATCTGGTGCGGCGTAAGGTTCTGGCATTCGTCGATCAAAATCAGGCTCTGCTGGAAGCTGCGACCCCGGATGTAGTTGAGGGATTTGAACTGCAACGGCACTTTGCTGAGGATGTAGTCGACGCTGCCATGGGTGCTTTCGTCATCCATGTGCAAGGCTTCGAGGTTGTCGGTGATGGCGCCCAGCCAAGGCTCCATTTTTTCTGCTTCGGTGCCGGGCAGAAAGCCGATTTCCTGGTCCAGGCCCTGCACGCTACGGGTGGCAATGATGCGGCGATAGCGTTTGCTGACCATGGTCTGCTCAATCGCAGCGGCCAGCGCCAGGATGGTTTTACCCGAGCCTGCGGCACCCGAGAGGTTGACCAGGTGGATGTCCGGATCGAGCAAGGCGTACAACGCCAGGCTCTGATAGATATCACGCGGCTTCAGGCCCCAGGCCTCCTGGTGCAGCAGCGGTTCCTGGTGCAAGTCGAGAATCAGCAAACGGTCTTCTTCAATCTCCTTGATCCAGCCGACAAAGCCCTGCTCATCAATGATGAATTCATTGATGTGCACCGCCGGCAGGTTGTCGATCAACTGCACCTGGTGCCAGGTGCGGCCATGGTCCTGACGGGTTTCGACCTTGCTTACGCGGTCCCAGAATGAGCCGGTCATGTTGTGGTAGCCATTGGGCAGCAAGGACACGTCGTCGACCAGTTGGTCGGTGCTGTAGTCCTCGGCCTCGATCCCGCAGGCGCGCGCCTTGAGGCGCATGTTGATGTCTTTGGTGACCAGCACCACGGGCTTCTTCGGGTCGCGCGCGTGCAGGTCGATCAGTTGGTTGATGATTTTGTTGTCATTGAGGTGCTCGGGCAGAATCAGGTTCGGCTCGGCATTCCTGATCATCAGAATTGACAGCAAACCCTTGGGTCCGCTTTTGCCACGCTGGATCGGAACACCCTGCTCGACATCCTCGGGTGAGGCATCGCCCAGTGTCTTGTCGATCAGTCGGATGGCTTGGCGGCATTCTGCGGCAACGCTGTGAGGCCCGCTCTTGAGCTTGTCGAGCTCTTCAAGCACGGTCATCGGGATCGCGACGTGGTGTTCTTCGAAGTTGAGCAGCGCGTTTGGATCGTGAATCAATACGTTGGTATCGAGTACATAAAGGATTGGCTGGTTGGAAGAAGAGCTACGTCCGTGATCATCCATACTCGGTCACCTTTGTGGGAGCCAGTCGACGCAATACCTTGACGGTGCTGCGCCTCGAAGGGCCGCCGAACTTCACCTGCGGGGACTCAAGTGAACTGCATACAAAGCTGGGTCTTGGGAGACGCCACCTGTGTTGCAGGTTTCGGCGGTCTGTCTTCGTAATACTCCAAAACGTGTGACAGAAAAAAGTACTTTGACGCTTTTTTGAAGTTTATTTTTCAGAGTGACCAATAACACTTGGCGGACTGCCATCACCCGTTTAAAGTCGGAAGTCCACCTGCAACGAATCCCCTTCCAAAATCGCCATAAACCCAATGTTTACTGGCTTTCGCCGCTTTCAGCGAAATGCATCCTGGCAATCTTCCCAGCCGATCCCGACAGGCGCCGTTTGCGTGACCAGCCACGGCAAAGCCGTTTTCACGCCATCCTGCTTCGCATTGAAATTGATCACCCCATGCCGCCACAGCAGCATCAAGGTCAGCACCCGTTGCGCGCTCTGGATGCCCTTGAGTTTGCCGGCGCCGTCCTGGGCGTCGATGTCCCATAGCGCTACCTGCAAACCCTGAGCCTTGAAGAAGCCTTCGGCATCGGAACGGCGCTGACCATCGGGCGGACGGAACAGTGGCACGTAGTTCTCCGGCAGTTTGCTCTTGACCAGTTCGGCGCTGCGGCGCACCGAGTCCTGCCAGTCCTGCCAGTGGCTGTGGGAACGGAACTCCCAGCCTTGCACGCCGATGCACTGGGTCGAGTAGGTCGACTGCAGGTTACTCACCGAATGCTCTGCCAAACGGGCCTGGATGTCCTTGCCGAGAACGAAGAACGTGCCGTTCATGTTCGACTTGCGCAGGTACTCGGTGACCCAGGCCGTATTGTCCGGCGCGGCGTTGGCGGCGCTGTCGAAGGTCAGCAGAAACAGCCGGTCATGCATCTCGTCGCCGGTGCGCTCATAGTCGCCAAAACGATCGACTTCGCTGCTGGTTTGCGGGAACAGCGCAGCCTTGCGCAACTGTTCGTCCAGGTACTGGGTGTGGAACGCACGGCTCGGCTCGGCCCACTTGATGTAATAGCTGTCTGCACTGACCTGGAACTTGCTGGCCTGTTCGCGCAGGGTAGGCATGTCCTCGACCAGAAAACAGAAAGAGGCATCCTGGTCGCAACTCTGTTGGGCGTAGTTGTAGTTGTCCAGCAGCCGTTGCCACATGCGCTGGCGAACCCGGTTGACCGACTCCAGATTGATCGTGCGCAGCCCCAGGTGCTGTGCCAGGGCGGGCTCATCCAGCGACTCGCTGGCCAGCAATACGCTGGAAAACATGAGGATCTCGGCCCTCGACGCCACATCGAACAGTGTCGGGTTGCCAAGCTTTTCCGGCCAGGTGCTGCGATCGAGCGTCGCCACATCGCCCGGTGCCGCGATGGCGCCGAAGCTCAGTAGCCAGATCGAGATGAGAAAAGCGATACGCAATGGGATGTCTCCATAACAAAACCCGCGCGGCACTATAGCTGATCCACTCCCAATTCCCGCAGCAACACAGAACCACTGTGGGAGCGGGCTTGCTCGCGAATGCGGTGGATCAGTCGATATATGTGGTGACTGAAATACCGCTTTCGCGAGCAAGCCCGCTCCCACAAGGTTTGTGGTGAACCATTGATCACCTATGACCCCGATAGCTGGAGTCAGAGAGGACAACCCCCTAGAATCGCCGCCACGATTAAAGGAGACGACTTCATGCTGATGGTGATTTCACCCGCCAAGACCCTCGACTATGAAACACCGCCGGCGACCCAGCGCTTCACCCAGCCGCAGTACCTCGACCATTCCCAGGAGCTGATCCTGCAATTGCGCGAGTTGTCCCCGGCGCAGATCAGCGAATTGATGCACGTTTCCGACAAGATCGGCGGGCTCAACGCCGCGCGCTTCGGCAGCTGGACGCCCGCGTTCACCCCGGAAAACGCCAAGCAGGCGCTGCTGGCCTTCAAGGGCGACGTGTACACCGGCCTGGATGCGCAAACCTTCAGCGAAGCCGATTTCGACTATGCCCAGCGGCATTTGCGCATGTTGTCCGGACTGTACGGACTACTGCGCCCGCTGGACCTGATGCAACCCTATCGCCTGGAAATGGGTACCAAACTGGCCAACGCCCGGGGCAAGGACTTGTATGCTTTCTGGGGCACACGCATCAGCGAATGGCTGAACGAAGCCCTGGTTGATCAAGGCGATGACGTACTGCTCAACCTGGCGTCCAACGAGTACTTCTCGGCGGTCAAACGCAACGCCTTGAACGCACGAATCATCAATACCGAATTCAAGGACCTGAAGAACGGCCAGTACAAGATCATCAGCTTCTACGCGAAAAAGGCCCGCGGCATGATGAGCCGCTTCGTCATCGAAGAACGCATCAACGATCCGGCGACCCTCAAGCAATTCGACGTTCAAGGCTATCGCTACAGCGCCGAACAATCCAAACCGGACAATCTGGTGTTCCTGCGCGATCACGCACCAGAGTGATGCATCCAGTCGGCGCACGACCTCCACAACTTTCGTGCGCCGACCCTTGATTAACTTCAGCCTTCCCCCGCCATTTCGCCATTTTTATGGCGCCAAAAATTCACCACTCAGTTTCCTAACTTTAGTTTCACTCGACTTCAATGATTTTTTTGCGTAGTGGCACTGACTTTTTTTAACAGTAGTGGCAAATAACTATCCACCCCAATTATCCGCCTATATATAAAGGGCGAAACGGCAAGTGCTATCAATTTGAGAGCAGTGCCATCTTTCTCAATATTTCAAAAAATTTCAGATTTCATGATGAGTGGACTGGAACTATGTCCAAACGCGCCGCTCATACCACCGGTAACGATTCTCGCCGAGCGTGTACGAGATAACTTACGCAGATAAGCGATTCGTGTAGCGAAGTTGTAATAATAACTTGTGCCGACTAATCACTGATTTGGACAACAGCGAGCGGACAGGAGATAACGCGATATGACTATCCCCTACAAGGCCAAGGCAGCGCCCCTACAAACGTGCTCACCCGAGCACCAGACCGCTTGATCCACGGGCTTTCGGCCTGAGATCAGGCGTGCAAGACCTTTGCACCTGGATCTTTTGAAAAGAGGATCGGCTGCATAACAGGGCAATTCATAACAACAAGGCCTAGTTGCGCACACCTTGAGTGCATTTATTTAGACACTCGTAACTTATATGCCAGCACACGGCATCGTTGCGCCTGCACGGCGTACTTGCGAGTGCACTATCACCGCTGAACACCATTAACTCCGGCCATCTAATGGCTTGATCAATACAGAGGTAATTGCGATGCGCATCAGCATTTTCGGTTTGGGTTACGTCGGCGCAGTATGTGCCGGTTGCCTGTCTGCACGGGGTCATGACGTCGTTGGCGTCGATGTGGCCAAAGACAAGATCGACATGATCAATGCCGGCAAATCGCCGATTGTTGAACCTGGCCTGGGCGAACTTCTGGCCCAGGGTATCCAGACCGGTCGCCTGCGTGGCACCACCAACTTCGCCGAGGCGATTCGCGACACCGACCTGTCGATGATCTGCGTGGGCACGCCGAGCAAAAAGAACGGCGACCTGGAGCTGAACTACATCGAGGCAGTGTGCCGCGAAATCGGTTTCGTCCTGCGTGACAAGACCACCCGCCACACCATCGTGGTGCGCAGCACCGTGCTGCCGGGTACCGTGGCCAACGTGGTCATCCCGATTCTCGAAGACTGCTCCGGCAAGAAAGCCGGCGTTGATTTCGGCGTGGCCGTGAACCCTGAGTTCCTGCGTGAAAGCACCGCCATCGCCGACTACGACCAGCCGCCAATGACCGTCATCGGCGAATTCGACAAAGCGTCCGGCGACGTTCTGCAATCGCTGTACGAAGAGCTCGACGCACCGATCATCCGCAAGGACATCGCGGTCGCCGAGATGATCAAGTACACCTGCAACGTGTGGCACGCCACCAAGGTCACCTTCGCCAACGAAATCGGCAACATCGCCAAGGCAGTCGGCGTCGACGGTCGCGAAGTGATGGACGTGGTCTGCCAGGACAAGACCCTC
This sequence comes from Pseudomonas sp. WT-JTC, assembly GCF_056711565.1. Classification (NCBI taxonomy): domain Bacteria; kingdom Pseudomonadati; phylum Pseudomonadota; class Gammaproteobacteria; order Pseudomonadales; family Pseudomonadaceae; genus Pseudomonas; species Pseudomonas sp. WT-JTC. The sequence continues at coordinate 5,519,262 of NZ_CM160042.1, forward strand.
AACCTGTCCCAGTACTACATGCGCCCGGGCTTCGCCTTCGGCGGTTCGTGCCTGCCCAAAGACGTGCGTGCCCTGACCTACCGCGCCGGTTCCCTGGACGTGGAAGCCCCGTTGCTCAACTCGCTGATGCGCAGCAACGAATCCCAGGTGCAGAACGCTTTCGACATCGTTTCCAGCCATGACAAACGCAAAGTCGCCCTGCTGGGTCTGAGCTTCAAAGCCGGCACCGACGACCTGCGCGAAAGCCCGCTGGTTGACCTGGCGGAAATGCTGATCGGCAAGGGTTATGACCTGAGCATCTACGACAGCAACGTCGAGTACGCCCGCGTTCACGGCGCCAACAAGGACTACATCGAGTCGAAGATCCCTCACGTCTCATCCTTGCTCAACTCCGACTTCGACGCGGTGATCAACAACTCCGACGTGATCATCCTCGGCAACCGCGACGAGAAATTCCGCGCGCTGGTGCAGGAAGTTCCACAGGGCAAGCAAGTGATCGACCTGGTCGGCTTCATGTCCAAGGCCACCAGCACCACTGGCCGCGCCGAAGGTATCTGCTGGTAAAGCAGCCGCAAGCTTCAAGCTCCAAGCCGCAAGTTCAAAGCTCCTCGCTTGGGGCTTGAAGCTTGGGGCTTGCAACTGACTTTAGGATTCCGATTATGCACAGGCTAAAACACGGCCTACTCCAGGCCGCCGGTTGGCTGTTCTACCTGAGTTTACTGATGGGCCTCGCCATGGCGTTGCCCGTGTCCACGTTCGACTCCGAGTCGAAGGACTTCATTTTCCTGATTGGCGCCGTGGGCATCTGGCGCTACTCGATGGGTGCCACCCACTTTGTGCGCGGCATGATTTTTCTATACATCGTCTACCCGTACCTGCGGCGCAAAGTGCGCAAGCTGGGCAAAGCGGCTGACCCGTCCCACGTGTTTCTGATGGTCACCAGTTTCCGCATCGACGCCCTGACCACTGCGCAGGTCTACAGCTCGGTGATCCGCGAAGCCATCGACTGCGGCCTGCCGACCACCGTGGTCTGTTCCATCGTGGAAATGTCCGATGAACTGCTGGTGAAAAGCCTGTGGAACCGGATGAACCCGCCGTCCCGGGTCAAGCTCGACTTCGTGCGCATTCCCGGCACCGGCAAACGCGATGGCCTGGCCTACGGCTTCCGCGCCATCTCCCGGCACCTGCCGGATGATCGCGCCGTGGTCGCGGTGATCGATGGCGACACCGTGCTGGCCGAGGGCGTGGTGCTCAAGACTGTGCCGTGGTTCCAGCTGTTCGGCAATGTCGGCGGCCTGACCACCAACGAGTTCTGCGAAGTGCGCGGCGGCTACATCATGAGCGAATGGCACAAGCTGCGTTTCGCCCAGCGCCACATCAACATGTGCTCGATGGCCCTGTCCAAGCGCGTGCTGACCATGACTGGCCGCATGTCGGTGTTCCGCGCCACCGTGGTCACCAACCCGGACTTCATCGCCGATGTGGAAAGCGACTCGCTGCAACATTGGCGCCTGGGTCGCTTCAAGTTCCTTACCGGCGATGACAAGTCGAGCTGGTTCAGCCTGATGCGCCTGGGCTACGACACGTTCTACGTGCCCGACGCGGCGATCAACACCGTTGAACACCCGCCGGAAAAGAGCTTCATCAAGGCCAGCCGCAAACTGATGTTCCGCTGGTACGGCAACAACCTGCGGCAGAACTCCCGTGCCCTGGGCCTGGGGATCAAACGCCTCGGCGTGTTCACTTCGGTGGTGCTGTTCGACCAGCGCGTGTCGATGTGGACCTCGCTGCTGGGCCTGACCGTGGCACTGATCGCCAGCTTCAAGTACGGCACCGCGTTCATCCTGGTGTACCTGCTGTGGATCGGCATCACCCGCCTGATCCTGACCGTGCTGCTGTCGTGCTCCGGCCACCGGATCGGCCCGGCCTACCCGGCGATTCTCTATTACAACCAGATCGTCGGTGCACTGGTGAAGATCTACGTGTTCTTCCGCCTCGACAAACAGTCCTGGACTCGCCAGCCCACTTCTCTGACCCGTGATCTCGCCAGCTTTCAACGTTGGTTCAACACCTGGTCGTCTCGGACCATGACCTTCTCTGCCGGCAGCATCTTTGTCGCCGTGCTGCTGTTGATGGTCTGACCGCCCCCTTATTGAATTAACCAGGAAATCGCCTTTATGAATACCGCCGTCAACGCCAACGTAGTGCACGAATCCGAAGCCCAGCGCCAACACGCCCGAGTGAAAATCCCGGCCAAGTTGCGTTTCTTCGGCCCTGACCGGACACCGGTCGAAGCCCGGGTGATCGACCTGTCCGCCGGTGGCCTGGCGTTCAACGCCGGTCAATTGCCGCTGAAAATGGGTGACGTGTACAAGGCCCGCCTGCAATTCGTCATCGACAACCTCGGCCTGGCCATGGACGTCGAGTTGCAGGTCCGCTCCTTCGATCGCGAGACCGGACGCGCCGGCTGCCAGTTCCAGAACCTGGAACCACGGGACATCTCGACCCTGCGCCACCTGATCACTTCGCACCTGGCCGGCGACATCGTCAGCGTGGGTGAAATGCTCGCGACCCTGCAGCGCGACAACTTCACCAAGGCGCGCAAGGTCAAGGACGGCGGCCATGGCATGACTGCGTTCGGACGCATGAAAGCCGTGACCTTCAGCCTCGGGGTCTTCGTGGTTGGCCTGGCCGCGTTCGGTTTTGTTTTCAAATCGGTGTACGGCATGTACTTCGTCAGCCACGCCCAGGCCGGCCTGGTCAGCGTGCCTGGCGTGAACGTCACCATGCCTCGCGACGGTACCGTGCAGAGCCTGGTGAAGCCCGACGGCGTAGCCGCCAAAGGTGCACCGCTGGCGACCTTCAGCACCAGCATGCTCGACGTGCTCAAGGGCCATCTGGACGAAGACCAACTGCAACCGGCCAAGGTTGAAGAACTGTTCGGCAAACAAATGACCGGCACGCTGACCTCGCCTTGCGACTGCACCGTGGCCCAGCAAATGGTCGCCAACGGTCAGTACGCCAGCAAGGGTGACGTGATCTTCCAGCTGGTCCCGCGGGGCGGCGAAGCCAACGTAGAAGCGCGCTTCTCCTATCGCCAGTTCAGCGACGTGCGCCCGGGTACTTCGGTGCGCTTCCAGATCGCCGGCGAAGACCACACCCGCACCGGCAAGATCGTCAGCAGCACCAGCCTGAAAAGTGCCGACCTGTCCTCCGACATCCGCGTGCTGATCCAGCCGGACGAAACCCTGGACAGCTCCCTCGCCGGTCGTCCGGTGGAAGTGAACAGCGACCGTGGCCCGAACCTGAACTGGCTGATCGACAAAGCCATGGCTGTTGGTCTGTAACCGGAGGACATGCCTGTGACGACTCCACCTATCCTGAATACACCGCAGCCCCTGTGGGAGCGGGCTTGCTCGCGAATGCGTTCTGACATTCAACATCAGTGCCGACTGACGCACCGCTTTCGCGAGCAAGCCCGCTCCCACATGGGGTCTCTGTGTGCCGTTGCATTGGCGGTGAGCCTTGCCGGTTGCGCCGGCCTGCCCGACCAGCGCCTGGCCAACGAAGCGCTCAAGCGCGGTGACACCGTCACCGCGGCGCAGAATTACCGGCAACTGGCAGACCTGGGCTACAGCGAAGCCCAGGTCGGTCTGGCCGACATTCAGGTCGACAGCCGTGACCCGGCGCAGATGAAACAGGCCGAGGCGACTTACCGCGCCGCGGCCAGCGTTTCGCCGCGCGCCCAGGCACGCCTCGGTCGTCTGCTGGTGGCCAAGCCCGGCTCCACCGAAGCCGAGCAGCACGAAGCCGAAACCCTGTTGAAAAAAGCCGCCGCCGCGGGCGAAGGCAACACGCTGATCCCGCTCGCAATGCTGTACCTGCAATACCCGCACAGCTTTCCCAACGTGAATGCGCAGCAGCAAATCAGCCAATGGCGTGCCGAGAACAAACCGGAAGCCGGTCTGGCGCAAGTGCTGCTCTATCGCACCCAGGGCACCTATGACCAGCATCTGAATGATGTGGAAAAAATCTGCAAGGCCGCGCTCAACACCAACGACATCTGCTACGTCGAGCTGGCCACGGTCTATCAGAAACAGGCCAGGCCAGAGCAACAGGCCGAGCTGATCAAACAGCTGCAAGCGGCTCACGCTCGCGGCACCGTTTCGGCGCAGCGCGTCGACAGCGTCGCCCGCGTGCTCGCCGATTCGTCCCTGGGCAAGACCGACGAGAAAACCGCACAGTCGCTGCTCGAACCGATCGCACCGGGCTACCCGGCCTCGTGGGTCTCCCTTGCGCAACTGCTCTACGACTTCCCCGAACTGGGCGACGTCGACCAGATGATGAAGTACCTGGACAACGGTCGCGCCGCCGACCAGCCCCGCGCCGAACTGTTGCTGGGCAAGCTCTACTACGAAGGCAAACTGGTGCCGGCCGACGCCAAGGTCGCCGAAGCGCACTTCCAGAAAGCCGTCGGCCGCGAAGTCGCCGCCGATTACTACCTGGGGCAGATCTATCGCCGTGGCTACCTGGGCAAGGTCTATCCGCAGAAAGCGCTCGACCATCTGTTGACCGCTGCGCGCAACGGCCAGAACAGCGCCGACTTCGCCATCGCCCAACTGTTTTCCCAAGGCAAGGGCACCAAGCCTGATCCGCTCAATGCCTATGTCTTCAGCCAACTGGCCCTGACCCAGAACACTCCGCAAGCCACCGAGCTTGCGCAAACAATCCAAACGCAACTGCCACCCGACCGGCTGGCCGAAGCCCAACGCCTGTTGAAACAAGAACAGGCCGTGCGCGGTGCCCTGAGCCCGAACACGCCGGAGCTGAACGCCCTGCAAGAAGAAGCCAGCGAGGAATCCAAATGAAATTGAATCCATTCATGAAGGCCGGCATCGGCCTGACATTCGCGCTGATCTGGTCCTGCCCGACGCTTGCTGCGATCACTGAAACCAAGAACTTTGGCCTCGAAGTGAAAATCACCGGTCAGTCCGAAGACGACCGCGATCTCGGCACCGCCCCGGGTGGCGACGTCAATGGCGTCGGTCTCGACCTGCGCCCTTGGGTCTACGGCGAAAGCGGCGCGTGGAGTGCCTACGCCATGGGTCAGGCGGTGACGTCCACCGACATCATCGAGACCGACACCCTGCAACAGTCCGATGGTGCCCAGACCACCGACAACGGTGATCGCGAGACCAAGAAAAACTACCTGGCCATGCGCGAGTTCTGGGTCGGCTACAGCGGCTTCACGCCCTACCCCGGCGAGATCCTCAAGCTCGGTCGCCAACGCCTGCGCAATGACGACGGCCAATGGCGCGACACCAACATCGAAGCCCTGAACTGGACTTTCGATACCACCCTGCTGCGCGCCAACGTCGGTATCGCCGAACGCTTCAGCGAGTACCGCACCGACCTCAAGGAACTGGCACCGAAAGACAAGGATCGCCTGCACGCCTACGCCGATGCCGCGTATCAGTGGACGCCCGGCAACTGGGTCGGCATTCGCAGTCATCACACCCATGACAACGGCAAGCTCGACTTCCCGGAGCCAGGTGTGCCGGCCGATTCGCTGGACAAGAAACAGAACGGCGACATCAGCTGGATCGGCCTGACCGCCGACAGTGATGCCTACAACTGGCGCAACACCAACACGGTCAACTACTGGGGCAGCATCACCGGCATGCGCGGTGATACCGACACGGTCAACCCGCTGAATGCCGATGGCACACGCCCGACCGAAGCCAAGCACGGTGATGACCTTAACGGTTGGGCCACCGATGTCGGCGTGCGTTTGCGCCTGGACCCGCAATGGCAAGTCGGTGCCGCCTATGCCCGCGCCAGCGCCGAGTACCAACAGAACGGCCTGGAAAGCAATCGCTCGAACTACACCGGCACCCGCTCGCGGGTACACCGTTTCGGCGAAGCCTTCCGTGGCGAAATGAACAACATGCAGACCGCCACCCTGTTCGGCTCGTGGATGCTCAACGATGAATACGACGCCAGCCTGATCTACCACAAGTTCTGGCGCGTCGACGGCAACAAGCCGGTCGGCAGCAATGGCATCAACGCCGTCGAGAACAACACCGACGACGTAACTGGCGCAATCCTCTCCAGCACTTCGCTGCCGCTGAACGATGGCGAGAAAGACCTCGGTCAGGAGATGGACCTGGTGGTCACCAAGTACTTCAAGCAAGGCCTGTTGCCAGCGGCGTTGAGCCAGTCCATCGATGAGCCTTCGGCCCTGGTGCGCTTCCGTGGCGGTGTGTTCAAGCCGGGCGATGCCTACGGCAAGGAAGTCGATTCGTATATGCACCGCGCGTTCATCGACGTGATCTGGCGCTTCTGATGCAAGCCGCGAAGGGAGTGCCCGACATGAACAATTCGAAGCGAGGTTCGCTCACCTTGTTGGCCGGCGCGATGCTGCTGGCAAGCTCGGCCGGCTTCGCCAATGTAGAGCCGGCCAATGTAGAGCCGGCCAAACCGGCACACGCGGCCACCATCGCCAAGGAACTGCAACAGGCCAAGACCTATACCGTCAGCAGCGCACCGACCGCGCCGCTGGAACTGGCCACGCCGAAACTGCCGGATGTCTCGGGCTACACCGCCGAAGCCATCGCCGCGAAAATCGTGCGCAGCAAGGCCGGTAAAATCAGCGTGCGCCGGATGATGCAGGAAGACGCCCTGAAGGACTTCATCGGCGGCGACAACAAGATGGCCGAGTGGGTGGTGCGTCAGCACGGCATCCCTCAGGCGATCTTCGTCGACGACGGCTACATGAACCTCAAGGACCTGGCGAAGAAGCAACCCAAGTACGTCATCGAAACCGCGCCAGGGGTTTACCTGGCGAAGTTGCCGATCGTGGTCGGTCGCCACGGCATTCTGGAAATCGACAAGCAGACCCGGGAACTGCGCCTGTCCCAGGAGGCCGGTTCGTTCCTGGTCAACGACGGCCAGCTGTTCGTGCGCGACACCAAAATCACCGGCTGGCGCGAGAAGGACAACGGCCCGGCGACGTTCAACTCTCCGAAGGAGTTCCGTCCGTTCCTGCTCGCCTGGGGCGGCACCGAGACTTACATCGCCAACAGCAAGATCGCCAGTTTCGGCTACGCCAACAGTAAGTCCTATGGCGTGAGTATTTCCCAGTACACGCCGAACATGGCCAAGGTGCTCAAGCGTCCTGAACCGACCGGCTGGATCGTCGGCTCCGAATTCTCGGACATGTGGTACGGCTTCTACTGCTATGAAACCCGCGACTTCGTGGTCAAGGGCAACACCTACAAAGACAACATCGTCTACGGCATCGACCCGCACGACCGTTCCCATGGTCTGATCATCGCCGACAACACGGTGTACGGGACCAAGAAGAAGCACGGGATCATTATTTCCCGTGAGGTCAACGACAGCTTCATCTTCAACAACCGCAGCTACGACAACCACCTCTCGGGGCTGGTGATCGACCGTAACAGCGTGAACAACCTGATCGCCCACAACGAGATCTACCAGAACCACACCGACGGCATCACCCTCTACGAGAGTGCCGACAACCTGTTGTGGGGCAACCGTGTGCTGAGCAACAAGCGCCACGGCATCCGTATTCGTAACAGCGTGAACATTCGCCTCTACGAAAACGTCGCCATGGCCAACGGCCTGACCGGCGTCTACGGGCACATCAAGGACCTGAGCAACACCGACCGTGACATCAAGCTCGACCCGTTCGACGCCCAGGTGTCGCTGATCGTGGTCGGTGGTGAGCTGGCGGCCAACGGCAGCGGGCCGCTGTCCATCGACTCGCCGCTGAGTGTCGAGCTGTATCGCGTGTCGATGCTCGCACCGACCAAATCCAGCGGCATCAGCTTCACCGGCATCCTTGGCGATCGTCAGGATGAAATTCTCGACCTGCTGGTGCGCCAGCAGAAAGCCGTGCTGATCGACCCTGTCGAACGCCAGACCGAAATGCGGGACTGAGGACAATCTTATGCACCCACACTTGATCAAATTACTCAGCCTGTCGGCCCTGACCGCCGGCATTCTCGCGGCCAGCGGCGGTGCGCGTGCCGATGAAGTCCAGGCACCGAAGTTCAGTGCCGAACCGTGCTGCAGCCTGTGCCCGGCCGCCCACGATGCAAAAAACTACACCACCCGTTACCAGCAGAACTTCACCACGCTGGTACAGGCCCAGGGCGACTGGTTGTTCCGCACCCAGGAAGACCTGCGCACCGAATTCGACACCACGCCCGCCGGCTACAAACGCATGAAACAACTGCACGATGCGTTCAAGAGCAAAGGCGTGGAACTGGTCATCGTGTACCAGCCGACCCGTGGCCTGGTGAACCGCAACAAGCTCAACCCGGCGGAGAAAGCCAGCTTCGACTACGACAAGGCGCTGCAGAACTACAAGACCATGCTCGGTCGTTTCGCGCAGATGGGTTATGTGGTCCCGGACCTTTCGCCGCTGACCAACGAATCGTTGCCCGACACCCTGCCCGCCCACGATTTCTACTTCCGTGGCGACCAGCACTGGACGCCATACGGTGCCCAGCGCACGGCGAAAATCGTCGCCGAGAAGGTCAAGCAGTTGCCTGAATTCGCCGACATTCCCAAGCGCGAATTCGAGACCAAAAAGTCGGGTCGCATGGGCAAGACCGGAACCCTGCACAACATGGCCGGTCAACTCTGTGGCACCAGCTACGCGATCCAGTACATGGATCAGTTCACCACCGAGCCGAAGGGCGAAGCGGGCGATGGCGATCTGTTCGGCGATTCCGGCAATCCGCAAATCACCCTCGTGGGTACCTCCCACAGCGGCAAGAACTACAACTTCGCCGGGTTCCTCGAAGAGGCCATCGGTGCCGACATCCTCAACGTGGCATTCCCCGGCGGCGGCCTGGAAGGTTCGATGCTGCAGTACCTGGGCAGCGACGAGTTTCAGAAGAACCCGCCGAAGATTCTCATCTGGGAATTCTCGCCGCTGTACCGCCTCGACCAGGAAACCATCTACCGCCAGATGATGGCGTTGCTGGACAACGGTTGCGAAGGCAAGGATGCGCAGATGTCCGGCAGCGCCACGCTCAAGCCGGGCAAAAACGAGTTGATGGTCAACAGCAAGAACATGGACCTGCGCAACAGCAGCCACCAGGTCGACATCCGCTTCGCCGACACTTCGGTGAAAACCCTGCAAGCCACCCTCTGGTACATGAACGGTCGCCACGAGGACATCAAGATCGACAAACCGGAAACCTCCGAGACTGACGGGCGTTTCGCTTTCGAATTGCGCACGGATGAAGACTGGGCCTCGCAGAACCTGCTGGCCGTTGAAGTCCAGGGCCCCGAAGCCGGTGCCGCACCACAGAAAGTCGAAGCGAAAATCTGCAAACGCAACGTATTCCCGGGCGCCGAGCAGCGTACTGCTTCGGTCGGGCAATGAGGTCTGCTATGCGCTATCCGAACTTTTCAACTCTGTTGGCACCGACGCTCCTGAGCCTGGCGATGTTCGCCGGGGCCACGCAAGCGGCTGCGCCACTGCGTCCACCCCAGGGCTATTTTGCGCCTGTGGATAAATTCAAGACGGGCGACAAAAGCGAAGGCTGCGATGCGATGCCGACGCCATACACCGGCTCGTTGCAATTTCGCAGCAAGTACGAAGGCTCGGACAAAGCCCGCGCGACCCTGAACGTGCAGTCGGAAAAAGCCTTCCGCGAGAGCACCGCCGACATCACCAAGATCGAGCGCGGCACCAGCAAGCGCGTGATGCAGTTCATGCGTGACGGTCGCCCGGAACAGCTGGAATGCACGCTCGACTGGTTGACCGCCTGGGCCCAGGCCGACGCGCTGATGTCCAAGGACTTCAACCACACCGGCAAGTCGATGCGCAAATGGGCGCTGGGCAGCATGGCTTCGGCGTATATCCGCTTGAAGTTTTCCGACTCCCACCCGCTGGCCACCCATCAACAGCAAGCGCAGTTGATCGAAGCCTGGTTCAGCAAGATGGCCGACCAGGTGGTCAGCGACTGGGACAACCTGCCGCTCGACCAGACCAACAACCACTCGTACTGGGCCGCCTGGTCGGTGATGGCCACTTCCATCGCCACCAACCGTCGCGACCTGTTCGACTGGGCAGTGAAGGAATACAAGGTCGGCGCCAACCAGATCGACGCCGACGGCTACCTGCCCAACGAACTCAAGCGTCAGCAACGGGCCCTGGCTTACCACAACTACGCCCTGCCGCCGCTGGCGATGATCGCCAGCTTCGCTCAGGTCAACGGTGTGGATCTGCGCCAGGAAAACAATGGCGCGCTCAAGCGCCTGGGTGACCGGGTGCTGTCCGGGGTGAAAGACCCGGACCAGTTCGAGAAAAAGAACGGCAAGGAACAGGACATGACCGACCTGAAAGAGGACATGAAATTCGCCTGGCTCGAACCGTTCTGCTCGCTCTACACCTGCTCGCCCGAGGTGCTGGCGAAGAAACACCAGATGCAGCCGTTCAAGACCTTCCGCCTCGGCGGCGACCTGACCAAGGTCTACGACCCAGCCAATGAAAAAGGCAAAGGCTCTTAGGCCAAGTGCTGTCCCTTGTGGGAGCGGGCTTGCTCGCGAAAGCGGTCTGACATTCACCATTGATGTCGACTGACACACCGCTTTCGCGAGCAAGCCCGCTCCCACAGTGAAGATGTGTCGCCCTCCAGATTTTCCTGGGGGGTTTGGGGGGGCCGTTGGCCCTTGACTGTTGATTCAAACAAGGAGAGATCGGGATGGTTTTTTCGTCCAACGTGTTCCTGTTTTTGTTCCTGCCGATCTTTCTCGGCTTGTACTACCTGAGCGGGCAACGCTATCGCAATTTGCTGTTGCTGATTGCCAGCTACGTGTTCTACGCCTGGTGGCGTGTGGACTTCCTCGCGCTGTTCGCCGGCGTCACGCTGTGGAACTACTGGATCGGCCTGAAAGTCGGTGCCGCCGGGGTCAGGACCAAACCGGCGCAGCGCTGGCTGCTGCTCGGTGTGGCCGTCGACCTGTGCATCCTCGGCTACTTCAAGTACGCCAACTTCGGCGTCGACAGCATCAACGCGATGATGACATCGGTGGGCCTGGAACCTTTCATCCTGACCCACGTGCTGCTGCCGATCGGGATCTCGTTCTACGTCTTCGAGTCCATCAGCTACATCATCGACGTTTACCGTGGCGACACCCCGGCGACCCGCAACCTGATCGACTTCGCGGCATTCGTGGCGATCTTCCCGCACTTGATCGCCGGCCCCGTGTTGCGTTTTCGCGACCTGGCCGACCAGTTCAACAACCGCACCCACACCCTCGACAAATTCTCCGAGGGCTGCACGCGGTTCATGCAGGGTTTCATCAAGAAAGTCTTCATCGCCGACACCCTGGCGGTGGTGGCCGACCACTGCTTCGCCCTGCAAAACCCGACCACGGGCGATGCCTGGCTCGGCGCGCTGGCGTACACCGCGCAGTTGTATTTCGACTTCTCCGGTTACAGCGACATGGCTATCGGCCTGGGTCTGATGATGGGTTTCCGCTTCATGGAAAACTTCAAGCAGCCGTATGTCAGCCAGTCGATCACCGAGTTCTGGCGGCGCTGGCACATCAGCCTGTCGACCTGGCTGCGTGACTACCTGTACATCACCCTCGGCGGTAACCGCAAAGGCACGCTGATGACCTATCGCAACCTGTTCCTGACCATGCTGCTCGGTGGTCTGTGGCACGGTGCGAACATCACCTACATCGTCTGGGGCGCCTGGCACGGCACCTGGCTGGCGATTGAAAAAGCCATCGGTCTGAACACCTCGCCACGCAGCTTCAACCCGATTCGCTGGGCACTGACCTTCCTGCTGGTGGTGATGGGCTGGGTGATCTTCCGCGCGGAAAACCTGCACGTTGCGGGGCGCATGTATGGCGCGATGTTCAGCTTCGGCGACTGGTCGCTGTCGGAACTCAACCAGGCCAGCCTCACCGGCCTGCAAGTGGCAACGCTGATCGTGGCCTACGTGACGTTGGCGTTCTTCGGCCTGCGCGACTTCTACAGCAATCAGCCACCGGTCAAGACCAAGCCTGCCGAGAACGTCGACGCCGACGGCCCGGCCGCCGCTACAGCCGGAACGATCAAGGCCGTGCCAGGGGATAACCCGGCAAGCATCCATCAGCCTGGCTACACCGTCGGCGTCGAAGCCCAGGTGCAACCGGCCTACTGGAGCGCTGACTGGTCGCGCTACGTGATGCGTGCGCTGGTGCTGCTGCTGTTCATCGCCTCGATTCTCAAACTCTCGGCGCAAAGCTTCTCGCCGTTCCTTTACTTCCAGTTCTGAGGGATCTGACCATGACCCGCTCATTACGTATCTTCTACATCGCGCTGTTCCTGGTGACCCTGCTGGTGCTCGGTCTGTGGTCGGTGCGCAGCTTCTTCGGCTTCAGCACCAACGCCGATGCGACGGTGCTCAACGGTCGCTGGACCAAAGCCGTGGAAACGCACTACGACGACGAGTTCCCGATCAAGCGCCTGGGCACCAATCTTTGGGCCGCGCTGGATTTCAAACTGTTCAATGAAGGTCGTCCGGGCGTGGTGCTCGGTCGCGACCAGTGGTTGTACAGCGATGAAGAATTCCACCCGGTAGTCAACGAAGAACTGAACCTGCAAGGCAACTACGCGCTGGTCGAAGGCGTGCGCCAGACCTTGAAGGAAAAAGGCGTGCAACTGGTTATGGCAGTGGTGCCAGCCAAGGTGCGCCTGTACCCGGAACACCTCGGTGAAGTGAAACCGGCGAGCATCCACGCCAACCTCTACAAGGACTTCCACCAGCGCCTGGCCGCCGACCGGATTCCGGCCCCTGACCTGCTCGGCCCGCTGCAACAGGCCAAACAGAATGGCCAGCAAGTGTTCCTGCGCACCGACACCCACTGGACCCCGGAAGGCGCCGAGATCGCCGCCAACCGCCTGGCCCAAACCATCGCCGACAAGTACCCGCTGAGCGGCGAGCCACAGCGTTTCGTCACCGAGCCTGCGGAGAAAATCACCCACAAGGGCGACCTGCGTCTGTTCCTGCCGCTGGACCCACTGTTCGAAAACCTGATGCCGGCGCAAGAGTCGCTGCAAAAGCGCAACACCGTGGCAGCGGATGACCAACCGGCCGGTGACGATGCCCTGTTCGCCAACACCGAAGTGCCGGTGGCCCTGATCGGCACCAGCTACAGCGCCAACCCCAACTGGAACTTCGTCGGTGCGCTCAAGCAAGCCCTGCACAGTGACGTGGTCAATTACGCCGAAGACGGCCACGGCCCGATTCTGCCGATGCTCAGCTACCTGAAAAGCGATGCCTTCAAGAACAGCCCGCCACAGGTGCTGATCTGGGAGTTTCCTGAACGATATCTGCCCGTGAACAACGAAATCGGCGACGCCGACCCGCAGTGGGTCGCAGAGCTTAAACAAGCCGGCGCGCGCCAACAAAACGTAGCCATCAACAACAAATCCGAGACGCCCGACCGGGCGCAAAACTGAAAGAGAGGTACACCATGACTTTCACTACAACTCCGCGTCGTCTCGCTAAAAGCTTTGCTCTGGTTGCCGGCCTCAGCGTGCTGTCGATACAGGCCTTCGCTGGTGGCGACGCAGCACTCTACGGCCCGACCGCACCGAAAGGCTCGACCTTCGTGCGCATCTACAACGCCAGCAACGCCGAAGTCAGCGCCACCGTCGGCAGCACCAACCTGAGTGACGTCGCGCCACTGTCCAGCAGTGACTTCAGCTTCATGCCGGGCGGTGACTACAGCGCCAAGGTCGGTAGCCAGACCCTGCCGGTGAAACTGGCCGGCGATCACTATTACACCCTGGTCAACAACGCCAGCGGCGCACCGCAACTGATCGAGGAGCCGCCGTTCAAGAACAAGCAGAAGTCCCTGGTACGCGTACAGAACCTCAGCGACAAGACGCTGACCCTGAAAACCGCCGACGGCAAGACCGACGTGGTCCCGAACGTAGCCGCCAAGGGCCGTGGCGAACGTGAAATCAACCCGGTGAAAGTCAGCCTGGCGCTCTATGACGGCGCAACCAAAGTCGGCGACGTGAAACCGGTCGCCCTGGAACGCGGTGAAGCCGCGGTGCTGTACGTCACCGGCAACGGCAGCAGCCTGTCGCCGGTCTGGGTGAAACGCCCGGTGTCGACGCGCTAATCAATTTTCCGGGTTGACGCATCCCTCTGTGGGAGCGGGCTTGCTCGCGAATACGGTCTGACATTCACCAACGATGTCGACTGACACACCGCTTTCGCGAGCAAGCCCGCTCCCACATTGATCCGGGGCGTCAATCCGGACACGGAACAAAAACAAGAGTGAAACGACACAAACGCGGTAGCTCTAACCAATCGATATTCAAGGAGTAACAACATGATTCCGGTGATCTTGTCAGGTGGTAGTGGCTCACGTCTTTGGCCGCTTTCCCGTAAGCAGTTCCCTAAACAGTTCCTGGCCCTGACCGGCGAGCACACCCTCTTCCAGCAAACCCTGGAACGCCTGGTGTTCGAAGGTATGGACACGCCTATCGTGGTCTGCAACAAGGACCACCGTTTCATCGTCAACGAGCAGTTGGCCGCGCGCAAACTGGAAACCCAGCGCATCCTGATGGAGCCGTTCGGTCGCAACACTGCGCCGGCCGTGGCCCTGACCGCGATGATGCTGGTCAACGAAGGTCGCGACGAGCTGATGCTGGTGCTGCCGGCCGACCACGTGCTGGAAGACCAGAAAGCCCTGCAGCGCGCCCTGGCCCTGGCCACCGTCGCTGCCGAGAACGGCGAAATGGTGCTGTTCGGCGTGCCGGCCACCAAGCCGGAAACCGGTTATGGCTACATCAAGTCGACCAACGACTCGCTGCTGCCTGAAGGCGTCAGCCGCGTCTCGCACTTCGTCGAAAAACCCGACGTGAAGCGCGCCACCGAGTTCGTCCAGTCCGGTGGTTACTTCTGGAACAGCGGCATGTTCCTGTTCCGCGCCAGCCGCTTCCTGGAAGAGCTGAAAAAGCACGATCCGGACATCTACGACACCTGCGTGCTGACCCTGGAACGCAGCAAGCAGGATGCCGACACCATCACCCTCGACGAAGCCACCTTCGCCTGCTGCCCGGACAATTCCATCGACTACTCGGTAATGGAAAAAACCCGACGCGCCTGCGTCGTGCCGCTGACCGCCGGCTGGAGCGATGTCGGCTGCTGGGCGTCACTGTGGGAAGTCAATGAAAAAGACGCCAACGGCAACGTCAGCAAAGGCGACGTGGTGATCCAGGACAGCCGCAACTGCATGATCCACGGCAACGGTAAACTGGTGTCGGTGATCGGCCTGGAAAACATCGTCGTGGTCGAAACCAAGGACGCCATGATGATCGCCCACAAGGACAAGGTCCAAGGCGTGAAACAGATGGTCAACACCCTCAACGAACAGGGCCGCAGCGAAACCCAGAACCACTGCGAGGTCTACCGTCCGTGGGGCTCCTACGACTCGGTGGACATGGGCGGCCGCTTCCAGGTCAAGCACATCTCGGTCAAACCGGGCGCGTGCCTGTCGCTGCAAATGCACCACCACCGCGCCGAACACTGGATCGTGGTCAGCGGCACCGCCGAGGTGACCTGCGACGAGAACGTGTTCCTGCTGACCGAGAACCAGTCGACCTATATTCCGATTGCTTCGGTGCATCGTTTGCGTAATCCGGGGAAGATTCCACTCGAGATCATCGAAGTGCAGTCCGGTAGCTATCTGGGCGAGGACGATATCGAGCGGTTCGAGGATATCTACGGGCGGTCGACACCGGTTGAGCGTGGGGTTTCGGTGAAGACTATCGCGCAGTAAACATCTGTAGACATTAAGCCCTCGATCCACCCGCTGCGTTCCCTATCCGCAGCGGATTGGACCGGGGGCTTTTTTTGCCTGAAATTTGTGTTGCTTGCGCTGGCGTCTTCGCGAGCAAGCCCGCTCCCACATCTAACCGAGTCATTCCTGAAGAAACACAATCAATTGTGGGAGCGGGCTTGCTCGCGAAGAGGCCATTACATCCGCCGCAAAAAATCTCGCCCATCGCCAACCCCACCTGCGCTTAGGTAGGATGACCCTCTCTATTCCCGAGATCTACGTCATGTTCATCGGCGTCCTGCTGGTCATCACCTGGCTGATCCTGTTGCTGCGCTATCCGGCCAAGGCCTTGCCCGTTTCCATGGCCGCCGCCGTGGGGCTGGGCATTGTCGCGACCTGGGTCATCTGGATGGACCACCGCGAACTCAAGCAACTGCAACGCCTGGAGTTGCGCATCAGTTACGCGCCGCATAAATGTCCCGCCGACCGTCCCTTGCAATTGACCCTGAACAACGGCAATGACGTGCCGCTGACGGAACTGCGCTGGCGGGTCGCGGCTTATGCACCGGGCGACACCGTGAACCTGGCCGACAATCAGTACACCGCCCCGCGCTATCGTGGCCCCGGCGAATTGCAGGCCGGTGGCAACTGGGAAGACTGCTTGCCGCTGCCGCCATTGCGCCCAGGCTACCGTCCGGAGACGCTGGAGTTTCGCGCCGAGCGATTGCACGGTAGTTTTTCCGACTGATCCTTCCTCCATTTTTTTGCACAAGGAATGCGCCATGCCCGTTGCGTTGATCACCGGTTGTTCCAGCGGCATTGGCCGCGCCCTTGCCGATGCGTTCAAGGTCGCCGGTTATGAAGTCTGGGCCAGTGCCCGCAAGGCCGAAGATGTCGCGGCACTCACCGCCGCCGGCTTCACGGCCGTGCAACTGGATGTCAACGACGCCGCGGCGCTCGAAGCCTTGAGCGAGCGAATCAACCAACAGGCCGGTGGCCTCGATGTGCTGGTCAACAACGCAGGGTATGGCGCCATGGGGCCGCTGCTCGATGGTGGTGTGCCAGCCATGCAGCGCCAGTTCGAAACCAATGTGTTCGCCATCGTCGGCGTCACCCGCGCCTTGTTCCCGGTGCTGCGTCGGGCCAAGGGGCTGGTGGTGAATATCGGTAGCGTGTCCGGCGTACTGGTCACGCCCTTTGCCGGTGCCTACTGTGCCTCGAAAGCTGCCGTGCATGCCTTGAGCGATGCCTTGCGCATGGAACTGGCGCCGTTCGGCGTGCGGGTCATGGAAGTCCAGCCGGGGGCCATCGCGTCCTGTTTCGCCAAAAATGCCGGCCACGAAGCCGAACAACTGATCAGTGAACAATCGCCGTGGTTTCCCCTGCGCGAAGGCATACGCGCCCGGGCCAGGGCTTCCCAGGACAAGCCGACTCCGGCCAGCGAGTTTGCCGCCGGATTGCTCAAGGCTGTGCAGCAGGCCAAACCGCCACGGTTGCTTCGTCTCGGCAATGGCAGTCGTGCGTTGCCGCTGATGGCAACGTTGCTGCCCAAGGGCTTGCTCGAATCCGGGTTGATGAAGCGGTTCGGGTTGCGTGGGCAGCTCTGAGACCGCGTCGACACCTTCGCGAGCAAGCCCGCTCCCACATTTGACCGAGTTGTTCCTGAAGAAACACAATCAATTGTGGGAGCGGGCTTGCTCGCGAAGAGGCCCGCACAGTCCCTACAAAACTTCAGGTAACAGCACAATGACCGACTACACCGAATACTTCGACGAAGTGATCCAGGCCCACGTGGCCATCGAACAATGGCTGGCCGAAGAACAGGACATGTCCGAACTCGAACAACTGCTGACCCGTTTTTCGCCGCAGTTTTCCATGGTCTCGCCGCTCGGTCGGGTTTTGGATTTTGACGCGCTGAACGAATTGTTCACGTTGGCGGGCGGCAAGAAGCTCGGGTTCCGCATCGCGCTCAGCGAGTTGCGTGGCATCGCGCTGCACGATGGCGGCGCGACCGTGAGTTACCGCGAGCAACAGACCGATGCGACCGGGCTGCACTCGGATCGTCGCTCCACGGTCGTGTTTGAAAAACAGACGGATGGCCGGGTGATCTGGCGGCATCTGCATGAGACGTTTTGCAAGGAGTAACGCGCGACGCCTGCCTGACGGACCGCGTTGTACCCTTCGCGAGCAAGCCCGCTCCCACACTGGATCTTCAGTGAGCTCAAGATTTGCGCACGAAGGAGATCAAATGTGGGAGCGGGCTTGCTCGCGAAGCAGGCGAACCGGTCCGACAGCTAAGCCCCACCATCCTGCTTAACCACTACCGTACAGGTAATCCCCGCCGCCAACAGCACGCCCTCCGGCACTTCATCGATGTGAATGCGCACCGGCACCCGCTGCGCCAGTCGTACCCAGTTGAAGGTCGGGTTGACATCGGCGATCAGCTCGCGGCTCTCCGGGTTGTCGCGGTCGTAGATGCCGCGCGAGATGCTTTCAACATGGCCCTTGAGCACTTCACCGCTCATCAGTTGCATGTCGGCTTTATCACCCACGCGCACGTGGGGCAGCTTGGTTTCTTCGAAGAAGCCGTAGACCCAGAACGAGTTCATGTCGACCACGGCCATTTTCGCCTCGCCGATGCGCGCGTAGTCGCCGCGATGCACGTTGAGGTTGGTCACGTAGCCGTCTACCGCTGCGCGCACTTCAGTGCGTTTGAGGTTGAGCTCGGCGGCTTCCAGTTGCGCCTGGGCCTGCTGGTAATCAGCCAGGGCCGAGTCGGCGAGATTACTGGCGTCGTCGCGGTTTTCCCGGGAAATCACCAGGTTGTCCATATCGGCGCGACGATGGGCGTTGACCTTGCGCATCTCCCAGGTCGCCTTGCGCGATGCCACCAGGCTTTGCGCCTGTTTCACCGCGAGGCGGTAGTGTTCGGGGTCGATCTGCATCAGCAAATCACCCTTCTTCACCAACTGGTTGTCGCGCACCGGCACGTCCACCACCTCGCCAGTGACGTCGGCGGCAACGTTGATGATGTCGGCCCGCACGCGGCCGTCACGGGTCCACGGCGTGTTCATGTAGTGCTCCCACAAGGAGCGGCCGATCCACAGCGCGAGGGCCAGCACCAACAGGGTCGCGAGCAGGCTGAAAAACTTTTTCATCGGGGCATTCTCAGTGATAGAGAGTCAACGGTAGACAGTCAGCGCCATGGCGCCGAACAGACAGATAAACAGACTCAGGCGCAGTAACGCCGGGTGCCAGAAGAAGCGGTACAGGTCGAACCCGGAGAGGAACCGGTCCAGTGCCCAGGCAAGTGCCGCCGCAATGAAAAACATCAGGGTCATGGTCGGCATGTACACGCCGTGGAAGGCGATTTCACGAGGCATGTTCAAGTCCTTGTGGCTTGCCGCTGGCACTGGCATGCATGTAGCCGGCGAGCGGTGATTGCGGATCGAGCAGAGAGGTGCGGATGAAGTGCAGGTAGCTCTTCACCCGGCGCAACGCCGAGGTATCGAAATGGGGAGCGAAGGGCTCGTCGGTGGACTGCACACGACTGATCGCGTGATCGACGGCGATCAGCGCACGCTCGAGGTTGCTGCCGTTCGGTTGCAGGAACAGCCGCACCAGCGCACGCCCCATCACCCGGATCGCCTGGCGCCATGGCTGGGATTCGGCATAGGCCGGATGCACCGGCAGTATCGCCTGCTCCTTGCGCAACTCGATGATCGCGTGGCCGACTTCCAGCACCACGAACATCCAGCGCAGCAAGTCCCGCTGCACTTGCGGTTGACCCGCCGCGAAGCCGTAGGCCTGATGCACCAGGTCGCGGGTGCGACTTTCGAAACTCGACGCCAGACCCTTGAGCTTGCCGCTGATGGCGTACACCACCTGAGCGCGCAGGTCCTGCTCCAGCCGGCGCCACAACCAGCGGCTATTGGGCGGCAGAATGATCGCCCCGGCCGCTGCGCACACCAGCATGCCGAGGACCATGGCGATGTAGTCGTTGATGAAGGTGTAGGGGTTGTAGACCGTGAGGTTGTCCGGCACCGAACCGGTGCTGAAAAAGATCAGCAAGCCCAGGCCGACACCGACATATTGCGGCCGCGAAGTCAGGAACGAGCCCAGCACGATCACCGGTGCGAGCATCACGCACAGCAACGGAAATCCGTCGATCCACGGGAAGATGAAAAACATCTCGACGAAGCCGATCAGCGCCCCGAGCAATGTCCCGCACGCCATTTGAAAGGCCATGCGTTTCGGGTTCGGGGTGGCGGCGGACAAGCCCACGGTCGCAGCGGCGATCAGGGTCATGGTCGCCCCGCTCGGCCAGGCGGTTGCCACCCAATAGCTGCCCAGTACCACCAGGATGAATGCTGCGCGAATCCCCGATGCCGCAGCGGCCATCCAGTTGGTTTGCGGGGTGAACGGCTCGTCCCAGCGTTCCCGTTCGTGACTGTGATCGGCCAGGGATGCGTGGGTCTGTGCATAACCGTGCAGGTCGTCGACAAAGCGATAGAGCAGCTCGTACGCGGTGTGGAAATCCAGTTGTTCGGCATCGCTCGGATCGCCCTGCTGGAACGTTGCCCGCAGACAGCGCACTCGCGCCGGCAAGCCTTCCTTGTAGGCGCTCAGCACCGCGACCAGGCGTGCCGCATCGGCGCTGGTCAGGGCACGACCACTGAAGCCGTCGAGCAACTCGGCGAGGTCCTGAAGACCCGGCTTGATGGCCGCCACCACGGTGTCCGCCGCGCTGCTGCGCAAGCGTTCGAGCAACTGGTGCAAGGCATTGAAGCGCGTGGTGATGCCCATGAACTCGCTGTTCAGGCGACTGAGCCGGCCATTGCGCCGACGCATGTGCGGGTCTTCAAAAACAGTGACGCTGCGCAAGCCTTCCAGGCCCACGGCTTCGGCGATGAAACGCACGTTACCGGCCTCAAACGCCTCACGCCGGCTGCGTCCGCGCAAGCCATCGGTGACGAACAGGGCGAACACGCCAAAGCGCTGATACAAGGCATTGCGCATTGCCGCGCTAGCCGATTGCGGCAGGATGGCGGCACTGATCAGGGTCGAACAGAGAATGCCCAACGAGATTTCCAGCACCCGCCAGACTGCCGCCATGAACGCCCCCTCCGGATGGGCCAGCGCGGGCAAGCCGACCATCGCCGCGGTGTATCCGGCAAGGACGAAACCGTAGGCGCGGAAGTTGCGGCAGCGGGCGGCGCCGGCCGTGCAGATACCGACCCAGATCGCCAGCGAACCGAGGAACAGTTCAGTGTTCTGCGCAAACAGCGCAATCAACGCGACCATCACCGACGAACCGGCCAGGGTGCCGAGAAAACGATAGAAGCTCTTGGCGAACACATGGCCGCTTTGCGGCTGCATGACGATGAACACGGTGATCATCGCCGTGCGCGGTTGCGGCAGTTCCAGGCGCATGGCCAGCCATAGCGTCAGGAATGCCGCGAACAGCACCTTGAAAATGTAGACCCAGGTCACGCCGTCGCTGCGTGCCCAGTCGAAGAACCCCCGGCGCCATTCCAGGGAATACAGCCAGCGCAAGGGTGCGGGCAAGGGAGTCATCAAATCCTGCTCAAAAAAATAAAGATCAGACTCAGGACCTGTGGGAGCGGGCTTGCTCGCGAAGAGGGAGTATCAGTCAGCATTTTTTCCGTCTGACAAACCGCTTTCGCGAGCAAGCCCGCTCCCACAGGGTTCGTGTTCAACGCAAAAGGCTCGGGGTTTTCGGCACTTGAGTCTGTTCGGTGTTCGGCACGTCATTGCCGGCACCGAGCCCACCGCCCAACGCCGTCACGAGTTCCGCATGGGCGCTCAAGCGCGCCGCCTGAACCTGCTGCTGCACTTGCTGCTGCTTGAACAGCAGGGTCTGGGCGTTGAGCACGTTGAGGTAGTCGGTCAGGCCACGCTGGTAGGCGATCATGGCGATGTCGTAGGTCTTCTGCGCAGTGGCCACCGACTCGGCGGCGAAAGCCTGCTGCTTGTCCATGGACTCGCGGCGGATCAACTGGTCAGAGATGTTTTTCAGGGCATTGACCAGGGTCTGGTTGTACTTGGCCACGGCGATGTCGTACCCGGCGGAGGCTTCGCCCAACTCAGCGCGCAAACGTCCGCCATCGAAGATCGGCAACGAAATCGCCGGACCCACGCTGTAGTTGAGCTTCTTGCCGGTCAAGAACTCCAGCGCCCCGCCGCCGGTGGCCATGTAGCCGAGGCTGCCGACCAGGTCGACGTTGGGGTAGAAACCGGCATGGGCGACATCGATGCCCCGCGCCTGCGCCGCCACTTGCCAGCGGCTGGCAACCACGTCCGGGCGCTGCCCGAGCAACTGCGCCGGCAGCGCAGACGGCAGTTTCAGTGGCGCACCCAGCGACAGCGTTGGCCGCTGCAACTGCGCGCCTTCCCCCGGGCCCTTGCCGGCGAGAGCGGCGAGCTGGTTGCGGCTCAAGGCGATTTCTTCGTCGAGGGCATCGATCTGGCGGTGGGTTTCCGGCAACGGTGTTTCAGCCTGGCTGACTTCGAAATGGGTACCGATGCCGCCATTCAGGCGCTTCTGTGCCAGATCGAGAATCTGCTGTTGCTGCTTCAGGGTCGCTTCGACGATGTCCCGCTGTGCGTAATGCAGCGAAAGCTCGATGTAGACCCGGACGATGTTGTCCTGCAATTCGAGCTGGGCCTGACGGGCCTCGGCGACGGTCATGTGCGCCATGTCGACGGCGCGCTCGGTGGCATTGCTTTCGCGGCCCCAGAGGTCGAGGGCATAACTGAAACCCAGCGCGGCGTTGTTGTCCCAGGTGGTGCTGTTGGCCAGCTTGCCGGGGCCATAGAACTGGTCGGTAGGCCAGTTGTGACGCTTGAGGGTGGACTCGCCGTTGATTTGCAGCGACTCGGCCGCTTCCGCCACGCCGGCCATGGACCTGGCCTGACGTACCCGGGCGGCGGCCATGGCCAGGCTCGGGCTGCCTTGCAGGGCGAGGTCGATCCAGCGGTTCAGTTGCGGGTCGCCATAGGCCTGCCACCATTGCGCGGTGGGCCAGTGCGCATCTTGCGCGGCGCTCTGGATCGCTTCGTCGGTGGCCAGCGAATTGGCCTCCAGCGCTTTGTCCTGCGGGGCAATACCTCCGGTTCCGATGCAGCCGCTGATTGCCAGGGTTAAAGCCAAAAAACTGAGCGGCTGAAGCGCTCTGCTGATGCGACGCGGCACTGCTGCGATTTCCTGAAATAGGGAGAGGTACGAGATTTTCTGGAAACAGGAGTTCCGCTTTTGTGGGAGCGGGCTTGCTCGCGAAAGCGGTACATCAGTCGACATTGATGGTGAATGTCAGACCGTCTTCGCGAGCAAGCCCGCTCCCACAGGTTATGCGGTGGGTCGAGCCCCGGTTGCCCAAGTTGCGCAATTCTAGGGGGCGGCCTGAAGGGCGATAAGCTGGGATTCCTGTGAATCTTTGTTACCGTAAACGAGATAATCCGTAGGTAGGGGGTCACCGACCCCGAAACTTCGTGTCACAATTTGCCATCGCACCCGAGAGCACCCCATGGACACTTTGCAAAACATGCGCGCCTTCAGTTACGTGGCCGAAGCCGGCAGCTTCACCGCCGCCGCCATACAACTGGACACCACCACGGCCAACGTCTCGCGCGCGGTCTCCAACCTGGAAGCCCACCTGCAAACCCGCCTGCTCAACCGAACGACCCGCCGCATTGCCCTGACCGAAGCCGGCAAGCGTTACCTGCTGCGCTGCGAACAGATCCTGGCCTACGTCGAAGAAGCCGAAGCCGAGGCCAGCGACGCCCACGCACGCCCGGCCGGGCAACTGAAAGTGCACACCATGACCGGCATCGGCCAGCACTTCGTGATCGACGCCATCGCCCGCTACCGCAAGACCCACCCGGACGTGACCTTCGACCTGACCATGGCCAACCGCGTGCCTGACCTGCTCGACGAGGGTTACGACGTGTCCATCGTCCTCGCCCGCGAACTGCCGGATTCGGGTTTCGTCTCCCAGCGCCTGGGCATCACCTACAGCATCGTTTGTGCCTCGCCGGCCTACGTCAAAGCCAACGGCTGCGCACAAAAACCCAGCGACCTGCTCAACCACGCCTGCCTGCGCCTGGTCAGCCCGGTGATTCCGCTGGAGAAATGGGCCTTCGACGGCCCTGAAGGCCAGGAAATGGTCACCATCAACAGCTCACCGTTTCTGGTGAACTCCGCCGACGCGATGAAATCCGCGATCATCAGCGGCATGGGCGTTGGCGTCCTGCCGCTGTACGCCGCGATAGAAGGCCTGCGCAACGGCACTCTGGTGCGCGTGATGCCCAAGTACCGCTCGCAGGAACTGAACCTGTACGCCATCTACCCGTCGCGCCAGTACCTGGACGCGAAGATCAAGACCTGGGTCGAGTACTTGCGTGGATCGTTGCCGGAATTGCTCGCGGCGCATCAGGCTGAATTGGCGGCGTATGAATTGAGCGGGAGCCTGGGTGGGGTTCGGGTGGCGAATTGAGCCTTTGTGGGAGCGAGCCTGCTCGCGAAGGCTTTGTGTCTGGCGACGTTGTTTTTGTGTACATATCCGTTTCTGCGGTAACGGCGGCTATTGGTTCCGCCCTTACGGCGGGTCACTTTCGAAGAGCGCGAAAGTAACCAAAGCGCTTTGCCCCTTACGTTCGGTGCCTCGCCAAGGCTCGGCATTCCCTCGCTCCGGTCCTGCTCCGTGGGCCTCTCGAGGGGGCAAGAAGATCAAAAGCCAAAGCAAAAGCGAGGCGGCCTGACAGCCGACCTGACCACAACTGAACGCGTTCCCCCCTGTAGGAGCGAGCCTGCTCGCGAAAAACACCAGGACACCGCGGGTATTCAGACAGCCCGCGTCATCGTTGACGTCCATCGCGAGCAAGCTCGCTCCTACAAGGCCGAGCGTTAGCTCGCCTGCCGCTCTTGATCTTGATCCACCCGCCCCCTCGGCAGGCTGAGTGGAGGTGTTCATCCGGGGATGGGCGCGCAGCGCCGTTCGACGCAGTCGAACTCATTGCATGCAGGTCGCGCGCAGCCGACCGGAGGGCAATGCCCCCGGATGAATGCCGGAGCGAAGGAACCCCGAGCCCTGGCGAGGGGCCGGACGTTCGGGGCGAGCGTTTTTTTGCTTACTTTTTTTAGGCGCTTGTAAAAAAAGTGAGTCGCCGTAAGGGCGAAACCACCAGCCGCCACAACCCAAAAAACGGATATATACACGGTCAACCAAGAATATGGTCGGCCCAGAGGCCGCCAAAGCCAAACTGACAGCGCCGTCAGTTAGCCGTCACCCTCCTGACCGGCAAACAGGTTTATAAAGGAAAATACCCACTTACCTACCGACCACCCAGCCCCGGCGCCCCACTCGCATGCGAATCCAGAAAAAACCCGCTCTGCTCGTCGCCCTTCTGATCGTCCTGGCAGCGCTGGGCCTGTGGTATGCCACCAAACCGGCCAAGGCCAAGCTCGCCGCCCCCACGGCCATCCCCGTGCGAGTGGTCGCCGTGGCAGAAAAAGACGTGCCACGTTACGTAAGCGGCATCGGTTCGGTACTGTCCCTGCACAGCGTCGTAGTCCGTCCGCAAATCGACGGCATCCTCACCAGACTGCTGGTCAAGGAAGGCCAACTGGTGAAAAAAGGTGATCTGCTGGCCACCATCGACGACCGGTCGATCCGCGCCAGTCTCGACCAGGCCCGGGCACAACTGGGCGAAAACCAGGCCCAACTGCAAGTGGCGCTGGTCAACCTCAAACGCTACAAATTGCTCAGCGTCGACGACGGGGTGTCCAAGCAGACCTACGATCAGCAACAGGCTCTGGTCAATCAACTCAAGGCCACCGCCCAAGGCAACCAGGCCTCGATTGATTCCGCTGAGGTACAGCTTTCCTACACACAAATACACTCCCCGGTCAGTGGTCGTGTCGGTATTCGCACAGTCGACGAAGGCAACTTCCTGCGCATGAGCGACGCCCAAGGCCTGTTCACCGTGACCCAGATCGACCCCATCTCCGTAGAATTTTCCCTGCCGCAGCAAATGCTGCCGACCTTGCAGGGCCTGATCAACGACCCACAGCACGCCCAGGTCAAGGCCTATATCGGCGCCGACACCGACGGTGAAACCGGCAACCTGCTCGGCGAAGGTCACCTGACCCTGATCGACAACCAGATCAACGCCAGCACCGGCACCATCCGCGCCAAGGCCGAATTCGACAATCCGGGGCAGAAGCTGTGGCCAGGCCTGCTGGTGACGGTAAAGATTCAGACTGCCCTGGACAAAGATGCGCTGGTGGTACCGCCGACCGTCGTACAACGCGGTCTGGACCAGCACTTCGTGTACCGGGTCAATGGCGACAAAGTCGAAGCCGTGCAGGTGCAGATGGTCTATCAAGGCAGCGGCCAGGACATCATCAAAGGCGTGAAGCCCGGTGATGTGCTGGTCAGCGATGGTCAGTCGCGGCTCAAGCCCGGCGCCACCGTGCAAGTACTGACCGAGCCGTCGCAAGTGGTGCAATCGGAGGCGGCGCAATGAAGGGCCACGGTTCGATATCAGCCTGGTGCATCGACCACCCGGTGGCCACGGTCCTGCTGACGTTCGCCCTGGTGCTGCTGGGCGTCATAGCGTTTCCGCGCCTGCCGGTAGCGCCGTTGCCGGAAGCAGAGTTCCCGACCATCCAGGTGGCCGCGCAACTGCCCGGCGCCAGCCCGGAAACCATGGCTTCCTCGGTGGCCACGCCCCTTGAAGTGCAATTCAGCGCCATTCCCGGCGTGACCCAGATGACCTCGAGCAGTGCACTGGGCTCGACCAACCTGACCCTGCAATTCACCCTCGACAAGAGCATCGACACCGCCGCCCAGGAAGTGCAGGCGGCGATCAATACTGCCGCGGGCAAGCTGCCCAAGGACATGCCGAACCTGCCGACCTGGCGCAAGGTCAACCCGGCCGACAGCCCGGTGCTGATCCTCAGCGTCAACTCCTCGCTGATGCCCGGCCCGGAGCTCAGCGACCTGACGGAAACCCTGTTGGCCCGTCAGCTCAGTCAGGTCGACGGTGTAGGCCAGGTCGCCATCACCGGTCAGCAGCGTCCGGCGATTCGCGTCCAGGTTTCGGCGGACAAACTCGCGGCCATCGGCCTGACCCTCGCCGACATCCGCCTGGCGATCCAGCAGACCAGCCTCAACCTGGCCAAGGGTGCGCTGTACGGGGAATCGAGCATCTCGACCCTGTCCACCAACGACCAGTTGTTCCACCCGGAGGACTACAGCCAGCTGATTGTTTCCTACAAGGACGGCGCACCCGTTCATCTGCGTGACGTCGCCAAAGTCGTCAACGGTTCGGAAGATGCCTACGTACAGGCTTGG
This sequence comes from Pseudomonas sp. WT-JTC, assembly GCF_056711565.1. NCBI lineage: Bacteria > Pseudomonadati > Pseudomonadota > Gammaproteobacteria > Pseudomonadales > Pseudomonadaceae > Pseudomonas > Pseudomonas sp. WT-JTC. The sequence continues at coordinate 5,546,477 of NZ_CM160042.1, forward strand.
GCGGGCACGCAACCGGGGGTGAACCTGGTGATCTTCCGCCAGCCGGGGGCCAACATCGTCGAAACCGTGGACCGCATCCAGGCCGCCTTGCCGGCGCTGGAAGCGATGCTCCCCGCCTCGGTGCAGGTCAAGACGCTGATCGACCGCACCCAGACCATCCGTGCCTCGCTGCATGAAGTGGAAATCACCCTGCTGATTGCAATCATGCTGGTAGTGGCGGTGATGGCGCTGTTCCTGCGCCAGTTGTCGGCGACCCTGATCGTCTCGGCGGTGCTGGGGGTTTCGCTGACCGCCAGCTTTGCGCTGATGTACGTCATGGGATTCAGCCTGAACAACCTGACGCTGGTGGCGATCGTGGTGGCCGTGGGCTTTGTGGTCGACGATGCGATCGTGGTGGTGGAAAACATTCACCGGCACCTGGAGGCCGGCGACGGCATGCGCGAAGCGGCGATCAAGGGTGCGGGCGAGATCGGCTTCACCGTTGTCTCGATCAGTTTTTCGCTGGTGGCGGCGTTCATCCCGCTGCTGTTCATGGGTGGCGTGGTCGGACGGTTGTTCAAGGAATTCGCCCTGACCGCCACCTCGACCATCCTGATTTCCGTGGTGGTGTCGCTGACCCTGGCGCCGACCATGGCCGCGCTGTTCATGCGCGCGCCAGTACATCATGCCCACGACAAACCGGGCTTTGGCGAGCGTCTGCTGGCATGGTACGAAAAAGGCCTGCGCCGCGCCCTCGCCCATCAGCGCTTGATGATTGGCGTGTTCTGCCTGTCACTGGGCCTGGCCGTTGCCGGGTACATTCTGATCCCGAAAGGTTTCTTCCCGATCCAGGACACCGGTTTCGTCCTCGGCACCACCGAAGCCGCTGCCGACATTTCCTACGGCGACATGGTGAAAAAACACCTGGCAATGGCGGAAATCGTCGCCGCCGACCCTGCGGTGGAAACGTTCTCGCACTCGGTCGGGGTATCCGGCAGCAACCAGACCATCGCCAACGGCCGCTTCTGGATCACCCTGAAAAAACGCAGCGACCGCGATGTCTCGGCCAGTCAGTTCATCGACCGGATTCGTCCGCAACTGATGAAAGTGCCGGGCATCGTCCTGTACCTGCGCGCCGGCCAGGACATCAACCTCAGCTCCGGCCCAAGCCGTGCCCAGTACCAATACGTACTCAAGAGCAACGACGGCGGCACACTCAGCACCTGGACCCAGCGCCTGACGGAAAAACTGCGCGCCAACCCGGCATTCCGCGACATTTCCAACGATTTGCAACTGGGCGGCAGCATTACCCACATCAGCATTGACCGCAGCGCGGCGGCGCGTTTCGGCCTGACCGCCAGCGACGTCGACGAAGCCCTGTACGATGCATTCGGCCAGCGCCAGATCAACGAATTCCAGACCCAGGTCAATCAGTACAACGTGATTCTGGAGCTGGACACCAAACAGCGCGGCAAGGCCGAAAGCCTCAACTATTTCTACCTGCGCTCGCCCCTGAGCGGGCAAATGGTGCCGTTGTCAGCCCTGGCCAAATTCGACGCGCCGACCGTCGGCCCGCTGTCCATCGCCCATGACGGCATGTTCCCGGCCGCCAACCTGTCGTTCAACCTGGCGCCGGGCGTGGCGTTGGGCGATGCGGTGATCATGCTCAACCAGGCCAAGGCCGACATCGGTATGCCGAGCGCCATCAGCGGCAATTTCCAGGGCGCGGCCCAGGCGTTCCAGAGTTCTCTGGCCAGCCAGCCGTGGCTGATTCTGGCGGCACTGGTGGCGGTGTACATCATTCTCGGCGTGCTCTACGAGAGCTTCGTCCATCCGCTGACGATCATTTCCACCTTGCCATCGGCGGGCCTCGGCGCGGTGATCATGCTGTGGATTTGCGGCCAGGACTTTTCGATCATGGCCTTGATCGGCCTGGTGCTGTTGATCGGTATCGTCAAGAAAAACGGCATCCTGATGATCGACTTCGCCCTCGAAGCGCAGCGCAATGCCGGATTGTCGCCTGAAGAAGCGATCTTCAAGGCCTGTCTCACGCGGTTCCGGCCGATCATCATGACCACCCTCGCCGCCCTGCTCGGCGCCCTGCCGCTGATGCTCGGCTACGGCACCGGCGCCGAGTTGCGCCAGCCCCTGGGGATCGCGGTGGTCGGCGGCTTGCTGGTGAGCCAGGCTCTGACGCTGTTCACCACGCCGGTCATATACTTGTGGCTGGAGCGGTTGTTTCACAGGCCCAAACCTTCGCCAGTGCCAGCGCTGGCAAGCACAGACTGAGGCAGGGTCATGCGCGTTCTGATTATCGAAGACGAGGAAAAAACCGCGGATTATCTGCACCGCGGTCTGACGGAACAGGGTTACACCGTGGATCTGGCGCGGGACGGGGTCGAAGGCCTGCACCTGGCGCTGGAGAGCGACTACGCGGTGATCGTCCTCGACGTGATGTTGCCGGGCCTCGACGGCTTCGGCGTGTTGCGCGCCCTGCGTGCGCGCAAGCAAACCCCGGTGATTATGCTCACCGCCCGCGAGCGTGTGGAGGATCGCATCAAGGGCCTGCGTGACGGCGCCGATGACTATCTGGGCAAACCGTTTTCCTTCCTTGAACTGGTGGCACGCCTGCAAGCGCTGACCCGGCGCAGCGGCGGCCATGAACCGGTGCAAGTGAGCATCGCCGACCTGTGGATAGATTTGATCAGCCGCAAGGCTACACGTGGCGGCACACGGCTGGACCTGACCGCCAAGGAGTTCTCGCTGCTCAGTGTGCTGGCCCGCCGCCAGGGTGAAATCCTCTCGAAAACCGCCATCGCCGAAATGGTCTGGGACATTAACTTCGACAGCGACGCCAACGTCGTCGAAGTCGCGATCAAACGCCTGCGGGCCAAGCTCGACGGGCCGTTCGAAGAGAAACTGCTGCACACCATTCGCGGCATGGGTTATGTGCTGGAGAGCCGTGGTGTCCAGTAATTCAATCGCCTTGCGGCTGAGCGGGATGTTCACGCTGGTGGCGCTGCTGGTGTTTCTGCTGATCGGCTGGGCACTTTATCAACAGGTGGATAAAGGCTTGGGCCTGCTGCCAGAAGCTGAACTCGATGCGCGCTACAGCGTGCTCGAGTCCACGGTCGGCCGATACGGTACGCCCGAGCATTGGGTGAAGATCAACAACAAGCTCAATCTGCTGAGCGAAGAAGACAAGCGCATCAGTTTCTGGATCATCAGCGGCGATCCGCACTATGAGTACGGCAACCTGACCCCACAGGTCCGCGCCTTTGCCCAAGGCCCGCTGGGCACAAGGGACATGCATCTGCCGGACCACCCATATCCGCTGAAAGTGCTGGTCAGCGAGTTCCCGGCCAAGGACCAGCGCCCACCACTGCGCTTCATGATCGCCATCGACACCGAAACGTTTTTCCATACCCAGCATCAACTGCTGATCGCGCTGATCAGCCTGGCGATCGTCGGCGTGCTGCTGGCCTCGGCACTGGGTTACTGGGTGGCGCGGATCGGTCTCAAGCCGCTGATCAAACTGTCCCAGGAAGCGCAGCGCCTGGCCCCGCCATTGCGCTCGGGGCGCTTGCGATTGTCACCGCTGCCGCCGGAACTCGATCAATTCGTCAGTTCGTTCAACTCGACCCTGGAACGGGTCGAGCAAGCCTACTCGCGCCTTGAGTCGTTCAATGCCGACGTCGCCCACGAATTGCGCTCGCCACTGACCAACCTGATCGGCCAGACCCAAGTCGCATTGACCCGTGGACGCTCCGCCGAGCATTACTTCGAAGTGCTGCAATCGAACCTCGAAGAGCTTGAGCGACTGCGTTCGATCATCAACGACATGCTGTTCCTCGCCAGTGCCGACCAGGGCAGCAAGGCGACCAAACTCACCTCCACCTCGCTGGCCGAAGAGGTAGCCACGACGCTGGAATATCTGGATTTCATTCTCGAAGACGCTCAGGTCCAGGTTGAGGTCAGTGGTGACGCGCAAGTGCGCATCGAGATCGCCCACCTGCGCCGGGCATTGATCAACCTGCTGAACAACGCAGTGCAGCATACGGCGCCCGGGCAGGTGATTCAGGTGCGCATTGAAGCCGAAGAACACCAGGTCAGCATCGGCGTCGCCAACCCCGGTTCGCCGATTGCCCGTGAACACCTGCCACGGCTGTTCGAGCGCTTCTATCGGGTCGATGCTTCGCGCAGCAACAGCGGCAACAATCACGGCCTGGGACTGGCCATCGTCAAGGCGATTGCATTGATGCATGGCGGCGATGTGTTCGTGCGCAGCGACCACGGGATGAATACCTTCGGCATCCACCTGCCCGTCTGATCCCTTTTCCTTTGTGGGTGCGGCCAATCAACTGTTGCCATAGACGCAACAGTCCTTTCATGAATCCGCTCTTTTTCCCTTCGCTCCAGATCCTTATCTTTGCCCGCACCAAACAGCACTTGCCAAGCAAGAAGGTTTTAAAGATGTCCAACAGTATGGGTATTGCCAGCGCTTTCGTTTTGTCCTCTTTGTTCCTGTCGCCATTGGCGATGGCGGAAGAATCGCAGACTTTCGTCGCGCATAACGCTGCACGCTCCGCGGCGTTCGAAGAGCACCGGATCGAAATGACGGCCAAGACTGCGCAAGATGCCCAGGCCCCGCAAGCATCCAGCACCCAGACCCAGCCACGGGCCGAAAAAGACAGCTGATCCATACCTGTCGCGCCTGTTTCCCTCGACGCTTTTCATCGGCTCTTCCCTTCGAAAAGTTGTCTTCAAAGCCGCTGCTGTCAGCGGCTTTTTTTATCGTGGCGACTCAACTTTCGTTGCAATTGCTGCAACGAAAGTCACTGACACGAATGGCAATGATCAATCGTTCGAGCAACAGAAGCGATTCACTCGGCTGCTGCGTTTATGCAACTACGCTTACTACGTCCCTTTAACAGACGTCAGCCCTATGACCGCAAGCCGCACCCCACATATTCAAGGCCCGCCCGGGCGACCGGAGATCATGGTGATCCTCGGCAGCACCCTGACCGTCATCTCGATCCTGTGCATCGTCACGTTCCTGCTGATCCGCGAACACGCCTATGCCCAGCAGACCGCCACACGCAGCGCGACCACCATTGCGCAACTGATCGATGCCGATGTCCTGCGTACGGTCGAGCTTTATGATTTGACCTTGCAGGGCCTGATCGCCGCCGCCCAACGGGACGACCTGAAACAGGTATCACCGCAGATCCGCCATCTGGTGCTGTTCGACCGCTCCACCACCGCGCGCTACAAAGGCGACATCCTGCTGCTGGACAAGCACGGCGACGTGCTGGCCGACTCATCATTGATCGAACCGAAACCGGGCAACTTCGCTGACCGCGACTATTTCCAGGCCCATGTCGCCAATCGCGACACCGGCATGTTCATCAGCCGACCGTTCAAGCCGCGCTGCGACTGCGATGACAGCGACGAATGGCGCATCAGTTTCAGCCGACGCATTTCCTCACCCACGGGTGAGTTTCTGGGGGTCGCGGTGGCGTCGATGCGCATGAGCTACTTCGATCAGCTGTTCAACAGCCTCGACATCGGCACCGGCAGTACGCTGGCCATTATCAACAATGACGGGATTCTCCTGGCGCAGAAACCGTACCGGGAACAAAACTCCATCGGCAAAAGCTTCTCCAACCGTCCCAACGTCGTACGCATACTGCAGGAGCGCAGTGGGACCTTCGAAAGCGTATCGAGTGTCGACCATCAACGACGCCTGTACACCTTTTCCCGGGTCGGCAATCTGCCGCTGACCGTCATCGTGGCCCTTTCCATCGATGAAGTGTTCGCCACCTGGAGCCGCACGGCCTATGTGATCAGCGGTGCTACCGGGGTTTTGTGCATCGGTTTGTTCTGGCTGACCTGGCTGCTCTGCCGCGAGCTGCGCCTGCGCCAACATGCCGAGCAGGAACTGTCACAACTGGCGGCCACCGATGCATTGACCGGTGTGGCCAACCGTCGATCCCTTGACCAGACGCTGCGCCATGAATGGTTTCGTGCACAGCGCAGCGGCAAGCCGTTGTCATTGCTGATGATCGATGCCGATCATTTCAAGGCCTTCAATGACCGGCACGGGCATCAGGCCGGCGACGATGCCTTGCGGGCATTGGCCGAGGTCATCCGCGCCAATGTCCATCGCCCGGCAGACCTGGTGGCGCGCTATGGTGGCGAGGAATTCTCGGTAATTCTGGCGGAAACCGGCAGTGAAGGCGCGCGGCAGATCGCCGAACATATCCGTGGGGCGGTGCAAAAACTGCCGCTGGTGGATCCGGGTGAGTCGCCGATGAGCGTGAGTATCGGCATTGCCACCTGGACGGCGACCAGCGATACCAGCCTGGAGCAATTGCTGTTCAGTGCGGACAAGGCGTTGTATCAGGCCAAGGACGGGGGGCGTAATCGGGTGGTGTGTGCCCGTTGAATTCCATACTGAATCGACTGGCCTCTTCGCGAGCAAGCCCGCTCCCACAGTTGACCGCGTCCCCCCTGTAGGAGCGAGCTTGCTCGCGATGAGGCCAGCCCAGACAATACAAACTTCAGGGCATAAAAAAAGGCCACCCGAAGGCAGCCTTTAAAAACTAGAGAGGTTTTTTGCTTACACGGCCGCAACCGGGCGCATGTAAGAGATCGGTGCAGTGCTGGCGTCTTCGAACGTCACGACTTCCCAGGCATCTGTCTGCTCAATCAACTTGCGCAGCAGCTGGTTGTTCAGTGCGTGGCCGGACTTGAAGCCCTTGAATTCACCAATCAGGCTATTGCCCAGCAGGTAGAGGTCACCAATTGCATCGAGAATCTTGTGCTTCACGAATTCGTCTTCATAGCGAAGGCCGTCTTCGTTCAGTACGCCATCGGCGTCGACCACAATAGCGTTTTCAACGCTGCCGCCGAGTGCGAGGTTGTGCTTGCGCAGGTACTCGATGTCACTCATGAAACCAAAGGTACGGGCGCGGCTGACTTCTTTTACAAACGAAGTGCTGGAAAAATCCACGCTTGCACTTTGTGTGCGGTCACGGAAAACCGGGTGATCGAAATCGATCTCGAAGCTTACCTTGAACCCGTCGAAAGGGACGAAAGTAGCGCGCTTGTCGCCATCTTCCACTGTCACTTCACGCAGGATGCGGATGAACTTCTTGGCGGCGTCCTGTTCTTCCAGGCCAGCCGATTGAATCAGGAATACGAAAGGTCCGGCGCTACCATCCATGATCGGGACTTCGGACGCGGAGAGCTCGACGTAGGCGTTATCGATGCCCAGGCCTGCCATGGCCGAGAGCAGGTGCTCTACCGTGTCCACTTTGACGTCACCGTTAACCAGCGTGGTCGACATAGTGGTTTCACCAACGTTTTCCGCGCGGGCAGGAATCTGCACCACGGGATCGAGGTCGGCGCGACAAAACACGATGCCGGTGTCGACAGGCGCTGGCTTGAGGGTCAGGTAGACCTTCTCCCCGGAGTGCAGGCCGACACCTGTGGCACGGATAATATTCTTCAGGGTGCGTTGTTTAATCATGGCATGGGCCGCTTCAGCGCAAATTGCGAACTGGTATCAACAAAGGCTGGCGATGATAGCAGACCAGGCCTTTGCTGAACACCAATCACCCTAATACCCCTGATACATTTCATCAATCGGCCTGTCGACGCAGGAAAGCCGGGATGTCCAGGTAGTCCAGGTCATCTTGCGGATTCATCTTCGCGGCAGCCGCAGCACCGGCCTGGGCCTGGTTGCGCATGACGGTCGGACGGTCCAGGTCACGGTAGTTCACCGCTGGAGCTTCCTGACGAACAGGGGCCTGTTGTTGTGGCTGTGCAGACATCGAGGTGTGGACGGTGTTGTCGATGACCTTCACAGGCTTCTCGATTTTAGCGCCCAGACCTGTGGCAACGACGGTCACGTGCAGCTCGTCGCGCATGTCCGGATCGATAACGGTACCGACCTTGACCATCGCGTGCTCGGAGGCGAATGCCTCGATGATGCTACCCACGTCGGAGTATTCACCCAGGGACAGATCCGGACCGGCGGTAATGTTCACCAGGATGCCGCGAGCGCCTTGCAGGTTCACGTCTTCCAGCAGCGGGTTGCGAATGGCCGCTTCGGTGGCTTCGCGTGCACGGTTCGGACCGCTGGCGCAGCCAGTGCCCATCATCGCCATGCCCATTTCGCTCATCACGGTACGCACGTCGGCGAAGTCGACGTTGATCATGCCCGGACGCTTGATGATGTCGGAGATACCGCGAACGGCACCGGCCAGTACATCGTCAGCCTTGGCGAAAGCCGACAGCAGGCTTGCGTCTTTACCGAGGATGGTCAGCAGCTTCTCGTTGGGAATGGTGATCAACGAGTCGACGCTTTCGGAGAGCATGCGAATGCCTTCGTCGGCGATCTGCATACGCTTGCGGCCTTCGAACGGGAACGGACGGGTCACCACCGCAACGGTGAGGATGCCCATTTCCTTGGCCACTTCGGCGATGATCGGCGCAGCACCGGTACCGGTACCGCCGCCCATGCCAGTGGTGATGAACACCATGTTGGTGCCGGCCAGCACTTCGGCAATGCGCTCACGGTCTTCCAGAGCGGCTTGACGGCCGACTTCAGGGTTGGCGCCAGCGCCCAGGCCCTTGGTCACGCCGGTGCCCAGTTGCAGGATGGTGCGCGCGCCGATGTTTTTCAGCGCTTGAGCATCGGTGTTGGCGCAGATGAACTCGACGCCTTCGATGTTGCTCTTGACCATGTGGTTGACAGCGTTGCCGCCGCCACCGCCGACACCGATAACTTTGATTACCGGGCTTGCGGGGATGTTGTCTACGAGTTCGAACATTTTCCCTCTCCTTTACATTCTCTAGTTTTTTCGCCTACTGCGTGCTTCGGTGTAACGGTGTAGCGGTAAATCTTCAGAAATTGCCCTGGACCCACTTCTTCAGGCGGTCCAGCAGCGGAGCCTGTGGCTCTTCGTTGCTGTAGCTGTCGCGGCTGCCGATGCCCGAGAACGAGATGCCGTCGGACTGCTTCTGCAGGCCGTACATCAACAGGCCGACGCCGGTGGAATAGATCGGGTTGCGTACTACGTCATCCAGACCCTTCACGCCGTGAGGCACGCCCAGGCGGACCGGCATATGGAAGATTTCCTCGGCCAGTTCGGTAGCGCCTTCCATCTTCGACGTACCGCCGGTCAGCACGATGCCGGCCGGGATCAGGTCTTCGTAGCCGCTGCGGCGCAGTTCGGCCTGGATCAGCGTGAACAGTTCGTCGTAGCGCGGCTCGACCACTTCGGCCAGGGCCTGGCGGGACAGCTCACGCGGCGGACGGTCGCCAACGCTTGGCACCTTGATGGTTTCACCGGCACCGGCCAGCTTGGCCAGGGCGCAGGCGTAGCGAATCTTGATTTCTTCGGCGTACTGGGTCGGAGTGCGCAACGCCATGGCGATGTCGTTGGTCACCTGGTCACCGGCAATCGGGATCACCGCGGTGTGACGGATCGCGCCTTCGGTGAAGATCGCGATGTCGGTGGTGCCGCCACCGATGTCCACCAGGCACACGCCCAGCTCTTTCTCGTCATCGGTCAGCACCGAGTACGCGGAAGCAAGCTGTTCGAGAATGATGTCGTCGATTTCCAGACCGCAGCGACGCACGCATTTTTCAATGTTCTGTGCGGCGTTGACGGCGCAGGTGACCACGTGGACCTTGGCCTCCAGACGCACGCCGGACATGCCCAGCGGCTCGCGGACGCCTTCCTGGTTATCGATCACATAATCCTGCGGCAGGGTGTGCAGCACGCGCTGGTCAGCCGGAATCGCCACGGCCTGGGCTGCGTCGAGCACACGTTCAAGGTCCGCCGAGCTGACTTCGCGATCGCGAATCGCCACGATGCCGTGGGAGTTCAGGCTGCGGATGTGATTGCCGGCCACGCCGACGAACGCCGAGTGAATGCGGCAACCAGCCATCAGCTGCGCTTCTTCGATGGCGCGCTGGATCGATTGCACGGTGGACTCGATGTTCACCACCACGCCTTTTTTCAGGCCTCGGGACGGATGGGTGCCGATCCCGACGATTTCCAGCGTGCCGTCGTCCGCGACCTCGCCCACCAGCGCCACCACCTTGGAGGTGCCGATATCGAGACCGACGATCATTTTGCCGCTTTGCACGTTTGCCATGGGTCCTGCCTCTCTTAATTCTTCGCGACAGCGGGTACGGCTGCCGTCGGCGCTACAGGTTCCCGCCAGCCAACAGCGAGGCCGTTGGCGTAGCGCAGATCGATGCGCGCAATGTTCGTAATCTGTTCTTTGAGCGTCTTGTCATAGATGGCAATGAAACGGCGCATCTTTTCCACCTGGTTGCCGCGTCCCAGCAGCAGTTCGATACCCGGGCCGGCACTGCCGGGGCCGGTAGTCAGGAACCAGCTGCCGCGATCACGCAGTTCCAGGCGTGCAATCGAGAAACCCAGCGGCCTGAGCATCTGGCTCAATACCTGGTATTGCTGCATCACTTGCTGTTGAGCCCGCTGCGGGCCGAACAGCTGAGGCAAGTGTTCGTAGTTCGCCAACTCACGTGGAGTGAAGGCCTGGCCCTGGTTGTTCAACAGCGACTCGTCGCCCCAGCGGGCCACCGGCAGTTGTTCTTCCAGGCGGATCACCACTTGATCCGGCCACACCCTGCGCACTTCGGCGTGGGCAATCCACGGCATTGTTTCCAGCTCGGTGCGCATGCTCGCCAGGTCGATGGTGAAGAAGCTCGACGCCACGTATGGGGCGATCCGCTGCTGCACCGCTTGCTGGCTGATGTAACTCAAGTCGCCCTGCACATTGATCTTGGTGATCGGCCGGTCGGCATACGGCAGCAGCCGAGTGGCGCCTTCGTAAGTACCGAACCCCAACGCCACCAGCACTACCGGCCAGAACAGGCTTTTCAGAAAGCCGAAATTGGCTTTCGGCAGGCGCGCAGACATCGGCTCTTTGGCCACCATTCGGCTGGCACCCCGCGGCACCGGCTTGCGGCCGGGTGCGGGAGGCTGATGTCTGAGCTGAGCGCCTTGCATGGCCTTAACCTCTCGTCGACTCTTGGTTACCGGCAGTGTTGCCGGCAACGCTCTCGGCCAGAATGGCCAGAACCAGTTGCTGGAAATCCAGACCGGCGGCACGGGCCGCCATCGGCACCAGGCTGTGATCGGTCATGCCTGGTGCAGTGTTGACTTCCAGGAACCAGAACTGCCCTTCGGCGTCCTGCATCACGTCTGCCCTGCCCCAACCGGCGATACCCAGCGCCTCACAGGCTTTGGCCGTGAGGTCCATGAGTTCCTGTTCCTTGGCGCTGTCCAGACCGCACGGAATGCGGTACTGGGTATCGTTGGCGATGTACTTGGCGTCGTAGTCGTAGAAGCTGTGCGTCGTGCCCAGGGCAATCGGTGGCAACACCTGGTCACGCAGGGTGGCGATGGTGAACTCCGGACCGTGAATCCATTGCTCGACCAACACTTGCGAATCGTAGGTACTGGCCGCTTTCCATGCGTCGATTAGCTCGGACGCAGAACTCACTTTGGCCATCCCGATACTTGAACCTTCATGGGCCGGTTTGACGATCAAAGGGAAGCCCAGTTCCGTCGCCGCCGAAATACAATCGGCCTCGCTGCTCAGTACTGCGTGACGTGGCGTCGGAATGCCCAGGCTGTGCCAGACCTGCTTGGTGCGCAGTTTGTCCATGGCCAGGGCCGACGCCAGGATGCCGCTGCCGGTGTACGGAATGCCCAGGCATTCGAGCAGGCCCTGCATGCTGCCGTCCTCACCGCCACGACCGTGGAGGATGATGAAGGCGCGGTCGATCTTTTCGCTCTGCAGACGCTGCAGCAGGTCATCGCCTACGTCGAGGCCGAATGCGTCCACACCGGCGCTCAGCAGCGCGTCGAGTACAGCGTTGCCCGACTTCAGGGAGACTTCACGCTCGGCACTCTTGCCGCCGAACAGCACGGCGACGCGGCCGAAATCTTTCGGCGCGATCGTGGAGACCAGGTTGGCGTAGGCAGCAGTCATTTCAACTTCCCCTTCTCCGGCGCGGCAACGGCCCCGGCGAACAACTCACTCTTCAGCAGTTTTGGTGCGAGACCGCCGATATCACCGGCGCCCTGGCACAGCAGGATGTCGCCGGCGCGCAGCAGCGGCTTGACCACTGGCGCGAGGTCGACACCACGCTCGATGTAGATCGGGTCGAGCTGGCCACGCTGACGGATGCTGTTGCACAGCTTGCGGCTGTCGGCACCCGGAATCGGCTCTTCGCCGGCCGGATAGACCTCCATCAGCAGCAGTACGTTGGCGTCGGCCAGTACATTGACGAAATCGTCGTACAGGTCACGGGTGCGGCTGTAGCGGTGCGGCTGGTAGACCATCACCAGGCGGCGCTCCGGCCAACCACCGCGTACGGCCTTGATCACGGCCGCAACTTCCGTCGGGTGGTGACCGTAGTCGTCGACCAGCATCACATTGCCGCCGTCCACCGGCAGTTCGCCGTAGACCTGGAAGCGTCGACCGACACCCTGGAACCCGGACAGACCCTGGACGATGGCTTCATCGCTGACGCCTTCGTCGCTGGCAATGCAGATGGTTGCCAGAGCGTTCAATACGTTGTGGTTGCCCGGCATGTTCACTGAAACATCCAGCGGCTCGCGGTCAGGGCGCAGCACGGTGAAGAAGGTCTGCATGCCTTGCTGGCGCACGTTGATGGCGCGCACGTCGCAGTCTTCGCCGAAGCCATAGGTGACTGTCGGGCGTTTGACCAATGGCAGGATTTCACGCACCACCGGATCGTCCAGGCACACCACCGCCAGACCGTAGAACGGCAGGTTGTGCAGGAATTCGACGAAGGTTTTCTTCAGCTTGTTGAAGTCACCGTCGTAGGTCGCCATGTGATCGGCGTCGATGTTGGTGACCACGGCCACCAGCGGCTGCAGGTGCAGGAAGCTGGCATCGCTTTCGTCGGCTTCGGCGATCAGGTAACGGCTGGTGCCAAGCTGGGCATTGGTACCCGCGGCATTCAGGCGGCCACCGATCACGAACGTCGGGTCCAGGCCACCGGCCGCAAACACCGAAGCGATCAGGCTGGTGGTGGTGGTTTTGCCGTGGGTACCGGCAACGGCGATACCGTGGCGATAACGCATCAGCTCAGCCAGCATCTCTGCACGCGGCACCACCGGAATACGGCGTTCCAGCGCGGTAGCGACTTCCGGGTTGGACGTGTTCACGGCACTCGACACCACCAGCACGTCGGCGGCAGCGGCGTTCTCGGCGCGGTGGCCGATGAAGATCTGTGCCCCGAAGGACTCCAGGCGTTCAGTCACCGGCGAGGCCTTGAGGTCGGAACCGGACACGGCATAACCCAGGTTCAGCAACACTTCGGCAATCCCGCACATGCCCACACCGCCGATACCGACGAAGTGGATGCGACGGATACGGCGCATTTCCGGTTGCGGCATGGCTTTCTGACTCTCAACCATGGGCCACCTCCAGGCAGCTATCGACCACGTTACGGGTGGCATCGGGTTTGGCGAGGCGGCGTGCCGCGGTAGCCATTTCGTTGAGTCGTTGTGGTTGCATCAGGACCTCTGTCAGGCGAGCGGCAAGATCCGCTGCACCAGTCGTTCTTTGCGGCATCAGGAAGGCTGCGCCTTCACGGGCCAAATATTCGGCGTTGCGGGTCTGGTGATCGTCGATGGCGTGAGGCAAAGGCACCAGCATCGAGGGCAGACCGGCGGCGGCCAGTTCACTGATGGTCAGCGCGCCTGCGCGACATACCACCAGGTCGGCCCAGCCATAGGCTTGGGCCATGTCTTTGATGAAAGGCTGCACCTGCGCTTCGACGCCAGCCGCGCGATAGCGCTCTGCAGTCACTTCATCGTGGTTTTTGCCGGCCTGATGGAACACTTCCGGACGCAAATCAACAGCAACTTGCGACAGGGCTTCAGGCAGCAATTTGTTCAACGGTTCTGCGCCCAGGCTTCCGCCCAGGATCAGCAAACGCGCCTTGCGACCAGCCAGGGCTGGTCGCGATGTCTCGAGGAACAGCTCGGTGCGCACCGGATTACCGGTAGTCCGGCGGCTGTCCGACAGGGTAAAGGTGTCGGGGAACGCTTCACAGACTCGGGCGGCCAACGGCACCAGCAACCGATTGGCGGTACCGGCCACGGCGTTCTGCTCGTGAACGATCACCGGCACACCGGCCAGTTTTGCCGCAACACCGCCAGGACCGGTCACAAAACCACCAAAGCCCACGACGCAGACCGGTTGCAGACGGCGAATGATCGCCCGCGCCTGCCAGACCGACTTGAGCAACATGAACGGTGCCTTGAGCAGCGACAGCTTGCCCTTGCCGCGCAGACCACTGGCGTTGATCCGGTGCAGTTCGATACCGGCCGCCGGCACCAGGTCGTTCTCGATGCCACGCGGAGTGCCAAGCCAGTGCACGGTATAGCCGCGCGCCTGGAATTCACGGGCACAGGCCAGTGCCGGGAACACGTGGCCACCGGTGCCGCCGGCCATGATCATCACGTTAGCGCCCATGGTTCGGCTCCTCGGCGAAGTCGCTTTCATGGAACTCCATCTCCTCGCTGCCCAGGTGGGTTCGACTTTCCCACTCGATGCGCAGCAACAAGCCGAGACAGGCACAGCAAATAACCAACGAACTGCCGCCATAGCTGAGGAATGGCAAGGTCAGCCCCTTGGTCGGCAGCAAGCCCACGTTCACGCCGATGTTGATCAGGAATTGACCAATCCACAGGAAGGACAAACCGTAGGCGACATAAGCTGCAAAAAACTGCTTGGCCTTCTCGGCCCACAAACCGATGTACATGCCGCGGATACACACGAAGACGAACAGTGCCACGGTGCACAACGAACCCACCGCGCCCAGTTCTTCGGCCAGGACCGAGAACACGAAGTCGGTGTGGGCTTCCGGCAGGTAGAACTGTTTCTGTACGCTGTTGCCCAGGCCAACACCCAGCCATTCGCCACGACCGAAAGCGATCAATGCCTGGGACAACTGATAACCGGCACCGAACTGGTCGGCCCACGGGTCGGCAAAGTTGGTCAGGCGCGCCATTCGATACGGCTGCATTTGAATCAACAGCACCACCGCTCCGACAGCCAGGACCACCATCAGGGAAAAACGGAACAGCCCGACACCGCCAAGGAACAGCATCGCCGCCGCAGCCCCCATCATCACGACGGTGGCACCGAAGTCCGGTTCCATCAGCAGCAGGCCAGCCATCGGCAGCAACACGATGAACGGCTTGAAAAAGCCCATCCAGCTTTCCCGCACTTCTTTCTGGCGACGCACCAGATAACCGGCGAGGTAGATCACCACGAACACCTTGGCGATCTCGGAAGGCTGGACGTTGAAGAAACTGAAGCCGATCCAGCGCATCGAGCCGTTAACCTCACGGCCGATCCCCGGAATGATCACCATCACCAGCAAACCGAACGCACCCAGCAGCATCAGCCAGCCCAGGCGTTGCCAGGTGGCAATCGGGATCATCATGGTGACGATGCAGGCACCCAGGCCCAGCACCACGTAAATAAGGTGGCGAATCATGTAGTAGAGGGCGCTGCCCGACTGCACGGCCGCCACTTCGGTCGATGCAGAGGCAATCATGATCAGCCCCAGGCCGAGCAACGTCAGGCAACCGGCGAGCATCGGGAAATCGAGGTCGATACCGCGCCCGGTGATGATCGGCGACGGGTACGGCTTGATGATGCCTCTCAGGCTCATACCAGATCCTCCACGGCTTGGACGAACTGGTGACCACGGTCTTCGTAGTTCTTGAACATGTCGAAACTGGCGCAGGCTGGCGACAGCAGCACCACGTCGCCCGGCTGCGCGGCGGCGCGGCATTGCTCGACAGCTTCGATCAGGGAGCCGGCGCGGATCAGCGGCACGGCGTCGCCGATGGCCTCGCCGATCTTGTCGGAGTCGCGGCCCATCAGCACCACGGCGCGGCAGTTGGCCGCCACCGGAGCGCGCAGATCCTTGAACTCCGCACCCTTGCCGTCGCCACCGGCTATCAGCACGACCTTGCCCTCGATGTCCGCGCCCAGCCCTTCGATGGCGGCCAGCGCGGCACCGACGTTGGTGGCCTTGGAATCGTTGTAGTAACCCACGCCGTCGAGGTCACGGACCCATTGGCAGCGATGCTCGAGGCCGGCGAAGGTGCGCAGGCTCGACAGCATGGCATCGAACGGCAGGCCGACGGCATGACCCAGAGCCAGGGCCGCGAGGGCGTTGGACTGGTTATGGGCGCCGCGAATCTTCAACTCGCGCACCGGCATCAGGTTCTGGAATTCGAAGGCCAGGTATTTCTCGCCATCTTCTTCACGGATACCGAACGCCTTGAAGTCCGGTTTGTTCAGACCGAAGGTCCAGCACGGCTGGCCCTCGCCGATCAGCGGACGGGTCAGCGCATCCTGACGATTGACCACGAACTGTTTCGCGCCACGGAAGATCCGGTGCTTGGCCAAGTGGTACGCCGGCAGACCGCTGTAGCGATCCATGTGGTCTTCGCTGATGTTGAGCACGGTCGCCACTTCAGCATTGAGCTGGTCGGTGGTTTCCAGCTGGAAGCTCGACAGTTCCATCACGTACAGCTCGACGTCGTCACTGAGCAGATCCAGCGCCGGGGTGCCGAGGTTGCCGCCCACCGCGACGCGCTTGCCGGCCGCAGCCGCCATTTCGCCGACCAGGGTGGTGACGGTGCTTTTCGCGTTGGAGCCGCTGATGGCCACGATCGGCGCCTTCGCGTTACGCGCGAACAGCTCGATGTCGCCGGACAGTTTCACGCCACGGGCGGCGGCGGCCTGCAGGGCCGGGGTCGCCAGCGCCAGGCCGGGGCTCACGTAGAGCTCGTCGGCACGGCACAGGAACTCGACGTCCAGCTCGCCACAACGCACTTCCACGTGCGGATAGTCACGCTTGAGCGTGGCCAGTTCCGGTGGATTTTCCCGCGTATCGGCCACGGCAAACGCCACGCCCCGGTTCGCCAGGAAGCGAACCAGGGACATGCCGCTCTTGCCGAGGCCGACAACGATGCGGAAGTGGTCAGAAGCGATCAGAGACACGAATTTCTACCTCAGCTTCAGGGTGGCAAGGCCGATCAGCACGAGAATCACGGTGATGATCCAAAAACGGACGATCACGCGCGGCTCGGGCCAACCCTTGAGTTCAAAATGGTGGTGAATGGGCGCCATGCGGAATACGCGACGACCGGTCAGCTTGAAAGAGGCGACCTGAATGACCACGGACAGGGTTTCCATCACGAACACACCGCCCATGATGAACAGGACGATTTCCTGACGGACGATCACCGCGATGGTGCCCAGGGCCGCGCCCAGCGCCAGTGCGCCGACGTCGCCCATGAAGACTTGTGCCGGATAGGTGTTGAACCAGAGGAAGCCCAGGCCCGCACCGATCAACGCGCCGCAGAACACAATCAGCTCCCCCGCGCCCGGTACGTAAGGAATCAGCAGGTATTCAGCGAATTTCACGTTACCCGACAGGTAGCAGAAAATGCCCAGGCCGCCGCCCACCATCACCGTCGGCATGATCGCCAGACCGTCGAGGCCGTCGGTCAGGTTGACCGCGTTGCTCGAACCGACAATCACGAAATAGGTCAGGACGATGAAGCCTGCGCCCAGCGGAATGCTGTAGTCCTTGAGCATCGGCAGGATCAGCGTGGTTTCCACCGGAGTGGCGGCGGTCACATACAGGAAGATCGCTGCGCCCAGGCCAAATACCGACTGCCAGAAATACTTCCAGCGGCTAGGCAGGCCGCGGGAGTTTTTCTCGATGACCTTGCGGTAGTCATCAACCCAGCCGATGGCGCCGAACAGCAAGGTCACCAGCAGTACGACCCAGACGTAACGGTTGGTCAGGTCAGCCCAGAGCAGGGTGCTGACACCGATGGAGGACAGGATCAGCGCGCCGCCCATGGTCGGAGTGCCCGACTTGGACAGGTGCGACTGCGGGCCGTCGTTGCGAACGGATTGACCGATCTGACGGTTCTGCAACGTGCGGATCATCCACGGGCCATAGCACAGCGACAAGACCAGCGCGGTCAGTACACCGAGAATCCCGCGCAGGGTCAGGTACTGGAAGACCGCGAAGCCTTTGTAGAACTGTTGCAGATACTCCGCTAGCAGCAGCAGCATTAATGTTTCTCCAGACTGGACCCGCACAAGGCGGCGACGACGTTTTCCATCGCAGCGCTGCGCGACCCCTTGATCAAAATGGTGGTGTTTGTGTCTTGCTCGGCGTCCAGGGCCTTGATCAGCTCAGCCTGCGTGCTGAAGTGAAAAGCCTGAGGACCGAATGCGTTCACGGCGTGAGCCATCATTGGCCCGACGGCGTACAGCGCAGAAACCTTGCCACGGGCGTACGCACCCACGTCGCGGTGCCCCTGCTCCGCCCATTCGCCCAACTCGCCGATATCTCCGAGCACCAGGACGGTGCGACCGGAAAAGCCGGCCAGTATATCAACGGCAGCGCACATGGAGGTGGGGTTCGCGTTGTAAGTGTCATCGATCACGCGCATGCCGTTGCTGGCCAATTGCGCAACGGTGCGCCCCTTGACCGGTTGCACCGCGCCAAGGCCGGAGGCGATACCAGGCAGCGACACACCCAAGGCATGGGCAGCCGCCGCGGCGGCCATTGCGTTAGCGACGTTATGGGTGCCGAGCAGGTTCAGTTGAACGCGCTCCACACCTTCAGGACTGTGCAGATTGAACGCCGGGCAACCACGAGCATCGGTGGCCAGGTCACTGGCATGGAAATCTGCCTGAGTGTTGCTCAGGGCGAACGTCAGCACCTTGCGGGCGCCTGCGCGGGCTTTCCAGATGCCAAACGCCTTGTCATCGAGGTTGAGCACGGCGACGCCATCGGCCGCCAGCCCTTCGATGATTTCGCCCTTGGCCTCAACGATTTTCTCCGGCCCGCCGAACTCGCCGACGTGGGCGGTCCCTGCGTTGTTGAGGATTGCCACGTGTGGCTTGGTCAGCCCCACGGTATAAGCAATTTCACCCAGACGCGAAGCGCCCAACTCGATTACCGCCGCGTTGTGTTCCGGGGCGAGTTCCAGCAGGGTCAGCGGCACGCCGAGGTCGTTGTTCAGATTGCCACGGGTCGCCAGGACCGAACCGCGGGTACGCAGGATGCTTGCGAGCATTTCCTTGACCGTGGTCTTGCCGCTGGAGCCGGTGACGGCTGCGACAGGCTTGGTGAACGCCGCACGATTCAGCGCGCCCAACTGGCCGAGGGCCTGGCGGGTGTCCTTGACCAGCAATTGCGGCAAGGTGCTATCGGCGACTTCGCGCTCGACCAACGCCGCGACCGCGCCTTTGGCGGCGACTTCATTCAGATAGTCATGACCGTCAAAACGCGGACCGGCCAGAGCAATGAACAGTTGGCCCGGTTTGATCGCGCGGCTGTCGATGCTGACGCCGTCGAAACTGGCATCGGTGGACACCAGGCGAGCATTCAGCGCACCGGTCAGTTCGCTCAGTTTCAAGGCCTCAAGCATGGGCCACCTCCCAAGCGTTCAAGGCATGATCAGCCTCGACCAGATCGGAAAAGGCATGACGCTCGCCATTGATTTCCTGATAGTCCTCGTGACCTTTGCCGGCCAGGACAATCACGTCGTCCACCGAGGCACTGGCGATCAACCGGGCAATCGCCTGACCACGACCGGCAACGAACTCCACTTTATCCACAGCCGTGAAACCGGCGCGGATGTCATCGAAAATCACCGAGGGGTCTTCGGTACGCGGATTGTCGTCGGTGACCAGCACGCCATCGGCCAGGCGCTCGACCACTTCAGCCATCAGCGGACGCTTGCCGCGATCGCGATCACCACCGCAACCGAACAGGCACAGCAATCGGCCTCTGGCGTGAGGACGCAGGGCCATCAGGACCTTTTCCAGGGCATCCGGGGTGTGGGCGTAATCGACCACCACCAACGGCTGCGAGCCACCGCCCAGTCGCTGCATGCGACCGGCCGGGCCTTCGAGCTTCGGCAGCACCTTGAGGATTTCGTCCAGTGCGTAATCCAGACCGAGCAACGCGCCGACCGCCGCCAGGACATTGCTCAGATTGAAGCGACCGAGCAAAGCGCTACGCAAGAGATGCTCGCCCTGTGGCGTGACCAGCGTGGCGCGCACGCCTTCGTCGTCGAATTGCGCCTGGCGGCAATACAGGTAGGCACTGGAATCTTCCAGGCTATAGGTGATCAGTCGCGACTCGCGCTTGTCCGCGGCCAACTGCCGGCCAAACTCGTCGTCGAGGTTGACCACGCGGCATTTCAAATCATTCCACGCAAACAGCCTGGCCTTCGTTTCGCCGTAAGCCTGCATGGTGCCGTGGTAATCCAGATGATCGCGGGACAGGTTGGTCATCACCGCCACATCGAAGGCCAATGCCGTCACACGGCCCTGGTCCAGGCCGTGGGAAGAAACTTCCATCGCCACGGCTTTGGCCCCGGCCTTTTTCAGGTCCGCCAGGGTCGCTTGCATGGCAATCGGATTCGGTGTGGTGTGCAGACCGCTTTCCAGCGCGCCATAGAAACCGCAACCGAGTGTGCCAACCAGGCCGCAGTGCTGGCCAAGCAGGTCCAGTGCCTGGGCGACCAATTGAGTCACGCTGGTCTTGCCGTTGGTGCCGGTGACGCCCACCAGGTTCAGGTGATGGCTCGGCTCGCCATAAAAACGCCCGGCGATGTCCGACAACTGCGCCGCTAGCCCCTTGACCGGAATCAGCGGCACTTCAGCGATCGGCAGGACCGTGGCGCCTTCGACTTCATAGGCCACTGCAGCAGCACCGCGCTGCAACGCGTCGGCAATGTGCGCACGCCCATCGAACTTCCCGCCCGGCACGGCGAGGAACAGATCACCCGCGCGAACATTGCGGCTGTCCAGGGCGAGCTCGCGAATCAGCAGATCGTGGCCGGCGTGAGGGAAAATCTTGTTCAGGCTCAGAGACATCAGCCGCGCCCTCCATTGGCTTTCAGCGGAACGACCGGTGTAGCGTTCGCTTGTTGAGTAGGTGGCAGGTTGTCCGGCGTAATGTTCATCAGGCGCAGGGTGCCCGACATCACGCGGCTGAACACCGGCGCGGAAACCAGGCCGCCGAAGTAACCGGCCTTGGTCGGCTCATCGATTACGACCACGATGGCGTAACGCGGATCGCTCATCGGGCCGAAACCGGCGAACAGCGAACGGTAGGAGTTCTCGGCGTACCCCTTGGTACCAACCGATGTTTTACGAGCGGTACCGGACTTGCCGCCCACGTGATACGCCGGCACTTGCGCACGGAACACGCCGCGCGGGGCCTCGATCACTTGTTGCAGCATGCCTTGCATGGTTTTCGCGACGGCCTCCGGCAGCACCTGGGTAGTCTGCGGCGGCTTGTCGGTCTTGATCAGCGTCAAAGGTGCGAGGCGACCGTTGTTGGCCAGGGCCGAGAAGGCGTGGACCAACTGGATCGCGGTCACGGAGATACCGTAGCCGTAGGACAGCGTGGCGGTTTCTGCCTTGCGCCATTCACGGTAGTTCGGCAGGTTGCCGACGCGCTCGCCCGGGAAGCCCAGGCCGGTGTCCTGGCCAAGGCCGACTTTCTGCGCAAGGCGGAAAATCGTTTCGCCGCCGATGTCGAACGCGACCTTGCTCATGCCGACGTTACTGGAGTTGATCAGAATGCCGGTCAGGTCGAGCACCGGGCCTTCGGTCTTGGATACGTCCTTGATGGTGTACTTGCCGATCTGCAACGAGCCCGGATACACCTCGACAGTGTCGCTCGGCTTCCAGCGGCCGGTTTCGATCGCGGCGCTCATCGAGATCGCTTTCATGGTCGAACCGGGTTCGAACACGTCGATCATCGCGCGGTTACGCATCATTGCCGGCTGCAGGTTGCGACGGTTGTTCGGGTTGTAGGTCGGCTGGTTGACCATCGCGAGAATCTCGCCGGTCTTCACGTCCATGATCACCAGGCTGCCGGCCTTGGCGCCGTTCTCGATGATCGCGTTGCGCAATTCGCGGTTGGCCAGGTATTGCAGGCGCAGGTCAATGGACAACGCCAAGGGCTTGCCGGCCTTGGCGTTTTTGGTGACCTGGACATCCTTGATCAGCCGGCCGCGCCGGTCCTTGATCACCTGGCGCTTGCCGGGGACCCCGGCCAGCCATTCGTCGTAGGCCAGTTCGACACCTTCACGACCGTGATCGTCGATGTCGGTAAAACCGACCATATGGGCGGTGACTTCGCCGGCAGGATAAAAACGCCGGAACTCTTCGATGCCGTAGACACCCGGCACCTTCAGGTCGAGCACGGCCTGCCCCTGCTCCGGCGTCAGCCCGCGCACCAGGTAGATGAATTCTTTGTTGGCCTGGGCTTCAAGACGCTCGGTCAGGGCTTTGGGATCTTGCCCCAGCGCTGCGGCCAGTGCTGGCCACTTGTCTTTCTCCAACTGCATTTCCTTGGCGTTGGCCCACAGCGTGGTCACCGGGGTACTGACAGCCAAAGGCTCGCCGTTACGGTCGGTGATCAGACCACGGTGAGCCGGAATCGGAATATGACGCACACTGCGCGCATCGCCCTGACCTTTAAGGAAGTCACGGTCGACCACTTGCAGATCGATGATGCGCCAGCAGATAGCAGCCACCATGACGCCCAGCAAACCCAGGACCACACGGAACCGCCAGGGAAAGAGTGCACCTTCGAGTTTCATCATGGCGCCACCATCTTCACGTCAGCGGCACCGGGGATGTGCATTTTCAATTGTTCGGTGGCCAGCACTTCGATACGGCTGTGGGCGGTCCAGGTGCTCTGTTCCAGAATCAACCGGCCCCACTCGGCTTGCGCCTTGTCGCGCACGCTCAATTCGTTGTACAGCGTGTTCAACAACTGGCGATTCCAGTGGGCGCTGTAAGACACGCCGATGGCCGAAACGAGCACGGCAACAAACAGCAGCAGCATGAAAAAGCTTCCGCCGGGCAATGGCTTGGCGAAAAGCTTGCTCACCGCAGCTTCTCCGCCACACGCATGACAGCACTACGGGAACGTGGGTTGGCTTTCAGTTCGGCGTCGGAGGCCGTCTGCGCTTTGCCATGGACTTTGATTTTCGGTTCGAAGGCGACGTGCCGAACCGGCAGGTTGCGCGGCAGGTTGTCGGCTTCGCCTTTCACCAGCTTGCGCATGAACAGTTTGACGATGCGATCTTCCAGCGAATGAAAGCTGATCACCACCAGGCGACCACCCACTTCCAGGCACTCCAGCGCGGCTTCGAGCCCGGTCTCCAGATCGCCCAGTTCGTTGTTGACGTGAATACGCAATCCCTGGAACGCACGGGTTGCAGGGTTCTTGCCCTTTTCCCACGCCGGGTTGGCGACCTTCAGGACTTCCGCCAGGTCACCGGTGCGCTCGAATGGCTTGATGTCGCGGCGCTCGACCACGGCACGGGCCATGCGACCGGAGAAACGCTCTTCGCCGTATTCCTTGAACACACGGGCGATTTCTTCCACGGGTGCGGTGTTGACGAATTCGGCGGCGCTGATGCCACGGGACGGATCCATGCGCATGTCCAGCGGACCGTCGTTGAGGAAACTGAAACCGCGCTCAGGGTCGTCGAGCTGAGGCGAGGATACGCCAAGATCCAGCAGAACGCCGCTGACCTTGCCGGCCAGACCGCGCTCGGCGACTTCCGAACCGAGTTCGGCAAAGCTGCGCTGCACAACGACAAAGCGGCCGTCTTCGGCCGCTAGCGTCTGCCCGGTGGCAATCGCTTGTGGATCTTTATCGAATCCCAGCAACCGGCCGTCGGGGCCGAGCTGGCTGAGAATCAACCGGCTGTGCCCGCCGCGCCCGAACGTGCCGTCCAGATAGCAGCCATCAGGACGTACGGCGAGAGCCTCGACGGCTTCGTCAAGCAGTACGGTGATGTGGTTAAAGCCGCTATCAATAGTCACAGGATCAAATCACGCAGTTCGTCAGGCATAGCGCCCGGTTGTTGAATAGCAGCCAGGTCAGCGGCAGAAACCGCGTTCCAGGCATCCTCGTCCCACAATTGGAACTTGTTCAGTTGGCCTACCAGCATCGCGCGCTTATCCAACTTGGCATATTCACGAAGACGCGGTGGAACCAGGAAACGACCACTGCCATCGAGCTCAAGGTCGACGGCATTACCAATCAGTAAACGTTGCAGGCGGCGGTTCTCTTCGCGAAGCGAAGGCAGTGCGCGCAGTTTGGTTTCAATAATTTCCCACTCATCGAGGGGGTAAACACACAAACAAGGATCAACGGCATCAATTGTTACGATCAATTGACCGGAACTACGCGAATCGAGCTCGTCACGGTACCGGCTCGGCATTGCGAGACGGCCCTTTGCATCGAGACTGATAGCGTTGGCTCCGCGAAACACGTCAGCGTTTCTCCAAATTCTAGCGTTTTGAGTTCAAAAAACCCACTTCATGCCACTTTCCGCCACTTGCGCACACTATAGGAATGCGCCCACCACACCGTCAAGGCGCGGATCAAAGGAAAACCCTTACAGAACTGAGATTTAGGAGCATTAAAGGAGGGGCAACGAGAATCCGGCACATGAAACTGCCCGATAACTTGAATCAGCGCAGGAGGCTGCATTCGGAAGTTAAAGTAATTTATTAAGAGTAAGATTTTTTCGGTATTACAAAAGTGGTTCTGCTGACGATTGTGCAAGGAGGGAAATGGCTACTACGTGGAGTTTATGCGACCACCCCAATTATGGGCTCATTGCTCCCACCAACGCCCTGCTCAACAATTCAAGCAGAGGAGAAAAAAGGTGGAGAGTCGATCTGTAAGCCGGGTTCTGTCTTGAACAGTCATTCGTCTACGATGGCCATCACTGGACATCTTTAGCAACCTACCCGGTCCCAGCGCGGGCCACGCCTTGGGACCCTATTTGGTCTTGCTCCAAGTGGGGTTTACCTAGCCACGAACTGTTACCAGACGTGCGGTGCGCTCTTACCGCACCTTTTCACCCTTACCGGCGCCGAAGCGCTTAGGCGGTTATTTTCTGTGGCACTTTCCGTAGGCTCACGCCTCCCAGGCATTACCTGGCACTTCGCCCTATGGAGCCCGGACTTTCCTCCCCCCCCTAATTTTCATAGGGGGCAGCGACTGTCCGATCGACTCTCCGCCGCAAAGGTTACCGGCAGAGCGCCCGAAGAACAAGCGCTAAGCGCCCTTGAGCACGCCTGCGCATCGGGTTTTACTCGCCTTTCTGTTTATCCAGGGCAATCTGGTACAGCACATTCTTTCGCTCGCCGGTGATTTGCGCTGCCAAAGCCGCCGCCCGCTTGAGCGGCATTTCTTCGAGCAACAGGTTGAGGATGCGCATCGCCTCACTGCTGACGGCGCCCTCCTCCTCGGGGGCAGACCAGCCCGCCACCAACACCACGCACTCGCCGCGCTGCTGATTGCTGTCCGACTCGACGAACTCGCGCAGCTCAGCCAGCGGCAGCCCCTTGAGCGTTTCAAACGTCTTGGTCAACTCACGGGCAAGCAGCGCCGGGCGCTCGGGGCCGAACACCAGCTCCATGTCTTGCAGGCATTCCAGAATGCGATGCGGGGCCTCATAGAAGATCAAGGTGCGGGGCTCTTCCTTTACCTGCTCCAGACGCGCTCGCCGCCCCACAGCCTTGGCTGGCAGGAAACCTTCGAAAATGAATCGGTCGGAAGGCAACCCTGCCGCCGACAATGCTGCAATCAACGCGCAGGCACCCGGGACCGGCACCACATCGATACCCGCTGCCCGGGCCTGCCGCACCAGGTGATAACCCGGATCGGAAATCAGCGGCGTGCCGGCGTCGGAGATCAACGCCACGTTGTCGCCGGCAAGCAGACGAGTGATAAAGCGACTACCTTCATCCCTCTCGTTATGCTCATGACAGGCTGCCAATGGCGTCGAAATGCCGAAGTGTTGCATCAAGCGCTGGGAATGACGGGTGTCTTCCGCGGCGATCAAGGCCACTTCACGCAGAATCTTCAGCGCCCGCGCACTGATGTCATCCAGGTTGCCGATGGGCGTCGCCACCACATAAAGCGAGCCAGCAGCGGAATTCAAAGCACCTGGAGCAGTCAAAGCGCACACCTCATGATCGGTAAAAGTCGCCATTGTAGCGCGTAGCGAGACTCACGATACGCGCAAGCAAACGCGGTATCGCCGACCGTTTGTGCACTGACGCAACATTTACACCAGCTAAATTGATCGATTCACGCCACTAACATCGCGCCCCGGCCAGTGCTTGGGTACAATTCCACGCTAATTTGATCGAGTATCAGGAACGCTTACATGATCGCTTGCCTGCGGCTGTTATCTGCCCTCTGCCTCGCTGCCTTGCTGGCGGCTTGCGCCAGCTCGCCCTCCTCCAGCCTTGGCGAACTTCCACGGACACCGGACGCCAGTATCGAGCAACTGCTTGCGAAGGCCGCCCAAAGCAAATCACCGGAAGATGCCGCCCTGCTGCGCCTGAGCGCTGCCGACCTGGCCTATCACCAGGGCAATGCCGGCCAGTCCGCGCAAATCCTGCAACAGGTTCCGATCGAGCAGCTCAAGCCGGGCCAACAGATTTTCGCCAGCACCCTGG
The DNA here is from genome assembly GCF_056711565.1 of Pseudomonas sp. WT-JTC. Lineage (NCBI taxonomy): Bacteria > Pseudomonadati > Pseudomonadota > Gammaproteobacteria > Pseudomonadales > Pseudomonadaceae > Pseudomonas > Pseudomonas sp. WT-JTC. The sequence goes on from NZ_CM160042.1 coordinate 5,573,114, forward strand.
CGGCTGAACTGGCCATGACCCGCAACCAGCCCAAGGCAGCGCTTACTGCCTTGAGCCATCCGAGCCTGCAGCGCTTGAGCGAACTGCCCGTAGAGCAACAAGTGCGCACCGGCACCGTTCACGCCCGTGCCCTTGAAGCCGATGGCCAGACCCTCGCCGCTGCCCGTGAGCGCATCTTCATTGCCCCGATGCTCAAAGGTGAAGCCGCGAGCAAAAACCACGAAGCCATCTGGACCCTGATCGCTTCGCTGCCGACCGATCAGTTGCAGCCGAACACCACCGACGATCTCGGCGGCTGGATGGCCCTTGCGCTGGCCGTGAAATCCGCCGGCACCCTGGAGCAGCAGCAGGCCGCCATCGATAACTGGCGTGCGAAGAATCCGAAACACCCGGCCGCCATTCAATTGCCGCAGCCACTGACCCAACTCAAGGAGCTGGCCAGCCAGCCCCTGAACAAGATCGCCCTGCTGCTGCCTCAGGACGGCCAGCTGGCCTCGGTTGGCAAAGCGCTGCGCGACGGTTTCATGGCTGCTCACTACCAGGCACAACAGGCCGGGCAAAAGCCACCCGCCATCGAGTTTTATGACAGCTCGCACCTAACTTCCATGGACGAGTTCTACCGCAAGGCCCAGGCCGATGGCGTGCAACTGGTAATCGGGCCGCTGGAGAAGCCGCTGGTCAAACAACTGAGCACCCGCCCGCAATTGCCGATCACCACGCTGGCGCTGAACTACAGCGAAGGCGATCAAGGCCCGGCACAGCTGTTCCAGTTCGGTCTGGCCGCTGAAGACGAAGCCCGCGAAGTGTCGCGCCGCGCTCGCGCCGACGGCCTGCATCGCGCAGCCATCATGGTGCCGAAAGGCGAATGGGGCGACCGCGTGCTCAAGGCGTTCAGCCAGGATTGGCAAGCCAATGGCGGCACCATCGTCGTCACCGAACGCGTCGATCAACCGGTCCAGTTGGCCCAGCAGATTGCCGACATGTTCCAGCTGCGTCAGAGCGAAGGTCGCGCCAAGAGCCTGCAAAGCACTGTTGGCTCGCAAGTAGCGGCCCAGCCATCACGCCGCCAGGACATCGAGTTCATCTTCCTGGCCGCAACACCGCAACAGGCCCAGCAGATCAAACCGACCCTGAACTTCCAGTACGCAGGCGATGTTCCGGTCTACGCCACCTCCCACGTGTTCAGTGCCAGCGGTGACGTCAACCAGTACAACGACATGAATGGCATCCGCTTCTGCGAGACGCCATGGTTGCTGGACGCCAACGACCCGTTGCGTCGTCAGGTCACCGCCCAGTGGCCACAAGCCGCCGGCAGCCTGGGGCGTCTGTATGCCATGGGCGTGGACGCCTATCGACTGGCACCGCGCCTGGGCCAGCTCAAGTCTCTGCCGGACAGCCGAATCGACGGTGAATCGGGCAGCCTTGGCATGACTCAGAGCCAGCGTGTCGTACGCCAGCTGCCATGGGCCCAGTTCGCCAATGGCCAGGTCCAGCGCCTGCCGGACACCGCTCGCTGATGCCTGACAGGTCACGCTGGCAAAGCGGTAGGGATGCCGAGCGCCATGCGCTCGAGCATCTTCAACAACAGGGTCTGCGCCTGCTGGCGCAGAACTGGTTGTGTAAACGCGGCGAGCTTGATCTGGTCATGCTAGATGGCGATACAGTAGTATTCGTTGAAGTCCGCTACAGAAAAAACACTCAATGGGGTGGCGCGCTCGATAGCATCGATGGGCGCAAACGGCAAAAACTGATTTTCGCCGCGCAGTATTTTCTTCAGTGCGAGTCGCGCTGGGCCAATTCCCCTTGCCGCTTCGACGTGATTGCCATCGACAGCAATCTCGATCAGTTGAACTGGCTACAGAATGCCTTCGACGGCTGATCGCCGGCATTGCGAACCGGACACTATCACCCAACACTTTTGCTCTTTGCTTTGCGGGCTGCACATTCACGTGCCGAACAGCCGCGCTACTTAAGGTCACACAGATGGACATGCAATCCCGAATTCGCCAGCTTTTTCAGGCCAGTATCGACACCAAGCAACAGGCGATGGAAGTACTTGCACCGCACATCGAGCAAGCCAGCCAGGTCATGGTCAACGCCCTGCTCAACGAAGGCAAAATGCTTTCCTGTGGCAACGGCGGCTCTGCCGGCGATGCCCAGCACTTCTCGTCCGAGTTGCTCAATCGCTTTGAGCGCGAACGCCCGAGCCTGCCGGCCATCGCCCTGACGACCGACAGCTCGACGATCACCTCGATCGCCAACGACTACAGCTACAACGAAATCTTCTCCAAGCAGATCCGCGCACTCGGCCAACCGGGCGATGTGTTGCTGGCTATCTCCACCAGCGGCAACTCGGCCAACATAATTCAGGCGATCCAGGCCGCACATGATCGCGAAATGATTGTCGTAGCATTAACGGGTCGTGATGGCGGCGGCATGGCGTCGCTGCTGTTGCCCGAGGACGTCGAGATTCGCGTACCGGCCAACGTCACCGCTCGTATTCAAGAAGTCCACCTGCTGGCGATCCATTGCCTTTGCGATTTGATCGACAGCCAATTGTTCGGGAGTGAAGAATGACCCCTAATCGCCTTGGCCTGTTGGCCTTGACCCTGTGCCTCGGTATCAGTGGCTGCACCTCGGTCGTGACGGCCAGCCGTGAAGCACCGATTGAAGATGACCGCGGTACTCGCACACTGGGCAGCAAGATCGACGACTCCCTGATCGACACCAAGGTTGGCGTGAACGTCGCCAAGGCCGATCCGGCCCTGGACAGGGATTCGCACATCGTCGTCACCAGCTTCAACGGTGTCGTGCTGCTTGCCGGGCAAACGCCACGCGCAGACCTCAAGGCCAAGGCTGAACAGGCCGCTGCCGCGGTCCAGCGTGTGAAGCAGGTGCACAACGAACTGCAAATCCTGCCACCCTCCTCGTTGCTGGCACGCCAGAACGACACCTGGCTGACCACCAAGATCAAGACCCAGATGCTCGCCGATGCGAACATCCCCGGCTCGCGCATCAAGGTCGTCACTGAAAACGGCATCGTCTACATGCTGGGCCTGCTGACCAAGCAGGAAGCCGCGCAGGCGACCAACCTGGTGCAAGGGGTTTCCGGTGTGCAGAAGATTGTGAAGCTGTTCGAGTACATCGACTGATCTACAACCTGTAGGAGCGAGCTTGCTCGCGATGGACGTTTGGCGAATGCGTTCATTCAGACTGCACGCGTCATAGTTCACGTCCATCGCGAGCAGGCTCGCTCCTACAACGTAATAAAAAAGGCGATCCTTGCGGATCGCCTTTTTTATTACTTGACCACTTTCAGACTGGGCCGACCGCTTGGACGCGGCGGCTCGCTGTCCGGTGGTGGAAGATCGTCATCCGGTTCGATCTCTTCGTCCTCGCCCATCGGCGATTCCAGATCAAACACCATGCCCTGGCCATTCTCCCGGGCGTAGATTCCCAGGATCGAAGCGATTGGCACGTACAGGGTGTGCGGCACGCCACCAAAGCGCCCCTCGAAGCTGACCGCCTCGTTATCCATGTGCAAGTGACGCACGGCTTGTGGCGATACGTTCAGGACGATCTGCCCGTCACTGGCAAACCCCTGTGGAACCTGTACCGACGGGTACTCGGAATTGACCAGCATGTGCGGGGTGCAATCGTTGTCCACAATCCACTCATAGAGCGCGCGGACCAGATAAGGTCGACTGGAGTTCATAGCGGCTCCTTAAGCCTTAGCGCATGTCGCGTTCGACACCAGACAGACTCGCCTGGAAAGCCTCACGCGCAAACTGGCGCTCCATATAATCAAGCAGCGGCTTGGCTGGCCGCGGCAGTTCTATACCCAGAATCGGCAATCGCCAGAGTATTGGCAGTAGGCAGCAATCCACCAGACTTTGTTCCTCACTGAGGAAAAACGGTTTGTCGGCGAACAGCGGCGACACACCCGTCAGGCTTTCGCGCAACTCTTTGCGGGCCACGGCACGGGCCGCCTCCTTGGTCCGCGAATCCAGAATCAGATCCACCAGGCCACACCAGTCACGCTGAATGCGGTGCATCAGCAGGCGACTGTTGGCACGCGCCACGGGATAAACCGGCAGTAGCGGCGGGTGCGGGTAACGCTCATCCAGATATTCCATCACCACAGTCGACTCCCACAACGCCAGGTCGCGATCGACCAGGGTGGGCAAGCTACCGTAAGGGTTCACTTCAATCAGTTTAGGTGGCTGGCGTCCAGCTTCCACGTAAATGATCTCGGCGCTGACACCCTTCTCTGCCAGTACGATGCGCACTCGGTGGGAATAGTGGTCGGCGGGGTCGGAGTAACAGGCCAACCGATTGGTCACGCCCATGGCGATCCTCCTCGCTTGTAGAAATAATCGAACGCGGAAAAACGAGCGCGCCCAGAGGGCGCCTCCCGTAACGACTGGATAACCAGTTTCGCTACATCCTCAGAGGCGCCCTTGGGCGCGCGCGATTAACAGCAATAGCTTGAAGCTTTATCAGTGCACGTCTTTCCAGTATTCGCGCTTGAGCAGGTAAGCGAATACAAAGAAGAACGCCAGGTACAGCAATACATACGTACCGATGCGCTGATGTTGCAGCTTAACCGGGTTAGCCGAGTAAGCCAGGAAGGTTACCAGATTCTTGACCTTCTCATCGAACTGCTCTGCAGTCAGGGCACCGCTTTTCGGCACGATGGTCAACTGATCGCACGCTTCATGGGTCAGCGCCGTACCGGTCAGAGGATCATATTGCTTCTTGCCGTCTTCGACGATCTGAACCTGTTTGCAACCAACCACCTGGCGACCTTGCAGGCCGGCCAGGACGTTAGGCATACCCACGTTCGGGAAGACCTTGTTGTTCACACCCCATGGGCGCGCCGGATCTTCGTAGAACGACCTCAGGTAACCGTACAGCCAGTCAGTACCGCGAACACGGGCAACCAGGGTCAGGTCCGGTGGCGCCGCGCCAAACCAGGTCTTGGCGTCCGCCGGCTGCATGCCGATGCTCATGTGGTCGCCGATCTTGGCTCCGGTGAACATCAGCTTCTCCATCATCAACTCATGGGGAATGCCCAGGTCGTCGGCAACACGCTCGTAGCGCTGAAACTTGGCACTGTGGCAACCCATGCAGTAGTTGGCGAACGTACGCGCGCCGTCTTGCATGGCTGCTTTATCGGAAACGTCGATGTCGACTTTTTCCAGCTCGGGGCCACCGTGTTCAGCTGCGAAAGCGAACACTGGCAGCGCGGCAAGCATCAATACAGCAAATAGTTTTTTCATCAGCCAGTCACCCTTTCCGGAACCGGTTTGGTCTTCTCGAGCCTGGTGTAGAACGGCATCAGAATGAAGTAGGCGAAGTACAGGAAGGTACACACCTGCGACAGCAGCGTACGCTCAGGGGTTGGGGCCAATACGCCCAGCACGCCCAGGATCACGAACGCGATGCAGAACACCCAGAGCCAGATCTTGCTCAGCCAGCCCTTGTAGCGCATCGACTTGACCGGGCTACGGTCCAGCCATGGCAGGACGAACAGCACGGCAATGGCAGCACCCATGGCGATCACACCCAGGAGCTTGTCCGGAATCGCACGCAAGATGGCGTAGAACGGGGTGAAGTACCAGACCGGAGCGATGTGCTCTGGGGTCTTGAAGGCGTTCGCCACTTCAAAGTTCGGCTTTTCGAGGAAGTAGCCGCCCATTTCCGGGAAGAAGAAGACGATCGAGCAGAAGATGAACAGGAACACCACCACACCGACGATATCTTTCACGGTGTAGTACGGGTGGAAGGCAATGCCGTCCAGCGGTATGCCGTTTTCGTCCTTGTGCTTCTTGATGTCCACACCGTCCGGGTTGTTCGAACCCACTTCGTGCAACGCCAGGATGTGCAGCACCACCAGACCCAGGATAACGATCGGCAGGGCAACCACGTGCAAGGCGAAGAAGCGGTTCAGGGTAATGCCGGAAATCAGGTAGTCACCACGAATCCACTGGGTCAGGTCGTTGCCGATGACCGGGATCGCACCGAACAGCGAGATGATCACCTGGGCACCCCAGTAAGACATCTGGCCCCACGGCAGCAGGTAGCCCATGAAGGCTTCGGCCATCAATGCCAGGTAGATCAGCATGCCGAAAACCCACACCAGTTCACGCGGCTTCTGGTACGAACCGTAGAGCAGGCCACGGAACATGTGCAGATAGACCACGATGAAGAACGCCGAAGCGCCGGTGGAGTGCAGCAGACGCAGGATCGAGCCGTACTCGACATCGCGCATGATGTATTCGACGGAAGCAAACGCCTCCTCCGCCGACGGGTTGTAGCTCATGGTCAGCCAGACACCGGTAACGATCTGGTTGACCAGCACGAGCAGTGCCAGGGAGCCAAAGAAGTAGAAGAAGTTGAAGTTCTTCGGAGCGTAATACTTGCTGAGATGGTCTTCCCACATCTTGGTTGCGGGAAAGCGTGCGTCAACCCAATCCATGAACTTGCTCATCACGCTTTCTCCGTATCGACGCCAATGATAATGATCTCATCGGTCTCATAGGAATGCGGGGGAACTGGCAGGTTCAAAGGCGCAGGTTGCGACTTGTAGACGCGACCAGCCAGATCGTAGTGGGAACCGTGGCAAGGGCAGAAATAACCGCCCACCCAGTCTTTACCCAGATCCGCAGGTGCCACTTCAGGACGGAAGGTCGGCGAGCAACCCAGGTGCGTGCAGATACCAATCAGCAGCAGAACCTCAGGCTTGATCGAACGGGTTTCCGGATCAACGTAAGTCGGTTGTGTCGAGTTCTTGGAGGTCGGATCAACGAGCTGGCCCTCGATCTTCTTCAGATTCCCCAGGATTTCCGGTGTACGGCGGACAATGAACACCGGCTGACCGCGCCACTCAGCAATCATCTGCTGGCCTGGCTCGACTTTGCTGACATTCACTTTCACCGGTGCACCTGCGGCTTTCGCCTTGGCACTGGGAAACCATGACCCCACGAACGGGACCGCAGCCCCCACCGCTCCTGCAGCACCCACCACGGATGTGGCTGCTACCAAGAAGCGACGCCGGCCTGCATTCACGCCGTCATTGCTCATTCAGTCCTCTCCCATCAGCTTTGTGGCCTGTTAAATCAGGCATCTACTAAGTAAATCTATGTACTTATAAAAATTTTGCCGAATGGTAATGAAAAGCCCCAATCCTGACAAGGTAATTACCGGAGCCCATCACCCCCAAGCCTTGTAGTATAGGGCGCCTACGGATGTGGCAAGTTGTCACAGCGCAATTCTTTGATAAATCGCAGACATAAAAAAACGCCCAGCTCCGTGAGGATACTGGGCGTTCTTTTTTGAACGTGAAAGCGAATTAACGCTTCGAGTACTGCGGACGCTTACGCGCTTTACGCAGACCGACTTTCTTACGTTCAACTTCACGAGCATCGCGGGTTACGAAGCCGGCTTTACGCAGGGCGCTGCGCAGAGTCTCGTCGTAGTCCATCAGAGCGCGAGTGATGCCGTGGCGGATTGCGCCAGCCTGACCACTTACACCACCGCCGATCACGGTGACGTAGATGTCGAACTTCTCGACAGTCTCAGTCAATTCCAGCGGCTGACGAACTACCATGCGGGCAGTTTCGCGGCCGAAGAAATTATCCAGCGAACGATTGTTGATGGAGATGTTACCAGTACCCGGACGCAGGAAAACGCGTGCGGTTGCGGTCTTGCGACGGCCAGTGCCGTAATTTTGAGTCGCCGACATAATGAACTATTCCGTTAAATCTTCAGTTCTTGGGGCTGCTGAGCAGTATGAGGGTGTGCAGCGCCCGCATAGACTTTCAGCTTACGGTACATGTCGCGACCCAGCGGGTTCTTAGGCAGCATGCCTTTGACCGCGGTCTCGATCACGCGCTCAGGGGCCTTGGCGATCAGCTTTTCAAAGTTGATCGACTTGATGCCGCCCGGGAAACCGGAGTGGGAGTAGTACATTTTGTCAGTGGTTTTAGCACCGGTAACACGGATCTGCTCGGCGTTGATTACGACGATGTAGTCGCCGGTGTCAACGTGAGGAGTGTACTCAGGCTTGTGCTTGCCACGCAGACGGCTCGCGATTTCGGTGGCCAGACGACCCAGGGTCTGACCAGCAGCGTCGACGACAAACCAGTCGCGCTTTACTGTTTCCGGTTTAGCAGTAAAAGTTTTCATTCTTTATAGCCTCAGGGGCCGCCCTGTAAATTAGACGGCGGATCTTACTGAATAGTGCGTACTTTGACAAGTCAAAGGCAGCCGGATACAGACGCTTTCGGGGGCTCGGGTCGGCGCGTCCGTTCAACGGCAAGATTCTTCGGCGGCGGCGCATCACTTCCACTGCAGAAAGAGGTGCGCAATTATGCAGATTGCGAAAAATAATTCAACCTGCTTTTATGATTGTTTTGCCCAAGGAGCACCCGATGGATTATCGCCAGCTAGGCCGAACGAACCTGAACGTGAGTGCCATCTGCCTCGGAACCATGACCTGGGGCGAGCAAAACAGCGAGGCAGACGCCTTCGCCCAGATTGAGCGGGCCAAGGCTGCCGGGATCAACTTCATCGACACCGCCGAAATGTACCCGGTGCCACCCAAGGCCGAAACCTACGCCACCACCGAACGCTATATCGGCAATTACTTCAAGAGCCGCGGCGACCGCGCCGACTGGATCCTGGCCAGCAAGATCGCCGGCCCCGGCAACACCATCGACTACATCCGCGATAAAAACCTGCGACACAATCGACAGCACATCACCGAAGCGGTGGATGCCAGCCTCAAGCGCCTGCAGACCGACTACATCGACCTTTACCAGTTGCACTGGCCGGAGCGCAGCACCAACTTCTTCGGCCAACTCGGCTACAAGCACAAGATCGAAGCCAACCTGACCCCGCTGGAGGACACCCTCGAAGCGCTGGACGAGCAGGTCCGCGCCGGCAAGATCCGCCACATCGGCCTGTCCAACGAGACGCCATGGGGCACCATGCGTTTTCTCGCCCTGGCCGAAGCCCGAGGCTGGCCGCGCGCCGTGTCGATCCAGAACCCGTACAACCTGCTCAACCGCAGCTTTGAAGTCGGCCTGGCGGAAATCGCCATCCGCGAGCAATGCGGCCTGCTCGCCTATTCGCCACTGGCGTTCGGTTTCCTGTCAGGCAAGTACGAAGGTGGCGCCCGCCCGCCAAAAGGTCGCCTGAGCCTCTACAGCCGCTTCAGCCGCTATTTCAACCCGCAGTCGGAAGCGGCTGCAGCCGTTACGTGGCATTGGCCCGCGAGCACGGTCTGGACCCGGCGCAAATGGCCCTGGCGTTCGTGACGCAGCAGCCGTTCGTGACCAGCAACATCATTGGCGCCACGACCATGGAACAACTGGAGAGCAACATTGCCAGTTTCGATCTGAAACTGTCGGAGGAAGTACTGGAAGGGATCGAGGCGATTCACAAGGATCATCCGAATCCTGCGCCATAACCCCCACTTGCAGGAGCGAGCTTGCTCGCGAAAAACCTGAGCACACCGTTGGGTGTCAGGTTTTCAACGTTATCGTTGACGACCATCGCGAGCAAGCTCGCTCCTACAATGATCTGGCAATAATCTCCTTCATGATCTCGTTAGTCCCGGCATAGATCCGCTGCACCCGCGCATCCGCCCATGCCCGTGCGATCGGGTATTCCCACATGAACCCGTAACCACCGTGCAATTGCACACACTCGTCGAGCACCTTGCATTGCAGGTCGGTGCCCCAGTACTTGGCCATCGCCGCCGTCGGCACGTCGAGCTTGCCTTGCAGGTGCAGTTCCAGGCAGCGGTCGACGAAGACGCGGCCAATCTGGATTTCCGTGGCCATCTCCGCCAGTTTGAACCGGGTATTCTGGAAATCCGCGATCGACTTGCCGAACGCCTTGCGCTCGCGGGTGTAGTCCAGCGTCCATTGCAGCGCCGCTTCAGCTGATGCCAGCCCGCCAACGGCCACGGTGAGGCGCTCCTGGGGCAACTCCTGCATCAGGTAGGCAAAACCCATCCCGGCCTGGCCCAGCAGGTTTTCCTTGGGCACTCGCACGTCCTGGAAGAACAGCTCCGAGGTGTCCTGGGCTTTCATCCCGACCTTTTCCAGGCGCTTGCCCTTGTCGAAGCCCGGCGTGTCGGCTTCCACCAGAAACAGACTGGTGCCCTTCGCGCCGGCCTTCGGATCGGTCTTGGCGACGACGATCACCAGATCGGCCAGGTATCCGTTGGTGATGAAGGTCTTGGAGCCATTGATCACGTACTCATCGCCATCGAGCACGGCCGTGGTTTTCACGCCCTGCAGATCGGAACCGGCGCCCGGCTCGGTCATGGCAATCGCGGTAACCATCTCGCCGGACACCAGTTTCGGCAGGTACTTATGCTTCAGTGCTTCACTGCCGTAATGCAGGATGTACGGCGCCACGATGTCCGAGTGCAGGGAAAAGCCGATGCCGGTCAGGCCAAGTCGCCCCACTTCTTCGATCACCACCGCACTGTAGAGAAAGTCCGCCCCCAGACCGCCGTACTCTTCCGGCAGGTGCGAGCAAAGCATCCCCGCCTCCCCTGCCTTGTTCCACAGCTGTCGGTCGATATAGCCTTGTTTTTCCCATTGCGCATGGAACGGCACCGCCTCCTTTTCGAGAAACGTTCGCACGCTGTCGCGGAAAAGCTCGTGCTCGGGACTGAACAAGGTTCTGGGGATCATGCGGCACCTTTTCTTTGTTTTTAGAAGGAGTTGACCTTCAGAGACTATGCCTCGCTTCCGATACAGGACACTGGACACATCCGACAAAAAATAAGACGATCCAGCCGTCTGGTGACCACTTCCCCCTATAAAAATAAAGTTGAATTATGTCTAAGCAAGCCTCCACGCCCCTGCGGCGCGTCAGCATCCTGGCCATCGACCGGGTTTTCGCTTCCACCCTCATGCAAGCCAAGGATTTCTTCCATCTCGCCAGCCTGCGCTACGGCAAACAGCTGGGCCAGGGCCTGACACCGGCGTTCGAAACCCGTCTGGTCAGCCCCGATGGCAAACCGGTCAACACCTTCAGCGATGTGATGATTCCGGTGGATGGCGGACTGGAAAACGCCGACATCATCGTTCTTCCCGCGTTCTGGGACGATTTCGACAGTCTCTGCAAACGTTACCCGCAAGTCCTGCCCTGGCTACGCCAGCAACATGCACGCGGTGCCGTGCTGTGCGGCGAGGCCACCGGTGTTTTCTGGCTGGCCGAAGCCGGGCTACTCAATGGCAAGGAAGCGACCACCTACTGGCGCTTCTTCAATGCCTTCGCCGAACGTTTCCCCCAGGTCCAACTCAATCAGGACAAGCACCTGACCGACGCCGACAACCTGTACTGTGCCGGCGGCACCACCTCGGCGTGCGATTTGTACATCTACCTGATCGAGCGCTTCTGCGGTGCCAACGTGTCCCAGGCCGTAGCGCGGGACATTCTGTATGAGGTGCAGCGCAGCTATTCGCCTGGACGCATCGGTTTTGGCGGCCAGAAGCTGCACCAGGACGTGATCATCCTGCAGATCCAGCACTGGCTCGAAGAACACTTCGCCGACAAGTTCCGCTTCGAAGACGTCGCCCGCGAACACGGCATGAGCATCCGCAACTTCATGCGCCGCTTCCAGACCGCCACCGGCGACAAGCCGCTGCATTACCTGCAACGCCTGCGCATCGAAACCGCCAAGGGCTTGCTGTCCGGCAGCCGCAAGAGCATCAAGACCATCAGTTACGAAGTCGGTTACGACGACGCGAGCTTCTTCGCCCGGCTGTTCCGACAGCACACGGAATTGTCACCGAACCAGTATCGGCAGCAATTTCAGCAGGCTGCTTAGCCGGACACAAACCGAATGTGGAAGCGAGCCTGCTCGCTTCCACATTGAATCTTGCGCCGGCCACGCAGTTCTTTAGCTGTGCATTTTCCTACGCAAAAAGCGGAATACAGAGCGCTAGAGCACCCAACCCTGCTCACAGACGCAGCCCCTTAAAAAACTCAATATTTTCCCTGTAAACACCATCAGGGAAGATCATCAATGACTATCGGATCAAGCTACAACTACCCTTCATACATCGCCAAGGAAGCCGCCCGAACAAAGCGCTCGGCTAAAAACAAATGGGCGGCTCGCTTTCCCAATCCGCCGGACTTGTGCTTTGACTATCGTGCACTGGTAGAACAGGAAAACGGCATCGCCAGGGCAACTGACCCGCAACATAAAATCTGCATCATCGGCGCCGGTGTCACGGGCCTGACTGCCGCCAGAGAACTCTATCGCTGCGGCTTTACCCATATCACTCTCATCGAACAATCCACACGCATCGGCGGCAGGCATCTGACCGTTCCCGGTAGCCGAAACTCGGCAGCAAGCCATACACCGTTTGAAATGGGCGCCATGCGCATGCCCTTCTTCAACCGGGCGGATGAGCCACCGACAGAAGGTCGGTCGCTGATGGCTTACTACACCAATCAATTTGAATTGGCGTTTTCAGACTTCGCCAACCCCGGTAGCCAATGGGTCAGCTCGACAGGCATCTATCTCCGGGAGGGCAGCATGGGCGGCGGATCAGCACCGCAAATGTTGATATGGAAAAACGAAGACGGCGTCACACCGCCTCCCGGCGCTGAATTGCAAAAGGTTTATTCCAAGTGGAAAGCCTTTGCCGATCGCATGACCCGCCACGTTGCCGAGCTCTACGCGAGCCAGGAATGGGAAGCTGTATGGGCTTCTATCGTCGAAAAATACGAGAGCGTCTCGTTCCGAGACCTGGTCAGCATGCCGGCACTGGAAGCTTGGGATGACCGCTCACCCGGGGATTTCGGCGGAATGGGAATGTCTGCGCAAGAGTCCGCAATTTTTTACGCGATAGGTATAGGTGACGGTAGTTGGGGAGCTTTTTATGACGTCTGCTGCCTCTACCCTCTGCGTACCGCGATTTTCGGTTTCAGCAGCCAATTGCAACTGATCCATGGTCGAGTGGACTCAAACGGCGATCCACTGGATTCGCCCTACCTGAATAGCGAAGCCGTTTTTGACTCAATGGGGCAGCGTTTCGACAGCCCCCGCTACATCGGCCTCGCCGCGTTGGACGAATGCCTGTTGTTTGTGAAAACCGACGAAACCGGAAAGTCCATCTACGAACATAGCCTCGAAAGAAGCAATGGGCTTCTCACCGACTCATCCGTCACAAAACTGGAAAAGCTGACCAATCAAAAAATACGCGTCCATTACAACTGGAAACACGTCACCCCGAGCAAATCCGGGAGCAATTTGACGACTTCGACTCGGTCATCATGACACTACCTTCCTGGCTGATTGAAACTCGACTCAAGCTCGAAAATTTCACTCGGGAGATGCTGCCTTTCGAAACGATCAACGCCTACAAGACCGCACACTGGGAAACCAGCTGCAAAGTGTTTGCACCGCTGAAAAAATCATTTCTCTCGAAAAACAAAAACATCCCGCAAGCCATCGTAACCGACAGTTTTATCCACGATGTCTATACCTACCGCTACAACAACAACTACAGCTATGACTGCATCCTGCTGAGTTATACCTGGGAAGATGACGCAACCAAGCTCGCCTCATTCAGCGATAAGGAGTTGGTATCAAAATGCGCCGAAGAGCTGGATCGCATACTCATGAACTCTGCCAACATCCAGGAGAAAATTTCTCCCTACATAGGCATTGATCAAGCGGTGGTTCAGCGCTGGATCACTGATAAAAATGCTCTGGGCTGTGCCAAGCTTTACCGACCGGGCACCTACTACGATGCCGTCGGCCTGATGAAGTACAACCGGGACTTCGCGCATGTCTCAGGCTTGTATTTGTCCGGCGAGTCATTTTCCGTCGACGCCGGTTGGACGGAGCCATGTTTTCGCGGTGCTGTCGATGCAGTGATCCATATCTGCAACAAAACCGCCGCGAACTTCAATGGCGGATTTTCCTTGAGCGACTACCCGCACTACCAACTCAAAACCTGATCACATCCCCGCTCCAGAGCCATGCTCGCAATACATGGCTCTACCTCTCGCGCCTGCTACCCACTGCAATCAAACATCACGTTGATCCATTTTCGGACAAGGACTACGACCTAAACGGAAGTAGCTGACTTACGCCCCATTCCTGATTCCCCTCTTATAAACACGCCATTTAACACCTTGAAAAACAATTAAAAGAGGAACGCCGGAATGACCGAGCCAACAAGCCCTGTTCGTGTAGCAGTCGTGCAATTCGATCCACAAGTCGGCATCGAGAAATGTGTAGGTAATCTGCGGTGCAGCCTGGAATTGGCGCTTGAAGCGGTAAACGGCGGTGCGAATCTCATCGTTCTGCCCGAGCTTTCCAATACCGGCTATTTCTTCAGCAATCGGCAGGATGCCTTCGCCCATGCAGAAGCGGTTCCCGACGGGCCAAGCGTGCAGCGCTGGATCGACTTCGCCCGCGAGCACAACGTTTACCTCGTGGCCGGCCTGGCCGAACGCGACGGCATGCGACTCTTCAACACCGGCGTTCTGGTGGGACCAGACGGTTTTATCGGCAAGTATCGCAAAGCCCATCTGTGGAATATGGAGAAGCTCTGGTTCACCCCCGGCGACCTGGGTTTCCCGGTTTTCGACACACCCATCGGCCGCATCGGGCTGTTGATCTGCTGGGACATCTGGTTCCCGGAGGTGCCTCGGATCCTCGCCCAGCAAGGCGCGGACATCATTTGCAGCCTGAACAACTGGGTCTGGACACCGCCGCCGCTGTTCGACGATGCCGGTAAGTGCATGGCGTCGTATCTGACGATGACGGCCGCTCACGTCAACAACGTATTTATCGCTGCCGCCAGCCGGATCGGCGAGGAGCGCGGCGCGCGCTACCTGGGTTGCTCGTTGATTGCCGGAACCAACGGCTGGCCGATTGGTGCCGTGGCTTCCGCAGACAAACAGAAAATCCTGTTTGCCGATGTCGACCTGACCAACTCCCGCAGCGCGCCCATCTGGAACAACCTGAACGACCTGCATCGTGATCGCCGGGCCGATCTTTACGATCAGATGCTCGGTTACACCCAACACCCTTGCCTCCCACGCTGATCAGGAGGCCTATCGCATGGAAGTTACAACCGACAAAAACCAACCGTCGCGCAAATCGCCGATTGATACAGCCGTCGTCCTGCTAATGATCGGCGCGACACTGCTGATCGTCTGGCTTTCTTTCAGCAACCGGACTTTCTGGGGAGCGCATTGGCCCGGGTACGGTGACATGGTATCGCTGCTACCCGAACCGAGTGCCTGGTTGCGCTGGGTGTTAGGTGACATCAGCGAGGTGGCTTTCTACAAGCACGAGTTCGCCTCGATCGGCCTGCTGGCGGGCGCTTATCTGGCTTACTGGGCGAATCGAACGGGGAAATCCTGGCAAGGGTTTGCCATCTCCTATGGAACCGGACTTTGGCCCTGGCTGGTCACCAGTTCGTTGCTCGGGCTGCTGCTGAGCAATCTGCTGTGGGGCTGGACGGTGACAGCCACAACCTGGCAACCCACATTCGTAGCGTTCGTCTCGCTGCCAGCGGCGATGGTGCTGATGTTTGGCGCAGGCTGGAAAATCACGATCAACGGCGCACTCATGGGCGCCGTACTCGTCACACCGATGTGCCTGCTGATCGTCAACTACGTGTGCCAACCGCTGGCCTTGCCTGCGGTGATCGGCAATGTGCTGGGCATGGCGGTTGCCAGCGTCCTGGCGTTTCTGTTCTGCCGCTATTGGCCGAACCTGGTGAAATTCAGGTCGTCGGAAACACCACCCACCCCGATCGCCCCCGCCAAGGCCCCCGACTATGGCGTCATCTGGAGCCTGCGCAGGATTCTGGCGGACTTTTCCGAAGCACCGTTCTTCGGCAATGAACTGGCCAGCCTTGGCCTGATACTGGGGGCATTGCTGGCGTACAGCTTGAACCCTTCAAGCCCCGCGTACGGATCGGGCCTGTTGCTGCACATCATCGGCGCGCAGGCATTGGCCTCGGCCATCGGCGTGCTGATCTGGCGTCGACAATGGATGTTGCGCGGCTGGTATCCCACTTACATCCCGCTGGTTTCAGTGGTGCCCGCGGCGATCCTGGCCTATGGCGGCAGCTGGCAGATTATCGCCTCAAGTGCACTGCTGGGGGCATTGCTCGCACCACCGCTGGCCTGTGTGATTGCCAGGAAATTACCGGCCGACATGCACGCCTACATCGCCAATGTATTGTCGATGGCCATCAGCACACTGCTGATCGTGCCGCTGATCGGCTTTCTGATCGCTGATTGATGTCCCAGCCATTCGGCTGTATCGCGGCCTCAAAAGCGGATACAGCCACTTTTCATTACAAACAAGCGAGGTAACCCATGGACCTGCCCAAACTGTCCATCGCGGCACTTGGCGGCACGGTAAGCATGCAAGCGAGCAATGCCGGTGAAGGTGTCATCCCGACCGTCAGCGGCGAAGCCCTGCTGACTTCCATACCGGAACTGACGACGCTGGCCGAAGTCACTGTCGAGACCCTCGGCCTGCTGCCCAGTGCGTCCCTGGATTTCGGGTTTTTGCTGAACGTATTGTCCTGGGCTGAGTTTCAGGTCAAACAGGGCGCCGTTGGGGTCGTGATAACCCAGGGCACTGACACCCTCGAAGAAGCCGCGGTGTTTCTGGATTATCTGTGGCCCTACGGCACCCCCTTGGTGCTGACCGGTGCCATGCGTTCCGCAGCACAGCCAGGTGCCGATGGACCGGCCAATCTGCTGGATGCATGTCGCGTTGCCCTGGCGCAGAACAGCCGGCAACGCGGTGTCCAGGTCGTGATGAACGGACAGATTCATCAAGCGTGCAGCGTACGCAAAACCGATTCGCTGGCATTGCAGGCGTTTTCCTCTCCGGTCGTGGGACCCGCGGGCCTGCTGCTGGAAGACCGTGTTCGCTACCTGCGCCCGCCGGGGCCGCGCACGGTGTTGCCGTTGCCGCAACAGACCACGCAGAAGGTTGCGCTGCTTGAGGCCTCACTTTCGGCCGACACCCTGCTACTGGAGAATATTCTCGCACTCGATTACGACGGACTGGTGATCGGCGGTTTTGGCGCCGGCCACATCTCGCAGCGCTGGGCGACAATGATTGAGCATATTGCCAAACGAATCCCCGTGATCATTGCGACCCGAACCGGTTCCGGCTCCACTGCACTTGCCTCTTACGGTTTTGGTGGCGGTGAGATGGACTTGATCCGCAAGGGTGCATCGATGGCGGGTTTTCTCTGTCCGCGAAAAGCCCGGATTCTGCTTTGGCTGTTGCTCGGTTGCCAACGGCAGCACGAGCTTGCGCGGTATCTCAACGAAGACATTTGACTTCAAGACAATGTACGAGCTTGTGGGAGCGGGCTTGCTCGCGAAAGCGGAGTGTCAGCAAAAAGAGCATCAACTGACACGACGTCTTCGCGAGCAAGCCCGCTCCCACAGGGTATTGTGATGAACCCATGGGGTTCTTCCGCGTACAAAAAAAGGGCCTGCATTTGCAGGCCCTTTTTCATTTTCCGAATCGTCCTACGGCTTATGCGCCCGGGACAGGAATTCGTGGGACTGCATTTCCAGCAGTCGGCTGAGGGTCCGCTGGAATTCAAAGTTCAGGCGACCACCGGTGTACAGATCCTTGAGCTCGACTTCGGCAGAAATGATCAGCTTCACGTTACGGTCGTAGAACTCGTCGACCATGTTGATGAAGCGGCGGGCGATGTCGTCGGTGGTGACGCTCATCTGCTCGACATCGCTGAGCAGCACGGCGTGGAAGATCTTGCCCAGCTCGATGTAGTCGTTCTGGCTGCGCGGGCCGTCGCACAGTTCACGGAAGTTGAACCAGGCCACGTCATCGCAGGTGCGCAGGGCACGAATTTCACGGTTTTCGATCATCAGCACGTCATTTTCGACCGCTGCCGTGCATTCCGGTGTCAGCGCACGGAAGCTCTTGCGCAGGCTTTCGTTGGCGGCTTCGTCGAGTGGATAGTGGAACAGCTCGGCTTGCTCGAGGTGACGCAGACGATAGTCGACGCCGCTGTCGACGTTGACGATCTCGGTGTTCTGCTTGATCAGCGCAATGGCCGGCAGGAAGCGCGCGCGTTGCAGGCCATCCTTGTACAGGCCGTCCGGCACGATGTTCGAAGTCGCGACCAGGGTCACGCCGTTCTTGAACAGCTCTTCCATCAGGGTGCCCAGGATCATGGCGTCGGTGATGTCGGAGACGAAGAACTCATCGAAGCAGATTACCCGGGCTTCGGTGGCGAAACGCTTGGCGATGATGGTCAGCGGGTTTTTCTCGCCGCCCAGGGTTTTCATCTCTTCGTGCACGCGCTTCATGAAACGGTGGAAGTGCGTACGGGACTTTTCCTTGAAGGGCAGCGCTTCGAAGAAGGTGTCCACCAGGTAAGTCTTGCCGCGACCTACGCCACCCCAGAAGTACAAACCCTTGACCGGGGCCTGATCCTTCTTGCCAAACAACTTGCCCAGCAGGCCCGGCTTGTTTTGCTCGGCCGCGACCAAGTCGTCGTACAGGCGCTGCAAATGACGCACGGCGGTTTCCTGCGCGGCATCATGGAAGAATTCCGGGCGTTTCAGATCAGCTTGATATCGTTCTAGGGGCGTCATAATTCGTTAGCAAGGCAACAAAAACGGGCCGACACTGTAGCGACGGCCCGCAGGAATGGCAATCGGCCCTTGGTCAGGCCGAACCGTTGTTTATTCCTGAACCGGCGTCAGGGCAATGCGCAAGGCTTCAATGGCCGCGTCGCGTGCGGCGCTGTCGGCGAAGGCCGGGCTGTCGGCAACACACTCGCCTTCCAGCCAGAGGCTGAAGCACAGTTCGTCACTGCGCACGTCCAATGCCTGGCCCGCTTGCAGTTGCTTGGTCACCTGACCGGCGGTTTTACCATCGGCGAAGTTGCGCGACAGCAGCAGCTGTTCGCCATCGGCCGCCAGCAGACGGAAGCGGAAACTGCCGTCGTCTTCGCGGAAGCTGACAAAACGTGCGGCCTTCACGGCTTTCTTTTTGGTAGTCGCCGCCACTTGAGTCTGGGCAACGAAGGAGCGCAGGCCCACCGCTTCACGCAGTTCGTGGAGGAACGGCGTCGCCACCGCACGGGCCTTTTTCGCGCCGTGTTGCAGGATGTCTTCCAGATCCGCCGGACGCTCGATCAGCTGGTTGTAGCGCTCGCGGGATTCGCCCAGTTCGGCGTCCAGCAGCTGGAACAGACGATTCTTCGCCTCGCCCCAACCCAGGCCCTGCAACAGCTCGCTGCGGAACTCGTCGGCCTGCGCCGGGGTGGCGAATGCCTGGAACAGGGTGAACAGGTGCGAATTGTCCGGATCCTTGGCTTCGCCCGGCGCGCGGGAGTCGGTGACGATCCGCGAAATCGCGTCCTTCATCTCTTTGGCGCTGCTGAACAGCGGAATGGTGTTGTCGTAGCTCTTCGACATCTTGCGGCCATCCAGGCCCGGCAAGGTGGCGACGCTCTCTTCGATCAGCGCCTCGGGCATGGTGAAGAATTCCTTGCCCTGGCCAAACAGGTGGTTGAAGCGCTGACCGATGTCCCGCGCCATTTCCACGTGCTGGATCTGGTCACGACCGACCGGCACCTTGTGCGCGTTGAACATCAGGATGTCCGCGGCCATCAGCACCGGGTAGCTGTACAGGCCCATGGTGATGCCCGCGTCCGGGTCTTCACCGGTCTCGACGTTCTTGTCCACCGAAGCCTTGTAGGCGTGGGCGCGATTGAGCAGGCCCTTGGCGGCGACGCAGGTCAGCAGCCAGGTCAGCTCGGGGATTTCCGGGATGTCGGACTGGCGATAGAAGGTCACGCGATCGACATCCAGGCCACCGGCCAGCCAGGTCGCGGCGATTTCCAGACGCGAGCGCTGGATGCGCAGCGGGTCATCGCACTTGATCAGGGCGTGGTAGTCGGCCAGGAAGTAGAACGAATCGGCATTGCTGTCACGGCTGGCAAGGATTGCCGGGCGGATGGCGCCAGCGTAGTTGCCCAGGTGCGGCGTGCCGGTGGTGGTGATGCCGGTGAGGATACGGGTACGAGTCGTCATGGGTAATCGCTTGTCAGACTGCAATCAATTCGAGAGACGCGGCAGGATCAGATCCTTGAGATCGGTCAGCTTGCCATGAAAAAAGTGTCCGCATTCTGCCACTTTCAGCAGCTCATGGGGGCGTTCGAGCTTGTCGGACCATTCGTAAACGACTTGTGGATCGATCACTTCGTCGGTTTCCGGCTGGATCAAGGTCAATTCGCCGTGCTGCGGCAACCGATCCTGATCACCGAGGCGCATGACCGCTGGCGCGACCATGAACAGATGCTTGAGCTGCTCGCCCTTGGCCTCGAGGCGCCCGCCAAGGCTTGCTGCAACAAAACCGCCGAAGGAAAAACCGAACAGGGTCAGCGGCAATTCCGGGTGTCTGGCGCGAATCCATGCGGCGACAGCCTGGGCATCATCGACTTCACCGGTGCCCATGTCGTGGGAGCCTTCGCTGGCACCGACGCCACGATAGTTGAAGCGCAGGGTGATCAGTCCGGCGTCGCGCGCGGTGCGCTGCAGGGTCGAGACCACCTTGTTGAGCATGGTGCCGCCTTGCACCGGGTTCGGATGGCAGATGAGCGCCAGGCCACGCGGTTGCTCATTGTCCAGGTACAGTGCTTCCAGTTGGCCGACCGGGCCATCAATCACTACAGGGGTTTCGCGCATAAGCAAGGAAGGAACTCCGTGACCTCGAATCGGGTCGACTCGTCTAGCAAATTGTCTGTGGCTGTCTATTGCGAGTGAATCGCGGTATACAGCGCAGGTTCGAGCCGTTAACGTAAAGCAAAGCCGTTTATAGAGGAAGGACTCGTGGAACACTCGCTCTTAGTTTGGTTGTTACCGACTCTTGCCCTGGTTGTGGGTGTCGCCATTGGGTTTCTGATCGCTCGCCTTGCGCCGAATGCCGCGCCTAGCAGCACGCAACGTCAGCTGGACGACATTCAGGAACGTTTCGACAGTTATCAGAACGAAGTGGTAACTCACTTCAACAGCACTGCAACGCTGGTCAAGAAACTGACTGCGAGCTATCAGGAAGTGCAGGACCATCTCGCCGAGGGCGCCAACCGCCTGGCCCTGGACGAACAGACTCGCCAACGCCTGCTGGCCTCCCTTCACGCCGATGCGGCGCAGGCTCCACGGGAACGCCTGACGCCGCCACGCAATCAGGAACCGCCTCGCGACTACGCACCGAAAGCCCCGAACGCGCCGGGCATGCTCGATGAGCATTACGGCCTGAAGAAGTAAGCAGACCTGCGCAATAAAAAGCCCCCGGACAAATGATTGTCCGGGGGCTTTTTTGTTTCTGATCCAATATTTTCGGTGTTTGTCAGGGCCCCTTCGCGGGCAAGCCCGCTCCCACAGTATCCGTGATCGACCCAGAACCCTGTGGGAGCGGGCTTGCCCGCGAAGAGGCCGGAACTGACAGCACAAAAAAACCGTTCGCCCCCCATAAGGACCGAACGGTTCTTTTACACCCGGGATTCAGTCAGACGCTTATGGATACTGCTGAACTGTACCCTGCTGCTGAGCACCATACTCCTGACCCGGAATCGCCTTGAGGTTGACCTCTACACGGCGGTTCTGCGCCCGGCCATTGACGTCGCCGTTGCTGGCAACCGGGCTATCGGGACCTGCGCCGCGAGCGCTCAGGTTGGTCCCGCTGACACCTTGCGAGGTCAGGTAGGTTGCCACGCTTTGCGCACGACGCTGGGACAGGTCCATGTTGTGCTGGCGGCTACCGGTGCTGTCGGTATAGCCGACGATTTCGATCTGGTTCTGGTTGAACTCTTTCAGCGAGCCCGCCAGGTTATTCAGCGGTTGATAGAAACCTGGAGCAATGTTCGCCGAATCGGTAGCGAACGTGATGTTACCCGGCATGATCAGTTTGATCTGGTCGCCCTGGCGCTGCACTTCAACACCGGTGTTGGCCATGCTGGCGCGCAGCTTTTTCTCTTGCTGGTCGGCGTAGTAGCCGTAACCGGCGGCGGAAGCACCGACCACTGCAGCACCGATCAGCGCACCCTTGCCACGGTTATCGTGGTTGATGGCAGCACCGGCCAGCGCACCGGCCAGAGCGCCGAGGCCACCGTATTTCGCGGTCTTGCTCATGCCTTCGGAGCCGCTTTCCGCCTGGCCCTGAGCCTGGCCCTGACCGCCGTAAGGGTTAGGCGAGGCACAACCGGACAAAACGGCCACAGCTGTAGCGACAATAATCAAACGACGCGTGGTGAACATGTAAAGCTCCTACGTTTTTGCATTCTGTGGTGCAACGGACCAAGGCATCAGCCTTTGCGGGCGTTGGATCACTTCCTGGATTAAAAATTCCGCTCGTTACAAATCATGCCCGTACAAACGGGTTTTCGCGCATTTCATCGCCCAGACGAGTGTCAGGACCATGCCCGGCTACCACCGTCGCCTCTTCGTCGAGGGTGTACAGCCGCTGCTTGATCGAACGCACTATGGTCGCCTGGTCGCCACCCCACAAGTCCGTGCGCCCGACTCCGCGACGAAACAGCGTGTCGCCGGCAATCAGCAGCCTGGCCTCGGAAAACCAGAAGCTCATTGAGCCCGGTGTATGACCCGGCGTGTGCAACGCCACACCGCAGCCGCAGGCCAGTTCTTCATCATCGGCCAGCCAGCGATCCGGTGACGGCACCGGGGTATAAGGCACACCGAACATCTGGCACTGCATTTCCAGGTTGTCCCACAGAAACTGGTCTTCCTTGTGCAGATGCAGTGTCGCGCCGGTTTTCTCCTTGAGTTGACCGGAAGCGAGGAAATGATCGAGGTGGGCATGGGTATGGATGATACTGACCACTTTCAGCCCCAGGGCATCGAGACGCGCCAGGATCAGCTCATGATTGCCACCCGGATCGACAACGATGGCCTTTTTCGTCACCGGATCGCCGATGATTGTGCAGTTGCACTGCAAAGGACCGACGGGGAAGGTTTCGCGGATAAGCGCAGGTTTGACAGCGTCCATGGGCGTTCCTGGAGTAAATGGATGGCCTATTCTGGCACAGCCCGCCGACATCGCCGATGCCGTCCGCCGCCTATCACCTGCCTGATTGCAGAATCCACCTACATCATTCAAGGAAACGTCTGATTTAACTCCCGTGCCGCCAAGCCTAGCGTGCTCGTCCCTGCAAACAACACAAGGACTGAATCATGGGGCGAGGAACAGCTAACGGGTTAGGACAAGGATTGCACGGCGACCTGACCACGACAGGAGCCATGTGTATCAGTAGCTTGCCCTGTGCAACGCATGGAGGGCGTGCTGTGCTACGACTCGGGGACAAGACCACTGCGTGTAAAAAATGCGGCAGAACCGGCGTTATCGTTGACAGCCTACCCGCTATGAAATGGCACGGCGTTCCAACTGTACTGGACGGTGCAGAAGTTCACTGCGGCTGCCCACCAGGTACCAATCGGCTGATTGCTCCCGCACCTTCGCCTCGCGCCACCCGCTCCGAGCACACTCAAAGTGTTGCTCATCCGACGAGGCATTCTGATCAAGTATCGACGACAAAATCTCTACAAAGTGATCAAAAAACAGTTGAGATAAAAACGCGACCTGTCGTTTGCAACGACCCGGACATGATGGAAGAGGTAGCGAGCTACATTGCCGGGGAAATGAACCGCAATATTACTCATCCGTCCGTAGTGAAGATGAAGAACCTCAACAATTTTGACGCTGATGGTGAGCAAAAGAAGTTCAGAAAACTACCTTGGTACGCACGCCTTTCCCCACCCAACTTCAAAGCAATTGAGTCAGGAAACAGGGTGACGGCCATGGCTCTTTGGGCAGAGCGCGTAGGTCAGAACAGACCCTGGGATCACAAGGTCACGATAGGGCTACAGTTTGGCGGCCCCTGGCAGAAACAAGGTATGTTCGACTACTTCTACGACATATGGTCAAACGTGCACTATGGGTACGTAGGGATGGCGGGAGGACTTTCCGAAAGTCTCCTTTTGGATGGAGCTGGAGTCGAACAAATTGCCTCAGATTCCATCCGTAAAATACAAAAATGGGATAAAAGACCGGGGCCACGTCGGTCGGCGGACATCGAAGGGATGCGAGCGTGGGACGACATCGGAGACAGGGTATCTATCAGCATTGGCATCAAACTCTACAGACTTCAACCGAACGGCGGGATAACAGTGAAGATGCTGATGGATGAAGTCTTGGGTTTACCACGCACAAGCTGGGGTGATGGTATTCGTGACCATATCTGTAAATAAGCCCCATTCCAGGAATACATGGTGCGGTTTGGTCATTCTATTGCTCGCACCCATCCTCTTTTGGTACTTCGCCGCACCTCAGGTGAACTTCTACTTTTCTGAAAAAGGCCAAGGGCGCCTAGGCTACATCCTGAATGTGCAGCACGAGATCTCGAAGGGAGAACTTTACCCTGGTGAAGTGACTGGAGGCCCCGGTCATATCTTCCCAGACGCGAAATTTTTTATGGAGTTTTACTGGAATAACGGAGGTAAATCACACTGCATACGGGTCAAACCGAAATGGCCAAACACAGATATCTACATTGGGCCAGACGGAGAAATTGAGAGTCGCACTGAGAGTAGCCGTATTGAACAATGTGGAGCGCTCCCGGGCTGATTGCTGGCCAATGTTTTCAAATTTGGCCCGTTTTTTTGACCACAACTCCCCTCTTGCAGTACAGAGTCACTAATACCAGCCCCCCACGCTGGAAAGTCCGCTGCACGTTACACCAACACCCCCAGCTCCTTGGCCCGCGCCACGGCCTGTGTACGCCGCTCGACCCCGAGCTTGCTGTTGATGTGGCTGGCGTGGGTCTTGACCGTGTGCAGGGAGATAAACAGCTGATCGCTGATTTCCTGGTTTGAACAGCCCTGGGCAATCAATCGCAATACCGCCAGTTCCCGCGTGCTGAGCTGTTCCGCGGCGACGCCGGACTCCTGGCCGGAGCGGGCAGCCAGTGCCGGCAGTTTTTCACTGAGGCTCAGGGAAACGGGGGTTGGCGGACAGAGTTGAAGTTGCCCACGCAGCCAGTCCGGGTAATCGGTCAACAAGCACTCAAAGGGTTGCAGCACCCCGCCACCGGCGACGTCCAGCGCCTGAGCCAGGGCCTTGCGTGCTTCCGGTTCCCGTCCGGTGCCCAGCAATAGCGCCACTTTCTGGGTCAACGCCATGGCACTGAGCATCTGTCGACCGCTTTGCTGGCCATGTTCAAGCAGCGCATTCAAACGCCCTTCAGCCAGCATCGGTTGGCCCTGGATGGCATCCAGCAAGGCTTGCTGCAATTCGATATGCAGCGGCAATTGCGGGTGGAACTCTGGCGGTGCTGCCCCGTATTCACCGTTATAGGTCTGGCCCAGACGCGCCAGCCAGGCTTCAGCCAGATCGGTGCGCCCCTGGGCCAGCCAGAGTTCACATTTGACCAGGGTAATCATCGCCAGGTAGTAGATCGGCGGCACATCCCAGATGTGCATCAGCCGTTCGGCTTCGGCAAGTTCGGCAAAGGCCTTGGCGAACTCACCGCTGCAGCCTTCCAGCCTGGCAATCACGCAGTGGCCGATAAGCACGCTGATGTCACGACAGGCACGCGCCTCGCTCAACCCGGCCTGCAAGCGCACCCGGGCCAATTGCGGCTGCATGCGCTGGGCCAGCAAAAAGCCTTCGTACAAGGTCAGCCGGGCGCGAACCGCATACAGCCGTTGCGCAGACAGGCTCTGCAGGCGCTGCATTCCCTGACGGACCTCTTCCAGCGCCCGACAGATTTCCCCGCGCGCTTGCAACACCCGGGCACGGTCGTAGTGCGCCAGTGCTTCGAACAACGGGTTGCCGACCCGTTGCGCCAGCTCCAGCGATTCGCGGTTCAGCCCCCGCGCCTGCCACAAATCACCATCGGCAATGGCCAGGTTGGACAGGGTCGAGAGGCACATCAGGCGCTGGCCGTAACGCTTGGTCGGAAGACTCTCCAACGCTTCGCGGCAGTACCGCAGCGTCAGTTCGCGGTTGCCGCGCCCACGGGCAATGATGCCGCTCAATGCCAGCCATTGAGCCAGCATGGACTTCTGGGCGGTGGCTGACGGAGCAGGCAGGAAGCGGCTCAAATGGCTGGCCAGCTCCTCGGCGGCATCCAGCTGGCAAGCCATCCCCAGCGCCCAGCTATACAGCACGATCAGTCGCGGCGTGCTGATCAGCAAGCTGTCAGGCAAGTCCATTTTCCAGCGCAGCAACATGCCGACATTCTGCTCGGCCAGCAGTTGCTCTTCGGAGAGGTTCTGCACCAGGTTCGCCGCGACGTCCAGGTGACCGGCACGCAGGGCCTGCTCCACGGCCTCATCGAGCAATCCCTGGGCATTGAACCAGCGACAGGCACGCAGGTGCAGGCTGGCGGCCGGGACCATCGACTGGGAAGTCGGCCGCGTGCGCAACAGATCGGAAAACAGGTGGTGGTAACGATACCAATGGCCATGCTCGTCCAGCGGCACCAGGAACACCTGGTGAGCCAACAGGAAACGCAGGATCTCTGCGCTGTCATGGGCGTCGCGGACGGCATCGCACAGTTCGCTGCAAAAACGTTCCTGGGGCGCCGTGTCATAGAGGAACGACTGGACCTCGGCGGGCAGGCAATCGATGACTTCTTCGAGCAGATAATCACGGATCAGCCCTTCCCCACCGTGCAACGATTGCGGCAGCGTCCCATCGGTGCCCGCCTCCGAAGCGGCCAGTAGCCAGAAGCGTAACCCCGCGACCCAGCCTTCGCTGCGCTGGATCAGACTCTCCAGTGCCTCACCGCGCAAGGAACTGCTGTGCCGGTCGAGCAGGCTCAAGGCCTCGTCACGGGTCAGGCGCAAATCCTGTTCATGCAACTCAAGCAGTTGTCGCGACAGCCGCAGCCGCGCCAGGTGCCAGTCGGGACGTTGCCGACTGGTGACCATCACCAGCAAGCCATCCGGAAGATGATTGAGGAAAAACTGCAGGCAACGGTCCAGTACCGGCCCCTGGGCCAGATGGTAATCATCCAGCACCAGCAGCAATGGCCTCGCTGTGGACAGGTGCACGGCCAACTCGTCGAGCAGGCCGTCCAGCCACTCTTCGAACGCGAACGGCTGATGGCGCTGGCGCATTTTCAACAGCCCGAGGGATTGCCTGCCCAGGTGCGGAAAATAGTCCTGAAGGCCTTCGAGCAGGCGTTCGAGAAAACGCCCCGGGTCACTGTCTCTCGGGCTCAACCCCAGCCAGAGACTTTGCCAGTGCTCTGGCAAGCCCTGACAAAACTCCACCGCCAACGAACTCTTGCCGAACCCTGCCGGTGCGCTGACAAGCAACAACCTGCCTGCGAGCCCGGCATTCAGCCGTTCGCACAAACGCGGACGCAGCACATGGCCGTCGGGCAACGGCGGGCGGAAGAAGCGCCCGTCCAGTGTCGCGACGGCAACATGAGCAGAACCTGGGGGTGTAGACAAATCAGTCATAACCGGCTCTTGTTTGAATTGCGGGTGGCGGCGTTGCAGATGTCCGCAGACTAGCCGTAATCGGATAGGGAATGAAGGTAATTGCTACAAATGGCTACAAAAAGACTACAAGCAAAAAAAAACGCCCCGAACCAGTCGGGGCGTTTTCAGAGGGTGCGTCGCTACTCAGTTCACCTTAGCGAACACCATCCTGACGCAAGGCTGCCGGGGTGAAGTCGCTGGTGGTGGCGGTGAAGCCGAAGTCATAGGCCGACTTCTCTTCGTTCTTCATGCCGAGCGCCAGGTAACGACCCGACTGCAGGTCATACAGGGCTTCGAGGGCATACCACGGCACTTGCTTGTCGTAATAGTTCTCGGCGTGGGCCTCGGCGACGCGCCACAGTTGACCGCGACCGTCGTAGTGATCGATCACCGCTGCTTGCCAGGTGTCTTCGTCAATGTAGAAGTCACGCTTGGCGTAGATGTGACGCTGACCTTCCTTCAGGGTTGCAACCACATGCCACACACGACGCAACTCGTAACGAGCCAGGTCCTGGTTGATGTGGCCGGCCTTAATGATGTCGGCGTACTTGAGCTTCGGATCATCGAGTTTGTAGGCATCGGAGGCGATGTACATCTCTTTCTTGCCTTCGAGCTTCCAGTCGTAGCGATCCGGCGCACCGTTGTACATGTCCAGGTTGTCGGAGGTACGCAGGCCATCGGCTGCAGTACCCGGGCCGTCATAGGACACTTGCGGTGCACGGCGCACACGACGCTGACCGGCGTTGTAGACCCACGCCGAGCGCGGCTCCTTCACCTGGTCGAGGGTTTCGTGCACCAGCAGCACACCACCGGCCAGACGTGCCGGCGCGGTCACTTTCTGCTTGAAGTAGAACAGGATGTTGCCCGGGTTTTTCGGGTCGTAATCCTTCATCTTGTCGCGGAACACGAACTGGTCCTGGAAGTAGACCAGGCTGAACGAACCGTTCGGCTGTGGTGTGGCCTGGGTCACGAGGCGGGTCACGCTGCCCCCGCGATAGCGGGTGATGTGGTTCCAGATGACTTCCACGCCGCTTTTCGGAATCGGGAACGGCACGGCCGTTTCGAAGTTTTCCAGACCGTTACCGCCGGACACCAGGTTGGTGTTGGTGGCGTTGCGCTTGATGGCGGCGAACACGTCATCCGGCACGGTGGCACCGCGATGGGACGGGTACACCGGCATCTTGAAGGTTTCCGGGTAGCGCTTGAACATCGCGTACTGGCCCGGGGCGAGCTTCTCTTTGTACTGATCGACGTTCTGCGCCGTGATGGTGAACAGCGGCTTTTCGCTGGCGTACGGATCGGACAGGAAGCCCTTGCTGTCAGCGGTGCCGGCATTCTTCGGCATCGGCTTCCAGGCCGGGATAGAACCGTCGGCGTTACCCGCCATTTCGGCGCCCATCGGGGTCAAGCTCTTGCCCAGCTTGTCAGCCTCGGCCTGGGGAACCGCTGCCATGACGCTGGTCGCCAGCAGCGAAAGCCCCAGAACACCGGCGTGGAACAGACTCTTTGTTATTTTCATATGTGCGTTCGTCCTGAGAATACAGTGCTTAGAAGTTCACGCCGACGCTGAGCGCAACGAAGTCGCGGTCATCCACGGTGGTGTACTTGCCGTCGAAGAAGTTGGTGTACGCCAGGCTCGCGGTGTAGGTGTTCTGGTACTCGGCGTCGACACCCAGGCTCACCGCCTTGCGGCCTTCCTCGAAGTTGCCGCCAGGGCCAGGCGAGTAACCGCTCACGTCATGGGACCAGGCAACGTTCGGCTTGAGGTTCACACCGGCAAACACGTCGTTGTATTCCCAGATGGCGCGACCGCGGTAGCCCCACGAAGTCGGGGTGGTGAAGCCTTCGTTGGTGCAATTGCGGCTGAGGTTGTTGGTTGGAGTACCCGGGCCGGCCCCGCGGATGGTGCCGGCGTTAAGCGTCACGCAGGTATTTTGGCCGTTGGTAGCAGGCAACTCACCCGGGCCGTAGACCGGGTCACGGCCGTAACGGACATCGGAGGAGCTTTCCAGCCCGCCGACATGAGTCACGCCCACTTCGCCCACCAGGGTCAGACGGCTGGCGCCCATGACCTGGTCAAAGAAGTGCGTCAGGGTAGTCTGGAACTGGGTGATCTCTTTACGGCGATAGCCGTGCAGGTCAGTACCCGGTGCAGCGGACAGCAGCGACGCGTTGCCCAGGCCGTTCAAAGGACGTACACCAGCGAACAGGATGTCGGTGGTATTGAGCTGCACCGGAGCGTTCGGACGGTAGCTGATCTCACCGCTCCACGCCGTACCGGTAGGCAGGGTGGTGGAGAAGCTCAGGCCGTAGAGACGGATGTCTTCCGGGTATTCGATGAAGTATTGCGAATTACCCGCCACCAGCAATGGCGCCAGCGCGGCGAACGGACCTGGGAGTCCCGCTGCCGTGTTGTAGACCGACTGCGGCGCACCAGTGGCGCTGAAGATCGGCGCACGGCTGTGGTAGTTCATGAAGTAGGCGCCGAACTCGGTGTCCAGCGGATCGAACATGTACTTGAAGGACGCGCCCCACTGACCGCTGTCACGGGCATCACGATCGGGGCCACGACGCACCAGAACACCCTCTTCGTTGACGTCGACGCCGTTGGCGGCCAAAGGCCCCAGGGCAATGGCCGGAATTTGCGAGCGCTTGTTCAGCACGCGCAGGTTGTTGTCGCAGCCGTCGGCAACAATGTCCGGCTGGGAGAAGAACGTGCCGCAGTTATCGACGACGGTCTGGTCCCATTCCAGTTGGTAGAAGGCTTCGGCCGAAAGGTTTTCGGTCAGGCTCTGGGAGATGTAGAACATGTTGACCGGGATCAGGCCTTCCTTGATCTCGGCACCCGGACGGCGGAACGCGGACACGTCGATCGGGTTGATCGAGTTGATGCCGCCGCCGATGAAGGTACTTTCACCCCAGCTCACGACCTGCTTGCCCAGGCGCACGGAACCTGGCTGATCGGCAATGGAGTAGTTGTGGTAGACGAAGGCGTCGAGGAGTTGAGTGCCAGCGGACTTGGCGCCTTCTTTGCGGCCGTCGTCGCTGATGTCCTTGAACGGACGGCTTTCGTCTTTCAGTTCAAAGTCGTACCAGTATTTGCCACGGACGAAAACACCGGTATCGCCGTATTTCAGTTCAAGGTCATGGATGCCCTTGAAGATCTTCGAGAAGGTTTCCCCGCTCTTGAAGTTCAGGTGACCGTCATCAGAAGTCTGGGACAGACCCTTGCCACCGTTGTTGACACCGATGAGGTTCTTGTTCGGCTGCTGAGTAGACCAGCTGGCACCAATCGACAGGGATGAGTCGAACTGACCTTCGATTTCACCTACGTTGAAACTGACGCCGAATGCTGGCCCGGCGAGCGTAGAGGCAAGACTGACAGCCAGGGGCAGTTTCGCCCGGCGCCAGAACTGGTTTGCTGATGTCATCGACGCTACTCCATGTGCATTTTATTGTTATGGCAGTGAGCACTTCTAAAAACGCTGTGGATAACCGGGAGCCATGGCATCCCAAAGTCATTCCAAAGTTGCATCGCCCCGGTTTGTGCGGTTGCCCCGTTCTTAAAAATCCTTGAGCGGACTATAGCCAGCAGGTAGTAGTGCTTGATCCCTCTAAAGTGTGATTTGCAGCTGCCAGCCACTCTGGAACAGTCCTTTCGCCAGTCCGACGCCCGTCGGCCCGGCAAGAATGGCTGAAATTTTCGATTTGACAAGCCAAGCGCTTGCTTGGTGGGGCTGGCGTGCCCTTTCGGGCACGCCAAGAGGCGCTTAAAGCGTCGAGAGGAAGGTGCTGTTGGTGGCCTGCCATTCGGTGATGTCGACACGAATGCGCTTCTTGTCGAGTTTGCCGACACTGGTCTTGGGAATTTCAGTAACAAGGGCGATCTGGCTCGGAATCGCCCACTTGCTCAAGTGCCCCAGTTCCACAAACGGCTTGAGGTGTTCCTTGAGTTCCCGGGCCCCGATTGTGTGCCCCTCACGGAGCACCAGCAGGGCAAACGGTCGCTCGCCCCATTGCGGATCAGGGATCCCCACCACTGCTACTTCGCGTACCGCCGCATGGCGGCTGATCAGGTCTTCGAGGTCCAGGGAGGAAATCCACTCGCCACCGGTCTTGATCACGTCCTTGATGCGGTCACGAATGTCTATCACACCCATGCTGTCCAGGGTCGCCACGTCGCCGGTGTGCAGCCAGCCGCCGGCCCAGAGTTCGGCGCCCTTCTGCGGCTCGTTGAAATACCCCTCGGTCAGCCACGGTGCGCGCAACACCAGCTCGCCCTGGGTCTCGCCGTCGGCAGGCAGGAAGTTACCCTCGGTGTCGACGATCGCCGCCTCTACCAGCGGCCCGGGTACGCCGGCCTTGATCCGGTAGGTGGTGCGCTCGTCTTCAGTGCCGGCCATCAATTCGTCGTTGAGGTGCGCGCACGACACCAGCGGCCCGGTTTCCGACATACCGTACGCTGCGGTCAACTGAATGCCCTTGGCTTTTGCCGCTTCGTACAGCGTGCGGTTCAGGGCGCTGCCGCCGATGACGATTTTCCAGCCGCCGAAGTCGACGTTCTGCGCGGCCTTGGCATTGAGGACCATCTGCAAGATGGTCGGTACGCAATGGGAGAACGTGACCTTCTCCTTGCGCCACAACTCCACCAGATACTCCGGGTCATAGCGACCGGGGTACACCTGCTTGAGTCCGAGCATGGTCGCCACATACGGCAAGCCCCAGGCGTGCACATGGAACATGGGGGTGATCGGCATGTACACGTCGTTGGTGCCCAGCAGGCGCACGCTATCGATCGCGCCCATGATGGTCGACACGCCCATGGTGTGCAGCACCAGTTGCCGATGGGTGAAGTACACGCCCTTGGGATTGCCGGTCGTGCCGGTGGTATAGAACGTGGTGGCAACCGAGTTTTCGTCGAAATCCTCGAAGTCGTACTGCGGGCTCGCCGCGGCCAGCAGCTGTTCGTATTCGCCGACGAGGTTCGGCAGGTCAGCGGTCTTTTCCGGCAGGTCAGTCAGCAGCAGGGTTTTGTCGACTGTGGTCAGATGCCCTTCGATGGCCTTGTAGAGCCCGACGAACTCGCTGTTGACCAGCACAAAGCGGTCCTCGGCGTGGTTCATGGTGTAGAGGATCTGTTCCGGCGACAGGCGCACGTTGATGGTGTGGATCACCGCACCGATCATCGGGATGGCGAACATGCATTCCAGGTAACGATGGCTGTCCCAGTCCATCACACCCACCGCATCCCCGGGCTTGACCCCGGCCGCTGTCAGCACGTTGGCCAGACGCGCCACCCGCTCGATCAGGGTCGGGTAGCTGTAGCGCAACTTGTCGCGGTAGATGATCTCGCGGGTTTTCTCATAACGGGCACCGGACATCAGTAGCCGTTTGATCAACAGCGGGTACTGGTAAGCGCCTTCGGCCGGGGGGATAACGCGAGTCTGCAACATAATAATCCCTTTAATCTGACTGCACGGTCGTGACTGAAAGTACGCACTGTAGTGCCCTTGATCGTCAGCCAAATCAGCCAAAGGAATGATTTGCAGAGCCCCACCAATGCTAGCGTTGCGCCATCACTCATAGGGCTTGATTACCCGTAGGAGCGGGCTTGCCCGCGATGAACCCGGGATTTTCGCGGGGTGTCAGATATCAAGTGTTATCGTTGACGAGCATCGCGAGCGAGCTCGCTCCTACAAGGACAGATATCTGATCAACGCATCTCGGTAAAGGCGAGCTTCACGCCAATCGCAATCAGCACCGCGCCCATGGTCCGGTCGAACCAGTGCCCCATGCGTGCGAAACCGGCGCGTACGCGTTGCTGGCTGAACAACATCGCCACCAGACAGAACCAGGTCGCCGTCGCCACCGCCAGGTAAACCCCATAACCGGCCTGCACGGCCAGTGGTGTGTGCGGGTTGATCACCACGGTGAACAGCGAGAGGAAGAACAGCGTGGCTTTCGGGTTGAGACCATTGGTGACGAAACCTGAGGTGAAGGCACCACGGGCCGTGCGCTCCCCGGCTTCCTTGTGCAGATCGTCCGCCACAGGCTTGGCCGGTTGCGCGCGCAGTGCCTTGTAACCGATGTACAGCAGGTAAGCGGCGGCGGCCCATTTCAAGGCATTGAACAGCACGATCGACTGGGACACGATCAGGCCGATCCCCAACAGGGAATAACCCACGTGCAGGAAGATCGCAGTACCCACGCCCAGCGCAGTCCAGGTGCCCGCGCGGCGACCGTGGGTGACACTCTCACGCACCACCACGGCAAAGTCCGGGCCGGGGCTGGCCACGGCCAGCAGGTGAATCAGGGCAACGGTCAAGAACTCTGTCCAGTACATGGGGGCTCCTTTAGGCCAAGCGTAACTATTAATTCCATCTGGTAGGCTCGGCAGGTTACGCCTTCAGTTCATTGCACAAAAGGTACAGTTGATGACGAACACTCGCCGCGCCGTTTTCCTCGACCACCCGTCCCTGGACCTCGGCGACCTTGACCTCAACCCGCTGCGCAGTTGTTTCAGCGAACTGCAGCTGTTCGCCCAGACCTTGCCCGATCAAGTCATCGAACACCTCAAGGGCGCTACCGTCGCCATCAGCAACAAGATCCTGATCGATGCCGCCGCCATGGCCGCCAGCCCTGATCTCAAGCTGATCCTGATCACTGCCACCGGCACCAACAACGTCGACCTCGCCGCCGCCCGCGCCCACGGGATTACCGTGTGCAACTGTCAGGGTTACGGCACGCCATCGGTGGCGCAGCACACGATCATGCTGCTGCTCAACCTGGCCACGCGCCTGGCCGATTATCAAAAAGCCGTCAGCGATGGCCGCTGGCAGCAAGCCAGACAATTCTGTTTACTGGATTACCCGATTGTCGAGCTCGAAGGCAAAACCCTTGGCCTGCTGGGCCATGGCGAATTGGGTGGCGCAGTCGCACGCCTGGCTGAAGCCTTCGGCATGCGCGTTCTGCTGGGGCAAATTCCCGGGCGCCCTGCCCGGCCGGACCGCCTGCCACTGGATGAACTGTTACCGCAAGTCGATGCCCTGACCCTGCACTGCCCGCTCAACGAACACACCCGGCATTTCATCGGCGCCCGAGAACTGGCCTCAATGAAGCCCGGCGCATTCGTGGTCAACACTGCCCGCGGTGGCCTGATCGACGAACAGGCGCTGGCCGACGCCTTGCGCAACGGGCATCTGGGCGGCGCCGCCACTGACGTACTGAGTGTCGAGCCTCCGATCAATGGCAATCCGCTGCTGGCCCACGACATCCCGCGCCTGATCGTCACCCCGCACAACGCCTGGGGCAGCCGCGAAGCGCGCCAGCGAATCGTTGGCCAAGTGACCGAAAACGCACTGGGATATTTCAGCGGTAAGGCGCTGCGGGTCGTCAGTTGATAAACTGCGGCACTTTTTTTTCACGGGAGCAGTTATGGATCCGCGCAGTGAAGTACTGCTTCGTCAGGCCGAGTTATTCCAGGGTTCGGTGCTGTTGGCCGGTTTGCCCGCCGACGACTTGCTGGGCCGTCTGCCCGAGGCTCATGGCTGGTGCTGGCACGCCGGCGATCAGGCCGCGCTGGAAGCCCGCTTTGCCGGGCGCAGCCATTTTGGCGTGAACGCGCCTGAGCGCGGGTTCGATAGCGCCGTGGTGTTTTTGCCCAAGGCCAGGGACCTGACTGATTACATCCTCAACGCTGTGGCCTCACGGCTGCAAGGCCGCGAGGTGTATCTGGTGGGCGAGAAAAAAAGCGGCATCGAAGGTGCAGCCAAGCAACTCAACCCTTTCGGCAAGCCACGCAAGCTCGACAGTGCGCGGCATTGCCAGCTCTGGCTGGTCACCGTGGCCGATGCGCCACAAGCCAAACCGCTGGAAAGCCTGGCACAGACCTACGAACTGCCGCTGGCCGAAGGTCCGTTGAAGGTCATCAGCCTGCCGGGGGTGTTCAGCCACGGTCGCCTCGATCGCGGCAGCGCGCTGCTGCTGGAGCACCTGGACAAACTGCCCGGCGGTCACTTGCTCGACTTCGGCTGCGGCGCAGGGGTCTTGGGCGCGGCGGTGAAACGTCGCTATCCGCACAATCAGGTGACGATGCTGGATGTGGACGCCTTTGCCGCCGCCAGCAGTCGCCTGACACTGGCGGCCAATGGTCTGGAAGCCGAGGTGATTACCGGTGACGGAATCGATGCGGCACCGATGGGTTTGAGTGCGATCCTGAGCAATCCGCCGTTCCATGTCGGCGTGCACACCGACTATTTCGCGACGGAGAACTTGCTGCGAAAATCGGCCAAACATCTGAAAAACGGCGGCGAACTGCGCTTGGTGGCGAACAGCTTCCTGAAGTACCAGCCACTGATCGAAGAGCATCTGGGCCCATGCACGATCAAGGCCGAAGGCCAGGGTTTTCGCATCTACCGGGCTAAACGCGGCTAAGGCTTTTTTGAAAAAGAAGGCTTGCCGAATGGATTTTGCCTAGGCAGAATCCGCTCCGTCCTAGGGGAGTAGTCTCCCACGAGCGCCACGCTCGTCCGGCATGCGTCAACATACTTGGTCCTCAGACCATGGCGCATGCGACCCAAGCATCCACATCAGATGGATCGCAGGGTTT
The DNA here is from genome assembly GCF_056711565.1 of Pseudomonas sp. WT-JTC. Taxonomy (NCBI): domain Bacteria; kingdom Pseudomonadati; phylum Pseudomonadota; class Gammaproteobacteria; order Pseudomonadales; family Pseudomonadaceae; genus Pseudomonas; species Pseudomonas sp. WT-JTC. The sequence continues at coordinate 5,609,298 of NZ_CM160042.1, forward strand.
GACAAGACCTATGACACGAACACCTTACCCGGGGCGGGAAGGCTGTACGTGTCATAGCCGTGTCGACCCGCCCCTTAGGAAACCCCCTGATGCTGGATTCACTACTCGTACCTACCGCAATCGTTGCCTTGGCCGAAATCGGCGACAAGACGCAACTGCTCGCGCTCATTCTCGCTGCCCGATTCCGCAAGCCCTGGCCGATCATCGCTGGTATCGTCGCCGCAACCCTGGCCAACCACGCGGCCGCCGGTGCAGTCGGTGCCTGGGTCGGCAGTTTCTTCTCGGATACGATGCTGCACTGGATCCTCGCCGCAAGCTTTGCAGCGACCGCACTGTGGACTCTGGTGCCGGACAAGATGGATGACGACGAAGCCAGTACCGCCCGCAAGTTCGGGCCATTCCTGACCACGCTGATCGCGTTCTTCCTGGCGGAAATCGGCGACAAGACCCAGATCGCAACCGTGATGCTGGCTGCGCAATATCCGGAGTTGTGGCTGGTGATCATCGGCACCACCCTCGGCATGCTGATTGCCAACGTGCCCGTGGTATTGGCCGGTAACTTTGCCGCGGACAAATTGCCGTTGACCCTGATCCGTCGACTGGCGGCGTCAGCGTTCTTCATCCTGGCGATTGTCGCGGTGTACAAGGCGATGCAGAGCAGCGGGTGGGTTTGACGCGATAGGTCGTTCGACCGCGTTATCGTTCTTCGTGAGCAAGCCCGCTCCCACATGGGGTCTCCAGCGCACACAAAATTTGCAGTCAATGGAGATTCAGTGTGGGAGCGGGCTTGCTCCGGGCGGCGTTCCGACGAAGAGGCCCGCAGCCTCACCGCATGACTATCAGTACTTCCTGGCCTGCTCGTACAGCGGCATCACCTTCGGAATCGCCGCCTGCAACGCAGCGGTCCGGCTGCTGGAAGACGGGTGAGTGCTCATGAACTCCGGCGGCGCGCCTTCGCTGGCCTTGCTCATCTTGCCCCACAGGCTGATCGCGGCGTTCGGGTTGTAGCCGGCGCGTGCAGCCAGCTCAAGGCCAATCAAATCCGCTTCGTTTTCGTTTTCACGACTATTGGGCAACGTCATGCCATAGTTGGCCACCGTGTCCGCCAGTGCCAGACTGTCCTGGCCCAGCCCCAACAAGGCGCCGGCGCCCTGCTTGGCCATCTCGATCCCATAAGCCTTGGACATTGCCTCACGACCGTGCTCGCGCAGGGCGTGGGCGATTTCATGGCCCATGACCGCGGCAATTTCATCATCGGTCAGCTGCAGTTTGTCGATCAACCCGGTGTAGAAAATGATCTTGCCGCCAGGGCCGCAGTTGGCGTTGAGTTCATCGCTCTTGATCAGGTTGACTTCCCACTTCCACTGGGCCGCGTCCGGACGGAAGTTCGGCGCCTGGGCAATCAGCCGGTCGGCAATCGCCTGAACCCGCCGGGCTTCATTGCTGGACTTGTCCAGCACACCTTTGCTGGACGCTTCGCCCACGGTCTTCTGATAGGACTGGGCATACATCTGGTCGACCTCTTGCGAGGACAACATGCTGAACATGTACTGCTTGCGCTCAACGCCGACAGCACCGCCACTGGTGGTATTGACCGACTGGCAACCGGCGAGCAGCAGGCCTGCGCTCAGCGCACACAAAGCCAATGTCTTGTTCATCGAAAAACTCCCTGAAAACATGCCGCGTATCCTAGGCGTGGAATTGTATCGACGCCAGATACAACGGACATAAGACGCACAATTCAGACAAAGCTCTCGTCGGTGCAGGAAAAAATTCACATTCCGCGGCGAGCCGCAGCCCATCACGCCGCGCATTGATTCATTTGCGACATCCGCCACGCAAAAACAGCCATTTCAACGGCCCGCGCTCATGCTCGCCCGACACCCTGCCGATACACCTCCGCAGACGTCCTTTCGCGCGCGGAGCCCCCATGAAATTCAAGTCGATCCAGTTTTCCGTGGCGGCCCTTGCCGGCGCCATCGTCCTTAGTGTCGTGGCAGCGCTGGTGGTGTACGCGCTGTTTTCCGGCGCCCGCACGCAAGACATGATCCAGGGGCGGACCCAGGCCCAATTCGAGCAAGTCATCGAACAGCGCCTGACGTCCCTGGCGCAAACCCAGGTCAGCCAGATCCAGCGTGAACTCGAAGCACCGCTGCTGATTGCCGGCGGACTGGTGCGGATCAATGCCCTGATCGGCACACCGGCTGCCGATGGCAAGCCCGCCCTGAGCCTCAGCCGCGAGCAACTGATCGGCCTGATCAAGGAAAACGTGGTCAAGAACCCGAAAATCCTCGGCACCTACATCGGCTGGGAAAAAGACGCACTGGATCACAACGATGCGGCCTACGTCGGCACCCAGGTGGTCGGCATCGACGCCAGCAACGGGCGTTTCCTGCCCTGGTGGTTCCGCAACGACGACGGCACCCTGGGCCTGGACAAACTGGTAGACGTCGACGACCAGAAGACCCTGTCCACCGGCGTGCGCGCCAGTGAGTACTACCTGTGCTCGAAAGAAACCAGAAAATCCTGCGTGATCGATCCGGCGCCTTACAAAGTGGGCGACAAAATCGTCATGCTTGCCTCCTTTATTGAGCCGATCATGCTCAACGGAGCTTTCCAGGGCATCGTCGGCGCCGACCTGTCGGTGAACTTCATTCAGGAAATGCTCCTTGGCGCCAACCAGAAACTCTACGGCGGCGCAGGTGAAATGGCCCTGGTTGGCGGCAATGGCCGGATCGTTGCGTACACCAAGGACCCGAGCAAATTCGGTGAAAAAGTCAGTGACATCCTCGACAGCAAACAGATTGCCAACATGGCCAATCTCAAGCGCGGCGAAGTCACCTACAGCGTCGACAAGGCCCAGGGCCGGATCGAGCTGTACCTGCCTTTCGGCATCGGCCAGACCGACGCCCGCTGGACCTTGATGCTGCAACTGCCGCTGAACGCGGTGATGGCCGACCTGCAAAAACTCCAGGCCGACCTGAACGCACAGCGCAAATCCGACACCTTCGGCATGGCGATGGTCGGTCTGGTGATTGCCGGTATCGGCTTGCTGGTGATCTGGCTGGTAGGCCACGGCATCGCCCGCCCACTCAAGCAGATGGTGGCCATGCTCGACGACATCGCCCAGGGCGAGGGTGACCTGACCCGGCGCCTGACCAGCGACCGCGCCGATGAGCTGGGTTCGATCGCCAAAGGCTTCAACACTTTCCTGGCCAAGTTGCAGGCGATGATCACCCAGGTGGTGACTTCGGTGCAGAGCGTCAGCGATTCCTCGGAACACACCGCCGACATCGCCATCCGCACCAACACCGGTGTACACAAACAAATGGCCGAGATCGATCAGGTCGCCACCGCCGTGCAGGAGATGACCGCCACCGCCCAGGACGTGGCGCGCAATGCGACCCAGGCCGCACAGGCCGCCAGCCATGCCGACCAGGCCGCCAGCCAAGGCATGCAGATCGTGCGTGACACGTCGGACTCGATTGGTGCCCTTGCCGTGGAGATCGGCCGGGCCGTCGGTGTGGTGCAAACCCTTGCCAAGGACAGCGAAAACATCAATGCCATCCTCACCGCCATTCGCGGGATCGCCGAGCAGACCAATCTACTGGCCTTGAACGCAGCCATCGAAGCCGCCCGTGCCGGCGAACAGGGCCGAGGTTTTGCCGTGGTGGCAGACGAAGTGCGTAACCTGGCGCAGAAGACACAAAAGGCCACCGAAGAAATCCAGACCATGATCCAGCAACTCCAGCAAGGCACGCGGGATGTGGTGCGAGTCATGGAGGACAGCCAGAACCGCACGGACGAAAGCGTACTGCACGCCTCCAAGGCCGCCGAAGCACTGGAAACCATTACCCAGGCGGTGTCAGTGATCAACGACATGAACACTCAGATCGCCAGCGCGGCCGAGGAGCAAAGTGCGGTAGCGGACGACATCAACCGCAACGTGATCAACATCGGGCAAGTGGCCAATGAGGTGGCCGGTGGTGCGGATGAATCGAGTGCAGCCAGTGCGGACTTGACCAAACTGGCCGAGCAGCAGCGGCGGTTGATCAATCAGTTCAGGGTCTGATCCGAGGGCCTCTTCGCTGGCAAGCCAGCTCCTACAAGGGATCTGCGGTGTTCACAAATCCTCTGTAGGAGCTGGCTTGCCAGCGAAGGCGTCAGCACACCCAACACATCAACCCGGCGTCAGACACTCAGGCCCATTGAGCTTCGGATCATTCACCATGTTCGCCAACACCCGCTCGCGCAACGCGGCGGGCTCACTGGCCAGCAAGGCTTGCAAAGCATGCAGCGGCGTATCCGGATCCAGCCATGCCGCCTGCCCCGCCTCATCGAGTATCAACGGTCGACGCTGACTGGCGGCTGGCTGGGTAATGACCGCCGTACTCAGCCACACCTGCTCCTGTACGGGATACGCCTCCCAGATCGCCGCAAAGAACAATGACGAGCCCTCCCCCGGCGTCAGCCAGTACGGCCGCTTGCGGGTGGTGCCGCGCCATTCGTAAAAACCATTGGCCGGCAACAGGCAGCGGCGCAAGCGCAGGGCTTCGCGGAACATCGGTTGTTCGGCCACGGTTTCGGCTCGGGCGTGTGCCGGGGTCCGCGACAGGTCGGTCAGCCAAGGCGGCGTCAGGCCCCAGCGGGCGCGGGCCAACGTGCGCTGGCCGTTCGGCCCGGCCCGCAGCATCAACACCGAATCATTGGGGGAAATGTTCCACTGCGCCTGCTGGTCGGCGGGAAAACCGGGCAGCGCCGCGAAGGCGGGATTCCAGCGAAACAGGGCATAACGTCCACACATGGGGCAACACGGCTCTTGATCAAACGAACGCCAGCCTAACAGACCAGCGTGCCGGGAAAACTGTCCGGTTCATCACCGGACAGCGGCAGCGCGGCATTGTACGCGGTGATCAGCTCGCGGGCGTATTCGGCCTGGTCGTTCTCGACCGACAGCCCGAGCAGGCCATAGATCGGCAACTCGCCGCTGCCCCCGAGCAAATCACGACCGACCAGATGCGCCTCGATACCCTCGCTGGCGAGCATGCCTTGCAGCAACTCGCCTTCCATCAGGTTTTCCGGATCGTAGATGCGCTGCATACACGCTCCTCACTCGTTTTCACTGAACACTTCGAGATGCCATTCCTCTCCATGAACCTGCAACACAAACGTTATCGGCCGGCAGCATACCTGGCAGTCCTCGATGTAGGTCTGATCGCCACCGGACAAATCCAGAGTAGTCTCTACCTCCTCACCACAATACGGACATTCATACAGCGCGTTTTCCAGCATCGCGGTCTCCCAAGTGACTTGTGCGTATAATCGCCGGTCTATTTGCAGGGCTATTTTTGTCTGGCTACTTTTTCAGACCGTGCCCCGCCGGTTTTCGATCAAAACCTTTACTTACCCTAGCCGTTTCTAACAAGAGAGCATGATGGGCGAATTCGATGCCATCCGACCTTACGACGACAGTGAAGTCCCGGCAGTGCTGGCACGGCTGCTCGGCGACAAGGCGTTTCTAGATATCCTCACCCACTTCCGCTTCCCGCGTTTCGCCGGCGCTTTAGGCTGGGCGCTCAAACCTCTTATAGCCCATCGGCTGCGCCGTGAGTTTGCCGGCGTGACCTCCGTGGCCACATTACAGGACAAAGTCGAGCATTACGTCGACCATACCATCGAGCGCGCCACCGACGGTGTCACCTATACCGGGGTAGAGCAATTCAAGTCCGGCAGTGCCTACCTGTTTATCGCCAACCACCGCGATATCGTGATGGACCCGGCCTTCGTCAACTATGCCGTGTACCACGCCGGTCTGCCGACCCCGCGCATCGCCATTGGCGACAACCTGCTGCAAAAGCCTTTCGTCAGCGACCTGATGCGCCTGAACAAGAGCTTCATCGTGCACCGCTCGATCAGCGGACGTCGGGAGAAAATGGCGGCTTATCAATTGCTGTCGGCGTACATCAACCATTCGATCCGCAATGATTGCGCCTCGATCTGGATCGCCCAGGCAGAGGGGCGTGCCAAGGACGGTGACGACCGTACCGAATCGGCAATCCTCAAGATGTTCCACATGAGCCGCAAGGACGAGCCGTTCGGTGAAGTCATTCAGTCGCTGAACCTGACCCCGGTGTCGATCAGCTACGAATACGACCCGTGCGATCAGGCCAAGGCCCGCGAGCTTTACATCCGCGCCACCACCGGCAGCTACACCAAAGTGCCGGGCGAGGATGACGTGAGCATCGCCAAGGGCATCACCGGCTACAAGGGCCGGGTGCATGTGAACTTTGCCGCGCCGATCACCGACCTGTTCGAAGATACCAAGCAATTGGCGGTCGAGATGGACAAGCAAATCCTCAGCGGCTATCGCTTGTTCCCGGTGCATTACCTGGCTTATGCGCAGTGGAAGGACGCTGACCCGCAACTGCAGGTACCAAAAGCTGCGCAAGTGTTCCCGGCCGAGGAACTGGCCAAGGCCCAGGAAGAATGGCAACGCCGCCTGGACGCCTGCCCCGAAGAGCATCGTCCATTCCTGGTGTTGCAATATGCGACGCCGGTACGCAATCAGTACCGGGTGAAGGCAGGGTTGCCGCTGTAAGCGGTTTCGGCCAGATGCAAAAACGGCGCCTTCGAGGCGCCGTTTCTGTTTCTGCGAGGGTGCTGCGTCAAGACTTCAGACCTGCGTACTGATCCACGACACCAGCAGCGCCATCCCCATGCAGGCAAAACCGAAAATGTAGAAAAACCGGTTCCTGCGCAAGGTCGCCCAGTCCAGCGTGGGCTCTACGCTGGGGCTGCTCTGGCGCTGCGCCTGCAAACTGGCCATCGCGCGCAGTTCGCGACGACGGGTGGCGTGCAACAACCAGCCGCCCGGGAAGGCTAAGAGCAAGGCCAGCAGATTGATCAATTTGGCGGGATGGGCGGTAAACAGCGTCATCAAGTGCAGCGACATCACAGACCTCAAGTAAAACAGGTGGCAGGTGCCGGACCGGCGACCGCGGCGCGGATTCTACCGAAACCCTGCGCCCCTGCCCTCTGTTTCCGACAAATAACGAAGCAATTGACTAATGGCTGTCCTGAGTCACGGCTTCGTCATCTGTATCGGCGACCATGCGCGCCTCGAAACCGACACGGACCTCGTCATGCTCCACGCCGAAAACCAGGATCGTCTTTACCTCATCACCCCCAGCGAAGAACAACAAGCCCTCGTCGGCAGCCTCGCTTTCAATGTTCAAGACCGCCATTGGCTGGTGTATTGCGCCCTGGGTGGACATCAACATGCGGATTTGCCGGAAACGGATTTGCTGACCGGTGTGAGCGTGCTGGATTTCTACTCGCAAGCCGCGTGATTCCCTTGCCCCCTGTAGGAGCGAGCTTGCTCGCGATGGTCGTTAACGATTACGCGGGAGTTCTGATACCCCGCGGCGCCCTTAAGCCCATCGCGAGCAAGCTCACTCCTACAGTGGGCTCGCATTACTCGCCGAGAATCTGGCCCACGGTCGGGTCCTTGAACAGGCGGGTCAACGCATCGCTCAACACATCGCTGACCAGCTTGGTGTTGGTTTCCTGGTTCGGCGCCATACCGAAGCGCTGGTCCAGGGACGAACCATAACGGCCGCTGTAGCGACGGTTGGCGTTCTGTACATCCGAGCGGAACGTCGCGCCGATGGTGGCTTCGGTCACGTACATGCCTTCCTTGGGCGACTGGTACTTCAACTCTGCCAGGGTCACGGTCAGTTGCGGTGCATTCATGGCATTGTTCGTCGGGGTAAAGCCCAACAGACGCACGGCGGCTTCAGCCTGGGCCTGCAGTTTCGGCAGGATCTGCGCGCCCTGCACGGTGATCGCGCTGGTCTCCGGATACAGGCCGCCACGGGTTCCCAGGGTTGGCGACGGACGACCGTCCACTACACGTACCACAACGGGCTGGCCATGGCCGACCGGGGCCAGCTGGGCGGTCAGCTTGGGTTCCGGGCTCAGTTGTTGCGGGCTGTGGGCGCAGCCAACCAGGGTCAAACTGGTCACAGTGATCAAACCGAACAACAGGCGTTGCAACATGCTCTTCTCTCCAGAATCAGGCACAAACAGGCCAGCAGTATAGCGGTGCGCCACCGCGGGGAACCAGCACCTCACCGTGTTTGATGAAATCTCTGACAACTCCCTGGGAAAGCGGTTCTTGTCACCTATCTGTCATCGCCCATACACTTGCACGTAACGGCTAGTGGGCTATTTTCACAATAACCGCCCTACAAGGTAATTTGCCATGCGATACCTCGTCTCGTTGTTCGCACCACGCCCACTGCACCGCTGCTTTGCCCTGCTCGACAGCAATGGCCATTGCCAGGCGTTCAAGCAGTGCAGCCTCCAGCCCATGGGTGATGGCTGGGTTGAAATCGAAGAAATCCGCCTGAACTGGCTGAATCAGCCGCTGCCGGCCGGTGCCCGCGTCGTTTCGCAACAGCAGCAGCCACGCTCGCGTGCACAGCAATTGATGACGACCTGACCAAACACCTAATAAAAGTCATTAAACACGACCAATTCCCTGCGTTTCTTAGATACAATCTCCCCCCGATTATAAGGACGTCTCCTGATCGGGCCTCGCAGCATCGTCAATGCGCTTGTGTTGACACCCCGCACCGCCCACAGAGAGCCGCCCACACAGATCGAGTGAAGCTGGCGCGCTTGCTGTTTCGTTGAGCAAAACCTCCACTTTTCGCGAATCTGCAGAGCTGTCATTACGCTCGGTCACTGAGCTGTTTGCCCGTTTTGCCTGCCCTGTATCCCATGGCGGCAATCCATCCGGGCACGGTGCCAGGCTGGGACAGCCCTTTTTGAGGTTCACGTCTTCAAAAGAGCGTGAAAAAAACGGGTTTTCACAACTTCACAAGAGTGTGGCGAGCAAATGAATAGTTTTGCGTCTGAACATGCACCATTAGCGTCTACAACAGCCCAACGACACAGGACCGAGTATTCCTCTAACACCGGAGCCTGAAGCCTGTCCGCTACGGATTTGGTTGCACAAACGGATGTATCGACCATAAGTCGAATTGCCTCCCGCGCGCTGAAATGAGTTCATATGGCTCATAGGCCCGGCAGGTAGCGTCCGTCGAAGTTGCGATAAATTGCGAAGATTCGGACATGGCGACACTGCCATGGGTACCTGGGGCAACACTGACACGCCCCGTCACTCCTGGCAGCCATGCCGACAATTTGGTGCTGCAGATTTTGGAGACGCGTTAAATGGCGCATAACGAAGCAGTCGACGTAGTACTGGTTGGGGCCGGCATCATGAGTGCCACCCTGGCGGTACTGCTCAAAGAGCTCGACCCCGCGATCAAGCTGGAAGTCGTCGAGCTGATGGATTCCGGTGCTGCGGAGAGTTCCAACCCGTGGAACAACGCCGGTACCGGTCACGCCGGGCTGTGTGAGCTCAACTACACGCCGCAGGCAGCCGATGGCGCCGTCGACATCAAGAAAGCCGTGCACATCAACACCCAGTTCGAGGTGTCGAAGCAGTTCTGGTCGTACCTGACCCGAAAAGGCACGTTCGGCTCGTGCAAATCGTTTATCAGCCCGGTGCCACACCTGAGTTTCGTGCAGGGCGACAGCGGCGTGTCCTTCCTCAAGGAACGCTTCAGGGTGCTGAGCAAGCACCACGCCTTCGCCGACATGGAATACACCGAAGACAAGGCCAAAATGGCCGAGTGGATGCCGCTGATGATGCCTGGCCGCGATCCTGGCGAAACCCTCGCCGCGACCCGCGTGATCAATGGCACCGACGTCAACTTCGGCGCTCTGACCAACCAGTTGCTCAAGCACCTGACCAGCGCACCCGATGCCCAGGTCAAGTACTGCAAGCGCGTGACCGGCCTCAAGCGCAGCAACGGCGGCTGGACCGTCAGCATCAAGGACGTCAACAGCGGCAATACCCGTGAAGTCGACGCCAAATTCGTCTTCCTCGGCGCTGGCGGCGCGGCACTGCCGCTGCTGCAAGCCTCGGGCATCGAAGAAAGCAAAGGCTTCGGCGGCTTCCCGATCAGCGGCCAGTGGCTGCGCTGCGACAACCCGGAAGTGGTCAAGCACCACCAGGCCAAGGTCTACAGCCAGGCCGCAGTAGGTTCGCCACCCATGTCCGTGCCGCACCTTGACACCCGCGTAGTCGATGGCAAGAAGTCCCTGCTGTTCGGACCGTACGCCGGCTTCACCACCAAGTTCCTCAAGCACGGTTCCTTCATGGACCTGCCGATGTCGGTTCGCGCCGGCAACATCGGCCCGATGCTCGCCGTGGCGAAAAACAACATGGACCTGACCAAATACCTGGTCAGCGAAGTGATGCAGTCGATGGAGCAGCGCCTGGATTCCCTGCGTCGCTTCTACCCGCAGGCGAAACCCGAAGACTGGCGTCTGGAAGTGGCCGGCCAACGGGTGCAGATCATCAAGAAAGACCCGAAAAAAGGCGGCATCCTGCAATTCGGTACCGAACTGGTCGCGGCCAAGGACGGTTCCCTGGCGGCACTGCTCGGCGCTTCTCCAGGTGCCTCGGTGACCGTTTCGATCATGCTCGAGCTGATCGAAAAATGCTTCCCGAGCAAAGCCAAGGGCGAATGGGCCACCAAACTGGCCGAAATTTTCCCGGCCCGGGAAAAAGTTCTGGAAACCGACGCTGCGCTGTATCGCAAGATCAACGCGCAGAACAACGTTGCCCTGGAACTGGTTGAAGCCAGCAGCGAGACCGAAAGCTACGCTTGATTCGGCGCCATGAAAAACGCCCCGTTCTCGGTGAGAACGGGGCGTTTTTTTATGGCTGAAATTTACTCAGCCGCGAGCTTTCTCGATCAGCTCGATGTAATCCGCCGCGTTGCGCTGATCCTTGATCAGGGCAACGAAGTCATTGCCGTGCTCATCCTTGCCATTCACGTCGTAACCCGCTTCGACGAAGAACGTCAGGAAACGCTCGAAATCGTCGATGCGCAGGCCACGGTAGGCCTTGACCAGTTTGTGCAGGGACGGAGAAGTCGCGTCGACCGGTTCGAAATCGAGGAACAACTTGATCTGCTCATCGCCGATCTCGTCACCAATCACTTGTTTTTTATCTTTACGCATTGCCGACTCCAGCTCGCAGACATTTCACGGGGCGGGCAGTTTACCCCTGCGCAGGCACAGGGCTCAACGCGGACGAGTGCTGCCGGTGTGCAGATCGGCCCAGACATGCCCATTGGCGTAGCTGAGAAACTGGCAATACACCGTGTCGTTGCGCAACAAGTCGATCACCACCCGGTATTGCGCCAGCGGGTAATAGAGGGTCAGGGTCTTGCTCGGCGCGTCATAGACCGGCTTCTTCAGGCTTTTGCTTTCGCCGTCGAAATTGACCAGCACCTGACTGATGCTGGCGCCCTTGTTCAGGGATTTGCCCTTGAGTCGAATCAGCAGGGGCGAAGTGACCGGAATGGGCTGTTGACTGGATTGACGCTGGCTGCCGACCACCACCGAATACTCGGTAACCTGCAGCAGTTGTTGCTGCTCGGGATCAGCAGCGCGCAGAGTGAGATCGTCCGGCGGCAGAAATTGACTGTGCATGGGCGCCGGGGCCGCGGCAAGTGGCAGGCTGAGGGTCAGCAACAGGGCGGCACAGCAGCGGATCGAACGGCTCATGGCAGGCTCCAGAGGACGGGTGTAGGAGCGAGCTTGCTCGCGATGTAATTGAAGGCGACGCTTTTTCCAGACAAGCGTCATCGTTCACGTCCATCGCGAGCAAGCTCGCTCCTACAAGTGGTGTATATCAATCGAACTGCGCGTGCATCCAGGCCTGATACTCGGCAACACCGGGCTCGCCTTCGCGTGGCGCCCAATGCGCCAGTTCACCTTCACCGACCGGACGGTAAGGGCCGGCCTTGCATTCGAACATCAGGCTGTCGGCCTCCAGCACCACCAAGCCGTGGAACACACCGGCCGGCAGGTCCACGCCAACACAGTCGCCACCGGCCTGAAGCACGGTCTTGCTCAGCACCGTACCGGTCTCGTCAAAGATCAACACACCCAGCCGCCCCTTGAGGACCAACAGGGTTTCGGCCTTGTTGTCGCCCAAATGCCGGTGAGGCGGGATATACGTGGACGGCTGCAACCCCACCGCCATGCGATGGCAAGCGTCTTCCATCTGATGGAAGTTGTGATGCTGGCGCCCACGAGGATTGGCCGCGGCTTTCCCGGCCAACTCGGTGAACAGGGTCTGATCCAGAAAGCGAGGCGCGATCATGTTCTTACATTCCTTTAACGGCAAAAATCCCGTTGGCGTTACGCCAGTAGCCTTTGTAGTCCATGCCATAACCGAAGATGTAACGGTCGATGCACGGCAGACCGACGAAATCGGCCTTGAGGTCCGGCCGGGCCTTGCGGTCGTGGTCTTTGTCGATCAACACGGCAGTGTGCACTTTACGTGCGCCAGCGTGTTTGCAGAAGTCGATGATCGCGCCCAGGGTGTGACCTTCATCAAGGATGTCGTCGATGATCAGCACATCACGGTCGATGAAGGACACTTCCGGCTTGGCTTTCCAGAACAGGTCGCCGCCGCTGGTTTCGTTGCGATAGCGGGTGGCGTGCAGGTAGGACGCTTCCAGCGGGAACTGCAGATAGGTCAGCAGCTTGCCGGAGAAAATCAGCCCGCCGTTCATCACGCAGAACACCACCGGGTTGCTGTCGGCCATTTGTTCGTTGATTTGTGCACCGACGCGGGCGATGGCCGCCTCGACTTCAGCTTCGGTGTACAGGCAGTCAGCCTCTCGCATGATTTGACGGATATGCTCGAGATCAGCGGACATGGCGCTCTCCAGGGGGTTGGAAGTCAGGAAAAGCGGGCAAAGGTACGCATCCCGCACGGCCAGATCAAGCGTTTGTGGACTAACGTACTGTATGTCTATAGGACAACACCCTCGGATAGATTAATCTAGGCCGGTTTTTTTGCCCGCCGCCGGAGCCTTTCCCCATGCCCATCCATGAGATCCGCCACCCGCTGATCCGTCATAAACTTGGCCTTATGCGCCGCGCAGACATCAGCACCAAGAATTTCCGTGAGCTCGCTCAGGAAGTCGGCGCCCTGTTGACCTATGAAGCCACCAAAGACCTGCCGCTGGAGTCCTACGATATCGAGGGCTGGTGCGGCACCGTATCGGTCGAGAAAATCGCCGGCAAGAAAATCACCGTGGTACCGATCCTGCGTGCCGGCATCGGCATGCTCGAAGGCGTGCTCAGCCTGATCCCGGGCGCCAAGGTCAGCGCCGTCGGCGTGGCTCGCAACGAGGAAACCCTTGAAGCCCACACCTACCTGGAAAAACTGGTACCGGAAATCGACGAACGCCTGGCAATGATCATCGACCCGATGCTTGCCACCGGTGGCTCGATGGTTGCCACCATCGACCTGCTGAAAAAAGCCGGCTGCAAGGACATCCGCGCCATGGTGCTGGTCGCCGCGCCAGAAGGCATCGCTGTGGTCGAGAAAGCTCACCCGGACGTGATCATCTACACCGCTTCCATTGATCAGAAACTCAACGAGCACGGCTACATCATCCCAGGGCTGGGCGATGCCGGTGACAAGATCTTCGGCACCAAGCAGAAGGACGCGTGAGCATGCAGCAAGAGTTCAACGATCCGCTCTGGCGCACGGTGCTGTCGGGTGCGCAGATGCTGTTCGTGGCCTTCGGCGCTCTGGTGTTGATGCCGCTGATTACCGGTCTCGACCCGAACGTGGCGCTGTTCACGGCCGGCCTGGGGACGATCCTGTTCCAGATCGTCACCGGGCGTCAGGTGCCGGTGTTCCTGGCATCGAGCTTTGCTTTCATTACCCCGATCATTCTCGCCAAGGGCCAGTTCGGCCTGGCGGCGACCATGGGCGGTGTGATGGCGGCGGGATTCGTCTACACCTTCCTCGGCCTCGCGGTGAAGATCAAAGGCACCGGTTTCATCGACCGCCTGCTGCCGCCGGTGGTGATCGGGCCGGTGATCATTTCGATCGGCCTGGCCATGGCGCCGATTGCCGCCAACATGGCCATGGGCAAGGCTGGCGATGGCAGTGAATTGATTCATTACCAGACGGCGATGATGATCTCGATGCCCGCGCTGCTGACCACGCTGATCGTCGCGGTTTTCGGCAAGGGCATCTTCCGCCTGGTGCCGATCATCTCCGGCGTGCTGGTCGGTTTCGGCATGTCGTTCTACTTCGGTGTGGTCGATGTTGCGAAGATTGCTGCGGCACCGTGGTTCGCCATCCCGAACTTCACCGCGCCGGAATTCAACTGGCAAGCGATCCTGTTCATCGTTCCGGTGGCCCTGGCCCCGGCCATCGAGCACATCGGCGGCGTGATTGCCGTGGGTAGCGTGACTGGTCGCGATTACCTGAAGAAGCCGGGCCTGCACCGCACCCTGCTCGGCGACGGCATTGCCACCACGGCGGCCGGCCTGTTCGGCGGCCCACCCAACACCACCTACGCCGAAGTGACCGGCGCGGTCATGCTGACCAAGAACTACAACCCGAAAATCATGACCTGGGCGGCGATCTTCGCCATCAGCCTGGCGTTTATCGGCAAGTTCGGTGCACTGCTGCAAAGCATTCCGGTGCCGGTGATGGGCGGGATTCTCTGCTTGTTGTTCGGTTCGATTGCGGCGGTGGGGATGAACACGCTGATCCGCCACAAGATCGATCTGGGCGAGGCGCGCAATCTGGTGATCGTTTCGGTGACCCTGGTATTCGGGATCGGCGGCGTGCTGATCGGCACCGGCACCGGGCCGGACGATTTCGGCCTCAAGGGCATCGCGCTGTGCGCGGTAGTGGCGATTGGTTTGAATCTGATCCTGCCGGGCAATGACAGCTGGAAGCACAAGAAGGCGAATGAGCCGCTGATCTAAGCAGACTCGGATTCTTCGCTGACTGAAAGACCCACTTCGCGAGCAAGCCCGCTCCCACAGGTTAATCACCGACCCTGTGGGAGCGGGCTTGCTCGTGAAGCTTTTAAAGCGCCAGAGGCGCTCGCTCGCACAACGCACTCAACGCCTTCGCCCAATGCGGGTCATCGTTGAGGCACGGCACCAGCACCAGGTCCTCTCCCCCTGCTGCGCGGAATTGCTCCTTCCCGCGATCACCAATCTCTTCCAGTGTTTCGATGCAATCGGCCACGAATGCCGGGCACATCACCAGAATCTTTTTCGCGCCGCTTTTGGCCAACTCATCGAGGCGCGCTTCGGTGTAGGGTTCGATCCACTTGGCGCGCCCCAGACGCGACTGGAACGACACCGACCACTTGCCCTCCGGCAATCCCATGCGCTTGGCAAACTCTGCCGCCGTACGCAGGCATTGGCCGCGATAACAGGTGGCGACCACCTCGGGTGGCGCCCCGGCGCAGCAATCACCGCCACCCTCGAAGCTGTGCCCGGGGTTGAGCTTCTTCAGATGCCGTTCCGGCAACCCATGAAAACTCATCAACAGGTGATCGAAGTCCTGCTGCAAATGCGGCCGGGTCGTGGCCACCAGCGCATCGAGGTACTCCGGTTGATCGTAGAACGGCTGGAGCACCGACAGCTGTACGTCGAGGCTCTTCTCGCGCACCACACGTCTGGCTTCCTCAATGACGGTAGTGGTGGTGCTGTCGGCGAACTGTGGATACAGCGGCGCCAGCGTGATTCGCTTGTGCCCCGCGGCGGCCATGCGCACCAGCGTCGATTCAATCGACGGCTCGCCGTAGCGCATCGCCAGTTCGACCGGGCCATGCTGCCACTGGCCGGTCATGGCTTGTTGCAGGCGGCGGCTGAGCACCACCAGCGGCGAGCCCTCGTCCCACCAGATCGAGGCATAGGCGTGGGCCGACTGCTCGGGGCGCTTGATCAGGATCAGCGACACCAGCAAGCGTCGAACCGGCCATGGCAGGTCGATCACGTACGGGTCCATCAGAAATTGATTGAGGTAGCTGCGCACATCCGCCACCGAGGTGGAGGCAGGTGAACCCAGGTTGACCAGAAGCAACGCGTGATCGGTCATGCAACGTCCTATTTCAAAGGCGACCGGACAGATCGTCCAGAGCCGCGCGCAAATCCGTGAACTGAAAAGTGAAACCCGCCTTCAACAGGCGAACCGGCGTGGCCCGTTGGCCACCCAGCAACAGCAAGGACAACTCGCCCAGCCCCACCTTCAATGCGAGGGCCGGCATCGGCATGAACGCCGGGCGATGCAGCACGCTGCCCAGCGCCTTGGCAAACTCGCGGTTGCGCACCGGTCTGGGCGCGCACGCATTATAGGGACCGCTGGCCTCGTTGCGGTGCAGAAGAAAATCAATCAGGGCGATTTGATCGTCGATATGAATCCACGGCATCCACTGCCGGCCGTTGCCGATCGGCCCTCCCAGGCCCAGTTTGAACGGCAGTAACAGCCGCGACAAAAAGCCGCCCTCCGCCGATAGCACCAACCCGGTACGGATGAGAATGACGCGAATGCCCAGCGTTTCAGCCCGCTGTGCAGTCTCTTCCCAGGCGATGCATAACTGGCTGGCGAAATCTTCGCTGACCGGCGCCGTGTCCTCGGTCAGTTCGCGCTCGCCACCATCGCCATACCAACCAGCAGCCGAACCGGAAATCAAGACCCTTGGTTTCTGCTCGAGGCTTTCAAGCCACGCCAACAGGGTTTCAGTCAGCGTGATCCGGCTGCTCCACAACAAGGCTTTGCGCTTGTGCGTCCAGGGACGGTCGGCAATTGGCGCTCCGGCAAGGTTGACGATCGCATCCACCGGCTCCTGCCCCAGATCCTCCAGCCGAGCAACTCCACGCACTTGGGCACCACATATTTTCGCGACCTTTTCAGGCTTGCGACTCCAGACTGTCAGGCGATGGCCCTGCCCTGACCAGTGCCGGCAGAGCTGACGTCCTATCAAACCAGTACCGCCGGTCAGCAATATGTGCATGACTTCTTCCTCGCGTGGCGTTTTACCCTGTCCATTAGTCTATTTTTATAAGCAGGGATCTTTGGTATCGAGCAGGCGCTATGTTTAACAATAGGCCAAGCTGTCAGAACGAGAACGCTAAAAGTTATACCAAAAAACAATATTGTACAGGTTTCAACCCCGGCGTAGTCTGTACAGAAAGGTAAACGAGGCCCCTATGACTGTACCTATCGCAATCATTGGCACCGGCATTGCCGGACTCTCCGCCGCCCAGGCCCTGACCGACCTCGGGCACGTGGTTCAACTGTTCGATAAAAGCCGCGGCAGCGGCGGGCGCATGTCAAGCAAGCGCAGCGATGCGGGTGCTCTGGACATGGGCGCGCAATATTTCACCGCCCGCGATCGCCGCTTTGTCACGGAAGTCCAGCGCTGGCAAGCCAACGGCTGGGTCGCCGAGTGGACGCCGCAGCTGTACACCTACCATGGCGGCCAGCTCAACCTGTCGCCGGACGAGCAGACCCGCTGGGTCGGTACGCCCCGCATGAGCGCCATTACCCGCTCCCTGCTCGGTGACCTTGAAGTGCATTTCGCCTGCCGGATCACCGAGGTCTATCGCGGTGAAGAACACTGGCATCTGCAGGACGCCGAGGGCTTCACCCACGGGCCGTTCAGCCACGTGGTCATCGCCACGCCAGCCCCACAGGCCACGGCTCTGCTGGCATCTGCGCCGAAGCTCGCGGGCGCCGCCGCCGGGGTGAAGATGGACCCGACCTGGGCGATTGCCCTGGCCTTCGAAACACCGTTGGAAACCCCCATGGAAGGCTGCTTCGTACAGGACAGCCCACTCGACTGGCTGGCCCGCAACCGTAGCAAACCCGGACGCGACAACACCCTCGACACCTGGGTGCTGCACGCCACCAGCGCCTGGAGTCGCCAGCACATTGACCTGCCCAAGGAGGCTGTGATCGAACAGCTGCATGGCGCATTCGCCGAACTGCTGCACGACTCCATGCCCGCGCCGAGCTTCAGCCTCGCCCACCGCTGGCTCTACGCCCGCCCTGCCACCAGTCACGAATGGGGCACCCTGGCCGATGCCGACCTGGGGCTGTACGCCTGTGGCGACTGGTGCCTGTCCGGACGCGTCGAAGGGGCCTGGCTCAGCGGTCAGGAAGCTGCCCGCCGCTTGCATGAACACCTGCAGTAAAGAGCATCGATCCGAGCAAGTCGCTGCTGTCGTCATGGACAGCAGCCGGTCAAAATACCTATACATATAATTTGACTTGTACAACTTTGAATCTATGATGAAGTTGTCTTGTACAGACTCGAATGTTTGTACAGGTTCAGATTCGAGGTGCTCCGATGCCCCACTCCCCCGCCAAACCGAAAATCGCCATCAGCGCCTGCCTGCTGCACCCGGATTTGCCGGTGAAGGAAGACGGCCGGCTCAACGATCCGGAGCTGCGGGAAAACTTCCTCACTCGCGTATTCGCCTGCAGCGCCTGGCAGCAGCTGTGCCAGGAAGGCCTGACCCGGCGCGGTCTCACGGACTTTCACTCGCGCTACAAATACCTGTTGATGGCGCACAATCCACAGCAATACAAAGTGCTCGGCAACCTGCTGGGCAACATGGGCCATACCGATCCGAAGGAGCTTGGCGCGCGCTATTTCATTGAACTGATGGCGGCCCTGAAAAAGTGCGCCACCCGCGGCACTCATGCCAATGTCCTGCAACACCTCAGTGGCTACCTGAAACAGGCCATCAGCCGCGAAGACAAGCAGGAGTTGCAACACGTGATCAGCCAGTATCGCCTGGGCATCGTGCCGTTGGTGGTGCCGTTGACACTGCTCAAACATCACTTTAACCGACACCCCGATCCGTACATCGCACAGCAGGTTTACCTGCAACCGCCCCCGGAAGACCTCAGCCTGCGAAACGCCATCCAATGAAAAAAGCACCCGACACCAGCGCCCGCGATGACCTCGGCGATGACTTTAACAAGGCGCTGGACGAAGGTTGGCTGCCGATCCGTGAAGTGGCGCGGCAAACCGGCGTCAATGCCGTGACCTTGCGCGCATGGGAGCGGCGCTACGGCCTGATCGTGCCGCAACGCACGCCCAAGGGGCACCGGTTGTTTTCGGCCGACCATGTACAACGCATCCTGACCATCCTCACCTGGCTCAACCGTGGCGTTGCCGTCAGCCAGGTCAAGCAATTGCTCGATACGCCGCAAGCCTTCAGCGAGTCCGTCGACAACGATTGGCACGCCTTGCTGCAAACGTTGCTGCAGGCGGTCAGCGGATTACAGGAACGCGCCCTGGATGACAGCGTCAATCAGGCGATGGCGCTGTATCCGCCGCGAACCCTGTGCGAGCAATTGCTGATGCCCCTGCTGGCCGCTCTGGAGCTACGCTGGCAAAGCCAGTTCGGGGCGCAGATGGAGCGAGTCTTTTTTTGTGCCTGGTTGCGCAGCAAGTTCGGCGCACGCATCTACCATAACAATCGTCAGTTGCGCAGCGCACCACTGCTGTTGATCAACCACTCGGACTTGCCCATGGAGCCTCAGCTGTGGCTAACGGCCTGGCTGATCAGCAGTGCCGATTGCCCGGTGGAGGTCTTCGACGGGCCACTGCCTGTCGGTGAACTGGCACTGGCGGTCGAGCTGCTGCGACCCCGCGGGGTTCTGCTGTACTCCAGCAAGGCCATGAACCTGGCGCAACTGCCGAAACTTTTCAAAGGCATCAGTTGCCCAAGAATGATTGCCGGACCAACGGTATGCATCCACCACGCCGAGTTGTCCGCAAGTACTCCCGAGATCGCTGATTTGTACCTGGCCGAAGATCCATTGTCGGCACATCAGGCACTCATTCAGCGCGGGCTGATTTAAATGAATCGCGTGGATACCAACATGCAATTGATCTGGTTGCGCAGCGACTTGCGCCTACACGACAACACCGCCCTCTCGGCCGCCGCGGCCCGCGGGCCGTGCGTGGCCGTGTATCTGCTGAGTCCGGAACAATGGCTGGAACACGACGACGCGCCCTGCAAAGTGGACTTCTGGCTGCGTAACCTGCGCGAATTGAGCCGCGAACTGGGTCAACTGAACATTCCCCTGCTGGTCCGCCGGGCACCGCGCTGGGAGGATGCGCCAGCCGTGTTGCTGAATCTGTGCCGGCAATGGCAGATCGACGCGGTGTACCTCAACGAAGAGTACGGCATCCATGAAACCCGTCGCGATGCGGCGGTCGCCAGGACACTCGGGGCCGAAGGCATCGAAGTTCACCGCTACCTCGATCAATTGCTGTTCAAGCCCGGGAGTGTGCTGACCCGGACCGGCACTTACTTTCAGGTCTTCAGCCAGTTCCGCAAAGTCTGCTACGAACGCTTGCACCACTCGCTGCCCAGCCTGGTCCGCGCACCACACAGGCAAGCGCCGCTGAACATTGCCAGCGATGCGATCCCCTTGAGTGTCGAGGGTTTTACGACGCCCGGTGATAACCTGCGCAGCCTGTGGCCGGCGGGCGAAGCCCAAGCCCGGCAGCGCCTCGACAGCTTCAGCGATGCACAGATCGACCATTACCATAACGAGCGCGACTTCCCGGCAAAACCCGGCACCAGTCAGCTCTCGGCCTATCTCGCGGCCGGAGTGATTTCTCCCCGCCAATGCCTGCACGCCGCCTTGAACAGCAATCAGGGTGAGTTCGAAAGCGGCAAGACCGGCGCCGTCACCTGGATCAACGAACTGCTGTGGCGCGAGTTCTACAAACACATCCTGGTGGGCTACCCACGGGTGTCCCGGCACCGCGCGTTTCGCCCGGAAACCGAAGCGCTGGCCTGGCGCGATGCCCCCGAAGAACTGGCCGCCTGGCAACAGGCGCGTACCGGTTTGCCGATCATCGACGCCGCCATGCGCCAACTGCTGGCTACCGGCTGGATGCACAACCGCCTGCGTATGGTGGTGGCGATGTTCCTGACCAAGAACCTGCTGATCGACTGGCGCGAAGGCGAACGCTTTTTCATGCGACACCTGATCGATGGTGACCTGGCGGCGAACAATGGTGGCTGGCAATGGAGTTCCTCCACCGGTACCGACTCGGCGCCTTATTTCCGGATTTTCAACCCGTTGAGCCAGTCGGAAAAATTCGACCCCGAAGGCCTGTTCATCAAGCACTGGCTACCGGAACTGGCCGGGGTGAGTAAAAAAGACGTGCACAACCCCGCCAGTCTCGGCGGCCTTTTCAGTGTTGTGGATTACCCGTCACCGATCGTCGACCTGAATGCTTCGCGTACACGCGCCTTGGCCGCATTCAAGAATCTGCCGTCACGGCAACTGTCCGCCGAACTGGCCGGGAGTGCCTGTGAGTAGTTTCCTGCAGCCGTATGCCGGCAGTTCATGGCGCTCGACAAAGACAACCTGCAACATTTAGCGGACCGGGCTGTTGCCTGGCTGAAAAGGAGCTTGGGATGAGTCGTACACCTCCTCGCCGTTATTGGCTGACCGGCGCCAGCAGCGGTATTGGTGCCGCGCTGGCCGAGAAAATCCTGAAAACCGGCGCGCACCTGGCGGTAAGCTCAAGGTCAGTTGCGCCACTGAAAGTCTTGTCGCAACGTTATCCGGGACAAGTGCTGGTGGTCGCCGGAGACCTGACCAATAGCCAGACCGTGCGCGAAATCGGCGAGCAAATTGCCGAGGATTGGGGTTCGCTGGACACCGTGATACTCAACGCCGGCACCTGCGAGTACGTGGACGCCAGGCAGTTCGATGCGTCGATTGTCGAGCACGTGGTGCGCACCAACCTGTTGGCCAGCAGCTATTGCATCGAGGCTGCCCTGCCTTTGCTACGGGCTGGCACCGCACCGCATATGGTGCCCATGGCCAGTGCGGTGACTTACCTGCCGCTGCCCAAGGCAGAAGCCTGCGGCGCCTCGAAGGCCGGGTTGCGTCATTTGTTCGAATCCCTGCGCATCGACCTGGCTCCCGAAGGCATAGAAGTCACGGTGATCAGCCCCGGTTTTGTTGAAACGCTGCTGACGACGAAAGACGACTTCTCCATGCCCTTGAGCTGGCCGGTGGCGAAAGCCGCACGGTACATCTTCGAAAAGCTCAAGGACCGCCCGCTGGAAATCGCTTTCCCGGCAGCGTTCATGGCTACCCTGTGGCCGCTCTCCAGACTGCCGGACCATGTGAAACTGGAGATAGGTAAACGCATGGTGCGCAGCCAGCCGCCGTTCAAGGATCAACCGTGAAAATCGCCATCATCGGAAGGGGAGTTTCGGGGGCGGACCTGCGTCCGTCCGACCTTTCACACAGCACCCGGTGACTGCCTTACACTGCGCGCCATGAATACCATCCCCCATACGCAAATCGCGGAACCCGCGGTCACGTGTTCGACCTGCGCAGCCTGCTGCTGCCAGCTCGAAGTCATGCTGATCACCGATACGGGTGTGCCTGAACGGTTCATCGATACCGATGATTGGGGCGGGGAAGTCATGCTGCGTCTGGACGACGGCTGGTGTGCCGCACTGGATCGCAACTCGATGATGTGCACCATCTACGAAAAACGCCCGCTGATCTGCCGGGAGTTCGAGATGGGTGCACCGGAGTGCATCGACGAACGCCAGGGGATTTCGACGGCGTATCGCTAGTTTGAAGTCACCCAAATACAAATGTGGGAGCGGGCTTGTCTCCGGGCGGCGATCCGACGAAAGCGTCAGATCAGTCAATTACAGTGTCGACTGATCCACTGCTTTCGCGAGCAAGCCCGCTCCCACATTTAGTACAGCGTCGTGTCTTACAACGGCAACGTGTAATGCAGCGAGTAGCTTTCTACACCGTCGTTGGAACTGGCGAGCCCGGCGTTGGAATAGTGCGTTGCGCGGATCCCGACTTCATGGCCACCGTTGAAGCGCAGGCCAAAACCGAGCCGGTCTTCAAACTGGAAAGCACCGCCGATGTTGTTGTCTTCGAGTCGGGTATGGGAGAACACCGCCACGCCAATGCCAGCTTCAACGAACGGTTTGACGTTCTGGCCGGCAAACTCGTAAACGAACACCGGAGAGAACGACAGGCTGTTGTTGCTTGAGGTCTTGTCGCCTTCCCAATAGGTGTAGGCACCGCTCCAGTAGCCGGTCATGCGACCGACGTCACTCTGCCACCAGCTCTGGTCCCAATCGAATTGCATGCCCAGTCGATACGTCATGGTCGAATCGCTGGTCTGACCAACCGCGAACTCCACACCTGCCGCCTGCGCAGTAAAGGTGTGCCCCATTAATGCGGCCGCAATCGCGGCCAAACAGAATAGTCGCTTCACGAGAAACTTCCTTTTCCGAACGATTTCGTATGATTTTTTTGTTGCCCAGCCCTGCAACGCTGTAGAAGTCAGCGATCAATCAGAAGCTCACCCGATTTTTCGTATTCCCCCGGTCAATCTTTTACCTGTTGAAGCTTCGCACAACGCCACAGCTATTCCACAGTTTCGGCAATATATTTCTGAAATGCTGCGGATCGGCGCTGGTCCAGAACTGCGCCTCACGGGCAGGCCCTTCGGCGAGCAGTTCGCCTTCGGCCAAAAGCCGCTGGAGTTGCCGTGCGACGGCGGCACCGGTGTCGATCAGGCTGATGTCCTCGGGGATCATCTGCCGGAGCATCTGCTTGAGAAAGGGGTAATGGGTGCAGCCGAGAATCAGCGTGTCCGCGCCGGCGGCCAGCAGCGGCTGGACATACCTGGCCAACAGCTGGCGAAGCTCGGGGCTATGCAGATCGCCGTTTTCAATCAGCTCCACCAGCCCGGGGCACGGCTGGGTAATGACTTTCACGTCCGCGGCGAAACGGTCGAGCAATGCAGCGAATTTGGCGCTCTGCAAGGTGCCGGTGGTAGCCAGCACCCCCACCACACCGGAGCGGGTTGCGGCGGCGGCCGGCTTGACTGCTGGCTCCATGCCGACGATGGGCCATTCGGGATAGTCTCGGCGCAAGTCGGCGACGCCGGACACCGTCGCCGTGTTGCAGGCCAGCACCAAAGCCTTGGCGCCCTGCTGCTGAAAAAAATCGGCCATCACACTGCAACGCTGCCGGATGAATTCCGGGGTTTTCTCGCCATAGGGAACATTCCCGCAATCGGCGACGTACATCAGCGTCTCGTTGGGCAACAAGCGCTGGATCTCGGCGAGCACCGAGAGCCCACCGACACCAGAATCGAACACGCCGATTGGCGCCTCACGCATGTTTCGATCCACAAACGCTGCAGCCCGGATCACGCTTGACCCGCAATTCGCGAAAGCGCGTACCCAAGGCATCGATCAACAGCAGGCGCCCCACCAGCGGTTCGCCGAATCCGGCCAGCAACTTCAGCGCTTCAAGCGCTTGCAGACTGCCGACCAGCCCCACCAGCGGCCCGACCACCCCGGCTTCGCTGCATGTCAGTTCGGCTTCGCTGCCGTGCCCGTATAAACAGTGGTAGCACGGGCTCTCTGGCCGACGCGGATCGAACACCGACAATTGCCCTTCGAGGCGAATCGCCGCGCCGCTGACCAGCGGTTTGCCGGCGGCCACACAAGCGCCGTTGACCGCTTCACGGGTGGCGAAATTGTCCGAGCAATCGAGCACCAGATCCACGGCGGCGACAGTAGCGGCCAGGGAATCTTCATCCAGCGCCGCACGATGAGCGATCAACCGTATCTCGGGATTGATCGCCGTCAGGCGTTTGATCGCCGAATCGACTTTGCCCATGCCGATGCTGTCGGTGTCGTGAATGATCTGGCGCTGCAGGTTAGTCATGTCGACCGTATCGAAGTCCGCCAGATGCAACTCGCCGACCCCTGCGGCGGCGAGATACAGCGCCACCGGCGAGCCGAGGCCACCGAGGCCGACGATCAATACGCGGCTGTCCTTGAGGCGCAACTGGCCGTCGATATCGATGTGTTGCAGCAGAATCTGCCGACTGTAACGCAGCAACTCCTGATCATTCAGCACGGCAGGCGCCCCAGACTGATGCGTTGGTGACCGCCCAGATCGGTGCGGCTGTGAACTTCCTCGAAACCGCGGGTCAGCAGCAAATCGCGGACCGCCTCGGCCTGATCATAACCATGCTCGAGCATCAGCCAACCGCCAGCGTCGAGATGGTCCGGTGCCTGGGCGACGATCAGACGCAGATCGTCGAGCCCGTCGACACCGGCCACCAGTGCGCTGGCCGGTTCAAAGCGCACATCGCCCTCGACCAGATGCGGATCGGCCGCTGCAATGTAGGGCGGGTTGCTGATGATCAGTTGAAAACGCTGACCTTCCAGGGCGCTGAACCAATGGCTGCTCAGCACCTTGGCGTTATTCAGATGCAGGCGCTGGCGATTGCGCTCGGCCAGGGCCACGGCTTCCAGCACGCGATCCACGGCAGTGACGCTCCAGGCCGGACGCTCGCTCGCCAGCGCCAGGGCAATCGCGCCACTGCCGGTGCCCAGGTCGAGGACCTTGGCCGGCGTGGCCGGCAGCAACTCCAGCGCAGCCTCCACCAGCAGTTCGGTGTCCGGGCGCGGGATCAGCGTGTGCGGTGCCACTTCCAGATCCAGCTTCCAGAAACCTTGCTGGCCGAGGATATAGGCCACCGGCTCGCCGCTGCGGCGGCGCTGCAAATACTCGGCGAACGTCAGCGCCGCTTCGCTCGGCACGATGCGTTCCGGCCAGGTATGCAGGAAACTGCGGGACTTGCCCAACGCCGCCGCCAGCAGCAATTCGGCATCCAGACGCGCCGTCGGCGAGTCGGGTAAATCGGCGGCGCGCAACAAACTGGCAATGATCGTCATTTACTCACCTATCGCTGCCAGTTGATCGGCCTGGTACTCGGCCAGCAATGGCTCGATCACCGCCTCGACGCCGCCGGCAAGGATCTCGTCGAGGGAATACAGGGTCAGGTTGACCCGGTGGTCGGTGACCCGGCCCTGGGCAAAATTGTAGGTGCGGATGCGCTCGGAGCGATCACCGGAACCGACCAGCAACTTGCGCTCGCTGGCGATGGCGTTGGCCGCGGCCGAGGTCTGCTGATCGTTCAGCTTGGCCGACAACCAGGACATCGCCCGGGCACGGTTCTTGTGCTGTGAACGTTCTTCCTGGCACTCGACCACGATGCCGGACGGCAAGTGCGTGATACGAATAGCCGAGTCGGTCTTGTTGACGTGCTGGCCACCGGCGCCGGAGGAGCGATAGGTATCGATGCGCAGGTCGGCCGGGTTGATCTCGATGGCTTCCTGCTCGTCCGGCTCGGGCAATACCGCCACGGTGCAGGCCGACGTGTGGATGCGGCCCTGGGATTCGGTCGCCGGCACCCGCTGCACGCGGTGGGCACCGGATTCAAATTTCAGCTTGCCGTAGACGTTATCGCCTTCGACCCGGGCAATCACCTCTTTATAGCCGCCGTGCTCACCCTCGTTTTCCGAGAGGATTTCCACCCGCCAGCCACGACGCTCGGCGTAGCGCGAATACATGCGGAACAGGTCGCCGGAGAAAATCGCCGCCTCGTCGCCGCCGGTGCCGGCACGGATTTCGAGGAACACGTTGCGCCCGTCGTTCGGGTCCTTGGGCAGCAGCATGCGCTGCAGGTCGGCCTCGAGCGAGACCAGGCGTTCCTTGGCCTCGCGGACTTCTTCCACGGCCATTTCACGCATGTCCGGGTCGCTGTCCTTGAGCAGAGCCTGGGCGCCTTCGAGGTCGGCCTGCACTTTCAGCAGCTGTTTATAGGCGTTCACGACCGGTTCAACTTCCGCGTACTCCTTGGAATAGGTGCGGAACTTGTTCTGATCGGAAATGACCTCGCCGTCGCCCAGCAGGGCGGTCAATTCCTCGAAACGATCCTGGAGAATATCCAGCTTATTGAGCAGTGACGCTTTCATTGCGGTTTTTTATCCGAAAAGCTATCCGATGAGCCCTCACCGAGGGCAAAGAGTTCCTGGGCCATCGCCAGCGCATCCAGGCGACCTTCGGCAGAGAGCTTTTTCAACTGCACGCTCGGTGCGTGCAACAGTTTGTTGGTCAGCCCACGAGCCAGTTGCACCAGCACCTCTTCGGCACTGGTGCCGTTGGCCAGCAGGCGCTGGGCCTTTTGCAATTCTTCGTCGCGCAGGCGTTCGCTCTGTTGACGATAGGCCTTGAGTACATCCACCGCCGCCAATTCACGCAGGCGGACCATGAAGTCTTCGGCGCCGACCGAGACCATCTCTTCGGCAGCCTGGGCTGCGCCCTGGCGGCTCTTGAGGTTCTCGGCGACCACTTCGTGGAGATCGTCGACGCTATAGAGGTAAACATCGTCCAACTCGCCGACTTCTGGCTCGATGTCACGCGGAACGGCGATATCCACCATGAAGATCGGTTTGTGCTTGCGCAGTTTCAAGGCGCTTTCCACTGCACCCTTGCCCAGAATCGGTAACTGGCTGGCGGTGGAACTGATGACGATATCGCTGCGCACCAGCTCCGCCGGAATATCCGACAGCAACACGGCATGGGCGCCGAACTGTTCGGCCAGAATGCTGGCGCGCTCCAGGGTACGGTTGGCGACCACGATGCGCTTTACACCCAGGTCATGCAGATGGCGGGCGACCAGGGTGATGGTCTCGCCGGCGCCGATCAACAAGGCCTGGCTGCGCTGCAAGTCGCTGAAAATCTGTTTCGCCAGGCTCACCGCGGCAAACGCCACCGATACCGGGTTCTCGCCGATGGCCGTGTCGGTGCGCACCTGCTTGGCCGCGTTGAACGTGGCCTGGAACAGCCGCCCGAGCAATGGCCCGATAGTGCCGGCCTCGCGGGCCACGGCATAGGCTGACTTCATCTGGCCGAGAATCTGCGGTTCGCCCAACACCAGCGAGTCGAGCCCGGAAGCCACCCGCATCATGTGACGAACTGCCGCATCATCTTCATGCACATAGGCGCTTGCGCGCAGCTCGTCGAAGCTCAAATGATGATATTCGGCCAGCCAGTGCAGCACGACGTCCGCCGACAGGTGATCCTGTTCTATATAGAGTTCACTGCGATTGCAGGTGGAGAGGATCGCAGCTTCGCGGCTGTCGGTGAGTCGGCAGAGCTGCTGCAAGGCCTCAACCAGTTGCTCAGGGGTAAAAGCCACGCGCTCGCGGACGTCTACTGAAGCAGTCTTGTGGTTAATACCGAGTGCAAGGAAGGCCATTCAAAGTCGCTGATTGTGACGTGAAGCCGGTAATTGTCCTACTTCGACGGAGTCAGAACAACTACTCGATATCTATTGGCCCGGTAGGCGTCGTCGCATACTGAGAGCGGTTCTTGTTTCGCATCCCTTTGTAGGAGCTGGCTTGCCAGCGATGGACCGACAGGCGCCGCGTCTTTGCGGTTAAAACGCGTCATCGTTAACGACCATCGCTGGCAAGCCAGCTCCTACACAAGGACCCGGTGTACACGGGTAAATTGGCGGCTCGGTTATGTTTGGCCGAAAGCTTGTGTCATGATGATCTGACCGCAGGTTAGTCGTCCTCTTCCTATATGAATAGATCTTCCGCGTTGCTCCTCGCTTTTGTCTTCCTCAGCGGCTGCCAGGCCTTGGCACCCGTTTCGTCGGACGGTACGCCGCCGGTTGAAGACAGCACCCCGGCCCCTGAAAAGCCCAAGGTCTACAGCTCGTTCAGCGAGGAAACCATCTTCAGCCTGTTGAGCGCCGAACTGGCTGGCCAACGCAATCGTTTCGACATTGCGCTGGACAATTATGTGACCCAGGCCATCAACACCCAGGATCCGGGCATCTCCGAGCGGGCATTCCGTATCGCCGAATACCTGGGCGCCGATCAGGCAGCCCTGGATACCGCGCTGATCTGGGCCAGGAACGCCCCCAGCGACCTCGAAGCGCAACGCGCAGCCGCCGTGCAACTGGCGCGCGCCGGGCGTTATGACGACTCCATGGCCTATATGGAGAAAGTCCTGCAAGGCAAGGGCGACACCCATTTCGACTTCCTCGCGCTGTCCGCGGCCGACACCGACCAGGACACCCGCAACGGCTTGATGAAAAGCTTCGACCGTTTGTTGCAGCGTCACCCGAACAACAGCCAGCTGATTTTCGGCAAGGCGCTGCTGATGCAACAGGATGGCGACGCCAAAGGCGCGCTGACGCTGCTGGAAAACAATCCACCGGATGACGGCGAAATCGCTCCGATCCTGCTGCGCGCACGCCTGCTGCAAACCCTCAATCGCGGTGACGAAGCCCTGCCGCTGCTGCAGAAAAGCATCAAGAAATACCCGGACGACAAGCGCCTGCGCCTGACTTACGCACGCATGCTGGTTGAACAGGACCGCATGAACGACGCCAAGGCCGAGTTCTCGAGCCTGGTCCAGCAATACCCGGAAGACGACGAACTGCGTTACTCCCTGGCGCTGGTCTGCCTGGAAGCCAAGGACTGGAAGGAGGCCAAGGGTCATCTTGAAGACCTGATCGCCCGGGAAAGCCATGTCGACTCGGCGCACCTGAACCTCGGCCGCATCGCCGAAGAACAAAACGACCCGCAAGGCGCACTGATCGAATATGCCAAGGTTGGCCCGGGCAACGACTTCCTGCCGGCGCAATTGCGTCAGGCCGACATCCTGATCAACAACGGCAAGACCGCCGAAGCGCAACGCAAGCTGGCGGCAGAGCGCGATGAACAGCCGGATTACGCCATCCAGTTGTACCTGATCGAAGTCGAAACCCTGTCCGCCAACAATCAGGGCGACAAGGCCTGGAATGTTCTGCAACAGGCCTTGCAGAAATACCCGGACGACTTGAACCTGCTCTACACCCGCGCCATGCAGGCGGAAAAACGCAATGACCTGGCGCAGATGGAAAAAGACCTGCGCACGATCATCAAGCGCGACCCGGACAATGCCATGGCGTTGAACGCCCTCGGCTACACCCTGTCCGACCGCACAACGCGCTACGCCGAAGCCAAGGCCCTGATCGAACAGGCGCACCAGATCAGTCCGGAAGACCCGGCGGTACTCGACAGCCTTGGCTGGGTGAATTACCGCATGGGCAACCTCGACGAAGCCGAGCGCCTGCTGCGCCAAGCCCTGGATCGCTTCCCCGATCAGGAAGTCGCCGCTCACCTGGGCGAGGTCCTGTGGGCCAATGGCAAACAGCGCGAAGCCAGACAGGTCTGGGGCAAGTTCCTCAAGGAACAGCCTGACAGCCCTACCCTGCGCGGCACCATCAAACGCCTGACCGGATCAGAGACTCTTTAAGATTATGTTTTTGCGCCATTTCATCGTTTTCAGTTTTATCGCCCTGCTCGCCGGTTGCGCCGGACTGGGTCCCCGCGAATCGGTCGAGGGACACGGCAATCCAGCCCAATGGCGTGAGCACAAACAGCAACTGACCAGCCTCGATGGCTGGCAGATCGACGGCAAGATCGGCATCCGCGCCCCGAAAGACTCGGGCAGCGGCACGCTGTTCTGGCTGCAACGCCAGGATTACTACGACATTCGCCTCTCCGGCCCGCTGGGTCGTGGCGCGGCACGCCTGACCGGACGGCCGGGCAAGGTTTCGCTGGAAGTCGCCAACCAGGGGCGTTACGACGCACCGAACCCTGAAGTGCTGCTCGAAGAGCAACTGGGCTGGAAGTTGCCGGTGTCCAACCTGGCGTGGTGGGTCCGCGGGCTTCCGGCTCCGGACAGCAAAAGCCACGTGACACTGGATGCCGACAGTCGCCTGGCCAACCTCGAACAGGATGGCTGGCAGGTCGAATACACCGACTACACCCAGCAAAACGGCTACTGGCTGCCCGAGCGAATCAAGCTGCATGGCACCGACCTTGACGTCACACTGGTGATCAAGGCCTGGCAACCGCGCAAACTGGGGTCGTGACATGCCAGCCAATCGCCTGACTTTGCCGTCTCCGGCCAAACTCAACCTGATGCTGCACATTCTCGGTCGCCGCGAAGACGGCTACCACGAACTGCAAACGATGTTTCAGTTTCTCGATTACGGCGACGAAATCACTTATGCCCTGCGCGATGACGGCGTCATTCAACTGCACACCGAATTCGCAGGCGTCCCCCACGACAGCAACCTGATCGTCAAGGCCGCGAAAAAACTCCAGGAACAGTCCGGGTGCACACTGGGTGTCGACATCTGGATCGAAAAAATCCTGCCCATGGGCGGCGGCATTGGCGGCGGCAGTTCGAATGCTGCAACGACTCTGCTCGGCCTCAATCACCTGTGGCAATTGGGTTGGGATGAAGATCGCCTGGCTGGCCTGGGATTGACGCTGGGCGCCGACGTCCCGGTTTTCGTACGTGGCCACGCGGCTTTCGCCGAGGGTGTGGGGGAAAAACTGACCCCTGTCGACCCGGAGGAACCGTGGTATCTCGTGCTCGTGCCGCAAGTCTCTGTAAGTACGGCAGAAATTTTTTCAGATCCGTTGTTGACACGTAACACTCCTCCCATTAAAGTGCGCCCCGTTCCCAAGGGAAACAGTCGAAATGACTGCTTGCCGGTGGTAACAAGGCGTTATCCAGAGGTACGTAACGCTTTGAATTTGTTAGGTAAATTTACCGAAGCAAAACTCACCGGAACTGGAAGTTGTGTGTTTGGGGGCTTCCCAAGCAAAGCTGAAGCTGATAAAGTCTCGGCCCTTCTTACAGAGACCCTTACAGGGTTTGTAGCAAAAGGAAGCAACGTTTCGATGTTGCATCGCAAGCTACAGAGTCTGCTCTAAAGGAACCGATTACAGGGTAATCGTTGCAACAGATACAGGGGCGTCGCCAAGCGGTAAGGCAGCAGGTTTTGATCCTGCCATGCGTTGGTTCGAATCCAGCCGCCCCTGCCATTTTCCTATACTCATCCAGGTTACCCTCAGCCTTCAGGTACTGCGCGTGTCCAAGATGATGGTCTTTACGGGGAACGCTAACCCCGATCTGGCTCGGCGTGTCGTACGTCAGCTGCATATCCCTCTCGGTGACATCTCTGTCGGTAAATTCTCCGACGGCGAAATTACAGCCGAGATCAATGAAAACGTCCGCGGTAAAGACGTCTTCATTATTCAGCCGACTTGCGCTCCGACCAACGATAACCTGATGGAACTGGTAGTGATGGCTGATGCCTTCCGCCGCTCCTCGGCTACTCGTATCACTGCTGTTATTCCTTACTTTGGTTATGCCCGTCAGGATCGCCGTCCGCGTTCCGCACGTGTGGCTATCAGCGCGAAAGTCGTGGCTGACATGCTTACCGTAGTCGGCATCGACCGTGTTCTCACGGTTGATCTGCATGCTGACCAAATCCAGGGTTTCTTCGATATTCCGGTAGATAACATCTACGGCTCCCCGGTTCTGGTGGATGACATCGAAGATCAGCGCTTCGAAAACCTGATGATCGTGTCCCCGGATATTGGTGGCGTCGTGCGTGCACGTGCCGTTGCCAAATCCCTGGGCGTGGATCTCGGGATCATCGACAAACGCCGTGAGAAAGCCAATCACTCTGAAGTGATGCATATCATCGGTGATGTCGAAGGGCGTACCTGTATTCTGGTCGATGACATGGTCGATACCGCCGGCACCCTGTGCCACGCGGCCAAGGCCCTGAAAGAGCATGGCGCAGCCAAGGTTTTCGCCTACTGCACGCACCCGGTGCTTTCGGGTCGGGCGATCGAAAACATTGAAAATTCCGTGCTGGACGAGTTGGTGGTGACTAACACCATTCCTCTGTCCGCTGCAGCACAAGCCTGTGCGCGTATCCGCCAACTGGATATCGCACCGGTAGTTGCCGAGGCGGTCCGCCGCATCAGCAATGAAGAATCGATCAGCGCGATGTTCCGCTAAGGGCCCTGCCCTTCTCGAAATGTCTCGTTGACGAAAAGCGCCCCGCCCCGGCATTCCTGTCGGGGCGGGGCTTTTTTGCCCATATCGCCTTTAGCGCTGGTCGCAAACGCTGGGGCGAGTGTGGTTATTTTGGAGATACAACATGAACGATTTTACTCTGAATGCTGAAGTGCGTTCCGACCTGGGGAAAGGTGCGAGCCGCCGCCTGCGTCGTCTCGCAAGCCTGGTTCCAGCTGTAGTTTACGGTGGCGACAAAGCCCCTGAATCCATCAGCATGCTGGCCAAAGAAGTTGCCAAACTGCTCGAAAACGAAGCGGCTTACAGCCACATCATCGAGCTGAACGTTGGTGGCACCAAGCAGAACGTCGTGATCAAAGCCCTGCAACGTCACCCGGCCAAAGGCCACGTGATGCACGCTGACTTCGTACGCGTTGTAGCTGGCCAGAAACTGACCGCTATCGTTCCAGTGCACTTCATCAACGAAGAAGCACCGACCAAGAAAGGCGGCGAAATCTCCCACGTTGTTGGCGAGATCGAAGTTTCCTGCCTGCCGAAAGATCTGCCTGAGTTCATCGAAGTCGACCTGGCTAACGCTGAAATCGGTTCGATCATTCACCTGTCCGACCTCAAAGCTCCTAAAGGCGTTGAGTTCGTTGCTCTGGCACACGGCGATGACAAGGCTGTTGCCAACGTCCACGCTCCACGTGTTGCTCCAGAAGCTGCAGAAGGCGCTGCAGAGTAATTTTACTCTGTACGCCGGAGTGACCGGAAACATCGCGGACTAGAGCATAGCGAGAAAGCGGGCGAGAACGCGGAGTTTACATCATGGTAAATGAGCAATTTTCGTCCACTTTCGCCGCACTTCCTGATTGCGGCGATGTTATCCACCACTCCAATGAAGGGCCCCTATCGTGACTGCCATCAAACTGATCGTTGGCCTGGGAAATCCAGGTGCTGAATACGAACAGACCCGGCATAACGCAGGGGCCCTTTTTGTTGAGCGCATCGCGAACGCACAAGGCGTGAACCTTGTGGCGGACCGCAAATATTTCGGCCTGACCGGGCGCTATTCGCATCAGGGTCAGGATGTTCGTCTGCTGATTCCCACCACGTACATGAACCGCAGCGGCCAGGCCGTGGCGGCCCTTGCAGGTTTCTTCCGCATCAAGCCTGAAGAAATCCTCGTGGCACACGACGAACTCGATCTGCCTCCGGGCGTCGCCAAACTCAAAGTGGGCGGCGGCCATGGCGGTCATAACGGGTTGCGCGACATCATTGCGCAACTGGGCAATCAGAACACTTTCCACCGCCTGCGGCTTGGCATCGGTCACCCGGGCGTCGCCAGCATGGTTTCAAATTTCGTCCTGGGTCGTGCGCCACGCGCCGAACAGGAAAAACTCGATGCCAGCATCGACTTTGCCCTCGGCGTGCTGCCGGATATCCTCGCCGGGGAATGGAACCGCGCGATGAAAAACCTGCACAGCCAGAAGGCCTGACTCTTATCCGAGGGGAAACACCATGGGATTCAATTGCGGCATCGTCGGCCTGCCTAACGTCGGCAAGTCCACCCTGTTCAACGCCCTGACCAAATCCGGGATCGCGGCCGAGAACTTCCCCTTCTGCACCATCGAGCCGAACAGCGGTATCGTGCCGATGCCGGATCCGCGTCTGGACGCTCTGGCGGCCATCGTCAATCCAAAGCGCATCCTGCCGACCACCATGGAATTCGTCGACATCGCGGGCCTGGTTGCCGGCGCGTCGAAAGGTGAAGGCCTGGGCAACAAGTTCCTGGCCAACATCCGTGAAACCGATGCCATCGCCCACGTGGTCCGCTGCTTCGAAGACGAGAACGTGATTCACGTCTCCAACAGCGTCGACCCGAAACGCGATATCGAAATCATCGACCTGGAACTGATTTTCGCCGACCTCGACAGCTGCGAGAAACAACTGCAGAAAGTCGCGCGCAACGCCAAGGGCGGTGACAAGGACGCAGTGGTCCAGAAAGGCCTGCTGGAGCAACTGATCGCTCACTTCACCGAAGGCAAGCCGGCGCGCAGCCTGATGAAGAACATGGGCACCGACGAGAAAGCGGTGATCAAGGGCTTCCACCTGCTGACCACCAAACCGGTCATGTACATCGCCAACGTCGCTGAAGACGGTTTCGAAAACAACCCGCACCTGGACGTGGTCAAGGCCATCGCCGAAGAAGAAGGCGCCGTGGTTGTTCCGGTGTGCAACAAGATCGAAGCGGAAATCGCCGAGCTCGATGACGGCGAAGAAAAAGACATGTTCCTCGAAGCCCTGGGCCTCGAAGAGCCTGGCCTGAACCGCGTGATCCGTGCCGGCTACGAAATGCTACACCTGCAGACCTACTTCACCGCCGGTGTCGAAGAAGTCCGCGCCTGGACCGTCCGCGTCGGTGCCACCGCACCACAAGCCGCTGGCGTGATCCACACCGACTTCGAAAAAGGCTTCATCCGCGCCGAAGTGATCGCCTACAACGACTTCATCCAGTACAAGGGCGAAGCCGGTACCAAGGAAGCCGGTAAATGGCGTCTGGAAGGCAAGGATTACATCGTCAAAGACGGCGACGTGATGCACTTCCGCTTCAACGTGTAACGGTGACCGTGGATTTACACGGAACCCGATAGACTGAAAATCCCCGTAATCACTCGCTGATACGGGGATTTTGCTTTTTGGGATCGTGGTAGCGCGCAGCCCTCTCACATGTGCTCTGCTAGACTAAAAACGGCTCATCCGTGATCTGGAGAACCGTCATGCTGGATAAATTTGAACGCTATCCACTCATGTTCGGCCCTACGCCGATTGAGAAACTGAATCGCCTATCGGCGTGTCTCGGGGGCAATGTCGAGCTCTATGCCAAACGAGAGGATTGCAACTCCGGGCTCGCGTTTGGCGGTAACAAGATCCGAAAGCTGGAATACATTATTCCCGATGCCATTGCCTCGCAGGCAGATACGCTGGTGTCCATCGGTGGCGTCCAGTCAAACCACACGCGCCAGGTCGCGGCTGTTGCTGCCAAACTCGGCATGAAGTGCCGTCTCGTTCAAGAAAGCTGGGTTCCGTTCCCGGATGCGGTCTATGACCGGGTTGGGAATATCCTGATGAGCCGCGTGCTGGGGGCCGAAATTGAATTCGTCGACGAAGGTTTCGATATCGGCATCCGCGAGAGCTGGGAGCGGGCGCTGGAAGATGTTAAGGCGAAAGGAGGTAAACCGTATGCCATTCCCGCCGGCGCTTCTGTGCACAAATTTGGAGGTCTCGGCTATGTCGGCTTCGCCGAAGAAGTACGCGAACAAGAGACCAGGATGGGGATCAGGTTTGATTACATAATCGTCTGCACTGTGACCGGCTCCACGCATGCAGGCATGTTGGTGGGATTTGCCAAGGATGGTCGTGCCCGCAATGTGATTGGTATCGACGCCTCCGCCACACCTGAACAAACCAGGGCACAAGTGCTGGCCATTGCTCAGCAAACGGCCAGACTTATTGGGCTTGGCCAGGAAATCACAGCTGACGATGTTGTCCTTAAAGAAGAATATGCCTATCCG
This sequence comes from Pseudomonas sp. WT-JTC, assembly GCF_056711565.1. NCBI lineage: Bacteria > Pseudomonadati > Pseudomonadota > Gammaproteobacteria > Pseudomonadales > Pseudomonadaceae > Pseudomonas > Pseudomonas sp. WT-JTC. The sequence continues at coordinate 5,645,577 of NZ_CM160042.1, forward strand.
GCCTACGGCATCCCATCAGAAGAAACCAATGCAGCCATCCGGTTGTGCGCTCGCATGGAAGGCATGATGACGGACCCGGTCTACGAGGGAAAATCCATGCAAGGCCTCATTGATCTCGTCCGCCAGGGGTTTTTCCCGGATGGGTCGAAGGTGCTTTATGCACATCTCGGTGGTGTACCGGCGATTAACGCGTACAGCTATATCTATCGAAACGGCTGAATTTTTAGAGGTCCTGAAACCGGCGTAAACCATATTCAGGACGCAACACGACAGAAATTTCGGCCACACCACCGCCCCCACACTCGATGGTTGTTGGTTCAGGCCTTTTTGGTACGCGGCAAAAAGATCGCCAACCCCCCAAACAACGGCAGGAACGAACACAGGTAGTACACGTACTCGATGCCGTGAATATCCGCCAGATGGCCCAGCAACGCCGCGCCAATCCCGCCGAAGCCGAACATCAGGCCGAAGAACACCCCGGCGATCATCCCGACATTGCCCGGCACCAGTTCCTGGGCGTACACCACGATGGCCGAGAACGCCGAGGCGAGAATGAAGCCGATGACCACGCTGAGAATGCTGGTCCAGAACAGGTCGACATGTGGCAGCAGCAAGGTGAACGGTGCAACGCCGAGGATCGAAAACCAGATCACCGCCTTACGCCCGATTTTGTCGCCGATCGGCCCGCCAAAGAATGTCCCCGCCGCTACCGCGCCCAGAAACAGGAACAGGTGCAATTGCGAACTGGCGACCGACAGGTCGAATTTCTCGATCAGGTAGAAGGTGAAGTAGCTGGTGAGACTGGACATGTAGAAATACTTGGAGAACACCAGCAACCCGAGCACGACCAGCGCGCTGATGACTCGCCCCCTGGACAGGCCGTGAGTCGCCGCCTGACCCTGCTTGAGCTTGAACAGGCTCAAGTGGTTGGCGTACCAGCGGCTGATCCGGTAGAGCACGAACAGCGCAAATACCGCGAACAGGCCGAACCACGCCACGTGCCCTTGACCGAAGGGAATGATGATCGCCGCCGCCAGTAACGGGCCGAACGCCGAGCCTGCGTTACCCCCGACCTGGAAGGTCGATTGCGCCAGCCCGAAGCGTCCGCCTGAAGCCAGGCGCGCCACGCGGGACGCTTCGGGGTGGAAAGTCGAAGAGCCGATGCCAATCAAACCCGCCGCCAGCAGAATCAACGGAAAGCTGCCGACCACCGACATCATAAGAATCCCGATCAAGGTGCAGACCGTACCCGCCGGCAGTAGCCATGGCTTGGGATGACGGTCGGTGTAGTAACCGACCCACGGCTGCAACAGCGAGGCCGTCAACTGGAACGTCAGGGTGATCAGGCCGACCTGGGTGAAGGTCAGGCCATAGTTGGCCTTGAGCATCGGGTAGATCGACGGCAGCACCGACTGGATCAGGTCGTTGATCAAATGCGCCAGCGCCACCGCGCCGATGATGCGCATCACCAAGGGGCTGCTTTGGGGCGTAGCGGACGCCGGCACTGAACCGGTCTGGGCGTTGCTGATAGCCATGGGGTTTTCCGTACAACAGGTGGGTGCAAACGGGCAGGTGCGCCAATGTGCCATTTTTCAGTGCAGCAACGCCATCCCCTTAGCCTGCTAACTACTTCGATTTCATCGCCACAACGTTGATGGCGCATAGCCATGGTCTGAATCTTGCCTTGCTTGTCTGCTTGAACGCGGCTTCCTTACAAAGGAGGCCGGCAATGGGAAGTTTCGCCACAGAGTCGGCCTACAGAGCGGGCAAGGGTGAACTTTCGAGGCCTTTTTAGAGGGCACGAGTCGGCGGTGCAACAACCTCCGACGCACGCCAATGGTGCGTGGTGTCCAGAGGAGTCATGGGGCATGCAGGCTTTTTTATCACCGGGGATCGGGTTGCTGGGGCATTTCGGCTTCGCACGCAAATTCCAGCTGTTGTTTCTGCTGTTTATCCTGCCGCTGGCCGGCAGCCTGTGGATGATCGGCCAGGACTATCGCGACAAACTCAGCCTGATCTCCGGCGAACGCGCCGGGGTGCGGCAACTGCTCGCTCTTGATGCGCTGGATGACCTGCTCGCCGCCCAGCGTGATCGCGCCGCCCGGTGGCGCGCCACAGAAACCAATCGCCAGCCAACGCCGGCCACCCTCGCTGCGATGGCCGCGTTCGATGCGGCTCAACCCGCCGTCAGCCAGGCCACTGCCGAGTTGGGCAATGCTCTGCAAAAAGAAGCTGCCGAGGGTGAAACGCTGTCGCGTTATCACGCCCTGCAAACCACCCTCGATGGCCTCGATTCAAAAAGCCTGAGCAATGTCGGCTGGTGGCCGGATGGCTACGATCGCTTCACCAACGCCTTGAGCGCCCTGCAACCCTTGCGCGAGCAGATCGCCATGGACAATCGCCTGACGCTGGCACCGTGGCTGGAAACCTACCTGCTCACGCAGATCTCCACCCAACATGCGCCGGACCTGATCGAGCGAGTCGGGCGCTTGGCGGCGGTGGGCCAGGCGTCGGTAGTGTCCGGGCAGTTCACTCTGCAAAGTCGCTTGCAACTGCGCGACTTGCGCAGCCGCATCGGTGATGCGCGCGAGCAGTTGGTGAAAACCGCAGGTCTGCTCGAAGCGCGCCTGCCTGGCGCCCTGCAAACCTGGGCCGGGCAATACCATGACAGCCTCAAACACCTGGACGCGGGCCTGAAGGTGCTGGATGACGGCGTGTTCGGCGGCAGCATCAACCTCAAGCCGGATGACTTCGAACGCAGTCTCGATGCCCTGCTCTCCGACCTCGCCTCGTTGCGCCAGCAATCGCTGGTGTCGCTGGATCAACGCCTTGATTACTACCACGGCTCGGCGATCCGCCAGTTCATTGTGGTGGCCGCCGTGTTGGGCTGCCTGCTGTTGGCCGCGCTGTATCTGTTCATCTGTTTGCAGGCCTCGATCCGCCGCAGCGCCAGCGGCATCACGCTACTGGCCGAGGCCTTGCGCGATGGCAATCTGAGCCTGCAAGTACCAGTTCAGGGTCGGGACGAACTGGCGGCCATCAGCACCGCGCTGAACGTCGCCGTGGTGCAACTGCGCACCAGCCTGCAAGGGGTGGATCACGAAACCCTGCAATTGAGCCACGCCGTGCAAACCCTCAACCATCACTCCAGCGACGCCTTGGGCGAAGTCGAAGCCCAGCAGTTGCAGATAAGCCAGATCGCCGCGGCGGCGACGCAACTGGCCGCCACCTCACAAGGGGTGGCCCACAGTTGCGAGCAGGCATCCGGTAGCGCCCAGCACACCCGGCGCATCGCCACCGACAGCAGCCGTGACAGCCAGCGCACCACTGCGAGCATCCAGCAACTCAATCAACGCCTGAATGAAACGGCAGCGGCGCTGGGCCGGGTCAGCGAGCAGGGGCAGCAGATCCAGCTGGTGGTCGACACCATTCGTGGCGTCGCCGAGCAGACCAACCTGTTGGCACTCAACGCCGCGATCGAGGCAGCTCGGGCCGGCGAACAGGGTCGCGGCTTTGCGGTGGTGGCCGATGAAGTGCGCAGTCTGTCGCAACGTACGCAATCTTCGACTGCGCAGATTGCCGGCACAGTCGATAGCTTGCGCAACACGGTGAACGAAGCCGTGAGCCTGATGGAAGCGGCCTGTGGTCAGGCACAATCCGATGCGCAGGCAGTGACAGGCCTGGGTGAGCGGCTCGGGGAAATCGCCAGCGCGGTGCAAAGTGTCACCGATACCCTGGCGCAAATCGCCACGGCGGTGGAGGAGCAGGCCAGTACCGCCGACGAGGTCAGCGGCAATATCCAGCAGGTCGATCAAGCGGCGTTGCGTTTGCTCGAAGGTGCGCGCGCGGTGAACCAGGCAGCGGACACCTTGAGCCACGGCAGCAAGGCCCTCAGCGACAACACCGGGCGCTTCCGCTTGAGTTGAATCCGGCAGCGCTGCTCAGGCGCGGATCACCGCCTCCGGGAAGTCCTGCTCCAGCTCGGTCTTGAGCCAGTCGATAAACCACACCACGTCCGCCGAGAGCTCGGTGGACGGCGTGAGCACCCGATAGCTTTCCAGCTTCACTTGCGCGTCCACCACCCGCACCAACTTGCCGCTGTGGAGTTCTTCGCGCACCAGCACTTCGTTGGCCAGCGCAATGCCCTGCCCGCTCTCGGCCACCGACAACGCGTGGTCGTTGTTGACGTAGAGCATGTCCGAATTGAGGTGCATGTCGAGGTCGTTGGCGGCGAACCACAGGTTCCACCACTCACCGTCATCGACGTGGATCAGGTTGTGTTTCACCAGGTCCGCGGGGCTGTCGATGGGCCCGACGCTGGCCAGATATTCGGGGGAACAGATCGGAAACACCCGAGGACAAATCAGGCTGGTGCGGGAGTGGGCATATTGGCCGTCCAACCCGTAGACGATGCCCAGGTCAGCGCTTTTGCCATCCACTTCGGTGAAGGTCGAATTGGGTTCGATGGCGAATTTCAAACCCGGACGCAGATGGCGCATGGTCTCTATGCGTGGCATCAGCCAGCGCTTGGCGAACCCCGGCACCACCATGATGCGCAACCAGCGCTCGGCGTGTTTGGGCTGCGCCTCTTTTCCGGCTTCGATGATCAGTTGCAGGGCGGCGCTGATCTTGCGGTGGTACTTCTCCCCTGCCGCCGTCAGGTTGACTCCGCGAGAGGTGCGCTCGAACAGTTGGATGCCCAGCCAGTCCTCCAGCAGCTTCACATGGCGGCCGATGGCCGGCTGGGTCACGTGCAGGGCTTTGGAGGCTTCGACATAGCTGCCCAACCGGGCCGCGGCATCAAAGGCACGCACCGCGTTGAGCGGCGGCAAACGGTGGTCAGGCATGGTTTTCGGACGCCTTGTGCTGTTAAATTTTTTAACAGCCCCTATGTTAAAATTGAAGTTTCGCCCCCGCAACCCCTCGCTGATAATCGAGCCACAGCAGAACAAAAGAACAGCTGGTTACAACACTCGAACGCAATCTCGATCCTGCCCAGAAAAATAATATCCATGGTCCGACGGCTCCGCTGTTTACAGCGCTCGCGGACGATGGGGGAATCGGAGGTAACGCATGAATGCCCTGCATTCGCTGCAAACGCTGGCGGTGTCCATCCGCTCAGTGCGCAAAGTCTACGGTGATCCAAAGACTGGCCCGGTGGCGCTCAAAAGCATCGACCTGGACATTCGCGACAACGAATTCTTCACCCTTCTCGGCCCTTCGGGCTGTGGCAAAACCACGCTCCTGCGGATGATCGCCGGGTTCGAATTCCCTACCGAAGGCGAGATTCTGCTCTACGGCGAAAACATCGCCGACCGCCCGCCATTCCAGCGTCCGGTCAACACGGTGTTCCAGCATTACGCGCTGTTCCCGCACATGACCATCGCCGAGAACCTGGCCTTCGGTCTTGAGTCCCACCCGATGGGCAAGATCCTGAACAAAACGCAGATGGCCGAACGGGTGCGCGAGATGCTTGCCCTGGTGCAGATGGAGCGCTTCGCCAACCGCAAGCCGGCACAACTGTCCGGTGGTCAGCAACAGCGCGTCGCCCTCGCTCGTGCATTGGCGCCACACCCGAAAGTGTTGCTGCTCGACGAACCGCTCTCGGCCCTGGACCTCAAGCTGCGCCAGGCCATGCGCGAAGAGCTGAAAACCATCCAGGCGCGTACCGGCATCACCTTCATCTTCGTCACCCACGACCAGGAAGAAGCCCTGACCATGTCCGACCGCATCGCCGTGTTGTCCGAAGGCGAAGTGCAGCAGGTCGGCCGCCCGGAAGACATCTACGAGCGCCCGCGCAATCGTTTTGTCGCGGACTTCATCGGTGAAACCAACTTCATCGAAGGCACCGTCACCCGCGTCGAAGATGGCCTGGCCTGGTTCGCCGGCCCGGCCGGTCACCCGCTGCCTGCGCAGCCGTGCAGCAATGTGCGGGTCGGTGCCAACGTCGCGTTGTCGGTGCGCCCCGAGCGTTTGCATCTGGTGCCAGGCAATACCGACGGTGCCTTGCCGTGCCGGATCGAAGCGCAGATCTACCTCGGCACCGACCTGCAATACCAGGTCAGCCTGAGCAACGGTTCGCGCCTCACCGTGCGCACCCCCAACTGCGTCGACCAGAGCAAACGCTTCGCACCGGGAAGCCAGGCCGGCCTGTTGTTTGACCAGGGTAGCGCCAGCGTCCTGCACGATTGAGCACGAGGAATTGCCATGCACGCTTTACCGATTGCCAATACCCTGGAACGTCGGCGGGCTTTCCAGAGTTTTCTCGGTGTCAGCCCCGCGCTGATTGCCATCGGCCTGTTTCTGATCGTGCCGATCCTGATCGTCATCGGTTACTCGCTGATGGAAGCCAACCCCTACGGCGGGGTGAACAAGGTGTTCAGCAGCGACGCCTACACCTCGCTGCTGTTCGAACGGCAACTGGATGACAGCCTGGCCTTCGCCGACTCCTACCTGATCATCGCCTTGCGCTCCATCGGCATCGCCGGACTGACCACCGTCATCACCTTGCTGATCGGCTTTCCGGTCGCGGTGTGGCTGGCCATGCAACCGGCCCATCGCCGAGGCCTGCTGATCTTTCTGATCACTGTACCGTTCTGGGCGAACCTGTTGATCCGCACCTATGCGTGGATCCTGCTGCTGCGTAACACCGGGGTGATCAACAACAGCCTGATGGGGCTCGGGGTCATCGATCAGCCGCTGCAACTGCTTTACACCGACGGCGCGGTGCTGCTGGGGCTGGTCTACACCTACGCGCCCTTCGTGGTGCTGCCGATCTACGCCACCCTGGAAAAAATGGACATCCGCCTTCTCGAGGCCGCTCAGGACCTCTACGCCGGGCGCGTGCGTACTTTGCGCAAGGTGGTGTTGCCTATCGCCAAACCGGGGATTCTTGCCGGCGCCATCCTCACCTTCGTGCCTTGCCTCGGAGCGATGATCGCCCCGGAACTGCTGGGCGGCGGCACGCGAATGATGCTCGGCAACCTGATCTTCCGGCAGTTCAGCGATGCCCGTAACTGGCCCTTCGGCGCAGCCCTGTCGCTGGTGCTGATGGCAGCGGTGATGTTGGTTCTGACGGTCTATGCCCTGCGTGCCGAACGCCAGCGCATCGCCAAAGGAGGTGCGTGATGATCGGCCTGTTCAAACGCAACACGCTGGGTGTGCAGGATTTCCCGGGCTTCGGCGGATTCAGTTTCCTGTTCTACCTGTATCTCTACGCGCCGATCGTGGTGCTGGTGGCGTTCTCGTTCAACGCCAATCAGTCGGCAACGGTATGGACCGGGTTCAGCCTCGACTGGTATCGCGCTGCGTTCGCCAACCAGGCCCTGCGCCAGGCGGCCGGCAACAGCCTGTTGATCGCGGTCTGCGCCAGCATGGTCGCCACGGCCATCGCCACCCTCGCCGCCCTCGGCACGTCACGGGGGGCGAAATTCAAAGGCCTGCAATTGTCCATGGGCGCAATCATGCTGCCCCTGGTATTGCCGGAAATCGTGGTCGGCGTCGCCACCCTCGCGCTGTTCTCCACCATCGGTCTGTCCCTGGGCTACGGCAACCTGATCATCGCGCACACGGTGTTCTGCATTCCGTTCGCCTTTCTGCCGATACGGGCACGCCTGAACGACATGGACCTGTCCCTGGAACAGGCCTCGGCCGACCTCTATGCCGGCCCGTGGCGGACCTTCCGCAAGGTGACCCTGCCGCTGCTGATGCCGGGGATTTTCTCCGGGCTGATGCTGGCCTTCATCGTGTCGCTGGATAACTTCGTGATCTCGATGATGGTCTCCCAGGCCGGCACCACCACCTTGCCAATCTTCATCTTCGGCCTGTTGCGCATGGGCGTGACACCCGACGTCAACGCCGTGTCGACCCTGATCCTGGGCGTCTCGGTGCTGTTCGTCACCCTTTCTTATCTGCTGGGCAAAAAGAAATCCTGAACCTTCTACGCACTGTGGGGAAATAGCATGAGCAAGTGGATTAAAAGCATCGGCACGTCGTTGTTCCTGACCTTGCCGCTGACCATGGCCGGCAACGTTCAGGCCGCGGAAAAACTCAATGTGGTGAGCTGGAGCGGTTACTTTTCGCCGGAGATCCTCGCCAAGTTCCAGAAGCAGACCGGCATTGAAGTCACCGTCGACTCCTACGACTCCAACGAAACTCTGTTGGCCAAATTGAAACAGGGCGGTGCGGGTTACGACGTGGCGATCCCATCCCACCAGTTCATTCCGATCCTGATCAAGGAAAAGCTGCTGGAGCGTTTCGACCCGGTCAACGAGCCCTACTATGCCGGCGTCGTCGACAACCTGAAAAAACCCACCTGGGACCCCGAGGGCGCCTACTCCGTGCCGTTCATCTGGGGCACCACCAGCGTGGTGCTCAACACCGAGCGCTACAAGGGCCCTGCCGATACCCTCAAGGTGCTTTACGAGCCACCGACCGAGCTGCAAGGGCGAATCAACATGTTCGACTCGGTCAGTGATGTGGTGGACATGGCCAGCCTGTACTTGAACATTCCGCTGTGCAGTGAAGATCCGAAGCAGATGCAGCAGATTCTGACCCTGCTCAAGGCGCAGAAACCGTTCGTCAAGACCTACAGTTCCAAGGCGGGTTCGATCCGCGAAAACCTGGCGTCCGGTGAGATCGACATGTCGACCTTCTGGGGCGGTTCGTCGATGCGCGCCCGGGAAATGAAACCGAGCCTGAACTACCTGTACCCGAAAGAAGGCGTACTGGCCTGGGTCGACAACATGGTCATCCCGACCGGCAGCAAGAATCCGGCGAACGCCAAGGCGTTCATTGCGTTCCTCAGCCAGCCTGAAAACGCGGCAATGACCCAGAACTTCCTCAAGCACCAGAGCCCGATCAAGGGAGTGGAACCGTTCCTCGACGCAGGCCTCAAGGATGCGCCGGAACTGCACATCCCCGAAGGCACTCCGGTGGTGTTCAGCAAGACCTGCGGCGAAGGCGCGATCCGCCTGGCCGACCGTCTCTGGACCAACCTGATGCGTTGATCGCTACCGCCCCGACGCAATGGCGGGGCGTTTTTCCAGCCGTCTGAAAGGCCGCTTGCAATGAACTCTAATAACATCAGCGAACTGGTCCTGTTGCAGGCCCACGAGCTCGCCGAACGCATCCGCCTGCGCCAGGTTTCCTGCCGGGAAGTGATGCAGACTTATCTTGCCCATATCGAACGCTTCAATCCGCAGGTCAATGCCCTGGTGAGCCTGCAAGCGCCGGAGGACCTGCTGGCCGAGGCCGATCAGCGCGACGCCGAGTTGGCCCGTGGTGAATACAAAGGCTGGATGCACGGCCTGCCCCACGCGATCAAGGACCTGTCCCTCACGCGCGGCATCCGCACTACCTTGGGTTCGCCGCTGTACAAGGACTTCATCCCCGAGCGCGACGGCATCATGGTCGAGCGGATCAAGGCCGCCGGAGCGATCATCATCGGCAAGAGCAACACCCCGGAATTCGGCCTCGGCTCGCAAAGCTACAACCCGCTGTTCGGCGCGACCGGTTGCGCCTACGACCCGAGCAAGACCGCTGGCGGCAGCAGCGGCGGCGCGGCGGCGGCGCTGGCCATGCACCTGGTGCCGGTGGCCGATGGCAGCGACATGATGGGCTCGCTGCGCAACCCGGCCGCGTTCAACAACATCTTCGGCTTCCGTCCGTCCCAGGGCCGCGTGCCCTTCGATGACAGTGCCGACCTGTTTATCGACCAACTCGGCTACGAAGGCCCCATGGCTCGCAGCGTGCGCGATGCGGCGTTGCTGCTGTCGGTGCAGGCCGGGGCCGATGCGCGGGCGCCGCTGTCGATTGCCGAGACCGGAAACGCCTTTGCGGCACCGCTGGAGCGGGACTTCAAAGGCACTCGCCTGGGCTGGCTCGGCGACTTCAACGGCTACCTGCCGATGGAAAAAGGCATCCTCTCGCTGTGCGAAACGGCCTTTGCCGATTTCGAAAGCCTGGGTTGCCATATCGAGCCCGTACAGCCGGAATTCGCGCCAGAGAAGCTGTGGAGCAGTTGGCGGACATTGCGCCACTGGATGGTCGCCGGCTCGTTGGGCGCGACCTATGCCGACCCGCAAAAGCGTGCACTGCTGAAACCGGAAGCCTGCTGGGAAGTGGAAAACGGCCTGAAACTTTCGGCCACTGACGTGTTTGCCGCGTCGGTGATGCGCAGCGACTGGTATCGGGCGATCTCCAGGCTGTTCGAAAAATACGACTACCTGCTGCTGCCGAGCGCCCAGGTATTCCCGTTCGATAAAACCCAACCGTGGCCCGCCTCCATCGAAGGCGTGAGCATGGACACCTATCACCGTTGGATGGAGGTGGTGATCCCCGGCACGTTGTCCGGCTGCCCGGTGGCTAACGTACAGGTCGGCTTCAACGCCAGCGGCCTGCCCATGGGCCTGCAAATCATCGGCAGACACCAGGCCGACTTCGCTGTCCTGCAACTGGCGCACGCGTACGAACAGGCCAGCCGCTGGTTCCAGCGCTGCCCTTCACCCCTGCTCAGAGGATAGATTTTGATAAACGGTTGAAAGCGCAGAGAAATATTTTAGATTTGTGCTTGACGCATCCCCGTTACCGGTGAATAATGCGCGCCACTTGGCTACATAGCTCAGTTGGTTAGAGCATAGCATTCATAATGCTGGGGTCCGGGGTTCAAGTCCCTGTGTAGCCACCAAGTACTAAAAACGGCTTACCGCAAGGTAAGCCGTTTTTTTATGCCTTGAAAAAAACACGCTGCGGTTGCAGGAAATCCTCAACCGCATGCGCGCATCGATCAGACGCCAATGGTCGACAATGCAGACAACGCCCGCTCCCAGATCTGCCACGTGCGCAACCAGACCATCGCCTGCCAATCGCTATCCGCCGGATAGAACTGCTCCAGCAGATTCAACTTGATCCCGCGTCCCGTTGCGTCACTTGGGTTGCCATGCAAATGCAGCCAGTGGTCATCACGCAGATGCCGGTGAACGTCCGGCCCGGGATAGGTCCCGCACTCGATGACGAAAGGCATCAGCCGTACCTGCGGCAGTGCATCGATCAACGCCTGTGAGGTATAGCCGGTGGCCGTCGCGGCCACGCCGGTTTCGCTGACAGTCTCGGCGCCGGTTTGCAGGCTGTAGAGCCATGGGCCGTAAATCGCCTGCGCATCCGCCAGCGCCGGATAGGCGGACTCGGTGATGGTCAGCAACATCGGATGACCGTACTCGCCCGCGCCGGTGTGCAAGTCGAAACACATGGCGACCTCGGCATGGCTCACGTGCTTTTGCACGATTTGGTGCAGCGTGCGGTTCGACCAGCTCGGCGCCAGCCCGCCGTAAAACAGGCCATCGGGATGAGCATGCTGACCGCCCTCGACTATCGACATCACCGCCGGCCAGCCATGCAGGCGAATCTGCTCGTCGAGCAAGGCATCGGCACGATCACGCTCCGGGCCGTGCAACTGCGGACAGGCATAGATTTCATGCAGGGCGTTGTACGCCTGGTTGTCTGGCAGCGGGCGCTGGAAGTTCAGGTGATTGCGGTTCAGGTCGATGTTGTCTTCGTTGACCCGGCGCAACCACGCCATGCCCCAAGGGTTGATGGCATGGATCATGACCACGGCGACATCCGCTGGCAGGGAACGCCTGCCCAACTCCTGCAGCCATTTGATCTGGCACCCCGAGCCGTAGAAACCTTCAACCCCGTGGGTGCCGCTCAACGCAATCAACAAGCGCCTGGCGCCCGGATCACCGAGTACCGCCACATCGGTACTCAACGATTCGCCGAACGGGCCTTTGAGCGGGTGTGGATATTCAGTCAGCGTTGCGCCTGCGGTAGTCGCGGCGGCCAGGAACTGTTCACGCTGGGTGCGATAGCCGGGCTGGGTGGGGAATTCGGTTTGCATGTCTGCCTCTTGTTGATTTTCTGGCCTGCCTGTTGGCAACGACCCTACAGAAAATCCTGCCATTGATGAAGGACAAAAACGTCAATGCCACGGGACCTGGTTTGCGTCCCTTCCGGTCGGCCGATACAGTCCACTGATCGTAGATCCAACGGACGGAGTGCCCCACGTGTTTTCAGCCTTCCCCTTGCGCCGCTATCGCCTGCCAGCCCTGGTTCTGCTCGCCAGTGCCTTGACCCTGGCCGCATGCCACAACGCTTCGGTGCCAACATTACCGCTCGCTCCGGAAAGCGCTTCCGGGTTCCGCACCGACCTGCGCACCCAACACGCCGAAAAATACATGGCAGCGGCGGCCAACCCGCTGGCGGCCGAAGCCGGGCGGGAGATGCTGCGCCGGGGCGGCTCGGCCATCGATGCCGCGATTGCGATGCAAGCCGTGTTGACGCTGGTCGAGCCGCAGTCTTCGGGCATCGGAGGCGGCGCATTGATCGTACTCTGGGATGGCAAGGCCGTGCGCACCTACGACGGCCGTGAAACCGCCCCGGCCGGCGCCACCGAGAAGCTTTTCCTGCAGGCCAACGGACAACCGATGGGGTTTACCCAGGCACAGATCGGCGGTCGCTCGGTGGGCACGCCGGGCGTACTGCGCGCCCTCGAACTGGCCCATCAAAAGCATGGGCGCCTGCCCTGGGCGCAGCTGTTTGAACCGGCCATCCAGCTCGCCGAGCAAGGCTTCGCCATTTCGCCACGCCTGCACCAGTTGATCGCCGCAGATTCGTCCATGTCGCGCTCAGCGGAAATGATGGCTTACTTGCGCAATGCCGATGGCAGCCCGAAAGCCGTCGGCACAAACCTGAAGAACCCGCCGCTGGCCGCCGTGTTCAAACGCATCGCCCATGAAGGTCCCGATGCCCTGTACAAAGGCCCGGTCGCCGAGGAAATCGCGACCAAAGTTCAAGGTCACGCCAATCCCGGCAGCCTGTCCCTGAACGACCTCGCCCACTACCAGGCCAAGGAACGCGCTCCACTGTGTACTGACTACAAGCGCTGGCAAGTCTGCGGCATGCCGCCGCCGTCGTCGGGCGGGATCGCCGTGGCGCAGATTCTCGGCACACTGCAAGCCCTGGAGGCTCGCGACAAGCACCTGGCGCTGGCACCGCTGAAACCGGTCAAGACCACGGCCCCGGCCGGCATCGAACCCGCCCCGCAAGCCGTGCACCTGATCTCGGAAGCCGAACGCCTGGCCTACGCCGACCGCGCACAATACGTAGCCGATACCGACTTCGTACCCGTGCCGGTCAAGGGCCTGGTGGACCCGGCCTACCTCGCCAGCCGTGCCGCCCTGATTGGCGAACGCAGCATGGGCACAGCCAAACCCGGCACCCCACCGGGCATTCAGGTGGCCTACGCGCCGGACCGTTCGCCGCTGCGGATTTCCACCTCGCAAGTGGTGACCGTCGATGACGCAGGCGGCGCCGTGTCGATGACCACCACCATTGAGTCGGCGTTCGGCTCCCACATCATGGTTCAGGGGTTCATGCTCAATAACGAGATGACCGACTTCTCGTTCATTCCCGAGGAGAACGGGCAGAAAGTCGCCAACCGCGTCGAACCCGGCAAACGCCCGCGCTCATCCATGGCCCCGACCCTGATCTTCGATCGCCAGAGCGGCGAATTCCTCGCCACTGTCGGCTCCCCCGGCGGCTCGCAAATCATCGAATACGTCGCCAAATCCACCATCGGCCTGCTCGACTGGAACCTCGATGCACAAGCCGCCATCAACCTGCCCAACTTCGGCAGCCGCAACGGCCCCACCGAGCTGGAACAGGGACAATTCAGCCCCGCGCTGATTCAGGCGCTGAAAGACAAAGGGCATAGTGTGAGCGAAATCGACATGACCAGCGGCACCCAGGCGATTGTTCGGGTCAAGGACGCCCAGGGGAAAGCATCGCTGACCGGAGGTGCCGATCCGCGGCGTGAGGGACAAGCGTTGGGGGATTGAGTCGTACACAGGTGTGAGAAAGGGCTTACCGGTGGGTAGGCCCTTTTTATAGGTAAAGAGTCCAGGTCGCCTCTCTCCCGCTGCTTTTTCCTACCCGCAAATAATTGCGTCCTGGTTAGAGTTTCCACGCCTCCACAGACTTGCATCAGTCCCACAATGGGACTAGGATCATGCCATGAGAATCATCGCCATCAATCAGTTGAAGCAATTTTGGGAGAGATACCCGAGCGCAGAACAACCCTTGCTGGCCTGGATTGACGAGGTAAGAAATGCAGCCTGGAAAACACCTGCCGACATAAAGCTGCACTTCGCTACAGCCAGTATTCTCAAAAGCCGCAGAGTCGTGTTCAACATCAAGGGTAACGACTTCAGGCTGATAGTCGCCGTGGCTTATCGCTTTGGCGCCGTGTACATAAAATTTGTCGGCACTCACAAGCAGTACGACACGGTCGACGCTGATAACGTCGAAATGGAGTAACCCATGAACATTCACCCGATTCACACCGACGAGGATTACCGCGCCGCTCTCAAGAGCGTGTCTGCACTGTTTGAGAATGAACCTGAAATTGGCACTCCCGAGGGAGATTACTTTGACATCATGATTACGCTGATCGAGTCGTATGAGTCGAAGCACTTCCCCGTCGACTTACCCAACCCTATCGATGCGATCAAGTTCCGGATGGAGCAGTCCGGGTTGTCCGCCGCCGATCTTGCACCCGCCATCGGCCGCACAAATCGTGTTTATGAAGTACTCAATGGCAAGCGAGCGTTGACGCTTCCGATGATCTGGAAACTGCACGAGCTGTTCGGGATACCCGCCCAGAGCCTGATCAAACCGGTCAAGCACGCTTGATCAGGGTCGGCTCTTGCAAGCATACCCACCGATAATACGGGCGATGCAGAACTCCACTTACCGACTGATCTTCAACCCCTGCCGAACGTGGTGCTTCTCCAGCGCCAGCTCGATCAGTCGCGTCACCAGTTCGCTGTAGGTCATGCCGGTGGCCTGCCACAGTTTCGGATACATGCTGATGCGGGTGAAGCCGGGCAGCGAGTTGATTTCGTTGATCAGCACTTCGCCGCTGTCGGTCAGGAACACATCGACGCGGGCCAGGCCGGAACAGCCCAGTACCTGGAACGCTTCGACGGCCAGGGCGCGAATGCGTTCGCTGGCCTCGACGCTGATATTGGCCGGCACCACCACTTCAGCCGCCTTGTCGTCGATGTATTTGCTGTCGTAGGAATAGAACCCGCTATGCACCACGATCTCGCCACAGCCACTGGCGATGGCCTCTTCATTGCCGAGCACCGCGCATTCGATCTCGCGGCCGCTGACGGCAGATTCGATCAACACCTTGGTATCGAAACTTAACGCCAGTTCCACCGCAGCGGTGTATTCGACCTCGTCGGTGACCTTGCTCACGCCCACGGAGGAGCCCTGGTTCGCCGGTTTGACGAACAGCGGCAAGCCCAGCTTGCCCTGCACCTCGGCAAATCCGGTGCGGGCCGCCGTGGCGCGGGTCAATGTCACGAACGGCGTCACGGCCAGGCCGGCATCGCGCAGCAGGCGCTTGCTGACGTCCTTGTCCATGCACACGGCCGAGCCGAGTACATCGGAGCCGACAAACGGCAAATCGGCCATGCGCAGCAAGCCTTGCAGGCAACCATCTTCACCGAGGGTGCCGTGGACAATCGGGAAGATCACATCGACGTGGCCGAGCATTTCCTGGCTGGAAGTTTCCACCAGTTGCTGGCTGGCCTTACCCGGCACCACGGCCAGTTCGCGGTTGGACTGGTTGAGGGCGATCAGCGCCGGGTTTTCCTGATTCAGCAAAAAATTCGAAGGATCGTTGAGGTGCCAGTGGCCCTGTTTGTCGATGCCGATCAGCACCGGCTCGAAGCGCGAACGATCCAGCGCATCGACGATGTTTTTCGCCGATTGCAGCGACACCTCATGCTCAGCCGAACGGCCCCCGAAAATGATCCCCACGCGCAACTTGCTCATGACCTGGCCTCATCCTGACAAAAAGAAAAAACGACCTGCAGAGAATGCGTCACACAGTGCAGTATTTGCCCTTGGTTTTCTAGCGTACCTGTCGCCTTGCGATCAGAAGACAGCGAGTCGCTGACTGGGTTACCGTGCTGCGCATCGAGCTCAAGACAATCATCACCATGGCCAAGTACCCGCCTCGCACTGACTGGTTCCATCGCGCGCCCGATGTCGGTGGGCTACAGCGTTTCGAGGCGTTTTTTGCCGGCCATGGCTACGATCTTCACCGCCACGATACCTATGCCATCGGCCACACCCTGGCCGGGGTGCAGAGTTTTCAGTATCGCGGTGGCTGGCGGCACAGCCAGCCTGGCGCAACGATCGTGCTGCACCCGGACGAAGCTCACGATGGCGAGGCTGGCACCGAGTCCGGTTTCCAGTACCGGATGATGTACATCGAACCGGCGCTGATCCAGCAGATGCTCGGCGGCCAACCGCTGCCGTTCATCAAGACCGGACTGTCGAACGACCCCCGCCTGTTTGCCGCCACGGGAGCCTTGCTGCGCAGCCTTGATTGCCCGCTCGACCCACTGGAAGAACAGGATGCGCTGTTCGATCTGGCGCAAGCCTTGAGCAGCGTTTCCGGCGTGCCAACCAAACGCTCGGGTTTCGATTACGTGGCCGCGCAACGCGCGCGGGAATACATCCACAGCGCCCTCGATCGCACCGTGACACTCGATGAGCTGGCGCAACACAGTGGTCGGGATCGCTGGAGCCTGTCCCGGGATTTTCGCCTGTTGTTCGGTACCAGTCCCTATCGCTACCTGACCATGCGACGCCTGGACATGGTTCGCGCGCTGCTGACTCAGGGACAGACACTGGTCAGCGCCGCGCTGATCGCCGGCTTCACCGATCAGAGCCACATGACTCGGCAATTCAGCAAAACCTACGGCTTGCCACCGGCCCGCTGGCTGAGCCTGCAGCGGCGCTGAGCCACGCACAATCGTTCAAGAATCGCGCCGGGTGGCTGGCTATCGTGGGTTCACATACAACCGCGAGAGCTGTTCCATGAACACATATGAAAGCCTGAACTTCGCTGAAAAACTCGCCCGGATCGATACGCACTGGTCGCCCCGGGTCATCGCCGAAATGAACGACTACCAGTTCAAGGTGGTGAAACTGCTGGGGGATTTCATCTGGCACGACCACCTCGATACCGACGAAACCTTCATCGTTCTGCAAGGCCAGTTACGCATCGACTTTCGTGACGGCCATGTGCTGGTGAACGCCGGGGAAATGTATGTGGTGCCCAAAGGCGTCGAGCACAAACCCAGCGCCGGGCAGGAGGTAAAACTCCTGCTGATCGAACCCAAGGGCGTGCTCAATACCGGCCGCGAAGGTGGCGAGCGCACGGCCGAGAATGATGTCTGGATTTGAGCGCTGCCTGCCTCACGCCTGCAAGCTCTTGCCGTCCACCGGGTCACCAATGGTCAAGAAGTGCCCGCCCGCCACGTGGTGCAAGGTGCGCAAGGCGTCCTGCCCTTCGAAATGCCAGCGGCCTTCGCTGAACACGCGTTCGTCGGCCTGGGCGGCAATCACTTCGGCCAGGAACAGGTCGTACTGCTGGTGATTGTTCGGCTCCGGCAACAGGCGACATTCCAGCCAGGCCACGCAACCTTCGAGCATCGGCGCATCAACCGCCTGGCCGGCGAACGTCTGCAAGTCGTAGGTTTCAAACTTGTCGCGCCCCTGACCCTGGGTCAATTCCAGGCCGGAGGTCGAACCGACGGTCTGCACAATGTCGGCCTGGGCAGCGCAAGGAACGTTCAGCACAAAAGCGCCCGAGGCTTCCAGCAACTGGCGAGTCCAGGTGGACTTGTCCAGCACCACGGCAATTTTCGGCGGCTCGAAATCCAGCGGCATGGCCCAGGCTGCCGCCATGATATTGCGCTGGCCACCGTGGGCTGCGCTGACCAGCACGGTCGGGCCATGATTGAGCAGACGATAAGCCTTGGACAAGGGAACCGGACGGCGGTGGGAAATGCTCATGGAAGTCTGCTCCTGGGGGAAATGAGCCGATTGTAACGGGATAGAACGAGCTGAAATGAAAAGATCGCCGATGGCGATCTTTTCAGGCTTCTGGCAGAACGCTGGACTCAACTCGCCAACTGATTGGCAAACTGCCCCACCGCATCGACCACTTTCTGCGCGCCGTCCTGGATCTCGACAATCACCGTACCTGCTTCCGCCGCCAGCGCCAGGCCCTGTTCTGCCTGAAGCTTGCCGTCGGTCATCAGTGCCACGGCGTTGCGCGCCATGTCCTGGTTCTGCCGCACCACGAGGACAATTTCGTCGGTGGCCTGGCTGGTCCGCGAAGCCAGTTGCCGGACTTCATCCGCCACCACGGCGAACCCTCGACCCTGCTCGCCCGCACGCGCCGCTTCGATGGCCGCGTTGAGCGCCAGCAGGTTGGTCTGCTCGGCGATGCCGCTGATGGTCTTGACGATGGTACCGATCACCAGCGACTGCTCGTTCAAGGCTTCGATGCCATCGCCAGCGGTTTGCATATGCCTGGCCAGGTCACGCATCACGTCCACGGCCTGGGTCACCACGGCGTTACCGCGCTGGGCGCTTTGGTCGGTTTGCTTCGACGTGCTGTAGGCGATGTTGGCCGCCTCGGCGACGGCTTGCTCCTGATTGACCTGATCGGTAATCACCGTGGCGAACTTCACCACTTTGTAGAGTTTGTTGTTGGCATCGACCACCGGGTTGTAGGACGCCTCCAGCCAGACCGTACGACCATGGCTGTCGATACGTTTGAAACGGTCGGCGACGTATTCGCCCGTGTTCAGGCGACGCCAGAAGTTCTGGTACTCGGCGCTGTTGTACTCTTCCGGCAGGCAAAAGGTGCGGTGATGTTTGCCCTTGATCTGCGCCAGGCTGTAACCCATGCCACTGAGGAAGCGGTCGTTGGCGGTCAGCACGTTGCCGTTGAGGTCGAATTCGATCACCGCCGTGGAGCGAACCAGTGCGCCGATCAGGTTCTCGTGTTCACGAGAGGCCTCGATGGTGCGGGTCAGGTCGCTGGAGAAGATCGAAAATTGCTTGATCCGCCCATCTGCCGAGCGCACCGGTTGCAGGATCGAGCGCAACCACGCCTCCTGGCCCGTACCGCGTAGCAGGCGCACTGCGCCAGCAAAGTGCTCGCCACGGGTCAGCGCGCTCTTGAATCGCAACTGGAATTCATCGGATTTGACGTGATCCGGGACGAAGTCGTCGATGTGTCGGCCGATCAGGTCAGCACTCTTGTAGTGCATTTCGCCAAGGAAGTTCTGGTTGACCGACTGAACCCGCCCGTCGCTGTCGAGGGTCAGCACCAGCATTTCGCTTTCCAGACTTTCCTTCACTTGCTGGAGGCTGGAGAGTTCTTCACGAAGAGCCGACAGCTCCTGCTTCAAGCGTTTATTGAACATGGAAAAGCACCGATGGACAGGGGTAGAAAGCGATATGCAGCCTAACCATCGGCCTTGGAAACATTTTCTTAAGCGTGCTTCAGGTTTGTCCTACAAAAAATAGTTAGACATGCCCGATCAATGCGCGCCAACGGCAGAACAGCCTGCGATTCTCGGCATCCGCGCACCGAAGAACGCCGCACTGCCCACGCCCACTGCGCCCATCACCGCACTGAACATCACACAGATCCATGGACTCCACGGCATCAGACCGATCAACAACAGCGGTGTGATGCTCGCCCACGCGGCGTAGGCAATGTTGTAGGTGAACGAGATGCCCGAGACACGAATTCGCGCCGGGAACAGGCTGACCATCACCGATGGCACCGCGCCGACCACCCCGCAGGCCAGCCCTGCCACGGCGTAGGCCAGGCCGATCCAGTCACCGCCCATGATCAGGCAGGCATACAGCACGCCGATGCCCAGCGGCAGCAGCAGGCTATAGAGCATCACCGTGCGCCAGGCACCGATGCGGTCGACCAGCAGCCCGGCGAGCACGCAGCCGATGTTCAGGAACACGATTCCCAGCGCGCTCAAGGCGAAGGTATGGCTGGCGGTCATGCCAAAGGTTTTCTGCATCATGGTCGGGGTGATGACCACGAACACCACCACGGCCGAGGTCAGCACACAGGTGAGAATCATCGCCGGCAAAATGGCCAGGCGATGCTCGCGCAAGACGGTGCGCAACGGCAGCTCACCGGCCGCCTCGCGTTGCGCCTGCATGGCCGTGAACACCGGGGTTTCGCTGAGCCAGCGACGCAGCCACACGCCAATCACTCCGAACACGCCACCGAGCAGGAACGGGTAACGCCAGGCGTAATCGAGGATTTCCGCCGGGCTGAATGCCTGCGCCAGGAAGGTCGCGGTCAATGCACCGATCAGGTAACCGAAGGTCAGCCCCGCTTGCAGGAAGCCCAAGGCATAACCGCGATGGGCGATGGGCGCGTGCTCGGCGACGAATACCCAGGCACTGGGCACCTCACCGCCCACCGCCGCGCCCTGGAGGATGCGCAGGGCCAACAGCAGCAACGGTGCGAAATAGCCGATTTGTGCGTAGGTCGGCATGATCCCGATCAGCAGGCAGGGCAACGCCATCATCAGGATGCTCAGGCTGAAGACTTTCTTGCGCCCCAGACGGTCGGCGAAGTGCGCCATCAGAATGCCACCCAACGGCCGCGCCAGATAACCGGTGACGAAGATCCCGAAGCTTTGCAGCAGGCGCAGCCATTCGGGCATTTCCGGCGGGAAGAACAACTGGCTTAGGGTCAGGGCGAAAAATACGAAGATGATGAAATCGTAGATTTCCAGTGCCCCGCCGAGGGCGGCGAGCCCCAGGGTCTTGTAGTCCGAGCGGCTGAACGGCGCCGGGCGCGAATCGGTGTTAGTCATGAAAAGAACTCTGGCACAGGCAAAAACCAAGGCGCTCATGGTCTACGCAAACGCACCGGCGGACAACCCGTTAGACCAAAGTCCCATAGTCACAAATCAGCCCCACAAAAATCCTCGGCTTGAATTAATGTTGGCGCCTGTCCAGACGGGCGGCTACTGCCCCGAAGACCACAACAAACATAAAAATCCGAGGTACCCTCCGTGGCCGCCAAGATCGAAGATAGCCGCTCCGCCCGCTTTGCCCTGCGCTGCTCAAGTTTTGCCGAACGCTGGTTTCCCGACTCCTGGGTGTTTGCTGCCCTGGCGGTGATTATCGTGGCCCTGGCCACCATGGCGATGGGAGCCAAACCCACCGACGCCGCGATGGCCTTTGGTGATGGCTTCTGGAGCCTGATCCCCTTCACCATGCAGATGGCCTTCGTGGTGATCGGCGGTTATGTGGTCGCCAGTTCGCCGCCAGCGGTGAAGCTGATCGATCGCCTGGCGAAAATCCCGAAAAACGGCCGCTCTGCCGTGGCCTGGGTCGCCCTGATTTCCATGGTCGCATCGCTGCTGAACTGGGGTCTGTCGCTTGTCTTCGGCGGCCTGCTGGTGCGCGCCCTCGCCCGCCGTACCGATCTGAAAATGGACTATCGCGCCGCCGGTGCCGCCGCCTATCTGGGTCTCGGTGCCGTGTGGGCATTGGGCCTGTCGTCGTCCGCGGCACAATTGCAGGCCAACCCGGCGAGCCTGCCGCCATCGATTCTGTCGATCACCGGGGTGATTCCATTCACCCAGACGATCTTTCTCTGGCAGTCCGGCGTGATGCTGCTGGCCTTGATCGTCATCTCGCTGATCATTGCCTACGCCACCGCCCCTGGTCCGAACTCGGCGCGCGATGCCAAGGCCTGCGGCGTCGATCCGAGTTTCAACCTGCCGCCGCTGCAACCGCGCACCCGTCCCGGCGAATGGCTGGAATACAGCCCGCTGCTGATGATCCTGCTGGTGCTGCTGGCCGGTGGCTGGCTGTTCCACGAGTTCTCGACCAAACCGGCGATCAGTGCGATTTCCGGGCTGAACACCTACAATTTCCTGTTCATCATGCTCGGCGCCCTGCTGCACTGGCGCCCACGCAGCTTTCTTGACGCCGTGGCCCGTGCGGTGCCGACCACCACCGGTGTGTTGATCCAGTTCCCGCTGTACGGCTCGATCGCCGCACTGATGACCACGGTCAAGGGCGCCGATGCGCAGACCCTGGCGCACCACATCTCGACCTTTTTCGTCAGCATCGCCTCCCACGACACCTATGCCCTGCTGATGGGCATGTACTCGGCGATCCTCGGTTTCTTCATTCCGTCCGGTGGCGGCAAGTGGATCATCGAAGCGCCGTACGTGATGCAGGTGGCCAACGACCTGAACTATCACCTGGGTTGGGCCGTGCAGATCTACAACGCCGCCGAAGCCTTGCCGAACCTGATCAACCCGTTCTACATGCTGCCGCTGCTGGGCGTGCTGGGGTTGAAGGCGCGGGACCTGATAGGCTTTTCCTTCGTGCAGTTACTGGTGCACACGCCACTGGTGCTAGTGTTGTTGTGGGCACTGGGGACGACGCTGGCGTATTTGCCGCCGGTAATGCCGTAACCATGAAAAAGGGCCGATATTGAAATCGGCCCTTTTTGTTCTGCCCTGTCTGTTTCAGTATCTGCTGGTCTTATACGCTGAAAAGGATCTGAGCATGTTCAAACTCGCGGCACTCACCCTCGCAGCCCTCACCCTGAGCACCACCGCCCACGCCGATGCCAATTTGAAGCTGGGCACTACCGAACGCGTGACCCGCCTCTTCGCCTACCCCAACAACTGCAACGTGATCTGCTTTCGCAACTGGACGCTTGAGCAAACCGTCGAGCACTACCTGACCCAGAGCGTGCAGCGCGATGGCTACGGCGACGCGAAGGTTCTGGTCAAAACCGACAATGGTCAGCTCCACGCAGAAATCATCGGCGTGCCCAACAGCTATGAAAAACCTTTGGCGGCACTGCTTGATGCCGGTGACCTGGCCTATAACGGAGCCAGCAAACTGAATGCCGACGGCAAGTGGGCGTATAGCTGGTACCTGTTCCTGCCGCTGGGCATGGCCCTGGAGAACCGCAAAAGTGTTGAGTTGCTGCACTTCCCGCCCGACTATTCGTTGACTCAGGCCCAGGATTACCTGAAGTCCGCCACTACGGATCGTTGGGCCACGCTGCTCACCGCCAATGGCATCCCGGCCGAGCAGACGCCAGGCTTTCAGACCATTGTCGACATCGCCCCTATCGCCGCCCCATCCAATGCTGGCAAGGACCTGGAGGGCGTCTACAGCTACTTCAACGACTACCAGACCACCATGGTCAAGAATGTCAGCCTGCACCCCAGCGGTGAAACATTGCCGATGGTCGCCTTCGGCGCACCGGTGCGTAGCTGGATCAAACAACAATACGGGGCGACCGTGAACGTGCTGGGCCTGGCGACAATCAGCCCGAGTGACGGGGTGAACGTGCGGGTGCTGGGTTCCAACCACCCGAGCTACATCTGGTACGCCGCCGACCCGGCGAACTATTCCGGCAACGATGCCAAGGCCAAGGCTGATGCGGCGGGCCTGAAAGTCATGGGCCAGGATTTGAGTGCCGCGTGCTGGCAGGCCGTCATGGGCCGCCAACCGGACAGCAATGCTGATGTCGAGCTGAAAACCTGCACTCAAACCTGGCAAGTGGCCGAGAAAGAAAAAACCTGCGAGCTGTTCTACACCTCGATTCGCAACCTGACGCCAGGCCAGGCAGCGGCCAAATGCTCGACGGCAGCGATTCAATTGCAGCTCAAACAGCTCAAGGCGCCAGCGCCAGCCACTGCCCTGCCCGTTCCACCGTTATAAACCGATTGCGGGCGGTCGACCTGTCAGTTATGACAGTAGACCGCTCGCGATATCTGCGAGAGGCTTGGGCCGTACCCACGTGCTGCAGCACTGACAGGATCGTCAGTCGATGGAAGTCGCAGCACCCAGCCGACAAGGATCGTTATGAGAACTCACGCCTTTCACGGAAAACACCCACATTCTGCGCAAGGTGTTTACCCCTTTTCGGAGCTGCCCGTTCGTCTGGGATTTCCGTCCCTGGCCGACTTCGAAATCATTGAAAACGCCAACGGCCAAGCCACAGCCATTGCAGCACGGCGCGAATTCCCGCGAATCACTCGTATCTGCCGGGCGTCGGGGCATTTGCTGCCCTATCGCTGCCGCCATACCCGCCAGCTCGCGCCAGGCGTGCATGTCTACGACCCGCGCTTCTGCGGACTGCTGCGACACTCCTGCGACCCCAATGTCTTTCTCGACATGAGCGAGTTGTGGTTATGGGCGCTGAAGGACATCAGCCAAGGTGACTGGCTGACCATGGACTTCGCCGCCACCGAAGACAAACTGCAACGCCAGTTCGCCTGCCAGTGCGGCTCATACGATTGCCGCGGCTGGATTACCGGCTACGACGAATCGCCAAACGCCGACGGCCAGGCGTTTCTGCAACACTGGCGTCGGCGAAGCCACGATTGACGGGCCTTATTGCGAATCGATCGGTCGCAGGCGGTACTGCGGCGGCAATTGCTCGAAGCCGCTGATGGTGGTGTTCAGGCTTTTCCAGCGACCGTCCTTGATGCCGTAGATGCAACCGTGGATCGACAGGCTCTGCCCGCGGTGCCAGGCATTTTGCACAATGCTGGTATGGGCGACGTTGGCCACTTGCTGAATCACGTTGAGTTCGCAGAGGCGGTCGACCTGTTCCTCTTCAGTGGCCAGTTTGGCGAGTTCTTCGCGCTTCTCGTAGTAGAGATCGCGAATCGAACGCAGCCAGCCGTCGATCAGGCCGAACTGGCGATCCTGCATCGAGGCGCGCACGCCGCCGCAGCCATAGTGGCCGGTGACGAGGATGTGCTTGACCTTGAGTACGTCGACTGCGTACTGAATCACCGACAGGCAGTTAAGGTCGGTGTGCAGCACCACGTTGGCCACATTACGGTGTACGAACAGATCGCCCGGTAGCATGCCGACGATCTCGTTGGCCGGCACCCGGGCATCTGAACAACCGATCCACAGATACTCAGGCGTTTGCTGGCGGGCCAGTTTGGCGAAGAAATCCGGGTCTTCCTTGGTGATCGCGTCAGCCCAACGCTCGTTGTTATCAATCAGGTCTTGTAAGTCGTGCATGCTGTAAGGCCTCAAGAAAGATGCGCTGCTTTGACAGACGACCGCCCGTCGGGGTCACGCAAGAACCGTAAGTGTTTTCGTTGGAATTCTCGTGTGTCCGGTGAGTCCACCCTAGTAAGGCCCACAGTATGAGGAATTGCCATGACTGATTCACGACGTCCGTACGATGCGGTGCAACCGGAGCCCATCGATGATAACGAAGACCGCATGGGTTCGGTGCGTGAGCTGGATTTCGATGCCGAAGAACCCGGCGCCAGAATCGGTGACGAACTGCCGGACCAGGAGCGCGAGCAACTGATGCCACGCCGGCGCGTACGTGAAGCGGGCCTGACCGGCGCCTCGACCGACGACCATCAACCTACCGACGATGACTTGAGCCCGGAAACCCTGATCCGTGAAGACGGCGCCCGGGATGCCCATGAGGCGGGCAGTGATAGCCGAGCGGATTGGGACCTGAGCATCGTCGACAAGGACGATATCGGTGGCGGGTATGGCCTGGATGAGGCTGAACTGGCGCGGCGGGATCCGATCGACAGGAAGCGTTGATTGTTGGCGTCTGACAGATCGCTTTCGCGAGCAAGCCCGCTCCCACAGGATATTTGTCGTTCACAACATTTGTACACGACACAATACCTTGTGGGAGCGGCGGTGCGACGATTCGACTTGCTCGCGAAGCTTTTTGGTCTCAATCGACCAAAGTACAGGCCATGACCACCGCATCTTCGCGCCCACCCACCGCCGGGTAGTAATCCCGACGCCGGCCGATTTCGTTGAAGCCATAGCGTTCGTACAGCTTGAACGCCGCGGTATTGCTGTCGCGCACTTCCAGGAAACACTCCCGGGCGTCGGCCTTGCAGGCAATCGACATCAAGTGCTCAAGCAAGGTCAGCCCCAGGCCCCGGCCCTGGTTTTCCGGCTTGACCGTAATGTTCAGCAGGTGCGCCTCGTCGAGGATGATCTGCACTACACCGTGGCCTACCTGTTGCTGGCCTTCGAACATCAGCCAGATCTGATACTTGCCCAGGCCATCGAGGAAAATCCCGCGAGTCCACGGGTGACTGTAAGCCGCGTATTCGATTTTCAGTACAGCTTCCAGGTCTGCCTCGGTCATCGGGCGAAACGATACAGCGTCACTCATTCGATTCTTTCCAGCGCGCCATCAGCCGACGCATGGCTTGCCACACGGCGGCCTTGCGCTGTGGCTCTTCCATTAATAATTCCAGGCCCGGCACCGCCCAGGCCGCGCCCAGTCCTTCGATCTGCAACTCGCGATTGAATGCCCCGGCATCCGCCTCACCG
Organism: Pseudomonas sp. WT-JTC; assembly: GCF_056711565.1. Classification (NCBI taxonomy): domain Bacteria; kingdom Pseudomonadati; phylum Pseudomonadota; class Gammaproteobacteria; order Pseudomonadales; family Pseudomonadaceae; genus Pseudomonas; species Pseudomonas sp. WT-JTC. Next base: position 5,671,869 of record NZ_CM160042.1, read on the forward strand.
GCAAACCGCACCGCGGGCAGGCCGATCAGCCACAAGCAGGCGCATGGCGTTTCTTCCATCCGCACGGAAAGGAAACCCTGTACGAAGTCCCGCGCGGCTTCCGGTCCCTGATCCATCGTGCCACGCACCAGCAGCGGCCAGCGTACCGGCTCACCGACGATCTGCGGGCTGTCCGGCAGACCGGCGGCGCGCAGCATGTCCTTGAGCAGCAGGTAGGCAGGATCGCGGGTCTGGAAGGATTCGCCTGTGGGTAACTCCACCAGCAGCAGGCAGCGCCCGGCCCGCAGCAATTGCAGGGCGAAACGCGGGGGCGGCACGATCGGCGCCTTGACCACCACGGGCGCTTCTTCGGCCTCTTCCACCGGTTTGGCACCGGTGCGCGTGCTTGCCAGCGATGGCCGCGGTACTTCGATCTTCGCCCGCTCGGCCGGCCTGACCACCGGCGCTACGGGCGTTTCAGCCACGACAGCCGGCACGACAGGCGCGAGCGCAACTGGCTCGGGCGTCTCCAGCAGTTCGGGCCGCGACGGCGCAGCAAAGGGCAATTCGGTGCGCGGCAGCCAGTTGACCACCTGCATGGCGGCCAGATAAGCGCGACGACGGGACTCGATAAGCAAAGGTCGGCCACTTGTGGATAACTAAAGTGCGCTGATTCTACCGCCGTTCGCTGAAGATCGCCCGCAGTTGATCGATGCACCTTACCGAAAAGAAGGCGACAGTCCGTCCCGAGAGTGAATCGCATTGCCCCCGATGCAGTACAATCGCGGCTTTTAATCGCCAACCAGCCGGCCATTCCGATGATCGAACCCAAGCGCGTCTTGCGCGCCCTCGCTGAACACTGGGCACTTCTGGAGCCACTGTGCGAGCACTTCGACCAAGGCACACTGAGCCTGAACGAACTGCGCACGCAACTGGCCGCCCAGCAACTCGACAGTACGCCGCAGGACATCACCAGCCTGCTGGATGTGTGGATTCGCCTCGACATCCTGGTTCCCGTGGCCAAAAGCCCGAACCGTTTCGAGCTCAATGCGCAGATTCACGACTTCCTCGCCTATCTGCGCCGTGAACACCGTCTGGGCCTGTGCCTGGAGATCGAAGCCTACCTGCGCCACCTGGAGCGTCTGGCCGGCTATATCCAGGACGCGTTCGATATCCGCGACGGCAATGACCTCGCCCGCCAGTTACGCCTGCTCGACATGCGCGTGCGTGACGTGCTGAAAAAACTCGATAACGACGAACAGGCACTGGTGGCTGTCGCCGAACGGGCGAAAACCAGCGACCGGCAGATTCCGTTGCGCCAGCGTTACGCTGAAGTGCTGGCGACCTGGGACGAATACGTCGAGCCGATGATTGATCTTGTGAACGCCGACGGCGCCTTCGAACAAGGCGTGCGCAAGGTCGAAACCGTCCTGCTGAAGATGCTCAGCGAACAGCAACGCCTCGGCCACCTGGTCGACGACGACATGCTGCTGCGCACCCACGCGCGCATCCTCGAAATGCAGACCAGCGCCCAGTTGACCCTGCGTCATGCCCGCGAATTGCTGTTGCCGCTGCGTGAAGAAGCCCGCCGGCACAACGCCGTGACCCGCGGCGCGGCGCTGGCCTTGTCGATGATCCGTCGCAAGGGCCTCGACGCGGTGCCACAAGCGGCAATGCCGATGTTCACCCGCCCGCAGAGCACCTTCCTTGGCAGTGCCAGTCAGGTCGAAGCCTACGTTTATGCCCTGGCGCGTTTCGAACCGAAACCGGCGCGCTTCCCCAAGGCGCACAAGACCCACAAGGGCGGCGATGCACCACGAGCGCCGCGCACGGTTCGGGAAATGCTCGAACGCTGCGAAGACGCCTTGCCGATGCCAGACCTGATGACCTGGCTGCTGGAGCAGGAACCGGACGGCGCCACCGACGAATTGCTGTACTGGTTCTCGCGCCTGTCGCGGGAAAAACGCTTCACGCGCGAGCGTCTGGAACGTCGCGAATACCATACCCACGAGCATCAGGTCAGCCTGCGCTCCTTCGCCCTGCTCTCGGTCAGCGATGACGCCGCCGAGAATTCTGCGAGCATCCCAAATGCATCTTGATCTTTCCGAACTGTCCCAACTGGCGCCGATTTTTCGCGAGCTGTTCAAGGGTTACCACGTCAGCCGCCGCGATCCGGAGCTGTACGCACAGTTGTCGAACTTCCAGGACCAGTACCGCACGCTGTTCAAGGCCCTGGGCTTCGAACTGGTCTGCGACACCCGCGGCTTCTACTACTTCGTGCCGGACCTCGCGGCGGCGGCGGTGAACAAGACCGCCCAGCGTCTGGCGCTGTTCACCTTCATCCTCGTCGAGCACCTGGCCGATCAGGGCCGCGACCCGATCGCCGTGCTCGACGGCGGCAGCCTGGGGCGTGATGAGTTGCCGTCGCTGCTGGAAAAATACCGCGACCTGTTCATCCAGGCCGAAGTGCAGACCCAGGACGAACTGGAAGAAAAGATCATGCGCCGCATGACCCAGCTCGGTTTCGCCAGCGAAGAAAACGGCGTCTACCGTTTCCTGCCGCCGATGCACCGCTTCCTCGATGTGTGCCTGTCGGTGCAACAGGACCGCGATCTGGCTGCCAGCCTGCACAGCGTCCTGCCGTTGCCGGTACCGGTGCTGATCGACGAAGACAGCGACGAAAAACTGCTGCAGACCGACGACCCGCTGGACCTCGCGGAATTTGAGGATGAAAGCGAAGAAGATGCCTTGGCCCGCGCCATCGCCGAAGAACAGGAGCTCGACGCATGAGCAAGGAACGTTACGGCATCCGCCGCTTTGCCCTTCTGAATACCGCCGGCTACAGCCTTGGCCTGTTCCCGCTGGAAGAACCGCTGTCGGTGTACGGCGCAAACAACCTCGGTAAATCCGCCTCGATCAACGCCTTGCAGTTCCCGATCCTGGCGCGCATGTCGGACATGAGCTTCGGCAAGTACAGCCTGGAACAATCCCGGCGCTTCTACTTCGCCTCGGACACCAGCTACATCCTGGTCGAAGTGAACCTGCCCCACGGCCCCCATGTGATCGGTGTGGTCGGTCGCGGCCCGGGTGGCGGTTTCGGTCACCAGTTCTTTGCTTACGCCGGCAAACTGGACCTGGCCCACTACCAGAAAAACGACACCTGCCTGCGCCAGAAAGAACTGTTCACCAACCTTGAACGCGAAGGCCTGAAGGCCTACGAACTCAAGCCGGATGAACTGCGCCGTTTGCTGGTCGGTGGCCACACTTCGATCCCGCTGGACCTGACGCTGATCCCGCTGCGCTCCACCAGCGAGCAAAGCCTGAAGACCTTCCGCGCGCTGTTCATCAACCTGCTGCACATGCGCGAAATCACCGCGGCCAAGCTCAAGCAGCTGTTCCTCGATGCCTTCGAGCACAGCCTGCGTTCCGGCAGCGTCGATTACATTGCCGCGTGCGAAGAAGCGTTCCGCGATGTGCGACGCATGGAGCAGGACTACAACTCGCTGGTCGCCGCCGGCCCCTTGGTCGAAGCCCTGGCCAACGGCGTGAAGCAACGCGATATCCTGCGCGGCAAACTGCACCGGATCTCGCCATTGCTCGACTCCTTGCTCGGCACCTGGTCGGACTACGCGAGTGCGCGCAAAGAAGAGCTGACCATTCAGGCCGAACACTACCGCAACGAGCAGGATGCCCTGCAAAACGACCAGCGCGGTGGTACTCAGGAACTGATGCGCCTGGAGCGGGAAATCACCGGCATCCAGCGCTGGCTCGGCGAATTGTCGGTGCTCAAGCATCGCTTTGCCCTGGTCGATGACGTCAAGGTGCTGGAACAGCAACTGCTGGCCGCGAAGGACGCCCACGACGAACTGGCCGGTGCACTGGCACAATCGCGCCAGTTCAGCGCCGAAGACCTGGACGAGCGCCTGCGCGACCTGGAAAAACGCCTGAAGTCGGTCAAGCAGCAACTCGATCACGCCGATAACAACAGCTACGCCCGTCTACGCGAAGAGTTCTCGCAGCAAGACGTCGAACGCCTGATGCGCCTGTTCAACAGCGCACTGTTCAGCCTGCCGCTGGGTGAACACGGCATCACCCTTGACGACGATGGCGAATGGGTCAAATCCGTGGAGTTGATCCTCGACGGTTTCAAAGGTGAACGCTTCGAGGTGCCGGGCCTGTCCATCGACATCTCGCACATCGAACCACCGGCGTTACAGGCCCTGGCTGACCGCGCAGCCCTGCGCGACCAGAAAGAACGCCTGGAAAAAGAACTCAAGCAACTGAAAACCCAGCAGGCCGTGGCTGCCGACCGCGCCGCGAGCAAGACCCAGACCGAAGTGCTGTACCAGCAAGTGCTGGATGCGCAGAAAGCCCTGGAAGATTTCCGTCGCGCGCAAACCCTGAGCGCCGAAGAAGGCGACAAGCTGGAACAGATGGCGCAGATGGAAGCCGCGCAGGACGAATTGAAGCGTTCCAGCGATGCCTTTACCGAGCGCGTCCAGCAACTGTCGGCCAAGCTGCAACTGGTCGGCCGGCAGATCGGCGACATGGAAGCCAAGCAACGCACCCTCGACGACGCCCTGCGCCGCCGTCAGTTGTTGCCGGCGGACCTGCCGTTCGGCACACCGTTCATGGACCCGATCGACGACTCCATGGACAACCTGCTGCCACTGCTCAATGACTATCAGGACAGCTGGCAAGGCCTGCTGCGGGCCGATGGCCAGATCGAAGCGCTGTACGCCCAGGTGCGCCTCAAGGGCGTGGCCAAGTTCGACAGCGAAGACGATATGGAGCGTCGCCTGCAACTGTTGATCAACGCCTATGCGCACCGTACCGACGAAGCCCTGACCCTGGGCAAGGCTCGCCGTGCCGCCGTGACGGACATCGCCCGGACCCTGCGCAACATCCGCAGCGACTACGACAGCCTCGAACACCAGCTGGCACTGTTCAACCGCGAGATCAACAAACGTCAGGTCTCCAACCTGCAAAGCTTCCGCATCGTGCTCGCACCGAACAAGGAAGCGCTCAAGCACATTGACCAGATCATCCACAGCGCCGGTCAGTACGAGGAAGGCGAAACCCTGTCGGTCTTCGACCTCAGCCAAAGTGCCGAGCAGGACAACAAGAACGAAGAGGCCAAGGAATACCTGGCACGGCTGGTGGCGGCCAACCACAACCAGCTCGGCCTCAAGGACTTGTTCGAACTGGCGTTCGAAATCACCAAGGTCAACGGCCAGCCGGTGATCCACACTGACATCGACGGCGCGGCGTCCAACGGCACCACCATGACCATCAAGGCGCTGACCAACATGTACTTGTTGCTGCACTTGATGGACCGTGACCAGGCCGGTCGCGTGCGCCTGCCGTACTACCTCGACGAGGCGGCGGACATCGATGAGAAGAACCAGGCCGCATTGCTGGAAACCAGCCTGCAACTGGGCTTCGTGCCGATCCTGGCTAGCGTGAAGCCGCAGGTCTGCGCCAGTGTCGCCATCGACCTGGAAGGCGGCAGCGGGCCTAACGGGATCTACATCGACGAGGCGGACTGGAAGTACATCCGACGTCACGACCAGGTGAAGGCGACAGTCAACGAACAAGCAGATGAACCGGAGCTGGACGCGGTCTGACGCTTGAATCGAAGGCAATGAAAAGGCCGCGGTCCAATGGATTGCGGCCTTTTTTCTGGCAACTGAAAACTTTCAGTGAATTTCAGGGCCTCTTCGCGGGCAAGCCCGCTCCCACAGGAAATTGGGTGTACACAATATTTGCGACCAACCAAGAACCCTGTGGGAGCGGGCTTGCCCGCGAAGGCGTCATCACTGACGCCACACAACCCTCAGACTATTTACCGAGGGAAATCTTCGGTGCCCAGGTCAGCCATTCCTCTTCGAACTTGTCGAACAGCGCGAACGTCTGCTCCGGTTGCGCCGGGTTGCCCATGCGCTCGCCGTCCGGCGTGGCAAAGGCGACACCGCCCTGAATCATCGTCTCCAGGGATTCAGTACGCACCGTTGCACCTCTGAACAGGCCGACATCGAAGTCGAATCCGCTGGTGTTCCAGAACCGGGTGCCGCTGCGTACCAGTGGCGCGTACTTCGGCTCGATCAGGATATGTATCAGGACACGGTCAGCGGTCTGACCCAGTTCATAACCCGTCACCTTGCCCACGGTGATTTCGCGATACGTCACCGGCACGCCGGCTTTCAGCGATCCACGACGAGCGGCGCTCAGTACCAGACTCAGTCCCGCCTCCTGCTTCGCCGTTTCCGGCACAGTGGCCAAAGCCACGAAGTTCTTCTGCGGCCCAAGATTCTTCGGCGCCGGTTGCACCTCGATGTATTGCCCGGTCACCAGGGTTTCGAGGTTGGAGGTCTTGATCAAACCCAGCTCAGGCTTGACCACCCAGAACTGACTACCGACCCGGGCAATGCGCTCCGGCACTTCCGTAATCCGCGCGGTCAGCAGCACCGATTGCAGATCCTCGCTGAGATCAACGCCTTCCACCTTGCCGACATCCAGACCCTTGAAACGAATCGGAGTGCCGGTACGCAAGCCATCAGCACGATCCAGCCTGATCGTGATGACTTCGCCTTTTTGCGTGGCATCGTCATGGCTGGCGAACAAGCGGAAGCGTGGAATGCGCTTCTGCAGCGGCGCCTTGGCTTCCGGGGTTTCAAACGCGATACCGCCGGCCATCAAGCTTTGCAGCGATTCACTTTTGACTTGAATCCCACCGGTCAGTCCGCCCGTGAGCGTGATGCCGCTGGCATTCCAGAAACGTGTCGAAGCGTTGACCAGATCCTCGTACTCCTTCTCGATGTGCACGCCGATGATCAACTGCTTCTTGGTGCGCGAGAACTGATAGCTCTGTACCGAACCGACCTTGACCTGCTTGTAGAGAACCGGGCTGCCGACTTCCAGCGAGCCGAGATTTTCCGTGAACAACACCAGGTGCAGACCAGGTGCACGCAGATCCAGCGGAGGCGCCTTGGCCCGTGCCACGAACTCCCGTTGTGGCGCCGCCCCCTTGTCGCCAGGGCGCACAGCGATGTAGTTACCTTTGACCAGCGCTTCCAGGCCGGTGATCCCCGCCAGGGAAATCGACGGTTTGACCACCCAGAATTGCGTACCGTCCACCAGGTAATCTTCGGCCAACGGGTCCATCGTCAATTCGGCGGTGGCCCCGGACAGATCGGGATCGACCTTCAGCGCCTTGAGATTGCCGACCTGAATGCCTTTGTACATCACCGGCGTACGACCGGCCTGCAAGCCTTCGAAGTCGCTGAGCTTGACCTTGACCCGGATACCGGCCGCCGCTGCATCGAAGTCTTCGTAGAGCCTGAACGGCAGGCTTGGATCAGTAGGCGGGCTGTCCTTGCGGTTTTCAGGTGTAGCGAACGCAATACCACCGGCGACGATGCTGGCCAACGACTCGCTGCGCACCTTCACACCCGACAGGTTGGCATCGATGCTGATGCCGCTGGCGTTCCAGAAACGCGTATGTTTGCGCACCAGTTTGGCGTAGGTCGGCTCGATGAAAACCTTGAGCTCGACGGTGCTCTGATCTTCGGAGAGCACGTAACTCTTGATCTGCCCCACCTTGATCTGTTTGTAGAACACCGGGCTGCCGCGGTTCAACGAACCCAGGCGATCAGCCTTGATGGTCAGGTGCAGACCCGGTTGGGCATCGGAGAGCGGTGGCTCCTGAGCCAGGGCCTTGAACTTGCGAACCGGCTCACCCTCGCCCGGACTGATTGCAACGTAGTTACCCGAAACCAGCGTCTCAAGACCCGTAATGCCGGCCAGCGTCACGCTCGGCTTGACCAGCCAGAAGCGCGTGCTGGTTCGCAGGTATGGCTCTACGTCCTTGTTCATTTCGATGCTGGCAATCACACCTTTGGAACTGCCCTCGTCATCGAGCTTGAGGTTTTTGACCTTGCCGACCGACATGCCCTTGTAGACGACTTCCGTCTTGTTGGCCTGAATGCCTTCGCCACTTTCAAAGCGCACCTGAATCTCGATGCCATTCTCGGTGTAAGCACGCCAGCCGAGCCAGCCACCGATCATCAAGGCGATCAGGGGCAACACCCAAATGGCAGACCAGTTGGAGGCCGGTCGGGTTTTCGCTACAGGCAAATCAGTCATGGTCGTCGTCCGACTCCGTGTTATCCCAAATCAGTCGGGGATCGAAAGTTACGGCGGCAAGCATCGTCAGAATCACCACAGTGGCGAAAGCGATGGCGCCAAGATTGGCTTCAATGCTGGCAAGCCGTCCAAAATTCACGACCGCCACCAGGATGGCGATCACAAAGATATCGAGCATCGACCAGCGGCCGATGAACTCGATGAAGCGGTACATCCAGATACGCTGGCGAGCCGAAAGGGGCTGACGACGCTGCACGGAAAACAGCAGTAATGCGATGCCTACCAGCTTGAAGGTGGGCACCAGGATACTGGCGATAAACACCACGGCCGCAATGGGGAACATTCCGTAGTGCATCAACTCGATCACACCGGCCATGATCGTGCTGGGCGCACCTTTGCCCAAGGAGTTCACGGTCATAATCGGCAACAAATTGGCCGGTATGTAGAGAATGGCGGCGGTAATCAGCAATGCCCAGGTCCGTACCAGGCTGTTCGGGCTGCGAGCATGCACCAGCGCTCCGCAGCGCGTACAAACTTGCTCATCGGTATCAGCTTCCTGCCTGTTCAATTCATGACACTCCTTGCAAATCAGAATGCCTGCATCAATCGCCCGCATGGGCATCCTCTCCTGATAATGCTTGCCAGATCTGGTGAGGCGACATCACGACTTCCAGCCAGACTTGAATCAGCAACAAACCAATGAAGCACGCCAGGCCGAGGCCTACGGTGATTGCTGCCATATCTGCCAGCTTGACGATCGCTACGAGTACACCCATGAAGTAAACCTCGAGCATCCCCCATTCGCGTATATGGTGATAAATGCGATAGAGCAACAGGCCGTAGCTGCGTCCGACATCAAAACGGATGCTCAACAATACGGCCAATTGGCACAGTAGCTTGAGCAGCGGAATCCCCATGCTGCACAGGAACACGATCACTGAAACGCTTTGCATGCCTGTGTCAAAAAGCGCGACAACACCGCTCCAGACCGTGTCTTGCGAAGATTGCCCGAGCAGATTGAGTTGCATGATGGGTAAAAAGTTCGCCGGAATAAACAACAGCAGGGCGGCAATGACCAGGGCAAGGCTGCGCTGTACGACGTTGTAGCGATTGGCATAAAGCTCGTAGCCACAGCGCGGGCACAGGGCTTTTTCGCCATGGGCGAGTACTGGCTTACGCATGAGCAGGTCGCACTCATGACAGGCAACCAGATTGTCTAGCGGTAATTCTGACAGCCCTTGGGCGTCAACCGGATCCGGCATAAAGGCTCTGAGTCTGAAAAAGTTGGCCCTATTCTAGTGCCATGAACTGAAAATAACTGTGCAAAATGTGCAACAGCCAGCCCTGTTTTTTCACGCACAAAAACAAAACCCCTACCTGCGTACGCAGATAGGGGTTTCGGAATTTAATCTTGACGATGACCTACTCTCACATGGGGAAACCCCACACTACCATCGGCGATGCATCGTTTCACTGCTGAGTTCGGGATGGGATCAGGTGGTTCCAACGCTCTATGGTCGTCAAGAAATTCGGGTACTGAGTCGTGGCCAGCTGGCCTCGCTTCAGCAAATTGGGTATGTGATGGAAATCGGTGTTTTGTGAGCGTCGAACTTTCGGTTCTTTCGTCTTCACACACCGCAATCTGGCCTCTTTCGAGTTCACAAATTGCTTGGGTGTTATATGGTCAAGCCTCACGGGCAATTAGTATTGGTTAGCTCAACGCCTCACAGCGCTTACACACCCAACCTATCAACGTCGTAGTCTTCGACGGCCCTTCAGGGAGCTCAAGGCTCCAGTGAGATCTCATCTTGAGGCAAGTTTCCCGCTTAGATGCTTTCAGCGGTTATCTTTTCCGAACATAGCTACCCGGCAATGCCACTGGCGTGACAACCGGAACACCAGAGGTTCGTCCACTCCGGTCCTCTCGTACTAGGAGCAGCCCCTCTCAAATCTCAAACGTCCACGGCAGATAGGGACCGAACTGTCTCACGACGTTCTAAACCCAGCTCGCGTACCACTTTAAATGGCGAACAGCCATACCCTTGGGACCGGCTTCAGCCCCAGGATGTGATGAGCCGACATCGAGGTGCCAAACACCGCCGTCGATATGAACTCTTGGGCGGTATCAGCCTGTTATCCCCGGAGTACCTTTTATCCGTTGAGCGATGGCCCTTCCATACAGAACCACCGGATCACTAAGACCTACTTTCGTACCTGCTCGACGTGTCTGTCTCGCAGTCAAGCGCGCTTTTGCCTTTATACTCTACGACCGATTTCCGACCGGTCTGAGCGCACCTTCGTACTCCTCCGTTACTCTTTAGGAGGAGACCGCCCCAGTCAAACTACCCACCATACACTGTCCTCGATCCGGATAACGGACCTGAGTTAGAACCTCAAAGTTGCCAGGGTGGTATTTCAAGGATGGCTCCACGCGAACTGGCGTCCACGCTTCAAAGCCTCCCACCTATCCTACACAAGCAAATTCAAAGTCCAGTGCAAAGCTATAGTAAAGGTTCACGGGGTCTTTCCGTCTAGCCGCGGATACACTGCATCTTCACAGCGATTTCAATTTCACTGAGTCTCGGGTGGAGACAGCGCCGCCATCGTTACGCCATTCGTGCAGGTCGGAACTTACCCGACAAGGAATTTCGCTACCTTAGGACCGTTATAGTTACGGCCGCCGTTTACCGGGGCTTCGATCAAGAGCTTCGCGTTAGCTAACCCCATCAATTAACCTTCCGGCACCGGGCAGGCGTCACACCCTATACGTCCACTTTCGTGTTTGCAGAGTGCTGTGTTTTTAATAAACAGTCGCAGCGGCCTGGTATCTTCGACCGGCGTGGGCTTACGCAGTAAATGCTTCACCCTCACCGGCGCACCTTCTCCCGAAGTTACGGTGCCATTTTGCCTAGTTCCTTCACCCGAGTTCTCTCAAGCGCCTTGGTATTCTCTACCCAACCACCTGTGTCGGTTTGGGGTACGGTTCCTGGTTATCTGAAGCTTAGAAGCTTTTCTTGGAAGCATGGCATCAACCACTTCGTCACCCAAAGGGTAACTCGTCATCAGCTCTCGGCCTTAAGATCCCGGATTTACCTAAGATCTCAGCCTACCACCTTAAACTTGGACAACCAACGCCAAGCTGGCCTAGCCTTCTCCGTCCCTCCATCGCAATAACCAGAAGTACAGGAATATTAACCTGTTTTCCATCGACTACGCTTTTCAGCCTCGCCTTAGGGACCGACTAACCCTGCGTCGATTAACGTTGCGCAGGAAACCTTGGTCTTTCGGCGTGGGTGTTTTTCACACCCATTGTCGTTACTCATGTCAGCATTCGCACTTCTGATACCTCCAGCAAGCTTCTCAACTCACCTTCACAGGCTTACAGAACGCTCCTCTACCGCATCACTTACGTGATACCCGTAGCTTCGGTGTATGGTTTGAGCCCCGTTACATCTTCCGCGCAGGCCGACTCGACTAGTGAGCTATTACGCTTTCTTTAAAGGGTGGCTGCTTCTAAGCCAACCTCCTAGCTGTCTAAGCCTTCCCACATCGTTTCCCACTTAACCATAACTTTGGGACCTTAGCTGACGGTCTGGGTTGTTTCCCTTTTCACGACGGACGTTAGCACCCGCCGTGTGTCTCCCATGCTCGGCACTTGTAGGTATTCGGAGTTTGCATCGGTTTGGTAAGTCGGGATGACCCCCTAGCCGAAACAGTGCTCTACCCCCTACAGTGATACATGAGGCGCTACCTAAATAGCTTTCGAGGAGAACCAGCTATCTCCGAGCTTGATTAGCCTTTCACTCCGATCCACAGGTCATCCGCTAACTTTTCAACGGTAGTCGGTTCGGTCCTCCAGTCAGTGTTACCTAACCTTCAACCTGCCCATGGATAGATCGCCCGGTTTCGGGTCTATTCCCAGCGACTAGACGCCCTATTAAGACTCGCTTTCGCTACGCCTCCCCTATTCGGTTAAGCTCGCCACTGAAAATAAGTCGCTGACCCATTATACAAAAGGTACGCAGTCACCCAACAAAGTGGGCTCCCACTGCTTGTACGCATACGGTTTCAGGATCTATTTCACTCCCCTCTCCGGGGTTCTTTTCGCCTTTCCCTCACGGTACTAGTTCACTATCGGTCAGTCAGTAGTATTTAGCCTTGGAGGATGGTCCCCCCATATTCAGACAAAGTTTCTCGTGCTCCGTCCTACTCGATTTCATGACTAAGAGATTTTCGCGTACAGGGCTATCACCCACTATGGCCGCACTTTCCAGAGCGTTCCGCTAATCTCAAAGCCACTTAAGGGCTAGTCCCCGTTCGCTCGCCACTACTAAGGGAATCTCGGTTGATTTCTTTTCCTCAGGGTACTTAGATGTTTCAGTTCCCCTGGTTCGCCTCTTGCACCTATGTATTCAGTACAAGATAACCATCTTATGATGGCTGGGTTCCCCCATTCAGACATCTCCGGATCAAAGTCTGTTTGCCGACTCCCCGAAGCTTTTCGCAGGCTACCACGTCTTTCATCGCCTCTGACTGCCAAGGCATCCACCGTATGCGCTTCTTCACTTGACCATATAACCCCAAGCAATCTGGTTATACTATGAAGACGACATTCGCCGAAAATTCGAATTTCTCAACTAAGAGAACTCACAAATTTTACCTTAGCCTGATCCGCTACCAGTGAAAGTAACGTTCAGTCTATCTTTCTATCACATACCCAAATTTTTAAAGAACGAACTAGTCAAAGACTAGAAATCAACATTCACCATCATCGATGGAATGCTCATTTCTAAGCTTTACACAATCAGAAGCAGTAGTGGTGGAGCCAAACGGGATCGAACCGTTGACCTCCTGCGTGCAAGGCAGGCGCTCTCCCAGCTGAGCTATGGCCCCGTATTTCTACAGGCGTTTCCCACACAAAATTGGTGGGTCTGGGCAGATTCGAACTGCCGACCTCACCCTTATCAGGGGTGCGCTCTAACCAACTGAGCTACAGACCCAATTTCGG
>NZ_CM160042.1:5687500-6637741 GCF_056711565.1 Pseudomonas sp. WT-JTC
GCCGCACGGAGTTCCACCCCGCCCAACCGGTGAGCTTCTGCAAAGGCGCCATGCTCAACGTTACAAGCAGCAGAACAAGCGCCCCCAAACCCAAGCGATCGACCAGCACCTTACCCGGATCCGGCCCAAGCACATCTTCCCAGGCCTGGTACAACCACAGCAGCGGCCACACCAACACCACGATAAAGACGCCGATACGCCAAAACGGATAGCGCATCAGTAATTCACCCTCAGGTCGAGCCCCGTATATAGAGAGGCGACTTCCTCTGAATAGCCGTTGAACATTTGCGTGTCGCGCACATTGGGTTTGAGCAACCCACTGGGCAGGCGGCGTTCACGAGCCTGAGTCCAACGAGGATGATCAACGGTGGGATTCACGTTCGCATAAAAGCCATATTCATCCGGCGCAATGCTCTGCCAGGTGGTTTTCGGCTGCTCGCCGACCAGACTGATGCGCACAATGGACTTGATGCTCTTGAAACCGTATTTCCAAGGTACCACCAGACGCAGCGGCGCACCGTTTTGATTAGGCAACTCACGCCCGTACATGCCTACCGCGAGAATCGCCAACGGGTTCATCGCCTCATCCAGACGCAGCCCTTCTATATACGGCCAGTCGATCAAGGCAAAACCGGAGCGCTGACCCGGCATGCTCTTGGGATCCTGCAGGGTTTCGAAGCGGATGAATCTGGCTTTCGAGGTCGGCTCGACCTCCTTGAGCAAAGCCGAGAGGGGAAAACCGATCCAGGGAATGACCATCGACCAGGCCTCCACGCAACGCAGTCGGTAGATTCGCTCCTCCAGCTGATACGGTTTCATGAAGTCTTCCAGCGCATAACGCCCAGGCTTGCCCACCTCCCCGTCCACCACCACCGACCACGGTTCCGTCTTCAGCGCGCCGGCATTGGCGGCCGGATCACCTTTGTCGGTGCCGAACTCGTAGAAGTTGTTGTAGTGGGTCGCGTCCTTGAACGGCGTGATCGCCTCATCCTTGACGTTGACCGCGCCCCACTGGGTAGCCGTAAGCTTTTCGCTGAACCAGGCAGGCGCCTTGCCGGGCTCTACATCCGGATAACGCGCCGCCTCACCGGCAACACCCCACCGAGGCAGGCTGCCCAGAGCGAAGCCGGCAACCGTGGCACCGAGCACTTTGCGTCGAGACAGATAGAGGGATTCAGGCGTGACGTCCGACTCATGGCAGTCGGACGCTTTGGAGACTTTGATCAGCATGGTTACTCCGCAGCTTTGGAGGACAGATGCACCCATAGACTGCGGAGTATGAGGGAAATTACGCGCTCTTGTTACGGCGAAGGCGTAACAGGTATTGAACCGGACCGGAGGCTGCGTAGGCGAGAAACACCAGCAGCAGGATGCGCGGCGGATCACTGAACACCACTGCGAAGACCAGCACCACAGCGAGAATCGCCACGAAAGGCACTCGTCCCTTCAGGTCCAGCTCCTTGAAGCTGTTGTACTTGATGTTGCTGACCATCAGCATGCCGGCCGCAGCAACCATCAGCGCCACCAGGAAAGACATCTTGGAGCCCTGGATACCGTAATCGCTGAACGCCCAGACGATGCCCGCAACAACACCCGCCGCTGCCGGACTGGCCAGGCCGATGAAGTAACGTTTGTCCGCCGTACCAACCTGAGTATTGAAACGCGCGAGACGCAACGCCGCACCCGCGACATAAACGAAGGCGACCATCCAGCCAACCTTGCCCATATCACCCAAGGCCCAACCGAAGGCCAGCAATGCCGGCGCAACACCAAAGGCGACCATGTCCGACAGCGAGTCGTACTCGGCACCAAAGGCGCTCTGGGTATTGGTCATGCGCGCGACCCGGCCATCAAGGCCGTCGAGCACCATCGCGACGAAAATGGCGATGGCGGCAAACGCAAAGTACTTGCTCGCATTCACCGAGTCGCCGGCGCTCAAGGCAGCCTGGGCGCTCATCGAGTTGATGATGGAGTAGAACCCTGCGAACAGGTTCGCAGTGGTGAACAGATTCGGCAGAAGATAGATACCACGATGCCGGACTTTACGACCTTCAGCGTCATGCCCTTCCTCGACATGTTCATCGATGGGCAGCAGGCTTTCGGCGTCAGAAGCCTGGTTTGGCTCTTCGGGGCGTTCGCTCATGGACATTACCTTGCAACGGGGTGGAGAGTTTGGACAGGTGTCTGGGACGACGGTTCGGCCACAAACGATGCAGCTTTATACCAGAACCGGCCTCCCAAACGAAAAAACGCGGCCTAAGCCGCGTTTTCCGTACAAGCGCGTGACTTAGTTTTTGGCTTTGTCGACGATCTTGTTGGCACCGATCCACGGCATCATGGAGCGCAGTTGCTCGCCGATGATTTCGATACCGTGAGCGGCGTTGTTACGACGCTTGGCGGTCATCGAAGGATAGCCGGTAGCGCCTTCGCTGATGAACATCTTGGCGTATTCGCCGTCCTGAATACGTTTCAGGGCGTTGCGCATGGCCTGACGGGATTCGGCGTTGATGACTTCAGGGCCGGTCACGTACTCGCCGTATTCGGCGTTGTTGGAGATCGAGTAGTTCATGTTGGCGATACCGCCTTCGTACATGAGGTCAACGATCAGCTTCAGTTCGTGCAGGCACTCGAAGTAGGCCATTTCCGGCGCGTAGCCAGCTTCAACCAGGGTTTCGAAACCGGCTTTGACCAGTTCAACGGTACCGCCGCACAGAACGGCTTGTTCGCCGAACAGGTCGGTTTCAGTCTCGTCCTTGAAAGTGGTTTCGATGATGCCGGTACGACCGCCGCCAACGCCGGCAGCGTAGGACAGAGCGACGTTCTTGGCGTTGCCCGAGGCGTCCTGGTAGATAGCGATCAGGTCAGGGATACCGCCGCCCTTCACGAACTCGGAACGCACGGTGTGGCCCGGAGCCTTCGGCGCGATCATGATCACGTCGAGGTCAGCGCGCGGCACAACCTGGTTGTAGTGGATCGCGAAGCCGTGGGAGAAGGCCAGGGTGGCACCTTTCTTGATGTTCGGCTCGATTTCGTTCTTGTACAGGGAGGACTGGAATTCGTCCGGGGTCAGGATCATGACCAGGTCGGCAGCTGCAACAGCGGAAGCAACGTCGGTCACTTTCAGGCCGTGGGCTTCTGCCTTGGCAACGGTAGCCGAACCTTTACGCAGGCCGACAGTCACGTCAACGCCGGAATCTTTCAGGTTGCACGCTTGAGCGTGACCCTGGGAACCGTAACCGATGATGGCAACTTTCTTGCCCTGGATGATCGACAGGTCGCAGTCTTTATCGTAGAAAACTTTCATGAATTTCCCCTATATCAGGCCGTTCAGGCCGTTCGCTAATTTGGTTTAGATGCTGAGTACTTTGTCGCCGCGGGCAATGCCGGTCACGCCACTACGGACGGTTTCCAGAATCGAGGCGGTGCCGATGGACTGAATGAAGCTGTCGAGCTTGTCGCTGGTACCGGTCAGTTGAACGGTATACACGCTGGCGCTGACATCGACGATCTGTCCACGGTAAATATCGGTAGTGCGCTTGATCTCGGCGCGCTGGGCGCCGGTGGCCTTGACCTTGACCAGCATCAGTTCACGCTCGATGTGAGCACTCTCCGACAGGTCGACCAGTTTTACCACTTCGATCAGCTTGTTCAGGTTCTTGGTGATCTGCTCGATGATCTCATCGTGACCGACAGTGGTCAGCGTCAGACGCGACAGGGTCGGGTCCTCGGTTGGGGCCACGGTCAGGCTTTCGATGTTGTAGTTGCGCTGCGAGAACAGACCAACCACACGAGACAGAGCACCGGGTTCGTTTTCCAGAAGCAAGGAAATAATGTGCCGCATGATTAGGTACGCTCCGTCTTGCTCAGCCACATATCGCGCATGGAGCCGTCTTTGATCTGCATCGGGTAGACGTGCTCGCTGGTGTCGACCGAAATATCGATCACCACCAGGCGATCCTTCATGGCGAACGCCTCTTCCATCTTCGACTTCAAGTCTTTCGATTCGGTGATGCGTACGCCGACGTGGCCGTAGGCCTCTGCCAGCTTGACGAAATCAGGCAGCGATTCCATGTAGGAGTGCGAGTGACGGCTGCCGTAACTCATGTCCTGCCACTGGCGAACCATCCCCAGCACACCGTTGTTGAGGATGACGATCTTCACTGGCAAACCGTATTGCAGGCAGGTCGACAGCTCCTGGATGTTCATCTGGATACTGCCCTCACCGGTGACGCATGCAACGTCAGCGTCAGGGAAGCTCAAGGCGATGCCCATAGCCGCCGGCAGACCGAAGCCCATGGTGCCCAGGCCACCGGAGTTGATCCAGCGGTTCGGCTTGTTGAACTTGTAGTACTGCGCAGCGAACATCTGGTGCTGGCCCACGTCGGAGGTCACAAAGGCATCGCCCTTGGTCACTTCGCACAGGGTTTCGATCACGGTTTGCGGCTTGATCTTGCTGCCGTCGCCCTTGTCGTACGGGAACAGGTCGCCATCACCACGCCACTCGTCAACCTGCTTCCACCAGCTGGCCACGGACTCCTTGTTCGGGGTTTCGCCGATTTCCTTGAGGATCGCGACCATTTCGGTCAGGACACTCTCAACCGGACCAACGATAGGCACATCGGCCTTGATGGTCTTGGAGATCGAAGCCGGGTCGATGTCGATATGGATGATCTTGGCGTTCGGGCAGAACTTCGACGCGCCATTGATGACGCGGTCGTCGAAACGTGCACCGACAGCGAGGATCACGTCAGCATGGTGCATCGCCAGGTTCGCGGTGTAGCTGCCGTGCATGCCGAGCATGCCGATGAACTGACGGTCGGTGCCAGGGTAGCCACCGAGGCCCATCAGGGTATTGGTCACTGGCAGGTTAAGCATCTTCGCCAGTTCGGTCAGTGGTGCGGAACCACCGCCGAGGATCACGCCGCCGCCCGAGTACAACACAGGACGCTTGGCCGCCAGGAGCATTTCCGCCGCCTTGCGGATTTGACCGGAGTGACCGCGAACAGCCGGGCTGTAGGAACGCAGCTTGGCTTTTTTCGGGAAGACGTATTCGAACTTCTCGGCCGGGTTGGTCATGTCTTTCGGAATATCGACAACGACCGGGCCAGGACGACCGGATTGCGCCAGGTAGAACGCCTTCTTCATGACTTCCGGGATTTCCGACGCATGCTTGATCATGAAGCTGTGCTTCACGATTGGCCGGGAGATACCGATCATGTCGGTTTCCTGGAACGCATCGGTGCCGACCATGGTGCTCGGTACCTGGCCGGAAATGATCACCATCGGAATGGAGTCCATGTAGGCCGTGGCGATACCGGTGATGGCGTTGGTTGCACCCGGACCGGAAGTCACCAGTACCACGCCGGCTTTACCGGTGGCACGGGCGTAGCCGTCAGCCATATGGGTAGCCGCTTGCTCGTGACGAACCAGGATGTGGGTCACTTCCGGTTCTTTGAACAGGGCATCGTAGACATGAAGAAGAGCACCACCCGGGTACCCGTAGATATATTTGACGCCTTCGTCGCGCAAAAAGCGGACGAGCATCTCACCGCCAGATAAAAGCTCCACGTTGCTCACCTCTAAAACGCCAGAATACCGCCCACGAAAAATGGGACGGGTCTTAATAGGTTTACTTCTCAGCAGAGCATGAGCGACGGTGGTCGCCGACTACGTCAGCACTGACTGAGCAAGTATTGGGATCGTCCCAAGTGTTGCGGGCCTTTCCCACCCAGCGCGAGGTAACGCGTTGCGGGTGTAACAGGTCGACGCGGATATGCGCCTCATGATCTGCTGAGAGGGTCTGCTTCTGGCAGTCCCTGTACAGCGGACTTTGGATTCTTCTGTTTCGCCCTTCGCAAGTCAAGTCGTCTATGAGCTTTATTCTAGTAAGCACATGAGAACGCAAGAAAAAACCTGTAAATCCGCTGTGTGTTAGCTTCAATTGCGCAAGTTTTGGCAAAAAATTGGCACGCGCATGCACTTAGGCTGCAACGGCCGACAAAATAGAGAGAGATTGTGGACAACTGCCAGCGGACGCTGGCAGCTTCTGGCTCAGCGAGACGCGGTGATCAGCTGATCAAACTGTTTGAGCAATGCCTGCAACTGCCGATCCTTGCCCTGGACATTGCGTCCGGCAAAGACCATTTCGGCCATTTCCTGAATGCCCGAAGCATTGGGTAGCGGCAAATTCTGCTCGAGGATCATCTTCATGCGTGGCAGGAAGATCCATTGCAGCCATTGCTCGAAATCCAGTGTATCGACCGAAAACGGTTCGACGCTGGAAAGCGCTTCAGCAGATGGCGAGACTTCATCCCACCATCCTTGCACGCGCAATTCGCGCTCGATCAACAGCAGTTGATCGGCGATTTTCAGAAAGCGCGTATCCATCACAGCGTTACCTTGGCCTTCTGACGAGCCAATGCCGCGCCCTGGGAGTCACCCTGTTTTTCACGCGACTGGCCAATCAGTTCCCACAAGTTCGCCTGAAGGGCTGGACGACCATTGGCAAAGGTCAGCCCGCGGCGAGCGAACTGCTCGGCCTGGGCCGCATCGCCTTGAGCCATCCGCACCTGCGCCAGACGGTAAAGCACCTGCGGTTCACGCGGAGCAACGCGCTGGGCGCGCTCGAGACTGGAGGAGGCACCATTGAGATCACCGCTCACCTGCTGCTGTTGAGCCGTGGTCAGCAGAGCCAATACCGGGCCGTCGAGTTGCTCGTCGGCAGACAGCCCGCCCGAACTGGCTGACGGAATACCGCTTGGCGACGACGGCATGATGTAGCTGCCCTGATTGAGCGGCGCCGACTGGATCGGCGACGTGTCAATCGGCCCCGGCGTGATCGGACCCGGGGTGATCGGCGTGGTGCTGATCGGCGTTGAAGTCGTTGCAGCCCCTGGCACCATCACCACGACGCCGCTGTCACCTTGCGGAATCGCCTGGGCCCGCGCCTGACCTTGTGCAGGGCGCTTGACGGTCGTCTGGCGGAAGCCGCCATTGGCCGAGATCCGCTCACTGTTGGACACGGCGGTGCCGGAATCCACAACCGGAATCGAGCCACGTTGTACGGTGGAGCAACCGCTGAGCAAAGCTACGGCGGCAACCGCTGGAATCAACCACTTGTTCACTTGAAGCCCTCTTTGCTTAATTCATCCAGCCCTTGACCCAATCCATCACCGTCTCGGCAGGGTTTTCACCACCGCAGGCGGCGCCGGGAGGCGGTTCGCTGCCGCGAATATACGGCATCTGCACGGCACCGGGGCAACCGGCATCAGAACCTTGCCCGGTTCGCGAATCAACCCAGGCCTGAACGATATTGTCCGGCTGTGGCATGTCCAGGGGAAGTGGATCGGCCTTGCGCATGAAGCTGGTCCAGACCTGCAAGGCCCCGGTGGCGCCAGTGAATGGCGTCTTGCCGTTGTCGTCGCGACCCAGCCAGACCACCGCCAGCAAGTCCTGGCTGAAACCGGCAAACCAACTGTCCCGCGAGTCGTTACTGGTACCGGTTTTACCCGCCAGGGTCAGAGTCCTTGGCAACACGTTATAAACCGAGCTGCCAGTACCTTCACGCATCACACGCTGCATGGCGCTCTGGATCAGGTAAATGGAGGCCGGATCGAAACGCTGCTGAATCTGGAACGGATAACGCTTGAGCGGCTCACCCTCGGCAGTCAGCACGCTACGGATCCCGCGCATCGGCGTATTGAAGCCTCCATTGGCGAGGGTCTGGTACATGGTCGCGACTTCGATAGGCGTCATGCCGCCAGCGCCGAGCAACATCGACGGGAAGGCCGGGAACTCACGAGTCACACCCAGGCGCGCCAGCGTCTTCAGGACGTTCGGCACGCCGACCGCCAGACCGAGACGCGCGGTCGACAGGTTGTAGGAATGCGCCAGGCCTTGATAAAGGAAGACGGTACCGTGAGAACGACGATCGTAGTTCTGCGGTTTCCAGACCTGGCCGTCGGCGCCCTTGACCGAGAAGGATTCGTCCGACAGCCAACTGGTCAATGTGTACTGGCTAGGCTTCTCCAGCGCAGTCAGATAAACCGCAGGCTTGATCAGCGAGCCGATCGGCCGTACCGCATCCAGCGCCCGGTTGAACCCGGCAAAGCTGGCCTGGCGACTGCCGATCATGGCCTGTACTTCGCCGGTCTCCGGGTTGGTCACCACCATTGCCGCTTCGACGTCATCGGAACCCTTGCGCCCGGCCAGGCGCTTGAAGGTGTCGTTGACCGACGCCTCGGCCTTCATCTGCAGGATCGGGTCGAAACTGGTGAAGATCCGCAGACCTTCCTCGGTCAAGTCTTCGTCGCGATAGTCTTCGCGCAATTGACGCTTGACCAGATCGAGGAAGCCGGGGAACGAGCTGTCCGCCAGACTGCCGCGCGTGGTCACCCCCAGCGGCATTTTCTTCGCGGCCTCAACCTGCTCGGCAGTCGCGACGCCCTGCTCTTGCAGGACATCGAGCACCAGATTGCGCCGCTCAAGGGCACGCTCTGGATTACGACGCGGGTTATAGGAAGAAGGCCCTTTGACCATGCCCACCAGCAGTGCGACCTGATGCAGCTTGAGTTCGGCCAGTGGCTGGCTGAAGAAGAACTGGCTGGCCAGACCGAAACCGTGCACCGCGCGCTGACCGTCCTGCCCGATAAACACCTCGTTGAGGTAAGCCTCGAGGATTTCGCGCTTGTCGTAATGCAGCTCAAGCAGCAGCGCCATCATCGCTTCGGTGAGTTTTCGGCTCAGGCTGCGCTCGTTGGTCAGGTAGAAGTTTTTGACCAACTGCTGAGTCAGCGTACTGCCGCCCTGACGCATGCGGCCGGCCGCACCGTTGACCCAGATTGCACGGGCGATCGACTTCGGCGAAACACCAAAGTGATGATAAAAATCGCGGTCCTCGACAGCCACCAGCGTTTCAAGCAAGTACGGCGGCACTTGATCGATCTTGATCAGGATCCGGTCTTCGAGGTTTTTCGGGTACAGACCGCCGATCAACAGCGGTTCCAGGCGCACCACGGAAAGCTTCGAGTCCTTTGCTCCCGACAGTTCCGCCACGTAATCGCCAGAGAAACGCACGCGCACCGGCTGCGCTTGCTCCATGCCTTCATAGAACTGGAAACCACGGGTGTTCAGGTCAACGGTATTACCGTTGACCGACGCCGCACCCGGACCGTTAGCCACACTTTCACGGCGATAGCCCAGGGCATCGAGCTCGGTGAGGAAATCGTCCCTGCTCAGCTTTTGTCCGACGAACAGCTCGAGCGGGCGCGCGTAAACCTTGGCCGGAATGGTCCAGCGCTTGCCGGAGAACTTCTCCTGGACAATTGCATCAAGGTAAACGGCGAATCCGGCCAGCACTACCAGGCCGACCAGACTGAGTTTAATGGCCCAGCCCAACCATGGGCGCAGGCCTCTGGAGGGTGGTTTTTTTTGGGTGCGGGGAGTTCGAGTACGAGTCATGGCGGCGGATTATACGCACTTTATTCATACCCGACAGGAGCGCTCCGAGGTTTGCGCCAAGCGGAGTTACGGCCATAATGGCCGCCTTGATTTTCCAGACTCTGAAGGATCGCCTGTGAGCCAGTCCCTGATCGCTGCCCTGCAAAACCCTGCCCTCTACCCGCATCCCGTAGACGGATTCCAGGTCATCGAAACCCATATTTCCTGGGTCGTTCTCACAGGCCCCTTCGCTTATAAAGTGAAGAAGCCGGTCAATTTCGGATTTCTCGACTTCACCAGCCTTGAAGCTCGCGAACACTTTTGCACTGAAGAGCTGCGCCTGAACCAGCGCCTGACTGACGATCTGTACCTCGAAGTGCTGCCCGTCACCGGTAGCGCCGAGGCTCCCCAACTGGGCGGCGAAGGCCCGGCCATCGAATATGTCCTGAAGATGCGCCAGTTCCCGCAAAACGGATTGCTGAGCACCCTTCAGGCCAATGGTGAACTGACCACCGCACACATCGACGAGATGGCCGAACAAATTGCCCGCTTCCACCTCAGCGCACCGAAAGTGCCAGCCGAGCATGAAGCCGGCACCCCGGACAGCGTCATGGCGCCGGTGCGGCAGAACTTCGAACAGATTCGTCCGTTCCTCAGCGACAAAACCGACCTGCTGCAACTCGACGCCCTGCAAGCCTGGGCCGAAAGCAGCTTCGAGCGCCTCAAACCACTGTTCGCCCAGCGCAAGGCCGAAGGTTTCATTCGTGAATGCCACGGTGATATCCACTTGGGCAACGCGACCGTGATCGATGGCAAGGTCGTGATCTTCGACTGCATCGAATTCAACGAACCGTTTCGCTTTACCGACGTTTATGCCGACACCGGCTTCCTGGCCATGGACCTGGAAGATCGCGGCCTGAAGTGCCTCGCGCGTCGTTTCATCAGCCAGTACCTGGAGCTGACCGGCGACTATCGCGGCCTTGAACTGCTGAACTTCTACAAAGCCTACCGCGCACTGGTTCGCGCCAAAGTCGCCCTGTTCAGCATGCCGGCAGAAGCGACTGCCGTGCAGCGCGCCACAACCCTGCGCCAGTACCGCAACTACGCCAACCTGGCGGAAAGCTACAGCACCATTCCTTCGCGCTTCATGGCCATTACCCACGGCGTTTCCGCCGTCGGCAAGAGCCATGTCGCCATGCGCCTGGTCGAAGCCCTGGGCGCGATTCGCCTGCGCTCCGATGTCGAGCGCAAGCGTCTGTTCGGCGAGCAAACCGTCGAGAATGACGTACAGGCCGGCATCTATAGTGCCGACGCCAGCGCAGCGACCTATGCCCGCCTGCACGAAATTGCCGACGTCATTCTGCGTGCGGGCTTCCCGGTGGTGGTCGATGCCACTTACCTCAAGCGTGATCAGCGTGACAGCGCCGCGAAGGTGGCCGAGGCCACCGGCGCACCGTTCCTGATTCTCGACTGCAATGCGCCACAGGCCGTGATCGAAAGCTGGCTGGCTGTGCGCCAGGCAGACAAAAAAGACCCGTCCGACGCCACCCTGGCTGTTATCGCAGCCCAGCAAGCCAGCCGTGAAGCGCTGACGCCCGCGGAAATCCTCTGCAGCAAGCGTGTGCAGACCAATGAAAGCGGGACTCTCGATACCGTTGTGGCACAGATTCGCCAGCGCCTGCCAGGCCTGTAGGAAACTATTTCAGTCGTGAGGCCGGCACTGGCTTCACGACTGTCAAATAGTGGCACTATACTGGCGTCATAAAACCATCAGGTGATGCGACATGAGCCAGCCGAAACTTCTCGACACTCCGCTTTATGCCCTGCTGCACAAAGACGACATCAGAGGCTTCAACAGTGAACGCCCCAAGGATGGCCCCATCGATATGGTGGGTGGAGACTTCCGGGGGCTGGACCTGCGCGAGCTGAATGCTGACGGCGTGGACTTCAGCGACGCCTACTTCCGTTCCGCCGACTTGCGCGGCATCGATTTTCGCAAGGCGAATCTGGAAGGCGCGAGCCTGGCCCACGCGCAAATCTCCGGCGCCTACTTTCCAGTGGAACTCAGTGCCGACGAAATCCTGATGTCGATGAACTTCGGCACGCGATTGCGCTATCGCACCCGCTGATCAACGTCGCTGACTGACACGTCCAGCGCCCACATTGCGCTGGACTGCGGGGCATATTCACCCGTAATTCCTGATTGTTCCCCGCCTCTTCCTCCCGCGTTCGCAGACTTTTCACACACTGCCAATACTCGCCTCTTAGAAGCATTTGCGTCGAAAACGAGCAAACAATCACGCTTTTCCTGCTGATGGCTACACTCCTCAGAAGATTGCCCACGATCTCCATTCGGCCATCGCAAGGAGGCTTGATGAATGATGAACTGCAACACCTGAAGAATCTTGGCAAGACGTCAGCGCAATGGCTGCATGCCGTGGGCATCCATAGCGCTTCGGACTTGCGTCGCCTCGGGGCGGTGGATGCTTATCGGGCCGTGCGTACGCGCGGCTTTCGAGCGTCCAAGGTGTTGTTGTACGCAATCGAAGGCGCCCTGATGGACGTTCACTGGAATGACATACCTGCTGAGCGCAAGGAGGCGTTGAACAGACAACTGGAAGCCATCTCTTCACGCCACAAGAACTGATACGACAAAATTTACTGAAGCCTTGCAAGCTGACACCCAATGATTACGGGGCCTGCAGTCGAAAATCCGGCAATTCGAAAAGAATTCGGGAAACAGCGGTTGACTTGGTAATGAGAATCGATATGATTATCACAACTGGTCGCGAGACTGGTCGATTTTCTGAAAAGCCCTTGGTTCGGACTCTCAGATTATCTCCTCATCAGGCTAATCACGGTTATTTGACCCGGCTCTTGCCGGGTCTTTTTTTGCCTGTGGAAAAGTACTTACCGGATCAGGTGACGGATGCCCCATGCAGATCACGGCGACGCGGGTGATCAAGCCCATAAACAGCTTCCCTTTAAAGGTTTCCCGGGCATCGAAGGAGCAGGCCAAGTATCCTCGACGACAGACACTTGTACCCAGCGGGCAAGACGGTCATTTGATAATTTGTAGCATTTAACCATCAAGCTCGGACATCTCCGGTCACGAGCTGCGGGACCGAGGATAGACATGAAGTTGCTTTGCGCAGGCGCCGTGCTGGTCAACGACAGCAGCCGCGGGTTCGACATCGATGGTCAAAAGCTTTTTGCGGTGCGTCGCAGCGGGCAGGTTTTTGTCTACATCAATCGCTGCCCACACCGGGGAGTCGGTCTGGAGTGGCATCCCGACCAGTTTCTCGACCCCAGCAACAGCCTGATCCAGTGCGCCACCCATGGCGCACTGTTCCTGATCGAAGACGGTGAATGCGTCGCCGGCCCTTGCGCGGGGCAAGCCTTGACCGCCGTGGCCTGTCGCGAAGATGAACAAGGGATCTGGATCAGCCTTTAGCCGCCGGGCAACACTTCCAGACGTCGATCCACCACCATCTCTTCATGGGTCAGGCGCACGCCATAGGCCAGCACTTCGACCCCACAGGCCACCGCCTCACGCAAGGCCTGCGCATAAGCCGCATCGATTTCCTGCGCCGGACGAACGGCCTCGATGTCGGTCAGGCAAACGCAGTACAACTGCACCGCGCGAATACCGTCCCTGGCCAAATGGGCCAGCTCCCGCAGATGCTTGGCGCCACGCTGGGTGACCGCATCGGGAAACGCCGCCACCGCCGTACCGTCGAAGCCCAGGGTCACGCTTTTGACTTCGACGTAGGCCGGCCCGTCGGGGTAATCAAGGCGAAAATCGATGCGACTGTTTTCCTGACCATAAGCCACTTCACGCTTGAGCCCGGTAAAGCCGTTAAGCTCAGTGATGACGCCCGCGCGTAGCGCCTCTTCGACCAAACCATTGGCCCGGGCGGTGTTCACGCAAAACAGCCGCCCTTGCGGGGTTTCACCGATCTCCCAAGTGCCGGGCAACTTTCGTTTCGGGTCGTTGGAGCGGCTGAACCAGACCTGCCCGCCCTCGACCTGACAATTGAGCATCGAGCCGGTATTCGGGCAGTGAATGGTCAACAACTCGCCGCCAACGGTTTCGATATCGGCGAGAAAACGCTTGTAACGACGAATCAGGCGACCTTCTTCGAGTGGAGGATGAAATCGCATCAGCCTTGCCAGCTCCGCAACCCACGGGCAATGCGCTCGACCGCCTCCTGCAAACGCTCGAGATTTTGCGTATAGGCGAACCGCACATGATGCCCGGCCTGGTAACGCCCGAAATCCAGCCCCGGGGTGAATGCCACATGCTCGGTTTCGAGAAAGTGTTTGCAGAACGCGAAGGCATCGCCGCCGAACTTGCTGATATCGGCGTACAAATAGAAAGCACCCTCCGGCTCCACCGCAATGCCGAAGCCCATTTCCCGCAAGGCCGGCAGCAGATAATCCCGACGCCGGCCAAATTCGGCGCGACGCTCTTCGAGAATGCTGATGGTTGCTGGCTCGAAACACGCCAGTGCAGCGTACTGCGCCATGCTTGGGGCACTGATATAGAGATTCTGGGCGAGCTTTTCCAACTCACCGACGGCAGCGTCGGGGGCTACCAGCCATCCCAGCCGCCAACCGGTCATCCCGAAATACTTCGAAAAACTATTCAGAACGAACGCACTGTCGTCGACTTCCAGCACGCTGGCCGCATCGGTGCCATAGGTCAGGCCATGATAAATCTCGTCGACCACCAGATGACCGTGACGCTCCTTGATTGCGACAGACAGCTTCGCCAGCTCGTCGCGGGTCAGGATCGTGCCGGTCGGATTGGCCGGTGACGCCACCAATGCGCCAACGCTGTCGTGGTCCCAATGACGCTCGATCAGGCCGGGCGTCAATTGATAACGCACATCGGGACCGACCGGTACCAGTTGTGCCGCGCCTTCCACCAGTCGCAGGAAATGCCGGTTACACGGGTAGCCCGGGTCCGCCAGCAGCCAGTGCTTACCGGGGTCTACCAGCAAAGCGCTGGCCAGCAGCAACGCGCCGGATCCGCCGGGGGTGATGAGGATGCGCCGAGGGTCGATGTTCAAACCATAACGCTGCTGATAAAAGCCCGAGATGGCCTCGCGCAGCTCCGGAATACCGCGCGCGGCGGTATAACGGGTCCGCCCTGCCGCCAGCGCAGCCTGGCCGGCCTGGATGATCGGTTCGGCGGTGGTGAAGTCCGGCTCGCCGATTTCCAGGTGGATCACATCATGACCGGCTGCCTGCAATTCATTGGCCCGCGCCAACAGCGCCATGACATGGAAAGGTTCGATCGCGCGACTGCGGGCACTGTAGGGCTGAGCCATTGGCCTTCCTTCAACAGGGGAAAAAAGCCGATTCTACCCAAGCGCAGGAACGAGCGAGAACCTAAAGCGGTCAGAGGCCTTATAACCCCGACCACAAACGACTCAAGCGCTTACGCAAGGTTTGACTAAAATCAATAATTGAGCAGGGTTCCAGAGCCACCAGACAACGGTTTGCCATCATTGGCAAGCACCATGTGCCGCGAGCTCGACATCCGGGAGTAGCGCGGCCCGAGTTGATCTGGTAAGTTCGCCCGCTTGCAGCCGCGGGGCCGGCAGGTGTCGGTGATGGAGCAATCCTGCGCAGATGGATTACAAGAGTAGAGGCGGTCTATTTCATGTCCACCCAAGCAAAGCAGCAAAACCAGACGATCAGCGGCTTCGAGCCCTATGTTCAGAAAGCCGGCGAAGAGTACATGGGCGAGCCCATGCGCAAGCACTTCACCAAGGTTCTGAATCAGTGGAAAAAAGAGCTGATGGAAGGTGTCGACAAGACCGTGGACCACATGAAGGACGAAGCGGCCAACTTTCCTGATCCGGCAGACCGTGCCAGCCAGGAAGAGGAATTCGCCCTCGAACTGCGTGCCCGCGATCGTGAACGCAAGTTGATCAAGAAGATCGACAAGACCCTTCAGCTGATCGAAGACGAAGAGTACGGCTGGTGTGAATCCTGCGGCATCGAAATTGGTGTCAAGCGCCTCGAAGCACGCCCTACCGCCGACCTGTGCATCGACTGCAAGACCCTGGCGGAAATCAAGGAAAAGCAAGTCGGCAAATAATTGCGACTTGAACGAAGAACGGAGCGTGCGAACGCTCCGTTTTTGTTTCCAAAATTCGCTGATGCCCGTTGCGATTAAAATCGCCATCACTGTAGGAGCGAGCTTGCTCGCGATGAACCTGAGAACGCCGCGGGGTACCAGGCTCCCAGCGTTATCGTTGACGGCAATCGCGAGCAAGCTCGCTCCTACAGGAATCTGACGACCGCCTGGAATAAGTAGCCTTGCCCTGATGACCGCCACCACCTCCCCCACCTACATCGGGCGTTTCGCCCCGACGCCCAGCGGCCACCTGCATTTTGGTTCACTGGTCGCCGCGCTGGCCTCCTACCTTGACGCGCGCTCGGTGGGCGGACGCTGGCTGATGCGCATGGAAGACCTTGATCCGCCCCGTGAAGAACCCGGCGCCCAGACGGCCATTCTCAAGGCTCTGGAAAGCTATGGCTTCGAGTGGGATGGTGACCTGGTCCGCCAAAGCGAACGGCACGATGCCTACGCCGAGGTGATCGATCGCCTGTTCAATCACGGCCTGGCCTACGCCTGCACCTGTTCACGCAAACAGCTGGAACCGTATAACGGGATTTATCCGGGGCTGTGCCGCAATGCCGGCCATGGCACTGACGATGCTGCCATCCGCCTGCGCGTTCCGGAACTGGAATACCACTTCCTCGACCGGGTGCAGGGCGAATACCGCCAACACCTGGGCCGGGAAGTCGGCGACTTCGTGATCCGCCGCCGCGACGGGCTCTACGCCTACCAATTGGCCGTGGTCCTGGACGATGCCTGGCAGGGCATCACCGATATCGTTCGGGGTGCCGACCTGCTGGACTCCACGCCCCGCCAGCTCTACCTGCAGGAACTGCTCGGCCTGCCTCAACCGCGTTATCTGCATATCCCGCTGATTACTCAGCCTGATGGCAATAAACTGGGTAAATCCTACCGTTCGCCGCCGTTGACCGAGGATCAGGCAACGCCGCTGTTGCTGCGGGCGCTGCGGGCACTGGGACAGAACCCGGGAACCGAACTGGCTTACGCCACGCCACGGGAAGTGTTGAACTGGGGCATTGCCCACTGGGATGCTTCATTGATCCCGCGCACACTGAACCTGCCCGAGGCACAGCTATTGTGATCGCACTTGCAGTGGCGCGCCCATCCGTTACCATCGCCGCACGTTTTCGGGCACGCGCATAAAAAAGAGAGGCCGGGATGTACATCTATCGCTTGGTCCTGCTTTTGGTAGTGGGGATTTACCTGTTTTCCCCGGCCATCATGGATTGGTGGATCGACGCCACTGGCGCCTGGTATCGCCCTTATCTGCTCTGGCTGATTCTGATCGTCGTGACCTTCATCCTGCAGAGCCAAAAAGATGCCGATGAGCTTTAGCCTGACCCAGATGATCCTGATCAGCGCCGCGTACCTGGCGGTGCTGTTCGGCGTGGCCTGGATCAGTGAACGGGGCATGATCCCGCGGGCGATCATTCGCCACCCGCTGACCTACACCCTGTCACTGGGCGTCTACGCCAGTGCCTGGGCGTTTTACGGCACCGTGGGCCTGGCCTATCAGTATGGCTACGGTTTTCTGTCCAGTTACCTGGGTGTCTCCGGGGCATTTCTGCTGGCGCCGGTGTTGCTCTACCCGATCCTGAAGATCACCCGCACCTATCAACTGTCGTCTTTGGCGGACCTGTTTGCCTTCCGCTTCCGCAGCACCTGGGCCGGAGCGCTGACCACGATTTTCATGCTGGTCGGCGTACTGCCGCTGCTGGCCTTGCAGATTCAGGCGGTCGCCGACTCCATCGGCATTCTCACCCGCGAGCCGGTGCAGAATCGCGTGGCCCTGAGCTTCTGCGCATTGATTACGCTGTTCACGATTTTCTTCGGTTCCCGCCACATCGCCACCCGCGAGAAGCATGAAGGCCTGGTGTTTGCGATTGCCTTCGAGTCGGTGATCAAGCTGATCGCCCTCGGCGGTGTCGGGCTGTATGCGCTTTACGGCGTGTTCGACGGTCCGCAACAACTTGAGCTCTGGCTACTGCAAAACCAGACCGCACTCGCTGCCCTGCACACACCTTTGCAGGAAGGCCCGTGGCGTACGCTGTTGCTGGTGTTCTTCGCCTCGGCGATCGTGATGCCGCACATGTATCACATGACCTTTACCGAGAACCTCAACCCGCGCTCGCTGGTCAGTGCGAGCTGGGGCCTGCCGCTGTTCCTGCTGCTGATGAGCCTGGCGGTGCCGCTGATTCTCTGGGCCGGCCTGAAACTGGGCGCCACCACCAATCCGGAATACTTCACCCTGGGCATCGGCATTGCCGCCAACAGCAAGGCACTGGCGTTGCTGGCGTACGTCGGCGGGCTCTCCGCCGCCAGCGGCCTGATCATCGTCACTACGCTGGCACTGTCCGGAATGGCCTTGAACCACTTGGTGCTGCCGCTGTACCAGCCACCGGCCGAAGGCAACATCTACCGCTGGCTGAAGTGGACCCGCCGGGCGCTGATTGTCGCGATCATCATGGCCGGCTATGGCTTCTACCTGATGCTCGGTGCAGAACAGGACCTGGCCAACCTCGGCATTGTCGCGTTCGTCGCCACCTTGCAGTTCCTGCCGGGCGTGCTCTCGGTCCTGTATTGGCCGACCGCCAACCGCCGCGGTTTCATTGCCGGTTTGCTGGCGGGGATTCTGGTGTGGCTGGTGACCATGCTGCTGCCGCTGGTCGGCAATCTGCAAGGCTTCTACATTCCGCTGCTGAACATGATCTACGTGCTGGATGACACCAGCTGGCACATGGCAGCGATTGCCTCGCTGGCGGCCAACGTGCTGATGTTCACCCTGATCTCGCTATTCACCAACGCCAGCACCGAAGAAGCCAGCGCTGCCGAAGCCTGTGCCGTGGATAACGTTCGCCGCCCGCAACGCCGGGAACTGCACGCCGCCTCGCCCCAGGAATTCGCCACGCAGCTTGCAAAACCGTTGGGTGCAAAAGCGGCACAGAAAGAAGTGGAACAGGCACTGCGCGACCTCTATCTGCCCTTCGACGAACGCCGGCCGTATGCCCTGCGCCGCTTGCGTGACCGCATCGAAGCCAACCTCTCCGGCCTGATGGGGCCGAGCGTGGCCCAGGACATGGTCGAGACGTTCCTGCCATACAAGGCTGGCGGCGAAAACTACGTCACCGAAGACATTCACTTCATCGAAAGCCGTCTCGAGGACTACCACTCGCGCCTGACAGGCCTGGCCGCCGAACTCGATGCCCTGCGCCGCTATCACCGCCAGACCCTGCAGGAATTGCCAATGGGCGTTTGCTCGCTGGCCAAGGATCAGGAAATCCTCATGTGGAACAAGGCCATGGAGGAACTCACCGGCATCGCTGCGCAGCGCGTGGTCGGTTCGCGCCTGAGTACCATTGCCGACCCATGGAAAGAACTGCTGCAAGGTTTCATCAATCTGCCGGACGAGCACTTGCACAAACAGCACCTGGCCCTCGATGGCCAGACCCGCTGGCTGAACCTGCACAAAGCGGCCATCGATGAGCCACTGGCACCGGGCAACAGCGGCCTGGTATTGCTGGTCGAGGACCTGACCGAAACCCAGATGCTCGAGGATAAGCTGGTGCACTCCGAGCGCCTGGCCAGCATCGGTCGACTGGCGGCCGGCGTAGCCCATGAAATCGGCAACCCGATCACCGGTATCGCGTGCCTGGCGCAGAACCTGCGCGAAGAACGGGAAGAAGACGGTGAGCTGAAGGAAATCAGCGGCCAGATCCTCGAACAGACCAAACGCGTATCGCGCATTGTCCAGTCGCTGATGAGCTTTGCCCATGCCGGCAGCCATCAACACAGTGACGAGCCCGTCTGTCTGGCCGAAGTAGCTCAGGATGCCATCGGCCTGCTGGCCCTGAACCGACGCAATTTCGAAGTGCAGTTCTACAACCTGTGCGACCCCGAACACTGGGTCGAAGGCGACCCGCAACGGCTGGCCCAGGTATTGATCAACCTGCTTTCAAACGCCCGTGACGCCTCGCCTCCCGGCAGTGCGGTACGGGTCAAGAGCGAAGCCGGCGAACACACGGTCGATCTGATCGTGGAGGACGAAGGCAGCGGTATTCCCTCGAGCATCATGGACCGATTGTTCGAACCTTTCTTCACCACCAAGGACCCTGGCGAAGGCACCGGTCTGGGCCTTGCACTGGTCTATTCCATCGTTGAAGAGCATTATGGACAAATCACCATCGACAGCCCGGCTGATGTTCAAAGCCAACGCGGCACCCGAATCAGGGTTACCTTGCCGCGTCATGTCGAAGCGACGTCCGCTGTGAACTGAGACCGTCGAGAGTATCGAATCAATGCCGCACATTTTGATCGTCGAAGACGAAACCATTATCCGCTCCGCCTTGCGCCGCCTGCTGGAACGTAACCAGTACCAGGTCAGCGAAGCCGGTTCAGTGCAGGAAGCACAAGAACGCTTCACCATTCCCTCGTTCGATCTGATCGTCAGCGACCTGCGCCTGCCGGGTGCGCCTGGCACGGAGTTGATCAAGCTCGCCCAAGGCACGCCAGTGCTGATCATGACCAGCTATGCCAGCCTGCGCTCGGCGGTCGACTCGATGAAAATGGGCGCAGTGGATTACATTGCCAAGCCATTCGACCACGACGAAATGCTGCAAGCCGCCGCACGAATCCTGCGTGACCGACAAACGGCACAAGCCAGTGGTGAAGCGGTTGCCGGCAAGGCTGCCAACGGTTCGGTGAAATCCGCTACCGACAACAGCAACGGTGAAATCGGCATTATCGGCTCGTGCCCGCCGATGCAGGACCTGTACGGCAAGATCCGCAAAGTCGCGCCGACCGATTCCAACGTTCTGATCCAGGGCGAATCGGGCACCGGTAAAGAGCTGGTGGCGCGCGCCCTGCACAACCTGTCCAAACGCGCCAAGGCGCCGATGATTTCGGTGAACTGCGCGGCCATTCCGGAAAGCCTGATCGAATCCGAACTGTTCGGCCACGAGAAGGGCGCATTCACCGGCGCCAGCGCCGGGCGCGCCGGGCTGGTGGAAGCGGCGGATGGCGGCACCTTGTTCCTCGATGAAATCGGCGAACTGCCGCTGGAAGCCCAGGCTCGCCTGCTACGTGTATTGCAGGAAGGCGAAATTCGTCGCGTGGGCTCGGTGCAGTCGCAAAAAGTCGATGTGCGCCTGATCGCAGCGACTCACCGCGACCTCAAGAGCCTGGCGAAGATCGGCCAGTTCCGCGAAGACTTGTATTATCGCCTCCACGTTATCGCGCTGAAGCTGCCAGCCCTGCGCGAACGCGGTGCCGACGTCAACGAAATCGCCAACGCCTTCCTCGCACGGCAAAGCGCGCGAATCAACCGCACCGACCTGAAGTTTGCCGCAGATGCCGAGCAAGCCATTCGTCACTATTCCTGGCCGGGCAACGTTCGTGAACTGGAGAACGCCGTCGAGCGCGCCGTTATCCTGTGCGAAAGCCCGGAGATTTCTGCCGAACTGCTGGGCATCGACATCGAACTGGGTGACCTGGAAGACGACGAGTTCATTGGCCTGCCCCCACAACAGGGCAACGGCAATGCCAGCAACAACAACCACGAGCCGACCGAAGACCTCTCCCTGGAAGATTACTTCCAGCATTTCGTTCTCGAGCATCAGGACCACATGACCGAAACCGAGCTGGCTCGCAAGCTCGGGGTCAGTCGCAAATGCCTGTGGGAGCGCCGTCAACGCCTGGGCATTCCACGGCGCAAGACCGGGGTGGCCAGCGAGAGCTGAACCGCGCCTGTCTGATGTGCGGGTAACACGTGACTTTGTGGAAAAAACTGTTACCTCAGCTTTTTCACGTAACAGAAGCCGGGGCTTACGGTAACGAAGCCCCGGTTTTTTTTGGCCTTCGAAATACCTTCAAACCGGCCTAACCCCTTGTTTTATTGGGTTTCGCAAAAGTTGGCACGCACCCTGCTATATGTTTGGTACAAGAACAATAACAAGCAATGCACAAGACAATAAAAATAAGACGTATCGACTCACGCACAATAAAAACAAGACGGCGAGAGGCGCAGCTAACTGATTCTTTTGGAGAGGCGTTGTATTTGGGGCTTGCCCCACGACCAGGCCGAGAACAACAAAAAACTGTCCCAAGACAGAGCCTGTACTGGTTGGATCGAAAGATCACTGCAATTCAGCGACCAAAGCAATCCGTTTGCTCTTGGCTCCCGATTGGGAGGGTCATGAAGGAAAACTTCATGGCGAGGGCGCTCAACAAAAACAAGAAGCCCAAAACCAAAAATAAAAATAGAGCATGCAACTACTTCTTGGGGAGCTTCGGCTCCCCTTGTGGTTTCTGTGATTCCCCCCTACCCGCTTCCTGTACCCGTACCTGTAGGAGCGAGCTTGCTCGCGAAAAACCCACAGGCAACACTGGGCATCTGGTTTTCCGCGTAATCGTTCACGACCATCGCGAGCAAGCTCGCTCCTACAGTGTCCTACACCATCCCCCGACTAAATGCTAGAATCCCCGCCCATCATGCGGTCATTCTTCTGTTATGGCCGAATATTCCTTCAAACAGTGCATCCCATGCTGAAGAAGCTGTTCCAGTCATTCCGTACTCCCAAGCGTCCTACGCAACACATTCGCAGCACGCCTGAAGTGCTCAACAGCGGCCAACATTCGCTGCAAAAGGCGCAATTCAGCCGCTACGCGGTGAATATCGTTGAACGCCTGCAGAGCGCCGGCTATCAGGCTTATCTGGTTGGCGGTTGCGTGCGCGATATGCTGCTGGGTATCACACCGAAAGATTTCGACGTTGCCACCAGCGCCACCCCCGAGCAGGTACGGGCCGAATTCCGTAACGCACGAATCATCGGGCGCCGATTCAAACTGGTGCACATCCACTTCGGCCGAGAAATCATCGAAGTCGCGACCTTCCGCGCCAATCACCCGCAAAACGAAGACGAGGAAGACAGCAACCAGTCCTCCCGCAACGAAAGCGGGCGCATCTTGCGCGACAACGTCTATGGCACCCTGGAAGAAGACGCGCAACGTCGCGACTTCACCATCAATGCCCTGTATTACGATCCGGTCAGTGAACGCATCCTTGACTACGCCAATGGCGTACACGACATCCGCAATCACCTGATCCGCCTGATCGGCGATCCGAAGCAACGCTATCAGGAAGACCCGGTACGCATGCTGCGGGCCGTGCGTTTCGCCGCCAAGCTGAACTTCGGCATCGAAAAACACAGCGCCCTACCGATCCGCGACCTGGCGCCGATGCTGCGCGAGATCCCGTCGGCGCGCCTGTTCGAAGAAGTACTCAAGCTGTTCCTCTCCGGCCATGCAGCCGATACGTTTGAAATGCTGGTCGACCTGCAATTGTTCGATCCACTGTTCCCGGCCAGCGCCGAAGCACTGGAATACAACCCGACGTACACCCACACCCTGATCAGCGAAGCCCTGATCAATACCGACCTGCGGATCAAGCAGAACAAACCGGTTACCCCGGCGTTCCTGTTTGCTGCCCTGCTCTGGCCTGCCCTGCCGGCGCGGGTCCTGCGCCTGCAGGAGCGCGGTATGCCGCCAATTCCGGCGATGCAGGAAGCGGCGCACGAACTGATTGCCGAACAGTGCCAACGGATCGCGATTCCGAAACGCTTCACCATGCCGATCCGCGAGATCTGGGATATGCAGGAACGCCTGCCGCGCCGCAGCGGCAAGCGTGCCGATCTGTTGCTGGACAATCCGCGCTTCCGCGCCGGCTACGACTTCCTGTTGCTACGCGAAAGCGCTGGCGAGCAGACCGACGGCCTGGGCGAATGGTGGACGGACTACCAGGACGCCAACGACAGTGAGCGCCGCGACATGATTCGCGACCTCAGCGGCAAGGACGAAGGCACCGGCGCCCCGCGCAAGCGTCGTCGCAGCGGTGGATCCAAACGCAAACGCGCCGCCGGTGCTTCGAGCACTACGGGCGAGTAATCCATGGAACGCATCTACATCGGCATGGGCAGCAATCTGGCTGACCCTGCCGAACAACTGCGCAGCGCCGTCGAGGCGCTGGCGGACTTGCCGCAATCGGAGCTGGTCGGGGTTTCTGCGTTTTATCAAAGCGACTCGCTGCTTCCCGGACAACCGCGCTACACCAATGCGGTGGCTGCTCTTGAGAGCACGCTGGCGCCGCTGGAACTGCTGGATGCCTTGCAAGCCATTGAAAACGGCCAGGGTCGCGAGCGCCTCGAGCGCTGGGGGCCACGCACGCTGGACCTCGACATCCTGCTGTTCGGTGATCGCCTGATCGACGAACCGCGCCTCAAGGTTCCCCATTACCACATGCAGGAACGGGCCTTCGTGCTTTATCCGCTGGCGGAATTGGCACCTGCGGATCTGCAACTGGCCGATGGCCGCACCCTGGCCGAACTGCTCAAGGTATGCCCGTTCGTCGGCCTGGAACGCCTTCCCCCGACCTGACCAAAATCCCTGTGGGAGCGGGCTTGCTCGCGAAGACGAGTTAACATTCAACATGAAAGTTGACTGTCAGGCCGCTTTCGCGAGCAAGCCCGCTCCCACATTGGTTTTGTGTCGCGCACAAGATCTACTGCTGAATCGCATCAGTTACCCCGGTAACACCCCACCCGTAACAATGCGGTAACACACGCAATTGACTTCCCTCGTTCTCCTCACGACTATAGGCGTCCCGCTGCCGCCAACACGGCGTTCAAGGGCGCAATCCAGGCCTTAAAAGCACGACAAAAAGAGCGTGCGCCTGTATTTAACGAAGAATCACGCGCGTTACTCGCAGTAGTTTCCACAGCGCCTGAATGAGGAACTTTTCATGCCAGCCATTACCCTGACCACCCTGCAAGGTCTGAAGCAAAAAGGTGAAAAGATCACCATGCTGACCTGCTACGACGCGACCTTCGCCCATGCCTGCAATCAGGCCGGCGTCGAAGTGCTGCTGGTGGGCGACTCCCTCGGCATGGTTTTGCAGGGCCACGACAGCACCTTGCCTGTCACCACCGCCGAAATGGCTTACCACGTGGCCGCCGTAAAACGCGGTAATAGCGATGCCTTCATCCTCGCCGACCTGCCTTTCATGGCCTATGCCACCACCGAGCAAGCCATGACCAACAGCGCGCTGTTGATGCAGGCTGGCGCGCACATGGTCAAGGTTGAAGGGGCGTTGTGGCTGGCCGATTCGATCCGCCTGCTGGCCGAGCGCGGCATCCCTGTCTGCGCGCACATGGGCCTGACACCGCAATCGGTGAATATCCTTGGCGGCTACAAGGTCCAGGGCCGCAACGAAAACCAGGCGCGGCAGATGCGTGCCGACGCGATCTCCCTGGAACAGGCCGGCGCGGCAATGCTGCTGCTCGAGTGCGTCCCGAGCGAACTGGCAGAAGAAATCACCCAGGCGGTGAAGATCCCGGTGATTGGTATTGGCGCCGGCAATGGCACCGATGGCCAGGTGCTGGTTCTGCACGACATGCTGGGGCTGTCCATTTCCGGCCGCATGCCAAAATTCGTGAAAAACTTCATGACTGGCCAGACCAGCATTGAAGCTGCACTGAGTGCCTACGTGACTGAAGTCAAAGCGGCGACCTTCCCTGGGATCGAACACGGATTCTCTGCATGAACACCGTAAAAACCGTACGCGAACTGCGGGCCGCCGTGGCCCGTGCCCGTAGCGAAGGCAAGCGCATCGCCTTTGTGCCAACCATGGGCAACCTGCACAGCGGCCACGTTGCGCTGGTGACCAAAGCCTCCCAGCGGGCGGACTTCGTGGTCGCGAGCGTTTTCGTCAACCCACTGCAATTCGGTGCAGGCGAAGACCTCGACAAGTACCCGCGCACTCTCGCCGCCGACCAGGAAAAACTGCTCCAGGCCGGTTGCCACCTGCTGTTTGCCCCCACTGTTGAAGAGATGTATCCCGACGGCATGACCGGCCAGACCCGCGTCAGTGTCCCGCAATTGTCCGAAGGACTGTGCGGAGCCAGCCGGCCGGGGCATTTCGAAGGCGTGGCGACGGTGGTCAGCAAGCTGTTCAACATGGTCCAGCCGGACCTGGCGATTTTCGGCGAGAAAGACTTCCAGCAACTGGCGGTGATTCGCGCACTGGTACATGACCTGAACATGCCGATCCAGATCATCGGTGAGCCGACCGTAAGGGCGGCCGATGGCCTGGCGCTGTCGTCGCGCAACGGTTTCCTCAACGAAGAGCAGCGGGCTGTGGCGCCGGCGGTGTACCGCACGTTGAGCGAGATCGCCGGGGCGATCAAGCAAGGTGAGCGCGACTTCCCGGCGTTGATCCGCGTGAAATTGCAACAGCTCGAAGCTGCCGGCCTGCGCCCGGATTACCTGGAAATTCGCCACGCCCTGACCTTGCGTCCGGCGACGCCGGAAGATCGGGACCTGGTGATTCTGGTGGCGGCGTTCCTGGGGACGACGCGGTTGATCGACAACCTGCACCTGAACCTCGACGCGCCGATCTAATCACCGAAATTCCCCTGTAGGAGCGAGCCTGCTCGCGATGAACTCCGACGCGCCGCGTACATTCAGGAAATACGCGTAATCGTTAACGTCCATCGCGAGCAAGCTCTCTCCTACAGGGGCATCTGTGCCCAAACAGACTGTATTGCCGCCCACAAACCCTTCGGGCAAACTGCCCGCCGTTCGATTCCGACCTGGGAAACACTCATGCACGCCATCATGCTCAAAGCCAAGCTGCATCGCGCCGAAGTCACCCACGCTGTACTCGATTACGAAGGCTCCTGCGCCATCGACGGTGAATGGCTGGACCTGTCCGGCATCCGCGAGTACGAACAGATCCAGATCTACAACGTCGACAACGGCGAACGCTTCACCACCTACGCCATCCGTGGCGAAGAGGGTTCGCGCATGATCTCGGTCAATGGCGCCGCAGCGCACAAGGCCAAGGTCGGCGATCGCGTGATCATCTGCGCGTATGCCCACTACAGCGAAGCCGAACTGCTCAACTTCAAGCCGCGCATGCTCTACATGGCACCGGGCAATGAACTGAGCCACACCAGCAACGCCATTCCGGTCCAGGTCGCCTGATCCGAGCCCTGTCTCTTCCGTTTGTCGGACTATTCCTGACTTGATGTTAAAAAAGTACCGGAAACAGGTCAGACAAAGTCAAGACAGATCATTGCGCGGGGTTTACTGTATTCGCCCTGCGCCATGAAATCGTGTCGACGCAGTTGACCGGAACGCCCACCCACAGCGCTCCGGGATTTTTAGTGTTCAAAAGGCCGTTCAAGTAATAAGGAAACCCGCAGCGATGGCGTATTACCGCACTCCTCACGACGTTACCGCTCTGCCTGCCTGGCAAGCGTTGAATGACCACCGCCAAGCCATGCAGGATTTCAGCATGCGCGAAGCCTTCAATGCCGATCCGCAGCGTTTTACTCAATTCACCCTCAGCAGTTGCGGCCTGTTTCTCGACTACTCGAAAAACCTGATCAACGCCGAGACCCGCAACTTGCTGGTGGGCCTGGCCAACGAAGTCGACCTCAAGGGTGCGATCAAGTCGTTGTTCGACGGCGAAATCGTCAACTCTTCCGAAGGCCGTCCAGCCCTGCACACTGCCCTGCGCCGCCCGGTTGGCGACAAGCTGTCGGTCAATGGCGTCAACGTGATGCCGGAAGTGCACAAGGTACTGAACCAGATCACCGACCTCGTCGGCCGTATCCACGATGGTCTGTGGCGTGGTTACACCGAAAAACCAATCACCGACGTGGTCAACATCGGCATCGGCGGCTCCTTCCTCGGCCCGGAGCTGGTATCCGAAGCCTTGCTGTCCTACGCCCAGAAAGGCGTGCGCTGCCATTACCTGGCAAACATCGACGGCAGCGAGTTCCATGAACTGACCATGAAGCTGCGCGCCGAGACCACGCTGTTCATCGTCTCGTCGAAATCCTTCAACACCCTCGAAACCCTGAAGAACGCCCAGGCCGCCCGTGCCTGGTATCTGGCCCAGGGTGGTTCGGAAGCCGAGCTGTATCGCCACTTCATCGCGGTATCGAGCAACAACGCCGCCGCGGTGGCGTTCGGCATCCGCGAAGAGAACATCTTCCCGATGTGGGACTGGGTCGGCGGGCGCTACTCGCTGTGGTCGGCCATCGGTTTGCCGATTGCCCTGGCCATCGGCATGTCCAACTTCAAGGAATTGCTGTCCGGTGCCTACACCATGGACCAGCACTTCCAGAGCGCACCGTTCGAACAGAACATGCCGGTGCTGCTGGCCTTGCTCGGCGTGTGGTACGGCAACTTCTGGGGTGCGCAAAGCCATGCGATCCTGCCGTACGATCACTACCTGCGTAACATCACCAAGCACCTGCAACAGCTGGACATGGAATCCAACGGCAAGAGCGTGCGCCAGGACGGCAAGCCCGTGTCCACCGACACCGGACCGGTGATCTGGGGCGGCGTTGGCTGCAACGGTCAGCACGCCTACCACCAGTTGCTGCACCAGGGCACCCAACTGATCCCGGCCGACTTCATCGTGCCGATCGTCAGCTTCAACCCGGTGTCCGACCACCACCAGTGGCTGTACGCCAACTGCCTGTCCCAGAGCCAGGCGCTGATGCTCGGCAAGACCCTTGCCGAGGCCGAAACCGAGCTGCGTGACAAAGGCATGAGCGAAGCCGAAGTGCAAAAGCTTGCACCGCACAAGGTGATCCCGGGCAACCGTCCGAGCAATACTCTGGTGGTCGAGCGCATCAGCCCGCGTCGCCTCGGCGCTCTGGTGGCGATGTACGAACACAAGGTCTTCGTGCAAAGCGTGATCTGGGGCATCAACGCCTTCGACCAGTGGGGTGTGGAACTGGGCAAAGAGCTGGGCAAAGGCGTCTACAACCGCCTGGTCGGCAGCGAAGAAACCCCGGCCGAGGACGCCTCGACCCAAGGGCTGATCAACTACTTCCGCGGTCGTCACCGCGGTTGATTTGACGGCACAGCCCGCAGACTTTGGATCAAACCCGAATTCTGTGGGCAATAAACATCCGGTGTGGGAGCGGGCTTGCTCGCGAAGAGGCCGGTACATTCAACATCCTTGTTGACTGAACCGCCGTCTTCGCGAGCAAGCCCGCTCCCACAGTTGTTTTGCATCTGACTTGAACCCATTGATCTCTCGGCGCATCTTTATCCTTGTCGCAAAACAAGCATAAGGAACCGTCATGTTCGATATCAGCACGTTCCCCAAAGCCGATGCCGTCCGCCGGGCCGCACAATTGAGTCAAGACGACTACCACCGCCTGTACCGCGAATCCGTTGAACACCCCAGTACGTTCTGGGCCGAACAGGCCACGCGTTTTCTCGACTGGAGCAAACCCTGGGACACCGTCCAGCGCTACAACCTGAAAACCGGTGAGGCCAGCTGGTTTGCCGGAGCGCAATTGAACGTCAGCTACAACTGCATTGACCGTCACCTGGAAAAACGCGGCGATCAGGTCGCCATCATCTGGGAAGGCGACGAGCCTGCCGAATCCACGCAAATCACCTACAAAAAACTGCATCACCACGTCTGCCGCCTGGCCAACGTGCTCAAAAGCCGTGGCGTGAAGAAAGGCGATCGGGTGTGCATCTACATGCCGATGATCCCCGAAGCGGCCTACGCCATGCTCGCCTGTACGCGCATCGGCGCCGTGCATTCGGTGGTCTTCGGCGGCTTTTCCCCGGACTCCCTGCGCGACCGGATCCTCGATGCCGACTGCCGCACCGTGATCACCGCCGACGAAGGCGTGCGCGGCGGTAAATTCGTGCCGCTCAAACACAACGTCGACAAGGCCCTGCAAAGCTGTCCCGATGTCAGCAGCGTGATCGTGGTCGAGCGCACCCAAAACCAGGTGAATTGGGTTGAAGGCCGCGACCTCTGGTATCACCAGGCGCTGCGCGACGTCAGTGACGATTGCCCGCCCGAACCAATGGACGCCGAAGACCCGCTGTTCATCCTCTATACCTCAGGCAGCACCGGCAAACCCAAAGGCGTGTTGCACACCACTGGCGGTTACCTGCTACAAGCGGCGATGACCTTCAAATACGTGCTGGATTACCGCGACGGCGAAGTGTTCTGGTGCACCGCCGATGTCGGCTGGGTCACCGGCCACAGCTACATCGTGTACGGCCCGCTGGCCAACGGTGCGACCACGCTGATCTTCGAAGGCGTGCCGAGCTACCCGAGCACGTCGCGTTTCTGGCAAGTGATCGACAAGCACAAGGTGAACATCTTCTACACCGCCCCCACCGCCCTGCGCGCCCTGATGCGCGAAGGTCCCGAGCCGTTGAAGGAAACGTCGCGCCAAAGCATCAGATTGCTCGGTACCGTCGGCGAGCCGATCAACCCGGAAGCGTGGGAATGGTACTTCCATGAGGTCGGCGAAGAGCGCTGCCCGATCGTCGATACCTGGTGGCAGACCGAAACCGGCGGCATCATGCTCAGTCCCCTGGTCAGCGCACAGCGGATAAAACCCGGTTGCGCCACGCATCCGATGTTCGGTGTGCAACCGGTGCTGCTCGACGAGCAGGGCAAGGAAATCAAAGGCGCCGGCAGCGGCGTACTCGCCATTAAGTCCAGCTGGCCGGCGCAGATCCGCAGCGTCTATCGCGACCCGCAACGCATGGTCGACACCTACTTCAAGCCGTATCCCGGTTACTACTTCACCGGCGATGGCGCGCGGCGCGATGAAGATGGCGATTACTGGATCACCGGGCGCATCGACGATGTGATCAACGTGTCCGGCCACCGTATCGGCACTGCCGAAGTGGAAAGCGCCCTGGTGCTGCACGAGAGCATCGCCGAGGCCGCTGCAGTCGGTTACCCCCACGACATCAAGGGCCAGGGCATCTATGTCTTCGTCACGCCCATGAACGGCGTCGAGACCAACGATGAACTGAAGAAACAACTGCTGGCCCTCGTCAGCCAGGAAATCGGCAGTTTCGCCAAACCGGATTTGATCCAGTGGGCGCCGGCCTTGCCGAAAACCCGCTCAGGCAAGATCATGCGGCGCATTCTGCGCAAGATTGCCTGCAACGAGCTGGACAGCCTGGGCGACACTTCGACACTGGCCGATCCAAGCGTGGTGCAGGGCCTGATCGACAAACGTCTGAATCAATAACGGACTGTGCCCTGTAGGAGCGAGCTCGCTCGCGATGAACTCAGACGCGCCGCGTATATTCAGGAAGCATGCGTTATCGTT
Source organism: Pseudomonas sp. WT-JTC (assembly GCF_056711565.1). Lineage (NCBI taxonomy): Bacteria > Pseudomonadati > Pseudomonadota > Gammaproteobacteria > Pseudomonadales > Pseudomonadaceae > Pseudomonas > Pseudomonas sp. WT-JTC. The sequence continues at coordinate 5,718,269 of NZ_CM160042.1, forward strand.
AGCGTCCATCGCGAGCTTGCTCGCTCCTACAGATTTACAGAGTGGCCATGGAATTCATCCGCACCCGCATCGAAACCCAGATCATGAGCCTGAGCGGTTTGTCCCTGGGCAAACTCGACCTGGAAAACCCCAAGGGCGACCCCGGGCTGTTCGGGCCAGATTCGGTGAGCTGGCAAGTCCATGGTGATTTCAGCAGCATGCTGATCGGTGGCATCGCCGCCCTGATGCTGCAGGCCCTGCACCCGCTGGCACTGGCCGGGGTCTGGGACCATTCGAATTTTCGTGAAGACATGCTCGGCCGCTTGCGCCGCACCGGGCAGTTCATCTCCGGCACCACCTTCGGCTCTCGACAGGATGCCGAGTGGCTGATCGAAAAAGTCCGCACCATCCATTTGCAGATTACCGGCACGGCGCCGGATGGACGCCCCTACGCCGCCAGCGATCCCGAATTGCTGACGTGGGTGCACGTGGCGGAAGTCAGCAACTTCCTCGCCGCGCATTTGCGCTATCGCAACCCGCATCTTTCACCAGCCGACCAGGATCGCTATTACGCGGAAATCGCCTTGGTCGCCGAACGCCTGGGCGCCCGCGATGTGCCCCGTTCTCGGCGGGAAATTGCCGGCTACCTCAAGCGCATCCGTCCACAACTGCTGTGCGACGAACGCAGTCGTGAGGTCCTGCGCCTGCTGCTGAACGCCCCGTCCCCCAGTCGCCTGGCCAAGCCTTTCGGCAGTTTGATGATGCAGGCCGGGATCGATCTGCTGCCGGACTGGGCCAGTGACATGCTCGGCGTCAGCCAGAACCCGCTACAACGCAAGCTGATCCGCGCCAGCGTCAACCGCAGCGCACCGATGCTGCGCTGGGCGGTGCGTAATGGATCGGTTCAACGCGCTAAACGCCGGATGGGCCTGTAGGAGCGAGCTTGCTCGCGAAAAACGCCTGGAACACGCGATCATTCAGACAGCACACGTTATCGTTGTCGACCATCGTGAGCGAGCTCCAGGTTGTGCTCCAAGCTGTTAAACTCCCGCGCCCAATTCCTCCTGCAAGGCGCCCAGCATGTCTTCCTTGAATCAGGCGCTGCGCGCCGCCCTCGATCAACGCCAGGACCTGCTCGCCGAACTGCACCAGCAAGGTACCGATTGCTATCGCCTGTTCCACGGCAGCCAGGAAGGCGCCGGTGGCCTGACCATCGACCGCTACGGCCCGCAATTGCTGGTGCAAAGTTTCCACCAGCCGCTGGAGCGCGAGACGCTGCTGCAACTGCACGAAACGATCAATCAACACCTGGGATTTGCCACCCTGCTGGTCTACAACGACCGCTCCCGTGGCAACTCGCGCATCGATCGCGAAGACACCGTCTACCGCGCCGACGAAGCCGCCCTGCAAGACCTGGTTGGCCACGAATGGGGCTTGAACTATCGGGTGCGTGGCCGCCATGCCGGACAAGACCCGCTGCTGTTCCTCGACTTGCGCAACACCCGTGGCTGGGTCAAGGATCACAGTAAAAACAAAAGCGTACTGAACCTGTTTGCCTACACCTGTGGCGTCGGCCTCAGTGCTGCCGCCGGCGGCGCGCGCGAGGTGTGCAACCTGGACTTCGCCGAAGGCAACCTGGCGGTCGGTCGGGAGAACGGTTTACTCAATCCGCAGTTGCCGACCATGGAGTTTATCCAGTCCGACTACTTCCCGGCCATTCGCCAACTGGCCGGCCTGCCGGTCAGCCAGCGCCGCGGGCAAAAACTGCCGAGCTATCAGCGCCTGGAACAGCGCCAGTACGATTTGGTGCTGCTGGACCCGCCGGCCTGGGCCAAGAGCGCATTCGGCACCGTCGACCTGCTGCGCGACTACCAGAGCCTGCTCAAACCAGCCCTGCTGACCACCGCCGACAACGGCGTGCTGATCTGCTGCAACAACCTGGCGAAAGTCAGCATGGACGACTGGCGCGAGCAGGTTTTGCGCTGTGCAGAGAAGGCCGGGCGACCTGTACGTGAGTGGACCGTGATGAAGCCAGGCGCCGACTTCCCGTCAATGGATCAGCAACCACCGCTGAAAACCCTGATTCTGCAGCTCTGAGCGCTGCAGGAAAAATCTGAAATTTACTGAACAGGCCAATCACTTCGGAACCGGAAACGCGTGCCATACTCCAACGCACTCCGATCCAGACAGATGAAGCCGCACATGTACAAAGGATTGATTCGCGCCCTCGGCGCCTTGTTGACTGCTCTGGCCCTCTACAGCTTGCTGGGCTTTCTGATTTTACCGGGGATCGCGTTGCGCGTTGCCAACCAGCAACTGGCCAACTACGCCACCACCCCCGCTGCGATCCAGCGGATCGAATTCAATCCGTTCAGCCTTGAACTGACCCTTTGGGGCTTGAATATCGGTGAGCCCGGCAAGGAGCAGGTCGGTTTCGAACGTCTGTACGCCAACCTGCAATTCGACAGCCTGTGGACCAAGGCCGTGCACCTGTCCGATGTCGAACTGGACAAGCCCAAGACCGAAATCCTGTTCAGCAAGGACGGCAAACTCAATCTGCTTGGACTGTTCAAACTGCCAGCGAGCGAACCCACACCCACCGACCCGAATGCCAAGCCGTTTCCGCTGCGCATCGAGCGGATCAAACTGGCGGGCGGCGCTGTGCATTTTGAAGATGCCCGCCCCAGCGAGCCCATCGAGTTTCTCTACGACTCGCTCGATTTCGAGCTGAACAACCTCAGCACCTTGCCCGAAGATAGCGCCGACATGACCTTGGTGGCTGTCGGCCCAAACGGTGGACAGATCGACTGGACGGGTAACTTCAGCCTGATCCCGATCGCCTCCGAAGGTAAGCTGAAAATCACCGATGGCAAGATGAAAGCCTTCTGGCCCTATGTGCGCGATGCCGTGCCACTGGACCTCGAAAGCGGCATCATGAGTATCAGTACCGACTACAAACTCAACCTGTCCAAGGACACCGAGCTGCTGCTGAGCAATGTTGCGGTCAACATTGCCCCCTTCGCCATCAAGGCCCCGGACGGACGGCCGCTGGTGAAGCTTGAACGGCTGGACGTCAGCGAAACCACCGTGGACCTGGCCAGGCAGCAAGTGGTGGTTGGCAAGATCCGCAGCAATAAACTGGAAACCTGGGCCGCGCTGGAGTCGGACGGCCAACTCGACTGGCAGAAGCTGTTCGCCAGCCAACCGTCTAAACCCACCGCCAAAGCCAAGGCGGATGCCGAACCGGCCAGCACTCCGGCGGCGGCAGACTCACCGAAAACCGATCCGGCCGCGCCCGACAAACCCTGGCAGGTGCTGCTCAAGGATGTACAGTTGCGCGATTACCGGGTGCATCTGGCTGACCGCAAGGCACAACCCGCCGTCGCCCTTGACCTGAGCCCGCTGAACCTCGACCTGCAAAACTTCGACAGCCTCAACGGCTCGCCCTTTACCCTCAAGCTTGATACCGGCGTGGGCAAACAAGGCAAGATCATCGCCGACGGCGAGGTCAACCTGGCCCCGGTCAGCGCCCAACTGAAGGTACAGACCAGGGACATCGACCTGCGGGTTGCCCAGTCCTACATCACGCCGTTCATTCGCCTTGAACTGCGCAGCGGCATGCTCGGCAGTGATCTGGCAGTCAACCTGAAAAGCACCGAGCCCCTGGCCTTCGGCATCACCGGCCGCGCCCAGGTCGATCAGTTGCATACCCTGGACACCCTGAAAACCCGCGACTTCCTCAAGTGGCAACAAGTCGTTGTCGAAGGCCTGAACTATCAGCACGGGGACAGCCTTTCGATCGACAGGATCAACCTGTTCCAGCCCTATGCGCGTTTCATGATCAACGATGATCGCACCACCAACATCGATGATCTGCTGATTCCGCAGCCGGCGGACTCCGGGGCAAAACCGGCAGCGAACAAACCGGCCAGCAACGAAAAACCGTTGGGCATCCACATTGGCGGCATTTTCATCAATGATGGATCGGCCAACTTCGCCGACTTCAGCCTGACCCCGAACTTCGCCACCGCCATCCAGCAACTCAACGGGCAGATCGGCACCATCGACAGCCGCCAGCCGAAACCGGCCGCTGTCGACGTCAAGGGCAAGGTCGATCGCTATGCGCCGGTGACCATCAAGGGCGCCGTCAATCCGTTCGACCCGATGGCCAGCCTCGACATCGCCACCAGCTTCAAGCGCGTGGAACTGACCACACTGACGCCCTACTCCGGCAAGTTCGCCGGCTACCGTATCCGCAAGGGCCGGCTCAATCTCGACCTGCACTACCAGATCACCAAGGGCCAACTCAAAGCTGAAAACAAAGTAGTGGTCGAACAACTGCAACTGGGTGAAAAAGTCGACAGCCCGGATGCCGTGAGCCTGCCGCTGAAACTGGCCATTGCCTTGCTCAAGGACGTCGACGGCAAGATCTCCATCGAATTGCCGGTGACCGGCGACCTGAACAACCCCCAGTTCAGTGTCATGCCGATTATCTGGCAGACCCTGCGCAACCTGATCGTCAAAGCGGCGGCAGCACCGTTCAAGCTCATTGGCGGGCTGGTCAGCGGTGGGGGCGCGGAAGATCTGGGCAGTGTGTCGTTCGCAGCGGGTTCCAGCGACCTGAGCAAGGACGCCGAAGGCGCTTTGGACAAACTGTCCAAGGCCCTCAAGGAACGCCCGGCCCTGCGCCTGGAAATCGAAGGCACCGCCGCCCAGAGCAGCGATGGCCCGTTGATCGCCGAACAACGCCTGGAACGTGAGTATCAGTACAACTACTACAAAATGCTCCAGCGCCGCGGTGACAAGGTCCCGGCCCAGGCTTCGTTGCTGGAAGTGCCGGACGGGGAAAAAGGCCCGCTGCTCGAAGGTATCTACCGCACCCGCCTGAAAACCCAGCCCCCTGCCGAATGGAAAGACCTGGGCAAGGAAGAGCGCACCGCGAAAATGCGTGCTGAGGTGATCAAGTTCTGGAGCTCCAGCGACGTGCTGTTGCGCCAACTGGGCCAGGAGCGCGCCAGCAGCATCAAGGATTACCTGGTCGACAAGGCCCAGCTGGAAGATGACCGGGTGTATTTCATCGACGCCAATCTGGGCGAGGCAGAAAGTGACGGCCGTGTGGTGACACCGATGCATCTGGATGCCGAGTGATGATTCGACAGATGCTGAAAGGCCTGATTCTGGCACTAGCCGCCAGTCAGGCCTGGGCAGCCGATACCCTGCGCTGTGGCAGCCAATTGATCAGCGTCGGTGATCGTTCGAGTGAGGTCTTGCAAAAGTGCGGTGAACCGGTCAGTCGCGACTTGCTGGGTTACAAACGCAGTGCAGACCGGCGCGAGGAGTTTCAGGTCGAGGAATGGACCTACGGACCGAATGGCGGCATGTATCAATACTTGCGGTTCGAAGGTAATCGGCTGAAACAGATCACCAGCAAACGCGGCAATTGATCAGGCACGCCCCCACCGTTGATTGGCACCGCTGTAAATAAAACAGGCCCCGGCAAAAATGCGCGGGGCCTGTGGTGGCCAAACTCCGTTTGGCCGCTCGCATGAACTCTCAGGTTGCAACAGACGTATGACTCGGCCCGTCTGTCGCGCCCTCTCCCGGTCCAGGCGAGAAGCCTGCCTTATTCGGCTTTGAGGCCGTCAGCGGAGACTGCCTTGACGCCTTTGATTTTCTTGGCGATGGCCACAGCCATGTCTTTTTGCGAATCGGTCACGGCAGCGGTCGACGACAGCGATACCACGCCTTTGTTGGTTTCAACCTTGATGTCGGTACCTGGAATGCCTTTTTCGGTCATCAGGTCGGCTTTGACTTTGGTGGTGATCCAGGTATCGGAAGTAGCTTCTTTAGCCTTGGTCATTTCACCCGCCGCCAGGGTCATTGGAGACTGGGTGGCTTGAGTGGTCTGGGCGAATGCCGCATTTGCCATGGTCAGAGTCAGCACGGTAGCAGTAGCGGCAGCGATAGCGAACTTCTTCATACGAGTAACTCCTGTTTTTCTGAAAAGTCTGCCGGGTGTCATGTCGGCAGGGTTACCAAGGGTATTGCGAATGCTGTGCCAACTTTTAAACAAAGAATAAACCTTTATAAATCAATAATTTATAAAGTAAGCCGATTTTCGGAATCATGCAAAATGCACGAGACGCCGAAACGCTGCATGCAAGTTGCGGGTTTGTGGAAAGTTCCTAAGATCCTGAATTTCTACGCTTTCTCTGAAGCTTTTGACGAGGGGTCGAACCCCGCAATGGCGGTAATGATCCGCTGTAGGAGCGAGCTTGCTCGCGATGGTCGTTAACGATGCCGCGTGTTTACTGACTGAACGCAGCGCTCTTGAGTCCATCGCGAGCAAGCTCGCTCCTACAGAATCCTTGACTGAACAGTACCACCGCAATGGCAGGACTTGATTCAGCGATTCATGTCGCGGAACACCCTTTCGGCAAGTAATCCCGGGATACGGTGCTTTTACACGACCAGCCTTTGGTTTCATCCCGTGTCAGGACGACGGTTTTGCCCAGGACCGTCCCCGGGGCATTCTGCAACGTACAAACGATCGATCCCGCCCCCTCCGGAGTCGAAGCCGTCACAGACAGGGCGCAGTGGTTAGTCGATGTCGCGCCGGCGGGCGCCACGTTGGCAATTGTCGGGGTGTCCCCCTGATTGATCACATCCTCGAACGGCACTTTCATCGCAGTCAGTTCGGCCAGCGCCGCCGTGACTTTGGCCCGAGCCTGGTATTTGGAATACATCGGCAGACCCAGTGTTGCCAGGATCCCGATGATCGCCACCACGACGAGCAACTCGATCAGGGTAAAACCTTTTTGATTCATATACAGGCTCCATGCATGAGTCGAAAGCTCATGACCTGCCCCTTGGCAGCACAGCCTGTGCCAAGGCAAAAGCCCCCTGTTGACTGGGGTCGTGGCGGCGGCAAAGTCCTTCCATACGACGAGGATCAGTACTATCTGACGTTTTTTGTCACCTCACCCTTGCTGGTTTGGCTCCGTTGATTGACTAGGCTATAAGAGCAACTCAAGCGGATTACCCAGGACTGAACATGGCGGTCAAGGCAGCGAAAATCAGCGTGTACGCATGGGAAGGCATCGACCGCAAAGGCACAAAGGTAACCGGTGAGCTCAGCGCTCAAAACCCGGCACTGCTCAAGGCGAAACTGCGCAAACAAGGCATCAATCCGGGCAAGGTTCGCAAGAAAAACCAAGCGGTTTTCAACATGGGCAAGCGCATCAAGGCCCAGGACATTGCCCTGTTCACCCGGCAAATGGCAACGATGATGAGGGCCGGCGTGCCCTTGTTACAGTCGTTCGACATCATCGGCGAAGGCTTCGACAATCCGGCCATGCGCCAGCTGGTGGACGAACTGAAACAGGAAGTCGCGGCCGGCAACAGTTTCGCCACCGCCCTGCGCAAGCAGCCCCGGTATTTCGATGAACTGTATTGCAACCTGGTGGATGCCGGCGAGCAGGCCGGAGCCCTCGACACCCTTTTGGAGCGGGTCGCGACCTATAAGGAAAAAAGCGAAAGCCTCAAGGCCAGGATCAGGAATGCCATGACCTACCCGCTGGTGGTGGTGTTCGTCGCGGCGATTGTCACCGGGATTCTGCTGGTCAACGTCGTACCGCAGTTCGAATCGGTGTTCAAAAGCTTTGGCGCCGAACTGCCGGCCTTCACCGTGATGGTCATTGGCTTGTCGCAATTCATGCAGGCCTGGTGGTGGACGGTCCTTGGCGCGCTGATCGCAATGGCCTTCGGTGTGCGTCACGCCCTCAGGACATCCCCGGCCTTTCGCGACCGGATGGACACCTGGCTGCTGAAACTGCCGCTGGTGGGCACGTTGACTTACAAGTCCGCCGTGGCCCGGTTCGCCCGTACACTGTCGACTACATTCGCTGCCGGCGTGCCACTGCTGGAGGCCCTGGAATCAGTGGCCGGTGCGACCGGCAATATCGTGTTCAAGCGCGCCGTGTTGCGCATCCGGCAAGACGTTTCAACCGGCATGCAATTGAATTTCGCCATGCGTACCTCTGGCGTGTTTCCGAACATGGCCATACAGATGACCGCCATCGGCGAAGAGTCCGGCGCCCTGGACGGTATGCTCGAAAAAGTCGCGGATTTCTACGAAAACGACGTCGATAACATGGTCGATAACCTCACCAGCCTGATGGAGCCGTTCATCATGGTGGTGCTGGGTGTTATCGTCGGTGGACTGGTAGTTGCCATGTACCTGCCCATTTTCCAACTCGGCTCAGCGATCTGACATGCCCTTGAATGAAATCCTGATTCACTATCCGCTGGCCTTTGTCCTTCTCGCGGGAATCACCGGCCTGCTGGTCGGCAGTTTCCTCAATGTGGTGATCTGGCGCCTGCCGAAAATGCTCGAACGCGAGTGGCGTGTGCAGGCCCATGACATTCTCGGGCTGCCCGGCGAAACGCCGGTGCCGACCTACAACCTGCTGCTGCCCCATTCCCAGTGCCCGCATTGCGGTCACCGGATCCGCGCCTGGGAAAACATTCCGCTGCTCAGTTATGTGTTGTTGCGCGGGCGCTGTTCAGCCTGCGCAGCAGCGATCAGCCCGCGCTATCCGTTGATCGAACTGGCCTGTGGTGCGCTGTCGGCGTTTGTGGCCTGGCATTTCGGCTTCGGTTGGCCAGCCTGCCTGATGCTGATCCTGAGTTGGGGGTTACTGGCGATGAGCCTGATCGACGCCGAACATCAGATATTGCCGGACGTACTGGTGCTGCCGTTGATATGGCTGGGGTTGATCGTCAACAGTTTCGGCCTGTTCGTGTCGTTACACGAGGCGCTTTGGGGTGCAATAGCCGGCTACAGCGTGCTGTGGGCGGTGTTCTGGCTGTTCAAGCTGATCACGGGCAAGGACGGCATGGGCTACGGTGATTTCAAGCTGCTGGCGATGCTGGGAGCCTGGGGTGGCTGGCAGATTTTGCCACTGACTATCCTGCTGTCCTCGCTGGTGGGTGCCATTATCGGGATGATGCTGCTGCGCTGGCGCAATGCAAAAACCTCGACGCCGATCCCTTTCGGTCCCTATCTGGCCATTGCCGGCTGGATTGCGTTGCTCTGGGGTGGTCAAATAACCGACCTCTATTGGCAGTTTGTCGGTTTGAAATGAATAGCCCTGTGGAAAAACCCTGGATTCTCGGCCTGACCGGCGGCATCGGCAGTGGCAAGAGCGCGGCCGCCCAGCACTTCATCGATCTGGGTGTGCATGTGGTCGACGCCGATCATGCCGCTCGCTGGGTCGTTGAGCCTGGCCGCCCGGCACTGGCACTGATCGCCGGGCACTTCGGCCCCGGCGTGTTGCAGAGCGACGGACAACTGGACCGCGCAGCGCTGCGCAAATTGATCTTCGAAGTGCCTGAAGAACGCCGCTGGCTGGAGGCCCTCCTGCATCCACTGATCGGCGAGGAAATCGCTCACCACCTGGCGCTGGCAAAATCGCCTTATGCGATTCTGGTTTCGCCACTGCTGATCGAGTCCGGGCAATACACCATGACCCAACGCGTGCTGGTGATCGATGCCCCGGAACAATTGCAGGTTGAACGCACCTTGCAACGTGACCAGACCAGCGAACAGCAAGTCCAGGCAATCCTCAAGGCCCAGGCCAGCCGCCAGGATCGCGTGAGCCATGCCGACGACGTCGTGATCAATGACCGCGACCTTGCCTGGCTGCACAGCGAGGTCGAACGCCTGCATCACTTTTATCTTACTTTGCGTGGAGGCCAGTCATGAGCCAACCAACAACCGTCGAATGCCCAACCTGTGGCGCCCCCGTGGAATGGAGCGCAGAGAGCAAATTCCGGCCATTTTGCTCCGACCGCTGCAAACTGATCGACCTGGGCGCCTGGGCGTCCGAAGAACACAAGATTCCAGTGGCTCCCGATGCCGAGGACGAGTTGTTCAGCGGTGATTTCGACCCGCGTCACTGATCCTTCGAGTGGGCGATTCCAGGTTTTGATGGGGATCAGGACTTGGGATCGTCGTCCTTCCAGGGAGCCGAGAGGTAGCGTGTGCGGTTGAACGTCTCAAGCCACTCCGGACAAAACACGACCAGCGCACTGACGATCATGCCGTTGATAAACGCCTCGGGGAAAATGATCAGCCACAGGTAACCGACAAAGTCCTCGAGCCAATATGGCATTTCGAAACGCTCATCGAACCACAGCAACCACAGCCCCAGCAGCAGGCACAGCAACGCCGACAGCGCGGCGGCAAAGAATCCGGAAACGAAGATATACACGAATAGATTTCGTGGCTGCGCACGCTCCACCAGAATGGCGCAGCACTCGGTGACCAGCACCGGCAGCGCAATCAACAGCGCACCATTGACCCCGACCGCCGCCACATCCTGTCGACCGAGCAACACCAGCCCCGTTTGGGCAACCAACCCGCCGACCAGCGCCAGCGGCCAGTCCAGCAGTAGCGTCACCGCTGTCATGCCGATGAGGTGATAAGACACGCCGGTATCGAAATCCTGCCGCACCAGCCACAGCAGAAACAGCGCAAACACCGTTCCAAACAGCAGATGCTGACGACGGCTGTCGGTGAACAGTTCAACCCACGGCGCACGACAAACCGCCCAGACCAACACCGGCACATAGATCAGCCAGCCGGCCGCAAGGGTTTCCGATGACAGCAACTGCGCACCGATCATGGTTCAACACACTCCCGTGTGCGCCATGGCACGATGCCCGCTGACCCTGGTGTGCATATCTACGCGCGACTCCTTGGCGAAAGACAACAGACACTCAGTCTACACCGCCGCTCGCAGGCCCTTCGACTTCAAGCCCAATGCCGCGGATCGTTCATCACCGAGTCATGCTCGGCGAACAGCTTCGGTAGCTCAGACTTGAGAAAGTCCACCCAGGTGCGCACCTTGGCGTCGAGAAAGCGTCGCGAAGGATACAACGCATACACATGGCGTTCGCGCAGGCGCCATGCAGGTAACACGCGCAGCAAAGTACCGTCGCTCAAGGGCCGCGTCGCGGTGTAGAAAGGCAGCAGGCTGATGCCCATGCTCGCCTCCGAAGCCTTGACCATCGACTCGGCAACATTGCACTGAAAGGTCTTGGCCGGGCTGACGGCGTGCTCGCCGTGCTCGTCCTGGAACAGCCATTGATCGCTGTACAGCGGGTCGAGCATGCGCAGGCATTGATGATCGCTCAGCGCCTGCGGATGCTGCGGCACGCCCCGGTGGTGCAGATAGTCCGGGGAGGCACAGGGTACGCTGTAGATTTGCCCGACGGCCTGCGCAACCATTTGCGAGTCGGCAAGTTCCGGAGCTATCGAAATCACCACATCGTGCCCCTCCTCCAGCGGATCGGGATTGCGCTGCGACAAGGTCAGCTCGAACACCACATCGGGATAAAGCTCGCTGTAGCGGGCGATCAACGGCGTGAGCAGCATACCCAGGCCGTTCATGCTGTGCACCCGCAGGCGCCCGGCCGGATTGATATGAGCGCCACGAGCCTCAGCCGTCGCCTCATCCATGGCTTCGACGATTTGCCGGCTGCGCAGCAGGAAGCGTTCGCCGGCATCGGTCAGGCTCAAGCGCCGCGTGGTGCGTTGCAGCAGACGCGCCTGTACATGTTCCTCCAGATCCGCCACCAATCGGGATACCTGCGCGGTCGACAGATCCAGCGCATCGGCAGCCCCGGTGAAACTGGCGCAGTCCACCACCCGGATGAACACACGCAAGTTGTTAAGCACGTCCATAAGCCCCCCTCGGGCGATGACTGTTACGTTTTATGTAAGGCTGCATCCGCCGTTCGCCCCTTTATCCGTCGGTGGCAAAGACTAAAATTCAGACATCAGAACCGACACGGAGCACGCCAACATGAAAACGTTGATCAGCCTGTTGCTGACCGTCATCGCCACCTCGGCCATGGCCGCCGACAACGAGCCCCTCGCGGTCCTGTACAACCCGGCGCAGCCACTGGACATCGCCAGCGTGGTTTCTGTGTCGGACACCGCGACCGCGTGCGGGGTCGTACCGGCGACCATGGTGTATGTCGATCATCAGGGCCAGACCCACCGCGTGACCTACGACGTCATGGGTGATTGCACCAGCAACCTGTGATCGATGGGCTCACAGCAAGGTCCACGTGTAGCTGAGGATCAAGCGGTTCTCGTCGATGTCACTGCGGTAGTTGGAACGCGCCATCGCATTGCGCACGCGAATGCCCAGACCTTTGAAGCTGCCGCTCTGCAACACATAGCCGATGTCCAGGTCACGCTCGCGATCCTTGCCTTCGAAACCCTTTCCGGTATCGACATTGTTGCCGCTGATATAGCGCACGGTACTGGTCAGCCCCGGTACGCCTAGCGCTGCGAAGTCGTAGTCGTAGCGCGCCTGCCAGGATCGTTCATCGGTGAAGGCGAACTCATAGGTCGGCACTTCGTTGCCCAGAGGCGAGATGTTGGCAAATACCCGTGGAAATGCACTGTCGCCGAACATGCCCTGATAGCCGACGTAAAACGTATGGCCGCCACGCTTGGCCGACAGCAACGAGAAGAACGCCTGGTTGTCGATATTGCCCAGCAGTTTTTTGCCGTCCTCGCGCGAATCGTAGTAACCGAGGTTGGCGCCAAGGATCCAGTTGCCCACTGGCTCACTGTGTTTTAAACCCAGAAAACGCTGGTTGTAGATATCTTCCAGTTGCCCGTACCAGGCGCTGACCGAGCTGCGCTTGTCATTGAACGCATAATCAGCGCCGGCAAAATTGAAACCGTCACTGCTGACCTGACGCTGCGGCACGTGACCCAGCATCGCTTGCATCTTTTCGTCGCCGGCTTCGTTGCGCAGGCTGGTTGAACTCAAGTGACCACCCTGCACCGTCAGGCCATTGATCTCGTTGGAGGTGATGCTTGCGCCCTGATAACTCGGTGGCAGCAGGCGAATATCGCTGAATGCCAACACCGGCAGATTGGGCTGCAGCTCACCGACTTTCAGCTCGGTTCTGGAGTAGCGCATCTTCAACGCGCCCTCCAGGCGGCTGTAGTCGTTCGGCGCGCGGCCGTCATCCTGCACCGGCAGCAAACCGGTATTGGTCCGGTCCGGAGCGCTGTCGAGCTTGAGGCCGAGCAGGCCGATGACATCCACCCCAAACCCGACGGTGCCCTGGGTGTATCCGGACTTCACGTTGAGGATGAAACCCTGGGCCCACTCTTCGGCCTTCGATTGCCGGTTCGCGCCGACGATGTCGGAATAGTCACGGCTGAAGTAGTAATTGCGCGCCTGCAACGTCGCGGTGGTGTCTTCGACAAAGCCGGTTTCAGCCGCCATCGCACCCGTGGAAAAACCCGAGACGACAGCCAGGGACAACGCCGAACCGGTTGTTGGGAGAATCTGTTTCATCGTTTTTCTCTTATTGTTATTGATCGACTGATTGAAGGACTTCAGTTGCAGTGGATTTGCGACGGGGAACGGAACGACGGGTGCTCAACAGCACATGGGTGACCATGCCGAAAATCAGCCCCCAGAACGCCGCGGACAAACCGAACAACGACATGCCCGAAGCCGTGACCAGAAAGGTCACCAGCGCGGCTTCGCGATCGCTCGGCACCGCCATTGCGCCCGTCAACGCACCGGCAATGGCGGCGAACAGGGCCAGCCCGGCCAGCGCCGCGATCAACTCTTTGGGGAATGCTGAAAACAGCGAGACCAACGTGGCGCCGAAGATCCCCAGCAGCAGGTAGCACAGGCCGCCGACGACCCCGGCCACGTAGCGTTTGCGAGGATCTTCGTGGGATTCGCGACCGGTGCAGATCGCCGCGGTGATCGCCGCCAGATTCAGTCCATGGCAACCAAACGGCGCCAGCAATGCCGTGCCCAGCGCACTACTGGCGATGATCGGGCTCGCCGGCACTGGATACCCACTGGCGCGCAGCACCGCCATGCCAGGCACGAACTGACCGGTCAGCGCCACCATCACCAGCGGCAAGGCGATGTTCAGGATCGCGCCCAGGCTGAACTCGGGCGTGATCCACACCGGCGTGGCCAGGCCGATCACCAGTGCTTCACGATGCAATTCACCGGTGAACGCGGCAATCGAACAACCCACCAGCAGCACCATCATCACCGCATAACGCGGCATCGCACGCTTGCAGATCAGGTAGCAGGCAAACATCGCCAGGACCAGCAACGGCTTGTGCTGCATCGACACAAACAACCCGGTGCCGAAACTGAACAGGATTCCCGCCAGCATCGCCGCCGCGATGGCTGCGGGCAGCTTGTCGATGATCCGGTCGAAAGCGCCCGAGATGCCGACCACGAAAATGATCAGGCTGCTGACCAGATAAGCCCCCACCGCCTCTGCCATGGAAATTTCCGGCAACAGCGTCACCAGCAACGCCGAGCCCGGCGCCGACCAGGCGATGATCACCGGAACGCGGTAGCGCAGGCTCAAAGCGATACCGAGCACAGCGCTGCCAATGGAGATCGCCCAGATCCAGGACGACAGCACTTCCCGCGAAAGATGTGCCGCTTCTGCCGCCTGAAAGATGATCACCAGCGGGCCGGCATAGGAAATCACCGTGGCAATGAATCCGGCCACGGCGGCTGACAACGAGAAGTCCTGGAAAAACGCTTTCATGATTCAGGCACCGGTCGTTGACAACGCTGGGCTGACGCCAGCAGCGCTGCGTCGGCTGCTGACGGCGAACACGGTCATGGCCAGGGCCGCCACCGCGCCAGGCAAGGCAAACGCCATGAAGTTCAGTTGCAGGGGCAAGCTGATCCCGAGCAATGCACCACCCAGCAGCGGACCGACGATGGCCCCGTTGCGCCCAATGCCCGACGCCCAGCCCAGACCGGTAGAGCGAATCGTCATGGAGTAAAACTGCGCAGCGCAGGCGTACAAAAGAATCTGCGAGCCAATGGTGGTGGCACCCGCAACGGCGATCAGCAGGTACAACACCGGCATCGGGCTGTTGAAGCCCAACAGAGTGATCGACACCGCCGCCATGGCGAAAAACACCGCCAGCACTTTCGGCAGATTGAGCTTGTCGCCCAGCACCCCGCCACCGACCGCGCCGAAGATCGCCCCGAAGTTCAGCACCAGCAGGAACAACAGGCTCGAACCCAGGCTGTAACCGGCGTTGGCCATCAGTTTTGGCAGCCAGGAACTCAGCGCGTACACCATCAACAGGCAGCAGAAAAACGCCAGCCACAGCATCAGCGTGCGCAGCGCACGGCCTTCACGGAACAACTGCAACACCGGAGTGCCCGTGCCTTTCACTTCGGCCATGTGCAATTGGTCAGACGTTTGCGCGACGTAGGCCGGATCAATCCGCTCAAGAATATTGCGCGCCTCTTCATTACGCCCCTGACGCAACATGAAACCCACCGATTCGGGCAGGAAATACATGATCAGCGGCAATAACAGCAAAGGCAGGACCGCCACGTAAAACACCGACTGCCAGCCGAAACCCGGGATCAGCACAATGCCCAGTCCGGCGGACAGCATGCCGCCCACCGAATAACCGCTGAACATGATCGCGACCAGAGTGCTGCGGATTTTTTTCGGCGCGTACTCGTTCATCAGTGCCACGACGTTAGGCATCACACCGCCAATGCCGAGCCCGGCAATGAAGCGACAGAGGCCGAACTCGGTGGGGTTTCGTGCGAAACCATTGAGCACGGTGAAGCCACTGAAGAGCATCACGCAGATCGTGATGGCCTTCTTGCGGCCGATCCTGTCCGACAACGGGCCAAAGAACAGCGCGCCGAACATCATGCCGAACAGTGCATAGCTGCCCAGTGCACCGGCTTGCAAAGGACTGAGCCCCCACTCTTTCATCAGCATCGGCAAGACCACGCCGTAGATCACCAGATCGTAACCGTCGAAGATGATGATCAGGGCACACCAGAACAGCACCATCCAGTGAAAGCGGTTGAAGCGAGCGTTGTCGATAACCTCATGTACGTCGATCTTGCGCATGGCATATGTCTCTTGTTGTTGTTTTTTTTGAGCGTCGGTAACACGGCTTACGTCCGTACAGCCGAGGGTAGAGCCACCCGATACGTGGCAATATCCAGTGCGCGCAGATCTCTATCCATTTTGTGCAGGGCCCTGAAACGGGCCTGGGAACGGGAGGCGTTGGCCCTCTCCGACAAATTGTCTTCTTTGCGATCACATTTGAACGCTAAGCTTGGGCCTATGGATGACTCAGATTATTTACGCCTGCTGACCATCGCGGCCGAGCAAGCCAACGCGTTCCTGTCCAACGCCCGCAAATGGGAGCGTGAGCGTTGGGTTTGCCAGCGCCTGCTGCAAGGCTTGAACATTCCCTATCGTGCCGATGAATTCACCCCCGCCGGGGAGCCACCGGATGTGTTGTTTCGCGATGCCAGTTTCGAGGTGTTCTTCGTGCTCGACGAAGGCCGGCGCCTCAACGATGAATGGCGCGACGAACTGCAACGCCGGCGCAGCGCGTTTTCCCTGAGCCAACTGGTGCGCCGCGAGGCCAAGCCACGACGCATCCCCGCCAACGAATTCTTGCTGCGATTGGCGCCGACCTTGCGCAAAAAAGCGCACAACTACAAAGAACGCGGCATGGATCTGGGTGAACTGGACATCATTGCCTTCGCCAGCCTCAAACGCGAAGTGCTGGATCTCAACAGCCATTTCCCGCCGCCGACCGAATACCTGCGCCAGGGCTGGCGCTCGCTGTCATTGGTCGGGCCGACATTTGCCCGCGTTCTGTTCGCTCACCCGGATGCCCCGGACTTCTTGCGCAGCAACCTGGGGCGCAGCATTGTTTTTGACGTCGGGATCAGCCTGTGAGCCCGTTGCAGGAACTGATCGCCGAGGTGCCGCAACAAGGACGCGTACGCTGGATCGGCGTGCGCCCGCAATCACATTCGCCGATGCTTGCACTCGAGGCCGTGGAAGCGCGCCTCGAGGCCGGCCTGACCGGCGACCACGCCCGCCCCGGCGTGCGCAATGCGCGGCAGGTCACGCTGATTCAGTGGGAGCACCTGGCGGTGATCAGTTCGTTGATGGGGCGTGCGCACGATCATCCGGTCAGGCCTGAAGATCTACGGCGCAATCTCGTTATCAGTGGCATCAATCTGTTCAGCCTCAAGGGCCGCCGCTTCCGGATTGGCCAGGCAACGTTCGAAACCACCGGCTGGTGCCAGCCCTGCGCGCGTCTTGAAAGCAACCTGGGCATCGGCACCTTTCAGGCCGTGCGCGGACATGGCGGAATCACTGCCCGAGTGTTACAAAGTGGAATCATTCGCCTGGACGATACGGTGAGCGTCGAGCCCCTTGCGGACAGCGGCTATGCTCCGTTCAACGTTCGTTAAATCAGCCTGTAGCTTCTACACATTTAGCTACGTCTACCTGACGAGGCCTTTATGACCAGCCGCCTGAACCCCGACGACCAAAAGCATGTCGAAGAGTACCTGCAGTTGTCCCAGCACCAAGTCGAGCGCCGGCCTTTCCGGCCGTGGATGCTCCTTGTACTGGTATTGGCAGTGACCATTGGTCTGGGCCTGTTGAGCCGCCTTATCAGTTACCTGACGCTATGAGCTGCCTTGCGCTCGCTCGGGTAATTGCACCGATTTCTTTTAGCCTTGCGAGATATCCCCATGACTCATCGTATTGTCATCGTTGGCGGCGGCGCCGGCGGTCTGGAGTTGGCTACCCGTCTGGGTAAGACTCTGGGCAAGCGTGGCACGGCCAGTGTGATGCTGGTCGACGCGAACCTGACCCACATCTGGAAACCGTTGTTGCACGAAGTGGCGGCCGGTTCCCTGAACTCTTCCGAAGACGAACTCAACTATGTCGCCCAGGCCAAATGGAACCACTTCGAGTTCCAGCTGGGGCGCATGAGCGGACTCGATCGCGCGAAGAAAAAAATCCAGCTGGCCGCCACCTATGACGAAACCGGTATGGAACTGGTGCCAGCCCGCGAAGTGCCTTACGACTCGCTGGTAATCTCCGTCGGCAGCACCACCAACGATTTCGGTACCCAGGGCGCCGCACAACACTGCCTGTTCCTCGACACCCGAAAACAGGCCGAGCGTTTCCACCAGCAACTGCTCAACCACTACCTGCGGGCTCACGCCGGTCAGACCGACACGGTCGAGCAAATCAGTGTGGCCATCGTCGGTGCCGGTGCCACCGGGGTCGAGCTGGCCGCCGAGCTGCACAACGCCGCCCATGAACTGGCGGCCTATGGCCTGGACCGGATCAAGCCGGAAAACATGCACATCACCCTGATCGAAGCCGGACCACGAGTCCTGCCGGCGCTGCCAGAGCGGATTGGCGGACCTGTGCATAAAACCCTGGAGAAACTCGGGGTCAACGTCATGACCAATGCCGCTGTCAGCGAAGTGACGGCGGACAGCCTGATCACCGCCGACGGCAACGAAATCAAGGCCAGCCTGAAAGTCTGGGCCGCGGGGATTCGCGCACCGGGCTTCCTCAAGGACATCGATGGTCTGGAAACCAACCGCATCAATCAGCTGCAAGTGCTGCCAACCCTGCAAACCACCCGCGACGAGAACATCTTCGCGTTCGGTGACTGCGCCGCCTGCCCTCAACCAGGCAGCGACCGCAATGTGCCGCCACGTGCCCAGGCCGCTCACCAACAAGCTTCGTTGCTGGCCAAATCGCTGAAACTGCGCATCGAAGGCAAGGCACTGCCGGAGTACAAGTACACCGACTACGGCTCGCTGATCTCGCTGTCGCGTTTTTCGGCTGTGGGTAACTTGATGGGCAACCTCACCGGCAGCGTGATGCTCGAAGGCTGGCTGGCGCGGATGTTCTACGTGTCGCTGTACCGCATGCACCAGATGGCGTTGTACGGACCGTTCCGCACGGCGATGCTGATGCTCGGTAGCAAGATCGGACGTGGCACCGAGCCAAGGCTCAAGCTGCACTAACCCCCCCTTGTGGGAGCGGGCTTGCTCGCGAAGAGGCCATGTCATTCAGCATTTATGTCGACTGACACACTGCTTTCGCGAGCAAGCCCGCTCCCACACTGGTTTTGCGACACCCTGAGTTTCTCGCAGGCAAAAAAAATCCCCGTATCTTTCGATACGAGGATTTTTAATATGGTCGGGGTAAGGGGATTCGAACTCCTGACATCCTGCTCCCAAAGCAGGCGCGCTACCGGACTGCGCTATACCCCGGTAAAAAAAAGGCACCTTCGAGAGGCGCCTTCTGCGAACAGAGCTTTTGGCGTCTGATCTTAAGATTCGATTCCAGTGTTACCTGGTTTCAAAAATGGTGGGTCGTGTGGGATTCGAACCTACGACCAATTGGTTAAAAGCCAACTGCTCTACCAACTGAGCTAACGACCCAAAAATGGTCGGGGTAAGGGGATTCGAACTCCTGACATCCTGCTCCCAAAGCAGGCGCGCTACCGGACTGCGCTATACCCCGGTTTGAAATTGGCTCCGTGACCAGGACTCGAACCTGGGACCCAATGATTAACAGTCATTTGCTCTACCGACTGAGCTATCACGGAACTACACATTTCAATTTACAACTTTGAAGCTTTACTGCGTTCTCTTCAACCCGTTTGCATCGCTGCGTTCGTGTGTCTGAGGCGCGCTATTCTACAATCTTCAGAACCTCTGTCAACCCCCTAAATTGCTTTCAAGTTAATGATTTGCAACTTATTTTGGATTCCTGCTTGGGGAGCGGAAACCCTGGCGGGTGACTTACTGCGGGGCGCACTTTACAAGCCTTTTCCTTTGAGTTCAACAGCCTAATGAAAAAAAGGCCTCGTTATGCGAGGCCTTTTCAATTTTGTTGCCGATCTGGATCAGACGAAGACGATTTCGTCGTTTTCCACCACACCGTGAGCGGTATCGCCCGGCATGAATCGACCGGAAAGGATCAGCTGCGCCAGCGGGTTCTCGATCCAGCGCTGGATCGCTCGCTTGAGCGGCCGTGCGCCGTACACCGGGTCGTAACCGACCGCGATCAGCTTGTCCATGGCTTCAGGGCTGAGTTCAAGCTTCAGCTCCCGTTCGGTCAGGCGGCTGCGCAGACGACCCAACTGGATCTCGGTAATGCCGGCGATCTGATCCCGCGCCAACGGCTCGAAGATCACCACTTCGTCGACCCGGTTGATGAACTCCGGCCGGAAGTGGCTGGATATCGCATCCATCACCGCTGCACGCTGCGCCTCACGATCACCGACCAGTTCCTGGATCTGCACCGACCCCAGGTTGGAGGTCATGACAATCACGGTGTTCTTGAAGTCCACCGTGCGGCCATGGCTGTCGGTCAGGCGACCGTCTTCAAGCACTTGCAGCAAGATGTTGAACACATCCGGGTGCGCTTTCTCGACCTCATCCATCAGGATCACCGAATACGGCTTGCGACGCACGGCCTCGGTCAGGTAACCGCCCTCTTCATACCCCACGTAGCCTGGTGGCGCACCGATCAGGCGAGCCACGGAATGTTTCTCCATGAACTCGGACATGTCGATCCGCACCATCGCCTCTTCGGTATCAAACAGGAATTCGGCCAGCGCCTTGCACAGCTCGGTTTTACCGACACCGGTCGGGCCGAGGAACATGAACGAGCCGCTCGGGCGATTCGGGTCGGACAACCCGGCACGGGAACGCCGCACTGCGTTGGAAACCGCGACTACCGCTTCATCCTGGCCGATCACACGCTGGTGCAACAGGCTTTCCATCTTCATCAGTTTTTCGCGCTCGCCTTCGAGCATCTTCGACACTGGAATACCGGTCCACTTCGATACGACTTCGGCGATTTCTTCCTCAGTCACCTTGCTGCGCAGCAACTGGTTCTCGCTTTTGCCATGCTGGTCGACCATTTGCAGGCTGCGCTCCAGGTCCGGGATCACCCCGTACTGCAACTCGGCCATGCGGTTCAGGTCGCCTTTGCGGCGGGCCGCTTCCAGCTCCTGACGGGACTGCTCGATTTTCTGCTGGATCTGCGCAGAGCCCTGGACTTCGGCTTTTTCCGAATTCCAGATTTCTTCAAGATCCGAGTACTCACGCTCATGACGAGCGATTTCGTCCTGCAGTTTTTCCAGACGCTTCTTCGCCGCGTCGTCGCTTTCTTTCTTCAGTGCCTGGGATTCCACCTTCAACTGAATAAGGCGACGCTCCAGACGGTCCAGGACTTCCGGCTTGGAGTCGATCTCCATGCGGATGCGGCTGGCAGCTTCATCGATCAGGTCGATGGCTTTGTCCGGCAACTGCCGGTCAGTGATGTAACGATGACTGAGTTTGGCCGCGGCAATGATCGCGCCGTCGGTGATCGCCACCTTGTGGTGAACCTCATAACGCTCCTTGAGGCCACGCAGGATGGCGATGGTGTCTTCTTCGCTCGGCTCATCCACCAGCACTTTCTGGAAGCGTCGCTCGAGAGCGGCGTCCTTCTCTATGTATTGGCGGTACTCGTTGAGCGTCGTGGCGCCCACACAGTGCAGCTCACCGCGGGCCAGGGCCGGCTTGAGCATGTTGCCCGCATCCATCGAGCCTTCGCCCTTGCCGGCGCCGACCATGGTGTGCAGTTCGTCGATGAACAGAATGATCTGCCCTTCCTGCTTCGACAGTTCATTGAGCAACGCCTTGAGCCGCTCTTCAAACTCACCGCGATACTTGGCACCGGCAATCAGCGCCCCCATGTCCAGGGACAACAGGCGCTTGCCCTTGAGGCCATCCGGCACTTCGCCATTGATGATGCGCTGGGCCAGGCCTTCGGCGATGGCGGTTTTACCCACGCCAGGCTCACCGATCAGCACCGGGTTGTTCTTGGTACGACGTTGCAGCACCTGGATGGTCCGGCGAATTTCATCGTCACGGCCGATCACCGGATCGAGCTTGCCGTCCTCGGCACGCTTGGTCAGGTCGACGGTGTATTTATCCAGGGCCTGACGGGACTCTTCGTGGTTAGGGTCATTGACAGCCTCGCCGCCGCGCAGGTTGTTGATCGCATTTTCCAGGGCTTTCTTGCTCACGCCCTGACCGAGCAACAGCTTGCCGAGCTTGCTGCTCTCGTCCATGGCGGCGAGCAGCACCAGCTCGCTGGAAATGAACTGGTCGCCTTTCTGCTGCGCCAGACGGTCGGCCTGGTTGAGCAGGCGCGCCAGATCCTGCGACATGTTCACGTCGCCGGTCGGGTTCTGGATTTTCGGTAGCTGGTCGAGCTCTTTGGTCAGCTCTTTACGCAGGCTGTTGACGTCGAAGCCCACCTGCATCAGCAGGGGCTTGATCGAGCCGCCCTGCTGTTCGAGCAAGGCTTGCATCAAATGCACCGGTTCAATGGCCGGATGATCGTGGCCGACAGCCAGGGATTGGGCATCGGACAACGCTAACTGCAATTTGCTGGTTAAACGGTCTATACGCATGGGTCACCTTCCTTTTGAGCAGGCCGGACCTATAAAACATCCTGAATGAAGAAACCTGCCAGATAACACAATAGATGCGGTCGATTCTGGGAGTTTCAAGCGTCGTGACGTTGACGCAGGTCAGAGGAGTTTAGCGTTCAAGCCAGATAAGGGAGGCGAATCGGCCGGTGCGGGGCGCACGGCGATAAGAAAAGAAGCGTGGGTCGGTCACGGTGCAAAATCCGCCACCATAGACTGCCGTGACACCGCAGGCCGCCAGACGCAAACGCGCCAGCATATAGATGTCGGCCATGAACTTGCCGGGGTTTTGACTTGGCACGAAGGCTTCTGCGGCTTGAGGCAGTTGCTGCACGAAGGTTTCGCGCACTTCGGGGCCAACTTCAAACGCTTGTGGACCAATGGCCGGACCGAGCCAGACCAGTACCTCGGCAGGGGGAACCGCCAGACTGTCGAGGGTGGCTTCCAGCACGCCCGCCGCCAACCCGCGCCAACCGGCATGGGCTGCAGCAACGCGAGTGCCGGCACGGTCGCAAAACAATGCCGGCAGGCAATCAGCCGTCATCGCCGCACAGGCAATGCCGGGGGTCGATGTCCAACTGGCATCGGCAGTGACCACCTGGCTTGGGTCGGCATGGGCCACGGCAATGCCGTGGACCTGCTGCAGCCAGGCCGGTTGAATGGAGAAATGATCGGTAAGACGACGGCGATTCTCGGCAACCGCTTCAGGGCGGTCGTCGACGTGATCGCCGAGGTTGAGGCTGTCGAACGGCGCCACACTGACGCCGCCCGCACGGGTGGTAACACAGGCTTTTACCCCGGCCGGCGCGGGCCAGTCAGGAATCAGCCAGTCACTCATCCGATGAACGCCTCACGGTCTTGCTTGAGCAGGGTCAGCAGCCAGACGAAGTCTTCCGGCAACGGCGATTCCCAGCTCATGCGCTTACCGGTGGTCGGATGATCCAGTTCCAGGAAACGCGCATGCAGCGCCTGACGCGGGAAGTTTTTCAGGGATTCGACCATGGTCGGGTTGGCGGCCGGCGGAATGCGGAAGCGACCACCGTAGGCGGGATCTCCGACCAACGGGTAGTTAATGTGCGCCATGTGCACGCGAATCTGGTGCGTTCGACCGGTTTCCAGCTTCACCCGCACGTGGGTGTGGGAGCGGAAGCGCTCGAGTACGCGGTAATGGCTGACGGCTTGCTTGCCACCTTCCATCACGGCCATGCGCTGGCGCTGCTGGCCGTGACGACCGATGGGCGCATTGATCTTGCCACCGGCTGTCACCACACCAATCACGATGCACTCGTAGATCCGGCTGACGCTGCGGCTCTGCAACTGTGTAACCAGCTGCGTCTGCGCTTGAATGGTCTTGGCCACCACCATCAGACCGGTGGTGTCCTTGTCCAGGCGATGCACGATACCGGCGCGGGGCACATTGATGATGTCCGGCACATGGTGCAGCAAGGCGTTGAGCAAGGTGCCGTCGGCGTGACCGGCAGCCGGGTGCACCACCAGGCCCGCAGGCTTGTTGATCACCAGGATGTCGTCGTCTTCGTAGACGATGTCCAGGGCAATGTCTTGAGCGACCCATTCGCCCTGAGCTTCCTGCTCGGCAGTCAGCTCAAGGATGGCGCCGCCATGGACGATGTCTCGCGGGCGGATAACCGCCCCATCCACAGTCAGGCGGCCGTCTTTGATCCAGGCGGAAAGGCGCGAGCGCGAGTGCTCAGCGAATAATTGTGCGGCGACTTGATCGAGGCGTTGGCCGCCCAATTCGGACGGCACCTCTGCGCGGAGTTCAATTTTATCGGACATGCTCAGACTAGGCGTCGGCACAGCCTTTGGTTTCGGCTGCGCGCTTGTGGTTAAATACGGCGTCTTTTGCCCCGAGGCTATTCAACGGGGCACTCATCATAACAGGACGGCCACGCCCAAGACAGCGGCCGTCATAGGGACGCAAGCCGCCATGCAAGTGAAACACCTGCTGCTGATCGCCATCCTCGCATTGACCGCTGCTTGCTCATCGAAGGAAGTCGTAGACGAAAACCTCAGTGAAGTCGAGCTGTACCAACAAGCTCAAAATGACCTGGACAACAGTAGCTACACCAGCGCCATCGCCAAGCTGAAGGCTCTGGAGTCGCGTTATCCGTTCGGTCGTTATGCCGATCAGGCGCAACTCGAACTCATCTACGCGAACTACAAGAACACCGAGCCAGAAGCGGCCAAGTCCGCTGCGGAACGCTTCATTCGCCTGCACCCACAGCATCCGAACGTCGATTACGCCTACTACCTCAAGGGCCTGACTTCTTTCGACCAGGACGTCGGCCTGCTGGCGCGTTTCCTGCCGCTGGACATGACCAAGCGTGACCCGGGCGCCGCCCGCGACTCCTACAACGAGTTCGCCCAGCTGACCAGCCGCTTCCCGAACAGCCGCTACGCGCCAGACGCCAAACAGCGCATGATTTATCTGCGCAACCTGCTGGCGGCCTACGAAATTCACGTGGCCGACTACTACCTGACCCGTCAGGCCTATGTCGCCGCCGCGAACCGCGGTCGTTACGTGGTGGAAAACTTCCAGGAAACCCCTTCGGTCGGCGACGGCCTGGCGGTGATGACCGAGGCCTACCAGCGCCTGCACCTGGACGATCTGGCTGCCACCAGCCTGGAAACCCTGAAGCTCAACTACCCGAACCACCCGACACTGGTGGACGGTCAGTTCGTGCCGACCGTGGCCGAAGCCGACAACCGTTCATGGCTGAGCAAGGCGACCCTGGGCCTGATCGAGTCCCGTCCGCCGCTGCCACCGGGCGAAACCCGCGCCAACCAGGACGTGCAGAAGCAGTTCCAGGACGCCAAGGATGCAATCCCGGCCGAACTAAGGCCTAAAGACACCAATGGCGACGCGATCGAAGAAGAAGATCACGAAGCGCAAGGCAACAACAGCGACCGTTCGTGGTTCAGCTACATGACCTTCGGCGTGTTCGACTGACACTCGGGTTGTGCAAAAAGGGAGACTTTCGAGTCTCCCTTTTTTATTTCAGCGATTTATTGCACTGTGCGCCTGACAGGTCCTTGGCTAAACTGCCGGATCATCCGCAGAAAAGCAGCTCACCATGCTTCGTCTATTGTTCTGGATCGCCCTGATTGCCGCTGCAGTATGGTTCTGGCGCAAGTTCAAGGGGCAGGCTTCCACCCCCAGGCCCCCTGCCGAGCGGGAAGCGGCGCCCATGGTCCGTTGCGCCCATTGCGGCGTTCACCTGCCCCGTGACCGCGCGCTGAGCCTCGACCAACGGTGGTATTGCAGCCAGGCTCATCTCGAGCAAGACAAGGGCTCCAGCGGCCGCTGACACCTCACCCGAAATGACGGCCGATTGAGGACTATCGCGTGCACCCAAGGAACTGAAAGGCGTCGATCGACGTCTGACGCAGATTATTCAAGGCCACTCTCTGCGAATGAACCGGGTAATCGAAAACGTCCTGCAGCTGCAGCGCCGCGAGCAAATGTCGCCGCTACGGCTCGATCTGAAATCACTGGAAATACTCGATAACGAAGCCCCCGCCCCTCAAATCAAGGGCCCGGGGCCATATCTGTCCGGCGAGCCGGGCGAAAGCATTCTGTCCCGCCTAGACTTCAAGGCACGCCAGGAACGCGGCTGCTTTTGCATGACCTTTGCTCACGGACGGAACCCACGTTGAACACGAGACCACGACAAAAAGTCTTGATCGTCGATGACGAACCGGACATACGCGAACTCCTGGAAATCACCCTGGGAAGGATGAAACTGGAGACGTTCAACGCCCGCAACATCGGCGAAGCGCAATCCCTGCTGAAACGCGAAAGCTTCGATTTATGCCTGACCGACATGCAATTATCGGATGGTACCGGTCTGGAGCTGGTGCAGCACATCCAGCAACGTCATCCTCAGGTCCAGGTGGCGATGATCACCGCCTATGCCAGTCTAGAAACCGCGATCGATGTGCTCAAGGCCGGGGCATTCGACTTCCTGACCAAACCGGTGGACCTTACCCGCCTGCGTGAACTGGTCACCAGCGCCCTGCTGCTTCCTGCCCGCGGGGTTGGCATCGATCGTCGCTTGCTGGGCGACTCATTGCCCATGCGCAGCCTGCGTAAACACATCACCAAACTGGCCAGCAGCCATGCGACGGTATACATCAGCGGAGAATCCGGCAGCGGCAAGGAACTGGTCGCGCGCCTGATCCATGATCAAAGCCCCCGCGCCAATCAGCCGTTCATTCCGATCAACTGCGCGGCGATTCCTTCGGAACTGTTGGAGAGCGAGTTTTTCGGCCACCGCAAAGGCAGTTTCAGCGGCGCCATCGAAGACAAACCCGGTCTGTTCCAGACCGCTCACGGCGGCACCCTGCTCCTCGACGAAGTGGCTGACCTGCCGCTGGCAATGCAGGTCAAACTGCTGCGCGCGATTCAGGAAAAAGCCGTACGCAGCGTCGGCGGGCAGCAGGAAGTGGCGGTGGATGTGCGCATTCTCTGCGCCACACACAAGGACCTTGGTGCCGAAGTCGCCGCCGGGCGATTTCGCCATGACCTTTACTACCGCTTGAACGTGATCGAACTCCGGGTGCCGCCCCTGCGCGAGCGTCGTGATGACATTGAAATGTTGGCCAGCCACATGCTCAAGCGCCTGGCCGCCGATACCGGTCAACCTGCGGCGAGACTCCACCCCCAAGCCCTCGATGCGCTGAAAAACTATCGCTTCCCGGGCAATGTGCGGGAACTGGAAAACATGCTCGAGCGGGCGCACACCCTGTGTGAGAACAATCAGATCGAAGCCGGCGACCTGCGCCTGGCCGAAGGCAATTGTGGGGCTGAAGGTGGCCTGCCGGACCTGACCCGGATCGACAATCTGCAAACCTACCTGGAAAACGTCGAACGCCAACTGCTGCTCCAGGCCCTGGAGGAAACCCGCTGGAACCGCACGGCGGCGGCTCAGCGGTTGAATCTGTCATTCAGGTCGATGCGTTACCGGCTCAAGAAGCTGGGACTGGATTGAGCCGCCCGGCAGGCGCGTAAGGCGCCGGATCGATAATTGGCGCCCGGCCCAGCATCACATCGGCAAACAACTGGCATGACGCCGGCGCCAGCACCAGCCCGTTACGGTAGTGCCCGCAGTTGAGCCAGAGCCCGTCAAACCCCGGCACCGGGCCGATATATGGAATGCCCTCGGGAGATCCCGGGCGCAATCCGGCCCAATGCCCCACCACTTCGGCATCGGCCAGCGCCGGGATCAATTCCACCGCGGACGCCTTCAGGCTTTCCAGTGCCGACCCGGTCGGCGTCTTGTCAAAGCCTTCATGCTCCAGCGTACTGCCAATCAGTATGTGTCCATCGCGCCGGGGAATCGCGTAGCGTCCCTTGGCCAGGACCATGCTCGGCAGGAAATCCGCCGCACACTTGTAGAGAATCATCTGCCCTTTCACCGGCTCGACCGGCAGCGTCAGGTCAAGATGCTTGAGCAGTTCACCGCTCCAGGCCCCCGCCGTCAGGACGACTTGATCGCCCAGGACAGTACCTGTGGAGGTCTGCACGCCGACCACTTTGTTGCCGTCACGAACGAACCCGCTGACTTCGCACTGCTCATGGATCGTCACGTTCGGCAGCGCCAGCAACGCGGCCTTGAGTGACTTCACCAGACGTGGATTGCGCACGTTGGCAACGTCGGCCATGTAGATCGCCCGGGAAAAACCAGCGCCCAGTACCGGCACGGCGTCGTGCACTACCGAAATATCCACCGCACTCAACGGACGATGTTCCCGGACAGCCCAGGCCAGCGCTTCAGCCTCGTCATCCAGATCCAGCCAGTACAGACCGGTGGTGTGCACCTCAGGATCAACGCCGGTAGCGGCAAACAAGCGCTCGCCCAGTTGTGGATAAAAGTCCTGGGACCAGTGAGCCAGCGCAGTGACCGCCGGGCTGTAGCGCCATGGGTAAAGCGGCGAAACGATGCCGCCGCCGGCCCAGGACGATTCCTGGCCGACGTTCGAGCGATCCAGCAGCACAACGCTTTGCACTTCGGAGGCGAGATTGAAGGCCGTCAGCAAACCAATCACTCCGCCGCCGACAATCACCACTTGCTGTTGCCTGGTCATGTTCTGATCCAATCGTTAAATAGACAGAGGATGTAAAGGACACCCGAAAAGGAAACTCAGCGCCCCCAGCAGTCTTTGCTGGTCAGGCCGGATTTTGCGTTGACCATTCCGAGGACACCCGTGTTGGTGATGGTCAGATCACCGCACTTGTCAGTGGCCATGCTCGAGTCAGCCTTGCGCACCGCCGTCAGCAGAAAGGCCTGGTCGGTCAGGGTCGGTGTGATGCTGTAGTAATCATTGCCGGCACTGAGGCCCGCCGCATTGGTGTAGACATTTTTCTGCGAGTAGAAGCGCTCCAGGATCTGCGCCTGCTCCGAGAGCAGACCCGCCACTTCTGCGCGACGGCCCTTGTTCAGGTACTCGGTGAAACTCGGGGCAGCAATGGTCATGACCATCCCGATGATCGCAATCACGATCATGATTTCGATCAGGGTAAAACCGCGGTTGGTACTACGCATGCCTCAACTCTCACTTACTGTATTTGTCGCCACATGATGCGACGGCTACCGCCGGATTTTTCCATTCCCGGAGTATCGTCGCCAGTGGAATCGTTCACGGCCCCGCCATTGTCGCTGACGTCCTGGGTCGAATGCTCTCCAACAAAGATCACGCCATCGGACAGCCTGTCGATGCTGTCGACCACGCCATCGTCGTTGCTGTCGAGCATCTTAACGCTGATCGCATCGGGCAGCCTCAAGCAGACGGCTTTCAATCCCTGATTGCTGTGGTAGAACCCGTACCAGTTGCCATTCGCCAGACAGGTTGGCCGGTTCAGTGCCGGCGAATCCGGTGGCGTGGCAGCGTGCGCCGCCATCGACAGGTTCAGCGCGGCTACAACACCGAACAGTTGTGACCACCGCCGGATATATCGCTCAGTACTTCGCATAGATGCTCTCCACCACACTGCGCGAATGACCCGCGATGCCTACTGCCGTTACCCGATACAACGTCGCCGGGGTATTGATCGGCACATTCACCGCATCTCGGCTGACACCGATGTTTTGCACGCAATAAAAGCCGTTGTCTGATGCAATCCAGGTCACTCCGGACGCGGCGCTGAAACCGGCAGCGGTGATTGTCGAGGACTCGGACGGTGGTGCACATTGAACGATGCCGCTACAAACGGGTAGTGCATAACTGTCCCGTTGCACTGCACTCTCGCCCACCCTCAAGGCGGCTTCGGCACTCTGAAACGACTGGTTGCGCAAGGCGACGCTACCGGCCATTTTTTCCTGCAGGGTGGCGCTTTGCATCGATGAAAGACCGATCAGCGTCAGCAAGAGCAAGAACACCAGACTGACCAGCAGTGCCATGCCGCGCTGGGTGTAATACGCCATGGGAAAACGGTTCATCGGCATTCCCTCATGGCAAGCGGTTGCGCAGGGCGGCCACTGCGTTGAAGGTTTGATCGCTCACCCGATGGTTCGGATCGATGAGCGTCAGGCTCAGGCGAACGCTACGAATCAGCGCAGGGTTCGGTGGGTTGCTGCTGTAACGGGAAGCAGCCAGATCAGTGGCAGTGCTGGCCAGGCCGAAGCTCACGTCAAAAGCGCTTACGTTGTTCACCAATACCTGTGGTGCTGCACTCCCGCCCCTCATAAGCAGCTGGTTGTTGCTGAAGCTGTAAGTCAGTTGCCGTATCGGAAAAACCAGTTGCCCTGCCACCGGAGTCGGGCTGTCGCTGTAGGCCGTCGAATTGTTTCGACAATCGGAAAGCACGGTCCAGTCCGGTTTGCCGCCATTGCCGCCGATATCCGCCGTAACCAGCGTCAAACTGCGACTGCCATTGTCCCAGCGGATCGGCGTTAGCCGACTGGCATGGAAATCACCCTTCGTACTTGAATCAATGATCGTTTCCAGGCAACCGAACATCCCGACCATGCGGATTTCCTGAAGCATTTTGCTCAACACGAAACGTGCGTCCTCCTGCATGTTCGCGGCCGCATTCTGGCTGAGATAAGTGTTCTTGGCCGCGATGAAAACCTGCACCACGCCCAGTACCACGATCAGGCTCAACACCAGGGCGATCAGCAACTCGACCAGGCCAAAGCCTGCGCTGCGGCGACTCACGGGGTCACCACCGGGTCAATGGCCGTGCGGCTGCTCAGGACGAAGCTGCGCCGCGAGTCGGCAGCGTTCGCAGCCCGTGAGTCGTCCCAGGTAATCGTGATGGTGTACACCTGCTGATTGACGGTGACACTGCCCGTCGCGGTGGCGCCGAGTGAGCTGACAATGTTGGTATTGAAGTCAAACAGGTCCTGATCCCGGGCAACACCCGGATTGCCCGTAGCTGGCGGCGCGATGGTGTAGTCCGCTGCGGCGTTGGCGCGAATGCGGTCCATCATGTCGTAGGCGATAAAACTGGCCTGACTGGTCATGCGCGCACTGTCCGTATACTTCAGCGCATTGAGCTGAAACGCCGCGGCCCCCAACAACCCCACTCCCAGAATGACTAATGCCACCAGGACTTCGACCAGCGTCATGCCCTCCTGCGGGCCTTGGTTTCCTATCCTCATCCGCAACTTCCGCCCAATAGAATTCGTCCGTTCAAACACACTTTCAGCGTCCGGCTTTGAGCTCCCCGCCCATAGCTGATCACCACCTCTGAGGACGGTGATGACAATCCGCCCGTACTGTTGAAATCGATGGCAGTCACGCCCGAGGTTAGCGCCAGAGTTGCGCCGCTGCTCATCGCCGGAACAACCCGCAATACTTTGGCTAAAGCGCCAGTACCGTCGTAAACCGCCAGCTCCCCACTCCAGGCATCCCCTCCTGCCGTCGGACGCACCCGTGTGGTATTGCCCCGATCGATGGCCTCGAGTCGGGCAAAATTCAGGGCTCGTCGCAGGTCAGCGATTTCAGTATCAGCCCTCGTCGTTTGCATCGAGCGGGTAAACGCCGGGACAGCCAGAGTCAGCAGAATCAGGAGGATCGCGATCGCGACCAATAACTCGATCAACGTGAAACCTTTTGTACGATGATCCATCGGGGCCTTCTGTTTCCTTCGGCTATACCTGCTCTTGCGCGGCACAATTCGAGTGATGCGCTACGTATGTGATGCCATTTCTCGCGCAGGGATTGCGCGAGCCACAGCACGCCACGGAGGGAGATGTCATGCGGCAACACGGCTTCAGCCTGATCGAACTGCTCATGGGACTGGCAATTACAGGAATTGTTCTGCAACTGGTCAGTCCGGCGTTCGCAACGCTGATCGAGTCAAACCAGAGAGAGCAAGCGGCACAGGCTCTTTTCAGCGGTATTCGCACCGCCCGAACCGAAGCCATCGTCCGCAACCAGGCCGTGGTGATTCACGGCATCAATGGCGACTGGAGCCAGGGCTGGCGGATCATTCTGGATATCAGCGGCAAGGGGGATATGGACAGCGCCAACCCACTGTTGGCCGAACGCCAGAGCGGCGCACGCGTGCCGATTGTGGGGAACGGTCCGGTCGAAAGCTTTATACGATTCAGAGGTCAGGGTGAACCACTGTTTGGAGGGACATTACACGTTTGCAAAGTCCGCGAACCGGTGAGCCAGCATCAAGTGGTGTTGGCTCGGACCGGTCGCGTCAGCCTGCGCAGCGACAAGGCTGAGCAGGCATTATGCGAAGAAAGGAAGAAACTCAGAGCAACGAGCGAACGCGCAGTTCTTTAGGCATCGAGAACGTGATGTTCTCCTCGCGACCGGCCAGTTCATCGGCACCAGTGGCACCCCAGGCCTGCAACTGCTCGATCACTCCGCGCACCAGGACTTCCGGGGCGGAGGCGCCAGCGGTGATACCGATACGCTCGACACCGTCGAACCAGCTCTTTTGCAGGTCTTCGGCACCGTCGATCAGGTAGGCCGGAGTGGACATGCGTTCTGCCAATTCGCGCAGGCGATTGGAGTTGGAGCTGTTCGGGCTGCCGACCACCAGCACCACGTCGCACTCGTCGGCCAGTTGCTTGACCGCGTCCTGACGGTTTTGCGTGGCGTAGCAAATGTCGTCCTTGCGCGGTCCACCGATGGCTGGGAAGCGTAAACGCAGGGCGTCGATAACACGACTGGTGTCGTCCATCGACAAGGTTGTCTGGGTCACGAAGGCGAGCTTTTCAGGGTTGTTCACCTGCAACGCCGCGACATCTTTCTCGTCTTCGACCAGGTAGATCGCGCCGCCATTGCTGGCATCGTACTGGCCCATGGTGCCTTCGACTTCCGGGTGACCGGCGTGGCCGATGAGAATGCATTCACGACCGTCACGGCTGTAGCGCGCCACCTCGATGTGGACCTTGGTGACCAGCGGGCAGGTGGCGTCGAACACTTTCAGTCCACGGCCAGCCGCTTCGCTGCGCACGGCCTGGGACACGCCGTGGGCACTGAAGATCACGATGACGTCGTCCGGCACCTGATCCAGTTCTTCGACGAAAACTGCACCACGGGAGCGCAGGTCTTCGACGACAAATTTGTTGTGGACCACTTCATGGCGCACGTAGATCGGCGGCCCGAAGACTTCCAGGGCGCGGTTGACGATTTCGATCGCCCGGTCCACACCGGCGCAGAAGCCACGGGGATTGGCGAGTTTGATTTGCATGCTGAGCCTCGTGTCTTGCCCTGTAGGAGCGAGCTTGCTCGCGAAAAACTAAAGGACAACGCGTTCTTCCAGAAGAACGCGCATTCGTTAACGATCATCGCGAGCGAGCTCGCTCCTACAGAAAAGCAGTTACAACGCTTTGACGGAAATGATTTCCACATCAAAGGTGAGCGTCTTGCCCGCCAGCGGGTGGTTGAAGTCGACGGTCACTTGCGCATCGTCGAACTCTTTGACCACGCCCGGCAACTCGGTATTGGCCGCATCGTTGAAGATCACCAGCAAGCCAGGCGACAGCTCCATGTCCTGGAACTGTGAGCGCGGGATGACCTGCACGTTTTGCGGGTTAGGCTGGCCGAAAGCGTTTTCCGGCTCGATGCTCAGTGTACGCTTGTCACCGGCCTTGAAACCGAACAGGGCTACTTCGAAACCTGGCAACAGGTTGCCGTCACCGACCTTGAAGGTCGCCGGGGCTTTGTCGAAGGTGCTGTCCACCGTGTCGCCGTTCTCCAGGCGCAATGCGAAATGCAAGGTGACTTCCGTGTTCTGGCCGATGCGTTGCTCAGCCAATACCTGTTCAGTCATGAACGGTTTCTCCGGTCTTTTTACTTTTGAACATATCCAGTGCCAGCATGACAGCGCCTACAGTGATAGCACTGTCGGCAAAGTTGAACGCCGGGAAATACCAGCGGTTCTGCCAATGCACCAGAATGAAATCGATCACATGGCCCAGGGCAATGCGGTCATACAGATTGCCCAGCGCGCCGCCGAGCACCAGTGCCAGCGCAACCGCCAGCCAGGTCTCGTTACGCCCCAGACGCTTGAGCCACACCACCAGCACCGCACTGACCACGACAGCGATCAACGCGAACAGCCAGCGCTGCCAGCCGGAGCTGTCAGCCAGGAAGCTGAACGCCGCACCAGTGTTGTAGGCCAGGGTCCAGCTGAAGTAATCGGGGATGATTACGATCTGCTGGTACATCTGGAGCTTGCCTTCGAAGTAGAACTTGCTGGCCTGGTCGATGACCAGTACCAGCAAACTCAACCAGAGCCAGCTCAGCCGTCCAAAACGGCCAACGGCATTAGGCATAGTGACGGACCTCGCCAGCGCCGCTGATGTTATCCACGCAACGGCCGCAGATTTCCGGATGCTCCGGGTTCACGCCGACGTCTTCGCGGCAGTGCCAGCAACGGGCGCACTTGGCGTGGCTCGACTTGACGATCTTGAGCTTCAGGCCGCTGACTTCAGTGACCACGGCATCGGCCGGTGCCTGCACCAATGGCGCAACGCTGGCGGTCGAAGTGATCAGCACGAAGCGCAGTTCGTTGCTGAGTTTGGCCAGGTCGGCGGTCAGCGCGTCTTCGGCGAACAGCGTCACTTCGGCTTGCAGGTTGCCACCGACAGCCTTGGCCGCACGCTGGATTTCCATTTCCTTGTTGACCGCGACCTTGACCGCCATGATCCGGTCCCAGTACGCGCGATCCAGCTCGAAGCCTTCCGGCAGTTCGCTCAGGCCTTCGTACCAGGTGTTGAGCATGACGGACTCGTTACGCTCGCCCGGCAGGTACTGCCACAGTTCGTCGGCGGTGAACGCCAGGATCGGCGCGATCCAGCGCACCAGCGCTTCGGAGATGTGGAACAGCGCGGTCTGGCACGAACGGCGGGCCTTGCTGTCGGCGCCAGTGGTGTACTGGCGATCCTTGATGATGTCGAGATAGAAGCCGCCCAGCTCCTGCACGCAGAAGTTGTGGATCTTCGAGTACACGTTCCAGAAGCGGTATTCGCCGTAGTGCTCTTGCAGCTCGCGTTGCAGCAGCAGGGTACGGTCCACGGCCCAACGGTCCAGTGCCAGCATTTCTTCGGCCGGCAGCAGGTCGGTGGCCGGGTTGAAGCCGGTCAGGTTCGAAAGCAGGAAGCGCGCGGTGTTACGGATACGCCGGTAGGCGTCCGCACTGCGCTGCAGGATCTGCTCGGAAACCGCCATTTCACCCGAGTAATCGGTCGAGGCGACCCACAGACGCATGATGTCGGCGCCCAGGGTGTCGTTGACTTTCTGCGGCGCGATCACGTTGCCCAGGGACTTGGACATCTTGCGGCCGGACTCGTCGACGGTGAAGCCGTGAGTCAGCAGTTCGCGATACGGTGCGTGGTTGTCGATGGCGCAACCGGTCAGCAGCGACGAGTGGAACCAGCCACGGTGCTGGTCCGAGCCTTCCAGGTACAGGTCGGCGCGCGGACCGGTTTCGTGGCCCATCGGGTGCGAACCGCGCAGGACGTGCCAGTGGGTGGTCCCCGAGTCGAACCAGACGTCCAGGGTGTCGCTGATCTTGTCGTACTGCGGTGCTTCATCGCCCAGCAGTTCGGCGGCATCCAGCTTGAACCAGGCTTCGATGCCTTCGACTTCGACGCGCTTGGCGACTTCTTCCATCAGCTCGACGGTGCGTGGGTGCAGTTCGCCGCTTTCCTTGTTCAGGAAGAACGGGATCGGCACGCCCCAGTTGCGCTGACGGGAAATGCACCAGTCCGGACGGTTGGCGATCATCGAGTGCAGGCGCGCCTGGCCCCAGGCCGGAACGAACTTGGTTTCCTCGATGGCTTTGAGCGAGCGTACACGCAGGGTGTCGCCGCTGACTGGCTCTTTGTCCATGCCAATGAACCACTGCGCGGTGGCGCGGTAGATCAGCGGGGTCTTGTGGCGCCAGCAGTGCATGTAGCTGTGTTCGATGACGGTGGTGTGCAGCAGCGCACCGACTTCGGTCAGTTTGTCGACGATGGCCGGGTTGGCCTTCCAGATGAACTGGCCGCCGAAGAACTCCAGCGACGGTACGTAAACGCCGTTGCTTTGTACCGGGTTGAGGATGTCATCGTTGACCATGCCGTATTTCTTGCAGGTCACGAAGTCGTCCACGCCGTAGGCCGGAGAGGAGTGAACCACACCGGTGCCGGCGCCCAGTTCAACGTAGTCGGCCAGGTATACCGGCGACAGGCGGTCGTAGAACGGGTGACGGAAGTTGATCAGTTCCAGCGCCGAACCGTTGGCGGTAGCGATCACCGAGCCTTCCAGCGAATAGCGCGCCAGGCACGACTCGACCAGCTCTTCAGCCAACACCAGCAGCTTGTCGCCAACGTCGACCAGGGCGTAGTTGAACTCCGGGTGAACGTTCAGCGCCTGGTTGGCCGGAATGGTCCACGGGGTGGTGGTCCAGATCACGATCGAAGCAGGCTTGGCCAGCGATGGCAGGCCGAACGCGGCCGCGAGTTTGGCTTCATCGACAATCGGGAACGCCACGTCAATGGTCGAGGACTTCTTGTTCTCGTACTCGACTTCCGCTTCGGCCAGGGCCGAACCGCAGTCGAAGCACCAGTTCACAGGCTTCAAGCCCTTGAACACGAAGCCACCCTTGACGATCTCGGCCAAGGCGCGGATTTCGCCGGCCTCGTTCTTGAAGTCCATGGTCTTGTACGGGTTGGCGAAGTCGCCCAACACGCCCAGACGGATGAATTCGGATTTCTGGCCTTCGATCTGCTCGGTGGCGTACGCGCGGCACAGTTCGCGGGTCTTGTCCGCGCCCAGGTTCTTGCCGTGGGTCACTTCGACCTTGTGCTCGATCGGCAGGCCGTGGCAGTCCCAGCCTGGAACATAAGGCGCGTCGAAGCCCGACAGGGTCTTCGAGCGGATGATCATGTCCTTGAGAATCTTGTTCAGCGCATGACCGATGTGAATCGTGCCGTTGGCGTACGGAGGACCGTCGTGCAGGACGAACTTCGGACGATCCTTGCCAATCTCGCGCAACTTTCCGTACAGGCCAATGCTGTCCCAGCGCTGCAGAATCTGCGGTTCGCGCTGAGGCAGGCCGGCCTTCATTGGGAAGGCGGTGTCCGGAAGGTTTAGCGTGGCTTTATAGTCGGTCATTTAAGGCTCTTCATTAGCGATGGGCGCTAGGTGCGGCTAGTGCACGGGCGGCGGCGACATCCGCGTTGATCGCCGTTTTCAGCGCCTCCAGAGAGGCGAAACGCTGCTCTTCACGCAGCTTGTGGTGGAAAACCACCGTTAAACGCCGGTCATACAGATCGCCGGCAAAATCTAAAAGATGCACTTCCAGGTGGGCTTTGCCATCACCTTGAACCGTAGGCCGCACGCCGATATTGGCGACGCCGGGCCAGGTCTTGCCGTCGATCTCGATATCCACCTGGTAAACCCCGGTGAACGGCACGCGACGACGCTTGAGTTGTATGTTGGCGGTGGGCGTACCCAACTGCCGAGCGAGCTTCTGGCCATGCAATACGCGACCGGCGATCCGGTACGGCCGCCCAAGCAGCCGTTCGGCCAAGGCGAAATCCGCGGCGGCCAGGGCATTGCGGACCTGCGTGCTGCTGACCCGGATGCCATCG
This sequence comes from Pseudomonas sp. WT-JTC, assembly GCF_056711565.1. NCBI lineage: Bacteria > Pseudomonadati > Pseudomonadota > Gammaproteobacteria > Pseudomonadales > Pseudomonadaceae > Pseudomonas > Pseudomonas sp. WT-JTC. The sequence goes on from NZ_CM160042.1 coordinate 5,755,715, forward strand.
AGTTCGACGGTTTGCGCCGCTTCGACGGTAAACCCCTGAAGGATGCCAGCCTGTTGCAGGAAATCGAAATCCCCCGCGCGGTCACAGCCGAAACGGAAGTCATCACCGACTTCCAGGTGCTGGACGCCAAGGCCATCCACCAGAATGGTATCGACGAACTCGCTGGCGCTGAGCTTGCTCAGGCGCTGGTTGAAAGCCAGGCACAGAACACGGTCGACGCCTTCGGCAGCCAACAATTGCAGCTTGTCCCGCAGACGGGCCAGACGGGCTGGCGCAGTCTCCGGAGCAAAGAACTCTCGCGGTTGCGGCTCGAAAATCACCACGCAACTGGGCACGCCCAACTCGAGCGCACGCTCACGCAGGCGCGCCAGGATAGCCTGGTGGCCACGGTGTACACCGTCAAAGTTGCCAATAGTGGCGACACAGCCCCGATGCTGGGGGCGCAGATTTTGGAGGCCTCGAACCAGCTGCATAACGCGCTTCTTGCTCATAAAGTGGTCGATTATAACCACACCCGGCGGCCGACGACAGGCAACACCGTAACCCAAAGTGATCGAGCCGACAAAACCGCCGGCTCGCCCGTGTTTATCGAGGCCAGAACCTCAGCCCAGCGCCTTGCGATTGAAGTCGCGCAAACGGAAGCCCATCAACACTAACATGCCGAAATAAGCCACCACACCCGCCGCCACCAAAGCCCCCAGACGCAAGAAGCGCTCGAGCATATGCCCTTGATCCCAGGCCGGCATGAAATGCATCGCCCCCAACAGTACCGCGGACATCACTGCCACCGCGACCACCAGCTTGAGCGCGAACTTCGCCCAGCCCGGCTGCGGCTGGTACATCTGCTGCTTGCGCAGTTGATAGAACAGCAATCCGGCATTGAGGCAGGCACCGGCGCTGATCGCCAAGGCCAGGCCCGCGTGAGCCAGCGGTCCGATCAGCATCAAGTTGAACAGCTGGGTCACCACCAGGGTGAAAATCGCAATTTTTACCGGTGTACGGATGTTTTGTTGCGCATAAAAGCCCGGCGCCAGCACTTTGATCACGATAATCCCGAGCAAACCGACGGAATAGGCGATCAACGCGCGCTGGGTCATGGCCGCATCATGGGCATCGAACTGACCGTACTGGAACAGCGAAACCGTCAACGGCTCGGCCAGAATCCCCAGCGCCAGGGCGCAAGGCAATACCAGCACGAAGCACAGACGCAGGCCCCAATCGAGGATGCGCGAGTATTCGTGACGATCCTTGTTGGCGTAGGTCTTGGCCAGGGTCGGCAACAGAATCGTCCCCAGCGCCACGCCCAGCACGCCGGACGGCAGCTCCATCAAACGGTCGGCGTAATACATCCACGACACGGAGCCGGCCACCAGGAACGAAGCGAAGATGGTATTGATAATCAGCGAAATCTGGCTCACCGAGACACCAAGGATTGCTGGCAGCATTTGCTTCATCACCCGCCAGACACCCGTGTCGCGCAGGTTCAGGCGCGGCAGCACCAGCATGCCGATCTTTTTCAGGTGCGGCAGCTGATAGAGCAACTGCGCCAGGCCGCCGACCAGCACCGCCCAGCCAAGCGCCATTACGGGCGGATCGAAGTACGGCGTCAAAAACACCGAAAAGATGATCATGCTGACGTTCAGCAGGGTCGGCACGAAGGCTGGCACCGAAAAGCGGTTCCAGGTATTGAGGATTGCACCGGCCAGCGACGACAGGGAAATCAGCAGAATGTATGGAAAGGTCACCCGCAACAGACTGGAGGTCAGTTCGAATTTTTCCGGGGTGTTGGTGAAACCCGGCGCGGTCACCCAGATGACCCACGGCGCAGCGATCATGCCCAATACCGTGACCAGCGCCAGCACCAGCGTCAGCAGGCCCGAGACATAAGCAATGAAGGTTCGCGTCGCCTCTTCGCCCTTCTGGCTTTTGTATTCTGCAAGAATCGGCACGAACGCTTGGGAAAACGCCCCTTCGGCAAAGATCCGCCGCAGCAGATTGGGCAATTTGAAGGCGATAAAGAAGGCGTCAGTCGCCATTCCCGCGCCAAATGCGCGTGCGATGAGGGTGTCTCGAACAAACCCCAAAATCCGGGAAAGCATCGTGATAGAGCTGACGGCGGCCAACGATTTGAGCAGATTCATGGAAAGAGTTTGTGCCTGTCGATAAACAGCAGGCGAACTACGCGCCCACTTATGCGATACTCCGCGCCGCAACAGCACAGAGCCAAAGCTCGCGAGTTTACAGGTCAAGCGCCGGAAATAAATATCCCGCCTCTTTAGATCGACCACTCAGCGGAACGCATCAACCGCCCTTGACAACACATCAACTCATCGGCATGATTCGCGGCCTATTTTGTTTGCTATTTCCTAAAAAGTCTTTCGAGGAGCTCGACGGTGGCCAACTCACCTTCCGCCAAAAAACGTGCAAAACAGGCTGAGAAGCGTCGCAGCCACAACGCCAGCCTGCGTTCCATGGTTCGTACCTACATCAAGAATGTAGTTAAGGCCATCGACGCAAAAGACGCTGCCAAAGCTCAAGCCGCTTACGTTCTGGCTGTGCCAGTTATCGACCGCATGGCCGATAAAGGCATCATCCACAAGAACAAGGCCGCTCGTCATAAGAGCCGCCTGAATGGCCACGTCAAGGCCCTGAACGTTGCCGCTGCTGCCTAAGCGACCCGTTCATTAAAAAACCGACCTCAGGGTCGGTTTTTTATTGCCTGCGATTTGTAGGAGCGAGCTTGCTCGCGAATGTCGTCAACGATAAAGCGCGTCTCCCGAAGAAACGCGGCGTCATGGAGATCTTCGCGAGCAAGCTCGCTCCTACACTGGCGATCTTCGTAGCTTTACTGAGCGTTCGCCCACGGCAAGATCGGAATCGCCGTCACCGCATTCTGCGGACTACCCTCGATCAAGCGATCGCTATACACCAGGTACACCAGCGTATTGCGCTTCTTGTCGAGAAAGCGCACCACCTGCATGGTCTTGAACACCAGGGACGTACGCTCCTTGAACACCTCGTCGCCATCCTTGAGCTCACCCTTGAAGCTGATAGGCCCGACCTGGCGGCAAGCGATGGACGCTTCGGCACGATCCTCGGCCAACCCCAGACCACCCTTCACACCACCCGTCTTGGCGCGCGACAGGTAGCAGGTCACACCGTCGACCTTGGGATCGTCAAAGGCCTCGACCACAATCCGGTCATTTGGCCCAACGAACTTGAACACCGTCGACACCTGACCGATCTCTTCGGCCGAAGCCAGCAGCGGCATCGCCAGCAACAGCCCCAACAATCCTTTTGCCACACGCATTCAGGTATTCCTTCAGACCAGAATCAGGTTATCGCGGTGAACCAGCTCCGGTTCCGCCATGTAACCCAACAGACCGACAATCGCATCGGACGACTGACCGATGATTTTTTGCGCTTCCAGCGCACTGTAGTTGGCCAGGCCACGGGCAATCTCGCGACCGTCCGGCGCCACGCAGACCACCATCTCACCACGACGGAAGCTGCCCTGCACCAACTTGACCCCAACTGGCAGCAAGCTTTTGTTGCCCTGGGACAACGCGGTCACGGCACCAGCATCCAGCACCAGGGTGCCACGGGTTTGCAGATGACCAGCCAGCCACTGCTTGCGCGCCGCCAGCATGCCACGCTCCGGCGAGAGCAGAGTGCCGATGCGCTCGCCCGCCTTGAGGCGATCCAGTACGCGCTCAAGCCGCCCACCGACGATGATGGTATGAGCACCGGAACGCGCCGCCAGACGCGCAGCGCGCAGCTTGGTCTGCATGCCGCCACGCCCCAGCGCCCCACCCGTACCGCCAGCCACCGCGTCGAGCGCCGGATCATCGGCACGCGCCTCGTAAATCAACTGGGCATCCGGATTGTTGCGCGGATCCGCGTCGAACATGCCGTCGCGATCCGTCAGAATCACCAGCAAATCCGCCTCGACCAGATTCGCCACCAGTGCCGCCAGGGTATCGTTGTCGCCAAAACGGATTTCGTCGGTGACTACAGTGTCGTTCTCGTTGATCACCGGAATGACTTTGAGCTCGACCAGCGCACGCAAGGTACTGCGGGCATTCAGGTAGCGCTTGCGGTCGGACAGGTCGTCATGGGTCAGGAGAATCTGCGCGGTATGCCGGCCATGCTTGGCAAAGCTCGACTCCCAGGCCTGCACCAGCCCCATCTGGCCGATTGCAGCAGCGGCCTGAAGCTCGTGCATCGCACTGGGTCGCGAGGTCCAGCCCAAACGGCTCATACCGGCCGCCACCGCCCCGGAGGACACCAGCACCAGCTCGACACCCGCCTCATGCAAGGCCACCATCTGCTCAACCCAGACACCCATTGCCGCGCGATCCAGGCCCTTGCCGTCCGCCGTCAGCAAAGCGCTGCCGATCTTCACGACCCAACGCTGCGCACCTGTCACCTTGCTCCGCATCATCTTCAACCTTAGCTTGAGGGCAGCACGACCTAGCACTGCCCGTGACATTATTCGTGGTTATTCGTGACCAACGATCGATTTCCAGATACCAAAACGCCGCTCGATTGAGCGGCGCTTAAGTTTATCGCAACGAATCAGTCACGCACGTAAATGATTTCCGGACCGTCTTCGTCATCCACATCTTCTTCGTCCCAATCATCGTCGCCGATGTCGTGGACCGACTTCACGCCGCTGCGACGCAGGGCACGCTGGTCGTCCAGCGCCTGCAACTGGGCACGGGCTTCATCTTCGATGCGCTGATCGAGCTCGGCCAACTCTTCCTTGTAGGCCGGATCGTTAGCCAGGCGATCGGCGCGATCTTCCAGGTAACGCATGATGTCGTGGCACAGGCGCTCGGTGTTCTGCTTGGCAATGGCCGAGATCACGTAGACCGGACCGGTCCACTCCAGGCGATCGACGATTTCCTTGACGCGAGCATCGTGCTCTTCATCAAGAATCTGGTCGCACTTGTTCAGGATCAGCCAGCGATCACGCTCCGCCAGGGACGGGCTGAACTTGGTCAACTCACTGACGATGACTTCTGCGGCGTCCGGGGCACTGGTTTCATCCAGCGGCGCCATGTCGACGAGGTGCAACAGCAGACGAGTACGCGACAAGTGCTTGAGGAAGCGAATCCCCAGGCCCGCGCCGTCGGAAGCACCTTCGATCAGGCCCGGAATGTCCGCGACCACGAAGCTCTTCCAGCGATCGACACTGACCACACCCAGGTTCGGCACCAGCGTGGTGAATGGGTAGTCGGCGACTTTCGGCTTGGCGGCCGATACCGAACGGATAAAGGTACTTTTACCGGCGTTTGGCAAGCCCAGCAGACCGACATCCGCGAGCACTTTCATTTCCAGCTTCAGGTCACGCTGCTCGCCCGGCTTGCCTGGCGTAGTCTGACGCGGAGCACGGTTGGTACTGGATTTGAAACGGGTGTTGCCCAGGCCGTGCCAGCCGCCGTGTGCCACCAGCAGTTTCTGGCCAGCCTTGGTCAGGTCGCCGATCACTTCCTGAGTGGCAGAGTCGATCACCGTGGTACCAACCGGTACACGCAGGATCAGGTCCTCGCCCTTCTTGCCGGTGCAGTCGGTGCTGCCGCCGTTGGAGCCACGCTCGGCATCGAAGTGCCGGGTGTAACGGTAGTCCACCAGGGTATTGAGGTTTTCGTCGGCCATCATGTAGATGGAACCGCCATCACCACCATCACCACCGTTAGGACCGCCGTTTTCGATGAATTTTTCGCGACGGAAACTCATGCAGCCATTGCCGCCATCACCGGCCTTTACTCGAATCGATACTTCATCAACAAACTTCATAACAAACGCCTCTCGCCATACGGACGAGCCGAAAAACAATCAAGACATAAGACTCTTGCAAAAATGAGCGCAGCGACCCCAAACCACGACACCTACATCGTACGCCGACAGCCCATGCAAACAGCTTTGCAAGAGACTCACCCCACAAACGAAAAAGCCCCGTCGCGAGACAGGGCTTTTCCAGCGATCGCGCAATTAAGCTGCGACTACGCTCACGTAACGACGACCGAAGGCGCCTTTTACTTCGAACTTGATCACGCCTTCGACTTTAGCGAAGAGGGTGTGATCTTTACCCATGCCAACGCCGTAGCCAGCGTGGAATTGGGTGCCGCGCTGACGCACGATGATGTTGCCTGCCTTGATAGCCTGGCCGCCATACATCTTCACGCCAAGGCGTTTGGCTTCTGAGTCGCGACCGTTACGGGTACTACCACCAGCTTTTTTGTGTGCCATGAGTTCAATTCTCCTAGTGAGGAATTAGGCTGAAATTAAGCCTGAATACCGGTGATTTTGATCTCGGTGTACCACTGGCGGTGGCCCATACGCTTCATGTGGTGCTTACGGCGACGGAACTTGATGATGCGGACTTTATCGTGACGACCTTGGGAGATCACTTCAGCCACAACGGTAGCGCCAGCAACAACTGGAGCGCCGATATTCACGTCGTCACCGTTGGCAACCAACAGAACGCGATCAAAGGTAACGGATTCGCCGGTAGCGACTTCCAGTTTTTCGATCTTCAGGTATTCACCTGGGGCGACTTTGTACTGCTTGCCGCCAGTAACGATTACTGCATAAGACATGGTATTTCTCCGATAATCCTGCTCACCCAGCTCTTTATAAGAAGAGGTATTGGCTGGCATGGCTGCATGGGGCTGGAGGCCCGCTTGCAATTGCGTAAGGCAGGTGCTGCCCAGGAAGTTCAGGGTGCGCGATTGTACGCAAGCCACGCTAGCCTTGCAAGAGGCCGTCCATCGCGCCTTGACACCTGCAGGCGTGGGTCCTAGCATGCCGCGCAACCCTTCTGGAGCGACTGTCGCTGATGCAACCCCAAGCCTTCTACCGCGCGGTCGCGGACGATTTTAGCGCCGTCGACGGCATCATCAAGAAGCAGCTGACTTCCCGAGTGCCGCTGGTATCGAAAATCGGCGATTACATTACCTCGGCCGGCGGCAAACGCCTGCGTCCTTTATTGGTGTTGCTGTGTGGCAAGGCTCTGGGCCGTGAAGGTGACGACCTGCGCCTGCTGGCCGCCACCATCGAGTTCCTGCACACCGCTACCCTGCTGCATGACGACGTGGTCGACATGTCCGGCATGCGCCGGGGACGCTCGACTGCCAACGCCATGTGGGGCAACGCGCCAAGCGTGCTGGTCGGTGATTTCCTGTATTCGCGCTCCTTCGAAATGATGGTCGAGCTGGGCTCCATGCCAGTGATGAAGATCCTTTCGCAAGCCACGCGCATCATCGCCGAAGGCGAAGTGTTGCAGCTGTCGAAGGTGCGTGACGCCAGCACCACCGAAGAAACCTACATGGAGGTCATCCGCGGCAAGACCGCGATGCTCTTCGAAGCCTCGACCCATAGTGCCGCCGCCCTGTGCGAAGCCACGCCGGAGCAGGCCGAAGCCCTGCGTACATTCGGCGATCACCTGGGAGTGGCCTTCCAACTGGTCGACGACCTGCTTGATTACAAAGGCGACGCCGAAACCCTGGGCAAGAACGTCGGTGACGATCTGGCCGAAGGCAAGCCGACCCTGCCGCTGATCTACACCATGCGTGAAGGTACGCCGGAGCAGGCCGCCCTGGTACGCAAAGCGATCCAGAAGGGCGGCATCGAAGACCTGGAAAGCATCCGCGAAGCCGTAGAAGCCTCGGGCTCGCTGGAGTACACCGCAAAACTGGCTCGCGACTACGTAGCCCGTGCGATCAAGTGCCTCGACGTGCTGCCAGCCAGCGAGTACCGCGATGCACTGGTCGAATTGAGTGAGTTCGCGGTCGCGCGCACGCACTAAAAGACATCTGTAGGAGCGAGCTTGCTCGCGATGGTCGCCAATGATGACACGGGAAACCTGGCATCCCGCTGCGATCTTGACTCCATCGCGAGCAATCGAGCGTCGACCGGCTGCTCCTACAGGTTTTCCCGCACCGCCCCCTCTCCGCCTAAAACCCTATATAATGTGCGCTTTTTAGCGATCCTGAATCCAAGGAGCCTTAGTGAGCACGCTGCCACCCTGCCCAAAATGCAATTCCGAATACACCTATGAAGACGGCGCCCAGCTGATCTGCCCCGAGTGCGCCCACGAATGGTCCGCCAACGGTGAAGCCGAAGCGGCGTCCGATGACGCTGTGAAAAAGGATTCGGTCGGCAATGTCCTGCAGGACGGCGATACCATCACCGTGATCAAGGACCTCAAGGTCAAGGGTACGTCTTTGGTGGTCAAGGTCGGCACCAAGGTCAAGAACATCCGCCTGTGCGATGGCGATCACGACATCGATTGCAAGATCGACGGTATCGGCCCGATGAAACTCAAGTCCGAGTTCGTCAGAAAAGTCTGAACCTGCTGTCTCCATCCCGCGCCCGGCGCGGGATGGCGCCTCACCCTCCCCCGCTTCACCCAATAACCCCTCGCAATAGCCAAACGCCAGTCGTTTTGACCTGACGCAATCTTTACCCGGAAAAAGGCGCAAACCGCCAATAGGCCCTTGCTATTTTGCGAATAGGAATTATTCTCATAAAACCCTCAGTGGAGATGAGAAACATGACTTATTTGATCGATGCCTGGCTGGACCGCCCACATCCTTACCTCAGGATCCTGCATCGGGAAACCGGGGAAGTCTGTGCCGTACTGGAAGAGGAAGCCTTGAGCGAGCTGCAGGATCAGGGTGATCTGGATCTCAATGGTTTGAGTTCCAGCGAGCCGATGGTGCTCAAGGAAGTGGTGAGAAACCTGTTTCTGTTCTGCTATGCCCGGGCGTTGCGCCCGCACAGCGAACTGCACCACAAGATTGAAATATGAAAAACGCTACAAAACTTTGTAGGAGCGAGCTTGCTCGCGAAGAACTCGAAGACACCGCGTTCATTCAGGATGGTCGCGTTATCGTTTGCGCCCATCGCGAGCAAGCTCGCTCCTACAGGTAATCAGCGGGTCTTACAGAACGTCGAGCAGTTCGACGTCGAACACCAGTACGCTGTGCGGCGGGATGCTGCCAACGCCTTGAGCGCCGTAAGCCAGTTCGCTCGGCACATACAGGCGCCATTTGCTGCCGGCGTTCATCAGTTGCAGGGCTTCGGTCCAGCCGGCGATCACGCCACCGACCGGGAATTCTGCAGGCTGGCCACGCTCGTAGGAGCTGTCGAACACAGTGCCGTCGATCAGGGTGCCGTGGTAGTGAGTACGCACGGAGTCTTCACGGGATGGCTTGGCGCCTTCACCAGCGGTCAGGACTTCGAACTGCAGGCCGGAAGCCAGAGTGGTGATGCCTTCACGCTTGGCGTTTTCAGCCAGGAAAGCCAGGCCTTCGCCAGCAGCCGCTTCAGCCTTGGCTGCAGCTTCGGCCTGCATGATTTCGCGGATGACTTTGAAGCTGGCGGACATTTCTTCCTGACCCACACGGCTTGGCTTGCCGGCGAATGCGTCGGTCAGACCTGCCAGGATCGCGTCCAGGCTTACGCCCGGTGGCGGGTTGTCGCGCAGCTGGTCGCCCAGCTGACGGCCAATACCGTAGCTGACGCGGGTTTCGTCGGTGGACAGATTTACTTCGGACATGACACTGCTCCGCTGTGCGGACGGCTCGGGAACTTGCCATGCGTGCACAGCGCGTCCCGGAGCGCCCGGAACCAAAAGGGCCAGCAGACTAGCACAGATGTCACGTCATTGATGAGGGACCTCAGGCGATCGGCACCTTCAGGTTTTCCTCCACATCGGCAACCAGCCCGCACATCTCGTCATGCACGACCGTGTGCACAAGGTTGAAGTGCAACTTGGGAAAGGAGCGCAGCACATCACGGGCATGCTCCACGGAGCGCAACTGCATCGTGTGACCTGGCGCATCGTTCAAGGGATACGCCGCTCCGTGCATACGCGCCTCAAGCAAGTAAATGCCTCCCTCCATGGAGATCAGGTTCAGCTCATCGACCTTCCCGGCGACGGCATACGCATTCAACTCTTGCAGGTTCATGAGCGCACCTCACGCAGTAGCGAGCCTCTTTACAGGGATAGGCTTCGACGCATCAAAGCACAAGCCACAAACGACGCCGCCCGTCTGTTTTGCAACAGACGGGCGGCGTGTTTCATGGGGCCGGCAATGGATCAGTGCTTGGTGACTTTATCCAGGTAACCCATGGCGAATGCCGAGACCACGAAGGTCATGTGGATGATCACATACCACTGCAGATGTTCAGGATCGACGTTCTTGGCGTCCATGAAGATGCGCAGCAGGTGAATGGACGAGATCGCCACGATCGACGCAGCCACCTTCATTTTCAGCGACGAAGAGTCCATGGTGCCCAGCCAGTTGAGCTTTTCCTTGCTATCGTCGATGTCCAGTTGCGAGACGAAGTTCTCGTAGCCGGAAATCATCACCATCACCAGCAATCCGCCCACCAGCGCCATGTCGATCAGCGACAGCAGCACCAGGATCAAATCCGACTCAGCCATCGAAAACACGTTCGGGATGACGTGGAAGACTTCCTGGAAGAATTTCAGCGCCAGCGCCAGCAACCCGAGGGACAGGCCGAAATAGATCGGCGCCAGCAGCCAGCGCGAGGCGTACATTGTATTTTCGATAAAGCGTTCCATTGAATCTCACACGTTGGATTGGAAATGGCCGCGAGTATACCAGCCGCCCGTCCATAGCCAGAAACCGTCGAAAAATCCGCCACCTGCGCCTGTGTATCAAGGTTTTTCTGCTAGTGTCCAAATCATTGACTGCTCAGTAATGTCGGACAGGAAGACTGGAAATGGGTGTGCGATTGCCTTTGACGAGTGCCGGTATTTGCCTGGTGCTGCTGCTAAGCGGCTGCTCACCCAGCGATGAAAAACGCCAGGTCAGCCTCGAAGAAAAAACCGCGCAGTTCGAAAAGTCGCTGGACGCCATCCAGGATCCGAAACTCAAGGACGCCGTGTCGGAGCTGGGCGGCTCACTGCTGCTGCTCGAGCGCGCACGACTCAAGCTCGACAGTAAACCGGTGGAAACCGAATACGGCGAAGACGCCCTCGCCATGCTCAAGCACTACCCGACCCCGCAGGCCCTGGTCGACACCTATATCAACGGGTTGTTCGTGTTGCAAAAGGACTCCGGTTCCGACTACCTGACCGATCTGCAACCGGTGTTCCCGTTCACGTTCAGCATTCCTGCCGCGTTTTTGTTTCCCCATGGCCTGGAATGGCAGTCGGTCACCCTGAGCAATAAACGGGTGATTCCATTCCAGCCGGAATGGTCGGAAACCGACCCCGGCATTCAACTCAGCCCATCGAGCTCCAACCTGACCAACCCCGATGACCTGACCGTGGCCTACCCCTTCATCGAAGGCCTCGACATCGACAGAAAGCAGCAACCGCAACCGGTGAGCCTGCAAGGCAAAGTCGAAGTCATCGCGCCACGCCGCCTCTACAGCTTCGACCTGACGAAAAAGGACGTGGGCCAGACTCGCACCAATGACAACCTGAGTGTCACCCTGCTCACATTGACGAACAACTACGCGGAAGTCGAATACAACAACAGCGCGCCGCTGGCTCCCGAAGTCAGTGAAACACCGCTGAAGCCGCTGATCGTTCAGGCCAGGGACAGCACCGGGCAATTCATCACGCGCGCCGGCTCAATCAACGAAACAGCGGTACAGATTGCCTTCTATCAGCAACAGCTGGCCAAGATGCAGCAGCAAAAGAGCTGGAGCGAGTCCCTGGAAAAACAGCTCGACGAAGAACAACGCAACTTTGAGAAACAGCAGACTCGACATTATTCGAAGGTGTACTTCAACGGGACCATCGAAACCCTCGAAGTCAGCATGCTGGATTTTTCCGCCGTCACCGTCACCCGAAAGGACCTCGACCTGCCGATCCGGCGCTTTGATGCCATTACCACGGACAAGACCATCCAGCCCTTGAACCTGTCCGTGGTGGTCTATGACGACCAGGCGGCGAGCTGGCTGAAAGGGGCAACGCTGACTGAGGATCAACTGAAAAAGAACGTCAGCATCAGTCAGTCGGTCGACGACCCCAGCGCTGCGCGAATCGAATTCACTCATCTGCGCAGCTTCAACGATGAGCTGCTTGGCACATCGTTCAACCCCGGTGAAAGTCCGGTGAGTTTCTTCACCGAAGACGCTCGCGGCAATCGCGACGAGCCGATCGAACTGCCGCCTGAGGCGTACCAGGTCGATCCCCTGCGCGGCACCATCACTTACGATCTGAATCTGTTTCCGCAAACGCCGGCCTATGCAGTGGGCTCGATGCCGCTGTTCCTGGCCACGGTCGACAAAAAAACCGTGGATGCCCGTCAACTGCCCAAAGGCCTTGGACTCAAAGACAACGCACTGGTGGTGGATCTGAAAGCATTTCCCGCCCAGGACTGGCGCTTTTTCGCCAAGGACGACAGCGGCAATTACTTGAAGGAGATTCTATCGGTCAGCCATGGCGCGAGCGCACAAGGTCCGGCGCAGTTTGTCGTGCATTACTTCTACGGGCAGCCTGCGCGCCTGGAAACCTATCAGCGCACTGACCTCGCCACCGTGCAATATGGTTTCGAGGTCAAACTCGAAAAGGCCGACATGATGCGCCTTGATCAATAGTGCGACTCAGTGCTCGGGGTGAAACTCGAAACCGCCCATGTTTCGGCAGCGACCACCATTGATTTCCCGCAGTTGGGCTTGCAGGTGCAGGCACCAGATTTGCGGATCGTCGGCCAACTCGTAGCCGTGCAGGGTCAGGCTTTCAACGATGGTGTCGAGGATTGATTCAGCGACGACCGGCCCGTGAAACGGGCCTTGGGCCTTGATGGCCGAAGGTTGTTCGCCGGCCATTCCGGCGGCGAACAGCAGAGTCCACATGCCCGTATCTCCCGCCAATGGACGGATGGCACATTCGATACGGGTCACAAGGCCCAGGCATTGACGGGTGAGGCAGAGGTTGCGCGACATGGCGGCGACCCTCGGTAGATCCGGTATTCAGCCCCCTCGGGAAGGCTGTTTCGATCCTGTGATTACTCTCGATATCCCTGAGCAGAGAATAGAAGAAAAGTCTGGCTTACAGGCCACGCGAGACCGAAAGGCGCCGAATGGTCATAGCGTGAATATTGACGTCATTTCGACGACGCTTTTCCAGTTATTCACACAAGCAAATGTGGGAGCGGGCTTGCTCGCGAAAGCGGTCAATCAGCCAACATAAATGTTGAATGTTCCGACGCTTTCGTCGGAACGCCGCCCGGAGCAAGTCCGCTCCCACATGGGTTACTGCATCAAGCCGGCTTGGTTTCCGCCAAAGCCTCTTGCGCCAACTCCTTCTCGGCTTCTTTCAGATCATCTTCACTGATCATTTCCGCGATAACCCGCAGTCGCTCCACGACCCGCGCGTTCACGCTGCCTTCAGGGAATTCGCCATTCTCGTCCGGTTCGCCGGCCGGCTCGCCAACCAGCAAACTCAAGGCTTCGTCGGCCTGACGGACCGCATAGACATGGAACTGCCCCGCACGCACCGCCGCCAGCACCTTCTCGTCGAGCATCAGCGTGGCGACGTTGGCGTGAGGAATGATTGCCCCCTGCTCACCGGTCAACCCACGGGCTTCACACAGACGGAAGAAGCCCTCGATCTTCTCGTTGACTCCACCGACCGCCTGCACTTCGCCGAACTGGTTGATCGAACCGGTGATGGCAAAACACTGCTTGAGCGGGGTTTTCGACAAGGCCGAGATCAGGGTGCAGGCCTCGCCCAGGGAAGCACTGTCGCCATCGACATAACCGTAGGATTGCTCCAGGGCGATGCTCGCGGAGATTGCCAGCGGAAACTCTTGGGCGTAACGGCTGCCCAGATAACCGGTAAGGATCATCACGCCTTTGGAGTGGATCGGCTGGCCGAGGTTGACCTCGCGCTCGATGTCGACGATGCCGCTGCCGCCCGGGTACACCGTGGCGGAAATCCGCGCCGGTATACCAAAGGCCGAGTCGCCGACTTCCAGCACGGTCAAGCCATTGCACTTGCCGACCGCCGCACCAGCGGTATCGATCAGGATGATCCCGGCCAGCATGTCGTCGAGAATCCGCGCCGAAACCCGCCCGGTCCGCGTGGCCTTGGCCTTGAGCGCACGCTCGATATGTCCCGCGTCGGTCCTTTCATCGCCGGCCAGATGGCGGATGAAGTCCGCCTCGCTGACCAGTTGGAACAAGTCACCGATACGCGCTGACAAGCGCCCCTGGTGCTCCGCCAGACGGGCACTGTAAGTCGCCAGACGTGCCACTGCATCGGCGGTCAGCGGTGCCATGCCTTCTTCGGAAGTACGGGTTTTGAGCAACTGGGCGAACTGCTCCAGGCTCTCGTCGACCATCGGGATATCTTCGTCGAAATCCACCAGGACGCGGAACATCTCCTGGAAGTCCGGATCAAGGTCTTGCAGCGTGTAATACAGCTGACGGGCACCGATGATGATTACTTTGACCTGCAACGGGATGTGTTGCGGAGTCAGGGTCACGGTGGCCAGGCGGCCCAGCTCACCCAGCGGTGATTCCATTTTCAGCTTGCGCGATTGCAGGGCGCGTTTCAGCGCGTCCCACACGAACGGCTCGCTGAGCATCTTGTCCGCTTCAAGGATCAGGAACCCACCGTTGGCCCGGTGCAAGGCTCCCGGCCGCAGCTGGCGGTAAGTGGTATACAGCGCACCCTGGTCGGTGCTGTATTCGATACGACCGAAGAGGTTTTCGTAGGTCGGGTGCGGCTCGAACACCACGGGCGCACCGCCGCTGGCCGAGTGACCGACCACCAGACTTGGCGCGTATTGTTCCTCCAGCAACTTGCGGGCGACAGCGTCAGTCTTGCTGTCGTCCACCAGTTGCTCGACCACGGTCTTGAGCAAGTACACCTGCATGGCTTGCAGATAACCGCAAACCGCCGCGTTCTCGGCGTATTTCTCCGACAATGGCGACAACAATGGCTGCAAGGCCAGGGTGATGGTTTCTTCGTTCAGATGACGCAACTGGTTGCTCGACTCACGCTTCCATTGCGGCAGGCTGGCGAGCTCCTCGTTCAGGCGCTCCTCCAGAGCCGAAATATCCTCGTGAAAGCGCTCACGCTCGGCTTCCGGCAACTGGGCGAACTCAGCTTCGTCCAACGCTTTGCCTTCGCCCATCGGGGTGAAGGCGATATTGCTCGCGTCGCGGTACAGCGCGACGTCCTTTTCCAGCGCCAGACGCTCGATGACGTCCAGGGCCTTGTCGTAGCGCTGGTTGAAGGCGCGGTCGATGCTGCTTTTCTTCTGCTGGTAGGACGGATGCTCGAAGACTGCCGGAAACGTCGCCAGCAGGTTGTCGATCAAGCCGTTGATGTCACCGATGAAGGCACCGGCGGTGCCCGACGGCAGTTCCAGTGCGCGCGGCTCGCGAGGCTCATCGAAATTGTTGACGTAGACCCAGTCCGCCGGGGTCTGCAGGCGCTTGCCTTCGGCCTTGAGGTAGCGTTTGACGAACGAGAACCGGCCAGTGCCGGGCTCGCCCATGACGAATACGTTGTAACCGGGGCGTGGCATGGCCACACCGAACTGCAAGGCTTCGACCGCACGTTCCTGGCCAAGCACACCGCGAAAGGGCTCCAGATCATTGGTGGTAGAGAAGCTGAACTGTTCAGCGGAAAACGGACGGGTCAGCGCTTCGGGCGCTAGACGCAAGCTGGCAGCAACAGGATCAGGCATCGGGCTTCCTTAACAATCAGGCGGGGCAGATGGCAGCATTCTGGCGCCGCCCATGCCCGACTGGCAAGGAGCACCGCTGGCCGGAGCAGCGTCAATCCGCCAACCCCAGGCGGGCCGGGCTTTCGCCACCGTTTCCCATGAATGTTCTGCAAAAAATAACGGAACCTCGTGATCGTGCCTAAACTCCAGACTGCGCGGCTGGACTAATGACCGGCCCACTGGCACCAGACGGGCCAGACCCATGTCCATTGGTAGGCACCTAAAGAGAACAAAGCTATGAAACGGATTCTTCTCGGTACTCTCTTCACCGCTGTATCCATCAACGCCATGGCTCAGGCGCCAGGCGGCCCGGATTGCGGTTGGGGCAACATGCTGTTCGAAGGCCAGCGTGGCACTCCGGCTCACTTCCTGGCATCCACCACCAACGGCACCTCCGGCAACGCAACCTTCGGCATGACCTCCGGCACCAACGGTTGCGCGACCAATGCGTCGCTGACCTATGGCGGCAAATCCTGGTTTGCCATGAATGGCATGATGAACGAGCTGTCCGAAGACATGGCCAAAGGTCAGGGCGAAGCGCTGACCACCTACGCCGTGGTACTGGGCGTGGCGCCGGAAGACCGTGCGCACTTCGCCGCCGTCACCCACGAGCACTTCCAGCAGATCTTCAACAAGGCTGACGTGACTGCCGAAGACGTGCATACCAATACCCTCGCCGTCCTGAAGAACGACCCTCGACTGGCCAAGTACGCCACCCAGGCATAAGCTCGACTCGCCCCGCTTCTCTCGGGAAGCGGGTTTTGTTTTTTGGACCTGCCCCACTCCGGGTAATGTTGCTGACTGTAGGAGCTGGCTTGCCAGCGATGGTCGTTAACGATTACGCGTGTTTACGGGATAAACACAGCGCCTTTGAAACCATCGCTGGCAAGCCAGCTCCTACAGGTAAAAGACATCCACCTCGTTGGGTCTTCATTTTTTCCTGTTTAAGTTGCCACCTATGCTCAAACGCCTTGCCTGGCTGGCGCTGTGTGTCTGCGCCCCGCTGTCCGCCGCGCCTCAAATCGACCCGCAACGTTTGCAGCAACTGGCCAACGACCCTTTCTGGATATCCCTGGGCCATTACGAAACCGCCAAGCTCGGCGGCTGGCGCAGCTATGTCAGCGACAGGAGATTCTTCCTCGCCGCTGACGGCAATGAACATCCCGACCATGAACTGGCGGCGACGGTACAGGCCTTGTACGCCCCGGCCAGTGCCGGTGAAACGCACGCTCAATGCGTCTACCCTGCCCGCACCCGCTGGCTGAAAGAACAGCTCGGCCTGACCGGCCTGCCGACGCCGGACTGCGCCGGGTTCAGGCAATGGTTCAAGGACGTCTCACCGGACAGTGCGGTGATGATCTTCCCGGCAGCCTACCTGAACAGCCCGTCCTCGATGTTTGGCCACACCCTGCTGCGCATCGACCAGGCCGAAGTGAAGAGCGACAAGACTTCGCTGCTCAGTTACGCGATCAACTTCGGCGCCTACATCGAGGGCTCGGACAACAGCATCCTCTATGCCTGGAAAGGCCTGATGGGCGGTTACCCCGGCTTGTTCGCGATGGTGCCCTACCAGGAAAAACTCTCGGAATACCGCAGCCTGGAAAACCGCGACCTGTGGGAATACCGGCTGAACCTGACCCGGCAGGAAACCGAGCGCATGGTCGAGCACGTCTGGGAGCTGAAGCAGATCAGGTTCGACTATTTCTTCTTCGACGAAAACTGCTCATACCGTTTACTGGAACTGCTGCAAGTAGCCCGCCCGAGCTTGCGCCTGACCGGGCAATTTCCACTCACGGCCATCCCGACCGACACCGTCAAAGCGGTGAAAAATGCCGGGCTGGTGGAATCCATCCAGTATCGTCCGTCCCGGGAGCGCGAGTTGCTCAGTCGCGCCGAGCCGCTCAACCCTGAAGAGCAGCAATGGGTGTTGAAAGTCAGCGCCGATCAGAAGCGATTGCAGGATCCGGCGTTCAAGGCACAACCCCGCGAGCGCCAGGCGCTGATCATCGATGCGGCCTATCGACTGGAGCGTTACCGCGCCAATGGCCAGGAACGCGACCCGGCGCGCGCCCAGCGCAGCTTCGAACTGCTGCGGGCAATCAACCAGAACCCGGCGCCGGAGCTGGACATCGCGCAACCCGGCCTGCCTGAAGACGGTCACGAGTCCCGTACCTGGCAGCTCGGCCTCGGCACCCGGGGTGACAGAGCCTTTGGCGAGTACGGCTTGCGCATGGCTTATCACGACCTCAATGACAACAGCGAAAGCTTTCCACTGGGCGCGCAGATCGAAATCCTGCAATTGAAACTGCGCCAGTACGAAGGCAATGACTGGCAAGTACAGCAACTGGACCTGGCGACCATTCGCTCCCTGACCCCGCGCAACCAATTGCTGCAACCACTGTCATGGCAAGTCACCGGTGGTCTGGAGCGGGTGCCGGGCAAGCACGATGACCAGACCCTGGTCAGCCACGTCAACGGCGGTGGCGGTGGGACCTGGCAACTGGGCGATGACCTGCTCGGATTTGCCCTGGGCACTGTGCGTATCGAACACAACAACGACTTCGCCGCCTTCATCGCGCCGGCCGCTGGCTTCAACAGTGGTGTGCTGTGGAAAAACCCGGTGGGCAACCTGAGCCTGGAAGCCAAGGGTGATTTCTTCACCAATGGCGAAGTGCGTCGTAGCCTGAGCCTGAATCAGCAATGGGAAATGTCCCGCAATCTCGGACTGCGCTTGAGTGCCCGGCGCGAGTTCAGCCATCTGGCGACGCCCGAGAACGAAGTGATGCTTGAGCTGAAGTGGTATCACTACTGACCTGATACACACCCACCGCCACTGTGGGAGGGAGCGAGCAAGCTCGCTCCTACAAGCGGTACGCGGTGTTGAGTGGATTTTTCACCGCCCTTGCACACCATCCTGGCGAGCCGGCTTCTAGACTTTCCTTATGGGCCGTTGGGGCATGGGAGTTCGAAATGTGGCGAGTGACAGGCCCGGGCCTATCACTCGCCGTAAGTCGCTTTCAGACATCCAGTGAAACCAGATGCCTGCGACCATGATCCAAACCCTATGCCGGGAGAATTCCATGAGCCGTGCCTTCGTCCATGAAGATAACGCCGCTGCGCAAACCGATCAGCCTGTCGAACGGCAGGTCAGCGCGCAGCCCAATTACGTCACGCCGCAAGGCCTCAGCCTGTTGCAGGCTAAAGTCGCCGAACTGCAAGCCCTGCACACTGAACAATCGGCAAAGGGCGACGAGGCCGACAAGCAGCGCCTGGTGGATCTCGAACGTGATTTGCGTTACTTCAAGCAGCGCCTGGGCAGCGCCCAGGTGGTACCCGCCGCGACTTCGACCGAGAAAGTGCAGTTCGGCAGTTGGGTGACCTATGCCGATGAACACAACACCGAACGCCGGGTACAACTGGTGGGCGAAGATCAGGCCGATGCCGCCCACGGCCTGATCAACTGGGGTTCACCGCTGGGCCGGGCGCTGTTCGGCGCACGACTCAACGATGAAGTGCTCTGGCAGCGCCCTGTTGGCGATCAAGTGATTGAAGTGATCCGCATCGAACCGTCTTAAACCACACCTTGGGCCAACATTGCATCGGCGACTTTGACGAAGCCTGCGATGTTCGCGCCTTTGACATAGTTGATACGTCCGTTCTCTTCACCGTAGTGCACACAGGCGTGATGGATCGACTGCATGATCGCGTGCAGCTTGCTGTCCACCTCACCGGAGGTCCACAGCAAACGCATGGCGTTCTGCGACATCTCCAGACCGCTCACCGCCACGCCACCGGCGTTGGATGCCTTGCCCGGGGCAAACAGAATGCCGGCCTCGACGAAGATATCCACAGCCTCCAGCGTGGTCGGCATGTTCGCGCCTTCGGCCACGCATACGCAGCCGTTACGCAGCAGAGTGTGCGCAGCTTCGGCATCGAGTTCGTTCTGCGTGGCGCATGGCAGCGCGATGTCGCACGGCAGCGTCCATGGGTGCTGGCCGGCGCGAAACTCCAGGCCGAACGCCGCCGCCAATTCGCTGATCCGCCCGCGTTTGACGTTTTTCAGATCCAGCAACGCCAGCCACTGATCTTCACTCAGGCCAGCTTCGCAATACAGCGTGCCTTCGGAGTCGGACAGGGAAATCACTTTGCCACCCAGGTCCATCACCTTGCGTGCTGCGTACTGGGCAACGTTGCCGGAACCGGAGATTGCCACGCGCTTGCCTTCAACGGTCTGATCACGGCGCTTGAGCATTTCTTCGGCGAAGTACACGCAACCGAAACCGGTGGCTTCAGGGCGAATCAGGCTGCCGCCGTAGCTTGGGCCTTTGCCTGTCAGCACACTGGTGAACTGGTTGCTCAGGCGCTTGTACTGGCCGAACAGGAAACCGATCTCCCGCGCACCGACGCCGATGTCCCCGGCCGGCACGTCAACGTCTGCACCGATGTGGCGGTACAGCTCGCTCATGAAGGCCTGGCAGAAGCGCATGACTTCGGCATCGCTTTTGCCCTTCGGATCGAAGTCCGAACCGCCCTTGCCGCCCCCCATGGGCAATGAAGTCAGGGAGTTCTTGAAGGTCTGTTCGAAGGCGAGGAATTTCAGCACGCCCATGTTCACCGACGGATGGAAACGCAGGCCGCCCTTGTACGGGCCGATCGCGCTGTTCATCTGGATGCGGAACCCGCGATTGACCTGGACCTTGCCCTGATCGTCGACCCACGACACGCGGAACACTACCGCCCGCTCCGGCTCGCAGATGCGTTCCAGAATGCCCGAGCTCAGGTAATGCGGGTTGGCCTCAAGAAACGGCCATAGACTGCGTAGTACTTCTTCCACGGCCTGGTGGAATTCAGGCTGGTCCGGATCGCGATTTTTCAGGCGGGCAAGGAAGGATTCGACGGATTCGATCATGGAAAAGTCTCGGCAAATTGATTGTCGTTGTAAGAGATTGAGCCGGACTGTAACAAACGACTTGCGCACAAGAACAGCGCAAAATGTCGCACTTATGAAATTAAATGGTGCACAGGATATAAATAACTCCGGTTTCTTGACCATTTTTGCACCTGAACAGGGATCAACAATTCAAGTCTTGCACCATTAGAAACACCGCCTTCGCGAGCAAGCCCGCTCCCACATTTGAAATGCGTTCTACTGTGGGAGCGGGCTTGCTCGCGAATGGCGCGACTCGGCGTCATTGAAAAAACACAGGCATAAAAAAACGGAGCCCGAAGGCTCCGCTCTTTATGCAACCAACCCGAAATCAGGCCAGTTTCTTGTGGCGTACACGATGCGGCTGGGCAGCCGCTTCGCCGAGGCGCTTTCTGCGGTCGGCTTCGTACTCGGTGTAGTTGCCTTCGAAGAACACCGCTTGCGAGTCGTCTTCGTACGCCAGGATGTGCGTCGCGACGCGGTCAAGGAACCACCGGTCGTGGGAGATCACAATGGCGGCGCCCGGGAAGTCCAGCAGGGCTTCTTCCAGAGAACGCAGGGTTTCAACGTCGAGGTCGTTGGACGGTTCGTCGAGCAGCAGGACGTTGCCGCCCTCTTTCAAGGTCAGGGCCAGGTGCAAGCGACCACGCTCACCACCGGACAGGTCCTTGACGAACTTCTGCTGATCGCCGCCCTTGAAGTTGAAGCGACCGACGTAGGTACGCGACGGGATCTCGTAGTTGCCGATGCGGATCTGGTCGGAACCGTCGGAGATCTGCTGGAACACGGTCTTGCTGCCGTCCAGGTCTTCGCGGCTCTGATCCACACACGCAAGCTGCACGGTTTCACCGACTTCGATGCTGCCCGAATCCGGAGTTTCCTTGCCCATCAGCATGCGGAACAGGGTCGACTTACCGGCACCGTTACCGCCGATCACGCCGACGATGGCGCCTTTAGGCATGGAGAACGACAGGTTGTCGATCAGCACGCGGTCGCCGTAGCCCTTGGTGACGTTCTTGAACTCGATGACCTTGTCGCCCAGGCGCGGACCGGCCGGGATATAAATCTCGTTGGTTTCGCTGCGTTTCTGGAATTCCTGCGATTGCATTTCTTCGAAGCGTTGCAGACGAGCCTTGGATTTGGACTGGCGGGCCTTGGCGCCTTTGCGCACCCACTCCAGTTCTTCCTTCATGGCTTTTTCGTGGGCCGACTGCTGCTTGGATTCGGCAGCCAGACGATCGGACTTGGCTTCCAGCCAACCCGAATAGTTGCCTTCGTACGGAATGCCCGCGCCGCGGTCGAGTTCCAGAATCCAGCCGGCAACGTTGTCCAGGAAGTAACGGTCGTGCGTGATCGCTACCACAGTGCCCGGGAAGTCGTGCAGGAAGTGCTCAAGCCACGCAACGGAGTCGGCGTCCAGGTGGTTGGTCGGTTCGTCGAGCAGCAGCATGTCCGGGGCGGACAGCAGCAGACGGCACAGGGCCACACGACGCTTTTCACCACCGGAAAGGTGTTCGACCCTGGCATCCCAGGCTGGCAGACGCAGCGCATCGGCGGCGACTTCCAGTTGACGCTCCAGGTTGTGGCCGTCGCTGGCTTGCAGGATGGCTTCGAGCTTGGCCTGCTCGGCCGCCAGCTTGTCGAAGTCGGCATCCGGGTCGGCGTAGGCCGCGTAGACCTCGTCCAGACGCGCCTGGGCGTCCTTGATCACGCTGACCGCTTCCTCGACCACTTCACGCACGGTCTTGGTCGGGTCCAGGATCGGTTCCTGCGGCAGGTAGCCGATGTTCAGCTCCGGCATTGGGCGGGCTTCGCCTTCGAATTCGGTATCGACGCCGGCCATGATTTTCAACAGCGTGGACTTACCCGAACCGTTGAGGCCGAGTACGCCGATCTTGGCGCCGGGGAAGAACGACAGAGAAATGTTTTTCAGGATTTCCCGCTTCGGCGGAACAACTTTGCCCAGCCGATGCATGGTGAATACGTATTGAGCCATGGAGAACCTAGGGTCAGTGACTGATGAATGATTGGAGCGCAGGCTATGCCCGGCCAGACCGTGCGCGTCGCTCGCTTGAAGGGATCAAAACGTGCGCGCTGAAAAAAGTCTGAATCTAGGAGCTGGTCCAGACGCTGTTAAAACGTAATGAGCGAAGGAAAGACAAGGCGAAAACAGGCGAGGACGCGGAGTTTACGAGTTGTAAATGAGCAGTCCGAGCCTGTTTTCAACGCAGTATTTCCGAGAGCAGTAGTTTTAGCAGTGTCTGGGCCCCCGCGTAACCGGCAAAGCTACCTGAATGACCAGTGGCAGTCCAGCCGACGGACAGGGGCTGGCACTTCGCCACAACTCAAGGCATGCTAGCCGCCCTTCGGGCGTCCGGCTTATAGTGCACGTCGCGTCGGTCCAGCCAAACCGCAGGATTACAGCTTGTCCAATGTCCCCCCGCCTCTGACTTCCAGTGCGCCGGCCACAACGCCCGGCTCCCCCCTGCTCGGGACTTTGAAGGGCACCTTGGCGACACTTGCACTATTGCTGCTGGCCCTGCTGTTCTGGCAGTTGCTCGACCAACTGCGGGAAACCCAGAAGAACCAGCGCCAGTACACCATCGACTACACCGCCGATCTGGCCGCGCAGGTCAGCCTGAACATGGCACTCAACGCGCAGATCGCCCTCAATCTGTTGCCGATCGTCGAACAACCGCAGGACGCCGATGAGCTGCAGGCCCTGCTGCGCAAGCTGCAACAGTCACTGCCTGATCTGCGCAGCCTGGCTTTGCTCAGCCCCTCCGGAAAAGTCATCAGTGACAGCGCTCTCGATAGCGATGACAGCGACTACCTGGGTGAACTGGTACGCCGCAGCCACGCCCAGGCGCACTACTTCAGCAATGCCACCGACGGTTCCGTGGTGCATCTATTGTTGCATCAGGCCAGCGGCAGCTCCCGAGGCTATTGGGCCTTGCGTCTGACTCCCACCTTCTTTTCGTCCTTGACCAAGCAAGGCGAGGCCGTGGACCGTCCGATGTGGCTGGTGGAAAACCGTGTCAATCATCAGATCGTCAGCCGTGACGAAGCGTTGCCCTCGGTCACCCCGGGGACGCTGACCGCCGACGACATCGCCAACAGCGTGCTGACGGTTCCGCTGAGCAGCAGCGATTGGCAATTGCGCGGCTTGTTCGACCGTCAGCGCGTGCTGGAGCAACTGCTACCGGCGTTCATCGGCAAATGCCTGCTGGGCCTGGCGTTTTCCATGCTGCCGTTTCTTGCCTTGCTGAACATGCGCCGACGTCAGCGCCAGTTGAATGAAGGCCGCCGGCGTTATCAGGACATATTCGAAGGCACCGGCGTGGCTTTGTGCGTGCTCGACATGTCAGGGCTCAAGGTCTTTTTCGACAAGGCACAGCTGCAGGGCAGCGAGCAACTGCAAGCATGGCTGGCGATCCCGGAGCAACGCCGTCAATTGCTGAACGAACTGCGGATCACCGAGGTCAACCAGGTCGCGCTGCAACTGCTTAATGTCGATAGCACCGACAACGCCTGGAAACTGCTGGTCGACGGCAATCCGCAGGACGGCACCGCCATCGGCAACCAGGTGCTCGACGCGATGCTCAATCGGCAGCAACAGCTGGAGCTGGAAATCAAGCTCCAGGACGCCAGCGGTCGCGACCAGCACCTGTGGCTGGTGCTGCGCCTGCCGCAAACCCCGGACGACTATGACGCGGTGATCCTGAGCATCACCGACATCACCAGCCGCAAGCTCATCGAATTGTCATTGCAGGAGCGTGAAGGGTTCTGGTCGGATGTGGTGCGCACGGTGCCGGATCACCTGTATGTGCAGGACGTGATCAGCCAGCGCATGATCTTCAGCAACCACCACCTGGGCCAGACCCTGGGTTACAACCGCACTGAACTGCAGCAGATGGGCGAATACTTCTGGGAAATCCTCCTGCATCCCGAAGACGCCGACTATTACCATCGCTCCCGCCAGGTCCAGCGCCAGACCGGTTATCGCCAGTTGATGCAGTGCCAGTTGCGCTTCCGCCATCGGGACGGCCAGTGGCGACGCTTCGAGATTCGCGAACAGGCACTGGCGCGGGACAAGGAGGATCAGGTCACGCGGATCATCGGCGTGGCCAAGGACATTACCGACCAGATCGAAGCAAGCGAATCGCTGCGCGACAGCGAGCAGCGCTACCGGATGCTCGCCGAAAGCATCAGCGACGTGATTTTCTCCACCGACAACCGCCTTAACCTCAATTACGTCAGCCCTTCGGTGCAAGCCGTGCTGGGCTACAACGCCGAGTGGATTTTCCAGAATGGCTGGCAATCGACCATTGCCAACCCGCAACAACTGACCGGCATCTACCACCTGATGGACCGGGTCAGCAAAGCGCTGGATCAGCCGGACCAACTGGCGCTGTTGCGCTGCCAGGTGCAAACCCAACTGTTCCTGTTCGATTGCCTGCGGGCCGACGGGCGCAAGATCCCGATCGAGCTGCGCCTGGTATTGGTCTGGGACGAACACGGCACGTTCGAAGGCGTGCTCGGCGTCGGTCGCGACATCAGCCAGCAACGTCGGGCCGAAAAAGACTTGCGCATGGCCGCCACGGTATTCGAACACTCGACCTCGGCGATCCTGATCACCGACCCGGCCGGCTACATCGTCCAGGCCAACGAAGCCTTCAGCCGTGTCAGCGGTTATGCCGTGGAGCAGGTCCTCGACCAGTTGCCGAACATGCTGACCGTCGACGAGCAGCAGGATACCCATCTGCGTTACGTGCTCAAGCAATTGGGCCAGCACAGCACCTGGGAAGGCGAAGTCTGGCTCAAGCGCCGCAACGGCGAGCACTACCCGGCCTGGGTCGGGATCACCGCGGTACTCGACGACGAAGGCGACCTGGCCAGTTATGTGTGTTTCTTCAGTGACATCAGCGAGCGCAAGGCCAGCGAGCAGCGGATTCACCGCCTCGCCTACTACGATGCCCTGACCCACCTGCCCAACCGCACGCTGTTCCAGGATCGCCTGCACACGGCACTGCAATCGGCCGAACGGCAGAAGTCGTGGGTGGTGCTGATGTTCCTCGATCTCGACCGCTTCAAGCCGATCAACGACTCCCTGGGCCACGCCGCCGGCGACCGCATGCTCAAGGAAATGGCCGCGCGCCTGCTCGGTTGCGTCGACGATGACGACACCGTGGCGCGCATGGGCGGGGACGAATTCACCTTGCTCCTGCAACCGCGGGCCAACCGTGAAATCGCCCTGAACCGGGCCATTCATGTGGCCGAACAGATTCTCGCCAGCCTGGTGAAACCGTTTGTGCTTGAAGGCCGCGAGTTCTTCGTCACGGCCAGTATCGGCATCGCCCTGAGCCCGCAGGACGGCAACGAACTCAGCCAATTGATGAAGAATGCCGACACCGCGATGTACCACGCCAAGGAGCGTGGCAAGAACAACTTCCAGTTCTATCAGGCGGACATGAACGCCAGTGCGCTGGAACGCCTGGAGCTGGAAAGCGACTTGCGCCATGCCCTGGAACAGAACGAATTCGTACTGTATTACCAACCGCAGTTCAGCGGCGACGGCAAGCGCCTGACCGGTGCCGAGGCACTGTTGCGCTGGCGCCATCCACGCCGCGGGCTGGTGCCGC
Source organism: Pseudomonas sp. WT-JTC (assembly GCF_056711565.1). Taxonomy (NCBI): domain Bacteria; kingdom Pseudomonadati; phylum Pseudomonadota; class Gammaproteobacteria; order Pseudomonadales; family Pseudomonadaceae; genus Pseudomonas; species Pseudomonas sp. WT-JTC. Next base: position 5,782,018 of record NZ_CM160042.1, read on the forward strand.
CGGGGGATTTCATTCCAGTGCTCGAAGAGCTCGGGCTGGTGGTGGATGTCGGCGACTGGGTGATCAGCGAAGCCTGCCGCCAGCTCAAGGCCTGGCATCAGGCCAGGGTACGGGTGCCGAAGGTGTCGGTGAACATCTCGGCGCGGCAGTTCTCCGACGGCCAGCTCGGCACGCGAATCGCCACCATCCTCAAGGAAACCGGCCTGCCGCCGGCGTGCCTGGAACTGGAACTCACCGAAAGTATCCTGATGCGCGAAGTCTGCGAGGCGATGCAGATACTCGATGGCCTGAAAAACCTCGGCCTGAGCATTGCGGTCGACGATTTCGGTACCGGTTACTCATCGCTCAACTACCTCAAGCAGTTCCCGATCGACGTACTGAAGATCGACCGCACTTTCGTCGACGGCCTGCCGTCGGGTGAACAGGATGCGCAGATCGCCCGGGCGATCATTGCCATGGCCCACAGCCTGAACCTGGCGGTGATCGCCGAAGGCGTGGAAACCCACGAGCAGCTTGATTTCCTGAGGGAGCACGGTTGCGACGAGGTGCAGGGTTACCTGTTCGGCCGTCCGATGCCGGCAGGCCGGTTCGAAGGGCAGTTCAGTAATGATGCGCTGTTCATGTTTGACTGAGGTTTTGCAGCGCCGCAGATGACGCCTTCGCGAGCAAGCCCGCTCCCACATTTTGGAATGCATTCCCCTGTGGGAGCGGGCTTGCTCGCGAAGAGACCGGCACGATCACCGCTAATCCCCGCATGAACACCACTTGTCTGCGACATGATGCCGTTTCATATGCCATCTAAAACCCATTGGGTTAGAATGCCCCCCTTTTCCGCCCCCGATCCTTGAGGACCGCCATGTTCAGCCGTGATTTGACTATTGCCAAGTACGACGCCGATCTCTTTGCCGCCATGGAGCAAGAAGCTCAGCGCCAGGAAGAGCACATTGAGCTGATCGCTTCGGAAAACTACACCAGCCCTGCGGTGATGGAAGCTCAAGGCTCGGTCTTGACCAACAAGTACGCCGAAGGCTACCCGGGCAAGCGCTACTACGGTGGTTGCGAGTACGTAGACGTCGTCGAGCAGCTGGCTATCGATCGCGCCAAAGAGTTGTTCGGTGCCGACTACGCCAACGTTCAGCCACACGCTGGCTCGCAAGCCAACAGCGCCGTTTACCTGGCCCTGCTGTCGGCTGGCGACACCATCCTGGGCATGAGCCTGGCCCACGGCGGTCACCTGACCCACGGCGCCAGCGTTTCGTCCTCCGGCAAGCTGTACAACGCCATCCAGTACGGCATCGACGCCAACGGCCTGATCGACTACGACGAAGTCGAGCGCCTGGCCGTTGAGCACAAGCCGAAAATGATCGTGGCTGGCTTCTCTGCCTACTCGCAGATCCTCGACTTCCCGCGCTTCCGTGCAATCGCTGACAAGGTTGGCGCTTACCTGTTCGTCGACATGGCTCACGTAGCCGGTCTGGTCGCCGCTGGCGTCTACCCGAACCCGGTTCCATTCGCCGACGTCGTGACCACCACCACCCACAAGACCCTGCGCGGTCCACGTGGCGGCCTGATCCTGGCTCGCGCCAACGCCGACATCGAGAAGAAGCTGAACTCCGCGGTATTCCCGGGCGCCCAGGGCGGCCCGCTGGAGCACGTGATCGCGGCCAAGGCGATCTGCTTCAAGGAAGCGCTGCAGCCTGAGTTCAAGGCTTACCAGCAACAAGTGGTGAAGAACGCCCAGGCCATGGCCAGCGTGTTCATCGAGCGCGGCTTCGACGTAGTGTCGGGCGGTACTGAGAACCACCTGTTCCTGCTGTCGCTGATCAAGCAGGAAATCTCCGGTAAAGACGCCGATGCCGCTCTGGGCAAAGCGTTCATCACCGTGAACAAGAACTCCGTGCCAAACGACCCACGCTCCCCGTTCGTCACCTCCGGTCTGCGCTTCGGCACCCCGGCTGTGACCACTCGCGGCTTCAAGGAAGCAGAGTGCAAGGAACTGGCCGGCTGGATCTGCGACATCCTGGCTGACCTGAACAACGAAGCGGTGATCGATGCCGTTCGTGAGAAGGTAAAGGCTATCTGCAAGAAGCTGCCGGTATACGGCGCTTAATCAGCCCCGCTAAACCGCAGTCATGAGAAACCGGCCAGAGATGGCCGGTTTTTTTTCGCCCGTGAAATGCTTCTGCAGGAGCGAGCTTGCTCGCGATGATTTCAATGATGATGCGTTGATCCAGCAAGCACTCGTTATCGTTGACGACCTTCGCGAGCACGCTCGCTCCTACAGGATCAGCACAACTGGTAAGACCGGTCATGCCAATTTTCTAATTTTTACTTGCGAACATCTAAAAATAGCGCCTAGACTGCGCCTGCACTGGACATACCGGTAAGACCACAATAATTAAGTCCTGAAGTCGATGCGCCTTGCGCACGGCAGCCAGGACACCGACCAGGATTCCTCCCATGCTCAGATGGTGCTCGCGTTCAATCTTCCTCCAAGTGGTTCTCGGACTGGTGCTCGGCATCGTCTGCGGACTGACCCTTCCCGAATACTCCGCTCAGCTCAAGCCGCTCGGTGACGGTTTTATCAAGCTGATCAAAATGCTCATCGGCCTGATCGTGTTCTGCGTGGTGGTCAGCGGCATCAGCGGTGCCGGCGACCTGAAAAAGGTCGGGCGCATCGGCCTAAAATCGGTGATCTACTTTGAAGTGCTGACCACCATCGCCCTGGTGATCGGCCTGGTGTTCGCCTTCAGCACCGGTATCGGCAGTGGCGCGAACATTCACCTGGAACAGCTTTCCGCTGCCGACATGGGCGACATTGCCCAGCGCGGCCAGCACATGCACACCACCACACAGTTCCTGATGGACCTGATTCCGACGTCGGTGATCGGCGCCTTTGCCGATAACAATATCCTGCAGGTCCTGCTGTTTTCAGTGTTGTTCGGCAGTGCACTGAATCTGGTGGGCGAGGCGGCATCGGGTATTTCGCGGCTGATCAATGAACTCAGCCACGTGATCTTCCGCATCATGGGCATGATCGTGCGACTGGCACCGATCGGTGTATTCGGCGCGATCGCCTTCACCACCAGCAAATATGGCCTGGACTCGCTGCAACACCTGGGCAGCCTGGTCGGCTTGTTCTACCTGACCTGTGTGGCCTTCGTTGCCCTGATTCTCGGCCTGGTGATGCGTCTCTCTGGCTTGAAGATGTGGCCATTGCTCAAATACCTTCGCGAGGAACTGCTCATCGTCATGGGCACCGCTTCGTCCGATGCCGTTCTGCCACAAATCATGCGCAAGCTCGAGCATCTGGGCATCGGCAGTTCGACAGTCGGCCTGGTGATTCCAACGGGTTACTCGTTCAACCTCGACGGTTTCTCGATCTACCTGACCCTGGCCATCGTGTTCATCGCCAACGCCACCGGCACGCCGCTGGCCATGACCGACCTGCTGACGATTCTGTTGGTATCGTTGATCACCTCCAAGGGTGCCCACGGTATTCCGGGCTCGGCGCTGGTGATTCTGGCGGCCACCCTGACCGCCATTCCGGCAATTCCGGTGGTGGGTCTGGTGCTGGTGCTGGCCGTGGACTGGTTCATGGGCATCGGCCGGGCACTGACCAACCTGATCGGCAACTGCGTAGCGACCGTCGCCATCGCACGGTGGGAAAAGGACATCGATGTACAACGGGCGAACAAGGTGCTTTCCGGCCAGGCGGGTTATACCTTCCAGCCACGAAAACCGGTTGCTCAAGCGGCAGCCAAAGAATTCTGAATGACCGCCGTGCCTGCCGACCCGCAGGCACGGCTCACGGAGCGAACAAGTGATTACCTCATCAACCGTCGTCAACTCAGTGGTAGAAAAACTTCGGGCCGCTTTGGCCAGGGGGCAGTGGCGCTCCGGCGACATGCTGCCGGGCCAGCGTGAACTGGCCGAACAACTGGGCATCAGCCGCCCGAGCCTGCGCGAAGCGGTGATCGTGCTGGAAACCCTCGGCCTCGTGCGTTCAATGCCGGGCAAAGGCGTTGTGGTGCTCGACGCGCAGCTCAGCGACAACGCCAGCCATGACAGCGCCGTGGCCGGCGCCAGCCTCGAAGATGTGCTGCAACTGCGCTACACCCTCGAACCGTTCATCGTCGGCCTCGTGGCGCAGTCCATCAGCAGCAAGGAAGTCGGGCAACTGCGCCTGACCCTGATGGACATGCGCGAAGCCCTGGAGGCTGGCGATAGTGAAGCCGGAGTCAGCGCCTACATCGCCTTCCACGAGGAATTGTTCACCCTGACCTCGAACCCGATCTTCCAGAGCGTGGTCCAGCAAACCAGCAATGCCCTCAAGCAAAGCGCCGAAGTGTTGCGCAACTCCCCGGAGCATCTGGCTGAACGCCTTGAAGAAAACGAGGCCGTGGTGCGCGCGATCCGCAGCAAGAACAGCGCCCAGGCCAGTGCCGAGATGCGTCGGCACATTTTGCGCGAAGGCCAGCGCATGGGCATCGAACTGAACATTCCGGAAGACAACCTCGGCAGTTGAAACCTCTTCGAACTGGAGATTGGCCATGACCGGCTTCGCCTCGCCACAAACACTCGTTACCCTGCCCATCCGCCCTTCGGTGGATGATCTGTATTCGCGGATCCTCGATGCCATTTTCGACCAGCGCATCCATTCGGCCAGCCGCTTTACGGAAGAAAGTCTGACGCAGATGTTCGGTGCTCGACGCAGCGATGTGCGCGATGTACTGACGCGACTGTCCCATCAGCAAATCATCCTCCTTCGAGTCAACCATCGTCCCCGCGTCGCCGAACTTGATGCCGAGCAGACCCGGCAGACACTGCATGCCCGGCGGCTCGCCGAGATCATGCTGGTGCGGCTGGCGTGTCAGCAACCCTGCGCGCAAGACCTGAAGCAACTGCGGACGCTAGTCGATAACGAGCGTGAATGCGCTGAGCGCGGCCGGGCAATTCGTTTGTCGGGAGAGTTCCATTTGCAGTTGGCCGAAATGGCTGGAAATGCACCGCTGGCGCATTTTCTTGGCAGCCTGGTGCCGCTGACCTCATTGGCGATTGCACAGTGTGAGGAGCAGACGCACAGTTGTTGCGCGTGGCAGGAGCATTTGGCGATTGCTGATGCTGTTGAACGTGGAAATGCTGCGACAGCGGTCATGCTGATAAACCGGCATCTGGATCATCTGGAGCAGACACTGCTCAGTACACCCCGTGAACATTGTGTTGCTGGCTAGATCGCATCGCGGGCAAGCCCGCTCCCACAGTGTTCGAGGGTAAGCACAGACTTTGTGTTCAACCAGAAACCTGTGGGAGCCGGGCTTGCCCGCGATGGCGCCCTCACAGACGCCATAAAACTTCAGACCGCCGCCACCCGCGCAAACCCCTCTCGAATCTTTTCTTCCGGCAAATCATCAGCAATGAACACGATCACGCTTTCGCGGGTTTCATCGTCGGCCCATTCGGTATCCCAGTCGAATCCATAAAGCTTCAAGACACCCTGGAACACCATGCGCCGCGGTTCGCCGAGGATGTTCAACACACCTTTGTAGCGCAGCAACTGCTTGCCATGCTCCTCCAGCAGCTCGTTCATGAACTCGCTGAGTCTGTCGATATCCAGCGGCTTTTCAGTGCGCAGCACCAGGCTGGAAATGCGGTCGATGGACGGTGCCTGGCTGACCGGTCGCAAACTCACCCCGCCACCGAGGTCGGCGTTGAGATTGAAACCGCGCACGTCGAGCAATTCGGCCAGGTCGATCTTGCCATGGTCGACCACGCGGATCGGGGCGCGACGGTTGATGCGGGTCAGGCGTTCGCTCAACGCGGTGAAGGTCAGCTCGTCCACCAGATCGCGCTTGCTCACCAGCAAGCGGTCGGCGAAACCGATCTGCGCCTGGGCGATGGTCTGGGTCAGGTGCAAGTCGGCATGCGCCGCATCGACCAGCGTGATGATGCCGTCGAGGATATAGCGCTCGCGCAATTCTTCGTCGATGAAAAAGGTTTGCGCCACGGGCGCCGGGTCGGCCAGGCCGGTGCACTCGATCACCAGACGGTCGAAGGCGATGTCGCCCTGGTCCAGACGCTCGAGCAACAGATAAAGCGCTTTGGTCAGGTCTGTATGGATGGTGCAGCAGACGCAGCCGTTGGAGAGCGTCATCACTTGCACCGGTTCATCGCCCAACAACTGGGTGTCGATACCGGCGTCGCTGAATTCGTTCTCGATCACGGCAATCTTCAGGCCGTGCTCGGCCTTGAGCAGGTGACGCAACAGGGTGGTCTTGCCAGCGCCGAGGAAGCCGCTGAGGATCGTGACCGGGATGGGAGAGGACAAGCTGGATCTCCTTTTTCACACAATGAAAAAACAACACAAAACAAATGTGGGAGCGGGCTTGCTCGCGAAGGGGCCGTCAGCTTCAACAGTTATGTTGACTGATACACCGCTTTCGCGAGCAAGCCCGCTCCCACAGGGTCGCTGTTAATCGAACAACCGGATCAACAGCACTTCGGCCCCCCCTTGCCACCGTAACGGGCTTCCTGACGCTCGCGAAAGAACATCTCATAGCTCATCACCGGTTTGTCCGGGTGCTTGGTCTGCATATGCTCGACGTAGTTGTCGTAGTCGGGCATGCCGACCATCAGGCGCGCGGCCTGACCGAGGTATTTACCGAGGCGACTCAGGTCATTGAACATGGTGCAAATCCTCGATCACGCTTCCGGCTGCGCCTGGAATGGCGATTCTTTATCCGTACGCTCCTTGCTGCCCCAGGCGGAAATACCGACCTTGAGCGCATAGAACAGGATGCTGAACACCACGAACAGGAACAGCGCGGTCAGCGTTGCGTTGGTGTAGGCGTTGAAGATCACGTGCTGCATCTGCGTGATGTCCTTGGCCGGGGCGAGGATCTGACCATTGGCCAGGGCATCGCTGTATTTTTTCGCCAGGGCGAGGAAGCCGATCGCCGGGTTGGCATCGAACAGCTTGATGAAGCCGGCGGTGGTGGTGCAGATCAGCAGCCATGCCGCCGGCAGCAAGGTCACCCAGATGTAGCGTTGGCGTTTCATCTTGATCAGCACCACGGTGCCGAGCATCAGCGCGATACCGGCCAGCATCTGGTTGGAGATACCGAACAGCGGCCACAAGGTGTTGATACCGCCCAGCGGGTCGATCACCCCTTGGTACAGCAACCAGCCCCACATGGCCACGCAACCGGCGGTGGCGATCAGGTTGGCGGTCCAGGATTCGGTGCGGCGCAGGGCCGGCACGAACGAACCGAGCAAGTCCTGAAGCATAAAGCGCCCGGCACGGGTACCGGCGTCGACCGCGGTCAGGATGAACAGCGCTTCGAACAGGATCGCGAAGTGGTACCAGAACGCCATGGTGTTTTCACCCGGCAGAACACTGTGCAGGATCTGTGCGATCCCCACCGCCAGGGTCGGCGCACCACCGGCACGGGCCAGGATGGTGGTTTCACCGATGTCATGGGCCACCGCCTGCAACGCTTCCGGCGTGATGGCAAAGCCCCAGTTGCTGACCGCTGTCGCTACCGCCACCACATCACCGCCAACCACGGCAGCCGGGCTGTTCATGGCGAAGTACACGCCTGGCTCGATCACCGACGCGGCGACCATGGCCATGATCGCCACGAACGATTCCATCAGCATGCCGCCGTAACCGATGTAGCGGGCGTTGGTTTCGTTATCCAGCAGTTTCGGTGTAGTACCGGAAGAGATCAGCGCATGGAAACCCGAGACCGCGCCACAGGCGATGGTGATGAACAGGAACGGGAACAGACCGCCCTTCCATACCGGGCCGGTGCCGTCGATGAACTGGGTCAGCGCCGGCATTTTCAGCTCGGGCATGGTCACCAGGATGCCGATGGCCAGGGCCACGATGGTGCCGATTTTCAGGAAGGTCGACAGGTAGTCACGCGGCGCCAGGATCAGCCATACCGGCAACACCGCCGCGACAAAACCGTAGCCGATCAGCATCCAGGTGATTTGTACGCCAGTGAAGCTGAAAGCCTTGGCCCACACCGGATCCGCGGCAATCTGCCCACCGAGCCAGATCGAACCGAGCAGCAGCACCACGCCGATCACCGAGATTTCGCCGATGCGACCGGGGCGGATGTAGCGCATGTAGACGCCCATGAACATCGCGATCGGGATGGTCGCCATCACCGTGAAAATGCCCCAGGGGCTTTCGGCCAGGGCCTTCACGACGATCAGCGCCAGCACCGCGAGGATGATGATCATGATCAGGAAGCAGCCGAACAGCGCGATGGTACCGGGGATGCGGCCCATTTCTTCACGGACCATGTCGCCCAGGGAGCGACCGTTGCGGCGGGTGGACATGAACAGGACCATGAAGTCCTGGACGGCACCGGCCAGCACCACGCCGGCGATCAGCCACAGCGTGCCGGGCAGGTAGCCCATCTGCGCCGCCAGCACCGGACCGACCAGCGGACCTGCACCGGCGATGGCTGCGAAGTGGTGACCAAAAAGAATGTGTTTGTTGGTCGGAACGTAGTCCAGACCGTCATTGTTGAGCACAGCGGGAGTGGCCCGGCGCGCATCGAGTTGCATGACATTGTTGGCGATGAACAGACTGTAGTAGCGATAGGCGACCAGATAGATGGCCACGGCAGCGACCACAATCCACAAGGCGTTGATGGCCTCGCCTCGGCGCAGTGCCACGACACCCAAGGCACACGCACCTACGATTGCCAGCACCAGCCAAGGCAGATGGCGTAGCGGGCTATTATTATTTTTCATTTTATTATTCCAGCCAGAGTGGACAAGAAAGACAGCCACCCCGAGTTTAGCGCTCCTGACGGCAAAGGCCATACCCCGACATTGGTCTGGACACCTGCACGCGCTGGCAGCCTTTGATCAGGCGGGTCTATAGTCAGCGTACATTTCCGAGGATCGCGCCATGAGCGAGCACCCTGCCGAACGTCGCCGCTTCAAACGTATTGCGTTCGATGCACGAACCGAGCTGAGTCAGGGTGAGTCCACCTGGTCGGTGAAGTTGGTTGATCTGTCGCTCAAGGGGTTATTGATCGAGCGTCCCGATCCTTGGTTGGGCAACCCGCAGCAGGATTTTCTGGTCGACATACATCTGAGCGAAGAGGCCGACATCACCATGGATGTGCAACTGGCCCATGACGACCATGGCCAACTTGGCTTTGTTTGCCGGCACATCAGCCTGGAATCCATCGGGCGCCTGCGGCGGTTGATCGAGCTAAATCTGGGCGACCAGCAGGAGCTTGAGCGCGAACTGGGTGCCCTGATCGAAGTCTGACCGCCCGGCAACCATCCAGTGTGGGAGCGGGCTTACTCGCGAAGAGGCCGTTACATTCAGCATCTCCGTTGACTGACACACCGCTTTCGTCGGAACGCCGCCCGGACCAAGCCCGCTCCCACAGGGTTTGTGTTTCCCCTGCAGATTATTCGAACAACGCATCCAAGGCCTGCTCCAGGCGAGTAACGGCAATGATCTGCAACCCTGCCGGAGCCTCCTTCGGCGCATTACCCTTGGGCACGATGGCCCGCTTGAAGCCGTGCTTGGCAGCTTCTTTCAATCGCTCCTGACCGCTAGGCACCGGACGCACTTCACCGGACAGCCCGACTTCACCGAACACCAGCAGATCGTGGGGCAACGGCCGGTTGCGCAAACTGGACATCACCGCCGCCATCAAGGCCAGGTCGGACGCCGTTTCCAGCACCTTGACCCCACCGACCACGTTGAGGAACACGTCCTGATCGTGGGTCGGAATGCCACCGTGACGGTGCAGCACCGCCAGCAACATCGCCAGCCGGTTCTGATCCAGCCCCAGCGTGACCCGACGCGGGTTGGCCAGGTGACTGTCGTCCACCAGCGCCTGAACCTCCACCAGCATCGGCCGCGTGCCTTCCCACGTTGCCATCACCACACTGCCCGGGACTTCTTCCTGGGCGCGGGTCAGAAAAATCGCCGACGGATTGGAGACTTCTTTCAGGCCTTTGTCGGTCATGCCGAACACGCCCAATTCATTGACGGCACCGAAGCGGTTCTTCACCGCCCTCAGCAGACGCAGGCGCCCATCGGACTCACCCTCGAAATACAGCACGGTGTCGACCATGTGTTCCAGCACCCGAGGGCCCGCCAGCGCGCCTTCCTTGGTGACGTGGCCCACCAGGAAGATCGCCGTACCGCTCTGTTTGGCATAACGCACCAGTAACGCCGCGCTTTCACGTACCTGGGATACACCACCCGGGGCCGATTGCAGTTGCTCGGTAAAGATCGTCTGGATCGAGTCGATCACCATCACCCTGGGCTTTTCCTGACGGGCCGTGGCAATGATGGCTTCGATGCAGGTTTCGGTCATGACCCGCAGTTGATCCTGAGGCAACCCCAGGCGCCGTGCACGCATGGCCACTTGCTGCTGGGACTCTTCACCGGTGACGTACAACGCCGGCATGCTCTTGGCGAGGTTGCACAGGGTTTGCAACAGAATGGTCGACTTGCCGATGCCCGGGTCGCCACCGATCAGCACCACCGAGCCATCCACCAGACCACCACCCAAAACCCGGTCGAGTTCGCTGGAAGCGGTGGAGAAACGCGGAATTTCTTCGACACTGACTTCGGCCAGGGTCTTGATCTGCGCCTGCTGGCCGGCCCAGCCGGTACGACCGCTGGGGGCAGCTGCCCCGCCGCTTTCCACCATGGTTTCGGTGAGCGTGTTCCAGGCCCCGCACTCACCGCACTGGCCGGCCCATTTGGGGAAGGTTGAGCCGCACTCGGTGCAGCCATACATGCGCTTGGCCTTGGCCATCGGAACCCCCGGAAAAAAACGCGATGATAGCTCAGCCAAGGCGCGCGAGTACGGTCAGGTACTTTGCAACCCGTTTAATATTTTCAAAATATTTCAACAGGCTCAGGCATACCGATATACGCCCCCCTACAAAAACTTGTATAAGTTTTTCCACGCACGCCCGACAAACACTAGAGACACGCCTTACTGAACGACTTGAAAACCTATACAAACTTTATTCAGTTACACATTTAGTGCAAAATCAATTAAACAAAACACAGCTATCCGCTCCGAGCAATACATAACTTTCTAGCCCTCCAGAACTAACGAAACAGTTAATACAACTACAAACGCACTAGTTCTAAATACAGCCTCCTGACCACCAGCTGCGCGTTCAACTTAAACGGCCCGACTCAGGGATGGTCTCTCAACTCTGGTTCGCTGAAACAAACGACGCCCTGTCGTTGAGAAAAGTCGTATTCAAACTGCCTCAGAATGGCTGACCAGCCCACACATGAGATCGATCGGTGATTTTTTCAACACCGCCCGGGTCGATTGCTGGCAAGCACAACAGGCACTTGACTCGAGCAGGATGCGATTTGCTGATTTACACTGCGCTTATCAACCTCATCTGTAACAAGGAAATAACCTATGGGCGTGCTTAACGAGTTCAAGGCCTTCGCGGTCAAAGGCAACGTGGTCGACATGGCCGTCGGCATCATTATCGGTGCAGCCTTCGGCAAGATCGTTACGTCGTTTGTCGGTGACCTGGTCATGCCGCCAATCGGGATGCTGATCGGTGGCGTGGACTTCAGTGATCTGGCCATAACGCTCAAGGCAGCAGAAGGCGCAACTCCAGCGGTGGTGCTGGCGTATGGCAAATTCATCCAGACCATCATCGACTTCGTCATCGTCGCCTTTGCGATTTTCATGGGCGTCAAGGCCATCAACCGCCTGAAGCGCGAAGAGGCCGTGGCCCCTAGCCTGCCGCCGGTTCCCACCAAGGAAGAAGAATTGCTGGGCGAAATCCGCGACTTGCTCAAGGCCCAGAACAACCGGCCTTGACTTCATTAGCGAAAAAAAACGGCGCTTTGAGGCGCCGTTTTTCTTACCAGAAGTTTTCCACCGCCACCTGGCCGGGTCGCCGACTGAGGCTCAAGTGCATGTCCCGCTGTTTAAGCAGCTTGCGCGTGTCATCGATCATCTGCGGATTGCCGCACAGCATGACCCGTGAGTGCTCAGGCGTCAGCGCAACACCCGCGACACGCTCCAGCTCGCCGTTTTCAATCAACGTGGTGATACGCCCGTTCAATGCGCCAGGATGCTGCTCACGAGTGACCGTGGTGATGAACTGCAGTTTGTGTGTGTACTCCGCCAGATACTCACGTTGCGCCAACCCTGCGATCAGCTCCTGATAAGCCAGTTCCCGGGCTTCGCGAACGCTGTAGACCAGGATGATCCGCTCGAATCTCTCCCAGACTTCGAAGTCCTGGAGTATCGACAGGAACGGCGCCAGGCCCGTGCCTGTGGATAACAACCACAGATCGCGTCCATCGACAAAACGGTCCAGCGTCAGGTAGCCGAAAGCCTGGCGGTCGACCAGTAATGTATCGTCAACGCCCAGTCGGCACAGTTCGCTGGTGAACTCACCGCCCGGTACGACAATGGAAAAGAACTCGAGGAACTCGTCAAAGGGCGAGGACACCATGGAGTAGGCACGCCATACCGTGCTGCCATCAGCCTTGGTGACACCCAATCGGGCAAACTGCCCCGCCCGAAAACGAAACCCTGCATCCCGGGTGGCGCGCAGGGTAAACAGGTTCGGGGTCAACGGATGAACCTCGCGCAAGGTCTGACGCGTAAATTTTTCTTCACTGACGGACATGGAAGGCTCCAATCAAAAGACACCCCCAGTGTCCCGCAAAGAAAGCAGCGTAAACACCGACAGTTTGTAGTGACATTAATCTGCACCAGCGACTTGTTACAAAATATTACGCCCAACCATAGATATAAAATGACATATGGATTTTTTAACTCATCAATTGCCTAAGAACCTTAAATACACTTTTCCAACAGCCAAAAGAGCAAATTTGTTGCACCAGCACCGTAGGAACTGTCCTACACTCGTCACGTGCCGCATTTTGGATCCAATTCTTCACCCAAAAGACACACTTATGGAGATCATTCTATGGAGATCTGGAAAGAGTCACAGCTCAAGCAATTGGCGCATACGCAAGAGATCAATACGGCCTATCGAATCGCGCTCAATTTTGCCAAAAACCTTGGATATAAATTCTGTGGCTTTTCAATTACTTCAAACTCAGTCGGGATCGACGCCAGTACGGTGAACCTGAACAATTTCCCTCATGAGTGGAATACCCAATATGAAAAAAACCACGTCTCGCAAATAGATCCGGTAATGGCTCATTGCAATCACTCATTATTGCCTGTTCTCTGGAGCGAGGAGCTTTTTTCCAGGACACCATGGCTATGGCAGTTGTTGCAGCAACAAGGTTTGCAGCATGGCTGGTCCCAGGCGATCCACGATGAGGAAACAGGCCTGCGCAGTATTCTCAGCCTGGCCAGGAGCCATTGCCCCATTTCCGCTTTTGAGCTGTACGAGAATCTTGGGTTCTCGGTGTTCATCAGTCGCCATCTGCACGCTCTGGCAATCGCAATGCAACCGAAAAAACCGGCTCCCCCTCAGATTCCCCCCTTGTCACGGCGGGAACTTGAAGTGTTGAAACTGTCGGCCGATGGCAAGACGGCCTATGAAATTGCCAGGATCCTCAATTTGAGTGAGCGCACAGTCAACTTTCATGTACACAGGGCTATCGAGAAGCTTGGCGTCAACAACAAGATTGCGGCCGTCATCGCCGCGGCACGGTCCGGAGCCATCTGAAAAGCCCGACTGCGGGAAAACCTGCGGGTAATCCAGGCAAAAAAAACGTACCATTTGCGGTCCCTCCTGAGTGATAGCGTGTAGACCTTCACGGCGCAGTACACTCGGACGGCTCCGCCCGCTCCTACGCCTTAGGGTAGCGGGACATCAGTTGATTACCCAGAGCCCCCCCATGCCTTTGCTCGAAACACCCTTCGCCAGCCTCGACCTGATCCGCCAGCCCGAACAGCAGAACGAACCGCTGCAAGCTTTCGATGCGGCCGATGAATACCTGCTCAATCATCTGGCCGAACAGCAGCCGGCGTCAGACACCCGGGTATTGGTCCTCAATGACAGTTTCGGCGCGCTGGCGGCCAGCCTGGCGGGTAAGGTCCGGGTGGTCAGCAGCGGTGATTCGTTCCTGGCCTTCCAGGGCCTGGAAAAGAACCTGGTGCGTAACGGCCTGGCGTTTGATGCGGTACCGGGCGTCCCCGCCAGCGAGGCCCTTGTCGGGCCGTTCGACTGCGTGCTGATCCGTGTGCCGAAAACCCTGGCGCTGTTGGAGGAACAACTGATCCGCCTGCAGGACCAACTGGCGCCCGGCGCCCAAGTGGTTGCCGCGGCCATGATCAAACATCTGCCCCGGGCGGCGGGCGACTTGCTGGAGCGCTACATCGGCCCAGTGCAAGCCTCGTTGGCCGTGAAGAAAGCGCGGCTATTGATTGCCACTGCTCAAGACAAAGCACCAGCCGTGTCGCCTTACCCGACGCGATACAGACTCGACGAACCGGCTATCGAACTGCTCAACCACGCCAATGTGTTTTGCCGCGAAGGCCTGGACATTGGTACCCGGGCGTTTTTGCCACACCTGCCGAAAAACCTCGGCTCGGCGCGGGTCGCCGATCTCGGTTGCGGCAACGGCGTTCTGGCCATCGCCAGCGCCCTGCAAAACCCCGAGGCCCGCTACACACTGGTGGACGAATCTTTCATGGCCGTGCAATCGGCCTGCGAAAACTGGCGCGCAGCGTTGGGTGAACGGGAAGTGACCGTGCGTGCCGGCGATGGCCTGGCCGGCCAGGAGCCGCAATCGCTTGATGTCGTGCTGTGCAATCCACCGTTTCACCAACAACAAGTGGTCGGCGACTTCCTGGCCTGGCGGATGTTCCAGCAAGCGCGCGAAGCGTTGGTCGTGGGCGGCGCGCTTTACATCGTCGGCAATCGTCACCTGGGCTACCACAGCAAGCTGGCGCGATTGTTCCGTGGTGTCGAGCAAGTGGCAGCCAATCCGAAATTCGTGATCCTCAAGGCGCGTAAGTAACAGGCAAAAAAAACCCTCCGGTCGGAGGGTTATAAATCCGTGCCTTGAGGCTACGGGAGAGATGTCAGTGCGTGGTCAGGCCGGCCGCGTTCATGAACAGACGCATCAGGCTGGCGACGATGAACAAGGCGCCCACGCTGCCAGCCCAGATCAGGGCCAACCAGCCTAGCCGCTGCCACAGCGGCTTTTTTTCGGCTTCTTCAATGTCGTGCAGGGAATCTTTGCCGCTCATTGCTTTGATCCTCCTTCAGTGCGATGGCGCCGATTGCGGCACCATCGCAGGGTTCCATGGGGCTAGTGATAGCCGTCTTCATGGGTGACCTTGCCGCGGAACACGTAGTAGCTCCAGAAGGTGTAGCCCAGGATGAACGGGATGATGAACAGCGTGCCCACCAGCATGAAGCCCTGGCTTTGCGGTGGCGCGGCAGCATCCCAAATCGAGATCGACGGCGGGATGATGTTCGGCCACAGGCTGATGCCCAACCCGCTGTAACCGAGGAAGATCAGCACCAGGGTCAGCAGGAACGGCGTGTAGTGAGCGTTGCGGGCCACAGCGCGGATCAGGCCGTACATCGTCACCAGCACCAGAATCGGCACCGGCATGAACCAGAACAGATTCGGCATGGTGAACCAGCGTGCGGCGATTTCTGCGTGAGCCAACGGGGTCCAGATGCTGACGATGCCGATCACCGCCAGCAGCACGTAAGCCAATGGCCGAGCCAGGTCATGCATCTGTTCCTGCAACTTGCCTTCGGTCTTCATGATCAGCCAGGTGCAACCGAGCAACGCATAGGCCACCACCAGCGCCGCACCACAGAACATCGTGAACGGTGTCAGCCAGTCCAGTGAACCACCGGCGAACTGCCGGTTGACCACCGGCAGTCCATCGATGAACGCACCGAGCGCAACGCCCTGGAAGAACGTCGCAGTGATCGAGCCACCGATGAACGCCTTGTCCCACAGGTGACGCTTGTCATCCCTGGCCTTGAAGCGGAACTCGAAGGCCACACCGCGGAAGATCAACCCGATCAACATCAGGATCAGCGGCAGGTACAACGCCGAGAGCACCACCGAATAGGCCAGCGGAAACGCGCCGAACAACGCCGCGCCACCCAACACCAGCCAGGTCTCGTTGCCGTCCCAGACCGGGGCGACGGTGTTCATCATCACATCGCGATCCGTCTTGCCCGGAATGAACGGGAAGAGAATGCCGATGCCCAAGTCGAAACCGTCCATGACCACGTACATCATGATGCCGAAGATGATGATCACGGCCCAGATCAGCGGAAGATCAATACCCATGATTCAAATCTCCTTGGTCAGGCTGTGGCCGGCATCGGCGTGATCGTCGTCGGCTGCGGACAACGGACGGGCCGGTGTGCGTTTCTGGCCGGGGCCGCCGTCGTTGGTTTCCTTGCCCTCGTCGATCTTCGGTCCCTTGCGCACCAGGCGCATCATGTAGCCAAGACCGGCGCCAAACAGCGCGAAATAAACCACGACAAACAGGATCAGGGTGATGCTCATCTGCATGAAGCTATGGTTGGACGACGCATCCGCCGTACGCATCAGGCCGTAGACCACCCACGGCTGACGGCCGATTTCCGTGGTGAACCAGCCGGCGAGGATCGCGATCAGGCCTGACGGCCCCATCCACAACGCCAGGTACAGGAACGGCCGCGAGGTATAGAGGGTGTCACGCTTGCGCAGCCACAGGCTCCACAACCCTGTGAAGATCATCAGGAAGCCCAGGCCCACCATGATCCGGAACGACCAGAACACAATGGTCGAGTTTGGCCGGTCTTCAGGCGGGAACTCCTTGAGGGCCGGCACCTGTTTATCCAGGGAATGCGTGAGGATCAGGCTGCCAAGATACGGAATCTCAACGGCGAACTTGGTCTTCTCCTCTTTCATGTCCGGCCAGCCGAACAGAATCAACGGAGTCGCCTCATTGCCTTTGTTTTCCCAGTGCCCCTCGATCGCGGCGATTTTCGCCGGCTGATGCTCAAGCGTGTTGAGGCCGTGGAAGTCGCCAATGACCGCCTGGATCGGCGCCACGATCAACGCCATCCACATGGCCATCGAGAGCATTTTGCGGATCGCAGGGTTGTCCTTGCCGCGCAGCAAATGCCAGGCCGCGGAGGAACCGACGAAGAAGGCCGTGGCTACGAACGCCGCCGTGGCCATGTGCATCAGGCGATAGGGGAACGAGGGGTTGAAGATAATGGCCAGCCAGTCGGTGGGGATGACCTGACCGTTGACGATCTCGAAGCCCTGCGGGGTCTGCATCCAGCTGTTGGAGGCGAGAATCCAGAAGGTCGAGATCAGCGTACCGATAGCGACCATCACGGTGGCGAAGAAGTGCAGGCCACGCCCGACCTTGTTCCAGCCAAACAGCATGACGCCGAGGAACCCGGCCTCGAGGAAGAATGCCGTGAGCACTTCATAGGTCAGCAACGGCCCGGTCACGGAACCGGCGAAGTCCGAGAAGCGGCTCCAGTTGGTGCCGAACTGATAGGCCATTACCAGGCCGGAAACCACCCCCATGCCGAAGTTGACGGCAAAGATCTTCGACCAGAAATGGTAGAGGTCACGGTAGGTGTCGTTATGGGTTTTCAGCCAGAGGCCTTCGAGTACCGCCAGGTAACTCGCCAGGCCGATGGTGATGGCCGGAAACAGGATGTGGAACGAGATGGTGAACGCGAACTGGATTCGGGCGAGATCAAGTGCCTCTAAACCGAACATAAGTCTTCCTCTGTCAGGTAGTACGGCTGCCGGCTGGAAGCCTGCACCCACGGCCCCCACGGGTATGGAGTGTGGCGAATCCCTTTTTGTTCTTTTTCTGCACGCATCACAACGCAGGGAGTCTGGCCTTGCGGCCGCCGGATCAATTCCTTTTGCGGGTTTTGATCTGGATCAATCAACGTTGAAAGAGTAGTCCCATTTTCGGGCATGAACCGCGTGGTCTTTTGCCGCGTGACAAGTTGCCTCACGGCCTTGGTCACAAGCTGAAATACATTTCCTGTGGGAGCGGACTTGCTCCGGGCGGCGTTCCGACGAAGGCGGAGTGTCAGTCGACTTCAATGCCGGATGTGCCGTCCTCTTCGCGAGCAAGCCCGCTCCCACAGGGATTGGTAGTGCTACTGAATTCGATGTCTGGCTAACTAAATTTTTTGTCATGGCAACTTCCTGTTACAGGTTGATGCTAATCTCGCCGTTCCCCTCTCCCCAGATTTTCCCGCAGATGCCCAGCCAAGAGCCCTTGCTGTTACGTCACCATCGCCCTTTTCTCGCGTTCTGGCTGGCCCGGATTTTCACCGCCAGCGGCTTCCAGATGCTCACCGTGGCCATCGGCTGGAACCTGTATCAATTGACCGGCAACGTGCTTGACCTGGGCCTGGTCGGCCTGGTCGAGTTCGCCCCGCGCGTGCTGTTCATGCTGCACACCGGGCACGTCGCCGACCGCTATGACCGGCGTAAGGTCGCGGCAATCTGCCAGTCCTTGCAGGCACTGATCGCCCTGTCGCTGGCCATCGGCAGCGCGACCGACCATGTCACCCGGGAAATGATCTTTATCCTGGCCTTCCTGCTCGGCGGCGCTCGCTCCTTTGAAATGCCGACCACCCAGGCCCTGCTGCCAAGCATCGTGCCCAGCGCACTGTTTCCCCGTGCGGTGGCCGCCGCGCAATCGGCCCAGCAATCGGCAACCATCGTCGCCCCGGCCCTCGGCGGCTTGCTCTATGCCTTCGGCAGCGTCTGGGTGTATGGTCCGACGGTGCTGCTGTATGTCATCGCCTGTTCGCTGATGCTCAACCTGCCAGCCCGGCAAACCCCGCTGAACAAGGGCAAGGCCACTCTGGATTCACTGCTGGCGGGCATTCGCTTTATCCGCAGTCGTCCGGACATTCTCGGGGCGATCTCCCTCGATCTGTTCGCGGTGCTATTGGGCGGCGCGACGGCGCTGCTGCCGGTGTTCGCCAAGGACATCCTGCTAACCGGCCCGTGGGGCCTGGGCTTGTTGCGCTCGGCACCGGCAGTGGGTGCGCTGCTGATGTCGCTGTTGCTTGCGCGGTTTGCCGTGGAACGCAATGTCGGACGGGTGATGTTTACCGCCGTGGGCATCTTCGGCGTGGCAACCATCGCCTTCGGCCTGTCGACCTCGTTCTGGTTTTCCCTGGCGGTGTTGGTGGTGTTGGGCGCGGCAGACATGATCAGCATGGTGATCCGCGCCTCGTTCGTTCAACTGGAAACCCCGGACGAAATGCGCGGCCGGGTCAGCGCCGTGAACGGTCTGTTCATCGGTGCTTCGAACCAGCTGGGAGAATTCGAATCAGGCCTGACCGCCCACTGGTTCGGTACCGTGCCAGCCGTGGTCATGGGCGGGATCGGCACACTTGTGGTGACCGGGGTGTGGGTCAAACTGTTCCCGACACTGGCCAGCCGCGATCGCATGCACGTGGCTAAAGATGAAGAGAAGGAAGAAGCGAAAGCCTGAAGTTATCTAAACCAACAACTCCCCCGCCACCGCCGTGCGTGTGGCGTTTCCGCAGAGTTGTTCCACCAGCGCCAGGGCAAATGCCAATGCGGCAGCCGAGCCTTGGGCGGTGATGCAATTGCCGTCGACCACCACTGGCTGATCGACGAAGGTGCAGCCCGACAGTTGATGGCTGGCCGAGGGCAGGCAAGTCATGCGTCGCTGACGCAATACGCCATAGGCCTGCAGCGCCACGGCAGGCGCTTCGGCGATGCCGGCGAACAGGCGACCGGCTGCCGCCTGATCCTTGATCAATTGTTGCAGGGGGTGGTGTGCTGCCAGGTGCTGCGAACCCACCGCACCACCCGGCAAGGCGATCAGGTCGAAGGGCTGCGCCAGCAAGTCCACCAGCATCGCATCGGACGTCAGGCGTGTACCGCGGGCGCAGGTGAGCATGCGCCGCCCTTCGATACTGGCCACCACCACTTCTACTTTGGCGCGGCGCAGTACGTCGATCAGGGTCACGGTTTGCAGGTCGTCGGTGCCCTCGGCAAGGGCAATCAAGGCTCTAAAGGTCATCGGGCACTGTCCACGGAATGATCTTGTAAGCGTAGTCAGCTTTCCTGACCCTTGTTCGATACGTGAGTTGGTTACTGGATATAAAGCTGCGTCGACATCGTGTTGCCGGGGGCGTTGATCGAAGTATTGCTGAAGGTCAGCGTGCCTTCCTGCTTGCCCGCCAGATCGAGGGCATACAGATAGCCAACGGTTTTTTCCCCGGGGGTGCAACTGGTCAGGTTGCCGTTCTTGAACGCGCAGACCGGTGTGCGGGTGCCATTCACTTCGAAACCGTCCAGGGCGACATGGGCCTCGCGTCCATAACCCACTTCCAGCACGTACACCGTGATGTTCGGGCCATTGTGATCGCAGCGGGTCCGGGTTTGCCCTTCGTCGATGTTCTCGACTCCACAGGAAGGCGACGCGACTTTGAGTACTTTCAATTGCGTCAGCGGCGGAGCTGAGGCCGCCACGGCCGTTTGCGCCCCGAGAAACAACGCCATCCATACTCCGAAGGCGGCAACCAGACGCTTTTTCATGCAGGACCCATCCACCCCAAAAAACCAGCGCGCAGTATGGCGCACTTGGCTTTGTCGCAAAACATCGACGACGATCACCGCCATAAGCAGCCATATTCCCAAGCTACTGGTATGATGCGCGGCTTTTTCCGGCCCACAGTAATTTCCAGGCGCGTTCTGCTGCCTGTGCTTTGCTGTTGAGGTCGATACATTCACGGCGCCCGGCGCGCCACGGGGAGCAGACATGCTGGAAAGGCTGTTTCAACTCAAGGCACACAACACCAACGTGCGGACCGAGATTCTGGCGGGCGTCACGACCTTTTTGGCCATGGCCTACATTCTGTTCGTCAACCCGAGCATCCTCGGCGAGACCGGCATGGACAAGGGCGCGGTGTTTGTCGCCACCTGCCTGGCAGCTGCCATCGGCTCGACGACCATGGGCCTGATCGCCAACTACCCGATCGCCCTCGCACCGGGCATGGGCCTGAACGCCTTCTTTACCTACACCGTGGTCCTGCACATGGGCCATACCTGGCAAGTGGCACTGGGCGCGGTGTTCATCTCGGCGGTGTGTTTCTTCCTGCTGTCGATCTTCCGCATCCGTGAATGGATCATCAACAGCATCCCGCTACCGTTGCGCTCGGCGATTGCTGCCGGCATCGGCCTGTTCCTGGCGCTGATCGCCCTGCACAACGCCGGTATCGTGGTCAGCAACCCGGCGACCATGGTCGGCCTCGGTGACCTGAAACAACCGGCGCCGATCCTCGCCACCCTCGGTTTTGCCCTGATCGTCGCGCTTGAAGCCCTTGCCGTGCGCGGTGCGGTGCTGATCGGCATTCTGGTGGTGACCATCGTTTCGATCGTGATGGGCTTCACCCCGTTCGGCGGCGTGATGTCGATGCCACCGTCGCTGGCCCCGACCTTCCTGCAACTGGACATCAAGGGCGCACTGGACATCGGTCTGGTCAGCGTGATTTTTGCGTTCCTGTTCGTCGACCTGTTCGATAACTCCGGTACTTTGATCGGTGTGGCCAAGCGTGCCGGTTTGATGCGCAAAGACGGTCACATGCCAAAAATGGGCCGCGCCCTGATCGCCGACAGCACCGCGGCCATGGCCGGATCGCTGCTGGGTACCTCGACCACCACCAGCTACATCGAATCCGCCGCCGGTGTGAGTGCCGGTGGCCGCACTGGCCTGACCGCCATCGTGGTGGCGATCCTGTTCCTGCTGGCGCTGTTCTTCTCGCCACTGGCCGCCAGCGTTCCAGCCTTCGCCACCGCACCGGCGCTGCTGTTCGTCGCCGTGCTGATGACATCCGGCCTGGCCGAAATAGACTGGGACGACATCACCGTTGCTGCGCCGGTCGTAATCACCGCGCTGGCGATGCCGTTCACTTACTCCATCGCCAATGGCATCGCCTTCGGTTTCATTTCCTGGACCGCCATCAAGCTGATGTCCGGTCGTGGCCGTGAGCTGAACCCGGCGCTGGTGATCCTGTCGATTCTGTTCGTGATCAAGCTGGGTTGGTTCAACGCATGACTTTTGATTCCCAGGCCTATGCCGTTCAGCTCGAAGAAAAGGTCACGCGCTTGCGTGGCCTGCTGGCCCCGTTCGATGCACCCGAGCCAGCCGTTTTCGACTCGCCGCTGAAAAACTTCCGCCTGCGCGCCGAGTTCCGCCTGTGGCGCGAGGCCGGCGAGCGTCATTACGCGATGTTTTCCCAGGAAGACAAACGCACGCCAATCCTGATCGAAGAGTTCCCGATCGCCAGCCTGCGCATCAACCAGTTGATGCCGCAACTCAAGGCCGCATGGCAAGCCAGCGCGGCCCTGAGCCACAAGCTGTTCCAGGTGGAGTTCCTGACCACACTGGCCGGCGACGCGATGATCACCCTGTGCTATCACCGCCCGCTGGACGAGCACTGGCACACGGCGGCTTCGAAACTGGCCGCGGACCTGAACGTCAGCATCATCGGCCGCTCCAAGGGCAAGCGCGAAGTGATCGGCCACGATTACGTGGTCGAGCAACTGGACGTCGGCGGCCGCACCTTCAGTTTCCGCCAGCCAGAGGGCGCTTTCACCCAGCCCAACGGTACGGTGAACCAGAAGATGCTCAACTGGGCATACGATGCGCTTGGCGATCGCTCCGATGATTTGCTGGAGCTGTATTGCGGCAACGGCAACTTCACCCTGCCGCTCGCCACCCGCGTGCGCAAAGTGCTGGCCACCGAAATCAGCAAGACCTCGGTCAACGCGGCACTGAGCAATCTCAGCGAAAACTCGGTGGATAACGTCACCCTGGTGCGTTTGTCCGCCGAAGAACTGACCGAAGCCCTGAACGAAGTGCGCCCGTTTCGCCGCCTGCACGGCATCGACCTCAAGAGCTACGAGTTCGGCAGCGTGTTCGTCGACCCGCCCCGCGCCGGCATGGACCCGGACACCTGCGAGCTGACCCGGCGTTTCGACAACATTCTGTACATCTCCTGCAACCCGCAGACCCTGGCAGCCAACATCGCCCAACTGCACGACACCCACCGCATCACCCGATGCGCAATGTTCGACCAGTTCCCGTGGACCCATCACATGGAGTCCGGGGTGATGCTGACCCGGCGTTGATGGTTCCTGCCAGCCACAAAAAAGCCGTCTTCACGACGGCTTTTTTGTGGGCACTTGCAAGACAACATCGACCTTGCGCGGGCGCCCGCCTTTCCTGCCGTTGGCCCGCGCGGCTTCAGACTTTGCGGCGCTGCTCTGGCGACCATTGCGCGAAGCGACGACCGAGGCCGCCATGGCCATCAGCGGCTTGCTCGCAGAAATCATCCCGGCGATAGATACATGCAGGTCCTTGCCTTCATGGCACAGCGCAGTACCCGCGTAGCCGAAAGTCAGACTGGCGAAATCCTCGACCTCGAAATCATCGAACTCCGGATAGTTGGCCACGGGCAACAATACGCCGCTGCCGTCTTCGAAGCTGACGGCAAGACAGGGGGGCAGGTAAGTGACCGCCGTCGCTTGCAGGCTGTTTTTTCTGCGTAATTCGCCACGCTCAATGGCTTTGTCCAGGCCACTTTCCGTTACGGGATTATCGGTCTGAACCTTGGCTTTTATCGTTTTCATAACTCAATCTCCACACCTTCCTGTGTGCCGACCAGAGACAGCACTGTCTTGTTCGCTTCAGGTACGTAGCAAGCCGATCCAATCATATTGGTGGTGCTGACAACCCTTTTCACCACAACGACTTCGTTGCTTTGCCAGTCCCACAATTGATTATCAAGGCAGGCCGTTTGCAGTTTTCGCCACCAGATACCCCGGGCGCGCCGCAAATGGGCAGGTTGCTTGAGCGACTGACGCAAACCCTCAAGCACCGCCAACGGTGGCCGACGCGAAAGCGGAACAACATCCCAGATGTTCGACACCGTTGTGCCAAAAGCTGAACCTGAATCTCGCACTCCACGTACCCGCTTCCACATGCGCATGAGGCGGACAATGCTCGTCTCGCAACATGATCACTACCGACAGTCCTTTGAAACTGCATACCTTCATGCTAACCCATCCGTTAGGTTAATGAATCCGTGGATCCGACATTCCCTGGAAAATCCGACCACAGGCATTGGCAGTCGAATCGTTTCTTCCGTCCTCAGGCTAGCGTCCTGGCGATTCCCGGACCTGCGGAACACCACGCGAATTGGTAAGAAATCCTTTCTTTACAGCGCTGGCACCTGATAAATACTGATCCAGCTTCTTCATCTGATCCCCGGTGTAATCAATCATGCAGCGACAATTCGACGATCTTCAGTTGGGCAGCATTGAACTGTTCTGCCTGGCCGCCGAGGCCGGCAGTTTTACTGCCGCGGCGCTGGTGGCAGGTGTCACGCCCGCTGCCGTGAGCCGTTCGGTGTCGCGCATGGAAGAACGCCTGGGCGTGCGCCTGTTCGCGCGCACCACACGTAGCGTGAAGCTGAGCGACAGCGGTCGCCGCTATTACGAGGAGTGCCGTCAGGCCCTGGCACAACTGGTCGAGGCCCAGCGTGAGGTGATGGGTCAGCAGCAAGTGCCGTCCGGTACTTTGCGCATCAGTATTCCGACCACCTACGCGCATCATCGAATCCTGCCGCTGCTGCCCGAGTTTCGCGCGCGTTATCCGGCGGTGAAGGTCGAGTCGCACATCAGCAATCGCAACATCGATTTCGTCGGCGAAGGCTACGACATGGCGATTCGTGTGCGAGCCATCCCGGATTCTGGCCTGATCGCCCGACAGTTGGAAGATGCCGCCCTGGTGATGATCGCCAGCCCTGATTACCTGAAACGGGCCGGCACTCCACAAACCCTCGACGACCTCGAAAACCACGAATGCATCCAGTACGAACTGCCCAGCAGCGGCCGACGCATTGCCTGGCTGTTCAACGATGAAGGCGTGCCCCGGGAGATTCTGGCCGAGGGCAACCTCAGTTGCTCCGACGATGTGCTGGGCGGTGTGACCCTGGCCAAACACGGGGCGGGGTTGTTTCAGACCTATCGTTTTATCGTTGAAAAGGAACTGGCCGACGGCTCGCTGGTGGAAGTGCTCAAGCCGTATGGCGGACGCTCGCGGCCATTCACTTTGCTTTACCCGCAAAGTCGTCATGTACCGCTGCGCTTGAGGGCGTTCATTGATTTTCTGGTGGAGCATCTGCCACGCTGAACAGCGAAAGTGTCCGATCATCGCCCACAAACCGTCAGCGTGCCTTCTCTGCAATTGACCGAATTAACTAGTTAGTACAATTTATCTCCACAGGCCGAAAACCTCGGTCGATTCCAAAAATAATAAGTGGAGAGATTCCGATGTCCCCTATCGTTCTGGTGCTCAACGGCCCGAACCTGAACCTGCTCGGCACCCGTGAACCGGCGACTTACGGCCACGAAACCCTGGCAGACATTTCGGCCCTGTGCGGGCGCGCCGCCGAGGAGTTCGGCCTGGCAGTGGAGTTCCGCCAGACCAACCATGAAGGCGAACTGCTCGACTGGATTCACGCTGCCCGCGGTCGCTGCGCCGGGATCGTCATCAATCCTGCCGCGTGGACCCACACCTCAGTCGCCATCCGCGATGCCCTGGTCGCCAGCGAACTGCCCGTCATCGAAGTCCATCTGTCGAACGTGCACGCCCGCGAGGCCTTTCGCCACCACTCGTTCGTATCCGCCATTGCGACTGCGGTGATGGCCGGTTTTGGCAGTCACGGCTATCGCCTGGCGCTGGAACACTTCAGTCATCGTTTGAAGGGGTGATCGCCGTGACTCAGAACAACGTGGTACTGGCCGGGCTGATCGGCGCCGGCATCCAGGCTTCCCGCACACCGGCCTTGCACGAGCACGAAGGCGATGCCCAGGGAATGCGTTACCTCTATCGCTTGATTGACCTCGACTCATTGAAACTCGACAGCAATGCCCTGCCCGACTTGCTGATGGCTGCCGAGCGCATGAACTTCACCGGTCTGAACATCACGTTTCCGTGCAAGCAGGCAATCATCCCGCTGCTCGATGAATTGTCGCCGGAAGCCCGCAGCATCGGTGCGGTGAACACCGTGGTGCTGAAGGGCGGCAAACGCATCGGCCACAACACCGATTGCCTGGGGTTCGCCGAAGGGTTTCGCCGAGGCTTGAAGGACGTTGCCGTTGAACGTGTCGTCCAGATGGGCGCCGGCGGCGCAGGGGCAGCGGTGGCCCACGCCTTGTTGAGCGAAGGTGTACAACAGCTGAGCATTTTTGACGTGGACATCCGCCGCGCCCAGGATCTGGCCGACAACCTCAATCAGCATTTCGGCGTCGGCCGGGCGATAGCCGGGTATGACCTGCCGAGCGCCTTGGCCGAGGCTGACGGCCTGGTCAACACCACGCCGATGGGCATGAAAAAACTGCCGGGCATGCCGGTGCCGGTCGAGTTGCTTCGAGCCGAATTATGGGTGGCGGAAATCGTTTACTTCCCGCTGGAAACCGAACTGCTGCGCAACGCCCGCGCCCTCGGTTGCCGAACGCTGGATGGCGGCAACATGGCAGTGTTTCAGGCGGTGAAGGCGTTCGAGTTGTTCAGCGGCGTGGTGCCGGATGCCCAGCGAATGCTGACGCATTTTCAAAGTATGAATGTTTGACGCGACTTGCAGGAGTCAGCTTGCCGGCTCCTGCAAAGCCGATTCACACAGCTCAATCACGCCTGCAGGTAGCGCAGAACCGACTCGCAAATCATCTCCCGATGACGCTGCTTGATGCGTTCGTCCGGCAGGTCGATCTGAAAAATCTCACCAAAGGTGTGGCGGTTCGAGACGCGATAGAAGCAGAACGAACTGATCAGCAGGTGCACATCCAGTGGGTCAAGACCGGCACGGAACAGCCCTTGCTCGGCGCCGCGACGCAGAATCTCCCCCAGTGAATCGAGGATAGTGTTGTTCATCGCCTTGATCGCATCGGAGCGCTTCACATACTCGGCGTTGTGAATGTTCTCGATGCTGACGATGCGCACGAAATCGACGTTGCGGTCATGGTGATCGAAGGTGAACTCCACCAGCCGCCGAATCGCCTCGACCGGCGCCAGCTCCGCCAGATGCAGGCGATTTTCGGTGCTGCGGATATCGCCGTAGAGTTTCTCCAGCACCTCGACGTAGAGCTGTTCCTTACTGCCGAAGTAGTAATAGATCATGCGCTTGGAGGTGTGGATGCGCTCGGCGATGGCATCGACGCGAGCACCGGAAAGCCCCTGCTGGACGAATTCGACTATCGCCTCCTGCAGGATGTTTTCGCGGGTCTTTTCCGGGTTGTTCTTGCGACTCTTGCGCGGCTCGGCACCTGGTTCTACGGAGGCTGCGGGGAGTTCTGAATTCATTGTCATTGCGGGCTCACGGCCATCACTGCACAGGCTGGCGATTATGGGCCGCGCGACACGGTGAAGGAAGCCGCACAGCCCACGTTTAATCCCGCGTTTACGAAATTCCTACAACTTCGCCTGACGTAATGCGCCGCTACGGGATTTGGCCATGGCCGCCAGCCGCACCGCGACGTTGGCCGCGCCGTAGCCGGCATAACCGTTTTTACGCTGGATGATTTCGAAGAAGAATCGTCCCTCGAACGGCTCGGTGTACACATGAAACAGTTCACCGCCCTGGGCGTCGCGGTCGTACAACACGTTGTAGTAGGCCAGTTCGCTGAGGAACTCGTCGTCGAAGTCGAACCGCGCCGCCAGGTCATCGTAGTAGTTGAGCGGGATATCCAGCAGCGGCACGCCCGCCTCTTTTGCACGGCTGACCTGGGCAAAGATGTCATCACAATCAAACGCGATGTGATGCACACCGGAGCCGCGATAACTCGACAGCGCGTGTGAGATCGCGGTGTTGCGGTTTTCGGAAATGTTCAGCGGCAGGCGGATCGAGCTGTCGCGGCTGCGCAAGGCACGGCTCTTCACCAGACCATAAGGATCCGGCAGCACGACTTCATCGTCCGCCTCGAAATCCAGCAGGCTCTTGTAGAACAGCACCCAGCTGTCGAGGCTGTCGGCCGGCAGCGCCATCGCCATGTGGTCGATGCGTTTCAGACCGCCGTTGACCGGCGCTTGCGGATAAAGATTGAAGTCAGTGCCATAGACATCGGCGTGCTGATCCACCAGATAGATCAGGCTGCCATCCGGCGCACGCACCGCCGCCAGCTCCAATTCGTTGGGGCCGACCAGCCCGCGATAGGGCTGGCCCTTGTAGGCCACGGCACGGGCCAATGCGCTCGCGCTGTCCTTGACCCGCACCGCGGTCGCGCACAACGAAGGGCCGTGGGCTTCGAAAAAGCTGTGGCCGAAGGAGTAAGGCTCCGAGTTCAGGATCAGGTTGATATCACCCTGGCGCAACAGGCTGACGCTCTTGGAACGATGCTGCCCGGCCTTGACGAACCCCAGTCGCTCCAGCCAATGGGAGAGCTTGGCGCCGAGGCTTTCGTCCACGGCGAATTCGAGAAACTCGATGCCGTTGTACTCGCTGGCCTTGGGGGTTTCGAACAGAATCCCGGGGTTGGCCGCAGGCGTGGCTTGCTGCGCCAGACGCTCGCGGGTTTTCTCTTCCAGGTACAACAACGAGCGCAAACCGTCGGCGGCGTTGGCTCGTGGCGGTGCGGCGCGGAAGCCATCGTTGAAGATTTCCAGCGACAATGGCCCGGTGTACCCGCTCTTGATGATTGGCGCGAGGAACCCCGGCAAGTCGAACTCACCCTGGCCCGGGAAGCAGCGAAAATGCCGGCTCCACTCCAGTACGTCCATGGCCAGGATCGGCGCGTCGGCCATTTGCACGAAGAAGATCTTGTCGCCGGGAATCTCGGCGATAGCACTGGGATCGCCCTTGAGCGATAACGTGTGAAAGCTGTCCAGCAACACGCCGAGGCTTGGGTGATCGGCCTGACGCACGATATTCCACACCTGTTGATACGTGTTCACATGTCGACCCCAGGCCAGCGCTTCATAACCGATGCGCAGGCCGCGTGCCCCGGCACGCTCGGCCAGCAGCCGCAAATCGTCGACCAGAATCTGTTCATCACCGATGGACTCGGCCGAGGCGTTACTGCACACAAGTACCAGGTCGGTGCCCAGCTCCTGCATCAGGTCGAACTTGCGCTCGGCGCGTTCCAGGTTGCGCGACAACCGATCACGCCGACAGCCTTCGAAATCACGGAACGGTTGAAACAGGGTGATGGCGATCCCGAGATCGGCACACATCTGTTTAATTTCCCGTGGACTGCCGTCGTAGTAGAGAAGGTCGTTCTCGAAAATCTCGACACCGTCGAACCCGGCGGCGGCAATGGCTTCGAGTTTTTCCGGCAGGGTACCGCTCAAGGATACGGTGGCAATGGAACGCTGCATATTTCGGCTCCCGGTGGAGGCTTCGGCTACAGGGAATTTGCGCCGCTTTTAAAAGAGTGAGGGAATTATTGAGCTGGCCCATGTATTGAGCAATGCAAAGTGTACTATCCGGTTAGTTTTGTGTTCGATTATCGAACAAAATGGTAGTTGGCGAATTGACGATTTTTTGTCCAATGCCCAACATCGTCCTCACATTAAGTCCGGACACGCAGCACCGGCCGCGATGTCCAGAACACCAAATAACAAATTCAAAAAACGGGTGGTACACATGATTCCTTCCCAAAGCTCACGCATGGCTCCGGCCATGAACGTCACTGCCGGTGGCATCGGCGACAAAATCCGCGGCGCCATGGCGGTCGGCAAAACCCGCTGGGGCATGCTGGCGCTGGTGTTTTTCGCCACCACCCTGAACTACATCGACCGCGCCGCACTGGGCGTGATGCAGCCCATCCTGGCCAAGGAAATGAGCTGGACGGCGATGGATTACGCCAACATCAACTTCTGGTTCCAGGTGGGTTACGCCATCGGCTTCGTGCTACAGGGCCGGTTGATCGACCGGGTCGGTGTGAAACGCGTGTTCTTCTGCGCCGTGCTGCTCTGGAGCCTGGCGACCGGGGCTCATGGCCTGGCCACTTCGGCGGCCGGCTTTATGGTCTGCCGCTTCATCCTCGGCCTGACCGAAGCCGCCAACTACCCGGCCTGCGTGAAAACCACCCGCCTGTGGTTCCCGGCCGGCGAGCGCGCCGTGGCCACCGGGATTTTCAACGCCGGGACCAACGTCGGTGCGATGTTCACTCCGATGCTGCTGCCGCTGATCCTCCACGCCTGGGGCTGGCAGGCCGCGTTCCTGTGCATGTCGGCACTGGGCGGGATCTGGCTGCTGTTCTGGGGCTTGAAGTACTTCAACCCGGAAGAGCATCCGAGCGTCAAACAATCGGAGCTGGACTACATCCAGAAAGAAGTCGAGCCGGAACAAGCCCGCGTGCCGTTCTCGAAAATCCTGCGCATGCGCGGCACCTGGGCCTTCGCCCTCGCCTACTCGATCACCGCGCCAGTGTTCTGGTTCTACCTGTACTGGCTGCCGCCGTTCCTCAATCAGCAATACAACCTGGGCATCAACGTGACCCAGATGGGCATTCCGCTGATCATCATCTACCTCACTGCCGACTTCGGCAGCGTTGGCGGCGGCATCCTCTCCTCGTTCCTGATCGGTCGCGGGGTCAACCCGATCAAGGCGCGGCTGATGTCGATGCTGCTGTTCGCCTGCTGCATCATTGGCGTGATCATGGCCGCCGGCTCCAGCAATCTGTGGGTCGCCGTATTCGCCATCTCCCTGGCCATCGGCGCACACCAGGCCTGGACCGCAAACATCTGGAGCCTGGTGATGGACTACACGCCCAAGCACATGATGAGCACGGTATTCGGCTTCGGCGGCATGTGTGCGGCGATTGGCGGGATGTTCATGACCCAGTTGGTCGGCCATATCCTGACCGTCACCAACAACAATTACACCGTGCTGTTCACCCTGATCCCGGCGATGTACTTCATCGCGCTGACCTGGATGTACTTCATGGCACCGCGCAAGATTCCGCAAGTAGAAGGCTGACGTTCCCTCGGCGCAGGCCCGATCTCGGGCCTGCGCTTTTTTTGTCTGCGATTTGCCGGAGCTTAGCGACGGCTTTGCTGCCAGGCCGCCGCCAGCCCGCTGCAGCAGATCACGGCAATACCGATCACGGTGGTCAGTGTCGGCGTATGGGAAAACAGCAGCCAGCCCAGCAGGCCGGCAAAGATGATCTGGCAATAGCTGAACGGCGCCAGCAGTGCCGGTGCAGCAAGACGGAACGCCTGGGTCAAAAACAGGTGTGCCGTCATCCCGCAGGTCCCCAGCGCCACCATCATCGCGCCATGCATCAGGTTCGGCGTCTGCCAGAAGAATGGCACCAGCGCACTCATCACCAGCGTGTTGCACAAGCCCGCGAAAAAATTGCTGGTGGTCGGGCTGTCGATCTCGCTGAGCTTGCGCGTCAACAGTTGATAGAAACAGAAAAACAGCGCCGAGCAGAACGGCAGCAGCACCGCCGGGGTGAACAGATCTCCCCCCGGGTGAACGATGATCAGCACCCCGATAAAACCGCAAATCACCGCCAGCCATTGCCCACGCGTCACTCGCTCCTTCAGCAGCGGCACCGACAAAGCGGTGACCAGTACCGGTGCCAGGAAGTTGACCGACGTGGCCTCGGCCAGCGGGATGTACATCAACCCCGTGGTGAAAAACAGACTGGTGCCCAGCAGGCACAGCGCCCGGATCACCTGAAGCAATGGCCGTTTGGTACGCAGGACCCGCAGCCCGGATTGCGGCAGGAAAATCCCGGCCATCAACAAGGTGTGAACCACGTAGCGCGCCCAGACCACCATGACAATGGGATAGAAACCGGAGAGGTATTTGGAAAAGGCGTCGTGGGTGGAAAACAGGAAGGTTGCGACAACGATCAGCAAGATCCCTTTGAAGGGCTGATTGACGCCGGAAAGCGGGGTGCTGACGGTCATTGGGTTTCCTTTTTTACATCCTTAATTTGTAGGAGCGAGCTTGCTCGCGATGGACGTGAGGGCGCCGTGTTTATCCAGGCAGCCATCATCATCGTTGACGACCATCGCGAGCGTGCTCGCTCCTACAGGCGATAGGTGTGCAGCACCGATTACAGCCGCGCCAACAATTCCCGGGTTTTATCCAGCGCCATCTGCGCCCGCTCCAAACCACTCACGCCCCGCTCCAGCAACTGCACGGTGGGAATCTCCAGGCTCAATGGAATGTTAGTCGGCAAAATCCCCAACAACCCCTGCAGATCACAATCGCCATCGCCGGGAAAACGCCGTTCGTTACGCGCCTGGCGCAAGATCTCCGCCATATCGTTCGGCCGCAGTCCTGCGACGTCACACAACTGTGCATACCGTAACCGTGAGGGAGCAACTTTGGCCAGATCTTCCAGCCGCGATCCCGAACGATCGAAGTGGAAGGCGTCCACCAACACGCCGCCGTTTTCCCGCCCGGCGTTTTCTACAATTCGCACGGCTTGTTGAAGATTGCGCGCATCGGTCCAGGGCATGAACTCCAGATGCGGGTGCAGCCCATAGAGTGCCGCCAGATCACAGAGTTCGGAAAAATGCTCCGTCAGCCGTTGTTCATCAGGATCGTTGCCGGCCACCAGCAATTCACTGGCCCCCATTTGGGCACCCACCTCCAGGATTTTCTCAAAGTCGGCAACAACGGTCTCCGGCTTTAGACGCAGGATTTCGACGTCCAGCACCCCGATACCGGTATCGCGCAGACGCGCCAGGGTTTGGCGCCGCAATTCGCTGTCGGCCACCAAGGCAAAATGGTGTTCCTCAGGGGTCGCCGGTACCAGGCGCAAACCGACATGGCTGTAGCCGGCCCGCGCGGCGACCTCGACCATGTCGGGCGGTGACAGCTCCAGCACAGTCAGGCTGGCCAGGGAGAAGACTCGTTCGCTCATGGTCAGCCCTCGACCAGGGATGGCGTGCAGGCACGACCGGTTTCGGCGGCTTCGCGGATGGCTTCGATCAGCGCCAAAGTACGTGCGGCATCGGCGGCACTCACCAACGGCTCGACTTCCCCACGCGCAACACGCACAAAATGCTGCAACTGCAGACGCAAGGCCTCTTCGGCACTGAAGCTTTCCTGGGTCGCCAGCAACGGTTGATGCCATCCGCCATCGGCTTGCGTGTAGTGCCAGTGCTTGAGTTGCGGAATGCTCAGCGCCCCGCCCGTTCCGGCCAACAAGTAACAGGGTTGATCGGCGTGACGCGGATAAACCGGGTTCTCTCCTGAATCCAGTTCCCAACTCCAGGGTGCGGCCACCGCATCCGAGCCGGTCAGGCTGCCCAGCGCACCGTTGTCGAATTGCAGCAACACCGCCGCGCAGTCTTCGTTGGCAAACCCGCGTATGGCGTTGCTGGTAATGGCTTGAACCTGACGCACCTCGCCGCACAAGTGCCGCAGCAGATCGAGGTCGTGGATCAGGTTGGTCAACAACATCCCCGCACCGGCCTCGCGACGCCAGGGTGTTTCGAAATAGCTGTCGGGCTTGCGTAGCTGCCAGAGCGCCGTGACCGTGGTCAACCGGCCCAATGCGCCGCTGTGGATAAGTTCGTGGGCGCGGACGATCAGCGGATTGTGGCGACGGTGATGGCCGACCAACACCGGAACCCCACTCGCCTTCGAGGCAGCCACCAACTCCCGGGCTTCATCCAGGTGCACACCCACCGGCTTTTCCAGCAGTACCGGCACACCGGCCGCGAGGCAATCGAGGGCCGTGCTGACGTGCAGCGTGTTCGGGTTGGCGACGATGACGGCGTCCGGCTTCGCCTGCTCCAGCATCTGACGATAATCGGCGAAATAAGCCACGTCCCATTCAGCCGCAAGACTTGCCGCCTGCGTTCCGGGATCGGCTACGGCGCACAAGGTCGCTTCGGTCATGGATTGCAGATGCTGGTAATGCTGCTGGCCCATGTTGCCTGCACCGATCAAGGCGATGCGAAGGGGTGAATTCAAGATGCGGTCCTCTTGTCAGTGTTATTGGAGCGATGAATTCCAATAATTTAGAACCGAGTTCCAGATTCTTACACAGACCAACCCTGAAAGTGTTCGAACAGCGCACAGCTTCTCAACTTGAACGCTGCTCAACATGTGGGAGCGGGCTTGCTCGCGAATGCACTGTGTCAGGCACCATTGATTTCAGCTGACACACCGCTTTCGCGAGCAAGCCCGCTCCCACAAGGGATTTCGGCGGCCTTAGTTGAACAACTCCGACGCCAGGCTCGCCGCCGACAACTCCTCGGTGTACGCCAGCAACAACGGCGCCAGCTCATGCAGCCGCGCCCCCGGCATCCGCGCGCTCGGCCCGGCAACGCTGAGCACGCCGATCACCCGCCCATCCGCGGGATGGCGCACCACCGCCGCAATGGCCGAAGTCCCCACCGCCGAGCTTTCCTCGACGCAGGCGTAGCCCTGCTCCCGCGCCAGACGCAGGCGTTCGAGCAATTCGATGTTGGAGCGCGGCGCGTTCGGCCCCACATGGTCCGGCACCTGCGCGTCCTGCCGCTCCACCAGCGACAAGGCTTCGGCATCGCTCATGCACGCCAGCCACGCATGTCCCGAGGCGGTGTAAAACAATGGCGCATCACGGCCCATGTCCGGGTCGTAACGCAGACCCGAGCGAGCGCCCTGGGATTTGGCGATCCAGGTCTGACGCTCGCCGTCGATCACACCGAGGCGTACCAGCTCGCCGGTTTCCTGAGCCAGTCGGTCAAGCACCGGCTGCACGATATCGGCACCGCTGCTCGACAGGTAACGGAAGCCCATCGCCACCAGTTTGGTGGAGAGGTGATAGCGCAAACTCTCCGGGTTCTGTCGCACATAACCGAGGCGGATCAGCTCGGCCAACAGGCGATGGGTCGCGCTCTTGGGGATATCCAGCTGCTCCGCCAGCGTCTGCATCGGCAGGCCACGGGGATCGCTGGTGAGGCTTTCGAGCACACTGAAAACACGTTCGATCTGACTGCCGGCCATGGTCACTTCCACACAAAATTTGCTCGATTCTAGAAGACATCCGATCGAATGCGAAATCTGGAACTGACTGTTCGATAACCGCCCGTTTTATGCCCTCAAGACTTTTCCAGCCTCCTCTGATTCTTATATTTTATGGAATCCGATTCCAAAAAAATAAACACCGGAGTTCAAACAATGCCTGCCCAAGCGCACTTCCTTCCCGACATCGACTGCGATGTGCTGATCGTTGGTTCCGGTGCGGCGGGACTGTCGGCGGCAGTGACCGCCGCGTGGCATGGGCTGAAAGTCATAGTGGCAGAAAAGGACCCCGTGTTCGGCGGTGCCACGGCCTGGTCCGGCGGCTGGGCCTGGGTGCCTTGCAACCCGTTGGCCCGGCGCGCGGGCATCGTCGAAGACGTTGAACGGCCTCGCACTTATCTGAAGCACGAACTGGGCGAGCGCTTTGATCCGGCGATGATCGACGCTTTCCTGGAGGCCGGCCCGCGAATGGTGTCGTTCTTCGAGCAGCACACCACGCTGCAATTCGCCGACGGCAACGCCATTGCCGACATTCATGGCGACACACCCGGAGCAGGCACCGGTGGACGCTCGGTAATCGCTGCCCCTTACGACGCACGAAAAGTCGGCAAGCTGCTCAGGCGTCTTCGCAAAACCATGCGGGAAACTTCGTTCATGGGCATGCCGATCATGGCGGGGGCGGATCTCACGGCATTCCTCAACCTGACTCGTTCACTGTCGGCGGCCTGGCACGTTACGCGGCGCTTCAGCCGACACCTGTTCGACCTCGTCGTCCATGGCCGGGCGATGCAACTGGTCAACGGCGTGGCACTGGTGGCGCGCCTGGCAAAATCCGCGGACGACCTCGGCGTGCTGCTCTGGGAGTCCGCGCCCGTGACCCGATTGCTGCGCGAGAACAATCAGGTACGAGGTGCTGTGGTCAGCACCGCCAAAGGCTCGGTACGCATCCATGCACGCAAGGCCGTAGTGCTCGCAGCGGGTGGTTTCGCCAATGACATCGAGCGCCGCAAGGCACTGTTCCCCCGCACACCGACCGGACATGAGCATCTGGCCTTGCCGCCCCTCGGTGTTTGCGGCGATGGCCTGCGCCTGGGCGAAAGCGCCGGTGCGCGGGTGAATACCGACATGGCATCTGCCGTCGCCTGGGCGCCGGTTTCTCAAGTGCCGCACAGCGACGGCAGCACGGGACACTTCCCGCATATCATCGAGCGCGGCAAACCAGGCATCATCGGTGTGCTGAGCAACGGCCAGCGCTTCGTCAATGAAGCCAACGGCTACTACGACTACGTAACGGCCATGGTCGCCGCTGCCCCACAGGGTGAGGAAGTGGCCTCGTGGCTGATCTGCACCCATGGCTTTCAGCGTCGTTATGGTCTGGGCATCTCTCGGCCATTTCCGGTGCCGCTGTCGCCCTTCATCCGCAGCGGCTATCTGAAAACCGGCAACACGCTCGAGCAATTGGCCACAGCCTGCGGTATCGACCCGAACGGCTTGCGCACCACCGTGTCGGACTACAACCGCCATGCGCGCAACGGCGAGGACCCGCAGTTTGGTCGTGGCTCCACGCCCTACAACCGCAAGCAGGGTGACGCATTACAACAACCCAACCCATGTGTCGCGCCAATCGAACAAGGCCCGTTCTATGCCGTGAAGGTCCAGCCGGGCTGCTTCGGCACCTTCGCCGGGCTCAAGGTCAACCCACATGCCCAGGTCCTGGACGACGCGGCGCAGCCCATCGCCGGGCTGTATGCGGCGGGCGGCGACATGGCGAGCATCATGGGCGGTCATTACCCCGCTGGCGGCATCAATCTTGGCCCGGCGCTGACCTTCGGCTACATCGCCGCGCGCCATATCGCAGGCGTCACTGCTTATGAAAAGGAGATCGACCATGCAGCACATCGTTAACACACAGGGTTTGAACATGCCGAAACTCGGCCTCGGCACCTGGCCAATGCTCGGCGAGGAATGCACCCGTGCCGTGGAGCAGGCTCTGGCCTTGGGTTACCGGCACATCGACACGGCAGCGGCCTACAATAACGAAGACGCAGTCGGTCAGGCGCTGGCGAACAGTCCGACA
Source organism: Pseudomonas sp. WT-JTC (assembly GCF_056711565.1). NCBI lineage: Bacteria > Pseudomonadati > Pseudomonadota > Gammaproteobacteria > Pseudomonadales > Pseudomonadaceae > Pseudomonas > Pseudomonas sp. WT-JTC. The sequence continues at coordinate 5,819,096 of NZ_CM160042.1, forward strand.
CCCCGCGAGCAAATCCATGTCACGACCAAAGTCTGGTGGGACCAGCTGCAACCCGACGCCATGCGCCACTCCATGGACCGTAGCCTCAAAGCCCTGCGCAGCGAATACGTCGACCTGTTCATGCTCCATTGGCCAGCCACCGACTGGGATTTGCCGCGCACCATCGACACCCTGGTGTCGTTCAAGGAACAAGGCCTGGCGCGCAACATTGGCGTGGCGAACTTTCCGCTGCCCTTGTTGCGCAAAGTCGTCGAAGAACTGGGAGCGCCCCTGTCGGCGTTACAGGTCGAGTACCACGTGCTGCTCGGACAAAACGCTCTGCTCAACTACGCCCGTCAACACGATCTTGCACTGACGGCCTACACGCCACTGGCACGCAACAAGGTGTCGCAGATTCCCGCCATCCAGCAGATCGCCGCGAAACACGACGTACTGCCGACCCAGGTCGCGCTCAAATGGCTGCTCGATCAACCCAATGTGGCCGCGATCCCCAAGGCCAGCAGCGAGGCCAATCAACTGGCCAATCTTTCGGCGCTGGATGTGCAACTGGATGACGAAGACCGTGCCTTGATCGCCAGCCTGTCCAAACGCGAGCGTCTGGTCAGCCCTGAGTTTGCGCCGGTGTGGGATGCATTCGACGAATAACCGTAGATGGCCACGGTCGACCGGCAACGACCGCGGCCTTACCAAGACTTACACATTTGTCCCACACCACTTTTCCCTCTGCGGTTATTCATGGATACGGCGATACCCGCCCCATCAATCCATGAGAGACCGCAAACATGTTATGGAACAAGGCAAGACGCAGCGAAAACGTGAACGACACCCGGGAGGGCAAGGATGCCCGCACACTCACAGGGAAAAACCTTGCCGCCGCACTGGCAACCGTAGCACTGGCAAGTGCAGGGCTTTACTCGACGCTCGGTACGACACCGGATGAGCTCTCACTGACACCCTTCGACATGCTTGACCCACCCGCCGCCCTCGCGATAGAGCCCGACGAAGATCGGCAACTCATGTTCGTCCAGTCAGTGTTGGGCGATACCGAAGACACCTGGAAACAACTCTTTGCGCAAACGGGACGGCACTATCCGCCTCCCACGCTGACGCTGTTCGACAACGACGTGACCTCAGCGTGTGGCTTCGCCAGTTCCGCCAGCGGCCCTTTCTATTGCCCGGACGACCAGCAGGTGTATCTCGATCTGCAATTCTTCGCGAAGCTGGAACAACAGTTTTCGGTGGTCGGCGACTTCGCACGGGCCTACATCATCGGTCACGAAATAGGCCATCACGTGCAACTGGAACTGGGTCTTTCCAGCCCCTTCGAACAGGCCTTGCTGGACCAGCAACCCGTCACTGGCGATGGTGGCCTGGAAGTCCGTGCGGAATTGCAGGCAGATTGCCTGGCCGGTGTCTGGGCCCACCATGCACAACAGCGTCTGGACTGGCTGGAACCTGGTGATATTGAAGCCGCCCTGCATGCCGCAACCGTGTTTGGTGACGACTACTTGCAGCGCTCCCGAAACGCTCCCGTTCGGCCAGAGACGTTCAGCCACGGCACGTCGCAGCAGCGCGCAAGCTGGTTCAAGACCGGCTTCGCCACAGGCCTGCCGCAAGCATGCGACACCTTCGCCGCCGCGAACCTGTGAGCGCACCCGCCTGTGAAGCCGCCAATGTGAACGTGGATCGAACCGTTGCCGCTCAAGGCTGTCTGACGACCGGACTGGCGCCGCTCCCACACAGCAGCAACACTCATCGCACCGACAACCTGAGGATTCCCACATGCTATGGAAAAAAGGCCGACGCAGCGACAACGTGGTCGATGCCCGTGGCGATGATGGCGGCGGCGGTGGCGGGATGCGCTTCGGCGGTGGCAAGGGCCTGAGCCTGACGGCGATCCTCCTGATCGTCGGCATCGGCTGGATCACCGGCCAGGATCCGCTGCAAATCCTCGGACAACTGACCGGGCAAATGGGCCAGCAATCGGCACCCGCCACCAACCAGAGCCGCAAGGCACCGCCGGCCAATGATGAAGGCGCGGAATTCGTGCGTTCGATCCTCGGCGACACCGAAGACACCTGGGGTGCGATATTCCAGCAGGCCGGCCGCCAATACAAAGACCCGACCCTGGTGCTGTTCAGCAACCGCGTGAATTCGGCCTGCGGTCTGGCCACCTCGGCGACCGGCCCGTTCTATTGCCCGGCGGACCAGAAAGTCTACCTGGACATGGCATTCTTCCAGGAAATGTCCCAACGCTTTTCCGCCGCGGGCGACTTCGCCCAGGCCTATGTGATCGCTCATGAAGTCGGACACCATGTGCAGACCCTGCTTGGGGTGTCCGCAAAAATTCAGGCAGCACGCCAACAAGGCCGGCAAATGGAAGGCGACGGCGGTTTGCTGGTTCGTCAGGAACTGCAAGCCGATTGCCTGGCCGGCGTCTGGGCCAACAATGCGCAGAAGCGCCTGAACTGGCTGGAGCCGGGCGACATCGAAGAAGCACTGAACGCTGCGAACGCCATCGGTGACGATCGTTTGCAGCAGCAGGGTCAGGGCCGCGTGGTCCCGGACTCGTTCACCCACGGTACGTCGGCGCAACGGGTGCGCTGGTTCAAAACCGGTTTCGCCCAAGGCCAGGTAAGCCAGTGCGATACCTTTGCGACGAAAAATCTGTAAATGAAGAAGTGGTTGTTGGTTGTTCTGTTTACTTGCGCAACGTCCCAGGCCGCCGAGCATGGGGTCAAGGAACTCAGCTCAGGGCGCCTGCTGTTGAAATCAGGTGAAATCGCGGTGAGCATCAGCCCCGCCCCGGCTAAAATCGAACGGGTGCTGATCATCCTCCACGGTCGCTTGCGCAACGCGCAAACCTATCTGCAGAGCGGTGAGCACGCGGCCGAACTGGCTGGGCAAAGCGCAACGACCCTGGTGATCGCCCCGCAGTTTCTCAATGAAACCGACGTTGCAATTCACCCGGTGGCCGACACGGTTTTGCGCTGGCAAGGCAATGAATGGATGGCCGGCGGCGAATCCACGGCACCGTTTCGGCTGAGTTCCTACGCGGCGCTCGACGAAATCATCACTCGCCTGGGTGACCGCCAGCAGTTTCCGGATGTGAAGCAAATCGTCATCGCCGGGCACTCCGGCGGCGCGCAGGTGGTTCAGCGTTACGCATTGCTCGGTCATGCGCAGTCCGGCCTTGATGCGGCTGGCGTGCAGGTGCGCTACGTGATCGCCAACCCGTCGTCCTACGCTTACTTCGATGAGCGCCGGCCCGTAGCGTTCAGCCACGCCGGTTGCCCGGATTTCAATCGCTGGAAGTACGGGTTGGCGGATTTACCGGCTTACGCCGCAGGACAAACCGCCGCGCAGTTGCAGGAAAATTACCTCAAGCGTGAAGTCGTTTACCTGCTGGGACAGCAGGACATCGACCCGAATCATCCGGCACTGGACAAGAGCTGTGAGGCGCGGGCGCAGGGACCCTATCGATTGGCGCGCGGGCATTTTTACTTTGACTACCTGAAGCGGCTGGCACCCAAAGGGTTGAACCAGCAACTGATCGAAGTGCCCGGGGTCGGGCATAAAGGGGATGAAATGTTTACCTCGCCAGAGGGACAAAGGGCTTTGTTTGGGCAGTAAATTTGCACTGCCTGATCTGACGCCATCGCGGGCAAGCCCGCTCCCACAGGGTTCTCGGCAGAACACAATGTTTGTGCTCACTGAAGATTACTGTAGGAGCTGGCTTGCCAGCGATGGGGCCCTCAAGCCGAAAGCATCTGCCGCAACTCGACACAATCCGCCGCATGCCAATCGGTCAATTCCGGCCACGGATTATCCGGCAGATTCACCAGCACCGTCCGCGCTCCGGCGGCTCGACCACAATCGAGGTCGAAGCGGTAATCACCGACCATCACCAACTCGCTCGCCGGCACCTTCCACGCTTCGGCCAGTTTGAGCAGTCCGCCCGGATGCGGTTTGGGCGGTGCATCATCGCGGCCCAGCACATCCTCCAGCGCAAAGCAGTCGGCCAGGCCAATGGCCTCCAGCGTGACATGCGCCAGCTCCCGGGCATTGCGCGTGAGAATGCCCAGGCGATAACCGCGCCCGGCCAGCTCGCGCACCAACTCCACCGCGCCCGGCGCCGGTTGCGAACCGAGGGCCAGGTCCCGTTCGTGCTCCAGCAGCCATGCATGCTTGGCCGCGGCTTCATCGGCCGGCAGGGCGGCGAGGTGGGTCAGGATGTCGGCTTCGGCAGGAATCGCCAATGCGACGCGAATCGCCGCGAAATCGTGCACGGCAACGGTCAGGGTGCCGTCCATGTCGAACACCCAGTGACGCACGTCGGCCAGGCTCACGCCCAATCCTTGCGGTGACGGATCAAGCCTTCCTGGGTGACCGAGGCCACCAGTTGCCCGGCGCGATTGAACACGCTGCCACGGGAAAACCCGCGCGAGTTGCCGGCCCACGGACTGTCCATCGCATAGAGCAGCCAGTCATCGGCACGCAGATTCTGGTGGAACCACAAGGCGTGATCGAGGCTGGCGACTTGCATGTCCTTGTGCCAGACCGATTTGCCGTGGGGCTGCATCGAGGTGACCAGCAGACCGAAGTCCGATGCATAGGCCAGCAGGTATTTATGCAGCGCCGGCGAATCGGCCAAGGCGCCGTCGGCACGGAACCAGACGTACTTGACCGGGTCGGACGGCAGCGGGTTGTAGGGATCTTTTTCGGTTACCGGGCGGAATTCGATCGGCTTTGGGCACAACAGCTTTTCGCGCATTTTCTCGGGGATCAGGTGCGCACGCTGCTGGGTGATTTCCAGCTCCGACGGCAGGTTTTCCGGACCGACCACTTGCGGCATTTCGCTCTGGTGCCGGAAGCCTTCTTCGTCGTACTGGAACGACGCACTGCACGTGAAAATCGGGTGTCCCTTCTGGATCGCCGTCACCCGGCGCGTGCTGAAACTGCCACCGTCGCGCACCCGGTCAACCTGATACACCACTGGCAATCCGGCATCGCCCGGACGCAGGAAATAGCCGTGCATCGAATGCACATGGCGCGTCTCTTCAACGGTCTGACTGGCTGCCGACAACGACTGACCGAGCACCTGACCGCCGAACAGCTGACGAAAACCCAGGTCCTGGCTGCGGCCACGGAACAGGTTTTCTTCGATCGGTTCCAGGGTCAGCAGGTCGACCAGATCTTCCAACACTTGGCTCATTCAGACTCTCCTCACGCAAAACATTGCCGCGCAGTCTTGGCTGCGCCGGTCGATTCAGATTCTGGCCAATGCCAACATGGGGCCATTGTAAACGTCCGTGCCAGGTTATCCATGCAAGGTTTGCAGCCATTGTTCGCGGCTGATGCGATACAGCACATGGCGACGCAACGGATGATCGGCTGCAAGTCGCGGGTGATCGAAGTCATCCGCCGGATCATGCTGCATGCCAATGGCCTGCATGACTTTCTCTGACTGCAGATTGGCTTGCGTCGTGAAAGCCACGACCTCTTTCAGCGGCAAGCGGTCGAACCCGCAGCGCAGAGCGGTCCATGCTGCTTCACTGGCGTAACCGAGACCCCAGTGCTCGCGGGCCAGCCGCCAACCGATCTCCGTGGCGGGGGTGAAAGGTGCGTCGAACCCGACCACGTTGAGCCCGGTAAACCCGATGAACTGGCCAGAGTCCTTTCGCTGCAAGGCCCAGAGACCATAACCATGCTCAGCGAAATGACCACGGATTCGCCCGATCAATGACGCGCTTTCCAACCGGCTCAAGGTTTCCGGGAAATAGCGCATCACCTGCGGATCGGCACACATCGCCGCAAAGTCCGCCAAATCTTCATCGCGCCACTGGCGTAACAGCAGCCGAGCGCTTTCAAGCTCCAGTATTGGCTCCATCGTGCCCCGCCCCTCCATTTCAATGTCGCAAGTCTACAACGCTGGTAGGATCCTTCTCTCATTCCCGTACGCTTTCCAGATAAATCAGTCATGCCCCTGCCCCTGATCTACCACGAAGACTACAGCCCCGAGTTTCCGGCGGATCACCGCTTCCCCATGGACAAGTTCCGCCTGTTGCGCGATCACCTGGTGGACAGCGGCCTGACCCGCGACGCCGACCTGCTGCGCCCGGAGCTGTGTCCCGCGGACATTCTCGCCCTCGCCCATGACCCTTCGTATATCGAACGCTACATGAGTGGCGAATTGTCCCGCGAAGACCAGCGTCGCCTCGGCCTGCCCTGGAGCGAGGCCCTGGCCCGGCGTACGGTGCGGGCGGTCGGTGGCTCGTTGCTCGCGGCCGAGCAGGCGCTGGAACATGGCCTGGCCTGTCACTTGGCCGGCGGCACCCACCATGCGCACTACGACTACCCCGCCGGGTTCTGCATCTTCAACGACCTGGCGGTAATCAGCCATTACCTGCTGGAAAGTGGTCGGGTAAATCGGGTGCTGATCTTCGATTGCGACGTGCATCAGGGCGACGGGACTGCCCGAATACTGCACAACACCCCAGAGGCGGTGACCGTTTCCCTGCACTGCGAGAAGAACTTTCCCGCACGCAAGGCCGAAAGTGATTGGGACATCCCGCTACCCAACGGCATGGGCGATGCCGATTACCTGAAGGTGGTGGACGATGCACTCAACTACCTGCTGCCGCTCTACCAGCCGGATCTGGTGCTGTATGACGCCGGGGTCGATGTGCACAAGGACGACGCCCTGGGTTATCTGAAGCTGACAGACGAAGGCGTCGCCGCCCGCGATGAAAGCGTGATGCGCCATTGCCTGGGCCGCGACATTCCGGTGGTCGGGGTAATCGGAGGCGGCTACAGCAAGGACCGCCAGGCCCTGGCCCGCCGTCACGGCATCCTCCATCACAGCGCGCAACGCGTCTGGCAGTCATCAGGTTGTCACTGAGCTGTGGATGCTTTACCCACAATGCCTGTGGAGCTGCCTGTGGATAACCTGAGTGAAAGGGACTACAGGCCATGCGGGGCTTGGGCTACAGAGCGGTGATTATTTTTTAACCAACCGTCGAATTCACCAACGATCCCTGCAGGAGCGAGCCTGCTCGCGAAAAACGAAACGTCGCCGCTGGGCATCTGGTTTCCCGCGTAATCGTTCAAGACCATCGCGAGCAGGCTCGCTCCTACAGAGGTCTGGGCTGGTAGAATGCCCGGCTTCATTCGCCAAAACCGCAGCGCACTCCATGACCCGATCTTCGACCTCCTCCCCTTCCCGCGTCGCCATCATCGGCGGCGGCCCTGCTGGTCTGATGGCAGCCGAAGTGTTGAGCCAGGCCGGGATCAAGGTCGACCTGTACGACGGCATGCCTTCGGTCGGACGAAAATTCCTCTTGGCCGGTGTCGGCGGCATGAACATCACTCACTCCGAAGCCTACCCTGCGTTTCTCTCGCGCTACGCCGAACGTGCCCCGCAAATCGCCCCGCTGCTGCGCGGCTTCGGTGCCGAAGCGCTGTGCCAGTGGATTCACGAACTGGGCATCGATACCTTCGTCGGCAGTTCCGGCCGGGTATTCCCCACCGACATGAAAGCCGCGCCGCTGCTGCGCGCCTGGCTCAAACGCCTGCGCGACAGTGGCGTAGTTATCCACACCCGCCACCGCTGGCTCGGCTGGGACGAGCATGGCGGATTGCGCATCGACAGCCCGGAAGGCGAAAAAACCGTTCAAGCCGATGCCACCCTGCTCGCCCTCGGCGGCGGCAGTTGGGCGCGCCTGGGTTCGGATGGCGCATGGATGCTGCCACTGGAGCAACACGGCGTAGGACTGGCGCCGTTGCAACCGAGCAATTGCGGCTTCGAGGTGCATGCCTGGAGCGAATTGATGGTCAGCAAATTCGCTGGCGCGCCGCTGAAAAACATCGCCATCGGCCTTAACGACGACGTTCCGCGACTCGGTGAATGTGTGATTACCGCCACCGGGATCGAAGGCAGTTTGATCTACGCCCTGTCGGCCCCCATCCGCGAAGCAATCAACCAGCACGGTTCGGCAACGATTCATCTGGACCTGCTGCCGGGCCGGCCTGTGGATAAAGTTCAGGCGGCGTTGAGCAAGCCCCGGGGATCGCGCTCGATGGCCAAGCATCTGCACAGTCAGTTGGGCATCGACGGGGTGAAAGCGGCGCTATTGCGTGAACTGACCAGCGCCGACTGCTTTGCCGATATGGCCTTGCTGGCCAACGCGATCAAGGCTTTGCCACTGACACTGGTGAAAACCCGTCCACTGGACGAGGCGATCAGCAGCGCGGGTGGCGTGGTGTTCGAGGCAATGGATGAGCGATTGATGCTCAAGCAAATGCCTGGCGTGTTCTGCGCCGGGGAAATGCTCGATTGGGAAGCGCCGACCGGAGGCTATCTGCTGACCGCGTGTTTCGCCAGTGGGCGATCGGCGGGCTTGGGGATGGTGGAGTGGTTGCGGCGCAAGGGCTGACGACCGAGGCACGCCCTTCGCGAGCAAGCCCGCTCCCACAGGGGATTTGTGAACGACACAGATCCAGTGTGGGAGCGGGCTTGCTCGCGAAGGCGGCTTAACAGTCGCCGCAACTAATCAAGGCTTGCGTTTACGCGGCCCTGTATTGAACACCGGCACCTTGCGCACTGGCTTGATCGAAGGCTCAGCCGGCGCAACTTCCCCGCTATCCACCCACTTACCGAGATTGCGTTTACCGCCGCCACCACCGGAAGCCTTGGGCTTCTTCGGTTTTTTCGGCTTCTTGATCACCTGGCCGCTGGCATCGGTGTCCGGCACGCGGTGCTCCGGCTCGAAATCCGGTTCGTTCTGCCGCTTCAGCGTCTGACGGGTCAGCATCTCGATGGCCGACAGCAGATTCACTTCATCGGCGCAGACCAGGGAAATCGCCTCGCCCGTCGACCCGGCGCGGCCAGTACGACCGATGCGGTGGATGTAGTCTTCAGCAACGATTGGCAAGTCGAAGTTGACCACCAACGGCAAATCTTCGATGTCCAGACCACGGGCCGCCACGTCGGTGGCGACCAGAATCTGTACTTCGCTGGCCTTGAAACGGTCGAGTGCGCGCTGACGGGTCGCCTGGGGTTTGTCGCCATGGATGCCGTCGGCGTTGATGCCCAGCCCCTGGAGTTTTTCCACCAGCGCGTCTACGCCATTGCGGGTCTTGGCGAACACCAGCACCTGCTTCCACTTGCCCTTGCGCATCAGGTGCACGAACAGTTCCGGCTTGCGCTTCTTGTCTACCGTCACGATCCATTGCTTGACGGTGTTGGCCGCCACGTTGCGCGGGCTGACTTCGATGCTCAGCGGATCGTTGAGCATCTGACCGGCCAGCAGGCGGATGTCATCGGAGAAGGTTGCGGAGAACAGCAACGTCTGACGTTTCTTCGGCAGCGCCTTGTAAATGTTCGCCAGTTCCTCGGAAAAGCCCAGGTCGAGCATGCGGTCGGCCTCGTCCAGCACCAGGGTTTGCAACTGGTTGAACTTCAGCGCGTTCTGGCGGAACAGGTCGAGCAAGCGGCCCGGGGTCGCCACCAGCAGATCGACACCGCTGCGCAGCTTCATCATTTGCGGGTTGATGCTGACACCGCCGTACACTGCGTAAGTACGCAGCGGCAGGTTTTCAGCGTACTGGCGCACGGCTTCGTGAACCTGTTCGGCCAGCTCGCGGGTCGGCACCAGGATCAGCGCGCGGACCGAATTGGCGGTGACTTTCGGCCCTTCCATGGCCAGCAGTTGCAACAGCGGCAGGGCGAAACCGGCAGTCTTGCCGGTGCCGGTCTGGGCGGCGGCCATCAGGTCGCGACCGGCCAGCACCGCCGGAATGGCTTGCGCCTGAACCGGCGTCGGAGTCTGGTAGCCGAGCTTCTCGAGAGAGCGCAGCAAGGGTTCGATCAGGCCAAGGGTGGCGAAAGTCATGGGAGTACCGTAGGAAAATTCAGCGCGGTTGTGCGAAACAAGAGTGCAATGGCGCGCAGTTTACCCTAATTCACACGGGATTCTGTCGGCACTACCGTCGGCACTACCTTTGTCACCGGCTGCTCCGGTACACGACGCCACTGCGGCAGGCCAATCAGCACCACGGCGCTGATGATCACCAGCATGGCCAGTGCTTCCTCGATGCCAATGGTCTCGCCGACAAACACGATCCCCAGCAACACCGCCACCGCCGGGTTGACGTAGGCATAACTGGTAGCCGCCGCCGGACGCACGTGTTTCAACAGGTACATGTAGGCGTTGAAGGCGATGATCGAACCGAACACGGTCAGGTACGCCAGCGCGGCCCAGCCTTCAATTGGCGGAACCTTGTCCATATGTTCACCGCTGACCGCACTGCCGATCAGCAACACCACGCCACCCACCATCATTTCCACGGCACTGGCCATGGCGCCCTGAGGCAACGGCAAGTGTTTGCTCCACACCGAACCGAAGGCCCAGGTGGCCGCCGCAAAAATCAACAGGGCTGCGCCCAGCGGGCTCGATTGCAGGTTGGAGCCGAGGTTGAGCATGACAATGCCGATCATTCCGAGCGCAACGCCAGCCCATTCGAGACGGGTATTGCGCGCGCCCCAGAAATAGCCACAGAGCAAGGTAAACAGCGGCACCGTCGCCACCGCCAACGCGGCCACACCCGAAGCCACGCCCGTGTGTTCGGCTACGCTGACCGCCCCGTTACCACACGCCAGCAACAATACGCCGATGATCCCGGCGGCTTTCCACTGCGCCCAGGTCGGCGCCGGCGCCCCGCGCCAGCGCAGGAAGGCGTACATCAAGGTCCCGGCAATGACGAAGCGGACCCCGGCGAGCAACAAGGGCGGCCAATATTCCACGCCGATGCGGATCACCAGGTAAGTCGAGCCCCAAATCACGTACAAGGCGAAAAAGGCAGCGATCAACGGTAAGGGGAAGCGACGTAGGCCGGACATGGGGGCAACTCACAGGCAGAACAGGTGAACGGCTATTCTAGAAAGGCTGGAGCCGGAAAATAAGTTACAAAACCTTTTTAAACCGCCAGTACACTTTTCAAAACACGGAGTTCATGGCTATAAACCGTGTTTTCGAAAGTCCGTCATTTTTCAGGAGTGCCACGATGGATAAGTACGACCGCATGCTGCTCAGCGCCCTGCTGGAAAACGGTCGCGCGTCCTACGCGGATCTCGCGCGCAAGGTCAACCTGTCGGCCCCGGCCGTGGCCGAGCGCGTGGCCAAGCTCGAAGCCAGCGGCGTGATCACCGGCTATCAGGCGAAGGTCGACATGGCCAAACTCGGCCTGCCGATCCAGTGTGTGATCGAACTGCGCCTGAACCAGCACGGCAACCAGAAAGCCTATGACGACCTTATCAAAATCCCGCAATTGACCGAATGCCATCGGGTGACCGGCGATCCCTGCGTGATCATGCAGGCAGCCGTGGGCTCGATGCCGGAGCTGGAAGAGCTGATCAACCGGATCGCCACGTTCGGGTTCAGCAAGACGTCGATTGTGTTGTCGAGTGCGATAGAGAAGCGGGTGCCGTTGGGGCACATCGAAGGGAATGGCAAGTAACCCCCTGTAGGAGCGAGCTTGCTCGCGATGGTCGCCAACGATAACGCGGGAAACCTGACACCCCGTGTTGTTCTCGGGTTCATCGCGAGCAGGCTCGCTCCTACAGGAGATTTGCGATGTTCCTAGAACCCGCGATAGCGCTTGAGGTGTTCGCCCACTTTCGCCGCAGGGACCTTCTGCAACTTGCACAGCAAGTCATGGGACAGCTCGCGCAAGCCGTGCTTGTGCCGCAGCTCTTCGGCCAGATGTGTGGTCAGGTTGGCCGCCATCTCGGCATCGGCCATGGCCCGGTGGGCCTTGCCGGTGTTGGGCAGGTTGGCGAAGGTGGTGAGGGTGCCGAGTTTGTGGTTCGGCGCGGCGGGCATCAGGCGGCGGGCCAGGAGCAGCGAGCAGGCAAAGTTCTGTAAGCGGGTGCGTTTGATTCGCCCGAGTTCAAAGTCCCAGAACTTCTGGTCGAACGCGGCGTTGTGCGCCAGCAGTGGCGTGGTGCCGACGAATTCATTGACCTCGTTCATCACCTGCTCCGCCGACGGCGCGGTGCGCAGCATGGCGTTGCTGATGCCGGTGAGTTGCTCGATGAAGGCCGGGACGCGCACGCCGGCGTTCATCAGGCTTTGGTAACGCTCGACGATGCGCCCCCGTTCAAGGATCACCACGGCAATTTCCGTGGCCCGGCAGCTGCTGCTCGGGGAGATCCCGGTGGTTTCAAAGTCGATGACTGCGATGCGTTCCAAACCTGGTTCAACTCCGTAAAAATCAATTCTTGAGCAGCAACGTGCCTTCGATCGGCACATAGCGGCTGGCGGCGCGGATCAGCGAGTTGGCGGTCAGGCCCGGCACGCCGTAGGCCACCGCTTGTACCCCGTGTTTGCTGATGATGCGTTCCAGCAGCATGTCGAAATCACCATCGCCGGAAGCCAGGACGATTTCATCGACATGGTCGGCGGCATCCATGATGTCGAGGGTGATGCCCACGTCCCAGTCACCCTTGGCCGAACCATCGCTGCGCTGGATGTACGGCTTGAGCTTCACGGTGAAACCGAGGTTACGCAGGATCTGCTGGAACTGCTGCTGTTTGCTGTCGCCACGGTCGATGGCGTAGGCGTAGGCTTCGACGATCTCGCCCTGTTTGCTGACGTCAGCCCACAGCGCGGCATAGTTGAAGTGGCAACCATAAGCCTGACGCACGGTGTAGTAGAGGTTCTGGACATCGGCGAACACTGCGATTTTTTTCACCGGTATTCCTCAAAGGCTGAATCAGGCACCAGGCCCGAAAAGTCGCCCAGTATGCCAGCCCGGAGGATTGTTCCGCGAATAATCACCCCGGAGCGCCGTTGCGCTCCGGACGAATGGCAGGTCAGACGAAGGAATCGTCGTCGCCACCGAAGAGCGAGTCATCGCTGTAGTCAGCGTCGCTGAACCCGCCCTGACCGTTGCTCCAGGAGTCGTTACCGGCCATGCGCTGGTCATCGCCCCAGCCATTGTTGCCCTGGTCGTTGACCTGGGCCGGCTCTTCCTTGATGACTTCGACGACTTCAGGTTGCTGGTTGTGATGGAACAGGCTGCTGATGCCTTGTGCCAGCATCACTCCACCCGCCACGCCGGCGGCGGTTTTCAGCGCACCACCGAGGAAACTGCTGCCAGCCGCTGCCGGAGCCTGCGGTTGCGGGGCATAGCCCTGTTGTGGAAAGTTTTGCGGCGGGGCACCGAAGTTCTGCTGCGGGGCTTGCGAGCCGAACGACGAGCGCCCCGGCTCACGCCAGCCACCGCTCGATGGCGGCGCGCTCTGGGTGGGTGCCGGTTGTGGTTCACGGGAAGCGCCACCAAAAATACTCGACAAAAAGCCACCACTGCTCGGTGCCGGAGCCGGAGCAGGGGTCGACTGAGCCTTGGCCTGTTGCAGCTCGGCCTGCAACTGCTGGACTTGCTGAGTCAGCTGCCTGTTCTGTTCATCGAGGCTCTTGATCGCCGCCTCTTGCACCAGAATCGCCTGGGTCATGAAATAACCTGCCGCGGGCTGGCGCGTCAGGTGTTCCTTGATCCGCGCCTCGGCCTGGGCGTCGCGCGGGGCTGAGTCCGTTTCGGCCTGTTGCAGCCGGGAAAACAGTCCATCGATCAGGGTTTGTTCTTCGCTATTCATGGCGACCTCGTAGATTGCCGGGGGAAATCGTTGTCCTTTTCCACTGAGGATAAGGTGCTCGACCTTAATGGAGGCTGAAACAAGATGTTTCAATGACCTTTACCAATCGTTTACGTTTGCGTCCTCGAGCGTTTCATCGGTTAAAGTGAGCCACTGCTTCCAACCTGCGATACCAACCGATGAATCCGTTAGACGTCCTGCGTGACTCGCTGTATTTCTTCAAGCGCAATCTGGGCCAGATCGTGCAGTTGTGCCTGCCGCTGGTGATTCTCGAGGCGCTGCTGCAACAAGTGGTCGACCACTCCACGGAGCCGGACAGTTTCCCCGGTATCAGCGTGATTGTCGGCTTGCTGGTGTATCCGCTCTACACCGCCGCGCTGATTCTGTTTCTCGACGCCCGCAGCCGCGGCGAGTCGCCGCGCAACCGCGACCTGCTGGCAACGGCGGCGAGCCTGTGGCCACGCTTCGCCCTGCTGACGGCGCTCAATACCGTGCTGATCCTGCTGGGCCTGTCACTGTATTTCCTGCCGGGTATCTACCTGATGGTGACCCTGGCCTTTGGCGAATACCTGCTGGTGTTGCGCGGCCTGGCGCCGCTGGCGGCCATGAAGGAAAGCCTGCGCCAGACCCGCGGTCATTTCATGCGCATCCTGCTGTGCATTCTGAGTGTGATGGGGCCGCTGTGGCTGCTCAAGGGGGTCACCCTGGCGGCGTACCCCGAACCGCAGAACCCGGTGATCTCGCTGCTGATCGACAGCGCCCACAGTTTCCTGCAGCTGTTTACCAGCGTGGTGCTGTTCCGTCTGTTCATGCTGATCAGCCCGCTGCCCGAGAGCAATGACAACTCGCTCTGACCTTGGGCGCGACCATCGCTCTCGGGTATGCTCGGGAGCAATTTTGTAACGCTATTAAGCCGAGCCATGACCCGTCTACTGCGCTACACCCTGCTGGGCCTGCTGATCGCGATCGGCCTGATCGGCGTGATGATCTATAGCCTGACCTGGCGCCCCGATGCCAAAGAAGTGTTGCCCGTCAGTTGCAGTGCACAGGCGCCCACCCTGGTCCCCGGGCAGGTGCTGAAGGTGATGACCTGGAACGTCCAGTACCTGGCCGGCAAGCGTTACGTGTTCTGGAATGACCTGGCCTCCGGTACCGACGAACGCCCCACACCGGAAGACATGGCCTTCAGCCTCGACGAAGTGGCGCGGGTGATTCGCGACGAGCAACCGGACATCGTGCTGTTGCAGGAGCTGGACGACGGCGCCAAGGCCAGCAGTTACCAGCACCAGTTCAAACTGCTGCAAGAACGGCTCGCCGATCTGTACCCATGCAGCGCCAGCGCCTTCGACTGGAAGGCAGACTTCGTACCTAACCCGCATATCTTCGGCAGTGTCGGTCGGCAACTGGCGACCCTGAGCCGTTACCAGATCGAACATGCCGAACGTCTGCAACTGCCCGTCGCCTCGGGCAACACGGTCAGCCGCCAATTCAAACCCAGGAACGCCTTGCTGGTGAGCTACTTGCCCTTGAGTGACGGTGGACAGATGGTGGTGCTCAATACCCATCTGGACCGTGCGACCCAGGCCGACAATACCTTGCAAAACCAGGTCAACGCCGTGACCAGGGCCCTCGATAAATTCGAAAGCCGTGGCACGCCGTGGCTTATCGGCGGAGATTTCAACCTGTTGCCAATCGGCCAATATCGACGCCTGCCCGATGCGCAACGCACGCCCTTCTCCGCCGACAGCCCGTTGCACATCCTGTGGGACAAGTACCCGATGATCCCGACCAACAACGAAGCCAGTGGTATCGATCGCGAACGCTGGCTGACGCATTACCCGAACGACACCGGGCTGAGCGGCCCGGACCGGACCGTTGACTACCTGTTCTACAGCCCGCGGATCAAACGGATGGAGGCGATGGTGCGGCAGGACGATACGTTGCGCATCTCCGATCACCTGCCGGTGATTGCCCGGTTTCTGTTGCCGGTTGCGCCGTAGCGCCGGCTCCAGATAAACGCAATATCTGTGGGAGCGGGCTTGCTCGCGAAGAGGCCAGTACACCCAACATCAATGTTGTTTGCTATACCGCTTTCGCGAGCAAGCCCGCTCCCACAGGGAGGGTGTCAGACCCGCAATCAGCCCTAATGCACTTCCTCCAGATCATCATGCAGCAACCCGAAGATCTCGCGCTTCATCTCGATGAATGAACGCTCCATGACCATGTCCAGGTTCCGTGGACGTTCAATTGGCACATCCAGAATCTGCTTGATCCGCCCTGGCCTGGCGCCCATGACGTACACCCGGTCGCCCAGCAGGATCGCTTCGTCGATGTCGTGGGTCACGAACAATACGGTCTTCTTGCTGTTGCCCCAGACCCGCAGCAACAGCTGCTGCATTTGCAGGCGCGTCTGGCTGTCGAGGGCGCCGAAGGGTTCGTCCATCAGCAGGATCTGCGGGTCATTGGCCAGCGCCCGGGCAATGGCGACACGCTGCATCATCCCTCCAGACAACTGCTTGGCGTAGTTGTCGGCAAAGCCGCTCAGGCCCACTTCATTGACGTAGTAGTCGACGATGTCCTTGCGTTGCGCCGCCGGCATGCCGCGCCGCTTGAGGCCGAACTCGACGTTCTGGCGCACTGTCAGCCACGGGAACAGCGTGTAGCTCTGGAACACCATGCCGCGATCCGCACCGGGGCCTTCCACCTGTTGGCCGCCGACGTAAATCTCGCCCGAGGTCGGTTCGGCCAGGCCGGCGGTGAGGTACAGCAGGCTCGACTTGCCGCAGCCCGAAGGCCCGACCAGCACAGCGAATTGCTGGTCCGGCACCTCGAACGACACCTCCTGTAACGCGGTAAAGGTTCCGCCATCAGGTTTCCTGTAACTCAGGCTGACCTTGTCCACTTGCAGCCGTGGCGCGTTCACCGGGGCGGTTTGAGGGGCGACAAAACGATGAGTGGCGGCGGTTACTGAGCCCATGCGGTGATCCTCAGACGTAGGAAACGGAACAGTTGATCGGTGACCAGGCCCAGCAGGCCGATGATCGCGATGGCCAGGAAAATCACATCCACCTGAAAGCCACGCATGGCCTTGAGGCTCAGGTAACCCAGGCCACTGGACGCGGCGACCAGTTCAGCCACCACCAGGTAAGTCCAGGCCCAGCCCATCGTCACCCGCAAGGTGTCGAGCACGCCCGGCAGCGACGCAGGAGCGATCACATGCAGCACCGCGTCACGCCGGTTCGAACCGAGGGTGTAGGAGGCATTGACCAGGTCCTTGGAGATACCTTTGGACACGTCCGCGATCATCACCAGTTGCTGGAAGAACACGCCGAAAATGATCACCGACACCCGCTGCTCCAGACCGATACCGATCCACAGGATGAACAGCGGCACGAACGAAGTTACCGGCAGGTAACGAATGAAATTCACCAACGGCTCAAGGAAGGCCTGGACGATGCGAAAGCTGCCCATCAGCAAACCCAGCGGCACCGCCACCAGGGACGACACAATGAACCCGACCATCACCACTTCGACGCTGGCCCACACGTGCTGACCGAGGGTGCCGTCGCGGCTCAGGCGCACGGCGGCCTCGACCACCGCGCCCGGCGTCGGCAGGAACATGCCCGGCACCACGCCGCCGTAGGACAACCCGGCCCACAGGCCGACCAACAGCACCCAGGCCAACCCGCTCGCGCTCCAGATCACCGAGACCGGCAAACCGGTCTTGGGCGTGATGCAGCGGCTCAGCCATGAATTGCGCTTGAACATGCAGCCTCCTAGAGCGGGGTAACGAAACGGTTGTCGATCAGGTCGTCATTGCTGACGTTGTAGGGTTTGCCTTGCAGCTCACTGGCGGTCTCGTTGGCCAGTTTGATCAGCGGTGCGCTGTCACCCGGTTTGCCCGGCGCCCCCAGCAGTTTTTCGCTCATGGCCTGGTCATAGAAACGCACGCCCTGGGCAGCCGCTTCGAGCTCCTTCGGATCGGCCAGGTAACCACCAACGCCCTTGGCCATGATCTTGTAGGCTTCCTTCGGATGATCCTTGGTGTACTGCACGGCTTTGTACAAACCGGCCACCAGTGCCTTGACGTCTTCCGGCTGTTTTTCGATGACGGTGCAGTTCAGTGCGACCACGTCGACGATCACTCCCGGTGTGCTGCTGCTGTCGATCAGCACCCTGCCCTGCTGCTTGTCGCGAACCATCGACAGGTGCGGCTCCCAGGTCACGGCGGCGGGTACGCGACCGGCGATGAACGCGGTGGCGGCATCGTCGGCGGTCATGTTCTGCACGGTGATGTCGCTCATTTTCATGCCGTTCTTTTTCAGCAGATACGACAACCAGAACTGCGAGGTCGAGCCTTCGTTCACCGCCACGGCCTGGCCTTTGAGCTCCTGCAGGCTCTTGACGTCCTTGCCCACCAGCACGCCGTCGCCACCATGGCTGTCGTCCAGTGCGGCCACGGCCTTGAAGCAGAATTGCGGACGGTACTTGAGCACCTCGTCGATGGTCGACGCCGAGCCGGACAACTCGCCGGAAGCTTGTGCGGCCATGTACATCGCCGCTTCTTCGACCACCGGCAACTCGACGGTCAAACCGTTTTCCTTGAAGTAGCCAAGGTCCTGGGCCAGGTACAGGGTGCCGTAGCCGACCCAGGTGGTATGACCGATGGACAGGGTGCCGGCCTGGGCGCTGGTGGCGACCGTCGCGGCGATGGCGGTGACCGCCAGTGGATGGGCAACGCGCGTAAGCAAGGACTTGATCATGGAGCACTCCCAAAGCTGTTGATTTAGTTTTGTCATGGGCAGTACGGCCAGCGGCCCGGCCTGTGGTCTCTGGTGGACCTTTCGGCATGCAGCACTGGGCTGGCTGGCGAGATCGATGTTGGCCCAAGGGCGGGATTAGGAAAATGAGGAAATATGTGGATGCGAACGATGAAAAAACTCGTTAGCGCGCATTGCCAACGGGCGCTGCGGGCGGGGATGCCCGAGGTGGGTGCAAGAGGTTAGGAATGTATTGAATGGGGCATCGCATTCGCGAGCAAGCCCGCTCCCACAGGGGATTTGTGATCGACACAGATCCAGTGTGGGAGCGGGCTTGCTCGCGAAGAGGCCCAAGAGAACGCTACAAGATCAAATCCGGCCGTATTCCTGCGCCGTACGATCCACCGCTTTCAAGGTCTTGGCGATCAGTTCGTCAATCTCTTCACGGCTGGCAATCAACGCCGGTGCCATGATCATCCGGCCAAGGGTCGAGCGAATGATCACGCCCTCTTCAAAACCAATCGTACGGCAGCGCCAGGCAATGTCGTTCTCGTTGGCAAAACGCTTGCGGCTGGTTTTGTCTTCGGCCAGTTGCAGCGCCGCAACCATGCCCGTGCCCTGGATGTCGCCCACCAGCGGGTGCTTGCCGAACACTTCGCGCAGGCACTGTTGCAGGTACGGGCCGATGTCATCCTTGACCCGCGTCACCACGCCTTCATCGCGCAGGGCCTTGAGGTTGGCAATCGCCACCGCCGCCGCCACCGGGTGCCCGGAATAGGTCAGGCCGTGGGCAAACACGCCGCCCTGCTCCACCAGCACCGAGGCCATTTTTTTCGACAGGATCAAGCCACCCATGGGGATGTAGCCCGAGGTCAGGCCCTTGGCGATGGACAGGGTGTCCGGCTCGAAACCGAAGTACTCGTGGGCGAACCATTCGCCGGTACGACCGAAGCCACCGATCACTTCATCGGCGCACAGCAGCACATCGTACTTGCGGCAGATGCGCTGGATTTCCGGCCAGTAGCTTTCTGGCGGGAAGATCATGCCGCCGGCACCCTGGAACGGTTCGGCGATGAAGCCTGCGACCTTGTCCGCGCCCAGTTCGAGAATCTTCGCTTCCAGTTGCTGTGCCGCGCGCAGACCGAACTCAGCTGGCGTCAGGTTGCCCTCGTGAGCGAAGAAGTACGGCTCGTCGATGTGCTCGATGTCCGGAATCATGCCGCCCATTTCGTGCATGAATTTCATGCCGCCGAGCGCCGTCGCGGCCAGGGTCGAACCGTGGTAACCGTTCCAGCGGCCGATCATGATTTTCTTCTGTGGCTTGCCGAGCACCTGCCAGTAACGACGCACCGTGCGGATCAACACCTCGTTGGCTTCAGAGCCGGAGTTGGTGTAGATCGCGTGGCTGTAGTGACCCGGCAGCAGACTGAACAACAGTTCGGACAGCTCGATCACCTGCGGGTGGGTGGTGTGGAAAAACATGTTGTAGTACGGCAGCTGTTCCAGCTGCCGGCTCGCCGCGGCCGCCAGGTCCTTGCGCCCGTAACCGAGGTTGGTGCACCACAACCCGGACATGCCGTCGAGGTAACGCCGACCATCGTTGTCCCACAGGTGCAGGCGCTCGCCACGGACCATCACCCGTGGCCCCTCGTCATTGAGGGCTTTCTGATCGACGAACGCATGGATGTGGTGCGCAGCGTCGGCGGCCTGGTAGTCGCGGGTTTCACGTGGTGTGGTCATCGCCAGTTCTCCGTTTTGTTATCAGCGCAATTGAAACCAGGTGGTCTTCAACTGGGTGTATTTATCGAATGAATGCAGGGACAGGTCGCGGCCGAAACCCGACTGCTTGCCGCCGCCAAAAGGCACGGTCACGTCCAGTGCATCGACGCTGTTGACCGACACCGTACCGGCCCGCAACTGTCGCGCCACACGGTGAGCGCGGTTGAGGTCGTCGGTCCACAGCGAGGCCGCCAGACCGTAGACGCTGTCGTTGGCCAACTTCAAGGCGTGGGCCTCGTCATCGAACGCCGTGACGGCCAGCACCGGGCCGAACACTTCATCGCGAAACAGCGGCATGTCCGGCGTCACGCCGGTAAAAATCGTCGGCTGAATGAAGTTGTCGCTGCCATTGAAGATCGACTGCCGACCACCACAGACTTTTGTCGCACCTTGCAGTTCGGCCTGCTGGATGAACTTCATGATGCGTGCGGTCTGCCGGCTGTCAACGATAGCCCCGGCGGCGCTCGACGGGTCCAGCGGATCGCCTGGCTGCCAGCGTTCGGCCTGGGCCTTGAGGCGCTCGACGAACTCGTCATGAATCGAACGCTGCACCAGTAACCGCGAGTTGGCCGAGCAGACTTCGCCCTGATTGAAGAAGATGCCGAATGCGGCTTTCTCGGCCGCCAGATCCAGATCCTGACAATCGGCGAACACCAGGTTGGCGCTCTTGCCGCCGCACTCCAGCCACACCTGCTTGAGGTTCGACCGGGCCGAGTACTGCATGAAATATTTGCCGACTTCGGTGGAGCCGGTGAACACCAGGCAATCAACGTCCGGGTGCAGGCCCAGGGCCTTGCCAGTCTGCTCTCCGAGGCCCGGCAGCACGTTGAGTACACCAGGAGGAATACCCGCTTCCAGCGCCAGCTCAGCCAGACGCAAGGCCGAAAACGGCGACTGCTCGGCCGGCTTGAGAATCACCGAATTGCCCGAAGCCAGAGCCGGGGCGAGTTTCCACGCGGCCATGTCCAGGGGGAAATTCCACGGCACCACGGCCGCCACCACACCGAGGGCTTCGCGGGTGATGGTCGCCAGCACGTTCTGCGCACTCGGCGCGACCTGATCGTAGAGTTTGTCGAGGCTCTCGGCGTACCAGCGGAACACGCCCGCGGCGCCCGGCACATCGATGTTGTAGGCGTCCGTAACGGGCTTGCCCATGTTCAGCGAGTCAAGCAGCGCCAGTTCTTCACGGTGATCGAGGATCAAATCAGCCAGGCGCAACAGCACTTGCTTGCGTTCGGTCGGTGAGCGCGCAGCCCAGGTGCCCGCCTCGAAGACCTGTCGTGCATTGCGCACCGCCGCGTTTACGTCGTCTTCGCCACAGGCGGCAACATTGGCCAGGCACTGGCCGGTGGCGGGGTTGATCGCGGCGAAAGTCTGCCCCGACTGCGCCGCACGGCGCTGGCCATCGATCACGGCCTGGTCGGGAAACCGCAGGGAAGCGGCTTTGCGTTGCCAATACTCAAGCTCGAACACGTTCGGATGCTCCAGAGGACATTCTTGTGTATTGGATAGTCGCTCAGGCCCAAGCGGTGGAAAACCAGTAAAAATGTGTTCGCAGGCCAAGAAAAAACTACGTAGCCAATCTCCCTTCTGGCGCAGCATGTGGTTATTGTTCAATCACAACAAATCGCTGCCCGAGCGGATAGGGGTGGCGCGCAAATTGCCAGGATGCCTGATCCGTTCTCCCCCGAGGTTTGCTGTGGCTGCCTACAATCTGCGTCAACTGAAATACTTCATCACCACCGTCGAGTGTGGCAGCGTCGCCGAGGCCTCGCGCAAGCTGTACATCGCCCAGCCGTCGATCTCCACGGCCATCAAAGGGCTGGAAGACAGTTTCGGCGTGCAACTGCTGATCCGCCATCACGCCCAGGGCGTGTCGTTGACCCCCAGCGGTGCACGTTTTTACCGCAAGGCCCAGGAACTGCTGCGCATGGCCAGGGAGTTCGAACAGAACGCCTTGGCCGACAACGATGTGGTGTCCGGACAGATCGATATCGGCTGTTTCGAAACCGTCGCACCGCTGTACCTGCCGCAATTGATCGCCGGGTTTTCGGCGTTGTACCCGGGGGTGGAAATCCGCATCCGCGACGGCGAGCAGCAAGAGCTGGTGCAGGGCCTGACCTCCGGCGCCTTCGATCTGGCGATCCTCTACGAGCACGACCTCGACGGCACCATCGAGACCGAACCGCTGATGCCCGCGCAACGGCCTTACGCATTGCTGCCGGCAGATCACCGCTTCGCCCAGCAGGCGCAAGTGTCGCTGCGGGACCTGTGCCTGGAGCCGATGATTCTTCTGGACGTGCAGCCGAGCCGGACCTACTTCGTCAGCCTGTTCGAAGAGCTGGGACTGACCCCACGCATCGCCTTCAGCTCTCCATCGATCGAGATGGTGCGCGGCATGGTCGGACAAGGCTTCGGTTTCTCGATCCTGGTGACCAAACCGCATTCGGAATGCACCTACGACGGACAGAAAGTGGTGTGCGTGGACATCGCCGAAGACGTCACCGGTTCGGGACTGGTGGCGGCGTGGCTCAAACGCGGGCAACTGACCAAGCCGGCGCAGTTGTTTGCGGATTACTGCCGCGAACAACTGACCGCCAAATCCGAAAAACCGCATTAATTGCCTTAGCGATTATTTACGCGGTTTGATCCGCGCAGTCGCTTCGGCCACCAGCGGATCATCCGGCCAGTAATGCTTCGGATACCGCCCCTTCAGATCCTTCTTCACCTCGGCGTAGGTGCTGCGCCAGAAGTTGGCCAGATCCTGGGTCACCTGCACTGGCCGCCGCGCCGGGGACAACAGATGCAGCTTGACCACTTGCCGGCCCCCGGCAATGCGCGGGGTCTCGGCCAGGCCGAACAGCTCCTGCAAACGCACCGCGAGAATCGGCGGCTGTTCGCTGTAGTCCAGACGAATCGACGACCCCGACGGCACGCTCAAATGATGCGGCGCCAGCTCGTCCAGCCGCTGCGGCAGCGGCCATGGCAGCAAGTTGTGGACGATGCTCGACAGGTCCAGATTGGCGAAGTGACTGAGCCGGGAAACCTTGCCCAGATATGGCATCAGCCAGTGCTCCAGGCTTTTGAGCAACGCGCCGTCGCTGACATCCGGCCACTCGCTCTCGCCCTTGCCGGCAAGGTCCAGTTGCCGCAACAACGCGACCCGCGCCTGCCACTGACGCAGCTCCGGCGTCCACGGCAACAGCTCCAGCCCCTTGCGCCGCACCAGATTCACCAGCGCCTGGCTGCGCGCGCTTTCGTCGAGGCCGGTGAGCGGTTCACGACTGAGGATCAACTCGCCAACCTTACGCTGACGCTCGGCCCGCAGCACGCCTTCACGCTCATCCCAATCCAGTTGATCGACGCAGCGCACCTGCTCGGCCAGTACCGAATCGAACAACGCCGGATCGAAGTCCGTCGCCAGATAAATCCGCTCTTCGCGCTGGCCCTGACGACTGCCCAGATCGGCGATCACCAGCCACGCTTGCTTCATCAGGCTGTCCGCCTCGGCGAACAAGGCTGCGCGACCGTTGGCCAGGCGATACTCTGCACCACCGGCACGGCGTTGTTGGGCGACCCGGTCGGGATAGGCCAGCGCCAGTAGCGCACCCAACCAGCGCGGATGCTCGGGATCGCTGACCGGTTCCGATGCTTTACCCCGCAGATAACCACGGTACTGCCGCGCCAGTTGCCGTGCGCGCTGCACGCCGCCCTGGGCACCGCGTGCAGCACGTTCTTCGCCAGACAGCAGCACCAGTCGGCTGTGCAGGTCCGCCCCGGCGCCGCGCAGGATATCGCGCTCACCGAGCAGCGCCGCGACGTCGCAGGCCATGTCCGCCAGCCCCAGCGCCTGGCCGCGCAACAGCAAATGCGCGATGCGCGGATGCGCCGGCAGTTCAGCCATGGCTTGACCGTGACGGGTCAGCGCTTCGCCCTCCAGTGCGCCCAGGCGTTCGAGCAGATCCTGGGCCTGTGCATAAGCGGCGGCCGGCGGTACGTCGAGCCACACCAGTTGCCCGGGCGTCACGCCCCAGCGCCCCAGTTGCAAGGCCAGCCCGGCGAGGTCCGCCGAAAGGATTTCCGCGGTGCCATAGGCCGCCAGTTGCTCGTGCTGATCCTGGGACCACAAGCGATAACACACGCCGGGCTCCAGGCGCCCGGCCCGGCCCGCGCGCTGGGTGGCACTGGCCTTGGAAATGCGCTGGGTGTCGAGGCGGGTCATGCCGCTGCCGGGGTCGAAACGCGGCACCCGCGCCAGCCCGGCATCGATCACCACTCGTACGCCATTGATGGTCAGGCTGGTCTCGGCGATGTTGGTGGCCAGTACCACTTTGCGTTTGCCCGCCGGTGCCGGATCGATTGCCGCCCGTTGCGCCGTCAGGTCCAGTTCACCGTGCAACGGACACAACAGAACCTGTGGGTTATCGCCCAGCGCATCGGCCAGTTGCTGATGCACGCGCCGGATTTCCGCCTGCCCCGGCAGGAACACCAACACACTGCCGGTCTCGTCGTTCAAGGCTTCAAGGATGGTCTGCACCAGACGCGGCTCGATGAATTCACCGGCCTGGAACGGCCGCCCCCAACGCATTGCCACCGGGAACATGCGCCCTTCGCTGCGCAGGATTGGCGCATCGTCGAGCAACCCGGCGAGGCGCTCGCCTTCCAGAGTCGCGGACATCAGCAGGACTTTCAGTGGTTGGTCATCACGAAACAGTTCACGGCCATTGAGGCTCAGGGCCAGAGCCAGATCGGCATCGAGACTACGCTCGTGAAACTCATCGAAGATCAGCAGGCCCACGCCTTCCAGCGCCGGGTCGTCCTGCAGGCGCCGGGTGAGGATACCCTCGGTGACCACTTCGATACGGGTATTGGGGCCGACCTTGCTGTCGAGCCGAATGCGATAACCCACGGTTTCGCCGACCTTCTCCCCCAGCTCACTGGCCAGTCGCTCCGCCGCTGCCCGCGCGGCCAACCGGCGGGGTTCGAGCATCAGGATGGTCTGCCCGGCCAGCCACGGCTCGTTGAGCAAGGCCAAAGGCACGCGGGTGGTCTTACCGGCGCCGGGCGGTGCTTCGAGCACGGCTTCGTGACGTGTAGCGAGGGCTTCACGCAGGGCGGGTAAAACTTCATCGATCGGCAAAGAAATCATGCTGGCTCCCCAGGGCGTGCCCACAGTAAATTGCGAGTCGCGTTGAAGCTGTGGGCGTGCCAGGCAAGGCGCGGGACGCAGGTAAGGGTCGTTTCCTTACCAAGTTCCGCAACGCAGCATGGCGCGTCCACAGCTTCAGCCCGGAGGGCCGAACCCCGATTACAACTGTCAGCCGTTACGCGTTGTTGAACTGAAAAAAACAACGTCCATCCTCAACTATCTCTGTAGGGGTGAGACGCGGCCGCAATTTACTGTGGGCACGCCCTGCCAGCGCGAGTATAACGGCGAACTGCAAGGCGTTCGTCAGGGTCTTAATTCATACAGACGACGTTTCGTTTCGAGATTACCCAGGAGATTTCATATGCGTGCTCCCTTTCGCCTGATTGGCGGTGTTCTGGTCGCAACCTTGCTGACTCAAGTGACAGCCTGCGGTTCGATCTTCTATCCCGATCGCCGTGGCCAGATCGAAGGCAAGATCGACCCGGCCATTGCCGCGCTCGACGCCGTTGGCCTGCTGTTCTACATCATCCCCGGCCTGATCGCGTTTGCCGTGGACTTCGCCACCGGCGCGATTTATTTCGAACCGGGCAAGACCGCGCAGGTCGACCCGCAAAAACTCAAGGACGCCATCGGCCCCGACGGCAAAGTCGATAACCGCAAGTTGCAGACTATTCTGGAAAGCGAGCTGGGCCGCAGCTTCCCGCTGGACGATCCACGCCTGATCCAGAGCAAAGGCAGCGCCCAGCAACTGGCGATGTTCGGCCTGCAACCGGCCGCGTAATCCCTGCGCACAAAAGGACTCTTCAAGGAACGATTGCCCCTATGACCTCCAGCTCCGAACACGCCAACCTGCTGCGGCTGGCGACCCGTGCCTCGGTGGCGGTGGCATGCACATTGATCGTCGCCAAAGCCATCGCCTGGTGGTTGAGCGGCTCGGTGAGCATGCTCGCCGGGCTCACCGACTCGGCACTCGACGGCGTCACGTCGTTGCTCAACCTGCTGGCGGTGCATTACGCCCTGCGCCCCGCCGACGATGATCATCGCTACGGGCACGGCAAGGCCGAGTCATTGGCGGGCATGGCCCAGGCACTGTTCATTGGCGGCAGTGCGATACTGATTGCGCTACAGGCCTACGATCGGCTGATACATCCCGAACCGGTCGGCGCGCCTTGGATCAGTATCGGTGTAATTGTGTTCTCGCTCGCCCTGACCCTGGCCTTGCTGATGCTGCAACATCGGGTGATCAAGGCCACGGGCTCCAACGCCGTGCGGGCCGACTCGCTGCATTACCGTTCGGACCTGTTGCTCAACGGCAGCATTCTGCTGGCGCTGATACTGGCCGGGTTTGGCTGGCATCAGGTCGACGCCTGGTTTGGCCTGGGAATCGCCGTTTATATCTTGTGGAGCGCGGTGCAGATCGCCCGGGAGAGCTTTGCGGTGTTGATGGATGAAGAGCTGCCACCGGATGTCAGCCAGCACATGCTGGAGCTGGCGTGCAGCGTACCCGGCGTGTTGGGTGCGCATGACCTGCGTACACGGATCTCCGGCAACCAGTGGTTTGTACAGTTGCATCTGGAGTTGCCGGGGGAGCTGACGCTGTCAGTCGCCCACGGCATCAGCGATCAGGCGGCCGCGGCCATTCACAGCGCTTACCCGCGAGCCGAGGTGCTGGTGCACGCCGACCCGAAGGAAGTGGTGAAAGCCGCCCGGGCTCAGTAATTGACCTGATAACCGCGACTGCTCAGGCAACTGCCCTGGGCCTGTCGGTAGGCTTGCACCACCGACGGGTCTGGCTGGTAGGTGGCGGTTCGTGGATCGAAACCACTCTGCTGTACCGCGTATTGATAACACTCGTAGCCATCCCGGCTGACCTGCTCCGGCGACTGGCCGTTGGCCGGATACGCCTCCACGTCATAACTATTGCTGGCGGCTGTTGGTTGCGATTGCGCCTGGCCAATCGGCGGCTCGACCACCTCGTAATCCTGAGTGCTTTCCTGGTAGGCGTAATATGAACCGGCCGCAAGGAAAAACAGCGTCCCGGCGATCCACACCTGCTGGGCATAATCGGGCAGGTAGCGAACACGAATCCCGCGCGGTGGCTGCACCACCTCATAGCGCGGGCCAAGCGGGCGATACCAGTAACCGCCGGAATAGTAATAATCCATGCCACGGTAAGGCACGCGGTAATTACGCTCGGGGAAGCGGTCGATCACCTGGCCAGGGCGATACCTTGGCCCGGGTCCCCAGCCGTTACTGCGCCCGTCAGGGCGACCCTGCCAGGTATTGTAATTGGTCGGTGCACCCATGTAGCCGCCCCAGCGCTGGTTGTAATCGTTGCGGTGCGGCTGGTCCTGGTAGTAACCACGCTGCGGCTGCTGGGTCTGGCGCACGGTGTCGGGGCGGGGCTGGATCGGAAAGTCATTGGCCGGCAACTGCGGTGGTGGCGGCGGCGAGCGAACCGGGCTGTTGAAATCCGGTGCCGGATGTTTCTGCCACTGGGCATTGTCCTGATGTTGATTCTGGCCGTTGCGCTCGGACTGACGATTGTCGTTGTTCTGCGCACGGGGCTGGTTCTGCGGCTGGCTGTTTTGCGGACGCGGCTGGTCGTTGCCACCATGGCCCTGATTACCACCCTGATGCCCTTCCTGGCCGTGCTGCCCGCCATCACGGCCATGGTTTTGCGGCTCATCGGCCATCGTTTGCGCAGTGACACTGACACACAGCAAACCAACACCGGCCAAACGCCAGATGCGCGCTTTCATGCTTTTCCTCATTGCGGGTTAGGGCCTGTACATAAGACTGGGAAAGCACGGGCCGGTTCTGCTAGAGGTTATCAGTCACGCAACTTATTTATTGAGGGCCGGGCGTCAATTCACGGCAGTAAATTGTGCGCAAGAAAAAGGGGAGACCCGTCGGCCTCCCCTTGGAGAACTTCGTCCTGGCTCGACGCTTTTGGCGTCGGCTCACCTCACGCCGTCTTCTGGACAGTGTGCAGCTCGGGGGCCGGCACATCCCCGGTGGGGGTGGCGACCGCGGCGGGCCTGATTGGGCGAGCCGCACTGGACTGTTTGTCCGAGCAGTGATTCTGGTGATAAGAATAGGCCGGGAGCGTCAGCAGAGGATTGCGAAGATTGCTTGATTAAACATCACTTGCGCAATTTTTAACCCAAGATACATAATCCTCAGCAATAGTTACGACAAAGGACCGTTTGATGAGCAAGCTCGACCGATACGACCTGAGTATTCTGGCGGAATTGCAACGCGACGCACGCATCTCCAACCAAGAGCTGGCCGAGCGCATCGGCCTGTCGCCTTCGCCGTGCTCGCGGCGGGTCAAGCAACTGGAAGACGACGGCTACATTTCCCGTCAGGTCGCCCTGCTCGACCGCAAAATGCTCGGCCTGAGCCTGACGGCCTATGTACTGATCGGCATGGACCGTCACACGCCGGAGCGTTTCGAAAACTTCGAAGCAGCCATCCGCACCTTGCCCCAGGTGCTCGAATGCAGCCTGGTGACCGGGATGGATGCCGACTATCAACTCAAGGTCGTGGTGCCGGACATGGATCACTACCAGAAACTGCTGCTGGGGCATCTGACCCGGATTGAAGGGGTGACCAGCGTGCGCTCGAGTTTTGTGCTGAATCAGGTTTTGAATAGCACCGAACTGCCTTTGACTCATCTGCGTAGCTGAGGACGCCATCGCGAGCAAGCTCGTTCCCACATTGGAATGCAATCCCCTGTGGGAGCGGGCTTGCTCGCGAAGAGGCCGGCACAGGCGACGAATGACTGCGACACACCGACGCAGGTCAATACTGCGCGAAGCCAGTGCGGCGTATACTCGCCGCGCCCTTTTAGCCTCGCCTGTGCCGGAGATGTTCGATGGATCCTGCAGTATTCGAAGAGTGGATGATGACCGGACTGGTCACGATCCTGATCATTTTCATGGGTTTCATCGTCTGGGATCTGGCGAAGAAGTCCAAGGCCGGGCGCTTTGGCTCGTTCATCCTGTTCTTCGTGCTGGGCCTGGGTGTTGCTGCCTTCGTGATCAAAAGTGTGGTGATCGGCCTGATCGAGTCCGGCACTTTATAAGCGCGCCGGCACTTCTTTCCACTGCCCCTGATCGAGCCCTTCGATCGTCCAGTCACCGATTCTGACCCGTACCAGGCGCAACGTCGGCAATCCGACCGCAGCCGTCATGCGCCGAACCTGCCGGTTGCGCCCTTCGCGAATCACCAACTCCAGCCAACTGGTCGGCACGCTTTTACGAAAACGCACCGGCGGATTGCGCGGCCACAGATCGGGCTCGTCCAGTTGTCGCGCCTCGGCGGGCAAGGTCATGCCGTCATTCAATTGAACCCCGTCACGCAAGCGCTGCAATTGCCCGGCGTCCGGCTCTCCCTCGACCTGTACCCAATAGGTCTTGGCCAGTTTGTGTTTCGGGTCGGCGATCCGCGCCTGAAGCTGGCCGTCATTGGTCAGCAGCAACAAGCCTTCGCTGTCGCGGTCCAGCCGGCCGGCCGGATAGATGCCCGGTACATCGATGTAATCCTTGAGGGTCGCGCGCCCTTCGCCGTCACTGAATTGCGTCAGCACATCGAACGGCTTGTTGAACAGGATCAGTTTTGGCTCGGCCGGTGGCGCCTTGGCGACACGGCGCTGGGCCGATGGGGATGGCTTCGCGCCAGGGCGGCGAGAAACGGGGCGTGGCGGACGGGACATGGTGAATGTGAACATCTAACGGTCAGGGCTGACAATGCTAGTGCCCCGACCGCTAAATGACCATCGACAAATCAGCGGAACGGCGGCTCGTCGAAGCTGCGCAGTTTGCGCGAGTGCAGTGAGTTGAGTTCGGTACGCAACAGATCCACCGCCTCGATACCGATCTTCAAGTGCTGGCTGACCGCGCGCTCATAGAAGGCGTTCGCCGAGCCCGGTAACTTGATTTCGCTGTGCAGCGGTTTGTCCGATACGCACAACAACGTGCCGTACGGCACCCGCAAACGATAACCCTGGGCGGCGATGGTGCCGCTTTCCATGTCCACCGCCACGGCGCGGGACAGGTTGATCAGCGGTCGTTCCTGCGCCCAGCGCAGCTCCCAGTTACGGTCGTCGTAGGTCAGCACCGTTCCGGTGCGCAGGCGCTTCTTCAGTTCGTCGCCCTTCTCGCCGGTAATGTTCGCTGCCGCTTGCTGAAGCGCCAGCTGCACTTCGGCCAGGGCCGGAATCGGAATGTTCGGCGGCACCACCCGGTCGAGAATCCCGTCGCGGCGCATGTAGGCGTGAGCCAGCACGTAGTCGCCGATGGTTTGCGACTGACGCAGGCCGCCGCAGTGACCGATCATCAGCCAGCAATGCGGGCGCAGAACGGCCAGGTGGTCGGTGATGTTCTTGGCGTTGGATGGGCCGACGCCAATGTTGACCAGGGTCACACCGTGGCCGTCACTGGCGATCAGGTGATAGGCCGGCATCTGATAACGGTGCCAGACCACGCCGGCGGCAATCGCCGAGGCTTCGCCGTGATCCATGCTCTTTTCGATGATCACGTTACCCGGCAGTACCATGCGCACGAAGCGCGGGTCTTTACGCAGTTGTTCCAGGCCATGGACGATGAACTGGTCGACATAGCGGTGATAGTTGGTCAGCAGAATCCACGGCTGCACATGCCGCCAGTCACTGCCGGTGTAATGCACCAGTCGACGCAGGGAGAAATCCACCCGTGCGGCATCGAACAGGGCCAGTGGCAGCGGATCGGTGTTTTCCCAGTCGTACAAACCGTCGGCAATGCCATCGGTCGCGGCCGACAGGTCGGTACTCGGGAACACCCGCGCCAGCACGGCAGCGGTGACGCCGGAACCCGCCAGCTCATCGCCCTGCTCGACCACATACGGATACGGGATGTTCTGCTCGCTGACCCCGACTTCCACGGTCACGGTGAAGTCGTGCATCAGCGGCACCAGCTGTTCCAGCAGGTATTTACGGAAAGCCGATGGATGGGTGACGGTGACGCTGTAGGTGCCTGGCAGCTGGACCTTGGCATAGGCACGGGTGGTCTGCGGGACTTCGCCCTGGCAATGGTAGGTCAGGCGCAGCTCGGGATAACGGAACAGCGCCCGCTGCTCGGCGTCCGGTTCGACACGGTCCTTGAGGTAACGCTTGAGCGCCTGACTCAGCGCGGTGGTTGCACGATTGTGCAAGAGTGCAAGCCGATCCACGGCTTGCTCGGCGGTTTGAACGACAATAAAAGCTTCGGTCACGATCAGCATCCTGTGTTCTGACTTGCAGACCTTCATCTTGCCTGCATCGTCGCTTCACGGGAACAGTGGCATGTTGGCGATGTGCATAGAGAACATCTGTGGGAGCGGGCTTGCTCGCGAAAGCGGTCTGTCAGCCGCATCAATGTTGAATGTGAAACCGCATTCGCGAGCAAGCCCGCTCCCACATGAGGCCCGATGGTGATCAGAAGCCCTGCGGAGTCGAACGGGCGACAATCGCTTCCACGTCCAGGCCTCGTGGTAACGCGCCGTACACTCTGCCGCCGCCATCCAGACGACTGGCAATGAAGGCATCACTGACCACCTCGTTCCCGGCTTCCAGCAACAATTTGGCCTGCAACCCCAGCGCAATGTCCTCGGTCAACTGCCGGGCGCGGTACTGAATGTCACTGGTGTCCTTGAACGCCGCCTGCAACTGATGGATGTGCGCCGCCAGGCGCTTGTCGCCATGGCCATCGCCCAACTCGCTGAACAGCGCGTCGAGCACACCCGGTTCTTTCGACAGGGCACGCAGCACGTCAAGGCACTGCACGTTGCCAGAACCCTCCCACGTCGAATTCACCGGCGCCTCGCGGTACAGCCGCGGCAGGATGCTGTCTTCGACATAACCCGCGCCGCCCATGCATTCGGCCGCTTCGTTGATCATGGCCGGCGCCCGCTTGCAGATCCAGTACTTGCCCACGGCCGTCACCAGTCGGGCGAATCTGGCTTCCTGCGAATCGTCCAGATGATCCAGCGCCCGCCCCATGCGCAGGCTCAAGGCCAGGGCGGCTTCGCTTTCCAGCGCCAGATCCGCCAGCACGTTCTGCATCAATGGCTGCTCGCTGAGCAGTTTGCCGCCAACCGAACGGTGAGCGCAGTGATGGCTGGCCTGAGTCAGCGCCTGACGCATCAGCGCACTGGAACCGACCATGCAATCGAAGCGGGTCATGGCGACCATCTCGATGATCGTCGGAACGCCACGGCCCTCTTCACCGATCATCCACGCCAGTGCGCCACGGAACTCCACTTCGCTGGAAGCGTTGGAGCAATTGCCGAGCTTGTTCTTCAGGCGCTGGATATAGAACTGATTGCGCGTGTCGTCCGGACGATGGCGCGGCAACAGGAAACAGGTCAGGCCCTTGTCGGTCTGCGCCAGGGTCAGGAAGGCGTCGCACATTGGCGCCGAGCAAAACCACTTGTGCCCCACCAACTCATAAGCCTGGCCCGGACCACTGGCACCGACCGGATACGCCTTGGTGGTATTGGCCCGCACATCGGTGCCGCCCTGCTTCTCGGTCATGGCCATGCCGATGGTGACCCCGGCCTTGTGGGCCACGCCGACGTTGCGCGGGTCGTATTCGGTGGCGAGGATTTTCGGTAGCCACTTCTCGGCCAGGTCCGGTTGCAGACGCATGGCCGGAACGCTGGCGAAGGTCATGGTCAACGGGCAACCACTGCCGGCTTCTGCCTGGCTGTGCAGATACGACATGCAAGCGCGGGCGACATGGGCTCCGTCCTGCGGGTGCGCCCAGGGCCGCGAGGTCAGGCCGTGCTCGACCGCCGTGCGCATCAATTGGTGATAGGCCGGATGAAACTCCACCAGATCGATGCGATGACCGAAGCGGTCATGGCTGTTGAATACCGGCTTGTTCTGATTGGCCAGGAACCCGGCTTCCATCAACGGGCCACCGGCCAGCGCGCCGTAGGCGTCGATCTGCGCTTCGGCCCAACCGGCCCCGAAGCGCCGCGACCATTCCTGCAACGGCAAGTCGATGCGGTACAGGTTGGCGCCGTCCAGGGACGGTGGCTGATTGGTGACTTCGTGGGTTTCGGCGAACTGATGCAGGTTCATGACTGGGCTCCTTTGGTCGGCCAAGGGACTTCAGTTAAGCACCGCCCCTCGACCGTTCAAAGTGTCATATCCGCCTAACTGTCGGCACTTTCGCCCTGTTGCGGGCAAAGCACACGGCGGTAGAGCGCGGCCTGCAAGTCCTCGAATTTTACCGGCTTGCTCAAGTGATCAATCACTGCGCCGGTCGGGCAGCGCTCACGGTCACCGCCCAGGGCGATCATGAACAGCGGCAGTTCGGCATAACCCGGCAACGCACGGATCTGGCAGCACACCGACCCACCGTCCTGAAGCGGCACCTGACAATCGAGCAGCACCGCGTCAAACACTTCGCGCTGCAAGAGATCGAGCGCAACATCGGCACTGTCGGCCGTACGCACGCGAAACCCCAGCTTGAGCAACATGCCGCGCATCACCAACTGGCTGACGCCGTTGTCATCCACCAACAGCACGGCACAATCCTGAGGCAAGCGCAGGCGCGAAAAGTCGCGGGTCATCAACGGCGTCACCGGGCGCTCGACCACCGGCAGCCCGACTTCCACATCAAGCTGAAACCGGCTGCCGCGCCCAGGCTCGGTGCGATGAGTCAGGCGTCCACCCAGCAATTCGACCAACTGTCGGCAAATCGCCAGACCAACACCCAGGCCACCGTATTCACGGGTCATCGAGCCATCAAGCTGGAAGAACCGCTGATACATCGTGGCCTCCCCCAAATCGGTGAAGCCAATGCCCGTGTCGATCACCGCAAAGGTCAATGCCAGCCGGTCGGGCTCAACGGCCTTGCCGGTCACCCGCAAGGCCAGACCGCCGACCCGGGTGAACTTGATGGCGTTATCCAGCAGACATTCCAGGCACTGGGCGATCTTGACGTTGTCGCCGTACAAGCGATCCGGCACACCTGGCGCGACATCGACCTTGAAGTCCAGCGACTTGCCCGATGCATTGCCTTCGAACTGGGTGTGCAGTGCCTCGACCATGCCGCGCAAGCTGAAGGTTTCGGCCGAGGCCTTGAGTTTGCCGGCCTGCAATTCGGTGAGGGTGAGGATGCCGTTGACCATGCGCATCATGTCCCGCGCCGAGCCCGAAGCCGTCTGCTGATACTGCTCCAGCTCAGGGTCCATTTCGACC
The DNA here is from genome assembly GCF_056711565.1 of Pseudomonas sp. WT-JTC. Classification (NCBI taxonomy): domain Bacteria; kingdom Pseudomonadati; phylum Pseudomonadota; class Gammaproteobacteria; order Pseudomonadales; family Pseudomonadaceae; genus Pseudomonas; species Pseudomonas sp. WT-JTC. Next base: position 5,853,673 of record NZ_CM160042.1, read on the forward strand.
GTCTGCATCAGTTCCAGCGAACCGATCACACCGTTCATCGGTGTGCGCAGTTCATGGGTCAGGGTGGCAAGGAATTCGTCCTTGAGCTTGTTACTGCGAGCCAGTTGCTGGTTGAGAACCTCAAGCTTCTGGCTGGCGTCGAACAGGGTTTGCGCCTGCTGCTCGCGCATGTCGTTGATGCGGTCGGCCAGCGCCAGGGACAGCAACGCCACTTCGATGGCCGAGCCGATCTGGCTGGAATACATGGTCAGGAACACGTTCGGCAGGTACCCCAGCACCATCAGTGTATTGACGATGCCGCCGAGCAAAAACGCCGACCAGGCAATTATGAAATACCGCGCGACGCGCAGGCCCCGCAGCCAGGCGAAGATCCCGGCGGCAAAAATCACCACGGTGAACGTCAGCGCCAGCGCCGTGGCCAGGCGCAAGGCCAGGGCGTAACTGGTCATCAACGACAAGCCTACGACCAGCGCACTAAAGACAACCAACGCCAGCAACAAACGGTCGAGCCAGCGACTGTGGGTCGCCATTTGCAGGAAACGGCGGGCGAATTGACTGCCGAACAGCCCTGCGCAGCCGATGAAAAACGGCGTCGCGGCGTTGGCCCACCAGGGGTTGTCCGGCCAGAAATACTGCACGGCCGCCCCGTTTACCGACAGCTGATACAAGCCGAACGAGGCGATATAGAAGATGTAGTAGAGGTAACTCGTGTCGCGCACGCTGAGGTAGATGAACAGGTTGTAGACCAGCATCCCCAACAGCACGCCGTAGATCAACCCCAGTACGTAGAGGCGCACGGGCTGCTCTTCGAGGTAGGCCGTGCTCGACCACAAGGTTACCGGTGCCTGGATCGAGCCTTCGCTTTGCAGTCGCAAGAACAGGGTTTCGGCCTGGTCAGGCTTGAACGTCAGATCGAACAAATAGTTGTTCTGACGAACCTCGCGGCTGGCGAACGGCAAGGCATCGCCGGTCTGCCTGAGCAACTGATAGTTGCCAGCCGCATCAGGCAAATAGAGATCGAGATGATCGAGGGGCGGATAGGCCAGCTCCAGCAGCCAGGTCCGTTGCGCCGCCGGATTGGCCGGACGGTAATGCAGGTCGATTTTCAGCCAGAACACCGAACGCGAATACCCGGCGTTGAGCGTGTCCTTGTGGTGCGGTTTGAAGTTGCCGGCCGCCGCTTGCGCACGGATATCGGCGATGGTCGCCTGACCACCTGCGTCCTCGTAGACCTGCAGGGTTCGGCCCAAGGGGAGGCTTTGAGTGAACTCATCGAACTCGACGGCGTTTGCCAGGAGGGGCAAACACAACAGCAACATCAGCAAATAGTGCATTGAAGCCCCAGCGTGGCCTGTCCGGTTCTGTCAGGAAGCCCCCCATTCCTTTTGAGCAGACGTAAAACCGGTATCACCTGTTATTGGTTTGGATCCACTCTAGCATAGCCGTTGATGGCCACTAAACACCATTGAAATTTTTCCTACAAAGGCTCTAGAACGGGCGTTCCAGAGCAGCTACCAGAAGACATTTTGTGGCTGATGAGTCACCGTGGCGAGGGAACAGCCGGACTGGCTGTCGCTACACCCGAAAAACGTTGTTTGGTGGTAAGCTCGCGCACCATGAATATCTACAGCTCTCGCCCCGTTGTCCTCTGTCTCTCCGGCCACGACCCAAGTGGTGGCGCCGGCTTGCAGGCAGATATCGAAGCCCTGCTCGCTCAGGGTTGCCATGCGGCTCCGGCCGTCACCGCCCTGACCGTGCAAGACACCGTCAATGTCACTGATTTCCGCGTCCTCGACCGTGAGTGGGTACTGGCCCAGGCCAATGCCGTGCTCAACGACTCCGAAGTCGCGGCCGTCAAACTGGGCATGCTCGGTTCCCTGGAAATGGTCGACACCGTGGTCGAACTGCTTTCGGCGCACCCACACTTGCCGGTGGTCTGCGACCCGGTGCTGCGCGCCGGCGGCGGCGGACGCCTGGGCAAGGACGAAGTCGGCTACGCCATGCGCGAACGCCTGCTGCCCTTGTCGATCATTGCGACCCCTAACCTTCCCGAAGCCCGAATCCTCGCCGAACTGCCCGAAGGCACCGCGGACGAGTGCGCCGAAAAACTCCTGCCGTTCGTCAAACACCTGCTGATCACCGGCGGCCATGGTGACGAAACCGAAATCCACAATCGCCTGTACAGCCGCGATGGCTTGCGCGAAACCTACACCTGCCAGCGCTTGCCCGGCAGTTATCACGGTTCCGGTTGCACCCTGGCCAGTGCCCTGGCCGGTCGTCTGGCCCAGGGTGAAAACCTCGCCAGCGCCGTGCAGACCGCGCTTAACTACACGTGGCGCACCCTGCGCGACGCCGAGCAGTTGGGCAAAGGCCAGTTCGTGCCGCGCCGTTTGCCACTGGATTTCTGTTCGTAACTTCCATTTGTAATGCGGTGAGGCTTGACCGATGAAACTACGTGGCCTGTACGCCATTACCGACAGCCATTTGCTGGACGGCAAGTTGCTCAAGTACGTGGAGGCGGCGCTGGAAGGCGGCGTCACCTTGCTGCAATACCGCGACAAGAGCAGCGACGAGGCCAGACGTCTGCGTGAAGCCGAAGCCTTGCGTGATTTGTGCGAACGCTACAACACCCGGTTGATCATCAATGATGACGCTGAGCTGGCCGCACGCCTGAATGTCGGCGTGCACTTGGGTCAAACTGATGGTCCATTGTCTCCGACCCGCGCCCTGCTGGGTCGCGATGCAATCATCGGTTCGACCTGCCATGCGCAACTCGACCTCGCCGAACAGGCCGTCAAAGAAGGCGCCAGCTACGTCGCGTTCGGCCGCTTCTTCAATTCCAACACCAAACCCGGCGCCCCGACCTGCAGCCTCGACCTGCTGGACCAGGCTCGCCGCACATTGCACCTGCCGATCTGCGCGATCGGCGGCATCACCCTGGAAAACGCCGCGCCGCTGGTGGCCCACGGCGTCGATCTGCTGGCGGTGGTGCATGGCCTGTTTGGCGCCGAGAGCACGGCTGAAGTAACCCGCCGCGCCCGCGCATTCAATGAATTACTAAAAGTCTGAGAGCCCTATCATGTCTCGTTCCGAAACGCTGTTTGCCAATGCCCAGAAACACATTCCCGGTGGCGTGAACTCGCCGGTTCGCGCGTTCAAGAGCGTCGGCGGCACGCCGTTGTTCTTCAAGCACGCCGAAGGTGCCTACGTCACTGACGAAGACGACAAGCGCTATGTGGATTACGTCGGCTCCTGGGGCCCGATGATCCTCGGCCACAGCCACCCGGACGTGCTGGACGCCGTGCGCAAACAGCTTGAGCACGGACTGTCCTACGGTGCCCCGACCGAGATGGAAACTCAGATGGCTGATCTGGTCTGCTCGCTCGTGCCGTCGATGGAAATGGTGCGCATGGTCAGTTCCGGCACCGAGGCGACCATGAGCGCCATCCGCCTGGCCCGTGGTTTCACCGGCCGCGACAGCATCATCAAGTTCGAAGGCTGCTACCACGGTCACTCCGACAGCCTGCTGGTCAAGGCCGGCTCCGGCGCACTGACCCAAGGCGTACCAAGTTCGGCCGGTGTACCGGCAGCGTTCGCCAAGCACACCCTGACCCTGCCGTTCAACGACATCGATGCCGTTGAGAGCATGTTGGCCGAAGTTGGCCAGGACGTGGCCTGCATCATCGTCGAGCCAGTGGCCGGCAACATGAACTGCGTACCGCCTGCTCCGGGCTTCCTCGAAGGCCTGCGGACCCTGTGCGACAAGCACGGCGTAGTGCTGATTTTCGACGAAGTGATGACCGGTTTCCGTGTCGCCCTGGGCGGTGCCCAGGCGTACTACGGCGTGACCCCGGACCTGACCACCTTCGGCAAGATCATCGGCGGCGGCATGCCGGTCGGCTGCTTCGGCGGCAAGCGCGAAATCATGTCGCGCATCGCCCCGCTGGGCCCGGTGTACCAGGCCGGTACGCTGTCCGGCAACCCGCTGGCGATGGCCGCCGGCCTGACCACCCTGCGCCTGATCAGCCGCCCGGGCTTCCACGCCGAGCTGACCGACTACACCACTCGCCTGCTCGACGGCCTGCAACAGCGCGCCGATGCGGCCGGCATTCCGTTCGTGACCACTCAGGCCGGCGGCATGTTCGGCCTGTACTTCAGCGGTGCCGACGACATCGTTACCTTCGATGACGTGATGGCCAGCGACGCGGCCCTGTTCGGCCGCTTTTTCCACCTGATGCTGGAAGGTGGCGTGTACCTGGCACCGAGTGCCTTCGAAGCCGGTTTCACTTCGATCGCTCACGGCGAAGCCGAACTGAAACTCACCCTGGACGCCGCCGAGCGTGCCTTCGCTGCCTTGAAATAACGCTATAACGCTGACGTTGGCCATCGCCAGCGTCAGCTTTCACCTACACGCCCGCGCTTTTTCCTACTCACCTGCCGATAATCCCCCGCAAAGTGGGCGATATATTTCCCGTGCAGCAGAAAAACGAGTAAAGACTTTGTAAGGTTGGCCCTGCTTATTTCATAATGCGCGCTTATTGGATCCCCTCGATGGGTCCGCGCGCCCTTCAGAGGTAAGTCGATTCCCATGAACCGCACCGGCCGCACCCTTGCTCTGGGCTGCCTGTTGCTTCTTCAGCCCCTGCTCGCGCAAGCACAAGCAGGCGGCAACTCGTTGTTAATCCCAGCGATGGGTCGCTGCACCCTCAATACCCAGCCGCAAGACCTGGAGCAGGCGCTCGCCGCCTGCCAGAAGGCGTCGGATGAAGGGGATGCGCAAGCGCAATACGAGTTGGGTGAGTTCTACTATGAAGGCAGAAACGCGCCGCGCGACCTCAATAAAGCCCTGAGCTATTTCGAAAAAGCCTCACTGCAAGGCCACGCCCAGGCGCAATTCAAGCTCGGCACCATGTTCTTTCATGGCGAAGGCGTGCCGGCCAATAACGTTCAGGCGTACATCCTGCTGAAGATGGCCGCGGTCAACGGTGCCGAGGATGCACTGGACACCGCCGACGAAGTCACCGAAAAGATGCCCCGCGAAGAGCTGGAAGTCGCCACTCAGGTGCTTGGGCAAATCTTCCGTAAATACCTGATGGAATTGCAGAGCGCCGATGGGCGTACGCCTTTCTCGCCGCTGCCCTGATTTCTGCGTCGACCTTTCTGACCCCTTCGCGAGCAAGCCCGCTCCTGCATTTGATTTGTGCACGACGCAAATCAAATGCAGGAGCGGGCTTGCTCGCGAAGGGGGCGACTCGGTCTTGAGCCTTACTTCTCAGGCATCGGCATCGGGAACGGCATGACATTGCCGACCGCGCCACGGGCTTCGCTGATTTTCGGTGTGCCCAGACGCTCGACTTCGTCGATACGCACGATCGAATGCATCGGCACAAAACTGCGCACCACGCCTTCGAACTGAGCCTTGAGCTTTTCTTCGCTCGGATCGACGACCACTTGCGTGCGCTCGCCAAAGACGAACTCTTCCACTTCCAGAAAGCCCCACAGATCACTTTGATAGATCTGCTTGGCGTACATTTCGAACACCTGGCCCTGGTTGAGGAAAATCACCTTGTAGATTGGAGCTTCACGTTTGGTCATGGTGGGCGGGTAACACATCGGGGTAAAAATGAGGGCGCAAACTATAGCACAGCCGTCGGACGCGCAACGGTAGGAACCACGGGCCATGTTCCCTATAATGCGCGGTTCTTTGAATCAGGTGATGACTCTTTCCATGGCCAAGAAGCTTTACATCGAAACCCACGGTTGCCAGATGAACGAGTACGACAGCTCGCGCATGGTCGATCTGCTGGGCGAACATCAGGCCCTGGAAGTCACCGCCCGCGCTGAAGACGCCGACGTGATCCTGCTCAACACCTGCTCGATCCGCGAACGTGCACAGGACCGGGTCTATTCCCAGCTCGGTCGTTGGCGCGAACTGAAACTGGCCAACCCGGACATGGTGATCGCCGTCGGCGGCTGCGTGGCCAGCCAGGAAGGCGCGGCCATCCGCGATCGCGCGCCGTACGTCGATGTGGTCTTTGGCCCGCAGACCCTGCACCGCCTGCCGGAAATGATCGACGCCGCGCGCATCAGCAAGCTGCCGCAAGTCGACGTCTCGTTCCCGGAAATCGAAAAATTCGACCATTTGCCCGAGCCGCGCATCGACGGCCCGAGCGCTTACGTGTCGGTGATGGAAGGTTGCAGCAAGTACTGCACGTTCTGCGTGGTGCCCTACACCCGTGGCGAAGAGGTCAGCCGGCCGTTCGACGACGTGATTGCCGAGATCATTCACCTGGCCGAAAACGGCGTGCGGGAAGTGACGCTGCTGGGGCAGAACGTCAACGGCTATCGCGGCCTCACCCATGACGGGCGCCTGGCGGATCTGGCCGAGCTGATCCGCGTGGTCGCCGCAGTCGATGGCATCGACCGCATCCGTTACACCACGTCGCATCCGCTGGAGTTCTCCGACAGCCTGATCCAGGCCCACGCCGACGTGCCGGAGCTGGTCAAGCACCTGCACCTGCCGGTGCAGTCGGGCTCGGACCGCATCCTCGCCGCGATGAAGCGCAACCACACCGCGCTGGAATACAAATCCAAACTGCGCAAGCTGCGCGCCGCCGTGCCGGGAATCTGCATCAGCTCGGACTTCATCGTCGGCTTCCCGGGCGAGACCGAGAAAGACTTCGAGCAAACCATGAAGCTGATTGCCGACGTCGGTTTCGACTTTTCCTATTCGTTCGTCTACAGCCAGCGCCCGGGTACGCCGGCTGCCGACCTGGCCGATGACACACCGGAGGAGTTGAAAAAAGAGCGTCTGAATGCCCTGCAACATCGCCTGAACCAGCAAGGTTTCGAGATCAGCCGACAAATGGTCGGTTCGATCCAGCGGATCCTGGTGACCGATTACTCGAAAAAAGACCCGGGCGAGTTGCAAGGCCGGACCGAGAATAACCGTATCGTCAACTTCCGCTGCGACAATCCGACCCTGATCGGCCAGTTCGCGGATGTGCACATCGATGCCGCGCAGCCGCACTCGCTGCGGGGTTCGCTGATCCAATAATCGCCACAGATCAATGTGGGAGCGGGCTTGCTCGCGAATAGGGAGTGTCAGTCAATAAATAGGTAACAGACACACCGCTTTCGCGAGCAAGCCCGCTCCCACAAAGACCGCACCAGGCGCGGGGATCAGATTGCAAAATTTAAGAGCTTTCGCACCCAGCCCACTGGCGTTATCCTTGATTTCATCTCAATTGCCCCAGGGCGGCTAAATACGACCTTGAACGCACCCATAGAACCACATCGTTTCATCCTCGAGCCTTTTGAAGCTCGCCGCTTCGCCAATCTGTGCGGGCAATTCGACGAGCATTTGCGCTTGATCGAGCAGCGCCTGACCATCGAGATCCGCAATCGCGGAAACCAGTTCGAACTGATCGGCGAACCCAAACACACCACCTCCGCGGAAAACCTCCTGCGCCGCCTGTACCGGGAAACCAAGGGTACCGAGCTGTCGCCGGATATGGTGCACCTGTTCCTGCAGGAATCCGCCGTCGAACAGCTCGACAACCACTCCCCTGCGGAACCGTCCGTCGCCCTGCGCACCAAGAAAGGCATGATTCGCCCTCGCGGCTTGAATCAGCTGCGCTATGTGAAGGAGATCCTCGGCAACGACATCAACTTCGGCATCGGCCCGGCCGGTACCGGCAAGACCTATCTGGCCGTTGCCTGCGCGGTGGATGCACTGGAGCGCGAGCAGATCCGCCGCATCCTGCTGGTTCGCCCGGCGGTCGAAGCGGGTGAAAAACTCGGTTTCCTGCCCGGCGACCTGTCGCAAAAAATCGACCCGTATCTGCGCCCGCTCTACGACGCACTCTACGAAATGCTCGGTTTCGAATACGTCGCCAAGCTGATCGAGCGCCAGGTGATCGAAGTCGCGCCGCTGGCCTACATGCGCGGCCGTACGCTGAACAACAGCTTCATCATTCTCGACGAAAGCCAGAACACCACGGTCGAGCAAATGAAGATGTTCCTGACCCGGATCGGCTTTGGCTCCACGGCCGTCATCACCGGGGACATCACCCAGGTCGACCTGCCACGCGGCACCAAGTCCGGCCTGCACCATGTGATTGAAGTGCTCAAGGACGTGCCGGGAATCAGCTTCACCCATTTCCAGCCCAAGGACGTCGTGCGCCATCCGCTGGTGCAACGGATTGTCGAAGCCTACGAGCGCTTCGAAACCAAAGCGGCCGATGATGCTGCCGCCAAGGATAGCCGCCGCGATGCTTGAGCTTGACCTGCAAATCGCCACCGAAGCCCCCGCCCCCAGCGAAGCCGAGTTTCGCCAGTGGTGCGAACTGGCTTTGCGCCAGCGCACCGCCGACTCGGAGATGACCATTCGCCTGGTCGACGAAGCCGAAGGTCGCGAGTTGAACCACACCTGGCGGCAAAAGGATTACGCAACTAACGTCTTGTCATTCCCGGCCGATGTGCCGGATGAGTTCCTCGACATCCCGCTGCTGGGCGACCTGGTGATCTGCGTGGCCGTGGTCGAGCGCGAGGCCGCTGAACAGGGCAAGGAGCTCAAGGCCCATTGGGCGCATCTGGTGATTCACGGCTGCCTGCATCTGCTTGGTTACGACCATATTGATGACGACGAAGCCGAAGAGATGGAAGCACTGGAACGAACGTTGCTTGCAGAGCTGGGCATTCCCGATCCGTACGCGGACGACGAAACCGATTTATCCCCTACCGAAACAACAAAGGATTCAGAGTAATCGCTATGAGCGAAGATCGATCGAGCAACGGGCAGAAGTCATGGCTGGGTAAGCTCACCCAGGCTTTTGCCCACGAGCCGAAAAACCGCCAGGAGCTGCTGGAGCTGCTGCGCGATGCACACCAGAACAAACTGCTGGACAGCGAAGCGCTGGCCATTGTCGAAGGCGCCATCCAGGTGGCTGACTTGCAGGTCCGGGACATCATGGTCCCGCGCTCGCAAATGGTCAGCATCAAGGCGAACCAGACACCCCGCGAGTTCCTGCCTGCCGTGGTTGAATCGGCCCACTCCCGCTACCCGGTCATCGGCGAAAGCCACGATGACGTGATGGGCGTGTTGCTGGCCAAGGATTTGCTGCCGTTGATCCTCAAGGAGAACGGCGACAGCTTCAACATCAAGGACCTGCTGCGCCCGGCCACCTTCGTGCCCGAATCCAAGCGCCTTAACGTGCTGCTGCGAGAGTTTCGCGCCAACCACAACCACATGGCCATCGTCATCGACGAGTACGGCGGCGTGGCAGGCCTGGTGACCATCGAGGACGTGCTGGAACAGATCGTCGGCGACATCGAAGACGAACACGATGTCGAAGAAGACAGCTACATCAAGCCGCTGCCCAGCGGTGATTTCCTGATCAAGGCCCTGACACCGATCGAGAACTTCAACGAGTTTTTCGACAGCGAGTTCTCCGACGATGAATTCGACACCGTTGGCGGCCTGGTGATGAGCGCGTTCGGACATTTGCCAAAACGTAACGAAATCACTGAAATCGGCCCGTACCGCTTCCGCATCCTGAACGCCGACAGCCGTCGGATTCACTTGCTTCGCCTGACGCCCATTGCTCGCTAAGGATTGAAATGCGCTGGACAACCCGCCCCGGCTGGCCCGGTAACCTGCTGGCCGTGGCGGCCGGTGCAATCACCACACTGGCCCTGGCGCCGTTCGATATCTGGCCACTGGCACTGCTCGCCGTCGGGCTGTTCTATGCCGGCCTGCGCGAACTGAGCCCACGTCAGGCATTGGGTCGTGGCTGGTGCTTCGGTTTCGGCCTGTTCGGTGCTGGCACCAGCTGGATCTACTACAGCATCCACCACTTCGGTGGCGCTTCGGTATTGCTGGCCGGGTTCCTGATGCTGCTCTTCACGGCGGCGATTGCCTGGTTCTTTGCCCTGCCCGCCTGGATTTGGGCGCGCTGGCTGCGCCGCAATGAGGCGCCGCTGGCCGACGCCCTGGCCTTCGCGGCGCTGTGGGTCGGCCAGGAAGCCTTCCGTGGCTGGTTCCTGACGGGTTTCCCGTGGCTGTACTCCGGTTACAGCCAGCTTGATGGCCCGCTGGCCGGGCTCGCCCCCATCGGCGGGATGTGGCTGATTTCCTTTACCCTGGCCCTGACAGCTGCGTTGATCTACAACGGCATGCGCCTGGTTCGTACGGGGCACAAAGGCTTCATCGCTGCCGGCGTGTTGCTGCTGGTCGGTCCGTGGCTGGCCGGCATGGCGCTCAAGCACCACGCCTGGACTAGCCCTTCGGGCCCGCCACTGAGCGTCGCCGCCATTCAGGGCAACATCGAACAAAGCATGAAGTGGGATCCGGCGCAGCTCAACGCGCAACTGGCGCTGTACCGCGACATGAGCTTCAGCTCCAAACGTGTCGACCTACTCATCTGGCCGGAAACGGCGGTCCCGGTGCTCAAGGAGTCCGCCGAGGGCTACCTGAACATGATGGGCAGCTTCGCCGCCGAACGTAAATCGGCGTTGATTACCGGTGTCCCGGTCCGCATGGAGGTACGCCACGAAAAGCGTTTCTTCAATGCCATCACCGTTACCGGTGAAGGCGACGGCACTTACCTGAAGCAAAAACTGGTGCCGTTTGGTGAATATGTCCCCTTGCAGGACATGCTGCGCGGACTGATCGCCTTCTTCGACCTGCCGATGTCGGACTTCGCTCGCGGTCCGGCCGACCAGCCTTTGCTGCAAGCCAAGGGTTATCAGATCGCGCCGTACATCTGCTATGAAGTGGTTTACCCGGAGTTCGCCGCCAGCCTTGCCGCCCGCAGCGACCTGCTGCTGACCATCAGCAACGACACCTGGTTCGGCACCTCCATCGGTCCGCTGCAACACCTGCAGATGGCACAGATGCGTGCCCTGGAAGCCGGGCGCTGGATGATCCGCGCCACCAACAACGGCGTGTCCGGCCTGATCAACCCGTTCGGTCAGATTACCGATCAGATCCCGCAGTTCGAACGCGGCATCCTGTACGGTGAAGTGGTGCCGATGCACAACCTGACGCCTTACCTGGAATGGCGTTCGTGGCCACTGATCATTGTCTGTGTGTTGTTGTTTGGCTGGGCACTGATCGCCAGCCGGATGGCCAAGACCGTTTAAAAGCTTCGCGAGCAAGCCCGCTCCCACATTGGACTGTGTAGCTCCTGTGGGAGCGGGCTTGCTCGCGAAGGCGTCATCACAGACACCGCACCAACCAGCGCCGACATCACCTCAATAGAACAACGAATAACCGATCTGCCCCACCGCCTCGTTCATCAATTGCCCGTTCTGCCAGATCGCCTTGAACTCCGGCATCCAGCCACCCAGTGGCCGCGCGTTGTCGCCGCCCAGAAACCCTACCGGCGCCGGCACCACCTCAAACCCGGCCTTGCGGAAACTCCAGGCCGCCCGCGGCATATGCCAGGCCTGAGTCACGACCACCACACGCTTGATGCCCTGAGGCAGCAACACCTCGGCGCTGAACTGCGCATTCTCCCATGTCGTGCGGCTGCGCCCCTCCTGCCAGCGCACGGTCACGCCAAAATCGTCACGCAAGGAGTCAGCCATCATCTGCGCCTCGCTGGGCGGCGTGCCGTAGTGCAGGCCGCCGCTGGTCAGTACCGGCAGGCCGGAAGCCTTGGCCAGCCGCGCGGCAAAGCGCTGGCGTTCCAGGCCGACACCCGTGGGCTGGTCCGCGCCCCAGGCAACGTCACCGCGCTCGCGCCCCGAACCGAGAATCACGATCGCATCCGCGCGTTGCCCCAGGCCTGCCCATTCGTCGCGGGCCAGCGGTGGCTCCCGCTCGAGCAGGCCGGCACTCCACTGCACCACCACCGGCAGGCTCATCAACCAGAACCCCCCCAGACCCAGCGCAAAGCACACACTGGCAAGCCTCGGCCTTGAGCGGCGCAACCACCAGGCAAGCAAAAGCAGCAGCAATAGAATGCCGGGGGGCAAAAGAAGTTGTTTTACGAAATAACGAAATGGCATCGAGCATCTCCCGGAGATGCCCGAAGCCTAAGTGGGTTGACGCAATGCGACAATCAATACAGAAGGACTATGCTTCAAAAATGCCTGGAGCATGGCTCTGTACCCTATTTGAACTGCAAAGACCGGACCTTTACCGCGTCTCTGCCGCGAACCTTGTCCTTGAGCCAGATGATCTTGGCCGAATGTGGTGCATCGAGTTGTTTTACCGCCTCAGACAAGCATCCGTGTGTCTCACGCTCACTGCGATCCAGGTACGCTTTGACCAGTGCAAACTCTGCGGGGCTCAGGCCGCGCAGTTCCAGTTCCAGAGGGCGTTCGTCGCGCAACCGGCTAGCGGTCCTTGCCGCCTCCAGGGCCAAGGCCAAACGATCGATCAGCCTTTCGTACAGCTCCGGTTTTGTAGCTTTTTGCTGTGACTCAACCATCCCTCACCTCATTGGAAGATAAGACCTACTCCCCAGTTAGAGCTTAGCTTCCATGAACAAACCGGCTGAACGCCGCGACCAACGGCCCTCACAGCGGTTTTTGCAGGACGTGCGGCAGCAATCAGGGTTTCCCTCGGCAGAGCGCGGTCATGTATGCTACGGCGCTTCCTGTAACTCCACTTCCAGCTCGGCTGGGCATCGAAAACGCCAATGTGGCGCGATCACCGTCCAGCGTTGCATTGAAGAGGATTAGGCCACCCCTATTCAGTTCAAAAGTAGCCATGCACGAACAATATCAGCCCCGTGAAATCGAAGCCGCCGCCCAGTCGTTCTGGGACGAGCAAAAGTCCTTTGAAGTCAGTGAACAGCCAGGCAAGGAGACTTACTACTGCCTGTCGATGTTCCCTTACCCCAGCGGCAAGCTACACATGGGGCACGTGCGCAACTACACCATCGGCGACGTGATCTCCCGCTACCAGCGCATGCAAGGCAAGAACGTTCTGCAACCCATGGGTTGGGACGCTTTCGGCATGCCGGCGGAAAACGCCGCGATGAAGAACAACGTAGCGCCGGCCAAGTGGACCTACGAAAACATCGCCTACATGAAATCCCAGCTACGCAGCCTGGGCCTGGCGGTGGACTGGTCGCGCGAAGTGACCACCTGCAAGCCGGACTACTACCGCTGGGAACAATGGCTGTTCACCCGCCTGTTCGAAAAAGGTGTGATCTACAAGAAAAGCGGCACCGTGAACTGGGACCCGGTCGACCAGACCGTCCTGGCCAACGAGCAAGTGATCGACGGTCGCGGCTGGCGCTCCGGCGCGCTGATCGAAAAGCGCGAAATCCCGATGTACTACTTCAAGATCACCGCCTACGCGGATGAACTGCTGGAGAGCCTCGACGAACTGACTGGCTGGCCTGAACAGGTCAAGACCATGCAGCGCAACTGGATCGGCAAGTCCCGCGGCATGGAAGTGCAGTTCCCGTACAACGTCGATTCCATCGGCGAAACCGGCACGCTGAAAGTCTTCACCACCCGTCCGGACACTTTAATGGGAGCGACTTACGTCGCCGTGGCCGCCGAGCACCACCTGGCCACCCTGGCCGCCCGCAACAATCCTGAACTGCAGGCGTTCATCGCTGAATGCAAGGGCGGCAGCGTGGCCGAAGCCGACGTCGCCACCCAGGAGAAAAAAGGCCTGCCGACCGGCCTGTTCGTCGAGCACCCGCTGACCGGCGAAAAACTGCCGGTATGGGTCGCCAACTATGTGCTGATGCACTACGGCGACGGCGCGGTAATGGCGGTTCCAGCCCATGACGAGCGCGATTTCGAATTCGCCCACAAGTACAACCTGCCGGTCAAATCGGTAGTGCGCACCAGCTCCGGCGATAGCAACCCGACACCATGGCAAGACGCCTACGGCGAGTACGGCACGCTGATCAACTCCGGCGAGTTCGATGGCCTCGATTTCGCGGGCGCCTTCGACGCCATCGAAGTCGCGCTGATCAAGAAAGAACTGGGCGCCTCGCGTACCCAGTTCCGCCTGCGCGACTGGGGCATCAGCCGTCAGCGTTACTGGGGCTGCCCGATCCCGATCATCCACTGCGGCACTTGCGGTGACGTGCCGGTGCCGGAAGATCAACTGCCTGTCGTGCTGCCGGAAGACGTCGTACCCGACGGTGCCGGCTCGCCACTGGCGCGCATGCCCGAGTTCTACGAGTGCACCTGCCCTAAATGCGGCGCACCGGCCAAGCGTGAAACCGATACCATGGACACCTTCGTCGAGTCCTCGTGGTACTACGCCCGTTATGCCTCGCCGCACTATCAAGGTGGCCTGGTCGAAAAATCCGCGGCTGATCACTGGCTGCCGGTGGATCAATACATCGGCGGTATCGAACACGCGATCCTGCACCTGCTCTACGCGCGCTTCTTCCACAAGTTGATGCGTGACGAAGGCCTGGTGAGCTCCAACGAGCCGTTCAAGAACCTGCTGACCCAGGGCATGGTGATCGCCGAGACTTACTATCGTCGCGAAGCCAATGGTGCTTACACCTGGTTCAACCCGGCGGACGTTGAACTCGAGCGCGACAGCAAGGCCAAGGTCATCAGCGCCAAGCTGATCGCAGACGGCCTGCCGGTGGAAATCGGCGGCACCGAGAAGATGGCCAAGTCGAAGAACAACGGCGTTGACCCACAGTCGATGATCGACCAGTTCGGCGCAGACACCTGCCGCCTGTTCATGATGTTCGCCTCGCCACCTGACATGAGCGCCGAATGGTCCGACTCCGGTGTAGAAGGTTCGCACCGCTTCCTCAAGCGCGTCTGGCGTCTGGCTCAGGCCCACGTGACCCAAGGCCTGCCGGGCAAACTGGACGTTGCCGGCCTGAACGACGAGCAGAAAGCCATTCGCCGCTCGATCCACCAGGCTATCAAGCAGGCCAGCCACGACGTCGGCCAGAACCACAAGTTCAACACCGCCATCGCCCAGGTGATGACGCTGATGAACGTGCTGGAAAAAGCCGCGCAAGGCAGCGAACAGGATCGCGCACTGGTCCAGGAAGGTCTGGAAACCGTGACTCTGTTGCTGGCCCCTATCACCCCGCACATCAGCCACGAGCTGTGGCATCGCCTGGGTCACGCCGACCCGGTGATCGACGCCAGCTGGCCAGTGCTGGACGAAAGCGCACTGGTGCAAGAAAGCCTGCAACTGGTGATTCAGGTCAACGGCAAACTGCGTGGTCACATCGAAATGCCGGCCAGTGCCAGCCGTGAAGAAGTCGAAGCAGCCGCCCGTGCCAACGAGAACGTCCTGCGCTTCGTCGACGGTCTGACCATTCGTAAAGTGATCGTAGTGCCCGGGAAACTGGTCAATATCGTCGCCAGCTAATTGGATCAGGCGCCGGGTGAGCCTGGCGCCGAGTAAAACCTTTCGGGCCGCTTGATCGGCCCACATGGTTTCAAGGGGAGCAACAAGATGATCAAACGCAATCTGCTGGTGATGGGCCTCGCGGTTCTGCTGAGTGCCTGCGGTTTCCAGCTGCGCGGAACCGGCACCGACGAACTGGCGATCAAGGAACTCGACCTGAGCGCCCGTAACGCCTATGGCGAAACCGTGACTCAGTTGCGTCAGGTACTGGAGGGCAGCGGCGTCAAGGTCTATAACGGTGCACCGTACAAACTGGTGCTGACCAATGAACAGGAAAGCCAGCGCATCCTCAGCTACGCAGGTGCCGGTCGTGCAGGCGAGTACCAGATGACCAGCGTGCTGAACTACGACATCCGTGGTCGCGGCGATCTGCCACTGTTGAGCGACAAGCTTGAAGTGCAGAAAATCTACATGCACGACGGCAACAACCTGGTGGGCTCCGATCAGGAGGCCGCAACCGCCCGGGCAGAAGGTCGCCGGGAGATGGTCCAACGCATGATGCTGCGCTTGCAACAATTGACCCCGGGCCAGCTGAATCAGTTGCAGCAGACTGCCGAAGCCAGGGCCAAGGCTGAAGCTGCTGCACTGGAAGCGGCCAAGAAGGCTGAAGCGGAAACTCCGCGCCAGTCGCCAATCGAACTGCCGCAGCAGTAAGACTTACGGGGCGCCCAGGCGCCCCGTTCGCCCCCTCCTATGAAACTCGCCCCCGCCCAACTCGCCAAACACCTGCAAGGCACCCTTGCGCCGGTCTACATCATCAGCGGCGATGACCCGCTGTTGTGCCAGGAGGCGGCCGACGCTGTTCGCGCTGCCGCCCGCCAGCAGGGATTCGATGAACGCCAGGTGTTTGCCGCCGACGCCAGTTTCGACTGGGGCACGCTGCTGCAAGCCGGTGCCAGCATGTCGCTGTTCGCCGAAAAGCGCCTGCTGGAACTGCGCCTGCCTTCCGGCAAACCCGGCGACAAAGGTGCCGCCGCGCTGATCGAGTACTGCTCGCGCCCGGCCGACGACACCGTGCTGCTGATCAGCTTGCCGAAACTCGATGGCAGCGCGCAGAAAACCAAGTGGGGCAAAGCGCTGGTCGAAGGACAGCAGACCCAGTTCGTGCAGATCTGGCCGGTCGATGTCGCCCAGTTGCCAAGCTGGATCCGCCAACGTTTGTCCCAGGCCGGGCTTTCCGCCAGCCAGGACGCCGTTGAGTTGATCGCAGCAAGGGTCGAGGGCAACTTGCTGGCCGCCGCCCAGGAAATCGAAAAGCTCAAGCTGATGGCCGAAGGGGGTCAGATCACCGTTGAAACCGTGCAGGCTGCGGTGGCCGATAGTGCGCGTTTCGACGTCTTTGGCCTGACCGATGCGGTTCTCAATGGTGAAGCAGCCCACGCGCTACGCATGCTCGAAGGGTTGCGCGGTGAAGGCGTCGAGCCGCCGGTGATTCTCTGGGCCTTGGCCCGGGAGTTGCGCCTGCTGGCCAATATTTCGCTGCAATACAGCCAGGGTACGCCGCTGGACAAGGCTTTCAGCCAGGCCAAGCCGCCGGTCTGGGACAAACGTAAACCGTTGATGAGCAAAGCGCTGCAGCGCTACTCGGCACAGCGCTGGGCGCAACTGCTGCTGGAAGCGCAACGCATCGACGCGCAGATCAAGGGCCAGGCTGCGGGTTCGCCGTGGATGAGCCTGAGTCGGTTGACGTTGTTGATGGCCGGGCAGCGCTTGTCGTTGCCGGCGGAGTGAAAAGTCCCAGACAATGCAGGGACTAGACAGAAACCTCGCTTGAGCAGATGATTTGCCCCGCAAAATCCACTCACTTGCGAGCAATCATCATGAGCAAAAAGCCATCGAAGCATGGCCCCAACAAGGCCAAATCCATCATCGCCCAGCCATTGTTCCGCAGCCGCCAGGAACGCCCCGGCAAGGGCAAAGGCAGTTACCGCCGCGAAGCCTTCCAGTCTGACAGCTGGGAGGCTTCTTACTTTCTGGCAGCCTGAAAGGCAAGCATCCGCTCAACATGTTAAGGTCTGCACCTGATACGTTTTCCCTGGACCTGTGCATGCCCTTTTGTATTTCCCGTCGTTGGCATCTGCGCCAATTGATTGCTGCCTCCAGCCTTGTTTTGCTAGTCGCCTGCGCGGAAAAACCAACCGCCGCCGACGCACAGCCGCTTCAGACGCTCCCTGTCGCCACCGCTCCCGCAGTCATTGCGCCCGTGGTTCCGAGCGGCGATAACCTCGACATCCAGCCAACCCAGACCTTTGCCGAATGGCAAGCAGGTTTCCGCAAGGATGCCCTGGCCGCCGGTATCCGCGCCGATCTGTTCGACCGCGCTTTTGCCAATGTCAGCTTCGACCCCAGTGTGATTCGTGCCGATCGCAGCCAACCGGAGTTCGCAAAACCGGTGTGGGAATACCTCGACGGCGCCCTGTCACCGTTGCGGGTTCGCAAAGGTCAGGCGCTGGTCAGCCAATACGACGGTATCTTGCAGAGTATCGAACAGCGTTACGGCGTCGACCGTGAGGCACTTGTCGCCGTGTGGGGCATGGAAAGCAACTTCGGCCAGTTCCAGGGCAGCAAGTCGGTGATCAATTCGCTGGCGACCCTGGCCTACGAAGGCCGACGCCCGGGCTTCGCCCACGCGCAATTGATTGCCGCCCTGCAGATCCTGCAACAAGGTGATATCGAACCGGAGAAAATGCTCGGCTCCTGGGCCGGCGCCATGGGCCAGACCCAGTTCATCCCGACTACCTACAACACCCATGCCGTGGACTTCGACGGCGATGGGCGCCGCGATATCTGGGGGAGCTCGGCCGATGCCCTGGCCTCGACTGCACATTATCTGCAAAGCTCAGGCTGGCAGAAAGGCCAGCCGTGGGGCTTCGAGGTGCAGTTGCCAGGCGGGTTCAACTACGTGCTGGCCGATGGCACTATTCGCAAAAGCGTCGCGGAATGGCGGCAACTGGGGATTACGCTGCCCAATGGCGGCCAGGTCCCGGCCGGTTCCGAGCAATTGTCCGCGGCCCTGTTACTGCCTGCCGGTTACCGTGGCCCGGCATTCCTGATGCTCGATAACTTCCGGGCGATCCTCAAGTACAACAACTCGTCGTCCTACGCCTTGGGGGTGAGCTTGTTGTCCGAACGCTTCAACGGCGCGGGCCTGATCAGCGGCACGTGGCCAAAAGATGATTTGCCGCTGAGCCGTACCGAGCGGATCGAACTGCAAAACTTGCTGAGTGCCCAGAATTACGACGCGGGTAATGCGGACGGAATTATCGGTGCCAATACCCGCAAGGCGATTCGCAGCGCGCAGCAGTCGTTTGGCTGGCCGGCGGATGGGTATCCGACGCACAAGTTGCTGGAAGGGTTGCGCAGCCGCTAAAAGCTTCGTCGGAACGCCGCCCGGAGCAAGCCCGCTCCCACATTTGATCTGTGAACGACACAAAAACAATGTGGGAGCGGGCTTGCTCGCGAAGGCGGACTGTCAGGCGATGAAGACCTACAGCCTGACCACCACATCCTGCTCCAACACCAACTCCTTGTTCCCTGCATCCAGCCTGACCAGCGCGCCCATGGGCAATGTCAGGTTCGGATCGCAATGCCCGCTACGCCATCCGGACAACACCGGTATCCGCAACGGCTCGAACGTCTGCTTGAGCAACCGCTCCAGCGCAGGTACCTCCACACCCGCCACATCCCCCACCAGTACCCCACACAACTTGCCCAAAGTAGCGGACAGTCGCAATTGGGTCAGCAATCGATCGATGCGATACAGCGGCTCGTTGATGTCCTCGATAAACAGGATGACACCCTCGGCATCGATCTCGTAAGGCGTGCCCATGGTCGCGGCGATCATCGACAGATTGCCCCCCAGTAAACGGCCGTGGGCAATACCTGGCTCGATCGTCGTCAATGGATAGGCAACGGGATGCGCCAACACACTGCCTGCCTTCACCTGCCCGCGCAGCATATTGAAAAACGACGGCTCGGTAGGCTTTTGCTTGTCGCCCAGCAGATCAGCGTTGAGCAGCGGGCCATGGAAGGTCACGAAGCCTGCATAACGGCTGATAGCCAGATGCATTGCGGTAATGTCGCTGTAGCCGATGAACGGCTTGGCGTTGTCGCGCAGCAGTTCGAAATCGATTCGATCAAGCAACCTCGGCGTGCCGTAACCACCGCGCAGGCAAATGATGGCATCGACCTCGTGGTCGGCGAACGCCGCGTGCAGGTCATTGAGCCGCACCTCGTCACTGCCGGCAAGATAGCCATCCTTCTCGTAGACGCCGGGAAATATCTTCAGCGAATAGCCGCGGGCGCGCATCCATTGCACGGCTTTACTTGTGTCCAGCGGCGCGGGACCGGCAGGTGCAATAACACCGATCATGCCTTCCGGCGGCAGTGCCGGGACAGGAACGTGAGGGCAAAGGGTGTGGGTCGGTCGAGCGGTCATCCGTGAATCTCCCTGCGTAAAAACTTCAGCACACAGTAGTCAGGAATGGGGACAAACAGAAGAGGAACTGTTGCCCCGCAGGTTGCAGGAAAAAGTGGCCAGTGCCGTAGGACAGGCAAAAAAACACCCGCAAGGCTGAATACCGTGCGGGCGTTTTTCATTTCATAACGCAGATCAGGACGACATCAGCTCGGCCTTGACCAGCTTCGCTTGTTCATCGGCATGGTACGAGGAACGTACCAGCGGACCTGAGGCAACGTTCTTGAAGCCCATCTTGTAGCCTTCCTCGGCGAACCAGGCAAAGGTGTCCGGGTGCACGAAGCGCTGCACTGGCAAGTGGCTGCGCGAAGGTTGCAGGTACTGGCCCAGGGTCAGCATGTCGATGTCGTGCTCGCGCATGCGCTTCATGACTTCGATGACTTCTTCGTCCGTTTCACCCAGACCCAGCATCAAACCGGATTTGGTCGGGATGTGCGGCATCATCTGCTTGAAGCGTTGCAGCAGGGTCAGCGACCACTGGTAGTCCGAACCCGGACGTGCGGCCTTGTACAGGCGCGGCACGGTTTCCAGGTTGTGGTTGAACACATCCGGCGGCTCGGCGGCGGTGATTTCCAGGGCGATATCCATGCGGCCACGGTAGTCCGGGACCAGGGTCTCCAGCTGCACGTTCGGCGACAGCTTGCGGATTTCACGGATGCAGTCGGCAAAGTGCTGGGCACCACCGTCACGCAAGTCGTCGCGGTCCACCGAAGTGATCACCACGTATTTCAGGCGCAAGTCGGCGATGGCGATAGCCAGGCTTTCCGGTTCGTTGACGTCGAGTGGCTTCGGACGGCCGTGGCCGACGTCGCAGAACGGGCAACGACGGGTGCAGATGTCACCCATGATCATGAAGGTCGCGGTGCCGCCGGAGAAGCACTCGCCCAGGTTCGGGCAGGAAGCTTCTTCGCACACACTGTGCAACTTGTGTTTGCGCAGCAGGGCCTTGATGCGGTCGACTTCCGGCGAAACCGGGATGCGGACGCGAATCCAGTCCGGCTTCTTCGGCAATTCGGTGGTCGGAATGATCTTCACCGGGATGCGTGCAACCTTTTCGGCGCCGCGCAGCTTGACGCCGGCTTCAACCTTGGGACGCGGGGCCGGGCGCTCGGAGACATCGAGCGTCGGGATCATGGTTTGCACTGCATCAGTAGTCATATCAGTCGATTCCGCCCGTCAGGGTCGTCTGCTCAGCATAGTCGAGGTGTTTGACGAGCTGCGCGCGCAGCCGGGCACTTACCTCGGCAAATTCAATCGATCCTGCGTGATCGCTCAGCTGGGTCATCGCCAGCCCGGCGTAGCCGCAGGGATTAATCCGTCGAAACGGTTCCAGGTTCATGTCTACGTTCAAGGCCAGGCCATGAAAGGAACAGCCGTGGCGAATCCGCAACCCCAGGGAAGCGATTTTCGCCCCGTCGACGTAGACACCCGGTGCATCGGGCTTGGCCACGGCGGTCACGCCGTAACTGGCCAACAGCTCGATCAGGCATTGCTCCATCCGGCTGACCAGATCGCGCACGCCAAAACCCAGCCTGCGCACATCCAGCAGCAGATAAGCCACCAGCTGGCCAGGGCCGTGGTAGGTCACCTGACCACCACGGTCGACCTGCACCACCGGAATATCACCGGGAAGCAACAGGTGCTCGGCCTTGCCGGCCTGCCCCTGGGTGAACACCGCAGGATGTTCCACCAGCCAGATCTCGTCGGCAACATCGGTGCCGCGTTCGTTGGTGAAGCGTTGCATGGCATGCCAGACCGGCTCGTAAGCCATCTGGCCGAGCTCGCGAAAGCCCAGCGTGCCGGACATCACAACACCATGTGCACGAAACCGGTGGCCCGCAGTTCGCTGTTGATGTTGTACAGCTGGTCCTGGTCGGTCGCGACGATGTGCAACTGAATGGTGGTGTATTTGCCGTTGGTGCTTTGGCGCTCATCTACACGGTCATGGTTGATCGTCGCGTGTTTCTTGACGATCTCGATGATCTTGTCCTTGTTGCCCACACCGGTATCGCTGATCACCTTAACCGGGTAATCAACGTTGGGGAATTCGATCTTAGGCGCCTTTACTTCGGTATCGGTCATGGCGTAACGGCCTCGTAAGCGTAAGCCGTGGCGACGGGCATGGCCCCGTGCCGGATCAGCGCGGGGCCATGCAGGTGCACACTATCAGTTGAACAAGCCGTAGAAGAATAGACGGATGCTATCCCACATGCGACGGAAGATACCACCCTCTTCGACGCCATCCAGAGCGATCAGGTCAGCGCTGTGCACCACCTTGTCGTCCAGTTTGACTTCGACTTTACCGATCACGTCGCCCTTGGCGATTGGCGCAACCAGTTGCGGGTTCATGGTCATGCTGGCAGCGAGCTTTTTCAGCTGGCCTTTCGGCAGGGTCATGGTCAGGTCTTCAGCCAGGCCGGCCTTGACTTGATTGGTGGAGCCTTTCCAGACAGGTGCCTGGGCCAGTTCGGCGCCCTTCTGATAGAAGGTCTGGGTTTCGAAGAAACGGAAACCGTAGGTCAGCAGCTTCTGGGTTTCGGCGGCACGGGCCACTTCGCTGCTGGTGCCGAACACCACGGCGATCAGGCGCATGCCATCACGTACGGCCGAAGACACCATGCAGTAGCCGGCTTCGTCGGTGTGGCCGGTTTTCAGGCCGTCGACGGTCTTGTCGCGCCACAGCAGCAGGTTGCGGTTCGGTTGCTTGATGCCGTTCCAGAAGAACTCTTTCTGCGAGTAGATCGCGTAGTGAGCCGGGTCTTCGTGGATGATCGCGCGGGCCAGAACAGCCATGTCGTGAGCCGACGAATAGTGCTCAGGATTCGGCAGGCCGGTCGGGTTCATGAAGTGGGTGTTGGTCATGCCCAGATCGGCGACGGTCTTGTTCATCAGGTCGGCGAAGGCGTCTTCGCTGCCGGCGATGTGCTCGGAGAGCGCGACGCTGGCGTCGTTGCCCGACTGGATGATGATGCCGTGCAGCAGGTCGCTGACGGTGACCTGCGAGCCGACCTTGATGAACATCCGCGAACCGCCGGTACGCCAGGCGTTTTCGCTGACGGTCACCGGATCGTTTTCACCGATCTGGCCACGACGGATTTCCAGGGTCGCGATGTACGCGGTCATCAGCTTGGTCAGGCTGGCCGGTGGCAGACGCTGGTCACCATTGTTCTCGACCAGCACGTTGCCGCTGCTGGCGTCCATGAGCACATAGGCCTTGGCGGCCAATTGCGGTGGCGACGGCATCATCTCGACCGCGAACGCGGCAGGTGAGAGGAGCAGCGGGACTAAAAGGCACAGGCGTTTGGCAAAGGTGGTGATGTTCATCCGTCTCTCGAAATCGCTAATGGAAACTTGCCCGAGGGCAAAACTATTCAGACAGCTTCTTAAAGGCTGTCGCGTGTTCAGCTGCTCACTCTTTAACCCTGTGCCGGGCTTTTGTTCTTAGAAGAGCCAACAACATGGTCCGCCCCCCAAATCGCAAGCGAACCGACAATCAAGTACTACGTATTACTCTGTGACCACGCTCGGCGAACCGAGATTGGCCAGGCGCACACTGTTCTGCACCTGCTGGATCTCACCCGGCGATCCGATCGGGCCCATACGAACCCGATGCAGGGTCTGCTGATTGCGCACGATCGAGCTGATGAACACCGGAGCGCTCACCATCCCGCTGAGCTTGGATCTCAGGAGTTCTGCAGCGTCCGGGTTGGCGAACGCGCCCACCTGCAGATACTGGCCAGAGGCTGGTACAGAAGCGTTTTTTTTTGCATCAAGCTGCACCGGTACCACCGCGGCGGCGTGTTGCTGCGGCGGCGGAGTCCATTGCTCGACGGTGCCGGCCGAAGCCGTGATCACCGGGGCGCTATTCTGCGCGACTTGCGGCTCGTTGAGCATCAAAGGCGCCGGACGGCCTTTGGCCGCCCAATACGCCTGTGGATCAATGCCCTCGACCTTGACCCGCGCGGTGCCGATTTCGGCATAACCGAGCTTCTTGGCGGCGGCGTAGGACAAATCGATGATTCGGTCCGAGTAGAACGGCCCACGGTCGTTGACTCGCAGGATCACGCTCTTGTTGTTGTCCAGGTTGGTCACCCGGACATAACTTGGCAGTGGCAATGTCTTGTGCGCGGCACTCATGCCGTACAGGTCATACACCTCGCCGTTGGCGGTGTTCTGGCCGTGGAACTTGGTGCCATACCAGGACGCCGTGCCCGAAGCCACGTAGGTCTTGGATTCTTGCAGCGGGAAATAGGTTTTACCCAATACCGAGTACGGGCTGGCCTTGTATGGGCCGGTGTGCAGGGTCGGCGTGGCGTCCGGAATGCGCGAAACATCGACATCCCACCACGGCGCGCCATCCTTGTGGGCGCGGTTGATGTCCAGCCCCGGCGTCGAGCGCACGGCGCTGGAGGACTTCTGGGCCGGCGCACGGCTGGTCGAACAACTGGCGACCAGCATTGCCAACGCAGCGAATGCCATCAGCTTCAGGGGTTTATTGATAGGCAATGCCCGCATTACTTGACGCCCCGTGCTTGGACCAGCTGTTCAGACAGTTGATGTACGGCCATGGCGTACATCACGCTGCGGTTATAACGCGTGATCGCGTAAAAATTCTTCAGGCCCATCCAGTACTCGGAGCCATTGTCGCCTTCCAGGCGGAAAGCGGTAACCGGCATATCATCGCGCAGCGCATCATGACTTGACCACCCCAGGGCTCGCAACTCCCCGACGGTTTTCGTCGGTTCGATTCCTGCGGTCAAACCTTCGTCGACCTGATCGCCACGGACATCGGCGCGGCTGACTACCGGTTCGCCGGCGACCCAGCCATGACGCTTGAAGTAACTGGCGACACTGCCAATGGCATCGTCCGGGTTGGTCCAGATGTTGATATGGCCATCACCGTCGAAATCCACCGCATAGGCGCGGAAACTGCTCGGCATGAATTGTGGCAATCCCATTGCGCCGGCGTAGGAGCCTTTGAGCGTCAACGGATCGACCTGCTCTTCACGGGCCAGCAGCAAGAACTCACGCAATTCCTTGCGGAAAAACTCGGCACGGGGAGGATAGTCGAAACCCAGGGTCGACAAGGCATCGATCACCCGGAAATTTCCGGCATTACGACCGAAAAAGGTTTCAACGCCGATGATCGAGACAATGACCTGGGCCGGTACGCCGTATTCCTGCTCGGCACGGGCCAGCACCGCTTCGTGCTGACGCCAGAAGTCCACACCCCGGGCTATGCGCGCATCGGTGATGAACATCGGGCGATATTCGCTCCACTGCTTGACCCGTTCGGCGGGTTTCGAGATGGCGTCCAGAATCGACTGCTTGCGCTCGGCTTCGCGGAACACGCCCATCAACTGTTCACCGGCGAAACCGTAGTCGCGGGTCATTTCACCGACGAATTCGGCCACCTGGGGTGAGCCTTCGTAGTCGCCGGCCAACGCTTCCTGCACGGTGCCAAGGATGCTTACCAGGCCGACCCATGGCGCATGTCGAGTCGCCCAGCCACGCATTACTTGCATTGAAAGTTTCACCTTATTCAAACCTGCGCGATCCACTTGCGATGGGTATGGATCGACATCAAAACCCCAAACGCTGACAGCAGCGTCACCAGCGAAGTTCCTCCGTAGCTAATGAACGGCAACGGCACCCCCACCACCGGCAACAGGCCACTGACCATACCGATGTTGACGAAAACATAAACAAAAAACGTCATGGTCAGGCTGCCCGCGAGCAACTTGCCGAACAATGTCTGCGCCTGGGCGGTAATCACCAGACCGCGGCCGATCAGCAACAGGTAGATCAGCAACAGTGCGCAAATACCCACCAGACCGAACTCTTCACCCATGACCGCAATGATGAAGTCGGTATGGCTTTCCGGGAGGAAATCCAGGTGCGACTGGGTGCCCAGCAACCACCCCTTGCCGAATACGCCTCCAGAGCCGATGGCCGCCTTGGACTGGATGATGTTCCAGCCCGTACCGAGCGGATCGCTCTCCGGGTCGAGGAACGTCAGGATTCGCTGCTTCTGGTAGTCGTGCATGATGAAGAACCACATGGCAATCGCCACGGGAACGGCGGCGGCCAGCACGCTGAGGATCCAGCGCCAGCGCAGCCCCCCCATGAACAGCACGAACGCGCCACCGGCCAGAATCAGCAGCGAAGTGCCGAGGTCCGGTTGTCGCACGATCAGAATGAACGGAATGCCGATCAGCATCAGGCTGATACCGACGTGCTTTAGCTGTGGCGGCAAGGTGCGCTTGGACAGATACCAGGCAATGGTTGCCGGCATCAGAATCTTCATGAACTCCGATGGCTGGAAGCGGATGACACCGGGGATGTTGATCCAGCGCGTGGCCCCCATCGCGTTGTGGCCCATGACGTCCACTACCACCAGCAACAACACACCGATCACATAGCCGACCGGCACCCAGCGCGCCATGAAACGCGGTTCGAACTGGGCGATGACGATCATCGACACCAGGCCGATACCGAACGAAGTGGCCTGTTTTGCCAGCAGATCCCAGCTTTTTCCACTGGCCGAATACAGGACGAACAGGCTGCCGGCGGCAAGCGTCAGCAGCAGGATCAGCAACACGCCGTCGATGTGCATTCGTTGCAACAGTGTTGCACGGCGACGCATCACATCCTCGCTGGAGAGCATGCGATCAAAATTATTCATCACGGGCTGTTGCCTCTGCACTGATAGGGCTGGCGTATTCGGGCTTCAACCGACCGTCCTGGTCCAGGAGCCAGGCGTCCATGACCTGACGCACAACCGGCGCGGCCACGCCGGAGCCCGACTCACCGTTCTCGACCATCACCGAGACCACGATTTTCGGATCGTCGGCCGGTGCGAAACCAACGAACAAGGCGTGGTCGCGATGGCGCTCCTGCACCTTGGAGCGGTCGTACTTCTCGCCCTGCTTGATCGCGACCACCTGGGCCGTACCACTCTTGCCGGCAATCCGGTACTGCGCACCGATCGAGGCCTTGCGCGCCGTACCGCGGGCACCGTGCATCACCTGTTGCATACCGTGGTTCACCCGGGTCCAGTCCGCCGGATCGCGCAGGATGATGTCAGGCATCGGGTTAGGATCCACCGGCTTCTCGCCTTCGATGGTCCTGGCCAGGTGCGGACGGTTCCAGACACCCTTGTTGGCCACCAATGCGGTGGCCTGGGCCAATTGCAACGGCGTCGACTGCATGTAGCCCTGACCGATACCGAGAATCAGTGTCTCCCCCGGGAACCACGCCTGACGGCGCGTCGCACGCTTCCACTCCCGGGTCGGCATCAACCCCGGCGATTCTTCGAACATGTCCAGCGAGACTTTCTGGCCGATACCGAACTTGCTCAGGTACGCCGACAACCGATCGATTCCCAGCTTGTGGGCCAGGTCATAGAAGTAGGTGTCGTTGGAACGCATGATCGCCGTATCGAGGTCGACAAAGCCGTCGCCGGTACGGTTCCAGTTACGGTATTTGTGATCGTAGTTGGGCAGCATGTAGTAACCGGGGTCGAACACCCGGGTCGACGCCGTCACCACGCCGGAGTCCAGGCCGGCGATCGCCACCGCCGGCTTGATGGTCGAACCTGGCGGGTACAGACCACGCAACACGCGGTTGAACAGCGGCCGGTCGATGGAATCGCGCAGCTCGGAATAGGCCTTGGAGCTGATGCCGGTGACGAACAGGTTCGGGTCGAAACTCGGCTGGCTGACCATCGCCAGGACCTCGCCGGTTTTCGGGTCCAGGGCCACCACCGCACCACGACGACCACCGAGCGCGGCTTCAGCGGCTTCCTGCAATTTGATGTCCAGGCTCAGGACAATGTCCTTGCCGGAAATCGGCTCGGTACGCTTGAGTACCCGCAATACACGGCCCCGAGCGTTGGTCTCGACTTCTTCGTAACCCACCTGACCGTGCAGTTCCGGCTCGTAGAAACGCTCGATGCCGGTTTTGCCGATTTGATGGGTGCCGCTGTAACTCACCGGATCGAGGGACTTGAGCTCTTTCTCGTTGATCCGCCCCATGTAGCCCACCGAGTGCGCAAAGTGCGCGCCCTGGGGATAGTGACGAACCAGCTGTGCGACCACTTCCACGCCCGGCAGGCGGAACTGGTTCACGGCGATCCGGGCGATCTGCTCTTCAGTCAGCTCAAACAGGATCGGCACCGGCTCGAACGGCCGGCGCCCCTGACGCATGCGCTTCTCGAAGATCACCCGGTCCTCGGGCGTCAGCTCCAGCACCTCGACGATCACGTCGAGCACCTGCTGCCAGTCGCCGGAACGCTCGCGGGTCATGCTCAGGCTGAAGCTGGGCCGGTTATCGGCAATCACCACGCCGTTGCGGTCGAAAATCAAGCCACGGGTCGGCGGAATCGGCTGCACATGGACGCGGTTGTTTTCCGACAGGGTCGAGTGGTACTCGTACTGGATCACCTGCAGGAAATACAGACGCGCGATCAGCACGCCAATCAGCGCCACCACGGCAATGGCCCCGAACACGACGCGGCCACGCACCAGACGGGCGTCTTTTTCGTGGTCCTTGATGCGGATCGGCTGGGACATGAGGGCAGAATTACTTGTGGTAAGGGTGACCGGACAGCACGGTCCAGGCACGGTACAACTGTTCGCCGATCAGGATCCGCACCAGCGGGTGCGGCAAGGTCAGCGGCGACAACGACCAGCGCTGGTCGGCCCGGGCACAGACTTCCGGCGCCAGCCCTTCGGGGCCGCCGACCATGAAGTTGACGGTGCGCGAGTCCAGCCGCCAGCGATCGAGCTCGACCGCCAGTTGCTCGGTACTCCAGGGCTTGCCATGGACTTCGAGTGTGACAATCCGCTCGTTCGGCCCGACCTTTGCCAGCATGGCTTCGCCTTCCTGGCGGATGAAACGGGCCACGTCGGCGTTCTTGCCACGGGTATTGAGCGGTATTTCCACCAGTTCCAGCGCCAGCTCGGACGGAAGGCGCTTGGCATATTCATGCCAGCCTTCTTCCACCCACTTGGGCATGCGTGAACCGACGGCGATCAGTCGCAGTCGCACAGCGGTCCCTTATTCCTGGTCTTTGTTGAGCTTGTTGAAGTGCTCGTGACCAACTTCAGGGCTGTGGTGCTTGCCATCGGCCGCACGGCTCTGCTCGGCACCTTTCCACAGGCGCTCCAGGTCGTAGAACTGACGGGCGTTGGAGGTCATCATGTGGACGATCACGTCGTCCATGTCCAACAGCACCCAGTCGCTGTCGCCCTTGCCTTCTTCACCCAACGGCTTGATACCCAAGGCTTTGACGGCTTCGCGGACCTTGTCCAGCATCGCGCCGATCTGGCGGTTGGACGTACCGGTGGCGATGATCATGTAGTCAGTGATGCTCTGCTTGTCGCGAACATCAATTACCAGCACGTCCTGGGCCTTGACGTCTTCCAGGGCGGCTACGGCGATCTTGACCAGCTCGTCGCCTTTAGGTGGCTCGGCAGCGAGGACCTTTTCAGGCAGCGGGGCACTCTTGAACGTGCCTTTGCGCTTAACTTTGTTTACGTCGTTGTTCGTCATATAAAACTCGTTTTGCTCGTATGTTCGGGCGCTTCAATACACGTTGTTGCCACGTGCCTTGAGGCACTCCTATTCAGTTCGACGCACGGTAGAGTCCGTGCGCATCGATGTAGGCCAGGACCGCGTCGGGCACCAGGAAACGTACCGACTTACCGCTGGCCAGCAGTTGACGGATCTGGGTGGCGGATACCGCGAGCGGTGTCTGCCAGACGAATGCAATCTGTCCGCTCGGCCCTTTGAGGGCCAGCGGGTCGCTCACCGAGCGCGCTGCCAGCAGGTTGCGCAAGGCATCCGGCGGTTCGCTGTCGGCATCCGGGCGTTGCAACACCAGGATATGGCAATGCTGGAGCAACTCTTCCCAGCGGTGCCAAGTGGGCAGGCCGCAAAAAGCGTCCCAGCCCAAAAGCAGAAAAACCTGGTCGGATACGGCCAGTTCGGCGCGCATCAGTTCCAGGGTATCAATGGTGTAGGACGGTTTGTTCCGCTGCAATTCGCGGGCGTCCACCACCAACGGCGCCACACCGGCCACCGCGCACTCGACCATCGCCAGACGGTCTTTCGCCGACACCTGCGGCGTATCCCGATGGGGCGGCCTGGCACTGGGTGTCAGACGCAACTCATCGAGCGCCAGGGTTTCGGCGACTTCCAGCGCACCGCGCAAATGGCCGATGTGCACCGGGTCAAACGTTCCGCCCAGCACGCCAATGCGGCGAGGGGCTGGCTCGCTGACGGTGACCGGGGCTGACAGGTCGAAGTCGCCCAAGTCAGACCGGCTCCTGTCCGCGCAACTGCCCGTCGCCGACCACGATGTACTTCTCGCAGGTCAATCCTTCGAGACCCACCGGGCCGCGGGCGTGCAGCTTATCAGTAGAAATGCCGATCTCGGCACCCAATCCGTATTCGAAGCCATCGGCGAAGCATGTCGGTGTATTGATCATCACCGACGAGGAGTCGACTTCAGCCACGAAACGCCGGGTGTCACCCTGGTGTTCGCTGACAATCGAATCGGTGTGATGGGAACCGTAATGGTTGATGTGCTCGATGGCCTGGCACAGTCCGTCGACTACACGGATCGACAGAATCGGTGCCAGGTATTCGGTACTCCAGTCTTCTTCGGTCGCGACCACGGCATCGATGATCGCTCGGGTGCGTTCGCAACCGCGCAGCTCGACGCCTTTTTCGCGGAACTGTGCCGCCATCGCCGGCAGGAAATCGCTGGCGACGGTTTGATCGACCAGCAGCGTTTCCATGGCACCGCAGATGCCATAACGGTAAGTCTTGGCGTTGAACGCAATGCGCTGGGCCTTGGCCAGATCGGCGTGTTCACTCACATAAACGTGGCAGATGCCGTCCAGATGCTTGATCACCGGTACGCGGGCATCACGGCTGACGCGTTCGATCAGGCCACGGCCACCGCGCGGCACGATGACATCGACGTATTCAGGCATGGTGATCAGCGCACCGACGGCAGCGCGATCGGTGGTTTCGACCACTTGCACCACCGCAGCCGGCAGATCGGCCTCGGCCAGACCACGCTGAATGCAGGCGGCGATGGCTCGATTGGAATGAATGGCCTCGGAACCGCCACGCAGGATGGTCGCGTTGCCAGACTTCAGGCACAGACTGGCCGCATCGATGGTCACGTTCGGCCGCGACTCGTAGATGATTCCGATCACGCCCAGTGGCACGCGCATCTTGCCGACCTGAATACCGGACGGGCGGAAACTCATGTCACGGATCGCGCCGACCGGGTCCGGCAGGGCTGCCACCTGACGCAGGCCGACGATCATACCGTCGATACGCGCCGGGGTCAGTGCCAGGCGCTCAAGCAGGGCCGGCTCCAGACCGTTGGCGCGACCGGCGGCCAAATCCAGCTCATTAGCCGCCGTCAGCTCGGCGCGGGCAGCGTCCAGCGCATTGGCGGCGGCCTGCAGGGCGCGGTTTTTCTGCGCAGTGCTGGCTCGGCCGATCACGCGGGAAGCTTCGCGGGCAGCGCGACCCAGGCGGGTCATGTAGTCAAGAACGGACTCAGTCATGGTCTGGCGTGGTCTTTGATTAGGTCTTGGTAAAGAGTAAAGCGGCAGATTATAGCTGTCGCGTCCCGGGACTAACAGCGGTGACGGGCGGATGGTCGAAATGGAGGGGCATTTGCCGATGTTCAGCCGGGATTAAGCTGCAAATTGTTATCATCACGACTCATTCAGCCCTGACAAACACTGGTCATCATGTCCAATCTGACTGTTCGAGCGTCCGCCATGAGCCTGCCAGCAGGCCTTCCGGACGCGTTTTTCGACCGTGACGCCCAGATTCTGGCCCGGGAGTTACTGGGCAAAGTCATTCGCCATCGAGTTGGCGACCTGTGGCTCAGCGCCCGAATTATCGAGACCGAAGCCTATTACTGCGCAGAAAAAGGCAGCCACGCGTCCCTCGGTTACACAGAAAAGCGTAAGGCTTTGTTTCTGGATGGCGGCCACATCTATATGTATTACGCCCGGGGTGGTGACTCCCTGAACTTCAGCGCCCAAGGCCCGGGAAACGCGGTACTGATCAAATCCGCCTACCCGTGGGTCGATCAATTGAGCGGGCCGGCCAGCCTGGCACAGATGCTGTTGAACAACCCCGATGCCCAGGGCCACCCTCGCCCGTCACAAAAACTCTGCGCCGGGCAAACGCTGCTGTGCAAGGCGCTGGGCCTGAAAGTGCCGGTGTGGGACGCCAAACGCTTCGACCATGAAGTGCTACTGGTGGAGCACGTCGGCCAGACGCCCGCCCACATCATCCAGACTACGCGCCTGGGCATCCCCCACGGGCGCGATGAGCACCTGATGTACCGCTTCGTCGATGCGGCTTACGCGCCGTACTGCACACGCAACCCACTGCGACGGGGGCAAATCGAAGGTCACGACTATTTTGTGCTGACTTGAAATTGGATTGATCCATGTGGGAGCGGGCTTGCTCGCGAAAGCGGAGTATCAGGCGATACCAATATCGACTGAAAGGGCCTCTTCGCGGGCAAGCCCGCTCCCACAGGGCTTTTGGGTGTTTTTGAAGAATTGTGTTTGTCCCCAGGGACCAATTGAACATTAGATGGAGTGGTTTTTATGGGCCAATGGCTCGATAGCCTGACCGGTTGGTTGACGGTCAACCCGCAATGGCTGGCGGCGGCGGTGTTCATTGTGGCCTTCGTGGAATGCCTGGCGATTGCCGGGCTGATAGTGCCCGGCACCGTGCTGCTGTTCGCCGTGGCGGTACTGGCCGGCAGCGGAGCGCTCTCGCTGAGTGAAACACTGCTGCTGGGCTTCCTGGCCGGCGTGCTTGGCGATGTGGTCTCGTACTTCCTGGGGCGCCATTTCCACCAGAATATCCGGCGGCTGCCAGGATTGCGCCATCACCCGGAATGGATCGCCGGGGCCGAGACCTACTTCCAGCGCTATGGCATCGCCAGCCTGCTGGTCGGGCGTTTTATCGGACCGTTGCGGCCAATGCTGCCCATGGTCGCCGGCATGTGCGACATGCCCTTCCCACGCTTCTTCGCCGTCAGTCTGCTGGCTGGCGCGGGCTGGTCGGTGGCTTACCTGCTGCCAGGCTGGGCCACCGGCGCGGCGATTCGCTTGCCGCTGCCCGAAGGCTTCTGGACTCAGGCCGGGATCGTTGCCGGCAGCATTGCGGTCATGGTGGGGTTGAGTGCCACCAGTAGCCTGCGCCAGCATCGCCGGGCTACAGCGTTAATTGCCAGCATGAGTTTTCTGATTCTGGCAGGGCTGTTCATCGGCTATCCGTATCTGAGCGCTCTCGATCAAGGGCTGATGACCCTGGTGCAGGAGCACCGCAGCCCAATGCTCGATGAGGTGGCGGTGGTCTTCACGTTGATTGGCGAATTCCGCAACATGCTGCTGTTCAGTGCATTGTTGGTAGCACTGCTGTTGATTACCCGGCAATGGCGACAGGCAGTTTTCGCGTGCAGTACCCTCCTCTGCACGGCATTGGCCAACACCGCAACCAAACAGTTTTTCGCCCGCGTGCGCCCGGAAGTATTGAGTGATCCACTGACCAGTTACAGCATGCCCAGCGGCCACGCCTCAGGCGCGTTCGCGCTGTTTCTGACCCTCGCCGTGCTGGCTGGTCGCGGGCAACCGCCGCGCATGCGCCTGACCTGGTTGCTGGTGGCCAGCTTGCCGGCGATGGCGATTGCCCTTTCCCGGGTGTACCTCGGGGCACACTGGCCGACCGATGTCATGGCTGGCGCGATGCTGGCGGCATGTGTCTGTGCGGCCAGCCTGTGGCTGATCCAGCGCAAGGCCCCGCTGAACGCCTTGCCACCCAAGGTCTGGTGGCTGGTGTTGCCGGCGCTGGTGGCATTGTTCGGCTTCTTCGTGTTGCGGCATTTGCCGCATACGATGTTACGGTATGCGTATTAGTAAAAACGCTCCTCAGGCAAACAACTCACCCTGCAATTCATCCAGCAGCGCCTGAATCGCATCCAGTCGCTGCTGCGGATCATCAAGTTGTAGCAGGTCGATCTTGTCCAGCTCGGCAAAAGGCAGCAAGTACGCCAACTGATTGGCCAGTGACTGCTGCCCGGTCGCTTCAGTGCCCATGTTCAAGGCCTCGACCATCGGGTGCTCCGCCAGGGCCTTGAGCAATGCCACCAGGTCGGCGTCCTCATCCTGCAGGGGCTGTTCCGGTTCGTCCTCCAGCCACTCGACCTCGGCGACGGTCAACTGATCGCGCTGGACCTCCGCTTTCAATACATGGAAACGCCGCCCGCCCTGAACCCGAATCCCCAGCAGGCCGTTGTCCTGTTGTTTGAAATCGGTGATCAACGCTTCGCAGCCCACCAGCGCGTAGCCGGCCGGCGCGATCCCGACTTCTTCACCTTCAAGAATGCACACCACGCCGAAACCGCCGCCCTGCTTCATGCAGCGGCCGATCATGTCCAGATAGCGCGCCTCGAAGATCTGCAAGTCGAGGATGCAGCCAGGAAACAGCACCGTGTTCAACGGAAAAAGCGGCAGACTCATAGACATTTCCTTACACCACCATCGACACCGCCAGCGGCAGTAGCACCGCCGTGGCCACGCCCATCAAACTCATCGCCAGCGCCGCGAAGGCACCGCACTCTTCACTTTCCTGCATCGCCACTGCCGTGCCGACCGCGTGGGCCGTCATGCCCAGTGCCATGCCCCTGGCTTCCGGGCTATGCACGCCCAGCCGGGTCAACAGGGCCGGACCGAAAATCGCCCCGATCACACCCGTAATCAGGACGAACACCGCTGCCAGCGCCGCGACCCCACCGATCTGCTCAGCCACCAACATGGCAATTGGCGAAGTCACCGATTTCGGCGCCATGGTCATCAGGATCATGTGCTCGGCACCGAACGACCAACCCAGCAACACGCCCATCCCCGTGGCCACCACTCCGCCTATCACCAGCGTAGTAAATATCGGCCAGAACAACTGCCGAATCCGTCGCAGGTTGAGATAAAGCGGCACCGCCAGCGCGACAGTGGCCGGACCGAGCAGGATGCTGAGAATCTCGGTGCTCTTGCGATATTCAGCGTAGGTCAGGCCGCAGCCCACCAGCACGCCGATCACCAGCAACATGGAGACCAGCACCGGCTGCAAAAAGATCCATCGGGTTTTCTCGAACACTCCCAGTACAAGCTGATAGGCGCCGAGGGTAATACCAATGCCGAACAACGGATGGTGAATCACCGACGTCCAGGCGCCGTGCCAGTCGAAGATCATTGGCTGTCCTCGGAGACTGCGTGACGCTTGACCATGCGCTGCATCAGCACCCCGGCGAAGGCCATCGAAAGCAGCAGCGACAACACCAGCGCACCGACAATGGCCCAGAAATCCGCCGCGATGTCAGCGGCATAGACCATCACGCCCACGGCTGGCGGCACCAGCAACAGCGGCAGGTAGCGCAACAGGCTGCTGGCCGCCAGGTTCAGTGGCTCGCCGACCTGCCCGCGACAGATGAGGTAAACCAGCAACAGCAGCAACCCCACAATCGGCCCCGGCAGCACAGGCAAAATCAAATGATTGATCGCAGTGCCGAGCAATTGGAACAGCACCAGCCATGTCAGGCCCCGTAACAACATCAAAGATCTCCCGCAAAATCCATCACCCGCATTGGCCGGGCATTATAAGCATGCCCGCGCTATGGATCGGCATTCGCCAAAAGCATGGTCAGTTGACCTGAGCGTTTGGCCATGTTGATCTAAAGTAGTAAGCCGGGAAGTCAAATCCCCGCAAGCCAAAACTATAAAACCGATGAACCCAAGGAGAGTCTCAATGCCCTATGTTCCAGTTGCAGAGCTCAAAGATTATGTCGGCAAGGAACTCGGACGTTCCGAATGGCTCACCATCGATCAGGAACGCATCAACCTGTTCGCTGAAGCCACGGGGGACTATCAGTTCATCCACGTCGATCCGGTCAAGGCCGCGCAAACGCCATTTGGCAGCACCATCGCTCACGGTTTCCTGTCGTTGTCGCTGATCCCGAAACTGATGGAAGACATCCTCGTCATGCCTGAAGGCTTGAAGATGGTAGTCAACTATGGCCTCGACAGCGTGCGCTTCATTCAGCCGGTCAAGGTCAATTCGAAAGTGCGGCTCAAGGTCGACCTGACCGAAGTCACCGAGAAAAAACCCGGCCAATGGCTGCTCAAGGCCACCGCCACCCTGGAAATCGAAGGTTCGGACAAACCGGCGTATATCGCCGAACCCCTGTCCCTGTGCTTCGTATAGACCTTCCCGGATGCGAAGCAGCTCATGCTGTTTCGCGCCCTCTCGCGGTACCTCGCCCTATATAAGGACACATAGCTGCGGCATACTCCTTCGCCTAATTGCCCGGAATCCGCTATGCGCCCACTTGCACTCCTTGCCTTGACCCTGATGCTCACCGCTTGCGGCGACGGCGAATCGCCTTTGTCCCCCGACGCGCGCCTGCCGGACGGCGGACGCTATCGCGGTGACCTGGTCAATGGCTTGCTGCAGGGCAAGGGGCGCATCGACTACCCGAACGGCAGCTGGTACGCCGGCGAATTCGACAAAGGCCAGTGGCAAGGCCAGGGCGAATGGCATGGCAGCAATGGCGAAGTCTATCGCGGACAGTTCAATCAGGGACTGTTCGACGGTCAAGGGGCATTGACCACCAACGGCAACAGTTACAGCGGCGGCTTCAAGGCTGGCCGGCGCAACGGCGAAGGCACACTCAAAGAAAACGGCATGAGCTATCGCGGAGAGTTCAAGGCCGATCAGTACGCCGGCCTGGGTCGCCTCGAACTCGAGGACGGCAGCGCCTATCAGGGCCAGTTCGCCCACGGCAAACCCAATGGCGAAGGCCAGCGTAGCGACGGCAACGGCAATCAGTTCACCGGGCACTTCGTCGACGGCCAACTGGAAGGCAACGGGACGTTCAACAGCGCCGATGGCGATATCTATGTCGGCGGCTTCAAGAACAATCAACTGCACGGCAAAGGCCGCTACGAAAACGCCGACGGCGATGTCTGGCTGGGTCAGTTCAAGGAAGGTTCACTGAACGGCAAGGGCGAGTTGATTGGTGCTGACGGCAGCCACTACATCGGCCAGTTCAACGACTGGCGCTTTTCCGGCCAGGGCCGACTGAACCTGTCGGACGGCAGCTTTTACACCGGCCAGTTCGACAACGACAGTTACCAGGGGCGCGGCACATTGGTGTTGACCGACGGCACCGTGCTCAGCGGCACCTGGATCAATGGCCAGCGCGTGCGCGACGCCGAGGGCAAATTGTTGCCCGACACTCTGGAGCTCGGCCTGCTGGCGCAGGGGCGCTTGCTCGACTCGGCGCTGACCAGCATTCCGCCCTCGACCCCGGCGGTGGAGCTGTATTCGTTGACCTTGGGCGGTGATGGCAAGCAAAGCGTATTTCTGCGCGAATCCGACTACGTCGCCAATATGCTCACCACCCGTTTCGGCGCCTTTGGCCAGATCCGCCTGGTGAACCATCGCGACCACCTCGCCGACCGCCCGATGGCTACCCGGGAAAACCTGCGCCGAGCAGCCCTGACGCTGGCCGAACGCAGCGGTCCGGAAGACCTGATTTTCATCTACCTGACCAGCCATGGCACCAGCGAACACGAGCTGGTGCTGGACCAGCCGCGCATGGAGCTGGCCGATCTTCCAGCCGACGAATTGGCCGCTGTTCTCGCCCCGTTGAAAAACCGCGACAAGATCATCGTGATTTCGTCCTGCTACTCCGGCGGTTTCATCCCCGCCCTCAAGGATGAACGGACCCTGATCATGACGGCCTCACGGGCCGACCGGGTGTCCTTCGGCTGCTCGGAGGAAGCCAACTTCACCTACTTCGGCGATGCACTCTTCGCCCAGGCCCTGAACCAGACCGATGACCTGGACCAAGCCTTCAAACTGGCCAAGGCCACTGTCGCCGAACGTGAACTGGCAGACGGTTTCGAAGCATCCGAACCACAGATCTGGGCACCGAAAACCGTCCTTTCGCATTGGCAATTACTGCGCAAACAACAGGCACGAAAAGCCCTGCAAAGTGCGTCTAACGAAAGCAAGGATGCAAACAGCAACTAAGCTGAACAGTATCAAGGGAGAAACACTATGTACTTGACGCCTCAGCACGTGCTGCTCGCCGGAGCCACCGGTTTAACGGGTGAACACCTGCTTGATCGCCTGCTTAACGAGCCAACGATTACCCGGGTTCTGGCCCCCTCACGCCGGCCACTGGCCAAACACCCGCACCTTGAAAACCCCGTCGGCGACCCGGCGGAGTTTCTGCCGCAGTTGAACGGCCGTGTCGACATCGCCTACTGCTGCCTGGGCACCACCATCAAACAGGCAGGCTCGGAACAGGCGTTCCGCGCAGTGGACCTGGACATGGTCGTAGCCTTTGCCAAACGCGCACGGGAGATGGGCGCACGGCACCTGATCGTGATCAGTGCCCTGGGAGCCGATCGCAGATCCTCGATTTTCTACAACCGGGTCAAAGGCGAGATGGAGTACGCATTGCGCGCGCAAGACTGGCCGCAGCTGACTATTTGCCGCCCTTCGCTGTTGCTGGGTGATCGCACCGAACCGCGACTGGGCGAGAAAGTCGCCGGCCCGTTGTCTCGGCTGATCCCTGGCAAATACCATGGTATCGAGGCCTGCCAACTGGCTCGTGCGATGTGGCGCCTGGCGCTGGAAGAGCAGGACGGGGTCAGGATTGTCGAGTCGGATGAGCTGAGGAAGTTGGGCAAGTAATTTTATGATGCCTGAGCGGGCCTCTTCGCGGGCAAGCCCGCTCCCACAGGATTTTGTGTCGTACACAAATTTTGAAATCGCTGAAAAACCTGTGGAAGCGAGCTTGCTCGCGATAGAGCGCGAAGCGCTCTATTACAACCCACCCGTCGCCTGAAAACTCACGCCAATTACCGTCAACAACGACAGCGGCAACAGCAGCGTGTCGAGCAAAGCACTCGCCGGCAGGTCGACACCGGGATAGCCCGGTGCTTCGGCACCGAAACGATCCTTGGCGCAACAACCGCCGTTCATCGCGTACAAATCCAGGCGAGTACCCGAGTACACCACCGGTGCCCCCGGCTTGGCCGCATCGAGCGTGCGCGCCGTGGCGCACCCGGCCAGTTGCAGCGCCAGTACCACCACCAGTAGCTTATTCATCGCTGGTCAGATGATGCTCGCCCCAACGCGGCAACATGTCCTGAGGAATATTCAGCAGGTTAAGGATCCGTGCCACGACGAAATCGATCAGGTCGTCGATGGTTTGCGGCTGGTGATAGAAGCCCGGTGATGCCGGCAGGATTGTCACGCCCATATTCGACAACTTGAGCATGTGCTCCAGGTGAATGCTCGAATACGGCGCCTCGCGAGGCACAAGAATCAGCTGCCGACGCTCTTTCAGCGTCACGTCCGCAGCACGCTCGATCAGGTTGTTGCAGGCACCCGTGGCGATGGCCGACAAAGTACCCGTCGAACACGGCACCACCACCATCGCCGCGGGCGCGCCGGAGCCCGAGGCCACCGGCGACATCCAGTCTTCCTTGCCGTACACCCGAATCTGCCCGGCGGCAGCACCGGTGTATTCGGTGAGGAACGCCTGCATCATCTGCGGCTTGGACGGCAGCGTGACGTCAGTTTCGGTGGCCATCACTAACTGCGCGGCCTTGGAAATCAGGAAGTGCACTTCACGATCGTCCCGCACCAGGCAGTCGAGCAGGCGCAAACCGTACTGGGCGCCTGAGGCGCCGGTCATTGCCAGGGTGATGCGGTCCGGGCCGTTGTTCATTTCAGCGCCTCGGCCAGTTTGCCGTGCAGGCCGCCGAAGCCGCCGTTGCTCATGATCACCACGTGAGTGCCGGGTTGGGCCTGGCTCTTCACGCGCTCGATGATGCCTTCAAGGGAATCGCTGACAATCGACGGCACAGTGCACAGCGCCGCAGTGCCCGCCAGATCCCAGCCAAGGTTGGCGGGTGCGTACCAGATCACCTGATCGGCATCGACCACGCTTTCCGGCAATCCGTCACGGTGCGCACCGAGCTTCATGGAGTTGGAACGGGGCTCGATGATTGCGATCAACGGTGCATCGCCGATGCGCTTTCGCAGCCCATCCAGCGTGGTGGCGATGGCGGTCGGGTGGTGAGCGAAGTCGTCATAAATGGTGATGCCACGGACTTCCGCGACTTTCTCCATCCGGCGTTTCACGCTTTTGAAGGCGCTCAACGCGGCGATGCCCATGGATGGCACGACACCGACGTGGCGTGCGGCGGCCAGCGTCGCCAGGGCGTTGGCGACGTTGTGCTGGCCAGTCATGTCCCACTCGACCACACCCTGGGCGACGCCTTCGAACATCACTTCGAACTTCGAGCCATCTTCACTGAGCAGCTTGACCTGCCACTGACCGCCGGCTCCTGTGGTTTGCACCGGGGTCCAGCAACCCATTTCGATAACGCGCTGCAACGCCGGCTCGGTGGTCGGATGGATCACCAGGCCTTCGCTCGGGATGGTCCGCACCAAGTGATGGAACTGCCGCTCAATGGCCGGCAGGTCCGGGAAGATATCGGCGTGATCGAATTCGAGGTTGTTCAGGATTGCCGTGCGCGGGCGGTAATGTACGAACTTGGAGCGCTTGTCGAAGAACGCGCTGTCGTACTCGTCGGCTTCGATGACGAAGAACGGTGTGTCACCCAGGCGCGCCGACACCGAGAAGTTTTGCGGCACGCCGCCGATCAGGAAGCCGGGGGCCATGCCTGCGTGTTCCAGTACCCATGCCAGCATGCTGCTGGTGGTGGTCTTGCCGTGCGTACCGGCCACGGCCAGTACCCAGCGACCTTGCAGCACGTGATCCGCCAGCCATTGCGGGCCGGAGACGTAAGGCAGGCCTTTGTTCAGCACGTACTCCACCGCCGGGTTGCCCCGGGAC
This sequence comes from Pseudomonas sp. WT-JTC, assembly GCF_056711565.1. NCBI lineage: Bacteria > Pseudomonadati > Pseudomonadota > Gammaproteobacteria > Pseudomonadales > Pseudomonadaceae > Pseudomonas > Pseudomonas sp. WT-JTC. Next base: position 5,894,506 of record NZ_CM160042.1, read on the forward strand.
ATGGCGTTGCCGATCACCACCAGATCAGGGGCCGGATCGAGTTGCGCCGGGTCGTAGCCTTGGGTCAACTCGATGCCCTGGGCTTGCAGTTGAGTACTCATCGGCGGATAGACGTTGGCATCGGAGCCGGTCACGTGATGGCCCAGCTCTTTGGCCAGAACCGCCATTGACCCCATGAAAGTGCCGCAGATACCAAGAATATGAATGTGCATAGTCGACCTCGTAAAACATGGCCGCAGGTTAGCTTAGGGAGGGGAAATTCGCACCTTGTGTTTCGCCCTCACCGACGCCATTCGCGAGCAAGCCCGCTCCCACAGGAACGATGCGGTCCCTGTGGGAGCGGGCTTGCTCGCGAATGGCGCGACTCGGATTAACGGGTAATTCCGTGTTTACGAAGCTTGCGATAAAGGGTATTTCGACTGACGCCCAGTTGTTCTGCTGTATGCGTCATATGCCAGCGCGTCTGCTCCAGCGCGTTCAACAACGCTAAACGCTCGGCATCCTCCAGCGGATGCTCCGATGGCTCTTCAACGGCCTGCATTACCACCGGTCGGACCTGGCGAATCATGGCCGGCAAATCCTCCAGACCGATCCGTCCGCCATCGCATAACGCTGCCAACGTACGCAGCACATTGCGCAACTGCCGCACGTTGCCCGGCCAGGCGAACCCCAACAAGGCCTCTCGCGCCGGCCCGTCGATCAGCACGGTTTCCGTGCCGGCCTCTTCGGACAGTAAAAAGTCGAGTAACTGCGACTTGTCACTGCGATCGCGCAATGCTGGCAGCGCCACCTCCAGCCCGTTGAGCCGGTAATACAAATCCTCGCGAAAGCTGCCGTCCTGCACGCGATCCAGCAAATTGCGGTGGGTGGCGCTGATGATCCGCACGTTAACCGCTTCCGGCTCGCCACCGATCGGCACCACTTGCCGGTCTTCCAGCACCCGCAGCAAGCGTGTTTGCAGAGCCAGCGGCATGTCTCCGATTTCGTCGAGGAACAACGTCCCGCCGTCGGCTTGTTGCAACTTGCCGCGCATGCCTTCCTTGCGGGCGCCGGTGAAGCTGCCGCCGCGGTAACCGAACAGCTCGCTTTCGATCAGGCTTTCGGGAATGGCCGCGCAATTGAGGGCGACAAAGGCTTTTTCCGCCCGCTGGCTGGCGTGGTGCACCGCTTTGGCAAAGGCCTCCTTGCCAGACCCGGTTTCGCCGTTGATCAGCAGTGGCACGTCACGCTCGTAGACGCGCAAGGCCTTGCGGAAGTCCGCCTGCAACGCCGCATCATCCAGGCAAATGCCTGACAGGCGCGGTGCGTGTGCAACCGTGGGAGCAGTTACCCTCGGAGTCGGCAGCGACCGCCGCGCCTCACCGCGCAATACCGCGAACAGCTTGCGACCATCACGGGTACGCAATGGCCAACTGGCCGCGGCATTGATACTCGCCCGCCCCAGCAACTCATCGAGCGAGCAGTCGAAAAACGCCTCCACCGGTTTGCCCAGCAAGCCGCCGCGAATGTGTCCAAGCAGGTTCAGCGCACTCTGGTTGACCGCGCAAATGCGCCCTTCTCCGTCGAACGCCAGCAAGCCTTCGCTGAACAAACCGACGGACTCAGCCTGCAAGTGAAAACGCAGCAACCATTGATTGTCGAAGCAGCGCAGGAAGTAACAGCTTTCGATCATCTTCGCCGACAGATTGACCAGAGCCATGGTGTGGAACTGACTTTGCCGCGACACATCGCGCCGCGCCGACGACACGTCGAGCACTGCCAGCAATTCGCCATGCGGATCGAAGACCGGGCTCGCCGAGCAGGTCAGGCCGGTGTGGCGGCCACGAAAGTGTTCGTCCTGATGGATGGTCAGCGACTGACGCTCCACCAGGCAAGTGCCAATGCCGTTGGTGCCTTCGCAGGCTTCGCTCCAGTCGGCACCGAGCCAGAGCCCGGCGCGCTCGAAAATCTGTCGTTCGGCGGGCGCGGTGACGCAATTGAGGATCACGCCGCGGGCGTCGGTCAGCAGTACCGCATGACCGGCACCGGAGAGTTGCTGGTGCAGGCTGGTCATTTCATTGCCAGCAATGTGCAGCACCTGCTGCAAGCGTTCGCGACTTTCCAGGACACGGCCATGCTCCAGCACCGTCGGTGCGATGCTCAGCGCCGGATCGAGATGATAGTCCTCGAGGCAGCGCAGCCAGGAACGGGCGATGGACGGATCGCTGCCGGGGCCGTGCAGGTGGGCCTTGCCCTGGGTCACGGTCAATACTTGCTGGGCATGGCGACTCAAATGGTTGTCGTGCATTTCTTATTATTCTCCCCGGGGCTCGGCGTCCCGTGCATGAGGTGATGCCGAGCATCCTCCAGCCGGGCCTGCATTGCAATGCCTGCAAGACTACCCGGTCACAGGCTGTGCCAGAAGCGGTACAAAGTGTCACGCCGGCTGTACCGAAAGCGTCACGGGCGTGCTCCGTACGTCCGACAAAAATCGCGCAAGGTCTTGATTTACCTGAGATGCAACGCACTGGCCCGGCCCTTGCTCTACGCTTAAAGCAAGCGCACATGCGCGTCTTCCTTATAAGCACAAGAACCAAGGAGAAACCATCATGCGTTACGCTCACCCCGGTACTGAAGGCGCTATCGTTTCGTTCAAAGCCAAATACGGTAACTACATCGGCGGCGAGTTCGTCGCGCCTGTCAAAGGTCAGTACTTCACCAATACCTCGCCAGTGAATGGCCAACCGATTGCCGAATTCCCGCGCTCCACGGCCGAAGACATCGACAAGGCCCTGGACGCTGCCCACGCCGCTGCCGATGCATGGGGCGCCACCTCAGCCCAGGCGCGCTCGCTGGTGCTGCTGAAAATCGCCGACCGCATCGAACAGAATCTGGAAACCCTGGCGATCACCGAATCCTGGGACAACGGCAAAGCCGTGCGCGAAACCCTCAACGCCGACATCCCTCTGGCCGCCGACCACTTCCGCTACTTCGCCGGCTGCCTGCGCGCCCAGGAAGGCAGCGCTGCCGAAATCGACGGCAACACCGTGGCCTATCACATTCATGAACCGCTGGGCGTGGTCGGGCAGATCATCCCGTGGAACTTCCCGATCCTGATGGCTGCCTGGAAGCTCGCCCCGGCGCTCGCTGCCGGCAACTGCGTGGTGCTCAAGCCTGCCGAACAAACCCCGCTGGGCATTACCGTGCTGGTCGAACTGATCGGCGACCTGCTGCCACCGGGCGTGCTGAATATCGTGCAAGGCTTCGGCAAAGAAGCCGGTGAAGCGCTGGCCACCAGCAAGCGCATCGCCAAGATTGCCTTCACCGGCTCGACCCCGGTCGGCTCGCACATCATGAAATGCGCCGCCGAAAACATTATTCCGTCTACCGTGGAGCTGGGCGGCAAATCGCCGAACATCTTCTTCGAAGACATCATGAAGGCTGAACCGTCCTTCATCGAGAAAGCCGCCGAAGGCCTGGTGCTGGCATTCTTCAACCAGGGCGAAGTCTGCACCTGCCCTTCCCGTGCACTGGTGCAAGAGTCGATCTACGACGAGTTCATGCAGGTGGTGATGAAGAAGGTCCTGCAAATCAAACGTGGCGACCCGCTGGATACCGACACCATGGTCGGCGCCCAGGCGTCCGAACAGCAATTCGACAAGATTCTTTCGTACCTGGAAATCGCCAAGGGCGAAGGTGCCGAGCTGCTGACCGGCGGCAAGGTGGAAAAACTCGAGGGCAACCTGGCAAGCGGGTACTACATCCAGCCGACGCTGCTCAAGGGCACCAACAAAATGCGCGTGTTCCAGGAAGAAATCTTCGGCCCGGTGGTGAGCATCACCACCTTCAAGGACGAAGCCGAAGCCCTGGCCATCGCCAACGACACCGAGTTCGGCCTGGGTGCCGGCCTCTGGACCCGCGACATCAACCGCGCCTACCGCATGGGCCGCGCCATCAAGGCCGGTCGTGTGTGGACCAACTGCTACCACCTGTACCCGGCCCACGCCGCGTTCGGCGGGTACAAGAAGTCCGGCGTCGGCCGTGAAACCCACAAGATGATGCTCGACCACTATCAGCAGACCAAAAACCTGCTGGTGAGCTACGACATCAACCCGTTGGGCTTCTTCTAAAAAACCGGGGGGCGATGCAGGTATTCCTGTGTCGCCCTTTCGATAGTCATCGCGAGCAAGCCCGCTCCCACAGGGGATTTGTGTAGTCCCACATTAGATAACCGACACAAGTCCAATGTGGGAGCGGCGGTGCGACGATTCGACTTGCCCGCGAAGACGTCCTTCATGACACAACACAAAGGCTGGCCGCTCTGGCACGGGCCTTGCGTACCCGTCATTCAGGATCTGCACCCAACCCGTCGTACCCGAAAGTCCAAAAGATCGAACAATAAAAAATAGAGAGGACTTATGACTACTTCTTCCACACAGCTCAAACCCACACTCGGCACCCTGCACTTATGGGGCATTGCCGTCGGCCTGGTGATTTCCGGCGAATACTTCGGCTGGAGTTACGGCTGGGGCACCGCAGGCACACTGGGTTTCCTCGTCACTGCGTTGATGGTGGCGACGATGTACACCTGCTTCATCTTCAGCTTCACCGAGCTGACGACCGCGATTCCCCATGCTGGCGGGCCATTTGCCTATAGCCGCCGGGCCTTTGGCGAGAAAGGCGGGTTGATCGCCGGCATCGCCACCCTGATCGAATTCGTCTTTGCACCACCGGCCATCGCCATGGCCATCGGCGCCTATCTCAACGTGCAATACCCGGAACTGGACCCGAAGATCGCCGCCGTTGGCGCCTATTTCGTGTTCATGGGCCTGAATATCCTCGGCGTCAGCATCGCGGCCACCTTCGAACTGGTGGTCACCGTGCTGGCCGTCGCTGAACTGCTGGTGTTCATGGGCGTGGTCGCGCCGGGCTTCAGCTTCAGCAACTTTGTGCTCAATGGCTGGTCGGGTGCCAATGAGTTCACGATGGGCTCGATTCCTGGCATTTTCGCCGCCATTCCCTTCGCGATCTGGTTCTTTCTCGCTATCGAAGGTGCAGCCATGGCTGCCGAAGAAGCCAAGGACCCGAAACGTACAATCCCCAAGGCCTACGTCAGCGGCATTCTGACGCTGGTGTTCCTGGCCATCGGCGTGATGGTGATGGCGGGCGGTGTCGGCGACTGGCGCCAGCTGTCGAACATCAACGATCCGCTCCCCCAGGCGATGAAAGCGGTGGTCGGCAACAATTCGACCTGGATGCACATGCTGGTGTGGATCGGCCTGTTCGGCCTGGTGGCGAGTTTCCACGGGATCATCCTCGGCTACTCGCGGCAGTTTTTCGCCTTGGCCCGTGCCGGTTATCTGCCCGCCGGCCTGGCAAAGCTTTCGCGCTTCCAGACACCGCACCGGGCGATCCTGGCCGGCGGCGTGATCGGCATTGCGGCGATCTACAGCGATGGCCTGGTCAATCTGCAAGGCATGACCCTGACGGCGGCGATGATCACCATGTCGGTATTCGGCGCCATCGTGATGTACATCATCAGTATGCTGAGCCTGTTCAAGCTGCGTAAAACCGAACCGAACCTGGAACGCACCTTCCGCGCCCCGGGTTATCCGATCGTGCCGGGTATCGCGCTGTTCCTGGCGGTGGTGTGCCTGGTGGCGATGGCGTGGTTCAACACCTTGATCGGCCTGATTTTCCTCGGCTTCATGGCTGCCGGTTACCTGTACTTCCAGCTGACCGCCAAGCAACGCTCCGAGGCACCGGCAGACGCTATGCTCGAAGGTGTCTGAATGCACCGGCACCGGGCTCACTGACCGGTGCCGGCCATATTGAAGTGCACGCAGTTCCCATGTTGGAGCGGGCTTGCTCGCGAAGGCATCGTGTCAGTCGACATTTATTTGGAATGGCACACCGCATTCGTGAGCAAGCCCGCTCCCACAGGAAAAGCAGATCGCAGTAATTATTGGAGGACTCCGCCCCATGGCCGCATTCGCCCATACCGTCGGCGCCCAGACTTACCGCTTCGACAGCCTCAAGGAAGTGATGGCCAAGGCCAGCCCGGCACGCTCCGGAGATTTTCTGGCCGGCGTCGCAGCCCTCAATGACGGCGAGCGCGTCGCGGCACAGATGACGTTGGCCGACACCCCGCTGAGCCATTTCCTGCAGGAAGCACTGATCCCCTACGAATCCGATGAAGTCACCCGCCTGATCATCGATACCCACGACAAACAAGCCTTCGCCGTCGTCAGTCACCTCACCGTCGGCGGCTTTCGCGACTGGCTGCTCAGTGATGCCGCCGACGAACAGGTCCTGCGAGCCCTCGCCCCCGGCCTGACTCCGGAAATGGTTGCTGCGGTATCAAAGATCATGCGTGTGCAGGATCTGGTGCTGGTTGCGCAAAAAATCCGCGTGGTCACGCGGTTTCGCGGCACCCTGGGCCTGCGCGGTCGACTGTCCACGCGCCTGCAACCGAATCACCCCACCGACGAACCGGCCGGCATCGCCGCAAGCATTCTCGACGGTCTGCTGCACGGCAATGGCGACGCGATGATCGGCATCAACCCCGCCACCGACAGCATCGCCTCGATTTGCGCGATGCTGGAGATGCTCGACGCGATCATCCAGCGCTACGAGATCCCGACCCAGGCTTGCGTACTGACCCATGTCACCACGTCGATCGAAGCGGTCAATCGCGGTGTCCCGTTGGACCTGGTGTTCCAGTCGATCGCCGGCACCGAAGCGGCCAACGCCAGTTTCGGCATCAACCTGAGTATATTGAAGGAGGGCTATGACGCCGGCTTGAGTCTGAATCGCGGCACCCTGGGCCAGAACCTGATGTACTTCGAAACCGGCCAGGGCAGCGCCCTGTCGGCCAATGCCCACCATGGCGTCGATCAACAAACCTGCGAAACCCGCGCCTACGCCGTCGCACGTCATTTCAACCCGTTTCTGGTGAATACGGTCGTCGGCTTCATCGGCCCGGAATACCTGTACAACGGCAAACAGATCATCCGCGCCGGCCTGGAAGACCACTTTTGCGGCAAATTGCTTGGTGTGCCCATGGGTTGCGACATCTGCTACACCAACCATGCCGAAGCTGACCAGGACGATATGGACACCCTGCTGACCCTGCTGGGTGTCGCCGGGATCAACTTCATCATGGGGATCCCCGGCTCCGACGACATCATGCTCAACTACCAGACCACCTCGTTTCACGACGCGCTCTATGCCCGGCAGACCCTGGGGCTCAAGCCTGCGCCGGAGTTCGAGCAATGGCTGGCAAAAATGGGCATCTTCACCCAGGCGGACGGCCGGGTTCTGTTTGGCAGCAACCTGCCACCAGCCTTCCGCCAAGCCCTGGCGCAACTGGGATGAGTAATGACATGGACAAACTACCTTTCGATCCCCACAACCCATGGCTGGAACTACGACGCCTGACACCGGCACGAATTGCCCTGGGTCGCACCGGCACCAGCATTCCCACCCACGCCCAACTGGACTTCCAATACGCCCACGCCCAGGCGCGGGATGCGGTGCATTTGCCGTTCGATCACACGGCACTCAGCTCACAACTGGCCGAACGCGGGCACGAAAGTCTCTTGCTGCACAGCGCGGCGATCGACCGCAACAGTTACCTGCAACGCCCGGACCTGGGACGAAAACTGAGTGACACGTCGGCAAAGAGCCTGCGCACGTATGCTTCGGCACATCCTGGCGGGGTCGATTTGGTGATAGTGATCGCCGACGGCTTGTCGGCGCTGGCCGTTCATCGCCATACCCTGCCCTTTCTGGCGCGCCTCGAAGAACAGATTGCAGCCGAAGGCTGGACTGTAGCGCCGGTGATATTGGTGGAACAGGGGCGCGTGGCGGTCGCTGACGAAATCGGTGAATTGCTCGGAGCAAAAATGACCGTAATCCTCATCGGCGAACGTCCTGGCCTCAGCTCTCCGGACAGCCTGGGTTTATATTTCACCTACAATCCCAAGGTCGGCCTTACCGATGCCTACCGTAATTGCATCTCCAACGTGCGGCTCGAAGGCCTGAGTTACGGCATGGCGGCACACCGTTTGCTGTATTTGATGCGCGAAGCCTGCCGACGGCAGTTGTCAGGGGTCAATCTGAAGGATGAAGCACAGGTTCAGACACTGGAGTCGGACGTGGGAGCCGACATGAAGGGTAATTTCCTGCTCGGCCCGCCGAATGCCTGAACCGCTTCTGCATTGCACACTCGTACCAGTTTCAGGCAGGATCGTGGCGCGGCCGCCAAGGGTTTCCCATCGCCGTCATAGACGTAGACAGCCACTTGAAGACGAGACCTACCATGCGGATTATTCAAGCGACCCTCGAACACCTGGACCTGCTGACCCCGTTGTTCGTCAAATATCGTGAGTTTTATGGCTCCCTGCCGTATCCGGACTCGTCCCGGGCGTTCCTCGAAAAACGCCTGCGTCGCAAGGAGTCGGTGATCTACCTGGCGCTGTCCGATGACGACAGCAACAAACTGATGGGTTTTTGTCAGCTTTATCCGAGTTTCTCCTCGCTTTCGCTCAAACGTGTGTGGATCCTCAACGATATTTATGTCGCCGAGGACGCCCGCCGCCAGTTGGTGGCCGACAACCTGATCCGCACCGCCAAAAAAATGGCCAAGGAAACCAATGCCGTGCGCATGCGTGTTTCCACCAGCAGCAACAACGAAGTCGCGCGCAAAACCTACGAATCCATCGGATTCAAGGAAGACACCGAATTCAAGAACTATGTGCTGCCGATCAGCGACGAACTCTGAATCACCTGCACCTGTGGGAGCGAGCAGGCTCGCTCCCACAACGTCTGGTATCAAGCCATCGGTCTTGCCATGACATTCCCCGCTACAATATCGACGCGATTTTCACCTCTCGCCTCGTATAATCCCGAACTTCCCGGCTTGTAAGAAAAACTACCCTTATCCGTAGTCTTACGCGAAGTCATCCGCACAGGCCTGCTGAGTCGGGCCATTACCACAGGTGCTTTCCATGGATTTCAACCCGATCGATATTGTCCTGCATCTCGACGTCTACCTCGACATGCTCGTAACCAACTACGGGGCATGGATCTACGCCATCCTGTTCATGGTGATCTTCTGTGAGACTGGCCTGGTGGTCATGCCCTTCCTGCCGGGCGACTCGCTGCTGTTCATCGCCGGTGCCGTGGCGGCCGGTGGCGGCATGGACCCGGTACTGCTTGGTGGCCTGTTGATGCTGGCGGCGATTCTGGGCGACAGCACCAACTACATCATCGGACGAACGGCGGGTGAAAAACTGTTCAGCAACCCGAATTCGAAGATCTTCCGCCGCGACTACCTGCAACAAACCCACGACTTCTATGACAAGCATGGCGGCAAGACCGTGACCCTGGCGCGCTTCCTGCCCATCATCCGCACCTTTGCACCCTTCGTCGCCGGTGTGGGGAAAATGCCTTATCCGCGTTTCTTCGCCTTCAGCGTCTTCGGCACTGTCCTGTGGGTCGGCGGGCTGGTGACGCTCGGTTACTTCTTCGGCAATGTGCCGTTCATCAAGAAGAACCTGTCGCTGCTGGTGGTTGGCATCATCCTGCTCTCGCTGGTGCCGATGATCATTGGCATGGTACGTAACCGCCTTGCGGCTTCGAGCTCCAAAGCCGAATCGCGCTGACACGATGTGGTCCCTGAGCGCCTGGCGTCGCCGGCGCACCCTGGCAAAGCACCCGATTGCCGATGACATGTGGCAACGGGTGCGCCAGCACCTGAGTTTTCTCGATGGCATCAGTGCCGCCGAAGACCAATGGCTACGCGAAGCTTGCGTGCTGTTCCTCGAAGACAAGCACCTGACCGCCCTGCCCGGCGTCGAATTGCATCAGGAGCAACGCTTGCTGCTCGCTGCCCAGGCGCAACTGCCGCTGCTGCACCTCGGCGACCTGAACTGGTATCAGGGCTTCCACGAAATCATTCTCTACCCCGACGACTTCCTCAGCCCTCAGCGCCATCGCGATGCCAGCGGCGTCGAGCACGAATGGGACGGTGAGCACAGCGGTGAAGCCTGGCAGCAAGGCCCGATCATCCTCGCCTGGCCGGGTGTGATGGCCAGTGGTGGCTGGGAAGGCTACAACCTGGTGATCCACGAACTGGCGCACAAACTCGACATGCTCAACGGCGTCGCCAACGGCCTGCCGCCGTTGCATCCCGACATGCGGGTCAGCGACTGGGCCAACGTCATGCAAAAGGCCTACGACGACCTCGACCGGCAACTGGAGCGCAATCCCGACGCCGAAACGGCCATCGACCCGTATGCCGCCGAAAACCCTGCCGAGTTCTTCGCCGTCACCAGCGAATACTTCTTCAGCGCTCCGGATTTGCTGCACGAGGGTTATCCACAGGTGTACCAGCAGCTGAAGTTGTTCTATCGCCAGGACCCGCTGGCGAGGTTGAAGCAACTAAAGGCGCATGACCCTGTCTATCAGGCAGACCAGTAAGCGCCATACGACTTCTGGTACATGGCGTCGACCCAGGAATATGCCTATAATCGCCGCCACTTTTTGGTCAATCCGGCCAAGTATTTCTGGTCAACTAACGGGGGCAACGCCCAATGAGCTACAGCAAGATTCCGGCTGGCAAAGACCTGCCGAACGACATCTACGTCGCGATCGAGATTCCGGCCAACCACGCGCCGATCAAATACGAAATCGACAAAGACAGCGATTGCCTGTTCGTTGACCGTTTCATGGCCACCCCAATGTTCTACCCGGCCAACTACGGTTACATCCCGAACACCCTGGCTGACGACGGTGATCCCCTCGACGTGCTGGTTGTAACCCCTTACCCGGTTGCTCCAGGTTCGGTGATCCGCGCTCGTCCGGTCGGCATCCTGAACATGACCGACGACGGTGGCGGCGATGCCAAAGTGATCGCAGTCCCACACGACAAGCTGTCCCAGCTGTACGTGGACGTGAAGGAATACACCGACCTGCCAGCGCTGCTGATCCAGCAGATCGAGCACTTCTTCGCGAACTACAAAGATCTCGAAAAAGGCAAATGGGTGAAGATCGAAGGCTGGGCTGGCGCAGACGCCGCCCGCGACGCGATCACCAAGTCGGTTGCTGCCTATAAGGGCTAAAAGCAGCCGCGAGCTTCAAGCTCCAGGCTTCAAGAAAAACCCCGGGTGATCCGGGGTTTTTTGTGGGTGCTTGATAAGCACGCCAAACGGCCCGTTTAACCGTGGCAGCTCTTGGTTTTTGCATGTTTAAAATTCCCCAAGAGCATCTTACATCCGGTCGTAAATTTCCCGCGAAATTTGAACGAGGCGTTTATTCAAACCCCTACCAGCCGCCAGTAGACTCGTGTTCATGAAAAAGAACACAAGCGGCCCACGCTTTAAAGCGCTCCTCGAAGCAGCGAACATCACAACCACCGGATTTGCCGACTTTCTGGATACGGCTCCGCAAAATGTACATAACTGGTACACCCGTGGCGTGCCCGCCCACTGCATGGAAGAAGTCGCCAGAAAACTCTCCGTCAGCAGCGATTGGCTGAAAACCGGCGAAGGCCTGAAAGACGCCCAACACCTGCGCCTGCTCGACGAATCCGGCAACACCTTCGATGCCCAGACCATTCGCGGTGTCTACACGGTCATCGAGCCTGCCGACGTCGAACTGCCTTTCTATACAGAAGCTTTTATCGCCCCGGGCTCCAACAAAACCCACGTCATAGAAGACCCCAAGCAATCGATCCGCCTGCCCCGCAGCCACCTTGACTCCCTGGAAATCAACCACGCCGACGCCATTTGTGCCTTCATGAGCGGTAACAGCATGGGAGAGAAAATTGAAGACGGTTCGACCCTGGCGATTGACCGAGGCCTGACCCAGATCATCGATGGCGAGATCTACGCCATCGAACATGACGGCATGCTACGCATCAAGTACCTGCACCGATTGCCGGGCAACTCCCTGCGACTGCGCAGCCACAACCGCGCCGAATACCCGGATGAAATCTTCAGGGCCGCACAGATCGAAGAGCAGAACATCAGGGTGCTGGGTTGGGTATTCTGGTGGTCGACCCTGAACAAACGGCGGCCGGCGGTACCGTTTCTTTAAGCGCTCCAGACCACCCATTGCCGCCCCACCCGAGTGGCCCGGCGGCTCTGCCTCGCACTTCCCGCTGGGAATTTCCATCAAACCTGCGTATGCTGCGCCCCACATTTGCGCATCGACCCGCCTTGCGGCTCGGATGCACTGACCTGGCAGATGACTTTCTCACCAGGTCCCACAGCCGGACGCAAGATCCGGGTGTACGTTTTGAAGGCTGGCGCGGTTTACCAAAAATGATCCAAGCCAGTCCCCGAGAAGCCGGCCACAAGCCGGCTTTTTAATGCCCGAAAATCAAGAACTACGGGGTTCTTCGATCTAGATATCTATTTGTTCCCCCATTTATTCCCCCAACTCTATCAACCCAAAACGGCAACATGCTGCTAAAGGAAAAATTGGTGACGACTCCACTAGCTCACCTCTGACTCCGAAAGCACAAGTCAGCCTGCCTAAACCAATGTTCAACGTACAGCAGTGCAGCTTCCTAGCCTTGCTTCTTGCTACGTGGTTTTGACACCCGATTCGATGGTTCCAGAAAGAAAAATGCGTAAATTAAGGATCGTCCGCAGCACTCCGCTGCGCCTTGTTAGGACTCGACGATGGCCGCTAAGCATCCCTCCTCTCTACCCCGCCGCATTCTGCGTTTGCCCGCTGTGCTGTCCCTTACCGGGCTAGGCCGCACTTACATTTACGAACAGATGAAAATGGGGAAATTCCCACAATCCAAACCTATTGGAGTTCGAGCTGTTGGCTGGGATAGCCTGGAAATTGAAGCCTGGGTAAACGAGCGGCTGAATGGGAACTAAACTCATGACATCCGCGCCAGACAAAGAGTCGCTCTCCCCCATAGCTCCACTACCACTAATGTCAGATACAAGGGAGGCAATGCCTTACCCTGTGGACTCGTTACCACAAACTTTGCGCGACGCTACGCTAGCCATTGCAGAGCACGTTCAAGCCCCTCTTGCTTTAGCCGGGCAATGCGTACTTGGTGCCTTAGCTCATATAGCCCAGACACGCAGAAATGCCCCCCATCTGCATAATCCTTCTGGCATGCCGTGCTCACTGAACATGCTCACCTTGGGGATGTCTGGTGATCGCAAAAGCGCCTGTCGAGATTTAGCATTCGCCGTTATCGACAAAGCGGAACTCACCGCATATCAAACATATAAGCAATCACTCAGGGAAACTCTCAAATCGGCCAATTTGCTCAAAGGCAAAGCACGAGATGAGTTTCTGATTGCTAACCCGCTGCCAGCAGACCCCCGCAGTCAATATACAGATGCGACATTCGAACCAATCGCTGGAGACTTCATCCGAGGAAAGCCCGCAGCGTCCTGGGACAGCGATGAAGGAGGACAACTTTTTGGTGGGTCCTCACTTAAGGCTGATACCAGAGTCTCAACGCTAGGCGGGCTGTGCAAAGCGTTTGACAAAGGTTATTTTTCACGCCACAGATCCGCAGGGAACTTGGAGGGTTCTGGCACTGCTGAACATCGACGCCTAAGCATCCATCTTATGGCTCAACCAGTGGCGGTGAAAGATGCTCTAGATGATCCACTGATGAAGGGCCAAGGTTTTTTACCGAGATTCCTATTTGCATACCCCGACACCATTGCGGGTACCCGCTTCCTAAGCGTTGAACAGCTTGCGCGGAACAGCTACGACGATCCGCGTCTACAGCGCTTCTGGAACACTTGTAAGGCTATTATGGCCAGTCCCGAGTACATTGACCCCGAAACCAGTGAAGTACACCCACCGGTGCTGGAACTGAGTGCAGGGGCAACTCAGACTTGGCTGGACTTCTATAACGAAGTTGAGCGCGAGCAACACCCGCTAGGGAAGTACGGTGACATGCGCCCCTTTGCTGGGCGTGCTGCCGAAATCGCCCGACGTTTAGGTGCAGTGTTGGCCTGCGCAGAAGGCGCAGATCTAATTGATGTCGAATGCATGCGCAGGGGCTGCACGCTTGTCGACTACTCACTGTCTGAATGGCTTCGGTATGGCGCGGGTGAAAAGCCTAAATCGACGCTAACGCATGCCAACGATCTCGTGAATTGGCTACTTGCCCCATCCCGCGCATTCCATTGGACCGAATTTCACCGCGACAAACTCAGCAAATCAGGGCCACCGCCCATGCGCCCTGCAAAAGTGCGTGACAAACTGCTGGAGATTTTGGTCGCTCATAACTACTTACTAACCTCCGACAACAAAAACTTCCAGATGAATCCCCTTGCGAGATCTGAGGATTGTGCGGGAATGCAACAATCACGCGACTTCGCTGCTAAGCGGCGTCTGCGGGAAGACGCGGAAGCCGCACAGGTATCGCCACTTTCCGCGATACTCCTCAAGCTCTCCACAGGAGTGAAAACCACGTAAACCGTATGTTCTCTCAGACTCCTCAGATTCCGCAGCCAATCTCCGCCTGCCGAGGCCGTTAAGTTGGTCTCACAGGGACACTCATTGTCCCTTGGTCGCAGGTTCGAATCATGTTGGGCCCACCAATAAAATCAAGGGGTTGCGAGCGCAGCCCCTTTCTCAAAAGCCCAGCCGTCAATCACCTCGACCTTAAACAGCAACTGTGCCGCACTTCCATCCCTATTCCCCATCAAAACGCCAGCTAGATTTCCGATTTGCTCCTGGTGACAATGCCTAGACGTCTTTGCTCATCCGAAGCGAAGCACGGTTGTGCAAATGGCCATGCGCCCATTATTACGGTAACTTTCGTAAAGCTTGGCGCAATTTCATTCATGGCCAGCGGCATAAGGCTTTTGCGAAGGATCGACGATGACCACAAGCAGTAACTTCACCTTCCTCCAAGAACACGACCCTATATTGTTTCAGCTCGCCAATACGGCCGAGCACGTGTTCTCCAGCGACCCCAACACCACGCTGATAAAGCTTCGGCAACTGGGAGAAGCGTTGGCACAGGATCTGGCCAGCCGCGCCGGCATCGAATTCGACTCCAACACTACGCAGGCTGACTTGCTCTACAAGCTCGGCCGCGAAATCCAGCTCGATCGCAACATCGTCAGCCTGTTCCACACCCTACGCATCGAAGGCAACAAGGCCACCCACGGTTTCCACACACTTCACCGCGACGCCCTGGACGGCCTCAAGGTGGCACGTGAGCTGAGCGTGTGGTTCCACAAAGCGCTGGGCAAATCAGGCAGCGCCTTCAAACCAGGCCCCTTCGCTATACCGACCGACCCTAGTGTTCCGCTGCGCGATCTACAAACCCAGATCGAACTGCTCAAAGCCCAACTCACTGAATCCAATCAGCAACTAGAATCGAACCAGCAACTCGTCGAGCTGAAAAAGCGCGAGGCCGAGGAATATGCCGTTCTTGCCGAGCAGATGGATGCAGAGTCACGCGGCCACAAGCAGGTCGCCGAGGCACACGAAGCCGAACTAACCAGCTTGCGCGATGAGTTCGAGCAGCGCGTCAAAGCACTACAGCAGGAGCTTGCAGCCAAACCGCAGACTACGCAGCTGGTTATGCACAAGACTCAGCAGGCTAGCAGCAGCTTTGACCTCAACGAGGACCTCACCCGCATCCTGATCGATCAGCAACTGATTGAAGCCGGTTGGGAAGCAGATTCGCTGGATCTCAAGTACAGCAAGGGTGCACGTCCAGAGAAGGGAAAGAACAAGGCCATCGCCGAATGGCCTACCAGTAAGCCAGGGGAGGATGCCGATTATGTGCTGTTCGCCGGGCTCACACCCATTGCCGTGGTCGAAGCAAAACGCAAACGCATCAACATTGCCAACCGCATACCCCAAGCAGAACGCTACTCCCGCCAATTTGTCCTCGCGGGCGAACATCACAACGGCTGGCAGCTTTCCGGATTGAGTCAACCATGGCTCGACGGTCAAGGCGGTAGCTTCCACATACCCTTCGCCTTCGCCTGCAACGGCCGGCCCTATATCAAACAATTGGCGGAACAGTCGGGCATCTGGTTTCGCGATCTGCGCAGCCCGGCGTACCTGCGCCGACCCCTGCAGGACTTCCATACTCCGGCCGGCCTGCTCGACTTGCTCAAGCGCAGCCGCGAAGAAGCTGAGGCGCAGCTGCAACAGGAAGGTTTCGCCTATCTCAAGCTACGTGACTATCAGGAAAATGCCATCCGTGCAGTGGAGCATGCGCTAGCTGAAAACCAGCGTGACTGTCTGCTCGCCATGGCCACCGGCACCGGTAAGACACGCACAATCATCGGTCTGATGTACCGTTTCCTCAAAGCCGAACGCTTCAAGCGCATTCTGTTTCTGGTCGACCGTAGCGCTCTTGGCCAACAGGCTATCGACGCCTTCAATGAAGCACCGCTGGAGCAGAACCACACCCTAGCGCAGATCTACGACGTCAAGGAGCTCGGCGATATGGCCGCCGAAGCGGAAACCCGCATTCAAGTAGCCACAGTACAAGCCATGGTGCGGCGCATCTTTCAGTCCGACACATCTCCACCCATCGATGAGTTCGACTGCATAATCGTCGACGAAGCCCACCGCGGTTACACCCTCGACCAGGAAATGACTGAAGGTGAACTGGCAGTGCGGGATCATGGCCAGTACCTCTCGCAGTACCGCCGCGTGCTCGATTACTTCGACGCCTGCAAGGTCGGTCTCACCGCCACTCCAGCCAAACACACCAGCGAAATCTTCGGCAAACCGGTATTCACCTACAGCTACCGTGAGGCCGTGGCTGAAGACTGGCTGATCGACCACGAACCGCCAATCCGCTATGAAACCTTACTGAGCCAGAACGGCATTCATTTCGCCAAGGGCGATAGTGTCAGCGTAATCAACACCCAGACCGGGGAAGTCGATGTAGCCGAACTGGAAGACGAACTAGACTTCAACATCGAGTCCTTCAACCGACGGGTCATCACTCCCGGTTTCGACAAGGTGATCTGTGAGCAGCTGGCTCAGGAGCTGGACCCACAGGGCGAAGAGAAGACCATGATCTTTTGCGTCAATCAAGCCCATGCCGAACGAATCAAAAACCTGCTGGACGACGCCTTCAAGGACCTGCACGGAGATCAATATAACCAGGCCAGCGTGGAGATCATCACCGGCCAGAGCGATAAGGTCGAACAACTTATCCGCCGCTACAAAAACGAGCGCACCCCCAACATTGCCATCACCGTCGACCTGCTCACCACCGGCATCGACGTGCCGGCGATCTGCAACCTGGTGTTCATGCGTCGCGTGCGCTCGCGCATCCTCTACGAGCAGATGAAAGGCCGCGCGACCCGCCGCTGTGACGACATCGGCAAGACCGTGTTCCGCATCTACGACCCCGTCGACCTCTACGCCAGCCTGGAAGAAGTCGACACCATGAAGCCGCTGGTGAAGAACCCCAACGTAACGCTGGAGCAGTTGGTCAGCGAGCTGACCCATGGCGGCAGTTTCGACGCTCCCGGCAACGTAGAAGGCAGTAGTCACGCCCATGACGTCCTCGACCAACTGAGCCAACGCGTGATGCGTATCCTGCGCAAGGCCGGCCACAAGGCCGAAACCAAGCCAACGTTGCAGAAGAAACTCAATGAACTGGAGGACGCCTGGGGTGTTGCACCGGCGCAATTGCACAGGCACCTGCAAGACCTCGGCCCGCAGCAGGCCGCCAACTTCGTACGCCAGCACAGCCACCTGCTTGGCCAACTGGCCGAGGTCAGCGCCCTGCTGGGCTCGGAAAACTATCCGGTGATTGCCACTCACAGCGACGAGCTGATGTTGCGCGAGCAAAACTATGGCAGTAACCAGAAACCGCAGGATTACCTGGAGAGCTTCCACCAGTTCATTCACAACCAACTCAACCAGTCCGTCGCGCTCGGCGTGGTAGTCAATCGCCCCAAAGATCTCACCCGTGAACAGCTTCGCGAGGTCCGCCTACTGCTGGACAAGAACGGCTACAGCGAGGCGAACCTGAGCAGCGCCTGGCGTAATCAGACCAACCAGGAAATCGCCGCAAGCATCGTTGGCTACATTCGCCAGGCCGCCATCGGCGAAGCACTCCTGCCCTTCGAGCAGCGTGTAAACAACGCCATGCAGAAGATCTACGGCCTGCATTCCTGGACGCCAGTGCAGCGCAAATGGCTGGATCGCCTGGCCAAGCAACTGACTCACGAAGTGGTACTCGACCATGAAGTGCTCAACCGAAACTTTGCCCAAGATGGCGGCGCCAAGCGGCTGGACAAGCTACTCGCTGGCCACCTCGATCACGTCATAGAAGCGCTGAACGACAACCTTTGGCCGCAGACGGGTTGAGCATCCTCGACTTCCGCGGCAGTTACTACCGCACTCCCAGCACACGTCTTTGCACGAGCAGATTTAGCCACGATCAACGGCCACATTACGTCGCCCCCATCGCGAATGAATTCGCTCCTACACCAGCACATTCAATTTCTACGAGAGCCCCATGACCAATAGCGATATCGTCCAAAAACTCTGGAACCTTTGCGACGTCCTCCGCGACGACGGCATCAACTACAGCGACTACGTCACCGAGCTGGTTCTGCTGCTGTTCATCAAGATGGAATACGAGCAGGTGCAGAACAACTCCGACTTCGCCCACAAGTTGCCCGTCGGTGCCCGCTGGCCCGACCTCGAAGGGAAGTCCGGGCTCACCCTGCTCAACCATTACCGGCAGATGCTGCTGGATCTGGGTAAGAACAGCGACCCGCTGATCGCCGCCATATACGCCGACGCCCAGACCCGTCTGAAGGAACCGCGCCACCTTGAGCAACTGATCAAGAGCCTTGATGGCATCGACTGGTTCAGCGCCCGTGAAGACGGACTTGGCGATCTCTACGAAGGCCTTCTAGAAAAGAACGCCAGCGAAACCAAATCCGGCGCAGGCCAGTACTTCACCCCACGCCCACTGATCGACAGCATCATCCGCTGCATCCGCCCACAGCCCAGCGAAACCATCCAGGACCCGGCCGCCGGTACCGCCGGCTTCCTGATTGCCGCCGACGCCTACATCAAGAGCCACACCGACGACCTCTACACGCTGGATGAGAAGGCCCGCCGCTTCCAGCGCAGTCGCGCCTTTGTCGGCATAGAACTGGTGCCCGGCACCCGCCGTTTGGCACTGATGAACACCCTGCTACACGGCATGGAAGGCGATGACGAGGGCGTCGTCCACCTGGGCAACGCCCTCGGCCAGGTGGGCGCGGGCCTGCCCAGGGTCGATGTGATTCTCTCCAATCCACCGTTTGGCACCGCCAAGGGCGGCGGCGGCCCGACCCGCGACGACCTGACCTACCGCACCAGCAACAAGCAGCTGGCCTTCCTCCAGCATATCTATCGCGGCCTCAAACCCGGCGGCCGCGCGGCCGTAGTACTGCCCGACAACGTGTTGTTCGAAGCCGGCGTCGGCACAGACGTGCGCCGCGACCTGTTGGACAAGTGCAACCTGCACACCATCTTGCGCCTGCCTACCGGCATCTTTTACGCCCAGGGCGTGAAGACGAACGTGCTGTTCTTCCAAAAAGGCAGCCCGGACAATCCACAACAGAATGAAAGCTGCACCAAACGAGTATGGGTCTACGACCTGCGCAGCAATATGCCCAACTTCGGTAAGCGCACCCCGTTCGGCGCCGCCCATCTCAAGCCATTCGAGGATGCCTACGGGGATGATCCGAATGGCAATAGTCCGCGCGCCGAGAACGTTGAAGGCCTTGGCGAACTCAGCCGCTTCCGCGTATTCACCCGCGAGCAGATTCGCGAGCGCGGCGACTCACTGGATATGAGTTGGCTCAAAGACGCCGACAGCCTCGACGCCAACAACCTGCCCGCCCCAGAAGTGCTGGCCGGCGAAGCCATGGCCGAACTAACCGAGGCCCTGCATGAGCTGGAAGAATTGATGAAGGCGTTGGGTGCCGGTGATGAAGCGGCGGCGCAGAAGCAGTTGATGGCGGAAGTGATGGGGTTGGTGATGACTCAGGAGGTTGGGGATGAGTAAGTTACCAAGCGGATGGGCTCTTGCGGCCCTAAGTGACCTTTGCAAGCTACCAGTGCAGCACATACCCCACGCAGATGAGGTGATCACCTACATCGATATCACAAGCATTGACCGGGATCTAAAAAAAGTATCGAAACCGCAGCAGCTACTTGGTGCTGACGCTCCAAGTCGAGCACGTAAGCTTGTTGAGAAAGGCGATGTCATCGTTTCAATGACTCGACCCAACTTGAATGCTGTTGCGTTAATTGGTGAACAACACAACGGCTGCATCGCCTCGACTGGCTTCGATGTGTTGAAACCCATTGAAATAGAACCTCGCTGGATTTTTTCTGCCGTGAGATCGATTCATTTTGTTGATGCCATGTGCGCAAAAGTTCAGGGGGCGCTCTATCCGGCGGTCAAGTCAGCAGATATTCGTGAACATGAAATCCCGCTGCCGCCACTTGCCGAACAAAAACGCATCGCCCAAAAACTCGATGAACTGCTGGCCCAGGTCGACCCCCTCAAAACCCGCATCGACGCCATTCCAGCTTTGCTAAAACGCTTCCGCCAATCCGTCCTTGCTGCTGCGGTATCTGGGAGGTTGACGGAGGAGTGGCATGAAGATAACCATGCACCAGATTTCCAAGAGCGAACAATCGGCGAACTATTCAAGCTCATTGATGGCGACAGGGGCCCCAACTACCCCAAAAAAGAAGACTATCAAGAAAGCGAATACTGCTTATTTCTTTCAACCAAAAACGTGAGGAAATACGGCTTTGAGTTCCAAGAGAACGCCTTCATTTCAAAGAAAAAACACGAGCTTTTGCGAAGTGGAACACTTTCTCGCGGCGATATTGTAATAACGACCCGAGGAACACTGGGCAATGTTGCTTCGTATGACGCAAACGTACCATTCGACGTTGTACGCATAAATTCCGGAATGTTGATTCTCAGAAAAATTGAACCCGCTTTGGAAAATGAGTTTTTCAAGATGTTAATCGCGTCCCCTTCATTCCAGAAGCTAATTGACACTCAACGAAGCGGATCAGCTCAGCCTCAGCTACCGGCGAAAATTATCCGCGAGTTCCAAGTAAGCATCCCTTCAATTCAAGAGCAATCCGAAATCGTCCGTCGCGTCGAACAACTGTTCGCTTATGCCGACCAACTCGAAGCCAAAGTAGACACAGCCAAAAACCGTATCGACCACCTGAGCCAAAGCATCCTGGCCAAAGCCTTTCGTGGCGAATTGGTGCCACAAGACCCCAACGACGAATCGGCTAGCGTGCTGCTGGCACGCATCCAAGCCCAACGCGCCGCCGCGCCCAAGTCCAAGCGAGGAAGAAAAAGCAAATGAAGCGGGTGTTCATCGCCAATTTCGGCCGTGAAAACTACGAGTGGCCCAACTGCCTTCGTCGTTCGACCGTTGCCACCATGAACGCCGAAAAGACCCATAGCTTCTGGGCTGCGGGCGACCGTGAAGGCTTTATCGAGACCACACTGAAACATGAGAAAACCGCTCGAGGCATGGTTCCGACACTGGGGGTGGTATCACGCTGGTTCAACTTGATGACCATCATTGCGCAAACATCCGGCGATATCTGGATTCACCGCGAGAAGAATGATCTGTGGTGGACCGAGTCGCTACCTGACGCCCCAGCCTTTGAACTTGGCGAAGACCCCAGCGGCAAGCCTCCCAAGCCTGTCTACTTGTGCCATAAGCCCTGCAAACCCTGGGCAAAAATCAGCTTGATCGGTAGTCGACTGGAATGGAGCGCGCTGCATCCTAAGGCGTGGGACTTCCTTTCAACCGAAGCCACCCTTCAGCAGCTATCCCCCGATTATGCGGAATATGCATTGGCACTTGTCCATGGGAACGACCTGACCCCATGGCATGAGCGCCGAGAGTGGCGAGAAAAAACGGCCGTGCGTAAAGCGGGACCTGTGAGCTCGTTTAGCAACCTCAAAGTTGCTGCATACCGGATGGCACGCACCGCGTGGGAAACCACACAACAGTCCAACGGCCAAGAAGTAGTCCGCTGGGCCAAGAACAAAGATTTCGGCTTCCCAGACGAAGAAGAACTACAGCTCTACATTGAAGAGCTTTACCACATGCAAGAAGGCCTGTGCGCGCTCACGGGCATACCGATGCAGCTGGACCGGGCGCAGGACGATGACGAACGGCTGTGCTCTCTCGACCGCATCAACAGCGATGGCCACTATGCCCCTGGCAACCTGCAGATCGTCTGCCGCTTTGCCAATCGCTGGAAAAGCGACAGTAACAACGCTGACTTCATGCGCTTGATTAGCCTGATCAGAAGCACCACCAACCTCTAGGCCTTATGGCCTAGAGCGGTTCTTGAGCAACTGAATCAACACGACAGGCTATTGCGCCATTCGCCCTGCTCTCGCAGTAGCTGCCCAAGCTTCCGTAACTGCGGTCTGTCGCCGCCTTTCCAGGCATTACACGCGGATTGCTAAAACAGTAAGGCCCACGAATCGTGGGCTTTACTGTTTCTAGTGAATGAAAATTCGCCACCAGCCATCCGAAAGCCGTTCTCAGGGATTAGCGGAATCCACCAGCGCGAACTCTTAACGCCAACAGGTGTGTTTCCTCAGCTGTTTTCCCGTTAATCCACTTATCTAACGTGGTGCCCAGCTGGTTCTTCGGCGAATTGAAATATCGCGCGAGAAGCTCAAAATCCTCCCTCAAAGCCACTGCATCATGTGCGGTCAGGCTGTCGCGAACCTTTTTTACAGAAGCGTCTATTGCAGCTTTGTTGGTGCTGTCGAACCTAGGCGGCCCGCTTTCGAGGACACTATCTCCACCACATCCGCGCAGCATGAATGCCAGCGCGAATGTCAGCGCTAGCAGCACCAAGGTCTTCTTCAACATATCGACATCAGCCAGGCTCATTAATTATCTCCAATTCAATGTTGAGCCAAAAGCCTAGGGCTGGTTTCTCTGTGTCAGAAGCCCGCAATGGGTAATTTTCACGAACCGCCACATACTCTGCTTGCATCTGAAAAACCGCATGTAGGGGTACAGCCTGTTATGGCTTCGCGTCACTAGTAGGCCGCGGGCCGGGTAGTGACGCGAAGCATTGGCGAGCGCGGTGGCTCCGCACGACCAGAAAATCCTCGCAATGCACAAACTATCCGATCGCAAAAACCAACCAATTTTTTGTTGATTTGTGGACATCGTGTCCTCGATTTTTATTTTTTTAGCAATTATTCTCTTCTCTAGATCGCGCGCCGAGGATCATCACTCAGGTAACTACTGAATGGTGACGAGGTAGTGATGAGAGACCAACGAACCTTAGTCATCTGCAAAATACCGCCATTCGGTATCCAGCAGATGAGAGGTGGCGGAATATCCGAGCCATTCTCGGACGACCGCCATCGCTGCCAGCGAGCACGCCATTCGTGATCGTTGACAGCAACACACCGGTACCCCCGATACCGGCAGATGGCAAGAGGGGCGTTCTGACTTGGCGCGTCAGAACGGAGGTATCCGCCCGACCCCGTCGGTCGTTAAAACAGCGGCATTCCCAATCCCCAAGATCGGGAATGGATTACCCAAGGGCCCGCCGACTGGATTGTTGGGCTACTGAATCGCGCGAATCAGTAGAAGTAACTTGCGCAGGCGAGCTCTAGCCCAATGAGCCGTATCCCTGGGCGTTACTTAGGGCATTTCGCGATCTCTCCGGCGCGATATGCAGCAACGCAGGAGCCTCTCTGGCTGGTCGGCTAGGGTTGTAGTACTTCAAGACCCCGCCCCCGGCGGAACCGGGCCAGGGCTTGCTGACGTAGTCGCGCCCTCTCGTCACCTGCAGCACCCAACAGGGGCTGACCAGATGACTGGCTTATCAGCCACCCCGTGTCGTCGCGCCTCATTTGCATGCTGCCTAGCGTGCCTCCAGCCATATTCGTGGATGGACAGAGGCTTATCACTTACCGAATCGATAAACCGACGGACATCAAATGAGCAACAACACACTACGTCACGACTGGATAAAGTTGTGCTCCCGTAACCGCGACGGATCGCATGCCACTCAGGCGGCTCGCCGCGCTGTATTGAAGCAAGCGGCAAACCAACTACAGCGTGAGTTGGGATTTCGCAACCTGCGCGCCAACGGCATTGCTCAGCGTCACATTGCGGCGCTGGTCAGGCACTGGCAATCAGAAAAACTGACTGCTGGCACGATCAAAAACCGGGTAGCCCATTTGCGCTGGGCAGCCGAAAAGGTAGCCAAGTTTGGTGTTGCAGGAATCACCAACGAGCAGCTAGGGATTGAGAAGCGCCAGTACGTCGCCAAGGAGTCCAAGGCCATCAGCCTCAGCGAGGCTCAGATGGACAAAATCACTGATCCGCATATCCAACTGTCTCTGCGCCTGCAGGAGCAATTCGGACTGCGCCGCGAAGAAAGCCTCAAGCTAATCGTCAACCAGGCGTGGCAGGGTGACCGATTAGTCCTGCAGGCCAGCTGGACCAAAGGGGGACGTCCCAGAGAGCTTGAGGTTCGCATGCCAGAGCAGCGTGAGCTCCTGAATCAGGTACGCGCCCTGACCGGGAAAGGATCACTCATTCCAGCGCAACGAAGTTACATCCAGCATCTGAAAATTTACGAGCGGCAATTGTCGACCGCTCGCATTAGCCGCGCGCATGGTTTACGCCATGCATATGCCCAAGCCCGTTACCGGGAGCTGACTGGCCAGTCCGCCCCTGTGGCTCTGCGCGTGCAACTCGATGATTCCAGTATCAGCAGCAAGACTGCAATGACCGGAAAACTCTCGGACGCAGACGCTCGCCAGTTGATTTCCCGTGAGCTAGGCCATGAACGAGTTCAAATCACAACTATTTACCTAGGGAGGTAAATGATCATGCGACGTCCACCACTAGAGCGTCCCCGTCGGAACAAGAGGCCAGGGTTCCAACAGACACTTCGTCTTGTTGAGCGACTGAGTCGCGATGATTCACGGAAACCAACCAAGCCAAACGACAATCCTGGCGATGGGCCGGGAAATGAATTTTGAAGTGATTCCGGATCGGATGTAACCATGATCGGCAGAGTACGGCTACAAACGGTCACTTGCTGTCAGTCGCCGCAGTATGCTTTCGACTAAAACAAGCCCTGAAAAAATTTGTATATACTGAACGAAAAGAGAGCGGCTCACCCCGCTCTCTTTAAGTCAATGCGCTGTTTTCATTGCATCTCTAAAAACCGTGCTCAAGTAGCGCCGCCGACCTTTACTGGTATTATTCTCCAAAGTCGATTCGATTTTCTTCCTGTCACTTTCATTTAGTGTGTGAAGCGCGTCTTGCACCAAAGAAAACTCGTTCGCACCATCCATTGAAGACCTAAGAAGTGCGCCATAGATAAGTTTATATTTTTTGCGCAACTCTTCTTTATCAAGAGCGGATGACGGCGGCATTCTATATACAGAATGGTCATCGCCATTCTTCCACACTATAGTAACCGCGCCATGACCATCTGAGGCCTTCCAGTCATTTAACAACTGGGGATCAGGTAGGGGAGAATGTCTTTCAGAGCCATCTTGAGACGTAGAAGCAGTTGTCGTCTTAGCAGGCACTTCAATAACACTATCATCTATTTGCGATCTAATCGCACTAATAAAATGCTTCTCCGCCATAATTCTCGATTTAACCTTGAAAGATGACACCGCAACTGCAAATATAGATACTATTAATGGAATCAAAGCGGAGACACTCAAAAAGTCTTCCATTAGCTTTTCCCCAAGGAAAAATCA
Organism: Pseudomonas sp. WT-JTC; assembly: GCF_056711565.1. Classification (NCBI taxonomy): domain Bacteria; kingdom Pseudomonadati; phylum Pseudomonadota; class Gammaproteobacteria; order Pseudomonadales; family Pseudomonadaceae; genus Pseudomonas; species Pseudomonas sp. WT-JTC. The sequence goes on from NZ_CM160042.1 coordinate 5,920,292, forward strand.
TCAAAAGGCCTTACTTCAATTACATGATACTTAAACTTAACCAGTGCATTGCAAATCATAGCTAAAAGTATCACTACATCGGAGAAATATGTTTCACTCGTGAAATACGACTTGTATGTCATGTCTCCACCTCGGGCAAGTATGACTCCATACATGCCCATAAAAACAACCGCCACGACTAAAGAAGACGAGGCCAAAAGCGAATCTCTAGAGATCAAGCCGGTGCTGATCGTGTAAATACCGGCGGCAAGCATCAGGCTTGTGAGTGAGATATGGCCATTATAGGCAAAAGCTTCAATGCCTAGCGGAGCCAAGGGAAGTAGGAGCGTGACGAACACGCACACAAGCCAGTGCGTGAATGCTTGTGACCTGACAAACGGTTTAGCCATCGTTTTTCTAGCGCCGAGACAAGAAAGAGAAGATAGATATGGTGGCGAATTGTAAGCGTGGCATCGTTTCAAAGATAGCTTTCTCTGCCGATCATTGCCACGAGGCGTGGTGGTCACGTCCGATGCAAATGGCTGGTCAGGTCGAATGCAAACAGGTGGGGCAGTCTGTGCAATTTCCCAATCAGAGCTGCAGGATCGATGATTGCCCCCCCGTCCACCATGATTTATCAGTGCCAGCTGCGATCCACATTAAAGGCTAGTGACACACTATTTATGCCTCGAAACTAAGCCCTCATCACAATGATCGAGGGCTTTTTAATGTTGAACGCCTATGCAACATCTGCAGAAATCGAAGAGTTGATCAAACAGCTCATGCCCTATGGCCGAGACGGCTGGCGGGTATGGTCAGCACGCAGAGCAGAGAGTCTGGCACATCTCCAACTGGTGGCTATTCCTTGGCTGCTGGGAATGCCCCTCGAAGTCCTTCCACCACATCCAGCCCTGCCTGATGCTCAGATCGAACTCTTGGTCACCGAGCTAAATCGGCGCAGCGGCTGGGATGCACACATCCGCGCTCTAACCGAGCAAAATTTGGCGACAAAGATCGCCGCCCTCCCCCAGGCGTCTGTGGAATATACAGGGAGAGCGTAAATGAGCATTAAGCCCCACCAGCGGTTGCTGCTGCTTTGGGTGTCGCTGCTGTTCCTGACTTTTTCCACAGTCGGCTTACTTAAAAATATCCTGCCCATACCTGAGGTGATAGCACTCATCATTTGTGCTATTCACACCAGCTGGATTGCTCTGCTTCTGAATAGGCGAGGCTATTCAGAGACAGCCCGCACTTTGCTACTGGTCGTGATTAGCATGTCAGCTGGACTATTCGGAAATTGGTTTGCGGGCCGACTCTAATATCACCATGGATAGCCGTTGTTCCGGCTAGCGGACTGATGTAAAGATTTGTCCGCCGTGAGCTGCTGGAAGTTGGCCGCTGACCCATTCGAAAAAGCGGGTGATTTTGGAGCCCGCTTTTTCTTTTCCTCAAACATCCGGGGCTTTATGGCGTGCGACAGCCCCCTCAGGCACGTTTGAAGTCTGCACTGATGACGTTCGCCGCTGGCTTCGAAGTGATGTACTTAATCCAAGCATTCATCAGCGCGCGACGCTTCTCGAAAAAGTCTGACCTTGAATAAGCACCTTCGGTTTGGCCGCGCTCGTCATGGGCCAGTGCAAGCTCGCAAACCTCGCGTGGAAAATTGGTTCGCTCTCCCGCCCAATCCCGAAACGAACTGCGAAAGCCATGCCGGGTAATATCGTTATGTCCCAACCCATGCAATAGGTTGCGAATAGCGTTCGCGTGCATCGCTCCGCTTTTGCCCTGACCTGGAAACAAGAACTGACTTCCCTCAACTCGCGGCAGAGTTTGAAGCATCTTAATGACTTCGGGAGCCAGGGGGATATTGAACGCTTTACCGGCTTTCATGCGTTCAGACGAAAGCGACCAAACTCCTTCTTGAAGATCGAACTCACTCCAAGTAGCCAGACGTACCATATGCGAACGAGCCCCGGTCATGATCAGCAAGCGCGCTGCGACTGAGTCTCGCGAATTGTTGCTCTGCGCCAATTTGCGCATGAGCATTGGTACCTCTTTCCACTCCATTGCCGGGAAATTCTGGCGTTTCCGAGCCCTCTTCTTTTCAGACTTGCTCAGCAAATTTTCTAAGTGTCCGCGCCACCGTGCGGGGTTTTCTCCCTCCCTTAAGCCTCTTGCCTTCGCAGCGTCCAGCACTTGCTCAATCTGCCCTCGGACCTCGTCGGCTGTACGTGTTTTGCTCGCCCATATGGGTTGCAGCACCCTGAGGACGTGTTCGGTCTGGATATCGCAGGCGGGCAATTTACCGATACTGCTAAACACATAAAGCTCCAGCTTGCGCAGCCATCCTCTACGCCACTTATCCGACCAACCCGCTCCATGTGCGTCCCGGTATTCGATCGCCAATCCTTCGAATGAGATCTGCCGAGCATCCTTTATTCGCTGCGCCTGCTTTTGCAATTCGCGCTCTGCATCACGAGCTGCCAAGGGGTCAGTACCTGCCATCAACTGCCCACGTTTGGCACTGGCTTCTACACGTGCCGCCTTCAAACCAATCTCGGGATAGCTACCTAAGCCCATCTCACGACGCTTACCAGCAATCTGGAATCTCAAGACCCAAGATTTGCGCCCGCTCGCTTTCACCACCAAGCGCAACCCATCTCCATCTTCATAGGTGCCTGGCGCTGCCAGATTCTCGACCTGCTTTGGATTCAGCTTACCCATTAGACTCTCCCCCCAGTGGGGGAACATCAATTGTTCCCCCAATTGATCCCCCACTTTCATCCGGAAATAAACGATTAAAAATGGACACCTGCGGACGAAGCCTAGCCTCAAACCCCTGTTAAATCTATCATTTACGGAAAATAGCGAACAGCAGCGAACAAACAAAACGCCGGCCACAAGCCGGCTTTTTAATGCCTGAAAGAAAGTGAACTGCTCAGCACTTGAATTTGTCGCAGCACTGCTGCGACAAGTAAAACGAATAGTGTCAGCACTGCTGTCACTATCCCCCTCACGGATAACTAAACCCCTTCACCAACGTCAGCTCCCCCACCGCACGCATCGGCACCAGGAACGTCTCCATCTTCTCGCTCGGCGTCCCCTCTTCGGTAATCACCGTTACCTGCGCCGTGGTCAGCGCTTGCACCGCGTCTTCCTGCCCCTCCTCATCACTGCTGTACCCGCCACCGAAGTAGTTCACATACACCAGATATTGCCCCTTGATCGGCGCGGGCATGGCGAAAATTTCCGGGCCGTAGCCGGTGGTGACGTCGACGTCGAGCGCTGCGCCGTTGGGGACGACGCGGTCGCCGTACCAGATGTGCGCGCCGTCGGGGGTGATGAGGTGCAGGTCGAGATCGGTATTGTCGCTGTCCCAGGACAGCAATACGCGCAACTTGGCCGGGGTCGCGCCACCGCTGCTGTTGAGCAATTGCGTGCGGTGACGTTGTTGGCCATCAGGGCTGCGAACCTCGACGCTGTTGCTGCCGTTGGGGAATGAAAACGGGCGGTCGAAACGGCCGGCCGGGTCGATTTTCAGCGGCATGCTCACCCCGTTGACGATCAGTCGACCGGGCTCTGTCGATTTGGCTGTGGCCTTGATCTGCCCGCTGATGCGAGCGGTATTGGCCTGCCCTGTCGGGGTGTTCACCGACGAGGCCGGGTAGTTGACGGTTTGCCGGAAGCTTTCCCCTTCGCCCTCGGGCGCGCCGGTGCGCCAGCCACCTGCGGGGGTGTCGAGCTTGACGCTGTCGGCCGCCATCACCGATGACAGCGCCACCAGCGAACAGAGCAACAGCAAGACCTGTGGATAACGGAGTTTCATGGCCTATTCCAGCAAGAGGTGGCGGGCGAGCCCTTCGATGTAGGTTTCATCCTGGCCGTTGGGGTGTGCTTCGAAGGCCAGGTGCAGGTATTCGTGGGTCAGGTCGAGGCGGTCTTGCAGTGTCTGCGCGCCACGCACGTAGATTCGCTGACGTTCGCGGTCGACATAGGGGCGACCGAAGGCAAGGCGGCATACGGCGAAGGTGCTGACTTCGTTGTAGCCCGTTTCGCTTTCAAGCATTGGGCGCCAGCCGCGCCGTTGTTTCTGCAGCCATTCCTGTGCGGCGGGCAATGCTTCGCAGGACGCGACCGGGTTGTCCCAGCGGCTGAGACTGGCGCGCGGGTAGGCGTGCATCAGGATGGCGTCGTAGCGCTGACCGGCCTGGGCCTGAGTGACGGCTTGCTGCCAGGACAGTCTGTCCGGGCCGGGTTGATCGGAATGGTAGGTGACGGCGCTGCCGGCCAGAACCAGGTCGCTGGTCCACGCGGCGATGTCGCGAGCCCCGGGCGCCGCCGGACGCGGCGCGACCCGCTGCCGGCTGCTGCTGTCGTCGATGCTCAGGCAGTCACCACGGCGCGTGGCGTTTTGCAGCAGGTACGTGCGGATGGCCACGGCCAGGGCTTTGGCGGCTTCGACCGGTTCGGCGCTGGCTTCGCGCTGGAGAACACGGGCAACGTACTCTTCGCGATCCAGGCGAGCCACGAGCTTGTCGTTCAGCAGAAACAGTTCGCCGTCGCTGTGGATATCCAGCGCATTACCGTTGGCGAATTCAACGCGGTAGTCGCCCTGCAACGCTCCGGAAGTCACCGCGGTGCCCTCCGAAAGCACGCGCCGAAGCGGGTAGCGGGAGAACAGGTCGACTTCTACGCATTTCCCTGCATCCGCAGGCCATGCAACAGGCATCGCCGTAGACAATGCCTGTGCGTAATCACGCAGTACCCGCTGACTGGTGCCCCGTCCTCCGGCCCAGACCGGAGTGCCATCCGCCACCCAACCGGCAAACCCACCCTGGCGCGAGGTTGCATCCTGATCCGCCAACCAGCTCCAGGTCTTCACCCGCAGGCGGCTTCCGAGTTCGCCGACGACATGGCCATCAGCGGCATTAAGCACCACATCGAGCAACACACGCCGGGCTTGATCCTGTGCTGGCAGTACCGAAAGCACCTTCAACAACTCTGCCACTGAAACCCGAGTAGCAGGTTGCAGCTTAGGCAAGTCCAGCAACCATCGCGGCGCCTGCCGCGTCTGCCAATAGGCTCGCCAGTCGGCATCGCTGATGCCCAACCGCGCGGGTTCGAAATACAAACCGCATGACTTCACCAACGCCTGATCGCGCTCGATCCTGCCGCCTGCCGTGCAGCAATAAACCTCGTCCTTCGACTGGCCGCGACATTCATAAGGCGACTCGTGTGCACCGCTATCGACCAGCCAGGCGTAGACGAACAACTTCCACACGCTGCCCAGCGGCGTCTGCAACGTCTGCGGCAGCGGCTCGCGGCTGATCACCTGAGTTCGATTCAACGACAGCAAATCATCCTTGAAAGCCAGGCGCAGCGGTTCGTCCTGCGCTGTCGCCAGCGCAGGGATCAAACACAGCAGACAAGCCATCAGAAGCCTGTGCACGTCAGTGAACCGTGACCTGGCCAAGGGCTGGCTTTTGTTCCATCGCCTGATGCTGCGGCGCATACACTTGGGTGAATCGCACCGGCGGCAAGTTGAACTGCCCCTTCTGCGAGAATCGCACCAGATGCCGCAGACGCAATTCGCCACTCAAGGCGTCGACCGGAACGGCATAAGCCATTTGCCCCGGTTCGAACCGCGCCTTCTCCAGCGCTGTCGGCTCGGTGCCGGCCTTGCCCATGAGCTTGATGCCCCAGGTCGTGCGCTCGACATCCGCGCCCGGTGGCAACGGCACTTCCAGCAGGCCGTAGCGCAGCGGTCTGGTGGCTTTGCTGGTGACGATCACTTCGTCGAGATAAAGGTTATCGCTGGACAGCGGCGCGTTGCCGACCGCCTCGAGCTTGAAGGTGAAGGCTTCATCCCCCGGTACCAGACGCGACAGGCGACGGGTGATGGTCACGGCCATCGGATCGACCACAGGCTGCTGGCTCCGGTAGCTCAATGCTGCACGCAGCGGACGCTCTTGCGCGCCGGTCAGTGACAACACGTTCGGCAACTGTGCGCCTTGCCAAACCCAATAGGTCTCGCCGGTAGCGCCCTGTTCCGGCTTCCAGCCCTCGCCCGGTTTCAAAGCAACGGCCGGCGCGGCCTGCTCGATGCTGTGTTGTAGCCAGGTCAACGCCAACGCACGTTCCAGCGTGGATTGCTGCGGCAGCAAACGCTGCAGCAATGCCTGAACGTGAGCCTGATCGAAGGGTTGCAGCGACAGGTTCAGCGCTTCGGCAAACGGCTGGGAACTGACTGCCAGACGCTGTTGTGCGTCGGCCAGTTGCCGCTTGAAAGCGTCCGGCAGATTGACCTTCGACTGCTTGGCCAACGAGGCGGTCAAGACGCGTGCTGCGGCCAGGCCCAGCGCCGAATCCGGATCGCTCATGACGAGGCTGTCTTCGCCGTCCTCCAGCAGGTTGGCGGCATTACCCTCGCCGGCCTTCGCCAGATCGTCCATCAAACCGCTGAGCAAGGTGTTCACCGGCAATTGCATCTGTTTGGCAAACGACAGAATCAGCGCCCGCTGCAACAGCGGCGTGTTGTTCGCCTGTTTGGCGTAGACCTCCAGCACCCGCTGCCAATGCTCCGGCGGCAGGCTCAGTTCCAGCACCTGACTGGCGTGCCAGTCGGCGTAATAGGCGTAGGCGGTGAGGAACGCATCTGGCTCGCCGTCCATGCCCCACCAGGTGAAGCATGCCGAAGGGCCGGCCATTTGTATCAGGCGCAGGCGACTGTTTTGCATGATCAGGCGCAAGCGATCGCGGATCTGCGGATTCGTCGCCAGCGTCGGGTAGGCGATGCTCAACGGCAACAGGCGACTGGCCGTCTGCTCGACGCCCTCGTAGGGGTAGCTCAACAGGTCGTCGAGGGCAGAACGGAACAATGCTTGCGGACTGTCATCCAGACGCAGGCGAACATCACTGGCGTCTGCCGGCAACGTCAGCGGCGTATCGCCCCCGCCCACTTCGAGACTCTGCGATTGCGTCACTTGCCAGCCTTCACCGGTCGCGGTCAGGCGCACCGCCAGGGCATCAGCGGTTTTGCCGTCCTGCACCAGCTCGGCGCTCCACTCGCCATTCGCCAGCTCAAAGGCCGGCAACGGGATGTAGTTGATGCCGCTGTTCAAGGTCAATGGCACGCGCTGCTCGTTGCCGGCGTAATGCGTCACCAGTTCGGCCTTGACCGGTTTCTCGGTCTGGCTGAAAGCAAATACGCCAAGGTCCGGTTTGTCGCCGGCGCGGAATCGGCTCGGCCCGCTCCACTTCAGGTACAGCGGTTTTTCCGAGCGGACGAATTGCTTCTTCTGCCCGACCTGACCGTCATCGGCGATGGCCCTGGCGGTGATGCGCCAGCGGGTCAGGGAGTCGGGCATCTTGAAGGTGAAGCGGGTTTTGCCGTTGGCATCGGTCAGCAATTCAGGCTGCCACGCAGCCGTGTCGACGTCCTCGCGACGCGGCCGCTCCAGCACCTTCACGCCGCGCTCGCTGCGATTGGCCTTGCCCGGTGCACCGGGGCTGCCCGGCAAGGCGACGTCATAACTGATGAACGACAGACTGGCGCTGGTGCGCACGTTGTTACGCCGTGGGTGATAGAAGAACTGGTCGATGCTCGGCGCGACTTCAGGTTGCAGGGCGTAGACCATTTCATCGACGACGCTGACCGTCAGGTGCGCGGGCATCGGCTTGCCGGCGAACCGGGTGGTCAGGTCCACCGAGACGGTTTCACCCGGCTGGTAGGTTTCCTTATCAGTGGCGATGGCCACGTCGATCTGTGGCGTGATCACCTTGATGCCGGCGTTCTGGAAACTGTACTGGCCGCCCTTGGTGTACAGCACCGAGAAGGTCAGGTTCGGTGCGAAACCGTCCTTCACCGGGATGCGCGCGCGGTATTGGGTATCGCTGAGTTTTTCCATCTTCAGCCAGTCGCCGCCCCTGGACAGCAACGCGGTCGCCTCGACCTTGTCGCGCTCCAGTGACAGCAAGGCATCGCTGACCGGTTCCGGGAAAGTGATCAACGCCAGCGCTTCATCGCCGGCCTGGTACTCGGGTTTGTCGAGGACGATTTCCACCGTGCCGGGTACGGCCTTGACACCTTCGCCGGTGACCGAATGCCCGGTGGCGCCGACCACACGACCGTGCTCATCCTTGAGCATCAGGTTGTAGGTGCCCGGCCGGTCAAAGGCCAGGGTGAAACCTTTGTCGGTTGCCGCGAGTTTGCCTTCGCCGGTGCTCTGGTCCTCCAGGCGCACCCAGCCGTAACTGCCAGGCGCAACGGCTTCGACCTGCTCGCCTTCGCGAGTATAGCTGAAGGCTACCTTGTCACCCACCGCGCTGAAGCGCCGGGGCGCACTCAAGCGGAAATTGGCCGCACCGCGATCGATGAGGATTTCCTTGGTGGTCTTGACCCGATACGCCGCGCCGTCGCTGGCAAACACCGTGAGCATGTAGCGACTCGGTTTATCGGCGGCCGGCAAATCGAGGGACGCGTTGCCCTTGGCATCGGTGGTCAATTCGGTACTGGTCAGCTCCACCGGAAATTGCCCGAGGTATTGCAGTTCGTTGTCGACCATCGACAGCTGTTGAGCGCGCAGGCTCAGGCTCAATTTCGCATTGGCCACCGGTTTTCCGTCCGGGTACAGCAACACAAGGCTACCCTTGACCGGTTCGCCAGTACGGTAATCCTGTTTGGCCAGATTGAGCGAAATCTCGAAGTGCGGCTTGATGTATTCGGCGACGCGGAAGGCGCTGCTGTAGGCCTGATCCCTGTAGTTGAAACGCAGTTCATAACCACCGGCCACGGCGTTGTCCGGCAACTGGAAACGGCCCTGGGTGCCGGCCCTGGAATCGAGCTTCAAATCGAGGGATTGCAGCGCCGTGCCAGTCGCATCGAGCACGGTCACGTTGATGTCGGCAGCGGTTGGCTGCACCGAGTCCCGCGCGTTCTTGAATTCACGTCCGACGATTTTCAGCGACACCCAATCCCCCGGCCGATACAACGGCCGGTCGGTGAAGGCATAGAGTTTGGTGTCGTAGATTTCGCTGTCGTAGTAGAAATTTTCGGAGACGAACACCCCGCCCTCTTCGTCCTCGCCGATCACGAACGAACGCTCGGGGCTGACGTGTTTCAGGCGCAGCAAGCCGTCGCTATCCGTGGCGCCGCTGCTCATCACGCCGAGGCCATCGGTCCACAACACATTGACCTTCGGCACCGAACTCCCTTCGTGTTTGCGCGCAGCCCACACCAGCAATTCGTCACCGGCAACCTTGCTCACCGCCACGGTGTTGGAGACGAACACCATGGTCGTCGCGCGGTACTTGCCGATCAGCGCTTCCACCAGATACAGACCCGGTTTGAGATTGCCCAACGGGATGTACAGGTTGCCCGGCGCGACACTGACGAACTCACTGGAAGAACCGGCCAGGTTCACCCCGGCAGGTGGCTGGATCGGCTTGGCCTGCCACAGCGGATAACGGAACTGGCTGACCACCGGCAAACCCGGTATCAGCGCGAATTGCGGCTGTGCATCGTAGGGCGTTGGCGCGGCCATCGCATTGCCCATCTTCAGTTCCGGCACTTGCTCGGTGACTTGTTTACGCGACTCGTATGAAAACGCCCTCTGCATCACCCGACGGGATTTGCGATACCAGTTGTCCCACAGGTAAGCGAGGGTGTTGGACAGACCTTCACCCTTGAACTGGCCATCACTGACCACCCGATGCAGGTTCTTCTGGCGCTTGAGGAAATCCAGCGGCTTGTCGATGCGATACACGCGAATGTCGGCGCCGCCGTAGGGTTCCATGCGAAACCGGCGATAGTCGCGACCCGGCGCTTCGAGGCGCACCATCGCCTGTTCGTCGCTGGCAAAACTGCTGTCGGCCAGCAGGAAAAAACTCTCGCCGGCCACCGGTGTATAACCGCTAGGCGCAACGGAATCATCCGCACGGACCGCCGACACGGACAAAAACAGGACTAGCAGCAACGGCAATTTCGAGCACAGGCGCAGCATGCGGGCTCCGTTCATTGGGAGAGAAAATTCAGTCGATAGATGCCGATGAAGTTGGGGTTGGCTGCGTCGGGTATCCATCGGGTGTCCTTCCATGTCATGAGTTGCTGCAGGCTTGCCGAACGCATGCCGTTGTCGGTGGGAGTGGTGGTGCCGGTGTGATAGGCGATGTAACGGCCCATCCAGATCATCAGGTGCTGGTCGTCGCCCTGATCGAAAAACATCAGGTCGCCAGGGCGCGCTTGAGCCACATCACGGCTGACCAGATGGCTGTTGAACTGGATCAATTTGATCGCATTGACGTACGGCCCGACCTTGCCGCCGCCCTGCTGCCATTGCTGGGCGAGACCGCGCTGGGCATCGCTCAACTGCAGCTCCGGCGGCAGGTAGCGATTGGACAGGCCATTGCTGCGCAGCCATTTGTCGTCATGCACTTTCAGCGCTTCGTTAGCCGCGAAGCGCACCAGCCCGGCGCAGTCTTGCTGATACCAGCGCGGGCTCGGGCCCTGGCTCAGTTGCTCCTGGGCGATGCGCACGAACCAGGCGCGAAATACCTGGGATTGCTGTGGGTCGAGCGGTGGTGTCTCGACGGCTCGGGCGCCCGCGCTCAGCAATAACGCCAGCAGGCCGAGACTGCGGATCAATGCCGTCACAGGGCTTTCCACTCCAGCGGCAGCCACTGCCAATGGCCGTCGGGCTCGCTGCCTTCGGGCAAGGTCAGGGCGTATTTGCCGTAACCGCCGAGCTTGCGCAGTTTCGGGATCAGGTAAGTTTGCGCAGCGTTGTAGAACACCGGTTCCATGTCCTGGGGCAGGCTGTCGAGGGTTTCCTGCTGCATCAGTTGCGCCATGGAGTCCGGGCCGAAATACACCGGCATCAGCAGGTCTTTGGGCACCACGTCGGCCATCGGCGGGAAGCGTTTGTCGAGGGTACCGAGGGCCTTGTCCACCAGCTTGTCGTCGAGGGAAAACAGCAACGTTGAACCGTGGCGCGCCAGGCTCACTTTCATGAACGCCTTGCCGGTGATGGCGTCGGGGTTTTCGGCCTCTTTGGCCGCATAGGGACCGAAGCTGGAGCTGACCTGGCGTTGCCACTGGCGACTCTGGCCTGCCTGTTTTTCCACCACCGGGAAGGCACCGTCTTCGACGTTGTTCTCGTAGGCACCGACCATCGAGCCGAACAGGTTGCCCAAATCCCCATCGAGTTTGCCGCTGTCGTCAGCGTTGAGGCTGGCCACCAGCAAAGGCGTGTACAACCGTGAATCGGCATACCAGCACAGGCCCGCCGCACCGGCCATGTGTTCTGTCAGCGCCTGGGCTACCTTCTCCTCGGCACCGAGTTTCACCAGCAGCGGTTTCTGTTGTTCGGCCGCCAGCGGCAACGCCACGCAAGCGCTGGCCCCCATGGGCATGGCTTGCCAGATCGGTTTGAAATCGAAGTCCAGCTGATTCTCCAGTTCATCCATGGCCAGAAAACTGTGCCAGCCCTTGTCGTCCATGTCGAAGCGCAGGCCGGCAAAGTTCGGGATAAAACGCTGGTAACCCATGGCCAGCACGCTGGCATTCACCGACAGGCGCTGTTTCACTTGCGGTTCACGAGGCGCCAGGCCGAAGGCTTCGGGAAACAGTTTTTCGCCATTGAGCAGCGCAGCAATGGCCGTGGTCGACACGCTACCCGGTTCCTCCATTGCACCGCTTTGCGGATCGTAGAGTTTCGCCGGATTGGACAGCACCACCAGTTTGTCGCCATGGGATGCGAACAGCAGCGCCTTGCTGGCGTTGTAGTTGAGTTGATAGAGCGCCACGCCTTCGATGCCGACCTTCAGGTCAGCGACTTTGCTCAGCTGCGAGTCGTCCAGCGCGACTTTGGCCAGCGGCTCCAGCACCTTGGCCAGCCCGCCGCGATCCATCACCAGCAGGAAATCCTTGAGCCGCCCATCCGCCCCGCGCCACAACGCTACGTCGGCAGGCTGATCGAACAGCTGCTCGATCAAGGTGTCCTGCAGTTTCAGGTCGTGTTCGTAGATGATCCGCCGCAGGCTGCCGATCAACCCCAGACGATCGGCGTGGGTTTCGTAATAGAAGACAAAATCTTCGGTCAGGGTTTCCTTGAGGAACGGCACTGCCAGCAGGTCCTTGGGCAATTGGCTCAAGGAATGGGTTTCCAGCAAGCCATCAGGGCGACTCATACCCAGCTTGTCACTGGCCAACGCAGGCGCCGGGGCCTTGGGCTTGTGCATGAACCACCCGATCCCACCGGCCACGACTACGACCAGGCATAACCCGATCAGCAGCGTCGGCCAATGCACAGAAGATTTGGCCGCGGGGGCGCCAGCGGCTGGGGTAACAGTGCTATCACTCATGTTCACAAAACCCGATGTTCATCCGTGGAGCGGGGATGCTTAGTAGTTGAAAGTCTTGACCAGCAGCAGGTCGCCGATTGCGCGCAGGGGCACGATGAATGTCTCGCGCTTTTCATCGACGGTGTTTTCGTTGAGCACCAGATTGATCTGCGAGGTAATCACCTCGTTCTGGTTGCTGGCCTCATCGAAGTTATAGCCGCCGCTGCCGAAGTTGCCCCAATAGTTCACGTAAACCAGATAGGTGCCATGCAGCGGTGCGGTCATGGTGAACATTTCCGGACCCGGGCCATCGACGCCGTCAGGGTCGAGGCCGCCACCATTGGTCAAGGCCGGGTGCGCCCAGAAGGCATGCTGGCCATCGGGCGTGACGATGTGCAGGTCGAGTTCGGCCTTCGGATCGTCCCAACCCAGCACCACGCGAATCTTTGCCGGCGTGCGCAGGTTGTTGGCTTCGTAAAACTGAACGCGCTTGAGGGACTGGCCTTCGGCGCTGCGGACTTCAACGCTGTTGGAACCGGCACCAAACGCATAGGGCCGGGCAAAACGCCCTTGCTCGTCGGTATAGAGATTCAGCGGATTGCCGTTGACCGCCAACGTGTGCGGCCCGCGCTGAGTGCCGATGGCCTTGAGTCGGCCCTCGATCATCGTGCGATTGCGCTGCACGCCCCGGTCGATCGGCGGCGTGGGGTAGGCGACTTGCGGGTTTTCGCTACGGTCCAACAGACCGTTGAAACGCCAGCCGCCCACCGGTTCCGATAGCTCGGCATTCGGCGCGGCCAAAATCACCGGCGCGGTTGCCAACCCGATCAGCAGCAAAAGAAATGAGCGCATGTGACGCCTCCTGCCATGCATGACGAAACCTTGCGCCTGATCCTGGGCGCATTACAGATGGGGATACTGCGTTTCGTCTGAAAGACCCGTATCTTGCCGAGTCGAATATGATGCGAAGGTTAGACGTGCAGGTGTTTTTTAACAATCGGACGCATCTGGATTTGCGGGAGGAATCACAGCGCTGGGTGGACGATGAACCGAAATGCATCTGCCACCCTGTAGGAGCGAGCTTGCTCGCGATGAACGCAAGCACACCGCGTCAAATCAGACAGTACGCGTCATCGTTAACGACCATCGCGAGCAGTCTCGCTCCTACAGGGAGTTGAGCCAAACAGCCGATCCCCTCTCATTTGCCCATAAACCCCCTATCTGCTAGTGTCGCGCCGGTTTAACGTCAACCGGAAATCGCCGCCATGGCCCGCAAAAAAGCTGCACTGGATTTCGAACAGTCCCTCGCCGACCTGCAAACGCTGGTAGAGCGTCTGGAGAATGGCGAATTGTCGCTGGAGGACTCGCTGGCCGCTTTCGAGCAAGGCATTGGCCTGACCCGCGATTGCCAGGCGGCGCTGGCCCAGGCCGAACAAAAGGTTCAGGTGCTGCTCGAGCGTGATGGCGAGTTGGCCGAGGAACCCTTCGACGCGGATCAGCCAGAATGATTGCAGCGTACTCCGCCACCAGCCAGGCCCGCGTCAACGCAGCGCTGGAAACCCTGTTCACCGCACCGAGCCCCGAGCTGGCGCGGCTGTACGAAGCCATGCGCTACAGCGTGATGAATGGCGGCAAACGCGTGCGGCCACTGCTGGCCTATGCCGCGTGCGAAGCGTTGGGCAGCAAGGCCGAGCAAGCCAACGGTGCGGCCTGTGCGGTGGAATTGATCCACGCTTATTCGCTGGTGCATGACGATTTGCCGGCGATGGACGATGACGATCTGCGCCGCGGCCAGCCGACCACCCACAAGAAATTCGATGAAGCCTGCGCGATCCTCGCCGGCGACGGCTTGCAGAGCCTGGCCTTCAGCGCCCTGCTCGACCCACGTCTGAGCGCGTCGGATGCCGAAATCCGCCTGCAAATGGTCAGCGCCCTGGCACTGGCGGCAGGCCCGGCGGGCATGGTCGGCGGTCAGGCCATCGACCTCGGTTCGGTCGGTCTGAAGCTTGATCAGAAAGCCCTCGAGTACATGCACCGGCACAAGACCGGCGCATTGATCGAGGTCAGCGTCAAACTCGGCGCCCTGGCCAGCGGCCGTGCCGAGAAAGACGAACTCAAGTCCCTGCAGGCTTATGCACAGGCCATCGGCCTGGCATTCCAGGTGCAGGACGACATTCTCGACGTCGAAAGCGATACCGAGACCCTCGGCAAACGCCAGGGCGCCGACATTGCCCGGGACAAGCCGACTTACCCGGCCCTGCTCGGTCTGGACGCCGCCAAGGCCTATGCCCTGGAACTGCGCGACCAGGCCCTGCACGCCCTGCGACCGTTTGACGCAGCCGCCGAGCCGTTGCGTGATCTGGCCCGGTATATCGTCGATCGCCGCAGCTGACGGCGAATCCGTCAAAAAAGACCAACGCGTGGGCAGGGGACGATGCATCAGGTAAACTGCCGCATCTTTTATACCTATAACGATTCGCCTGATGCCCACGACGTTTCATGAGATTCCCCGCAAGCGCCCGACCACGCCCCTGCTCGACCGCGCGAACACGCCGGACGGCCTGCGCCGGTTAGGCGAAGCCGAGCTGGAAACCCTGGCCGATGAGTTGCGCCTGGAATTGCTCTACACGGTCGGCCAGACCGGTGGGCATTTCGGTGCAGGCCTGGGCGTCATCGAGCTGACCATCGCGCTGCATTACGTGTTCGACACCCCGGACGACCGGCTGGTGTGGGACGTGGGTCATCAGGCTTATCCGCACAAGATCCTCACCGGTCGCCGCGAACGCATGGCCACCCTGCGCCAGAAGGACGGCGTCGCGGCGTTCCCGCGCCGATCCGAGAGCGAGTACGACACCTTTGGCGTCGGCCACTCCAGCACGTCGATCAGTGCCGCGCTGGGCATGGCGATTGCCGCCCGCCTGCAAAACAGTGATCGCAAGGCCATCGCGGTGATCGGCGACGGTGCGTTGACCGCGGGCATGGCGTTCGAGGCACTGAACCATGCGCCGGAAGTGGACGCCAACATGCTGGTGATCCTCAACGACAACGACATGTCGATCTCGCGCAACGTCGGTGGCCTGTCGAACTATCTGGCGAAGATCCTTTCCAGCCGCACCTACGCGAGCATGCGCGAAGGCAGCAAGAAAGTGCTGTCGCGCCTGCCCGGCGCCTGGGAAATCGCCCGTCGCACCGAGGAATATGCCAAGGGCATGCTGGTTCCCGGCACCCTGTTCGAAGAGCTGGGCTGGAACTACATCGGCCCGATCGATGGCCACGACCTGCCGACCCTGATCGCCACCTTGCGCAACATGCGCGATCTGAAAGGTCCGCAGTTCCTGCACATCGTCACCAAGAAAGGCAAAGGTTTCGCCCCGGCGGAAGTCGACCCGATCGGTTACCACGCCATCACCAAGCTCGAACCGCTGGACGCCCCGGCTGCCGCGCCGAAAAAGGCCAGTGGGCCGAAATATTCCGGTGTGTTCGGCGAATGGTTGTGCGACATGGCGGCTGCCGATCCGCGTCTGGTCGGGATTACCCCGGCGATGAAGGAAGGCTCGGATCTGGTCGCGTTCAGCGAACGCTTCCCGCTGCGTTACTTCGACGTGGCCATTGCCGAGCAGCACGCCGTCACCCTCGCGGCCGGCATGGCCTGCGAAGGCGCCAAACCCGTGGTAGCGATTTATTCGACTTTCCTGCAGCGCGGCTACGACCAGTTGGTGCATGACGTCGCCGTGCAGAACCTCGACGTACTGTTCGCCATCGACCGCGCAGGCCTGGTGGGCGAAGACGGTCCGACCCACGCCGGCAGTTTCGATCTTTCGTACTTGCGCTGCATCCCCGGCATGCTGGTGATGACCCCGAGCGATGAAAACGAGCTGCGCAAAATGCTCTCCACCGGTCACCTGTATGAAGGCCCGGCGGCCGTGCGTTATCCACGCGGTAATGGCCCGAACGCGACCATCGAGAAAGACCTCGAACCGATCGAGATCGGCAAAGGCGTAGTCCGCCGCCAGGGCAGCAAAGTCGCCCTGCTGGTGTTCGGCGTGCAACTGGCCGAAGCCCTGAAAGTCGCAGAGACGCTGGACGCGACCGTGGTCGACATGCGTTTTGTCAAACCGCTGGATGAAGCGCTGGTTCGCGAAATCGCCGGCAGCCATGAGCTACTGGTCACTGTCGAGGAAAACGCGATCATGGGCGGCGCTGGCGGCGCTGTCAGCGAATTCCTCGCCCGTGAAAACATCCTCAAGTCGGTGCTGCACCTGGGCTTGCCGGACATTTACGTCGAACACGCCAAGCCTGCGCAAATGCTGGCCGAGTGCGGGCTGGACGAGGCCGGGATCGAAGCGTCCATTCGCGAGCGCCTGCAACTGCTCAACCGCTAAATCTCTGGATGCATGCAATACCCTTGTGGGAGCGGGCTTGCTCGCGAAAGCGTCGGATCATTCAACTGAGACGTTGACTGACACTCCGCCTTCGCGAGCAAGCCCGCTCCCACATTTGATTTGTGTGCTCCACGAAACACCATCGGACTACCCATGAAGTTTTCCCGCCTCGCCCTGCCTCTGTTTCTGCTGCCCACCGTCAACGCCCTCGCCGATACCTTCGAACGCGACCAGGCCCTGAAGCTGCCGGACGTGCTGATCAGCGCCAACCGCCAGGTCGAAGCACGCAACGACAGCAGTGCCGCCAACACCGTTTTCACCCGCGAAGACATTGATCGCCTGCAGCCCGATAGCGTCACTGATCTGTTGCGTCGGGTGCCTGGCGTGCAGGTCTCGCAGACCGGCGGACGCGGCAGTCTTCCGGGGGTCTACATTCGCGGCACCCAGTCGGCCCAGAGCCTGGTGCTGGTGGATGGCCAGCGCATCGGCAGTTCGACCTCCGGCGACAGCAACCTGCAACACATCAACATCGAGCAGGTCGAGCGCGTGGAAGTGCTGCGTGGCTCCCGTTCGGTGATTTATGGCAGCGATGCGATTGGCGGGGTAATCCAGATCTTCACCCGCCGTGGCGGCGAACAGGGCCTGCAACCTCGACTGCACATTGGGTTTGGCAGCCACCAGACGTGGGAGCGCAGCCTTGGCCTGTCCGGTGGGGATGAGCGAACCCGCTTCAACCTCGGCGCCAGCCTCGACGAAACCGCCGGGATCAATCGCACCCACGAGTCATTCCCTAGCGACGGCGACCATGACGAATACCGCAACAAGTCGCTCAGCCTGAGCTTGAGCCACGCGCTCAGCGATGACATCGAGATCGGCGCCAACGTGCTGGATAACCGTGGCAAGAGCGAGTTCGACAACCCGTTCGGCCGCTTCGACATGAGTACGTTCGAGTCGGTCCAGCAACAGCCCTACAGCGAGTTCGACGTGAGCAGCGTCAGCAGCTATGTCGATGCGCGGATCAACGACCGCTGGAAAACCCGCATAGATGTCGGCCACAGTGAAAACCGCGAGAAGACCCTCGACAAACTCAGCGATGAACACACGGTGTTCAACACCTATCGCGACTCGGTGACCTGGCAGAACGACCTGACGCTCAACGAGCGCAACAGCCTGATGCTCGGCGGCGACTGGTATGAAGACCGGATCAACAGCAGCACGGCATTCGACGAAGACAGTCGCTGGAACCGTGCCGCGTTTATCCAGCATCGCTTTCAGGCGGACAGTTTTTCCACGGAGTTGGGCCTGCGTCACGACGATAACCAGCAGTTCGGCGGCCAGAATACCTGGAGTGGCACCTTCACTCTGCCGCTGACCCCGGACAACGAAGTGCTGCTGACCTACAGCGAAGGCTTCCGCGCGCCGACGTTCAACGATCTGTACTACCCCGGCTTCAGCAACCCGGACCTGAAGCCTGAAACCTCGAAAAGCTATGAGCTGCAGTGGCGCAGCCAATTGACCGAGAGCAGTCGCCTGGAGACGTCGCTGTATCGCACCGACCTTGAAGACGCGATCATCTTCGGCAGCAACTCGCGCCCCGAGAACGTTGCCTCGGCGCGAATCAACGGCTTCGAAGCCGCGCTGAAGCAGGAACTGTTCGACTGGCAGAGCAATCTCGGCGTGGCGATCATCGACCCGCGTGACCGCGACACCGGACATACCCTGGCCCGTCGTGCGCGGCGCACTTTGAGCTGGGATCTGGACCGCCAGTTCGATCGACTGGGCCTCGGCGCCAGTTGGCAAGCGGTCAGCAGCAGCTATGACGACTTGAACAATCAACAGCCGCTCGGCGGCTATGCCTTGCTGGGACTGCGCAGCAGTTGGGAACTCAGTCGTGAAATCAGGCTGGCGCTGAAGGTCGATAACCTGCTGGACAAGGGTTACAGCCGGGCGTTGTACCGCCACCAGGGTAGCCAGTTCGGGTATCGCGAGGAAGGTCGGGCGTGGATGTTCGGGGTGACGTGGACGCCTGGAATCTGACCCGTAACTTGTACTGTCTGGACTGGCCGCTTCGCGGGCAAGCCCGCTCCCACAGGTTGTAGGGGCGGGCTTGCCCGCGATTGCAGACGCCGCGATCTTAGCGGTCGGGCGCGATCAACTGGCAAAGCTTTGCAGTGGCCTCGATCATCTGCCCACTCGGCCGCTCCAACCCCTTGTCCACCACCAGGCGCAATTGTCCGTTCGCCACCGCCGCCACCTGTGGCCAGGCTTTCCACGCATCAAGCTGCGTCTGTTCGCTGGCCAGAATCACCTCGGGATTACGCTGCAACACAGCTTCCACACTGACTTGCGGTGCCGGCAGTTTCAGGTCGGCAAACACGTTCCGGGCACCGCAGACCTCCAGCGCATCGCTGATGATCTGCTCGCCGCCCACCGTATACAGCGGCCGATCCCAGACCTGATAGAACACGCGTAACGGCTTATCCCGTCGGTAGCGCTGACGCAGCTCACCCAGTCGTTGGCGCAAATCGCTGGCCAATGAAATTCCGCGTTCAGGCCGGCCGAGCTGAGCGGCAATGGCCTCGATCTGCGCGGTGAGCTGGTCCAGGCTGTGGGGTTCGGCGACGTAGGTGGGAATACTCAGGCGCTTGAGCTGGTCGCGCTGGGCGGGGCCGACGCTGCCGGGCCATAGCAGCAACAGATCGGGGTTCAGGCTGAGCAAGCGCTCCACGTCCAACTGGCCATAGCGGCCAACGGAGGGCAGGTTCTTGAGTTCGGCAGGTCGCTCACCGGCGTCCAGCACTCCGACCAGAAGGTCGGCAGAACCCAGCTCAACGACGATTTCAGAGAGCGACGGTGCCAGGCTGACAACCCGCTCGAGCGCAATGGCCGAGCTGCTGGCGGCCAGCAGCAAAACCGCCAGCCAGAGCGCGCGCATCAACCGAGTTGACGCGGAATACGGTAGAGGTAGAACAGCACCGCGGTCGACAGCGCCAGCAGCATCAGCGGCACTGCCTCAAGACCGACGAACACCGCCAGGGCAGCAATCCAGGCCGGCAGGCCGGCGGCGAGGAATGCCGTGCGCCGCTTGGCCGCCAGACTGATCCAGGCGCCAGATTCTTCAGGGGTATCGAGGGCTTTCTGAGTGGCGATCAGCGCGTGCTTGTAAGCGCCGAAAAACTTCAGGCTGACAAACATCGAGGCAACTCCGGCGATGAACAACGGCATCGCCAGCACCGGCAGGATGGCTTCGCTCTGGCCGAACAGCGCGTTGATCACCAACAGCGGCATCAAGGCCAGTGCCAGGTACTGCCACCAGCTGACGGACAGTCGCCGCCGAACCTGACCGCGGGTCACGCCCGGTCTACCTCGCCCTGATGCTCGTTGCCCATCATGTGATCGAGCTTGCTGGCCTTGGTCGCCAGGTAGAGTCGGTTATGCGGGTTGTGGCCCGTGTGCAGCGGCACGCGCTCGGCGACCACGATACCCATGTCGGTCAAGGCTTTGACCTTGCGCGGGTTGTTGGTCATCAGGCGCAATGACTTCACGCCCAGGTGCTCCAGCATCGGCAGGCACATGGCATAGTCACGCTGGTCAGCGGCAAAGCCCAGACGCTCGTTGGCTTCGACGGTATCGGCGCCACCGTCCTGCAGCTCATAGGCGCGGATCTTGTTCAGCAGGCCAATGCCACGGCCTTCCTGACGCAAGTACAGCAACACGCCACGACCTTCACGGGCAATCGCCTGCAAGGCAGCTTCCAGTTGCGAGCCGCAGTCGCAACGCTGGCTGAACAGGGCATCACCCGTCAGGCATTCGGAGTGCAACCGGCCGAGTACCGGGGCACCGTCGGCGAAATCACCCAGGCTCAGCACAACGTGCTCGCGGCCGGAGGCTTCATCGAGAAAGCCGTGCATGGTGAATTGCGCAAAAGGCGTTGGCAGCTTGGAAGCGGCGACAAAAACGACAGGCACCGGTGTGCTCCTGATCTAAAAGTCTGAAGATTCGCAGAGCCGGCATTGTAACAGCAGGTTCCGGGCGACGCTTAGGCTGAATTATCGGCGATAACTATCAAAAAGTTTGATATCCGGGCTGACACTGTCCTCTGTGGGAGCGGGCTTGCTCGCGAAGGCGTCGTATCAGTCGACATCGATTTTGTATGACACAACGCTTTCGCGAGCAAGCCCGCTCCCACAGGGACCAATCACCAAGCTCGAGATCGCGATCAATTCGAATCAAACGGATAAGGCTGTTTCCAGCGCTCGAAGATCGGTTTCAGTTCGCCGCTTTTCACCAACTGCTCCATGCGCTGGTCGAACAGGGCCATTAACGTGCGCGCCTTCGGGGTCTTGGCGAAACACAGGTACAGCGGCAATTCTGCGATATGGGTGCGCCGCAGCTGGGACGGATCCTTGGCGCGGTTGATGACATCATCGACTTCGGTCAGGGCATCGATATAGAAATCAGCGCGATTGTGGGTCAGCATCGACACGATGCCGGTACGCCGCATCACTTCGTCGAAGTGGCGCACATTGGGCAAGTAATGCTGGTAATCGTAGCCACGGACCCAGGCCAGTCGATAATTGCCCAGGGTTTCCAGGGTGGGTACCGGACCGCTGGCCAGGCCCAAGGCATAGATATGATCGGTGTCGAAGTTCCAATGAGGATAGAGCACATCCTCGGATTCATCACGGTAGGAGCCTACGCAGGCATCGACTTCGCCACGTTTGGCCAGGCCCAGCGAACGCACGTAGGGCTCGCTGCGGATGTCGACCTTGACGCCCACCGGTTCGAAGACTTGCCGTAGCACGTCCCAACCCAGTCCATGACCGTCAGCAGCGGTGTAGTCCTCCCAGTCTTCGCTGGCCAGGTGAATCACTGACGGCGGCGTAGCACCCCCTCCTCCCGCCTGGGCAAAAGAGCAAAACATCGCCAACGCCATCACCATCAAACCGCGTAAAGCCATCCCTGCTACCCCCGATTAACCGCTCTCCTGATAACGCGTGGAAATCCGCGGTCAGGCGAAAAACCACACCAGTCCCTGCATCGCCAGCCAGGCGAACACTCCGGCCAGGACATCATCGAGCATGATGCCAACGCCGCCATGTACATGCCGGTCAATCCAGCGAATCGGCCACGGCTTGAGGATGTCGAAGAAGCGGAACATCAAGAAGCCCGCCAGCAACCACTGCCAACCTTCCGGCACCAGCCACAGGGTGATCCACATCCCGACCATTTCGTCCCAGACGATGCCTTCGTGGTCGTGCACCCGCAAATCGTCGGCCACTTTGCCGCACAGCCAGAAGCCGAACAGCATGGTGATGCCCAGCATCAGCCAGTAACCCCAATCGGGCAGCATCTGCCACAACGGGATAAAGGGCAGCGCAACCAACGACCCCCAAGTGCCCGGTGCCTTTGGCAAGGTGCCCGAGCCGAAGCCGAACGCCAGGAAATGCCACGGATTACGCCAGACCGACGGCGGAACGTGTTCTGCCGGGACCTGTTTGGGGTGATCTGTCACGGTGACTCCCGAAAATGTTGATAACCCCGGGTTTGCGGGGTGATGTCTTTGCCATCGGCGTCCAGCAGCCTCACGCCCTGCCCCGTCACAACCTGCCCAATCACATGAATCGGCCAGCCGTCGGCAAGCAATAGCGGTAACTCGACGGACGGCAAGGTGAAGACCAGGACGTAATCGTCGCCGCCACTCAGGGCCGCAACCTGTGCGTCCGATTGACCGAGAAAATCGACCAGGCTCTGCGACAGCGGCAATCGATCCCGCTCGACTTCGATACCGACCTTCGAGGCCAGCGCGATATGCCCGCAATCAGCGAGCAGACCATCGGAGATATCCATTGCCGAAGTGGCCTTGCCACGCAACGCCTGACCCAAGCCGAGCTGCGGTTGCGGCGACCAGTAATGCGCCAGCAACGGCTCGGCAATGCTCGCTTCGACCGTGCGCTGGCCGAGCACCAATGGCAAGGCACCGGCGGCATTGCCCAGCTCGCCGCCCACACACAGCAGATCGCCCGGTTGCGCACCGCTGCGGGTCAGCGCCAGACCGGCCGGCACGCGTCCGAACACGGTCATGGTCAGGCTCAACGGCCCACGGGTCGTGTCGCCACCCACCAGCGCCACGCCACAACTTTGCGCCATCCGGTTCAAACCACGGGCATAGGCTTGCAGCCAATCGGCGGTCACCGTCGGCAAGGTCAGGGCAAGGGTAAAGGCAACGGGGGTGGCGCCCATGGCAGCCAGGTCGCTGACGGCCACAGCCAGCGAGCGCTGACCGAGCAGAAACGGATCGCACGGATCGGCAAAATGCACGCCGGCCACGAGGGTGTCGGTAGAAATCGCCAACTGCTCCCCGGGAGGAACAGCCAGCAAGGCGCAGTCATCGCCAATCCCGAGGGCAACGCCTTCGCCGCCCTGCGCACAAGGCGCGGCGGCAAAGAAATTGCGGATCAGCTCAAACTCGCCCATGGCTTCGTGCCGACGTTACAAGCGCCGATCAGCGCTTGAACGCCTTCACTTCAGCTTCACGCAGACGCGGGGCCAGCTTGTCGAGCACACCGTTGACGAACTTGTGGCCGTCGGTGGAACCGAAGACCTTGGCCAGTTCGATACCTTCGTTGATCACAACGCGGTATGGCACGTCGACGCGCTTGAGCAGTTCCCAGGTGGACAGGCGCAGAACCGCCAGTTCAACCGGGTCCAGCTCTTCGATGGTCAAGTCCAGGCAAGGCTTGAGTGCGGTGTCGATTTCGGTCTTGAACTGCGGAACCCCGTGCAGGATTTCGCGGAAGTACGCGCCGTCGACATCGCTGAAATCGTTATCGACCCGGAACTGCGCTTCGATCTCGTTCAGCGATTGCTTGGCCATGTGCCATTGGTACAGCGCCTGAGTCGCGAGCTGACGGGCTTCGCGACGCTTGGCGCTTTTCGATGGCTTGCCGGCATCCGCAGGCTTTGGATCGCGCGGGTTGAAACGATCGCTATCGTCGCTAATCACTTGGCCTCCAACTGCGCCAGCAGGCTGACCATTTCCAGAGCGGACAGGGCAGCTTCAGCACCTTTGTTACCGGCCTTGGTGCCGGAACGCTCGATGGCTTGCTCGATGGAGTCAACGGTCAGCACGCCGAATGCAACCGGTACGCCGAACTCCATGGACACCTGGGCCAGGCCCTTGGTGCATTCGCCAGCCACGTATTCGAAGTGCGGAGTGCCGCCACGAATGACTGCGCCCAGGGCGATGATTGCCGCAAACTCGCCCTTTTGAGCGACTTTCTGCGCAACCAGCGGGATTTCGAAGGCGCCAGGTGCGCGGATGATGGTGATGTCGCTTTCGCTTACGCCGTGGCGAACCAGGGCATCAACTGCACCGCTGACCAGGCTTTCAACGACGAAGCTGTTGAAACGGCCCACTACCAGAGCGTAGCGGCCTTTAGGGGCGATGAAGGTACCTTCGATGGTCTTCAGGGTCATTCGTTAGATCTCTTAAAGAGCCGGGACGCGTCTCGTACGCGCCCCTCGGTGATTTATTTGCCGCGAATTCAAGCCCGGAAACGACCGGTCATTATTCGGAGGGCACGTATTCTACAACTTCCAGATCGAAACCGGATATCGCATTAAATTTCATCGGTGCCGACATCAGGCGCATTTTGCGTACGCCAAGGTCGCGCAGGATCTGCGAACCGGCACCCACGGTGCTGTAGGTGGTCGGCTTTTTCACCGTCAGGTGGTCGGCGGTTTCGCGGATGTGCGCCAGCAACACGTCGCCATCGAGCGGGTGACCGAGCAACAGCACCACGCCGCTGCCGGCCTCGGCAACCGTGGCCATGGCGGCGCGCAGGCTCCAGCGGCCCGGTTGCTTGACCATCAGCAGGTCGCGCAGCGGGTCCATGTTGTGCACGCGAACCAGGGTCGGTTCTTCGGCACACACGTTGCCCAGGGTCAGTGCCATGTGCACGTCGCCTTCCACCGAATCACGATAGGTCACCAGGTTGAATTGGCCCAGTTCGCTGTCCAGTGGCTGCTCGGCAATCCGCTGAACGGTACGTTCGTGGATCATCCGGTAGTGAATCAGGTCGGCGATGGTGCCGATCTTGATGTCGTGTTCGGCGGCAAAAGCTTCCAGCTCGGCGCGACGGGACATGGTGCCGTCATCGTTCATCACTTCGCAGATCACGCCGCTCGGCTCGAAACCTGCCATGCGCGCCAGGTCGCAGGCGGCTTCGGTGTGGCCGGCGCGGGCCAGGGTGCCGCCGGCCTGGGCCATCAGCGGGAAGATGTGGCCCGGGCTGACGATGTCTTCGGCCTTGGCATCACGGGCGGCAGCCGCTTGTACAGTGCGTGCACGGTCTGCGGCGGAGATGCCGGTGGTCACACCGGTGGCCGCTTCGATGGAGACGGTGAACTTGGTACCGAAACCGGAACCGTTGCGCGGCGCCATCAACGGCAGCTTGAGCAGTTCGCAACGCTCGCGGCTCATCGGCATGCAGATCAGGCCACGGGCGTGCTTGGCCATGAAGTTGATGTGCTCGGGCTTGCAGCACTCGGCGGCCATGATCAGGTCGCCTTCGTTCTCGCGGTCTTCGTCATCCATGAGGATGACCATCTTGCCTTGGCGGATGTCTTCAACCAGTTCTTCGATGCTATTGAGCGCCACAAGGCACCCCCTTGAGTCAGGATTTGAGGTAGCCGTTGGCGGCCAGAAAGCTTTCGGTAATGGTGCTGCCGGTTGTCGGTTCTGCGGCCTTGTCGCCGAGCAACAGACGCTCCAGATAACGGGCCAGCAAGTCCACTTCCAGGTTCACCCGGCGGCCCGGCTGGTACGAAGCCATGATGGTTTCGCTCAGGGTATGCGGAATGATGGTCAGCAGGAACTCGGCGCCATCGACTGCGTTCACGGTCAGGCTGGTGCCATCGACGGTGATCGAGCCTTTATGGGCGATGTACTTGGCCAGGTCCTTCGGCGCGCGAATGCGAAACTCCACGGCGCGCGCGTTTTCGGTACGGGCAACCACTTCGCCCACGCCATCGACGTGACCGCTGACCAGATGCCCACCGAGACGAGTGGTCGGGGTCAGGGCTTTTTCCAGATTGACCGGGCTGCCGCTTTTCAGGTCGTTCATGGCGGTGCAGTCGAGGGTTTCGCGACTGACGTCTGCCGCAAAGCCGTTGCCGGGCAACTCGACAGCGGTCAGGCACACGCCGTTGACCGCGATGCTGTCGCCCAGTTTGACGTCGCTCAGGTCGAGCTTGCCGGTTTCGACGTGTACCCGCACATCACCGCCCTTTGGGGTCAATGCACGAATACTGCCGATGGATTCGATGATGCCGGTAAACATGAGGTTCTCCTCGAGAACAAAGCCAGCGCTGTAGCGATGGCCAGAAATTATACGCTTGCTACTGGAGAGGGAATGGCAATGACTCGCCAGTCATCGCCAACCGCACGAATTTCGGTGATTTTGAGTTCCGGTGCATCCTTCATTTGCGCCAGCGGCCAGTCCAGCAGCGGCCGTGCCGAAGAGCCCAAAAACTTGCCGGCGATGAAAATCTGGAACTCGTCCACCAGCCCGAGCTGGGCAAACGCACCCGCCAGACGCGGACCCGCCTCGACCAACACTTCATTGACCCCACGGGCAGCGAGCTCGACCAGCAGCTGACGCAGATCGACCTGGCCGTCATAGCCGGGCACGATCAGGCATTCCGGGCCGTTGGCGTACTGCTCTTCCACGGCGACACAGGTGGCGACCAGGGCTGGCCCCGCCTTGAAGAATGGCGCATCCAGCGGCACCCGCAAACGTCCGTCGACCAGCACCCGCAGCGGCGGGCGGCTCATGGCCAGGGCTGTTTGCTCGGCATCCAGTCCCAACTCATCGGCCCGCACGGTCAACCGTGCGTTGTCCGCCAGCACCGTGTCGGCGCCGGTCAGCACCACGCTGGCCTGGGCGCGCAGGCGCTGTACCGCCGAACGTGCGGCTGTACCGGTGATCCACTGGCTTTCACCACTTTCCATCGCCGTGCGACCGTCCAGGCTCATGGCCAACTTGACCCGCACGAAGGGCAGGCCGTGTTCCATGCGCTTCAGGAAACCCTGATTGAGCCGGCGTGCCTCGCCTTCCAGCACGCCGCTTTCAGTGGCGATGCCGGCCTGGGCCAAACGCTGCAGACCGCGACCGGCGACTTCCGGGTTCGGGTCCTGCATCGCCGCGACCACACGGGCCACTCCGGCATTCACCAGCGCATCGGCACAGGGCGGCGTGCGGCCGTGGTGGCTGCACGGCTCGAGCGTCACATAGGCGGTCGCGCCACGAGCCTGCTCACCGGCCGCGCGCAAGGCGTGGACTTCAGCGTGAGGCTCGCCGGCGCGAACATGCCAGCCTTCACCGACGATCTGCCCGCCCTGCACGATCACGCAACCAACCCGCGGATTGGGGTGCGTCGTGTAGTGTCCCTTACGCGCCAGCTCCAGGGCACGGGCCATGAAATGAGCATCGAGGATGGCAAGTTCTGCGGGCGTGGTCATTCTTTCACCGGTTCACGGGCCAGGCGGTCGATCTCTTCGCGGAACTCGTTGAGGTCCTGGAAGCGCCGATACACCGAGGCGAAGCGGATGTAGGCGACTTCGTCGAGCTTCTGCAGCTCGGCCATCACCAGTTCACCGACCACGAGGGATTTGACCTCGCGTTCGCCGGTGGCTCGCAGTTTGTGTTTGATGTGCACCAGCGACGATTCGAGGCGCTCGACGCTCACCGGGCGCTTTTCCAGCGCGCGCTGCATGCCGGCGCGGAGTTTTTCTTCGTCGAACGGCTGGCGACTGCCGTCGGTTTTAATCAGGCGCGGCAACACCAGTTCAGCCGTCTCGAACGTCGTGAAACGCTCGCCGCAGGCCAGGCATTCACGCCGGCGGCGCACCTGTTCGCCCTCGGCGACCAGACGCGAGTCGATGACCTTGGTGTCGTTGGCACCGCAGAAGGGACAGTGCATGGTGGCAGGCAACAAAAAAAGGGAGGGCCATGGTAGCGCATCCCGGTGGCAAGACAAGCCATAGGGTTTGCGGTATACAGACGCAATGATCACTTGATCCATGGAATTCAGCTTTATGGAGCCACCGATGTCGTTACGTCCGCTCGTTTTGCTCAGTGTTTTCAGCCTGCTGGTGGCTTGCGGCAGCGATGCGCCCAAGCCCCAGCCGCCAACGCCAGGCCCGGCGCCGCAACAGGCGCAGAAGAAGGCCAGGGAGGCGGCTGAGCTCGGCCCCTTGCCTGCCTATCAACGTGAACTGAGCGGCACTCTGCAAGGCGTGCCGGCAGGTGCCGAAGTCGAACTGGCTTTGCTGGTCATCGACGAAAAAGGCCGCCCGCAACAATTGCTCGCCAGCTCCAGCCTGATCGGCAACAACCAGGTGTTGCCGTTTCACCTGCGTTTCAACCCGGATGCCTTTCCGGTCGGTGCCCGTGTGGAACTGCGAGGCCGCGCCAGTCAGTCCGGCCAGTTGATCCTGCACCTGCCGTCGCTGCTGATCACCCAGCCGACCACCCAGGCCTTGGGCCAACTGCAATTCGTCAAAGCCCCATGAGTGCACCGATCGACCTGCAACGGGCCCTGGCTGAACTGCTCGGCGACGCACAACTGGTGGCCTGCCCGTTGCCGGAAACCGATTTGCAACTGTGGCTGATCGACGGCGACAACATGGACCGCGCCTTCAGCCCGGAAGAAACCCGGCGCATTCTGCATGAGCCACCGTACTGGAGCTTCTGCTGGGCCAGCGGCCTGGCGGTGGCCCGCTATCTTGCGCAATTCCCCGAGTGGGTCAAAGGCAAGCGCGTGCTGGATTTCGGCGCCGGGTCCGGGGTGGCCGGGATTGCCGCGGTCAAGGCCGGCGCGCTGGAAGTGGTGGCCTGCGACCTCGACCCGCTGGCGATTGCCGCGTGCCGGGCGAATGCCGAGCTCAATGATGTCCAACTCAACTATTCGACGGATTTTTTTGCCGAAGCCGATCGGTTTGATCTGGTTCTGGTGGCGGACGTGTTGTATGACCGGGCGAACCTGCCGTTGCTCGATGAGTTTTTGAGTCGTGGCCGGGAGGCGTTGGTAGCCGATTCGCGCGTGAGGGATTTTCGTCACCCGCTGTATCAGCGCATTGAAATGCTCGAAGCGATGACCTTGCCGGATCTGGCTGAACCGGAAGAGTTTCGGCATGTGAGCCTGTACCACGCGCGGCGTTAGCCAAGAGCTTCGCGAGCAAGCCCGCTCCCACATTGGAATGCGTTCGCCTTGTGGGAGCGGGCTTGCCCGCGAAGGCGCCCGTTCAGGCAACACACCTCTCACGACTACCCCGCTTCCGGCCCGACCCCACCAAGCCGTATAGTTGCCCCATTCACGCTTTTACGAGATTGCCCATGAGTCAGGAAACGCCGTACATCTTCGACGCCACGACTGCCGATTTCGACCAGTCGGTGATCGAGAACTCTTTCCACAAACCGGTGCTGGTGGATTTCTGGGCCGAATGGTGCGCGCCCTGCAAAGTGCTGATGCCTATGTTGCAAAGCATTGCCGAGAGCTATCAGGGTGAGCTGCTGCTGGCCAAGGTCAACTGTGACATCGAGCAAGACATCGTCGCCCGCTTCGGCATCCGCAGCCTGCCGACCGTGGTGCTGTTCAAGGACGGCCAGCCTGTCGACGGTTTTGCCGGAGCCCAGCCGGAATCCGCCGTGCGCGCCCTGCTCGAACCCCATGTGCAGATGCCGCCACCGGCCGCCGCCGATCCGTTCGAACAGGCCCAGGCACTGTTCGATGACAGCCGCTTTGCCGATGCCGAAGCCCTGCTCAAAGTGCTGCTGGGTGAAGACAACACCAACGCCAAGGCGTTGATCCTGTACGCCCGCTGCCTGACCGAGCGTGGTGAACTGGGCGAAGCCCAAGCCGTGCTGGATGCCGTCAAGAGCGACGAGCACAAGGCCGCGCTGGCCGGTGCCAAGGCGCAAATCAAGTTTCTCGGCCTGGCCAGGGACTTGCCCGATGCCGCCGACCTGAAGGCCCGGCTGGCGAAAAATCCCCAGGACGATGAAGCGGTGTATCAACTGGCCATCCAGCAACTGGCTCGTCAGCAGTACGACGCCGCGCTGGATGCCTTGCTCAAGCTGTTCATCCGCAACCGCAGCTACAGCGAAGGCTTGCCGCACAAGACCTTGCTGCAGGTGTTCGAGTTGCTGGGCAATGACCACCCGCTGGTCAGCACGTACCGCCGCAAGTTGTTTGCCGCGCTGTACTAAGCCGATCCTGTAGGAGCGAGCTTGCTCGCGAAAAACCTGAGAGCACCGAGGTGAATCAGGTTTCCCGCGTTATCGTTGACGCCCATCGCGAGCAAGCTCGCTCCTACAACAGCCAGTGATAGAGCGGTGTATCGGTGCCGCTTTCCACCTTCACGTCCGGACTGTGGCGCAACCGCACCAACAGACGCTTGCCCGCCGCCGCGCTGCCGGTCAGGCCTTCGAGTTGATCGAGCAGATCCGGTCCGCTGAGCTGCCCGGCCGTGCGCAACAAATCCCGGGCGATCTGCCACAGCGCATCATCCTGATTCAGCGGTTTCGCCGCTGGCGCGCTGACTGCGGACTTTTCCACCTGCAGCTGCGCCCCTAGTCGCGCCCAGTCCGCGTCGTCCATCTCCAGGGTCAAATCCACCGGCCAGTCGCCGATGCTTCCGCGAATTCGCAACATAGGTCTGCTCCCGCACATTTCTTCCCTGCATGCTCCCATGGGACTTGTGCAACGCCAAGCAGGCAGTCAAACTCTCCGCACCAACGTTATAAGATTACATAACATATTCTTCATTTTACTTTTCGGAGACTCGTCATGCGTCGTCTGCTTCTTGCCCTGCCGTTTGCCATGCTGCCATTGGCTGTCGCCCATGCCGCCGACGAACACGATCATGAGCATGGCAGCCTGGGCGCCCACGAACATGGCGTGGGACGCCTGAACGCGGCGCTGGACGGGCAGACCCTGGAACTGGAGCTGGAAAGCCCGGCCATGAACCTGGTGGGTTTCGAGCACGTCGCCACCAGCGACGCAGACAAGGCCAAAGTCTCCGCCGCCCGCGCCCGACTGGAGCAACCGCTGGCCCTGTTCAACCTGCCAAAAGCCGCTGGTTGCGTGGTGGAAAACCAGGAACTGGAAAGCCCGCTGTTCGGCGACAAACCCGATGCCGACGATGATCACGATGAAGACGCCAAGGACGAAGACGGCCACGAACATCACCATGATCACAGCGAAATCCACGCTCGCTATCAGTTCACCTGCGCCACGCCGGCGGCACTGAAGTCGCTGGACCTTGCGAATATTTTCACCAGCTTCCCGGCCACCCGGAAAATTCAGGTACAACTGATCAGCCCGAGCGGGCAGCAAGGCGTTGAAGTGACGGACAAGGCTGCTGCGCTGAAATTCTAAATCACCTCGTTCCCCTTGTAGGAGCGAGCCCGCTCGCGATGGACGTCAACGATAACGCGGGAAACCTGATTCACCTCTGTGCTCTCAGGTTTTTCGCGAGCAAGCTCGCTCCTACAAGGGTTCACCACCAACCACACCGGTTTCACATGACCCAAGCACTCATCGAACTGTCCGACCTGGGCTTCAGTTGGCCCGGTCACCCGCCACTGCTGGACATCCCGGCGTTTCGCCTGGAGCGCGGAGAAACCCTGTTCCTCAAAGGCCCCAGCGGCAGCGGCAAGACCACCCTGCTCGGCTTGCTCGGCGGCGTGCAAAAACCTGATCGCGGCAGTATCCGCCTGCTCGGCCAGGAACTGACGCAACTCTCGGCCGGTGCCCGCGACCACTTCCGCGTCGATCACACCGGCTACATCTTTCAGCAATTCAACCTGCTGCCGTTTCTGTCGGTGCGTGAAAACGTCGAACTGCCCTGCCACTTCTCGAAACTGCGCGCCGAACGGGCGAAACAACGCCACGGCAGCGTCGACAAAGCGGCCGCGACGCTGCTTGCCCACCTGGGTTTGAAGGATGAAAACATCCTCGGTCGCCGTGCCGATTCGTTGTCCATCGGCCAGCAGCAACGGGTCGCCGCCGCCCGCGCGCTGATCGGTCAACCGGAACTGGTGATCGCTGACGAGCCGACTTCGGCCCTCGATTACGACGCCCGCGAGAACTTCATTCGCCTGCTGTTCGCCGAGTGCCGCGAAGCCGGGGCGAGCCTGTTGTTCGTCAGCCACGACCAGAGCCTTGCGCCGTTGTTCGATCACAACCTGTCGCTGGCCGAACTCAATCGCGCCGCCACCCCGTCCGAGGTCTGAGATGTATTTGTTTCGTCTAGCCATGGCCAGCCTGGCTAACCGCCGCTTCACCGCGATCCTCACAGCGTTCGCCATCGCCCTGTCGGTGTGCCTGCTGCTGGCGGTGGAGCGCGTGCGCACCGAAGCCAAGGCCAGTTTCGCCAGCACCATCAGCGGCACCGACCTGATCGTCGGCGCCCGCTCCGGCTCGGTGAACCTGTTGTTGTACTCGGTGTTCCGCATCGGCAACGCCACCAACAACATCCGTTGGGACAGCTTCGAGCACTTCGCCAACAACCCGAAAGTGAAGTGGGCCATCCCGATGTCCCTCGGCGACTCCCATCGCGGCTACCGGGTGATGGGCACCACCGAAGCCTACTTCGAGCACTACCAGTACGGACGCCAGCAACACCTGGAGCTGGCCGATGGCCGGGCCTTCGCCACCGACCCGTTCGAAGTGGTGCTCGGTGCCGAAGTGGCCGACGCACTGCATTACAAACTCGGCGACAAACTGGTGCTGGCCCACGGCGTGGCGGCGATCAGCCTGGTCAAGCACGACGACAAGCCGTTCACCGTGGTTGGAATTCTCAAGCGCACCGGCACCCCGGTGGACCGCACGCTGCACATCAGCCTTGGCGGCATGGAAGCGATTCATATCGACTGGCATAACGGCGTACCGGCCCGGGGCGAGGGTCGCATCACGGCCGATCAAGCGCGCAACATGGACCTCACGCCGCAGGCGATCACCGCGTTCATGCTCGGCCTCAACAACAAGATTTCGACCTTTGCCCTGCAACGGGAAATCAACGAGTTCCGCGGGGAGCCGATGCTGGCGATCCTGCCGGGCGTGGCGTTGCAAGAGCTGTGGAGCCTGATGGGCACGGCGGAAAAAGCCTTGTTCGTGGTTTCGCTGTTTGTGGTGCTGACCGGACTGATCGGCATGCTGACGGCCATTCTCACCAGCCTCAACGAACGCCGCCGGGAAATGGCGATCCTGCGTTCGGTGGGGGCGCGACCGTGGCATATCGCGACGCTGCTGGTGCTCGAAGCCTTTGCCCTCGCGCTGTCGGGCGTGATCGCCGGTGTGGCGTTGCTGTATGTGTGCATCGCGGCGGCCCAGGGTTATGTGCAAGCCAACTACGGCCTGTTCCTGCCGCTGTCCTGGCCAAGCGAGTATGAATGGACGCTACTCGGTGGCATCCTCGTCGCCGCGCTGCTGATGGGCAGCGTGCCGGCCTGGCGCGCCTATCGCCAATCCCTGGCCGATGGCCTGTCGATCCGTTTATGAGGACGTTGAAAATGCCCCGC
Organism: Pseudomonas sp. WT-JTC; assembly: GCF_056711565.1. Taxonomy (NCBI): domain Bacteria; kingdom Pseudomonadati; phylum Pseudomonadota; class Gammaproteobacteria; order Pseudomonadales; family Pseudomonadaceae; genus Pseudomonas; species Pseudomonas sp. WT-JTC. Next base: position 5,953,581 of record NZ_CM160042.1, read on the forward strand.
GCTGTACTTGCGCTGTTGATGCTGGTCGCCCTGCCCTTGTGGGCCGCCCAGCCGCGAGACCTGACCTGGTCGGAGATGATCCCGCCGGATGCGCCGAAAGAAGTGCCGAACATGACGCCGCTGCATGACCTGTCGCAGATGAGCAATGCCCTGTCGGCCGAGTCGGCACCGGCCGCCAAGCAGGACCTGCCCAACGCACCAGTGGTCAAGGCCCTCGATGGCCAGAGCATTCGCCTGCCGGGCTACATCGTGCCGCTGGAAGTGAGCGAGGAAGGACGTACCACGGAGTTTCTGCTGGTGCCGTATTTCGGCGCCTGCATCCACGTACCGCCACCACCGTCGAACCAGATCGTGCACGTCAAGAGCGAGGTCGGCGTGAAGCTCGACGAGCTGTATCAGCCGTACTGGATCGAAGGCGCGTTGCAGGTCAAGGCATCCACCAGTGAGCTGGCGGATGCCGGATATCAGATGGAGGCGGACAAGATTTATCTGTATGAACTGCCGGAGTGAAACCGGTCGTTTTGTGCTGTCGGAAATGCCGCCTTCGCGAGCAAGTCGGATCGCCGCACCGCCGCTCCCACAGGGGGGAACACATTCCAGTGTGGGAGCGGGCTTGCTCGCGAAGAGGCCAGCAAAAACACCACAAAATCCACCCCCTTCCCACTTTCCTTGAGCTGCATCAAAAGACCGAATAGTTAGCCGGCTTACCATTGGACATCAAAATTTTTAACGTCCTCTGGAGCCCCCATGAACAAGTCCATGCTCAGCGCTTCGCTGGTTGCCCTCGCGCTCGCAGCCCCGCTCGCCCACGCCCACGAGGCCGGTGACATCATCCTTCGTGCGGGCGCCATCACGGTTAACCCGAAAGCCGACAGCTCCAGCGTGAAGGTCGATCAAGGTCCACTGGCCGGCACCAACCTGGGCGGCAAGGCGACCATGGACAGCGACACACAGCTGGGCCTGAACTTCGCCTACATGATCACCAACAACTGGGGGATCGAACTGCTCGCGGCCACCCCGTTCGAGCATGACGTGAAACTCAAAGGTACCGCCCTGCCTGCTGCCAACGGCAAACTCGGCTCCCTGAAACACCTGCCGCCCACCCTGAGCCTGGTCTACTACCCGCTGGATTCGAAGTCGGCGTTCCAGCCGTACGTCGGCGGTGGCATCAACTACACCTGGATCTACGACGAAAACCTCAGCAGCGATGCCGAGTCCGCCGGCTTCAGCAACTTCAAGGCGAAAAACTCCTGGGGTCTGGCCTGGCAGGTGGGTGCCGACTACATGCTGACCGACAATGTCCTGCTCAACGCCCAGGTGCGCTACATCGACATCGACACCCGCGCCACGGTGGAAAACAACGCCATTGCCCCAGGCACCCGCGCCAAGGTCAACGTGGACGTCGATCCGTTTGTGTACATGGTTGGCCTGGGCTACAAGTTCTAAAGAACGTTCACGTGGTGGTGAATGAGGCTTGGTGGCGAGCAGACTTGAAACTGACGGCGACTGCCATGCAGTCGAACGGGGGAAGCCCCCTCGCCACAGGGAATCTATCCGCTTCAAGGTAAATTCCGGCCGTGAAAAAGGCGCCTGTAAAAAGGCGCCTTTTTCATGTCCGCATGCAAGTGATCTATCGCCCCAGCAACCGCGCCAGCCCCACACGCATCGGTGTCTGCTCTGTGGTAGTGAAGCGTTCCAACAGACGCCGGTTGTTCGCCCGGGAATGACGAATGTCACCGGAGCGCGCCGGGCCGTAGCTCACCGGTGGCAGCTTGCCAACCACGGCTTCGAGCGCTTCGAGCATTTGCTTGAGGGTCGTTGCCTGGTTCCAGCCAACGTTGACTGCACCGACTTCGACCATCGGCTTCTCGATGGCCTGCACCAGCAAGTCAACCAGGTCTTCGACGTAGACAAAATCCCGGGTCTGCTCGCCATCGCCGAACACGGTGATCGGCAGGCCCTTTTGCGCGCGCTCGCTGAAAATGCTGATCACCCCGGAGTACGGCGAGGACGGATCCTGGCGCGGGCCGAAGATGTTGAAGAAGCGGAAAACCACCGGTTCCAGCGCATGTTGGCGGCGGTAGAAATCGAAGTAGTGCTCGCTGGCCAGTTTGTCCGCCGCATAGGGCGTCAGCGGCGCTTTAGGCGTGTCTTCGTCGATCGACTCGCCCTCGCCATTGTTGCCGTACACCGCCGCGCTGGAGGCAAACAGCACGCGCTTGACCCCGGCCTGGCGCATGGCTTCGCAGACGTTCAGCGTACCGATGAAGTTGCTCTGGTGCGTGCGCACCGGGTCGTCCACCGACGCCTGAACCGAGGCCACGGCCGCCAGATGCGCCACGGCGCTGCAACCGGCCATCGCTTGGGCAACCAGCGTCGCATCGGCGACGTCACCGACGATCAGTTCGACCTTGGGATTGTCCAGCGGCAGATTGCTGCGCTTGCCGCTGGACAGGTCATCGAGAATTCGCACCGCATGGCCCTTGGCAAGCAGGGCGTCAGTCAGGTGCGAACCAATGAAACCGGCACCACCGGTGATCAAAACGGGACCGTCAGCCATGGCGATAGAACCTGTCCAGTAGAGCGGGAAGCGCCGCACGCCAGGCGCGCGGCTTGATCCCGAAGGTGTGCAGAATTTTTTTGCAGGCCAATACCGCATGTTGCGGTTCTTCGGCAGCATCCGGACGCGCGGCGTGGGCCTGGGCGGTCGGGGCTTCGATGGCCAGCGGATGCAGGCTGCGGGCTTCGCTCAGAATAGCCTGCCCCAGCGCCAGCGGCGTGGTCGCCTCATGTCCGGCGTAGTGGTAGGTGCCCCACAGCGGCGCAGCGCAATCGAGTTGCTTGAGGACTGAAATGATCACACGGGCGGCGTCGTCGACCGGCGTCGGATTGCCGCGCCGGTCGTCGGCCATCAGCAGTTCTTCGGGTTGTTCGGCACGGGCGAGGAAGCGGCCAAGGGTGCCGTCCGGGCTGTCGTCCAGCAGCCAGCCGAAACGCAGCAGTACGTGTTGCGGGCAGGTGGCGCGAACGCTCTGTTCGATCCGCCATAACGCCTGGCCCCGCAGGCCCAGTGGCACGGGTTCGTCTTTTTCGCTGTAGGCCGTGGCGCGGGAACCGTCGAACACGCGATAGCTGGAAGGTTGCAGCAGAACGATGTTGTGGTGCTGGCACAGTTCCGCCAGACGCTCGATCGCACGCTCCTGGCCGGCCAGGCGCTGTTCGCTCACCGCCTCTGCCTGAAACCAGTCGAAGTAGTAGGCAAGGTTGATCAATGCATCGGGACGGGTGTCGTCGAGCAGTTGTGTCAGGCTCGCGGCATCCCAGCCGTCTTGCGGCGGGCGGGGGGCGAGGAAGCCGATGTCTTCCTCCGCACCGAGGCGAATCAGCGCCTGCCCAAGGGCATTTCCGCCGCCCAGTAACATAAGGCGCATTCGCATAGAGTCAGCAGGCCCAGTCTGATTGAAACAATGGCTTTATCGACACCGCGCCCAGGCGATGTCGTTGGTAATTGCCGGAATCGTTGCATTTTGCGGGTTTAGTGCGCAACCGTCATCCGTAAAGTGTAGATGTCAGGGATTTGTGGTGCTGCCACTGGCCTCATCGCGAGCAAGCTCGCTCCCACAGGGATTTTCTGTGAATAGGTAATTTGTGAACGACACGGACACTGTGGGAGCGGGCTTGCCCGCGAAGGGGCCCTGTCAGCCAATAGAGATCCCTGAGTGGTACTTGCATCTTTCGCCCCCACCCGCATAACTTGCTGCATGAACCTGCCCATCCCCGCAGACAGTGCGCTGAGCGGCTTTCACCCTGCCGTCAGCGCCTGGTTCAGCCACACGTTCGCAGCGGTCACCGCCGCCCAGGCCCGGGCGTGGCCGTTGATCCGCCAGCAGCGCTCGACCCTGATCGCCGCGCCCACCGGCTCCGGCAAAACCCTCACCGCCTTCCTCGCCGTCATCGATGACCTGGTGCATCGCGGCCTGGAAAACCCCGAAGGCCTGCCCGACGCCACCCTGGTGGTCTACGTCTCGCCGCTCAAGGCGCTGTCCAACGATATCCAGATCAACCTGCAAAACCCGCTGGCCGGCATTACCGAGCAATTGCGTCTGATGGGCCTGCCCGAATTGCAGATCACCACGGCCGTGCGCACCGGCGACACACCACAAAAAGATCGTTCGGCGATGCGCAAGACGGCACCGCACATTCTGGTGACCACGCCGGAATCCCTGTACGTGTTGCTCGGTTCCGATTCCGGTCGGCAGATGCTCGGCACGACACAAACGGTGATCATCGACGAAATCCACGCCATGGCCGCCAACAAACGCGGCAGCCATCTGACGCTGAGCCTTGAACGCCTGCAGGCACTGTGCGCACAACCACTTCTGCGCATCGGTCTGTCGGCCACGCAAAAACCGATCGAAGCCGTCTCGCGCTTCCTCGTCGGTCGCGAGCGTCCGTGCGAGATCGTCGACATCGGCCACGCCCGCCCCCGCGACCTGGACATCGAAGTGCCGCCCGTGCCGCTGTCGGCAGTGATGGCCAACGATGTCTGGGAACTGGTCTACGACCGCCTCGCCGCCCTCGCCCGGGAACACCGGACCACGCTGATTTTCGTCAACACGCGGCGCCTGGCCGAACGCCTGAGCCGTCACCTGAGCGAACGCCTGGGCAAGGACGCCGTGGCCGCCCACCACGGCAGCCTGGCCAAGGAGTTTCGCCTGGACGCCGAGCAGCGACTCAAGCGCGGCGACTTGCAAGTGCTGATTGCCACGGCGTCGCTGGAACTGGGGATCGATATCGGCGACGTCGACCTGGTGTGCCAGATCGCCTCGCCGCGTTCGATTGCCGGGTTTCTGCAACGGGTCGGCCGCTCCGGGCACCAGGTCGGCGGTACGCCCAAGGGCCGTTTGTTCGCCACCACTCGCGACGACCTGATCGAATGCGCCGCGCTGCTCGACTGCGTGCGCCGGGGCGAACTCGATACCTTGTTGATCCCGCAAGCGCCGCTGGATGTGCTGGCACAACAGATCATCGCCGAAGTCAGTTGCCAGGAGTGGTCGGAACAGGCGCTGCTGGAGATGCTGCGCCGCGCCGCGCCCTACGCCGGACTCGACGACAAACACTATCAGGCGCTGCTGCACATGCTCACCGAGGGCTACAACGGGCGACAAGGCATGCGCAGCGCCTACCTGCACCGCGACGCCGTGAACCGTACCCTGCGCGGTCGCCGGGGCGCAAAACTGACGGCGGTGACCAGTGGCGGGACCATTCCGGACAACGCCGACTACAGCGTATTGCTGGAGCCTCAAGGGCTGAACATTGGCACCATCAACGAAGACTTCGCGGTGGAAAGCATCGCCGGGGATATCTTCCAGTTGGGCAATACGTCCTATCGGATCCTGCGCGTGGAAACCGGCAAGGTGCGGGTCGAGGATGCCCAGGGCCAGCCACCGACCATTCCGTTCTGGCTTGGGGAGGCGCCGGGGCGCAGTGCCGAATTGTCTTCGGCGGTGGCACGCTTGCAGGCTCAACTCGACGACCTGCTGGGTGCCGCGCCTGGCAACTTGCAGCCAGCGCTCGACTGGCTGACTGACACCCTGGGCCTGAACCTCGCCAGCGCCGGACAACTGGTGGACTACCTGGCCCGTGCACGGCAAACGCTGGGCGCCCTGCCATCACAGGACACGCTGCTGATGGAGCGTTTTTTCGACGAATCCGGCGGCACCCAACTGGTCATTCACACGCCGTTTGGCAGCCGCATCAACCGTGCCTGGGGCCTGGCCCTGCGCAAGCGTTTCTGTCGCACCTTCAACTTCGAATTGCAGGCCGCCGCCAGCGAAGACGCCATCGTGCTGTCGCTGTCCACCAGCCACAGTTTTGAACTGGACGATGTCTGGCGCTACCTGCACAGCAACAGCGCCGAGCACCTGCTGATTCAGGCCGTGCTCGACGCGCCGCTGTTCGGCGTGCGCTGGCGCTGGAATGCCGGGGTGGCCCTGGCGCTACCGCGCTACAGCGGCGGACGCAAAGTCCCGCCGCAGATCCAGCGGATGAAAAGCGAAGACCTGATTGCCAGCGTGTTTCCCGATCAAATCGCCTGCGTGGAAAACCTCGCCGGCGAACGGGAGATTCCCGACCATCCGCTGGTAGAGCAAACCCTCGACGACTGCCTGCACGATGCCATGGACAGTGAAGGCTGGCTGGCCTTGTTGCGGCGCATGGAGCGCGGCGACATTCGCCTGATCAGCCGCGACTTGCCGACGCCCTCGCCGCTGGCGGCGGAGATTCTCAGCGCCCGGCCCTATACCTTTCTCGACGATGCGCCGCTGGAGGAACGCCGTACCCAAGCGGTGCTCAATCGCCGCTGGAGCGACCCGCAATCCACTGACGACCTCAGCGCGCTGGACACCGAAGCGATTGCCGCCGTGCGCGACGAAGCCTGGCCGGCACCCTCCGGTGTCGATGAAATGCACGAGGCCTTGATGAGCCTGGCGTGCATCAGCGATGCCGAGGCCAGCGCCAATCCGCAATGGCTCGACTGGCTCGATACCCTGGCCGACAGCGGACGCGCGAGCCGTATGCAGATCAACGCCGGGCAATCGCTGTGGCTGGCGCTGGAGCGCCTGACCTGCCTGCGGGCGATTTATCCACAGGCCGAAATGACGCCGCCCCTGCAAGTGCTACCGGACTTCGATGAAGCCTGGGCGCCCGAGGAAGCCGTACTCGAACTGATCCGCGCAAGGCTCAGCGCCTTCGGACCGCTCCCACTCAATGCCATTGCCGAACCACTCGCCTTGCCCGCCGCGCAGGTCAATCAAGCCCTGGCGCAACTGGAACGCGAAGGCTACGTGCTGCGCGGCCGCTTCACCCCGGGCACCGCTCAGGAAGAATGGTGCGAGCGACATTTGCTGGCGCGGATTCACCGCTATACGGTCAAGCGCCTGCGTCGGGAAATCGAACCGGTGGCGTTGCAGGATTTCATGCGATTCCTGTTCGACTGGCAGCATGTGTCGAGCGCAAGCCAGGGCCGGGGCGCGGCGGTATTGCCAGCCGTCGTCGCGCAATTCGAGGGCTACCCCGCCGCCGCTTCAGCCTGGGACAGCGACATCCTGCCGGCGCGAATCAAGGACTACTCGGCGTCCTGGCTGGATGAGTTGTGCCGCAGCGGCAGACTGGTGTGGACACGCCTGACTGCACACAACAAAAGCGCCAGCACCGCCCTGCGCAGCACGCCGATTGTCTTGTTGCCACGCAACCGGGTCGGCCTCTGGAGCGGCTTGACCGAGCAGACGCCGGTCAGCGAACTGTCGCCGAAAACGCAAAAGGTCCACGCCGCCCTCAGCCAGCACGGCGCGCTGTTTTTCGATGAGCTGATCCATGAGGCCCATCTGCTGCGTTCGGAACTGGAAATCGCCCTGCAGGAACTGGTGGGCGCCGGGCTGGTGAACGCCGACAGCTTCGCCGGGTTGCGCGCACTGATCACCCCGGCCAGCAAGCGCCAGCCACGCAACAGTCGGCGTGGGCGCGGAGCATTCATCGGAGGCATGGACGATGCCGGGCGCTGGGCCCTGTTGCGACGCGCGCCTGCCGCACCGGTGGCGGAAAACCAGCGTCCCGCGCCAGCACCGGCCGAAACGCTGGAACACATCGCCATGACGTTGCTGCGCCGCTACGGCGTGGTGTTCTGGCGCTTGCTGGAACGAGAGGCGGACTGGCTACCGGGCTGGCGCGAACTGCTGCGTACGTTCCATCGTCTGGAGGCACGCGGTGAGATTCGTGGCGGACGGTTTGTCAGCGGCCTGGCGGGTGAGCAATTCGCCTTGCCCGAGGCGATTCCATTGTTGCGGGAGGTGCGGCGCAAGCCTCATGACGGCAGTCTGGTCGCGGTGTGCGGGGTCGATCCGCTGAATCTCGCCGGCACGTTGTTGCCGGGAGCGAAGGTGCCGGCACTGGCGAGCAATCGGCTGGTGTATCGCGACGGGTTGCCAGTCGCCGCAGAGATTGCCGGCAAGCAGCAGATCTGGGTGGAGCTGGATCAGCAGGCGGGTGCCGGGGTGCGCAGCAAACTGATCCGGCATTGAGGTTGTCTGGTCTGCCCCCTTCGCGAGCAAGCCCGCTCCCACAGTTGATCTGTGTCGTTCATAAATCCCTCTGAGGCCATCACAGCCTCCGAAGATTTCCTTGACGACTTACTGCGACCGCGGCCGATCCGGCATCAGCACCGCCGAATGATCCGGCTCATGCACGGCCTCGAGTGGTGGCTCGACCGGATGCCTCGGTACCAGCGCCTGTTGTGGATAAGTCTGCGCGAAATGCACCCACGGGCAGTTATCCACAAGCTTTTTCAGGCGCTGGTTGAAGGCCCGGCTCACGGCATACTGGCCACCGGACACCGTGCGGAATTGCGCGGTCAGCACCACGCCGTTGAGGTCCATCTTGTCGACGCCAAACACATCCAGCGGCCCTTGCAGGTTGTAGCGCAGGAACGGGTCGCTGCTGATGGAATGCCCGGCCTCGCGGATCAGCTCGATGGCTTTGTCGACATCGGTGTCATAGGTGAATTGCACCGAGAAATACGCATAGGCGAATTGCCGCGATTGGTTGGTCACGGCCTTGATCTGCCCGAACGGCACCGAGTGCACGAAACCCTTGCCGTCGCGCAGGCGCAAGGTGCGGATGGTCAGGCCTTCGACCGTGCCGGCATGCCCGGAATCCAGCACCACCCAGTCGCCGATGGACAGGGTGTCTTCGATAATGATGAACAACCCTGTAATCACGTCCTGCACCAGCTGCTGGGAGCCGAAACCGATTGCCAGGCCGATGACCCCGGCACCGGCCAGGAACGGCGCGACGTTGATCCCCAGGTTGGCCATGGTGGTGATCGCGCAAATCACCACCAGGATGATTTTGATCGCGTTGCGCAGCAGCGGCAGGATGGTTTTCACCCGCGTACTGGGCTGGCGCGCCGAGCGCTTGTTGGCCGGTGGTTTCAGGGCTTCCTGAATCGCCGTGTCGAGCACCACCCAGACCATCCAGGTCACCAGCAGGATCAGGCCGATGTGGCTCAGGGAATCACTGATCGCCCGGCCCACGGCATTGCTCACCGCGAATTCGAACAGCGACACGCCCCAGATCCGCCCGAGGATATCGATGAACACGATGGCCATGCCGATGCGCACTAAGGCATGGGACAAGTTGAGAAAACGCTCCTTGTAGGCGCCGCTGCGGCGCAGGTCCGCTGCGCTGCGCGCCTTGAACAGATGGTGCAGCGTGGTGCTGAGAAACACCGTGGCAATCAGCAACACCGTGGTGAACAAGGCGCTGCGCAGCACTCTCTGGTTGTCCGCCCCGGCACCGATCAGGTTGACGATCGACACCAGTACCATCAACAGAATCGGCCAATACCAAAGCCCGGAAAATATCCGCAGGGTTTCACGCAATGCCGGCTGACCGAGGCGCTGGGCCAGCGGCAGGATGCGGATCACATGGGCCACCGGGCGACGCATGCGGATCACCAGCAAGCCGAAGGCAATCGACGCCGCCAACCCGGTGAACACGGCGATGCTGCTGGTGAGATTGTTGCCCAGTTGATGGGCGATCTGCGGACTGGTCAGGGCATCGCTCAAGGCCACCAGAAAGCCGATACCGAATAACGGCCGGGGACTGTTCTCGCGGATGATCTGCACCGCCCGCCGCTTGTGCCCGGCATTGAACGCCACCACCAGCGACATCACCAATGACGCGGAAAATATCCCCGCGCTCGCGGCATAAGCCAGACACAGCGCCAGCGCCCGACCGGCCGATATCGGCAAAAACTGGCTGGCATAAATCGTTAACGGCAGACTGACCACCGCCGGCAAGGTGTAGGGCAGCACGTAACCGAGCAACGCCTGGCCCCGTTCGCGACTGAGCAGTAAACGGTGCTCGCACAGGCGCCTGGCGATCATCCGCCCTAGCAGCCAAAGACAGGCAAACACGGCCGCCCACACGCAGGTCAACAGCAGGAAATCGCTGGCGACGCTCCAGGCCGAACGGGCCGAAGGCTGATTGACCAACTGATCCACTTCATCGGCCGCGCGGTCGGCACGCAGGCGCCAGGCGTCGACCAGGTTCTGATTGAGATCAAGCCTGGACTGGACCTCGTCGATGCTTGAACTGATGGCCCCCAGTAACCCGCCTTGCACCAGCGGCTCGGGGTGTGCCGGCGGCGTCGCGGCGGTCGCGGTGGCCGGCAGCCCCGGTATCGCGGCGGCTTCCAGTTGCTCGCTGCCCAGAAACAGCAACGCCCCCAGCAGTATCGCGGTCTTGAGCCTGATCAAAGCACCCGCTCCTTTGGCTGTGTCGGTAAGGAACTGATCGAGAAATGCCGGGCAAGTTCGGCTATTGCCCGCAGATAGCAGGACGACGATGCCTTCCTGTGGCACAGACTAGCACTCGCGCTCGCGATCTTTGCGTCCAAGGCAAATATCAAATGTCCGTCCCTGTATTTTTCCGCACAACCCGAACCCCGACACTGCGCTCCATCGAATCAATCTCCGGAGTTGCAGAAATGCCCATTGCCTTGCTCGCGCTGACCCTCAGCGCCTTTGCCATCGGGACGACCGAGTTCGTCATCGTTGGCCTGTTACCCACCATTGGTGCCGACCTCGGGGTCAGCCTGCCATCCGCCGGCCTGCTGGTCAGCCTGTATGCCCTTGGCGTTGCCGTCGGCGCCCCGGTGCTGACCGCCCTCACCGGCAAGGTTCCACGCAAGTTGCTGCTGTTATCGCTGATGGTGCTGTTCACCCTCGGCAATCTGCTGGCGTGGCAAGCACCGAGCTACGAGTCGTTGATCCTCGCGCGGATCGTCACCGGCCTGGCCCACGGGGTGTTTTTCTCGATCGGCTCGACCATCGCCACCAGTCTAGTGCCGAAGGAAAAAGCCGCCAGCGCGATTGCCATCATGTTCACCGGCCTGACCGTGGCGCTGGTCACCGGCGTGCCACTGGGGACATTCATCGGCCAGCATTTCGGCTGGCGTGAAACCTTCCTCGCTGTTTCGGCATTGGGTGTCATCGCCTTCGTTGGCAGCCTGATTTACGTGCCGAACAACATCGCCCACAGCAAACCCGCGTCGTTGTTGCAACAATTGCAGGTGCTCAAGAAACCGCGCCTGTTGCTGGTGTATGCCATGACGGCCGTCGGCTACGGCGGCTCGTTCATCGCCTTTACCTTCCTCGCCCCGATTCTCCAGGACCTCTCCGGTTTCAGCGCCAGCACCGTCAGCCTGGTATTGCTGGTCTACGGCATCTCCGTGGCCGTCGGCAACATCTGGGGCGGCAAGCTGGCGGACAAACACGGCCCGATCAGCGCCCTGAAAATCATTTTTGCCCTGCTCGCCGCCGTGTTGTTCGTGCTGACCTTCACTGCCGGCAATCCTTGGCTCGCGCTGGTCACCGTGCTGGTCTGGGGCGCCGTGGCATTCGGCAACGTGCCGGGATTGCAGGTGTACGTGGTGCGCCAGGCCGAACATCACACTCCGCAGGCCGTGGACGTAGCATCCGGCCTGAACATCGCGGCGTTCAACCTCGGCATTGCCGGCGGCGCGTGGGGCGGCGGCCTGATCGTCGCCCACATGGGGTTGATTCACACCGCATGGATCGGCGGCCTGGTGGTGTTGCTGGCGCTGGCATTGACCGCGTGGAGTGGACGCCTTGACCGCCTCGGCCCGGTGTTCGCCGAACAGGCCGAGGGTTCTGCCCGCGTTATCACCGGCCACTGATACACCCTGTGGGAGCGGGCTTGCTCGCGAAGGCGTCGGCACATCCAGCATTGATGTGACTGATACGCCCCTTTCGCGAGCAAGTCGGATCGCCGCACCGCCGCTCCCACATTGGATGGATGTGAGTTCAAGACTGTGTACCGTCCGTAGCCCCATCGAAACTTTCGCCGCCGCCCCGGAGTCATCCAAAAACAGGGGCCGTCAGGCGGGAGGCGACATGACAGCGAATCACACCGATATTCCCGCACACTCAAACGCAACCGACATGCAGGTACAGGGGCCGTCCGTCACTTGTCGTTTCAAGGTGCTGACGGTCAATACCCATAAAGGTTTCACCGCACTCAACCGGCGTTTCATCCTGCCGGAACTGCGTGAAGCGGTGCGCAGTGTGTCTGCCGATGTGGTGTTTTTGCAGGAAGTCCACGGCACCCACGAACAGCACCCCAAGCGCTACACCAACTGGCCGACGATGCCGCAATACGAGTTCCTCGCCGACACCCTGTGGCCGCAGTTCGCCTATGGACGCAATGCGGTGTATCCGGCGGGCGATCACGGCAATGCGCTGCTGTCGAAATTCCAGATCATCCGCCACGACAACCTCGACGTGTCCATCGGCGGTCACGAGAACCGCGGGCTCCTGCATTGTGTGCTGCGCATGCCCGACGACGGCCGGGAAGTGCATGCCATTTGCGTGCACCTGGGGCTGCGCGAAAGCCACCGCACGGCGCAACTGAAATTGCTTGCCCAGCGCCTGGACGCCCTGCCGGTCGACGCCCCAGTGATCGTCGCCGGGGATTTCAACGACTGGCGCCAGCGCGCCGATGCATTGCTCAAGCCAAGCGGTTTGCGCGAAGTCTTCGCCGCGCACCATGGCAAACCGGCGCGCAGTTTCCCCGCGCGCTTGCCGACATTGCGCCTGGACCGCATCTACGTGCGCAACCTCAAGGCCAGCCATCCGCAAGTGCTGACCACCCGGCCCTGGTCGCACCTTTCCGACCACGCCCCGCTGTCGGTGGAGATCGAGCTATGAGCAGCCAGTCGATGGAAAAAACCACGTTGCAAGACATCCCCGCCCCGCCGATCCGCGAACCGGCAGCGGTCGATGTCGAATACGGCTGGCAAGGCAGCAATCGCGTCGAGTTGCTGGAAAACGGCGAAGCGTTTTTCCCCCGGGTATTTGCAGCCCTGCGTCGGGCGCAAAGTGAAATCCTGCTGGAAACGTTCATTGTGTTCGAGGACAAGGTTGGCAATGAGCTGCAACAGATTCTGATCGAAGCCGCTCAGCGCGGCGTGCGCACCACCGTCAGTCTCGACGGGTTTGGTTGCGGCGAACTGAGTGCGGGGTTCCTCAGCGCCCTGACCGCGGCCGGCGTGCACCTGCAAATGTTCGACCCGGCACCGAAACGCCTGGGCATCCGCACCAACTGGTTCCGGCGTCTGCACCGCAAGATAGTGGTGGTGGACGGCAGCATCGCCTTCATCGGCGGGATCAATTTTTCCGCCGATCATCTGGCCGACTTCGGCCCCGAGGCCAAACAGGACTATTCCGTGGAGGTGCAAGGCCCGGCGGTGGCCGACATCCATCACTTCGCCCTGCTGCAATGCGGTCGCCCGGTGCGGGCCAGATACTGGTGGCAAAGGCGCCGGATGCGGCGTTCGGAACTGGCCTTGAGCGATCACGATGGCCAGGTGCGGCTGGTGTATCGCGACAACGGAGAACACCCGTCCGACATCGAAGAGGTTTACCGCCAGGTGTTGCGCCAGGCACAACGGCGGGTGGTGATCGCCAACGCCTACTTCTTTCCCGGTTTCCGCCTGCTGCGCGAGATCCGTAACGCGGCCCGTCGAGGCGTGGATGTACGGCTGATCCTGCAAGGGCAGCCAGACATGCTGGTGGCCAGGCTCGCAGCGCGCATGACCTACGACTACCTGCTCAGGTCCGGGGTGAAGATCTACGAGTATTGCGACCGCCCGCTGCACGGCAAAGTCGCGTTGGTGGACGAAGACTGGAGCACCGTCGGCTCCAGCAACCTCGACCCGTTGAGCCTGTCGATGAATCTGGAAGCCAACGTGCTGATCCGCGACCAAGCCTTCAATCGTCATCTGTTCGATCGCCTGGAAGACCTCAGCGACCACCACTGCAAGGTCATGTCTCCCGACATCGCGCCACGCGGACGTGTCTGGCACATGACCATCGGTTTTCTGGTGTTTCACTTCCTGCGGCATTTCCCGGCGTGGGCCGGTTGGTTGCCGGCGCATAAACCTCGCCTGAAACCTGTCCCCCCTCCGACCGGGAGCGCTGACCATGAACCGCGCTGAGACCCACACGGCAACTCACGCCAGAAGCGCTGGCAAGTCGCACTTCAAGCGCTGGAAACGACCGCTGACGATGCTGTTTTTCCTGATGCTGATCGTGCTGTTCACGATGCTCGCCCAGCGTATCGAATGGAACGAAGTGTTCGACAACCTGGCCGATTTCAAGGTACGCACGCTGATCATTGCCTCGGCGCTGACCCTGGTGAGTTTTCTGGTGTACGCCTGCTTCGACCTTATCGGCCGCACCTACATTCGCCAGAATCTGACATGGAAGCAGATCCTGCCCGTGGGGATCATCAGCTACGCCTTCAACCTGAACCTGAGCGCCTGGGTCGGCGGCATCGCCATGCGTTACCGGTTGTATTCGCGGCTCGGGGTCAGCAAGAGCAACATCGCGAAAATCCTTGGCCTGAGCCTGGCGACCAACTGGTTCGGCTACATGGTCAATGCCGGCGCCGTGTTCTGCAGCGGCCTGGTACGCATGCCGCCGGGCTGGAGACTCAGCAGCAGTGCACTGCAAGGCGTGGGGGTTTTGTTACTGCTGCTGAGCGCCGGGTACCTGGCTGCATGCCGGTTTGCCAAACGTCGGGAGTGGGCGATTCGCGGCGTGGAGATCGACTTGCCCTCACTGCACATGGCGGTGCTGCAACTGGCCCTCGGCGCCCTGAACTGGTCGCTGATGGCGGCGGTGATTTTCACGTTGCTGCCGAGCAAACTGGACTATCCACTGGTACTGGGTGTGCTGTTGATCAGCGCCATCGCCGGGGTCATCACGCACATCCCGGCCGGGCTCGGCGTGCTCGAGGCGGTGTTCGTGGCGCTGCTGCAACACGAGGTTTCGCGGGGTAGCCTGGTGGCGGGACTGCTGGCCTATCGGGCGATTTATTTCATTGTGCCGCTATTGATTGCCCTGGTGATGTACCTGCTGGTGGAAGCCAAGGCCAAGTCATTGCGGATTACCAGGAAACCCAAGTGATCTGTGGTGTGTTCTAGTCCGCCTTCGCGGGCAAGCCCGCTCCCACAAGGATCCAGGGTGAACACATTTTTTGGGAACAACCCAAAACCCTGTGGGAGCGGGCTTGCCCGCGAAGGGGCCTGCAAGAACACCACAAATATCAGGATGATTGAATAATGCTCAACCGCTCCCCCACCACCATCTCGGTAATCCAGTCGACGAGGATCGAAGTGTACGCCTGCTGTGAAACCGGGTCGCTCAAAGCGTGATCGGCGCCGTCGATGATACGGTGGGTCAGTGAGTGCGTCTGCTGGCAGGCCGCCCGGTAGCTCATGATCGTCGCGTGGGGCACGTGGTCGTCGGTCTCGGACTGCACCAGCAGGACGTCCCCGGTAAATTGCGAACAGGCATGCAAGGCGCGGTTGCCGTCGACACTCACCAGGGTGCTTCGGTAATCATGCAGATCCAGCTTGTCCAGATCGCGTTTCGGCGTGTGCCATTGCTCATCGCGATACAGCGCCGGCACCCGCAGCGCCAGCCAGCGTACCGGCCTGAGCGAGGTCAGGATCGCGGCCAGATACCCCCCGTAGCTGGTGCCGACCACGGCAATCGCCGACGTATCGAGGGCCGGGTGCGCGAGCAAGCGGTCATAGGCTGCCAGCAGATCCCGCAGGTTATCTTCGCGAGTCACCCGGGACAATGGAATGCCGGTGCCGCCGATGTGTCCGCGCAGGTCGAAGGTCAGGCACACGCAGCCCAACCCGGCGATGCCCTTGGCGCGTTCCAGGTCCCGCTCCTGACTGCCGCCCCAACCGTGCACGAAGAGCACGCCGGGGACTTTCGATTTGGGGCTCAGAAACGTCCCGCTCATCTGTTCGTTGTCGATGTCGATCTGAATGGATTCGCTTCTAGCCGTCATAGGATTCAACCGTTACGTACTTGAGGAGAAAGTCACTGGTGTGCGCCGGCCCGCGGAACACCTCGATGGCGTCTGCCGGCAGCGGCTGGTCGATATAGGTTTCCACCGAAGACACACGAATCGCGCACATCCCCGGTTCGTTGACGAAACTCTGCAAGGCCGCTACCTCGGCACTGCTGGCACCGCCCATGCGCCAGGACTGTTCCAGCACACCACTGCGCGGCTGGCCGTTGCTGTCCAGGCCCTGGGCGATGTCGTAATTGCGCCGCGAGGCATAAAAGCCGGGATAGGCTTCATCGGCCGCGTTGTCGAACACTTGTGCCTGACGAATCGCCAGGCGCACGTCTTGCGGCAGATCCAGTTTCAGTAATTGGTCGTAGTCACCGGACACCACCAGCAGATCGGAACCGCCATACACCGACTCGCCCTGTGCGTCTTCGGTGAGGTATTGCTCTCCGCAGTAACTGAGCACCCTGTCGCCGATAAAACTCTGGCCGACGCTGTGGGTGATCACCTGGTCCAGATCCTGCTCGAGCACCACGCCTTCGGTGAACAGGGCCCCAGCCTCTGGCCTGGCAAGCACTTGA
Source organism: Pseudomonas sp. WT-JTC (assembly GCF_056711565.1). NCBI lineage: Bacteria > Pseudomonadati > Pseudomonadota > Gammaproteobacteria > Pseudomonadales > Pseudomonadaceae > Pseudomonas > Pseudomonas sp. WT-JTC. Next base: position 5,970,116 of record NZ_CM160042.1, read on the forward strand.
TCGAACTCGTCGAGGCTTTTGATCACTTCCTGACCGCGTCCGGCGCAGGCATGAATCGGCTTCAGGCGGATCGGCCCGGCCTGCAACAATTGCTCCGCCGCCGGGCGCGCATCCGCGAGTGAGAACACGCTGAGACCGTCGAGTACTACGCTGCGCACCCGCTCGGAAAACAAGGGTGCCCAGCCTTGCGGTGCATGGGCATGGTGATTGAGCAATCCATGACTGATGGCTTTGGTGCAGATGAAGTCGTGGTCGACATAACCGCCCCACAAATCCTCCGGCCCCTTGACCCCCAGGCGCCGGGCAGCCGCAGCACCCACCAGGGTCTGGGTCGGCAGCAGGTAGAGGTCCCGCCCGCCGTGCCGTTGCGGGTCGTAACTGCCGCCGTACTTGAGCCCCAGTATCTGCGCCAGCCAGCGGGCCAGCGCACGGTTGGTCTCGACTTCGTGCAGTGGCGCATCGGCGATCACCGAATGGGCGACCACCAGTTTCTTGCGGTTTGTCGGGGTCATGCATCCCCCTTCAATCGACGCTTGATGAATGTAGCTGAAGGGGTGCAGGGATCAGGCCAAGGCGGCTTCAGGGGAAACGTATTTCAAATCAGCCCTTTGCACAGGAGATGATGGCATGGGGCCTGTTTTATTCTGCACGACGCCCTTAGTGATTCCGGCATTTTGCACGACTCAAGCCCAACCCTGAGGGAGCCGAGGTGATGTAACTACCGTGCAACCGATCCAGGGCTCACCCCGAACCGCGTCCGATAATCACTCGGCGCCAGCCCGGTGATTTTCTTGAATGTCGCACGAAACGCCCCGGGGTCCTGATAACCCACGGTCCAAGCGATATGGTCGATGGTGCCGTTGGTGAATTCGAGCATTTCCCGGGCCTTGCCGACTCGCAGATGCTGGCAATACTCAGTGGGCTTGAGCCCGGTGGCCGCACGGAATCGGCGCAGGAAGGTGCGTTCTTCAAGGCCTGCCTTTTCGGCCATCGCCGCCAGCGATACATCGGTCGCCCCGGTGCTTTGCAGCCAGTGTTGCACCTTGAGGATCGCCGCATCGCCGTGACTGAGGATCGGCGCAAAATTGCTGCCGCACTCACTGGCGCTGTCGCTGTGCTCCACCACCAGAAAACGCGCGGTATTGGTGGCGATGCTCGGTCCCAGCAGCCGGTTGACCAGGCGCAAACCCAGTTCGGACCAGGCCATCAGCCCGGCAGTGGTAATCAGGTCGCCGTCATCGACAATCGGCGTATCGGCCTTGAGCCTGATCGCCGGATAACGTTCGGCGAAGGCTTTGGCCGAGGTCCAGTGGGTGGTGGCGCTGCGACCGTCGAGCAGACCGCTTTCAGCCAACAGGATCGAGCCCACGCAAACTCCGCCCAGTGTCGCGCCGCCGGCGTGTTGCTCGCGCAACCAGCGGATCAATCCCTGTGGCGCCTGGCCCTCGGAAAAACCGCCGATCGACGGCGGAATCAGCACGGCCACCAGGGCGCGCTCCGGGCCGGGATGGCTGTCGAAGACCCGCACCGGCGGCTGATCACCTTCGACCTGCCAATGGCTGACCCGCAGCAGCGGCAACTGCGCAGTCTGATGCTCGGCGGCGATCCGGTTGGCCACCCCGAACAAGTCCGTCAAGCCATGCACCGCCGCCATCTGCGCGCCGGGATAGATCAGCACACCGAGTTCGGCGATTGCCCTTTCTGCGTCCATTGTCAGTTTTCCCCCTCTTATTGTCGGTGCGGCCAATCCCCGGACCGCCTGCCAGCGCCAATACTGCATTCCACACCAACACACACTTCAAGGAAACAGTCATGGCCAAGCAAGCGCTCATCGTAGTCGATATCCAGAACGACTACTTCCCCCAAGGCAAGTGGCCGCTGGTCGGTGCTGACGCCGCCGCAGACAACGCCGCCCGCCTGATCGAGGCCTTTCGCGCTGCCGGCGATTCAGTGGTGCACATCCGCCACGAATTCACCTCCAACGATGCACCGTTCTTCACCCCCGACTCCGAAGGCGCGAAGCTGCACCCGAAAGTGCTCAACCGCGCCGACGAACCGGTGGTACTCAAGCACTTCGTCAACTCGTTCCGCGAAACCGACTTGAAGTCGATCCTCGACGAGCAAGGCATCAAGGAGCTGGTGGTCGTGGGCAGCATGAGCCACATGTGTGTGGACGGCATCACCCGTGCGGCGGCGGACTTTGGCTATAAAGTCACCGTGATCCACGACGCCTGTGCCACCCTCGACCTGGAGTTCAATGGCGTGACGGTTCCGGCGGCGCAGGTTCATGCGGCGTTCATGGCGGCCCTGGCGTTTGCGTATGCCAGCGTGGTGTCGACCACCGACTACCTCGCGGCCTGAAGCAACGGCGTTTCACCACGAATAAAAAACCCGCACTTCAGGCCGAAGTGCGGGTTTTGTTTTTCAGCTTGCCGCTTGTAGCTCGGGGGCTTACAGCTGCTTAGAACGGAATATCGTCATCAAAGCTGTCGAAATCCGGAGCCGGCTGAGGAGCAGCCTGCTGTGGAGCCGGGCGCGACTGTTGCGGTGCCGACTGCTGTGGACGCGGAGCCTGCTGGCGCGGAGCGGATTGCTGGTAGTTGTTACCGCCGCCCTGAGCCTGCTGGTCGCCCTGTGGACGGCCGCCCAGCAGTTGCATGGTGCCTTGCATGTCGACCACGATTTCGGTGGTGTAACGCTTGATACCGTCTTTTTCCCACTCGCGGGTCTGCAGCTTGCCTTCGATGTACACCTGCGAACCTTTACGCAGGTATTCGCCGGCGATTTCCGCAACCTTGCCGAACATCGAAACACGGTGCCATTCGGTCTTTTCGACTTTCTGACCGGTTTGCTTGTCGGTCCACTGTTCGCTGGTCGCCAGACTCAGGTTGGTCACGGCATTACCGTTAGGCAAGTAGCGAACTTCGGGATCCTGGCCGCAAGTGCCGACCAATATGACTTTGTTAACCCCACGGGCCATAACGTTCTCCTAGGCTACGCACGCTGCCCCGGCCGGGTTGTTCACCAGGCTTTCAAGGGTGGTGCGATCCAATAGTTCGGTGTCCAATTTGATGTAAATGGCCGCCTCATCAGCGACTATCACTGCATCTGTTACCCCTACGACAGCCTTCAGGCGCTCGACCAGACCCGCTTCGCGGATCGCCTCGGGCGACAACGGCAAGCGCAGGCTTGTCACGTAGGGAGGTTCACGCATGGTAACAGCAAAGGCCAGCCAGAGGGCAGCCAGACCGGCGCATCCGAGGAACACAACCGACAAACCGCCGTGCTGGAACAACCAGCCGCCGAGTATCCCGCCCAGTGCCGATCCGAGAAACTGGCTGGTGGAATAAACCCCCATCGCCGTGCCTTTGCCGCCTGCCGGTGAAACCTTGCTGATCAGCGACGGCAACGAAGCCTCCAGCAGATTGAACGCGGTGAAGAACACCACTGTACCGATCACCAGAGCCCGCAAGCTGTCGCCGAACTGCCAGAAGAATAGCTCGGTGAGCATCAGTGTCACGACGGCACCGAGTAAAACTCGTTTCATTTTGCGTTTCTTTTCGCCGTAAATAATGAACGGGATCATGGCGAAGAAAGAAATCAGCAGCGCAGTCAGGTACACCCACCAGTGCTGCTCCTTGGGCAGCCCGGCCTTCTCGACCAGTGCCAGCGGCAAGGCGACGAAGCTGGACATCAACATCGCGTGCAACACAAAAATGCCCAGGTCCAGACGCAGCAGGTCCGGGTGCTTGAGCGTCGGGATCAGCGCCTGGCGCGCGACACCGGACTCTCGATGCTGCAACGGGTGGGTGGAGCGCGGCACCATGAACATCACGATCACAATGCCGAAGAGCGCCATGCCACCGGTGGCAAGGAACAGCCCGGACAGCCCGAAGGCACGGGTCAACAGCGGACCGACCACCATGGCCACCGCAAACGACAGGCCGATGGTCATGCCGATCATGGCCATGGCCTTGGTCCGGTGCTGCTCGCGGGTCAGGTCGGACAGCAAGGCCATGACCGCCGCCGAAATCGCCCCGGCGCCCTGCAGGATTCGCCCGGCGATCACACCCCAGATCGAATCGGCATTGGCTGCTAGCAGGCTACCGAGGGCAAAGACGATCAACCCCAGGTAAATCACCGGGCGTCGACCGATGCGGTCGGAAATGAATCCGAACGGAATCTGGAAAATGGCCTGGGTCAGGCCATAAGCGCCAATCGCCAAGCCAATCAGGGCCGGCGTGGCCCCAGCCAGATCCATCCCATAGGTCGCCAGTACCGGCAACACCATGAACATGCCAAGCATACGGAAGGCGAACACCAGGGCCAGACCGCTTGCTGCGCGGGTCTCACCGCCACTCATGCGCTCGCTGTGGGGATCGTGCATGGAAAAACCTCATGTGAACCGGCGGCGATTCTACCAGTCCCATCGATTGGCAGGGTATATCGCGACGCTTTGACGCGCATTGCTGACACAGTCTTCATGTAAGACAGTAACCCTCTCGTTTGATAGTGTGCATCCATCCAGTATTTGGCCGTATACTCCTACGTTTTCGACGCCCGCCGAGCGAGGCCACCTTGGACAAGATCCTGATTCGTGGGGCTCGAACCCACAACCTGAAGAACATCGACCTGACCCTGCCACGGGACAAGCTGATTGTCATCACCGGCCTGTCCGGCTCCGGCAAGTCGTCCCTGGCTTTCGACACCCTGTACGCCGAAGGTCAGCGCCGCTACGTCGAATCGCTGTCGGCCTATGCCCGGCAATTTCTGTCGATGATGGAAAAGCCTGACGTCGACACCATCGAAGGCCTGTCGCCGGCGATCTCCATCGAACAGAAATCCACCTCGCACAACCCGCGTTCGACGGTCGGCACCATTACCGAAATCTACGACTACCTGCGCCTGCTGTATGCACGCGTGGGTATTCCGCGCTGCCCGGATCACGACATCCCGCTGGAAGCGCAGACCGTCAGCCAGATGGTCGACCTGGTCCTCGCCGAACCGGAGGGCAGCAAGCTGATGCTGCTGGCTCCGGTTATCCGCGAGCGCAAGGGCGAGCACCTGTCGGTTTTCGAAGAACTGCGCGCCCAAGGGTTCGTCCGTGCCCGGATCAACGGCAAGCTTTACGAGCTGGACGAAGCACCCAAGCTCGACAAGCAGAAAAAACATTCCATCGATGTCGTGGTCGACCGCTTCAAGGTTCGCGCCGACCTGCAACAACGCCTGGCCGAATCCTTCGAGACCGCGCTGAAGCTGGCAGACGGCATCGCCCTGGTGGCACCGATGGATGACGAACCGGGTGAAGAGATGATCTTCTCCGCACGCTTCGCCTGCCCGATCTGCGGCCACGCGATCAGCGAACTGGAACCCAAGCTGTTCTCCTTCAACAACCCGGCCGGCGCTTGCCCGACCTGCGATGGTCTAGGGGTCAAGCAGTTCTTCGACATCAAGCGCCTGGTCAATGGCGAGCTGACCCTGGCCGAAGGGGCGATTCGTGGCTGGGATCGGCGTAATGTCTATTACTTCCAGATGCTCGGCTCGCTGGCTTCCCACTACAAATTCAGTCTTGAGGTTCCGTTCAACGAACTCCCTGCCGATCAGCAGAAATTCATCCTGCATGGCAGCGGCTCGCAAAACGTCGACTTCAAATACCTGAACGACCGTGGGGATATCGTCAAACGCTCGCATCCGTTCGAAGGCATCGTGCCGAACCTGGAGCGACGCTACCGCGAGACCGAATCGGCGTCGGTACGTGAAGAGCTGGCCAAGTTCCTCAGCACCCAAGCCTGCCCGGACTGCCGCGGCACCCGCCTGCGGCGTGAGGCGCGGCACGTGTGGGTCGGCGAGAAAACCCTGCCGGCGGTGACCAACCTGCCGATAGGCGATGCGTCCGATTATTTTGGCGGGCTCAAGCTCACCGGCCGGCGTGGCGAGATTGCCGACAAGATCCTCAAGGAAATCCGCGAGCGCCTGCAGTTCCTGGTCAACGTCGGCCTCGATTATCTGTCGCTGGATCGCAGTGCGGACACCTTGTCCGGTGGCGAGGCCCAGCGTATCCGTCTGGCCAGCCAGATTGGCGCCGGCCTGGTGGGCGTTCTGTACATCCTCGACGAACCCTCCATCGGCCTGCATCAGCGCGATAACGACCGTTTGCTGGGCACCCTCAAGCACCTGCGCGATATCGGCAACACGGTGATCGTGGTCGAGCACGACGAAGACGCCATTCGCCTGGCCGACTACGTGGTGGACATCGGCCCGGGCGCTGGCGTGCACGGCGGGCATATCGTCGCCGAAGGCACACCGGCCGAGGTCATGGCGCATCCGGACTCGCTGACGGGCAAATACCTGTCGGGCCGGGTGAAGATCAAAGTCCCGGCCAAACGCACGCCGCGCAACAAGAAGCTGACGCTGTCGCTCAAGGGCGCGCGCGGCAACAACCTGCGCAATGTCGATCTGGAGATTCCGATTGGCCTGCTGACCTGTGTGACCGGCGTATCCGGCTCAGGCAAGTCGACACTGATCAACAACACGCTGTTCCCTTTGAGCGCTACAACGCTGAATGGCGCCACTACCCTTGAAGCGGCCGCCCACGACAGCATCAAGGGCCTTGAGCACCTGGACAAGGTCGTCGACATCGACCAGAGCCCGATCGGTCGCACACCTCGCTCCAACCCGGCGACCTACACCGGGTTGTTTACACCGATCCGCGAATTGTTCGCTGGCGTGCCGGAATCCCGCTCCCGCGGCTACGGGCCGGGGCGCTTCTCCTTCAACGTCAAGGGCGGGCGTTGCGAAGCCTGCCAGGGCGACGGCCTGATCAAGGTGGAGATGCACTTCCTGCCGGACATCTACGTGCCGTGCGACGTGTGCAAGAGCAAGCGCTACAACCGAGAAACCCTGGAGATCAAGTACAAGGGCAAGAGCATCCACGAAACCCTCGAGATGACCATCGAGGAAGCACGGGAGTTCTTCGATGCCGTACCGGCCCTGGCGCGCAAGCTGCAAACATTGATGGACGTCGGCCTGTCGTACATCAAGCTGGGGCAATCGGCGACCACGCTCTCCGGTGGTGAAGCCCAGCGGGTGAAACTCTCCCGCGAGCTTTCCAAACGCGATACCGGCAAGACCCTGTACATCCTCGATGAACCGACCACCGGGCTGCACTTCGCGGACATCCAACAACTGCTGGACGTGTTGCATCGCCTGCGCGACCACGGCAACACCGTGGTGGTGATCGAACACAACCTGGACGTGATCAAGACCGCTGACTGGCTGGTGGACCTGGGACCGGAAGGCGGTTCCAAGGGCGGGCAGATCATTGCCGTCGGCACGCCGGAGGAAGTGTCAGAGATGACGCAATCCCATACCGGTTATTACCTCAAGCCGCTGCTGGAGCGTGATCGGGCTTGACCGGGCGCCATGAAAAAGCCCCTGTCATTTCATCAATGACAGGGGCTTTTTCGTTTCTGCTGAATCAGGCGTGGGACTGCAGGTAGTTCTCGAGCCCGATCAGCTTGATCAGCCCCAACTGCTTTTCGAGCCAATAGGTGTGATCTTCTTCAGTGTCATGCAATTGAACCCGTAGCATTTCGCGGCTGACATAGTCCTTGTGCTGCTCGCATAGCTTGATGCCTTTGCACAGCGCGGCACGGACCTTGTATTCCAGGCGCAAATCCGCTTCGAGCATCTCGGTCACCGTGGTGCCGACATCGAGATCGTCCGGACGCATGCGCGGCGTGCCTTCGAGCATCAGAATCCGGCGCATCAGGGCATCGGCGTGCCCTGCTTCTTCTTCCATCTCGTGGTTGATTCGTTCGTAGAGCTTGGTGAAACCCCAGTCCTCATACATCCGCGAGTGGACGAAATATTGATCACGCGCGGCCAGTTCGCCGGTCAGCAACGTGTTGAGGTAATCGATCACATCCGGGTGGCCTTGCATCGCCCTACATCTCCCTGCTTGAAAGTTGTAGTTTGAACCAACATCCTCATATCGTCACCCGAAAGCCGCAATAAAAGCGAAGATATTCTGAGAAAACCAGCTGAAATAACGCAAAAACCGCCCAAACAAGGGCGGTTCTGCTTCTCATTTAGACTTCGTTAAGCTGTACGTTGAGCAGCTTTGCGATTGCTTCTCCATACGCCGGGTCGGCCTTGAAGAAATGCTGCAACTGGCGATCAACCACATCACTCGACACTCCCGCCATCGCACCGGCGATGTTACTGACCAGCAATGATTTCTGCTCTTCAGACATCAAGCGGAACAACGCGCCGGCGTGACTGTAGTAATCAGTATCTTCACGGTGGTCGTAACGATCGGCGGCACCACTGAGGGCCAACGCGGGCTCTGCGTAACGAGGCGCCTGCTTCGGTGACTCGACGTAGCTGTTTGGCTCGTAGTTCGGCGCTGCGCCCCCGTTACCTCCAAAGGCCATCGAACCGTCGCGCTGGTAAGTATTGACCGGGCTGCGAGGCGCGTTCACCGGCAGTTGCTGGTGGTTGGTACCGACGCGGTAGCGGTGAGCATCCGCGTAGGCGAACACCCGACCTTGCAACATGCGATCCGGCGAGAGACCAACCCCTGGAACCATATTGCTAGGACCGAACGCCGCTTGCTCGACTTCCGCGAAGTAGTTCTGCGGATTGCGATTGAGCTCCAGCTCTCCGACTTCAATCAGTGGAAACTCTTTCTGCGACCAGGTCTTGGTGACATCAAACGGATTCTCGTAGTGCGCCGCCGCCTGAGCCTCACTCATGATCTGAATGCACACGCTCCATTTTGGAAAGTCACCGCGCTCGATGGCATTGAACAAGTCGCGCTGGGCGTAATCCGGATCAGTACCCGCCAGGCGCGCAGCCTCGGCCGGAGCCAGGTTCTTGATCCCCTGTTTGGTCTTGTAGTGCCACTTAACCCAGTGACGCTCACCTTGAGCGTTGATAAGGCTGTAAGTGTGGCTGCCAAAGCCGTGCATGTGACGATACCCGTCAGGAATACCCCGGTCGGAGAACAGGATGGTGACCTGGTGCAGCGCCTCAGGCGAATGCGACCAGAAGTCCCACATCATCTGGGCGCTCTTCAGGTTGCTTTGCGGCAAGCGCTTCTGGGTGTGGATAAAGTCTGGAAACTTCAGTGGATCGCGAATGAAGAATACTGGTGTGTTGTTGCCGACGATGTCCCAGTTGCCTTCCTCGGTGTAAAACTTCAAGGCAAACCCGCGCGGATCGCGCTCGGTATCGGCCGAACCACGCTCACCACCCACGGTGGAAAACCGCAGGAACGTGGGGGTCTGCTTGCCGACTGCGTCAAACAACCTGGCACTGGTGTATTGAGTGATATCGCGCGTCACGGTGAACGTACCGTAAGCCCCCGAGCCTTTGGCGTGCACACGGCGCTCAGGGATGTTTTCACGGTTAAAATGGGCAAGCTTCTCGATCAGGTGAAAGTCGTCGAGCAGCAGCGGGCCCCGAGGGCCGGCGGAACGGGAATTCTGGTTATCGGCAACAGGAGCGCCGCTGGCGGTGGTTAGCGTTGTGTTCTGGCTCATGCGATCTTCCTTCCTCTGTCGGTCTTGAACTGCCGGCTATCGGCTGAGAGGGAGTATTGATCATCAATATGACAGCTACAAATTCATTAACCTGCAGACATCGATAGAGAAAAACTAATGATCATCCCCATCACATCATGACGATGTGAACGAAGGAGACGCTTGTACAAACGATGCATTTCTTACAGGCACAAAAAACCGGGCACTAGGCCCGGTTCTTTGTTTCAGACTGACGTCTTACTCGGCAGATACAGCTTCGCCGGCAGTAGCACGATCAACCAACTCGACGTACGCCATAGGCGCGTTGTCGCCAGCGCGGAAACCGCACTTGAGGATGCGCAGGTAGCCACCCTCACGGGTAGCGTAACGCTTGCCCAGGTCGTTGAAGAGCTTACCAACGATAGCTTTCGAACGAGTACGGTCGAAAGCCAGACGACGGTTAGCAACGCTGTCTGTCTTGGCCAGAGTGATCAGCGGCTCGGCAACGCGGCGCAGTTCTTTGGCTTTTGGCAGAGTAGTTTTGATCAGCTCGTGCTCGAACAGCGACACCGCCATGTTTTGGAACATGGCCTTGCGGTGCGAGCTGGTGCGGCTCAGGTGACGACCACTTTTACGATGACGCATGGTTCATTCCTTACCAAACACTACGTTCGGTGATTACGACGATCAGGCAGTCGCCTTGTCGTCCTTCTTAAGACTTGCAGGCGGCCAGTTGTCGAGGCGCATGCCGAGGGACAGACCGCGGGAGGCCAGAACGTCCTTGATTTCAGTCAAGGATTTCTTGCCCAGGTTCGGAGTCTTCAACAGTTCCACTTCGGTACGCTGAATCAGGTCACCGATGTAGTAAATGTTTTCCGCCTTAAGGCAGTTAGCCGAACGTACAGTCAGTTCCAGATCGTCAACCGGGCGAAGCAGGATCGGATCGATCTCGTCTTCCTGCTCGACAACCACTGGCTCACTGTCACCCTTGAGGTCGACGAACGCAGCCAACTGCTGTTGCAGGATGGTTGCAGCACGGCGAATCGCCTCTTCAGGATCCAGGGTACCGTTGGTTTCCAGATCAATAACCAGCTTGTCCAGGTTAGTACGCTGCTCGACACGGGCGTTTTCCACCACGTATGCGATACGGCGAACCGGGCTGAACGAAGAGTCAAGCTGCAAGCGACCGATGCTGCGGCTTTCGTCCTCATCGCTCTGACGCGAGTCTGCCGGTTCATAACCACGACCACGAGCTACTACGAGCTTCATGTTCAGGGCGCCGTTAGACGCCAGGTTAGCGATTACGTGATCGGGGTTAACGATCTCGACATCATGATCCAGCTGAATATCGGCAGCGGTAACCACCCCCGAACCCTTCTTCGACAAGGTCAGCGTAACTTCGTCACGACCGTGCAGCTTGATAGCCAGACCTTTAAGGTTCAACAGGATTTCAATGACGTCTTCCTGTACACCTTCGATGGCGCTGTACTCGTGGAGCACACCGTCAATCTCGGCCTCGACTACTGCACAGCCGGGCATTGAGGACAACAGGATGCGGCGCAGCGCGTTGCCCAGGGTATGGCCGAAACCACGCTCGAGAGGCTCGAGAGTGATCTTGGCGCGGGTTGGACTGACAACCTGCACATCAATGTGGCGGGGTGTCAGGAACTCATTTACCGAAATCTGCATGGATGCACCTATTTTCTAGCCCTTACTTGGAGTAGAGCTCGACAATCAGGCTTTCGTTGATGTCGGCGGACAGATCACTGCGAGCTGGAACGTTCTTGAAAACGCCCGACTTCTTCTCAGTGTCTACTTCTACCCATTCTACGCGGCCACGTTGGGCACACAGATCGAGAGCTTGGACAATGCGAAGTTGATTTTTTGCTTTCTCGCGAACAGCAACCACGTCACCAGCACGAACCTGGTAGGACGGAACGTTAACGGTCTGACCGTTTACGCTGATCGACTTGTGCGATACCAGCTGACGGGATTCGGCACGAGTCGAACCAAAGCCCATACGGTATACAACGTTGTCCAGACGGCATTCGAGCAGTTGCAGCAGGTTTTCACCAGTTGCACCTTTCTTGCCAGCAGCTTCTTTGTAGTAGCCGCTGAATTGACGCTCGAGAACGCCGTAGATACGACGGACCTTCTGCTTTTCACGCAGTTGGGTGCCGTAGTCGGACTGGCGACCGCGGCGTTGGCCGTGGATACCAGGTGCTGCTTCAATGTTGCACTTCGATTCGATCGCGCGCACGCCGCTCTTCAGGAAGAGATCGGTGCCTTCGCGACGAGCGAGTTTGCATTTTGGACCAATGTAACGAGCCATTCTTTACAATCTCCTGGATTACACGCGGCGCTTCTTCGGCGGACGGCACCCGTTGTGCGGGATTGGCGTCACGTCGGTGATGCTGGCGATCTTGTAGCCACAGCCGTTCAAAGCGCGGACTGCGGATTCACGACCTGGACCTGGACCTTTGACGTTGACGTCGAGGTTTTTCAGGCCGTATTCCAGCGCAGCTTGACCAGCACGTTCAGCAGCTACCTGAGCAGCGAACGGGGTGGACTTGCGGGAACCGCGGAAACCCGAACCACCGGAGGTAGCCCAGGAAAGAGCGTTACCTTGACGGTCGGTGATGGTCACGATGGTGTTGTTAAAAGATGCATGGATGTGGGCGATGCCATCAACCACTGTCTTTTTAACTTTTTTACGAGGACGAGCAGCAGGTTTTGCCATGATTAAATTCCTGTCGATTCGCTGGGGCGATTACTTGCGGATCGGCTTACGCGGACCTTTACGGGTACGCGCGTTGGTCTTGGTACGCTGACCGCGTACTGGCAGACCACGACGATGACGCAGACCGCGATAGCAACCGAGGTCCATCAAGCGCTTGATTTTCATGTTGATTTCGCGACGCAGGTCACCTTCAGTGGTGAACTTCGCCACTTCGCCACGCAGCTGTTCAATTTGCTCGTCGCTCAGATCCTTGATCTTTGCGGCTGGGTTTACCCCAGTCTCTGCACAAATTTTCTGTGCAGTAGTGCGACCAACACCATAGATGTAGGTCAGCGAGATAACAGTATGCTTGTTATCTGGAATGTTAACGCCTGCAATACGGGCCATTCAGTGGGACTCCAATTGACAGCTACCTACGCCCCGGAAGCCAAGAAATAGGGCGCGAGATAATATCGCTGTAATAACAAATAATCAACCCGGCAGCGCACTAGCTGCCGGGCTTGAAGCACAATCACACTCAGCCTTGGCGCTGTTTGTGACGCGGTTCCGCGCTGCAAATTACTCGAACAACACCTTCGCGGCGAATAATCTTGCAGTTACGGCACAGCTTTTTCACCGATGCACGAACTTTCATCACCAACTCCTCGAACCTTATGGGTCAGCGCAGCATGCCGCTGCCGTAACCCTTCAGGTTGGCTTTCTTCATCAGGGATTCGTACTGGTGCGAAACGAGGTGCGATTGTACTTGGGACATGAAGTCCATCACAACCACGACCACGATCAGCAACGAGGTCCCGCCAAGGTAGAACGGTACGTTGGCTGCAACCACCAGGAACTGGGGCAACAGGCAGACGGCCGTCATGTAAAGAGCACCGAACATGGTCAAGCGAGTCAGAACGCCATCAATGTAGCGCGCAGACTGCTCACCTGGACGGATGCCCGGAATAAAGGCACCGGACTTCTTCAGGTTTTCCGCTACGTCTTTCGGATTGAACATCAACGCCGTATAGAAGAAGCAGAAGAAAATAATCCCTGCACTAAACAGCAGAATATTCAACGGCTGACCAGGAGCGATCGACTGCGAGATGTCCTGCAACCAGCCCATACCTTCAGACTGACCGAACCAGGCACCCAACGAAGCCGGGAACAGCAAAATGCTGCTCGCGAAAATAGCCGGAATAACACCGGCCATGTTCACCTTCAGCGGCAAGTGGCTAGTCTGCGCGGCAAAGACCTTGCGGCCCTGCTGACGCTTGGCGTAGTGAACAGCGATACGACGCTGACCACGCTCAATGAACACCACGAAACCGATAATCGCTACTGCCAGCAAACCGATGGCAACCAGGGCAAAGATGTTGATATCACCCTGACGCGCAGACTCGAAAGACTGCCCGATCGCTCTCGGAAGACCGGCGACGATACCCGAAAAAATCAACATCGAGATACCGTTGCCAACACCACGCTCAGTAATCTGCTCACCCAGCCACATCATGAACATCGCACCAGCCACAAACGTGGATACCGCGACGAAATGGAAGCCAAAGTCACCAGTGAACGCAACGCCCTGCCCCGCCAGACCAATGGACATGCCAATGGCCTGGACGAGAGCTAGGACGACAGTGCCGTAGCGGGTGTACTGGCTGATCTTGCGACGGCCAGCTTCACCTTCCTTCTTCAACTGCTCCAGCTGCGGGCTGACGGCGGTCATCAGTTGCATGATGATCGATGCCGAGATGTACGGCATGATCCCCAGTGCAAAGATGCTCATCCGTTCCAGCGCGCCGCCGGAAAACATGTTGAACAAGCTAAGAATGGTCCCCTCATTCTGTCGAAACAGGTCCGCGAGTCGGTCCGGGTTGATACCTGGAACCGGGATGTGTGCGCCTATTCGGTAGACGATAATCGCCAGGAACAGAAAACGCAGACGAGCCCAGAGTTCAGACATACCGCCTTTGCCGAGCGCAGAGAGAGCACCTTGCTTAGCCATTTATTCCTCGAACTTGCCGCCAGCTGCTTCGATAGCCGCACGCGCACCTTTGGTGGCGCCGATTCCCTTGCCGATAGTGACAGCGCGAGTCACTTCACCGGACAGCATGATTTTCACACGCTGTACGTTGACGTTGATCACGTTGGCATCTTTCAGGGACTGCACGGTGACGATGTCGCCTTCCACTTTGGCCAGCTCGGACAGACGCACTTCTGCGCGGTCCATGGCTTTCAGGGAAACGAAACCGAACTTCGGCAGGCGACGATGCAGCGGCTGTTGACCGCCTTCAAAGCCTGGAGCAATGGTGCCACCGGAGCGAGAGGTCTGACCTTTGTGACCACGGCCACCAGTCTTACCCAAACCGCTACCGATACCACGGCCCGGACGATGCTTTTCGCGACGGGAACCCGGCGCTGGACTCAGATCATTGAGTTTCATCGATTAACCCTCGACACGCAGCATGTAGTAAGCCTTGTTGATCATCCCGCGATTCTCGGGAGTATCCTGGACTTCTACAGTGTGACCGATGCGACGCAGACCCAGACCCTTAACGCACAGTTTGTGGTTAGGGATGCGGCCGGTCATGCTTTTGATCAGCGTAACTTTTACGGTAGCCATGATCAGAAGATCTCCTTGACGCTTTTGCCACGCTTGGCGGCAATGGATTCAGGAGACTGCATTGCTTTCAAACCCTTGAAAGTGGCGTGAACCACGTTTACCGGGTTAGTCGAGCCGTAGCACTTGGCCAGAACGTTCTGAACGCCAGCAACTTCGAGGACAGCACGCATAGCGCCGCCAGCGATGATACCGGTACCTTCAGAAGCAGGCTGCATGTACACCTTCGAAGCGCCGTGAGCGGACTTCATTGCGTACTGCAGAGTGGTGCCGTTCAGATCAACCTGGATCATGTTGCGGCGAGCAGCTTCCATTGCCTTCTGGATCGCAGCAGGCACTTCACGCGACTTGCCACGGCCGAAGCCAACACGGCCTTTACCATCACCAACCACGGTCAACGCGGTGAAAGTGAAGATACGGCCGCCTTTAACGGTTTTGGCTACGCGGTTAACTTGAACCAGCTTCTCGATGTAGCCTTCGTCGCGCTTTTGGTCGTTATTTGACATAACTTAGAACTCCAGCCCAGCTTCACGAGCAGCATCAGCCAGCGCTTTAACGCGGCCGTGGTACTTGAAGCCAGAGCGGTCGAAAGCCACCTGCGAGACGCCAGCGGCCTTAGCACGCGTAGCGACCAGCTGGCCAACCTTAGTGGCCGCGTCGATGTTGCCGGTGGCACCATCACGCAGTTCTTTATCCAAAGTCGAGGCGCTTGCCAGGACTTTGTTGCCGTCGGCCGAAATGACCTGGGCGTAGATGTGCTGCGAAGAGCGGAACACGCAGAGACGCACGACTTCGAGTTCGTGCATTTTCAGGCGTGCTTTGCGAGCGCGACGCAGTCGAGTAACTTTTTTGTCGGTCATTTGCTATGCCCTACTTCTTCTTGGCTTCTTTACGACGGACGACTTCGTCCGCGTAGCGCACACCTTTGCCTTTGTACGGCTCTGGTGGACGGAAGTCGCGGATCTCGGCGGCCACTTGACCTACCAGCTGCTTGTCGATGCCCTTGATCAGGATATCGGTCTGGCTAGGAGTCTCAGCGGTGATGCCTTCCGGCAGTTCGTAATCCACTGGGTGCGAGAAGCCAAGAGCCAGGTTCAGCACTGTGCCTTTTGCTTGCGCTTTGTAACCAACACCGACCAGCTGGAGCTTGCGCTCGAAGCCTTGGCTTACGCCTTGGACCATGTTGTTTACCAACGCACGAGTGGTACCAGCCATTGCGCGAGTCTGTTGATCGCCATTGCGAGCAGCGAAACGCAGCTCACCAGCTTCTTCAACGATCTCAACGGACGAATGGATGTTCAGTTCGAGAGTGCCCTTGGCACCCTTCACCGAAAGCTGTTGGCCTGCGAATTTTACTTCGACACCGGCTGGCAGCTTAACGGGGTTCTTAGCGACGCGAGACATGCTTATCCCCCCTTAGAACACAGTGCAAAGAACTTCGCCGCCGACACCGGCAGCGCGCGCAGCACGATCAGTCATCACACCCTTGTTGGTGGAGACGATAGACACACCGAGACCGCCACGAACTTTTGGCAGATCATCGACGGACTTGTACTGACGCAGGCCTGGACGGCTAACGCGCTTCACTTCTTCGATAACCGGACGGCCTTCGAAGTACTTCAGCTCGATGGACAGCAGTGGCTTGATTTCGCTGCTGATCTGATAACCCGCAATGTAACCTTCGTCCTTCAGGACTTTGGCAACAGCTACCTTCAACGTGGAAGATGGCATGCTTACGACGGACTTTTCAGCCATCTGGGCATTACGGATACGAGTTAGCATGTCCGCTAACGGGTCCTGCATACTCATGGGCTAGACGCTCCTAATACAAAAAAATTAGCCTTGCGGCTATTACGTGTCGCCGAGAATCTCCGGGCATGAAAAACACGGGCTCAGGCGAGCCGGGTATTCTAGACACACCCCAGAAATGAATCAAGCCCCAAAAGGGGCTTGATCCAGATTCAAGGCCACCGGTGGTCAGGATCTTGCGACCCTGGACACCGAGACTTTGACAGTACTTACCAGCTGGCTTTAACCAGACCCGGTACGTCACCACGCATTGCCGCTTCACGCAGTTTGTTACGGCCGAGGCCGAACTTGCGGTAAACGCCGTGTGGACGACCGGTCAGGCGGCAGCGGTTACGCATGCGCGAAGCGCTTGCGTCACGTGGCTGCTTCTGCAGAGCAACTGTAGCTTCCCAACGCGCTTCTGGACTTGCGTTCAGATCAACGATGATAGCTTTCAGTGCTGCACGCTTCTTGGCGTACTTGGCAACCGTGAGCTGACGCTTCAGCTCGCGGTTTTTCATGCTCATCTTGGCCATGGTCCTACTCCAATCAGTTGCGGAACGGGAATTTGAATGCACGCAGCAGAGCGCGGCCTTCATCATCGTTCTTGGCAGTGGTGGTCAGGGTGATGTCCAGACCGCGGAGAGCATCGATCTTGTCGTAGTCGATTTCCGGGAAGATGATCTGCTCTTTCACGCCCATGCTGTAGTTGCCACGACCATCGAAGGACTTGGCATTCAGGCCGCGGAAGTCGCGAACCCGAGGCAGGGAGATCGACAGCAGACGATCCAGGAACTCGTACATACGCTCACGGCGCAGGGTCACTTTGACGCCGATCGGCCAACCTTCACGGACTTTAAAGCCAGCGATGGATTTGCGAGCGTAGGTCACAACGACTTTCTGGCCGGTGATCTTTTCCAGGTCGGCAACAGCGTGCTCGATGACTTTTTTGTCGCCGATCGCTTCGCCAAGACCCATGTTCAGGGTGATTTTGGTAACGCGCGGAACTTCCATCACGTTCGAAAGCTTAAGTTCTTCCTTAAGTTTCGGAGCAATTTCCTTCCGGTAAATCTCTTTTAGTCGTGCCATGGTCTCATCTACCTAGCAGTGTTCAAGCATCAACCGCTTTTTGGGTCGACTTGAAGACACGAATTTTCTTGCCGTCTTCTACTTTGAAACCAACGCGGTCAGCCTTGTTGGTTTCGCCGTTGAAAATGGCGACGTTAGAAGCATCCAGTGGAGCTTCTTTTTCGACGATACCGCCCTGCACGCCCGACATCGGGTTAGGCTTGGTATGACGCTTGACCAGGTTCAGACCACCAATAACCAAACGGTTGTTAGCGAGAACCTTAAGCACCTTACCGCGCTTACCTTTGTCTTTGCCGGCGATCACGATGATCTCGTCGTCACGACGAATCTTTTGCATGTCGGATCTCCTTACAGCACTTCTGGGGCGAGCGAGACGATCTTCATGAACTTCTCAGTACGAAGTTCACGGGTCACTGGCCCAAAGATACGGGTGCCGATCGGCTCTTGCTTGTTGTTCAGAAGAACAGCAGCGTTGCCATCAAAGCGGATAATGGAGCCATCAGCACGACGTACGCCGTGACGAGTGCGGACTACAACAGCAGTCATCACTTGGCCTTTTTTCACTTTACCGCGAGGAATTGCTTCCTTGACGGTAACTTTGATGATGTCACCGATACCAGCGTAACGACGATGGGAGCCACCCAGCACCTTGATGCACATAACGCGGCGAGCGCCGCTGTTATCGGCCACATCGAGCATGGATTGAGTCTGAATCATATAATTTCTCCGACCCCTAGTCCTTAGACTTCCACAGCGCGTTCGAGAACATCAACCAGCGCCCAAGACTTGGTCTTGGCCAAAGGACGAGTTTCACGAATAGTGACTTTGTCGCCGATGTGGCACTGATTGGTTTCGTCGTGCGCGTGCAGCTTAGTCGAACGCTTAACGTATTTACCGTAGATCGGGTGCTTAACGCGACGCTCGATCAGAACGGTGATGGTTTTGTCCATCTTGTCGCTGACAACACGGCCAGTCAGCGTACGGACAGTCTTTTCGGCTTCAGCCATGATCACTTACCTGCCTGCTGGTTGAGCACAGTCTTCACGCGAGCGATGTCACGCTTAACTTGCGAGAGCAGATGAGACTGCCCCAACTGGCCAGTTGCTTTCTGCATACGCAGATTGAACTGGTCGCGCAGCAAGCCGAGCAGTTGCTCGTTCAGCTGCTGTGCGGATTTTTCACGAAGTTCATTCGCTTTCATCACATCACCGTCCGTTTAACAAAGGAGGTGGCGAGCGGCAGCTTTGCAGCAGCCAGGGCGAAAGCCTCACGCGCCAGCTCTTCAGAAACACCCTCGATTTCATACAGGACTTTGCCTGGCTGAATCTGGGCTACCCAGTATTCCACGTTACCCTTACCTTTACCCATCCGAACCTCGAGAGGTTTTTTGGAGATCGGCTTGTCCGGGAATACACGGATCCAGATCTTGCCGCCACGTTTTACGTGACGGGTCAGAGCACGACGCGCTGACTCGATCTGACGAGCGGTGAGACGACCACGAGCAACAGACTTCAGCGCGAACTCGCCGAAGCTGACTTTGCTACCGCGCAATGCCAGGCCACGGTTGTGACCAGTCATTTGCTTGCGGAACTTCGTACGCTTTGGTTGCAACATTTGGCGTACCCCTTACTTAGCAGCTTTTTTACGAGGCGCTGGTGCTTGTGGTTTCAGTTCTTCTTGGCGACCACCAATTACTTCGCCTTTGAAGATCCAAACCTTTACACCGATCACACCGTAAGTGGTGTGAGCTTCGTAGTTGGCATAGTCGATGTCGGCACGCAGGGTGTGCAATGGCACACGACCTTCGCGATACCATTCAGTACGTGCGATTTCAGCACCGCCGAGACGACCGCTCACTTGGATTTTGATGCCTTTGGCACCAATGCGCATGGCGTTCTGTACAGCGCGCTTCATAGCGCGACGGAACATTACGCGACGCTCCAGCTGCTGAGCTACGCTCTGCGCAACCAGCATACCGTCGAGCTCCGGCTTGCGGATCTCTTCGATATTGATGTGCACAGGCACACCCATTTGCTTGGTCAGGTCCTGACGCAGTTTCTCAACATCTTCACCTTTCTTCCCGATAACGATACCTGGACGAGCGGTGTGGATGGTGATGCGTGCAGTTTGGGCCGGACGATGGATATCGATACGGCTTACGGACGCGCTTTTTAGTTTGTCTTGGAGGTACTCACGCACATTCAGATCTGCGAGCAAATAGTCCGCATAAGTCCGACCGTCTGCGTACCAGACGGAGGTGTGCTCCTTGACGATTCCCAGGCGAATGCCAATGGGATGTACTTTCTGACCCATCTCTTCGACTCCGTTACTTGTCAGCAACCTTGACAGTGATATGGCAAGACCGCTTGACGATGCGATCAGCACGGCCTTTGGCACGTGGCATGATGCGCTTCAGCGAACGCCCTTCGTTGACGAAAACAGTGCTGACCTTCAGGTCATCAACGTCTGCGCCTTCGTTATGCTCGGCGTTGGCTACGGCCGACTCCAGCACTTTCTTCATGATCTCGGCGGCTTTCTTACTGCTGAAAGCCAACAGGTTGAGCGCTTCGCCCACCTTCTTCCCGCGGATCTGGTCGGCGACCAAGCGGGCTTTCTGGGCGGAGATTCGAGCGCCCGACAACTTAGCGGCTACTTCCATTTCCTAACCCCTTAACGCTTGGCTTTCTTGTCTGCCACGTGCCCGCGATAAGTGCGGGTACCGGCGAACTCGCCCAGTTTGTGGCCGACCATGTCTTCGTTCACAAGAACTGGGACGTGCTGACGACCGTTGTGTACTGCGATGGTCAGACCGACCATTTGTGGCAGGATCATCGAACGACGCGACCAGGTTTTCACCGGTTTGCGATCGTTCTTTTCCGCCGCCACTTCGATCTTCTTCAGTAGGTGAAGATCGATAAAAGGACCTTTTTTCAGAGAACGTGGCACTGTCGTATCCCTCTATTTACTTGCGACGACGGACGATCATTTTGTCGGTACGCTTATTACCACGAGTCTTCGCGCCCTTAGTCGGGAAGCCCCATGGCGATACCGGATGACGACCACCAGAGGTACGACCTTCACCACCACCATGTGGGTGGTCAACCGGGTTCA
This sequence comes from Pseudomonas sp. WT-JTC, assembly GCF_056711565.1. Classification (NCBI taxonomy): domain Bacteria; kingdom Pseudomonadati; phylum Pseudomonadota; class Gammaproteobacteria; order Pseudomonadales; family Pseudomonadaceae; genus Pseudomonas; species Pseudomonas sp. WT-JTC. The sequence continues at coordinate 5,990,970 of NZ_CM160042.1, forward strand.
TGGCAACACCACGAACGGTTGGGCGAACGCCACGCCAGCGTTTGGCACCAGCTTTACCCAGCGAACGCAGGCTGTGCTCGGAGTTCGAGACTTCGCCCAGGGTCGCACGGCATTCAGCCAGGACTTTACGCATTTCACCGGAACGCAGACGCAGGGTAACGTACACACCTTCACGAGCGATCAGCTGAGCCGAAGCACCAGCGGAACGAGCGATCTGTGCGCCTTTACCTGGCTTCAGTTCGATGCCGTGTACGGTAGAACCGACTGGAATGTTGCGCAGTTGCAGAGCGTTGCCTGGCTTGATTGGAGCCAGGGCACCTGCGATCAGCGTGTCGCCAGCACTCACGCCTTTAGGGGCGATGATGTAGCGGCGCTCGCCGTCTGCGTAGCAGAGCAGTGCGATGTGAGCAGTACGGTTTGGATCGTATTCGATACGCTCGACAGTGGCGACGATGCCATCTTTGTCGTTGCGACGGAAATCGACCATACGGTAATGCTGCTTATGACCACCACCGATGTGACGAGTGGTAATACGGCCATTGTTGTTACGACCACCAGTCTTCGATTTCTTCTCGAGCAGCGGTGCGTGAGGAGCGCCTTTATGCAGCTCCTGGTTGACCACCTTGACCACAAAACGGCGGCCAGGGGAAGTCGGTTTGCATTTAACGATTGCCATGATGCACCCCTTCCTTACTCAGCACTGCTGCTGAAATCGAGATCTTGGCCTGGCTGAAGGGAGATAACTGCCTTCTTCCAGTCATTACGCTTGCCCAGACCGCGAGCAGTGCGCTTGCTCTTACCCAGAACATTCAGGGTAGTAACACGCTCTACTTTCACGCTGAACAGGCTTTCGACGGCCTTCTTGATTTCCAGCTTGGTTGCATCGGTAGCAACCTTGAAAACGAACTGGCCTTTCTTGTCTGCCAGAACCGTAGCCTTCTCGGAAACGTGCGGGCCAAGCAGAACTTTAAATACGCGTTCCTGGTTCATCCCAGCAGCTCCTCGAATTTCTTCACGGCCGACACGGTGATCAACACCTTGTCGTATGCGATCAGACTAACTGGATCGGAACCTTGCACGTCACGTACATCTACGTGTGGCAGGTTACGAGCAGCCAGGTACAGGTTCTGATCAACAGCGTCCGACACGATCAGAACGTCGGTCAGGCTCATGTTGTTCAGCTTGCCCAGCAGGTCTTTGGTTTTCGGCGTTTCAACGGCGAAATCCTGAACCACGACCAGACGATCAGTACGCACCAGCTCAGCAAGGATGGAACGCATTGCTGCGCGGTACATCTTCTTGTTCAGCTTCTGGGAGTGATCCTGAGGACGAGCTGCGAAAGTGGTACCGCCGCCACGCCAGATTGGGCTACGGATAGTACCGGCACGAGCGCGGCCAGTACCTTTCTGACGCCATGGGCGCTTGCCGCCACCACGAACGTCGGAACGGGTCTTTTGCTGCTTGCTACCTTGACGGCCGCCGGCCATGTAGGCCACGACTGCTTGGTGAACCAGCGTCTCGTTGAATTCGCCGCCAAATGTCAGTTCGGAAACTTCGATCGCTTGAGCGTCATTTACATTTAATTGCATGTCAGCTTCCCCTTAACCGCGAGCCTTGGCTGCTGGACGTACAACCAAGTTGCCGCCAGTAGCGCCAGGAACAGCGCCCTTGACCAACAACAGATTGCGTTCAGCGTCCACGCGCACTACTTCGAGGGACTGCACGGTCACGCGCTCAGCGCCCATATGACCGGACATTTTTTTGCCCTTGAATACACGACCAGGAGTCTGGCACTGGCCGATAGAGCCTGGAACGCGGTGGGATACGGAGTTACCGTGGGTGTTATCTTGCCCGCGGAAATTCCAACGCTTGATCGTACCCTGGAAGCCTTTACCCTTGGACTGACCGGTTACATCAACCAGTTGACCAGCGGCGAAGATTTCAGCGTTGATCAGATCGCCGGCCTGGTACTCGCCTTCTTCAAGGCGGAATTCCATTACGGTACGACCAGCGGCAACGTTCGCTTTAGCGAAGTGGCCAGCCTGAGCTGCTGTTACACGCGAAGCACGACGCTCGCCGACAGTGACTTGCACTGCACGATAGCCATCGGTTTCTTCAGTTTTGAACTGGGTGACGCGATTCGGCTCGATCTCAATGACCGTGACCGGAATGGAGACACCTTCTTCGGTGAAAATACGGGTCATACCCGCTTTACGACCGACTACACCAATAGTCATGTTGTAAACCTCATGAGTGTACGGGGCTTTCACCCGCTATGGCCGCCCATTTCAGAGCGTTACACGACTAAGACCGAGTCTTAGCCGAGGCTGATCTGCACTTCCACACCGGCCGCAAGATCAAGCTTCATAAGAGCATCAACGGTTTTATCCGTTGGCTGGACGATGTCCAGAACGCGCTTATGAGTACGGATCTCGTACTGGTCACGCGCGTCTTTGTTGACGTGCGGGGAGACCAGAACGGTGAACCGCTCTTTACGGGTAGGCAGTGGAATTGGACCACGCACTTGAGCACCAGTACGTTTCGCGGTTTCCACGATTTCCTGGGTGGATTGGTCGATCAGGCGATGGTCGAAAGCCTTCAACCTGATACGGATTTGCTGATTTTGCATTGGATTTCAGACTCCGGCTGCTATTCCCACCGGGCGCAATACGCCCGTTAAAAGGAGGCGCAATTCTATAGACGCCCCAGATAGGTGTCAACCCAATAAAAAAGCCCCCGCTGAGCGGGGGCTTTTTCAAAGCATCGAAGCTATCTCAAAAGAGAAGCTTACTCGATGATTTTGGCTACGACGCCAGCGCCGACGGTACGACCGCCTTCACGGATAGCGAAACGCAGACCGTCTTCCATCGCGATGGTTTTGATCAGGGTAACAGTCATCTGAATGTTGTCACCTGGCATTACCATTTCAACGCCTTCTGGCAGCTCGCAGTTACCAGTCACGTCAGTAGTACGGAAGTAGAACTGTGGACGGTAGCCTTTGAAGAACGGAGTGTGACGGCCGCCTTCTTCCTTGCTCAGAACGTAAACTTCTGCGGTGAACTTGGTGTGCGGCTTAACCGAACCTGGCTTAACCAGAACCTGGCCACGCTCAACGTCGTCACGCTTGGTACCACGCAGCAGAACGCCGCAGTTCTCGCCAGCACGACCTTCGTCGAGCAGCTTGCGGAACATTTCAACACCGGTGCAGGTGGTGGTGGTGGTGTCACGCAGACCAACGATTTCCAGTGCATCTTGAACGCGAACGATACCGCGCTCGATACGACCAGTCACAACAGTACCACGACCCGAGATCGAGAATACGTCTTCGATTGGCATCAGGAATGGCTTGTCGATAGCACGCTCTGGCTCTGGGATGTAGGTATCCAGAGTTTCAACCAGCTTGCGAACAGCGCTGGTGCCCATTTCGTTATCGTCTTTGCCTTCCAGAGCCATACGAGCCGAACCGATGATGATCGGAGTGTCGTCGCCTGGGAAGTCGTAGGTGGACAGCAGGTCGCGAACTTCCATCTCAACCAGTTCCAGCAGCTCAGCGTCGTCTACCAGGTCAGCCTTGTTCAGGAAGACCACGATGTACGGAACGCCTACCTGACGGGACAGCAGGATGTGCTCACGGGTTTGTGGCATCGGACCATCAGCGGCCGAGCAAACCAGGATCGCGCCGTCCATCTGGGCAGCACCGGTGATCATGTTCTTCACGTAGTCAGCGTGACCTGGGCAGTCAACGTGAGCGTAGTGACGAATGTTCGAGTTGTACTCGACGTGCGCGGTGTTGATGGTGATACCGCGAGCTTTTTCTTCTGGCGCGCTGTCGATTTTATCGAATTCAACTACGGCCGAACCGAAAACTTCGGAGCAGACGCGAGTCAGAGCTGCGGTCAGAGTGGTTTTACCGTGGTCAACGTGACCGATGGTGCCAACGTTGACGTGCGGTAGGGAACGATCAAATTTTTCTTTAGCCACGACAATTAACTCCTTGCCTAAAGGACTGAATCAGCCTTGTTTTTTGGTAACGGTTTCGACGATGTGCGACGGAGCCGTATTGTATTTTTTGAATTCCATAGAGTAGCTTGCGCGACCCTGGGACATGGAACGAACGTCGGTCGCATAACCGAACATCTCGCCCAGCGGAACTTCGGCACGAATTACTTTACCGGAGACCGTGTCTTCCATACCCAAGATCATGCCGCGACGACGGTTAAGGTCGCCCATCACGTCACCCATATAGTCTTCAGGCGTAACAACCTCTACCGCCATGATCGGCTCAAGCAACTCACCGCCGCCCTTCTGGGCCAGTTGCTTGGTCGCCATGGAAGCAGCCACCTTAAACGCCATCTCGTTCGAGTCGACGTCGTGGTAAGAACCATCAAACACGGTAGCCTTCAGGCCGATCAGCGGATAGCCGGCAACAACGCCGTTCTTCATCTGCTCTTCGATACCCTTCTGGATAGCCGGGATGTATTCCTTAGGAACCACACCACCCACTACTTCGTTCAGGAATTGCAGACCTTCCTGACCTTCGTCAGCAGGAGCAAAGCGAATCCAGCAATGACCGAACTGGCCACGACCGCCGGACTGACGAACGAACTTGCCTTCGATTTCGCAGTTCTTCGTGATGCGCTCACGATACGAAACCTGAGGCTTACCGATGTTGGCTTCGACGTTGAACTCACGGCGCATCCGGTCAACCAGGATGTCCAGGTGCAGCTCGCCCATGCCGGAGATGATCGTTTGACCAGTCTCTTCATCAGTCTTGACGCGGAAAGACGGGTCTTCCTGAGCAAGTTTGCCCAGAGCGATACCCATTTTTTCCTGGTCATCCTTGGTCTTAGGCTCTACGGCAACCGAGATAACCGGCTCCGGGAAGTCCATGCGAACCAGGATGATTGGCTTGTCAGCGTTGCACAAGGTTTCACCAGTGGTGACGTCCTTCATGCCGATCAGGGCCGCGATGTCACCAGCGCGCACTTCCTTGATCTCTTCACGGGCGTTTGCGTGCATTTGCACCATACGACCCACGCGCTCTTTCTTGCCTTTGACCGAGTTGATCACGCCGTCGCCGGAGGCCAACACGCCCGAGTAAACGCGGACGAAGGTCAAGGTACCCACGAATGGGTCGGTAGCGATCTTGAACGCCAGAGCCGAGAACGGCTCGTTGTCATCTGCATGACGCTCCATTTGCTTTTCCTCGTCATCCGGGTCAGTACCCTTGATGGCAGGAATGTCGGTCGGAGCCGGCAGGTAGTCGATAACGGCGTCGAGAACCAGGGGAACACCCTTGTTCTTGAAGGAAGAACCGCAAACAGCCAGAACGATCTCACCAGCGATAGTACGCTGACGCAGAGCGCCCTTGATTTCCTCGATGGAGAGCTCTTCGCCTTCGAGGTACTTGTTCATCAGCTCTTCGCTGGCTTCGGCCGCAGCCTCTACCATGTTGTTGCGCCACTCTTCAGCCAGTTCCTGCAGTTCAGCAGGGATAGCTTCGCGACGTGGAGTCATGCCCTTGTCAGCATCGTTCCAGTAAACCGCTTCCATGGTCATCAGATCGATCTGACCCTGGAAGTTGTCTTCGGAACCGATAGCCAACTGGATCGGCACCGGAGTGTGACCCAGACGCTGCTTGATCTGAGCGATCACACGCAGGAAGTTCGCACCGGCACGGTCCATCTTGTTCACGTAAACGATACGTGGAACACCGTACTTGTTGGCTTGACGCCATACGGTTTCGGACTGAGGCTCAACGCCGGAAGTGCCGCAGAACACAACGACCGCGCCGTCGAGTACACGCAGGGAACGCTCAACTTCAATAGTGAAGTCTACGTGGCCCGGGGTATCGATGACGTTGAAGCGGTACTGGTCCTTGTGCTGCTTGGCGGAACCCTGCCAGAAGGCGGTAATGGCAGCAGAAGTAATGGTAATACCACGCTCCTGCTCCTGAACCATCCAGTCAGTGGTCGCAGCGCCGTCATGCACTTCGCCCATCTTGTGGCTTTTGCCAGTGTAAAAAAGGACGCGCTCGGTGGTGGTGGTTTTACCAGCATCCACGTGAGCAACGATACCGATGTTACGGTAGCGATTAATCGGTGTAGTACGAGCCATAAAGCCCTCGCAAAATGAGTGACGCTAGAATTAGAAGCGGTAGTGCGAGAAAGCCTTGTTGGCTTCAGCCATACGGTGCACGTCTTCACGCTTCTTAACTGCAGCACCTTTACCTTCGGCGGCGTCCAACAGTTCGCCAGCCAAACGCAGAGCCATGGACTTCTCGCCACGCTTACGGGCGAAGTCTACCAGCCAGCGCATTGCCAGAGCGTTACGACGGGAAGGACGAACCTCGACCGGAACCTGGTAAGTAGCACCACCAACGCGGCGCGACTTCACTTCGACCAGCGGAGCGATGGCGTCGAGTGCTTTTTCGAAGAGTTCCAGGGGATCGGTGCCGGCCTTACGAGCCTTCACGGTATCCAGGGCACCATAAACGATACGCTCGGCAACGGCTTTCTTGCCGCTTTCCATTACGTGGTTCATGAATTTGGCGAGGATTTGGCTTCCGTATTTCGGATCGTCCAGAATCTCACGCTTGGCTGCTACGCGACGTCTTGGCATTGATAAGCCCTCAAACGGTCTTCAGGTTAGCCCGGGACAGATCCTGTGGATACGTGCCCGACCTTACTCTTATCGACTCAATAAAATTAAAAACTGCAAAACGACCGATTACTTCGGACGCTTGGTACCGTACTTCGAACGACCCTGGTTACGACCTTTAACACCGGAAGTATCCAACGAACCGCGAACGGTGTGGTAACGAACACCTGGCAAGTCTTTTACACGACCGCCGCGGATCAGTACCACGCTGTGCTCTTGCAGGTTGTGACCTTCACCACCGATGTACGAGGAAACCTCGAAACCGTTGGTCAGGCGCACACGGCATACTTTACGCAGTGCCGAGTTAGGTTTTTTCGGCGTGGTGGTGTACACACGGGTGCACACGCCACGGCGTTGCGGGCAGTTCTGCAGCGCAGGCACGTCGGATTTCTCGACGATACGCTTACGCGGCTGACGTACCAGCTGGTTGATAGTTGCCATCTACTAGCTCCACTGTTGTCTTGCGACGCTATTGTCTTGCAAGAAAAGCAAAATGGCAGGAACGAGTTCCCGCCAAATTTAGGGGTACAAGAGTCTAAAGAGGATCTTGTCCCCAGTCAAGGCAAGGCCCCGCCCTCCCCGCTCATCCAATCTCGACAATTTGTCTCGATTCGATGAACGGAGCGACCAGGGCCTCACACTCATTTACCGCAGAACTCAGTTACCGCTCAAGTTCAGCGCTTCGGTCAGTGCAGCTTCCACTTCACTGGCGCTTACGCGCAACGGCTTGTCTGCATCACGGCGGCGCTTACGCTCGCTGTGATAAGCCAGACCGGTACCAGCCGGGATCAGACGACCCACGACAACGTTTTCTTTCAGGCCGCGCAGGTAATCGCGCTTGCCGGTTACCGCCGCTTCGGTCAGTACGCGAGTGGTTTCCTGGAAGGAAGCCGCCGAGATGAACGATTCGGTGGACAACGACGCCTTGGTGATACCCAGCAGAACGCGAGTGAACTTGGAGACGAACTTGTCTTCGCCGCTCAAACGCTCGTTCTCTACCAGAACGTGAGTCAATTCCATCTGGTCGCCCTTGATGAAACTGGAATCGCCGGATTCAGCGATTTCAACTTTACGCAGCATCTGACGCAGGATGGTCTCGATGTGCTTGTCGTTGATCTTCACGCCTTGCAGACGGTAAACGTCCTGGATCTCGTTAACAATGTACTTCGCCAGCGCACTCACACCCAGCAGACGCAGGATGTCGTGTGGATCGCTCGGACCGTCGGAGATAACTTCGCCGCGGTTTACCTGTTCGCCTTCGAACACGTTCAGGTGACGCCACTTCGGAATCAGCTCTTCGTACGGATCGCTACCGTCGTTCGGGGTAATGACCAGACGGCGCTTGCCTTTGGTCTCTTTACCGAACGCGATGGTGCCGCTGACTTCAGCCAGAATCGACGCTTCTTTCGGACGACGGGCTTCGAACAGGTCGGCAACACGCGGCAGACCACCGGTGATGTCACGGGTTTTCGAAGTTTCTTGCGGGATACGAGCGATAACATCACCGATCGCGATCTTCGCACCGTCCGCTACACCGACCAGGGCGTTGGCTGGCAGGAAGTACTGAGCGATAACGTCAGTGCCTGGCAGCAACAGATCCTTGCCGTTGTCGTCGACCATCTTCACGGCTGGACGGATGTCCTTGCCGGCAGCTGGACGATCTTTGGCGTCGAGTACTTCAATGTTGGTCATACCGGTCAATTCGTCAGTCTGACGCTTGATCGTGATGCCTTCTTCCATGCCCACGTAGGTCACGGTACCTTTCATTTCGGTAACGATCGGGTGAGTGTGCGGATCCCACTTGGCCACGATTGCGCCAGCGTCGACCTTGTCACCTTCTTTAACCGAGATCACAGCACCGTACGGCAGCTTGTAACGCTCACGCTCACGACCGAAGTCATCAGCGATGGCCAGCTCACCGGAACGGGACACAGCAACCAGGTGACCATCCACGCGCTCTACGTGCTTCAGGTTGTGCAGACGGACGGTACCGCCATTCTTCACCTGAACGCTGTCGGCTGCGGAGGTCCGGCTTGCCGCACCACCGATGTGGAACGTACGCATCGTCAGCTGGGTACCCGGCTCACCGATGGACTGGGCAGCGATAACGCCGACCGCTTCACCGATGTTCACCTGGTGACCACGAGCCAGATCGCGGCCGTAGCACTTGGCGCAAATGCCGTAGCGGGTTTCGCAGCTGATCGGCGAACGCACGATCACTTCGTCGATGCTGTTCAGCTCGATGAACTCGACCCACTTCTCGTCTACCAGGGTGCCGGCAGGAACGATGACGTCCTCGGTACCTGGCTTGAATACGTCACGGGCGATAACACGACCCAATACGCGCTCACCCAACGGCTCTACAACGTCACCGCCTTCAATGTGCGGAGTCATCAGCAGACCGTGTTCGGTGCCGCAATCGATCTCGGTTACAACCAGATCCTGCGCCACGTCTACCAGACGACGAGTCAGGTAACCGGAGTTAGCGGTTTTCAACGCGGTATCCGCCAGACCTTTACGAGCACCGTGAGTGGAGATGAAGTACTGGAGTACGCTCAGACCTTCACGGAAGTTCGCAGTAATCGGCGTTTCAATGATGGAACCGTCCGGCTTGGCCATCAGGCCACGCATACCGGCCAGCTGACGAATCTGTGCTGCGGAACCCCGCGCACCCGAGTCGGCCATCATGTACATCGAGTTGAAAGACTCTTGGTCGACTTCGACGCCATGACGGTCGATGACTTTCTCTTTCGAGAGGTTGGCCATCATCGCCTTGGAAACTTCGTCGTTCGCCTTGGACCAAAGGTCGATCACTTTGTTGTACTTCTCGCCCTGGGTTACCAGGCCGGAGGCGTACTGACTTTCGATCTCTTTCACTTCGTCGGTGGCTGCACCGATGATGCGGGCTTTTTCATCCGGGATAACGAAGTCGTTAACACCGATGGATACGCCGGAAATGGTCGAATAGGCAAAACCGGTGTACATCAACTGGTCAGCGAAGATCACGGTCTCTTTCAGACCAACCACGCGGTAGCACTGGTTGATCAGCTTGGAGATCGCCTTTTTCTTCATCGGCAGGTTGACGACGTCGTACGACAGACCTTTTGGCACAACCTGGAACAACAGCGCACGGCCGACAGTGGTGTCGACGATACGGGTGTTGGTCACGCTGCCGCCGTCACGGTCGTTGACGGTTTCGTTGATCCGGACTTTAACCTTGGCGTGCAGTGCGGCTTCGCCGGCACGGAACACACGGTCAACTTCCTGCAGATCCGCGAACACACGACCTTCGCCCTTGGCGTTGATCGCTTCACGAGTCATGTAGTACAGACCCAATACAACGTCCTGCGACGGAACGATGATTGGCTCACCGTTGGCTGGCGACAGAATGTTGTTGGTCGACATCATCAACGCACGCGCTTCCAGCTGGGCTTCCAGCGTCAGCGGTACGTGCACGGCCATTTGGTCGCCGTCGAAGTCGGCGTTGTACGCGGCGCAGACCAGAGGGTGCAGCTGGATAGCCTTGCCTTCGATCAGTACCGGTTCAAACGCCTGGATGCCCAGACGGTGAAGGGTCGGTGCACGGTTGAGAAGAACCGGGTGTTCGCGAATCACTTCAGCGAGAACGTCCCAAACCTCTGGCAGTTCGCGCTCGACCATCTTCTTGGCAGCCTTGATGGTGGTAGCGAGACCACGCATTTCCAGCTTGCCGAAAATGAACGGCTTGAACAGCTCGAGAGCCATTTTCTTCGGCAGACCGCACTGGTGCAGACGCAGGGTCGGACCTACGGTAATTACCGAACGGCCGGAGTAGTCAACACGCTTACCGAGCAAGTTCTGACGGAAACGACCCTGCTTACCCTTGATCATGTCAGCCAGGGATTTCAGAGGACGCTTGTTGGAACCGGTGATAGCGCGGCCACGACGACCGTTGTCGAGCAATGCGTCGACGGCTTCCTGCAACATACGCTTTTCGTTGCGCACGATGATGTCCGGAGCGGACAGATCCAGCAGGCGCTTCAAACGGTTGTTACGGTTGATCACTCGACGATACAGATCGTTGAGGTCGGAAGTCGCGAAGCGACCGCCATCCAGCGGGACCAGTGGACGCAGATCTGGCGGCAGAACCGGCAGAACGGTCAGCACCATCCACTCTGGCAGGTTGCCGGAACCCTGGAAGGCTTCCATCAACTTCAGACGCTTGGACAGCTTCTTGATCTTGGTTTCGGAGTTGGTTTGCGGAATCTCTTCACGCAAACGGCCAATCTCGTGCTCCAGGTCGATAGCGTGCAGCAGTTCGCGGACAGCTTCGGCACCCATGCGGGCATCGAAATCGTCGCCGAACTCTTCCAGCGCTTCGAAGTACTGCTCATCGTTCAGCAGCTGACCTTTTTCAAGGGTGGTCATGCCTGGATCGATAACGACGTAGCTCTCGAAGTAGAGAACGCGCTCGATATCACGCAGGGTCATGTCCATCAGCAAGCCGATACGGGACGGCAGCGATTTCAGGAACCAGATGTGAGCAACCGGCGAGGCCAGTTCGATGTGAGCCATGCGCTCACGACGAACTTTTGCCAGCGCGACTTCAACGCCGCACTTCTCGCAGATTACGCCACGGTGCTTCAAGCGCTTGTACTTACCGCACAGGCACTCGTAATCCTTTACCGGGCCAAAGATCTTGGCGCAGAACAGGCCGTCACGCTCAGGCTTGAACGTACGGTAGTTGATGGTTTCCGGCTTTTTAACTTCACCGAACGACCACGAACGGATCATCTCAGGCGATGCCAATCCGATACGGATGGCGTCGAACTCTTCGACTTGACCCTGGTTTTTCAGCAAATTCAGTAGGTCTTTCAAGGCCTTTCCTCCTGGCGGAGCAGAGAGCGGGCAATCCTGCCCCGCTCTCGATTCGCGTCACGTGTTATTCGGTTTCCAGATCGATATCGATGCCGAGGGAACGAATTTCCTTGATCAACACGTTGAAGGACTCGGGCATGCCCGGCTCCATACGGTGATCGCCGTCCACGATGTTTTTGTACATCTTGGTCCGGCCGTTCACATCGTCCGACTTCACTGTGAGCATTTCTTGCAGAGTGTAAGCAGCACCGTATGCTTCCAGTGCCCAGACCTCCATCTCCCCGAAACGCTGACCACCGAACTGCGCCTTACCACCCAGCGGCTGCTGGGTAACCAGGCTGTACGAACCGGTAGAACGAGCGTGCATCTTGTCGTCTACCAAGTGGTTCAGCTTCAGCATGTACATGTAGCCAACGGTAACCGGGCGCTCGAACTTGTTGCCGGTACGGCCGTCAGTCAGCTGCATCTGGCCGCTTTCTGGCAGGTCTGCCAGTTTCAGCATGGCCTTGATTTCGCTTTCCTTGGCGCCGTCGAACACTGGAGTGGCCATTGGAACGCCGCCACGCAGGTTTTGAGCCAGATCCAGGATTTCCTGGTCCGAGAAGTCATCGAGGCTTTCCTGACGACCGCCGATCTCGTTATAGATCTCGTGCAGGAACTTACGCAGCTCGGCAACCTTGCGCTGCTCTTCAACCATGCGGTTGATCTTCTCGCCCAAACCTTTGGCCGCGAGGCCCAGGTGGGTTTCAAGGATCTGACCGACGTTCATACGCGAAGGTACGCCCAACGGGTTGAGGACAACGTCGACCGGGGTGCCATTGGCATCGTGCGGCATGTCTTCAACCGGCATGATCACGGAGACCACACCCTTGTTACCGTGACGACCGGCCATCTTGTCGCCCGGCTGGATGCGACGACGGATTGCCAGGTAAACCTTGACGATTTTCAGCACGCCTGGAGCCAGGTCATCGCCCTGCTGCAGTTTGCGCTTCTTGTCTTCGAACTTGTCGTCCAGCAGACGGCGACGATCAACGATGTAGGCCTGGGCCTTCTCGAGCTGCTCGTTCAGGGCATCTTCAGCCATGCGCAGTTTGAACCACTGGCCGTGCTCAAGACCGTCGAGAACTTCGTCGGTGATGTCCTGGCCTTTCTTCAGACCGGCACCGCCTTCGGCTTTGTGGCCGACCAGAGCGGAGCGCAGACGTTCGAAAGTAGCACCTTCAACGATACGGAACTCTTCGTTCAGGTCCTTGCGGATCTCGTCCAGCTGGGACTTCTCGATCGACAGGGCACGAGCATCACGCTCAACGCCGTCGCGGGTGAAGACCTGTACGTCGATGACAGTACCTTTGGTACCGGTAGGTACACGCAGGGAGGTGTCTTTAACGTCGCTGGCTTTTTCACCGAAGATCGCACGCAGCAGTTTTTCTTCCGGAGTCAGTTGGGTCTCGCCTTTCGGAGTGACCTTACCGACCAGGATGTCGCCTGCGCCAACTTCAGCACCTACGTAAACGATACCGGCTTCGTCCAGCTTGTTCAGCGCCGCTTCACCCACGTTAGGGATGTCGGCGGTGATTTCCTCTGGGCCAAGCTTGGTGTCACGGGCCACACAGGTCAGTTCCTGGATGTGGATCGTGGTGAAGCGGTCTTCCTGAACCACACGCTCGGACAGGCAGATGGAGTCTTCGAAGTTGAAGCCGTTCCATGCCATGAACGCGATGCGCATGTTCTGACCCAGTGCCAGTTCACCCATGTCGGTGGACGGACCGTCGGCCATGATGTCGCTACGCTGAACCCGATCACCCTTACGCACCAGCGGACGCTGGTTGATGCAGGTGTTCTGGTTGGAGCGGGTGTATTTGGTCAGGTTGTAGATGTCGACACCGGCTTCACCGGTTTCGACTTCGTCATCGGCAACACGAACCACGATACGGCTGGCGTCGACGGAGTCGATCACGCCGCCACGACGAGCCACGACGCAAACGCCGGAGTCACGGGCTACGTTACGCTCCATGCCGGTACCTACCAGCGGCTTGTCGGCACGCAGGGTTGGTACAGCTTGACGCTGCATGTTCGAACCCATCAACGCACGGTTGGCGTCGTCGTGCTCGAGGAACGGAATCAGCGACGCAGCGACCGAAACTACCTGCTTCGGCGAAACGTCCATCAAGGTGACGTCTTCCGGCGCCTTGACGGTGAATTCGTTCAGGTGACGAACAGCTACCAGCTCGTCGATCAGGACTTTCTTGTCGTTCATCGTGGCCGAAGCCTGAGCGATCACGTGATCGGCTTCTTCGATGGCGGACAGGAACACGATCTCGTCGGTGACCAGAGCGTCTTTCACCACGCGGTACGGGCTTTCCAGGAAGCCGTACTGGTTGGTGCGCGCATAGGCAGCCAGGGAGTTGATCAGACCGATGTTCGGACCTTCCGGCGTTTCGATCGGGCAAACACGACCGTAGTGGGTCGGGTGTACGTCACGAACTTCAAAGCCGGCACGCTCACGAGTCAAACCACCAGGGCCGAGTGCAGAAACACGACGCTTGTGGGTGATCTCGGACAGCGGGTTGTTCTGGTCCATGAACTGGGACAGCTGGCTGGAACCGAAGAACTCTTTCACCGCCGCAGCCACTGGCTTGGCGTTGATCAGGTCTTGCGGCATCAGGCCTTCGCTTTCAGCCATCGACAGACGCTCTTTGACCGCACGCTCAACACGTACCAGGCCAACGCGGAACTGGTTCTCGGCCATTTCGCCTACGCAGCGAACACGACGGTTACCCAGGTGGTCGATGTCATCGACGATGCCTTTACCGTTACGGATGTCGACCAGGGTCTTCAGTACCGCGACGATGTCTTCCTTGCACAGCACGCCCGAACCTTCGATCTCGGTACGACCGATACGACGGTTGAACTTCATCCGGCCGACCGCAGACAGGTCATAGCGCTCAGGGCTGAAGAACAGGTTGTTGAACAGGGTCTCGGCAGCGTCTTTGGTTGGCGGCTCGCCAGGACGCATCATGCGATAGATCTCGACCAGCGCTTCCAGTTGGTTGCTGGTGGAGTCGATCTTCAAGGTGTCGGAGACGAACGGACCGCAGTCGATATCGTTGGTGTACAGAGTTTCGATGCGAACAACGCCGGCCTTGGCGATTTTCGCCAGGATCTCGGTGTTCAGCTCGGTGTTGCACTCTGCCAGGATTTCGCCGGTTGCCGGATGCACGATGACCTTGGCGGTTGTGCGACCCAGGACGTAGTCCAGAGGCACATCCAGCTCTTTGATCCCGGCTTTTTCCAGCTGGTTGATGTGGCGAGCGGTGATACGACGACCTTGCTCGACAATAACCTTGCCTTTGTCATCCTGAATATCGAGGACAGCGATTTCACCGCGCAGGCGCTGAGGCACCAGCTCCAGGCTCAGGGTCTCGCCCTTCACGTGGAATACGTTGGTGGTATAGAACGCATCCAGCACTTCTTCAGTGGTATAGCCCAGCGCGCGCAGCAGTACCGAGGCAGGCAGCTTGCGACGACGGTCGATACGCACGAATACGCAGTCTTTCGGGTCGAACTCGAAGTCCAGCCACGAACCGCGGTAAGGAATGATGCGCGCGGAGTACAGCAGTTTGCCGGAGCTGTGCGTCTTGCCACGGTCGTGGTCGAAGAACACGCCCGGGGAACGGTGCAGCTGGGAAACGATTACACGCTCGGTACCGTTGATTACGAAGGTACCGTTTTCAGTCATCAGGGGGATTTCACCCATGTAGACTTCTTGCTCTTTGATGTCCTTGATCGCTTTGTTCGACGATTCTTTGTCGAAAATGATCAGGCGCACTTTTACCCGCAAAGGTACGGCGTAAGTTACACCGCGCAATACGCATTCTTTGACATCAAATGCCGGTTCGCCCAGACGATATCCGACGTACTCCAGCGCAGCATTGCCGGAGTAGCTGATGATCGGGAAAACGGATTTGAAGGCCGCATGCAGGCCCACGTCGCGGAACTGATCTTTAGTCGCTCCCGCTTGCAAGAATTCACGATACGAATCCAGCTGGATGGCCAGGAGGTACGGCACATCCATGACGTCCGGCAACTTGCTAAAGTCCTTGCGGATACGTTTTTTCTCAGTATATGAGTAAGCCATCAGCGTTCCCCAGCTTGGTCACCTGCTTGTTTGGCCCCTCCCGACGGGAGCAGCCAGAAAATCGTGCAAACCCCATGGTTTGCGCCACCGCATCGGGTGGTTACAGCACGTTATCGGCACCGACCCAGTCGGCTGCCAATAACGGAAAAAGGCCGGTGGCAAGAGCCACCAGCCATCAGCCTGTCGCTTAACGCTCGGGCTGGAGGAGCAAAGTCGATGCTTACTTCAGCTCGACTTTAGCGCCTGCTTCTTCCAGAGCTGCTTTGGCTTTGTCAGCTGCGTCTTTGGCAACAGCTTCCAGAACCATGGCAGGTGCGCCGTCAACTACAGCCTTGGCTTCTTTCAAGCCCAGACCGGTCAGTTCACGTACAGCCTTGATCACGTTAACTTTCTTCTCGCCAGCTTCGGTCAGCATGACGTTGAATTCGGTTTGCTCTTCAGCAACGGCAGCAGCAACAGCTGGACCAGCCGATGCAGCAGCAGCGGTAACACCGAATTTTTCTTCGAAAGCTTTGATCAGCTCAACAACTTCCATTACGGACATGTTGCCAACTGCTTCAAGGATATCGTTCTGAGAGATAGACATGAATCTAATTCCTGATATTGGGGACGGCCTACGCGACCATCGAAAAAAACAAAAAACGCGAGAAGTTGACGAGCCTTAGGCTGCAGCAGCTTCTTTCTGGTCGCGAATTGCCGCCAGAGTACGAGCCAATTTGCTGGTAGCGCCTTGAATCACGCTCATCAGCTGAGAAATTGCTTCGTCACGGGTCGGCAGAGTTGCCAGTACGTCGATTTGGTTAGCTGCGAGGAACTTGCCCTCGAACGCAGCTGCCTTGATCTCGAACTTGTCCTGACCCTTTGCGAATTCCTTGAAGATCCGGGCAGCAGCGCCTGGATGTTCCTTGGAGAACGCAATCAGGGTAGGGCCGGTGAACACGTCGTTGAGGACACTGAATTCAGTGTCAGCAACAGCGCGCTTGAGCAGGGTGTTACGTACGACACGTACGTAAACGCCAGCTTCACGAGCCTCTTTACGGAGTCCGGTCATCGCGCCTACTGTTACGCCACGGGCATCAGCCACGACAGCGGACAGAGCGACTTTGGCAGCCTCGTTGACTTCAGCGACGATGGCCTTCTTGTCTTCGAGTTTAATTGCCACGGGTTTAACTCCTGCTTGTTACCGTTTCATCTGGTCGAAACCGGATGTCGTTTTGGTGTCTGATTCGGTAAGGAACCGGGAGCACCATCTGCGTAGGCTTGTGGTTTAAGACTCGCGTCGCCTACGGTCTTGGATAGCCCCCGCCAGGCAGGGACCCCAATTTTTCAATTGGCGCAATCGCTTGCGCCAATCTGTGTCTTACGCGTCGAGCGAGCTTTGGTCGATGACCAGACCTGGGCCCATAGTGGTGCTCAGGGTAACGCGCTTGACGTAAATGCCTTTCGAGGAAGCTGGCTTGATACGCTTCAGATCAGCGATCAGGGCTTCAACGTTTTCCTTCAGCTTGACGGCGTCGAAGCCGATCTTGCCAACGGAAGTGTGGATGATGCCGTTTTTGTCGGTGCGATAACGAACCTGACCAGCCTTGGCGTTTTTAACCGCGGTAGCTACGTCTGGGGTTACGGTGCCGACTTTAGGGTTAGGCATCAGGCCACGTGGACCGAGGATCTGACCCAACTGACCCACAACGCGCATTGCATCCGGGGATGCAATCACTACGTCATAGTTCAGGTCGCCGCCTTTCATTTCGGCAGCCAGGTCATCCATACCTACGCGGTCAGCGCCGGCAGCCAGAGCGGCTTCAGCAGCTGGACCCTGAGTGAACACAGCAACGCGAACAGTCTTGCCAGTGCCGTGTGGCAGCACAGTAGCGCTACGAACGACCTGGTCGGATTTACGCGGGTCAACACCCAGGTTTACAGCTACGTCGAACGACTCGCTGAACTTGACAGTCGACAGCTCGGCCAGCAGAGCAGCGGCGTCTACAAAGTTGTAGGCCTTGCCTGCTTCGATTTTGCCGGCGATAGCCTTTTGACGCTTGGTCAGCTTAGCCATTACACACCCTCCACGTTAAGGCCCATGCTACGAGCAGAACCGGCGATAGTACGCACGGCTGCTTCCATATCAGCTGCAGTCAGATCCGCGTTTTTGGTTTTCGCGATTTCTTCCAGCTGAGCACGAGTCACAGTGCCAACCTTAACGGTGTTCGGACGAGCGGAACCGCTGGTCAGACCGGCCGCCTTCTTCAGCAGAACCGAAGCAGGGGTGGATTTGGTTTCGAAAGTGAAGCTACGGTCGCTGTAGACAGTGATGATCACTGGAGTCGGCAGACCTGGCTCAAGACCCTGAGTACGGGCGTTGAAAGCCTTGCAGAATTCCATGATGTTCACGCCGTGCTGACCCAGAGCAGGACCAACAGGTGGGCTTGGGTTAGCCTGAGCGGCCTTCACTTGCAGCTTGATGTAAGCGGTAATCTTCTTGGCCATGAGGCACTCCAATTACGGGTTCGAACGCCTCGAGAGGCTCCCCGGTTACTTGCGCGTTTATCCCAGTGACGACAAAACCCCACAGCCTACGGCTGCGGGGTTGGGATTTTTGCTCAGTTAGACCTTTTCGACCTGACTGAACTCGAGCTCCACCGGAGTAGAGCGACCGAAAATGAGCACCGCGACCTGGATCCGGCTCTTTTCGTAGTTAACTTCTTCAACAACACCGGTAAAGTCCGCGAACGGGCCGTCGTTGACTCGTACCGATTCGCCCGGCTCGAACAGTGTCTTCGGCTTCGGCTTGTCGCTACCATCAGCAACGCGGCGCAGAATCGCTTCTGCCTCTTTGTCGGTGATCGGTGCAGGCTTGTCGGCGGTACCGCCGATAAAACCCATCACCCGAGGAGTATCCTTGACCAAGTGCCAGGTACCCTCGTTCATATCCATCTGCACCAGCACGTAGCCAGGGAAGAATTTGCGTTCGCTTTTGCGCTTCTGGCCATTGCGCATTTCAACCACTTCTTCAGTGGGAACCAGAATCTCGCCGAAGCCATCTTCCATACCGGCCAGCTTTACGCGCTCGATCAGCGAGCGCATTACATGCTTCTCGTAACCGGAGTAAGCATGCACAACATACCAACGCTTAGCCACGGGACACCCTTAGCCGACGATCAAGGAAACAAGCCAACCGAGCAGGGAGTCAAGCCCCCACAACAGCAACGCCATAACCAGAACAACAGCCACCACAATCAGGGTGGTCTGCGTGGTTTCTTGGCGAGTTGGCCACACGACTTTACGAATCTCGGTACGAGCTTCCTTAACCAGTACAAAGAAAGACTTGCCCTTCGCGGTCTGCAGGCCTACAAAGGCAGCTACAGCAGCAATGGCGAGCAATGCGAGTACACGGTACAGGATCGGCGAAGCAGAGAAATACTGATTTCCAACAACGCCAACAATCACCAGAGCGACTACTACCAGCCACTTGAGGAGATCGAAGCGAGAGCCTTGAGCTTCAGCTTTAGGAGTCATCTATGAAGATCCTGTGAAAAGAAAGCCAGACACACCAAGTGAATCTGGCAGGTCAGGAGGGAATCGAACCCCCAACCTACGGTTTTGGAGACCGTCGCTCTGCCAATTGAGCTACTGACCTAAAACAAAATCAGGCCGACCATTATGCCGGCCTGAAGGAGACTTTACAACAATTTACTCTGCAACCCTGGTTACGACATCCGCAGCGATGGCCCAACCACCGCTACAAACAACCAAAGGCAACATGAACCACTTAAAACAAAGGCAGATATTTTCATATCTGCCTTGTTATATGGAGCTCTTGAGCGGATTTGAACCGCTGACCTCACCCTTACCAAGGGTGTGCTCTACCAACTGAGCTACAAGAGCGTAACGCTGTGCAAAACCTGTAAACTTGGAGCGGGTAGCGGGAATCGAACCCGCATCATCAGCTTGGAAGGCTGAGGTTCTACCACTAAACTATACCCGCGAGGCTTACAGCTCTCGCTAAAAATGGTGGAGGGGGAAGGATTCGAACCTTCGAAGTCGTAGACGTCAGATTTACAGTCTGATCCCTTTGGCCGCTCGGGAACCCCTCCTAAGCGAGCCGGCATTCTACATCATGCCAGCCTTCTGTCAAGCATTTTTCTCATTAAAAACCTGAGCTTAGCTGCGTTGACCTCGCTTCACACCGTTAACCGTTTCCGGTGTTCGCTGTGGAGCGGGCGCCATTCTATGCAAACTATTCGATGGGTGCAACCCCCTCGCACGGCATTATTTTATGTTTTAACTCATTGAATTCTTTAGAAAGGTTTATCAGCTGAAGATCGTCCAGCCAGCGCCGGCTTTCCGGGGCCACACGCAGCCAATAACCGGCAGTTTCGGAGCCACCCCGGGGCAACGCCTGAAACTTGACATCCATACCAGTCAATCTGCGCTCAAGCCCCTGGGCCACGTCCTGACGGGTAAAACCGCCCAGATAAAGGCAGCCGGAATCCGGCTGGGCTGCCTTGCCCTTGTCCTTGGCCGCCTCCCCCGCCTCGCTCAACAGACGGATATCCTGCTGAGACCCACGATACAGACTCAAGGGCGTTACATCCTTCGCGCGCAGAGGAGCCTCCTGTTGATGCCAGATGTAATAAAACACATTGAGAACAAGCAGCAGCAGAAACAACCAACGCATAAAGACCTCAGGACAAAGGGCACGCCATAGCCAAGCCGACAAACACCAGATCCGGAACCACCCTGGCCTCGGGCACTATCCCGGACACCAGGGCGGCATCACCACCCGTGAGGAAAACAGCGAAATCCTCACCCCAATGGCTACGAGCCAACTCAAGCTGAGTCAGCACAAACCCCTGAAGCATCAACAGGCAACCGCGCTCGACAGCCTCAACGGTTGTGCGACCAGGGTCGAGGCTCTCCAGAGCACGCTCGGCAGCAAGATCACCGTAACGAA
Organism: Pseudomonas sp. WT-JTC; assembly: GCF_056711565.1. Lineage (NCBI taxonomy): Bacteria > Pseudomonadati > Pseudomonadota > Gammaproteobacteria > Pseudomonadales > Pseudomonadaceae > Pseudomonas > Pseudomonas sp. WT-JTC. Next base: position 6,011,579 of record NZ_CM160042.1, read on the forward strand.
TCTTGCGGGTATGCGTGCGCAGCTGATTGCGCATCAACGGCATCCCTGGACATATGAACCCACCGAGATGCCCTCCATCCTCAGCAACGAAGTCCGCGGTCACGGCTGTACCGAAATCAAGCACAAGGCACGCACCGCCCGCCAAATGGAATCCGCCAAGCAAGGCCAGCCAACGATCGAGGCCCAGCTTCTCGAACTCCTCATAGCCGTTACGGACTCCGGACATTTCCCGCGCGGGCGACGCACTGACGACCGACACATCGAAGGACTCCTTCAACAGGGCGATCAACATCCCGGTTTCTTCGACAGTCCTTACACTGACCAATCGGCAATGCTTGAGAGCAAGCCCCTGGAGCGCCTTCAAGTCCGCGAGCAACGCGAGGTCAGAATCGACAACCCCTTCCCCCACCACCAGCCGGGCATTCGCATCGAGCACGCGCCACTTGATAAAACTGTTGCCACAGTCGAGCTCAAGAATCATGACGCAACCTCAGACTCAGCTCGCCACCACTGAAGACTTTTTCCACACCATCCACCTTCAAGCGCAAGGCGCCCTGACTATCAATACCCAGCACTTCGCCATCTATCTGGTTAACGCCCGCAATCAATGAGACTGCACGCCCTTGCCACAGATGATTTTGCTCCCACTCCGCCTGGACCGCCGAAAACCCACCAGCCCGATGACGCACCAGGTATCTCTGCAGCATCACTCCAAGCGTTGCCACCAGGTGATTGCGATCAAACATCCTACCCGACTCCAGACGCATGGACGTCCACTGCTGGTCCACCTCATCGGTCATCTGCATGTTCACGTTTATCCCCACACCCAGCACCACGTGACACACATCAGCAGGATCGCCGACCAGCTCGAGCAATATCCCGGCAATTTTCTTCTGGCCGACCAGGACATCATTCGGCCATTTCAACCCCACCCCAGGGACACCAAGCTCGCGCAAGGCCTGCAGGACGGCAAGCCCGACAACAAGACTCAAACCTTCGAGCTGACGCATTCCACCGTCGATACGCAGTACCAGGCTGTAATAGACGTTTTCCGCGAAAGGACTCGCCCACTTGCGCCCACGCCGCCCGCGCCCGGCAGTCTGCCGCTCAGCCAGCACCAGGAAAGGCGCAGCCTGAAGCCGCTCGATAGCACGCAGTGCCTCGGCATTGGTGGAGTCGATGGAATCGAAGACCAGGACAGGCCAGTCACAAGAAGGCGCAAGTCTCCCGATCTCGGCAGGATCAAGCAATGTCAGCGGCGTCGCCAATTGATAGCCCCGCCCCCTGACTTTATGAATGGCAAGACCCAGCTCAGCCTCCAAATGCTGGAGCTGCTTCCATACCGCACTGCGACTGATGCCCAAGGCAGCACCCAGTGCCTGACCCGAATGGAATCGGCCATCTTTAAGAAGCTCTAACAACGTCAGCATGCAAGTCTCGCCTCACAATGAGGCCCGCATGATAGCCACGCCCCGAGCACTTGCATAGAAACCCGGCGTTACGGATTTCCCGCAGACAAAAACAAAACCCCTACCTGCGTGCGCAGATAGGGGTTTCGGAATTTAATCTTGACGATGACCTACTCTCACATGGGGAAACCCCACACTACCATCGGCGATGCATCGTTTCACTGCTGAGTTCGGGATGGGATCAGGTGGTTCCAACGCTCTATGGTCGTCAAGAAATTCGGGTACTGAGTCGTGGCCGGCTGGCCTCGCTTCAGCAAATTGGGTATGTGATGGAAATCGGTGTTTTGTGAGCGTCGAACTTTCGGTTCTTTCGTCTTCACACACCGCAATCTGATGCTCTTTCGAGTAGTCAAATTGCTTGGGTGTTATATGGTCAAGCCTCACGGGCAATTAGTATTGGTTAGCTCAACGCCTCACAGCGCTTACACACCCAACCTATCAACGTCGTAGTCTTCGACGGCCCTTCAGGGGACTCAAGGTCCCAGTGAGATCTCATCTTGAGGCAAGTTTCCCGCTTAGATGCTTTCAGCGGTTATCTTTTCCGAACATAGCTACCCGGCAATGCCACTGGCGTGACAACCGGAACACCAGAGGTTCGTCCACTCCGGTCCTCTCGTACTAGGAGCAGCCCCTCTCAAATCTCAAACGTCCACGGCAGATAGGGACCGAACTGTCTCACGACGTTCTAAACCCAGCTCGCGTACCACTTTAAATGGCGAACAGCCATACCCTTGGGACCGGCTTCAGCCCCAGGATGTGATGAGCCGACATCGAGGTGCCAAACACCGCCGTCGATATGAACTCTTGGGCGGTATCAGCCTGTTATCCCCGGAGTACCTTTTATCCGTTGAGCGATGGCCCTTCCATACAGAACCACCGGATCACTAAGACCTACTTTCGTACCTGCTCGACGTGTCTGTCTCGCAGTCAAGCGCGCTTTTGCCTTTATACTCTACGACCGATTTCCGACCGGTCTGAGCGCACCTTCGTACTCCTCCGTTACTCTTTAGGAGGAGACCGCCCCAGTCAAACTACCCACCATACACTGTCCTCGATCCGGATAACGGACCTGAGTTAGAACCTCAAAGTTGCCAGGGTGGTATTTCAAGGATGGCTCCACGCGAACTGGCGTCCACGCTTCAAAGCCTCCCACCTATCCTACACAAGCAAATTCAAAGTCCAGTGCAAAGCTATAGTAAAGGTTCACGGGGTCTTTCCGTCTAGCCGCGGATACACTGCATCTTCACAGCGATTTCAATTTCACTGAGTCTCGGGTGGAGACAGCGCCGCCATCGTTACGCCATTCGTGCAGGTCGGAACTTACCCGACAAGGAATTTCGCTACCTTAGGACCGTTATAGTTACGGCCGCCGTTTACCGGGGCTTCGATCAAGAGCTTCGCGTTAGCTAACCCCATCAATTAACCTTCCGGCACCGGGCAGGCGTCACACCCTATACGTCCACTTTCGTGTTTGCAGAGTGCTGTGTTTTTAATAAACAGTCGCAGCGGCCTGGTATCTTCGACCGGCGTGGGCTTACGCAGTAAATGCTTCACCCTCACCGGCGCACCTTCTCCCGAAGTTACGGTGCCATTTTGCCTAGTTCCTTCACCCGAGTTCTCTCAAGCGCCTTGGTATTCTCTACCCAACCACCTGTGTCGGTTTGGGGTACGGTTCCTGGTTACCTGAAGCTTAGAAGCTTTTCTTGGAAGCATGGCATCAACCACTTCGTCACCCAAAGGGTAACTCGTCATCAGCTCTCGGCCTTAAGATCCCGGATTTACCTAAGATCTCAGCCTACCACCTTAAACTTGGACAACCAACGCCAAGCTGGCCTAGCCTTCTCCGTCCCTCCATCGCAATAACCAGAAGTACAGGAATATTAACCTGTTTTCCATCGACTACGCTTTTCAGCCTCGCCTTAGGGACCGACTAACCCTGCGTCGATTAACGTTGCGCAGGAAACCTTGGTCTTTCGGCGTGGGTGTTTTTCACACCCATTGTCGTTACTCATGTCAGCATTCGCACTTCTGATACCTCCAGCAAGCTTCTCAACTCACCTTCACAGGCTTACAGAACGCTCCTCTACCGCATCACTTACGTGATACCCGTAGCTTCGGTGTATGGTTTGAGCCCCGTTACATCTTCCGCGCAGGCCGACTCGACTAGTGAGCTATTACGCTTTCTTTAAAGGGTGGCTGCTTCTAAGCCAACCTCCTAGCTGTCTAAGCCTTCCCACATCGTTTCCCACTTAACCATAACTTTGGGACCTTAGCTGACGGTCTGGGTTGTTTCCCTTTTCACGACGGACGTTAGCACCCGCCGTGTGTCTCCCATGCTCGGCACTTGTAGGTATTCGGAGTTTGCATCGGTTTGGTAAGTCGGGATGACCCCCTAGCCGAAACAGTGCTCTACCCCCTACAGTGATACATGAGGCGCTACCTAAATAGCTTTCGAGGAGAACCAGCTATCTCCGAGCTTGATTAGCCTTTCACTCCGATCCACAGGTCATCCGCTAACTTTTCAACGGTAGTCGGTTCGGTCCTCCAGTCAGTGTTACCTAACCTTCAACCTGCCCATGGATAGATCGCCCGGTTTCGGGTCTATTCCCAGCGACTAGACGCCCTATTAAGACTCGCTTTCGCTACGCCTCCCCTATTCGGTTAAGCTCGCCACTGAAAATAAGTCGCTGACCCATTATACAAAAGGTACGCAGTCACCCAACAAAGTGGGCTCCCACTGCTTGTACGCATACGGTTTCAGGATCTATTTCACTCCCCTCTCCGGGGTTCTTTTCGCCTTTCCCTCACGGTACTAGTTCACTATCGGTCAGTCAGTAGTATTTAGCCTTGGAGGATGGTCCCCCCATATTCAGACAAAGTTTCTCGTGCTCCGTCCTACTCGATTTCATGACCAAGAGATTTTCGCGTACAGGGCTATCACCCACTATGGCCGCACTTTCCAGAGCGTTCCGCTAATCTCAAAGCCACTTAAGGGCTAGTCCCCGTTCGCTCGCCACTACTAAGGGAATCTCGGTTGATTTCTTTTCCTCAGGGTACTTAGATGTTTCAGTTCCCCTGGTTCGCCTCTTGCACCTATGTATTCAGTACAAGATAACCATCTTATGATGGCTGGGTTCCCCCATTCAGACATCTCCGGATCAAAGTCTGTTTGCCGACTCCCCGAAGCTTTTCGCAGGCTACCACGTCTTTCATCGCCTCTGACTGCCAAGGCATCCACCGTATGCGCTTCTTCACTTGACCATATAACCCCAAGCAATCTGGTTATACTATGAAGACGACATTCGCCGAAAATTCGCACTTGCTCTAAGAGCAACTCACAAATTTTACCTTAGCCTGATCCGTTACCAGTGAAAGTAACGTTCAGTCTATCTTTCTATCACATACCCAAATTTTTAAAGAACGATCTAATCAAAAGACTAGAAATCAATATTCATCGCGGAATATTCATTTCTAAACTCTTCGACACGTGAAGCAGTTTATGGTGGAGCCAAACGGGATCGAACCGTTGACCTCCTGCGTGCAAGGCAGGCGCTCTCCCAGCTGAGCTATGGCCCCATACAAAATTGGTGGGTCTGGGCAGATTCGAACTGCCGACCTCACCCTTATCAGGGGTGCGCTCTAACCAACTGAGCTACAGACCCAATTTCGAGCTTGTAACTGTTAGCGTGAGCTATCAGCTTGGAGCTTAAAGCTGCTTCTATCGTCTTCTTCAATGAATCAAGCAATTCGTGTGGGAACTTATGGAGCAGCTGAGTCGTCGATTAAGGAGGTGATCCAGCCGCAGGTTCCCCTACGGCTACCTTGTTACGACTTCACCCCAGTCATGAATCACACCGTGGTAACCGTCCTCCCGAAGGTTAGACTAGCTACTTCTGGTGCAACCCACTCCCATGGTGTGACGGGCGGTGTGTACAAGGCCCGGGAACGTATTCACCGCGACATTCTGATTCGCGATTACTAGCGATTCCGACTTCACGCAGTCGAGTTGCAGACTGCGATCCGGACTACGATCGGTTTTATGGGATTAGCTCCACCTCGCGGTTTGGCAACCCTCTGTACCGACCATTGTAGCACGTGTGTAGCCCAGGCCGTAAGGGCCATGATGACTTGACGTCATCCCCACCTTCCTCCGGTTTGTCACCGGCAGTCTCCTTAGAGTGCCCACCATTACGTGCTGGTAACTAAGGACAAGGGTTGCGCTCGTTACGGGACTTAACCCAACATCTCACGACACGAGCTGACGACAGCCATGCAGCACCTGTCTCAATGTTCCCGAAGGCACCAATCCATCTCTGGAAAGTTCATTGGATGTCAAGGCCTGGTAAGGTTCTTCGCGTTGCTTCGAATTAAACCACATGCTCCACCGCTTGTGCGGGCCCCCGTCAATTCATTTGAGTTTTAACCTTGCGGCCGTACTCCCCAGGCGGTCAACTTAATGCGTTAGCTGCGCCACTAAGAGCTCAAGGCTCCCAACGGCTAGTTGACATCGTTTACGGCGTGGACTACCAGGGTATCTAATCCTGTTTGCTCCCCACGCTTTCGCACCTCAGTGTCAGTATCAGTCCAGGTGGTCGCCTTCGCCACTGGTGTTCCTTCCTATATCTACGCATTTCACCGCTACACAGGAAATTCCACCACCCTCTACCATACTCTAGCTTGTCAGTTTTGAATGCAGTTCCCAGGTTGAGCCCGGGGCTTTCACATCCAACTTAACAAACCACCTACGCGCGCTTTACGCCCAGTAATTCCGATTAACGCTTGCACCCTCTGTATTACCGCGGCTGCTGGCACAGAGTTAGCCGGTGCTTATTCTGTCGGTAACGTCAAAACACTAACGTATTAGGTTAATGCCCTTCCTCCCAACTTAAAGTGCTTTACAATCCGAAGACCTTCTTCACACACGCGGCATGGCTGGATCAGGCTTTCGCCCATTGTCCAATATTCCCCACTGCTGCCTCCCGTAGGAGTCTGGACCGTGTCTCAGTTCCAGTGTGACTGATCATCCTCTCAGACCAGTTACGGATCGTCGCCTTGGTGAGCCATTACCTCACCAACTAGCTAATCCGACCTAGGCTCATCTGATAGCGCAAGGCCCGAAGGTCCCCTGCTTTCTCCCGTAGGACGTATGCGGTATTAGCGTCCCTTTCGAGACGTTGTCCCCCACTACCAGGCAGATTCCTAGGCATTACTCACCCGTCCGCCGCTAAATTCGGGAGCAAGCTCCCGTCATCCGCTCGACTTGCATGTGTTAGGCCTGCCGCCAGCGTTCAATCTGAGCCATGATCAAACTCTTCAGTTCAAACATCTTTGGGTTTTGAGAAAACCCTAAACTTGGCTCAGCAATCGTTGGTTACATCTTTGATTTCTCGCGGAGTAACTTGTGATGCTGATAATCTGTTGACTAGCAGTCTGACTCCACAAGCACCCACACGAATTGCTTGATTCAGTTGTTAAAGAGCGGTTGGTTAAGATCTTTCGTCTCAACCGAGGCGCGCATTCTACAGCAGCCTCATTTACTGTCAAGTGATTTTTTTCAGAAGTTTTCAAGGAATCCTTAACAACTTCAACCACTTGCGCTTCCGATCTCTCGTCAGCGGGAGGCGAATTCTACAGCGTTACACGCTGCTGTCAACACCTCTTTTTCAACTTCCTTTCGGCTTCGATGACCTGAAGCAACCTGCTGCCGAAACCTACATAACTCTTTGTTTTCCAAGGAGTTTTCCGTTTCGACTGCGCCGGAAGTGGGGCGAATTATAGGCTTCTAAAATTCGCCGTCAACACTTTATTTCAACTTTATTCAGCCTTGAGCGTAATACGCGCAAATGCCTTCTTGCCGGCCTGGCAAACATGGGTTGCACCCAACGCATATATAAAGGTGCGATCAACCACCTCACCATCTATACGCACGCCACCCGAACCGAGAAGATCTCGCGCCATCGCCGAGTTCTTCACCAGGCCCGCTTTATTAAGGACGGCAGCGATCGGCATATCTTCGGCAGCCGTCAATTCGATCTCTGGCAGATCATCCGGCAGCTCGCCTTCCTTCATACGGTTACCGGCTGCACGATGAGCATTGGCCGCAGCCTCCTCACCATGGAAGCGCGCAACGATCTCTTCAGCCAGCTTGATCTTGATATCGCGCGGATTGGCGCCCGCCTCCACATCAGCGCGAAACGCATTGATCTCATCCATGGAGCGGAAGCTGAGCAACTCGAAGTATCGCCACATCAGCACATCCGGAATGGAGACCAGCTTGCTGTACATCACGCCCGGCGCTTCCTGGATACCGACGTAGTTGCCCAGGGACTTGGACATCTTCTTCACGCCATCCAGGCCTTCAAGCAGCGGCATGGTCAAAATGCACTGGGCTTCCTGACCATAACCACGCTGCAGCTCACGCCCCATCAGCAAGTTGAACTTCTGATCGGTGCCGCCGAGCTCGACGTCTGCGCGCAGAGCTACCGAGTCGTAACCCTGAACCAGCGGATAGAGGAACTCATGAATGGCGATCGGCTGATTGGTCGTGTAGCGCTTGTCGAAGTCATCGCGCTCGAGCATGCGAGCCACGGTGTACTGCGAAGTCAGGCGAATGAAGTCGGCCGGCCCCATCTGATCCATCCAGGTGGAGTTGAATGCCACCTCGGTTTTAGCCGGATCCAGAATCTTGAAGACCTGAGTCTTGTAGGTCTCGGCGTTCTCGAGAACCTGCTCGCGAGTGAGCGGCGGGCGCGTAGCACTCTTGCCGCTCGGATCACCGATCATCCCGGTGAAGTCACCAATCAGGAAGATCACCTGATGCCCCAGTTCCTGGAACTGGCGCAGCTTATTGATAAGCACGGTGTGACCCAAGTGCAGATCCGGAGCCGTTGGATCGAAGCCCGCCTTAATACGTAGCGGCTGGCCACGCTTGAGCTTTTCAATCAGCTCGGACTCGACCAACAGTTCTTCCGCACCACGTTTGATCAGCGCTAGCTGCTCTTCAACCGACTTCATAACAGACCCGCAAGGCTCAGATTCAAAGGGAACCAACCATACAAGATCGCGCGTCAAATACAAGGTTTGCCCGGCGCACGGACGCCAATCCGCAGACAGGGTGCCTGCGGACTTGCTTCAAAGATGATTTGGTTATATTTTATACAGTTATTTCATCTTCATCATGTCATTCATCTTTTCCAATTCATCTTTTTCAAAGTCAAAACCACTTATGACCACAGAATCGTCTAAAGCGCCGCCGCTTTACCCGAAAACCCACCTGCTCGCCGCAAGTGGCATCGCCGCCCTTCTCAGCCTGGCGCTCCTGGTATTCCCTTCCAGCGATGTTGAAGCCAAAAAGACGACCCTCAGTCTTGAACTGGAAAGTCCTGCTGAACAACTGACACAAGATCAAGACGCTGCTGACGCCGTTCAAGCCACAAATGAACCAGCAACATCTCCCTTCGCGCAGATCGACAACAGCGCCGAGGACACCCAGGAAACAGCTCTGGCCGAGCCGGCGCCGGTCGTCGAAGAAAAGAAGCCGGCAAGCCACAGGGAAGTGATCGTCGCCAAGGGCGACACCCTCTCTACTCTGTTCGCGAAAGTCGGCCTCCCCACCACCTCAGTGCATGAAATACTGGCCAGCGACAAGCAGGCCAAGCAGTTCAGCCAGCTCAAGCATGGGCAAAAACTCGAATTCGAACTGAGCCCTGACGGCCAGTTGAGCAACTTGCACAGCAAGCTCAACGACCTCGAAAGCATCAGCCTGACCAAGAACGACAAGGGCTACACGTTCAACCGCATTACCGCGAAACCGAGCGTGCGCTCCGCTTACGTTCACGGCGTGATCAACAGCTCGCTGTCGCAGTCCGCGGCCCGTGCAGGCCTGTCCCACAGCCTGACCATGGACATGGCCAGCGTGTTTGGCTACGACGTGGACTTTGCCCAGGATATTCGCCAGGGCGACGAATTCGACGTGATCTACGAGCAAAAGGTAGTCAACGGCAAAGCCGTCGGCAACGGCCCGATCCTGTCGGCGCGTTTCACCAACCGCGGCAAGACCTACACCGCGGTTCGCTACACCAACAAACAGGGCAACAGCAGCTACTACACCGCTGACGGCAACAGCATGCGCAAGGCGTTCATCCGCACACCGGTGGACTTTGCCCGCATCAGCTCGAAGTTTTCCATGGGCCGCAAACACCCGATCCTGAACAAGATCCGCGCCCACAAAGGTGTCGACTACGCTGCGCCGCGCGGTACGCCGATCAAGGCGGCCGGTGATGGCAAGGTGTTGCTCGCCGGCCGCCGTGGTGGCTACGGCAATACCGTGATCCTCCAGCACGGCAATACCTACACCACGCTCTATGGCCATATGCAAGGCTTCGCCAAAGGCGTGAAGACTGGCGGCACGGTGAAACAGGGCCAGGTGATTGGCTATATCGGCACTACCGGCCTCTCCACCGGGCCGCACTTGCACTACGAGTTCCAGGTCAATGGCGTGCACGTCGACCCGCTGGGCCAGAAACTGCCGATGGCCGATCCGATTGCCAAGGCCGAACGCGCACGCTTCCTCGCCCAAAGCCAGCCGCTGATGGCGCGCATGGAACAGGAAAAAGCCACCCTGCTGGCTTCGAGCAAGCGTTAAGTCATGGCGCTCTATATAGGTGTGATGTCCGGGACCAGCCTTGATGGCCTGGATATCGCGCTGATCGAGCAAGCCCCGGCGATCAGGCTGATTGCCTCCCACTACATCCCGATGCCCGATTCCCTGCGCGCCGAGCTACTTGGCTTGTGCGCCAGTGGCCCGGACGAAATTGCCCGCTCCGCCGTCGCCCAGCAGAACTGGGTGAAACTGGCAGCCCAAGGGATTCATGCCCTTCTCGCTCAACAGCAATTGAAGCCTGACGACATTCGGGCAATCGGTAGCCATGGCCAGACCATCCGTCATGAACCGGCTCGCGGTTTTACCGTGCAGATCGGCAACCCGGCCCTGCTGACGGAGCTGACTGGCATCACCGTGGTCAGCGATTTCCGCAGCCGCGATGTTGCTGCCGGCGGGCAAGGCGCACCGCTGGTTCCCGCCTTTCATGAAGCCCTGTTTGAAAAACGGGCCGGCAACCGCGCGGTGCTGAACGTAGGCGGCTTCAGCAACCTCAGCCTGATCGAGCCCGGCAAGCCGGTTGCCGGTTTCGACTGCGGCCCAGGCAATGTGCTGCTGGACGCCTGGATTAATCAGCAACGCGGCGATCACTTTGACCGTGACGGCCAATGGGCTGCCAGTGGCAACGTCCGACCGGTGCTGTTGAATGCGCTGCTCAGCGATCCGTTCTTTGTCACCAAAGGCCCGAAGAGTACCGGCCGGGAAGTGTTCAACCTGCCATGGCTGACGCAGCATCTGGCACAACTGCCAGCCTTCAGCGCCGAGGATGTTCAGGCGACGCTGCTTGAGCTGACCGCGCTGACCATCATCGAGTCACTGCAAAGTGCCCAGGCAGACACGCAGGAACTGCTGGTCTGCGGCGGCGGCGCCCACAACACCGCGCTGATGAGTCGCCTGGCCAACCTGTTGCCAAACGCAAGTGTCAGCAGCACCGCTACTTACGGTGTAGACCCCGACTGGGTCGAAGCCATGGCCTTTGCGTGGCTGGCTCATTGCTGCCTCGAAGGCATCGCTGCAAACCGCCCGAGCGTTACCGGTGCCCGTGGTTTGCGCGTACTCGGCGCCATCTACCCCGCCTGAATCCTCCACACAGCAAAACGCCGCAAGACCATGAGGCCGTGCGGCGTTTTGTGGAACAGGTGCGCTGATCAGATCGAGAACGAAGAACCGCAGCCACAGGTGGTGGTCGCATTCGGGTTCTTGATGACGAAACGCGAACCTTCCAGACCTTCCTGGTAGTCCACTTCGGCACCCGCCAGATACTGGAAGCTCATCGGATCGACCACCAGACTCACACCTTCGCGCTCGACGATGGTGTCGTCATCGGCCACTTCCTCATCGAAAGTGAAGCCGTACTGAAAACCTGAACAACCGCCGCCCGTAACGAATACGCGCAGCTTCAAGCGATCATTCCCCTCTTCATCGACCAGGCTCTTCACCTTGTGCGCGGCACCGTGGGTGAATTGCAAAGCCGTGGGGGTGAAGGATTCGACGCTCATGCTGACTATCTCCCGGCGTTACGCCGTCATATTGCGTGATGACGCGCATTATCCGCTTCTCCTAGAAAAGCGGTCAACTATTGTTATGGTATATCAACCAATCCAATCGCCGGCCCGGAATGCAAAAAGGCCCGTCAGACGGGCCTTTTGCTGTACTCGATAAACCTTACGGCAACATGCCTGCGTGAGACAGGCCCAGACGCTCGTCCAGCCCGAACAGAATGTTCAGGTTCTGCACCGCCTGCCCCGACGCCCCTTTGACCAGGTTGTCGATCACCGACAGCACTACCACCAGATCGCCATCCTGAGGGCGATGCACGGCAATACGGCAGACGTTGGCACCCCGTACGCTACGAGTCTCCGGATGGCTGCCGGCAGGCATCACATCGACGAACGGTTCGTTGGCATAACGCTTTTCAAACAGCGCCTGCAGATCCACCGAACGATCAACAACAGTGGCGTAGAGCGTCGAGTGAATGCCGCGAATCATCGGTGTCAGGTGTGGAACGAAGGTCAGGCCGACATCCTTGCCCGCTGCACGACGCAGCCCCTGGCGAATTTCCGGCAGGTGACGGTGACCTTTGACGGCATAGGCCTTCATGCTTTCCGAAGTCTCGGAATACAGCGAGCCTACGGAGGCACCACGACCGGCACCGCTGACGCCGGATTTGCAGTCGGCAATCAGATGCGAAACATCGGCCAGGCCGGCTTCGAGCAATGGCAGGAAACCCAATTGCGTTGCAGTCGGGTAGCAGCCAGGCACGGCGATCAGGCGTGCTTTCCTGATCTGCTCGCGATTGACTTCCGGCAAGCCGTAAACCGCCTCGTCCAGCAACTCCGGTGCGCCGTGCGGCTGGCCGTACCACTTGGCCCATTCATCCGCGTCTTGCAGACGGAAGTCGGCCGACAGGTCGATGACCTTGGTCCCGGCCGCCAGCAGTTCACCCGCCAAGGCGTGGGCAACACCGTGCGGCGTGGCGAAGAACACCACATCGCAAGCACCGAGGGTCTTGATGTCCGGAACGCTGAACGCCAGGCCGTCGTAATGGCCTCGCAGGTTCGGGTACATGTCGGCTACGGCCAGGCCGGCCTCGGATCGGGAAGTGATGACAACCACTTCAGCTTGCGGATGTTGCGCCAACAGACGCAGCAGTTCGACACCGGTGTAACCCGTGCCGCCGACGATACCGACCTTGACCATAAACCTGCCCTCAACGAACCCACTGGAAAGCCGTCGATAATAGGGGGCGCGCGCCCCTGCGACAACCGTCAAGGTGACGTGCGGAGCCTCAAGCCTCTACTATTCCGGCTACCGTGAATTGGGGAATAACTAAAAATGCTTTATCTGTGGCTCAAAGCGCTTCACATCGTCAGCGTCGTCAGCTGGTTTGCCGGCCTGTTCTACCTGCCGCGGCTGTTCGTCTATCACGCTCAAAGCGAAGATACCGTCAGCAAGGAACGCTTCAGCATCATGGAGCGCAAGCTCTACCGAGGCATCATGGGCCCGGCGATGATCGCGACGCTGATCTTTGGCGGCTGGCTGATCAGCCTCAATCCGAGTGCGTATTTCACTCAGGGTGGCTGGATGCACGCCAAGCTGACGCTGGTGGTGATTCTGATCGGCTACCACCACATGTGCGGCGCGCAGGTAAAACGTTTTGCCCGTGGCGAAAACACCCGCAGCCATGTCTTTTATCGCTGGTTCAATGAGGTTCCGGTTCTGATATTGCTGGCAATCGTAATTCTGGTCGTCGTTCGGCCGTTCTAAATCCAATAGGCACAACTCACCGGGGTACTTCCAATGTCGCTGCCCGCTCTGCTCGAACAACGTTTGCGTCTGCCCGTAGTGGCAGCGCCGATGTTCCTGATTTCCAATCCGCAATTGGTACTCGCCTGTTGTCGCCAGGGCGTGGTCGGCAGCTTCCCGGCGCTGAATCAGCGTGAAAGCAGTGGTTTCAAGGCCTGGCTGGAAGAAATCGAAGCGGGGCTTGCGACACTGGAAAACCCCGCGCCTTATGCCGTGAACCTGATCGTCCATAACAGCAATCCACGCTTACAGGCAGATCTGCAGATCTGCGTCGAACACAAAGTGCCGATCGTGATCACCAGCCTCGGCGCCGTAAAGGAACTGGTCGACGCGGTCCATGGCTACGGTGGCCTGGTGTTCCATGATGTGACAACCCGTCGTCATGCCGAGAAAGCGGCCGAAGCGGGCGTGGATGGCTTGATTGCCGTGGCGGCCGGTGCCGGTGGGCACGCCGGGACCTGGAGCCCGTTCTCGCTGATTGCCGAGATCCGCCAGTTCTTCGACAAGACCCTGTTGCTGGCCGGTTGCTTGAACCACGGCCATGAAATTCTTGCCGCCCAATTGCTCGGCGCGGATCTGGCCTACTTCGGCACGCGATTTATCGGCACGACCGAAAGCCACGCACCCGACGCCTACAAAGAAATGCTGCTGTCTTCCAAAGCGGCAGACATCATCCATACTCCAGCCGTGTCAGGTGTCCCCGCGAGCTTCATGCGCAAGAGCCTGGAGGCCGCCGGTTTCGACATGGCCGCCTTGCAAGGCAAGGGCGAGATCAACTTCGGCTCCAAGCTCAAGCCCGTGAGCGATGAAGCCAAAGCCTGGAAGACCGTTTGGTCCGCAGGCCAGGGCGTGGGAGAAATCGAGGACTTGCCGAGCGTCGAGCAGTTGATTGCACGTCTCGACGCCGAGTACCGCCAGGCCCTGGAGCATGCGGCCCGGTTGCCCAAACGCTGGCCGCGCTGACAGTAAAACTTGGCCAGCCTCACCCGGCTGGCCTTACACTCGCCCGGACACAACATTCTTCTTTCAACCGCTCGCGACAAGGATGCCTCGAATATGGACGAAAACCGTTTCAAGATCGTCTTCGAGGGTGGCTTGCTGCCCGGTGTCGACACCACCACTGCAAAGCTCAACCTCGCCGACTTGTTCAAAAGCGATGTCGCGGCCATCGAACGCCTGTTCAGCGGGCGTCCGGTAGCGCTCAAACGCAACCTGTCGCAGGCCGATGCCCAGACCTACCTCCAGGCACTGAGCAAAACCGGTATCGACGCCCGCATCGAAGCCGAAACACCGATCGAGTTGAACCTCGCCGACGTGCATGACCATACTCCGGCCAGCAATCAGGCCCCTTTGGCAGATCCGCTGTCTCCTTACGCTCCACCTCGCGCGCCCGTCGGCGAAGCCGTGGCGGAATTCGCCATACTCAAGCCATTCAGTTTCGATGGCCGAATCGGCCGCTTGCGTTACCTCGCCTGGACGTTGGTGCTGTCAACTGTGCTCCTGGCTGTTTGCGGGGTGTTTGCATTGGTCGCTCTGGCTCTCATCGGCGCGGATTCGACCGCCGGCCTGATATTGGGCAGCATGCTGGCCTTGATCCTGTTCGTCGGATTTGTATTCGTCAGCATCCAGATCACCGTTCAACGTTTGCACGATGTCGGCTGGTCCGGCTGGCTGTGGCTGCTGAACCTGGTGCCGTTCGTTGGCAGTTTCTTCCCGTTCGTGATCATGGTCGTACCGGGCAACGACACCGCCAACCGCTACGGCCCGCCGCCTCCGCCGAACAGTACCGCGGTCAAGGTATTGTCTTCGCTGTGGCTGATTGTTATCGCGCTGATTCTGTTCGGCTCGCTGGCCGGTGGTCTCACGGCGATACGGGAAGGATACAAAAGCGCCGCACAGAGTAGCTACGAAAGCAGTTCGGTCATCACGGATGAAATCGACGTCGAGGTCGAACCGCTGCCAAATTCCGCCAACGATGCAGCCGAAGAGGCCCAGCCCCCTGTAGACTCTGCGAAAGAATGAACAGCGCTCCTGGCCCGTGACACCTGCGTCGCGGCGCGGAGCTGTTGCGATGGAGAACTGCATGACCCGTTACGCTCTGATCACTGGCGCCTCCAGCGGCATCGGCCTGGCAATGGCCGAAGCGCTGGCCCGGCGCGGCCGCAGCCTGATTCTGGTGGCCCGACAACGTGATCAGCTGGAAAGCATTGCGATTGAACTGACCCAAAGGTTCGGTGTGGAAGTGTTGTTCCGTGCCTGCGACCTGGGCGAACCGCTGCGCCTGTCCGGATTCCTGCTGGAGCTGGAAGAAGGCGACCGGCAGATCGACCTGCTGGTCAACTGCGCCGGTATCGGCACATGCGGCCCGTTTCTGGCCCAGGACTGGATGACCGAGCAAGACCTGATCGAAGTGAACATCCTCGCCCTCACCCGCCTGTGTCACGCCATCGGCAACAGCATGGCCCTGCAAGGCGGCGGGCAGATTCTGAATGTGGCCTCGGTGGCGGCGTTTCAACCGGGACCGTGGATGAGTACCTATTACGCCAGCAAGGCCTATGTGCTGCACTTTTCCGAAGGATTGCGCGTCGAGCTGAAAAAGTGCGCGGTCAAGGTTTCCGTGCTCTGCCCCGGACCGACCCGCACGGCGTTTTTCCGCACCGCGCAACTCAACAGCGACAAACTGACCAACAGCAATTTGTTGATGAGCCCCGAGGAAGTGGCGCTCTACACCGTACGCGCACTGGAAAAGAATCGCGCGATCATTATTCCGGGGCGGCGCAACCGCTGGCTTGCCTTCCTGCCAAGGCTCGGCTCGCGCTGGCTGACTCGCACGATCGCCGGCATGGTCAACAAGGCTTACTGCCCGCGCTGATCCAACTCAAGGTAAAAGGCTGGGCGCTGGCATAAGCCATGAGTACACTCAGGCCAGCCCAAACAACGGAGAAAACAGCTGTGGATACTCTGTTCACCAAGATCATCAACCGGGAAATCCCGGCGAAGATCATTTACGAGGACGACCAGGTACTGGCCTTCCACGACATCGCCCCACAGGCACCGGTACATTTCCTGGTAGTCCCGAAGAAACCGGTGCGCACCCTCAACGACCTCACCGAGGACGATAAGGCGCTGGCCGGGCACATTCTGTTCACCGCGCAGCGTCTGGCCCTGGAACTGGGCTGTGAAGAAGGTTTCCGGGTGGTCATGAACTGCAATGAATTGGGTGGACAAACCGTCTACCACATTCATATGCACGTGTTGGGTCAGCGCCAGATGCACTGGCCGCCGGGCTGAGTTACTGCCTCACCTTGTGGGAGCGGGCTTGCTCGCGAAGACGGAGTATCAGCCAGCATAGATGCTGAATGTCAGTCCCTCTTCGCGAGCAAGCCCGCTCCCACAAGGGCATCACAGGACTGTCACAGCCTCTGCATCACAATGACCCAGCGCAATCCTTCCCCGGCCGTTTGGGTTAAACTGGCCACCGAAATTCCCCCGGAGGTCAGCATGACTACCCAACGTCACTACTCGCCGATTGACCGCCTTCTGCTGCAAGCCGATGCCGCGATGCGTACCCTGCTGCCCTTCAGCGGCCAGCCGTACCGTCCGTCGCCCGCCATCGTGCAGCCGGATGCAAAAATGAGCGATGAAGACACACGCCACGTTGCCGGCCTGATGCGCATCAACCATACCGGCGAAGTCTGTGCCCAGGCGTTGTATCAGGGGCAGGCGCTGACCGCCAAACTGCCGCAAGTGCGTGCTGCCATGGAACATGCCGCCGAAGAAGAAATCGATCACCTGGTCTGGTGCGAACAACGCATCCATCAACTGGGTAGCCACACCAGCATCCTCAATCCGCTGTTTTATGGCATGTCTTTCGGGATTGGCGCAGTGGCAGGCCTGATCAGCGATAAAGTCAGCCTGGGGTTCGTTGCGGCAACGGAAGACCAGGTGTGCAAACACCTGAACGAACACCTGGAACAATTGCCGGCCGAGGATGAAAAGTCCCGGGCAATTCTTGAGCAGATGCGTATCGATGAAGAACAGCATGCCGAAAGTGCACTGGATGCTGGCGGGTTCCGTTTTCCGGCGCCGGTGAAATTCGGGATGAGCCTGATGGCCAAGGTGATGACCAAGAGTACTTACCGGATCTGACTCTGTTTTTTTTTGTAGGAGCGAGCCGGCTCGCGAAAAACGTCAGGGCAACGCGTTAATGCAGCAAACACTCGTTATCGTTGACGTCCATCGTCGGAACGCCGCCCGGAGCAAGCTCGCTCCTACAAGAACCACCAGCCAGAATAAAAAAGGCGACTGCCGTGAGGGAGTCGCCTTTTTTGTGCTTGAAAAGCTTACGCCATGTTGCGCGCGTAGAAGATTTCGAGCATTTCGTGTTTCACCCGCTCGGTCACCTGGGCGCGCTGCTCAGAGGACAGGTTGCTGGTGGCATCGCCGAACAGGTAGTTATCCAGTTCGAAGTTCTTCAGCAGCATCTTGGTGTGGAACAGGTTTTCCTGGTACACGTTCACGTCGGTCATCTGGTACGCGTCGTAAGTGTCGTCGGAGAGGTAGTTCTGGATCGAATTGATCTCATGGTCGATGAAGTGCTTTTTGCCTTCAACGTCACGGGTGAAGCCGCGCACACGGTAGTCCACGGTCACGATGTCCGAATCGAACTGGTGAATCAGGAAGTTGAGCGCTTTAAGCGGTGAAATGACCCCGCAAGTCGACACGTCGATGTCCACACGGAAAGTTGCAATACCGCTGACCGGATGGATTTCCGGGTAGGTGTGCACCGTGATGTGGCTCTTGTCGAGGTGGGCCAGAATGATTTCGGGCAGCGGGCCCGGGGATTCTTCGATCTGACTATCGGTCGGGGTTACCGGCTCTTCGGAGATCAGGATCGTGACGCTGGCGCCCTGCGGCTCATAGTCCTGACTGGCAATGTTCAGGATGTTGGCACCAATGATATCGACAACTTCCGTGAGAATCTGCGTCAGGCGCTTCGCGTTGTACTCTTTATTGATGTACTCGACGTAAGCCTGCTGGTCTTGCGGGGTTTCCGCGTAGCAGATGTCATAGATGTTGAAGCTCAAGGTCTTTGTCAGGTTATTGAACCCGTGGAGCTTGAGTTTGCTTTTCACCGTTAAAAACTCTCTATGTGTTTGCGGCCAGGCCGCGTGATCAAGCATGCCCGTCAGATGCGAACAACGCAGCTGCGTAGGACGGTTAACACCTCTTCGCGATGGCGATTTTGGTTGTCTGTTCGGGTACGAGGCCTGTCGGCTGACGGGCCACTACCCTGAAAAAAGTGGCGCATTATGCAGACGTCAGCTTGTGTTCGCCAGAGTCTGCACTGCTTTTATGATAGTTGAATGTCGATTCAACCGAGCTCGATGATCTCGTAGTCGTGGGTGATTGCCACGCCTGCCGCGCCGAGCATGATCGAGGCCGAGCAATACTTCTCGGCAGACAATTCGATGGCGCGCTTGACCTGGGCTTCTTTCAGGCCGCGGCCCTTGACCACGAAGTGCATGTGGATCCTGGTGAACACCTTTGGATCTTCGGTCGCACGCTCGGCTTCAAGGAAGGCTTCACAGCTTTCGACCGCCTGGCGGGACTTCTTGAGGATGCTGACCACATCGAAATTGCTGCAACCGCCGACACCCAGCAGCAGCATTTCCATCGGCCGGACACCCAGATTGCGTCCACCGGCATCGGGCGGACCGTCCATGACCACGACATGACCGCTACCGGATTCGCCGAGGAACATGGCTTCGCCAGCCCATTGGATGCGTGCCTTCATCGCCAAGACTCCACTGTATAAAAAAGGGTCGCCAGCTTAGCACAGGCCCCGTGATTGACAGCGTCCGGCGTCCTAGGACATATCCCACCAACTTGTAGGTAAATGCTCGAATATTTCAGGAAGTGTCTGTTAAGCTGACGCCAATTCAATGGCGCATGGCCAGCTTTACTCCAGCGTTCACTATTCATAAAAACCAAACATACCGTGCAGTCTTTTCGGGATACAACCATGGTTGCTATTGCCCCCAACCCCAAGATCAAGAACCTCGACAAGCTGTTGATGCATTGCCAGCGCCGCCGTTATCAGGCCAAGAGCAACATCATTTGTGCTGGCGACCGCTCGGAAACGCTGTTTTTCATCCTCAAAGGCTCAGTCACCATCCTGATTGAAGATGACGACGGCCGGGAAATGATCATTTCCTACCTGAACGCCGGGGACTTTTTCGGCGAGTTGGGCCTGTTTGAGCAAGCCGGCCTGGAGCAGGAACGCAGTGCCTGGGTGCGGGCCAAGGTTGAATGCGAAGTTGCGGAAATCAGCTACGCAAAATTCCGCGAGTTATCCCTGCAGGATCCGGACATTCTTTACGTCCTCAGCGGACAAATCGCACAGCGCCTGCGCAACACCACGCGCAAGGTCGGTGACCTGGCATTTTTTGACGTGACTGGCCGCGTTGCCCGCTGCCTGCTGGAGCTGTGCAAACAGCCAGACGCCATGACTCACCCCGACGGCATGCAAATCAAGGTGACCCGTCAGGAAATCGGGCGGATTGTCGGTTGTTCCCGGGAGATGGTCGGTCGCGTGCTCAAGGATCTGGAAGAACGCAACCTGGTGGACGTCAAAGGCAAGACCATGGTGGTCTTCGGTACGCGATAAGCTCGAAAACCTAGCCGCTGAACATCTGCGCCAGCATCAACCGGTAGAGTTTATCGAGGCGCGCCAATGCATCGGGCGCCTTGAACTTCTCATGCAGCGCAATGTGACTTTCGGCGCGGACTCGTTGCTCCAGACCGCAGGCCTCATTGAAACGATTGACCGCGGCGACCATCGACTCTCGCTCGTTATCCAGAAGCATCGCTCCATGTACCAGCCCCACCGGACGCTGCCCACCCTGACTCTGGCGCCAGCGCTGGGCGGTACCGACCATTTTGCGTCCATCGAGGTTGACGTTGAAGCGACCGTCACAGAAAGCGCCTTCGATTTCACCCAGAGATGAAGTGCCACCCAACTCATCGAGCAACTGACAGATCGGATCGCACAAGCGCCGGTAACCGGTCTCGATACGGTTCAAATCCCCTTCGCTGCGCGGCGGCGCGTAAACCAGTGCGATGTTGATGGTCGAGGCCGATTGCGGCACCGGCTCACCACCGGTTTCACGCAACAGCACCGGCCAACCTGCCGCCGCCGACACTTCGCACGCGGCTTCGAAACCGGGCAAGCGATTCAAGCGGCGCGGCATGACCAGTGCCCGATCGGTCGGCTGCCAGAACAGCAGGCCGAACTCGGCGTCGCCGGCGCAGACCGAGGCCAACAGATCCTGCTCGGCTTGCAGGCCGGCTTCGATGGTCAGGGGGATGGGTGAGGTCATAAGCTATTCCGTAGGACATGAAGTCTGTGGTGCATCTTATGCCGCCTTCGCGAGCAAGCCCGCTCCCACACTGGATTTCTGGTGTTAGCAAATTTCTGTGTGGGAGCGGGCTTGCTCGTGGAGGGGTCAACTCGATCTGCGGGTAATCAGTCGAGTGTAGAACCGCTGACGGGCACACCGCGCTCAGGGAAGAACAGGCGCTGCAACTCGGTACCCGGGCTTTCGGCACGCATGAACGCTTCACCGACCAGGAACGCGTAGACGTCGCTGATTTCCATCAACTCGACATCGGCACGGTTGAGGATGCCGCTCTCGGTGATGACCAGACGATCACGCGGGATACGCGGCAACAGGTCAAGAGTGGTTTCCAGGCTGACGTCAAAGGTGTGCAGGTTACGGTTGTTGACCCCGACAAGCGGCGTGTCGAGGGTTTTCAACGCGCGCTCCAGTTCGTCGCCGTCGTGCACTTCAACCAGCACATCGAGATTGACGCTTTTGGCCACGGCCGCCAGCTCGGCCATTTTCACGTCGTCCAGCGCGGAGACGATCAACAGCACGCAATCGGCGCCCAGCGCACGGGCTTCGACGATCTGGTACGGATCGATCATGAAGTCCTTGCGGATCACCGGCAGGTTGCACGCGGCACGGGCCTGCTGCAGATAGGCATCGGCGCCCTGGAAGTAGTCGATGTCGGTGAGTACCGACAGGCAGGTCGCGCCGCCCTTTTCGTAGCTTCTGGCAATATCGGCGGGAATGAAGTTCTCGCGGATCACGCCTTTGCTCGGCGAGGCTTTCTTGATTTCGGCAATCACCGCTGGCTGTTTTTTCTTGGCTTGCTCCAGCAATGCCTTGGCAAAACCACGGGGTGCATCGGCCGCCTTGGCCAGACTTTCCAGCTCGCTCAAGCTCACACGGGCGCTACGCTCGGCGACTTCCTGAACCTTGCGGGCCAGAATGTTTTCCAGAACCGTCGGTACACTCATCCCTCATTCTCCACTTTGAATACCGCGGTAAACGCACCCAGTTCCTCGAGCTTCTCTCGAGCGAGACCGGTGTGCAGCGCATCGTGCGCAAGTGCAACTCCCTCTTTCAAACTGCTGGCATGGTCAGCGGCGTACAGCGCAGCACCGGCATTGAGCATGATCATTTCGGCCGCTTTCTGACCGTTCTCCGTCTTGCGCTTGCCCAGGGCATCACGAATCAGCTCAAGGGAAGCCGCCGGGCTATCCACCGCCAGGCCATGCAGGCTCTGGCTCTTCATGCCCAGGTCTTCCGGCTCGACCCAATACTCGGTGATCTGGTCGTTTTTCAACTCTGCCACGAAGGTCGGTGCTGCCAGGCTGAATTCATCCAGGCCATCCTTCGAATGCACCACCAGCACATGTTTGCTGCCCAGGCGCTGCAATACTTCCGCCAGCGGCCGGCACAAGGCCTGGGTGAATACGCCTACCACCTGATGCTTCACACCGGCCGGATTCGTAAGCGGGCCGAGCATGTTGAACAATGTACGCAGCCCCAGCTCACGGCGCGGACTTGCAGCGTATTTCATCGCAGAGTGATGAGTCTGGGCAAACATGAAACCAATACCAACGTTGTCAATGCAACGCGCCACTTGCACCGGCGTCAGGTTCAGGTAAATGCCGGCCGCCTCCAGCAGATCAGCACTGCCGCTCTTGCCCGAGACTGCACGGTTGCCATGTTTGGCCACGGTGCAGCCAGCAGCGGAAACCACGAACGCAGCCGCGGTCGACACGTTGAAGATGTTCGCACCGTCACCGCCGGTGCCGACCACATCGACCACACCGTCGAGTGTCTTGAGTTCGACCTTGTCCGCCAGCTCGCGCATCACCGACACGGCACCGACGATTTCGTCGATGCTTTCGCTCTTCATGCGCATGGCCATCATGAACGCGCCAATCTGCGCGTCGGAGCATTGCCCGGTCATGATTTCGCGCATGACGTCGCGCATTTCATCGGTACTGAGGTCGAGGTGATCGACGATGCGGCTCAGGGCTGTCTTGATGTTCATGAAAAGTCCTTAGCGCGTGCCGCCGGTTTGTTTGAGGAAGTTGGCGAACAGTTCGTGGCCCTGCTCGGTGAGAATCGATTCCGGGTGAAACTGCACGCCCTCGATGTTCAGGGTCTTGTGACGCAGGCCCATGATCTCGTCGACCGAGCCGTCTTCGAGCTGGGTCCAGGCCGTCAGCTCCAGGCAATCGGGCAGGGTTTCACGCTTGACGATCAATGAATGATAGCGGGTCACCGTCAGCGGGCGATTCAGGCCTGCGAATACGCCCTTGTCCTCGTGAAATACCGGGCTAGTCTTACCGTGCATCACTTGACGGGCACGCACCACGTCACCGCCAAAGGCCTGGCCGATGGATTGGTGGCCAAGGCAGACGCCAAGAATCGGCAGTTTGCCGGCGAAATGCTTGATCGCTTCAATCGAAATACCGGCTTCGGTCGGGGTGCAAGGACCGGGGGACACAACGATACGCTCAGGATTGAGGGCTTCGATTTCAGCGATGGTCAGTTCATCGTTGCGCACGACCTTGACCTGGGAGCCGAGCTCGCCCAGGTACTGCACAACGTTGTAGGTAAAGGAGTCGTAGTTATCGATCATCAGCAACATGGCGTTAAGAACCTCTTGAATTCACTGACTTTAAAGATGGCCTTCGAATGATTGACCCGCAGAGCGCTGCACTTTGTCAGGTGCCGGAGTAGCGCCAGCAAAGCGGCATTTCAAACAGGTAAAGAAGGCAAAGCGGTACAGGTCCGGCCAGGCCGGCAAAAGAATTCAGGCGCGCCAACGCCAGCGGGCGTGTGCCTTGATGACTTGATCCAGGAGTTTACTGATGATCAACACGGGGAAGGTCTCATTCGTACGTCCCGGCACAGTAACTTAGCTTAGCAGAGCGTGCAATATCGCCGGGGGTACTGCCCGCGAAACTCTTAAAGGCTTCGCGACAGATGGCAAAAGGCCGAAAGTTTTTGGTACTGTCGTTTCGTTCACTACAACAATAAATAAACGGACTTGCTCATGATCAAACAGTCGTTGTTTGTACCGCTCGCAGGATGCTTGCTCGCTATGGCATGCGCCCAGGCGAACGCCGCTCCCAATCCTTATACAAGCTACATTGTCTTCGGGGACAGCCTCAACGACGCCGGGACCTTTGCCGACACTGGCGGGCCTGCCGGGGCGACACAACGCTTTACCAACCGTACGGGGCCGGTGTACCTGGATGGCAGCGGCGAAGTCCGCTCGCTCAACTCCACGCAGATACTGGGTGGAAAACTGGGATTCTCGGCGGACCAGACCGCGTCCTCATCTTCGGCAGTGCGCGCCAGCAACGGCCAGCCGGATGGCAACAACTGGGCCGTCGGCGGCTACCGCACGGATCAGATTCTGGATTCGATCACCAGCACTTCCGACACCGGCGCTCGCACCCGAGCCGGATACCTGCCGTCGAACAACTTCCGCGCCGACCCGAATGCGCTGTATTACCTGTCAGGCGGCGGCAACGACTTCCTCCAGGGGCGCGTCACCAGCCTGCCCCAGGCCAGCGCCGCAGCTGACAGACTGGCCGACAGCGTGCAGGCGCTGCAAACCGCCGGCGCCAAATACGTCATGGTCTGGTTGCTGCCCGATATCGGCTTTACCCCGGCATTCAATGGCACCCCGCTGCAAGCGTTCACGTCCCAGCTCAGCACCCAGTTCAACACTGAACTGGTAAGCCGACTGCAAAACATCAATGCCTCAGTCATCCCGCTCAACATTCCGGTACTGCTCAAAGAGACGTTCGCCAACCCGGCACAGTTTGGCCTGGCCACCGACCAGAACCTCATCACCACCTGCTTCAGCGGCAACGGTTGCACCGAGAATGCCCGATACGGCATCAACAGCGCCACGCCGGACCCGACCAAGCTGATCTTCAACGACTCTGTGCACCCCACCGAAGCCGGGCAACGCCTGATTGCCGATTACGCGTACTCCCTGTTGGCAGCGCCGTGGGAGCTGACCTTGCTGCCGGAAATGGCCCAGGGCACCGTGCGCGCGCATCAGGATGAATTGCGCAATCAGTGGCTGGCCGATTGGGAAAACTGGCAAGGCGTCGGCCAATGGCGAGCCATTGTTGCCGGCGGCGGACAGCATCAGGACTTTGACGGTCAGGACAGCGCGGTCAGTGCCGACGGCAACGGAGCCAACCTGAACATCGGTGGCAGTTATCGTCTTGATGATGCCTGGCGCGTCGGTCTGGCGGCCGGCTTCTATAACCAGAAGCTCGAAGCCGGCAGCAACGATTCCGACTACAAGCTCAACACTTACCTGGGCACGGTATTCGCCCAATACCAGCAAAACCGTGTGTGGGCCGACGCGGCATTGACGGCCGGGCATCTGGATTACGACAGCCTCAAGCGCAAATTCCAGTTGGGCGTCAATGAACGCGGCGAAAAAGGCGATACCAGCGGCTACGTCGAAGCTTTCAGCGCTCGCCTGGGTTACGACATTGCACAACAGGCCAGCAGCCCCTGGCATCTGTCGCCGTTTGTCAGCGCCGATTTCGCCAAGGTGCAAGTCGACGGTTACTCTGAAGACGGCAACGACTCCACGGCGCTGACCTTCGCCGATCAGGACCGCATTTCCCGCCGCCTGGGCGCTGGTCTGCAGGGCAAATACCAGTTCACCCCGCAAACCCAGGTCTTCGGCGAAGTGGCTGTCGAGCGCGAGTACAACGACGACACCCAGAACGTGGGCATCAACCTCAACAGCCTGCCGAACAATCAGTTCACGCTGCAAGGCTACACCCCGCAATCGCACCTGAGCCGCCTGAACCTGGGCGTGAGCCACAACCTCACCCGGGACCTGGCACTGCGCGCCAGCTACAACATTCGCAAGGACGACGACTTCACCCAACAAGGCATCAACGTAGGTGTTGCGCTGGACTTCTGATGTGCAGGCAATAAAAAACGCGGCGCCCTCACAGGCGCCGCGTTTTTTATGGGGGTGTAACCCTTGTGGAATCAGGCGTTCGGCGTTTGTTCGGCCAGGGCAACGGCACGGAACATTGCGCGGCGCTTGTTCAGGGTTTCTTCCCATTCCAGCGCCGGCACCGAGTCGGCGACGATGCCGCCACCGGCCTGCACATGCAGTTCGCCGTTCTTGATCACCGCCGTGCGGATCGCAATGGCGGTGTCCATGTTGCCGTTCCAGGCGAAGTAACCGACCGCACCGCCGTAGACACCCCGCTTGACCGGCTCCAGCTCGTCGATGATTTCCATCGCGCGAATCTTCGGCGCACCGGACAAAGTGCCCGCCGGCAGAATCGCTCGCAGCGCGTCCATTGCCGTCAGCCCGGCTTTCAGCTGCCCGGTGACGTTCGACACGATGTGCATCACGTTGGAGTAACGCTCGATCACCATCTTCTCGGTGAGCTTCACCGAACCGATCTCCGATACGCGACCGGTGTCGTTACGACCGAGGTCGATCAGCATCAAGTGCTCGGCAATTTCCTTGGCATCCGACAGCAGGTCTTTTTCCAGTGCCAGATCAGCCTCTTCGTTGGCCCCGCGCGGACGGGTGCCGGCAATCGGACGCACGGTGATCAGGTTGTCTTCGACCCGTACCAGCACTTCCGGCGAACTGCCGACGACGTGGAAGTCGCCGAAGTTGAAGAAGTACATGTAAGGCGTCGGGTTGAAGCAGCGCAGCGCGCGATACAGATCGATGGGTGCTGCCTTGAAATCAATCGACATGCGCTGGGACGGCACGACCTGCATGCAGTCACCGGCCAGGATGTATTCCTTGATGGTGTCGACGGCTCTTTCGTAATCGTCCTGGGTGAAGCTGGAGCGAAACACCGGGTCAGCCGCTTGCTGCTTGCTGAAGTCCAGGCCACGGCGCGGGGTGATCGGCTGACGCAGCTTTTCCAGGAGCTCTTCCAGGCGAGCGCGACCTTGCTCGAAGGCGTCTTCCTGAGCCGGGTCGGCCAGTACGATGGCGTGCATCTTGCCAGCGAGGTTGTCGAACACCACGACGGCGTCGGAGACCATCAGCAGAATGTCCGGCACGCCCAGCGGATCCGGGTTCGGGCACTTGCCCAGACGCTTTTCCACGTAACGCACGCAGTCATAACCGAAGTAGCCCACCAGGCCGCCATTGAAGCGCGGCAGGCCGGCAATGGTCGGCACATTGTAGCGAGCCTTGAAGGCTTCGACGAAGGCCAGCGGGTCTTCCACGTCGTGGCTTTCGGTCTCGACACCATCGACGGTCACGCTCACGTGGTGGTCGTGAACCCGCAGCACGGTGCGGCACGGCAACCCGATGATCGAGTAACGCCCCCACTTCTCGCCGCCCTGTACAGACTCCAGCAAGTAGGAATTAGGCTCGTCGGCCAGCTTCAGGTAGATCGACAGCGGCGTGTCGAAGTCGGCCAGGGTTTCGCAGGCAAGCGGGATGCGGTTGTAGCCGGCAGCGGCCAAACGCAGGAATTCTTCGCGGATCATGAGGTGCCTCGTGGCTTGAGGGTCGAACAGTCAGGTATGCAAACGCGCCGGAAACCGGCCAGGATCAAGTCAGGCGCGCCAACGCCAGCGGGCCAGGGCCTTGATGACTTTCATCCAGAGTTTGCGAGTGACCACCACGATGGCGTTTCCAGAAGGGGGTTTGACAGCGTCGACCAACGTTATCTCAGCGGCCGGATCCAGGCAACCGGGAATTAGCTTGCGCAGATCGTCGATCACCAACGCCGGCGACTCTTCGGCAATCGGCCGGCCGTGGTTATAGCCATAACTCAGGGCCACGCACTTGACCCCCGCCGCTTTCGCCGCCAGCACATCGCTGCGCGAATCGCCAACGAACAACGACTGCGAAGCCGGAATGTTGGCCATTTTCATCACGAAAAACAGCGCGGCCGGATCGGGTTTTTTCTGTGGCAGGGTATCGCCGCCGATGATCCAGCGGAAATAACGACCGATTTTCATCTGATCCAGCAACGGCGCGACGAAACGCTCCGGCTTGTTGGTGATCAGCGCCATCTCGACGCCCTGCTTTTGCAGCCATTTGAGAGTATCGCGCACGCCGGGGTAAACCACCGTCAGCTCGTGACCGTCCTCATAAAAGCCGTTGAACAGTTCCAGGGCATGTTCGGCTTCGATCTCATCGACACCCTCGGCGTCGATGTGATTGGCCAGCGCCCGGCGTACCAGCATGTGCACACCGTTGCCGACCCAGTCACGCACCGACTCGATGCCGACAGGCTGGCGCCCGAGTTTGAGCAGCATGTTGTCCACTGCCGCGGCGAGATCCGGGACCGAATCGACCAGCGTGCCATCCAGATCGAACATCACCAGACGCGGCAGGCGGCCCGGGAACAGCTGCTCAAAACCACTCATGGGCGAGCCAGCGCCAGTTCGGAACGCATCCTTTCGATGACTTCCTGATAGTTCGGCGCATTGAAGATGGCCGAGCCGGCGACGAAGGTGTCGGCACCGGCCGCTGCGATTTCGCGAATGTTGTTCACGTTCACGCCGCCGTCGATTTCCAGGCGAATGTCACGACCGGACGCATCGATCAACGCCCGTGCCTCACGCAATTTGTCGAGGGTGCTGGGGATGAACTTCTGCCCGCCGAAGCCCGGGTTGACGCTCATCAGCAGGATCATGTCGACCTTGTCCATCACGTGCTTGAGCACGTCCAGCGGGGTCGCCGGGTTGAACACCAGGCCCGACTTGCAGCCGCCTTCGCGGATCAGTTGCAGGGAGCGGTCAACGTGCCGGGTGGCTTCCGGGTGAAAGGTGATGTACGTCGCGCCGGCTTCGATGAAGTCGCCCACGATGCGGTCCACCGGGCTGACCATCAGGTGCGCGTCGATCGGCGCGGTCACGCCGTACTTGCGCAGCGCCGAGCAGACCATCGGGCCGATGGTCAGGTTCGGCACATAGTGGTTGTCCATGACATCGAAGTGCACGAAGTCGGCGCCGGCGGCCAGGACGTTGTCCACTTCCTCACCCAGGCGGGCGAAGTCGGCGGAGAGAATCGACGGAGCAATTACGAAGGGCTGCATGACGCACCTTTTCTGAGCAGAATCACGATGGCGCGCATTGTATACCTCATGCTTTGACGCGCGCACCGTGACCGCGATGATTGGGGTGGCCTAATAAGCCGCGCGGTAGATCTTCTCGATATCGACAGCACTCAGTTTGCGCGGGTTATTGCGCATCAGACGTTCGATCTCCGCGGCTTCCATGGCCATGGCCGGGATTGCATCCTCGGGAACCCCGAAACTGCGCAAACCAGACGGGATTTCCACTGCAGCGCACAATGCGCTCATGGCCTCCACGGCTTTGTCGGCCGCTTCATTGGCACTCAAATGCGCGGTCTTCACGCCCATGGCCTCGGCTATATCCTGCATGCGTTCGATGCAGGCCATCTTGTTCCAGGTCATGACATGGGACAGTAACAAGGCATTACTGACACCATGAGCGATGTTGAAACGCCCGCCCAGCGGATACGCCAGCGCATGCACCGCGCCAACCCCGGCATTGCCGAACGCCATGCCCGCCATCAGGCTGGCGGTGGCCATGTCTTCACGGGCCTGCAGGTTGGAAGGATTGGCATAGGCCTTTGGCAAAGCCTTGGCGATCAGTTTGATCGCGCCGATAGCCAGCGCATCAGTAATCGGCGATGCATTGACCGACAGAAAGGACTCGATGGCATGCACCAGTGCATCGACGCCGCTGGCGGCGGTGACACTGCGCGGACAGGTCAGGGTCATTTGCGGGCTGACCAGCGCCACGTCCGGCAGCAGGTAGTCACTGACAATGCCCTTCTTCAGTTGCGCAACCTTGTCGGAAAGGATGGCGACGTTGGTCACCTCCGAGCCGGTACCCGCCGTGGTCGGGATGGCGATCAGCGGCGGGCCTTTGCGCGGAACCTGATCAATACCGAACAGATCCTCCAGCGCGCCGTGGTAGCCGGCATAGGCCGCCACGCTCTTGGCAATGTCGATGGCGCTGCCGCCGCCCAGGCCGATCAGTCCATCATGCCCGCCGTCGCGATAGACCTGCATGCAGTCTTCGACGATGGCGATTTCCGGGTCCGGCAGTACCCGGTCGAAAATCTCGTAGCTGCGTTCGCCCAACTGCGCCAGTGCCAGCTCCACGGTGCCGGACTTGACCAGGGCGGCATCGGTGACGATCAGCGGGTTGTCGATGTCCAGGCGTGCCAGCTCGGCGGACAGTTGCTCGATGGCACCTGCGCCAGTGATCAATTTGTGAGCGATTTTGAAAGAGGAAAGACTCATGTGCGCAGCCTCTTATAGGTAGGGGAGCTGGGCACAAGAGTAGCTGGGGATTTGGGGTTGGCTGGTATTCAGGTCATGAATGACCAAGGTTTCCGGGGACACCAAAAAACACTGTAGGAGCGAGCTTACTCGCGATGGTCGCCAACGATAACGCGGGCCTTCTGAATGCCCGCGTCGCTCTAAGGTACATCGCGAGCAAGCTCGCTCCTACACCTACAGTTACAGCCGATCGGTGTGTGGCTTCAGACCTGCGCAGTACGCAATTTCTCGCTACGCCCACGCAGCCATTCCAGGGTCAGCAGCAGGATCACCGAGAAGGCAATCAGCAGCGTCGCGGCGGCGGCGATGGTCGGGCTGAGGTTTTCGCGGATGCCGCTGAACATCTGCCGTGGCAGAGTCGCTTGCTCGGGACCTGCGAGGAACAGCGTCACCACCACCTCATCGAACGAAGTCGCGAAGGCAAACAACGCCCCCGAGATCACGCCCGGCGCGATCAGCGGCAAGGTCACCCGGCGGAACGTGGTCAGCGGCGAAGCACCCAGGCTCGCAGCGGCCCGCACCAGGTTGTGGTTGAACCCCTGCAAGGTCGCCGACACCGTGATGATCACGAACGGCACGCCCAGCACGGCGTGCACCACGATCAGCGAGGTATAGCTGTTGCCGAATCCCAGTGGAGCGAAGGTCAGGTAACTGGCCACACCGATGATCACCACCGGCACCACCATCGGCGAAATCACCAGCGCCATCACCAGCGCCTTGCCCGGGAAGTCTCCCCGAGTCAGGCCGATCGCCGCCAGCGTACCGAAGATCATCGCCAACACGGTCGCTGCCGGGGCCACGATCATGCTGTTCTTCAACGAACGCATCCATT
This sequence comes from Pseudomonas sp. WT-JTC, assembly GCF_056711565.1. Classification (NCBI taxonomy): domain Bacteria; kingdom Pseudomonadati; phylum Pseudomonadota; class Gammaproteobacteria; order Pseudomonadales; family Pseudomonadaceae; genus Pseudomonas; species Pseudomonas sp. WT-JTC. The sequence continues at coordinate 6,042,568 of NZ_CM160042.1, forward strand.
CCGCCGAGGCAAAGAAGTCCTGATACCAGTGCAGCGAAAAACCTTGCAGCGGGTACACCAGGAAACTGCCGGAGTTGAACGACAGCGGAATGATCACCAACACCGGCAGAATCAGGAACAACAGGATCAAGCCGCAGAGAATCCGCAAGCTGTAGAACCACACCCGTTCGATGGGCGACATATAAGGACTCAGCATTTCGTTCTCTCCTTAGCTCAGGCGCAGGCGACTGGCGCCTACCAGCCAGCTGTAAATCAGATAAAGCACCACGGTCGCCAACAGCAGCAGCCCACCGAGTGCGGTCGCCATGCCCCAGTTGATGCTGGTGTTGGTGTAGAAGGCGACGAAATAGCTGACCATCTGATCATTCGGGCTGCCCAGCAATGCCGGGGTGATGTAGTAGCCGATGGCGAGGATGAACACCAACAGGCAACCGGCGCCGACACCGGCATAGGTCTGCGGGAAATACACCCGCCAGAAGCTGGCGAACGGATGGCAGCCGAGGGAAATCGCGGCACGCATGTAGGTCGGCGAAATGCCTTTCATCACGCTGTAGATCGGCAGGATCATGAACGGCAGCAGGATGTGCACCATGGAGATGTAGACACCGACGCGGTTGAACACCAGCTCGATCGGCTTATCGATGATGCCCATCGCCATCAGGCCGCTGTTGATCAGGCCACCCGATTGCAGCAACACGATCCACGCCGCGACCCGCACCAGGATCGAGGTCCAGAACGGCAACAGCACCAGAATCATCAGCAGGTTGCTCTGCCGCGACGGCAGGTTCGCCAACAGGTAAGCCAGGGGATACGCCAGCACCAGGCAGATCACCGTGATGATCAGGCCCATCCAGAAGGTGCGGGCGAAGATGTCGAGGTAGATCGCCTGATCCGGGGTGGCCGGGGCGATTTCACCGAGGTCATCGATGCGATGATCGACAGCGGCCAGCAGGTAATACGGGGTGATGCTGCTGGTGTTGCGGCGCACCGCTTGCCAGTAGGCCGGGTCGCCCCAACGCTCATCGAGGCCTTCCAGCGCTTCTTTATAAGAAGCCGGCTCAGTGGCGAGCGGCAGGGCGCGGGCGGTTTTGGTCAGCAGGCTGCGATAACCTGCCAGCTCCATGTTCAGGCGTTTGGACAGATCACCCAGGGTCTGATTCTTGCGAGCGTCGGCGAGGTCTTCGGCCGCCGCTTTGTAAACCGGTTCAGCGGGCAGGCCGCGGCCGTCCCAACTGGCGATGGCCGTCACGGTGCGCGGCATGCCGCCGACCACTTCCGGGTTGCCAACGCTTTTGTAGAGCAGCGCCACGATCGGCACCAGAAACACCAGCAACAGAAACAGCACCAGCGGCGCAATCAACGCCTGGGCCTTCCAGCGGTTGACCCGCTCGGCGTGCTTGAGCCGCTGCTTCAAGGTGGGGTCAGTGCCCGCGTTCACGGGAACGGCGATAGCCATGGCGTACTCCGGAAATCTTTGATCATTGCAGAGGCGGGAAACCACCTCGATCGTTTAATACACAACCCTAATGTGGGAGCGGGCTTGCTCGCGAAGGCGGAGTGTCAGTCATCAACGATGCTGAATGTGCTGACGTCTTCGCGAGCAAGCTCGCTCCTACAGCGTAAGCCCGCGGAGCGGGCTTACTTGGCAGCCCAGGCGTTGAAGCGCTGTTCCAGTTGCTCGCCGTTGTCCGCCCAGAAGCTGACGTCGATCTGCACCTGATTGGCGATGTTTTCCGGGGTGGTCGGCATGTCTTTCAGGACATCCTTGGCCAACAGCGGTACGGCCTGGGTGTTGGCCGGACCGTAGGCGATGTTTTCCGAGTAGGTCTTCTGCTGCTGTGGCTGCACCGAGTAGGCGATGAACTTCTTCGCTGCTTCGGCACGCGCCTTGTCCAGGCCTTTCGGGATGGCCCATGCGTCGAAGTCGTAGATGCCGCCGTTCCACACCACTTTCAAGTTGCTTTCTTTCTGCACGGCAGCGATCCGGCCGTTGTAGGCCGAGCTCATGACCACGTCGCCGGAAGCGAGGTATTGCGGCGGCTGTGCGCCAGCTTCCCACCACTGGATGTTCGGCTTGAGCTCATCGAGCTTCTTGAACGCACGGTCCTGACCATCTTTGCCAGCCAGTACTTTGTAGACGTCTTTCGGCGCAACGCCGTCGGCCATCAGTGCGAATTCCAGGGTGTACTTGGCGCCTTTACGCAGGCCACGCTTGCCCGGGAACTGCTTGGTGTCCCAGAAATCCACCCAACTGGTCGGTGCGGATTTCAGCTTGTCGGCGTTGTAGGCCAGCACGGTCGACCACACGAAGAAACCCACGCCGCATGGCTGGATCGCGCCTTTGACGTAGTCTTCGGTTTTGCCGAACAACTTCGGATCAAGCTGCTCGAACATGTCTTCGTCGCAACCACGGGACAGTTCCGGAGATTCAACCTCTACCAGATCCCAGGACACGCTCTTGGTGTCGACCATAGCCTTGACCTTGGCCATTTCGCCGTTGTACTCACCGGCCACGATCTTGCCGTTGCCTGCCGCTTCCCACGGTGCGTAGAAGGCTTTGACCTGAGCCGCCTTGTTCGCCCCGCCAAAGGACACCACGGTCAGGTCCGGGCCAGCAGCCATTGCGCTTGCTGCCCCCATCATGCCCAGTGCCAGAGCGGTGAATTTCAGGGATCTCAACATTTATTGTTCTCTCCACGTGCAGGGTTGGTGTTGTTGAAGCCGGGGCGATCAATTCGCCTCTAGAAGTGGGTCGAGTGCACGAACGTGCTCGACCTGCCAGCCAAGCGGTACCACATCACCAACCGCCAGCCCGGGATCAAGCTCGGCAATCGGTTGCTTCACGAAGAAGTCGGTCTTGCCACAGACTTCCATGCGAACCCGGACGTGGTCGCCCAGATAGATGAATTCCTCGACTCGCCCGGAGAAGCGATTGACGCATTGGTCGCTGGAGCCATTGAGGCTCACGCGCTCCGGACGGATGGACAGGGTCACCGGCTCGCCGGTCTTGCCGACATTCACCGCCAGCGCTTCAACTTTTTCACCACGCCCCAGTTCGACTACGCAGCGGTCGCCGGTCTGACTGTGCAGACGGCCATTGAGGCGGTTGTTCTCGCCGATGAAGTTGGCGACGAAGGTGTTTTTCGGCTCTTCGTAGAGGGTGCGCGGTGGTGCGATCTGCTGGATTTCGCCCTGATGGAACACCGCCACACGGTCGGACATGGTCAAGGCTTCGCCCTGATCGTGGGTCACGTAGACCACGGTTACGCCCAGGCGCTGGTGCAGGTGCTTGATCTCCATCTGCATGTGTTCACGCAGTTGTTTGTCGAGTGCGCCGAGGGGTTCGTCCATCAGCACCAGTTGCGGCTCGAACACCAGCGCGCGGGCCAATGCCACACGCTGTTGCTGACCGCCGGAAAGCTGCGCCGGGTAACGCTGGGCGAAGGCATCGAGCTGGACCATGCTCAGCACGCGCTTGACCCGGGCGCTGACGTCGCTCTTGTTCATGCCGCGCACGGTCAGCGGGAACGCCAGGTTCTCGGCCACCGTCATGTGCGGGAACAATGCGTAGTTCTGGAACACCATGCCGATGTCGCGCTTGTGCGGCGGCACGTTGTTGATGGCGCGCCCGGCCAACAGGATTTCGCCCGCGGTCGGCGTTTCGAAGCCGGCGAGCATCATCAGGCTGGTGGTCTTGCCGGAGCCGGACGGCCCGAGCAAGGTGAGGAATTCGCCTTTGCGAATGTCCAGGTTGAGGTCCTTGACGATCAGGTTCTCGCCGTCGTAGCTCTTCTGCACTCCACGAAAGCTGACCAGAACATCATTGGCCCCTGCGCTTGAATCGACCTGGCTCATACCCACACCTTTGTTATTGATGACTGCTGTGGGGTTAAGCCTAGTGGACGCTGGGGACCACGCAAATCGGGGCGCAAGAGAGATTCGCCTCAGCCGGATGGAAGGCCGGGGGTAGGGATTGCCCTACAAGGATGGCGCGGTTTGGCAAGTGCAGTGGCGAGCGGTCAGCTACAAGCCATGAGCAAAGGCAAAAGCGGATTTGCAGGATGTCGTAAATGGATATGCCACCACAGAACCTGTGGGAGCGGGCTTGCTCGCGAAAGCGGTGTGTCAGACCCGGATATGTCGACTGACATACTGCTTTCGCGAGCAAGCCCGCTCCCACACTGGATTTTGGTGTGGTTTAGAGGAGCTTGTGTTCCATTGCGTACTTCACCAACTCGGCCAACGAGGTGATGTTGAGCTTCTGCATCAGCCGCGCCTTGTGGGTGCTGATGGTCTTGCTGCTCAGTGCCAGCTGCTGGGCAATGTCGTTGACGTTGGCACCCTGGGCCAGGCGTTCGAACACGGAGAATTCGCGCTCGGAGAGCAACGAATGCAATGGACGCGAGTCGGTCAGGCCGACCTCGAAGACCATGCGGTCGGCCAGTTCCGGGTCGATGTAACGCCCGCCTGACGCCACTTTGCGAATGGCCGTCAGCAACAGTGCCGGATCGCTGTCCTTGGTTGCATAACCGGCGGCCCCGACCTTCAGCGCCCGGGCGGCCATCTGTGCTTCGTCGTGCATCGACAACACCAGGATCGCCGGCGGATTGTTCAGGGCGCGAATTCGCGGAATGGCTTCCAGGCCATTGACGCCCGGCATGGAGATGTCCAGCAACACCACTTCGCAGGGCACATGACGCAAGGTGTCGAGCAACTGCTCGCCGTTGCTCGCCTCCCCCACCACCAGCAAGTCCTTGGCCAGGCCAATCAGCTGCTTGATGCCTTCACGGACGATGGTGTGGTCTTCGGCTACCAGTACACGGATCACGTTTTTCTCCAGTTTCAAGATCATTCGCGAGCAAGCCCGCGAAAGCGTCGGTACAGTCAACACAACCTGTTCAGGCTGCATCCAGCGGAACGCGCACACTCAGGGTCGTGCCTTCACCCGGCTCACTCTCAAGGGATAACTCACCCCCCATGATCAACACCCGCTCGCGCATTCCGACAATCCCAAAGGACGTTGGCCTGCCAGGCGCAGCGACAAATCCTACGCCATCATCGCTGACCGTCAGACACAACTCGTCGCCTTCCAGCGTCAGCGTCAGTTCAACAGTATGCGCCTGGGCATGCCGCATGACATTGGTCAACGCTTCCTGAAGGATCCGGAACAGGCCAATGGCCTTGGCGTCACTGAGCACCGGCAGATTATCCGGCACCTGCACCAGACACGGAATCTGCGTACGCGCCTCGAATCGTCGGGCCTGCCATTCAATAGCCGAGGCAATGCCGGCGTCGAGAATCGGCGGGCGCAATGCGGTCGCCACGTCGCGAACCAATTGGAAGAGTTGAGCGATCAGGCGCTTCATGCTGCCCAGGCGTTCGTTGAGGCCCGGATCGAGTTGCGCGTAAGCCAGTTCACACATGGAGGTTTCCAGCTTGAGCACCGTCAGCATCTGACCCAGTTCATCGTGAACTTCCCGGGCGATGCGCGCCTTTTCTTCTTCGCGCACGCTTTCCAGGTGCGCGGACAACTCACGCAGTTGTTCCCGGGAGCTGGCCAGTTCAAGTTCGATGCGCTTGCTCTCGCTGATGTCCCAGACGATCCCGTCCCAGACATAGGCGCCGTCTTCCAGCTGACGCGTGATGGCCTTGATTTCCGCCCAGCGCTGCTCGCCCTGACGGGTGAGGATCCGCCCTTGCCACGACCAGTCACTGTCGGTATCCAGCGCATGATCCTGGGTCTGGTGATAGCTGGCCTTGTCATCCGGATGCACCAGGCTGCGCAGGCCTTTATCGCGATGCGCCAGCGTGGCCGGCGAGTAACCCACCAGGCTTTCACTGCCTTCGCTGATGTAGGCAAAGTCGATCTGACCGGTCACCGGCGCCCGCTCCAGTCGGAAAACCAGGCCCGGAACGTTGGCGGCGATACCCTGCAGCCGCGCCTCGCTTTCCTGCAAGGCGGCCAGGGCGCGGCGCCGCTCGGTGACGTCGTTGAGGTAGACCACCAGGTATTCGCCATCGCGAAAGCGCAGAAAGCTCAACGAGACATCGGCCGGCAGAGTGCTGCCGTCGGCGCGCACACAGTTGGTTTCGAAGCTTTGCGGGCCCTCTTCACTGGCCCTGGCGCGCTTCCACAGATTGAGCCAGCGGTCCATGTGCAGACCGGGTTCGAAATCGATCAAGGGCCGATCGATGATCCCGCCGGGTGGATAGCCGAGCATGCTTTCCGCCGCGCGGTTGGCATAGCGCACGTGGCTGTCCCAGTTGACCCAGAGGATGCCGACGGTGCTTTGGTCAATGGAAAACTGGGTGAGCCGCAGCGCCTCTTCGCTGGCCGCACGCAAGGCAATGTCTTCCTGCGCGGCCATCAAGCGTTGCTCCAGGTTGTGCTGCTGGCGGCGCTGCCAGAACACGATAGCCATGCAGCTCATCGTCAGCACGACCAGTAACAGGCAGAGGTTTTGCCAGAACCCGGGGGACTCGGTGAGCCGCGGATACTTGGGTTGCAGCCATTGATTGTGCAGTTGTTCCAGATCCTTGGCCGGGATCGCCCGCAATGCACTTTCGACGATGCCCGCCAGTTCCGGCTTGTCGCGGCGCGTGGCTACCCGCAGCAGCTGCGGCAGGCCGACATCCCCGACCACCACCAACCCGGCGAACTCCGGCTCGACGGACAGGCGCCCCAATTGCGCCTCATCGACCACCGCATAAGCCGCCTGCTGGCCCGTCAGCAACTGTAATGCCTGGCGCTCCATCGGGACGCCTTGCAGGTTCAGGTGCGGATAGTTGCCGTGCAGGTAATCAGCGATGGCGCTGGGCATGCGCACAGCAACGCGGGTCTGGTTGTCGAGCTTTTCCAGCTCGACCGCGCCGGCGCTTTTCTGGTCGCTGACCACCAGTTGCGGCACCCGCATGTAGGGGTCGGAAAACTGCCAGAGGCGCAACCCGCCAGGGGTTTGGGTCAGCCCCGGGGCGATGTCGATTTCGCCCTCGCGGGCCGCGGCTTCCAATTGTTCAAGGTCGGGAAAGTTGCGCCAGCTCAGTTCGACGTTGAGGGTCTTTGCCAGCCACTTCATCAAATCGACATTCACCCCGGACAGGCGCTGCAAGCGGCGATCGTATTGCGCATAGGGCGCCTGCAACACCAGACCGACCCGCAACTCGCTCTGCTGCGTCAGCCAGTGCTGTTGTTTCGGGGTCAGCTGCGCAACATGCGCCGGGGGCGCGGGCGCCGCCCAACCCATCAAGGGAAACCACAAACAGCCGATACCCCACAGGCAGCGAAAACGCATCATTGAACTCTCACACACAGACAAATACTCACCAACCCATTAGGCTGCCGGAACAACTTCTGGCCTGGAATATCCAATGCCCCCTGTCTACCGCCTGGCACTGCCAGCATTGTGCCTGTCGCTGATCCTGCCTTGCGCTTTTTCCGTCGAGGCGGCCGACCCGGCACCTGGCGCAGCAGAAAAAACTGCCGAAGCAAAACCACTCGAACGTCAGCCGCTGCCTGAGCGTAGTCAGGAAGAAGCGACTGCACTTGAGCGAAAAGTCCCGGCTCTGGAACAGCAACAACTGCAAGCGGGCACCGACACGTTTCTGGCCTTGTGGAAACCGGCCAATACCGCCGAACCCAAAGGTGCGGTGATTATCATCCCGGGCGCCGGCGAAACCGTTGACTGGCCGCAAGCGGTCGGTCCTTTGCGGCGCAAATTGCCGGACGCCGAATGGAGCAGCCTGAGTATCACCTTGCCGGACCTGCAAAGCGATGCCATTGCGCCACGAATCGTGGAAGCAGCGCCGGCTCCCAAGGCTCCCGAAACCGGCAGTAAAGACTCGACCACCGCTGCCCCCATCGAGCAGGCGGCCGGTGGTGAGGCCGAAGTGACCGACAAGGCCGTCGCCGAAACCACCGAAGAACAATCCAGGGCAGATGCCGAGCGCATCTTCGCCCGGATCGACGCCGCGCTCGCCTTCGCCGAACAGCAAAACGCCCGCAGCATCGTGGTGTTGGGGCACGGCACCGGTGCTTATTGGGCCGCGCGCTACCTGAGCGAGAAGCAGCCGTCGCAAGTCGAAAAGCTGGTGATGGTTGCCGCCCGGACACCGGTGACAGTGAAGCCCGAGCTGACGGAACTGACCTCGACCCTGAAACTGCCGACCGCCGATATTTACTACAAAGACAAAGCGCCGGACCGCAACGCGGCACTGGAACGCCTGCAAGCCAGCAAGCGCTTGAAGTCATCGGCATTCAGCCAGGTCGCGCTCAAGGCGTTGCCGGATACCAAGGCAGAACAGGAGCAACTGTTCCGGCGGGTGCGGGGCTGGTTGAATCCGCAGCCCCCGGCGGACTGACAGACCGAGGCGCCATCACAAACAACACCTCAGCCAGAGCTAGCGAAAATCGCGCCGCTCCCGAATCAGCGTATAGGCGTTGTGCAGTTCACGCGTTCGCTCGGTGGCCTCACGAACCTGCGTCGCCGTCGCGCCACTGCCGGCAATCTTGTCCGGATGATGGCGACTGAGCAGGCGCCGGTAAGCACGCTTGATCTGTGCCGGTTCAGTGGTGGCCGACACCCCCAGAAGCCTTAACGCATCCTGATAACTTGGTACGTTGTTGGCCAATGGCCGCTTCTGCGGCTCATAGTCGTGAGCCAGTGCCTGCACCTGATGGGGCGTCCAGCCCAGCCACTTGCCCCATTGGCCGATCAATTCACGCTCACTGCTGCCGGCACGACCATCGGCCCACACCATTCGCCAGCAGGCGCGCAACACACCTTCCGCCGCATGGGGCTGGGCACTCAGGCGACGCAGATAACCGCGTAGCCGGTCGCGGCCCGACTTGCCGCGATTGAACGCGGCAATCGCACGACGCCGGGCCGGCTCGGACATGTCCAGCGCGCGCATTTCCGCCCGGGCCTGATCGATGTGCCCGGCCATCACCTGGCCGTCGCACTTGGCCAGGCGCCCCAACAGGACAAACAGCAATTCATCGTTACGCAACACCGGGCGACCGCCCAGCTTTTCCCGCAAGTGCCCCCAGCTCTGCAGGTGCAGGCGCCGGTCCAGCGCCTGCCCCAACAACGCGCCGAGCAAGGCCCCCGGAATGCTGGCTATGGCATAGCCTGCTCCGGCTCCAATCAGAGTCCCTGGCCACAGCATGTCAGCGGCTCGCTTCTATTAATGATTCAACTTCGGCCAGACGCTCGTGGGTGCCGACATCGACCCAGTGCCCTTTCAGTTGCTCGCCGGTCACTTGGCCGTCAGCCATGGCTTTACGCAACAGCGGCGCGAGCTTGAAGGCACCCGCGGCGCAACCGTCGAACAGCTGCGGATGCAACACGGCGATGCCGCTGTAGGTCAGGGTTGATGTATCCGGCTGACTATCCTGCACATGGCCATCGACCAGGGTGAAATCCCCGCTCGGGTGATGCGCCGGATTGTCCGCCAAAATCAAATGAGCTAGCCCGACGATGGGCTGGTGCAACACGCTGAAGTCGTAATCGGTCCAGATGTCGCCGTTGACCACGACAAACGCTTCATCCCCCAACAACGGCAATGCGCGAAAAATCCCGCCGCCGGTCTCCAGGGGCTCACCTTCCGCCGAGTACCGGATGCTCACGCCATAGCGCGATCCATCGCCAAGATAGTCTTCGATCTGCTGACCGAGCCAGGCATGGTTGATCACGATCTCGGTAAACCCTGCAGCCGCCAGCGCACGCAGGTGATACTCGATCAGCGGCACCCCGCCGGCACGAACCAGCGGTTTGGGGGTGGTCAGGGTCAAGGGGCGCATGCGCTCGCCTTTGCCCGCGGCCAGAATCATTGCCTTCATGCTGTCACTCCGGCACGCAGACTGGCCAACAGCACATCCAGCTCGGCCAGTTCAGGACGGCGAGCGATCACTGCATCTATATAGGCAAAGAAACGCGGCACATCGCCCAGATAGCGCGGTTTACCGTCGCGATGACAGATACGGGCAAAGATGCCGATCACTTTCAGGTGCCGCTGCACACCCATCAGGTCACTGGCACGCAGGAAGTCCTCGAACCCGGGTTGAACCGGAATACCGAGGGCGCCCGCCCGCCGCCAGTAGCTTTCGAGCCAGCCATGCACTCGTTCCTCGGGCCAGCTGAGGAAAGCGTCTTTGAACAGGCAGGTCACGTCGTAGGTCACCGGGCCATACACCGCATCCTGGAAATCCAGCACGCCGGGATTGGGCTCGCTGAGCATCAGGTTGCGCGGCATGTAGTCGCGATGCACCAGAACTTTGGGTTGTGCCAGGGCGCTGTCGATCAACAGATCGCTGACCTGCTGCCAGAGTACTTGCTGCGCCGCGTCGAACTCGATACCCAATTCGCGCTTCACGTACCACTCGGGGAACAGTTCCAGTTCACGTCGCAGCAACGCCACGTCATAGCTCGGCAGCGGCGCAACCATCGGCAACTGCTGGAAAGCCAGCAACGCTTGCAGGGCATCCTCGAACAAATCATCGGCGTTTTCGCTGTCGATGACGTCCAGATAGGTCTTGTTGCCCAGGTCATTGAGCAAAAGAAAACCGCGCTCGAGGTCTTCGGCATAAATTTTCGGCACGTTTATTCCGGATTTCGCCAGCAAAAAGGCGATATCCACGAAGGGTTTGCAATTTTCCTGGGGCGGCGGCGCGTCCATCACGATGAAACTTCTGCCATCGCCTTCCCAGCGGAAATACCGCCGGAAACTCGCGTCGCTACTGGCCGCAGTCAACGTGGCCGGGGGGACTGTGCCCCAACCCTGCTCGGCAAAAAGGGTTGTCAATTGCTCATCGAGCCAAACTTTCAGGTGTTGCAAGCGTACATCTTGATCAGGCATTGCAAGGGTCTCCGACGGCGCTAGCCGTCAAGCGGGTCATGCTTTATTATCCAGCATCTTTTTCAGACCATCGAGAGGCGTGCGGCCCACACCGCGGGCAGATGGCACGCAGGAAGCCCGGACTAATAAGATGGCATTGAAATCCCCCGCGTTTCGTAAAAAATTTCCGTTGTTGGTTACCGGCAGTTTGCTGGCGCTGCAACCCCTTGCCACTTCCTACGTGGTCGCTGCGGAACAGTTTGACTGCTCAGTCTCTGCTTCGGGTTCCTGGGACTGCGCGCCAAAGACGCCGGCGGCTGCATTGCCACCGCGTCCCGTCCATGAGGGCAGCGCAGTCTCCGCTACCGGCGAAACCCCGGCCGAGAACGGTTCCAGCGAAGACACCGGCGCCAAGCCAGTGCTGGTCACCGAATCCAAAGGCCGTGGCCTGAAGTCGCGTAGCGCAGACTACAGTCACCTCGACTGGGTTCCCCGCGAGCAGCTCACCGCCGCACAATTGGCCGAAACCGGTCCTTATTGCTCTGGTTCCTATGTCGAACCGATTCGTCCTGGCATGAATGACAAGACGAATAAAAGTGACGCTCCAACCTTTATCGGCGCAAAAGCCTCCCGCTATAAGCAGGATGAGCAGGTTGCGACCCTGGCCGGCGACGTTGTCATGCGTCAGGGCAGCATGCAGGTCGAAGCCGACGAAGCCAACCTGTACCAGGCCGAGAGCCGTGGCGACCTGAACGGCAACGTGCGCATTCGCGACAACGGCGCCCTGATCGTCGGCGACCACGCCGATGTGCAGCTCGACACCGGTGAAGCCAAGGTCGACAACGCCGAATACGTGATGCACAAATCGCGCATCCGCGGTAATGCGTTGTACGCCAAGCGTGCCGAGAACGCGATCATCCGCCTCAAGGATGGTACGTACACCACGTGCGAACCGAACAGCAACGCCTGGCAGCTCAAGGGCAACAACATCACCCTTAACCCGGCCACCGGTTTCGGTACGGCGACCAACGTGACGCTGCGGGTCAAGGACATTCCGGTCCTGTACACGCCGTACATCTATTTCCCGATCGACGACCGTCGTCAGTCCGGCTTCCTGCCGCCGAGCATCGGCACCGGCAGCGATACCGGCTTCATGCTGGTTACCCCGTACTACTTCAACCTGGCGCCGAACTACGATGCCACGTTGTACCCGCGCTACATGGAAAAGCACGGCTTGTTGATGGAAGGCGAATTCCGCTACCTGACCAAGTCCAGCGAAGGCCAGTTCGGTGCGTCGTACCTCAACGACGAAAGCGACGAGCGCGACAAGCAGTCCGACGCCGAAAAAACCCGCTACATGTACAACTGGCAGCACAAGGGTGGCCTCGACTCACGTGTCTACACACAAGTCGACTACACCAAAATCAGCGATCCGTATTACTTCCAGGATCTGCAAACTGACCAGATCGGCGTGAAAAGTGCTGACTTCGTGAACCAGCAGGGTTCCGTCAGCTATCGTGGCGACAGCTATGTGGCTCGCGTGAATGCTCAGGCTTATCAGCTGGCGACCGTGTCGAACATTACGCCGTATGACCGCTTACCGCAGATCACCTTTGATGGTGCACTGCCGTATCATCCGAACGGTCTGAGTTTTTCGTACAACACCGAAATCGTGCGGTTTGACCGGGATCTGCAGAACGGCAATTACTCCGATGAAGACGGTGTTGTAACCCCACGCCTGGACACCAACGTTGTAGGTCTGGCACGCGCCACGGGTGACCGCCTGAATCTCGCGCCCGCCATCAGCTTGCCGATGAACACGACGTACGGTTTCCTGACACCGAAGCTCAAGTACCAGTACACCCAGTACCAACTGGACCTGGACAGCACTGGCAAAGGTCAGATTGCCAATCAGACCGCAGAACAGGACAAGCTCCTGGGAACGTTCGACAGCAACCAGAACCGCGGCGTACCAATCGCCAGCATCGACAGCGGCCTGTACTTCGATCGCAATACCCAGTATTTCGGCAAGAACTACCGCCAGACCCTCGAGCCGCGCCTGTTCTACCTGTACGTGCCTGAAGTCGACCAGGAAGATATCCCGGTATTCGACACCAGCGAATCCACCTTCAACTACACGTCGCTGTTCCGTGACAACCGCTTCTCCGGCTCCGACCGTGTCGGCGACGAGAACAAACTGTCCCTGGGTGTGACCAGTCGGTGGATCGAAGACAACGGTTTCGAACGTCAACGTGTCAGCGTCGGTCAGGCCATGTACTTCAAGGACCGCGAAGTTCAGTTGCCGGGTATCGATGCCAAGACCCGCAAGGATACGCAAGCCAACGTTTCGCCGTACGCACTGGAATACGAATACCGCTGGAACCGAGATTGGCGCACCACGGCCGACTATAACTGGGACCCGGACAGCCGCAGCCCTCGTTCGGGCAGCGCGATGTTTCACTACCAACCTGAAGACAACCCGAACAAGGTCATCAACGCCGGCTATCGCTATCGAAATGACCAGGTCCGTTATGACCAGAACACTGGTAAGTGGACCGTGGGTGGGGGCGATTACGGCGTCCCCGGCCAGCCTGGTTTTGTGAAGGATTACTACAAGATCAAACAGCACGACTTCTCGGTGATCTGGCCGATCGTGCCGCAATGGAACGCCATCAGCCGCTGGCAGTATGACTACAACCGCAGCCGTACCCTGGAAGCCTTCGGTGGCTTTGAGTACGACAACTGCTGCTGGAAACTGCGCCTGATCAACCGTTACTTTGTTTCCTATGACGAGTTCAGTCAGGAAGCACCGCAAAACGAAAAAGGCGACCATGGCGTCTTCCTCCAAATTGTTCTGAAGGGACTCGGCGGCCTGACTGGCGCCAAGGTAGAGAGCTTCCTCGACAAAGGCATTCAAGGTTATCGTGAACGTGAAGACCAAGCTTTCTGATTGTCTGCGCCCGCTGATGCTGGGCGCGCTGTTCCTGAGTACGGCGGCCAGTGCCGCCGTACAGTCCATCGATAAAGTGGTGGCCATCGTCGACAACGACGTGGTCATGCAGAGCCAACTGGACCATCGCGTTCGTGAAGTTCAGCAAACCATTGCCAAGCGTGGTTCCGCCGTGCCGCCGGCCAGCGTGCTGGAGCAGCAGGTACTTGAGCGCCTGATTGTCGAAAACCTGCAACTGCAGATCGGCGAGCGCTCCGGTATCCGCATTACCGATGAAGAGTTGAACCAGGCGGTCGGCACCATTGCCCAGCGCAACAACATGTCGGTCGAGCAATTCCGCGCCGCCCTGACTCGCGACGGCCTGTCTTATGACGACGCACGTGAGCAGATTCGCCGCGAAATGGTCATCAGCCGTGTACGTCAGCGTCGGGTTGCCGAGCGCATTCAGGTCTCTGAGCAGGAAGTGAAGAACTTCCTGGCCTCCGACCTGGGCAAAATGCAGCTGTCCGAAGAGTTCCATCTGGCCAACATCCTGATTCCTACACCGGAAAGCGCCAACTCCGACGCGATTCAGAATGCAGCCAAACAGGCCGATGCGATTTACCAGCAGCTCAAGCAAGGCGCTGACTTCGGTCAGTTGGCAATCGCCAAGTCCGCCAGCGAAACCGCTCTGGAAGGTGGCGACATGGGCTGGCGTAAGGCCGCTCAACTGCCACCGCCGTTCGATCGCCTGTTGAGCACCATGCCAGTGGGTGACGTCACCCAGCCAATGCGCACGCCGGGCGGCTTCATTATCCTGAAGATCCTCGGCAAGCGTGGCGGCGAGACCCAGATGCGCGATGAAGTGCATGTGCGCCACATCCTGGTCAAACCAAGCCCGATCCGCGACGAAGCGAAAACCAAGGCCCTGGCCCAGTCGCTCTACAGCCGTATCGAGGCTGGCGAAGACTTCGGCGAACTGGCGAAAAGCTACTCGGAAGACCCGGGCTCCGCCCTCAACGGCGGCGACCTGAACTGGATCGACCCGAACGCGCTGGTGCCCGAGTTCCGCGAAGTGATGGCCAAGACCCCGCAAGGTCAGCTGTCCAAGCCGTTCCAGACTCAATACGGCTGGCACGTCCTGGAAGTTCTTGGTCGTCGCGCCACCGACAGCACCACACAGGCCCGCGAGCAGCAAGCAATGACCGTTCTGCGTAACCGCAAATACGACGAAGAGCTGCAAACCTGGCTGCGTCAGATCCGTGACGAAGCGTACGTGGAAATCAAACTCCCTGGCGCCGACCAGGCAGCGCAGTGAAACCGCAACGTTTCGCGCTGACACCCGGTGAACCAGCCGGCATAGGTCCCGACCTGTGCCTGCTGCTCGCCTCGCAAGCACAGCCCCACCCCCTGATTGCCATTACCAGCCGCGACCTGCTCATTGAGCGGGCCGCGCAACTGGGCGTGGCTGTCGACTTGCTGCCGGTCGCGCCGGACAACTGGCCGGATGCACCCGCGCCAGCCAACAGCCTGTATGTCTGGGATACACCGCTCAATGCCAAGGTCGTCGCCGGGCAACTGGACAAGGCCAACGCTGCCTTCGTGCTGGAAACCCTGACCCGGGCTGGCCAAGGCTGCCTGAACGGGGATTTTGCCGGCATGATCACCGCGCCGGTGCACAAAGGCGTGATCAACGAATCCGGTATCGCCTTCTCCGGGCACACCGAATTCCTCGCCGACCTGACCCACACCGCGCAAGTGGTGATGATGCTGGCCACACGCGGCTTGCGCGTGGCCCTGGTGACCACTCACCTGCCCCTTCGCGAGATTGCCGATGCAATCACGCCGGAGCGCCTGGAGCGCGTTACGCGAATCCTGCACGCCGACCTGCAAAACAAATTCGGCATCGCCCAGCCACTCATCCTGGTCTGCGGGCTCAACCCCCACGCCGGCGAAGGTGGACACCTGGGCCATGAAGAAATCGATATCATCGAACCCACATTAGAGCGCTTGCGCGGCGAGGGCATGGACCTTCGAGGTCCCCTGCCCGCCGACACTCTGTTTACCCCCAAATATCTGGAGCACTGCGATGCAGTGCTGGCGATGTACCACGACCAGGGCCTGCCGGTGCTGAAATACAAAGGCTTCGGCGCGGCAGTCAACGTGACCCTCGGCTTGCCGATCATCCGCACTTCGGTCGACCACGGCACTGCCCTGGACCTGGCCGGCAGCGGCAAAATTGACACCGGCAGCCTGCAAGTCGCCCTGGAAACCGCCTACCAGATGGCCGAGACCCGTTTATGACCGAGCACTACCAACACAAGGCGCGCAAACGCTTTGGCCAGAACTTCCTGCACGATGCCGGCGTTATCGACCGCATCCTGCGCTCCATTCATGCCAAGGCAGAAGACCGCCTGCTGGAAATCGGCCCGGGCCAGGGCGCACTGACCCAAGGCCTGCTCAGCAGCGGCGCCCAACTCGACGTGGTGGAACTGGACAAGGACCTGATCCCGATCCTCAACCAGCAGTTTGCCGGCAAGAGCAACTTCAACCTGCATCAGGGCGATGCACTGAAGTTCGACTTCAACAGCCTGAATGCCGCGCCAGGCAGCCTGCGAGTGGTCGGCAACCTGCCGTACAACATCTCCACGCCACTGATTTTTCACCTCTTGCACAACTCGCACCTGATCCGCGACATGCATTTCATGCTGCAAAAGGAAGTGGTCGAGCGCCTGGCTGCCGGCCCGGGTGGTGGTGACTGGGGCCGCCTGTCGATCATGGTTCAGTACCACTGCCGGGTCGAACACCTGTTCAACGTCGGCCCGGGCGCGTTCAACCCGCCGCCGAAAGTCGACTCGGCCATCGTGCGCCTGGTGCCTCACGCGGTACTGCCGCACCCGGCCAAGGATCACCGCCTGCTGGAGCGCGTCGTTCGCGAAGCGTTCAACCAGCGCCGCAAAACCCTGCGCAACACCCTCAAGCTGCTGCTGAGCAATGCCGAAATCGAAGCCGCCGGCGTCGATGGCAGCCTGCGCCCCGAGCAACTCGACCTGGCCGCCTTCGTGCGCCTGGCCGATAAGCTCAGTGAACAAGCAACACTAAAGCCCGCCGCTGACTGACAGGCGATGAACGCTATCGGGTAGGACGCCACTCTGGTCTACTACCCGATACTTGGCCTAGACTGAACTCCATCAGCTACGCCCCGCGTCCCGCTTCGTTTTTAAGGCCCCTTGCATGTCCGATCCTCGTTATCAGGTCGACGTCAGCGTCGTCACCCGCTATCTGGCAGACCAATCGCAACCCGAGCACGACCGCTTTGCCTTTGCCTACACCATCACCGTGCAAAACAATGGCGAAAAACCCGTCAAACTGCTTTCACGGCACTGGGTCATCACCGATGGTGACGGGCATGTCGAAGAAGTGCGCGGCGCAGGCGTGGTAGGCCAGCAGCCGTTGATCGACCCCGGCAAGAGCCACACCTACAGCAGCGGCACGGTCATGACCACCAAGGTCGGCACCATGCAAGGCACCTATCAGATGCTTTCCGACGACGGCAAACATTTCGATGCCATCATCGCGCCCTTCCGCCTGGCGGTGCCCGGAGCCCTGCACTGATGGCAACGTACGCGGTCGGTGACTTGCAAGGCTGCCTTCAAGCCCTGCAATGCCTGCTCAAACAAGTTGCGTTCGACCCACAACGGGATCGCCTGTGGCTGGTGGGCGACCTGGTCAACCGCGGCCCGCAATCTCTGGAAACCCTGCGCTTCCTCTTTAGCATCCGCGAATCGCTGGTGTGCGTGCTCGGCAACCACGACCTGCACCTGCTGGCGGCCGGACGCAACATCGAACGCCTGAAGAAGGCCGATACCCTGCGCGAGATCATCGAAGCGCCAGATAGTGCCGAGCTGCTCGAATGGCTGCGCCAGCAAAAGCTCATGCACTACGACGAACAGCGCAACGTCGCACTGGTCCATGCCGGCATTCCACCCCAGTGGTCGCTGCGCAAAGCCTTGAAATGTGCTGCCGAAGTCGAGACTGCCTTGCGCGACGACAACCTGTTGCCGCCCTACCTCGATGGCATGTATGGCAACGATCCGGCGAAATGGGACAACGACCTCAAAGGCGTCACGCGCCTGCGGGTGATCACCAACTATTTCACCCGCATGCGTTTTTGCACTGCCGAAGGCAAACTCGACCTCAAGAGCAAGGAAGGCCTCGGTACTGCACCACCTGGCTACAAGCCCTGGTTCCAGCACAAGGAACGCAAGACCAGGGATGTGAAAATCCTCTTTGGTCACTGGGCGGCACTGGAAGGCAAGTGCGACGAGCCGGGTATCTCGGCCCTCGACACCGGTTGCGTCTGGGGCGGCGCCCTGACCCTGATGAACGTCGACAACTTTGAGCGCCTGTCCTGCAAATGCGACGAACACGGTCATGCCGTGCCGCCAGTCGCCTCATCCATTCCACAATCATCGCCAGCCAGCGCCCCGCGCTAGACTGCCCATTCTGCCGAGCCACAGGAGCCCGCCATGAGCGAATTCAAACGTATCCCCCCCGAACAGGCTCAGGCCCTGCGCGAACAAGGCGCAGTAGTGGTCGACGTCCGCGACCCGGCCACTTTTGCCGCCCTGCACATCGCAGGCTCGAAGCATCTGGACAATCATTCCCTGCACGCTTTCATCCAGGGCGCCGACCTCGATGCACCGACCGTAGTGGTCTGCTACCACGGCAATTCCAGCCAGGGCGCGGCCGCCTACCTGATCAGCCAAGGCTTCTCCGACGTCTACAGCATGGACGGCGGATTCGAGTTGTGGCGTACGACCTTTCCTGCGGAAACGGCGCAAGGCACCTCCGAATAATTTTTTTGTAACGTTGCAGGCCCCGGCTCCCGCGGGCTAGCGCGGTGGCAGACGAACGGTCTGCCACAACTAATTACGTATCTTGCCTTTACCTCCCGAATTCCCAACTATCCTTAAGCCCAGGCCATCCAAAACAGGGGAGAGCCGGTACACCGGCGCACGGGTCATCGGGAGTAGCTTTCGGAGTAGTCAGCTCCGGGAGAGTTCTGGGGGGTAAACAGCAATCGCCTGTTCGGTTGCTGCCAGCATCGACTGAGTGATCCGGCGTCGGCTCCACGTATCGAGCGAGGTGACGTCATGAGTATCTTTAGCCACTTCCAACAACGCTTCGAGTCCACACGCCAGGAAGAACTCTCTCTGCAAGAGTATCTTGAGCTGTGCAAAAAGGACCGCAGCGCCTACGTTTCCGCCGCCGAGCGTCTACTGCTGGCCATCGGTGAACCGGAACTGCTCGACACCTCGACCAACTCGAGACTGTCACGCATCTTCTCCAACAAGGTGATACGCCGTTATCCGGCCTTTGAAGACTTCCACGGGATGGAAGAATGCATCGACCAGATCGTGTCGTATTTCCGCCATGCCGCTCAGGGCCTGGAAGAGAAGAAACAGATCCTGTACCTGCTCGGCCCTGTCGGTGGCGGTAAATCCTCCCTGGCCGAAAAGCTCAAGCAACTAATGGAAAAAGTGCCCTTTTATGCGATCAAGGGCTCGCCGGTTTTCGAGTCCCCCCTGGGTCTGTTCAACTCCACTGAAGATGGAGCGATCCTCGAGGAAGACTTTGGCATTCCACGGCGCTACCTCAACACCATCATGTCGCCATGGGCGACCAAGCGCCTGGCCGAGTTCGGTGGCGACATCAGTCAGTTCCGCGTGGTGAAACTCTACCCGTCGATCCTCAACCAGATCGCCGTGGCCAAGACCGAACCTGGCGATGAAAACAACCAGGACATCTCGGCACTGGTGGGCAAGGTCGATATCCGCAAACTGGAAGAATTCCCGCAAAACGACGCCGACGCCTACAGCTATTCGGGCGCACTGTGCCGGTCCAACCAGGGCCTGATGGAATTCGTCGAAATGTTCAAGGCGCCGATCAAGGTGCTGCACCCATTGCTGACCGCCACTCAGGAAGGCAACTACAACAGTACCGAAGGTCTGGGAGCGATTCCGTTTACCGGGATCCTGCTGGCCCACTCGAACGAATCGGAATGGCACACCTTCCGTAACAACAAGAACAACGAAGCCTTCATCGACCGGATCTACATCGTCAAAGTGCCGTACTGCCTGCGGGTCAGCGACGAAGTGAAGATCTACGACAAGCTCTTGTTCAACAGCTCGCTGGCCAAGGCCCATTGCGCGCCCGACACCCTGAAGATGCTGGCCCAGTTCACCGTGCTCTCGCGCCTCAAGGAGCCGGAAAACTCCAACATCTACTCGAAGATGCGCGTGTACGACGGCGAGAACCTCAAGGACACCGATCCGAAGGCCAAGTCGATCCAGGAATACCGCGACAATGCGGGTGTCGACGAAGGCATGAACGGCCTATCGACCCGTTTCGCGTTCAAGATCCTGTCGAAGGTGTTCAACTTCGATCCACACGAAATCGCCGCCAACCCGGTGCATCTGCTCTACGTACTGGAACAACAGATCGAACAGGAACAGTTCCAGGCGGAAACCCGCGAACGCTACCTGCGCTTCCTCAAGGAGTACCTGGCACCGCGCTATATCGAATTCATCGGCAAGGAGATCCAGACTGCCTACCTCGAGTCCTACAGCGAGTACGGCCAGAATATCTTCGATCGTTATGTGCTGTACGCCGACTTCTGGATCCAGGACCAGGAATACCGCGACCCGGAAACCGGAGAAATCCTCAACCGCGTAGCCTTGAACGAAGAACTGGAGAAAATCGAAAAACCGGCTGGCATCAGCAATCCGAAGGACTTCCGCAACGAAATCGTCAACTTCGTCCTGCGTGCCCGGGCCAACAACAATGGCAAGAATCCGACCTGGCTCAGCTACGAAAAACTGCGGGTGGTCATCGAGAAGAAAATGTTCTCCAACACCGAAGACCTGCTACCGGTCATCAGTTTCAACGCCAAGGCCAGCAAGGAGGACCAGCAAAAACACAACGACTTCGTCACACGGATGGTCGAGCGGGGCTACACCGACAAACAGGTACGACTGCTGTCCGAGTGGTACCTGCGGGTCAGAAAATCACAATAACCCGCTGCCGGTCAGACCGGTTGTCGTCAGCCAGAGACCTGTGTGCGCTTTTTCTGATACACAGGCCTCTGGAAGGTGTTCGAAAGTCGGTAGCGAGTTCAGGCAGCATCCAAGGCGCTTGGGGGAGCGTTCAAATATCCCTCGGCTTCTCGGTTCGATGCTGTATCACCGCTCGCCCCTTTCAGGACAGCTTCTAAGGAGCAGTCATGAGCTATGTGATCGACCGACGTCTCAATGGCAAGAACAAGAGCACGGTGAACCGCCAGCGGTTTCTGCGGCGCTACCGTGATCACATTAAAAAGGCTGTCGAAGAGGCGGTCAGCCGGCGCTCCATTACCGATATGGAACACGGCGAACAAATCAGCATTCCCGGCCGCGACATCGACGAACCGGTACTTCACCACGGTCGCGGCGGCAAGCAGACGATCGTGCACCCGGGCAACAAGGAGTTCACCAGCGGCGAGCATATCGCCCGTCCACCGGGAGGCGGTGGTGGTCGAGGCCCTGGCAAGGCGGGCAATTCCGGTGAAGGGATGGACGAGTTCGTCTTCCAGATCACCCAGGAAGAGTTCCTCGAGTTCATGTTCGAGGATCTCGAACTGCCAAACCTGGTCAAGCGCAACCTGACCGGCACCGATACCTTCAAGACCGTACGTGCCGGGATCAGCAACGAGGGCAACCCGTCGCGGATCAACATCATCCGCACCCTGCGTTCAGCCCACGCCCGGCGTATCGCCCTGTCCGGCAGCAGCCGGGCAAAACTGCGCGAAGCCAAGGAAGAACTCCTGCGACTCAAGCAGGAAGAACCGGACAACTTCGGCGATATTCAGGAAATAGAAGCCGAAATCGAAAAACTCAGCGCACGCATTCACCGCGTACCGTTTCTCGACACATTCGACCTCAAGTACAACTTGCTCATCAAGCAACCGAACCCCAGCTCCAAGGCCGTGATGTTCTGCCTGATGGACGTGTCCGGCTCGATGACCCAGGCGACCAAGGACATCGCCAAACGCTTCTTTATCCTGCTGTACCTGTTCCTCAAGCGTAACTACGAAAAGATCGACGTCGTGTTCATCCGCCATCACACCAGCGCCCGCGAAGTGGATGAAGAGGAGTTTTTCTACTCCCGGGAAACCGGTGGCACCATCGTCTCCAGCGCCTTGAAGCTGATGCAGGAGATCATGGCCGAGCGTTATCCGAGCAACGAGTGGAACATCTACGCCGCCCAGGCCTCCGACGGCGACAACTGGAACGACGACTCTCCGATCTGCCGCGACATTCTGATCAACCAGATCATGCCATTCGTGCAGTACTACACTTACGTTGAGATCACCCCTCGCGAACACCAGGCCCTGTGGTTCGAATACGAGCGCATAGCCGAAGCCTTTTCCGACACGTTTGCCCAGCAACAACTGGTCTCGGCCGGCGATATCTATCCGGTCTTCCGTGAACTCTTCCAGCGCAGGTTAGTGACATGACCGCCAAAGAGCAGAAGCGCCAACCCATTTCCACCGGCTCCGAATGGACGTTCGAGCTGATTCAGGCGTATGACCGCGAAATCAGTCGTATTGCGGCCGGCTACGCCCTCGATACGTACCCTAACCAGATCGAAGTAATCACCGCCGAGCAGATGATGGACGCCTATGCCTCCGTCGGTATGCCGCTGGGTTATCACCACTGGTCCTACGGCAAACATTTCCTCAGTACTGAAAAATCCTACACTCGCGGCCAGATGGGTCTGGCGTACGAGATCGTGATCAACTCCGACCCGTGCATCGCCTACCTGATGGAGGAAAACACCATCTGCATGCAGGCGCTGGTGGTGGCCCATGCCTGCTACGGCCACAACAGCTTTTTCAAAGGCAATTACCTGTTCCGCACCTGGACCGACGCCAGCTCGATTATCGACTACCTGGTGTTTGCCAAGCAGTACATCATGCAATGCGAAGAACGCCACGGTATCGACGCAGTCGAGGACTTGCTCGACTCCTGCCATGCGCTGATGAACTATGGTGTCGACCGCTACAAACGCCCGTATCCGATCTCCGCGGAAGAAGAGCGCCGCCGGCAAAAGGACCGGGAAGAGCATTTGCAGAAACAGATCAACGATCTGTGGCGAACCATTCCCAAGGGCGCGGACAAGTTCAGCGACAAGGACAGCGCACGCTTTCCCGCCGAACCTCAGGAAAACATCCTGTACTTCATCGAAAAACATGCGCCGCTGCTGGAGCCATGGCAGCGGGAAATCGTGCGCATCGTGCGCAAGATCGCCCAGTATTTTTATCCACAGCGTCAAACCCAGGTGATGAACGAGGGCTGGGCCACGTTCTGGCATTACACCCTGATGAACGACCTGTACGACGAGGGCCTGGTCACCGACGGTTTCATGATGGAGTTCCTGACGTCCCACACCAGCGTAGTGTTCCAGCCGGGCTTCGATAGCCCCTACTACAGTGGTATCAATCCGTACGCACTGGGTTTTGCCATGTACCGCGACATCCGGCGCATGTGCGAACACCCTACGGAAGAGGATCGCCGCTGGTTCCCGGAAATTGCCGGCTCCGACTGGCTGTCGACCATCAAGTTCGCCATGAGCAGCTTCAAGGATGAGAGCTTCATCCTGCAGTACCTGTCACCCAAGGTGATCCGTGACCTGAAGCTGTTCAGCATTCTCGATGACGACCAGAAGGACGACCTGCTGGTACCCGCCATTCACGACGAAGGCGGCTACCGCATCATCCGGGAAACCCTCGCAGCGCAGTACAACCTGGGCAATCGAGAACCCAACGTGCAGATCTACAGCATTGACCGGCGCGGTGACCGCTCTCTGACCCTGCGTCACCAGCAACACGACCGCAAACCGCTGGGAGACTCCACCGAGGAAGTGCTCAAGCATCTGCACCGCCTGTGGGGCTTCGACATTCACCTGGAGACCCTGCAAGGAGACCAGGTGATGAAAACCCATCATGTTCCACCCAGAAGCGAGCACAGCGACGGCGATTACGGCCGCCTGGACCTGGCTGTCATTCATCTTTGATACTGTTCCGGCCTCCGAAAGCCCGACGCAACGGTTATCCTGTCGAGCTAACGGAGGTTTTTTATGCGGATCTATAAAGTCGGCGGCGCGGTACGCGATCGCTTGCTGGGCAAACCGGTCACCGACATCGACTGGGTCGTGGTCGGCGCCACCACCGAAGAAATGCTCGCCAAGGGTTTCCGCCCGGTAGGTGCGGATTTCCCGGTATTTCTTCATCCCAAAAGCGGTGAGGAATACGCCCTCGCCCGCACCGAGCGCAAAAGCGGACGAGGCTACGGCGGGTTCACTTTTCACGCCAGCCCTGAAGTCACCCTCGAAGAAGACCTGATCCGTCGCGACCTGACCATTAACGCCATGGCCGAAGACGATCAGCAGAACCTGACCGACCCCTACCACGGCCAGCGCGATCTCGAAGCACGCCTGCTTCGCCATGTTTCCCCGGCATTTGCCGAAGATCCGCTCCGGGTCCTGCGTGTTGCCCGCTTTGCGGCGCGCTATGCGGCGCTGGGCTTTACCGTCGCCCCGGAAACCCTGGAACTGATGCGCCAACTCAGCGCGTCAGGCGAGCTTGAGGCGCTGACCCCGGAGCGCAGCTGGAAGGAAATTTCCCGCGCCCTGATGGAAGATCAGCCACAGGTGTTTGTTGAGGTTTTGCGCGCATGCGACGCCCTCAAGGTACTGATGCCAGAGGTCGACGCGCTGTTTGGCGTACCGCAACCACCAGCCCACCACCCGGAAATCGATACAGGCGCACATACCCTGAGCGTTTTGCAGCAGGCCGCAATACACAAACAGCCACTGACCGTGCGCTGGGCCTGCCTGCTGCACGACCTGGGCAAGGGCCTGACGCTGGAGGAGGAGTGGCCGCAACACATTGCCCACGAGTTCAAGGGCCTGAAGCTGATCAAAGCGGTCAATGAACGTTTCAAGGTGCCCAGAGACTGCCAGGAACTGGCCCTGCTGGTGGGCGAGTATCACACCCACGGGCATCGCGCCCTTGAACTGAAGCCATCGACATTGCTGGAATTGCTGCAAAGCTTCGACGTTTACCGTCGGCCACAGCGGTTCGAGGAGTTCATCGCGGCATGCGAGATGGATGCGCGTGGGCGCAAAGGGCTGGAAGAAAGAAGTTATCCACAGGCGGATTATTTGCGCGGCGCGGCAACCGCTGCCCGCAGCGTGGCGGTTCAGCCGTTGCTGGAGAAAGGCTTCAAGGGACCGGAACTGGGGGAGGCGATCAAGCGCGAGCGACTGAAAGCGCTGAAGGCCTACAAGGAAGCGGCGTCAGCTTGAAAAAATCGCGATCAGGCTCGCTCATACAGGGATTGCATCGCACCTGTAGGAGCGAGCCTGCTCGCGAAGGCGTCAGTCAAATCACAACAAATTCAAAGGTGTCAGTTGCTCACCGCGCCATTCGAAAGCCACTGGCGCCAGCACCTGATCGATCTGCGATTCAGCCCACAACGTGGCGAAACTTTTGCCTACGCCCGGGTGCACGCGATCCGGCGCTATCAATGACAGCGGCCACAGAACAAAAGCATTTTTCAGAATTTCTGCCCGCGGCAAGATCAAGCCATCGAAGTTGCCCGCCAGATCACCGAACAACAATACGTCGATATCCAGCGGCAAACCTCGGCGATCCGGTGCATATCGGCCGTTATCGGCCTCAATGAACTTCAACCGGCGATCCAGTTCCATGAGCGGCAGATCGGTATACGCCGACACCACGAAATTGAAGAACGGCCCGCTCTTGATACCCACCGGCTGACTTTCGAACACCGCCGAACAGCGGATATCGACAAGAAAGCCCGCCAATGCATCGAGCCCCGCCCGCAAATGGGTTTCACGCTCGATATTGCTACCGAGCCCTAGGTATACCTGAGTCAGCGACATCCGCGCTCGATCTCCACGCCCACACCGCCAGTGGCAGCCGGGATGGCGCCGGGCTTGGTCAGCTTCAGGCGCATCCAGGTGATCTTGAATTCGCTCATCAGCACTTCAACCAGACGCTCGGCAAAGGTCTCGACCAGCTGGAACTGCGCCTGCTCGGCAAATGCCTGGATGCGCGAGGAAACACTGGCGTAGTCGAGCGCCAAGGTCAGGTCATCACCGGCTGCGGCCGGGCGATTATCCCAGGCGAAGCTCAGATCAAGACGCAAGCACTGTCGGATGCCTCGTTCCCAGTCGTAGGCACCGATCACCGTGTCGACTTCCAGGCCCTCGATAAACACTCTGTCCAAGCACTTCTCTCCGCTACACGACAAGGGCGCAATGCGCCGTTAGAATCAGGGCTTCCTCGCCCGGAATAGTTAGCATGTTTTGGTTATTGGCGATCCTCGCCTACCTGCTCGGCTCTCTGTCCTTCGCCATTTTGCTCAGCCGCCTGACCGGTAACCCCGATCCGCGAATGAGTGGCTCGGGCAATGCCGGCGCCACCAACATGTTGCGCCTGGCCGGCAAGAAACTCGCCATCCTGACCCTGCTCGGCGACCTTTGCAAAGGCCTGCTGCCGGTACTGATTGCGCGTCTTGCGGGCCTTTCGCAGCAGGAGCAAGCCTGGATCGGCGTCTATGCCGTCATCGGCCATCTGTTTCCGTTGTACTTCCGCTTTCGCGGCGGCAAGGGTGTCGCAACCGCTGCCGGCATGTTACTGGGACTGTACCCGCCCGCAGCCCTTCTGGCGGTCTGCGCCTGGCTCTTGACGTTCTACCTGACCCGCACCAGCTCCCTGGCCGCCCTGATCGCCACGCCGCTGACCCTGCCTTTGCTGGCCTGGCAAGAACCGGCAGCCCTACTGCCCATGAGCACGCTCACCGGGCTGATCGTCTGGCGTCATCGCGGCAATCTACGCGACCTGTTTGCCGGGCGCGAACGGCATTTTTAGCTGCCGGACATGAGCGCCGCTCATCACAACGCCGACAATTGCTCCATCGGCCAACGCGCCTGGACGCTGATCGCCAGGCTCTCCTGCTGTCCGGCCTGCAGGCGCTGGCAGCCGGCAAAGGCGATCATTGCGCCATTATCGGTGCAGAACTGCGGACGGGCATAGAACACATCGCCCTTCATGTCGCCGAGCATTTTCTCCAGAGAAGTGCGCAACGCCTTGTTGGCACTGACGCCCCCCGCGATCACCAGGCGCTTCATGCCGGCGGCCTTCAGGGCACGCTTGCACTTGATGGTCAAAGTCTCCACCACGGCCTGCTGGAACGCCAGCGCGATGTCGCAACGGGCTTGTTCGCCGTCGTCCCCGGCGCTGACGCACTGCTGCCAGGTATTTAACGCAAAGGTTTTCAGGCCACTGAAGCTGAAATCAACGCCCGGGCGGTCGCACATCGGACGCGGGAAAACGAAACGTCCTGCAACGCCCTGCTCCGCAAGGCGAGCGATCTCCGGTCCGCCCGGATAATTGAGGCCCATCATCTTGGCCGTCTTGTCGAAAGCTTCACCGGCAGCGTCATCCAGGGTCTCGCCCAAGAGTGTGTACTGACCGATTCCGTCGACCTGAACCAGTTGCGTATGGCCACCTGAGACCAACAAAGCGACGAACGGAAATTCCGGCGGTTGCGACTCCAGCATCGGTGCCAGCAAGTGGCCTTCCATGTGATGCACGCCAAGGGCCGGAATGCCCCAGGCAAAGGCCAGCGCCTGGGCACAGGAAGCCCCTACCAGCAACGCGCCAACCAGGCCAGGACCAGCGGTGTAGGCGATCGCATCGATCTCGGTCGGCACGCAGTCGGCCTCGGCCAACACCTGACGAATCAAGGGCAGCATGCGTTTGACGTGATCGCGCGAAGCCAGCTCCGGCACCACACCGCCATAGGCGCGGTGCAGGTCGATCTGACTGAACAGCGCATCGGCCAGCAGGCCGCGTTCACTGTCGTAAAGTGCGACACCGGTTTCGTCGCAGGAGGTTTCTAATCCCAGTACTAGCATGGGTTTGCGCCTTGTTTAGGCTGAATTCGAAGGCGCGCATAATAGTCGTCGCGTGATGCCCCGACCAGCGGTTTTCGATCAGAGGCTTTGCATTCCGAGCGATGAGGGGTTAACATCCGCAACCCTTAAAAACCGACGTCTTCAAGTGCTCTTTTGCCGCGAGGATGTTGACCCCGGTAATGAATGAAGGTAGCTCTGGATGCCAGCCGTCAAAGTAAAAGAGAACGAACCCTTCGACGTAGCTCTGCGTCGTTTCAAGCGCTCCTGCGAAAAAGCCGGTGTACTGGCTGAAGTTCGTAGCCGCGAATTTTACGAGAAGCCAACTTCTGAGCGTAAGCGCAAAGCAGCAGCCGCTGTCAAGCGTCACGCCAAGAAAGTTCAGCGCGAACAGCGCCGCGCCGTTCGTCTGTACTAATACACAGACGATCGTAGCAAGCTTCTGCCAAGCCCGGCCCTCAGCCGGGCTTATGGCATTTGCGTAAAACGCTTGATGCTTCACTGTCAAAGCCGCAGACGCGACCGAGACAAATCTGCTTCACCGCGTCAGACCTGGCTCTTTTGCCAGCGGTGCACGTCTTTTCTGACGAGCCTTTCAAGGCTACTGACGAGCACACCCACTGATTCCTCTTACGACGATCAGCCCAAGGCACCTGCTTGCGTGCCAGATGATGAGCTATCCGGGGCCTATGATTGGCCACAGCGGATTCAGCGCAACACATTCAAACAGTCGAATACTGATTGGCATTAACGTCAGTGGATTTTCGGCAGATACACTTCCCGACAGCGATTACGCAGACGACACTGGTCGAGCGGCACACTTTGCGCGCCTCAAACAATGACCGCGTTCGGTCGCCGTACGTTTCGGGTTTCTTTCAGCGCAGATGACGAGAACGCCATGGCCGGGCTAATTCCCCAGAGCTTCATTGACGACCTTCTGAACCGCACCGACATCGTCGATGTGGTCAGCTCGCGCCTGCAACTGAAAAAAGCCGGCAAGAACCACACCGCCTGCTGCCCGTTCCACAAAGAAAAGACTCCGTCGTTCAGCGTCAGCCCCGACAAGCAGTTCTATTACTGCTTCGGCTGCGGCGCTGGCGGCAACGCCCTCGGCTTCATCATGGACCACGACAACCTGGATTTCGTCCAGGCCGTCGAAGAACTGGCCAAAGCCGCCGGCATGGAAATCCCCCGCGAAGAAAGCGGCCGGCCGCACAAACCGCGACAGCCGACCGACTCGCCGCTGTATCCGCTACTCAGCGCAGCTGCCGACTTTTATCGCCAGGCCCTGAAAAGCCACCCATCGCGCAAGGCCGCCGTGGATTACCTGAAAGGTCGCGGGTTGACCGGCGAAATCGCCCGGGACTTCGGTCTCGGCTTCGCTCCACCTGGCTGGGATAACCTGTTCAAGCACTTGAGCAGCGATACCCTGCAACAAAAAGCCATGATCGATGCCGGTCTGCTGATCGAAAACGCCGAAAGCGGTAAACGTTACGACCGCTTCCGTGACCGCGTAATGTTCCCGATCCGCGACAGTCGCGGGCGCGTCATCGCCTTTGGCGGCCGGGTATTGGGCGACGACAAGCCGAAGTACCTGAACTCCCCGGAAACCCCGGTTTTCCATAAAGGCCAGGAACTCTACGGCCTGTATGAAGCGCGCAAGACCAACCGCAACCTCGACGAGATCATCGTCGTCGAGGGTTACATGGACGTCATCGCCCTGGCCCAGCAAGGCCTGCGCAATGCCGTTGCGACCCTGGGCACCGCCACCAGCGAGGAACACCTCAAGCGGCTGTTTCGCGTCGTACCCAACGTGCTGTTCTGCTTCGATGGCGACCAGGCCGGTCGCAATGCTGCATGGCGGGCACTGGAGGCGACACTTTCGAGCTTGCAGGACGGTCGTCGTGCACGCTTTCTGTTCCTGCCCGAGGGCGAAGACCCGGACACCCTGGTCCGCTCCGAAGGCACCGATGCCTTCCGCGCACGCATCAACCAGCACGCGCAGCCTCTGGCCGATTACTTCTTCCAGCAACTGACAGAAGAAGCCGACCCACGCTCGCTTGAGGGCAAGGCCCACATGGCTACCCTCGCCGCGCCGTTGATCGACAAAGTCCCGGGCGCCAACCTGCGCACCTTGATGCGTCAGCGCCTGAGTGAAATCACCGGCCTGAGCGGTGAGGCGGTGAGCCAGCTGGCGCAAAGCGCCCCGCAAGAAGCACCGCCGGCCTACGACCCGGGCATCGATTACGACGCAATGCCCGATTACAGCGACTATCATCAGCCGCAGGCACAGGAAATGTATGTGCCGCAGCAGGAATGGACGCCGAAGAAACCCGGTGCAGGAGGCAAGAAATGGGACAAGAAACCGTGGGACAAGAATGGCAAACGGGGCGGTGATCGCGATCAACCTCGCGCGCCACGGATACCCGCCGCCGTAGAACCGCCGACCCTCGCCGCCTTGCGCACGCTGCTGCATCACCCGCAACTGGCCGAAAAAGTCGAGGATGCCGGGCACTTCGCCGCCGAGGATCACACCAACACGCAATTGCTGGTGGCGCTGCTCGAAGCCGTGCAGAAGAATCCCAAGCTAAACTCAATTCAACTGATTGCGCGTTGGCACGGCACAGAACAAGGCCGTTTGCTCAAGGCCCTGGCGGAAAAGGAATGGCTGATTGATGGAGATAACCTTGAACAACAGTTTTTCGACACCATTACTAGCTTGTCAGCCCGCCAACGCGAGCGAAATCTGGAGCAACTTCTGCGAAAAGCGCGTCAAAGCGAATTGACCAGCGAAGAGAAAAATCAACTGCGCGACCTCTTGAGTCGCAATGTTTCCGCATCAAACCCGACCTCAACTGGCGCGTGAGGTCATAGCTCAGGTATAATCCTCGGCTTGTTTTTTGCCCGCCAAGACCTTCAGTGGATAGGGTGTTATGTCCGGAAAAGCGCAACAGCAGTCTCGTATCAAAGAGTTGATCACACTTGGTCGTGAGCAGGGCTACCTGACTTACGCGGAGGTCAACGACCACCTGCCGGAGGATATTTCAGATCCGGAACAGGTGGAAGACATCATCCGCATGATCAATGACATGGGGATCAACGTATTCGAGGTTGCGCCAGATAAGGATTCCCTTATGCTGGCCGACGCCGATACCGACGAAGCCGCAGCCGAAGAGGCCGCTGCAGCGTTGGCTGCGGTCGAGACCGACATTGGTCGCACTACCGACCCGGTGCGCATGTACATGCGCGAAATGGGTACGGTGGAGCTCCTCACACGTGAAGGCGAAATCGAAATCGCCAAGCGTATTGAAGAGGGCATCCGTGAAGTGATGAGCGCAATCGCGCACTTCCCTGGCACGGTTGATCATATTCTCTCCGAGTACACCCGCGTCACCACCGAAGGTGGTCGCCTGTCCGACGTCCTGAGCGGTTATATCGACCCGGACGACGGCATTGCGCCGCCTGCGGCAGAAGTGCCGCCGCCGATTGACGCGAAAGCCGTCAAGGCGGATGACGATTCCGACGACGAAGACGGTGAAGCCTCGGATGACGAGGAAGAAGCCGAAAGCGGTCCGGATCCGATCATCGCCGCCCAGCGTTTTGGCGCCGTGGCCGATCAGATGGAAATCACCCGCAAGGCACTGAAAAAGCACGGTCGTCACAACAAGGCAGCGATTGCCGAGTTGCTGGCCCTGGCCGATCTGTTCATGCCGATCAAACTGGTGCCGAAGCAATTCGAAGCCCTGGTCGAGCGTGTTCGCAGTGCCCTGGATCGCCTGCGTCAGCAAGAGCGCGCAATCATGCAGCTCTGCGTTCGTGATGCGCGCATGCCGCGTGCGGACTTCCTGCGCCAGTTCCCGGGCAACGAAGTCGACGAAAGCTGGAGTGATGCCCTGGCCAAAGGCAAAGGCAAATACGCTGAAGCCATTGGCCGCCTGCAGCCGGACATCATCCGTTGCCAGCAGAAGCTGACCGCGCTGGAAACCGAAACCGGTTTGACCATCGCCGAAATCAAGGACATCAACCGTCGCATGTCGATCGGTGAGGCCAAGGCCCGCCGCGCGAAGAAAGAGATGGTTGAAGCCAACTTGCGTCTGGTGATCTCGATCGCCAAGAAGTACACCAACCGTGGCCTGCAGTTCCTCGATCTGATCCAGGAAGGCAACATTGGCTTGATGAAAGCGGTAGACAAGTTCGAATACCGTCGCGGCTACAAATTCTCGACTTATGCCACCTGGTGGATCCGTCAGGCGATCACTCGCTCGATCGCCGACCAGGCCCGCACCATCCGTATTCCGGTGCACATGATCGAGACGATCAACAAGCTCAACCGCATTTCCCGCCAGATGCTGCAGGAAATGGGTCGCGAACCGACCCCGGAAGAGCTGGGCGAACGCATGGAAATGCCTGAGGACAAGATCCGCAAGGTATTGAAGATCGCAAAAGAGCCGATCTCCATGGAAACCCCGATCGGTGATGACGAAGACTCCCATCTGGGTGACTTCATCGAAGACTCGACCATGCAGTCGCCAATCGATGTTGCAACCGTTGAGAGCCTCAAGGAAGCGACTCGCGAAGTGCTGTCCGGCCTCACTGCCCGTGAAGCCAAGGTACTGCGCATGCGTTTCGGTATCGACATGAATACCGACCACACTCTCGAAGAGGTTGGTAAACAGTTCGACGTGACCCGTGAGCGGATTCGTCAGATTGAAGCCAAGGCGTTGCGCAAGCTGCGCCACCCGACGAGAAGCGAGCATCTGCGCTCCTTCCTCGACGAGTGATACCAGACCCCCCGGCCCAGGCCGGGGGTTTTGTTTTATGGCAGATTAATATCTCAGCACCTCCCCCTCCACTCCGTAGCCCGTCTACACTCGAAACATTCCCCAGAGCCATAACGAGACCGTTATGCCCAGACTGCCGACCGTGCTTTTTTTGCTGTCGCTGATGACCTGGACCGCAACGGCTGGCGCGCTGACTCTAACCGACGATGAACGTAGCTGGCTGGCGGCTCACCCGGACTTGCGCCTGGGTGTCGATGCGTCGTGGCCGCCCTTCGAGTTTCGCGACGATGAAGGCCGCTACCAGGGCCTTGCCGCGGATTACATCGAGGTCATCCGCAAAAGGCTGGCAACCCGGCTCACGCCCATCGAGCCGGTGAGCTGGACCGCCGTCCTGGAACAAGCCAAAAAGGGCAAGCTGGACCTGCTGCCGGGCATCATGTCGACCCCGGAACGCCAGAAATACCTGTCGTTCACCCGTCCCTATCTGGACTTTCCGATTGTCATCCTGGCCCATGTGGGGGGCCCCCAGCCACATGACCTGAAAGAACTGTACGGCCTGAAAATCGCTGTGGTGGAAAACTACGCCCCCCACGAACTGCTGCGCACCCACCACCCCGACCTGAACCTGGTGGCGATGCCCAACGTCAGCTCAGCGTTGCAGGCACTGGCCACCGACGCAGTGGACGCCGTGGTGGGCGATCTGGCGTCCAGCGTCTGGAGCTTGCGCCAGCTCAAGCTCGATGGGTTGTATGTCAGCGGTGAAACCCCCTATCGCTATCAACTGGCCATGGCGGTGCCTCGCAACAATACAATGCTCGTCGGTATTCTCGACAAAGTCCTGGCGGACATGAGCCCCGCCGAAATCAGCGCCATTCAGGAGCATTGGGTCGGCAACGTCCTCGATCATCGGACGTTCTGGAGTGACCTGTTGATGTATGGCCTGCCCGGATTGCTGCTGCTGACCATCGTGCTGGCGTCGGTTATCCGCATCAACCGCCGCCTGAGTTCGGAAATCGCCCGCCGGGTCGATCTTGAACAGGAACTGCGCAGCAGCGAATACCACTACCGAGGCCTGGTGGAGAGCCTTTCGGCCATCGCCTGGGAAGCAAAGGTCACCGACTACACCTACAGCTATGTATCGCCCCACGCCGAAGACCTTCTCGGCTATCCCCTGTCCCATTGGCTGATTCCGGGCTTCTGGCGCAACATCATTCACCCCGCCGACCTGACCCGCGCCCAGAACTTCTGCGACCACGAAATACTGGCCGGGCGCGATCACCGCCTCGATTACCGGGTGATCACCGCCGACGGCCGCTGTCTTTGGGTGCGCGATATCGTCAGCCTGATCGAACACGGACATGAGCCGGTGTTGCGCGGGCTGATGATCGACATCACCGACGCCAAGCGCACCGAAGAAGCGCTGCGCCTGTCAGAACAGAAGTTCGCTTCGGTGTTCCAGCAATGCCCGGACATTCTGGTGATCGCGCGCCTGAGCGACGGTTGCCTGCTGGAAGTCAACGAAGCGTTCGAAGAACAGATCGGCCTCAAGGCCGAGGACGTCATTGGCCACACCGCCACCGACCTGAACATCTGGGGAATACCCGGCGTTGGGCCAGGCCTGTTGCAACGCTTGCAGGCCGGCAGCATCCGCAACCTGGAAATGCCCTTTCGTCGCAGCAATGGCCACGTGTTTACCGGCCTGATCTCAGCTGAACCGTTCAATCTCGACATGACATCGGCGCTGGTGGTCGTGGTGCGGGACATCACCCAGCTCAAGGAAACCCAGCAACAACTGCAAACCTCCGAAGAAAAATTCGCCAAAGCCTTCCACGCCTCCCCCGACGGCTTGCTGCTGTCGCGACAAAGCGATGGCTTGCTGCTGGAGGTCAACGACGGCTTCAGCCGCATTACCGGGTTCAACAGCGCGATGTCGGTGGATCGTTCAGCGCTGGAGCTCGGCATCTGGGTCAACCTTAACGAACGCAAACAGATGCTTGATCTGTTGCACCGGGACGGTTTCGTCCGCGACTTCAGCTGCCATATCCGCCGCAGTGACGGGCAGATCCGCCTCTGCGAAGTGTCCAGTCGCCCACTGCCGATTGGCGATGACGACTGCATGCTGACCATCGCCCGGGACATCACCGAGCGACACCTGATGCAGGAAAAACTGCAACAGGCTGCCACCGTGTTCGAGAGCACCGCCGAAGGCGTATTGATCACCGATACCCAGCAACACATCAGCGCGGTCAATCGTGCGTTCACTGAAATCACCGGCTACAGCGAGAGCGAAGCCCTGGGCCATACGCCGCGCCTGCTCGCCTCGGGCCTGCACGACAGTGCGTTTTACGCGGCCATGTGGCATCAATTGACTGCCGAGGGTCACTGGCAAGGCGAGATATCCAACCGACGCAAGAACGGCGAGCTCTACCCGAGTTGGCTGACCATCAGCGCCGTACGCAACCGCGAAAATTTCATCACCCACTTTGTTGCGGTGTTCGCCGATATTTCCAGCCTAAAACACGCCCAGGCCAAACTCGACTATCAAGCGCATCACGATCCGCTGACCGGCCTGCCCAACCGCACTTTGTTTGAAAGCCGCTTGCTCACCGCGCTCAATAGCCAAAAGGAAAATGGTGGCCAGGGTGCCGTGCTGTTCCTTGACCTCGACCGCTTCAAGCACATCAATGACAGCCTGGGCCACCCGGTCGGCGACCTGTTGCTCAAGGGCATTGCCGTGCGTCTCAAAGAGCAGTTGCGTGACATCGATACCGTGGCGCGCCTGGGCGGTGACGAGTTCATTATCCTGCTGCCGGGCCTGCAACAACCCAGCGATGCCGACCACATTGCCACCAAGCTGCTCAATTGTTTCGCCGCGCCGTTCCAGGCCGGTGAACACGAGTTTTTCATCAGCGCCAGCATCGGCACCAGCCTCTATCCGAAGGATGGCTGCGACGTTGCCACACTGATCAAGAACGCCGACGCCGCGATGTACAGCTCCAAGGCCAAGGGCCGCAACCGTGTTGAAAGCTACACCCGAGACCTCACTGCCCAGGCCAGCGAACGCGTGGCACTGGAACACGAACTGCGCCGCGCCATCGAACGCAACGAGTTGCACCTGTGCTACCAACCTAAAATCAGCCTCGAAGACTACAGCCTGGTCGGTGCCGAAGCCCTGATCCGCTGGCGCCATCCGACCTTTGGCGACGTGCCACCGGAACACTTCATCCCGCTGGCCGAAGAGAACGGCATGATCCTGCAAATCGGCGACTGGGTCCTGGAAACCGCCTGCCGGCAGATGGCCGAATGGCACCGGCTGTACGAAAATCCCGGCCCGCTCTCAGTCAACCTTGCCGGCGCCCAATTGCGCCAACCCAACCTGCTGGGCCGTATCGAACAGTTGCTCAAGGACAACCGCCTCAACCCGGGTTTCCTGCAACTGGAAATCACCGAAAACTTCATCATGAGCCAGGCCGAAGAAGCGCTGGCAGTACTGCATCAACTCAAACATCTGGGGGTGCAACTGGCCATCGATGACTTCGGCACCGGTTACTCATCCCTGAGTTACCTCAAGCGACTGCCACTGGACATCCTCAAGATCGACCAATCCTTCGTCCGCGGCCTGCCGGACGATCCCCACGATGCGGCTATCGTACGCGCCATCATCGCGCTCGGGCGCAGCATGCAATTCACCGTGATTGCCGAAGGCGTCGAGACCCAGGCGCAACAGCAATTCCTCGCCGCCGCGGGTTGCGAGCAAATCCAGGGCTACATCGTCAGCCCGCCACTCCCCCCGGACGAATATGCCGCGACGTTTCTTCGTACAACCGTAATGGCTTTTTCGGATGGCACAGTCGCGAAACCGTCGCTATAATCCGCGGCCTACTGAGGGCCTATAGCTCAGTTGGTTAGAGCAGAGGACTCATAATCCTTTGGTCCACGGTTCAAGTCCGTGTGGGCCCACCAAACAAGAAAGCCGCGTTCTTACGCGGCTTTTTTTCGTCTGGCGTTTAGTTTCGTTTACTTAAGGTGTCGTTTTATCGGATGACGCCGAACGACCTTGTAGGCAAACTCCGAATCTTGCGGTTGGGCACTTTACCGCCTTGTTGCGCCTTTCTTCGACGGGATAGTCTCCGGACGTCGCTGACCATTCAGTGATCGGGCTTGGAAACCCGACGAAATTAGACGCAACAGTTTGCCTACCTCAATCTCGAGATATGGCGGCTGTGCGTGGGACGCCCTCGGGCGTGCCGGTTTCCTAGTTTCCCGGTTTTCCAACCTGCGCGCAGCTGCCACCCATTCGCTTGGAAACGAATGTGACAGCTCCTTAAAAAATTAGGAGTTTGAACATGACCACCTCCACAACTTCAGAACTAAAAACCGTCGGCTTCACGCCCTTCCTGTATCTCTCGAATCAACCCCTGTTCCACGTCTGCCGCGACGTCCCCATCGCCGACGCCTTGACCCAAGCCTCCGACCTGCTATTCCTCGCCAAGTCCCTGACCGTGGACGCCGCCTACGCCCAAGACTCCGACCGACACGCCTGGGCTGCGCACTACCTGACGACGATGAGCAAAGCGGTGATTGATGATGTGGTGAAGGTGCTGACGCGACGTTCAGTTGGAACGCAACAAGAAGCCACCTGACTGAGCAACGTGTAATTGCAGCAGCATTGAAAACGCCGAAAAAGAGTTCTGCCAGTCAGCGAAGGAACCTGTAGGAGCGAGCTTGCTCGCGAAAAACCCAAGGACACCGCTGGGAATCTGGCTTTACGCGTGATCGTTCACGACCTTCGCGAGCGAGCTCGCTCCTACAGGGGATTCAACCGTTCAAGCATTTCACGCGTCAATACGACCTCATAGGTGTCCGCCGGTCTGCCCCATTGCTCCACGAGGACCATGCGGTCTACCAGCGTCTCTCCCAGTTCAGTAATGGTCTCGGAGAGCGCCTCGACGATTTCCTGCGTCCGCATCCACAGGCGATCATTGATCGCTTTCATCTCGGTCGTGATGCTGCCCGACGACACGGGATCCGTATCCGGGTAGGCGATGTTGCGCAACAGATACTGAAGCTCCCTGATTTTTGCGTAGTCCTGTTCCGCCCCCTGCTCGCCTTTGAGGATGGCTGTGGCTCTCGGCTTGTCGACGCGTTTTCCGGCTGAGGGCTGCGAAGGCAGTGTCTGCGCCATTGCACCAGCCAGGAGCACCATCATCCGGGCTTCCAGATGCTCTTTCATGGCTTCTATCGACGAAATCGGGCGCACCAGCGTAATGCAGGCTCCACCCTGGTGCCGCAAATCCATGGTCACCGTCAGGGTCACCCCGCCCGTGGCAAAGCCCAGGGCGCGGGCCACGACGTAGTGGCCCATTTCGTGATGGGCGATCTGCAGGGCGCGGTCCCGTACAGCGGCAGGTAGCTTTGTGGCCATGTCTTTCACCTCGCACCTCGACTGCCTCAATCCTAGTCGATGCCTTACAAAAAGCCGCGCTACGGCGTAAGGCTGATCAGTCAAGGCATCAGGCAGCCTCTGTAGGAGCGAGCTCGCGATGAACTCAAGTACGACGCGTTTATTCAACAAGTACGCATTATCGTTAACGTCCATCGCGAGCAAGCTCGCTCCTACAGCAGTCGCAGAGTCTTAATCAGGCAAAGCATAGGCAATCACATAATCCCCACGATCAGTCGACTGACGCGCACCGCCTACCGTCAGCAGGATGTACTGCTTGCCGGTTTTCGGCGAAACGTATGTCATCGGCCCGGACTGGCTGCCCACCGGCAGGCGCGACTTCCAGATTTCGTTGCCGTTGCCGGTATCGAAGGCGCGCAGGTAGAAGTCCTGGGTGCCGGCGAAGAACAGCAGGCCCGACTGGGTGGCGAGTGACGCGCCGAGGGTCGGCATGCCGATCGGGATCTGCAAGTGCATGCGGATGCCCAGCGGGCCGGTGTCCTGCACGGTGCCGACTGGCACCTGCCACATCAGCTTGTGGGTCTTGAGGTCGATGGCCGACATGGTGCCGAACGGTGGTTTCTGGCACGGAATGCCGACCGCCGAGAGGAAACGCTCGCGCATGGCGCCGAATGGCGTGCCTTCCTGCGGTACCACGCCCATTTCGATGCCGCTGGCCCCGGCGCCGATCTTGTCGCGCGGGATCATGTAGTTGGCCAGCCCCAGGCGCATGTCGTTGACGAACATGTAGTTGGTGTTCGGATCGACCGAGACGCTGCCCCAGTTCATGCCGCCCAGCGAACCCGGGAATTGCAGGGCGCGGTCCATGCCCGGCGGGGTATAGACACCCTCGTGGCGCATGCCCTTGAACTGGATGCGGCACATCAACTGGTCGAACGGTGTGGCGCCCCACATGTCGGATTCGGTCAGGGTCTTGTTGCCGATTGACGGCATGTCGACCGAGAACGGCTGGGTGGGCGAATAGCGCTCGCCGGGGACCTTGCCTTGCGGCACCGGGCGTTCCTCGACGCGGGCAATCGGCACGCCGGTCTCGCGGTTGAGCAGGAAGATCTCACCCTGCTTGGTGACTTGTGCCAAGGCTGGCTGGGTGCCGCCCTTGTCGTCCGGCACGTCGTACAGCAGCGGTTGCGCCGGCAGGTCAAAGTCCCACAGGTCGTGGTGGGTGGTCTGGAAGTGCCAGCGTACCTGGCCGGTTTTTACGTCGATGGCGACGATGGACGAGTTCCACTTGTCGTCGAACCCGGTACGTTGGCCGCCGAAGAAGTCTGGCGTCGCGTTGCCGGTCGGCAGGTACACCAGACCGAGTCTGGCGTCGTAGGACATGGCCGACCAGACGTTCGGCGTGCCACGGGTGTAGGTCTCACCCTCCGGCGGACGTTTGGTGGTGTTCGGATTGCCCGGATCCCATGCCCATACCAGCTCACCGCTGCGCACGTCGTAGGCACGAACTACGCCCGGCGGCTCGCCAGTGGAGTAGTTGTCGGCCACGCGGCCACCGACGATCACCACATCCCCTGCGACCAACGGGGTCGAGGTCTGCTGGTAGTAACCGGGCTTCACTTCGCCCATATCGGTGGTCAGGTCGACGGTGCCTTTGTTGCCGAACTCTTCGCAGGGTTTGCCGGTGTCGGCATTGATGGCGATCAGGCGCGCATCGCCGGTCGGCAGAAACAGACGCTTCGTACAGGCAGTTGGCTGATTGTCCGAAGAAGCCGGGGTTTCGGAGTAGCCCAGGCCACGGCAACGCTGCCAGTTGGGCGCGGTGCCTTGCGGGTCGAACTTCCAGCGCTGGGCGCCGGTGTCGGCATCCAGGGCGAAGACTTTGCCGTAGGCGGTGCAGGTGTAGACCGTGTCGCCGATTTGCAGCGGGGTGTTCTGGTCTTCGGCACCGGCGCCGGTGCTTTGCGGAATGTCGCCGGTGCGGAAGGTCCAGGCGACATGCAACTTGTCGATGTTGCCTTTGTTGATCTGGTCCAGCGCGGCAAAGCGATTACCGGCGGTGGTGTTGCCCCAGTGAGCCCAGTCTTTCTGCTCGGTGCCCGGCGCGACCGGCGTTACCGCAGGCTCAACGACAGCCTTGACCACCTGGGTCGGGACGAACATATAGGCCATCGTCGCAACGACTCCCACACCCAGAATGCCGGCCAGACCGTAAGCACCACGCCCGCCGGTCGCACCCGAGGCGCGGACCAGGGTCGGATAGATCAGCGCCACAACCAGACCGATCACGGCGAATGTCAGTACCCGCGAGACCAGCGGCCAGTATTCGAGACCAGCATCCCATACCGCCCAGATCGCCGTGAGGATCAGCGCCACACCATACAGCCATGCACCGAGCGGTTTGCGCCGGGCGATCATCAACCCGGACACCAGCATCGCCAGGCCCATCAGCAGGAAATACCAGCTGCCGCCGAGCGCGATCAGATAGCCACCGCCACCGGCCAGGCCGAGCCCGATCAGTGCAATCAGCACACCCAGCCCCGCCAGCAACCATTTGCTGCCGGCGGCAGCCCCAGAATTGTTCATGTCGGAAATTTTCCCCATTTGTGACAAGGCGCGAATAATGTACTAACCAGTTACTTATGGCAATTTGTCGCAGGCAGAAATGGCATGAACGGTACTCAGACTAGATCCGGGATCCGTCGCGAGCGTCGTACAGAATCTGCCTGTAACATGCTTGCGCACTGATCCATACCGCTGGAGATAACCCTTTGCCTGACACTCGCCCCCCCGTTCTCGATGAAATCGACCGCCAATTGATTGCCGCCCTGCAGATCAACGCCCGCGAGAGCGTGGCCATGCTTGCCCGGCATCTGGGCATCGCTCGCACCACGGTCACCTCGCGCCTGGCTCGGCTGGAAAAGGCCAAAGTGATCACCGGTTACGGCGTGCGCCTCGGGCAGCGGGTGGTGGATGGCGGGTTGCAGGCGTATGTCGGGATCACTGTGCAACCGCGTTCCGGCAGGGAGGTGTTGCGACGCCTGAGCGCGATGGCGCAGGTGCAGCAGCTGTGTGCGGTGAGTGGCGAATTTGATTATGTGGCGTGGTTGCGCACTGACTCGCCGGAGCAGCTGGATCAGTTGCTGGATCAGATTGGCAGTGTGGATGGGGTGGAGAAGACCACGACGTCGATCATCTTGAGCAGCAAGATTGATCGGGGGCAGCCGGTTTGAATACTCCCACACTGGACAGTGTGCACACCAATATAGTCATATTGACCAGTAAAATGGCAAAACGACGACACTTTGCGTCTTATTAACGTGTTCTGTGCTCTCTAGAATGGCTGGCATCTTTTCCTATACTCAGATGCGCATTCCGCGTCGAGTCGCCAGCAAGGTCAGCCATGAACAAGAACAATCGCCATCCTGCAGACGGTAAAAAACCAGTCACCATTTTCGGCCCGGACTTTCCCTTCGCCTTCGACGACTGGATCGAACACCCGGTCGGCCTGGGCAGCATTCCCGAGCACAATCACGGCGCCGAAGTGGCGATTGTCGGCGCCGGTATCGCGGGGCTGGTGGCCGCATACGAACTGATGAAGCTTGGCCTGAAACCGGTGGTCTATGAGGCCTCGAAGCTGGGCGGCCGCCTGCGCTCCCAAGCGTTCAACGGCACCGATGGCATTGTCGCGGAGTTGGGTGGCATGCGTTTTCCGGTGTCGTCCACCGCGTTCTATCACTACGTCGACAAGCTGGGTCTTGAGACCAAACCCTTCCCCAACCCGCTGACACCTGCTTCCGGCAGCACCGTCATCGATCTGGAAGGCAAAACCCATTACGCACAAAAACTGGCGGATCTTCCTGCACTCTTTCAGGAAGTGGCTGACGCCTGGGCCGACGCCCTGGAGGCCGGTTCACAATTCTCCGATATCCAGCAAGCAATCCGCGACCGCGACGTGCCACGCCTCAAGGAGCTGTGGAACACCCTCGTTCCGCTGTGGGACGACCGCACCTTCTACGATTTCGTCGCCACCTCCAAAGCCTTCGCGAAGTTGTCGTTCCATCACCGCGAAGTGTTCGGCCAGGTCGGCTTCGGCACAGGCGGCTGGGACTCCGATTTCCCGAACTCGATGCTGGAAATCTTCCGCGTAGTAATGACCAACTGTGACGATCACCAGCATTTGGTGGTCGGTGGCGTGGAACAAGTCCCGCAAGGCATCTGGCGCCATGTACCGGAGCGCTGCGTGCATTGGCCGCAAGGCACCAGCCTCAAGTCGCTGCACAATGGCGCTCCACGCTCCGGGGTGAAGAAAATCGCCCACGCGCCGGATGGCCGCTTTGCGGTCACCGACAACAACGGCGACACCCGCGAATACGCCGCGGTGCTGACCACCTGCCAAAGCTGGCTGCTGACCACCCAGATCGAATGCGACGAAACCCTGTTCTCGCAAAAGATGTGGATGGCCCTGGACCGCACCCGCTACATGCAGTCGTCGAAAACCTTCGTGATGGTCGACCGCCCGTTCTGGAAGGACAAAGACCCGGAAACCGGCCGCGACCTGATGAGCATGACCCTCACCGATCGCCTGACCCGCGGCACCTACCTGTTCGACAACGGCGACGACAAGCCGGGGGTGATTTGCCTGTCGTACTCGTGGATGAGCGACGCGCTGAAAATGCTCCCGCACCCAGTGGAAAAACGCGTGAAGCTGGCGCTGGATGCACTGAAAAAGATCTACCCGAAAGTCGACATCGCCGCGCGGATCATCGGCGATCCGATTACCGTGTCCTGGGAAGCCGACCCGCATTTCCTTGGTGCATTCAAAGGCGCCCTGCCCGGCCACTACCGCTACAACCAGCGCATGTACGCGCACTTCATGCAGGATGACATGCCGCCCGAGCAGCGCGGGATCTTCATTGCCGGCGACGACGTTTCGTGGACGCCGGCCTGGGTTGAGGGCGCGGTGCAGACGTCGCTCAACGCGGTGTGGGGCATCATGAAACACTTCGGCGGTGCAACTCACGCCGAAAATCCGGGTCCAGGAGATGTGTTCAACGAGATCGGTCCGATCGCCCTGCCCGAGTAAGAGGAATCCGAAATGCGCGTAGCCCTTTACCAATGTCCGCCGCTGCCTCTGGACGTCGCCGGCAACCTGCAACGCATGCAGCAGCTTGCACAGGAAGCCAAAGGTGCGGACCTGCTGGTGCTGCCGGAGATGTTCCTGACCGGCTACAACATCGGCGTCGATGCCGTCAGTGTGCTTGCGGAGGTGTACAACGGTGAGTCGGCGCAGCAGATCGCGCGCATTGCCAAGACTGCCGGGATCGCCATTTTGTATGGCTATCCCGAGCGCACCGCCGAGGGGCAGATCTACAACGCCGTGCAACTGATCGACGCCCATGGCGAGCGCGTGTGCAACTACCGCAAAACGCACTTGTTTGGCGATCTCGATCACTCGATGTTCAGCGCCGGAGCGGACGAGTTTCCCATCGTTGAGCTCAACGGCTGGAAGCTCGGTTTCCTGATCTGCTACGACCTGGAATTTCCGGAAAACGCCCGGCGCCTGGCCCTGGCCGGTGCCGAGCTGATCCTAGTGCCGACCGCGAACATGATTCCGTTCGATTTCGTCGCCGATGTCACCGTGCGCTCCCGCGCCTTCGAAAACCAATGCTATGTGGCTTACGCCAACTACTGCGGCCACGAAGGCGACATCCACTACTGCGGCCAGAGCAGCATCGCTGCGCCGGATGGCAGCCGTATCGCTCAGGCCGGGCTGGATGAAGCATTGATCGTCGGCGAGCTGAATCGGCAGTTGATGCTCGACTCCCGCGCCGCCAATCGTTACTTCCTCGATCGCCGCCCTGAGCTTTACGGCGACCTGAACAAGCGCTAAACCACTCTAATCCGCTAGCATTGGCACTTCACTGTTCTGGAAGTGCCCATGCCCGCGCTGAATCACCCTCGCCCCCCTATGGAAACCCTGGCCAATGGCCTGCGGGTGACCCTGCGTCATGCCCCGAATCTGAAGCGCTGCGCAGCAGCGTTGCGGGTCGCTGCGGGCAGCCATGATGTGCCGCTGGCGTGGCCCGGCCTTGCGCATTTTCTTGAGCATCTGCTGTTTCTGGGGACTGAGCGTTTTCCCGCAGGGCAAGGGTTGATGGCCTACGTCCAGAGTCATGGCGGGCAAGTGAATGCGCGGACCAGCGAACGCACCACGGACTACTTTTTCGAACTGCCACCCAAAGCATTTGCCGGTGGGCTGGAGCGTCTGTCAGACATGCTCGCCCATCCGCGTATGAATCCGGACGACCAGCAGCGGGAACGGGAAGTGTTGCAGGCGGAATTTGTCGCCTGGTCGCAGGATGCCGCAGCACAGCAACAGTCTGCTTTGTTCAGCGGGCTTGGCGAGGCTCATCCATTGCGGGGATTTCATGCCGGCAATCGTGACAGTCTGCCGCTGCAGCAACCCGAGTTTCAG
Source organism: Pseudomonas sp. WT-JTC (assembly GCF_056711565.1). Taxonomy (NCBI): domain Bacteria; kingdom Pseudomonadati; phylum Pseudomonadota; class Gammaproteobacteria; order Pseudomonadales; family Pseudomonadaceae; genus Pseudomonas; species Pseudomonas sp. WT-JTC. The sequence goes on from NZ_CM160042.1 coordinate 6,087,039, forward strand.
CAGGCGTTGCAGGACTTTTATCAGCGGTTTTACCAGACCGGGCAAATGACCTTGAGCCTGGTCGGGCCGCAGAGCCTCGATGAATTGAAGGCGATGGCCGAAGCCTTTGGCAACGTCATTGCCAAAGGCGAAACAGCCGTTCAACAGCCCCCAGTGCCGCTGATGGATGCCTCGGCCAACAGTTATCAACAGGCTGGCGAACGACGCCTGGATCTGCTGTTTGCCCTTGAAGCCCTGCCCGACTTCTCTGCCGAAGCGCTGGCGTTCCTGTGCCATTGGCTGAACATGGCAAAACCCGGCGGCTTGTTGGCGGACCTGCGCGAACGCGGGCTGGCCGATAACCTGAAGGCCGAGCCGCTTTACCAATTCGCCGGTCAGGCCTTGCTGCATTTCGAATTCACCCTGCCCGCCGCGTCCCCGGTAACGGGCATCCGCGAACGCCTGATGGACTGGCTTGGCTTCTTTGCCGAGCAAGACTGGCGCCCATTGCGCGAAGAGTACGCCACCCTGCTCCAGCGCCAGCAGCAAGTCAGCAGCGCCTTGCAACTGGCCCGACTGGACAGCGAACAACGCGAAGTCGGCTTGTCCGAGCCGGGTGTTACAGCCCTCAAACCGATCCTCAAACAAATCGGCGCTGTGGATAACTTCAGCGGCCCATGGCAATTGCCGACACCCAACCCGTTCTTGCGCTCCGAAGCACCGACACCCAACGCCGGATTGATTCGTGGCCAGACCAGTGCCCACCGCGGCCTGCGCACATTTGCCCAGGACCGTTCGCGCAGCCGCCGTGAACGCTCGCCGATGCAATTCAGCCAGGCATGGCCGGACAACGGTGCTGAAGGTGCGATTTATCTGCGCTGGCGACTGGACTCGACTCCCGGCAGCTACCTTCAATCACGGCTGGAAAACAACCTGCAACCGTTGCGCGAAGACGCGCGCCAGGCCGGTGTGGATTTTGCCTTCAGTGCGTCGGGCAACGAATGGCTGCTGAAGTTGAACGGCCTACAAGAGCCGATGCCCAGCGTCCTGGAGCATGCGCTGAAAGAACTGACACAACCTGATGCCGCTGTCTCACAAGCCGAACCGACGAGCGTGGCGCTAATACCGATTCGGCAACTGCTCAAGGCATTGCCCGATCACAGCCTTGAGCACTCCGCAAACTCGGATAACCTGCAGCAGCTCTGGTCGAGTGCGCGATGGGACGGGCTGGCCATCGGGTTATCAGCTCAGACTCAAGCGGCCATGAGCCTGGCCTTGAGCCGTGTACCCGGCACGCCGGACAATCAACTGACGCCACCCGCTTCGATCCATTCACAACGTCTGTGGAGCCATGTCGATACCGCCTCCAGCGAGCACGCGCTGCTGCTGTTCTGTCCGACAGCCACCCAGGCGATAGCCGACGAAGCCGCGTGGCGTTTGCTCGCGCACCTCTCCCAGACGCCGTTCTACCAGCGCCTGCGGGTGGAATTGCAATTGGGTTATGCGGTGTTCAGCGCCCTGCGGCAGATCCACGGGCAGACCGGGCTGCTGTTCGGTGTGCAATCGCCAAGTGTTGTGCCGATGGAGTTGCTGCAACACATCGAGCAATTCCTGAATCGATTGCCGGACCTGATCCAGGCACTCGACGACAGCACCTTCAGCGTTCAACGCCAGGCTCTGGCGGATCAATTTTCCAGCACCGCACTCACTACCGCTCAAGCGGCCGAATTGCTCTGGCAGGGCAAGCTGGCCGGCCGTTCGTCGGAATATTTGACGCAATTACCCCAGTCCATTGTGCAAATCGACCGGGCTGCTCTACTGGCCATGGCCCGACGTCTGAATCAGGCCGAGGGCGGCTGGCGCTGCCTGGCCAGTGCCGCCAGCCCGGGTGAGCCATGGCAAGCGGCAAAATGATCATTACCGGGGCTGCAAGGAGCTTTCTCAAAGTTTCACGGGCAATTTCTTTGAAATTTTGAGTAACATAGCAACCTAACTATCTGGAACATCTCTGACTTGAGGTGGACTATATCTATAGATAGCGCTATCCCACCCTAACTGAAGGAGTTCGATTTATGGCCTGGACCAAACCTGCTTACACTGACCTGCGTATCGGCTTTGAAGTCACCATGTACTTCGCAAGCCGCTAATCTCTGCTTTGGCAGATGTGCAGCACAACGCCTCGGTTATCCGAGGCGTTTTATTTTCAGCGTTGAAACGATGGAGCGCCCATGTTTGTCCAGATTCTAGGTTCCGCCGCCGGCGGCGGTTTTCCCCAGTGGAACTGCAACTGCGTGAACTGCGCAGGCTTTCGCGACGGCAGCCTGCGGGCCAGCGCGCGGACGCAATCGTCCATCGCGATTTCCGATGACGGCGTGAACTGGGTGCTGTGCAACACCTCCCCGGACATCCGCGCCCAACTCCAGGGCTTCGCCCCGATGCAGCCGGGCCGGGCCCTGCGCGATACCGGGATCGGCGCGATCATCCTGATGGACAGCCAGATCGACCACACCACCGGCCTGCTCATGCTGCGTGAAGGGTGCCCGCATCAGGTCTGGTGCACCGACATGGTCCACGAAGACCTGAGCAGCGGTTTTCCGCTGTTCACCATGCTGACGCACTGGAACGGCGGGCTGAACTGGAACCGCATCGAGCTCGATCAAAGCTTCACCATTCCCGCCTGCCCGAACCTGCGTTTCACCCCGCTGCCTCTGCGCAGCGCCGCGCCGCCGTACTCGCCGCACCGCTTCGACCCCCATCCGGGCGACAACATCGGCCTGATCGTCGAAGACCGGGGCACCGGCGGCAAGCTGTTCTATGCGCCGGGGCTGGGCAAGGTCGATGCGCCGCTGCTGGAGATCATGGCCGGCAGCGATTGCCTGTTGGTCGACGGCACCTTGTGGGATGACGATGAAATGCAGCGGCGTGGCGTCGGCACCCGCACCGGCCGGGAGATGGGCCATCTGGCGCAAAACGGCCCCGGCGGCATGCTCGAAGTGCTTGAACAACTGCCCGAACAGCGCAAGGTGCTTATCCACATCAACAACACCAACCCGATTCTCGACGAAGACTCGCCGCAGCGGGCGGAGCTGGAGCGGCGCAACGTTGAAGTGGCGTATGACGGCATGAGTATTGTGCTGTAGCGGATGGCCCCTTCGCGAGCAAGTCGGATCGCCGCACCGCCGCTCCCACATTGGGTCTATGGCGTACACAAAACCCTGTGGGAGCGGGCTTGCTCGCGAAGGCGTCCGCCCAGACACCAAAGAACCCACCGGATGTTCCCCGGAGAACCGCAATGATCGACACCCCGCTGTCCCCCGCCGAATTCGAAGCGGCCCTGCGCGCCAAGGGCGCCTATTACCACATCCATCACCCCTACCACGTGGCGATGTATGAAGGCCGGGCGAGCCGTGAGCAGATCCAGGGCTGGGTCGCCAACCGCTTCTACTATCAGGTGAACATTCCCCTGAAGGACGCGGCCATTCTGGCCAATTGCCCGGACCGCGAGATTCGCCGCGAGTGGATTCAGCGCCTGCTCGACCACGACGGTGCGCCCGGTGAGGACGGCGGCATCGAAGCCTGGCTGCGCCTGGGCCAGGCCGTGGGCCTCGACCCGGACCAGTTACGCTCCCAGGAGCTGGTGCTGCCCGGCGTGCGCTTCGCCGTGGACGCCTACGTCAACTTCGCGCGCCGCGCCCGTTGGCAGGAAGCCGCCAGCAGCTCGCTGACCGAACTGTTCGCCCCGCAAATCCACCAATCGCGCCTGGACAGCTGGCCCCAGCATTACCCGTGGATCGATCCGGCCGGCTACGAATATTTCCGTACGCGCCTGGGTCAGGCACGGCGGGATGTCGAGCACGGTCTGGCGATCACCCTGCAGCACTACACGACCCGGGAAGGCCAGGAGCGCATGCTGGAAATTCTCCAGTTCAAACTGGACATTCTTTGGAGCATGCTCGATGCCATGAGCATGGCCTACGAACTGAAACGCCCGCCGTATCACAGCGTGACCGGGGAACGGGTCTGGCACAAAGGAATCACCTTATGAGTTTCGATCGCAGCAAGACCCCGACCTGGCGCCCCGGCTACCGCTTCCAGTACGAGCCGGCGCAAAAAGGCCATGTGCTGCTGTACCCGGAAGGCATGATCAAGCTCAACGAAAGTGCCGCGTTGATCGGTGGTTTGATTGACGGGCAACGGGATGTCGCGGCGATCATCAATGAGCTCGACCAACAGTTCCCCGGCGTGCCCGAACTCGGTGACGACATCGAGCAATTCATGGAGGTGGCCCGTGCGCAGCACTGGATCGAACTTGCCTGAGGCATCGGTGCAGGTGCCGCCCACACCTGAAGTCGGCCTGCCGCTGTGGCTGCTGGCCGAGCTGACCTATCGCTGTCCGCTGCAATGCCCCTACTGCTCCAATCCGCTGGATTTCGCCGAACAAGGCCAGGAGCTGAGCACCGAGCAATGGGTCAAGGTGTTCCGCGAAGCGCGGGAAATGGGTGCGGCGCAACTGGGCTTTTCCGGTGGCGAACCGCTGGTGCGCCAGGACCTCGCCGAACTGATTGCCGAAGCCCGCCAGCTGGGTTTCTACACCAACCTGATCACCTCCGGCATCGGCCTGACCGAGCAGAAAATCAGCGACTTCAAGAAGGCCGGTCTCGATCACATCCAGATCAGTTTCCAGGCCAGCGACGAACAGGTGAACAACCTGCTGGCCGGTTCGAAAAAGGCCTTCGCGCAAAAGCTGGCAATGGCCCGGGCGGTGAAAGCCCACGGCTATCCGATGGTGCTGAATTTCGTCACCCATCGGCACAACATCGACCAGATCGACCGTATCATCGAGCTGTGCATCGCCCTTGAGGCGGACTTTGTCGAGCTCGCCACTTGCCAGTTCTACGGCTGGGCACAGCTCAATCGCGTCGGGCTGTTGCCGACCAAGGCACAGCTGGTGCGCGCCGAACGCATCACCAATGAATACCGCGCCAGACTGGAAGCCGAAGGGCATCCGTGCAAGCTGATTTTCGTCACCCCGGACTATTACGAAGAGCGCCCGAAAGCCTGCATGAATGGCTGGGGCAGTATTTTTCTGACGGTCACCCCCGATGGAACCGCCCTGCCCTGTCACGGAGCCCGACAGCTGCCAGTACAGTTTCCCAACGTGCGCGACCACAGCATGCAACACATCTGGTACGACTCGTTCGGCTTCAACCGCTTTCGCGGTTATGACTGGATGCCCGAACCGTGCCGCTCCTGTGACGAGAAAGAACAAGACTTCGGCGGCTGCCGCTGTCAGGCGTTCATGCTCACGGGGGACGCCAGCAACGCCGACCCGGTGTGCAGCAAGTCGCCACAACACGGCGTGATCCTCAAGGCTCGCGAAGAAGCCGAACACGCAACCCAGACCATCGACCAACTGGCCTTTCGCAATGAACGAAACTCACGCCTCATCGCCAAGAGCTGAACCCCTCAGCGCTGCCAAGGCCGTCGCGGCCGGTATCGACTTTGCCGAACTGCAGGTCGGTCGACAGGGCCTGTTCTGGAACGAGTACCGCCCCGAAGACGCGGCGTGCCGGATCTGGCATTGGCGCGACGGCGCAGCGAAATGCCTGACGCCACCGGGCTTCAGCGCGCGCAGTCGTGTGTACGAATATGGCGGTGGAGCGTTTTGTCTGACGGACGACGGTATCGTTTTCGTCAACGAGGCCGACCAGCAGTTGTATCGGCAAACACTGCAAGGCGAAGCGCCCGAAAGGCTGACGTCTGGCATGTGCCGTTACGGCGATCTGCAATTTGCGCAAGGGCAGGTACTGGCGGTCGAGGAGCGCCGCGATCAACACCGACTGGTGGCAATCGATCTGGACGATGGCGCACGTCACCTGCTGGCCGAGGGTGCTGATTTCTACGCCGCGCCGACACTCAGTCCTGATGGCCTGCGCCTGGCCTGGATCGAGTGGAGTCGCCCGGATCAGCCATGGACAGCGACCCGTTTGATGGTTGCCGAACGCCTCGCCAGCGGAGGTTTTGCCGAGGCTCGTTGTGCGGCGGGCGACGGCGTTCAAGAGTCTGTGCAACAACCACGGTTTGATGCCGGCGGTCGCTTGTATTGCCTGACGGACCGCGCCGGTTACTGGCAGCCATGGAGGGAGTCCGGAAAAGGCCTGAGCCCATTGCCGAGCGCTGCCGCCGACCATGGCCCCGCGCCCTGGCAACTCGGCGGCTGCACCTGGTTGCCGCTGAGTGAAGAAAGCTATCTGGCCAGCTGGACCGAAGGCGGGTTTGGCCGATTGGGCATATGTGGCGACTCCAACGCCGACTTCACCGGCGACTACAGCCGCTTCCGCCATCTCGCCGTGGATGAGCGGTTCATCTATTGCATCGCGGCGTCGCCCGTCAGTTCAACCGCTGTCATCGCCATCGACCGCCAAAGCCGGCAAGTGAACGTAATGGCCGGCGGCATCGCACCGCTTCCTCCCGAACAGATCAGCCGCCCGCAAACCTTGCGCTACCCAAGTGGCTCAGGCGAAGCACACGGCTTCTTTTACCCGGCGATGACCGGCGAGGTTAATCCGCCATTGGTAGTGTTCATCCATGGCGGACCGACGTCGGCGTGCTACCCGATGCTCGATCCGCGTATCCAGTTCTGGGCCCAGCGGGGCTTCGCCGTGGCCGACCTCAACTATCGCGGCAGCAGCGGATATGGCCGGGCCTATCGCCAGGCACTGCACCTGAGCTGGGGCGATGTGGATGTGCAGGACGCCTGCGCCGTGGTCGGTTACCTCAACCAACGCGGCTTGATCGACGCCGACAAGACCTTCATCCGCGGCGGCAGCGCCGGTGGCTACACCACCCTTTGCGCCGTGGCCTTTCACAATGTCTTCCGCGCCGGCGCCAGCCTGTATGGGGTCAGCGACCCGGTGGCGCTGGGGCGCGCGACCCACAAATTCGAAAGCGACTATCTGGACTGGCTGATCGGCGATCCGCAGCTGGATGCCGATCGCTACGCGGCCCGCACGCCGCTGCTGCATGCGAGCAACATCCGCGTGCCGATGATCTTCTTTCAGGGAGAGCTGGATGCCGTGGTCGTCCCGCAACAGACCCGCGACATGGTCACGGCACTGCAGGACAACGGCATCCTGGTCGAAGCGCATTACTACGCCGACGAGCGCCATGGCTTTCGCAAGGCCGGTAACCAGGCCCATGCGCTGGAGCAGGAGTGGCTGTTTTATCGGCGGGTGATGGATTCAGTGGACTGAAACCCGCGCTCATTGCCGAAACGGTGGTGCTCCCTTCGCGAGCAAGTCGAAGGCAATTGATCCAGCGCCGCAGATTCAGCGCTTGGCGATGATGTAAACCGCATGCACGATCCCCGGAATATAACCGCACAACGTCAGCAGAATATTCAGCCAGAACGCTCCGCCGAATCCTACTTGCAGAAATACGCCCAGTGGTGGCAACAGGATGGCGATGATGATGCGAATAAAGTCCATGGGGGCAACTCCTGATTGGGGTGGGCTCGTTCGAGCCCTACAGCTAGTCGACCTGTGCCGTTTGTCAGCGTTCAGTCCTTCTACTCCCGAACTACGCCCCTTCATTGAAATTCTCAAATAAAAAAACGCCCCACGCCAAAAGAATCAGGCGTGAGGCGTGCGTTTTACCGCGAGACGGTTCTGGAAATTGTGCAGGGCGCGTCGGATCAGACGGAAATCCCTTTGCGGCACTGCAATTGCGCGGTGCGTACTCTGGAGAAGGCGCGCGCCAGGCGCAGGAGCATTTCATCGATGTTGGCGTTGCTGACATTCAACGCCGGGGTAAAGCGCAGACAGTCGAGTTGCGGGGCATTGAGCAGCAAGCCTTCGTACAGCGCGGCCTTGACCACCGCATCGGCGCAATCGTCCGACAGCGTCAGCCCCCAAAGCAGCCCTTGTCCGCGCAACTCGCCGTGACCGTAACGATGGGCCAGACGCCCCAAGCCTTCACGCAGATGTTGACCGGTCTCTGCGACGTGCTTGAGGAAAGCCTTGTCCTGCACCGTAGCGAGTACCGAAAGCCCTGCGGCGGTCATCAACGCATTACCGTGATGAGTACCTGTCACTTCGCCAATGTCGAAACAGCACGCCTTGCCCCGCGCCAGCAGCGCAGCCAAGGGCACGCCGCCGCCCAACCCTTTGCCGAGCACGACGATATCCGCCGTTACGCCGCAGGACTGTTCCGCGAGCAAGGTGCCACAACGGCCGATGCCGGTTTGCACTTCGTCGAATATCAGCAAAATGCCGAGTTCACGGCACAGGCGTTCGACACCCTTGAGGTAATGTGCGGTGGCCGGGATCACGCCGGCTTCGCTCTGGATCGGCTCAAGCATGATCGCTACGGTCCGTTCATCCACGGCCGCATGCAAGGCCGGAAGGTCGTTGAACGGGACATGGCTGAAACCCGGCAGTTGCGGCTCGAATCGGTTGATCAATGTCGAACTGTCCGACGCCGAAATCGTCGCCAGGCTCCGGCCATGGCAACCGTTGTTGGCCACAATGATTCGCGACGCACCGCCGCGATACTGTTGACCCCATTTGCGCGCCAGTTTGATCGCCGCCTCACAGGCTTCGCTGCCGGTATTGAGCAGGTAAGCCTGATCACTGCCGGTGCTGGCACACAGATGTTCGGCGAGGCTGAGCATGCCGCGGTTATGCAGGCCGAAACCCGGATTGATCAGCGATTGAGCCTGGGCAGTGATGGCGTTGACCAGTACCGAAGGGCTGTGGCCAAGGCTGTTGGCCCCGCCGCCCTGGGAAAAATCCAGGTATGCACGGCCATCGCTGTCCCACAACCATGAGCCCTGCCCACGCACAAACACCTGTTTCGGCCGCTCGACACTGGGCATCAAGTACTCGCTGGAAAGGTTATCGTCTTGGGATGGCAGGGAGGCGTCCAGGACCAGATCATCAAGACTGGGAGGACTGCGACGCAGACTGAACAGGTTCATCTGAAAAAACCTCTTTTGAGGTTTTTTGCCTTACCTATGTAAACACCATCGAAACAAACGCTATTCATCGCGCTCTATGGCCCTGTAAGCCCTGTGAATGCGGTTAGACTAGGCTCAGACGAGGTGTTCAGCCATTTCGATTTCTCAGTATTTTCAATAAGTAACACTTATGGATTTCAAGCAACTGCGTTATTTCGTCGCGGTCTATGAAGAAGGCCACGTGGGCCGGGCCGCCGAGCGCCTGTCAATTTCCCAGCCGGCGCTGTCCCAGCAAATCCGCCACCTGGAGCAAAACCTCGATGTGAGCCTGTTCGAGCGCAGTAGCAAACGCCTGTTGCCGACTCTCGCGGCCCACACGCTATACAACCATGCCCTGCCTCTGCTCGATGGCCTGCAACGGGCACGGGAAGCGCTCGGCAACTTCAAGGGTCAGGCGCTGCGCACCCTGGCCATCGGTGTATTGCAGACCGTGCACACCAGCCTCGTTCCGCAGATGCTCGAGCGAGTGCGCAAGGCGCAGCCGCATCTGGTGGTGCAGATCTATGAACTGACCGGCCTGGAAATCGAGCGGCGACTGCTCAACGGTTCTCTGGACATCGGCATCAGCTACCTGCCACCCCGCCAGCCTGGTTTACATGGCGTGATGCTGTACGAAGATGAACTGACCCTGGTCATCCCGGCAGAGCATCCGCTGCGTGAATTCAAGAAAGTGTCCATGAGTCAGGCCGCCGAGCTGCCGATGTTGCTGCTGGGCGAGGAGTTTCAAATAAGGCAGATCTGGCAGGCACAACTGGCCAGCCTCGGACGTCGCCCACAGGTGCAAGCCGAACTCAACAACATGGCCGGCATCCTCGACAGCCTGCCGCACACGCGTCTGGCGACGGTACTGCCCGGGCGCTCGCAAAAGACCCATGGCAACCACGAACTGCTGTGGAAACCCCTGAGCGAACCGCGAGTGCCGCTGAAAGTCGGTTTGGTGTGTCGGGATGTGCAACGGCAGCAGACCTCGCTGGCATTGCTGCGGACATTGCTGGAAGAGGTGATAAATGGCCCGGATGTGCGCTTGAACAGCGCGCAGGCCCTGGATGGGCTGAGCTAGAAACTTTTCTTTGGGCAAAAGAAAACCCCGCCGAAGCGGGGCTTTGCAGACTGTTTCCCTGACATCCATTTCACTCCGCCGTCCTGGCAGAATCCTACGTGTCCCTGTTGTTGCTTTGCGCTTCCTGCGCTACGTCCATGTAAAGTAGATTAGCTCTGGATCCAATTTGCATCTATGGGAGAACAGCAGCACGTTATGTAAGAGAATGCTTACACGACTCTACTTCATCAGAATTGTCCTGCGTCCAGCAGAAACAACGACTCACTGCCGGCCTTCACCGACGCGCTCAACGAGTGAATGCGCGGCAACAGGCGGGCAAAATAGAACCGCGCCGTACCCAGTTTGCTGGCGTAGAAATCATCCTGCGCTTCCTTGCCGAAAGCCGCCTTGGCCATCAGCGCCCACATGTAGGCGTAGGCCACGTAGCCGAACACCTGCAGATACTCGACCGACGCCGCGCCGATCTCGTTCGGGTTGGTTTTGACCCGATCCAGCAACCATGCGGTCAGTTCATCAAGGGTGGTCACAGCGTCGTTCAGCGGTTTGGTGAACTCGGCGAGGTCCGCACTGGCGGTCGCCGTGAAGTGACGAATCTCGTCGGCGAACAGGTTGTAGAACGCCCCGCCGCTGCCGACGATCTTGCGCCCGACCAGGTCCAGTGCCTGGATGCCGTTGGTGCCTTCATAGATCTGGGTGATGCGCACGTCACGCACCAGTTGCTCCTGGCCCCACTCACGGATGTAACCGTGGCCGCCGAAGACCTGTTGGCCGTGTACGGTGGTTTCCAGGCCGAGGTCGGTGAGGAACGCCTTGGCCACCGGGGTCAGCAACGCCACCAGGTCTTCCGCACGCTTGCGGGTGGCGGCATCTTCGCTGAACTTGGCGGTGTCCAGTTGCATCGCCACGTAGGTGGAGAACGCACGGCCTCCTTCGTTCGAGGCTTTCATGGTCAGCAGCATGCGACGCACGTCCGGGTGGACGATGATCGGGTCAGCCACTTTGTCCTTGTTCTGTGCGCCGGTGGGCGCACGGCTTTGCAGGCGATCACGCGCGTATTCCACGGCGTTCTGGTACGAGCGCTCGCCAGTGGCCAGGCCCTGGATGCCCACGCCCAGTCGCTCGTAGTTCATCATGGTGAACATCGCCGCCAGGCCTTTGTTCGGCTCGCCGACCAGGTAACCCACGGCCTCGTCGAAGTTCATCACGCAGGTGGCGGATGCCTGGATGCCCATCTTGTGTTCGATCGAACCACAGTTTGCCGGGTTGCGCGCGCCCAGGCTGCCATCGGCATTGACCATGAACTTCGGCACCAGGAACAACGAAATGCCTTTCGGACCCGCCGGTGCATCCGGCAGCTTGGCCAGCACCAGGTGGATGATGTTTTCGGTCAGGTCGTGTTCGCCACCGGTGATGAAGATCTTGGTGCCGCTGACCTTGTAGGAACCGTCGGCCTGAGGCTCGGCCTTGGTGCGGATGATCCCCAGGTCGGTACCGGCGTGGGGTTCGGTCAGGCACATGGAACCGGCCCAGATACCGGCATACATGTTCGGCAGGTACGCGGCTTTCAGCTCTTCGCTGGCGTGGGCGTTGATCGACAGGCAAGCGCCGGCGGTCAGCATCGGGTACAGACCGAACGACAGGCTGGCAGAGTTGACCATTTCTTCGACCTGCGCGGAAACGGCCTTGGGCATGCCCATGCCGCCGTAGGACGGATCGCCACCGACACCAACCCAGCCGCCTTCGGCGTAGGTCTGATAGGCCTGCGGGAAACCTGCCGGCGTGGTGACGGCACCGTCCGCCCAATGGCAACCCTCTTCGTCAGCGGCACGGCTCAGCGGTGCGATGCTTTTGCTGGTGACTTTGCCGGCTTCTTCCAGGATGGCTTCGACCGTTTCTGCATCGACGGTCTCGGCCAGTGCAGGCAGCTCGGCCCAGAGTTTGGCGACCTCGAAAACTTCATTGAGGACGAAGCGCATATCGCGCAGGGGCGCTTTGTAGTCAGCCATGGCAAACCTCGCAAGATCTATACAGGTGATTCACAGGAAGAGTGTTTTCGTTGGATCGGAGTGTACCTCAACAACTTTTGTGACACATAGGGTCAGCTCATGACCGTTTTGTTATTTTTAGTCATTGGATTTTGCAGTGTAGGAGCGAGCTTGCTCGCGAAAAACCTGGAGACGCCATCGGCATCTGGTTTTACGCGTTATCGTTCACGACCATCGCGAGCAGAACTCGCTCCTACAGGGGGCGATGTCAGAGCGCAAATAGCTCCGCCGGCAGTTGCATCAGACAATCACTACCCGCTTCGATGGCGGCCCGATGAGAGGCTGTACGTGGCAACAGGCGCTTGAAGTAAAACTCGCTGGTCGCCAGTTTGCCCCGGCAGAAATCGCCATCACCGCTGCCAGCATCGAGTTGCGCCTGAGCCACCAGCGCCATGCGCAACCACAGGTAGCCGAGGATGATGTAGCCGCTGTACATCAGGTAATCCACCGACGCCGCACCGACTTCGTCAGGGTTTTTCATCGCCGCCATGCCGACCTTGGTCGTCAACTCACCCCACTGCTGGTTCAGTTGATCGAGCTGCACCACATACCCGGCCAGTTGTGGATGCCCGGCATTCGCCACACAGAACTTGTGGACGATTTTGGTGAACCCGCGCAGTAGCTTGCCCTGGCTACCGAGTACCTTGCGCCCCAGCAAGTCCAGCGCCTGAATACCGTTGGTACCCTCATAGATCGGCGCGATCCGGCAGTCGCGGACCAACTGCTCCATACCCCATTCGCGAATGAACCCGTGGCCGCCAAATACCTGCATGCCGTGATTGGTCACCTCCAGCCCGGTGTCGGTCATGAAGGCTTTGCAGATCGGCGTGAGGAACGCCAGCAGGTCTTCGGCATTCTGACGCGCCGTTTCATCCGGACTCAGGTGCGCAACGTCGAGCAACTGCGCCGTGAAGTAGGTCAGCGCGCGATTGCCTTCGTTGAAGGCTTTCATGGTCAGCAACATCCGCCGCACATCAGGGTGCACGATGATCGGGTCGGCGGCTTTTTCCGGCGCTTTCGGGCCGGTCAGCGAGCGCATCTGCAAGCGCTCGTTGGCGTACTTGATCGCACCCTGGAAACTTGCCTCGCCCAGACACAATCCTTGCATGCCGGTGCCCAGCCGCGCGTGGTTCATCATGGTGAACATGCAGTTCAGGCCCTTGTTCGCCTCACCGATCAGGAAGCCCTTGGCCCCGTCGAAATTCATCACACAGGTGGCCGAGGCCTTGATGCCCATCTTGTGTTCGATCGAGCCGCAAGACACGCCATTGCGCTCCCCTGCTTCACCCGAAGCATCGGGCAGGAACTTGGGTACGATAAACAGCGAAATACCCTTGGTTCCGGCCGGTGCATCCGGCAATTTGGCCAATACCAGGTGAATGATGTTGTCGCTCATGTCGTGCTCACCGGCAGAGATGAAGATCTTGCTGCCGGAGATCGCGTAACTGCCATCGGCCTGAGGTACGGCGCGGGTCTTGATGATGCCAAGGTCGGTGCCGCAATGGGCTTCGGTCAGGCACATGGTGCCAGTCCACTGGCCAGCGGTGAGCTTCTTCAGATAGGTCTGCTTCTGCTCCTCGGTGCCATGGGCGTGGATCGCCGACATCGCACCGTGGGTCAGGCCGGGGTACATGCCCCATGAGGTGTTGCTGGAAGCCACCATTTCGCTGATAACCAGCCCCAGAGAGCTGGGCAAACCCTGGCCGCCGTACGCTGGATCGGCCGCCAGGCCATGCCAGCCACCTTCCACATACTGTGCGAAAGCCTGCTTGAAGCCGGCAGGCGTGGTGACCACGCCATTGTCGAAATGGCAGCCTTCTTCATCGCCACTGCGGTTGAGCGGCGACAGCACGTTTTCGCAGAACTTCGCGCCTTCTTCGAGGATCGCATTGACCATATCCGGGCTGGCATCGGTGGCCCCCAGCGCAGCGTAGTTACCGTGAAAGTCGAAGACGTGGTCGATCAGAAAGCGCATGTCGCGCAAGGGAGCTTTGTACTCGGGCATGGTCATTCTCCGTCGGCAGATTTCTTCAACCTACTGCCGCCGACCACGCCTCACAATCACAGTCCAGACGCTGAATGCGTCATCATCACTCAACCGTAGCCGCGTCCATGCGCACCGCGCCACGGCGGTTCTGCCCGAACGCCATCACGCAGTTGCGCCCGGCGCCCTTGGCACTGTAAAGCGCCTGGTCAGCGGACTTGAGCACCTCTTCCGGGGTGCGCTGATCGATCCGTTCGGCAACGCCGATACTGACCGTCACCGATACACTCGACGCAGCGGAACCGGCACGCCGCTGGCGCCCCTGATTATCGTCCTGCGGGCGATTCTCCTGATTACGCAGCTGAATGTTGTAGGTGGCGATGGACTCGCGGATGACTTCCAGGTGTGGCATGCACTCTTCGAGGGTCTTGCCTGCAAACACCAGGGCAAATTCCTCGCCGCCATAGCGATACGCCTTACCGCCACCGCCGATTTTCGCCAGCTTGCTGGCCACCAGCCGCAGCACCTGGTCGCCGACGTCGTGGCCGTGGGTGTCGTTGAATTTCTTGAAGTGGTCGACGTCGCTCATCGCCAACACGTAGTTGCGCCCCAACCGTTGCATGCGTTCGTTCAGCGCCCGGCGGCCCGGCAGCCCGGTCAGTTCGTCGCGGAAGGCCATTTGATAGGCTTCGTGGGCAACGGCGGCGGCGATCATCAGCATCACCTGGCTGCACATGATGTTCAGCGTGAACGGCAGGATGAAGGTTTTCGGCAACATCCAGAACAACCCGAGCAGCCCCACCAATTGCGCGGCATGCAGCGGTCGTGGGCTACGCCAGTATTGCCAGGCCAGCAGCACAAACGCAGCAATGAACACCGGATAGGACAACTGGATCAGGCTCATCCAGGCGCCATGCAAGGCGGGCCAGCGAATCTCCGACAGCCAGATCAGCAGCGTGTGCGGATAGCTTTGCTCAAGCCCCAGCGCCACGCTGCCAACCGCCAGCAATACGGCGAAACGCGCCACCATGTCCTGGAACAGATGGGTGCGCTCCTGCCATGCCGCGAAGATGCCAAACAGCAGCGGCAGCAGCAGGCAACACAAATGAAAGACCACGGCGGCATCGTCGCGCACCTTGCCGTTGTCGCGGTAATAGTCGGTCTGGGTGTCGAGCAAGAAGTAGGCGATGTACACCGTGACCATCAGAAACAGTTCACGCTGACGTCGGTACACCGCGCAATAGGCGCCACCGAGCAACAACACCAGGGTGGGCAGCACGTTGAACAGCGAGGTGAAGAAGACGTTCAGATCCTTGATGTATGCAGCCGCAAGCCCCGCCAGTAACAGCAGTAATGACGGCAGGAAGTGACTGAAACGTACAGCGGAAGAACGCGGCAAGGGTAAAGCTCCGACCGGTCAAATCAATTGATGGCAATGTGCCAACCACTGTAACGGCAGAAACTCCGATTTGCTGAGTGAAATACTGTGGTATTTGTAAAAAGGCGTCACTGGCGTCCATCGGTCACCAGTGACGCAAGGGCAATACCTGTTATAGGTCGTTGTTGAACGGTTGCAGTGGCCCTTCCAGACGTGTGCGACCTTCGGCACCGACCGCTTTGAGCTGGATTTCGGCGTCCTGCGCCTGCCGGGTAGTGATCTTCGGACTGGCCGGTTTTTGCCCGACCGAGTTTTCATCCCCCTTTTCGCCCTGGGGCAGTACCAGCGACGGATGGTCAAACGGCGCCCGTTCCCACGCAACCCGAGGATCGGTCAGGCCGACTTCCATGAATTTGACCAATGCATCCACTTCATCCGGGGTCAGGTTCAGCCGGGTAATGTCCGGATCGAGGTTTGAGCCGTTGTGTTGATTGACCGTCGGGTGCTCGAAGCCACTGGTGTTGCTGGCATCCTCGCCACGCCGGTCGCCGCCGCGGTTGTAGAACTCCATGACCTGTTGCAGCGTTGCGCGACTGCCGTTGTGGAAATACGGCCCGGTCAACGCGATATTGCGCAAGGTCGGCGTCTTGAAGGCGCCATCGACCGCGTCGCGGAAACCGACATTGGGCTTGAGCGTCGCATCACAAGGGATGGCCGGGCTCAAAGGCGCTTCGAAGGTGCACACATCAACTTCAAGCGGGTCAGGGATCTGGCCGCCCTGGAGCACGGTGTTGTACTGGCGAGTGAAGGACAACGGATTGCCCCAGGCATCCGAGCCACCGAGCGCAAGGTCTTCCGACGTTGGACGCACCCCGGTGTTGTAGAAACCGCTGTCATACAGTGTGGTCAGGTTGTCGGCCATGACCATGCGCTCGATACGTTCCCGAGGATGGAACAGCAACCGGCTGCCGGCGTTGGTCAACTCCGCACCACCATGGCAATTGACACACTTGCCCTTGCCCAGGAACAGGTTCATGCCCTGGACCTGCTGGTTGTTCATGGCTGTGTGATCACCCTGCAGATAGGCATCCAGCGGCGCCTGGTCCGAGATCAGCGTGGACTCATACATCTGGATCGCCAGCCCGAAGAACAGCGGGAAGTTCGCTTCCATCTGGGTGTATGGTGCACCGCCCAGCGAGACCTGTTGCGTGGCATTCCACAGACGTGGCTGGAACGCGTTCTTGATCAGTTCACGGTAGGTCGGCCGATGACCACTGGATACCGGCCCGAGTACCGAATCGGTGGACGAGATCCGTTGCTGCTTGAGCATCAAGGTATCGAGCATGCGCCGGCCGATGTCGGCGAAGGTACGCCCGCCGCAGGACATTTCCACCGGGCTGCCGGGAGGCCCTACCGCTTGCGAGGCGGCGGAAGCATCCTTGAGCGCCAGCCGGACTTTGGTCGCCACGCCACTGCCATCGCTGGTCACGAAAATCCCGGCGTCAGGGTCGCGATTGCCGAACGGCGAGAAGCCGTTGAAGACGTTATTGGCCCGGCCATCCCAGAAGTTGCGCACGTTGAACGCGGCGTTGATCACCGTTGGCGCATTACGCCCGGTGCTACGGCGAACATTGATGCCACCCACCTGGAAGATGCCGTCCGGTTGCTGGATGCACTTATCGAAACGCGACTGATGGGGCTTGACGAAGTTGGCGTCGAACACGCCTTGCGAGCCGATCACATCGTCAGTCGAGTAGAGAATCGCCGAGTTGCGATCCATCGGATCAGCCAGCACATGGGTCGGGAAATCGCCTTTCTTCAACAGGTAGTTCGGACCGCCCTTGCCACCGGATCTGGTGGTGTAGGTCGGCACGTCGCCCGGGATGTCGGCGGCGGTGAACGGTTTGTTGAAGATCGACGAGACGTTCGCATTGGTGTTCGCCTGTCCCGGGTTGATCTGGTTGGTGGTGCGGTGATCGACACCCGCATGGAAGTGGCACGACGCACAAGCGGTGGAACCGTCACTGCCGATCTCCATGTCCCAGAACAGTGCCTTGCCCAGAAGCACTGCAGCCGAGCGATTGAGCACGTAGTCGGTAATCAGGTCGACTTTGCGCCCGCCTTCGGTTCCCGAAGGGTCGGGGGGTGTCAGGCCGTGCAGAGACTGCAGGCTGGGCACATCCGGCACGGCCGGAACGACCCCGACGGGGTCTGCGGCCAAAACGTTCATGCCAGGCAGGCTGGCGGCGAAAAGAGCCATCGCCATCGCACGGGTCAGGCAGGTGGTTCGCAACGTGTTCAAATACTCAAACATGACAGCGTTCCCGATTCAGTATGGAGTAATCAACTCCGTGATTTCCCTGTTGCGAGATGAACTCAGCGCCATGGTTCTTGCTGCCCGCTCGAGTAGCCGCATCAACTTCAAGTTGCATGGGCAAGACGAGGCCTGACTGGCAAAGCACTCTCGCTGCCCAGGCTTTTAAAAGAATGATATTTCGCGCCACTGGGTAGCGCTTGATACAACTCTAGACGTAACAAAACATTTCAACAGAAAATTTCAATATTATTTTATTCAAGCCAATTCAAGAAACCCTACTAATTACGGCAACTGTGCACTATTCCTCAGTTCTGGTTAAATCTCACCCCATTATTGGGTGCCATTCCCCAAACAGCCCGCACCGGATGGTCACCGACGACCTCTAAAAGCCAGTATTTAAAGGACTTTACGTCACAAGACTAAGTTCTCTTGAGGCTGGCAGAGTATTTGCTAATCCAATCACCGCGGTGTGAACGGCACTTGAAAAAAACACCTGAAAATCCACACCACCCGTCAACAGAAACATCCACCAGACATACAAACCCCATTTGTGCGCAAGTTGCACTGCGTTAGCTATTGCCTTTTTTATTTATACCTAAACTCAAGATTACTTCCTCACCACCCTCTTCAATACTCTCTCTTGCACAACTCCGACTTTAGTCGTACTTAAAAGACAACACTTCTCAACCACTACCATTGGAAACACCCACTAAAACTCTTTTATAGCACTCCAAACTTGGGTATATATCCCCACCTACTTTGGCGCTAATCACATAACTATAACTTCATGTATATCACCAACCTCAGCGAAGCCCGCATTTTTGCTGGCTGACAAGCATTTGTGCCAATCAGGCACGACTACTGCTATGTGCCCCTCAGGCTCAAGGAAATGTCTCTCGCGATTGCGTCCGTAACCGGCCAACGCAACGCAGGTGAAAGCATCCGAACGGCAAGTGTCGACCGTACACAGGCACTTCTCCGGCCGGATCGAGCCCCAATTCGACACTCACGGCTTTGCGTTTTTCTTGCGCAGGATTCAGCGCATCAGCAGATCCGCGATCTCGATCGGCCGGCAATTGGTCCTGCAAGATTCTGGAGTGAGCCATGAGCTTATCTTTGTACGAAAAAACGCTCGCCATACCGCTGCTGCCTCACAAGCGATTCAACGGCATCTTCAGTCGCCATGCTCTGCTCGCTGGTGCCGTCGCTGTCGCACTGGCCATTGGTGGTGGTGGAGATGCATTTGCCAAAAACGGAGCTGGCGGTGGCGGCGGCGGTGGTGGTGGCGGCGGGACTGCCAAGCCCCCGGGATTGCCCTCGCCGTTCACGACACCCACACTTCCCGACCCGATTTTTACCAACCCGAATGCGATTCATGGGTTTGACGTTACCGGTTTTATCCAGGACATGACCCTGGACACCACCAATGCGAATTGCCCCAATACCAGCGACCCGAGCCGCTTTGGGGGGACCGTCCAGTTGAACGGCGTCACGATTGTTGTCCCTTGCAACACCGTAATGCAGATGCCGGCCAACACCCTGACCTGGGCCGACTTCGTCAGGGGTGGAACCCTGGCGCTCGGAAAATCACCGGCGGCTTACCCCTCGTTCGAGATCCATGTGGTAGGCAATACCGTCTCCAACAAGCCAATTGCCGGGCTGATCTTTGTCTCCCAGCAATCCGTCAACGCAGGTAGCGGTGTCATCACCCGGATCGACTACACCAACGGCAACATCGAAGTTGACAGTGGAAACCCGACGCAACCCACGATCATTCAGATCAACGATCCGAATGGCCGTTTTGGCCGCGCCCAAAGCCCCGACCCACGCTTCTCCGTCGATGATGCCAACCCGACCATCCATGCTGCCACCGGCTACCCGATGTGCGTGCCACGTACGCTCTCCGGGGACGATGCGCTCTGCCCACAGAAAAACCGGCCAAAAGTGGTCACCCCGACCACGACCAACAACTGCCGCAATTTCAGCCAGGCCGGCGTCGCGCTTCCGGCCAGTGGAGAGCTCTCGGGTCCAGCGGTGGGGCAGGTCTATTGCAGCCAGTACGTCATGAAGCGATTCAGCGATGCTACACGCACGGCGACGGACCCCGACCCGACACAACAGGCACCCTTCGAAGTCGGCGACTTCATCAGCTGGTCCGGTACTCTGTTCAAGTCAGCAACTACTGGCCTCCCGGACTTTGTCTCTGCACACACGATCGAGGCGAATGTCGGGATCTACACTCAGCCTGGTTCGCAGCCCAGCTACATGGCTATCGGGGAATTTGGCATCGGTACGGCCGACCCGGCCGCAACGGCCATCAACGGAGTAGCCCAGGAGACGCAGGACCGGATTTTCCTTGAAGCCTCGACCACCGACATCAAGACCCCGGTCGACATCTATCTGATAGATGTCAATCCATCGACAGGTGTGCAAACCAATCGCTGGATTACCCCCTATGAGATGACGGGTGAATGCAACCCTGGACTGGGCCTTGCGGCCAGTTGCCTGGGAGCCTCGGGTGGTATCACGACCCAGAACACGGGTGCTCAGCCACAACGCGCCAGATTGCGTGCGACCAAAGCGCCCACTGGGCTGCTTAGCCAGCCGACACGTACCTTGCGCGTCGTTGCCCGGTCACTTTGCGTTCCACAGCTAAGCTTGTCCCAGGCCGGCGTGGATGCTTGCATCCAGAATGCGGGCAGGTTGACCGTCGCCAATGGACTGACTGCCGGACAGTATGTGGCGCCGGTGTTCGAGTTCATCTTTCCGGAAGGCGTCAAGCCTGGCGACCCGGTGGTGCCGAACGACTTCTGGCACCTGCCGTTCATACGTAACGGCGAGGGTGTGAGCACTCCAACAGGCGTAGGCCCTCTGGACCCGACACCATGGTGATCAAGGCCTGAACACAGCGCAAAAAAAAACCGCCGCTCCCGGAGGAAGCGGCGTTTTTTTCAAGACACTGCGTTAAGGCTTAGTAGCCCAGGTCGAAGTTCTCTTCTTTCATGTCCATCAGGTTGTTGGCGCCCGACAGCATGGTTGCAACGTGAGTGCGGGTACGCGGCAGGATGCGCTGGAAGTAGAAGCGCGCAGTCTGCAGCTTGGCGGTGTAGAACGCCTCTTCGGTAGTGCCGGCAGCCAGTTTCTCGGCAGCCAGGCGCGCCATGTCAGCCCAGAAGTAGGCCAGGCAGGCGTAACCGGAGTACATCAGGTAGTCCACGGAGGCCGCGCCGACTTCTTCGCGATCTTTCATGGCGGCCATACCGACCTTCATGGTCAGCTCGCCCCATTCCTTGTTCAGTGCAGCCAGCGGAGCGACGAACTCTTGAACCGCTTCGTTGCCTTCGTTGGTCTGGCAGAACTTGTGGACGATCTTGGTGAAGCCTTTCAGAGCCTCGCCCTGGGTCATCAACACTTTACGGCCCAGCAGGTCGAGTGCCTGGATACCGGTGGTGCCTTCGTACAGCATCGAGATACGGCTGTCGCGAACGTTCTGCTCCATGCCCCACTCGGCGATGAAGCCGTGGCCGCCGTAGATCTGCACGCCGTGGTTGGCCGACTCAAAACCGACTTCGGTCATGAACGCCTTGGCGATTGGCGTCATGAAAGCCAGCAATGCGTCGGCTTTCTTCTTCGCCTCGGAGTCCACACCGTACTTGACGATGTCGACTTGCTTGGCGGTGAAGTAAACCATCGCACGGTTGCCTTCGGCGAATGCCTTCATGGTCAACAACATGCGGCGTACGTCAGGGTGAACGATGATCGGGTCAGCGGCTTTGTCCGGCGCTTTCGGGCCAGTCAGCGAGCGCATTTGCAGACGGTCTCGAGCGTATTTCAGGCCGCCCTGGAAACCGACTTCGGCGTGGGCCAGACCTTGCAGAGCGGTACCCAGACGTGCGGTGTTCATGAAGGTGAACATGCAGTTCAGGCCTTTGTTCGCCGGGCCGATCAGGAAACCGGTAGCGCCGTCGAAGTTCATCACGCAGGTGGCGTTGCCGTGGATGCCCATCTTGTGTTCCAGGGAACCGCAAGACACGGCGTTACGCGTGCCAACCGAGCCATCAGCGTTCGGCAGGAACTTCGGCACGATGAACAGGGAGATGCCTTTGGTGCCAGCCGGTGCATCCGGCAGGCGGGCCAGTACGATGTGGACGATGTTGTCGGCCATGTCGTGCTCACCGGCCGAGATGAAGATCTTGGTGCCGGAAACCTTGTAGGAACCGTCGGCCTGAGGCTCGGCCTTGGTGCGCAGCATGCCCAGGTCGGTGCCGCAGTGCGGCTCGGTCAGGCACATGGTGCCGGTCCACTCGCCGGAAACCAGCTTGGTCAGGTAAGCCTCTTGCTGCTCAGGGGTGCCGTGCTCGGAGATGGTGTTCATCGCACCGTGCGACAGGCCTGGGTACATGCCCCACGACCAGTTGGACTCGCCGACCATTTCGCTGATGGCCAGACCCAGAGACTCCGGCAGGCCTTGGCCGCCATGCTCTACGTCGTGGGCCAGGCTTGGCCAGCCGCCTTCAACGAATTGCTTGTAGGCTTCCTTGAAGCCAGTCGGGGTCTTAACGCCAGACTCGCTCCAGATGCAGCCTTCGAGGTCGCCCACGCGGTTCAGCGGAGCCAGCACCTGCTCACAAAACTTGGCGCCTTCTTCGAGAATGGCGTCAACCATGTCCGGAGTTGCGTCCGCACAAGCCGGCAGGCTCTGATAGTGCGCTTCGTAGCCGAGCAGTTCGTCACGTACGAAGCGAATATCACGCAAGGGGGCCTTGTAGTCAGGCATAGCGATAAACCTCTGCTGATGTAACCGGGAATGAACGACCGCATTGATTTGTTGTTGCGATCAAACAGTTGTTTGAAACATACGTTTACGCCCAAATCTTGTCAAGCGCCGATCTTTTGCCGTTCGTCATCGCAGGTTTGGACACACAGGCACACGGCAACGCCGCCGCGCGTTCGAAGCAGCCCGCCACACAGGAAAGATTAGTTGAGCAAGAAAGACTTACGCAGAAAAACGCCGCGATCGGGCGCGGCGCTTGAAGGTGCGGATTCAGTAAAAAATCAAGCGAAGGTATCGATCAAGGTTCCAAGCACTTCATCGGCTGCCTTGGCGACTTTCACGCCCAGTTCCACCTGAAATTTGCCCTGAGACATTTCGACCACGTTGCTGGCCAGGTCCGATTGCTGACTACGATCGACAGAACGCAAGCGATCAACCTGAGCCTCGGAAGACTGGCTGGTGACTGAGCGTTCAATGGTGGTGTTGGCGATCTGCCCGGCGGCTTGATCGACACGGTTCTGCCCTGTCTGAATAGTGCTCAGACCGGCATAAAAAGCGCTGTTTCCTGAGATTTCCACGGGAGAACTCGTCCTTGCAAAGGATCAACAGCGGCCATTGAAGCAGAGTGGCCGGCAAAACACCCGACAAAAACACTAATGGCACAATGCCTTGTCATAGGCAAAGCCCGCATTGCTAAAACATCAGTCCAACAGGTCCAGTTGCAAGTGCTCGGCCACCGCTTCGGCCGTGACGGCCTTGAGTTTGGGCACACGCCCCAGGCACGGCGCTGGCAGACGCTCGGCGAGAGTGGCAAGGTTTTCTTCAAGACGCGAGGTCTTCGGGTCGATGATGTTGGCCACCCACCCCGCCAGTTGCAGACCGTCCCGGGCAATCGCTTCGGCCGTCAGCAATGCATGGCTGATACATCCCAAGCGCACGCCGACCACCAGAATCACCGGCAGACCCAGCGCCATTGCCAAGTCCGACAGATTGTCCTGATCTGCCAGCGGCACGCGCCAGCCTCCAGCGCCTTCGATCAAGGTGAAATCTGCCTGCATGGCCAGAATCTGCCGCATCGGCGCCAGCAACGACTGCACCGTCAGCGCCACCCCGGCCTCTCGCGCCGCCAGGTGCGGGGCAATGGCCGGTTCGAAGGCCATCGGATTGACCTGTGCATAGGTGAGTGTTAGCGAACACTCCGCCAGCAAGGCCAGTGCATCGGCATTGCGCAAGCCTTTGGGTGTCACATCGCAACCGGAAGCGACCGGCTTGCCCGCCGCCGTGCTCAAGCCTGCCGAACGTGCCGCGTGCAGCAGCCCCGCAGCGACCGTGGTCTTACCAACATCGGTATCCGTGCCGGTGATGAAATAGGCTGCACTCATAAGGATTTCTCCAAAACGGCGTACACCACTTGATAAGTCGCCGGCAGGCCTTGGGCCTGACGAAACTGCTCGTAAGCCTCATTCAGACCCAGAATCCGTGCCCGGCCGGTCAAGCCACCCGGTCGACCGGGATTGAGGTTGTGCGCGCCCAGCGCCTTGAGTTCATGGGTCAGGCTGCGCACATCCGGGTAATGCAGCACATGCGCAAGGTTTTGCAGACTGACCGTCCTCAAGCCGCTGGCCGCACACAACTGCTGATAAACACCAAACTCCCGGAAACGGTTGACATGCACCATGCCATCGACCTGCCGCCAGCTGTCGCGCAATTCAAACAACGTCCCTGCACACAGACTAGCAAACGCGAAAATTCCACCCGGCTTCAGCACCCGAAAGGCTTCACTGAGCACCGATTCGAAGTCCGCGCACCACTGCACCGCCAGGCTGGAGAAGATCAGGTCGCAAGTCGAATCCTGCAGTGGCAAACGCTCGGCGTCGCCGGCCACGAAGTGCGTGGCACCTCCCAATGGCCGGGCATGGTTGAGCATGCCTTCGGCGATATCCAGCGCCACACCATGACCGCCCGGAAAGTGCTCATCCAGGGCACGACTGAAATGCCCGGTGCCACAACCAAGATCCAGCCAACGCTGCGGTACGAAGTCTTGCGGTAAGCGCCTGAGCAATTGGCTGCCGACATCACGCTGCAACTCGGCAACGCTATCGTAGCTCGCCGCTGCGCGGGAGAAGGAAGCGGCGACCTGGCGCTTGTCGGGCAAGGCGCCGGGCAGGTTGGGAAGGGATAAATCAGTCATCGCCGCACTCATGCAAAAAGGCCTGGATCGCCCCCGCCACACCGTGGGGATCTTCCAGGAGAAACGCGTGGCTGGCCTGTTCAATCAGACCGATTTCAACATCCGGCAGCAATGCCAACAACTCGCCCGCCGCTTGCGCTGGCACCAGCCCGTCATGGCCGGCGAACAGATGCAATTGCGGACCGCGGAACGACTGCATTGCCTGTCGTGTATCCAGTTGCGCGAGCACTTGCAGACCGCTCAGCAGCAGCGGCGCGGCGGTGTTCGGTGCACCACCGAGCAACAACCGCGACAATCCGCGCGAGTCTTCGGCGCCTTGGGCGCAGAGCAGTGAAAAGCGTTTCAACGTCGCGCGCGGATCGGCTCCACATCCCGCCAGAAACGCATCGAAGGTTTCCCGGGGCATGGCGCTTGCCCATTGTTCATGAGCGACAAAAGAAGCGTTGCTGGCCAGGGTAAACACACCACAGCAGCGATCTGCACGCCGGGCCGCCAACTCGCAGGCGAGCATGCCGCCCAAGGACCAACCGCCAAGCCAGGCGTCCTGCGGCAATATCGAATCAAGCTCGTCGAGCCACTCTTGAAGATCGCTCGACTCCAGTTCCGGTAACGGCTCGATCTCGACATGCAGGTGCTCATCCAGGCCGCGCAAGGCCGCCGCCAAAGGCTCCAGCGGTGAAACGCCAAGGCCCCAGCCGGGTAGCAGAATCAGACGATCACGCATGGCTTGGCTCCGGCTTCAGTTGTTGAAAGCAATCGGCCAGTCCATTTAACAATAGCTGTACCTGGGCCTCGCTGTGGGCAGCCGTCAGCGTGACCCGCAGTCGGGCGCTGCCGGCAGGTACGGTCGGCGGGCGAATCGCGGTCACCATCAACCCGCGTTCGCGCAGCATTTGCGAAAGGCGTACCGCGCGCCCCGCATCACCAATCATGATCGGCTGGATCGGCGTGAAGCTGTCCATGAGTTCCAGGCCAATCTGTTCGGCACCGGCGCGGAACTGGCGGATCAGCGTCTGCAAATGCTCGCGACGCCAGTGTTCGCTGCGCAGCAGTTCCAGGCTTTTCAACGTGGCGCAGGCCAGCGCAGGTGGCTGGCTGGTGGTGTAGATGTAGGGACGGGCGAACTGGATAAGACTCTCGATCAGCTCTTCGCTGCCCGCCACAAAGGCACCCGCCGTACCAAAGGCTTTACCGAGGGTACCGACCAGCACCGGAACGTCATCCTGGCTCAGACCGAAATGCTCGACGATGCCGCCACCGTTGGCACCCAGCGGTCCAAAACCATGGGCATCGTCGACCATCAACCAGGCGCCTTTGGCCTTGGCCTCGCGAGCCAGCGCTGGCAAGTCAGCGATATCGCCGTCCATGCTGAACACGCCGTCGGTGACCACCAGCGTATTGCCGGTGGCTTTTTCCAGGCGTTTGGCCAGGCTCACCGGGTCGTTGTGCAGATAGCGATTGAACCGCGCACCGGACAACAGCCCCGCGTCGAGCAGCGACGCATGATTGAGGCGGTCTTCGAGCACCGTATCACCCTGCCCCACCAGCGCCGTGACCGCGCCGAGGTTGGCCATGTAACCGGTGGTGAACAGCAACGCGCGCGGGCGACCGGTCAGGTCGGCCAATGCTTCTTCCAGGGCATGATGCGGGGTGCTATGGCCGATGACCAGATGTGACGCCCCGCCGCCCACACCCCACTTCGAAGCACCCGCGCGCCAGGCTTCGATCACTTGCGGATGATTGGCCAGGCCCAGGTAGTCGTTGTTGCAGAACGCCAGCAACGGCTGGCCATCGACCACCACTTGCGGCCCCTGCGGACTTTCGAGCAGCGGGCGCTGGCGGTAGAGGTTTTCGGCACGACGGGCAGCAAGGCGTGCGGCGAGATCGAAAGACATGCAGGCCTCGACTTTCAAATGGCATAGAGCTTTTTGTGGGAGCGGGCTTGCTCGCGAATACGGTCTGACATTCAACAAAGATGTTGACTGATACACCGCCTTCGCGAGCAAGCCCGCTCCCACAGGGTTTAGCATTCATCCAGTGGAAGCTGTGATTGCTCAAATAGCTGCGTTGTAAAACTGCTCGCTGCTCTTCTGCTCCACCAGCGCCTGCTCGATAGCCGCCTGATGCACTTCATCGGCGTGCTCTTCGCGGGCTTCCGGCAGGATGCCCAGGCGCGAGAACAGTTGCATGTCCTTGTCGGCCTGCGGGTTGGCAGTGGTCAGCAGTTTTTCGCCGTAGAAAATCGAGTTGGCACCGGCGAAGAACGCCAGGGCCTGCATCTGTTCGTTCATGGCTTCGCGGCCGGCGGACAGGCGCACGTGGGATTTTGGCATCAGGATGCGGGCAACCGCGAGCATGCGGATGAAGTCGAATGGATCGACGTCGTCGGCATTTTCCAGCGGCGTACCGGCGACTTTCACCAGCATGTTGATCGGCACCGACTCCGGATGCTCCGGCAGGTTGGCCAACTGGATCAACAGGTTGGCGCGATCGTCCAGCGACTCACCCATGCCCAGAATGCCGCCGGAGCAGATCTTCATCCCCGAGTCACGCACATACGCCAGGGTTTGCAGGCGCTCGCTGTAGGTGCGGGTGGTGATGATGCTGCCGTAGAACTCCGGCGAGGTATCGAGGTTGTGGTTGTAGTAGTCGAGGCCGGCCTTGGCCAGCGCTTCGGTCTGCTCCTGATCCAGGCGCCCGAGGGTCATGCAGGTTTCCAGGCCCAGGGCTTTCACGCCTTCGACCATCTTCAGCACATAAGGCATGTCCTTGGCCGACGGGTGCTTCCACGCCGCGCCCATGCAGAAACGGGTCGAACCGATGGCCTTGGCGCGAGCGGCCTCTTCGAGGACCTTCTGCACTTCCATCAGTTTTTCTTTTTCCAGGCCGGTATTGTAGTGACCGGACTGCGGACAATATTTGCAATCTTCCGGGCAGGCGCCGGTCTTGATCGACAACAGGGTCGACACCTGGACGCGGTTGGCGTCGAAATGCGCGCGGTGCACCGTCTGCGCCTGGAACAACAGGTCGTTGAATGGCTGAACGAAGAGTGCTTTGACTTCGGCCAAAGACCAGTCATGACGCAGGTTTGCAGTGGTGCTGGCGCTCATGGGCGATTCCTTGATTTATGCTGGGCTGGCGACCGGGGGAATGGAATACCCACAGGCGCGACACGGATGTTCGGCATATTTAAGGAAGAGCGATGCGCTGTCAACCACGATACAAAGGACCGGTTTACATCTGGTTAAAAAACAAACAACACTGCTTGCTCTGCGATGAAATCGCCGATGGCACCCTCCCTGTCTGCATGGCCTGTGAAACCGAGTTGCCCTGGCTCGGCGATCACTGCCAGACCTGCGCCCTGCCGCTCCCGGCTGCGGGCCTGACCTGCGGCCATTGCTTGAAGCAGCCACCGGCCTTCGAACAAGTGATTGCTCCCTGGACCTACAGCTTTCCGGTAGACAGCCTGATCACCCGTTTCAAGCACAACGCAAAGTGGCCGTTTGGTCGCCTGCTCGCCGAACTTCTCGTTCAATGCCTGCAACATCGCTTCGAAGACGATCTGCAGCGGCCCCATGCGCTGATCCCGGTGCCACTGGCCAGCCGGCGCCTGCGCCAGCGCGGGTTCAATCAGGCGGCAATGCTGGCTCAGTGGTTGAGTGCCAGTCTCGATATCCCTTGCGACGAACGGTTGCTGCTGCGAACCCAGGACACCGACGCCCAGCAGGCCTTGAATGCCGAAGCCCGCCGAAAGAACCTGCGCAACGCATTCGCCCTGGCACCCGGCGCCGTCGTCAAAGGCCGGCACCTGGCCCTGATCGACGACGTACTGACCACGGGTGCCACGGCCCAGGCCCTGGCGAGGCTGCTGATGGACGCCGGTGCGGCGAGGGTCGACGTCTATTGCCTGGCCCGCACGCCCAAACCCGGCGAGACACCCTGACTTGACTCGCGCAGCCCAAGCGGCCAACGTCCTCATCATCGTCACCACCCAAAGCGACTCGCCATGTCTTTGCCCACCTTGTTGTCCCAGCACATTGTCCGCCGTCCGCAGCGCATCGCCCTGCTGCAGCACATCGCCGAACAAGGCTCGATCACCCGCGCCGCAAAGAGCGCGGGCCTGAGCTACAAGGCCGCCTGGGATGCGATCGATGAACTGAACAACCTGGCGCAGAAACCGCTGGTGGAGCGGATTGTCGGTGGCAAGGGCGGTGGCGGTGCCCGCCTGTCCAACGAAGGCGAGCGCGTGTTGCGCCTGTACCAGAAGCTGCAAGCCTTACAGGCTCAAGTGCTGGAAGCCGCTGAAGACGCCAGCGACCTCGACCTGCTCGGGCGCTTGATGCTGCGCACCAGCGCACGCAATCAGCTGCACGGCAAGGTAATGGCGATCGAACCTCAGGGACGCAACGACCTGATTCGCCTCGAAGTCGCCGAAGGCGTGATCGTCGACGCGCAAATCACCCACGACAGCACCGAGCGCCTGGAACTGCAAATCGGCACTGAAGTCGTGGCATTGATCAAGGCCGGATGGCTCGATGTGCTTGGAATCGATTCCGTTGAAACCCATGGAAACAATTGTCTGAAAGGCACCATCGAAAAAATTCTCGACGCCGACGATGGCCCCAGCGAAGTGCGCATTACCCTGCCCAACGGCCTGACACTGTGTGCCCTGGACGAACCGAGGCATCTGCAGGCATTGGGGCTGACGTGCGGCAAGCCGGTGCGCGTGGAGTTTTCGCCGTCCAGGGTGCTGCTGGGCACACCGCTGTAAACAGAACTGCAACAAAAGGTTCATTACTCATGATTAAGGTGTCTGCAAAACCGCAGGGAGCCTGAAATGAGCCTATTAGAAGAAAACCAGTCCACCGATCTCGAAACCATGGTCGGCCTCAGTCGTCGCGGCTTCATCAGCGCAGGTGCCCTGTGCGGCGCCGCGATGTTCCTCGGCGGCAACCTGTTGAGCCGCAGTGTGATGGCTGCCAGCGTCAGCGCCGGTAACAGCCGGTTGCTGGGTTTCGACAGCATTCCCGCCGCCACCAGCGACGCAATCACCCTGCCACCGGGCTACAAGTCCTCGGTGCTGATCAGCTGGGGCCAGCCTCTGCACAAGGATGGCCCGGCGTTCGACCCGAGCGGCAACGGCAGCGCCGAACATCAGGAAGCCCAGTTCGGCGACAACAACGACGGCATGAGCCTGTTCGAATTCCCGGGCGAAAAAGACCGGGCGCTGATGGCGATCAACAACGAATACACCAACTACCGCTACCTCTACGCTCACGGCGGCATGCCGCAATCGGCGGAAGATGTACGCAAGGCGCTGGCCTGCGAAGGTGTGTCGGTGATTGAAGTGCAGCGCAAGAACGGCCAATGGCAATTCGTCCAAGGCTCGCGCTACAACCGCCGCATTCACGGCAATGCCCCGATCAGCATGAGCGGCCCGGCCGCCGGCCATGCCCTGTTGAAAACCAGTGCCGATCCCCACGGCAAGAACGTTCTCGGCACCTTTCAGAATTGCGCCAACGGCAAGACGCCGTGGGGCACCTATCTGACCTGTGAAGAGAACTTCACCGACTGTTTCGGCAGCAGCAACGCGGAGCAGAAATTCGACCCGGCACAAAAACGCTACGGCGCGGTGGCGACCAGCAAGGAGATCAACTGGCACCAGCACGACGAGCGCTTCGACCTGGCCAAGAACCCCAACGAGCTCAACCGTCACGGCTGGGTGGTGGAGATCGATCCATTTGATCCGAAGTCGACGCCGGTCAAACGCACGGCCCTGGGGCGCTTCAAGCACGAAAACGCCGCCCTGGCCGAAACTGGCGATGGTCATGCCGTGGTGTACATGGGCGACGATGAGCGCGGTGAGTTCATCTACAAATTCGTCAGCCGCGACAAGATTGACCACAAGAACCCCAAGGCCAACCGCGACATTCTCGATCACGGCACCTTGTACGTGGCGCGTTTCGATGCGGGGGACGGCAACGCCGATCACCCGAAAGGCCAAGGTGAATGGATCGAACTGACCCACGGCAAGAACGGTATCGACGCCAGCAGCGGCTTTGCCGATCAGGCTGAAGTGCTGATCCACGCCCGTCTCGCCGCCAGTGTGGTGAAAGCCACGCGCATGGACCGCCCGGAATGGATCGTGGTCAGCCCCAAGGATGGCCAGGTCTACTGCACGCTGACCAACAACGCCAAACGTGGCGAAGACGGGCAACCGGTGGGCGGACCGAACCCGCGCGAGAAGAACGTCTACGGCCAGATCCTGCGCTGGCGCACCGAGCGCGACGATCACGCCTCGCACACCTTTGCCTGGGACCTGTTTGTGGTGGCCGGCAACCCGGGTGCGCATGCCGGTACACCGAAGGCCGGCTCGTCGAACATCACGCCGCAGAACATGTTCAACAGCCCGGACGGCCTGGGCTTCGACAAGGCCGGACGCTTGTGGATCCTGACTGACGGTGATGTGAGCAACGCCGGTGACTTTGCCGGAATGGGTAATAATCAGATGCTCTGCGCTGATCCTGCGACCGGCGAGATTCGCCGCTTCATGGTCGGACCGGTGGGCTGTGAGGTGACCGGGATCAGCTTCTCGCCGGACCAGAAAACCCTGTTTGTCGGGATCCAGCACCCGGGCGAAAATGGCGGTTCGACCTTCCCCGAGCATCTGCCTAACGGCAAGCCGCGCTCATCGGTGATGGCGATTACCCGGGAAGACGGCGGGATCGTCGGCGCCTGACAGACCCTCTTCGCGAGCAAGCCCGCTCCCACTGGTGATCTATGGTGTGCCACCGATCGCGTGCACACCAACGATCCAGTGTGGGAGCGGGCTCGCCCGCGAAGGCGTCAGCCCAAACACCGCACATCTCAAGCCCACCCCCTAAAACCGCGCCGTCTGCGCTACCATGCCTGGCCGGACGCAGCAACCTGCTGCGCGCAGGAGTCAGCATGGCCCACCCGTTTGAAACCCTTACGCCAGACCTCGTGCTCGATGCCGTCGAAAGCATCGGCTTTCTCAGCGATGCGCGCATCCTGGCGCTCAACAGCTACGAGAACCGCGTCTATCAGGTCGGTATCGAAGACGCCGAGCCGCTGATCGCCAAGTTCTACCGGCCGCAACGCTGGAGCAACGAAGCGATTCTGGAAGAGCACCAGTTCACCGCCGAACTCGCCGACTGCGAGGTGCCGGTCGTGGCGCCGTTGATCCACAACGGTGAAACCCTGCACGAACACAACGGTTTTCGTTTCACCCTGTTCCCCCGCCGTGGCGGCCGTGCACCGGAGCCTGGCAACCTCGATCAACTGTATCGCCTTGGCCAGTTGCTCGGCCGCTTGCATGCGGTTGGCTCGACACGGCCGTTCGAGCACCGTGAAGCACTGGCGGTGAAAAACTTCGGCCATGACTCACTCAATACCTTGCTCGACGGCAACTTCATCCCCCGCAGCCTGCTGCCGGCCTACGAGTCGGTGGCCCGCGATCTGCTCAAGCGTGTGGAAGATGCCTACAGCAACACGCCGCACCAGAACATCCGCATGCACGGTGACTGCCACCCCGGCAACATGATGTGCCGCGACGAGATGTTCCATATCGTCGACCTCGACGACTGCCGCATGGGCCCGGCGGTGCAGGACATCTGGATGATGCTCGCCGGCGATCGCCAGGATTGCCTGAGCCAGTTGTCGGAACTGATGGATGGCTACAACGAATTCCACGACTTCGACCCGCGTGAACTGGCCTTGATCGAACCATTGCGTGCCTTGCGCCTGATGCACTACAGCGCCTGGCTCGCCCGCCGCTGGGACGACCCCGCATTTCCCCGCAGCTTTCCGTGGTTCGGCACCGAGCGTTATTGGGGTGATCAGGTGCTGGCATTGCGCGAGCAACTGGCGGCACTCAATGAAGAGCCACTCAAACTCTTCTGATTCACCCTCAAACCCTGTAGGAGCGAGCTTGCTCGCGAAAAATCAGAGAACACCGCGGGGCATCAGGTTCCCCGCGTTATCGTGGACGACCATCGTCGGAACGCCGCCCGGAGCAAGCTCGCTCCTACATGTATCAGCACATCACACAAAATCTCCTTACAATCCCCCTCTTTGTTAGCTGCCTAAGCAAGGATTCTGCATGCAAGCCGCCAACCCGCGTCGCGGGTACATTCTAGGCCTGAGTGCCTACATCATCTGGGGGCTTTTCCCCCTCTATTTCAAAGCCATCGCCAGCGTGCCCGCCGTGGAAATCATCATCCACCGGGTGCTGTGGTCGGCGCTGTTCGGTGCCTTGTTGCTGCTGGTCTGGAAGCATCCCGGCTGGTGGCGCGAGCTGCGGGAAAACCCGCGACGGCTGGCGATCCTGGCCCTGAGCGGTGCGCTGATCGCAGCCAACTGGCTGACCTACGTCTGGTCGGTGAACAACGGCCGCATGCTGGAGGCCAGCCTCGGCTACTACATCAACCCGTTGGTGAACGTGCTGCTGGGCATGCTGATCCTCGGCGAACGGCTGCGGCGCATGCAATGGATTGCCGTCGGTCTGGCGACTGTGGGGGTGGCGCAACAGGTCTGGCAAGTCGGCAGCCTGCCGTGGGTGTCGCTGGTGCTGGCCCTGACCTTCGGCTTCTATGGCCTGATTCGCAAGCAGGCACCGGTCAAGGCACTGCCGGGGCTCGTGGTGGAAACCTGGATGCTGGTGCCGATTGCCCTCGGCTGGTTGCTGCTCAACCCGACGGCCAGCAGCGCCCAGGCCGAATTCTGGACCACGTCCCAAGCCTGGTGGCTGGTGGCCGCCGGCCCGATCACGCTGGTGCCACTGGTCTGCTTCAACGCCGCTGCACGGCATTTGCCCTACACGACACTGGGTTTTCTCCAGTACCTGGCACCGACACTGGTGCTGCTGCAAGCGGTCCTGCTGTTTGGCGAGCACTTGTCGTCCAGCACCCTGGTGGCGTTCATGTTTATCTGGGCCGGCCTGGCGGTTTACAGCGTTGATGCGTGGCTCAGTTTGCGTCGCCGCAGCTGATCAAAAAACACACAACCCCCTACAGGCCACGTCTCCCGTGGCCTGCGTTGATCCTTCCCAAGGTTATCCACAGCGTGATCCCCGCCGATTGTGCGCAAGTGGCTGAAACTGCTGGTTTTTTGATCAAGTCCTGAAGAACCCCGGTCGGCGTGGCCTGGCGGTGTGTCTCTACAGGTTATCCACAGGCCGGTGCACGTTTAACTTGGATAACCTGATCAGGGATCACTGCGCAGCACCAACTCGACCATCAGATCATCGGCCAGGGTTTCCAGGCGCGATTGCAGTACGTCCAGCGACAACGTCAGCGGGACAGCAAGAATCGCTTCGGCATGGAACAACGGCTCGCTGCTCATCGGTGCCGGGCGCACTTCGGTGACCAGTCGTTCCAGATTCACCCCCTGCTCGCTCAACAAGCGTGTGATGTCACGCACGATCCCCGGTCGATCATTGCCCACCAGTTCCATGGCGATCGGCTTCCAGGTGCAGGATTGTTCGATGCTGCTTTCGGCGACCAACACGCGAATGCCCTGGGCGGACAAGCCCTGCAGGGCATCGACCAATTCGTCGTAGGCCTCGGCCGGTACGCCCACCCGCAGAATGCCGGCGAATTGTCCCGCCATGCGCGACACGCGGCTTTCCAGCCAGTTGCCGCCGTGCTCGGCAATGCATTGGGCAATGCGCTCGACTTGCCCGGGCTTGTCCGGAGCAAAAACGGTGAGTACGAGATGGTCCATGGCGCAGCCCTCTGGTCATGTTTTCTGTTTTGGAAAAACAAGTATAGGCAAGGGTTGAACCTGCGCCGACAGGTCCGGCGCCTTCACGAGCAGGCTCGCTCCCACAATGATTGCGCTGGCCCTTGTGGGAGCGGGCTTGCTCGCGAATGCAGGCACCACCGAGGCGAAAGACACAACAAATCGTGTACAACTTTTGATATTTAACTGGAACAATCCAATAGTTTTTTGAGAACATCACGATCCCCGACGTGACCGCAATGCGTCATGGGGTCGCAGAACGACGTAATTAGTCTAATTTTCACAACCGCAATTCATCATGTAGTATGCCGCAGCGCGCACTACATAATGTTGGATCGATGTCTGCCGCAGGCACGTTCGCAACCCTGAAAGCCCTGTCAGCAAGGCCCCAAGCCGTTGATTGGTCCCAACCCAGCCGCCCGTCATGGGCATGTACTGGTAGAGGGGTTTGTGGTTTAAATGGCCAAAGGCTTCATTGTTAAATTGAAGAGCTGAAAAGCGAAATAGCTGAGCAGAGTGAGGCAAGCAATGACTGAACACGTTCAAGTCGGTGGCCTGCAGGTCGCCAAAGTCCTGTTCGACTTCGTGAACAACGAAGCCATTCCCGGTACCGGCCTCACCGCCGATAAGTTCTGGGCCGGTGCCGACAAGGTCATCCATGACCTGGCGCCGAAGAACAAAGCCCTACTCGCCAAACGCGATGATTTCCAGGCTCGTATCGATGGCTGGCACCAAGCGCGTGCCGGTCAACCGCACGACGCCGTGGCCTATAAAGCCTTCCTGCAAGACATTGGTTATCTGCTGCCAGAAGCGGCCGATTTCCAGGCGACGACGCAAAACGTCGATGACGAAATCGCCCGCATGGCCGGCCCACAACTCGTGGTGCCGGTGATGAATGCCCGCTTTGCGCTCAATGCCTCGAACGCCCGTTGGGGTTCGCTGTATGACGCGCTCTACGGCACCGACGCCATCAGCGAAGCTGGCGGCGCGGAAAAAGGCAAAGGCTACAACAAGGTACGCGGTGACAAGGTCATCGCCTTCGCCCGCGCCTTCCTTGACGACTCGGCGCCATTGGCGGCCGGCTCCCACGTCGACTCCATCGGCTACAAGATCGTTGATGGCAAACTGGTAGTCGCCCTTAAAGGCGGCAGCAACACCGGCCTGCGCAACGACGCTCAACTGATCGGCTTCCAGGGCGATGCCACTGCACCAACCGCGATCCTGCTGAAAAACAACGGCCTGCATTTCGAAATCCAGGTCGACGCCAGCACCCCGGTCGGCCAGACCGACGCCGCCGGTGTCAAAGACATCCTGATGGAAGCCGCGCTGACCACCATCATGGACTGCGAAGACTCGGTTGCCGCCGTCGACGCTGATGACAAGGTGGTGATCTACCGCAACTGGCTCGGCCTGATGAAGGGCGATCTGTCCGAAAGCGTCGCCAAGGGCGGTCAGACCTTTACCCGTACCATGAACGCCGACCGCACCTACACCGCTGTCGATGGCAGTGAACTGAGCCTGCACGGTCGTTCGTTGCTGTTCGTGCGTAACGTCGGTCACCTGATGACCATCGACGCGATCCTCGACAAGGATGGCAATGAAGTGCCGGAAGGCATTCTCGACGGCCTGGTGACCTGCCTGTCGGCGATCCACAACCTCAACGGCAACAGCTCGCGCAAGAACAGCCGCACCGGCTCGGTCTATATCGTGAAGCCGAAGATGCACGGCCCTGAAGAAGCAGCGTTCACCAACGAGCTGTTCGGTCGCATCGAAGACGTGCTGGGCCTGCCGCGCAATACCCTCAAAGTCGGGATCATGGACGAGGAGCGTCGTACCACAATCAACCTCAAGGCCTGCATCAAGGCGGCAAGCGAGCGCGTGGTGTTCATCAACACCGGTTTCCTCGACCGCACGGGCGATGAAATCCACACCTCCATGGAAGCAGGCGCCATGGTGCGCAAGGCGGACATGAAGGCGGAAAAATGGATCGGCGCCTACGAGAACTCCAACGTCGATATCGGTCTGAGCACCGGCCTGCAAGGTCGCGCACAGATCGGTAAGGGCATGTGGGCCATGCCTGACCTGATGGCGGCGATGCTCGAACAGAAAATCGCTCACCCGCTGGCCGGTGCCAACACCGCCTGGGTACCATCGCCAACTGCCGCTGCGCTGCACGCGCTGCATTACCACAAGGTTGACGTGTTCGCCCGTCAGGCCGAACTGGCCAAACGTGCGCATGCTTCGGTGGACGACATCCTGACCATCCCGCTGGCGGTGAACCCGCAGTGGACCGCCGAACAGATCAAGAACGAACTGGACAACAACAGCCAGGGCATTCTCGGTTATGTGGTGCGCTGGATCGACCAGGGCGTCGGCTGTTCGAAGGTGCCGGACATCAACGACGTCGGCCTGATGGAAGACCGTGCAACGCTGCGTATTTCCAGCCAGCACATCGCCAACTGGCTGCGCCATGGCATCGTCACCGAAGACCAGGTCATGGAAAGCCTCAAGCGCATGGCGCCGGTGGTTGACCGTCAGAACGCCGGCGACGCGCTGTACCGCCCGCTGGCCCCGAACTTCGACAGCAACATCGCCTTCCAGGCGGCGGTCGAACTGGTGGTCGAAGGCACCAAACAGCCGAACGGCTACACCGAGCCGGTCCTGCACCGTCGTCGTCGCGAGTTCAAAGCGAAGAACGGGTTGTAAGCCCGCTCTCTCTACAAAAATCCCCCGGTTGAAAAACCGGGGGATTTTTGTTTCTGCGTCCTGAGAATGTAGAGCTACTTCCTGTAACGCAACGCGCTGGCAGCGATGTGATGGCCTATTTTCGATGCATTCATGAACAAAGCAATTCCAACGACTGTGATGACGAGAGCAAACAGTTTTTCGCCACCAATGGGTTCGTCGAGTACATACCACGACGTCAAGATACCCGATATCGGAACAATCACTGACAACGGTGCAACCTGGCTCGCCGGATACTTCTCAATCATTCGGTTCCACACCCAATACCCGAATACCGTCGCCACATAGGCCTGGAACAGGACAGATACCAGCACCGGAGCAGTCATGTCTGTTAGCAACGCCTGGAAAGGGGCCGCTCCCTTGACCCAGTAAGTCATCAGATATAGAGGAGGTGTTGCATACAGACTCGACCAAACGACAAAGGAAAATATATCAACCACTTTGCTTTTCTTGACCAGCACATTGCACAAACTCCAGAACAGTGCGCCGAGGAGTATCAGAAAAAGTCCAAGACTTTCGGCATAACCGTCTGTTACATGAATAATGAACATCAGCCCCAGCAACGCCATGAGAATGCCGGCCACTTGTATTCCCGTCATTTTCTCGCCAAACAGCAGCACCCCCCAGATGACCGTGAAAAAAGCACTGAACTGCAAGAGCAAAGATGTCACGCCGGCACTAACGCCAAGAAACATGCCATAGTTCATCAGCCAACACATTCCGATACCAAACAACAGACCGTAGAGAATAGTTACAAACGTACTGACACCTTTCGGTTTCGGGATGAAGAACACCAGCGGCAGCGCACAGAAAGTAAAGCGCAACGCGGTCAATATGAACGGATCGATACCGTCAAGACTGATATCAATTACCGTAAAATTGCTGCCCCACATGACTGTCACACCGATAATAAGTACAAGATCGCGAAATTCCATTTTCTTTATCATATCGTCCTCATTGCGATACACACCCACACAACCCGGGAAGAGCGATGACCTGATCTTTGACAGTATTTTGTCTGCACGAACTAACCGCAGATTGAATACACGACGACCACCGGCATGCTCAAACCACTAAAGCAGGGGGAGTAAAATCGGTAACTTTTATAGCGCTACGACAGTTCCCATAAACCACGGACGACATTAGATAAATGCCTGCATTGGCTTTCAACGCAGCGCACGATAACTGAATCACCGAAAGAACATACAAGCTATTTGTGAGGAGTTTTTTCGCAAATAAAACGAACAACTTCATTTACAATTTGAATTAACAAAAACAACTAAAACCTGTAATTAATAATTACAGAAAATCAGTTATTTAATGTCCAGTTCGTGCTTTACCAGTGCCACCAGGTGCTCGGCATCAATCGGCTTGAGCAGAAAGTCCACAACGCTCAAATGCATCGCGGCGATTGCATCCTTCACGTCGGCGTCTCCCGAGACAATGATGATCGGCAACGCCGCCCGAACCGATTCACGTATCTGGCGGATCAGATCCAGCCCGTCTACATGGCCCATCCGCAGGTCGGTGATCATCAAACCGATCGAGGGCTTTTTGATCTCTGCCTCAGCCACCAGGATATTGAATGCCGCTTCGCCGCTGACTGCAGTCATGCAGCGAACGCCCTGCAACTCGAGGATCTCTGACAACAGCTCCCGGGCGTCTTTATCATCGTCGACGATCAGCACCCGTTGCGGCGGCAAGTCAGGTTCCAGCATGACGGCACTGAGCGCTTCCCGCTCGGCGTCACTCAAAATATCGTGGTCGGACATGGCGTTCCCTACATGTTCAGTTCAATTCCCTAGCACAGTGGTGAGACATCGCTAAGAGACCTTCAATTTGCACTTCGTCGGAGACTTTTCCTATAGCAGGATAGAGCGATTTTTCTCTCAATTGCGTAAGGTTTTTCTGACATTCCGTCACACTCATTGCCTACCTAGACTTACGTCCAATGGGCACCCTGACCGTAGGGGCCGACCATGGTTGAGTCATCCGACAACAACAATTCAAAAAAGACTGCGGTAATGGTTATGAGTAAAGCGGACGCCTTCACACAGGCAGGGAAAACCGCGGTGTTGCAGAACATCCAGGGCACGTTGCAATTCCTTCAGCGCTTCCCGCCCTTCAATCAGATGGAACACGCTCACCTGGCGTATCTGGTCGAGCAATGTCAGCTGCGTTTCTACGCCCCTGGCGAGAGCATCATCAAACCCGCCGACGGCCCGGTCGAGCACTTCTATATCGTCAAGCAAGGCCGGGTCGTGGGCGAACGTCCGCATACGGCAAAAGGTGGCACCGAGACGGTCTTCGAGATCACCACCGGCGAATGTTTCCCACTCGCGGCATTGCTGGGTGAGCGGGCGACCCGCACCGAGCACCTGGCCGGCGAGGACACCTTCTGCCTGCAACTGAACAAGCCGGCGTTCATCCGCCTGTTTTCGCTATCGGACACCTTCCGCAACTTCGCCCTGCGTTGCGTCAGTAGCCTGCTGGATCAGGTCAACCAGCAAGTGCAGCAAAAAGCCGTGGAAACCCTCGGCACCCAATATTCGCTCAATACCCGACTGGGCGAATTGGCCATGCGCCACCCGGTGACATGCGCCCCGCAGACGCCGTTGCGCGAAGCCGTGACGCTGATGCACGAACAACAGGTCGGCAGCATCGTGGTGGTCGATGAACTCAAGGCGCCACAGGGGATTTTCACCCTGCGCGACCTGCGTCAGGCCGTGGCCGATGGCAGCAGTGATTTCAATGAAGCCATCGAAAGGCACATGACCCGGGCGCCGTTTTTCCTGTCGCCGGATCACAGTGCATTCGACGCCGCGATTGCCATGACCGAGCGTCACATCGCCCATGTCTGCCTGGTCAAAGACCAACGCTTGTGCGGCGTGGTTTCCGAGCGCGATCTGTTTTCCCTGCAACGGGTCGACCTGGTGCACCTGGCCCGCACTATCCGCAATGCACAGAAAGTGGAAAACCTGGTGGCGCTGCGGGGCGAAATCGGCCAGTTGGTCGAGCGGATGCTGGCCCACGGCGCGTCTTCGACGCAGATCACCCACATCATCACCTTGCTCAACGACCACACCGTGTGCCGGGTGATCGAACTGACCCTCGCCGAAAAAGGCGACCCCGGCGTGCCGTTCAGCTGGCTGTGTTTCGGCAGTGAAGGCCGCCGCGAGCAGACCCTGCACACCGATCAGGACAACGGCATTCTGTTCGAAGCCAGGGATGCGGCCCATGCCGCCGAGATTCGCGGCAAGCTGTTGCCCATTGCCCAGCAGATCAACCAGAGCCTGGCGCTGTGCGGCTTCACCTTGTGCAAGGGCAATATCATGGCCGGCAACCCGGAGCTGTGCCTGTCCCGGGCCGAGTGGGCGCGACGCTTTGCGGCGTTTATCCGCGAGGCAACCCCGGAGAACCTGCTGGGTTCGAGCATCTATTTCGATTTGCGCGTGGTCTGGGGCAGCGAACAAAGCTGCGAGCAGTTGCGTCGGGGCATTCTCGATCAGGTCGGTGACAACCGCTTGTTCCAGCGCATGATGGCCGAAAATGCGCTGCGCAATCGCCCGCCCGTAGGGCGTTTCCGCGAGTTCGTGCTGACACGCAAAAATGGCGAAAAGGCCAGCCTGGACCTGAAGATTCAGGGCTTGGCACCCTTTGTCGACGGTGCCCGGCTGCTGGCCCTGGCTCACGGTATCGAAGCGAACAACACACTGGAGCGTTTTCGCCAGTTGGTCGCCAGGGAAGTCATCGACCCCCTGGACGGTGCCGCGTACGAAGAGGCCTATCACTTCATCCAGCAAACCCGCATGCAGCAACATCAACTACAGACCCGAGAGAATTTTCCCTACTCGAACCGGGTCGATCCCGACAGCCTCAACCATCTGGACCGACGCATCCTGCGTGAGTCCCTGCGCCAGGCACAACGCCTGCAAAGCAGCCTGACCTTGCGGTATCAGCTATGAGTCTGTTTTCCTGGTTGCGCCCGACGCCACCCACCTTGCCTGCCCATCTGCAACATCGGCTGGAACGCTTGCCGACTGCTGCCGACCTAGCGCAGTGCAGTCTGCGCGAGCAGCGCTGGGTGGTGCTCGATCTGGAAACCACCGGGTTGAACCTGAACAAGGACCACGTGTTGTCCATC
This sequence comes from Pseudomonas sp. WT-JTC, assembly GCF_056711565.1. NCBI lineage: Bacteria > Pseudomonadati > Pseudomonadota > Gammaproteobacteria > Pseudomonadales > Pseudomonadaceae > Pseudomonas > Pseudomonas sp. WT-JTC. The sequence continues at coordinate 6,128,434 of NZ_CM160042.1, forward strand.
GGCGCGGTGGTGATCGAGGACGGGGCCATCGACTTTCGCCAGCAGTTCGAGCGCACCCTGCAATACCCGCAAGTAAAACTCGGCCCCAGCGTGCTGATCCACGGTATTGGCCCCAGCGCCATTGCGGCAGGCAGCGACCCGGCAGAAGCGCTGCTCGACCTGATGGAGTACCTCGGTGACAGTCCGGTGCTGGCCTTCCACGCGCCGTTTGACCAGCACATGCTCGGCCGTGCGCTGAAAGATCATCTGGGTTTCAAGTTGCAGCATCCGTTTCTGGACGTGGCGGACATTGCACCCCTGCTGTGCCCCCAGGCACACATTCGCGAGGCGGGGCTGGACGATTGGATCGACTGGTTCAAGCTTGAAGTCTTCGAGCGCCACCACGCCAGCGCCGACGCCCTGGCCACCGCTGAACTGGCGCTGATTCTGTTCAGCCGCGCGCGGCAGCAGCAGATTCATAGCCCGTTGAATTTGCAGCAGCGGTTAAGTCAGTGGAAGCGCCGGCAGCAGGCGCCCTCCTTCTGACCTTCAGGCCCCCCCCTGTAGGAGCGAGCTTGCTCGCGATGAATTTGAAGGCGACGCATTTTTCCAGACAGCACGCGTCACCGTTCGCGTCCATCGCGAGCAAGCTCGCTCCTACAGGGGCCGTCGCTAAACTCCCACCCGACCAACGCCAATTGCTTACCTCCCCTGCCTCTGCCACAATCGCGAACAGTTCTCGTTAGTTAATATTTCCCAATCGGTAATGCGGCGTGTCGTCAGTCCCAAGCCCTCAAAGTGAGCTCGTCGGTGCGTTATATCGCGACCATCGCGGTTGGCTATTGGCCTGGCTTCGACGCAACGTCGCCTGCCCACAACGCGCCGAAGACCTGAGCCAGGACACGTTCGTGCGCTTGCTGGGCCGCGAAGAACTGAAGGCCCCGCGCGAGCCCCGGGCATTCCTGGTGGCGATTGCCAAGGGCCTGCTGTTCGATTATTTCCGGCGTGCCGCGCTGGAGCAGGCTTACCTCACTGAGTTGATGCTGGTTCCCGAAGCCGAACAACCGTCGGCGGAAGAACAGCAAATGATCCTCGAAGACCTGAAAAACATCGATCGATTGCTCGGCAAGCTCTCCAGCAAGGCCCGGGCGGCGTTCCTCTACAACCGTCTCGACGGCCTCGGCCACGCGGAAATCGCCGAGCGTCTCGGCGTGTCGGTGCCGCGGGTGCGCCAGTACCTGGCCCAGGGTATTCGCCAGTGCTACATCGCGCTATATGGTGAGCCGACATGAATCCGCTCGGTTCCAAACCGGTATCGGCCAAGGTGCTCGACGCGGCGATTGCCTGGCAATTGTCCATGGATTCCGCCAACCCGGTGGAGCGCGAAGAGTTCGCCAGGTGGCACGCGGCCCACGAAGAACACGCCCGCGCCTGGCGCCAACTGGGCATGCTCGACCAGCGTTTCAGCGTGGCCAGCGGCCCGGCTCGCACGGCCCTGCTGCAATCGCGCGAAGGCATTCGTCGACGGGTGCGCAAACTTGGCAGTGGTGTGGCCGGTATCGTTGCGGTGATCGGCCTGGCGCTGTTCACCGGGCCACGTTACCTGCCGATCGACTATTGGCTGGCCGACCAGAGCACCGCCGTTGGCGAGCAGCGCACCTTGCGCCTGGCTGATGGCACGCTGATCAATCTCAACACCCACAGTGCCCTGGATGTGCGCTTCGATGAAAGGCAGCGACGCATCGTGCTTCAGGAAGGCGAAATCCTGGTGGAAACCGGTCATGGCGATCCCCGGCCGTTCATCGTCGAAACCCGCGAAGGCAGTATGCGTGCGCTGGGTACCCGGTTTCTGGTCAAGCGCGAAGAAGAAGGCACACGCCTGAGCGTGTTGCAGTCGGCCGTGGCGGTTCATCCGGAGTCCAATCCGGACGAACAGATCCTGCGCGAAGGCCAGCAGGTGCTGATCCGCAACAACGGCCTGGGCCCGGTTCTGGCCGTCAACCTCGGCGCGGATGCCTGGACCCGCGGCATGCTGGTGGTAGACAACACGCGGCTGGAAGATCTGGTGCATGAAATCGGCCGCTATCGAAACGGTTACGTCGGCGTCGCGCCGGAGGTAGCCGACCTGCGCATCACCGGCAGTTTCCCGCTGCGCGATACCGACCTGGCGCTCAATGCCCTGCTGCCAACCCTGCCGGTGCAGATCGAACAGCACACGCAATGGTGGGTGAAGGTCGTGGCCAAGGCCGGCAACAAACCCTGAACAGGCATCCACGCCGCTCACTGGATCTACGCGGTGCTTGTGAGCGCATCGCTGGCAAGCCAGCGCCTACAAAAGCCAAAGACTGAATCGAAATTATTTTTATCCATCCCTATCACTTTTCAATTCTCGCTCGGCACACAGGCAATTGAGAAATATTTCCATTCAGGAGCCGCCGTATGCCCCGTTCGCTAGACACCCTGTTGCGCCCCGGTTTGCTGGCGCTCGCCATTGCCTTGTGCGCCCCTTTGGCCAGCAGCCCACTGTTCGCCGCTGAACAGGCTTCCAGCGTTCGCGCCTACAACTTGCCGTCCGCTCCGTTGGCCAACACCCTGAACCAGATCGCCAGCCAGGCCGGCTTGGCCCTGGCGTTGAACCCATCCCTGGCTGTGGGCAAAACCTCGGCGCCAGTCAAAGGCCAGTTCGACGCAGCCGGCGCCCTGCGTGAAGCCCTGCGTGGTACCGGCCTGCAACTGGAGCAGAGCAGTGCAGGCACCTACAGCCTGGTGGCGGTACCGGAAGGCACCCTTGATTTGCCGGTCACAAGCATTACCGGACAGAACGGTGACGATGAAAGTGCTTGGGGCCCCGTGCAAGGCTATCTCGCCAATCGCACAGCAGCCGGGACCAAAACCGATACGACGCTCGCCGAAGTTCCGCGCTCGATCTCTGTTGCCACTCGTGAGCAGATGCAGGACCGCGCAGTACAGAACCTGGATGACGCTGTGCGTTACATGCCCGGGGTTGTGGCCAGCAGCTATGGCAGCGATAGCCGTGCCGAATGGCTAAAAGTGCGCGGATTTGAACCCACCCAGTTCCTCGATGGCTTGCCGCTGCCAAAGGGCACTTACGCCATGCCGAAGATTGAAACCTGGGATCTGGAGCGCGTAGCCTTGCTGCGAGGCCCTGCGTCTTCAGTTTACGGCCAGACACCTCCCGGTGGATTGATCGACATGGTCAGCCGCCGCCCTGAGGAGTTTGCAAGCAACGAAGTGCAATTGCAGATTGGCAGCTATCAGCGCAAGCAGATCAGTTTCGATAGCACCGGTCCAATTGACGATGAAGGGCGATTTTTATACCGCGTCAGCGGTGTGGTGCGTGATAGCAACACCACCATCGATCACAACGAAGACAAGCGTTACAACATCGCGCCCAGCCTGACCTGGAATATTGACCCGGACACGAAATTGACCTTGCTCAGCCAGTTCAATCGTGACGATACCAGCAACACCAGCCAGTTCCTTCCAGTACAAGGCACCAAACTTTCAACGCCTGCTGGCGAGGTGAAATTCCACGAGAACCTCGGTGATCCGAACTGGGAGTTCTACGACAAAACCTATTACGCGCTGGGTTATGCATTTGAGCACCAGATGAACGACGTTTGGCAGTTCCGTCAAAACCTGCGCTACACCAAGAGCGACCTGTCCTTCCAAGGCATAACCGCTGGCGGTTTTAACGGTTCGGTCAGTGACGATGGCACGGTGGCCCGAGGTGCCAACATCGTCAACGAAGACATCAGCCAGTTCGCCGTGGATAACAATTTCCAGGCAGACTTCGACACCGGCTCAATCAGGCACACACTGCTGCTGGGCCTTGACCACCAACGTGTGAATACCAATTACAAATGGCTGTTCGGCAGCGCGCCGCCCAGCAATATCAACACTCCGATTTACGGCCAGGACTTCAGTAACGTCAGCTATACCGCGTTCAATGATTACAACCAGAAAACCCATGACACAGGCCTGTACATTCAGGACCAGATAGCCCTCGACAACTGGCGCCTGACTTTGGGCGGCCGCCAGGACTGGCTGCACACCGATACGACTTTCTACAACATGAACAATGCCAAGGACACCCGCGACGACACGGCCTTCACCGGCAACGCGGCCCTTAGCTATGTCTTCGACTCCGGTTTCACACCTTACATCTCCTACGCCGAGTCATTTCAAGCCGAACCCGGTGGCGCCAATGGTGAGGCGTTCCGCCCTGGCACTGGCAAGCAATACGAAGTGGGTATCAAGTACCAGCCTCCAGGCAGCGATATGCTATTTACAGCAGCTGCCTATGACCTGACCCGCAAAGACATCGTGCTCAATGACACTCTCGGCGTATCGCGTCCACTGGGTGAAGCCAAAGTGCGTGGCTTCGAGCTGGAAGCAATTGGCAACGTCAACGAGAACTTGAAATTGACTGCCGCGTATACCTACGCCAACACCAAGATGACCAAAGTCACCAGTCCACTGGACCAAAACCGTCCTCTGCCATTGACTCCGGAAAATCAGGCTTCAGCCTGGGCTGACTACACCTGGCATACCGGGGTTCTCGATGGTTTCGGACTTGGTTTCGGCGTGCGCTACGTCGGAGAAACCGACAACATCGCTATCGGCAGCATGGAGTTCGTACGCGATAAATCAGACGGCCACTCCGACTCCTATACCGTCTACGATGCTGCCGTCCACTACGACCTGGGTCGCCTGAACAGCTCGCTCAAGGGCGTCAGCGTTGCGGTCAATGCCAATAACGTATTCGACAAGGAATACATTTCGACCTGTGATGGTTTCTACTGCTATTACGGCGATCGTCGCAACGTAATGGCCAGCGTCGACTACAAGTGGTAACGCCTTGAGCTGACACGCCCAACGACCAGGCCGTCCTTCGTGGACGGCTTTGGTTTTTCTGAAGGCCATGAAATGAAAAGTAAAACAATTCGCCGCTGGTCCGCTGTCCATACCTGGACCAGCCTGGTTTGTACGGTGTTCCTGTTGCTGCTGGCGCTGACCGGCCTGCCGTTGATCTTTCACCACGAGATCGACCACTTGCTGGGCAATGCACCCGAAGTGAAGGCAATGCCGGCGGACACCCCACACCTGAATTTGCAGCAACTGGCAGAGGCGGCCGAGAGACATCGCCCCGGTGAAGTCATGCAGTACTTCGGCTTCGAGGACGATGAGCCCAACGCGGTGCTGACGATCATGGCCGCGACCGCCGGCACCGAGCCGAACTCGTCCCATACCTTCATGCTCGATGCCCGTACCGGCGAAGCGCTGGAAACGCCATCGGCCAACGGCGGCTTCATGCTGACCATGCTGCGTCTGCACGTGGACATGTTCGCCGGCTTGTCGGGCAAGTTGCTGCTGGCGCTCATGGGGGTTCTATTCGTTGTTGCGATCGTTTCCGGCACGGTGCTGTACCTGCCGTTCATGCGTCGCTTGAAGTTCGCCACCGTGCGCCAGGACAAATCCACGCGCCTGCGCTGGCTCGACCTGCATAACCTGATCGGTGTGGTGACATTGACCTGGGCACTGGTGGTCGGCGTGACGGGTGTGGTCAGTGCCAGCGCCGACCTGATCATTGCCGCGTGGCGCAACGACAGCCTGAGCGCGATGGTCGCGCCATACCGCGATGCGCCACCCCTGACGCAATTGGCACCGGCCACCCGTCTGCTCGACATCGCCGAGGAGGTTGCGCCGGGCATGCAGGCGGACTTCATCGCCTTCCCCGGCACGCGGTTTTCCAGCGAGCACCATTACGCGGTGTTCATGAAAGGCAGCACGCACCTGACTTCACACCTGCTGACACCCGTACTGATCGACGCCAGCACCCTGCAAGTCACCGCCGTGGCCGAACGACCGTGGTACATGGACGTCATGGGCATGTCGCAGCCACTGCACTTCGGTGACTACGGCGGCATGCCGATGAAAATCCTCTGGGCGACCCTGGATGTGCTGACCATCATCGTGCTCGGCAGCGGGGTGTACCTGTGGGTAGTGCGGCGCAAGGCTGCCCGGCCTGTGCTGGAAAAAGCGGAGAGCGTGGCATGAAGCCCCGGCAGTCGAACTTCTGGAAAGTGTTCAGCACCCCAATCGTCATCGCCCTGTTCAGCGCGGCAGGGTTGTTTGCCGCGTTGCTCGGGGATGGTGTGTGGGATTCGCTGAGCTGGCTCGGCTTGGGCATCCCCGCCGCTGTTGCCCTGCGGGGCCTCCTGCCACCCTGTAGGAGCGAGCTTGCTCGCGATGGTCGTCAACGATGATGTTGGAAGACTGATACCCCGAGGTGTTCTCGGGTGCATCGCGAGCGAGCTCGCTCCTACAAGGGATATTGAGCTCCCGCCACAACGCGCTATGCTGCCCGACACTGCCACCGATCGAGACGTTGCCATGTCCGCCCCGAGCATGACCCTGTACCACAACCCGCTCTCTCCCTTCGTTCGCAAAGTCATGGTGCTGTTGCACGAAACCGGTCAACAGAACCGCGTGGCGTTGCAAAACAGCGTACTCACCCCTGTCAGCCCGGACCTGACCCTGATCGACGACAACCCCCTGAGTAAAATCCCGGCGCTGCGCCTGGCCGATGGCAATGTCATCCACGACAGCCGGGTCATCCTCGACTACCTCGATCAGCAGCACGTCGGCAATCCGCTGATCCCCCGCGAAGGCTCGGCCCGCTGGCGGCGCCTGACCCTCGCTTCGCTGGCCGACGGAATCATGGACGCAGCCGTGCTGGTGCGCTACGAAGTCGCCCTGCGCGCCCCGGAGAAACACTGGGACGAATGGCTCGACGGCCAGCGCGACAAAATCCGCCGTGCCTTGGCGCTGCTGGAAAAAGACGCGATTGCCGAGCTGACCTGCCATTTCGACGTGGCTGCGATCAGCGTAGCCTGTGCACTGGGTTACCTGGATCTGCGCCACCCGGATCTGGATTGGCGTACGGCGAATCCGCAACTCGCGCAGTGGTATTTCGAGGTGAGTCAGCGACCTTCGATGATTGCGACGATGCCGAAGATTTAAGCCTTCAAAAGATCAGCAATCCGGCTTGTCGGCCGTAAACCGCCGAGCCGGGTTCACCGCCGCCCCAAACTCACGCAAGGCCTTGGCGCCGATCAACAATGGATAGTTGAAGCTGCTGCGATCGGTGAGGTTGACCTCGACCGTGCGCTTGACGTTGCCCAGGCACAATTCTAGATCAACCACCGGCCGCTTGGTGGGTGCTGCCGCCTCGTCATCCTCCTCTTCGAAGCGGGTCTTGATCTTGCTGATGCGCGCGATCTTGTGTTCGTAGACCTGGTTGTTCGCATCCTTGGTGCCAAGGCGGAAACGCACCCAGTCCTCACCGTCACGCTTGAAGGTTTCGATGTCCTTGGCCGACAGCGACGCGGTCAGGGCGCCGGTGTCCATTTTCGCCTTGAGGACCTGCCCGCCGATTTCCGGCAGGGCAATGTATTCGTAACGCCCATAGAGGGTGGGTTCAGCGGCCATGACCGGCAGGGCGATGAGGGAGAGCACTGCAAGGAGGGATTTCACGTGATGGGCTTCCATGAGAGTGAACAGCGGGAATTTAGACCGCCGTTCGCTTGATCGTTCCCACAAGGTTACCGGCCCAAAGGTGAAACATTCGTCACCACCGATTTGGCCTGTCGCCCGAAGCTGCTTATCATTGCGCGCCCAACCGCTTCCACGAGTGACTTATGCGCCGCCTGCTCACCGGCTGTTTCGTGACCCTGCTGCTTCTGCTCAACACCCTGGTGCTGATCGGACCGCTGATGGTGTTTGCCCTGCTCAAGCTGGTCCTGCCTGGCCGCTTTCGCGATTACGCTTCATGGTCGGTGATGTGGATTGCCGAGACCTGGTCCGAGATCGACAAGCTGATCTTCCGCCTGTGTATCCCCACCCGATGGGACATCCGCGGCGGTGACGATCTGCGCCGTGACACCTCGTACCTGGTGATCAGCAACCATCAATCCTGGGTCGACATCCCGGCGCTGATCCAGACGCTAAACCGGCGTACGCCGTTCTTCAAGTTCTTCCTCAAGAAAGAGCTGATCTGGGTGCCGTTCCTGGGCCTGGCGTGGTGGGCGCTGGATTATCCGTTCATGAAGCGCTACAGCAAGGCGTTTCTGGCCAGACACCCGGAACTGGCGGGCAAGGATCTGGAGATCACCAAACAGGCCTGTGAACTGTTCAAGCGCCAACCGGTGACGGTGGTCAACTACCTCGAAGGCACCCGCTTCACGGCGGCGAAACGTGCCCAGCAACAGTCACCGTTCAATCATCTGCTCAAGCCCAAGGCCGGCGGAGTGGCCTTTGTGCTGGCGGCGATGGGTGAACAGCTGGACGCGATCCTCGATGTGACGGTGGTTTACCCGCAGCAGAACATTCCGGGGTTCTGGGACTTGATCAGCGGCAATGTGCCAAGGGTCATCATCGATATCCAGACCCGCGAACTCGACCCCGCGCTGTGGCAGGGCGACTACGAAAACGATCCGTTGTTTCGCGAAAAAACCCAGAACTGGGTCAACCAGCTCTGGATCGAAAAGGACCGGCACATCGACGCCTTGCGCACCGAGCGCCGCTGAATCAGCTACCGGTGCCGATGCCCGGGCCCCAGATGCTGCCCAGATTGCTCAGCAGCGAACCGCCAACGCCCTGCTGACCGAGGTATTGCAGGAGCACCGGGGTAAACAGCCCGATCATGCCGCTGTCCATGCCCAAGGCGCTAAAGGCATTGTTCAGGTCATTGGTGTTCTTGACGTTGCCCAAGGCGTTATCCAGGCCTGCGGCCTTGCCGGTGGAGCCGAGCAGTCCGGCAAGCGCACCCAGCTCGCCACCGCCGGACAGCATGTCGATACCCGGCACGCTTTTGGCCAGTTCCGAGTAGTCGGTCGAACTCAACTGGTTCTTCGCCAGCCCCAGCATCGCCCCGGCGCCGCCAAGGGCTTGCTGAGGGGTGATGTTCAATTCAGTGAGCGCGCCCAGCAGGTCCGCCGCTTCCGGGGTCGGCGCGGTATCGGTCGCGGCATTGCCGCCCTTCATGCCGGAAATGGCATTGGCCGCATCGCTCAGGTTGAACTGGGCAAAGGCCGGGCTGACCACCAGGGTCAAGAGCGATGCCAGGACAAAACCGCGTGAAATCTTCATTCAGACATCCTCTATGAACGCCGCCCGGCAATGGGCGGCGAAAAACTGTGCTTTGGACTGATATCCCCCGGCATTGTTCCCAGCCACCCATCCCCTGTAGGAGCGAGCTCGCTCGCGATGGACGTCAACGATGACGCGGGCTGTCTGGATAAACGCGTTGCCTTTGAGCCCATCGCGAGCAAGCTCGCTCCTACAGGGATCAGGTTCGGCAGAATATTTTCCCACGCACTGCATCCAGCCTGCCCCCACGCCCGTATATCAAGCACGGACAGACATTCCTGGCCGATTCCCCACCAAAGGATCATCACCATGAAACGCACTACGATCAAAACACCGTTGATTGCCAGCCTGCTGACCCTGGCCCTTGGCGGTGCTTTCGCCCTGAATACCGTACAAGCGGCAACCACGAGCCATGACAGCGTGACCGTCGGCGGCCAGGCCATGCTGCCGAGCAAGGACATCGTCGATAACGCGGTGAACTCCGCCGATCACACCACCCTGGTCGCCGCGGTAAAAGCCGCCGGTCTGGTCGACACCCTCAAGGGCAAAGGCCCGTTCACCGTGTTCGCCCCGGTCAATTCAGCCTTTGCCGCCCTGCCCGCCGGCACCGTCGATACGCTGCTCAAACCGGAAAACAAGACCACCCTGAGCAAAATCCTCACCTACCACGTGGTCGCCGGCAAACTCGACATGTCCACCCTGGCCGAGAAGATCAAGGCCGGTGGCGGCAAAACCGAGCTCACCACCGTTGCTGGCGGCAAGTTGTGGGCGATGATGAACGGCCCGCACAACATCACCATCAAGGATGAAAAAGGTGACGTCGCCGACATCACCACCTATGACGTGTACCAGTCCAATGGGGTGATCCAGGTCATCGACAAGGTGTTGATGCCGAAAAGCTGAACCGTACCGCCGTCCCCGTGCATCGGGGGCGGCGGTCCTCCCGAGGTGTTCGCCGTGAATGGAACAACTGCGCGCCGTGAACTAACCTCTGCCTGCAACCGGCCCCCTGCCCTGCTTTCCGGGAGAACCGCCATTCCAATCACCGACACCGATCAGCTCAGGCAACTGCTGGCCCAGTGCTCACTGGGTGACCGCCGCGCGTTCGAGACGCTGTACCGCAGCGTCGGCCCGCGTCTGCACGGGGTAGCGCTGCGCTTCATGGGCCGTTCGGACCTGGCCGAAGAGGTGCTGCAAGAGAGCTTCGTGCGCATCTGGAACAACGCCTCGCGCTACGAAGCGCATCTATCGGCGCCGTTGACCTGGATGATCAACATCACCCGGAATCAAGCCATCGACCAGTTGCGCAAACACCGTGATCGGCCCTTGAGTGATCTCGAAGAACAGATGCTTGTGGATGAAAGTCCATCGGCCCAGGAGCAACTGGACAGTGCCCGTGAGGCCAGTGCCTTGAGCCGCTGCCTGGACAGCCTCGACGGCATGCAGCGCCAGTCGATTACCGTCGCTTATTTCCAGGGACTGTCGTGTTCCGAGTTGGCCGAACACCTGGCCGCGCCGCTGGGCTCGGTGAAGTCCTGGATCCGCCGCGGCATGGAGCGCCTGCGCAGGTGCCTTGAATCATGAACTATAAAACCCCGACCCTGCGCCGCGCCCTCGCCGCCGACTATGCCATTGGCCTGATGCCCGCCACCGCGCGTCGTCGTTTCGAACAGCTGTTGCTGGAGGATGCGACCTTGCGCGCCGAACTGGCACAGTGGCAGGAAAGCCTGGTCAGCCTGACCGAAGCCCTGCCTGAGCAGCCGGTGCCGGATCGCGTCTGGCAAGGCATTACCGAACGGATCGAACCACAAGTGCTGCACGTGCCGCAGAAGCGTCCGTTCTGGAACTGGCTGCGAGTGTCGGCGGCGCTTTGCTCACTGTTGATTGCAGTGATTCTCGGAGTTCACTACATCTCCGACGACGCCCGCTACAGCGCCACGCTGGTCAACGCCGACGCGAAACCGGCGTTGCGTGTGCAGGCCCATGAGAATTACCTGCAAGTCGAGCCGCTGACGCTGGCGGCTGTCGAACCCGGGCAAAGCCTGGAGTTGTGGGCGATTCCGGCGGACGGCAAGCCGATCTCCCTCGGCGTGATTCCGGCTGGAGGCAAAGGCAAGGTCGAATTGAGCGAGGCGCAGAAAGCGCTGATCGGCAAGCCGATTGCGCTGGCGGTCAGTCTGGAACCGAAGGGCGGTTCGCCGACCGGGCAGCCGACTGGGCCGGTGCTGTACCAAGGGGCGTTGGCGGCACTGTGAAAGCAGAAGATCAAAAAATCGCAATAAAAAACGGCGACCCGAAGGTCGCCGTTTCATTTTGCGTGAAGACTCAAGCTGCGCTGAACATCTTGTGCGGATCAATCACAAACTTCTTCGGCACGCCGGCGTCGAACTCGCCATAACCCTGTGGAGCCTGATCCAGGCTGATCACCTGAACGCCCACCACTTCGGCGATGTTGATGCGGTCCCACATGATCGCCTGCATCAACTGGCGGTTGTACTTCATCACTGGTGTCTGGCCAGTGTGGAAGCTGTGGGATTTGGCCCAGCCCAGGCCGAAGCGAATGCTCAGGCTGCCCATTTTCGCGGCAGCGTCCACGGCACCCGGATCTTCGGTTACGTACAGGCCAGGAATACCGATTTTGCCAGCGACGCGAACCACGCCCATCAGCGAGTTGAGTACGGTGGCCGGAGCCTCGTGTTTCACGCCGGCATGGCCGTGACCGCGAGCTTCGAAGCCTACCGCATCGACGGCGCAGTCCACTTCCGGTTCGCCCAACAGTGCAGCGATTTGTTCGTGCAGTGGGGTGTCTGTTGACAGGTCGGCGATTTCGAAACCCTGAGCCTTGGCATGGGCCAGGCGGATCGGGTTGACGTCACCAATGATCACCACCGCAGCGCCCAGCAGGCGAGCGGAAGCGGCAGCCGCCAGGCCAACCGGGCCGGCACCGGCGATGTACACGGTGCTGCCAGGGCCGACGCCGGCAGTCACTGCGCCGTGGTAACCGGTGGGCAGGATGTCGGAGAGACAGGTCAGGTCACGGATTTTTTCCATGGCCCGGTCGCGATCCGGCAGTTTCAGCAGGTTGAAGTCGGCATACGGTACAAACGCGTACTCGGCTTGGCCACCGGTCCAGTCACCCATGTCGACATAGCCATAGGCACCGCCCGGACGCGCCGGGTTAACGCTCAGGCAGACGCCAGTATGTTGCTCTTTGCACGAACGGCAACGGCCACAGGCAACGTTGAAAGGTACCGACACCAAGTCGCCGATCTGCAGGTTCTCGACACCGCTGCCCTTCTCGATCACTTCACCCGTGATCTCGTGGCCCAGCACCAGACCGGTCTGAGCGGTGGTGCGACCGCGCACCATGTGCTGGTCGGAACCACAGATATTGGTGGAGACCACACGCAGGATGACACCGTGTTCAATCTTCCTGCCGCGCGGGTCCTGCATTTTCGGATAGTCAATCTTCTGCACTTCGACCTTGCCAGCGCCGAGATACACCACACCACGATTGCCAGACATGCTTTCACCTCGCTGTTGTTTTTATGGAACCGCGTTGCCCAGGCAGGCAGCGCGTTAAATGCTCGGGTACAGATGCTGTTTCTTGTGTTGCTTGTGAGGGCCTCTTCGCGGGCAAGCCCCCCCAAAAACCTAGAGAACGACCGTACGATTGGCGTTCAGAAACACCCTTCTCTCAATGTGATAACCAACCGCCCGCGCCAGAGTCAGCCCCTCGATATCCCGCCCCTTGGCGATCAGATCTTCCGGGTAATGGCTGTGGTCCACCGCCTCGACGCCCTGGGCGATGATCGGCCCTTCGTCAAGATCGTTGTTGATGTAGTGCGCCGTGGCGCCCACCAGCTTCACGCCCTTGTTGTAGGCCTGGTGATAGGGCTTGGCGCCCTTGAAACCGGGCAGCAGGGAGTGGTGGATGTTGATCGCCTTGCCATCGAGCTTGCGGCACAACTCCGGCGACAGCACTTGCATGTAGCGCGCAAGGATCACCAGTTCGGCACCGGACTCTTCAATGACCTGCCATACCTGGCGTTCCTGCGCCGGCTTGTCGTTCGGATCCAGCGGGAAGTGGTAGTACGGAATCTGGTGCCAGTCGGCCAGTGGCTTGAGGTCCGGGTGGTTGGAGACCACGGCGGCCACGTCCATCGACAACTGGCCGATGCGCTGGCGATAAAGCAAATCGTTGAGGCAGTGATCGGCCTTGGAAACCATGATCACCACTTTCGGCCGATAGTTCGGCGCGACCAGTTCGAAGTTCATGCCAAAGGCATCACCACGCTCGGCCAACCCCGCGCGGAACGACTTCTCGTCGAAACCATCGGGCTGGCGGAATTCCACACGAATGAAGAAACGGCCCGAAAGCCGGTCATCGAAGGAATGGTGCTCGGTGACGTAGCAGCCCTGCTCGAACAGAAAGCGGGTCACCACATCCACCGTGCCAAGCAGGCTTGGGCAGTCGGCGGTCAGAATCCATGTGTCTGGGGCGCGGCTCATGGTGCGGTGACTCCTGAGAATTCGGTGGATGCCTACTGTAGGAGCGAGCCCTGCTCGCGATGGGGGCCAACGACGACGCGTACTGTCTGATTCAACGCGTTGCCTTGAAGTCCATCGCGAGCAAGCTCGCTCCTACAGTGACGGTGGTGATCAAGCCTGAACGCTGAGGCCGAATTCGGCAGAAGCATCCTGCAGCCACAGCCACCAGTAATCCGAGAAGCTGCGACGAATCAGCAGTTCCCAGGTGTCTTCGGCGGTGTGACGGATCATCAGCTGCGACTTGGCGAACACCGTACCGACGGCTTTGCCCACCGGGAAGTTGTTCGGGTGCACGTCGTAGCTGGTGGACTTCATCAGTACCTGGCGCACGTTCGGGCCGCTCAGCTCGAGGAGCTGCTGGCCGCCGCTGACGTTGACGATGGCAATGTGCAGATTGCCCAGCGCTTCGCGCAGTTTTTTCTCGGCGGCAAACTCTTGACCGGTTGGCACGATCAGCAGCCACTCATCCGGCCCCATCCATTGCAAACTGGTTTCGCCTTTGACGATGACGCTCAGCGCGCCCGGCAACTCGATGCCCAGGGCCTTGTGCACGCCTGCGGCGAACGCGGCGTCGTGGCCATCGCCGCGGATGGTCAGGTGGCCGAGGAGTTTTTTCTCACGCACGGTCACGCCGGCGTTCTTGCGGCCCTTGCCCACCAGGCTGGCGAGGTCGGCGTGATGCAGCGACGACTCGGCCTTGGCCCCGGAGGTTGGGCGTTGTTGGTAAACATTGGCTGCGGTCATAAAGCACCTGTCCTGAATTCTGTATTGATCGTTCCCACGCTCTGCGTGGGAACGATCGGAGGCAATTAAACGTTCTGGCGCTCACCCTTCGGATCGAAGAACACCGAAGAAACGATTTCCGCCTCGATCACGCTGCCGTCCGCCAGGGGGGCGAACACACGTTCGCCCATGCGGTTCAGGCCGCCCTTGACCACGCCCATGGCAAACGAATAGCCCAGGGAGTTGTGCAGGTAACTGGAGGTCACGTGACCGACCATGGTCATCGGGATCGCCTGCTTGGTGTTGAACACCAGTTGCGCACCTTCCGGCAGCCACTTGTTCGGATCGATCGGCTTGAGGCCAACCAACTGCTTACGTTGATCACGCACACAGTCTTCGCGGTTCATGCCACGCCAGCCGATCCACGAGAACGGTTTGGTGCGACCGACACACCAGCCCATGTTCAGGTCGTCCGGGGTCATCGAGCTGTCAGTGTCCTGACCGACGATGATGAAGCCCTTCTCGGCCCGCAGCACGTGCATGGTTTCGGTGCCATATGGCGTCAGGTTGTACTTCTTGCCGGCGTCGACGATTTTTTCCAGCACGCCCATGGCGTAGTCGGCTTGCACGTTGACTTCGTACGACAGCTCACCGGTAAACGAAATCCGGAACACCCGCGCTGGCACACCACCCACCAGACCTTCTTTCCAGGTCATGAACGGGAAGGCTTCGTTGGCCAGGTCAATGTCGGTGACTTCGCTGAGCAGCTTGCGGCTGTTCGGCCCGGACAGGGTCATGGTCGCGAAGTGGTCGGTCACGGAGGTGAAGTACACCTTCATGTCCGGCCATTCGGTCTGGTGGTACAGCTCCAGCCACTGAAGCACGCGTGCCGCGCCGCCGGTGGTGGTGGTCATGACGAAATGGTTGTCGGCAAGGCATGCCGTCACGCCGTCGTCGAACACCATGCCGTCTTCTTTGCACATCAGGCCGTAACGCGCCTTGCCCACGTCGAGCTTGGTCCAGGCGTTGGTGTAGACGCGGTTGAGGAACTCGCGGGCGTCCGGTCCCTGGATGTCGATCTTGCCCAGGGTCGAAGCGTCCAGCAGGCCGACGCTGTCGCGCACGGCTTTGCATTCGCGCTTGACCGCTGCGTGCATGTCTTCACCGGACTTCGGGAAGTACCATGGACGTTTCCACTGGCCGACATCTTCGAACTCGGCGCCGTTTTTCAGGTGCCAATGATGCAGAGCGGTGTAGCGCACTGGCTCGAAGATGTGCCCACAGTGACGACCGGCCACAGCGCCAAAGGTCACTGGCGTGTAGTTCGGACGGAACATGGTGGTGCCCATCTGCGGGATGGTCACGTTCAGCGAGCGGGCAGCGATGGCCAGGCCGTTGACGTTGCCGAGCTTGCCCTGATCGGTGCCGAAGCCCAGTGCGGTGTAGCGCTTGACGTGCTCGACCGATTCGAAGCCTTCGCGGGTCGCCAGTTCGATGGCGGCGGCGGTGACATCGTTTTGCAGGTCGACGAATTGCTTCGGTGCCCGTGCGGTGCTCTTTTCATGGGGCACCTGGAACAGCGCCAGTGTCGGCTCTTCGAGGCGGCTCAGGGCTTTCGGCAGTACGCCTTCGACTGTCTGGAACCCGGCTTCAGCAGCGGCGCGGGCGCCGCCTTCAAAACCGTCGGCCAGAGAATCGCCAAGGCCGTAGACGCCGTTGATGCCACCGACACACACGCGTTTCTGCGGTGCTTCACCCGGTACGAAACCGAGGATGTCTTCGCGCCAGATCGGCTTGCCACCCAGGTGCGAAGCCAGGTGAACCACAGGGCTGTAACCACCGGAGCTGGCCACCACGTCGCACTCAAGCCATTCGCCTGGGCTGGTCACGGTGTGGGCTTTGACATCGATGGCGGCCACACGGGCAGCGGTCACGTGCTTGCTGCCACGGGCCTCGATCACGGCGCTGCCGGTAAGGATGCGGATACCTTTGGCGCGCGCTTCTTCCACCAGCGCACCACGCGGGTTGCTGCGGGCGTCGGCGATGGCCACCACTTGCAGGCTGGCATCGAGCCAATCCAGGGCAACGCGGTAGGCGTGGTCATTGTTGGTCGACAGCACCAGCTTCTTGCCCGGTGCCACGCCATAACGGCGCACGTAGGTCGAGACAGCGCCAGCGAGCATGTTGCCCGGCACGTCGTTGTTGCCGTAGACCAGTGGACGCTCGTGAGCGCCGGTCGCCAGCACTACGCGCTTGGCACGAACACGGTGGATGCGTTGACGCACCTGGCCAATCGGTGCGCGGTCGCCGAGGTGATCGGTCAGGCGCTCGTGAATGGTCAGGAAGTTGTGGTCGTGGTAGCCGTTGACTGTGGCGCGCGGCAACAGCAGCACGTCCGGGGTGTTTTTCAGTTCGGCGACGACGCTGGCAACCCACTCCACGGCAGGCTTGCCGTCGAGGCTTTCGCGGGAGTCGAGCAGGCTGCCGCCGAACTCTTCCTGCTCATCGGCGAGGATCACCCGGGCACCGCTGCGCGCAGCCGCCAGGGCAGCCGCCAGACCGGCAGGACCAGCGCCGACGATCAGCACGTCGCAGTGCTGGTTCATGTAGTCGTAGGTGTCCGGATCGTTCTCGGTCGGCGAGCGGCCAAGACCGGCGGCCTTACGAATGTACTTCTCGTAGGTCATCCAGAACGATTGCGGGTACATGAAGGTTTTGTAGTAGAAGCCCGGTGGCATCAGCTTGCCGCCGACCTTGCCGAGAATCCCCATCATGTCGTTGTTCACGCTCGGCCAGCCGTTGGTGCTGGTGGCGACCAGGCCCTGATACAGCGCCTGTTGCGTAGCGCGCACGTTCGGGATCTGCGTGGCTTCGGTGGCGCCGATCTGCAGCACCGCGTTCGGCTCTTCGGCACCGGCGGCGAAGATGCCGCGCGGACGGGAATACTTGAAGCTGCGACCGATGATGTCGACGCCGTTGGCCAGCAGTGCAGCGGCCAGGGAGTCGCCTTCAAAGCCTTTGTAGTTCTGGCCGTTGAAGGTGAAGCTCAAGACTTTGTTGCGGTCGATCCGTCCGCCGTTGGACAGGCGATTGATCTGGCTCATACCTTCTCTCCCAGAGCCGTGCTGGCCGCTTTCGGGCTATCGGTCTTGTCGGTGAATTGTGGCTTGGTGCCGATCTTGTAGGTTTCGAGAATCTCGTAGGTCACGGTGTCGCGAGTGACGTTGAAGTACTGGCGGCAACCGGCAACGTGATCCCACAGCTCGTGGTGCAGGCCGCGAGGGTTGTCGCGGAAGAACATGTAGTCCCCCCACTCCTCGTCGGTGCAGCTGCCCGGGTCCAGTGGGCGCGGGATGTGCGCCTGGCCGGATGCATGGAATTCCTCTTCGGAGCGCAGTTCGCCGCAGTGAGGACAGAAGATATGCAACATAGGGATTTCTCCTGTTAGTGGGCGACTGCTGCAGCGCCGTGTTCGTCGATCAACGCACCGCTGTGGAAGCGGTCGATGGAGAAAGGTGCGGCCAATGGGTGCATTTCACCCTTGGCCAGGCTTGCGGCAAACACGTTGCCCGAGCCAGGTGTTGCCTTGAAGCCACCGGTGCCCCAACCGCAGTTGAAGAACATGTTCGGTACCGGGGTTTTCGAGATGATCGGGCAGGCATCCGGCGTGGTGTCGACGATGCCGCCCCACTGACGGTTCATGCGCACGCGCGACAGGACCGGGAACATTTCGACGATGGCCTGGATGGTGTGCTCGATCACCGGATAGGAACCGCGCTGACCGTAGCCGTTGTAGCCGTCGATACCGGCGCCGATCACCAGGTCGCCCTTGTCGGACTGGCTGATGTAGCCGTGCACGGCGTTGGACATGATCACGCTGTCGATAATCGGCTTGATCGGCTCGGACACCAGCGCTTGCAGCGGGTGGGATTCGATCGGCAGACGGAAACCGGCGAGTTTGGCCATGTGCCCGGAGTTACCGGCGGTGACCACGCCGACGCGCTTGGCGCCGATGAAGCCCTTGTTGGTTTCAACACCGATGCACACACCGTTTTCCTTGCGGAAACCGATCACTTCGGTCTGCTGGATCAGGTCCACGCCCAAGGCATCGGCGGCCCGGGCAAAGCCCCAGGCCACGGCATCGTGACGGGCCACGCCGCCGCGACGCTGGACGGTAGCGCCCATCACCGGGTAGCGGGTGTTCTTCGAGCAGTCGAGATACGGGATCTCGTCGGCAACCTGCTTGGCATCGAGCAGCTCGCCGTCCACGCCATTGAGGCGGTTGGCGCTGACCCGACGCTCGGAATCACGGATGTCCTGCAGGGTGTGGCACAGGTTGTAGACACCGCGCTGGGAGAACATCACGTTGTAGTTGAGGTCCTGGGACAGGCCTTCCCACAGTTTCATCGCGTGTTCGTACAGGTGCGCCGACTCGTCCCACAGGTAGTTGGAGCGAACGATGGTGGTGTTGCGCGCGGTGTTACCGCCGCCCAGCCAGCCTTTCTCGACCACGGCCACGTTGGTGATGCCGTGTTCCTTGGCCAGGTAGTAAGCCGTGGCGAGACCATGCCCGCCACCGCCGACGATGACCACGTCGTAGACCTTTTTAGGGGTCGGCGTGCGCCACATTTTCTGCCAGTTTTCATGGTGGCTGAGAGAGTGTTTGAAGAGGCCGAAGCCCGAGTAGCGTTGCATAGTCATTTACTCCAAAACCGCACTCAGCGATAAACCGGGAAGTCCGCGCACAGGGCCGATACCTGCTGGGCGACATTGGCCTCGACATCGGCGTCGCCGAGGTTGTCGAGGATGTCGCAGATCCAGCCGGCCAGCGTGACGCACTGGGTCACCTTGAAGCCGCGCGTGGTCACCGCCGGGGTGCCGATGCGCAGGCCGGAGGTCACGAACGGCGACTGTGGATCGTTCGGGACAGCGTTCTTGTTCACAGTGATATGGGCACGACCGAGGGCGGCGTCCGCCTCTTTGCCGGTCAGGCCCTGACGGATCAGGCTGACCAGGAACAGGTGGTTGTCGGTGCCGCCGGACACTACATCGTAGCCGCGTTTGATAAATACGCCGGCCATCGCCTGGGCGTTGTCGATCACTTGTTGCTGGTAGGCCTTGAAGCCTGGCTCCAGCGCTTCCTTGAAGCACACCGCCTTACCGGCGATCACGTGCATCAGCGGGCCGCCCTGGGCACCGGGGAACACGGCTGCGTTGAGCTTCTTCTCGATTTCTTCGTTGGACTTGGCCAGGATCAGCCCGCCACGCGGACCGCGCAGGGTCTTGTGGGTGGTGGTGGTGACCACGTCGGCGTAAGGCAGCGGGTTCGGGTACAGGCCGGCAGCGACCAGACCAGCCACGTGGGCCATGTCGACGAACAGCAGCGCACCAACCTTGTCGGCGATCTGGCGGAAGCGCGGGAAGTCGAGGGTCTTGGAGTAGGCCGAGAAGCCGGCGACGATCATCTTCGGCTTGTGCTCGACGGCCAGGCGCTCGACTTCGTCGTAGTCGATCAGGCCGGTCTTTGTGTCGATGCCGTACTGCACGGCGTTGTACAGCTTGCCCGAGGACGACACCTTGGCACCGTGGGTCAGGTGACCGCCGTGGGCCAGGCTCATGCCGAGGATGGTGTCGCCGGCTTGCAGCAGGGCCAGGTACACGGCGCTGTTGGCCGAGGAACCGGAGTGCGGCTGGACGTTGGCGTAATCGGCGCCGAACAGTTGCTTGGCGCGCTCGATGGCCAGGGCTTCAACCTTGTCGACGTGCTCGCAGCCACCGTAGTAGCGCTTGCCCGGATAACCTTCAGCGTATTTGTTGGTCAGGCCACTGCCTTGCGCTTCCATCACGCGCTTGCTGGTGTAGTTCTCCGACGCGATCAGCTCGATGTGATCTTCCTGACGTTGCTCCTCGGCATTCATCGCCGCCAGCAGTGCATCGTCGTAACCCTGGATCTTGTCTTGCTTGCTGAACATCGCGTCTCTCCCAGCGGCGGCGGTGCGCCATTCGTCTCGGTGAGGCACTGGCTTTTCGGCAGTGCCCTTTGATAGCGATGGTATGACCGGCGTCGAGTCGTCAAATGCCTACGGGCGCCACGCAAAGGTGCGTTTACGACATGGCGGGAAATGGCAAGCCGGACACAAACCGCAAATCAGCCTGGATCCCTTGTGGGAGCGGGCTTGCTCGCGAATGCGATGCATCAGTAAGCAGTGAAGTGACTGACGCTCCGCTTTCGCGGGCAAGCCCGCTCCCACAGGGTTATGCGAGCACCTGACGCAAAGCCAGCAAAGCGACGAAATGCACGGGATACAGGGCATACGCCCAGCGCCGCATCGGTGGTGGTTTTACGCCCCCTGCGTGTCGCAACAGGAACAATCCGAGCCATGGCGCAATCAGACACGTGACGATGGCCGGAATCGCCGCGATATTGCCCAGGCGAGCGGCGTGATACAGCACCTGCCATTGATTGGCCGCCAGACAGACCAGCCCCGCCAATATCGCGAAATACCAAGGTCGCTGGAGTATCAGCAGCATGGCCAGCGGCAACAGAACACCAAAAAAACCGAACATCAATCGCTGGGAGAAAAACGCTGCCAGCAATATCGCGCCGGCCGCCAGCAGTCGCGACGCAAGCCCCGGTTGCTGCCAGCCACGAACCACCAGCAAGCCCAGGGCAAGGGTGGGCAGCACATTCAAGGTGCCGGGATCGGGTATGAACATTCGGTAAGGAATTTCACTCACCGCGCTGAACAGCAACAGCCAACCCAGGTAGCGCCACTGGCCACCGGTCGTCGTAGTCCGCACACGCTCCAGATTGACCGCCATCGCCAGGCAGAACCACGGAAACGCCAGACGTCCCGGCACATACAGCAAATCGGCGGAATAACCGACATATCGCAAGTGATCGAGCAGCATGCTCAAAAGCGCCAGCCACTTGAGCAGATCCAGCGCTCCATCTCGTTGCTTTAAGTGCATGGCCTTGTGCATCGTCACGTGCATAATTGCCCTTCGACTGTGTATTTTCCAAACAGCGACATCCTGTGCACTTCACCTGACGATCTTGGGAATAGTGCGCACCCTCATTGACCACGGGACGCTTCACCATAGGCATCTCGACCACGGAAGCAGGCCATGACCGACAAGAGCCAACAATTTGCCAGCGACAACTATTCCGGTATCTGCCCTGAAGCCTGGGCGGCCATGGAACAGGCCAACCACGGCCACCAGCGCGCATACGGCGACGACGAGTGGACCGCCCGCGCCTCCGACGATTTCCGCAAACTGTTTGAAACCGACTGCGAAGTGTTTTTCGCCTTCAACGGCACCGCCGCCAACTCGCTGGCGCTGTCGTCGCTGTGCCAGAGTTACCACAGCGTGATCTGCTCGGAAACCGCCCACGTCGAAACCGACGAATGCGGCGCCCCGGAATTCTTCTCCAACGGTTCCAAACTGCTGATCGCCCGCACTGAAAACGGCAAGCTGACCCCGGACTCGATCCGCGAGGTCGCGCTCAAGCGCCAGGATATCCACTACCCCAAACCCCGCGTCGTGACCCTGACCCAGGCCACCGAAGTCGGCAGCGTCTACACCCCGGACGAAATCCGCGCCATCAGCGCCACCTGCAAGGAACTGGGCCTGAACCTGCACATGGACGGAGCGCGCTTCTCCAACGCTTGCGCATTCCTGGGCTGCACCCCGGCTGACCTGACCTGGAAGGCCGGTGTCGACGTGCTGTGCTTTGGCGGCACGAAAAACGGCATGGCGGTGGGTGAGGCGATTCTGTTCTTCAACCACAAACTTGCCGAAGACTTCGATTACCGCTGCAAACAGGCCGGGCAACTGGCGTCGAAAATGCGCTTCCTGTCGGCGCCGTGGGTCGGCATCCTGGAAAACGACGCCTGGCTCAAATACGCCAACCACGCCAACCGCTGCGCGCAATTGCTGGCCGAACTGGTCAGCGATATTCCCGGTGTGGAACTGATGTTCCCGGTTCAGGCCAACGGCGTATTCCTGCAACTGTCGGAACCGGCCATCGCCGCACTGACCGCCAAGGGCTGGCGTTTCTACACCTTCATCGGCAACGGCGGCGCACGCTTCATGTGTTCGTGGGACACCGAGGAAGAGCGTGTGCGGGAATTGGCTCGGGACATTCGCGTGGTGATGAGCGTCTGAAGTCGCTGTCAACGGCGCTGCACATCTCGGCAGCGCCGTTCATCCGAACTGGCATTTCTGACAGTTCACCGTCTCTGCATCGCCGGCGTAGCGTGTGAGCACCTGAAAAGGAGTTCACGCAGTCTTTCGGGAACAACCATGTGTCGAACTTTCGATGCAAAACAATGTTCTAGCAGAGAGTAATTCAAATGAGCAATCAAGCCCTGAAGCAGGTCCTGGCAAACACCCCGAAACCTACTGTCACTAACGTGAGCTGGGACGAAGTTCAAAAAATCGCACAGGTCGGCGACATCATTAAACAGCACGGGAACACGTTTGAACTCGCGCGTAAGGAGTTCGTGCAGCAAATGGACAACTCATTCGAAATAAAGCTGTTTAGAGCTGATAAATAACTCATGATTCCGGTAATCCATTTCGTCAATTGATGGCGAACTGATTCACAGCCAAATCCTGCATGGCGAAGAAAGATACCTCTTCGCCATGCAGGATTTTTTTCATCTCATCTTTCTCACGGCAGCTCCTGAAAGACTTGGTCTACATTGTGTGTCGAGCCTCCGCTCACATAACAACAATCAGGAGCGTGTGCATGTCATTGCAAGGCAAAACCCTGTTCATCACCGGCGCCAGCCGGGGGATCGGCCGCGAGATCGCGCTGCGGGCCGCGCGCGATGGGGCCAATATTGTGATTGCCGCCAAAAGCGCCGAACCCCACGCCAAGCTGCCGGGGACGATTTTCAGCGTGGCCGGGGAAGTGGAAGCCGCGGGAGGCAAGGCGCTGGCCTTGCAGGTGGATGTACGTGAAGAGGATGCCGTACGTGAGGCGCTGGCCCAGGCCAACGAACATTTCGGCAGTATCGATGCACTGATCAACAACGCCGGGGCGATCAAGCTGACCGGGGTCCAGCACCTTGAGCTCAAGCGCTTTGACCTGATGCACCAGATCAACACTCGCGCCGTATTGCTGTGCAGTCAGGCTGCGCTGCCCTATTTGAAGAAGTCCGCCGGGCACATCCTCAACCTGTCGCCACCACTGAACCTCGCCACCAAATGGTTCGCCCAATACAGCCCCTACACCGTGACCAAGTACGGCATGAGCATGCTGACCCTGGGCATGAGTGAGGAATTCAGGAATTACGGGATCAGCGTCAACTCGCTGTGGCCACAGACGATGATCGCCACTGCGGCCATCGAGTTTCAGCTGGGATCACGGGAGTCGTTCAAGCACGCACGTACGCCTGCGATCATGGCCGATGCCGCCCATGTGATACTGAGCAGCGCAAACCGCAGCCTGACCGGGCGCTTGCTGATCGATGAGGAAATACTGCGAGAAAACGGTGTGACTGAGTTCGAACACTATCGGTTCGCGCCCGACAGCAGCGACAAGCTGATGACGGATCTGTTTATCGACTGAAGCCCCCTCCCTCTGCAGGAGCGAGCTTGCTCGCGATGTACGACAGAACAACGCGGGGCATCAGGATGCCAGCGTTACCGTTGACGTCCATCGCGAGCAAGCTCGCTCCTGCAAGGGTCATCGGTGTGGATCAGTACTCGATGCGCACGTCGCCTTTCGGCACGCTGCAGCACGACAGGATGAACCCTTCGGCTTCGTCTTCCTCGGTGATCCCGCCGTTGTGCTCCATCTCCACTTCGCCGCCCAGCTTCATCACTTTGCAAGTGCCGCAGATACCCATGCCGCACGCTTTGGGAATCATCAGGCCAACCTTGGCTGCCGCCGCATGCACGGTCTCGCCCGGGGCCACGCGGATGCTCTTGCCGGAGGCGGTGAATTCCACTTGATGTAGATCCGCCGCGTCCACTTCCGGTGCCTCGGCCGCTTGTTCGGCGTGCTCCTCGGCATCGGCGCGAGCCTCTGGCGGGGTCGCTCCGAAGGACTCTTCATGGTAGCGCTTCATATTGAAGCCGGCGTTTTCCAGCAAGCGCTTGACCGCGTTCATGTAGGGTGTCGGACCGCAGCAGAACACTTCGCGCTCAAGGAAGTCCGGAACCATCAGTTCGAGCATCCTGTGGTTCAGGTAACCGCGATATCCGGCCCATGGCTCACCGAAACCGTGCTTCTCGCAAATCAGGTGCAGGCTGAAGTTTTCGATCCGCGCCGCCATATGTTCCAGCTCGCGGTGATAAATGATGTCCTTGGGCGAGCGGGCGCTGTGGATGAATGCCATGTCGACATTGCCGTTGGTGTCGAAGAACCAGCGAGCCATGGACATGCACGGTGTGATCCCCACACCGCCGCTGAGATACAGCACTTTCGGATTTGGGAAATCAATGGCGTTGAACAGCCCCACCGGGCCATGCACCGCCAGCTCGTAGCCTTCATGCAGGGTGTCGTGCAGCCAGTTCGAAACCTTGCCGCCCGGAACCCGCTTGATGGTCACCGAAAAGCTGTAAGGCACCGACGGCGAGCTGGAAATGGTGTACGAGCGCATGATCGGCTGCCCTTCGATTTCCAGCTCCAGGGTGACAAACTGCCCCGGCTTGAAGAAGAACATGATCGGCTGGTCGGCCATGAAACAGAAGGTACGCACATCCCAGGTTTCCTGGATGACTTTGACGCAACGGACGATGTGCCGACCATTGGCCCAGGTCTGGGTGGTTACCGGGTTCAGGAAGTTGTTGGACATGCTGATCTCCACGGCCGACTGTCGGCCTTCATGTTGGCGATTCTGCGTATAGCGCGAATCACCCATTTACCTATCTGCGACATTGACATGCTTATCGCGACCAGCCCCCAACTGCCGGGGCTTGCGCGTCGGGAACAGATTGCACCATGTCGCCCATGGATAAGGTTCTGGCCTGCGCCGGCCCCACACTCGCCCCATACCAAGACATAACCATTACACCTTGCGTAGCAACCCTGAACAGCACACCTGATTAGCCACTTTCGCCGGCCACGCAGATGGCCTTGAGGATTAAACGATGGACGTCACTACTACCCTGAGCCTGGGCGATCCGCTGGAACCCGCACGCAAGGCCACTGCACAGATGCTGCAAGAACGCGAGCGCACGTTTTCGCTGCCGCAGCCGTTTTACTCCGACGACCGCCTGTTTGATATCGACATGCAGGAAATCTTTCAGAAAGAGTGGTTGATCGCCGGCATGACCTGCGAAATCCCCGCCAAGGGCAACTACCTGACCCTGCAAGTCGGCAAGAACCCGATCATCGTGATCCGTGGCGCCGACGGCGTGGTGCATGCGTTCCATAACGTGTGCCGCCACCGTGGCTCGCGCCTGTGCACCAGCGACAAGGGCAAGGTCGCCAAGCTGGTTTGCCACTACCACCAGTGGACCTACGAGCTCGACGGCCGCCTGTTGTTCGCCGGCACCGAAATGGGCGCCGACTTCGACATGAACCAGTACGGCCTCAAACCGGTGAACGTGAAGACCGCCGGCGGCTACATCTTCATCAGCCTGGCGGAGAACCCTCCGGCCATCGACGACTTCCTGTCGACGCTCAGCCACTACATGGAACCGTACGACATGGAGAACACCAAGGTGGCGGTGCAAACCACCTTGATGGAAAAGGCCAACTGGAAGCTTGTGCTAGAGAACAATCGCGAGTGCTACCACTGCAACGCATCGCACCCGGAACTGCTGAAAACCCTGCTGGAATGGGACGACGTCACCGACCCGCGTGCCGACCAGGCGTTCAAGGACCACGTAGCCGCCTCCGCCGCTGCCTGGGAAGCCGAGAAGATCCCTTACGCCCACGCCAGCTTCGGCCTGCGTAACCGCATCGTGCGCATGCCTCTGCTCAAGGGCACCGTATCGATGACCATGGACGGCAAACAGGGCTGTGCCAAGCTGATGGGTCGCATCAAGAACCCGGACCTGGGCTCGATGCGCATCCTGCACCTGCCGCACTCCTGGAACCACTGCATGGGCGACCACATCATCGTGTTCACCGTGTGGCCGATCAGCGCCCAGGAAACCATGGTCACCACCAAGTGGATCGTGCACAAGGACGCGGTCGAAGGCGTGGACTACGACGTGGAGCGCATGCGCCAGGTCTGGGACGCCACCAACGACCAGGACCGTCGCCTGGCCGAAGAGAACCAGCGCGGCATCAACTCCACCGCGTACCAGCCTGGCCCGTACTCCAAGACTTATGAGTTCGGCGTGGTGAACTTCGTGGACTGGTACAGCGAACGCCTGCTGAGCAACCTGGGGGCCGAGCCTGCGCCGTACCTCAAAGGGGTTCCTGTTCAAGGCTAAATGCCCCCCTGCAGGAGCGAGCTCGCTCGCGATGGATGCCTGAACACCGCGGATTGCCTGATACCCCGCGTTTTCGTTCACGACCTTCGCGAGCAAGCTCGCTCCTACAGGAGTTTGCCCTCCTCTCAAAACTGTACGAAATATGATCTATCTCGTTCAGACCTATGCCCGCCGCACCTCCCAGCCTTCCGCGAACAAGTTATCCACATCTCCACCCACAGCTAATGGGGACAACTGTGGAAATGTCGCCAACTTTCTTCACTGAAACCAAAGAAAAACCGTGACTTATCCAGAAGCATGCTTCCACGGATAGACTGGCTGTTTTTTGATCAGCACCCTGAAAGCCACGGATTACATAGCCTTCAGAGGATGGCAAACACCTTATCCACAGAAGCGCCAACAGACTTTGGGGTTAACTTCGCAGGTTCTGTGGAAAACCGCTGAAGCCCGCAGAAAACCGGTGTTTGCGTGACAGCTGACGGCACAAAACCGTCTTTTGATCATTTTTTAACCACGAGCCTGCACACCATGGTTTATAAGGCCTACAGACGATAGCAAACATCTTATCCACAGAAGCGCCAACAGAGATTGGGGGCAAGTCTGCATCGACAGCAGCACTTATCCCCTTGAAAAAGCTTGGAAAAACCACGAGCCATGGTGGTTGTTTTTTGTACGACGCCCTGCAGGGCTTGATTTGCATGGGGTGTAGCGAAGGACGAACATGTTATCCACAGAACCGCCAACAGGGATTGTGGGTAAATGGCAAAGTTGTTCAGACTTTATTGAGGCATGAGCGACCTGAATCCAGCTCCAGGTTCAATTCGAAGTCTTTGAAGGCACGCCACCCGAGCAATATCGACGGGACGTATTGCCCGTCCACCAACGACGGCGGGATGGTAAAGCCCGGGTAGTATTTGTAGCTGACCACCAGGGTGTCGCCTTGCAGGGCCAATACGCCGGTGAAGCGTTGAAAGTGCCTGTTGTCGCCGGTGTAAACGTTCGAGCCTCCCGGCGTCAGCGCCTGCGCCACGCTGACTTGCCTGCCGGGCGACGAGGCCGTCAGGTAGTCGACATTTCCCGTATCGATGATGGCCTGCGTTGCCCGACGATCCAGCTGTGCGGCGACTACCAGCCGCTGGTTGAGATCCAGGCGGCTTAAGGCAATTGGCGCATCACAGCGCCTGGCAGGCGGCGGGTTAAGCTCCAGTGTTCTCCTGGTTATCTTCAAGCGCCCCAGCTTGCTGATCAGATCCAGCCCCAACAGATTATCCCGGTCGCTGACAAAGACCAGGACGTTCCTGAACTCACGGCTGCCAACTTTCAGTGACCCGAGAATTCCCAACCTCGCGGCCAAGCCGCTTTCGCCATAAAACGTGCTGTAGCGATAATGAGCATCGGGCAGCATCCTGACGCCCATCTGTTTCGCAGTTGCAATATTGACCCGGGTTTGCGGTGCCCCCGTGTCCAGTACAAAACGCGCCGAGACACCGTTGGCCGTTCCGACCTCGATAAATGGCAGCGCCTGTTCAGCGATGTAGAAGTCATTGGCATAGGGATGGAGCTGCAGCACCTCATGTCGCGCCGAACCCTTGACCGAGAAATTGCCAGTCGTCGCCAGGATAGCCAGCGATTCGCTGCCAAACATGGAGAACAGGGCGTTCAGGTCGGCGTCGGCCGCAATCGCCAGGGCATGCTTGCCCTTGATGGCCAGATAGTATTCAGGGAGTTGGTTGGCGGCCTTGGCTTCGAACATTCTGGCAAGGACCGTTACCGAACAGCTGAGGTGCTTATCGGCATCCAGTACCTGGTCGCACTGCTGCCGCAGCTGCGCCAGGGATGCGTTGCGCCCCTGATCGGTCTCCAGCCACTGATAAAAGTCCTGATCAGCCACGGGCACATTTGCAGGGACAGCAGACAGCAAGCCTGTGGATACCCACAAGGTCAATGCAAAAAGCGCCGGAAGAGCGAAAGTCTTCATGTTCAAGCCAGTCACAAACACCAGGGTTCATGAGTCAGCGCTGAACGTCTGAAAACTCCCGAAAGCGTGTCGCACCCTTGATCAGCGCATTAAAAACTGTAGCTCAGCGCCCTCGTCAGCGTGGGACGAGGGGCGTGGCGTTGTGGATAACCGTCGCTGGTCGAACCCTCGGGCAAGCTCAGGGCCTGTGCATAAGATAGGCGTCACCAGTGACACGGATCATTGGATGAGGGGTGACCTGGCAGGTTTTGATGATCGCGAAACCGTGTCGCTCGTAAAAGCGCCGGGCGCCAGTGTTGGCGGCATAATCGATCAGGCTCAGGCCATTGAGCCCCAGTCGCTCGGCACGCTCTTGAGCATGGGCGAGAAACTGCACGCCCAGCCCCCGATTGCGCCAGCCTTCATGCAAGGCCAGGCTGGAGATGTAGAGAGTATCGGGCACTTCCATGTCGGCGTACGGCGCCAGTACCGGGTCGGTCGTCGGCACCGCCAGTGGATCGTGGCGCATCACGTAACTGTGCATCATGCCAACGACCTGGCCATCGGCCTCGGCAATCAGGCAGTTCTGGTAGGAGAAATCCACGTCGTCGCGGGCATATCGAATGGCGCCGACGTCCAACAGATCCTGGCCGGGCTCTGCTATCTGGCTCCAGATGTAGTCTGAAGCGCCCTCGGATGAAATCTGGAACAACCGCGCAATCTCACGCGCATCCGCGCGGACTGCCGAACGAAATTCAACTGCCATGGTTTTCTCATGAATGTTGGTAATACAGACATCCGGTGGGATCACTGTTAGCCGCGGGGTTTAGCGCTCATCGAAGATCAAAAATTGTAGGAGCGAGCCTGCTCGCGAAAAACCTGAGGACACCACGGTCATTCAGGCATCCCGCGTTATCGTTGACCACCATCGCGAGCAGGCTCGCTCCTACAGGAGATCTGTGCTGAAACCGGGTTAGCGGACCACACCTTCTTCAATCAGCAACTTGAGAATCGCTTCAGCCCCAGCTTGCGCTGTAACGCCCTTGAGCACTTGTCCACCTCCGCCACTGGCTTTCGCCGTTGCGGCTTTCATGCGGTCGGCGCCGCTCTTGGCCTTGATCACCTTCAGGCGCTTGGGTCGTGGCTTGGCCGGTTGCAGGCTGGCGACCGCGAGCAATTGATCATCGATGATTTCAACTTCCTGCGCTTGCAGCACGCCGCGCCGGGCCGGACCGTAAGCGCTCTGGCGTGGCTTGGGCGCTGCGTTATCCACAGTCGCCAGAAACGGCAGACGCACCTTCAGCCGGCGACGTTGACCACGCGGCAAGGCTTGCAGCACCAGCGCCGAACCGCCATCGATGGACTCGACCTGTGCCAGCCCCACCACCAGCGGCCAGCCCAGGCTTTCGGCCAGCAGGAAGGGCAACATGCCCGAGCCTTCACCGGTTTCCGCCTGGCTGCCGGTCAACACCACCTGAGCACCGGCATCACGCAGATACTCGGTCAGCGCCGGTAGCGCATCGGCACCTTGCGGTTGCTCCAGCACATGCAGTTGTTCAAGCCCCATGCCCAGGTAAGCGCGCAATGCAGGCTCGGCGATGTCGCCAGCATGCAGCACTTGCAAGTTATCCCCAGCCAGTTGCAGGCCCAGTTCTACCGCCCGCGCATCCTGTTCCGCGCGACGCGGCCGACCGGATGTCGGGTGGGCGCCGATGGACACCAGGCTGATGATTTTCGTGCTCATAACCCTTTCCTTCCCTTAAGCCGCATCGCGCTTGGCGTCGTTGCGGTAAGCCTCTACCGCCTCGATCAAGGCTTGAAGAATCTCCGCGCTCTCGCCGATCACCGAGAGGTCCGCGCGCTTGATCATGTCGCAACCAGGGTCGAGGTTGATCGCCACCACCTTGTCGCAGGCACCAATGCCTTGCAGGTGCTGGATCGCCCCGGAAATCCCCACCGCCACGTAGACCCGTGCGGTGACCCAGGTGCCGGATGCCCCGACTTGACGGTCACGGGCCATGAACCCGTCGTCCACCGCCACCCGCGATGCGCCTTCGGTCGCGCCGAGGGCTTCGGCGGTCCGGTGGAAAAGTCCCCAGTCCTTGACCCCGTTGCCGCCGGAGAAAATGAACTCGGCTTCGGCCATGGGGATGGCCGCCGGATCGACTGCCACCGCGCCCAGGTCTTCGATCCGCGACAGGCTGCGCGCCACGGTTGTGGATAACTCCACGGGCAGTGCTTCGTGACGGGTTTCGCTGACCGGTTCGGCGCACTCGGCAGCCGCCAGGATCAGTCGCGCCAGTGGACGGGCAAGGTCCTGCAGACCCGCGCCGGCGCGGCCGATGCACTCCTGATCCTTGACCTGCCAGACCCGTGTGGCCGGGCGTTCGCCCAGTGCCGCGGCAAAGCGCCGCCCCAGTTCGCCGCCACCGCTGCGGCTGTCCGGCAGCAACCAGTGACGCGGGCTGAACTGGTTATCCACAGCCCGCAGGCCCTGGACGCGTTGTTCCGGTGCATAACCGCTGAATTCGTCACCTTCCAGTACCAGCAAGCGGTCGACGCCCGCCGTGGCGAAAGCGTTTTCCTTGTGCTCGCCGAAGACTACGGCCAGTACCGCGCCGTCCTTGCCAGCCAGCTGGTGGGCCAGGCCCAACAAGTCGCGGTCGTGGCTGCTCAAGCGACCGCCGACCATGTCCGGCACCACGCTGATGTAAAACGCGGGTGCAGTCACTTGATGCAGCGGCAACTGCACTTCAACCGCGGCCGAACGTTTAGTCGTCCCGCCCTGCTGAGCGCCACTGCGGTCGATTCGTTTGATCCCGTTGGGACCGATAAAACCGATCCCGTGGGGATTCTTGCGGATGACACCGTTCGGCCCCATCCAGCTGTGTTGCGCCGGTTGCATGGCCGCGTGCAGCGGGTGCAGACGGTTGCGGGCGATCCATTCAGCGCGAGGGTCGCGGCGGATAATGTCACTCATCAATGCACCTCCGCAGGTTCACGTTTGGCCGGTGCCGATGGCTTTCCCGGCGCGGCGTCTTCGAGCAACGCATCGGCCACCAGTTCGGCGATGTCCTTGATCAGCGGACGCGGTTCGACCACGCCTTCAAGCATCGCGGTGCACTGTGGACAACCCACGGCCACCAGTTCGGCACCGGTTTCACGGATGTCTTCCATGCGCATGTCGGGAATACGTTGCTTGCCAGGGATGTCGGTGATCGGCGCGCCGCCACCACCGCCGCAGCAGCGGGAGCGGAAACCGGAGCGTTGCATTTCTTTCACTTCAATCCCGAGGGCGCGCAGTACCTGACGCGGCGCCTCGTACTCGCCGTTGTAGCGGCCGAGGTAGCACGGATCGTGGTAGGTCACGCTGTCGCCTTTGTGCTGACCGAGATTGAGCGCGCCAGCATCGATGATTTCCGCCATGTAGGTGCTGTGGTGCTGCACCAGATAGTTGCCATCAAATGCGCCGTACTCGTTTTTCAGCACGTGGAAGCTGTGCGGGTCGCAGGTGACGATGCGGTTGAAGCTGTATTTGGCCAGGGTCTGGATGTTGCGTTTGGCCAACAGCTGGAAGGTCGCTTCATCGCCCAAGCGTCGCGCCACGTCACCGCTGTCACGTTCTTCGAGGCCGAGCACGGCGAAGTCGATTTTCGCCGCCTTGAGCACTTTGACGAACGCACGCAGGGTGCGCTGGTTACGCATGTCGAAGGCACCGTCGCCAACCCAGAACAGCACGTCGGTGGATTTCTTTTCACTGAGCAGGTTGAGGTTCAGGTCAGCCGCCCAGTTCATCCGCCCGCCCGGCGCGAAGCCGCCCGGGTTGTCGGTGGCGATCAGGTTTTCCAGGACTTCCGCGCCCTTGTTCGGGGTCGCGCCTTTTTCCAGGGTCAGGTGACGGCGCATGTCGACGATGGCATCGACGTGCTCGATCATCATCGGGCACTCCTCGACGCAGGCGCGGCAGGTGGTGCACGACCACAGGGTCTCGGCGTCCACCAGGCCGTTGACGATCGGCTGATGCGGATTACCCCCGTGCTCACCAATCGGTTTGCCCGGATACGGACTGCCGGCGAACTTCGCATCGGTGCCGCCAGCCAGGCCGACGACCATGTCCTGAATCAGTTTTTTCGGGTTCAGCGGCTGGCCGGCAGCAAAGGCCGGGCACGCTGCTTCGCATTTACCGCACTGCACGCAGGCGTCGAAGCCGAGCAACTGGTTCCAGGTGAAATCCTTGGGTTTTTCCACGCCCAGTGGCGCGCTCGGGTCGTTCAGGTCGAGCGGTTTCAACCCCGTGGAGCGACCGCCGCCAAAGCGTTCGGCGCGACGGTGCCAGGCCAGGTGCAGCGCACCGGCGAAGGCGTGCTTCATCGGCCCGCCCCAGGTCATGCCGAAGAACAGTTCCGACACGCCCCACAACACGCCAACCCCGAGAATCGCCGCCACCAGCCAGCCGCCAAAGTTTTCCGGCAGGATCCCGGCCACCGGCAAGGTCACCAGGAAGAACGAAGCCGAGAACGCCAGCAGGCTTTTCGGCAGGCGCATCCACGGGCCTTTCGACAGGCGCGACGGCGGGTTGCGCCGACGCAGGTAAACAAAGATCGCGCCGACGAACATCACCGCCGACATCAACAACAAGGCATAGCCGAGATAGCGGTTATGCAGGCCAAAACCGTGCACCAGAATCGCCAGCACGGCAGACGCTACCGCACCGCCAGCCGTGGCGACGTGGGTATTGGCAATGTATTTGTCCCGCGCCACCACATGGTGCAAATCGACCATGTAGCGCTTGGGCATGGCGAACAGGCCACCGATCAGGTCGACTTTCGAAGCCCGGCCTCGGCGCCACATGGCCACCCGCCGCAACGCACCCAGAACCGCAAGGCCCAGGGCAGCGAACAACAGGATTGGAAGAAGGGTGTTCAACATGGTGAAGCTCCCAAAGACCTCGGGGTCTCATGTGGGAGCGGGCTTGCTCGCGAATCGGGCGACGCGGTGTATCAGGTGTACCGCGTTATCGTTCTTCGCGAGCAAGCCCGCTCCCACATTGGTTCGGTGTGGTTTTAGAAATCCTTGCACAGCCGCAACGCGTCGTAGATCGCCGCGTGTACGTTACGCTGGGCCACGCAGTCACCGATGCGGAACAGCAGGTAGCCGTCACCGCTCTGCTCCAGGCATGGCTGCGGCTTGATCGCGAACAAGGCTTCGACGTCGATCTGGCCTTTGTTGCGCGAGCCTTCCTTCAGCGCGTAGTAGATTTCTTCGTCCGGGCGCACGCCGTTTTCCACGACCACCTGGTCCACCACCCGCTCCTCTTTGGCGCCGGTGTATTCGTTTTCCAGTACCGCCACCAGCTTGTCGCCTTCGCGGTAGACCTTCTCCAGCATCATGTCGCCGGTCATGATCACTTCTTTCGGATACATGCTGCGGTAGTAAGTCGGGAACGACGTACCGCCGATCGCCACGCCAGGCTTGATGTCGTCGGTGACGATCTCGACCTGACTGCCCTTGTCGGCGATGTAGTCGGCGGTCGACATGCCGGTGAATTCGCAAATGGTGTCGTAGACCAGTACGTTCTTGCCCGGCGCTACCTTGCCATCGAGAATGTCCCAGCTGCTGACCACCAGGCCTTCAGCCGCGCCCCAGTGCTCGTTCTGCTCGATGAACGGATGACCGCCGACCGCCAGTACCACCACATCCGGACGCAGGTCCATGATGGTCGGCGCATCCGCCGCGGTGCCCAGGCGCAGGTCGACTTTCAACCGTGCCAGTTCCAGCTGATACCAGCGGGTGATACCGGCGATCTGGTCGCGCTGCGGCGCTTTCGACGCCGTGGTGATCTGCCCGCCGATGAATTCCTTCTTCTCGAACAGGGTCACGTCGTGGCCACGCTCGGCGGCCACACGAGCGGCTTCCATCCCCGCCGGGCCGGCACCGACCACCACCACCTTGCGTTTTTTACCGGTGGTTTTTTCGATGATGTGCGGCAGGCCCATGTATTCACGGGAGGTTGCCGCGTTCTGGATGCACAACACATCCAGGCCCTGATACTGACGGTCGATGCAGTAGTTGGCACCGACACACTGCTTGATCTGGTCGATCTGGCCCATCTTGATCTTGGCGATCAGGTGCGGGTCGGCGATGTGGGCGCGGGTCATGCCAACCATGTCGACGTAACCGCCTTCCAGAATACGGGTGGCCTGGTTCGGGTCCTTGATGTTCTGCGCGTGCAGCACCGGAACCTTGACCACTTCCTTGATACCGGCCGCCAGGTGCAGGAACGGCTCCGGTGGATAACTCATGTTCGGAATCACGTTGGCCAGGGTGTTGTGGGTATCGCAACCCGAACCCACGACGCCGATGAAATCGAGCATGCCGGTGTCGTCGTAATACTTGGCGATCTGCTTCATGTCTTCATGGGACAGGCCGTCCGGGTGGAACTCGTCACCGCAGATCCGCATGCCCACGCAGAAATCGTCACCGACCTCGGCGCGCACGGCCTTGAGCACTTCCAGGCCGAATTTCATGCGACCTTCGAAGGTGCCGCCCCATTCGTCGGTACGCTTGTTGACCCGAGGGCTCCAGAACTGGTCGATCATGTGCTGGTGCACAGCCGACAGTTCGACGCCGTCCAGGCCACCGGCCTTGGCGCGACGCGCAGCTTGCGCGTAGTTGCCAATCACCCGCCAGATTTCTTCCGGCTCGATGGTTTTGCAGGTGGCACGGTGCACCGGCTCGCGCACGCCAGACGGCGACATCAGTGTCGGCCAGTTGAAGCCGTCCCAACGGGAGCGACGGCCCATGTGGGTAATCTGGATCATGATCTTGGCGCCGTGCTTGTGCATGGCGTCGGCCAGATTCTGGAAGTGCGGAATGATGCGATCGGTGGACAGGTTCACCGAACTCCACCATTCCTGCGGGCTGTCGATGGCGACTACGGACGAACCGCCGCAAATCGCCAGGCCGATCCCGCCCTTGGCCTTCTCTTCGTAATACTTGACGTACCGATCGGTGGTCATGCCGCCGTCGGTCGCGTAGACCTCGGCGTGCGCGGTACTGAGCACGCGGTTGCGGATGGTCAGTTTGCCGATCTGGATCGGCTGGAACATTGCTTCGAAAGCCATGGCGGGTTCCTCGACTTACAACGGCTTGACGATGAACAAGCCGTCTTCGTGGCCCTCTTCGGAGCCACCGTAGACTTGCTCGGCCACGGTGCGGATCTTGCTGCCGCGAGCGGCGAGGATCTGGTCCATCGCGCCGGCAAACCAGCCGGTGAACATATAGTCGACCTTGCGCCCGACCTTGCCGTACACGTAGACGAACGCCGAGTGCTCGAGCTTGACGCTGCAGGTGCCTTTGTCGAGGTCGATGTCCTGGATCTTGAACAGGCCCCAGCCGCGCTGCGACAGGCGCTTCATGTAGTGCTCGAAAACCGCGACGCCTTCCAGGCCATGGCATTCGGCTTCTTTTTCACACCAGTGCCAGGCGGACTTGTAGCCGGCCTTGTAGAGGATTTCGGCATAGGCTTCGGCGCCCAGCACTTCCTCGATGCCCATGTGGTTGTTGACGAAGAAATGCCGCGGTACGTACAGCATCGGCAGGGCGTCGGAGGTCCAGACACCGGTTTCGCTGTCGACTTCGATTGGCAATTGCGGGGCGATCTTGGCCATGGAAACTTAACTCCAGAAGAATTTTGGTATTGCCCCCGGCGCGGATGGCCGGGGGAAAAGATTCAGAAGTGCTGCGGCTTACTCGCCCCAGACGTCCTTGAGCACGTTGACCCAGTTCTCGCCCATGATCTTGCGCACCACGCGCTCGGAATGGCCGCGCTTGAGCAGTGTTTCGGTCAGGTTCGGGAACTCGCCCACGGTGCGGATGCCCAGCGGGTTGATGATCTTGCCGAAGCTGGTCAGGCGGCGGGCGTAGCCCTTGTCGTGGGTCAGGTATTCGAAGAAGTCCTGGCCATGGCCCTGTGTGAAGTCGGTGCCGATGCCGATGGCGTCTTCGCCAACGATGTTCAAGGTGTATTCAATGGCTTCGGCGTAGTCGTCGATGGTCGAGTCGATGCCCTTGGCCAGGAACGGCGCGAACATGGTCACGCCGACAAAACCGCCGTGGTCGGCAATGAACTTCAGTTCTTCATCGGACTTGTTGCGCGGGTGCTCCTTGAGCCCCGACGGCAGGCAGTGGGAGTAGCAGACCGGCTTCTTCGACTCGAGGATGACTTCTTCGGAAGTCTTGGAGCCGACGTGGGACAGGTCGCACATCACGCCAACCCGGTTCATCTCGGCGACGATTTCGCGACCAAAGCCCGACAGGCCGCCATCGCGCTCGTAGCAACCGGTGCCCACCAGGTTCTGGGTGTTGTAGCACATCTGCACGATACCGACGCCGAGCTGCTTGAACACCTCGACGTAGCCGATCTGGTCTTCATAGGCGTGGGCATTCTGGAAGCCGAAGAGGATACCGGTCTTGCCCTGCTCCTTGGCCTTGCGGATGTCGGCGGTGGTACGCACCGGAATCACCAGGTCGCTGTTCTCGCGGATCAGTTTCTGGCTGGCGGCGATGTTGTTGACGGTGGCCTGGAAGCCCTCCCACACCGACACGGTGCAGTTGGCCGCGGTCAGACCGCCTTTGCGCATGTCTTCAAACAGCTCGCGGTTCCACTTGGCAATAATCAGCCCGTCGATAACGATGCTGTCGGCGTGCAATTCGGCTGGGCTCATCAGGCTGTCCCCTTATTAGCGATTCATGCGCCGAATCGTCTGCCGGCGCTTTGGGGCCAGCATATGCCTCGGTGCAGGGGCAGCCGGGTGCAAAAACGACAGGGGGTTTGCCGAAAGCGTCAATCCGCGACAAAGGGTCGTAGTCAGGCACAATCAACGACCTGTTCAAGGCCCTCGGCTTGGGCCAGAATTCGCCGCATCACTGGAATAGAGCGGCGACCTGAATGAAATCCATCCTTCTGGCTTTGGCACTGATTGCGACCGGCGTACACGCAGCGGAGGTGTCCGACGACAACCCGTGCGACAAAGTCGAAAACGACGTCCAGACCCTCGAGTGCTCGGCGTTCAGCAAAACCACCGCCGAAGACCTGCTCAAGGAAAACCTCCAGGGCCTGACCGATCGCATGCAGTCGCAATACGGCAAGAACCCGTCGCAACTGGCCGACATCACGGCCAAGCTCAAGGCCGCCCAACAGCAATGGCTGAAGACCCGGGATGCCGACTGCGCCGTCGAAGCCTTCCCGGCCACCAATGGCAGCAAGGCGTTCACCATTGCCCAGAACGATTGCATTGCGCGGATGAGTGACGAACGGTCGGAGTTTTTGGAGTCGATCGGGCAGGAGTAATGCAATCGCCATACAGCTTGAGCTGTAAGCTGCTCACCTTCTGTCACTAACGGGATTCAACATGAAAGTCTGCGGCATCGAAATCAAGGGCATCGAAGCGATCATCGCATTGGCCACGCTGGATGGTCAGGCGCTGAGCCATGTCGCGCTCGCTACCAAGAAAATTGCCCTGGACGATGACGACGAAGCCGCCAACGTCAAAGTGTTCGCCGCTCAGGTCGCTTCGTTTGTCCGTGAGAATTCCATCGATCGCATCGCGATCAAGAAGCGCAGCAAGAAAGGCGAATTCGCCGGTGGGCCGACCACGTTCAAGATCGAAGGGGTTTTCCAGCTGCTGGAGAATTGCGAAGTGACCTTGCTGTCGCCGCAGACCATCAATGCTCAGGCCAAGAAGCACGGGTTTGAGCTGCCGGCGACGCTGAACAAGTATCAGCATGAGGCGTATAAGGCTGCCTGTTCGGCGTTACTGAAAAAGTAACCTTCAACCCTGTAGGAGCGAGCTCTGCTCGCGATGGACGTTAACGATTACGCGTGCTACCTGAATGAACGCGTCGCCCAGGCGTTTTTCGCGAGCAGAGCTCGCTCCTACAGCGGATCTCGAGTGTTCATGCTTTCGCGGTACGCCGGTCTTCTCGTGGGCACCGCTCGTATTTCGCCCGATAACTGCGGGTGAAATACGACGGCGATTCAAACCCGCAGGCAATGCTCACTTCCAGCACGCTCATGTCGGTCTGGCGCAGCAACTGCCGGGCTTTCTCCAGCCTTAAGCGCAGGTAGAAGTTGCTCGGCGTGTCGTTCAAGTGCAACCGAAACAGTCGCTCCAGCTGCCGCCGCGTCACCTTGATCGATTCCGCCAGTTCCAGCGTACTCAGCGGCGGTTCGCTGTGCTGCTCCATCTCGCCGATCACGTGCACCAGCTTCTTGTTGCTGATGCCATAACGCGTGGCGACTTCCATGCGCTGGTGGTCTTTGCGCGGACGGATACGGCCGAGCACGAATTGTTCGCTGACCTGGATCGCCAGCTCGGGGCCGTGGGCCTGGGCGATCAGATCCAGCATCAGGTCAATGGACGCGGTGCCACCGGCGGAGGTGATGCGTCGGCGGTCGATCTCGAACAGCTCCTGGGTGACGCTGAGCTGTGGATAGGACTCTTTGAAGGCGTCGATGGCTTCCCAGTGCAGGGTCAGGCGATGGCCGTCGAGCAACCCCGCCTCGGCGAGGATGAAGCTGCCGGTGTCGATGGCGCCGAGCGTCACGCCTTCGTTGTCCAGGCGGCGCAACCAGTGTTCCAGCGCCGGGGTGGCGAATTTCAGGGGTTCGAACCCGGCGACCACCAGCAGTGTCGCGCCTTTTTTCAACGGCTCCAGCGCCGCATCGGCGTTGACCGACATGCCGTTGCTGGCCAGCACCGCCCCGCCATCGGCGCTCAGCACATGCCAGCGATAGAGCTCGCCGCGAAAGCGATTGGCGACCCGCAACGGCTCGATGGCCGAGATGAATCCGATGGCCGAGAAACCCGGCATCAACAAGAAGTAGAAATCCTGGGACATGGAGCGCACTCGCTTAGCAGGTAACAAGAGGCCAGGTAACGGGAGGGCGGGCAGCGTGTGGACGTTGATACGCCACTTGCTCGTGGCATTCAAGAGCACAGGTCGCTGCAGTGCAAGAGTCGGTCGCCGCAGTGCGCTTTCAGGGGCGCTTAGCTGCGTAACTTGGCATCACCGGCGCATCAGACACCGGAACTCACAATAAACGAACTGCCGAGGAACCTGAGATGAAACGACTGATCAGCAGCTGTGTTCTTGCACTCAGTGGTACCGCTTTGCTGAGCGCCAGTGTCATGGCCGCCGAACCCGCCGCGTGCCAGAACGTGCGCATGGGTGTAGTGAACTGGACCGACGTGATCGCGACCAGCGCCATGACCCAGGTATTGCTCGATGGCATCGGCTACAGCACCAAACAAACCAGCGCCTCCCAGCAAATCATCTTCGCCGGGATCCGCGATCAGCGTCTGGACCTGTTCCTCGGCTACTGGAACCCGCTGATGACCCAGACCATCACCCCGTTCGTCGACGCCAAACAGGTCAAGGTGCTGGAAGCGCCAAGCCTGCAAGACGCCCGCGCGACCCTCGCCGTGCCGACCTACCTCGCCGACAAGGGTCTGAAAACCTTCGCCGACATCGCCAAGTTCGAAAAAGAACTGGGCGGCAAGATCTACGGCATCGAGCCTGGCTCGGGCGCCAACACCCAGATCAAGGCAATGATCTCCAAGAACCAGTTCGGCCTCGGCAAGTTCCAGCTGGTCGAGTCCAGCGAAGCCGGCATGCTCGCCGCCGTGGACCGCGCCGTTCGTCGCAACGAAGCCGTGGTGTTCTTCGGCTGGGCGCCGCACCCGATGAACGTCAACGTGAAAATGACCTACCTCACCGGCAGCGACGACGCCCTCGGCCCGAACGAAGGCAAGGCCACCGTGTGGACCGTCACCGCACCGACCTACGCCGAACAATGCCCGAACGTCGGTCGCCTGCTGAGCAACCTGACGTTCACCGCCGAAGACGAGAGCCGGATGATGCAGCCGCTGCTGGATCACAAGGACGCTTTCGAGTCGGCCAAACAATGGCTCAAGGATCACCCGCAGGACAAAAAACGCTGGCTTGAAGGCGTCACCACCTTCGATGGCAAACCGGCCGCTGAAAACCTGCAACTGACCAGTAAATAACCCTGATTTGAACCACCGACTCGCAGCCCCAACGGGCTGCGAACTGGACCACCACGCCCGGCCAAAACCAAAAACTCGCCTGTAAGGAACCGCCAAATGAACCACGACGTCATCATCACCTGCGCACTCACCGGTGCTGGCGACACGACCGCCAAGAGCCCACACGTGCCGGTCACCCCGAAACAAATCGCGGCTGCCGCCGTGGAAGCCGCCAAGGCCGGTGCCACCGTGGTTCACTGCCATGTGCGTGACCCGCAAACCGGCAAGTTCAGCCGTGACGTGGCGCTGTATCGCGAAGTGATGGAGCGTATCCGCGAGGCGGACGTGGACATCATCGTCAACCTCACCGCCGGCATGGGTGGCGACCTGGAAATCGGCGCTGGCGAGAACCCGATGGAGTTCGGCCCGAACACCGATCTGGTCGGCCCGCTGACCCGTCTGGCCCACGTCGAAGAATTGCTGCCGGAAATCTGCACCCTGGATTGCGGCACCCTGAACTTCGGCGACGGCGACACCATTTACGTCTCCACCCCGGCGCAGCTGCGTGCTGGCGCCAAACGCATTCAAGAGCTGGGCGTGAAGGCCGAGCTGGAAATCTTCGACACCGGTCACCTGTGGTTCGCCAAGCAGATGATCAAGGAAGGCCTGCTCGACAACCCGTTGTTCCAGCTGTGCCTGGGTATCCCTTGGGGCGCGCCGGCGGACACCACCACCATGAAAGCCATGGTCGACAACCTGCCGGCCGACGCGGTCTGGGCCGGCTTCGGTATCGGTCGCATGCAGATGCCGATGGCGGCGCAAGCGGTGTTGCTCGGCGGCAACGTGCGGGTCGGGCTGGAAGACAACCTGTGGCTGGACAAGGGCGTACTGGCGACCAACGGCCAACTGGTCGAGCGCGCCACGGAAATCCTCAGCCGCCTCGGTGCACGCGTCCTGACGCCGGCTGAAGGCCGCAAGAAAATGGGCCTGACAAAGCGCGGTTAATCCCACACATCCCCCCTGTAGGAGCGAGCTTGCTCGCGAAAAAGGTACAGCCGACGCCAATCAGCGCCTGGAATACCATCGCGAGCAAGCTCGCTCCTACAGAAGATCACCGAATTCTCTAGGAAATCGCCATGAGCTTTATCACCGAAATCAAAACCTTCGCCGCCCTGGGCAGCGGTGTCATCGGCAGCGGTTGGGTGTCCCGCGCCCTCGCCCATGGCCTGGATGTAGTGGCCTGGGACCCGGCCCCCGGTGCCGAAGCGGCCCTGCGCAAGCGTGTCGCCAATGCCTGGGGCGCGCTGGAAAAACAAGGCCTGGCGCCAGGTGCGTCGCAGGATCGCCTGCGCTTTGTCGCGACCATCGAAGAGTGCGTGCGCGATGCCGACTTCATCCAGGAAAGCGCCCCGGAACGACTGGAGCTGAAACTGGACCTGCACAGCAAAATCAGCGCGGCGGCCAAGCCCAATGCG
This sequence comes from Pseudomonas sp. WT-JTC, assembly GCF_056711565.1. Taxonomy (NCBI): domain Bacteria; kingdom Pseudomonadati; phylum Pseudomonadota; class Gammaproteobacteria; order Pseudomonadales; family Pseudomonadaceae; genus Pseudomonas; species Pseudomonas sp. WT-JTC. Next base: position 6,170,745 of record NZ_CM160042.1, read on the forward strand.
TTGATCGGCTCCAGCACCTCCGGCCTGTTGCCGAGCGAGTTCTACGAAAGCGCCACGCATCCGGAACGCTGCGTGGTCGGTCACCCGTTCAACCCGGTTTACCTGCTGCCATTGGTGGAAGTGGTCGGCGGCAAGAACACCGCACCTGAAGCGGTGCAAGCGGCGATGAAAGTCTATGAATCCCTGGGGATGCGCCCGTTGCACGTGCGCAAGGAAGTACCGGGCTTCATCGCTGACCGCCTGCTCGAAGCGCTGTGGCGCGAGGCGCTGCACCTGGTCAACGACGGCGTGGCGACTACCGGCGAAATCGACGATGCAATCCGCTTCGGCGCCGGTTTGCGCTGGTCGTTCATGGGCACGTTCCTGACTTACACCCTGGCCGGTGGTGATGCCGGCATGCGCCACTTCATGGCACAGTTTGGTCCGGCATTGCAGTTACCCTGGACTTACCTGCCGGCTCCGGAACTGACCGACAAGCTGATCGACGACGTGGTCGATGGCACCAGCGATCAACTGGGTAAACACAGCATTTCGGCGCTGGAGCGCTATCGTGATGACTGCCTGCTGGCGGTGCTGGAGGCGGTGAAGACCACCAAAGAGAAGCATGGGATGGCGTTCAGCGAGTAAGCCTCAAGCCAATGGGGCAGCAGGTCTGCCCCCTTCGCGAGCAAGCCCGCTCCCACATTGGATTTGCGGTGTGACATAGACAGTGTTCACGACAGAAATCCCTTGTGGGAGCGGGCTTGCTCGCGAAAGCGGCGGTACCGTCACCACACATATTGGAAGTTAAACCATGCCCGCACTGACCACCTACCAGACCACCATCATCCCCGACTGGGTCGACTACAACGGCCACCTGCGCGATGCGTTCTACTTGCTGATTTTCAGCTACGCCACCGATGCCCTGATGGATCGCCTGGGCCTGGACAGCAACAGCCGGGAAGCCAGCGGCAACTCGCTGTTCACCCTCGAACTGCACCTGAACTACCTGCACGAAGTGAAGCTCGACGCCCAGGTCGAAGTGCATACCCAAATCGTCGCCCACGACAGCAAGCGCGTGCACCTCTATCACAGCCTGCATTTGGTCGGGGATACCGAGGAACTTGCAGGCAACGAACAGATGCTGCTGCACGTGGATCTCGCCGGGCCGCGTTCGGCACCGTTCAGCGAGCAATCCCTGAGCCGACTGCAAGCCATCGTCGCCGAACAGGCGGACCTGCCGACACCCGAATACATTGGCCGAGTGATCGCATTACCCGCAAAAAAATAACAAGGAGATCGCCATGAACACCGCCGCTGCATTTGCTGACTTTCGTACCTATCCGTTGATCAGCGCGCTGGCTGGCGTGCAGACTCTGGCGGACCGTGTTCTGGTGAGCTGGGCCGACGATCGTGTCAGCCCTTTCCACCATCAATGGCTACGGGACAATTGCCCGTGCCCGCAGTGCGTCTACACCGTAACCCGCGAGCAAGTGCTGGAAATCGTCGATGTGGCTCAGGATCTGATGCCCGAGAGCGCCAGTATCGACAACGATGGCTGTCTGGCGATTGCCTGGCAGGACGGCCACAGCAGCCGCTTCGACCCCGGCTGGCTACGCGCCCACGCCTATGACGATCAATCCCGCGCCGAGCGCCAGCAGCGCAAGCCTGTAGCCAGGCTCTGGCACAGCGATTTGCAGTTGCCGGTGTTCGAATATCAAGCGCTGATGAACGACTCCGACGCCTTGTTGCAATGGTTGTTGGCGGTGCGGGATGTCGGATTGACCCAGGTCCGTGGCGTGCCCACCGCGCCAGGTTCCCTGAAGCTGATCGCCCAACGGATTTCCTTCATCCGCGAGAGCAATTTCGGCGTGCTGTTCAACGTGCAATCCAAGGCCGATGCCGACAGCAACGCCTACACCGCTTTCAACCTGCCGTTGCACAGCGATTTGCCGACCCGGGAGCTGCAACCGGGGCTGCAATTCCTGCACTGCCTGGTCAATGACGCCGAAGGTGGCGAGAGCATCTTTGTCGACGGTTTTGCCATTGCCGACGCCTTGCGCCGGGAAGACCCCGAGTCCTTCAAAAACCTCTGCGAAATCCCCGTGGAGTTTCGCAACAAGGACCGTCACAGCGACTACCGCTGTCTCGCGCCGATCATTGCCCTGGATGCGCAGGGGCAGGTGTCGGAAATCCGCATGGCGAACTTTCTGCGCGGACCATTCGATGCCTCGGTAGAGCAGATGCCCAGGCTGTACAAGGCCTACCGACGCTTTATCGCGATGACCCGCGAGCCTCGATTCAGATTGATGCAGCGGCTCAATCCCGGTGAGCTGTGGTGCTTTGACAACCGCCGCACCCTGCATGCCCGCAACGCCTTCGACCCCGCCACCGGGGCACGGCATTTCCAGGGCTGCTATGTCGACCGGGATGAGTTGTTGTCGCGCATCCTGGTGTTGCAACGCTAGGCCGCGTCATCGTTCTTCGTCGGAACGCCGCCCGGAGCAAGCCCGCTCCCACAGGTTATACGCAATCCCTGTGGGAGCGGGCTTGCTCGCGAAGACGGTATCTCAATCAAAACAAGACCCACTGATTCACAGACAAAAAAAACCCCGATCAAGCCGTGACAGGATCGAGGCAGAGGGTACTGTTGAGGAGCCGCCGTGCGAGGGTGACCAAACCTTCGTGAAGCGAGCTGAGTCCAGTGTGCCCACTCCCCCGCGGACCAGGTTAGCCGAAAACGACATGTTCATAACCAATTGAGCCATTGCGACAAATCGTCCTTGCCGACACCCGGCACCCCCACCAGAATCGAACCACGACACCGTTCCCTGAAGAAGGATTGCGTCATGATGCACGCCGATTTGATAGACCAGGAAGACCTGTTGGGCCAGCTCAAGTCATTGGGTTTCGAAGTGCCCACCGGCGCCACCGCAGAACAAGCCTGCGAGTGTGCGGTACGGGGTTTGAACGATGTACGGGCGATGACCTTGCGGACCATGGTCAAGCAGATGTACACCAGCAGCGCGACCATCCTGCCGGCGGTGCGCCAGGCGATCGACAAGCAGTTGTTGCCGGCATTGGCGGAGTATCAGCAGAGCCACACAGGCCGATAAAAAGCCTTCGCGAGCAAGCCCGCTCCCACATTGGAATGCATTCCAATGTGGGAGCGGGCTTGCTCGCGAAGGGAGCGACTCGGTCTAGAGCCTTACGCTGGCAAAGGTCGACTCGTTACGCGCCTGGCTCAGCGCCGACAACGGCCCGGACAACGGCGACAGCACCAGCGCTTGCGGCAGCGGCATCATCGCCACTTGCTGGGTAGTGTTGGAGCCTACGCGCTCGTCGCGCGGCGGAATGCCGAAGTACTCGCGATAGCACTTGGAGAAATGCGGCGTGGACACGAAACCGCAGACCGACGCCACTTCGATGATCGACATCGGCGTTTGCTTGAGCAATTGCCGCGCACGGATCAGGCGCAGCTTGAGGTAGTAACGCGATGGCGAGCAGTGCAGGTACTTCTGGAACAGGCGTTCGAGCTGACGACGGGACACCGCGACATACACCGCCAGTTCGTCGAGGTCGATCGGCTCTTCGAGGTTGGCTTCCATCAGCGCAACGATTTCCTGCAATTTTGGCTGGTTGGTGCCGAGCATGTGCTTGAGCGGCACACGCTGGTGATCCTGTTCGTTGCGGATGCGCTCGTAGACGAACATTTCCGAAATGGCCGCCGACAGTTCGCGACCGTGATCGCGGCTGATCAGGTGCAGCATCATGTCCAGCGGCGCGGTGCCGCCCGAGCTGGTGAAACGATTACGGTCGAGGGTGAACAGACGGGTGCTCATGGCTACCCGCGGGAAAGCTTCCTGCATTGCTGCCAGACATTCCCAGTGCACGCTGCAATCGAAGCCGTCGAGCAGGCCGGCGCAGGCCAGGGCCCAGCTGCCGGTGCACACCGCGCCGAGGCGGCGGGACTGACGGGCCTGGCTTTGCAGCCATGAAACGTGTTCCCGGGTAACAGTGCGCTGAATACCGATACCGCCGCAGACGATGACAGTGTCCATTGGCGGGGCTTTGTGCATGGAGGCGTCGGGGGTGATCTGCAGGCCGTCACTGGCCCAGACCTGACCGCCATCGACGGTGAGGGTAGTCCAGCGATACAGCTCGCGACCGGACAATTGGTTGGCCATGCGCAGGGGTTCCACTGCGGAGGCCAGAGAAATCAGCGTGAAATTGTCCAGCAGCAGAAAGCCGATGGATTGAGGCGCACGGTTCTGGGGTTGGGCCCCGGAGTTGAACGACGTCATCGCGGTATCTCCTCACACAAAGCGGGTGATGGCCTCAGGCGGAGGCTCTTGTTATTGCCATCGTTCTCGCGTGGGAGACGGGCTTTGTAATGACAGAGCAATTGCCATGCCTAAATTTGAATGCGCGTTCAATAACTCCTAAAAACGACGTCGGAATGTGTCTATATATGACGCGCAGGGAGTGGGGATTTAAATGGCCATCAGGGCTGGCAAGCGCCCCGGCCCACAAGCTGTGAGCAATTCGGTAGCACTTGTGGGAACAGGGCTACGAGCCGCTGGAAAAGAGTGTCACCGCAGGCACGGGTGACGAATGGTCGAGGCCTTGAATGACTCCGACCGCTGGCAGGACGATTTATCTATGAGCGACGCACTAAAAGGCGGCGCGGTTTCGAGCGGGTGTTCACTTGGCGCGCAGTTTTGACTGGTCTGCCGCTATCGCGGGCAAGCCCGCTCCCACAGGGATTTGGGTGTGATCAAGATATCAGCCACACCAAAGAACCTGTGGGAGCTGGCTTGCCAGCGATGAAGTCAGCTAGATCTCAGCACTCGACGGCGCTGACCGCCAACCCACCCCGCGATGTCTCCTTATATTTGTCATGCATGTCGGCACCGGTATCGCGCATGGTGCGGATCACCCGGTCCAGCGAGATAAAGTGCTGGCCATCGCCGCGCAAAGCCATTTGCGCCGCATTGATCGCCTTGACCGCGGCAATTGCGTTGCGCTCGATGCATGGCACCTGGACCAGCCCGCCCACCGGGTCGCAGGTCAGGCCGAGGTTGTGTTCCAGCCCGATCTCCGCCGCGTTGCACAGTTGCTCTGGCGTGGCGCCAAGAATTTCCGCCAGCCCGGCCGCCGCCATGGCGCAGGCCGAACCGACTTCGCCCTGGCAACCAACTTCGGCACCGGAAATCGAGGCGTTTTTCTTGCACAGGATTCCCACCGCCGCCGCACCGAGGAAGTAGTCGACGACATTGGCGTCGGTCACCGCTTCGCTGAACTTCATGAAGTAATGCAACACCGCCGGAATGATCCCCGCCGCGCCATTGGTCGGTGCCGTGACCATGCGCCCGCCGGCGGCGTTTTCTTCGTTGACCGCCAGGGCGAACAGGTTGACCCACTCCATGGCGCTCAAGGTCGAGCCGATCACGTTGGGTTTGTTCAATTCCTGCAAGCTGCGATGCAGCTTGGCCGCGCGGCGGCGCACGTTCAGCCCGCCGGGCAGGATGCCTTCGTGTTTCAGGCCTTGTTCGACGCAATCCTGCATGGCGCGCCAGAGCTTCATCAGGCCGCTGCGGATTTCCTCTTCGCTGCGCCAGACTTTCTCGTTGGCCATCATCAATTCAGCCACACGCAGGTTGTGTTTTTTACACAGCTCCAACAGCTCGGCGGCGCTGGAGAAATCGTAGGGCAATTCGGTGCGATCGAGGTCGACGACACCACTGGAGGCCTGGGCTTCATCGACGACAAAACCGCCGCCGACCGAATAGTAGGTGTCGCGATGCAATTCGCCGTCATCGCCTTCGACAATCAGGGTCATGGCGTTGGGGTGATACGGCAGGTTTTCGTCGATCAGGCGCATGTCCCTGGCCCAGATAAACGGTACCGACAGCCGACTGTCGAGCAACAGCGTGTGGGTTTCGCGCAGGGCCTGGATGCGGATGCCGATTTGCGACGGATCGATCGCGTCCGGCCACTCGCCCATCAGGCCCATGATCACCGCGTTGTCGCTGCCGTGGCCGATGCCGGTGGCCGACAACGAGCCGAACAGCCGGACTTCGACACGCCGCACCTGCTCCAGCAAACCACGCTCGCGCAATCCCTGCACAAACAACGCCGCCGCCCGCATGGGCCCCACGGTGTGCGAACTGGAAGGACCGATGCCGATTTTGAACAGGTCGAAAACACTGATAGCCATTACTGCCGAACTCCTGGATGGGCCTACTGCGCACGCAAAAGCGCACGGTAACGGAGCTGCTACGCTCAAGCTGCAATCCGCCGAGATGACCGCATCATCAAGCTTTTATCGTGTTGTTCGACGTCTCTAACCGACGCACTCATGCCCAACAGCGCCGCGTGTCTTTTACGCCGTGTTTTCGCCGTTTTTTTGCGATTCAGAGCGAGAAAATGGGCTGAAAAAATCTGTAAACGACGTCACCGACACTGGATGCGACCATCCCTGTACTGGATACGACGCACCCTGTAGGCGTCAGATTTTCACTGGTACATGATCATATCGACTCGATTGCAAGGCGCCGTGGTAGAGCTGTCTCCAGAACGCCATCCAACCGCAACCTATAAGTGCGGTGGTCCAGTCGGAACACTGCCAAAAAAAACACCAAGGAGTCCATCCATGAAAGGTTCCCCGTCGTTGTTGTTGGCCGCCATGCTTAGTCTGCCGGTTCTGGCGCAAGCCGCAGAACCGGCGCAGTGCAGTACCGTAAACTTCTCCGATGTCGGCTGGACCGACATCACCGCGACAACCGCGACCACCAGCGTCGTGCTCAACGCCCTCGGCTACAAGACCAAGACCACCATGATTTCCGTGCCCGTGACCTACAAGTCCCTGGCCGACGGCAAGAACATGGACATATTCCTCGGCAACTGGATGCCGACCATGGAAAACGACATCAAGGCCTACCGCGATGCCGGCACCGTGGACACCGTGCGCACCAACCTCAAGGGCGCCAAGTACACCCTCGCCGTTCCCCAGGCGCTATACGACAAAGGGCTGCATGACTTCGCCGACATCGCCAAGTTCAAGAAAGAACTCGACGGCAAGATCTACGGCATCGAGCCTGGCAACGACGGTAACCGCCTGATCCAGACGATGATCGACAAGAACGCCTTCGGCCTCAAGGACGCGGGCTTCAAGGTCGTAGAGTCCAGCGAAGCCGGCATGCTGTCGCAGGTCGACCGCGCTCAGAAACGCGACACCGCCGTGGTCTTCCTCGGTTGGGCGCCGCACCCGATGAACAAGCGCTTCAAGATTCAATACCTGACCGGCGGCGACGATTTCTTTGGCCCGGATTTCGGTGCTGCCACCGTGGCGACCAACACCCGCAAGGGTTACGCCGAAGAATGCAGCAACGTGGGCCAACTGCTGAAAAACCTGGAGTTCACCGTCGACATGGAAAGCGAACTCATGGGCAACATCCTGGACGACAAGATGAAGCCTGACGCGGCCGCCAAGGCCTGGCTTAAAAAGAATCCACAGGTGCTCGATACCTGGCTCGCTGGCGTGACCACCACTGACGGTAAACCTGGCCTGGAAGCCGTGAAAGCCAAGCTGAATCAGTAATCGCTTATGCCGGACGGCTTCGGCCGTCCGGGCTGTTTATTTCCTTGCATGCGGACGTTCACTACCATGCTGATTGATCAGAAAATCCCTTTAGGCCAGTACATCGCGAGCTTCGTTGAATGGTTGACGCAACACGGCGCCAGCACCTTCGACGCAATCGCCGTGTCACTGGAAACGATGATCCACGGCGTGACGTTTGCGCTGACCTGGTTCAACCCGCTGGCACTGATCGGCCTGATCGCGCTACTGGCACACTTCATTCAACGAAAATGGGGCCTGACCGCGTTTGTCGTTGCCTCCTTTCTGCTGATCCTCAATCTGGGGTACTGGCAGGAAACCATGGAAACCCTCGCCCAGGTGATGTTCGCCACCCTGGTCTGCGTGGTCATCGGCGTACCACTGGGCATCGTCGCGGCGCACAAGCCGATGTTCTACACTTTAATGCGTCCGGTACTCGATCTGATGCAGACCGTACCGACCTTCGTTTACCTCATTCCTACCCTGACCCTCTTCGGGCTGGGTGTGGTCCCGGGCCTGATCTCCACGGTGGTGTTCGCGATTGCCGCGCCCATCCGCCTGACCTACCTGGGTATCCGCGATGTCCCGGAAGAATTGATGGACGCCGGCAAGGCCTTTGGCTGCTCGCGTCGCCAACTGCTGACGCGGATCGAACTGCCTCACGCCATGCCGAGCATCGCGGCCGGCATCACCCAGTGCATCATGCTGTCGTTGTCGATGGTGGTGATCGCGGCACTGGTAGGCGCCGACGGATTGGGTAAACCGGTGGTCAACGCACTGAATACCGCTGATATCGCCCTGGGCTTCGAAGCGGGCCTGGCGATCGTACTGCTGGCGATCATGCTCGACCGTATCTGCAAACAACCCGAAGCCAAAGTAGGGGGTGACGCATGAGCATTATTCGCTTCGAAGACGTCGACGTGATCTTCACCAAAGATCCACGCGAGGCACTGAAACTTCTCGATCAAGGCTTGACCCGCAGCGAGATCCTGAAAAAGACCGGGCAGATCGTTGGCGTCGAAAAGGCCAGCCTGGATATCGAAAAAGGTGAAATCTGTGTGCTGATGGGCTTGTCCGGCTCCGGCAAATCCAGCCTGCTGCGCTGCATCAACGGCCTCAACACCGTCAGCCGCGGCAAGCTGTTCGTCGAGCACGAAGGCAAGCAGATCAACATTGCTTCCTGCTCCGCCGCCGAACTGAAAATGATGCGCACCAAGCGCATTGCGATGGTGTTCCAGAAGTTCGCCCTGATGCCCTGGCTGACCGTTCGCGAGAACATCAGCTTCGGCCTGGAGATGCAGGGTCGTCCCGAGAAAGAACGCCGCAAGCTGGTGGACGACAAACTTGAGCTGGTGGGCCTGACCCAGTGGCGCAACAAGAAGCCCAACGAGCTGTCCGGTGGTATGCAGCAACGCGTGGGCCTGGCCCGTGCGCTGGCGATGGACGCCGACATCCTTTTGATGGACGAACCGTTCTCGGCCCTCGACCCGCTGATCCGCCAGGGCCTGCAAGACGAACTACTGGAACTGCAACGCAAGCTGCACAAGACCATCGTGTTCGTGAGCCACGACCTCGACGAAGCCCTGAAACTGGGCAGCCGTATCGCGATCATGAAAGACGGCCGGATCATCCAGTACAGCAAACCGGAAGAAATCGTCCTCAACCCTGCGGACGACTACGTGCGGACCTTCGTGGCCCACACCAACCCGCTGAACGTACTGTGCGGTCGCAGCCTGATGCGCACCCTGGACAACTGCAAACGCATCAACGGCTCGGTATGCCTGGATCCGGGCGGCGATTCGTGGCTGGACCTGGCAGAAGGCAACACCATCAAAGGCGCGCGCAAGAACGGCTCGAGCATGGACCTGCAGAACTGGATGCCGGGGCAAGCCGTCGAAGGCCTGGAACGCAAGCCGACTCTGGTGGACTCCAACATCGGCATGCGCGACGCGCTGCAGATTCGTTATCAGACCGGCAACAAACTGGTGCTGCACGATAACAACCATGTGGTGGGGATTCTTGGCGACAGCGAGCTGTATCACGCACTGCTCGGCAAGAACCTGGGGTAAGGCAACAGATGCAAAAACGCCGCGAGAGTATCGCGGCGTTTTTGTTTGTGGGGTATCGGGTGATGCAGCTTTGCGGCTGATTGCCCCTTCGCGAGCAAGCCCGCTCCCACATTTGATCTGCGGTGTTCACAAATCCAATGTGGGAGCGGGCTTGCTCGCGAAGAATGCGACGCGGTGCTTCAGACAGAAACACCGCATCAGTTCAGAACTCAGCTATAAACCCGGCCAAGGAGCTGCCGATGGCTTTCAAACTGGTCGAGCACGTCACGGGTGATCTGATCCTGGGTGAAGCCCATCAAGTCGTAGTCCTGGCTGCCGTTGTGCAGGTACACCTCTGCGCGGTAGTAACGCTGACGCGCCTCATCGGACTGAGCCGATTCGGTTGGCGTGGCCAGGTAGCCGTCCAGGCTCACTTCGTAGACAAACGGGTTGCCCTCATCCATCTCGATCCGCAGGCCCATGCAACGCTTGGACTTGCCCAGCAGCGTCTGCACTTGCAGCCCTTGCGTACGCAACTGCACAGCCGCATCGTCCAGCGCCGGAGTCACGTGCTTGTCCATGAAACGCTGGACCACCGACTGGCTCGGTTGCAGGTCCAACTGGGTCAAACGCTCAGTGAAACCACGGCGCCCGCGTGCCGCCAGCTCCGCTTGTTCCTGTTCGATCTGTACGTCCTGGCGCATGGCCTTGTGCAAGCCGAACATGAAGAACACCAGCACCACCGAGAACGGCAGACCGGCCAGTACCACCATGGTTTGCATGGCTTCGAAGTTGCCGGCGAACAGCAGGCCGATGGTCACCAGGGTGATCACCACCGACCAGAAGATCCGCAGCCAGTGCGGTGCGTCTTCGTCGACGGTGCCGCCTTTGCAGGACAGGTTGGCCATCATCACCGCGCCGGAATCCGCCGGGGTCAGGAACAGCACGAAACCGACAAAGATCGACACGCCGATCACCACTTTCGACGCCGGGTAATGCTCAAGCAACTGGTAGATCGCCATGGATGGCTGTTCCAGCGCAGTCTTCCCGAGCTCTACCGCCCCATGGTTCATCACCAGGTCCAGGGCCGAGTTACCGAAGATCGACAGCCACGCCAGAGTAAAGCCCAGCGGAATCAACAGCACGCCCGCGACCAGCTCACGCACGGTGCGACCACGGGAAATACGCGCAATGAACATGCCCACGAATGGCGCCCAGGAAATCCACCAGGCCCAATAGAACAGGGTCCACAGGCCCAGCCAGCGGTCGGACTTCTCACTGTCGCCTTCGTACACATAGAGGTCGAAAGTCTTCAGCACCACGCCGTTCAGGTAGTCACCGACGTTCTGCACGAAGCCGTTGAGCAGGTGCAGGGTCGGGCCGAACAACAGGACGAAAATCAGCAGGCCGCTGAACAGCACGATGTTCAGGTTGGACAGACGACGGATGCCGTTTTCCACACCCGACACGGCAGCGATGGTCGCCACGGTGCTCATCACGATGATCACGATCAGCAGGTTGGTGTTGCTGTGCTCCATGCCGAACAGGTTTTCCAGCCCCGACGACACTTGCAGCGAACCAATCCCCAGGTTGGTCACCAGACCCAGCAGGGTCACGAACATGCCGAAGCCGTCCACCGCATGCCCGGCCGCGCCCTTGACCCAACGCTCACCCACCAGCGGGTACAACGCCGAGCGCAACGCCAGCGGCTGGTTATGCCGGTAGGCAAAGTACGCCACGGCCAGGCCGACCAGCGCGTAGATCGCCCAGCCATGCAGGCCCCAATGCAAGAAGGTCAGTTGCACTGCCTGACGGGCGGCAAGGTTGCTGCCGGCCACGCCTTCCGGCGGGTTGAAGTAGTGGTCCAGCGGCTCGGATGCACCGAAGTACAGCAGCGAAATACCGATACCCGAGGAGAACAGCATCCCCGCCCAGGCGCCGTAGCTGAAGTCCGGGGTGTCATCCTTGCTGCCGAGCTTGAGTTTGCCGTAGGACGAAAACGCCAGGCCGACGACAAAAATCAGGTAGGCGGCAATCACCACCATGTAGTACCAGCCGAAGCTGCGGGACAACCAGGCTTGCGCCGTACCCAGCATTCTGCCGGCCTCTTGCGGGGCGATGATCAGAATGGCGGTCAACAACAGAATCAACGCGGTAGAGGTGTAGAACACCCAACCGTTGACCGTCACCTTCTCGGGTGGGGTCTTTATTAGCGAGGCAGAACTCATGGCACAGATGCTCCGGGCAGTGCGAGAGAAGAACGCAAGACAAACGGGTTACCCGACCAATCGGTTAGTGGGCAGCCGACCGGCGGGTGATATAAAGACAGCCCGAAAAAAGCCCGAAGCCCATGAGACGCCGTGGCGTACAGGCTTCGAGCCGTTTCGGATGTCGGTTTGCCGCCATTTACACGCAGGAAAAATCTGTAAGCAGCGACGAATTGTCGCAGATCTTATTCTTTGTTGATTGAACGTTCAATCAAAACAAAATAGACTGGCCCTCAAGCCGGTAGCCGTCTGACGTCTGCCGCAAGGCCTAAGGAGATGTGCAAGATGCCCAAGGTCGGTATGCAACCCATCCGCCGCCAGCAATTGATCGAAGCCACTTTGCTGGCCGTCGATCAGGTCGGAATGGGGGACGCCAGCATTGCGCTGATCGCCCGCTTGGCCGGTGTCTCGAACGGCATCATCAGTCACTACTTTCAGGACAAGAATGGCCTGATAGCTGCCACGGCGCAGTACCTGATGAGTGTCCTGAGCGAGAACGTCACCGCGCGCCGTCAGGCGCTGAAGGACAACAGCCCACGGGCTCACCTTCAGGTGATCATCGAAGGCAACTTCGACGCCAGCCAGGTCAATGGCCCGGCAATGAAAACCTGGCTGGCCTTCTGGGCCACCAGCATGCACCACCCGTCTTTGCACAGGTTGCAGCGGATCAACGATCACCGTCTGTATTCCAACCTGTGTTGCCAGTTCCGCCGCGTACTGCCGCTCGAAGATGCGCGCAGTGCAGCCCGTGGCCTGGCAGCCCTTATTGACGGCTTGTGGTTGCGCGGCGCGCTGTCGGGAGACTCTTTCGACACCGAGCAGGCGCACCGGATCGCTTACGAATACATGGATCTACAACTGGCCAAGCAGGTGAGTTAGAGCACACATAGAACGCTCGACACCTGAATCGCGCCAACAACCAATGCACTTGCGAGGACAATATGGCCCGTTTCGAACTGCAAAAACTCTACATCGATGGCGCTTACAGCGACGCCAGCAGCGACGCCACTTTCGAAGCCATCAACCCGGCTAACGGTGAAGTCCTCGCAAAAGTACAACGTGCGACCAAGGAAGACGTCGAGCGCGCTGTGGTCAGCGCCGAAAAGGGCCAGAAAATCTGGGCTGCGATGACCGCCATGGAGCGTTCGCGCATCCTGCGTCGCGCCGTGGAAATCCTGCGCGAGCGCAACGATGAACTGGCTGCCCTGGAAACCCTGGACACCGGTAAAGCATTCTCCGAAACCAAATACGTCGACATCGTCACCGGTGCCGACGTGCTGGAATACTACGCGGGCCTGGTACCGGCCATCGAAGGCGAGCAGATCCCGCTGCGCACCACTTCGTTCGTCTACACCCGTCGCGAGCCGCTGGGCATCGTGGCCGGTATCGGCGCGTGGAACTACCCGATCCAGATCGCCCTGTGGAAATCCGCACCGGCCCTGGCCGCCGGTAACGCGATGATCTTCAAGCCGAGTGAAGTCACCTCGCTGACCACCCTGAAACTGGCCGAGATCTACACCGAAGCCGGCCTGCCGAATGGCGTGTTCAACGTCCTGACCGGCAGCGGCCGTGAAGTCGGCACCTGGCTGACCGAGCACCCGCGCATCGAGAAAGTCTCCTTCACCGGCGGCACCGACACCGGCAAGAAAGTCATGGCCAGCGCCTCGGCTTCCTCGCTGAAAGACGTGACCATGGAACTGGGCGGCAAGTCCCCGCTGATCATCTGCGACGACGCCGACCTCGATCGCGCCGCCGACACCGCGATGATGGCCAACTTCTACAGCTCCGGCCAGGTCTGCACCAACGGCACTCGCGTGTTCGTGCCAGCTCACCTGAAAGCAGCCTTCGAAGCCAAGATCGTCGAGCGCGTTGCACGCATCCGCATCGGCAACCCGGAAGACGAAAACACCAACTTCGGCCCGCTGGTCAGCTTCGCCCACATGGAAAACGTGCTGGGCTACATCGCCAAGGGCAAGGAAGAAGGCGCCCGCGTACTGTGCGGCGGTGAGCGTCTGACCGACGGTGAATTCGCCAAGGGTGCATTCGTGGCCCCGACCGTGTTCACCGACTGCACCGACGACATGACCATCGTCCGTGAAGAGATCTTTGGCCCGGTGATGGCGATCCTCACCTACGAAACCGAAGAAGAAGTGATCCGCCGCGCCAACGACACCGACTTCGGCCTGGCCGCCGGTATCGTTACCAAGGACCTGAACCGCGCGCACCGCGTGATTCATCAACTGGAAGCCGGTATCTGCTGGATCAACGCCTGGGGCGAGTCCGACGCGAAGATGCCGGTCGGCGGCTACAAGCAGTCGGGTGTTGGTCGTGAAAACGGCATCAGCTCGCTGAACAACTTCACCCGCATCAAATCGGTACAGGTCGAGCTGGGCGATTACGCCTCGGTGTTCTAAGACCCGAGCCTTGTATTGCCTGCGAAGGCCACTTCGCGGGCAAGCCCGCTCCCACAGGACTACGCGTTCCAATGTGGGAGCGGGCTTACTCGCGAATCGAGTGCGCAGCACTCGCCATGGCCTGACCTGACCAACTTCAAAGAGGGTGCATTCAATGTCCCAAGAATTCGATTACATCATCATCGGTGCCGGCTCCGCCGGTAACACCCTGGCGACCCGTCTGACCGAAGACGCAGGCGTCACCGTCCTGTTGCTCGAAGCGGGCGGCCCGGACTACCGTTTGGACTTCCGCACACAAATGCCGGCCGCCCTGGCGTTTCCGCTGCAAGGCCGTCGCTACAACTGGGCCTACGAAACCGATCCGGAACCACACATGGACGGTCGCCGGATGGAGTGCGGTCGCGGCAAGGGCCTCGGCGGTTCCTCGCTGATCAACGGCATGTGCTACATCCGTGGCAACGCCATGGACTACGACGGCTGGGCAAAATTGCCAGGTCTCGAGGACTGGTCGTACCTGGACTGCCTGCCCTATTTCAGAAAAGCGGAAACCCGCGACATCGGCCCGAACGACTACCACGGCGGCGAAGGCCCGGTCAGCGTGACCACGCCGAAAGCCGGCAACAACCCGCTGTTCCACGCCATGGTTGAAGCAGGCGTGCAGGCCGGTTACCCGCGCACCGAAGACTTGAACGGCTACCAGCAGGAAGGCTTCGGCCCGATGGACCGTACCGTGACGCCGAAAGGCCGTCGTTCCAGCACCGCTCGCGGCTACCTGGACACGGCTAAAAAGCGTTCGACCCTGACCATCGTCACCCACGCCCTGACCGACAAGATCCTGTTCGAAGGCAAGCGTGCGGTCGGCGTGCGTTACCTGGTCGGCGCGGCTGAAGAGCGTGTTGAGGTCAAGGCTCGCAAGGAAGTGCTGCTGTGCTCCGGCGCCATCGCCTCGCCGCAGATCCTGCAACGCTCCGGCGTCGGCCCGGCGAAACTGCTGCAAAGCCTCGACATTCCGGTGGTCCACGACCTGCCGGGCGTGGGTGAAAACCTGCAGGACCACCTTGAGTTGTACCTGCAATACGCTTGCACCCAACCGGTCTCGCTGTACCCGTCGCTGCTCTTGCACAACCAGCCGGCCATCGGTGCCGAGTGGCTGTTCAACGGCACCGGCATCGGTGCCAGCAACCAGTTCGAAGCCGGCGGATTCATCCGCACCCGCCCGGAATTCGAATGGCCGAACATCCAGTACCACTTCCTGCCGGTGGCGATTAACTACAACGGCAGCAACGGTGTGAAAGAGCACGGCTTCCAGGCGCACATGGGCTCCATGCGTTCGCCAAGCCGTGGTCGCATCCAGGTCAAGTCCAAGGACCCGCGCCAGCACCCGAGCATCCTGTTCAACTACATGGCCACCGAGCAGGACTGGCAGGAATTCCGCGACGGCATCCGCCTGACCCGTGAAATCATGCAGCAACCTGCACTGGACGCCTTCCGTGGTCGCGAGATCAGCCCGGGCATCGAAGTGCAAACCGATGAGCAACTGGACAAGTTCATCCGCGAACACGCCGAAACCGCGTTCCACCCGTCCTGCTCGTGCAAGATGGGCACCGACGAAATGGCCGTGGTCGATGGCGAAGGTCGCGTGCATGGCATGCAGGGCCTGCGTGTGGTCGATGCCTCGATCATGCCGATCATCACCACCGGCAACCTCAACGCCCCGACGATCATGATGGCCGAGAAAATCGCCGACAAGATCCGTGGCCGCAAGCCGTTGCCGCGCAGCACAGCCACTTACTATGTGGCGGCTGGAGCGCCGGTGAAGGGCAAGCCGGTGCGGGAAGTGAGCGCTACTGCACAGTAAGACAGTTACACCGCGGTGCTGCCTTCGCGAGCAAGCCCGCTCCCACATTTGATCTCCAGTGGACACAGATCTTGTGAACAACCGGAATCAAATGTGGGAGCGGGCTTGCTCGCGAAGGGGGCCGACCAGACAACACCCTCTTCCCGGTAATCCCTCTCTACACCGCTCCACCCTTGATCCTCCCCCCTTGCAGGCCTAATCTAGCGCCACGCAAACGTTTCACCTCTTCCCCCTCGCAACACCGCTGCGCCGCCACTCCATACCCAGGAGGTTCACGAATGTTCGATTTCTACCCCCAGCTCAAGCAGCGCTTCGCCGCCTTGCGCACGGGTGCTGAATTCTTTTCCCTGCGTTATGTGCGCGAATCCGGGCAGTACCTGTCGGTGCGCAAGAACGTCGCCGAACCGCCAAGCCTGAGCCGTGACGAAGGGGCGATGCTGACCGTGCGAGTCAATGGCGTCGAGGCCTATGCGGCGACCAGTGATTTGTCGCAACAAGGCCTGCAAGCCGCCCTCGAACGCGCCGAACTCCAGGCCCGTCGGCTCAAGCCCCACGCCTTGCTGGACCTGCGCGAGCAAGCTGTTTCCAGCGACCGCGCCGATTACTATTCGCCCAACCTCGACCAGGCCTTCCCGTCCCTGAGCGACTGCTACACGTTACTCGGTGCCGAATCCGCCGCCGTGCCCAAGGACGAGCGCCTGGTGAACTGGCAGGTCAGCCTCGGCATCACCCACGTCGAACAGATTTACCTCAACAGCGCCGGTGCCGAACTGCGTCAGGCCCAACGCTTTGTGTACCCCGGCCTGGATGTCACGGCCTACGACGGCAACGACAGCCAGACCCGCAGCCTGGGTCGCGAGAACTTCGGTCAGCAAGGCGCGGCGGACGTCATCAGCCGCTGCGGGCTGATCGGTGCCGGTATCCAGGTGGCCGATCAGGCCCTGCAATTGCTGCTGGCGCCAAACACCCCGCAAGGCCAGCGTGACCTGCTGCTGATGCCCGACCAGATGATGCTGCAAATCCACGAATCCATCGGTCACCCGCTGGAGCTGGACCGCATCCTCGGCGACGAGCGCAATTACGCCGGCACCAGTTTCGTCAAAGCCGAAGATTTCGGCCGCCTGCAATACGGTTCCGGCCTGCTCAACGTGACCTTCGACCCGGACATCCCCGAGGAGCTCGCCAGCTACGGCCATGACGACGACGGCACGCCCGCCAGCAAACAGTTCCTGATCCGCGAAGGCTTGTTGCTGCGCCCGTTGGGCGGCGCACTGTCACAATTCCGTGCCGGCATGGACGGCGTCGCCAACAGCCGTGCCTGCGGCTGGAACCGTCCGCCGATCGACCGCATGGCCAACCTCAACATCGAGCCGGGCGACCAGTCCATTGAACAACTGATCGGCGGCATCGAGCACGGCGTGCTGATGTCGACCAACCGCTCCTGGTCGATCGACGATGCCCGCAACAAATTCCAGTTCGGCTGTGAGTGGGGCCAACTGATTGAAAACGGCGAACTCAAGGGTGTGGTGAAGAATCCCAATTACAGGGGCATCTCCGCACAGTTCTGGAAAAGCCTCAGCGCCGTCGGCGATGCCAGTACCTTCAGGGTCCTCGGCACACCGAACTGCGGCAAGGGTGAACCGAACCAGGTGATCCGCGTCGGCCACGCGTCACCGGCCTGCGTATTCAGCAACGTTGATGTATTCGGAGGAGACGCCTGATGAATCCTTCAAACAGTTCGTCCGCGTCGTTCAAGGCACTGGTCAACAGCCTGCGTGAAGCGCTTCGCGAACCCGAGCAGTTCACCCTCAGCTATGCTGCCGAATCGTCGGCCTTCGTGCGTTTCAATCACGCCAAGGTACGTCAGGCCGGTCAGGTGCAGCAGGCGAGTATCGGCCTGAAGCTGATCAACGAAGGTCGGCATGCCGACCTGCACATCACCCTGGCCGGCGATCCCCAGGTCGATCTGCAACGCTTGACCGAAGGCCTGCAACAGCTGCGGGAAACCTTGCCGCTGCTGCCTCAGGATCCTTATCTGCTGCTCAACCACAATGGCTGGCAGAGCAACAACGTGCAGTCGCATCCACTGCCGGACACCGAGCAGGTGGTCGCGCAGATTACCCAGGCCGCCGAAGGACTGGATCTTGTCGGTTTTTACGCTGCCGGACCGATCAGCCGGGGCTTTGCCAGTTCTTCGGGTGCCTTCGGCTGGCATCAGGCCAACAGTTTCAATTTCGACTTCAGCCTGTTCCACGAGAACGGCCAGGCCGTGAAAGCCAGCTACGCCGGGCACGACTGGAGCAGCGAAGGCTTTGCCAAACGCTTCCGGCAAGCCCGCGAACAGCTTGAGTTTCTGGGCCGACCACTGCGCACTTTGGCGCCCGGCCAGTACCGCGCTTACCTGGCACCGGCGGCGCTGGAAGAAATCATGGGCATGCTGTGCTGGGGTGGCTTCTCGGCACAGTCGATTGCCAGCAAAAGCAGCCCGCTGCAAAAGCTCTATGGTGGCGACAGCGCTTTCAGCCCGCTGGTCTCGCTGGATGAAAAAGTCAGCGGCTCGCTGAGCCCGGCGTTTTCCGATGAAGGTTATCCACGCAGTGATCTGGAGTTGATCGTCGGTGGCAAGGCCGGGGCACAACTGGTCAGCTCGCGCAGCGCGGCGGAATACGGTTTGACCGCCAATGGCGCCAGCGGCGGTGAATCGCCGAGCGCGCTGAACATGAAAGCCGGGCTATTGCCTGACACCGACATCCTCAAGCAACTGGGCACGGGGTTGTACATCAGCAACCTGTGGTACCTGAACTTCTCGGATCAACCGGCCGCACGCCTGACCGGCATGACCCGCTTTGCCACGTTCTGGGTCGAGAACGGCGAGATTCAGGCGCCGGTCAGCACCATGCGCTTTGATGACAGCGCCTTCAGCCTGCTCGGTTCGCAGCTCGAAGCGCTGACCGCAGAGCGGGAGTTGTTGCTGTCGGCGAGCACCTATAGCCAGCGGGCGACGGCGTCGGCGTTGTTGCCGGGGGCACTGGTCAGCCGATTGACTCTGACGCTGTAAACACAACTCCACGAAACACAGAGGCCCCTGTGGGAGCGGGCTTGCTCGCGAAGGGGCCATAACATTCGACATCAATGTTGACTGACCCACCGCTTTCGCGAGCAAGCCCGCTCCCACAGTGAGTGCGACCGACAATGACTTTGCACTCAGAACTCCAATCCACAAGAGGTCCCATGCCCAACCGCCCGCCTCTCGACGCCGTCACCGCCCGCTGGGTGCCGTGGGTCGTCGCCATCGCGTTTTTCATGCAGTCCCTCGACGGGACGATTCTCAACACTGCCCTGCCGGCCATGGCCCGCGACTTGGCCGAAGACCCATTGCGCATGCAGGGTGTGATCATCGCCTACATGCTCACGGTCGCCTTGCTGATTCCCGCTTCAGGCTGGATTGCCGATCGCTTCGGCACCCGGAAAATCTTCTTCGGCGCGATCCTGCTGTTCAGCCTTGGCTCGTTGCTCTGCGCGCTGTCGACCAGCTTGAGCCTGTTGATCGGTGCCCGGGTGATCCAGGGCCTGGGTGGCGCGTTGATGCTACCGGTCGGGCGGCTGGTGGTGTTGCGTGCCTACCCGCGCTCGGAGCTGGTGCGGATCATGGGCTTCATCACCATTCCCGGACTGCTCGGCCCGTTGATCGGCCCGACCATGGGCGGCTGGATGGTGCAATACCTGACCTGGCACTGGATCTTCCTGATCAACCTGCCGGTGGGTGTGGTCGGTTGCTACGCCGTGTGGAAATTCATCCCGGACCTGCGCGGTACCGAGCGCACCCGTTTCGATAGCCTGGGCTTTGTGTTGTTCGGCGCGGCGATGATCCTGATCACCATCGCCATGGAAGGCCTGGGCGAGTTGCACCTGCCGCACCTGCGGGTGATGTTGCTGCTGTTCGGCGGCATGGCTTGCCTGGCGGCATACTGGCTGCGCGCCGGGCATGTCGAGAATCCGCTGTTTGCGCCGTCGCTGTTCAAGACCCGGACCTTTGCCGTGGGCATTCTCGGCAACCTGTTCGCCCGCCTCGGCAGCGGCGCCCTGCCCTTTCTGGTGCCGTTGTTGCTGCAAGTGGCGCTGGGTTACTCGCCGTCCCAGGCCGGGATGAGCATGCTGCCGCTGGCGGCGGCGGCGATGATCGCCAAGTGGGTCGCGCGGCCACTGATCGAGCGTCTGGGCTACCGCATCGTGCTCACCGGCAACACCCTGGCGCTGGGGATCATGCTGGCCACCATGGGCCTGGTCAGCGAGCAGACGCCGTACTGGCTGCTGCTATGCCTGCTGGCGATCCTTGGCGCGATCAACTCCTTGCAGTTCACCGCGATGAACACCGTGACCCTGATCGACCTCGACGATGCCAGCGCCAGCAGCGGCAACAGCCTGCTGTCGGTGGTCGCGCAATTGTCCCTGAGCCTGGGGGTTGCGTGTGCGGGCGCGCTGCTCGGTGGCTTTACGGCGGAGATTGGCAACGACGGGGTAGACACGGTCCTGGGAGCCTTCCAGCTGACATTTGTGACCGTCGGAATCATGGCCATGCTGGCCGCGACTATCTTCTCGCAACTGTCAAAGAATGACGGACGGCGAGTCAAACGTCCGGAAGAACACATAGAGCCTTAGGGCGAATGGCCATCGGACTGGTACACTGCGCGACATTTTGTTTTGCAGGCCAGTCCCGTGACCACCATCGCCACCGAATTTAATACTTTGCCGCTGTCCGCCGCCATGCTGGCTAACCTGGACTCCCTCGGTTATGCCCAGATGACGCCGATCCAGGCGCAAAGCTTGCCGGTGATCCTCAAGGGGATGGACCTGATCGCCCAGGCCAAGACCGGCAGCGGCAAGACCGCCGCGTTCGGCATCGGCCTGCTGAACCCGATCAATCCGCGCTACTTCGGTTGCCAGGCGCTGATCCTGTGCCCGACCCGCGAACTGGCTGACCAGGTCGCCAAGGAAATCCGTCGCCTGGCCCGTGCCGAAGACAACATCAAGGTCCTGACCCTGTGCGGCGGCGTGTCCCTCGGCCCGCAGATCGCTTCGCTGGAACACGGCGCGCACATCATCGTCGGCACCCCGGGGCGCATCCAGCAGCACCTGCGCAAGGGTTCGCTGGTGCTTCACGGCCTCAACACGCTGATCCTCGACGAAGCCGACCGCATGCTCGACATGGGTTTCTACGACTCCATCGAAGAAATCATCATGCAGGCCCCGGAGCGTCGCCAGACCCTGCTGTTCTCTGCCACCTACCCGGTCGGCATCAAGCAGCTGGCCTCGAAGTTCATGCGCAATCCGCAGCAGGTCAAGGCCGAAGCGTTCCACGACGACACGCAGATCGAGCAACGCTTCTACGAAATTTCCCCGGATGACCGCATGAGTGCGGTGACCAAGGTGCTTGGTCACTTCCGCCCGGCGTCCTGCGTGGCCTTCTGCTTCACCAAGCAACAGGTTCAGGAAACCGTCGATCACCTGACCGCCAAAGGCATTTCCGCCGTTGGCCTGCACGGCGATCTGGAACAGCGTGACCGCGACCAGGTGCTGGCGATGTTCGCCAACCGCAGTACTTCGGTACTGGTCGCCACCGACGTCGCCGCCCGCGGCCTCGACATCGACTCGCTGGACATGGTGATCAACGTTGAGCTGGCCCGTGATTCGGAAATCCACATCCACCGCGTGGGCCGTACCGGTCGTGCCGGCGAGAAAGGCCTGGCCATCAGCCTGGTCGCGCCGTCCGAAGCGCAGCGTGCACAAGCCATTGAACAACTGCAGAAGACGCCGTTGACCTGGGATCAGGTGGACAACCTCACCTCCAAGGGCGGCGGCCCGCTGCTGCCGCAGATGAGCACCCTGTGCATCGCTGCCGGCCGTAAGGACAAGGTTCGTCCGGGCGACATTCTTGGCGCACTGACCGGTGACGCCGGCATCCCCGGTGCCCAGGTCGGCAAGATCGCGATTTTCGACTTCCAGGCCTACGTGGCCGTGGAGCGCGGCGTCGCCAAGCAGGCCTTGCAGCGCCTGAACGACGGCAAGATCAAGGGCCGTTCGTTGCGCGTGCGCATCCTGTAACAACACGCCCCCCCTGTAGGAGCGAGCATGCTCGCGATGGACGATGAAACACCGCTGGGCATCAGACAGCCAGCGTTATCGTTGACGACCATCGCGAGCATGCTCGCTCCTACAGGTCTGTTTTGTGGTGAGACATTTAGAGGACACCGTTTTGCGCTCTACCGAAGTCGTGATCATTGGCGCTGGCGCCGCAGGGTTGATGTGTGCACTGACCGCCGCCGGGCGCGGGCGCGAGGTGTTGCTGCTTGACCATGCCAACAAGGCCGGCAAGAAAATCCTGATGTCGGGCGGTGGCCGCTGCAATTTCACCAACATGTACACCGAGCCGGGCAACTTCCTCTCGCAGAATGCGCACTTCTGCAAATCCGCCCTGGCCCGTTACACCCAATGGGATTTCATCGGTATGGTGGCCAAGCATGGCGTGCCGTACCACGAGAAAAAACTCGGCCAGTTGTTCTGCGATAACAAGTCCAGCGACATCCTCGAAATGCTCCTCAACGAGTGCGATCAGGTCGGCGTCAGCCTGCACCTGGACACCTCGATCCAGACCATCGAGAGGCTTGAGAAGGGCTACCTGCTGGACACCACAATGGGCCAGATTACCTGCGAATCGCTAGTGATCGCCACTGGTGGTCTGTCGATCCCGACCCTGGGCGCCACCGGTTTCGGCTATCAGGTGGCCAGGCAGTTTGGCCACGAGCTGCTGCCGACCCGCGCAGGCCTGGTGCCGTTCACCATCACCGACCAGCTCAAGGCTTTGTGCACAGAGTTATCCGGTACGTCGGTGGATTGCCTGGTGAGCTGCAACGACCAGAGCTTCCGCGAGAACATCCTGTTCACCCACCGCGGCCTCAGCGGCCCGGCGATTTTGCAGATTTCGTCGTTCTGGGAGTCCGGCGATACCGTCGAGATCAACCTGCTGCCGGATCACGACGTGCCGGAGTGGCTGCAACAGCAACAGGCCGAACGCCCCAACAGCGAGTTGAAAACCCTGCTCGGGGAAATTTTCACCAAGAAGATGGCCAACCTGCTGGCGGACAACTGGTTTGTCTCCAAACCGATGAAGCAGTACACCCACGCCGAACTGGCCGATGTCGCGGAAAAACTGGCGAGTTGGAAAGTCGTGCCGGCGGGCACCGAAGGCTATCGCACCGCCGAGGTGACCCTGGGCGGCGTCAATACCAATGAAGTGTCGTCCAAGACCATGGAATCGCTGAAAAGCCCGGGGCTGTATTTCATCGGCGAAGTGCTCGACGTGACCGGACATCTGGGCGGGTTCAACTTTCAGTGGGCCTGGGCGTCAGGGTACGCGGCTGCGCAATACGTCTGACCGTACACATAACAACATGTGGGAGCGGGCTTGCTCGCGAAAGCGGACTGACAGTCAACATCTATGTTGAATGTACTGACCTCTTCGCGAGCAAGTCGAATCGTCGCACCGCCGCTCCCACATTTGTTTTATGTTGTTCGGTAAAGGAACAGATTTTGCTGTCTGATGTGATCGGCGCCATTGCGTCGGCGTCATTAGTGGCTCAATTTAGCGTCATTGCCTCGGAAGGCCTTCGCATTTCATGTCATCGACTTCATTCCGCCAGTCTCTGCGCCGCCTTTGGGCGCTGGATAAGTTCAGCTACAGCGTGCGGGTATTCATTGCCCTGACCGGCACCATGGCGCTGTGTTGGTATCAGGACGAAATGGGCCTGCTGATCCCGTTGTTCCTGGGGATTATCGCCAGCGCCCTGGCCGAAACCGACGACAGCTGGCAGGGCCGTCTCAACGCGCTGGCCGTGACGCTGGTGTGTTTCGCCGTTGCCGCCCTGTCTGTCGAACTGCTCTTCCCCTATCCCTCACTGTTTATCATCGCCTTCGCCCTCGCCGCGTTCTGCCTGACCATGCTCGGCGCCCTCGGCGAGCGCTATGGCGCGATTGCCTCGGCGACGTTGATTCTGTCGGTCTACACCATGATCGGCGTGGACCAGCGTGGCGGTGCGGTCACCGATGTCTGGCATGAGCCGGTGCTGCTGGTGGCCGGCGCTGCCTGGTACGGCCTGCTCTCGGTGTTGTGGCAGGCGCTGTTTTCCAATCAGCCGGTACAACAGAGCCTGGCGCGGTTGTTCCGCGAACTGGGCTTTTACCTGAAGTTGAAATCCTCGCTGTTCGAGCCGGTCCGGCAGATGGACGTGGAGGCGCGGCGCCTGGAACTGGCCCAGCAGAACGGCCGGGTGGTGGCGGCACTGAATGCCGCCAAGGAGATCATCCTGCACCGGGTCGGTAACGGTCGACCTGGGTCGAAAGTCAGCCGCTACCTGAAACTGTACTTCCTCGCCCAAGACATCCACGAACGTGCCAGCTCTTCGCACTACCCTTACAACGCCCTGGCCGAGGCCTTCTTCCACAGTGACGTGATGTTCCGCTGCCAGCGCCTGTTGCGCCAGCAAGGCAAAGCCTGCCGGGCCCTGGCCGAATCGATCCAGATGCGCCAGCCGTTCACCTATGACGCCGGTTTCGCCGAAGCCCTGAGCGACCTGGATGCCTCCCTCGAACACCTGCGCATCCAGAGCAACCCGGCCTGGCGCGGCTTGCTGCGCTCACTGCGGGCACTGGCGGCCAACCTCGGCACCCTCGACCGCTTGCTCAGCGATGCCAGTAACCCTGACGCCCTGGCCGACGCCACCGACAGCAGCCTGCTTGACCGTTCACCGCGCAACCTCAAGGACGTCTGGCTTCGTTTGCGCACGCAGCTGACGCCGACCTCGCTGCTGTTCCGCCATGCCCTGCGATTGCCCCTGGCACTGAGCATCGGCTACGCCATGGTGCATTTGATTCACCCGTCCCAAGGCTACTGGATCATCCTCACTACGCTGTTCGTCTGCCAACCGAACTACGGCGCCACCCGCCGCAAACTCGGTCAACGGATCATCGGCACCGCCATCGGCCTGACCCTGGCCTGGGCGCTGTTCGACCTGTTCCCGAACCCGCTGATCCAGTCGTGTTTCGCCATTGCCGCCGGGGTGGTGTTCTTTACCAACCGCACCACCCGCTACACCCTGGCGACGGCAGCAATCACCTTGATGGTGCTGTTCTGCTTCAACCAGGTGGGTGACGGTTACGGGCTGTTCCTGCCACGGTTGTTCGATACCTTGCTCGGCAGCCTGATCGCCGGGTTGGCGGTGTTTCTGTTCCTGCCGGACTGGCAGGGGCGGCGCCTGAACAAAGTGCTGGCCAACACCCTGGCCTGCAACAGCATTTACCTGCGCCAGATCATGCAGCAATACGCGGCGGGCAAAAGCGACGACCTGGCCTACCGCCTGGCCCGCCGCAACGCGCACAACGCCGACGCGGCGCTGTCGACCACACTGGCCAACATGCTGATGGAGCCCGGGCATTTCCGAAAGGAGGCGGATGTGGGCTTTCGCTTCCTGGTGCTGTCGCACACGCTACTCAGTTACCTGTCGGGCCTGGGCGCGCACCGTGAAACCCAACTTCCGGCGGGCGTGCATGAGCACTTGATCGAGGGCGCCGGGGTGAAACTGGCCGCCAGCATCGACGAGATCGCCCAAGGGCTGGCGAGCAAGTCTTCGATCGCGATTCAGAGCGATGAAGAGGAAGCACTGGCCAATGAACTGGAACAGATGCCTGATGAAATCGATGAAGGCCAGCGGCTGGTGCAGACGCAACTGGCACTGATTTGCCGTCAGCTCGGACCGTTGCGGACATTGGCGGCGCATCTGATCAAGGACACCAGCGAAGATTGAGACTTGTGGTGTCTGGGCGGGCCCCTTCGCGGGCAAGCCCGCTCCCACATTGGTTATGTGAACGACGAAATCTGGTGTGGGAGCGGGCTTGCTCGCGAAGAGGCCACCAGCAACAACACAGAATCCGGATCAACTCACTTACATCCCGTGCTGTTTCATCAACTTTTCATAACTCCCGTCCGCCTTCATGGCCGCGATCTCGCGGTCGAAACCGGCGACGATCTGCTCATGCTGCGGATTCTTCAGGCTGACCAGAATGTGCAGGCTGTTCTCGCTCAAAGCCTTGGGCAGGAACTCCACGGCGTTGCGTACCTTGGGTGACTCGCGGGCCAGGTAGTAGCGGGCAACGTACTCATCTTCCAGCGTCAGTTTGACCCGGTCGGCCGCGACCATGCGCACTGCCATGGCGAAGCTGTGCACCGGGACTTTCTGCAATGAGTCGTCCTTGTCGAACTCGGGCGAATAGGCGTAACCGCGCACGATGGCAATCGGATAGGTGTGCAATTGCTGCAGGTTGTTGAACTCGATGGGCACGTCTTTGCGCTTGAGAAAGCGTACGCGATTGAGCAGGTACTCGCCGGAAAACTGGCCGAGTCTTGTACGCTCGTCGTTGTACCAGGCGTTTACCAGCACGTCGTATCGGCCCTCGCCCAATCCCATCAAGGCCCGTGCCCAGGGCACCTGTTCGAACTCACTGGCATAGCCGGCCCTGGCGAGCGCGGTACTGACAATGTCCGTGGCCAGACCACCGTTGACGAGCGTGGAATCGGTAAAGGGGGGCCAGGCATCAGCGACCAGCCGCAGTTTTTCTGCCGCCGCTCCCTGAACCAGCAACAGCAATCCAATCAAGGCAAAAGCTCGATGCAATCGCGGCATGCTAGAAAATCCTTAGCGGGCGGATTGCCCGGCGTGTTTTCAGCCAAAACCCCAAGGCCCCGTACCGGCAAGACCCGGGTGCTAAACATTAGCTCATCGAAGCCACAGCACAGCGCTTCGATCCAGATTACACAAAGAAGACATCCGCGCGAGAAATGAATGATGGCATTTTGGCCTATGTCACAGATTCTTCCGCCATAAAGACTTCTGACGTGAGTGCGCTTAGTATCGGAACGACGTTTTCAGGGAATCAAAACATGACAGTCGACTGGATCTGCAAACACCACAGCGACCTGGGCAAGGAGCAGCTGTACGCCATTTTGCAGCTGCGTGCAGAAGTGTTCGTCGTCGAGCAGCAATGCGCTTATCAAGATGTGGATGGCCAGGACCTGGAAGGTGACACTTGCCACTTGATGGCCTGGGACAGCAATCAACTTGTAGCCTACCTGCGGCTGCTCGACCCGGAACTGCAAGGCGGGGACGTAGTGATCGGTCGGGTGATCATTGCTCCCCACGCACGAGGCGCCGGGCTTGGACATGAGTTGATGGAGCAGGCGTTGAAGCAGATTGAAGAACGCTGGCCGGAAACGCCGATCTACCTCTCGGCCCAGGCGCATTTGCAGGGGTATTACGGGCGGTACGGGTTTGTCGTGACGGGCGAGGAATATGTGGAAGATGGCATTCCGCACATAGGGATGCGCCGTCCGTAAGGGCCTCTTCGTCGGAACGCCGCCCGGAGCAAGCCCGCTCCCACATTTGATATCTATCGCACACAAAACCTGTGTTCGCTGCTGATCTAATGTGGGAGCGGGCTTGCTCGCGAAGGCGTCAGTCAAACCACTGAAAGACTTCAGGGATACTCCAGCACCGCCTTGATCTGCCGCAGGTTACGCTCGATCCACCCGCGATCGATCGCACCCCACTCGCGAATCCGATAGCGCCCCGCATGGTTGCGCGCGCCTTCTTCCTGCTCGAATTCACAAACGATATCCAAATCCGCCAACGCCGCAATGGTGTCCTGTGCCGTGCGCCGGGGCATACCGGTGACATCGGTCAGCGCCGGGACGCTGCTGGCCAGCCCGCTGTCGATCAGGTACGCCACGTACAACCGGCGATAGAAGCTGCTCTTGGTCTTGCTTACGTCCATCCAATGCTCCTTATAAGATCGCAGCCTGCGGTAGCGCCTACAAATCCCGCCACGTCAGGTACACCCGCACATCGAATTCCACCTGGTGATAACCCGGCAGCATGTGCTCGCACAGTTTGTAGAACGCCTTGTTGTGGTCCGACTCCTTGAAGTGCGCCAGCTCATGCACCACGATCATTTTCAGGAACTCGGACGGCGCCTCCTTGAACAGCGAAGCGATGCGGATTTCCTTCTTGGCCTTGAGCTTGCCGCCTTGCACCCGGGAGATTGTGGTGTGCAGGCCGAGGGCACGGTGGGTCAGGTCCAGACGGTTGTCGAACAGCACCTTGTCGATGGCCGGAGCATTACGCAGGAACTCCTGCTTGAGGTCCAGGGCATAGGTGTACAGCGCCTTGTCACTCTGCACCCCATGCTTTTGCGGGTAACGCTGGCTCAGGTAATCGCCCAGCCGACCGTCGGCGATCAGCTGGCGCACCTGAGCCTGCAAGGTAGCAGGATAGGCCTGGAGATATTTCAACACGGTCATCGGGGCGGCAATACACGTCACTAAAAGGTCGCCAGTGTAGCGAATTCAGCAGGGTAACGCGCTCCAGTCAAACGGCTGGACAAACCGTCCGGTGTCTTCGGCCATCATCGGCCTGGCCACCAGGAAGCCTTGCACATATTCACAGCCATTGGCCTTCAACCATTCATACTGCGCGACGGTTTCCACCCCTTCGGCAATCACCAGCATCCCGAACTGTTTGCACAGGTCGATCACACTGCGCACCAGCGCCGCATCCCGTACCGACTCCGGCAACCGGGCGATCAGATGCCGGTCGATCTTGAGGGTATCCAGCTCCAGGTCGCGCAAGTGCGACAGGGAACACGGTCCGGCCCCGAAGTCATCCAATGCCACGCGTACGCCCAGATTGTGCAGCAGACGCAATTGCTTGCGGGTTTCTTCGGGGTTGCGCATCAAGGCCTCTTCCGTGACCTCGACTTCCAGATGATGCGGTTGCAAGCCATGACGCTCCAGCACCTGGCGCAACTCAGTGACCAGGTTGGGCATGCCGAACTGCGTACTGCTCAAACTGACGCCGAGCACCAGGTCCTCGGTAAACAGGGATTCCCAGGCTTTGCGTTGCCCGGCGCTGCGATGATAGATCCAGCTCCCCAGACGACTGATCAGCCGCGCCTCTTCCAGCAGCGGCAAAAACAGCCCCGGGGGGACATCGCCAACGCTCGGATGCTGCCAGCGCAACAAGGCCTCGAAGCCACGAATCCGCCCGTCGGCAATCGCAACCTGAGGCTGATACACCAGATTGAAATCCCGGTTCTCGATGGCTGTGCGCACACTTTCTTCCAGCATCAACCGCGTACGCGCCCGACCGTTCATATCGTGATCGTAGAAGCGATATTGCTGGCGACCGGCACGCTTGGCTTCGTACATGGCGATGTCGGCCGCACGCAGCATCCCGTCGAGATTGGCACCACAATCAGGGAATGTGGCGATGCCGATGCTGGCACCCAGGGCGATATCGAGGCCGTCGATCTGCTGACAGATCGACACTCGCTCGATGAGCTTCTCGGCAATCTTCGCCGCCTGCTCGGGGAACTCCAGATCCAGCAGCGCGGTGAATTCGTCGCCGCCCATCCGCGCCAGAATGTCGAAGGGTCGCAGGCAGGCCTTCAACTGTTCGGAGACCCAACGCAACACCCGATCGCCGGCATCGTGCCCGAGCGAATCATTGACGCGCTTGAAGCCGTCGAGGTCCAGGTACATCAAGACCCATGCACTGTCGGAACGCTCACCGCGCAACAGCAGGTTCTCTACGGTCTGGTAAAAACCCCGGCGGTTGAGCAACCCGGTCAGCGGATCGGTGACCGCCTGAAATTCCAGCTGCTGATGCAGATGACGCACCACCGACATGTCCAGCACGGTCACTACCATCGCATGTTGCTCGGCAGGCAACGGTGCGCAGGACAAGGCTACAGGCACCTGCTGGCCGGGCGCCGTACGCAGCAGGGCATCGTGCAGGCGCAGGGTTTCACCGCGTTTGTATCCGGCCAGCAACTCGGAATCGGCCCAGATCGGGATATGCGGTTTTTGCAGGTAGTCCAGAAACTCCTTGCCTTGCAGTTCCTGCACCGTGGCATTGAGCAGCCGCGACATGGCCGGATTGGCAAAACGAATCAGACCGTCCTCACCCAATACCAGAATGCCTTCGGCGGCGTTATCCAGCACCGACGCATTAAAGGCACGAGCGGATTCCAGATCATGACTCAGGCGCTGCAAGGCCCGGCGATTTCGCTGGTGTTCGAGCAATGCCTGGACCTTGGGCGTGAAGATCTGCGGGTCAAACGGCTTGAACAGGTAATCCACCGCACCGCTGGCATAGCCCTTGATCACCGCGTCCAGGGACTGTTCGTTGGCGGTCAGGAAAATGATCGGCGTGAGACGGGTCCGCTGGCTACCGCGCATCAGGCGCGCGACTTCATAACCATCCATGCCCGGCATCTGCACGTCCAGCAGCACCAGGTCGATATCGTGTTCAAGCAACAAGCCGAGGGCCTCGAAGCCCGAGGCGGCAGTAATGACCCGCCAGTCCTGGCGCTGTAACAACGCGCGCATGCTGATCAGGTTTTCGGGGTAATCGTCGACGACTAAAAGGGTTGAGCCGCCTTCTACTGGCGTGGGTTGCGCGCATTCCATGCTGCTTCTCTTATTGCGGGGCGTCAGACCGGTTTCTCGTGAAAACCGGACAAATACTGTGCTTTCACTCTAGACCCGGTTCTGCAAAAGCAGAAGGTGTCAGTGAGCCATCATTTAATCATAGTGTCTTTTTACCGACTAACGGTCGATGGTTCAGGCGATGGAAACCGGGAAAGATGGCGTTTCGACAGGATGTTGACGTCAGCCACCCGTCAGACAGGCGTTAACAAAATCTCCCGCTACGCTTATAAAGGCCGCCCCCGAAGGTGCGGGCTAGAGCTTCTGGCACGTCCGTGCAGCATGAATCAAGTGGAAGAACCGACATGATCGATCTTGCAACCTGGAACCTCAGCGTCCCCGTCGGCAGCCCGCCGTACACCGTTGAAACCTCCAAGCTGGTGAATGGCTTCAAGGATCAATACTTCCATTCCGACACCGGCACCTTGTTTTTCTGGTCGCCCGTGACCGGTTCCCGTACCGAAAACGCGATTTATCCACGCACCGAACTGCGTGAAACCTACAGCAACGGCACACTGAAAAACTGGTACTACCCGGACGCCGACAACTTGTTGCATGCCACTTTGGCCGTTAACCAGGTGCCCAGTTCCGGGAAAATCGTCATCGGCCAGATTCATGCCTATCAAAGCCAGAAACCGCTGGTGAAGGTCGAATACCAATACAAGACAAGTACAGCCACCGGCAACATCGTCGCCAAGGTCCGGATGCATCCGGATGACGATGAGGGTCGGGTGATCATTGTTGCGACGGGGGTGAAACTCGATCAGCAGTTCAACTATCTCATTCACCTCAGCCCCGGTGGCGCCTTGGGCATCAGCGCGGCGGGCTATAACTGGGATACGCAAATCAGCACAACCTGGCGCGACAAACCGCTGTACTTCAAGGCCGGGGTCTATGTGCAGGACAACACCGGGTACACCACTGAAGGCGGGAAAGTGACCTTCAGCAAGCTGGATATCGATCACAACAATTGATATCGAGGCACTGTTGACCTTGTGGGAGCGGGCTTGCTCCGGGCGGCGTTCCGACGAAGGCGTAGTGTCAGACGACATTAATGTTGAATGACACACCGCTTTCGCGAGCAAGCCCGCTCCCACACTGTCCGCGTCGACCATGGATCTTCGCCCATAAAAAACCCGCCTGTCTCGGCGGGTTTTTTATGGGGCTCAAACGCGAAAGGCTTAGTTGACCTTGGCGTTCAACTCACCTTTCAGGTAACGCTGATACATGCCTTCCAGCGAGATCGCCTTGATCTTCGAAGCGTTGCCGGCAGTACCGAAGGCTTCGTAGCGAGCGATGCACACGTCGCGCATGGCGGTCACGGTGGCGCCGAAGAATTTACGCGGGTCGAATTCGCTCGGGTTGGTGGCCATCAGGCGACGCATTGCGCCAGTGGATGCCAGGCGCAGGTCGGTGTCGATGTTGACCTTGCGCACGCCGTGCTTGATGCCTTCGACGATTTCTTCAACCGGTACGCCGTAGGTTTCCTTGATGTCGCCGCCGTACTGGTTGATGATCGCCAGCCACTCTTGCGGAACCGAAGACGAACCGTGCATCACCAGGTGAGTGTTCGGAATGCGCTTGTGGATTTCCTTGATGCGGTCGATCGCCAGCACGTCGCCGGTAGGCGGCTTGGTGAACTTGTAGGCGCCGTGGCTGGTGCCGATGGCGATGGCCAGGGCATCAACCTGAGTGCGTTTTACGAAGTCAGCGGCTTCTTCCGGGTCGGTCAGCATCTGGCTGTGATCCAGAACGCCTTCGGCGCCGATGCCGTCTTCTTCACCGGCCATGCCGGTTTCCAGCGAACCCAGGCAGCCCAGCTCGCCTTCTACCGAAACGCCACAGGCGTGAGCCATGGCCACGGTCTGCTGGGTCACACGGACGTTGTAGTCGTAGTCGGTCGGGGTCTTGCCGTCTTCACCCAGGGAGCCGTCCATCATCACCGAGCTGAAGCCCAGCTGGATGGAGCGCTGGCAGACGTCAGGGCTGGTGCCGTGGTCCTGGTGCATGCACACCGGAATGTGCGGGAATTCTTCGATGGCTGCCAGGATCAGGTGACGCAGGAACGGTGCACCGGCGTATTTGCGAGCACCGGCCGAAGCCTGGACGATCACCGGGGAGTCAGTCTTGTCAGCGGCTTCCATGATGGCGCGCATCTGCTCAAGGTTGTTGACGTTGAAGGCTGGAACGCCGTAGCCGAACTCGGCTGCGTGGTCCAGCATCTGGCGCATGCTGATAAGTGCCATTGTATGTATCTCTCCCGGTTGAGGGTCGTTAATCGTGCCAGCCTGCCGGAGCGGCGGCGGCTATTCAAGTTATTGCAGATCGGGGGTTAAGCCCGGGCTGCGAATTTGGTGTTGCATCAATCTTAATCACAACACAAAACAACTGTGGGAGCGGCGGTGCGACGTTTCGACTTGCTCGCGAATGCGATTTAACATTCGACATTCATGCAAGCTGATCCACCGCTTTCGCGAGCAAGCCCGCTCCCACATGGGGTCCGTGGTGTTTCAGTTATTGCGCCTTACAACCGCGGCCAATCAAATCATTGGTGGCGACCCAGTAAACCAGGCCTTCCTCACCTTTTATGTGAAACGCCAGCATGTCATTGCTGTACAGCGAACCCGACGCACCCGGTTCCTGCTTCAAACGGTAGACCTGATCCGCACCGCCCAGGCGCACGTCGACTTCTTTGCGGCTGTCGTCGGTGTAACGCCACAGCACTTTGGCCTGGCTGTCGCAGGTCCAGGTGGTCCAGTTATCCACAGGTGCGGACGACTGGAACAGGTTCAGCTGAGCACAACCAGCCAACAGCGCCAGCGCCGTAACGGCGATAAAACCTTTCATCCGTGTCCCTCGGCTGACGGCGCACGCCGCCAGCCCTGAGTAAAGAGTCAGACCCGTCAAGGGCAGCCATGTTCCTTGGCGGGTGCCTGGGTCTCGTATTTGTCCAGGCCCTCGGGCCCGGAGCGCTTGTTGAGCACCGGGTTGGTTTCCGCCTGCCAGTCCGCCTGATAACAGCCGTTGCGTGACGCCGGCGCCTCGGGCTCCGGCGTGGCTTTCGGGCTGCTCCCGCAAGCCGCCAGTGAACCCGCGACGATCAACAGCGCTAACGTCTTGACCATGTCAACACTCCCTTGCCTGGTCAAACGGGCGACCCTCAGGCCTTGGCCCGGCTTTCCAGGACTTCGACGGCTGGCAGGACCTTGCCTTCGACGAACTCGAGGAACGCGCCACCACCGGTGGAAATGTAGGAGATCTGCTCGGCCACGCCATACTTGTCGATGGCAGCCAGGGTGTCGCCACCGCCAGCGATAGAGAACGCCGCGCTGTCCGCGATGGCCTGGGCCAACACTTTGGTGCCGTTACCGAACTGGTCGAATTCGAATACGCCAACCGGGCCGTTCCACAGGATGGTTTTCGACGATTTCAGCAGCTCGGCAAAATTCGCGGCGGTCTGCGGGCCGATGTCGAGGATCATGTCGTCGGCAGCGACGTCAGCGATCAACTTGACGGTTGCAGCGGCGCTGTCAGCGAATTCCTTGGCAACCACCACGTCCACTGGCAGCGGTACGCTGACTTTGGCGGCGATGGCGCGAGCGGTGTCGAGCAGGTCCGGCTCGTACAGCGACTTGCCGACCGGGTGACCGGCAGCGGCCAGGAAGGTGTTGGCAATGCCGCCGCCGACGATCAACTGGTCGCAGATCTGGCTCAGGCTGTTCAGTACGTCGAGTTTGGTCGACACCTTGGAGCCGGCAACAATGGCAGCCATTGGCTGGGCCGGAGCGCCCAGGGCCTTGCCCAGTGCATCCAGTTCAGCAGCCAGCAGCGGGCCGGCAGCGGCGATCTTGGCAAACTTGGCCACGCCGTGGGTCGAACCCTCGGCACGGTGCGCGGTGCCGAAGGCGTCCATCACGAACACGTCGCACAGGGCAGCATATTGCTGAGCCAGTTCGTCGGCGTTCTTTTTCTCGCCTTTGTTGAAGCGCACGTTTTCGAACAGCACGATGTCGCCGGCCTTGACGTCAACGCCGCCCAGGTAGTCGGCCACCAGCGGCACTTCGCGGCCCAGGGCGCGGCTCAGGTAGTCGGCGACTGGCTTGAGGCTGTTCTCGGCCGAGAACTCGCCTTCGGTCGGACGGCCAAGGTGCGAGCAGACCATCACGGCCGCGCCTTTTTCCAGGGCCAGCTTGATGGTCGGCAGCGAGGCCAGGATACGCGCATCGCTGGTGACAACACCGTCCTTGACTGGGACGTTGAGGTCTTCGCGGATCAATACGCGCTTACCTTGCAGATCGAGGTCGGACATCTTCAACACGGTCATGGGTCGCATTTCCTGGGTAGCTGTTTAGAGAGCAGTTTTTTTGGATGAAGCTATTTGCAGATAGTGTTCTGCAACGTCGAGCATTCGGTTGGCAAACCCCCATTCGTTGTCGAACCAGGCCAGGATGTTCACCAGCCGCGGGCCGGAAACTCGGGTCTGACTGGCATCGACGATCGCCGAATGTGGATCATGGTTGAAATCACAGCTTGCGTGAGGCAACTCGGTGTAGGCCAGCAGGCCTTTGAGCGGGCCGCTGGTGGCGGCTTCGCGCAGTATCCGGTTGACCTCGGTGGCGTCGGTCGCGGTGGCGGTCTGCATCGTGATATCGAGGCAGGACACGTTGACCGTCGGCACCCGTACGGCTTTGGCCTGAATTCGTCCGGCAAGTTCCGGCAACAGGCGTTCAATGCCACGCGCCAGACCGGTGGACACCGGAATCACCGACTGGAACGCCGAACGGGTGCGGCGCAGGTCTTCGTGGTGATAGGCATCGATGACCGGCTGATCGTTCATGGCCGAGTGGATGGTGGTGATCGACACGTAATCCAGGCCAATGGCCTGATTCAGCAGGCGCAGCAGCGGCACGCCGCAGTTGGTCGTGCAGGACGCGTTGGACACCAGCAACTCGTCGCCGGTCAGGCAATCCTGGTTCACGCCATAGACGATGGTCGCGTCGACGTCCGTCTCGCTGGCCATCGGCTGGGAAAACAACACACGCGGGGCGCCGGCGTCGAGGAAACGCTGGCCGTCTTCGCGAGTGTGATAAGCACCGGAGCACTCGAGCACCAGATCGATGCCCAGGGATGCCCAATCGATGCCTTCGGGGGTGGCACTGCGCAGGACCTTCACGCAGTCGCCATTAATATGCAGACAATCGCCGTCGACTTTCACTTCACCGGGGAACCGGCCATGGGTGGAGTCGAAGCGTGTCAGGTATTCGATACTGGCCATGTCGGCCAGATCGTTGATCGCGACAATCTCGAACCCGGCCTTGTCGCCTCGCTCGAACAACGCACGCAAGACGCAACGACCAATCCGGCCGTAGCCGTTGAGTGCAACTTTGTAGGGACGCGGTTGAGGCATGGGGTTCTCGATAGACGCAGGCAAACGAATTCTCGTTAACAACACCCTCCTGTAGGAGCGAGCTTGCTCGCGATGGACTTCAGGACAACGCGTTCATCCAGACAGCCAGCGTTATCGTTAACGACCATCGCGAGCAAGCTCGCTCCTACAGGGGACGGCGGCGGTCGTGAGACCACCGCACGGTGCTTAGTCTTCCAGCAGCTCTTCAGCCTGACCCAGGATGTTTTCCAGGGTGAAGCCGAACTCTTCGAACAAGGCCGACGCAGGCGCCGACTCGCCGTAGGTGGTCATGCCGATCACGCGACCTTCCAGGCCGACGTACTTGTACCAGTAGTCGGCATGGGAAGCTTCGATGGCGATACGGGCGCTGACCTGCAACGGCAGGACCGATTGCTTGTAGCCGGCGTCCTGGGCATCGAACACGCTGGTGCACGGCATGGAAACCACGCGCACCTTGCGGCCTTGCCCGGTCAGCTTGTCGTAAGCCTGAACCGCCAGACCCACTTCGGAACCCGTGGCAATCAGGATCAGTTCAGGCTCGCCTGCGCAGTCCTTCAACACGTAACCGCCACGCGCGATCTCTTCGATCTGAATCGCATTGCGGGTTTGGTGCTGCAGGTTCTGACGCGAGAAGATCAGGGCCGAAGGACCGTCCTTGCGCTCCAGTGCGTACTTCCAGCATACCGCCGATTCAACGGCATCGGCCGGACGCCAGGTATCGAGGTTCGGCGTGCAGCGCAGGCTGGCCAGTTGCTCGATTGGCTGGTGAGTCGGGCCGTCTTCGCCCAGACCGATGGAGTCGTGGGTGTAGACGTGGATCACGCGCTGCTTCATCAGGGCCGACATGCGCACCGCGTTGCGGGCGTATTCCATGAACATCAGGAAGGTCGCGCCGTAAGGCACCAGGCCGCCGTGCAGGGCAACGCCGTTCATGATCGCGGTCATGCCGAACTCGCGCACGCCGTAGTACATGTAGTTGCCGCTGGCGTCTTCGGCGGTGACGCCTTTGCAACCCTTCCACAGGGTCAGATTGGAACCGGCCAGGTCAGCCGAACCGCCGAGGAACTCTGGCAGCAGCGGGCCGAACGCGTTCAGGGCGTTCTGGCTGGCTTTACGGCTGGCGATGGTTTCGCCCTTGGCAGCGACTTCGGCGATATAGGCATCGGCCTTCTCGGCGAAGTCGGCCGGCAGCTCGCCGCTCAGACGACGAATCAGTTCGTTGGCTTCGGTCGGGAATGCTGCGGAGTAGGCCGCGAAACGCTGGTCCCACTCGGCTTCCACAGCGCGACCGGCTTCCTTGGCGTCCCACTCGGCGTAGATATCGGCCGGGATTTCGAACGGACCGTGGTTCCATTTCAGCGCCGCACGGGTCAGGGCGATTTCCGCGTCACCCAGCGGGGCGCCGTGGCAATCTTCCTTGCCTTGCTTGTTCGGTGAACCGAAGCCGATGGTGGTCTTGCAGCAGATCAGGGTTGGCTGCGCGCTCTTGCGTGCCGTATCGATCGCAGTCTTGATCTCTTCCGGATCGTGACCGTCGACATTGCGGATCACTTGCCAGTTGTAGGACTCAAAACGCTTCGGCGTATCGTCGGTGAACCAGCCTTCGACTTCGCCGTCGATGGAGATGCCGTTGTCATCGTAGAAGGCGATCAGCTTGCCCAGGCCCAGGGTGCCGGCCAGGGAAGCGACTTCGTGGGAAATGCCTTCCATCATGCAGCCATCACCCAGGAACACATAGGTGTGGTGGTCGACGATGTTGTGGCCAGGACGATTGAACTGCGCCGCCATGACTTTTTCAGCCAGGGCAAAACCCACGGCGTTGGCCAGGCCTTGGCCCAGTGGACCGGTGGTGGTTTCCACGCCCGGGGTGTAGCCGAGTTCCGGGTGGCCCGGGGTCCGGCTGTGCAGTTGGCGGAATTGTTTCAGGTCGTCGATCGACAGGTCGTAGCCGGTCAGGTGCAGCAGCGAGTAGATCAGCATCGAGCCGTGGCCGTTGGACAGCACGAAGCGGTCACGGTCGGCGAACGATGGATTGCTCGGGTTGTGCTTGAGGTAGTCGCGCCAAAGTACCTCGGCGATATCCGCCATACCCATTGGGGCACCGGGATGGCCGCTGTTGGCTTTTTGCACGGCATCCATGCTGAGGGCACGAATGGCGTTGGCACGCTCACGACGGCTAGGCATCGCTGTTCTCCTGGGGGCTTGAATAAAACGAAACGGAAAAAAGGCGAGCATTTTCCCTCACCGGGCCGCCTCGGGGCAATGACAGATAGTCATCTGGAGGCGTTTTTCCAATGGATAACGACGTATTAACGTGATGAAACCTTTCTGCTCTGACTTAGTTGACTGAACCTAACGTCAGGAAGTGCCATCCATCGAGCAATATCAAAACTTTTTGATATTGCTCTTGCGATGCCTTCGACCCGTGACTAGACTGCCGGCCTTATGAATTTACGCGTGCCCTCCATTCAACATGACGATTGCGATGAGCTGGCGGCCTTGTGCAAGGCTGGCGGCGATCCCCTGCGGTTGAATGTTTTGCGCGCATTGGCCAACGACTCGTTCGGCGTGCTGGAGCTGGCGCAGATCTTCGGCATCGGCCAGTCAGGCATGAGCCACCACCTCAAGGTACTGGCCCAGGCCGGCCTGGTGGCAACGCGCCGCGAAGGCAACGCGATTTTCTACCGTCGCGCCCTGCCCCACACCGAGCTGCTGGGCGGCAAATTGCACGCAGCCCTGCTCGAAGAAGTGGACAACCTGACGCTGCCGACCGACGTACAGTCGCGCATCGCCCAGGTCCATGGGCAACGCGCGGCCGCCAGCCAGGACTTTTTCTCACGGGTAGCGGAGAAGTTTCGCGCCCAGCAAGACTTGATCGCCGGCCTGCCGCAATACCGCGAAAGCGTGGTGGCCCTGCTCGACAAGCTGGGCTTTGACAAAGACGCCACGGCCATTGAAGTCGGCCCCGGTGATGGCGCATTCCTGCCGGAACTGGCGCGCCGCTTCTCGCAAGTCACGGCGCTGGATAACAGCACCGCGATGCTCGAACTGGCGCGCCAGGTCTGCGAACGCGACAAACTGACTAACGTTAGCCTGCAACTGGCCGATGCATTGAACGGCGTCAGCCTCAAGGCCGATTGCGTGGTGCTGAACATGGTGCTGCACCATTTTGCCGCGCCGGCCGATGCGCTCAAGCACATGGCCCACTTGCTGCAACCTGGCGGTAGCCTGTTAGTGACAGAGTTATGTAGCCACAACCAGAGTTGGGCCAAGGAGGCCTGCGGTGATCTCTGGCTGGGGTTTGAACAGGACGATTTGGCCCGTTGGGCCACCGCTGCGGGACTCGCTCCCGGGGAAAGCCTCTATGTAGGCTTACGCAATGGTTTCCAGATCCAGGTCCGCCATTTTCAGCGACCGGCTGGCGACACTCACCATCGGTAAATTCAGGAAAACATCGAGATGAGCGAATACTCCCTCTTCACCTCCGAGTCCGTGTCTGAAGGGCATCCGGACAAAATCGCCGACCAGATTTCCGATGCAGTGCTGGACGCCATCATTGCCCAGGACAAACACGCTCGCGTAGCGGTGGAAACCCTGGTCAAGACCGGCGTGGCCATTGTTGCAGGTGAAGTGACCACCAGTGCCTGGGTCGACCTGGAGCAGATCGTTCGTGATGTGATTTGCGATATCGGCTACACCAGTTCCGACGTCGGCTTCGACGGCGCCACTTGCGGCGTGATGAACATCATCGGCAAGCAGTCCCCTGACATCAACCAGGGCGTCGACCGTGCCAAGCCTGAAGATCAGGGCGCCGGCGACCAGGGCCTGATGTTCGGCTACGCCAGCAACGAAACCGACGTGCTGATGCCAGCACCGATCACCTTTTCGCACCAGCTGGTACAGCGCCAGGCCGAAGCCCGTAAATCCGGCCTGCTGCCTTGGCTGCGTCCGGATGCCAAGTCTCAGGTCACCTGCCGTTACGAAGGCGGCAAGGTTGTCGGTATCGACGCGGTAGTCCTGTCGACCCAGCACAACCCTGAAGTCTCGTACAAAGACCTGCGCGAAGCCGTGATGGAGCTGATCGTCAAGCACGCGCTTCCTGCCGAACTGCTGAGCAAAGACACCCAGTTCCACATCAACCCGACCGGCCAGTTCATCATCGGCGGCCCGGTGGGTGACTGCGGCCTGACCGGTCGCAAGATCATCGTCGACAGCTACGGCGGCATGGCCCGTCACGGCGGTGGCGCGTTCTCCGGTAAAGATCCATCGAAGGTTGACCGTTCGGCCGCCTACGCCGGTCGTTACGTGGCCAAGAACATCGTTGCCGCCGGCCTGGCCGAGCGCTGCGAGATTCAGGTGTCCTACGCCATCGGCGTTGCCCAGCCGACTTCGATCTCGTTGAACACCTTCGGCACCGGCAAGATCAGCGATGACAAGATCATCAAGCTGGTCCGCGAAGTGTTCGACCTGCGTCCATACGCGATCACCACCATGCTCGACCTGCTGCACCCGATGTATCAGGAAACCGCTGCGTACGGCCACTTCGGTCGCACCCCGGCAACCAAGACCGTTGGCGAAGACACCTTCACCACGTTCACCTGGGAAAAAACCGACCGCGCCGACGCCCTGCGCGCTGCTGCCGGCCTGTAAGACTTCCCCGCAACACCCGAAGCCCCGCACGGTTCGCGCCCTGCGGGGCTTTTTATTGGCATTCGCTTTACACCGCGTCGCAGCCTTCGCGGGCAAGCCCGCTCCCACAGTAGACGGCGGCGTTCTGACCAACTCATAACCCTGTGGGAGCGGGCTTGCTCGCGAAGAGGCCGGCAAAGCCACCAGAAATACCCGGCAAAACACCCCTTCTCTGCGCCAACTGATACTGACCTAGCCTTCACGCACCTCACCGAGCAAGGACGCTCAAGATGCTTCCGGACCTGCG
The DNA here is from genome assembly GCF_056711565.1 of Pseudomonas sp. WT-JTC. Classification (NCBI taxonomy): domain Bacteria; kingdom Pseudomonadati; phylum Pseudomonadota; class Gammaproteobacteria; order Pseudomonadales; family Pseudomonadaceae; genus Pseudomonas; species Pseudomonas sp. WT-JTC. The sequence continues at coordinate 6,211,868 of NZ_CM160042.1, forward strand.
CCTGTTTTTCGCCACTCTACTGACCCTTGCCCACCTGACCGCCAGCGCCGCCGACTGCCCGGACTGGCCACCCGAACGCGCCCTGAACGAAGTCGGCACACTGCAACAGCAAATCGATCTCTGGGACGACAGCTACCACCGCCTGGGACGCTCACTGGTCGCCGATGAACTCTATGACCAGTCCCGCGCGCGACTCACCCAATGGCGCCACTGCTTCAACCTGAGCCCGCCCGCAGACCCCTTGCGCACTGCACGCGGCAAGTTGCCCCACCCCATCGTCCACACCGGCCTGGACAAACTGCACGATCGCCCCGCCGTCGAAAAATGGCTGAGTGACCGGGTGGACGTCTGGGCCCAGCCTAAAATCGATGGCGTGGCGGTGACCCTGGTTTACCGCAACGGCCTGTTGGCCCAGGCCATCAGCCGTGGCGACGGCAAAAGCGGTCAGGACTGGACGGTTCCGGCACGGCAGATTCCGGCCATCCCGCAACGCCTGTCGCAGACCCGGGACTTGCTCGTGCAAGGCGAACTGTATTGGCGCCTGACCGATCATGTGCAAGCCCAGGCCGGCAGCCTCAACGCTCGCGGCACGGTGGCGGGCCTGATGGCGCGCAAGGTCTTGAGCCCCGAACAGGCCGCCGAAATCGATCTGTTTGTCTGGGACTGGCCCCAAGGGCCGGCGAGCGTGCCCGCGCGTGCCGCCGCACTGAGTGTGTTGGGCTTCCCGAGTACCACGGCATACAGCCAGCCGATCACCTCCGTCATCGAGGCCGAGCGCTGGCGTGAACACTGGTATCGCTCCCCCCTGCCCTTTGCCAGCGACGGCATCGTCCTGCGCCAGAACCAGCGCCCCGCCGCCGAACGCTGGCAGGCGCGGTCGCCCTACTGGGCCATCGCCTGGAAATACCCCTTCGCCCAGGCACTGGCCGAAGTCCGCCATGTTCACTTCAGGATCGGCCGGACCGGGAGGATCACTCCGGTACTCGAGCTGACCCCGGTGACGCTCGACGACCGGCAGATCAAACGCGTCAGCGTCAGCTCGTTACAGCGCTGGCAGACACTGGACATACGTCCGGGTGATCAGGTCGCCATCAGCCTGGCCGGGCTGACCATTCCCAGGCTCGATAGCGTTGTATTGCGTAGCAGCGAGCGCGCCGAAATGAACGCACCGCTGGCGGCGGACTTTCATTCATTGAGTTGCTGGCAACCGACGCCAGGCTGTGAAAGCCAGTTTCTCGCGCGCCTGACCTGGCTCAGCAGCAAACAGGGGCTGGCGCTGCCTAATGTGGGTCCGGGGACTTGGGAAAAACTTCTTGCAACAGGTCGCCTGAACGGTCTGCTGGATTGGTTGACCCTCGATGTCCAAGAGCTTGCTACCATTGACGGTTTCGGCGAGCGCAGCGCGGCTCGCCTTGCAGACAGTTTCAACCAGGCCCGGCAACGCCCGTTCGCGCACTGGCTGAAAGCCCTCGGAATGCCGCCGACAGGTCAGGCACACCCTGGCGACTCATGGCAGGCCCTGGCGCAGCGAGACATCGAACAATGGCGGGCCGAGGCTGGTATTGGGCCAGGACGCGCGGCGCAGCTGAACGCTTTTTTCCGCGATCCGCAGGTCCTGGCCTTGAGTAAAACGTTACGTGATGCGGGGATTGACGGCTTTTAGCTGCCGGCCCTGCGCCCAGCGGGAACCCAAGGGGGACCGCCGGGCTCCAACAAGCCATCGCCACACCGGCCCGCTTGCATTCTTACATGGAGCTTTTATGAAACTTCTTTCACCGCTCGCCCTGTTGACCCTTTGCAGCGTACTGGCCACCCCGTTGATGGCAGATGAAGAAGCGCCTGGGCTGACCGGTTGCGCCGCCAAGAAGCAAGGTATCGTCAACCAGATCGAATTGGCCAAGGTCCACGGCAACGCCGACCAGCAGGCAGGCCTGGAAAAAGCCCTGAGCGAAGTCGAAGCGAACTGCACCGATGCCTCGCTGAAGAAGGAACGGGAAAACAAGGTGCTCGACGCCAGGCACGAAGTCAGCAAGCGTCAGGCAGACCTCGACAAGGCCATGAGCAAAGGCGACCCCGACAAGATCAACAAGCGCAAAGACAAGCTCGCCGATGCCCGCAAGGAATTGCAGGAAGCTCTGGATGAGCTGGATAAGTAATCACTGGTAACGAACAGAGGTCTTCGGTGTTGCCGAAGCAGCCTTCGCGAGCAAGCCCGCTCCCACAGGGGATTTGTCGTGTGGCACAAATTCCCTGTGGGAGCGGGCTTGCTCGCGAAGACGTCAGACCGGGCAACGCCAGTCAATGATCCCGAAACGCCTTATGACACGCACTGCAGGCATCTTCGACTTTCTGCACCGCCGGCCCCAGGTTGCTGGCCTTGTAGGGTTGAACCTGGCTGGCGATCACCAGTTCACCGGTGGCGGATTCAAGGTCACGGGCCATTGCCTGGAAACGCGCCTGCTGCTCCCAGACATCGCTCTTGGCGCTGGTGTGATCTTCCTCGCGGACCTGCGGAAAATGTTGCCACGGCTCACGGGACAGCACATCGAGTTTCACCGCGCCATCGGCGAACTTCGGGCCATCGAACGGAATGCGCCCACGCAGCATGCCACCCAGGTCTTCGCCAGTCTTGAGCATCTGCTTGAAAATGCTCTTGCGCTGGCCGAGCGGCGAATTGGGGTCGACGCCGCCACAAGCGGACAACGTCAGGCAGGCCAGCAATACAACAGAAAGTCTTTTAAGAGTCATGGAGGCTTCAAGTCACGGGAAACGGCGGCCAGTATCCTCGCGTCATCGGCAAAGACCAATAGCCCTATTATCAATAAGGGTTGTTTGAGCGCATGGAGCGCTCAGGCAACCGGCAAAGGAATCACTCCATGAACAGCCGTTTCAAGGCATGGCGTCACAGCCTGGCCTGGACCCTGCCAATGGTGGCCCTGCTCGCAGGCTGCACCGGTGGCGACAATAAACAACCGAAAACCCATGCCCTGGCCACCTACTCCACTGCCACATGGGAAGCACTGCCGGCAGTGTCCGACAACGACCTGGTCGCCGGCTTCGGTTCGTGGCGTAGCGCCTGCACCCGACTCAAGGCCGACCCGGTCTGGGGCGGCACCTGCGCAGCGGCTGCCAACGTGCCGCAAACCGCCAGCGACATTCGCGGCTTTCTCAAACAGAACCTCGACGTCTATGGCCTGCGCGCCGCCAACGACAATCCCGACGGCTTGATCACCGGCTACTACGAACCGGTCTATCCCGGCAGCCTGACCCAGACCAGCGCTGCCAATGTCCCGGTCTATGGCATCCCCGAAGACATGATCGTCGTCGCCCTCGACAGCATTTACCCGGAACTCAAGGGCAAACGCCTGCGCGGTCGACTCGAAGGTCGCGTACTCAAGCCATACGACGATGCGGCGACCATCGAAAGCAAAGGGGTCAAGGCGCCGGTCGTGGCCTGGCTGACCGATCCGATGAACCTGCAGTTCCTGCAAATCCAGGGTTCGGGTCGTATCCAGCTCGACAATGGCCGCCAGTTGCGTATTGCCTACGCCGATCAGAACGGCCATCCGTATCGACCGATCGGCCGCTGGCTGGTGGAACAGGGCGAATTGAAAAAAGAAGACGTGACCATGGGTGCCATCAGCACCTGGGCCAAGGCCAATCCGACGCGGATTCCCGAACTACTCGGCAGCAACCCCAGCTACGTGTTCTTTACCCGCAACCCGGACAGCAACGAAGGTCCGCGCGGCTCGCTGAACGTACCGTTGACCGCCGGTTACAGCGCGGCGGTGGATCGCAAGGTGATTCCGCTGGGCAGCCTGCTGTGGCTGTCCACCACCAGGCCGGACGGCACAGCCCTGGTTCGCCCCGTGGCAGCACAGGACACCGGCGGCGCCATTGCCGGCGAGGTGCGGGCGGATCTGTTCTGGGGCACCGGCGATGCGGCCGGGCAACTGGCCGGGGACATGAAACAACAGGGGCAGATCTGGATGCTTTGGCCCAAGGGTGCTGCGCTGCCGCAAGTGCCGCAGGTGGCTGATGCAGAGAAAACCAAGCCCTGAGCATCTGTAGGAGCCGGCTTGCCGGCGATGGCGGCGGATCAATCGGCAACGATGTTGCCTGACACCCCGCTATCGCCAGCAAGCCGGCTCATACAGGTCTACTTTGTCAGCGAAGTTCGTTTACACCGACACCACAAAGAAACTCACAATCAACGCAATCCCCACGAACCACACCAGCGACCGCAGCGTCGCCCAGTCCGCCAGGTAGCAAATGATGTAGAGCAGGCGGCTGGTAATGAACAGCACAGCCAGCACATTGATCGTCACCAGTTCGGCATTGCCGGCCAGATGCGCCACGATCACTGCAGCGGCGAACGCCGGGATCACTTCAAAACTGTTCAGTTGTGCGGCATTCGCCCGCTTGCCGACGCCTTCCAGATTGTCGAGAAAGCCCCGAGGGTCATGATTGTCTTTCAGCCTGAACCCGCCACTGAGCTTGGCGATCCACGTGCACACATACGGCAGGAAAATCGCGATCAGAATGCACCACAGAGCCACCGTCATAACGCCGTCCTTTCTTCAGGTTACAGAGAGTCGAATTCCATCGGGGCGATCAAAACTTCATCACCAGCATGCCGATCAGTACCAGCCCGCAAGCCAGTAGCCGCGGCCGGCCGAATGGTTCCTTCAAGTAGCGCATGCCGAACAGCACCACCAGGATCACACTGATCTCACGCAGCGCTGCGGCCTCGGCAATCGACCCCATCTGCATCGCCCACAGCACCAAAGCGTAGCTGAACAACACGCAGAACCCGACCGCCAGGCCCAGCCGCCATTGCTCGCGCCAGAACAACTTGAATGCCGGGCGCTTGCGCACCCAGGCCAGCAATGGAAACGGCCAGGCGCTCAGCAACGTGACCCAGACCAGGTAATCCAGCGGATGGGACCAACGCCGCAACGCCTGACCGTCGATGTAGGTGTAGCAACCGATGCACAAGCCGATCAACGCCACCACCGGCAGCATCGACCACGGCAAACGCGCACCGCCGCCACCCTGCCAGAGCAGGCACAGCATGCCGAACGGGATCAGGAGGATTCCGAAAATCTGCTGATGGGTCAGCACTTCTCCGGCAAAGATTAGTGTCAGCGCCAACACCACCAACGGTGAAAGACCGCGCATCAGCGGATAAACCAGCCCGAGGTCGCCGACCCGATAGGCCTGGATCAGCAAATAGCGATAGAGCAACTCGAATGCCGCCGATGCCAGGATCCACGGCCAGATCTCCAGCGGCGGCACGGCCAGGAACGGCAACATCAGCGCGACAAATAGCAGCGCCACGCTGTCCATGCAGGCCACCACCAACAGCCGCTCCGCACTGAACTTGATCAGGGTATTCCACGCCGCATGCAACAGCGCTGCCACCAACACCAACGCCGTTGCAAGCACGGCCTACTCCTTATTTTGTCCCGCCCCTTGTAGGAGCCGGCTTGCCGGCGATGACGACCTTAAGAACGCCATCGCCGGCAAGCCGGCTCCTACAAAGGCAATAGAGAATTGATTCGCCATATTTCAGTGGCTGTTTATACTGCAAGCGACCACGCCGCACTCAGTTGCGCACAGACTAACTCCAATAAAAATTCTGCCCGGCCCGCTCTCGTCGAGAACGGCCGTCGGCCTGCGTATGCCTGATCACAGCGTCAAGACTACCGACAGAGACCTTGCGCATGCCACTCGCTTTACTTGCCCTCGCTGTTGCCGCCTTCGGCATCGGCACCACCGAATTCGTCATCATGGGCCTGCTGCCCGACGTTGCCCGCGACCTCAGCGTGAGCATTCCCGACGCCGGCCTGCTGATCACCGGCTATGCCCTGGGCGTGGTGTTCGGCGCACCGATCCTCGCCGTCGGCACCGCCAACATGCCGCGCAAGGCCACCCTGCTGGGCATGACGCTAATGTTCATCCTCGGCAACATGCTCTGCGCGCTGGCGCCGAATTACGCCACGCTGATGGCCGCGCGAGTGATCACGGCACTGTGCCACGGCGCATTTTTCGGAATTGGTTCCGTGGTGGCCGCCGGACTGGTGGCCACCAACAAACGGGCGCAGGCGATTGCCTTGATGTTCACCGGCCTGACCCTGGCCAACGTGCTCGGCGTGCCGCTGGGCACCGCACTCGGGCAATACGCAGGCTGGCGCTCGACCTTCTGGGCGGTGTCGGTGATCGGTGTGCTGGCCGCGATTGCGCAATGGGTCTGGCTGCCGAAAAACATCGCGATGGATAAAGCCAACCTGGCCAGCGAGTTCAAGGTGCTGGGCAAGGCCAACGTACTGCTGGCCCTGGGCATGAGCGTGCTGGCCTCCACCAGCCTGTTCAGTGTGTTTACCTACATCGCGCCGATCCTGCAGGACATCACCGGCGTCAGCCCCCACGGCGTCACCATCATGCTGCTGCTATTCGGCGTTGGCCTGACCGCCGGCAGCATGCTCGGTGGCCGTCTGGCAGACAGTCGCTTGCTGCCTTCGCTGGTGGGCATGGCGCTGGCGGTGCTGGTGGTGCTGGCGGCATTCACGCAAACCAGCCATTCGGTGATCCCGGCGGCCATCACACTGGTGTTGTGGGGAACGTTTGCCTTTGCTCTGTGCCCGATCCTGCAACTGCTGATCATCGATCAGGCCCATGAAGCACCGAACCTGGGCTCGACCTTGAACCAGAGCGCCTTCAACCTCGGCAACGCCGCCGGGGCATGGATTGGCGGACTGGTGGTGGCCAGCGGCGCGGATCTGGCGGACTTGCCATGGACCGGTGCGCTGGTCAGCGGGCTGACCGTGTCGACTGCACTGTTCTTCATCTATCGTCAGCGGCGCGCTGCGGCTGTGCTTGATGTGGCGGGTTGAACATCACCCGTGGCGGGTCATTTAGCTACGACCGTTGCCACGGGTATTCCGCTCTGTAGGAGCGAGCACGCTCGCGATGGACTTGAGAGCACCACTGGGTGTCAGGTGCCCAGTGTTATCGTTAACGACCATCGCGAGCAGGCTCGCTCCTACACGCCGGCGTCATCCTTGAACTGGTCCTTGACGTACCTGATCTCGGTCCGGCCGTGAGGTGCCGGCAAGCCGTCTTCACCGAGGTTCACGAACACCATTTTTTCAACGGTGAGGATGCTTTTGCGGGTGATCTTGTTGCGCACTTCACACGTCAGGGTGATCGAGGTGCGGCCAAATTCGGTAGCCGTGATGCCCAGTTCGATGATGTCGCCCTGGCGAGAGGCGCTGACGAAGTTGATTTCGGAAATGTACTTGGTCACTACACGCTGGTTGCCCAACTGGACGATGGCGTAGATCGCCGCCTCTTCGTCGATCCAGCGCAGCAGGCTACCGCCGAACAAAGTGCCGTTAGGGTTGAGGTCTTCGGGTTTTACCCATTTGCGGGTGTGGAAATTCATATTCACTCCTGACCATCTTGCCGATTGATGCCCGGCATCATGGCAGAGCCCGGGCTAGAGCTCTATCAAGCTTCGACTATGGTCGCGATTACCGTTCGGACATTGACTGACAGAAACGCTTTGGAAGATCAGCATAGCCCGCTATAATCGCCCCCGTTTCAAAACGGTAACCTCTACTTGATACCGTTTTCCCGCCACCTGTCCGAGGGGCGCTGCAGCAGGCTAGACCTGTCAGGCTCGGATGGGGCGTTGCCAGGCCTTGACCGGCCCGACACTAAACGCACAACGGCGCCCATTCGCATACATTACGAATGGAGGCTCATCATGAGCGCTGTTATCACGCCTGCAGATTTTACCGACTACAAAGTTGCCGACATGTCCCTGGCTGCCTGGGGCCGTCGCGAAACCATCATCGCCGAGTCGGAAATGCCGGCCCTGATGGGTCTGCGTCGCAAGTACTCCGAAGAGCAACCGCTCAAGGGCGCGAAGATCCTCGGCTGCATCCACATGACCATTCAGACTGCCGTGCTGATCGAAACCCTGGTTGCCCTGGGTGCCGAAGTGCGCTGGTCGTCCTGCAACATTTTCTCGACTCAGGATCAGGCCGCCGCTTCCATCGCCGCTGCCGGCATCCCGGTTTTCGCCTGGAAAGGTGAAACCGAACAAGAGTACGAGTGGTGCCTGGAGCAAACCATCCTCAAGGATGGCCAGCCATGGGACGCCAACATGATCCTCGATGACGGCGGCGACCTGACCGAGCTGCTGCACAAGAAGTACCCACAGGTGCTGGATCGCGTCCACGGCGTGACCGAAGAAACCACCACCGGCGTTCACCGCCTGCTGGACATGCTGGCCAAAGGCGAGCTGAAAATCCCGGCCATCAACGTCAACGACTCGGTGACCAAGAGCAAGAACGACAACAAGTACGGCTGCCGTCATAGCCTGAACGATGCGATCAAGCGTGGCACCGACCACCTGCTGTCCGGCAAGCAAGCGCTGGTGATCGGCTACGGCGACGTGGGCAAGGGTTCCGCTCAGTCCCTGCGTCAGGAAGGCATGATCGTCAAAGTTTCCGAAGTCGACCCGATCTGCGCCATGCAAGCCTGCATGGACGGTTTCGAAGTGGTTTCGCCGTTCATCGACGGGATCAACAACGGCACCGAAGCAAGCATCGACAAGGCACTGCTGGGCAAGATCGACCTGATCGTGACCACCACCGGCAACGTCAATGTTTGCGATTCGAACATGCTCAAGGCCCTGAAAAAGCGCGCCGTTGTCTGCAACATCGGTCACTTCGACAACGAAATCGATACCGCTTTCATGCGCAAGAACTGGGCATGGGAAGAAGTGAAGCCACAGGTGCACAAGATCCACCGTACCGGCGCTGGTGATTTCGACCCACAGAACGACGACTACCTGATCCTGCTGGCCGAAGGCCGCCTGGTTAACCTGGGCAACGCCACTGGCCACCCAAGCCGCATCATGGACGGTTCGTTCGCCAACCAGGTTCTGGCTCAGATCTTCCTGTTCGGCCAGAAGTACGCCGACCTGTCGCCAGCCCAGAAAGCCGAGCGCCTGACCGTTGAAGTACTGCCGAAGAAACTCGACGAAGAAGTGGCCCTGGAAATGGTCCGTGGCTTCGGCGGCGTAGTGACTCAACTGACCAAGACCCAGGCCGACTACATCGGCGTGACCGTCGAAGGTCCGTTCAAGCCGCACGCCTACCGCTACTGATCGGCCGGCTCCTCCTGTGTAGGAGCGAGCTTGCTCGCGATGGACGTTAACGAAAACGCGTGCTGTCTGGATAAATGCGTTGTTCTTGCGTTTTTCGCGAGCTAGCTCGCTCCTACAGGGGTCAGCGTCCGCTTTACGTGTTTCCAAGGATATGACCATGTCCCAAGAACGTCGCTACAGCTTCGAGTTCTTCCCTACGAAGACCGATGCCGGGCAAGAAAAACTGCTCGCCACTGCTCGCCAGCTGGCTGCCTACAACCCCGATTTCTTTTCCTGCACCTACGGCGCCGGCGGTTCGACCCGTGATCGCACGCTGAACACCGTGTTGCAGCTCGAAAGCGAAGTCAAAATCCCTGCCGCTCCGCACCTGTCCTGCGTGGGCGACAGCAAAGACGACCTGCGCGGTCTGCTGGCCCAGTACAAGGCCGCCGGCATCAAGCGCATCGTTGCCCTGCGCGGTGACCTGCCTTCCGGCATGGGCATGGCCAGTGGCGAAATGCGCCATGCCAATGACCTGGTTGAATTCATTCGTGAAGAAACCGGTGATCATTTCCACATTGAAGTTGCTGCTTACCCGGAAATGCATCCGCAAGCGCGCAATTTCGAAGAGGATGTCGCCAACTTCGTGCGCAAGGCCAACGCTGGCGCCGACAGTGCGATCACCCAGTACTTCTTCAACGCCGACTGCTACTTCTACTTCGTGGAACGCGTGCGGGCGCTGGGTGTGAACATTCCGATCGTGCCGGGCATCATGCCGATCACAAACTACAGCAAGCTGGCGCGGTTCTCCGATGCCTGCGGTGCGGAAATCCCGCGCTGGATCCGCAAGCAACTGGAAGCCTACGGCGACGACACCCAGAGCATTCAGCGCTTTGGCGAACAGGTCATCACCGAGATGTGCGAACAACTGCTGCAAGGCGGCGCTCCAGGGCTGCACTTCTACACGCTGAACCAGGCTGAAGCGAGCCTGGCGGTGTGGAATAACCTGAAGTTGCCGCGTTGAAGCAACGGCCAGTTCAAAGCTGAAAGCTACAAGCAAGATCAATGGATCGCATTCTTCGGCAGCTCCTCCAGGAGCTTTCGCAGGCTGCGATCTTTTGCTTTCAACGCACCATTAATGTGCGGCAATCCACGGAGTTAGAGCATCTGCAGTCAGTTTCTGGCTCTTTCCGGTTTCTCGTCGTAATCTCAAGCACATGCCTTTGATCACGCAATTGACCGCCGTGCTTGTCTTCACTTGCCTGAGCTTCGCCGCCTGGGGCGAGAAGCTGCGCATTGTCACCGAGCCGTGGGCGCCTTATGTGTATGAAGACAACGGCAAATCACTGGGCCTGGACTACGAAACCACCGCCATTGTCTTCAAGCGCCTGGGCATCGAAGTGGAATGGCAGTTCCTGCCATGGAAACGCTGCCTGTCGATGCTTGAATCAGGCCAGGCCGACGGCGCGCTGGACATCTTTCACAGCGATGAGCGTGATGCCACCCTGCTCTACCCCAGCGAACCACTGTCTGAAGTCCAGTTCGTGATGTTCTACGCCAATGCCCGGCCCCATCCGTTTCGCACCCTTGATGACCTGCGCGGCCTGACCATCGGCACATCGCCAGGCTACCTGTACAGCAAGGACTTCAGCGATTCGACGCTGTTCACCCGCGAGCCGGCCCCCACCCATGAAGCCAACTTCGGCAAACTGGTGCGCGGGCGGATCGACCTGTTGATTACCGACCGCCGGGTCGGCCAGCATTTGCTCGATGAACTGGGCATCCGCGACAAGATCACCGAAAATCCCACGATCATCAGCCAGCAAAGCCAGTTTCTCGCAGTGCGGCGCAATGCGGGCATGGACCTGCTCGTGCAGCGTTTCGGTGCCGAACTCAAACGCTTCAAGCGCGAACCCGCCTACGCTGAACTGAGCGCCCGCTATGGTGCGGAACCGGCCGTCAGCGTGAAGACTGAAAAGGCCACGGCCGCCACGGAAAAAACCGTTGAGCAGCAGGAAAGCAGCGCACAGTGATTGCTCTGTTATACTCCGGCCTTCCCGCCAGGCTCACGCCCGGACGCTCGGAATCGTTCAAGGCATCTCAACCCCGCTACTGCGCAGCTTCACAGCCCGCGCGAGCGCTTGCAGGCGAGCCTTCGAGACCCAGCAGGACCGGACGGGATAGCGTCTTCTTAAACGCCATTCGCGCCAGGCAAGACTCCCATTGGGCCAAGCCCTAACTAAAACAGGATTTCTCATGTCCTTTGCTTCCCTCGGTCTCTCCGAGGCTTTAGTCCGCGCCATCGAGGCGGCGGGCTATACCGAGCCTACTCCGGTGCAACAGCGGGCCATTCCCGCCGTGTTGCAAGGTCGCGACCTGATGGTTGCGGCACAGACAGGTACTGGTAAAACCGGCGGTTTCGCCCTTCCGATCCTGGAGCGGTTGTTCCCCAACGGTCACCCGGACAAATCCCAGCGTCACGGCCCGCGCCAGCCGCGCGTACTGGTCCTGACCCCGACTCGCGAACTCGCCGCGCAAGTGCATGAAAGCTTCAAGGTCTATGCCCGTGACCTGAAGTTCGTCAGCGCCTGCATCTTCGGCGGCGTCGGCATGAACCCGCAGGTTCAGGCCATGTCCCGCGGCGTTGACGTGCTGGTGGCCTGCCCTGGCCGCCTGCTCGACCTGGCCGGCCAAGGCAGCGTCGATCTGTCCCACGTGGAAATCCTCGTGCTGGACGAAGCCGACCGCATGCTCGACATGGGCTTCGTCCATGACGTGAAGAAAGTGCTGGCGCGTCTGCCGGCCAAACGCCAGAACCTGTTGTTCTCGGCGACCTTCTCCAAGGACATCACCGACCTCGCCGGCAAGCTGCTGCACAACCCGGAACGCATCGAAGTCACTCCGCCGAACACCACGGTCGAGCGCATCGAACAGCGTGTGTTCCGCCTGGCCGCCAGCCACAAGCGTGCCTTGCTGGCCCACTTGATCACCGCTGGCGCCTGGGAACAGGTGCTGGTGTTCACCCGCACCAAGCACGGCGCCAACCGCCTGGCCGAGTACCTGGACAAACACGGCCTGAGCGCCGTCGCGATCCACGGCAACAAGAGCCAGAACGCCCGCACCAAAGCCCTGGCCGACTTCAAGGCCGGCACCGTGCGCATCCTGGTGGCCACCGACATCGCCGCCCGCGGCCTGGACATCGACCAGTTGCCACACGTGGTCAACTTCGAACTGCCGAATGTCGATGAAGACTACGTGCACCGTATCGGTCGTACCGGCCGTGCCGGTCGTTCGGGCGAAGCGATTTCGCTGGTAGCCCCGGACGAAGAAAAACTGCTGAAAAGCATCGAACGCATGACCAAACAGAAAATCGCCGATGGCGACCTGATGGGCTTCGATGCCAGCGCCGTGGAAGCCGAGAAACCTGAAGTGCGCGAGCGTCCGGACATGCGTAACCCACGCAATCCGCGTGGCCCGCGCGGCGACGGTCCGAACGGCAGCGGTGGCGGTCGCAAGGACAAAGGCAAGGACAAGGGCAAGGAAAAACCGGCAGGTGAACGTGGTGAGCGTCCGGCCCGTCAGCAAAAGCCTCGCGAAGGTACTCCGGCCCGCGAACAGCGTCCGAGCCAACCGCCACGCGCCGCCGCTGATCGTGCCCCGGACGAGTTCCTGGACGACGATATCGATAACTTCGGTAACCGCGTCGACTACGTGCCGCAGCAGAAACCCGCGCAAGGCCGTGGCCGCCGCCCGGGTGCTCCGGCACAAGGCACCGCAGCAGGTTCGGGTGCTCCACGTTCCGGCAAGCCACAGGGTCGCCAGAGCGGTCCGCGCAACAGCGATGGCGCCAGCACTGGCACCCCACCGGCCAAGCGCAACGGTCCACGCAGTGGCGCACCGCGCGACGGCCAGGCCCGTCGCGAAGACTCGCGCAATCGCCGCCCGGCCCGTGACGACCAGTCGCGCTCCGAGCCGGCCGTGCAGAACCCGCGCGGCCCTGCGCCGAAGATCATGCACAAGGAATCGAAAGCCGACCGCTTCCCGACACCTGAGCAACTGGATCAACTGCCAAGCCGTCCTCGTGGTGAGAAACCAGCGCTGCTGACCCGCAATCGCTGAGTTATCGCTGCAATAAAAATGCCCCGGTTCGAAAGAGCCGGGGCATTTTTTATGCGTCGCAAATGACCTGTAGGAGCGAGCTCGCGATGGTGGTCAACGATAACGCTGGAAACCTGACACCCCGCGGTGTTCTCGGGTTTCTCGCGAGCAAGCTCGCTCCTACGGGAGGCTATGCATAGGCAATAAAAAACGCCCGCGCTCGTATGAGCAGCGGGCGTTTTTTGTCAGGCGCGAAAATTACTTCGCTTTGACACCTTCGAACGAGACGTACATTTCAACCGCATCGGACGCTGGACCCAGGTCCATCATCTTGCCGAAATCGGAACGCTTGATGTTGAAAGTGCCCTCGAAGCCTGCACGGTAGCCGCCCCATGGATCCTTGCCTTCACCCAGGAAAGTGGCCTTGACCACGACTGGCTTGGTTACGCCAGCGATAGTCAGGTCGCCTGCCACGTCGGCAGTGTCTTTGCCAGCGGCGTTCTTGCCGGTGGATTTGACGCTGGTGGACACGAACGTGGCTTTAGGGAAATCAGCCACTTTCAGGAAGTCTTTGCTGGAGATGTGCTTGTCACGCTCAGCGTTGTTGGTGAAAACGCTGGCAGGATTTACGTTGAACTCGATCTTGCTGTCTTCAGGCTTGGCAGCGTCGAAGCTGAACTTGCCGTCCATAGTCTTAAAGGTACCGGTGATGTAGCTGTAGCCCAGGTGGCTGATCTTGAAGTTGACGAAGGCGTGCTGGCCGGTTGTGTCTACAACGTAGTCAGCCGCCATCACGTTGGCGGACAGCAGAGCGGAACCGATTGCCAGAGCGGCGAGAGTCTTTTTCAACATGCTTTATTTTCCTTGGGAGTCGAGGTTGAACTTCAGGCTTTGCGACCCAGCATTCGCTTGAGGGTCGCATCATGGTCGATAAAGTGGTGTTTCAATGCTGCCAACGCGTGGAGGCCGGAAAAAATTACCAGCACCCACGCCAGATAGAGGTGAATCGCACCGGCGTTATCTGCCTGGTCCGGCAGTCCGGAAATCAGGGCAGGCACTTCAAACCAGTCAAACACCGGAATCCCGGCACCTTCTGCGGTGGAAATCAGGTAACCGGCAATCATCACAGCGAACAGACAGATATACAGAAACAAATGGCCGAGCATGGCGCCCAGACGCGTCATGCGGCTGTAGCTGGTCAGGGCCGGTGGTGGTGGGCTGATGAAACGCCACAACACGCGCAGCACCATGACGCCCAGCAAGATCAAGCCGATGCTCTTGTGCAGATCCGGTCCGTCCTTGCGCCATGGGTCGTAATAACCCAGGCCAACCATCCACAGCCCGAGGGCGAACAAACCGAATACGGCCAGTGCCACGCCCCAGTGCATGAAGATGCTGACCCAGCCGTAGCGGGAGGTAGAGTTACGTAGCTGCATTGCCTAGATCCCTGTAAGTGCTGGCCCAAGACTATCGAGTTATCTATCGAATTAAAGCCGAAAATTTCGCTTTGAAATATCGAAAAATGCGATTAAGAGTCTAAAGCCAACGAGTTAAGGAAAGATTAAGTCGAAATTGTAAGAAAAAGTGCATACAAACCAGAGAACACCTGTATCAAAAGATTTATTCGATTTCTGTTCCCGGTTTTTCTTCAGGCAAAAAAAACGCGGCCCTTGGGCCGCGCTTTTTTACGCCTGAACGTTACTGCGTCTTGGCATCCGCTGTCGGAGTCGCCGTCGATTTAGCCGCTGGCTTCTTCGCCGGTTCAGCCTTCTTGACCGGCGCCTTGGCCGGGGCTTTTTTCGCCTCGGTCTTGGCTGCCGGTTTGGCCGGAGCCTTTTTGGCTGGCTCGGCTTTTACCGGGGTCGCAGGCTTCGGTGCTTCCACCGGGGCCGGCGCGACGACCGGGGCTGGCGCCGGAGCAGGCGCTGGCGGCGCAACGGGTTCAGGTGCCTTGACCGGCTCTGGCTTCTTCTCGTCATCCGAGCCGCCAAACAGGTTGCTGAAGAAATTGCCTTTCTTCGCCGCCACCGCACCAGCGCCCGCAGCAGCAGCTGCCGGGACCACTTTCGCGGGTTCCAACGACTTGCCCGCCGCCAGGTCTTCAACCTGGCTGGCCGCACGCTGACCAGTGCGCAGCGCGCCTTCCAGAGTGCCAGGGTACAGGGTGTCGGTGTGTTCGCCGGCAAAGGCTACACGCTGGACCGGACGTTCCCACAGGCGCCAGAACTTGCTGATCTGGCCCGGGCCGAAGGCCAGGTAGGCACCGCCAGTCGACGGATCGGTGCTGTAGCGACGGATCTCATAGCCGGTGAACGAACCGCGAGCCTGCGGATAGAACGCATGCAGGCGGATCAGCACCTGATCGACCATCTGCTTGTCGCCGAAAGCCTGCATCACCCGCGCGTTGTCGCCGGACAGGTTGATCACCACATTGGCACCGCCCTTCAGGGCAGGTTCGACCCACAACATGCCCAGGCCGGTGTTGCTGTAGATTTCGCCAGACATGCGCGCCTTGGACTCCCACACCGGCGTCTTGAACTTCAGCATGATCTGGTCGCGCCAGCCGTAGTTGGTGCCCTTGATCGCCGCCAGGTGCTGGGCGTCCAGCGCCGGGGTCATCTGGATCTTGTTCAGGGCGCGCAGCGGCACGGCCAGCACGGCGTAGTCAGCCTTATAACTGACGTTGTCGACTTTGACGGTCACACCATCCTTGTCCTGAATGATCGCCGAGACCGGGGAGCTGGTCTTGATGGTTTTCAGCTGTTTGACCAGGGCCTGGGCCAGCACCGGACTGCCACCGACCAGGCGCGATGCACGCAGGTCACGATCGGAGACGCCACGGTAAACGCGGCTCTGCTGCGCGAAGTACAGCAGCGACAGGCGCGAAGGTTCGTCGTAGCGGGTACGGATCTGCTGGTTGATCAACTGGCGAGCGGTGGCCGGCAGGTTCTGCTTGTCGAGCCAGCTCGACACGTTGATCTGATCCAGCGCGTGCAGCGTGTTGTTGGCAGCCGGGTTCTGCGGATCGTCGATCGAGCGCGCCAGATCGTCCACGGTCTTGTCGAAGCGCTTGAGCACCTCGGCGGTGGCCGGTTGCTTCGTTGCCAGATCGGTCGCGGAGAAATACTCGCCATCGATCAGGTAGCCGGGAGTCCGCACAAACTCAGGGGCCGGCGTGGTGCTCAGTTTGAAGTTCGATACGTACTTGTTCAGCGCCGGTTGGGCCTTGTCATTGCCGATCCACTCACTGGTGGCCATGCCGGAACGGCCGCCCAGGCTCGACCTGGCTTCCAGCAGAGTGACCTGCCAGCCCTTGTTCTGCAGCTCGTATGCGGCAGTCAGACCCGACAGGCCGCCGCCGATCACGATCGCGGTTTTATCCTTGGCCAGCGCAGACACGCTGAACAGCCCCAACATCACCAGCGCACAGGCGCGCAGCCAACCGACAGACATTCAGCGAACTCCGGAATTACACGAGGAAAACAGCAGTTTTTGCGAGCCAGGCGGCTCAAGAACCGCGAAGGATACGTCAGCCTTCAAACACCCGCCAGCAACGTCTTTCGGCCTGGATAAAGTAGCTGATTCAACACAATGGGTTGTCCCCGTGGCACGCATTGCATAGGCTTGCGCGATTGTTTGTCCGCGCAGGTAACGGACCGCCTCCAGGAGAGTGAAAATGGGCCTGAATAATCAGTGGATGCAACGCGATCTCGCCGTGCTGTGGCATCCCTGCACCCAGATGAAAGATCACGAACAACTGCCGCTGATCCCGATCAAGCGCGGGGAAGGCGTGTGGCTGGAAGACTTCGAAGGCAAACGCTACCTCGATGCGGTCAGCTCCTGGTGGGTCAATGTGTTCGGGCACGCCAACCCGCGGATCAACCAGCGCATCAAGGACCAGGTCGATCAGCTCGAACATGTGATCCTTGCAGGTTTCAGCCATCAACCGGTGATCGAACTGTCCGAGCGCCTGGTGAAGATGACACCGGAAGGCCTGACCCGGTGCTTCTACGCCGATAACGGTTCGTCCTGCATCGAAGTCGCGCTGAAAATGAGCTTTCACTACTGGCTCAATCGCGGTCAGCCGAACAAGAAACGCTTCGTCACCCTGACCAACAGCTACCACGGCGAAACCATGGCAGCGATGTCGGTGGGCGACGTGCCGCTGTTCACCGAGACCTATAAAGCGCTGTTGCTGGACACCATCAAGGTGCCGAGCCCGGACTGCTACCTGCGCCCCGAGGGCATGAGCTGGGAAGAGCATTCGCGCAACATGTTCGCGGCCATGGAGCAGACCCTGGCCGAAAACCACGACACGGTCGCGGCGGTGATCGTCGAGCCGCTGATCCAGGGCGCCGGTGGCATGCGCATGTACCACCCGGTGTACCTCAAGCTGCTGCGCGAAGCCTGCGACCGCTACGGCGTGCACCTGATCCACGACGAAATCGCCGTCGGCTTCGGTCGCACCGGGACGATGTTCGCCTGCGAACAGGCCGGCATCCGCCCTGACTTCCTGTGCCTGTCCAAAGCCCTGACCGGCGGCTATCTGCCGCTGGCGGCGTGCATGACAACCGACGAGGTCTACAGCGCCTTCTACGACGACTACCCGACCCTGCGCGCGTTCCTGCATTCCCACAGCTACACCGGCAACCCGCTGGCGTGCGCGGCGGCCCTGGCGACCCTGGACATTTTCGAAGAAGACAACGTCATCGAGAACAACAAGGCCC
The DNA here is from genome assembly GCF_056711565.1 of Pseudomonas sp. WT-JTC. NCBI lineage: Bacteria > Pseudomonadati > Pseudomonadota > Gammaproteobacteria > Pseudomonadales > Pseudomonadaceae > Pseudomonas > Pseudomonas sp. WT-JTC. The sequence continues at coordinate 6,229,853 of NZ_CM160042.1, forward strand.
TGGCGCAGCGCATGGCTGCGTCGACGGCACATCTGGTCGACCACCCGAACGTATCCGAAGTGCGCCAGACCGGCATGGTGCTGGCCATCGAGATGGTCAAGGACAAGGCCAGCAAAGAAGCTTGGCCGTGGCAGGAACGTCGCGGCCTGAAGGTGTTCCAGCACGCCCTGGAGCGTGGTGCTTTACTGCGTCCATTGGGTAGCGTGGTGTATTTCCTGCCGCCGTATGTGATCACTCCGGAGCAGATCGACTTCCTCGCCGAAGTGGCCAGCGAAGGGATCGACATTGCGACCCGTGACAGTGTCAGCGTGGCCGTGCCGAAGGACTTCCATCCGGGGTTCCGTGATCCGGGCTGATTCGTTCGGTTGAGATTCTGTGGTGTCCGGGCCGGCCTCTTCGCGAGCAAGCCCGCTCCCACAGTTGGCACCGCATACCCTGTGGGAGCGGGCTTGCTCGCGAATGAAGTCAACACCGGTTTAACTGATTCACATTTTTCCAGAGATCCAGCATGAGACTGTCCCGCTTCTTCATCGACGCCCCCCTGAGCACCGGCGAGCACGAGTTGCCCGAAGCCCAGGCCCACTACATCGGCCGCGTCCTGCGCATGGCCGAAGGCGATGCGCTGCAACTGTTCGATGGTTCCGGCCACGAGTTTCGCGCCACCCTGGTCGAAGTCGGCAAGAAGCGCGTAGTGGTGCAGATCGATGAAAGCTTTGCCGGGCAGATCGAGTCGCCGCTGCAAATCCATCTCGGCCAAGGCCTGTCCCGAGGCGAGCGCATGGACTGGGCGATTCAGAAAGCCACGGAACTGGGCGCCACTGAAATCACCCCGATCTTCACCGAACGCTGCGAAGTCCGGCTCAAGGACGAGCGCGCCGACAAGCGTCTGCTGCATTGGCGCCAGGTGGCGATCAGCGCATGCGAGCAATGCGGGCGCTCAAGGGTGCCGGTGATTCATCCGCCAATGCTGTTGGTCGACTGGCTCAAGCAGGCACAAGCCGAGTTGAAACTGGTGCTGCACCCGGTGGCCGAACCGTTGGTGAGCCACGCCAAACCTTCAAATCTGGCATTCCTGATCGGTCCGGAGGGTGGTTTGTCCGATGCCGAAGTCGATCAGGCCAAGGCCAGCGGCTTCCACGCCGCCCGCCTCGGTCCACGGGTGCTGCGCACCGAAACCGCGCCGGTTGTTGCACTGGCGGTGGCCCAGCAACTCTGGGGTGATTTCTAGGCTACTGCACCGGATCACTCACCGGTTTGGCAATGATCGCCTTGAGTTCGCTGGTCATCGGGAACTCAAGGTTCAACCCCTTCGGCGGGATCGGCTGCTCGAACCAGCGTTTGTAGATGCCATTGATCTCACCCGAGCTGTACAGATCCGCCAGCGCTGCGTTGACCAGCGCCAGGAACTGCGGATCATCCTTGCGCACCATGCAGCTGTAGATCTCCCGCGATTGCTCCTCCCCGACCACCACCCACTTGTGCGGGTCATGGGCCTTGGCCCGCTCGCCGTAGAGCAGCGCGTCGTCCATGTAGAACGCTGCTGCCCGGCCCGATTGCAGCATCTGGAAGGCTTCGCCGTGGTCCTTGGCGCTGATCACGAACATGTCGATCTTGTGATCGATGTTGTAGCTTTTCAGGAAGCGCTCGTTGGTGGTGCCGGCGGTAGTCACCACATTCTTGCCGCGCAGGTCGGCGAAGCTCTTGATCCCACTGTCCCTGGCTGTCAGCAACTGGCCTTTGACGTAGATGAAACCGTAGGAGAACGCCACCTGCTTCTGCCGCTCGGCGGTCACGCCGGTGGAGCCGCACTCCAGGTCCACGGTGCCGTTCTGCACCAGTGGAATGCGGGTCTGCGAGGTCACCAGGTTGTACTTCACACTCAAGTCCGGCAGCGCCAGTTGCTGCCGGATGCGCTCGACGATCTTGCCCGCCAGATCCACCGAGTAACCCATCGGTTTGCCGCTGTGATCACCCACGTAGGAGAACGGCACCGAAGCATCGCGATAGCCCAGGGTGATGCTGTTGGCGCTGGCGATCTTGCTCAAGGTACCGGTCAGCGGCGCCTCATTGGCCTGAACCTGGCTGCCGAGCAACAGGCCAAGCGTACAAGCGAGCAACGTGATTTTCTGCATTGTTATTCTCCGTTGTGGGTGTTGGTTTATCAGACGCGTGCAGCGATGACGGTGATTTCCACCAGCACCTGCGGGCGGGCCAGTTCGGCCTGCACGGTAGTGCGGCTCGGCGCCTGTCCCGGCGATAGCCAGGCCGACCAGACCTCGTTCATCGCGGCGAAATCCCCGGTGATGTCCTTCAGGTAAATGGTCGCGCTCAGCAGATGATCCTTGTCGCTGCCCGCCTCGGCCAGCAGGGTATCGATTTTCGCCAACACTTCGCGGGTCTGGCCGCTTGCATCCTGGGCATCGCCAGGCACCTGCCCGGAGAGAAACACCAGGTCGCCAAAAGTCACGGCGCCAGACAGGCGCGGGTTGCTGTGCAGTCGGGTAATGGTCATTGCAATGTCCTCCTCGGAAATCAGTATTCAGGCGACCCGATGGTTGAAACCCTGCAGGTCGATGGAAGGCCGGCGCTCGCCGATCAGTTCACTGAGCAAGCGCCCGCTGCCGCATGCCAGGGTGAAACCCAACGCACCGTGGCCGAGGTTGAGCCACAGGTTGCGATACGCCGTCGCGCCCAGCAACGGCACGCCGCTGGGGGTGGCCGGGCGCATGCCGGCCCACTCGACGGCTTCGTCATAGGCGCCGGCATTTGGAAAGGTGTCATGGGCCTGACGCTTGATCAGTGCCAGGCGCCTGGGGTCCGGCGCAGGGTCGAAGCCGACGATGTCGACCATCGCCGCCACCCGCAATTGCTTGCCGATGCGGGCGTAGACGATCTTGCGGTCGTAGTCGGTGATGCTCACGTCCGGCGCCCGGTGACCGGTGCCGATGGGCACGGTCAGGCTGTAGCCCTTGAGCGGATAAAGCGGCAGTTGCAGTCCGGGCAGCGCCAACAGCGGACTGCGGTGGCCGGCGGCGATCACCAGTTGATCGACCGGCAGCAATTGCTCGCCGAGTTCGATCGCGTTGACACTGCCGTTGCTGTGGCGAATGCCGGTCACCGCTTGCCCGAGGAGAAATTCGCAACGGCCAGACGCCTTCAGTCGTGCGGCCAGTTGCTGGCAGAAACCGTGGCAGTCGCCGACCTCTTCGTCCGGGGTGTAGATCGCCCCGACAAAGGGGGCATCGATCAGGGCCGGTTCCAGTTGCGCGCATTCGGCCGGCGACAACACCTGCTGTTGCTGCGGGTCGGCCAGGCCTTGGCGCGCATGCTCGAAGCTGCTGTTCTGGCGGAAAGTCACCAGCTTGCCATTGCGCCGCCACTGGAATCCCGCCAGCCCATCGTCCTCGCGCCAGGACTTCAATGTGTCCTGGCTGAACAGCGCCAGGCGCAGCAAGTGCGCGGCGTTCTCGCGGTTGACCGAGCGGCGACAGGCGCCGAGGAACGACGCCATCCAGCGCCACTGGGCCAGGTCGAAGCGCGGGCGCAGCTTCAGCGGTGAGTCGCCGCGCAACATCCAGCCGATGGCTTGCAAAGGCACACCGGCGTCGGCCAGGGGCGCGACATAGCGATAGGACAACTGGCCGCCGTTGGCGAAGCTGGTTTCGCTGCCCAGCGAGTCCCGTGCCTCGACCACCGTCACCTCGAAGCCGTCGCGCACCAGCGCATAGGCCGTTGCCAGGCCAATCACGCCGCCACCGATGATGCACACACGCTGAGCCATGTCCGTCCTTAAAACCGTAGTGAAGACGAGGCCGAGGTTAGAGCCAGGTGACAGACGTTGAACAATGCATAAAGATGGTAAACCCATAAACAAAGGTTATGGACTTGCCATGCGCCTTCGCCATATCGAGATTTTCCAGGCCATTCGCCAGACCGGCTCAATCAGCGCTGCCGCACAATTGCTGCACGTCTCGCAGCCGGCGGTGAGCAAGGTGTTGCAGCACGCCGAGCAGCAATTGGGCTTCCCGTTGTTCCTGCGGGTGCGCGGCAAGTTGCAGGCGACCCCGGAAGCGCTGGAGCTGGAGCGCGAAGTGGACAAGGTCAGCGAAAGCCTGCAAGGCGTGCGACGCCTGGCGCAGAGCCTGCGCCGCGAGCCTGGCCACAGCCTGCGCATCGGTGCCACTCCGGCGCTGGCACTGTCATTGCTGCCGCCGGCCATTCACGAATGGACCGGGCGTTACCCGGACATCGTTTGCGAACTCTCCAGCGCCCACAGTCGCGAACTGGTGCAGAATCTGTTGATGCGCGAAGTGGATGTCGCCCTGACCCTGCAACGCCCGGATCACCCGGGGCTCAAGGCCCAGGCGCTGGCGTCCGGCGTGCTGGTGGCACTGGCGCCGAGTGGTTACTGGCCTCAGGAAGATGCGGGCAAACCGTTGCCGCTGATGGCACTGGCGGACGCGCCGCTGATCGGTTTATCCAGCGCCGATCCGCTGGCCGCGCGGCTCGACAGTTACCTGGAAGCGGTCGAACCCCCGCCCCGGGTACACATCGCCGTGCAAACCTATTCCCTGGCACGGGCGATGGTGGAATCTGGCGCGGGCCTGGCGGTGATCGATCCGTTCACCGCCCTTGGCGCCTCTCCCGCCACCACAACGATTCGCCCCCTGGCACCGCCGCTACCCATCACCCTCTACGCGGTGACCCGCGCCGCTGAACCGCTGCCCCACACCTTGAACGACCTGTTGCAGGTATTCAGCCGTCGAGCCCGGGAGCAGCTGGATCGCCTGGTCCCGGTACAGCCTTAAAGCACATAAAAACAGATCGCCACAAAGTGCAGCAGGCTCCCGGCGATGACAAACAGATGCCAGATCCCGTGGGCATGCCGCAGCCGGTCGTCCAGGGCAAAAAAGATAATCCCCACCGTGTACAACACCCCACCTGATGCCAGCCACGCAAATCCGGCGCCGCCCAGCGCCGCGAGCAACGGCTTGACTGCCACCAACACAATCCAGCCCATCACCGCGTAAATCACGATCGACAGAATCCGCGCTTCCGAACGCGGCTTGATCTCCTGCAGGATGCCGATCAGCGCCAGCCCCCAGACAATCCCGAACAACGTCCAGCCCCACGGCCCGCGCAGGGTCACCAGGCAGAACGGCGTGTAGCTTCCGGCAATCAACAGATAGATCGAAAAGTGATCGACCTTCTGCATGATCGCTTTCTTGCGCCCGCGCACGCTGTGGTACACAGTCGATGCGCTGTAAAGCACCAGCAGGGTAAAGGCATAGATCGCCATGCTGACAATCTTCCACGGGTTGCCGTCGAGGCTGGCAAGCACAATCAGCCACACCCCTCCGACAAACGCCGCCACTGCCCCGACCAGATGCGTCCAGGCATTCAATCGTTCCCCGTGATACATGTGTTGCTCACCTCGAATCTCACTACCGCAACGCGCAAGGCTCAGGCCTGGAGCGTAAAAGCGCAATGTTTCTGTACGACGGGCCCGGCGTAATTGGGCACAATCGAGTCATTCCAAAAAGAGTCCGGCCCATGCTGATCGATGAAGAGTTGACCCTGAAAAAACTCGAGGTGTTCCTGGCCTTCATGCGCACCGGCAACCTGGCACGCGCCGCTGCCGAGCTGCAGACCAGCAATGTCAGCGTGCATCGGGCGATCCATTCCCTGGAAAGCGCCCTGCGCTGCCCGTTGTTCAAGCACGAAGGGCGCAGCCTGACGCCACTGGAAAGTGCCTATGTGCTGGAAGAACGGGCGCAGAAGCTGATTCAGGATGTCGTCGAAACTGTGCGCCTGACCCGCGAGGCCGCCGGGTTCTCGGCCGAACGCTTCAAACTGGGCTCGCTGTATTCACTGACGGTGAAGACCGTGCCGCAGCTGATCATGGGTTTGAAGATCCGCCGCAGCGAGCTCAACATCGACCTGATCCTGGGCTCCAACATCGACCTGCTCTACAAGCTCAAGAACATGGAAGTCGATGCGGCCCTGGTGTCACTGGACGACAGCGTCAACGATCCGGATTGCGAGCACATCCCGCTGTTCTCCGACGATATCTTCCTCGCCACGCCCGCCGACTCCAGGTTTGCCCAGCGCACCGAAGTCGACCTGGCCGAGGTCCGCGACGAAACCTTCATCACCCTGACCCAGGGCTTCGCCACCCACCAGGACGGCAAGCGGGTATTCGAGCAGGCAGGGTTCGAGCCGAAGGTGGCGATGCAGGTCAACGACATCTTCACCCTGCTGAGCATGGTCAGTTCAGGCGTAGGTTATGCGTTGCTGCCGGGGCGGATTGCCGCGGTGTACGAGAACCGGGTGAAACTGATCCCGTTGCAGGAAAAGTACCGCTTGCAGCAGCACATTGGCGTGGTGTTCCTGAAGGCCAAGGAGCGGGATCCGAACCTGCTGGCGTTGCTGGCGGAGTGTCGGATGTATGCCAATCGGCAGGTTTGAAACCGTGGCGCCTTCATCGCGGGCAAGCCACGCTCCCACAGGAATTGCGCTGTCCCTGTGGGAGCGGCGGTGCGACGATTCGACTTGCCCGCGATGACGCCGGAACATTCAATGATGAAGTAGCGGACTAACCCACAATCCCGCGAACAATGAAGTACAACAGCGAAGGCCCCAGCAAGCAGCCCAACCCGGTGTGGAACGTCGCAGTCAACGCGCCATAAGGCACCAGCCGCCGATCCGTCGCCGCCAACCCGGCAGTCACGCCACTGACAGTCCCGGCCAGCCCACCGAACACCATCGCCGAGCGCGGGTTATCCAGGCCCATCCAGCGCGCTGAATCCATATTATTGGTCACTGCACAGCAATGAAAAAAAAAACCTCAACTTCAAAACGACCCACAAACTAATTTAACGCGCTGTTTTCTAGACATAAAGTCGAGAAGTTGATTTACGCATCGCATCAAAGCGGCAGACCCAAAAATCTATATTCACCACTTACTTGTAGGATAATTCCCTTAAAGTAGGATACGACCTACAAAGCCACAAGCATCCTAGGAAATTTCGGAAGTTTTAATTTTTATTTGACTGCAATCTGATTCGATACTTATATGAAACCGTCACAGATAGCTATCCATCAGTGGCAGGAGGTTAGACACTCAACTGTGCACAGCTATATATCTGCCGAGTTCTAACTTCAACGTTGTCAAACCGGAGATATCCTGTGACTTAGCTGTCACATTTCAGAAGGAGAAAGGTATGAATGACGAAATAATTTATGATGAAAACAACTTAGATGATTTAGCCTCCGATGTTGAGGTTATGACTCCTGTTCCAGATGGAACGTATGACATGGTTGCTGGAAAAACAGCGCCAGAGTTCTGATGAAATAACCAGGGCATCGTTTAACGATGCCCACTTCTAAAATCCAAGGCTGCCAACACATGAGAGCTACAATCAATGAAGGTGTTCTATGCTTAACAGAACTCGGATATTGTTTTTTCCACAATGGCACACACCTCCTGAAAATTCCGAAAAAAAAGTTTATTGAAGCAATGGATTCCCATGAAAAATCCTTGGCGCTAACAGAGCGGTATCCAGCTTTTTTCAATATGTCTGAGGCCAAAGAGGCAAGGAGTGCGTATGAACGAAGCGTGCTGGAATTCACTAAACAATGACAGTGACATTTATGATTCTACTCGACTAGCGTTAGTTTCGCTGCCATACGGCGAAGGTCCGCAAAAAGTAATGCCTCTGGGACTGCAGAACATATCAGCCTACGTAAAAAAACATGTAGCACATGTAAATTGCAAAATATTTGATTATTCTGACTTATATACCTCAGACACTCACGAGTTAAAAGACTTGATAGACTGGCAACCTGCCCTGGTAGGAATATCTATTTACAGCAGCCATGTTCAAGCAGCGATCGCCTGGGGGAAATTAATTAAAAACGCACTACCTGAGGCAGTATTATTTTGCGGCGGCCCGCATATAAGCCTTGCAGCGAAAGATTTTTTACGTGTATCAAATGGTATTTTTGAACTGGCACTTTATGGTGAAGGAGAACACTCAACAGCCACACTACTAAAGTTATTCAATAAATCGCGCGAGGAAGCCCCACCCTCTCAGCCCACAGAGAACACCAATAAAAACTTTACACCAAAACAAATATTTATAGATAACCACTTACAATACATACCAAATGCAGCTTGGATCTCCGCAACCGGGAAAACGTACGAAACATATAAACAGAAGATACAATTACCCGCAACCGAGTGGGAAAATCCATTATTGGAATATTGTTCCGAGCGTTTACAAAACCTCTATTTCACGGACAGGCGAGATGGTAAGAAAAGAAGATCAATAGCTCTCACCAGTAGCCGTGGCTGCCCTTTAGCGTGCTCATTCTGCGCTATCGTTGCGGCAGATAAAGATGGTCCTAAGTGGCGTGCTGTCGACGCAACCACTCTTGTCAATTGGATTGTAGAGGCTCACAAACAATACTCTTTTGAACATATTTACATGATGGACGCTAATTTTTTTGTACGAAAAGACAGAGTACTGGAGTTCTCTGAAAAACTATACAAGCTGTTCGGTGGCGAGGTTACATGGAGCAGTTCTTCTACAGTAGGATACCTGCTTAAGTTACGCACAGAATTGCCAAAATTAGTTACGCAAGGATTAAGACTGGTCGAAATGGGTATTGAGTCTGGCTCGCAAACTCAGCTCGATTACATGAACAAGAGAGTCACAGTAAAGAATAATATAGACGCAATTAGGGCCTTACAGATCAATGGCATTGACGTCGGCCTCGACTTTATCATGTTCTATCATGACCAACAAAAAAGAGAAATTATAGAAAATCTAAGTTTTCTGCTCAACTCTGGAATGACTGAACATGAATCCTTTGATCATTATTTCAATATCATGATGATATATCCAGGAACGCCTGTTAGAGATAATCTTGAAAGGAAAATGGGCATTAAGTTCAACTTGATCGACTTACCTAACAGCAGACAGCTTATAGAGAATCAAGAGGTGAAGGAAATCTACGACGCCTATATAGATTATTTTGCAAAACCTCTCCTAAACTCTCTAGAGAACGCAATTTCTATAAATATAGAAAAAATCTCACAAAGCACCTCGCCACGAGAAATTGCGCACCTATCCTTGCTAAATATTTACCTAAGACATATGCCATTCAAAATTCTGTGGGGGCTCTGTCAGCGGACGGGGGAGCGAACGGCGATATTTACAGGAAAAGAGTTCCTAACATATACCTCTATCTTAAAAAAAACCTTGCACGGCAAAGAACCAAATAACTCGCCGAAACGAGTCGCTTTAGAAACCTTTACGCTTGGTGTTGGCGGTAGAAAAGGTGAATTAATCGGAAAGTCTGCATAACTATCGTTCGAGCAGGTAAATTTTATGGACATCAATTCGATAAGTCTAGGTGTGAGTGGCGATATAAATAAGCTAAAACAATTTATTTATTTACATACAAGCACCAATAGCGTTTACCGTGGTGCCCCGATCAAGCACTTCAGCCTGGGCGTGCGCCCCTGGGATAGGTTGGAGAACTCAATTATTGATTTTTGTGCAACTGCTGACTTCACTATTTCCGTACACCCAGTAGATATAAACTTCTCTGGCGTGATCGACATGGCAGAGTTAGCAAATCTGAAAAAAATAGTTGATACTCTCCCGGTAAGTTACATCGAAGAAGACATAGGCATATGGAGAAATGGCAATCTTTTTCTAGGCGCCCATCAGACCAATCCACCTTTAAACAAAAAATCATTACAAACAACAATAATTAACGCCAAAATGGTAAAGCATTTTCTTGAGTTACCCATACTTTTAGAGAATCCTCCCGTATACAGCGAGTTCGGAAGCATACCGTTTTGGGACTTCTATTTAGAGCTATGCATTCAGTCTGGTTGCTCCATGGCCTTTGACATAGGACATTACTTGGGCTATTGCAAAAGCAAAGATCTTGCTTTCGCTATACCTGACGCCAAACATGAAATATGGTGCCTCATCAAGACGTTACATATTTCAGGAATAAAATCCTGGATGTGGAATGGTATTCCCGTGTGGCTCGACCAACACTCAGACCCCTTCAATATTGAACTGATGGAAGCTTTCAAGCCAACCATCTCCCAGGCATACAATACGGAAAATATTTTGCTAGAAATGGAGGGATCATCCATTGAAGTTGAGCGAAGCAACATTGATCTCGTAAAAAAATCGCTCGCAGAGGTATCAGAAAATGATAATAAAAAACACTGATACTATCGACTTGATTTTCACTGAAATATATAAATCTAAAAATATTCTCAGTTCCCCAACCACTGCATGCGATAAACATTTCACATTTGAATGCGTTAGACGATACCTAGACATATCTCGGCATTTAAATAGAAGATGGCCTTATACGATTAGATACCTACAATCAATCTATGGAGATGACATATTAACTAACGTATTTGAACAAATTGATACGACCGGGAGCACCTACAGAAACCTCAATGATGCAGCCTGTGGTATTTTTTTTAACAATACCGCTAAAAACTCAAATATTGATTTCGAGTTATTACTTTACGAAGACTTTAGAAATGGAAAAGCTAGAAGTTCAGCATACACCACTAAGCAACCTTTAGAGAGATCCACACTAATCCCTTACGATCTTGATTCAATATATACGACACTGATGTTTTACGGTCGCGCCTACGCGCCGTCCGCTCTATATGTAAACCTTATTCTAGAGCCCGGTAAAACTTATAGAGTAAACGAATGAAAAGTGCACACACACTAATCGCGAGAGCAGATGCCTTGTATGGTGGCGTTGCAATGGGAGCAACAATTCTCGAACTAGCCTTAATTGCAAGCAATCCAAATTTAGGCCAGTTTTCGTTGGAATTCTCGCTTGCAACGCAGTTAATCATTTCCTTGATTGTGGAATTTTACATTGGACACTACTTTGTATGTAGACTAGGCATTGCCAATACCACCATCTATGGCTTTATATTCAAACTGGCATGCGCTATTTTCCTGACATTGGGATTTTGGGCAGCATTGCTTGAATATTGGTACACAGGCTGGAGCTTAATTCTAATTGCTTTCGTATGCGACTCAGCAGGAACAGGCTGTTTAAAAGCATCTTTCCGGCCAGCTTATAATGCCTTACATATAAAAATGACTGGCCAGACCGCTGATTACATCAAAGCATTCAATCATCTTCTATACATTCGAATTGGAACTCCTTTTACTTTATTACTGACGGCCTCCCTTGTAATAAATTTCACCTCATATTTATATGCCACAACAGCAATAATGTCGATGCTGCTATTACTCAGATCAGCGCAAATATACATATCAAACAGTGATCTACGACCCGCCGACACAAGCAGAACCACTTTAATACATTCAAGCCGGCATGCATATTTTAAGCATTTCACTGTTGCCGCGAAATATCCAGTGCAAATAACTGGCTATGTTGCGGGAAACGTATTTGAATCTTTGGTATTTATGTACGCAATAGGTTTGCTCTATCGGCATAGCAACCTCTTGGGCTTAGCCCAGCAATTTTCTTGGTTAGGAAGCTCAGCGATTGCGTACATGGTCTTTTTGTCATCTACCGTATTAGGGAGGCTTGTGACATCCAGACTTATCATCAGCAAATCCAGCACCACACTCGCAACTTCCTGTTTGATTGCGACTGTTATCACATCTCTACTGCTGGTACTAACCAACAAGGACATTACGTTCTTTTTATCGCTAGCTTTTTTTTGTCTATTAGGCGTGGTGATCGGAACAATATTTACCCGACTAACATCAAATGAAGTTTTCCATAACGCAAACGATAGCGATGCAGTATCTTTTTTTCTTGTCAGCGAACTTGCCACAACATTAACCATCATACTGATCATCACTGCGAGCAGTTTTATTTTTAATCCTGAGAGGATAATTGAGGGCCTAAGTTATGGCCTAGTTGCACTTATGATGGCATATTACCTAACCACAACTCTTATCCGAGCCACAACAAAAACCTCCAAATGACATCAAACAAACATTTCACTTCCACATAAAATTTCAGCCACGCCAATTTGAGCCGCCTCCAACTTTGTGAAGGTTATATTTGTATAACTCCACATTTCACCGAGCAGCTCATGAAACTCGGTAAATGTGGAGGCGACCATTAGCAAATTCGGAGAATCTACCCAACAATCCCGCGAACAATGAAGTACAACAGTGAAGGCCCCAGCAAGCAGCCCAACCCGGTGTGGAATGTCGCGGTCAAAGCCCCATAAGGCACCAACCGCCGATCCGTCGCCGCCAAACCGGCGGTCACGCCACTGACCGTCCCGGCCAGCCCACCGAACACCATCGCCGAGCGCGGGTTATCCAGGCCCATCCAGCGCGCCGCCATCGGCGTACCGACCATCACCAGAATCGCCTTGATCAGGCCGGAGGCAATCGACAGCGCCACGATATCGGAACTGGCACCAATGGCCGCTCCGGTGACCGGCCCGACAATGTAAGTCACCGCTCCGGCGCCAATAGTGGTCATGCTCACCGCATCGCGGTAGCCGAATGCCCAGGCCATGCACGCGCCGACAATAAATGGCAGCACCGTGCCCAGCAGTAGCGCGATCACGCCGATCAAGCCGGCTTTTTTCGCTTCAGTGGCCTGCACCTCGAATGCCGTGGCGACGATGGCGAAGTCCCGCAGCATGGCACCGCCCATCAACCCGATGCCGGAAAACAGCGTCAAGTCCGCCAGGCCTTTTTGCCCACCGGTCATTGTGCCCCCGACCCAGGCGAGCACCAGGCCGATGACGATGGCAATCGCCGAGCCGTGGATACGCCCGAAGGTCAGGCGCTTGGAGATCACCACTGACACCCACATGATCACGCCAACGAAAGCGAAAGCAGTGACCAGGCCGTTGTGTTCAAGGCCGTTCTTGATGAGATCCCACATATCAGCGACCTCCTGCCGGTGCGCCAACAGCCGTTACATCCGCCGGTTCATCGGGCAAGGGTTCGCCTTTGTGGGTCCGGCTGATCAGGGCAATGGTGCAACCGCAGACCACCACCGAACCGATCGCCGCCAGCACCGCCACCGGACCACCGTGCAGCGCCGTGACCACGTTTTGTTGCGCCGCCATCGCCACCACCACCGGGATGTACATGGCACCCCAGAAACCGACGCCCAGCTCGCAATCCCTGGTCATGCCGCCACGCTTTTGCATCCACAACCGTGCGCAAATCAGCAGGATCATCGCGATCCCGACACCGCCGACGTTTGACTTCACGCCCAGCAGCACACCGAGCATGTCCCCCATGATCACCCCTGCCAGCGTACAGATCGCCAACAGCGCCACACCGTAAATAATCATTGTTGTAGTCCTCAAAGTGCATTTCGAATGTTGTTTTTGTTGTTCGAAGCCTGAGTCGGCGATTTAAGAGTGACGGCTTCCCTCCTCACGCATCAGCGCCTGAAGCGTATCGAGCCGCGCACCGTCGAAGGCAATCACGGTGCCCTGCTCGAACACCCGGCGCGCCAGCCCGGTCAACACCGCACCAGGCGGCAGTTCGATCTGTAGGCGTACGCCGCGCTCGTAAGCGCTTTGTACCGTGCCCCGCCAATCAACGATGCGACACATGTTGAAGGCCAGGTCGTCACGCAAGGCTTCGGGCTTGATCAGCGGACGCGCACGGCTGCCGCTCAGATAACCGATTTTCGGTGTATTCAGTGACACGTTGGCGAAGGCGTCGGCCAGTCGTTGCGCGGGGGCCTCAAGCAATGGGCAATGTGACGGCACGCTCACTGCCAGACGCTTGGCCAAGCCGGCTCCACAACCTTTCGCCAACTCGGCCACCGCCTTCATCGCCGCGTCGCTACCGGCAATCACCACCTGGTTATCGGCGTTGATGTTGGCCAGATAAACCGGCATTTCTGCGCTGTGCACCCGGGCCAGTAATCCTTCCACCGTGGCCAGGTCCAGGCCGATGATGGCGGTCATGCCGTAGCCCTGTGGATAAGCCTGTTGCATCAGCTCACCGCGCAGGCTGACCAGATGCAGCGCATCACTGAAACTCAGGGCACCGGCCACCACTGCAGCCGGGTAGGCACCGATCGACAAGCCAGCGACGTAATCCGGAGTCATGCCCAACTGGCGTGAAGCGGCGACGCCGGCGATCAGCAGGCAAAGCTGAACCGCCCTCGTCGACTGCAACGCCTCGGCAGAATCCAGCTGCGTCACTTCTTCACCGAGCAGGTCGCTCGCCTCGTTCAACGTTTCCCGAGGCAAACGCGCCAGCATGCCGGGTTGTTGCGCGCCCTGGCCAGGGAACACCAGCAAGCTGCTCACGCCGCTTGCTCCTGTGGATTCCACGGATCGCTGACCAGGCGGGCCTGAGTGGCACTTTTCAACAAGACCCGCGACGAAGCACCGGCCCACTCGCGCAGGGCGATGGCGCCCGACGGTGTCTGCAATTGCAGGTCAACGCGGCACACGGCCGTGTCCAGAATGACCACCAACGCCTGCGCGTCGACACGACTCAACGGACGTGGTGTACGCAGGATCAGATCGAGATCGCTGCCCTCGTGCAATGCGGCAAACCCGCTGGCCAACTCGAACCCGGCACTGCCACTGACACCCCAGGTCCAACCACTGTCATCGAGGTGCGGGCGCAGCTGCGCCAAGGCTCGCAACGCCGGGAAATCACGCTGGCCTTGCACATCGCACAGTTCTTCCGGTCGTACCCGTCGCGTGATGGCGGCAACTTCCATCTGCGCGGCAAATCGCTGTTCGCGCAACGGTCCACGCACGCCCACCGCCACCTGCCCCGCCGCGCTCAAGGCGCGACGGACCACCACCGGCTGGCCGGCACTGATCGACTCGATCACCCACACAGGCACATCCGCAGGCAACTGCTGCGGGGTCATGCCCCACAGCAGGTCGTGAGCCAGAAGCCCTTTCACCACTGCGCTCTCAGCAATTGGCGAACCTTGCTCGACGCCGCACGGTTGGCCGCACCAAGACGACCGCTGAGATCAGCGCCCTTCTCGGCGATATCACCCATCGCCTGACCCAGGCACTCGGCCACCCGCGCCAGATCCGCCGAAGTCGGCTGCTCGATCTGTTCCACCGACAAGGTTTCCCACAGCAGCCCGAGGCTGGCATAGCTGTCGATGTCATAGGCCATCGGCGGCACGCTGGCGGCGAAGGCTTCGAGTTCTTCAACGCTGCGCAAGGTCACCCGCGCTGCCGATGCCTTGCCCATCGCATGTACCATCACGCCCGGATCGCGCAGGGCGATCAAGCGATTGGCCTGATAGCCGTGGGCCAGAAACGCCCCCGACATTGCCTTGCCCACCAGCAAACCGATAACCGCATGACCGGCCAGACGGGCACGGGCATAACTGTCCGCCGCACCGGCCAGCGCCTGATGAATGCCAAGGGCTTCCTCGCGTCGACCGTAAGCCTGGCTCGGCACATCGACGATGGCGATCAGGGCGCGTTTCTGTGCCTTGTTCTGATCGGCAGCAATGACTTCATCCACGGCCTTGGCCAGGCCCCAGCCTTCGAGCAAACCCACTTCGCCGTTGCGTGCGCGGACGAAGCGGTTTTCGGGGTCAGCCACCACGGCGATGAAACGCACAGGCTGATCGCCCAGTACACCGTCCGCGACCTTCAGCGAAACAGGCAAGCCCTCGACCGGTTTCGCCCCGTCACTCAAGGCGTTGAACCAGTTCAAACCACGCAGGGAATACGAACTCATGGGCGTTCTCCTTGGTACAGATCGCGAACCACCGACGGCTCGATTTGCGGTTCGGCGTCCAGACGCGCCAGGCGCTGCAGGAACAACCCGGCCTGACGGCTGCGGGGTTGCGCCGGCAAACCTTGCTTGAGCCATTCACCGACCTGCTGGCGAATCTGCACCACGTCGTCAGCGACATAGCCGTCCGCCAGACCGCTGGCAAAGCGCTGCTCGCCACCGGTCAGGCTCCAGATGAAAGGCCGGTCGCGGGAGTCGTATTCCTCGAGTCCGGCTTCCTGCTCGATTACCTGCGGGCCGTTCAGGCCGAGCCGCGCTTCCTGGGTCACCAACAGGTAGCTGCATAACCCGGCGGCAATCGACATGCCGCCAAAGCACCCGACGCTGCCCGCCACGACACCGACCACGGGTTGGTACTGCTGCAAATCGACAATCGCGGCGTGGATGTCGGCAATCGCCGCCAGGCCGAGGTTGGCTTCCTGCAACCGCACGCCGCCGGTTTCCAGCAGCAGTACGGCGCGGGTCGGGATGCCGTTGCGGTTGTCTTCGGCGGCCAGTTCCAGTGCGCCAGCAATTTTTGCTCCGCCGACCTCACCGAGGCTGCCGCCCTGGAACGCACCTTCGATGGCCGCGACCACCACGGGCAGGCCAGCGAGACTGCCCTTGGCGATCACCACGCCGTCGTCGGCCTGCGGCACCACGCCCTGGCGCGACAGCCATGGCGACATGATGCGCTGGAACGGGTCGAGCAATTCGCGGAAGGTCCCGGCGTCGAGCAGGGCCTTGGCCCGTTGCCGGGCACCGAGTTCGACGAAGCTGTGCTTGTTCAGCAGGGATGCGCTGTCAGTCATGGCCGATCTCCTCGAAGCCCTGTTCCAGACGCAGGCGCACCACGCCCGGTGTCGCACCGAAATCATGGATGTCGATGGCCATCGCCGGCGGCGTCTGGCCGTCGAACATCCGTGCGAACAGATGCTGCCAGCGTTGTTCGCTGCCATTGACCGAGGTCTGCACGTTGATCGTCAGCTTGCCGGCCTGACCCGGTTCGATCAGCACTTCCAGATCGCCCGAGCCGACACAACCCACCAGCGTACGGCCGCGTGGTGGCTGCCCGGCGGGGAATTCAAAGGATAAAGTTTCCATCAAAACACTTCCCTTCTTGAATGGCAGAGGATGAGGCCGTCGTCCGACTCGATACGGTCGATGAACAGGCAGGCGGCGAGCAGGTCCGCAGCACCACCGGGCGAGGCATTCAACGCGATCAGTTGTTGGTCCAGTTCATACAGGCGGCGACGTCCGCCGAGGCTGGCACTGCCACCCGCATCGAGCACCGCCCGGGCGCCCCGCTGCATGGTGTGCAGCCCTTCTTCGCCGGCGCGGTAAAGCACGCAGGTGTCGGCCAGATTGGTCATGATCGCCAACAGCGCATCGAGCCGGGCATTTTGCTCGCCATGCCCTTCATCACGGCTGCGGCGCAGTTGCGGCAGCGCACGTTGGATCACCGCCGGGAAGCCCAGTTGCGCTTCTTCACGGGCACCCCGTGCACCGAAACGCTGGGCGACTTGAGCGCCGTGGCTCAGCGGGCGCGGCGCGTGACGGTCGTCGAGCAGCGCCAGGCGCGCGGCACGAATCGATACGCTGCTTGCAGCCGAGGACTTGGGGTCCAGCGCAACGGCCGTGACCAACAAGCCCAAGGCCCAGATCGCCCCTCGGTGGGTGTTCACGCCGCCGGTGGTGTCGAGCATCGCTTGCTCGCCCTCTCGACCGATGCGGCCAACGGCTTCGCGCAGCGGCAACCCGACTTCGCCGAACTCGATGGCTGCTTCAGCCATTTCCTTGAAGGCCGGCCACAAGGACAGCGCCGAAGCGTGCATCAGCCCCAGGTGCAAATCGGTGTGGGCGCCATTACCGCGACGGTCGACCAGTGCCGGTTTCGGCGACAGATCTGCCTCGTCGATCAGCGCGTCAACCGCGAGGTCCGCCAGCCGTTCGGCCAGGCTCAGGGCTTTGGTTTGCAGGTTAAGTGCGTGCATTACCAGCTCCTGAACTTGGCAGGCGGGTTGTAGAGGCCACCGGACCATTCCACCAGATCGGCCACGCTTTTCGCCGCGAGCAGTTCGCGAGTGGCGTCGGTGCGGCGGATGCCGAGGTCTTCGGGCAAGGCGATCAGGCCTTCACGGCGCATGCGTGCAGTATCCTTGGGGTTGTGACGCAGGCCGATGGCGGTCACCCCGGCGACGGCGGCGATCATCGCCTGGCGTTCTTCCAGCGAGCGCGCCTTGTACAGATAGGCGATGCCTTCTTCGGTCAGCAGGTGGGTGACGTCGTCGCCGTAGACCATGATCGGTGCCAGGGGCATGCCGCTTTTCTTCGCCACATCAACCGCATCGAGGGTTTCAACGAAGGTCGGCTTACCGCCCTCCTGAAAGGTCTCGACCATCTGCACCACGAGTTTTTTACCGCGCTCGAGCATCGGCTCGGCCACGTCGGTGTTGCGCATGTCGAGCCAGGCTGGCGTGCCGTGACGACGACCGCGCGGGTCGTGGCCCATGTTCGGCGCGCCGCCGAAACCGGCCAGGCGCCCACGGGTCACGGTGGAGGAATGACCATCGCCATCGACCTGCAAAGTTGCGCCAATGAACAGGTCCACGGCGTATTGCCCGGCCAGTTGGCTGAACATCCGATTGGAACGCAGGGAACCGTCGCGCCCGGTAAAGAACACATCCGGCCGCGCCGCAATGTAGTTCTCCATCCCAAGCTCGGTGCCGAAGCAATGCACGCTTTCGACCCAGCCGCTTTCAATCGCCGGAATCAGGGTCGGGTGCGGGTTGAGCGTCCAGTTGCGGCAGATCTTGCCCTTGAGGCCGAGGGATTCGCCGTAGGTCGGCAGGATCAGTTCAATGGCAGCGGTGTTGAAACCGATACCGTGGTTGAGGGACTGCACATTGTGTTTTTCGTAGATGCCACGAATCGCCATCATCGCCATCAGCACGTGCACGGGCTTGATGTGCCGTGGATCGCGGGTGAACAGCGGTTCGATGTAGAACGGCTTGTCGGCCACCACCACGAAGTCGACCCAGGAGGCGGGAATGTCTACGCGCGGCAGGTCGCTGACGTCGTCCACCAACTGGTTGACCTGGACGATGACGATGCCGTCGCTGAAGGCCGCCGGTTCGATCAGCGCCGGGGTGTCTTCGGTGCTCGGCCCGGTGTAGATGTTGCCGGCGCGGTCGGCCATGAACCCGGCCGACAACACGACGTTGGGAATCAGGTCCACCACCAGCCGTGCGTAGAGTTCGATGTAGGTGTGGATCGCGCCGATTTCCAGCAGTCCGTCTTCGAGCAACTGGCTGATGCGCAGGCTTTGGGTGCCGGCAAAAGAGAAGTCGAGCTTGCGGGCGATGCCGCGTTCGAACAGGTCCAGGTGCTCGGCGCGGCCGACGCTGGGCATGATCATGTGCAAGTCATGCAGCTTCGCGGGGTCGGCCTTGGCCAGGGAACGCGAAAGGAAATCCGCCTGCTTCTGGTTGTTGCCTTCGAGCACCACACGGTCGCCGGGCAGGATCAACGCCTCCAGCGCCGCGACGATGTTGTCGGTGGGCAACACCACGCCGTCGGCAAGACCTCGCACCAGCTCGAGGCGTCGCTGCTTTTCGCTGCGCCGCCGCGTCCATCGCGAGTCGGGGGATATTGTTGTTGTCATGACCACTCCACGGGTTCGCTGTCGTGGGAGTCACCTTAGGAGTGTTGAGTGGGGGCATCAATCAAGCAGAGCGGTGGATCGTTACGCTCAGGTTAATGATCAAGATTGGCGTCGTTCATGCTGGCCTCTTCGCGAGCAAGCCCGCTCCCACAGTTGATCTGTGGTGAACACAAAACCCTGTGGGAGCGGGCTTGCTCGCGAAGGCGTCAGTCAGATCACCGCTGAATCGGGATCAGTCGATCAACCCGGCATCCACCAACAAGTTCTCCAGAGCCAACAAATCCGGTACCTTGGCCACTTGCTCGCCCACCTGCACCGCCGCCTGCTCCAGCGGACACAACGGCACATCCACGTAGCTCAACTGGCTATCGAGCTTGCAGGAGCGCGGAATCCCCTGCACCAGCAGCGCGATGAATTTCAGCTCGGGTCGCCCGCCGAGTGTGTTGAGGATGACGATCCGCGCGCGTTCGCCGATGACGACTTTCTGTGCGCATGCCGACTCGAAACTCAGCAGCGGAATCTGCCGGTCGCGCCATGTCACCAGCCCCAGGTACCACGGCGGTGTGTCGAGGTCGAAAGTCCCCGGCTGCTGGTAATCGATCAGCTCGGCCACGGCGACGTTGGGCAGGATCAGATTGCGGTCGGCCAATGGCAACAGCAGGCCGGTGAGGTTGCTGGTGCGGTGCTCAAGCATGGGTCTTGCTCCACAAGGCGATGCTTTCGAGCAGCACCGATTCCTGGTACGGCTTGCCAAGGTAGTCGTTGACGCCGATGGCCATGGCGCGATCGCGGTGTTTCTGTCCGGTGCGCGAGGTGATCATGATGATCGGCAGGTGTTGCAGGCGTTCGTCGTTGCGCACCTGGGTCGCGACTTCGAAGCCATCCATGCGTGGCATCTCGATGTCCAGCAGCATCAGGTCGGGCATGTGTTCTTCCAGCAGCAACATGGCATCTACCCCGTCCTTGGCGGTCAGCACGTTCATGCCGTGGCGTTCGAGCAAGCGGCTGGTGACCTTGCGCACGGTGACCGAGTCGTCGACCACCATCACCAGCAGCGGACGATGCGGTTCGGCTTCGACTTCCTGGCCCGCCGGACGCTGGGGGATACGGGCCTGCATGGCGCGGATCGGCGCCAGCAAATCCAGGATCAACACCACCCGGCCGTCCCCGAGAATCGTCGCCCCGGTCACCCCTTGCACCGCCGCAAACTGCGGCCCGAGGCTCTTGACCACGATCTCGCGAGTGCCGGCCATGGCATCCACGTGAACGGCGATATGCCGCTCGTTGCACTGCACCAGCAACACCGGCAATGGCAGGCTCTGGCCCAACAGTTTCGGGCGCGGGCCGGTTTTCAGCAGCTCACCCAGATAGCACAGCTCGTAACGTTGCCCGGCGTATTCGTAGGTGGGCGAATCGAAACGGAAATAGCCTTCGAGCTCGTTGGGCAGGACGCGAACGATGCCGTCGATGGTATTGAGCGGGATGGCGTACTGGTCCTCACCGCACTGCACCATCAGCGCCCGGTTGACCGATACTGTAAACGGCAGGCGAATGCGGAAATGCACGCCCTGCCCGGGCACCGAGTCGATGCTCATGGTGCCGCCCAGTTGCCGCACCTCTTCGTGCACCACGTCCATGCCGACGCCGCGACCGGAAATCTGGGTGATTTTCTCGGCGGTGGAAAACCCCGGTTGCAGGATGAACTGCAACACATCGTGATCACTGATGACGCTGTTCGGGGCCAGCAAGCCGCGCTTGATCGCCTTGCGCCGCACCGCGTCCAGCGGCACACCGGCGCCGTCGTCGCGGATGTCGAAAATGATGTCGCCGCCTTCACGCAGCAGATCGAGGGTGATCTTGCCCTTGGCCGGTTTCCCCGCCGCCAGCCGCACGTCGACGGATTCCAGGCCGTGGTCGACGGCGTTGCGCAGCATGTGTTCCAGCGGCGCGGCCATGCGTTCGAGGACGTTGCGATCCATCTCGCCTTCGGCGTTATCGACGATGAAATCCACTTCCTTGCCCAGTTCGCTGGACACCTGCCGAACGATGCGCTGCAAACGCGGGAGCATGCGTTCGAACGGCACCATGCGCGTGCGCATCAGGCCTTCCTGCAATTCGGTGTTGATGCGGCCCTGCTGTTGCAACAGGTTTTCCGCATCCTGATTGCGGCGTTCGAGGGTTTCCTTGAGGTCAAGCAAGTCAGAGGCCGATTCGAACAACGCCCGGGAAAGTTGCTGCAACTGCGAGTGGCGGTCCATTTCCAACGGGTCGAACTCTTCGTAGCCCAGACGTTCGGCGTCGACTTGCTGGCGGCTGAGGATCCGCCCCTGGGTTTCGGTATCGAGACGGCGCAACTGGTCGCGCATGCGCTCGATGGTGGTTTCCATCTCGCTCAGGGCGATGTGTGCATCGTTGACCTGTTGTTCGATCCGCCCCCGGAAGATCGACGTCTCACCGGCCAGGTTGACCAGATCGTCGAGCAGCTCCGCCGAGACCTTGACCATGTCCGCCCCGGTATCGGACGGCGGCGCCAGCGGCTCGGCCTTGGGCGTGGTCGACGGCGCCACCGGCGCGGGGGTTTCGGGCACAACCGGGTGGCTGAAGTTCTTGATCGCATCGATCAAGCGGTCGGCGGGCGGCATGGGCTCACCGGCGCGGGCTGCGTCGAGCATCTGCGCCAGGCGGTCATGGCTGCGCTGCAACAGCGTGAACAACGGCTCCGTCGGTTGCAGCACACCGGTGGACAGGCCTTCGTAGAGGAACTCCAATTCATGGGCCAGATCACCGATCGCGGCGATTTCCACCATGCGCGCACCGCCCTTGAGGGTGTGCAGGTCGCGCAGCAGGGTTTCCACTTCCTGGCGATTCGAAGGCTGGGCCTGCCAGCGCTCCAGCGCCGCCCCGGAGCTTTCGATGATGTCGAAACCTTCCTCGAGGAAGATCTCCAGCAATTCCGGATCGTGCGCAGCCGAGTCGCTGTCGATCGCTTGCCGGGCCGCCTCGGCGACTCCCGCATGACCTTGGCGGTAGGCACGAATGGCTTCGATCAGCTCACGGGAATCGTCCAGCGGCTGGTTGAGGTGCAACTGTTCAAGGTACAACGCCAGTCGGTCATGGCTCTGTTGCAGCAGCACTGCCAGTGAATCGCTGAAGGCGTAACGACGGTCCAGCAGGCCTTGGTAAAGGCTTTCCAGTTCATGGGCCAGATCGCCGACCGGTCCGACCCCGGCCATGCGCGCGCCGCCTTTGAGGGTGTGCAAATCCCGTTGCAGCGATGACAGCGGCGCGGCGTTGTCCGAGTCGCGCAACCAGCGCTGCGAGGCCTGACCGGCGCTTTCGAGGATATCCACCGCTTCTTCCAGGAAGATCGCAACAATTTCATCGTCCAGCTCGCGCCCCTCTCCTGTAGGAGCGAGCTCGCTCGCGATGGGCGTTAACGATGACGCGTTGTCATTGGATAAGCGCGGCGCATTTGAGTCCATCGCGAGCGAGCTCGCTCCTACAGGGGGTTGCGTGCGCTCAAGTTCCTCGGTGGCAGAACCCAGTTCGCGGATGCTCAGGCTCCGGCTGCCATCGCTGCGGATCAGGCCCATGGCCGACGGGTCAAGGCTCTCGTCGAGCAGCTCGCGCAAGGCCCTGATCCGTTGCGGCTGCGGGCTGACTTCCTGGCCGGCGGCCAATTCATCGAGCATGTTGATCAGCGCTTCGTGGGCATGCTGGGCTTCATGGAAAAACCGCTCGCTGACCGCAAGGCTGCTTTCTTCCACGGCACCGTACAAGTCGAGCAACGCTTCGCACAACTCGTCCACCGGGTGCAGATCGGCCAGATGGGCACCTTCGCCGAGGGTGGTCAATTCGTCCAGCAGCGCGCTGAGCTCCTGACGTTCGCCGGGGTGCTGCTGCCAACGCTGCAACAGGCTTTCGGCGTCCAGCAGGATGTCCATACCCTGGGCGAGGAAATTGTTGATCAACTGTGGGTCGCGCTTGATCCGCAGCCCCGTGTTCGGTGTGCTCAGGAGGTTTTCCAGGCGCTCGGTCAGCAGCGCCCTGGCTCGCTCGGTCAAACCCCGGGCACCGGGAATTTCCGCCAGCGGATCTTTCTTGAGCTGACGCAAACCGAGGCGGAACAGTCCCTCTGCTTCCAGCAGCAACTCGACTTCATCCAGATCCAGCGTGATCAGGTGCGCCTTGTATTCCCGGGCCAGCTGATCCAACGGGGCGGCCAGTTCGGCAATCGGCAGGACACCGGCCATGTAGGCACTGCCCTTGAGGGTGTGCAAGGCGCGCTGCAATTCGTCGCTGGCCTGCAACGGCATATGTTCGGCAGCCTGATCGAGGAACCGATTGAGGCTGCCCAAGTGGGTTTCGGCCTCTTTGCGGAAGATCTCCAGCAACAGCGGGTCGAGGGCCGCGACATCTTGCGTATCCTCATCGGACACCGGTTCCTCGCCCTTGGCCAGGGCATGGGCGCGGGCGGCCAACTGGTCGACATCGTTGCGCTGGCGCTGGGCATTGGCGGCGTATTCTGCCACCAGCTCCGGCAGCAGATGCAGCACATCACCGATCAGTTGCTGCACCGTAGCGCCCGGCTCCACGCTGTTTTCCAGTACGCGGTTGAGCAGGTTTTCCACGGCCCAGGCCAGCTCGCCCAGCACCAGGGCGCGCACCATGCGACCACTGCCCTTGAGGGTATGGAAGGCGCGGCGCAGCTCACTCAAGGCCGAGCGGTTGTCAGGGTTGACCGACCAGCGTGGCAAGTACTCGCGCAGGATTTCCAGGACTTCGTCGGTTTCTTCGAGGAACACCTCGCGCAGTTCCTCGTCCACCGGCTCTTCGCCTGAAGGCGGCGGCAGCAGGCTGCCCGGGGTGTTCAGCGCGGGCGGGTTGAGGCTCGAAACCGGGCTGGCGAGCACATCGGCCAGAGTCTGGACGATCTGTGGATCATCCAGCTCCTGCATCATCTGCATCACCTGCGCTTCGCTCGGGTTGAGCACATCATCAAGCACTGGCACATGCTGCTCACTGGGGAAGAACCCGAGGCTCGCCAGGCTCTTTTCCGCAACATCGAGCAGGTTTTCGCCCTGCGCTTGCGGGTCGTCGCTGAGGCGCTCGAGGTAGTACTCGATGCTGGTGATCACGTCGGCCAGGCTGTCCAGTTCCTGCCAGCCCGGTTGACCCGGTTCGAGCAACAGGTGCTCGCGAATGAAGTGATTGCAGGTTTCGACCAGGCTCGCCGCGCGGCTCAGCGGAATCATCGCCAGCGCGCCGCGCACCTGGGTCAGCAAGGCCGGCAGCGCCTGCAAATGCTGGCGGTCCCAATCGGCGTCGATGTAGTCGACGATCATGTCCTTGGCCTGCTGCAAACAGATGCGGGCCTCCTTGATCACGATCTGGTGGATCTGCGTCAGGTCGGTAGTCGGCAGGCGGTTGTCGTCCTGGCTCTCCGGCTCCACGGTACCGACCATGCCGGCCAGCGTCGCTTCGACGTACAACAAGGCCCCGGCAACATCCATGAGGATGGCATCATTGGGTTCGCGCTGGCCCTGAACGAGGCTGAGTACCACCGCCAATTGATCGATGATCACCTTGCGCGGCTGGCCGAAGCCCAGGACCGCCAGAGTGTCGGCAATCTGCCGCAGCGGCGCCAACAGGCTGTCGAGGTCGGAGGTGCGCTGGCGGTCACTGCGCACGAACAGATCCAGACGTTCCTTGACCCGCACCAGCTCTTCGCACAGCGCTGCCAGCACCGAGCGCATGGCGTCGCGGTCGGGACCGGCCAGCCGCGCGCGTTCTTCATCGACCATCGCGCTGTCGGGCAGCGCGTCGTCCAGTGAGTAGCGTTCTTTCATGGTCAGCATCTGCCCAGTGGGATGTTCGGCCTTGGCAATGTAGAACAGCAAACTCTTGAGCAGCTCCGGCGGGGCCGGCTGGTTGATGCCGTGCATGCCTTGTTCGAGCAGGCGCTTGAGTTCCTTGTCGGCATCCTTGAACAGGCTGCGCAAGGCCGGGCTATTGGCAATCACACCGCCCTGCATGCCTTCGACCAGCGCCGATGCCACCTGCCATAACGGGCTCAGGGGCGCATTGCCGCACAGCGCTTCGAGGCGGGTGAAGACCTTGGCCAGGTAATCGAGGTTGGTGTCGTTGTCCTGCTCACGCAGGAATCCGACCAGCGCCAGCTGCAGCATTTGCCGCAACTTGCGCAACACATTGGGCAATTCGTCCGGTTCCAGCTGCGCCAGCGTTTCTGCGTCCAGCGCCGGCAACTCGGGCAATTGCGGGCTGAACAGGCTGGTTTCCGACAGCAGGCTTTCGCCCCGGGCGCTGCGCAGGTCGTTGATCAGTGGCAACACCACCAGTGGCAAGTCGCGGCGCGCGCCTTGCACCCGGTCCAGATAAATCGGCAGTTGCCCAAGGGCCTGCATCAGCAGGTGCAGCGCCTCGTCGCGATGGCTGACACGGTTACCCTGCAAGGCCATGGCCAATTGTTCCATCTCTTCGGCGAGCAGCGCCGCGCCGTAGAACTCGACCATCTGCAGACTGCCGTGGACCTGATGGATGCACGCCAGGCAATCATCCAGCGCCTGCGTCGCCTGCGGGTCATCGAGCAGGTTTTCGATCGCGTGATGAGCCTGTTTCAGCGTTTCGGCAATCTCGCCCTTGACCCACTCGAGGGCCACATAGTCGTGCCGATCACCCATAACCACTCCAATCACAATTCAGATACCCATGGGCGGTTCAAGCTTTGTCCACAACCTGCGCCTTGGCATCCGGCAAGGTGAAACCGGACACCGAACGACGCAACTGACTGGCCATTTTCGCCAGGTTGCCGATGCTTTCGGCAGTGGCGGTGGAGCCCGACGACGTCTGCGAGGTGATCTGCTGGATCACGTTCATCGTCAGGGAGATTTGACCGGCTGACGACGTCTGCTGTTGCGCCGCATTGGAAATACTCTGGATCAATGCCGCGAGCGTCTTGGAGACGCCTTCGATTTCTTCCAGGGCCACACCGGCATCCTGCGCCAGCCGGGCGCCGCGTACCACCTCGGTCGTGGTCTGTTCCATGGAGATGACCGCTTCGTTGGTGTCGGTCTGGATCGCCCGCACCAGGGTTTCGATCTGCCGGGTGGCGGCGGATGAGCGCTCGGCCAGGCGCTGCACTTCATCGGCGACCACGGCGAAACCACGACCGGCGTCACCGGCCATGGACGCCTGGATAGCCGCGTTGAGGGCAAGGATGTTGGTCTGGTCGGCAATGTCATCGATCAGGCTGACAATGTCGCCGATTTCCTGGGATGACTCGCCCAGGCGCTTGATGCGCTTGGCCGTGTCCTGGATCTGCTCGCGAATGTTGTCCATGCCGTGGATGGTGTTGTGCACCACCTCGTTGCCCTTGTTGGCGATTTCCACCGAGCGTTCGGCAACCGCCGAAGATTCAGCCGCGTTGGCCGACACCTGGTCGATGGATTCGGCCATGTCGTTGATCGCCATGGAGGCCTCGGAAATCTGCTGGGCCTGATGTTCCGAAGCCTGGGCCAGGTGCATGGCGGTGGCCTGGGTTTCCTGCACGGCGGCGGCAACCTGGCCGGCGGTGAGGTTGATGGTCGCGACCAGATCGCGCAGCTGGTCGACGGAGTAATTGATCGAGTCGGCGATGGTGCCGGTAAAGTCTTCGGTCACCGAGGCCGTCACTGTGAGGTCGCCGTCGGCCAGGTCTTCGATCTCGTCGAGCAAGCGCATGATCGCGTTCTGGTTGCGCTCGTTCTTCTCAGCGGTTTCGCGCAACTGACGATTGGTTTCGCGCACCATCACCATGCCAATCAGGATGATCGAAGCCAGCGCCAACAGGCCCAGCACGTAACCGCCTATGGTGTCGGTGGTGCGCCCGCCGACCATGTTTTCAAAACCGCTGGCCAGGTGCGAGGCTTCGTCGAGCAGGGTTTGCGACAGGCTGAAAATGTTCGAGGCCGATTCACGGACCTTCAACAATTCCGGCGAGGTTTCGAGGATCTCGTCCACCGAGCCCGATACGAACTCGAACAGCTCGGAGATTTCCGCGAGTCGCGCACGGGCATCGCGGTCTTCGACCTGGCTGACCTTGAGCGCCGGGTCGCCCTGAAGCATGCCGTTGAGCACCTTGCCGAACTGCGTCGCGTCACGTCCGAACGCATCGGCGGCCTGCTGTGAATTTTCGTCGCCGGCCAACACCGTGTTGACTGCGCCGAGGATCCGCTCGGCCAGCAGCGATTGGCGCTGGGCCATCGCCACCTGGGCCGCCGGGGCGCCCCGCTGCAGGAGAATCTCGACGACCTTTTCGTACTCGACCTGCAACTGCGGCACGGTTTCGGCCAGAGTCGCGGCAACCTGATGCAGCGACAGTACGGTTTGCTCGCTGGAGAGGATCGCGTCGGTGTTTTTCAGCAGGCGTTCCCAGTCCTGTTGCACCGCGCGCATCTCTGGACGCACGGTGGCGGGGGCAGGCGGCAGGCCGGTGGCCGGGTCGCCCTTCTTCAGATAACCCCAGCGCTGGGCAAAATCGTTGCGCGCATCACTGAGCAACTTGAACGCGGCAGCCTTGCCGGCGGCGGCTTCGGTGGCGTTCTTGGCGATACGCTGGGACAGCACGCGCAGTTCGCCGGCGTGGCCGATGTACTGTTTGTCGTAGGTAGCCTGGGTGTTGAGGTACGCGAAGTTGGCGAACAGCAGCATGATGAAGACGATCAGCGCGATGAACAGCACGATAATCTGCGACCGGCTGCGCGACCCTTCCATTGGCTTGCCTGCTTTTGCTTTTATCATCGGTCCTCGCCTGTTAACCCATTTCCGAGCCTGCCCGGGACCCTGTGGGAGCGGGCTTGCTCGCGAAAGCGGTAGATCAGCCAATATCAATGCTGAATGGACTGCCGCCTTCGCGAGCAAGCCCGCTCCCACATTGGATCTGTGTTGTTCCTGTCACACCGCGACGTTCATGAACCCCTGAGACTGCGTCAATGCAAACGGGCTGAACACCTGCCAGCACTGCTCACGCTGAAACCGGCCTTTGACAAACGCCGCCATCGTCCCCTTCAACTCATCTGTCGGCACCGGCTCCAGGCTGTCCTGGGCAAAGTGCTGGAGGCCGAAGACTTCATCGACCAGCAACCCGGCGAACACCTCTTCATGTTCCACCACCAACACCCGCCGCTGTCGGCGCACAGCCGAAAGCTCGTGCCCGAAGAAGCCGCACAAGTCCATGACCGGCAGCAAACGCCCGCGCAGGTTGGCGACACCCTTGATCCAGGGTTTGACCCCCGGTAGCTGAGTGAGGCGCGGCTCGTGCAAGACTTCGCTGACTTCGCTCATAGGGGCGACATACCAGTGCTCGCCCAGGCGAAAACCGATGCCGCTCCAGCTGTCCCGCCGGGCTGGCTGGGACGGCAAGTCCGCCGCCAGCAACCGACAGCGCTGGTCGATTTGCAGCAGCAGTTCGAAAGCCGTCAGCGACTCGTTCATGGCCTGTCGATCAACCGGCCAGCACGTTGTTCAGGGTCTTGATCAGGGTGTCTTCATCGACCGGTTTGGTCAGGTAGTCCTTGGCGCCCTGGCGCGTGCCCCAGACCTTGTCGGTTTCCTGATCCTTGGTGGTGATGATGATCACCGGGATGTGCCCGGTTTCCGGGTCCTTGGTCAGCTGGCGGGTCGCCTGGAAGCCGTTGAGGCCGGGCATGACAATGTCCATCAGGACCGCATCGGGCTTTTCCTGGCGGGCCAGGGCGACACCGTCGGCGCCGTTTTCGGCTTTCAACACTTCATGACCGTGCTTTTCCAGCATGCCGGTCAGTTTGTACATTTCGGTCGGCGAGTCATCGACGATCAGAATACGTGCCATGGTCTTCCCCATTCTTGTCGACGCCGGGCCCGATGGCCGAGCGTCACTGTGCGTGTCCTACTGCGGCAAAACGGCGGCGAAACCAGGAACATGGGCCTGGATCGCATCAAGCAATTCTTCCTTGCTGAATGGCTTGGTCAAAAACTGGTCGGAGCCGACGATGCGACCCTTGGCCTTGTCGAACAGCCCGTCCTTGGACGACAGCATGATCACCGGAGTGGACTTGAACGCGCTGTTGTTCTTGATCAGGGCGCAGGTCTGGTAGCCATCCAGGCGCGGCATCATGATGTCGACAAAGATGATGCCGGGGTGGTTGTCGGCAATCTTGGCCAGGGCATCAAAACCGTCGATGGCCGTGATGACCTCACAACCCACGTTCCTGAGCAGCGTTTCGGCGGTGCGACGGATCGTCTTCGAATCGTCGATCACCATGACCTTCAAGGCGCTGGGATGCTGTTCCATAAAATGCTCTACCGTCGCCTTTGCGAAACAAATTGTCCGTTTGCCGGTTAACCCGGCTCGAAACCCTTGATGTTCAAGGGCTAGCACGACATGGCAGCCTTTTTAGCACAGTCTCCAAAACCAATCTATCGGCCGGCTTGCAAGGTGGTTTTTCCTTGACCGGGAACACACTCGGCGCCACTCTGACGCCACTTTTATACGCTGATCTTTTGTAGGAGCGAGCTAGCTCGCGATGGTCGTCAACGATGACGCGCATTCGCTGGATGAGCGCGGTGCTCTGAAGTCCATCGCGAGCGAGCTCGCTCCTGCAAAGGTCGCCATAGCCCCCAAATTTCGAGGAAACACCCATGAGCGTTCGCGTCGGGATTGTCATGGACCCTATCGCCAGCATTTCCTATAAAAAGGATAGCTCGCTGGCCATGCTGCTGGCCGCGCAGAAGCGTGGCTGGGAGCTGTTCTACATGGAACAGCGCGACCTGTATCAGGGCGAAGGCCAGGCGCGGGCGCGGATGCGTCCGCTGCAGGTGTTCGCCAACCCGGAAAAATGGTTCGAACTGGGCGCTGAAAGCGATGCGTTGCTGAGCGACCTGGACGTGATCCTGATGCGCAAGGATCCACCGTTCGACCTGGAGTTCGTCTACTCCACTT
The DNA here is from genome assembly GCF_056711565.1 of Pseudomonas sp. WT-JTC. Classification (NCBI taxonomy): domain Bacteria; kingdom Pseudomonadati; phylum Pseudomonadota; class Gammaproteobacteria; order Pseudomonadales; family Pseudomonadaceae; genus Pseudomonas; species Pseudomonas sp. WT-JTC. The sequence goes on from NZ_CM160042.1 coordinate 6,260,289, forward strand.
ATTTGCTGGAACAGGCCGAGCGCGCCGGCGTGCTGGTGGTCAACAAGCCGCAAAGCCTGCGCGACTGCAACGAAAAGCTGTTCGCCACACTGTTTCCGCAGTGCACGCCGCCGACCGTGGTCAGCCGCCGCGCCGACGTACTGCGTGAGTTCGCCGCCAAACACGGCGATGTCATCCTCAAGCCGCTGGACGGCATGGGCGGCACTTCGATTTTCCGTCACCGCGCGGGCGATCCGAACCTGTCGGTTATCCTCGAAACCCTCACCGCCCTCGGCGCCCAGCAGATCATGGGCCAGGCCTACCTGCCAGCGATCAAGGACGGCGACAAGCGCATCCTGATGATCGACGGCGAGCCAGTGGATTATTGCCTGGCACGGATTCCGGCCCAGGGTGAAACCCGCGGCAACCTGGCCGCCGGTGGCCGTGGCGAAGCCCGACCGCTGACCGACAAGGACCGCTGGATCGCCGCACAAGTCGGCCCGACCCTGCGTGAGAAAGGCCTGTTGTTCGTTGGCCTGGACGTGATCGGCGAGCACCTGACCGAGATCAACGTCACCAGCCCGACCTGCATTCGCGAGATCGACAATGCGTTTGGCACCGACATCGGCGGCCTGTTGATGGATGCCATCGATCAGAAGCTCAAGGCACGTTGATTAGCCAAACCAACATTGCGTTATCATGCGCGGCCTGTGAAAACGCGATGTTGGTTTCCTTGTCATGACACTCCCGTCCGATCTGCCTGCCGAACTCGCCCACCGCGGCGTGCGCCCGGCCGATCGCCTCGGTTTTACCCTGTTTCTGGCAGCGCTGATCCACCTGGCCTTGCTGTTGGGTGTCGGGTTTGCAGTGGTCGAGCCCAAGCAGATCAGCAAAACCCTGGAAATCACCCTCGCCACCTTCAAAAGCAAAAAAAAGCCTGAGAAAGCCGATTTCCTGGCCCAGGAGAATCAGCAAGGCAGCGGCACCCTGGATAAAAAGGCGATTCCCAAGACCACCGAGGTCGCGCCCTTCCAGGACAACAAGGTACAGAAAGTCACGCCACCGCCGGCCGCCAAGCCTGACGTGCAGGAAGCGCCACCGAAGGCGGCCGTGACCACCGTGGCGCCGAAGCCGAAAAAAGCCCCCGCCAAGACCGAGGAGCCCAAGACCGAGGTCAAACCCCAGGTCCAGGCACCGACGTTCGACAGCGAGCAGCTGTCCAGCGACATCGCCAGCCTCGAAGCGGAACTGGCGGCCGAACAACAGCTGTACGCCAAGCGCCCGCGCATTCACCGCCTGAGCGCGGCCTCGACCATGCGCGACAAGGGCGCCTGGTACAAGGACGAATGGCGCAAGAAAGTCGAGCGCATCGGCAACCTCAACTACCCCGACGAAGCGCGGCGCAAACAGATTTACGGCAATTTGCGCTTGATGGTCTCGATCAATCGCGACGGTTCGCTGTATGAAGTGCTGGTGCTGGAGTCTTCAGGCCAGCCGCTGCTGGACCAGGCCGCGCAGCGGATTGTCCGGCTGGCAGCGCCATTCGCACCGTTTACCGGGGATTTGTCGGATGTTGACCGGCTGGAGATCATCCGCACCTGGAAATTTGCCCGCGGCGATCGTCTCTCCAGCAACTGACCACACACCCCCACCTGTAGGAGCGAGCTTGCTCGCGATAAACCTGAGAGCACCGCGGGGTGTCAATCTGGCAGCGTTATCCTTGACGACCATCGCGAGCAAGCTCGCTCCTACAGAATTGCGCTATTTCCCATGCATCCCCAGCTTGTCAGTTTGCCCCCTGAACGCCACACTAGCGCACATGAAAAACGTTATCCCCAGCTACCTCAAGCATCAATTCCTGATCGCCATGCCACACATGGCCGACCCGAACTTTGCGCACACCTTGACCTACATCGTCGAGCACACGGCCAATGGTGCCATGGGGCTGGTGGTCAACCGTCCGCAAGAGCTGAACCTGGCCGATATCCTCGAGCAATTACGCCCGAATATCGAACCGCCAGCGCTTTGCCAGCATGTGCCAATCTTTATCGGCGGCCCGGTGCAGACCGATCGCGGTTTTGTCCTGCACCCTTCGGGCAAGACTTTCCAGGCAACCGTTGATCTGGAAGACGACTTATCCTTGTCGACCACCCAGGACATTCTTTTCGCCATCGCTGACGGTGTTGGCCCGGAAAAAAGCCTGATTGCCCTCGGCTATGCCGGTTGGGAAGCCGGGCAACTGGAGGCCGAACTGGCGCAGAACGCCTGGCTGACCTGCCCGTTTGACGCCGACATCCTGTTCAACACCAGCAGCGAGCTGCGCCTGGAAGCGGCGGCCAAACACCTTGGTATCAACCTCAGCCTGCTCACCAGCCAGGCGGGGCACGCCTGATGGCCCTGCGGCTGATTCTCGGATTCGACTATGGCACCAAACAGATCGGCGTTGCGGTCGGCCAGGTGGTTACCGGCCAGGCCCGCGAGCTGTGCACCCTAAAAGCGCAGAACGGCATTCCTGACTGGAACCAGGTCGAAGCCCTCATCAAAGAGTGGAAACCCGATGCCGTGGTAGTCGGCCTGCCGTTGAACATGGACGGCACGCCCAGTGACATGTGCGCCCGCGCGGAAAAATTCGCCCGGCGCCTTAATGGACGCTTCAACCTGCCCTTTTATACCCACGATGAGCGCCTGACCACCTTCGAGGCCAAGGGCGAACGCCTGGCCCGTGGCGGTCAGAAAGGCAGTTACCGCGATAACCCGGTCGATGCCATCGCCGCAGCCCTGCTGCTGCAAGGCTGGCTCGACGAGAATGGCGCACTGTTCGAATCCTGAAGAGCCGCTGCGCGTCTCTATTAGCTACAACCCGAGCCACCAGCAGCACAACCGGCCCGGGCCCAAGAAGGAGCAACCATGAGCCTGCCCAATCCCGCCGAACTGATCAGCCAGATGGCGACCCGACTTGACTCTTATCTGGCCAAACGAGGCATTAGCGACCCGCGTTTCATCGGCATCCGTACCGGTGGCGTCTGGGTGGCCCAGGCCCTGCTCAAGGAACTGGGCAGCGCGGAGCCCCTCGGCACCCTGGACGTGTCCTTCTACCGCGACGATTTCAGCCAGAGCGGCCTGCACCCGCAGGTTCGCCCTTCGGCCTTGCCGTTCGAGATCGAAGGCCAGCACCTGGTGCTGATCGACGACGTGCTGATGAGCGGTCGGACCATCCGCGCCGCCATGAACGAACTGTTCGACTACGGCCGCCCGGCCAGCGTGACGTTGGTGTGCCTGCTGGACCTGGACGCCGGCGAGCTGCCGATCCGCCCGAACGTGGTTGGCGCCACCCTGTCGCTGGCGGCCCACGAACGGGTGAAGCTGTCCGGCCCGGAGCTCGCGCTCGAACTGCAAGACCTCGCCCTTTAATTCGCCCTATTGAGAGTCCCCCTTGCGATGACGCCTCTAGAAACCAAGCGCCCGCTGCAGCTCAATGATCAGGGCCAGCTGCGCCACTTCCTCTCGCTCGACGGTTTGCGCCGCGAGCTGCTGACGGAAATCCTCGACACCGCCGACTCCTTCCTCGAAGTCGGCGCCCGGGCTGTCAAGAAAGTCCCGTTGCTGCGCGGCAAGACCGTGTGCAACGTGTTCTTCGAGAACTCGACCCGCACCCGCACCACCTTCGAACTGGCGGCCCAGCGGCTCTCGGCGGACGTGATCACCCTCAACGTGTCCACGTCGTCGGCGAGCAAGGGTGAAACCCTGCTCGACACCCTGCGCAACCTGGAAGCCATGGCCGCCGACATGTTCGTCGTGCGCCACGGCGATTCCGGTGCCGCGCACTTCATCGCCGAACATGTTTGCCCACAGGTGGCGATCATCAATGGCGGTGACGGCCGGCACGCGCACCCGACCCAGGGCATGCTCGACATGCTGACCATCCGCCGGCACAAGGGCGGTTTCGAAAACCTTTCGGTGGCCATCGTCGGCGACATCCTGCATTCGCGGGTCGCGCGCTCGAACATGCTGGCCCTGAAAACCCTCGGTTGCCCGGACATCCGCGTGATCGCGCCGAAAACCCTGCTGCCGATCGGCATCGAGCAATACGGCGTGAAGGTCTACACCGACATGGCCGAAGGCCTGAAAGACGTCGACGTGGTGATCATGTTGCGCCTGCAGCGTGAACGCATGACCGGCGGCCTGCTGCCGAGCGAAGGCGAGTTCTACCGCCTGTTCGGCCTGACTACCGCGCGCCTGGCCGGCGCCAAGCCCGATGCCATCGTGATGCACCCGGGGCCGATCAACCGTGGCGTGGAAATCGAGTCGGCGGTGGCCGACGGCCCGCACTCGGTGATCCTCAACCAGGTGACCTACGGGATCGCCATTCGTATGGCGGTACTGTCCATGGCCATGAGCGGGCAGACTGCGCAACGCCAATTCGAGCAGGAGAAAGCCCAGTGAAGCTCAGCATTCTCGGCGCCCGCGTGATCGATCCGGCCAGCGGCCTGGATCAAGTTACCGATATCCACATTGAAGCCTGCAAGATCGTCGCCCTTGGCGCTGCGCCAGCCGGTTTTGTCGCAGTCGACACCATCGACGCCAAAGGCCTGGTGGCCGCTCCCGGCCTGGTCGACCTCAACGTTGCCCTGCGCGAGCCGGGTTACAGCCGCAAAGGCTCGATTGTCAGCGAAACCCGCGCAGCGGCGGCTGGCGGCGTAACCAGCCTGTGCTGCCCGCCGAAGACCAAACCGGTGCTGGACACCTCCGCGGTGGCCGAACTGATCCTCGACCGCGCCCGTGAGGCCGGCAACACCAAAGTCTTCCCGATTGGCGCCCTGAGCAAAGGCCTGGACGGTGAACAGCTGGCAGAGCTGGTTGCACTGCGAGATGCCGGTTGCGTGGCCTTCGGCAATGGCCTGGAGAGTTTCCGCAATACCCGCACCCTGTGCCGGGCGCTGGACTACGCGGCGACTTTCGACCTGACAGTGATCTTCAACTCCCAGGATCACGACCTGGCCGAGGGCGGCCTGGCTCACGAAGGCCCGACCGCCAGTTTCCTCGGCTTGCCGGGCATTCCGGAAACCGCGGAAACCGTGGCCCTGGCCCGGGACCTGCTGCTGGTCGAACAGACCGGCGTGCGCGCACACTTCAGCCAGCTCACCAGTGCTCGCGGCGTAGCCCTGATCGCCCAGGCCCAGGCCCGGGGCCTGAAGGTGACCGCGGATGTCGCCCTGTACCAGTTGATCCTGACCGACGAAGCGCTGATCGATTTCAGCAGCCTGTATCACGTCCAGCCACCGCTACGTACCCGCGCCGACCGCGAGGGCCTGCGTGCAGCGCTGAAATCGGGCGTGGTCTCGGCCATCTCCAGTCATCATCAACCCCACGAGCGTGACGCCAAACTGGCACCGTTCGGCGCGACCGAGCCGGGCATCAGCAGCGTCGAACTGCTGCTGCCACTGGCAATGACCCTGGTCGAAGACGGCTTGCTGGACCTGCCGACGCTACTGAAACGCCTGAGCGTCGGCCCTGCCGAGGCCTTGCGCCTGCCGGCAGGCAAACTGGCGGTGGGTGGCGCGGCGGACATCGTGCTGTTCGACCCGGCGGCCTCGACCGTGGCGGGTGAAAGCTGGCTGTCCAAAGGCGAAAACTGCCCGTTCATTGGCCACAGCTTGCCAGGTGTAGTGCGTTACACCCTGGTGGATGGCCGCATTAGCCACCAGGCGTAACTCCGCGTCGCCTGCATTCGCGAGCAGGCTCGCTCCCACAGTGGATTTGTACTGACTCACAAATCTGCGGCTGTACGCCAATTCTGTGGGAGCGAGCCTGCTCGCGAAGACTTACTAAACGGCGCCGCGACTCTGTGCGTTACGCAGTGAAACCTGATCACTCAACGTCCAGAAGTCATATAGCCCTCCAGCCCCTCCTCCACTACCTTTCCCCAAACAGCACATCCGCATCAAGAACATTTCTACAAGCGATGGCGAATAAAACTATCCAGCGAACAGAAATTCCTGACTTCTCACCATCTGTGCGAAAAGAACTTCGCAACATACAGAAATAGCCTACAGAGTTATTGAATGCAGATTCAATACCCATCATTTAGTATAAAAACAGCACAAGGAAAAATTATTACCCTCTGAATACAAAGTCGGCACAAACAAGGAGCAATACATGAAAAACGGACTTACTCTACCTCCTATCGTAGTGAAAGGAACAACAGGCAACTCAGGCGGCTTTACAGTTAATCCCGGGTTCAACTGGGGAGCCTATGCGACTGCAGATTGGCAGGGAGCCGGTGAAGCCATCATCACCAACGACGGACAAACTTACTCACTACCACTATGCGATGGCCCCATCATTACCTCAGCCGAAATGGATATGTTCCATGCTTGGCTCGAAATGAAAAGTGGCATAAAAGCCTTTACCTATGAACTGCAAATGGTGGGCAGAGCAATTAACAACGACGCCTCCGGCGCCATTCAAGACCTTTGGAAAATCACGGAGAGCGACAACTACCTACTAAATAATTCTTCGATCATTACTCATGCCTACTTCAAAAACAAACTCGTAAACTTCAGCCTTGCCGACACCTTCGCAACACAACAAAAACTAAGCGACCTGGACGCCCTGATCAAAGTAGCATCGACAAGTCTGTACAATATCAAGTATGAAACACAAACAACCGAGCTATCAGGGGGAACATTTAGCCCTGTCAAAGCATTTGCTCACTACCTATGGGGAAATGGAGAGAAACTGCGGGTCGACATAAACAATATAAACCTTAACGTAAAGGCGAACGAAATTCCGCTGTTAGCCAACATCATAGCCAGCACCAGAGAATCCGGAAGGTATCATTTATCCGATCCAAAAGTACCTTACGCCACTATTAACGACAGCAAAGTCACAGGATATTACCTAGGTCGAATAACATTGAAAATCGAAGGAGACTTTACAAGAGAAGAAAACGGATCATGGGTTTTTGATGGCACCGCAAGAGCTTATACAGACACATACGACTTCGACAAAAGTAACAGATCAACACTACTCGAAGCTTTAACCACAGCAGGCAGAGTATTTTCAGGAACGAAATATGAAATCGATATAACAGGAGAACAAAAAATAAGGCTAACCGGAACTGGCTTTCAGCCGGACCCGCACTAGATTAATCTGTAAAAAATTCCAGCTATCGACTGCATTCAGGAAGAGCCCACATGAAGACTCTCTACAAACACCTGAACTACATCTACCCAATGCTTTTAGCGATCACTTCCAGCGTAGCAATATTTGCCATAGTAAAAAATTTGAGCATTGGCATTTACGACATAGATCGAGACTCAATCGGAATACCAATAAGTGCAATTCTGATTGCGGGCCTAATGCTATTCATATTTCACGTAATGCAAATATTTTTATACAGAAAAGCCTGTAAATACCACACCAATGCAATCCTGATAAAAGTATCAGCGTTGATAATTGCAGTTGCATCGCTTGTGGTTCTCGCCGACAGCATAAATTACTGGGCCACCCCAAACCACTTCATCATTTCAATCTTCTACAGCTTCAGCACAATGGCATTTCTAACACTTCAACTTCAATTACTGAAAGCATTTCAGTAACCACTCATAGGCTGCAACTCAAGCAGGCGAATAGCTGGATCAGTCACCAGACGTAAAACCCTGCGGCGAGAGGACCCGCCCCTCGCCGCAGAAATCAGCGACTCTGTGCGTTACGCACGGAAACCTGGTCATTCAGCGTCCAGAAGTCATACAGCACGCCAATAAAGAACAACCCACCCGTCAGCAGGTAAAGCAGCCCACTGATCCATTTCCCCTGATACATCCGGTGCACGCCAAACACCCCGAGAAACGTCAGCAGAATCCACGCCACGTTGTATTCGATCGGCCCGGCGGTGAACCTCAGGTCCGCTTCACGGTCCATGGACGGGATCAGGAAGATGTCGATCAGCCAACCGATGCCCAGCAAGCCGAAGGTGAAGAACCAGATCGTCCCGGTCACCGGCTTGCCGTAATAGAAGCGATGAGCGCCGGTAAAGCCGAAAATCCATAGCAGGTAACCGATCACTTTGCTGTGGGTGTCTTGCTGCTGGACTGTCTGTTGATAGGGGTTCATGAATGACCTCGATTCGCGCGATAGATAAATATTCTTCATTTCTTTGTGACTTTTTTACAGGCACCCGACGTATGGCAGGTGCTACCTTCACTCCCGTCAAAGCCTTGTAACACCTGACTTGTGTCGGACAATTGCGCCAATTTGCCGCTATTTTGCCGCCATTGCCGCCCAGGTTGAATCGACCAACGGCCTCGGAGGCGGCAAAAAAGCTGTTATAAAGTTGCGCGCCAACTTATTAAGAGCCTTGCCTAATGCGTTCATTTTTCAAGACATGGCTAACCATTTGCCTTTTGATGCCACTGGCCGCGCACGCCACCAATCGTGAGCAACGTCTTCCTAACGTTAATGGTTACACCCCCAAATCCCATGTTTCTGCTCCTTCGAGCAAAGACAAGAAATTCGCTAAACATGCTCCGACACTGGCCAGCGAAAACAGCGGCCTGGTTCCACCGATGGGCACCAAGGAAAGCAGCAACGTGCTGAGTCGCGCTGTGAACGTCCTTGGCACTCCCTATCGTTGGGGCGGCAGCAGCCCAAGCAAAGGTTTCGATTGCAGCGGCCTGGTGAAATACGCGTTCAACGACGCCACGTTCGACCTGCCACGCACCTCCAACGCCATGGCCAGCGGTCATGGGGAGAAAGTCGATCGCGACGACCTGAAGCCGGGCGACCTGATTTTCTTCAACATCAAGAGCCGTCGGGTCAATCACGTTGCCATCTACCTGGGCAACGACCGTTTCATCCACGCCCCACGTCGCGGCAAGTCGGTGAGCATCGACACTTTGAAGAAACCGTACTGGGAAAACCACTACGTGGTTGCCAAGCGGGTTCTGCCGAAAGAGCCGAATCAGTTGCGTGTGGTTCAGCGTTGATTTGAGCTTCCGGGGAATGCCCTTGGAAAGCGCTTGAACATGATGGCCCCTTCGCGAGTAAGCCCGCTCCCACTTTGGAATGCATTCCCCTGTGGGAGCGGCGGTGCGGCGATCCGACTTGCTCGCGAAGAGGCCCTTGAAAGCACCGCAAATCCTCCTCAAAAACCATCCGGCGACCGCGCCTTCTCCTGCGCATGATCACGACTGATCAAACCCCTGGTCACCAAGCCTTTCAAACTCATATCCAGCGTCTGCATTCCCAATGCCCCTCCCGACTGAATCGCCGAGTACATCTGCGCCACCTTGTCCTCGCGGATCAGGCTCCGGATCGCCGACGTCCCCAGCATGATCTCGTGGGCCGCGATGCGCCCGCCACCGACCTTCTTCACCAGCACCTGGGATACCACCGCCAGCAGCGACTCGGAGAGCATCGAGCGCACCATCGACTTCTCGTCCCCCGGAAACACGTCGACCACCCGGTCGATGGTCTTCGCCGCCGACGTGGTGTGCAGAGTGCCGAACACCAGATGGCCGGTTTCAGCGGCGGTCAGCGCCAGGCGAATGGTTTCCAGATCGCGCATCTCCCCCACCAGAATCACGTCCGGGTCTTCCCGCAGCGCCGAACGCAACGCGGTGGCGAAACTACGGGTATCGCGATGAACTTCACGCTGATTGATCAGGCACTTGCGCGACTCGTGAACGAACTCGATAGGGTCCTCGATGGTGAGGATGTGGTGATGGCGATGGGTATTGAGGTAATCGATCATCGCCGCCAGCGTGGTGGATTTGCCGGAACCGGTCGGGCCGGTCACCAGCACCAGGCCACGGGGAGCGTCAGTCATCTTGCGAAACACTTCTCCCATGCCCAGTTCGTCCATGCTCTGCACTTTTGACGGGATGGTACGAAACACGGCGCCCGCGCCACGGTTCTGATTGAACGCATTGACCCGAAAACGCGCCACACCGGCCACTTCAAAGGAAAAATCGATTTCCAGATGCTTCTCGAAGTCAACCCGCTGGGCGTCATTCATGATGGAGAAGACCAGCGCCTGCACCTGCTGGTGGTCCATGGCCGGCAGGTTGATGCGTCGCACATCGCCATCCACCCGAATCATCGGCGGCAGGCCGGCGGACAAGTGCAGGTCGGATGCGCCCTGTTTAGCGCTGAACGCCAGCAGCTCGGTGATATCCATTGCGCCCCTCAATTCCAGTAGAATGCCGCGAACCTTCAGACCGCTGGCGCCTCTTGATGTCCACCATAGCAGACAACATTCTCGAAGTTAGTTCGCGCATCCATGCCGCGACACTCGCCGCCAACCGCGCCGAAAACTGCGTCCAGCTGTTGGCCGTGAGCAAGACCAAGCCTGCACAAGACCTGCGTGAAGCCTACGCCGCCGGCCAGCGTGACTTTGGCGAGAACTACCTGCAGGAAGCGCTGGGCAAGCAGCTCGAACTGGCCGACCTGCCCTTGATCTGGCACTTCATCGGCCCCATTCAATCGAACAAGACTCGCGCTATCGCCGAACATTTCGACTGGGTGCATTCCGTGGATCGCCTGAAAATCGCACAACGCCTGTCCGAACAACGTCCCGCCGACTTGCCGCCGCTGAACATCTGCATTCAGGTCAACGTAAGCGGTGAAGCCAGCAAATCCGGTTGCACCCCGGCCGACCTGCCGGCCCTGGCCAGCGCCATCAGCGCCTTGCCGCGCTTGAATCTGCGCGGGTTGATGGCCATCCCCGAGCCGACCGAAGACCGCGCCGCCCAGGATGCCGCGTTTGCTGCCGTGCGCGACCTGATCAAAAGCCTGCAAGCCAGCCTGAACCTGCCGCTCGACACACTTTCCATGGGCATGAGCCACGACCTTGAGTCGGCCATCGCCCAGGGCGCCACCTGGGTCCGCATCGGTACGGCCCTGTTTGGTGCTCGCGACTACAGCCAACCATGAACGATGGCTGACACACTTCTGAATAAGGACCTGACATGAGCAAGACACGTATTGCCTTTATCGGTGCCGGCAACATGGCCGCCAGCCTGATCGGCGGCCTGCGGGCCAAGGGTCTGGAAGCCACACAGATCCGCGCCAGCGATCCGGGCGAAGAAACCCGCGCCCGCGTGAGTGCTGAACACGGCATCGAAACCTTCGCCGACAACGCCCAGGCCATCGATGGCGCCGACGTCGTCGTCCTCGCGGTCAAGCCCCAGGCGATGAAAGCCGTGTGCGAAGCCCTGCGCCCAAGCCTCAAGCCCGATCAACTGGTGGTTTCGATTGCCGCAGGCATCACCTGCGCCAGCATGAATAACTGGCTCGGTGCCCAGCCGATCGTGCGCTGCATGCCCAACACCCCGGCGCTGGTACGTCAGGGCGCGAGCGGCCTGTTCGCAACAGCCGAAGTGTCAGTTGAACAGCGTCAGCAGGCCCAGGAGCTGCTGTCCGCGGTCGGTATCGCCCTATGGCTGAATGAAGAGCAGCAACTGGACGCCGTCACCGCCGTTTCCGGCTCGGGTCCGGCGTATTTCTTCCTGCTGATCGAGGCCATGACCGCCGCCGGCGTGAAACTCGGCCTGCCAGCGGACATCGCCGCGCAACTGACGCTGCAAACCGCACTGGGCGCCGCACACATGGCGGTCTCCAGCGACGTCGACGCTGCCGAGTTGCGCCGCCGTGTCACCTCGCCTGCGGGCACCACGGAAGCTGCAATCAAGTCGTTCCAGGCCAATGGCTTTGAAGCCCTGGTTGAAAAAGCACTCGGCGCTGCCGCGCATCGCTCGGCCGAGATGGCCGAACAACTGGGTCAATAAGGAGCTTTTCATGATTGGATTGAACACCGCAGCGGTCTACGTGCTGCAAACCCTCGGCAGCCTGTACCTGCTGATCGTGCTGATGCGTTTCGTGCTGCAACTGGTGCGGGCGAACTTCTACAACCCGCTCTGCCAGTTCGCCGTGAAGGCTACCCAGCCGCTGCTCAAGCCGCTGCGCCGGATCATCCCGAGCATGTTCGGCCTGGACATGTCCTCGCTGGTGCTGGCGATCCTGGTGCAACTGGCGCTGATGGCCCTGACCCTGTTGCTGACCTACGGCACCACCGGCAACCCGCTGCAACTGCTGATCTGGTCGATCATTGGGGTGACCGCGCTGTTCCTGAAGATTTTCTTCTTTGCCCTGATCATCAGCGTGATCCTGTCCTGGGTCGCCCCGGGCAGCCATAACCCGGGCGCTGAACTGGTGAACGACATCTGCGAACCGGCCCTGGCGCCGTTCCGCAAGTTCCTGCCAAACCTTGGCGGGCTTGATCTGTCGCCAATCTTTGCATTCCTGGCGATCAAACTGATCGACATGCTGGTGATCAACAACCTCGCCGCGATGACCATGATGCCGGAAATCCTCCGCGTGCTGATCTGACCCGGTGAGCTGGTTTCGCTGGGACGGTGACGACCTGATTCTGGAGTGTCACCTGCAACCGGCAGCCCGTAGCGATGATTTCTGCGGGCTGCACGGCGATCGCCTGAAGATCCGCCTGACCGCGCCGCCAGTCGAGGGCAAGGCCAACGCGTACCTGATGGCCTTTCTGGCCAAGGCCTTTGGCGTGTCCAGGAGCCAGGTCAGCCTGATCAGTGGCGAGCTGAACCGGCAGAAACGGGTGCGAATCTGCTCACCGAAGAAGTTGCCGGATTTGCCTGGACTGGTGCGACAGAACTGATATACCGAGGTGCTGCCTTCGCGAGCAAGCCCGCTCCCACATCGAATGCGTTCCCCCTGTGGGAGCGGGCTTGCTCGCGAATGGCACACCTCGGTCTTGTTGAATGAAATCAGGCCCGGCCTTTGCTTGCCGCTAACCCCAGCGGTCTTTAGACTTACGCCTCATTTCAATGAGAGCAGGGTCGATGCCAGCTGCCTTTCCCCCCGATTCTGTTGGTCTGGTGACGCCGCAAGTGGCGCACTTCAGCGAGCCGCTGGCCTTGGCCTGTGGACGTTCGCTCCCGGCCTATGACCTGATTTACGAAACCTACGGCACGCTGAACGCCACGGCGAGCAACGCCGTGCTGATCTGCCACGCCTTGTCCGGGCACCACCACGCCGCCGGCTATCACAGCCCCGACGACCGCAAGCCCGGTTGGTGGGACAGCTGCATCGGCCCCGGCAAGCCAATCGACACCAACAAGTTCTTCGTGGTCAGCCTGAACAACCTCGGCGGCTGCAACGGCTCCACCGGGCCGAGCAGCATCAACCCCGAGACCGGCAAGCCGTTCGGCGCCGACTTCCCGGTCTTGACCGTCGAGGATTGGGTACACAGCCAGGCGCGCCTGGCAGATCGTCTCGGCATCGCCCAGTTCGCGGCCGTGATCGGCGGCAGCCTCGGCGGCATGCAGGCGATGCAATGGAGCATCACCTACCCTGACCGCATCCGTCACTGCCTGGCCATCGCCTCGGCACCCAAGCTGTCGGCACAGAACATCGCGTTCAACGAAGTGGCGCGCCAGGCAATCCTCACCGACCCTGAATTCCACGGCGGTTCGTTCCAGGAACACAACGTGATCCCCAAGCGCGGCCTGATGCTGGCGCGGATGGTCGGGCACATCACCTACCTGTCCGATGACTCCATGGGCGAGAAATTCGGCCGCGGGCTCAAGAGCGAGAAGCTCAACTACGACTTCCACAGCGTCGAGTTCCAGGTTGAAAGCTACCTGCGCTATCAGGGCGAAGAGTTCTCCGGACGCTTCGATGCCAACACCTATCTGTTGATGACCAAAGCGCTCGATTACTTCGATCCGGCGGCGAACTTCGACGATAACCTGGCAAAAACCTTTGAAGGTGCCAAGGCCAAGTTCTGCGTGATGTCGTTCACCACCGACTGGCGCTTCTCCCCTGCCCGCTCGCGGGAACTGGTGGATGCGCTGATGGCCGCGCGCAAGGACGTCTGCTACCTCGAGATCGACGCACCGCAAGGCCACGACGCCTTCCTGATTCCGATCCCGCGCTATCTGCAGGCATTCGGCAATTACATGAACCGCATTACGTTGTGAGAAAGCCATGAGAGCTGATCTGGAAATCATCCAGGAATGGATCCCCGCCGGCAGCCGCGTGCTCGACCTCGGGTGCGGCGATGGCGAACTGCTGACCTGGCTGCGCGATAACAAGCAAGTCACCGGTTATGGCCTGGAAAACGACGCCGACAACATCGCCGAGTGCGTGGCCAAGGGCATCAACGTCATCGAACAGGACCTGGACAAGGGCCTGGGCAACTTTGCCAGCAACAGTTTCGACATCGTGGTCATGACCCAGGCGCTGCAAGCGGTGCACTACCCGGACAGGATCCTCGACGAAATGCTGCGCGTCGGTCGCCAGTGCATCATCACCTTCCCCAACTTCGGTCACTGGCGCTGCCGCTGGTACCTGGCGAGCAAGGGCCGGATGCCGGTTTCCGAGTTCCTGCCGTACACCTGGTACAACACGCCGAACATTCACTTCTGCACCTTCGCGGACTTTGAAGCCTTGTGTCGCGAACGTGAAGCGAAGGTCATTGATCGACTTGCCGTGGATCAACAGCATCGGCACGGGTGGGCCAGTAAGCTATGGCCTAATCTGTTAGGTGAGATCGGAATCTACCGCGTCAGCAGTCCGGGACTTTCCGACCACAAGGTCGCGGTCTGATTCACCCTATTGCAAGGAGAACGATCATGGGTCGTCTAGCGTTATTTCTACTCACTGCCTGCCTGAGCGTTACCGCCATGGCCGCCGACGTCATCAAGGGCGAGCGCAAGGAAACCTTCGGTGACGTGACGGTGCATTACAACACCTTCAACTCCACCTACCTGACCCCGGACATTGCCAAGTCCGCCGAACTGATCCGCAGCAAGAACCAGGGCGTGATCAACATTTCGGTACTCAAGGAAGGCAAGCCACTGATGGCCCAGGTGAGCGGCTCGGTCAAAGACCTGACCAGCCAGACCGTGCCACTGAAATTCAAACAGATCACCGAGCAAGGCGCGATCTACTACATTGCGCAATACCCGGTGGATCAGCAGGAAGTCCGCACCTTCGATATCAAGGTGCAGACCGGCGATAAAACCAACACCATCAGTTTCCAACAAGAGCTTTTCCCCGGCCAATGATGAATTTCACCCAACTCGTACTGGCCAGCCATAACGCCGGCAAACTCAAGGAACTCCAGGCCATGCTCGGCGAATCGGTGCATTTGCGCTCGATCGGCGAGTTCAGCAGCGTCGAGCCTGAAGAAACCGGTCTGTCGTTCGTCGAGAACGCCATTCTCAAGGCCCGCAATGCCGCGCGCATTTCCGGCCTGCCGGCGCTGGCCGACGATTCCGGGCTGGCGGTGGATTTCCTCGGCGGAGCGCCAGGCATCTACTCGGCGCGTTATGCCGACGGCCGGGGCGATGCGGCGAACAACGCCAAGCTGCTCGACGTGTTGAAAGACGTGCCTGAAGCCGAACGTAGCGCGCAGTTCGTCTGCGTACTGGCGCTGGTGCGCCACGCCGATGATCCGTTGCCGATCCTCTGCGAAGGTTTGTGGCACGGACGCATCCTGACCCAGGCCAGCGGCGAACACGGTTTCGGCTACGATCCGCTGTTCTGGGTGCCGGAGCGCGATTGCTCCAGCGCCGAACTCAATCCCGGCGACAAGAACCAGATCAGCCACCGCGCCCGTGCAATGGATCTGCTGCGCCAGCGTCTGGGATTGAAATGACTTCTGAATCATCCGCGTCACCGCTGATCTTCGGTGGCGCGCAATCTCCTCGGGCGGCCTTGCCTGTGCTGCCGCCCCTGGCGTTGTACATCCACATCCCGTGGTGTGTGCGCAAATGCCCTTATTGCGACTTCAACTCCCACACCGCCAGCCCTGTGCTACCGGAAGAAGAGTATGTCGACGCCTTGCTCGCCGATCTCGATCAGGACCTGCACGCCGTCCATGGTCGTGAGCTGAGCTCGATCTTCTTTGGTGGCGGCACGCCAAGCCTGTTCAGCGCCAAGGCGCTGGGCCGTTTGCTCAAGGGCGTCGAGCAACGCATCCCGTTTGCCAGCGATATCGAAATCACTCTGGAAGCCAATCCGGGGACGTTCGAGCAGGACAAGTTCGTGGCGTACCGGAAACTGGGGATCAATCGTCTGTCGATCGGCATCCAGAGCTTTCAGCAAGAAAAGCTCGAGGCCCTGGGACGGATTCACAACGGCGACGAAGCGGTACGCGCCGCCGGCATGGCGCGGCAGGCCGGGTTCGACAACTTCAACCTGGACTTGATGCATGGCTTGCCGAATCAGTCCCTGGACGATGCCTTGGCCGACCTGCGCACAGCCATCGCCCTGAAACCGACACACCTGTCGTGGTATCAACTGACCCTGGAACCGAACACGGTGTTCTGGAACCAGCCGCCGACGCTGCCGGAAGACGACACGCTGTGGGACATTCAGGAAGCCGGGCAAGCGCTGCTGGCCGAACACGGTTACGCGCAATACGAAGTCTCGGCCTATGCCCTGCCCGGTCGCCCGGCGCGACATAACCTCAATTACTGGAGTTTTGGTGACTTCATTGGCATCGGCGCCGGCGCCCATGGCAAGCTCAGTCACCCGGACGGGCGCATCATCCGCACCTGGAAGACCCGCCTGCCGAAGGATTACCTGAATCCGGCGAAAAGCTTCAAGGCCGGCGAGAAAGCGCTGAGCAATGAAGAGATGCCGTTCGAGTTCCTGATGAACGCGCTGCGCCTGACCGAGGGTGTCGAATCACGGCTGTACCCGGAACGCACGGGTATGTCGCTGGACAGCCTCGCCGAAGGTCGCCGCGACGCAGAACAAAGCGGCCTGTTACGGGTCGAACCGTCACGTCTGGCGGCCACCGAGCGCGGACAGCTCTTCCTCAACGACTTGCTGCAGAAATTTCTGACATAAGGAAATCGAATGGATCTGATACTCGACCTGCTGGCCACAGTATCCCGCTGGAGCCGCAGCAACCTCTCGGAAATCGCCCTGGCCCTGGTGGGCTGCCTGCTGGTGCTGTTTGGTGCGGATTTCAAAGGCTGGGTCGAGCAGCGTCTGGGCAGCATCGCCGGCGCCTTGCGCGTGCCACTGATGTCCCTGCTGTGCATGATCGGCAGCGGCGCGGCGCTGATCTACGCCACGCCATGGGTCGTGCGCGGCTTGAGCCAGTTCAACAACTACAGCCTCGCGCCGGTGTTGCTGGTGGTGCTGGTGCTCATTGGCGTCGTAGCCGACCGCCGCTGAATTTTTGACCAACACAAAGCCACTGTAGGAGCGAGCCTGCTCGCGATGGTCGTCAACGATGACGCGGGGATTCTGAATGCCCGCGCCGCTCTCGGATTCATCGCGAGCAGGCTCGCTCCTACAGTTTGGATTGTGTGAAGTTTAGGACTGTTTTTCGAACTTCAGATCCCACACGCCATGCCCAAGACGTTCGCCACGGCGTTCGAACTTGGTGATCGGGCGCTCGGCCGGGCGCGGTACGCACTTGCCGTCTTCGGCAAGGTTGCGGTAACCCGGTGCAACGCTCATCACTTCCAGCATGTATTCGGCGTACGGTTCCCAGTCGGTGGCCATGTGCAGAATGCCGCCGACCTTCAACTTGCTGCGCACCAGCTCAGCGAAGGACGCCTGAACGATACGGCGCTTGTGATGACGGCTCTTGTGCCACGGGTCCGGGAAAAACAGCATCAGGCGATCGAGGCTGTTATCGGCCACGCAGCGGTTGAGCACTTCGATGGCGTCGCAATCGTAGACTCGCAGGTTGGTCAAACCCTGGGTCAGCACGCCATTGAGCAGCGCCCCGACACCCGGCCGGTGAACCTCCACGCCGATGAAATCCTGATCCGGAGCCGCCGCCGCCATTTCCAGCAGCGAATGGCCCATGCCGAAACCGATTTCCAGCGAGCGCGGTGCCGAGCGACCGAACACCTGGTCGAAGTCCACCGGCGCGTCGGCCAGCGGCAGCACGAACAGCGGCGCGCCCTGCTCCAGGCCGCGTTGCTGGCCTTCGGTCATGCGCCCGGCACGCATCACGAAACTCTTGATGCGGCGGTGTTGGCGCTCGTCGCCTTCTTCCGTCTGGATAGGCGTGTCGTTCGATTCAGTCATCAATGGCTCTTACTTGATCAGACCATCCAGCGGCGAAGAGGCGCTGGCATAGAGTTTTTTCGGCATACGGCCGGCGAGGTAGGCCAGGCGGCCTGCGACGATCGCATGTTTCATGGCTTCAGCCATCATGACCGGCTGCTGGGCATGGGCGATGGCCGAGTTCATCAGCACTGCATCACAACCCAGTTCCATGGCGATGGTGGCGTCGGAAGCGGTACCGACACCGGCATCCACCAGCACCGGGATTTTCGCTTCTTCGAGAATGATCTGCAGGTTGTACGGGTTGCAGATCCCCAGACCCGAACCGATCAGACCGGCCAGCGGCATGACCGCGATGCAGCCGATTTCCGCCAGTTGCCGGGCAATGATCGGATCGTCACTGGTGTAGACCATCACGTCGAAGCCTTCCTTGACCAGCGTTTCGGCGGCCTTGAGGGTTTCGATCACGTTGGGGAACAGGGTTTTCTGATCCGCCAGCACTTCCAGCTTCACCAGGTTGTGGCCATCGAGCAGCTCACGGGCCAGGCGGCAGGTGCGCACGGCCTCGATAGCGTCGTAGCAACCGGCGGTGTTCGGCAGGAAGGTGTAGCGATCCGGCGACAGCACTTCAAGCAGATTCGGCTCGCCCTCGATCTGTCCGAGGTTGGTGCGGCGCACGGCGAAAGTGACGATTTCGGCACCCGAGGCTTCGATGGCCTGGCGGGTTTCTTCCATGTCACGGTACTTGCCGGTACCGACCAGCAAACGCGACTGGTAAGTACGACCGGCCAGGACGAAAGGCTTGTCGCTACGAACGATGCTCATGGGAAATCCTCTGTAGGGGTGAGGTTCTTGCAGAATTCTGCGGCCACTCGGCCGAGACCACTAGCCGCCGCCGATGGCGTGCACCACTTCGACGTTGTCGCCGTCGTTCAACGTGGTGTCTGCGTGCTGGCTGCGCGGGACGATATCCAGATTGAGTTCGACCGCCACCCGACGCCCGGTCAGGTCCAGACGGGTCAGCAGGGCCGCAACGGTTTCACCGTCGGGCAGTTCAAAGGATTC
This sequence comes from Pseudomonas sp. WT-JTC, assembly GCF_056711565.1. Classification (NCBI taxonomy): domain Bacteria; kingdom Pseudomonadati; phylum Pseudomonadota; class Gammaproteobacteria; order Pseudomonadales; family Pseudomonadaceae; genus Pseudomonas; species Pseudomonas sp. WT-JTC. The sequence goes on from NZ_CM160042.1 coordinate 6,279,405, forward strand.
GCCGTTCAACTGAATGCGCATGCCGGATGCCGCCATCATTTTTAGGGGCAGGCATTCTAGCCCGATCAGTCAGGTCGACCCAAGCCATTCGTCTGTAATGGGGCCCTGTAGGAGCGAGCTTGCTCGCGATGGACCCGAAAACACCTCGGGGTGTCAGGTTTCCAGCGTTACCGTTGACGTCCATCGCGAGCGAGCTCGCTCCCACAGGATCACGTCAGTCGCCAGGCGGCGAGGCCCAGGCAGAGCCAGCCCGCGAGGAAGGCCAGGCCGCCGAACGGGGTGACGATGCCAAGCTTGCTGACACCGGTCAGCGTGAGCACGTACAGGCTGCCGGAGAACAGCAGGATGCCGATGGCAAAGGATGCGCCGGCCCAGGTGAGCAAACGGCCGGGAACCTGCGTGGCCAACAGCGCCACGCCCAGCAGCGCCAGGGTATGCACCAGTTGATAGGTGACGCCGGTATGAAAAATCGTCAGATATTCAGGGGTCAGACGGCTTTTCAGGCCGTGGGCGGCAAAAGCCCCAAGGCCGACACCGGTGAAGCCGAAAAAAGCGGCCAGCATCAGAAAGCCACGCAGCATGCAGAACTCCAGTCAGACTCGATCAACAGGGTCTGTATAATGGCCCGCTCAACGGGTTCGGCCAAGCCATCTATATGCTGCGTATCTATTTTCGTCTTTTCACCAAGGCCGTGCTCTGGTTCATGGGTGGCAGCGTATTGCTGGTGCTGATCTTTCGCGTGGTACCGCCACCGGGGACGGCGCTGATGGTCGAGCGCAAGATCGAATCCTGGTTCGATGGCGAACCCATTGACCTGCAACGGACCTGGAAACCCTGGGACGAGATCTCCGATGACCTGAAAGTCGCCGTGATTGCCGGGGAAGACCAGAAGTTCTCCGAGCACTGGGGCTTCGATATCGGCGCGATTCAGGCCGCGTTTGCCCATAACGAGCGCGGCGGTTCGATCCGCGGCGCCAGCACCCTGAGCCAGCAAGTCTCGAAAAACCTGTTCCTGTGGTCCGGCCGCAGCTGGCTGCGCAAAGGCCTGGAGGCCTGGTTTACCGCGTTGATTGAAGTGCTCTGGCCCAAGCAGCGGATTCTTGAGGTTTATCTCAATAGCGTCGAATGGGATGAAGGGGTGTTTGGTGCAGAGGCAGCAGCCCGGTATCACTTCGGTGTAAGCGCTAAAACTCTCAGCCGCCAGCAATCGAGCTTACTGGCCGCCGTATTGCCCAACCCGCGAGTCTGGAGCGCTAGTCACCCTACTTCCTACGTCGCGCGTCGTGCCGGCTGGATACGACGGCAGATGAGTCAGCTGGGTGGTGGAAGCTATCTGGCAGGTCTCAACGATTCGCGCCGGGCGCCGTGGTCTCAATAACACGACGCCTTCCCCTGTAGGAGCGAGCCTGCTCGCGAAAAACCCAAGTGCGCCGCTGGGCATCTGGCTTTACGCGTTATCGTTCACGACCATCGCGGGCAAGCCCGCTCCCACAGGGGCCTGGGTGGACTTGAAAAATGGGCACAAACAAAAACGCCCCGATCAATGATCGGGGCGTTTTTTATTGCCTGCTCGCCAGTTACGCGGCGATCGACAACTTGAGCTTGTTCATCGCGCTCTTCTCGAGTTGGCGAATACGCTCGGCCGACACGTTGTACTTCTGCGCCAGGTCGTGCAGCGTGGCTTTTTCTTCCGCCAGCCAGCGCTGGTAGAGGATGTCACGGCTGCGGTCGTCCAGCACTTCCAGCGCTTCGTGCAGGTTGTGGTTGGAGTTGTCGCTCCAGTCGGCGTCTTCCAGTTGACGCGCCGGGTCGTACCGGTGGTCTTCCAGATAGTTGGCCGGCGACTGGAATGCACTGTCGTCGTCCGCTTCGGCAGCCGGGTCGAAGGCCATGTCATGGCCGGTCAGGCGACTTTCCATCTCGCGGACTTCCCGAGGCTCTACACCCAGGCTTTCCGCTACGCGATGGACTTCCTCGTTATTCAACCAGGCCAGACGTTTCTTCTGGCTGCGCAGATTGAAGAACAGCTTGCGCTGGGCCTTGGTGGTCGCGACTTTCACGATGCGCCAGTTGCGCAGGATGAACTCGTGGATTTCCGCCTTGATCCAGTGCACGGCAAAGGACACCAGGCGCACGCCCATTTCCGGGTTGAAGCGTTTCACGGCCTTCATCAGGCCGACGTTGCCTTCCTGGATCAGGTCAGCCTGAGCCAGGCCGTAGCCGGAATAGCTACGGGCGATATGTACGACAAAACGCAGGTGGGCGAGCACCATCTGCCGAGCCGCCCCCAAATCCTGCTCATAATAGAGACTCTCGGCCAGTTCACGCTCCTGCTCCGGCGACAGCAATGGAATGCTGTTGACGGTGTGCACATAGGCCTCCAGGTTCGCACCCGGGACCAGAGCATATGCAGGTTGCAAAGAATTGGTCATACGAAAAAACCTCCGACTTACAAACTCGTGCAGTTCAGCACTGCGAAAATTGACCGGAAACCGAAAGACAAGTTCCCTAAAACCCATAAACGCTGAAAGGTCAATACGAGCAAAATGATACTACTTAGGCGCAAGCTCCCTCAGGTGGCGTGCGACTGCAATCCATGCACCGATATACCCCAACAGCACCGCGCCAAGCAAGAGAGACAGACCGTCGGCAACTGGCACTCCAGCCAGCGCAAAGTCACTGCCGTACAAGCCGGCCAGCCCCACCACTGCATCGTTCAGCCAGTCAAGGCCGAACGCCAGTACGCCCCAAGACAGAATCCCCGCACCGAAGCCGTACAGCGCGCCCATATATAGAAAGGGCCTGCGTACATAGCTGTCAGTGCCGCCGACCAGTTTAATCACTTCTATCTCTGTGCGGCGGTTTTCAATATGAAGACGAATGGTATTGCCTATCACCAAAAGTAATGCAGAAACCAGGAGCACGGTCAGACCGAAGACAAAACGGTCACCCAGCTTGAGGATGGCGGCCAGACGCTCGACCCAGACTAAATCAAGTTGCGCCTGCTGTACCTTCGGCAACTCGGAAAGTTTTTGTCTTAATGCTTCAAGGGCTGGCTTGTCGACTTCGGTCGGCGTTACCAACACCACGCCCGGCAACGGGTTTTCCGGCAGTTCCTTGAGCGCCTCACCCAGACCGGACTGTTGCTGGAACTCTTCCAGCGCCTGCTCCCGGCCAACATATTCGGCCTCGGCGACGCCGGGCATACCCTTGATCTGATCGCGCAACGCTTCGCCTTGCGCTGGGCTCGCCTCGATTTCCAGATACAGGGAAATCTGTGCCGCGCGCTGCCAGGAACCGCCCAGACGTTCGACGTTACTTAGCAAAAGTGACAGGCCCATGGGCAAACTCAAGGCCACCGCCATCACCATGCAGGTGAAAAAACTGCCGATGGGTTGTTTGCCCAGACGGCGCAGGCTGTCCACCAGGCTGGCACGATGGCTTTCGATCCAGGCACGGAACAACGTGGCGAAGTCCGGCCCGTCGTCATCGTCGTGTTTTTTCTTTTGCGGTTGCGGATCGGCGGCTTTCGGGGCCACGCGCTCGGAAACCTTCGGGCTGCGGGTAGCACTCATACGGCAGCCTCCCCGTCGCCGATCAATCGGCCGCGTTGCAGGGTCAGCATGCGGTGACGCATGCGGGCGATCAGGGCCAGGTCGTGACTGGCGATCAGCACGCTGGTACCCAGACGGTTGATGTCTTCGAACACACCCATGATTTCGGCGGCCAGACGCGGGTCGAGGTTACCGGTCGGTTCGTCCGCCAGCAGCAAGGCCGGACGGTGGACGATGGCGCGGGCGATACCGACGCGCTGTTGCTGACCGGTGGACAGGTCACCCGGGTACAGATCGGTTTTATCCGACAGCGCCACGCGCTCCAGTGCCGAGTCCACGCGCTTGGCGATCTCGGCCTTGGACAGGCCCAGGATCTGCAATGGCAACGCGACGTTATTGAACACCGTGCGATCGAACAGCAACTGGTGATTCTGGAACACCACGCCGATCTGCCGACGCAGGAAAGGTATCTGCGCGTTGCTGATGGTGCTCAGGTCTTGCCCGGCGAGCAGCAACTTGCCGCTGGTCGGGCGCTCCATCGCCAGCAACAGGCGCAACAGGGTGGATTTACCGGCACCGGAATGGCCGGTGACAAACAGAAACTCGCCACGACGGACTCGAAAGCTCAGCTCATGCAAGCCGACGTGACCGTTCGGGTAGCGTTTACCGACCTGTTCGAAACGAATCATGAACGCTCCCGCTCGGCAAACAATGCCTGGACAAAGGGTTCTGCTTCAAAGGTACGCAAATCGTCGATGCCTTCGCCGACGCCGATGTAGCGGATCGGCAGGCCGAATTGCTTGGCCAGGGCGAAAATTACCCCGCCTTTTGCGGTGCCGTCGAGCTTGGTCAGCGCCAGGCCAGTCAGTTCGACGGTCTGGTTGAATTGCTTGGCCTGGTTGATGGCGTTCTGGCCGGTGCCGGCGTCAAGCACCAACAGCACTTCGTGAGGTGCGTCGGCGTCGAGCTTGCCGATCACCCGGCGAACTTTTTTCAGCTCTTCCATCAGGTTGTCTTTGGTGTGTAGGCGACCGGCGGTGTCGGCGATCAGCACATCGATGCCACGAGCCTTGGCGGCCTGCACGGCGTCGAAGATCACCGAAGCCGAGTCAGCGCCAGTGTGCTGCGCGATCACCGGGATCTTGTTGCGCTCGCCCCAGACCTGCAACTGCTCCACCGCCGCCGCACGGAAGGTATCGCCGGCTGCCAGCATGACTTTCTTGCCCTCCAGCTGCAGTTTCTTCGCCAGCTTGCCGATGGTGGTGGTCTTGCCGGCACCGTTGACGCCGACGACCAGAATCACGAACGGCTTGTTCTGCGAGGTGACTTTCAGCGGCTGCTCGACAGGCTTGAGCATGGCGGCCAGCTCGGCTTGCAGGGATTTGTACAGGGCATCGGCGTCGGCCAGCTCTTTGCGCGCGACCTTTTGCGTCAAACGCTGAATGATCACCGACGTGGCTTCTACGCCGACATCGGCGGTCAGCAAACGCGTCTCGAGATCTTCAAGCAGCTCGTCATCGATGACCTTCTTGCCCAGAAACAGGCTGGCCATGCCTTCGCCAATACTGGCGCTGGTCTTGGACAGGCCTTGCTTGAGACGGGCAAAGAAACCGGCCTTGGTTTCTTCGGTGCGTGCCGGCGCGGCCGGGGTTTCGACCGGAGCCGGGACGGGAGCAGCTGCTGCAACAACCGGGACTACCGGGGCTACGACGGGCGGAGCAACCGGTGCAGGTGCAGCCACAACGACGGGTGCCACCACCGGCTCGACCACAGGCGCATGGACCGGTGCCGGCGTGAACGCCGCCGAGGCCGGAATCGGCGGGGTCACATGGGGTGCCAGGTCATTCTCGACCAGTGCCACGGCCTCTTCCGCCACAGGTAAGGTCAGCCATGGCTCGGCAGCGGTAGTCAGCGGCTGCCCGATGATTTCGCGGACAGGTTCGACCTGCTGTTGCAGTACTGGCTCTGCAGTCGGCAGGACCACCGGCGCGGACGCTTGTTCTATTACCGGAGCCGCGGCAGGCGCTGGCTCAGGAGCGGGTTGTGGCTGTTCGACGGCGGGTTCCTGCGGCTTTTTGCGCAGCCATCCGAACAGGCTTTTCTTCTCGCCAGCCGCAGCTGGGGTCTTCTTGTCGTCGTTGGAACCAAACATGGAGGACGGCTATCTCACGGTAGCGACGCGCCAATGGCGCCCCGGCAATTAAATATTCGATGCAGAACAGACTGCGATTGACTCAGCTTGTTCACGCGCAACATTTTGTCGAGGTGCTCATCGGCGCCTCAAGAAATCGATTTCTCATAGGACTAAAGCAGCAAAATCGGCGAAAAAGCAGAATTTAGTTGATAAATATCCACCTTCCGTCGCAAACCCATACAACCTGATCAAGCATAAAGGCCTGATAGGCGTGGCCGCCGCTAAAACGGATCAGTATCCTAGCACCCTCTCGCCCGCTGACGCTAAGAACAAGCGGGCAGCCCCAAAGGTTTGAAAACGAATGAATGCTCTTGCCCGCCGCGCCGCAGGCCTGCTGCTCAGCACAGTTTGCCTGCCCCTTTCGGCCTTGGCTGCCGACCCGCAACCCACCCACGAATTCACCCTCGACAATGGCCTGAAGGTAGTCGTGCGTGAAGACCACCGTGCACCCGTGGTGGTTTCCCAGGTCTGGTACAAGGTCGGCTCCAGCTATGAGACACCGGGCAATACCGGCCTGTCCCACGCCCTGGAACACATGATGTTCAAGGGCAGCGAGAAAGTTGGCCCCGGCGAAGCCTCGCTGATCCTGCGCGACCTCGGCGCCGAAGAGAATGCATTCACCAGCGACGACTTCACCGCGTACTACCAGGTGCTGGCCCGCGACCGCTTGGGCGTAGCCTTCGAGCTGGAGGCCGACCGCATGGCCAGCCTGCGCCTGCCGGCCGACGAGTTCGCCAAGGAAATCGAGGTCATCAAGGAAGAACGTCGCCTGCGCACCGACGACAAGCCGATGTCCAAGGCCTACGAACGTTTCAAGGCCATGGCCTACCCGGCCAGCGGCTATCACACGCCGACCATCGGCTGGATGGCCGACCTTGAGCGAATGAATGTCGAAGAGCTGCGCCACTGGTACCAGACCTGGTATGTGCCGAACAACGCCACGCTGGTGGTGGTCGGCGACGTGACGCCTGACGAAGTCAAGGCTCTGGCCCAGCGCTATTTCGGCCCGATCGCCAAGCGTGATGTACCGGTCGCGAAAAAACCGCTGGAACTGGCCGAACCCGGCGAGCGCCAGATCACCCTGCACGTACAGACTCAACTGCCAAGCCTGATGCTGGCCTTCAACGTGCCGGGCATAGCCACCGCCGACGACAAGCGCCTGGTCAACGCCCTGCGCCTGATCTCGGCGCTGCTCGATGGCGGCTACAGCGGGCGCATCCCGACGCAACTGGAGCGCGGTGAAGAACTGGTGTCCGGCGGCTCGTCGAGTTACGACGCCTATACCCGTGGCGACAGTCTCTTCACCCTGTCGGCATCGCCAAACTCACAGAAGCACAAAACCATCGCCCAGGCGCAAGCCGGTTTGTGGAAGCTGCTCGAACAACTGAAAACCACCGCGCCGACCGCCGAAGAACTGGAGCGCGTACGCGCACAAGTCATTGCCGGCCTGGTTTACGAGCGCGACTCGATCACCAGCCAGGCTACTGCCATCGGCCAACTGGAAACCGTCGGCCTGTCATGGAAGCTGATGGACACCGAACTGGCCGACCTGGAAAGCGTGACACCGCAAGATATCCAGAAAGCCGCCAAGCTGTATTTCACCCGCGAACGTCTCAGCGTCGCCCATGTACTGCCTCTGGAGACGACTCATGAGTGAGCGTAAACCCTCCCGCCTGGCCCTGATCGGCCTGGTCGCCGTTGCCGTTATCGGTTCCGCTGCGTTCTATTTGTCACGCCCTGGCGAAACCAGTGCCAGCGAAGCCCTGGACAAGGCCAAGGCCAGCCAGAAACTGCAATCGCTGACCGAACTCAACGGCAAGGCACCGGACCACCGCAAGCTCGACGTGCAGACCTGGAACACCGCTGAAGGCACCAAGGTACTGTTCGTCGAAGCCCATGAGCTGCCGATGTTCGACATGCGCCTGATCTTCGCTGCCGGCAGTAGCCAGGACGGCAATACACCGGGCCTGGCGGTGTTGACCAACGCCATGCTCAACGAAGGCGTGGCCGGCAAAGACGTCGGTGCCATTGCCCAGGGCTTCGAAGGCTTGGGTGCCGACTTTGGCAACGGTGCCTATAAGGACATGGCAATCGCTTCACTGCGCAGCCTGAGCGCCAAGGACAAGCGCGAGCCGGCCCTGAAACTTTTTGCCGAAGTCATCGGCAAGCCGACTTTCCCTGCCGATTCGCTGGCCCGCATCAAGAACCAGATGCTCGCCGGTTTCGAATACCAGAAACAGAACCCCGGCAAACTGGCCAGCCTGGAACTGATGAACCGCTTGTACGGTGATCACCCGTACGCGCATTCCAGCGACGGCACGGCGAAAACCGTACCGGCGATTACCGCGGCACAACTGCGTACGTTCCACGAGAAAGCCTACGCAGCGGGTAACGTGGTGATCGCGCTGGTCGGTGACCTGTCCCGCGCGGAAGCCGAGACGATTGCCGCACAGGTTTCCAGCGCGCTGCCCAAAGGTCCGGCCTTGCCGAAAATCGCGCAACCAGTCGAGCCCAAGGCTGGCGTCAACCATATCGAGTTCCCGTCCAAGCAGACCAACCTGTTGCTCGCGCAATTGGGTATCGACCGTGACGACCCGGACTACGCGGCATTGTCCATGGGTAACCAGATTCTCGGTGGCGGCGGCTTCGGCACCCGGCTGATGAGCGAAGTGCGCGAGAAGCGTGGCCTGACTTACGGCGTGTATTCGGGCTTCACGCCGATGCAGGCGCGTGGCCCGTTCATGATCAATCTGCAAACCCGCGCCGAGATGAGCGAAGGCACCCTGAAGCTGGTACAAGATGTGCTGGCCGATTACCTTAAAACCGGCCCGACCGAAAAAGAGCTCGACGACGCCAAGCGCGAACTGGCCGGCAGCTTCCCGCTGTCTACCGCCAGCAACGCCGACATCGTCGGCCAGCTGGGCGCCATCGGTTTCTACAACCTGCCGTTGAGTCACCTGGAAGACTTCATGCAACAGTCCCAGGCCTTGACCGTCGAGCAGGTCAAAGCCGCCATGAACAAACACCTGAGCACGGACAAAATGGTCATCGTCAGCGCTGGCCCGACCGTGTCGCAACAGCCGTTACCGGCCCCTACTGATAAACCTTCCGAGCAGCCGCTCGGGGTTCCGGAGCACTAATGGCCCATCCAAAAAAACCCGCCAAAAACGTCCACAACGGCGTAAACCAGCTGCGCATCATCGGCGGCGAATGGCGCAGCCGGAAGCTGAGCTTCCCCGACGCCCCGGGCCTGCGCCCGACGCCGGACCGCGTGCGTGAAACCCTGTTCAACTGGCTCGCACCGTACGTGCCGGGCGCCAAGGTGCTCGACCCGTTCACCGGTAGTGGCGCGCTGTTCCTCGAAGCCTTGTCCCGTGGTGCGGCCATGGGTCAGGCGCTGGACGCCAGCAGCCTTGCGGTATCGAGCCTGAAGGAACACCTGGGCACACTGCGTTGCACCAACGGCCAGGTCCAGACCGCCGATGCCCTGCGCTATCTGGAAACCCAGACCGCAACAGCCTACGACCTGGTGTTCCTCGACCCGCCGTTCAACCAGAATCTGTTGCCCGCCGTTTGCAAGTTGCTCGAAGAGCGCCAATGGCTGGCCGAAGATGCATGGGTGTACACCGAAAGCGAGTCCGCGCCGTCGACCCTGGGCCTGCCGCAGAACTGGCGCCTGCACCGGGAGCAAAAATCCGGGCGCGTCTACTACTCGTTGTGGCAACGTATGGCAGAGATCGCCGGTTAACCGACCGGCCTGAAAAAGGTGCGTAGGCGCTACGCACCGCTGCATCGAGAATGATCGTGTCTCATCCGCCAGAACGCTTCACCCCCGCCTTCGGCCTCGGCAACCCGCACTTGCAAACCTTGTGGGGACCGCTGTGGCGTAAAACCGTGCACATCGGCCGCGAACGCGAACGCCTGTGGCTTGAAGATGGCGACTTTCTCGATCTGGACTGGCACGGCCCACACAGCGCAGACGCGCCTTTGGTGCTGGTGTTGCACGGGCTCACCGGTTCGTCGAACTCGCCTTACGTGGCCGGGATGCAGAAAGCCCTGGGCGACCGGGGCTGGGCCAGCGTCGCGCTGAATTGGCGCGGTTGCTCCGGCGAACCCAATCTGCTGCCGCGCAGCTACCATTCCGGCGCCAGTGAAGACCTGGCCGAAACCATCAGGCACTTGCGGGCCAAACGGCCTCTCGCGCCACTGTATGCGGTGGGTTACTCGCTGGGCGGCAATGTCCTGCTCAAGCACTTGGGCGAAACCGGCAGCGACAGCGGCGTGACGGGGGCCGTGGCGGTGTCGGTACCGTTTCGCCTGGACCAGTGCGCCGACCGTATCGGCCAAGGCTTCTCCAAGGTTTACCAGGCGCACTTCATGCGCGAGATGGTCGCCTACATCAAGAACAAGCAGCGGCAGTTCCAGCACGACGGACGCGAGGAGGGCCTGGCAGCCCTGGCGGCCCTCGGATCACTGGAAAACATGCGCACGTTCTGGGATTTCGATGGCCGGGTTACCGCGCCGCTGAACGGTTTCGCCGATGCCGAGGATTACTATCGCCGGGCCTCCAGCCGCTATTTCCTCGGCGAAATCCGTACGCCGACCTTGATGATCCAGGCTGCCGACGACCCCTTCGTGTTTCCCCACAGCCTGCCGCACGTCGATGAGCTGTCCGCTTGCACGCAATTCGAACTGCAAGCCAAGGGTGGGCATGTCGGTTTCGTCGACGGCACGCTCAGGCAGCCGGGTTACTACCTGGAACGGCGCATCCCCGAGTGGCTGGCCGCCGTAGGGCGCGCTTGAATCATGGAAGCGGACCAAGGCGAGTCGATCCATTTCTGGCAAACCCCGCCACTGGCCGGGGTCGAGTTGTTGTCCGCCCGCTACATCGATCATCGCTTCGCTCCCCATGTGCATGACGGCTATGTGATCGGCATGATCATGGCCGGCGCCCAGCGTTATCGCTATCGCGGCGCCGAACACCTGGCGGGCAGCGGCACGCTGGTGCTGATCAACCCCGATGAATTGCACACCGGCCACAAGGGTACGGAGGATGGCTGGCTATACCGGGCGTTTTATCCGGACAGCGAACAGATACTCTCGCTGTTGGCCGAACTCGAACTGCCAACCCACAACCCGCCAGCCTTCGGCGCCACGCTGTATCGCGACCAGGATCTGGTGAGCGGTTTCTGTCAATTGCACCGCTTGCTGGAAAGCCCCGCCACCGCGCTGCAACAGCAAACCGCCTGGCGCGAGCTGATGCTGTCGCTGTTACAACGCCATGCGGCGGTCCCCGATGCCGCTAAGCCTGGCAAGGAACATCGGGCCGTGAGCCTGGCCAAGGAATTGCTGCACGCGCAACTGGCAGCACCGCCCTCATTGGAGACACTGGCGGCGGCGGTCAACCTTTCGCCCTTCCATTTCGCCCGGGTGTTCCGCCGGGCCACCGGCATGCCGCCGCACACCTGGCTGATGCAGCAGCGCATCGCCCGGGCGCGCGGGTTATTGCAAAGTGGTTGTTTACCGCTGGAAGTCGCAACGCAACTGGGGTTTGCCGACCAGAGCCATCTGAGTCGGCAGTTCAAGCAGGTATATGGGGTTGGACCGGGGGCGTATCGCACAGCCCGGCAATTACCCGGATCTTGATAGCGACGGAAAACCAATGTGGGAGCGGGCTTGCTCGCGAAAGCGATGGATCAGTCGACATCTTCTTTGACTGTTACACCGCTTTCGCGAGCAAGCCCGCTCCCACAGGGTTATGTGGTGTTTATTCGCCTGTGGCGATGCCCCGCGCAGGCTCGTTGATCCACTCGCTCCACGACCCGGCATACAACGAAGCCAACGGATAACCGGCCAGACACAAGGCAAACAGGTTGTGGCACGCCGTCACGCCGGAACCGCAGTACGCCACCAGATCATTCGGCGAGCGATCACCCAGTTTGGCGGCGAAGCGCTGCTTGAGCTGATCGGCCGGCAGGAAACGCCCGTCACTGCCCAGGTTGTCGGTAAATGCCGCGCACTGGGCACCGGGAATGTGCCCGGCTACCGGGTCGATCGGCTCCACTTCGCCCTTGAAACGCGGCAGTGCACGGGCATCGAGCAAGGTCAGTTCCGGCCGGGCGAGGCGCTTTTGCAACTGCCCGGCACTGATCAGCAACGCCATGTCAGGACTGCCGGTGAAGGCGCCACGGGCGATCGCCGGCGCATCCAGGCTCAGTGGCAAACCGGCCGCATGCCAGGCCTTGAGACCGCCATCGAGGATGAATACACCGTCGCGCTTGCCCAACCATGCCAGCAACCACCAGGCCCGCGCCGCATAGGCACCCGGACCGTCGTCATACAGAACCACTTCGCTATCGGCATTGATGCCCCAGGCTTGCAGGCGCTCGATCAATTGCGCTGGCTCGGGCAACGGATGACGCCCGGTCACGCCCTTGACCACAGCACCACTCAGATCACGCTCAAGGTCGGCATAACTCGAACCGGCGATGTGCCCTTCGGCATAGCTACGCTGGCCATAAACCGGGTCTTCGAGAGCAAAACGACAATCCAGAATCACCAGCCCCGGCTGGTCCTTTTTCAAGTCCAGTGCTTGCGGGGTGATCAGTTGCGCAATGGGCATAGCGGGCTCCTGTGATGTTTATCGGCTTTCGATCCTACGACACTTCCTCAAGCGCCTGGGCCAGGGGGACGTAAAACTCTTCGAACAAGGCGTTGACCGCATCGCGGGCCAGATCCGTGACAAACCCGGCTTCCAGCACCAGCACCTGATACACACCGCGTTTAATGGCTTGTTCGCTCAAATGGCTGGAATTCTCCCGCGTGGTGCACAGAAACCGTACCCAGGACGTGAGGATGATCCAGGCATTGAGCGTCAGGGATTCGATCTGCACCTTGTCCATCTTCAGGATGCCGGCAGCGACAAAACCTTCGTAGATCGCCGCACCCTGGATCAGGCAGCGTTGGGAGAAGCGTCGATAGCGGTCGGCCAGGTCCGGATCGCTGTCGAGCAAATGTTCGAGATCGCGATGCAGAAACCGGTAGCGCCACATCGCCGACAGCAGCTCCTTGAGGTAGAAGCGCTTGTCTTCCACCGTGGCGGCACGGCCCTGGGGCGGGCGCAGGAAGCTGTCCACCAGGTTTTCGTACTCGCTGAACAGCACGGCGATGATCGCCTGCTTGTTCGGGAAGTGGTAGTACAGGTTGCCCGGGGAAATTTCCATGTGGGCAGCAATGTGGTTGGTGCTGATGCTGCGCTCGCCCTGTTGATTGAACAGCTCCAGGCTGTTCTGCACGATGCGCTCGCTGGTTTTGATCCGTGGGGCCATGGCTTGAGCTTTAATTCAGAGTGCGTTGACGGGCATCTTAGAGCTATCCGCGAGCGGATAAAACAAAGCTGTTCCAGGATGTCATTTGACTTTTTAGAGCATAGACTCTAAAAAGTGCTTCATTACAATAAATCCGGAGCCGACCATGACTGCTGACATTTCCTACATGCAGAACCTTCAGCAGCCGCTGGAAGAGCTTCAGGCCCTGTTTGTCGCCCAGCGTGCCGCGTACGCCGCCAATCCGATGCCGCCCGCTGCGCAGCGTCAGCAATGGCTCAAGGCGCTTAAGGATTTATTGAGCAATGAACGCCAGGCCCTGATCGATGCGATCAGCCAGGACTTCAGCCATCGCAGCGCCGATGAAACCCTGCTCGCCGAACTGATGCCCAGCCTGCACGGCATCCATTACGCCAGCCGTCACCTCAAGGGCTGGATGCGCGCTTCACGACGCAAGGTCGGTGTTGCCTTCCAGCCGGCTTCGGCGAAAGTGGTTTACCAGCCGCTGGGCGTGGTCGGGATCATCGTGCCGTGGAACTACCCGCTGTACCTGGCCATCGGTCCGTTGGTCGGCGCACTGTCGGCAGGCAATCGGGTGATGCTCAAGCTCAGTGAATCAACGCCCGCGACCGGCCTGCTGATGAAGCAGTTGCTGGCGCGATTTTTCCCCGAAGACCTGGTTTGCGTGGTCCTGGGCGAGGCTGATATGGGCGTGGCGTTTTCACGCCTGCCGTTCGATCACCTGCTGTTCACCGGTGCTACCAGCATCGGCAAGCACGTGATGCGCGCCGCCGCGGAAAACCTGACCCCGGTGACCCTGGAACTGGGCGGCAAATCCCCGGCCATCGTTTCTCGCGACGTACCGCTCAAGGACGCCGCCGAACGCATCGCCTTCGGCAAGACCCTGAACGCCGGCCAGACCTGCGTAGCCCCGGACTATGTGCTGGTGCCGGAGGACCGCGTCGGAGGTTTCGTCGAAGCCTATCGCTGCGCCGTCCGCGGGTTTTATCCGACGCTGGCGGACAACCCGGACTACACCGCGATCATCAATGAACGACAACTGACGCGCCTCAACGGTTACGTCAGCGACGCCACCAGCAAGGGTGCGCTGCTGATGCCGCTGTTCGACCAGGGCCAGGGCCGCCGCATGAGCCATAGCCTGCTACTCAATGTCACTGACGACATGACGGTGATGCAGGACGAAATCTTCGGGCCGCTGCTGCCGATCGTGCCGTACAAGGATCTGGACCAGGCATTTGCCTACATCAACCAGCGCCCTCGCCCACTGGCGCTGTATTACTTCGGCTACGACAAGCGCGAACAACAGCGCGTGCTGCACGAAACCCATTCCGGCGGCGTGTGCCTGAACGACACGCTGCTGCACGTCGCCCAGGACGACATGCCGTTCGGCGGCATCGGCGCCTCGGGCATGGGCCATTACCACGGCCATGAAGGCTTCCTGACGTTCAGTAAGGCCAAGGGAGTGTTGATCAAACAGCGGTTCAACGCGGCGAAGCTGATCTACCCGCCATACGGCAAATCCATCCAGAAGCTGATCCAGAAGCTGTTCATCCGCTAACGATCGTCACCGTCGGGTAATAACAACAATGAACCCAAGCCTGTCCGATTCACCCGCGCTGTCACGGCGCGGGTTGCTTAAATTCAGCCTCGGCGCTACAGCTTTCCTTGCCACCGCCGGGCTCGGAGCCAGCCTCAGCGGCTGTTCCTCGAGCGTCCCGGCCAGTGGTTTCACCACGTTACGCAGCGGCGACCTGCTGTTTTTGCGGGCGTTGATTCCGGTCATGCTCGAGGGCGCCGTGGCCTCCGAAAGGATGCCAGAGTCTGTCGAAGGCACACTGAAAAGCCTGGATTACAGCCTCGCCCACCTGTCGCCGGAAATGCTCAAGCTGACCCAACAACTGTTCGATGTGCTGGGCATGGCCGTGACCCGCGGGCCGCTGACCGGAATCTGGGGCAGCTGGGAAAACGCCAGCGCCGACGATATCCGGCATTTTCTCGAGCGCTGGGAAAACAGCTCGCTGAGCCTGCTGCGCATGGGTCACAGTTCCTTGCTGCAACTGGTGATGATGGCCTGGTACGGGCGCAAGGAATCGTGGGCGCATTGTGGGTATCCCGGGCCGCCAACTGTTTGAAACTGAGTCGACCCCTTCGCGAGCAAGCCCGCTCCCACATTGACCGCGTCCCCCTTCCACTGCATCCAACCCATAACAACAAGAGAACCCGAAGATGCCCGTACCCGACCCGTTCCGCGAAGGCATGGCCCGAGGCTGGAAAACCTACGACGGCTCGCAACTGACCCAGGACCTGACACTCGAAGCGGACGTGGCGATCATCGGCAGCGGTGCCGGCGGCGGTACCACGGCTGAAATCCTCAGCGCGGCCGGCTACAAGGTGTTGTTGATCGAGGAAGGCCCGCTCAAGACCAGCAGCGACTTCAAGCTGCTCGAAGACCAGGCCTACACCAGCCTTTATCAGGAAGGCATTGGTCGCATGAGCAAGGACGGGGCGATCACCATCCTCCAGGGCCGGGCGGTGGGCGGCACCACGTTGATCAACTGGACCTCCAGTTTCCGCACCCCGGAGCCAACCCTGGAGCACTGGGCCAAAGAGCACAACGTCAAGGGCCACAGCCCGGCGGAAATGGCGCCGTGGTTCGAACAAATGGAACAACGCCTGGGCGTCGCGCCGTGGATGGTGCCACCCAACGCCAACAATGATGTGATCCGCAAGGGCTGCCAGGCGCTGGGCTACAGCTGGCACGTCATCCCGCGCAACGTTCGCGGCTGCTGGAACCTCGGATACTGCGGCATGGGCTGCCCGACCAACGCCAAGCAATCGATGATGGTCACCACCATTCCAGCCACCCTGGAAAAGGGCGGCGAGCTGCTTTACCTGGCCCGCGCCGAAAAACTCATGATCAGCGGCGACAAGGTTACCGGCCTGCAATGTTCGGCGATGGATGAGCGCTGCGTCGCACCGACCGGACGCACCATCACGGTCAAGGCGCGGCATTTCGTGCTGGCCGGTGGCGGCATCAACAGCCCGGCCTTGCTGATGCGCTCCGGGGCACCCGACCCGCACAAGCGCCTTGGCAAACGTACGTTCCTGCACCCGGTGAACATGTCTGCCGCGCTGTTCGACGAAGTGGTCAACCCGTTCTACGGCGCGCCGCAGTCGATCTATTCCGACCATTTCCAATGGCAGGACGGCACCACCGGCAAGATGTCCTACAAACTGGAAGTCCCGCCCCTGCACCCGGCGCTGGCCACGACACTGCTCGGTGGTTTCGGCCAGGAAAACTCGCAGCACATGGCCAACCTGCCCCATACCCACGCCATGCTGGCGCTGCTGCGGGACGGTTTTCACCCGGACAGCCCCGGAGGCAGCGTCGAATTGCGCAGCGACGACACGCCGGTGCTGGATTATCAGCTCTCGCCTTACGCCTGGGATGGATTGCGCCGGGCGTTCCATACCATGGCCGAGATCCAGTTTGCCGGTGGTGCCAAGGCCGTCATGCCGATGCACGCCGATGCCCGTTACGTGAAGACCCTCGCCGAAGCCCGCTCGCTGATCGACGGCCTGAGCCTGGAGTTGTATCGCACGCGCCTGGGCAGCGCCCATGTAATGGGCGGTTGTGCCATGGGCGAAAGCCCGGAAACTGCGGTGACTGACAGCCTTGGCCGGCATCATCAACTGGGCAACCTGTCGATCCACGACGGCTCGCTGTTCCCCACCAGCATTGGCGCCAACCCGCAGCTGTCAGTCTACGGACTGACGGCGCAACTGGCGACATCCTTGGCCGATCGTTTAAAAAACCCATGAAAATGACGATAATTCCCATCGTCTATAGTGCTTTCTTACCCAACAGGCGACTTGGCCGACCGGGAAGGCTGCGATACCATCCGACTCCCCAACGGATTCCCGCCAGGACGACGCGATGAACCGAGTGTTGTACCCAGGTACCTTCGACCCTATTACCAAGGGCCATGGCGATCTGGTCGAACGCGCCTCGCGCCTGTTCGATCACGTGATCATCGCCGTCGCCGCGAGCCCGAAGAAAAACCCGCTGTTTCCTATGGAACAACGGGTAGAACTGGCGCGCGAGGTCACTAAACATTTGCCGAACGTTGAAGTCGTCGGCTTCTCGACGCTGCTGGCGCACTTCGCCAAAGAGCAGAATGCCAACGTGTTCCTGCGTGGTTTGCGCGCGGTGTCGGACTTCGAATACGAGTTCCAGCTGGCCAACATGAACCGCCAGCTGGCGCCGGATGTGGAAAGCCTGTTCCTGACCCCGTCCGAACGTTACTCGTTCATCTCTTCGACGCTGGTCCGTGAAATTGCTGCCCTGGGCGGCGATATCACCAAGTTCGTGCACCCCGTGGTGGCGGACGCCCTGACCGAACGTTTCAAGAAATAATCCCCGCAAACTGTAGGAGCGAGCCTGCTCGCGATGGACGTCAACGATAACGCGGGAAACCTGACACCCCTCCGCGTTCTCAGGTTTTTCGCGAGCAGGCTCGCTCCTACAGCGCCAATGCGGCACAATTAAGCGCATTGGTTTATTGCGCCCGGGCCTGCCGCCCCGGCTGGAGTTAGCATGTCCCTGATCATCACCGACGATTGCATCAACTGCGACGTCTGCGAACCCGAGTGCCCGAACGCCGCCATTTCCCAAGGCGAAGAGATCTACGTGATCGACCCGAACCTGTGCACCCAGTGTGTCGGCCACTACGACGAACCGCAGTGCCAGCAGGTCTGCCCGGTGGATTGCATTCCACTGGACGAAGCCCATCCGGAGACTGAAGAACAGTTGATGGAGAAGTACCGCAAGATTACCGGTAAGGCTTAAGTCATTCGGCGCCTGTCAGGCCGCCTTCGCGAGCAAGCCCGCTCCCACATCTGGAATGCGTTCCCCCTGTGGGAGCGGGCTTGCTCGCGAAGGCGTCATCAGCCTCACTGAAGCTGTAACTGACTGTCAGCTCTGACAGCGCGGGCAAAAAACGCTGGCGCGTTGCCCGAGCTTCACTTCCCGCAGGCCCGTGCCACAGACTTTGCAGTGCTCGCCGCCGCGACCGTACACGAACAGTTCCTGCTGGAAATAACCAGGCTGACCGTCACCACCGATAAAGTCCCGCAGCGTGGTACCGCCGCGCTCGATGGCGGCCGCCAGGATGCGCTTGATCTCGATTGCCAGTTTCAAATAGCGCGCACGGGAAATACTCTTGGCTTCGCGGCGCGGGTCGATTCCAGCGGCGAACAACGCTTCGGTCGCATAGATATTGCCGACGCCCACCACCACCGCGTTATCCATGATGAACGGCTTGACCGCCATCGAGCGTCCACGGGACAGCTGGAACAGGCGCTCGCCGTCGAACAGGTCGGTCAGTGGTTCCGGCCCCAGGCGGATCAGCAATTCATGATTGAGCGGATCGAGGCTCCAGAGCATTGCACCGAAGCGCCTCGGGTCGGTGTAACGCAGGGCCAGGCCCGACTCCAGTTCGATGTCCACATGCTCATGCTTGGCCGCCGGCAACCCGGCCTCTACCAGACGCAAATTGCCTGACATGCCCAAATGGCTGATCAAGGTGCCGACTTCGGCATTGATCAGCAGGTATTTGGCGCGCCGCTCCACAAGTACGATGCGCTGCCCGGACAACCGCACATCGAGGTCTTCGGGGATTGGCCAACGCAAGCGACGGTCACGCACGATCACCCGGCTGACACGCTGGCCTTCCAGGTACGGCGCGATGCCGCGACGGGTGGTTTCGACTTCTGGCAATTCAGGCATGGTGCTCTCGGATCAGGCTCAGGGCCCTTAAAGTTCCGACACTCAGCGATGAGTGCCGAGGTCGCGGATCGTCTGCTTGAGGGTCTCGAAGTCGTAGTCCGAGAGGCCGACATAATCGAGCACCAGCGGCGCGATGCTGTTCCACTCGTGATCTTCGGTCTGATTGCCCAGCACCCGGTACGACGCGCAAATGTGCTCGGCCATCTTCAGGATCGCCAGCAGGTTCTTCAAGGAACTGTTGCGCGAAGATTCATCGCTGAAGATCGCCAGGGCATTGTGGTGATTGGCGATCGCCGCACTCACGTGCTCCGGCAGGCGCCAGGACTTGGCCGTGTAATACCCGACCACCGAATGATTGGTATTGAACACCTGATTCTCCGTGTCCACCACCCGGCATTCGGCACTGGCGTTGGCATAGGCCTGTTCCAGAACGCCCATGTACTCGGGAAAACGCTGGAGCATCAAGGGTACGCCACAATCGTGGAACAAACCGAGCGCATAAGCTTCATCGCCGTTTTCAACGCCGATGCGCTTGGCCAGGGTCAGGCAGGTCATTGCCACGTCCTGGGCGGTGTCCCAGAAACGGTTGAGGGTGACAATGGTGTCGTCGTTCATCTCGCCCTTGATCGACTGCGCGTTGATCAGGTTGATGACCGAGCGGCTGCCCAGCAGATTCACCGCGCGCTGGATCGAGGCGATCTTGTTGCTCAGCCCGTAATACGGCGAATTGACGATCTTCAGCAGGGAACCGGAAAGGCCCGGGTCCTGGGAGATCAGTTTGGCGATGACTTCCAGATCCGGGTCGGGCATGTACTGCTCCATCTGCAAATCCACCATGATTTGCGGCTGGGCCGGTACGCTGATGCCCTGCAGGGCGTGTTGGATCTGTTCGGAAGTCAGCTCTTGGGACATAAGTACACACTCTGGGTCAGGCGCAGATTCTAGCTTCTAACAGTTGGATCCGAAACCTTGTACGGCCCATCGCCTGAAGTTTCATCCTGGCCGGCCCTGCCCACCGCATGTCCATCCACCATGCCGTGGCCTTGCGCAACACGCTATACTCCCGCTCTTTTTTCCGGAGCGACGTCATGTCCCTGCCTAGCCTGCGCCTCAAAGCCAACGCCGACCGCCGTCTGCGCAACGGCCACTTGTGGGTCTACAGCAACGAAATCGATGTAGCCGCTACGCCTTTGCACGGTTTCAAGGCCGGCGACCAGGCGATCCTCGAAGCCGCCGGCGGCAAGCCGCTGGGCATCGTTGCCATGAGCCCGAACAACCTGATCTGCGCCCGTTTGCTGTCGCGCGACATCAAGCTGCCGCTGGACAAATCGCTGCTGGTGCACCGCCTGAACGTGGCGCTGTCCCTGCGCGATCGTCTGTTCGACAAGCCGTTCTATCGCCTGGTCTACGGCGACTCCGACCTGTTGCCAGGCCTGGTGGTTGACCGTTTCGACGACATCCTGGTGGTGCAGATCGCTTCGGCGACCATGGAAGCCCATAAAGACGACGTGATCGCGGCGCTGACCCAAGTGCTCAAGCCAAGCGGCATTCTGTTCAAGAACGACTCCGCCGCCCGTGACGCCGAAGGCCTCAACCGCTACGTCGAAACCGTGTTCGGCCTGGTGCCGGAGTGGGTTGCCCTCGAAGAGAACGGCGTGAAGTTCGAAGCCCCGGTCATCCAGGGCCAGAAAACCGGCTGGTTCTACGACCACCGCATGAACCGCGCACGCCTGGCGCCTTACGCCAAGGGCAAGCGCGTACTGGACCTCTACAGCTACATCGGTGGCTGGGGCGTGCAGGCTGCCGCGTTCGGCGCCAGTGAAGTGTTCTGCGTCGACGCCTCGGCCTTCGCCCTCGACGGCGTCGAGCGCAACGCCGCGCTGAACGGCTTCGCCGAAAAAATGACCTGCATCGAAGGCGACGTGTTCGAAGCCCTCAAAGAGCTCAAAGCCAGCGAAGAACGCTTCGACGTGATCGTGGCCGACCCGCCGGCGTTCATCAAACGCAAGAAAGACATGAAGAACGGCGAAGGCGCCTACCGCCGCCTGAACGAGCAAGCCATGCGCCTGCTGACCAAGGACGGCATCCTGTTCAGCGCATCCTGCTCGATGCACCTGCCGGAAGACGACCTGCAGAACATCCTGCTGACCAGCGCCCGTCACCTGGACCGCAACATCCAGATGCTGGAACGTGGTGGTCAGGGCCCGGATCATCCGGTGCATCCGGCCATCCCGGAAACCCGCTACATCAAGAGCATTACTTGCCGGTTGTTGCCAAACAGCTAACAACCCAGACCACTGTAGGAGCGAGCTTGCTCGCGAAGATCGTCAACGATAACGCTGGAAGCCTGACACCCAGCGGAGTCTTTGGGTTTATCGCGAGCAAGCTCGCTCCTACAGGGTTATTTCCTTCGGGATAATCCCGCATCAAAACGGGAAACTCCCTACAGCGCTTTTGATTGTATTCCCTACGTCCCAGACTAGTATCGGTTTCTGGTTTCAAGCATGACCGCTTGATCACTCCGGAAAACAAAAACAATGTCTGAGTCCTCTTACCCTGCTCTAAGTGGCGACCTGAAACGCCAACGAGCCTCCCGCTTTATCCTCATTACCAATATTTCGTTAATCAGCTTTTTCCCGCTGAATATCCTCCTGCCTTCTTTTCCTGCCTTGGCTGAGGAATTCAACACTTCAACCGCAGAAATCGCCCTATCCACCAGCCTGTTCACGCTGGTTTTTGCGATTTCTCAATTAATAACCGGCCCGCTCTCAGATAAGTTGGGGCGTAAGGAAGTTCTTCTTGGTTGCATCGTTGTTTCTACGCTCGGCTCGATAGGGTGCGTGTTGGCAACGGACTATCCGGGCTTCCTGTTATTTCGCGCCATCCAGGCAATCGGGTGTGGTTTCTTTGTGCTGGGCCATGCACTGGTAGAAGACTTGTTCGAAGAACAGGATCGGGCTCGAGTGCGAATTTATTACATGACACTGAGCGGCTCCTTTGTTGCACTGTCGCCGCTATTGGGATCATGGTTGCAAACCACGTTCGATTGGCAGGGAAGTTTTTATGGCTTTGCGCTCATGGCGCTCGGCATGTTCATCCATGCCCAAGTAATACTGCCCTCCAAAGCAGTCAGCCATCAAAGAACATCCGTTTCCGTTCTACGCACACTGAAATCCATTGCTGGAAGTCGAGACTTCATTCGCTACTGGTGGATTGCCGCGTTAGTGTTTGCTTGTTATTTCGCATTGATCAGCGTGACGCCGTTGATTTTCATGGATGAGTTCAAGTTATCCGAATACCAGTACGCGCTGGTGCTTATGGTGTATGGGTTGGCCTATTTCCTTGGCGGAGTAGTTGCCAGCGCCGTGCAGAAACATATCTCCCTCACGCTGCAAATCAACATCGGGCTTGGATTGCTGGGTGTCGCTGGTGTGTTGTTAGCATTGATCGTCAGTTATGAAGCGATGACAACCATCACCCTGCTCATACCGATGCTGATCAGTGCTCTGGCAGTCACCCTGGTGCGACCTGCCGCTATTTCCGCAGCAATGTTGCTGTTCTCAAGCAGCGCTGGAACGGCAGCCTCTGCGGGCAATAGCATTATGTTCATCACCGCCGCGGTCAGCAGCGCTGCGCTCGCACAAACCGGGGACAATTTGCTGATGACCATTGCGGGAAGCTTCATCGCATTCAGCCTTTGGGGGTTGCTGACGAATGCCAGGATAGGGCACTGACTGCAGGGGGCAGCCTGTCGACGCTTGGTTGCTTGTGATGGTCGTCAATGATAACGCGGGGAACCTGATGCCCCGCGGCGTTCTCGGGTTCATCGCGAGCTAGCTCGCGCCTACAGTGCACGACACATCCTGACCCACAGTCGAAGCGGCAACCTCCCATTCCGCGCCTACCGTTTCTCTTCTAACCACAGAAGAGGACAACGGAATGTCCAACACCCCACAAGCTAACCGTTTACGTACTGGCCGCCGCTCGGAACCCGGGCGCATCTATCTCCTGACCGCAGTCACCCATGAACGGCAACCGATCTTCAATGATTTGTACGTTGGACGTTTGGTAGTGAACGAATTCAGAAGAGCTCATGAAGCCGGCAATGCCACCTCGATAGCCTGGGTGCTCATGCCGGATCACTTTCATTGGCTGGTTGAATTGCACAACGGTGATTTGCCGAAACTGATGCAGGCGGCCAAATCCAGAAGTGCTCGCGCCATCAACCAGCAAAGAGGTCGCCACGAAACGCTATGGCAAAAGGGCTACTTCGACCGAGCCCTGCGCCGCGAGGAAGACCTGAAAGCAGCCGCCCGATACATCATCGCCAACCCTTTGCGGGCCGGACTAGTGACTCGGGTTGGAGACTACCCGCTGTGGGATGCCATGTGGCTTTAATACTGTAGGAGCGAGCTCGCGATGGTGGTCAACGATAACGCGGGGAACCTGATGCCCCGCGGCGTTCTCGGGTTCATCGCGAGCGAGCTCGCGCCTACAGGGGCGGTCGCCGAACGTCTTGTGAATGCGTGGAGCCATTCCCTCCAGCCGCCAGCCGTGTAGAATCGCGAACATTCATCGCCAGTCATCCCCCGGCGGGTTTATGAGCTCAAGCTGAAGCGCGCGGCGATCCCGCAAAGTTATCGGCAACTTCCGGACACACGGCCATTTCCGGGTGTTCCAGACGTCAATAGAAGCTCACTTCCCTTTTGATACCTGATTAGCCGCCCGGAGTGCTTCATGCCTGATTACCGCTCGAAAACATCCACCCACGGCCGCAACATGGCCGGCGCCCGCGCACTGTGGCGCGCCACGGGGATGAAAGATGACGACTTCAAGAAGCCGATCATCGCCATTGCCAACTCCTTCACCCAGTTCGTACCGGGCCACGTCCACCTCAAGGACCTGGGCCAACTGGTCGCTCGTGAAATCGAACGCGCTGGCGGTGTGGCTAAAGAATTCAACACCATCGCTGTCGATGACGGCATCGCCATGGGCCACGACGGCATGCTGTATTCGCTGCCGAGCCGCGAGATCATCGCCGACTCCGTCGAGTACATGGTCAACGCCCACTGCGCCGACGCCATCGTCTGCATCTCCAACTGCGACAAGATCACCCCTGGCATGCTGATGGCGTCCCTGCGCCTGAACATCCCGGTGATCTTCGTCTCCGGCGGCCCGATGGAGGCCGGCAAGACCAAACTGGCCAGCCACGGCCTCGACCTGGTCGACGCCATGGTGATCGCCGCCGACTCCAGCGCTTCTGACGAGAAAGTCGCTGAGTACGAGCGCAGCGCTTGCCCGACTTGCGGATCGTGCTCCGGCATGTTCACCGCCAACTCGATGAACTGCCTGGTTGAAGCCCTGGGCCTGGCCTTGCCGGGCAACGGTTCGACCCTGGCTACCCACAGCGACCGCGAGCAGCTGTTCCTGCAGGCCGGCCGCACCATCGTCGAGCTGTGCAAGCGTTACTACGGCGAGAACGATCAGTCGGTGTTGCCGCGCAACATCGCCAACTTCCAGGCGTTCGAAAACGCCATGACCCTGGACATCGCCATGGGCGGTTCCACCAACACCATCCTGCACTTGCTGGCTGCCGCCCAGGAAGCCGAGATCGATTTCGACCTGCGCGACATCGACCGCCTTTCGCGCAACGTACCGCAACTGTGCAAAGTCGCGCCGAACATCCAGAAGTACCACATGGAAGACGTGCACCGCGCTGGCGGCATCTTCAGCATCCTCGGCTCGCTGGCCCGTGGTGGTTTGCTGCACACCCAGCTGCCGACCGTGCACAGCCGCAGCATGGAAGAAGCCATCGCCAAGTGGGACATCACCCAGACCACCGACGAAGCGGTGCATCACTTCTTCAAGGCCGGCCCAGCGGGCATCCCGACGCAAACCGCGTTCAGCCAGTCGACCCGTTGGGAAACCCTGGACGACGACCGTGAAAACGGCTGCATCCGCAGTGTCGAGCACGCCTACTCGCAAGAAGGCGGCCTGGCCGTGCTGTACGGCAACATCGCCCTGGACGGCTGCGTGGTGAAAACCGCCGGCGTCGACGAGTCGATCCACGTGTTCGAAGGCAACGCCAAGATCTTCGAAAGCCAGGACAGCGCCGTACGCGGCATCCTCGCGGACGAAGTGAAAGAAGGCGACATCGTCATCATTCGCTACGAAGGCCCGAAAGGCGGCCCGGGCATGCAGGAAATGCTCTACCCGACGTCGTACCTGAAATCCAAAGGCCTGGGCAAAGCTTGCGCCCTGCTCACCGACGGCCGTTTCTCTGGCGGTACCTCGGGCCTGTCCATCGGCCACGCTTCGCCTGAAGCCGCTGCTGGCGGCGCAATCGGCCTGGTACAGGACGGCGACAAAGTGCTGATCGACATTCCGAACCGCTCGATCAACCTGTTGGTCAGCGACGAAGAACTGGCGGCACGCCGGGTCGAGCAGGACAAGAAAGGCTGGAAACCGGTGGAAGTGCGTCCACGTAAAGTGACCACTGCGTTGAAAGCCTACGCCCTGCTGGCGACCAGCGCCGACAAGGGTGCTGTGCGTAACAAAGCGATGTTGGACGGGCTGTAAGCGTTAACCGTCGAACATGAAAATGCCCCGCCAAGTGCGGGGCATTTTTTTGCAGCGTCTATTTAGTGCTTAATTTACCAGTGTATTCCCGAAGGCATATTCAGAACCGAGTCAAAAGCCAGATTCGTCAATTGCAAGAGTTAGAAGTCCGCAACATCTCTCCCAGATAGAGGAGCGCCAGCAATGTGGGGCTAATCAATGCCACGTTAAACCAGATATTACTGCCGGGATGGGTCAGTGAACCTATTAGCGGGATGGAGATAGCTATCAGCCCCATTATTAGCATTAGCGATATAATGCGTCTGCGGTAATACACCGTAGTACTAGGTCTATTCAGCGCAGCTAGAGCAAGCCCTGTAGTTCCCGACCAGGCAAGTATGCCTATTATTATACCGAGGGTTTCACCAAACATCATTAAGTACGAGCTTAGCAGGGCCAATCCAAAAGCAGGCAAGACACCTCCGATTAGATACATAACTGGCCAAAGGATACGTAACACCACGTATATTTACTCCATTAAATAATCATCGGGCTGAATAAAGTCTCGACCTGATAGGTTTCCGCCTTCCTGAGTTCCTCGATGCGCGAGTCAAGGATTTACCCACGGCCTGGCAACTTGTAGCTTGATGAGATAACGCTCCTCTGTCGGACGCTTGTCGTCTCTAAAGCGATTGACCACCAACATCACTTGATACTGATTACCCGCTTGCCAGGTAGACGTGCCGCCTTTGTTCACGTCTCGTAATCGGGCCCGCCATTCGGGAGTGTCAGCAAAAGGTGGGTCGTCACCGACCCGAATGGGTATCCAGCCACCGTGGCGCCATTGCGCCTGCAAATCCAGCACGACTTTGAGGGTATCGTCGAGTAACAGCGGCTCGATTTGCGGGGACATGCGCAGACTTCTGACTAACCCATCACGATCGAAACTGACCGTGAAAAAGCGAGCCAGCGGGGTCCCGAATCCGAACTGAGGATCCAGGAAGCGAAGACGAGCATCCGACTTGGGTAATCGCCCCCAAAACTGCCCAGGAATGGCAGGGTCAATGGCCGCGCTGGAGCGCTCGCGCATGGTTTCCCAAGGCTCGCCAATCACCAGTGCAATCTCCGGTTCATCCGAAAGCGCTCGGATTGCTGCCACTACCAGCAGAGCCGCAACCGCAAGTGACAAAATCCTGCGCCGCCACCCCATGCGTCGCAGCAGACTCATCGCACGCCCCGGCCTGCGGCTATGTCGAGAATTGCCTGTTCGATGAGATGGCGATCAGAGCGCCGCAGGAGCTCATCAAATTGCTTCGCGGCCTTGAGCACAAAGGTCATGCGTTGATGGATATCGGCCAGGTTGGCAGAGTAATCGCTGCTGAAGTCAACGGTGCGACCGTCTTCGCTGGGGCGGCACTGACTGGCCAGCGTCAGCTCGACGGCTGTAGCAGCGCCGGAAGGGATGCCTGTGACATAGGCGACGTGATTACTGCGTAGCAGAAATACCAATTGCTCGTCGCTGTACATTGCCGATTGCAGGATGTTCTGCTGTTCGTGCCAAGCCAGATGCACAACACTTTCGGCAATGTTGCCAGCCTCAATGGCCGCAAAGGCCTGCAGTATTTCCTCATGGTAAGTGCCAAACTCCAGTTTTTCCTGGTCGATCGGCCACAACACAGGTTGTTGTACATGCCCAAATATGTCTTTCCGTGAAGCGAGGCAAGTCTTGAGCGCCGACAACCCTCGCTCTTTGTAAAAAGCATGTAGTGGAAACACATCCAGAAACAGCGTGGTATTGCCCAGCGCCAGCATGTCGTGCACGTACTGGAGTTGCTCCTGTATGAGTGATAACGATTCGTTCGGGCTCCGCACGTCGAGCCACCATGTCGGATTGTTGCGACGGGCCTCTTCGTAATCCCGTTCAGCCTGCTCAAGCTCCCGCGCTCTCGCTTGCTGCTTACTCTTGCTAGCCCATCCGAACAAGCCAGCAGGCTGCTTCCTGAGTGCCTCGACCCGACGCCGTTTTGCCTCCTGCTGGGCATCGATCTTTTCGATCGAATCAGCCGCATGCAACAACCCACAACCCACCTGCTTGGAGGCGAACGCCGCGAGGCCTGCCCATTGGAAACGCTGATCTTCCAACCACAATCGAGCGTACGCCGCATTGATCGCTCGATTACGCGCCTTTGGGTCTGCGATCAGAACGCCGCCCGGCGCCACGACGGCCTCGGCTCTCTGCTGGTATCCACGCCACAGGTTCTGGCAGATTACCCCCGGTAACTCGCTGAAAGACGGCGTCGCGGGGCTCGCGGCAGGTGCAAAACCGGAGGGGCGCGGTTCGACTATCGGTTGGCGCGCGTCCGTCGGTGTCGCGGGTTGAGCGGCGGCTCGGGCAGGCGGCGCGACGTTGCCAACGTCGATCTGTTGGCTCCTGTTGGTCTGATTGGCAATCAACTTGGGCAGTGGATCGCACTTGCACTTGCACAGGTCGCCGTCCAGTGCGGGCTTACGTCCATCCCACTCCTCCGAAAGACGTGGGCTGACGCAAATGATGGTCCCGGTACTGTCGCATTCCGGGCATTTGACTTCATCGCCCTCACGGGCCATGGCCTGGCCATTGATGCGGCCATGAGGAAAACCACTGACGACAGTGCCGCCGACGGTGGTTTTGGCCCCGACCGTGATGTAATAGCGCTTCATGCGAAATGTGTCCCTGTCAGATCGAAAGGACGCACGCTAGAAGAGGCGAAGTGGTGGAAAAATCAGACGCTTCTTTGATTGATGTAGGTCAATTCTGAAATGAGACTGGATATAGACGTCGGAGTGCTCGCGTTAACCGTCGAACATAAAAATGCCCCGCCAAGTGCGGGGCATTTTTGTTTCTGCCGGTCACCTTTCACCTGTAGGAGCGAGCCTGCTCGCGATGGACTGGAGAACGCCGCTGGGTGTCAGGCTTCCAGCGTTATCGTTGACGACCATCGCGAGCAGACTCGCTCCTACAAGGGCAGAACTATTCCTGTGGATCGAGATTATCGAGAGCCTGGTTCACCGCCAGCTCGCCCAACATGATGACCTGCGCAATCCCCAGCATCGTGCTGCGTTGGGAGCCTTCCAGCAGGCCGGCGAAATCGCTGGCCATGACATTGGCCGAGGCGAGGGATTCGCAGGCGTGGGCCAACAGGGTTTCGGTGTCGAGGCCGGGCGCGATCAGGAATGTTCGGCTGGGTTTGCGCGGAGGATCGGGGGTAATTTTGAGCATAGATAAAACTCCTTACACCATAAGACAAGGAGCCATCACCCTCGCTACCAAACGAAGGGTGGCGGCCATGCGCAGGTTGGTAGACCGGGGTGTAAGGAAACCGGCGCGCCCGAAAGCGCCCTGTGCATGACCACCATAAAAAGCAGAGACGCAAGAACGTCTGCAAATCATGATGCTTTGCACCCTACACAGCCGGGCTACCAAACCCGATCACTGATGTTCAGTGACAGGGAGACGGTAGAGTCCGGGAGTAAGGCGCACAAGCCGGCGGATTCTGGCGTAGTCGTAGTCCCTTACGCAAGAATGCGTAGGTTGCGACTGTCAGAGGATGTCGATCAAACAGAGGCTTTCATTGCACTGGCTGGCCTCTTCGCGAGCAAGCCCGCTCCCACAGGGTGTTTGATGTGAACACTGGATGTGTGAACAACAACAATCAAACTGTAGAAGCGAGCTTGCTCGCGATGGTCGCAAGGACGCCGCGTCAAATCAGACAGTACGCGTCATCGTTAACGACCATCGCGAGCAGGCTCGCTCCTACAGTGGATCAAAATCCTTACTGGATTTCTTCAGGCTTGACGACCACCCAGTTCTTGTCGGCAGTCACCGTCAAGCCTTCCTTGGCCTGGGCCGCAGCGTGCTTGGCCATCATGCCTTGGATCTGGGTCATGTATTTGTCTTTGCGATTGACCCACAGGTGGATGCCGCCCTTGGCCACGTCAACACTGTGGAACAGCATGTAACCGTCGCTGCTCGGGGTGTCGCCGCCGACCAGCACCGGTTTTTTCCACTCGTCGATGTAGGTCAGGATTGCCGCGTGCTTGCCGGCCATCCAGGTCGCCGGGGTCCACAGGTACGGGGTCACTTCAAGGCCAAGGTTGGCCTTCTCGTCATATTTGCCGGCGGTGATCTGCTTGCGCGCGGTGGTCAGTTCACCCGTCTTCGGGTCCTTGAGCAGCAACGACACGCCGATCACGTTCTGCGGCTTTACGTTGTAGCCATACTTCGGATCGGCCGCGACCATGCGCACCAGCTCTTCGGAGGCGGCGGTCATCACGTAGACCTCGATGCCGTTCTCCATCAGTTTGTTGTACAGCTCTTGCTGGCCGGTGAAGATTTTCGGCGGGTTGACGTCGAGCTTCTTGACCACATCGCCTTCGTAATAAGTGGCCGGCACCGGTTTGCCGGACGCCATCATCTCGTCGACGTAGCCCTTGAGTTCCTTGAGCGTAAAGCCGGAGAACACCTGGGCGACCCATGGATAGCAAACCATGTCGTCGACTTCACAGAGGCGGTAGTAGTAGCTGAACAGGCTTTCCTTGTGGTCGGCGGTGTCCTTGAACGGCATCAGTTTCAGGGAGGGGTCGAGCTTGTCACGGGTGATCAGGCCTTTGTTCTCCATGAACGGCAGCAACGACTCTTCCAGGTCATAGCGGTAACTGGTGTTGTCCATGTCGAACACCGCGTAGTTACCCTTGTTGGCGTTGGCCGCGATCATCGCGTCCAGTGCCTTGGCCTGATCGGCTGGCCAGTGTTTCAGATCCGTTGCGAAAACCTGGCCGGCAAGGCCCAGGCAAAGTGCTGCAGCCAGTAATTTCGGTGCGAACTTCATCGGCGTTTCTCCCTGAATGTGAAAGACATCGACGCTAACAAATAAGTGTGACAGTCCTCGTCTGTCAGCGACCGTCCGCGTCCCTTTCGCGTCAGTTGCATTTCTGACAGCGACATCCGCTTATTCCAAAAACGACGGATACCATACGTTTTTGATATTAATTCATTAGTTTTCAAGCTGTTAGGCTTGCCGGTTCGCAGCTGCCCCGGATGGTAGCTGGCACAAGTCTCATGGGAGTCCCAATGAATCTGCCGCTGATTCTCAATCTGCTGGTGTTCCTCGCTTTGCTCTTCGGCCTGGCGCAAACCCGCCACACCACCTGGAGCCTGGCGAAAAAAGTCCTGCTCGCGCTGGTGCTGGGCGTGGCGTTCGGTGTGGCGTTGCACACGGTCTACGGTGCCGGCAACCCGGTACTGAAAGCCTCGATCGGCTGGTTCGATCTGGTGGGCAACGGTTATGTGCAATTGCTGCAAATGATCGTGATCCCGCTGGTGTTCGCCTCGATCCTCAGCGCCGTGGCCCGTCTGCACAACGCTTCGTCGCTGGGCAAGATCAGCTTCCTGACCATCGGCACGCTGCTGTTCACCACGGCCATAGCGGCGCTGATCGGCATCGGCCTGACCAACCTGTTCGGCCTGACCGCCGAAGGCCTGGTGGCCGGCACCCAGGAAATGGCGCGCCTGCAAACCATCCAGACCGACTACGCCGGCAAGGTCGCCGACCTGAATGTGCCGCAACTGTTGCTGTCGTTCATTCCGCAAAACCCGTTCGCCGATCTGGCGCGGGCCAAGCCGACGTCGATCATTAGCGTGGTGATTTTTGCTGCATTCCTGGGTGTCGCCGCGCTGCAACTGCTCAAGGATGATGCCGAGAAAGGTCAGAAAGTGATCAACGCCATCGACACCCTGCAAGCCTGGGTGATGCGCCTGGTGCGCCTGGTGATGAAGCTGACCCCGTACGGCGTACTGGCGCTGATGACCAAGGTGGTCGCCGGTTCCAACCTGCAAGACATCATCAAGCTCGGCAGTTTCGTGGTGGTGTCCTATATCGGCCTGGGCCTGATGTTCGTGGTGCATGGCGTGTTGGTGTCGGTGGCCGGGATCAATCCGCTGCGCTTCTTCCGCAAGATCTGGCCGGTGCTGACGTTCGCGTTCACCAGCCGCTCCAGTGCAGCAACGATTCCATTGAGCATCGAAGCGCAAACCAGTCGCCTGGGCATCCCGCAGTCCATCGCCAGTTTCGCCGCTTCGTTCGGCGCGACCATCGGCCAGAACGGCTGTGCCGGTCTGTACCCGGCGATGTTGGTGGTGATGGTAGCGCCAACCGTGGGCATCAACCCACTGGACCCATTGTGGATCGCGACGCTGGTGGCGATTGTCACGCTGAGCTCGGCCGGTGTGGCCGGAGTGGGTGGCGGCGCGACCTTTGCCGCATTGATCGTGCTGCCGGCGATGGGCTTGCCGGTGTCACTGGTGGCGTTGCTGATTTCGGTCGAGCCGTTGATTGATATGGGGCGTACGGCGTTGAACGTCAGTGGGTCGATGACAGCCGGTGCGATTACCAGCCAGGTGATGCAGCAGACCGATAAGGCGCTGCTGGATGCGGATGAGCATTCGGCGTTGGCGCAGGCTTAAGTACTTTAGCGACTGAGCGGGCCTCTTCGCGAGCAAGCCCGCTCCCACATTGGATCTGTGAGCCACACAAATCCCCTGTGGAAGCGGGCTTGCTCGCGAAGCTTTCAGGCTTTTTCCCAGACCTCGAAGCTGTACGCCGGTTTGTCGCCCTCGGCCGGATTCGGCACATTCGACACCAGTTTCCACTGGCTCAAATCAAACTCCGGAAACCACGCATCCCCTTCCGGGCTCAGCTCCACACGGGTCAGGTACAACCGATCGGCCTGCGCCAAGCCTTGCGCATACAACTGCGCACCGCCAATCAGCATCAGCTCATCGACGCCCTGCTCCTTCGCCCATGCTTCAGCGCGAACGACGGCGGCTTCCAGCGATGGATAAACCTCCGCGCCCTCCAGCAGCAGGTCCGCCTGACGGCTGACCACGATGTTCAAGCGGCCCGGCAACGGGCGACCGAGGGAATCCCAGGTCTTGCGACCCATGATGATCGGCTTGCCGAGGGTGGTGGCCTTGAAATATTTGAAGTCCCCCGGCAGGTGCCAGGGCATGCTGTTGTCGACGCCGATCACACGGTTTTCACCGAGGGCTGCGATCAGGCTGAGGGGGAGTGATTTAGTCATGCCGGCGAGGATACCAGAGCCTCGCTTTCGCCGATAAGCGCCACAGCGGTTATGCTCTCAGCTCAATGAAGCGACGGGATGCCGCGTGACTGAACTCAATACCCTCTGGCTGACAGAAACCATTCGCCTGCGCGAAGAACACGCAGGTCCCCTGGAAGACCTAGAAGCCAACCGGATGGCCCGCAGTGCCGGCGGCGATTTGCCGTCGCGCATTCAACGCCGGGCCCTGTGGCTGGCTGAACGCGACGGCCTGGCCGCAGCCCTCCAACACTGGCTGCAAGGCGCACGACTGGCGCTGATCGTAATGGCGGCGCTGGCCGTGATCAGCGGCGCCGGCCTGGCCTTTGCGGCAATGGGCGACGGCCTGCACCCGGTGAATGTGTTCTGGGCCCTGGGCAGCCTGCTCGGGCTGAATCTGATCCTGCTGCTGAGCTGGGCCCTGGGGCTGGTGTTTGCCGGCGAACACGGCGCCAGTCTCGGGCGACTGTGGCTATGGCTAAGTGAAAAACTCGCTCGAGACGCCAAAGCCGCACAACTGGCACCGGCCCTGCTCCTGTTGCTGCAACGCCAGAAGCTCAATCGCTGGGCCATCGGCGTGCTGGTCAACAGCCTGTGGTTGCTGGCGATGCTCAGCGCCCTGGTCATTCTGCTGACGCTGATGGCGACCCGGCGCTACGGCTTCGTCTGGGAAACCACGATCCTCAGTGCCGACACCTTTATCGCCGTCACTCAGGCGCTTGGCGCGCTGCCGACCCTGCTCGGCTTCAGCGTGCCGACCGAGGAGATGATCCGTGCCAGCGGCGATGCCGCACTGAACATCGAAAGTGCCCGTCAGGCCTGGGCCGCCTGGCTGGTGGGGGTACTGCTGGTCTACGGCGTTTTGCCGCGCCTGCTGCTCGCACTGTTTTGCCTGTGGCGCTGGAAGACCGGGCAAACGGCGCTGCGTCTGGATTTGAACCTGCCCGGATACGCGCAACTGCGCGAACGCCTGATGCCCACCAGCGAACGCCTCGGCGTCAGCGATGCGGCACCAGCCCAACTGCATCGTGTGGAAAACGGTGTCACCGAGCAGCAAAGCGACGGCGCGCTGTTGGTCGCCATCGAACTGGACGACCAACGCCCGTGGCCACCGCAAATGCCGAAAAACGTGAGCAACGCCGGCATCCTCGACAGTCGCGAATCGCGGCACAAGCTCCTCGAACAACTGAGCCGCTTTCCTCCGGCACGCCTGGCCATCGCCTGCGATCCACAACGCTCACCGGATCGCGGCAGCCTGGCGCTGATCGCCGAACTGGCCCGCAGCGCCAGCGCCACCCGCGTGTGGTTGTTGCAGGCACCGCCCGGTGAAGCGCTGGACGCCGAACGCCTCGGCGACTGGCACGTGGCGCTGCAACAACTTGAGCTGCCTTTCGCCGATTGTGCGCCGATGAACTGGCTGGAGACGGGCCATGACTGACACCCGCAAGCAGCCTCTGAAACTCGCCGTCGTCGGCCACACCAATGTCGGCAAGACCTCGCTACTGCGAACCCTGACCCGCGACGTCGGCTTCGGTGAGGTGTCCCATCGCCCCAGCACTACACGGCACGTCGAAGGTGCCCGTCTTTCGGTGGACGGCGAGCCACTGCTCGATCTCTACGACACCCCGGGTCTGGAAGACGCCATCGCCCTGCTCGATTACCTCGAACGCCTGGAGCGCCCCGGCGAACGCCTCGATGGCCCGGCTCGCCTGGCGCGCTTCCTTGAGGGCAGCGAAGCCCGGCAACGCTTCGAACAGGAAGCCAAGGTGCTGCGCCAGTTGCTGGCGTCGGACGCCGGGCTCTACGTGATCGACGCCCGGGAACCGGTGCTGGCCAAGTATCGCGACGAACTGGAAGTGCTGGCCGGTTGCGGCAAGCCCTTGCTGCCGGTGCTGAATTTCGTCAGCAGCGCCAACCACCGCGAACCGGCCTGGCGTGAAGCGCTGGCGCGGCTGGGCTTGCATGCCCTGGTGCGCTTCGACAGTGTCGCGCCGCCGGAGGATGGCGAGCGTCGACTCTATGAAAGTCTCGCCCTGCTGCTGGAAACTGCCCGGCCGCAACTCGAACGCCTGATCGCCGATCAGCAAGCCCAGCGTCTGGCTCGCCAACAAAGCGCCGAGCGATTGATTGCCGAATTGCTGATCGATTGCGCGGCTTGCCGGCGCAGCGTGGTCAGTGAGGCCGAGCAGGAACAGCAGGCGATCAGCGAACTGCGCAAAGCCGTACGCCAGCGTGAGCAGCGTTGCGTCGAGGCCCTGCTCAAGCTCTACGCCTTCCGCCCACAGGATGCCGCGGCCGGCGATTTGCCGCTGCTCGACGGCCGTTGGGGCGACGATTTGTTCAACCCGGAAACCCTCAAGCAACTGGGTGTGCGCGTGGGTGGCGGTATCGCCGCGGGGGCTGCTGCGGGGGCTGGGGTCGACCTGCTGGTGGGCGGGATTACCCTGGGCGCGGCGGCTCTGGCGGGGGCCATCGCCGGCGGCGCGCTGCAAACCGCACGCAGTTATGGCAGCCGCTTGCTCGGCAAGATCAAGGGCCAGCGCGAACTGACGGTGGATGACAACGTGCTGCGCCTGTTGGCGCTACGCCAGCGGCAATTGCTGCAAGCGCTGAACGCCCGCGGACATGCGGCGATGGACAGCATTCAGGTGGCCACGCCTCAGGACAAGAGCTGGCGCGAAGGCAAACTGCCCGAGGCCCTGAACAAGGCACGGGCACATCCGCAGTGGTCGTCGCTCAATCCTCATCCCAAACTGAATCAGGCGGAGCGGCAGGAACAGGTTGAGGTGTTGGCGCAGCAGCTTTAGTGGCTTGACTGATGATGCATGGTGTCAGCGCGGGCCTCTTCGCGAGCAAGCCCGCTCCCACAGGGGATGTGCGTCGGTCACAAATCCAATGTGGGAGCGGGCTTGCTCGCGAAGGCAGCCACTCGGTGCCGAGACTTACGCAGCCAACAACCGCACCGCCTTGTCCTTCAACACCGCCAGATCAATCACCGGCACATGCATCTCTTTCGCCAGCTCATCCCACTGGCGCATGCGCAAACTCACGGCACACAGCGGGTCCTGCTCGAACGATTCAGCCTCTTCAGCCGTCATCACCCCGCCCTGATACTCCAGGGTCCGGCGACTGGCTACGCTCAAGCGCTCGAAGTACCCGGGTTCTTTGAGCGTCAGGTAACGCTTGGCCTGCACGTGGTATTCGACCAACCGCGCCATGCGTTCGCTGAAGCCTGCGCGACGCAGGTAGTCGGCGCCGAGACGTTCATGGCTGACCACCCCGAAGCCGCCCATGTTCTCCGCGCTTTCAGCGCAGATATGCCCAATGTAGTGGAAGAACGCCGCCAGCACCACCTCATCGTCGAAGCCTTCGGCCATTGCCAGCTCTGCCGCCTGGGACATGTGCTCGATCTGTGACACCGGCTCGCCGATGTAGTCGCTGTCGCCAAAGCGCTCGTACAACCCGAACACCTCGGCAATCACTTGTTGATTGCGCTCCATCAGATTTCCTCCAATACGGTGGCCACGTTGCGCTCAGCCATTGCCGGCCCGACGCTCATGCCGACACCGGTGTGCATCAACGCCACGCCCAGGCCTTTTTCCGGGCGCAGGAACGAGAACGGTCCTGGCCCCCGTGAACCATAGACGCCCTGCCAGCGTTCGACCACCTGCACCTTGCAGCCCAGGGTTTGCTCGGCCAGCTCGATCATCCAGTCATCGACCTGCTCGGCATTGAAGGGCGACGGATCGCGGCCGTAATGGTGCGAATCGCCAATGATCAACTCGCCATAGGGTGTCGGGCTGATCAGCAGGTGGATGCCATTTTCGTGCAGGTGCGGCGCGTGCCGCAGGATTTCCGCCTGCACCGCTGCAGCCTCCGGCAAGTCGGCGAAGGCGCCGTAGTGCACGCAACTCAAACCGGTGAGCAACGCGTGTTGCAGGTTGAGGTTGATCTGCGGTCGGGCGCGGAGCATTTGCAGGCGGCAGATTTGCGGGTCGAGCTCGGCGATGTGCTCGGCCAGCAAGGTCTGATAGTCATGACCGGAGCAGACGATGATCTGCTCGGCACTGAAGCTGCCGGCGGTGCTGTACAAGCGGCCCGGTTCGATATCGCGAACCAGGGTGGAGAAGTGAAATTCGACACCCAGGTCGCGGCGCAGGAAGTCGATCAGCGCCGGAATCGCTTCGCGTGAATACAGTTGCTGGTCGTCCACACCGTGCAACGCCGCGCGATGATGGCGGAACTGGCCGCCATACAAATCGCGCAATGCGGCACCGCGCAGCAGGTCGACGCGGTAGCCGTGTTCGACGGCGCGGCCCTCGCAGAAGGCTTCCAGCAGTTGCTCTTCCGCTTCGGTGCGGGCGAACAGGTACGAGCCATTGCGCTTGAGTTGCAGGCCGGCGAGCTGTGCCCAATCGCCCCAGATCCCGCGACTGGCGCGGGCCAGCTCCAGCATCGGGCCCGGCGGTTGGCCGGTGACCAGTGCCTGGCCGAAGTTGCGCACCGAAGCGCCGACCGGCGTTTCGCTACGCTCGAAAACCGTGACCTTGAGACCGCGTTTGGCGGCGGCATATGCGTGGGACAAACCCAGGATGCCGGCGCCGACGATCAGCATGTCGTTGTGTTGTGTCATGGAGTCTTGTCCTGAATTTGAAACCGCTTTCGCGAGCAAGCCCGCTCCCACATTGGAATGCGTAATCCTGTGGGAGCGGGCTTGCTCGCGAAGAGGCCCTTTCAGCCGATAAAGATCTTACTTGGCCGCCACTTTCTCGGACTTGCCGTCATAGCGCTTGCGCCATTCGGTGAGGATCTCGTCGCGGTTCTTCGAAGCCCAGGCGAAGTCGTTCTTGATCAGGCGCTGTTCGTAGTCGGCTGGCAGTTCGGTTTGCGGCTTGGCGATGCCAGGCTGGGCGAGCACGGCGAAGTTTTCTTTGTAGAGTTCCATCGCCTCAGGGCTGGCGGAGAAGTCAGCCAGTTTTTTCGCGGCTTCCTCGTGGGCGGTGCCCTTGATCACGGCAGTCGCTTCGATTTCCCAGCCTAGGCCTTCCTTCGGCAGGATGATGTCCAGCGGTGCGCCCTGGCGTTTCAGTTGGACGGCCGGGTATTCGAAGGAAATACCGATCGGGAACTCACCGGCGGCGGCCAGTTTGCAAGGCTTGGAACCGGAGTGAACGTACTGGCCGATGTTCTGGTGCAGGCCGTCCATGTACGCCCAGCCCTGCTTCTCGCCGAAGGTTTGCAGCCAGGCGCTGACGTCGAGGAAGCCGGTGCCGGACGATGCAGGGTTCGGCATGACGATCTTGCCTTTGTACTCAGGCTTGGTCAGGTCTTGCCAGCTCACTGGCTTGGTCAGGCCCTGCTTCTCGGCTTCGACGGTGTTGAAGCAAATGGTCGCGGCCCAGACGTCCATGCCGACCCAGGCTGGCGGGTTGGCGGCGTCGCGGTAGTTGGCGCCGATCTTGCCAAGATCCTTGGGTGCGTAGCTTTGCAGCATGCCCTGCTGGTCGAGGATCGCCAGGCTGGAAGCCGCCAGGCCCCACACGGCGTCAGCCTGCGGACGAGCTTTTTCGGCCAGCAGTTTGGCAGTGATGATCCCGGTGGAATCACGCACCCACTTGATCTCGACGTCCGGGTTGGCCTTTTCGAAGGCTTCCTTGTAGGTCTTCAGTTGTTCGGCTTCGAGGGCGGTGTACACCGTCAACTCGGTTTTCGCCGCGAAGGCGTTCAGGCTGAAAGCGGTGAGAACAGCAGCGGCCAGGGCCAGGGGCTTGAACATGATCTTTTCCTGTTTTGAGTTGAGGGCTTTCGGTTTGAGGAGAAGCAAATCAATGACCGGGCGCGGTCTGCCGCCAGGCCTGGGAGCGGCGCAGCAAGCCGCGCGAAGCCCAGGCCAGCAGCAGGGACACGCCCGCCGAGGTGAACAGAATCAGGGTCGACATCGCTGCCGCGCCGCCGACGTTGCCGGCGTCGTCCATGTTCAGCACCGCCACCGCCGCGAGGATGGTGTCGGGGCTGTAGAGGAAGATCGCCGCCGAGACGGTGGTCATGGCCGAGACGAACAGGTAGCGCACGATGTCCAGCAACGCCGGCAGGCAAATCGGCACGGTGACGCGCAGGTAATGGCGGTACAGCGGCGCCTTGAGCGACAGCGCGGCGGCTTCGAACTCGGCATCGAGTTGACGCAGCGCGGTGGTGGCGGTCATTTGCGCGGTGGTCAAATAGTGCGCAATGGTGCAGACGATCAGCAGCGCCATGCTGCCGTAGAGGACGTGCAGCGGGTTGCCGGTGAGGTTGAAGAAGAAGACGTAACCCAACCCCAGCACCAGGCCTGGCACCGCCATCGGTACGAAGCTGAGCATGCGCAAGGTCAGGTTCAGGCCGCGCTGCCCCCTGGTTTTTTCCATCAGGTAGGCGCCGGTAAAGATCAGCATGGAGCCGATCAACGCGGTGCCCAAAGCCATCTTCAGGCTGTTGCCGTAGGCCAGCCAGCCACCGCCGGCGGTTTCGTTGAACTGGTAGTGGTTGAGCGACAGCGACAGGTTGTACGGCCAGAACTTCACCAGCGACGAGAACACCGCCATGCCGAACACCAGCAGCAATGCGGCGCTGATCAGCAACACGATGGCCAGGTAGCATCCGTCACGCAACTTCGACGGCACTGGCTTGAACACCTGGGCACGACCGCTCATGGAGTCGCCGTGCCGCCGACGCAACCAGGCGTCGACCCCGAAGCTGAACAGCGCCGGCAGCAGCAGCACCATGCCGATCAAGGCACCGCGGCCGAACTGCTGCTGACCCACTACCGCCTTGTAGGCCTCCAGCGCCAGCACCTGATAGTCGCCACCGACCACCACGGGCACACCGAAATCGGTGATGGTCAGGGTGAACACCAGGCAGAACGCCGCGAACACTGCCTGGCGGGACGCCGGCCAGGTGATGCTGCGGAAAGCTTTCGCAGGACTCGCGCCCATGCTGGAGGCGGCATCGAACAGTCGCGCATCCGCCAGGGACAACGCCGACAGCAGAATCATCAAGGCGTGCGGGAAGGTGTAGATCACCTCACCGAGCACAATGCCCCAGAAGCCGTAGATGTTGTCCGAAAGCAGACCACGCAACATGCCCTGGTTGCCGAACAGGTAAACCAGCGCAATGCCGGGCAGCATCGACGGCGCCATCAATGGCAGCAGCGAGATGCCGCGCCAGATGCCTTTGGCCGGAATCAACGTGCGTTGCAGGGCGTAGGCAAACAGGTAGGCCAGCGGTACGACAATGGCCGCGACGCTGAGGGAAACCTTCAGACTGTTACCAAGCAACCAGTGGAAGTTCTCGCTGGTCACCAGTTCTTTCGCTGCGAGCCAACCACCGCCCTGCCCGGCTTCGGCGCTGAAACCACGCCAGAAGATCGCCAGCAACGGCATCAAC
Source organism: Pseudomonas sp. WT-JTC (assembly GCF_056711565.1). Taxonomy (NCBI): domain Bacteria; kingdom Pseudomonadati; phylum Pseudomonadota; class Gammaproteobacteria; order Pseudomonadales; family Pseudomonadaceae; genus Pseudomonas; species Pseudomonas sp. WT-JTC. The sequence continues at coordinate 6,319,404 of NZ_CM160042.1, forward strand.
ACGGCAATGCTGAGCAACACCAGCAGGAGGACTTTGCCGCCGACCACGAACAGGCGGTCACCGATCTCGGCGCGGGAGGTCTGCCGAACCTGCCTTTGTGGCAGCGGCAGCGCGAGGTTCGCGCTCATCAGGCAAACACCTGCAGGCTACGCGGCGGCAAGGCGACCATGATCTGCTGGGCGCCAAGACGCGGCATGGCTTCCGGCGCCAGTTCCGCCAACAGTGCATGGCCCGGCAATTGATCGAGTTCGAAGCTCATGCGGCAGCGGTTGCCGAGGAAGGTGATTTCGCGAACCTTGGCCGGGAACAGGTTTTCCTCGTGCACCAGCGGGTTGATGCTGATCGCTTCCGGTCGGCAGAACAAACGGCCCGATGCGGTCCTGGCGCCGCCATCGGCCAGACGCATGCTCATTCCGCCGACCTGGGCGTGGCTGTCGCTGCTGCGCTGGAACGGCAACCAGTTGCCCTGGCCGACGAACTCCGCCACGAATGGCGTGGCCGGGCGGTTGTAGATTTCCTGCGGCGTGGCGTACTGCTCGACCTTGCCGTTGTTCATCACGGCAATGCGGTCGGCCATCAGCATGGCCTCGTCCTGATTGTGGGTAACCATCAGCGTGGTGATGCCGAGGTTGCGTTGCAGCTGGCGCAATTCGGTGCACAGGTGCTCGCGTACCCGGGCATCGAGGGCCGACATCGGCTCGTCGAGCAGCAACAGCGAAGGCGCCGGGGCCAGAGCGCGAGCCAGTGCAACCCGCTGCTGCTGGCCGCCGGACAATTGACCGGGATACTTTTTCTCGCTGCCGCCCAGGCCGACCAGTTCCAGCATCTGACCGACACGTTGGCGAATCTGGTCGCGGCCATTGCCGGCGAGGCCGTAGGCAATGTTCGCTTCGACGGTCAGATTGGGGAACAACGCATAGGACTGGAACAGAATGCCGTAGTCCCGCGCCTGGGGTGGCAGGCGGGAAACATCGCGGTCGCCTAGGTACAACTCGCCACTGTCCTGCTTTTCCAGACCGGCGATGCAGCGCAGCAAGGTGGTTTTGCCACAGCCCGACGGGCCCAGCAGACACACCAGCTCACCGGCCGCCACGTCGAGGGAAACGTTATCCAGCGCCGTGAAGGCGCCAAAACGTTTCTGAACGCCGCGCACTTTCATCGGTGCACCGGGGTTGGTCAGGGCAGTTGCAATCGGGTTGTTCATGGACGGACCTCATCGAGCAGATGGGGGCCATCCTAGAGTTGTAATGAGTCCGTCATGTGGCAGTAAGGCAAAAACTGCCGATAGTGGTATTCGGGATTTTTGGTTCAGAGTTCAAGAGATGTATTGCCCGATCCGACGCCTTCGCGAGCAAGCCCGCTCCCACAGTTGAGTGCGGTCCCCTGTGGGAGCGGGCTTGCTCGCGAAGGGGCCGGTACTGTCACCACTGATCTCAGGCCGGAGCCATTTCCTGCGCCAACCCCAGAAACGCCGCCGGCAGCCGCGCGTTTTTACGCTCCTTGAGGCAATACAGGTATTCCGGGATTTGCGGCGCATTTTCGATGGTCAGCACCCGCAACTGCGGATCGTGCGGGACTTCCTGGCGGGCAATGATGCTGATGCCTATGTTGCGCAGCACCGCTTCGCGGATCGATTCGCGGCTGCCGATTTCCAGCAGCGGACCGAAACACACACCGGCACTGGCCAGCAGCTCTTCAGTCAGGCGACGAGTGGTCGAGCCCGGTTCGCGCATCAGCAGGGTATGCCCGGCCAAGGCGCCGAGCGGTACGTGATCGTGAATCGCCAGCGGATGATTGCGATGCACCGCCAGCACCAGCGGATCGCTGCCAAGCACCCGGCGAATCAGCCGCGCGTCATCGAGCAACTGCGACGATGCCGCGACATCGACCCGGTACTCTTCCAGCGCTTCGAGTACTTGCTGGGAGTTGCCGATTTCCACCGAAACCTCAACCTGCGGCAGTCGCTCGCGGAAGGTTTTCACCAGGTCGAGAATGTAATACGGCGCCGTGGCGGCAATACGCAATGTGCCCTGGACCTGGCCGCAGTTACGCAGGAAAAACTCGATGTCGGCTTCCTGTTGCATCAGCACCTTGACCATCGGCAGCAGCCGCGCGCCCTCCTCGCTGACGCTCAGACGCCGGCCGCCACGATAGAACAACTCGACCGAGTACTGACTTTCGAGGTTGCGGATCTGCGTCGTCACCGTCGGCTGGCTCAGGCCAAGCTTTTTTGCAGCCTGGGTAATGCTGCCCAGGCGGGCCACCATGTAAAACGCCTTCAGCTCGGCACTCAGCACAACCGTCCCTCATCCTTCACTTGCGCAGCAGGCGCAATCCGTTGAACACCACCAGCAAACTCACGCCCATGTCGGCGAACACCGCCATCCACATGGTAGCGACCCCGGCGAAGGTTACCCCAAGAAAGATCGCCTTGATGACCAAAGCCAGGGCGATGTTCTGCTTGAGAATGCTCGATGTCTGGCGTGACAGGCGGATGAATGCCGGGATCTTGCGCAGATCGTCGTCCATCAGGGCGACATCGGCGGTTTCAATCGCGGTATCGGTGCCGGCGGCGGCCATGGCGAAACCGATCTCCGAACGCGCCAGTGCCGGGGCGTCGTTGATGCCGTCGCCGACCATGCCGACCCGATGCCCTTGGGCATAAAGGGCCTCGATGGCCTGCAATTTGTCGCCCGGCAACAGGTCGCCCTTGGCCTCGTCGATACCGACTTGTGCAGCGATAGCCTGCGCGGTGTGGACGTTATCGCCGGTGAGCATCAGGGTCTTGATGCCCAGGTCATGCAGTTGCCGGATAGCTTCGCGGCTGCTTGCCTTTACCGTATCGGCGACGGCGAACAACGCCAACGGACCGGACGAATCAAGCAGCAGCACCACCGACTTGCCCTGCTTTTCAAGGGCAAACAGCTTTTCTTCCAGCGCCGGCGAACACAGGCCCAGATCCTCGACCAGACGATGGTTGCCCAAATGGTAGAGCTGGCCGTTGATCTCGCCGCGCACGCCACGCCCGCCCAAGGCTTCGAAGTTATCCACAATCAGCGGCGCAATTGGTTTATCCACAGCCGCTGTGGCGATGGCCAGGGAAACCGGGTGGTCCGAGCGCCCGGCCAGCGCGGCGGCAATGGCTGGCGCCGATTCATCGACGGTCGGGTCCAGCGACAGGTAATCGGTCTGTACCGGTTTGCCGTGGGTGATGGTGCCGGTCTTGTCCAGGGCCAGGTAGTCGAGCTTGTAACCGCCCTCCAGATAGACGCCGCCCTTGACCAGAATGCCTTTGCGCGCCGCCGCCGCGAGGCCACTGACGATGGTCACCGGTGTGGAAATCACCAGCGCACACGGGCAAGCCACCACCAGCAGCACCAGCGCCCGATAAATCCAGTCGAACCACAACGCGCCCATGAACATTGGCGGGATCACCGCCACGGCCAAGGCCAGGACGAACACCGCCGGGGTGTAGATTTTCGAGAAGCTGTCGACGAAACGCTGGGTCGGCGCCCGCGCACCCTGAGCCTGCTCGACGGCGTGGATGATGCGGGCCAGGGTCGAGTTGTCCGCCGCGGCGGTCACTGCGTACTCCAGGGAGCCGGCCTGATTGATGGTGCCGGCGAATACTTTGTCGCCGACGGTTTTCTCCACCGGCAGGCTTTCACCAGTGATGGGCGCCTGATCGATGGTCGAGCGACCGGACAGCACTTCGCCGTCCAGGCCGATACGCTCACCGGGACGCACCCGTACCCGCGCGCCGAGCCCTATGGTTTTGACATCCTGCTCAAGCCAGGTCCCGTCAGCCTGCAATACCGTTGCCGTGTCCGGGGTCATCTGCATCAGGCCACCGATGGCATTGCGCGCACGATCGAGGGATCGGGCTTCGATCAATTCGGCCACGGTGAACAGGAACATCACCATGGCCGCTTCCGGCCACTGGCCGATCAGCACCGCGCCGGTCACGGCAATGCTCATCAGCGCGTTGATGTTCAGGTTGCGGTTCTTGAGGGCGATCCAGCCTTTTTTGTAGGTACCCAGGCCACCACTGAGGATCGAGACCAGTGCGATAACCGCCACCACCCAGTTCGGTGCGGTACCGGTGAAGTGGATAACTTCCGCCAGCAATGCACCAACACCGGACAGCGCCAGGGGCCACCACGGCTTTTTCCGCGGCGCCGGCCCCGGGGTTTCAGCCCCCTGATCCATCGGCTCGGCATGCATGCCCAAGGACTTGATGGCCTCGACGATCGGCTCGATATCGGGCAAGTCGTGGGTCACGCCGAGCACCCGATTAATCAGATTGAACTCCAGCTGCTGCACCCCGGTCAGTTTGCTTAGCTTGTTCTGGATCAGCGTCTGTTCGGTTGGACAGTCCATGGCCTCGATGCGAAAACTGCTCAGTCGGGCCCCGGGCGTCGGCGATTCGCTCAGTTTTACCAGCGCAGGCGCTGCCGCTTTAGATGAGCAGCAGGAGTCGCCGTGACTGCCATGGCCATGTTTTGGCACGGGTTTGAGCTTGTGGCTGTGCTCGTGTTCAGCCCCGGGTTTGTGGGAATGCAGGGAATCGCTCATTGGTTGCGTCCATAAGAGTGCCTGTTGCCAAGTAAAGACCCTGTAGCCACTATAGGGTCAAGCACCCTTTCTGGAGTTTTGGAGATTGGCGTCATGAAAATTGGAGAATTGGCGAAACTCACGGACTGCGCCGTGGAGACGATCCGCTACTACGAGCGCGAGAACCTGCTGCCGGAACCAGCCCGCAGTGACGGTAATTATCGCGTCTATACCCAGGCCCACGCCGAGCGCCTGACGTTCATCCGCAACTGTCGCACCCTAGACATGACGCTCGAAGAAATCCGCAGCCTGCTGGCGTTTCGCGACAGTCCGCAGGACCAGTGCGAAAGCGTCAACGCGCTGATCGACGAGCACATCCATCACGTCAAGGCGCGGATCGACGGCTTGCTGGCCTTGCAGACACAACTGCTCGACCTGCGCCAACGCTGCGGCGAGCGGCCGGGTGTCGATCAATGCGGGATTTTGCAGCGGCTGGAAGTAAGCGGCGGGGTTGTGGCGACGGAGGTTGAGCATTCCCATGTAGGCCGCAGTCACGGCCATTGAGAACACCACCCTCCCTCTGTAGGAGCGAGCATGCTCGCGATGAACTCAAGGGCGACGTGGGTCGTCAGACAATACGCGTCATCGTTAACGTCCATCGCGAGCAAGCTCGCTCCTACAAGGGGGATAGCGTGAAGCGTCAGACCGCCATCGGCGCGGTCATTGGCGCGTGGTGTTCGTAGCCTTCCAGCGAAAAATCGCTCGGCTCCACCAGCTCCAGCCATTGCGGCTGATACACGCCCGTCTTGGCAAACTCCGGCACACGCTCGGAAATCACCAGTTTCGGCATCGGGAACGGCTCGCGCTTGAGCTGTTCGTTGAGCATGTCCAGGTGGTTTTCGTAGACGTGGGCATCACCGATGAAATAGGTGAACCAGCGCGGCGTGTAGCCCGTCAGGCGACCGATCAGGCTCAGCAGCGCTGCACCTTCGGTGAGGTTGAACGGCGTGCCAAGGCCCAGGTCGTTGGAGCGGATGTAGAGCGTCAGGGAAATCTCCTTGGTCTCGACATTCGGGTGGAACTGGTACAGCAGGTGGCACGGCGGCAGGGCCATTTCATCAAGCTGGGCGCAGTTCCAGCCGTGGAACAGGATGCGACGGCTGCCCGGGTCCTTGATGATGGTATCGACGCACTGGCGGACCTGGTCGATGGCCTTGTACAGCACCACGTAGGCCTGGCCGTTTTCTTCGCCTTCAGCGATCTGGCGATAGCCTTGCTTCAGGGTCTGCTCGATGGCGGCCGGGTTGCTGAGCGGGATCTGCTTGTACGCCGGCCATTTTCGCCATTGCACGCCGTAGATTTCGCCGAGGTCGTCTTCGCCCTGACGGAACGGGTTGGCCAGCCACTGGGCGTTTTCGTTGGCGTTCTGGTCCCAGACCTTGCAACCCAGGGCGCGGAATTCGGCGGCGTTGTTCACGCCACGCAGGAATCCGCACATTTCGCCGACGGCCGATTTGAACGCCATTTTGCGCGTGGTGATCGCCGGAAAGCCTTCCTGCAGGTCATATCGCAGCATCGCGCCAGGAAAACTGATGGTGTTCACGCCGGTACGGTTGGCCTGTTTGGTGCCGTTCTTGATGACGTGGGCGACCAGTTCGAGATATTGCTTCATGAGTTACCTGTTTCCTTGAACCCGCAGCCATCGCTGCGGGGTTCGAATTTATACGGCTGCTGCTGGAGATGCCGGGGCGCGGTGATACGCCAGCCAGATCAGCAACAGACCGCCGACGATCATCGGCACGCACAGCACCTGACCCATGGTCAGCCAGTTCCAGGCCAGATAGCCCAGTTGCGCGTCCGGTACACGGACGAACTCGACGATGAAACGGAAGATGCCATAGAACAGCGCGAACATCCCGGACACCGCCATGGTCGGCCGCGGTTTGCGCGAGAACAGCCAGAGGATCAGGAACAGCGCCACGCCTTCGAGGGCGAACTGGTACAGCTGCGAGGGGTGACGCGGCAGCTGCGACGGGTCGCTGAACGGCGGGAAGATCATCGCCCACGGCACGTCGGTCGGCTTGCCCCACAGCTCGGCATTGATGAAGTTGCCGATACGCCCGGCACCCAGGCCAATCGGCACCATCGGCGCGACGAAATCCATCAGCTGGAAGAACGACTTGTTGTTCTTCCTGCCGAACCACAACGCCGCCAGCATCACACCGATGAAACCACCGTGGAACGACATGCCGCCCTTCCACACTTCGAAAATCAGCGTCGGGTTGGCGAGGTAGGCATGCAGATCGTAGAACAGCACATAACCCAATCGCCCGCCGACGATCACCCCCATCGACATCCAGAACACCATGTCGGAGAGTTTCTCCTTGGTCCAGGTCGGGTCGAAGCGGTTCAAGCGGCGGGACGCCAGCAGCCAGGCGCCGCCGATGCCGATCAGGTACATCAGACCGTACCAGTGGATTTTCAGCGGACCGATGGCCAGGGCCACCGGGTCGATCTGCGGGTAAGGCAGCATTGCGACTCCTCGTTAGAGTTCAAATCTTAAAAATTCCCGGGCGACGCTGCCACCTCAGGATTAAGCCAGGATTGCGCTGTGCGTCAGAGCAGATGCTTCAGACTAGAAAGTTCAGGCCAACGCAGAACAGCAAAGCGGCAAACAGCCTTTTCAGCAACTTCGGCGACAATCGGTGGGCCAGTCGCGCGCCCAATCGGGCGAACACCATGCTGGTCAGGGCAATGCCCAGCAATGCCGGCAAATAAATGAAACCGAGACTATGGGCCGGGAGCAACGGATCGTGCCAGCCCAGAATCATGAAACTTAATGCACTGGCCAGGGCAATCGGCAGACCGCAGGCCGATGAAGTGGCCACGGCTTGCTGCATCGGCACACTGCGCCAGGTCAGGAACGGCACGGTCAACGAACCGCCGCCAATGCCGAAAATCGCCGAGGCCCAGCCAATCACGCTGCCGGCCAGGGTCAGACCGAGTTTGCCCGGCACGGTTCGGCTGGCCTTGGGTTTGACGTCCAGCGCCAGCTGAGCGGCGATCACCAGGGCGAATACACCAATGAGTTTCTGCAGGTTGGGGCCGGAAATCGCTTCCGCCGTCAGGGCGCCGAACCCGGCACCGATCAGAATGCCGACGGTCATCCACATGAAGATCGGCCAAAGCACGGCGCGACGGCGGTGATGCTCACGCACTGCGTTGACCGAGGTGAAGATGATCGTCGCCAGGGAAGTACCCACTGCCAGGTGCGTGAGGATCGACGGATCGAACCCTTGGGCCTTGAAGCTGAACACCAGCACCGGGACTATGATGATCCCGCCGCCCACGCCAAACAGCCCGGCGAGTACACCTGCACAGGCGCCGAGCGCCAGATAGAGCAGAAATTCCATGGTTGTCCCGCCCGTATCCCCAAAACCGGAGCGGCATGGTACCGGATGCATGGCCTTGAGCTCCACTGTGCAAGGCGATGGATCGATGAGTGATGTCTGCGTAGAGTGGGCAAAAACACACACGGACTCCCTTATGTGCCTGATCGTTTTTGCCTGGCGCCCGGGTCATGCCCAGCCGCTGGTCGTGGCGGCCAATCGCGATGAATTCTACGCCCGCCCCAGCCTGCCTCTGGCGCCATGGCCTGAAGCGCCGCACGTACATGCCGGGCGCGACCTCGAGGCCGGTGGCACCTGGCTCGGTATCGGTGCCAACGGACGTTTTGCAGCGCTGACCAACATCCGCGATCCCCTTCGACCGCCAGGGCTCAAGTCGCGCGGGGAGCTGGTCGCGCGATTTCTCACCGGGGAATTGCCAGTTGAGGACTATTTAGCCGACGTTGTCGACCATTCGAAGGAGTATGGTGGTTTTAACCTGCTGATTGGCAACACCCACGAGCTCTGGCACTTCAACGCCCGGGAATCGAGCGCGGTGATGCTGAAGCCGGGGGTCTACGGCTTATCCAATGCCGGGCTGGATACGCCCTGGCCGAAGTTACTCAAGGCCAAGGCTGCATTGAGCGAAGTGCTGGATGATCCGCAGCCTCAGGCGCTGCTGGCGTTATTGAGCGATGCGCAGACCGCGCCGTTTGCCGAGTTGCCGGATACCGGAGTGGGGCTGGCCACCGAGACGTTGCTGTCGAGCGTGTTCATTGCCAGCCAGAGTTATGGAACGCGGGCGAGTACGGCGTTGATTGTGCAGGCGGATGGGACGCGGCATATGGTCGAGCGCAGTTTCGGGCCGTATGGCGGGCACCTGGGGGAAGTGGAGATCAGGCTTTAGTTTTGTGTTGCCGGCACTGACGCCTTCGCGAGCAAGCCCGCTCCCACAGTTGTGTGGGAGCGGGCTTGCTCGCGAAGGGCACGCCGCAGATCTAGAGGGGCTTGACCGCAGCCGGATTGATCATCCGCGCCAGCCCGAGGTTCTTCAGCGCCAGCTGCAGCGAGCTGTGAATCACTTGCGGGTTGTCGATGGTCATAAGCTCCGCCAGCAGCTCCTTGGCCTTGCTCAGGTTGATTTGGCGCAGCATCCACTTCACCTTCGGCAAGTTGGTGGCGTTCATCGACAGGCTGTCGAAACCCATCGCCATCAACAGCACGGCCGCCGCCGGATCACCGGCCATTTCGCCGCAGATGCTCACCGGCTTGCCTTCGGCATGGGCGTCGCGCACTACGGTTTGCAAGGCTTGCAGCACCGCCGGGTGCAGGTAGTCGTAAAGATCGGCCACCCGCGGGTTGTTGCGGTCCACGGCCAACAGGTACTGGGTCAGGTCGTTGGAACCGACCGAAAGGAAGTCCACTTGCCGCGCCAGTTCCTTGGTCTGATACACCGCCGCCGGAATCTCGATCATCACGCCAACCGGCGGCATCGGTACGTCGCAGCCTTCGTCGCGCACTTCGCCCCAGGCCCGGTGGATCAGGTGCAGGGCTTCTTCCAGCTCATGAGTGCCGGAGATCATCGGCAGCAGAATCCGCAGGTTGTTCAGGCCTTCACTGGCCTTGAGCATGGCCCGGGTCTGCACCAGGAAAATTTCCGGGTGGTCGAGGGTGACGCGAATGCCGCGCCAGCCGAGGAACGGGTTGTCTTCCTTGATCGGGAAGTACGACAGCGACTTGTCGCCGCCGATGTCCAGGGTGCGCATGGTCACCGGTTGCGGGTGGAACGCGGCGAGCTGCTCGCGGTAGATCGCCAATTGCTCCTTTTCGCTCGGGAAGCGCTGGTTGATCATGAACGGCACTTCGGTGCGGTACAGCCCGACGCCTTCGGCACCACGCTTCTGCGCCCGCGCCACGTCGGCCAGCAAGCCGGTGTTGACCCACAGCGGCATGCGGTAGCCATCGACCGTGATACACGGCAGATCGCGCAACGCGTCCAGCCCCAGGGCCAGCTGTTTCTCTTCCTCGACCACTTCGGCGAACTGCTTGCGCAGCACGTCGCTGGGGTTTGTATAGACCTCGCCCCGGTGCCCATCGACGATCATGTCGATGCCATCGACTTTGGAATACGGCAGATCGACCAGGCCCATTACCGTCGGAATACCCATGGCGCGTGCCAGGATCGCGACGTGGGAGTTGCCGGAACCGAGTACCGAAACCAGGCCCACCAGCTTGCTTTCCGGAACCTCGCCGAGCATTGCCGGCGTCAGTTCCTCGCTGACCAGAATGGTGTTGTCGGGGTAGACCAGGGTTTGCTGGCGCTCTTCCTGCAAATAAGCCAGCAGGCGCCGACCGAGATCCTTGACGTCCGAGGCACGCTCGCGCAGGTAAGCGTCATCCATCAATTCGAAACGGTTGACGTGATCGGTGACCACCTGGCGCAACGCGCCCTGGGCCCACTGGCCGGTCTTGATCACAGTGGTGACTTCGTTGCCCAGCGCGGCATCGTCGAGCATCATCAGGTAGACGTCGAACAAGGCCCGCTCTTCCGGGCGCAACTGCGTGGCAAGCTTGGCGGACAACGCGCGCATGTCGGCGCGTACGCCTTCGATAGCGGTCTTGAACAGCCCCAGCTCGGCTTCGATGTCGGCGATGCTCTTGTCGGGCACCACGTCCAGGTCCGCCGGTGGCAGCATGACCACCGCGGTGCCGACCGCCGCACCCGGCGAACCCGGCACGCCGATGAACTTGGCTTCCTGGATGCCTTTGCCCTGACGACCGAGGCCACGGATCGAACCGGTGGCTTCGGCGTGGGCGATAACGCCGGCGAGCTGCGCGCTCATGGTCACGAGGAAGGCTTCTTCACCTTCATCGAACTGACGACGTTCTTTTTGCTGGATGACCAACACGCCGACGACGCGGCGGTGGTGAATGATCGGCGCCCCGAGGAACGAGGCGTAGCGCTCCTCGCCGGTTTCGGCGAAGTAGCGGTAGCGCGGGTGATCCGCGGCGTTTTCGAGGTTCAGGGGTTCTTCACGCGTGCCGACCAGGCCGACCAGACCTTCATTGGGGGCCATGCTGACCTTGCCGATCGAGCGCTTGTTCAAGCCCTCGGTGGCCATCAGCACGAAACGGTTGGTCTCGGGGTCAAGCAGGTAGACCGAGCAGACCTGGCTGCCCATGGCCTCTTTGACGCGCAACACAATAATCCCCAACGCCGCCTTGAGATCCTTGGCGGAGTTAACTTCCTGGACGATCTTGCGCAGCGTATTGAGCATGGCTCGGGGTCGAACTCCGTCGTCAGTCGCGCGCTAAAAGGCGCGGGGCAAGCTCTTTGAGAGCGCGTCGATACACCTCGCGCTTGAATGTCACCACCTGGCCCAACGGATACCAATAGCTGACCCAGCGCCAGCCATCGAACTCCGGTTTACCGGTCAAATCCATCCGCACCCGCTGCTCGTTGGAGATCAGGCGCAGGAGAAACCATTTCTGTTTCTGGCCGATGCACAGCGGTTGGCTGTGGGTACGTACCAGACGTTGCGGCAAACGATAGCGCAACCAGCCCCGGGTGCAGGCGAGAATTTCAACATCTTCGCGCTCCAGGCCCACTTCTTCGTTCAACTCGCGGTACAAGGCGTCTTCCGGCGTCTCTTCGGGGTTGATTCCCCCCTGCGGAAACTGCCAGGCATCCTGATTGATTCGGCGAGCCCATAGCACCTGGCCGGCGTCATTCGTCAGAATGATCCCGACATTGGGGCGAAATCCATCGGGGTCGATCACGGCAACAACCTCGCAAACGCATGTCGCCGCATTGTTCCACAAAGGTCGTGAAGGCGGCAACGAAGGTTCCTACCTTATGTGCACTCTTGTGAAAAGACCGTATTCTTGTCGCCTTTTTACTGACTTTTCAGCGGGTAACTGCAATGCGCCTGGCTTTATTCGATTTGGACAACACCCTTCTGGGCGGTGACAGCGATCACGCCTGGGGCGATTACCTGTGCGAGCGCGGCCTTCTCGACGCCGTTGCCTACAAGACTCGCAACGATGCGTTCTACCAGGATTACCTGGCCGGCAAACTGGATAACGCTGCTTACCTGAACTTCTGCCTGGAAGTCCTCGGTCGCACCGAAATGGCCACGCTGGATCAGTGGCACAGCGACTACATGCGCGACTGCATCGAACCGATCGTGCTGCCCAAGGGCCTTGAGCTGCTGAAGAAGCACCGCGATGCCGGCGACAAACTGGTGATCATCACGGCGACCAACCGCTTCGTCACAGGTCCCATTGCCGAGCGTCTGGGCGTCGACACCCTGATCGCCACCGAGTGCGAAATGGCCGAGGGCCGCTACACCGGGCGCAGCACCGATGTGCCGTGCTTCCGTGAAGGCAAGGTGACAAGGCTCAATCGCTGGCTGGAGGAAACCGGGTTTACGCTGCAAGACAGCTACTTCTATAGCGACTCGATGAATGATTTTCCGTTGCTGGAGCAGGTGACCAACCCGGTGGCGGTTGATCCGGATCCGAACCTGCGGGCCGAGGCCGAGAAGCGTGGCTGGCCGGTGATCAGCCTGCGCGGCTGATATCGCCTTACTGTAGGAGCGAGCTTGCTCGCGATGGTCGTTAACGATAACGCGGGGCACCTGATGCCCCGCGGCGATCTTGAGTTTTTCGCGAGCAAGCTCGCTCCTACACAGGCTTGGCCCCCATCAACCCGGCAATGGCGATAAAACAGACAAAGCTGAACAACGCCAGGGCAAAGGTGAATTTACCCACGCCCCCCGGCGCCTTGCGCAGCTTGTTCAGTCGCACCAGCAACCAGAACCACGCCAGTGCCGCCACCGTGTAAAGCACGCTGGAGGCCAGCAACCAGGTCTGCCCCAGCGGCCAGCCCACCAGATGCACCATCCACCAGCCGGTAAACGGCATGCTCAGCAGCGCCAGCCCCATCAACAGCCAGACAAATACACGTGGCCGCTGCAGGGTGCGGCTTCCCGCCGTCGCATCACCCTTGCGTCGCGCAAGCAAAACCCAGACTCCCAGACCCAGCGCACAAGCCAGCAATACAACAGTGGCCACCATGTGCGCCGCTTTCAGGGCAGTTAACGTTTCCATTGTTCGATTTCCTTATGACCTGCCCATCAGCGTAGCCCTTTAGCCAAGAAACAGCTGATAGGCCGGGTTGTCGCTTTCGTCCCAGTACGGGTAGCCGATTTCTTCCAGCGCCGCCGGCACCAGGTGGCGCTCGTCGTGGGGCACTTGCAGGCCCGCGACGACCCGGCCATCCGCCGCGCCATGGTTGCGGTAGTGGAACATCGAGATATTCCAGCGCCCGCCGAGCTTGTTGAGGAAGTTGAACAGCGCGCCCGGACGCTCCGGGAATTCGAAACGCAGGATCACTTCATCGACCACATGCGCCGCACGCCCGCCCACCATGTGGCGGATGTGCAGCTTGGCCAGTTCGTTGTCGGTCAGGTCCAGCACCGGGAAACCTTGCTCGCTCAGGCTGGTGATCAGTGCGCTGCGCGGGTCGTTTTCCGGGTGGGTCTGTACGCCGACAAAGATGTGCGCTTCGCTGCCGGTGTTGTAGCGGTAGTTGAATTCGGTGATCTGGCGCTTGCCGATAGCCTCGCAGAACGCCTTGAAGCTGCCCGGTTTTTCGGGAATGGTCACGGCGATGATGGCTTCACGACCCTCGCCCAGCTCCGCTCGCTCGGCGACGTGGCGCAGGCGATCGAAGTTGACGTTGGCCCCGGAGTCGATGGCCACGAAGGTCTGGCCGCTGACACCGTGCTGCTCGACATACTTCTTGATCCCGGCCACGCCCAAGGCGCCGGCAGGTTCGGTGATCGAACGGGTATCGTCGTAGATATCCTTGATGGCAGCACAGATTTCGTCGGTGCTGACGGTGATCACTTCATCGACATGATCTTTACAGATGTCAAAGGTGTGCTGACCGATCTGGGCCACCGCAACACCGTCGGCAAAGAGGCCCACGGTCGGCAACACCACGCGCTCACCGGCGGCCATGGCGGCTTGCAGGCAATTGGAGTCGTCCGGCTCGACGCCGATGATCTTGATGTCCGGGCGCAGGTACTTCACGTACGCGGCGATGCCGGCGATCAGACCACCGCCGCCGACCGGGACGAAAATCGCATCCAATGGTTGCGGGTGCTGGCGCAGAATCTCCATCGCCACGGTGCCCTGCCCGGCAATGGTGTGGGGATCGTCGTAGGGGTGAATGTAGACGTAGCCTTTTTCGTCGACCAGTTTCAGCGAGTAGGCCAGGGCTTCCGGGAACGAATCGCCATGCAGCACCACTTTGCCGCCGCGGGAACGCACGCCTTCGACCTTGATCTCCGGGGTGGTCTTGGGCATGACGATGGTCGCTTTCACACCCAGCACCTTCGCCGCCAGTGCCAGGCCTTGCGCATGGTTGCCCGCCGACGCGGTGACCACGCCGCGAGCGCGCTCTTCGTCGCTCAACTGGGTCAACTTGTTGTAGGCGCCGCGAATCTTGAACGAGAACACCGGCTGCAAGTCTTCGCGCTTGAGCCAGATGCTGTTGCCCAGCCGCTCGGAGAGCTGGCGGGCAGTCTGCAACGGGGTTTCTACGGCAACGTCATAAACGCGCGAGGTGAGGATCTTTTTGACGTACTGTTCAAGCATCGGAAAGCATCACTGAGCGGGTTGGGCAGGACCATGGAGTCTAACCCGGCTTTTGTCCGCACGACCACCTGTTGTAGGAGCGAGCTTGCTCGCGAGAAACCCAAAGACGCCGCGGGGTACCTGGTTTTACGCGTTATCGTTCACGTCCATCGCGAGCGAGCTCGCTCCTACAGGGAACGGTCACGAACCGCCAATCGGGCAATGACCTTCCCCGCCCCGAAGCCTATAATGCCGGCCTTTCGTTCTCTCTTCGGCACTTCGGAGCCCGCATGACCCAGGATCAACTCAAACAGGCAGTGGCTCAGGCCGCCGTCGACTTCATCCTTCCGAAACTCGACGACAAGAGCATCGTCGGGGTCGGCACCGGCTCCACCGCCAACTGCTTCATCGATGCCCTGGCCCGACACAAGGGCGCATTCGATGGCGCCGTCGCCAGTTCCGAAGCCACCGCCGCGCGCCTCAAGGGCCACGGGATTCCGGTGTACGAACTGAACACCGTCAGCGACCTGGAGTTCTATGTCGACGGCGCTGACGAGAGCGACGAGCACCTGAACCTGATCAAGGGCGGCGGCGCTGCCCTGACCCGCGAGAAGATTGTCGCGGCCGTGGCCAAGACGTTCATCTGCATCGCCGACGCCAGCAAACTGGTGCCGGTGCTCGGCAACTTCCCGCTGCCGGTGGAAGTGATCCCAATGGCCCGCAGTCACGTGGCCCGTGAGTTGGTAAAGCTCGGTGGCGACCCGGTCTACCGTGAAGGCGTAGTCACCGACAACGGCAACATCATCCTCGACGTGTTCAACATGCAGATCACCAATCCGGTGGAGCTGGAGACGCAGATCAACGCGATTGTCGGCGTGGTCACCAATGGTTTGTTCGCGGCACGTCCGGCGGATCTGTTGCTGCTGGGTACAAGCGAAGGCGTGAAGACCCTGCGCGCTGAGTAATTTGTGGATAGATGAAACCTGTGGGAGCGGCGGTGCGGCGATCCGACTTGCTCGCGAATGCAGGCTGTCAGTTGACATCTCTATCGACTGACACGCCCCCTTCGCGAGCAAGCCCGCTCCCACAGGGTCATGCGTTGCTTTTCAGGGCTGTGGTTTCTTGAAGACGTAAAACAGGTTCGGCTCACTCACCAGGTACAGCGTACCGTCATCTCCCATGGCGATCCCCTCCCCTTGCGGCACGTTTTTCTGCAGACCCTGGCTCCCCTTGCTCAATGACATTGTGCTCAGCGGACGCCCATCCACATCCAGCTCCAGAATCAACCGCGACTCATCCGACAGCGCCAGCAAATGCCCGCTGCGTTCGTCGTATTGCAGGCTCGACAGGTCTCGTACAAACAACCCGGCATCACGCTTGGAGTTATTGATCACGTGCACCGAGTAGGATTCTTCAGGGTTGAAGCGCGGAAAGCCGTGTACCTCGTAGATCAGCATCGGGTCGCGCTCCTTGGCCACGAACAGGCGCTTGCCCACCGAGTCGTACGCCAACCCCTCGAAGCCCTTGTTGTTGCTCATGTTTACGCCGATGGTCACTTGTTCGGCGTCTGCCGCGTCGACGAAGGTCGTGTCCTGCTCCAGATGAATCTTGATCAGACGCTGCTGGCTTTCGTCAGCGACCACGTAGGTGTCGGCGCTGATGAACTCCACCGCCTCGGGATCGCCGAAACCGACCAGTGCCACACGGCGCAAAATCCTGCCGTCGAGGGACAACTCGATCAACTCGCTTCGCTTGTTGGTAACGGTGAACAGGCTTTTGCGCACCGGGTCGTAGGTCAACGCTGAAACGTTGTCAACCTGGCTATCGATCACCTGCGCTTCGGTCACGACCTGATATTGGTCAAGGCCCATGGACCGGGAACTCACCGGCTGCCACAGCACGTGCAGATTGAACCAGGCGCGTTCGAACAGGCGCTGGTACTGACCGAGCGCAATCAGCGCGATCAGCGAGACCACCGACAGGATCAGAATCAGGGATTTGGGGCGGGCAAATCGATGCATTCGGGCGGGCTCGGGTTCAAGACAGGCGGATGAAATATCACGCCTGTCTGAACTGAAGCTTAATGGCCGCGGACCCGATTCTACAACCGAGCACAGGCAATCCTGCAAATCGTAAACGTCAGTGCTGTTTTTCGAAGCGATAAAACAGGTTCGGCTCACTCACCATGTACAGCGTGCCCGCGTCATCCATGGTCACGCCTTCGGCACGCGGAATGGTATTTTTCAGGCCATTGAAGCCACGCAACAGCGTAATGAAACTGACCTGTTCACCCTTCTTGTCCAGCTCCAGCAACAGGTGCGAATCGGCGGACAGCACCAGCATGTGGCCGGTCCGCGGGTCGATGGCCAGTGCCGACAGGTTGCGCATATCCAGTGCATGGCTGGCCAGCTTCAGCTTGTCACCGGTAAGGACCTTGCCGTCACCTTTCCAGGCAAACAATGCCGGCGGACGCTCTTCGCCCAGCACCAGCTGCTGATTACGCGAATCCCAGGTGACACCTTCGAAGGCCTTGTTCTGGTCTTTGGAAGGCCCCAGGTCGTATTTCGGGAAATCGACGATGTTCAGCTCGCGGGTGTCGGCATCGACCTTGGCGATGGTGATCAGGTGATCGCGTTCATCGACAATCGCCAACAGGCCGTTACCCAGCACGGTAACGCCTTCAGGATTGCTCCAGCCCACCAGCGGCATTTTGCGCAGCACATCGCCCTGCAAGTTCAATTCGACCAGGAACGGGTTCTTGCCCATGACCGAAAACAGGGTTTTGGTCTGGGGGTCATAGGCCAGGTCCGACGCCTCGTCCTTCTCCATGCCCGGCAACGGCTTGGCATCGATCACCGCCCGGTAGTCCGGAAGCCAGATACTGGCCTGACGCTCGGCCGGGCTCTTGAATTGCTCTTTCACCCAGAGCACGCCCCGCGCATCCCAGTGCATGGCAAATGCAACGCCGTAGGCGACAACGGCCACCAGCAGTAGCCAGATTTGCCAACGCAGGGCGAAGCGTGAGCGGCGGGCAGGTTTAAGCGTGGATAGCGGTGGAGTGGCCATTGGGGAATGCGTTCCAGAAATTCAGGCTAGGGGTAATAGCACAATTTGCGGCCGGCTCAGAGGCCGAAAGCCCTGAAATTATCCAGAGAGGATGTGAAAAAAACGGGAAATGACAGGATGAGCCTTTTACAGGCCACCACAAAACCAATGTGGGAGCGGGCTTGCTCGCGAAAACGGTGTGTCAGGCAACACTTATGTTGACTGTCACTCCCTCTTCGCGAGCAAGCCCGCTCCCACAGGATACAGCGGTGTTACAACTAGCGAACGCTGCTGGTAAACCGGCTGGCGCCCGGCAACTCCAGAACGATCTCATCTCCGACATTCAGCGGACCAACGCCCACTGGCGTGCCGGTGAGGATCACGTCCCCGGCCTGCAACGAGAAGCAGCCGGCCATGTGCTGGATCATCGGCACGATCGGGTTGAGCATTGCGCCGCTGTTGCCGTCCTGGCGCACTTCACCGTTGATGGTCAGGCGGATGCCGATGTCGGTCAGGTCGGCAAAGGTGCTGCCGGACACGAACGGAGCAATCACTGCCGCACCGTCGAAGGACTTGGCGATTTCCCAAGGCAAACCCTTGGATTTCAGCTCGGCCTGCTTGTCGCGCAGGGTCAGGTCCAGGGCCGGAGCGAAACCGGAGATGGCGTCGAGCACTTCTTCACGACTCGGCTTGGTCGACAACGGCTTGCCGATCAAGACCGCGATTTCCGCTTCGTAATGCACCGAACCGCGCTCGGTTGGAATGCTGAAGCCGCCTTCCAGCGGCACCACGCAGCTGCCCGGCTTGATGAACAGCAGTGGCTCGGTCGGCACCGGGTTATCCAGTTCCTTGGCGTGTTCCGCGTAGTTACGGCCGATGCACACCACTTTCCCTAGCGGGAAATGAATGCGCGTACCGTCGACATACTGGTGCTGATAGCTCATGGACCGACTCCTGGTTCGTAGCTCTTGAATTCGAAAATCAAACAGCGAAGATCTTGCCCGGGTTCATGATGCCGTTCGGGTCGAACACCGCCTTGACGGCCTTCATGTACTCGATCTCAACCGGTGAACGGCTGTAGGTCAAGTAGTCACGCTTGGTCATGCCCACGCCATGCTCCGCGGAGATCGAACCGTTGTATTTCTCGACGGTTTCGAACACCCACTTGTTGACGGTGGCGCACTTGGCAAAGAACTCATCCTTGCTCAGGTTATCCGGCTTGAGGATGTTCAGGTGCAGGTTGCCGTCGCCGATGTGGCCGAACCAGACGATTTCGAAGTCCGGGTAGTGTTCGCCGACGATCGCGTCGATTTCCTTCAGGAACGCCGGGACTTTCGACACAGTGACCGAGATGTCGTTCTTGTACGGCGTCCAGTGGGAAATGGTTTCGGAGATGTATTCGCGCAGCTTCCACAGGTTCTGCAACTGGGTTTCGCTCTGGCTCATCACGCCGTCCAGTACCCAGCCCTGCTCGACGCAGTGCTCGAAGGTTTCCAGGGCGTGGTTGGCCACTTCTTCGGTGGTCGCTTCGAATTCCAGCAGTGCGTAGAACGGGCAGTCGGACTCGAACGGTGCCGGCACATCGCCACGAGCCATGACTTTGGCCAGGGCCTTGTCGGAGAAGAATTCGAAGGCGGTCAGGTCGAGCTTGCTCTGGAAGGCGTGTAGCACCGGCATGATCGAGTCGAAATCGGCGGTGCCGAGGACCATCGCGGTAAGGTTTTTCGGCGCGCGGTCCAGACGCATGGTGGCTTCGACCACGAACCCGAGGGTGCCTTCGGCACCGATGAACAGCTGACGCATGTCGTAGCCGGTGGCGTTCTTGATCAGGTCGCGGTTCAGTTCCAGCACATCGCCCTTGCCGGTGACGACTTTCATGCCGGCGACCCAGTTACGGGTCATGCCGTAGCGAATGACCTTGATTCCGCCGGCATTGGTGCCGATGTTGCCGCCAATCTGGCTGGAACCGGCCGAAGCGAAGTCCACCGGGTAGTACAGGCCTTTTTCTTCGGCCACGTTCTGCAATTGCTCGGTGACCACACCCGGCTGACACACGGCGGTACGGTCAGTGAGGTTCACGTCGAGGATCTGGTTCATGTAGTCGAACGACACGACCACTTCGCCATTGGCCGCCACGGCAGCGGCGGACAGCCCGGTGCGACCGCCGGATGGCACCAGCGCCACCTTGTGCTTATTGGCCCACAGGACAATGGCCTGGACCTGCTCGGTGGTCTTGGGGAACACGATGGCGGTCGGGGCCGGGGCGAAATGCTTGGTCCAATCCTTTCCGTAAGCATTCAGGGAGTCGGCATCGGTCAGCACCTTGCCAGGCTCAACCAGGGTCTTCAGCTCATCAATCAGGGCAGGATTGGTCATCGACAGAACTCTCGAACAATTCATGGTCATCCTGAGAACGCTTCACGTCGCAGGAATGAGTGTTTAGCGGGGCGCATATGCTAGCATACCGACCCCGCAGCATAGTGCCCAACGGCTGTTCTGCGGCGACGGCTTTCCTGCCGTGCGGGTCAGCTCCGGGCTGCTCCCTTCCCTGCCATTTTTCTCCGGGATACAGGTTTACGCAGATGAGCAAGACTTCTCTCGATAAGAGCAAGATCAAGTTCCTTCTTCTCGAAGGCGTCCACCAATCGGCTGTCGACGTCCTCAAGGCGGCGGGCTACACCAGCATCGAGTACCTCACCGGTTCTCTGCCGGAAGCCCAGCTCAAGGAAAAGATCGCTGATGCTCACTTCATCGGCATTCGCTCGCGCACTCAACTGACCGAAGAGATCTTCGATCACGCGAAGAAGCTGGTGGCTGTAGGGTGTTTCTGCATCGGCACCAACCAGGTCGACCTGGACGCTGCCCGCGAACGCGGCATCGCCGTGTTCAACGCTCCGTACTCCAACACCCGCTCCGTAGCGGAACTGGTGCTGGCCGAAGCGATCCTGCTGTTGCGCGGCATCCCTGAGAAGAACGCTTCCTGCCACCGTGGCGGCTGGATCAAGAGCGCGGCCAACTCCTTCGAAATCCGTGGCAAGAAGCTGGGTATCGTCGGTTACGGCTCTATCGGTACTCAACTGTCGGTCCTGGCTGAAGGCCTGGGCATGCAGGTGTACTTCTACGACACCATCACCAAGCTGCCATTGGGTAACGCCACTCAGGTAGGCAACCTGCACGAGCTGCTGGCGATGTCCGACATCGTTTCGCTGCACGTACCAGAAACCGCCGCCACCCAGTGGATGATGGGCGAGAAGGAAATCCGCGCGATCAAGAAAGGCGGCATCCTGATCAACGCCGCCCGCGGCACCGTGGTCGAACTGGACGCCCTGGCGGACGCGATCAAGGACAAACACCTGATCGGCGCGGCCATCGACGTATTCCCGGTGGAACCACGCTCCAACGACGAAGAGTTCGAAAGCCCGCTGCGTGGCCTGGACAACGTGATCCTGACTCCGCACATCGGTGGTTCTACCGCTGAAGCCCAGGCCAACATCGGTCTGGAAGTGGCGGAAAAACTGGTCAAGTACAGCGACAACGGTACTTCGGTATCGTCCGTGAACTTCCCGGAAGTGGCCCTGCCGGCTCACCCTGGCAAGCACCGCCTGCTGCACATCCACGAAAACGTCCCGGGTGTGATGAGCGAGATCAACAAGGTCTTCGCCGAAAACGGCATCAACATCTCCGGTCAGTTCCTGCAGACCAACGAGAAGGTCGGCTACGTGGTGATCGACGTCGACGCCGAGTACTCGGACCTGGCGCAAGAGAAGCTGCAACACGTCAACGGCACCATCCGTAGCCGGGTGTTGTTCTGATCGCGACTTGAGCGACAAAAAAAGGGAGCCTTCGGGCTCCCTTTTTCATTCACGCAACAACGTTACTTGACGTTGACGGTGATTTTCTCGGAAACGATCGGCGGATCGAACGGCATGTGGTTGCTATCGCCCAGTTCAAGCTGCAGGGTGTGTTTGCCCGGCGTGAGCGTAATTTCAGCCTGGGTCTGCGCACCGCCGAAATGCAGGTGGTTGGCATCCTTGGGGATCGGCGCACCGGCGGCTGGCAGCTCATCGACGTCGATCAGCACGTGGTGGTGACCGGTGTTCTTGGTGGTATCGCCCGCCGGTGCCAGGGCAATGTTCTCGACCGCGAACTTGACGACGACTGTCTGTGGAATCGTCGCACCGTCCTTGGGAGAAACAATGGACACTTCGGCGCCTTTCGGAGCCGGCGTTGCAGCACTGGCCAGCACCGAAACACCCATCAACAGGCCAGCCAAAGCAGCACGTGACATAAAGGTTTTCATTCTCTTCTCCAGTTTTTCCATAAAATCCGCGTGGTCATGACAACTTCAGAGCCATTTGTTGTCGAAGGCACTCGACAACCATAGCAAAGCGAGCCTGAATCAGAGGGTCGCGATAATAAATTCAAAGGAGTGACCATGCGCTTTCTGCCTGGCCTGATCTGCCTGCTACCCCTTTTGAGCCCTTTGGCTCATGCCGAACTGATTGACGACGTGAACGACCGCGGCGAATTGCGCATTGCCCTTGAAGCCAATACACCCCCCTTCAATTTCAAGGAAGACGGCAATCTTGCGGGCTTCGAAGTCGAACTGGGTCAAATGCTGGCCAACGAACTGGATGTGCGCGCCGACTTTGTCGTCACCGATTCCAACGATCTGTTGAGCGGTGTTGAAAGCGGCAAATACGACATCGCCATCAACCACATAGCAGAGACCCCCGATCTAAAGGATCGTTTCGATTTCAGCGAGCCTTACATTCAAACCCATGCGCAGTTGATCGCGCAGAAAGAAGAGCCGCGCTCCATTCTGCTGGTGCAGTCACTGACAGAAGAGAAGCCCAAAGCCAACCCGGCCGTGAGCCTGGCGATTCCGTTTCAGAAGGGTAATCCGGCGTTCCATGCCAGCCTGGAAAACGCATTGCAGCGGATCAAGGATGATGGGCGACTGCAAGCGCTGGAGCAGAAGTGGTTGGGGGCGGATGCGGATGTGGAGCCCAAGCCGAAAGAACAATGAAACCCAACTGTGGGAGCGGCGGTGCGGCGATCCCACATTGGTTTTGTGGCGGTTGTCAGTCCAGCGTCAATAAAGCCTGCGCCGCTTGCGGCAACTCCAGTTCACTGAACACCTGCACCCCATGGCGCTTGAGCAGCGCCGCCGTCACGCCCTCGCCACTGACCTTCACGCCGCTGAACGTCCCGTCATAGGTCAGCAGATTGCCGCAGGACGGACTGTTGGCCTTGAGGACGGCGATGCGGATGCCATGCATTTGCACCAGCTCCAGCGCCTGATACGCCCCTGACAAAAACGCCGCACTGACGTCCTCGCCTTCGGTAGTGATCACCAATGCATGGCCATCGAGGACTTGCGCGCCCTGCCCGCCTGGAATTTCCGCTGCCGGCCGTGGCGTTGGCAAGCCTCCGGCGACCTCCGGGCACAATGGCACGACCCGACCGTCATCAAGCCACTGCTGAAGCTGGTCGAACGGCCCGCTGGCCCCGCCGTCGTAACGTACGCGGTGTCCCAACAGGCAGCGGCTGACGAGAATTTTCTGCATGATCAGAACGGCTCGTTGCCGCGCCGCCGGAACCAGCCGGTCAGCGACAGTCGATCCCGGGTCGCGGGCAGGACTTCGTGGGGAACCTCTCCGGAGAGAAACACCACCAGGCAGCCACCGACAGGTTCCACGTCGTAGACGCGATCATTGTCGAGGTACATGCGCAACTGGCCGCCGTGTTCGGGAAGCCAGCCGTCATTGAGGTAAACCACCGCCGAAACCATGCGCCGGTCGTCATCGCGAAAGCGGTCGACGTGCTTCAGGTAGAAAGCACCGGGCGGGTACATCGCAAAATGGCTTTCGAAATCCTCCAGGCCAAGAAACAGACCGCGATTGATCGCCTCGCGCAGGCTGTCCATCAAGCACAGATAGCTGTCGCAAACCTCGGCCTGGCCGGGGTCGATCCACTGGATATGGTCGCCACGAATCCCCTCGCGGATCTCCGATGAGGGCCCACGGCCCACCGCGGCCGGAGCCAGTTCACCCTCGGCAGCACGTTTACGACACTCGGCCGCCAGCGCCAGGGTCAGGTCCTGAGGCAGGAAAATATTCTGCTGCGACCAGCCGTGCTCGGCCAGGTCGTCGACGATTCGTAACAGCAGCGGGTGATCAGAGGATATTTGCATGCCGCGCATAGTATTCCTGTGCCCGAAAATCCGACAGAGCCGCGCAGCGGGTTGATACGAATTCTCGACAAGTACGGATGCCGCACGGAGAATAGTCGCCTGCTGACTGGAGTCCCTATGCGCCGTTTGCTTTTATCACTGCTGATGTTCTGCGCTTTGCCCGCCTGGGCAGACGGCCACGACCAGTTGTACAAGGTCGCCGGCTGGCCGGAACAACGCGCGCATTTCAACGACGCCCTCTCGGCTGCTCAGCAACGCTACCAGGGCAGCCTGCCGCCGGCGGTGTTTCAGGCACTGGTCAGTAACAGCAATCAGCGCTTTTCCCCCCAGGCCGTAGACAAGCGTGCCGAAACGCAATTGCGCAAGAATCTCGCCGACCCCAAACCCGCATTGACGTTTTTCCAATCGCCCTTGGGCAAGAAAATCGTCGCCGCCGAGTTGCTGGCGACCCGTCGTGACCAACTGGCGAAAAACGCCAAGGGTCTGCCGAAGATGCAGGCCAGCGACAGCCGCATGCTGATCATCGGCCATTTGGCACAAGCCCTGCCCGCTCGCGAGGCCGGCGCTGAAGTCAGCCTGGCGATTGCCGGTGTTGCCGCCGACAGCTTGAGTTCGATGATCCCTGGGTTGCTCGGTGCCGGTCAGGCCCAGGGCATGCTCAACGGCCAGCGCCAGCGCCTGATGGACCAGATCGGCAGCGACCTCAACAACACACTGCTGTATGTCTATCGCGACCTGTCGGACGACGAGCTGGAAGAGTTCGCGACCTTTGCCGAATCGGCAGAAGGCCAGGCTTATTATCAAGCGGCGCTGGCGGCGATTCGGGCGGGGTTGGCGGTGGGGCAGAGCAATTCGAACCTGACCCAGTGATTTTCGGCGCCAGTTAGACCGCTTTCGCGAGCAAGCCCGCTCCCACATTGGATCTGTACACACCGCCCCCCTGTGGGAGCGGGCTTGCTCGCGAAGGGGCCAGAACAGTCACTAGGAATTCCGCCCCTTGATCCGCTTGGTCAAAAACCCGAAATACTCCTGTCGCATCACCAGCGTTTCATTCGCCAGATGATGCCGTGCCTCGGGCAGCATCAGCACCTGCGGCCGATCAAACTTGCCCCGCAACACTTCCAGGTTGTGCTCCCAATCCACCGTCATGTCGGCCTGCCCCTGCACGATCAGCGGCCGGCGGGGACTCATGGGTGCGGCCTCGATGCGTTTGATCCAGCGCGCCAACGCACCCACCCATGCTGTCGGCAGGCGCAGCGGCTGCAACGGATCGGCCTGCAGGAACGGCAAAAAGGCCGGGTCGTTGGAGTTCTCGCTGAAGCGCCGGGCGATGGCTTTGACGAAAGGCTTGAGCAGGTAGTAACTCAGCTGCGACCAACCCCACGCCCGCGGCCGCACCAGCGGCGACAGCAAGATCACCTGCCCCTGCGCCGGGCTATTCGCTCCTGCATTCAACACATGATCGATCACGATCGCCCCGCCGGTGCTCTGTCCGCACAGGTGCCACGGTTGCGGCAAGTCGAGGGATTGCGCCTCGCGGAACAACCCTTGCAATGCGTCCTGATACTCGGCGAAATCCTTGATGCTCGCCCGCTCGCCACTGGATAAGCCATGCCCCGGCAAATCGCAGGCAATCACCGCAAAGCCCTGGTCCAGCGCCCACTCGATCACATGCCGGTAGAGCCCGGTGTGATCGTAGAAACCGTGGATGACAAACAGCGTCGCCTTCGCCCGCTCTGGCCACCAGAACTGGCTGACCAGTTCATAGCCATCGACATCGAATCGCCCAAGACCGCTGCGCACCTGACGCGACGCAAAATCCAGTCCGTAGAATTGCTGGTAAGCCTGCGCCTGCGCCGACAACGGCTGCCCGGCCGCCAGCGGCAGCAAGCCTGCACGTAGAAGATCGGGGTCGAAAGTAGCCGGCATGGACAATTCCAGAGCGTGAAACGGACTTTATAGGCCTGCGATATTCTTCTGTCGCGGCAAGCATGGCAAGCTAGCCGGCCTTCGAGGACTGAACCGATGCGCCTGCCCTTTCGCACCACCTTGTTTGCCAGCCTGCTCGCCGTGGTGTGTGCCGGCGTGTTGTGGGCGGCCTACGACTGGTTCCAGGGGCGTTACCTGCGGGCGTTCAGCGAGCACACGGCAATGTTTTCGGGTGATCCGCTGCGCCTTCCCGCATCCCTCGCCGGCCCCGGCGCCATCCGCCTGGTGCATTTCTGGGACCCGGCCTGCCCGTGCAATGTCGGCAATCAACAACACCTGGCCGAACTGGTGCAGCGCTATGCACCCCATGGCGTGAAATTCTATGCCGTGCAAAAGCCCGGTAGCCATGGCCAGTTGCCGAGCACCTTGAGCAGCCTGAAAACCATCGACATCCTGCCCGGTTCCGAGCAGATCCCCGCCAGCCCGGCCGTGGCGATCTGGGATCGCAGCGGCAAACTGGCGTACTTCGGCCCGTACAGCGAAGGCCTGACCTGTAACTCCAGCAACAGCTTTATCGAGCCCATCCTGCAAGCACTGGATGAAGGCCGCGCAGTGAGTGCCACGCACACACTGGCCGTGGGTTGTTACTGCCCGTGGCCTGTCGATCCAGCGAAGTAGGGAACGACACGGCAATACGAATCCCTCCTACGGGCGATGCGCCAAATCGGCGCGCCGTGTTACACAGTGGCCCCTGGAATCACAATAACAACAAGGAGTCGCCATGAAACGCAGCCTGACCGCTCTTGCTCTGTTGATCGTCGTGCTGGCCGCCGGGGCCGGCTGGTACCTCTACAGCAAGCAGCCGTCACGCCAGGGCATGGTGGAACTGCAACACCTGCAAGGCTCCGTCACCGTGCGCTACGACGAGCGCGGCGTCCCGCACATCCGCGCCGAAAACGAAACAGACCTGTACCGCGCCCTCGGCTACGTGCATGCCCAGGACCGCTTGTTCCAGATGGAAGTCCTGCGTCGTCTGGCCCGTGGCGAACTGGCTGAAGTGCTCGGGCCGAAACTGCTCGACACCGACAAACTGATGCGCAGCCTGCGCATTCGCGAACGCGCTGAAACCTACCTGGCGAATCTCGACAAGCAGTCGCCCTCCTTCATCGCCATGCAAGCCTATCTGGACGGCATCAACCAGTATCAGGACAGTCACGCCAAACCCGCGGAGTTCGATGTGCTGGGTATTCCCAAGCGTCCATTTACCGCCCAGGACACCATCAGTATTGCCGGGTACATGGCCTACAGCTTTGCTGCGGCCTTTCGTACCGAACCCTTGCTGACATTCGTGCGCGATCAACTGGGGCCCGACTACCTGAACATCTTCGATCTCGACTGGCAGCCAAAAGGCGTGCTCAGCGGGACAGCTCCCGCCCTGGCCAGCGCCGACTGGAAAGACCTCAACGCCCTCGCCCGCCTGAGCGAACAAGCCTTGGCTGACAACGGCCTGCCACAGTACGAGGGCAGCAACGCCTGGGTTGTTGCGGGCAACCGGACCCAAAGCGGCAAGCCGCTGCTGGCGGGTGATCCGCATATCCGTTTTTCCGCGCCGTCGGTGTGGTACGAAGCGCAACTCTCGGCACCGGGCTTCGAACTCTACGGCCACTATCAGGCCTTGATGCCGTTCGCTTCCCTGGGCATGAACCACGACTTCGGCTGGAGCATCACCATGTTCCAGAACGACGACCTCGACCTGATCGCCGAGAAGGTCAACCCGGACAACCCCAATCAGGTCTGGTATCGCGGCAATTGGGTGGACATGACGACCAGCGAGCAGCAGATCGCGGTCAAGGGCCAGGCCCCGGTCACCCTGGTGCTGCGCCAGTCGCCTCACGGCCCGATCGTCAACGATGCACTGGGCAACGGCGTCGGCAAAACACCGATTGCCATGTGGTGGGCTTTTCTCGAAAGCCAGAACCCGATCCTGGAGGGCTTCTACCAGCTCAATCGCGCCGACACCCTGGCCAAGGCCCGCGGTGCCGCGTCAAAAATCCAGGCTCCGGGCCTGAACGTCGTGTGGGCCAATGCCAAGGGTGACATCGGCTGGTGGGCGGCGGCGCAATTGCCTAAACGTCCGGCGGGTGTACGTCCGTGGTTCATCCTCGATGGCAGCACAGCCGAGGCGGACAAGGATGGCTTCTACCCGTTCAGCGCCAACCCTCAGGAAGAGAATCCGGCGCGGGGCTACATCGTCTCGGCCAACTTCCAGCCAGTATCACCGACCGGCATGGAGATTCCCGGCTATTACAACCTTGCCGATCGCGGCCAGCAGCTCAATCGCCAGCTCAGCGACAAAGCCATCAAGTGGGATCTGGAAAACAGCCAGAAACTGCAACTGGGCACCACCACCGCCTACGGCCCGCGCCTGCTGGCACCGCTGTTGCCGGTGTTGCGCGAAGTGGTGAAGGATCCCGCCGAACTCAAACTGGTGGAGCAACTGGCCCAGTGGAAAGGCGATTACCCGATCGACTCGACCAGCGCCACGCTGTTCAACCAGTTCCTGTTCAACCTGGCTGACGCGACGATGCGCGATGAGCTGGGTAACGACTTCTTCGAAACGCTGCTCTCAACCCGGGTGATAGACGCTGCGCTCCCCCGCCTGGCTGCCACTGCCGACTCACCGTGGTGGGACAACCGCAGCACCCTCGGCAAGGAAACCCGTGCCGACACGGTGAAGGCAGCCTGGCAAGCCAGCATCGCGCATCTCAAGAACACCCTTGGCGCGGACACCTCGCAATGGCAGTGGGGCAGCGCGCACACGTTGACCCATGGCCATCCGCTGGGGCAGCAAAAGCCGCTGGACCTGATCTTCAATGTCGGCCCCTTTGCCGCACCCGGCAGCCATGAAGTGCCGAACAACCTCTCGGCGAAGATCGGCCCGGCTCCGTGGCCTGTCACCTATGGCCCCTCGACCCGGCGCCTGATCGACTTCGCCGACCCGGCCCACAGCCTGACCGTCAACCCGGTTGGCCAGAGCGGCGTGCTGTTCGACCGTCACTTCGACGATCAGGCCGAAGCCTATATAGAAGGGGTTTACTTCCAGGCACATCTCAATGATGAAGAAGTCACGGCCAATACCCGCAGCACCTTGAAGCTGCTTCCGGCGCGGGCTGCGCAGTAATTTTGCATTGACTGGACCGGCCCCTTCGCGGGCAAGCCCGCTCCCACAAGGATCTGTGTCGAACACAAATTTTGTGAACACCAGAGAAACCTGTGGGAGCGGGCTTGCCCGCGAAGAGGCCCTCAAAGGCAACAAAAATGTCAGTTCAAACCATCGCCGCAAAGTTCAGCCGAAACTGCTGAGGCGTCACCCCCAGCCTGCGATTGAACACGCTGCGCATGTGCTGGGCATCGCGGAAACCGCATTGATAGGCCACGGTCTTGAGCGGCGCACGAGTGCTTTCGAGCATCACCCGCGCCGCATCGACCCGCGCGCGTTCGACGAACTCGGCCGGGGTGATTTTCGCTTCCCTGGCAAATACCCGGGAAAAATTGCGCGCGCTCATGTTGGCGGCGTTGGCCAGATCGGCAATGGTCAAGTCACCGGTCAGGTTGGCCAACACGTAATGCTGGACCATCGCCACTGCCGAGGTCGGTTCGGCGTGGGGCGTGAGGAACGGGCTGAACTGCGATTGCCCGCCCGAACGCTGGGTGAACACCACCAGCCGCTTGGCGACATTCAGCGCCACTTCCGGCCCGTGATCCCGCCCCAGCAGGTACAGGGACAGATCAATCCCCGCCGTGACCCCGGCCGAGGTGAACAGCTCCCCGTCCTCTACATAAAGGCGATCCGCTTCAACACGGGACGAGGGGCATAGCGCCGCCAGTTCCGACGCGTCCTGCCAATGCGTGGTGACTGTGCGCCCCTCCAGCAACCCTGCGCGGGCGAGCATGAAGGCGCCATTGCAGATCGAGCCAAAGCGCCGGGCCCGCGCACAGGCATCACGCAACCAGCCATCGAATGCCATGCCGAAATCCATGAACGGCAACTGCGGACCGCCGGCCACCAGTAACAGGTCATAGACCTGCAACGCTTCGCTGAAATGCCGATGGGCATTCAGCGCCAGACCGTTGGAACACGCCATCACCCCACGCTCCACGCCGATTACCTCCAGCCGATAGTGATCCTCGGGCGCAAGGAAACGATTGGCCTCGGAAAACACATCCATGGGACCGGTGACGTCCAGCGACTGGACGCCGGCGAACACCACGATGGCGACGGTTTTACTCATGACGTGAATCGCCTTCTGTGGATCTGATTGCACCGTTCCCTGTAGGAGCGAGCTCGCTCGCGATGGACGCAAGAGCGCCGCGTACATCCAGGCAGCCCACGTCATCGTTGACGTCCATCGCGAGCGAGCTCGCTCCTACAGGGGCTGCGTGCAACCCTATCCAATCCCCGCCCAACAAGCGAGGGTGGCGCGATATGCACGCTCATTGGCCGGGATCGCAGCCATGGATCGATTGTCCGGCTTCGGGGGCCGGAACAGACTGAAACCCTCAGCGCCACTCAGGCGTTCACGACGAGGAAAACTCCATGAGCACCACCATCGCCGGCATCAGGATCCCCGACAGCGCATTGGCCAGGGCCACCACCGAGTACATCCGCGACATCGAATCAGACTTGCTCTACCACCACTCGCGCCGGGTATTCCTGTTCGGCGCACTGAGCGGTGAGCGCAAGCAACTGACCTACAACCCGGAGTTGCTGTACGTCGGGGCAATGTTCCATGACCTGGGCCTGGTGGAAGGTCATCGCAGTGACAACGAGCGCTTCGAAGTCGATGGAGCCAACGCCGCAGCAGCGTTCCTCAAGCCTTACGGGCTGAGCGATGACGATATCGAACAGGTCTGGCTATCGATTGCCCTGCACACCACACCGGGCGTACCGCAACACTTGCGGCCCACCGTGGCGCTGGTAACGGCGGGTGTCGAGATGGACGTGCTGGGCATGGACTACGCGGCGTTTTCCACCGTGCAGCGCGAAGCAGTGGTGCATGCGCATCCACGGGGCGAGGGATTCAAGGAATGCATCATCTGCGCGTTTGCCGACGGCTTGCGCCACCGTCCGCAGACCACGTTCGGTAATGTGAAGACCGACGTGCTGGTGGATCAGGAGCCTGGGTTCAAGCCGATGAACTTCGTCGAGGTCATCCGCAAATCACCCTGGACTGCATAAGAGACCTTGTAGGAGCGAGCTTGCTCGCGATGGTGCATCAGTCACATTGACTTCGACTGACACACCTTCGCGAGCAAGCTCGCTCCTACAGAGGATTGGGTTGGCCGCAGAGCTGTGGCCAACCCGACTTCAGGCTCAAGCCGCTTCCGGTGCCTGCGCGCGACGCACGTCCGGTTGCTTCCATGAATCGGTTGCCGCTTCTTCGATCGCTTGCTGGATAGCACGCTTGCGGCTCTCTTCGGCACGACGGCTGAAGAACCAGACCATGAAGGTCACGATCGACACCGCCAGCAGAATCAGGCTGGCCACGGCGTTGATCTCGGGTTTGACCCCCAGGCGTACCGCCGAGAACACTTCCATCGGCAGGGTCGTGGAACCCGGGCCGGACACGAAGCTCGCCAACACCAGGTCATCCAGCGACAGCGCGAACGACATCATGCCGCCGGCCGCCAGCGATGGCGCGATCATCGGGATGGTGATCAGGAAGAACACCTTCCACGGTTTCGCGCCCAGGTCCATGGCCGCCTCTTCGATGGACAGGTCCAGCTCACGCAAGCGCGCCGAGACCACCACCGCCACATAGGCCGCGCAGAACGTGGTGTGGGCGATCCAGATGGTGACGATGCCGCGTTCCTGCGGCCAGCCGATCATCTGCGCCATGGCCACGAACAGCAGCAACAGCGACAGACCGGTGATCACCTCAGGCATTACCAGCGGCGCAGTCACCAGGCCACCGAACAGGGTGCGGCCCTTGAAGCGGGTGATGCGGGTCAGGACGAACGCAGCCAATGTACCCAGCGCCACCGCCGCCACCGCCGTGTAGCAGGCGATTTCCAGCGAGCGCACCACCGAGCCCATCAGTTGGGTGTTGTCGAGCAGGCCGACGTACCACTTGATCGACCAGCCGCCCCACACCGTTACCAGTTTCGAGGCGTTGAACGAGTAGATCACCAGGATCAGCATCGGCAGGTAGATGAACAACAGACCCAGGACCAGCATCATGCTGGAGAAACGGAAGCGCTTCATTCTTTACCCTCCATTTCCTTGGCCTGACTGCGGTTGAACAGGATGATCGGCACAATCAGGATCGCCAGCATCACCACCGCCAGGGCGGACGCCACCGGCCAGTCACGGTTGTTGAAGAACTCTTGCCAGAGCACTTTACCGATCATCAGGGTTTCCGGACCACCGAGCAGTTCCGGGATCACGAACTCGCCCACCACCGGGATGAACACCAGCATGCAGCCGGCGATGATGCCGTTTTTCGACAGCGGCACGGTGATTTTCCAGAAGCTGTTGAACGTGCTCGAACCCAGGTCGGACGCGGCTTCCAGCAGGCTCTGGTCATGCTTCACCAGGTTGGCGTACAGCGGCAGGATCATGAACGGCAGGTAGGAATAAACCACGCCGATGTAGACCGCCAGGTTGGTGTTGAGGATCTGCAGCGGTTCGTCGATCCAGCCCATGCTCATCAGGAAACCGTTGAGCAGGCCGTTGTTGCTGAGGATACCCATCCACGCATAAACGCGGATCAGGATCGCGGTCCAGGTCGGCATCATGATCAACAGCACCAGCACCGTCTGCACTTCCTTGCGGGCAACGGAGATGCCATAGGCCATCGGGTAGCCGATCAACAGGCAGAGGATGGTGCTGAAAAGCGCCATCTTCAGCGAGCCGAGGTAAGCGGCGATGTACAGCTCGTCACCGCCCAGCATCGCGTAGTTACCCAGGTTCAGCAGCAACTGCAGCTTCTGCTCGGCGTAGCTGTAGATTTCGGTATACGGCGGAATGGCCACGTCTGCTTCGGCGAAGCTGATCTTCAGAACGATGAAGAACGGCAGCATGAAGAACAGGAACAGCCAGATGAATGGAATGCCGATGACCATCTGACGGCCACCGGGAATTATTCGATTGAGACGGCGTTTGAGTTTGCGCATGTTCATGAGCGAAGTACCACGCCGCTGTCGTCTTCCCACCACACGTAGACCTGATCACCCCAGGTCGGACGCGTGCCACGGCGTTCGGCGTTGGCTACGAACGACTGCACCAGCTTGCCGCTTGGCAGTTCGACGTAGAATACCGAGTGGCCGCCGAGGTAGGCGATGTCGTGCACCTTGCCGCTCGACCAGTTGTACTCGCAAGTCGGCATGTCGGCGGTGACCAGCAGCTTTTCCGGACGAATCGCGTAGGTGACCGACTTGTCCTGCACCGAGGTGCTGATGCCGTGACCGACGTAGATCTGGCGGTCCAGGTCCTTGCAGGTGATGGTTGCGTGGCCTTCGGCGTCTTCGATCACTTCGCCTTCGAAGATGTTCACGTTACCGATGAATTCGCAGACCAGGCGGCTGGTCGGGGTTTCGTAGATGTCGATCGGGCTGCCGATCTGGGCGATCCAGCCCAGGTGCATGATCGCGATGCGCTCGGCCATGGTCATGGCCTCTTCCTGGTCGTGGGTCACCATGACGCAGGTTACGCCGACGCGCTCGATGATCTCCACCAGCTCCAGCTGCATTTGCGAGCGCAGCTTCTTGTCCAGGGCGCCCATCGGTTCGTCGAGCAACAGCAGCTTCGGTCGCTTGGCCAGGGAGCGGGCCAGGGCCACACGCTGACGCTGACCACCGGACAATTGATGCGGCTTGCGCTTGGCGTATTGGCTCATCTGTACCAGCTTGAGCATTTCGGCCACGCGGGCATCGATTTCAGCGTTCGGGATCTTGTCCTGCTTGAGGCCGAAGGCGATGTTCTGCGCCACGGTCATGTGCGGGAACAAGGCGTAGGACTGGAACATCATGTTGATCGGCCGCTCGTAGGGCGGCATGTCAGTGATGTCTACGCCATCGAGGAAAATGCGCCCCTCCGTGGGCCGTTCGAAACCTGCGAGCATGCGCAGCAGAGTGGATTTGCCCGATCCCGAACCGCCGAGCAGGGCGAAAATTTCGCCTTTCTTGATTTCCAGGGACACATCGTCCACGGCAATCGTCTCGTCGAACTTCTTCGTGACCCGGTCGATTTTGACCAGCACCTGTTTAGGTTGCTGGTCGCCCTCGAGGGCTTTCTTATAGGCGCCGGAGGCAACTGCCATTTACGAAACTCCCAACAAAATTTTCAGTCCGCTCAAGGTGAGCGAACCTTGGATAGTTTGAGCCTTGAAACTATTTACCCGACTTGACCTTGGTCCAGCTGCGGGTCATCGATCGTTGAATATTCGGCGGTAGCTCGATGGACACGTAGGTCTTGTCGAGAACCTCTTGCGGTGGATAAACCGCTTCGTCGGTACGGATGGACTGTTCCATCAGTTTGTCCGACCCCGGGTTAGGGTTGGCATAGCCGACGTAATCACTGACCTGGGCAATCACCTCAGGCTTCAGCAAATAGTTGATGAAAGCGTGGGCCTGCTTGACGTTGGCCGAGTCCTTCGGAATCGCCAGCATGTCGAACCAGAGCGCACCGCCCTCTTTCGGGATCGAGTAGGCGATGTTCACGCCCTTCTTGGCTTCTTCGGCACGGTGCTTGGCCTGGAAGATGTCACCGGAAAAACCGATCGCCACGCAGATATCGCCATTGGCCAGATCCGCGATGTACTTGGAGGAGTGGAAGTAGGTCACGTAAGGGCGCACCGCGAGCAACTTGGCGGTGGCCTTTTCGTAGTCCTTGGGATCAGTGCTGTTGGCGTTCAGGCCCATGTAGTTGAGCACTGTCGGCATCATTTCATCGGCGGAATCGAGGAACGCGACGCCACAGCTATGCAGCTTCTTGATGTTTTCCGGCTCGAACAAAACACCCCAGGAGTCGATCTTGTCGACACCCAGCACCGCCTTGACCTTGTCGACGTTGTAACCGATGCCGTTGGTGCCCCACAGGTACGGCACGGCGTACAGGTTGCCCGGATCGTTCTGCTCCAGACGCTTGAGCAGCACCGGGTCGAGGTTGGAATAGTTCGGCAGCTGCGACTTGTCGAGCTTCTGGAATGCTCCGGCCTTGATCTGTTTGCCGAGGAAGTGGTTCGACGGTACGACCACGTCATAACCGGTACGCCCGGCCAGCAACTTGCCTTCCAGGGTTTCGTTGGAATCGAAGACGTCATAAACCGGCTTGATTCCGGTCTCTTTCTGGAAGTCGGCCAGGGTGGTCTCGCCGATGTAATCCGACCAGTTATAAATATGCACAGTGCCGGCGGCCTGGACACTGACAGCAATCGTCAGCCCGGCAGCAGCCAGCAAGGCATTGCGCAACATAGAAAAAATAGGCAAGTGGAGGTCCTCTGAATTTAGTTGGGCCCAAGTTGCCCCGCGTTACATGACAACCGTGATTGTCCAGCAACAAAACCGGCGCGCAACTTACCCTCGAAAAACCGTTCCAGCAAACTTTATGCAGATCCTTGTAGGAGCGAGCCTGCTCGCGATGGTCGTCAACGATAACGCTGGGTGCCTGACACCCAGCGGTGCTCTCAGGTTCATCGCGAGCAGGCTCGCTCCTACAGGGTGTATTTCTTACTTACCTGATTTGATCTTGGTCCAGCTGCGGGTCATTTCACGCTGGGTCGCCGCTGGCAGGTCGGCGATGGCATACAACTTGGCCTGCACATCGGCTGGCGGGTAGATGCCTGGATCGCTGGTGATGTCTTTTTCCACCAGAGCCGTTGCAGCGGCGTTACCGTTCGGGAAGCGTACGGCGTTGGTGATACCGGCCATGACTTCAGGCTTCTGCAGGAAGGTCATGAACTTGTAGGCACCCTCGACGTTCTCGGCATCCTTGGGAATCGCGACCATGTCGAAGAAGCTGCCAGCGCCTTCTTTCGGAATGGCGTAGCTGACCTTGACCTTGTCACCCGCCTCTGCGGCACGGGACTTGGCCTGCTGAACGTCACCCGAGTAGCCAACCGCTACGCAGATGTTGCCGTTGGCCAGGTCCGAGATGTACTTGGAGGAGTGGAAGTAGGTGATCGAAGGACGAATCTTGAGGAACAGGTCCTCGGCTTTCTTGATGTCTTCTTTCTTCTGGCTGTCGGTTGGCAGGCCCAGGTAGTGCAGCGCGACCGGGAGCATTTCGGTCGGCGAATCGAGGAAACTCACACCGCAACCCTTGAGCTTGGCGATGTTTTCCGGCTTGAGCAGCACGTCCCACGAGTCGATGGTGTCGACGCCCAGCGCAGCCTTGACCTTCTCCGGGTTGTAACCGATGCCGATCGAGCCCCACATGTACGGGAAGGCGTGCTTGTTGCCAGGGTCACTGACCGAAACGGCCTTGAGCAGATCCTGGTTCAGGTTCTTCCAGTTAGGCAACTTGGACTGGTCCAGCTCCTGATATACGCCGGCCTTGATCTGTTTGGCCAGGAAGTTGTTCGACGGCACGACCACGTCGTAGCCGGACTTGCCCGCCAGCAGTTTGGCTTCCAGGGTCTCGTTGCTGTCGAATACGTCGTAAACGACCTTGATCCCCGACTCTTTTTCGAAGTTCGCGATGGTGTCCGGAGCGATGTAGTCGGACCAGTTGTAGACGTGCAACACCTTGTCGTCCGCCTGAACCGCACCCGCCATCATGCCCGCGACGGACAGGGCGAGAAGTGTCTTGCCAGCAAGCTTTTTACCTAATGCCTTCATGCGTCATGCTCCAAATTTTTCTTTTTTGAACCACTTTGTTCAGCGGCCGAACCCGGGCAACTGGAACTGCGGCTAGTCTGGCAAGATCCGAGGCGGTCTTTCAAGAAAAGACCGGCCTTTGTGACAGCTTTGAGCGAGAGCGCCGCAGCTCCCTCGCTCTGAGCCTAGCACTTAGCCCTGCAATGCACTCAGGGTCAGGTCAAGGCACTTGCGAGCCTTGGTCACCAGCTCATCGATTTCCGCCGGCGTGATCACCAGGGGCGGAGCGATGATCATGGTGTCGCCGACTGCGCGCATGATCAGGCCATTGTCGAAGCAGAACTGACGGCAGATCATGCCGACGCCCTTGCCCTCATAACGCTTGCGAGTGGCTTTGTCCCGGACCAGTTCGATGGCCCCCAACAGCCCGACCCCACGAACTTCACCTACCAGCGGGTGATCGTTCAGTTCCCGCAGACGCTTTTGCAAATACGGTGCCGTTTCGGACTTCACGCGCTCGACAATTTTTTCGTCGCGCAGGATCCGGATGTTTTCCAGCCCCACAGCCGCCGCTACCGGGTGCCCGGAGTAGGTGAAACCGTGGTTGAAGTCGCCGCCCTCATTGAGCACGTCCACCACTTCGTCGCGCACAATCAGGCCACCCATCGGGATGTAGCCCGAGGTCAGGCCCTTGGCGATGGTCATCATGTCCGGCTTGAGGCCGTAGAAATCGGTACCGAACCACTCGCCGGTTCGGCCGAAACCGCAAATCACTTCGTCAGCCACGAACAGGATGTCGTACTTGGCGAGGATTTCCTTGATGCGCGGCCAGTAAGTCTCTGGCGGAATGATCACGCCGCCGGCGCCCTGGATCGGCTCGGCAATAAAGGCACCGACGTTGTCGACGCCGACTTCCAGAATCTTTTCTTCCAGCTGGTTGGCGGCCCACACACCGAATTCTTCCGGGGTCATGTCGCCGCCTTCGCCGAACCAGTACGGCTGGGCAATGTGGACGATGCCCGGGATCGGCAAGTCGCCCTGTTCGTGCATGTACGTCATGCCACCCAGGCTCGCGCCAGCCACGGTGGAGCCGTGATAGCCGTTCTTGCGGCTGATGATGACTTTCTTGTTCGGCTGGCCCTTGATCGCCCAGTAGTGACGAACCATACGCAGCATGGTGTCGTTGCCTTCAGAGCCGGAACCGGTGAAGAACACATGGTTCATGCCTTGCGGCGCGATGTCGGCGATGGCCCTGGCCAGTTCCAGTACCGGTGGGTGTGCCGTCTGGAAGAACAGGTTGTAGTAAGGCAGCTCGCGCATCTGTTTGCTGGCGGCATCGGCCAGTTCATCGCGACCATAGCCAATCGCGACACACCACAGGCCGGCCATACCGTCGAGGATCTTGTTGCCTTCGCTGTCCCAGAGGTAAACGCCCTTGGCGTTGGTGATGATCCGCGGGCCTTTCTCTTTCAGCTGCTTGAAGTCGCTGAACGGAGCCAGGTGGTGATCACTGCTCAAGGTTTGCCATTCACGGGTTTGCGGATTGTTGCTGGTCATACGAATCTCCTAAAAAAATCAGGTGAAAGCGCCACTCGACAACGGCAGCGCCCGGCGTATCAGACGGCAAAGAGCAGGAATTCCCTTTCCCACGAACTGATGACGCGCTTGAAGTTTTCATGCTCGGCCCGCTTGACCGCGACGTAGCCAGTGATGAAATTTTTGCCCAGGTACTTCTCGATTGTTGAACTGTGTTCCATGCGTTCCAGCGCATCTTCGATGGTCAGCGGCAGGCGCAGGTTGCGACGTTCATAGCCGCGCCCCACCACCGGCGCACTCGGGTTCAGGCCTTCGACCATGCCGATGTAACCGCAGAGCAGGCTCGCGGCAATCGCCAGGTACGGGTTGGCATCGGCGCCCGGCAGGCGGTTTTCCACCCGACGATTTTGCGGTCCCGCATCCGGTACCCGCAGGCCCACCGTGCGGTTTTCTTCGCCCCACTCCACGTTCACCGGCGCCGAAGTGTCCGGCAGGAAGCGGCGGAACGAGTTCACGTTCGGGGCGAACAGCGGCAACAGCTCGGGAATGAGTTTCTGCAAGCCACCGATGTGGTGCAGGAACAACTGGCTCATGGTCCCGTCGTCGTTGGAGAAGATGTTCTTGCCGGTCTCGATGTCGATGATGCTCTGGTGCAAGTGCATGGCACTGCCTGGCTCGCCGGTCATCGGCTTGGCCATGAAAGTTGCGGCGACGTTGTGCTTGAGCGCGGCTTCGCGCATGGTGCGCTTGAACACCAGGATCTGGTCTGCCAGGGACAGGGCATCGCCATGACGGAAGTTGATTTCCATCTGCGCCGTGCCGTCCTCGTGGATCAGCGTGTCGAGGTCAAGGTCCTGCAGTTCACACCAGTCGTAGACGTCTTCGAACAGCGGATCGAACTCGTTCGCCGCTTCAATGGAGAACGACTGACGACCGGTTTCCGGGCGACCTGAGCGGCCGACCGGCGGCTGCAACGGGTAGTCCGGGTCGTCACTGCGCTTGGTCAGGTAGAACTCCATTTCCGGCGCCACGATCGGCTGCCAGCCTTTGTCGGCATAGAGTTTCAGGACTTTCTTGAGTACGTTGCGCGGCGACAGCTCGATCGGGTTACCTTGCTTGTCGTAGGTATCGTGGATGACGATGGCGGTCGGCTCGATGGCCCACGGCACCACGTATACGGCGTCGGCGTCCGGCTTGCAGACCATGTCGATGTCGGCCGGGTCGAGCAGTTCGTAATAGATGTCGTCTTCGACGTAATCGCCGGTTACGGTCTGCAGCAGCACGCTTTCTGGCAGGCGCATGCCTTTTTCGGCGATGAATTTGTTGGTCGGCGAAATCTTGCCCCGGGTAATCCCGGTCAAGTCGGCGATCATGCATTCGACTTCTGTGATCTTGTGGTTTTTCAACCAATCGGTGAGCTGGTCGAGGTTGTTACTCATAAATGCCTCTAGGCTTGAGTTGTCTGACCCTTTTAAGGTCAGGCGTTGTTTGACGCGTCGGCGTCGCGTTGTAGAGCGTTCCTGCGGCAGATTATCGTGTTTGCCAACACTGCCGCAGAGGCCGGGCGTGCAGAATCGCGAGCGGTGCCCTGAACAATGGTCAGGCCGCTATTGTGAATCGGTTCTATATTGATTGGAGTAACCGTAATGGGGGTGCCACCGCGACCGTCCAGAATAACGGACGGGGACAGGTGCTCTGTCAAGGATGGGAGAATCACCGGCAGGCCTGAAACGATCGAGGCCATTGCGCGGACGTACGTGTCACCACTTTTGTGGCAAGCATGCCGACCGAGCTGTCTTGAGCAGTCGGTGACGCCGATTATCGGCAGGCGAGACATGAAGCACCCCGGTATTATTGCTGTTATGGGTTTGATTCGAGCTTAGCCTTGTTCATTTTTTTACACAACACCCCCGTAAAAAATACAACACGGCCCGCTCAAGCTCGCGGCCGCCGCCACGTCCAGCGGAGTAAAAACGCCCTAAAGTGCCTCAAAAAAGCCACACGAGCGCTTTTTTAGGGCAAAAAAGGCCTCGCTTGACTTCGGCAGGCCGTTCGGGTTGACTGGAATCTGAAAAGATCAATGATTGATATTTTTAACAACAAAGGTGTTGCATCATGTCGGTACCCCCGCGTGCCGTTCAGCTTAACGAAGCGAACGCGTTCCTTAAGGAACATCCTGAGGTTCTGTACGTTGACCTTCTGATTGCGGATATGAATGGTGTGGTGCGCGGCAAGCGCATCGAACGCACCAGCCTCCACAAGGTTTACGAGAAAGGCATCAACCTGCCGGCCTCTCTATTTGCTCTGGATATCAACGGCTCGACGGTGGAAAGCACCGGCCTGGGCCTGGACATCGGTGATGCTGACCGAATCTGCTATCCAATCCCCGATACCCTGTGCAACGAGCCATGGCAGAAGCGCCCGACCGCGCAACTGTTGATGACCATGCACGAACTCGAAGGCGAGCCATTCTTTGCCGACCCGCGCGAAGTGCTGGCCAATGTGGTGCGCAAGTTCGACGAAATGGGCCTGACCATCTGCGCCGCGTTCGAACTGGAGTTCTACCTGATCGACCAGGAGAACGTGAACGGTCGTCCACAACCACCTCGCTCGCCGGTTTCCGGCAAACGTCCGCACTCGACCCAGGTCTACCTGATCGACGACCTCGACGAATACGTCGACTGCCTCCAAGACATTCTGGAAGGTGCCAAAGAGCAAGGCATTCCGGCCGACGCCATCGTCAAGGAAAGTGCCCCGGCGCAGTTCGAAGTGAACCTGCACCACGTGGCTGACCCAATCAAGGCCTGCGACTACGCAGTCCTGCTCAAGCGTCTGATCAAAAACATCGCCTACGACCATGAGATGGACACCACCTTCATGGCCAAGCCGTATCCAGGCCAGGCGGGTAATGGTCTGCACGTCCATATCTCGATTCTTGATAAAGATGGCAAGAACATTTTTGCCAGCGAGGATCCCGAGCAGAACGCCGCACTGCGTCACGCGATCGGCGGTGTGCTCGAGACCCTGCCGGCGCAGATGGCTTTCCTCTGCCCGAACGTCAACTCGTACCGTCGTTTCGGTGCGCAGTTCTATGTGCCGAACTCGCCAAGCTGGGGCCTGGACAACCGTACCGTGGCCCTGCGCGTTCCAACCGGCTCCGCCGACGCCGTGCGTCTGGAACACCGTGTGGCCGGCGCCGACGCCAACCCGTACCTGCTGATGGCTTCGGTCCTGGCAGGCGTGCACCACGGTCTGGTCAACAAAATCGAACCTGGTGCTCCGGTCGAAGGCAACAGCTACGAGCAGAACGAGCAGAGCCTGCCGAACAACCTGCGCGATGCCCTGCGCGAGCTGGACGACAGCGAAGTCATGGCCAAGTACATCGATCCGAAATACATCGATATCTTCGTGGCTTGTAAAGAGAGCGAGCTGGAGGAGTTCGAACACTCCATCTCCGACCTCGAGTACAACTGGTACCTGCATACCGTTTAAGCGGTTGCAGTAAAAAAACGCCGTCGGCTTCACAGCCGGCGGCGTTTTTTTTGCTCGCCATTTATTATGGAATGCTTGTCAGCAGAACCAAGGAAAATTCCTACGGATTCGCCAGACACTGACTACATCTGCACCCTGACCACAACCTCACACTTCGGACGCCGGGATTCTTCCCGTTTTCCTACCCGCGCATGAGAACAACTATGAAAAAACAGCTATTGGGCGCAACCATCACTCTGATCGTCGCCGGTTTGTGCTCCACCGCCTGGGCAACAGCCGGTGACACGGCCGCATGGAGCTATTCCTCCCCCACCGGACCGCAAAACTGGGGTGAACTGAAGAGCGAGTACAGTCTCTGCTCGTCGGGCAAGACACAGTCGCCTATCGATATTCGTGACGCGATCAAGACTGAAGCCAAGATGCTGAACATTGCTTATCAGCCAAGCAAAGCCACTGTGTCGAACAACGGCCACACCATTCAGGTAACGCCGGTCGACGCCGGAGGCATCACTCTGGAATCCAGTCACTACTCATTCGTGCAAATGCATTTTCATACGCCAAGCGAAGAAATGATCCAGGGGCGCACCTATCCTCTGGACGCGCATCTGGTCCACCGCAACGCTGCAGGCGAACTGGCCGTGGTGGCCTTGCTGTTTGAAGAGGGTGCATACAACCCGGCCCTGGAGCCAATCCTGGCAGCCATGCCAAAGCACACGGGCGGTAGTGCGCATCTGGACACGGTAAATGTTGCACAACTACTACCTGCGAACCTCAACGCCTATTTCTATATGGGCTCCCTGACAACACCCCCTTGTACCGAAGGCGTGCGCTGGAATGTGCTGGCCACTGCGGTGCAACTGTCGCGAGCGCAACTGGAGGCGTTCCAGGCGCTGTATCCAATGAATGCACGCCCGGTTCAACCCTTGAACGACCGGAGTGTGCACATCGGCGGCTAAGCGCCCTTGATCGCCGGACCGGGCAGCGGAGCCCATACAGACAAGGTGCCACCTGCCTCGTACAATGCCCGCTGCCCCGCAGGAGACTCCAATGACACGCGTAGCCACCCCACGCAAACCCCGCGCACGCAGCCAGGCCCGGATCGATTCGATACTCGATGCGGCCCGCACGCTGTTGGCCGCCGAGGGCGTGGCCAGTCTGTCGATCTACAGCGTCGCCGAGCGCGCGGAGATACCGCCCTCCTCGGTCTACCACTTCTTCGCCAGCGTGCCGGCCTTGCTTGAAGCCTTGACCGCCGATGTCCACGCCGCCTTCCGTGCCTGCCTGCAAGCCCCCATCGATCACCCGG
Organism: Pseudomonas sp. WT-JTC; assembly: GCF_056711565.1. Lineage (NCBI taxonomy): Bacteria > Pseudomonadati > Pseudomonadota > Gammaproteobacteria > Pseudomonadales > Pseudomonadaceae > Pseudomonas > Pseudomonas sp. WT-JTC. Next base: position 6,362,311 of record NZ_CM160042.1, read on the forward strand.
CCTTGAACGGCTGGCGCGATCTGTCGCGACTGGTGGAACAACGCATGCTCGACATCTACGCAGAGGACGCCGCCGCCCGCCAACTCATTCTGGCCCAACACGGCCTGACCGAAGTCACCCAGGCCGACCGCCAGCACGACATCGAACTGGGCGACCTGATGCACAAGCTGTTCGACCATCACTTCGAACTGCCGACATTGCCGAGCGATGTCGATGTGTTCGCCCTGGCCATGGAGCTGGGCGACCGGGTGTATGCGCGTTCGGTGCAGCAGCACGGGCAGATCACACCGCGCATGGCCGAGGAAGGGATGCGGGTGTTTGATGCGTATCTTGGGTTGTATTTGCCGCCTTACCTGCCAAAGCGTGCTGTTGCTGCCTGATTTTCTATTGGCTGGACTGGCCTCTTCGCGAGCAAGCCCGCTCCCACAGGGAAACGCATTCCAGATGTGGGAGCGGCGGTGCGACGACTCGACTTGCTCGCGAAGGCCACACCGCCTATCTCACTGAATCACACGCACAAAAACCCCGAAGGGCTCAAACCCTTCGGGGTTGTTGTTTGCGCGCACGGCTTACAACTTGGCGATCGACACCTCGGTGGATTTCACGAACGCGATCACTTCACTGCCGACCGCCAGTTCCAGCTCCTTCACCGAACGAGTAGTGATCACCGAAGTGACGATGCCGGACGCGGTCTGCACGTCGATTTCCGACAGCACGTCGCCGAGGACGATTTCCTTGATGGAGCCTTTGAACTGGTTACGAACGTTGATGGCTTTGATAGTCATGATGTTGATTCCTGTCGTGGGATAAGACTTGAGTTATTGAGCCCAGCGCAATTGCGTAGGCAAGGGTGAAACAGGTTCCGGTTCCGGCGGCTGGCCGGGCAGCGCCAGCACGCGATTGAGCACTTCGGTTTCCAGCGCCGCCAGCCGATGGGAGCCGCGGACCCGGGGGCGCGGCAGTTCGACGTGCAGGTCGAGACCGACTTCGCCCTCTTCGATCAGGATCACCCGATCGGCAATCGCCACCGCTTCGCTGACGTCGTGGGTGACCAGCAACACGGTGAAGCCATGCTGTTGCCAGAGCCGCTCGATCAGTTGCTGCATTTCAATTCGGGTCAGGGCATCCAGCGCGCCCAAGGGTTCGTCGAGCAACAGCAGGCGCGGCTGATGAATCAATGCACGGGCCAACGCCACGCGTTGTTTCTGTCCACCGGATAGAGCTGCCGGCCACTCGTGGGCGCGATCGGCCAGACCGACCGCTTCCAAAGCTTCAAGCGCTTGCGGCCGCCAGTTGCCCTTGAGACCAAGACCGACGTTGTCGATGATCTTTTTCCAGGGCAGCAATCGCGCTTCCTGGAACATCAGCCGCGTGTCCTCCCGCGCCTCACTCAGTGGCGCGGCACCGGCCAGCAATTCACCGCCCGTGGGCTGGTCGAGACCGGCGAGCAAGCGCAGCAAGGTACTTTTACCGCAACCACTGCGGCCCACCACGGCGACAAACTGGCCGGCCGGAATGTGCAGGTCGATCTCACGCAGCACCTGCCGCGCGCCAAAGGTTTTTTGCAGCTTGCGCACCGCCAGCGGAATCCCGCGCAGCAGGCGTGGAGGTTGTTCCGCGATCATGCCGCACCTCCCTTGGCAACCTGATACGCCGGGTGCCAGCGCAGCCACACACGTTCAAGTCCACGGGCCGCGAGGTCGGCCAGTTTGCCGAGCACCGCGTACATCAGGATCGCCAGCACCACCACGTCAGTCTGCAAAAACTCCCGGGCATTCATCGCCAGATAGCCGATGCCGGAACTCGCGGAAATGGTTTCGGCGACGATCAACGTCAACCACATAAACCCCAGGGCGAAACGCACGCCGACCAGAATCGAAGGCAGCGCCCCTGGCAGAATCACCTGCCAGAACAGGCTGAAACCGCTCAGGCCATAGCTACGCGACATCTCCACCAGCGCCGGGTCGACGTTGCGAATGCCGTGATAGGTGTTGAGGTAAATCGGGAACAACGTGCCCAGCGCCACCAGGAAAATCTTTGCCGACTCGTCGATGCCGAACCAGAGAATCACCAGCGGAATCAGGGCCAGGTGCGGCACGTTGCGGATCATCTGTACCGAACTGTCGAGCAGGCGCTCGCCCCACTTCGACAGGCCGGTGATAAAACCCAGGGTCAGACCGATGCTGCCACCAATGGTGAAACCCAGCGCCGCACGCCAGCCACTGATGGCCAGGTGCGTCCAGATTTCGCCGCTGCGCACCAGGCTCACGCCGGCTTCGATCACGGCGATCGGTGCCGGCAGGATCCGTGTCGACAACCAGCCCGCCGACACACTCAACTGCCACACCGCCAGCAGCAACACCGGCAACGCCCAGGGCGCCAGACTGTGGATGATTTTCTTCATGACCGCGCCTCAGCTCTGGGACGCGGCTTTGGGCAGAATGTCGTTGGCGACCATCTCGCCGAACGGGCTGACGTAGCCGGCACTTTTCGGCAGTTCAGGACGCTCGACATCGAGGTGCGGGAACAACAACTCCGCCACCCGATACGACTCTTCCAGGTGTGGGTATCCGGAAAAAATGAACGTGTCGATGCCCAGGTCCGCGTACTCCTTCACGCGGGCGGCCACGGTCGGGCCATCGCCCACCAGCGCCGTACCGGCACCGCCGCGCACCAGACCAACACCGGCCCACAGGTTGGGGCTGACTTCCAGGTTGTCGCGGTTGCCGCCATGCAATGCGGCCATGCGTTGCTGACCGACCGAATCGAAACGCGCCAGCGAAGCCTGGGCACGAGCGATGGTGTCGTCGTCCAGATGCGAGATCAGTCGATCCGCCGCTTGCCAGGCTTCGGCATTGGTTTCGCGCACGATCACATGCAAACGGATGCCGAAGCGCACGGTGCGGCCAAGCTTGGCGGCTTTAGCGCGGACCTGCTCGATCTTCTCGGCCACGGCAGCCGGCGGCTCGCCCCAGGTCAGGACCATTTCCACCTGCTCTGCCGCCAGGTCTTGCGCGGCTTCCGACGAGCCACCGAAGTACAGCGGTGGACGCGGCTGCTGGATCGGCGGATAGAGCAACTTCGCTCCCTTCACGCTGATGTGCTGGCCGTCGTAATCGACGGTTTCGCCTTCCAGCACGCGGCGCCAGATACGGGTGAACTCCACAGAGGCCTGGTAGCGCTCTTCGTGGCTAAGGAACAGACCATCGCCCGCCAACTCCTCCGGATCACCGCCCGTTACCAGGTTGAACAACGCCCGCCCGCCAGACAGACGATCCAGGGTCGCAGCCTGACGCGCCGCCACTGTCGGGGAAATGATCCCGGGGCGCAGGGCGACAAGGAACTTCAGACGCTGGGTCACCGGAATCAGCGATGCCGCCACCAGCCACGAGTCTTCGCAAGAGCGGCCGGTGGGAATCAGCACCCCGCCGAAACCCAGGCGATCCGCCGCTTGCGCGACTTGTTGCAGGTAGCCGTGGTCAACGGCGCGGGCGCCTTCGGCGGTGCCAAGGTAATGGCCGTCGCCGTGGGTAGGCAGGAACCAGAAGATATTGAGGCTCATGGAGTGGTCTCCTTGGGGAATCGAATTATTGGGCTTTGGCCACGGCAGCCGGCGGCGTCCAGATCACGTCTTTGATGCTGAGCGGCTTAGGAATCAGCTTGAGCTGGTAAAAGCTGTCGGCGATTTTCTGCTGCGCGGCGACCACTTCCGGGGTGAGGAACAGCGCGCCGTAACCCTGGCGTTTCACCGAGGTCAGGGTGATGTCCGCCGGCAGGCCGAGCAGTGGCGATACCTGCTGGGTCACATCCTGGGGATTGGCCCTGGACCACTCGCCCACCGCCCGCACTTCTTCCACCAGGGTCTTGATCACCTCGGGATTTTTTTGCGCGTAAGGTTTGGTCGCCAGGTAGAACTGATGGTTGTCGACGATGCCCTGACCATCACGCAGAGTGCGCGCTTGCAGCTGTTGTTCGGCGGCAGCCTGGTACGGGTCCCAGATGACCCAGGCGTCGACGCTGCCACGTTCGAACGCGGCGCGGGCATCAGCCGGCGGCAGGAATACGGTCTGGACGTCGGTGTACTTGAGGCCGGCATCTTCCAGTGCACGCACCAGCAGGTAGTGCACGTTGGAGCCCTTGTTGAGCACGACTTTCTTGCCCTTGAGCTCTGCCACCGACTTGATTGCCGAGTCCTTCGGCACCAGGATCGCCTCACTGTGCGGCGCTGGCGGTTCGTAGGCGACGTAGAGCAAATCAGCACCGGCCGCCTGGGCGAACACGGGCGGAGTCTCGCCGGTGACGCCGAAGTCGATGGAGCCGACATTCAGGCCTTCAAGCAGTTGCGGGCCACCGGGGAATTCAGTCCATTGCACGTCCACGCCTTGGGCGGCTAGACGTTTTTCCAGGGTGCCCTTGGCTTTGAGCAGCACCAGAGTGCCGTATTTCTGGTAGCCGATTCGTAACGTCTCGGCCTGAGCTTGAGTAATGGCGCCGAAGGTGACAGCCGCAGCAAACAGAGCGACCAGACCACGACGCAAAATGACAGGGCGCATGGCGCTCTCCTTTTTGCAGTTGGGTTTTGGCTGCACCTGCTTGCCCGTTGGCGGGCGAGTAAGGCCAGTACTTCAATTTTCGGTGAGGCTTAAATGCTCCAGCGAGCACTCAACAAACGGTCATTCAACAGGTTCGGATCGAGCGGCTTGGGCCGTCGCGCCATGGCGCTGGAAAACTGCTCCAGCGCTTCATGTAAACGTTGTTCCAGCTCCGGCGCCAATTGCGCCTGGGTGCTGCCTTCGCCGTAGGCGATGTGGCTGTCGACGGCGAATATCCCCTGCAGCATTTCCTGGGCCTTCAATGCCGACAGCACCGGCTTGAGCGCGTAATCCACCACCAGCATGTGGGCGATGCTGCCGCCAGTGGCCATGGGCAAAACAACCTTGTGGCTCAGGGCGCGTTCGGGCAGCAGGTCCAGCACGACTTTCAGGGCTCCGGAAAACGATGCCTTGTAAACCGGCGTGGCGATCAGCAGGCCATCGGCGTTTTCAATCTGTTGCAGCAGGTCGATTACCTTCGGGCTGTCGAAGCGTGCGTGCAGCAAGTCCTCGGCCGGGAAGTCCCGCACCTGGTAACTCACCACTTCCACACCCTGCTCCTGTAACCATTTCCGGGAGCGATCCAGCAGCACCCCGGAACGAGAGCGCTGACTGGGACTGCCACCGAGTGAAACAACCAACATTCAGACGATTCCTTGTGCGGTGCTGGCGATTCGCGGTTTGCGATCTCGCTTCGATGGAGTGACCTTAACAGCTGATTAATATATCCATAAATCATATTTATTCATTTGGTTATGCCTTTAAGAGATATTAAATTTCACTTCTTCCGGGCAAAAAAACAGGCCGTCGAAACGGCCTGAAATCCCCTGCTTTGTGGATGCTGTTAACTGTGAAACCTGTGGAGTCTGATCTGCCGCCTTCGCGAGCAAGCCCGCTCCCACAAGGGCTTACGCGGTCAACTGTGGGAGCGGGCTTGCTCGCGAAGGCGGCATCAGCCTCACCGTAAATATTGATGACTCACCGATCAGGCTGCGGCGTCAGGCGCAAGTAAGGCTTAACGGCACGATACCCCTTGGGAAAGCGCTGTTTGATTTCACCCTCATCCTTGAGCGACGGCACGATCACCACCTCGTCACCGTCCTGCCAGTTGGCCGGTGTGGCCACCTTGAAGTTGTCGGTGAGTTGCAGCGAGTCGATCACCCGCAGGATTTCATTGAAGTTGCGGCCGGTGCTCGCCGGGTAGGTAATCGTCAGCCGGACCTTCTTGTTCGGATCGATCACGAACAGAGAACGTACGGTCAGGGTGTCGTTGGCATTGGGATGGATCAGATCGTAGAGGTCCGAGACCTTGCGGTCGGCGTCATCGAGGATCGGAAAGTTGACCACGGTGCCCTGGGTTTCGTTGATGTCCTCGATCCACTTGTGGTGCGACTCGACGGGGTCCACGGACAGCGCGATAGCCTTGACGCCGCGCGCCGCGAATTCATCCTTGAGCCTGGCGGTGAAGCCCAGTTCAGTGGTGCACACTGGCGTGAAATCCGCCGGATGGGAAAACAGCACGCCCCAGCTATCGCCCAGCCACTGGTGGAAACGGATGATGCCGGCGCTGGAATTCTGTTCGAAATCGGGGGCGATATCGCCAAGTCTGAGACCCATGGTGCTGCTCCTTGTGAGTGCTTGATGGGTTCAACTGTGCCTGTGTTTTTTATCTATTAAAAAGAATAAATATCGATTTATTTAGATCATAAAGAAATATTAAAGATCTGTTCACTGGACGTACACGCACAACCCGCCGAACATCGGCCACAAGGTTCGAGAAGGCCTTGAGTTGCTGCAAAAAGGGAACTTCAAGGCGGGATTACGGGGGTGAACCCGTCTTGAAAATGTAAAAGCCCCGCCCGGTGCAATACCGGGCGGGGCTTTTTTGTCTCGGTTACGCGAGCGCTATTACAACAGCGGGATCGAGTAGCTGACAATCAGGCGGTTTTCGTCCTGCGAACGGGTGTTCGGCAGGTCGGTGCGCCAGGTAGCGTTTTTCCACGTCAGACCCAGGTTCTTCAGCGGACCTTCCTGAACGACGTAAGCCACGCTCAGATCGCGCTCCCACTCGGAAGCACCATTGGCCGCCTCGCCACCCTTGGCGTTGACGGTATCGATATCGTCGCCGTGCAGGTACACCAGACCCGCGGTCAGGCCCGGTACGCCGACCTTGGCGAAGTCGAACGAGTAGCGTGCTTGCCAGGTTTTCTCGCCGGCACGGCCGAACTTCTGGATTTGCGAGTCGGTGATGGTGTAGTTCGACGAACCGTCGCCCTGGTTAAGCCAAGGGAAGTCGCTGCTGCCATTGCTGACCTGGTATCCGCCACCGAAGGTGTGACCGGCAACGCTGTACAGGAACAGACCGCTGTACAGGTTGTTGTCGACCTTGCCTTTACCGTTGGCTGCACCGCTGTAGTTGCCAGTGGTGAAGAACAGAGGGTCGTGACCGTTGGCACCGTCGTCGGAGCTGTTGAAGTAACGGAAGTCCGACTTCAACACGCCAGGGCCGATAGCCCAGTTGTGAACCAGACCCAGGAAGTGTTGCTTGTAGAACTCTTCCAGGTTGCCGTAGTAGTACTGGGCAGTCAGGTCCTTGGTGATCTTGTAGTCGCCACCGGCATAGATGAACTTGTTGCTGTCGCGGAATTTGGTGCCGCGAGTGTTCGCGCCCGAAATCGACATCTGCTCATTGTTGCTGGAGTTACGGCCTTTGACGGCTTCGATCTGGCCACCGACCAGCGTCAGATCCTTGATGTCGCCGGACGTGATCTGGCCACCCTGCCAGGTTTGCGGCAGCAGGCGACCATCGTTGGTCACGATTACCGGGTTTTTCGGCTGCAGGGTGCCCAGTTTCAGTTCGGTCTGGGAAATCTTGGCTTTGGCGGTCAGGCCCAGGCTGGAGAAATTATCTACCGCCTCGCCGTTGGATTTGCTCGGGAAAACCGTGCCGCCGTAAGAGGTCGCCGTGGCGCCGTTGGTGCCGCCGCCCGAATCCAGCTTGACGCCCAGCAGGCCGATCGCATCGATACCGAAGCCGACGGTGCCCTGGGTATAGCCGGAGATGAAACGCAGATCGAAGCCCTGGCCCCATTCTTCGTTTTTGTTGGCACCGGCACCGTCACGGTTGTCAGTGTTGATGTAGAAGTTACGCAGCCCCAATGTTGCCTTGCTGTCTTCGATAAAACCCGCGGCGTTTGCCTGCTGGGCCAATACCCCGACGGCCACAGCCATGGCCAGGGTGGACTTGTTCATGTTTCGCTCCTCTCGTTTCTAATTCTGATGTTCCTGGTCCCGAATCGATTGCCCGGGATCCTGAATGCATAATTTCGCGGCAAACCGTCTGAGCCGGTCGTTTGGCGGGCCGCAGGATACATGGCATTAAAGCCAAAAAGAATTTATTGAATCTTTTTAATATCGCTATGGAATATGACTTCCCACGGCAGAACCGAGGTATCGGCGGCGAGGCCGATTCCTGAACCTGATCAATTGTCGAGGGACGAAATTGCCAAATCCGAGCTCAGGGATGAGTGTCGGAGGACGCACTTTAGTGCTTGAATTAAAAAACCAAAAAGAATAAAAAAGAAATAGCATCTTTGTTTTTGGAATATAAAACCCGATGCAAAAAAAACCCCGCCAAGCGACGGGGCTTTTTCTTGTGGCTATTACATGAAGCTGTAGGTGTAGTTGAAGATCAGACGGGTCTGGTCTTGATCAAGGGTGCTGGTGTTGCCACGGTAGGTACCGTGACGCAGAGTCGTACCAAACCCTTTCAGTGCGCCCGTTTGAATCACGTAATCGATACGCGCGTCAGTCTCGTGCTCACTCAGGTCTTTACCCACACCGCTGGTTGCCTTGATGTCCTGGCCATTCAAGTAAGCAATCGAAGCTTTCAAGCCTGGTACGCCCAGTGAGGCGAAGTCATAGGAGTACTGACCGAACGTGGTGTTTTCACCGGCACGGATAAAGCTGCCGACCGTGGCATCGGTAAACGAGTAGAAGCTGGAGCCGCCGGCACCTTCTTGACGACCTTTGTCATCGACAAGGCTGCCCTGGTTCAGGAATACAAAGCCGCCGTCATCGTTGACACGCTGATGCCCGATCAGGAACGCGTTGCCACCCAGGGTATAGGTGAACATGGCGCTCCAGGTCTTGTTATCGACCTCGCCCGGGGTCTTGGCGAAACCGTTGTTGTTGTTGAAACGGAAGCCCGGATCGCCGTTCTTGCCGTCGGAGCTGCTATCGAAATAACGGATATCGGTCTTGAACGACTGATTGGCCGCGATCGGGTAGACGTGCACCAGGCCGAGGAAGTTCTGCTTGTAGAAGTCTTCCAGGTTCGCATAGTAGTACTGCAGCAAAAGGTCTTTGGTGACCTTCCAGTCAGCACCGCCGTAGAGGAACTTGTTGCTGTCCTGAGTCGCGCCAGCCACAGACAGGCCAGTGGAGTTCGAGGAGGCGCGACCCGACGCGTGCTCCAGCTGACCAAAGTTGAAGGTCACGTTGTCGATTTCTTTGGAGGTGATGGTGCCACCGTCAAAGGTTTGCGGCAGCAAACGGCTGTCGTTCGCGATCAGGATCGGCAGGTTAGGTGCCAGAGCGCCGCCCAGGTGGGCTTCGGTTTTCGAGAAGCGCGCCTTGACGTTGCCATCCAGACGGCTCCACTCGTCGGCCGCCTCATTGCCATCGCTAGGGAAGAACGAGTTGGCGTTACCGGTCGGGTGATGCCCCTTGCCGCCATCCAGATGGATACCCACCAGAGCCTGGGCGTCGATACCAAAACCTACGGTACCCTGGGTGAAACCGGACAGGTAATCGAACTTCAGACCCTCAGCGGTTTCTCGCTGACGGTTGGCAGGAGTACTCGCACCTTCACGCATATCGGCGTCGTAATACATGGTGCGCGAGCTGATGGAAGCCTTGCTGTCTTCCAGGAAACCTGCGGCGCCTGCCTGCTGCGCCAAAACCCCTATGGCCACGGCCAAAGCCAAGTTGGACTTGTTCATTGTGTAGCTCCTCTCGATTCTAATTCTTGTATTCCTGGTCTCGGGTCGACGCCCGAAATCCTAAGATGCGCGATTAGCGCCAGACCGTGACCCATAAGTCAATCGTAACCATATGTGTCTACGACCATAGTCTAATCCCCGATTTTTTGGTCCCTGCAGGGTCATGATTTCGTCATGAACCTGAAAAGAATTACTCGATTCTTTTCTAATACCGTTTAGGAATTTAGCTCCCCACTGCACGATTACCCCAGAATAGACGGTTCTGCTCATAAGCTAATTACTAAACGGTATTTATATTCGCTTTTTTAGATCGATTAGTTTCCGCCATAAATCGGAAACAAATCCTTTACCGAAAGGCGATCCCATGACGACCAAACGCGCACTATCCGGATCAATTGTTACAGTTTGTGTATCGCTGGCATTCTCTTTCACGGCGCAGGCGGCGAACCTCACCGTCGGCTATCAAACCGGAATCGACCCCAGCAAAGTCCCCCAGGCCGATGGCCTTTATGAAAAAACCATCGGCCAGCCCATCGACTGGCGGCGCTTCAACAGCGGTCCGGAAGTGGTCACGGCGATTGCCTCGGGCGATGTGCAAATCGGCAATCTCGGCTCCAGTCCGCTGGCCGCTGCCGCCTCGCGCAACCTGCCGATTGTCGCGTTCATCGTCTCGGCCCAGATCAATGCCGCCGAAGCGCTGGTGGTACGCAACGGCAGCGGCATCGAAAAACCACAAGATCTAATCGGAAAGACCATCGCCACGCCTTTCGTTTCAACCTCCCACTACAGCCTGCTCGGTGCGCTGAAGCACTGGGGCCTGGACGGCTCGAAAGTCAAAGTGGTGAACCTGCAGCCGGCGGAAATCGCGGCAGCCTGGAAACGAGGCGATATTGATGGCGCATTTGTCTGGTCGCCCGCCCTGGGGGAAATCCGCAAGACTGGCAAGACATTGACCGACGCTGCGCAGGTAGGCCAATGGGGCGCACCAACCTTTGAGGTCTGGGTGGCGCGCAAGGATTACGCCGAAAAACATCCGGAGGTCGTGGCCAAGTTCGCCAGGGTCACCCTGGATTCGTTCGCCGACTATGCCGCCCACAAGGACCAATGGACCGTTGATTCGGTGCCCGTCCAGAAAATCGCCAAACTGACCGGTGCCAACGCCGCCGATGTACCGGAGCTATTGGCCGGTTCCGCCTTCCCGGATGCCAAGGCGCAACAGAGCACCGCGCTGCTGGACGGCGGCACGGCCAAAGCCATTGGCGAGACGGCGAAATTCTTGAAGGAACAAGGGAAGGTTGAAACGGTGCTGCCAGATTATTCGCCGTATGTCAGTGCGAAGTTTGTCACCCAGTAACACCACCGACCTCTGTAGGAGCGAGCTCGCTCGCGATGGTCGTTAACGATGCCGCGTGTTTACTGACTAAACGCAGCGCTCTTGAGTCCATCGCGAGCGAGCTCGCTCCTACAGGGACTGCATCCTGATCAAAGGGCTTTTTCGAAGATCTTCGAATTACGCTGATAGTTGTACAGCGATGCCCGCGCCGACGGCAGTCGGTCGACGCTGCTCGGTTCGAAACCACGTTCGCGGAACCAGTGCGCGGTGCGGGTGGTCAGGACGAACAAGGTTTTCAACCCCTGCGCCCGTGCACGGGCTTCGATACGCTCCAGCAACTCATCGCCGCGACCGCCATGGCGGTATTCCGGATTCACCGCCAGGCAGGCCAGTTCACCCGCGTCCGAGTCGGCGATCTGGTACAACGCCGCACAGGCGATGATCATACCTTCGCGTTCAACCACACTGAATTGTTCGATCTCGCGCTCGAGCACCTCACGGGAACGGCGCACCAGGATGCCCTGCTCTTCCAGCGGACTGATCAAGTCCAGCAAACCACCGACGTCTTCAATGGCCGCTTCGCGCACCACTTCGAACTGCTCCTGGGCCACCAGCGTACCGCCACCGTCACGGGTGAACAGTTCGGTCAACAGTGCACCGTCCTCGGCGTAACTGACGATATGGCTGCGGGCCACGCCGCCACGGCAAGCTTCGGCAGCGGCGTCCAGCAATTCCGCCTGATAGTTGCTGCCCAGCCGCTGCAGATGCGCCGGCACTTGCTGTGGACGCAGTTCGCGCACCAGGCGCCCGTGCTCGTCGATCAGGCCCAGGTCGGCGCCGAACAGCAGCAGCTTGTCCGCGCCCAGGTCGATGGCCGCGCGGGTGGCGACGTCTTCGCAGGCGAGGTTGAAAATCTCCCCGGTGGGCGAATAGCCCAGCGGCGACAGCAGGACGATGGAGCGCTCGTCCAGCAGACGGTTGATGCCCTTGCGGTCGACCCGGCGCACTTCGCCGGTGTGGTGATAGTCGACGCCCTCAAGCACACCGATCGGCCGTGCCGTCACCAGGTTGCCGCTGGCCACCCGCAGGCGCGAGCCCTGCATCGGCGACGAAGCCATGTCCATCGACAGGCGAGCCTCGATGGCGATGCGCAACTGGCCAACCGCATCGATCACGCACTCCAGGGTCGCGGCATCGGTGATGCGCATGCCGTGGTGGTAATGCGGGGTCAGGCCACGGGCGGCGAGGCGCGCTTCGATTTGCGGCCGGGAGCCGTGAACCAGCACCAGACGCACACCCAGGCTGTGCAACAGCACCAGGTCGTGGACGATATTGCCGAAGTTCGGGTGTTCAACGCCGTCGCCGGGCAGCATGACGACAAAGGTGCAATCGCGGTGGGCGTTGATGTAAGGCGAAGCGTGACGAAGCCAATTGACGTATTCGGGCATGAACCTGGGCCTGTAATAAATAGCAGCCGAAAAAAGGGCGAAACTGAAAACGCACAGCGGGCTGATGGTTATCGTCGGAACAGGCTTGGCGACACGCGCGCTCTCCTCATGAATACGGGTTTGGGTACCGGCAATTTAACCGCGAAACCTTGTAGGAGCGAGCTTGCTCGCGATGAATTTGAGGTCGCCACGTTCATTCAGGCAATACTCGTCATCGTTAACATCCATCGCGAGCAAGCTCGCTCCTACAGAGGGGTTAGGCAGTAATGCTCAATCAACTGTCGTAGTAGATGCACCGTAGGCTGCAAACGTGACATTTCGAGGTATTCCCCCGGCTGGTGGGCGCAGGCGATATCACCCGGGCCAAGCACCAGCGTTTCACAGCCAAGGCGCTGAAGATAAGGTGCTTCGGTGCCGAACGCCACTGCTTCGGCGCTGTGGCCGGTGAGCTTTTCGGCAAGGCGCACCAACTCGGCGTCCTCGGCCTGCTCGAAGGGCGGCACTTCGGGGAACAACGGCGCGTAATCGATCTTGACCTGATGCCGCTCGGCAACCGGCTTGAGCTTCTGCAGGATCTCGGCGCGCAGGACCTTGGGGTCCATGCCGGGCAGCGGCCGCAGATCGAATTCCAGCGAACACTGGCCGCAGATGCGGTTGGGGTTGTCGCCGCCATGGATGCAGCCGAAATTCATCGTGGGCGTCGGCACGCCAAACTGTGGATTGCGGAATTCGCGCTGCCATAACAAGCGCAGGCCACGCAGTTCACCGATGGCATCGTGCATGGCTTCCAGGGCGCTGTGGCCCAGGCGCGGGTCGGAGGAATGACCGCTCTGACCGAGGATGTCGATGCGCTCCATCATGATGCCTTTGTGCATGCGGATCGGCTTGAGCCCGGTCGGTTCGCCGATCACCGCCGCCCGCCCCAGCGGTCGCCCCGCTTCGGCCAGCGCGCGAGCGCCGGACATCGAGCTTTCTTCATCACAGGTGGCGAGAATCAGCAACGGCTGTTTGAACGGCTGATCGAGCAGCGGTATGACCGCCTCGATCGCCAGGGCAAAAAAGCCCTTCATGTCGCAACTGCCCAGACCGATCCAGCGACCGTCGACTTCAGTCAGCTTCAACGGGTCGGTTTGCCACAGCGCAGCGTCGAACGGCACGGTGTCGCTGTGCCCGGCCAGCACCAGGCCGCCGGGACCGGAACCGAAACTGGCCAGCAGGTTGAACTTGCCGGGGCTGACCTGCTGGATCTCACAGGTAAAACCCAGCTCACCGAGCCACGTCGCCAGCAGATCGATGACCGGGCGGTTGGTCTGATCGAGACTGGGTTGGGTGCAACTGACGGACGGTGCAGCAATCAGCGCAGCGAATTGTTCTTTCATCGACGGCAATGGCATCGCTGACTCCCGGCTCCCGAATTGAAGTCCATCATAGAGCCAACCGATGACAGGAATAAACCGTCGCGGCGCGTACTAACCTTGAGTCCTGTACACTGCACGACCTTGGCAGCCACACATTCCCCCGGCTGCGCTCCCGATCCTGGATTTTCCGGCCATGCAGAAAGAAACCGAAATCAAACTCCGCGTCAGCCGCGAAACCCTCGCCGCCCTGCGCGAGCACCCGTTACTGAAAAAACGCAACAAAAGTGGCTGGGAACGCCGTGAGTTGATGAACCAGTACTTCGACACGCCCGAGCGTGACCTGGCCCAGGCCAAGGTCGCCCTGCGTCTGCGCAAGGATGGCGACGAAGTGATCCAGACCCTCAAGACCCGCGGCCAGAGCGTCGCCGGTCTGTCGGTACGTAACGAGTACGACTGGAACCTGCCCAAAGCCAAGCTCGACCTGAAGAAACTCGACGGCGAATGCTGGCCCGAGGAACTGGCTGAACTGGACAAGAAAACCCTGAAGCCGATCTTCACCACCGACTTCGTCCGCGAACGCGCGGAAATCGCCTGGGGCCGCGGCAAGACCAAAGTGGTCATCGAAGCCGCACTGGACCTGGGTCACGTCGTGGTTGGCAAGCAGAAAGAAGAAATCTGCGAGCTAGAGCTGGAACTGCGCGAAGGCGAGCCGGCCGCGTTGCTGGAACTGGCCGCCGAACTGGCCGAGAAACTGGCCCTGATGCCATGCGACATCAGCAAGGCCGAGCGCGGTTATCGTCTGTACGACGCCCACAGTTATTCGTTGAGCCTGCCGGCACCGCAGATCAGCGCCGAAACGCCGCTGGACGACGCGTTCGCCGCACTGAGCTGGCATTTGCTGGGCAGCAGCCAGCGTCTGGCCGAGCAGTATCGCTTCAACGGTCACTGGCGCCTGCTGCAGGACTGGGTCGAAAACCTCGCGGAAATGCGCGCGCTGATCAGCAGCCTGGGCCAGGCCGCTCCGCGTCAGTCGACCCACGATCTGCGAATCGCGCTCGATGCCTTGCTGGAGGACTGGCGCCCGCTGGTCCAGGCCGGCCTGGACGATGAAGACGTGCGCAAGGCCGCACCCGAGCAGTTCCTCGAAGAACTCGAAGACCCGCGCTGGGGCCTGTTCTCCCTGACCACCTCGCGCTGGTTGCTGGCCCGCACCTGGGCCGCCGATCGCAACACCCGTGGCAATCGCCAGGGCGCTGCGCAACTGGGCAGCTGGTTGCCGCGCCTGCTGGGCGAAGAAGCCAACTCGCTGCAATTGCAGCGCTACCAGCAACAGCCAGAAGACCTGGCCGAGCAACTGCCGCGCATCGAACGCATCCAGGTCTGGCTGCACCATGCGCGTAGCGTGCTGGAGATCCCGGAAATGGATCGACTGTACGGTGAGCTGAACAAGCTGGCACAACTGGCCAACGAATCGATCACCGACGAAGTCCTGGATGCGCGCAAGCAGCAGGCGATTGCGGTGTATCAGAACCGCGCCTGGAAAATGCTGTTGCGTCTGTAATACCTTGTGGCGAGGGCTTGCCCCCTCGCCACAAGCTCCCTCAAGCATCATCAGCGCAACACCGGCAAACTGGTGGTCGACTTGATCTCCGACAACGCCACGATCGAATTGACCTCCTGAATCCCCGGTACCATCGACAGCTTCTCAAAGAAGAAGCGCTCATACGCCTCGATGTCCGCCGTGACAATCCGCAGCAGGAAGTCCACCGCCCCCATCAACACGTAGCACTCCAGCACTTCCGGAAAGCCGCGAATCGCCTCGGTGAATTCGGTGAAGTTCGAACGCCCGTGGGCATTGAGTTTCACCTCGGCGAAGATCTGTGTGTTCAGGCCGATTTTCTTGCGGTCGAGCAAGGTCACCTGGCCGCGAATGATGCCCTCCTCTTTCATCCGCTGAATCCGCCGCCAGCACGGCGATTGCGAGAGCCCCACCTGCTCGGCGATCTGCGCGCTGGAAAGCGAAGCATCCTCTTGCAGCAAGGCGAGGATCTTGCGGTCATAGCCATCCAGCTCGCTTTGCATAAAAAAACCCTTTGTTGGTCAATAAGTGAATTGATTGATTCTAAATTTCTACAATGTTGCCAATCATAGAGAAGAAATACCCGGCACAGGATGTAAACATTTCTCCAGTAATTCTGGAGCCTGACCATGCCGTATCTCGAAGCCGTGAACACCCCGCCTGCCCGTGCCGATGTCTGGAACGTCAGCAACGCCCATTGCCGTGTTCGCTATCAAATGCTGGCCGAGGCAGAACCCGACCTGCTGTGTCGCGCCCTCAACCTGTTCGCCTTGCAATTGCTCACGCCGGAGCAGGTCAACGTGCAGCGCCAGGACGACTGGCTGGCCATCGAGATCGTCATCGACGGTTTGAGCTGGCACCGTGCGCAAGTGATTGCGGAAAAACTTCGCAACCTGATCAGCGTCTGCTCGGTGGAGCTGCAAGAAGCTGATTGCGCATGGGCCGAGGCGGTTCAAGCGGCGGGCTGAAAAACTCCGAAACGGCTTTGTCGGGTAGTGGCCCAGCGGTCAGTCGGGCCACGGCTATCCTTTGCGGACTGTCGTTCAAAAGGAGCCCGCATGTCCGTACAAATCGCCCTTCAGGACCGCTGGCTGGATCTCAATGATGTGCTGCGCGAACTGGTCGCCCAGGGCTTTATCAGCCAGGATTCGGCCGAACACGCACTCAATGCCCGCCGCCGCAACGCCACCCATGGCCAGATGCATCCGCTGGAGTTCATCGCCAGCCAACAGCTGGACGACCTCAGCCGTCCCGGCAAACCGCTGGACCTCGAAAGCCTGACCCTGTGGCTGTCCCGGCAGGCCGGCCAGCCTTACCTGCGCATCGATCCATTGAAAATCAACGTCGCGGTCGTGACTCCGCTGATGTCCTATGCCTTTGCCCAGCGCCACAAGATCCTCGCGGTAGCGATCGACCGTGATGCGGTGACCGTGGCCAGCGCCCAGCCTTATGTCAGCGGCTGGGAGGCTGACCTGACCCACGTGCTCAAATTGCCGATCAAGCGCGTGGTGGCCAACCCGGTGGAGATCCAGCGCTTGAGCGTCGAATTCTTCCGCCTGGCCAAATCGGTCACCGGGGCGAACAGCGCCGACCCGCAAGTCAGTACCCTCGGCAATTTCGAACAGTTGCTCAACCTCGGCGCCAGCGACCAGGAGCCGGACGCCAACGACGCACACATCGTCAATATCGTCGACTGGCTGTTCCAGTACGCGTTCCAGCAACGCGCCAGCGACATCCACATCGAACCCCGGCGCGAGCAAGGCACGGTGCGCTTTCGCATCGACGGCGTGCTGCACAACGTCTATCAATTCCCGCCCCAGGTCACCATGGCCATCGTCAGTCGCCTGAAAACCCTGGGGCGCATGAACGTCGCGGAAAAGCGCAAACCCCAGGACGGCCGGGTGAAAACCAAGACCCCGGACGGGGGCGAAGTCGAACTGCGCCTGTCGACACTGCCTACAGCCTTCGGCGAAAAAATGGTCATGCGGATCTTCGACCCGGAAGTCCTGCTCAAGGACTTCGACCAGCTCGGGTTTTCTGTCGACGACCTGCGCCGCTGGCTGGACATGACCCGCCAGCCCCACGGCATCATCCTCGTCACCGGGCCGACGGGTTCGGGCAAGACCACTACCCTCTACACCACCCTGAAAAAACTGGCGACGCCGCAGGTCAACCTCTGCACCATCGAAGACCCGATTGAAATGGTCGAGCCGGCGTTCAACCAGATGCAGGTCCAGCACAATATCGACCTGACCTTCGCCGCCGGCGTGCGCGCGCTGATGCGGCAAGACCCGGACATCATCATGATCGGCGAGATCCGCGACCTCGAAACCGCGGAGATGGCGATCCAGGCTGCGCTCACCGGGCACCTGGTGCTGTCGACCCTGCACACCAACGATGCACCCGGTGCCATCAGTCGCCTGCTGGAACTCGGCGTGCCGCACTACCTGATCAAGGCCACAGTGCTTGGCGTCATGGCCCAGCGGCTGGTGCGAACCCTGTGCCCGCACTGCAAGGCGCCGCTGACGCTGGGCGAAGACGACTGGCAAACCCTGACCCGTCCCTGGCAGGCACCATTGCCGGGCAATGCCCAGCGTGCCGTCGGTTGCCTGGAATGCCGCGACACCGG
This sequence comes from Pseudomonas sp. WT-JTC, assembly GCF_056711565.1. Lineage (NCBI taxonomy): Bacteria > Pseudomonadati > Pseudomonadota > Gammaproteobacteria > Pseudomonadales > Pseudomonadaceae > Pseudomonas > Pseudomonas sp. WT-JTC. Next base: position 6,380,253 of record NZ_CM160042.1, read on the forward strand.
TTATCACGGGCGCGCCGGTGTCTACGAAATCATGCAACTGAGCGATGGCATCAAAGCGCTGATAAGCCCCGATACCGATCTGCTGGCCGTGCGGCGGCAGGCATTCAAGGAAGGCATGCGCAGCCTGCGGTTGTCAGGGGCACAAAAGGTGGCCGCCGGATTGACGACAATCGAGGAGGTTTTGCGAGTGACACCCCAGAGCGAGCAAAACTGAGCCCGGCTGCTCTTATCCGGCAGGGCCCCGCTACACTCCAGCGAGTGCAACTCCACAGATCCACACATCAACAAGGAATCGTTATGCAGATCGGTAGTGTGCTTTTGCTTTTTATCGGCCTGGTGGTCGCCATTCTGCTCATGGGCTTCAAGGTCGTGCCCCAGGGCTTTGAATGGACCGTCGAGCGTTTCGGGCGCTACACCAACACGCTCAAGCCGGGGCTGAACGTCATCGTTCCGGTCATGGACCGCATCGGTCGCAAGATGAACGTGATGGAAAGCGTGCTGGATATTCCGCCGCAGGAAGTCATCACCGCCGACAACGCCACGGTGCAGATCGACGCCGTGTGTTTCTTCCAGGTGGTCAACTCGGCCCAGGCCGCCTACGAGGTCAACAACCTCGAGCACGCCATCCGCAACCTGCTGCAAACCAACATCCGTACGGTGCTCGGCTCGATGGAACTCGACGCCATGCTCAGCCAGCGTGACGCCATTAACGAAAAACTGCTGCGCACCGTCGATGAAGCAACCGCGCCGTGGGGCATCAAGATCACCCGGATCGAAATCAAGGACATCAGCCCGCCCGCCGACCTGATGGCGGCAATGTCGGGACAGATGAAAGCCGAACGAATCAAGCGTGCACAAATTCTGGAAGCCGAAGGCCTGCGTGCAGCAGCGATCCTGACCGCCGAAGGCAAGAAGCAGGCACAGATCCTCGAAGCCGAAGGCAGCCGGCAAGCCGCCTTCCTGGAGGCCGAAGCCCGCGAACGACAAGCCCAGGCAGAAGCCCAGGCCACCAAAGTGGTGTCCGAGGCCATCGCCAGCGGCAACGTGCAAGCGGTCAATTACTTCGTGGCGCAGAAGTACATCGATGCGCTGGGCAAATTGTCTTCGGCCAACAACAGCAAAGTGATCCTGATGCCGCTGGAGGCCAGTTCGATGATCGGTGCGGTGGGCGGCATTGGCGAAATCGTCAAGGCCACTTTCGATAACAAGAAAGCCTGAGGCGCACCATGTGGGCATTTTTGCAGCACCTTTCGTTCTGGGACTGGTTGGCGCTGGGCACGGTGCTGTTGATTCTTGAAGTCTTCGGCGCTGGCGGCTACCTGTTGTGGATCGGCATGGCGGCGGCCGCCGTGGGCGTCTTGACCTTCCTCCTGCCGGGCCTGTCCTGGGAATGGCAGTTTCTGTTGTTCGGCCTGCTGTCGATCGCCACCGCGTTGTACTGGTGGCGGCGTCAACGCACGGCGACGCGTCCGAGCGATCAGCCGCACCTGAATCTGCGTGGCCAGGAACTGATCGGCAAAACCTTTGTGGTGCATGAAGCGATTGTCGACGGTCGCGGCAAAATCAAGGTGGCCGACGGCGTGTGGATGGCCCGCGGGCCGGACACTGCCATTGGCAGCCGCGTGCGGGTGGTCGGCCAGCAAGGCGCAGTCCTGCTGGTCGAAGCGGCGGAATAAGTGACCATGGAACTCGATTGAGGGTTGGCAATCCAAGGGCGTAGTTAACCCAGTGGAGTCACCCTTTCATGCGTTTCAAGCTTGCTGTCGCTACCGTCGCCCTGTTGTCCCTGCCTGTCGGCTCGGCGATGGCCGATACTTTTTGGCGTAACGTTCTTACATCCGGCGCAACCACCGGTTCGAGCTATCTGACGTCCAGGGATAACAAGCTGATCGTCGCGGCACAGGACGACGCCAGCAGCTTCGTCGCCAGCGACGGCGGTATCCGCGGCCCGTACCTGGAATCGGCCATACAGAAAGTCCGCGCAGCCAACCCGGGCCTGCAAGCCACGGACATGGAACTGGCGAACGCGATCCTGGCGAAGAATGCCGTGGCTTCGGAATAAGTAATACCCGCATAAAAATGCCGCTCACATGAGCGGCATTTTTTTGCCCTGCCTACACCTGTCTCATGTTCACTGATACCCCTGTAGGAGCGAGCTTGCTCGCGATGGTCGTTAACGATGCCGCGTGTTTACTGACTAAACGCAGCGCTCTTGAGTCCATCGCGAGCAAGCTCGCTCCTACAGGGGACATGTGTTGCCTGGGAGGTCAGCGGTAATCATCCACCGGCACACACGCACAAAACAGGTTCCGGTCCCCATACACGTTGTCCACCCGGTTCACCACCGGCCAGTATTTGTGAGCCTTGGTGTGCTCGTCCGGCGTGACCGCTTGCTCGATGCTGTATGGCCGTTCCCACACTCCGGTGATGTCGGCCAACGTGTGCGGCGCACCTTTCAACGGGTTTTCTTCAGCCGGCCAGTTGCCATTTTGCACCTCGTTGATTTCCGCGCGAATGCTCAACATTGCTCCGATAAACCGGTCCAGCTCCGCCTTCGATTCACTTTCGGTCGGTTCGACCATCAGCGTCCCGGGCACCGGAAATGACATGGTCGGGGCATGGAAGCCGTAATCCATCAGGCGCTTGGCCACGTCCTCCTCGGTGATACCGGTCAATGCCTTGAGCGGTCGCAGGTCGAGGATGCATTCGTGAGCTACTCGTTCGTTGCGCCCGGTGTACAGCACCGGGAACGCGCCCGACAAATGCCGCGCCAGGTAATTCGCGGCGAGGATCGCCACTTCGCTGGCGTCCGCCAATTGCGGCCCCATCATGGCGATGTACATCCAGCTGATCGGCAAAATGCTTGCGCTGCCCCAGGGCGCTGCGCTGACGGCACCATTTTGCGGGTGCGGCCCTTCGATCGGCACCACCGGATGGTTGGCCACGAACGGTGCCAGATGCGCCCGAACGCCAATCGGCCCCATGCCCGGCCCACCGCCACCATGGGGAATGCAGAAAGTCTTGTGCAGGTTCATGTGCGAGACATCGGCGCCAATATCGGCCGGCCGCGCCAGCCCGACCTGCGCGTTGAGGTTGGCGCCATCCATGTACACCTGACCGCCGTGCTGGTGGATCACTTCACAGATTTCGCTGATGCCTTCCTCATACACGCCATGGGTCGAAGGATAGGTCGCCATCAGGCAGGCGAGTTTGTCTGCGGCCTGCGCGGCTTTTTCCTTGAGGTCATCCAGGTCGACGTTGCCCGCCTCGTCACACTCGACGATCACCACGCGCATCCCGGCCATTTGCGCCGACGCGGGATTGGTGCCGTGGGCCGACGAAGGAATCAGGCAAATATCGCGGCCGCCCTGATGACGGCTCTCATGGTATTTGCGGATCGCCAGCAGCCCGGCGTATTCGCCTTGGGCACCGGAATTGGGCTGCATGCAGATCGCATCGAAACCGGTGATCGCGCACAGCCAGCGCTCCAGCTCTTCGATCATCAACCCATACCCGGTAGCCTGCTCTTTCGGCACGAACGGATGCAGGTTGGCGAACTGGGGCCAGGTGATCGGGATCATCTCGCTGGTGGCGTTCAGCTTCATGGTGCAGGAGCCCAGCGGGATCATCGATTGATTGAGTGCCAGGTCCTTGTTTTCCAGTTGCTTGAGGTAACGCAGCATCTCGGTTTCGCTGTGATGGGTGCTGAACACGGGGTGGCGCAGATAAGGTGAAGTACGCGCCAACCCGTCGGGAATTCCGCCAGGCAAGACTTCGGCATCCAGGTCCTCGATGCTGAGCCCGTGATCGGCTCCCAGAAACACGTCGAACAGCTTCGCCACGGTGCCTTCGTCGCAGGTCTCGTCGAGGCTCAAGCCCAGTTGGCCGCGCCCGAGAATGCGCAGGTTGATCTGCGCGGCCCGGGCACTTTCGATGATGGCGGTCTGGGTTCCTCCCACCTCCAGCGTCAGGGTGTCGAAGAAGTGCCGGTTGACCCGGGTAACACCGTTGCGCTCAAGCCCGGCGGCAAGGATGCAGGTCAGCCGATGAACCCGCTGTGCGATCCGCTTGAGCCCTTCCGGGCCGTGGTAGACCGCATAAAAACTGGCGATATTGGCCAGCAGCACCTGAGCCGTGCAGATGTTGGAGTTGGCCTTCTCCCGGCGGATGTGTTGCTCGCGGGTTTGCAGGGCCATGCGCAGGGCGGTGTTGCCCCGCGCATCTTTCGAAACACCGATGATCCGCCCGGGAATCGCTCGCTTGTATTCATCGCGGCTGGCAAAAAATGCCGCATGGGGCCCACCGTAGCCCATGGGCACGCCAAATCGCTGGGACGAGCCGAACACCACATCGGCGCCCAGTTCACCCGGCGGAGTCAACAACAACAGGCTCAGCAAATCAGTGGCGACACAGGCCAGGGCCTGCTGCGCGTGCAGGTAATCAACCAGCGGCCGCAGATCGTGGATCTCGCCGTGGGTGTCAGGGTACTGCAGCAGCGCGCCGAACACCTGGTGCTGCTTCAAGTTATCCACAGTGTCGACGATCAGCTCGAAGCCGAAGCCTTCAGCGCGGGTCTGCACCACGGAAACGGTTTGTGGGTGACAGTTTTCATCGACAAAGAACAGGTTGCTTTTGGACTTGGCGACCCGCTTGGCCAGGGCCATGGCTTCCGCCGCGGCAGTGGCCTCATCAAGCAGCGAGGCGTTGGCTAGCTCAAGACCGGTCAAGTCGATGGTCAATTGCTGGAAGTTCAGCAGCGCTTCGAGCCGCCCTTGGGCGATCTCCGGCTGATAGGGTGTGTACGCGGTGTACCAGCCGGGATTTTCCAGCACGTTACGCAAAATGACGGCCGGTGTGAGGGTGCCGTGGTAGCCCATGCCGATCAGGCTGGTCCAGACCTGGTTCTGTTCGGCATAACCGCGAAGTTTGGCCAGCGCGGCCTCTTCATCGAGCGCCGGCGGCAGGTCCAGCGCCCGGTTGAGGCGGATGCCCGGCGGCACGGTTTGCTCGATCAATTCGACCCGGCTGCCCAGGCCGAGACTGTCGAGCATCGCCTGTTGCTCGACGGCATCGGGGCCGAGGTGGCGGCGCAGAAAGGCATTGGGGTCGTGTAACTGGCTCAGGGACGGCAACTGGGACATGACGGGCTCTCTCTTGACTGGCGCTCAGCGTCGATGCAACACGGTCAAACCAGCATAGCAGTCGATATCCGCGTGGATGACGTAGCGCGGCGATCCAATCCGGATCATCATGTGCGGCGCCTACCTAATGTCCGCTGATCGGGTGACTGTATTCATGAGCCAACTGCCGTTCCTGCCGTTTTCCAAACCCACCATCGATGAAACCACGATTGCCGCTGTCGGCGACGTATTGCGCTCGGGCTGGATCACCAGCGGCCCCAAGGTCCAGGCCTTCGAAGCGCAACTCTCGGAGTATTTTGGCGGGCGCCCGGTGCGCACCTTCAATTCCGGCACCTGCACCATGGAAATCGCTTTGCGTATTGCCGGGGTCGGGCCGGGCGATGAAGTGATTACCACGCCGATTTCCTGGGTAGCCACTGCCAACGTCATCCTGGAAGTCGGCGCCACCCCGGTGTTTGCCGACATCGACCCGGTGACCCGCAATATCGATCTGGATCAACTGGAAGCGGCAATTACCCCCCGCACCAAGGCCATCATCCCGGTGTATCTCGCCGGGCTGCCCGTGGACATGACGCGGTTGTACGCCCTGGCGAAAAAGCACGGTCTGCGGATCGTCGAAGATGCGGCCCAGGCATTGGGCTCCAGCTGGAACGGCCAGCGCATTGGCTCGACCGGTGATTTCGTGTCCTTCAGTTTCCAGGCGAACAAAAACGTCACCTCCTCCGAGGGCGGTTGCCTGGTGTTGAATACGGCCGAAGAAGTGCGACTGGCAGAGAAATACCGGCTGCAGGGCGTTACCCGCAATGGTTTCGATGGCCTGGACGTCGATGTGCTGGGTGGCAAGTTCAACATGACCGACGTCGCCGCAGCCATTGGCCTGGGGCAGTTTGCCCATATCGAAGCGATCACCGCGCATCGCCGTGACCTGGCCCGACACTATTTCGCCTGCTTTGGCGAGGATTTCGAAGCGCAGTACGGAGCGCAACTGCCGCCAGCGGATTTCACCCACAGCAACTGGCATTTGTTCCAACTGGTACTGCCGGAGCGTACGGATGGCAAACCGGCGCGGGCGATGTTCATGGAGCAGATGCAGGCATTGGGTGTCGGGATCGGCTATCACTACCCGCCGATTCACCTGTTGAGCCTTTACCGCGAGCGCGGATTCAAGGAAGGCATGTTCCCGGTCGCCGAGCGGGTCGGTCGATTGATTGTCTCGTTGCCGATGTTCACGGCGATGAGCAAAGCGGATGTCGAGCGTTCGGTGGCGGCCGTGAAAGCGGTACTGAAACCTTGAACAACCCCTGCAGGAGCCGGCTTGCCGGCTCCTGCAGGGGCGAGCATTACTCGCCGATGGCAGCCTTGTAGCCGGCAGCATCCAGCAGTTTTTCCAGGTCTGCAGCGTTGTTTGGCTTGAGCTTGAAGATCCAGGCACCGTACGGATCGGAGTTGAGCAGTTCAGGCTCACCACTCAGCGCTTCGTTGACCGCGATCACTTCGCCGGCAATCGGGGAGTAGATGTCGGAAGCGGCCTTGACCGACTCAACGACACCGGCCTGATCTTCAGCGGCAAACACGTTGCCGACTTCGGTCAATTCAACGAACACCACATCACCCAGCGCTTCCTGCGCGTGATCGCTGATGCCCACGGTGACGGTGCCATCGGCTTCCAGACGTGCCCATTCGTGACTTTCGGCAAAACGCAGGTCGGCGGGGATATTGCTCATGTTCTGTGTCCTCAGGAAATAGGTCAGCGGTCGTGCCCGCCGGAATAGGTTAGATCAAGGTTTTGCCGTGACGGACGAAGGTCGGTTTGACCACTCGTACCGGGTACCACTTGCCACGGATTTCCACTTCAGCGCGGTCGGCAGTTGCCATCGGCACGCGCGCCAGTGCAATCGACTTGCTAAGCGTAGGAGAGAAACTACCACTGGTGATCTCCCCTTCGCCAACATCGGCGATGCGGACCACCTGATGAGCGCGCAAAACACCTCGCTCCTCAAGGACCAGACCGACCAGTTTTTGCTGTACACCGGCAGCCTGCTCCGCTTCCAGCGCCTTGCGCCCGATGAACTGCCGGGTGGCAGGTTCCCAGGCAATGGTCCAGGCCATATTGGAGGCCAACGGTGAAATGTCCTGCTGGATGTCCTGACCGTAAAGGTTCATGCCGGCTTCGACCCGCAAGGTATCCCGTGCGCCAAGGCCGATGGGAGAAATCCCGGCGCCGACCAGATCGTTGAAAAATCCTGGCGTCTGATCGGCCGGCAGAATGATTTCCAGGCCGTCTTCGCCGGTATAACCGGTGCGCGCGATGAACCAGTCACCATCGGACAGGCCTTCGAAGGGCTTGAGGAGCTGGATCAGGTTGCCGCGGGACTGGCTGACCAGCTCGGCAATTTTTTGCCGGGCGTGGGGGCCCTGAATGGCCAGCATCGCCAACTCGGAACGTTCGCGAAGTTGCACGTCGAAACCGTCGAGATGCGCTTGCATCCAGGCCATGTCCTGATCGCGGGTGGAGGCATTGACCACCAGGCGATAACCCTCATCGAGACGATAGACGATCATGTCGTCGACGATGCCGCCCTGCTCGTTGAGCATGGTGCTGTACAACGCACGGCCGGGGCTGTGCAGGCGCTCGACATCATTGGCCAGCAAATGCCGGAGCCAGGCTTTGGCCTGGGGACCGCCGACGTCGATTACGGTCATGTGGGATACATCGAAGACACCGCAATCGCGGCGCACCTGATGGTGTTCCTCGACCTGCGATCCATAATGCAGAGGCATGTCCCAACCGCCAAAATCGACCATCTTCGCGCCGAATGCGAGATGAAGGTCATACAGAGGCGTACGCTGTCCCATGGGTTTCTCCTTCCGGGCGTGGCGAAGGTGCGGGCAAGTGCTGCACGGACTGAATGCCTTGAAACAAAGGGCCTTTAGCCGATTTCAGCTACCTGGTCTGTCAGACGGACCGCACCGAATGCCGCGCATTGTAGCCGCAAGGTGTAGGACTGACACCTAGCTGTTTCGATGTGCTGAGCGCCGGATCAATCCGATGACCGGTAACAGGCCGACCAGCACCAGTGTCAACGCTGGCAAAGATGCCCTCGCCCACTCTCCTTCACTGGTCATTTCAAAGATCCGCACCGCCAGCGTGTCCCAGCCAAACGGGCGCATCAGCAGGGTCGCGGGCATTTCCTTGAGCACGTCGACGAACACCAGCAGCCCAGCGCTCAAGGTGCCGGGCAACAACAATGGTAGATACACTTTGAAAAACAGTCGTGGTCCACTGACGCCAAGGCTACGTGCCGCTTCGGGCAAAGATGGCCGTATACGCGCCAGGCTGCTTTCCAGTGGCCCATAGGCCACCGCAATGAAGCGCACCAGATAGGCCAGCAACAACGCTGACAGACTGCCCAGCAGCAGCGGCTTGCCCGCGCCACCGAGCCAGCTCGAGAGCGGGATCACCAGCTCGCGATCGAGGTAACTGAACGCCAGCATGATCGACACCGCCAGCACCGAACCCGGCAAGGCATAACCCAGGTTGGCCAGACTGATCCCGGAGCGAATGACCCGGGTGGGCGCCAGTCGTCGGGCAAACGCCAGTAACAAGGCGACGCTGACGGTGATCAACGCCGCCATCGCCCCCAGGTACAAGGTATGGACGATCAACCCGGCGTAGCGCTCATCGAGATCGAAACGCCCACGCTGCCAGAACCACACCATCAGTTGCAGCATTGGAATGACAAAGGCGCAGGCAAATACCAGCCCGCACCATGTCATGGCTGCCAGCGCCTTGACGCCTCGCAGGTGATACAGCGCCTTGACCCGTGGTCGCTCGTTGCTCGCCCGGTTGGCCCCGCGAGCACGCCGTTCGCCGTACAGCACGAGCATCACCACCAGCAGCAACAGGCTGGCCAGTTGCGCGGCGGAAGACAGGCTGAAAAAACCGTACCAGGTCTTGTAGATGGCCGTGGTGAAGGTATCGAAGTTGAACACCGACACCGCGCCGAAATCCGCCAGGGTTTCCATCAGCGCCAATGCCACTCCCGCACCGATGGCCGGCCGCGCCATGGGCAGTGCCACCCGCCAGAACGCGTGCCAGGGCGATTGGCCAAGGACCCGTGCCGCTTCCATCAGGCCTTTGCCCTGGGCGAGGAAAGCCGTGCGGGCCAGCAGATATACATAGGGATAGAAAACCAGCACCAGCACCACAATCACACCGCCCGTGGAGCGCACGCGCGGCAGCCGCAGACCACTGCCGAACCACTCGCGCAGCAGGGTTTGCACAGGGCCGGCGAAATCCAGCAGGCCGACAAACACGAACGCGAGCACATAGGCTGGAATCGCAAAGGGCAGCATCAATGCCCAGTCCAGCCAGCGCCTGCCGGGGAATTCACAGAGGCTGGTCAGCCAGGCGAGGCTGACGCCCAGCAAGGTGACACCCGCACCGACACCGAGCACCAGCGTCAGCGTGTTGCCCAGCAGGCGTGGCATCTGTGTGTCCCACAGGTGGGACCAGATTTGAACGTCAATGGTTTGCCAGGAAAGCAGCAGGACGCTCAGGGGCAAAAGGACCAGCGCAGCGATGGCGAAGACGACTGGATACCAGCGGCGTTGGGCGGGGTGGGCCACAGGCTTGGTTCTCTACTATCTGATGGATGAGATCGACACTGTAGGAGCGAGCTCGCTCGCGATGAGCGTCAGGGCACCGCGGACCATCAGCCCCCCGCGTTATCGTTGACGTTCATCGCGAGCAAGCTCGCTCCTACAGCGTCAGAGGCGCGTAGCGCAAAAACAAACGCCCCGCATAGGCGGGGCGCAGCATAACGGCTGACTCAGTTCCAGCCAGCCTTGTCCATCATGCGAATCGCTTCAGCCTGGCGCTTGCCGGCAATTTCCACCGGCAAGGTATCTGCAATGAACTTGCCCCAGGCCGCCACTTCTTCGGATGGATGAACGGCAGGGTTCGCCGGGAATTCCTGGTTCACGTCGGCAAAGATTTTCTGCGCTTCAGGCGTAGTCATCCACTCCACCAGGGCCTTGGCCGCTTCCGGGTGCGGCGCGTGTTGTGTCAGGCCGATACCCGACAGGTTCACGTGTACGCCACGATCAGCCTGGTTCGGCCAGAACAGCTTCACCGGCAGGTCTGGCTTCTGCTTGTGCAGGCGGCCGTAGTAGTAGGTGTTGACGATACCGACGTCGCACTGGCCGGCATTGATCGCTTCCAGCACGGCGGTGTCGTCGGAGAACACGTCAGTGGACAGGTTCTTGACCCAGCCCTTGAGGATTTCCTCGGTCTTCCCGGCACCGTGCACTTCGATCATGGTCGCGGTCAGGGACTGGTTATAGACCTTCTTCGCCGTGCGCAGGCACAGGCGGCCTTCCCATTGCTTGTCGGCCAGCGCTTCGTAGGTGGTCAATTCACCCGGCTTCACCCGATCGGTTGAGTAGGCAATGGTCCGCGCCCGCAGGCTCAGGCCGGTCCAGGCGTGGGAGGCTGCCCGGTATTGCAGCGGAATGTTGGCGTCGATGGTTTTCGAGGTGAACGGCTGGAGGATGCCCATCTGCTCGGCTTGCCAGAGGTTGCCGGCATCAACGGTGAGCAGCAGGTCGGCCGGCGTATTCGCGCCCTCGGCCTTGAGCCGCTGCATCAGTGGCGCTTCCTTGTCGGTGATGAACTTCACCTTCACACCGGTCTTGGCGGTGTAGGCATCGAATACCGGCTTGATCAGCTCGTCGATTCGCGAGGAGTAGACCACCACCTCGTCAGCGGCCTGGGCGGCGGTGCTACCGATCAGGGTCAAGGCCAGTGCAGTCAGTAGACGCTTCGGTGCCAACATGGGAGCGGTCCCTCGATTGAGAAATGAGGCCAAATGATAAGGACTCACATTTAGCTTCTCAATCGAACCCGCTTGCGGAGGAGTTACCAGATGTTGCGCTGCTTGGAAGTTGTGGTGCTTGTGCTGACGCCTTCGCGGGCAAGCCCGCTCCCACAGGTACAGCGCAATCCCTGTAGGAGCGGGCTTGCCCGCGAAGGGGCCAGTAGGCTCAACGCAAACCTCAGGGCTTGGCCAACGCCGGCAAATCCCCGGTCAGCCCCAGCGCTTCACGCACGAACAAGGCCTTGGCTTCCGGCATTTTCTCAACCATTTTCAACCCGGTATTGCGCAACCAGCGCACCGGCAACGGATCGGCCTGGAACAAGCGCTCGAAGCCTTCCATCGCCGCCATCAGCGCCAGGTTGTGAGGCATGCGCCGACGCTCGTAACGGCTGAGGACTTTCACATCCGCCAGGCGTTCGCCACGGTTTGCCGCTTGCAGCAACACTTCGGCCAGCACGGCGGCATCGAGAAATCCGAGATTCACACCTTGCCCGGCCAATGGGTGAATGGTGTGGGCCGCATCGCCGATCAACGCCAGGCCTTCAGCCACATAACGCTTGGCATGCCGCTGACGCAGGGGCACGCACAGGCGCGGGTCGGTGCTCAGTACATCGCCGAGCCGACCTTCAAAGGCCCGCTCCAGCGCCTTGCAGAAGCCTTGTTCATCCATCGCCATCAGACGTTCGGCCTCGCCTGGTGTGGTCGACCAGACGATCGAACACCAATCCTGTTGGCCGTCGCGCTCAAGGGGCAGAAACGCCAGCGGACCGGTGTCGGTGAAGCGCTGCCAGGCCGTCATCTGATGCGGTTTGGCGCAACGCACGCTGGTGACGATGGCATGGTGCAGATAATCCCATTCGCGGGTCGCGACCCCGGTCAGGCGCCGCACCGCCGAGTTGGCGCCGTCCGCTGCGATCACCAGCGGTGCGCGCAACGTGCGGCCATCGGCCAGGGTCAACAGCCAGTCATCGCCGGAGCGGCGCATCTGTTCCAGCCGTGCATTGGCCAGCAACCCCAGGTCGCAGTCGTGCAGGCGGTCAAGCAAGGCATCCTGGACCACGCGGTTCTCGACGATATGCCCCAACACTTCGGCATGCACACTGGCCGCCGAGAAGTGGATTTGCCCGGTGCCGCTGCCATCCCAGACCTGCATGTCGGTGTAGGGGCTGCTGCGCCGCCCGGCAATGCCATCCCAGACGCCAAGGCGTTCGAGAATCCGCTGGCTGGCGGCCGACAAGGCGCTCACCCGCGGTTCAAACGCGGCCTGAGTGTTGAAGGGTTTGACACTCATGGGGCTGCCGTCCAGCAGCAGGACTTCCAGCCCGCTGTCCTGCAACGCCAGCGCCAGGGCGCTGCCGACCATTCCGGCCCCGACAATCAGCAGATCTGCACGCATTTCCATGCTTTAAGCCTGTCTCTCTTGCGGCTTGAGCCGCACGTAAAGGGTTTTCCCGACCCGCGCCACCAGGTGGCCGGCGCCGTCATGAATGTCGACCTGCAATTGCGCCAGGTATTTTTATCAGTCGTGCCTTGCCAAAACGGCGGATCAGCCCGTCACGCATCTGGACGGGTACCCAGCCCCATCGCCTGTCGGGCAAACCAGCGCTTGGCCGGTGGCAGCAGATCGAGGCCGAGCAGGCCGATGTTGCGCCCCAGGGACACCAGCGGCTGGGTGCTGCCGAACAGGCGCGTGACCTGATCAGAGAAGCCCACGGTGAGGTCCTGATCGAGACGCTGGCGTTCGCGATAGGCTTGCAACGTGGCGAAGTCACCCAATGGTTTTTCGCTGGCGAGCAAGGCATCGGCCAGGGCCTGGGCATCGCGCAGGGACAGGTTGAACCCCTGGCCGGCAATCGGATGCAGGCTGTGCGCCGCGTTGCCGAGCACCGCCAGATGCGGACGCACCTGTTCTTCGGCCTCGACCAGTGTCAGCGGATACAGATGCCGCGCACCGACCTGTTTCAATGCGCCAAGGCGATAACCGAACACACCCTGCAACTCGCTGAGGAAGCTGCGCTCATCGAGTGCCGCCAGGCGTTGCGCGTCCATGCCCAGGCGGGTCCAGACCAGTGCGCAGCGGTTTTCCGGCAGCGGCAGCAATGCCATCGGGCCTTCGTCGGTGAAACGCTCAAAGGCCATGCCGTTGTGGGCTTCACTCGGGGTGATGTTGGCGATCAGCGCGCTCTGGTTGTACGGACGCTTGCGGATGCCGATCCCCAATTGCTCGCGCAGGCCGGAACGGCCACCATCGGCGAGCACCGCGAGGTCGCATTCCAGGATGGTTTCATCGTTGAGGGTCAGGCGATAGCCATCGGTCAGCGGCTCCATGCGAGTGACCTCCGCCGGACAACGCCAACTGATCACATCCTTGTCCAGGCCTTGCCACAGGCATTGGCCGAGCCAGGCGTTTTCAACGACATAACCCAGCGCTGGAACGCCCTCTTCCATCGCCGACAACCGGGCGGTGGAGAAACGTCCACGGTCGGACACATGAATCTGCTTGATCGGCTCGGCGCGGCGGGTGACTTCCTGCCAGATGCCCAACCGTTGATAGATTTGCCGCGAGCCGAAGGACAACGCCGAAGAACGGGCGTCGTAACTCGGTTGCCAGGTGTCGCCAGGGGCGAACGGCTCGATCAGCACGATCTTCCAGCCCCGGGCTTTGGCGCCGGCCTGCAGTGCAAGCGCCAGGCTTGCACCGACCAGCCCGCCACCGATGATTGCCAGGTTGACTCGACTCATGCCGCTTGTGTCCGCGCGGCGGCCATCAGGGCCTCGATCTCGGTGACGGTTTTCGGCACGCCGCCCGTCAATATTTCACAGCCGGTTTTGGTGACCACTACGTCGTCCTCGATGCGCACGCCAATGCCGCGCCATTTCTTCGCCACGCTCTGGTTGTCCGGGGCGATATAGATCCCCGGCTCCACGGTCAGCGCCATGCCGACCTCCAGCACGCGCCACTCGCCGCCGACCTTGTATTCGCCGACATCATGCACATCCATGCCAAGCCAATGCCCGGCGCGGTGCATGTAGAACGCCTTGTAGGCTTCGCTGGCGATCAGTTCGTCGACGTCGCCCCGCAGCAGCCCCAGCTTGACCAGCCCGGCCGTGATGACCCGGACCGTAGCCTCGTGCGCCTGATTCCAGTGTTTGTTCGGGGCGATTTCGGCAAAGGCGGCCTCCTGGGAGGCCAGCACCAATTCGTAAATCGCTTTCTGTTCCGCTGAATACTTGCCACTGACCGGAAAGGTCCGGGTGATGTCGCTGGCGTAACAGTCGATCTCGCAACCGGCATCGATCAGCACCAGATCACCGTCCTTGAGTACCGCGTCATTCTGCTGGTAATGCAGGATGCAGCTGTTGCGCCCCGCCGCGACGATCGAGCCGTAGGCCGGCATCTTCGCCCCGCCCTTGCGGAACTCGTAATCGAGCTCGGCTTCCAGGCTGAATTCGTGCAACCCGGCGCGACAGGCCTGCATCGCCCGCACGTGCGCCTGGGCGGAAATCCGCGCCGCCTCACGCATCACTTTCACTTCCGCCGCCGATTTATACAGGCGCATGTCGTGCAGCAGATGATCCAGGGCAACGAATTCGTTCGGTGGCTGGGCACCGAGGTTGGCCTTGGAACGGATCACGTTGATCCACTCCATCAGGTGGCGGTCGAATTCAGGGTTGCTGCCCATGGCCGAATACACCCGGTCACGGCCTTCGATCAGGCCCGGCAGGATGTCGTCGATATCAGTGATCGGAAAGGCGTCGTCGGCGCCGAAATCGCGAATCGCACCTTCCTGCCCGGCACGCAGGCCATCCCACAGCTCGCGCTCGGCGTTGCGCTCGCGGCAGAACAGGATGTATTCGCCATGCACCCGCCCCGGCATCAACACCAGTACGGCCTGGGGCTCGGGAAAACCGCTGAGGTACTGGAAGTCGCTGTCCTGGCGGTAAACGTGCTCGACGTCGCGGTTACGAATGGCCACCGCGGCGGCGGGCAGGATGGCGATGCTGTTGGGTTCCATCTGCGCCATCAGGGCCTTGCGGCGACGGCTGTATTCCGATTTCGGGATGTGGATCATGGGCAGATGGCGTTCCCTGGCAAACGATTAGTGCAGCGACGGTTTGGCGGCTGGCACGTCTTTTTTGGTCTCGGAGAACAGCAGCAGCGGTGCAACGCGCAGGTACTCCATGACTTCCATATAGTCGGTTTCGCCGTCCTCGGACTCTTCCAGCGCGTCTTGCACCTGGGAAATGGCTGCCAGGTCCTGCAAAACTTCTGTGGCCTCGGTGCTCAGCATGCTGCTGTCACGGCAGTTCAGGCCGAAACCGCTGAGGAAGCCCTGGCACCATTGGCCCAGTGCGGCGGCACGCTCGGTGAGCGGAGCATCGTCGGTCGGTAGCAGCAGTACGACGGTCACGTCATCGCCGGTGAGTTCGCCCTTGACCATTTCCTGCAGGCCGATCAGGGCGCTGCGAACGTTGTCCTGAGGCTCGTTTTCGAGCAGTTCGGCGGCGTCGATCAGCCAGCCTTCGGCGTCGAAACCGGCGCCGGCGCAGCTGCGGCCGAGCAGCAGGCCGTGCAGTTCGGCAGGCGAGACGTTGTGACCGCTGGAAGTCAGCAAGGTGGCGAAGGCTTGGTACGGGGAATTCTGAATGGTCATGGGCAGCTAGGCGCCAGACGGCGCTATGTCTAGAATGAAGGCCTTGTATCCTACATCGACTACCCCTGTAGGAGCGAGCACGCTCGCGATGGTCGCCAACGATAACGCTGGGTACCTGACACCCCGCGACGTTCTCGGGCTCATCGCGAGCAAGCTCGCTCCTACAGTCCGACACCCATCAGACAGTGAAGACAATGGAAGACACCGACCTGCAAGCGCTGATGGCCAGACTCGAACTGCTGATTACCCGAGTCGAGCAACTTAAGAGTCAAAACGGACTCTTACTAGCTCAGGAAAAGACCTGGCGCGAGGAACGCGCGCACCTCATTGAAAAAAACGAAATCGCCCGACGTAAGGTCGAATCGATGATTTCGCGCCTCAAGGCCCTGGAGCAAGACTCATGAGTTCAAGCAATAGCGTCACCGTGCAGATCCTCGACAAAGAGTATTCGATCATCTGCCCTCAGGAAGAGCGCAGCAACCTGATCAGCGCCGCCCGTTATCTGGACGGCAAGATGCGCGAGATCCGCAGCAGCGGCAAAGTCATCGGCGCCGACCGTATCGCCGTGATGGCCGCGCTGAACATCACCCACGATCTGCTGCACAAGGAAGATCGCCCGGATGTACAGGTCAGCGGCTCGACCCGTGAGCAGGTGCGCGACCTGCTCGATCGCGTCGATCTGGTGCTCGCCACCGATCCGGACGTCACCAAAGGCTGATTCGCGCGATCGCTTGAGGTATACTCGAATCACTCCCTGGGGTGCTTGCCAGTTGGCGATGTCCCTGAGCCGATTTGCTATACCCTGGAGGTTGCACGTTGGGCTGGTGTGCATGTCCGCTAGACGGAAAGCCTTAAAGCCTACTGCATCTTCCACCTTGAACTTTCGGGTTCAAGGGCTAAGTCGACAGCGACACATTCGGGGAGCCTGATTCCAGTCCGATGCCGGTTTAAATACCGGCATCGGCGTTTTTACAGGTACGCTTTGCGTATCCGTCCTGCCGAAGCCCGAATCCATGACCGAACCTGCGCTGCTACCCCGCCCGCAACTTCGACGCATGCTGCGCAACGCCCGCCGCGCACTGACACCGAGTCAACAGCGCCAGGCCGCTCGCGGGCTATACAAGCAACTGGCCCAGCAACCGCTGTTCCGCCGCGCCAGACACATCTCGCTCTATCTGCCGACCGACGGTGAAATTGATCCGCGCCTGCTGCTGCGTGCCGCACAGCGCCGGGGCAAGGCCACCTACCTGCCGGTGCTGAGTGCCTGGCCGCGAACCAAAATGGTGTTCCAGCGCATCCGGCCCGGGGAGAAACTCAAACCCAACCGCTTTCGCATCCTCGAACCACGGGCCAACCTCGCCCGGCAGCGCAGGATCTGGGCGCTGGACCTGGTGTTGTTGCCATTGGTGGGTTTTGACGATGTCGGCGGACGCCTGGGGATGGGGGGTGGCTTCTACGACCGGAGCCTGGCCTACCTGGCGCGCCGACAGGACTGGCGCAAGCCTACGCTGTTGGGGCTTGCCCACGAATGTCAGAAGGTGGAGCGATTGGCTCAGGCGAGCTGGGATGTGCCGTTGCAAGGAACGGTGACAGACAAGGCCTGGTATTACGCAGGCTAGGCACCACTTCGATCAGTGGCGCCACGGCAACAGGATCAGCGCTTGAAGGCTGTCGACTGTTGCTGCAATTGGCCGAGCTCGACCGGTGCATCGGTCTTGTTGGCCCACAGGCTTTGGGCATAGCCAGTGGTCACGACGCCAAGGCCAAACAAAATGACCAAAATCCATAGTAAATCCGGTTTGCGTTTCATCGATTGCCCCCCAAAGGCATATCAACACGATGACAGCAGCGGTTTCCGTTTACAGGCCGTGCAGCAGCGTCAAGCTTTAAAGGCCGGCATTTTGCGACAACGTGAACCGCTGCGCAAATGCTGACGTCAACCGACTGTCGGTTTGTCATAAAATTGCCGACAAGCTGCTCAATCACCACGCAAGGAGCAAAAGACATGGCCTATTGGCTGATGAAATCCGAGCCTGACGAACTCTCGATCAAAGGGCTGGAAAAACTCGGCAAAGCGCGCTGGGACGGGGTTCGTAACTATCAGGCACGCAATTTCCTGCGGGCCATGGCGGTGGGGGACGAGTTCTTTTTCTATCATTCCAGCTGCCCCGAGCCGGGTATCGCCGGGATCGGCAGGATTGTCGAAGCCGCCTATCCGGACCCGACGGCACTGGAGCCGGAGAGCCATTATTTTGACCATAAGGCCACCCCGGAGAAAAACGCCTGGAGCGCGATCGATGTCGCGCATGTCGAGACGTTTGCCCGAGTGCTGAAACTGGATTATCTGAAGCAACAGACGGCGCTGGCCGAGTTGCCATTGGTGCAGAAAGGTTCGCGGCTTTCGGTGATGCCGGTAACCGCGCAGCAGTGGGCGGCGGTGATTGCACTCAAACCCTGAGATTTTCGACGTCTGTCAGAATGCATTCGCGGGCAAGCCCGCTCCCACAGGGTTCCTGTTGTGGACATATGATCATGTTCCAACACAAATCCACTGTGGGAGCGGGCTTGCCCGCGAAGAGGCCGGTACAGGCGGCGGAAAACTTACTGAATGATCAGGTTGTTGAACAACAGATCCTCAACCACAGGTTTCCCGGTTTCATCGTTCATCACCTGCTGGGCCTGTTTCAGGGCCTCTTGACGCAGCTTCTCCTTGGCCTCGACGTTGTTCATCGTCTCGGTGGTCTGCTGGGCGAACAGCGCGACCAATTGATTGCGGATCAAAGGTTCATTGGCCTTCACTGCCTTGGCGGCCTCGTCACCGGTCACCCGCAACGCCACATCGGCCTTGTAGACCTTCAGTTTCGGCGTGCCGTCCAGCCCGTAGTTACCCACGAACGGCGGACTCAGGGTGATGTAGCTGACCTTCGGAGCTGCATCTTCTTTGGCTTCTTCGGCCACCGCTGCCACAGGCAGAGACAGGGCCAGCAACAACATGATCCACGCTTTCACAATTCGCTCCTTATCCGGTTTGCGGCCTAGCATAACGACCCGTCGCACAAGCACAAGCTTATGGCTGACTATCAGGGCCGGGCATGCTCGTTGACCCATCGACCCACACACCTACACTTATCGGCCATCACTCCCAAAGGAATAGCCCTGATGAAAGCCGTGCTGTGCAAAGCCTTCGGCCCTGCCGAATCGCTGGTGCTGGAAGACGTCGCCAGTCCTGTCGCGAAGAAGAATGAAATCCTGCTGGACGTGCACGCCGCCGGGGTCAATTTCCCCGACACGTTGATCATCGAGGGCAAATACCAGTTCAAGCCGCCCTTCCCGTTCTCTCCGGGTGGCGAAGCGTCAGGCGTGGTCAGCGTCGTGGGTGAAAAAGTCAGCCACTTGAAAGTCGGTGACCGGGTCATGGCCCTGACCGGCTGGGGCAGCTTTGCCGAACAGGTCGCCGTGCCGGGCTACAACGTGCTGCCGATCCCGCCGTCCATGGACTTCAACACCGCCGCCGCCTTCAGCATGACCTACGGCACCTCGATGCACGCCCTCAAGCAGCGCGGCAACCTGCAACCGGGCGAAACCCTGCTGGTGCTTGGCGCCTCCGGCGGTGTCGGCCTGGCCGCAGTGGAAATCGGCAAAGCCATGGGCGCCCGGGTGATTGCCGCGGCCAGCAGCGCGGAAAAACTCGCCGTGGCCAAGGCCGCCGGCGCCGATGAACTGATCAACTACAGCGAAACCAGCCTCAAGGACGAAATCAAGCGCCTGACCGACGGCCAGGGTGCCGACGTAATCTACGACCCGGTGGGCGGCGACCTGTTCGACCAGGCCATCCGTGCCATCGCCTGGAACGGCCGCCTGCTGGTGGTCGGCTTCGCCAGCGGGCGCATTCCCGAACTGCCGGTGAACCTCGCGCTGCTCAAGGGTGCCGCAGTGCTCGGCGTGTTCTGGGGCTCCTTCGCCCAGCGCCAGCCACAGGACAACGCAGCAAACTTCCAGCAGCTGTTCGGCTGGTTTGCCGAAGGCAAGTTGAAGCCACTGGTGTCGCAGGTCTATCCGCTGGGCAATGCGGCGCAAGCGATCAATGATCTTGGCCAGCGTAAAGCGGTCGGGAAAGTGGTGGTGCAGGTTCGCTGAGTCCCTATCTGCAAAAAAGCGCGGCCACGCTGCCGCGCTTTTTCGTCAAAACAGAGTCGCTATCTCTTCCGGAAGAAACCGCACGTATCGGCTCGCGGGATAAGTATTACAACGCCTGACTATCAAAGGGATGCTTTTATTGAGCCTGGCAATCAGCGCCAGTCGTTTCTCCTCCGGCAATTGCGTCGGCGAAAGGGAGTGCGCCAGGTAACTGCGGGTCCATCTGAATACCGGCAGGTCTACCCACGAAGTGTCAGCGATGTTCAGCGCTGCCCGTCCGATATCACCACATTTCAGCCGTTCCAGCGTCTTGTTGATGTGGATGGGTTGATCCCGGTCCAGTCTGTAATCCATTGGTGCGATTACGACGACTTTCGCCGGCTGATCGTCGGTGATCCTCCATGGCTTGAACCGCCATTGGCTGACTGCGGCCAATGAAGCCTCACCGAGTCCGGGATGCGTATCTTCGGCAATCACAACCTTGCTGACAGAACCATCGGCCTGCACGGTCAGGCTGACACGCACCATGCCGATGACACCGGCGCGGTAAAGCTCCACCGGGTACACCGGCTTCGGATTATTCTCGGGTATCAGGAACACCTCCCCGGCCCTGACATCCGCGCAGACCAGCAACAAAACCCCACACAACCACCACCGCATATCCCTCTCCCTTCGTCTGTAATGCCAGACCTGGCAACAGCGCAAAGGTTACGGGGCGCAGTCGTCCGGCATAACGCCATGACTTCCGCATTGAACGAAGGACCTTTCCCAAAAAACTGCCCAATTTTCGGTACACCAAGTCCTCAATACGAAAACGGGTAACGCTTCCTACAACGCCCCTCACTTACATCTGAGCGACATGTTCATAAAGGAACGCGCGATATCCAACATCTCCCCTGTTTTGCCAATGAGAAGCGGTGCTATTTTCGGTAACGAAACTGTAATATTCGCATCCGCAGTCAAAACAAGAAATCTGGAGCTCTTGAATGTTTGCTTTCTTTCGTCCTGCCGCACATCAGGCTCCATTGCCTGAAGAAAAAATAGACAGCACCTACCGACGCCTGCGCTGGCAGATCTTCGCCGGTATCTTCTTTGGCTACGCGGGTTACTACCTGCTGCGCAAGAACTTCTCCCTGGCCATGCCGTACCTGATCGATGAGGGCTACTCCCGTGGTCAGTTGGGTCTGGCGATGTCCGCCATCGCGATTGCCTACGGCCTGTCGAAGTTCCTGATGGGCCTGGTGTCCGACCGCTCCAATCCGCGCTTCTTCCTGCCGTTCGGCCTGCTGGTTTCGGCCGGGGTGATGTTCATTTTCGGTTTCGCGCCTTGGGCGACGTCCAGCGTGACCATGATGTTCATTCTGCTGTTCATCAACGGCTGGGCACAGGGCATGGGTTGGCCACCGAGTGGCCGGACCATGGTGCACTGGTGGTCGCAGAAGGAGCGTGGCGGCGTGGTTTCCGTGTGGAACGTGGCACACAACGTCGGCGGCGGCCTGATCGGCCCGCTGTTCCTGATCGGCATGGGCCTGTTCAATGACTGGCACGCCGCGTTCTACGTGCCGGCAGCAGTGGCACTGGCGGTAGCGGTGTTTGCCTTTGTGACCATGCGCGACACCCCGCAATCGGTTGGCCTGCCGCCGATCGAGCAGTACAAGAACGACTACCCGGAAGGCTACGACGCCAGCCACGAAGAGGAATTCAGCGCCAAGGAAATCTTCGTCAAATATGTGCTGCGCAACAAAATGCTCTGGTACATCGCCTTGGCCAACGTGTTTGTCTATCTGCTGCGCTACGGCGTGCTGGACTGGGCGCCAACCTATCTCAAGGAAGCCAAGGGTTTCACCGTAGACAAAACTTCGTGGGCGTATTTCTTCTACGAGTGGGCAGGTATCCCGGGCACGCTGCTGTGCGGCTGGATGTCGGACAAGATCTTCCGTGGCAACCGCGGTCTGACCGGCATGGTGTTCATGGCGCTGGTGACTGTCGCGACGCTGGTTTACTGGCTCAACCCGGCCGGTAATCCGATGGTCGACATGATCGCGTTGCTTTCCATCGGCTTCCTGATCTACGGCCCGGTAATGCTGATCGGCCTGCAGGCGCTGGAACTGGCACCGAAGAAAGCTGCGGGTACGGCGGCGGGCTTTACCGGTCTGTTCGGTTATCTGGGCGGCTCGGTCGCGGCCAGTGCAGCCATGGGCTACACCGTGGACCATTTCGGTTGGGACGGCGGCTTCGTGCTGCTGGTCGGCGCCTGCCTGCTGGCGATGGCCTTCCTGGCCCCGACGCTACGGCACAAACAAATCGCCAGTCAGGGGCGCGAAGCGCTCGCATGATCGGCCTTTGATTTACAGCGCTTGAGCCGCGCCTCCAGATTCCGGTCTGGCATGGCGTGGCTGCGCAGGGCGTGAGCCGTTTGCTCGACATAATCGCGGGTGGTGCCATAGCGCCCGCAAGCGTTTTCAAACACATGGCTCAGCACATGATCCGGCAGGTTGCCGGCATAGCTGGGCAGATGTCGCTCCAGCACAAAACCCAAGGCCTGTACCTGGCTGCCGTCTTCGAGACGGCAGTTAAGCCAGTGCGGGCGGTAGGAAGGAAACGGCATCTCGCGCTGCCAAAGTGCGTATAGCGACGCCTCGAGTTGTTCTTCGGGCAAGCGATAGGCGAAACCGCTGCAAGAACCGCCGCGATCCAGGCCAAACACCAGACCGGGCATTTCCGGCGTGCCGCGATGTTCGTGGGACCACAGGTACAACCCGCGATGATAGCCATGCACCCGGCCACGAACCCGTTCAACCGCCGTGCATTCAGGCCGCCAGATCAGCGACCCGTAGGCAAACAGCCACACCGGCCCACCCTTGTGGCGGGCCATGGTCGATTGCATCGAGCTGAGCAATTGTTCGTGAGTGAGCTGCGGCCCCAGATCGAGCCGTGGAGGGTAAGCCAGATTCAAAAAAGCAGATTCGATGGCGCTCATGGCGAATAGCGTTCAGCTCCCCGCGAGTAAACAGTTACTAAATAGAACGCACCGCCGAAACAATAAGGCACATATGTTTTCAAGTAATTTAAGTGCCTTGGCGCAGTTCTTAATTAATCACTTGAACGAGATATAACCTACCGACATTTATACATTTTTATAAATACCGATGGGCTATATAGCGGGTTATATACCTGTAGGAGCGAGCTCGCTCGCGATGGTCGTTAACGATTATGCGGGAAGTCAGGCTGCCCGCAGCGTTCTTGAGTCCATCGCGAGCATGCTCGCTCCTACAAGTACGGGGGGGCAGATCAGGATCTAGGGGCGTAGGCAAATACGTCGGCGCGCATCTGGTGGGCGTCCATCCCTGCCTCGACCAGCGCATCCAGCGTGCCGTAGACCATGGCCGGAGAACCACTGGCGTACACATGCAGCGGCTTGAGATCAGGGAAATCCTCACACACCGCTTCATGCAACATGCCACAACGCCCCTTCCAGCCGCATTGATCGCTGACGACCTTGTGCAGGAACAGGTTGGACAATTTCAGCCACTCATCCCAATGTTCGACTTGATAAAAGTCTTCAGGACGACGCACGCCCCAATACAAGTGCACCGGATGCTTGAAACCCGAGGCCCGGCAATGTTCGATCAGGCCGTGGATCTGGCCCATGCCGGTGCCGGCGGCGATCAGCACGAGAGGACCGTCCGGCAACTCTGCCAGGTGGGTATCGCCAAACGGCAACTCGACCCGCACCATGCTGTTGCGCTGAAGCTGTTCGATCAGGCTCAGCGCACTGGATTCACGCGCCAGTACATGGATTTCCAGGTCACGCCCCGCATGCGGTGCCGAGGCGAGGGAGAAAGCCGACTTTTCGCCGTTCTCGCGTTCGATCATCAGGTACTGACCGGCGTGGTAGCGCGGCGGTTTGCCGGCCGGAGCCCGCAGACGCACGCGCCAGGTGTCGCCGCCCACGTCCCTGCACTCAATGACCTGACACGACAAGCTGCGCACCGGCAGTTCTCCCAGCGCGAGCACGCCATCCCACAGCACGATGCAGTCTTCCAGCGGCTCCGCTATGCAAGTGTAGAACTCACCATGGTCGCGCACATCGCCAGCCTGCTCGACCCGCCCTTCCACCAGCAGCGCCGCGCACACGTGGCAATTGCCGTTACGGCAACTTTGCGGGCATTCGTAGCCCAATCGTCGCGCACCATCGAGAATCCGCTCGCCGGGCAATATCTCAAGCACTGCTCCGGAAGGCTGCAAGGTTACACGCATCAATCTATTCCTAACTGATTCCAGATGGCATCGATCCGCTGGGTCACGGCATCGTCCTTGACGATGACCCGACCCCATTCACGGGTGGTTTCGCCCGGCCATTTATGCGTGGCATCGAGGCCCATTTTCGAACCCAGGCCGGACACCGGCGAAGCGAAGTCCAGGTAGTCGATCGGCGTGTTGTCGATCATCACCGTGTCGCGCTTGGGGTCCATGCGCGTGGTGATGGCCCAGATCACGTCGTTCCAGTCCCGGGCGTTGATATCGTCGTCGGTGACGATAACGAACTTGGTGTACATGAACTGTCGCAAAAACGACCAGACACCGAGCATTACCCGCTTGGCATGGCCGGGATACGACTTTTTCATGGTCACCACGGCCATGCGGTACGAGCAACCTTCGGGCGGCAGGTAGAAATCGGTGATTTCCGGGAACTGCTTCTGCAGGATCGGCACGAACACTTCGTTCAACGCCACGCCGAGGATCGCCGGCTCATCCGGTGGACGACCGGTGTAGGTGCTGTGGTAGATCGGTTTGATCCGGTGGGTGATGCGCTCGACGGTGAACACCGGGAAGCTGTCGACTTCGTTGTAGTAACCGGTGTGGTCGCCGTACGGGCCTTCATCGGCCATCTCGCCCGGATGGATCACACCTTCGAGGATGATTTCGGCGGTGGCCGGTACCTGCAGGTCGTTACCGCGGCACTTCACCAGCTCGGTGCGGTTACCGCGCAACAGGCCGGCAAAGGCGTATTCGGAGAGGCTGTCGGGCACCGGGGTCACGGCACCGAGGATGGTCGCCGGGTCGGCGCCCAGCGCGACCGATACCGGGAACGGCTGGCCGGGATGCTTCTCGCACCACTCGCGAAAATCCAGCGCGCCGCCACGGTGGCTCAGCCAGCGCATGATGACCTTGTTGCGGCCGATCACTTGCTGACGATAGATGCCGAGGTTCTGGCGATCCTTGTTCGGGCCTTTGGTGACGGTCAGGCCCCAGGTGATCAGCGGACCGACATCGCCCGGCCAGCAGGTCTGCACCGGCAACATGGCCAGGTCGACGTCGTCGCCTTCGATGACCACTTCCTGGCACACCGCATCCTTGACGACTTTCGGCGCCATCGAAATGATCTTGCGGAAGATCGGCAGCTTGGACCAGGCATCCTTCAGGCCTTTCGGCGGCTCGGGTTCCTTGAGGAACGCCAGCAGCTTGCCGATCTCGCGCAGCTCGCTGACCGCTTCGGCACCCATGCCCAGCGCGACGCGCTCGGGTGTGCCGAACAGGTTGCCGAGCACGGGAATGTCATAACCGGTAGGGTTTTCGAAAAGCAGGGCCGGGCCCTTGGCGCGCAAGGTGCGGTCGCAGACCTCGGTCATTTCGAGCACTGGGGACACCGGAACCTGAATGCGCTTGAGTTCACCGCGCTTTTCCAGCCCGCTGATAAAGTCGCGCAAGTCGCGATACTGCATGCGTGAGCCTCGTGTTGGCCGTGGCGTTCGGGGGCAGGCAGTTTAGCGCCGAAGCCCTCTATTCAGAACCACGAACTGGCATTTGATCAAAAATCAGATAGCAAAAAGCCGGGTTTCCCCGGCTTTTCGTGCCTGTTCGACTTACTTGCGTTTCATCGACAGGAAGAACTCATCGTTGGTCTTGGTCGTTTTCAGCTTGTCGACCAGGAACTCGATGGCAGCGACTTCATCCATCGGGTGCAGCAGCTTGCGCAGGATCCACATGCGCTGCAGCTCGTCGTCGGCGGTCAGCAACTCTTCGCGGCGGGTACCGGAACGGTTGATGTTGATGGCCGGGAAGACGCGTTTTTCAGCGATACGGCGATCCAGCGGCAGTTCCATGTTGCCCGTGCCCTTGAATTCCTCGTAGATCACTTCGTCCATCTTCGAGCCGGTTTCAACCAGCGCGGTGGCGATGATGGTCAGCGAGCCGCCTTCTTCGATGTTCCGCGCGGCGCCGAAGAAACGCTTCGGCTTCTCCAGGGCGTGGGCATCGACACCACCGGTCAGTACCTTGCCGGAGCTCGGGATCACGGTGTTGTAGGCACGCGCCAGACGGGTGATGGAGTCGAGCAGGATCACCACGTCCTTCTTGTGCTCGACCAGGCGCTTGGCCTTCTCGATCACCATTTCGGCAACCTGCACGTGGCGGGTCGGCGGCTCGTCGAACGTCGAGGCAACCACTTCGCCGCGCACGGTGCGCTGCATTTCGGTTACTTCTTCCGGACGTTCGTCGATCAGCAGCACGATCAGGTGAACTTCAGGATTGTTACGCGCGATGTTCGCGGCAATGTTCTGCAGCATGATCGTCTTGCCGGCTTTCGGCGGAGCAACGATCAGACCGCGCTGGCCTTTACCGATCGGGGCACACAGGTCGATAACACGACCGGTCAGGTCTTCGGTGGAACCGTTACCGGCTTCCATCTTCATGCGCACGGTCGGGAACAGCGGGGTCAGGTTCTCGAAGAGAATCTTGTTTTTCGCGTTTTCCGGACGGTCGAAGTTGATCGTGTCGACCTTGAGCAGCGCGAAATAACGCTCGCCTTCCTTTGGAGGGCGGATCTTGCCAACGATGGTGTCACCGGTGCGCAAGTTGAAACGACGGATCTGGCTCGGCGAGACGTAGATATCGTCCGGACCTGCGAGATAGGAAGCGTCAGCGGAGCGCAGGAAGCCGAAGCCGTCCTGGAGAATCTCCAGCACGCCATCACCGGAGATTTCCTCACCGCTTTTCGCGTGCTTCTTGAGCAGGGAGAAAATCACGTCCTGCTTGCGCGAACGGGCCATATTTTCTATGCCCATCTGTTCGGCCAATTCGAGCAGTTCGGTAATCGGCTTTTGCTTGAGTTCAGTCAGATTCATATAGGAATGACGTAATCATTTATGGAGGGGGGAAATTAAGCTTTTGGCTTAATGAGGCCGCGCCGCGGAGAAGGCGACAGGATCGCGTACTTATTCGAAAAGGAGTGCGTCGGCGACGGCTAGCAGGGGGCAATGGAGAAACCAATGCGGGGCCGAATGTACCACCTGAGTATCAGGAGCGTCTAGCCCTGTATACGCAAAAAGCCCCGCTATTTGCGGGGCTTTTTTCAAGACACTTGCAACGACGCTTAAATGTTGGCGTCGAGGAAAGCAGCCAGTTGCGACTTCGACAGTGCGCCGACCTTGGTCGCTTCAACGTTGCCGTTCTTGAACAGCATCAGGGTCGGGATACCGCGCACACCATGCTTGGCCGGGGTTTCCTGGTTTTCGTCGATGTTCAGCTTGGCAACGGTCAGCTTGCCTTTGTAGGTCTCGGCAATTTCGTCCAGGACAGGAGCGATCATTTTGCAAGGGCCGCACCATTCAGCCCAGTAATCGACCAGTACAGCGCCTTCAGCCTTGAGTACGTCGGCCTCGAAGCTAGCGTCGCTAACGTGTTTGATAAGATCGCTGCTCATGGAATTCTCCAGGGTTGTAAGCAAAAAAACGTGGCCCATCATAGCTGCCCTTCCCTCGTTCAGGAAGGTGCAGTTGATTGAGTCTCGCTATGGTGTTCCATGAGTTTGGATATAGCGCGGGTTACGCCGGGGCGGGAGCGACGAAGGCGATTCCGGTGCGCAACGCCGCGTTGCGCACATGCTCTTGCATGGCCTTTTGCGCGGCGCCAGAGGCTCGGCGAGCCAGTGCGCGAAGGATCTTGCGGTGCTCCTGCCAGGTTTCCATGGCTCGTTCGGCCCGGATGAACGGTAGTTTCTGGCTTTCCAGGAAGATATCGGCGCTGGCGGTGAGGATACTCAACATTGCCTGATTGCCGCTGGCCAGCAGGATGCGCCGGTGGAATTCGAAGTCCAGGCGCGCCGCCGCTTCGAAATCAGCGGCTTTCAGTTCGTTGCGCATGGCGGCGACATTGTCCTCCAGCGCATCCAGTTCTTCGGTGCTCAAGGTCACGGCCGCCAGCCCCGCGGCAAACCCCTCCAGCGCATAACGCAACTGGAAGATATCCAGCGGCGAAGCCTGCGCCGCGAACGGCCAGCCCGGCACCGCTTCGCCTCGCGGCAGCTCCACCGGCGCCTGAACGAATACACCTTTACCCGGCTGAATGCTGACGACGCCCAACGCACTCAGGGACGACAACGCCTCGCGCAAGGAAGCCCGGCTTACGCCCAGTTGCAGCGCCAGGTCCCGTTGCGAGGGCAAGGCGTCACCCGGTCCGAAGCCCTGCTCGGTAATCAGTTTGCGAATGGCTTGTAGCGCCACTTCGGGTACGGCGCGGGAGATCGAATTCATGGTTTTCCAGACGAACCAGGCCAAAGTGCGCTCAGTTGTAAAGCTATTCACGGTCCCCGGCAAGTCGTGCCCCATGGGGGTTCGGCGATATTCCCGGCTGCGCTATCGGGGTGCGAAACGCAACTTGACTGTTCAGACCAGTAAGACCATCCGACGCCAGTAAAACCGCACTCTGGCGCCCCCAAAACCCCAAGTTGGCATGCCCCATGCTCTGTCGATCCGCAGAAATCACTTCTTGCCGATTCGGAGATTTGCCATGACCCAGCGTTACAGCGCCCTCCTCGCAGCCCTGTTTGCCAGCCTGATGCTGAGCCAGGCACCCGCCCACGCCGACGGCCTGGAAGACGTGGTCAAGCGCGGCGTCCTCAAGGTTGCCGTGCCCCAGGACTTCCCGCCCTTTGGCTCGGTCGGCCCGGACATGAAACCCCGCGGCCTCGATATCGACACCGCGAAACTGCTGGCCGAGCAGCTCAAGGTCAAACTCGAACTGACGCCGGTCAACAGCACCAACCGCATCCCGTTCCTCACCACCGGCAAGGTCGACCTGGTGATTTCCAGCCTCGGCAAAAACCCGGAGCGCGAGAAGGTCATCGACTTCTCCCGTGCCTATGCGCCGTTCTACCTCGCGGTGTTCGGTCCGCCAGACGCTGACATCAAGAGTCTGGACGATCTCAAGGGCAAAACCATCAGCGTCACCCGTGGCGCGATTGAAGACATCGAGCTGACCAAGGTCGCTCCCGAAGGCGTGACCATAAAGCGCTTCGAAGACAACAACTCGACCATCGCCGCGTACCTGGCCGGGCAAGTCGACCTGATCGCCAGCGGCAACGTAGTGATGGTCGCGATCAGCGAGAAGAACCCGAAACGTGTGCCGGCGCTGAAAGTGAAGCTCAAGGATTCGCCTGTCTACGTGGGCGTGAACAAGAACGAGCCGCAGCTGCTGGATAAGGTCAACCAGATTCTCGTGACCGCCAGGAGCGACGGCGCGCTGGAAAAGAACTCCCTGACCTGGCTGAAAGAACCGCTGCCGGCTGATCTCTGATTCGGCGCGCTGGAGACGTTTTATGGCTTATCAGTTCGATTTCCTGCCGGTGGTGCACAACACCGATCTGTTGCTGCGCGGTGCGTTGTTCACCCTTGAGCTGACAGCCATCGGCGCCGTGCTCGGTGTGGGCCTTGGCATCGTCGGGGCGCTGGTGCGGGCGTGGAACATTCGGCCTTTCGCGGGTTTTTTTGCGGTCTACGTCGAGTTGATCCGCAACACGCCATTTCTGGTGCAGCTGTTTTTCATCTTCTTCGGCTTGCCGTCACTGGGCGTGCAGATCTCCGAATGGCAGGCAGCGGTGCTGGCGATGGTGATCAACCTCGGCGCCTATTCGACCGAGATCATCCGTGCCGGTATCCAGGCGATCCCCCGGGGTCAGCTGGAAGCCGCGGCGGCACTGGCGATGACGCGCTTCGAGGCATTCCGCCATGTCGTGCTGCTGCCGGCACTGGGCAAAGTCTGGCCGGCCCTGAGCAGCCAGATCATCATCGTCATGCTCGGCTCGGCGGTGTGTTCACAGATCGCCACCGAAGAGCTGAGTTTCGCGGCCAACTTCATTCAATCGCGCAACTTCCGCGCTTTTGAAACCTACGCCCTGACCACGCTGCTGTACCTGTGCATGGCGCTACTGATCCGCCAGTTCCTGAACTGGATCGGCCAGCGGTTCATCGCAAGGAGCGGCCGATGAGTGATTTCACCTTCTGGGACATCGTGCGCAACCTGCTCACCGGCCTGCAATGGACGCTGGCGCTGTCGTTGGTGGCTTTCATTGGCGGCGGGCTGATCGGCTTGCTGATCATGGTCATGCGCATCTCGGATCAATCCCTGCCACGCAGCTTTGCGCGCACCTACATCGAGCTGTTTCAGGGCACGCCGCTGTTGATGCAGCTGTTTCTGGTGTTTTTTGGTGTGGCGCTGGCCGGGTTGGAGATTTCACCGTGGATGGCGGCGGCGATCGCGTTGACGCTGTTCACCAGCGCTTATCTGGCGGAGATCTGGCGCGGTTGCGTCGAGTCGATCCCCAATGGCCAGTGGGAAGCCTCATCGAGCCTGGCGCTCAATCCGCTGGAACAACTGCGCCATGTGATCCTGCCGCAGGCCTTGCGCATTGCCGTCGCGCCGACCGTGGGCTTCTCGGTGCAAGTGGTCAAAGGCACCGCCGTGACCTCGATCATCGGTTTCACCGAGCTGACCAAGACCGGCGGCATGCTCGCCAATGCGACCTTCGAACCCTTCATGGTCTACGGCCTCGTCGCCCTCGGCTACTTCCTGCTCTGCTACCCCCTGTCCCTCAGTGCGCGCTACCTGGAAAGGAGACTGCATGCCTCTGCTTAGAATTTCCGCCCTGCATAAATACTACGGCGATCACCATGTGCTCAAAGGCATCGACCTGAGCGTCAAGGAAGGCCAGGTGGTGGCGATCATCGGCCGCAGCGGCTCGGGCAAGTCCACCCTGCTGCGCACCCTCAACGGCCTGGAGTCGATCAACGACGGCGTGATCGAAGTCGACGGCGAGTACCTCGACGCCGCTCGCGCCGACCTGCGCAGCCTGCGGCAGAAAGTCGGCATGGTGTTCCAGCAGTTCAACCTGTTCCCACACCTGACGGTTGGCGAAAACGTGATGCTCGCGCCGCAAGTGGTGCAGAAAGTGCCCAAGGCCAAGGCCGCCGAACTGGCGCGGCAGATGCTGGAACGGGTCGGGCTGGGCGAAAAGTTCGATGCCTTTCCGGATCGACTGTCCGGCGGCCAGCAACAGCGGGTGGCGATTGCCCGCGCCCTGGCGATGTCGCCGAAGGTGCTGCTGTGCGACGAAATCACCTCGGCCCTGGACCCGGAGCTGGTCAACGAAGTGCTGAGCGTGGTCCGGCAACTGGCCAGGGAAGGCATGACGCTGATCATGGTCACCCACGAAATGCGCTTCGCCCGGGAGGTTGGGGACAAGTTGGTGTTCATGCACCTGGGCAAGGTGCATGAAACGGGCGACCCGAAGGTGTTGTTCGCCAATCCGCAGACGGCTGAGCTGGCGAACTTCATCGGGACGGTTGAAGCGGCGGGCTGACAGATCTTCAGTGCCTTGGAGGCCGCCTTCGCGGGCAAGCCCGCTCCCACAGGTTTTGCGTCGAGCACACAATAGTGCTTCAACCGAGATCCTGAGGGAGCGGGCTTGCCCGCGATTGGCCGCATAGCGGCCGCTTGCTTTGCTGTGCTGGATCAAGGCTTTGAACACTGCGCGTTGGCGGCAGCCTTTGATCGTGGCACGATGTCGAGGTTATCGACCGAGACCCCAGACCATGCCGCAATCTCAAGCCAAGAATCTGTCCCTGATCGCCGCAATCGACCTGGGCTCCAACAGTTTTCACATGGTCGTGGCCAAGGCCCAGAACGCTGAAATCCGCATTCTCGAGCGTCTCGGGGAGAAGGTTCAGCTGGCCGCAGGCATCGACGAAGAGCGCCATCTCAACGAAGAATCGATGCAGCGCGGGCTCGACTGCCTCAAGCGCTTCGCCCAACTGATCAGCGGTATGCCTACCGGTGCCGTTCGCATCGTCGGCACCAACGCCTTGCGTGAAGCGCGCAACCGCGCCGAATTCATCCGTCGCGCCGAAGAAATTCTCGGCCACCCGGTGGAAGTCATTTCCGGCCGTGAAGAAGCGCGCCTGATCTATCTCGGCGTGTCCCACACCCTCGCCGACACCCCGGGCAAGCGCCTGGTGGCCGACATCGGCGGCGGCAGTACCGAGTTCATCATTGGCCAGCGCTTCGAACCGCTGCTGCGCGAAAGCCTGCAGATGGGTTGCGTCAGCTACACCCAACGCTATTTCAAGGACGGCAAGATCACCCCGGCCCGTTACGCCCAGGCGTACACCGCGGCGCGACTGGAGATCATGAGCATCGAGCACGCCCTGCATCGCCTGACCTGGGATGAAGCCATTGGCTCCTCGGGCACCATCCGCGCCATCGGTCTGGCGCTGAAGGCTGGCGGCCACAGCACCGGCGAGGTCAACGCCGAAGGTCTGGCCTGGCTCAAGCGCAAACTGATCAAGCTGGGCGACGTCGAGAAAATCGATTTCGAAGGCATCAAACCGGATCGCCGGGCGATTTTCCCGGCCGGCCTGGCGATCCTCGAAGCGATCTTCGACTCCCTCGAACTGCAACGCATGGATCACTGTGAAGGCGCCTTGCGCGAAGGCGTGCTCTATGACCTGCTGGGCCGCCATCATCACGAAGACGTGCGCGAACGCACCCTCACTTCGCTGATGGAGCGCTACCACGTCGATCAGGAACAAGCGGTACGAGTCGAGCGCAAGGCACTGCATGCGTTCGACCAGGTGGCCGCGGACTGGGATCTGGAAGACGGCGTCTGGCGCGAACTGCTCGGCTGGGCGGCCAAGGTCCATGAAGTGGGCCTGGACATCGCCCACTACCAGTACCACAAGCACGGCGCCTACCTGATCGAGCACTCGGACCTCGCCGGATTTTCCCGCGAAGACCAGTTGATGCTCGCGCTGCTGGTACGCGGCCACCGACGCAACATTCCCAAGGACAAGTTCGCCGAGTTCGGCGATGACGGCACCAAGCTGATTCGCCTGTGCGTGTTGCTGCGCTTTGCGATTCTGTTCCACCACATACGTGGCACCCAGCAAATGCCCCAGGTGGAACTGAACGCCTATGACAACCACCTGGAAGTGGTTTTCCCGGAAAACTGGCTGGATGAAAACCAGCTGACCCAAGCCGACTTCGCCATTGAAGCGGAATGGCTGACACGCGTAGATATCGTGCTGAACGCTCGCTGACCCCAGCCCCTGTAGGAGCGAGCTTGCTCGCGAAAAACCAACAGGCGCCGCGTTTCTCCAGGCAGCACGCGTTATCGTTCACGCCCATCGCGAGCGAACTCGCTCCTACAACAGGGGGTGGCGGTGTAAACAAAAATGGCGATCCGCAGGGATCGCCATTTTTTATACCTCGCCCGCGTTACCGAACAGCCAGGATCGGGCTGCCCAAACGCTCCAGCAGTGTCGCCTGGGCGCTACGCGGGTTCTGGTTGCCGGTCGGCGTGTTACGGATGTAACGACCGTCTGACTGCAGGCTCCAGCTGTGGGTGTTATCGGTGAGATACAGCTCCAGCTCTTTCTTGACCCGCATGATCAGCTTCTTGCCTTCCACCGGGAAGCAAGTCTCGACGCGCTTGTCGAGGTTGCGCTCCATCCAGTCGGCGCTGGAGAGGAACATCTGTTCTTCGCCGCCATTGAGGAAGTAGAAGACCCGGGTGTGTTCCAGGAAGCGACCGATGATCGAGCGCACGTGGATGTTGTGGGAAACCCCGGCGATGCCCGGTCGCAGGCAGCACATGCCACGCACCACCAGATCGATGCGCACGCCCGACTGGCTGGCCTTGTACAACGCGCGGATGATCTTCGGATCGGTCAGCGAGTTGAACTTGGCGATGATGTGCGCCGGTTTGCCGTCGAGGGCAAATTGGGTTTCGCGGGCAATCATGTCGAGCATGCCCTTTTTCAGGGTGAACGGCGCATGCAGCAATTTCTTCATGCGCAGCGTCTTACCCATGCCGATCAACTGGCTGAACAGTTTGCCGACGTCTTCGCACAAGGCATCGTCTGAGGTCAGCAAGCTGTAGTCGGTGTACAGGCGGGCGTTGCCGGCGTGGTAGTTACCCGTACCGAGGTGCGCATAACGCACGATTTCACCGGCCTCGCGACGCAGGATCAGCATCATCTTGGCGTGGGTCTTGAAGCCGACCACACCGTAGATCACTACCGCACCGGCCGCTTGCAGGCGGCTGGCCAGTTGCAGGTTGGACTCTTCGTCGAACCGCGCCCGCAGTTCGATCACCGCGGTGACTTCCTTGCCGTTACGCGCCGCATCCACCAGCGCATCGACGATTTCCGAGTTGGCGCCGGACCGGTACAGGGTCTGGCGCACCGCCAGCACGTGCGGGTCCTTGGCAGCCTGGCGCAACAGGTCGACCACCGGGGTGAACGACTCGAACGGGTGCAGCAGCAGGATGTCCTGCTTGCTGATCACGCTGAAAATGTTTTCGCTGTTCTGCAGCAGTTTCGGGATCTGCGGGGTGAACGGCAGATATTGCAGCTCGCGCTGGCTGTCCAGGCCGGTGATGCTGAACAGCCGCGTCAGGTTCACCGGACCGTTGACCTGATACAACTCGGTCTCGCCCAGGTTGAACTGCTTGAGCAGGTAGTCAGACAGGTGTTTGGGGCACGTGTCGGCCACTTCCAGTCGCACCGCATCGCCATAGCGACGGGAGAACAGTTCGCCGCGCAAGGCGCGGGCCAGGTCTTCGACGTCCTCGGAGTCCAGCGCCAGGTCGGCGTTACGGGTCAGGCGGAACTGGTAGCAGCCCTTGACCTTCATGCCCTGGAACAGGTCGTCGGCGTGAGCGTGAATCATCGACGACAGGAATACATAGTTGTCGCCAGGGCCACCGACTTCTTCCGGCACCTTGATGATGCGCGGCAGCAGACGTGGCGCCGGGATGATCGCCAGACCGGAATCGCGGCCAAAGGCGTCGATGCCTTCGAGCTCGACGATGAAGTTCAGGCTCTTGTTCACCAGCAACGGGAACGGGTGCGTCGGGTCGAGGCCGATCGGAGTGATGATCGGCGCGATCTCGTCGCGGAAATAGCGGCGGACCCAGGTTTTGAGCTTGGTGGTCCAGTAGCGGCGACGAATGAAGCGGACCTGATGTTTTTCCAGCTCCGGCAAGAGAATGTCGTTGAGGATCGCGTACTGGCGATCGACGTGACCGTGGACCAGCTCGCTGATGCGGGCCAGGGCCTGATGCGGTTGCAGACCATCGGCGCCGGCCTGTTCACGGGCGAAAGTGATCTGCTTCTTGAGGCCGGCGACACGAATTTCGAAGAACTCGTCCAGGTTGCTGGAGAAGATCAACAGAAACTTCAGCCGCTCCAGCAAAGGGTAGGACTCGTCCAGCGCCTGTTCCAGCACGCGGATGTTGAACTGCAGTTGCGAGAGCTCGCGATGGATGTACAGGCTGCTGTCATCCAGGCCGGGAATGGCCACCGCTGGCACTGTCGCAGCGGTTTCGACGACCGCCGCGGGCGGAGCTGGCTCCAGCTCCGGCGGGGTCTCGTCGACTTGCTCCACCACAGGTTGAGCGTCTTTTACGGCAACTTCAGTGAGTACTTCGGTATTCATCGAATGTTCCTGGGAGGGCTATTTTTGCTCTCGCAACAATTGGGCAGCACGAACGGCAAAGTACGTCAGGATGCCATCAGCCCCTGCACGTTTGAAAGCGGTGAGGGACTCGAGGATAACCCCTTCGCTCAACCAGCCATTCTGGATCGCCGCCATGTGCATGGCGTATTCGCCGCTGACTTGATACACAAACGTCGGCACTTTGAATTCTTCTTTTACCCGGCACAGGATGTCCAGGTACGGCATGCCTGGCTTGACCATGACCATGTCTGCACCTTCTGACAAGTCCGCCGCCACTTCGTGCAGCGCTTCGTTGCTGTTGGCCGGGTCCATCTGATAGGAGGCCTTGTTGGCCTTGCCCAGGTTCAGCGCCGAACCGACCGCATCGCGGAACGGGCCGTAATAGGCGCTGGCGTACTTGGCCGAGTAGGCCATGATCCGTACATTGACGTGACCGGCCACTTCCAGGGCTTCGCGGATCGCCTGGATGCGACCGTCCATCATGTCCGATGGCGCCACGACCTGAGCGCCGGCTTCGGCGTGGGACAGGGCTTGCCTGACCAGTGCGTCGACGGTGATGTCGTTCTGCACGTAGCCTTCTTCATCAAGAATGCCGTCCTGGCCGTGGGTGGTGAACGGGTCCAGGGCGACGTCGGTGATCACGCCCAGCTCCGGGAATTGCGCACGCAGCGCACGGGTCGCGCGTTGGGCGATGCCTTGCGGGTTCCACGCTTCGGCGGCGTCCAGGGACTTGAGCTCCGCTGGCGTCACCGGGAACAGTGCCAGCGCCGGAATCCCCAGCTCGACCCACTTGGCCGCCTCTTCCAGCAACAGGTCGATGGTCAGGCGTTCGACACCCGGCATCGAAGCCACCGCTTCGCGACGGTTTTCACCGTCCAGTACGAACACCGGCAGGATCAGGTCATCGACGGTCAGGACGTTTTCACGGACCAGACGACGCGAGAAGTCGTCACGACGGTTGCGGCGCAGGCGGGTTGCAGGGAACAAACGGTTGGCGGGGGTAAAGCTCACGGCAGACTCCTGAGCCCGCGCTTACGGGCGAGCGTGACAGTTATAAGCGGCCATTATGACGAACAGATGACAGTTGTGTGCATCCCGCGACACGTAGCCGCATTCCATTGTCGTTGTAGGAAATGTTCACGTCGAGACACATTTGGACACTTTCCTGAATGTGTCCGAAGGGTTAGGCTGCGCGTTCATTTCGCCAGCACCCAGACAATGCTCCAACAATTTCTGCATGACTTCGGCTACTTTGCCCTTTTTCTAGGCACGTTCTTCGAAGGCGAAACCATTCTGGTACTCGCGGGCTTCCTCGCGTTCCGTGGATACATGGACATCAACCTGGTGGTGGTCGTGGCCTTCTTTGGCAGCTATGCCGGCGACCAACTGTGGTACTTCCTTGGGCGCAAGCACGGCCGCAAACTGCTGGCGCGCAAGCCGCGCTGGCAGATGATGGGTGACCGGGCGCTGGAACACATTCGCAAGCATCCGGACATCTGGGTATTGAGCTTCCGCTTCGTTTACGGTTTGCGTACGGTCATGCCGGTGGCCATCGGGTTGTCAGGCTACCCGCCGGGTCGTTACCTGCTGCTCAACGGCATTGGCGCGGCGATCTGGGCCGCAGCCTTGGCGGCGGCCGCGTACCATTTCGGCGCAGTGCTCGAAGGCATGCTCGGCAGTGTGAAGAAGTACGAGCTTTGGGTGCTCGGCGCCCTGCTGGTCCTGGGCTTCGTGCTATGGCTGCGTCGGCGCTTCAAGAATGCCCGCCTGGCCAAGCAGGTCTACGCCGACGAACAAGCGCTGAAAGCCGAAAGCATCAAAACCGAAGGCCCTACGACGCCAGTCGAGTGATGCGGTTTCTGCAACAGTAGAGACCGATGCCGCTCAACAGGCTGTAACTGAGCAGGCCGACCCAGCCCACCATGCTGGCCGGCCACAGCCCCACCATTGGTGCCAGCCACACCAAAGGCAGATTCGACGTCAGTCGCACCAGCTCCAGCTTCAACGCCCATGGGCGATCCTCAAGGGCCACGCCCAGCACAAACAGACCAAACGCCACCGCTCCCCAGCCCAACACCAGGGCGGCGACTGACAGCTTCGGTTCAAGGCTCATCAAGTAGCTGCCCAGCGCGATGTACACGCAGAACTGCAACAAGATGTAGAGCTGCTGACGCCCGTCCAGCGGCACCTCGAATTTGCGGAACCGGGTCAGGTCCGGCTTGTTCATCGGGTATTTGGCCGCCACGTCCGCCGGGCGCCAGCCGGTACGCATGAACCAGATCCGCAATTTGTCCAAGGTACTTTCGGCACGCCGCGCATCTGCCCACAACTGTGCATAGAACTGCACGTTCGCCCACACGGGATTCCAGCTCGCCAGCGGCGTGGTCACGCCAAAGATCACCGGCTCGCTGTCGTCTTCTTCCTGGAACGAGCCGAACAGACGGTCCCAGATAATGAACACGCCGCCGTAGTTGCGATCCATGTAGAGAGCGTTTTGTGCATGGTGAGCCCGATGATTGGATGGCGTGACGAAAAACCATTCGAACCAGCCAAGCTTGGGAATGTGCCGGGTATGCACCCAGAACTGGTACAGCAGGTTCAGCGCGGCGACGCTCACAAACACCAGCAGCGGTACGCCGAACACCGCCAGCGGCAGATAGAAGATCCAGCTCAGCAGGAATCCGGTGCTGGTCTGGCGCAATGCCGTGGACAGGTTGTAGTCCTCGCTCTGGTGATGCACCGAATGCGCGGCCCAGAGGATGTTGCGTTCGTGGCCCATGCGGTGCAGCCAGTAGTAACAGAAGTCATAGAAGACAAAAGCAAACACCCAAGTCCAGACGCTGTCGGCCGACAACTCGAACAGCGCCAGATGCTTGAGGGCAAACGCGTAGGTCACCAACCCCACGCCTTTGGTCAGCAGCCCCGTGGTGGTCGACAGCACGCCGGTGCTGATGCTGTTGATCGCGTCCGCCAACCGATAATTGCGCACCCCGCGCCAACGGTCGGCCAGCAGCTCGACGGCGATCAGCACAAAGAAAAACGGCACCGCATACAGAATGAAGTCCATGACGCGCCCTGACCGGAGTCCAGAGGACAGATGCTATGTGTAACCGTCAATTAACCCTATGGCAACGAGTGCCAAATTAGTGGACATTTAACGCCATGAATCTGGAGAAAAGCCCATGAGCAAAAAAGTTGCAGTGATCCTTTCCGGTTGTGGCGTGTACGACGGCGCCGAGCTCCACGAGAGCGTCATCACCCTGCTGCGCCTGGATCAGCGCGGGGCGCAGGTGCAGTGTTTCGCTCCGGACATCGCGCAGTTGCATGTCATCAATCACCTGACCGGCGAAGAAATGCCCGAATCGCGCAACGTGCTGGTGGAGTCGGCGCGGATTGCCCGGGGCAACATCAAGGATATCCGTGACGCGAACGTCGATGACTTCGATGCGCTGATCGTGCCCGGCGGCTTCGGCTCGGCCAAGAACCTGTCCAACTTCGCCATTCAAGGCGCCGGCTGCACAGTTCAACCGGATGTCCTGGCACTGACCGAAGCCTTTGCCGAGGCCGGCAAACCGGTGGGGTTGATGTGCATTTCCCCGGCCCTGGCGGCCAAGATCTACGGCCCCGGCGTCACTTGCACCATTGGCAACGACACCGACACCGCCGCCGCGATGAACAAGATGGGCGCGACCCATACCGATTGCGCGGTCAGCGACATCGTCGAGGACAAGGCACGCAAACTGGTGAGCACCCCGGCCTACATGCTGGCGCAGAGCATCAGCGAGGCGGCTTCCGGCATCAACAAACTGGTCGACCGCGTGCTCGAACTGACCCACGAAAACGACGCCTGACACACTGTAGGAGCGAGCTTGCTCGCGATGGACGTGAGAGCACCGCGTTCATCCAGCCAGCACTCGTCATCGTTGACGTCCATCGCGAGCAGGCTCGCTCCTACAGTTTACGGGCCAGCCGTGTGAGTATCCGGTCCAGCGCATTGGCAAATGCCTGCTTCTCACGGTCGCCAAACGGCGCTGGCCCTCCGCCCATTTGCCCCTGTTCGCGTAAATCGGTGAACAGGTTGCGTACGGCCAGCCGATCCCCCATGTTCTGCGCATCGAATTCCTTCCCGCGCGGATCGAGCGCGGCCACGCCCTTCTTCACCAGACGGTCGGCCAACGGTACATCGCTGCAAATCACCAATTCACCGGGAACTGCGTGCTCCACCAGGTAATCATCGGCCGCATCCGGGCCGCTCGGCACCACGATCAGCTTGACCAGCGCCAGACCGGGCTTGATCTGCGGCTGCCCGGCTACCAGCACCACTTCGAACTGACGCTTGAGGGCGAACTTCACCACCAGATCCTTCGCTGCCCGAGGGCAGGCGTCGGCATCGATCCAGACACGCATGTTTTGATCCTTTCTGAAAAAACATCGCGGGCAAGCCCGCTCCTACAGGTTATACGCAATCCTGTAGGAGCGGGCTTGCCCGCGAATGTGAGCGCAGCGAATGCTGTTTAAGAAATCTGTACCCGCTGCTTCGCAACCACCCGGCTACGGCCATACAACACGACAATCGCGATGATCGCCACCGCCTGCGCACTCAACGAATACGCATCGGCATGAATCCCCAACCAGTCGAACTCAAAGAACGGCACCGGCCGCGTACCGAATATTCCCGCTTCCTGCAGCGCCTTCACGCCATGTCCGGCGAACACCACCGACAAGGCGCACAAAAGACCAGCATTGATGCTGAAGAACAGCGCCAGCGGCAATTTCGCCGAACCGCGCAAAATCACCCAGGCCAGGCCGACCAGCAGCACCACCGCCGTGGCTCCACCTGCCAACACCGCGTTGTGCCCCGCGGGACCTGCCTGCAACCACAGGGTTTCGTAGAACAGAATCACTTCGAACAGTTCGCGATACACCGAGAAAAACGCCAGGGTCGCAAAGCCGAAACGCCCACCGCCACCTACCATGCTGGTCTTGATGTAATCCTGCCAGGCCGCCGCGTGACGACGGTCATGCATCCACACTCCCAGCCACAGCACCATGACGCTGGCAAATAACGCTGTCGCGCCTTCCAGCAATTCGCGCTGCGAACCGCTGACATCAATCACATAGGCTGCCAGCGCCCAGGTGCCCAGCCCCGCCAGAAACGCCAGGCCCCAACCGACGTTGACGCTGCGCACCGCCGCCTGTTGACCCGTGTTACGCAGGAAAGCAAGGATCGCCGCCAGCACCAGAATCGCTTCAAGGCCTTCGCGCAACAGAATCAGCAAGCCGGAAATGTAACTCAGCGACCAGCTCAAACCGTCGTTGCCCAGCAGGCTGGCCGATGCCTTCAACCTGGCCTTGGCCGCCTCCAGGCGCTGTTCGACGTCGCTCACCGGCAAACCGTCCTGCAACGACTGACGGTAGGCCATCAGGGATTTTTCAGTGTCTTTACGCACGTTGGCGTCAATGTTGTCCAGCGAGCTTTCAACCAGCTCGAAGCCTTCCAGATACGCCGCTACCGATAAGTCATAAGCCTGATCATGCTCACCGGCACGATACGCCACGATGCTCTTGTCCAGAGTGGCTGCGGTGTAGTCGAGCAATTGTGCCGGGCCACGCTTGACCTGCGGCGGTTGCGCTCGCTGGACACGGAATGTCGCGGCGGCCTGCGGGCCTTCGACGGCCTGCACTTCGGCCGGGGTCTGACGAGCCAGGTCGGCGATGTTGTAGGTTCTGTCAGCATTGGCTGTAGCCAGGTCGACACTGAAGCTGGCGATATAGGTAGCCAGATCCCAACGCTGACGATCATCCAGCTGATCGGCAAAGGCTGGCATGTCGGTCCCTTCAACACCCAGGCCCAAGGTGCTGTAGATCGCGTAGAGGCTAAGTCGATCCAGTCGTGTGCTATCACGCAGATTGGATGGCGGTGGCGTCATGCCGACACCTGCCGGGCCATCGCCGGCCCCTGTATCGCCATGGCAGACCGAGCAATGCTGAGCGTACAGTGGCGCACCACGCGCCGGGTCCGGCGTAATGACCGGAGCCTGGCTGACTTCATAGGCCACGGCCAGCTTTGCCCCCAGTTGGCGGGCCTGGCGCGCGACGTCGGCACCGTCCTGACGGGCGCTGATGGAGCTTCCAAGCGCGACCAGGCTTTGCTCCAGGGCAATTTTTTCCGGTTTGGCCGGCATGGCCGCCAGCAGACTTCCCAGCGTCTTGACCGACTCTTGCTGCGCGCGAAACCCGGCCTCATCCATGATGCTGCCCGCCTGCACCGTGTCCGGGTAATCCGCGCCGATGTAATCGAGCAAGTGCAGCGCCTGCGGCGCACCTTCGGCGGGGGCGGCCAGCAGCTGAACGCTGCTCGCCGCGAGCAGCGGCAGCAACAGCCAGGCCAGGAAACGGGAGGGGGAAATCATGAATGAGTCTCAATTGGAAAAACGAAGTTACATATTGTTAACGCCCAACGGGTTTCGCTCAAGCTTTGTCGGGACTTCCTGCGACTTCGAGGGTTCTCCAAGGAACTGATACGCCAATAAAAAAGGCGACCGCATGGGTCGCCTTTTCGGGTTTCGGTCGATTTACGCCGCGGCTCTGCGCAGCGTCGCCATGAACGCTGCCGCACCGATGAACAGCCCGGCAAAGGTCCGGTTCATGCGTTTTTGCTGTATTGGTGTGCGCAGCATACGCAGCACCCTGGACGCCAGACCGGTGTAACCGGCCATGACGATCAGATCGACGCAGACCATCGTCACGCCGATCACCAGATACTGGATCAGCAGTGGAGCATGGGGGTCGATGAACTGCGGCAACACCGCCAGCATGAACACCAGCGCCTTGGGGTTACTGATGTTCACCAGAAAACCGCGGAACACCAGGGCCATCGGCTTGCCGATCTGGCGCACTGCCGCGTCATCGCTCATATCGCTGGGCAGCGCACGCCATTGCTTGATCGCGAGGTAAACCAGATACGCCACGCCAAACCATTTGATGGCGTAGAAGGCCGTGGCCGAAGCCGTGAGAATGGCGCCGACACCGGCACCGACGATGGCGATCTGCAAAGCCAGGCCCAGTTGCAGGCCCAGGGCGTTCCAGTAACCGCGCCAGAAACCGTACTGCAGACCGCTGGACATCGACGCAATGGCGCCGGCACCGGGGGACAGGCTGATCACCCAGCAGGCGGCAAAAAACGCCAGCCATGTTTGAAGCTCCATTGCACACCTCGACTCAGACTCGTGACAGACGTCTAAGCTAATGCGGCTTTGGGTGGATGACTACCGATTTTTTTGCGGGATGTTGCGGTTGCCGACCAGCGCTTACGACTTGAGGGCCCCTTCGCGAGCGAGCCCGCTCCCACACTGGATCTGCGGTGCTCAAAAAGTTTGTGTCTACCGAAGAGCAAATGTGGGAGCGGGCTTGCTCGCGAAGGCAATCTATCGGACAGCAGAAGGCTTACTTTTCAAACCCGTTGGAAGGAAGCACATCCGTCCCGCGCCAGCGCCGCACCGAACGCTGGAAGAACAAACTGTTGGGCACTTGCACCATGGCGCTGCCAGTGCCGAGTTCTTCGGCCTCGACCAGCGTGGTGTACAGCAGATTGATCGCCACCACCCGGCCTTTGACGCCGGGTTTGTCGGTGGTGTCCACCAACTCGACCACATCACCCAGGCGGAACGGGCCGACGGTGAAGATCAGGATCGCGCACAGCAGGTTCGATAGCACGCTCCACATGGCGAAAAACGCCACTGCCGCGACCGCGACGAAACCCGACAATGCGGTCCAGAGCACCGTGGCCGACACACCGAGTCGTTCCAGGACGAAAATCAGCGCGCTACCCATGATCAGCCAGCGCAAACCGCCCCGCAGCGGCATCAGCAGTTGCGGCGGGAACGGATAGCGCTCACCAAGGCGGGTCAGGCACTTGGCGACAAAGCGCTGGGCGACGTAACCGGCCAGCAGAATCAGCAGGATCTGCACGCCAAGCCAGATCGGCTCGACCCACATCGCCGGCAGCGGCAGCTTGAAGGCGTCCATCAGGACAGTGCCTCCAGCTCCGCCTGCATGCTTTCCAGCAATTCCAAGGCTTCCATCCACGCCTCTTCCAGCTCCGCCTCACGCACCTTCAACCTGGCCTGTTCGGCCAGCAGATCACGCAATTCGTTCTTGCGCGTCGGCTCGTAGATATCGCTGTCGCCGAGGCTGGCATCGATTTTCGCAAGCTTTTCGTGCAGCTTGCCCAGCTCGGCTTCAAGCTTGTCGGCTTCGCGCTTGTGCGGCGCCAGTTGCTGGCGCAACGCAGCGGCGGCCTGACGCTGGGCTTTCTTGTCGGTCTTGTCCGGGTTGACCGGTGTGTTGCTGACCGGGGCATTGCGCTGGCGATAATCCACCAGCCAGCGAGTGTAGTCCTCCAGGTCGCCGTCGAACTCCTCGACCTTGCCGTCCGCCACCAGGTAAAAGTTATCGGTGGTGCTTTTGAGCAAGTGACGGTCGTGGGAGACCACCAGTACCGCCCCACTGAATTCCTGCAGGGCCATGGTCAGCGCCAGGCGCATTTCCAGGTCCAGATGGTTGGTCGGTTCGTCGAGCAGCAACAGGTTCGGTCGGTCCCAGGCGATCAAGGCCAATGCCAGGCGCGCCTTTTCGCCACCGGAAAAATTCAGCACCGGCTCGTCGATTCGCGCACCACGGAAGTCGAAACCGCCGAGGAAGTCGCGCAGGGTCTGTTCGCGCTCGGTCGGTGCCAGGCGCTGCAAGTGCAACAACGGGCTGGCCTTGGAGTCCAGAGAATCGAGTTGATGCTGGGCGAAGTAACCGACCACGGTGTTCTCGCCACGGGTCAAGCGGCCAGCCAATGGCGAGAGCTCACCGGCAAGGTTCTTGATCAGGGTCGATTTACCGGCGCCGTTAGGTCCGAGCAGACCGATTCGCGCCCCTGGCGTCAGTTGCAGCTTGACCTTCTCCAGTACGGCTTTGTCGCCATAGCCCAGGCGGGCATCGGACAGGTCGATCAGCGGGCTG
This sequence comes from Pseudomonas sp. WT-JTC, assembly GCF_056711565.1. Lineage (NCBI taxonomy): Bacteria > Pseudomonadati > Pseudomonadota > Gammaproteobacteria > Pseudomonadales > Pseudomonadaceae > Pseudomonas > Pseudomonas sp. WT-JTC. The sequence goes on from NZ_CM160042.1 coordinate 6,424,872, forward strand.
GAAATTTTCTGCGATTCACGGAAGACAAAGTCGAACGGCGAATCGACGTGGGCGGCGGTCAGCTCTTCCATCCGCTCCAGCGCCTTGATCCGGCTCTGGGCCTGACGGGCCTTGGTGGCCTGGGCCTTGAAGCGGGCGATGTAGCTTTCCATGTGCGCACGTTGCGCCTGCTGCTTCTCGTAGGCCTGCTGTTGCTGGGCCAGGCGTTCGGCACGGGCGCGTTCGAAGGCGCTGTAGCCACCGCGGTACAGGGTGATCTTGCGCTGATCGACGTGGGCCACGTGGTCGACCACGGCATCGAGGAAGTCCCGGTCGTGGGAAATCAGCATCAGGGTGCCGGGATAGCTCTTGAGCCATTCTTCGAGCCAGATGATGGCGTCGAGGTCCAGGTGGTTGGTCGGTTCGTCGAGCAGCAGCAGGTCCGAAGGGCACATCAAGGCCTGCGCCAGGTTCAGGCGCATCCGCCAGCCACCGGAGAAATCCCCGACCTGACGATCCATCTGCTCGTTGGTGAACCCGAGACCCGCCAGCAACTTGCGCGCCCGGGCGTCGGCGGTATAACCGTCGGCGCTGTCGAGTTCCGAGTGCAGGCGGGCCTGTGCGGCACCGTCATGGGCCGCTTCGGCTGCCGCCAGGTCGCGTTGCACCTGGCGCAGGCGCAGGTCGCCATCGAGCACGTAGTCGACCGCCAGGCGTTCGAGGGTGTCGACCTCCTGGCGCATGTGGGCGATACGCCAGTCGGCCGGCAGGAAGCAATCACCCGAGTCAGGGTGCAGCTCGCCCCGAAGCAAGGCGAACAGGCTCGATTTGCCGGCGCCGTTGGCACCGATGAGGCCGGCTTTCTGGCCGGCGTGCAGGGTCAGCTCGGCGTCTTCTAGCAGACGTTGCGGGCCACGCTGTAAAGTCAGGTTCTGAAGTCGAATCATAATGGCGGCGGAGTCTACCAGCTTCGCTCGCAACTGGCGCGAGTAGCACTATGTCCTCTGACCTGTGGAGCTTTTCCCTGACCACCTACGCCCGTCCGGGCGTTGAGCAGGCATGCCTGCAATTGCAGTCGGCGGGGGTCAATGTGTGTCTGTTGCTGTGTGGTGCGTGGTTGGGACAACGGTGCGTGGCCTGCGATGAGCAACGCTTGCAGCAACTACGTAGCGTGGCCGTCTCGTGGGACACCGATGTCGTGCGACCGCTACGCGCGTTGCGCACACAATGGAAGGCCGAGGCCACGGAGGACGCCGACCTGCGGACCCTGCGCGAACAAGTGAAGGCACTCGAACTGGAAGCCGAGCGGCATCTGTTGTTGCGGCTGCAGAGAACGGCGCAGAGTTGGCCGCAAGGTGCCGAGACCGATCTATCAGCCTGGCTGGAAGGTGTGACGGCTGAGGCCGCCCACCTGCACCGCGACGCGCTGCATCAGCTGCGCGTCGCGGTAACCGGCACTTAGGAAGCGCTGGTTGGGGTGGTTACAGCGCTCGACGTTGCGGCAGGCGTAGGTGCTGGCGCGACTGTCGAGGTAGTTGCTGCCGGAGCAGGTGCTGCTGGCGCAGCCGGTACGACTGGCTTGGCAACCGGTGCGGTGGCTGGCTTGGCGGCAACCGGCTTTTTCACTGCAGGTTTGGCTGCTGGTTTTGCAGCGGGTTTTGCAGTGGCCGGTTTCGCGGCAGCTGGTTTTGCAGCGGCTGGCTTGGCGGCAGCGGCAGGTTTCGCTGCTGCCGGTTTTGCGGCTGGTTTTGCAGCTGGCTTGGCAGTCGCTTTTACAGCAGGTTTTGCCGCTGGCTTGGCTGCTGGTTTTGCCGCTGGTTTGGCAGCGACAGGTTTGGCAGCCGGCTTGGCAGCAGGTTTCGCCGCGGCGGTCCGGGTGGCTGGTTTAGCGGCCGGTTTTGCTGCTGGTTTTGCTGCTGGTTTTGCAGCCGGTTTAGCGGCGGCGGTTTTCGCTGCTGGTTTGGCAGCGACAGCTTTTGCAGCGGCAGGTCGAGCAGCGGCTGGCTTGGCAGCCGTGGTTTTAGCTGCAGGTTTCGCGGCGCTGGCAGCAGCCGGTTTTCTCGCAGCCGGTTTGGCGGCGGCAGTTTTCGCTGCTGGTTTGGCAGCTGCCGGTTTTGCAGCAGCAGGCTTGGCCGGTGCTTTTGCGGCAGCCGGTCTGGCGGCGGCTTTCTTCGCAGGTGCCGCAGCAGGCTTGGCTGCGCGCAGGGACAACGCCTTGCCGACAGCCTCTTGTACACGACCGACGCCCTGGGCCAGTTTCAGGCTTTCCTGAGCATCGCGCTTGAGTTGCAGAATGTAGCCGCGGGTTTCCGATTGACGATCTTTGAGGGCATCGAGCAGCTTCTCAAGATCGGCCACTGCGTCCTTGGCCTTGGCTTGCGCCTTGGCTTTTCCGGCCGCCGCAGCGTCCTGCAATTTGGTGCGGGACTTGTGCAGTTTTTCTTGCGCTTTTCCGCGCTGCTTTTCCAGTTTGGCGAGCAGTTTTTCAGCATCAGCCAAGGCTTCGGAACAAGCGGTTTCCAGGTGCTCGAGCAGGCTGCTCGAGAGTTGTTGGAGCAGGTGCAATGGAGTGTTTACTGGCTTCTTGGTGGCCGACATGGTTTACCTCCTGGCTGAAGTGAGTGCGGCTCATACTAGACCTCTGCTGCAACCGCCGCTAGGGCATGTTGACACTATCGAAAGCGTTGCGTTGCAAAGGACCGAAAAACTTCTGCGTCGAAGCAAAAGCAGTTCACCGTTGCGCGCATTCTCGCTGGCATAATCGCCCGCAATTCAGGTCGGAGAGTGCCCATGTCGCGCTACCTTTTTTTATCGCTGTGCGTGTTTTTTTCGGCGGCCCAGGCCGCCGCAACAACACAGGAAAATGAAGCCCACGATCTTGCTTACAGCCTGGGCGCGAGCCTTGGCGAACGCTTGCGCCAGGAGGCACCCGACCTGCAACTCCAGGCACTGATCGAAGGATTGCAGCAGGCCTATCAGGGCAAGCCGCTGGCGCTGAAGGACGAGCAGATCCAGCAGATATTGACCGAGCATGAAGCCCGGATTGCCATGCAGTCAGCCGAGCCGCAAAGCGAAATGGCACTGGAAAAAGAACAGCGCTTTCTCGCCGCCGAGAAAGCCAGACCCGACGTGCGAGAACTGGCTGATGGCGTGTTGCTGACCGAGTTGACGCCGGGCACTGGCGCCAAGGCCGGACCGAACGGCAAGGTGCAGGTGCTGTACATCGGTCGCTTGCCCGACGGCACGGTGTTCGATCAGAACAGTCAGCCACAGTGGTTCAGTCTCGACAGCGTGATCGCCGGATGGCGCAGCGCATTGCAAAACATGCCGGTCGGGGCGAAATGGCGACTGGTGATTCCATCGGCCCAGGCCTATGGTGCCGACGGTGCCGGCGACGTGATCGCGCCGTTCACTCCACTGGTGTTCGAAGTCGAACTGCGCGGTGCTACCGGCTGACGACACAAACGAAAACGGCGTGCCTTGGCACGCCGTTTCGGGATCTTGCAGGAAGCGCTTCAGGCCTGAACCGAATCGGTTTCCTTGTGGGCTGTGTGCAGCACTTCGATCAGGCAGTCCTCCAGCTCAAAGCGTTCGTGCAACAGGCCGCCGAGTGTCTTGAACTCTTCGGCGACACACTTTCCTGCATCGCACAGGTCATTGAACGCGAGCAGCTTTTCGGTGATGACGTCGATCCGCGGGTAGATCGTCTCGGCGAGCTCCAGGCCACGCTTGTCGTTGAAGGCCTTGGCCTCCCCCGTCAGTTGCTCGTAGATCTCAAAGTGCCCGGCCGATACATAATCGACCAGCACGCCGCAGAATTCCTGCAAGGGTTTACGATCCTCACCGAGCGCCTCAGGTTTTGCGCCAAGCTTGTCGTAGGCATCGATCAGCTCTTTGCGCTCCTGCAACCAGCGATCAATAAGCAGGTGCACTCCACCCCAGCGTTCCTGAGCATTCTGACAACTTTCGAGCATGGTGATCTCTCTTCCCTTGTGGGTCAGCTGCTCTATGCCCGTTCGCCTCTTGTTACGTCAGTGGGCGGTCAGGCAGAGCGTCATCGAGCAACATAATTCCAATGACACGTGCGGGCCAGATTATGCCCGCGCGACACCAGCTTCAAGGTACGCACGAGATAAAGTTCATACAAGTGTTTAATCGCCCGCAAAGGCCCGGTGCGACGACTCGCCGCTGAGTGGTCGCTGATAGCTGATCCAGACCAGTCGCAACGACTGGTAAACGGCCAGAATCAACATAGCGACGAAGAACAGCAGGCTCCACTCTGTGAGACTCAGATCAAACAGTGTCCAGGAAATTTCCACACAATCGGCAGCGCCCTTGAACATTTGCTGTACGACGGATAGCCAGGGCGAACTGACCAACAGATCTGTCAGATGGGTCGAGCACGCCGTTGCCTGTTCCGCCGGTAGGCTTTGCAGCAGGACCTGTCGCCACGCCGTGACAGTGCCGGCCAGGCTGCAACCAAGACCGAGCAGCCAATACAGAACGTTTCCGATGCGACCGGGGCCATGGACCGAAGCCATCAGGCAGACACCGGTAAAGAGCGCCAGACAAAACCGTTGCACAAGACACAAGCCGCAAGGCCGCAGGCCCACTGCATATTCCAGGTAGTAGGAAACGCCCATTGCCAGGGCACCCGCAACGAAAGCCATGAAAAACAAGGAGCGTGAGCAGGCCAAAGACATGGCTTTTCCGTAAAAGTAGTGACAGACCATTACGGTAGAGGAAAGCGCGAAGGCCTTTCAAGGCAAGTGCCCACGGAGACTTCAGCACAGGTGTAGGGAAATCCCGACGCAGGCGAGAGGATAAGATGTAGTCCCCTGTAGGACTTTGCCTGCGACGAAATCTGGCAACTGAATTTCAACCGATCATCTACTGCGGCGAGGAAGATTTCTGCCTCGCCGCAGGTCATCGCTCAGACGCCGGAGCCTGGCGCCAGCGTATGGGTCAAGCGCGGGCCGGCACCGGCAGAGGGGCGGCGAGCAAGCGCTCATCCAACAACCCCAGGCCTTCCTGAAACAGCTGGTTGCTGCGCTCGGTATCGCCCATTTGCGCCAACAACCTCGCCAGTTCCGCACAGGCTTCCGGATTGCGTTGTACACGCAGGCTGCTTTCCAGATAGTCCCGGGCCTTGCCCCACAAACTGTTTTGCAGGCATAGACGGCCCAGCGTCAACAGCAGACCAGGATCGGCCGGATGCTCCTTGAGCCAACCTTCGGCAGCCTGCAACTGACGGGCCGGATCTTTGCCGCGAACCAGCCCGTAGAGCCGTGCCAGGTGACTGTCGTAGCTGCGCTTGAGAGCAGTGCGCAGCACTTCTTCGGCTTCGACCTGAGCCCCCAACTGACGCAGTTGTTCGGCATACGCGAGCACCAGTTGCGGCTCCTGACGCTGTGCCGAGGTCAGTTGTTGCCAGGCACGTTCGAGCGATTGCTGCCCCACCGTCCCGTCTTCTTCCCGTTGCGCCGCCAGGGACAGGTTCGCCCCCCAGGCCCGGCGCTCCAGTTCGGCAAGCTCGGCCGCCGGCAGGATTTTGTCCTTGCGCAGCTCCGGCAGCAGGCGAATCATTGTCGACCAGTCACCACGCTGCTGAAGCAGGCGTTGCAACTGACGCAGGGTCTGTGCGTTATGCGGGTGGCGTTCACGCATGGCTTGCAGGGTGGCGAGGGCGCCTTCGGTATCACCGCGGTCGGTCTGCAACTGGGCGTGGCTCAAAGCGATCGCCAACTCGGCCTGAGGCTGACGCTCCAGGGCACGCTCCAGCAAGTTGTCGCTTTCTTCGTAATTGCCTTGTTCGTTTGCGGCACGGGCCGCACCGAGGTAGTAAAGCAGCGGTTGGCGCTCGGCTTCGGCAGCCCGATGCAAGTGACGCTGCGCGCTGGCCCAGCGCCCCTCGGCCAGGTCGAGTTGACCGTGCTCGATCGCCACCTGCACCCGACGGCTACGGTTACGTCGCGACCACGGATTGACCACGCCACTGGAAGCCATCAGCAGTTCGACCAGCGACTTGATGCCCCAGATCACCAGCCAGAGCACAGCCACCAGCGCCAAAGTAGCCCACAGGCTCGACTCATAGCGGAAGGTCTTGTAGGCAATCAGCACGTAGCCGGAATGTTCTGCAATCGCCAGCCCCAGCGCAGCGGCAGCGGCGATCACGAGGAACACGATCACATAGAGGCGTTTCATGGCATGGCCTCCGGCGCGGTGTTCGCGGCAGGCTTGGCCAGTGGCTTGACCGAATCTTCGGCGTTGACGTTGCGCCGCTCCAGATACCCCTGCACCGCGCTCAGGGTGCCGGTCATATCCGGCGTGACAACGGTGACGGGCTGCTCGCTCAACTCGGCCACCTGCTCAAGCATGACTTTGCTTTGCGCGTTGTCCGGGTTGAAGTTGCCTTTGAGAATGTCCCGCGCTTCGTCCAGCACTTGGGAGTAAACCGCCGCCTGACCATTGAGCGCGGCCCACTGTGCTTGCTCCAGCGCCAGGCTCAGGGCCAGGCGCACCTGACTCAGGCTCTGGCCGGCCAGCAATGGGCGAACGTTTTTATCGGCATTGAAATCGATACGGATGTAGCGCGAAATCTGATCCCACCATTGCGCCCAGCGACTGGCACCGTCGCCATCGGCAGTCAGGCCCAGCAACGAATCGCCACGGTCCTTGTACTCCGGCGCCAGCTCGGTAAGGCTGGCCACTTGATCGCGCAACGCGCCCAGACGCAGAAACAGCCCGGTACGATCCGGTTGCCCGGTACTGCGCAGGGCAACCAGGGTCTTGGCCACCTGCTCGCGAGCGGCAAAGGCGCCTGGGTCGTTCTGCTCGCGCAGTATCTCGTCGGCACCCTGGACCAGTGCCTGGGCGCTGCTGATGTCCTGCAAGGCGGACAGTCGCAGGCTGGCAAGACGCAGCAAATGCTCGGCTTCGGCCAAGCGCCAGTCCTTGCGACTGGCACCGAGTATGGTTTCCAGACGCTGGTTCAAACGCTGCTGATCACCTTGCAGCTGGATCACCAGGCGACTGCGCGCTTCCAGCTCATCGGCGGCAGGCAATTGCGCCAGGCGTGCGCTCAAGCGTTCCTCATTGAGCTTGAGGTTCTGCGCCTGGTCATTCAACGCTTGAACCTGGCTCAGTTGCTGCTGGTTATTGGCCTGCAGGTGACGCACCTGCCAGACACCCCAACCGCCAACCGCAACACCGGCCGCGCCCAGCAGCAGCGCGACGATAGCCAGACCATTGCCTCGACGCTGCACGGCAGCAGGTGGCGGCGGCATTTCATCAACAGGAGCATCAACAGGTGTATCAAGCACCGGTCGCGAGTCATCTTTCGGCAAGGCTGTTTCGCTCACGTATCCATCCTTTGCATTAGAAAACGGGCACGGGATGCTCCCGTAACGCCGTCAGCAAGGCCGCGGCACTGGCACCGCGACAATCCACAACTGTTTTGGCCCCGGCGGCATACGCCAGCTCGGCAACCCTGGGGCTTGGTACAAACAACGGCAACCGCGCCAATTGCGGCCAGGCATCGCCGGCCAACTGATGCAGGTGCTCAAAACCTTGTCCACTGCTGACCACCAGCCCGTTCAGGCGTTCCGCCTGGATCCGTTCCGGCAGCGCTTTCGGCGGGTAAACCGGCAATGCCCGGCGGTACAACTCCAGGTACTCGACACTAGCACCAAGCTCACGCAAACGCTCAGCCAGCAACTCGCGCCCACCCTCCCCGCGCAGGATCAGCGCTCGCGCATCGGGTTGTGCGATAGCCTCGCGCAGTCGGGAAAGTTCGAGCAAGGCTTCACTGTCATCGCCTTCTGCCGGGAAGCTCACGTCCAATCCGTGATCCTCGAGGATCTGCGCAGTCGCCGCACCGACGCTGAACCACTTCACAGCGGGCGGCGTTGGCCAGAACCGCTCAAGCAGCTCGACACCGATCCGGGCGGCCGGCTTGCTGACCACGATGACGGCGCAGAACTGATCCAGCGCCTGAATCACCTGGTGCATTGTGTCAGTGGTCGCAACCGGCACGATGTCCAAAAGCGGCAGACTGTTACTGAATATCCCCTGCTCGGCCAAAAAACTGCTCAGCGCCGCCGACTCATCGGCGGGACGCGTCAGCAGCAAGCGCCAGCCGGTCACTCGTGACCAGCCTCGCCATAGACCGCTTTGAGAATCTCGTCGGCGCCCTGGCTCAAAAGGTCTTCGGCCACTTGCACACCAAGAGCCTCGGCATCGCCACGCGGCGCACGAGCCTGGGCACTGAGCAGCCGGCCACCACTCGGATCACCGACCAGCCCACGTAACCAGACCTGTTCACCTTCCAGCACGGCGTAACAGGCAATCGGCACCTGGCAACCGCCATTGAGGTGCTTGTTGAGGGCACGTTCGGCGGTCACGCGAGTGGCGGTGTCCTGGTGATGCAGGGGTGCCAGCAGCGCATGAATTTCGCTGTCGGCGCTGCGGCATTCGATCCCCACCGCACCCTGGCCACCGGCTGGAAGACTGTCGTCGACACTGATGGCCGATGTGATGCGATCCTCAAAACCCAGACGGATCAGGCCGGCCGCGGCGAGGATGATGGCGTCGTATTCGCCGGCATCGAGCTTGGCCAGGCGGGTGTTGACGTTGCCGCGCAGGAAGCGGATTTCCAGGTCCGGACGACGGGTCAGCAATTGAGCCTGGCGGCGCAGGCTGGAGGTGCCGACGATGCTGCCCTGGGGCAACTCATCCAGGTTGGTGTAGGTGTTGGAAACGAAGGCATCGCGCGGGTCTTCCCGTTCGCAAATGCAGAACAGGCCGAGGCCTTCGGGGAAGTCCATCGGCACGTCCTTCATGGAGTGCACGGCGATGTCGGCTTCATTTTCCAACAGCGCGGTTTCGAGTTCCTTGACGAACAGGCCCTTGCCGCCGATTTTCGACAGCGGTGAGTCGAGCAGCTTGTCGCCACGACTGACCATCGGGACGAGGGTCACCAGCAAGCCCGGATGAGCCGCCTCAAGGCGGGCTTTGACGTATTCGGCCTGCCACAGGGCGAGTGCGCTTTTGCGGGTGGCGATGCGGATCTGGCGAGAGGACATGGATCAATCCGTACTGAATAGATACGGCAGATAATAACAGCTCAGCCAAATCCACTTTGACTTGTATCAGATACTACTCGGCCTCCCTGGCCCCGGATGTCCGGCAATCGGGTGTGAAATTCACCTGCGGACAGCTGATTAAAGCTGCTGCATCATCTTGCGCACACCAGCCACATGGCGCCGGCTGACGATCAGCGCATCACCGTTGAGGCCTTTGAGGAACAGCTGAAAATGCCCCAGGGGTGTGCGTTGCAATCGCTCGATACGCTCGCGGGCGACCAGTGCATTGCGATGGATACGCACGAAACGGTCACCGAATTCGTCCTCGAGGGCCTTGAGCGGCTCATCGAGCAGCACCTCACCGCCCTCGTGGCGCAAGGTCACGTATTTGTGGTCGGCAATGAAGTACACCACCTGATCCAGCGGAATCAGCTCGATCCCTTTACGGGTTCGGGCGCTGATATGGCTGCGCGGGCCGTTGCCGCTTTCGGCAGCAGGGCGGGTCAGGGCGGCGAGCTGGGCACGGCTGGGGCGCTCGGCTCTCTTTAATGCGTCATGTAACTGTTCAGTTCTCACAGGTTTCACCAGATAGCCTACGGCGCTGGCCTGTAAGGCTTCCACGGCAAATTCATCGGGCCCGGCGCAGAACACCACGGCGGGCGGAGTTTCGCGTTCGCATAACCGCGCAGCCACTTGCAGGCCATCGAGGCCGGGCATGCGGATATCAAGCAGCACGATATCCGGCTTGTGGCTGTCGATCAGTGCCAACGCCTCTTCGCCATTCGTGGCACTAGGCTCCAGGACACTGTATCCCTCGAGTTCGCCAACCATTCGGCTCAGGCGCTCGCGGGCCAAGGGTTCGTCATCAACGATCAGGACATTCATATTGCGCTGGATTCCTGCGTGAGTCTCGCACAAGGATAGCGTAGACAGGTGAAGTGACGTCTGTCACCGCGATCCACGCTAAGACTAGCCCGAGCGTCAAAAAGTGCCGCTGGTCGGGCGGCTAAATTTTCATCTGCCAGGCAACTGGCGGCCCAGGCCCGCATTGGCGACACATCGCCACAGGGTTTGCTGATACGCAATATGAACACCCCACTCTTTTTTATGGTCAGCGGCTGCACCGAGAAGTGCGCTGATCCTATTGTCCAACTGTAGACGGTTGCCGGGACGATACAGCTCAATTGAAAAATATCGTTGCGCTAATGCAGGAGCGAGCTTGCTCGCGATGGGCGTTAACGAAAACGCGGGTATCCTGGATACACGCGTCGCGCTCAGGATCATCGCGAGCCTGCTCGCTCCTACAGGTCCAGTGAAAACGTGTCGACCAGTGTCAGCGACAGGATTGGCAACCCTGTTATTATCCGCGCCAGCGTTCCACGCCTTCTTTCATCAAGCCGATACGAGCGAATTCATGAGCACTGACAAGACCAATCAGTCCTGGGGCGGCCGCTTCAGTGAACCCGTCGACGCCTTCGTCGCCCGCTTCACCGCCTCCGTCACCTTCGACCAGCGCCTGTATCGCCACGACATCATGGGCTCGATCGCCCACGCCACCATGCTGGCCAAGGTCGGCGTGCTGACCGATGCCGAGCGCGACAGCATCATCGATGGCCTGAAGACCATCCAGGGTGAAATCGAGGCCGGCCAGTTCGACTGGCGCATCGACCTCGAAGACGTCCACATGAACATCGAGGCGCGACTGACCGACCGCATCGGCGTGACCGGTAAAAAGCTGCACACCGGCCGCAGTCGTAACGACCAGGTCGCCACCGACATCCGTCTTTGGCTGCGTGACGAGATCGACCTGATCCTGGCCGAAATCACCCGCCTGCAAAAAGGCCTGCTGGAGCAGGCCGAGCGTGAAGCCGCCAGCATCATGCCGGGGTTCACCCACCTGCAGACTGCACAGCCGGTGACGTTCGGGCACCACATGCTGGCCTGGTTCGAAATGCTCAGCCGCGACTACGAACGCCTGGTCGACTGCCGCAAACGTACCAACCGCATGCCGCTGGGCAGCGCGGCACTGGCTGGCACCACCTACCCGATCGATCGTGAATACACCGCACAATTGCTGGGTTTCGACGCGGTTGGCGGCAATTCGCTGGATAATGTTTCCGATCGCGATTTCGCCATCGAGTTCTGCTCGGCCGCCAGCATCGCGATGATGCACCTTTCGCGCTTCTCCGAAGAGCTGGTGCTGTGGACCAGCGCGCAGTTCCAGTTCATCGATCTGCCCGACCGTTTCTGCACCGGCAGCTCGATCATGCCGCAAAAGAAAAACCCGGACGTGCCGGAGCTCGTGCGCGGCAAGACCGGTCGCGTGTTCGGCGCACTGATGGGCCTGCTGACCCTGATGAAAGGCCAGCCTCTGGCCTACAACAAGGACAACCAGGAAGACAAGGAACCGCTATTCGACGCCGCCGACACCCTGCGCGATTCGCTGCGGGCCTTCGCCGACATGGTTCCGGCGATCAAGCCCAAGCACGCGATGATGCGCGAAGCGGCCCTGCGCGGCTTCTCTACCGCTACCGACCTGGCCGACTACCTGGTGCGTCGCGGCCTGCCATTCCGCGATTGCCACGAAATTGTGGGGCATGCCGTGAAGTACGGCGTGGACAGCGGCAAGGACCTGGCGGAAATGAGCCTGGAAGAGCTGCGCAAGTTCAGCGACCAGATCGATCAGGACGTGTTCGCCGTGCTGACCCTCGAAGGCTCGGTCAATGCCCGTAACCACATCGGCGGTACTGCGCCGGCACAGGTGAAAGCTGCTGTAGCGCGCGGTCAGACGCTGCTCGCCAGCCGCTAAAAGCTTCGTCGGCTCGCCGCCCGGAGCAAGCCCGTCCCCACAGGTTTGATGTGCAAACACAATCCAGTGTGGGAGCGGGCCTGCCCGCGATGACTGACTTCAAAACGCCACAGAACTACTTTTTGGCAGCAATCATCGCCATGAACGCCGGCATCGCCGCTTCCCGATCAGCCGCCACACGCTGCACATTCGGATTACCCCCCAAAAACTCCAGCAACGCCTTGGCCTTCGGCATCTCGGCCAATAGATCGATGCCAAACAACTTCTTGGCGACCCCACACGCCAGCGGCACGCTGAACAGGAAATACAGATCCGCCACGCTCAAACTGTCGCCAGCCACGTAAGGGCTGAATTTGCCATGCCGGCCCAGCGCTGCCATCCCCAGCAACAGTTCGGCCCTGGTTTTTTCCTTGATCGCTTCCGGCACGCTCGTGCCGAAAAACGCTTCGGCGAAGCAGGCTCGCCCCGGCAATTCGATGTACAGCTCGATTTCCCTGGCCAGTGCCAGCACCTGAGCGCGCTCGAACGGATCGCTCGGCAGCAGTGGTTTGCCTTTCTGAGTTTGCTCGATGTATTCGAGGATCACGCTGGTTTCATTGATGAAGCCCTGTTCAACACCCAACACCGGTACCTTGCCGCGTGGACTGATGGCCAGCGCTTCAGGTGTCTGGCCAGCGTAAAACGGCACCTCTTCGAAGGGCAGTCCTTTTTCCAGCAGCGCCAGTTTGACCATGTTGTAGTAGTTACTGACGGAGAATCCATAAAGCTTGATCATCACAAAGCCTCCAGGCCATGCGGGGTGGGCAGTGCCTGTTTATAGAACGCTGCCGGGATTCTTGCCAGCAGCATCACGCGGCTGAATGCGGGTAAACTGGCCACCTTTCCCTGAGGAGCCTGCCATGAGCGAGCCGACCCCCGATACCAACCAAGACGACATCGACGAAGAAGAGTTCGCCGAGAACACGCTGATCGAAGCCATTGAGAATCAAATCGAAAGCGACAACCCGCCAGCCGCCAAGGCGACGTTCAACAAGCTGACGCTGGTGGGTTACGAGCGGGAAGAGATCCTCAACTTGATGGCCCACGTTCTGGCGGTAGAAATCGACGCGATCCTCGAAGAAGACCGCGCGTTCAACACCGAATGGTACGAAGCTGCACTGCGCGCGTTGCCCGAATTGCCACCGGAAAAGCAATAAGCCCACGCCCCCCCTGTAGGAGCGAGCTTGCTCGCGAAAAACCCGAGAGCGCCACGGGACATCTGGTTTTACGCGTCATCGTTGACGACCATCGCGAGCAGGCTCGCTCCTACAGAAGCGAAAAAACCCTGCCGCAAGCACTGGACATGCCGCACAAGCGGGTTCACCTTAGGGGCGCTGTCGCCCAATTCCTAGAAAGTCTGGAGTCCCTATGTCGCTTACCCCTGAGTTGGTTGCCGAACTGGAAATCCTCGCACTCTTCAACCTGGACAGTTCCCAGGAAGGTTTGAAAATTCATCAGACCGCTGCCCCGAAAGCCATTGCCGCTGCCAAACGCCTGTTTGAAAAAGATCTGATCGACCAGCCTGATGGCGGCTATCTCACCAGCCTGGGTCGTGACGCCGCGCAAAGTGTGCAAACCGTGCTCACCATTCTGAGAGCCGAAGAAACAGCCTGAATTCCCCCGCATCGCCCACGGAAACCCCTGCTGAAGGATTTCCGCGGGCGCATTTTGTTGCCCGCTGTCGCGACGCGATAGAAGTCTGACGCCAGAAATACAAAATCAGCTTAAAAGTCCCGTGGCCGAGGCGCTAAACTGCCCCTCACCTGAGACTCCCACGTCCGAGCCCTGCGAGCCGGTTTGAGCTGACATGACCCGCACCCATGAAATCCGCCCTGATCTGGACGAGGGAATCGACCGCAAGGTTCTCAGCCAGCTGCGCGCACGCTTTCTGAAACTCAACGAAGGACGCATGGCTCGTGCCATGGAAGGGTTGTCGACCCGCCAGCAAGGGGTCCTGACCTTGCTGCCGCTGTTTTTCCACGTCAATCATCCGCTGCTGCCCGGCTACGTTTCCGGCAGTACGCCGGCCGGGCTGTCGAATTTCGAGCCGGATGCCAATGTCCTCGCTGAAGCCCAGCGCCTGACCCGCTCGTTTTCCTACAAGCCGCGCCACGGCAGCAACCCGCCCCGGCCGATTCACGGACTGTTCCTGATGGGCAGCCTCGGCACCCTGGCACAAGCCGACCAGAGCGACATGGATGTGTGGGTCTGCCATGGGCCGGACCTGACCGAGAGTGAACTCGCCGAACTGCGCAAAAAGTGCCAGCTGCTGGAAGCCTGGGCCGCCAGCCAGGGCGCCGAAGCGCACTTTTTCCTGGTCGACCCGAGCCGTTTCGTCCGCGGCGAGCGCGATACCCAGCTCAGTTCGGAGGATTGCGGCACCACCCAGCACTACCTGTTGCTGGACGAGTTTTACCGCACCGCGATCTGGCTGGCCGGGCGTACACCGATCTGGTGGCTGGTGCCGGTCTATGAAGAGTCGAGCTACGACCGCTACACCCATACCCTGATTTCCAAACGCTTTATCCGCGCCGATGAAACCCTCGACCTCGGCAACCTGGCCTTCATCCCGCCCGGCGAATTCATCGGTGCCGGGCTCTGGCAGTTGTTCAAGGGCATCGAGTCGCCGTACAAGTCGGTGCTCAAGCTGTTGCTGACCGAGGTTTACGCCAGCGAACACCCCAGGGTCCATTGCCTGAGCCTGCGCTTCAAGCAAGCAGTGTTCGCCAACCGCCTCGACCTCGACGAGCTGGATCCGTACGTCGTGGTGTACCGGCGCATCGAAGAATACCTGCTCGCCCGCAACGAACCGGAACGGCTGGAACTGGTGCGTCGTGCGCTGTACCTGAAGGTCAATCGCAAGCTGACCGGCAGCAGCCGCACCCAGAGCTGGCAACGTTCATTGCTTGAGCGCCTCGCCCGCGAATGGCACTGGGACCAGCGGCAACTGGCTCTGCTCGACAGCCGCAGTCAGTGGAAAGTCCGCCAGGTCAGCGCCGAGCGACGGGCGCTGGTCAACGAGCTGAACTACAGCTATCGCTTCCTCACCCAGTTTGCCCGTCACGAACAGACGGTCAGTCGCATCAACAAGCGCGACCTGAGCGTCCTCGGACGCCGACTGCATGCCGCTTTCGAGCGCAAGGCCGGCAAAGTCGAGTTCATCAACCCCGGCATCGCCCCGGACCTGGCCGAAGACACCCTGACGCTGGTGCACGCAGCGAACAAGAAAGAACCGGGACAAAGCCTGTGGGGTTTGTACAACGGCAGCCTGACGGCGCTGGAATGGGAACATTTCGCACCGATCAAGCGCAGCCGTCACTTGCTGGAACTGCTGACCTGGTGCCACCGCAATGGCGTGATCGACAGCAGCACCCGCCTGGCCTTGCATCCCGGCACCAGCGACTTGAGCGAATTCGAACTGTTCAACCTGCTCGGTAGCCTGCAACAGACCATCGCCCTGCCCTTGCCCACCGTCGCCGAAGAACCTCTGTTGCGTGCCAGCGTACCGAGTGAAGTGCTGATTCTGGTCAACGTCGGCATCGATCCGCTCAAGCACCATCGCGACCTGAATATCCTGATGACCACCGAGCGCACCGACTCCCTGAGCTACGCTGGCGTCCGGGAAAATCTGGTCCTGACCCTGGACCAGGTCACGCTCAATAGCTGGAACGAAGTGCTGGTCGGCCGCTACGACGGCCCCCACGCCCTGCTCGACTGCATCCGCGACTACCTCAACAACCTGCCGGCCGGGCCGCAGCAGCCGAAGTTGCGGGTGCGTTGCTTCTGCCATAACCGTGCGCAGTTCATCGCCCAACGGGTGGAAGAAATTCTCGATACCGCGCAGAACCTGCTGCTGAGCCGGCTCAATCATCGCTACCTGATCCAGGTCCAGCAGCACTACCACGTTCTGGAGTTGGTGCCGGGCCAGGTCCAACACATCGCGCTGACCACTCTGCCGGCGCTGATCGATTACCTGGGCGAAGAAATGGTGAGCTACAGCCCGCTTCACCTGGACCCAAAGGCACTGGAAGAGCACGACCTTGCGCTGTTCCTGCCCACGGGCCAGCCGGACTGCATTCAAGTGTTCTACCGGGTCAACGAAGATCAGGCTGATGTGTACGTACTCGATGAGTTCAATGCCCTGTGGCAGCAACGCCTGCCCTGGCACGACGAGCAAAGCCTGCTGGTACCGCTGCAGCGCTTCCTGCAATCGATCCAGTACCGTCGCGATGCCTTGTTGCCGATGGACGCCGCCCACCCGCTGAACCTCGACACCCTGTATTGCCAGTTGCTGCCGTCAGGCCCTGGCCGCGCGCGCCGCATCGAAACCCGGCCGATACCACAGACGCCGATGAACAAACCGTTCTACGACGTGCAGGCGATCGTCGGCAAAGCCGCACCGGGCCAAGTGCAGGTGACGCTGTATTGCAATCAACGGGAGTTTTCCGAACTGGAGCATGGCGACCAGCTGTTCAGCGTGGTCGCCCGGGAAATCGTCGGGCAGCGCCAGGAAACCGAACGCTACCGCTGCTACATCACCGACCTCGACCTGTCAGGCCTGCTCGGCGAAGGGCAGAGTTCCACCCATCTGTACCTGCGTTACAAGGCTGACCTGGAGCGCGCATTGAACGAGGCACTCGGGCAGGTCTGAGGGGATGTCACTCCGGGAACGCGCCGCCATTGGCAGGCTGCGACTCGACTTCCAGCAAGGTCAGTTTCAGGGTCTTGCCGCCCGGAGCCGGCCAGTCGATGTGCTGGCCAACCTTCAGGCCGAGCAGCGCGCTGCCCACCGGCGCCAGGATCGAGATCTTGCCTTCGTCGGCATTCGCATCCTTGGGGTACACCAGGGTCAGGTGGTAGTCCTTGCCACTGCCTTCTTCGCGGCAATGCACACGGGAGTTCATGGTCACGACATCCGCCGGCACTTCATCGTGACCGACCAGGGTATCGGCGCGGTCCAGTTCTGTCTGCAGCGCGATAACACCCGGCAGCGTCTCGTCCAGGCTGTCGATCAGACGCTCCAGACGCTGTACGTCCAGACGGGTAAGGGTGATGGAAGGTGCGGTCATGATCTGGGCAGACTCCTTTCTTCTGCACGAAAAAAAGCAAAACCCCGCCAGAAAAAGGCGGGGTTTTCACAAGCCTCGATGGGTTGAGGCATATCTGGACACTATCACAGCTCAAAAAATATACAAGTCATGGCCCGGAGCCCTGTTTGCGCTGCGAGGCCTGCGCACAAATCACCCGCCGGCGCTCGTCATCGGCCGAGCGCCATTCGCGGATATCTTCGACATGGCGGAAGCAGCCCAGGCAGACTTTCTGCTCGTCCAGCCGACACACACCGCTGCACGGCGACGGCACCGCCGGGCTGACATTGCTGTAGAGCGGCTTGGGCGCACGGACAGGCGCAGGCTGGGTCACGATCTCACAGGCCTTCGAAATCGAGATCGACGTCAGCCTGTTGCTTGACGATACGCTCGAGCATTTCACCCAACTGCTCTTCGCTCTTGTCGCACATCCAACGCTCGCTCTCTTCGTCGTAGTCGAAGTGGAAACCACCGGATACCGCCGCCAGCCACAGCTGGCGCAGTGGTTCCTGACGACTGAAGATCAACTGAGTGCCGTTTTCGAACTTGACGGTCAGCACACCGGCCGAGCTCTCCAGATCGATATCCAGGTCGCTCTCGTCAAAGATGTCCTCCAGGGATTGCTGGGTGGCATCGACCAGGTCATGGAAACGCGCTTCGGACAAACTCATTACGGCAACCTCAAAAAGTGTCTGATCAGGCTCAAGCGCCGCAAGATACGACCGAGCTCCGTCGATTGCAAAGGATAACGACCTGTGGGAGCGGGCTTGCTCGCGAATACGGACTGACATTCAACATTGATGTCGACTGACACGACACCTTCGCGAGCAAGCCCGCTCCCACACGGATTGCATGATACCGACCGGCATCGGGCCAAGGCCCGCCGGACGGGCGGTCCGTTGCATAGGCAAGCCGCCGGGTGGCCGGTATACTCCGGCGCAATTAATGCATTTTCAAGGATTTCGCCATGAAGCGCCTGATCTCTTCCCTTGCTGCGCTCCTCGCGGTCGCCTGCCTTGTGTCGGCCTGCGGTCAAAAAGGCCCGCTCTACCTGCCTGACGAAGACCAGGACCCTGTCGAACAGGCCAAGTCGTCGCAACAGCAGCCTGCCTCCAAAGCACACAAGCACGACGTCTACCAATAAGGGAACCTCATGGACGCTTTTAACTACCGTGACGGTGAACTGTTCGCGGAAGGTGTTGCCCTGTCTGCCATCGCCGAGCGCTTTGGTACACCCACCTACGTTTACTCCCGTGCGCACATCGAAGCCCAATACCTGGCTTACGCCGATGCGCTGGTCGGCACGCCGCACCTGGTGTGCTATGCGGTCAAGGCCAACTCCAACCTGGGTGTCCTGAATGTCCTGGCGCGTCTGGGCGCCGGTTTCGACATCGTCTCCCGTGGTGAGCTGGAGCGTGTACTGGCCGCTGGTGGCAGCGCCGACAAGATCGTGTTCTCCGGCGTCGGCAAGACTCGTGGCGACATGCGTCGCGCCCTGGAAGTCGGCGTGCACTGCTTCAACGTCGAATCCACCGACGAGCTGGAACGCCTGCAGGTGGTCGCCGCCGAACTGGGCGTTCGCGCGCCGATTTCGCTGCGCGTCAACCCGGACGTCGATGCTGGCACCCACCCGTACATTTCCACCGGTCTCAAAGAGAACAAGTTCGGCATCGCCATCGCCGACGCCGAAGACGTGTACGTGCGTGCCGCGCAGCTGCCGAACCTGGAAGTGGTCGGCGTCGATTGCCACATCGGCTCGCAACTGACCACCCTGCCGCCGTTCATCGACGCCCTCGACCGCCTGCTGGGCCTGGTCGACCGCCTCGGCGATTGCGGCATCTACCTGCGCCACATCGATCTCGGTGGCGGCCTGGGTGTGCGTTATCGCGACGAAGAGCCGCCATTGGCCGCCGACTACATCAAGGCCGTGCGTGAACGCCTCGACGGTCGTGACCTGGCGCTGGTGTTCGAGCCGGGCCGCTTCATCGTGGCCAATGCCGGCGTGCTGCTGACTCAGGTCGAGTACCTCAAGCACACCGAGCACAAAGACTTCGCCATCGTCGATGCAGCCATGAACGACCTGATCCGCCCGGCGCTGTACCAGGCCTGGATGGACGTCACAGCCGTGCGCCCACGCACTACCGCTGCCCGCGCCTACGACATCGTCGGCCCGATCTGCGAGACCGGCGACTTCCTGGCCAAGGATCGTCAGCTGGCCCTGGAAGAAGGCGACCTGCTGGCCGTGCATTCGGCCGGTGCCTACGGGTTTGTCATGAGCTCCAACTACAACACCCGCGGTCGTACCGCTGAAGTGCTGGTGGACGGTGATCAGGCATTCGAAGTGCGTCGCCGTGAGACGGTAGCCGAGTTGTTTGCTGGCGAAAGCCTGCTGCCGGAGTAAAACCATGCTGCTGCGTTTTACCAAGATGCACGGCCTGGGCAACGACTTCATGGTCCTCGACCTGGTCAGCCAGCACGCGCACATTCTGCCCAAGCATGCCAAGCAATGGGGCGACCGGCACACCGGCATCGGTTTCGACCAGTTGCTGATCGTCGAGGCGCCGAGCAACCCGGACGTGGACTTCCGCTATCGGATCTTCAACTCCGACGGTTCCGAAGTGGAACAATGCGGCAACGGTGCGCGCTGCTTCGCCCGTTTTGTGCTCGACAAGCGCCTGACCGCAAAACGTGTGATTCGCGTCGAAACCAAAAGCGGCATCATTGAGCTGGACGTGCGTAACGACGGCCAGATCAGCGTCAACATGGGAGCCCCGCGCCTGGTGCCAGCGGATATTCCGTTCCAGGCGCCGGAGCAGGCCAAGAGTTATCAGGTCGACGTCGACGGCACCCCGGTCGATCTGGCTGCCGTGTCCATGGGCAATCCCCATGCGGTGGTACGGGTCAGCGACATCAACAACGCACCGGTGCATGAACTGGGCCCGAAAATCGAACATCACCCGCGCTTCCCGGCACGGGTCAATGTCGGCTTTCTCCAGGTCATCGACCGGAGCCGCGCGCAGTTGCGCGTCTGGGAACGCGGTGCCGGGGAAACCCAGGCTTGCGGAACCGGCGCCTGTGCTGCCGCAGTGGCTGCGATCAGCCAGGGGTGGATGGATTCGCCGCTATTGATCGACCTGCCTGGCGGGCGCCTGTCCATCGAATGGGCAGGCCCTGGCCAACCGGTGATGATGACCGGCCCGGCAGTGCGCGTATATGAAGGACAAGTGCGTCTTTGAGTGAGCGAAACCCATGACCGACAAGCCCCAGGTACCCGCACGACAAGCTGACGAATCACCGTCCGAAAGCCTGGAGGCGGCGGCTGTAGCCGCGTACCTGGAGGCTCATCCGGACTTCTTCGTCGAGCACGAAGAACTGCTCCCGTCCCTGCGCATCCCCCATCGGCGCGGCGATACCGTGTCGCTGGTGGAGCGTCAGATGACCATCCTGCGCGACCGCAACATCGAACTACGTCATCGCCTCTCGCACCTGATGGACGTGGCCCGCGACAACGATCGTCTCTTCGACAAGACCCGTCGACTGATCCTGGCGCTGATGGATGCCGCCAGCCTGGAAGACGTGGTGATGTGCGTCGAAGACAGCCTGCGCCAGGAATTCCAGGTGCCCTTCGTCAGTCTCATCCTGCTTGGTGACAACGCCATGCCAGTCGGCCGCTGGGCCACTCACGCCGAAGCACAAGTGGCCATCGGCGGCTTGCTCTCGGAAGAAAAAAGCGTCAGCGGCAGCCTGCGCGAACATGAGCTGGACTTCCTGTTCGGCGAAGAACAACGCAAGCAGATCGGCTCCACCGCGGTCGTTGCCATCAGCCACCAGGGCATCCACGGCATCCTGGCCATCGCCAGCCGCGATCCGCAGCACTACAAAAGTTCGGTGGGCACCCTGTTCCTGAGCTACATCGCTGAAGTCATGGGTCGCGTGCTGCCACGGGTCAACAACTCCCTGCGCTCGGTACGCTGAACATGGAACGGCAACTGGACGCTTACTGCGAACACCTGCGCAGTGAGCGGCAGGTGTCGCCGCACACGCTGTCGGCCTATCGCCGCGACCTCGATAAAGTGCTGGGCTGGTGCATCAAACAGAACATCGGCAGCTGGGCAGCGCTGGACATCCAGCGCCTGCGCAGCCTGATTGCCCGCCTGCACGCCCAGGGTCAATCATCGCGCAGCCTGGCGCGATTGCTGTCGGCCGTTCGCGGGCTTTATCACTACCTGAACCGCGAAGGCCTGTGCGACCACGATCCGGCCAATGGCCTGGCACCGCCCAAAGGCGAACGCCGCCTGCCGAAAACCCTCGACACCGACCGCGCCCTGCAACTGCTTGAAGGCGGGGTTGAAGATGACTTTCTGGCGCGTCGGGACCAAGCGATCCTGGAGTTGTTCTACTCCTCCGGGCTGCGGCTTTCGGAGCTGACGGGGCTCAATCTCGATCAACTCGACCTGGCAGACGGCATGGTCCAGGTGCTCGGCAAAGGCAGCAAGACCCGCCTGCTGCCGGTAGGCAAAAAGGCCCGCGAGGCACTGGAACAGTGGCTGCCCCTGCGAGCCATGGCCAACCCGGCGGACGATGCGGTGTTTGTCAGCCAGCAAGGCCGGCGCCTCGGTCCACGGGCGATCCAGGTGCGGGTCAAGGCGGCCGGCGAGCGCGAACTGGGGCAAAACCTGCACCCGCACATGCTGCGGCACTCCTTCGCCAGCCACTTGCTGGAGTCCTCCCAGGACCTGCGCGCGGTGCAGGAGCTGCTCGGCCACTCGGACATCAAGACCACGCAGATCTACACCCACCTGGACTTCCAGCATCTGGCAGCGGTATACGACAGCGCCCACCCACGGGCCAAACGCATGAAAGGCGACGATTCATGAGTATTCAGTTGATCACCTTCGACCTCGACGACACCCTGTGGGACACCGCCCCGGTCATCGTCAGCGCCGAAGCCGTTTTGCGTGAATGGCTGACCGAGCACGCACCCAACCTGGGGGCAGTGCCGGTGGAGCATCTTTGGGCTATTCGCGAGCGAGTATTGAGCAACGAGCCAAGCCTCAAGCACCGCATCAGCGCGCTGCGTCGGCGGGTGCTGTTCCATGCGCTGGAAGAGTCCGGTTACGGGCATGACGAGGCGTCGGACCTGGCGGACAAGAGTTTTGAGGTGTTTCTGCACGCTCGCCATCAGATCGATGTGTTTCCGGAGGTTGAACCGACCCTGGAAATCCTCGCCAACCATTACGCCCTCGGCGTAGTCACCAACGGCAATGCCGATGTGCGTCGGCTGGGGCTGGCGGACTACTTCAAGTTTGCGTTGTGCGCCGAAGACATCGGCATCGCCAAACCCGATGCGCGACTGTTTCATGAGGCCTTGCAACGCGGTGGTGCAACCGCTGAAACCGCGGTGCACATCGGCGATCATCCAGGTGATGACATTGCCGGGGCGCAGCAAGCGGGATTGCGTGCGATCTGGTTCAACCCCTCGGGCAAGACCTGGGAAGCCGAACGCCTGCCGGATGCCGAGATTCGCAGCCTGACCGAGTTGCCAGCGTTGTTGGCGCGGTGGAACACCCAACGCTGATCCTGAGATCCTGCACATACCCTGTGGGAGCGGGCTTGCTCGCGAAAGCGGTGCGCCAATCGACATCCATGCTGACTGATACGACCCCTTCGCGAGCAAGCCCGCTCCCACATGGGGTTGTGTCGAACTCAAGAGTTTTGTTTCAGGCATGAAAAAGCCCGCAGCGACGGCGGGCTTTTTCAGCAAGCGGGTAGCAGGCTCAGATAGGCCGGCTGCCATACTTGTTGTCAGGCTTCTTGGGAGGATCTGCGACCACATTGGCCTCCACTTCCTGCACCTTGCCACCACGGGCCAGGAACTCTTCCATGGCCTTGGCCAGGGCGTCGCGTTCCTTGTTCTTGGCTTCGACACTCGGCAGCTCATCGACCGATACCGCTGCCTTGGCCTTGCCTTTGGCGGTCGGAACCGGCGCATCACCACCGTCGTCTTCAGCGACGTCTTCCGCCGCTGCTTCCAGACCTTCTTCGGTTTCGTCGTCGTCGCCTACTTCGAGGTCGTCGTTTTCCAGATCATCGTCGCTCATGTTCTACCTCATGACTTGCGAAAAGCAGATTAGTTATAGCCCAGCTTTGCCCTCTGTCGAAGGCTGCCGGAAAAAAATCAATAGCCGCCGCTGACCAGCGGTTATGCCTCTTCACCGTGCACGGTGGCGAGGACTTTACGGGCACCGCCATGATCACGGTGCTCGCCCAGGTAAACGCCTTGCCAGGTCCCCAACGCCAGCCGGCCTGCCGAAATCGGCAAACTGAGCTGACAGCCAAGTACACTGGCCTTGAAGTGCGCCGGGAGGTCGTCCAGGCCTTCGTCGTTGTGCTCATAGCCGTCTGTTCCTTGTGGGATCAGACGATTGAAAAACCGTTCGAAGTCGCGACGTACCGCCGGATCGGCGTTCTCGTTGATGGTCAACGACGCCGAGGTATGCTGCAGCCACAAATGCAACAGACCGACCCGACACGCCTTGAGTTCAGGCAGGCCGGCGAGTAACTCGTCCGTTACCAGATGAAAGCCCCGGGGCCTCGCCCGCAAGGTAATCAGAGTCTGTTGCCACATACAGTTCTCCGCACGTTCGGGGCGCATTCTAGCGCGCTCTGGGAAAAAACAAAGGCCCTAATATTCCTTCATTCCTGTAAGACTTCGGCTGCACAAAAACACCCGACGCAAACATCGCAAAACCTGTAGGAAAAAACCTTTCAGCGCGCTCTTCAATGACAAATTTCAGACAAAAAAATGCCCGGCAAGCCGGGCAAGTTTTTTACACGCGTACTTACAAGTTGTAGCCGCGTTCGTTGTGAAGCGCCAGATCGATGCCGACCGCTTCTTCTTCTTCGTTGATGCGCAGGCCCATGACCGCATCCAGCACCTTGAGGATGATGAATGTGGCGATCGCGGTGTAGATCACCGTGAAGCCCACGCCTTTGCACTGAATCCACACTTGAGCGGCGATATCGGTCACGGTGCCGAAGCCACCCAGGGACGGTGCGGCGAACACACCGGTCAGGATTGCGCCGAGGATACCGCCGATACCGTGCACGCCGAAGGCGTCCAGGGAGTCGTCATAGCCGAGCTTGCGCTTCAGGGTGGTGGCGCAGAAGAAGCACACCACGCCTGCCGCCAGACCGATTACCAGCGCGCCCATCGGGCCAACGGTGCCGGCAGCCGGGGTGATTGCCACCAGACCGGCAACCACGCCCGAAGCGATACCCAGTGCGCTAGGTTTGCCGTGGGTGATCCACTCGGCAAACATCCAGCCCAGTGCCGCAGCGGCGGTAGCGATTTGCGTCACCAGCATGGCCATACCGGCGGTGCCGTTGGCCGCAGCGGCGGAGCCGGCGTTGAAACCGAACCAGCCGACCCACAGCATGGCCGCGCCCATCAAGGTGTAACCGAGGTTGTGCGGCGCCATCGGCGTAGTCGGGAAGCCTTTGCGCTTGCCCAGCACCAGGCAGGCAACCAGACCGGCCACACCGGCGTTGATGTGCACCACGGTGCCGCCGGCGAAGTCCAGAACGCCCCAGTCCCACAACAGGCCGCCGTTACCGGACCAGACCATGTGCGCAATCGGCGCGTAAACCAGGGTGAACCACACGCCCATGAACACCAGCATTGCGGAGAACTTCATCCGCTCGGCGAAGGCGCCGACGATCAACGCCGGGGTGATGATGGCGAAAGTCATCTGGAAGGTGACGAACACCGCCTCAGGAAACAGCGCCGCAGGCCCGGTCAGGCTGGCTGGCGTGATGCCGGCGAGGAATGCCTTGCCCATGCCGCCGATGAACGAGTTGAAGTTGACGACGCCCTGCTCCATGCCCGTCGTGTCGAACGCAATGCTGTAGCCATAAATGACCCACAGGACACTGATCAGACCGGTAATGGCGAAGCACTGCATCATCACGGAAAGAATGTTTTTCGACCGAACCATGCCGCCGTAGAACAGCGCAAGGCCGGGAATGGTCATGAACAGCACCAGGGCTGTAGAGGTCATCATCCAGGCGGTGTCGCCGGAGTTGAGGACCGGGGCCGCCACTTCGTCTGCCGCCAAAGCAAGGCTGGGCATTACGATGGACAACAGGGCTCCTAGCCCTGCGAATTTACGCAGAGTCATATTGTTTTCTCCTGGGGCGTTGGGTTTGTGGCGGCTTAAATTGCGTCGGTATCGGTTTCGCCGGTACGGATGCGAATCGCCTGTTCCAGATTGACCACGAAGATCTTGCCGTCACCGATCTTGCCGGTGTTGGCAGCCTTGGTGATGGCCTCGATTACCCGGTCCAGATCCTTGTCGTCGATGGCGACGTCGATCTTCACCTTGGGCAGGAAATCGACCACGTATTCCGCGCCGCGATACAGCTCGGTGTGACCCTTCTGCCGACCAAAGCCTTTGACTTCAGTGACGGTAATGCCCTGCACGCCGATCTCGGACAGCGACTCGCGTACGTCGTCCAGCTTGAACGGCTTGATGATGGCAGTGACTAGCTTCATGAAAACTCTCTCCCGAATTGGTGGACTTGCCCCAGGAAAACAAACCCGTCTCAAGTCTAAGCGCAGTGCCTGGCTTTGTAACGCATCGTCGGCCTTACCTGCCCGTCCGACGCCAGCTAACCGCTCCTCGCGAAACACTCCCCGCGTTCCGTTTGGCGCACTGCATTCGTCACAGCGACTGCATCAGTGCATGGGTCACCAGCATCTAAGCAGAAAGCTTGCCATCTCCACAAAACTGACTGTTTTCAAGCCATTACCGGCGGATGGTGGATACTTCGCGACAACACCCGGCACGTTACGCACAACAACGGTGCAACGCCGTCTGTCCCAATGCGCGAAAAGCGTGCACCCCTTGCCCGCGCAAATGACTATAGACACTGCGTGATACACTGCCCGTCATTGTTTCCAGGACATTGACCATGCTCGCGCCAAAAGACTTCCTCGACGCCCTGACCGGCACCGCCTCCCGCCTCTTCAGCGGTGACACGCCTCTGCCGAAAGCTGAAATCGAAAGCCAGTTCAAGATGTTGCTGCAAAGCGCCTTCAGCAAACTGGACCTGGTGAGTCGCGAAGAATTCGACAGTCAGATGGTCGTACTCGCACGCACCCGCGCCCGCCTCGAAAGCCTCGAAGCGAAAGTCGCCGAGCTGGAAGCGAAACTGAACCCACCAGCCGAATAACACCACGGCCCCTGTGGGAGCGGGCTTGCCCGCGAATGAAGGTCGGCACGACCTTCAGCTTCACTTGTAGGAGCTGCCGCAGGCTGCGATCTTTAGATCCCAAGCCCCGCAAAAATCCCGGCAACGTCCTACAAAAATCACACCGCCGTCCGATTGTGTCGTCGAGTATCCAATCTCTAAGCTCATCCCCAGCTGAATGTTCAGCACTGGGTTTGGCGACCTGGAAAATCCCGACACACCGCGACCACATTCGAACGAGGGAATTATCCCAATCTCGAGTTATGGCGGCTGTGCGCGGGAGACCTTCGGGTCTGCCGGTTTCGGGATGCACCGGTTCGCCAACCCGCGTATAGCTGCCACCCTTTTTGTTTGGCGACGATCAGAGGCAGTTTTCTTCATTTGATCCCGAGAACTGCGCATGGACGAAAACTATCTAATCCCCCACGTCTTCACCCGCCACAAACTCCACCTCCACGCCCTGCTCCTGCAAAACCAACCCTGGTTCTGCGCCCGGGACTTGGGCCGCCTACTACGCATCTACCTCAACGACCGCCAACTCCGAAAACTCGATCCCGACCAATACCAAATCGCCAAAACCCTCATCCACGGCAACATCGAAAACACCCTGCTGATCAGCGAATCCGGCGTCTACGCATTACTGGTCTACCACTACTGCCCCGAATACCGAGCCTTGCGTGAATGGCTCACCCACGAAGTCGTCCCCGCCCTGCGAGACGCCCACCACCCCAGCACAACCGAACGTCCACAACTGAGCCTGCTCAACTGGCCGGAAATGTCGTTGAGTTTGTTGCACTGGAATAATCAGCCGTGGATACGGTTGCAGGATGTGCCGCAGCTGTTGCCAAGCGGCGAGCAGCCACAAAATGCGGTAAATCAGCCTTGGTGGAAAAGAGCTTCAAGGATGCTCCAGACATTCTGAAGAGCAAAAAAAACCCACGTGCTTGGCGTGGGGTTCAATCAATCTGAAGAAACAATCAGGCGCAGTGCGCAAGCCGCTCAACCTGATCCCGGATCGCTGCGCCTCGTTCTATTTCAGCTTTGCGCAAATCATAAGTCGATTGCAGATTCAGCCAAAACTCCGGGGTCGTATCCAGACAGATGGATAGCCTTAGCGCCATATCAGCACTGACCCCCCGACGCTGGAGCACAATATCGTTCACCGTAGGTGTCGACACGTTCAACGCTCTGGCCAGAGCGGTGGCCGTCAGGCTCAGAGGTTCCAGGTACTCCTCTTTGAGGATCTCGCCAGGATGTACCGGGCGCATACCATTCTTAGTCATTACTCACCTCAGTGATAATCGACGATTTCGACATTCTCTGGTCCGTTAAGACCCCAAGCAAAGCAAATTCGCCATTGAGCGTTGATGCGAATGCTGTGCTGACCTTTTCGATTACCTTCCAGCGCCTCCAGTCGAATGCCCGGTGGTGATCGAAGGTCCATCAATACGGCAGCCCCATCCAGCATCGTCAGCTTTCGTTCCACAACACCCAGAATGGCTGACCACATACGGGTCTTACCGTTGCGAAACAGGTACTCGGTTTCAGAACACTTAAAGCTAACGATCATAATTTAAAGCTTAACGTTATGCATTAAACTTGAGTGTATTAGCTGAGTTCACAAATGCAAACGCACCATTCTGAGTATTGGCCTCCCTTTCAAAGCTTTAGGAATCGGACTACCTGCGCCCTTCAGAAAGCCTTCGAAATCCAGTCCCGTCCTACAAAAACAAGCGGCAATTCTCATTGTATTAAAAGCCTGAAGAACCGGAACCAATCCTGCAAAAAACGCCTGAATAGTGTTTTTTTGGCGCCTCACAACTTCCCTGTTTCATACCCGCAACATCCAGCGAAAGTTTGCCCCCTCACCCACCCCACCAGATTCTCCTCCCCCGACTACCCTTCAAAAACCCGCAGGAAGCGGCCCCCGTCATCTCAAGGAACGACCATGTCCCTCTCCATCGTCCACAGCCGCGCCCAGATTGGCGTGGATGCGCCTGCTGTTACCGTCGAGGTCCACCTGGCCAATGGTTTGCCATCGCTGACCATGGTCGGGCTGCCTGAAGCGGCGGTGAAGGAAAGCAAGGATCGGGTGCGCAGTGCGATCATCAATTCGGGGCTGCAATTTCCGGCGCGGCGGATCACGTTGAATCTGGCGCCGGCGGATTTACCCAAGGATGGCGGGCGGTTCGATCTGGCGATTGCCCTGGGAATTCTCTCAGCCAGTGTGCAGGTGCCGACGTTGACGCTCGATGATGCGGAATGCCTTGGGGAGTTGGCGCTATCAGGTGCCGTGCGGGCGGTTCGAGGGGTTTTGCCAGCGGCGCTGGCGGCGCGCAAGGCCGGGCGCTGGTTGATGGTGCCGCGAGCGAACGCCGAGGAAGCGTGCCTTGCCTCTGGACTGAAAGTGATTGCCGTGGACCATCTGCTTGAGGCCGTCGCGCATTTCAATGGGCATACGCCGATTGAGCCTTATGTCTCCAATGGCCTGCTCTACGCCAGTAAACCCTACCCCGACTTGAATGAAGTGCAGGGGCAACTCGCGGCCAAGCGTGCGCTGCTGATCGCTGCCGCTGGCGCTCACAACCTGTTGTTCAGCGGGCCGCCGGGAACGGGGAAAACCCTGTTGGCGAGCCGCTTGCCGGGATTGCTGCCGCCGCTGGCCGAAAACGAAGCGCTGGAAGTGGCGGCGATTCAGTCGGTCGTCAGTTGTTCGCCGTTGAGCCACTGGCCGCAGCGGCCGTTTCGCCAGCCACATCACTCTGCCTCCGGCCCGGCACTGGTGGGTGGCGGCTCGAAACCACAACCGGGCGAAATCACCCTCGCCCACCACGGTGTACTGTTCCTCGATGAGCTCCCGGAATTTGATCGCAAGGTATTGGAGGTGTTGAGAGAGCCACTGGAATCCGGCCACATCGTGATTTCCCGCGCCAAGGACCGCGTACGCTTCCCGGCGCGCTTTCAACTGGTCGCAGCGATGAATCCTTGCCCCTGTGGATATCTCGGCGAACCGAGCGGCCGCTGCTCCTGTACGCCAGACATGGTTCAACGCTATCGCAACAAGCTGTCGGGGCCGCTGCTGGACCGCATCGATCTGCACCTGACGGTTGCACGCGAAGCCACGGCGCTGAATCCTGCGTTAAAGCCCGGCGACGATACAGCCACCGCCGCCGAGCTGGTTGCCGATGCAAGAGAGCGGCAACACAAACGCCAAGGTTGCGCGAATGCCTTCCTCGACCTGCCAGGCCTACGCCGGCACTGTAAGTTATCCACAGCCGATGAAAACTGGCTGGAATCCGCCTGCGAGCGTTTAACTCTGTCGTTGCGAGCAGCCCATCGACTGCTCAAGGTCGCACGCACGCTGGCGGACCTTGAACAAGCCGACGGGATCAGACGCGAACATTTGGCCGAGGCACTGCAATATCGGCCGACAACACTCTAGTCAGCGTCACCCCTTGGTGAGGTCAACCAACGGCGTCTGCCGCACCTCAGTCTCCCGCCCACCCTGAATCTCGCTCACCTGCTTCAAGGCCTTATCCACAGCCGCCTTATCCGCCAACAAGCTGTAGCTGATGCGGAACTGCTTGTGTTCCTTCGGCCCAATTGTCGGTACCAGGCTCAGTGGCCGCTGATAACGGCGGTTGTAGGAAAAACTTGTTCCCGGTTCCAGCCCCGTGACATAGCCCTGGCCTCGGGTATCGGTGTTTTTCCACAGGGAGAACACGGGCAGTGTCTGAGTGTTGAAGCCGACCGAGACACCCAGGCTGCCGGCCTTGTTATGCAGAACGGTCAATGTATCGCCCTTGGCATCGGCATACGGCACCACGTTGTAAACCGTCTCGTCGTAGTCCTTGGTCGGTGCGCGGTAGGTTTGCCAGTCGGGCAGATCGCCCTTGGCCTTGTCGTTGAACGGCGACACCTGTTTCACCGGCGCGGCGAAACGGGCGCCCTGCTCCAGGAACGGGGTGCTGAAGTTACTGTGATACAGCGCCTGGTATTCCTTCGGATAGTCGCCGTTGTTGGTCAGGGTGTCGTTGAGGGCGAACACTACGCTGCCGGGTTCGGTGACCAGTTCGGTCGCAACGGAGAAGTCGACCTTCTTGAACGCCTGCTCTTTCAGTTCGCCGCGCAGGGTGATGGCGTACGGTGGTTTTTCATCGATGTGCAGGGTGACTTTGCTGGCGGGGATGTTGGCGGCGCGGCCATGCAGAGTCAGCAGTTCACCGTTGTCGACGCCCGGGTGGCCGACCCATTCGTAGCCGCAGCGGGTGACCAGCTCATTGAAACCTTCCAGCCAGCCCAGACCACCGCGGCCATTGAGTTCGATGAAGGACGGATTGACCACTTCCTTGACCGGCGAATCCCAGCCCATGCGCACATTGCCGACCGAGGCCTGCAAGACGTTCATGCCGCGAGTCGGCACTACCGAGAGTTTCATCGTGCCGTTATCGATGTCGACGATGCTGACGCCCTCCTGCCGACCGCCGTGCAAGGTGCGCAGGGTGACGCTGAAGGGTTGGTCGGTTTTTATGCCGAGTTGCTGGCTGGTGATCTGCCAGTTTTGCGCGGCTTTGTCGCTGTCGAGCAGGACGTAATCCCAGGCCATGGCGTGGGAGGCGGACAGCGCGCCAAGGACAACGAGGAGTTTGAGCGAGGTCATGGGGGAAGCCTTTCTTGGAGTTGTGCATTTTTTATAGCGCTGATGAAACGATTCAGCAAGCTTAAAAAGCTTACGCCCCAGCCTTCCCAAGCCAATTAAAATTGACCTTATGCAACCTCCGCATGCTTACGTTAGTCTCATAAGGTTTGAACCTCCGGCAGTTTGGCGGTGATATCATGATGATATTAAGGTCGCCCGCTAAATGCAGGAGCAAGTACAGACACATTTGTCTGTCATTTTTGCGCAACGGATCGTATGGAGTTTGAATGCGCGGGGCACTATTACGCAGCGGTAAGAGCGGGTCATTCACTGCACTCGGCGAAACAGGTCAACCGGTCTACCGGGCAGCCCTGCAATTGCGCGAAGCCATTCGCCGCAAGAACCCCGATTTGGTCGATCATCTGGCCATCCCTCAGAGCGATGAACTCGGCAACCAGATCGATTGGTACAGCGCCCTCGACGGCGATGTGATTCCGTGGAGCAGCGCGACCGAAGAAGAACGCGCCCCTGCCCGCCGCCAGCTTGAAGCCCTGAAGACCGCGCTCGAAGAATTGAGCCAGCGTTTCCTGGGTACTGATTCCGGCGAACAGCAGCAAGGCGACAAAGCCGTGTTCGGTAAGTTGCTCAAGCGCGTCATTCATATCCCTGACGAAAACTTCGTGTACCTGGTGCAAGGCAAACCGGTGCTGACCTTTTGGGGTTTCGAGCACGCAGGTACCGACCTCAATCGCGATCCCCTGCACTGCCTCTATCAGGTTGCGCCGCTGCCACCCGTGGTCGAAGCGCCTGTTGTTGCGCCCGCCGTGCCCGTGGTGGCTCGTCCGTGGTGGCGTCGCTGGTGGTGGCTGTTGCTGCTGCCGCTCCTGCTGCTGCTTTTGTGGCTGTTGCTTGGCCTGCGCGGTTGCGTCCCGATTCCATTGGTGGCGGTAGACCTGCTGCCCGAGGGCCTCGTGCCGGTGGAAAAACAGCTGGAAGAGCCGCCAGTGACCGGCAATGTCACGACGCTGAATGGCGTCCCGGTGACAGGCACCGTTGTAGGCTCCAGCACTGCAACCGGCACCGGTACCGCCGTGACCGGAACCCATGACGTGGAGGCGCCGGCAGTCGAAGGCAACGAGGCTGACGCAGCACCCGCCGACTTGACCAAAGACCCGGCCAAAGACCCGGCAGCCGAAAACAAAACCACGCCCCCCGAAAACAAAACCGCGCCGCCGGATGTCACATCGCCCGAAGCAGAAAAATCCGCCGCCACAAAACCCGGCCCTCCCCTGAGCATCCCGCCAGACGCCGCCGACGGTGCCGCCAGGTTTCTCGATGGTCAGTACAGCGCAGGCGCCGGGATACAGGACCGCCGGACCGGCAAGCCGCTGCGTCTGGAATACCAGCTCAAGGACGGTAAGGGCCAAGTCACCGTGCACCAGGCCGACGGCTCGAAATGTAGCGGGCCGGTGAGCGCTACTATGAAGGGTGGCAGCCTGGCCATCGACAGCCAGGGCCAGGCCGTTTGCGGCGATGGCAGCACTTACGACATGCCCAAGGTCAACTGCCGCAAAGGGGCGACCACCGTCGCGGACTGCACCGGCGGTTACGGAAAAGAACAATTCCCCATGTCCATGCGGCAAGTGGCCGAATAAAAACGGAATAACCCGACATGTTGCCTGAAGTCACTCAATTCGAAGACACCGTCACGCTGGTCAGCGACACCGGCATCCAGTTCATGGATTTCGCCCTGCGCCTGGATCCCCGCAAGGAGCCGGCGGGCGAGTTCGCACCGATGATCAGCGGGCTGATCTGCCGCTTGGCGTACAACGAAGAGAAAGACTTCTTTTTCTACGAGCCCGAACCGGAAAAGGTCGAAAAAGCCAAACCTGCGTTCAGCGTCGACATGAAAAGCAGCCTCGATTTGCTCGACGGCATCTGGCTGCCGACCCCGTTTTTCCGCTTCATGCCGCCGCATCGCTTCGACGAGGGTCCGACCAACTGGTCGCGCATGCGCCTGGTGAAACTGGCGACTCCCGACATCGACGGTAACACCCACCGCCTGACGATGGCGTTCGACAGCCGTGTGATGCCCAAGCGTGACGGCACTGCATATCTGGCGCCAAACGAAGAAGACATCAGCTCCGGCGTGTCTTTCAAACTGGCGACCAAGGCTAGCGAAACCCGCTGGTTTCTGGCGCAGCCGTGGGTCAACGAGTGGTTGCTGGAAGTGTTCAATGAGGGCAATGCCCACCGTTCGCGCGCAGAGCTGGACATCGACATCCGCGCCAACCATCACCTGGCGCACTACCTCAACTTGCTCAGCCTGTTGAGCAAACCGTCAGCCGCCCAGCAGTCGAAAGCCCGGGCGAAAGTTGAAATTCCCGAGCTGAAAGTGGTCGCCAACGACAGCAATGGCCTGGTCAAACCGATTCCGGTGGACCTGGTGCTGGACGTCGGCAACTCGCGCACTTGCGGCATCCTGATCGAAAACCACGGTCAGGCCGGCTCCGGGCTGAAGCAGAACTACGTGCTGGAACTGCGCGACCTGATCACCCCCGAACACACCTATAACCTGCCGTTTGAAAGCCGCGTGGAGTTCTCCCAGGCGTACTTCGGCAAGGACCACTGCTCGGTCAAGAGCGGTCGTCACGATGCGTTCCAGTGGGCGACGATTGCCCGCGTCGGCAATGAGGCCAGTCGTCTGGCCAGTCGTCGTCGCGGCACCGAAGGCTCCACTGGCCTGTCCAGCCCGAAACGCTATCTGTGGGACGAAAACGCCTATGGCCACGGCTGGCGTTTCAACTGCTCGTACATCAAGACTGATAACGAGCCGTATGCCACCGCCGCGCCGTTCTCGCACCTGATCAACGAAACCGGCGAGGCGCTATACAGCCTCGAAGAAGACGATCGTCTGCCGGTGTTCATGCCGCGTTATTCACGCAGCTCGCTAATGACCTTCATGCTCGCCGAAGTGCTGGCCCAGGCGCTGTCGCAAATCAACAGCCCGGCCCAGCGCTCCCGCCAGGGTCACACCCGCGTGCCGCGCCAGCTCAACAGCATTACCCTGACCGTGCCGCCGGGCATGCCGCAGGCCGAGCGCAGCATCCTCAACGAACGCATGCTGCAAGCCATCGGCCTGGTGTGGAAAAGCCTCGGCTGGCATGCCGGCGAGGAAGATCCACATCAGGAACAGGCCGTCAGCCCGCGCACGCCGATCCCGAGTATCCGTGTGGAATGGGACGAAGCGTCCTGCGGCCAGTTGGTGTACCTGTACACCGAGGTCAACGAGAACTTCGCCGGTCACCCGGAAGAGTTTTTTGACACCATCGCCCGGCCGGACAAAGCCGACCGCCAACGCATCACCCTCGCGACCATCGACATTGGCGGTGGCACCACCGACCTGGTGATCACCGACTATCGCCTCGACCGCGCGGGCAATACCGGCAGCGGCAGCAACGTGCACATCGTGCCCGAACAGCGTTTTCGCGATGGTTTCAAGGTGGCCGGCGACGACATCCTGCTGGACGTGATTCAGGACTTCATCCTGCCGAGTTTCGAAAAAGCCTTGCAGAACGCCGGCGTGAAAGCCCCGAACTCACTGATGTCACGGCTGTGTGGCGATGAATCGGTCAGTGCCCAGGACATGATCCTGCGTCAGCAATTGAACCTCCAGGTGTTCGCCCCGCTGGGCCTGGCGCTACTCAAGGCGTACGAGCATTACGATCCGCAGGTTCCGCAAGAAGTCATCCCGCAAAGCTACCGCCAACTGCTCGGTGACAACGCAATCAGCCAGACCGTGCTCGACTACGTCAATGTCGCCGTGCGTCGCGATGTCGGCGCTCAGAGCGGTTTCGACCTGTATGCCGCGCCGATCAGCTTCGACCTGCAAAAGCTGCATGCCGCGTTCCTCAACGACCAGATCAACATCACCAAGATCCTTGGTGCGCTGTGTGAAGTGGTCGCGCATTACCCGTGTGATGTCTTGCTGCTGACCGGCCGCCCTTCGCGCCTTCCCGGCATCCAGGCGTTCATTCGCAAGGTGTTGCCACTGCCACCGGGGCGTATTCTGGCGCTGCAAAACTACCGCACCGGCGGCTGGTATCCGTTTCACAGGAACGGCCGGATCGACGACCCGAAAAGCACCGCCTCGGTCGGCGCCATGCTCTGCCTGTTGTGCGCCAACCACAGCGTGCCGAATTTCTACTTCCGGGCATCGGCGCTCAAGCCGTATTCGACGGTCAAGCACATCGGCGTCATCGACCTGAACAACGTGATCAAGGATGCCGACGTGCTGTACCGCGACATCCAGTCCGAAGACTACAAAATCAAGCTGCCGGAAATTGGCGTTGGCGACGCCGCGGACACGCCACAGCTGGAAATGCGCGGCGATCTGCGCCTCGGTTTCCGCCAGTTGGCCGCTGACCGCTGGGCCGCTTCGCCGTTGTATACCTTGCGGTTCACCAAGGCGGGTCGGGAGAAGTTTTCCCGGGCAATCGGTGAAGACGGCAGCGCGCCGCTGCTCAAGGTGCGGTTCGAGGTCAAACCGGCGGACAAATACACGCGCAAGCAAGATCTGGTCAGCGACCGCCTCTCGGTTCGCGATATCGAATCCAACAGTAACAACGTCAACTTCAACCCGCGCAGCGACCTCGAGCTGGAACTCAACACCATGCTCGACGCCGGCCTGAGCGAGACCAAGTACTGGCTCGACAGTGGAAGTGTGAAACGCAAATGAATGACCTGACCCCCGATCAAACTCAGCTCTCTGCCAATTGGGCCGCTGTTTATGAAGGCGCCGGTCAGGCGCTGGACTGGATTGGCCAGACGCGTGGCAATGCGCCGCGCCTGGACAGCGAAGCCGACAACCTGAACATCCGCCTGCACCGCGCCCGCAACCTGGCCCAAAGCCTCGGTCGCGTGGCCTGCACGCCGATGACCATTGGCTTTTTCGGCTTGTCCCAGGCCGGCAAGTCCTACCTGATTTCGGCCCTCGCCGCCGGTCAGAACGGCAAGCTGGAAACCGAGTTCGGCAGCCATCGCCTGGACTTCATCAAGCACATCAACCCGGTGGGTGGCGGCAAGGAAGCCACCGGCCTGGTAACTCGCTTCAGCCGTCGGGCGACGGTAAGTCAGGACAATGACTTCCCGGTAGAACTCACGCTGTTCAAGGAAATCGAACTGGCGAAGATTCTCGCCAACGCCTGGTTCAAGGATTTCGACCTTGAGCGGATTTCCTACGAGATCGATGAAGAACGCATCCAGCGCGTGCTCAAACCGTTCGAAGGCCGCGAAACCGGCCCGCTGCAAACGGGCGTCAACGCCGACGATCTGGTGTCGCTGTGGGATTACCTGCGCGACAACTTCCGCAACTCGGTGAAGAAGCTTGAGCACCTGTACTGGCCCAAAGCATTGCAACTGGCGCCACGCCTGAATTTCCAGGAACGGGCCGAGCTGTTTTCGATCCTCTGGGGTGAGCAAAGCGAGTTGACGCGCGTGTACCAGCAACTGGCCGGCGCGCTGCACAAGCTGGGTCTGCCCGAGACCGTGTTCGCACCGTTGAAGGCCTTGGTGAGTTTCGACAACGACACCTACAGCCAGCGCGACAGCATCATGAACGTCGACATCCTCGAACGCTTCGGCAGCCCGCTGGACTTGCCGATCGATGTTCGACCGCTGGTTGGCGATCGCCTGCAAAACAGTCAGGCGATCGCGGTCGCGCAACTGGCGGCACTGACTGCCGAAATGACCTTCCGCCTGATCGAAGCGCCAGTGGATGACATCGTCAATCAGGTCGACCTGCTGGATTTCCCCGGTTATCGCGGGCGCCAGAAACTGCACGAGATCGCCGATTCCAACGACCCGCAATCGACCGCCAAGGACAACTCCGTTTCCCAGCTGATCCTGCGCGGCAAGGTCGCCTACCTGTTCGAACGCTACACCGACAACCAGGAAATGAACGCACTGGTGGTCTGCACCAGTTCGACCAAGCAGAGCGACGTCAACGACGTGGGCCCGGTGCTGACCCGCTGGATCGAAAAAACCCAGGGCGCCGACTCGGCCGCTCGCAGCAAGCGCGATACCGGCCTGATCTGGGCGCTGACCATGCTCGACCTGCGCATCACCAACTCCCTGAGCCTGACGCCTGATCAGTACGACGAGAGCTGGAACGGCATGGTCAAGCTGACCATGCTGGAGCGCTTCGGCAGCCTGAGCTGGATGAACGACTGGGCTGGCACACCGTTCCAGAACACCTACCTGGTGCGCAAACCGCGTATGGACGCGGCATTCATCGGGCAAGACGCGACCGGTGCGGAAACCGGCCTCAATGCCATCTATCAGGAACGTGTCAGTGCGCTGGGCACCAGCTTCGCCAGCAACGCTCTGGTGTGCAAACACATCAAGAACCCGGTCAACGCCTGGACAGAAATGCTGCGCAACGATGACGGTGGCATCAGCCACTTCAGCGGCAGTTTCAAAGGCGTGGCCAATATCGAATTCAAATTGCAGCGTATCCGCGAGCAATTGAGCGAATGCCTCGAAGGCCTGACCACTCACGGCCTGAGCACCTGGTACCACGCTGACGACGACGGCGCCGCAGCCGCCAAGAAAGCCAAGGCGCAAATGATTCTGACGGGCCTGGGCCGTCGCCCGGCGGTGCTTGGCGAATTGATCGATCAACTCGACATGCCGAGCGAAGAGGTGCGCGACCTGTACCTCAGCGGCGTGTACGAAACCGATGACGAGCCGGCCGTGAACGACGAACCGGCCACCCCGACACCGAGCCAGAGCTTGTACGGCAACGACGCCGGTTTCGATTTCGACTTCAGTGACGACCTGAGCCAAGACGTGCCGGTCAGCAGCAAAACCGCCACCCCGGCGCCGGAACTGCAAAGCAACGAGCACCGTTTTGCCAAAGCGGCCTTCAAGGCCTGGATCGCGCACCTGCGTGAACTGACCACCCGGCAAAGCCTGCTCAACCTGCTGGGGCTGGAAAAGGCCTTGCTGGAAGCGGTGGTCGATGAACTGATCACCGCCGGCTATCGCCAGGACTTGCCGGGGCAACTGAGCCGCGCCGTCCTCAAGCGTGCACAAAGTGGCGCGCGGCGCGATCAACTGGTCGAACGCCAGGTACTGGAAGTGCAGCGCGTGCTGCGCGATTTCGTGTCCTGGTTCGGCTACCTCCAGAAGCCGGTGAGCGAGCGTCCGAACAGCCGCGCCGGTGCCAAGGCGCCTTTGTTTTCGTTCTACACCGACATTGGCCCCGGACAAGTGCCCGTACTGCCGGCGCAACCGTCCAATCAGGCGCAACGGTATCTAGGCGACTGGCTTTCGGGCCTGGCCTACATCACGCAGGACAATGCCGGCCATGGTGCCGGACGTGAAATAACCCCTGAACAGAACGAACGGCTGGGCCAAGTGCTCACAGCCTTCGCAGCGAGATAAGCAATGCCAATTCGTGTCGACCTGCTCGCGTTAGAGCCCAATGTGCCTGGCCAGGCCCGCCTCACCGTGAAGAAATGGCAGGGTGGCGAGGAACAGCTGGAGTTTTCCATTCAGCGCAACCAGGACGGTTTTTACCTTCAGGACCACAAGGTCTGGAGCAACAATCCATTCTGGTTCAAGGTCTCGCGTTTCAACCTCACGGCCAACGGCGAAGCTTTGGAAACGCAGGTCGGCCCGCGCGTGGTCGACCCGCTGCTGGAAGGCGGCGCCAACTCGCAATTCCAGATCGAACTGCGCGAACAGAGCCAAGGCCACGCCGACAAAGGCGTGGTTCGGCCAGGCGTCGGCTTGCTGCCGTCCACGGCCGGCGGCCAGACACGCTCGACTTACGGCGGTGCCGAACTGACGGCGCCGAGCGCACCGGCACCGGAGAGCCCTGAGATCCCGGAGCTGCCTGAACTGACCCTGTCCACCGCCGAGCCAGAAGTGGAGTTGGAGTCAGTGCTCACCGAGCCCGCCTACGCGCCGCCTCCCGCACCGGTGAAGAAAAGCAACAAAGGCCTGATCGGCCTGTTGATTGTGGTGTTGCTGCTGGCGGCGGGCGCAGGGTTCTGGTTCTACAAACGTCCCCCGGCCCCTGCGGTTGCAGCCACTGCCGCCGTACCCGCCAGCGCCGACGCTCAAGCCTGCACCCTCGACAGCATGAACAGCCTGCCCGAGTTGACCTTCGTCCAGACCTGCATCAAGGCGGCACCCGACAGTGCCAGGTTGCTGGAGATCATCAACCAGGCCAAGGCCGGCAAGCACTGCGGCGTCGCCCAGCGCTTGTACGCCAACCGTGCCCAGGCCGGTGACGCGCTGATCGCCAACGCCTATGCCCGCGAATACGACCCTAAATACCTGAAGGCCAGTGAGTGTTTCCCGGCCGCGGACAACGCCACCGCCGCCTACTGGTATGAAACCATCCTCACCCAGGACCCGAACAACGCCGAAGCCAAGCAGCGCTTCGAGGAGTTGCAGAAGTGATGCGTTCGCCCCTGAGTCGATTCCTGCTGAGCGGTGCCGCATTACTGGCGCTGTGCATCAGCCCGCTGTCCCAGGCCGATGACAAACCGCTGATCCAGGCCGGTAAAAAGACCCTGTTCCAACGCGTGCTGACCACGCCGGGCTGCAAAGTCAGCCCGACGGCGGGCGGTGCGGCAGGCGACGCACAACCGGTCTTCAGCCGCTTTTATGTGTACGAGCGCGCCCAAGCGAACAACGCCGAGTGGCTGAAAGTCGGCCCCGACAGCTACGGCAAAACCATTGGCTGGCTGCCTGCCAGCTGCACCACCGACTGGAAGATGCAGCTGACGCTGGCCTTCACCAATCCGGCCAACCGCGACCGGCTGCTGTTCTTCAAGGACCGCGCCACCGTCGAAGGCATTCTTGATGCACCGGACCCGGTCAGCAAAGTCGCGCCGCTGCGGGCCACGCTGAAAAAGGGCCAGCAAGCACCGGGCGTACTGGCTGAAGAACCTGAATACTTCGTCGACCTGCAAAAGCAGTTCTACCTGCTGCCGGTGCTCAGTGGCGAAGAAGTCATGACCGAAAGCGGTTTCCGCACGCGCCTGCTCAACGTCGCCTCCGTCAGCAAGCCGGATGACAAGAACGCCAAGGGCGGTGCTGCAAACAGCGCTGCCGGCAGCAAGGAAGCCGAAGAGAAAAAGGCCAACCAGCTGAAGGAATTCAGCGCGGCCGTGGTATTTGTCATCGACTCGACGATCTCGATGGACCCCTACATCGACCGCACCCGCGAAGCGATCCGCAAGGTTTACCAGAAGATCGAAGCGCAGAATCTCGGCAAACAGGTCAAGTTCGGCCTGGTGGCTTTCCGCTCAAACACCCAGGCGGTGCCGGGGCTGGAATACACCACCAAGATGTACGCCGACCCGACGCAGGTGAAAGACAGCGCCGACTTTTTCGCCAGGATCAAAGACCTCAAGCAGGCCACCGTGTCGAGCAGCAGCTTCGATGAAGACTCGTTTGCCGGCGTCATGGAGAGCATCGACAAAGTCGACTGGAGCCAGTTCGGCGCACGCTATGTGGTGCTGATCACCGATGCGGGCGCCATCGAAGGCGAAGACAAGCTGTCGAAGACCGGCTTGAGCGCTACACAGGTGCGTATCGAAGCCGCCAACCCGGGCGTGGCGATTTACACCCTGCACCTGAAAACCCCGGCCGGAGCCAAGGACCACGCCAAGGCCGAGGCGCAGTACCAGAACCTGTCGACCTACCCGGGCACCAACACCTCGCTGTATTACCCGGTGAACGCTGGCGATGTGCAGGAATTCGGGCGCAAGGTCGACGCACTGGCCGGGGCGATCACTACACAAGTCAAAGCCGCCTACATGGGCGAAGACGCCATCGGCAGTGCGGCGAACGCCAAGCAGGACCCGGCCGAGAAAAAAATGCTCGAAGACGCAGCGCTGATCGGCCACGCCATGCAACTCGCCTATCTCGGCGAGAAGACCAACAGCAAAGCCCCGCCAGTGTTCAAGGCATGGATCACCGACCGCGACCTGATCAAGCAGAACATCCCGACCACCGACGTGCGGGTGCTGTTGACCAAGTCACAGCTCAGCGACTTGAGCGACGTGATGAAGCAGATTCTCGATGCCGCCAACGAAGGCCTGATTTCGCCGACGGAAATGTTCGATCGCCTGCGTTCGGTGGCGGCGACCATGGGCGCCGATCCCAATCAGCTCAAACAGAACAGCAACGCCAAACTGGCGGACATGGGCGTCCTCGGTGAATACCTCGAAGACCTGCCTTATCAGAGTGAAGTGCTGAACCTGGATGAAGAGACCTGGAAGAGCTGGGAT
This sequence comes from Pseudomonas sp. WT-JTC, assembly GCF_056711565.1. NCBI lineage: Bacteria > Pseudomonadati > Pseudomonadota > Gammaproteobacteria > Pseudomonadales > Pseudomonadaceae > Pseudomonas > Pseudomonas sp. WT-JTC. The sequence goes on from NZ_CM160042.1 coordinate 6,466,070, forward strand.
GGTCTGGCACAAGAGAAATTCATCCGCACGCTGAACACCAAACTGCGGCATTACCAGCGTTACAACGCCGATGTCGACCGTTGGGTAGCTTTAGCCAAAGACAGCGATGCGCGGGACAACGTCTACCCCGTGCCTCTGGAAATGATGCCTTAACGAGACGCCCATGCTCGATATCAAGAACCTGCTGGTGCGCCGTGGTGAAGGCGCACAGGCCCATCACGTGCGACTGCCGCACTTGCGGATCGGTGCCGGGGAAATCCTCGCCATCACCGGCGAGAGCGGCAGTGGCAAAAGCACGTTGCTCGAAGCCATCGGCCTGTTGCTCGCGCCGGTGGAACTCGAGCGCTTCCGGCTGGGCCCGACGCACGCTCAGGATATCGCCCAACTGCTGGCCACTGACGACCAGCCTGCTCTTGCAGCGGTGCGTTCACGGCATTTGGGATTCATTTTGCAGAGCGGCGGTTTGCTGCCGTTCCTGAGCGTGCGGGACAACATCAGCCTGCCGCGCCGTTTGCTCGGGATGCCCGCAAAAAGCGATCACATCGACCACGCCGTTGACGTGTTGCGCCTGCAAGGGTTGCTGGATAAACAACCTCAGGCCTTGTCGATCGGCGAACGCCAGCGCGTTGCCTGCGTTCGGGCAATTGCCCATGAACCGCTGCTGCTGTTGGCCGACGAGCCGACCGCCGCGCTCGACCCTCACAGCGCCCGGCGTTTGTTCGAGTTGCTCCTGAGCCTGGTGTCGGGCATGGGCCTGAGTGCACTCGTTGTATCCCATGACTGGACCTTGCTGAAAAATTTCGGCTTGCCGCGACTCGGCGCTATCAGCCATCAGGGAGAGACTCTGTTTGAACCGATGGACTGATCGCTTGCACCTGCTGGGCTCACTGGCACTGCAAGACCTCTGGCACGACCGCAAGGTCTCGCTGTGCATCGCCGCCTCCCTGGTGGCGGTGATCGCGCCGTTGTTGTTGCTGTTCGGGCTCAAACACGGGGTGGTCAGCCAACTGCAGGACGAACTGCTACGCGACCCGCGCAACCTTGAAGTGAAGATGCTCAGCAACGGCAACTACGACACGGCCTGGATCGAGCGTTTGCGCCTGCGCCCCGAGACCGGTTTTGCCCTCGGCCAGACTCGCTCGCTCAATACCCAGGCTGACCTGCTGATCGGCATGCAACGGTTTGTCGAAGGTGCGGAAATCATCGCCACCGAGCCGGGCGACCCACAACTGAACCTGGCGTCACTCAACCCCGTCGGCAATCAAGTGATCCTCAGCGCCAGCGCAGCGCAACGCTTGCAGGCCAAGGCCGGCGACAGCGTGCAACTGCGGGCCTTGCGCCGCCTGGAAGGTGTCAATGAACGCGGCGAGATGGCGCTGACGGTACTGGCCGTGCTCGACGGCGCCCGCTTCGGTCGCGCTGCCGGGTTTGTCGCCCCGCCGCTGCTGCTGGATCTGGAGCGCTTTCGCGACGGTTATCAGGTCAGTGAGTTCGGCGTTACCACCGGCAAGCCTCAGGGTAATCTACAACCGCTGTATGCCCGCGCCCGCGTGTATGCGCGCGACATCGATCAGGTCGCGCCGCTGGAACACTGGCTCAACGAACAACACATCGAAACGTCGAGCCGACTGGCCGACATCGACAACGTCAAGGCCATCAACCATGTGCTGGGGCTGATCTTCGGTGTGATCGCCATGGCGGCGCTGATCGGCTGCGTAGCGTCGATGGTCGGCGCGTTCCTGGCCAACATCGATCGTAAACGCAAAAGCCTGGCGGTCCTGCGCCTGCTGGGTTTCAAACGCAGGGCTGTCGGCGGTTTCGTAGTCCTGCAAGCGCTGGTGCTGAGTCTGGCCGGCTACGTGGGCGGGCTGGGGTTTTATGCCGTGGGCAGTCATTTGTTCGACTACCTGCTCGGCAGCAGCCAGACCACCGGTACCTTCGTTTGCCACATCACTGTCTGGCACGGCGTTGCCGCCCTGCTCCTGACCTTCCTGGTCGCTGCATTGGTGGCTATGATCGGCGCCCTGCGAGCCATCAACATCCAACCTGCGGAGAGTCTGCGTGAGCTATAAACGTTTTGGCTTGCTGTTACCCCTGAGCCTCGGCTACTTGCTCGATGCCTCGGCGGCGGGCTGGGAAGAGAAGTATTACAACCCAATGCCCGAGGCTGGCGACGTCGTGCTGCCGATGCCCTGCGAAGGCTCGATGGTGTTTCGCAAGGTGTTCATTCCGGTCGCAGGTCCCTTGGATGACTACCCGATCAGCATCGGTCAGGACGGCGCGGAATACGGCTATGTCGAGCAGACCCGCCCGACCTTTATCGCCGGCAGTTTTACCGGGGCCAAGAACGACAAGTCCCGCTACTACCTGATGGCCAAGTACGAGATGAGTCAACTGCAATACGCCGCGCTGACCGAAGCAACCTGCCCCGCCGCCGCCACCAAGATGCGCTTGCCGCAAACGGCAGTGAGCTGGGTGCAAGCCATTGAGGCCGCCGACAAATACAACCTGTGGCTGCGCAAAAACGCCGCCGGCAAGCTGCCCAAGGAAGACGGCGCCCAGGGTTTCCTGCGCCTGCCAACCGAAGTCGAATGGGAGTTCGCCGCCCGCGGCGGGCTGGAAGTCGGTGCCGCTGAATTCCGCGACACGCACTACCCGATGCCAGAAGGCATCAACGCCTACGAGTGGTTCGCCGGGGCGCAATCGTCCAACGGCAAAGTGCAATTGACCGGTCTGCAAAAGCCCAACCCGCTGGGCCTGCATGACATGCTCGGTAACGTCGACGAAATGATGTTCGAGCCGTTTCGCCTGAACAAACTCGACCGCCAACACGGTCAGGCCGGTGGCTACGTCGTCCGTGGCGGAAACTACCTGACCGCGCAGGCCGACCTGCGTACTGCATTGCGTAAGGAAGAGCCGTATTACAATGCCGAAGGCCAGGTGAAAAACAAGACCACCGGCCTGCGACTGGTGCTGGTCTCCCCGACCCTCACCTCTCGCGAACGGGTCGCCAGCATCGAAAGCAGCTGGAAGAAACTCGGCACCGGCAGCAAGGAAACCGAATCCGCCGACAAAGGCACCGTACAATCGCTGAACAGCCTCGCCTCGGGCGTCGAAGACAAAGCGCTCAAGGAAAAGCTCCAGGCCCTGGAGAACCAGCTGCGCGCCAGCAATCAGCAGCAGGAAGAAACCCGCGATCAGGCGATCCGCGCCAGCCTCAACCTGGGTGCGTTCCTGTGCACCAAGATGCTCGACGACGGCCAGTACGTGGACTTCCTGCAAAAGAACTACAAGCTCAATTGCGAAGGCGCGGACAAAGACGCCAGTTGCGACATGCGTAAAGGCAAGCTCGAGGAGCAAAAGGATCGCCTGCACAAACTCAGCCGTTACTACGCCAGCAGCCTGGTGGAATCGGCTACCTTGTACGGCCAGCCACTGCTTGAAACGCAAGTCCCGGTGATGGAAGAAATCATCACCCGCAACAAACAGCTGCAAGACCTCAAACCTTACTTGCGCACCCACTGGGCCAATCAGAAGGCGTTCCTGCAAAAGCAGAAAATCGACACTGAAGCCTGGCTGACCAGCTGCAAAACCGTCACTCAATAACAATGCGTCAACACCGTTACGTAGGAGTTTCACCATGTCGCGCAGCCTTTGGACTCGCTTCAAGCTACAGATCGCTTTCGTAGTCGCCGGCAGCCTGCTAATGACCGGTTGCGCCAACACCGGCAGCTCCATGCTGGACGACGGCGAAGGCGGCGGTGCCGACCCGCGCCTGACCCAGGGCAATGACGCAGAGTTCTTCAGCAAGTCCGGATACCAGGCCTGCGCCGTCGGCGCCGGTGTCGGCATCCTCGCTTGCGCGCTGTCCAACAGCAACAACAAAACCGTGTGCGTCATCGCCGCCGGTATTACCGCGTGTGGCGTGGCCATGGGCGCGAACTATTACCTGGATCAACGTCGCGCCGAATACGCCGACACCTCCACCCGCCTGGCGAAGATGAACAGCGACGTCCAGCAAGACACGCAGAACGTGATCGCCCGGACTGCGACCGCTCAGCAAGTGATCAATGATGACCATGCGCAAATTGCCCAGATCAAAAAGGACATTGCCAACAAGAAAGTCGACAAGAGCAGGGCCCAGGCGCAAATCGCCGGGATCGATTCGGACATCGCGCGCCTGCGTAAAGACCTGGCCAACATGCGTACCAAAGTCACCGAGTACAGCAAAGTGGCAGACGCCGAGCGTTCACAAGGCTCCAGCGCCGAGATCAGGCAAGTGGAGATGAACATTCAAAGAATGAACCAGAAAGTCGTCAGCCTGCAGAAGGAAGTCGACGCTCTGTACAGCCAACGCTCCGCAATCACCCTGGGTTAAGCCTATGACGCCAAGACAACTGATGCTCATCACTGCCGTCCTGGCCCTGAGCGGTTGCGCGAGCCAGCCCGGCGAATGCGATGCGACCAATCGCGACAGCAGCATGCTGACCAAGATGAACTGCGACTACTCCGGTGGTTACAGCGATCAGGTCAAGCAGAAGGAACTGGCACTGAGCGAGTCCCGGCAACAAAACGCAATGTTCCGCCAGGTGTACGAGAACATTCAGGCCCAGCAGCTCAGCACCAAGACCGATCTGGCCAGCCAGCAGAAAGCCCAGGCGGCGTTGAATCAGTCGCTGGCGCAACTGCTGACCTCGCTCAAGGCCCGGCGTGGCAATGAAGCCCAGGTGCAGAAGCAGATTGCCGACCTCGAGAAGCAGCTCAAGGCTTCGCAAGCGGCGCCAACGACCAAATCAACGCCCGCGACGCTGGCGGCCAAGCAGCAAGAGCTGAAAACGTTGCAGAAGAAGGTCAACCAGCTGCAATTCAGCCTCGGCTACGAAGAGTAACTTTTCACCCTGCAAGCATCCCGATGGATGCCTGCACTTTTTCAGGAATCGTCGTCATGCAGCGGGTCATCAGGGATGCGCAAGCCACATCGGAGGGGATGAGTGCGCTGCAAGCCAAAGTCGCCCTCATCCAGAAACACTTTCCGCCGACCGTCGCCAGCCTGTTTGCCATCCCGCGGATGGGCAGCGGCGACGTACTGGAATGGTGGACCGAACTGGGCGGCCAACCCACGCCCTATGCCGAACTCAACGAGGACGCGCAACGACGTTTGCTGCAAACCTATGAGGTGCGTCAGACGTCCCTCGGACAGCTGGCGGATGAACTGCAAAAACGCGGTCAACCGACGGAAGCGGATGACCTGCGCAGCCTGCTCGGCACGCCTGAGCTGGACAAACTCTACAGCCTCAACGGTGAGCCTTTGGTGGTGCGCTGGAACCAGCGTCCGCCCAAACCGATCATGCCGCCGGTCGTGCCCGTCCTACCGCCGTCGCGTCGTGGCTGGTGGATCGCGGCGGCCTTGCTCGCGCTGCTGTTGCTGCTTCTGGCGCTCTGGCTCTGGTGGTTCCTGCACCGTGAGCCGGTTGTCGTGGTTCCGCCTGTAGCGCCTGTGGCACCGGTAGTGACGCCGGTTGAGAAACCGGTTGAGCCTGTCCCCGCGCCTGTCGTGGAGCCGGAACCGAAACCTGTTCCGGCTCCAGAGCCCACGCCAGAACCGGTACCGGAGCCCAAGCCGGTCCCGCCACCAAAACCGGCACCGGCACCTGAACCCAAGCCGACTCCGCCACCCAAACCGGTTCCACCACCAAAACCGGTAGTGGCTGCCCCGCCACCAGCCCCGACGCTGGACAACTTCGCATGTCGCAAAACAGCGCCGAAGTCAGAGGTTCCGCAGTTCGTGGTGGTGCTCGACACTTCGGGCTCCATGGATTTGAACATCAAGTCAGTGAAAGCCGACGAGGACTGGTTCTACGGTCCTGACATCAACAAGCTCCTGGACCCGAACCGCACCATGCGGCTTACCGCCAAACCCAGCCGCATGGACATCGCCAAGGACTCGCTGGCCGGCATGATCAACGGGCTGGACCCGAAGATCGACACACGCCTGATCACCTTCGCCGGCTGCGAAAGAACACCGGACCAGGGTCTGTTCAAGTTCGGCGACCGCCCGCGGCTGATCAACGGGATTCGAGGCCTGGTTCCCGATGACGGCACACCGCTGGCCGACAGCCTGGCCCACGCGGCGAGCACGGTCGACGGGCGCAATAACGATGCGGTTATCGTGATGTTCGTCGACGGTGAAGACGGTTGCGGGCAGGACGTTTGCGCGGTATCCCGTCAAATCGCCAGGGAACAACCGCGCCTGCGGGTCAACGTGGTGAAAATCGGTGCTGGCGGCCCGTCACGCTGTATTGCTGAAAACACCGGAGGTCGGGTTTACAACAGCACCAATGCGGCTGAGTTGGGTAACCTGTTGAAACAGGCGAGCAAGGAAGTATCCAGCAATGCCAAGTGCGACTAGCTTGGGGACTGATCCGGCTTGCCCGCGATGATTCAGCTCAAGTGCTCGACCGCCGGTAACTCCATGGCCCGAACCTCGCCCAAGAGAAAAACGCTGAGGCGGCGCAAACGCTCACCTCCGGGGCGGGTTTTCGGCCAGACCAGGTAATAATTCTCACCGCTGGCGACCGCCGTCGGCCACGGCAAACTCAGACGTCCCTGCGCAACATCCTCAGCCACCATCAACAAATCGCCCATGGACACGCCATAGCCTCGGGCGGCGGCGATCATTCCCAGCTCCAGCGTGTCGAACACCTGGCCGCCCTTGAGTGAGACTTGATCGGTCAGGCCCATGCGCTCCAGCCAACTGCGCCAGTCGCGACGGTCGGGCGTTGGGTGTAGCAGTTCGGTGCTGGCCAGGCGTGCGACGTCCCAAGGCTGATCGTTCAGAAGATTCGGCGCGCCCACCGGAATCAGTTCCTCTGGAAATAACAAAGTAGCCTCCCAGTCCGGCGGGAAATGCCCGTTGCTGAGGATCACGGCGCAATCGAACGGTTCCTGATTGAAGTCCACCGAGTCGATGTCCATCCAGGCGCTGGTCAGCTGCACTTCATTGCCCGGTTGAAGGTGCCGAAAACGGCTGAGCCGCGCCAGCAACCAGCGCATGGTCAAGGTCGACGGGGCTTTCATGCGCAGGATGTCGTCTTCGGCGCGCAAGGTATTGCAGGCGCGCTCCAGGGCGGTGAAACCGTCACGAATGCCCGGCAGGATCAACCGCGCCGACTCAGTGAGTTGCAAGTTGCGCCCGCTGCGGTGAAACAACCGACAGGCAAAATGCTCTTCGAGCGTGCGAATGTGCCGGCTGACCGCACTTTGGGTAATCGACAGTTCTTCGGCGGCGCGGGTGAACGAGCTGTGCCGCGCCGCCGCTTCAAATGCGCGCAAGGCATATAAGGGAGGAAGACGACGAGACATGAGGAAAGCTCCTATAGCGTAATCCGGCTACCGTACCAGAAACTCCCAAGCATGAGTCTGACTCATGCTACCCATCCTTTTTATCCCTTTGTGCAAACCTCGCAGAGCGCCGAGAATCAACCCTTTCCTGTTTCCTTTGATAATCGAGCGTGATGACCATGCAGCATCCAGCACGTACTGAACTCCGGGCCATCCTGCGGCTGGCGGGGCCGCTGATTGCCTCGCAGTTGGCACACATGCTGATGGTCCTCACCGACACCCTGATGATGGCGCGTCTGAGTCCCGAGGCGCTGGCCGGTGGCGGGCTCGGCGCGGCGACCTATTCGTTCGTGTCGATTTTCTGCATCGGCGTGATCGCGGCAGTCGGCACACTGGTGGCGATCCGTCAGGGTGCCGGCGATATTGTCGGGGCCACCCGGCTGACGCAGGCAGGGTTGTGGCTGGCATGGCTGATGGCGTTGGTCGCCGGGCTGCTGCTGTGGAACCTCAAACCGGTGCTGCTGCTGTTCGGCCAGACCGAAAGCAACGTGCAGATGGCCGGGCAGTTCTTGATCTTCCTGCCGTTCGCCCTGCCCGGCTACCTGAGCTTCATGGCCCTGCGCGGGTTCACCAGCGCCATCGGCCGTGCGACGCCAGTGATGGTCATCAGCCTGGGCGGAACCGTGGCCAACTTCCTGCTCAACTATGCACTGATTACCGGGATGTTCGGCCTGCCGAAACCGGGACTGATGGGCATCGGGCTGGTCACGGCGATTGTCGCCAACCTCATGGCGCTTGCGCTGGCGTGGCACATTCGCCGGCATCCGGCATATAAGGCGTATCCGTTGCGCCAGGGTCTGTCACGGCTGAACCGGCAGTACCTGAAGGAACTGTGGCGTCTGGGCCTGCCGATTGGTGGCACCTACGCGGTGGAGGTCGGGCTGTTTGCCTTCGCCGCGCTGTGCATGGGCACCATGGGCAGCACGCAGCTGGGTGCACACCAGATTGCCCTGCAAATCGTTTCGGTGGCGTTCATGGTCCCGGCGGGTATTTCTTATGCCATCACCATGCGCATCGGCCAGCACTACGGCGCCGGACAACTGCTGGATGCGCGGCTGGCCGGGCGGGTTGGCATTGCCTTCGGGGCGGCGGCGATGCTGTGTTTCGCCATGGTCTTCTGGCTGTTGCCAAACCAGTTGGTCGGCCTGTTCCTCGACCACAACGACCCGGCGTTTGCCGATGTCATCAACCTCGCCGTGAGCCTGCTGGCGGTGGCGGCCTGGTTCGAGTTGTTCGACGGCGTGCAAACCATTGCCATGGGCTGCATTCGCGGGCTCAAGGATGCCAAGACCACGTTCCTCGTCGGCCTGGGATGCTATTGGTTGATTGGCGCTCCGGCCGCGTGGTGGATGGCGTTCCACTTGCATTGGGGGCCAACGGGCGTCTGGTGGGGCCTGGCGCTGGGCCTGGCGTGTGCGGCGGTGAGCCTGACACTGGGGTTTGAGTGGAAGATGAAGCGGATGATCAAGCGCGAGCCGGGGTCAGAGCAGCGCTTCGAAGTCGCTCAGCCTGACTGAGCCCCCTGTAGGAGCGAGCTCGCTCGCGATGGTCGTCAACGATAACGCTGGTTGGCAGGTGCCCCGCGGCGTTCTCAGGTTTATCGCGAATAAGCTCGCTCCTACAGGGTTGCGTGGCAACCTCAGCTCACGATGTCCAGCACCGGCTGCTGACTGGAGCCAAACGTCAAATAGTCCACCAGCTCGGCCAGCGGCAAAGGCTTGCTGATCAGATACCCCTGCACCTGATCACAGGCAAACCCGCGCAACAGCTCCAGTTGCTCCAGCGACTCCACACCTTCGGCGACCACTTCAAGGTTGAGGTTGTGCGCCAGATTGATCATCGCGTGGACCAGTTTGCGGTTTTCCTCCCGCTGCTCCATGCCACCGACAAAGCTCTTGTCGATCTTCAGCAAGGTGATCGGCAGGCTGTTGAGGTGCACGAAGGATGAAAACCCGGTACCGAAGTCGTCGAGGGAGAAGCGCACACCGAGACGCCCGAGGGCGTCCATGGTCTGCTTGACCAGATCGCTGCGGCGCATCACGGCGGTTTCGGTCAGTTCGAACTCCAGCCACTGCGCCTCGACGCCGCGCTCGGCAATCAGGCGACTCAGGGTCGACAGCAACTGACTGTCCTGGAACTGCCGGAACGACAGGTTGATCGCCATGTGCAACGGCGGCAAACCCAGCTCAAGCAGCGCCTGCATGTCGCGCAAGGCCCGGGAAATCACCCAGTACCCCAGCGGCACGATCAGACCGCTTTGCTCAGCCAGTGGCACGAACTCGCTCGGCGGCAACAAGCCGCGTTCGGCATGACGCCAGCGCACCAGGGCTTCGAGGCCGACGATTTGCCCGTCCTCAAGGTTCAGCCGTGGCTGGTAATGCAATTCCAGCTCATCGCGGCGCAGCGCCCGGCGCAGCTCGGTTTCGAGGTCGGCGATGCTGCGGGCATTGCGGTTGATGCGTTCGTTGAAAATGTGAAAGGTGCAGCCCTGGGTGCTTTTGGCCTGCTGCATGGCGATATGTGCATGCCACATCAGCGGGTCCGCACCGGCCTGGGCACGAGCGTGGGCGATACCCAGACTGGAACCGATCAACAGGCTTTCACCGTCGATCCAATAAGGTTCGGCCAGCGCTTCGCTGATGCGCTCGGCCATCCACTCGGCACGCTGGGGAGCGCGACGGGTGTCGATCAGCAGGGCGAATTCATCGCTGCCCAGGCGTGCCAGTTGATCGCCAGCCTCGAGCTGGCTCTTGAGCCGCGACACCACTTGCAGGATCAGGCGGTCACCGGCCTGATGGCCGAGGGCGTCGTTGGCGTAACGGAAGTTGTCGAGGTCGAGATGACCGAGGGCCAGGCCACGACCGTCACTTTCGGCCAGCCGCGCTGTCAGCAGCGTCTGGAAGCCCTGGCGATTGGCGATGCCAGTCAGCGGATCTTGCTCGGCCAGGCGTTGCAGGGTGTTTTCCAGCACGCCACGTTCGCGCACATGGCGCAGGCAGCGGCGCAACATGCCGGGATCGAGCAGATCGCGCACCAGCCAGTCGCTCACACCGTCGGGCGGAATCAGCGGCTCATGGTCGAGCAGCAACACCGTCGGCAGGCTGCAACGGCCCGGCGCCGGTTGAAGTTGCGGGATGGTCAATAACACCGCGCTGCGGTTGTCATCGAACAGGCTGCTGACCGACTCCCAACTCGGCGCGCTGATGAGCACGGCCGAGCTCCCCATAGGAACCAGACACTCGCGCAACAACGCTGCCCACGCTGGCTCTTCGGCCAGTAGCAGCAAACGCAAGGGTTCGACAGGCGTAGACAAGCTAGCTCCCTAGACTCTGCAAAGATGTAGGCGACGGGCATTATGCCGTTCCGATAACCAATGACAACGACATGAGTTATCCAAACGAGCCCTTTGTATCTGGAATTACGAACATTAGCCGCAAATTCGTTGCGCATCCTGCGTGAAAGTAACAAAACCGGCAATTACAGATAGCGTGGTACGTCACAAGTCGGACAGAGCAGCACAATTCGCTGAGCCTGTTAAAATGCCGGCCCATTTTGTGACTGACTCCTGAATTTACCTATGTCCCGACTCAATCCCCGGCAGCAAGAAGCCGTGAGCTACGTCGGCGGCCCTCTTTTGGTGCTCGCCGGCGCTGGCTCCGGCAAGACCAGCGTGATCACGCGCAAAATCGCGCACCTGATCCAGAACTGCGGTATCCGCGCCCAGTACATCGTCGCCATGACCTTTACCAACAAGGCCGCCCGCGAGATGAAGGAACGGGTCGGCACCCTGTTGCGCGCCGGTGAAGGTCGCGGGCTGACGGTCTGCACGTTCCACAACCTGGGCCTGAACATCATCCGCAAGGAGCACGTGCGGCTGGGCTACAAACCGGGCTTCTCGATTTTCGACGAGACCGACGTCAAGGCCCTGATGACCGACATCATGCAGAAGGAATACTCGGGCGACGACGGCGTCGACGAGATCAAGAACATGATCGGCGCCTGGAAAAACGACCTGATCCTGCCGGCCCTGGCCCTGGAAAACGCGCGCAACCCCAAGGAACAGACCGCCGCCATCGTCTACACCCACTATCAACGCACGCTCAAGGCGTTCAACGCAGTGGACTTCGACGACCTGATCCTGCTGCCGGTGAAGCTGTTCGAAGAGCACACCGACATCCTGGAAAAGTGGCAGAACAAGGTGCGTTACCTGCTGGTCGACGAATACCAGGACACCAACGCCAGCCAGTACCTGCTGGTGAAAATGCTCATCGGCAAACGCAACCAGTTCACCGTGGTAGGCGACGACGACCAGTCGATCTACGCCTGGCGCGGTGCCCGCCCGGAAAACCTGATGTTGCTCAAGGACGACTATCCGTCCCTGAAAGTGGTGATGCTGGAGCAGAACTACCGCTCCACCAGCCGCATCCTGCGTTGCGCCAACGTGCTGATCTCGAACAACCCCCACGAATTCGAAAAGCAGCTGTGGAGTGAAATGGGCCACGGCGACGAGATCCGCGTGATCCGCTGCCGTAACGAAGATGCCGAAGCCGAGCGCGTGGCCATGGAAATCCTCAGCCTGCACTTGCGCACCGACCGGCCTTACAGCGATTTCGCGATCCTCTATCGCGGCAACTACCAGGCCAAGCTGATCGAGCTGAAGTTGCAGCATCACCAGGTGCCGTATCGCCTGTCCGGCGGCAACAGCTTTTTCGGACGTCAGGAAGTCAAAGACCTGATGGCCTACTTCCGCCTGATCGTGAACCCGGACGACGATAACGCCTTCCTGCGGGTGATCAACGTGCCGCGCCGCGAGATCGGTTCGACCACGCTGGAGAAGCTGGGCAACTACGCCACCGAGCGCAAGATCTCGATGTACGCCGCCACCGACGAGATCGGCCTGGGCGAGCATCTGGACTCACGCTTCACCGATCGCCTGTCGCGCTTCAAGCGCTTCATGGACAGGGTGCGCGAGCAGTGCGCCGGCGAAGACCCGATCTCGGCCCTGCGCAGCATGGTCATGGACATCGACTACGAGAACTGGCTGCGCACCAACAGTTCCAGTGACAAAGCCGCCGACTACCGCATGGGTAACGTCTGGTTCCTGATCGAAGCGCTGAAGAACACCCTGGAAAAAGACGAAGACGGCGAAATGACCGTCGAGGACGCCATCGGCAAACTCGTCCTGCGCGACATGCTGGAACGTCAGCAGGAAGAGGAAGACGGCGCCGAAGGCGTGCAGATGATGACCTTGCATGCATCCAAGGGCCTGGAATTCCCCTACGTGTTCATCATGGGCATGGAAGAGGAAATCCTCCCGCACCGTTCCAGCATCGAAGCCGACACCATCGAGGAGGAACGTCGCCTGGCCTACGTGGGCATTACCCGCGCGCGCCAGACCCTGGCCTTCACCTTCGCCGCCAAGCGCAAGCAGTACGGCGAGATCATCGATTGCGCACCGAGCCGCTTCCTCGATGAGTTGCCGCCGGACGATCTGGCCTGGGAAGGCAACGACGACACACCGACCGAAGTCAAAGCCGTGCGCGGCAACAACGCATTGGCGGATATACGCGCGATGTTAAAGCGCTAGAATTGACCACTTTTTAATCGAACACTTTTAGACAAGCTAGGCGCATACCGTGCCAGTAGAGGAAAGCTTCATGGAAGCACTGCACCAGAAAATTCGCGAACAAGGCATCGTGCTTTCCGATCAGGTCCTGAAGGTCGACGCCTTTCTGAACCACCAGATCGACCCGGCCCTGATGAAGCTGATCGGCGACGAATTCGCCACGCTGTTCAAGGATTCGGGCATCACCAAGATCGTCACCATCGAAGCCTCGGGCATCGCCCCGGCGATCATGACCGGCTTGAACCTCGGCGTGCCGGTGATTTTCGCCCGCAAGCATCAGTCCCTGACCCTGACCGAAAACCTGCTGTCGGCGACCGTGTACTCGTTCACCAAGCAGACCGAAAGCACCGTGGCCATCTCCCCGCGCCACCTGACCAGCAGCGACCGCGTGCTGATCATCGATGACTTCCTGGCCAACGGTAAGGCGTCCCAGGCACTGATTTCGATCATCAAACAGGCCGGCGCCACCGTGGCGGGCCTGGGCATCGTGATCGAGAAGTCGTTCCAGGGCGGTCGTGCGGAGCTGGATGCGCAGGGTTATCGCGTTGAGTCGCTGGCTCGCGTGAAGTCGCTGGCCGGTGGTGTCGTGACCTTTATCGACTGATCCGCCACACCGCATAAACCAGTGTGGGAGCGGGCTTGCTCGCGAAAGCGGTGTGTCAGTCGACATCAACTTTGACTGACACACCGCTTTCGCGAGCAAGCCCGCTCCCACATTTGTTTTGTATTGGCTGTTATTGCGCGGTGGCTTTCAGGCCAGTGAGCAGTAACCGCTGAAACAGGTCTTCTTTCAGGCCTTGCGGATCGGTCAGCTGCATCCGCTCCATATGCTCTGGAAACTCCGAAGCCTGCGGCGCATCCAGCGCTGCCTTGCCCAATTCCAGCACCTCACTCAGCTTGAACTTGCTCTTGAGCCAGTTCAGTGCCCGCAATAGATCGCGTTCGACCCCGGTGAAGTCGCAACCCAGCGGATACTCCGGAAACAGCTGCGGATGCCGCGCCTGAATCTCCTGCAAACGCCACGGACTATTATCGGCAAAGCGCGGATCGAGACGGAAGTCCTTGGGCAATTTGCCGATTTTCTGCGCCTGCTCGATCAATCCCGGCTGAAAACGCGAGTCGCTGATGTTGAGCAGCGCTTCGATCACTGCCGCATCGGTTTTGCCGCGAAGATCGGCGATGCCGTATTCGGTGACCACGATGTCGCGCAAGTGTCGCGGGATCGTGCAGTGCCCGTACTCCCAGACGATGTTCGAACTGACGTCGCCGCCAGACTCACGCCAGCTGCGCAGCAGCAACACCGAGCGCGCGCCTTGCAGTGCATGGCCCTGAACCACGAAGTTGTATTGCCCGCCTACGCCGCTGAGCACACGTCCATCTTCGAGCTGGTCCGCCACCGCGGCACCGAGCAAGGTCACGGTGAACGCGGTGTTGATGAACCGCGCATCCAGGCGCTGCAAACGCTTGAGTTCTTCCTGGCCGTAGAGCTCGTTGATGTAGCTGATGCGGGTCATGTTGAATTCGAGCCGCTTGCTTTGCGGCAATTCGCGCAAGCGTTCGTAGTAGGTGCGCGGGCCGAGAAAGAAGCCGCCATGTACAGAGATGCCATCGGTTTGCGCAGCCTCATCCAGGGTGCCGGCATTCGCCAGCAGTTGGGTCGCCACGTCCGGGTAAACCTTGCGTCGCACAATCCCGGCATCCGCCAATACCAACAAGCCGTTGACGAACATTTCACTGCAGCCATACAGGCCTTTGGCGAACGGTTCGATGCCACCTTCGCGCTCGATCAGTGGTGCCCACTGGCTGAGATTCACCTCTGCCAGCAACGCCCTGTAACCGTCGTTCTCGGCTTGTCGCGCCAACAGTGCCGCCGTCAGCGCATCGCCCATGGAACCGATGCCGATCTGCAAGGTGCCGCCATCGCGCACCAGGGTGCTGGCGTGCAAGCCGATGAAATGGTCCTGAAACCCCACCGGCATGTTCGGCGTGGAGAACAGTGTGGTGTTGTCCTTCTGGTCGATCAGCAGGTCGAAGCTGTCGATATCGATTTCCGCATCGCCGGGCATGTAAGGCAGGTCGTTGTGCACCTGGCCGACCATCAGGATAGTTTCTCCGGCGGCGCGGCGTTTGGCGATCATCGGCAACAGGTCGAGGGTGATGTCCGGGTTGCAGCTCAGGCTCAAGCGATCAGGATGTTCGGCATGGCTGGCCACCAGCTGCGCCACCAGGTTCAACCCGGCAGCGTTGATGTCACGGGCCGCATGGCTGTAGTTGCTGCTGACGTAGTCCTGTTGCGCCGTGGCACTGTTGAGCAGACTGCCGGGCTGCATGAAGAATTGCTGGATGTGAATGTTGCCCGGCAGACCATCGCGACGCAGGTCGGCAAGAAACTCCAGCTCCGGATAATTGCCGAAAACCCGTTCGATAAAGGGTTCGAGGAAGCGCTTTTGCAAGCCATCGCCCAAGGGCGGGCGCCCCAGGCACAACGCGGTGTAAATCGTCAGCCGTCGCTCGGGCAACTCTGCGATGCGCCGGTACAGCGCGTTGACGAAGTGATTGGGTTTGCCCAACCCCAGAGGCAAACCCATGTGGATATGCACCGGCAACCGTGCCAAGACGTCATCGACTGCCTGTTCGATAGAGCACAGCTGAACCATCGGATCCTCCCTCACTTTCCATGACTTGGGCCTGGACCGAGCTTGCCGGGTCTTCGCTGCAAGTCAATACCAATCGGCCGCCGCTGGCCCCCTGTAGGAGCGAGCTCGCTCGCGAAGAACCCGAGAGCACCGCGGGGTGCCAGCTTTCCAGCGTTATCGTTGGCGACCATCGCGAGCGAGCTCGCTCCTACAGGAATCGCGGGCACAAAAAAGCCGCTCGAAAGCGGCTTTTTTTGAGAGTGGCAGGCTTATTTCAAGCCGGACATCTTCTGGATGGCGCCTTTGAGCTCGGCATCGGAGCAGTCGGCGCAGGTACCTTTAGGCGGCATCGAGTTGATACCGGTAATGGCTTTGGCCAGGATGCCGTCGAGGCCGCCCTGGTGATCGGCACGGTCTTTCCAGGCGGCGGCGTCACCGATTTTCGGTGCACCCAACAAGCCTGAACCGTGACAAGCGTTGCAATGTTTTGCAATCACTTCATCCGGGGTTTTCGCACCACCACCGCCGCCAGCGGCAGTCGCCACTTCCATGCCCTTGCACTCTTTACCCTGAACACAGACCTGACCGACCGGTTCAAGGCGTTTGGCGATATCGTCGTTGGTCGCAGCTTGAGCGCTGACACTGACAGCCCATAGGGCCAGTACGGTTGCTGGTGCAGCCAGCATTTTCATAATTAGGTTCACGCGTTCACCCTCAATGGTGGCTAGTCACGCCTACGGCCACGGTTCGCAGGCGGGCGCAAGTATAGCGGTAAGCCCGTCGCACTGAAACAACCCCAAAGTCGCAAGGGTCTTAGGCTGCGGCGGAAAAACGGCCCGGGCGCCTCTGCGATGCTGGCAGGACGCCTCTTTTCTTAGAAATTCGCTGGCGTGGCTGCGCTGATTAGTCGCGCAGGCGCATCGAACGGATTTCGGAAACGGTGTGGCTTGGTACTTTCAAAGTAGTAGCTATCGCCGGCTTCGAGCACAAAAGTTTCGAGACCGACCACCAGTTCCAGTTTTCCTTCGACCAGGATGCCGGTTTCCTCACCCTCATGGGTAAGCATCTCGTCACCGGTGTCGGCGCCTGGCGGGTAGATTTCATTGAGGAATGCGATAGCCCGGCTCGGATGCGCCCGACCGACCAGTTTCATGGTCACGGCGCCATCGGAAATGTCGATCAGCTCATTGGCCTTGTAGACGATCTGAGTCGGTTTTTCCTGCAGGATTTCTTCGGAAAAGAACTCGACCATGGACATGGGAATCCCGCCCAGCACTTTACGCAGCGAACTGATCGAAGGGCTCACGCTGTTCTTTTCGATCATCGAAATCGTGCTATTGGTGACCCCCGCCCGTTTGGCGAGCTCACGCTGGGAAAGGCCTTTGAGCCTACGGATGGATTGCAGTCGTTCACCGACGTCCAAAGCTTGCGCCTCCAGGATTCAGGAATGTTGGAATAGTGAACGTTATCATGGCGACAGCGTTCAGTATTTACAACACCTTGACCTGAATCCTGCTCAGCGAGGCGACTTCCGGTCTGGAGCCTTGCGCACTAAGCCCCGGAATAGAGCAGTGGCACTCGGCGCAGGTTGCAGAAAATCTGGTAGGGAATCGTACCGGCAGCCATGGCTACATCACTGGCGAGGATGTTTTTGCCCCACAACTCGACGGTCGAACCGAGTCCGGCCTGCGGCACATCGGTCAGGTCGATGCAGAGCATGTCCATCGACACCCGGCCAATCAACTGGCTGCGCTGCCCGGCAACCAGCACGGGGGTACCGGTCGGTGCCAAACGCGGGTAACCATCGGCGTAACCCATGGCCACCACACCAATACGCATCGGCTTGGGAGTGATGAACCTGGCGCCGTAACCGACCGGCTCGCCAGCCGGCAGTTCGCGGACACTGATCACTTTCGACTCAAGGGTCATCACCGGTTGCAGGCGTGCGGCCACTTCGTTGGCCTCTTCGAATGGCGTGGCGCCATAGAGCATGATGCCCGGGCGTACCCAATCGCTCGGAATCTGCGGCCAACCGAGCACCGCCGGCGAGTTACGCAGGCTGACCTCGGCGGACAAGCCCTTGCGCGCCGCTTCGAATACCGCCACCTGTTCGGCGCTGGCCTGTTCGTGCAGTTCGTCGGCACGCGCAAAGTGGCTCATCAGCACCACTTTCGCGACCTTGCCGCTGGCCAGCAGCCGTTGATAGGCCCCTTGATAATCCGCCGGGTGCAGCCCCACGCGGTGCATGCCCGAATCGAGCTTCAGCCACACGGTGATCGGCTTGCTCAACGCCGCTTTCTCGATGGCTTCGAGCTGCCACAGCGAATGCACCACGCACCAGAAATCATGCTCGACGATCAGCGCCAGCTCGTCGGCTTCGAAAAAGCCTTCCAGCAGCAGGATCGGCGCACGAATACCCGCTGCCCGCAGCTCCAACGCCTCTTCGATACAGGCCACGGCAAAACCGTCCGCCTCGGCTTCCAGCGCCTGGGCGCAACGTACCGCGCCATGGCCATAGGCATCGGCCTTGATCACCGCGAGGGCTTTGGCCCCCGTGAGTTCACGGGCGATCTGGTAGTTGTGACGCAGGGCTTGAAGGTCGATCAGGGCACGGGCAGGACGCATGGCGGCAGACTTCTGGTCGGGTTATCGGGAAGAAAAAACCGGCACTGGCTGACAGCATTAACCACCAACAGCACCGGGAGAGGGATCTTTTCTGACAGGCTTAGGGCAAAGCGGTTACAACCAACAGTTCATGCACTCACTGGTGAGCGGGTGCTGGATTGACATGCTTTGCAGACTCCTGGGTTTTGTCGCCATAACGGGAAATATCCAGGCCTTCGGCGCTGATCTGCGGCTTTTTCTTGGCCATCAGGTCAGCCAGCAAGCGACCGGAGCCACAGGCCATGGTCCAGCCCAGCGTGCCGTGACCGGTGTTCAGGAACAGGTTCTTGAACGGGGTGGCACCGACAATCGGGGTGCCGTCCGGCGTAGTCGGACGCAGACCGGTCCAGAAGCTTGCCTGGGCCAGATCGCCGCCCTGAGGATAAAGATCGTTGACGATCATCTCCAGGGTTTCGCGTCGACGCGGGTTCAGCGACAGGTCAAAACCGGCAATTTCAGCCATGCCACCGACGCGGATGCGGTTGTCGAAACGGGTGATCGCGACCTTGTAGGTCTCGTCGAGAATGGTCGAGGTCGGAGCCATCGCCGGGTTGGTGATCGGCACGGTCAGGGAGTAGCCCTTGAGCGGATACACCGGCGCCTTGATCCCCAGCGGCTTGAGCAGCTGCGGCGAGTAGCTGCCGAGGGCCAGCACGTAGCGATCGGCGGTTTCCAGTTTGCCGTCGATCCACACGCCGTTGATGCGGTCACCGGCGAAGTCGAGGCGCTGAATGTCCTGGTCGAAACGGAATTGCACACCGAGGTTCGCAGCCATCTCGGCGAGCTTGGTGGTGAACATCTGGCAGTCGCCGGTCTGGTCGTTCGGCAGGCGCAGGGCACCGGCGAGGATGTCGGTGACGCTGGCCAGTGCCGGTTCAACGCGGGCAATGCCTTCGCGGTCGAGCAGTTCGAACGGCACGCCGGACTCTTTCAGCACGGCGATGTCTTTCGCGGCGCCGTCGAGCTGGGCCTGGGTACGGAACAGCTGGGTGGTGCCGAGGCTGCGGCCTTCGTAGGCGATGCCGGTCTCCAGGCGCAGCTCATCGAGGCAGTCACGGCTGTACTCGGACAGACGGACCATGCGCTCCTTGTTCACCGCGTAACGGCTGGCGGTGCAGTTGCGTAGCATCTGTGCCATCCACAGGTACTGGTCGATGTCGGCAGTGGCCTTGATTGCCAGGGGCGCGTGGCGCTGCAACAGCCACTTGATGGCCTTGAGCGGCACACCCGGAGCGGCCCACGGCGAGGCATAACCCGGCGAGACCTGCCCGGCGTTGGCGAAACTGGTCTCCATGGCAGCAGCCGGCTGCCGGTCCACCACCACCACTTCAAACCCGGCACGGGCCAGATAGTAAGCACTGGTGGTACCGATGACGCCGCTACCCAAGACCATGACGCGCATTTTCAAATCCCTCATCGCGGCTAACCGCTGACGTTTGTTATTCAGAGCTTCAGATGCGCGCAGTGTAAAAAAGATTTGCCAGTGCTTTTCACTATATAAACGCCTATATTTGGCGACAATTCTCGGCAAAAACCCTTTTCACGGAGGCGCATCCCCTATGCGTACCAACACTCAGACTAAACGTGAGCTGGACAAGATCGACCGCAACATCCTGCGGATCCTGCAAGCGGACGGGCGGATTTCCTTTACGGAGCTTGGGGAAAAGGTCGGGCTCTCGACCACGCCCTGTACTGAGCGGGTCCGGCGTCTGGAGCGCGAAGGGATCATCATGGGCTACAACGCCAGGCTCAATCCGCAACACCTGAAGGGTAGCCTGCTGGTGTTTGTCGAGATCAGCCTGGATTACAAATCCGGCGACACTTTCGAAGAGTTCCGACGTGCGGTGCTGAAATTGCCCCATGTGCTGGAGTGTCATCTGGTGTCAGGGGATTTCGACTACCTGGTAAAGGCGCGGATTTCCGAGATGGCCTCGTACCGCAAATTGCTGGGCGACATCCTGCTCAAGCTGCCCCACGTGCGCGAATCCAAGAGTTACATCGTGATGGAAGAAGTGAAGGAGAGCCTGACGTTGCCGATTCCGGATTGAGTATTGCGGTGTCTATTCGGCCGCTTTCGCGAGTAAGCCCGCTCCCACAGAATCGTCGCTGTACCTGTGGGAGCGGGCTTGCTCGCGAAGGCCGCGACTCGGTCCAGCTAGACCAACACCTGCCGGTTCGATGCCATGTACTCGAACACCTGCTTCTCCACCCGCGGATGAATCAGCTCCACTGGCCCGCGCCCATTGGGGCACGGCAAGGTCTTGGTGGTGCCGAACAACCGGCAGATCAGCGGCCGCTCGCCATACACGGTGCAACCATTGGGCCCCAGGTGCACACAGTTGAGTTCTTCCATGGCGGCATCCTGCTCGGCGCGAGTCTTGCGCGGCAGACGCGACATTTCTTCAGGCGAGGTGGTCACCGGCCCGCAGCAGTCATGGCAGCCGGGAACGCACTCGAATGAGGGAATCTGTTGTCGCAATGTGCGAATTGTCTGGCTGTTGCAGCTCATTGCAGCGGTGACCAATAGCGGAATAGAGCCGGATTCTGACGCAAAAGCCCCGATCCAGACAGCACCAGGCGACCAATGTTGCCCGTCCGGAAGGTCCGGCTTATGCTCCGTCAAATTTTCTAAACGCAAGAATCAGGACCACGCACATGACTGCCCGTGCTCAACAGCCTGCTCCGGACCACATCGCCTCCTACTACGCCGCCAGCAGCCTGCCGCAGCCCGAGCTTGCGGCGCTCAAAGGTGAAGTGCTGGCCGATGTCTGCGTGGTTGGCGGTGGTTTTTCGGGGTTGAACACGGCGCTTGAGCTGGCCGAGCGCGGCCTCAGCGTGGTGTTGCTCGAAGCCCATCGAATCGGCTGGGGCGCCAGTGGACGCAATGGCGGGCAGCTGATTCGCGGCGTCGGTCACGGCCTCGATCAGTTCACCAACGTCATCGGTGTCGAAGGTGTTCGGCAAATGAAACTCATGGGCCTGGAAGCCGTGGAAATCGTCCGGCAACGGGTCGAGCGCTTCCAGATCCCCTGTGACCTGACCTGGGGATACTGCGACCTCGCCAACAAACCCCGTGACCTGGAAGGTTTCGCCGAGGATGCCGAGGAACTGCGCAGCCTCGGCTATCGCTACGAGACCCGTTTGCTGCAAGCCCACGAGATGCACACCGTGGTTGGCTCCACGCGTTACGTCGGCGGCCTGATCGACATGGGTTCGGGACACCTGCATCCACTGAACCTGGCCTTGGGCGAAGCCGCAGCGGCACAACGTCTGGGGGTCCAGCTGTTCGAACAGTCGGCCGTGACCCGCATCGACTATGGCCCCGAGGTCAAAGTCCATACCGCCGGGGGATCGGTGCGCGCCAAAACCCTGGTACTGGGCTGCAACGCCTACCTCAACAACCTCAACCCGGAACTCAGCGGTAAAGTCCTGCCCGCCGGCAGCTACATCATCGCCACCGAACCACTGAGCAAAGAACAGGCCCACGCCTTGCTGCCGCAGAACATGGCGGTCTGTGACCAGCGAGTGGCGCTGGACTACTACCGGCTTTCGGCGGACCGGCGCCTGCTGTTTGGCGGCGCCTGCCATTACTCGGGCCGCGACCCGAAAGACATCGCCGCGTATATGCGTCCGAAAATGCTGGATGTCTTCCCGCAATTGGGCGCCGTGAAGATCGATTACCAATGGGGCGGCATGATCGGCATCGGCGCCAATCGCCTGCCGCAGATCGGGCGACTCAAGGACCAGCCGAACGTGTACTACGCCCAGGCCTATTCCGGTCATGGCGTGAATGCCACGCACCTGGCCGGCAAGTTGCTGGCCGAAGCCATCAGCGGCCAGCACAGCGGCGGCTTCGATCTGTTTGCCAAGGTGCCGCACATCACCTTCCCCGGCGGCAGGCTTTTGCGTTCGCCGTTACTGGCGCTGGGGATGTTGTGGCATCGGTTTAAAGAGTTGGTCTGAAAGATTGTCGGTGTCAGCTCTGACGCCTTCGCGAGCAAGCCCGCTCCCACAGAGGAACACAAATCCCCTGTGGGAACGGGCTTGCTCGCGAAGTGGCCCTGAAAAACACCGCAAATCTCAGATCCGCCAGAAAGGCTTCAGCCCCTCCTCCTGCGCCTGTTCCCGCGTCAGCCCGACATCCTTGAGCTGGTCGGCCGTCAGCGACAGCAACGCCTTGCGCGTGTGCAGGCGACGCCAGAACCGGTCCCAGCGACTCAGGCCGGACGGCGCATGATGCATGCCCGCCTCCCGCGTGCCGTTGTTCTGTCCTGTCGCCAGCTCCTGACTGCGTAACGTCAGCCGCACATCGCTCAAACCGTTCATCGTGGATGCTCCTGTTTACTTGGGTAGCCAGAGGTTCCATGATGCGTGGGCGCGCAAAAGCATTACAGATTCAAAGCAACCGTATTAAATCCATACAGATTTACCGATTCCGCCACTGAATCCCGATTTTTTGCCCTATCTGTACTGGTTAACCGAATCATCCCTATCGAGGCTGCACCATGACCCTTTACGTCAACCTCGCCGAGTTGCTCGGCACGCGTATCGAACAGGGCTTCTATCGCCCCGGTGACCGGCTGCCTTCGGTACGGGCGCTGAGCGTCGAGTACGGTGTCAGCCTGAGCACGGTGCAGCAGGCCTATCGGGTGCTGGAAGATAGCGGGCTGGCCACGCCACGGCCCAAGTCCGGGTACTTTGTTCCCGCCAGCCGCGAACTGCCGGATTTGCCGGCGGTCGGTCGCCCGGCCCAGCGCCCGGTGGATATCTCTCAATGGGATCAGGTGCTGGAACTGATTCGCGCGGTGCCGCGCAAAGACGTGGTGCAATTGGGGCGCGGCATGCCGGACATCACCAGCCCGACCATGAAGCCGCTGCTGCGCGACCTGGCGCGAATCAGCCGGCGGCAGGACATGCCTGGCCTGTATTACGACAATATCCACGGTAACCTCGAACTGCGCGAACAGATCGCTCGCCTGATGCTCGATTCCGGCTGCCAACTGGGTGCCAGCGATCTGGTGGTCACCACTGGATGCCATGAAGCGCTGTCCACCAGCATTCGTGCGATTTGCCAGCCGGGAGACATCGTGGCGGTGGACTCGCCAAGCTTCCACGGCGCCATGCAGACCCTCAAGGGCCTGGGCATGAAAGCCCTGGAAATCCCCACCGATCCGCTGACCGGCATCAGCCTCGAAGCGCTGGAACTGGCCCTGGAGCAGTGGCCGATCAAGGTCATACAGTTGACCCCCAACTGCAACAACCCACTGGGCTACATCATGCCCGAGTCGCGCAAACGCGCGCTGTTGACGCTTGCGCAGCGCTTTGACGTGGCGATCATCGAGGACGATGTGTATGGCGAACTGGCCTACACCTATCCGCGTCCGCGCACGATCAAATCCTTCGACGAGGACGGTCGTGTCCTGCTGTGCAGTTCGTTTTCCAAGACCCTGGCGCCGGGCCTGCGCATCGGCTGGGTCGCACCGGGCCGTTATCTGGAACGCGTGCTGCACATGAAATACATCAGCACGGGCTCCACCGCGCCACAACCGCAGATCGCCATTGCCGAATTCCTCAAAGGTGGCCATTTCGAACCGCATTTGCGGCGGATGCGTACGCAATACCAGCGCAATCGCGACATGATGATCGATTGGGTAACCCGCTACTTCCCGGCCGGCACCCGCGCCAGTCGCCCGCAAGGCAGCTTCATGCTGTGGGTCGAGCTGCCGGAAAGCTTCGACACCCTGAAACTGAATCGGGCACTGCACGACCAGGGCGTACAGATTGCCGTGGGCAGTATTTTTTCCGCCTCGGGCAAGTACCGCAATTGCCTGCGCATGAACTACGCTGCCAAGCCAACACCGCAGATCGAAGACGCGGTGCGCAAGGTCGGCGCGACAGCGATCAAACTGCTGGCGGAAACCGATCAGCTCAGCGACTGACTTTTATTCGGGAATCGGCGTCCATATGCCTATCTGCGCAGCCAAACGGAACGATCCTACGTGAGAGTCAGACAGCCCCTGCTTGCTCTTCTGCTGCTCGCCACGCTCCTGGGCGGTTGCTCCAGCTTCGACGTTCGACGCGAACCCAGCCAGGCGCTGCCGGCTTCAGACTCCGCATTCGGCCGCTCGGTCCAGGCGCAGGCCGCTCCTTACAAGGGACAATCAGGCTTTCGCCTGCTATCGGACAGTACCGAGGCCTTCACCGCCCGCGCCGAGCTGATCCGCAACGCCCAAAGCAGTCTCGACTTGCAGTACTACATCGTGCACGACGGCATCAGCACGCGCATGTTGATCGAGGAATTGCTCAAGGCCGCCGACCGGGGCGTACGGGTGCGGGTACTGCTCGACGACACCGCCAGCGACGGCCTGGACCGGGTCATTGCCACCCTTGCCGCGCACCCGAAAATCCAGATCCGCGTATTCAATCCGCTGAATCTTGGCCGCAGCACCGGCGTGACGCGTACCGTGGGCCGGCTGTTCAACCTGTCGCAACAGCATCGACGCATGCATAACAAGTTGTGGCTGGCGGACAACAGCATGGCCATCGTCGGCGGACGAAATCTGGGGGACGAGTATTACGATGCCGAGACCAAGATGAATTTCACTGACATCGACATGCTCAGTGTCGGCCCGGTTGCCGAGCAACTCGGGCACAGTTTCGACCAGTACTGGAACAGCGCCCTGAGCAAGCCGATCGACGAATTCCTGTCGAGCAAACCCACCGCCAAGGACCTGGAAAACACCCGCACCCGACTGGAAGAGTCCCTGGCGCAAACACGCAAACAGAATCACGCGCTCTACAAACACCTGATGACCTTCACCACACACCCGCGCCTGGACATCTGGCGTCGCGAGCTGGTCTGGGCCTGGAACCAGGCATTGTGGGATGCGCCGAGCAAGGTACTGGCCAAGGGCGAACCCGATCCGCAGTTGCTGCTGACCACGCATCTCGCACCTGAACTCGATCATGTCAGCAAAGAGCTGATCATGATCTCGGCCTACTTTGTGCCCGGCCAGCCTGGCCTGGTGTACCTGACTGGGCGCGCCGACGCCGGCGTTTCGGTGAGATTGCTCACCAATTCACTGGAAGCCACGGACGTTCCCGCGGTACACGGCGGTTACGCGCCCTACCGCAGGGCACTGCTGGAACATGGCGTGAAGCTTTACGAGTTGCGCCGCCAACCCGGCGAGGAAGGCGGCGGCGGAAGCGGACCGCATCTGTTTTCCGGTAGCTCCTTTCGCGGCTCCGACTCCAGCCTGCACAGCAAGGCGATGATCTTCGACCAGCAGAAATCCTTTATCGGCTCGTTCAATTTCGATCCGCGCTCGGTGCTGTGGAACACCGAAGTCGGCGTGCTGGTGGACAGTCCGGAGTTGGCCGCAGGGGTCCGCGAACTGGCGCTGCAGGGTATGGCGCCAGCCCTGAGCTACCAGGTGGAGCTGGAAAACGATCAGATCGTCTGGACCACCGAAGACGACGGAAAAAAGCACACCCTGACCAAGGAGCCAGGGAGTTGGTGGCGGCGCTTCAATGCGTGGCTGAGCAACACGGTTGGCCTGGAGAAAATGCTCTAGGCCGGCTCGGCAAGCGCACCAAACGCCCCTTGCCGCGACACCACGATCAACACGCCCAAGGCCCCTACCGCCATCAGCAACGGCAACGCATGGCCGCTGATCCACTGGCTGCCGGCACCCGCCAGCAACGGCCCGATCAGACAACCAATCCCCCACAGCTGGGCAATATGCGCGTTGGCGCGCACCAGTGCGTCGTCACGATAGCGCTCGCCGATCAGGATCAGTGACAAGGTGAACAACCCGCCGGCGCTGGCGCCGAACAACACCCACAATGGCCAGATCAACAGCGTGTCGATCAGCATCGGAATCGCCAGGCTCGAGATCAGTAAAACCACCGCACAACCGGTGAACAATGCGCGTCGCGACAAGCGATCGGCCAACGCACCAATCGGCAATTGCAGCACCGCATCGCCGACCACCACCGTACTGACCATCGCCAGGGCGATCTCCGTGGTGAAGCCCTGCCGCAGGCAATAGACCGGCAGCAGCGTCAAAATCATCGCCTCGAACGCGGCGAACAATGACACCGCCCAGGCAATCGCCGGCAAGCCACGACAGAAGGCGAGCAAATCATTCAAGGTCACGCTGCTGGCCTCGCTGCTCGGCGCACCACTGCGCCCCAGCAACAAGAATGGAGCCGCCATCAACAATCCGACACCCACCCAAAAGCCATAATCGTGCCCGGTACCGAGGAAGCCAAGCAACACCGGCCCCGCCAGCTGACTCAGTGCGTAGCTGCTGCCATACAGCGCCACCAGCCGCCCACGCCATTGCTCGACCACCAGTTGATTGATCCAGCTTTCACCGATGATGAATACAAGGGTCAGGATCACCCCGATCATCAGCCGCAGCACCAACCAGACCGGATAGCTCGGCAACAGTGCGAGCAAACCGATCGAAACCGCCCCGCCCCACAGACACAGGCGCATCAGATTGGCCGTGCCGAATCGTGCCGCCAGATGGCTGGAGATTTTCGCCCCCAAGAGGACGCCGATGGCCGGCATCGCAGCCATCACGCCAATGGCAAACGAGCCGTAGCCCCAGCTCTCCAGGCGAAACGACACCAGTGGCATGCTGACACCCAGGGCCAGGCCGACGCTCAGGACAGATGCCAAAACGGCGAAATAAGTCGCCCAACGCATATTCCACGCTCCTGTGGATAATTATTTTTCAGGCCATACAAACAACTGTGGGAGCGGGCTTGCTCGCGAAGAGGTCATCACATCCAACATCAATGTTGGCTGATACACCGCCTTCGCGAGCAAGCCCGCTCCCACAGGGGATCTGCGTCGTTCGGGAGGCCTGTTACTCAACAGGCCTCCCTCACTGACTTACAACTTGATCCAGGTCGCCTTCAGCTCGGTGTATTTGTCGAACGCGTGCAGGGACTTGTCGCGACCGTTGCCGGACTGCTTGAAGCCACCGAACGGAGCGGTCATGTCGCCGCCATCGTACTGATTGACCCACACGCTACCGGCACGCAGTGCACGGGCGGTGAGGTGAGCCTTGGAAATGTCGCCAGTCCAGACCGCGGCAGCCAGGCCGTACGGTGTGTCGTTGGCGATCGCGATGGCTTCTTCGGCACTGTCGAATTCGATCACCGACAGTACCGGGCCGAAGATTTCTTCCTGGGCGATTTTCATCGCGTTGCTCACACCGTCGAAAATCGTCGGTTCAACGTAAGTGCCGCCAGTTTCCTGGAGCGTACGCTTGCCACCGGCCACCAGCCTGGCGCCGTCGGCATGACCGGACTCGATATAGGACAGTACGGTGTTCATCTGCTGGGTATCGACCAGCGCGCCAACATTGGTCGCCGGATCCAGCGGATTGCCCGGCTTCCAGGCCTTCAGCGCCTCGATCACCAGCGGCAGGAATTTATCCTTGATCGAACGCTCCACCAGCAGGCGCGAACCGGCGGTGCAAACTTCGCCCTGGTTGAAGGCGATGGCACCAGCAGCGGCTTCGGCAGCATCCTGCAGGTTCGGCGCATCGGCGAACACGATGTTCGGGCTCTTGCCGCCGGCTTCGAGCCAGACGCGCTTCATGTTCGACTCGCCGGAGTAGATCAACAGTTGCTTGGCGATTTTGGTCGAGCCGGTGAATACCAGGGTATCGACGTCGTTGTGCAGGGCCAGGGCCTTGCCGACGGTGTGACCGTAACCCGGCAATACGTTCAGCACGCCTTTCGGGATGCCGGCTTCGACAGCCAGTTCAGCGATACGGATGGCGGTCAGCGGGGATTTTTCGGACGGCTTGAGGATCACCGAGTTACCGGTGGACAGCGCCGGGCCCAGTTTCCAGCACGCCATCATCAGCGGGAAGTTCCACGGCACGATGGCGCCAACAACCCCCACCGGCTCACGGGTCACCAGGCCCAGTTGATTGTGCGGGGTGGCCGCTACTTCATCGTAGATCTTGTCGATGGCTTCGCCGCTCCAGCTCAGGGCTTGCGCCGCGCCGGGAACGTCGATGTACAGGGAATCGCTGATCGGCTTGCCCATGTCCAGGGTTTCAAGCAGGGCCAGCTCTTCGGCGTGCTGTTTGAGCAGGCCGGCGAAACGGATCATGGTGGATTTGCGCTTGGTTGGCGCCAGGCGCGACCAGACACCGGAATTGAACGTGGCGCGGGCGTTTTCCACAGCGCGCTGGGCATCGGCGGCGTCACAGCTGGCAATCTTGCCCAGCAGACGGCCATCGACCGGGCTGATGCACTCGAAGGTCTCGCCGGAAACGGCGTCGGTGTATTCGCCATTGATATAGGCGCGGCCTTCGATCTTCAGGTCGCGGGCACGTTGTTCCCAGTCGGCACGGGTCAGGGTGGTCATGCGAGTGTCCTCCTCTTATTGATACGACACCCGCGTTCTTCGCGGGCGCTGTCAGGAATTCTGCCCGGCCAGCCTGCTTGTCGGCCCAAGGCAACCACCACCCTAAACCAGCGGCAGGTGAAGTTTCAATATATTTGACATAACGCCGGCAAACGGCCTTGCGATGTTCATTTTAATAAACATAGACTTTGCTTCTACCAACCACTCGCGTCGCATTCACGGGGGAATACAACAATGAGCATCCAGAATATCGTCGACTTCAGCCAGGCCACCACCGCCGCCGAACGCTATCGCCCGGATCCGACCAAAGTACTGAAAGGTGATCCCGAGCAAGTGGTGTACAACCATTACAACAGCCCTTGCGGCCAATTGAACGCCGGCGTGTGGGAAGGGGCTGTCGGCCAGTGGACGGTGAACTTCACCGAACACGAATACTGCGAAATCGTGCAGGGGGTTTCCGTGATACGTGACCTCGACGGCAACGCCAAGACGCTGCGCGTGGGTGATCGCTTTGTGATCCCGGCAGGCTTTCGCGGCACCTGGGAAGTGCTGGAGCCATGCCGCAAGATCTATGTGGCGTTTGAACAGAAGGCTTGAAGACTTGCGTTGTCAGGGCTGACCCCTTCGCGAGCAAGCCCGCTCCCACATTCAAGCTTCAGTGAACACCACATGTGCGTGTGGGAGCGGGCTTGCTCGCGAAGGAGCCCTGACAGGCACCGCATAACCCACAGGCAACAAAAAAGGCCCGTATCTCGCGATACGGGCCTTTTTCGTAAGAGGGAAAAATCAATTACTTGATTTTGCCTTCCTTGTAGATCACGTGCTTGCGAACAACCGGATCATATTTCTTGATCTCGATTTTGTCCGGAGTAGTACGCTTGTTCTTGTCGGTAGTGTAGAAGTGACCAGTACCGGCGCTCGAAATCAAACGAATCAATTCACGCATGATTAGCTCCCTTAAACCTTGCCATCGCGACGAAGTTCGGCCAGCACGACACTGATGCCACGCTTGTCGATGATGCGCATGCCTTTGGCAGATACGCGCAGACGCACGAAACGTTTCTCTTCTTCAACCCAGAAGCGGTGATGCTGCAGGTTCGGCAGGAAACGACGACGGGTTTTGTTGTTTGCGTGGGAAATGTTATTCCCAGTCACCGGACCCTTACCGGTAACTTGACATACTCTAGACATGCCTCAGCCCTCTAAAACCACATGCCCAACCCGGCATGGGTTGGCCGCTTAATCTCTAGTCATTGTGGCGCCAGGCGCCGCGATTCTTTAGAGGTCTTACCGGCTACACCTACAGTGAAGGAACCGGGCCCCTAGAAAAGAGCGCTGCTTTATACCAGAAAGACTGGGGAGCAACAACATTCGCTGTGCCTTGAACTGATAAAAACCCGTTTTTTCCTGCCTCAAGCGCTTTGGATAAAGGCTGTCGGCGCTTGCGACCGCTCGTCGCAGAAAATCTGCCAGACACCTCAATCGCGGGTTTCCCAAGCGGGCACAGCAAAATCAGGCGCCTATAGTCACCTCAAAATGAAAAAGGGGATAGTCATTTACAAAAGAGCCCACTAGGGTAAGCCTTTTCCAGACTGCACTTGCAGATGGGCCTTCGATCTGTAAAGGAACCGACCATGCGCCTTGCTGCCCTACCGCTGTTGCTCGCCCCGCTTCTGCTGAGCCCACAGGCCTTTGCTGCCGCCCTGAGCGTCTGCACCGAGGCCAGCCCTGAAGGGTTCGACGTGGTGCAGTACAACTCGCTGACCACCACCAACGCCTCGGCCGATGTGTTGATGAATCGCCTGGTGGACTTCGACACGGCCAGTGGCAAAGTGGTTGCCAGCCTCGCCGACAGCTGGGAAGTGAGCCCCGACGGCCTGACCTACGTGTTCAAATTGCACCCGCAGGTGAAATTCCATCGCACCGAGTACTTCACTCCGACGCGCGACCTGAATGCCGAAGACGTGATTTTCAGCTTCGACCGCATGCTCGACCCGGCCAATGCGTGGCACAAGGTCGCCCAGAGCGGCTTTCCGCATGCGCAATCGATGCAGTTGCCTGCACTGATCAAGAAGATCGACGCCCTTGATCCGCAGACCGTGCGTTTCGCCCTCGACCACCCGGACTCGACCTTCCTGGCGACCCTGAGCATGGGCTTCGCCTCGATCTATTCGGCCGAATACGCCGACAAACTGATGAAGGCCGGCACGCCCGAGAAGCTCAACAGCCAACCAATCGGCACGGGGCCTTTCGTGTTCACCCGTTTTCAGAAGGACGCCTCGATCCGCTACAAGGCCAACCCGGATTACTTCGGTGGCAAACCGTCGGTGGACCCGCTGATCTTCGCCATCACCCCGGACGCCAACGTGCGCCTGCAGAAACTGCGTAACAACGAATGCCAGATTGCCCTGTCGCCAAAGCCACTGGACGTACAGGCCGCGCTGAAAGAGCCGACCCTGAAAGTCGAAAAGACTGACGCGTTCATGACCGCATTCGTCGGCATCAACAGCCAGCATCCACCGCTGGACAAACCTGAGGTGCGCCAGGCGATCAACCTGGCGTTCGACAAGGCCAATTACCTCAAAGCCGTGTTCGAAGGCACTGCCGAAGCCGCCAACGGCCCCTACCCGCCAAACACCTGGAGCTACGCGAAAAGCCTGCCGGGGTATCCCCGTGACATCGAAAAAGCCAAGGCATTGATGGCCAAGGCCGGACTCAAGGACGGCTTCCAGACCACCATCTGGACCCGCCCTTCCGGCAGCCTGCTCAACCCCAACCCAAGCCTCGGCGCCCAACTGCTGCAGTCTGACCTCGCGGAAATCGGCATTCAGGCCGAGATCCGCGTAATCGAATGGGGCGAATTGATCCGCCGCGCCAAGGCCGGTGAACACGACTTGCTGTTCATGGGCTGGGCTGGCGATAACGGCGACCCGGACAACTTCCTCACGCCGCAGTTTTCCTGCGCCGCGGTCAAATCCGGCACCAACTTCGCCCGCTACTGCAACCAGGACCTGGACAAGCTGATCAGCGCCGGCAAGACCACCGGCGAGCAAGGTGTGCGCAGCAAGCTCTACGAACAGGCCCAGGCGCAGATCCAGCAGCAGGCGCTGTGGCTACCCCTGGCCCACCCGACGGCCTTCGCCCTGACGCGCAAGGATGTCGAGGGGTACTCGGTCAGCCCGTTCGGTCGGCAGGACTACTCCAGGGTGAACCTGAAATAAACGGCTGAACCCCTGTAGGAGCGAGCTCTGCTCGCGATGGACTTCAACGATGACGAGGGCCGCCTGAATGAAAGCGGTGCCCCGGCCACCATCGCGAGCAGAGCTCGCTCCTACAGTGAATCATTCACATCCAGCCATACTCAGCCATCGACAGCGGGTCGCCATCACCGATGATGAAGTGATCCAGCACCCGCACGTCAATCAGCTCCAGCGCCTTTTGCAGGCGCTTGGTGAGCACTCGGTCGGCCTGGCTGGGATCGGAGTTACCCGACGGGTGGTTGTGGCAGAGGATCAAAGCCGCTGCGTTGTTGGCCAAGGCGCGCTTGACCACCTCTCGCGGATGCACGCTGGTGTTGTCGATGGAGCCACGAAACAGCGTCTCAAACCCCAGCACCTGATGCCTGGAATCGAGAAACAGGCAACCAAACACCTCGTGTGGCTCGTGGCGCAGCATCGATTTCAGGTACTCGCGAACCGCCTGAGGATTCTCCAGTGCCGATTTTTGGCGCGCACGCTCGGCCAGATGACGCCTGCTCATTTCTTGAGCAGCTTGCAGTTGGGCAAATTTCGCCGGACCAAGCCCCAGTTGCTTGCTGAACGTTTCCTGGTCGGCTTCAAGCAGCGAGCGCAGGCTGCCAAACTGGTTCAACAGGTGCCGCGCCAGATCTACCGCGCTTTTGCCCACCACGCCCGTTCGTAAAAAAATCGCCAGCAGTTCGGCGTCCGAAAGACTTCCCGAGCCCTGTTCAAGCAACCTCTCCCGCGGCCGCTCCGCCGCCGGCCAATCGCGAATACTCATAGCACCTCCCTGTCTGTGGGCACCGCTGTTCCGTAGCGGTCGCTGTGATATCGTAGCCCATCTTTTTTGCGGGCGAATTCACCCTGGGGAGGGGGTTTCGCCACGTATGTCACCAACGAATTGAAAGGCAGGCCTATGCAGCGGCTGTATCGGAAACGCATTGTTCTGGGCGTCGGCGGCGGCATCGCTGCCTACAAGAGCGCCGACCTGGTTCGCCGCCTGATCGACCAGGGCGCCGAAGTGCGCGTGGTCATGACCCGAGGCGGCGCAGAGTTCATCACCCCGTTGACCATGCAGGCCCTGTCCGGGCACCCGGTCCACCTGGACCTGCTGGACCCGGCGGCCGAAGCGGCCATGGGCCATATCGAACTGGCCAAATGGGCCGACCTGGTGCTGATCGCCCCCGCCACGGCGGACCTGATCGCACGCCTGGCCCAAGGCATTGCCGATGACCTACTGACCACGCTGGTATTGGCCACTGACGCAGTGGTCGCTGTTGCGCCGGCAATGAACCAGGCGATGTGGCGCGATCCGGCGACCCAGGCCAACCTGCAAACCCTCGAAAGCCGCGACATCAAGGTCTTCGGTCCAGCCTCCGGCAGCCAGGCCTGCGGCGACGTCGGCCTGGGGCGCATGCTCGAAGCCCTTGAACTGGCCCAATGCGCCGCCGACTGCTTCCAGCGCCAGGCACTGACCGGCAAACACGTACTGATCACGGCCGGCCCGACCCAGGAAAACATCGACCCGGTGCGTTACATCACCAACCACAGCTCCGGGAAAATGGGCTTTGCCCTGGCCGAAGCCGCCGTGGAAGCCGGTGCCCGCGTGACCCTGATCACCGGCCCGGTGCACCTGCCGACCCCGGATCGCGTCACCCGCATCGACGTGGTCAGCGCCCGCGACATGTTGGCCGCCTGCGAAGCGGCGATCCCTTGCGATCTGTTCATCGCCTCGGCAGCAGTCGCGGATTACCGCCCGGAAGTCGTCGCCCCACAGAAACTCAAGAAAGATCCTACGAACGGCGACGGTTTGCTGCTGCAGATGGTGCGCAACCCGGACATTCTGGCCACCATCGCCACCCGTCCCGACCGCCCGTTCAGTGTCGGTTTCGCCGCCGAGACCGAGCACCTGCTCGATTACGCTGCACGCAAGTTGAAAGACAAGAACCTCGATCTGATCGTCGCCAACGACGTCGCCAACCCGAGCATTGGCTTCAACAGCGAAGAAAACGCCTGCAGCGTCATCGACCGTGAGCTTCACGCCACACTCTTCGCCCAGACCAGCAAGAGCAAGATTGCTCGCCAGCTGATCACTTTTATCGCCGAACGTCTGAACCAGGTTTAATTTACATGCACGCTTTGCAAGCCAAGATCCTCGACCCCCGCATCGGTACCGAATTCCCGCTGCCGCAATACGCCACACCGGGCTCCGCCGGCCTCGACCTGCGCGCCATGCTGGAACAGGACACCGTGATCAAGCCGGGTGAAACCGTGCTGATCCCTACCGGTCTGTCGGTCTACATCGGTGACCCGAACCTGGCAGCGCTGATTCTGCCGCGCTCCGGGATGGGCCATAAGCACGGCATCGTGCTGGGTAACCTGGTGGGGCTGATCGACTCCGACTACCAGGGCCCATTGATGGTCTCCTGCTGGAACCGCGGCCAGACCGAATTCACCATGCCGGTCGGCGAGCGCCTGGCGCAACTGGTGCTGGTGCCGGTGGTACAGGCTCATTTCGAGATGGTTGAAGAGTTTGTTGAAACCGAGCGCGGCACTGGCGGTTTCGGCCATACCGGTACCCGTTGATCCGGTCACGCTCTTCTGTGGCGGGGGATCAAGCTCCCTCGCCACAAAATTCAAATTGTCATCTGCAAGGTTTAGCACCGAAAATCAAGGCATTACCGAGCCAAACCCTTGCCGTCGGGGGCGTCATGGCCCTTTCACACCACGAACTCTCTGTGGAAAACGCCGTCATACCCTTCAGTTTGAACCTGCCGTCGAATGACTCGGCGGCCTGTCCAGCCACTTTCGAGATGGAGCATTTCCACAGATGAACACCCCGGCCAACATCGCACCCAAGTTCCCTGACAGCATTTTCCGCGCCTATGACATTCGCGGCACCGTTCCGGAGTTCCTGAACGCTGAGACCGCTTACTGGATCGGCCGCGCCGTCGGCTCGCAAAGCCTGGCCCAGGGCGAACCGAACGTGTCCGTCGGTCGCGATGGCCGCTTGTCCGGCCCGGAGCTGGTTGCACAGCTGATCAAAGGCATCGCCGACAGCGGCTGCCACGTCAGTGATGTCGGCCTGGTTCCGACTCCGGCGCTCTACTACGCCGCCAACGTGCTCGCCGGTAAATCCGGTGTGATGCTCACCGGCAGCCACAACCCGTCGAACTACAACGGCTTCAAGATCGTCATTGCCGGCGACACCTTGGCCAACGAACAGATCCAGGCCCTGCACGACCGCCTCAAGACCAACAACCTGAGCAGCGGCCAGGGCAGCGTCACCCAGGTCGAGATCCTCGACCGCTACACCACTGAAATCGTCCAGGACATCAAGCTGGCCCGTCGCCTGAAAGTGGTGGTCGACTGCGGCAACGGCGCGGCCGGCGTGATCGCCCCGCAACTGATCGAAGCGCTGAACTGCGAAGTCATCCCGCTGTTCTGCGAAGTGGATGGCAACTTCCCGAACCACCACCCGGACCCGGGCAAGCCTGAAAACCTCGTGGACCTGATCAACAAGGTCAAGGAAACCAAGGCTGACATCGGCCTGGCCTTCGATGGCGATGGTGACCGCGTCGGTGTGGTGACCAATACCGGCAGCATCGTCTACCCGGACCGCCTGCTGATGTTGTTCGCCCGCGACGTCGTGGCACGCAACCCGGGCGCCGAGATTATCTTCGACGTCAAATGCACCCGCCGCCTGATCCCGCTGATCAAGGAATACGGCGGCCGGTCGCTAATGTGGAAGACCGGTCACTCGTTGATCAAAAAGAAAATGAAACAATCCGGCGCCCTGTTGGCCGGCGAAATGAGCGGGCACATCTTCTTCAAGGAGCGCTGGTTCGGTTTCGACGACGGCATTTACAGCGCCGCGCGGTTGCTGGAGATCCTCAGCAAGGAAAAATCCTCGGCGGAAGAGCTGTTCGCGACCTTCCCGAACGATATTTCTACGCCGGAAATCAATATCCATGTGACCGAAGAGAGCAAATTCAGCATCATTGATGCACTGCACGACGCACAGTGGGGCGCAGGCGCCGACCTGACCACCATTGACGGCGTGCGAGTCGACTATGCCAAAGGCTGGGGCCTGGTACGCGCATCCAACACCACACCGGTGCTGGTGCTGCGTTTCGAGGCCGATGACGAGGCTGAACTGCAACGCATCAAGGATGTGTTCCGCATCCAGCTCAAGCGCGTTGCACCTGATCTCCAACTACCGTTCTGATTCACCCGGAGCCCTGAATGACCCTCGAACGCGAAGCCGCCGCCAACACCGCCAAGGTCCTGTCCGAAGCGTTGCCTTACATCCGCCGTTATGTCGGCAAGACACTGGTGATCAAATACGGCGGCAACGCGATGGAAAGCGAGGAGCTGAAAACCGGCTTCGCCCGCGACATCGTGCTGATGAAGGCCGTGGGCATCAACCCGGTGGTGGTTCACGGCGGCGGTCCGCAAATCGGTGACCTGCTCAAGCGACTGTCGATCGAGAGCCACTTTGTCGACGGCATGCGCGTCACCGACGCCGCGACCATGGACGTGGTGGAAATGGTCCTCGGCGGCCAGGTCAACAAGGACATCGTCAACCTGATCAACCGTCATGGCGGCAGCGCCATCGGCCTGACCGGTAAAGACGCTGAGCTGATTCGTGCGAAGAAGCTCACCGTCACCCGTCAGACCCCGGAGATGACCACCCCGGAAATCATCGACATTGGCCATGTGGGCGAGGTGGTCGGGATCAACACCGACCTGCTGAACCTGCTGGTCAAGGGCGACTTCATTCCGGTGATCGCGCCCATCGGTGTCGGCGCCAACGGCGAGTCGTACAACATCAACGCTGACCTGGTGGCCGGTAAAGTCGCCGAAGCGCTGAAAGCCGAGAAGTTGATGCTGCTGACCAACATCGCCGGCCTGATGGACAAGTCGGGCAAGGTCCTGACCGGCCTGAGCACTGCACAGGTCGACGAACTGATCGCCGACGGCACCATCTACGGCGGCATGCTGCCGAAGATCCGTTGCGCGCTGGAAGCGGTCCAGGGCGGCGTGGGCAGCTCGTTGATCATCGACGGCCGCGTGCCGAACGCGATCCTGCTGGAAATCTTCACCGATACCGGTGTGGGCACCTTGATCAGCAATCGCAAGCGTCACTGATTCAAGAACGTCAAAAAGATCGCAACCTTCAGCGGCACCTACGGATGTATGAATATTCCGTAGGTGCTGACGAAGTCTGCGATCTTTTTTATGCGTGCAGGAAATGCCTTACTTCAGATAACGAAACGTCCGACATCATTAAGGAATCAATCTGCATAGGATCTTCCCTGCATCCACAGGAGATCTACCCATGCAAAAAGACCATGTTCCATACGGCAGTGACATTTCAGCAGGCACCTACGCCTGCGTTGACTGCGGATTTGAGTATTCAGGTCCGTCGCAAACATCAATGCCACCCTGCCCTGATTTCAAAAAGACCCCTCACACGCGCAAAGCCTGGAAAGTATTGACCGGCCAGGGCGACGCCCTGAATGATCCGTATCCGGAAAAAACCGACAAATCCGTCGAGATCAAAAAGGCCGAGACAACCAGCCCTGCGAGCAAAAAATAGCCACGGAGGCACTGAGCCATGCAGATCTCGTTCACGATCGACGCCCAGGCTTTCGAGCAGGAGCAGAAGGAGCCGGTCAAGAAAACCCTGAAGATTTCCGACACGGAAATTGCTCATGCCTTACAGCGTATCGCCAAGGCGAGCCTGACTGAATACTTGAAAATGCTGGTTGAAGGCGGCATGCCGAGCCGGGCCGATGAAGCAAAACAGGACCGTTTGCTGTATCTGATTCAAAGCTACTTCGGGCAGACCCTGCCAACCGAATCGCAGATATCGACGATTTTCCAGCTGACTCAGAGCCAAAGCAAAACCCTGCTGAAAAACACGGTTTCACGCTTTCGCAATCAATTGGACGAGATCTTGCAGCACAGCATGCGAGCCGTGGTCGAGTCTGCGGAGCACGCGCAGACGGTGCATCTGGTGGTGATCAGCTCGGACGTCATCCGCGATGAACTGAACATGCTGATCACCCAGAACGAGCCGACTTTCAAACCCATCATCAAACGCAAAGGCAGTGCCGGGCAGTTCGAAATCAGCGAGGATTCCCACGCGCTGCTGTGCCGGACACTGGGCCTGAATGCCGTTCAGTGACATCGTCGCGGTCAGTGGTTTGCTGCTGACCCTGACCACATTCATGTTCAACCTGGCATGGCCAAAATTGCATGAAGCGTTGGGACTGGATGAAAAGCAACCAGGCCCACTGGCCAGAAAACATAGCCGAGAGAAGGTTTCAGGCGTTTTGCTCGGTTGCGCCCTGCCCCTGACCGGCGCCTTCACCGCACTTTTTTACGTCAACCTGCCGGCCGCCGCTCGAATCATGCGTGGCAGCAAACTGGATCTGTGGGATTTCGATGTGGACCGCACGCTATACGTTCTAGTTGTCGTGGCGCTGCTGGGGTTCGCGCTATTCAATCTGGGATTGGCACTAAAACTGATAGGAAAATGGCGAAGACTGCACTGACAGCACAAACAAAGAGCCCCTTGTAGGAGCGAGCTTGTTCGCGAAAAACGTCAACGATAACGCGGGGTGCCTGACAACCCGCGTTGTTGGGACGTCCATCGCGAGCAATCGAGCGTCGACCGGCTGCTCCTACAAGGCCAGCGTGTTAAACGCCGAACTGGGCGCGGTAGGCTTCCACGGCTGGCAGGTGCTGCTTGAGCTGTGGATCGTCTGCCAGGAATTCCAGCACCTGGTTCAGCGAAACGATGCTGATCACCGGTATGCCGAAGTCACGCTCGACTTCCTGGATCGCCGACAACTCGCCGTTGCCGCGTTCCTGACGGTTCAGGGCGATCAGCACGCCTGCCGCCTTGGCGCCGTCCTGGGAGGCGATGATCTGCATCACTTCACGAATCGCCGTGCCAGCGGTGATCACGTCGTCGATGATCAGCACTTCACCGGTCAGCGGTGCGCCAACCAGGCTGCCGCCTTCGCCATGGGCCTTGGCTTCCTTGCGGTTGAAGCACCATGGCAGGTCACGGTTGTGATGCTCGGCCAACGCCACCGCAGTGGTCGCCGCCAAAGGAATGCCTTTGTAGGCTGGGCCAAACAGCACGTCGAAGGGAATACCACTTTCGGCAATGGCGGCGGCGTAGAAACGACCCAGCTGCGCCAGGGCCGAACCCGAGTTGAACAGGCCCGCGTTGAAGAAGTAAGGACTGGTGCGCCCGGACTTCAGGGTGAACTCACCGAAGCGCAAAACGCCGCGATCGATGGCAAAACGGATGAAATCGCGCTGATACGCTTGCATGAAAAAAACCCCAAATACCACGGATTTAGCTAATTAGCTTGACGCCGTGTATCATACACGCACGCGATTTTTGGGGCCATTTATGCGGATCATCAGTGTGAACGTCAATGGTATTCAGGCTGCAGTCGAGCGTGGTTTGCTCAGTTGGCTGCAAGCACAGAATGCCGACGTCATCTGCCTGCAGGACACCCGTGCCTCCGCCTTTGAACTGGATGACCCAGCCTTCCAACTGGATGGCTACTTCCTTTATGCCTGCGATGCTGAAGTCCCTGCCCAAGGCGGCGTGGCTTTGTATTCGCGGCTGCAACCGAAGGCTGTCATCAGCGGTCTCGGTTTCGAGACGGCCGACCGCTACGGGCGCTACCTGCAAGCAGATTTCGACAAAGTCAGTATTGCCACCTTGCTGCTTCCTTCGGGGATGAACGGCGATGAGGACTTGAACCAGAAGTTCAAGCTCATGGACGACTTCGGCAAGTACCTGGACAAGCAGCGGCGCAAACGCCGCGAGTACATTTATTGTGGCTCGCTGTACGTGGCGCAGCAGAAGCTGGATATCAAGAACTGGCGTGACAGCCAGCAATCTCCGGGCTTCCTGGCACCTGAACGTGCCTGGATGGACGAGATTGTCGGCAACATGGGTTATGTCGACGCCCTGCGGGAAGTCAGCCGCGAAGGCGACCAGTACAGCTGGTGGCCGGACAACGAACAGGCGGAGATGCTCAACCTCGGTTGGCGCTTCGACTATCAACTGCTGACCCCGGGCCTGCGCCGCTTCGTACGCAGCGCACGCCTGCCACGCCAGCCGCGGTTCTCGCAACACGCGCCGCTGATCGTGGACTACGACTGGACGCTGACCATTTAAGCGTCAGATGCAGAAAAGCCGACAGCGATGTCGGCTTTTTTGTGGGTGCTGATTTGCCTTTCTGTAGGAGCGAGCTTGCTCGCGATGGTGTGTCAGCCACATTGGTGTCAACTGATGCACCATCGCGAGCAAGCTCGCTCCTACAAGGGATCGGCGGTGATTATTTGATCAATCGCCAGGTGAATGGATACCGGTAATGGAAACCCTCATTGGCTTTCACCCCGGCGATGATGGTCAATACCAACGCACCAATGGCGATCAGGCCAAACAGGAAGAAACCGATAATCACCACCATCAGCAGGAAGCAGATCGCCGAGGCGATCGCGACGCTGATCTGAAAATTCAACGCTTCCTTGCCCTGGGCATCGATAAACGGGTCCATCTCGCGCTTCATCTGCCAGAGAATCAGCGGGCCGATGATCGTGCCGAACGGAATCCAGATCCCCAGCAAGGCGGACAAGTGACAAAACATGGCCCACTGACGCGCCTCTTGGCTCGGCGTGGGCAGCGGCAGTTGCTCGTCACTCATGGTGTCCTCCTTGTCTGGAGCAGCCCGGTCAGTCGGCCAGGGCGGCCTTTTGCAGTTCGAAGATCTCGTTCATGCCTTTCTTGGCCAGTTCGAGCATGGCGTTCAGCTCTTCAGGCTGGAACGGCGCGCCTTCGGCAGTGCCCTGGACTTCGATGAAACCGCCAGCGCTGGTCATCACCACGTTCAGGTCAGTCTCGGCGGCCGAGTCTTCCAGGTAGTCGAGGTCGAGCACCGGCTCGCCCTTGTACATGCCCACGGAAACAGCGGCGATCATCTGTTTGACCGGGTCGCCGCCTTTCAGGCCGCCACGCTTCTTGATGACTTTCAAGGCATCGATCAGTGCAACCATGGAGCCGGTGATCGAAGCAGTGCGAGTGCCGCCATCAGCCTGGATCACATCGCAGTCGACGTACAGGGTGATGTCGCCCAGCTTGGACATGTCCAGCGCGGCGCGCAGGGAGCGACCGATCAGACGCTGGATTTCCAGGGTACGGCCGCCCTGCTTGCCACGGCTGGCTTCACGCTGGTTACGTTCGCCGGTAGCACGCGGCAGCATGCCGTACTCGGCAGTCAGCCAACCCTGGCCCTGGCCTTTCAGGAAACGCGGTACGCCCGGTTCAACGCTGACGGTGCAGATGACCTTGGTATCACCGAACTCGACCAGCACAGAACCCTCGGCGTGTTTGGTGTAGTTGCGGGTGATGCGGATCGAGCGGAGCTGATCGGCAGCGCGACCACTTGGACGTATCATAGGGAATACCTGTACTGGGGACGGAAAACTGCGGAGCATTATAGAGCCGACGGCCGCCACTGGGCACTTCTAAAAAAATCCGCCGACGACCGATGGCTCTGTACCGCGCGTCGGCGAAGGCCTGCCGCTCTTTGTCACACCCTGTGTTTGGGCGCATCCGCGCCACTGCGCTACAATCCTGCGCCTTTGCTGCCAGTCGGCTTTAATTCATTGATATCGGATTGCCGGAACCTCGGTTCTGTGCCGATCCGCATTGCGAGGTACCGCCATGGTGCACAGCATGACCGCCTTCGCCCGCGTCGAAAAAGCCGGCGTCCAGGGCACCCTGAGCTGGGAACTGCGGTCGGTCAACAGCCGCTACCTGGAGCCCCACCTGCGCCTGCCGGAGTCCTTTCGCGACCTCGAGGGCGCTGTTCGTGAAGCCCTGCGCCAGGGTGTATCGCGGGGCAAGCTCGAATGCACCCTGCGCTTCACCGAAGAGAACACCGGCAAAGCACTGCAAGTCGATCAGGAGCGCGCCGCGCAACTGGTCGCCGCTGCCGAGACCATCGCCAGCCTGATCAACAACCCGGCAGCGCTGAACCCGCTGGAGGTCCTGGCCTGGCCCGGCGTACTGGTTGGCGACGCCACCGACCCACAAGCCCTGAACGCAGAAGCGCTGGCACTGTTCAATCAGGCTCTCAAAGAACTGAAGGCCGGCCGCGAGCGCGAAGGCGCGGAGCTGGCTCGGCTGATCAACGAACGCCTGAGCTCCATCGAAGAAGACGTGGTCACCTTGCGCGAACTGGTCCCGCAGATGCTCGCCACCCAGCGCCAGAAAGTCCTCGACCGCTTCGCCGACATGAAGGCCGAGATGGATCCGCAGCGCCTGGAGCAGGAAATGGTCATGCTCGCGCAAAAAAGCGACGTCGCCGAAGAACTGGATCGCCTGAGCACTCACATCATCGAAGTTCGCCGGGTGCTCAAATCCGGCGGCGCTGCCGGTCGGCGCCTGGACTTCCTGATGCAGGAACTCAACCGCGAAGCCAACACACTGGGCTCCAAAGCCTTCGACCCGCGCAGCACCCAGGCTGCGGTCAACCTCAAGGTGTTGATCGAGCAGATGCGCGAACAAGTGCAGAACATTGAGTAAGGCTACCCCGACATGACCCACAGCACCGGCACCCTGTACATCATTTCCGCCCCTTCGGGCGCGGGCAAGAGCAGTCTGGTCAAGGCCCTGACCGACGCCAATCCGGAGATTCGCGTATCGATTTCCCACACCACCCGTGCCATGCGTCCGGGTGAAGTGGACGGCGTGAACTATCACTTCGTGACCCGCGAAGAGTTCGTGAAGATGGGCGAGCACGGCGACTTCCTCGAACGCGCCGAAGTCTTCGGCAACTTTTACGGTACCTCGCAAAGCCGCCTGCAGCAGACACTGGACGAAGGTCACGACCTGATCCTTGAAATCGACTGGCAAGGCGCCGAGCAAGTGCGCAAGCTGATGCCGCAGGCACGCTCGATTTTCATTCTGCCGCCGTCGCTCCAGGCCTTGCACCAGCGCCTGACCAACCGCGGTCAGGACAGCGACGAGATCATCGACGGCCGGATGCGTGAAGCCGTCAGCGAGATGAGCCATTACGTCGAATACGACTACCTGATCATCAACGACGATTTCGCCCATGCGCTGGA
This sequence comes from Pseudomonas sp. WT-JTC, assembly GCF_056711565.1. Classification (NCBI taxonomy): domain Bacteria; kingdom Pseudomonadati; phylum Pseudomonadota; class Gammaproteobacteria; order Pseudomonadales; family Pseudomonadaceae; genus Pseudomonas; species Pseudomonas sp. WT-JTC. Next base: position 6,509,204 of record NZ_CM160042.1, read on the forward strand.
CGATCTGAAGGCGATTTTCCGCGCCAATCAGCTGCAGCAGAAACGCCAACAGGTGCGTTTCGGCAAATTGCTGGCTGAATTGCTCGGTTAATCAGCTCTTCCCAAAACCGTTGCAAGGGCTTTACATTGGCACTTGCAGCGCGTTGAAGGGCTTGGTCAAAAAATCAGCGCTTCCCTAATCGCTGGTGATTTTTTAAACTGTTGAGTCCGCTCGCCCATCCGGGCAGCGCGCATATTGCATTTGCTACGAGGAAGACCATGGCCCGCGTAACCGTTGAAGACTGCCTAGAACACGTGGATAACCGCTTTGAGCTGGTCATGCTCTCTACCAAGCGTGCCCGTCAACTGGCCACCGGCGGCAAAGAGCCGAAAGTAGCATGGGAAAACGACAAGCCTACCGTCGTCGCCCTGCGCGAAATCGCTGAAGGCCTGATCGACTACGCAGCTATCGCCGAAGCCGAAATCGTTGAAGATGAACCGCTTTTTGCTGCATTCGAGGACGAGTCCAACGAGGCCGTCTAAGCCTATGCCTGGTCGACGTGGCACGGCGCGGGATCACAGCTTGTGGCAGGAGACATCATGCCGAGCATAGACGCCCTCGCCGATCGCTTATCGGCCTACCTCGGCAAGGACCAGGTCAACCTGGTCCGCCGAGCGTATTTCTACGCTGAACAAGCCCACGACGGCCAACGCCGCCGTAGCGGCGAAGCGTACGTCACGCACCCACTCGCGGTTGCGAATATTCTTGCCGACATGCACATGGACCATCAGAGCCTGATGGCTGCGATGCTGCATGACGTGATCGAAGACACCGGCATTGCCAAAGAGGCGCTGCAAGCGCAGTTCGGCGAAACCGTGGCCGAACTGGTCGACGGGGTCAGCAAACTGACCCAGATGAACTTCGAGACCAAGGCCGAAGCCCAGGCTGAAAACTTCCAGAAAATGGCCATGGCCATGGCCCGCGACATTCGCGTGATCCTGGTCAAGCTGGCCGACCGCCTGCACAACATGCGCACCCTGGAAGTGCTGTCCGGCGAAAAGCGCCGGCGCATCGCCAAGGAAACCCTGGAAATCTATGCGCCCATCGCCAACCGGCTGGGCATGCACGCCATCCGCATCGAGTTCGAAGACCTCGGCTTCAAGGCCATGCACCCGATGCGTTCCGCGCGGATCTACCAGGCCGTCAAACGCGCCCGGGGCAACCGCAAGGAAATCGTCAACAAGATCGAAGAGTCCCTGAGCCACTGCCTGGCCATCGATGGCATCCAGGGCGAGGTCAGCGGTCGCCAGAAACACCTCTACGGCATCTACAAGAAAATGCGCGGCAAGCGTCGGGCCTTCAACGAGATCATGGACGTCTATGCGTTCCGGATCATCGTCGACAAGGTCGATACCTGCTACCGCGTGCTGGGTGCTGTACATAATTTGTACAAACCATTGCCGGGACGCTTCAAGGATTACATCGCGATCCCCAAGGCCAACGGCTATCAGTCGCTGCACACCACGCTGTTCGGCATGCACGGCGTGCCGATCGAGATCCAGATCCGCACCCGCGAAATGGAAGAGATGGCCAACAACGGCATCGCCGCCCATTGGCTGTACAAATCCAGCGGCGACGAGCAGCCCAAAGGCACCCATGCCCGCGCCCGTCAGTGGGTCAAGGGCGTGCTGGAAATGCAGCAACGCGCCGGCAACTCGCTGGAATTCATCGAGAGCGTGAAGATCGACCTGTTCCCGGACGAGGTCTACGTGTTCACGCCCAAAGGCCGGATCATGGAGCTGCCCAAGGGCTCCACGGCGGTCGACTTTGCCTACGCGGTGCATACCGACGTCGGCAACAGCTGCATTGCCTGCCGGATCAATCGTCGTCTCGCGCCGCTGTCCGAACCGCTGCAAAGCGGCTCCACGGTCGAGATCGTCAGTGCTCCCGGCGCGCGGCCGAACCCGGCCTGGCTCAACTTCGTGGTCACCGGCAAGGCGCGCACACACATTCGCCATGCACTGAAACTGCAGCGTCGCTCCGAGTCCATCAGCCTCGGCGAACGCCTGCTGAACAAGGTCCTCAACGGTTTCGACAGCGCGCTGGAAAAAATCCCGGCCGAGCGCGTCAAGGCCATGCTCGTCGAGTACCGCCTCGAACTGATCGAAGACTTGCTGGAAGACATCGGCCTGGGCAATCGCATGGCCTATGTGGTGGCCCGCCGACTGCTGGGCGAGGGCGAACAGTTACCAAGCCCGGAAGGCCCGCTGGCGATTCGCGGTACCGAAGGCCTGGTGCTCAGCTACGCCAAGTGTTGCACGCCGATCCCGGGCGACCCGATTGTCGGCCACCTGTCCGCGGGCAAAGGCATGGTCGTGCACCTGGACAACTGCCGCAACATCAGCGAAATCCGCCACAACCCGGAAAAATGCATCCAGCTCTCGTGGGCCAAGGATGTCACCGGCGAATTCAACGTCGAGCTGCGCGTCGAGCTGGAGCACCAGCGCGGCCTGATCGCCCTGCTGGCCAGCAGCGTCAACGCCGCCGACGGCAACATCGAGAAAATCAGCATGGACGAACGCGATGGTCGCATCAGCGTGGTCCAGTTGGTGGTCAGCGTGCACGACCGCGTGCACCTGGCCCGCGTGATCAAGAAACTGCGCGCCTTGACCGGGGTGATTCGAATCACCCGCATGCGTGCGTAGCAATCCATCCATTACAAGGAGTCATTCATGACCAAGACTGTTATCACCAGCGACAAGGCCCCGGCCGCCATCGGTACTTACTCCCAGGCGATCAAGGCTGGCAACACCGTTTACATGTCGGGTCAGATTCCTCTGGACCCAAAAACCATGGAACTGGTCGAAGGCTTCGAAGCCCAGACCGTCCAGGTGTTCGAGAACCTCAAGGCCGTGGCTGAAGCCGCTGGCGGTTCGTTCAAGGACATCGTCAAGCTGAACATCTTCCTCACCGACCTGAGCCACTTCGCCAAGGTCAACGAGATCATGGGCAAGTACTTCGACCAGCCTTACCCTGCCCGCGCCGCCATCGGCGTAGCAGCCCTGCCAAAGGGTTCGCAGGTTGAAATGGATGCCATCCTGGTCATCGAGTAATCCGTGCGGCGCAGCCTCGGGCTGCGCCGACTGCTCTGCTGTAAAGAAAGCTTGAAAGGATTCCACCATGCGCAACGCGCTTGCTCTCTCGCTGCTCGCCCTGTTCCTGGGCGGATGTGCCAGCAACCCTGCCGATCGTGATATCAGCGGCACCTGGATCAACCAGGTGGCGATCGATGCTGCAGCCAAAGGCGTCCCCCTGCGTGAAGCGCTCCAGGCCTATGGCCCGAACCTGGAATGGGACATCAACACCAAGGCCAGCCAGGCCCGCTACACCAACGGTTTTGAAAACGTCGAAGGCAAGCTGCTGGGTGAAGAATCCGGCGCCTGGAAAGTCGACTTTTATGGCAGCTCGGCCAGCGAACTGAAGCGTGACGGCAAGCAACTGAGCCAGTCTGCCAGCGACAACGAGCCCGAGCAGGTTTTCGATCGCGCCGCGACTCCGGTACCGGATGGCGCTCCGATCGGTGCCAGTTTCGAGCGCGCACTGTATTCAGCGTACATGGGCGGTGGCTGGACAATCGTCAGCGGCCCCGGAGAAGGCAGCACGGTTCAATTCCAGGCCGACGGCCAGGTGAGCGGCCTGCCAGGCAGCGATCGTTATGCGTTGTGCCTGGCCGGCGATTGCGCATCCATGAGCGGCGGCAATGACAACATGTGGCTGCAACTCAATGGCCAGGGCAACGCCTGGATCTTTGCGCGCAAGGGCAAAGAGCTGGAGATTTTCCAAGCCGTGAACACGGCACAGGCGGACGAGATGCCCTCGTTCACCCCGGGCGAGCGCAAGTGGTTGCTGGAAAAGCAGTAACCCTGATCTGACTGCAAAGAAGATTTAATGTGGGAGCGGGCTTGCTCGCGAAAGCGGTGTATCAGTCGACATCAACGTTGAATGATAAATAGCCTTCGCGAGCAAGCCCGCTCCCACATTTTGGTTTCTGGTGACTGAAAGTCAGCAGCGGCCTTCTAGAATCGCCGCATACCCCTCGCGGAAGCTTGGATAATTCGGCGCCCAGCCCAAGGCTTTGGCCCGCGCATTAGTGCAACGCTTGCTGCCGGTGCGACGTACGCTGGCGTCGTCGTCCCACTCGGTCACGCCCAGATACCCGCGCAACCAGTTCACCACATCGGCCAGCGCCGCCGGTTCGTCATCGACGCCGATGTAGACATCATCCAGTGCCACCCCACGCCGATCCGCCTCAAGCAGGCACGCCATCAACCCTGCGGCATCGTCCGCATGAATCCGATTGGCATACAACGGTGGCTCGACCGCCACGCGATAACCCCGGCGTACCTGCGTCAGCAGCCATTCACGGCCGGGGCCGTAAATGCCGGTCAAGCGCACGATACTGGCCGGAATGCCGCTTTTAAGGGCAAGTTGCTCGGCTTCGAGCATCACACGTCCGGAATAGCCCGCCGCCACGGCTGGCGAAGCCTCGTCGACCCATTCGCCATCCTGCTGTCCGTAAACACTGCTGCTGGAAACGAACAACAGGCGGTTGGGCACCTGTCCGTAGTCGTTCAGCCACTCCAGCACATGCTCCAGGCCCTGGACATAGGCAGCACGGTAACCGGCTTCATCGTGATCGGTGGCCGCCGCGCAATACACCAGGTAATCCACGGCACCGACCGGCCAGGTGTCCGGGCAGTCTTTGTTGAACAAGTCACCGGCAACGCCGATGACGCCCACGGGCAGACGTGAAACGTCGCGCCGCAGACCCTGGACCTCCCACCCTGCCGCCAGCAGTTGTGTAGCCAGGCGGCTGCCGACATCACCGCAGCCGGCGATCAAAACAGTAGGCGCAGACATCAGAAAACTCCCATCGCAAAGCCACAGACTAGCGCCGGCCATAGACAGGCGGCTAGCAATGCAGGAAAAAAAGAGACGCTATTACTTCTGTTAACAAGAATTACTTGCAATAATGCGCCCCACTTTTGTTCTCGGCCTTTCGAGGCCTGGAAGAACATCACCCGTTTATTCTCTCAGGTCCGGCCAGCATGACACGCAATCAATTCCCCGCTTCGCCAACCAAACGACCTCGCGCCTGGAGCGCGGTGGCCGCCCTGCTGCTCAGCCTGATGCTGGCACCGGTTGCCGCTTTCGCTGACGCCCAGGCGCCGGCCACTCCAGCTGTCGCAGCCGCCGCTCCTGCCGACCACACAGTCCCGGCCGTGGCGCCTGCCGCCACCGACCCGGCCCAGGCTGCGGACACCCTTGGCGAAGACGTTCCTGAGGTCCTCGAAGCCGACAACACGCTGGGCATGGCCCATGACCTGTCGCCGTGGGGCATGTACAAGAATGCCGACATCATCGTGAAAATCGTGATGATCGGCCTGGCCATCGCCTCGATCATCACCTGGACCATCTGGATCGCCAAGGGCCTTGAGCTGATGGGTGCCAAGCGTCGTCTGCGTGGTGAAATCGCCCAGCTGAAAAAATCCGCCTCCCTCAAGGAAGCCAGCGCCACGGCGGCGAAGGAAGGAACCCTGGCCAACCTGCTGGTCCATGACGCCCTCGAAGAGATGCGCCTGTCGGTCAACAGCCGTGAGAAAGAAGGCATCAAGGAACGCGTCAGCTTCCGTCTTGAGCGCCTGGTCGCGGCCTGCGGTCGCAACATGAGCAGCGGCACCGGCGTACTGGCGACCATCGGTTCCACCGCACCGTTCGTCGGCCTGTTCGGTACCGTGTGGGGCATCATGAACAGCTTCATCGGCATCGCCAAAACCCAGACCACCAACCTCGCCGTCGTGGCTCCCGGCATCGCCGAAGCCCTTCTGGCGACCGCGCTGGGTCTGGTCGCGGCGATTCCTGCGGTGGTGATCTACAACGTGTTCGCCCGCTCCATCGCCGGCTACAAGGCGCAGGTGTCCGATGCTTCGGCGCAAGTCCTGCTGCTGGTCAGCCGCGACCTCGATCACCAGCCTGAGCGCAGCTCGCAACCGCACATGGTGAAAGTGGGGTAATCGGCCATGGGCCTGCATTTGAAAGAAGGGGCAGACGACGATCTGTCCGAAAACCACGAAATCAACGTCACGCCGTTCATCGACGTGATGCTGGTGCTGTTGATCATCTTTATGGTGGCGGCGCCGCTGGCCACCGTGGACATCAAGGTCGACCTGCCCGCCTCCACCGCCAAACCGGCACCGCGGCCAGAAAAACCGGTGTTCCTCAGCGTCAAGGCTGACCAACGCCTGTTCCTCGGTGAAGACGAAGTGAAGGCTGAAGCACTCGGCGCCACGCTCGACGCCAGAACCCAGGGCAAGAAAGACACGACGATCTTCTTCCAGGCCGACAAAGGCGTGGATTACGGCGACCTGATGAGCGTGATGGATAACCTGCGCTCGGCGGGTTACCTGAAGGTCGGTCTGGTCGGTCTCGAGTCGGCAGTCAAGAAATGATCACGACGCGCCATAAGCTGACGCGTTACAGCGGTAGCCTGGCCGTGGTGCTGGGCGCTCACGCGCTGGCCATTGCACTGGCGCTGAACTGGTCCACCCGTCCGCCCATCGAATTGCCTCCTCAGGCAATGCTGGTCGAACTGGCACCGGTTCCGGCCCCGCCACCGCCTGCTCCGCCGAAGGTCGTCACCCCTGTGCAGCCACCGGCTCCGGTTGAAGAACTGCCGATACCCAAGCTCGCTGAAGCGCCGAAGGCTGAAATTGCCGTGCCCAAGCCCGTCAAGCCAAAGCCGAAGCCGCAGCCGCCCAAGCCGGTAGAGAAGAAACCCGAACCGCCGAAGGAAAAACCGGCCGAAGAAAAACCGGCCGAAACGCAACAGACTCAGGCGCCAACGGAGAAATCCGCCCAGCCTGCCCCGGGTCCGTCGCCGGCTCAACTGGCAGCCAAGGCCAGCTGGCAAGGCACGCTGCTGGCACACCTGCAGAAGTACAAAAAGTACCCTGCCAGTGCACAGGCGCGGGGCAAGGAAGGGATGAACCGTCTGCGTTTCGTCGTGGATGCCGAAGGCAATGTGTTGTCGTTTGAACTGGTAGGCGCCTCGGGCACTGCCGATCTGGACCGGGCCACCCTGGAAATGATCCGCCGCGCTCAACCGCTGCCCAAGCCACCGGCCGACATGCTGACCAATGGCTCCATCGAAATCGTTGCACCGTTTGTGTATTCGCTGGAAAAACGCCGGCGGTAAACACCGCCGAACCCCTGTAGGAGCGAGCTCGCTCGCGAATGAGGCGAACGATAACGCTTGAAGCCTGACACCCCACGGCGGTCTCAGGTTTTTCACGAGCAAGCTCGCTCCTACGTCTGATAACGTGCGTCTATCGATTGCAGCCGGTATGCTTGGCCCGCAACTTCATGGACGCTTGCTATGACCCTCACAGAATTACGCTACATCGTTACCCTCGCCCAAGAGCAGCACTTCGGCCACGCGGCCGAGCGTTGCCACGTCAGCCAGCCGACCCTTTCGGTGGGCGTGAAAAAGCTTGAAGACGAACTCGGTGTGCTGATTTTCGAGCGCAGCAAAAGCGCCGTGCGCCTGACGCCGGTCGGCGAAGGCATCGTGGCCCAGGCTCAAAAGGTACTGGAACAGGCCCAGGGCATCCGCGAACTGGCCCAGGCCGGCAAGAACCAGCTGACCGCCCCGCTGAAAGTCGGCGCGATCTATACCGTCGGGCCATACCTGTTCCCGCACCTGATTCCGCAACTGCACCGGGTAGCCCCGCAGATGCCGTTGTACATCGAAGAAAACTTCACCCACGTGCTGCGCGACAAACTGCGTAACGGCGAACTCGATGCGATCATCATCGCCCTGCCGTTCAGCGAAGCCGATGTGCTGACCCTGCAACTCTACGACGAGCCGTTCTACGTGCTGATGCCGGCCCAGCACCCGTGGACGCAAAAAGAGTCCATCGACGCCAACCTGCTCAACGACAAGAGCCTGCTGCTGCTCGGCGAAGGTCACTGCTTCCGCGACCAGGTGCTGGAAGCCTGCCCGACCCTGACCAAAGGCAACGACGGCGCCAAGCACACCACGGTGGAATCCAGCTCCCTGGAAACCATTCGCCACATGGTCGCGTCCGGCCTGGGCATTTCGATCCTGCCGTTGTCCGCGGTCGACAGCCATCACTACGCCCCTGGCGTGATCGAAGTGCGCCCGTTGTCGGCACCCGTACCGTTCCGCACTGTGGCCATTGCCTGGCGCGCCAGCTTCCCGCGCCCGAAAGCGATTGAAATCCTCGCCGACTCCATTCGCCTGTGCTCGGTGGCCAAGCCAGCGGCGCAAGCCGCTGTGGGCTAAGCAACGGTCATGAGCGAGTTGTCGCAAGTGTCGGTGACGGCACTCAAGGGTGTCGGTGAAGCCATGGCCGAGAAACTGGCCAAGGTCGGTCTGGAAAATCTCCAGGACGTATTGTTTCACCTGCCCCTGCGCTATCAGGATCGCACCCGCGTGGTCCCGATCGGCGCGTTGCGACCCGGTCAGGATGCGGTCATTGAAGGCACCGTCAGCGGCGCTGATGTGGTCATGGGGCGCCGGCGCAGCCTCGTGGTTCGATTGCAGGATGGTACCGGGGGCTTGAGCCTGCGCTTCTACCATTTCAGCAACGCGCAGAAAGAAGGCCTCAAACGCGGCACGCGGATTCGCTGCTACGGCGAAGCGCGGCCCGGTGCTTCGGGGCTGGAGATCTACCACCCGGAATACCGCGCCATCAACGGCGACGAGCCGCCGCCCGTGGATGAAACCCTGACCCCGGTGTACCCGCTCACCGAAGGCCTGACCCAACAGCGCTTGCGCCAGTTGTGCATGCAGACCCTCACCCTGCTCGGCCCGAGCAGCCTGCCCGACTGGCTGCCGAACGAACTGGCCCGGGACTACCAACTGGCGCCGCTGGCCGATGCGATTCGCTACCTGCACAACCCGCCCGCCGATGCCGACGTCGATGAACTGGCCCTCGGTCACCACTGGGCGCAACACCGCCTGGCCTTCGAAGAACTGTTGACCCATCAACTGTCGCAACAGCGCCTGCGCGAAAGCATGCGCGCCCTGCGTGCGCCAGCGATGCCCAAGGCAACGAAGCTGCCAGCCAAATACCTGGCCAACCTCGGCTTCAACCCGACCGGCGCCCAGCAACGGGTCGGCAACGAAATCGCTTACGACCTCAGCAAGCACGAACCGATGCTGCGGCTGATCCAGGGTGACGTCGGCGCCGGTAAAACCGTGGTCGCCGCACTCGCCGCGCTGCAAGCGCTGGAGGCCGGTCATCAAGTGGCCCTGATGGCGCCCACCGAGATTCTCGCCGAGCAGCACTTCATCACCTTCAAGCGCTGGCTCGAACCGCTGGGCATCGAAGTCGCGTGGCTCGCCGGCAAGCTCAAGGGCAAGAACCGCACGGCCGCGCTGGAGCAAATCGCCAACGGCACGCCGATGGTGGTTGGCACTCATGCGCTGTTCCAGGATGAAGTGCAATTCCAGAACCTGGCGCTGGTGATCATCGACGAACAGCACCGCTTCGGCGTGCAGCAGCGCCTGGCCTTACGGCAGAAGGGTGTTGGCGGACGCATGTGCCCGCACCAGTTGATCATGACCGCCACGCCGATTCCGCGCACGCTGGCCATGAGCGCCTACGCCGATCTCGACACCTCGATCCTCGACGAATTGCCTCCCGGCCGAACGCCGGTGAACACCGTGCTGATCACCGATACCCGACGGGTCGAAGTCATCGAGCGGGTACGCAGCGCTTGCGCCGAAGGGCGTCAGGCCTATTGGGTTTGCACCCTGATCGAAGAGTCGGAAGAGTTGACCTGCCAGGCCGCCGAAACCACCTTTGAGGACCTCACCGCCGCCCTCGGCGAGCTGAAGGTCGGGCTGATCCACGGCCGTATGAAGCCTGCGGAAAAAGCCGCGGTAATGGCCGAATTCAAGGCCGGCAACCTGCAACTGCTGGTCGCGACCACGGTGATCGAAGTGGGTGTCGACGTGCCCAACGCCAGTTTAATGATCATCGAGAACCCCGAGCGCCTGGGCCTGGCGCAACTGCACCAGTTGCGCGGCCGCGTAGGCCGGGGCAGTGCAGTCAGCCATTGCGTGCTGCTCTACCATCCGCCGCTGTCGCAGATCGGTCGTCAACGACTGGGTATCATGCGCGAAACAAACGACGGCTTTGTCATCGCCGAAAAAGACCTGGAACTGCGCGGCCCCGGCGAAATGCTCGGCACGCGCCAGACCGGCCTGCTTCAATTCAAGGTCGCCGACTTGATGCGCGATGCCGATTTGCTGCCCGCCGTGCGGGATGCTGCCCAGGCTTTGCTCGAGCGCTGGCCGACCCACGTCAGCCCGCTACTCGATCGATGGCTGCGTCATGGCCAACAATACGGCCAGGTGTGACAACCTTCACGGTTTCTGAGGCGTGGCCCCAAGCAAGCTGGTTATACTCCCGCAATTGTTTAAGTACGGATACAGACCATGACCGAAGTTGCCTTCGCACCCGACGCCCCGCACGCTCCGTCGGTTATTCGGCTGATGCTGGGCAAGTTGGGCATTGCCTACGAAGAAGTGCTGGACCATCACGGCCTGAATGCCGCGCGCAAAGTGCAGGCCGTTCTGCTGGATGACAGTGTCGGCGCGTTGATGGTGCTGTTTGCGCAGAGCCAATTGCTGGACCTCAATCGCCTCACTGAACTCACCGGTCGCCGCCTCACCGCCGTACCCACCGAACGCCTGACAAAAATGCTCGGCAAGCACAACCTCAGCTTGCTGCCGGGTCTGCCGGCGCTGACCAGTTCACCGTGCCTGTACGACGAAAGCCTGCTGCGCGAGCCGAAGTTGCTGATCAACTCCGGTGAGCCGGGCGTGCTGCTGGAAATCTCCAGCGAAGACTTCAAGACGACCATGCTGACCAAGGCCAGCGCCGCCAACTTCGGCGAAAACCTGACCAGCATTCGTCCCAACCTCGACCGCCCCGATGACGACCGCGAGGAAATCACCCAGGCCGTCCAGGCGTTCACCGCGCGGCGCATCCAGCAACGTCTGGAAGCGACCATCGAGATTCCGCCGCTGGCCGAAACCGCGCAAAAAATCATCAAACTGCGCGTCGACCCCAACGCCACCATCGACGACATCACCAGCGTGGTCGAAACCGACCCAGCGCTGGCCGCACAAGTGGTGAGCTGGGCGGGATCGCCGTACTACGCCTCGCCGGGCAAGATCCGTTCGGTGGAAGACGCCATCGTGCGCGTGCTGGGCTTCGACCTGGTGATCAACCTCGCACTGGGCCTGGCCTTGGGTAAAACCCTAAGCCTGCCCAAGGACCACCCGCAACACTCCACGCCGTACTGGCAGCAATCGATCTACACCGCCGCCGTCATCGAAGGCCTGACCCGCGCCATGCCGCGCGCCCAGCGTCCGGAAGCCGGCCTGACCTACCTGGCCGGCCTGCTGCACAACTTCGGCTACCTATTGCTGGCACACGTGTTCCCGCCGCACTTCTCGCTGATCTGCCGCCACCTGGAGGTCAACCCGCACCTGTGCCACAGCTTTGTGGAACAGCACCTGCTGGGCATCAGCCGCGAACAGATCGGCTCATGGCTGATGCGCTACTGGGACATGCCCGAAGAGCTGGCCACCGCCCTGCGCTTCCAGCACGACCCGGCCTACGACGGCGCCTACGCCGAATACCCGAACCTGGTCTGCCTGTCGGTGCGCCTGTTGCGCAGCCGTGGCATCGGCTCCGGCCCCGACGAAGACATCCCCGACGCCCTGCTCGAACGCCTTGGCCTGAGCCGCGAAAAAGCCAACGACGTCGTCAGCAAAGTCCTCGAAGCCGAAGTGCTGCTGCGCGAACTGGCTTCGCAATTCACTCAAGGCTGAAAAGCATCGCGAGCAGGCTCGCTCCCACAAGGATCACCAAAACCTTGTAGGAGCGAGCTTGCTCGCGAAAGTCGTCAACGATGACGCGTGCATCCTGGATAACCGCGGGGGGCTTGAGTTTCTCGTCGGAACGCCGCCCGGAGCAAGCTCGCTCCTACACCTTCTTCGGCTTCAAATATTTGGTCAGCCCCTGGAACCAGATCACCAGCGCCGGATTGCCCCTGATCTGAATCGACTTGTCCTGAATCCCCGTCATGAACGCCAGCTGCTTGTTCTTCGCCTGCATCGTGGCAAAGCCGTATGCGGCGTCTTTAAAGGCAATCGCAAACGCTGGCTCGGCATGCACACCCGATTGGCTGGTAATGCGCTGGTCCTTCACGCGGAAATGCCGCGCCACTTTCCCGTCCAGGGTCTGCAGCTGAAACACCAGGTCCTTGTCACCCAACTGCTGCTGAAACGCCGGATTGGTCCGGCTGGCCTTACCCATCAACAAACCCAGCATCCACAGCAGAAAACGAAATTTCATGCGCACAGCCTCAGAAGGAAAATGAACGGCGATGGCAGTGTAACGGCAAAAACATAGAACGCCACCATCCGCTTTATTTTGCAGAAGATGCTGCCGCTTTTGACGCCGATGACTACCAAGTCATTGACGAAGCTTCTACACAAGAGACTTCGCAAGGCTGTATTTTCCCCCTCGTCTACGCATTACCAGGAGCGCCGACGCCCCTTCCAGGTTAATGAGCCGTGCGCGGTGAACGCTGTCGCGTTCTTGCGCACGGCTTATGTCAGGTCACTTCATCCGTTAGCCAAAAGACCGGTTGGCCGTTACGCGGTCACCGTGTAGCGATAACTCACATTGGTCAGCCGCCCATGAATAGCCAGCATCACCTCGGACATGCCTGGTGTGTGTGTCGGCAAATGTACATAGCGCAGGTTTTCATCCAGATACGCATCTGGACTGCCCACGATTTGGACACCGCTCGGTTCATACAGGACGTCACCCGGCGTCTGGGCCTGCACAAATATTTCAGGCAGCCTGATGGGCAGCGAACTGTTTTGCGCCACATTGCCCAACTCAATAATGCCCAAGGCTTGATTGCGGATATTGATGGTGGTGGTCGAAGGCATGGCATTCAAGACGGTCAGGTCTTCAAACCCGTTGCTCTGAACCAACAGGTTTTTGAGGGCGGTCAGTCTGGCAAAGGAATCCGGCAGTTTTCCGCACAGGTTATTGTTATTGCCCACGTCAAAGCGTTCCAGTTTTGTCAGGTTGCCGATCGACTCCGGAATACCGCCTCTCATGATGCCCAGCGGCGATTGAGAACTCAGGTTCAGGTTGACCAGGCTTTCGAGATTTCCGATCCAGTCCGGAATTGATTTGAGTGCACAGTTGATGAAGTACGCCGACTTCAACTTTGCCAACGTCCCGAAGTCTTCAGGCAGACGAGTGATAACTTGGCGCTCTATCATCACGTCCTCCAAGTTGCGCAGGTTTCCAATACCTCGCAAGCTGGTGAATTTCAACGGCTCCCCGCCCAGTACTCTCAACGCCGTCACTTTATCCAGCATGTCCTGCGTTACCGTGTCTTCGATAGTCACCGGCGCGCCCGTGGCCGCTGAAATATGCACGGCCGCCACGCGCGCAAATGAAATGTCGTCAAAGAGAGCCTTGATCGGCGCCGGGATTCTCACAGGGGTAAAAGCCTTTGCCGTTGCAGTGTTCGAGGTCATGTCAGTCACCTTGCCAGTGTTTAAGGAGACTCTTTTATAAAACATCGGCCGTCCGCCTTTAACTGTCATAACTGACAGTTGCCAAGACCAATTTAGAATAATCTTGAGCCGAGCGACGGAGGGAACGGCATTTATCGCCCTCCCTAAAATTCAAGAAATTTTGTCGCTTCGGAAAGCGTAATTTAAATCACACTAAGCCACCGGCATGGACTGACGATCTCGAAAACGATCATTTTCGAGAAACCATCGTGAGAAAAAACGCCGCGACCATTTGAGCGAACCGGAAATGGTGACTATGACTGCCAAACAAAAATGGGCACCCAACCTTGGTTGGCGTGCCCATTTTTTATTCCGCTCCCCGCTACGCGGGTTAGGGAAAAGGATTACGGATTAACGCTATCTTTCAACGATTTCCCAGGCTTGAAAGCAACGGTGTTGCTGGCCTTGATTTTGACGGGTTCACCGGTTTGCGGGTTTTTGCCGGTGCGGGCACCGCGATGGCGTTGCAGGAAGGTGCCGAAGCCCACGAGCGTTACGCTGTCTTTGCGGTGCAGGGCACCGGTGATTTCTTCAAGAACGGCGTTGAGAACGCGGTTGGCTTGTTCTTTGGTGAGGTCTGCTTTTTCAGCAATGGCTGCGGCGAGTTCTGGTTTACGCATATGAGTGAAGCCCCTTTGACGGTTTGTTGTTGTTATGTCCGTGCTGCCCTCTGCGGAGCAGCGCCAAAAGCGCCGCAGGTGCTCTACTCTGCGGCAGACGGGAGTGAGGATGGCACGCAGTGAGGCCCCGCGCCAGTATCGGCGCGGCCTTTGTTAGGGCAAAAGGGGGGTGATTCCGACAGAACGCCCGGTATTTATGCCAGCAGGGCCGGAAGCTCTTTGTTCAGGGCCAGTTTTTCCATCACGGCGGCACCGGTGAGTGCATAACCGAGCAGTTTGCCCGCGGCATCGCGGCATAAAACCTTGATGTCGGCACCCTGCCCTTCGACTGTCCAGATGCCTTCTGCGCCCCGTGGTGGCGGGGACACCACCAACGGGCACACCGGCGTTTTGACGGTGATCGGCATCGGGCCATAGGTGACGGCGGTCGGGTTGCCGGCCAGGGTTTGCGCCAGCGCTCGCGCACAGCTCATCAGGGGCATGACGTACAGCAGATTCAGCCCGTCGACCTCGGCGCAGTCGCCCAGGGCGTAGATGTTGGCGTGGGAGGTTTTCAGGTGCCGGTCGACCATGACGCCGCGGTTGACCTGCAGACCGGCCGCCGCCGCGAGATCAACGCGTGGGCGTAGGCCAATGGCCGAAACCACCACGTCGCACGGGATCACCTGGCCATCGGAGAGGTGCGCTTCCAGGCCATCCGCCACGCGCTGCAGGCGGTTGAGCACCGGCCCGAGGTGGAAGCGCGCGCCGAGGCTTTCGAGGCCAGCCTGCACCGCAGCCGCGGCCGCCGGGTGCAACAGGGTCGGCATGACTTGTTCGCACGGCGCAACCAGTTGCACTTCGTAGCCGCCCAGGGTCAGGTCGTTGGCGAACTCGCAGCCGATCAGGCCGGCGCCAAGCAGCAGCACACGGCGCTTGCCAGCGGCCGCCGCACGAAAGCGTGCGTAGTCTTCCAGGTCGTTGATGGGGAA
Organism: Pseudomonas sp. WT-JTC; assembly: GCF_056711565.1. Lineage (NCBI taxonomy): Bacteria > Pseudomonadati > Pseudomonadota > Gammaproteobacteria > Pseudomonadales > Pseudomonadaceae > Pseudomonas > Pseudomonas sp. WT-JTC. The sequence continues at coordinate 6,524,480 of NZ_CM160042.1, forward strand.
TACGCAATCCGCTGCGTCACCCTCAATAGGCACGCGCACGGTTTCGGCGCCCCAGGCCAGGATCAGGTCGCGGTAGATCACCGCTTCTTCACCAATCCACAGGCGTTTGTGGCCCGGGTCGATGCCGCTGATGCGCGTGTGGGTACGTATTTCGGCCTTGAGTTGTTCCGCCATGGCGCCGGGTTCGGCCATGCTCAGGCCGTCGGCATCCTTGTTTTTGCCGAAACCGGTGGAGAGCATCGGCTTGGAGTAGGAGCGCCCGTCATCGGCGGTAATCAGCAGCAGCGGGGTTTCGCTATCGAGTTTGCGAAACTCGCGGGCGACGTTGTAGCCAGCCAGGCCGGTTCCCACGATGACTACAGGTGCGTTCATTCCTTACTCCTCAATTGTTCAGGCAGCGATTTCGATCATTTCAAAATCCATTTTGCCCACACCGCAGTCCGGGCACAGCCAGTCTGCCGGGACGTCTTCCCAACGGGTGCCCGGCGCAATGCCGTCATCCGGCCAACCGTCGGCTTCGTTGTAGATCAGGCCGCAGACGATACATTGCCACTTTTTCATCAGGTACTTCCTCAGGGTTCAGGCGTTTTGCCGGTCGGACGGTCGATGGTTGTAGCACTGCCGTCCAACTCAGCGCGTTTTGTACTGATCGGGACCGTCAGATGCAAGCCTGTTCGGCGCAACGGTGGGCCATTTCAATCGATATCAGCGGCTGACATGTTAAGCTCGCCGCCTCATTTGCTGCCAATAATGACTCATTGTGCATCACACAGAATCCCCCTCTCCAGCTCCTCTCTGGCTCTCGCGCAGCGAACTGGCGCCCCTCCCCGATGCTTCCACCCTCGACTGGCTGTTCGACGAAGGCTCGCTGACCAGACGTCTGATTCATCTGTCGAATGATGCTTTCAGCGTCTCGCCAATGTTCGAAGGCTGGCAGCCTTTGCGCGCCGACGAATGCGTCGCGCTGGACCTGGCCGAAGGCAGTGAGGGCTGGGTGCGTGAGGTGTATTTGCGCGGTCATGGCGAGGCGTGGGTGTTTGCGCGCAGCGTGGCGTCACGCAGTGCATTGCAAGGCGACGGCTTGCACATGGACGAACTGGGTAGCCGCTCGCTGGGCGAATTGCTGTTTTGCGATCATGCCTTCCAGCGCCGGGCCATCGAGGTTTGCCATTATCCGCAAGCGTGGCTGCCCGCCGAGGCGCAGTCGCCTGAGCTGTGGGGCCGCCGTTCGCGTTTCGATCGCGGCGCCTTGAGCGTTCTGGTGGCCGAAATTTTCCTGCCGACCCTGTGGAAGGCCGCCCTCGCCCAACCGGAGAACCGCTGATGTACCAAAGCCTGCTCAAGTCATTGAACCGCTTGAATCCTCGGGCCTGGGACTTCATTCAGCTGACCCGCATGGACAAGCCGATCGGCATTTACCTGTTGCTGTGGCCGACGCTGTGGGCGCTGTGGATTGCCGGCAAGGGTTCGCCGTCCCTGGCCAATATCGTGATCTTCGTCCTTGGCGTGGTGCTGACTCGCGCCGGCGGCTGCGTGATCAACGACTGGGCGGACCGCAAGGTCGACGGGCATGTGAAGCGTACCGAGCAACGGCCACTGGTCAGCGGCAGAATCAGCTCCAAAGAGGCGCTGGTGTTCTTCGCATTGCTGATGGGCGTGAGTTTCCTGCTGGTGCTGTGCACCAATGCCGCGACAGTCTGGCTGTCATTGGGTGGTTTGGCGCTGGCGTTCAGTTATCCCTTCATGAAGCGCTACACCTATTACCCGCAAGTGGTACTGGGCGCCGCGTTTTCGTGGGGGATGCCGATGGCGTTCACCGCAGAAACCGGTGAGCTGCCGGCTGTCGCGTGGCTGCTGTGGATCGCCAACCTGATGTGGACCGTGGGCTACGACACGTATTACGCGATGACCGACCGCGATGACGACCTGAAGATCGGCGTGAAATCCACGGCGATTCTATTCGGCGAAGCCGACCGGGTGATCATCCTGACCCTGCAAGGGCTGGCACTGGGTTGCCTGTTGCTGGCGGGGTCGAAATTCGGGTTGGGGATGTGGTTCCACCTTGGCTTGCTGGTGGCCGCCGGCTGTTTTGCCTGGGAGTTCTGGTACACCCGCGACAGGGACCGCATGCGCTGCTTCAAGGCGTTCTTGCACAACCACTGGGCGGGGTTGGCGATTTTCGTCGGGATTGTGCTGGATTACGCGTTGCGTTGAAGACGTGAAAGGATCGCGGCCTTCGCCAGCTCCTGCAGAGCCACGAAGGCCGCGATCCCGTGCGACAAGGCAACAGCCGTTACATATGCTCGTGAACGACGTGCCAGACGTCTTTCTTCTTGTCGCCCTTCATTTCTCCAGCTGCCTTGTCGTCCTTGTAGTAGTACAGCGGCTTGCCGCCATAGGTCCATTGCATCGTGCCATCGTCACGCTTGACGACTGACCATTTACCTTCAGCCTTGGCACCCGCCGGCGCCATCATTGGCGGCCAGTATTCGGCGCACTCACCGTTGCACATGGACTTGCCGCCCGCGTCCTTGTCGTACGTGTACACAGTCATGCCCTTATGGTCGACCATCATGCCGTCTTTCATCATCGCCGGCTCAGCCGCGAAGGCCATGGCTGGCAAGGAAAACGCAGCCGCCAACAGCAGGGTTTTAAAGGAATACGAGTATTGCTTCATGGAAACCTTCCTCTTGTGGTTGTCAGGATCCGGACTTAGAGCTTAGTTCAGGATCCAGCCAATCGCCGGCCGACTAAAATACTGTCACACGACTGCAATAATTCCGTTATCTAATGCGGCGCAAGACAGTTAAATGACAAGAGGATTAAGGGCATGGTTGGCAGGAGCATTCTGATCGTCGACGACGAAGCGCCTATTCGCGAAATGATCGCCGTTGCATTGGAAATGGCCGGCTATGACTGCCTGGAGGCTGAAAACTCCCAGCAGGCCCACGCCATTATCGTCGACCGCAAACCGGACCTGATCCTGCTCGACTGGATGCTGCCCGGCACCTCCGGTATCGAGCTGGCCCGCCGCCTCAAGCGTGACGAGCTGACCGGGGACATCCCGATCATCATGCTCACCGCCAAGGGCGAAGAGGACAACAAGATCCAGGGCCTGGAAGTCGGCGCTGACGACTACATCACCAAACCGTTTTCCCCCCGTGAGCTGGTTGCGCGCCTGAAGGCCGTGCTGCGCCGTGCCGGCCCTACCGATGGCGAAGCACCGATCGAAGTCGGCGGCCTGCTGCTGGACCCGATCAGCCACCGCGTGACCATCGACGGCCGTCCTGCCGAGATGGGCCCGACCGAATACCGCCTGCTGCAATTCTTCATGACCCACCAGGAGCGCGCCTACACGCGTGGCCAGTTGCTGGATCAGGTCTGGGGCGGCAACGTCTATGTCGAAGAGCGTACCGTCGACGTGCACATTCGACGCCTGCGCAAAGCCCTCGGCGACGCTTATGAAAATCTGGTACAAACCGTGCGCGGCACCGGTTACCGCTTTTCTACCAAAGCCTGACCCGGACCTTTACCGCCCGACAAGCTGACAAGGACGCGCGTCAAGTGAACCAAAACTGGCATGGCACCCTGATTCGCCACATGCTGCTGCTGGTCACCGCCTGCCTGGTGATCGGCCTGATCACCGGCTATTACGGCTGGAGCCTTGCTGCAGGCCTGGGTCTTTACCTGGCCTGGACCCTCAAGCAGTTGCTGCGATTGCACGAGTGGCTGCGCCTGCACAAACCCGATGAAGCACCACCCGACGGGTACGGCCTGTGGGGCGAGGTGTTCGACAGCATCTACCACCTGCAACGCCGTGACCAACGGGTACGCGGACGCCTGCAAGCGGTGATCGACCGGGTTCAGGAATCCACCGCCGCGCTGAAAGACGCGGTGATCATGCTCGACACCGACGGCAACCTGGAATGGTGGAACCGCGCCGCCGAAACCCTGTTGGGCCTCAAGACGCCACAGGACAGCGGCCAACCGGTGACCAACCTGGTGCGTCATCCGCGCTTCAAGGAATATTTCGAGCAAGAGAGCTACGCCGAACCGCTGGAAATCCCTTCGCCGACCAACGACCGTGTACGCATCCAGCTGTACATCACCCGTTACGGCAACAACGAGCACTTGATGCTGGTGCGCGATGTGACACGCATCCATCAGCTGGAACAGATGCGCAAAGACTTCATCGCCAACGTTTCCCATGAACTTCGCACACCGTTGACGGTGATCTGCGGCTACCTGGAAACCTTGCTCGATAACGTCGACGAGGTAAACCCGCGCTGGGGCCGTGCCTTGCAGCAGATGCAGCAACAAGGCGGACGCATGCAGACCTTGCTCAACGACCTGTTGCTGCTGGCCAAGCTGGAAGCCACCGATTACCCGTCGGACAACCAGCCGGTGCCGATCGACAGCCTGCTGCAATCGATCAAGAGCGACGCGCAGCAACTGTCCGGCCAGAAAAACCAGAAAATCACCCTGGAGGCCGACCCGACGATTCTGCTCAAGGGCAGCGAGGCGGAGTTACGCAGCGCGTTTTCCAACCTGGTGTTCAACGCGGTGAAATACACCCCGGCCGAAGGCAACATCCGCATTCGCTGGTGGGGCGATGATCAAGGTGCGCACCTGAGCGTGCAGGATTCCGGGATCGGCATCGATGCCAAGCACCTGCCGCGACTGACCGAACGCTTCTATCGCGTCGACTCCAGCCGCAATTCCAACACCGGGGGCACCGGCCTCGGACTGGCGATCGTCAAACACGTTTTGTTACGACATCGGGCCCGAATGGAAATCAGCAGCGTACCGGGCCACGGCAGTACTTTTACCTGCCACTTTGCCCCGGCCCAGGTCACCAAATCACGGGTCATCAGCACCGCCGACTGATACCGGCCAGCACTCACCACTAGGCAATCACTCAGTCAGCCGCTACATTGGCTGACTTGTGCCTGCCTTTTCAGGCGCGATTTCTACTTCCCTTTCGAATACACGGAACCCGCAAAACTCCATCATGGACCCTTCCCCTGGCTTGACCCTCGCTACAATTTTCGCCGACTTCGGCATGATTCTTTTTGCTCTGATCCTGGTTTTGCTCAACGGATTCTTCGTTGCGGCGGAATTTGCCATGGTCAAGTTGCGCTCGACCCGGGTCGAGGCCATCGCTGATAAAAACGGCTGGCGCGGGCACATCCTGCGCACCGTGCACAGTCAGCTCGATGCTTACCTGTCGGCGTGCCAATTGGGTATCACCCTCGCCTCTCTCGGCCTGGGCTGGGTCGGCGAACCGGCGTTCGCGCACCTTCTGGCGCCTGTACTGAGTGCCGTTGGCGTAGATTCCGCTGAAGTGGTCAAGGCGGTTTCGTTCTTCACGGCGTTCTTCATCATTTCGTACCTGCACATCGTGGTCGGTGAGCTGGCGCCGAAATCCTGGGCGATCCGCAAACCCGAATTGCTGTCGCTGTGGACGGCGGTGCCGCTGTACCTGTTCTACTGGGCCATGTACCCGGCCATCTACCTGCTCAACGCCAGCGCCAACCAGATCCTGCGCATAGCAGGGCAAGGTGAACCCGGCCCGCATCACGAGCATCACTACAGCCGTGAAGAGCTGAAACTGATCCTGCACTCCAGCCGTGGCCAGGACCCGAGCGACCAGGGCATGCGCGTGCTGGCCTCGGCGGTGGAAATGGGCGAGCTGGAAGTGGTCGACTGGGCCAACTCCCGCGAAGACCTGGTGACCCTGGAGTACAACGCGCCGCTCAAGCAGATCCTGGCGATGTTCCGTCGCCACAAATTCAGCCGCTATCCGGTGTACGACAGTGAACGCCAGGAGTTCGTCGGCCTGCTGCACATCAAGGATCTGCTGCTGGAACTGGCGGCGCTGGACCACATTCCCGAGTCGTTCAACCTGGCCGAACTGACTCGCCCGCTGGAGCGCGTGTCGCGGCACATGCCGCTGTCGCAGTTGCTGGAGCAGTTCCGCAAGGGCGGCTCGCACTTCGCCGTGGTCGAAGAGGCCGACGGCAACATCATCGGCTACCTGACCATGGAGGACGTGCTGGAAGTGCTGGTGGGCGACATCCAGGACGAACACCGCAAGGCCGAACGCGGGATCCTCGCGTATCAGCCGGGCAAGTTGCTGGTGCGGGGCGATACGCCGCTGTTCAAGGTCGAAAGGCTGCTGGGCATCGACCTCGACCACGTCGAAGCCGAAACCCTTGCCGGGCTGGTCTATGAGAGCCTGAAGCGAGTTCCGGAAGAGGAAGAAGTGCTGGAAGTCGAAGGCCTGAGGATCATCATCAAGAAGATGAAAGGGCCGAAGATCGTTCTGGCCAAGGTGTTGATGCTGGATTAACCGGCTTATCCGGATTCGCGGCGATCCTGTGGGAGCGGGCTTGCCCGCGATGGCGTCAGACCAGACAACGCATCACTGCTTGCCCAACGCAAAGTTGGGCAGCGCGCTTACCGGCTGGTTGAACTGGTACGGAATCGACACCAGCCCCAGCCCGGTATTGCGCTGCACCACGAAGTGCAAATGCGGCCCGGTGCTGTTGCCGGTGTTGCCGGACAATGCCAATGCACTGCCTACCTTTACCCGCTGGCCTTCTCGAACGCAGACCGAACCTTTCTTCAGGTGCAGGTAAACACCCATGGTCCCGTCATCGTGCAGCACCCGCACGAAATTGCCGGATGCATCGGTGCCGCGGCCGCTCTGGCGATTTTCGGTTTTCACCACCACGCCATCTCGAGCTGCAATGATCGGCGTGCCTTCGGGCATCGCAATGTCTATGGCGTATCGACTCTTGGGCCCGAAGTGGCTGTAGGGCCCATTGGCCCCCTGACTGATCCGGAACGGCCCGCCACGCCAGGGCAACGGGTACCGATAGCCCACCGTGGGTCCTGAGGGGTCGCCCAGGGAGTACTTGAACTTCGGAACGTAGGCGAGCGGCCGTCCAGCGTTGGTGGCCTTGAGCTGCGCCAGGCGAACGCTGGAGCGTAGCGGGATCACGCGCCGAATCGTCCGCCCCGGCGCCCCACTGGCATTCTTCACCCCGGTGAAACTCAATTCGACCTCTACCGGTGCATACAGGTCATTGCGCACGTACACGCTGTGCACGCCGTTCTTCTTCATGATGACGAGGCGCACCTGGCGCTCGAGGTGCTCGACCATGCCATCGCGAAAAACGAACACATGGGCGCCTTTGCTGGGGCGGTCACTGTAGGAAACCACGCCATAGACATCTTTGGACTTGTAAATGGTCATGGCCACGGCCGAGGTGGCGACCATGAACAGGCCACATAAAAACAGCAGGCGCGTGAACATAGGCAAGGATTCTGTCGAGGGGGACTTGGGTTTGAGCCTAGCAGCTGCAATGGACCCGGATAGTCGACAGATGTTTCAGAATGGGTGTTCAGTAGATGTACGGTAACAGTGATGGCCCTTTCGCGAGCAAGCCCGCTCCCACAGGTCCAGCTAGAACCTGTGGGAGCGGCGGTGCGACGATTCGAATTGCTCGCGAAGACGGGCTGACAGGCGACGTTGCATCAAGCGCCAGGAACGAAGTGCTTCTGCGCCGTACCGCGCGCAATCAGGCGGGAGATGTAATCGAGCTTCTGCGCGTCCTGATCGACAAAGCGGAAGGTCAGTTGGAGCCAGTCGCTGTCTGGCTTCGGTTCGTGGGCCACGACGGCATGCAGATAGCCGTTGAGGCGGGCGACTTCGGCATTGTCGCCCTGCTCCAGGTCCAGCACGGCGCTGTCGAGGATCTGCGGCAGTCTCTCGGTGCGCTTCACCACCAACAGCGCTTCCTTGAGGCTCAAGGCCTTGATCACGCATTGCGCAATGCCGTTCGGCAAACGCAGTTGGCCCTGGCCACGGCCACTGGTGGGTGCCGAAGAGGCCGCAGGCGCCTTGACCGGCGGATTGTTGAGCAAGCCTCTGGACGGTGCAGGTGCAGGTGCAGGTGCAGGTGCAGGTGCAGGTGCAGGCGCGGCTGTTGGCGTGGCGACCGGAGCCTTGCCACCGGTCAAGGCGGCGAGGGAGTCGTTAGCGAATGCAGGGCTGGTTTTGGTCGCGGCTACGTTGATCAAGGCATCGAGTTTGCCGACCTTGTGCAGCGCCTGCTTGACCTTGGTGAGCAGTTGCTCGTTGGTGAACGGCTTGCTGACGTAACCGGATACCCCGGCCTGGATCGCCTGGACGACGTTCTCCTTGTCGCCACGGCTGGTCACCATCACGAAGGGCATGGTTTTGAGGTTGTCTTGCTCGCGGCACCAGGTCAGCAGTTCCAGGCCGGACATTTCGGGCATTTCCCAGTCGCACAGGACCAGGTCGAATGCTTCCTTGGCCAGCATGGCCTGGGCCTTTCTGCCATTGATTGCGTCTTCGATCCGCATGCCCGGGAAATAATTGCGCAGGCACTTTTTCACCAGGTCACGAATGAACGACGCGTCGTCCACGACCAACACACTGACCTTACTCATCCACCACCCCTTTAAAAAATCCCGGCCAGCATACCGCTTTGCTGATGGCACTTTGCCAAAAAACCTTCAGTCACGCCGGACTTTTCGTTCGCGGGTGCTGCTTTTCGAATTCGTGTGCCACAAACAAAAACGCCCGGCCAACAGGCCGGGCGCTTTACTTGGGCAACCTTACTTATCGTCAGTTTTGCCCGGAACATTAGCGCTTTCGCCACTGGTTCCTTCAACTTCTTCCTTCATGCGCTTGAGGCCCAGGTGCCGCACGTCGGTGCCGCGTACCAGGTAGATCACCAGTTCCGAGATATTGCGCGCGTGGTCGCCGATACGCTCCAGCGAACGCAGCACCCAGATAATGCTCAGAACCCGCGAGATAGAACGCGGATCTTCCATCATGTAGGTCGCCAGCTCACGCAGGGCGGTCTTGTATTCGCGGTCGATGATCTTGTCGTACTGCGCCACCGACAAGGCCAGTTCGGCGTCGAAACGGGCAAAGGCGTCCAGTGCGTCGCGGACCATATTGCGCACCTGGTCACCGATGTGGCGCACTTCGACGTAACCGCGAGGCGCTTCACCTTCTTCGCACAGCTGGATGGCGCGACGGGCGATCTTGGTCGCCTCGTCACCGATGCGCTCCAGGTCGATCACCGATTTGGAAATGCTGATGATCAGGCGCAGGTCCGATGCCGCTGGCTGACGACGGGCCAGAATGCGCAGGCATTCCTCGTCGATGTTGCGTTCCATCTGGTTGATCTGGTCATCGATCTCACGTACCTGCTGGGCCAGGCCGGAGTCGGCCTCGATCAGCGCGGTCACCGCGTCGTTGACCTGCTTCTCGACCAGCCCGCCCATGGCGAGGAGGTGGCTGCGCACTTCCTCAAGCTCGGCGTTGAACTGCTGGGAGATGTGATGTGTAAGGCCTTCCTTAGAAATCATGTTGTCTGCTCCGCAAAAGCTGTGAGCTGCAAGCTACAAGCTGCAAGCTGATTTGTGTCGTACCCGAACCGCTCTAGATTGCCGCTTGAAGCTTGACGCTTGCGGCTGTACGGCTAGCCGTAGCGACCGGTGATGTAGTCTTCGGTCTGCTTCTTCGCCGGGTTGGTGAACAGGGTATCGGTGTCGCCGAATTCCACCAGTTTGCCCATGTACATGAACGCGGTGTAGTCGGAAACCCGCGCCGCCTGTTGCATGTTGTGGGTAACGATCACGATGGTGAACTTGGATTTCAGTTCGTAGATCAGCTCTTCGACTTTCAGCGTGGAGATCGGGTCGAGTGCCGAGCACGGTTCGTCGAGCAGCAGCACTTCCGGCTCCACGGCGATGGTGCGGGCGATCACCAGACGTTGTTGCTGACCACCGGACAAGCCCAGTGCCGACTCGTGCAGACGGTCCTTGACCTCATCCCACAGCGCCGCGCCTTTCAACGCCCACTCAACGGCTTCGTCGAGGACGCGCTTCTTGTTGATGCCCTGGATGCGCAGGCCGTAAACCACGTTTTCGTAAATGGTTTTCGGAAACGGGTTCGGCTTCTGGAACACCATGCCGACGCGACGACGCAGCTCGGCCACGTCTTCACCCTTGCGGTAGATGTTGCTGCCGTACAGGTTGATCGCACCCTCGACACGGCAGCCGTCAACCAGGTCGTTCATGCGGTTGAAGGTACGCAACAGTGTCGACTTGCCACAGCCGGACGGGCCGATGAAGGCGGTCACGCGCTGTTTCGGGATGTTCATGCTGACGTCGTACAGCGCTTGTTTTTCGCCGTAGAACAGGCTCAGGCCCGGTACTTCGATGGCCACGGTTTCCTGCTCGAGATTCAGGCTCTGTTTGTCGCGACCCAAGGCCGACATGTTGATGCCGTGGGTATGTGCTTCGTGCTGCATGGGAGGCTCCCTGTGCTAACAAATTCGGTTCGGTTGCCGCTGGCCAAGGCCTGCGGTTACACAATTCTTTCTGTAGGAGCGAGCTCACTTGCGATGGTGTTCCAGGCGCTGAGTGGCGTCGGCTGTACCTTTTTCGCGAGCAAGCTCGCTCCTACAGTTCGGTGATGATCAGCTATCCAGCGCCTTGTACTTCTCGCGCAGGTGGTTACGGATATAAACGGCCGACAGGTTCAACGTGGCGATCACCAGCACCAGCAGCAGCGCCGTGGCGTACACCAGCGGCCGCGCGGCTTCGACGTTCGGGCTCTGGAAGCCGACGTCATAGATGTGGAAGCCCAGGTGCATGATCTTCTGGTCCAGGTGCAGGTACGGGTAGTTGCCGTCCACCGGCAGCGACGGCGCCAGTTTCACCACACCCACCAACATCAGCGGCGCCACTTCACCCGCAGCGCGGGCCACGGCGAGGATCATGCCGGTCATCATCGCCGGGCTGGCCATCGGCAGCACGATCTTCCACAAGGTTTCCGCCTTGGTCGCGCCGAGGGCCAACGAGCCTTCACGTACGGTGCGAGGAATCCGCGCCAGACCTTCTTCGGTGGCCACGATCACCACCGGCACCGCCAGCAGCGCCAGGGTCAGCGAGGCCCAGAGCAGACCCGGTGTGCCGAAGGTCGGCGCCGGCAAGGCTTCCGGGAAGAACAGACGGTCGAGCGAGCCGCCCAGCACATAGACGAAGAAGCCCAGGCCGAACACGCCGTAAACGATGGCCGGAACACCTGCCAGGTTGTTCACCGCGATGCGGATCACCCGGGTCAGCGTGTTCTGCTTGGCGTACTCACGCAGGTATACCGCCGCCAGCACGCCGAACGGGGTCACGATCATCGCCATGATCAAGGTCATCATCACGGTGCCGAAGATGGCCGGGAAGATCCCGCCTTCGGTGTTCGCTTCGCGCGGGTCGTCGCTCAGGAACTCCCAGACCTTGCTGAAGTAGAAACCGATCTTGGTGGTCGTGCTCATGGCGTTCGGCTGGTAGGCGTGAACCACTTTGCCGATGCCGATTTCGACTTCCTTACCGTTCGCATCGCGGGCGGTCAGGCTGTCGCGGTTGAACTGCGCGTGCAGGTCGCTCAGGCGCGCTTCGACATCCTGATAGCGAGCATTGAGTTCGGCGCGCTCGGATTCCATGTCCGCTTGTGCGGTGGCGTCCAGCTTGCCTTCCAGCTCAAGCTTGCGACCGTGCAAGCGGATGCGCTCGAGACCGGCGTTGATCGCGCCGATGTCGGTTTTTTCCAGGTTCTTGAGCTGTGCAGCCAGCTTGTTCACGCGGTCGACGCGGGCCTGCAACTCAGGCCATGCGGCTTCGCCCTCAGCGATGACCTTGCCATCCTGTTTGACGTTGACCAGGTAACCGTAGAAGTTGCCCCACTCACGACGCTCGATCGCCATCAGCTCTGGCGGTGTCGTCTGGTTGGTCAGCCACTCGCCGACGGTCCAGGTGAAGTCGTTGCCGTTCAGGTCACGGTTGCCGACCTTGATCAGCTCGCGGGTCATGAACTCCGGGCCTTCGTCGGGCACCGGCAGGCCGGCGCTTTTCAGACGGGCACGGGGCACCTCTTCCTTCTGTACCACTTCACCGATGACCAGGTGCTGGCCCTGGCCCGGTACGTCGTAGCTGGCGTGGATCAGATCCGCCGGCCAGAAGTGACCCAGGCCGCGCACGGCAATCACTGCCAGCAGGCCAATGGTCATGATGACCGCGATGGACACCGCGCCACCGCTGATCCAGACGCCGGGGGCGCCGCTCTTGAACCATCCATTCAGGGAGTTCTGTTTCACAGACTTCTACCTTTCTTAAAGCGACGAGTATTTCTTGCGCAGACGCTGACGGATCAGTTCTGCGAGGGTGTTCATGACGAAGGTGAACAACAGCAGCACCAGCGCCGAGAGGAACAGCACGCGGTAGTGGCTGCCGCCGACTTCCGATTCGGGCATTTCCACCGCGACGTTGGCGGCCAGGGTGCGCAGGCCTTCGAACAGGTTCATTTCCATGACCGGGGTGTTACCGGTGGCCATCAGCACGATCATGGTTTCACCGACCGCGCGGCCCATGCCGATCATCAGCGCCGAGAAGATGCCCGGGCTGGCGGTGAGGATCACCACGCGGGTCATGGTCTGCCATGGTGTGGCACCGAGGGCCAGGGAGCCCAGGGTCAGGCCGCGAGGCACGCTGAACACGGCGTCTTCGGCGATGGAATAGATGTTCGGGATGACCGCGAAGCCCATGGCCAGGCCGACCACCAGGGCGTTGCGTTGGTCGTAGGTGATGCCCAGGTCGTGGGAAATCCACATGCGCATGTCGCCACCGAAGAACCAGTTTTCCATGAACGGGCTCATGTACAGCGAGAGCCAGCCCACAAACAGGATCACCGGAATCAGCAGCGCACTTTCCCAGCCATCCGGGACTTTCAGGCGGATCGACTCAGGCAGGCGGCTGAAAGTGAAACCGGCAACCAGGATGCCGATCGGCAGCAGCATCAGCAGGCTGAAGATGCCCGGCAAATGCCCTTCCACATAAGGTGCGAGGAACAGACCGGCGAAGAAGCCAAGGATCACCGTCGGCATCGCTTCCATCAGCTCGATCACCGGCTTGACCTTGCGGCGCATGCCAGGGGCCATGAAGTACGCGGTGTAGATCGCAGCGGCAACGGCCAATGGAGCGGCCAGCAGCATGGCGTAGAACGCGGCTTTCAGGGTACCGAAGGTCAGCGGCGACAGGCTCAGCTTTGGTTCGAAGTCGGTGTTGGCGGCGGTCGATTGCCAGACGTATTTAGGCTCGTCGTAGTTCTCGTACCAGACCTTGCTCCACAGCGCGCTCCACGACACTTCCGGGTGCGGGTTGTCGAGCAGCAGCGGGTGCAACTTGCCGCTGGCTTCCACGATCACGCGGTTGGCCCGTGGCGACAGACCGAAAATGCCTTGGCCTTCTGCAACCGGCTCCACCAGCAAGGTGCGGTGGGCAGTACTGTGGAACACGCCAAGCTTGCCGGAAGCGTCGAGGGCAACGAAGCCCTTGCGGCGTTCTTCGGCGGTGATTTCAACGATAGGCGTGGTGCCCATCTGGAAGGTGCGGATCTGCTTCAGGCGCTGTTCGCCATCCGGATCGCGGGCCATGAACCACTGGGCCAGACCACCCTTGGAGTCACCGATGATCAGCGAGATACCGCCCACGAGCTGAGTGCTGGCAGTGACTTGCGCTTCACCGTCTTCAAGCAGTTTGTAGCGACCATTGAGGCTCTTGTCGCGCAGGCTGAAGACGTCGGCCTGGGCACGCCCGTTGACCACGTAGAGCCACTGCTGACGCGGGTCGACGAAGATGTTCTTCACCGGCTCGTTCATCTGCGGCAGGTCAATGCGCTTCTGCTCGTTGGTGACTTCGCCGGTCATCATGTTCTCTTCGCTGGTCAGCGACAGAACATTGAGTTGCGAACCGGTGGCGCCAACCAGCATCAGGGTCGAATCGTTGGCATTGAGGCTGACGTGCTCCAGCGCACCGCCCGCTTCGTTCACCGCGATTGGTGTTTCGCCGTATGGGTATTCGACCGCTGGCGAGATGGTCTTCTTGCCTTCCGGGTAGCTGACTTTATAGGTGTGACGGAACACCAGTGCCTGACCGTTGGAAAGACCCACGGCAACCAGCGGGTGACCTGGTTGGTCTTCGCCGATGGAGGTCACGGTGGTACCGGTTGGAATCGGCAGATCGACGCGCTTGAGTTCGGCGCCACTGTCGATGTCGAAGAACAATGCCTGGCCCTTGTCGGAAACCCGCATCGCAACCTGGTTCTGCTCTTCCAGAGAAATCATCAGCGGTTTGCCGGCGTCTTGCATCCAGGCTGGCGTGATGGCGTCCTTGGCATTCAGGCTGGCACCCTGGAACAGGGGCGCAACGACGTAGGCAAGGAAGAAGAAGATCAAGGTGATTGCGCCAAGCACAGCAAGGCCGCCAACGAGGACGTACCAGCGGGTCAGGCGATCTTTGAGCGCGCGAATGCGGCGCTTGCGTTGTAGCTCAGGCGTATTGAAGTCAATTCGCTTGGGGGGATTAGTAGTCATGTTGGAATTGGCCAGATCATTCATGCGCACACCCTAGCGATCCTGTATGACAGAAAGATGACAATGCAGTGACGCAACAAATCCGCCGCTAGCGGTAACCAGCAGTGGATAGAGAATTTGAGGTGTATGGGGGCGGCTCCTGCCGCCCCCATGTGAGTCCGAGGGGTTCACCTCGGACTCAATTTGTTACTTTTTTGCGACTTCAGCGCCGCCTTCCGCCAGACCCAGGTCAGCCAGAGCTTTGGCAGCTACTTTGGCCGGCAGTGGGATGTAACCGTCTTTCACTACAACTTCCTGGCCCTGTTTCGACAGAACCAGTTTCACGAACTCGGCTTCCAGCGGGGCCAGAGGCTTGTTCGGGGCCTTGTTCACGTAGACGTACAGGAAGCGGGACAGCGGGTACTTGCCGTTCAGGGCGTTTTCTTCGGTGTCTTCGATGAAGTCCTGGCTGCCTTTCTTGGCCAGGGCCACAGTCTTCACGCTAGCGGTTTTGTAGCCGATGCCCGAGTAACCGATGCCGTTCAGCGAGGAGCTGATCGACTGAACGACCGAAGCCGAACCTGGTTGCTCGTTGACGTTAGGCTTGTAGTCGCCTTTGCACAGGGCTTCTTCCTTGAAGTAACCGTAGGTGCCGGATACCGAGTTACGACCGAACAATTGAACCGGCTTGTTGGCCAGGTCACCGGTCACACCCAGGTCACCCCAGGTTTTCACGTCGGTTTTAGCGCCGCACAGACGAGTGGACGAGAAAACTGCGTCAACTTGTTCCATGGTCAGGTGCTGGATCGGGTTGTCTTTGTGTACAAAGATCGCCAGGGCGTCCACGGCAACCGGGATAGCGGTTGGCTTGTAGCCGTACTTCTGCTCGAAGGCAGCCAGCTCGGTGTCCTTCATCTTGCGGCTCATCGGGCCCAGGTTAGCGGTGCCTTCAGTCAGCGCAGGTGGCGCAGTGGCGGAGCCAGCAGCCTGAATCTGGATGTTTACGTTCGGGTATTCTTTTTTGTAGTTCTCAGCCCAGAGGGTCATGAGGTTGGCCAGGGTATCGGAGCCGACGCTGGACAGATTGCCCGATACACCAGTGGTCTTGGTGTAGCTCGGGATAGCAGGGTCAACAGCGGCAACCGCGTTGGCAGTCGCAACGCCAGCAGCGACAAAAGTCATTGCCGCCATCAAACGCTTCAGTTTCATGCCTTACTCCTAGCAGATAGGGTGTGTTAAGTCGGGGCCAAGTATCAGCAGGCCGTGTGAACACTCTATGGCTGAAATATGACAATTGGATGAAAGGCCAGCACTCCACTTGGAAGGCTGGCCTTTCAGTTGTAACTATAAATGTAGGAATTGGAGGGATTTAGCCGGAAAAGCAGCGCGCACCGTTGCCACTACTAACGGATCAACGGCCCTTCTTCCAGAGCCAGGCCCCCACCAGAATCCCGACCCCACACAGCACCGCCACATAATAAGCAGGCCCCATCGCACTCTCCTTGAGCAACAGGCTGACGATCATCGGCGTCAGGCCGCCGAAGATGGCGTAGGCCACGTTGTAGGAGAACGACAAACCGCTGAAGCGCACCACGGGCGGGAAGGCCTTGACCATCACGTAGGGCACCGCGCCGATGGTGCCGACCAGCAGACCGGTCAGGGCATACATCGGGAACAGCCAGTCGGGATGATCGGCCAGGCTGTGATAGAAGGTCCAGGAGCTGGCCAGCAATGCCGTACAACCGAACACGAAGACCCGTCCTGCGCCGAATCGGTCCGCCAGTGCGCCAGCGATGATGCAGCCAAAGCTCAGGAACACGATCGCCACGCTATTGGCCTGCAGGGCGGTAGTCGCCGGGAAATGGTGGACCGTCTGCAACACGGTCGGGGTCATCAGGATCAGCACCACGATGGCGGCAGACAGCAGCCAGGTCAGCAGCATCGAAATGGCGATGGCACCACGATGGTCACGAAGCACCGCACGCAGCGGCACCTCTTCGGCCAGGGCCTTGCGCTGTTGCAGCTCGGCGAACACCGGGGTTTCATGCAGCCAGCGACGCAGGTACACCGAGAACAGACCAAACACACCGCCAAGCAGGAACGGAATCCGCCAGGCGTAATCCGACACCTCCACCGGGGTATAGAGGCTGTTGATCGCCGTGGCGACCAGCGAGCCGAGCAAAATGCCCGCCGTCAGACCGCTGGTCAGGGTGCCGCAGGCGTAGCCGACATGCCGCTGCGGAACGTGTTCGGAAACGAAGACCCACGCCCCCGGCACTTCACCGCCAATGGCCGCGCCCTGGATCACCCGCATCAACAGCAACAGGATGGGTGCCCACATGCCGATCTGCGCATAGGTCGGCAACAAGCCCATGATCAGCGTCGGCACGGCCATCATGAAAATGCTCAGGGTGAACATTTTCTTGCGCCCAAGCAGGTCGCCGAAGTGCGCCATCACGATGCCGCCCAACGGCCGTGCCAGGTAGCCGGCGGCGAAGATGCCGAATGTCTGCATCAGGCGTAGCCACTCAGGCATGTCCGCCGGGAAGAACAGCTTGCCCACCACCGTGGCAAAGAACACGAAGATGATGAAGTCGTAGAACTCCAGCGCACCGCCCAGGGCAGACAGCGATAGAGTCTTGTAGTCGCTGCGGGTCAGCGGACGTGCGGGTTGGTCTGGCTGCGCGATGCTCGAGGGCGCTGTGGTCATGGCAAGGGCTTCTCTTATAGTCGGATCTGCAACCTCAACAACGCTGGCGGAGGTTTGGGCAGGTCCGGCACGATAGCAAATTGTTCGAAAAAGCACATAGAGGTGCGTTTTTGACGGTCAAAATGAGAACCGGACGGTCGTCGTGGAGTCTACCGACCGATATACTCGCAGCCTTGCTCCGGTTTTTGAGGGGTTGCTGTGCGAAAACGCCTGTCAGGTTCATAGGCGATTTCGCAGAGTTTCCCTTTAGGCGCCTTATGGAAAACGTGACGAACGTAGTATGTTCGGTGGTGAATCGTTTTTCCCGAAGACGGCTACCACCAGCAATACCAACGAAGAGTCACGGGTCAGAGGCACCCCCGGCATGATAGAGCTCGAACAAGAAGATCCGATCCCGCAAGGCGACCTGGCCTTGCAAATTACCGCGCTCCCTCGCGAAACCAATGGCTTTGGCGATATTTTCGGCGGCTGGCTGGTGGCGCAGATGGATTTGGCAGGTACCGCGATGGCCAGCAAGGTCGCCGGCGGGCGCGTTGCCACCGTTGCGATCGACCGCATGGCGTTTCTGGTTCCGGTGGCGGTGGGCGCGCAGCTGTCCTTTTATACCCAGGCCCTGGAAATCGGCCGCAGCTCGATCAAGATGATGGTCGAGGTCTGGAGCGACGATCCACTGTCCAGCGAGTGGCGTAAAGTAACGGAAGCGGTGTTTGTGTTCGTTGCCATCGACGGCAGCGGTCGCACCCGTTCGGTTCCGCCAAGGGCTCGATAAGAGCTTTTAAACCTGGTAGCCGTTTTGCGGTCGATAGTTGTCCACGTTACTGATCGAGAGCTGTCCCATGAGCACGCCCAATGTTGAAGCCGTAAAGCTGGATGAACTGAACTGCTGGCGCATCCGCCACGGTCAGGCCGAATTGCTGGTAGCCCAGCAAGGCGCGCACATCCTCAGTTATCAACTGGCCGGCCAGCCGCCGTTGATCTGGCTCAACGACGAGGCCGTGTTCAAGACCGGCAAGAGCATCCGTGCCGGCGTGCCGGTGTGCTGGCCGTGGTTTGGCGTCTTTGAGCGCAATCCGCAAAGCGTTCAGGCAATGCGCGTCAGCAAGGAAGCACCGGCGGCTCACGGTTTCGTGCGAGCGATGGATTGGGAACTGGGTGGCATCGAAGCCGAAGGCGAAAGCCTGAAGGTCGAATTCCTCCTGCCCTACCCCGAAGGCGGCTTTCCCGGCTGGCCACACCAGGTGGAATTGACGCTGAGCATTCGCCTCGACGAGCAATTGCACATCCATCTGATCAGCCACAACCGGGGTGCTGAAACCGTCAGCATCAGCCAGGCGCTGCACAGTTATTTTGCCGTCAGCGATGTACGTGACGTGCACGTCGAAGGCGTGGACGGCCTCAACTACATCGAAACCCTGGACAACTGGAAAACCGTTACCCAGACCGGTGACCTGCGCTTTACCGGCGAGACCGATCGCATCTACCTCGACGCCCCGCCGCAGCTGAGCATCGTCGATCCTGCATGGGAGCGACGCATCGTACTGACCAGCAGTGGATCGCGTACGGCGGTGATCTGGAACCCGTGGGTCGACCGCGCCGCTGCGTTCAGCGACATGGCCGACGACGGCTGGCAGCGCATGCTGTGCATCGAGACGGCGAACGTGATGGGCGATGTAGTGAACCTGAAACCAGGGGCAAGCCATACGCTGGGCGTGAGCGTCAACAGCGCGCCGCTCTAAGTAACACCTAAAACCAATGTGGGAGCGGGCTTGCCCGCGAAGGGGTCATAACATTCAACATCATCGTTGGCTGTTACACCGCCTTCGCGAGCAAGCCCGCTCCCACATTTGCATCTCTACAAGTCGGACTCTTTTACGACTCTGACCTTCTCCGCATCCAGCGCATACGCTGCATCGGCCAGGTCATTGCTGACCTTCTCGATCTTCAGCGTACCGGTCACCCACAACGGCGTGTAGATGTCGTTCAGCTTCAGGCCTTTGGGATAACGCACCAGCACCAGTTGGTTGGGCGGCGGTGGTGGCACGTGGATACAGGCGCCCGGGTACGGCACCAGGAAGAACAATGTACTGTGCCCCTTGGCGTCGGACTCCAGCGGCACTGGATAACCGCCGATGCGGATGTTCTTGTCGTTCATCGACGCAACGGTCTTGGTCGAGTACATCACCGCCGGCAAGCCTTTGGCCTGTTTCATCCCACCCTTGTCGGTGAAAGTGCCATTGGCTTCAGGGGAGTTGTGGTCGATTTCAGGCATGGCCTCGAGGGCCTTCTGGTCCGACTTGGGCATCAATTCGAGCCAGTCGGTTTCCGGCAGTTCGCCGGCATGGGCAAGGCCCGAACCCAGTAAAACAAGAGTCAACAAAAGACGGCGCATGAAGGTGCTCGGTAATTGGAAGAACAGGAAACGCCGAGCATTCTAGCCCTCCCGGCCGGATTGGCGGAGAGGGCTTTGTCGCCTGGATCAGTTCTTTTTGATCAGTCCGTAGATCACCAGCAACACAATGGCACCCACCAGTGCACCGATGAAACCTGCACCTTGGCCAGCCTGGTAGATGCCCAAGGCCTGACCGCCGTAAGTGGCCGCCAGCGAACCGCCGATACCGAGCAGAATCGTCATGATCCAGCCCATGCTGTCATCGCCCGGTTTCAGGAACCGTGCCAGCAGACCGACGATCAAGCCGATAAAGATGGTTCCGATAATTCCCATGGCATTCCCCTCTCAATGAAGTAGCTATTCGAAAGCCTAGTCAGACTTTCGCAACCTGCCATGAGAGAACGGCGCAACCGGAAGGTTCCGCCGCAACCAGATAAAAACTATTCGGCGATCAGTGCTTCAACCTTGAGAATCTGGGCCGTCAGCGTCTCGCGGTCTGCACAACGAAGGTTGGCATGACCGACCTTGCGGCCGACCTTGAACGCCTTGCCGTAGTGATGCAGATGGCAATCGGCGATGGCCAGGACTTTCTCGGTCTCCGGCACTTTACCGATGAAGTTGACCATCGCGCTTTCACCGACCTTGGCAGTCGAACCCAACGGCAGACCGGCAACGGCCCGCAGGTGGTTCTCGAACTGGCTGCACTCGGCACCTTCGGTGGTCCAGTGCCCTGAGTTGTGCACGCGCGGGGCAATTTCGTTGGCCTTGAGGCCACCGTCGACTTCAAAGAACTCGAACGCCATCACACCGACGTAATCCAGCTGCTTGAGCACACGGCTGGAGTAATCTTCGGCCAGGGCTTGCAACGGGTGATCGGTGCTGGCCACGGACAGCTTGAGAATGCCGCTTTCGTGGGTGTTGTGTACCAGCGGATAGAAGCGGGTTTCACCGTCACGGGCACGCACGGCGATCAGCGAGACTTCACCGGTGAACGACACGAAGCCTTCCAGCAGGCAGGCCACGCTGCCCAGTTCGGCGAAGGTGCCAATCACATCTTCTGCCGTGCGCAGGACTTTCTGACCCTTGCCGTCGTAACCCAGGGTACGGGTCTTCAGCACCGCCGGCAGACCTATGGAGGCCACGGCGGCATCCAGGTCGGCCTGGGACTGAATGTCGGCGAACGCCGGGGTAGGAATCCCCAGGTCCTTGAACATGCTCTTCTCGAACCAGCGATCGCGAGCGATGCGCAGGGCTTCGGCGCTCGGGTAGACCGGGACGAATTGCGAGAGGAACGCGACGGTTTCCGCCGGGACGCTTTCGAACTCGAAAGTCACCAGATCGACTTCATCGGCAAGCTGACGCAGGTGATCCTGATCGCCGTAATCGGCCCGCAGGTGTTCGCCCAACGCGGCTGCGCAAGCATCCGGCGCCGGGTCCAGAAAAGCGAAGTTCATACCCAGCGGAGTGCCCGCCAGCGCCAACATGCGACCCAACTGGCCGCCACCGATTACACCGATCTTCATCGTCAACAACCTCAGGCGATGCGTGGGTCTGGATTTTCCAGGACGCTGTCTGTCTGCTCAGCACGGAAAGCTTTCAGCACCGTGTGGAACTGCGGGTGCTTGGCGCCAAGGATACTCGCCGACAGCAGCGCGGCGTTGATCGCGCCCGCCTTGCCGATGGCCAGGGTGGCGACCGGGATGCCGGCTGGCATCTGCACAATCGAGAGCAGCGAATCAACGCCCGAGAGCATCGCCGACTGCACCGGCACGCCCAGTACCGGCAAGTGGGTCTTGGCCGCACACATGCCAGGCAAGTGGGCTGCGCCACCGGCACCGGCAATGATCACCTCGATGCCACGCGCCTCGGCTTCTTCAGCGTACTGGAACAGCAGGTCCGGGGTGCGGTGGGCAGAGACCACTTTCACCTCGTAAGGGATGCCGAGCTTTTCCAGCATATCGGCGGTGTGGCTAAGGGTGGACCAATCGGACTTGGAGCCCATGATCACGCCAACCAGTGCACTCATCGTCGTGCCTCTTCTCTCTGGGCGCCCGCAGGCGCGTCAAAAAACAACAAGCCACGCAGGATGCGTGGCTTGATTGTACGAATTATGGCCGGTCGTAACCGGCCGAAGGCCGCGCAGTATACCGCAATACGGCAGATAAACAGCCCCCGTCACGACCATCTGTCATACGGCGCAAAGTCCCGGTTTTATTGACCTGAAGGTCAGCCAGCGAACCTCACAAATCTTCCTGCAGGAGCGAGCTCGCACGCGATGGTCGTTAACGATGACGCTGGAAGCCTGACAGCCCGAGGCGCTCTCAGGTTCATCGCGAGCGAGCTCGCTCCTACAGGGGCTTTCATCGTGTTCAAGAACCGGTTGTACCTTGCGCCGCCCCACCCTCCAACTTGCGCCACAACAACCGCACATTCGCCTTGCGCACCAACGCGCAGCGATACAGACGAATCTCCAGCGGCACATGCCATTGCGGGCCGCCACAGACCACCAGTTCACCGCGCGCCAGTTCGGCGCGCACGCTCAGTTGCGGCACCCAGGCGATACCAAGGCCTTCCAGGGCCATGCTTTTCAGGCTGTCGGCCATGGCGGTTTCGTAGATGGTGGTGAAACGTAGCGCCCGTTGCCGCAGCAGCATGTTCACCGAGCGGCCGAGGAACGCACCGGCGCTGTAGGCCAACAGCGGCACGCTGCCCTCGCCTTCCAGATCGAACAGCGGCTTGCCATCGGCATCCGCCGCACACACCGGCAGCATTTCGGTGTGCCCCAGGTGCAGTGACGGGAAGATCTCCGGGTCCATCTGCATCGCCGCATCCGGATCGTAGAACGCCAGCATCAGATCGCAGCCGCCTTCGCGCAGCGCATGCACCGCGTCGCCGACGTTGGTCGCCACCAACCGCGTGGCGATGTTCAAGCCTTCGTTGCGTAGTTGGGCGATCCAGCGCGGAAAGAATCCGAGTGCCAATGAGTGAGCGGCTGCAACTTGCATGACTTCGCCCTGACCACCTTCAAGGTGATGAAGATGACGCAACACTTCACCCAGTTGTTCGACCACGGTGCGCGCAGTGACGAGGAACAATTGTCCCGCCGCTGTCAGCTCCACCGGTGTACGCGAACGGTTAACCAGGGTCAGTCCCAGCGCGGCTTCAAGGCTGCGAATCCGTCGACTGAACGCAGGCTGCGTCACAAAACGCCGCTCGGCTGCCTGGGAGAAGCTGCGGGTGGCGGCCAAGGCACTAAAGTCCTCCAGCCATTTGCTTTCCAGATTCATCACGCCCTCCCGGACACGCACCAATTTAGGTCACACGCTTGCCGTCAACACGGCGTCACACGGGCATTATGCCGAATGTGCATAGGCCAGTGTTTAACAGCATTGGCCCAAAATTTCGTACAAGCCTAGCATTCACAGCGTTCCGGCACAGACCGGGTCCATATTGAGATGATTTCTATCATGTCCTCCGCTGCATCATTCCGCACAGAAAATGACCTGCTTGGCGCTCTCGAAGTACCGGCTCAAGCGTATTACGGTATCCAGACCCTGCGAGCGGTGAATAACTTCCGCCTTTCGGGCGTTCCGATTTCGCACTACCCGAAACTGGTTGTCGGTCTGGCCATGGTCAAACAGGCCGCCGCTGACGCCAACCGCGAGTTGGGTCACCTGAGCGAAGCCAAGCACGCAGCCATCAGCGAAGCCTGTGCACGTTTGATCCGCGGCGACTTCCACGAAGAGTTCGTGGTGGACATGATTCAAGGCGGCGCTGGCACTTCGACCAACATGAATGCCAACGAAGTGATCGCCAACATCGCGCTGGAGGCCATGGGTCACCAGAAAGGCGAATACCAGTACCTGCACCCGAACGACGACGTGAACATGGCGCAGTCGACCAACGACGCCTACCCGACGGCGATCCGTCTGGGTCTGTTGCTCGGTCACGATGCTCTGCTCGCCAGCCTCGACAGCCTGATTCAAGCATTCGCGGCCAAGGGTGAAGAATTCAACCACGTCCTGAAGATGGGTCGTACCCAGCTGCAGGACGCCGTTCCGATGACCCTGGGTCAAGAGTTCCGCGCTTTCGCCACCACGATGGGCGAAGACCTGGCCCGTCTGAAGACGCTGGCTCCGGAACTGCTGACCGAAGTGAACCTGGGCGGCACCGCGATCGGCACCGGCATCAACGCCGACCCGCGCTATCAGGCCCTGGCAGTACAGCGTCTGGCCCTGATCAGCGGTCAACCGCTCGTTCCAGCCGCCGACCTGATCGAAGCCACCTCCGACATGGGTGCCTTCGTGCTGTTCTCCGGCATGCTCAAACGCACTGCGGTCAAGCTGTCGAAGATCTGCAACGACCTGCGCCTGCTGTCCAGCGGCCCACGCACCGGCATCAACGAGATCAACCTGCCGGCACGTCAGCCAGGCAGCTCGATCATGCCAGGCAAGGTCAACCCGGTAATCCCGGAGGCCGTGAACCAGGTTGCGTTCCAGGTCATCGGTAACGACCTAGCGCTGACCATGGCAGCCGAAGGCGGCCAACTGCAACTGAACGTGATGGAGCCGCTGATCGCCTTCAAGATCCTCGACTCGATCCGCCTGCTGCAACGCGCCATGGACATGCTGCGCGAGCACTGCATCGTCGGCATCACCGCCAACGAAGCGCGCTGCCGTGAACTGGTCGAACACTCGATCGGTCTGGTCACCGCACTGAACCCGTACATCGGCTACAAAAACGCCACCCGCATCGCCCGTATCGCCCTTGAAAGCGGCCGCGGCGTGCTGGAACTGGTGCGCGAAGAAGGTCTGCTCGACGAAGCCATGCTCGCCGACATCCTGCGCCCGGAAAACATGATTGCTCCGCGTCTGGTGCCTCTGAAGGCATAACCCGACGCATCACCTGAAGCACCGCTCACCAGGTCGAGGGACTAGACACCTCTCACCTTTTGAGGGCTTGGAGATCAATCTCCAGGCCCTTTTTTTTAACTGTTTGCCGGTAAAAACCGTATGTCCGGAGACTGACCAGTGTGGGAGCGGGCTTGCTCGCGAAGGCGGCAGCACATTCAACAATGACGTGTCTGATACACCGCTTTCGCGAGCAAGCCCGCTCCCACCAAGAGCAGTTCCCACATAGCCTGACAACAAGAATGTCAGGTGTTTCAAAGGATTCGTTTTACCGAACGCACCACAACCGTGCAGACGGACGGCACTGTCATCGGTATAGTGCCGCCCCTCTTCGCGTGAGCGGTCGTCGGTAGCGAGACCACAACCCATGCGAAACCCGAACTAATAACAAACCCGCAATATGAAACCGGGACGAACTTCGAACCGCCCTTAGTGCCGTGCGCCAAGGGGTGTAACTCGATGTGTCTACCCGGCCAGCATTTGCCTACACAAAAAACAGCGAGGAATAATCCATGCTCGAAGTCATTAACGACTTCCTCTCAGGGAAAGTACTGATCGCGCTCATTGTCGGGCTCGGTAGCTACTTCACGATCCGCTCGCGTTTCGTTCAACTGCGCCACTTCTTCCACATGTTCGCGGTGTTCCGCGACAGCCTCAAAAGCAGCGCCGGGCAACTCAGTTCGTTCCAGGCCCTGATGCTCAGCCTCGCCGGCCGCGTCGGCGCGGGCAACATTGCCGGTGTCGGCATCGCCGTGACTCTCGGTGGGCCGGGGGCGGTGTTCTGGATGTGGGTGACCGCACTGGTCGGCATGTCCAGCAGCTTCTTCGAATGTTCCCTTGGCCAGCTTTACAAACGCACCGATGCGGACGGCACGTTCCGTGGCGGCCCGTCCTATTACATCCAGCATGGCCTGCAAAAACGCTGGTTGGGGATGATCATGGCGTTCCTGCTGCTGATCACCTTCGGCTTCGCTTTCAACGGCCTGCAATCCCATGCCGTAACGCACTCGCTGAACAACGCGTTCGGTCTGGACACGACCTACACCGGCATCGGCCTGGCCGTACTGCTGGGCCTGGTGTTCATCGGCGGGATCAAGCGCATCGCCAAGGTCGCTGACCTGCTGGTACCGGTGAAAACCCTGGTATACATCGGTGTGACCATCTATGTGATCGTGCTGCAGTTCGACCAGGTGCCGGGCATGCTGATGACCATCGTCAAGAGCGCCTTCGGTCTGGACCAGGCCTTTGGCGGCCTGATTGGCAGCGCGATTATCATGGGCGTCAAGCGTGGCGTGTTCGCCAACGAAGCGGGCCTTGGCAGTGCGCCGAACGTGGCGGCGGTTGCGGCGGTCGAGCACCCGGTGGCACAAGGTGTGGTACAGGCGTTCAGCGTGTTCCTCGATACCTTCGTGATCTGCACCTGCACCGCGCTGCTGATCCTGCTCTCGGGCTTCTACACCCCGGGCTTCGAAGGCGACGGCATTGCCCTCACCCAGAACTCGCTGGCCGCCGTGGTCGGTGACTGGGGCCGGATGTTCATCTCCGTTGCCCTGGCGCTGTTCGTGTTCACCTCGATCCTCTACAACTACTACCTGGGCGAGAGCAACCTGCGCTTTTTGATCGGTGAAAACCGCAAGGCACTGATGGGTTATCGCGCACTGGTACTGGTCCTGATTTTCTGGGGCGCCATCGAAAACCTCGGCACGGTGTTCGCTTTCGCCGACATCACCATGACCATGCTCGCGTTCGTCAACCTGATCGCGCTGTTCCTGCTGTTCAAGGTCGGCATGCGCATCCTGCGTGACTACGATGACCAGCGCGCTGCTGGTATCACCACGCCGATATTCGATTCGAGCAAATTCCCGGATCTGGATCTGGACCTGAAAGCCTGGCCGGCGAACCCGCCAGCCGCCGCCACCAAGGCTCAAGCTGAGCCGCAAGGCGTACCCGCAGCGCAACGCTGATCGGTAAAAACCGGGCGCATCCCCTGCGCCCGACGTGACACAGCTTGCGACCGGCGTCATGCTCGGTCACAAGCTGTCATAGTTTATTGGAGAACCTCCCATGAATGCCTCGACCTACCCTGCCGCCCAGCACGTCATGGTGCTCTACACCGGCGGCACCATCGGCATGCAGGCCGGCGCCCATGGCCTGGCCCCGGCATCCGGTTTCGAAGCGCGGATGCGAGAGTATCTGCACAGCCAACCCGAGCTGGTGGTGCCACAGTGGCGCTTTCGCGAGATGTCGCCGCTGATCGACAGCGCCAACATGACCCCGACGTATTGGCAGCAGTTACGTGAAGCCGTGGTCGATGCGGTGGATGTTCAGGGCTGCGACAGCGTGCTGATCCTGCATGGCACCGACACTCTGGCCTACAGTGCCGCCGCCATGAGCTTCCAGTTGCTCGGCCTGCATGCCCGCGTGTGCTTCACCGGTTCCATGCTGCCGGCCGGCGTCACCGATAGCGACGCCTGGGAAAACCTCGGCGGCGCGCTGGTTGCACTGGGCCAGGGCCTCGCGCCGGGCGTGCATCTGTACTTCCATGGCGAACTGCTGGACCCGACCCGTTGCGCCAAGGTACGCAGTTTTGGCCGTCATCCGTTCAAGCGACTGGAACGTCAGGGCGGTGGCGTGAAAGCGCCTTCGCTACCAACACCGTTGAATTACAACCACCCCGGACAATTGGCGAACGTCGCGGTGCTGCCACTGTTTCCCGGCATTAGCGCCGAGGTGCTGGATGGTTTGCTCGACAGCGGCATTCAGGGCCTGGTGCTGGAATGCTACGGCAGCGGCACCGGTCCGAGCGACAACCCCGGGTTTCTCGCCAGCCTCGGCCGTGCCCGGGACAAGGGCGTGGTGGTGGTTGCCGTTACCCAATGCCATGAAGGTGGCGTCGAGCTGGATGTCTACGAGGCAGGCAGCCGGTTGCGTGGAGTTGGCGTGCTATCCGGTGGCGGCATGACCCGTGAAGCGGCGTTCGGCAAGTTGCATGGGTTGTTGGGAGCCGGACTCGAAACTGCCGAGGTTCGCCGTCTCGTTGAACTCGACCTCTGCGGCGAATTGAGCTGACACAGTACAAATCCCTGTAGGAGCGAGCTTGCTTGCGATGGTCGTTAACGATAACGCTGGAAGCCTGGCACCCCGCGGCGCTCTCAGGTTTTTCGCGAGCAAGCTCGCTCCTACAGGTTCCTCGCTCGGCATGTAACTTGCTGCGCTCCAGCCATCCCAAGGCTGGAAGTCCTTATGCTCCACTCCCACCTCACCACGCTCAATGCCGTTTCCCTGGTCCTCGATGCCTTCAAGGCACAAGGCTTGTCCAGCGAAGCGCTGCTGGCCGGAAGCGGCATCAGTGCGGCGGATCTGAACCGCGCCGACACGCGCATCACCACCAATCAGGAAATGCAGGTCTGTGCCAATGCCGTCGCCCTCAAGCGCGACATCGGCCTGGAACTGGGCCGACGGATGCACGTCTCCTGCTACGGCATACTCGGTTACGCCCTGCTCACCAGTGCCACCTTCGGTGACGCTTTACGTCTGGCGATGCGTTATCCGGCGCTGCTGGGAACACTTTTCGAACTGAGCCTTGAAGACGATGGCGAGCGCATCTGGTTCGCCGCCGCCGATTACCGCGAGAGCCCGGCCATGGCGGTGTTCAACGCCGAGTTCTGCCTGGTGTCGCTGAAGGTCACCTGCGACGACCTGCTTGGCCATCCTCTGCCCTTGCTCGGCGCACGCTTCGAACATGCCGCGCCCGACTACGAAACAAGCTACGCCGAACACTTCGATTGCCCTGTGCACTTCAGCGCGCGCAACAACGCCTTCGCCTTTGACAAGCGCTGGCTCGACCAGCCGTTGCCGCTGGCCGATGTGATCACCCATCAGGCCATGGCCGAACGCTGCCGCAAACAGAACATCGAGTTCACCGGGCGCCAGGCCTGGCTCGGGCGGATTCGCCAATTGCTCAGCGCGCAATTGAATGCGGCACCGGGGCTGGAGGGTCTGGCCGAGCAGATGAATTGCTCGGCGCGGACCTTGCGCCGGCATCTCAAGGACATGGGTTGCAGTTATCAGGAGTTGCTCGACGAACTGCGTTTTGAGCAGGCCAAGCAAATGCTTTGTGAGGACCAACTGCCGATCTATCAAATCGCCGAGGCCCTGGGCTTCAGCGAGACCGCCAGTTTTCGCCATGCCTTTGTGCGCTGGAGCGGTGTTGCGCCGAGTCAGTTCAGGCCGCATTGACAACCCTTGCGCCAACAAGGGGCGAATTTCGGTCAAATGTTTTGGCCACATCGATCCCCTTTTGGCCTTTCCTGCCGTTCTCCTAAACCCTGCGCACCGCAAGACTGTGTTTAACCGAATCAGCCTGCGGAGAACAAGAAATGCTGACGATCTACTCGGATGATCACCACCTGCACCACGGCCGTTGTGAATTGATCGATGGCCAGCTCAAGCCCTGCTTCGAGATGCCATCGCGTGCCGACCACGTCCTGGCTCGGGTGCAAAAGCAGAAACTCGGTCCTGTCGAAACGCCGAAGGATTTTGGCCTCGGGCCCATCGAGCGCATCCACAGCCGCGACTTCCTCGACTTTTTCAAAGGCGCCTGGGCCCGTTGGACCGAATTCAACACCGACGGTGACTTGCTGCCTTACACCTGGCCAGCGCGCACCCTGCGCCGCGTCAAGCCCACCAGCTTGCATGGCGAACTCGGTTACTACAGCTTCGACGGCGGCGCCCCAATCACCGCGGGCACCTGGCAGGCGGCGTACAGCGCAGCGCAAGTGGCGCTGACCGCCCAGGCGGAAATCCAGCGCGGCGCCCGCAGTGCCTTCGCCCTGTGCCGTCCACCGGGACACCACGCCGCCAGCGATTTGATGGGCGGTTATTGCTACCTCAACAACGCCGCCATCGCAGCCCAGGCGTTCCTTGATCAAGGCCATAAAAAGGTCGCAATCCTCGACGTCGACTATCACCACGGCAACGGCACCCAGTCGATTTTCTACGAGCGCAGCGATGTGCTGTTCACCTCGATCCACGGTCACCCGGAAGCCGAGTTTCCGTTCTTCCTCGGCTATGAAGACGAGCTGGGCGAAGGTGCCGGCGAAGGCTTCAACTTCAACTATCCGCTGGCCGCAGGATCGGGCTGGGACACCTGGAGCGCGGCGCTGGAGCAGGCCTGCAAGGAGATCGACAACTACGGTGCCGACATCATCGTCGTGTCCCTGGGCGTCGACACCTTCAAGGACGATCCGATCTCGCAATTCAAGCTCGACAGCCCGGACTACCTGGCCATGGGCAAGCGCATTGCGGCGCTCGGTAAACCGACGCTGTTCGTGATGGAAGGCGGCTATGCGGTGGAAGAAATCGGCATCAACGCCGTGAACGTACTTGAAGGCTTTGAAAGCGCTCAGTGAGGAAAACAACAATGAACAGACTCAAGCGCTTTATCGCTCCCGCGCTGTGCGCCACGCTGCTCGGTGGTGCCGTGCACGCTGAAGAACGCACGCTGCGCGTTTACAACTGGTTCGACTACATCACCCCCAAGGCCCTGGAAGATTTCAAGGCGCAGAACGCCCAGACCAAACTGGTCTACGACATCTTCGATACCAATGAAGCCCTCGAAGCCAAGCTGCTGACCGGCAACTCCGGCTACGACGTGGTGGTGCCGTCCAACGTGTTCCTCGCCAAGCAGATCGAAGCCGGCGTGTTCCAGCCATTGGATCGCAGCAAGCTACCGAACTGGAATCACCTCGATCCAAAGCTCATGAAGCTGATCGAGGCCAACGACCCTGGCAACAAGTTCGCCGTGCCCTACATGTACGGCACCATCCTGATCGGCTTCAACCCGGCCAAGATCAAGGCGGTGCTCGGCGACAACGCCCCGGTGGACAGCTGGGACCTGATCTTCAAGGAAGAGAACATCAGCAAGCTCAAGCAGTGCGGCGTCGCCCTGCTCGACTCGCCGTCGGAGATCCTGCCGCTGGCCCTGCAACACCTGGGCCTGGACCCCAACAGCAAAAAGCCTGCGGACTACGACAAGGCTGAAGCGCTGTTGATGAAGATTCGCCCATATGTCACCTACTTCCACTCCTCCAAGTACATGGCCGACATCGCCAACGGCGACATTTGCGTGGCGGTCGGTTACTCCGGCAGCTTCTCCCAGGCCGCCAACCGCGCCAAGGAAGCCAAGAACGGCGTGGTCGTCGACATGCGCCTGCCCAAGGAAGGCGCGCCGATCTGGTTCGACATGCTCTCCATCCCGAAGGGCGCGAAGAACCCGGAAGACGCCTACACCTTCATCAACTATCTGCTGCAACCCCAGGTGATCGCGCCGGTCAGCGACTTCGTCGGTTACCCGAACCCGAACAAGGACGCCACGGAGCTGGTCGATCCGGCGATCCGCAATAACCCGAACCTGTACCCGACCGAAGCGGCGATGGGCACGCTCTACACCCTGCAACCGCTGCCGCGCGATGCCGAACGCGCGCGGACCCGGGCCTGGACCAAGATCAAGTCCGGGACCTGACACAGACGTTGAAAATGAAGACCCGCCATCGCGCGGGTCTTTTTTTGCCTGCGATATTTATCTACCACCTGGGGCGACGGGCAGCTGGGTACTTTCGCCAGGACCGGCAACTGCTGCCTTCTCCAACAGGACTCCCCAATGAGTGAAAATACCGCTACACCTGCCAACCGCCAGCCACCGGCTCTTTTGAATAAAAGCCTTCTGGTAGACCTGACCAGCGGTGGCCCGCCCCTGCAAGAAGCTGTTGTTCAATTCTTGCAAAAAGCTCTGGAAAAACGGTTTCCCGAACAAAAGATCGACCCTCACACTGCTCTGCTGGCATCACCGCTGTGGCGAGAGCGGGGTGATGATCTCATTAGCGTGCGCAACCTCTTCGAAAGCCTGCCCCACTTACTGGTTCGCATGGCACTGACGGCAACCTCGGCCGACCTGATCGAAGGTGAGCATTTCCTGACCCAGACCCCTCATGCCAGCGACCCCATTCACCTCCCCGTCAGCATGGACGCACTCACCCATCTGCTCAATGAACTTGCCCCTTCGGTGTTCATGGCCTTCGCACAAAGCCAGCTGGATTACTGGAACGGATCCGTGGACCGGATACCTCGCTGGCAAATGCTCTCCGATGCCCTCAAAGACGCGCTCAACGTCCAGTCAGCCAGCGGCTGGGACGCTGACCAATGCACACTGGCGCGGCTTGTTTCGCAATATCCCGACAAGGATTCCCGCCTGGTCGATGACAGCGGGCTGTCTGGTGTTCGTGCCTGCCTGATTGATTTCGATCTCGACTTTGTGATGGCCGAAAGCAGCAGTTCCCGGCATTTGATGCTCTCGGGCGCTCTGGTGTTGAGCGCAAAACGGGGCAGCCGCGATCTGCTGCTGATGTACACCATCAGCGGTGGCTATGAAGCGTTTGAGTCCATGGCGCAATTGGGTGCCGTGCTCCCCGAACGGATCGATCTCGATGTCAGGGGCCAGACCTTGAGGTGGAGGCTCTACGAGCCCGAGGGAAACATTTTCGATGCCATGGTCTGGGCAATGGTGGGCTATCAGATCGACGTCATCGATGCACTGGACCCCACAAGCCGTTCACCACTGGCCGGCATCCCCTATAGGCAGAATACAGACGCCATCGCCAACACCGGGGACAACGCACGAATCAAACAAATGGTAGACGCCCTTCCCGAATGGCTTATGACGGGTTCGCTGAACGATATCCAGGCTTACAGCGATTACCTGACTGAACTGGGTACCCTGCGAGACGCAACCGACCGTGACGCCTTCGACGCCAAGGATATTCCGCCTATTCAAACGTATGCCCTGCAGCAAATGCAGGCCGCCATCGTTGCCGATCGAATGGGCAGCGACACCCACAACCTGCGCCTGGATGACGTTCGCATTACCCTCTTTCCTGCCTACGAAACCAACCTCATTACGGCGCCGGATCCATTTCACCGTAGCGTCGAAACCCTGGCCGAATTCGCCCTGCACAACGCTCAGCCTTACCTCGCGACGGTGACCTATAGCGACGGAACAGCCGTGCCCGACTGGATGACCGACACATACCTGACGCGAATGGCCAACAAAACCGACGCTGGTCAAACCTATCCCCAACTGGTCAAGCGCACACTGATCGACGACCCGGAGCAGGCCCGGCGCCACAGGATCCGCTACTGTCGGCAACTGCCGTTGCTCCTGCCCTTACTGGCGCTGGAATACAAACTCAAGCGCCAGGGCGGGGTCGATGAGATCGGCTATCGCCAGGTCTGCCAACTGATGGCTGCGATCAAAAGCAATTCGCCAGCCGCTCTATGGCCGATTCAGATCCGTCCATTGGCTTTCGTGCCTCATTTTCGTCTGGGTACCACGCCGGATACTGTCGCCAACATGTACATCATCGGCCCGCGCGACAGGCGCAGTGGCCCGTGCCTGCTTTACCGCCCCTTGCTGGCCCTGCCACTGCTGCAGTTTCCCTCCGAGCAGAACATGTTGTACGCGTTTTACCAACCGGGTGAGTTACGTGATTCGATACTGGCCTGGTTGCCGACTTCAGACCTGAGCCTGGAATACGCCAAGTATGTATTTCCCAGCGGGATTCCTTCGCTCTGGACCCTTGTCGACATGGCCACCGAGCCGCTTGCACACCTCGACCTGAGTGCTGGTGTGGAACTGACGAATACCCCTCTGAGCGGCGATATTCCTGCGACCTTGTTCGCCCATAACAGCGAGGCCATGATCGAACTCGCCGACCGCCAATCCACCTCCAATGCCGAGCGGCGCTGGGCACTGCTGGTCGAAACCGGCTGGGCGATTTTCAGTGTCGCGTCGAACTTCTTCAGCGGCCCGGCAGCCGCCGCCGTTTGGGTCTGGCAAATTATCGATCAGATCCAGAAGGTTCGAGACGCCCATGAACACGGCGACCAGGTCGACGAATTGACGTCGGCCGGCGACCTCCTGCTGACCCTCGGCATTCTGCTCACCCATCGGATCGCCACTCGACGCATACGACCTTCAAGCATACTCGATAAAGTCCCCGAGCCAGGAAGCCAGCTCATGGGTGAGCCGCCGCTGATCAACCCTGCCGCAAAAAAGGCTGTATCGGTCACGCAGGACCCGACCCCGCTCAGCGGTCAACAGCTCAACACCCACTCTTCGGCTCTGGTACCCGCCACCGCCACCCTCGGCCGCCTCAACGCAAAGGCAGCATTTTTAAAGAACATCGATAGCTTCCAGGTGCCGGCGCCCTCTTTGCACGGTGACGCTCAGGCCAATGCCGAACACCTCTATGAATTCTCGGGAAAGCTGTATGCACAGGTCGGCGCGCGATGGTTTCAAGTCAGTGCCGAAACCGATGCACCGATTTTCATCGTCGATCCGAACGACCCGACGCGCTCCGGCTTTTGCGTGCAATACGACGAAAGCGCGGGACGCTGGCATTGGGACCTCAAGTTGCGCCTGCGCGGCGGCGGTCCGACAGGTCGCATCGAGGCTCTGCGTCGCGCAAAACTTGCGCAAAAGGATGAGGCATGGACCGCGTTGAAATCATTCTTCAGCCGGGAAGCCACTCTCAAAGCCAGCGTGGATGAGGCTCTGAACGCCATGGAGAGCAATGAGGTCTCAGCCCCCGACTCCGAAGAATCCATCGCTTCCTACACGGAAAAGACCAATGAACTGGCCAACGTCTATGGCCAGGCGTTGCAAGACCTTGAAAAGTGGCGCATCGCAGGTGGCAACGGCGTGGTGTATCAATCGCAACTGATGCGCCTGACCATTGAGCAGCATCGCTTTCTCAATGGATGGATGCGAATGAAGTTGCTCGCGTACGCGAAAATCGTCACTCCCCTGCTCAACCAGGCAGAAGGTTCAGAGGGAATGCCACGTGCCGAGCAGGTGCTGGCCGCGGAAAAAGCCATCGGAGTGAGCAACGAAATCATTGACCGCCTCGACCGACTGCAGGTTTCTCTGGACAGGTTGACGAACCACAGCGGCATCACCCGCAAAGTTGCCATCGACCTGTCGAAACTGAGCCCGTCTCTCTCGCGTTTCGACCTGGAGGCCAATGAAGTCAGTATGTCCAGTGAGCTCTGCCTGCGTGACAGGGCGGGTAGCGACATCAGTGAGGTACGCCGGCAGGTCGAAGACATTTTCGATAATGCAGCCGAAGCCGCCCACGCTCTGGCTGAACGGCGCAGTGCTACACCGCCCAACATCGATCAGCTCACCCATCTGGTCGATCGACTGGCCGATTGCGAAAAACGCCTGCAAGTACTCTTCGCCACTTCGTCTGATGACCTGGAATCAGGACGATTCATACGGGTACAGCAGTTGGTCACGCAGTTCCACCAAACAGCGCGTAACCGTTTGCTCAGCTTGCTGCCGGAGCCTGATGAGGTCCCGGTCGCAGCGATGGCCAGGCTCGAAACCGGCCCTTCCACTTCGAGAGCCATTGGCAAGGTGAGCAAGGCTCGGCCACGCGTCCAGGAAACGAAAAAGGCGCCGTCAACGGACATGGAGGCCAGCGCAGAAATCCCCATCGTCGACAGGACCAGCGGTCGTCCAGTGAAACCGGCTGTACGGGATGACGCCAGCATCGTGGCCAACGGATTGAGCCTGAGTGTAGATATCAACGAGTTCATCCGCCGTATACGCGCAGACGCCGAACGCCCTTCGCGCGTTCCGGCGGACATGAAAGACCTGTTCGATCAACAGGCGGCACGTCTCGAACAGGCTGCCAACGAAGTTGATAACGTTTTGGCTCGTAAAAGAAACGAGTTTCCGGTGGCTAATCTCGGCCTTGAATTGAGAGAGGGCGCCGCGAAAGCCAGACGCGAAGGTATCGCCGTATACGGTGGCATGCTCATGAAGCGCAAACCCCGGGAAACCTACCTGAAATGGTTACAGGAACACGAGCTGCTTGAGATCATCAAAGACCCGCGCGGGCGCATCAGGACCAAACAACGCAAGGACTACTTTCAGGAATACAAAATCCACGACCGGGCGCGCAATAAGCCATTGTGGGTAGCGCACTTTCACTACGACAGACTGACCGATCCTGATGAAGGGTTCACGGCCGCGCACCTCAAGTTTGCCGATGAGTATTTGCGCGAACTGCCAGTCACGTCCCGTCAGGAACTGGAAGTCTTCGATGCGGTGGACAACGCACTGCGCCGAATCGTAGATCCACAGGTGCGGGATCTGTTTCTGCAACCCGAACCGAAGATGCCGCCTGCACAGTAAAAAGTTCAGTCGCGCCAGACCTTGCTCAACCGTGTCAGAGCCGCTTTTATCGCCGGCTCTGGCACGGCAGCAAAACCGAGAACCAGACCGGCTCGCTGATCCAGCGGAGTCTGCGAATCGGGTAACCAATAGCTGCTCAATCCATTGACTTCAACGCCGACGGTTTCGGCCCTTTCGATCAGCTCGCGCTCGCGTGCAACGCTGCTCACCGGGACTGTCAGGTGCAATCCGGCCATGACATTGGGCAGATTGCCGACACCCTCGATGTTTGTCGGCCAATGCGTCAGCAGGCAGTTGCGCCGACTCAACGCGGCACGGCGCATACGCCGGATGTGCCGCTGAAAATGCCCGGCAGCCATGAACTCGGCCATTACCGCCTGAGTGCTCACTTCCGAATGCCGCACATCCACTGCGCGCCTTTGCGCGAACGCATTCACCAAACCTGGCGGCAACACCAGGTAACCCAGACGCAATGCCGGAAACGCGACCTTGCCGAACGTCCCCACATACAACACCCGCCCGTGCCGATCGAGTGCCGCCAAGGGTGCCAGCGGCGCGCCGCTGTATCGATACTCGCCGTCGTAATCGTCCTCGACGATCCAGCCTTGGGTACGCTCGGCCCAGGCCAGCAACTCCAGACGTCGCGCCAGGCTCATGACCACACCGGTGGGATACTGATGCGATGGTGTTACGTATGTCAGGCGGCAATCACTGAGCTGCGTCAGTTCGCCACAATTGATGCCCTCACTATCGACCGCGACCCCGTGCAAGCACGCCCCTGCTACGGCAAACGCATGACCCGCCGCACGGTAGCCCGGATTTTCGATCGCCACGCCGTCGCCCGGCTCCACCAGCAGCTGTGCACAAAGGCTGATCCCCTGCTGTGCACCACTGGTGATCACAATTTGCTCAGCCGTGCACTGCATACCCCGCGAACTGCGCAAGTACGCGGCGATCATCCCGCGCAGGCGCGCATCGCCCGCCGGATCGCCATAACACAGCTGCTGCAGATCCGGTTTGCGCCAGAAAGCCGCATTCAGCTTGGCCCAGACCTCAAACGGAAACAGGTCGAAGGCCGGAACACCGACCCGAAATGCCCGGGGCGGACCGCTTGGCGGCAGTGCCAAATGGTTCTTTTCAACCCGCCCCAATGCACCGCTGTGGATAACTTTGCTGGATGAATCCACAGGTAAATCCAGCCAATTTGTGGATAAGGTTGTGGGTAAGCCTGTTGACAACCCTGTGGATACTTTTGTGGATAGTTTTTTTGCCGGTAATGCACTTTGCGGCAATTGGGCGACATAAGTCCCGTCGCCCACCCGTCCCTCGATGAAGCCTTCCGCATACAGCTGATCGTAGGCACGGACCACACTGTTGCGGGAAATCGCCAATGCCGCCGCCAGGTCACGACTGGCCGGCAGACGCATGCCACTGGCGAGCCGACCGTCGAGCACGCGGATGCGCAGCGCCTGATAGAGCTGGCGGCTCAGCCCCAGACGGCGATCAAGTTCAATCCCCGCAGGATTGAACGACATGGACAGCGGCTGAGAATCCGACATGGCAATGGACCTATGAAATTGGTCATTAATGGCTCTTACAACAGACCAATAGCCTGCCTAGGATGCAGGCATTCGCCAAGGAAAATTTCCATGTACACGCCACGCGCCTTTGCCATTGATGACTTGTCCCAATTACACGAATTGATCCTCGCTACTCGCCTCGCCATATTGGTGACTCACGGCGAGCACGGCTTGCAAGCCAGCCACGTACCGGTGTTGCTCCATCGCGAACAGGGTCCGAACGGCACGCTGTACGGGCATCTGGCCAAGGCCAATCCGCAGTGGAAAGACCTGCGCGACGGTGCTGAAGCCCTGCTGATTTTCTCCGGTGCCGATGCCTACGTCAGCCCTGGCTTTTATCCGAGCAAGGCCGAGCACGGAAAAGTCGTGCCGACATGGAACTACGTCGCCGTCCACGCCTATGGCCGCGCCGAAACATTCAGCGATGGCGGACGGCTGCTCGACATCGTTAGCACCCTCACCGATCGCCATGAGGCCGGCCGCGCCCAGCCATGGAAAGTCGCCGACGCCCCCGCCGACTACATCGACGGCATGCTCAAGGCCATCGTCGGTTTTGCCTTGCCGATCCAGCGCCTGGAAGGAAAACGCAAGCTCAGCCAGAACCGTAGCCCCGCAGACATTGCCGGCGTGCGCGAGGGGCTGAGTGCCAGCCCTGATGTGCACGATCAGGCCCTCGCCCACTTGATGCGTTAAGGAATGAACATGAGTCAGATCGAGATCCGCCAGGTCAGCGCCGACGACTACGCCGCGTGGCTGCCGCTATGGCAGGCCTACCTGCGCTTCTACAATACGGAACTGCCTGAAGCGGTCACCCAAAGTACCTGGCAGCGCATGCTCGACCCGAGCGAGACGACTCATGCAGCCCTCGCCTGGGCCGACGGCAAAGCGGTGGGCATGGTGCATTTCATCTACCATCGTTCGAACTGGAGCATCGAAAACTCCTGCTACCTGCAAGACTTGCTGGTGGCACCCGAAACCCGTGGCACCGGTGTCGGTCGCCAGTTGATCGAATTCGTCTACACCACCGCCAAGGCCGATGGTTGCTGCAAGGTCCATTGGCTGACCCACGAAACCAACGCCACTGCGATCCGGCTCTACGAGCGCATCGCCGAACGTCCCGGTTTCATCCAGTTTCGTAAAGCCATTTAAGGTTCAAGGAGAACAACATGTCGACTTCACTCAGCGACTGGAAAGGCGTCCCGGCCCCCACGGTACAAACCCTCGAAGGGCGTTTCATCCGCCTGGAAAAACTCGACCCGGCGCGCCATGGCGATGACCTGTTCAAAGCCCTGCAAGGCCCCGGCGCCGACCCGAAACTCTGGGACTACTTGCCCTACGGGCCGTTCCCGGAGCGCAGCGCGTTCAACGATTGGCTGAATAACCATGCGGCCAATAGTGACCCCTACTTCTTCAGCGTGATCGACCGTAGCAGTGGTGAAGTGCAAGGCATCCTCAGCCTGATGTCGATCGTCCCGTCCCAGGGCCGCATCGAAATCGGCCACGTCACCTTCGGCGCGCCGATGCAGCGTTCGCCGAAAAGCACCGAAGCGATTTATCTGCTGGCCAGGGAATCCTTCGCCCTCGGCTACCGTCGCCTGGAATGGAAGTGCAACAACGGCAACGCCCGCTCCAAATACGCGGCTGAGCGACTGGGCTTCAGTTTCGAAGGGGTGTTCCGCCAGCACATGGTGGTCAAGGGGCAAAATCGGGATACGGCGTGGTATTCGATTCTGGACTCGGAATGGCCGGCGATTGAGGCGGGGTTTGAGCGCTGGCTGAGCGATGAGAACCAGAGTGATTCGGGACAGGTAAAAACGCTTTCCGAGTGCCGCGGCTAATCAATTGAGGATCAGCAACACCTGATCTCTGTAGGAGCCGGCAAGCCGGCGCCTACAAATGATCGGTGCTGATTCAGCTGATATCACGTCGAACGCGTACCACTCCCATCTTCAATCCAAACGGGCGGAATACTGCATTAAGTGACTTCAGCGTCTGATTTCCTTCCCCATGCTCGATATGCACCAAAGTGCGAACCGAGATTTTGCACATCTTGGCAAATTGAGTCTGATGCAGGCCGGTCACTTCCACTCGCAGGCGCCGGACGGCTTCGCCTATTTCAATCGAGCCTTGGGTGAGTCCTTCTTGAATGTTTTCTATGAGCACCGTGCGCTCGGCAACGGTCATGCTCATTTCAGATCCCACTCTTTCAAACGTTGCTCCAGATTTTTCAATGCAATGCGCGGGTGATTCATCGTCGTGGCGGGCAATCCACTGGCGGTCAAAATATCGGGAAGTGCCACCAAACGTTGTGCCTCCTCCCGCAAGCGCTCGAAAGAGTCTGGCGCGTCAGCCAACGCTGCCAATGGATCTTCCGGATCAGCGATATTCGCCAATGCTCGACAGACTCCGCGCCAATCGACTTCGCCTGCCCTCTCCAACTCTTTTGGCCACTTGGTCGTGCGGGTCACACCTTCGTCATCCATCACCATTGGCGCCAAATCATAAATCGGCGCCAAACGAAACGAGTCCATATCCCGGATAATTGCGGTGTTGCGGCCATGGTTATCCGAGTTACCGAGGATTTTGTTGAGCAGATCCCGACGCAGGTAATCGGCAACAAGATCCGGAATCCGATCCGCCTGCCCTACTTCGCGCCAGAGCCCGGCAAGCATGCGGATAACCTCCATGTGGTTCATCGCACTTCCAGGCTTGGTGACATTCGCCAGCGAATAAATCGACTCTACCGCCAAACGCTCTACACCCTGGACTGTTACCTGACGATCAAAACGCTGCATCCACAAGCTGGGTTTGGTCGCTTCCTCTAACGCCAATCCTTCCTCAACGACTGTTTCGATACCCAGCGCCTGGAGAGCTTTGTAGTAGTGGTATTCGCTTCGCAGGATATCTTGATCAGTCTGGTTACCTTTATTGCGGGCAAACTTCACAAACCAATGTTGGGTGACATCCCGGTCTTCCAGCACTGCGTCCGGATACAAGAGGCCGGTCTTGTTTTCGGCCAACAAAAGCTTCGGTGCCTCACCTCCGGCGCCTGTCGCACCGCCAATCGCAG
This sequence comes from Pseudomonas sp. WT-JTC, assembly GCF_056711565.1. Taxonomy (NCBI): domain Bacteria; kingdom Pseudomonadati; phylum Pseudomonadota; class Gammaproteobacteria; order Pseudomonadales; family Pseudomonadaceae; genus Pseudomonas; species Pseudomonas sp. WT-JTC. The sequence goes on from NZ_CM160042.1 coordinate 6,564,846, forward strand.
CGCCCAGCTCATAGGCGTATTCGAGAAAACGGTTGTCTCGACTGATGACATCCTGACGCTCAAACCCAATAGGCTCACGCTCATCAACCGCCTCGGCAGATTCTTTGATTCGCATGTTGCCGATAGGTGCCGGTGTACTCCTGCCCAACAGGTAAAGGTCGGCACTGATGTCAGCGGGTTTGTCTTGCCCTACGCGTGCGAGAAGAAATCGTTTTGCAGCTCCGGCAGGTGCAATGTCATGCACGAATGCTGGCGCGTTGGATCGCCGACCTTCCCAATCCAATGGGATTCTTGCACTCACAGCCTTGGAGAACGGGGATCCGATGGCTTCATGGTTATCGACGAGATAACCCGTTTCGTAACCAAAATTGCACCGGCTTTCGAAACCCTTTTCAGGGTTATCAAAGCTCAAGACCATAGCGTCGGACCATTCACCCGCCGTAAAAATCTGCAATGTCAGGTTGTACATGCTTTTCCACCTGCATTTAAATGCACTTTTTGAAGAGCTCCACCAAGTATAAACGCAATATAATGCATCAGAGGCAAATCAACAGCATTGCCATACGCAATAAAATGCACACGAAAGGTAATCCCCTGCCGTAAAACTGCAAAATAATGCAGTTTTAGCAGTGACGCTTAGGTGCTGTCGGGAAGACATCAGAAAAAATGCGCGCTTCCAGGAAAGGAGTTGCAGGCATAAAAAAAGGGGAGCACATGCCCCCCCGAGGTTTAAAGCGTTGAATCGAGGCTGTTAACTCAGCCTTCGATCTCGATCAGGATTTCACCCGGATTGACCCGGTCGCCCTTGGCCACGTGAATGGCGGTGACTTTGCCGGCGATGGCGGCCTGGACTTCGGTTTCCATCTTCATCGCTTCGGTGATCAGCACGGCCTGGCCTGCCTTGACGGTGTCACCTTCCTTGACCAGCACATCGACGATGTTGCCTGGCATGGTGGTGCTGACATGGCCTGGTGCGCTGGCCTGCTTGCGCTTGCTGCTGCCGCCGCCGACGAACTCGTTGAGCGGCTCGAACACCACCTCTTCCGGCATGCCGTCGATGGACAGGTAGAAGTGACGCTTGCCTTCGGACTTGACGCCAACACCGGTGATATCGACGCGGTAGGTTTCGCCGTGAACGTCGATGACGAACTCGGTCGGCACGCCTTCGCCGCCTGCCGAAGCCACCTTGCCGGCTTCCGGAATCGGCAACAGCACTTCAGGTGTCAGGGTTCCAGCCGCACGCTCTTCGAGGAACTTGCGGCCGATGTCCGGGAACATGGCGTAGGTCAGCACGTCTTCTTCAGACTTGGCCAGTGCACCGATATCGGCGCGCAGCTTGGCCATTTCCGGCTTGAGCAGGTCGGCCGGGCGAACGTCGATAACCTCTTCGCTGCCGATGGCCTGGCGACGCAGCTTCTCGTTCACCGTGCCCGGCGCCTTGCCGTAGCCACCTTGCAGGTAGAGCTTCACTTCGTTGGTGATGGTCTTGTAGCGCTCGCCGGCCAGCACGTTGAAGAACGCCTGGGTGCCGACGATCTGCGACGTCGGGGTCACCAGCGGCGGGAAGCCGAGGTCTTCGCGAACCCGCGGAATCTCGGCCAGCACTTCGCTCATGCGGTTGAGGGCGCCCTGCTCTTTCAACTGGTTGGCCAGGTTGGAAATCATCCCGCCCGGTACCTGGTTGACTTGGACACGGGTGTCGACGGCAGTGAATTCGCTTTCGAACTGGTGGTACTTCTTGCGCACGGCGTAGAAATACAGACCGATCTCTTGCAGCAGCTCCAGGTTCAGGCCGGTGTCGAACTCGCTGCCTTTAAGGGCGGCGACCATCGACTCGGTACCCGGGTGGCTGGTGCCCCAGGCGAAGCTGGAGATCGCGGTGTCGATGTGGTCGGCGCCGTTTTCGATAGCCTTCATCTGGCACATTGCAGCCAGACCAGCGGTGTCATGGGAGTGGATGAACACGGGCAGCGATTGCTCGGCTTTCAGTGCCTTGACCAGTTCACCGGTGGCGTACGGGGTCAGCAGGCCAGCCATGTCCTTGATCGCCACCGAGTCGCAACCCATGGCTTCCATTTGCTTGGCCTGGTTCACGAAGGCCTCGATGGTGTGCACCGGGCTGGTGGTGTAGGCGATGGTGCCTTGGGCGTGTTTGCCCGCCGCTTTCACCGCTTCGATGGCCACGCGCAGGTTACGCACGTCGTTCATGGCGTCGAAAATGCGGAACACGTCGATACCGTTGACTGCAGCCTTGGCAACGAAGGCTTTGACCACGTCGTCGCTGTAGTGGCGGTAGCCCAGCAGGTTCTGGCCACGCAGGAGCATTTGCAGACGGGTGTTAGGCAGCGCGGCGCGCAATTGGCGCAGACGCTCCCACGGGTCTTCTTTCAGGAAGCGTACGCAGGCGTCGAACGTCGCGCCGCCCCAGCACTCCAGCGACCAGTAGCCGACTTTGTCGAGCTTGTCGCAGATCGGCAGCATGTCTTCGGTGCGCATGCGGGTCGCGAGCAGCGATTGGTGGGCGTCGCGCAGGATCGTGTCGGTAACGTGGATTTGCTTGCTCATTGTTCTATTCCTCACAGGCCTGCGTGGGCGGCGATGGCGGCGGCGATGGCCAGGGCCAGCTCTTCGGGTTTGCGCTTGATCGAGTAGTTGGTCAGTTCAGGGTGGCTTTCAACAAAGCTGGTGTTGAACTGGCCGCTACGGAATTCCGGATTGCGGAGGATTTCCTGGTAATACGCGGCGGTGGTCTTGACCCCTTGCAGACGCATGTCGTCGAGGGCGCGCAAGCCACGGTCCATCGCCTCTTCCCAGGTCAGCGCCCACACCACCAGTTTCAGGCACATGGAATCGTAGAACGGTGGAATGGTGTAACCGGTGTAGATCGCCGTGTCGGTACGCACGCCAGGACCGCCGGGCGCGTAATAACGGGTGATCTTGCCGAAGCTCGGCAGGAAATTGTTTTTCGGGTCTTCGGCGTTGATCCGGAATTGCAGCGCGAAACCGCGGTGCTGGATGTCTTCCTGTTTCACCGAAAGCGGCAGGCCGGAGGCGATGCGGATCTGCTCACGGACAATGTCGATGCCGGTGATTTCTTCGGTGATGGTGTGTTCCACCTGCACCCGGGTGTTCATCTCCATGAAGTACACCTCGCCCTCGGCGAGCAGGAACTCCACGGTGCCGGCATTCTCGTAGCCCACGGCCTTGGCTGCGCGTACCGACAGGTCGCCGATGTAGGCGCGCTGTTCCGGGGTCAGTTGCGGGCTCGGGGCGATCTCGATCAGCTTCTGGTTGCGGCGCTGGATCGAGCAGTCACGCTCGAACAGGTGCACCACGTTGCCGAAGCTGTCACCGAGAATCTGCGCTTCGATGTGTTTCGGATTGACGATGCATTTTTCCAGGAACACTTCCGCCGAACCGAACGCCTTGGTGGCTTCGGAAATCACTCGCGGGAAAGCCTGTTCGAGTTCTTCACGGCTGTTGCAACGACGAATGCCGCGACCGCCGCCACCGGAGGTAGCCTTGAGCATCACCGGGTAACCGATGCGGTCGCCTTCGGTCAGGGCTTCTTCGATGCCCGACACGTTGCCTTCGGTGCCCGGGGTGACCGGCACGCCGGCCTTGATCATGCTGCGGCGCGCTTCAGTCTTGTCGCCCATGCGGCGAATGACTTCCGCCGACGGGCCGATGAATTTGATACCGCGCTCAGCGCAGATCTCCGCCAGTTCGGCGTTTTCCGAAAGGAATCCGTAACCGGGATGCAATGCATCGCAGCCGGTTTCCACGGCCAGGTTCACCAGCTTGCGCGGGTTCAGGTAACCGGCCAAGGGCTCGGCACCAATACTGTGGGCCTCGTCCGCACGCTTCACATGCAAGGCATGACGGTCGGCGTCGGAATAGATCGCGACCGAGCGAATGCCCATTTCGGCGCAGGCACGCACGATTCGTACGGCAATCTCACCACGGTTGGCGATCAGGATCTTTGTTATCACTTGGAAATTCCCTTGAGCCGGTGGTACCCACGACCTGCTAGACCAGGTCGACGCGTGACCAAATGTTTCAATTTGGTCGCAGGTCCACACTAGCGCCCACAAGGGATTAACAAAAATGAATAATTATTGGGTCGCGCATAAGTAAAGACTTATAGTTGATTCTCCAGCCAGCGGCGAGAGTGACCAGATAATGCGTAAGTCATTGATGCGTATGACTTTACGGCAATTGCAGATCTTCAACGAGGTCTGTGATTTGCGGTCGTACAGTCGCGCGGCCGAGGAAATGTCGCTCACACAACCTGCCGTCAGCCTGCAGATTCGTCAACTTGAAGAGCTGATTGGCCAGCCTTTGTTCGATTACGTCGGCAAAAAACTCTACATGACCGAAGCGGCTGAAGCGTTACAGCGGGCCAGCCGGGATATTTTCGGACGCCTGGAAAACCTCGACATGCAGTTGTCGGACATGCAGGGCTCGCTGCAGGGGCAACTGAAACTGGCGGTGGAATCCAGCGCCAAATATTTCGTGCCGCACTTGTTTGCCGCCTTCAAACGCCAACACCCGGAGGTGAACCTGCAACTGACGGTGGTCAATCGCGGCCAGGTTATTCGGCGTTTGTCGGACAACCGCGACGACCTGGTGATCATGTCCATGGTGCCTCAGGACATGGGCCTGGAATTCCTGCCGTTCCTGAACAACCCGATCGTCGCCGTGGCGCCACCGGATCACCCGCTGTGTCATATGGGGCCGCTGCGCCTGCAGGATCTCGAGCCCTACACACTGCTGTTGCGTGAGCCAGGCTCCGGGACGCGGCTGGCGTGCGAAGAATACTTCAAAGAGAAACGCGTGCACTTCAACCAGACCCAGGAAGTCTCGTCTGCCGAAGCCCAGCGTGAATGTGTACTGGCAGGCCTGGGCGTTGCGCTGTTGACGCGCCACGCCCTGAACCTTGAGCTGGCAACCGGTGGGCTGATCGAGCTACCCGTCGAAGAGCTGCCACTGTTTCGCAGTTGGTGCCTGGTGCAGGCCAAGGCGAAACGCCTGTCACCGGTGGCTCACGCCTTCCTGGCATTTATCCGTAGTGAACGGATTCAAATCAGCGCGCTGGTTGAGCGTTTCGACGGGAAGTCGAGGGAGTTGCCTGCCAGAAGTTGAGTTCCAACTCCGGAAAATCGCCAATTTCGGCCAGAAGCTGACGGCGTTCGCAGCGATCTTCAATGGCGCGACGGAATTCCATGCGGCGCTGATCTTCTTGCTGACGACGGGTTTTGACAGCGCTGTTGCGTTCTTCGTAAGGCATGGCCATTTCGAGTCTCCCAAGGCGAGTACGGGAGTTTCAAGATAGGCGCCGAGGATGACGGTTTGGCGGCTCGGGCGTTACAGACTGATGAAACGTGCGGCGTATTCGAGGACGCCTTCGCGAGCAAGCCCGCTCCCACATTTGACCGTATCCATCTGGCAGAACTCGGTCGAATGTGGGAGCGGGCTTGCTCGCGAATAAGGTCGGAACGACCTTACGACGACATCAGTCGTCCAGCGCTTTCACCGACTTGGGCGACAACCGCAAGCTGCGCAGGCTGCGCTTGACGCTCTTGAGGTGGTTGACCAGGCTCGGACCACGCGCCATGGCCACGCCCATTGCCAGCACGTCGATCACCACCAGGTGGGCGATACGCGACGTCAGCGGCGTATAGATTTCAGTGTCTTCATGCACATCGATCGCCAGATTGACCGTCGACAGCTCGGCCAATGGTGTCTGGCTCGGGCACAAGGTGATCAGCGAAGCACCGCTTTCGCGCACCAGGTTGGCGGTGATCAGCAGGTCCTTGGAGCGCCCGGACTGGGAAATGCAGATCGCCACGTCGGTTGGCTTGAGCGTCACGGCCGACATCGCCTGCATGTGCGGGTCAGAATACGCCGCTGCCGTCAGCAGCAAGCGGAAGAACTTGTGCTGGGCGTCCGCTGCGACCGCACCGGAGGCGCCGAAGCCATAGAACTCGACACGCTGGGCCTGGGACATGAGCGTCACGGCCCTCTGCAATTCCAGCGGATCGAGTTTCTCGCGAACCTCCATCAACGTATGCAGGGTGGTGTCGAAGATTTTCAGGCTGTAGTCGGCGACCGAATCATCCTCATGGATCGCAAACTGGCCGAAACTCGCACCTGCCGCCAGGCTCTGGGCCAGCTTCAGCTTCAGGTCCTGAAAGCCGGAACAACCGATGGCACGGCAAAAACGCACGATGGTCGGCTCACTGATGCCCACGCTGTGGGCCAGGTCGGCCATGGAGCTGTGCATCACGGCCGCAGGATCAAGCAGCACATGGTCGGCGACCTTGAGCTCCGACTTGCGTAACAGGTGGCGAGACTGGGCGATGTGTTGCAGCAGATTCAAAGGGCTGGACTCTTTGTTATTGGCAGGTGCCGGGGATGTAGCACGCTTGTAGTTATACTACATGAATCGGCTTTTTGCCTGCTCAATGCGTAACCGGATCCCTCGATTTCAGGTGCCCGCGCCTCATGTAGCACTCGCGCTCGACGCTCAGGCGCACCATCGCGACATCACTGGACGGGCAGCGCCCCCACCATTAATGCTTGCATATCGATATTCAGATGATAAATACCGGAACACACAACCTTACAAAGCCAAACTAAAAAACTTATCGCTCGCAACTTCAGATGGATATATTAATTCGGCAGGAAGCAATATAACTAATTACTGGAGTTACAAACCATGAGTATTAAAACCAAAGACTGGACCGCACAAATCGACCGAATGCCTGGGAGCCAGTCTTTCCGCGTCAATGGCACCGTAACCGTTGCCGATCCCCGCGTTATACCAAAACTGGAACTCAGCGATATTCAGGATAAGTCCTTTGATCTGCGACTGGATCTGGTACTTGCAATACCTCAGGATATTACACTGCATGTCTTAACTGACAAATTCATCGAATATAAAACAATGGGAGACTCTAACGTCAGTGGCGTTAGTATCTTCTACGAAGGAGAGTTGCTGCACCATATCGATGAAGTCATGATTTCCAGCTAAGTACACATCGACTTCCCGTCGGCTCTGGAAAACAACCGGCGGGAAGCACCTTTTCAATCCATGGATTGTTCGCGCAGCAGCGCCGCAAGCCCATCCGCCTCGACCGGCCGGCTGATGAGATAGCCTTGCACCTCGTCACAGAGCTCATTCTTGAGAAACTCAAGCTGCTCGCGTCGTTCGACCCCTTCCGCCACGACCTTCAACGACAAGCCGTGTGCCATGGCAATGATTGCCCGGGTAATCGCCGCGTCTTCAGTGCCCTCACCCAATCCGCGGATAAACGCCTGGTCGATCTTCACGTAATCCACCGGAATCCGCTTGAGGTAACTCAGGGACGAATACCCCGTGCCGAAATCATCGATGGCCAGCTTCACCCCTAGATCTCGCAATTGCTGGAAAGTAGCGATGATATGTTCGACGCTGTCGAGCAACTGGCTTTCAGTGAGTTCCAGCTCCAGGAGGTGCGGTGCCAGCGCGGTTTCCTCCAGGACCTGTCGCACCAGACTGACCAGCTTGCCTTGGCGCAACTGGTGTACCGACAAATTGACCGACACCCGGATCGGCTCAAGCCCCTGCCGCTGCCACTCACAGGCTTGCCAGCAGGCCTGACGCAACACGAACTCACCGATCGGGCCGATCAATCCAGTCTCTTCAGCCAGGCCGATGAAATCCCCCGGCGGCACACGGCCCATGGTCGGATGATCCCAGCGCACCAAGGCTTCGGCGGCATTGAGCTTGCCCGTGGCAAGGCACAGCTTGGGTTGGTAAAACACCTTCAGCTGTTGCTCTTCGACGGCCTTGCGCAAATGGTTTTCCAGCTGCAAGCGCTCCAGCGTGCTGGCTTGCAGACTGTCGGTGTAAAACTGGAAGTTATTACCACCCAGGTGTTTGGCGTGTTGCATGGCCATGTTCGACTGACTGACCAATGCAGATATTTCCCGGGCGCTGTCCGGCAACAGGCTGATACCCATCGACGCACTGACCACCAGCTCATGGCCGTCGATGGTGACGGGCAAACGCAACTTGCTCGCCAGACGAGTCGCCACCCGGGCCAGGCTCGAAAGGTTGCCATAGGAATTGAACAGCACGGCAAATTCGTCACCGGAAAGGCGCGCGATGGTGTCTGCCTCAGGCAATGCATTCACCAGTCGCCGGGCCATTTTCTGCAATAACTGGTCGGCGACTTCATGCCCAAGGCTGTCGTTGAGTTGCTTGAACCGATCGAGATTGATGTGCAGCAACGCCAGGCTGCGATAACCGCCCTGTCGCACTCGTTGGTGAGCCTCGCTGAGTCGTTCGCGGAACATCGAGCGGTTGGCCAGACCGGTAAGTTCGTCGTAATGGGTCAGATAGCGCATCCGCTCTTCGGATTCCCGGCGGGCGGAGAGATCAGCGAAGAAGCCCACAATATGGCTGACATTTCCCCGGGTATCGCGCACAGCATTCAGTTGCAGCCATTGCGGATACATCTCGCCGTTCTTGCGGGTTTCCACCAATTCGCCCTGCCAGCTGCCTTGCTGTTCCAGCGCCTGATGTATTGCGGCGTAATGCCGACGCGCATCGCGGCTGCAGGGCAACTCAACGACATTGCGGCCGATCATGTCTTCGATGTCATAGCCGGTCACTCGACTGAAGGCTTGATTGACCGCGATCAGGGCGTAGTTCGGATCGAAAATCACGATCCCTTCGCTGGCCGCCTCGAAAACGGTCGCCGCCAGTTGCCGCTGTTCTTCCAGGCCTTTGCTGACGCTGATGTCGCGGCGAGTGCCAACCATGCGAATCACCCGGCCGTTTTTGGCGCGCTCGACCGCCCGCCCACGGTCCTCGATCCAGACCCAGTGGCCGTCGCCATGCCGTACGCGATACTCGATCTGATAGTCCTCGGTGCGGCCCTTCATATGCTCGACCAGCGCCCTTTTCAGCGCAGGAAGATCCTCGGGATGCAGGCGCGGCTTGAGGTGACGCAGTAATGCGGTGACCTGCTCCGGCTCCAGGCCGAACAATTCCTGAATCTGCGTGTGATGGACTTCGTCGGTTTGCAGATTCCAGTCCCACAACCCCAACTCGCTGGCCTTCAATGCCAGCGCCAGACGCGCCTCACTCTTGCTCAGCGCCTGGTTGGCAGCGTCCAGCTCCAGGCTGCGCTGAGCGACACGGTTTTCCAGGTCGATCTGAATCTCCCGCAACTCGTCCTCGGCCCGTCGGCGCTGTTCGATCTCCTTGGCCAGCTTCTGATTGAGCTGATCACTGCAGCTTTGCGCCTGCTGCAAATGCTCGATCAGTGCCTGATTCTGAAAGCGTCGCATCAAGCCCCGATCGATCAATCGATTGACCTGCCAGGCAACCACGCTCAATGCACCGAGCAGAATCAGCCCGAACCAGCCCCAACCTTGCTGCTGCTCGCCCCCCCCAAAAAACATATAGGCGATGGCCGGCAACAGGCAGGGCAAGGTAAAAGACAGAAAGGCCGGCAAACTGACCGCATAAGCCACGCTGGCCGAAAGCGCTGCGGCGCCGATGAGGCCGAAGACCCAGGCTTGCTGAATGAAGTTGTCGGCGGGAGCCAGGGCGATGCCGGCACCGGCCAGGGTCAGGCCGGTGAGGCCGGAGCCCAGCCAGAACATCCTTCGCCAAATGGGATGGGCCTGTCGATTGGGAATTGCCGAGTCGAAGGCTGCGACCTGAATCACCCGTAATGCCACCAGTGACAACAACCACACCAGCCAGACACTGACCAGGAAGTAGCGCTGCGGACTCCAGAGCAAACCGGCGCAGACCAGGCCATTGATCAGCATGAACAACGTGGGCAGCAGCGAGCCCTGATACAACAGGCGCGTGCGTTCGACCGCCATTTCCATGGCGTACTGTTTACGGATCTCCCGGGGTTCCACAATGGGGCCCGACAGGTCGAAGCTGAGGGTCATAGGCGATGTTCTTGTTCTTATAATGATGAGCATGAGCCCGAAACTGCTCGGAGCATACACAAGCAATTGCCCGGACCAAACTGCTGCTGATCAATAAATCGCCAAATTTTTCAGTCGCCGACGCCCCCTGAAAACGCTGAAGACTCGCCCCGCCAACGCCTGCAGCCGATGACCGACCGGTCGTCCTTCGCATAACTTTCATCGGCTAAAGCGAAGCGGAGTTTGCCCGGTGTGTCGCGTCCCCCTAGAATGCCCTGATGCGCGATGATCTCTCCCTTCTGCTGAACTCCCTCAACGATGCCCAACGCCAGGCCGTAGCGGCCCCCGTGGGTCGTCAGTTGGTCCTGGCCGGTGCTGGTTCCGGTAAAACCCGAGTGCTGGTGCACCGTATCGCCTGGCTGATCCAGGTCGAAAACGCCTCGCCCCACTCCATCCTGTCGGTGACCTTCACCAACAAGGCTGCTGCCGAGATGCGCCAGCGCATCGAGCAGTTGATGGGTATCAACCCGGCCGGCATGTGGGTCGGCACCTTCCACGGCCTGGCGCACCGCTTGTTGCGGGCGCACTGGCAGGAAGCGGGCTTAAGCCAGACTTTCCAGATTCTCGACAGCGACGACCAGCAACGGCTGGTCAAGCGGGTGATCCGCGAGCTCGGCCTGGATGAGCAACGCTGGCCGGCCCGTCAGGCCCAGTGGTTCATCAACGGGCAGAAAGACGAAGGCCTGCGTCCGCAACACATTCAAGCCAGCGGTGACCTGTTCCTGGCGACCATGCGCGGCATCTATGAAGCCTACGAGGCCGCCTGCCTGCGTGCGGGTGTCATCGACTTCTCCGAATTGCTGCTGCGCGCCCTCGATCTGTGGCGCGATCACCCAGGCCTGCTCGCTCACTATCAAAAGCGCTTCCGGCACATCCTGGTGGACGAGTTCCAGGACACCAACGCCGTGCAGTACGCCTGGTTGCGCCTGCTGGCCAAGGGTGGCGACAGCCTGATGGTGGTGGGCGACGACGACCAGTCGATCTACGGCTGGCGCGGCGCGAAAATCGAGAACATCTACCAGTACTCCGAAGACTTCCCGGACGCCGAAACCATTCGCCTGGAGCAAAACTATCGCTCCACCGCCGGCATCCTGAAGGCAGCCAACGCCTTGATCGCCAACAACACCGGGCGCCTGGGCAAGGAGCTGTGGACAGACGGCGGCGACGGCGAAGCGATCAACCTGTACGCCGCCTTCAACGAACACGACGAAGCACGCTACGTTGTCGAAACCATCGAAAGCGCGCTGAAAACCGGCTTGTCTCGCAGCGATATCGCGATTCTGTACCGCTCCAACGCCCAGTCGCGGGTTCTGGAAGAGGCCTTGCTGCGCGAGCGCATTCCCTACCGTATCTATGGCGGTCAGCGCTTCTTCGAACGCGCCGAAATCAAGAACGCCATGGCTTACCTGCGGTTACTTGAAGGACGGGGCAACGACGCGGCACTGGAACGGGTCATCAACGTGCCAGCCCGCGGCATCGGCGAGAAAACCGTCGAAGCGATCCGCGACCATGCGCGCCACAGCGACGTGTCGATGTGGGAAGCGATGCGCCAACTGGTAGCCAACAAAGGCCTGACCGGTCGTGCAGCCGGTGCCCTCGGCGCGTTTATCGAGCTGATCGAGAACCTCGCTGCCAAGTGCATGGAAATGCCGCTGCATCTGATGACCCAGACCGTCATCGAGCAGTCGGGGCTGATCGCCTATCACGAAGCGGAAAAAGGCGAGAAAGGCCAGGCCCGGGTAGAAAACCTTGAGGAACTGGTCAGCGCCGCGCGCAACTTCGAAAACAGCGAAGAAGACGAAGACCTGACGCCGCTCGCGGCCTTCCTCGGTCATGCGTCGCTGGAAGCCGGCGACACCCAGGCCGACGAGCACGAAGACAGTATTCAATTGATGACCCTGCACAGCGCCAAGGGCCTGGAATTCCCTTACGTGTTCCTGGTGGGCATGGAGGAAGGCCTGTTCCCGCACAAGATGAGCCTGGAAGAACCCGGCCGCCTTGAGGAAGAGCGTCGTCTGGCCTATGTCGGCATCACTCGGGCCATGCAGAATCTGGTGATGACCTACGCCGAAACCCGCCGCCTGTATGGCAGCGAGACCTACAACAAGGTGTCGCGCTTCGTACGCGAAGTTCCGAAAGGCCTGATCCAGGAAGTGCGGTTGTCCAATAGCGTCAGCCGTCCGTTCGGTGGCAACCAGTCGATGAGTGGCAGCAACCTGTTCAGCGGCAGCGAGATTCCGCAGACCGGCTTCAGCCTGGGCCAGACTGTGCGCCACTCGATATTCGGTGACGGCGTGATCCTCAACTTCGAAGGCGCCGGGGCCCAGGCCCGGGTACAGGTGAACTTCAGCGAAGGCAGCAAGTGGCTGATGCTGGGTTATGCCAAGCTGGAAGCGATCTAAAGCTCGCAGAAGGATCAATGTGGGAGCGGGCTTGCTCGCGAATACGGTGGGTCAGTCTCTATTGAGGTTGCCTGACACTCCGCTTTCGCGAGCAAGCCCGCTCCCACAAGGTTCTGTGTAGTCTCCAGTTTCATGTAAGCAATCAAGGAACCGTCATGGGCTCGGGCTTTTTTTCTTCCTGGACATTCTGGGCCCTGTTATCCGCGGCTTTCGCGGCGATGACCGCCATTTTCGCGAAAGTCGGCATCGAAAACGTCAATTCCGACTTCGCCACCCTGCTGCGTACGATCGTGGTATTGGTCAGCCTGGCCTTGATTTTGTACGCCACGGGCCAATATCAGTCATTGGGATCGATCTCTGCGAAGAGTTATCTGTTCCTGTTGTTGTCGGGCCTGGCCACCGGGGCGTCGTGGATCTGCTATTTCCGCGCACTCAAGGTCGGTCCGGCCTCACTGGTCGCTCCAGTGGACAAACTCAGCGTGGTGCTGGTCGCCATACTGGGCGTGGTTCTGCTGGGAGAAAAACTCGACCTGCGCCAATGGGGCGGAATCGGTCTGATCACGGCCGGGGTCGTCATGCTGGCCCTACGACGCTAGGCGAACGTCCTACAAAACTTTTCCACTCATCTGACATATCAAAATCAAAAGGCCTTATTGCGCTGACTGAAGCTGAACACGACCTGTCAGGCAAAAGCCCGAAACACTCTGCCGCTAGCCAGTAACACTTCAGCTGTGCAACATGGCGCGCGTGCCTTCCACAAATGGGAATTCCCTTTATGAAACGTTTTCTTAGCATCGCCATGGCGTTGTGCATCGGCCTGACGATGAGTCTCGACGTCAATGCCGCCAAGCGCTTCGGTGGTGGCAAAAGCGCAGGCGCTGCGCCGACGCACCAGACCAGCCAGATGGCTCCTTCTTCTCCAGGCATGGGCGGCGCCGCGGCGACCGCTGGTGCTGCCGGTGCCGCTGGCGCCGCTGCCAAGGCCGGTGGCGCTTCGCGCTGGCTCGGCCCTCTGGCCGGTATCGCCGCCGGTGGCCTGCTGGCATCCATGTTCATGGGTGGCGGCTTCCAGGGCATGCAGATCTTCGACATCCTGATCATGGCCGTCATCGCGTTCCTGGTCTTCCGCTTTATCGCCGCCCGTCGTCGCAAGCAGCAGGAGCATTACGCTCCGGCCGGCCATGCGCCGATGCAGCGTGAAGCGTTCGAACAAAAGCCGGCCGGCGGTTCCATCTTCGGTGGTTCGGCAGCGCCTGTTGCCGCCCGTCCAGTGATCAATGCTCCAGCCTGGTTCAACGAAAGGAACTTCGTCGAAGCGGCACGCAATCACTTCCAGTCCCTGCAACAGCACTGGGACGCCAACGAAATGGACAAGATCGCCGAATTTGTCACTCCGCAAATGCTGGAATTCCTCAAGCGCGAACGTGCCGACCTGGGCGACGGTTTCCAGTCCACCTACATTGATAACCTCAATGTACAACTGGACGGTGTGGACGATCGCGCCGACAAGACCATCGCCACCCTGACCTTCACTGGCGTGTCGAAAACCTCGCGTTTCGACCAGGGCGAAGTCTTCAGCGAAAGCTGGAACATGGAACGCGCCCAAGGCGAAAACCAGCCTTGGCTGGTGGCCGGTATCCGCCAGAACGGCTGATCCCGCGCAGAACTTCAGCTGCTGTAAACAAAACCCCGGCTTCGGCCGGGGTTTTCTATTTCACGGTTGCATCTATAGCGAGCTACTGTATAAACCGCCCCATATAAACCGCGCCATACAAGCAAGAGGATCCCGGACGTGGAAGAAATCATCGAACAACTGCGTGAAGCCAACGAACCGGTACCGGTCCCCTTGGAACTGCCCGACGAAGACCTGCTGGTCGAAATCGAAGAACAACTGTTCATCGACATTCCGTTCGTCTTCAGAGAGTTTCTGCTGACCGTCAGCGACGTGGTCTACGGTAGCCTGGAACCGGTCACCGTGACCGACCCGCAATCCCACACCTACCTGCCCGACGTTGCCGCCAACGCCTGGGACGCTGGCGTTGATCGCAGCATGATTCCTATCTGCCAAGTCGGTGATGACTACTACCTGGTCGAAGAGGACGGCACCGTGGTGCTTTGGCAGGCCGAAGAAGAGCTGATCGCCGAAGAAACCTGGGAGTCCGTGTGGCACTGGGCGCGGGACGTCTGGCTGGAAAGCTGATCCCACCAACGCCGCAAGGTGGTCAATGCCTGGACGACTCCTTGTGATTGTCGAGGGTTTCCAGCAACGCCACCTGCATCCGCGTGTGCACACGAATGAACCAGCGCCACAGCAGCGCCGCCACGGCGGCCGCGACCACGGCGATCAGTACCAGCAACTTGTTGGTCGGCAGAATACTGGCCGACAAGGCTGCCAGCAGCAAAAAGATCACCAGCAGCGACAGGATCGGGATCACTTCGGAGATCACCCGGCGCACTCGCTGCGTGTGGCGCCCGGCCATCTCTGGCTTAACGCCCATTTCCGCCAGCAACATCGACAGTGCTTTGAGCTTGCGGTACGCCGCAATCAAAAAAGGCAGCGACAACAACAGCGCCCCGCCCCAGATCAATGCCTTCTGCCAGCTCGGGTCGCTGATCCAGCCTTGCAGGTAAGCCGACATACGCTCGGCGAAGAACGCACCTGATAAGAAGATCGCGATTACCAGCGCCAGATTGACTCCCACCTGCAGCAAAATCCTCCGAATCATGGATGCCAGTAACGCGCCCTCACCCTGAGGCTGGATGCTGCGCAGCCATTCGCCGTACATCCCCAACACCCGTCCCAGGCGTTCCGGCATGGCGCCGGCGAGCTTGATAGACAATGGATCAGCCGCGCGGATCAGATAAGGCGTCAGTAAGGTCGTGATCACCGAAACCGCCACAGCCACGGGGTATAGAAAGTTACTGGTGACCTGCAACGTCATGCCGAGTGCCGCAATGATGAAAGAGAACTCGCCAATCTGTGAAAGACCCATCCCGACTCGCAGCGAGGTGCGTCCGTCATTACCGGCGATAAACGCACCAAGGCCACAGGACAACATCTTGCCGAGCACCACGGCTACGGTGATTACGGCGATCGGCCAGGCGTACTGAAGCAGGATCGCCGGATCGAGCATCAGCCCGATGGCTACAAAGAAAATCGCACTGAAAAGATCGCGAACCGGTTCAATCAAGCGCTCGATTTTCAGCAGTTGTCGGGATTCAGCCATGATCGCGCCGATCAGGAACGCCCCGAGGACCATGCTGTATTCAAGCTTGACCACCAGCAGGCAAAAGCCAAAACACAGGCCCAGCACGGTAATCAGCAGCATTTCGTTGCTCTCGAATCTGGCCACGTAGGCCAGCAACCGCGGCACCATCAGAATGCCGATGACCAATGCGACGATCATGAACAGCGACAGTTTGCCGACGGTAGAAAACACTTCGCCGGAGCTGACCGTACCGCTGACGGCGATGCTGGACAGCAATGCGATAATGCCGATACCCAGAATGTCTTCGACGATCAGCACCCCGAATATCAGCTGTGCAAATCGCTCGTTCTTCAACTTCAGATCGTTGAGTGCCTTGACGATGATGGTGGTCGAGGAAATCGCCAGGATCGCACCGAGGAACAGTGAATCCATGGTGTTCCAGTCGAACCAGCGACCAATCTCGTAGCCGATCCAG
The DNA here is from genome assembly GCF_056711565.1 of Pseudomonas sp. WT-JTC. NCBI lineage: Bacteria > Pseudomonadati > Pseudomonadota > Gammaproteobacteria > Pseudomonadales > Pseudomonadaceae > Pseudomonas > Pseudomonas sp. WT-JTC. The sequence goes on from NZ_CM160042.1 coordinate 6,580,931, forward strand.
ATCATCAACACGATTTCCAGGAACGCCGCGATGAATGCCGTGGCGCCGACCTTGAACAACTTGCGCAGGCTGAACTCCAGGCCCAGGCAGAACATCAGGAATATCACGCCGAGTTCGGCCAGGGTCTTGATGGTTTGTTCGTCATGGATCAGGCCGAATGGCGGGGTGTGCGGGCCAATGATGAAGCCGGCGACGATATATCCCAGCACCACCGGTTGTTTCAGGCGGTGGAAAACCACGGTGACCACACCTGCGATCAACATGATCACTGCCAGATCCTGAATGAAACTGATGGCATGCATGGTGTGAGACTCCCTGGATGGCATTGCTCGATCCCCGGACGCAGGAAAAGTCTGATCGAACAGAACAAAAATCTGGATTGCGTGTAGGAAATGCCCTTGAAGCAGAGCTTTTTTGCAGGGTAACACCGCGACTTCTGGCAGAAAGGCGGTGCAATATATGGAAACAGATCGATCCGGCGTGACGGCGACTCCGCACCCGGCGTCCCGATAACTGTTGGTTTGAAAAAACCGCTGAGGCACCCGCAGAGGTGCATCCCTCAAACCTGGTCTTGACCCGTGAGAATGCTATGGAACCCGGAAACGCCCAGCTGTCGATGACGGTATTGATGACCCCAGACATGGCCAACTTCTCTGGCAATGTTCACGGCGGCACCCTGCTCAAATACCTCGACGAAGTGGCCTACGCCTGCGCCAGCCGTTATGCCGGCCGCTATGTGGTGACCCTGTCGGTGGACCAGGTCATTTTCCGTGAGCCGATCCATGTCGGCGAACTGGTGACCTTTCTCGCCTCGGTCAACTACACCGGCAACACCTCCATGGAGGTGGGTATCAAAGTGGTGACCGAGAACATCCGCGAGCGCTCGGTGCGTCACACCAACAGTTGCTTCTTCACCATGGTTGCGGTGGATGACCAGCGTAAACCTGCATCGGTACCGCCGCTGCAACCGCAGAACAGCGAAGACAAGCGCCGCTATATGCAGGCCCAGCAGCGTCGGCAGATTCGTCAGGAGCTGGAAAAGCGCTATCAGGAAATCAAGGGCGACGCCTGAGTGTGCCTGGCGGGCTGATGGTGTTCTTTAGATAGCCTTCGCGAGCAAGCCCGCTCCCACAGTTGTCCTGTGTGGGAGCGGGCTTGCTCCGGGCGGCGATCCGACGAATGGTGGCAACGCTGAATCAGAGGCTGATCGAGCTCGCTTCGAACCGCACCCGCGGATGGGCAATCCGGTCCTGAGCCCGAACCAGTTCCAACTCGTAGCTGGCACACGCCTGGGTTTCCAGCAGCACTTCATGCACCGCCGATGCCGCGAACTCGAACGCGGCTACCAGACTGTCTCCCAGCAGCACACGCGCCAGGAACAACCCGGACGTCAGATCGCCCACACCCACCGGCTGACGCGGAAACGCCAGCAACGGGCGCTGCAAATGCCAGCTGCCTTCGGTCGTCACCAGCAGCATCTCGAAGACCTCTGCCGGTTTACCGGGGTAGTCCAGATGCTTGACCAGGACCGCTTTTGGGCCGCGCGCCAACAAAACGCGCGCCATGGCCAGGCAATCGAACAGCGATTGCGGCTTGCGTCCGGAGAAGCTGTCCAGCTCCAGCTGGTTCGGGCACATGAAGTCCGCCACGGCGGCGGCCTCTTCCAACAGAAAATCACCGACTTCCGCCGGAACACTGCAACCCTTCTCCGGATGCCCCATGACCGGGTCACACAGGTAAAGCGCCTTGGGGTTCATCGACTTGATCCGCGCCACTCCCGTCAGGATCGCCCGGCCCTGGGCCGCACTGCCGAGGTAACCGGAGAGCACCGCATCGCAGTTGCCCAATTCGCCAATCGCCGCGATGCCTTCGACCAGGTCCGGTATCTGCTGCGGTGCCAGCACTTCACCGGCCCACTGACCGTACTGGGTGTGGTTGGAGAATTGCACGGTGTTGAGCGGCCAGACATTCACCCCGACCCGTTGCATCGGGAAAACCGCGGCACTGTTGCCGGCGTGACCGAATACCACGTGGGACTGGATAGCGAGCAAATGCGGAGTACGTTTCATGCGGTGGATTTCCGTAAAACGATTGAAATTCTAGCCGCGCAGTATGCGACTAAACGCAGCCTGTACGACAGACCAGCGACGCAGTTAAGCTGACACTATCTTGTTGGAGCACCCTGTTGATGCTGACCCTTGGAAATATATTCGTGCTGATGCTTTTCGCCACTGCCGGCGCATGGCTTTGGCACAATCACGGCTTGCGCGAACGCGCGCTGGAGCGGGTCAAACAGCACTGCAGCAAACTCGGGATCGAATTGCTGGACGGCAACGTGGCCTTGAAAAGAATAGCGTTCATCCGGGATGCCAGTGGTCGGCGGCGCCTGGCCCGCGTGTACAACTTCGAATTCACCGTGACCGGCGAAACCCGCCACAACGGCACCATCACCCAGTTCGGCGCTCACAGCGCACAGATTGAACTGGCGCCCTACCCGGTTCCATTCGACGAAACCGAACCTCCGGTCGAGGTGGTGAAGCCTCGCGCAGAAGTGATCGAGCTGAGCCAGTGGCGTCAGGAACATACCAAGTGGCGACCTTGAGCCATTAACCCGGTTCGGATCGACACGCTGCAAGCTCACTCTGCAGTCGTTCTGCATTCTGCGGCTCACTGAAAATCAGCTCGATACGCGAATCCTGCCGCCATTCACTGGGCCGCCAGTCCAGCACCGAGTTATCCACCGCATTCACCGAGACCCACCCTTGCACACTGTGGATAACCAGCTTCGCCCGCTGCCAGCCATGGCTTTCCAGCCAGCGGCAGACCAGGGCGGCATCAAACACCTGGCTCGAATGCCAGCGCCAACCGATGCTCCAGCCACCGTCCTGTTCCTGACTCAAGCAGATGGGCAACGCGGGATCAGTCCAGACAGCCGGCATCTGCGCCAATCCCTTGGGCACAACGAAGTTGTCCACACCCTCCAGCGCCTTGGCTTTCAGCCCCGGCAACTCGCTCAAGGGTAAAACCGCCTGTTGCGTCCAGTGCAGAGGAGTCGGCGGCAATTGCCTGGCGATTCGCTGGCGACTTTCTTCTTCGAGACCTTCAGATTTGTTCAGCAGTAACAATCCCGCATGGCTCAGCGCTTGCTGTTGCGCCTGCGGCAGCGGTTTGCCTGCAGCAAGCGCCTGGGCGTCCAACACCAGTACACAAGGCTGAACAGCCAACACGCCTTGCCACGGCGCTTCGCTCAATTGCCTGAGCAACTGTGCCGGATGCCCCAGCCCTGAGGGCTCGATGAACAGCCGATCCGGCTGTGCCTTGCGCAACAAACGCCCAAGACCAATCTGGAACGGTGCGCCGTTGACGCAACACAAGCAGCCTCCGGCCACTTCGCCCAGTGCGATACCATCTGCATCCCGGGTCAGGAGCGCAGCATCGAGACCGATCTGGCCGAACTCGTTGATCAACACCGCCCAGCGCTCGCCAGCCGGGCGCTGGGCCAGCAGGTGTTTGATCAGGCTGGTCTTGCCGGCGCCCAACGGGCCGGCAATGACATGAGTGGGGATATTCTGCAGCATGGTCGATGATTTCTGAGGAGGTGATGGATGCGGTTGATTGGCTTGTCATTGCTCCTGGCACTCGTTTCAGGCGAGGCACAGGCCCAGGCTTGCGTGGTTCACAGCCAGGCCGAGCGGCTTGATGTCCAGGTTTGCCAGCAGAACCGCAACATCCCGCCAAAACTCTTCGCCGATGGCTTCTGCCAGCCGAACCTGGCGGGGCAGAAAGTCGAGGTCCGGTATGTCGATCAGTGCCCCGGCGGCGCATTTGGTATCTGCAGCAACGCCCGAGTCGCCAATATGCCCTACCGACAGGATATTCACTATTACGGCGTTGCCACTGACACGGCGTATTTACAGCCGTACTGCGAGACTCGCAGCCAAGGCACCTGGCTCAAGCCTTGAAGCACCCATAGAGGATCAGGCAACCTCTTCGTACCAGGGGCCGAATGGATCAGGCAGCAAACGCCAGCCCTCTTCGCCCAACGCCATTTCTTCATCGGTCAGCAGGCATGCGTCCAGTTCGGCCGTGAGCTGCGTAAAGTCGATGTTCTGGCCGATGAATACCAGCTCCTGGCGACAGTCCCCGCTGTCGGCGGACCAGTTTTTCATGATCCCGGCGGTACTTTCCGCGTCCTGCGGCCATTGGTTTTTCGGTACGAAACGCCACCAGCGCCCGGCAAAACCATAGCGCATCAAACCACCGGCCTGGGACCAACTGCCGGCGTCCATGTGCTTGCTCGCCAGCCAGAAGAAGCCCTTGGAGCGCAGCAGCTTGCCGTTGTCCCAAGACCCGTCGATGAAGTTGAAGAAACGCTGCGGGTGGAACGGCCGGCGAGCCCGGTAAGCGCTGGAAGCAATGCCGTATTCTTCGGTTTCCGGCACGTGTTCGCCGCGCAGTTCCTGCAACCATCCCGGTGCCTGGGCCGCCTTTTCGAAGTCAAAACGACCAGTGTTTAGAATCTTATTCAAAGGGATTTCGCCCATTGCCATCGGAATGATTTCCGCTTGGGCGTTGAGCCGTTGAAGTATGGCGATCAGTTCCTCGCGTTCGTGGCTGCTGATCAAGTCGACCTTGCTGAGCAAAATCACATCGGCGAACTCGACCTGCTCAATCAACAGATCGGTGATCGAACGCTCGTCTTCTTCCCCAAGTGTTTCGCCTCGGGAAGCCAGGCTTTCGGCAGCCTGGTAATCGAGCAGGAAGTTCATGCCATCGACCACCGTGACCATGGTGTCCAGACGTGCGATGTCGTTGAGGCTCTGGCCGCTTTCATCGCGGAAGGTGAAGGTTTCCGCCACCGGCAGCGGTTCTGAAATACCGGTGGACTCGATCAGCAGATAGTCGAAGCGACCTTCCCTGGCGAGCTGACTCACTTCCTCCAGCAAATCTTCACGTAACGTACAGCAAATACACCCGTTACTCATTTCCACCAACCGTTCTTCAGCCCGATTAAGACTGACATCACGCTGGACTTCGGTGCCATCGACGTTGATTTCGCTCATATCGTTGACGATGACTGCAACCCGCAAACCATCGCGATTACGTAGTATGTAATTAAGAAGTGTACTTTTTCCGGCACCAAGAAAGCCGGAGAGAACGGTCACGGGGAGTCGATTGGACATCTGCATATTCCTCACAGGGATGCCCGGTCGCTGTGCCGGGCTTACATAATGTTATACTGTAACAATTCAAATAGACCATCCCCTCTTGCTCAGTAGGGCAAAGGACAGGATGCTGAACGCCGCTCCCCTCGTGAGAAAGCTCATGCGCAACGCCCTTAAACCCGCATTGATAACGCTGTCCCTGCTGGTGGCTGCCGACGCGATGGCCCAGGTCCCGAGCCTGGCCAGGTGCACTCGTAGCGCCAACCTGTTGGCCTGCGTGGATGCGGATGGCAACGCCTACAGCGTCAACACCGCCGGAAGCACGATCTATCTGCGTGGGTTCGAAACGGCCGGCAAACGCTATTGGGTGCAGACCAACAGCCGCTACGGCCAGTTCACGTTCTTCACCGGTATCGCTTCCGATGGCGAGGCGTGGGTTGGCTACAACCAGCGCGTCGGCTGGACCACGATCAACCGGTTTTCCAGCTCCGGCGGCAGCAGCGCCAAGTTCACCTGCAGCCGGATCGCTGGGTGTTAGGCCAGCCTGCTCCACGCGCCTCTGATGCAACGTGGTGATACCCGCCAGGCTGCCAAGTACGGTACTGCCCTGGGCCAACGACTGAGATCACCGCTGAGGCTGGTGCCACGGTGGTCGATGAAGACCTGTTCATGAAAAAGGCATCGTCGATTTAATTGTTATACTATAACATGTCAAATCAACTCCCACGATGGACCTGCTCATGAATGCGCTGACTCTGCCGGATATCGCCACGCAGGCCTCACGCCAAGCCCTGCCACTGGAGTGGGTGGGCATGTGCGGCATTGCTCTTCCTGTTTTGTTTGATGGCCAACGATTGAATGCAAAGGCCGATGCCGGCGTGAGTCTCGACGACGGCAATGCGCGCGGCATTCACATGTCACGGCTCTATCTGGCACTTGAACTGTTGGAGCAGGAAAGCCTTTCACCGGCCTTATTGCGCCGGGTTTTGCAGCGCTTTCTTGAGAGTCATGAAGGGCTGTCCAGCAGCGCTCACTTAACCATTCACGCCGATGTGCTGCTGAAAAGACCGGCGCTGATCAGCCCACTGGCGGGCTGGAAAAGTTATCCGGTGAGCATCGAAGCGCGTTTGAAAAATGCGATGTTCCACGTGGAACTAAAAATCGACCTGCTTTATTCCTCAACCTGTCCGTGTTCTGCGGCCCTTTCTCGACAGCTGATTCAGCAGCAATTCGTCGATGATTTCGCCAACAAACCGCTGCAACACGCTGACGTTTTGGCGTGGCTCGGCTCCACCAACGGCATCGTCGCCACACCTCACAGCCAACGCAGCAGCGCAAAGTTACGCGTACGGCTGGCTGATTTTCTGGATGAGTTGCCTCTGATCGCCGTCATCAACGACGCCGAAGCCGCACTCGGCACAGCCGTTCAAACAGCGGTAAAACGCGCCGACGAACAGGCCTTCGCCCTGGCCAACGGTCAGAACCTGATGTTCTGCGAAGACGCCGCACGCCGTTTGAATCTGGCCCTGAAGCGTTCCACGGGCATTAACGCCTTCCACATTCGCGTGATCCACGCCGAAAGCCTGCACGCCCATGACGCCGTAGCGGAAAGCCGATTCAACTGGGAGGCAGCATGATTGGTTGCCAATCCTTGCGTTGGGGCGCACCGGGACAGCCACTCACGCCGGCGCTGGACTTCGAACTGCCGAAGGGCAGCCTGACCGCCATCATCGGTGCGAACGGGTCCGGTAAAAGCAGCCTGTTGAAGGTCATCGCCGGCCTGCAGAAACCCTTGGCTGGAAAAGTACGGCTGGGTGTTCCACGCAGGGGCGGTGTGTCGTTCCTGCCTCAGCAACAACACCTGGACAGACAATTCCCGATCAGCCTTCAGGCATTGGTCGCTGCCGGTTTCTGGGGCAACAGACAATCAGCGGAAATCCGCAGCCAACGACTGAAAGCCGCCCTCGAAAACTGGTGCCTGAACGGCCTCGAAGATCGCCCCCTGATGGCCCTTTCCGGCGGTGAGTTGCAACGCGCCCTGCTCGCCCGATTGAGCCTGACCGAAGCGCCCTTGCTGTTGCTCGACGAACCCCACGCGGCCCTCGATGAACGCGGCCAGGCATTGCTCTGGAAGCACATACATCAGTGGCACTTCGAAGGCCGGACGCTGGTGGTTGTGTGCCACGACCTCGCCGCTGTCCGCGAGCACATCCCACACACATTGCTGATCAAAGGCAGCGGTTGTGTATTCGGCCCGAGCTCCGAACTGATCCGCCAACAACCTCAATCGCAGGTGGCCTGATGATCGCTGCAACGCATCTCTGGCAACCGTTCCACGAGTTCGTCTTCATGCGTCGGGCGTTGCTCGGTGGTTTGCTCCTGGCGTGCAGCACGGCGCCCTTGGGCGTGTTTCTGATCCTCAGACGCATGAGCCTGATCGGCGATGCCGTCGCCCACGGCATCCTTCCCGGTGCGGCACTGGGCTTCTGGTTTGCCGGATTGAGCCTCCCGGCGTTGACCATCGGTGGCCTCGGTGCCGGCCTGAGTATGGCGGGCCTCGCTGCCTGGATTACCCGACGCACCGGCCTGCGAGAGGATGCCAGCCTCGCGGCGATTTACCCGATTTCCCTGGCCAGTGGCGTGTTGATTCTCGGCATTGCCGGCAAACGCCTGGACCTGTTGCACCTGCTGTTTGGCTCGGCGCTGGCGGTCGATGGCCCCACTTTGACCGGCATGCTTTGGGTCTCGGGCCTGAGTCTGATGGCCATGGCATTGATCTACAGACCGCTGCTGCTCGACACCCTCGACCCACTTTTTCTGCAAACCGTCAGCCGACTTGGCCCACTGGCCCACGGCGTGTTCCTGACACTGGTGGTGTTGAATCTGGTCATTGGTTTTCAGGCGATCGGCGCATTGATGGTGGTCGGCTTGATGATGTTGCCTGCCGCTGCAGCGCGTTTCTGGAGTCGCCGTTTGCCGGTACTGATCGTCGTCGCCGCTTTGCTCGGCAGCCTCTCGGTGTGGCTCGGCCTGTTGATCTCGTTCTACTACTCGCTGCCCAGTGGCCCGGCAATCGTGTTGGTCGCAGGCGCTGGGTATCTGTTGTCCGTGGTATTCGGACCGGTGCACGGCTTGCTGCGCCGCCCGCCTTTGCTCACATCCCAATGAGGTGTTATCCGATGCGCGCTTTACTCGTGCTGCTCAGTTTGATGGTGTCGATGTCGCTGTCTGCTGCTGAAAAACTTCAGGTGGTCACCAGCTTCAGCATCCTTGCCGACATGACCCGTCAGATCGGCAAGGATCACATTCAGATCACCAACATGGTCGGCCCGGACGCGGATGCCCACACGTACGAGCCGACACCGGACGACGCCAAAGCGCTGCTCAAGGCCAGGCTCATCATCAAGAACGGCCTGGGTTTCGAACCCTGGCTGGATCGCCTGGTGACCAGTACCGAGACCCAGGCGCCGGTCATCAGCGCGAGCCACGGAGTCATACCGCGGAGCCTGGATGAAGACGGCGAAACCGTTCCCGACCCGCATGCCTGGCATAACCTGGCGAACACCGAGCTGTACATCGCCAACATCACCAAGGCGCTGATTGACGCTGACCCGGCGAACAGCGCCGACTATGAGCGCAACAGCCAGGCGTATCTGAAACAGGTCTACGCCCTGCTCGCCGAAGCCAAGGCCAAACTCGGTTCATTGCCAGCGGGCAACCGCAAGATCGTGACGTCCCATGACGCCTTCGGTTATCTCGGCCAAGCCTACGGCATCGAGTTCATGGCACCTCAAGGCCTGTCCACCGAGCGCGAACCTTCGGCCGCCGAGGTGGCCGCACTGATCACCCAGATTCGTCAGGCCAAGGTCAAGGCGGTGTTCATGGAAAACATCAAGGACGCCCGCCTGCTCAAGCAGATCGCCGATGAAAGCGGTGCGCAGATCGGCGGCACGCTGTACTCCGATGCCCTTGCGGCGAGCGGCCCGGCCAGCACCTTCACCGGGTTGTTCGAGTACAACCTCAACACCCTGTACAACGCGTTGAGCAAGCCATGATCCGCAAGAACCCTTCCGGCGATTTACCGCTGATTGCCGAGTCTGCCTACGTCGACAAGACGGCAATCATCTGCGGCAAAGTGGTGATCGGCGAGAACGTGTTCGTCGGCCCCTACGCGGTGATACGCGCTGACGAAGTCGATGACTCGGGCGACATGCAGCCGATCACCATCGGCGCCAATTCGAACATCCAGGACGGCGTGGTGATCCATTCAAAATCCGGTGCGGCGGTGACCATTGGCGAATTCAGTTCCATCGCCCACCGCTCGATCGTGCATGGCCCCTGCACCGTCGGCAATCGAGTGTTCATAGGCTTCAACAGCGTGCTGTTCAACTGCGTGGTCGGTGACGGTTGCGTGGTACGGCACAACTCGGTGGTCGACGGGCGTGACCTGCCTGCGGCCTTCTACGTGCCTTCCACCACGCGGATCGGTCCCAACACCGACCTCTCGCAATATCCGCCGGTGAGCGTCAGTGCCTCGGAGTTTTCCGAAGACGTGGCGCGCACCAACGTCGATCTGGTGCGCGGCTACAAAGCCCTGCAAAACGAGTTCTGACCATGAGCAACGTACTGATTCGCAATGCCCGTGTTGCTGGAGTTGGTCGCGGAACAGATTTTGCCGATCACCACACTGGTGGCCAAAACCAGCCATCGTGTCAGGACAAATTGCCTGGCATGACAAACGTCTTAATGACAGCACCCCTACGGTTTATGCGATAACGCTCGTTAGAAGCACCAGAGTACGCCGACCATGATCCAGATCACCCTGCCCGATGGTTCATTGCGTGAGTACGACCAGCCGCTGTCCGTGCACGAGGTGGCCGCCAGCATCGGCCCCGAACTGGCCAGCGCAGCCGTAGCGGGCCGAGTCGATGGTGTACTGGTGGACTGCGAATACATGATCGAGGCGGATGCCCGGGTCAGCATTGTCACCCCCCGGGAGCCGGACGGCCTGGAGATCCTGCGGCGCTCCTGTGCATTGATGCTGGCCATGGCGGTCAAGCAACTCCACCCCCATGCGCAAATGCGCGCGGGAAAGGAATTGGGCGACGGTTTCTTTTACGAGTTTTCAGTCGAGCGACCGCTGACCCCGGCAGACCTGCCCCTCATCGAAACGCGCATGCAGTCACTGGCAGCGACCAATCACTCGATCCGCCGTCGGCCGCCGCGCGAAGAGGTGCCGCTATACCGCCTGGGGGACACCGAATACCAGAGCCATGGACCGCATGTCCCCACCACCAAAGTCTTGCAGGCGTTTGCCCTCGATCACATCAGCGGAACGTTGCAACAACGGATCTACGGCACATGCTGGTCCAGCCACCAGGAACTGCAGCACTGGCGCGTTCCACCCCACGTGGTCGTCGTGAGCATGGATGACCGCCAGGCGACTTATGCACAAGCGGTGACCGAATCCTTGCGCCAACGGGGTGTGCGTGCCAAGGCCGACCTGCGTAACGAAAAAGTCCGCTACAAGATTCGCCAGCACAGCCAGACCGTGCCGTACCTGGTGGTGGTTGGCGAAAAAGAACAGGCCGGGGGGTTTGTCAGTGTGCGCAGTCGTACGGGGGAGGATTTTGGCCGGATGGCCGTCGAGGCGGCGTGTGAATGGTTGAGTCGGCCGGGGATCTAGGGAGGCTGGATGGACGCTTTCGTCGGATCGCCGCCCGGAGCAAGCCCGCTCCCACACTGGATCTGTGGTGTTCACAAAACCAATGTGTGGGCTTGCTCGCGAAGACGATCCGACGAAGCTTTTAGGCTCTTGGCTTCACCGTGCCGCAGTCCTGACCCAACCAGACGGCGCGGGATTCGAGGCTACCTTTCTGCTGAATGCCGGTGGCGTTGAACGTCCCGTTGACCTTGGTGGTGAATTCGCGATCACTGACGAATGTCGCCACGCCGGCACCCTGGGCTCTCGGGCAACTGAAGCGGAATTTCCACTGATTGCCGGAGCGGTCGGTGATTTCCTGCTTGCAGCCCGACTGCGGATCGGTCAACGGAATGTTATCGGTCCTGACCTGCTCTGGGGTCAGGCACGCCCGGATCCCTTTGCCCCCCATGGTGATGCCCTGCTTTTCCAGCTGTGCGCGCTGCTCAGGGGTCATCTGGCTCTGAAGCTGACCCAGGATCAATTGCAGGTCCGGCATATTCTGCTCATCGACCTTCATGTTGCTCGTGGTCAGCTCCCACAATCCTGGTTGCAGCATTTGCGCGTGAGCCGCCACAGGAAGTGCCAAACCCAGTGCCATGGCCAAACCCAGCAGACGAACGTTCATCGAGTAACTCCTGATCAGTTGTGGCCGTTAGACGTCGGCCACGCGCTTCGGTTCATGGGTCAATTAATTAGCGACATTCTGCACGGAACATGGTCTGTTAAGCACTGAATCTCCAGGAGCAAGGCAGCCCCCATGGATTATTTCGGACCGCATATTTTCGGTTATACCATCGCCCTGCTGCACTCGCTGGGCATGATCGCGGCCATACACGCGGTGTTGACCGTCCGTACCGCCCAAGGCTCGATCGCCTGGGCCCTGTCGCTGTTTTTCATCCCTTACTTCACGCTGATCCCGTACCTGGTGTTCGGCCGCAGCACCTTTGATGGTTACATCAAGGCCCGGCGACAGGCCAACGAGGAAATGCGCAAGGCCGTCTCCGAACTCAACTGGCGCCCCTGGGTGGAAGAAGCACTCACCGCCCGCGCTTCGGCCGCATACGCCTCACTCAGAGCAATGCCCAAGCTCGGAACCATGCCTTGCCTGGCCAATAACGAGATGCGCCTGTTGATCAACGGTCAGTCGACATTCGAGGCCATTTTCGATGCCATCAGCCGGGCGAAGGAAGCCGTGCTGATCCAGTTCTTCATCGTTCACGACGACCGGCTCGGCCAACGCCTGCAATCCCTGCTGTTGAAGAAAGCCGCCGAAGGCGTGGCGATTTACCTGCTATATGACCGAATCGGCAGCCACTCCCTGCCCCACGGCTACGTGCAGGCCTTGCGTGATGGCGGGGTCGAGGTCAAAGCCTTCGCCACCCGAAGTGGCTGGCTCAACCGCTTTCAGGTGAACTTTCGCAACCACCGCAAGATCGTGGTGGTGGACGGCATTCTCGGCTTCGTCGGCGGGCACAACGTCGGTGACGAATACATGGGCGAGAAGCCGCCCCTGGCCCCTTGGCGCGATACCCACGTACAAGTGCGCGGGCCAGTGGTGGCGTGCATGCAGGAGTCTTTCGCCGAAGACTGGTTCTGGGCGGCTCGTGCATTGCCGCCGCTGATCCTGCCCGAGGTTTATCCGGAAGGCGGCGTGCTGTGCCAGTTACTCGCCAGCGGCCCGGCCGATGCCTGCGAAACCTGCTCATTGTTCTTTGTCGAGGCCATCCACGCGGCGACCGAGCGGGTCTGGATTACCAGCCCGTATTTCATCCCCGACGAAGCCGTGTTCGCGGCGTTGCGCCTGGCGGTACTGCGCGGAGTGGATGTGCGCCTGCTGTTACCGTCCCGGCCCGACCACCGAATCGTCTACGCTGCCTCCAGCCTCTACGCCTTCGAAGCAGTGCGCGCCGGTGTGCGGGTATTCCGTTACGAACCCGGGTTCCTGCACCAGAAAGTGGTGTTGATCGACAGCGAAATCAGCGCCATCGGCAGCGCCAACATGGACAACCGTTCGTTCCGGCTGAATTTCGAAGTGATGTTGCTGACCGTCGACAGCGCGTTCGCCGCCGAGGTGGAACAGATGCTCAACGATGACTTTGCCAACGCCCACGAAATCGCCAAAGAAGAAAGCCGGGAGACCCACCGCGTCCAACAGCTCGGCATGCGGGTCGCCCGGCTTATTTCACCGATTCTCTAGAGGTAGATATCGTCCCGGGTCCATGGCAGTTCATGACTGCCATCGGCGTGGGCCTTCACGGCGAGAATCTGGTGCAGGTTGATCCAGCCGCGGGCGAACGCGTAAGCGCAACCGGCCAGGTAGAGCCGCCAGATGCGCAGGACTTGTTCCGGTACGAGTCTGGAGGCCGCTTCGAGGTTGTCTTCCAGGCGTTCGCTCCAGTGATCGAGCGTGCGCGCGTAGTGCAGGCGCAAGCTCTCGACGTCAACGATTTCCAGCCCGGCCTCACTGATCTCGGCAGAGATCATCGACAGGTGTGGCAGCTCGCCATTGGGGAACACATATTTTCCAATGAAGTCACCGGCACCGCGTCCGACCGGACGGCCATCGGTGTATTTGGCGGTGATCCCGTGGTTCATCACCAGGCCGCCGTCTTTCACCGCGCCGAACAGGGTCTTGCAGTACTCGGCAAGATTGGCGTGGCCGACGTGTTCGAACATGCCGACGCTGACCACTTTATCGAAACGGCCATCCTGCGGCAGATCGCGATAGTCGAGCAGTTGCAGTTCGACCAGGTCCTCCAGGCCTTCCGCTTTTACGCGTTCCCGGGCCAGGGCCAACTGCTCCTTGCTGAGGGTGATACCGAACACTTTCGCGCCAAATTCTCGCGCCGCGTAACGCGCCAATCCGCCCCAACCGCAACCCACATCCAGCAGATATTCGCCGGGTTGCAGGCGCAGTTTGCGGCACAAATGACGGAATTTGGCCTGCTGGGCCTGCTCGAGGCTTTCGCTGCCAGTCTCGAAGTAAGCGCAGGAATACGCCATGTCGCTGTCGAGCCACAGCTGATAGAACGCGTTGGAAAGGTCGTAGTGGTAGGAAATCGCCTTGGCATCCATCTCTTTGTCGTGGGCGCTACGAACCGGCTGATTGTCGTCGCCTTCATCCAGCAACGCCTGGCTCCATTCATCGCAGACGCGGATCACATCGCTGATGGAGCCTTCAAGCTCAAGTTTGCCTTCGACAAATGCAGCGCCAAGGGCGTCCAGGCTTGGATGGGTAAACTGGGTGACCATTTGTGGGTCCTTGACCACAATCGTGACACTGGGCGTCGGCCCCAGATTGAATTCATGGCCATCCCAGAGTCTCAGGCGAAGCGGTAATTGCAGATTCTGTAAGGCCGGTGGAAGATGCGCGAGCATGGAGAATCCCCCTTGTTTCAGACGTCTAAACAGAGGGTAGACCATCTTTGAAAAATAGCTGGCTATCTAATTAATAGCCGTTTTCAATGATTCGCGACGCCTACACCTGCCGCCGCGAACGCACAAAATGATGTGCCCTCATCTTCAATGACTACGAACCGCGCGCACAGTTCTAAAAAATTGAAGTCCTCGCGACTACCCGGTTTAGAGCAATCGCCTTCAGGCTTCGTCCTTGAGTTTGAGCAGTGGCTCCTGGAACCGCAGCAAACGACCGGCATTGCCCAACACCAACAGGGTGCTGAGGTTATGCAGCAACGCCGCAATCATCGCCCCGGCAGCGCCAAGCCAGCCGAACGCGGCGAAGGCCACGATCGCCAGGGTCCAGCCCAGTCCGATGATTACATTCACCTGCAACGTCTGACGGCACTGACGACTCAGACGCACACAGGTGCCGAGGCGGCGCAAGTCACTGCCGATCAGCACGATGTCCGCCGATGCCAGGGCGATGTCTGCGCCACCGGCGCCCATGGCCACACCGACCACACCGGCCTTGAGGGCCAGTGAGTCGTTGATGCCATCGCCGACCACCATTGGCCGAAAGCCGCTATCGATCTCCTTGAGCACGCGGTTGAGTTTGTCTTCGGGCAGCGCCTGCGCTTCGACGTCACTGATCCCGACATCCCGGGCGAGCGTTTGCGCGACGCTGTGTCGGTCACCGGTGAGCAACAACTGACGGCCCAACCCCAGGTCACGCAACTCGCTCAAGGCAAACTGCGCCTCGGGTTTAACGCTGTCTGCCAGCAACAGCCACGCGAGGAACTCACCGTTGAGTGCCAGCCCAGCAATCGGGCCGTCATGATCGGGAACCGTTGTTGTGCTGATGCCCAGTTGCGCGAACAACTCTGGCCGGCCGAGTGCCGCTTCGCCCTGCCCGGTCATCGCCACCACGCCCAGGCCTTGGCGCTCATGAATGTCGGAAAGCAGCAGGAAATGCTCCTGGGTCACCAGCCCCGCCAACGCACGGCTGACCGGGTGACTGCTGGCCGAGCCGAGGCTGGCAGCCAGCTTCAGGACATGGCTGCGATCCTCAAGCGGACTGTCGATGGATTGCAGGCGCAAGGTGCCGAAGGTCAGCGTGCCGGTTTTATCGACCACCAGGGAGGTGAGGTCCGCCAACTCTTCAAGGAACGCGGAACTGCGGATCAAAATCCCGTGACGTGCCGCCACTGCCACCCCGGCAATCGCCGTGGCCGGTGCCGACAACACCAGAGCGCAAGGACAGGCCGCGACCAACACCGCGAGCATCGCTTGAGCGTTGTTGGTAATGAACCAGGTCACGGCGGCCAGCAGCAACACCAGTACCATATAGCTGCCGGCGTAACGCTCCAGCAGACGAGTGATCGGCGGCTTCGAACGCTCGGCGTTTTGCATCAGGGCGATGACTTTGCCGAGGGTCGATTCCTGGCCGGTGCGGGTCACTTCGATTCGCAGCAGGCCGTCGAGGTTGATCGCGCCACCGAACACCGACATGCCGACGCCCGCCTCCATCGGTACCGATTCGCCGGTAATGGAGGCGGTGTCCAGACTGGCCTGCCCGGATAGCACCCGGCCATCCGCCGGCACCCGGTCCCCGGCGCGCACCTCGACCAGATCACCAGCCTTGAGCGTGCCGTTGTCGACTTCGATGATGGAGCCATCCGCCTGCACCTTGCGCGCGTGGCTGCGGGTCAGTTTGCCGAGGGCGTGAATCGCCTCCTGGGAGCCGATCACGCTGCGCTCTTCCAGCACGTGGCCGAAAATCATGATGATCGGCAACAACGCTGCGGTCAGCAGATCGCCGGTGGCCCAGGCACCCAGCATGGCCAGGGCAATCAATTGATCGGTGATGCCGTGCAGGCTCGGATAACGCAAGCTGTACCAGGCCGAGCGCATGACCGGCACGGCGACCAGCAACGAGGCAAAACCCAGCAGCAGCTGGCTGACACCAGTCTGCTCCGGCGCCAGCCATCGCCAGATCAGGCCCAGCGCAAGCAGGCCCAAGGCGAGCATGGCCAGGGTCAACTGGCGCGCGGCGCTACGTTGTTCTGCCGAAGACAACATGCTCGGCGCGGTGGCGGTTTGAGCGGTCATTGTGCTGCTCCCTGAATGATCAGGCGGGAATCGTCTTGGGGATCGACAGTCGTGACCGAGCCGGCCTGGCCGAGAATTTTCGGCATCCGCTCGCGATAAATGCGCAGCAGCATTTGCGGGTCAGTCCCCTGCTGTTGTGCCTTGGCCAGGCTCAACACCGTGGCGGTATCAGCCGAGGCTTTGGCCAGTCGTTCGCTCGCCTGGGCATGGGCCACTTGCAGCGTACGGTCGGCTTGCTCGTTGGCGGTCTGCGTCAACTTCTCGGCTTCGGTGCGCGCATTGGCGACGGCTTTATCGGCTTGCTGGCTGGCCGTGAGTACCGCGTTGAAGGCGTTCACCGCAGGGCTGGGCAAACTCGATTGCACATCCACTCGCGCCACTTCGATCCCCAAGCCTTGTCCTGTTGTCGTGAGTTCGGCCAGCCGTTGATTGATGCCCTGCACCAGATCACCACGCAAGCGCTCACGACGTTCCGCCGCCTGGCTATCGGCGCCGATCAATTCCGGACGAGCGACCAGAATGGTGTCCAGATCCCGCGCGGCCGTGAGCGCTAGCGCGCTGCGGGTCACCAGACGATCCAGAGCCGGCAACACGTGTTCGCCCTGAAGCACAAACGCATAAGGCTCGGTGACTTTGTAAAAAACCCGCACATCGAGTTGAACCACTCCGGCATCACCGGTTAACAGATAGCCGGAACCTGCGAGGGCATCGCTGATGGGCGTGGCAAAACTGGCCACGCGATCTGCCTGCATCGCGGCACCACTGCGCAACAGACTGTCCACTCGCCGCTCGATCACCCGATCCGCCGCCGGCAACAAAATCACCTGTTCGAACGGTTGCGGCCAAGCCAATAACAGCCCGGCATTCTGAATGCGATCCAGCGCGCCGAAATGCAAAACCACGGCGCGATTTTGCGGATCGATCTGCCGCACATTGGAAAACGCCCACGCCAACGCCGCCAACACCGTCACCGCGTACAGGGCAATAAACGCCAATCGCCCGGCCTGAATCCAGGGGCTGCTCAACTCATTTGTTCCACGTGGAACCAAACTCATGGCTGTGATCCCGACTTGTTGTCGAGGCTCGGCGGCCCGTCTACCAACACCCGGAACGGGGCGGCGTCTGTGCGCAGAATCAGCTTGGTTCCCGGCGTCACCACCGTGCCCAAGGTGTCGAGCGAGCGCAGCAGGTTGTAGAGCTGTGGCGATCCAGCATAGGCACGCCCATAAATTTGCGCCGCTTCGACCCGTGATTGCGCTTCGATATCCGCCGCTTTCACGGTGGCATCTGCCTGCACAATTCGCGCATCACGCTCGGCGGCAGAACGAATTTGCGCGGCTTCACGCTTGCCGATGGCCGTGCGTTCAGTGGCGATGGTTTCACGCTCGGCGCGCATCCGGTCGACGGTCGCGGTGAGCGTCACCGAAGGCAGCGTCAACCGTTCGATACCGACCTGCAACACGCGCACGCCATAAGTGGTGAGCAGTTGCTGATCGATCTGCTTGCGCAGTTGTGCTTCGAAATCGGCGATGCGCACCTGGCTGGCATCGGTATTCACCAAATTCGCCAGATCAAAACTGCTGGCGGTGGTTTCCAGTGCGGAGCCGACAAAGGTCCGAATCTGTCGCGCGGCTTCATCGGGCTGGTTCTGCACCGCGCGCATGAAACGTTGCACGTTGTCGGGATCGCCCTGTACCTGCCACGCCACGTAGGCCTGGACGATGATGCGCAAACCGTCCCGGGTACCGACATCCTGCAAACCGCTGGACGTGGTGCGCAACCGCAGATCCACCGGGATCGCCGCCTCGAACGGTGCCGGCCAGCGCCAGCCCAGCCCCGGTTCCAGTAAGACGCGTGAAGGGTTGCCGAAGCGTGTGATCACCGTGGCCTCACCCGAACGCACCTGCACCAGGCTTGCGGCAGCGACCGCAAACGCTACCAGCAATGCAGCCCAACCCATGCGACGCCACGGGAATGGACCGGCCTCCTGCGGATCGCCGTGGTGATGATGGTGATGGCCGTGGTGGTGATGCCCGCCATGGCCGTGATCGTGGCCAGCGTGGTCATCGTGATCGTGAGTATGGGACTGGCTCAATTGGCAGCTCCTGGCTGAGCGGTTTTACGCGACGGCGCAGAGTCAACCGGCAGCGTGAACGTACGGAGGTCGATGGTTGGCGCATTGCTGCTGCCGCCCAGGCGATGATCAAGAACCAGCAACTTGGCGTTGGCCAAACCCTGGGACAATTGACTGAAATACTGCTCCAGCACAAAGGCCTGACCAGCGCTGGCGTAGGCTTTCTGTTCGGCGTTGAATTTCAGGTCTGCCGCTTGGGCGCCAGCATTGATTTCACGAGCACTGGCCGTCGCCTGATCGCGGGCGATGCTGGCCTGCAATTGCGCCTGGTTGGTGGCCTCGGCAGCGGCGCCGCGTTCCCGGGCGATCAGGGCTTGCGCAGCAATCTGCGCTGCTTGCACGCCGTGATAGGCATTGGCTGCACCGGCCGGCGGGTGAATCGCCTCGACCACCGTGGCGAGAATTTCCACGCCGCTGTCGAGTTTTTGCAGGTCAGCCTGGACGGCGCGGCCGATTTCTTCGGCCAGCCCTACCCTGTCCTCGCCAAGCAAACCGTCGAGGGTGCGGGAGGCGAAGTCGTGGACCAGGATTCGGCTGGCGGTGCTGCGAATCAACATCGGCACATCGGCACTGTTATAGGTCGCGGCCAACGCCGCCTCATCGCTGAGGCCAATGCGATAGACGAAGCGCACGTCCATGTTGACGATCTGAAAGCTCTGCTTGTCGGCTCGGCTGCTGGCGATCACCTGCGATTTGTCATTCACATGGCTGGCATCCCACAAGCGGTTGGCAATCGCCGGAGCCGGGCCTTCGGCGGGGTCAGCCTGAGCGGGGGCCGAGGTTTCGCCAACACTGGTGGCCAATTCGTGAACCACGCCATTCTCGATGTTCAATACGCGGCCCAATGGCCACGGCAAACCCATATGCAAACCTGGGCCAAACACCTCAACTGGCTTGCCGAATCGCTCGTAGATGCCACGTCCTTGCAGTGCAATTTCGTGAATCCCGGTCAGCGACCAGCCAACCAGCGAAACCACCGCCAGCACCGGCAGGAACGCCCGACGTATATAAGTGAAGGCCCAGATCTGCCGTAGATCGATGCCGAAGCGGTTATGCAATTCGTGCTGCAACGCCAGCAATGGCTGCGGTGGCCAGCGCAGCATGTCAGCGACAAAACTGCGCGCCAGCAACTCCGGCTCAAGACCTTCGCGGCGCGGGCTGAACAACGACAACACCGCGCGCAGCAACAGTTCTGCCGCCACCAGCCCCGGCAGCAGTCCGATCAACACCGCCAGGCGTACAGGCCATACCGAGGTTTCATCGGCAAACAGCAGACAAAAAGCACCGAGCACCAGGCTGATGATCACCACACGAATCAATTGAGCCAACGTGGCGGCTTCAGGCCATTGCGCGGTGTTTTCCTGCGCCAGATGACGCTCCATCACCAACAGGCCGAAGGCCAACAGCAAGGAGCACGCGGCACCGACGGTGGCCGCCAGGCCCAGTGCTGCCGGGGGTAACGCAAGGTTCCAGGCCTGTTCGACGCCCAATACCGCCAACAATGCCCAACCGCCAAGCCACAGCGTCGGCGCGCCGATTTGCCCGAGCAAGTGCCGGGATTGCTGGCCGATCCGGTCCAGCAAGCGTTCATACCACCCGGCAGGGGCGGCAGGTTCGTCGACAACGACCACCGGCACCACGGGATTCATGGCGCGGGCACGCCACTGGGCCACCCACCAGGCCGATTGCGCACCCGCCATCAACACGACAAACGCCATGCTCAGGTTCAGCAGCAACGCTGGCCACAATGTTTGCGACGTAAACAGCCCGGCAAAAAGCGCCAGCAGCACACCCACCGTCGCGAGTACGCCCGCACCGATGGCGAACTGGCGCAAACGCCGCCCTTGAATGAACGCCTGCTGAAAGCGCGGCAACCCGGCTAACGGCGTTTCATCAACATCGAGATCGACTTGCATACCACCCCAGAGTGTCTTCGTTTACATGGCAATTCGTTACGATATAACGAAAATGGTGAAATTTCCGTATTCAAGCGCGCTATCTAAAAATGCCCAACCTGTCGCTTACCTGAAGCCTTGACCGAAATGCTGCAGAACGCACATATTACGTTCGTAATTTTATTCAGGAACTACTTTTACCGATCTCTTTCCCTTTCGATCCAGGAGTACATCCATGAGCACTTATGACGTCGTGATACTCGGCGGTGGCCCCGGCGGTTACAACGCGGCGATCCGCGCCGGACAACTGGGTCTGAAAGCTGCCTGCGTGGAAGGACGCGCCACACTCGGCGGCACCTGCCTGAACGTCGGCTGCATGCCATCCAAGGCGTTGCTGCATGCCTCCGAACTGTACGACGCGGCCATGGGCGCAGAATTCGCCAATCTGGGGATCGAGGTCAAACCCGTGCTCAACCTCGCCCAGATGATGAAGCAAAAGGATGAAAGCGTTACCGGGCTGACCAAGGGCATCGAGTTTCTTTTCCGCAAAAACAAAGTCGACTGGATCAGAGGCTGGGGCCACATCGACGGACCGGGCAAAGTCACGGTGACCGATAGTGCCGGCGGCAAGACCGAACTGAGCGCCAGGGACATCATCATCGCCACCGGTTCCGAGCCCACTCCCCTGCCTGGCGTGGACATCGATAACAAACGCATCCTCGACTCCACCGGTGCCCTCGCGCTGACCGAGGTGCCCAAGCATCTGGTGGTGATCGGCGCCGGCGTGATCGGCCTGGAGCTGGGTTCGGTATGGCGGCGCCTTGGGGCGCAGGTAACGGTGGTCGAGTTTCTCGACCGGATCTGCCCCGGTGTGGATATCGAAGCCGGTAAAACCCTGCAGCGCTCCCTGAGCAAACAAGGCTTGAGTTTCAAACTGAGTTCAAAAGTGACCAGCGCCACCACCTCCGCCACCGGCGTGCAGCTCAGCATCGAGCCTGCCGCGGGCGGTGCCGCCGAATTGCTTGAAGCCGATTACGTGCTGGTGGCCATCGGGCGCCGACCTTATACAAAAGGCCTGGGCCTGGAGAACGTCGGCCTCGCCACGGACAAGCGCGGCATGCTCGCCAACAAGGGGCATCGCACCGAAGCCGTCGGGGTCTGGGTGATTGGTGACGTGACCTCCGGCCCCATGCTCGCCCACAAGGCCGAGGACGAAGCCATGGCCTGCGTCGAGCAGATGGTCGGCAAGGCTGGCGAGGTCAATTACAACCTGATCCCCAGTGTGGTTTACACCAAACCGGAGCTGGCCAGCGTCGGCAAGACCGAAGAGCAACTCAAGGCTGAAGGCCGGGCGTACAAGGTCGGCAAGTTTCCCTTTACCGCCAACAGTCGGGCGAAGATCAACCACGAAACCGAAGGCTTCGCCAAAGTGCTGGCCGATGAGCGCACCGACGAAGTCCTCGGTGTGCATCTGGTCGGCCCGAGCGTCAGTGAAATGATTGGTGAGTATTGCGTGGCCATGGAGTTCAGTGCCTCGGCCGAGGACATCGCCCTGACCTGCCACCCACACCCGACCCGCTCCGAGGCCTTGCGTCAGGCGGCGATGAATGTGGAGGGGATGGCGACACAGATGTAAGACTTGAAGAGTTGCAGTGACTGATTTATCGCCTTCGCGAGCAAGCCCGCTCCCACAGGTACAGCGTAAACCTTGTGGGAGCAGGCTTGCTCGCGAAGGAAGGCAACTCGGTCTAAAGCGGCAAATGCTCCAACGGCAACGCCCCCGGCGCCTTCACCGTGTGAATCGCAAAGTTGCTGCGGATGTCGCTCACACCCGGCAGCTTCAACAAGCGCCCGGTGAGAAACCGGTCATAGGCACGCAAGTCCGGCACCACCACCTGCAGCAGAAAATCCGACTCCCCTGACACCAAAAACGCCGAAATGACCTCGGGCAATGCCGTCACCGCCAGGCGAAAGGCTTCGGCTTGTTCGTCGTTATGACGCTCGACCTTGACCCCGACAAACACCGTCAGCCCCAACCCCACCTCATCGCGATCCAGATTGGCCTGGTAGCCGCGAATAACCCCCGCCTCTTCAAGCATCCGCACCCGGCGCAGGCAAGGCGATGCAGACAGGCCGATCTCGTCTGCCAGTTGCACATTGCTCAGGCGGCCATCCCGTTGCAGCGCGGCGAGAATCTTGCGGTCGTAGGCATCGAGTTTCATGGTTTGGCAGATCCTGATGGTTCAAGTGTGAATACATGGCAGATTATGCCAATACAGAAACCGAAAGAAGCTAACAACGCAAGCACCTGCCCCGCCCTCCAGCCCTAGACTGGCACGACCGAATCGACAACGAATGGGGTGCAACATGCAGGGGCTCTGGCTGTTTTTCATGGCGCTGGCGGTGGTCTATCTGTTGCCGGGGCCTGACATGATCCTGCTGTTGCAGACCGGTGCCCGCCAAGGCAAAGGCGCCGCGCTGGCGACGGCCGTGGGGTTGGGCATCGCCCGGGGTTGCCATGTGGCATTGGCGGCGCTGGGGCTGGCGGCACTGTTCAAGGCTGCGCCCTGGACCTTCGATGTGGTGCGCCTGGCAGGCGCCGCGTACTTGCTGTGGATCGGCATTCAATGCCTGCGAACCACGATGCTGCCGAGCTTGACCAGCGCCGACACAACCGGCGAAAAACCGCGCTGGGGCGCAGCCATTCGACGCGGACTGCTGACCAACCTGCTCAACCCCAAGGCACTGTTGTTCTGTTCGGTACTGCTACCGCAATTCATCAACCCACAGGCCGGGCCGGTGCTCGGGCAATTTGCGACGTTGGGCGTGGTGCTGGTCGGTGTCGGTTTTCTGTTCGACAGCGCCTACGCCCTGGTTGGTGCAGCGCTCGGCCGTTGGCTGCAACGCAGCCCCTCAGCCCAGCGCCTGCAACAATGGTTGTTCGGCAGCCTGTTGATTGGTTTCGCCGTCCGGCTGACCTTTGTGCAACAGGCTTGAACCTCACTGCGCCTTGCGGCGGCGATTGAACAACAACAGCGCGGCTGCCGCGACCACCAGTACGCCACCGACCTGTAACGGCGTCTTGTACGGGCGCAAGGCCGAACGCGTAGCGTCGGTGACTTGGGTCACGTAGCGCTTGTCGGCGTTCTCGAAGTCGGGATACGGACACTGGTGGCCGAAATCGGCGGCCCATTCCACGTAAGGCCCTTCTTTGACATAGCGCTGATAAATCGCACTTTGCTCCTCGAGGCTGCTGTTCCACCCCGACGCCTCGCACAGCACCGCCGCAAACGCCTGGCTGGTGTGAGGCAAGTTATCCGCCGCCTTGCTCGCCAACGCCGTGGCCACGAAGCGATAGTGGTAACGCTGATCAGGCCGGGCAGCGCTGGCCTGCTGACGCTTCACTTCGTCATCGGCCACCAAAGGACCGACCTTGAGTTCGGCGTTTTCGAGAACGTAGTTACCGCCGAACGTGGCGTAATCCGGCGCCATTTCATAGCCCAGAATGTCCATGCCCCACTCGCGCGCCGTCCAGGCTGCATTGAACAGCGCTGCGGCGCGACGGGTCGGCCACCAGGCCGAATCAGCCGCCAGACGCTGCTCGCCATACAGCTTGGCCTTGTGCCGCAAGCCGTCATTGTCGAAGTAAGCCAGCGCTTGCTCGTAATGCCCTTCGCGCAACAAACGCCGCCCCAACAAATTGCGCAGGCTCGCCGCCACCGGCAAGGGCACGTAGTTGTCGCGGTCCTGCTGGCTGAGCGGCGGCGGAGCCGGCACTTGGGTGTCGACGTAGTGCTTGAGTTCTTCGAGGGTCAACACGCGCTCGGCCACGGTGGCGGCGTCGAACCAGTAAATGCTTTGGCTGCGATATAACTGATCGAAGGCCTGCAGGTAATCCCCGCGTTGCAAGGCCAGGATCGCACTTTCACCCTCGACACGGCATTTGGGCTGCAGTGTTTCGTAATCGAAGTCCGGGGTCCGTCGCTCGCCCCAGGACTCATTCTGCGGAAAGGCCTGGGCCGCTTTGGCATAGGCTGCGGCGGCCGCGGTTTTATTGCCCTCGCGCACCGCCAGTTTTGCCCGCAGCCACCAGGCCAAACCGCCATCGCCGGCATGTTCGAGGAAAGCCTTGGCACTGGCGTAATCGCCCTGTTGATAATTCATCGCCGCCAGGCGGTCGGCGTTTTCGAGACTGCCACGGGTGCTGTTTTGCAGCAGCTTGATCATCTTCTGTTCATTGGCGGGTTGCTCACCGAACGACCAGCCCAACCGGCTGATCAGCGATGCGGTCACCAATTGCTGCACGGGCTGGCCCTTGAGCAACTCGGCCACTTGATCATCCGGCAGCGTCATCAAGTCCGTCATCAACAGCTTCAGCGAGTCGTAGCCCACCGTGGAGCCGTGCAGATTTTGCGTGGCGTACAGCTCGATGGCGCGGTTCCAGTCGCCGGCGGTGCGCACCACCCGGGCTTCTTCGCCAAGGCTGGCGACACCCAGTTCCAGTGGATCGCTGAAGCCGTCGATGCTCAGTTGCCGGGTTTGCTCAAAGGCCTTGCGGGATTGTTCGAGCAGATCCGGACCCGCATTGGCTTCGGCGCTCATGGCGAACAACGCGCGCCCCAGCGAGTAAGCCGCCCAGGTGCTGCGCGAAGCCCGTTGTTCTGCGGGCAAGGCCAGCACTTGCTTGAAATACCCGGCGGCCAGGGCCGTATCACCCGCGCCAAATGCCACGGCGCCCGCCAGGTACAACCCGAGCTCGGGCGGCAGTTGCGCCCCTTCGGTTTCAACCTGACGGGCATTGGTCAGGCTGCGCAGGTGTTTCACCAACACTTGTTGCTCAGCGGAAAGTCCCGCCTGCTCGGCCTGATCCCGCTGCGCTGCAAGGTCAGGTTCATCGCTGTAGTGGGAGCCAGCGGTGACGTTCTTCAATCCTTTGATGGCGTGGCCGAGGCGGTTGATTTCGAAGCCGAAGTTGCCTTCCGGCAGTTCCGTCAGCGACTGACCTCGGTTGTCCAGCAGACGCATGGGAAAGTCCGGGCCGCACGCCAGCGCCGAACCCAGCGGCAGGCTGAGGCTCAGGCAAAGCAAATGACGCGGCCAGTTACGGGTGAACATTCGAACCTCCTTGATCAATGTGTGCGCAGCGAGCCCAACCAATGGCACGCTGTCCGCCGGCCGGTATTCGACCGTCGCGCAAGCGGGTGAAGGTAAGCAGATCCGGACGCTGTTGCAACGCGTAACCGGCCAGGGCATCAGCCCCCTCACAAGCACTGACGGCCAGTGTCAGGCGTTCGGGCCAGGCGCTGTCGAGATTGCCCTGGTTGCTGATGCCGATGTCATAGAGGCCATTGTCGGCGGAGAGTTTCAGCGTCAATCGACTGTCGAGGACATCACCGCGAGCCACGGCGCGCAAGGTGGTCAGACTCCAGGCCCGACGGTCGTTGGCCAATGGCAGGCGAAACCAGATCAGGCCCGCCAGATGCTTCGGAGGATCGACCCGCAGTTCGCTGCCGAGGGTGCGCAATGACTGCGGATCGGCCAGTAATTCCCGGCGCAGGCCTTCGCGTTCCACGTTCACTTCGCTTTCCACAACAGGCGCGCCGCCCGCCGACGGCAGCAACGCCACGCCATAGGCCGGCAGCGCCAGATAGAAAGGTTTTGTCGTAACGCGGCTCCAGGCCTTCGCCCAATGCCGGGCCTGATCGGCATCAAACAAACCGCGACGCGGATCGCTCACCGCGTGCACCTGCAACACGCTGCTGTCGACTGTGGATAACAACGCCGGCAGTTCGCGACTGTCGAGCCAGGACGGCAATGCGGTGATGCTCAGCGGCAGCGAAGTCGGCAACGCTTCACGCAAATGCACAAGAAATTCGCGGTACGCCGGTAGCCGGGCATTACCCGCATCATGGTCGATTTCCACGCCGGCGAGGTTCAACCCTTGTCCCTGCCAATCGCTGATCACCTGGCGGATTTGCGCTGTAATTTCTTCCTGATCCAGCGCCTTGAGTTGCCCATCCAGGCGAACCACCGCAATCACTGGCCGGCCGTCGCGCTTGAGCATCTGCGAATCCACTCGGGCTCGGCTCCAGCCCGCCTTGGGGAAGGCCTGCAAGGCCAGCACCCGCAACGTCGAAAAGTCTGCACGGCTGTCCCTGAGGGCGGCGTCGTGGGCCGGCGTCCACTGCCGCTGCCAGACGTAGAGTTGCTGATCCAGCGGCGGTGCTTCCTGTCTTTCGCAACCGGTGGTCAGCGCCAGCGCCATCAGCAAGGCGATCGAGCGAGTGAAAAAAACCATTAAAACGCCTGTTCCTGAAATGCAGAAAGGGCCTGTGCGGCCCTTGTTGGTTCTGCCCCTACCCTACCCAGCCATCGACCGACGGGCAATGTTCGCCTGCAATCCTCCTTCAGATATCGAGCACCAGCGGCTGCGTTCCCTGCGCCGGAATCGCACAGCAAATCAGCACTTGTCCGTCATCCGGTACTTCCGCTGGCGGCAGTGGGTAATGCACCTGACCGCTGATCAAGCGCGTCTTGCAGGTGCCGCATGAGCCGCCGCGACAACTGAATTCCGGACGCAGGCCACGGCTTTCCGCCAACTCCAGCAAGCTGCCGCCCTCCGGCTGCCAGCGCGCTTCCTTGGCCGAGCGTTGGAACACCACGGGTATGGACGTGGTAGCGGCTGGCGGTTGCTCGATGACCACTGCATCGGGGTCCGGGCGCCGGCGCAAGGTGGACGGGCCGAAGGTTTCGGCGTGAATCCGCGAATCGCGAATGTCCAGTTCGCGCAGGCCGTCGTACAGCGCCTGGGTAAAACTTCCGGGGCCACAGACGACAAAATCCGGCTGATCGTAGTCCTCGATTGTCAACAGTTCCTTGAGCAGCTCGACGTCGATCCGTCCACGGAGGTCGAAGTCCTCTCCTTGCTTCGCCTCGGCTTCCGGTTGGCTGAGCAACCGCACTACCCGCACCGCGTCACCGGCGTCTTCGAGCAAGCGATCCAGTTCACGGTGAAACGGTTGGTCGGCCAGCGTGCGCGAACTCTGGATAAACCATGTCGGGCGGATACGGCGGGTGCGCAATCCCTGGTAAACCACCTCCCGCAGCATCGACAACAGCGGTGTGATGCCCACCCCGGCCGCCAGCAACACCAATGGCCGACGCTCATGGGGCGCCACGGTGAAATGCCCTTGCGGCGCCCGCGCCTCCAACAGGTCGCCGACACGAATCTGCTCATGCAAATGCGTAGACACCCGCCCGTCACGCTTCACGCTGATGCGGAAAAAATCATCGGACGGTGCGCTCGATAAACTGTACGTGCGAATGTGCACGTCACCGTCAATGTTGAAGCGCAGGGGCAAATGCTGCCCGGCCTGAAACAGTGGCAACCCGGCTCCGTCAGCGGGCTCCAGGTAAATCGAGCGAATGTTGTGGCTTTGCGCTTCAATCCGCACCACCCGCAACGGCCGCCATTGATCGCCCAGGGCCTTGGCCTGCAAACGCGCGGTGGCCTGCTCCCATGTACCAGTGAGCAAACTGGTGGGTGACACACCGTCGAAGCGCCAGCGCAACGCCAGGGCGGCCGGGCGCCGTACGACTTGCTCGACATCGATTGTCCACAGACGCTCGGCTCCCTGGAACGCCTCTACCTGCGGGCCCTCCAGGATGATTTCGGTCCGCCCGCTGAGCTGCAGCAAATCACCGCTATTGAAATCGATGAATAACAACCCGGCCCGGGGGTTGAGCAGCAGGTTGCCCAAGGTGTTGAAATGCAGGTTGCCGGCGAAGTCCGGAATGGTCAGGCGATTGCCTTCCACGTGTACAAAACCGCTCTGGCCGCCACGGTGAGATACATCCACCGAGCGCTCGCCATCGACATCCACATAACTGGCAACGAAGAACGTGTCCGCTTCGGCGATCGTGGCCATGGCCGCGTCATCCAGTTCACTGAAATGTTGCGCGATACGCGTCGAAGGGTCGGCCAGTGGCACCGAGTGAAACTGGCGCAACTGAATGTACTGCGGGCAATTGCCGAAGGACTGATCCACCGTCACCGCGAAACCATCGGTTGTCAGGGCACGAACATGCCCATTGATGCGGTTGCGACGGCGGGTATGCAACTCGATGCCCAACAGGCCGATCGCCGAGCCGTCGCTCAACTGCGCAGGATCATCAAGGGCAGGCAGGCTGTGAAATTGCAGCAGGCCCGGTTCTGGTGATTGTGCGAAACCGGGCTGGCCTTCAAGGATACTGGCCCACGGATGACCGTCGGCATCCACCGCTCCGTACAGCATGAACGGCAATTGCTGATAGAACGTGCGGTGCTGATCCGGCATCTCGCTGCGAATCACCTTGCGACCGAACGCCTCCATTCGCTCGGCAACGCCCACATGGGCCTGCAATTGTTTCTCGCCGGCATGCCAGGGTGAACGGTCCATACGGCTTCTCCCCTGCGCCACTGGCGCAGAACGGGGCGGCCCGGCAATTCCGGGCCGCGGGCATCAGGCAGTTTTTTGCAAACCGGCGATGGTGCGCGGCATGCCGACAAAACCTGGCAGGGCTTCGATGCGGGCCAGCCAGGCGCGAATGTTGGCGTACTCGTCCAGCGACACATTGCCCTCCGGCGCATGGGCGATGTAGCTGTAGGCCGCGACGTCGGCCACCGTCGGCTCGCTGCCAGCCAGATACGGCGTATCGGCCAGTTCGTGATCGATCACTTTGAGCACGGTGTGGGCGTAGGCAATCACTTCTTCAGCGTTGTAAGGCGCGCCAAACACCGTGATCAGTCTTGCCCGGGCAGGACCGAAGGCAATCGGACCGGCAGCCACCGACAACCAGCGCTGGACCTTGGCGGCGCCCACCGGATCAGTCGGCAGCCAGCGACCGTTGCCGTACTTTTGCGCCAGATAAACCAGGATCGCGTTCGAGTCGGCCAGCACCACGCCCTGGTCATCAATCACCGGAACCTGGCCGAAAGCGTTGAGCGCCAGGAACGCCGATTGCTTGTGTTCGCCCTTGGCGAGGTCAACGAAGATCAACTCGGTCGGCAATTTCAGCAGGGACAGCATCAGCTCGACACGATGAGCGTGGCCGGAACGTGGGAAGTTGTAGAGTTTGATCGCTTGCATGGTCGACACCTCGGGTGAGTGGTGCTGTTCAGGG
This sequence comes from Pseudomonas sp. WT-JTC, assembly GCF_056711565.1. NCBI lineage: Bacteria > Pseudomonadati > Pseudomonadota > Gammaproteobacteria > Pseudomonadales > Pseudomonadaceae > Pseudomonas > Pseudomonas sp. WT-JTC. The sequence continues at coordinate 6,610,499 of NZ_CM160042.1, forward strand.
GAAAGATGGGTCGTATCTTCTACCCTCAACCAAAACAACAGAATCACCAGCAAACGCAATCCATTATTTCACCGGGTGAAATAACTCAACGCTTGAGCGCCGGATGCTCGCGCAGCGTGTTCACCGCAAAGTCAACAAAACTGCGCACCCGGGCCGGTGCTTTACGTCCGCCCTGATAGACCACATGGATGGGTAACGGCGGCAGTTCGAAGTCCGCCAGAATGATTTCCAGCTCTCCGGCAGCCACTTTGCTCGCGACTTGATAAGACAGCACCCGCGTGAAGCCCAACCCCAGGCTGGCTGCCGTGATGGCTGCCTGATTCGCCGTCACCACCAGCCGCGGTTCAGCCCGCACGCTCAAGGTTTCGCCGTCCTCCATGAATGGCCAACTCCGCAACTGGCCTATGGCCGATGTCGCGATGATCGGCGCCTGGGCCAGTTCCTGCGGATGTCTGGGCCGACCATGACTGGCGAGAAACTGTGGCGAGGCGCAGATCACCCGCCGCACGTCCCCCACACGGATCGCATGCTGATTGCTGTCAGGAAGTTCGCCAATGCGGATGGCCACATCGACGCCCTCCTCGACCACGCTCACGATCCGGTCCACCAGCAGCGCGTTGATGCAGACTTCGGGGAATTGCGTCAGGTAACTCACCATCAGCGGCGTGACAAACAGTTCGCCAAACAAAACCGGGGCGGTAATGGTCAGTTGCCCACGTGGATGGATGTGGCTGCCTGCAGCCGAGTCCTCGGCTTCCTGCACCTCGGCGAGAATTCTCCGACAGTCCTCCAGATATCGCTGACCAGCCTCACTCAAATACACGCTGCGCGTCGTGCGCGTAAGCAGTTGGGTGCCAATGCGCTTCTCCAGCGCCGCCACCGCTCGGGTGACACTGGCCGCCGACAGACCCAAACGCCGCGCCGCCGCCGAAAAACCCTGTTCCTGGGCGACGGCAGCGAAGACCTGCATTTCCTGGAAGCGGTCCATGGGCATGTCCTCATTTCAGATAGATAAATCGCAATCGAAGGCCGGAATGTTAAGCGCAGGCGTTCAACCATTTAGTTGGGCACCCGACCATCAAGTAAATCAATGGGCTACTGCACTCTAGCGCCTCCACTGTAAAAACGAAGCGTGTCACAAACCTCAAAGAGCGGCCTGGGGATTATTGATAATTATTGAGGATTATTTTCTTGCGACGGCAGCGACAGTTCGCAATTATCCGGCCCAGCCCGCTGCAACGACTAATGCCTGACAGGGAAAAAGCGCCATTGGCTCGGCTCCCCACGCGTTTCCAGGCAAGGGCTCGTCAGCGGACTCCATCCACTGCAGCGCAATTCCAGCCTGTGCAAACAGGCGGAATATACGACTGCTCCTATACTACAAGCCACCCTGTTACCTATTGAGTCTTAGTAGGTACCTCGTTGAATTTTCCCTACGTGAAATACGGCGTTAGTTGATAACGCCTGGACAGCGGCCCATCGATTCTGCTTTCAAGATTCGCCGAGTAGGGAAGAGTGAACTTCAACTAGCTGGCTAACCTGGTGACAACGCAGGGAGTTCGAAAATGTTGCGCACAAACATTTCCGCAAGAGCACTGTCCGGTGGTTTGCTCGATGTACTGATACGCGCCGGGCTGATTACTGTGCTGGTGCTGTTTTGCTTCCAGATCTTCCACCCATTCCTCAACCTCATGCTCTGGGCGATGATACTGGCCATCACCCTGTATCCGCTGCATGCACTCATCAAGCGCAAGCTGGTCAACAAGGACGGGCATGCCGCCACCCTGATCGTGGTGGTCGCCCTGGCCTTGCTGATGGTGCCGATCTACCTGCTGGGCACTTCGATCAGTGAGTCGGTACAAGGTACTTTGGCGATCCTCAAGTCCGATACGCTGCAGGTGCCGCTCCCCAGCGAAAAAATCGCTTCCCTGCCGCTCATTGGCAAGCCGCTCTATGGCTACTGGATGCAAGCCGCCACCGATATGGGCAGCGTGCTGATGAAACTGATGCCGTACATCAAGTCCGTCGGCCTGACCTTGTTGGGCAAAATGGCCGACGTTGGCGTGGGCTTCCTGTTGTTCATCGGTGCGCTGATCATTGCCGGTGTGCTCATGGCCTATGGCGAAAACGGCGAAAGAAGCGCACTGGCCATCACCTCGCGCCTTTCCGGACCTGAGCGCGGCCCACGCATCACCGAGCTGTGCACGGCAACCATCCGCGCGGTCGCCCAAGGCGTGGTGGGCATCGCGTTTATCCAGATGCTGCTGGTGGGCGTGGGCTTCGTGCTCATGGGCGTCCCCGGTGCCGGCCTGCTGGCGATGGTTGCGCTGTTGATGGGGATCATGCAATTGCCAGTACTGCTGGTGACCCTTCCGGTGATCGCCTATGTCTTCGCCACCGAAGGGACCAGCCTGGCCACCATCGTGTTTTGCATCTACAGCCTGATTGCCGGGATGGCCGACAACGTCCTCAAGCCATTGATGCTCGGTCGTGGCGTCGATGTCCCGATGCCGGTGATTCTGATCGGTGCCCTGGGCGGCATGGTGAGCGGCGGCTTCATCGGTTTGTTCATCGGGCCGGTTGCGCTGGCGGTGGGCTACCAACTGTTCTGGCAATGGGTCCAGGACCAACCGTCTGCCGAGGTACAGAACGAGACACCGCAAATCGAGGCAATCGACGATCAGCGTCCCCTCTGAGGAGTTTGCGCCTGATGCCACGCCCTGCTCGCATCAGCCGGCTGCTGATCTGCGGGACCGTCGTCCTGGGGGGCTGCGTGCAACTGGGTCCGGATTTCCAGTCACCGGCCCAGCCCTGGGTCGAACACTGGAACAGCCCGGCCCTGGAAATCGCCGGGCAAAAGCGCCCACAACCGGATAGCCGCCAATGGTGGCATGTGTTCGACGACCCGGTCCTGGACCACTTGATTGCCGAAGCCGATGCCCACAACGCCGACCTGCAGGTCGCTGGCCTGCGGGTCATGGAGTCCCGCGCGCAATTGGGCATTGCCCTGAGTGGACGCTACCCGCAATTGCAGCAGGCCAGCGCCGACAGCCTGTACGTGAACCGTCGGCAATCGGGCGGTGCCAACCCTCAGGACACGCATTTCTGGCAATACAGCGCCGGCTTCGATATCGGTTGGGAGCTGGATTTCTGGGGGCGCTTCAGCCGTGCCATCGAGTCAGCCGACGCGTCCTGGTTTGCCGCCCAGGCCAACTATGAAAATGTACTGGTGCTGTTGCACGCACAACTGGCGCAAACCTACTACGCCCTGCGTACCGCCGAGGCGCGCCTGCACATCGCCCGCAGTAACGCCACCTTGCAAAAACGCAGCTACCAGATCACCGAGCGCCTGTTCAAAAGCGGGGCCGAAGCCGAACTCGATCTGCAACAGGCCAAGACCCAGTACCTGGGCACCCTGAGCACCATCCCGGATTTCGAGAGTCAGGTGGCGAGTTTGCGCAACGCGTTGTCCACCCTGATCGGCCAGCCACCCGGCTCGATCCCTGACCTGGATCGCAACACCGGCCTGGTACCACTGCTCGACACCGCGGTCTTGCAGGATGTACCGGCCAACCTGCTGGTGCGGCGCCCCGATGTTCGCGCTGCCGAGCTGCAAGTGGCGGCGCAATCGGCGTTGATCGGTGTGGCCGAGACCGATCTGTACCCATCCATCAGCCTGCTGGGCAGCATCGTCTGGTCCGCCAGCTCGCTCAACGGTGCATCCAATACCCTCGACCTGGTGGCTGGCCCCAGCCTGCGCTGGGACATCTTCGACCATGGCCGGATCACCAACAACGTCCGCGTGCAGGATGCGCGCTTGCAGCAGTTGATCGTTATCTACCAGGACAGCGTGCGCCAGGCGGCACGCGAGGCGGACGACGCCGCGACCGGCCTGATCAAGGCACTGGAGCGCGACCGGATCCTCAGCGATGCCTCGGTGGCCGCCGAACGTTCGGTGACCCTGGCCAATGCCCAATACCGCGAAGGCTATTCGGACTTCCAGCGCGTGCTGGATGCCCAGCGCGCCCTGTTTGCCCAACAGGATATCTACCTGGTCAACCGTGGCACCGCCGTCAACAGCTTGATCGCCCTGTACAAGGCCCTGGGCGGCGGTTGGTACAGCGACCAGCCGATGCTCGACCCGGCCACCCGCAAACAGATGCAACAACGGACCGATTGGGGCGATCTGCTCGACGAACCGAAGGAAAGTGCCCATGAATGACAGCCAACAACCGGTCGAGAACGCCTCGGTACCTGCCGCTGACCCGGCCAGAAAAGCGATCAACTGGGTCGTGCTGCTGATCATCCTGAGCCTGGTCTGGTACCTGATGGCCGACCGTTACACGCCCTACACGCAACAGGCACGGGTACAGGCCTTCATTGTGCCGGTGGCGGCTGAGGTTTCCGGCCGGGTGACCCAGGTGCACGTGCGCAACAACCAGGACGTCAAGGCCGGCGAATTGCTGTTTGAAGTCAATCCGGAGCAGTACCGGATTGCCGTCGATCGCGCCCGCGCCGACCTCGAATCGACCCGTCGCCAGGTAGGCGCCAACACTGCCGGTGTCGAGTCCAAGCAAGCGTCACTGCGCGCGTCCCAGGCCAATGAGCTCAAGGCACGCCAGGACATCCAGCGGCTCGAACGCCTGTACCGCGAAGATCCGGGCACCATCTCGCTGCGACGCCTGGAAATATCCCGCGCCACCCTGGAAGAGTCCATCAGCCAGGTCGCCGCGGCCAAGGCCGAAGTGCAACGTGCACGCGAACAACAGGGTGGCAACGAAGCAGAGAACGCCCAGTTGCTCAGCGCCGCCAGCAACCTTGAAAAAGCCGAGCTGGACTTGAGCAATACAAAGGTTCACGCGCGTTCGGCCGGCCTGATCACCGATTTGCGCACCGATGTCGGCCAGTTCGCCTCCGCCGGTGCACCGGTGATGACCCTGATCGCCATCCACGATGTGTGGATCAGCGCCGACATGACTGAAAACAACCTGGGAAGTGTCCAGCCCGGAACTCCGGTGTCCATCGTCCTCGACGCCCTGCCGGGGAGAATATTCAAAGGCCATGTACGCAGCGTCGGCTATGGCGTCGAAGTCGGTCAGAGCACCCAGCCGGGCAGCCTGCCGAAAGTGGAGAACAGCCGCGATTGGCTGCGTCCTGCCCAGCGCTTTCCGGTCATCATCGAGTTCGAACCGGGTGAGCTGACCAGTCCACAGGGCATCCGTGCCGGCGGCCAGGCCGAAGTCATGGCGTTCCCGAGTGAAGGTAACCCGCTGAACCTCCTGGGTCGCCTGTTCCTGCGCCTGATGAGCTGGATGTCCTATGCGTATTGAGCGCCCGGCCCGTGTTCAGCGCGCCCTGCGCCTTGGCTTCGGCACGGCGCTGTGCCTGGCGGCGAGCTTCGGCCTGGCCTTGCCTATCCCGTTCCTCGCGCCGATGCTGGCGTTGATGATGCTGGCAGCGATGAACCGACCGTTGCCGTTCAAGGCCAGCCTGGGTCTGATCCTGATCCTGTTGCTGACCACCGGGAGCGGCCTGCTGCTCATTCCCCTGCTGCGTTACTACCCGTTCAGTGGCGTGCTGCTGGTCGGACTGTGTCTGTTCCTGGCATTCGGTTATGGCCTGCGCGGCGGCAACCCGCTGGTGGCGACTTTCCTGGTGGTGGGCCTGACATTGATCAGTGCGGCCGGAACCGCTGAATTCGCCCTGGCGCTTGAGGTGATCGTGGCCCTGGTCAAAGGCCTGTTCCTGGCAGTCTCGACGCTGACCGTCAGCCATTGGCTGTTTCCCGACCCCGCCAGCGCCCCAGCGGCCAAACCCGGCCCAAGCCTTACTCCTGCCGAAAGCGGTTGGCTGGCGCTGCGTGCCACGCTAGTGGTGCTGCCGACTTTCCTGCTGGCCATGGTCGACCCGGCCAGCTACCTGCCGATCATCATGAAAGCCGTCAGCCTCGGCCAACAAAGCTGCGCGACCAGTGCCCGCACCGCTGGCCAGGAATTGCTCGGCTCGACCCTGCTCGGTGGCCTGATGGCGATTGTTTTCTGGTGCGCGCTGAGCCTGTTCGTCAACCTGTGGATGTTTTTTCTGTGGATGTTGCTGTTCGGCCTGCTGGTGGCCAGAAAACTCTACGGCCTGGCCCGGACCCGGCAGCCGCCAGGGTTCTGGCTCAACAGTCTGGCAACCCTGATCATTCTGCTCGGCCAATCGGTACAGGACAGTGCGGCGGGCAAGGACGTCTACACCGCCTTCGCCATTCGCATGGGCCTGTTCATTCTGGTGACCTTGTACGCCTGCGCCATGGTGCATTTGCTCGACACGCGGCGGCAACGGCGCATTATTTCCGCCTAGAAAAAGAAAAACCCCCTGAAAAGGGGGTTTTTCATTGTGGATAACTTATTCCACGGTGACCGACTTCGCCAGGTTACGCGGCTGGTCAACGTCGGTGCCTTTGAGTACGGCAACGTAGTACGACAGCAGCTGCAGCGGGATGGTGTAGAGAATCGGCGACAGGATGTCGTGGATGTGCGGCATGTGCACCACGTGGGTGCCTTCACCGTTGGTCATGCCGGCTTTCTCGTCAGCGAAGACGATCAACTGGCCACCGCGGGCGCGGACTTCCTGGAGGTTGGACTTCAACTTCTCCAGCAGTTCGTTGTTCGGCGCCACGGTCACCACTGGCATGTCGTTATCCACAAGCGCCAACGGGCCGTGTTTCAGCTCGCCGGCCGGATAGGCTTCAGCGTGGATGTAGGAGATTTCCTTGAGCTTGAGTGCCCCTTCCATCGCTACCGGGAACTGCGCGCCACGGCCGAGGAACAGCGTGTGGTGTTTCTCGGCGAACAGTTCGGAGATTTTTTCCACGGTGCTGTCCATGGCCAGCGCCTCGCCCAGACGGGTTGGCAAACGACGCAGTTCTTCGACCAGCGTCGCTTCGACGCCTTTGTCCAGGGTGCCACGAACCTGGCCCAGGGAAAGCGTCAGCAACAACAGGCCAACCAATTGCGTGGTGAAAGCTTTGGTAGATGCCACACCGATTTCGCGACCGGCCTGGGTCAACAGGGTCAGATCCGATTCACGCACCAGCGAGCTGATGCCGACGTTGCAGATCGCCAGGCTGGCGAGGTAACCCAGCTCCTTGGCGTTGCGCAGCGCGGCCAGGGTGTCGGCGGTTTCACCGGACTGGGAAATGGTCACGAACAAGGTGTCTGGCTGCACCACCACCTTGCGGTAGCGGAATTCGCTGGCGACTTCGACCTGGCACGGAATGCCGGCCAGCTCTTCAAGCCAGTAACGCGCGACCATGCCTGCGTGGTAGCTGGTGCCACACGCAACGATCTGTACGTTACGCACTTTGGCGAACAGCTCGGCCGCCTGTGGGCCGAATGCCTGTACCAGCACCTGGTTCTGGCTCAGGCGACCTTCCAGGGTGCGCTGCACCACGGACGGTTGCTCGTGGATTTCCTTGAGCATGAAGTGGCGGAACTCGCCCTTTTCAGCGGCTTCGGCGCCGTCGCGATATTGCACGGCTTCGCGCTCGACGGCCTTGCCGTCAACGTCCCAGATTTGCACGCTGTCGCGGCGAATTTCAGCGATATCGCCTTCTTCCAGGTACATGAAACGGTCGGTGACTTGACGCAGGGCCAACTGGTCGGACGCCAGGAAGTTTTCCCCCATACCCAGGCCGATCACCAGCGGGCTGCCGCTGCGGGCTGCAACCAGGCGATCCGGTTGCTGCGCGCTGATCACTGCCAGGCCGTAAGCACCGTGCAACTCTTTGACGGTCGCCTTGAGGGCCACGGTCAGGTCGCGCAGATCCTTGAGTTTGTGGTTCAGCAGGTGCGCAATGACTTCGGTGTCGGTGTCCGAGGTGAACACGTAACCCAGGGCCTTGAGTTGTTCACGCAGGGCTTCGTGGTTTTCGATGATGCCGTTGTGCACCACTGACAGGTCACCGGAGAAATGCGGGTGTGCATTGCGTTCGCACGGTGCACCGTGGGTGGCCCAGCGCGTGTGGGCGATGCCCAGACGACCGACCAGCGGCTCGGTGGTCAATGCCTGCTCCAGCTCACTGACCTTGCCCGGACGACGCAGGCGCTCGAGTTTTTCATCGTTGGTGTAGACCGCCACGCCAGCGCTGTCATACCCACGGTATTCGAGGCGTTTCAGGCCTTCGACGAGGATGGCGGTGATGTTACGTTCTGCGACTGCGCCGACAATTCCACACATGCTATTTCTCCTGACTGACAGCCGCGCAAATCAAAGTGATGCCGCGGGCCTGAATCTGATCGCGAGCCTCAAGTGGCAGGCGTTCATCGGTAATAAGGGTATGGACGCTGCTCCAGGGCAGTTCCAGGTTGGGAATCTTGCGGCCGATCTTGTCGGCCTCCACCATCACGACCACTTCGCGGGCGACTTCGGCCATGACCCGGCTCAGTCCGAGCAGTTCGTTGAAGGTGGTTGTACCGCGAAGCAGATCGATGCCATCGGCGCCGATAAACAGCTGGTCGAAATCGTAGGAGCGTAGTACCTGCTCGGCGACCTGCCCCTGAAAGGACTCGGAATGCGGGTCCCAGGTGCCACCGGTCATCAACAGCACCGGTTCGTGCTCAAGTTCGCTCAGGGCATTGGCGACGTGCAGCGAGTTGGTCATCACCACCAGACCGGGTTGCTGCCCGAGTTCCGGGATCATGGAGGCGGTGGTGCTGCCACTGTCGATAATGATGCGCGCATGCTCGCGAATCCGCGCGACGGCGGCACGGGCGATGGCTTGTTTGTACTTGGAAACCGGCTGACCGAGGTCGGCCACCAGTTCCTGAGGCATGGTGATCGCCCCGCCGTAACGACGCAGCAACAGACCATTGCTTTCAAGTGCCGCCAGATCCTTGCGGATCGTAACTTCCGACGTTTCGAAGCGCTTGGCCAACTCATCCACACTGACTTCGCCCTGCTGATTGAGCAAGGCGAGGATGTTGTGACGACGTTGAGGTGTGTTGCGCTTCGACATGAGCTGGTAAGTTTCGATTCGAAAGATAGCGGAAGCAATCAAAACCTATCAGCGAAACTTCGTCAAGCGCAATGCGATAAAAAGAGCTGTGGATAACCCTTTGTAGGAGCGAGCTTGCTCGCGATGGACTTAAGGACGCTGCTTTTGTTCAGACTGACCTCGTCATCGTTGACGTCCATCGCGAGCAAGCTCGCTCCTACACAAGGGAGTTGTGGATAACTCAGCCCTTCTTGATCTTCTCCGGCCGCTTCCAGCCATCGATGTTCTTCTGGCGAGCGCGCCCAATCGCCAACTGGGACTTATCCACAGTCGAGGTAATGGTCGAACCGGCCGCTGTGGTAGCACCGGACTGGATATCCACAGGCGCTACCAACGAGTTGTTGGAACCAATGAACACATCCTCGCCCAACACGGTTTTCCACTTGTTGGCGCCGTCGTAGTTGCAGGTGATGGTGCCGGCACCGATGTTGGTGCGCGCGCCCACTTCGGCATCGCCCAGGTAAGTCAGGTGACCGGCCTTGGCGCCTTCGCCGAGGTGGGCGTTTTTCAGCTCGACGAAGTTACCCACATGCGCGCGGGCTTCGAGCACTGTACCTGGACGCAGACGAGCGAACGGACCGGCATCGCTGGCTTCACCCAGAATGGCACCTTCGATATGGCTGTTGGCCTTGATGACCACGCCTTTGCGCAGGGTACTGTCCTTGATCACGCAGTTCGGGCCGATTACCACGTCATCCTCAATGACGACCTTGCCTTCGAGAATCACGTTGATGTCGATGAGTACGTCGCGCCCGACCGTGACTTCACCACGAATGTCAAAACGAGCCGGATCGCGCAGCGTCACACCTTGAGCCATCAAACGGCGACCGGCGCGCAATTGATAATGCCGCTCCAGTTCGGAAAGCTGCTTGCGGTCGTTGGCGCCCTGCACTTCCATGGCGTCGTGCGGTTGCTCGGTGGCCACCACCAGACCATCGCTCACTGCCATAGCAATGATGTCAGTCAGGTAGTACTCACCCTGGGCGTTGTTGTTGGAGAGACGGCTCATCCAGTCGCCAAGGCGGACAAAAGGCAGCGCCAGAATGCCGGTATTGCCTTCGGTGATCTGGCGTTCGGCGTCATTGGCATCTTTCTGTTCGACGATGGCCGCAACCTTGCCAGCGGCATCACGAACAATACGGCCGTAACCGGTCGGGTCATCCAGTTCGACGGTCAGCAAGCCCAACTGCTGCGGCCCCACCTGCTTGAGCAGGCGCTGCAGGGTTTCGACTTCGATCAACGGCACATCGCCGTAGAGCACCAGCACGGTGTCGGACTGAATGAACGGCACTGCCTGAGCAACGGCGTGACCGGTGCCCAGCTGTTTATCCTGCAGGACGAAGTTCAGGTCATCCGCCGCCAGGCGTTCGCGTACGGCATCGGCGCCATGGCCGATCACCACATGAATGCGCTGTGGATCAAGTTGCCGGGCGCTGTGGATAACATGACCGAGCATGGAGTTGCCGGCAATCGGGTGCAAAACTTTCGGCAAAGCAGAACGCATACGCGTGCCTTGGCCAGCAGCGAGAATAACGATTTCGAGAGACATGACTGGCTACCAATCCTGGGTGGTCAGCGGCTGCGACCGGGTTGTAAAAATCGGAAAAGAAAAAAGGGTAGCCGAGGCTACCCTTTTTAATCAATCACACAACAAGAGCGGCCTTAGTGGCCGAACTTTTTGCGGATCTGCTGGACGGTGCGCAGCTGAGCTGCAGCCTCGGCCAGACGTGCGGCAGCAGAACCGTAATCGAATTCCGCGCCTCGCTCATGCAGGGCTTTCTCGGCAGCCTTAACGGCTTCCAAAGCTGCGGCTTCGTCCAGGTCGGCAGCACGTTGCACGGTGTCGGCAAGAACCTTGACCATGTTCGGCTGAACCTCGAGGAAACCACCGGAGATGTAATACACCTCCTCTTCCCCGCCCTGCTTGACCAGGCGGATCGGACCTGGCTTCAGATTAGTGATCAGCGGCGCGTGACCCAGGGCGATACCAAGATCACCCAGTGCACCGTGCGCAATCACCATCTCGACCAGACCGGAAAAGATTTCTCCTTCCGCGCTGACGATATCGCAATGGACTGTCATAGCCATCTGATTGCCTCAACCTAAATTAGCGCCCGTTGCCGGGCGCCGGGATTACAGTTTCTTGGCTTTCTCGATCGCTTCTTCGATGCCGCCAACCATGTAGAACGCTTGTTCTGGCAGGTGGTCGTAGTCACCGTTGAGGATGCCTTTGAAGCCAGCAATGGTGTCTTTCAGGGAAACGTATTTACCCGATGCACCGGTGAAGACTTCAGCCACGAAGAACGGCTGCGACAAGAAACGCTGGATCTTACGAGCACGGTTTACCAACTGCTTGTCGGCTTCCGACAGCTCGTCCATACCCAGGATCGCAATGATGTCCTTCAGTTCTTTGTAACGCTGCAGCACGTACTGAACACCGCGAGCGGTTTCGTAGTGGTCGTTGCCGATCACGTTCGGGTCCAGCTGACGCGAAGTCGAGTCCAGTGGGTCTACCGCCGGGTAGATACCCAGGGAAGCGATGTCACGGGACAGAACGACGGTGGCGTCCAAGTGAGCAAACGTGGTCGCTGGCGACGGGTCAGTCAAGTCGTCCGCTGGTACGTATACGGCCTGGATCGAAGTAATCGAACCTTGCTTGGTCGAAGTGATGCGCTCTTGCAGCACGCCCATCTCTTCAGCCAGGGTCGGCTGGTAACCTACTGCCGAAGGCATACGGCCCAGCAGTGCGGATACTTCGGTACCGGCCAGGGTGTAACGATAGATGTTGTCGACGAACAGCAGAACGTCGTTACCTTCGTCACGGAACTTCTCGGCCATGGTCAGGCCAGTCAGGGCTACGCGCAGACGGTTTCCCGGCGGCTCGTTCATCTGACCGTAAACCAGTGCCACTTTGTCCAGAACGTTGGAGTCCTTCATCTCGTGGTAGAAGTCGTTACCCTCACGAGTACGCTCACCCACACCGGCGAACACGGAATAACCGCTGTGCTCGATGGCGATGTTACGGATCAGTTCCATCATGTTTACGGTTTTGCCTACACCGGCACCACCGAACAGACCGACTTTACCGCCCTTGGCGAACGGGCAAACCAGGTCGATAACCTTGATGCCGGTTTCCAGCAGGTCGTTGCCGCCCGCTTGTTCAGCGAAGGATGGCGCAGGACGGTGAATGCCCCAGCGCTCTTCGGTGTCGATTGGACCAGCTTCGTCAATCGGGTTGCCCAGTACGTCCATGATCCGGCCCAGGGTCGCTTTACCGACCGGTACGGAGATGGCAGCGCCAGAGTCGACAACGTCCAGACCGCGCTTCAAGCCTTCGGTGGAACCCATCGCAATGGTACGAACTACGCCGTCGCCCAGCTGTTGCTGAACTTCCAGGGTAGTGTCCGCGCCTTGTACTTTCAGCGCGTTGTAGATGCTCGGTACGCTGTCGCGTGGAAATTCCACGTCGATAACGGCGCCGATGATTTGAACGATACGTCCGCTACTCATAGCTGGATCCTCTGAATATTTGAACCGTTAAACCGCGGCAGCGCCGCCGACGATTTCCGAGATCTCTTGGGTGATCGCAGCCTGACGCGCCTTGTTGTAGACCAGCTGCAAATCGCTGATCAAATCACCGGCGTTGTCGGTAGCGTTCTTCATCGCGATCATCCGCGCAGCTTGCTCAGCCGCGTTGTTCTCGACCACCGCCTGGTAGACCTGCGACTCCACGTAACGGACCATCAAGCCGTCGAGCAGCTCCTTGGCATCCGGTTCGTAGAGATAGTCCCAGTGGTGCTTGAGTTCTTGATCCGGGGTTGCCACCAGTGGAATCAACTGCTCCACGGTAGGCTGTTGTGTCATGGTGTTGATGAACTTGTTGGACACCACGGACAGGCGGTCAATACGGCCGTCCAGGTAGGCATCCAGCATCACCTTGACGCTGCCGATCAGATCATTGATCGACGGCTCTTCACCCAGGTGGCTGATAGCTGCAACGACGTTACCGCCGAAGTTGCGGAAGAAAGCCGCACCCTTGCTACCAACTACACACAGATCGATCTCGACGCCGTTTTCGCGGTTTACCGCCATGTCCTTGACCAAAGCCTTGAACAGGTTGGTGTTCAAGCCACCACACAGACCACGGTCACTGCTCACTACGACATAACCGACGCGCTTTACTTCACGGTCGATCATGAACGGGTGGCGATATTCCGGGTTAGCGTTGGCCAGATGGCCAATAACCTGGCGGATGCGCTCCGCATAAGGACGGCTAGCAGCCATGCGCATTTGTGCCTTGCGCATTTTGCTGACCGCCACTTTTTCCATGGCGCTGGTAATCTTTTGCGTGCTTTTGATGCTCGCAATCTTACTGCGAATCTCTTTTGCGCCTGCCATGTAACACCTATCAGGTTAGCAAGCGGGAGCCTTGCGACTCCCGCTGCGGCTTACCAGGTTTGGGTGGCCTTGAACTTCTCGATACCGGCTTTCAGGCCGCCATCGATTTCGTCATTGAAGTCACCCTTCACGTTGATCTTCGCCATCAATTCGGCGTGATCGCGGTTGAAGTAAGCAATCAGCGCTTGCTCGAAGCTGCCGACTTTGGTGATTTCAACGTCAGTCAGGAACCCACGCTCAGCGGCATACAGCGACAGCGACATGTCGGCGATCGACATTGGCGCGTATTGCTTCTGCTTCATCAGCTCGGTAACGCGCTGACCATGCTCAAGTTGCTTACGGGTCGCTTCGTCCAGGTCAGAAGCGAACTGGGCGAATGCCGCCAGTTCACGGTACTGAGCCAGAGCGGTACGGATACCACCGGACAGCTTCTTGATGATCTTGGTCTGAGCGGCACCACCCACACGGGATACCGAAACACCGGCGTTCACAGCAGGACGGATGCCCGAGTTGAACATGGCCGATTCCAGGAAGATCTGACCGTCGGTGATGGAAATCACGTTGGTCGGAACGAACGCGGAAACGTCGCCAGCCTGGGTTTCGATGATCGGCAGTGCGGTCAGGGAACCGGTTTTGCCGGTCACTGCGCCGTTGGTGAACTTCTCTACGTACTCTTCCGAAACGCGGGATGCGCGCTCCAGCAGGCGGGAGTGGAGATAGAACACGTCGCCTGGGTAAGCTTCACGGCCTGGTGGACGGCGCAGCAGCAGGGAGATCTGGCGGTAAGCCACTGCCTGCTTGGACAGATCGTCATAAACGATCAGCGCGTCTTCACCGCGGTCGCGGAAGAATTCACCCATGGTGCAACCGGCGTACGGTGCCAGGTATTGCAGCGCAGGAGATTCCGAAGCACTGGCAGCCACGATGATCGTGTTTTTCAGTGCGCCGTTTTCTTCCAGCTTGCGAACCACGTTGGCGATGGTCGATTGCTTCTGACCGATGGCTACGTAGACGCAGAAAATGCCGCTGTCTTTCTGGTTGATGATCGCGTCGATCGCCAGAGCGGTTTTACCGATCTGACGGTCACCGATGATCAGCTCACGCTGGCCACGGCCGACAGGGATCATGGCATCGACAGCCTTGTAGCCAGTCTGTACAGGCTGGTCTACCGACTTACGCCAGATCACGCCTGGAGCAACTTTCTCGACCGCGTCGGTCTGGGTGTTGTTCAGCGGACCTTTGCCGTCAACCGGGTTACCCAGTGCATCGACTACGCGACCCAGCAGTTCCTTACCAACCGGAACTTCCAGGATACGGCCGGTGCACTTGGCGCTCATGCCTTCAGCCAGAGACTGGTATGCGCCCAAAATAACGGCACCTACGGAGTCTTGCTCCAGGTTGAGGGCCATACCGTAGACGCCGCCCGGAAACTCGATCATCTCGCCGGACATAACGTCGGCCAGACCGTGAATCCGCACGATGCCGTCAGATACGCTGACGACAGTGCCTTCGTTACGGGCTTGGGAGGTCACATCGAGCTTGTCGATGCGGCCCTTGATAATTTCACTTATTTCGGAAGGATTGAGTTGCTGCATTGCTCTGCTGCCCCTTCAAACTCAAGATTTCAATGCTTCGGCAAGTTTCGCGATTTTGCCGCGAATCGAGCCATCGATAACCAGGTCGCCGGCGCGGATGACAACACCCCCAATAAGGGATGAATCTTCCTCGACTTGCAGGCGCACTTCCCGGTTGAGTCGTGCACTGAGAACCTTGGCGAGTTTGTCTTGCTGTTCTTGGTTCAATGCGAAAGCACTGGTCACTTCTACGTCTACCGATTTCTCTTGCTCGGCCTTGTACAGGTCGAACAGAGCGGCGATCTCCGGCAGAAGCAGGAGGCGCTCGTTTTCGGCAACAACGTGGATGAAATTCTGTGCCTTGGCATCGAACTTGTCGCCGCACACGTCAATGAACGTGGCGGCCTTTTCTGCGCTCGTCAGTCGCGGGGCCTTGAGCACGCTCTGCATGGTGTCGTCTTCCGACACCGCTGCAGCCAGGCCGAGCATGGCTGACCAATTGGCCAGTTGCTGGTGGGCCTGAGCGTGCTCGAAGGCCGCCTTAGCGTAAGGTCGGGCCAACGTGGTCAGTTCTGCCATGATCGCCCTCGCTTAGATTTCAGCAGCCAGTTGGTTAACCAGCTCTGCGTGCGCGTTTTGATCGATTGCCTTGCCCAGGATCTTCGAAGCACCGCCAACGGCCAGGCTACCCACTTGGGCGCGCAGCGCGTCTTTGACGCTGTTCAGTTCCTGTTCGATCTCGGCCTGAGCCTGAGCCTTCACACGGTCAGCTTCGACGCGAGCCTGTTCACGGGCTTCGTCGACAATCTGGGTACCGCGTTTCTTGGCTTGCTCGATGATTTCAGCTGCCTGAGCTTTCGCTTCGCGCAGTTGCTGACCCGCTTTCTCTTGGGCCAACTCCAGGTCGCGAGCTGCTCGGCTGGCAGCGTCCAGACCATCAGCGATCTTCTTTTGACGTTCGTGCAGTGCCGTGATGACCGGAGGCCATACGAACTTCATGCAGAACAGTACAAAAATCAGGAACGCAACGGACTGGCCAATCAGGGTCGCATTAATGTTCACGCCAACACCTCGCAGTTACGTTGTCCATCACACCAAATTACCCGGAAGATCCGAGTAATTAGCCAGCGATTTGACCAACGAACGGGTTCGCAAAGGTGAAGAACAGAGCGATACCAACACCGATCATGGTTACGGCGTCGAGCAGACCGGCAACGATGAACATTTTAACTTGCAGCATTGGAACCATTTCTGGCTGACGCGCTGCGCCTTCCAGGAACTTGCCGCCCAGCAGGCCGAAACCAATTGCGGTACCCAGTGCGCCCAGGCCGATCAACAGTGCAACAGCGATAGCGGTTAGACCAACTACAGTTTCCATCTTTCCTCCCGACTTTTACGTCGTATGGTTTAGGTTTTTTTAATTTAAAGCGGTAAAACAAATCGTTTCAGAGGCCCCGTTAAGAGCCCCCTCCCGTTTAACGGGGAGGGACATCAGACTAGTCGAAACTGGTCTTAATGGTTTTCTTCGTGTGCCATCGACAGGTAGACGATGGTCAGCATCATGAAGATGAACGCCTGCAGGGTGATGATCAGGATGTGGAACACAGCCCACGCCCACTGCAGAACAACGCCCAGGCCGCTGAGCCAGAGCAGACCGCTGCCGAACATCACAGCAATCAGAATGAAGACCAGCTCACCGGCATACATGTTGCCGAACAGACGCAGAGCCAGGGAGATCGGCTTGGCGATCAGGGTCACGAATTCCAGCAGGAAGTTCACCGGGATCAGCAGGGCTTGAACGAAGATGTTCTTGCTGCCGAACGGGTGCAGGGTCAGCTCGCCGATGAAGCCGCCGAGGCCCTTGATCTTGATGCTGTAGAAAATGATCAGCGCGAACACCGTGAAGGCCATGGCCAGGGTAGCGTTCGGGTCGGTGGTCGACACGGCGCGGAACGGGATGTGGTGGTCGCCGGAGATCAGGATGGCCAGCTGAGGAATCCAGTCGACCGGTACCAGGTCGACGGCGTTCATCAGGAACACCCAGACGAAGATGGTCAGTGCCAGCGGTGCAATCACCGGGCTACGGCCATGGAAGCTGTCTTTCACGCTGCCATCGACGAATTCGACCAAAACTTCAACGAAGTTCTGCAAAGCACCTGGCTGACCGGAAGTCGCTTTCTTGGCCGCCATGCGGAAAAGAAGAACGAAGATCAGACCCAATGCGATCGACCAGCCGAGAGTATCGACGTGGAAAGCCCAGAAGCCCATTTCCTTGGCTTCTGCTGCGGTGTGGGCAAAGCCCCAGCCGCCGGTAGGGTGCTGACCGAAGGTCAGGTTCTGCAAGTGGTGCTGGATATAGCCCGAAGCGGTTGTTTCTGCCATGGTTGCCTCAAACGCCCTAAGGTCTCGAAAGTCTTGTTCTCATCAGCAGGGGAGCGAACCAGCTGACCAGTTGGGTCAGCACGAAGACGCCGAATACAGCTAGCGGCGCCAATGGCTTCACACCTGCGAACGTCAATGCAAAAAGCACCGCCGTCAAAATCAGTTTGCCCGCCTCGCCGGCATAAAATGACCGGACGATGGCTTGAGCTGCCCGGGCGCCGGAAAACCGAAATGCCCTGTGAGCGAAATAAACATTGGGAAGCAAGGCTATCAGGCCTCCGCAAAGTCCCGAGTACCCGGCAACGACTCCATACCGTTGCCAGAGCGCCAAAGCGGCAATGAGCAGAACGACAAATTGAGCCATTAACACCGGAAAAACTGCCAGGCGATGGAATGGCAAGCGGTTTGGCGTGCGGGTTTCCATCACTTTTACTCTCCAATGGCCGGCTGCCGAAATTCAATAACTTGGCATAATTTGTGCCGACAAAATGCGCGCAGAGTATAGGGGCGGTTCGGCCCCTATTCAACTGTCAGGTAGTGATTTCCGATTGCGCGCTACATGAGGAAATGTTTCAGCGAATATGTGCGAGTACACCTTGTAGTTCATCCAGGGAGTTATATCCAATCACTAACTGCCCTTTACCCTTCTTACCGTGGCGAATCTGCACCGCAGAGCCTAGGCGCTCGGCCAGGCGCTGTTCGAGACGGGCGATATCCGGGTCTGGTTTTGCCGGTTCGACAGGCTCCGGTTTGCCACTCAACCACTGGCGGACGAGTGCCTCGGTTTGGCGCACGGTCAGCCCGCGTGCGACAACATGTCGCGCCCCTTCAACCTGTTGATTGTCCGGCAAACCGAGCAAAGCACGGGCATGACCCATTTCCAGGTCGCCGTGGGACAACATGGTCTTGATGACTTCCGGCAAGGAAATCAGGCGCAGCAGGTTGGCCACGGTCACCCGGGACTTGCCCACGGCTTCTGCAACCTGTTGCTGGGTCAGCTGGAATTCCTGCTGCAAGCGCTGCAGGGCTACCGCTTCTTCAATCGGATTCAGGTCTTCGCGCTGGATGTTCTCGATCAGGGCGATGGCGATCGCGGTTTCATCGGGTACGTCGCGCACCATCGCCGGGATGGTTTCCTTCCCGGCTTGCTGGCTGGCGCGCCAGCGGCGTTCACCGGCAATGATTTCAAAACGGCCGCTGCCGATCGGGCGAACCACGATGGGCTGCATGACGCCCTGGGCCTTGATCGACTGCGCCAGCTCCTCGAGCGCCTGTGGGTCCATGTCACGTCGCGGCTGGTATTTGCCGCGCTGGAGCAGATCCAGGGGAAGGTGTTGCAGCTCACGCTGATCGGCTTGCGCCGCTTGTTCTTCCAGCGAGCTGACAGTCGGACCACTCAACAGAGCATCCAGTCCACGTCCGAGACCTCGTTTCTTGACGGCCATGGGGATTCCTTAAGTTGCCTGAGCTGCGGCGATGCGTGAGTTTTTTCGTTGACGACGAACCATTTCGCCCGCCAATGCCAGATAGGCAACGGCGCCTCGCGATGCTTTGTCGTACGCCAGCGCCGGCATGCCGTAGCTTGGTGCTTCGGCCAGACGGATGTTGCGCGGAATGACGGTGTCGTAGAGCTGCTCGCCGAAGTGTTCCTTGAGCTGCGCCGAGACATCGTTCATCAGGCTCAGGCGCGGGTCGTACATCGTACGCAACAGGCCTTCGACCTTGAGGTTCGGGTTCAGCAGTTCAGCGATACGCTTGATGTTATCCACAAGGTCGCTCAAGCCTTCGAGTGCGAAGTACTCGCACTGCATGGGGATAATTACCCCGTCGGCGGCAACCAGTGCATTGAGGGTCAGCATCGACAGCGACGGCGGGCAGTCGATCAGGATGTAATCGTAGTTTTCCCGGATCGGCGCCAGCGCGCTGCGCAGACGGCTTTCCTTCATCTGCATTTCCAGCAGCACCACTTCGGCCGCGGTGAGGTCGCGGTTGGCCGGCAACAACTGGTAACCACCGTGTTCAGAGAAGTGCATGGCCTGGGCCAGATCACATTCGCCGATCAGCAGGTCGTAGACCGAGTTTTCCAGGCCATGTTTATCCACACCGCTACCCATGGTGGCGTTGCCCTGTGGATCAAGGTCGATCAACAGCACCCGGCGCTTGGTCGCGACCAGGGATGCTGCGAGGTTGATGCAGGTGGTGGTTTTACCCACGCCACCCTTTTGGTTCGCTATCGCGAATACCTTAGCCATTCTTGCTTGTGTTCCCAATCATGCCGTGCGGCGCAGTATCAGCAGATGGCGTTGGCCTTGGCAACCAGGTACGGCCAGGGCGTGTTCGCTATCGAGGTGGAAGTCTGCCGGCAATGCTACCAGCTCATCGGCCGGATGAACGCCCTTCATTGCCAGCCAGCGTGTTTCGTTATCGCCGAGGTGGCGAGTCCAGTTGCTGAAGTTTTCCATGCTGCTGAACGCACGGGAAATGATCCCGTTGAATGGCTGGGCAGGCTGGAACGCTTCGACGCGACTGTGGATAACTTGCAGGTTATCCAGTTTGAGTTCGAGTTTGACCTGAGTCAGAAAGCGGGTTTTCTTGCCGTTGCTATCCAGGCATGTCACCTGGGAATCTGGAAACAGGATGGCCAGCGGGATGCCAGGCATGCCGCCGCCGCTGCCGACGTCGAGCCAGCGTCCGTTTTCGATGAATGACATCACGCTCAGACTGTCGAGCAGATGACGGGACACCATTTCGTCCGGATCACGCACGGCGGTGAGGTTGTAAGCCTTGTTCCATTTGATCAACAGGGCCAGATAACCCAGCAATTGCGCGTGCTGGGCTTCTGTCAGCGTGACGCCAAGCTGGCGGGCACCTGTGGATAACTCTTCTGCATGTTGCGAAGTGACCAACGAACTCAAGCGCTTTGCTCCAACTGACGGCCCGCGCCGCGTTTTTTCAAATGAATCATCAACAGCGAAATGGCTGCCGGCGTTACGCCCGGGATACGCGAGGCCTGGCCCAAAGTCTCTGGACGGGTCGCACCGAGCTTGCTCTGGATCTCTTTGGAGAGACCGGAAATATTCGTGTAATCGATATCCACAGGCAGTTTGGTGTCCTCGCTGGCTCGCAAGCGGGCGATTTCGTCCTGTTGACGATCGATGTAACCGGCGTACTTGGTCTTGATCTCGACCTGCTCGGCAACCTGTGGATCTTCTGCCCCGCCACCGGTCACTTCGATCAGACCAGCGTAGTCGATTTCCGGACGGCTCAAGAGATTGAGCAGGTTGTATTCGTGAGTCAGCGGCGTACCGAATTTTTCGGAGATGGCATCGCCTTGTTCTGTACCTGGGCGAACCCAGGTGCTTTTCAGACGCTGCTCTTCCAGTTCGATGCTTTCGCGTTTTTTGCAGAAAGCCGCCCAGCGCACGTCATCCACCAGGCCCAGTTCGCGGCCTTTTTCGGTCAGGCGCAGGTCGGCGTTGTCTTCACGCAGGATCAGACGGTATTCGGCACGGGACGTGAACATCCGGTACGGCTCTTGGGTACCGAGGGTAATCAGGTCGTCGACCAATACGCCGATGTAGGCCTCGTCGCGACGCGGGCACCAGGCTTCTTTGCCCTGTGCACGCAGTGCAGCGTTGGTTCCGGCCAGCAGACCCTGGGCACCGGCTTCTTCGTAACCGGTGGTGCCGTTGATTTGCCCGGCGAAGAACAGGCCGCCGATGACTTTGGTTTCCAGACTGTACTTCAGGTCACGCGGGTCGAAGTAGTCGTACTCGATGGCGTAGCCCGGTCGCACGATGTGTGCGTTTTCCATGCCGCGAATCGATTGCACGATCTGCAGTTGCACGTCGAACGGCAGGGATGTGGATATCCCGTTCGGATACAGCTCGTTTGTCGTCAGGCCTTCCGGTTCGATGAAGACCTGGTGGCTTTGCTTGTCGGCAAAGCGATGGATCTTGTCTTCGATTGACGGGCAGTAACGCGGGCCGATGCCTTCGATCTCACCGGCAGCGGAATACATCGGCGAACGGTCGAGGTTCGCGGCGATGATTTCGTGGGTGCGCGCATTCGTGTGGGTAATCCAGCAACTGACCTGCTGTGGATGCTGTTCCTTGTTGCCCATGAACGACATCACCGGGATCGGCGTATCGCCCGGTTGTTCGGTCATCACCGAGAAATCCACAGACCGGCTGTCGATACGCGGCGGAGTACCGGTTTTCAAACGACCCACACGCAATGGCAGCTCACGCAGACGGTGAGCCAGAGCTATCGATGGTGGATCACCGGCGCGACCGCCAGAAAAATTCTGCAAACCGATGTGGATAAGTCCACCGAGGAACGTGCCGGTGGTCAACACCACCGAATCCGCGAGGAACCGCAGGCCCATTTGGGTGACAACACCACGGACTTGTTCCTGCTCGACGATCAGATCGTCTGCAGCCTGTTGAAATATCCACAGGTTCGGCTGGTTTTCCAGGATTTCGCGGACAGCGGCCTTGTACAGAACCCGGTCTGCCTGTGCGCGGGTTGCTCGCACAGCGGGGCCTTTACGGCTGTTCAACACGCGAAACTGGATACCGCCTTTATCGGTAGCGATGGCCATCGCGCCACCGAGGGCGTCGATTTCCTTGACCAGGTGGCTTTTGCCGATCCCGCCAATGGCCGGGTTGCAACTCATGGCACCGAGGGTTTCCACGTTATGCGTCAGCAACAGGGTTTTAACCCCCATACGTGCTGAGGCCAGTGCTGCCTCGGTACCGGCATGACCGCCGCCGATGACGATCACTTCAAAACGGGAAGGGAAATCCACCACGCACCTCGTGCCTGCTTAAGTAGGTAATTCAGGAATAGTTTGAGCTCAGGTTTTCGGACCTGGTCGACAAGTATAGGGACTTCGCCCTTCCTAAAGAACCCTTTGCACAAAATTTAACCAGCTGTGGAAAAGTCGGAGTTATAGAAATTAAAAAGAGAGAAATTTATTAAATCTTTGTTTTTATGTTTATTTCTATGCACATGCCTTTCTGTGGATAGATTAACACAGCCCTTTATTTTCAATGTGTACAGAGATTCAAAACCCTGTGTTCATGTGCCAATGAGGCCCTTGGATAACCGGTGTAAGCCTGTGGATGAAAGGGGCTGTTATCCACAGAGGCGGTTATGTTCAGTTTTCGGGCCCTGTTATCAACTGACCTTAGCGGTGGTTATTCACAGGGCTTAATCCACAGAAAAGCCCCGTTTGCGCGAAATTCAGGTGCAGGAATTCCGCTCAGGCAGACAAAGTCCGCCCAGCACTGGAAGGTTTATTCAGAAAAGGAGGGAGCAGACAGGCGCGAATGGCCTGTCTGTGAACAACTGGAGGGCTACTTGCCGATGCAGAAGCTGGAGAAAATCCGCCCCAACAGATCGTCAGAGCTGAAGGCGCCGGTGATTTCTCCCAGGGATTGCTGAGCCTGGCGCAAATCCTCGGCCAACAATTCGCCAGCACCAGCCAGGGTCAATTGGGCGCGACCATGTTCGAGAGCGGCACTGGCATGACCTAGCGCCTCCAAGTGTCGCCGGCGAGCACTGAAACTGCTTTCGGACGTTTGTTCGTAGCCCATGCAGGCCTTCAGGTGATCGCGCAGCAGCTCCAGGCCGACACCACCGGACTTGGCGCTCAGGCTGATGGTGACGTGGCTATCGTCGCTGACCTCCAGGGCAATGGCTTCGCCCGTAAGGTCGGCCTTATTGCGGATCAGGGTCACTTTCGCGGGATCTGGACGGATTTCGAGAAATTCCGGCCAGAGTGCGAACGGATCGAGGGCTTCCGGTGCCGTGGCGTCGACCACCAGCAGCACCCGATCCGCTTCGCCGATGGCTTTCAAGGCTCGCTCGACGCCGATTTTTTCCACATGGTCATCGGTATCGCGCAGACCGGCGGTATCCACCACGTGCAGCGGCATGCCATCGATGTGGATATGTTCCCGAAGCACATCCCGGGTGGTGCCGGCGATTTCGGTCACGATCGCCGCCTCACGCCCGGCCAGTGCATTGAGCAGGCTGGATTTACCGGCATTCGGACGACCGGCAATGACCACGGTCATACCGTCTCGCAGCAAGGCGCCCTGCCCGGCTTCGCGCATGACGGTGGATAACTCGTCGCGCACTTTGTCGAGCATGCTCAGGACGTGGCCATCGGCGAGGAAGTCGATTTCCTCTTCCGGGAAGTCGATGGCCGCTTCGACATAGATTCGAAGGCCGATCAGTTGCTCGGTGAGGTTATGCACACGTGATGAAAAAGCCCCCTGCAGGGAGCGCAATGCGTTTCGCGCAGCCTGGGTGGAACTGGCTTCAATCAGGTCGGCAATCGCCTCGGCCTGAGCAAGGTCCAGTTTGTCATTGAGGAAGGCGCGCTCACTGAATTCCCCCGGTCGGGCGAGACGGCAACCCAGTTCCAGGCAGCGCTTGAGCAACATATCCAGAACGATCGGGCCGCCATGACCCTGGAGTTCCAGCACATCTTCGCCGGTGAACGAGTTTGGCCCAGGAAAATACAGTGCGATGCCCTGATCCAGCACCTCGTCGTTTTCACTGAGAAACGGGCCATAGTGGGCAAATCGCGGCTTGAGCTCGCGACCACTGAAGGCCTTGGCTGCAACGCTGGCCAACGGCCCGGAAATACGCACGATGCCTACACCACCGCGACCTTGAGCGGTGGCGACGGCGGCGATGGTTTCACGAGGAACGCTCATAAACCGGTATCCAGACAAAAGTGACAGATAGCAAAACGCCCCACTAGGGGGCGTTTTGAGTGGTTATCCACAGTGTAAATCAGGCAGCTGCTTTGGTAGCCGCTTCGATCTTACGAGTGATGTACCACTGTTGGGCGATCGACAGGCAGTTGTTCACTACCCAGTACAGCACCAGACCCGCCGGGAACCACAGGAAGAAGAAGGTGAAGATGATTGGCATCAGCTTCATTACCTTGGCCTGCATCGGATCCGGTGGAGTCGGGTTCAACTGCTGCTGGATGAACATGGTTGCACCCATGATGATCGGCAGAATGAAGAACGGATCCTTGATCGACAGGTCGGTAATCCACAGCATGAACGGCGCCTGACGCATCTCGACGCTTTCCAGCAGAACCCAGTACAGCGAGAGGAAAACCGGCATCTGCACGAGGATTGGCAAGCAACCACCCAGCGGATTGATCTTCTCTTTCTTGTACAGCTCCATCATGGCTTGCGACATTTTCTGCCGGTCATCGCCATGTTGCTCTTTCAGCGCAGCCAGTTTCGGTGCCACTGCACGCATGCGCGCCATGGATTTGTAGCTGGCAGCCGACAGCGGGAAGAAGATCCCTTTGATCAGCATGGTCAGGAAGATGATCGACCAGCCCCAGTTACCCACAATGGCGTGGATGTGTTGCAGCAACCAGAAGATCGGTTGGGCGATAAACCACAGAATGCCGTAGTCGACCGTCAGTTCCAGACCTGGGGATAACTGTTTCAGCACGGCCTGGCTTTTCGGACCGGCGTACAGAACAGCGCTGGTCTCGGCCTTGGCACCTGGCGCAACACTCATCGATGGGCCGGTGTAGCCGATGATGTAGTTGCCTTTGCTGTCTTTACGGGTCTGGACGACGTTGTTTTCGCCCTTGGCCGGAATCCATGCGGTCACGAAGTAGTGCTGCAACCAGGCAACCCAACCGCCGGTGACGGTTTCTTTGAGCGGTGCCTTGTCCATGTCCTTCATGGACACTTTCTTGTACGGCTCCGAACTTGTCCACAGGGCAGCGCCCAGGTAAGTCGCGGTGCCGGTAGCCGTGGTCGACGAAGGATCGGCGCTGGAGTCACGCTTCAACTGGGCGAACATCGCACCAGTCCAGGGCTGGGCGCTCTGGTTGTCGATCAGGTAGGAAACGGTTACGTCGTACAGGCCGCGTTTCAGGGTGAAACGCTTGATGTAGTTGACGCCGTCCTTGCTGAACTTCAGGTCCACGACCAATTGGTCCTGACCGTCAGCCAGTTGAAAAACCTTCTTCTCCGCGGAGTAAACCGGGCGACCGGCCGGACTGGCATCCGGACCGTTGCTGCCGATCAGGCCACTTTGCGCCAGATAAGTACGTTCGCCGCCGTTATCGAACAGCTGGAACGGAATTTCCGGGTGATCCTGACGACGCGGATACAGCGGCAGGGTCAGTTGGGCAACATCGCCACCTTGTGGGTCGATAGCCAGGTCCAGTACATCCGTTTTGATCTGGATGAGGTCCTTGCTCACAGCTACCGGCGTTTCGGCAGGTGCGCTGGTGTCGCTTGCAGCACGTGGAATGTCGTCACTGGCGGAAGCGTTGGAGCCAGAAGCCGTATCCGGCAGGCCCGATGCAGTCGTATTGGTGGCAACATTCTGAGTCGGCAGGGCAGCCTGGCCATAGTCCTGGTTCCATTTAAGAACCATAACGTAGGACACGATTGCCAGGGCGACGATCAGGATCGTGCGTTTGATATCCATGATTACTCGGCCATCGAAGAAGAACGGGAGGTAGGGATAGGTGGAACCGGGTCATAACCACCGGGATTCCACGGATGACAGCGACCTAAACGACGAAAGGTCAGCCAGCCACCGCGAAGAAGGCCATGATTTTCGATGGCTTCTAACGCGTAGCAGGAACAACTGGGGTAGAAACGACAGTGACTGGCCATCAGAGGACTAATGGCATAGCGATAAAACTGGATCGGAACGAGTGCCAGTTTACGCATCTGGACTGTCTACCCCTACAGTTTCGGTTTTGACTGCTGGTACCGGCGAACTGCGAGCCAGACGTTTCCAGAGTTTGCCGAAATGCTGAATCAATTCGGGGTTTTCTACGTCACCCAAACCTTTGCGCGCGACGATAACGATGTCCCAACCGACCAGTGAATCCTGGTTCAGGCGAAACGATTCGCGCATCAGACGTTTGAGGCGATTGCGCTCGACGGAGAGCTTTACGCTCTTTTTCCCGATAACCAACCCGAGACGGGGGTGATCAAGATCGTTGTTGCGCGCAAGGAGCAGGAGATTTTTCCCCGGAACCTTGCCGGTAGGGGAGTCAAAGACTGCCTTGAAATGCCGGGGGGTAAGCAGACGCTTTTCCCGACTGAAGTCCTGACTCACCTCCAGTGCCGGCTTATCAAACTGCCAGACGCGCACGACCTTTGGCGCGACGACGCGACAGGACTGCGCGGCCGTTCTTGGTAGCCATGCGAGCACGGAAACCGTGGGTACGAGCGCGTTTGATAGTGCTTGGTTGGAAAGTACGTTTCATTGTCGTGTTACCTGGTTCGTCCACAACGGGCCGGAATGGCCCCCGTTTTAAGAGACCGGGGATTCTAGAGAAAGCAAGCCTTCAGGTCAATTTCCAACCAGCGTTTCCTTATAAATAGATCTCCAGACGTTTTGCGCTGAACGAACCGTCGGCAAATATAAAAATAAGAAAGGAAAGTATTTAAAGCTTTTCTGTAAAGCTTATAAAAGCTAGGCTCGCGCCCTTCTGTGGATAAGTCGATTCAGGCCATGTTTTACCTACTGTACAGAGAATGACAACTACAGTGGAAAACGGTGTTCAGCCTGTGCTGCGCTGTCGGATAACCTGTGTGTGGAAGGCTGGTTTATCCACAGGCTGGTTATCCACCGAGTTTCGCCCCCACTTGTGCAATGACTTTAACCCCGGTTATCCACAGAGCTTATGCACAGACCACTGGTCGTCTTTTTTGCGTATAACACGGCGATTCTTCTTGGCCGATGAACCACCTACGTGTGGATAAGTCGGCGTCTGGTCGCTACAATGGCCGCTTGTTTTTGCCTCACCGGCTTTCAACTTAGGGGATATCC